>NZ_CP197426.1:0-5582434 GCF_059632245.1 Bythopirellula superficialaquae
ATGCCGATTTTGGACGGAACCCACGTGACCGACGGAGTGCTGCGAATCGATCTCCCCCCTAGCCCCAGTGGACGGGCCGATTCTGCTGCGCCGACGGAAGTGCCTTGCTTTGTGGCGGGTCCCGAAAATCGTCTGCCGATCCTGGCCCTGGAACAGCTTCTTACGGGGGAAGCCGACTTCACGCCGCCAACATGGACCAATCCCTTGGTTCTCATCGGCCCCTCGGGATGTGGCAAATCGGCGTTGGCTCATGCAATTGTCAGGCGTTGGCTGCCAGTATTGGGGAGCGAACAAGTCGCTTACTTCACCGCCATCGACTTCGCCCGACGTTTGAGCGATGCCCGCACCGATGGCGAGATCGTCGATCTACGATCACGGCTCGCGAAGCTGCAACTCTTGGTCATCGAAGACTTGCACAAGCTTCCCGCGAAGCTGGCGCTGCATCATGAGCTACGCGATTTGCTGGATAAACTTGCCGAGACCGAAGCAGTTGTGATTTGCACCTCGCAAGAATCGCCCACCGTGCAGGCGGAACTCGACTCTGGCTTGCGCGATCGCTTCGCCGGGGGATTGCTGTTGTGGTTCAATCATCCTGGCGTCGAAGCCCGCTTGGAACTTTTGCGACTCGCGGCCATCGAGCGGGGCACTCCGGTCGACGAGCGGCAACTGCGTACGCTCGCCGAAAAGACAACCGGTCCCGTGCCGCAACTGCTGCGTGCGTTGCGCGAACTGGATGTGTCTTCGATTGTCGGAACGGCCGTGGGTGATCATCGTCCTGGTCTCACCGCCAAAGAAATCATTGCCGTGGTGGCCAGATATTTCGGGGTCACACAAGCAGCTTTGCGTGGCCCAGCCCGGCGGAAATCGCTCGTTTTTGCCCGCAGCGTGGCCGTGTATTTGCTACGAACGCTCACCGACGCGAGCTACGCACAGATTGGCAAAGAACTCGGCAAACGCGACCACACCACGATCATGCACGCGATGGAATCGCTGCAATTGGGAATAGCCACCGACACCGCCACGCAACACGCCGTCGAGGAATTACGCCGCATCGTGCTGGCCGCTTGAACTGCGATGTTCAAATCCAGAAGACACCAACACCTGTGGAAAACTTGTTGATTGATTGTTGCTAGCAACGCATAAACTCAAGGCACTTTCAGCATAAGCTGACAAACGACAAAACACCAATCAACCATCAACAGCAACTAACGACAAACGAACAAACAGCCAACTTGTTTTCCACCACTCAGTGGGAATTGGAAGTCCTGACCATGAAATAGGTTACCGCTACACACGCAGCGTTATCGACATTTCTCGGCCTCTCATTACTACTGCTACTAACTAAATACATTTTATTAAAGAGAAACACACTCAGGAGGATTCCGTTGAGCACCGTATTAGAAAACCAATCCTCGGCGGAGACCTCTCGTACCAGCGGAAAGGGCAGCAAGTCCATGAAGATTTCTTGTGATCGGGAACAGCTTCTGCAAGCGTTCCAAACCGTGGCTTCGGTCGCTCCCTCACGGAGCCCCAAGCCGATCCTGCAAAACGTAAAGTTGGAAGCCACAGGCGACTCGGTCACGCTGCTAGCCACCGATCTCGAAGTGGGGATCCGCCATCAGGTCTCGGGGGTCGACATTCAAGTGCCTGGCACGACTGTGCTGTCGGTTTCGCGGTTTGGTTCGATCTTGCGAGAGAGCAACGATCAAACACTCCATTTGGAATGCGACTCCACGGGCGTGACCATTCGCGGCGAACGGAGCCAATTCCGCTTGCCTGCCGAAAACCCCGCGGAGTTCCCCCAGGTCACGGCCTTCGAGGAGAAAAGCTATTTCGAGATTTCTGCTCGCTTGCTGCGTGAACTGATTCGCCGGACGGTGTTCGCCACCGACAGCGAAAGCAGTCGCTATGCGTTGGGTGGCGTAAAGTTGGAGTTCGGTGACGATGCAGTGACCGCCGTGGGAACGGATGGCCGTCGTCTTTCTAAGATGACCGGCCCCGTCACAAAGACAGGTACCCCGCAAACGGAGCAAACCACGATCGTTCCTACGCGGGCGATGGTGCTCATTGAACGAGCGATTGCCCCCACCGATAGCGAAGTGCAACTCGCGCTCAAGGGCAATGAGATTCTCGTTCACAGCGCACGAGCCACGATTTCGGCACGGCTGCTTGAAGGACGGTTCCCGGACTGGAGAAAGGTTTTCCCCGAAGGTGGTTCAAACGCAGTGAGCTTGGAACTTGCCGTGGGTGCGACCCATGCCGCCGTACGTCAGGCAGCGATTGTCACCAGCGAAGAGAGCCGCGGCGTCGATTTCACGTTCGGCGACGGCATGTTGGTACTGGCTGGCAAAGCCGCCGAAGTGGGCCAATCGCGCATTGAACTTCCCATTGGCTACAACGGCGATGAACTCACGTTGACCCTTGATCCCCGTTTCGTGACCGATTTCCTCAAGGTCTTGGACGCTGAGAAGACGTTCACCTTTGAAGCGAAGGATGCCGAAAGCGCGGCCGTTTGCAAGACGGACGATGGTTACGGCTATGTGATCATGCCCCTGTCACGTGATCGCTAAAACTATGGCTGACCTCTCCGAGGTCGGATTTCCCCCGAGGTCGCAAGCCTCAGCCTGACGAGATAAGCAATGGCCGACACCGATGGCGACAACCCTGAGATTCGCGAAGCTTGGGTCGACTTTGCTGAACATCGTTCAGCCGAGCAACGCAAGTTTCACGGTCGAAGGCCTAAACCAATTGGCAATGTGATTGCTCAGTTGGTAAGCCGACGGGGTTATGCCCAGGTTCGCGCGGCAGGAGAACGTGACGAAGCCTGGCACACGGCCATCGGCGAAGGACTCGCCAAGATGACGCAGGTTTCCGCATTGCGGCGGGGCGTGTTCGAGGTGCTCGTGGCGAATTCGCTGTTGATGCAGGAGCTCACGTTCCGCAAGGAAGAACTGCTGGCGAGTTTGCAGGCGGCACTCCCCAGCGAGGGAATTAAGCAATTGAAATTTAAGGTCGGACGCATCGACCCCTAAACACAATCAGTTGGAACAAATGTCAAACGACGAACCGAAGAAGAAATCTGGCAACGCGGGCAACGCTGAATACGGTGCCTCTGATCTTGAGCACTTGAGCGACTTGGAGCACGTCCGCGAACGGCCGGGCATGTACATCGGCGATACCTCGACCCGCGGTTTGCACCACTTGGTGTACGAAGTTGTCGATAACTCGATCGACGAAGCCATGGCCGACTACGCCACCGAAGTGCGCGTGCTGGTCAATTCCGATGGCTCGGTAACGGTTGAAGACGACGGCCGGGGTATTCCCGTCGAGAAGCATGAACAACTTTCCGAGCAAATGGATCGCGACGTATCGACCCTGGAAGGGGTCATGACCGTGCTGAAATTTGGCGGCAAATTCAGCAAGGGGGCCTATCAAACGTCCGGCGGTTTGCACGGCGTCGGTGTGACGGTCGTCAATTTCTTGAGCGAATGGTGTGAAGTGGAAGTCTGCCGCGATGGCCACATGTATCACCAGGAATACGAACGGGGCGTGCCCAAAGGGGAAGTTCGCCGCACAGGCACCAGCGATCGCCGGGGGACGAAAACAACATTCAAGCCCGATCCCCAAATCTTTCCAAACACGAAATTCACTTATCAGATTTTGGTCAAGCGCCTCCAAGAACTCGCCTTCTTGAATCGCGGCGTGAAGATCTCGATCGCCGACGCGCGGACCGGCGAAGCAGAGACCTTCCAATACGAGGAAGGCATCAAGGAATTTGTGACCTGGCTCAATCGTGCGAGCGAAGTGGTCCACCCCGAGGTGCTTTACCTCGATGGGGAGAGCGAAGGCGTGACCATGGAGATCTCGATGCAGTACTCGGGCGAGTACACCGAGAATGTGCATTCCTACGTGAACAACATTAGTACCACCGAAGGGGGCACGCATCTCTCCGGTTTCCGCACGGCGTTGACTCGTACACTCAACAACTACGGCAAGAAACAAAATCTCTTCAAGGATTTGATTCCCTCGGGTGAAGACGTTCGTGAAGGTCTGACCGCCGTGATCAGCGTGCGCGTGCCGCATCCTCAGTTCGAAGGCCAAACTAAAACCAAGCTTGGCAACAGCGAAGTCGAAGGCATCGTGAACTCGGCGTTCGGCGATTATTTGAGCAAATTTCTCGAAGAAAACCCGAAAACCGCCAAGGCGATGATCAACAAAGTGATCGTCGCCGCGGAGGCCCGCGAAAGCGCCCGCAAGGCCCGGCAACTCATTCGCGAGCGGAAAGGTGCACTCGCTGGTGGCGGCCTTCCGGGCAAGCTCCGCGACTGCTCGAGCAAGGACGTCGACAAGTGCGAACTCTACCTTGTGGAAGGTGATTCGGCCGGCGGTAGCGCCGAAGGCGGCCGCATTCGCGAGTATCAAGCAATCTTGCCGCTCCGGGGTAAAATTATCAATGCCTACAAGAGCCGTGAAGACAAAGTGCTCGCCAACGAAGAAGTTCGCAGTATGATCTCCGCGATCGGCATCGGCATCGGCGAGGATCAGGATCTAAGCAAGCGGCGCTACGGCCGGATCGTAATCATGACCGACGCCGACGTCGATGGTTCGCACATTCGCACGCTGCTCTTAACGTTTTTCTATCGACAGATGTACGAGCTTGTGGCCCAAGGGCACGTCTACGTGGCCCAGCCACCGTTGTTCCGCGTTCGACAGGGTAAGCACACCAACTACGTGCAAACCGACGAGGAGATGAAGGCCCAGCTGCTGGATCTTGGCCTGGGCGATTGTGTGTTTGATGCCGGCAATGGCGATCTGGTCGATGGCGAGCGGATGGAAAAGCTGTGCCGCACATTGGCTGCGATGGAAGAATCGATTGTGGCGTTGGAGCGCCGAGGCATCAGTCTCAAGGCCCATGCCGAACGACAAGACCCGGTTACGCTAGAACTCCCGATTTTTCACGCGTTTTTGGGCACCGAAGAGCATTGGTTTAACAGCCGCGCAGCGCTCGACAAATTTGTTGCCGAGCAAGAACAAGCAACCGGCAAGGAAGTTCGCTTGGACGCGGGGACGGCTCTCACGGACGACGACCATGCGCAAACCAATGGCGAAGTCGGGCCCAAATTGCGAATCGTCGAACTTCACGAAGTGCGAACGATCAACACGCTTTTAAAAGATCTTTCCAAGCTCGGCTTCGAAATCGCGTCGCTCATTCCCACCGACCGCACGGGCATGGAAGGTTCGCGCTACACGCTGCGTCGTGGCGACAGCGAAACGGGTCTCGACGACATGCGCGGCCTGCCGGGGGCAATTCGTGCCGCGGGGGAAAAAGGTTTGCAGATCACTCGCTTCAAGGGCCTGGGTGAAATGAACGCCGAGGAATTGCGCGAAACGACGCTCGATCCCGTGAATCGCACGCTGCTTCAGATCCGCATGGAAGACGCCGGCAGTGCCGACGAGTTGTTCCGAGTTCTGATGGGCGACAACGTCGAACCCCGCCGGGATTTCATCCAAAAGCACGCGCTCGACGTGAAGAATTTGGACGTGTAAAAGGCTCACAATTTTGATCTTTGTCTAGCACGAAGGTGTTCAAATGAAGAAAGAGCTTATTGCGAAGCTTCATAGCGATTTTGAGCAAATTATTCATGCTACCGAAGATGGAGAAGTTGAGTTTTGTTATGCGAGAGAGCTTCAAGGAGTCCTCGGCTACGCACAATGGAGAAGTTTCGAGGCTCTAGTTCAAAAGGCCATAACCTCTTGTGAGAATGCAGGTTATGTATCAGCAGACCATTTTGCATGGGTGCGCAAAATGGTTCCCCTAGGCTCTGGTGCAGAACGGGAAATCGAGGACATTGCGCTCACTCGTTATGCCTGCTATTTGATAGCTCAAAATGGCGATCCTTCCAAAGATCCCATCGCTTTCGCTCAAACTTATTTCGCCGTACAAACGCGTAAGCAAGAAATTATTGAACAGCGCCTCGAAGATCAGGAGCGACTTGCCGCTCGCAAGAAGTTAACAACTTCAGAGAAGCAACTCTCAGGAGTTATCTTTGAACGACTCGGTGATAACCAAAGTTTTGCTCGTATTCGCAGCCAGGGCGATACAGCTCTATTCGGCGGCAAGACAACTCAAGACATGAAGGATCGGCTCAAGGTTCCTAAGAATCGTCCACTAGCCGATTACTTGCCGACAATCACAATCAAAGCAAAAGATTTCGCCAATGAAATCACCAACTTCAACATTAAACGAGACAACCTCTCATCGGAGCGAGCGATTACCGATGAGCACGTGAAGAACAATCGCGACGTGCGAGGCATACTTATCAACCGAGACATTAGACCTGAGCAATTGCCTCCGGCCGAAGACATCAAGAAACTTGAACGTCGCGTTCAATCCGAAGCTAAGAAGTTGCCTAAGGCAATCAAGAAGCTGCCACCGGGGGTCGCTGAAGAAGGCGAATCGTAGTAATAACGCCCTCCATTCTTTCTCCGTCATTAAGCTACCATTCCCCTTATGTCTCGCAAGAAAAAATCACCCGCGGCTCCAATCGTTCCGCCTGCCAAGAAATCTGGCGAAGCGGGCAGCATGCTCGTCAATAATTTGAGCGTGGCCGATGCCAGGCATCTGCTGCAAACCGAAGGGGGGGAACTCGGTGCCAGTCAGATCGTGGTGCAGGTGATTCAAATCGCCGCGGTGGCGGGGGCGTGTGCTTATGCCATCTGGGTGGGCGAGGCGACGGTTTGGCATCTCGTGCTCCCCATGGTTGGGGAGTATTTGATTCTGTTGGCCATCTTGCCGGTGCTTTATTTGTTTCTCCGACATCAAGCGATGCGCAAGGACACGATTGGCAGCCTGCGGCTGTGGGCCATTTTCGCTCTCATCAATGCCGGCGCGGTGGCTTATCAATCCCATCGTTCAGGAATTCCCTGGCTACAGCAATTCCTGCTGAACATTCAACAAGCGTGGGCTTGGATCACCGATCACCACATGCATTGGGCAATCCTGTTCGCCATGGCGGGGGTACTAATGGGCCTGCCAGGTCGCATCCGAAATCTTTATGAATATGGCCCGCCTTTCGTAGCGGTTGGGCTGGGTTGCGGGATGCGAGTCGCGGTGTTCTTTTTGGGGTGCTTTCTCTTGCCGTTCATTGCGTCGGGCACTCAAGTGAGCAACGCCTGGATCCTGTGGGCGTTGCTGCTCATCGCCGAGATTCTCGCCCTGGGAATGCACCTTGATATCCAGCGACGACTCAAGAAGTTAGATGGGGAAGTCGAGTTCGAAGTGAGGACAAATTAACTGCTTTCTCAAGCAGTTGCTCACGAAGTTGAGTGGTTGTCGAAGATTCCCGCCCCTTTCGCCAGGGCCGTTTTCTCGCTAAAATCGAGCGATTTTACCCACGTTTTGAGGGTTCATCAGGAGACCTGCGATTCGTTGAATCGCGGCTATTGGTGATATCAAGCTTCTAACCACGAGCAACCTTCCTGCCATGCCTCGCCGCGACGACATCAAACGCATTCTTATCATTGGTTCGGGACCGATCGTGATCGGCCAAGCCTGTGAGTTCGATTACTCGGGAACTCAGGCTTGCAAAGCGCTGCGCGAAGAGGGCTACGAAGTCATACTCGTGAACAGTAACCCCGCCACGATCATGACCGACCCCGCGACGGCGGATCGCACTTATATCGAACCGCTCACGTGGGAGATAGTGGCCAAGGTGATTGAAGTGGAGCGCCCCGATGCGTTGTTGCCGACCCTAGGAGGTGGGACGGCTCTCAATTTGGCTATGGATCTTGAGAGACATGGCGTGCTGAAGGAGTTCGGCGTCGAGATGATCGGTGCGAAGGCTGATGTGATCGACAAAGCGGAAAGCCGGGAACGCTTTAAACAGGCGATGCACAAGATTGGCCTCGAAGTTTGTCGTGGCAAGACGGTACATACGCTCGATGAAGCTCGCGAGTTGGTGCTCGACATTGGACTCCCTGCCGTGGTCAGGCCCAGCTTCACGATGGGGGGCAGTGGCTCGTCAATCGCCTACAATCGTCAAGAATTTGATGAACTCGTCCGCCGCGGCCTCGATCAATCGCCTACCAAGGAAGTGTTGATCGAAGAATCGATCATCGGTTGGAAAGAGTACGAGACTGAGGTGATGCGCGATGCGGATGACAATGTCGTGATTATCTGCTCAATCGAAAATGTTGACCCCGTGGGTGTACACACCGGCGATTCAATCACGGTGGCTCCCGCGCAGACGCTTTCGGACAAGGAATATCAGCGGATGCGCGATGCGAGCCTCGCGGTGATTCGCGAGATCGGCGTGGAGACGGGCGGTTCGAACATTCAATTTGCGATTCATCCGCAAACTGGCCGGATGATCGTCATCGAAATGAATCCGCGGGTCAGTCGTTCGAGTGCGCTCGCTTCAAAGGCGACCGGTTTTCCGATTGCCAAGATCGCAGCGAAGCTTGCCGTCGGCTATCGGCTACACGAACTCCCCAACGATATTACGCGCAAGACGACTGCTTGCTTCGAGCCGACGATTGATTACGTCGTCACGAAGATTCCCCGGTTCGCATTTGAAAAGTTCCCCGAGGCCGACGACACGCTCACTACGCAGATGAAAAGCGTGGGTGAGACGATGGCCATCGGCAGCACGTTTAAGGAATCGTTTCAAAAAGCGTTACGCGGCCTGGAAGTTGGCAGCTTCGGTTTTGGTTGCGATGGCAGTGATCTTTGGGGAACCGACCGCCAACCCAATGTAGAAGAAATCAAAGAGAAGCTTTCCCGGCCTGGCCCGCAGCGCGTGTGGTATTTGCGTTACGCGATTAAGAGCGGTATGACCACCGAGCGGATTTACGAACTCACGGGCATCGATCCGTGGTTCCTCGATAACCTGGCGGAGATTGTCGAAACGGAAGAACTGATTCGCGCGGTGGGAAGTTGGGACAATCTCTCGCCCGAATTGTTGCGCACGGCGAAGCGGCAGGGTTTCTCCGATCGGCAACTGGCGATCATGCTCGGTAGCACCCAGATCGAAGTGCGCGAACGCCGCAAAGCGCTGGGGATCGTCGCGACGTTCAAATCAGTCGACACCTGCGCGGCGGAGTTTGAAGCCTACACGCCGTACTACTATTCCACGTACGAAACCGAAGACGAGACGCCGCCCAAGCAGCCGGGCAACAAGCGGATTATGATTCTCGGCGGCGGGCCGAATCGCATCGGGCAAGGGATCGAATTCGATTATTGCTGCTGTCACGCGAGCTTCGCGATGCGCGAACTTGGCATCGAGTCGGTGATGGTCAACTCCAACCCCGAGACAGTCAGTACTGACTACGACACCAGCGATCTGTTGTTCTTCGAACCGCTCACCGTGGAGGACGTGCTCAACATTTGCGACCGCGTCGAGCCTGATGGTGTGATCGTGCAATTTGGTGGGCAGACGCCGTTGAATTTGGCCCGCGCTCTCAAGAGCGCCGGCGTGCCGATCATTGGCACGAGCGTCGATGCCATCGAAGCGGCCGAAGATCGTGAGAAATTCCAACAACTTTTAGAGCGACTGGATCTCAAACAGCCAGCCAATGGCATCGCTCGCACGATGGATCAGGCCCGGCGCGTGGCGGTGAAAATTGGATATCCGTTGTTGGTGCGTCCCAGCTTTGTGTTGGGTGGGCGTGCGATGGAGATTTGCTACGACCAACAGCAACTTGAAAAGTTCACGGCTGAAGCGTTTGTCGTCGCACAAGGTCAGCCGGTGTTGCTCGATCGCTTCCTCGAAGGGGCGACCGAAGTCGACGTCGATGCGATCAGCGATGGCCGCGATGTGATCGTGCCAGGCATTATGGAACACATCGAAGAGGCGGGCATTCACTCGGGCGACTCGGCGTGTGCGATTCCTCCTTACAGTTTGCCTGGCCCCGTTGTGAAAGAGATTCGCGATTCGACCGCCGCACTGGCTCGTGAGTTGAAAGTCGTCGGCTTGATGAACGTGCAGTTTGCGGTGCGTTGGGAAGAAGTGGACGAGTTGCGAGCCGCGAGTGGCGAGTTAATCTCAGACTCTTCCAACTCGGAACTCGAAACTCGAAACTCGCGCCCTGTCATCTACGTTATCGAAGTGAACCCTCGTGCGAGCCGTACCGTGCCGTTTGTGGCCAAGGCGACGGGGATGCCCGTTGCGCGAATCGCTGCGAAGGTGATGGTCGGCGTGTCGCTCGCTGAGCAAGGTATCACGGAAGATCCCGTGCCGAGTCACGTCTCGGTGAAGGAAAGCGTCCTGCCGTTCATCAAATTCATTGGTGTCGATATCGTGCTGGGCCCCGAAATGCGATCGACGGGCGAAGTGATGGGGATCAGCCCCCGGTTCAGCATGGCGTTCGCCAAAAGCCAACTTGCCGCGGGGACGGTCTTGCCGCACAGTGGCAATGTCTTCTTGAGCGTGGCGGATCGCAATAAGCCCCAAGTCATTGAAATCGGCCAGCGGCTTCACGACATGGGGTATTCACTTCTAGCGACCGAAGGAACCGCCAAGATTCTGGCCGCCGCAGGGATTCCCTCACGGGAAGTGAAAAAAATTCGCGAAGGTCATCCCAACTTGCTCGACTTTCTGGCCAACGGCGATGTGGCGCTCGTGATGAACACCCCGCGCGGCAAGGGGGCACGCACCGACGAAGGCAAAATTCGCGCGGCGACCGTGCAAGCGGGCGTGCCCTGTCTCACAACGATCGAAGCCGCGACCGCGGCCGTCATGGCGATGGAAGCTTTGCGCGAAGAAGAGATGGAAGTCGAGGCGCTGCAAGATCGCTTCGCGCCGGTGGTGCGGTAAGGTTGAAACGCGGAGTTCGCGAAGGCGCAGAGATACGCGGAGTATTTCCGATTAGGTGTTAAGCATTGCTTAAAATTGCGGTAAACTGTGAAATCTCAAATTCATAGCATCGCGATTTTTCTCATGAACATACTGCGCCGCATCGGTCGTTGGTTTTGCCTTGAAGGTGCCGTTGGTCGCCAGGAGTATCTGCTCACCGGTTTGTGTCTCATGGTCTTCAAGTACGCGGTTGAGTCCTTGGTTATCGCTTCGACGACGGGCAAATTTTATTCGCCGCTCGATTTTTTCAACCCGTTAATATCCGTCCGTAGCGAGTTTATCGTTGGTGGTCCCGATTGGTTAGGGATGGCCTGGGTACTCTGGACAATCCCCTTTGTATGGATAGCGGTCGCGATGAGTACGCGCCGCGCCGTTGACGCCGGCGCTTCGCCATGGGTGGGGATGTTTGTGCTAGTACCGATATTAAATTTTTTCTTTATGCTTTACTTATCTTGGATACCTGAGAACTATGCTCAACGACACTACTGGAAACAACCTCAACTCGATTCAACAGTTGAAGGTGTACCCGCACTATCAGCCGCTCTTTATGGAATAGCGATTGGAGTTATTTATTTGTTGACTCTGACCTTATTAAGTGTCAACATTTTTCACTCCTACGGCGCAGCAGTGTTCTTTGGTACGCCAATCGTTACAGGTGCCGTTAGCGCATACGTCTATAATCGCCAGTATCAACAAAAGATGTCCAACACACTAGGACATACCGCTATTGTTGTGGTAGTTTTCGCCGTCGCGCTTTTATTATTCGGTCTGGAAGGTATTCTTTGCATAGTTATGGCCATTCCGATTGTCCTGCCTTGCGCATTTCTGGGAGCTCTCGTAGGCCGAGCAATTGCTAGTCATCGTAATGTTACCAGAGAGAAAAAAGAGAACGGTCTTTTGGGTGGATTACTCATCCTGCCGATGATCGCTGGAATCGAAGGATTCATCACTCCACGAACTGAATTTGAGGTTCTCTCAGTCGTCGAAATTGCCGCGTCCCCTGAGCATGTTTGGGAATGCGTCATTTCTTTCCCCGAAATCACAGAAGACCCCGAGTGGTTTTTTCGTTTGGGAATCTCATGTCCGCAGGGAGCGCGCATTGAAGGCGAAGGTGTTGATGCGACTCGTTACTGCGATTTCACGACCGGTTCCTTCGTCGAACCAGTGACAGTGTGGGATCCTCCCCGCGTATTGGCTTTTGATGTGACCAAGCAACCTGATCCCATGACGGAGCTCAGTCCCTATCGACATATTCACCCGCCACACCTTGATGGCTCGTTTCGTAGTACGCATGGCGAGTTCCGCCTGATTCCGCTGGCCGATGGCAGGACTCGCCTCGAAGGCCGTACTTGGTACAAACTCGAGATTTATCCACACGCTTACTGGACTCTGTGGACGGATTGGCTAATTCATAAAATCCACGGCCGGGTGCTGCGACATATCAAGCAATTGGCGGAACGCGAGCAAGCATAGCCGCGATGCAATCATCACCGGTTTTCCGGCGAGACCTAGCTCGCCGGCTACTGGCCTTCACCTAGGACGTGCGACTTTCTATCATCCCGCCCCATGGTGACTTGGACTTGGCAGAGCAATGCGTGCGACGTTTTAGGGCTTGGGCCCCGTGCTGCGGGGCGGCTTGCGACCGTTGGCGTGCGCACGGTGGCGGAATTGTTGGCTGCTAAGCCGCAAGCGGCTGCGGATCGGCAATTCTCGGTGGAAACCATTGCTGCTTGGCAGCGTGAAGCACGATTGCTGGTTGGTGTGCCGGAACTTTCGAGCGATGCGGCGCGGGTTCTCGCGGCGATTGAAGTCGCTTCGGCGGAACGACTCGCACGGAGCACGCCCACGGAATTGATCGCGAAGATCGAAGCGTTGTGGCGTGATGCGCTGCCCGACTCGTGGGTCGCAAAGAAAACAAAACCATCCACGGCAGAAATTTGTGCTTGGATTGGATTAGCAAATCAACAACATCAAAACTTGTCACAAGCGGCATGATGCTAGCGACGTTTATGCGTGCTGTCACAATCTATTTGGTGGCAACGAACATAAACAGGCACAAGTCGCGGTGTACGAGAATTCAGCATAAAACCAAACGATTTCTCTATTGCATTGATGAACAACAGGAATGTTTCCAAAAAGTTTTTCATGACTTTCAAAACCGACCTTGACCGTATTTCGAGAGGGCCTTATTCTCCCCCCCACAACGATTGAACAACGCGTTTGACGCTGACGCACGAGGCAAGGAAGCCAAGAAAAAAGCTCACAAGAAATTTTTCAAAGCTCTCCTTAATCACGTCGCCGCCACAGCAGTCATTGCCGTTGCGAGGAACATCAAAACAACAATACACGTGAAGGGTCGACTAGCTTGCCAATACAGGCTTGTGAGGGTCGATCCCGAAGCGGTTGGTAGGCACGGACGCCTTCCACCGCCTCGATACAAACCGGCGAGTGAGACGCGACACACTTCTCACTTGTCCGCCTGACAGCAAGCGTCATTGCGTCCAATCGCTCCCGGAAAAGTAACTACGTCCTTTGCCCCCCTGGGACGTGTGCTTTTCTGGGAGCTTTTTTTATGCGCTGTGGGTTATTAAAAAGGGTTCTGATTCGCCGCCCGCTGAAGCGGGCTCGCCGGACGGAATGTTTACGTGAAGATGTGACGGTGGGTTCGGGTTTACGCTTAGCCTTTGGGGCGAGAATCTCGAAAAAGTGATGACGCTGCGCCGCTAGCTCGCGACAGTCGCTTCCCCCGTTTCATAAGGTTTTTTCTAAGTTTCGCAGCCTGATCGTCCAGCATGATTGCGAAACGACCTAAAACAGCATGATCGCGCGTCCTGAGCAATCATAGTTCTCGCCATAACTCTCTTTGGCACGCGGAGTGCAACTAGCTACTCCCTAGCACAGCTCAAGCTGCGCTCGCGACCCAGGTTTCAAAAATAAGCGGCTGAGGGGACCTTGCCGCACAACCATTCAAAATCCCGCGACCAGAACGACTCTTCCGCGGGGCGCCCTAGTGCACAGTCTTCCATTAAGGGGATGAGTGTACATTTTCGGGAGAGAGAAAAGATGATGAAGAAATTCCTTGTGGGCAGCGGGCTATTCGCTGCTCTGTTGGTGAGTTGGCGTGGCGACGACGCTTCTGCGCAAGCGCCGGTGCCTCCGCAGGCGGCTGCTGCGCAAGACTCACAAAGCGTCATGCCTGATCCTGAGATCTTGGACAACGGCCCGATTCATGAGGCATTTGCCGAGCCTATGTCGTTGAGCCAACAAGAACTAGAAATCGTTTCCAAACAACCACCGCAACCAGTCAATGAACTTCCTCCGTCGGAACAACCCGAAGGAAAGAACGTTCAGTGGATTTCGGGCTATTGGATGTTTGATAGTGGCCGCGACGACTTCGTGTGGGTCAGCGGTATGTGGCGCGATGTTCCGCCAGGCCGTACTTGGATTCCTGGTGAATGGCAAGAAGTGGATAATGGGTATCAATGGGTCTCTGGTTTTTGGGGTGATGCCAAGCAAGAGCAGCTGACAATGCTGCCTATTCCGCCAGAATCTCTTGAAGCAGGACCTTCAAGCCCATCGCCAGGTGAAAACTATTTGTGGGCTCCAGGTAACTGGGCTTATCAAAACGGCGATTATGTTTGGCAAGCCGGCTATTGGTACGAAGGCAACCCTAACTGGGTTTGGGTACCGAACCATTACAGCTACTCTTCGCGTGGCAGTGTGTACGTAAACGGCTACTGGGATTACCCAGCGCAGAATCGCGGTCTACTCTACGCACCCGTTTATTGGGGTAGTGGATATCGCGGTGGGTACGGTGGATTTTATCGTCCTACTAGCGTGCTCAATACGGGCTTGTTGGTTGCTAACTTGTTTGTAAATCGTGGTTACGGCCACTATTACTACGGCAATTGGGGCGGCAACTATCCAGGCTACTTGCAACCGTGGGGTTACAACTACGGACGCTGGGGCTACGGCGGTGGGAATCAGTTTGGATATGATCCCCTGTGGTCGACTTTCCGTTGGTCGAATCGTAACAACTGGGACAACAACTTCTGGAACGACCGCAACAACTGGAATGGCGGCCGGAATAACAACAACTGGGATCGATACAGTTGGGATGGCCGCGGACGTGGTCGTGGCGATTGGGACGGACGCGGCGGTGACCGTGGCGGCCGTCCTGGAGATTGGGACGGACGTCCTGGACGTGACGGCGATCGCAATGGTCGGCCCGGCGACGGACGACCTGGAGATGGGCGGCCCGGGGATGGCCGTGGCCCACGTGACCGCGATGCTGTCGGCGATATTGCCGATGGCCGTGGTGACCGAGATGGGCGTGGCGACCGCGATGGACGCGCTAGCGGGTTAGTCACGACCGTTGACGATTTGAACCGCAACGGACGTGATGCCATTCGCACTCGTGATCTAAGTCAGACCGATATCAATCAATATCGCGAGCGTGCCCAAGGCCGTTCACGCCGGGATATGATTTCCGACACAAATGTTGGAGCAACTGGCGCGATCGATAATGCTGTCCGCGGCCGTGATGGCCGAGGTAGTGTGAACGGTCAAGGCCGCGTCGGAATCGATAGCCAAGTTCGCCAAGGGGATCGCCCACGTGGCAATCTTCAAGGTCAAGTTGGTGTCGACGCCAATGGGAAAGGTCGTCCAGGTGGACGCCCTCGTGGTAATCTTGAAGGACAACTAGGCGTCGATGGACAAACACGTCCCGATGGCCGTAATCGTGGTCAACTCGAAAGTCGTGCCGGCGTTGATACCAACATCCGCACCGATCAAGGCGTGCGGGCACGGGTTGGTGCCGATGGAAATACTCAAATCGGTCCGAGTGAAGTTCGTGGACCGAACCCGGGACTCGATTTGAGCAATCGTGGCCAAGTGCAACGAGAAATCCAAACGGGTAACGACGAAGTCACTCGTGCACGCCGTAACATGGATCAACAACTCCGCAGTCGAGCCAATCAAACTCCTCCAGTCGATAACCGCACGTTCAACCGCGTGCCGGGAGGAACACAACTTGGTGACAGACCGCGGGGTCAAGTTCCTGGTAATGCGGGGCGGAACATCGAAGGCCCGATCCCACAGCGCGTCATGCGTTTGCCATCGGGACAGGAAGTGATGCCCCAAGGTCAGAATTTTCGTTCGCGTCCTGAAGGGAGCCGTCCCCAAGGCAACTATAACCGTGGCGAAGGTCGGCCGAGCATGCAAATTCCCCAAGGGGGGCGACCCAGCATCCAAGCTCCGCAGGGTGGTGGCGGCGGACAGCGTGCGATTCAGCAAGCACCCCGCAACATCCAACGCAGCATTCCGAATATCGGAAGCGGCGGCGGCGGTGGTCGGCCTCAATTCCAAGGGGGTGGTGAACGCCGCGGTGGCGGGAATCCCTTTGGTGGCGGAGGCGGCGGAGGACGTGGCCCCGGTGGCGGCGGCGGTGGAGGAGGCCGCGGACGCGGTGATCGATAAGAACGGACGCTGATTGACAACAATGATTTCCGGGCACCGGCCTCAAAAGTCGGTGCCCGGTTTTTTTATGCGCTCACGAAACGAACTGCTCTTGGCATACCTCAAACCGCGAGGTATCCTCCGCCGCATGAAAACCAAGACCACGAATCCCGACTTTCTCAATGGCGTGCCCGAACTGGTGGTGCTGGAACTTTTAAGCCAGCGCCCCATGTACGGCTACGAACTTGTGCAAACTATCCGCGCGCAGAGCGGCGATGTGCTGCGCTTCGGTGAAGGCTGCGTTTATCCTTTGCTTCACAAATTGGAAGAACGTGGAGCGATTAACTCGCGGCGGATCGACGTGGGGGGGCGGAGTCGGGTTGTCTATCGCGTGACCACGGCAGGTCGCAAGCAACAAGCGCAAACCGTGGATCAATGGTCGCAAATCGTCTCAGCCATCAATCAAATCTTGCAAGGAGGCAAGCATGAACACGCCCGAGTCGCTTCGTAGTTTTACTGAAGAGTTGATTCGCCGCGGATTGCCCGTGGAATATTCACGCCGTGCGGCCGAGGAATTGGCCGACCATCATGGCGATCTCGTCGAGGAATGCTTGGTAGGTGGTATGTCGGAATCGACAGCGCACGCTTCGGCTGATGAGCGTTTAGGAGATACGAAGTCGTTGGTGAAGAAAACAGTTCGCGCGTATCAACGTCGGCATTGGTGTGGGCGTTGGCCAGTACTTACGTATTTGTTTGGCCCACTGATCCTCCTCCTTGGAACTTGGATTATATCAGTGTTAAGTTTGTTTCTCTTGGGCAAGACGTTAGAACTTTTGGGAGTCAACTCTCATCCCGAGATGGAGATATTGACTACGGGCGACACTATCGCGATGAATTTCTTAATCGGTTGGTTCGTTTTTGTAATGCCAGCAATCGTTCTCTGCTTCTTGTCATGGCGCGCGTCTCGAGCGGGGCTCGGCTGGCGGTGGGTCGCACTCGCTGCATTTGTTCTAGCCCTAAATATTGGCAGCATGAAATTCGGCTTGGTTGGTTCGCCTTCCGAATTTAAAGATGCGACAACTGGTCAAACAGTTGCCCCCGATTGCGTTGTTGTAAGTCTCCCTCTGTGGACTTTCTGTTCAGCACCACGAGATATTGTGAATCGATATGCTAGCGATACCCAACTCATGCTTCAGTTGCTGTGGCCTTTAGCTGTCGCAGGAGTACTCATCTGGCGGATGCAGTCGCCAACATTCGATTCTCTCTCCACATGCTAGCATCCGCTCCGCTCGCGTTGTGAGAATCCATCTGCCGACGTACAATCCGCCCTTGGATTTCATCACACTCGTTGCGTCAAGGAAGACCCAACAATGAGCACGGAAGCTGCGCTCCGCAAACGAGCGAATGCCCCCCAATTTTCTCCCCTCTCGGAAGACGAAGTCTTGCGGCTTGGCCGCGAAGTCGTGCGGACCGAAGCCCGCGCGCTCAACGAGCTCGTCAAGCAGATCGACAGCAATTTTTTCCGCGCCGTGCGGATGATGTATCGCCTGTCGGGCGACGTGATCATCACCGGCATGGGCAAGGCGGGCCATATCGGTCAGAAGCTGGCCGCCACGTTTTCTTCGACTGGCACCCGCGCGCACTTTTTGCATCCGGCCGAAGCGATTCATGGCGATCTCGGCCGCGTGCGGCAGGGCGACGTTGTGATTGCGTTTTCGCAAAGCGGCGAGACAAGCGAAGTCGTGGGGCTGATCCCCAGTTTTCGCCGCGTGGGTGTGCCGTTGATTGCGGTAACTTCCTCGCGCACAAGCACGCTGGGGCGTGAAGCCGACATTACGATTCAACTGGGCCAAATCGACGAAGCCTGTTCGCTGGGTCTCGCGCCGAGCACAAGCACGGCCGTGATGCTTGCCTTGGGCGACGCGCTCGCGCTCGTGGTCAGCCGTCTGCGCGGTTTTGCAGCCGATGATTTCGCGAAGTTTCATCCCGGCGGGGCGTTGGGCTTGAAACTCAGCGCCGTGGAAGACTCGATGCGTGGTCTCGATGATTGCCGCGTCGCGAATGAAAACCTCACGATCCGCCAAGTGCTTGTGACCTGCACCAAGCCCGGGCGTCGCAGCGGGGCGATAATGCTCACCGATCACGAAGGTCGGCTGACCGGTTTGTTCACCGACAGCGATCTGGCGCGGTTGATCGAATCGCGTCACGACGTGGCGCTCGACCGGCCCGTTGTTGAGGTGATGATCAAAGCCCCGCTGACCATTGGCGTGGGAGCCAAGTTGAGCGAGGCCGTTGATCTGTTGGCCGACCGTAAGATCAGTGAACTGCCCGTCGTCGACGGTTTGGGCAAACCGCTGGGTTTGATCGACGTGACCGACCTGATGAGCATGATGCCAACCACGGAAGTTGCCGCCAAGCAAACACGCAAAGCCGCGCGACCTTCGATTCGGATTTACGACGCCGATGAGTACGCGGATTGAGTGATGTTTCTTGATAGCGGTGTCAAAGGACGACCGCTGGCTACCGCCTGCGGCTAAGTAAGAAAACGGCAGATCGTCATGTCCCTCACCGAAAAATGCGCTGCGATTCGCTTGATTCTTTCCGACGTCGATGGCGTGCTCACGGACGGACGGTTGATCTACGACAACCAAGGGATCGAAGCCAAGCAGTTTCATATTCGTGATGGGCAGGGGATTCGCCTCTGGCAGCAAAATGGCTTGGCCTTTGGCATCGTGACGGCTCGCAGTTCGCAAGTCGTCAAGTTGCGTGCCGAGGAGCTTGATATCGCGATCTTGCGGCAGGGAGCGAAAGACAAACTCGCCGCGGTGCGTGAAATCGCGACAGAGCATCAGCTTTCGCTCGAACAAGTTTGCTATGTGGGGGATGACCTGCCCGACTTGGCAGCCATCCAGAGTGTAGGCTTGGGAGTCTCTGTAGCCGACGCCGCCGAAGAAGTGCGAAATGCTGCGGGCTACGTAACGAGCCAGCCAGGCGGCATGGGAGCAATCCGCGAGATCATCGAATTGATTCTGAAAAACACCAATCGCTGGGAAACCACAATCCGCAAATACGTGGCCTAAGCAAAGGACCTATAGCCGGAGAACTACGCTCGCCGGGTTAAAACGTAAGGAATCGCCAAAATGAGAACCCTGATACTAACCTTGGCAGCCTGTAGCCTCACTTCCGCCGCTCAGGCAAAGGACACGTTGCGATACGCACTCATTGCTGGGCCAACAGCCATGGAGGTATCTCGAAGTTCGCTACTTAAAACCTCTACGATGGGCGAAGATAAGTACTTCCTAAATGCGGATGAAAGAGAAGGAACAGCCCCTGCAAAGGCTACATCGCAAGACGAAAACTTGATCAATTGGACACCCATGTCAATTGATGCATTAGGTTACGACATCCGAGAGGTATGGAGACTCAGAGCCGAAACATGGACCTTCGGTGGCATAGGGTTTAGTCGCTGATATTTATTACATTCCGCAATCTGAAATCCGCATTCTGAAATTTCCCCCATGCTCGCCCGACTGACACACGCCGGTATCGCCTTTGCCGTCACGGTCGTGGTCTATCAGCTCTACGTGCTGCTGGCGGTGCCATTCATCGAGCCGCCTCACGCACAGATTGTTCATGTAGTGAGCGACGGCACGGAAGCCCCCGCCAACTACACGCCGACGCATAAACATCGGGAACTCCTCGCCGCGTATTTTCCGGCCAATCATTGGACGCTTGCCACGCCTCCCAAGAGTTTTGACAACGGCCAGGCGATGATCGTCCTCGACGATTATCAACCCAACGACAGCGGCGAAGTTCGCGTGAATAAATGTGCGGTGCTGTTCTTTCCGCACGAACGTGAACCCGGCGAAGTACCGCCGCGCGATGCCATCATTCTCGAAGCGCCCCACGGCGCGGTGATTCAACTCGACGAAAGCTTTCAGGCGGGCTTCAACGGCGTTGGCCGACTGCAATGGGCCCGGCTGTTGGGCGACATCGTCGTGCGCAGCGATATGAACGAGCCCGGTCCCGCAGATGATCTGCTGCTCAAGACCCGCGATCTCTACATGAACCAGGATTTGATTCGCACCGATGCCGAAGTCGATATGCGGCTGGGCGAGCATTGGGGCAAGGGCAAGGTCTTGGAAATTCGGTTGGTCGCCATCGAGCGGGGCCAAGCCTCGGCGGGGCCCAGCATTGGTGGCATCGATTCGTTGGAAATCCGCGAGAATGTCTCGGCACATCTGGCCGTGCAAAGCACGGGTTTGTTCGATGGTAAAAGGGTGCCCCAAGGAGAAATGCCGCCCGTCGAGATTAATTGCGATGGTTCCTTCAAATTCGATTTCACCTCGAATCTGGCATCGTTTGTTGATAAGGTGCGCGTGCTGCAAACCTATTCCAACGGCGCGCGGAATCGCTTGCTGTGTGATGCTTTGAATCTTTATCTCGCCGCCGAGGACGAAACGATTTCCCCCGTCGTCGATGATCCGAACGCGGCGACATCCATCGCGGGTCGCACACGCACGGTGAGTGCCTTGCATGCCGGCACGGTGGAAGCTCATGGCACAGAGCTTAATCCCGTTGATTTGTCGTCCGACACGCACGATGCCGCGGCGAAATGTGGCTTGATGAGAATCGAATTGGGGCCGCAGCGAATTTCCTTCAGCGGACAAGATGAGATCGTCCTCACTTACCAAGGCAATGAAATTCACGCCCCGATGGTGCAATACACGGCACCCGCCAAAGATTCGGGCCAGCGAATCGGCACGTTACTCGCCGCGGGAAATGGTTGGCTGAAGGGCGTCCCCGGCACCGCCAACACGCAGCAACCGTTTGAAGTCCGCTGGACCGACGGCATGGAACTTCGTCGCGTCAGTGGCCAACCCGTCTTGAACGTTCGCGGTCGCCCACGGCTTACGATGGCGGGAGGACGCTTGTGGGCGGATGATATGGAACTCACGTTGCGCGAACGAGCCATCGACGGCAGCGAAGACGATCTCCTGCCGTCGGAAGTTGTGCCTTCGCGGATGGTGGCCAACGGTCACGTTGATATTCAATCCGCGGAGCTAAGCGGCAAAGTCAATGAACTCGTGATTGACGTTGCTTATACGCCGAGCGATTTGGTGCTGGGAAATGCCAGCGGCGCGGGTTCACCGGGTGGCAACTCTTCGCTGTTGGGAGGAGGTGCCGCGGGTGGTCGGGCCTATAACATCAATGCTGAAACTCTTGCTGTCGAGATGGTCGTCCGTGCGGGCAATGCCGCGGTGCGTTCGCTCGATGCGCGGGGCGATTTGATGTTCCGCGAGGAAGCCCTCGGCAACGCGGGAACACAGCCCCTTGTTGTTCGCGGCAAAGAACTCACGGTTCGCAAGGCCGACACTCCGGCTGCCGAACTATCACTCAAAGGCCAACCCGCGTCAATTACGGCCCAGGGCATGTCGATTCAAGCCGTCGAAATCCTAGCCAACCGTGGCACGAGCGGCGCGATGATCAATTCGCCCGGCCAGTTGCAAATTCCGATGGCGCGTGATTTGGCGGGCAATGAACTCAGCGAGCCAGAAGTTCTTGAGATCACCTGGCAGGGCGGCATGAACATGGAGAACGACCGCGTTACGTTCCAAGGCGACGTCGTGGGTCGAACTTCAACGGGTCAATTGAACACAAACCGATTGGTAGCGGTCCTTTCGCAGCCGATTCGCTTTGATGGCGCCACGCAGCGCGAGCAAACGCAACTTGCCCAGATTGAATGTTGGGAAGGCATCGCCGCGCAGTTTGTCCAGCGCGATGCCGTGGGGACAACGGCGGTGCATCGCATGGCGCTCGAATCGATCTCCGCCAATCAACTCACGGGCATCGTCGCGGGAGTGGGGCCTGGTTTTGTGGAATCGGTCCATCTGTCGAAGACCGAACGTAAACCCATGCCGTTTGTCGATGTGACGCCTGATGCGGATTTCAAAACGGCCGCGGCGGCACGTCCCGAGCAACAACTGCGATTCTTGCGGATTGAATTCAACAAGGGGGTCGAAGGGAATCTGCTGGAACAAAAAGGCCGCTATGTGGCGGTGCTGGGGAATGTTCACACGGTTTACGGGCCGGTCGATGCCTGGGAACAAAAACTGCCAATCATGCCGCAGGGCTCACTTCGGCCGGAGACCATATATATAGAAAGCCATCGGTTGCAGGTCGCTCAGAGTCCCAACGCACGGCTGGACCGTGATTCCCGCTTGGCGGCGGTGGAATTGATGGCCGAGGGAACCGGCGTGCCGGGGGGTGACGTTGTGATCGAGGGCGTCGGCGGCGAGCAGGGGGTCTTCAACATTCGTGCCCATCGGGCCAAATATGATCAGCAGAAGGCAAAATTCATGTTGGAGGGTGACGGCGTCCGCCCAGCCGTGCTAACCCGTGAACAATATCCGGGCGGACCCCGCGACGAGCAATCTTTCAACGCGCTCGAATACAACCAAACATCCGACGAATGGAAAGCCACCGGCGTCGGTCGCGGCCAGCTGAACGGATTGAATATGGGGCAACCTGCTAAGTAGGCTTTGCGATTAAGTCACCCGCAAGCGTTCGCGTTCCAAGCGCTCCATCAGAAACGCGAACGCCGGTTCAGCCATTCGCGAAAAGTATTTCCAAGTATGCCCCCCCGCGCGGGTTTCGAGATCGCATTCAAACGGCACGCCGAGCGAGAAAAGTTTCATCCGCAGTCGATCCGCCGAATCCCACCAGCGCACGTCGTCGGGATCGCAACAGAACCATTGATTTCGCGGCCAGTTGAGTGGATGAATATGCAGCGTCGCCGTATCTTGCCGGCCGTCTTCGGCATCGCGATACATGCGCGAGAGCGTGGGGTCGCCTTCGTCGATTCGCTTCTGAAAATCGATTGCCGGAAACACAGCAGCCACGGTGGGGAAAATATTGGGATACTTATAAGAGAGCCGCAACGCCCCTTGACCCCCCATGCTAATTCCCAACAACGCGATCCGCGGCGGCGTGCATTGCCATCGCTCCGCGATGAATGGCAGCACATGTTGCAGCAAGTACTTCTCGACCGTGATCTTGGCGTCGAATTCCTCGGCGATGCGGTCCGACCACCAAGTGACCCCTGTGATCGGTGCGATCACTCGCAAGCCATGGTGCTCGAATTGCTGGGTAATTCGCGGGTAATCGGCGAGATTTTCGACGTGGCTGCCGTGCAAATACAGAATCGTGTAGCCGTGTGGAGACGGGTTGGTCGGCTCGAAAATGCGGCAAGAATGCCCCGCCACGGAGATTTTCGACCATTGATCGGCATGTGTCGGCACGTGATTCGCTCCAAAACTCTGGGCCGCTTGCGACATCGCGGCGGGGCTCCCCATACTACAATACCAACTTCATCCCCGATTGAATGCCATGGACGCACCACAAAAAATTGTTCATCTGATCGGCTCGCTCGGCCAGTTCGATGCGTCGCAGTATTTGTGCGATCTCGCCCTTGGGCAAATTGCCGACGGGCAGGAAGTGACGGTCGTCGCCTTTACAGCGAATTCCGATGCACGCGATGTTCTCAAATCGCGCGGCGTGAAGACCGAAATCATTCGCAAGCGTTGGGGCTACGATCCCTTCGCCGCGCGACAACTTGTGCAGTCGTTAGAAGAGTGGAATCCCACGGTCGTGCATATCTGGGGAGCGCGCGCCACGCAGGCGGCGCTCACCGTTCGCCGCGCGCTGCCGGAGGCCGCGCTGCTGGCCACGCTCGTGAGAATGCCGCAGCTTCCCAATCCTTGGTGGCCCAACAAGAGCTTGCATGCCTTGGATGCGATTGCCGTCGAGCGCGACGACGTTCGCGCGGAATTCGTCGACGCGGGGCAGGGGGAAGAAAAAATCCACATCATCCCACCGGGCATTTCATCACCGCCGAGCGAAGCTCACACCCGCCGCGAATTGCTGACGCATCTTGGTTTGCCATCGGAGAGTCGCTTGATAGCCATGGCTGGACCGCTCGAGCGTTGGCAACTTGTCGACGAAGCGATTTGGAGTTTTGAGTTGATCCGGATTTTGCACGATCACACCGCACTGGTGATCGTCGGCGACGGACCCGAACTTGGCCGCCTCGAACGCTTCACCCGACAGGTGACCGATCCCCAAGCCGTGCGTTTCGTCGCTCACCAAGCGGTGCTTTCCGACCTGCTCGCCCATTGCGAGATCTACTGGCAGCCCGGCACGAGCCAAGCCATTCCCTCGGCGCTACTTGCCGCGATGGCGAGTGGGCTCCCCGTGGTGGCCAGCGATGTCCCCGCGCATCAGGCTGTAATTCAGCATGAACAGAACGGTTTTCTCGTTCCTGCCGCGAAGCGGGCTGTTTGGGCTCGTCACACCGATCAACTGCTTCGCAGCGAACAATTGCGCACCAAATTTGCACAAGCTGCTCGTCAAACTGTTGCCGACGGCTTCGCCCTCTCGGCCATGACGCGCGCTTACAGCCAACTTTATTCCCAGCTCATCGCCACGAAATTGACTTCATGCTCAGTACGTTCCTAATTATCTTCTCGACCGCGCTGGCAACCTTGTTGGCCACGCTTATCTTTCGCAATCTGGCTACGCCGGAGCGCAAACTCGACTATCAGTTGGCCGAACTTGCGGTCCACGAACCGATCTTCGAGCGCTGTATGGGGCACTTGCTCGGACCGCCGCTTGTGGGTGGCAATCGCATCAAGACGCTCAACAACGGTGACGAGATTTTCCCGGCCATGCTCGCTGCGATTCGGGCCGCACGCCATACGATCACCTTCGAGACTTATATCTATTGGTCAGGTAAAGTCGGTGATGGATTTGCCGAGGCCCTCGCCGAGCGGGCGCGCGCGGGAGTGCAAGTGCATGTTCTCTTGGATTGGATCGGCAGCAACAGGATGGAACAATCATTGATCGATCTCCTCGAAGCCGCGGGGGTTGAGGTCGAGCGCTACCGCCCGTTGCATTGGTACAGCTTGTCGCGACTTAATAGTCGCACGCACCGCAAGATATTAGTCGTAGATGGCCGTCTCGGTTTTATTGGGGGTGTAGGAATTGCTGACGAGTGGTCGGGCAATGCCGAGAACGCGGATAATTGGCGAGATCTTCATTATCAAGTCGAAGGGCCGGTGGTCGCCCATTTGCAGGCGGCGTTCACCGACAATTGGCTCAAAACCCGCGCAAACGTCCTCAACCACGGCGATTACTATCCGGAACTCGCAGAAGTTGGAGATTGTGCCGCGCAAGTATTTAAAAGTTCTCCCCGCGAAGGGGGCGACAGCGCGCGGCTGATGTTCTTATTGTCGCTTGCCGGTGCGCGCGAACGGATTCTGATCGCCAATTCCTATTTCGTGCCCGACGATCGCACGAGCCGCGAGCTGGTTTCCGCCGCCAAGCGTGGTGTGCAAGTTGAAATCATCGTCCCGGGTCAGATTATCGATACCCACCTCACCCGCCGGGCATCGCGTTCTCAGTGGGGACCACTTTTGGAAGCGGGGATTGCGATCTACGAATACCAACCGACCATGTTTCACTGCAAAGTCATGATCATCGACGACCGCTGGGTCTCGGTCGGATCGGCGAATTTCGATAATCGCTCGTTCCGCCTCAATGACGAAGCGAATCTCAACGTGATGAATGAAAAATTCGCCGCGGAGCAGACCGCCATTTTCGAGCAAGACAAACAAGCCTCTCGCCGAGTGACACTTGAAGAATGGCGAAATCGACCGTGGCACGAGAAATTGATCGACAATCTCGCGGGACTCTTCAAGTCGCAAGTTTAAGCTCAGTGGCCGCGAACCGTCGGTCTTCTTCGAACTTACGCCGATTGCTCGCAGGCAATCCGTCGCACGCGCGACGTGCAGGATGCCGTATCAATCATCGGCGGCAACCAGCGAACCTCTTGCAGTTGCAGGGCGTAACCCACCGTGCGGCGGCGTAATTCGGCGGGGGTCCATTGGCGACGGATCTCCGCGCATTCGAGGCGAATCTGGCGAGGCGTCGGCAGGTAGTCAGGGACAGCTTTCATGGGCTAAGGCTCCAGATTGTCTGGACTCCGAATTGGAAAGAACCAGGGCCAAGAACCACTTCGGGCGGGCTAGGATTGGGCATCTGTTGCAGCTCTTGGCCCTGGTGGGCGGCAAGCTTGAGCAAAATGTAACCTCACTTCGTTGGGATTTTGTTTAGGTTTTGCGAATTCTCTGCGAATATCGCGTGTCTTTTCGCCGCTCCGAGCGAGCTTTGCCGAAATGGCTCGACACACTAAAATTACGCTTCTATTCCACGGGCGGGACACAAAAGCCAGACCGCAACGCCGGTCCGGCCCTTTTCAGCGGCGCAAGTACGTGCCGTTTTCTAGCAGGGAGGGTACTCAACTGTGATGAAAGACGTATTGGCCGTGGTTCTCGCGGGGGGCAAAGGAACCCGGCTCGAACCTTTGACTCGCGAACGCGCCAAACCGGCCGTTCCCTTTGGCGGCAACTATCGAATTATCGACTTCACGCTCTCCAATTGCATCAACAGCGGCATTCGTCGCATTTTGGTGCTCACCCAGTACAAGGCGATGAGCCTCGACCGCCATCTGGCCACCGGTTGGCGGCATTTGCTCAGCCGTGAGCTGGGCGAATTCATCGACATTGTTCCGCCGCAACAACGGATCGACGAGCAGTGGTATCAAGGGACCGCCGACGCGGTCTATCAAAATATCTACACGCTCGAAAAAGAACGGCCCGAGCACGTGGTGATTCTCGCTGGCGATCACATCTACAAGATGGATTACGCCAAAATGGTTGAATTCCACAAGGAGAACAACGCCGATCTCACGATCGCGGCCTTGCGCGTCAACAAAGAAGAAGCCACGCAGTTCGGCGTCATGCAAACCGATGCCAGTAACCGGCTTGTTGGTTTTGAAGAAAAGCCAGCCAATCCCAAAACGATGCCGGGGGACGACAAGAATTGCCTCGCGTCGATGGGCATTTACGTTTTCAACGCGCACTTTTTGTTCGATCAGTTGTGCCAGGACGCGACGCTGCAAAACAGCGCCCACGATTTTGGCCGCAACATTATTCCGTCGATTATCAAGACGCACCGCTTGATGGCGTATCCCTTCATCGATGAAAACTCGAAGGCCGATTGCTACTGGCGGGACGTTGGCACGCTCGACGCTTACTATCAATCGAATCTGGAACTCACCGACGTCGAACCGCTGTTGAATTTGTACGACTATCACTGGCCCGTGCGCACCGACCAGCCGAACTTGCCACCGCCGAAATTCGTGTTCGACGAAGATACCGGCCGACGTGGCATCGCCACCGACAGCATCATCTCAGCCGGGTCAATCATCTCCGGCGGCAAAGTGAAGCGGAGCGTGTTAGGACCCAGGGTCCGCGTCGAAGAGCGCGCCGAGGTAACCAATTCGATCTTGTTCCGGGGTGTGACGGTCGGCAAAGGGGCCATCGTACGCAACGCGATCATCGATAAGTACGTGCAGATTCCGGACGGCGCACAAATCGGCGTCGACTTGGAACGCGACATCCGCCGCGGTTTCACAATCACCGAAGGGGGAATCGTCGTCGTGCCCGTGATCGAAGCCGCCGAAGAGATTTTCGCCCGTTAACTGAAATTGGAGTGCGCGTTAGCCGGCATCGTCCCGATGCCGTGTTTGCACGCCGATTGAAGCCGAAAAATTCTCTCCGCGCCCTCCGCGCCTCTGCGTGAAATTATTCTTCAGAGGCGGCCAAATATTTCAAATGAAAATGGCCGCGCACTCTGCTATGTTCGTAACGAGGCTCCCGCGTAAGCGGGGGAGTGTATCACACGTTCTGCTGCATGCAGGAACTGCGCGGAGCTTGTTCCGGCCTACGGAATATTACCTATTTTAACTTGCTCATCGACGAGCCGTGATCAAGTTGAAAAAGTTGATCAAGATGACAAAGTTCTAGCTTGGCAACAATTTGGAGGCAGCAAGCCAAGCAAACCTCGCCAAGCTGGCAAACCTGAAGGAGGGGACGATAGGCTTAAATTGTCATTCTGATCGGAGTGGCACGGAGAGAAGAATCTTGCTTCCACTGGTACTCGCTTCAAACCTTGTGGGTGAGGCAAAGTAGATTCTTCGGTCGCCTAGGCTTTCTCAGAATGACTTGTGGCTCTAACGACTCACGCCTTCCTTTTTGCTGGCCGTCGTGGCGGTGGTCATTGGCACGAGCTCGATGCTGTCGATGATTTGCCGTTCGGCGTCGGCGAATTTGTCGCTGCGATCCTTTTCCAGGGTCACCGCCAGCGACAAGCGGGGAGCATTGTCGGTCGACACGAGATAGTTGCGCCACTGGATCGGCACGTCGTTCACCTTGCCTTCGGCGATCACACCCAGGCAGTTGTAACCCCGTTTAGTTTGCCATTCGGTCGCGGCGGTCACCGATCCGAGTTTATCGCCGAGCGATTGGCGGACGTCGCGCTCGAATTCGTCGAGCGGCGTGTGACGACCGGCGGAACGGGGGGCCAGAACGCTTAAATTACAATGGGCCGTGAGCTCATGATCGTGCAAGTAACGAAACGAATACATATCGCGTTCCTCGGCCGTGATAAACCAGGCCGCGTCGTATTCAAAACGGAAGTCGTTTTTGGGCGATTCGTAAACGAGGGTGCGCGTGAGTGGTTCGCTCGTCCGCTCGGCGAGTTTTTTGACGGCTGGCGCAACGGTGAGCGGTTTTTGGTTGGGTTCGATTTCGACAAAGGCTTTGGCCACGACGTCGAGGCCGGGGACGATGTCGCTCGACTTGCGTGTTTCCTTGATCGCGAAGTTGAAACGAGTGATCCGCTTTTTGTCGAGGTGAAACAAGTAGGCTGCACGAAGTTCCATCTCGGTGGGGGTGCCGTCGATCGTGCCGTGAACCGTGCCGGCGAGCCGGATTTGCACCTGCCGTTCGGACTCGGCCGTGACGACGCTGCTGACGTCGCAGACGCCGACGTGATCCATGCAAAGCAGCGCGCCGAGCGTTGCGGCATCGTGGGTCCAGGTATCGCCTTCGGCAAGTTCCTTGCCGGGGAGCAGTCGGTCGATGGCGAGCGTGTTGGCGACGATATTCACCAAATCGAGCTGTTCGCGAGTGAGTTTGTCGTTCGCGCCGGTGAGATTGCTCAAGCCGTCGCGAACTTCGGCGAGCATTAGCCGCTCGTCTTCGACAAGCGTGCGATCGGTGGTTTGTTCTTCCACGTCGAACTTGGCCGTGGCTGTTTTGTAATCGCGGATCGAACGAGCGACCGCGTTGGGATCAGCCGACCAAGCGACGAGTTGTTCCTGGTAGTCGAGATTGCCGAGCACTCGCGTGGGGAGTTTCTTCTCAACCTTTTCGTCGGTGGCGTCCTTCTCGGTCGGCATGATCAGTTCGCCGCCGACTTCGAGCTTGACGGTCACGTGCGCCGCGTCGCCGGGGGCGAGCTCCGCCTTGAGCATGTATTTTGGAGTAGCCGCCGAGATGAACGAACAGAACGAAAGGCAACCGACCAGTGCCAGCGAGAACGAAAACTTCATTGCTTTTCTTCCCTGAAAAGTTGTCAGCCAAGTTTGCGAGAGTTGCGGAGTGTAGCGAGCATGCTTTTTCGAGGAAATGTAAGTTACTCTGAGGTGAGAATTTCGGGTTTCTTGAAGAGCACTGCGTGCAGAGGTGGACAGTCACCTGCCAGGTCGAAACGACACAAAGCTTGGCTAAACCGCGTATCTCCCCAAGGAGTCGACGTAGTTTCCGCGAATTCCCGTCGGGCTCGGGAATGTCCAGTTAATTCTCAAGGTATTATTCAGTAAGGAGTTATGTTGTTTCTCGTCGTTTGCCAGCAGCGCAATCTTGTCGGCATTTGTGAACTTTCTCTCGACCCAAAAGCACTTATTTGCGTACAAACTGTTGACCACAAAGGGCTAGCAGTCGATTGAGAAGCGTCAAGATTGCTAGCTGTCGAGCGAACAAGCTCGGAAGGTCATTGAATTCCTAAGAAAGGTGTAACAAGTTAGCTGGCAATTAGTCCTTTAATAAAGGTCGTGGGCGGACGGAATCGCAAGGAACACCACACCATTGTCGCAGGCCTCACGCAAGTATTGCGAAGGGTCGGGCAAGAGGAACGAGCAGCAAGAGAGGTGGACCATGCATAACGAATATAAAAATCCCGTGATTCGCTGGTATCGCGACAGCCAACAACAGGCGTCGCGTGGTGAAATGGTTGCGCGGATCGATGCCGCCGAGCAGCTCATTGCCAGCATTGAATTGGAAAACAGCTATCCGGCTGCCGAAGTCTTGTCGAAGATCGACGGCAAGCCGCTCCCCGAAGCTGGCAATCGCAAGATCAGCGGTCACGATCTGGTGAACGATCTCCGCCTGTTGGTGGAAGATCTGTCCGACATGATCGAACTGGCCGCGGATGCCGTCGGCGAGCAAGTCTTCACCGTCGAAGAGCTGGCGAAGCAGTTCAACGTGTCGACCAAAACCATTTCGCGGTGGCGGGCCCTGGGGCTTGTCAGCCGTCGCTTGGTGTTCGATGGTCGCAAACGTGTAGGCTTCCTCCGTTCGAGCGTCGACCGGTTCATCAAGAACAATGCGGAACGTGTTGAGCGTGGCGCAAAGTTCAGCCAACTCACCGACGAGCAGCGCGATGAATTCGTGGCTCGGGCGCGTGAGATGGCTCATGCCGGTCGCGGTCAGGGCGAGATTGCTCGTGTTCTGGCTGAACGGACGGGTCGGAGCGTCGAAACTGTGCGTGCCGCGCTGCGGACTTACGATGCTGAGCATCCCGAATCGGCGATCTTCCCCGCTGGGGCTGGTCCGCTGACCGACGTGCAGAAGAGCAACATCTTCCGTGCGTACCGTCGGGGTGTGTCGGTCGATAAGCTCTGCCGCGATTACAACCGCACGAAGACGACCGTCTACCGCGTGATCAACGAGATGCGGGCCGAGCGGATCAAAGAATTGCCGTTGGATTTTATCGACAACCCCCGCTTCGCGCGGAAGGGTGCCGACAACGCGATTCTGGGTCCGATGCCCGAGGTCGAGCAAGGCCGCAAGGCACGGCGTCCGTCGGGTTTGCCTCCTTACTTGGCAAGCCTGTATGAGATTCCGTTGCTCACCCGCGAGCAGGAGCAGCACTTGTTCCGCCTGTACAACTACCTGAAGTACAAAGCGAACAAGCTCCGCGATCAGCTCGATTACGAACGGCCGAAGTCGTCGCTGATGGATGAGATCGAACAACTGCACGAGCAAATTGTCGATACCAAAAATCAGATCGCACGGTGCAACTTGCGTTTGGTGGTTTCGATTGCCAAGCGGCATGTGAAGCCGGATCAGAATTTCTTCGAACTCGTGAGCGACGGTAACTTGTCGCTGCTGCGAGCCGTGGAGAAGTTCGATTACGCCCGTGGCAACAAGTTCAGCACATACGCCAGCTGGGCGATCATGAAGAACTTTGCCCGGACGATCCCCGGCGAGTACCGCCAACGCGATCGGTTCCGCACGAGCTACGACGAGTTGTTCGACCTGACCCAAGAGAATCGTAGCAACCCGACCATCGAGGAGAACGTGCAGCAAGACCGCGTGAGCAAGATTCAACGCGTCTTGAGCCGCCTCGATGAGCGTGAACGGGCAATCATTGTCGGACGCTTTGGTTTGGACCACACGAAGGAACCGCAAACTTTGAAAGAAGTCGGCGAAGAACTCGGCGTGACCAAGGAACGCATCCGCCAGATTGAAGCCCGGGCGCTGACAAAGTTGCGTCAGGCCGTGCAAGAAGAAAAGATCGCGCTCGAGATTTAATCAAGCCGATCAATTTGAACCTTAACGAACGCCGTGGAGAGCAATCTCCGCGGCGTTTTTTTGTTGGGAAGGTGCGAACTGTCAGCATAGTCTCAATTTTATCAGAATGGTTCTCGCTAATTGATTTGGCCAGGCCTTCAACGTATCCTGTACGCGGTTTTGAGCACCCCGTCGCCAGGTTGTTGCCATGAAGCGTTTGACGTCGTTCGTTTTGCCGTTGTCGTGCCTCGCACTTGTTGTTGGTTGTGGTTCCCCCGCTGAGAGTGGGGGCGAATCTGCAAAGAGCGTTGTCGGGACGACGGCGGCTAACGGTAACAGTGCGCCGTTGGCAGTCGCGTCGCCAGTAGTTGCGGCGACGGCGGAACAGATTGCGCGTTGGACTCCGACGGCATTTGAGCCGTTCGAGCTTTTGGGGATCTACGAGTGGGAGAAAACGAGCTTCACCTCGCGGATCGCCGCTTTGCCGGATGGGGAGCATTTCATTGTGGCTGGTTCGCGGGTGATCTTGTGGTCGCTCGACGATACGAAGACTCCTGCGCATGTGTTTCTGGAACTCACGAGCGACGATGGCGATCGACACCAACAGGCTTTGGCCGTCGCGCCGGATGGCAAATGGTTTGCTGTCGGCGATTCGGAGGGGACGCTGCGGGCGTGGAATCTCGCCGACAAGTCGGAGATTGTCACGAAGCAGCTTTACACGAACGATATTCAAGATCTCGCGATCTCGCCCGATGGGAAAGAAATTGCCATGATTTCATACGACAATGAAGTCACGATCTGGAGTGTGCCGGAGTTTAATGAAAAGAAAAAGTTCGAAGTCACGACCAAATTTGTGAAACAGCTCGAATACGTCGCGCCTCAAGTGTTGGCAGTCGCGGGGGAGACGATCTCCGCGTGGAACACGAGCACGGGCAAGTTGGATCGCGAGCTTTCCGCAGACCGCTACAGCACCGCGCTGGCACGATCGCCCGATGGGATGAAGTTTGTCTTCGGTGGCGATGAGAAGTTGGTGATCTGGGATATCCAAAACGGCAAGGCCGAGGCGGAGATCACGCAGGAAGTCTCTGGCCGCGAGCAGATCGTGTTTTCGCCAGATGGCAAATATCTGGCGGCCAATAGCGGCGGCACGGTGCAGTTGTGGAATCTCGCCGAGCGGCGGATCACGCAAGTGATCGAGGGCTATGGCTGGGCGATCTCCGATGTCTGTTGGTTACCGGAGACGAATTTGCTCGCGATTGCCTCGGATATCGGCGTGACAAGAATCTGGGGAACAGCTCAGCAGGGTGCAGCCGTGGGTCTCAAACCGTTGCATCCGCCGCTGGCGAAATACGATGTGCCCGCCACGCCGCTGCAAATGCACGAAGTAATCAACTTACGCGTGTTGCCACGACTTCCCGGGAGTGAGATGAGCATCGCCGGGGGTGGGAATTTGAGTTGCATCGTGCCGGTCTCGGCTGAAGAAGCGAAAACATTCTATCGTCATTTCCTCAACAAAGCGGGTTGGCAGGAATCGGCCATGCCGTCGCCGAATCCCATGATGCTCGTGTTCGAGAAGGACGGCTTTCGGATCACGGCTTCGTTTTACGATGCAGGCGACGGCAAGATAAATGTCATGATCAATCACGGAGGCAACTTAGACCTTCGTGAGATTCCAAAGTTTGACGCCGCACCGGTGGAGATAGTTTATGAAAATGAAGATACGGTGAGCTATCGTGCAAAAGCCGACCTACTGACCCTAGAAACGGGTCTGCTGCGTTTGTTGCACAAGGCGGGGTGGATTCCGTACACGCGGCTCAATACGTCACATAGCGAGCAAACCGATGCGCGTGATCTGGATTTTCTGAAGAATGGCACCACGCTGAAAGTGTCAGTGCGCAAGTTCCCTGACGACCGTGATAGCTACACGATTTCGTATTCGCTGTTTCCAAATACCGCGAGCGTGCCCGTCCTGCCGGACGCGGGGTATGTTGAGTTCGATGGTTCGACCGATCCGAAGTTGATTGCGACCACAGGAATGAGTTTGGAGGAAGCCCGCGATTTCTACGATAAAGAAATGGCGCGAGAGGGTTGGATTATTCGCCTCGGCGGCCACACGATGAAGGAAGAGTACGCCTGGCTCAGTTACTTACGGGATCAAAGTAACGTGGTGATCGGACTCACCAAATTGGAAAATGGCAAAACCTTAGTGCGGGTTGGCGAGTCGAACGGCTCGCTGTGGGAAGGTTCGTTGCCACCTGAAGAAGAAGAGGAGGGTGATGAAGAAGAAACAGAAATCGTGGGAATCGAGGCGGCGGATTTCCCCATTCTGAATGCGTCGAAAACCGCCAAATACGATCCGCTCGAGAAGACGATTGAGGTGCAGATCGATGGATCGACGCTTGCCAACGCGGCGGAGATCTATACGAAGGCGATCGAAGCCCTCGGTTGGAAACACGATGGCCGAGGGATTCGAGGTGAGGATTACACGTTTCTGACTTACGAAAAGGACGATGTCGACTTCTCTTTGCGGGCCCATTCTAAAGATGGCAACGCGCTTGTGAATTTCGGCGGCGATGGACTGTTGTGGACGAAGCCGTTGCCTGTGGCGAAGGAAGTGGTTTCGTTTGAACGGTGGCTGCGATTGAACAAGCTACCACCGGATTTGAGCCTGCTTGATCGGTATGAGGCAGAAATGCGTGCGGTTGGAAAACCGTGAACCACTCTGTTGTTCTGGTTGTGCAGCCGGTTGACACCGGCTGCGCGCCTGGTTGACCGAATCAATGCTTTGCTGCTAGCACGCCTAATTCCGTAATTTGCTTCGGTAGCAGGCCGTTCTCTTGACGCGATTCTCGCGCTCGTCTAGTGTTCCGACCCGCTGGATCAGGTTTTCGGACAAAGTCTGCGCGGATGTGGCTTCACGACTGCATTCCCGCGAAAGGTTTGTTGGGCATGTTGTACGATTTGATCGGACGCTTTGCTGGAATTGGCGGGGAATGCGCCTTGGCTGTGCTCTTTGTGGTGAGCATCGTCAGCCTTGCGCTGATTTGCGACCGCGTGTGGTACTTCGTCCAACGGCATCTCGACGTTGATCTCTTTGCCGGTCAATTAGCACCGCTGTTGCGAGCTCACGATTGGTCGGGGGCGCAGGATTTGGCTCAACAATCACCAGCGAGTCCGGCACTCACGGTACTGGCGGGGTTATCACAAGTTGATTTTGGTCCGCAGGCGGTGCAAGCCGTGATGCGTTCCGCAGCGGCACGAGAACGCTTGCGACTCGATGCGCATTTGGGTTTGTTAAGGTCGTTGGGACTCGCGGCCCTGTTGGTGGGATTGTTGGGAACCGTGTTCGATCTGTGGGAGTTTTTGAACTCGCCAGGGATATCGAGCAGCGGCAAAACGCTGATGAATTACAACGCGATCTCGGTCTTAGCTCCACTGGCAGCGGGACTGCTCGCGGCGACGCCGGCATTCTTCGCGGCCAGCATCCTGACAAGCCACGTTCAGAAAACGATGAACCAAATCGAATTCATCACGGAGTTTGTCATGGCTCAGTTGACGGCGAATGCGGGTGTCGGTTCGCAGCCGAAGTACTCCGCTCGTGCGGCTTAACAATCATCGAAGAATGGAATGAGAGTGGCAACAACCGGCACAGAACAGAACGAAAAAACTCCGGCATCGAAGGCCTGCCGTCCGAGTTTGCGCGTGAATCGGTTGAGCTTGCTGTTCGTGGGAAGTGCGGTGCTGCACGTTGTGGCGGCTTATGCCTTGTTGCGGTCTTGGGATTTCAGCGGGCCTACACCTGTCGAGCAGGTGGTTGCCCAAACCGAGACACCTGCCGTGGAAGAAGTCGTACAGGTTGTGCGGCTTGAGCTAGCCGTCGCGCCGGCGAGTGAGAATGCGATTATCAAACTCGCGAAGTCTGAAAGCTCGGTCGAAGACGACCGAGAAAAGACGAACAAGCAGGACGCAGGCAACGCCGACGCGTTGGAATTGAAACCAGCAGACGGTTCGGAGCCAGCCTCCGGCAAACAGAAGAAGAAAAAATCGACTCGACCACAACGTTCAGCCCGTGGAGCGATTAGCTGAGCGCAATGAGTTAAGACAAACTTTCAGCCGCAAGGCTTTATTTGGAGTTTTCGGACATGAACATGATGGACCGCGTCGTTCAAAGGGTCTTTCAATCGGCACTGCTCTGGGGCGGATTGCTTTCGGTCGGCTTCTATGTGCTGTTGGGCGCGATCGACGAGCGGCTTGATCCCTGGTTGGTGCGCGCGCTGACAAGCCGCTGGGAAGCCTATCTTTGCACCTCGTTGTTCTTGATCGGATTCGCCGCGCTAACGATTCGGGCCGTCGATATCATTTTTCAAGCGGTGTTGCTCACCAAACCGCTGCGCCCAGAATCTACTGAGGAAAGCACAATTATCTCTGCCGAGGCTATGCTCGAAGACCTCAGCAAAAGTAATGCCTCGAATAACACCTACCTACACCGTCGTTTGAAAAATGCCCTGCAATTCGTCACCCGTAATGTTGCGGGGACAAAATCGCTTGCCAGTCATTTGGGTGAATTAGCCGATGCGGATCGGGCACAAATGGAACATCACTATGATTTGACGCGGTTTCTGACGTGGGCTTTGCCCGCGGTGGGGAGCTTAGCGACTGTTTTAGGGATTGCCGCGGCGATCACGCAACTCAACGCCACGAATTCCGAGGAACTGATCAAAGGGGTTACAGTTGGTTTGGCGCAGGCCTTCGACACGTTCGCATTGGCGTTGGGAATGTCGATTCTGCTCGTGCTGTACAAGTTTGTTGACACACAATGCGAGCAACTGCTGCTGGCGGTCGTTGACCGAAAAGTGGAGGAAGAACTCGACGCGCAGCTTGCCGAGACGGTCGATCCCTCGACGGCTCAAATGGAACAACTGAGGATGCTCACACAAAGCATGGTGAAGGCGACCGAAAAGCTCGCCCAGCAGCAACAGTCGGCTCAATTCAAGAACGCCGTTCAGGGCGGAGCACCGGGACAACAAGGTGCTGCACTGGATGAGCAAAAGATGGAAAGCATGGTCGCCCGCGCGATGGCGAACGCTTTGCAGAATCAGCCGACTCAAGTTTCGATATCTTCTGGTGGTGAAATGGACATGACGGGCTGGAAGCCTTTGCAACAAGCTTTGCAGCAAGTGGCAAACTACTTATCCCGGCAACAAGCGAAGCAAGAGACCGAAGGGGAAGTTGTTCAACAGTTGATCAACATCATTGACGACGAATTGAAAGACGGCCGGCCAGCCCGTCAGCGTCCCGAACTGCGGATGCATGATGGCAACGACGCGGAGGCGAATCTCTGGAAGCGTTCTGCCTGAGAATCTGACTTGCAAGCCGCAGAGAAGCGGTCAAAAGATATTTGGAAAGGTTCATGATGAAACCCGTGATCAAATCATTGATGCTGGCAGCCTGGTTGGCATTGGGCATGGTAGCCAGTGTGCCTGCTGTGGCGCAGGAAGCGACAGCTGTTGGCAGCGAGGCCACCGGCCAGCAAACACAGTCCTATATCCAATGGTTTATTCATTCGTCCGGCCTAATCGGCTTATTCATATTGGGACTAGCCATCTATTTCGTCGTGACCACGGTGCGATTGTTCTCCGAGATGCGCATGGAAATCGCAGCTCCGCCCGAACAGATGGAACAATGTCAGGAACTGATTCAGCAACGCGATCTGAAAAGCGTGTTCAATTTTGTTCGCTCGCATGATTCTTATCTTTGCCGCATGCTAAAAATCGGACTGATGGAACTTCCCAACGGTCTGGCCGAGGCACGCGACACGATGGAACGCCACGGCGAAGCGGAAACCGTGGAGATGGAAAAACGCATCAGCATGCTTGCCGTGTTGGGAACACTCGGTCCAATGATTGGTTTGATTGGCACTTTGAAGGGTATGATCGCGAGCTTTAGCGTGATCGCGATGTCGGATATGGTTCTCAAGGCAAGCGAAGTCGCGGGTGGTATTTCAGAAGCCTTATTACTGACGTTCGAGGGCGTGGCCCTTTCGGTGCCGGCGATTTACTTCTATGCCGTGTTCCGTAACCGCGTGGCATCGATTTCGGTTTCGACGATGTTGCAGGCCGACAGTTTGCTGCGTCAATTCGCCCACGCGGCGCGATTGCGGACCGCACCCGCGGCACCGGCAAGTGATTCCATCGCGGCTTAATGGGATCTTCGGAGAGCGATTATGTCCGCAGCAATGCAACATGCGACGAGGGCTGAGCCTGATCTGACACCCATGCTCGACATGGTGTTTCAGTTGATCACATTTTTCATGCTCGTGATTAACTTTCGTGCGGCGACGATCGATCCGAACATCAAGCTGCCAATGATGGGCTCCGCACGTCCCGTTGCGGCAAATTCTGAAACGGACGTGTTGGTGCTAAACATGGCCGCATCGGGAGAAGTGAATGTTTACGGTCAATCGCAAGATGCCGAGAAGTTTTTAGAGCAAGAAGCGCGGCTCAGCCTGGAGAAATCCCAGAAGCAGAATCCAAAATTGCAACTTGGCGATGAGCTTTCCACGACCGTCGTGATTCGCGCCGATAAGCAAACCGAGTTTACCAAGTTAAATCACGTTTTGATGGCGTGCCAACGGCTGGGCTTTCGCAAGATCTCGCTCAAAGTCTTGGATAAGCCTCTGACAGACCAAGCAAGCACGCTGTAGTTTAAGAACAACCCATGCGAAGACGACGCAAACGACGAAAGCTTGATGGCATCGAGCTGAATCTGGCAGCGATGCTGGACATGGCGTTTCAATTGCTGATGTTCTTTATCCTCACGTTCAACCCGGCACAGAACGAGGCTCAATTCGCAGCGTATATTCCCGCGGCCGAGCCGGTGACGAAACCTCAACTTGCCGAGAAGAATCAAACCGAGTCCCACATTCAGCAGGCGAGTCACTCGGAAATTATCGTGACGGTGGAAGGCTCTGAAGCGGGCAAAATCGAAAAACTGGCCGTGGGTGGCAAAGTCGTGAGCGATCTCGCGAAATTGAATTCCTCGGTTCACAATGCGATCTGCCGTGAGGGGGACGATTGTGAACAGCTCACCGTGCAAGTCGATGCGAATCTTTGCTACGAAGAGTTGATGCAAGTGGTCGACATCTGCACGCAGCAGAAACTGCCCAATGGCAATTCGCTGGCCAAATTGAAGTTGGTGGAGCTGCAAACAAAATGACGCAAGGATCGAGCCATCGCATGAAGATTTCACGAGGTAGCGCCCTGCGGCTTGTGTCTTACGTCGCGCCAGTCGTGGCATTGGTGGCCTTGGCTTGGCAACATTGGCAAGCCAAGCCATTGGCACACGCATCGAGTCAAATAGCCGTCGTCGAACAGCCCTTGATTCAGCAGCTAACCGAATCACCGGAATTTCAAGCCGTTACCGACCGTACCACTGAGCTTGGGGCCGAAGAGATGCCAGCCTATTGGCAGCTCGTTCGTGATGCCAAAGACTCTTCGTTTGCAGAGCTAAAATGTCAGCCTCATGTTCAAGCGAGCTATTCACAGTTGCTTCAAAGCCCGGAGGCGTTTCGCGGACAGCTTGTGCAGAAGGAACTCAATGTGCGGCGCGTTCTGGCATATGATGTTGAGCAAGGCACACGGCCAGCGCAGCGTCTCTACGAAGTTTGGGGATGGGCCGATGATGCCCCCGGGAATTTATATGTGATGGTGACCACGGAGTTGCCGGATGGAATGAAAATTGGCGCTTCCGTTTTTGAGAGAGCCAAGTTCTGTGGTTACTTTTTCAAGCTGCAAGGGTATATCCCCGCGGGAGCAGAAGCGAAACTTGCTCCGCGTGCGGCGCCACTTTTGATCGGCTGTATGATTCGCGGCACAGTACCAACGAGATCGTTTGCCAGCGAAAAGGATTGGTGGCGAATTGGGATTGGCTCACTGTTGGTGGTTTCGTTGATAGGCTCGTTCTTATCGCGGGCCTTCTACTTTAAATCTGCAAAACCGGCGCATTCTCATAGCCTCGCCACCCCGAATGAACAACTCTTTGAAGAATGGTTGGAACAGTCGTAAGCAGACTGTCTCGTGAGCGCTCATTGTGTGATAAATGCCTGCCATTTTGTCAGCTGGCACGCGAGTTGCTTCCTTTCATGTGGTGATATCTTCACTCATCAGAGGGAGTTCAGTGATGGCTCAGCAATGGCAAAAGCACGATCAGTATAAAACGGATCCCAAATCACCCGATAACGTGCATGAGGACCATCCGGATACGACGGGGGATGGCAAAAGCACGAGCGGGGATGCACAAACCAAGGTACCCGACGGCAATCCGGGCAATCCCACCCAAGATAAGTGGAAAGAAATAGACGACGAAAAAGTGATGACGACCAAAGAAGAGATGCCCTCGCCAGAATCGCCAAAATAGATCGCTTCAGGTGGCATAAGTTGTACAACCAATCTCAATGACGCCTTGAGTTGCCACGCGGATAATCGAATGCAGGTTCGATTCTCTTCCCGTGAGGCGCGTCGTGAAAGCTTTTGTTTGGGCATTCGCATGGATTTTGTGGCTTGGCTTAGGTCTCGGTCCGACCAGAGCCGACACTTCAGTTGGCTATAGGCTGAAACCCGTCTCTTTCGAGCACGTGACGCTCACAGATAATTTCTGGCGGCCACGGTTAGAAACTCAGCGAAGAATTCTTGTGCCGTATGCGTTTGAGCAAACGGGAGAAGCCTTGTCTGATCTCAAGGCCGCGGCGGATGTGCTCGCGGGGCGTGAATTGAAAGACCCTCCGCCGCCGCATCGTTACCGCACGAGCGATTTGTTCAAAGTGATGGAAGGCGCCGCGTATCTGTTGGCGCTTCAGCGCGATCCCGAGCTCGAAGCTCAAATGGACGAGATCATCGCGGTGATTGCCGGGGCGCAAGAGCCCGACGGATATCTCAACGCCACGCGAACGCTTTATCCGCACGCTCCGATCGACATGATGGGCGACGGCAAATACAGCTATGTCGATCACAGCCACGAGCTGTACATTGTTGGCCATTTGTACGAAGCCGCGGTCGCTTATTTTCGTGCGACGGGGAAACGAACGTTGCTCGATGTTGCGGAGCGGAATGCCCAACACGTGCAGCGTGTGTTCTTCGAAGGGGATCCGAATTACAACGGTGGCAAACCCAAGAATCAAGCACCCGGTCACCAAGAAATTGAACTCGCGCTTGTTAAGCTTGCTGAAGCGACGGGGAAGCCGGAATATGCAAAAACAGCACAGCTATTTGTCGATATTCGCGGTGTGACTTATGTGCCGCATGGCGAGGGCGTGAATTCTCCGACTTATGCCCAGCAGCATGCGCCTGTTGTGAATCAACATTCACCTGCAGGGCACGCGGTGCGGGCGACTTATCTTTATGCCGGCATGGCCGACGTTGGAGCGAGCTTGGGAGTCGACCATTACAACGAGGCGCTCACGGCAATCTGGAGCGATATTATTGATACGCGCATGCACATCACTGGTGGGCTGGGGGCCGTGCATGGCATCGAAGGTTTTGGCCCGGCTTTTTTCTTGCCCAACGACGATGCGTTCAATGAAACGTGCGCGGCCGTGGGAAATGTGTTTTTCAATTGGCGCATGTTTCTGTTGACTGGCGAAGCCAAGTATTTGGACGTGGCCGAGTTATCGCTCTACAACAATGTGCTCGCTGGCATGAATTTCGAGGGAAATCGCTTTTTCTACATCAATCCGCTCGCGACTGATGGCTTGCGGCCTTTCAATCATGGACGACCTGAGCGTTCCCCTTGGTTTGGCACGGCTTGTTGCCCGACGAACATCGCACGGCTGGTGCCCCAAGTACCGGGGATGATCTTTGCCCGGGATGACGAGGAGCTGACGCTCTGTTTGTATGCCGCGAGTGAAACAAAGGTTGAACTCAACGGCACACCGATTGAAGTTGTTGAAAAAACGAACTATCCGTTTGATGGCCGCATTGAATTGATCCTCAATCCCCAGCAGCCAGTCGAGTTTGCCGTGCGGCTACGAATTCCTACGTGGACGGGCGATCAACTCGTGCCGGGAAAGCTTTATCGTTATGCCAATCTTAGTGATGAAAAAGTCGAACTCTTTGTTAATGGCGAAGCGGTCTCGTTTGAAATCGAAAAGGGTTTCGCCAAGGTGAAACGGACTTGGACGGCGGGTGACCGAGTTCGTTTGGAGCTTCCCATGCCAGTGCGAGCCAATGTTTGTCGCAATGAAGTTGAAGCAAATCGCAGTCGTATGGCATACTCGCGCGGGCCGTTAGTTTATTGTGCGGAATCAGCCGACAATCCGGGGCATGTTTACAACTATTTAGCGCCACCGGTGAATGATTTAGCTGCTGCCCGGGTGGAACAACTCGCCATCACAGGGCAAAAAATGGTGGCGATCAATGTCGAGACTCAAGCACTCGATAAAGACGGCCAATTGCAAGCAACACCTCTCACACTTGTTCCCTACTATGCTTGGAATAATCGCGGCGTGGGCTCGATGATGGTCTGGCTGGCCGACAATATCGCGACGTTGCGCGAAGGGGCCTTTGTGGTCGACGACAATGCCCAGATGTTCAAATCGGCTCAAGCCAAGCACACGTACGATCAAGATCACGTGGAAGCGATGATCGATGGACGCTTACCCAAGAATTCGTTTGATACGTCGATACCAAGGTGGACGAGTTGGCCCGAGCGCGGCAAAGAGCAATTGCTGGAATTTGAATTAGTCGAGCCGATGGAACCGCGGAGTATTGAAGTTTATTGGTACGACGATCGTGGCGGCGTTCAGATTCCGCAGCGCTGGGAGCTGGAAGTGTGGCGGGAGAATGCCTGGCAGGCGTTCCCGTTATACAACACAGATGAATATGCCAACGAGCGCGATCAGTTCAATGTCGTGCATCCTGCAGAACCGTTTCTGACCGACCGCCTGCGGATGAAAGTCTGGCCGCAGGACGATGCAGCCGTGGGTGTGTTGGAATTTGTCGTTCGCAGAGAAGAATAAACGGTGCAGCTAGGCACGTCATTTGCGTTTCTTCATGTGGTAAGTATTTCAGGCACTATGTGGCCAAGGAGAACGCTATGTTGATTCCCATGACAATTGCTTTGTCTGCGCATGATCTGTGGTCGCACGGTATGGTCGCCAGTCTGCCAGAGCAAGACCCCGAGCTAACGCCCGACTCCAGAGACCCGGAACTTACGGACTCGGAACAGGACCCTGAAGTGCCGACCTCACCCACGCCTTCTCCTGGACCGCCGGACCCGGGTGATCCGATCGGCACACCCCCTTCGCCGGGCGATCCACCCCCACAACCGCCCGTTCCTGGTGGACCGGATCCGATAAATCCTGATGTTCGGCAAGAACCCGCCTACAAGTAGCCGACGTAGAGATAATGGAGTTTCATCTCGACGAGGCGACGAATGTTGGAATTTATCAAAGACGATCTGCGTCAGCTTAAACTGGGCAAGTCTGGCAGTCGGTTTTGCGATTTCTATGATTTCCGCCAGAGCCAGCGTAACCCGGGTTTCTCCGTCGCGCGGATGCTAACCATTCTGTTCGGCCTATTCTTAACAATTGGTGGCGCATCGATTGGGTGGTTACCGGGCCCAGGCGGGTTTGTGGCGATTTTTGGGCTCGCTCTGTTGGCTCAAGAGTTTCGCCCAATGGCGGTGGCCCTCGATTGGTGCGAACCCAAGTTGCGTGCGATTTGGAACTGGCTCTTGCGGACTTGGAAACGCATGTCGTCGCTGGGGCGAGTGGCTGTCGCCATGACGTTTCTCATCACGAGCGTGACGGCAGGTTTTGCGGCGTACAATTTTTTCTTGCGGTAACCTAAGAACGCTGCCTGAGCCAACGCAAGAGTCGCTCTTTCAGGCTTGGTTGATAACCGACGACGTATTCATCAACCAACCACCTCTCGATGTCGTCGGCCAAATTCGCTTTGATCTGATTAAAAGTTACTATGCGGCCAATCAGCTGATCGTGGGCAATCGAGACTTCGCCCAACGAGCTGTTGGAATGCGATAGCCGTTCTTGCAATATGGAAAAGTCATCAGCACTGGCAAGCTGCCTTTCCACGGCGTTAGGCAAACCAGCAGGTCGCGAAGTCAATCGACGTCGGCTATGACAGTGTTCGTGCTCATGGAGTAGAAATGACCAGCCCATGGCCGCTGCGCGCCCAGTTTGAGAGTCTGGCAATAATCTCACGGTAATAAGAAAGAATTGGATTGGGCGGTTTCGTCAGAAAATTCGTCCCTCGAGCTGATTTGTTGTAACAACATTGTCAAGTTTTCGCCTGATTCACTGATGACGGCACGGTGTGTGCGAATATTTTCCACCTCAACTTGATGATTGCTAGGAGATTCCTATGGCTGCCCTTGCTCTATCCCATGATGTGGTTGCACCGAAAACCGCGACTCCTGCCCCAACATCGCGCCATGCCGTGGTCGATTGTTACGACGTGCTTGATATTTGTCTCGCTGGTGGGGTCCAGGACTTTACCGACGGCAAATACGTCGATGACAAGAACAATCGCCAAGCTTATCTCGAGGCCCAGCATCTTCAGGCGGAATACTTACTCGATCAAGTGGATTGTTTCCCGGGGGAGCAAATTTTGGAGATCGGTTGTGGTTACGGTCGTATTTTGCAACAAGCTCAACAGCGTGGCATCGCAGCGGTGGGACTGACGCTTTCATCCTTGCAGGCGAGTGACTGCCAAAAACGGGGATTGTCTGCGATGGTTCTTGATTATCGCGACATTCCCAAGATGGGGCAGCGGTGGATCGGCCATGTCCATGGTATTGTAGCCAACGGTTCGCTTGAACATTTTGTCCAATTAAACGATGCGTTAACCAATCGCAACGATTTGATTTATGGAGAACTGTTTCGCATTTGCCGTTCACTGCTATCTCCGGGGCAAAAATTCGTCACCACGGCGATTCATTTTCGTGATCCGGGGCAAGCCGATCCACGACAGATTCGTCGTGGCCATGGCAGCTTTGAGCGCGGTAGCTTTGGTTATCACTATGCAAATTTGGTGGAAGCCTTTGGTGGTTGGTATCCCGAGCCGGGGCAACTCGAAACATGTGCCGAGCAGCGATTCGCACTTGTTGAGGAAGAAGACGGCACGCAGGATTATTATCTCACCAGCGAGTATTGGCTGCGGAAATTGAAGTGGTCGCTTGCCACAAATCCTGGGGTATGGTGGGCCTTGGCGAAAAAATGGCGCGCCAGTCCCCGGGCTATGAGCGACATGATGAGATGCTTATTAGTCGATCAATCGTGGAATTGGCAATTCCGCGGCGAGCGGTCACCTATGCAGCTGTTGCGGCAAACGTGGCTGGCCGTGTGATTTCCAAAAATTTGTTGACACCGTCTCGAGACGGCACGAGAATGTGAGGCTTGTCACTGGAGGGAATTTTACCCCTGTGACAAGTCTTTACTTCTTTGATGGTGCAACTATGAATTCTCTTTGCCGACCCGCCGTCGTGGGTGTCATTGTACTGCTGGCCATAAGCTTTAGTTTTACTTCGAAGTTATATGCCGTAATCAGTCATGGTGGCAGTGTTAGTCCCGCCCCGCCCAGCGGTGGAGGACCTGTCGCGGGCCCGTTTCGTATAGGTGACAATGACTTGGGATTTATGCACATCGCCGATGGAACAGCGCTGACAAACAGTAATAATTCCGTGGTTGGCAATGCCACGGATAGCATTGGAATTGTGACGATGGATGGCTTTGGATCCAATTGGAGCCTGAGCTCGGCCAGTGGAGACCTTACTGTCGGGGCTAATGGTACGGGGTCGGTTTACGTTTCGAATCTCGCCAAGATGGACGTGGCCGACCAAACGATATTGGGAAGTGCGACTTCTGGTTACGGTGAAGTCGTCGTAGAGGGAATTGGCAGCCAATGGCTCAGCGACGATGTAATCGTCGGGCAGAGCGGCAACGGCGTGGTCAATCTTACCTTGGGAGGCCGTCTCAGCACCGGTGTGTTGACCGTTGGTGTGAATGCTTCCGGGCATGGACGAATTTTGATAACTGATCCCATGTCGTACCTGACGGTGAATGATTCAACGAACATCGGTTCTTCGGGTCAAGGAGAATTATTCATTACGAATGCGGGGCGCGTGCGCACTTCGGAAGGTATCACCCTGGGAAATTCCATTAACTCGGTTGGGTTGATCGAGATATCGGATCCTGGCTCAATCCTCGACGTGGCCAATGGGAGTCTCATCGTTGGTTCATCCGGGACAGGGCGACTTAAAATTTTCAATGGTGGCAAGGCGAACATCGCGGGCAGCTTACAGTTGGCCAGCAACACAGGTTCGCTCGGCGAGGTGCTGGTTGAAGGGAATAATTCGATACTGACTGCTGGGTCGATCAGCACCGGTGCGAGCGATTCGCTCCTGACAATTGCTTCGGGTGGCGTCGTGAGCGTTGGAAGCAGCATCTGGGGTACAAAAGCTCGCTTGAAACTCGAGGAAGGCCGATTAGAAGCCTCCGAGTCGCTGACGAATCACGGGTTGATCGAAGGCAGTGGCACGATCAAAGTCACAAGCTTTAACAATAATCAAGGTCAATCAACTCGTGGACGCTTGCAGGTTGCGTCTGAAGAGCGTTTGCTGCTGACAGGCACATTAAATAATGCTGGTTTCGTCGACGTAGATGGCGGCGAATTAGAATCCATGGGCAGCGTCACCAACAACTTCGATATCGACGCTCGTAACGGGGCGAAACTGCGATTTGGCAACTTAGGACTTGATAACAATACGGGTTCGCAATTGGCCATCACTGCCGGAAGCGTCGACATATTTGGGAGCGTGCAGAATGATAGCGGCGCCCAGATTGTCGTTGGCAATGGTGCCTCGGCCGTATTTCACGACACGCTGACCAATAATGGTGATTTGTTCATCATGCCTGGTGCCAGTTTGTTTGCGACCGATCAGATCAACTTTGGTGGCAACTCGTCAGTGCTCAATTTTCGATTGAGTGCGTCTGATGCCTTTGACGAGCTCTTTCCCATCGAAGCGAGTGACATAGTGAACTTGAACGGTGAGCTATCGGTCACACTATCGGCAGGTTACGAACCACAATTGGGCGATGTGTTTCCGCTGTTAATTTCTGCCCAAACCTTAAGCGGCGATTTCTCTCAAGTAGATTATCCCGCCTTGCCGGTGGGGCTCGCTTGGGGAACGTTGCGCACAGAGAATTCGCTATCGCTTGAAGTTGTTTTGTCAAGCAGCGGTGATTTCGATGGAGATGGCGACGTCGATGGCCGCGATTTCCTTGCTTGGCAGCGGAATCCCTCGGTTGGCGATCTGGCGGATTGGAAGGATGGTTATGCACCGAATCATTTGGTTGGAACTATTGCTGTTCCGGAACCCCCCGCTGTCGGGTTACTTCTAGTATTGGGTATTTTACTGCCGCGATTATCATCTGCGCAAAATAGATAGCGTTTGGTGCCAAGCCTAGTTACAATCACCTGCGCCTGCTCTCGTTCTTGCTGATTGCGAGAACCGTGATTTGTGAGCACTTCTATTCTACGAAGGGGATTTCCTTGAAGACTCTTTCTTGGGGCGTGCTGCGCCTCGTGTTGACTTTGATGTCAGTTCTGACTTTTTCGACGACATACGCCGCGAATATCACGTGGATTGGTGGGGATGGCACGTGGACGGAAGGGGTCACTGCCGGTTGGAATCCCGTCGACGAACCCGATAGCGACGATGTCGCCATATTTAGCACAAACAACTCGGTAAGTTTGGCGAGCACTAATACCGTCATCGGTCTGACTCTGTCGGGCGGGATCGACTTATTCACAAATGATTTCGACTTAACCGTTGATGGGTTGGTCCAAGTTAGTGACGCAAATACGAATCTGATCGTCGGTGGGGCCAACTCGCAGTTAGAGATTGACAATCTAACGATCAATAATGGAGCTGACGTGGAAATCGATGGAGGGGTGATCCGATTGGATGTCCAGCCCAATGCGAGCCTCGTCGACATCAATGCGGGTGGCGAGATCTTGGGGCATGGCACGTTGAGGGTGGCAGACATCCTAGGCGTGGTAACGACACAGATCGTTAACGACGGCTCGATTACCGCTCAGCGTAGCCCGCTAGTGCTCTTTGGTGCGCCGCAGGTGGGAACACTTTTAATAGTAGCCTCTGACACGGATGCGAGAATTGATCTCGATGGTGCTGGTGAGACTGGTAGCGTCATTGTCCGACGCAATCAAACGCTCGACATCGATATCCCGCTCGCCGATATTTTTAACGGTACGATAGATATGTTTCATGATACGACGCTCGACATGGCAAGCGCCTGGATCATGGGGGCGAATGCTACGCTCGATATCGACAACGGCGCGACTGGTGGGTTTCCTGCCGTTGCAGCAGGCACTTCGACGATAGCCGGTGCCAGTTTTTCGCAAAACAGCGGCACGATTACGCTCGTCGACGCCGACGGAACGGTTCAATTCGATGCCCCGTTTACAATGAATGGCGGTGACTTTGTCGCCAACGGGCACGTCATCTTTAATGCCAACGCCACGATTGGTGCGGGTGCGAACTTCACGCGACCGACGAGCTCGTCCGACATCACTGTCGGAGCAGGCAACACGCTTACGATTAACCAGGCCAACTTCGACCTCGACGGCTTCCTCACCGCCGACACCGTCCTGACGGTGAACGCCGGCGCCAGCTTAATCGCCAATCTAGGAGATTACGATCCTGACCAGGTTACCAACTCTTACAGCTCGACGATCAACCTCAACAATGGCGACATGAGCGTCAATACGGGCGATCCGCAGTTCGTTATGAATGGCGTGTTGAATATGCATTCTTCGGTCGTCGGTCAAATTACGACCTGGACTGGCGAAGCATTCCACCTTGGCAATGACAGCGGAGTACTCGATTCCGATCTGAACGTCACCGGAACTCAACAAACGCAGTTCGGACCCGCAGTGACATTCAATTCCGATGCCGACGTCGACGTGGCCGCTGGTGCGACGTTGGCTCTCTTGGGCACGGTTAACTTCAATTCCGTCAACGCTGCCAACAATGCGGAGTTTACCGGGGCGGGGCGGATCGCGTTTAGCGGCCAGGTCAACGTGAATGAGGCAACGACGCTCAACATGGTGGGTGGCGAAGTCGACTTCGATGGTCTCGACTCAGTTGGTGATTTGGTAAACGTCGATGCTCCGCTCACAATCAACACCGGAACGATGGCAAGCTTTGGCAAGATCAATGGCGGAGGAGGCGTCAATACGCTCGACGTGAACAACAGTGTGGGACTGGGTGTGCTGACGGTAAACCTCGATGATCCCGATGCCGAGTGGACACTCAACAGCGCCGGCGTGATGAACCTGGTCAACGACAACACCGACGCCACGCTGCTTGCCGGCAGCGACGTGAACATCAGTGGCTCGCTCAACGTGACGGGCGACGTACGCACGACGGCCCGGCTGGATATTGCAGGAACTGTAAATATCAACACCGTGGGCGAGCCGTTTCGACTGGGAGGTGGGGACTCGTTCAACGAAAATCACAATCGTATAGAAGGAGGCACGATCCAGGGTGCTGGTATTCTCAGCGCCGATGCGGATGGAATTATTCTTTCGGGCTTCGGAAGTATCAGCACAAGCGTCGACTTCGATGGGCCGGCGCATCTTCGTGCCTCGGGGGGGCAATTAAATGTCAGCGGCGCGATTCTTGATGTGGGAACTATTGGAACACTGGATAATGCCGGCATTCTCAACGTCGTCAATGCGTGGGACACTAACGTCGCGACGTTCATATCGATGCTTGGCGGCGAAATTAAGGGGGGCACGATCACCAATAACAACACTAACGGAATCAAAGGCCATGGTCTGGTGTCGGCACGCGTTGTTAACAATCAGTTAATTCAGGCAACGAATACGGGCACACTTGTTGTGCAGACTTCCGGTAACGATAACGACTGGGATGGTGCTGGCAGTGGTGAACTCGCTGCTAATGGCGACATCGGCGTGCTCGAGCTCCGTGGCGTCGGCGCGGCATTTGGGTTTACGGGAACGGTGACTAGCACGAACGGTGGAACTGTTTTCGCCAACGGCTTCGCCCTCGACTTCAACCCCGGCTCGACGATCAACCTGAACCAAGGGACGTACGAATCGACCAACAGCACCGACATCGGCGGGACGGTGATGGTCGCCGCCGGCCCCGCGTCGACGATCAAGGTCGAGAACAACCGCTTCCTCACCTTCGAGAACGGTAGTACCACCACGCTCACGGGCAACCTGGTACTCCAGAATAACAACATCAACATCGAGCAGGGCGCCGTGTTTAATAACAACGGGGGTGCCTTGGTGATCCCCGATGGCAGCCACATGGTGGCCGACAATCTGGCAAACATCGGCGTCCTACTGGAGGTGGATGGCGCCTTCCGTCCTGGCAATTTCAATGGAATTGGTCGTGTCAATCTGTTTGACTACCAGCAAGGGAATACAGGTGAACTATTCGTCGAACTCACCGGTACCGGGCTCAACGATTTCGATCGACTCGTGGCCAGCGGAGATGTGATCGTGGATGGTTATCTCAATATCGATATCGATGAAATCTCGCCGGGAGTTCCCTTTGTGCCTGTTTTGGGCAATACATTTAATATTATCACGGGTAACACGATCACTGGCGAATTCGACTACGCCGACGTGTCGGGTATGCCAGCGGGGTTGGCGTTTCATATCGAGTACCTAGCGAATGCCGTACAGTTGCAGGTTGTACCCAAGCCATTCTTCTCGGCCGACTTTGATGAAGATGGTGATGTGGACCCCACGGATTTGGCCATCTGGCAGGGTGCCTACAAACTCAATCAGCTTGGTGATGCGGATGGAGATAACGACAGCGATGGTCGCGACTTCCTGATCTGGCAACAGCAAGCGGGCAGTGCACCGCTGATGGCATTTTCAGCTGCTACTGCTGTGCCGGAGCCAGGGACGTTGGTGCTGCTAGCTAGTCTCAGCTTGTGGGGATTGAAGAGACGGTTGACTTGAATTCCTGTCATCAAGTATTCAAAAACGAAGTTTGCTACGCGTTGGTTTCACAAACTTTAGCAACAGGTACCTTATGGTAATGCTGCAGCGAATCGGGCTGGTCACGGGTGTGTGGTTGTTGGTCAGCGCTGGAGCAAGCGCAGAGACCTTCACTTGGAATGGCACGGCGGGCACGACGGAGCTCTGGGCTAGTAACTCCAATTGGACGCCGACGGGCTTTCCGCAGGCCGGCACCGATCGTGCGATTTTCGATTCGGGATCGAGCTTGTTGCACGATATCATCATGCAGAACGCTGAAGGGATCGAAGAGCTCAAGATGGTGGACGGTCTTTTCCAGTTTCGCGCCGCCGGGGGAACGCCATGGCAGCTTGGCGTTCGAGAGTTCGGTTCGGAATTTTATGGGTCCTTCGTTTTAAGTTCAGAGGATGGGGGCGAAGTAGAACTGCGTCTGCGAAATGGAGATCTCGACACCGACTCGTTCTTCGCGATCGGCACTCAGACGGAGGATAGTTCGACGACTCTCGATGCTGAAGATTCGTCTCTGTTTGCCGAAGAAGGGCTGCTTCTCGGCGACAGCATCTCTAACAATTCCACCGCGCTTCTTAGGCTTACCAATAGCCAATTGACCGCGTTCAATACCACGGAAATCGGAGAAGGGGCCGTCCTCGAAGTGGTCGACAACTCGGAGGCGAATCTATTGGGGTTCGTCACCATAGCGGGTGACTTGCTGGTTGAGGACGGTGGTCACGTGGAAACCACTACCTTAGTAAATACACTCGGAAGCAGCTCCGTGACCATCGGCCCGGGAGGGAGCATGCAGTCAATCCGTATCTCTGTTGGCGGCACGATGGAGGTGAGTGGAGCTGGTGGAGTGACTGCAGAACTTGATGTGACTGATTACATACAAGGGGGAGACGGGTTTACGATCGGCAACTTGGGCGAAGTACGGACAGCCCGAATCTTTGGCACGGCCAACCTACAGGCAGGCGGGTTCTTACAAGTCCCCGCCGAGTTCTTCGAGATCACGCCGGCCAACTTCAATTGGACAGGCGGCGAATTGGAATTCCTGGGCGATTTTCGCATCGATAACACAGGGGCGAACATCCCCTTCGGCGCCAGCATGACCGTCGCTGCGGGGCAGTCGCTCGACGTCGGACCCACTGGTGGCGACCTGGAAATTGGCACGGCTGGCCAAGGATCGCTGACGATTGCCAGCGGAACGGTTACGAGCGATACGGCCCGGGTTGGGGGAGGGCTCGCGCTGGCGGGCTCGGCGAACGTCACAGTCAGCGGCGCGACCGGCCGATGGAACGTCGAGGGCAATCTGACTGCGGGCGGGCTGATTGCCTTGAACCCGACCTCGATCACCGTTACAACCGGCGCCGATGTGGTCGTGGTCGATGCCTTTATCGGCGCGCCAGGTTTACGTGCCAACGTTACGATCGACGGCGTCGGGTCATCGCTAGTGAGCAGTGACTCTGTGTTCCTGGGTGGCGACGCCACGACGGGCGGCGGCCAGGGGACGCTCGCCCTCACTAACAGCGCCATCCTCGGAGTTGGCAACTCTTCCAACGACCAGCTCAAGGTGTGGGACGAATACACCGTGACCATGAACCAGGCCGCGATAAACACACGCAATCTCGTAGTTCGTGGAACGATTGCTCCAGCAGCCGGGGCGCTGATTTCGGGGAGCATCACCGTGACCAATTCAGTTGTCATCGACGGCGGCTCGGTGACGCTCACCACGCTCGGCCCAGCAAGTCTCGTCGCTAGCAGCAACGTCGATATCTTGGCGGGCGGTTCCCTGACCGGTTACATCCAGGGCAGCGCTGGCACGGAAGTCCTGGTGACGGGAGCAGGCTCGTCGTGGACCACACCCAACGTGGTGGCCAACGTGCTAGGGACGACGACCGCGGGCGTGGGAAGAATTGGCCAGTTGACGATTGCGACCGGCGGGACGGTCAATTTCGGTGCGGGGGTTTCTTATGAAGCTGGTGCGACCGACGGACTCGTGCTGTTCGATGGCACGCTCAACGCGCCGACGTTTAACGGAGGAACGGTAGGCATCACCGGTCGAGGGACGGTCAACGCCACTTACACAGGGAGCGGACCGATTCAAGCAACGGGCGCACTAACGATCGGTAATGCAACGACGGTTAACGGCTTTGCGACGACAGGGCAGATTTCGGTTGGGTCGAATACACTTACGCTTAACGACCTGGATGCCGCGCAGCTAGGATCGGGAACGATACTTGGGGCTTCCGGCTTGCCGGGAACGCTCGTCGCCCCTAATGGCCTCGCCGTCGGGTCGGGCGAAACAGTGTTCGGCTTCGGTACAATTAACACACCGAACAATTCCTCGAAGCGAATGATTAACGATGGGTCAATACTCGGAACGGGAACCGCGCAGCGGTTGACGCTGACGGGAGACGTGACCGGCATCGGTAGTTTTTCGAATGTGGAGTTCACTGGAACGGTGTCGCCGGGTTTCACAGCATCTGGAGCGTCGACAGCATTGTTGAGTGGGGCCAACTACAAGTTCACGAACACTAGCAACTTGGTGATGCAGATTCAGGGGGCGAATCCCGGCTTCGGCTACGACGTGATTTTCAGCACGGGGCAGTTCATCGCCGACGGCACGTTGACGGTGAATTTACTCAACGACTATAGCCCGACGCTAGGACAGTCCTTTGATATGCTGGACTTCACGACACTCACGGGAGCGTTCGACACGTTGACCCTGCCGATGTTGGACCCTGGTCTGATTTGGAACACCTCGCTGCTTTACAGCCAAGGAATATTGTCAGTAGCGGCGGGATTTCTGGAAGCCGACTTCGAGGAAGACGGCGACGTGGATAGTTTCGATCTCATCCGTTGGCAAGATCATTACGGCCAATCAGGCCTCGCTCACGATGAAGGAGACGCCGACGGAGATGAGGATGCCGACGGACGTGATTTTCTGATCTGGCAGCGACAGTACACCGGGCCGTTGCCACTTGCCGCGAGCACGGCTGTGCCGGAACCCGCCAGCATTCTGCTGGCGATGACCATTTTGGGTTTGTTTACGGTCAGCCGTCGCTACGGTTAATTCTCTCGGCATGGTACATTGCTGACTTCGACAGCAAACCCGAGGGATCACTGTGAGTTCATTTGCCGAAATCCATGGCCGTTTAGAGCCATTCCGCCAAGCTTTGCTCGATCATCCACTGTATTTGCGGATGCAAAGCATCGATGCCTTGCGCATCTTTATGCAGCATCATGTGTTCGCGGTGTGGGATTTCATGTCACTGCTGAAGGCGTTGCAATTGCAACTCTGCTCGGTGAGCGTGCCGTGGTTGCCGCCGATCAATCGCGAGGGCTGCCGGCTCGTGAATGAAATCGTGCTGGCCGAGGAAAGCGATGAGGATGGCTCGGGCGGATTCGCTAGTCATTTCGATTTGTATTATCAGTCGATGCAAGGCTGCGGTGCCGACACGCGGCAGATCGATCAGTTTCTTTTAGGCTTAGGGCAAGGATTGAAGATTGAAGCGGCTTTGCAAGTTTCTAGCGTGCCGTCTAGCGTACGAGACTTTGTGCAACATACGTTTAAAGTCATCGACAGCGGCGATCTCTGTGCGATTGCTTCGGCGTTCGCGTTTGGTCGGGAAGATTTGTTACCCGACTTATTTCGGCAAATCGTCGAGCAGCTGAGTGCGACGCCGGGGACGGATCTCGCGGCATTCAAATACTATCTTGAGCGCCATATCGATTTGGACGGCGATCAGCATGGTCCCATGGCAGGCCGGCTGGTGGAATTTCTGTGTGGCGATGATCCCGTTCACTGGCAAGCTGCTGAAGCCGCCGCGGTGGGCGCCCTGGAAGCACGGCTGCAATTGTGGAACGGCATTGAACAAGCCTTGGCCGAATTGCCGCATTAATTGCGTCTCAAGAAAGCGATTCATTTGCGGCAAATCGCGTCATTGGTTGTGAAATAGCCTGCAACATTTTTCCTATAATTTTGTGGACCGTGTGAACCAATCGGTTCGAGCAGCGTATTGACGCTGTTTCTAGCGCTGGGGACAATAGGCGATTCGTTATCGGAACAACACGTTTCTCGCCATTCATCCCGCCTTGCGCGTTGTATTGCCTTCTGCGCGGTAGCCATACCTGTCTACAGCAAGCCAAGCAGTCGGGCGGCAATCTATCGGTTCGATGTCCGCACTATGCGGGCAGCCGAGGTTTGAAATTCATCATCGGGGAAGCTGCTGCTATGACATTGCCACTTTGTGTTCGCTCCACACGCTCGATCTGTTGTTTATTGCTGTTGAATTGTGTTTCTCTTACGACCGAGGCCGCGGAAGTGTTCGTGGCCGATCGCGCCACCAATCGTATTTTGTCGTTCGATGAAACAAGTGGAGATTTCTTGCGAGTCGTGACCGATCAGGGGCTCGACCAACCCTCGGGCATGACTTTCGGTGGCGATGGATTTCTCTACGTTACGAATTCTGTTTCAGGCTTTCCCGGTTCAGCTGCCAGCGTGGTTAAGATCGATCCCGTGAATGGCAACACGACGGATTTTATTACTGATGTCGGTGGAGCCGGGGGCATTGCTTATCATGCTGCCAGCAACACGTTCTTCGTTTCTGAGTTTGGCAACTTCGATGGCGATGAAGTGTTTCGCTACGACGCGAGTGGTACGCCCCTGCAAACGCTGGGAACAGGCTCGTCGCCATCAGGGCGGGGAGGGATTGCTTTTGACAATGCTGGCAATCTCTATGTGAGCGAATTTAATGTTGTTGGCTTTGGCTCGATCTTGAAATACGACGCCCCGTTGGTGAATCCTTCCGATCCCTTTAGCACGATGGCCACAACATTTGCTGCGGGTTCTGATGTCACCTTAGCGATTCCCGCTCCAGCATCTGGATTCAATGGTTTAGCATTTGATTCCAGCGGCGACTTGTTTGTTGCGAGCTTGATTGGTCAGGCCGTAATCAAATTCGACGTGGAAGCAGGAGAAGTTGTTTCAGGCAGCCCCTTCGGCGCACCTTTGCCTTATCCGTCTGGTGTGATTGTTGGTGATGACGGCAACATTTTGGCCACAAGCCTGGGCAACGATAATCCCAGCGATCCTTTTTACGGTCCGAATTTATTTCCTGGCAGCATCACGCGGTTTAATCAATTCTTTCAAGGACAAGCACCATTCTTGGTGGGTGATGTGAATCGCGATACGGTTGTCGATGAAGCGGATTTGCTCATTTGGCAAGAGTACTACGGCGTGACTTACGACCCCATGAATCCTGCCGCGAGCGCTGACCTCGATGGCGATTTTGATACCGATGGCCGAGATTTTCTGGCGTGGCAACGTGGCTTCGGCAACTCGGGCGTTTCCGGTTCGTTTCAGCCGACCGCGCTGGCTCGCTACGTGCCAGTTCTAGCGACCACAGCGATCCCCGAACCAAGTAGCGCCATCATTGCGCTACTTGCCTTGAGTTGCGGGGCTTGGTTCCGCCGATCACATCGGGGATAATTAAACTCGATATTCAGCAGAGAGGCCTATGAACGAACACGAGCATCATTGGAATGACCGGATGCTCGTGCTTCGCGCTCGATGGCGCAACAGCGCTTTTTCGTTGGTGGAACTGTTGGTTGTGATTGCAATCATCAGTCTGCTCGTGGCGTTCTTGCTGCCGGCGATTCAAGCGGCGCGTGAAAGTTCGCGCCGAAACGATTGCTTGAATCGGCTCAAGCAACTGTCTTTGGCCATGCACAACTACGAAGCGGCACAGGGCCACTTTCCGTCGGGCTCGGTCGCTCAAGCCGATCCCAACGATCCCGCGATGCCGCACACGTTTTACCGTTGGTCGGCTTTCGCGCAAGTGCTGCCTCATTTTGAAAACTCCGCACTCTACGCGCAACTTGATTTGTCCTTGCCGATGTATCGCAAAGACTTTTCGATCCCCGACGAAAATCAGGCGACACTCGAGCAGATCATTCCAAGCATGCTTTGCCCCAGCGATCGTATGGAACGGGTGAGCCCGCGCTTCGGACCCACGAACTACGCAGCCTCGGCGGGGAGTGGCATCGAGGGGGGAACACCGCTGACCGCGGATGGAGTGTTTTACATTAATTCGCGCGTCTCGTTGGCCGAGATCGCCGATGGCACGAGCCAAACAGTGTATTTGGCGGAAACGACTTTAGGAGATTTTGTTCCACAACTCACCCCACGCGATCAGGTCAACGAGCGGACGGCCTATGTGTTTGCCAGTGCCGCGCCGCTGACTCAGACGGCTTGCGATGCCACGATACTATTTAATTTCACCGATCCGCCGGGCTTCTCGTGGGCCAATGGCGAGTATCGTTCGGCGATGTACAACCATTATCGTCCGCCGAATTCCTCGGAGCTGGATTGCATGTCGGCTAAGTTGCTTTCTCCGCTTAGTGAGCGTTACGCAGCCTTTGGCTGGCGTTCCGCGCGGAGTATGCACCCGGGCGGAGTGAACGCCGCACGAGTCGATGGGTCGGTCCGTTTCTATAGCGACGACATCAATCCCGCCGTTTGGCGAGCGCTGGCGACCCGAAGTGGTGAGGAAACGATCAGCGCAGATTCGCAGTGAGTCATGGCCGCTGGCATGCTACAATGCCGAGCTATGATTCACGTTCGGCATTTTTTTCACCTGCTTTATACCACCTCTCAGAATTGGTCGGCCGATCGTTGCTCGACCCTGGCCGCGTCGGTGGCCTACTACACGGCGCTCGCGTTCTTTCCTTTGCTGATGATCCTGCTGTCGAGCTTCGGCATCTTCCTGAACGTCACGCAAGCCGGTGGCCGAGCCGAGGAGCAGATTCTCGAAGCGATCGGCGATCAACTCTCGCCGAATTTGCAGGAGCAGGTGGCCCGCGCGCTGCGTGAAGTGCAAGAGCGAGCCTCGCTGGGTGGACCGGCAGGTATCATTACGCTTTTAGTCGTAGTGATCGCACTGTTTGCCGAAATCGATATCGCGTTCAATCGCATCTGGAAGATCAAGGCCGACGATTCTCGCGGCATTTGGGGAACCATTGTCGGAGTCGTCTACGTACGACTTAAAGCGTTCGTGATGTTGCTTGGTTTGTTATGCGTGTTGTTTGTCATCTTCGCCAGCGGTGTGGCGATCACGGCCACGAGCCAATGGTTTACGACGATCCCCTGGTTAACCTGGACGACTCAGATCCTTGTCTCGTGGGTTCTAAACGCCGCGGTCTTTTCCGTGTTGTACTATGCGATTCCCAACACCAAGGTCCCCTGGCTGGCGGCGCTTAACGGCGGAGTCTTCGCGGCGTTAATCTGGGAAATCGGCCGGCAGGTGCTGGCCAGCTTCGTGATTGGTGACCGCTACGACAGTGCCTATGGCGTGATCGGTGCTTTTATCGCAATCATGCTTTGGGCGTATTATGCCGCGACGGTTCTCTTCTTTGGTGCCGAATTTGTGCATACGATCAGCCAGGAGTATCAAGAAACGGCGGAATCATAACCCTGTGGTGTGCTGTCGAAACGGTTGCCGAAGTCTTATGATAACGGTATGCCCATTCTCTTCGTCTCGTTGATTCCCAAAGTCTTGCAGTTCATTACCGCCCGGCGGATGCTACTTATTGCCGCCCTGGCGATTCTAGGAATCGCAGCGCATCTCGTTCTGCGCTTTGGCTGGCAAACTACGGCCGATGTTTACAACTTGCCATTGTGGGTGGTTTTGATTGGCGGTGGAATCCCGTTGGTCTATGAGCTACTTGTGAAGCTGGTGAGGTTCGAGTTCGGCTCGGACCTGCTGGCTGGCATGTCCATTGTCACGGCCACGGTCCTGGGCGAATACTTAGCCGGGGCGTTGGTCGTTCTCATGCTCTCGGGGGGAGAAGCCCTCGAGGCTTATGCCGTGCGCAGTGCGTCCTCAGTCTTGCGTGCACTTGCGCAACGTATGCCGGCGGTTGCCCATCGGCGTGTCGCTACCACCGTCACGGATATTGGTCTGCCCGAGGTCGCCATTGGCGATACGCTCGTCGTGTTTCCTCACGAGATATGCCCCGTCGATGGCGTTGTGATCGAAGGGCGGGGTGTCATGGACGAATCGTTTCTCACGGGCGAACCGTTTCAGATGTCTAAAACACCTGGGTCGGAGGTCATCTCGGGTGCGATCAATGGCGAAGCCGCTTTAACAATTCGAGCGATTCGCGTCGCGGCAGATTCCCGTTACGCCAAAATTATGCAAGTGATGCACGAGGCCGAGCTTGGTCGACCCAGGCTGCGGCGTTTAGGCGATACGTTGGGGGCTTACTACACGCCGCTCGCGGTGGCGATTGCATTGATCGCCTGGATCATTAGTGGTCAGTCGCAACGCTTCTTAGCCGTGCTGGTTGTGGCGACTCCCTGTCCGCTGTTGATCGCCATCCCCGTCTGCATCATTGGAGCGATTTCCCAATCCGCGCGACGCGGCATCATCGTCAAAAATCCCGTGGCCCTTGAGACGGTCACGACATGCCGCACGGCGATTTTCGATAAAACGGGGACGCTCACCTATGGTCAGCCGGTGCTGACCGAACAAATCCTCGTGCCAGGCGAGAATGTTGAGCAGATTTTGCAATTGGTCGCGAGCGTGGAGCGCTATTCCAAGCATCCATTGGCATTGGCGGTGCTTGATAAAGCATCACAACAGAAGATTAAACTGATCGAAGCCACGGAAATCAGCGAACCACCGGGCGCAGGACTCAAAGGGACCGTTGATGGTCACAGCGTGCGCATCTGTAGTCGCAACGCCGCGAATGCGTTGCGTGTTGCGGGGGTCGAGCAACTTCCGCCTCATGCCGGTGGGCTTGAATGTGTCATCATCATCGATAATCGCTACGTGGGGCTTTACCGCTTTCGCGATGAACCACGGGCCGAAGGGGCTTCCTTTGTTCAGCATTTAGCACCCCGTCATGCCTTCTCTCGGGTAATGATCGTGTCGGGCGACCGAGAATCCGAAGTGCAATATCTGGCCAATCGGCTGGGGATCAAGGATGTTTATGCGGAAAAGACTCCGGAAGAGAAAGTGGACATCGTTCGTCGCGAGACCGAACAAGCTCGCACGCTCTACGTTGGCGATGGGATCAACGACGCCCCCGCTTTGATGACCGCCACCGTCGGCGTTGCCATCGGCAAGAACTCGGACATCACGGCTGAGTCGGCCGACGTCGTGATTATGGATAGCACGCTCGAACGTGTCGACGAATTCATGCACATCAGCCGTCGCATGCGAAAGATTGCTTTGCAAAGTGCAGTCGGTGGCATGGCGCTGAGCGTTCTGGGAATGGGACTCGCCAGCGTCGGGCTCTTAACTCCCGTCGCGGGGGCCGTTAGCCAGGAAGTGATCGACGTTTTGGCCGTGCTCAACGCGCTGCGTGCCGGACTGCGACCACGACAACTCACCGACTTTAAGTGAACTTTGTCGGATGACGGGCTGCCAGTATCATGGCCGCATGTCATTTCTCAAAACTATGATCGAAGACCACCGTAGCCGGTGGGGTCGCGCTTTCGACTTGTTTATTCAAGCGACCATTTTGGTCTCGCTGATTTCGTTTTCGATCGAAACCTTGCCGGACTTGCCCCCGGGGATTGAAAGCTCGCTGGAACGGCTCAATATTCTGATTGTGGCCATCTTCACGGTTGAGTATGTGCTACGAATATTCGTCGCCGAGCGGCCGCTGGCTTATATTTTCAGCTTTTACGGGTTGATCGATCTGCTGGCGATCTTGCCGTTCTATGTGCTCACTGAACTCGATCTGCGTAGTATCCGCGCGTTTCGTTTTTTGCGGTTGTTTCGCGCATTCAAGCTGGTTCGCTACAGCAAGGCGATCAGCCGATTTCATCGGGCATTTCTGATCGCCAAGGAGGAGTTGATCCTCTTTGTTTGCGTGGCAATTCTGCTGCTCTATTTTTCCGCCGTGGGAATTTATTACTTCGAGCACGAGGCCCAGCCCGACAAGTTCTCGTCGGTGTTCCACAGCATGTGGTGGTCCGTGGAAACGCTGACCACCGTCGGTTACGGTGACATAATTCCCGTCACGGTCGGCGGCAAGATTTTCACACTCGCCATTCTTCTGATTGGCTTGGGTATTGTCTCTGTCCCCGCGGGCTTGGTCGCGTCGGCTCTTTCCAAAGCGCGAGCGATGGAAGAGTGAAAGCAGCCCAAAGCGCGAGCGATGGAAGAATGATGTAGTCCCCCTCCCTCCGGGAGGGGCTAGGGGAGGGCTTATGGGGAGGGTCCTACAACCCCGGACTACTGTGCATGATCCCGCCATCAGAAAAAATCGTAGTAGCCGTGATGTAACTCGCCCCGTCGCCAGCGAGAAACGCCACGACACTGGCGATCTCTTCCGGTTTGGCCATCCGGCCGATGGGAATTGCATCATCGAGTTTCTTGAGCAACGCCGGGTCATTCATGGTCGAAGTGTTGATCGGCGTGGCCACGGCACCTGGTCCGACTCCCACCACGAGGATGTTGTGCGATGCGAGTTCCACTCCGGCCGTGCGAGTGAGCATCCGCATGCCTCCTTTTGAGAGACAATAGGCCGTGTTTCCCGGCATGGGCCAGTCTTCATGCACCGAGGTGATGTTGATAATCCGCCCGCCGCTGCCTTGTTTGATCATTTGCTTGGCGGCGATTTGCGTGCCGAAAAATGCGCTCTTGAGATTGATGTTGAGCACCTTTTCATACTGCGCTTCGGTGGTATCCAAAATGGAAGTGCGAGTCTCGACGCCGGCATTATTCACCATCATGTCGACTCGTCCGAATTTTTCGACCGCACCGGCGATGAGCTTTTCAAGATCGGTCACCTGGCTCACATCGGCCTTGATACCGATGGCTTGATCTCCCAGGGCGACAACTTGCTTTTCCAAAGCTTCAGTGGCCTGCGGATTGGCGACATAGTCGATGACGATGTTAGCGCCTTGCTTGGCCAATTCCAAGACGATGGCCATGCCGATGCCGCTGTTACCGCCCGTGACGATGGCGACTTTTCCTTTGAGACTCATATTGGCACTTCCTTATATTAAATGCGTTCGAGCAAATGATCGCCGACGCGCAAGGCGTTGGCCATCGCCGTCAGGGCAGGGTTCACCGCTCCAATGCTGGGATAAAAACTGGTGTCGACCACATAAAGATTGTCGAGTTCGTGTGCCTTGCAATTCGTGTTGAGCACCGATGTTTGGGGATCATTGCCAAAGCGGCAGGTCCCCGATTGATGCGCAACGCCTCCCACGTCGATCTCGTTCTTCATATATAGATTGCGCGGGATCAGATGATCGTGCATGTTGAGACTGCCGAGCATCGACTTAAGTTTCTCGTAAAGTTTCAGCTTGGCGTTTTGATTCGTGGGTGTGTAGCTGAGCGTGATTTTGCCTTGGCGATCAACCGTGACGCGGTTTTCGCTGCGGGGGAGATCTTCAGTCGAGAGCCAAAAATCGACCGCATGCCTTGCGATCATTTCCAACGACCACTGCGGAGCTAGCGCCGTCTCGATTGGCTTCTCGCCGCGGAACATGGGGGCCTGCGATTTGCCGATCATCTGAATATTCCCCATCGGGAATTCATAACCCGGCATGCCGAAGTAAAAATCGTTGATCCCGAGCGTCTTTTGATACTGCGTCGGATTAGGCTCTTTCGACAACGCGAGCACAGCCTGGCTATTGTGGAACATGTAGTTGCGACCAACTTGATCCGAGCCATTGGCAAGCCCGCGCGGATGCTTGTCGTTGGCCGACATCAGCAGCAACTTCGCCGAGTTCGCGGCCCCGCAGGAAACAACGACGATCCCAGCTTCATAGGTTTTCTGCTGACCGTTGTGATTGACAATCACTTTGGTGACGGCAGTCCCTGCGGAATTGGTTTCTAACTTCTCGACCAACGCCTTCGTGAGTAGCGTCACGTTGGGATGCTCAAGCGCGGGTCGGACTGCCAGGACTTCGGCATCGCTTTTAGCATGCACGAGGCAAGGAAAGCCGTCGCAATCGATGCAGCGCACGCACCGGCTGTACGGCATGTTGCTTTCGTCGAGCATAATGCCGCAGGGAGTGTGGAACGGATTATAACCGGCGCGAGCCAAGTCCTCGGCAAGTTTTGCGATGCGCGGCTCATGCGACACCGGCGGGTGAGGGTAGGGGGCACTGCAAGGAGGTTCGGTCGGATCTTCGCCCCGCACACCATGCACGTGATACATCTGCTCCGCTTGCGTGTAGTAAGGTTCAAGTTCGTCGTAGCTGATCGGCCAGGCCGGCGAGATGCCGTCTTCGTGCTGCCGTTCGCTGAAGTCTTCTTGGCGGAGGCGATAGAGCGCGGCCCCGTACATCTTGGTTGCGCCGCCAACAAAATAATGTGTGCCGGGTTGAAACGGCTTGCCTTGTTTGTCATGCCAGATGTCTGTCGACACATAGCGATTGTTGACAAAGACTTCTTCGGTGAGCCAATTCTGAGGCTCGCGCGGCAGCCAGTCGCCGCGTTCGATGATCAGGATGCGTTTTCCTGAAGGGGCCAGCCGGTGGGCCAGGGTGCCGCCCCCCGCGCCACTGCCGATAATGATGACGTCGTAAGTGTTGGCCATGGCTAATACCGCGCGGGTTTAAGTGGGAAGGCTGACAAACACAACCGATGAGCGAGAGGTAAGTGCAAGCGAATAATAAGTTTTGTCTTAACTGCGTCCATGTTGTTCCCAGTATTCATAGAGCAACGACACGACTAACGCCGTCCAGCCGGTTTGATGGCTCGCCCCGAGTCCCGCCCCATTATCGCCATGGAAATACTCATTAAAGGGTATGCAATCACGCCAAGCAGGATCGTTCTGAAAAAGATCATTCCCACCGAACACGGCACGGCGGCCGTTCTCATCGCGCAAGAAGATATTGGTCAGCCGATGCGCAATTTCGTGGGCGACCTCATCAAGTCCAAGCATCTGGCTCGATCCCGTCGGGCATTCCACTTTTAGGTTGTCACCGAAATACAGCGAGAACTCATGCAGCGAGCGAATGATAAGGTAATTCACAGGAAACCAAATGGGCCCTCGCCAATTGGAATTGCCGCCGAACAATCGGCTGTCGGATTCAGCCGGCAGATATTTGATGACGAACTCTTCGCCATCGAGTGAAAACTCATAGGGATGATCTTTGTGATAACGCGACAACGCTCGGATGCCGTAATCGGAAAGAAACTCCTCGGGGTCGAGCATTCGCCGCAGAATGGCTTTCAAACGATCCGTGGAAAGAATCGCCAAAAGTTGCGTTCCACCCACGCCCGGCTCAAGCACGGAGGCGACATTTTTTAGCAAGTCGGGACGATTCTCGACAAACCATTGTGTTCGCTCGCGAAAGTCAACAAGCTCTTTGGTTCTCTCAGACGTGGCCGCGCAGACTGCGAACAAGGGGATGAGTCCGACCATCGAATGAATTCTTAACGGCTGGCCTTCACCGGAGGGAAGTTGAATCACGTCGTAAAAGAATTCATCCTGGGTGTCCCACAAATGAATGCCGCAGCCATCGATGTTGGTCATCGCGTGGGCGATATACAGAAAGTGCTCGAAATACTTAACGGCCATGTTCTGGTAGATGGCATCTTCCTGCGACAATTCAATCGCCATGGTAAGCATCGTCACACAGTACAACGCCATCCAACTTGTGCCGTCGGACTGCTCAAGCCGTTCGCCGTTGGAAAGTGGGCGGTCGCGATCGAACACGCCGATGTTGTCCATTCCCAGAAAGCCACCGCCAAAAACGTCGCGTCCTTCGCTGTCTTTGCGGTTGATCCAGAAATTGAAGTTGAGCATTTCATTTTGGAAAATTTCCTTGAGAAATGCGGTGTCGCCCTTACCGGTTATGTCACGATCAATTTGATAAACCCGCCATGCGGCCCAGCCGATTACGGGAGGATTCACGTCGTCGAAGTTCCATTCATAGGCTGGATACTGGCCGTTGGCGTGCTGATACCACTCGAAGCCCATCTGCCGCAATTGTTGCTTCGCAAACGCGGGGTCGATATGCGACATCGCCACGCAATGAAACGCCAAATCCCACGAGGCATACCAGGGATATTCCCACGTGTCGGGCATGAGAATCACCTCGGCATTGTGCAATTCCTTCCAATGAGAATTGCGGGCTTGCCAGCGCGATTCCGGAGGCTTGGGTTGGGTGGGATCCCCCTTGAGCCAACGATACACGTCGTAGTGATAGTATTGCTTTGACCACAGCAATCCCGCGAACGCCTGCCGCGCGACAAGCTGTTGGTCTTCGGTCATCGTGGGGGGATGCAGGGCTTCGTAAAACTGATCTGCTTCCTCGCGACGAGCGACAAATGTTTCGTCGAAGCCGCCAAATGGTGCGGTGAGCTCGGTTGGCGAGAATCGTACATCAACAGTGAACGACCCTCCCGCGGGTATCACCGCCCGGGCGTGCGCCGCAACCTTGCTGCCTTGCTGAAAATTCACGGCATCTTGATGCTTGTCGACGACGTATTCATGAATTCCATCTTTGGCGTACGGTGAAGTATTGTTGAGGGCATTGTAGAGTCGCTCAAAATTTGTTTCGTTCTCGGTGAATAACAACTCAAGTGGCTGGCCATCTTCCGAACGGACATACCACCAGCGCTCGTCCAAAAGGTCATGAGCCGTATGCACGGCACCGGGGGCGAACGCTTGTATCGTCTCGCGTTGGCCATTTACGTCCCAGCTCCAGTTATTGCGAAACCAAAGGTGCGGCAGAATGTGCAGCGGTGCCGCATCAGGTCCCCGATTGACAGCCGTGATGCGACAGAGAATGTCCTCGGGGCTTGCCTTAGCGTATTCGATCGTGATGTCGAAATACTTGTTGGCGAGAAATTCGTCGTGGAGCGCGTCAAGCAATTCGTATTCAGGCTGCGATTGGTCACGGCTGCCGTTGACTTTGACGAGATCGTCGTAGGGATAAGCCGTTTGCGGATACTTGTACAGCATCCGCATGTACGAGTGCGTCGGCGTTCCATCGAGAAAGAAGTAGTACTCTTTGACATCCTCGCCATGGTTGCCTTGCTGGTTCGTGAGGCCAAACATTCGCTCTTTGAGAATGTGGTCCTGCTCGTTCCAGAATGCCACGGCCAGGCAGAGGTGTTGCTTGTCGTCGCAAAACCCGCCGATGCCGTCTTCGCTCCAACGGAATGCGCGGCTGCGGGCATGGTCGTGCGGAAAATAATTCCAAGCATCACCATTCGCACTGTAATCTTCGCGGACCGTGCCCCAGGCACGATCGCTCAGGTAAGTGCCCCAGCGTTTCCAGTCCGCCTTGCCGGCATTGTGTTCGACAAGTCGATCTCGTTCGGGATTGGTAGACATCGGGCAACGCGGGCTAGAGCAACGACTAACATAAGAGGTTCTCTATTGTGTTCGCCGTTCCCATTCGATGCTAGACCGATGTAGCGTGTGAATCAATTCTGCGAAGGCTGTGGGAACGGTTCGATATGGACTTCCCCACGACGACCAAAGTAGAGAGCTTGTCGTCCCGTGATTTGCACGAAATAGCCGACGCAGCCCGCGGCCATCGTCTTCTGCAGGAACTCAGGATAAGTATGTTCGCCTCGTTGGCTTTGGCGGATCGCCTGTTCGACGCGAGCTTCTGAAAACTCTGAGCCGATCGTTTCCGTGGGATGCGGGACCGCCACGACGCATGATTCGCCGCTTGAGAAGTAATAGGTGTTCTCCTGGCGGCAATAATCGGTGTGGTAACGCTCGACGCCGATTGCAGCGAGCTCTTGGATGAAATCAGGAAAGATGATCTCGCCAGCGCGAGAGCGTTTGGTCAGTTCAGCGAGTTGAGTCGTGGTTTCGGCAGTCATGAAATGTTCCTTGTTAAGTCGTGGGGGTTTCCTTAAGCCCACGGTCGGCGACGATTTGCTTAAGCAGTGAAGCTAGTTGAGACCGCTGCTTGTCGTTGAGCGAACTGAAGAATTCTTCGTCGTTCTCATCAGCGAGCGCGGCAAGCTTAGGGACAATTGCTCGCCCGGCCGGAGTGAGCAAGATCGACTGGAATCGGCGGTCGGATTTTTCCACGCGAATCCGTGTTAGTTTTTTCTCGACGAGTCGGTCGACCAGCTTGGAAATGGCCCCCCGCGTCATGCCCAACTGTTCCGCAATTTGGCTGGGATTGATGTCATCCCTCGTCAAAAGAATGCGCAGCACGACCCATTCGGCGACGGTCACGCCGTGGGATTCTACCTTCGCTTTGAAGGCATGCGACACGTGATTCGACACGAGCCGCAGCCAATAGCCGAGATGATCTTCGAGATTGCTAATAGACGACTTAGACATACATACCTCTAAATAGTTTCCTAGGAAACTATTTAGAGGTTACTGCTGCTGGAGGTTGTCGTCAAGCGAATTTTGTTAGAGAGCTTCTTCGCCCGCAAAAGAAGGGCGGCCCTTGGCCTGATCGAGTCGATCGAAGTGCGTCGCCAGAGCCTTTTCCAGCTTCGCGATGGCACCATCTAGGGATTGATCGACAGTCGACGCCGTGGCGGTCACGGTGAGCGGTTGCCGACCCGAAATGCGTGCCTCCATCGCACACCGTTTGTCATTACTGCCCGATTTGTGCCCACTATTTTCATCGGAGAGGTGCACGTGCACGCTGGTAATGCGTCGTTGAAATCGTTCGAGCGTGTCTTGAACGAGAGCTTGTACGTAATCGGCGAGTTTCGCAGTGCCTTCAATATGGTTGTCGGTGCCGAGTTGAACTTGCATAATTCCCCCAATCTTGCGGAGACAGAAAACACGAGAGCAAAAGCGGATCACTCTCTAAAGAAAAGTACGTTATATCGACGACAAGGTTCGTTCAAAAAGCCATGAATAGCATTCTACAAATTCCGTTCCAAAAATCGCTCCATCCCGGCGTGATCCTAGGAAAATCCGGAGCGAGACTTGTTGCAATCCACCATTTCGGCATGCCCGGCACGCATTACGTCTGGTACAATAAGTGCCCGAGAGGCTGTGGCCTCGCAGGGGCGCTTTTCTTGGGAACGACATCATGACGAATTGCATCCGTGGGTTGGTGCTTGCGCTGAGCGTATTGACGACGCTGGCTCAACTCCATGCCATATCTCCCGATAATCCAGGCCCCGCCGACGTGCAGTTCACGGTTAATGCTGGGCAGAACGTGCGGGCGATCTCGCCACATATCTATGGCATTAACTTTTATGAAAACGCGGGCTTCGAGGCTCCAGCCACACTCGACCGCTTAGGCGGCAATCGTTGGACTGGCTACAACTGGGAAACCAACGCCTCGAATGCCGGGAGCGACTGGAATCATCAAAGCGACAACTATCTCGTCGAGAATTTCGCGAGCAACACGCCGCCGGGCGAAGCCGTTCGTCCCTCGCTCGTGAGTGCAGCGCAGAACAACCGAGCTTTGGTCGTCACGGTTCCGATGGCCGGATATGTTGCTGCCGATGTTGCGGGTCCCGTGAGCGTGGCACAGACTGCTCCGTCATCGCGGTGGCATCAGGTGGCCGCCAAGAAATCGTCGGTTTATCCCGGCAGCAGTTTAAGTCTTGCGCCCAATGAAAGTGATAACTATGCTTTCACGGATGAATTTGTGAATTGGGTCGAGACAACCCGCGAACAACAATCCAGTCCGCCAGAAGTGTTTTATAGCCTCGATAACGAACCTGCCTTGTGGAGCGAAACTCATTCGCGACTTCATCCCAACAAGCCCACGTTCGCTGAAATGAAAACCAAGACGATCGCCCATGCCTCGGCGATCAAAGATGTTGCTCCCGATGCAATGGTGCTGGGGGCAGTATCGTATGGGTATTCCGAGTTCACAACATTACAGGACGCGACGGACCGAACGACTTCCCCCGCGCATCCCGGCGGCGACCAGAACGGCGAGAATCACTATCTGGAGTGGCTGCTCAAAGAAGTCCGCACCGAAGAACTTGCTCAAGGTCGCAAGCTGATGGACGTACTCGACGTGCATTGGTATCCCGAAGCTATATGGGTGGCGGGACGCGGATCGCGTTTGACAACAACCCCAATCCCTCGGCGGGATTGATCGAGGCTCGCATACAAGCGCCGCGTTCGTTGTGGGACCCGACTTATGCCGAGACAAGTTGGATCAGCCAGTGGGGCACATGGCAAGGTTCGCCAGGAAATTACGGACCGGTTACACTGCTGCCCAGGCTCCAACGAGATATCAACGATTTCAATCCCGGCACAAAACTCTCGATCACCGAATACAACTACGGCGGTGGCGCGCATATCTCGGGCGGGATTGCCCAAGCGGATGCACTAGGAGTCTTTGGCCGCGAAGGCTTGTTCGCTGCTGCCTTGTGGCCCATCGATGGCAGCCAGGCTTTCACTGATGGCGCGTTTCAAATGTATCTCGACTACGACGGCCAAGGGGGTCAATTCGGAGATACATCGATCAATGCTGGCACGAACAACATCGCACAGTCGGCCATTTATGCCAGTGTCGATTCCGAGGATCCGTCGCGAATGATTCTCGTGGCGATCAATCGCACCAATCAACCCCTCGATGCGGGACTCGCAGTGACGAGCGATATACGTTTCGATCGTGCCGAGGTTTTCCAGCTCACATCAGCGAGTGCTAACCCACAGCAAGCCGCCGACATCGAGATCGATCTCGTGAACGCGTTTCAATACACGATGCCCGCGTACAGCGTTTCGACGTTGGTGCTTTACTCCGCATCCCTCCCCGGCGACTTCGACAACGATGGCGATGTCGATGGCCGCGATTTTCTCGCGTGGCAGCGGAACCCTAATCTGGGGGACTTGGCCGATTGGCAGACAGGTTATGCTGGTCAATTCGCGGCAAGCACGAGCGTGCCCGAGCCTGCGAGTTTAGTACTTTTACTGCTGGGATTTGCAACGTTGGGCCGATGCTGGTCGACAAATCTTTCACGATAGCAACATGAAGCAAACATTAATTCTGTTTGACCCCTTGCAATTGCAGGTTTAGATTGCCGGTGCAGAAAAGAAATTCATGCACCAAGTGGGGGGAGCTTCGATGTTGCGTTCGGCGTTTGTGGCGTTTGTGGCGTTTGTGTGTTGAGGGCTTAGTTTTTCTCCTTTATCACTCGTTGCGTCCCCGGTGAGTTGGGTTAACGGCGGTGGAGGCGATTGGCTCGCTCCCAGCAACTGGTCGAGCAATCCCGCACTTCCCAGTTTTATTGATCGGGTCACGATCAGTCAGTCGGGGACGCTCACGATCACACTCAGCGGTTCGGCACCCGAGATCAATTCGCTCTCGATGAGTGAGAATCTGTTGATTACCACCCCTTCGGATCTCGTGGTGGGGAGCGGTGGGGGATCGATCAGCGGCACAATCGATCTGCAGAATGGGCGGCTCATCAGCAAGACGGGCACTCTCAACATTCTCAACACGGTGAATAGCGACGTCTCGGGACTACGAGCCACGGCGGGAGGCAAGATGCTGTTCTCACCAGGAGTGCTGAGCACTATCACTGGCCGTAGCGACAATCGCACGACGCTCGAATCAGATGGCACCAGCAGTCTGCTCGATCTCTCGGGTGTAACCACGTTCACCGGCGGTGGGTTCTTTAATGCGGTACTTGCGGCCACAAGCGGTGGCACGATTGAAATGGAGAACGTCGCATCGATGACAAGTGGCGCGACGTACATCGAAGCGAATGGAGCGAATAGCCAGATTGCGCTGAATGCCTTAACGACTTTCAGCCGCAGTATTACGACCGATTTTGGCGAACTCCGCGCGATCAATGGCGGGACACTCATCACACCGAACCTCTCGACGCTGAGCAATCACGTCGCAGTCCGAGTCAGTGGTGCCACCTCGTCGATTGGCTTGGGCAACGTCACGAGCGCCAATACGGTTTCATTTTATGCCCTGGATGGCGGCGTCGTTCCTTTGAATTCCTTGACAAGCTATATCGCCGACAGCAGTGGTTCAACCTTCCAGGCCGATGGAACGGGAAGCAAGCTCGATTTGTCGCCACTTACCACGTTCAATGGTGGTACATTTAACAATTCCAAGCTGATCGCCAACAATGGTGGCATCATTGAATTAGAGAATGTGACGTCACTCAATACGGGAGCGTTTATGATCGATGCGACCAACTCGGCAACCATCAATCTTTCAGCTCTGACGACGTTCACTCGCACGAACTTTGCCGATACGGCCCGCCTGCGAGCTGCGGGCGGGGGCAGCATTTTGACATCGAGTCTGACAACATTGGGCCCGGTGCTCGTCGAAATCGATGGTGCGACTTCGTCGATCAACATGTCGAATCTGACATCCGTCGATAGCACGAGTTTCACAGCGACGAATGGCGGCACGGTGGCTCCGCCGGTGCTAGCCACTTACAGCGCGGGGAGTACAGGCAGTAGTCTAATCGCCATTGGTGCGACGAGTTTGGTCGATCTTTCGTCGTTGACAAGCTTCAGCGGTGGCACATTCAATCGCACGAACGTTGTGGCTGCGGGGGGACGCGTGGAAATCGACAATGTGACACAAATTGTTAACGGATCGACCAACGTCGAAGCCAACGATGGTGGCCGCGTTGTGCTGACCGATCTGACAACATTCTCTCGAACAAACAATGCCGATCTCGGCAGGCTTCGTGCGGCCAATGGTGGGATCATAGAATCGCCGAATCTGACGACTCTAGGACCGGTCAATATTGAGATCTCAGGAGCAACGTCCGTCGTCGATTTGGATTCGCTAACGAGCGTCGATACGACGAGTTTCTTGGCCAGCAATGGCGGCGTGATCACAGCCCCCGCGCTCACCGGTTACTCTGCCGGCAGCAATGGATCCGTTCTACGAGCGGATGTGGGAAGTTCGATTGATTTGTCGAGCGTCACAACTTTTGCAGGGGGAACGTTCAATAATACCGATGTCTATGCGGTTGGCGGTACGATCGATCTCGGCGGCGTAACCATGGTTTCCGGCGGCGCCGACTTTCGCGCGACGAGTGGTGGTCACATCGATCTTGCAAGCCTGGCGACATTCGCTCCCACGAACAATGCCGACGCCAAAGTCATCCTGGCCGACACCAACGGGTCGATTCAATTCCGCACCGCGGGCAAAACCACGGTCACCAATACCGAAATGTTCTTGAGCACGGGCGGTGAAATGCACGGCCAGGAAATTGAACTGGGCGCCGGCACAAACTTTCAAGCCACGGGTACACTGTCGGCAGATCTGACCAACACCGCGGGCAGTTTGCGGCCTGGATTTAACAATCAAATTGGTGAGCTTGATATTGAAGGGGATTTTAAGCAAGGAAGTAGCGGCCAGTTGCGAATCGAAGCCTCGAGCGTGCTGCAATATGATGCCATCGATATCGACGGCGACGCGAGTTTAGGCGGGAATTTGCATATCACGCCCCTCGCGGGATTCACACCTGTCTATGGCACGGGCATCGATATTATCAACACCACGGGCAGCATCACGGGTGTCTTTAACACGATTACTTGGGACGGCTTGTTTGGCTGGCGCGTGGAATATCTCCCCAATGTTGTGCGCTTGCTCGCTCAATTTGGCGCCGACTTCGACGAAGACGGCGATGTTGATGGCGACGGTCTACTCACGTGGCAGAATAACTATGGCATGAACTCTGCCGATCATGAAGATGGTGATGCCGACGACGATGGCGACGTCGATGGCCGCGATTTTCTCGTCTGGCAGCGCCAATTCACGGGCGCACTACCCGTGGTGGCGAGCACGAGTGTGCCCGAGCCGTCGGCAATTGTTCTCGCTCTATTCGTCGTGGTCTCACTTTTCCAGCGAAAAAAGCCTGTGGCGCATTGACCCCAAGGGTTTGTTTGCTGGCTTGTGAAAACGCGGCTATCATGGAGGCTCACTTTTACTTCTCCATGAGCAGGGTCGCCATGTACGCCAGAATTCTCCGCGTGCCGCTGGGCATGCTTCTTATTTCGATCTTATTGTTTGCGCCCGCAAAGGTTGACGCCGTCGAAGCCGTCTGGATCGGTGGCTCCTCGGGCAACTGGTCCGACCCAGCCAACTGGTCGACGGGTGTTGTTCCGAATCTCGCCACGACCAATGTGACGATCGACGATGATTCCCCGCAGGAGAGCGTTACCTTACTGGATCAAAATGCGACGGTTGGGAATCTTAGGATCGACAATGGTGATGTTTTAAACTTCGATGCTAGCCGTTTCTTGATCGCCAATTCCGCGACTATTGCCGGCAACGTCAACTTCGCTCCTTCGTCGCGATTACATGTAGGTAACTCACTTTGGGTTCAGGGAAGTGGAATCCTTTCTCTTGTCGACACGTCGCAGATTTTTGATTACACGAGTCCTTATTATGTGCTCTGGAATGAAGGTCGCATTGAAGGGGCGGGTCACATCTCGAACATCGGTCAAGGAGCCGTGCTCAATAACGATGGCACAGTGACCGCCAACGTGCCGGGTAAGCAACTCACTGTGGGTCTCTATGGAACCACGAGTCGCGGCATCCATTCCAATCATGGTCAGCTGATCGCTGAGAATGGCGGCACTCTTTTAGTCTCTGGCCTTGGCGACCCTCCCGCATTTTTTACTCCACTCGATAATCTGAATGGGATCATCGAAGCTCGAGGCGACTCGATAGTTTCTCTTAGTAAAATTCGCTTGGTGGGTGGTCAGCTTTCTACGACCAGTGTCGGTGGTACGAATGAAGGTTTGATTACTCTCAACAGCGTGATGTTCGAAAACGTCACGCTTGAAGGAAACTTGGCGATGAGTTCGGTGACGTTCAGCAATCTCGTGACCAACAACACCGATATCGTAGTTAACACGTTTTTCGTCGAAGGATACGCCACGATCACAGGCAATGGCTCGATGGACCTCAATGGTGGGTCTGTCTACATTCCTGCAGCGCAATACGGCGGTCAATTTGTTGGAACCCCTGGCTTTGTGAACGACGTGAATCACACGATTCAAGGTCCTGGAGCGATTAATTCTTCGCAAACAACAAATCGATTGGTATTTGACAACCGAGGTGTGATCGAAACGGGCGAGGGAACGCTGCAAATCAATCTCCGCAGTGCGAGCCAACTGCCATACTCGATGGCACAAACGTTGAATTCGGGCACGATTCGTGCCAAGACGGGCGGGAGAGTCGAAATACGGGGTGCCAGCTACAACGATATCCTCAATAACTCAGATGGTGCGACGATGGGTATCGTCGAAGCTGGTGTTGATTCGACGGTCGTGCTGGGAAGCATGACGCTGCGGGGCGGCATCTTGCGCGCCGTGGCACATAATGAGGGTGAGACTCAGGGTGGTAAAATTATCACGGAGGATACTACGAGGGTTGTGCTCGAAGACCTGCGGCTGGAGGGGAAGATCGGCGACACCCCCGCTAATAGCCGTTGGAATCTGGCCGGAGAAATTCAAAATACGGGGACACTTGCCGGTGGGCTTGCGATTGTAAAGCCGACGAAACTCATCGGTGGCGGCGAAATTCGTGTCGAAATCGGGGGCGGGATTGTTGGTAGTTCGACAACATTTGATGGATTTTATGATCCGTTAATAAACGAAGATAACTTGATTCATGGCTACGGGGCCATCGGTTCAGGTATCGCGTTTACCAATCGCGGGGTTGTTCAGTCTGATGTTAACAACCGCATATTTACGATTGTCGCCAATCCTCAATTCAGTAACTTCGAGCCGTCGACCGTCACAAACAGTGGAGAGTTCAAGGCGATCAACGGTGGCGATCTTGTTATCGAGGCACACGTTGTCAATTACCAAGATAGTGACCTGGGCATCATCCACGCCGGCGACGGGTCTGAGGTCCGCGTCTCAAAAATCACCGGTGGGATCCTTAGCACGGAAGGGAGCGGCGCGATCGTTGCGACCTCCACCACCGGTCCCTCTTATTTGGCTGATGTTCATAACCTAGGTCAATTGGTTATCGGCGGACATATAGAAGTGCGCGGCAGGATGACTAACGACGGAGCCGTGAGTCAAACGAGCAACACCACGGCTTATGTCGGTGGCCCGTTTACCGAACTTACTGGCAGTGGCACATGGGGGACGTCGAATTTCCCCTTGGCGTTTGAAATCGGTACAAATGTGCCTTCAGGCGGTTTCTTCGTTCACGGCGCGGAGCACATGATTCAAGGTGGCGGGACGATCAACGTGGCCCGTGGCAGTTTCGTCAATCGCGGCACCGTTATCTCCAATGGCTTGACGCCGTTGAATATTACACTCGCAGCAGGGACGACCATACAGCAGGAAGGCATATTGGAGGTGGAAAGTTCACATGCCTTGAATATTCAGATTAACGACGAGCGTTTTGCGAATCGAGGTGTCATCAACGCGGAAGGGAATTTTCAAATCGAGCGCATGAATGCCGGTTTAATCGAGTTTCGAAATATGGCTGGCGCTGAATTGAGTATCAACTCCAGTTTCAAAGTTCTGAGTGGCAATGCAGGTAGCAGCTTGTGGAATCAGGCGGGGGCGTTAATTGCCGGGCATGGCAACGTCGACTTACATGGTGAAACAACAAATCACGAAACGTTGTTTCGCAACTCGGGGACGCTGCGGCCGGAAGGAACGAGTGACCCGACCGGTGAGTTCAATATTTCCGGGAACTTCCAACAGGACGTGACGGGGGTGTTGGAGATCGACTTAGGTGGGTTACCCAACCTTGGTGAGTTCGACAGGCTGCACGTTTCCGATGGTGGAGCACTGCTGGGCGGCACGCTCGATGTCTCTCTCGTGAGTGATTACGACCCGCTGGTTGGCGATAGCTTTGAAATTATCACCAATGTGGGCGGCACAATCACCGGTGCTTTCGACAACTTCACCGTCCCGGCACTCGCCGATCGTTGGTGGTCGCTTGATTATCTCAGCGATCGTGTTGTTCTTAATGTGAACGCCATCACCGCTGACTTCGATGGCAATGGCTTTGTCGACGCCAACGATCTCGACGATTGGCAAGCCGCTCACCAAACTGGTAATGCACTGGCGGATGCCGACGGCGACGGCGATAGCGATGGCCGTGACTTTCTGGCTTGGCAGCGACAATTTGGTAGCGGCATCCCAGTGGCAGGTGTTGCCAGCGTCCCGGAACCGTCAACATTGCTGTTAGTCGCTTTGTGCGGAGTTTGGTTCCCACGCCGGCGTTCGACTCAACTTTTCAGATGATTGCCGTCAGGGAATTTGCTAGGCTTGGGCAATCCTATTCCAAGTCTTTGCCTAGCAAAGGAAGTCTCGATGAAGAGTTTGTTGCGAAGGTTCTTCGACCGTTATCGCTGGTTCTTTGTGGCCGAAGGGGTGTTCGGCAATTTTTTGTTCTTCGCGGGTAGCGTGCTGTTTCTTTGGCCTGGCACACAGCAGTTTGGCGTCTGGCTGTTTATCGCGGGCTCGGGGTTGATGCTGGTCAGTAGTTCGGCGGCCGCTTTGGCAGATTACTCCCACTGAACCGATTCGGCTCGCCGGTATGCTCGCCGTTGCCGACGAGTACGTCGATATTCTGGCCAAGCAACGTAGCCGGTGCGCGGCCGAGCAACTCCTCAACGTTGGCACTCACATGCGTCACAAGATGAGTCGTCGGATCTACTGCGGCCAGAATCCCGTGAGGCTGAATCGCCCCCGGGATATGAATCGGTTCGCTATCGCAAGTGGTGAGATCGAGCAGTGCCATGCGTATTCAGAGACGAGAGGTTTTTGTCTGTGTTCACGACCTTCGCTTGCGTGAGCAGCCAATCGCCGAGTGTGCGAAACGTCGTTTGAGCCGCGGCAATCATGCGCGACTCATTTGCAGGTGGCGAGCAACTTTCGAGCCAGACCAAAAACTGCCGCCAATTGTTTTGTAAGTTCTCACCATAGAAGTTGAAAAACGAAGCGCCGTTTGTGCGAGTTAGTCCCAGCCGGGAATGAAAATGTTTGGCCAAGATAGCACCCCCTAACGACGACCCTTCCAGCACGTACATGATCCCCAGCACGTCGGCTAGGCAGCGCACTTCCGGCAGCGATCGCGCGGTGGGAAGTTGATCGATATCGTTTTCGCTCATTCCCAGAGCCACCAGATCGGTTCGCAAGGCATTCGACTTACGTCGCAATAGTATTTCACTCGACCATGGTTCATGCTCAACCGCATGAGCCAATCGCGCTTCGATGGCAACATAATAGCCATAGAAAGCTGCGAGTAGTTTTCGATAGACGCTGAGATCTTGATTAGGATTCAGCAGATCGAGTTGCCGTTCTAAGTTCATGTGTAAGTCGTGCGTGGCGGCGCGTAGCCGCGATCGCAATGTGTCCGTGAGCATATCAGATTGCTGCGCCGCGTATTCGTCAGTCTGCGCCGGCTGATGAAGATAATCGGCTTCGACCCAATTGCCGAGGATGGCGTTTTTGAGGTCAAGAATATTAATCGGTTTGGCCAGATAGACGTCGATCCCGCATTTCTGAACTTGCGTCACAAGCTGTGGTTGGCTGTAAGCCGTTAACGCCACCAACCGATGGACTTGGATCGCCGGGTTCGCGCGAATTTGCCGGGCTAGCTCAAAGCCGTCCATCACCGGCATGCCAATGTCGGTTACCACAACGTCGATCGCGTGGTCTTCCAAGACATCCAGAGCCGCCTCACCATGTTGGGCCGTGAAGACGTCAAATTGATGAGCTTCAAGCAGCCGTTTGTAAACACGGCGCAAGCCATCGTTGTCTTCGACAAGCAAGACTTTAGTGCGAGGTGAAATCATCATGGTAGGATTAATTTATAGCGGATTTAGCGTTCAAATTGTGGAGCAAAATGCCATGCCCCCCTAGGGATTTCTTCGTACAAACCGAACCGAATACTCAATGCCAATCACACAACGAACACGATATCCCCGAATATTTCACCGCATTGAAACAATACGCATAACAAGTTCGCCTCCAGTTGTATAGAAAATGTCCGCAGTGATCATCGTTTGACCAGTTGACGTGCGATCATTCTGAAGCATGTTCCACCAGCTTGCGAAAAGCCATTGACGTGATTGTCTTTGACTCTCGTGGCGATTTCCTCTAACGTGTGGGGCAGGGGCCTTAGGGAACAGCCATCGATATGAACCGTCATTCTCTCGCGCTTTTAGTGCGATTCAGGGCAATTGGTGTTTGCCAAATATTGCTCTTTGCTTCAACCGCTGCAGCACAAACTTATTACGTCGCTACTACTGGCAATGACTCAACCGGCAACGGTTCACTCGCGAGCCCTTGGGCCACGATTGGCGGCGCGCTCGGTCGATTGCACGACAACAACGTCGATGGTGCGACCGTTTTGGTGCGCCCAGGAACGTATACGGGTCGCCAATCGTTGGTGGGCACATTTGCGGAAGGGGTGACCGTCCGCTCGGAAGTCCCTTATCAAGCTCGTCTTCGGCATTCTAGCCAAACAGTCGTGGCTTATGTGAATGGCCGTGGCGCGAGCGGCATCACGTTCGAGGGATTCGACATCGCGCACTCTGGTGCAGGAGCTTCGCCGCTCGTGTTTCACATCGACGGCGGTGGCGGCAACAGCGGCGTTGGTAACATTACGCTACGAAATAATGTCATCCACGACAGCTACAACAATGACCTACTGAAGATCAACAACGGTGTGACCGACGTCCTGGTCGAAGGCAACATGTTCTACAACCAAGCCGGCTCGGATGAACATATTGATATCAATTCGATCGAAGACGTAACGGTTCGGGGTAACGTCTTCTTCAACGATTTCGGCGGCTCAGGACGCACCAACGGCAACGACACGTCGGCCTACATCGTCATCAAGGATAGCAACGACGACGATGATATTTTTCTGGGCACCGATCGGGTCAATGTCGAACGCAACGTGTTTTTGAATTGGCAAGGGAGCACCGGCTCGAACTTCGTGTTGATCGGCGAGGATGGCAAGCCATATATCGAAGCACGCAACGTGATGATCGAGAACAATCTTATGCTCGGCAATTCGACGAACGCCATGCGCGCTGCGCTCGGCGTGAAAAGCGGTGAGCAGATTACGTTTCGCAACAACACCGTCACCGGCGATCTGCCGTCACTCGCCTATGCCATGCGGGTGAACGTCGAAAATGCCGCCGTGACCAACGACCAAATCAACTTTTACAACAACATTTGGAGCGACCCGACGGGCACGATGGGCTCGTCCTTCGGCGGGGCCAATGATTTCTCGGATGCACCGCCGGGAGAGGTCGATAATTGGACGTTGCTCAATAATCAATACTACAACGGCGGTTCCGCGATTCCGTCCGATCCAAACGAGGCAATCAACTACACGGCCGATCCTAATCGCATTGTCAGTAATCCCGGCCTGCCTCCGCTTGAGGGGCTTGTTGTTCCACGTTGGAATTCTGCGACAAGCGAATTTGCCGACGGCTCAGCAACGATTGAAGACGTGTTCAAAAACTTGGTGATGCAGTACGGCATGCCAGCAAGTACGAGTGCTGGAGTGGATCACGCCTTTCCGAGTCAGTCGCCAGCAGTCGACATTTTCGGAAATCCCCGCGGCACGCTCCCCGATGTTGGCGCTTTCGAGATATTAAACACATTGGGTGATTTCGATTCCGATGGCGACGTCGATGGCCGAGATTTTCTGGCGTGGCAGCGAAATCCATCAGTGGGTGATCTCACCGACTGGCAAGCTGCGTATGGCAACCAAGCGGTGAACGCCGGTGCAAAAGCAGTGCCGGAGCCAACAGCCACGTACCTCCTCTATTTGGGGGCTTTAATGGCAATTGCTTGGGTAAAACGTCCCTAAATCGGATTGGCAACGGGATTTTATTTGCATCTCTTCCGCAAGGTCATTTATATTACGGCTCAGGTAAAGCCATCTGAAAACGATCTTGGGGAGATAGCTGTGCAGACACCAGACGAGTCATGGTCCGTGGTGCAAGGAATAACGCGCTGTCTTTTCTTTGCAGTCGTCCTGATTCTTTGCGATGCTGAGCTTCATGCCGCGACGGAATATTTCAATCTCGGTGGCACCCCCGCCCCGGATGGCAATGGGACGTTCAGCGGAATGGCTCCTCCATCGCTCAATGACGAAGGCCAGTTGGCATTTACAGCAACTTTGACTGGAACTGTTGGTGGCAATATATCGGCGGATCGGTTTGGCGTATTTCGCATCGAGTCGAGCGAACCCGTTTCACAAATTGCTCGTGGACTCCAAACGGCACCGGGCGGAGCAGAGGTTTTCGGCCAAACTTATACATCGCCTCCTCCAATCAATAGCGAAGGAGAATTGGCCTTCGGTGTCACGCGCAATGGCTTCTCGACTGCTGCTGGTGTTTATCGTGGACCAACGTTGACGAAAATCGCCGAGCGGCTCGAATCAACTCCCAATGGCAACGGCACATACAATGGCCCGTCCCTGTCAGATTTCAATAGTGCCGGCCAGCTGGCATTTAGCAGCTCGCTTTCTGGCACAAGTCCCGGCAACGCCAATAACGCCATCTTTCGTGGCGATGGGAATACGACTGTCGAGATTGCGCGGATCCAAAGCGCGCCACCCGAAGGCAATGGTTTGTTTTCGGGTTTCTTTACGCCAGCGCTCAACGAAAGTGGCCAGGCAGCGTTCTCGGCGCTTTTAAATGTTGGTGCTTCGCCAACCGGTGTATATCGTGGATCGGGCGGAGCTCTCACCACGATTGCCCGACAAGGACAGCCCGCGCCTGCGTTGGGTGGAGGCACCAACGGAACATTTGGCATGATGGCCGGGTTTTCGGCAATCAACGATTCGGGACAAGTCTTGTTCAATGCGGGCTTGAGTGGCACGAGTGGAGGCGCGGACGACAATGCGGGCGTATTTTTAGGGGACGGCACCACGACCACTTTAATGCTTGGTAAAGGTCAGCCTGCGCCAGATCGTTTTGGCGGGACGACGGGTAATCTTTTTTCGTTTGATCCACCGACCATGAACAATAGCGGCACCGTAATCGTTGCGGCAGGACTTTCGAATACGCCCGGTGGATTTTCAGACAACAAGGGTATTTATATTAGCGACGGCACGACAATCACGGAAATCGCTCGACAAGGCGATCCCGCGCCCGATGGCAACGGATTTATCCAACTGACAAACGTCACGACTCGGACAATGATCAACGAGGCTGGCCAAGCGGTCTTTTACTGCACGCACACCGGCGCGCTGCCCGGCACGAGTTTTGGTATCTATCTTTACGACCCTGAAGAGGGGTTAGTCACAGTGGCTCGAACGAACGAGAATTTGATAAGCATCGAATTGGCGGGCCGAGGCGCCGGTTCGAGTTCGAACACAATGGAAAGCAGTGGCCTCAATAACCTCGGTCAGGTGGCTTATAACTTTACCACGCTTACCGGCGTACAAGGGTTAGCCCTGTGGACTCCAGATTTCGACAACGAGCCGGAAATCCCCGGTGATTACGATGGTGATGGCGACGTCGATGGTCGCGATTTTTTGGCCTGGCAGCGTGGTGAGTCACCCGATCCCTTCAGCCCCGCAGATCTTGCCACGTGGCAAGCGGAATACAACGGCGGCTTGCTCACGGCGACAACCGCCGTGCCGGAACCGAGCAGTCTTTTGTTAATTACTGGAGTGCTGGCCGTTGCCTCCAGCAGACGCCACCGATTGCTGTGAATAAAGCGAGCATTAAAGTTTGGGGCTCGGGAATCTGACCAATACTGGCGAATGCGCCCGAGCCGTTAGCCAAATCGTACGCCGATTTGAAGTAACGAAAGTCGGCGAAATCGTTGTCGCCATCCAAATCAAGATCGCCGAGTTGGAAGGCATCGAGCTGACTTAAACCACCGAGATCAGTGTAAGCATTGGTGATAAAGATTTGCCAATCGTCGATCGTCGTGAGCCCATCCAAGTTGATATCCGCCGACATTCCCGGCAGCGGCAATTCGCTTAAATTGAGATCGAGTTGATAGAACTGATTAAAGTCTTGCGTGCCTCGCACGCGTACTAAGTAATCACCAGGAGTTGTGAGCTGCCACGCAGGGATCAACTCGGATGCGCCCAGGCCGTGTTGATTAACCGTCGAGAGCAAACTCAACGTGCCGCCTGGGTTTTGAATGAAGAACTGCATGTTGAGATCGCTGTACATCGTGGCGTCGATGAAGCCTTGTTGAACGGTCGTGTAACTGGGCCCGATGGGTGACAGCTTGATATTGGCAAACGTATCGCCGGTGATCGAAAAGCGAAACCAGTCGGCGTCGTTCGAGCCGTCAATACTCAGAAAATCGTCGTCGAATTGTTCGATGGTTCCATCCGTGGCATCGGTCCCCCACGAGACCACAGCAGACGTCGTGAAGTTGCCCAACAGATTGGCCGTGGCGGGGGTGTTATTGCCGCCGTTCTTTTCGCGGGGATCGCCGTACTGGCGGTTGAGCCCGTAGATATCGTCAAACTGAAAACCCCAGATGTCGGTGCGCAGGCCACCTTCCATCACCGCTTTTCCCGAACCATTTACAAATTCGACATGCCCTAAGCCGACGCCGTGGCCGGATTCATGAATAATCAGATTGCGAAATCCAGGTTCCGTGGCGAAATAAAAACCGACGGAGCCGTTAGCTTCGCGGGTGATATCGATCCGCATATCGCCATCGTTGGGAAAGGTATTGTCGGCCAGGGCACCACCGGGCGTGCCATCGAGATTCTCACCGCCGATGCGGATATCACCTTCCATGCCTGTATCAGCACCGCCCGCAGTCAGTTCAGGCACATAAACCATCGTGAAGCCCGCGACGCGCTCGTATTGCGCGTAGGCATTGTTCATCACGGTCCACCAAGGGCGATTGGTATAGTCAAAGCCACGCTGCGCTGCCGCGACGTTCCAGCCATCGTCCAAAAATTGAATAAGTTGGCTGTTGGCAGAACGCGAATAACTTTGCCCGTCAGGCACAACGCTCCAGCGCAACGTCACGGGGTCGCCGCGCAACAGCCCACCACCGTTCACCTGTGTGGCCGACCAACGATTCACAATGTCATACGCCGAGGCCGTGGAGGGTGTAAGTAAAGTGGTTGCGATCACCACTGCACATAGCACAAGGCTGCCAAAAAAAGAAAAGTACCGCGTCATGTTCCGCCTCGCCGCGCGTCAAGAAGAGAGATCGGCTCGTGCGATCCACTCTAGTTATCTAGGCAAGAGCGTCAAGGGAATCGACAATTTTGGCAAACACTCTCAATGGGATTGTGAATGATGCCACTCAATCCGCCGCATCAACTTCCGAGATGCTGAACTTGTGGAGCAAGTTGTCGTTGACGCCAAAGTATTTTTCCTCGCCATCGACGTGCCCTCCTGTAAACATGAGTGCTGCGAGATATGTATAGAGTACAAGCACGAAACCAAAAACTCCCCAGCCGGGTATAAAGCCAATCCGCATATCAGCGAGCAACTCACCAAAACTTGGCAGCGCGCCTCCCTTGGCAGGCTGCAATTTCACGAACCATCCCACTAGCAGCAAGAGAAACAGGGGAAAGTAGTTCCGTAACAGCCGTGCTCGCAGGGCTTGTTGCCACGTCATATTGAATCTCGGGTGGAGCAAATCCTCGGCCACCAGGCGGCCCCAACCTTGTCGGACCGCCTTCATGTCGAATTGCAGAATCGGCGTGAGAAAGTTCACCTCTAAATTCCGAACCCTAGCGCACCACACATTGAAGATGCGATAGCGACGAGCTTCAATTCCCATAAAGGTAAAGACGAGCAACATGCCGACAATCAGCGGAGCATGGGAATGAGCCGGTTCACCGAAAGTAAAAGTGACCAATCCCATCACCGAAAGAATTGACCAGTTGGTGGTCGTGTCGAGTCGCACACGCCAAATGGTCGAGCGATGCAACTCGCCGCGGTAGAAATGAACAAGCGCGGCAATGTATTCCGAGCGAGTTAGTTCCGAAACGTCGAAGTGGGGAACGTGCGGCTTGGAGAGTTCAAGATGTTCGGTGTTCTCGGCCATGACTTATCCGTGGAAGGGGATCGTTACCCACAAGTTTAGCATCAAAACGGCCAGAACCAACGCAGCAACGGAATGGCCGTCACGGCCACCAAAATTTCGGTGATAAATCCCAGGCGAAAATAATCGCTAAAGCGATAGCCGCCAGGTCCCCATACGAGCGTGCTGGACTGATGACCGATAGGTGTGACCATTCCCACTGCGGAACCGACAGCCACCGCCATCAAGAAAGGATCGGCTGACACATCCATTCGCTCGGCCATGCTGATGCCGACGGGGCACATAATAATCGCGGCGGCGGCGTTGCTGAACAAATCGGCGAGCACGATCGACACCACTAAAATCACACCGAGCAAAAGAGTCGGACTGCTGGTTCCGACGAAATTGACAGTGGTGTTTGCGAGAGATTCCGCCGCGCCGCTCGTTTCAAAGGCTTCGCCCACCGGAATCATGGCCCCCAATAAAATAATAAGTGGCCAGTCAACTCCCTCATAAACTTCACCGACACGGATGACTTTGAACAAGACCATCCCGAGGGCAGCCGCGACAAACGCCATGCTGGCCGGCATCCAGCCGACGCTACTCACGACAATGGCCGCGATAAAAAGTCCGATGGCTGTGAGCAATTTTCGGTAAGGCTGCAATTTCCAATCACGCGAGACAAGCGGCAGAATGCCGAGATCACGGATAATATTTCCCATCTCGTCACGCGGCATTTGCAGCAGCAGTACGTCGCCCGAACGAACCCGCGCATCGCGCATCCGCTGCTCCACAAGCCTGCCGCGTCGGCCCAAGGCCAACAGATTGCTATAAAAGTTCTCGCGCAAATGAACCTGTCGTGCCGTGTTGCCCACCAAGATCGAGTTCGGCATCACGACCGCTTCCACAATTTCCAGTTCTTCGGGATTGATCGCCTCTTCGGGCGTGGGGGAGTCATCGGGAATAGGGCGATCGCCTTTAAGTACCAATTTCTGTTCGGCGATAAATTCCTGAAGATGCTGCGAACCGCTGCGGACCAGGATGCGATCCCCCTCGTCCAGGGCGAGCGATTTCATCTGCCGACCTTTAACAAAGACCTTGCCGCGCTTGATCGACATGACATTGATGTCGCTTTCGGGACTGACGATTTCCTTGATCGATTTTCCAATGGCTTTGGAATCTTCGAGAACAATAAGCTCGGCAAAGTAATCTTCGATTTCAAACAGATCGCCTTCGACTCCGCTTTTGCGATTCGGAACGATTCGCCACCCGATCAAGACAATGAAAGCAAAGCAGATGAGGGCCACGCCGCCGCCGACGGGTGTGAAGTCGAACATGCGAAAGGGCGTATCGGCATAGTCGCTGCGAAAATCGGCCACGATCATATTCGGTGGCGTGCCGATTAGCGTTGCCATTCCCCCCAGCAGAGAACAAAAGGCCATCGGCATCAGGATAAACGAGGGAGAACGTTTCGATTTGCGAGCCAAGTGAATCGCCACGGGCATCAGCAGTGCGACGGCCCCGACATTATTAATGAAGGCGGACAAAATTGTTACGGCCCCACACAGAGCGAGTACCTGCCGAGATTGGCTTTCGCCGACGAGAGTCATCCATTGGCCGACTAATTGAACTAAACCGGCTTTTTCCAGGGAAAAACTCAGGATCAAGATCGCCCCCACGGTAATAACCGCAGGGTTCGAAAAGCCGTCAAAAGCTTCCTTGAAGGGCACAATTCCAGTAAAAGTCAGCGCACAGAGCGACATGACCGCGATCAGGTCGTAGCGAATCCGGTCCTGAATAAAGAGAACCATCGAGACGATAAGGACCGCATAGACGATCAGCTGGTCGGTCATGGATTTATTTCGTGCCCTTTCCTTGAGGAATCGGTCGCCATTCTCGGCGAAAACCGCCAATCCAGAGGCAATTGGTGTGCCAGTGACCAGCCGAAGAGAGGATATGTTTTAGCCCAACAAGGCAGTGGGGTGGGAAAGAATCCGGTAGTTTATCGTGCCAATCCTCGTTCTGCGGCCTGGGCGAAGTAGGTGCTAGCTTGTCAAATTAGGTGAACTTTGCGGCAATTTGGGTCGTCTTAGATAGAATCCGCCGAGAACTTACCCAACTGATGTACAGTTGGGCGCGAAATTCGCTTGGGGTCGCCTTGTCACACTTCTGGACATAGCTATATTAGGTGATTCGCGTAAGTTTGTCGGAGTCAGGCTAGCGTAGCTCAATTGGCAGAGCAGCTGATTTGTAATCAGCAGGTTGGGGGTTCAATTCCCTTCGCTAGCTCGTCAAGTCGCGGTGCGCCCATTCGTTTCGACGCAAGTTGAAGTGTGAGGGAGCGTTGTCGGCGCTACAGAAGTTTATCAATTCGCGCGTTGAAAAATTGTTTTCAGCAAGCGAGTGATAAGCGTGATGAAGAGACATATGCGAACGGATTGAAGGACGTGGCCCTAAGTGATTGAAGCGAGTGAGCGTTTGCTTATTCGTGGAAAACAATCTGCTTCTCACAGGAGCAGAATACGCCGTAATCACGAAACAGACAATTGGTGTGAATCGATTGTTTGGTTCCTAAGATCGTTAGCGATTGATTGGATGAAGTGACTGAGGTGCGGAAGCGAACGGGCGCGGTTGGCAGACCGGGGAGTTACCGAAGTGGCCAAACGGGGCAGACTGTAAATCTGCTGGCTCTGCCTTCGCAGGTTCGAATCCTGCACTCCCCATTTGAATTTAAATTTTAGGATTGATGATTTCTGATTGGGTGAAGAGGAAAGCTTGGACGGGATTGCATTTCGCAATCATAAATCAGACGTCATAAATCAGACATTTATGATTGCGGGTGTAGCTCAATGGTAGAGCAACAGCCTTCCAAGCTGATGACGAGGGTTCGATTCCCTTCACCCGCTTTGAGAAAAGCTATTAGCTGAGAGCCGTTAGCTTTTAGTCTGAAAAATTTAGAGAAGTTAGTTAGAGAAAGATCGTTTGAGCTAATAGCTGATGGCTAAGAGCTAATAGCTTACAAGTCGCTGCTGTAGCTCAGTTGGTAGAGCACTTCCTTGGTAAGGAAGAGGTCATGAGTTCGAGTCTCATCAGCAGCTCTGTAGGTAAGTAAAAGTTTAAGGGTTGGTGAGTGCCTCCCTTTTGTAGTTTCCAAAGTTAGCGACCCAGTAAATCAGTGTAGGGAGAAAAATGGCTAAGGATACTTTTGCGCGTACCAAGCCGCATGTGAACGTTGGTACGATTGGTCATATTGACCATGGAAAAACCACCACAACGGGCGCGATCCTGGCCGTGCAGGCGGCTAAAGGTCTCGCCAAGGGTAAGTCGTATGCCGACATCGCCAAGGGCGGTACCGTCCGCGACGCCACCAAGACGGTGACGATTGCCGTTTCGCACGTTGAATACGAAACCGCCAATCGCCACTATGCCCACATTGACTGCCCGGGCCACGCCGACTTTATCAAGAACATGATCACCGGTGCCGCCCAGATGGACGGTGCGATCCTGGTTGTGTCCGCTGCCGACGGCCCAATGCCGCAGACTCGCGAACATATCTTGCTCGCTCGTCAGGTGGGTGTGCCTCGTATCGTCGTGTTCCTCAACAAGTGCGACCTCGTCGACGACGAAGAGTTGCTCGAGTTGGTGGAGCTCGAAGTTCGCGAACTGTTGACTCACCACGGTTTCCCCGGCGATGAAGTGCCGGTCATTCGTGGTGCGTCGAAGCCTGCTTACGACAATCCGTCTGATCCCGCCGCGTCGAAGTGCATCGGCGAATTGATGGACGCCATCGACAGCTACATTCCCGAGCCAACCCGCGAGACCGACAAGCCATTCCTGATGGCCATCGAAGACGTGTTCTCGATCGAAGGTCGCGGTACCGTAGCCACGGGACGTATCGAGCGCGGCAAGGTCAAGGTCGGCGAAGAAGTCGAGATCATCGGTTTGACCGCTGCTCCGACCAAGACGACCTGCACGGGCGTCGAAGCGTTCAACAAGACCATGGATCAAGGCGAAGCCGGCGACAACGTCGGATGCTTGCTCCGCGGTGTGAAGCGTGAAGATATTCAACGCGGTCAGGTGCTGGCCAAGCCAGGTAGCATCACTCCGCACGTCAAGTTCGAGGCCGAAGTTTACGTGCTGTCGAAGGAAGAAGGTGGTCGTCACACGCCGTTCTTTAGCGGCTACCGCCCACAGTTCTACTTCCGCACGACGGACGTCACCGGCGCCGCCAACTTGATGGGCGACGCCGAAATGTGCATGCCCGGCGACAATGTTCGTTTGAGCATTGAACTTGGCAAGCCCATCGCCATGGACGACGGCGTTCGTTTTGCTATCCGCGAAGGTGGCAAGACGGTCGGTTCAGGCGTTGTGACGAAGATTTTGGAGTAATTAAAAGGCGGAGGGCGGAAGGGGGAAGGCGGAAGGTTCGGATTTAAATCCACCTTCCACCTTCCGCCCTCCCCCTTCACTACAGGGGTGTAGCTCAATTGGCAGAGCACCGGTCTCCAAAACCGGGGGTTGCGAGTTCGATTCCCGCCGCCCCTGCTTGGGAATGAAGAGAAAAGACGAGATTGCGTTGCAAGCGAGTCGAGGACTGCTCGACGACCTGGTTTTAACTGAGTGAGATTGGCCGTGGCCGAGTTAATTTCTGGAATGTTCGGGGCTTCGCGTTACAAGCGTAGCCAGGGCAGGATTGCCCGACAGGTCACCTTTGCCGCGATCGCGCTGGTGTTTGCGGTGGCGGCATGGAAGCTCAACTCCATGGCGGGGGCGGATGCCGTCAGCCGTTATGTGGTGCCGTTGATCGTCCTGGGCGTGGGTGCATGGATCGCTTTCCGGATTGTGAACATCCCCAGCTTTGCCGATTTTTTGATCTCGGTCGAAGCGGAGATGAACAAAGTCTCGTGGCCAGGCCGCACTGAGTTGTGGCGGGCCTCGATGGTAGTGATTGCGGTCATCTTTTTGTTGGCGGCAATTCTCTACCTATACGACATCGTGTTGAGCTCGATCCTCCACAGGGTTTTCGGGTTTTAGGGGTTTTCGGATTTTACGGTCGGTTCGATTCGCCCCGGAAGTGGCGGATCGTTAGGCATTTAGGCTGTTTGGCATCAGAACGAAGGAACTCTCGGTGAGCGACGAAGCCGAAAAAATCGTTGACGATTCGACCGCCGAGGATGAAAACCTCGCCGCGACCGCAACCGAAGACGCTCAAGAAGAGCAGGCGGCTGTGGATCAGGCGGAAGCCGCGATCTCCGAAGAGGAAGTCGACGGCCAAACCGACGAAGGTGCGGCCGACGAAGTGGTTGTCGAAGAACCAGCCGTTTTGAAGAAGCCAGCCACCAAGAAAGAAAAAGAAGAAGAACTCGATCCCGTTAAGCGGGCGTTGCTTCCCAAGAAAAAGGATGAAGGGCCAATCGTCATGGATTGGTACATCCTCAAAGTGCAAAGCAATCGCGAACGGTCGATTGCCGAGGCGCTCCAGCGGAAGATTAAGGTCGAGGGATTGGATCGTTACTTTGATCAGGTGGTTGTTCCCACCGAGAAAGTGACCGAATTCAAAGCAGGCAAAAAGAAAGTCGTCGAGCGGAAGCTCTACCCCGGCTACATCGTCGTGCACATGTGCATCAACGACGACACGTGGTTTGCGGTGCGAGAAACTTCGGGCATCGGCGATTTCACGGGCTCGGCTGGGAAGCCGACCCCCATGCTGGCGCACGAAGTGGCCCGCATCGTCAAGAAGGACGAGGAAGAAGTCGCCGAATCACCCAAGTTGAACATCAACTTCAAGATTGGTGACCGCGTGAAGATCAAGGAAGGCACGTTCGAAAGCTTCGAAGGCGAAGTGAACTTGATCGACGAACAAAATGGTCGCATCACGGTGATGATTAACATTTTCGGCCGCAGTACGCCGGTCGAATTGGAATATTGGCAAGTTGAAGTACTTTAGGAGAGCCGTTAGCTGTTAGCTGTTAGCCGTTAGCCAGAGAGGATAAGAACTCTGGCTAACGGCTAATGGCTAAAAGCTAATAGCTATAAACGATGGCAAAGCAATTAGTTGGTACCGCGAAGTTTCAGATCCCCGGTGGGCAGGCCACTCCGGCTCCTCCTGTGGGCACTTCGCTCGGTAAGTACGGCGTGAACCTGGGCCAGTTTGTTCAGGCATTCAACGACAAAACCAAGGAAGCCGGCGGGATGATGATCCCCGTCGTGGTGAACGTCTACAACGATCGTTCATTCGACTTCATCACCAAAAGTCCCCCCGCTGCGGTGTTGCTCAAGAAGATTGTTGGTTTGGCCAAAGGATCTTCGGTCCCCAATAAGACCAAAGTGGGCAAAGTGACTCGCGCTCAGATGGAAGAGATCGCGAACCTCAAAATGAACGACCTGAATGCTCGCGACCTGGAGCATGCCGTGCGGATGGTCGCCGGCACCGCCCGCAGCATGGGTCTTGAAGTCGAAGGTTAATAATAACGCTCGGCACGCCCGCTTCAGCGGGCAGTGTGTATTTAAGAAAAAGCGAATTGAATCATGCCAAAAATAGCAAAAAGAATGAAAAAGGCCGTCGAAAAGCAGCCCAAACAGGCGCTGGCCGTGACCGAGGCCGTCGACGCCCTGAAGAAATACGATGGCCCGAAGTTCGTGCAATCCGTTGAGATCGCCATGCGACTCGGCGTTGATCCCACGCAGGCCGACCAAATCGTCCGCGGTTCAATCGTGTTGCCGCACGGCATTGGCAAGGTGCAACGCATCGTGGTGTTTGCCAAGGGTCCCGCGGCCGAAGCTGCTCGTTCCGCTGGTGCCGATGAAGTCGGCGACGACGAATTGGCCAAGAAAATTCTCGGCGGTTGGACCGATTTCGACGTCTGCATTGCGACCCCCGACATGATGAAGGTCGTCGGTCCGTTGGGTAAAGTGCTCGGCCCTCGTGGCTTGATGCCTTCGCCCCGTGCTGGCACGGTGACCCCCGACGTGGCCAAGACCATTGGCGAATACAAGGCCGGTAAGGTCGAATTCCGCAACGACAAGGGCGGGAACGTTCACGCGATCGTCGGCAAGATCGATTTCGATTCCGAAAAATTGGCCGAGAATATTCAAGCTTTCGTCAACATGATCTTGAGCTTGAAGCCCTCGGGCGTGAAGGGAACTTACGTGCGTTCGGCTCACATCAGCGCGACGATGAGCCCCAGCGTTGAGTTGGCTGTTTAAGAAAGAAGCTGTCAGCTATTAGCATCCAGCTATTAGCCAAGGCAGAGAACAACGAATACGGAGCTAAAGGCTAGTAGCTAACGGCTAAGAGCCTTCCCAGTCATGAGTAAGTACGTCAAAGATCTGATTACGAACGAATTAAAGAGCCGCCTTGAAGGGGTCTCCGACGCGATTTTGGTCAACGTCATCGGGATGGAAGCCAATTCCAACGTCGAGCTTCGCAAAGAGTTGCGGAAGAAGAATATTCATCTGTTGGTGCTGAAGAACAGCCTCGGCCGCCGCGCGACCGAAGGTTCGACTTTGGCTCCAGCGTTTGAGGGTTCCACCGGCAGCTCGGCGATTGTCTGGGGCTCTGATGACGTGGTCTCCCTCGCCAAGGAAATCACCCGTTTGGCAGCCGATGCCAAGTACAAGCCATTCGCTCCCAAGGGTGGCGCGATGGATGGCTCGAGGCTTTCCGCCGAGGACGTAACGGCGGTCAGCAAGTGGCCCAGCCGCGAAGAGCAGCTCAGCATTCTCGTGGGTCAGATTTTGAGCCCGGGTGCCAAGTTGTCGAGCCAATTGCTTGGTACGGGTGCCAAGTTGGCCAGCCAGATCAAAAAGAAGAGCGAAGAAGAAGGAAGTTCACCCGAAGCCAGTCCAGCAGAAAGCTGATTTCTAGCCACGGTTAGAAATTTGAAATCATAAATCGAATCAGAGTTTACGCGGGTCTTTTGCCCGCACAGCAAGAAAGGGTTTTGAAATGAGCGATGCAGCAGTTGCAGAATTCTCTGCCACCACCAAGGACCTGGGCGACAAGATTGTCGGCCTGACCCTCAAGGAAGCCAAGGAACTGAGCGATTACCTCAAGGACGTTTACGGCATCGAGCCAGCCGCTGGCGGCGGCGTCATGATGGTTGCCGGTGGTGGCGCTGGCGATGCAGCGCCCGCAGCTGAGCAAACCGAGTTCACCGTTGTGCTGGAAGGCGCCGGCGGCAACAAGATTGCCGTCATCAAGGTGGTTCGTGCCGCAACGGGATTGGGTCTCAAGGAAGCCAAGGACTTGGTCGAAGCCGCTCCGAGCAAGATCAAAGAAGGCATTTCCAAGGAAGATGCCGAGAAGCTCAAGACCGAATTGGCCGAAGCTGGCGCGACTGTCACCGTCAAGTAATTGATTGGCATTGTTCGAGACCGCGGCCAGCCTATGCGGCACGCGGTCTCGCACGATGGCTTGATGGTGTGAGTGAAGCTCGCGCGGAAGCGCGAACTTCGATGTTCGCTAGTCACGTGGGAATTTTCCACGTGCGAATCTTAGTACCGAGGCAAAGGGGGGAAGGTGATGGCACGGAAGTCGCTCAATCGCAGCCTACCCGCGATAGTAGCTTGGACCCCCGCGGTCCGAGTCCCCGCTCTCGGTTTAGCTTGGCTTCAATGGGCCCGCCTCTCGAAAACCGAGAGTTTAGCGGGCTCGTGTTGCTGTATTCACTCTAACTCGTGATATCGGAGCAGACGCGCCCTATGGCAGTCCCGGCTGAACGACGTTTACAGGTTCCCGAAGTCCGTACCTTTGGGAGCGCACGTATTGCCTACGACATCCCCGACCTGACAAAAATCCAAACCGAGAGCTACGCGCGGTTCCTGCAATACGACGGAACCACGACGATCATTCGCAAAGATGACGGCCTGGAGAGTGTGCTCCGCGAAATCTTTCCGATCGAGAGCTACGACAAGACGATCAAGCTCGAGTACTTGCGCTACGATTTGGGCAAGCCGCGCTACGAACCGGACGAGTGCCGGCAGTTGCGGCTCACCTATGGTCGGCCGTTCCGGATTTGGCTGCGCTTGGTGAAAGAGCAGCCGATCGAGGAAGAAGTCTACTTGGGCGACCTGCCGATTATGCTCGGTGGGGGTGAGTTCATCATCAACGGTGCCGAGCGCGTCGTGGTGAGCCAGTTGCACCGTAGCCCTGGTATCGATTTCGTTTCGGAAATCGAAGCCGGTGAGCGCCGCACGCACAGTTGTCGCGTGATTCCCGAGCGTGGTAGCTGGATCGAGCTCAATACCACCAAGAAGGACAGCATCACGGTCCGCATCGACCAGAGCGGCAAGTTCTCGGCCGTCACGTTGCTCCGTGCGATGAGCCCCGAGCTGAGTCTCGACGCTGATATTATCAAGCAGTTCTACGAAACCAAAAAAGAGAAGATCGTCGACGGTCGCAGCGCTGCCAAGATCGAAGGTAAGGTCGCGGTCGGCGACATTATCTATCCGGTCGGCAGCGATCGCGCCGGCGAAATCATTATCGAAGGTGGCCAGCGGATCACCAAGAATATTGCTGAAGTGATTTGCACGTCGGGCGTCAAGCAGGTCGAAATCATGGACCCGCCCAAGTCGCCCCATTTGCTCAACGCGATGGCCGACGATAACACGTCGAGCCACGAAGAAGCCTTGCTGCGTATCTACCAGCGTTTGCGTCCGGGCAACCCGCCGCAACTCGAAAAGGCCCGCCAGCTGTTCTCAGAAAAGTTCTTCGACGCCAATCGTTATCGTTTAGGCCGCGTCGGACGTTTCCGCATGAATCGCAAGTTGGGCATCAACGTGCCCGAGACCGAAATGGTTCTGCGGCCCGAGGATTTGATTGCCTCGATTCGTTACTTGCTGGGCCTGACGGCCGGTGAGCAAGAAGTCGAAATCGACGATATCGACCACTTGGGCAATCGTCGTTTGCGTACGATTGACGAGCTCGCTTGCGACGAAATTCGCAAGGGCTTCCTCAAGTTACGCCGCACGGTCCAAGAGCGCATGAGCCTCAAGGACGCCGACGACATCACGCCGCGCAGCCTGATCAATCCTAAGAGCATTTCGGCGGCGATTGAATACTTCTTTGGCCGTGGCGAGCTTTCGCAAGTGGTCGACCAAACGAATCCGCTTTCGATGCTTACGCACGAACGCCGTCTGTCGGCCCTTGGCCCTGGCGGTTTGAACCGTAAGCGTGCGGGCTTCGAAGTTCGCGACGTTCACATTTCGCACTATGGCCGCATCTGCCCGATTGAGACGCCGGAAGGCACGAACATCGGCTTGATCAGCAGTCTCGCGATGTATGCTTCGGTCGACGAATACGGCTTTTTGATCACTCCCTACCGCAAGGTGAAGGGTGGCAAGCTGACCGACGAAGTCGTTTGGCTGCGTGCCGATCAAGAATCGGAAGCCTTCGTGGCTTCCGCCGACGTACCGGTGAAAGACAACCAGATTCAAGGTGATACGGTTGTTGCCCGTTACAAGTCGGACTTCGTTTTGGTGCCCGTCGATAAGATTGAATACACCGACGTAGCCCCGAGCCAGATGATCGGCGTGTCCGCCGGTTTGATTCCGTTCCTCGAGCACGACGACGCGAACCGTGCGTTAATGGGTTCCAACATGCAACGCCAAGCGGTGCCGCTGTTGATTGCCGATCCACCGGTCGTTGGTACAGGTTTAGAGCGGGACGTAGCTCAGCATTCGGGCATGTTGATTCGTGCGGGCCAGAAGGGCACCGTGAATTATGTCGACGCCACTCGGATCGAGATTGGCACTGAAATTCACCACCTGCGTAAGTTCGTGGGTCTCAACGAACGGACCTGCCAGAATCAGAAGCCGCTGGTGCGCGTAGGCGATAAGGTCGAGAAGGGCCAAGTGATTGCCGACGGTGCCGCCACGTTCAAGGGCGAGTTGGCGCTGGGCCGCAACGTGTTGGTCGCGTTCATGTCGTACGAAGGTTACAACTTCGAAGACGCGATCATCATCAGCGAAGAGTTGGTTCGCAACGATACGTACACTTCGATTCATATCGAAGAATTCGACGTCGAGATTCGGGAAACCAAGCTCGGCCGCGAGGAGTTCACTCGTGATATTCCCAACGTCAGCGAAAAGGCCCTGCGTAATCTCGACGAAAGCGGCATCGTGCAAATCGGCACGTTTGTCGAGCCGGGTGACATTCTCGTAGGTAAGGTTTCGCCGAAGTCGAAGACCGAACTCACACCAGAAGAAAAGTTACTCCACGCGATCTTCGGCCGTGCCGGTGAAGACGTGAAGAACGATTCGCTGGAAGTTCCTTCGGGCATCGAAGGCATCGTGATCGACACCCAGAAGTTTTCACGGCGCATGAGCTTGTCGGAAGACGAACGCAAGTTGTTCGAGAAGTCGCTCAAGACGGCCGAAAAAGAAGGCAACGAAGCGATCGCCAATAAGTTCACCCAAATGATCGTTGAGATTGAAGGCATTTTGGGCAAGAAGATCACCGACGAAGACGGCAACGAGCAGGTTCACAATCAAGAACCGCAATTCGTCGCTGATTTGGCCACGCGATTCCGTCTGGATTCGATTGCCATTAACAGCCCGCAAAAGCTCAAGGACGTTGAGAAGACCTACAAGACGATGTGGCCAGCGGTGGACGAAGCCATCGACATCCGCGATCGTAAGCTCAACTCGATGAAGCGCGGCGATGAGCTCCGCAGCGGCGTGTTGCAAATGGTTAAGGTTTACATCGCCACCAAGCGGGTCATCTCCGTCGGCGATAAGATGGCTGGCCGTCATGGTAACAAGGGTGTGATCTCCAAGATTCTGCCGATCGAGGACATGCCGTTCCTTGATGATGGAACTCCGGTTCAAATCATGCTCAATCCGCTCGGCGTGCCGAGCCGTATGAACGTGGGGCAGATTCTCGAAACCCATCTCGGCTGGGCAGGTGCGAAGCTTGGCTTCCGCTCGGTGACGCCGGTGTTCGACGGAGCGACTGAAGAACAGATCAACGACGCTTTGCAAGAAGCCGGCTTGCCACGCCACGGCAAGACGAAGTTGTTCGACGGTCGCACGGGCGAGAAGTTCGAGCAAGAGACCACAGTCGGTTATATCTACATGCTTAAGTTGCATCACTTGGTCGACGACAAAGTGCATGCTCGCAGCACGGGACCTTACTCGCTCATCACGCAGCAACCGCTGGGTGGCAAGGCACGGTTCGGTGGCCAACGCTTCGGCGAAATGGAAGTGTGGGCACTGGAGGCTTACGGTGCCGCTTACATCCTGCAAGAGTTGCTCACCGTGAAGAGCGACGACGTCGAAGGCCGGACGAAGATTTACGAGTCGATGGTCAAGGGCGAGAACACGCTGCAAGCCGGCACCCCGGCGAGCTTCGACGTGCTCACCAACGAAATCCGCGGCCTCGGACTCAACATGCAGCTCGAAAAGCGTCAGCAATTGTAATTGCCGACAGCGACATCGATCTGCGTTAAGAATTTTGCATTGAACATTTTCTCTTAACCCGAGAAAGCAATATGAGCAATATATTAGACTCCTCCAATTACGACCGCGTGAATGATTACGGCTCGGTGAAGATTAGCCTGGCCCGTCCGCACGACATTCGCAGCTGGTCGTTTGGCGAGGTGAAGAAGCCCGAAACCATTAACTACCGTACTTACCGTCCGGAAAAGGACGGCTTGTTCTGCGAACGCATCTTCGGACCGGAGAAGGACTGGGAATGTGCCTGCGGCAAGTATCGCGGCATGAAGTACAAGGGCATGATCTGCGACCGTTGCGGCGTAAAGGTGACTCACAGCCGCGTGCGTCGCAAGCGGATGGGCCATATCGAATTGGCCGCTCCCATCGTGCACATCTGGTTCTTCAAGGCGATGCCCAGCCGCTTGGGCAGCCTTTTGGCGATGAAGACGTCGAGCCTGGAAAAGGTGATTTACTTTCAGGATTACGTCGTTGTCAATCCGGGTGACACGCCGCTTAAGCCGCAACAGCTTTTGACGGAAGAAGAATATCGCGCAGCCCGCGAACAGTATGGCGAAACCTTCGAAGCCGACATGGGTGCCGAAGCCGTTCGCAAGTTGCTCATGAACTTGGATCTCGTGAAGCTCTCCGAAGAGCTGCGCGTCGAACTCAAGGAAACGGGTTCCAAGCAAAAGGCCAAAGATCTGATCAACCGTTTGAAGACGGTCGAAGCGATCCGTGATTCCGACAACAAGCCCGAGTGGATGGTGCTCGACGTGATCCCCGTGATCCCGCCGGACCTGCGTCCTTTGGTGCTGTTGGATAGCGGCAACTTCGCCACGAGCGACTTGAACGATCTTTATCGCCGCATTATCAACCGCAACAATCGCTTGAAGAAGCTCGTGGACCTCAACGCCCCCGAGGTCATCATTCGCAACGAAAAGCGTATGCTGCAGCAATCGGTCGACGCGTTGTTCGACAACAATCGCTGCAAGCGGCCCGTGTTGGGTTCGTCGAATCGTCCGCTCAAGTCGCTTACCGACATGATCAAGGGTAAGCAGGGCCGGTTCCGTGAAAACTTGCTCGGCAAGCGAGTCGACTACTCGGCTCGTTCGGTGATCGTGGTCGGTCCGCGGCTCAAGCTGCATCAATGCGGCCTGCCCAAGAAGATCGCGCTTGAGTTGTATCAGCCGTTCATCATTCGCCGTCTTAAGGAACTCGGGCATGCCGACACGATCAAGTCGGCCAAGAAGATGCTCGAGCGCAAAGACGACGAAGTGTGGGATATCCTCGAAGAGGTGATCACCAATCATCCGGTGTTGTTGAATCGTGCTCCCACGCTGCACCGCATGGGTATTCAAGCTTTCGAGCCGACCCTGGTCGAAGGCAACGCGATCAACCTGCATCCGCTCGTGTGCAAAGGCTTCAATGCCGACTTCGACGGCGACCAAATGGCCGTCCACTTGCCATTGTCGATCGAAGCCCAGGTCGAAGCTCACACGTTGATGATGAGCACGCACAACATCTTCAGCCCGTCGAACGGTGCCCCCATTATTAGCCCGTCGCAGGACGTGGTGATGGGTTGCTACTACCTGACCATGAACGTGCCCGACTGCATGGGCGATGGCATGGTGTTCAGTTCGCTCGAAGAGGTTGAAACCGCCTACGGTGCCCGCAAGGTTGGCACTCACGCACGGATCAAGGTGCGTTTGCCGAAGCACCGCTCGTTGCGTGAAGATCGTGGCAACACCAAGAAGTTGGGTGCTCGCATCGATACAACCGTGGGCCGCGTGATCTTCAACATGATCCTGCCCAAGGGGATGCCGTACTACGACGTCGCGTTGAAGTCGAGTGAGTTGGCGAAAGTGATTTCCGACTGCTACGAATTCGTCGGTCGTCGTGCCACGATCGAGCTGTTGGACGATATGAACCAACTCGGTTTCCGCCAAGCCACTTTGAGCGGATTGTCGTTCGGCACCGACGATTTGATCACCCCTGACACCAAGGGCAAGATCATCGCCGAAGCCGAAAAGACCGTGATGAAGTTCAACAAGCTGTTCCAACGGGGTGTGATCACCGAAGTCGAACGCTACAACCAGGTGCTCGACGCTTGGACGCACGCTCGCGAACAGATTACGGCCGAAATGATGGCCGGCCTACAAGCCGACTTCCGTACCGGCGGCTATGTGAACCCGATCTTCTTGATGGCAAACTCGGGTGCTCGTGGTGGCGTCGAACAGATGCGTCAGCTCGGTGGTATGCGTGGTTTGATGGCCAAGCCCTCGGGCAAGATTATCGAAACCCCGATCAAGGCCAACTTCCGCGAAGGCCTGACGGTGCTCGAATACTTCAGCTCGACGCACGGTGCTCGTAAGGGTCTGGCCGACACGGCTCTCAAGACGGCTGACTCGGGTTACCTCACTCGTAAGCTCGCCGACGTCGCGCAGAACGTGGTGGTCACCACGCACGACTGCAAGACGACCCAAGGCATCACCAAGGGTATTATTTACCGTGGTGAAAAGGTGGAAGTGAGCCTCGCCGACTCGATCAAGGGTCGCGTCAGCCGGGCGAATATCGTCAATCCGATTACCGACGATGTGATTGTCGCTGAAAACGAGATGATCACCTCCGACATCGCGCGTAATATCGAGCAACTCGGCTTGGAGAAGATTCAAGTTCGTAGCCCGATGACTTGCGATGCCGACCTCGGCGTTTGCCGGTTGTGCTACGGCATGGACTTGTCGACCGGTTCGATGGTCGAAGAAGGCATGGCGGTGGGTATCATCGCCGCTCAGTCGATTGGCGAACCTGGTACCCAGCTCACGATGCGTACGTTCCACATCGGTGGCGTGGGTCAGCGTGACGTGGAAGACAGCGACATCAAGGCCAAGAAGGGTGGTATCGCCAAGTTCGCTCGCCTCAAGGCGGTGACCAACGATGCTGGCCAATTGGTTGTTTTGACTCGTAACGGCGAAATCGCGTTGGTCGACGAAAGAGGCCGCGAGGTCGAGAAGTACGAAGTCCCCGCCGGTGCCGTGATCAAGGTCAAGGAGAACGAAGACGTCGCTCCTGGTGCGGTGCTTTGCGAATGGGATCCGCACAGTATTCCGATTCTTTCGGAAACGGGCGGTAAGGTTCGCTTCGAAGATTTGGTCGAAGGCGAAACCATCCGCGGCGAAATGGACCCCAGCGGTAAGAAGCGCTTCGTGATCATGGAACACAAGGGCGACTTGCATCCGCAGATCGTGGTCGAAGACCCAGCTGACGGTAAAATTCTCGACTTCTACTACATGCCCGAGCGGGCTCACTTGGAAGTCGACGAAGGCCAGGTCATCTCGCCGGGTACGTTGGTGGCCAAGACCCCGCGCGAAGCGTCGGGTACTCAGGACATCACGGGCGGTTTGCCTCGCGTGACCGAAATTTTCGAAGCACGCAAGCCGCGCGATCCCGCGGTGATTGCCGAGATCGATGGCACGGTGGAGATCTTGGGCGAAAAGAAACGCGGCAAGCGTTCCATTATCGTCCGCAGCGAAACCGGTATCGAGCGCGAGCACTTGGTCACGCACAGCAAGCACTTGCGCGTGCACGCTGGCGACAAGGTGCGTGCTGGTGAAGCATTGGTCGATGGCCCACTGGTGCCGCACGATATTTTGCGGATTTCGGGCGAGGAAGCCGTGCATCAGTACCTCACTCGCGAAATCCAAAACGTGTACCGCAGCCAACGCGTGGAAATCAACGATAAGCACATCGAGATCATCGTCTCGCAGATGCTTCGCAAAGTGCGGGTTGAATCTCCAGGCGATACCGATTTGCTGCCGGGCAGCGTGATCGACAAGTACGATTTCCGCAAAGCCAACGAAGCGATTTCGAAATGCCTGCGAATCAGTCACAAGGGTGACAGCGAGTTCGCCGAGGGTGCGATTGTGCCCAAGGACGTGCTCGAGCAAGCCAACGCTCAGATCGAAGCTTTGGGTGGCGACCTGGCCAAGGGCGCCAAGCCCAAGATGGCCACCGCCAGCACTCAGCTCTTGGGTATTACCAAGGCGTCGGTGCAAAGCTCCAGCTTCATCTCCGCGGCAAGCTTCCAAGAAACGACAAAGGTGCTCACCGAAGCCGCGCTCGCCGGCAAGACCGACTACTTGGTCGGCTTGAAGGAGAACGTGATCCTCGGCCACTTGATTCCCGCGGGGACCGGATTCCACACGATCCAGGAATCGGAAGTGCGCATCTCGCCAGATGCCCTCGAAGCCTTGGCGTCCGAGAAGGAACGTGTGCTCGAACGGTCGTTCCCGTTGTTGGATTCCGCCCTGCAATCGCGAGGTGGTGGCGGTGGTGTTCCCAAGAACGGCGAAAGCGAGCCGTTTATCACCGATACCTACGGCGACGAGCCCGTCTTCAAGAGCGAAGCTCCTTCGGGGCTCGACGCCTTGTTGGGGATGAGCTCCGCCGAAGTGCCCGAAGAGCTACCACCATTGCCCCCCGGCTTGGGCGGTGATGCGTTTGGCGAGACTGCCGAAGACCCCGTGGATTTTGCCAGCGAGCCTGACGACTTCGGCGGTGATGACGATTTCGGCGACGACGACGACTTTTAGGCGAGCGGGGGACGTAAGTCCCCTGCAATGCCCTGAAGTCCCCCGAAAAACCTGGGAAGTTACGACTTCTCACGCTCCGCACCCCGGTTGACCATCAACCGCGGGCGCGATAAATTGATTGGTTCACTATTTCCCGAGAGTGTTATTAGAAGGCCTGTCGATGCCAACAGTTAACCAGCTCGTTCGCAAGAACCGCAAGCAAAAACGCAAGTTCAGCAAGTCACCGGTGTTGCAGAAATGCCCGCAGAAACGCGGTGTTTGTTTGCAGGTGCGAACGATGACCCCGAAGAAGCCGAACTCGGCACTTCGCAAGATTACCCGTGTGCGTCTTTCCAACGGCAAGGAAGTCACGGTCTACATCCCCGGCGAAGGCCACAGCCTGCAAGAGCACAGCATCGTGCTCGTGCGTGGCGGTCGTGTGCGTGACCTTCCCGGCGTGCGTTACCACGTTGTTCGCGGTGCCTTGGATACCTTGGGCGTCGTGGGTCGTAAGCAATCTCGCAGCCTCTACGGTGCGAAAAAGTCATAAGTAATTTAATTAGTCAAGAAAAAGTATAAGCAGTTTCCTATGCCACGCATTACCGCAAGTCGCAAACAGTTGAAGCCCGATCCGCTGTATGGTTCGCTCCTCGCCGGCAAGTTCATCAATTGCTTGATGCACGACGGCAAGAAGGCCGTTGCTCAGGGTGTGTTCTACGACGCACTCGACATCGTTCGCGAGCGGATTCCCAACGAAGAGCCGATCAACGTTTTCACTCAAGCGATCGAAAACGTGAAGCCTTCCATCGAAGTTCGCTCGAAGCGCGTCGGTGGTGCCGCCTACCAAGTGCCGATGCAAGTTGGTCGCACTCGGCAGCAATCCTTGTCGTTCCGCTGGATTCTCTCCGCGGTTCGCGACAAGAAGGGCCGTCCCACGGCACAGAAGCTCGCCGATGAGTTGGCCGCAGCTTACAACCGTGAAGGCGCCGCGATGACCAAGCGTGAAAACGTCCATCGTATGGCCGACGCCAACAAGGCATTTGCTCACTTCGGTTGGTAATTTCCAAACCAGACAGCTAGGGGTTGGGGGTTAGGGTGCCAAGGCATCCTAACCCGCGGTTCCTAGCTTTTTTTATGCGCACTGCGATCGAGGAATAAGGCCGATGCCCTACGTCAACGTGCAACTCACGCCCGAGAATCTCACCCGCGAAAAGAAATCACAGCTCGTCGCGGCAATCACAAAAGCGCTGGTGGACATCCTCGACAAAAAGCCTGAACAGACTCATATCGTTATCCAAGAAATTGCCGAAGAGAACTGGGGCTTCGCGGGTCAACTGACCGACGACTATCGTAAGTCCCAACATCAAACCTGATGGCTACAAACCTCTCCAAAATTCGCAACATTGGGATCATCGCCCACATCGATGCCGGCAAGACGACCGTCACCGAGCGGATGTTGTTTGCCTCGGGCGCGAAACATCGCGCTGGGGAAGTCGACCGTGGCACGACAACCACCGACGATGACGCCGAAGAAGCCGAACGCGGCATCACGATCTACTCGGCGTGCGTGGCGTTTCCTTGGAACGACGTGCTGATCAATCTCATCGATACCCCGGGGCACGTCGATTTCACGGCTGAAGTCGAGCGTAGCCTGCGCGTGCTCGATGGCGCGGTGATTGTGTTTTCGGCTCGTGAAGGGGTTGAAGCCCAAAGTGAAACCGTCTGGCGGCAGGCCGACAAATACAAAGTCGCACGTCTCGCGTTTATCAACAAGCTCGACCGCGAAGGGGCCGATTTCGAAGCTGTTTACGCAGAACTCAAGCAGCGGCTGCATGCCCGCCCCGTGGCGGTTCAGATTCCCGTTGGTTTAGGACCCGCACACGTGGCCGATCCTTTTCGTGGCATCATCGATCTCGTGAAAATGAAGATGCTCACGTTCCCCGAGGGCAAAGAAGGTCGCAAAATTATTGAGACCGACGTTCCCGAGGACTTGCTCGATCTGGCCACGATGTGGCGGGACGACATGCTCAGCGAACTGTCGAACTTCAACGATGAGTTGATGGAACGCGTGCTTTCCGAGGAACCCGTCCCCGTAGCACTGATTCACAAAGTACTCCGCGAGGCGACCGTCCACTTGCATATCCAGCCGGTGCTGTGTGGTTCGGCGCTGCATGGGATTGGCGTGCAGCCATTGCTGGATGGCGTGGCCGCTTATTTGCCGAACCCCACCGAAGTGCCGCCGGTTGTGGGCGTTGATCCCACGGGCAAAACCGACCATCATCGCAAATCGCACAAGCACGACGACAACGAACCGCTGGTCACAGTCACTCGCAACCCGGACCCCAACGAGCCGTTTTGTGGGCTCGTGTTCAAAGTCCTGCCGTACAAGACAGGCGATCTCTCGTGGGTGCGAATTTACTCGGGCACGCTCAAAGGCAACAGCCGGGTGCTTAATGCCACGCGCGACAAAAAAGAAAACGTCGCCCAATTGTGGCGGATCCACGCAAGCAAAAAAGACGAGCAGCTTGAATCGGCCCAAGCCGGCGACATTGTGGGCATCATCGGTCTGCGTGATTCGATCACCGGTGACACGCTTTGCGATACGCGCGCGCCGATTGTGCTTGAATCAATTGAGTTCCCCGAGACCGTGATCTCGATGGCGATCGAGCCGGAGAGCACTGCCGACAAAAAGAAGCTCTCCGATGCGCTCGCCATGCTCCGCAAGCAGGATCCCACGTTCGCGGCGAGTGAGAACGAAGAAACCGGCCAAACACTCATCAGCGGCATGGGCGAGTTGCATCTTGAAGTGATTCAGCATCGCTTGCAACGCGATTTCGGTCTCAAAGTGAAGGTTCACAATCCGCGGGTGAGCTATCGCGAAACCATCGCTGGCCCGGCCGAGGCCGTCGGTGAATGCAATCGTTTAATGAACGGCGTGCAACACATCGCCGACGTCAAGATTCACATCGAGCCTTACGATTCGCCGACGGGCGCGAATGTGATATCCAACGCACTCGATCACGGTTTGCCCGCCGAGATGCTCGCCGTGGTGCTTGAAGAACTCGAGAACGCGGCAGCCAGCGGAGGCCTTTTGGGTTTTCCCTTGATGCGGGTCAAAGCTCGCTTACTCGGCGGCACGGTTCACGAAACCGGCAGCAGCGAGATTGCCTTCCGCACCGCTGCGCATCTAGCATTCGACGCGGCGCTCCGTGCGGCTGGCGAAGTGTTGCTCGAACCGATCATGAGGCTCGAAGTTTCCACGCCCGACGATCACGTGGGCGATTTGATCAATGATTTGCAGCAGCGTCGCGCGATCATCAACGATCAAGAATCCCGAGGTGGCCGCACGGTAATTCATGCCCAGGCGCCTTTGGAGAAACTCTTTGGCTACTCCAGCGCGATGCGCAGCTTAAGCCAAGGCCGCGCCAGCTGCTCGATGCAGCCGAGCACATACAGCCCCGCGCCCGACGAAGTGCTGCAGCGATTTAGCTAAGTGCCGTCGTTCTGAATTTGGGTGCCACTGCTGGCTTGCCCAGCGGTGTCTCCGCAGCACCCGGCGGTTAACTAGCATTTTTACTCCGGATTATTGCAAGGAGTTACTCACGACAGCCTATTCAGCGTAGGAGGTTGCGGTAATCTGGCGACGACAGCGGAGTTGTCCTTCCATTTTTGGGGGTTTTTTCTGGACAAGCTGTTCGTATCTGTTACCGTATTGTTACTTTCGTAGTGTGTGCACGGGGCGGATTTTAAGAAATTCGGCAGAAGGATTTCTTGCCCGCGTACAGCACGAACGGTTAGCTATTCAAAAATATCCGGAATATACGCTCGTTTTTGTGAGCGACAAGTTAGTCGTGCCAGTCCCTGGCGTTCCTCATATTGGGCGGCACTTAGGCGTGAAACAGTTTCTTGAACACTTGTGTGCGAATTAATATCGTGAATTGAGCGAAGAGTTCTTTTGTTTGGGAGTAAGGGCCGTGGCACGGTTGAAGTTCGGCTTTGAGATAGAGTCGGTCGCCAATTCCTTCCAAACCCGCCCACTGAGGGACATTAGGTTCAGTCATTAGAGGTCAATGATCAAATGAATAATCATCGTGTGTCTCGCCATGTTGTAAGCCTATTGTTCCTGCTAACCACGGCAGTTTTGCTGACTGCGAACGTCTCACATGCCCAGATCGGCAATCTGCTCTGGGAAGAGAACTTCAACAACCTTGATAACTGGATCGAGGAGACTGGCAACGGCAACTGGGGATGGGGCAATGGTGAGCTCCAGTATTACTCACCGAATAACGTCGACATCGCCGCAGTGCCGGGCGAAACGGGTAACAACGCCCTGCGCATCACTGCCAAGCAAGAGAGCGGCCCCGGCATTGTCGATCAATGGGGCAATCCCCTGAACTACACGTCGGGCAAGGTCGTTTCGAAATCGAAAGTTGCTGTTCACTACGGCATGATTGAAACGCGAGTCAGAGTGCCCAACCTCGACCTCGGCGGTTGGCCGGCCGTGTGGATGCTCGGCACGTCGAATTGGGATTGGCCACGCAAGGGCGAAATTGACATCATGGAGATGGGTGGCAAAAAGATCTTTCGCGATCTGCACGACTCTCACAACGGCGGCAACGGACTCAACAACTCGACGGTCAATCAGACCGTCGGTGCCAATGCGATCTTCTATTCACCCGATGCCGTGACTCCGGAGAATCCGACCGGGGCGGCTAGCATCGCTTGGGATCCCGATGACGATTACGTGCGGCCTTACTACAACTATTCGCCCGGGCTCACGGAACGCTTCCTCACCTACCGCACCTATTGGGACGAGAACAGCCTGCGAATGACCGTGATTGACAACAACGTCGAGCACGATTTGTTTGCGACTCCCTTTACGATCGACGACGATTCCGACGAGTTCCGGCATCCTTTCTATCTGATCGCCAACATGGCCATCGGTGGTGCCTATACCGACGCCTATCAACTCGGAAATCCTGGCAGCGGCCAGCCGGTTTCAATGCCCCTTCAGGCCCACATGTACGTCGATTACATCAAAGCCTACGAGTGGAACGGTCAGGGGTCGGTTCACGTTGGCCCGCCCACTGCGCAAAGCCAATCGTTTGGTATCTTCACCGACAACACCCCCACCAATGGCAAGTTGACTCCCGGACTCGATGCAGAAATCTTCGTCTGGGAAGGCACACTTGCCGATTCAACGATTCCACCGCTCGAAGGCGACAATGCCATGTCGTGGCAAACGACGGGCAAAGGGTGGTTTGGCGCAGGTGTTATGTCGCATCAGCCGCTCAACTTGCTCGGCTTTGAAGAAGGGCATCTCAATTTCGATATTCAGATCCCCGCGAACGTCAGTTTCAAAATTGGCATCATCGACGCCTGGGGTAACCAGCAGTATGTGAGCTTCCCCGCCTTCCAGACTACTTATGGTCTGGCCCGCAACGGCCAATGGGGGCAGGCTTCGATTCCGGTGAGCGACATCCGCGGAACCGCCATCGATCTGCGGATGTTGAACTATTCGTTCGTTATTCTCGAAGAGAGCGGCACCGCAGCCACTTTCGCCGTCGACAACATCTATTGGGACGCTCCTGTTGCAACTCTCCCCGGCGACTTTGACGGAGATGGCGACGTCGACGGCCGCGATTTGCTTGCCTGGCAACGCAATCCGAGCCTAGGCAATCTGGCCGACTGGCAATTGAACTACGGTACAAATGCCCTAAATGCCGCGGAAGCCGTGACCGCGGTCCCCGAGCCATCGAGCTTGTTGCTGCTCGTGTCGGTGTTCGCGGTGGCGGCGGGGGGGCGACGCTCCCTTCGCCCTAGTATTGTATACATAAGTACACTATAATGGCGAGCGGGGGACATAAGTCCCCTGCATACTCTGCAATTCGTTGTGTACTACAAACCCCGCCCACCGCATGGGAGTATCTTCCATGTTCGACCCTACGCTGCGCTATTGGCTCCTCACCTGGACCACCTACGGCACGTAGTTACCGGGCGATGATCGCGGCTTTGTCAGCCCCGTGCGAAGCTTAAGTTTCGACCGTTGGCGAAAAGAGAATATCCGCGGTACGACTCATAGTCGCTCCATGCCTGGGCTCGAGCGAGCGGCTCGCTCGCGACTTAAGTCCCCGCCGATTCTCTTAAATACAGCACAGGCTGCTGCCGTTCTCGATCAGTTTCACGAAACAGCGTCGTATCGCGACTGGCAGTGCCTTGCGGTCGCGATCATGCGGAACCATATTCATTTGATTGTTAGCGCTCCCGGCGACCCTCAGCCCGATGTTTTGCTCAAGGATTTCAAATCGTATGCCAGCCGAGTCTTGAACAAGATTTGGGAGAAACCTCCTAGTGGCACATGGTGGACCGAGTCAGGTTCCAAACGCAAGAAGGCCACTTATCAATCTTTGGTGAACGCCGTGCGTTACGTGGCGAATCAAGAAAACCCGCTCCTCGTGTGGATTCATCCCGAGTGGCGGTGCGTACTCGACGATTCAAGCTTTGCGCGAGGCTAACGCCTCCCGCTCGCCCGGCGAGCGGGGGATGTTAATCCCCTGCAAGAACCCTGCATCAATCCCGCCTTTTTAATGAAATCCGTACTCTCAAGTGGCCAAAGATTCTTGCTGAAAATGGCCGCGCGATGTGGTAGAACGAGGTCGGTGGACTGTAGGACCGTGGACCTAAGAAAATCCCACATGCCACGGTCTGGCGTTCACTTCGTCATTCTGAGCGGAGTGGCACGGAGAGAGGAATCTGGCTTCCACTTTTTCCCGGCTTTGAACTCGAGGGCAAGGCAAGCTAGATTCTTCGGTCGGCGAGCCTCCGTCAGAATGACCCCAACTGTAATCTTTCACTTGCAAGATTTTACCAAACAGGAGCGAGCCATTTGCAACAAAGCCGGAACTTGATCAATCGCAAGGCGTGATAAAGTTGATGAAGTTGAACAAGATGACAATGTTCGAAGACCGTGGCCAGTGGGACTGTAGACGGTGGACTTCAAAAATCCAAAGTCCACGGTCTACAGCCCCTCGTTCAGCTTGGCAACATCTGAGACCCCGCAAACCACGCAAACCTGGCCAAGCTGGCAAACCTGAAATAGCTGTTAGCCATTAGCCAGAAAAAATACTGGAGCGATAATGCAGTTCGTACGCGACAACTCGCCACTCGCTGCCCGAAACTCGCAGCTCAGCACTACGGACTATAAACCTTGATCCGTTCGATCGACCGCGTTGGGCCGTAAGAGACGCTCGAACCGGCGAGCGCGAAGAGTGAGGTTTCGTCCTCGGGGAGCAGGCGATGGCAAAACCGTTGCACGCGGAGGTCGCCGACTTGTTCCCAGTTGCCGTAGATGCTGGCGAGGCGATAAAGGGCTCCGTCGGCACCCGAAACATACAAACCTGAATCCAGACCCCAGGCGGCGACGCCGTAACCTTGCAAACCTTCGGCGCGGGCCGGCAGTTCCGGACCTTCCGACCAATAGCTCCGCTGCGGATCGTAACAGAACACCGATCGCTGAATCGTGCCTTCGTCGTCCTTGCCGCCGATGGCCCAGATGCAATTCTGCCACGCGGCGACGGCCAAGGTGCGGCGGCGGAACGAAGGGATTGGCAGCGATTGCCACTTGGCTTGATCGCCATCGTTGGTGTCGAGCATCAACGCCGAGTCGTGCCAGTCGTTAACTTTATCGCCTTCGTGATTCCAACCACCCACGACATAGATGCGGCCTTCAAAGGCAATCGCATCGTGAGCGGAACGCGGGGCGGGCAGGGGGGAGACGGGCGTCCACTCGTTGGTGCTGGGATCGAACCGCACGACGTCGCTCACCGAGCTTAAAGGGCCGAGCGGTTGTTCGGCGTTGGCGGAAGTCGCGCCGCCGATGCGATAGAGCGACTTGTTGCAACTCACCAGTGCCAAGTCCTGCAGCGGCTTGTCAAGTGGCAACGACTGCCATTTGGTGGGACTGCTGACCTGGCAGCGGATGAAACGTCGCGAAAGGTTTTTGCCAGTTTGTTCCTGTTCCGAACCTTGATGGCCGCCATACAGATACAGGTAGTCATCAAGGCTAGCTGCACCAAAGTTGCTGATCGCGTCGGGCAGCGGCGGCAGCACGTCCTCGGCGGGGGGCGCGGCTAACGCGCGGGCGGGCCACGCGGTCGGCAGCCACAATGCGAAGAGAACAAAAATGATCGATAGCCGCAGCATGTTCAATGGATGGGATTGAAGTAAAAACACCTATGAAGCCAGCACAGTCGCTCAGCAGCAGACACACCGCCGTTAAGTAATTTGCGGCGCAGAGAGAATACGACAGATTGGTAGCGTCATTCGAGGTCGCGTCCCACCCATTAAGGGTAGGACACGAGCGCCGTGAAGCCAGCCTGACCTGCAAATGGTAGGACATTTTGCAGGTATCGTGCTGTGAGAATCGGCATAACCGGACCTGGGTGACAGGCCGAGTGGAATTATTGGATTTCGATCTGCTCGATTTCCTTCATATGTCCGTCGCTCATAGAAGCACCCGCCACGAACAACAAGGAGTTACTGCCACCAGGCAGAATGCGATGAAAGAAGCGGGGCGTCGACAATTCGGCCGCTTGTTCCCACTCGCCTTCGACGTTGGACAGGCGATAGAGCACGCCATCGGTGCCCGAGGCGTACAGGCCGGAGTCGAGTCCCCACGCCGAAACGCCGAAGCCTTGCATGTCGTCACCGGGGAGATCTGTGGCTTCGGTCCAGGTGTTGGTGGCGGGATCGTAGCTAAACACATCGCGTTTGATGTCGGCGATTTCGTCCATGCCGCCCATAGCCCACAAGCGATTGTTCCAAGCAGCGACGGCCAAAGCGCGACGTTGGAACGGCGGTTCAGCGATCTTCTCCCATTGGCCGTTGTCGCCAGCGGCAGTGTCGTAAACCAGTGCGTCGGTTTGCCACTGGCCATCAGAGCCGTCGCCGGTGAGCTTCCAGCCGCCGACCACGTAGATCTTTCCGTCAAGAACCGCCGCATCGTGCGACGAACGTGCGCCGGGCAACGAAGGGAGTTTGGTCCAAGTCTTGGTTTCGGGATCGAACCGAGCGAACTCATCCACCGAGTGGAGATCATCGTCTTCCTTGCGGGCGTTGCGGGCATTCAAGCCGCCGACACGGTAGAGCTTGCCGTCGCAGCTCACCAAGGCCATGCCTTGCAGCGGGGTTTCCATCGCCAGGACTTCCCACTCGCCTTTGTTGGCCAGATTCAAACGGGCGAATGTCTTGGAGAGATTGTCACGCGAATGCTGGTGAGCACGGCCTGTGTGACCGCCGTACACGTACAGCCAACCATCTTCGACCGCACCGCCAAAGCTGGAAATGGCTTCAGGCAACGCGGGACCGAACTTGGCAGCGTCATCGGATTCAGGCCGCTGGGGACGCTTCTTCGTGGAAGTTTCGTCTGCTTTGGGATTGGCTGGTTCTTCAGCTGGCTTGGCCTCGGCTGTTCCGCTGGCGGTGAAGTCGAGCGTGAGCGTCGCGTAGTTGGCTTTGCCGGTGTATTTCTTGCCGTTGGTTTCGCCGCTTTTGTCCTTCTCGGTGTGATTGGCCATCAAGCCGATCGTGCCCGAGTTGCCGACGATGAAAAACACCTTGCCGTCCTTGTCGGTGACTTCTTCGCTCATCTCGCCGGTGGAATCGATCAAAGTCACGGGGGCTTCCGCGAGCGGCTTTCCTTCCCACAACAGGGTGGAGCTGATGCCGCCGGGCTTTTGCTCGGGGACGATATCGAGGGTGAGTTCCTTGGTACGTTCGTAAGTCGGCAGCTTGCCATCGGCACCGGGGATAACAGTTTGCGAGTAGTAGCAGAGCAGCGAACCGGCATAGACGCCGTATTCGCAGACCGTTTCGACGGCCTGAGTTTCCGAGCCTTCGGGGAGGTTGGCGGTCAGTCCGACATAGCCATCACCTTCGCGCTTTTCGGTCTTCAGTTCATGCCGCTTGCCATCAGCCGTTTTGGCGAACAACTTGGCACCGGCAATTGGTTCGGGCAGATGGTAGTCGTGATCATTGGGACTTTCGGAAAAGAACAGCAGACCGATGGTTTCGTCGCCTGCTTTTTCCGAGCCGAGCCACACAAAGTGAGCCGAAGCGGAGTTCGCCGCGAAACCAAGGAGAACCAACGAGAATGCCAACAATGCACAACGCTTCAACATGAGAGGAACCTTTGCCAAAATATGGAGAGGGCCGAGAAATGTCATCGGCCAAGTAATTAGAAGGAATGCTCGACTTCATCGCCAGCACGAGTTACGAGAGCTCGGAGCACATTATAGTCGATGTCTTCAGGAACAAAATGAACCGAGCTGTCGAGGAAAACGAATTGTGCACCGCCACGGTGTTCACTTTTAAAAACTCGTTGGAGAGCTTTGGGATTTGAAAATTTAGTGAGGTTATAGGCTGTGACTTCGAACTGCTCATAGATTTGCCATTGGATATTGCCCCATGACAAAGCCCAATAGCCTTCGGCCCAAGTGTGATCCCCGAACATTTCCACATCGGGCAACTGGGAGAACATAAGTTTTGGAGTATTGTAGCTGTTTTCACCAATCAGGAAGGTGTGGGAAGAACCGTCAGTGACTTGGGAAAGCGGCAAGTTATATCGAGTTTGAGCACCACCAGCGGAGTCAGGATTATAGAACGCACCATTCGTCTCAACGTAAGCACCGGGATTGGTATACACAGAAAGCATATAGCTTCCTGGCCCGAGTTTCTCACCCGCTGGTTCGTAGGGAACATCGCGTGGCAAGACCATAGAGGGACAAAGGTAAAGTTCAATTGGCTTGCTGGTGACCGACAAATTATCAGCGTGCGTAATAGGCTTTGTAATATCGTATGCTGAGAATTTGTTGCCCTCTTCCAGAAACGGAAGGAGCAACACGAAAGCACTACCCAATCCGCTAAACTGCGTTCCGTAATTAGAATTTGGATCTGTGTATAGCCCGCCATTACCTCCTAGAACTTTGGGAGGTGGCAGGGTCTTATAGGCATCGTGGAACATCTGCGTGGCGATGCCGATCTGTCGCAAGTGATTACGGCAGGTGCAGGTGCGCGCCGTTTCGCGAGCCGCTTGGATCGCCGGCAAGAGCAGAGCCACCAAAACGCCAATGATGGCGATTACGACCAGCAGTTCCACAAGCGTGAACGCTGTGGAACTCGTGCGACGAGTCTTATGGCACCATCCTAGAAGATTCATCGCGAGCCCACCCGGGAAGTAACCCTGAAACTGAGACCCGTAATGATACCGAATATCACTACCGTTAGTGAAGTAGGCTCGGGAACAAGAAAGGCGGAAAGGGGGAGTTGCAGGGCGGAAAGTTCGCCAATTCCGTAATTCGTCTGCCAGTCCTCAAGGTCGTCCGTGCTTCCGGGGATCGGCGATTCCCCACGTTGCCAAGCCAGAAAATCACGGCCATCGACGTCGCCATCGCCGTTGAAGTCGCCCAGGATAGCAGTGTCATCGGCGACGAGTAGTGTGTCGACGCGGAGTTCCTGGAAGCTGGAATGGATGCTCGCTTGCAGACGGACACGAAAATCCGAGGAATAAGCAGGCAGCAAGAATTCGAATCTTAATTCTTCCAAGTTGGCAAGTCCGAAAGGGGTTTCAGCTTCTTGGAGGAATAGCTGAGTAACACCGACGAGTTCAGCGTTGGTGCCTCCGGTGAGCGAAGTTCCGTCAAGCTTGACCAGTTCAATCATGTCGGTGAACACGCTGACTTCGACCTCGGGATTGGTGGTGGCCGAGGTTTGCACGATCACACGTGTGCTGTAGCCACTGGAATAAAGGGGATTTGAGCCCCCGGAGCCGCCGTGACTATAGATGTCGGCGGTGATCCAGTAGTCGCCACTAAAAGAATAGTAGCCGCCCGAGCCCGGAACGAACCCAGGTGTGTGCACGCCCATTGTTGGTGGCGTGGAGATTGTCGGATTGACATTTAAGTTGGTGGCAGGCGAGTTTGTTTCGGCAAAGGGAGCAATCAGACTCGCTTGCCAATTTTGATAGGTGCTGCCTGGGTCGCCGACGACCCAATCCGTGGGCTCCTGGAAATTAAAATCTGCCAATGCCGGCAGCGCAAATAGCGTGACGATCAACACCGTGCAGGAAAGCAAGGATTTATTCATGTGCCTTTTTCTTCTCTAACTTCCGTCTCGTCTGAACACAGGCAACGCGCCAAGTCAGTAGTGGAGCATTGTCAGATCGACGTTTAGTCATAATTCTCGGGCTGCCTGGATTATAACAGCAGTATCTATTGAGAATAAATCTCAGGAGCATCAGTTTACAGGGAATTAAATCGCTCGCAAGTGCGAAAAATAGAAATCCAGGCATATTGCCTTAATCCCACATGCACCCTTGTTTGGTGTGGCGTTGCTTGGGTTGGCTGAAAGAAGTCTCGCGCTCGGTGGTCGAGTTTGCTTTGAATGTCGTTTGGCGAAACTCTGCGGACGAGCGATTAGAAAAAACTTTCACACTCTTGATTTGTGGCCATTGACCACTTTCTGTATTGGCCTTAGAATCTGCGATTCGCCTTTATTCGTGGGCGAGAAGTGGTTCTTTGATATTCAGGTTTTGATTTCAAGTTGGGGTTGCGTCGTGGCCGCTGCTAGAGAAGTTATTCGCATTCGGATGGAAGCGTACGATCACTCGGTTTTGGACCAGAGTGCGATGGAGATTGTGGATACTGCAAAGCGGACGAACTCCGAAGTGCATGGTCCTATCCCGTTGCCCACGCGGATTGAGCGCTACACCGTGCTTTCCGGCCCACACGTCGATAAAAAGGCGCGTCAGCAATTCGAAATCCGAACCCATAAAAGGCTCATTGATATTGTTCAGGCCACGGCCAAGACGATTGAAGCCTTGAATAAGTTGAGCTTGCCTGCCGGCGTCGACATCAAGATTAAAGCGACCACTACCTGAGGCGGGTGTTTTTTCCTTTGGATTAATAATAGAGCAGCGCATGTTGCGGAAGTCGCGTAGGTAAGCCTCGCCGCGGCGAGAGTCTCCTCCGTCACAAAACATCGTTAGGGAATCGAGCAATGGCTACAAGCGGTAGAGTTGTCGGCATATTGGGCCGTAAGGTCGGTATGACGCAGATATTTGATGAGGCGGGCATTGCTGTGCCCGTCACCGTTGTGGAAGCCGGTCCCTGTGATGTTTTGCAAGTACGCACTGCCGAGCGTGACGGTTACGAAGCCGTGCAGCTTGGTTATCTGGATAAGCCTCGTCGGTTGGCTTCGCGTGCTCAGCGTGGTCAGGTTGCCAAGCTCGATAGCAAGCGTTCCAAAAAGCGTTCTGCCGCCGGAGTTGAGGCCGTTGCGAAGGCTGGTTGCGAGCCCAAGCGGTTTGTGCGTGAAATTCGCGGTGCTGCAGGCGAGCTCGAAGTGGGTGGTCAGGTCAAGGTTGATGCTTTCGAAGGTATCGCAACTGTCGACATTGTTGGCACGAGCAAGGGTCGCGGCTTTTCTGGTGCTATGAAGCGGCATAATTTCTCCGGTCAGCGTGCAACTCACGGCGTGAAGAAATGTCACCGCCACTTGGGTGGTACGGGTTGCAGTGCAACTCCGAGTCGCTTGATGAAGGGTGTGAAGATGCCGGGGCAATACGGTGCGATTCGTTGTACCGTGCGGAATCAAAAAATTGTACGGATTGATGCGGAGAATAATCTGCTGTTGGTTCGTGGTGGCATTCCTGGCCCGAATGGCGGCTATGTCATCGTTAAGAAGTCGAATAAGGTCTAGAACGCGACCGGCTGCATAAGCCAGTTTTATTGGATAGAAGTCATGCCAAAACTCACAGTCCTCGATGCCAAGGGAAAGAAAGTCGGTACGTACTCGATTGAGATGACCGATCTCGCCCCACGCATCAGCAAGCAGCTCCTGCACGACGCCGTCGTGATGTACCAAGCCAATTTGCGGCAAGGTTCGCACATGACGAAGAGTCGTGGCATGGTGAGCGGTTCATCTAAAAAGCTGTACCGCCAAAAGGGAACGGGTAATGCTCGTGCTGGTTCCCGCCGCAGCGGTACTCGTCGTGGCGGCGGACACATCCACGCGATTCATAATCGCGATTATTCCTACTCTATGCCCCGCAAGGCATTGCAGTTGGCTACGCGGATGGCGATTGCTTCAAAAATTCAAGACGACCAAATCACACTGATCGACAAGCTTGAGTTTGCGGAACCCAAGACGAAGGAAATGGTCGGCGTGATCAAGCACTTGGGTTGCCAAAACGAATCGTTGTTGATCGCGACCGCTGGTCATGCCCCCAATGTTTACAAGAGCGCTCGCAACATTCAGAAGGTGGCCGTTCAATCGGCTGCGGATTTGAATGCCTTGAGCGTGCTGTCAGCTCATCGGTTGGTTATTACGACCGAGGCTCTCGATCAAATCAAGCAGCGTGCCAGTGCCGCCGGAACCAAAGCCAGTGCCGCCGAGGCCTGATGAAATTGCTTGAGCCGCCGCGGTGGTTCAGCTAGTTAAGAGTACAAAGCCATGCCACGACATATTCCTCAAACATCAAGCATTATCCTTGAGCCGCACCAGGTGATTTTGAAGCCATTGGTGACGGAAAAGGGTATGCACCGTTCGACTCGCAACAATGCGTACGCCTTCGAAATTAATCGATTGGCTACCAAGTCCGACGTGAAGCGAGCGGTCGAAGAATTGTTTAGCGTGAAAGTGTTAAGCGTGCATACGCAGAATCGCAAGGGCAAACCTCGCCGCACGAAGATGCAGCTTGGTTATACCCAGGATTGGAAGAAAGCCGTTGTGACGCTCGATGCCGAGCATCGTATTGAATTGTTTTAAGAAAGGTGCGAGCTGTAAGTCGCTGGCCGTTTAGGCTCGTAACTCGAACCGCAAAACTCGCAACTAACTATGGGTATACGCAAATACAATCCGACCAGTGCCGGCCGTCGCGGCGCATCTGTGAGTGACTTTAAGGATCTCACGCCAGGTGCCAAGCCCGAGAAAAGCCTGTTGCGCCCGAAGCCGAAGAAGGGTGGACGCAATTTCCAGGGAAAGATTACTGCTCGGCACCGTGGTGGCGGACATAAGCAGCGTTATCGTTTGATCGACTTCCGTCGCAATAAGGATGGGGTGGCCGCACAAGTGGATTCGATTCAATATGATCCGAATCGCTCGGCCCGCATTGCTTTGTTGCACTACATCGATGGCGAAAAGCGCTACATCATCGCTCCGGATGGTTTGAAGCAGGGCGACAAGGTGATGAGTGGTGCTGAGGCGCCGGCCAAGGTGGGTAATTGCTTGCCGCTGGCCAAGATGCCGCTCGGGACCGAGATTCACAACGTCGAGTTGCGTGAGGGTCGTGGCGGCGTGCTTTGCCGCAGTGCCGGAACGCATGCCACTTTGATGGCTCGTGAAGCAGATTGGGCCCAGATATCGCTGCCCAGTGGCGAAATCCGTCGTATTCCATCGGCATGCCGAGCGACTGTTGGCACAACCAGCAATGGTGACCACAGTGCAGTCGTATTGGGTAAAGCTGGCCGCAAACGTTGGATGGGTCGTCGTCCTCACGTTCGTGGTACCGCGATGAACCCAATCGACCATCCGCATGGTGGTGGTGAAGGTCGTACCAAGGGTGGTCGTCACCCCGTAAGTCCGACTGGCAAGAGTGCCAAGGGCGGGGCGACCCGTAACCGCCGTAAGGCATCGAACAAGTCGATCATTCGTCGCCGCAAGAGCCGACGTTATGGTCAGTTGAAGTTACCGAAAACCTGAAAAGGCTGAGAATTGAATCACTATGGGACGTTCACTTAAAAAAGGGCCGTTTGTTGATCCCAAGCTGTATGCGAAGGTCGATAAGCAGAATGATTCGGGCCGCAAAGAACCCATTACAACTTGGGCTCGCGCATGCACGATCATTCCCGAATTTGTGGGCCATACGTTCTTGGTTTACAACGGCAAGCAGCACTTGAAAGTGTTTGTCACTGAAGACATGGTCGGTCACAAGTTAGGCGAGTTTTCGCCGACTCGCAGTTTCCGTGGCCACGGTGGTAAGGGTAAGAAGTAGATGAGCCGTTAGCGATTAGCCGCTGCCGAGTCGCAGCAATCTGGCTAAAAGCTAAAAGCTAAGAGCTGAAAGCTTAACAATGGCATACACCGCAACACATATGCACGCCCGTATCAGTGCCAGCAAGGTTCGTCCCTTGGCGACGTTGATTCGTGGAAAAAAAGTTGACGACGCACTCGCCATTCTGCGGTATCAACCGCAGCGTGGGGCGCGGATGTTGGAGAAGGTTCTCAAAAGCGCGTTAGGTAACGCCGAGGACTTGCGGGCACCGAATCTCGGTGGCTTGCGAGTGATCGATGCCCGCGTTGATGGAGGGCCGATGTTCAAACGAGTTCGCCCGCGTGCTCGTGGCATGGCTCACATCATTAAGAAGCGGTTTTCGCACATTAAGGTATCCATCGAATAGGAAGCTGTCAGCCGTTGGCTGATCACTGCAACAGAAGCTGAGAGCTTAAAACATGGGTCAAAAAGTCAATCCAATTGGTTTTCGCACGGGTATCATGCTGGGCTGGAAAAGCCGCTGGTATGCGTCGAAAAAAGAGTATTCGGAATTGCTGGTCGAGGATTTCAAGATCCGCAAGTACGTTCACTCGAAATATAAGTTTGCTGGTATCCCCAAGGTCGAGATTGAGCGGACCCGCGACGAAGTCAAAGTGATTTTGTTTGCCGCTCGACCCGGTGTGATCATCGGCCGCAAGGGTGAGTCGGTCGAGGCTTTGCAGGACGAATTGCAAAAGCTGGTCGGTCGCCGAATCAACATCAAGATCGAAGAAGTGTCGCGTCCTGAGTTGCAAGCCCAGCTTGTGGCCGAGGATATCGCTGAGCAGTTGAGTAAGCGTGCCAGCTTCCGCCGGACGATGAAGCGTTCGATCGAGCAAACAATGGAGGCGGGTGCCAAAGGCATTAAGGTGCAATTGGCTGGCCGTTTAGGTGGTGCCGAAATGGCCCGCCGTGAAAAGCAGATAGCCGGCTCGATTCCGCTCAGCACATTGCGGGCAAAGATCGATTACGGTTTTGTGGAAGCCATGACGGCCCAAGGCCACATTGGCGTTCAGGTTTGGATCAATCAAGGTATGTACGAGGACGAGACCGATGGCGTTGATGCCCAAGAGGGTCAAGCACCGAAAAAGCCAAAGAGGTCGTATAAGAGGTAACGCCACTCGCGGTAACCGAGTCGTCTTTGGCGAGTTCGGTCTGCAGGCTATGGAGCCTGGGTGGATTAGTGCTCAAACGATCGAAGCTGGTCGTATTGCCGCGCAGCAGTATGTGCGTGGTGAGGGACGGCTTTATATTCGCGTGTTTCCCCACAAGTCGATTACTTCGATCCCGCTCGAAACTCGCATGGGTAAAGGCAAGGGCGAGCCTGAGTTTTGGGCAGCAGTCGTGAAGCCAGGCACAATTTTGTACGAAGTTGCCGGTGTGAGCGAAGCTGCGGCACGCATTTGCCTGGCGCGCCTAGCGCACAAGATGCCTATCCGCGTCCGCATGGTAAAGAGAACTTAAGATAGTCATTAGGCTGTTAACCGATTAGCTGTTGGCGAGATTGCCGGCAGTGTGAGCTAACAACTAGTAGTTGAGAGTAATAGCTGAGAGCTTTAACAATGACCAAAGCCAAAGAACTACGCGACATGAGTGATGAACAATTGGGTCTCACGCTCAAAGAGTCGATGGATAGCTTGTTCCGCTTCCGCGTGCAAGCTCAGACCGATCGCTTGGATGCCCCCAGCGAATTGCGTAAGCAACGTCGGTTGATCGCCCGCATTAAGACTATTCAAACCGAAAAAGCAGCCAGTAAGTGATTTATTAGCCCCGTCGGTTGCGGCGGGTGAATGAAACCGAGAACACACATGCCTAAGAGACAGTTAATCGGCATCGTCACCAGCGACAAGATGAATAAGAGCCGCCGCGTGGAAATTGGCCGTTTGGTCAAGCACCCCAAGTACGGCAAATTCATCCATCGCCGGACCGTGTGCCACGTGCATGACGAGAATAATGAATCGAACATCGGTGACACGGTCGAGATCATCGAATGTCCGCCAAAGTCAAAGCTCAAGCGTTGGGACTTGGTGCGAATCGTTGCCAAGAATCAGCAAGTGGACATCGCCGCGATGCGTGCCGCCGCTAAGTTGCAACAGGCCGCAGCTGCTGAAGGTTCTGACGCTTAATTGATTTATCCAATACAGATTTGAATTACGTAAGAAGTCGTTGAGGCTGAAGCCATGATCCAGATGCAAACCCGCCTTGCCGTTGCCGACAACACGGGCGCCAAGGAAGTGATGTGCGTCAAAGTGTTGGGGGGAAGCCGTCGGCGGTTTGCCCAGTTGGGCGACGTGATTATTTGCAGCGTGAAGAGCGTGATCCCCGGCAGCGACGTCAAGAAAAAGGCTGTCGTGCGTGGGGTGATCGTGCGAGCCAAATATCCGACTCGCCGTAGCGACGGTAGCTATGTGCGATTCGACGCGAACGCCGTGGTATTGATCGACAAAGACAATAACCCCCGTGGAACTCGTATTTTCGGTGCCGTCGCCCGTGAGCTGCGTGAGCGCAAGTTCATGAAGATTGTTAGCCTGGCTAGTGAGGTGGTGTAACGATGTTGATTCGCACTGGAGATACCGTTGAAGTGATTAGCGGCTCTGACAAGGGGACGCAAAACCGCGTAATTCAAATCGATCGCGAGGCCGGCAAGGCTTTGGTCGAAGGTGTGAACCGTGTTTACAAGCACGTCCGCCGCAGTCAAAAACATCCCCAAGGTGGTCGGCTCAGCAAAGAGATGCCGATTCAGCTTTCCAACGTGATGTATGTCTGTGGTTCGTGCAACGCCAAGACCCGCTTGGGTGCTCGCTTTAGCAAAGAGGGTGCAAAGGAACGGTTCTGCAAGAAGTGTGGTGCCGCCGCGGGCGAGATCGCGCCGCCTCACAAGTCGCATAAGAGCAAGTCGTAAACTAATAAATCAAATCGGCGATCCTCAGGATCACGGCTATGGCAACTGATAAGAAAAAAACTGAAACTGAAAGCTCCGCAACGGCTCCCCGTTTGCAGGAGCGATATACAAAAGAGATTTTGCCGAACTTGGCCAAGAGCCTGGGCCGGACCAATCCCCATTCCTTGCCCAAGTTGCAAAAGATTGTAGTGAGCATGGGCGTGGGGAGTGCGATCTCCGACAAGAAGCACATGGAAGACGCCGTCTCGGCGATGACCGACATCACCGGCCAAAAGCCGTTGGTGTGCAAGGCACGCAAGTCGGTGGCGACTTTCCGTCTTCGCGAGGGTCAAGCGATTGGCTGCAAAGTGACTTTGCGTGGCCGGCGGATGTATGAGTTTTTGGACCGCTTGGTTTCGATTGCTCTACCGCGCGTGCGTGACTTCCGGGGCCTGAACCCAAACGCATTCGATGGGCGAGGTAATTACAGCTTGGGTCTCAACGAGCAGCTCGTGTTTCCTGAGTTGAATCCCGACAAATACACCCGTCCGCAAGGCATGAACATCGCGATGTGTTGTTCAACTGATTCGGACGACGAATCCCGCGAATTGCTCGTCGGTTTTGGCGTGCCGTTCCGCAACGAAAATTCAGACAAGTAAGCATTCCCGTAAGAGAATTATCGAAAGGATACCAACCCCGTGGCGAGCAAATCGAAAATCGCGAAGGCTGAACGCAAGCCGAAATTTTCGACGCGGAGCGAGTCGCGCTGCAAGCTTTGCGGCCGGCCCCGTGCCGTTTATCGCAAGTTTGGCATCTGCCGAATTTGTTTTCGCAAGTTGGCGGATCGTGGATTGATTCCAGGCGTCAAGAAGGCCAGTTGGTAATAAGCAATATTCAGACGGTAAGTTTTCCGTCGTAAGCAAATATTTTTGAGACACCCTGTTGAGGGATTAGAAGACTATGATGACCGACCCGATTGCCGACATGCTCACACGCATTCGCAATGCCGTCCGCATTGAACGGCCTGTCGTCGAGATGCCTCACTCCAAGGTCAAGCGCGGCGTAGCCGAAGTGCTGAAGCGTGAAGGTTACATTTGGGACTGGCGCGAAGAGGAGGCCAAGGATACTCCTGGCACGCAGTTGCTGATCGACCTGAAATATGGTCCGAACGGTGAGCGCGTGATCCGCCACATCAAACGCGTAAGCAAACCAGGGCGTCGTGTTTACAGTGGCGCCAAGGAGTTGCGTCCGATCCTCAATGGTTTGGGTATTTCCATCATCAGCACGAGCCGGGGTGTGGTCAGCGACCGCGAAGCCCGCCAGAAAAATCTGGGTGGCGAAGTGTTGTGCGAGTTGTGGTAATCGAACGGATTACTGAAAGCTGAGAACTGAAAGATGTCGCGAATCGGAAAAAAACCTGTGACCGTCCCCTCCGGCGTGAAAGTCGCCGTTTCTTCGCGGGAAATCTCCGTGGAAGGAAAGCTTGGTAAGCTGGTCTGGTCGCATCGCCCTGAAGTGCAAGTGGAAGTGGTCGATGACGGTAAGACCGTCAACGTATCGAGTCCTGGCGAAACCCGCGAGGAGCGTGCTTTGCACGGCTTAACTCGGGCGCTCATTCAGAACATGGTTGTGGGCGTGGCGACGGGTTACGAAAAGAAGCTTGAAATCCACGGCGTGGGTTACTTGGCTGCAATTCAGAATGGCGTGTTGCAACTCCGGGTTGGATTTGCTAACGAAATTCAAAAGAAAATTCCCGCGGGATTGGATGTTACGTGTCCCGATCAGACGCACGTCGTCATTAAGGGAATCGATAAGCAAAAGGTCGGCCAGTTTGCCGCCGAAGTGCGTGCCGTACGGAAGCCGGAGCCCTACAAGGGCAAGGGCATTCGCTATGATGGCGAGCAAGTCCGTCGTAAGGCTGGTAAGACCGCGAAGTAAGCATTGAAGTAAAGCGAGTAGAAGAGACATGGACCATCATAAAGCAATCGGCAAACAACGGCAGCGTCGTGCGTTTCGTGTGCGGAAGCGCACTCGGGGCACTGCCGAGCGTCCGCGGTTGTGCGTCACGCGCACATTGCGGAACATCTCTGCCCAGGTGATTGACGACATTGCGGGCGTGACGCTCGCCAGTGCGTCGACTGCGGATAAGGGATTGGCCAAGAGCATTAAATACGGTGGCAATGTTGCCGCCGCGGAAATGATTGGCAAGGCGATTGCCGAGAAGGCCGCCGCCAAGGGCGTGACCGAAGTTTGTTTCGATCGTGGTGCTTGCAAGTATCACGGTCGCGTGGCGGCACTTGCAAATGCTGCTCGTGAAGGTGGTTTGCAGTTCTAGATGATTTCACCGCGGGAAGTTATCCCGTGGTTCCCGTGCAATTGTTGGAGATAACCAAGCGTGGCTAATCCACCTCGTGGCAAGCAGAGAAAAGAACAAGACGATTCCCCTCGCCAAGGCGAGTTGATGGAGAAGGTCGTTAAGATCAAGCGGTGTTCCGCAGTGGTCAAAGGCGGTCGTCGCTTCAGCTTTGCCGCGATGGTCGTTGTCGGCGATGGCAAGGGAAAGGTTGGTTGGGGCTACGGTAAGGCCAATGAAGTTCCTCCCAGCGTGGAAAAGGCTGTGAAGGAAGGGATGCGGAGCATGAAGGCCGTCGCCCGCTTCGAGTCAACGATTCCCCACATCGTGAAAGGTCACTACGGCGCAGCAGAAGTGATTCTTGTGCCGGCTTCCCCTGGTACGGGCGTTATCGCTGGTGCCGCCGTGCGTGCCGTTTGCGAAGCCGCCGGTATTCACGACATCCTCACCAAATGCTATGGCTCGACCAATCCCGTGACGTTGGTCAAAGCCACCATGGCCGCACTCGAACAATTGCGGCCCAAGTATGAAATTGAACGTCTACGCGGAGTGACCCTGTAATGATTCTTAACGACGTCCATCGCGGCATTCAAAAGAACAAGAAGCGCAAGCGTCTTGGTCGTGGTCCTGGATCGGGCCACGGCAAGACATCTGGCCGTGGTTATAACGGTCAAGGTTCGCGTAGCGGCGTGTCGAAGTTGTCGATCTTCGTCGGCGGCATGACTCCGCTCGTGCGGCGGATTCCCAAGCGAGGTTTCCATAACCAATTTGCTTCGGAAGTGGTCGTTGTGAACGTTGGCCAACTCGACAAGGCATTCAATGCCGGTGAAGAAGTAACTCTTGAAGCGCTGGCGGCAAAGAATTTGGCCAAAGGTCGTTTCGACGAGCTTAAGATTTTGGGCAACGGCGAGCTCACCAAGAAGCTTAAGATCAACGCTCATCAATTCAGCAAGTCAGCGGTCGAAAAGATCGAAAAAGCAGGATGCGAGATGGTTGTACTGCCCGGTAAAACTCCCGTTGCAGTGAAACAGCGTGCTAAAAGGCAAGCCAAGAAGGGCTAGAATTGCAGCTTGAGAAATCATTCTGCAGTTCCATTTCCATAGGATCGAGCCATGTGGGAAAAAATTCGGGTCGTTTGGCAAATCCCTGAGCTGCGACAGAAAATTCTGCTCACGCTTGGTTTGTTGGCGATCTACCGACTCGGCTTTCAGATCCCGCTTCCGATCGTCGATCCTCAAAAAGTGCAAGCCGCGGCCACAAGTGGCCAAACCGGTGGCATGACCGACGTTCTGCAACAAGTGGCCGTGTTCAGCGCGAGCCAGTTAACCCAAGTCACAATCTTTGGCCTGGGCATCATGCCGTACATTTCGGCGTCGATCATCTTCCAACTCTTGGGTAGCGTTTATCCTCCGCTGGAAGCCTTGCAAAAAGAAGGCGAGGCGGGGCGAAAGAAGATCAATGAATATACACGCTATGCAACGGTGCTTATCTGCATCATTCAAAGCTGGGTCTACGTCAACGCGTATATTGTTCCGCAAGGGTTGGTCGATGTCGCGTTTTTGGATCCCGACACGGAGTCATTGGCTTTCAGTTGGAAAGTCGTAGCCGTCTTGACCATGACCGCGGGTACCGTGTTTCTGATGTGGATCGGCGAGCAGATCGACGAGTTCGGCATCGGCAACGGTATCAGCTTATTGATCATGGCGGGCATCTTGGCCGCCATGCCGAATGCTGGTATCGAGTTATTGCGGTTATCGTCTTTTGAATTGGGTGGCGGCCCCGGCGGCAAGTTGGGAGTGGAACAACTCTTAATGCTAGCGGCAATGTTTGTTGCCGTGGTGGTGGGTGTGGTCTACATCACGCTTGGCCAGCGCCGGATTCCCATGCAAAGTGCGAAACATGTGCGTGGTCGCCGGGTCTATGGCGGCACTCGCCAGTATTTGCCACTCAAGGTGAATCAGTCGGGCGTGATGCCGATTATTTTCGCCAGCAGCTTGTTGATGCTCCCCGCGTTGATTTTCACTCAACTCAATAACATTGCCTGGAAGAACGGTAGTTTTTGGGACAATTTCTTCTCCTGGGCTGCGGATGCGTTCTCTCGAGATTCCTTTGCCTATGTGCTGCTGTACGTTGGCTTGATTTACTTCTTCTGCTATTTCTGGACCGCGATCACCTTCAATCCGAAAGATGTTTCGGAAAATCTGAAAAACTACGGGTCATTCATCCCAGGATATCGACCGGGTAAACGTACCGCCGACTACCTCGAAAAAGTCATGTACCGCATCACCTACGTGGGCGCTGGATTTTTAGCTTTGGTTGCGGTTATTCCCACGGTGATTTCGAACTGGATGGGTGTACCTTATGGGGTAGCCAGTTTCTATGGTGGAACAGGTCTGTTGATTGCTGTGAGCGTTGCCTTTGATTTGGTGCAAAAGATCGACAGTCATTTGGTGATGAGAAACTACTCGGGCTTGCTGGAAAAATCATAGGGAGTGCCGGCGAGACTGATCTACTACAACCCTTGGGCAGGCGAGCGGGGTAGGGAACAAGGTTGTCATGCGGATCGTTTTCATGGGGCCTCCGGGCGCGGGCAAAGGTACGCAGTCGCTGCGCTTAGCGGAACAACTTCAAATCCCCAAACTCTCCACCGGCGACATGCTGCGTGCGGTTGTGGCTCAGAAAACCGAAGTCGGTTTGCGAGCCGACGAATATATGGTTCAAGGCCATCTTGTTCCCGACGAGTTGGTCGAACGCATTGTTTTCGAGCGGCTCAGTGAACCAGACTGCGAAAACGGCAGCATCATCGATGGCTTCCCGCGGACGGTCCCCCAGGCGGTCGCCTTGGATGAATGGCTGGGCGAGCATCAAGAGCCGCTTGGCGTGGTTATCCAGATCTTCGTGCCGCTGGATGAATTGCTCCGTCGGCTGGCTGGCCGCGGCCGCGAGGATGACCATCGTGCGATCGTGGCAGAGCGGCTCAAGCAGTTCGACGAGCTCACCCGCCCGTTGCTGGAATATTATCGCGAGCGGGGCATCCTGCATAAAATTGATGGCGTTGGGAAAACAGACGAAGTGTTCGATAGAATTATGGCGGCGGTTGAAGCGGCCGGAACAGCGGCAAGTAGAAAGAGAGCGTGAATTTTCCAAGCGTAGCGAAGGGCTCGTCTGAAAAGTTTGCCATCCACCACAGATGATTCAGTTAAAATCACCACGCGAAATAGGACTGATGCGTCAGGCGGGATTAGCCGTCTGGCGGGCGCATCAGATCGTGGGTGAGATGATCCGACCCGGCGCGACCACCGCCGAGATCGACCGTGCGGTTGAGCAGCATTTCGATAGTTTGGGCGCGGTGCCGCTCTTTAAAAACTATCCGAATTCGGCCAAGAAAAAGCGGCCTTTTCCAGCCGTCACGTGCATGTCGATCAACGAGGCGGTGGTGCATGGAATCCCCAGTAACAAACCGCTCGAAGAGGGTGATATTGTCAGCGTCGACACGGGGTGTCGGTTGAATGGCTGGTGCGGTGACGCGGCCTACACCTACAAAGTGGGTCGGGTGAGCCCCGAGGTGCAAAAGCTGCTAGACGTTACCGAGCAAACCCTTGAGCTGGCGATTGAACTCCTGAACGTCAAGAATTATTGGAGCCAGATTGCCGAGCAGATGGCCCAGTTCGTGTCGGACAATGGCTTTTCCTCGGTTGAGAATTTCGTGGGTCACGGAATTGGCCGGGAAATGCACGAGGATCCGCAGGTACCGAACTACGCCAGCCGGAGTTTGCGTGGCAGTGCCGATTTTCGGATCGAGCCGGGCCTAGTGATCGCCGTCGAGCCGATGGTGAATATGGGCACTAAGCGGGTCAAGATGCTCTCAGATGACTGGACGCAAGTGACTGCCGATGGCAAATTCAGCGCGCATTTCGAGCATACGATTGCCATCACGGCCGATGGCCCGACGCTGCTAACGATTGCCCCTACGCCTGCTGAGATGGGGGAAATTGCGGTTTAGGGGAGCGTGTCGGTTGAGAAAATTTCGATCTCGGCGAAAAGTCCGCGAAAAATCGCGATTTTGCCCGCCGGGAAGGCCTTGAATGCTAGGGCCGAAAAGGTCTATATTCATATGTTTCGCGAGTATCCATTGCTCGCAAGCTAGGGAGCTTAGAGATGAAAGTTCGAGCCAGCGTGAAAGCCATGTGCGATAAGTGCAAGGTCGTGCGCCGCCGCGGCGTAGTATACGTCGTGTGTTCCAATCCTCGCCATAAGCAGCGTCAGGGTTAATGCGAAAGGACGGCGTTACAAAATGCCGTCTTCGAATCTCGCATCGTTTTTGAATGAATAACCGGCAATCGTGCTGAACGATTGCGATTTTTTTTGGAGTGAGTGACAGATGCCGCGTTTGTTAGGTGTCGATATTCCGACCGATCGTCCGACCGTGATCTCGTTGACCTATCTCTATGGAGTGGGGCCGAAGATCGCACGCGAGTTGTGCAATAAGGCAGGCATCGATCCTCACGGACGTGCTCGCGATCTGGGTGAAGACGAAGTCGCTCGTCTCGCGGCACTACTCGACAAGGATTACGTCGTTGAAGGTCAGCTGCGCCGCCAGGTGAGCCAGAATATTTCTCGCTTGCGTGATATCGCCTGTTACCGCGGTATTCGCCACCGTCGTGGTCTTCCCGTGCGTGGTCAACGCACCAAGACGAACGCTCGTACGCGTAAGGGTCCGAAGAAGACCGTCGCCGGCAAGAAGGGCGTTAAAGACCTGCGATAGTCGTCAGCTTTTCGTCAAAACAATACCCCGTTCAAATAATCAAGATTTGGAGTACGGCTTACAGTGGCCAAGCAAGTTAAACCAACCAAGGTGAAGAAGAAAACCGTGCGTCGCAACGTGACCGTTGTGATCGCGCACATCAAGTCGACCTTCAATAACACCACCGTGACGATCACCGACACGAAGGGTGATACGTTGTGTTGGGCCAGCGCGGGCACGAGTGGTTTCAAGGGAAGCCGCAAGAGCACTCCGTTTGCCGGTCAGAGTGCCGCTCAGCAGGCCGCGGAAAAGGCCAAGAAGTTTGGCGTCAAGGACGTCGAAGTGAAAGTCAAAGGTCCGGGCAGCGGTCGTGAAAGTGCGATCACCGCGCTTGAGGCTGCCGGACTAAAAGTGAAATCGATTGAGGATGTGACCCCGCTGCCGCATAACGGTTGCCGTCCTCGCAAGAAGCGCCGTGTCTAAGGGCGTTATCGCAAGTTTATTCACAGAACATTTGTAAAGATTGATTTATGGCTAGATATACCGGACCTGTTTGCCGTTTGTGTCGTCGCGACGGCCTGAAGTTATTTTTGAAGGGCGTTCGCTGCGATAGCTCCAAGTGTGCGATCGACCGCCGCCCCGTGCCGCCGGGCCAGCAGCAAGCCAAGCGTGGCAAGCTGACCGATTACGGCCTGCACTTGCGCGAGAAGCAAAAGGTCAAGCATTACTACGGTGTCTTGGAACGTCAGTTCCGCCGCTATTTTGAAAAAGCGGAGCACAGCAAAGGCAACACGGGCGATGCCCTGATGGGTTTGCTTGAGCGTCGCCTGGATAACGTCGTGCATCGGATGGGCTTTGGTGCCAGCCGTGCTGCCGCTCGCCAGTTGGTCAATCATGGTCACGTGACCGTCAATGGCCGTCGCTGCGATATTTCCAGCTACATGGTGAATGTGGGCGACGTCATTCGCGTGAAGAATCGGGCTAAGAGTCTTGATTTGGTACGCGGCGTGTTGGCCGACCATACCAGCGATGTACCAGATTTTCTTTCGGTTTCCGGTGGAGATATCCCCGAAGGAATCGTGAGCCGTCTGCCGGTGGCCGAAGACACTTCGTTGCCGGTGCAAACACAGTTGATCGTCGAGCTTTGTTCTCGTTAATGCTGGCTGAATTTTGAGCCGCAGGCGATTTTGAATCAAAAGAACAGATCCGCTACTTGAAGGGTGGAGGTATCCGATGCATATCCGTTGGCGTGGGCTTGAATTGCCGAGCAAAGTGATTTGTGAGGCCGAAACTTTATCTGCTACTTACGGTAAGTTCATCGCCGAGCCGTTCGAGCGCGGTTTTGGTTCGACCATTGGTAACGGCTTGCGTCGCGTGTTGCTTTCGAGCTTGGAAGGCAGCGCGGTCACGCAGATCAAAGTTCACAATGCCCAGCACGAATTCACCACGATTCCAGGTGTATTGGAAGACGTGACCGATATCGTTCTTAATATCAAGTCGCTTGTTGTGAAGAACTACAGCGACTCGACAAAGGTTTTGCGTGTCGAGCGGAACACCCCTGGTGTTGTTACCGCCGCCGATATCGAAACCGATGAATCCGTGGAAGTTATCAATAAAGATTTGGTGATCGCCAATCTGACCGACAACGTGCCGTTCGTCGTCGAAATGGTTGTCGAGAATGGCCGAGGTTATGTGCCGTCCACCGAGCATAGCGCGAATAGCCAAGAAATCGGTATCATTCCCATCGATGCGATTTTTAGCCCCGTCACCCGGGTGCGTTACGCAATTGAAGAAACTCGCGTTGGTCAAAAGACCAACTACGATAAGTTGGTGCTCGAAGTGCAAACCGATGGCTCGGTGAATCCGGAAATGGCAATGGTCGAAGCTGCCAAGATTCTGCGTAAGCATCTTACTCCGTTTGTGCAATACACCGAGTTGGGCCCACAAGTTCATGCTCCTTCACGCAGTGGCATCCCGCTGACGATGGACTCTGCTTTGGAATCCAAGCTCAACATGAGTATTTCCGAATTGAATCTTTCGGTGCGAGCTAGCAACTGTTTGGAAGCCGAGCACATTATGTTCGTGCGTGATCTCGTATCGAAGACCGAAGACCAACTGCTCGAAGTGCGAAACTTTGGCGAAACCACGTTGGCTGAAGTTCGTCAAAAGCTGCGTGACTTGAACTTGCATTTGGGTATGCGTATTCCAACTTCCGCAGCGGCTCACTAAAAAAACTGAAATTAACCACTAACACCTACCCGTGTTAGCATTTTCCTGATTGGCGACTGAACATGAGACATCGCAATAAAGGCCGCAAGCTCGGCCGCAATCCGAAACACCAACGAGCCTTGCTGCGTAACTTGGCCAGCGCGCTGATCCTTACCGAGCGCGATGCCGAATTCGATGAAAACAAGCCCAAGGTGAAGGGTCGTATCATCACGACAATCGCCAAGGCAAAGGAAGTTCGCCCCTTGGTCGAGAAGTGCGTTACGATTGCCCGCCGTTCGCTGTCGGCTCAGGAAGCTGCCCGTGAACATGGCACGTCGGCCGAACGTGGCAGCCAGGAATGGAAGAAGTGGCGTGAAAGCGATCAATGGACCGCGTGGGCCCAAGCGGTGGCACCGGCCGTGGCTGCTCGCCGTCGTTGTATTCAGCTTCTCGGTGATAAGCAAGCGGTCAGCATCTTGTTTGCTGAAATTGCTCCTCGGTTTGCAGAGCGTCCCGGTGGTTATACACGCATCGTGCGTTTGGCCCAACCACGTCTTGGCGATGCCGGCGTGCAGGCGATTCTGGAATTTGTCGGCGTTCGTGACCGCGTAGTCCAACGCAGCCAGAAGCCAGCGTTCGAAGATGCCGAGCCCGCAACTGCCGCAAAGTCCGAACCAGCTGCTGAGACAAGCGTAGCTCCCGCCGCGGAGTGATTTGAGATTTCCTCCTGTTCGATTGTGGAGCGGCTATGGAGAGCCCGCGTCACGCTTTCGATTTCACGCATTCCATGCGTCGGCTCTGCGCGGATATTGCCGCGCGATCGCCTGAGTTCAGTTATGTCGATGTAAGTCGCGTCGCGTTCAATATCAGCCAAACGCGCCGCGACGTTTCCCACGGCATGTATGCATCGCTGACTCCGCTCCGATTTGCTCACGGTGCCGAGCAAAAGGTCGTCCGCGGTGTGAGCTGGACGGTTGAACCCTTAAAAGACGAGCTCGGCCGGGATTATCTGTATCTCCTGAGCTTCTACTTGCCGCGATTTCAAAACACGTCGCTGGAAGAAAAGCTTATCACGGTCTTTCACGAACTGTGGCACATCGCGCCGGAGTTTAATGGAGATCTCCGCCGTCATGCGGGGCGTTGTTACGCTCATGGCCCTTCCCGGGAAAGCTATGATGTCCAGATGAAGCGTCTGGCGCAATCCTGGTTAGCCCTCGATCCGCCAAGCCATTTGTACGAGTTCTTATCGCTATCATTTTCGGAACTCGTTGCCGAATATGGTTCGATTCGTGGCCAACGTTGGCGGGCACCGCGGCTTGTGCGGCAGTAGCGTCCGCTAGCACTGCCAGTTTCAATTGACGAATCATGGGCAGATTCGTACAGTCGCCGCCTCTTTCGTCTGTTTTGCTCGACCAATCGCGTGGGGAACTACCCCTCGGCACGGTAACGCTATGTCTGGCCAGAAACCCTATCAACGCTGGTTCACGCACTGTGTGCTGCTCGGTTTGATGAGTTGCCTGGCGCTGTTCACAGGATGCGGTGCCGTGCTCACCACGGCGGCTGTCAGTACGCCCCAATCGATTCTCAAAGCCGTGCGTACAGGGTCCGATCGGGTGACGCTCGAAATCTTTCAGGTTCGCGTGCCAGCCGATGATAAGCAATTGAACAAGGAGCTCTGGCAAGCGGCCGATGAGCAGCGGCTTGATCTCGATGTACGTAATAGGTTGGTAAGCAACGGCTTTCGCGCCGGGGTAATTGCCGGGACATTGCCCGATGCCTTGGCCAAATCGCTGAATCTGCAAAGCGAAATGCCCGAGGAAACGAAAGAACGCGTGATCGACGAACATTCGGCGACGCCCAAAGTGACCCGCCGTGTTTTGCAACTCAAACGGGGTGAGCCCGCCACGATTCAAACTTCCGAAGTCCAACCCTTGCTTAATGTCTTGCTTAACACCGAAAGTGGCTTGCAAGGCAAGAGCTACCAAGAAGTGCAGGGGGTCTATTCGCTGCGCGCCCAGACTCTGCCGGCTCAGCGTGTGAAAGTCGAGCTTGTGCCCGAGCTTCAGCACGGCGAGATGCGCAATCGCTACGCTGGCAGTGACCAGGGGATTCTGGTGGTCACACCGTCGCGTGAACGGAAAGTCTTCGACCAGATGAAAATGAGCGTGCCACTTGCCGCCGGTGAATTGCTGATCGTGTCCGGAATTCCTGACGCGCCGGCCAGTTTGGGGAGTGCCTTCCACGCCGAAGAGCGGGCTGGCGTAGCCGAGCAAAAATTGGTGCTCATCCGCCTGTTGCAAGTCCCCGACAGCGAAATTCTGGCCGACGTTTCTGCGGCCGCCAAATGAGTTGGCAGGCAGAGGACAGGCCCTGCGTGGCCCCCTCCGCGAGCCGTCTTGAACTTGGTATAATCCGGGTTCGTTTATAGACCAGCCAGACACGTAAGTGAGTTTTAGACCAAGGAGTTTCCTATGCCACTGGTACCCATGCGATTGTTGTTGGATCACGCCGCCGAAAATGACTACGGCTTGGCCGCGTTCAATGTGAACAACATGGAGCAAATCCAAGCGATTATGGAAGCCGCCAAGGAGACGAACTCTCCCGTGATCGTGCAAGCGAGCCGTGGCGCCCGCTCTTACTCGCAGGACAATTACCTGCGTCACCTCATGCTTGCCGCTGCTGAGTTGTATCCCGAGATTCCTATCGTCATGCACCAGGACCACGGCAATAGTCCCGAAACCTGCAAGAGCGCGATCGAGAATGGCTTTACCAGCGTGATGATGGACGGTTCGCTCGAAGCCGACGGCAAAACCCCCGCGAGCTACGACTACAACGTGAAGGTCACCAAGGACGTCGTAAAATCGGCTCATGCTCAGGGCGTGTCGGTCGAAGGCGAACTCGGCTGCCTGGGTTCGTTGGTTTCCGGCGAAGGCGAGCAGGAAGATGGCCACGGAGCTACCGGCGCGTTGTCGCACGATCAATTGCTGACCGATCCCGACGAGGCCGAACGCTTTGTCTCGGAAACCGGCGTCGACGCCTTGGCGGTTGCGATTGGCACGAGCCACGGAGCTTACAAATTCACCGCCAAGCCAACCGGCGAAGTGCTGGCCATGGACCGCATCGAAGAGATTCACCGCCGCTTGCCGAATTGCCACTTGGTGATGCACGGTTCGAGCAGCGTGCCGCAAGACTTGCAGGACATCATCAACAAGTTCGGCGGCCAGCTCAAGCAAACCTGGGGCGTGCCGGTCGAGGAAATCCAACGTGGCATCAAGCACGGCGTGCGCAAGATCAACGTCGATACCGACAATCGGTTGGCCATCACCGGTGCGATTCGCAAGGTGTTCATGGAAACCCCCGAGAAATTCGATCCTCGCGACTATCTCAAGCCTGCCCGCGACGCGATGAAAAAGGTCTGCATCGACCGCATGGTCGCGTTTGGTCAGGCTGGCCAAGCTTCGAAGATCAAACCAGTTTCGATCGGTAAGTTCGCCAGCTACTACGCCGCGGTGTAGTCGATAGACGTCGATCAGCGTAATCATAATGCCGGGGGCGTAACCACCCCCGGCATTTTTTATGTTCAGGAGCCAGCCATGATTCGCCGGGAGCTTCGATTTGCCGATGGCCAACCCCAGTGGCTGCTGATTTCGCAAGTAGAACACGCCCGGCTGAGCGGCGAGTTGGCATGCCGCTGCATCGATCGGTTTGGTCCGTCCAGCGCGGAGTCGTCTTCCGTACGACGGGAACTCCTCGACGCGATCACGCATCACGACGACGGTTGGCTTGAATGGGAACACGATCCGCGGCTCGATGCTGAGCATGGCTGGCCGTTATCGTTTTTGGAACTTCCCACCGAGGAAGCATTTTCGATTTGGGATCGGTCGATTCAAGTGGCAAAGTCCCTCGGCGATCTGGCGGCTTGGGTTGTGGCGGGTCATTTCAGTGCGCTACTTTGTACGGTCGGTCAGCATGCCAATGAACCGATCGCCCGCGATTGGCTGCACCGCTTGGCGGTCCAGCGAAGCGAGTGGTTCGCCCGTTGGCATGCCCGCGACGAAGCGCTGCACACGGCCGAACTCGCTGGCGAAGCGCTCAAGTGGCTGCAACTGTTCGACGTCCTGAGCTTGTGGCCCTGTTCGCAGTATCCGGTTCCAGGGGAACAAACACGCCGTTATCCGCAGCCGTTTTCCTTCGCGGAAAATTGGACGCTCATCCACGAGATCCGCCCGGCGAGCGAGCAACCGCCCGGTGGCCCTTGCCGGATTGTTTTCGATCCTTGGCCGTTTCGTGAAACGGAATTTCTCATCCATGCGGAGGCCGACTTGGTGCCGGTGCGTCGCTACACAAGTCCGCGAGAACTCCGCGCCAGCCGTGCCCCGTTCGTGGCGGAGTGGACGCTGACTTCGCGGACAGTTTGACCACTATATGTTGTGGTCGCTTCAGTTTGCCTACTACCTATAGTGGTTTCGTCCAAGCAAACGCGCGTTTTTTTAATTTGAGTCCGAATTTGGTGCTGGGGGCGTCTGCACTGGAAGTTGTGGCCCGGTGATTTTCGCGACTCGCACCGAGCGCGCAGCAAGAAACGGCCAAACGACAAAGTCGTCGTCGGCTCGAAGGGTTTCTGATTCAACATGACCTGCTGCATGTTTCTAGAGCGTGGGCGCCCACGTTTCAAAGAACGTGTTCTTCGCGCACAAATCCGCGAGATCACCCGGGGTTTGAACCGTCGCTGACGTTTCGTTACCTGACGGCGCCTCTCGAGACCGTTTCCCAGCTTGCAGCAAGTGCCAGCCGAGATTCGTTTGACAAATCAAACGCGCCGGATAACGTACCCGCGACTCCTAGGGTTTTTCTTAGGATTCTTCGCTTGGAACAAGAGTGAACATAGCAGATTGCGCGGCCAAATTCGACAAAAATCGGGGAGGAGATTTTCACGCAGAGGCGCGGAGGACGCGGGGGATTTTTCGCCGGAGTGGAAGATTTTTGAACCACAGAGGTCATGGAGGGAAGGCAACCACGAATCAAACGAATAGCACGAATAAGGAAGAGATGTCGGAGGAGGGGGAGTAAGAATTTATGAGCCCAAACGCGCTAGCGTGGGGTTCTTATCCCCCTCCCGCTGTACTCAGTGGGAGGGCTTGATCATAATCTCCCTCCCTCCGGGAGGGGCTAGGGGAGGGTTTCTTCTCTCCCGTGGCTGACGTCTTCTTCGTAACGGTGGCTTCCAGCCGCTGAGCTTCCTTTGTGCCTCGCCTCTGTCCTTTGTTCCCTCGCCCCCTTGTCATCAAATAACGCGGCTCAGGGAGAGGGCTAGGGTGAGGGTTTCTTCTCTCCTGTGGCTGGCCTCTGAGAGGCCGGGTTTTCCGTCATTCCCGTGTGCGCAGCACAAACGGTGATCGACGCCCATCACGTCTTGTTGCAAGTGGCACTGATCCGCCGCAGCGGATTCTGCGTTGTCTTTACGAATTCGGCGCATCTTCAGGACGAAGTGTCAGTGCTATGTAGCTTTTTGATTTGAGTACTTGGCTAGCAATTGAAGAATAAATTATGATGCCAACGCACAGGTGCGTGCTTATCAAACAAGTAAAGTCGCCAGGACCTGTTATTCAAGGGCAATTTAATGGCTTTTCTGAAGTGGGTAAAAAACTGTTTTGATAACGTTGTTGATCCGGAAAATGACATTGAAGTTAAAGAGTTGACTCACTTGCTCGACCAAGGAATCAACCAGCGAAAGCGAGCCTTTGTGCTGTCTGAGGTGCTGGGAGACCGTCCTTGTAAAGAGAAGCACTTGAGTCAGGCAAAAATCAACGTCTATCAAAAGTTGCTAACGAAGGCTTGGGCTGATGGTCGTGTACAAAAATCGGAACGAGATATTTTAGCCTGGGTGGCCAATTGCCTTGAGATTCCTGATTCGACTTTGCGAGCAGTGAATTTGGAAAACGCCCGGCCACGGTTTGCAAAAGCGTTAGCAAGGTTCATGGACGATGGAGAAATCTCGAATGAGGAGGCTGATTATCTCGAAGAAGTTGCCAAAGCAGGAGGGATGCCGCTCAATCAGTTCGTGCAGGAATTTTTCCGCACCGAAGGCGAGCAGTTTTTACGTGGGATCTTTGCAGCTTCGGTGGCAGACAATCAGCCTGTGCATGATGCTTTAGATAAGATGGTCATGTCGGCCACAAAGCTTGGCTTGACACGAGAAGTTGTCCTCAAAGCAATTCAATCTCAGGCAGTGCGATATGTTGAACATGCTCTAGCTGATGCCAAAGAAGATGACGTTTTGACGGCTGAAGAAGAGGATTCGCTCAGGCAGCTTGTCAAACTTTTTGATCTTCCCTCTGATGTGGAAGCCTATATTTTGACGGAGTTGCAACAATTACGGTTACTTACCAACATTAGAACTGGGAAGTTGCCGACGCGCAATGCGCCAACCGGGGTCAACATTAAAGCTGGAGAATTGGTGCATTATCATGGACAAGCTTTATGGAGATGTTTGCGTTTACTAAAAAGCGGTCCCAAGACAGATACACATGATGGTTTCCTGACAGTCACTGATTCTCGCATACTATTCAATTCTCCTACAAAATCTGAAACTTATGGTTATGCAAAAATTATCAGTCACGATATTTCACGTGGAGTAATTTCCGTTCAGCTTAAGAATGCGCCAATTCAACAGTTTGTTTGCCTTGAAGGGGGCCGGGTCCCGGCAGCGATTTTCGAGGGGGCGTTGCGTATGGCAAATCAAACGCTGGTGAATCAGGATGAAAATCGTCGTTCACGACACATTCCACGAGAGGTGCGGCAACGAGTTTGGCAGCGATATAGCGGTCGTTGTGCTGAATGCGGTGCGAGTGACTATTTGGAATTCGATCACATCGTGCCTGTGGCCAAGGGTGGTAGCAATTCCGACGCGAACGTGCAGCTCTTGTGTCGGCGGTGCAATCTCAAGAAGTCGGACACAATTTGAGTTGACGTTTAACGAACTCCCTCTCTCGCCAAGAAGCTCGCTACCTCACAGTTAATGTCGGTTCGTCCTTGGTCTCAAACGTAGGTCTGAACGCGCTGCCCGGCGTAGTCGGAGTGACCGCGCCTCGCCACTGCCGGAAGTGCGGTCGGAGCGAAAGACCATTGCGAATTGGTACGGTCGGCAAGGTGTAGCGGCTGATGCGTCCGCCGGCAGATGAGCCGCCCCGCCGATGCATTTTTGTGAAAACGCCCCCTGCTGGGGCAGAACTGCTTTTTGAATTGATTGCTGAGGGTGCTAGTCGCCGCTAAACTGTTGCCGGGACAGAACCGTGAATCGAAGGGTCCACGGCGGAGGCGTAATATACGGCCGAGCGCCGTATAAGTCCGTTTTTCGAGCACTATGCGGCGCTACCCCTTAGAATTCTTGTTAGACGGCGGCACACTCCCTAAAAATGTCATGCCAAAAATACTTCGAACCAAGGAAGCTCGAACAATGGCGCGGACGATCCATATACGAGTTCTTGGGTGTGAGATTCTTCAAAAGATATCTCCTGCCTACTGAGTTGTTGCTCTTCCGTCTGCGCGGAACGAGGGCGATTCAGGGAGGTCGAGGGGTCCTAAAGGCAGAACTGAAGCGGCTCGAGTGGGAAACAAGGAGGAACGAAACAATTCATGTGCTGGCCTTGCTTCTTATCGGTTGCATTTTGGTATTTAGATTTCCACGATTGTCCGTAGAACAGTTTCTTATGATCTTCGCCATCAACCTGTATGTAAATGTCTATCCCATTTTTTTGCAGCGATACAATCGCTTTCGAATAGTGAGGTTATTGGGAGAGGCAAGGCTATGAAAGGCCTAGTCACAACGTCGCCTAACCATGGCGCTGCAGCGCACCGCCGGGCAGGTGGACGGTTCAGGTAATTTGGCCGCGACTGTTGCAGCCGACCGGGCGTTTCCGGCGGCGGTCGCTGTGTTTGATCGTTATCTTCCCCAGGAGGGCTTGTCATGCGTTCTTGGAATTACTTAGCGCTACAAGATACCGATGCAGTCTTGGAAACGATTTGGTACGCGCTCAACGCGAATGTTTTTTCCGAGAAGCCCGCACCCTAACCCTCTCCCGGAGGGAGAGGGGACTGGAAGAATCCGCGGCTAGCCGACCGTCGCTGCGCGACGGTGTTGCGCGGCTCATTGGGACGAAGGATTAGTAGACGGAAAAATTTAACAAATGCCTATGCACCCCAGTCCTCGTTTGTTGCCTGGCAATGCTTTTTGGCTAGGCGAATATTTGAGCTTCCCGAGTTCTTTCGCCATAATGACTCGCTATTAAACAGCTAACGTCGGTTCGTCATTACGCACTCTCTCGGGACGCACCGGCGACCCGCAGTTTGCTAGTGAATTGCAGTTCCTGTTGGCAGATTCATTGGAATTCGGTTCAATGAATTAGTGTCTAACGGCTGGGCTTCGTTATCTGTCGAGGCAATTGCGATGTATGCGACAAATCATTGGATGGGCCAACTTCGGCGTATGACTGCACTGGCCATCGTCGCAATCATGCTTTTGCCGACGGCCAGGCTCGCCGCGGAAGAGCAGGCCACGCCGGTAAGCCAGCTGATCTCGCCCGATCGCCGACACATCGCCTATGGCCAGACCGCTGTCGGCCCGAAAGGCGAGCAGAAGGTGCGAATTATTGTGGGCGATGCTGAGGGCTCTCATCGGCGTGCGTTGCCGCTCGGAGCCGAAGCCGTCGACGAAGTGCAGTGGTACGGCAACGACCACGTCGCGTACGTTACGAAACACGGCGAAGATGGCTTTGAGCTGATCGACTTGGAGGGCAAGCCGGCCGGTGAGCTGCGGATGCCGCCGGGCTGCGACTCGTACTTTCATCAATGCCTGTCGCCCGATGGCAAGACCATCTCATTTTGCGGCAACTATGCCGAGATCGATCGAAAGTTCGAAAGTGATGAGGAACGCCGGCGGTACTTCAAGGCTCATCCTGACATCAATCAAGTACACGGGCTGTTTCTAGTGGACTTGGCGACGCAGTCGGTGAGGCATGTTGTCGATGGGACAGTCGCAAACTTACCGTCCTGGTCGCCCGATTCTGAGTACCTAGCCTGCGGCATCGGCCACTATGTGAAGGACTATACGCTGGTCATTGTCGAACGGGAGACCGGCAAGATGCATCGGCCCGTGGTAAAGGGTACGGCTGCCGATTGGTCGCCGGACTGCAATCGCTTAGCGATCGTCACCGACATCGTGCAAGGCGGCAGCTGGCTGGACGGCACACCGATGGACGGCGCCATCGGCGTACTGGACGTGGGGAAGTTTATTAAAAGCGGCGAGACACAGATCACACGCGTCACGGACCCACCGGCCAATGTGTCGACAAAAGAGCCCTATTCATGGTCAATGAGCGGGTCGTATGGCGCCGTGTGGTCGCCGGACGGAAAATGGCTCGCCTACAGTCATTGCACGTCGTCGCGAAACGAAGAAAAGGAAAAAGGTAGTCGCGACGATGTGTGGATCGTGCATCCTGACGGCAGCGGCTTACGAAAGGTGCTCAACCACGGGGCGGCGGAATTGGCCTGGGCGGACGAGCGCACGCTCCTGTGGGTGAATCAAGGGCAGTTTGGAAGAATCGACATCGAGCTGGATGGTGAGGCGTCGATCGGGCCGACGCCCGAAGCGCCCGACAACCAGTTTATCGTCTCGGGCCTCGTCACTGACGGCGAGGGGCGTCCAATGGAAGGCGTTGAAGTTCGCGCGGCTACCGGCATTGGCACGTTGCGAACAAGTACGCCGGTGAAAACTGACGCCGCGGGGCGCTATGAGCTTCACTTCGGTCCTGGGATGTTAAGCCTTGATGGTGGACCGAATCTTCAAGCAGCGACGATTTACGCCAGTAAACCTGGATTCTATGAACGTGACTTGTGTCAAAACGGAAATCTCGGCATGGCGAATTATCGGCCGAAGGATTTCGACGAGGGTGGTTGGCACTTCGAGGCCATCGTTTATCGTGGTCAGCCGTACAAGTTAGACTTCGTTATGTTGCGCGCGGCACAGGTTATCGTTGAGCTGATTAAACCGAACGGCCAGCCATTGGCTGATTATAAGCTCGAACTGTGCGGCGCAGAGCTTTATCCATCAAGCAACATACTGGAGTCGAAAAAGACAAATGGCGAAGGCAAAGCTGAATTTGACGATGTGCCGCTGAAAACGTTTTCGTTTTCACTCGGACGGCGGGATGAACTTCGGACGGAGCCGATCGAGTTCCGTCAGCCCGGCGAAGTCCGCTGGCGGCTAACGTACGACGATATCGAGGGCACGCTGACCGCGAAAAGCTACTAGTCTGCTCTCTTTTGCGGTTTGGTTGCGCCCTTGCCGCAGGCCGAGTGGCTGAACATGAGTTTATATGCCAACCGACCAGCTTGCATAAGGTGGGCGTGCCATGCGTTTTTGGAACTATGTAGTGCTTCAAGATACCGATGCAGTCTTGGAAGCGATTTGGTACGCACTCAAGGCGAATGTTTTTTTCATGACGCCCTCACCGTAGCCCTCTCCCGGAGGGAGAGGGGACTGGAAGAATCCGCGGGGCTCAGTTGGTTGTCGCCTGCTACGGCGTTACCTTGTCTTGTGGGGCGTTGCGGGGAAATTACAATTGGCTTCTGCCGATCGGCTGGCTAGGCGATTCCGGCGTGATCTCGATTTCATGTCTCTGTAACTCTGGAGTTTGCGACATCATGACCAACACAATTCAAGGTCGTTTCGTCGGCATCGGTGTGCGCAGCACGCGAGGTGATCGACGGATAACACTTTTTGTTGCAAGCGACACCTATCCACCGCGGCGGGCGTCTCGGTAACTGGTGCAGCGTGAGTTCTCGAGTAGATTGTGGGGTTATCGAGAGTCCTCCCAACCTCGAACTACGCGCCCGCTGGAGGCCCGTCATCATGCTTGCTGAAAGATGCTGGGCTGACTGATCAACTTCCTGTCTAATAACAAGTTAGCAAGCTCTGGCTGCGGCCATAACCAATATCAAATCTGTGAGAAGCTCATGAAACACAACTTCAACAAATACGTTCTCGCGGTAGCCCTGCCTTGCCTCTTATGGGCAACAGGCAGCTACGCTCAGGACTCGCAGCAAATGAAGATGACCACACCCATCGCACCGGGCGTTGCCGTACCGGACAAAATTGAGAGTTCCATTGGCACGCTTAATCTAAGCTATGGCTACCCTTCGGCCGATACCGTCGAGAAGATTTATGACAACCTCGACCGTTCCCGCGCCTTGCAGGCCTACCTCATGGCCATCCCGATCGTGAATCAGGCCGGCATGCGTGATTCGATCCGCCAGTTCGGCCCGGACAACCAGACCGACGTGATCTGGGAAAACCTCGTTGATCCGCGCACAGTCGAACTCACGGCCAACGACAACACGATCTACAACTTCATGTGGATCGACACCAAGAAAGGCCCGCTGGTCATCGAAGCGCCCCCGGAAGTGCTTGGATTAGTGAACGACTTCTGGTATCGCTGGGTCGGCGATGTCGGTATCACCGGAGAAGACCGTGGCAAAGGGGGCAAGTATTTGGTCCTGCCGCCCGGCTACAAGGGCGAGGTACCCGCGGGATATTTTGTCCTGCGGCCGAACACCTACGGCAATTGGTTCGTGTTTCGCGCCTTCGTCGTTAATGGCTCGACCAAGCCTAGCGTTGAATCGGTCAAGAAGCACCTCAAGATTTATCAGCTCTCCGACGCCGACAATCCCCCGGCAATGAAGTTCGTCAACGCCTCTGGCGTGCCGGCCAACTTCGTCGCACCGGGTGACTATTCGTTCTGGAACATGCTCAACCAAGTGATTCAGGAAGAGCCGCCGCAGGGCTCCGATCCCACCACACTCGGGCTGTTCGCTTCGATCGGCATTGTGAAAGGACAGCCGTTCGCACCCGACGAGCGCATGAAAGAGATCCTTACCGATGCCGCGAATATCGGAGCCGTCACCGCCCGAACCATCGCCTTCAAAATCCGCTCACCGGAAGCCTACTTTTACCCGAATAGCCCGTGGCGTCTGCCCTTCTTTGGGGGTTACAAGTTCGAGAGCGCGCCTGGCGTGACGAACATGGACGGCTACATCTTCTATTACTACTTCGCCACCGGCGTCACCCCGGCGATGGAGATGAAGATGGTCGGCAAAGGCTCGCAATATCCGTGGTCTGTGCAAGACTCGAACGGCGACCCCTTCGACGGCGAGAAGACTTATAAGATGCACCTTCCGCCGAACGTGCCGGTGAAAGACTTCTGGTCCGTGATCGTTTACGACAATCAGACGCGCTCCATGATCCAGACCGACCAGAAAGCGCCAAGCGTAAGCAGCCAGAATAAGAACCTGAAGAAAAGCGCCGACGGCTCGGTGGACGTGTTCTTCGGCCCGAAAGCTCCGGAAGGCTATGAGAACAACTGGGTGCAGACCCTGCCCGGCAAAGGCTGGTTCATGATCCTGCGCCTCTACGGCCCGCTCGAACCTTGGTTCGACAAGACCTGGAAGCCGGGTGAGATTGAGTTGATGAAATAGGAGCCGCCTGCTAACAACCGGTTGCAGCGGATGGGGTTCAGGCGCCGCAGCTAAACTGGGCGTTAGGCAAAATACCATCTGGAGCCCATCCGAAGAAGTGCTTCAATAACCTCTCAGTAGCAATCTCGATTCAATCTTTCTTTAACTCTGGAGTTTGCGACATCATGACCAACATCATTCAACGTGGTTTCGTCGGCATCGTCTGTGGTGCGTTGTTGACTTGCACTCTTACGGCGGTCGCTGTCGCGGCGGACGACTTCACGGTCAAGTCGGCAACCGATGACTCGACGTTTCAGCTTTCCAAGCATCGTGGCAAAGTCGTCGTGCTGCATTTTTTGTTGAAGACGGAATGCCCGTTTTGCCTGAGATATACGCACGACTACTCTGTTTTGGCCGAGCAGAATCCTGAGGTCGTGCATGTGTTTCTCAAACCGGACAGCGAATCGGAGATCAAGTCGTGGGCCGAGAAACTCGACAAGAACGACCTAAAAAATCTGCCCCAGGTTTACCGCGATCCTGATGCCAAGCTGGCTGAGGAGTTCAAGATTCCCAACGGCTATAAGTTTCACGGTCAGACCGTGCATTACCCCGCGCTCGTCGCGTTGGATGGGAAGGGCAAGGAACTCTTTCGTTACGTCGGCAAGAGCAACTCCGATCGAATGAAAGTTGAGGATTTCACGGCGAAGCTCAATGAGTCGACTGGGAAGCCGTCCAAGTAAGCGACCTGTATTGCGTTGCCTAACAAGGCGGGCATCGCTATGGGAAGGAATTTCTGCGCTGGCGGGCCCGACCTTGAGAGCCTTCACTCACGATCATTGCACTGTCGTCTGGGCAGCCTTGAGCTTGGCTTCAAGATCGGCAATCCGGCCTTGCAATTGCTCAATGACTGGAGCGACCTGCTTCTGCGAGAACCGTTTGTGGATGTGCTGCGGGCAATTGACATCCCATGCTTCGATCTCGAACAGCATCGCCCGCTCAACCTTCCCCGGATAGGAGGGATCGCGAAGTTGATCGATTAGCGATTGATCTCCTTCGACAACGCGCAGTGATCCCCAGAGCTTAATGCGTCGGCTGAGAGCGTAGTCCATCAGAAAGATAAACGCTTTCGGGTTTTCGGAAATGTTTCCGAGCGTAATGTACTGACGATTGCCACCGAAGTCGGCAAAGCCCAGGGTTTTGTCATTGACGACCTTGAGAAATCCCGGTGGGCCGCCACGGTACTGGATGTAGGGCTGGCCTGCGGCGTTGGCTGTTCCCAAATAGAACATGTCAAGTTCGGAGAGGAACGCTGCGAGTCCCGGAGTGACCGTTGTCTGCCAACTTCCCCCGTCCTCCATGCGAGCGTATCCGGAGCGAGAGCCTTTCTCGGACTGAATCGACTTCACTGTCGGCGTGAAAGCAACATCGCTGGAATATTGACGCATGGCACGAATCCTGTGTTCTTCGCGTTAGGGAGAAAAACTCCGCCGTGACTTCGCTGGTGGCAAGTTGTTGTTATCGGACGGCTGGAATCCCTGCGTCCTCCGGAGGTCGCGGACCGGATAGAGGCCAATGGAATTTTCGTTCTGAATCTTGGATGGGAACCTCATTGATACTCGCTTCCCGACGACCCATGAGACCTTCTTCATCAAACTCCCAGAGTTCGTTGCCGTAAGCCCGAAACCACTGCCCGGAGGCGTTGTGATATTCGTACTGAAAACGAACGGCAATCCGATTGTCGGTGAAGCTCCACAGCGCCTTGATGAGGCGATAGTCGAGTTCTCGTTCCCACTTGCCTGTCAGGAATGCTCGAATCTGGTCCCGGCCTTGAAGGAACTGATCCCGATTTCGCCACTCCGAGTTTTCGGTGTAAGCGAGGGAGACTCGCTGCGGATCACGGCTGTTCCACGCATCTTCAGCGGCCCGGACTTTAGCGGTCGCAGTTTCTAATGTGAATGGTGGTCGAAGATTTGTCATTGTGTGATTCCTCTATCCGTCTGATCCAAAAAACTCTGTTTTTTGGATCAGACAAAGAGTTACTGGGATTACTTTTTCACGTTCTTGTCAAGGAAGTTTCGCATCAGAGTGGCAATTGCCGCTCCCTCTTCTTCCAGGGCGAAGTGGCCGGTATCGAGCAGGTGGAATTCCAGGTTCTCTAGGTCACGCTTGTAGGGGTGTGCCCCGGCGGCCGGGAAGATCGCGTCGTTCTGACCCCAGACGATCAGAGTCGGCGGCTGGTATTTGCGAAGGTATTGCTGCCATTGTGGATACAGCGGCGGGTTGCTTCCATAGCTGTAGAACAGAGCCAGCTGAACCTCCTGATTTCCTGGACGATCCAGGAGCGGCTGCACATGGCCCCAGGTGTCGGGACTAATCGTTTCGACGTTGCGAACCCCGTTGGTGTATTGCCATTTGGTGGCATCAAGTGTCAGCAGTGACCGCAGGTCATTGCCCTGTGCGTCGGTGCGATCTTTCCAATAGGCCTTGATGGGCTTCCAGAAGTCGTTGTCGAGTCCTTCATCGTAAGCGTTGCCGTTTTGTACGATCAGCGTTTCCACACGCTCCGGATGTTTCGCGGCCAGACGAAATCCGACGGGAGCACCGTAGTCCATGAGATAGATCGAATACTTCGTCAGGCCGACCTTCTCTGTAAACTTGTCGATGACGTTCGCCAGATTGTCGAACGTATAGTCGAATTCACTGACAGACGGCGCCGAACTGTTGCCGTAGCCGGGATAGTCCGGGGCAACGACATGGTACTTGTCGGCCAAAGCCGGGATCAGATTACGAAACATGTGCGAGGACGTCGGAAACCCATGCAATAACAGGAGAGTTGGTGCGTCTTTCGGCCCAGCTTCCCGGTAAAAGACGTCGACTCCATCGATTTTTACCGTGCGATGCAGAACCTGCGCGGCTGGGGCAGCGGACTCAGCCGCGCCGGCTGTTGGATTGGGCAAAACGAGCATGATGAGCGCCAAGGCAGTGACGGTTTTTTTCAACGTAACCATGGTTCTGTTTTCCTTATGACAATGTGACAATTTAGGTTGAGCACGACTGAAAATGAGTAGCGACTGCATCAACGAGTTTCATCGCAACCGGGGATCGAAGCACACACTTCGTGATGGTCGACGATCGGTTCGGCTTTGGGGAAATCGATGTCAGTTTCAGCCACATGATTGAAATAGTTGGTGAAGATGTTCAATGCGACATTGGCGACAACTTCGGCAATGTCCCCGTCGTTCAATCCGGCAGCACGAACTTCGGCGATGTCAGAGTCGCTGACCTGTCCGCGTTCTTCAACGATTTTGCGAGCGAACCGAATGACAGCATCACTCTTTGGATCAACGGCGGTTCCGCGCCGGCTGTCGAGGATCTGATCCTGGGTCAAGCCAACCATCTTGCCGATCGTTGAATGTGCCGCGAGGCAATAATCACAATGGTTGGCCTGCCCGACAGCCAAGGCGATCTGCTCGCGGTTCTTTGCTGACAGGCTGCCCTTGCTCAGCGCACCGCTTAGGCCCAGATATCCTTCCAGCACAGCAGGGGAGTTAACCATCGCCCGAGTCATGTTGGGGACGAGACCGAGTTTCCCGTTGACGGCATCAAGTAGTTCTTTGGCTTTTCCAGCAGCGGCTTCAGGGGCGAGTTGATGAATGCGAGACATTGCTACGACCTTTCTTAGAGTTCTTAGAGTTATGGCAGTTACCGGACGAAGGATTCGTTGGCGACGACTGAGTGAATACACGTCCCGTGCCATTTAGTTGGAGGATATGTAAGTCACATTCAGGAAATGACTTAGGTAATAAGAGCACCCATCAAATCGTCAACGAAATTTCGTTGTGTCACGATATTTCGTTGACATACAACGAGATTTCGCCATGCTTGAATCATGACGATCTCCTCCCCATCCACCGGGCTCATTGGCGACCCCAAGCAACTTTTGCTGGACCTGGCCGGGCATCATCACGTGTCCGAATTGCTGCCACTGGCCGTGCAACGACTTGCCGAAGGACCTGCGATCGCGCTCGTTCGCATTTGGCTCGCGCAACCGCCGCTGCCGGGTGACTGCACGAACTGCCGTTTGGCCGCCGAGTGCCCGAACCAGGATTGTTGTCTGCATCTGGTGGCCAGTGCTGGTCAGTCAGTCGACAGTACTCACGTAGCATGGGATAGACTGGACGGAGATTTTCGACGCTTTCCCATCGGGATCAGAAAAGTTGGACAGATTGCCAAAACAGGGCAATCGCTGGAAGTCACTGATGTGGTAAGCGATCAGTCCTGGGTCGCTGATCCGGCATGGATTCGTGATGAACGGATTGTCTCGTTTGCCGGCCACCCGCTGGTTCACCGCGGTGACATACTCGGAGTACTGGGGTTGTTCGCCCGGGAAGCGCCAAGTGAATCCTGCTTCGAATGGCTGCGAATGATTGCCGATCACCTTGCTGCTGCGATTGCCAATGCCCGCGCGCGGGACGAGATTGAATCGCTCAAAAAGCGACTTGAGCAAGAGAACGAGTACCTTCGCGAAGAAGTTCAGCAGTCAGCGGCTTTTGGCGATCTGATCGGTCAGGCTCCTGCGTTACAGGCTGTTACTCGACAAATCGAATTGGTCGCACCGACAAACTCCGCCGTGTTAATTCTCGGTGAAAGTGGTACAGGCAAGGAAGTTGTCGCTCGTGAGATTCACCGTCACAGTCACCGCGCAGATCGCCCGCTGATCAAGGTCAACTGCGCTGCAGTTCCGCGTGAACTCTACGAAAGTGAGTTCTTTGGTCACGTCAAAGGTGCCTTCACCGGCGCACTACGTGATCGCGCCGGGCGATTCGAACTCGCGGATGGTGGTACTTTATTCCTCGACGAAATCGGCGAAATCCCGCTGGATCTGCAAGCCAAGCTGCTGCGGGTCCTACAGGAAGGAGAGATCGAACGGATTGGTGAAGAGCGAACTCGACGAATTGACGTGCGGGTGATTGTGGCAACGAATCGAAATCTTCGTGCCGAAGCCGAAGCAGGTCGGTTTCGACAGGATTTGTACTACCGACTGAGCGTATTCCCGATGGAACTTCCTCCTCTGCGGAAGCGAATCGAAGATATCCCGTTGCTCGCCGAGCACTTTCTGAGCCGTTTGTCGAGACAACTGGGACGACCACGGCTTCGGCTGACGTTGGCCAACGTGCAGGAGCTGCAAGGCTACGACTGGCCGGGCAACGTCCGCGAACTGCAACATGCTCTGGAACGAGCATGCATCGTTTCTGCCGACGGCCGCCTGCGATTCGATTTTCCGGAGGTCACTTCTAAGCAACGAGCAAAGCCACTGGAGTCAAACTCCATCAAAACCATCCTAACCGACACGGAAGTGCGCGCCTTCGAGGCCAAGAACATCAAAGCCGCCCTGGCCGAATGCAACGGCAAAGTCTACGGCTCGAATGGCGCAGCAGCATTACTTGGCATGAAACCCACTACACTCAATTCTCGAATCAAGGCTCTTGGGATCAAAGACTGACCTTGGGGTTCGACAGTTCCAGCCCTCACGCTAGCCCTCTCCCGGAGGGAGAGGGGACAGGAAGAATGCGGCGATTGCCGATTCGACTTCGCTCATTTAGACTTCTCGCTGTCGATACTTCGGCCTTAGGCCCCCTCCGCTGAGATCCCGCCGTGCATAATCTTGAAGCCAGCCAGCTGACGGTGATGCTGTTGTCGCTAGGGTTGTTGATCGGCATGGCGCGGCTGTTGGGTGAGTTGGCCCGTGTGCTGCATCAGCCCGCGGTGTTGGGGGAGTTGCTGGCCGGGGTGATTCTGGGACCCACGGTGTTTGGGCAGATTTCGCCCGAATGGCAAGCGATTCTCTTTCCCTCGGATGGCCCCAATTCGATTGTGTTGCACGGGATCAGCACGCTGGCCATCGTGCTGTTCTTGTTGGTCGCTGGCTTGGAAGTCGATCTGTCGACGGTGTGGGAACAAGGCCGGTCGGCGATCAAGGTGGGTGTGCTGGGGACGCTCGTGCCGTTTGCCCTGGGCTTGATCGGGGCGTGGGTGATTCCCGACATGCTAGGACGACCCCCCGGCGGCGACCCGCTGATCTTTGCGCTGTTCCTGGCCACGGCGATGTCGATTTCGGCGCTGCCGGTGATTGCCAAGACGCTGATGGACTTGAATCTGTACCGGACCGATTTGGGGATGGTTGTCGTCAGCGCGGCGATCTTCAACGACCTGATTGGCTTCACGCTCTTTGCGATCATCCTGGGGATGATTGGCGCGCACGGCACGGGTCTCACGATTTTTAGCACGATTATGCTCACGCTCTTGTTTGCGGGGTTGGTGCTGACCGTGGGGCGATGGTTCATACATTGGACTTTGCCGGTGCTGCAGGCTTACACCCATTGGCCCGCAGGGGTGTTGGGATTCATTGTGACGCTGGGGTTGTTCGGCGCGGCGTTCACGGAGTTCATCGGCATCCATGCGATCTTCGGTTCGTTCATCGTCGGCGTGGCCGTGGGGGCGTCGGATCATTTGCATGAACGCACGCGGGTGATGCTCGAAGAGTTCGTGTCGTTCATTTTCGCGCCCGTGTTTTTTGCCAGCATCGGTTTGCGAGTGAATTTCGTCACGCGGTTTGATCTCTCGCTGGTGGTCTTGCTGCTGGTGTTGGCGTGCGTAGGTAAACTCGCTGGCGCGGTGGTTGGCGCGCGGTGGGGAGGAATGCCTTCGCGACAGGCTTGGGCCGTGGGCTTCGCGATGAATGCTCGTGGAGCGATGGAGATCGTGTTGGGCTTGCTGGCCCTCGAAGCGGGGGTGATTCGTCAACGATTGTTCGTGGCACTGGTGGTGATGGCGATTGTCACCAGCGCGATGAGCGGACCCTTGATGCGGTGGGTCTTGCGTCAGAAGCAACCGCATAAGTTGCAGCGAGTGCTGTCGCCCAAGCTATTTCAGCAAGACATGCGGGCGACTTCGAGCCGGGAAGCGATTCACGAATTGGCTGGCTTAGCCCATCAGTATTACGATCTCGACTTGGAAACCGTGGAAGATTTGGCCTGGCAGCGGGAAGAGATCGCGGCCACGGGCATCGGCAACGGCGTGGCAATTCCGCACGCGAGAATTTCGGGATTGAAAGAAGCCATTGTGGCGGTGGGAATCTCTGAGCCCGGGATCAATTTCGATGCTCCCGACGGTCAACTGGCGCACGTGATCTTTTTGCTGCTCACGCCGCGCGATGATCCGAGCGTGCAATTGGGATTGTCGGCGAACATTGCCAAGATGTTTCGCAATCCCGAGTCGTTGCAATATGTGCTGTTGAGCAAGAACTTCACGGAACTGTTGGCGAAGTTCAAAGTCTTGGATTCGCGCTAAGCGGTCGCTGTCATCGGAGGTGGATCCACGAGCGCGATAATCTTATGGCCGGCGCGGGGCGGTGTTTCGACGTCCGTGGTCGCGACAACGAGACGGTGTTTCTCCTCGATGCGAAACATCACGAGCGCGGTGTCGCCGTAGCGATTGCGAAAGTCGTCGAAAGTGAAATCGGCGCTGAGCGTGGTGACTTTCACTTGCTGACCCGCTTCGATTCGTTCTTCAAGTTGGTCGAAGGTCGTGGGTTTATCAAACAGGATGCGGCCCCGACGATAGGTGGCGGCTCGTTCACTCCGCACGGAGGAAGAATCGTGCTTGGCAAGCTGATAGACTTCTGAGCGGTCAAAGCGTTCCGCCAAGCTGATGGCGGCCAGCGTGTTCACTTCGTCGTTGGGAGTCATCGCCAGCAGTCGGCCAATCCCCGAGAGATCGATCGTCTCGCGGACGAATTCGCTGCCGATGCTCGCCAGGTTCACCGGCAGTCCGGCGAGGCGCGCGCTGGAAATGTTGCGCGGATTGGTATCGACCAGCATCACGTTGTAACCTTCTTTGCGAATGGCGGAGGCGATTTCGCGGACCGCTTGCGAGGCCCCCGCGAAGAGAATGCCTTGGGGATCTTGGCGGGCGAGGCCGAGCTTTCGCGCAAGCGGTGCGAGGCTCATGCCATAGACCGTGACCGTGCCGACAATCACTAGAAATGTCGTGAGGACAAAACGATTCGATTCCATGGCCAGGGGATCATTCTCGCCGAGTACGTTGACGATTTCCAAGGCAAACAACGAACTGACCGCAGCGGCCACGATGCCGCGGGGATGAATCCAGGCGAGGCAAATCCGCTCGTTCCAGTTCAGCGGGCTGCCGACGGTTGAGAAGAAGACCGCAACGGGTCGAACAACGAGAATCAACAAAGCCACAAAGGCCAAACTCCGCCAACCGAGGGTCGCCATCGCCTGGGCATCGAATTTCAATCGAGCGGCAAGCACAATGAAGAGCGTCGAAATCAACAGTGTGCGCAAGTTTTCTTTGAACTCAATGATATGGCGAATGGGGACGGTGCGTTGATTCGCGAGAATGATCCCCAGCAACGTGATCGTGACGAGCCCCGATTCGCTGTTGAGTTGATTGGAAAGCGCGAACACAAACACGACGAGCGCTAGCACCACCGGATTTTGCAGCGAGTCGGGAATCCAATAGCGACGCAGCATTTGCAACAAGACAAACGCGCTGATGGCGCTGAGCAGGATCGCGGTGAGGAGGGTCAAGCTGAGTCGGTAGGCCGATTCGCTGACGATATCGCCGCCGCTGTGATGCAAGATGATTTCGAAGACCAAGGCCGCAAGTACGGCACCGATGGGATCGTTGACGATTCCTTCCCACTTAATGAGCGAACCGATGCGTTTCTCAGGCTGCACATGATTCAAGAGCGGCATGATGACCGTGGGGCCACTTACGGTGAGCAACGCGCCGAGCAGGATCGACATTTGGGTCGAGAAGCCGGCGACGTAATGGGCGAAGCAGGCAGTCAAGAGCCAAGTGATCACCAAGCCGACGCTGACCAAGCGGAAGACAACGCCGCGGACCCCTTTGATTTCGCGGAAATCGAGATTCAGTCCACCTTCGAAGAGGATGATGCCCACGGAGAGTGACACGACCGCGAAAAAAAGTTGCTGATGGGGGCCCGGCTCTTGCGGTGAAATTCGGCCCAGCACGAAACCCGACACGAGCAGCAATACGATGCTCGGCAAGCGCAGTCGCCAGGAAAGCCATTGGACGGCAATTCCTAAGGCCAAGATGCCGGCGAGATAGAGCGGATAGTTCATGACGGATTTTTGTTGGCAAAAGTCGCGGGTGGAAGCCACATTCTGCAAGAATAAGCCGAACGATGCGATAGCAGACGGAATTTCAGCATTGGTGGAATTTCGCGAAACTGTGGGGCAGTCGCGGAGTTGAATTCATTGAGGCAGAACATTTTCCGCCGCCGGCTTCTCAATATTTCAATGGCGGCGGGAATCAACAAATGAGGAGAACATTCCATGAAACGGGTTTTATTTTTATTGGCGCTTGGTTTGCCAATGTTGCTCACCGCCAGAGCATGGGCACAAGACGAAGAAAAACCACCCAAGCGCGACGGCGAAATGCGCGCGAAAATGATTGAAGAATTTGACGCCGATGGCGACGGGGAATTGAATGACGAAGAGCGTCAAACGGCGCGTGAAACGATGCGCGAACGTCGTGGTGGTCGTGGCCGTGGAGAGGGACAAGGCCGTGGACCGGGACGTGGGGAAGGACAGGGTGGTGGACGAGGCCGCGGAGAGGGACAGGGGCGTGGCGAAGGTCGGCCCGCACCTCCGGATCCGAATGAATTGTTTGATCGGTTTGATGCAGATCAAGACGGACAACTCAGCCGCGATGAGTTTATGAAATTGACCGAAGAAACTCGTGGGCCGCGTGGACCACGCCCGCCGCGGGAAGGTCGGCCTGATCGCCCGCCGCGTCCCGATGGGGACGATCGTCCGGGACCACCACCGGGAGAACGCGAATTTAGCCGTCGTCCACCGCTGCAAAATCAGATTGATGGACCTCCGGGGCCACCGCGCGGTGGTGAGGCGGGTGCACCGAGAGGACCACGTGGACCAGAAGGGCGAGGACCGCGCGGGCCGGAAGGTCGTGGACCTCGTGGTCCTGAAGGTGCGGGCGGCCCGGGAGGCTGGGGTGGTCCTGATCCAAATCGAATCTTTGATCGCTTTGATGAGAATGGCGACGATCAACTCAGTCGCGAAGAGTTTCAAGCTCTGACCGAGCGGATGCGTGAAATGCGCGATCGCTTTGGCGGTGGAGGACCGGGGCCACGTGGGCCTGGAATCGAGGGTCGACCAGGACGTGGCCGGCCTGATCGCGGTGGACCGCCGCGGCCGCAGCGACCTGCTGGGGAATCGGAAGATGAGAAACCGGCCGACGAAAACACAACGTGATTTTGCGTTGCCCGTAAACATGAATGAACAACGCCCTTGGGTTGCAACCCAAGGGCGTTAGCGTTTAAGGCTAGGAACAATATTGTCGAATGGCTTCGACAAAGGCATCGCCGAAGTCGCGCTGTTTTTGCTGACCGACGCCGCGGACTTCAAGAAAGTCGGCCGTGTTGGTGGGTTTGATGCGGGCCATGTCGCGGAGTGCTGCATCGCCGAAAACGAGATAGGGCGGCACACCCCGTTCGGTGGCGATGGCCGTTCTCAGCGTGCGTAGTTCTTCGAAGAGTTCGCGATCGACGCCTTCCCAATCGGCGTCAGAGGACTCGCGCGAAGATCGAGATGAAGCCGCGCGTTTCGTCGATTTGGTGAGTTGCGGCGTGGCATTCCCGCGGAGCAATTCTCGGCCCATCGCTGTAATGCCCAGGGTGTTGTATTCGCCTTCTTTGGCGAGAAATTCTTGGCTCACAAGTTGGTCGATCCAGGTGCGCACGGCCGAGACGCTCGTCTCTTTGAGCAAGCCATAGGTGCTGAGCGAATTGTGCCCGAGCTGAAGAATGCGTTCTTCTTGTGAGCCAACGAGGACTTTGGCGGTGTAATCCATGCCGAAGCGTCCTTGTAAGCGGGCCACGCAGGAGACAATTTTCTGGGCGATGATGAGTGGTTCGTCCACGAGTTCGAGACCACCGAGACAGACGTCGCAGGCGCCGCAGTTTTGTCGGTCCAAGGTTTGGCCGAAGTGCCCGACAAGTGCTTGATGACGACAGCCCACGCCATTGCAGAATTGTGTCATCGCTTGGAGAGCGGCGAGTGCTCCGTCGTTGGGTCCTGATTCGCTGTTCTCGATAATCATCCGCCAGACTTGATAATCGCGACCGCTATGAATGAGCAGACAATCGGCGTGCAAGCCATCGCGGCCCGCGCGACCGCTTTCTTGCACGTAGTGTTCCAGCGACTTGGGCATGCCGGCGTGAATGACGTAACGCACATTAGATTTGTCGATCCCCATGCCGAAGGCGACCGTGGCCACGATGATGTCGACGCGTTCCTGGAGAAACGCTTCTTGATTGCGCTGACGTGCTAGATCGGCCAGGCCGGCGTGGTAGGGAGCTGTGCGATAGCCGCGTTTTTTGAGATCAGCCGCCATTTGGTCGACTTCTTTACGGCTGATGCAGTAAACAATCCCCGCTTCGCCGGGATGCTTGTCGATGAGCTCACAAATTTGCTCCAACTTTTTGGAGGCGCGCTTCACCTGGTAAATCAAATTCGGACGGTCGAAAGAACCGACCAGAATTCGCGGGTCACGCAAACCCAATTGCGTAACGATATCTTGGCGAACGCCTTCGGCCGCGGTGGCTGTGTAGGCGTGAACTCCGACTCCGGGAAAGGCCTGCTTGAGAATCGCCAGCCCGCGATACTCGGGCCGGAAATCGTGACCCCATTGGCTGATGCAATGGGCTTCGTCGATGGCGATCAGTTCGAGGGGGACGCTTTGGAAGAATTCGAGTGAATGCGAACCAAGCAATCGTTCGGGGGCGATGTAGACAATTTTCAATTCGCCCGAGCGAATTTGCTCGGCGACCTTGCGACGTTCGGCGGGGGTGAGCGTGCTGTTTAGCGTTGCCGCGGGAATCCCGCAGGTTCGCAAGGCGTCGACTTGATCTTTCATGAGCGAGATCAGGGGCGAGACCACGAGGGTCAGTCCCTCGCGACAGACGGCCGGTACTTGAAAGCAGAGCGACTTGCCACCACCGGTGGGGAGCACCACCAACGAATCGTGATTGCCCATGACCGCTTCCATGGCCTCGGCTTGCAGCGGGCGAAAGGAGTCGTAGCCCCAATAGCGCTGCATGGTGGCCAGGAGTTGGGGGGTGAAGGTCATAAGAAGCTAGCAGGCAAGTGGCGAACAGCAGTTAATTTTACAGTCAATCGTTAGGATTGCCGAACTAGGTTGCCCCCATCGGCAGGCGAAATCATAATAGTATTTATAAGAGGTTACGCATAAGAGCGCAGGAATACCATGGAACTCACAGCCGTCTTCATGTCCGTGCCCGAGGGGTTTATCGCGTTCGTCGAGGAACTCCCGGGTGCGAATACGCAGGGTGCCACTCTTGAGGAAGCACGAGCGAATTTGCAGGAAGCCGTTTCGCTGGTACTCGAAGCCAATCGTGAGTTGGCCGAGCAAGATTTGGGCGATCAAAAGGTGACTAAGGAACCTTTTGTGTTGGCCGCGCCATGAAGCGAGTGGATTTGATTCGGCATCTCGAAGCCCACGATTGCCGTCTCCTACGGGAAGGTGGCAATCACAGCGTTTATGTGAATTCGCTGAGTAAGCGGACGTCGGCGGTTCCCCGCCATCGGGAAATCAACGACTATCTGGCACGCAAGATCTGCCGTGATCTGGAGATCCCGGAGCCATAGTCGGGACGGTTTTGTGGATTTTGCGGGCAATGGCACGGCATCGGGACGATGCCGGCTAACGGCGGGAAAAGTTTGCTGGGGTGAGGGGCGGCATTTATACTGGAAATAGGCGGCCGTGGACGGGCGGCGTCTGATTTCGATCCCTTAGCGAACAGAGATTCCATGCGCGGCGTTCCTACTTTGTTTCTTTCGTGGCGAGCTGGGTTTTGCCTACGGCGAGCTTTGGCTTGTGCCCTTGTATGTCTTGCCGTTAGCGAAGTTCGCGCTCAAGCGGCCGACGTGGCGAACACGGGGCCTCAATTCGCGCCGGGCGTGCTGACCACGATCCCTCCACAGCTCGATCCCGCCGACACGGTGAGCAAACATGATGTCGTGGAACTGCGTGCTCAGTTGGATTTGGAACGCACTCCGAAATTGCTGTCTGATACGCGCACTCTGTTTGAGATGGCCAAAGACACTGAGTTCCGTCGCGACGTTTGGTGCTTGGAGTTTTCGTTCAAGCCGCTGCGGATGATGGAAGTTGATATCCCACAACCTTCGGGCAAGATGCAACGCAAACTTGTGTGGTACATGGTCTACCGCGTGCGCAACACCGGCGCGGGCTTGGTTCCCAAGCAGAAAGACGACGACACGTTCACCACGGTTGAGCAATCGTTGGGCCCGCAACGTTTTGTTCCGCAGTTCATGCTGACTAGTTTGGATCGTGATCAACAGGGGAATCCCATTCGCAAGTCGTATATGGATCGCATCATGCCGACGGCGGTGGAAGCGATCAAGCGCCGCGAACTTCCCAAGGGTGAGTTGCTTAATAATGTGCAAATTAGCAATCAACTCTTGAACCCCGAGAAGGGGCGTGGCGTGGGTGGTTTGTGGGGCGTGGCGACTTGGGAAGATGTTGATCCTGCGATGGACTTCTTTGCCATTTATGTGAGCGGGCTCACCAATGCCTACCACTGGGAAGACCCAGCGGACTTTCCGAAGGGGGCTGCCCCTGGCACGGGCCGTACGTTTACCCGCAAGGTTTTGCAGCTGAATTTCTGGCGTCCTGGCGATTCCTACAAGGAAAATGAGACGGAAATTCGCTATGGTTCGGCCCCGGGCATGGCGGGGGTTTACGGGGTCCGCGAAGGCATTGCCTATCAGTGGGTTTACCGCTAAAATCGACAGGCTCTGAGTGACCCAAAAGCGAGGCGTGGTGCTTCGGATTTTCGGTTGCCGCAACCTGCAATTCTCTCTACTGCCATGGCACATAAAAAAGGACAAGGCTCCAGCCGCAACGGTCGTGATTCGAACGGCCAGCGTCGGGGTGTGAAGCGTTTCGGCGGCGAAAAAGTGATCGCCGGCAATATTCTCGTGCGTCAGCTGGGCAACAAGTTCCATCCCGGCAAGGGTGTCGGCCAGGGTAAAGATTTTACTCTGTTCGCCCTGATCGACGGCGAAGTGAAGTTCGACCGCGAAGGTCGTCGGATCAATGTGTTGCCCTTGGCAAGCTGAACGCTGCGATTGAGTTTTAGATACAGCAAGGGATGCGCCCCCGTGGTGCATCCCTTTTTTATTGAGGCGATGGGACAATTGGACCAGAGGACAATAGGACGAAGGAATTTAGTACAACGGAGTTGTTCGCACATCTCGAGGGTATTCAGCGATGGCGAGGAATTACAAGAATATTGTTGCATGGCAACGCAGTCACGAATTTGTTCTGGTTGTGTATAGCCTCACGGCCAAATTCCCGGACATAGAGCGATACGGGTTAACGAGCCAATTGCGGAGGGCAGCTGCTAGTGTCCCCGCTAATATTGCTGAAGGAGCAGTCAGAGATTCTCAGGCCGATTATCTAAGGTTTCTCACGATTGCGCTCGGATCGTTGAGCGAGGTCGACTACTTTCTGTTCCTATCCAAGGATCTAGGCTATATCTCGGAACAAAGATACTTAGAATTACAAGAACAAATCACACGAACTTTTGCCGCAATACATGGGCTTATCAAGGCTGTTCGAAACGATAAACAGCGAACCTAATAGAGTCCCTCAGTCCTATCGTCCCTTAGACCTGTAGTCCTATCTCCTATGTTTGTCGATCGTGTCACTGTTGATGTTGAAGCCGGTAAAGGGGGTGACGGGTGCGTCAGCTTCCGGCGTGAGAAATATGTTCCGCGGGGCGGACCGGATGGGGGTGATGGTGGACGCGGCGGCAGCATCATCGTGGTGGCCGAGCCGGGGGTTGATAGTTTGCAAATGCTCGTGCACCGCAAACATTGGCGGGCTCGATCGGGCACGCCGGGCATGGGGAGCAATTGCCACGGCGCGAATTCTGAGGACATGATCATCCGCGTGCCGCCGGGGACGGTGGTTATTGATGCCCAGCATGATTTTGTGCTCAAGGATTTGGCCGAAGCGGGGGATCAGGTGATCGCCGCGCGTGGTGGAGCAGGGGGCAAAGGAAATACACGCTTCAAGACGGCGACCAACCAAGTGCCGCGCGAGCACACTCGCGGGGGCGAAGGGGAAGTTCGCCGGATTACGTTTGAGTTGAAAGTGATTGCGGACGTGGGACTGCTAGGCAAGCCGAACGCCGGGAAAAGCACCCTGTTGAGCCGGGTTTCGCGAGCGAAGCCGGAGATTGCCGACTATCCATTCACGACCAAGATTCCGAATCTGGGGATCGTGCAGGTCGATGCCGATCATTCGTTCGCGATGGCCGACATTCCCGGCCTCATCGAAGGGGCCAGTGAAGGGGCCGGTTTGGGCTATGAATTCCTGCGGCACGTGGAACGTACGCGGGTGTTGATTCATTTGGTCGAGCCCTCGCCGATGGATGGCAGCGACCCCATTGAGAACTACCACACGATCCGCGCGGAGCTCGAGCAGTACGACATCGATCTCGCCTCGCGACCAGAGTTAATCACTGTCAGCAAAGCGGAACTCCCCGGTGCGGCGGAAGTGCGTGATCAGCTGGCCGCGGAGATTGGTAAGCCCGTGTTGTTATTTTCCGCCGTCACGGGGCAGGGGCTCAATGAAGTCGTGCGGAGTGCTTACACATTGCTCACAAAAGAGCGGCAAGCAAAATGAGCGCGGCAATTCAGCCAGGTTTGTTGGCCATCGACATCGGCACAAGCCGCGTGAAGCTTGGTTGGTTTCCCGACACCGCGGCTTGTGAATCTGAGAAGCCCAGCCAATTGCCAATCGCCGCCCCGCGATTGCCAGAACCGATGGAAACCTTTGATTGCGCGCATCGCGATCAATCGAAGTTGCAGTTTGCCGAAGAGTTGGCTTCGTGGCTGGGGCAGTTTGTGGATCACAAACCTCAAGCCGTTGTCGCGTCGGTGAGCCCGGAAGTGACAACAACGGTTGCCAACACCCTGAAGCTCAGCGGTTTTGCTGCGCCACGGATCCTCAAAACATCGGAATTGCCGATTCAGCTGGCGGTGAACGAGCCGGAGAAGTTGGGCATCGATCGGGCGCTCGCTGCCGTGGCGGTGAATCGCCTGCGTTCCGCGAACACTCCGGCGATTGTGATTAGTCTGGGGACAGCCTGCACGGTGAATCTGATTTCGGCGGAAGGTGTGTTTGAAGGGGGGGCCATTCTGCCGGGGCTGACGATGGCGGCCAGTGCGTTGCACACGGGGACAGCATCGTTGCCGCTCATTTCGCCGGAGAGTTGGCAGCTTCCACAGCACGCGATCGGCAAGAATACGAACGAAGCGATGTCGGCGGGGATTTATTGGGGGCTCATCGGTGCCCTTGAGAAATTGATTCGCGAGCAGAGTCAATCCGTCGGCAGCCAGCCAGAACTTTTTCTAAATGGTGGCGACGCACCGCACGTTGTTGATGCACTCAAGACAAGCGGACTCACAGTGCGATTGATCCCGCATTTGGTTCTCGCGGGAATCGCCATTTCGTGCGAGGCCAAGCCGTGAGCGCGGTTTTTAGCGTGCTCACGCCGACGGGCCGTGGCGCGGTGGCGGTCGTGGCGGTCGCTGGCTCTCGGGCTGCTGATGCCGTTGCCTATTACTTCCGTGCGAATAACGGGCGCAGTCTGGCTGAACAGAGAATCGCGTCTATTGTTTACGGACGTTGGAGTTCTGATGGCGAAGACCTCGTTGTTTGTCGTCACGCCGCAGAACTCCTGGAGATTCATTGCCACGGAGGATCACAATCGGTGGCGGCGATTTCTGCTGATCTCACAGCGCAAGGTTGTGAACAGATCCCTTGGCAAGATTGGCTCGCACGGCAAGACGATGATGCCTTCAAAGTCGAAGCACAAATTGCCTTGGCGCAAGCCGCTTCCCCGCGGACTGCGTTAATTTTGCTGGAGCAATATCATGGTGCGTTGAGGTTGGAACTCGAAACGATTCACGATTTGCTCGTGAAGGGCGCTTCGACAGCGGAACAACGAATCGCTGCCTTGTTGGCAACCGCGGAATTGGGAAGGCATCTCACGCGCCCCTGGCAGGTGGTGATTGCTGGTCGGCCGAATGTGGGGAAGAGCAGCCTCATCAATGCGCTGGTGGGTTATCGCCGGGCGATTGTGTTTGACCAGCCGGGAACCACGCGCGACGTGGTGACGGCTGCCACGGTGATCGAGGGTTGGCCCGTCGTGCTGAGCGACACCGCAGGTCTGCATGAAGCTAGCGATGCAATCGAAACCGCGGGGATTGAACTCGCCAAGCAGCGGCTCAAGGATGCTGATCTTGTGGTCTGGGTGATTGATGCTTCTGACTGCTCAGCATCAACTTATGAAGAATTGATTGCCCAGGAAGTAAACAGTCTTGGCTTGCAACTTCCTGAGAAGCAGCTCTTAGTAGTCAACAAGATTGATCGCATCAGCGGCCCGAATCTTCCTGGCGACTTGATCGCAACAAGTGCCACGACCGGCGCAGGAATCGATACGTTATTGGCCGCGATCGCGACTGCATTAGTGCCAGAAGTTCCCGCTTCAGCAGCGGCCGTATTGTTTAACGAACGGCAGCAGCAGGGCGTACATTCTGCACTTGAGTTTTGCCAGACAGGAGCAGCCGCGCGGGCGGCGGAGGTTCTGGATGAGTTGCTCTAAATAGGCCCTTCGGTGCCTGGATGGCATTAACTCCACGGCAGCGGGACGCTGCCGGCTAACGCTAGCATGGCTTTCTCCTCGCGTAATTTTTTCTTATTCGCAACATTTGTTGCAGGCCAGACATTCGTCAAGGTCGATAACAAAAATGATGGTTGCGTAGAAGGCGCCGCCAGGAGGCTTTTCACAAATCTTTGGCAGGACGGTTATGCAAACCGTAAGCAGGGAAGAAACCTACCGACGAATGAGGAGTCGGAGGGATCGACGCTGAGGAGGGGCGTTCATGCAAGGGGGGAATTCGAAACACACAATCGTCAGCGGAGCTACGCGTATCGCGGAAGTTGCGCTGTCGGCACTGTTGATGGCGAGCTCCAGCTACGCCGATCTGGACTTCCCCGCGTCAGGGGAAGCTGAGCAGCCCGCCGTCGTCGCGGTCGCGCAAAAGCCCAAGGGCGAGCGCTCGATTCTCGTCGCCAAGGGAACGATCAGCGAAGAGCCCGCGAAAGCGCCTGTCAAACCGCGCACACGCCGTCGACTCGAGCCGATTTCGAAAATCTCGGAATACGAGCCCGAACTGGCTGAACCCACCATGGCTCCTGCTCAACCGCCACGCATGGAAAGTGCGCCCGTCGCGATTGAAGTTGCAGCACCACCCGTCGTGGAAGAACCGATTGCTGAAGTCGAGGCCGAACCGGTCGTCGAGCCCGTGATTGAAGCGACCGAGCAACCGAACGAGCCACTTGTGGCTGAGCATTCGACTTTGGAAGCGGTTACGTTTCACGGGATTACGCCGGGAATCTCGACGCGCAGCGAAGTGCTTTCCGATTGGACAGCACCAACCAATGGCGACACGAATGCCAAAATTCTCAGCTTTCAATTCGAAGGCTTGAAATCGGTCGACGTGAACTTTGCCGGTGAGCGCGTGAAATCCATCACGATTACGCTCGACAAACCGACGCCGATCAGCGAAATGATCACCAGCATGCAACTCGAAGGTATTCGCCCCGTGATTGTGAGCGATGCCGCGAAAACACATTTCAATCAAGCCTATCCCGAACGGGGCGTGATTCTTACGCTCTCTGATTCCGCCGGGATGGTGATGGCCAGCGACGGCGAATCCACCGACGTCCAAGAACAAGTGAGCGGCGTGCTGCTCGAATCGATTAGCTCGCGGTTGTTCTTGCTACGAGCCAAAGAGAGTGCCAAGAGTAATCTCACACAGACAATTGCTGACCTCGAACAAGTGGTGACGCTTGAACGGAAATCGGCCGAGGCCAAATACTTGCTCTCGTGCCATAATTTGGCCGTGGGTAAGGCCGTGACCGCCGAGCGTTATGCCGCCGAGGCCGTTGAAATCGCGCCGAATGATCACGAATATCGCTTGCAGTGGGCCAAATGTCTTGGCCAGTTGGCTCGCTACGATCGGGCCGTTGCCGAAGCACGCAAAGTTCTCGAACTGCCAGGCGTTGAGCCGCTCCAACGCGCCGAAGCCCTGGAAGAAATGGGCCAACTCGCGTCGCTCGGTTCGTCGGAAGTTGCCGAGCGATCGATTCAACTTCATAGCAAAGCGATTGAGATTGCTGATGGCCTGGCCAACAGCGAAGACGTGGCCATGCGACATGCAGCTCAGTGTGTGTTGATTGATGCTCACTTGGCGATTGCCACGCAAATTGCCCAAGGCAATTTCCAAGATAAGAACCAAGCCGTGCCACAATGGATCGAACGGGCGTCGGCTTTGGCCGAAGCGTTGATCGACGAAGACGCGAGCTTCTTGCCACGTCGCTTGCAGGTGGCCGTGAGTGCCTTGGCTGCGGCGACGAATCTCGCCAAACCGATCAATCCCAAACTGTGGGTTGAAGAAGCGGAAGAAACGGTCAAAGTCTTGCTCGAAGAAACGCCCGACGTGCTTACTTGCAGCCAGTACGACTGGGAATTGGGTTTGGCTTATCTGCACGCCGCGGATATTGAACATCTGCGAAGTGATGCTGAATCGGCCAAGAAGTTCGGCAAGCTTGCCGAGGAAAAACTCAGCGAACTCTCGCGTCAACGCGATGAACTGCCCGACACGGGTTACACCATGGGCCGCCTCTACTTCCAAATCGGTGCGGTCTTTGCCGTACACGAAGAAGATCACAGCACGGCTTGCAAGTGGTACGACCAGGCTGTCGATCTGTTGCTGAATCCCGTTCCCGTGACGACTTTGGCCGTGCCACAACAGCATGGCGATGCGTTGGTGAGCATGGGCGTGTCGTACTGGCGGACCAATGACCGCGAGCGCGCCGTGGAACTCACGCTCGCTGGCGTGGAGTTGATCGAAGAAGCGGTGGACGCGGGGCTGTTGGGTTCGACATCATTGTCGGTGCCTTATGAAAACCTGTCGGCTATGTACCAAGCCCTGGGCAAAACCGAACCAGCGGCCCGCTATCAAGTGCTGGCTCGCAAAGTGAACGGCAGCCTGAGCGATTCGACGCAGTAGCATTCTTGTCGTGATGCGCTTACGATTGAGCGGATTGGACCCGCGAAACCGCAAGCGAGAGACAATGTGAGCGCATTTGATCCAGCCAGTTATGGTCGAGAATTTGCTGCGTTGATTCCCGCGGAGCGGTTGATGCCGCTTGATGTAGGTGTTCCTCTTGAGGGATCGCGTCAAGCGTTGAGCGCTCTCACGGTCGATCAAGCATTCTCGGGAATCAACATCGCGGACATGGACATGGCCCGCTGCGCGTTGGCGGGAATCTGGCTGCTGCACGACTTTCTCGATGAGTCGCACACCATCAGTCAGGGCATTAATACTCCCTCGGGCAGCTATTGGCATGGAATCATGCATCGCCGCGAAGGGGATTTCTCGAACGCCAAATATTGGTTCGACCGCGTGGGAGATCACCCCGTCTACGCGAAGCTGACCAGCCTCGATGGTTCCGGCTGGGACCCGCATCAATTCGTCGACCAGTGTCAGCGAGCGCTGCGTAGCAACGATGCCCAGCAAATTGCGGCACTCCGCCAATTGCAGCAGCGCGAATGGCTGGCGCTGTTCGATTTCTGTTATCGCGCAGCCCAAGGCGAGCGGGAGGCGTAAGCCTCGCGCAATCTCAATCAATCTCGCGCAGTGAAGCCCTCGCGCCAGTATTTAACAAACGGCGATATGCGAGAAAAATGCATTGGTATGTGAGAATTTGCAGGGGACTTACGTCCCCCGCTCGCCTTTGGTGGGCCTTGAATCTGCCCTGCAAAACCTGATACTAAAGGGCTGAGAAACTTCGCAAATTTGCACACATTCATACACAGGAAGGGTTCGATCATGTCGCGCGCTGGAGCAGTTACTTTTAAGGGTAATCCGATGACGTTGGCCGGTAAGGCCGTCGAGGTGGGTAAGCCCGCCCCCGATTTCACCGTCCACTATTTTGAGGGTGGCTTGAAGAAGCTTTGCCTCGCCGATCTGAAGGGCAAGCCGACGATCTTGAGCGTTGTGCCTTCGCTCGACACGCCCGTCTGTGCGATGCAAACCAAGAAGTTCAACGAGCAGTTGTCGTCCCTTGGCGACAAAGTGAATGCCATCACGATTAGCCTCGACTTGCCGTTCGCGATGAATCGCTTCTGCGGTGCTGAAGAAATCAAGAACATGAAAGTCGGCAGCGACTATCAAGATCGCAACTTTGGCAACAACTGGGGAACGCTCATCGAAGAACTCAAAATTTTGAGCCGGGCGATCTTCGTGCTCGACAAGGACTGCAACGTGGCCTACGCCGAATACGTTCCTGAAGTCGCGAGCGAACCGAACTATGAGGAAGCGATGGCTGCCCTAAAAGGCCAGCTGTAAACAATCAACACACGAGCCGTCGCCACGACCGGCGGCGGCTCGTGATTTCTGATGATGCACAATCAACTTGTAAGAGAAAGCAAGAACAATGGGCAGGTTTCTGGCAATTGTCGTAGCGCTTGTGGCACTTGCGCTGGTGATCAATACCATGCAAAAGGATAAGCCGGTCGGTGAGAACGACCAACCGAAGCTTATTGCACCTGAGAAGCCAGACACACCCGCCGAGGAACCTAAGGAAGTCGCCGCCGCGGGTGAGAAGGCCGTCGCAGTCGAATTAGCAGCAGTTGATCCGGCGGTTATTGAAGCGGCTCCCTCGGCCACCACGGAAGCTAAACCAGCTGCGACAGAATCGGCACCTGCGCCATCGACCGAAGAAGCGTCGCCATCTCCCAAAGCTCAAGCCGAGAAGGCCGCTAAGGATGAAGCGGTTGAAAAAGCCAACGAAGCGATCGAAGAAGTTGAAGCTGATCGCGAGATCGACGACAAATTCAAAGGCATTGCCACCCCCAACAAGGAAAAGACCGAGCAGTTCATGCTCGGGGGCAATGAGTTGCTCATGGGCATTCCCGGCGAAGGGGATCTCACCGATGAGCAGATCGAAAAATGGCTGCAAGACCCGGTGAATCGTGCGGTGCTGTTGCCGGAATTGCCTTTGGGTCTTGCGGCTGGGGCGGGACAGATTCAAGGCGTGGAAGAGAATCCACTCACCCGTGCCAAGATCGAACTCGGTCGACAGTTGTATTTCGATACACGGCTGTCGGGCGATAACACGATTAGTTGTGCCACCTGCCACGATCCGGCCTTCGGTTATGCCAAGGACACGCAGTTCGGCGTGGGCATGAAATCGCAAATGGGGAATCGCAACTCCCCCACGGCCTACAACCGAATTTTGAGCGGGCCACAATTTTGGGATGGCCGAGCGACGTCGCTTGAAGACCAGGCGATCGGTCCGATTGCCAATCCCATCGAGATGGGCAACACGCACGAAGTGGCCGTGAAAGTGATTGCCAAAATCCCCGGCTATCAAAAACAGTTTGATGCGATTTTTGAAGACGGCTTGAGCATCGAAAACATCGGCAAAGCGATTGCGAGTTTTGAACGCACGCTGGTGACCGGCCCCGCGCCTTGGGATTACTACCAGCAGCTGGCCACGTTTGAAAAAGCCTATGAAGCTGACCTCGAAGATTTGGAATTGCTCAAGGAAGAGGACGAAGAGTTCTACAACGAATACATGGAGTTGAAGAAAGTCAGTGAAGCCCATCCGATCAGCGAGTCGGCGATTCGCGGCGGGGAGTTGTTCTTTAGCGACAGGGCGGCTTGCACGACCTGCCACGTGGGGGCCAACTTCACCGACGAGTTGTATCACAATCTGGGTGTCGGCATGGATGCGGAAAAGCCCGACCTCGGTCGCTTCGAGCAAACGGGCGAAGAGAAGGACAAAGGGGCGTTCAAAACTCCGACTGTGCGCAATATCTCTCTGACCGGGCCGTACATGCACGACGGCACGCAGAAGACTTTGGAAGAGGTCGTCGAATGGTATGCCAAGGGTGGGCATCCCAACCCGTACTTGAGCGACAAGATCAAGAAGCTGGATCTCACGGATCAAGATAAAGCCGATCTCGTGGCCTTTATGAAAGAGGGGCTGCAAGGCTCACTGCCGGAACCGGAGCAAGGGCGGTTGCCGAAGTAGGTGCGCAAATTGTGCTCTAGCCGGAGGCACACTTGCCTCCGAGAAAACCCCGGAGGCAGGTGTGCCTCCGGCTAGTTACGTTTACTCTTTCACGACATGCGATTCGATCACTTTCGCGTCGACGATTGTCGACGAGCCGCGCACGGTGTCGTCGCCGGGAAGCTTGCCGCTACCGGCTGGCCAGAAGGCGGTGGTTTGCACGCGCACGTTCTTGCTGAACCAGTTGCGAATGCCAAACATCGCCAAGTGGCGGATCGGCGGAATCAGCAGAGCAATCCCCAGGACGTCGGAGATCACGCCGGGCAGCAGTAGCAGGATTCCCGCCACGAGGATCAGTGCGCCATCGCCGATGGTGCGGGTGGGGACGACACCTTGTCGCAGTTCGTTCTGCACGCGCAAGATAGCGTGCAAACCCTGCCACTTGGCAATCCAAGCACCGATAATCCCCGCGCCGAGCACGAGCAGTATCGTCGGCAGAATCCCAAACGTGGATCCCAGTTTCACGAGAATCCACAGCTCAAGGACAATGAGTCCAAGGAATGTCAAAGGAATGGCTAAAAGTGGCATGACGTAATCGTATGCGGATTCGGGCGCAAGTTGTAGTGGTCATAAACGAGTCACCGGTAATCGTAAAATGCTCTTGACCGCTTTATTGTGAACATATGTATACTCAGTTGTTGTTTTTGAACGCTAATTCCCACTAATCAACGCTAATGAATTTTATTAGTGAAGATTAGCGTCGATTAGTGTTCTCTAATTCTTCTGAACGCGCGCGTTGGGTGACATGGCGGATCGAAATTTTCCGATGCCGAGGGGCAGGGGTGCGGGTTCGCAGCCGGCTAATCCCTATCTGCACGTGCTTGAGGAGATCGATCTGGAGCACGTGGCCGACGACGAGGACTATCTCGCAGGGCTCGAACGGCCGCGGACGACTTATTTGGTCGACGCGTCGCAATCGATTGTCAGCGAGAACGACAGCCCCGACGTGGGCTTTCGCTACAGCGTCAATCCTTATCGAGGCTGCTCGCACGGTTGCAGCTACTGCTATGCCAGGCCGTCGCACGAATATCTGGGGATGAGCGCCGGAATCGATTTTGAAACCAAAGTGCTGGTGAAGCTGCGCGCCGCAGAGTTGTTTCGCGATTGGCTTGTGCGGCCGAAATGGCAGCCCGAGCCGATTGCTTTTTCCGGCGTGACCGATTGCTATCAACCCGCGGAAAAGGAGTTTCGCCTCACGCGCGCGTGTTTGGAAGTGGCCCTCGAAGCTCGGCAGCCGATGACGCTGATTACAAAGAACGCGCTGGTGACGCGCGATCTCGACCTGCTACGCGAAATGGCGGCGATGAACTTGGTGCGGGTCGCGCTGAGTGTTACGAGCTTGCGACAAGAACTGACTCGTATTATGGAGCCACGCACGAGCGCGCCGCAGGCACGGATCGCAGCAATCAAAACGCTTAACGATGCTGGTGTGCCGACGTTTTTGATGACGGCACCGATCATTCCCGGGCTGAACGACAGCGAGATCCCAGCCATCTTGCAGGCTGGCAGTGAAGCGGGGGCCGAAGGAGCGTCTTATGTCTTGCTGCGCTTGCCGACGACCGTGCGTGAAGTTTTTTTTGAATGGCTCGAACGGCAACTCCCCGACGAGGCCGAGAAAGTGAAAGGAAGGGTTCGCTCGACGCGCGAAGGACGCGACAACAGCGCAGAGTTCGGCAAACGGATGCGCGGCACGGGATTAATCGCTGATCAGATCGCGCAGACGTTCAAAGTGTTTGCCGCGAAGTATGGATTGGATAACAGCAAGCTCACACCACTGGATTGTTCGCAGTTTCGACCACCGAAAAGTGCGAGCGGGCAGTTGTCGTTGTTTTGAATCGTACATAGAACGCAGATGAACACGGATTGGACTGATTATCGCGGGAAGAGTTTTACAGGAGATAGCGGAGGAAGCAGAGATAAGAAGGGAATTCGAACACTTATGGCCGCTAATCTTCGCTAATTAGAATTAATTCGTATTGATTGGTGTTTGTAAGTCTTCTGAATTCATATTCTCTGCTCGCTCTGCTTTCTCCTGTAATAAATCCGCGAGTATCCGCCTAATCAGCGTTCATCCGCGTTCTATTCTTCTGTAGCAAAGACATTCGCAGCCAGGGCGGAGGTGAGTAGTTCGGTTACAAAGGCTGCGATTTCCGGTTCTTGCGAGCCGCGGGGGCCTGCGATGTTGAGTCGTTCGATGTGATGCTCGGCGATAAACTCGGCGATTTGTTCACCTGCATCACTTATGGAAGCGATGGTCTCGCGGGCAATATGCAAGTAATGTTTGCCTTGCTGGCGCGCGGCGGCCAATGTCAGAGCGGTGCCGCCGGTGGGGGTGGCTTGCATTGTGATAACTAGCGTGGCATCGCTGTCGCGGACGTTCCAGCGGGTTCGCTGATCGTATTTGAACGACGGAGTTTCCGTGAGTTGATAGCGATCATCCAAGGGCCCATCTTCGGCGAGTCGGCCACGAGGGCACCAGCCACCGTGCGGAATGCCAAAGCGAAGGGCGAAATCGAGAGCGGCGCGGTCCGCGCCCGTCTGTCCGCCTGACACAATCGTGAAGTCGCGTGGCAAATCCATTGCTATTTACGCAAATTGTCGGGCACGCCGCTGGGGAAGTATTTTTCGATAGCCCGTTCGATAAACTCGACGCGGTTGGCGGGCTTGGGATGCGTGCTGAAAAACTCGGGTGGGGCTTGTCCGCCGCCGGCTTCTTCGAGGACCTTCATCACGCCGATCATCGCGCGGGGATCGTAACCGGCTTGATAGCAAAGCCGCACGCCCCAGTCGTCGGATTCGAGTTCCGCTTCGCGACCGTACTTCATGCTGAGCGTGGCGGAGATCATCTGGGCGGCTTGAGCCGATTCTTGAGTCCCACCGAGTACGCCAATCGCACCGGCGAGCCCTTGAAACATTCCTTGCCGGGCCATTTGTTTGTTGCCATGGCGGGAGAGGACATGGCCGATTTCGTGGCCCAACACACCGGCGAGTTGCCCTTCGGTTTCGAGGGCGGCATACAGGGCTTCGGTGATGAAGACTTGCCCGCCGGGCAGGGCGAACGCGTTCACCGTTTTGGGATCGGAGAGCAGCGTGAACTGAAACGCTTCTTCATAAGGGTTGCGACGATTCGCACCCGGATTCTCGCGATTGAATTTTGCGAGCTCCTTATCGAGCGCTTCCAAGAGTCGCCAGCCGACCGTTTGCACTTGTTGCTGTGCGGCGATGTTCCGGGATGGTCCGCCGTGCATGCCGATCATTTCCGGCTTGGCCTGCAAACCAAGTTGGATCTCTTCGGCTTCGTCGGTGAGGGCGACCCGCTCGGGTTCACCCGTGACTTCGTTGATATCCTTGGACTTGGCGTAATAGCTCAAGAAGGCGAAGGCCGCGATCGCGAGCGCGATCAGGAGCCGCGCTTTCAGCGCGCTCCCCGCACCCGAGCCGCCGAACATTTGTCGGCGCTGGCCAGAATTGCCGCGGGATTGAGGAAAGGGAAAGCGGAGGGTCGACGTACGTGCCATATCGCCGTTCCAGGATCGAGTGGTTAACGAGCGTCCACTATAGCAGGAAACGGGGAAAAGAAAAGTTGGGGCGTGTGCGCGGGGCCGCTAAGCCGCAAGCGGCTATTGGTCGGTGCAATGGGAGAGGGCGACGACGGCTAGCGCTGTGGCTAGTAGCGGATCGTCTTCTTTCATGAGGGGGCTCTCGGCATTCGCGAAGCTGCCGTCGGGGTGCTCGAGGGCGGCGACCTTTTTGGCGAGGGCCCGCTTCTCTGCGGTGGGGAAGTCGAGTGCAGCGTACACTTCGGCACGGACGGCGAAGTGATAGTACTTGAGGGCATCGCCCCAAGGTTCGGGATATTCGGTCGGAATCCCTTGGGGGTAGTCAAGATTGGTGTGTTGTTTAAGCCACTGCACCGCGGTAGTCACACGCTCGTCGTCCTTGGGAACTCCCGCCGCTAAGAGCGCGAGGATTCCATCACACGTGGCCGTGGCATAGCTCCGCCAGTAGTTGCCATCTTTATCGAGACGGCCTTTGTTCGCTTGTAACACGACGGGGGAGAAATAGAATCCGCCGTCGAAGGGAATTTTTTGCGGTCGTTCGACGTCTTCGGGGACAGGTTGCACATTGTGTGTGTCAGGTCGCTTTTGTACGACGGCGAGGAAACGCTGTGTTTTTGCACGAACATCACCGCCGTTGTTGGTAAAATGAACACCAAGTGCGAAGGCAGCGTCGATCGCCCTTCGTGTATGTGCCAAATCCATGTGTCCTGGGTCGCCGGGCTGCTGAGCCTTATCGAACCCCCAGCCACCATAGGCAGGCATTTCTGTGGTGAAGCCGCTTTTCTCGTCGAACTGAGAGGAGATCAGAAAACGGTTCAACCTAATCAAAATTTTTGATGCCTTTAGACGATGCTCCGCACTCGCTTCCTGATCAAGCTTGCGAAGACGATCAATGGCCAAGATGGCGTAGGCCGTACTGTAAACGGGGTACTCCAAAATATCGGGATCAGCCTTGCCGATCGCCCCATCGTCATCGAGTTGCGAGACAATGAACGCGATCGCTTTTTTGGTTTTTTCGATTTCTGTGGGTGTGAGCGAATCGGTACTGGCTAGCAAAGTGTGCAGCACAAACGGCGTGAGCGCTTGGCCAGAACGCATGACGGCATACTGTTCGCTTCGCCAGGAACCGTCGTCATGCTGTTGGCTCCAGAGATATTCTTTGGCCTTGGCGAGTGCTTCGGCGGGAGTTCGTTGCTCGGCGGCATAGGACGGCACTCCGCAAAGGATCAGCACTAGAATGAAAATGATGCGATACATGTGGTGATGATTTCGAGTGAGATAACGCCCAGGGATTGCAATCCCTGGGCGTTGGTTAATGCTATTATTTACTTCGCGGTGGCCAGTTGCTCGGCATTCGTGCGTTTGGCCATCGCGTTGAGAAACTCGGCATCGTTTTCGGCGGTTAGGCACTGCACCGCGGCCGCCGTGCAAAACACGGGGCTCGTGATGCAATGATGGCCGCTCCAGCTGCCATCGCCATTTTGCACTTTTTCGAGCCGCTCGGCCATCTTGCCGTTCCAATCGTTGAACTTCTTGCCGCCGGCGATCACGAGCGTTTCACTGGTCATCATGTAGCTGAGATATTCTTCGCCGCCGTTGTTGCCGAAGCCAGCCAGTAATTTTTCGTCGTCGAGGCGAGCAATCTGGGCCAAGTTTTGCTGAGCGGCAGCAGCCAACTTGCGAGCGGCTTTGTCGCCCACGCCGGCGATCTTGAGCGAATCTTCGCTCATCGCAGCCGTCGCTGGCAGTCGGCCTTCTTCTTTGGCAAGTTCAAAACGATCTTCCGCTTCCTTGGCGTCAGCGGCGTTTGCGCGGAACGAACCATTGAACGAATACAATTCCACTCCTGCAGCTGAGGTTGCACTTACACGACCTGAAGCTTGATCGAAGTTCCCTTTTTGATAGTCGCGGGCTTTGTCGAGAATCGCCTTATCAACTTTATTGCCGTTGGCAGCGGCGATTTCCAAAGCGGAGCAGGACAACGAGGATTGCAACACCGGTGCCCAGCCACCCCCTTGGCTCCAACTGCCATCGGCTTGCTGCGAGAGTTGCAACTTAACAAGGCACTTATCAATCGCGGCGTTCACCCGTTTGTGCAAAACTTCGTCCTCTTTCACGAGTGGCAAAATGCGCGACAGATATTGCGACGTCATAGCTGTATCGACGTAGCGGCCCAACTTGGCTTGTGGCTGAGTCCCTTCGATGTTGGTGATCAGCGGGCCTTCGGTCGGCGCTTGCTCGACGGTGGTGAGCAGATATTCCAAACCTTTCTTGATTTGCGATTGGTATTCACCAGCAAAGGGCGTGTGGCCGGCACGCATGAGTGAAAGCAGAGTGAAGGCTGTCGTGGCGGGATCGGTCTGTACGGCCTGGGGATCACGAACGCCTTGTTGCGCGTGCGATCCGCCACCCCAACCACCGTCCGTGTGCTGCGCGGCGATCAACCAAGTGATTCCCTTTTTCACGAATTCGGGGAATGCTCCGGGTGCGATAGGTTGTGGGGCCGGTTCTGGCTTTTTAACAACGGTGAATTGTTCGAGAACTTGCCGTGTTGCAGCTTGTTCAGGATTGGCGGAAATCGGCTCCGCTGTGAGGAGTTTGGAGAGACTCACAGTCGCTAGCAGTGTGAGCGCAAGGCAAGACAATCGGCGCGAAGTCATGGTTTGACTCCTTGTGAGGGGGCATGGGAGGGATAAGGGCCGCGGTAAATCGGCCTGCCAGAGCCTTCGACGCCAGGGGCGGGGAAAGAGTTCCCAAGAATTTATTGCGAGCGCCGACGGCGTCCTTTGGGGGCGAACATCGCTTGCACGGCGATGACCCCTTCGATCAAACGGTCGACATCTTCGGGGCGGTTGTAAAGGTAGAAGCTCGCCCGGGTGCTGGCGGAAATTCCTAGCGAGTTATGCAAGGGCTGGGTGCAATGATGCCCCGCGCGCACGGCCACGCCGAAGCGGTCGTTGAGCACTTGCGCGAATTCATGGGCATGAACCCGCTCGAAGGCAAAGCTGATCAGTCCCGCTCGGAATTCCGGCGGTGGGCCCAGGATGTGTAGGCCTTCGATTTGATTGAGCTGCTCGTAAGCGTATTGCGTGAGCACGTCCTCGTGGCGATGAATCGCGTCGAGACCGATGTTCTCCAGGTATTCAATCGCCGCCGACATCGCAATCGCTGGAGCGATTGGGGGAGTGCCCGCTTCAAACTTGGCGGGCAGCTCGGCGGGAGTAAAGCTATCGAGCCGCACTTCGTTGATCATGCTGCCCCCCCCGAGGAACGGCGGCATTGCGTCCAGCAGTTTTTCCTTGCCGTACAAAATGCCCACCCCTGACGGGCCAAGCATTTTGTGTCCGCTGAAGGCCAGGAAATCGACGTCGAGCTTGGTCACATCGGTGTGTAGATGCGGCACGCTTTGCGCGGCGTCGACCAACACCAATGCACCCACGGCATGAGCGGCGGTCACGATTTCGGCAATCGGATTGATCGTGCCCAGTGTATTGGAGACGCTCGCCACGGCCACGAGCTTGGTTCGCTCGCTGAGCAGTTTTTTGAACTCCTCCATGTTGAGTCGACCATCGAGGGTGAGCGGCACGTGTCGCATCACCGCGCCCGTCTTGGCAGCGACTTGCTGCCACGGAACGAGATTGGAATGATGCTCCATCACCGTGCTAATAATCTCATCGCCGGGCTTTAAGTTGGCTTCGCCCCAACTTCGTGCCACGAGATTGATCGATCCCGTGGTGCCTTGCGTGAAAATGATTTCACGGGCGTTGGTGGCTCCGATAAATGCCGCGACTTTCTCGCGGGCTTGTTCGTATTGTTCGGTGCTGCGTTCGCTGAGTGTGTGAATCCCGCGATGAACGTTGGCATAGTCGTGCTCATAGATGCGCGTGATCGCGTCAATCACTTGCCGGGGGCGCTGAGTACTGGCAGCGTTGTCGAGAAACACGAGCGGGTGGCCGTCGAGCACGTCGCTGGTGAGGATCGGAAAGTCTTCGCGCAAGGAAGCCGGCAGCAAAGCCGCTTCGTCGAGTGTGGCGAGATTGCTCATGATTGGCCCGAACTTTCCACCGGCGAATGCACGGCCGATTGCAGAACCTTCCACGAAAGCAAGCAGCACTTCTGGCGGTTGGGCGTGAGCCGTGGGCCGTAGAGTTCCAGCATGTCCTCAGCGGAAAAGTCTTTGATCTCGTCGACCGTTTTGCCTTGCAGCATTTCGAGCAGCATCGAAGCCGAAGCCTGGCTGATCACGCAGCCTTCGCCATTGAAATACGCGTCGACGATCTTACCTGCATCATCGAGTTCGAGCTCGATCCGCACGACATCGCCGCATAACGGGTTCTTGTCCTGGTGGGCATGGGTGGCCGTCGGGAGCGTTCCCCGATGAAAGGGGTCTTCGTAGTGATCGAGGATGTGATCCTGGTAAAGTTCTTCTTCGGAGGGCATGGGGAAATGTCAGATATATGATGTGAGATGGCAGATGTCAGAGACACATTATACGCAATTTGCGTTCGTTTTTCTTACATTTGGATGATCACATCCAGCATTTCACATTGACCCAACTACCATGGCTTATCCCGCAGGATTTCGCGGGCGGCGTTGCGGCCGCAGGCTCCCATGACGCCGCCGCCGGGATGGCTCGCCGCACCGCATAAATAGAGCCCCGGTACGGGCGTGCGGTGATCGGCCCAGCCTGCCACGGGGCGGAAGCAATAAAGCTGATGCAGCGGCATGGCCCCCTGCATGATGTTGCCCCCGGTGATGCCGAAGGTCCGCTCCAAATCGAGCGGACTCAAAAATTGGCGATGCTCGATGGCATTGGGGATATTAGGGGCATATTGAGCCAGCACTTCGACGCAGCGATCCGCGAACGATTCCTTGATTTCGTCCCAATTTCCCGAAGCCAGTTTGTACGGCGCGTACTGCACGAAGATCGACAGGATATGTTTGCCCGGCGGGGCGATCGTAGAGTCGACACTTGTGGCCATCGTGCATTCGAGAATGGGATTCTCGCTCGGTTTGCCATACTTGGCGTCGTCGTAGGCACGTTCCAAATAATCGAGCGACGGACCAATGTGCATCGTGCCGTGATGATGCGGGCCAACTCCCTCGCCGGGGACGCACGTGAATTTCGGTGGCTCGCTAAGTGCAAGATTCAACTTCGCCGACGCTGACGAGTAATCGATGCGTGCAACCGCTTCGCGAAACTCAGCGGGCAAGACTTCAGGGGAAAGAAGTCGTTCAAAAGTGAGATGGGCGTCAACGCTCGAAGCCACGACCCGCGCTTCCAATTGCGAACCGTCTTCAAGCCCCACACCACTTGTGCCATGCTTGTCGGTGTGAATCGCATGTACGGGCGCTTCGCGGCGTATTTCCACGCCGAGATCGACACACGCTTTTTCCAGAGCATCCGACAAACCCCCCATGCCTCCTTGCACGTAGCCCCACACGCCGCGCGAGCCGCCAGCTTCGCCCATCACGTGATGCAGCAGTACATAGGCACTGCCGGGCGAACTGATAGAAGCGAACGCGCCGATGATGGCATCAGTTGCCAACGTCGCGCGCAGCACGTCGGATTCAAACCAACGTTCTAAGATTGGCCGTGCAGCGCCGGTGAGTAGTTCCACGGCTTCGGGCAAATCCGCCCCGAGGGCTTTTGTGGCGCTCAGCAAATTAAGAATCTTCTTGCCATCGCGGAGCTTTTTCCCCATGCCGATCTTCCGCCAGTCTGATGGCAAGGGGAGGGGGTCGGGGGCGGCTTCGCTCAGCACGGGTTCTAACGTTGCAGCCACCCGTTCCAGTAAGGCTTCGTAGCGTGGATAGGCCGCGGCATCGCGCATGCTGAACTTGCCGATTTCGCGCTGATTGAGCGCGGGGTCGGGGCCCATCAACAAGCTGCGGCCATCGGGCAGGGGCGTGAATGATGATGGACTGCGCGGCAAGATCCGCAGGCCATATTCCTTGAGCGCGAGTTCCTGAATGATCTGCGTTTGAAACAGGCTGATCACATACGCGGCGGTCGAAACTTTGTAGCCGGGCCAGATCTCTTCGGTTGTGGCACACCCACCCAAGACGTGGCGGCGTTCTAAAACGCACACTTTGCGGCCAGCTTTGGCCAAGTAAGCCGCCGCGACCAAGCCATTATGTCCTCCGCCGATGATGACTACGTCGTATTTGCCGTGGTTGGCCATCGTGTTTCACTTCCTTGCCGATGTCGTTGGGCTCGAAACACGAAATTGTAGCTGAATCCGACGAATTTGCCACTTCTCTATAGGCCACTGATGAACGCGGATTTAACAGATGAGCACTGATTTTCAAGGAGGCGGCCGAGCAAGCAGGAATGGGTGAGGCCAATTCTAAATTTTTGCATTGATCGCTTTGCATTTAACATTTTCTTCTTCCCGCGAGAATCCGCCCAATCCGTGTTCGTCGGCGGCCTATTCTTCGATCTGATTAAGCTTTACCACATTTGCCTAATCTCACACGCCGAGCATCTTGGCCGTGGCGAGCCACATGAGTTCTCCTTGGGCGAAATCGATTTCGCCGTGCATGCGAACCGCGGCGATCGAGCCTTTGGCGAAACGCAAATTCGCACGGCGATCACCCACCAACGTTGCCGTGAGCCACGACACATCGGGCACGTGTCCCACCCAACAGACCGACTTCGCGTCGCAGGAGCGGGTCCACTCGGCAAGACTTTCAAAATCGCTGCCCGGCTCGAGTGCGGTTTGATCGACGATCTCGGGTTTAAGGGGTGTGTTGGCGGCAATGAGTTGAGCCGTCTGTCGGCAACGGACGAAAGGACTCGTCGCGATGATTTCGGGTGCAAAGTCCCGCTCGGCCAAGAGCGCGATCATTTTTTGATAGCGCTCGACCCCCTCGGGTTCGAGTTCGCGCTGCGAGTCATCCGGCCAACGCGGATCGCCATAGTCATAAGCCCAAGCATGCCGGGCGATGTAAATCATCTTGGTGCTCATGTGTGATTCTCCCGTCGTCAAACGTCATTCCCGCGCAGGCGGGAATCCATGTCTTCGTCTTGTCCTGGATCCCCGACTGCGCGGGGATGACATCGTGCCATCACCGCCACCGCCACAAGCAATCGTCTTCGATTTTCAACTTGCGTTGCAACGGCTCAATCGCTGCCTTGTATCGCTTCGCATCCAGCGGATAACCGGCCGTCGGGCGCAGCTCAGGAATTCGCGAACACCAAAAGTGATTGAACGCCCGCATGGCCAGCTCGCGATGATACTTGGCAGTCATCGACGCGAGCGCGACGGGGAGTTCCGTTTCTCCTTTGACGCGAAAACAAATTTCGACGCGGTTGTCGGTTGGTCCCCAAGCATAACGACTCGCGGGGCCACTTTCGGCCAGCGTGTCGATCCACTGTTCGGGAAAGTGATGCTGCAAAAGGGCCGCGTAGCGATTCCGTCCGCCATGCTTATCGCAAACGATTCGCGTGAGCCTCCCGCGTAAGTGGGGGGAGTTATCCGAGATCGAATCCATGACTTCGCGCACCAGGCCGATGGAAATATGCGAGAGTGCGGCGCCTTTGGTACCGAAGCGATTCGTGAGTTCATTGAACTCGCGGGGATACACGAGCCGCACGCGTAGATCGACGAGCTTTGTGGCCGCTAAGCCGCAAGCGGTATTGAAGCGCTGTGTGAGCTTTTCCACTTCATCATGCGTGGTATCTACCGGTAGATCGCAATCGTACTCGGCATAACACGCCAGCGCCGGCGCATGGCGCGCCATCAAACAACTCCATTTAGCCGGCAGCGTCCCGCTGCCGTGTGTGGATGAACACGTTCGCCAGCCCACCAGTACCCCACGTTCGAGTTGCCTTAATCCCAGCCCTGGTTTATAGAGTTGCTTGGAATCGGCAATCGCCAGTTTGCGTTCCGATGCCGCGCGGGAAACGATCTTCGAGAGTCGTTTGTAGAGACATGTGTTGGTCGGCCGCTGCCTGCCGGCTGCGGCTAGCACGGCGATATTTGAATCCGCCCTCCGCCCTCCGCCTTCTCCCTTTTCTTCATCCACCCACCACGCGCTGGCCGCGACCGCGAGCGGCCCGAGATTGGGTCCGTAACCAGCTTCGTCGATACCGATCATCCACGCCATAAGGGGCAGTATATCGGCGATTGATCATTCCGGCGAGCGTCCGCAAGTTAGCCGCGAGGCCAAGCGCGTCGGCGACGAGCGCTCTGGCCAACCCCGTGAGTCAGCGACGGAACAAACCACGAATCGACACGAATAGCACGAATAAATCCATTCTGGGCATTCGCAAGATTCGGGGTTCAAAACATTCCACCACCACCACCACCACCCATACCGCCACCCATGCCCATGGGGTTTTGCTGGGCCTCTAGATCTTCGGCTTTCTGTGCGGCTTCGTCCAATTGCCGGCGACGCTCTGCAGTAATTTCGTCTCCAAGATTCTCAATGAGGAGTTCGACGGATTGCGCTCCTAGCTTCGATCTGGTTAGCAATGTTGCCGGAAGTAACTCGACATTACCATCGATGAGCAGTTGGGTTAGCTTGTCCACAACTTCGGGTTGACGCTTTTGCATGTCGGCGTTGTTGTTGAAGTGACTACTTAACAAACCCAATGCTTCGATTGCGTGGGCATGATCCTCTTTGCGAGTTGGGTCATCGATCACCTTGAGAAACAATTCCATAAAAGGGACGCCCTGCGCGGGGTTGAAACCGCGACGGAACTGGCCCCATGCGGCATTGCGAATCTGATCGTTCTTGTGAATAAACAACTCGGCCTGCTCGGGAAACAGGTCGAGTCGAGTGAAATTCAAGTTGCTGATCAGGGCGGGAATCATCTTGGGGTCATCACCGGTCAAAACTTCACGCACCATCGTCATGGACTCGGCATCGTCGGCAATGTCCTGCTGAGACGCCAAGCCGGCAATGGCACCGGCCCGCGCATAAACTGATAAGCTGGGATCCCGGGCTAACTGCTTGAGGTAAGGGGCAACATTCTTACCCCGGGCATCTTCAAGCACCCACTCGGCGAACGAACTCCATTTTGCAGGATCCGCTTTCAGCCGTTCCATGAGTTGCGGCAACCAGTACTGTCCCTCAATGCCTTCGACACCAGCCAGAACTTGCGTGATCGCCTGTTTGAGGTCTTGAGCAGAGCTGCCTTCAAAGTTCCCGAAGTCAAATTCCGCCGCCACCTCAAGAATCGCTTCGGACGCCTCCTTACCACGCCCCGCCCGACCGAACGCCGCGAGGGCTTTGATGCATTCGACGCGCCTTTCGGTTTTGAGTTCGGTGGTCCAGAGATCACGCCAATCGTCGAAAGTTTTGCCGTCGTAGAGAAGGGGAGTTGCGCTCGTGTTGTCGGTAGTTAATCTGGGCTCTTGTGCTTTGGTTTCTCCGCGCATGGTCCGCCAGGCATCGAGATCGACCTGAATGCGGCCGGTGACCAATTCATCTGGTCCCGTTGGAGGCGCACCTGCGAAGCCACCACCACGGCCACTAGTTCGTGCACGTCGTAAGACATAGAACTTCAGAGGAGAGAGTTGATCGAGGTCGTCGCGTTGAAGAATCTCTTGCACTTGATCGAGCGATTCCGTCGGCCAGACGTGCAGGCCCACCAAAAGGTCGCCAGGAGCTAAGGGGCCACCAAACCCCCCATCGCTTCCTCTATTCACTATCAGACCACCTTTGTATCCCTTGGCTTTCACGCGCTCGAGATCTTCCTCACTGAGTTTTTCCAACTCCACGCCGAGCAACTTGTAAGCAAAGTCCGCCGCGCGTTGTTCTTCGAGGGTTGGGAAGAGGGACGCATGTTTGGCCATTCGATCGAAAAGAGGACGAAACCATTTGTCGTTGGCCTGTTGGGGTGCTTCAATTGAGATTACTTTTCCTTCCTCCAGCCATTTCCACTGAAAGCTTGCACGTGGGCCATAGGGATCACTCTGGAGGCCCTTAAACGCAGCTTCCACCTCGCTGGCGTAACCCGCGGGAACCGCATATTCCACGCGTTGCGGGGGATTAGAATTGCTTGCCTTGAACCAGCTTTGCATAGTCCCGACATCATTAAAGTTCTCCGGTTCCTCCATGGTTAAATCCGCTGTGTTCTCCGGGCGCTCACGCTTACGGTTCGCCGGATTCGTGGTTTCTTCCGCCGAGCGCTCGTTGCCGACGCGCTCTGCCTCGCGGCTAACTTGTTCACTCTCCCCCCGCTCACGCGGGAGGCTCGCCTCTTCGGCTTCGCTGGCGGGGAGCGCGAACGCGAGGAGCACTGTCGCTAGTACGATGCCGACGCCGAGCGTGAGTCCTTTGCGTGAGATCAGCATCGGTTCGTCTTCGATCTTGAGAATCCGCCGGATGCGCGACGCGATGGGATGTTGTGCCATGGCCACTGAAGTGGCCAGGCCAGGCGTATGCGAGGCGAGAGTTAATAATAATTCCGCATACGCTTGCGGTTTCGCGGTCTGACTGACCACGATCGCGTCGCAGCAATCCTCGCGGTCGCGGCGAACCCAGTTGCTCATGATCCACGTGGCGGGATGAAAGAAGAGCAGCGACTCGACCATCCGCTGCACGAGATTCACGCCATTGTCCCACCGACGCACGTGGGCCAGTTCGTGCAGCAGCACCATTTCCAGTTCCTCGGTGGTCCAGCCGGTGAGCGCCGCGGGGGGTAGCAGGATGAGCGGTTTGACAATGCCAATTAACAGGGGTGAACTTACAGAATGACAAATCGCGATTCCCACGTGCCGCGCGATCGCGAGTTGAGTTCGCACACGTTCGCACGCTGCGAGAATCGGACCGTCGGTGAGTGTCTGACAAGATTTGCGCAGGCGTTCGGCCCCGATCAATCCCGTGGCGAGCAACAAAAATGTCAGCGGCGTACCAACGAGCCAGAGCCAAGGAAGATAAGAAACAATTGCATTCAAAATTGAATTCAACATAGCCCGGTTGTCCCAACCGGGAATTGCGGTTTCGGTGTTTTCTGAGCGCTCGTCGCCGACGCGCTCCCCCCGCTCACGCGGGAGGCTCGTCATGGAATCGGTTTGATTCTTGGTTTCAAAGTTGGGATTGAGTTCGATGAAGTTCGTGGTTTCATCCAAACCTGGCCGGGACGACCGGGTTATATCACGCGGGAGGCTCGTTGTGAGATAACCTGCGATGGCGATTGGCAGCAAGGCGAGCACTGCGAAACCGGCAAGCGACGTAGCGTAACGCACTTGAGAGTTTGCTCGCTTAATTACAATTCTCACCGCCGCGCTTACGATGAGTACGACAGTTCCTGATGCCAGGAACCAGAGCATCGTCCAGCCGACCAGCGGCCACGCTTGTTGCCATGTTGCCGCGAGGCAGAGAAAAGAAGCATTCATCGCACGGCCCTTTGTGAATTTTGTCATTCCCTGGCGAGTTTCGCGAGTCCAGGGAATCCAGGCTGTTGATGGCGCTCTGGATTCCTGGCCGTCGTAGAACTCCACCAGGAATGACGGACGTGAGTCATTGGATAGCTATTTGGTTTTCTGTTCGATCAGTTGTTTCAATTCCGCCAACTGCTTTCCCGTGAGTTGGCCCCCTTCGACGAGGTGCGCGGCCAGACGATGGGCCGAGCCGTCGAAAACTCCCTCGACGAGTTTGCGAACCATGCCTCGCGCCGCGGACTTTTGGGTGACGACGGCCGACCACATGGCACCCCGGCCGCTGCCGGCACGCTTCACGAGCTTTTTGTCGAGCATGACCTTGAGCATCGTGGCGACCGTGGTCGTGGCGACGTCGCGTTCGCTGCGGAGCGATTCGCAGATCGTGCTAAGCGACGACGGTCCGGCAGCCCAGAGAACCCGCAGGATTTCGAGTTCGCCGTCCGTGGGGTGGAGAGAAGCGGGCCGTGGCATGTGCAAGTTCCTTGAAAGAGTTCCACGCCCAAGGATTGCCATCCCGGGGCGTTGCTAATTCTAAAGAATTAGAATTGACGGTGTCAAGCAGAATTTTTCAAACAGCCGGAGAGCAACGCGGTCCGGGGGAGGTGTTGTGCGTAGCCAAGAAATCCCGGACCGTGTGACGGTCCGGCTAGAGGAACTCGCACTACTTAAAGATCAGTACTCGAAAGTCTTGGGGTCCAAGAGTTTGCGATGCCGCATTGGGTAAGATTCGCTGGCTGCTGACGGTCCACGCATCGCCGGCTTTCGGGGCGGTTGGGGTTAATTCTTTCCAGGGGATTGCCGCCTCGGCGGACCAATTCGAGTCATCACTGCTGGCCGCAACAAACCATTTGGGATTCCACGAGGCATCGTGCCAACAGGCATCGTGCGTCCAACCACGGTGATCGACGGCGAGCGAAAAATAGGTGGTGTAATCGCGGTCTACGTCTAAGAAAAGTCTCACATGATCGTGATCCGTGAGTTCGGCATCGTATGTCCTTCGTCGCTGTTCCATGGGATAAGCATGCTCTGGAGATTTCGCGCATTGCAGGGCGAGATACAAATACTCTTCATCCCAAGCCAAGCGAATCCCCGCGGAAGGTTCTTGATTGTTCGACGGCGTAAGTGCCGACGACTTTTCCCAGAAGGGTTCATCGAGCTTGCCGTCGAGTTGTGGCTTGGTGATGGTGAACCGGCAAATCACACGCTCCTTCTTGGGAGGCGGTTTACTAGGATCGGCTAGCCAACGCTCGACTTCGCCGCATGCTTGCCACGCTTCACCGGGAAAGCGAATACCTAAAGATTCCAAATAACGTTCGGCAGTGTCGGGAATGCCGCGCTTGCGCTCGGCGATGGCCCAGGGGACGCGGACTTGCGGTTCGCTATAGAGCAGCGGTCGCGTGTGAGCAATATGTTCAGCGACTTGCGCGGCACGGGTAAAACGTTGCTGGGCAACCGCACTCGATTGCGGGGCTTCTTTAGCTTCCATCAAAGCCGTGGCAGGTTGCACGTTATTTATTGCCGTCGGTAGTTCATGAGTACTGGCGAGCGAATTTGTGACTTCAGTCGTGACCGGTCGATAAGCATGTGCTGTCTCGCTGCTCGCGTAGTACTGCACCAACCACACGAGAGCCTGATCGGCGAGCGGATCGCTTGGGCAACGGCGAGTGAGCAACTCTTGGCAAGCAACCGCCAACTCCATTTGATTGTTTTGCTGAAAGTGGGTAGCTAATTCCAACAACAACGCTGCCGCGGCGCTTTCGTCGAGGTCGCCGATCATTTGTCCGACTTGACCCAGCAGCGCGGGGTTGCCGGCGCTCATGCGCATGATGCTGCCGACGTTCCGCCGTTTTTCGGCGAGCCGACGTTGCACTTGCGGATCGAACGGCGTATCCGAAGTTGCCAATGGCCGACGGCAATCACTTCCCGGTGCGATATCAAGCCCCGCGGCCAAGTCTTCGACCGATTGCATGGGCTCTCCGTCGTAGCTTGCTTTGAGCAGGAATTCCTCGGTTTCGGTAAGTGGCTCGAAATCAGATCGCAACCAACTTCTCGCAACCGTGGCCAGATCGGCGAGCGATTGCCCCGTGAGCGGAATGACTGCCGCTGATTGAACGCGATGGGTTCCGCGTTCCGTACCTGCTAACAAAGTGAACACACGCTTGACTTGCCAGGCACCGAGTGCGAGTTGCTGCGCAAGTTCGGGATGCTCGCTCTCGTCTGCGGCTTTTGTGATGGCGGTTTCAATCGATGAATCTTCTAGAGTTTCATCCGGAACGATCACCACATCAGGACGCCATAGTCGCAACTCGCGCACTAAATTGATTAGCAATTCATCTTTCGTGAGTTCTGATGAAGATCGCGTGACGGCGGTGCCGTCCAGCGCGGTGATGGCCGCTTGCAGGCGAGCTTCCGCGGCAGGATCGGTTCGTCCTGTTCGTGAGCCGGTGATGTGAACAACCGTCCGATAGCCGTCGCTGTTGGCCAATTTGGCGAGCGTGGCGAATGGAATCTGACTTTCATCACGAACGATCATTAATACCGCAGCCCGTTCACCGCCACGGCGTTGAGTCTGCCATGTCTGCCCGCCGTCGTTGGTGGCGAGAATTGTTCCCATCTCGCCGACGGCCCAGCCGTGGGTGTCGTCGACAAAGGCAACATCGCGGAGTTGTATGTGTTGGCCCGTGGCATGACCTTGCCACGTTTGGCCGGCATCGGGTGAATGCAATACGACCGTACCCGGAGTGCCGACGATCCACACATGACTGCCATGCGTGGCGATCGCTTGCCACTCGACGGCACTGGCGATATCGCTGGGCAAGACTTCGTTGGGAATCCACGTCACGCCCCCATCGCTGGTCCGCATGATCAGGCCGCCATCTCCGACCAGCCAACCCGTGCCGTTGGTTTCCAGCTTCACCGCACGGATGTTACATCTATTGCCATTGAGATTGAGCGGAATCGCATCGCCCGCCGTGATTCGCGCGGCTTGACCTGCGGAACCAACGACCACGCCGGTGTGTTGATTGAGAAAATCACCACCCCACCAGGCCGACGTTGGGCCCACAGCCAAGTTGCGCCAATTGAGTCCTCCGTCGTCGGACGCAAACACTCCGAGCGGATCGCCCCCCGAGCCACGTCCCCAGGCGACACCACGCTGCTCATCAAAAAACTTCACGCGCTCGAGTGCCGGCAAGAGAGCTAATTGTGGTTCCCAAGTTTGCCCGCCGTCGGTTGTTCGCAAGACCGTGGCTTGGCTGGTCCAGAGATAAGGTTTCGTCGTGCCCCCCACGGCCCAACCCAAATCGCGACTGGCAAACCACACGCCGTGGAGATCAACATTCACGGAAGAATTTTGAGGAAGCCAATTCCGGCCGCCATCGGTTGTGTGCCAGATCGTGCCATGATCGCCGACGGCCCAACCCTGTTCGCGATCCACGAAAGCCACATCGTGGAGTGCCGCATCTTCGATCCGTGGGGCGAGTAGTGCTTGAGCGGCGGTTTGAGTGACCAACGCGGGTGATTCGCTTTGTGCGCGAAGCTCCACATTGGGCCAGCACGCCCCCAGCACACAACACAACAGAATGGACCAACGTTCCATCTAGGCCTTCCATGGCTTCAGCGGGTTCGAGAGGCGTGGATTGTAAAGGATTTTTGGGGAATGTGTCATCCCGAGAGAGGATGTGTGTTTCACATGCCCACGAGTACGAGGGCATGCCACCCACTACGCATTTTTCAGTTTGTAGCGACTGTGCTAGCGGTACGTTTCGCGGGGTAAACATGACCTATATTTCCTTAATCCCTCCGCCGCGAGTCAGGCTCGCGCTGTCTCCCTCCTGCGAGTCTCGCCGCCATGCTCACCACTACCGGGCTTTCACCCCTCGAAGGACAACACGCCACGCCAGCGATGGAGGAAATGGTCGCTCGGGCGAAGTTGTTGTACACGCTCCCCTCGGTCGCGGCGGAAGTCCTTCAATTAACAAGCGATACGAGCGTCACCCCCCAAGCGATCAAAGAATGCATTCTGCGCGACCCCGCGCTGACGGCCAAAGTTTTGCGAGTTGTGAACAGTTCGCTGTTTGGTTTGCCGGGTGAGGTGAGTGATCTCAATCAAGCGATCGCTCTTTTGGGAATCAAACCGCTCAAGATTTTGGTGTTGGGCTTTAGTTTGCCTGACAACTTGTTTGCGAACATCGGTCGCGAACCGCTCAAATGGTATTGGACGACCACGCTCGCCCGTGCCGTAGCGGCGCGTGAAATCAGCGAACAACTTTTCGACACACCCGGCGACGAAGCCTTTCTGGCAGGGCTGCTGCAAGGCCTAGGTATTCTGGTGTTCGCCAAGCAATTGGGTGCTTCTTATGCCGTGATGCTGATTCGGGCCACCGAAACAGGGGCTGACCTCCGACAGATCGAAACCGATGCGTTTGGCTTTGATCACATCCAACTTACCGCGGCAATGCTCAAAGAATGGAACATGCCTCGGCCGCTGGTCGAAGCGATTGCCGGCCAGCATGATCCGCGCACTCTCGCCAAAGAGCATCGACTCAATAGCCCGCTCGCGCGTGTCCTGCATATGGCCAATCTCACCGGAGAGCTGGTCGGCCAGCATCGCCTCAGTGTGTTGCCCGACTTGTTGGAAGCGGGTGAAGAATATTGCGACCTCACCAAGGCCGAACTGCATGAATTGATCGTGAGCCTGCAACCCAAGGTGGGGCATCTGGCTGAAATCTTGTCGCTGGACGTTTGTCATGCCCTCGACTTTGTCGACGTACTGATCGCGGCCCACGAGCAGATGTCGGAGCTCACGGAAACAGCATTTGGTGCGCATTCAAACAAACCCACTGATGGGCTGCATACGACCGAATCATTGCTGCTCGAGGCAGTGCAATTGCGAGCAGCGATGGATAGTTTTCTCAATCGAGCGCCGAACTCACCGGAAGCTTTTCCCGCACTTCAACCCACTTCTTTGGAAAAAGCTCTTAAGCCTGTTGTCAAACGAGCTACGAACCAGCCGTGGAAGAGTCAATTCGTTCATTGGATAACGTTGATTGCAGGCACGTGCCGCACTCGTCGGCAGCCGCTGAGTGTTTTGATGCTGGAAGTCTGTGGACCCACGCTTGAACAGCAAGAAGATTTGGTGACCCCGCTGCTCGAGGCTGCCTGCCGGGCGGAGTTACCCACCAATACGCTCACAGAACGTAGTGCTTCTTTGCAAAGAACGATGGTTCTACCGACTTGCGACCGACAAGACGCCATCGATTTGGCCCACACCTTGATTCGCAATGTCGAAGCTTCGCTGGAACGGCTCATGGAAGCAGGGCACCCGGTGCAGGGGGTCGTCAGCGCGGGTGTCGCATCGGTGACGCTCCCCTCGAAGAATTTCCAGCCGTTAGATTTGCTCAGCACGGCCCTACGCTGCCTATCGGCGGCCAAGGCCAGCGAGACCAGCGTCGTAAAAAGTCTCGAAATTTACTAAGATCGGCAAGCTTTTTGCGAACTCCTGGTAGCTAGGCAGGATCGGCCCGCCCTAGGCTCAGGCAAGCGACTCCGGTAAGATTCTTCGATGGAAGCAGAGGCCCCCACGACTGAAACACAGACTCCCGCAGTTCCGCCCGCGACGGGCACTCCGCAACGGGTGGGCACTTCTCAAGAGTTTGATCGCTCGGTGCCTCCGCAACTCGACATTGAGGATTCGTTTAACGATCCGGCGGTGTCGCATCTGCCCGAGCTGACAGTTTCGGACCTGCATTTTCGTCCGCAGCGGCGCACGCTGTTGCCAATCCTGTTGTTTCTCGCCACGTGTGCGTCGACATTTTGGGTCGGCGTGACCAATTGGGAGCCGCTTGAACCACGGTTCCTCGGCACCTATGCCGCCATGGGTCGCATCATCGAAGCGAACTGGCTCAACGGCGTGCAATATATGGCCGCGGTGCTAGCGATTCTGCTGACCCACGAGATGGGCCACTTCCTGCAAACGGTGAGATACCACATCCCGGCGAGCTATCCGCTCTGCATTCCCGTGCCGTTCAATGCCATCGGCACGATGGGGGCTGTCATCGGCATGGACGGCATGCGCGCCGATCGCCGCCAGATCTTTGATATCGGCATTGCCGGACCGTTGGCGGGGCTCGTTGTGGCGATCCCCGTTTTCTGGTGGGGGATTCACGAGCTCGATCTGACGCGCCTTCCCCAGAACGGCGAGTTCCAACTCTACATGCCCCCCCTCGGCCAGTGGATGCTCAAGCTGGTCCACCAAGAAGCTCATCCCCAGTGGATCAACCGCGAGTGGATTGGCATCTCGCAGCTCAATCCCTACTTCATGGCGGGTTGGGTGGGCATGCTCATCACCGGCCTGAACATGATGCCCATCAGCCAACTCGACGGCGGGCACACGATCTACGCCCTGTTTCTCGACCGGGCTCACACGCTCGCCAAGTGGTTTGTTTGCGTGGCTATTTTTTACGTGGTGGCCAATCTCAATCAAGCGGTGATGTGGACCCCGATGCTGGTCCTGGTCATCTTCATGGGAATTCACCATCCCCCCACGGCCAACGACAAAGTCGAACTCGGCCCCATCCGCTGGGCCATCGGCCTGGCATCGCTCACAATCCCAGTGCTGTGCTTCCCGATTCAGGGATTCCGGATGTAAGTTGGGTTAACCACGAATAGCACGAATAGGCCATGATTCGTGCCTTCGACGCATAATTGTTGTCGGATTCCATTCGCTGTAAGATGATGGTGCGTTGGGGTAGAATACCAAGACATTTTCATCGGGATTCTCATGAAACTCGTTGCTTTTCTTATTGTTGGACTGTTTGCCATGACCGCTTTTGCCGAGGAGTGGACTCCACCGGAGAAGCCAGACGTTCAGGCGATACTTAATGAAGCTCAGGATGACGCACGCAAGGGAAAATATGAGTTGGCTCTTGCGAAACACGTGTGGTTTCATGAGAACGCGCTAAAATTCGAGCCGGCAATGACAGGTGTGCGATTGTCGTTCGCGCTTGGTTATTGGCACGAGCTTGGCAAGAAGTATCCTCCCGCGCTTGAAAAGTTGAATGAAATTCGGATCAAGACAAGAGATAAGATCACAGCTGATGACGGCAAAGACATTTCCTTCGAGGACGTGCATGATATCGCTTCGCTGAATCGTGAACTTGGTGAAGAATCTGATACCGTGGAATTGTTTAAATTTGTTGACGAGCGAAACCCCAAAGCGGCGGGGCTCATGTATGGCATTGCTGAGCCAGCGCTTATTAGTGCCAAGGAATACACTCTGTGTGGAAAGTATCTGCGCCCCGATGTATCCGTACGTCGCGATCTCGAAATGTTCAAACTCGACCGTCGGTTCAAGGCTAATCCTGAACATGCAGAAATGATGAAGGAGTACCGGAACAAACGGTTTATCGAGGATGCCTCGACTTTAGTAGCGCTCCTTGTGATCAACGATCGCAAGGATGAAGCAGAAAGCGCCGCAGAGAAGTACAAAGCGGTTGAAGCCGATGCGGATTTTCATGACAAATTGGCAAAGGCTCTTGATCAAGCACTCGAAGGAAAATTGCCCGAAGCTCGGTAACGCACAGAATTTATTTATTCGTGCAATTCGTTTGATTCGTGGTTTCAAATCCACTGCCGCAACCCGCTTTCGCTGGCATTCTCGCTGACTTAGAATCACGGCAAAGTCTTTGTTTCTTTTCTGGAGTCAGCAATGCGACGGGTTTTTCTGTTTGTGTGTCTGTGTTGTGCTGGGTTAGTCGTTCACGCTCAGAACCCCGACCAGTACTACAAGTTGGGTCCCGATTCGCGCCCTCATGAAGGCGTGCCGCAAGGCGAGCTCACGGGGCCGTTCGTGTTGCCGTCGGAAGTCTTTCCCGGCACGCAGCACACGTATTGGGTTTATGTGCCTGCGCAGTACGATCCCAAGACGCCAGCGAGCTTGATGATTTTTCAAGATGGCCAAGCGTTTGTGAAAGAAGATGGACCTTTGCGCGCCCGGCACGTGCTCGACAATCTCATTTATCGCCGTGAGATTCCCGTGATGATCGCCGTGTTTATTAATCCCGGCCGCACGCCCGAGCAACCCGAACCGACGATGAATGATTGGGGCGACAAGCACACCAATCGGCCCGAAGAATATAACTCGCTCGATGATCGCTACGCTCGCGTGATCATCGACGAGCTCCTCCCCGTGTTAAAAGAAAAATACAACATCTCGCCCAAGGCTAAAGACCACGGCATCGGCGGCGTGAGTTCCGGCGCGATTGCTGCGTTTACGGTCGCTTGGCAGCGGCCCGATCAATTCAGCAAGGTGCTTTCCATCGTCGGCAGCTACACCAACATCCGCGGCGGGCACAAATATCCCGACATCATCCGGGCGAGCGAGAAAAAACCGATTCGTATCTTTCTGCAAAGCGGCCGTAACGACAATCGTGGCATGCGCGATGGTAAGTATGATCCCGAGTGGGATTGGTTCCTTCAGAACAACCGCATGGCCCGTGCCTTGGAAGAAAAAGATTACGACATGACTTACACCTGGGGCATCGGTAACCACGGCTCGCAACAGGGCGGGGCGATCCTGCCCGAGATGATGCGCTGGCTATGGCGCGACCACGGCGCGTCGACCGACCCCGAGGATAAAGTCGAACGCGGCTTTCATGAACCGGAGTGATTGCTCAGCCGTTGACCATCATTTTCGCACCACGGTAGTGCATTTCGTAGCATTGCTTGGTGGTGGCCGTCAGCATGGGAAAATACTCTCCGCGTGAGAGCACGAATAAGACATCTCCCGCCTTAACCGTGTGTTCCAAAGGGGGATCAATCACCATGTCGCCGGCGTGAGTTTGCACCGCCACGATCAAAAATTTGTGATCTTTGGCAGAGACGATCTCGCTCACTTGACGGCCATCGATTTCGCCGCCGGGTGCCACTTTGATTTCGTACATTTGCAGACCGATCAGCGACAACTCGTGTTGCAACTGTTCGTGCTTCTGGGGATCGGCAAGGAGGTCTTCGCTTTTCGGATGAGTGATCAGCTGCGCCATCCGCTTGCCGCCAATTGCGGCGGGAAGCACGACGCGCGTGGCGCCACTCCGCAGCAGCTTGGACTCCGTGGCCGGGTTCTCCGCCCGGGCAATGATTTCGATGTTCGGATTGAGCACCCGTGCCGTGAGCGTGATAAACACGTTGGCTGCGTCGTCGGGCACTACCGTAGCCAGCACGCGGGCATGCTGCACCGCAGCCTGCAACAGCGTGTCATCTTCACTCGCATTGCCTTGTAAAATCAGATATTTGAGCTGTTCGGCCTGAGCAAGCTTGACTTCGTCTTGATCGACGACCACGAAGGGCATGCCCGCCGTATGAAGCTCTTTGGCCAAGATACTTCCCGCACGGCCAAAGCCACAGATGATCGCGTGGTCGCGCAGTTCCTCAATTCCTTTGGTCATCCGACGATTGGTGAGCGCCCGATTGAGTTCTCCTTCGAGTAGCATCTGCACGAGACCTCCCCCTGTGTAAATGGCCGAGCCGTAACCGAACACGATCAACATGATAGTCATCACGCGCAGTTGCGGTGAGACGATAGGGTTCACCTCGCCGTAGCCGACGCCGAAGATCGTGATGACCACCATGTAGATGGCGTCCATCGCGTTCCAGCCAGCGAGCATGTATCCCAACGTGGCCAGCAAACAGGTCAGCGCAAAGAAAGACGTTCCGATTACCAGTCGCCGAAAGGGTGGTGACACGCTGTCTCACCGCGGACGGTGACTCCGAACGGTTTCAAGTTTCCCTCGCCGGCACGCCGGGAGGGAAACTCGTAACCGACATTGTTCTGATCGGAACGTCGACACACTGACGCTATTTGATGAACAGCATCTCTTGATAGGTTGGCAGTGGCCACAAATCGTCGGCCACCCAACCTTCCAGCAAGTCGGCGTATTTCCGCACCTCGGCCATCGCGGGGAGGACTTCCTCGCAATAGTAACGAGCATGCTCCAGGACACTTCCTTCGTTCGGATCTGCGAGAATCTTTTCCAGCGAGGCCGTGCTGTCCTGTAGGCCTTTGACCATTTCAGTGATCTTTTCGAGCGTGTCCATATCGAATTCAATGCCGACCGCGGCCAAGTTGGCACACGCCGAGGCCAGTTGAGTTTGATAACGCACGGCCGCGGGGAAGATCAGCGTCTTGGCCATTTCGACCGTGAGCTTGGCTTCGACCGAGACGGTTTTGCAGTATTGCTCCAGATAGATGTCGAGCCGACTTTCGAGTTCCCGCTCGGAAAGAACGTTGTACTTCGAGAACAATTCTTTCACGCCAGGGCCATCAAGTTCTGGCAGGGCGTCGGTCGTGGTCTTGAGATTCAACAAGCCGCGCTTATGGGCTTCTTCATGCCAAGCGGCCGAATAACCGTCGCCGTTGAAGATGATCGGCTCGCATTCGGCCATCAACTCGGTCAGCAAGGTTTGCACGGATTCGTTCAGTTTCGCGGGGTCGCCACCAATGGCCTTTTCCAACTTCGTCGCACAGAAGTCGAGCGATTCGGCCACAATCGTATTCATCACCACCAACGGTCCGGCAATCGATTGATTGGAACCGACTGCACGGAACTCGAAGCGATTGCCCGTAAAGGCAAACGGGCTCGTGCGGTTGCGGTCGCCGGCATCCTTGGGGAGCGGCGGCAATACGTCGACGCCCACGGTGAGCGTTCCCTTGGCGATGGACGACTTCGCGCCGCCAGCCTTGATTTGTTGGAACACGTCGGCGAGTTGATCGCCTAGGAAGACCGAAATAATCGCTGGCGGGGCTTCATTCGCACCGAGGCGATGATCATTACCCGCGGTGGCGACCGACGCCCGCAGCAGGCCTTGATTTAGATAGACGGCTCGCATGACCGCGGCGCAGAACACAAGGAATTGGGCGTTTTCATGCGGGGTCTCACCGGGATCGAGCAAGTTGCCTTGCGTGGCACTACCGAGCGACCAGTTGACATGCTTACCCGAACCGTTGACGCCTGCGAAGGGCTTTTCGTGAGTTAAGCACGCCATGCCGTACTTTTCGGCCACGCGCTTGAGCGTGATCATCACAAGTTGTTGGTGATCGTTGGCCAAGTTCGCCGATTCGAACACGGGGGCGATCTCGTACTGGCCCGGGGCCACTTCGTTGTGGCGGGTCTTGACGGGAATGCCCAGCTTGAACAATTCGCGTTCGGCTTCAAGCATGAAGGCCAACACGCGTTCGGGAATGGCGCCGAAGTAATGATCTTCGAACTCTTGACCCTTGGGAGGAGTCGCACCAAACAGCGTACGACCGGCGGTGAATAAGTCAGGGCGAGCAAAATAGAAATGCCGATCCACCAAAAAGTATTCTTGCTCGGGACCCGCCGTCGAGGCGACGAATGCTCCGTCTTCGTGGCCGAAGATTTTCAGAATCCGCTGAGCCTGTCCGTTGAGCGCCTGCATCGAACGCAAGAGGGGCGTCTTTTTATCAAGCGCTTCGCCGGTCCACGACACGAAGGCGGTGGGGATGCAGAGCGTCGTGCCGTTGGGATTTTCGAGAATGTAGGCAGGGCTCGTGACGTCCCAGATCGTATAGCCGCGGGCTTCAAACGTCGCGCGGATACCGCCCGAGGGGAAGCTCGAACCGTCGGGCTCACCTTGAATCAGTTGCTTGCCTGAAAACTCGGTGACCGCGCCGCCGTTGCCGTCGGGCGAGAGAAAGCTGTCGTGCTTCTCGGCCGTGAGTCCGGTCAAAGGATAGAACACATGGGCATAGGCCGTGGCGCCCTTTTCGATGGCCCAATCTTTCATCGCCGAGGCGACGATGTCGGCAATCTCCGGATCGAGCTTCTCGCCCGCTTCGATGGTTTTCATGACCGACTTGAAGATCGGCTTTGGCAAGCGATCTTTCATGACCGACTTGCTGAACACGTTGGTCGCAAACAGTTGTTGCGCGGGGGTCTTGGTGAAATCCAAAGGAGGCGAGAGCGGTTGATAGTTCGTGACCGCTGAGATCGCGGCCATGCGTGGGCTTAAGCCCATGTTCGAGGCCCCTCCGCCGCCGGCTGCCGCGCCAAACTTGCGAGTCTCGGTCGACGACGAATCACTGTAACTCATGGTGCTCATGGCACACCCTTTCCTAAGGTTTTGGATTGTCTGGAAAGACTGGGGACCCCCTGCCATGGGGCAGGGGACCCAGCCTGTCTGTGCCAACCGTGGCGCCTCAGGACGAGCGAGCTCCATGCTCGTCTATTCGTGATCAAACAGAAAACGGCTGGTCAGGACCAACCAATTGCTGGCGACTTGGCAAAATGGGGCCTCGGGGAAAAGTGTTTCTCAGTGTGACTGCGTCGCGTGGTACGCCAAGCAATGCGCTTTAACTAGGCACGCTCTGCGCTGAGAATAGACATCCACCAGCCTAGAGAGCCACCAGCAGAAACCTGCGAAAGGTTTCGCGCCGAGAAGGCATCTCCGCTCAGCAAATGACAATACGCGGCAGAAAATCACGAAAAACAAGCTTCGCCGGACCAGTAATGGAGTGGTAAGGAACGAAATCAAGAAACGCTTCGAGTGGCAGAATCAAAGAATGCTAATGCGTTGCGATTTCGTCTAAGGCAAAGCGTGTGCCGTGGCGTGAAGAGATAAATAGCCGGGCTGCTACGCAGGCCGAAATCGTGCTTTGCAACACGGCGTGCGTAGCACCCCGGCTATTGTGGAATTAAGAGCCGTGCTTTGCCTTACGGTGCCAGCAGCAAGCGGCCGGGGTTTGCCAGGTATCGCTTTACGTCGTTCAGGAAGCGTGCCGCCGCGGCGCCGTCGACGATGCGATGGTCGTAGCTGATCGACAGTGGCATTATCAGCCGCGGTTGCAATTGGTCATTAATATACTGTGGCAGAATCCGGCTGCGGCCAGCGAGCAGAATAGCTACTTCGGGGGGATTAATAATCGGCGTGGAGTAAGTTCCCCCCACTGCGCCGAGGTTACTGATGGTAAACGTCCCGCCGCGCAGGTCTTCAACCTTGAAGTTGCCCGAACGCGCGGCGTCGGCCATTTCGGCGAGTTCCCGCGCGATCTGCGGAATGCTCTTGCGATCCGCGTCACGCAATACGGGCACGATCAACCCGCGCTCGGTGTCGACCGCGATGCCGATGTTCACATATTCCTTGTAGATGATCTCGTCGCCCGAATGGCTGATCGAAGCATTGACGATCGGATGCTGACGCAACGCCGTCGCCACGGCTTTCACCAGGAACGGCATCGCCGTGAGCTTCACGCCCTGGGTGTCATAGTCGGCCTTGCTGTCGTTGCGAATCCGCTCGAGTTCGGTCACGTCGACGTCGTCGAAATTCGTGAGCTGCGGAATCGTGGTGTACGAATTCAGCATGTTGCGAGCGATTGTTTGCCGCAGGCGCGACATCTTTTCACGTCGCACCGCGCCGTGGTTATCGGAATCGAGCGAACCGGGAGGCGTTACGCCCTTGGGTGCTTGCGAAGCCGCTTGCTGATTGTTCGCGCGAACGTGAGCACGCACGTCTTCCTCGCTGAGGCGGCTACCACTTGATGGCCGCACGCGACGGAGATCAACACCCAACTCGCGGGCCAACCGCCGCACGGCAGGACCTGCCGCCGCTGCCGATTGGCCATCACCAGCTTCCTCACTCGACGCGCTGGATTTAGCTGGTGCGCTTGTTTTCGGTGCCGCAGCGCTCGACTTCTTCGGTGCGGGCTGTTCGGCTTCAACTTCATCTTCCGCTTCGTCGTCTTCGACAACGGCGACTTCATCTTCGCCCGGGGGCGGGGGAATATCTTCTTCGTCGGCGGGTTTCTTTTTCGGTGCGCTCTTTGCCTTGGGAGCCTCCTCCTTAGATTCAGCAGGCTTAGGTTCAGCAGCCTTGGGCTCGGCGGCCTTTTCCTTGGCGGCCGGTTTCTCTTTCGCGGCCGTGCCGTTGCTGCTGGCTTCGATCTCAAGGATCGCCGCGCCGATTTTGATTGTGTCTCCCTCGGAGACGAGCACCTTCACGACCTTGCCCGCCTGCGGGCTGGGGATCGGCATCGTGGCCTTGTCGGTTTCGACTTCGATGATGTCCTGATCGGCTTTGATCGTGTCGCCTTCAGAAACTAGAATCGAAAGCACGTCGCCCGATTCGATATTTTCGCCCAAGTTGGGAAGTGTGATTTGTGTTGCCATGATATATCTTCAGTTCTTAAATCAAGTATTAACCACAGAGGACACTGAGTATCACAGAGGTAAGTCAGTTGTTGACAACTCGCGTGATACCGTCCTTAAGGTGCAGCACGTTGAAATTCAAAAGTAATCCAACGCGGGTGTTACTTAATTTCAAGTAGGAAAGTAATTGAGCCTTGTGTATTGGAAGAATTCTTTCAACAGCCTTCAGTTCAACAATAACTCGATCTTCAATCAATAAGTCGATGCGATAGCCAGCATCGATTCTCAAATTTTCATAAACAATAGGTAGTTCAACTTGAAACAGAGCCTTAAGACCACTTCGATGCAATTCAAATAATAAACACTTTTCATAAGCGGATTCGAGCAATCCGGGACCGAGCACAGAATGGACCTTGATAGCAGCTCCAAGAATCTTCTCGGTCAACTCATCTTGCATTGACAGTCTTTCCTCTGTGTTCCTCCGTGTCCTCTGTGGTAAAAAATTCTTATGCGTACAACGCCGAGGGTTTGTCGGGGTTGATGTTCAACTCTTTCACTACGCCGGCCAATTTGGCCTGTTCGAACTTGCCGCGCTTGGCCAACTGCGTGAGCGTCGCCAGCACCACGCACTCGGCGTCGACTTCAAAATGCCGTCGCAACGCTTCGCGCGACTCGCTGCGGCCCATGCCGTCGGTTCCGAGCGCGAACAATCCGCCGGGGACCCACGCGCTCACTTGCTCGGCGAGGATCCGCATGTAATCGCTCGACGCAATTACGGGGCCTTCCACGCCGGCCAGTTGTTCTTCGATATACGACTTCCGCGGCGCCTTCTCGGGGTTGAGCATGTTCCAGCGCTCGCACTCCTGGGCATCGCGCCGCAGTTGCGTGTAGCTGGTGATGCTCCACACGTCGCTCGCCACGTCGTATTTCTCGGCCAGGATGTCGGCGGCTCGCAGTGTTTCACGCAAAATTGCTCCACTACCAAACAACTGCACCCGAGATCCCTTAGCGTCAACACTCTTGACCTTGTACATGCCGCGGATGATGCCTTCCTCGCAACCGGCGGGCATCTCGGGCATCATGTAGTTTTCGTTCTCGAGGGTGATGTAGTAGATCGCCGTCTCGTTGTCCTCGTACATCCGTTTGAGGCCGTCGAAAATAATGACGGCCGTCTCGTAAGCGAACGCGGGGTCATAAGCACGGACAGTCGGAAACGCCATCGCGTTCACCAGGCTGTGTCCATCTTGATGCTGCAAGCCCTCGCCGTTGAGCGTGGTGCGACCCGCCGTGCCACCCAGCAGGAAGCCCTTGGCTCGCATGTCGGCCGCGGCCCAAATCAGATCACCGATCCGTTGGAAGCCGAACATCGAGTAGTAGATGAACATGGGGATCATGTTCACGCCATGCGACGAATAGGCCGTGCCTGCCGCGTTGAACGACGACATGCTGCCCGCTTCGGTGATGCCTTCTTCGAGGAGTTGGCCGTCTTTGGCTTCCTTGTAAAAAGCGAGTTGATCCGAATCGACCGGCTGATAAAGCTGGCCGTGATGCGAGTAAATGCCGATCTGGCGGAACAAGCCTTCCATGCCGAAGGTCCGCGATTCGTCGGGGACGATCGGCACGATGTATTTGCCAATCTTCTTGTCGCGCAACAGATCACCCAGCAGACGGACGAATCCGTTGGTGGTTGAAAACTCCTTGCCGGGACCAGCACTTACGAGCTTGGCCATCGTCTTTTCGTAATCGGCTAGGCGCGGCACTTCCAGCTTCACGGGATTGGAATTTCGCATCGGCGCGAAACCACCCAGCGCTTCGCGGCGCTCGCGCAGATACTTCATTTCCGGGCTGTCGGCGGGCGGCTTGTAGAATGGTGCCTCGGCCACGCGCTCGTCGGAAATGGGAATGCCAAACCGCGTGCGGAATTCGCGCAGCTCGTCTTCGTTGAGCTTCTTTTGATTATGCGTGACGTTGCGGCCTTCGCCTCCTTCGCCCAGGCCATAGCCCTTGATCGTCTTGGCAATGACGACGGTTGGCTTGCCGTTGCGTTGGCAGGCTTTCTGATAGGCAGCGAACACCTTTTCGGGGTCATGACCGCCGCGGCGCATTTTGCGGAGCTTGTCGTCGGAATACTTCTTCACCAATTCCAGCAACTCGGGATACTTGCCGAAGAAATCTTCGCGGATGAAATCACCCCCCGAGACGACGTACTTTTGATACTGGCCATCGACGACTTCCATCATGCGTTGCATCAAGAGGCCCGTGTCATCGTCTTCCAAGAGCGGGTCCCAGTCACCGCCCCACACGACTTTGATGACGTTCCAACCAGCGCCGCGGAACGCCCCTTCGAGTTCTTGAATGATCTTGCCGTTGCCGCGCACAGGTCCGTCGAGCCGCTGCAAATTGCAGTTGATGACGAACACGAGATTGTCGAGATACTCCCGCGAGGCGAGCGTGATCGCGCCCAAGCTTTCCGGCTCGTCGCATTCGCCGTCACCCATGAAGCACCAGACCCGCTTTTTCGAGCAGTCGATGATGCCGCGGTCGGTGAGATATTTGTTGAACCGCGCCTGATAGATCGCCATGATCGGTCCGAGGCCCATCGACACGGTGGGGAATTCCCAGAAGTCGGGCATCAACCAAGGATGGGGATACGAGGACAAACCGCCCCCTTGGCTCAACTCGCGACGGAAGTTCACCAAGTTTTGCTCGGTGAGTCTGCCTTCCAAAAACGCGCGGGAGTACATGCCCGGGGCCGCGTGGCCTTGGTAATAAACTTGGTCGCCGTCGTAGCCGCTTTGCCCACGCCCACGGATGAAATGATTGAGCGCGACTTCGTACAACGTCGCCGACGAAGCGAACGTTGAAATGTGACCGCCGGGAGAAGCGGGGTCGCGGTTGGCGCGGGTGACCATCGCCATCGCGTTCCAACGAACGAAGCTTTTGATGCGGCGTTCGAGTTCGCGGTTGCCAGGGTAGGGGGGCTGCTTATCGCGCGGAATCGTGTTGATGTAGGGGGTTGTCGCCGTGAACGGCAATTCCACACCGTAGCGATTGGCGGTCTCCTCGAGCGCGGAGATCAACTGCTGCACCCGTTCGGGGCCTTTGCTCTCCAGCACGTAATCGAGTGACTCGAGCCATTCGGCGGTTTCCGCCGGATCGACGTCATTGAGAATCGGCGTCTTAATCGGCTCGGCTTTGGTATTGGCCATAATAAATCCCTAGCTAAAGCGATAACCACTAAGGCACAAAGATCACAAAGAAAGGCGAAATCAGAAATCGCGTTGATAATTGTATCTTCGTGTCCTTTGTGTCTTGGTGGTCTTAGTCTTCTTTCTTACGTTTTGGTTTATAAACTTCGGTCGCCGTGCCCAGTTGGACTTCCGCGGCGAAGGCGACAGTTTCGCTGAGTGTCGGGTGGGGATGGATCGACTCGGCCACGTCAAGGGCGGTGCAGCCCATCTCGATCGCGAGCACCGCTTCGGCGATCAATTCTCCCGCGCCGCTGCCGACAATGCCACAACCCAGCAAACGATTCGTGCCGGGTTCGACCAGCCATTTGGTCAGGCCGTCGGTCTTGCCCATCGCAATGGCCCGGCCGCTGGCTTGCCAGGGGTATTGGGCGATTTGAACTTCGATGTTCTTGCGCTTCGCCTCGTCAGCCGTCAGACCGGCCCAGGCAATTTCCGGTTCAGTGAACACCACCGCGGGGATCGCTAACTTGTCGAAGGCCGCGGGTTCACCGGCCAGCACTTCCGCGGCGACTTTACCCTCGTGCGAGGCTTTGTGGGCGAGCATCGGATCACCCGCCACGTCGCCGATCGCGAGGATATGCGGGTCGGAGGTTTCCTGACGTTCGTTGACTTCGATAAAGCCCCGTTCGGTGACCGTGACTTTCGTGTTTTCCAGGCCCATGCCGTTGGTGACCGGTCGCCGGCCAATCGAAATCAGCACGCGGTCGAACTGCAAAGTCTTCTTGCCGTCGGCCCCTTCAACTTCCACGTCGACGTGATCGCCGGCGTCTTTGATCGCCACCACTTTCGTGCCGAGCATGATCTTGTCGAACAGCTTTTCCAGCCGTTTGTGCAGCGGTTTCACGAGGTCACGATCCGCTCCGGGGAGCAGGCCGTCGGTGAGTTCCACGACTGAGACTTTTGAGCCGAGTTCGGCGTAGACGGTCCCCATTTCCAGGCCGATGTAGCCGCCGCCGATCACGAGCAGCGTTTTGGGGATTTCTTCGAGTTTTAGGGCGCCGGTCGAGTCCATCACCCGCGGCGAACCGATTTGAAACGGCTTGGGGACGGCGGGGACGCTTCCCGAGGCGACGATGCAGTGGTCGAACGTGATCCGCTCGCTTTCGTAAGTAGCGGGGTTGCCCCCTTCGAGTTGCAGCGTTTGCGAATCAACAAAGATCCCGCGGGCGTTGATGACTTTCACATTCCGCCGCTTGGCTAGCTGGGCAAGTCCCCCGGCCAGTGTGTCGAGGACTTTTTCCTTACGGGCCCGCAGGGTATCGACGTTGAGCTTGGGTGGCTCAAATTTGACCCCCCATTCTTCCATTTCCCGGGCTTCCGCGATCACTTTGGCCACATGCAGCAGGGCCTTTGACGGGATGCAGCCCCGCAGCATGCAGGTTCCCCCCAGCCGCGGATCGGCTTCGACAATGGCGACTTCGAGCCCCAGATCGGCAGCCATAAACGCTGCGGCATATCCGCCGGGACCGCCACCCAATACGACAACTTGAGAATGCATCAAAACCGTTGTTCCCCAAAGACTGAATTGTAGGCTGCGAGATAGTAACTGGCGGGGGCGGACTGTGAAGAAACCCCTAGTTTAACTGATTGGCAAGTTCTCACAATGCCTACAGAAGTGCCCCAGAGTGCCGCAAAACGGCCAAAAACCGCAAGATTTCGGGGTTAGGAGAATCCGCGCTCGCGAAACCGCAAGCGAGTTGGAAAGTTGCAGAACGCTCCCCTAGCCGGGCCGTCACGCGGGCCGGGCGGATTGAGGAGCTAGACTTTAGAATTCGACGAGATTGCCACCACCTTGCGCAATCCATTGTTGACCTAGCCGCTGGAGGGACCAGGCTTCGTACCCGGAGGAATCGGGAAGGACTTCAAGAATACATCCGCCATCGAAATGGATACGAAGATCGAGAATTGATTCTCGCAACTCTACTTCATCAATTGTGTGACCTGATATTCGTGCTTTCGTGAAGTCAACGACGTCTAGAGGAGCTGGCAGACCGAATTGTTGTCCTTCATCGACACTTGTTATGCATATCCGACCGTTATCGATGAGCCGCCAAAGACTCGATACCACTAGATTGCAGTCGATATCAAACTCGAATACCCAATCATGCTCACGGCGAGTGAGTGATACGAATCGATGCTTTTTGAGCCAATCGAAAGAAAGCATGATAGCGCTCTGGCATGATGATACGAAACTTGGATCGAACTGAATACTTTGAGCATAACACTCCTCCGCGATCCCTGCGCCTCAGCGTGAAAAAACTCCGCAGAACTGCCGGGGGCTTACGCCTCACGGCTCGCCGAGTATTCGTGCAATTCGTTGGATTCGTGGTCCCTAATCTTCACGCATGCGCGGCGATCCACTCCTGCAGATCGTGCGGCGTGTCATCGGCGCGTGAAATCATCGGCGGGAAAATTTCCTCGAGCTCGCGCGTGCGGTCGGCGAGCTCTGCCACGCTGTCGAGCACCATGCCGGGGCAATACGCGAAGTTCGCCAGATCGCTGCGCCGCGTGCCGCCGGACAGCACGAGCACCGTCTGGTAGCCCATTTGCACGCCGCCGAGGATGTCGGTTTCCATCGTGTCGCCGATCATCACGGTTTGCGACGTGCTGAGCATCAATTCCTTGCGAGCCATCCGCAGCATCACGGGACTTGGCTTCCCCAGGCTGAACGCTTTTTTGCCCGTGGCGGCTTCCAGGTAAGCGAGCGTTGCCCCACAGCCGGGCCGTGTGCCATGTTGCGTCGGGCAGTTGGGATCGAGATTCGTACCGATCAACTTCGCGCCACCGAGCACCAAGTCGACGGCCCGTTCGAGCATCTCCAGCGTGATGGTCCGGCACTCGCCCACCACGACATAGTCGGGCGAGCGATCCACGACCGCGTAACCATTTTCATGCAAGGCTTGCAGCAAGCCCCCTTCGCCGATGACATAGGCCGTGCCGTGGGGCTTTTGCTTGGCGAGGAATCGGGCGGTGGCCATCGCGCAGGTAAACACATGACGCTCAGCGACTTCGATTCCCATGCGATTGAGCTTGGTGGCCACGTCGCGACGGGTGCGCTGGCTGTTGTTGGTGAGAAACAAAAACGGAACATGCTCTTCGAGTAAGCGGTCGATAAAATCCTTCGCGCCGGGAATCAATTCCGAACCGCGATAGATCACGCCATCCATGTCGACCAAAAAACCTAATGCGCTACGCATTATCAAAATCCATCCATTGGGGCTATGTTATTAGATTGCAGCCACGTGAAAGATCGCGGGCTTTTGCAAGTTGAGCATGTCATCCCGAGGGAGGCTTGCCGACAGAGGGATCTGGATTCCAGCTGTACTCGTCATCAATACGAGAAATGGCTGAACGCAGATTCCTCAAGTCGTAGAACTCCTTTCGGAATGACATTGCTGACACGCCAACAAAGGGCGAGTGTCATAATTTCGTTCGGGGTACCGAAATACGGTGGGTTATCCAGGCGGGATCAGAAGAGAGAAGCAAAAGCCATACCGCGCACGGCTAATTCGCGAGTTCGCTGGAATTTAACGAGCTTGCAGCAGGGAATCCCGTGCCATGCAACGGAAAGCCGAGAGCGCTAGCGTGCTAGCCACCGCTGAAACTTAGGCACGCCGTGTCGACATGCGCGGCAATGATTTGCGAGCCAGCGGGTCAATCCCGCCGGCTCGCGTTTGTTTGCTCAGTAGTCGATTCGCTTGTTTAGCGTCGTCGTTTTATCGCCCAGGTCCCCAACGCCAAACCGAGCAACAGGCCGGATGCGGGTTCGGGAATATCGAGCGTCATGAACTGGAGAGACGAACTGGCGGGGAGCCAGCTTCCTCCTCCATCGAGGCTCATCTCGATCCAGACGTCGAAATAGCCAGCAATCACGAATTTGCCATCGGGCCTGTCGCGACGCAAGAACTGTGCGCTCGATTCAAGCGATGGCGATTCCCTGAGAAAAATGTTGTTGCCTGGATCAGCAACGTCGAAGGCATCGACCGCCACGTCGAATTGGTGAATGGGACCGTTGACAGCCGTCAAGAGAGCATCGTCCAGATCAACGTCGCCATCTCCATCCCAGTCGGAGTTGGTGACCCCCGCACCGACCATGTGTCCCTGCCCCGTGCCAACAAAGGGGACGATGTTTCCGCCGCCAAAGTCGAACTCAATCTCGTAGAACACGTCGAAGAACGAATCGACCAACCAATCTCCATTCCCTTGGTCAAGCGGAGGAGTTCCACCCCCGACCTGCAAGCCCCCTTTGGTGTTGCTCCGCGTGGTGCTGATCGTCGCATTCGCGGGGCGGGGAATCTCCGTATCGTTGAGTTGATCAAGCTCCCCCGCCGGGATTCCGGCTTCTACGAAAGTCACCTTGTTACCTCCTGGTGTTTTTTTAACGATAATGTCTACGCCGGGAATCGTCTGGGCAGCCTGGACTGCTGGAAGCAACGCAAAAGCCAACGAGAGACAACACATCGCGCGCACGCTCTGCCACAATTTTTGAGTAGCCATGATCAGCCTTTCGGATATGAGACGATGTTGGAAAAGAAGTGATGAGTAACTACAACCGGAGACGCCGCCGCCCGACAGCCCAGGCCCCCACAGCCAAACCGAGCAACAGGCCGGTTGTGGGTTCGGGCACGCCCACGCCGGGGGCCCAAGTCTGGCCACCGTCGAGGCTGAGTTCGGTGAAGACGTCGAAGAAGCTATCGATTTGGTAATCGCCGTTGGGCAGCAGCGTGAGCGTCGTTTGACCCGGCGATGGCAAGGTCGGTGACTCGCGAATCTCGAAGGGCGTGGCCGGATCGAGCATGCCGTTCATCTGTAGCGAGAGGACTTCCATGTCGAAGACGCGCGGTTCCTGTCCGCCAGGCGCCGTCCCGGCAATGTGCATGCTGCCCGTGCCCGTGTATTCGGTGACCGGGCCTCCATCGACTTCCAGGAAGATTTCAAACGTGATATCAAAGAACGAGTCGACAGCCCAATCGCCCCCAGGTAACAAGACGGGGGACGTGCCTTGTAAAACAGTAAGCTGGACACCGTTTTCTCTGATGGCTTTGCCGGGTGGGTACCATTCGACCCGACTCGAGCCGACATACCACTCACCCGGTGGAGGCACCAAGTCTTGCTGAACTTGTACAAGACCAGTGGGCTTTTTGATAACACCGACGCCGATTCCTTTTAGTGGATCACCAGGCCCCGCGTAGGTGGCTGAATCCAGCAGGCCAAGGGCAGAAAACACTAAGACAGCTGGAAAAAGTCTGCGTGCGATATAAGAAATCATGAGCAATACCTCCAGAAAAGAGAACAGTCGGATTCAAGTGGCGTTGAATAGGCCGCTGTGATGAGCTGAATATCTCACAAACTTCATCGGAGAACTTGCCGCCGCCGCCCGGCAGCCCACGCCCCCACAGCCAAACCAAGCATCAGGCCGGTTGTGGGTTCGGGAATGGGAACCGTTATTAAACTCGAGATGGCATAGATCGAGAGCGCTTGGCCGGTGTTCGCGAGCGTTGCACCACGGATCCAAGACGGGCCAGATTGTGTAACATAGCCGGCCGTTACAGTGCCAAGACCAAGGCCGAGGGTGTTGAAATCTTCTTGACCGAAGATTCCCGTGCCGGTCCAGACATCTGTGGTCGTTGGATTGGCGAACTCGTCCACGGCAACGGGATTCTGTAAGAAGGCGTCCCACAGATCGGCGTAGTCATTTGCCAGCTGGCTCCCGGCCAAGTTGTAGATAGGCACACCAGCGCCATCGACAAAAGGATTCGTATTAGTGTTGTCTCGCGCATCCACATTAGGTGTTGATGCGATCGCAGTCCACGAGATGCCATTGAGTTGCACATTGCCAGCCGCGACGGCATTCACGAACGTGTTGTAAGTGGCAATGTTGGTTGAAGCCGCTTGAATCGTTGTCGAAGTTGAAAAGACAAGGCGATACTGGGATCCAGCATTGAGCGATGGAGGGGTGAGCACCAAGCTGGCTTTGACGAACGTTTGCGAGCCAAGAACCAGCAACGCCCCCGCGATGAATAGTCTCGCAGTACCTAGTACTCGCATTCTGATAGTACAGAAGCGGAATCTCTTCACTGGGTCACCAGAACTCGCAGAGCAAGGTGACACGTGAAAACACGCGGCAGAGATCGCTCCCGTGAGTAGAGAAAGTCTACTCGAGATGTAAGAAATCATTAGCGGCACCTCCCGAAAAGAAAAGAACGGTTCACACCTGGCTGCTGGATCGCCAAGAAGATGAGTCCCGTGCCGCTTCCTGTTCCCGGCTTGAGTCTATCTGCCAACAGAGAGGAGAGCAAGACTTTCGCAGGCCAAGAGGGGTACAAACCCGGCTAGAACGTCACAGCGACCGGTTTGCTAGAGGGTTGGTGCTAATTCACGATAAAAAACACCGAAGAACTTCCATCGCCGACAGAGTGCTATGCAACGGTAAGCCGAGAGCGATAGCGTGCTAGCCACCGCTGAAAGTTAGGCACACCGTGTCGACATGCGCGGCAATTGAGAATGGGTGGCAGCGACGCATGACCGGCGATACTTGTCTGTTCATGCGATTGAGTACACGATGCTTTTTGCAGACGAAGTATCGGTGTTGCCCCTCCGGGAAGAAGAACAGAAAAGCAAGGTTACTATTTGCCACGGGGAGAACGTGGTAAATAACGATCAGCGAAACTTGCAAGCAATACGGCAGCTGTGATTGCAAGTGCTAAAATCAGGAAAAAGATTAATGGTATTCGCTTGTCAAACAAGAGCAGCATGAGCGGTATATAAACCAAAACATAACCAACTGCCGCTGCTATACCGAGCAGGAGTATTCTCAGAACTGCGTAGCCAAATTGTAAAGTCATATCGAGGTCATTCCGACAAGATTTAGCTACGAGTTATCTCATCAAACTCATTATAGCAAAATTTCCCGCTCCGCGACCACTGCGCCTCTGCGTGAAAAAACTCCGGGCACTGACGTTTACGGCTCGCCCGGGATTTTTTCGTGTCGTTCGTGTCTTACGTGGTATCAAAAATTACACCACGGCATCGGTTTTCTTCCCGCGGAGTTTTGAGCCCCATTCGCTCATGCCGCAGAATACCACGAAGAACGTCGGCACAAACAGTAACGAGAAGATTGTCGCGGCGCTCATGCCTCCCACGACCGCATTGCCCACGGCTTGACGACTTGCTGCTCCCGCTCCGGTTGAAGTCACGAGTGGAATGAAGCCAAGGATCGCGGCAATGGAAGTCATCAAGATCGCACGGAAACGAAGTTTCGCGGCTTCGGTGGCGGCTTCGGCAACGCTCTTACCATGTTTACGCAGTTCCATCGCGAATTCGACGATGAGAATCGCGTTCTTGCTGGCGAGTGCGATCAGCAGCACGACGCCGATCTGCGTGTACACATTATTATCCGCGCCGCGGAACATCAGCGCGACCACCACGCCCAAGATGGCCAGCGGCACCACGGCAATCACCGCGGCAGGACTGGTCCAACTTTCATACTGCGCGGCCAGCACCAGAAACACCAAAATCACTGCCAAGGCGAAAATCAAATACTGCTCGTTGCCGACACTCTTTTCCTGGAACGACATGCCGGTCCATTCAAAGCCCATTGTGGTGGGTAATGTCTTATCGGCCATCTTTTCCATCAGCGAGATGGCCTGACCGGAACTAAAACCGGGCGCCGCTTCGCCGTTGATCTGTGCCGTCGGATAAAGATTGTAGCGCTGCACGATTTGCGGCCCCAGCGTGTCGGAGACCGTGGCGAATGTGCCGATGGGGAGCATATCGCCATTGGCATTTCGGACGTCGAGGCTCTTGATCGCATCGGCATTCAGGCGATATTGCTGATCCGCTTGCACACGCACTTGATAGGTGCGGCCGAACTCGTTGAAGTCGTTCACGTAGGTCGAACCGAGATACGCTTGCAGCGTGTTGAACACCGTGTTCAGCGGCACGCCGAGTGTTTTCACTTTCGTGCGGTCGATATCGACAAACACCTGCGGCACGGCGGCGCGGAAGGTTGTGTTGAGCGCTTGCAGGCCTGTTTGAGCGTTCCCGGCGGTGACCATTTCGTTGGCCACGGCTTGCAGTTGTTCAAGCCCCGCGTTGCCACGGTCTTGCAATTGCATCTGAAAGCCGCTCGCGTTGCCCAAGCCGTCGATGGCTGGCGGCGGAAACACAATCGCAACTGCTTCTTCAACTTTGCTGAACTCGCGGCGCAAGTGGCCGATAATCGCTTGTTGGCTTTCCTCAAGCGACATACGGTCGTCCCACGGTTCATACACAATCGCCATGAAGCCATTGTTCGAGCCGCTCACGCCGGTGAGGATCGAGAAGCCGGTGATCGAAATGCGATTGGCCACGCCGGGGGTCTTGGCCGCGATACGATCGATTTCTTCGATCACGGCTTGGGTCCGCGACACCGAAGCGGCGTCGGGAAGCTGCACGTTCACAAACGCGTAGCCCTGATCTTCTACGGGCAAAAAGCCGGTCGGTAAGCGGCCAAAGCCCATCGCCGTGAGGGCCAACAATCCGCCAAAGATCACTAGCACGATCAGCACCCGGCGGACCATGATCCGACCCAAGCCGTCGTAGGCGTTTGAAAACTTATCGAAGCCGTGATTGAAACCGCGGAACAGAATATTGCGTTTCTCGGGAGCAGGCCGCAGCAGCATCGCGCTCAGCGCGGGGCTGAGTGTTAATGCGCAGATCGCACTGATCGTCACCGAGGCGGAAATCGTGAGTGCGAATTGCCGGTAGAGTTGCCCCGTGATGCCCCCCATGAAGGCCGTCGGCAAAAACACGGCGAGCAGTACCAATGTGGTGGCAATGATCGGTCCGGTGATTTCATCCATCGCGGCGATGGCTGCCGGCTTGGGTGCCAGGCCATTTTCGATCTTGGTCATCGTGTTTTCGACCACCACGATCGCGTCGTCGACTACAATGCCGATGGCCAGCACGATACCGAAGAGCGTGAGCATGTTGATCGAGAAGCCCAAGCCCGCCATGACTGCGAATGTGCCGATGAGCGATACGGGAATCGCCGCGCACGGGATCAACGTCGCCCGCCAGTCTTGCAGGAACAGGAAGATCACCAGGATCACAAGCACGATCGCTTCGCCGAGCGTTTTGTAAACTTCATGAATCGACGCGTCGACGAACATTGTCGTATCAAACGGAATCGAATATTTCATCGCCGCGGGGAAGGCTTTGCTGAGGCGTTCCATGGTCGCCTTGAGCTGATCGGCCACGTCGAGGGCATTGGCCCCTGGCAACTGATACACAGCGAGCGACGCGCACGGCTGGCCGTTGAATTGCGACGAACGGTTGTAGTTTTTCGCGCCCCGTTCGACGCGAGCCACATCGCGTACCCGCGTGATCCGGCCACCCTTGGCGGATTTGACGATCAGATCTTCGAACTGCTCGACTTCCTTCAAGCGTCCTTGCGTGTTGACCACCAATTGAAACGCCGTGTCCGCCGGGGTAGGGGGTTCACCCAACCGGCCGGCCGCGACTTGCACGTTCTGCTCGCGGATCGCGTTGACGACGTCTTCGGTCGTGAGTTGCCGGGCTTTGAGTTTCGCCGGGTCGAGCCACACCCGCATGCTGTATTCTTCGGCCCCGAACAACACAACCGCCCCCACGCCCTTGATGCGACTGAGCTCGTCTTTGACGTTGATGAGCGCGTAATTGCTCAGGAACAACGCATCGAGTTTGGGATTCGACGACGACAACACGATGAATTGCAAAATCGCGGTCGATTGCTTTTTGGTCGTGATCCCCTGGCGGCGAACTTCTTCGGGCAGTTTGGGCTGGGCAATCGAAACACGGTTCTGGACGAGCACGGTCGCCATATCCATGTTCGTGCCGATTTCGAACGTCACGTTCAGCACATACGAACCGTCGTCCGCCGATGTGCTCGACATGTAGAGCATGTCTTCAACGCCGTTGACTTCTTGTTCGATCGGCGCGGCAACTGTTTCGGCGACCACCTTCGCATTCGCGCCAGGATAGTAGCAGGTCACCTGCACCGTGGGGGGCGTGATCTCAGGAAACTTCGCGATGGGCAGGCCCAATTGCGAAATCGCCCCCGCGATCACGATGATGATCGAGATGACGCTGGCGAAAATCGGTCGTTCAATAAAGAAGTGCGAAATCATGATGCGGCCGGTTCTCCCGCGGGAGCTTTTGCTTCTTCAGCCGCTTCCTGGGCCAAGTGGGGCGTGACTTTCAAACCGGGACGCACGAACTGAATCCCTTTCACGACCACGCGGTCGGTCGGTTGGAGGTCGCCATCGGCAACGATTTGCATGCCCTTGTATTCGTGACCCAAGGTGACTCGCCGCATCTCGATGGTGTCTTCGTCGTTAACAACCATCAAATAGGCACCTGCTTGATCGCGGCCCACGGCCGTGGGATTGACGAGCAGCGCTTCTTTTTGACCGAGCGGCACTTCGATCCGCACAAACGCTCCCGGCGGAATCAAAGCCTGGGGGTTGTCGAATCGTCCCCGGACCATGAACGTGCCGGTGCTTTCGTCGATCGACGTGTCTGTGTAATCGCAATAACCTTCGTGGGTGAAGTCGTCTTCATCGCTCAACGCCAAGAACAGGGGATAAACGTTTTTGCTAGGATTGCCACCCGCCGCCCGGCCTTCGGCGATTCGTTGACGGTTGAATTCCAGAAAATCGTTTTCGCTCAGTGTGAAGTAAGCGTAAATTGGATCCGATTGGGTGATCGTCGTGAGCAGCGACGAATCGGACCGCCCCACGAGGCTCCCCACGTCGAAGTTCTTAGCGCTCGCGCGGCCTGCGATGGGGGAATGGACTTGTGTGTAATCGAGATTCAACTGAGCCTTCAGAACCTCCGCTTCCCCGGCGGCGATTTCGGCTTGGGCCGATTCAATGTCGGCCTGCGAGGCTTCGACCATCGCCTGAGCCGTCATGACGTTCGTGCGACGCAAATCGACTTCAGATTCGGTGATTGCCCCCGGCGAACGTGCGACGACGGCTTCAGCGCGTTTGAGTTCCATTTGCGCGTTGGCGAGCTCCGCTTTTTTCTGGCTTAACCCCGCGCGGGCACTTTCCAAGCGAGCTTTGGCCAGTGCTACGCTCGCCTCGGCTTGAGCGAGTGCCGCCTTGAAGGGGCGGTCATCGATCTTTGCCAGTAGTTGCCCCGCTTTGACTTCTTCGCCATCGCGAAAATTGATTTCTTCCAAGAAGCCTTCCACGCGAGCGCGGATTTCGACTTCCTCAAACGCCCGCGTCGTGCCGGTGTAATCTTTGGTTTCGGTGATCTCTTCCTGCACGGGAAGTTCGACCGTCACGCTGGGTGGCGGCGGCGGGACGTAATCGTTTTTCACGGCGCTGCCGCAACCCAAAACGGATGCCAAGAGAACGCAGCACCACCAATGTAGCGCGGGGAAGGAGCGGAGACTGGCCATGAGTTTTGCCTTAAGGTGAACCGGCACAATTGCTTGTAGCTCCTGTAATATAGGCCGCTGCTGATCAACAAGCAGCCATTGCCCATGTCCTTAAAAAACGCAAAATCGATTCTTTTGCTCCGCAAAGCCTACGTTTCGTGAGATCATGATGGCCTTCGCTAGCTTATATTCGCTCCAGTTGGGTTTGCCGCGCGAAGTGCAGCCGACCGGCGAACACGACCTTTCCGACAAGCCATGGACTACGGGCTTCATCAAACAACCGGTGAGCGAGCCGGCATTTGCGCGTGTGAATGGCATCGACGGCGATGGGCAGGCAGATCTCGCGGTGCATGGCGGACCAGATAAGGCGATCTGCGTTTATTCGTTAGATCACTATCCGTTTTGGCAAGATGAGCTCGCGATTCATCCCTTGCCGACGGGCGCATTTGGCGAGAACTTTACCATCGCTGGTTTAACGGAAGAGCAAGTTTGCATCGGCGATGTTTGGCAAGTGGGTGATTCGGTTGTCGTGCAAGTCTCACAGCCGCGGCAACCATGCTGGAAACTCGCGCGGCGTTGGCAGCGCAAAACTCTGGCGCACGAAGTGCAAGAGAACGGCAAAACAGGTTGGTATTTCCGTGTGCTCAAAGAAGGTTTGGTCGAGACGGGGATGCCGCTCACGCTGAGCGAACGACCGCATGACGATTGGACCGTCGCACGTGCAAACCAAGTGATGCACCATGACAAACACAAGGCTGCTGCTGCGGCCGAACTCGCGGCGTTGGCTGAGTTGTCGGCAAGCTGGAAACAGACGCTCGCAAAGCGCACGAACAACGCGGTTGTTCAAACATCAGAAGAACGTCGCTTAAACGGTTAGATTGATAGCCGGATCGCTACGCGAGCCAGGGAATCTCGCTCACTTCAACGCATGCCGCAGCGCGGGTTCCAACTCTGGATAAGCGAATGAAAACCCCGCACGCTCCAATTCCTTAGGCAGCACGCGCGTGCTGGCGAGCAACAATTCGTCGGCCATTTCACCCAAAGCCAGCCGCGCAGCGAACGCGGGCATTGGTAAGATCGTGGGCCGCCCCAGCACTTTGCCCAAAGTCTTGGTGTACTCGCGATTCGTAACAGGATGAGGCGCGACCAGATTCACAGGGCCTTTGAGCGAATCGTTCGAGAGAATGAACTGCATCGCCGACACGATGTCGTCGAGTTCGATCCAGCTGAAGTATTGCTTGCCGTTTCCGAGTATGCCGCCTGCCCCAAGCTTGAAGGGGAGCAACATGCTTTTGAGCGCACCCCCTTCGGGGCTCAACACGACACCGGTGCGCATCAACACCGTGCGAATCCCTGCGTCGACCGCCGCTTTGGTCGAGTTCTCCCAATCAACACACACATCGGGCAAAAAACCTTCGCCAGGTGCGCTCGATTCATCAAGCACGGCCTCACCGCGATCGCCGTAGTAACCGATGGCCGATGAGCTAGCAAACACGCGCGGCTTGGGATCGAGCGCTGCAATTGTGGCGGCGATCAGCCGTGTCCCTTTGACGCGGCTTTCGCGGATTTCTTGCTTATAGGAATCCGACCACCGCTGCCCGGCGATGTTGGCACCGGCGAGATGCACCACGCCGTCGAGATTCGTGAGCTTCGATTTGTCGATCTCACCCCGCTCGGGCACCCAAAAAACCTCGCGGTCATTCTTCGGGGCACGCCGCACAGCTTTCAGCACAGTATGGCCCGAGGCCTCGAGGGCACGAGTCAACGGCGTGCCAATCAACCCACTCGCGCCGGTGATGAGAATTTTTTGTGAATCCGCCATGGGTATCTCCTGTGATTCGGATAATAGATGCTAACCGATTTTCGTCGCTTGGATAAACACAGCAGCGAATTTGAGGATTATGGGCCGCGGATTCGCGCGGATTTGACGGATTAACGCAGATTCTTAAATAGATATTTCAATCCGCGTAGAGCAGCTCAATCGGCGTTAATCCGCGTTCTATTTTTCTCTTGCACAGCGGAAACCAATACAACTCGACGTTTCCGACGGCACGGCATGATCGCGGTCCCCCACATGGAGGCCGTCACCTTTCTCGGCGGTGGAAGCCCAACTGCCCCCCCGCAGTACGCGCTCGGTGCCCGTTTGTGGGCCTGTCGTGTTGCCGACGGTGCTTTGTCCGTAAGCATCGGCCGCGTACCAATCGCCGCACCAGCAGGCGACATTCCCCGCCATGTCGTAGAGACCATAAGGATTGGCAGCGAAGCTTTTGGTCGGGGCGACTTCAAAATAGCCGTCTTGCGTGAGATTCGTGAGTGGAAATTTCCCTTGCCAGTAGTTCGCCTGGAATTCGCGCTCGGGACTTAACTCACGGCCCCAAGGAAACTGCGCATCGCTCAAACCGCCACGCGCGGCGAACTCATATTCGGCTTCGGTCGGCAATCGCTTCTGCGCCCAATTCGCAAAGGCGACCGCGTCATGCCAACTCACATGCACGACGGGAAAATCGTCTTTCCCAGCCAGCGAACTATCGGGCCCCGTGGGATGCCGCCAGGAAACATTCGCCACCTGCTGCCAGTTTCCCTTTTCACGATTGAACAGCAGCGACCAACCACGCTCTTCGGAGGTCGTGCGATAGTTCGTGTCGGCGACGAACGCGGCAAACTCGCGATTCGTGACGTGAGCTGTGTCGATCCAGAAAGGTTTCACCACCACGCGATGCACGGGGCGTTGATCGTCGGGGCTGGGCCGCGGTGTTCCCATCAGAAACGTGCCACCAGCCAAGTGAACCATGCCATGGGTCGTTGAAGAATTTTGCTGTTCAGCCGTGGCTGCCTGGGCGACTTCGCGCAAGTTCAGCACAAGACTCACCGCCACGAGGGCCGCGAGTCCCCTGATCCATCGGCGTCGGCCTCCTGCCATCGTAAACTCCTAATTGATTCGAGCCGGCTCGCCGACAATTACTTCCGCCGGTTCTGATATTCCCGGCTTGCTCGTTCCAAGGTGCGCCGTTCGGACCAGCTGAGACTATCCTGCCCTTCGGCTTGAATCTTCTGCAAAATGCGGTCGAGTTCTTGCTCAGTGGCACTTTCCACTTCCTCTTCGTGATCGACGACGCGCAGTTTGGGTTTTCGCGATCTTGGGCCTCCGCCAAGCTTGTTGAACAAGCGTTCCGGGGTCCAACCGGTTTGATAGAAAATCCAACCAAACAGCGCCCCACCCAAGTGAGCCGTAAAGGCCACGCCTCCGGCACGAGTGATCGCGCCCGAGAAGTCCATCAACACAATTCCCGTAGCCAAGACCCACATCGGAATCGGGAAGGGAATCGGAAAGACCATCCCCTTGGCATGTGGAAAGTTGAGCGCGAACAAGATCACAACCGCGACCACGCCCCCCGACGCACCCACCGCCGCGCCACCACCACCAGGAGCAGCCATCTCGGAGAGCGACCACACGAGTCCGGAAAAGACTATCGCCGAGAGATAAAACCAACCGAACGTGGCCCGGCCGTAGGTTTCTTCCACCGGTTTGCCGAAGGTGTACAACCCGAACATGTTAAACACGATGTGCAACATTGACCCCGGGTCGTGCAAAAAGCCATAGGTCAGCAATCGATAGACATTCCACGGCGCGCGATACCAGTCGGCCGTCAATTCCAATCGGTCGGTGAATTGCGGCCCGGCAAACATTTGCAGCACATACACGGCCACCGTCACGAGCACTAACTGCGTGGTGATCGATTGCGGCGCATTGAAGTGATAGCCCGGTTCACGTTCGGTAGCATAATCTCGGTCGTAGAGTCCCATGCGGAAATAGTAGCTCACAGGGCACCGCGAGACTACGGCAAGAATCCAGGCGAGCGGGGGACGTAAGTCCCCTGCAATCTCGCGCAAGGGAATAAACCGCCGCTTACCGGCTGCGGCTAAAAGCATAAAGACAACTACGGCAAAGAAACCGCCGTGGCGGGGGCGGGGGCCGTGGCATCGATCATTTGCTTGAGCGACGCTTCGCGCTGGGCCAATTCGTTGGCCAGATCGGTGTTCGTGGCTAGCAATTCGTCGATCAGCTTTTTGGCATTGTCCAGTTGTCGTTTCACCATTTGCAGATGCGTTTCGATGGCTTGGCGATCCGCTTGCATGCCAGCCAGATCGCTGGACATGAGTGTCTTTTCTTCTTCGCGGAAGGTGCCCAGCTTTTTCGCGCTGGCAATCGCCGCTTCCAGTTTCACGTTGTCTTCACGAACCGCATCGACCTTGGCCATCAGCTCGACTTTCTTCCGCGTCAGATCGGCAAACAAGAAAGCGTAGTCGATCAGCGGCCGGCGATACACTTTTCGGGCGGCGTTGCCCATGTCTTCCGGCTTGAGGATTTGCCCGTTCTCGTCCACACCCACGACATCGCGTGGATTGTCTTTGTCGGTCGCTTCTTGGTCGTGGTGCAGGTATTCCGCAACCATCGCATCGGGGAGAAGCTTGCGAATTTCTTCTTCGCTCAACCCGGCAAATGTCTTGTAACGATCGATCGGCATAGTTTCGTACAAGCTCCAAGGAGCCGCGCTGCGGGCGATCCGTTCCCCCGTGCGTTGATCGAGCAGGTTGATTGACTCAAGCACCGCGCCATTTTCATTGACTTCGATGACGCGGAATTCACCCAGATACTGCTTGCCGCCAGCGGGATCGGCCGGATTACTCGGTCCCGCTTCAAAGCCATACACAATCGTGTCGACGGCCAAACCGTGCGGTTTGGGATTTTCAATCGTAACGGGGAAGCGACCCTGAGCATCGGGGGCCCCCGCGGGAGCAACTTGCCGCCAGGCCCGACCCCGTTCGCGGGTGAGCATTTGCAATTGATGCTTGATCTGCACAATGCCGGGAGTGTCAGTGCCCGCCCCGCGCTGTAGGACGATGTTTTGTTGTTCGAGAGTGGTGATTTGTTGTTCGAGCCGAGCGAGGTTCGTCCGCAAGTTGCGATGGATGCGCATCGTCTCGGTGGCGAGGATCAAATAGCCAAGCGAACTGAGCAGGATGAAGGCGACAATGGTCACCCAACTCCAATGCCAATTCTTCGTGGCGAGAAAGATCGACACCAAGCCCATCAAGAGGACTATGGCCAACACAATTTGCAAAACGAGCGCCAAGAGAAACTCCCGTGGGCGATAAGCACAACTTCACTGTTAAACCGGGTAGAAGAGGCAATCTCTCCTAGTTTCGATGGTAAGTGGCCCAACCGCGAGCGTCAAGTTTTTACTGGACGGTAACTTACGTTCGCTCGGCCAATCCCGAAAACCGTCACAATAGTCACATAATTTAGTGTTAGCCGCAGGCAGCAGACCGCGGTCGTGTAGCTTTCAACCCATCGGCTTGCGCCGACGGCTATTGCCTTACAGTTTCGAGCCCTGAGAGCAATTTTTCGACCATTTCGTCGTTGTGACTCGCGGTAAAACCGAGTCGCAGCAGTGATTCCCCGTCCGGCACCGACGGAGGCCGAATCCCGGGGGCCCAAATTCCCCGTTCTCGCAGGGCTTGGGAAACTCGCATCGTTCGCTCCGCCGAGCCGATCACCACGGGAATAATCTGGCTCGTCGAACGGCCCGTGTCCCAGCCTTGGTCGTTGAGCCGGATACGCAACTCCGCCGCACGGGCGAGAAGTCCCTGCCGTCGTTCGGGTTCGCGATCGACGAGATCAAGGGCCACTAATCCCGCAGCACTGATCCCGGCCGGATGGGCGGTGGAGAATACATAGGTCCGCGCCCGATTGGCGAGCCAGCGAATGAGCGCCGCGCTGCCACACGCAAAGCCACCCGCCCCGCCAAGCGCTTTGCCAAAGGAACCGACGCGAAGCGAAATATGCTTCTCTAAGCCGGGGTCTTCCTTCGCGAAATGCTCGACGACTCCCCGGCCAGTCGCGCCGAAGACTCCCACGGCATGAGCTTCGTCGACCATCAACATCGCGTCATACTCAGCGGCGAGTTTCGTCAGTTGCCCCAGCGGCGCCAAATCACCGTCCATGCTGAAGAGCGTATCGGTCACAATCAATCGCCGCCGATAATGTTTGCCCTGCGACAGCATCGTCGCCAGTGCTTCCATATCGATATGTGGATAGATATGCCGCTCCGCGCGCGACAGTCGGCAACCGTCGATGATGCTGGCGTGGTTTTTGGCGTCGCCGTAGATTGCGTCCCCTTCATCCGCAAGCGCGGGAATGATCCCTGCATTGGCGGCGAAGCTGGTGGGGAAGAGCAGGGCGGCTTCGGTGTTAAAGAATTGGGCGAGCCGTTGTTCCAACTGCTCGTGAATCGACGAACGTCCACAAACGAGCGGGCTGGCCCCTCGGCCGACGCCTTGCTGGAGAAAGGCCTCCGCGGCGGCACTGGCCAGGCGTGAGTCCGCTGCGAGACCGAGATAATCGTTCGACGCGAAATTGATGATTTCCTGGCCGTCGATCTGAACCAGGGCTCCCGCCGTAGTTAACCCCGGCGGCAGGCTGCGTAGCAGATCGCTCCGTTCGAGCAGCGCGAGTTCTTCGTCTATCCAGCTGAGTGGGTCCATGGTCCAATGGTAGCACGAATAGCCCCCGGCGCGAGCCGGTGGGACGGTTGGACCACCAGCTTGCGCTGGCGGCTATCCGCGATTTATGGAACTTCGATTGGTTTGCCCGCGTCAAAACCTCAAACAAAGAAAAGCGTGACCGACAAACTGCCCAACGCCGCCGCCGGGCTTCGTGCCGAGCTACGTACCGATACGTACTTGGTCGAAGCCACGTTGTCGGGCAACCGGCAGGCATTTGGTGCGCTGGTGGAGCGTTATCAGGATCGCTTGTTCAACACATTGGTGCGTGTGCTGGGCTCGCCAGACGATGCCAGCGAGGTTTTGCAAGATGCGTTCGTGCAAGCTTACACCAAGCTGGAGTCGTTTCGCGGTTCGTCGCAGTTTTACACGTGGATGTACCGCGTGGCGCTGAATATGGCGTGTTCGTATCGACGGCGGAACAAACGTCGTTACGACGAACAATCGGTCGAACAGATTCGAGAACTCAGCGGAGCCGAACCGGTGGAGCAGAGCTTGCCGCCCGAACAGCTGGCCATGCGCGTCGAGCAAGCAGAACTCGTGCAGGCGGCGTTGCTGGAGATCAGCGAAGAGCACCGCCAGATTTTGGTGCTTCGCGAAATGGAGGATTGCAGCTACGAAGCGATTGCCGAGATTTTGGATTTACCCGTGGGAACCGTCCGCAGCCGGCTCTTCCGCGCAAGGCTGCAACTCAAGGAGCGATTGGAAAATAAGATAAGTAATTAAATAATGAGAACGCAGATGAACGCTGATTTTACGGATCTCCACGGATCTGTGTTGATCAGTTTAATCCGTGTTCATCCGCGTTCTATGAATTGATGCATTCGAGTGAATAATTAACTGGTATGGCTGAACCAACCAACAATTTGAACTTCGACGACGAACTGTTGAGCGCCTATGTCGATGGCGAGCTCACTGACGCGGAGCGCGCCGTTGTTGAAGAACGCTTGCAGAACGACCCCGCCGCGCGGGAGTTGGTTGCCGAAATGCGCTCGCTCGCGGGCACGCTTCGTTCGTTGCCTAAGCTACGCGTGGCCGAGGACGTTCGGTCCGCCGTGCTCGCCCAAGTGCGGGACAAGCCCAAAGTCGAGTTAGCTGAATATCGCAGGGGCCCGTTGCGGCGATTGATGTGGCCAGCGATTGCGATCGCTGCCGCATTGCTGCTGATGTTCACACAGGATGATCGCGTCAAAGATCGCGACGTGGCGAAGATCGAAGCCCATGATGGTGAAGCTCGCGAAGAGGCTCGCGAACGGGATGTGGCAGCGTTTGATGTTCCCGAAGAAATGCGCGAGGCAGCGACTGCTCCTGAGCGTGAATTGGCCGCCAGCTCGGCTACACCGGCGCCGGCGACCGCTGCGGCACCTACGGAAGACTTTGTTCTGGATGCGGGGCGTTCCGCAGGCGTGGCCTTGCGGGCGGAAACTCCTCGAATGCAGCCCGCCATGCCAACTCGGGTGACCGACGCACTTGCCAGCAGCAACGAAGAACTTGGCATCGTGCATTTAACGCTCGCCGATTTGCGCACCGGCACCGAGGCCTTTGATCGTCTGCTGGTTTCCAACGGTGTGCAGGTTGTCGATGAAACGTCGACTGCTGACCGCGCGGGTGCCGTTGCCCCCGGACAAGCATCAAGCGGGGACACCTTTACCGCGGAAAGTGTGCCAAGAGCTCGCACGTTGTCGACACCATCGCCCGCCGGAGGTGGTTACGGTGGTGGCATGGGAACAGCGCCGGCAGGTGATATGAAAGCCGACGCCGAAAGTGCCGAGCCTGAGATGGTGTTGGTCGAAGCCCCGCCCAAGCAGATCGAAGCGATTCTCTTCACCTGCGCGAACGACACCACAGCCATTGAAGCGGTCGAGGTCGATCCGTCGGCCAGCGGCACGAATCTTCAACCCGAGAAGCAGCGCCTTTCTAGTTATCAGCAGTATTCCCGCGCGGCGACTAACAAGGCCGAGCGTTCGGCTTACACGATCACACCCGAACAGCAGGGAATGATCACGGCGCTCAATTCGTTGCCCGCCGTCGAGAATCAAACGGCCAACGCAACCGCGGAGGTCAATCAACAAGGTTGGGCCACGAGGTTCCGCGCCGATCAACCCCCCGAGCAAATGCAACAGTTGCAGGACGAAGTCAACACCCGCCGCAATCAGTTCTACGGCTACGCCCAGCAACAACAGGCCGCGCAAATTGGTGACAAGGTGGCAAAAAAACTTGAAGCACCCGCCGAACAGCCGATCCGCGTATTGTTTTTGTTGCACCCAAGCGAACAAGCCAAAGCCAAAAAGTAAGTCATTATGTCCGAAGTCAGAATTCGCTTACGGCCCGACGGCCCACTGGTCATCGAAGGCGCATTCACGCTCGCCGATTCCGCGGGCAATCTGTTTTCGTTGTCGACCGACAAACCAGCGATCGCGCTCTGCCGCTGCGGCCAATCGGCGAACAAACCATTCTGCGACGGCGCTCACAAAACATGTGGGTTCGTTTCCGACGAACGTGCGTTTAAGCAATGATCAATGTCCAATGACCGCATGACCATGGGATTGGTTTTGAATTGGTCATTTCTTTGTCGACAAGTTATCCCCAGCGCGGATCGTAGTGATTGCGAAGTCTTGTGGAGCAGTACCCGTCTCGTACCTGTAAAAATCTACGAGCAATAACGGTTCCAACGGATGATCGTCTGTTGGGTTTGTGAATTCTTGTCGCACTGCGGCCATCGGCCAGTGGTTGTGTGAGTGCTAGCCATGCTAGAATCCGCCCCCCAGGATTGCTTGAGGGCAATTCTGGCTTCTCACATTTAGGAATCTTTGCCGCACAAGGAACCGTCCATTCATGGGTAAGGGCACACAAAACGTCGCTGATACTTCCGTTGTCGAAACCGATCTCGCCCAATCGAGCGAGCCATTTGTCGGCCAATGGAATCGGCTCGTCAGTACGACCAATTGGGAAAAAGGCCGCATCATTTGCGAATGGCGCGAAGCGCTGCTCACCTCGGGTTCTCCTGTCACCGATTATTCCGACGAAGCCTGGGCCCAGCTTGTCGGCGGTGTGACCAGCCAACACGTGGGCCGTCTGCGGCGAGTGTTCCAGCGTTTTGGTGCGGAGTTCGAGCAATACCCGGGGCTCTTTTGGAGCCATTTCCAGGCCACGCTCGATTGGGACGACGCACCCATGTGGCTCGAAGGGGCCATTCAGAACGAGTGGTCCGTTTCGCAAATGCGCGGCAAGCGTTGGGAAACGATGGGCACCCCCCCCGCCGAGCAACGTGCGGAGTTGGAGCAGGATAACGAATTCCAAGAACCGCTGGCGGCGCCCGCTTCAGCGGGCTTGCAAGAGTCAGTAAGCGAACCTGCTTCTGCCAAAACCACCAACGTAAAACCACTCACCGCCGAAGAAGCCACCCGCGAACGCAAGCATTCCGAGAGTGCGGAAGACGATTCCGAAGACGCACCCTTCGACGATGCGGAAACCGCAGCCGCCACACCAGCCGTGGCCAAGCGCACGCCGCTCAATGTGAATGTGGAACTGCTTACCGATGATCTGGCCGATGCGTTCGAGCAGTTCAAACTCGCGATCATCGCCCAGCGCCGCGAAGGCTGGCGCGACACGACTCGCGAAACAGTGATCGAATGCCTCGAAGCGCTCAAGCAGTTGGCGATGGCCGAAGCGTAAGACGCTCACTCCCCCGCGTATTGCTCGGCGTATTGCAACACCCATTGCTCGATCAATTGTTTGAAGCCGTCGAGATCGGCGTCTTTGAGCGAATGATAATGATTGCGGGTGAAGATTTCTTTGTTGCGAATTGTCCCCCGCGCGTCCATCGCCAATACGTGGTATTGATTGTGGGGAGCGACGGTAATTACGAACCGGCTTAAGAGATTCTCGCGGCGGCCTCCTTGCAGCGATAAATCATCGCGCTGCACGGTCGAGCCCCAACCCTTTTCGTCGGCGACCTCGCTACAGCGAAAGCCCGGAAAGTTGTCGGCCAACTGTTCGAGACACGATTGAATGTACTCGGTGAGCTCGAGGCGATATTTGCTATGGAGCCGTCGGCATTCTTCTTCGCTGAGCGCGCGGGCCGCTTCCTCGCGAGCCTTGGCATCGCGGGCATTTTGGCCACGCTCGGTGGCACGCTGAAGTCGTTCTTTGAAGTCCATGGGAAATTAGTACGTTGCTAGCAAGTGTAGGTTCGCCGATCTTCGCTTCGATCTGCCTGTGGTGCAAGCCCTTATGTTGTTTAGCCGCAAACTTCCCGCCAGCGTGCTAGCAGTCGTTCACGGAAAAATCTGCTTTTTCTTTAATTTGGATGCAAGTCGGCTCCTGAGGTCGCCGATTTTAGCTGAGACGGACCGGGGGGCGCCGCGGAAACGCGCGCCAGACAAGGATGTCTGGGCCCTTTCAAGTCCACACGCGATGGGAAGGAACCCTCGAATGCATACACATCTGAAGATTTATCGTGGTCCCGTGGAAGTCGAATCGCGGGTCATCTCCAAGAGCGAAGATACCGTGACGGTTTCGTTCGGTGAAATTCTTCCCTTGATCGTCGATGCCGTCGAAAGCCAACGGACTTGGCTGGGCGATTTTGAAGTCGACGACGTGACCATCTCGCGCGACTTGTACGAAGTCCTGTCGGCCTATCAATACTTCCGTCGCCCCACTGGCGCTTAGTTCGGAAGTCGAAACGCACATTGTTCTCTCAGCCTGGCGCACACGTTGCGCCGGGCTGTTTTTGTGCGCGCGTTCTGCGGCAATTGCGAGCGAACCCTTGGGGCGGATTGCGACTCCTGGGCCAAAGTGAATAATGACCCAACCGGGTCGGAACGACCCCGGCTAACCTGCTTTGCCCTGAGGATCGCACCCATGTCCCGAGCTCGTCTCGATGCTGCTGCCAATCGCATTCAATTCGCCCGCCTGTACACCAGCCAGTTCCTCGACGACCTAAGCGAGACTGACTGGTTTTGGACGCCCCCGGGCTTCACGACCCACATCGCCTGGCAAGTCGCGCACATCGCAGCATCGCAATATGGGCTATGCCTATTTCGGCTCCGTGGACGCACTCCCGAAGATGAAGCACTGATCCCGCAAACCTTATGGGATAACTTCAAGATCGGTTCGACTCCCGTTGCCGGTGCTGAGAACAATCCGTCGGTCGCCACGATCAAAGGAATCTTCGACGGCGTGCAAGCTCAGGTGCTGACCGAACTCGCTAGTAAGACGGATGAGGAAGTCGACGTGCCGCTGGAAAAACCACACCCCGCGTTTACGACCGTTTTGGGTGGCATCGAGTACAGCCCGATGCACGAGCTGATCCACGTGGGGCAGATTACGCTCCTGCGACGATTGATGGGCAAACCGTCCAAACGGTGAACCCGATTGTCGGTGAAATTGTCGTTGGTGTTAGCCGGCATCGTTCCGATGCCGTTCATTATTGAGACACTGTCATGCACCAAACTCTCCACCTGACACTTCCCGAATTAGAAGCCGAGTTAGACACGATTCGCCAAGCGCCGCGGGATCATGGCGTGTTGGAAATGATCGTCTGCCGCCCGGCGGTGAACGAACGCAAAATGTTGTTCGAGGCCGAGCTGAACGTCGCCGAAGGTTTGATCGGCGACAGTTGGCTCTCGCGCGGGAACTATCGTGGTGGGCTGGCCGATCCCGATTGCCAGATCAACATCATGAACAGCCGCGTGGCATCGCTCGTGGCTCAAGATCGGGAGCGCTGGCCGCTCGCTGGCGATCAACTTTACGTGGATCTCGATCTGAGCGACGAGAATCTGCCGCCGGGTTCACAGATAGCCATCGGCACGGCCATTTTGGAAGTCACCGCCGAACCGCATACCGGTTGCAAGAAATTTACGAGCCGTTACGGCAGCGACGCCACGAAGTTTGTGAACTCGCCCGAGGGAAAAAAGCTCCATCTGCGTGGTATCAACGCGCGCGTGGTGCAAGCGGGGCTCATTCGCACGGGCGACACAATTACGAAAGTTTGTTAGCCGCATCGCAACGCGATGCATGGCACAGTAGTACGACCATGTCCAACCCACTCGAAAAAGTTCAGACAGGCTACGACGGTTGGGCGGCGGTTTACGATCACGACGCCAACCCACTCATTGCCCTGGAAGAACCAGTGGTTCGCGCGGCGCTTGGCCAAGTTAGCGGCCTCGCCGTGCTCGACATGGGCTGCGGTACGGGGCGGCATGCGTTGCGACTGGCCCAGCAAGGGGCCAATGTCACAGCCGTTGATTTCTCAGCAGGCATGCTGGCCGAGGCCCAGCAAAAATCATTCGCCGAGTGCGTGAACTTCTCGCAGCACGATCTGCACGAGCCTTTGCCGTTTAACGATGCGGAATTCGACGCCGTGGTAAGCGGCCTGGTGCTCGAACATATCCGTGACCTGGCGATGTTCTTTGGCGAAGCACGACGTGTATTGAAGCCGTCAGGTCAGGCGGTGATTTCCGCCATGCACCCGGCGATGTTTTTGCGTGGCAGTCAGGCCCGCTACACCGACCCTGATTCCGGCGAGATCGTTCACGTGGGAAGCATCAACCATTCGATCAGCGATTTCGTGATGGCGGCAGTTCAAGCCAGATTTCAAATCGTGAGCATCACGGAGCATGCCCCCGACGTGGCGTTTGCACAGAAATATCCACGCGCCGAAAAATACATCGATTGGCCGATGCTGGTGGTGCTGACGCTCCAGCCGCTCGCGGCTTAGCGGCACACCTTTCACACTTCCTTGACCACAAACTCATTGCGCCCAGGCGTGCGCAAGAATTTATTCGCCACGTCGGCGTGCTCGCCAGTAAACTTTTCGCTGGCAGAATCAAACGTCAGCACCGGCCCGAGTTGCAGCGAGTTAGCCACATCATCGCCATCATGCACCACGATGAGCTTACGCAGGTCATCGAGAATGGCCGTTGATTCAGGCGCCATGGAAGTTGCCGAGGGCTGGCTTGTGGTTTGCGAGTCATGCCCCACGCGCTGCGCGTAGTTGGCAAAGTTGCACCATGCCGTCGAATGATGACCGATTTGCACGGGGGCATTAAGCGTTTGCGGCGAACTGTCGCGGATCGCATCGATAAAATTCTTTTGATGAACCACCATGCCGTCGGTTCCTTCGATTTCCTTAACGACCTTGCCGTCCTTATCAAAAAGCTTCGCGCGGCCTCGTTGGCCTTCCAGTCGGCCACCCTCGCAGAAAACGATGTAGCCGCTTCCCGGGCCAGGGCAGGGGGGCTGCTTTTTGTTCTCGGCATCCGCGGCGATGTTCGAAAGCGCGATCACTACGGGAATGCTGCCGGTATCAAGAATCGCGAAATGCACGTTGGGGGTGTTGCCCGCGTCGTGCCATGCGAAGCGTCCTCCCGCGGCGGCGACTCGTTTGGGAAACGCGACTTGATCACGAAACACGTTGTTGCGCACGTCGTCGACAATATGCACGCCCCAGTTGCCCATTTCACCGGAACCGGTGTTCCAATCCCAGTGCCAATCGTAATGGAACTTGTCGCGATAGATCGGCTGATCCGTGGCGGGGCCAAGCCACAAGTTGTAGTCAACCGTCTTGGGTGGTTCGAGCGGTGTTTCGCGTTTGCCGATGCTGGGCCGTATGCCATAGCGATTCACGCGGACCCATTCGATGGGGCCGAGCATTTTTTCATCGTGCAACAAATTCTTGATTTCGGCCTGCATGGGAGCCGAACGCTGCTGCGTGCCGATTTGGCAAATTTTGTTGTGCTTCCGCGCCGCCTTAACAACTTGCTGGCCTTCCCAATGAGCATTGCATAACGGCTTTTCGACGTAGACATGCTTGCCCGCCTCCATAGCCCACAGGGCCGCGAGGCAATGCCAGTGATTGCACGTGGCGATTGCGACCGCATCGATATTGGCATCGTCTAGCAGTTGACGCTAATCACCATACTGTTTGGCGTTGGGATATGCTTTGCCTTTTTCTGCCAGCAGCGCGCTGTCGGCATCGCAGATTGCACCGATGTTCACGCCGGGCACTTCCTTAAAGGCTTTAAGCAAATCGCCCCCCCGCCAGCCGAGGCCGATGACCCCCAGATTCACCTGCGAATTAGTATTCGCCGCGGCCAATGCGCGAGAACCGAGTGCCAAAGCACCACCGGCAAGAAAACTTTGTTGCAAAAAATAACGGCGGGTCGAGCGCGACATGAGAAATTCCTGAATAGGCGAGAAGTCTGGTCCTCCATTTTACCAAATATTTAGCCGCGGTGCTTGCACCGTGCTCGAAAAAAAGCTCGGCGCACTTCCAAAACCCGCCGCAAGCGGCGGGGCTAATTAAGTGCTGTAACACTATCCCCCGGCTTGCGCTTAGACAGTGGGCCAATGGTTAAAGGAGGCCAACCCTCATGTTCCGACAAACCCGCCAACTCGCAACGCGCCATCTTTCCCGTACGACAGCCGTGATCTGCGATTCACCCTGGTTCCGGCTCACGGTCGTTGTCCTACTGACATTCTTGCTATTGCCCGTGCCGCGTTTGCGGGCTTGTGATGCTGAACAGTTGCACCAACAAAAAAAGCCCGGGGAAACTTTCCCCGGGCTTTGTGTTATTCATAGCAGTTAGTACATGAACTCCACACCGGTTTGAATGCCGTGCAGGAACAGCGAACCATCGCAGTTGATGTAAGGCATGTCAGTCGGCGAAGCGTACTGATTGTAGTTCAACGCCACGCCTGTCACGCCCAAGGCACGGTAACCGCCGTACACGCGGCAGTTGCAGGTGCATTGATAGCTCGCACCCAGCCGCAATTCACCCAAGAAGGAGATGTTATCGTCCTCGGCCATCACATTGTAATCCAGGCCTGTACCAGCATCGCGGACCTCACCACTAAACCATTGGTTCATTTCGATGTAGTTGCCATAGATACCGGCGTTGGCACCAAAGTGCAGAGCCACGCGGCCGCAGCATCCCAGGTGATAACAACCGCTGCCGCCATATTGGAAACCGACGAGTTGGTTTTCAACGCTGGTCGAGTAGGCGAGCGAATACATATCGCCTGTCCACGACGAATTGCCGTAGTCGTACATTTCGCCCTCGGCTTGGAACATATAGTCGTCGTCGAAGCGGAAGTAACGCACGCCGACTTGCGACGAGCATTGCCAACGAGGACCACAGTAGCAGTAGGCGCCACAGCGTCCGCCCAAGCGGCCACAGCCACCCGCACCACAGCTACCACCTGCACAGGAATCGCACCCACCGCCAGCACACGAATCACACGCAGGACCACACGATCCACCGCTTATGGTGGGGAGGCACACGAGATTCCATTCGATGTTCTGGGCATCGAAACTGCTGCGGGTATAAACCGACGTTAATCGCGGAGCGATGTTGCCCCAGCCGGTCCAGTAATCTTGCGTGGGAACGCCGTAAGCAAAGAAGTGATTCACGGGCCGCCATACACCATCGTAGTAGTATTGGAGGCGATCGAAACGCTTCATCGTGTACATGTAATCGCCTGGCATAACGTCGACGTAGGCGCTCGTGGATTCTTCGTCGATGGCCCAGTAGCCAACTTCCCAGCCAAGCGTGCCACCACAGCAGCTCGAGCCACAGGGATCGCAGCAACCACCGTAGCCACCAGGACCACCACAGCAGGCGAACGTCGCACCGAAGCGAATTTCATAACCGGGTTGCATGTCACCATCGAGATCGCCGTAGTTCATCACCACTTCGTCGGAAGTGGGATAATGACCGGCACCCGGCATCGAGGTTTCATAAGCAATCGGACCATTGCCGCAGTCAACCCGTTCCATGAACAAGCCATATACGCCGCCAAACCAATGCCGGCGTGGTGCACAGCATGAGGTATCGCAGCAGCCGTAACCCACGTTGCCGTCGCCATAGTTAGGTTGGCAATAGCTGCCGTAGTTTTCACAACCGACGGCACCAGCACCGGCGGAATAGTTTTCGTATCCGCCAGCACCACCTTGCGAGTAATCAGCAGTGGGGGTTGTTGGTGCGCCTTGTGGAGCATAACCAGTGCTGGGTTGTTGCATCGCCGGCCCCGTGGGAATGGTTTCCACGGGTTGGGGAATGGCCGGCACGCTATTGGGTGCCGGTTGATGGGCCATCGCCACGTATTGCGGCTGAAATTGTTGCGGTTGATATTGCTGAGGCCGCGGAGCGTATTGTTGCTGGTTCGCGTATTGGGTTTGCGGGTATTGAGCCTGCATATTCTGCATCGGCTGATAACCGGGCTGTTGGACCTGAGGCCCCGGCACAAACGGCCGTTGTGCGACGTTGCCCATCTGGCCCGCGTTGTATTGCGGTTGGTAAGCCGGATGAGGTTGTTGATATGACGGCTGAGGGCGATAAGCCGCTTGATAGGAATTGACGTAGGAACCGTTGTTCTGGGCCAAAACTGAGTTGGCCGAGAAGAAGGTCGTGGCTTGCGTGACGACGGCAATCCAGACACACAGCCCTCGCGTGGTGCACGAGAGTTTCATGCGCATACTCCTTTTGCGATTTATCGATCCCACATCCTTGTGGAACCGCGCCGCGCGAGCTTTCGGCATCCTGCCAAAAGCAGCTGACGGGGCGTCAGCCAGCGGCGTCAAACGGGTGGGTCATATTCAAAGCGGCTAAGAGCGGAATTGAAGATTTCGCTCACAATTCCCATCGGCCAGAAAGAGGGCCGCGGATTGCCGTCGGTTACGACTGTTGCAGATGTTTTTCTGGGTCGAACAGATACGACCCGTGCAACCCGCAATCTTCAACAGGCAGGGTTTGCCGCCGCGGAAGAACCGCTACAGATTAACAGCCTGTCAGAATAGCCGGGCCGCAACGCGGGCCCGGGTACTGGAGAGGCGTTGCTCTCCGGCGATTGTCATCACGCTGCGGCGCGAAGCTCACTGGCACTGTAAAGTGTCACGACCTCGTCACATAAAGCCCGATAATCTTCCGCCCCGGCGGATTGGGGCGAGTATTGGAAGATCGATTGCCCGAAGCTGGGTGACTCTGCGAGGCGAATATTCCGGCGAATTCGCGTGGCGAACAGATGCACGTCCTGCCAAACGCCCTTCTTACCTCGGGCATCCTGAAAGAACGCCGCGACGTCGCTGGTGACTTCCGAGGCGAGCTTAGTCCCGGAGTCGAACAAACAGAACATCACCCCCGCCAACCGCAGGCGGTCGTTGAGACGCTGGGCTACAAGATTGATTGTCTGAAGCAATTTGCTCAAGCCATGCAGAGCCAAAAAGTGTGGCTGTAGCGGAAGAAACACGTCGTCCACAGCCGAGAGCGCATTGATCGTCAAAATACCCAGCGACGGTGGACAATCGATCAATACATAATCAAACTGATTCGCCACCGCGGCGAGCTTGTCGCGCAAGATCAACTCTCGGCCCACTACGCCGGCAAGTTCCACTTCCGCGGCAGCCAAATCGATGTGCGATGGCGCGACCAGCAAGTTGTCTCCCGCCGCATGCCAAACGTCGGCCAGCGTGGCGTCGCTTGTGAGCAAGTCATAAACGCTTAGCATATCGGGCTCGTGGCCAACACCCAGATGCAACGAGGCATGGGCTTGCGGATCCATGTCGATCAAGCCCACGCGATAGCCTTGGGCAGCCAGCGCAGCACTTAAGTTGACGGCGGTTGTGGTTTTACCCACGCCCCCTTTTTGATTAATGATGGCAATCGAGCGCATGGCGTCCTCTTTCAATCTCAAGCGAGCCGTAGGACTTGTCCCCACGGACCTACGGCGGAATTGGCCGCGAAGTATAGAAAAGCGCCGCGACGGTTCCCAGGTCAGTCCGCCTCTTTGCTAGCATCTAAATTCGAGTGAAAAGCCTTAATGCTCGCAAAATATTCCCGCAGAGTTTCCGCCATCGGCTGGCAATCGACGCCGCGCAAGTTGTCGCTCCGTTGGTTCAGTCGACCGAGCATGCTGAAGTCTTCATTGAAGAGCAACGTCGCCGTGCGGCCATCACCAGTGAATTGCAAGCAGTAGCGCCACCCTTCGCCATTCTTTAAAGACTCGCTCACCGGTTCCTCCCAGCGGTAGTTGCGGTCGCTGAGAATGGAGTTTCGCAAGTGAACCATGCCCGGTGCTTGAGTCACATTCTTAGGTAGGACCCGATAAAAAGTTTGACCCAAAATGGCCAACTCACGATCGCCCGTTTCTTTCGACATTTTGTCAGCAAGTTTAAATGCACTCACGTCCGATGGCCGCGCAATCAGTTCCGCGAAGTTGGGCCCCCAAAACGTCGTCGAGCGGTGGGCCGTTTCGTAGCGATACCACCACGAGAGAACCCCCGCGAGGAGCGCGAGGCCGAAAATCCCGAGAACAAGTTTGGTGCCGGATTGCATGTGATGATTTCGCCAAAATGTTTGCTGGTCCGCCGCGGCGGATTACGCTGCCGTGGGTTTGGGCCGTCTTTTTGATCCTGCCCAGCGCGAGTATACTGGCAGTTTACCCGATTCTCCCCGGACCCTACCAGGAAGCCGAGCCCTCCATGGCCGACACGTTTGATTCCTATCGCGAAGCATTGGTTGTTGAAACTGCCACGATTTGGCCCGAGGGGACAGAGCTCGATCCTCGCGAGCGTTATCAACTGGAAGCCGTCCTCCATGCCCACCCACAAGAGGCCGCCCAATTGGAATACGTTCGCATGCACACGGGCTTTTGCCGCAAGATCATCGTGACCGACGAAGACCTCGCACGGGTGACTGCCGCCAAGTGAATTTCATAAAGTCATCCCGAGGGGAGTTCTGCGACCCGTGGGATCTGGCCTCAGCATGGATACGCCCTCAATCCGAGTTGGTGCTGCGAACCAGATTCCTCAGTCGGCAAGCCTCCTTCGGAATGACAAGTACAATCCTCTCTTAAATCCGAAAGTTTTTAGTGTCTCAGCCGCTCATTACTACGCGCGTCGATCTTGCCGAGCGGAGCTACGATATTCAAATCGGTAGCGGCAACCTTGAGCAGTTGTCTCCCTTCTTGCGTGAGCGCTGCCAGGCCTCGCACGCGGTGATCATCACCGACGATGCGGTCGACGAACTCTACGCCGACAAGTTGGGCGATCAACTCACCGACGACGAGTGGGAAGTTCATTTGCTGACGGTCGACGTCGGTGAGCTCAGCAAAAGCGGCGACGTTGCTCAAGAACTTTGGGAAACGATGCTTGCCGAGGGGACGGATCGCAAATCAATCGTGATCGCTATCGGCGGCGGCGTGGTTGGCGACTTGGCGGGGTTTGTCGCCGCGACGTTCGCGCGCGGGTTGCAATTCTTTCAGGTCCCCACAACGTTACTCGCCCAAGTGGACAGTTCCGTCGGTGGCAAAGTGGGGATCAATCTCCCCGGCGCGAAGAACATGGTCGGCGCTTTCTGGCAGCCCCGTGGCGTGCTGATCGACGTCGACGTACTCACTACGCTTCCCGACCGCGAGTATCGCGCGGGGCTGGCGGAAGTCGTGAAGTATGGCGTGATCCTCGATGCGGAATTCTTCAGCTATTTGGAGCATCACGTCGACGCGATCAACGCCCACGATCCCGCCGTGCTCACCCGCGTGATCGAGCGTTGTTGCCGGCTCAAGGCCGACGTTGTGGAACAAGATGAATGCGAACTGACCGGCTTGCGGGCGATTCTCAACTACGGCCATACGTTTGCCCATGCCTTTGAAGCGGCGGGTGAATATGGCTTGCTACTTCACGGCGAAGCCGTCGCCATCGGCATGGAATGCGCGGCTCGGTTGGCCTATCGCATGCAGCGAATCGACGCCGAATTCTTAGCCCGGCAAACGGCGCTGCTTGAAGCGTTGCAACTTCCTACGAAGGTCCCCGATTTCGACGGCGAGGAACTCGTGCGTATCATGCGTCGCGATAAAAAAGTCGACGAAGGCCGGCTGCGGTTCGTGCTGCCGACAAAGCTAGGGCACGTCGAATTGGTGAAGGATGTCCGGGTGGATGATGTGCTGGCGGCGCTGGAAGACAGTTAACTACTCATATTTAAGCGAATGTCGGCTAATTCAGCTCCAACGGCAAACTATCTTCTCGCTCTGGACAAGCGAGGGCGCACTAATTAGCCTTTTAAGAGGCCCTGAGAACGTCGCGCTTGGGGTAATACTCGTATAACTAACAGCTCATATTATTCGAACGAACGTGCAATCACCCATTGTCGTTCAGAGCTTGGTGACTACGTATTTATTCTGACAATCCTACCCTTAGGCTGAGCAGACCGTGGATTTAGATAGAGTTTCATGTTACCTCTGTGGCGGCACTCAACAAGACCCTTGGGGCGTCGAAAAAGGCTACACGATGGGCAAGTGCCGCGGTTGCGGGCTGGTCTATCTCAATCCGCGGCCGGTCCTTGATCAGATTACGGAAGCTGCGCGAACTGGACTTCACGAGTCAGAATCGAATGATCTCGTCGTTATAGGCAAATACTCGACAGAACGTGTGAACAGATATCGAACCAGATTACAAAACCTGTTCGCTGGGGATGAACTCGCAAAAAAGCCTTGCCGTTGGCTCGACATTGGCGCCGGTTTTGGTGAGTTGCTACAAGCGCTCAGAGAACTGTGTGCCGATGGTAGCGAATTGCTGGGAATCGAACCCTGTGAGCCTAAGGTCAACAAAGCAAGAGAGTTGGGTTTGCCAGTAGAAAATAGACTTTTAAGCGATGTCGTTGGGTCGTTCACGCACATATCTCTGGTCAACGTTTTTTCGCATTTGCCCGACCCGATCGAGTTTCTTAACGAGTTGAAGCCGTTGATGGCTCCCAACTGTCAGATTTTGCTTGTGACCGGAAATGGCGGCGATCTTCCCCGCAAGGAATATCCAGGGATGCTTTCTCTCCCTGATCACCTTTCTTTCGCGGGCGAAGACAATCTGCACGTTATCTTCGAGAGGGCCGGATTCCAAGTAAAGAAAATTGACAACTACCCACACCCCGGACCTAGAGACGCATTTGTCGTGGGTTTCGCCAAAAATATTGTGCGCCGTTTGCTGGGCCGCGATACGGTGCCGCTACGTGCCCCAAAGAATTCAAGATTCAGGTCGCTTTGGATTCTCGCAGAGCAAGTTAATCGCCAATAAGTTCCACAGCATACCCATTTGGCGATAACTGGCTTACTGCAGATCGGTCATTTCGTTTGTGCCGTTCTTGCCGAGTTGCGCGTGGAAAAAGCTGGCCACCGAAAAACGTGTTTCCAGAACACAGCAAACATTAATAACGGCCCGAAGGTCAGGAATTCAAAGAGGGCAACCTTCACATTGTGCATACTGAAAACATCGAGCTTATTACCCGGCGAAAGCCAGGGCACCGGCCAGGACATGCGATAGTCGAATAAAGGCCAACTGACTTCTAGGCCAATCGCGTGATTGTACAACGAATCAAGCAGAATGTGGCTATACCAAGCGATGGCTCCCGCGATAAGCGTCGTCGGTGTAAACGGCGGGCGACCTCTGTATTTGAACGCGAAAAAGCCGCCGATCAGCAAAATGCCAAGCGTTGTCATGATCAAGCTGTGGCTGATCCGGTAATCATTGTGACCCCAATAGGGGAACGGCAGGTCCGGCGCACTCGCCAACAGCGCGAACACACCAAGCGTGATGGCCTTTTGCTTGGGAGGTGTATCACGCGGCAGAGCCAAATAGCCGATCGCGAGTCCAGTGAGAGTGTGGCCGATGGGGGTCATGAAATTTAATCGCGTCGATAGTCGATAGTCAATTGATTTTTCTGGAACTTCCATTATATCCATTGCCGGCAAAAATGGTGTGGCACGAAAATTTCTCCGTAATCCGAGGATCAAGTTCCTGCTAATAAGACCGCTGAAACCAAATTTGCAGGTCAAGCCCCCCTTTCTTCTACTGGAATCAGTAAAGCTGTTTTTAGTTGCTTTCGCCTCGTCCCCGCATTATCGTCGGCACTGATGGAAACCGCCGACCCCCAGCTTCGTGACCGACTTTGCCTGGCGATGGTCCAGGGCGTGGGGCCGCTGGCCATGCAGCGTTTGCTCGCGCATTTTAGTTCGCCGACTTCCGTGCTGGCTGCGTCGATGGGGGAATTGCAATGTGTTCCCGGCATCGGCACGACGCTGGCCAAACGCATCACCAACGCTCGCGACGAAATTGATGTCGATGAGCAGATTCGCATCGCGGCGGAACATAACATCGCGATTCTCACGCCCGCCGACAGTCGCTATCCCCATTTGCTCAAAGAACTGCCCGATCCGCCAGCCGTGCTGTTCGCGCGGGGCGAATTCAAAGAGATCGATGGACTTGCCGTGGCGATTGTCGGCACGCGCCACGCCAGTCGTTATGGCACGAAGCAAGCCGAGTCGCTTGCCACGAGTTTGGCTTGCGCGGGTTTTACTGTTGTGAGTGGGATGGCCCGCGGTATCGATACGGCCGCGCATCGTGGTGCGCTCGCCGCCGGTGGTCGCACGATTGCGGTCCTCGCCAGCGGTGTGCTCGCACCTTACCCACCCGAGAACGCGAAGCTGGCCGAACAGATTGCCGCGCAAGGTTGCGTCGTGAGCGAAGCGCCACCCACGATGCCGCCGATCAGTGGCATGTTTCCCCAACGTAATCGCATCATCAGCGGGCTCACTTTGGGAACGATTGTCGTTGAAGCCGCCGACCGCTCCGGGGCGCTCATCACCGCGCGGCATGCTGGCGAACAGAATCGCCAAGTCTTTGCCGTGCCGGGGCAAATTGATAGCCCGTTGTCCTCGGGCCCGCATCGCTTGATTCGCGACGGGGCAAAGTTAGTGACTTGTATCGACGACGTGCTGGAAGAATTGGGCCCCCTGGCGACGGCCGCCCGCCGCGATGACGGCACAACAGTCCGCGCGCCGATTGAAGTGACGCTCAACGAGCAAGAAACACAAGTTCTGCAAGCCATCGAACCGCGGGGTTCGCTGATCGACGAAATGACGGAAGCCTCGGGCCTACCGGTGCAGCGCGTGTTGGCAACCGTGAGCGTGCTCGAAATGCGCGGGCTGGTGCGCAAGGTCAGCGGGAATCGGGTCGTAAGGCTGTGAATCCATAGAGCCGTAGGTTTCCCAATCAGACGGATTACCCGGTGTTTGCTCGGCGATTGAACTGCGGTTATGCTACACCCGCCCGCAATCGCGTTGAATTAGGCGACGGACAGAGGCCGCGCTTGTGGGACCTCATCAGACACCACACTTCTACTCTTTAAGGCGGCTTCGATGAAATCAGAACGAATTGCAATCCTGTTCTTGATGGTGTGGCTCTTGTTGATTCTCGGCGGGCCGGTCGCAGCTCAAACAGCGGCGCCACCGGCGATCCTAATCAATTCAGGCTTCACCCCCGCGCCGGATGGCAGCATCTACGTCTTGGATTCTGTCATGGTTCCCATGCTCAATAACTCCGGTCAGATCGCGTTCCGAGCCACACTCTCCGGTACGAGCTCTCCCACCGGCATTATCGCCGGAACGCCGGGGTCGCTAGAGATTGTAGCTAAGACAGGCACCGCTGCCCCGTCCGGCGGCAACTACAACATCCTTAACGAGCCCGTGTTCAATTCGAACGGTCAAGTGGCGTTTGTTGCCACCACGAGTGCGAGCGGCAACGGTCAATTCGCCCACACCATCGGCTCTGCAACGACGACCGCCGCTCTTGTGGGCACCCCCACTCCAGCCACTGGCAACTACGCCACCCTCAATGCCCACCCGGTGGTCAATGCCTCCGGGCAGGTGGCGTTCCTCACTCGCACGAGCTTCGATGACTTCGCCATTTTCGCCGGCACCCCCGGCACGACCTTAACGACGGTCGCCCTGCAGGGCAGCCCCGCTCCCGCCGGCGGGAATTACTCGCAGCTCGGCAACCCCGCGATCAACTCGCAAGGAAATGTGCTGTTCGGGGCGTCGCTCACCGGCGGCTCCGCCGGAAGCGGCCTCTTCTTCGGCACCCCCGGCACGACGCTGACCACCGTCGCACTTAACAATAGTACGACTCCGGCCGGTGGAGTCTTTGGTCCCTTCAGTGGCCCACCTGCCGTCAATTCGGCCGGACAGGTGGCATTTGTCTCCAATCGCAACGGCGACTTCAACAGCGCCCTCTTCGCCGGCACCCCCGGCACGACAATGACCACCGTCGCAGTGATGGGCGATGCGGCCCCGGCGGGAGGCAACTACTCCGCGATGTTCAGCCCCGCGCTCAATGCCGCCGGGAACGTGGCGTTCCTCGCCAATCTCACCGGCGGCACATCGAACCGCGGCATCTTTGTCGGCACTCCTGGCCAAACTTTGCAGACGATCGCGCTGCACGGCGCCGCTGCCCCCAACGGAGGCGGCGCCACCTACAGCGGTCTTAGCAACCCGTCGCTGAACGCTTCCGGTCAGGTGGCATTCACCAGCATCCTGACTGGCGCGGGTGTGAACTTTTCCAACAACGTCGCGCTCTACGCGGGAACGCCGGGCAATGTCGTGCAGATCGTCCGCACCGGCGATCTGGTGGACATCGATCCCGGCCCGGCCGTGGACAATCGCGTCGTCAGCGCGATCACATTCCTTTCCGGTGGCGGTTCCGTCACAGACTCCGGCGGTCAGGACGGCCGTATCAGCAGCTTCAACGACTCCGGCACCCTGATCTACCGCCTGGACTACACATCCAGCGGACGGGGCATCTTTATGTCCAACATCGACCCGGTCAGCACGCCCGGCGACTTTGATGGCGATGGCGACGTCGATGGCCGAGATTTTCTCGTGTGGCAGAGAAACGCCAGCGTCGGTGATCTCGCCGACTGGCAAGCGAATTATGGTATCGGTGCATTGACCGCGGCGAGCACCGCCCTACCGGAGCCGGGGTGCGCATTGTTGGGAGTGGGTGTGGCGATGATGTTATTTGGCTTCCGCCGGGGGTATGTTGGCAAATAGAAAAGAATAAATATGGCGGCCAAAGGGTCGGCCTCGAAGACAACTTGGAATCATTCGGGCACTAACTCCAATAGGGTCGATCCACCATGAAAATTTCTCCCTTCGTCCAGGCTTGTTTCTTGATGTTGGCATTGAGTCTGCCGGTGGCCGCCATCACGTCGAATTGGAATAGCAACGCTAGTGGCAGCTTTATCGACGCCACCAAATGGTCGGCGGGTGTTCCCTTGGTGAACGATACGGCTGTATTCAATCGGAATCTCAATATCGAATACGCCGTGACGTTCCCAGGCCGGCCGATTCTTAGTCCGCTCACTCGCGAAGTCCGTCAACTGATTGTGGGGACCAACACGGTCAGTTTTTCGGACTCGGTGAACTTCAATCAATTGCCTGCTAACTTCGCGATTGACGCCGCGAACACGTTGGCCGAGGGGGCCTTGGTTATCGGCACTGCTGGGACGCAAGGCGAACTCAATACCACGCTTAGCAATTTTTCCACAAGCTCGGTGATTATCGGTAACACCAGTGTTGGCCTAAACAACGGGGGAGTGCTCAATGTCAATGGCGGTACGTTCAATGTGACCGGTTCGCGGGAACTGGGTGACGAGTTGATTATCGGCGACGATGATTCCGGCGGCAGCTTAAACATCACTGGCGGCGCGGATGTCAATGTCACTGGTGGTACGCACGCAAACATGGTCATGGGTCGGGGTGGAACCAATAATTACGCGACGGTCAGTGGGGCTGGTTCGACTTTGACTATTAGTGGCAGTTTAAGTATCGGAAAAGAAAATTTTTCTACGATCTCGATTGAAAATGGCGCGCAGCTGACCAGCGGAGAGGCCGTGATGGGTGAATCCTCGTTCGTCGCTTTAGGCCAAGCCATTGTTGACGGTGTGGGGTCAACCTGGACTAACAATGGTGACATCGTGATCGGCAAACTCGGCCTGGGGCAACTTTTTGTTTCTGGTGGCGGCCAGATGCTTACCAGCGGCAGCGCCTATCTCGGGGAATTGAGCGGTGGTGTTGGCCGAGCATGGTTTGCTGGTGCCGGGTCGAGCTGGACTATCGGCGGAAACCTATTGGTTGGCCGCACGGGTACCGGATCTGCGAGCCAACTCAGGGTCATTACCGGTGGTTCTATCGCAGTCGCTGGCACGCTCACGGTTGCGCCAACCGGAATTATCGAGAGCAATAGCAACATTTCGGCGGACATCTTGAACAGCGGCATCGTCGATCCCGGTTCCGACTTATCCATTACCGCAGGTGCCTTGCAGCTTGACGGCAGCTACACGCAAACTGCCGCTGGCAAACTAAAATTCGATATTGGCGGCACGATACCCGCGACGAATTACGATCAACTACTGGTCAGCGGCGGTGTATCACTCAACGGCACTCTGCAGGTGCTGTTAACCAACTCGTTCGTGCCAAGCGTAGGTGATGCATTCAACATTATTGACGGAGCGAGTCTGAGTGGCACATTCAATAGCTTGCAACTCCCATCGCTCCCCAGCGGCATCAGCTGGAACGCCACACAACTCTACACGACCGGAAGACTATTGGTAACCATCGCGGGTGATTTCGATGCCGACGGCGACGTGGATGGGCGAGATTTTTTATTGTGGCAGCGCGGAGGTTCGCTCAATCCTTTCAGCGCGACAGACCTCGCCGATTGGCAAGCGAACTACGGTATGGGCGCATTGACTGCGACAATCATCGCCGTGCCGGAGCCGAATGCATTGATTGTCATGATTCCCGCGATTGGCGTTGCTGTTTGTCGCCTGTGCCGCCGCTCGGTTAAATCGAGTACGTCGGAGTTTGACAAACTACCTTAAGGGGATAACTAATGTTTCCGAGAGTAACTCTTAATTGCGCTGGCTCGCGCACCTTGCTAGCCCTGGCAATCGCAATTGTTTTCTTGTCAAAACTAGTGGCTTCTGAATTCCATACAGTCGACATTTCGAGCCAGTTCAATACTGATTTGCGTACATCATTCGGTGGATCGCAGTACCCAGTCGCGCCGATCACGATCTCTGTCGGCGGGGTACCGTTTGACTTGAAACCACTGGCGAATACTGCCAATAGCTTGGGCATCGTAATAAGCCCGCTGGGTCCCTACAGTCTTGTGTTTCCAGTCAATCAGTCCGATGTGGTCGCAGTCTACACACTGATCAACTCAGGATTCGGGACATTCGGAGCCAATAATGGCCTCGTGGAGGCAATCGGCACTGGGGGAGCCTACGCCAGCTTCGACCTCGTGCAGGGGACGAATATCCGTGACCACGCCCAGAACATCTACAACAACCTCGTTGGTCCGGATATTGAAACTGCGAACTACGGATCTGTGCGTCTCGACCGACAGGTGCTGGTACTGCCACTAACGTTCCAAGGACAAACGCTCACCGAGATTCGACTCACAGGAACGGCAGGCAATCCGTCCGGCGTACCGTTCGTCGCGGGGATGACTGTGGAAGTAACTGAGCCGGGCGATTTTGATTTCGATGGCGACGTCGATGGGCGTGACTTTCTGAAATGGCAGCGGGGGGAATCAACCAATCCGTTTAGCGCGGGTGACCTTGAAGATTGGCAAGCGAATTATGGCGCGGGTGCGCTCGTGGCAGAAAGCTTCGCAGTGCCGGAGCCGGGGAGTTTGATGTTGGTTTGTGCGTTTCTCGCTGTGTTACCCGCTCGGCTTCGCAGCCCACGACCTTAGCCGGATCGCCACGCGATCCCGGATTCCTGCCTACGATCCTTGGTTTATAAACGGAGTTGGGACACCTCCGGCTAACGCCGTTTCTTCAGAGTAGATCGCACTCTGTGTCGAATTTGTTGCCGATCAAGACATAGAGCGTCCTTGCCAGGCTGCGAATTACGACACGGAGTGTCGTCCTACAATGGTCAGAACTTATTTGATTGCACTCGCTACGATTTCCAGCCACAATTGGGAGCATGGTGAATCGCATCGTTATTTGCGGGCTGTTTTTTATGCTGCTTGTCCTGGCAGCGATTCCCCTGCGGGCCGCCACTATCTATATGCAGGACTTGGGCGCTGACTTCGTCCCCCAATCCGGTAACGCCCAGGGCGACATTGTCGGTTACAAACTTTCCACCAACCAAGCCGCCGTCCGCCGAGCCAACGGCACAATCGAAGATTTAGGAACCCTAGGTGGTTCACAATCCCGCGCGACAGCCATTAGCGATGACGGAAGCATCATTGTGGGCTGGGCGCACAACGGAAGCGGAGTGCAGAACAGTTTCCGTCATGAAGGCGGGACAATGATTTCAATCCTAAGTGACGCTCCTAACCAAGCCGTTGGAGTTGATGAACAAGGGAATGTCTTTTTGAACCGGCAAGCCGGCTCTAACTCCATCCGTCGCTGGAACCGCTCCACTGACACTGTAGGTATCCTCGTCAACAACGCCCAAACCTCCGGCGTAAATTTGGATGGAAAGTTCGTCGGTAATCCCGGTGGAGGTTCTTTTTACAATGATGGCACTCAGCACAACGTTTTTCCGCTAAGCTATGTCCCGTCTGCTGGCCTCTCGGACAGTGACCTAAGCGCCGGCTCGCTCTCCGGCTCTGCCGCTTATTATCGTTTGGGCGATCCCTTCGCATTAAACATTCCCAATATTCTTACGCTCGGTGCGACTTCGTTCGCCACTGGCGTAAACGATCTTGATCGCATCGTCGGTGATACGGATAGCACTGTGTTCTTGTATTCTCTCTTCGATAACACGCTCACCGACTTGAATGCGGCCGACTTCCAAGGGGCGAATACCTTACTCATCGATGACATCTATGGCATAGCGGATAACAACATCTTCTTCGGGAAATATACCGATTTAGATAACCAAACGCGTTATTTCCGCGGCTCATTAGAGGATGTGTTCTCCGAATTCACGCCAGGCGACTTCGATCTCGACGGCGACGTCGATGGACGGGATTTTTTGACTTGGCAGCGAGGGGAATCGACATATCCGTTTAGCGCCGGTGATCTCGCTGATTGGCAAGAGAACTACGGCGTGGGTAGTCTCACGGCAACGAGTGTCGCGGTGCCCGAGCCATCATGCCTATGTCTTTGGAGTGTCGTCCTGGTAGCCGCGAGTTTCAATCGACGAACAGCTCACTATCCCCACTCCCGCTAGATGGGGGTGACGGTGAACCGCATGAGGGATTAATCACCGCTGTTTGTGAACGTCTCGAAGCTAAGTTACAATCGCTCCTCCGGTTGCGCGGTCCTGATTTGGCGGCGATCTGCTTTCGCCAAAGGTTGCGCACCACGGCTAGCCATCGACTCGTCCCACTCGCGAGAGCCACGCCATGATTGCCAACTTGAGATTCTCTACGCTCGTTCGTATTGCTTTGCTCCTCAGCTTGTTTACTGCCTATTCGGCGAATGCACACGCACAAGTGTTCTGGACCGGCGCGGCCGACCCTTCGCCACCGAACGGCGTTTATAACAATCCTGGCAATTGGAGCGGCACCTTCGGCCTCGTCCCTGGCGGGGGGGATTTTGCGATCTTTAATGCCGACGCCACATACACGACGACGTTCACCGGGAATCAGGGGCTCTTTCATGCGTCGGTCCGCGGTGGTCAGGTCTCTTGGCTAAGCGACTCGGCCACGGTTCGCCAATTCACTCTTAACATATTGAGCGCTGGTGGCCCCAATCAGACGCTCACGATCGGGTCATCAACGAAACCCATGCTCGTGACGAGTTTCAATCCGATCGAAGCGGGGACCCTGATCACGATCGGCAGTGGGTCGATCGCCGTCGATGGCGCGAACTCGGCGCTCAATGGCCCGAGCATCCTCTTGGGAAGTTTCAATGGTTTCGACGGTACCTTGCGTTATCAAAACGGCGCGCAAGGTTTCATCGGCGGCGCCATCGAACTGGGGAACGCGGTGAGCGACGGCAGTGACGGACTACTGGAGATCCTCAGCGGTGCTGATCTCACGAGTGGCAACATCAACCTCGCCACCACGACTTCCACCGCCACGGGCACGTTCAATGTCAGCGGCGCCGGGTCAACGCTCCTGCAAAGCGCTGCGTCGACGCTTACTGTCGGTAGCGCCACCGGCGGGGTGGGGACAATCAACGTCAACAACGGCGGCACGTTCACCAGCGGCAGCGGACTGATCACGGTGAATGCCACGGGCACGATCAATCGCACCGGTACAGGTGTGTTTAACGTCGCCGGGAATCTACTCCTCGACGGCGGCAAGTTTCTCACCCCGGGCGGCAGCTTCAGCCGCGGGGCCGGCCAGTCACTCACCGTGCAAAGCACGGGCCTTTTTGACGGTAATGGCGTCACCGGTACCAACTCGGATGCAAATAACATTGGCGGTCCTGGCGGGACGGGCGCGAGCCTCACTATCGACGGTGGTATTGTTACGCTCGGCGATCAATCTTCCCTGTCTCTTGCTGGAGGTGCTGGGGGATCCGGTGCCTTGGTCTCTGCCTTAGGCGGCGGTCCTGGCGGTGCTGGAGGAACTCTTCAAGTTAACAGTGGCTCACTGGTGATGAACGGCGACTCGATGATCACCCTCAAAGGAGGAAACGGCGGTTCTACACGGGTTCGACCTGGCGGTGGCGGTGGTTCAGGCGGCACCCTGGGAGTGTCGGCAGGCACGTTCACAATCAATAGTGGGACGGTGTCTCTTGCGGGAGGATTGGGTGGAGGCGGTAACATTGCTGGCAGCCCTGGCGCGGCGGGTCAAATTAACGTCACAGGCGGTACATTTACGATGAACGGCGGCGTGGTTACCACGGGCTCATTCACCCGCTCGGGCGCCGGCGTCTTCAACTTCACCGGCGGCGTGCTGCACGCCACGACCTTCAACGGCAATCTAGTGAACAGTGGCGGCACACTTGCGCCGGGGACTTCGCCCGGCACAACCACCGTCAACGGCAACTACACGCAGAACGCCGGGGCTTTGGAAATTGAACTCGGCGGCACGAGCGCCGGGCAGTTCGACAAGCTCAATGTCACGGGGAATGCCACGCTCGGGGGACTGCTGGAAGTGAATCTGTTTGGGAGCTTCATGCCTATGCTCGGCCAATCGTGGGAGATCATCGACATCGCCGGCACTCTTAGCGGCAACTTTGTAGGTCTCGCCGAGGGCGCGCCGTTTGCCAACTATGGCGGCACGCTGTTGACGATCAGCTATACCGGCGGCGACGGCAACGATGTGTTTATCAACACAGTCGCAGGCTTGGCTGGTGACTTTGATTTCGACGGCGATGTCGATGGCCGCGACTTTCTAGTCTGGCAGCGGAACACCGATGTCGGCGATCTGGCCTCGTGGCAAGCGAACTACGGGGTGGGTAGTCTCACAGCAACGAGCGTTTCCGTGCCCGAGCCGAATGCGCTAATTCTCATAACCGTCGCGCTGTTCTTTGTCGTTCGTTCCCGCGAGGCGAGTATTTCTCGGTAGACGCCATTAGCGAGAAATTTGACTATCCAGCCAGCAGCCGCTCTGGCAAAATAGCCCTGGCTCGCGAACGACTTTGAAGGCAGATTCCCGCTTCACAACTCATGGAAAGGAAATGCGATGTTAATTCGCAAGTTAGTCACGGAATTGATTGGCACATTTTTTTTGGTGCTGACGATTGGCTGTGCTGTCATTTTATCGGCTGACGCAGGTCGAGGAATTATTCCACCACTTGCGATTGGTTCCGCATTGATGGTGATGGTCTATGCGGGTGGTCATCTTTCTGGGGGCCATTACAATCCAGCCGTTTCTCTGGCCGCCGTCGTGCGTGGTCGTCTGCCTGCCGCCGAAATGGTGCCTTACTGGATTGCACAAATCGCTGGGGCGTTGCTCGCTGCCGGGACTGCCAAGTACCTAACTGGCGGTGTTGAAAATACGGCAGCACCACCAGCCGATTTGGCAAAGGCCGGCTTGGCCGAGTTTCTGTTTACGTTTGCCTTGGCCTATGTTGTGCTAAATGCTGCTACCGCCAAACCGACCGAGGGAAACTCGTTCTACGGTTTGGCCATCGGCTTCACAGTGCTCACGGGTGCCTTTGCCGTGGGTTCGATTTCCGGCGGGGCTTTCAATCCTGCGGTTGCCGTGGGAGCAGGAACACTCGGGCTGTTCCATTTGTCTTCGATATGGGTTCATATTGCTGCTGACCTCGCCGGCGGGTTGGTGGCAGGTTTGGCCTTTAATTTTCTTAATCCCGACGATAAGTGAACTGTAAAACAAATCGCTTTAGTACCTTGTTGTTCGGTAGGTAGCGAATCTATCTCACCATCCCCCGTGCATCGACCGGCAACTCATGAATCATTCGGTCGGTGGTGCGCACCGCGAAACGTCGATCACACCATGTTCTTCGTTGAGTGACGCAATCCGCGCTGCGGGATATTCAAGGACGATCCCGTAGCCGCTTTCCGGATGTGAAAAGCAAGGATCACGGGCGAGCGTCTTCGACCCGGCGTCGACAACGATGGCGACGTTGATGGCCGAGATTTTTTGAAATGGCAACGCGGGGGAATCGACAATTCTTTTTAGCGCGGGTGACCTTGAAGCTTGGCAAACTGAGTATAACGTTGGTTCACTTTCCGCCCTGGACGCTCTTGCCGGAGGTGGGACACCTCCGGCTAACGCCGTGCCCGAGCCGGGATCATTGGGGCTCATGCTGGCCCTTGTACTGCCAACTTTTTCCGTAGGCTAGGTTCCCGCAGACAAATGCACGAGCTGAAACCTTATGTCAGGCCGAGCCTGACATAAGGTTTGAATTTATCGTTTGGCTTTAACTACTTCGCCAACGCGCGAATGCAACACCCACGCATGCCAAGCCGAGTAGAACGGCACTGATGGGTTCGGGAATCGGTATGCAGGTATGGTCGTACAAACCGTCGAAGACGATTGGCACTTCCGAGGTGATCTCGAAATGAATGCTCACCTGCTGGGGACAGAAATCCAATATGTAGGGACCGCCCTCAATGTGATAAGGCAAACCGTCGGCAGGCCGCACGTTATGGTAACCAAATGGTGGGGGCGGAATGAGAACCGTCGCGCCCGTGGAATCGACATAGTCAAAATAAACCAGAATGTCGAAGGTCGTTGGCGCAGTCACCAGGCTCCTGGCAGTACCAACAAATTGAAAGACTTTGACGGCTGGATCAGGGGGGATGTGGTTCGTGAAGTGAAAATCGAAGACAGGCGGATCACCGGGCGTCCACTGAATGAGTGGAATGGGATCTTGGTCGGCGCGAGTTTGGGCAGTCGTCATCAACGACAAGATTGCCGCTAGGAAACAAAGCTTGAAAGATTTCATGAGCGTTCCTCCGAGAGAGTGTGGCGAAGAGAGCCTTGAAAGAGAGTCGGAACGCCTCTGAGTATAAGTCGGTGTGATAGCTAATCAATCAATCGGCGACATAAAAACTCAAAAATTCAATATGCCATAAAATACCTAGAATGTGTGGAGTTTCGCATGGTCGATCGACAGATACGGCTTCGGCATCCAGTTGATTCACGTCGAACGTGCGTTGCTGATGCTGTTATCGTGCTTCTTTGGTCAGTGCAAGATTTCTCATGATTTGGTTGTGACCTAACACACGCCTGGGGTAGCCATTTCGTTGTGGCGGCCTGTCTCTTACCCGGCCGGGAGGAACTGGCGAGTCTTTAGGTGAATGGACTAAGTCTTCACTTTGTTCCCGCTCCCGCGCAGCAGTTTCGCTCTTTTGCGAGAACTCACACATGTTTTTGTTGCGATCTGCGACCAAAGCGAATATCGTGAGGCGAGATTCACTTTGTCAGGGAGTATCGACAAATGCCAGTATCGGATCGTCGCATTCTGTGCGCAATTGCTTTTTGTGTCCTCACCAGTCATTTGCTGGCAACAGCTACTTATGCGGCGACCTTCACCGAGCAGGGGGCGACGGTCCTCGGCGGGTTGAACGTTTCCGGGCGGAGCGCATCGCTCGCCGACATCGATAACGACGGCGATCTCGACGTGTTCTTCCAAGGGGGAGGAACAGAAAGCCAGAAAATGCTGCTCAACAACATCATTGGCACGGGTTCGTTTACGTTCACCGACATCACGGCCACGATTCTGCCTAATCCCACGCTACAAGATTCGTGGAGTGCCGCGTGGGGTGATTACGACGGCGACGGTAGGATCGATGTCTTTGTCGGACAAGATAATAACACGAACTCGGCTGGTGTTTTGGCGGGTTACGACAAAGGCGACGTTCTTAAGAACAATTGGCCCGCACCTTTCACCAATACCAGCGTCGCCACGGGCTTAAATGATGCTGAATTCCATCAGAATGAAGCCTGGGTCGATATCGATAACGATCACGATCTGGATTTGCTCATCGGCATGGAAGGTCCCGCCAAGCATCAGATTTATTTGCAAGGTCCAGGCCAGCAATTTACTGCCGTGGGCGCCGCAGTCGGTTTTCAGCAAGATTTTGGTTGGAAGGGCTATGGTATGGCTATCGGCGACACCGATGGCGATGGCGATTTGGATGTCTATATTTCAACCTGTCGAGCCGACAACAATATCCGCAATAACTTTTACGAAAATCAGCTCTTGGAGACGGGTTCACTTGGTTTCATCGATATCGCTGGCGACAGCCCCACCGATCCCAACGGGAATGGCACGCAAAATTTTCGCAACACCTACGGGGCCGAGTTTCTCGACTTTGATAACGATGGAATGCTCGACCTGTTTCTCGTGGGGGCCGACGGCGAAAAGAGCAAGATCTATCGCAACGATGGTGGTAATAATTTTACCGACGTCGATACCATTACGGGACAAGATTTGTTGAGCGATACGGGGAACGATCTCAATGGGGGTCGCGCGGTCGATTACGACAACGACGGAGACCTTGACCTCTATTTCCATAGCAACATCCGCAGCTTTGGCTCGTCGCCTAAAAATGACGCCCGCAAGTTATATCGCAATGACGGCAACTGGCAGTTCACCGATGTGACCGTTGCCGAAGGGATCGCCGCCGGCATTGAAGGGGCCTACGACAGCGCATGGGGAGACCTGGATCGCGACGGGGATCAGGACTTTATCGTCCCCAACAATTTGGGCTCGGTTTCCAACCCTCTCCCTGAGCGGGTGTACGTCAGCAACGCCTCGACCAACGGCAATCACTGGCTGTATGTGGAACTCGAAGGACCCAGTTGGAACACCAGCGGCATTGGTGCTTCGCTTTACGCAACCCTGTTTGAGGGGACCCCCGAGGAAGTCACGCTCCGCCGCGAGGCGAACACCAACGCCGGCACGTTCAATCAAAGCGACTTGCCCGTGCATTTTGGTTTGGGGGCGGCTTCGATTATTGATGAACTCTTGATTCAATGGCCCGATGGCACGACCCAGCGCTTGTTCGACGTCGCGGTGGATCAATATCTCACGGTGACGATTCCCGGCCCTGGCGACTTCGATGGCGATGGCGACGTCGATGGCCGCGACTTCTTGGCCTGGCAACGGGGCGGTTCGCCCACGCCGTTCAGTGCGGGTGACCTAACGACATGGCAAACCGAGTACAACGGGGGATTACTTTCCGCCCTGGACGCTCTTAACGGTGGGGGGACACCTCCGGCTAACGCCGTGCCGGAACCGGGGACACTCTTGTTGCTCATGGGAGGTTTGCTGATTTTAGGGCAGCGGCCTGCTCGGGAGAGTTGAATGCAGGGCAGGCTGCGACGGCCTCATCGATTATTATCTTGCTAAGTTGTAGTATTTGCGCTACCCCGCAGCTAGAATCATTTTGCCTGCTCCTCTGGACCAAGTTGGGGGAAGACGAGATGACGACATTCTTGCTACTGGTTCGTCTGCGTTCTTTGCTGGTCGGCTTGTTATTGGCTTGGCTGATCGTTGCCGGGAATACCACTCTTTGTGGGCAAATCATCGATTGGAACAATGCGGCCGGAGGCAATTACAACACGGCTGGCAACTGGAATCCGGCCAATGTTCCCAACACCGCGGCCGAAACCGCCAACTTTGCTCTGGCGGGTACCTTCACGGTGACCTTCGGCGCCAACTCTTCCACGACTATCGAAGATCTCGTGATCCCCGCTGGCAATGTGACGTTTAGCAATGCGGGTGTGGTCAACGATGCGACCCTTAATGTCATTGACGATGCCTTCCTCAACGGAGGCGATTTGACCCTCACGCGCGTCGGTGCCACGACGGCCGATGTCAACTTGATCGTCACTGACTTATTGAGTGTTTCGCATGGCAGCGTATTAAAAATTCAAGAGACGGCACTTGTTCAGACAGATCGGTTGAATATGGGCATTTCCCCGACTGCCGGCACAATCGAGATCTCCGAAGGAGGCGACCTGATAAGTCACCTCACCTATATCGGCGAATCCATCGATTCAAACGCAGCGGTCACCGTCACGGGGAGCGGGTCCACTTGGACCAATGGAAATGCCATCCGTGTCGGCTATAGCGGGACAGGACAACTGCTCATCGAAGCAGGTGCCGAAGTCTCCAGTCTGAGTGGTATTGTCGGTGCCAATAGCGATGGTGGCGTGGGCACGGTAACCATTACCGGTGAAGAATCGAGTTGGACAATGAGCGCGGGATTTGCGGTCGGCCTTTCAGGAACTGGCACTCTGCTCGTGGAAGATGGCGGCAGCGTCTCGAACGTCAATGGGACGATCGGAAATTCGAGTGGCAGCGGGACAGTGACCATCAGCGGCACCGGTTCGACATGGACTAACACCGGCACACTTCAGGTGGGGGACAACGGTACGGGGACGCTTGTGATCGAAGCCGGCGGCACTGTGACAAATGCCCTAGACGGCTTTATCGCTCGCAACCCGGGTTCCAGTGGTACTGTTACCGTGAAAGATGCGGGCTCGACGTGGACCAACTCTGAGGCGCTGTACGTCGGAGGGAGCGCCTCGTCGACCGGCAATTCCGCGACGCTCAACATCGAAACCGGCGGCACCGTCGACGTGGGCACCACCCTCGTTTTGCTAGGTCCGGGGACAGTCAACTTGTTGGGGGGCGAACTCGTCACCGACGAGATCGACATGTCGGGGGGCGACTTCAATTTCCACTTCGGGATGCTGCGACTCACGAGCGCTCAGACCCTGGCCGCTGGCAATGGATTGACCGAGGCCCTCGACAATGCGCCCACCCTAAAGTTGGGGCAGCACTTGGTCATCGACGGTACCGCGACGCTGCTAACGCAGACAATCATCGATGGAGGAACATTGACGACCGAACAGATGGTCAATGCCCAACTCCTGGACCTGCGGCGCGGAACGCTCAATCTCACTAACCAGGCGCTCACGATCGCTCCGACTGGCCCTTTCGGTGCGTCCGTGGACCTGCCCTCCGGCGCGGCGATCAACGTCTCGTTAGGCACGTTGAATCAAGGATTGGTCAGCGGCGACGGTGCCTTCGGCGGCATGTTCGAGAACGACTCAACGGGCGAGGTACGCGCAACCGTGGGACACGAACTCCGCTTCACCGGTCCTGGGACTATCAATCGCGGCCAGATCAATCTTTTCGGTGGGACTTTGGAAGTTGCCCAGGACTTGACCAACGACAGCGGGGGTTTCATTTCGGGGAACGGCACTCTGATTGTCGCGGGAGGATTGACTAACGACGGCACGATCAATCTCAGTAGTACCGCAAATGTCAGCGGCGATCTCACCAACAGCGCCAGCGGTCTGGTCATCTCCGCCGGCGGGACCACCACGTTCTTTGACGACGTGGTGAACAACGGCGAAATTCGTACCAGTGCCAATAGTTTCAGCGTCTACTTCGGATCGTACGCCGGCAACGGCGACACGGGTCCGGGAACAGTCATTATCGAAGGCGATCTCAAACCGGGAAGCAGCCCTGGTCTCACGACCTTCGCGGGTGATCTTGTGTTCGGCGATCAGGCCTCGCTCGAAATTGAAATCGGCGGTTCCACGGCTGGCAGCGAGTTCGACCAACTGCGTATTCTTGGCGATGCAACGCTGGGCGGCGCACTCCAGGTGTCGCTCATCGAGAACTTCACACTTGCGGCGGGCAACTCGTTCAAAATTGCCGACATCTCTGGATTAAAGAGCGGCTTCTTCACAGGGCTTAGCGAAGGGGACAGAGTTGGTACTTTCGGCAGCACCGATCTATTAATTTCTTACATCGGCGGCGATGGTAACGATATCGTGCTGACTGCCGCGCTCTCGGGCGACTTTGACCTGGATGGCGACGTCGATGGCCGCGACTTCTTGGCCTGGCAACGGGGCGGTTCGCCCACGCCGTTCAGTGCGGGTGACCTAACGACATGGCAAACCGAGTACAACGGGGGATTACTTTCCGCCCTGGACGCTCTTAACGGTGGGGGGACACCTCCGGCTAACGCCGTGCCGGAGCCGAGTTGCTTGTGGCTGGGTGGGTTTGCTATTTTCGCAATGAGGCGGCGCATTGCTTAAGTGGAATCATACGGATCCAGCAATCTGTCGCACGGAGAGAATTTCGTTAGCGTTTAACGGTTCAACGTCATCAGCAGTCACAATCACGACTTGCAGGGATTCTCCCAAGGCGTTGGAGATTTCAAGGACGAGGCCTTCCTGTCCCCCGGAAGGATGAGGCACGATTTCGACAATCGTAGCAACGTCACCCGCCTTTAAGCCATTCTCGGCTAAATCATGAATCAAAGCCACTCGATCAAAAAGAGAGATTGGTTTCATGAAGATCCCTTATTTGGCTTTAAAGTAACGAAGTGAAACAGGTTGTCACTATTCCATTCTAGCCAGATCAAAACAACCGGGAGCGAGATACCCGTAGGTCCTAGCAAATCACCTGTAACTCGGAAAAAAGTGCCGTACTCGTTTATCCCATCTTCGACGGCATCGATTCTTGCCGTCAGCTCACGGATAGCTTGATCGAGCAAATGAGGGTAATCGAGTGTGAACCCAGCTTTTTTCAAGAACTTGGATTTGTCATCCCAAGGCCGCTCAACCAGCAAATAATCGGTCAATTTCTGGCCTGAGATCACAGCATCGAAAGGGATACGCATGGGCCTATATTAACGAAGATACGATCTGCCACCACCAGTTTGTGAATCACCCTTTCTGCAAGCGATTGCACAACTGTCCAATTGAGCGTCTTATTTTCATCCAATGTGGCAAAATCGATCACCAGCCGTTTGACAGCCCGACTGCCAAAGTCTGTGCTTTTGGAAAAAAGTGCAAGATTTGGCAGCCCCCGGCGAAGGACATTTCGTGAACCGGGAAACCACCAATTTGCGTAACAGATTATCTCATTTGATTTTGGGACTTTGCTACCACTGCGGTTCCCACGGATTAGACACTTCCCGGCATGGGACTTGCTTTTTCACATACACAGCAGCACGAACTGCCTGTCGCAAAAACACCTCCTACGAGCATTCTTCGGCAAGAGGGGTTACAATGGGACAACAGGTTCGACTGCTACGGCCGGTCTAACGAAAGTGGACCGGTCCTGTCCGCTACCCATGGAAAACGCACATGTAAGTTGCGAGGGTTCGCGGAATCCTATTTGGACGGCTAGGAGAAAGGATTTTCTCCTCGTAAACGTCGAACTCTCGGAACGAGGAGTTCGTAAAGATGGCTAGGAACACCAAGGAAGTTTTGAACAAGAACAACAATCACGCTTTGGCGAAGCTCAGCGATGAACAGCTGCTCGCCAAATATCAGAGCGCGGAAGATACGACCGTCTTCAGCGAGTTGGTCTCGCGCTACGAACGTGAACTGTACAATTATTTGCGACGCTACCTCGGCGACGGCGCGTTGGCCGAGGATGTGTTCCAGACGACTTTTTTGCAAGTGCACCTGAAGTGCGAATCGTTTGAGTCGGGCCGCAAATTCCGCCCTTGGCTCTACACGATTGCCACCAACCAAGCCATTGATGCCCAACGACGTAATCGTCGGCATCGTCGCTTGAGCCTCGATATGGCTCACAGCGCGAGCGGCGAAGAAGTCGGTTCACTGATGGAAGTAGTTGCGACCCAGGAAGCCAATCCCAGCGAAGCTGTGGATTCCGGCGAACAGGCCGAATGGATTCGCAACGAGGTGGCCACGCTGCCCGATGCCCTGCAAAGCGCGGTGAACTTGGTCTATTTCAAAGGGATGAAATACCGTGACGCTGCTAAGATCATGTCAGTTCCTGTGGGAACGGTCAAAAGCCGCCTTCATGCTGCGATCAAGCGTCTCGGTCAATCCTGGCGCGATATGCAGGTCACGAACCGCTAATTCTGCCATTGCTAATGCCGCATTTTACGGCTTAGTTCAAAATTGCTCTTCGCACGTTGTGGCAGCCTTTGCTACCCTCCACGAGCTCTTTTTTCACGAGCCTGTCACCCAGTGTGGCAGGCTCGTGCTTTGTTTCCAGAGTGCGAGGTGTTTACAGAGTGTGAACCGCCGGGCTTTGGCCACGTATGGAACTTATGCGGCACCGCGAAGTTCAGGTTTGCCGGTTTTCAGGTTTTACGAGTAAGGTCGTGGGCAGATGAAAGAAAAGTTGCTTTCTTATCTGCTAGAGGATTTGAGCCCCCCCGAGCGGGCGGAAATCGAGGCCGCCCTGGCCACGGACCCCGCGCTCCGAGATGAGTTGGCTAAACTCCAAGAATGTATGGGGCTGTGTGATGAAGCCGAGCCCGACTCGATCCCTCCCACGCAACTGGCGAAGCGGACTTGCTGTTTCGTCGATCACGCCATTCAGAAGTCGCAGGCCGTTTGTCATTCCGCCGCGAGTGCCACCAAGCGTTTGAGCGAGAATCGCGACCAGTTGAATCCCAACCGTCGCTGGACGATGGCGGACTTCATCGGTACGGTTTGCGTTTGTGCGGCCTTAGGGGGACTGATAATCCCTGCCTTGCGCGGCAGCCGCGACATCGCGCGGGGCAACACGTGCGAAAGAAATCTCCACACCTTGGCCTCGGCCTCGATGAATTACGCTTTGTTCAAAGATCAAGGCGTACCGCAGGTCGCTTCCGATGAAAATGCGGGCATGTATATCGCCAAGTTAGTCCAAGGGGGCTACTTGTCTGCTGAAGAAGCCGCGCGAGCCGTGGTCTGTCCTGATTCGCAACTGGCCGATCGTGTTGCAAACGGGTGTGTGATTATCTACATACCTAATAAGGAAGAGTTGCGGAATGCTTCGCCTGCCAAGCAAGAGTATTTCCGCAAGTGGATGGGGGGTAGCTACGCCTATCCTCTTGGCCATCGCAATGCCTCTGGCAAATTGCAGCCTGTGCGTTTGCAAAGCCGGCGCGACATTCCGTTGCTGGGCGACGCTCCGAGCCGCGAAATTGCCGGCTATCAAAGTGCCAATCACGGCGGCTGCGGCCAGTATTTTCTGTTTCAAGACTTGAGCGTGAAGTATCGCAAGAAGTGCAAATGCGCCCAAGAGAAGGATCATTGGTATCTGAACGACGAAGGCCAGCCCGCCGCCGGTCTCCATCCCAACGACGTCGTCTTAGCCCCCAGTGAGGTCGTGCCGGTCATCAAAAGTAACTTCGTTATCATGAAATAACGAACTCCGTCGGCACAGCGTTTGCTGACTTTCTTGTGCGTACTCATCTCCTTTGAAGTCTCGCACAAGGAAGCAAATCATGGCCAAGAAGTTAGCCAAAGGCGTTACGGCGCGATCGTCGAAATCAAAAAGTTCTGAAGCTCCACCAGTCACTAAACAAGCGGTCGGTGGAATTACCGGCGCTGTACTCGGGGCCGTCGTGGCGGGACCTGTCGGGGCTTTGGTAGGTGGAGTCACCGGCGCGATCGTCGGCAACAAATCGGTGAAGAAAAAGAAAGCTAACAAGAAAACAGCCAAGATCGCAGCCAAGTCATCGGCGGCCGCACCCGAAAAAGCTGCTCCTAAAAAGAAAGCCTCTGCCAAGAAGGCCACAAAGAAAAAGACCGCAGCGAAGAAAACTACCGCCAAAAAAGCTGTGAAGTCAAAGCCTGCGCCAAAGAAGGCCGTCAAGAAAAAAGCGACGAAGAAGAAACCTAAAAAATAGAATGCTGGTTGGGGAAGAATTCCATCAGGTATAGAATTTGCAAGCTTTCTTCATAGATCTCATTAGATTTCTCGACTATTGGCATTATTGATGGAGTCAAGATGAAAGCTAACCTCAACTTCCGCTTACCAGCTGTGGGTGCCATTATTTGTATCACCACTTTGGCCGCTAGTCCCTCACTCAACTATTTAACGGCGGCAACCGAAGAGGTTTGCAGTGATTTGGATCCGGTTGAAACAGATATGCATGAATTCATGGAATATATCAATCAACCAACATATAAACGTCTGAAGGCGGCCATGACGGCCGAGCCAACAGACAAACAGGGTTGGCTTGAACTCAAGTCGGGGTCGTTAATTCTTGCCGAAACTGGAAATCTCATCATGCTGCGAGGGCCACAAGAAGAACGTGGGGAATGGACGCAATACGCGAAATCCGTACGCCAAGAGGCTAGCCAAATGTATCGAGCCGCTCATGACAAAGACTTTACCAAGGCCTCAGAGAGCTATCGCAAGATGCTCAATGCTTGCAATGCGTGTCACAAGCAATTTGCTAACGGCGAGTATCAGTTATCTCCTTAATGTCGGAATCTTGAAGTACGAGCGACGGATGAAACTAGCATTCGCTCCGTGTTCTTTGTGCTAAATCAAAAAAAGCCTTTCCCGCCATCGGGAAAGGCTTTTCGCGTAACGATGCTTTGCAAGAATCGCTTATTCAGCTTCTTGCCCGGCCAGCAGGTTAATCTCCGAAGCGATACTGGTGAGGTTCTCGTCGGTTTCTTTTTCTTCTTCGAGCGTTTCCACGAGTAGATCGACCGCATCGGTCATCTCGAGCATCTTGGCGTAAGTGACGAGACTGCCGTAGGCGGCGATTTCGTAATGTTCGACCTTTTGCGCGGCGCAGATCATCGCGGCGTCACGCGCCGGGCCGGCTTCTTCTTTTTCGATCAACTCGGAGCCTTCCTTGAGCAAACCTTCCATGCCGGCGCAGTGCTTGCCACGGGGGGCTTTGTCCATGCTTTTGAAGATGGTTTCCAAGCGTTCAATTTGAGCTTCGGTCATGCTGAGATGATCTTCAAACGCGGTCCGCAGGTCTTCGCTTTCGGCGGCCTTCGCCATCTTAGGCAGCGCCTTGGTAATTTGACGTTCAGCATCGAGCGTGTCTTTGAGAACGTCCATAAACAAATCGTCGAGATTTTTGAGGCTCATCGAAATACTCTCCCAAAAGAATGAGTGGTTGATTGTTTTCGAGTGAGCCACAAATGCAAAGCACGTGCCGGAAGGGTGGCGAGTTGTGAGTTTCGAGTCACGAGTTGCTGGTATCGAAACTCGTAACTCGTGGCTCGCAGCTTTTTATTTTTAGCCAGGCGATTTGGCCGCGAGAATGTGATATGAAGGACGGTGGACAATAGGACTGTGGACTGTAGGCCGGACCGAGCCACGCGAGTTCTGTCAAAGAACCTCTGTTGATACGCCTGTTGGTTACGCCATTGCCGGAACTCGTGAAACTCGTTCCGGCCTAACGTGGATTCCCGCCGCTCAGGAATGACGATGAAGTTGCGCGCTGATCTTGTTACTCACGACTTGAAACTCGTAACTCGCCACTAACGAAATAAATCCTGAAAAGTTGGAAGAGTTGGACAAGTTGAAAGTCTTGAAATGAGATTAGCGCTCCGCGTTGCCGACCAACGCTACGCGTCGGTGCCCGAACACGTCGCGGCTAACAACTCGAAATGCATCGCGCCCCAATGTTGTCCCGACGCTACGACATGTCGATTTTTCGCTACGTCCGCACACAAAAAACGCTGAATTTCCCGAGGATTTGTGACTGGCACACACCATGCAATAGCTCTGGCCAGTCTTTCCTCCCAACATTGGCCGCGTGTGAGAGCCTTGTCCCCTCAGGTTCTCCACGCGGCCTTTGTATTTCTAGATATACTGTGGCTGACCTCTGTGAGGTCGGAATCCGCGAGATCCGAGGTCACAGACCTCGGCTACAGAAATGTCTAACGAGATCGCTGCCGAGTGGCTTCGCGTTCCGCCACTCGACGACGGATGTTGTCGAGATCATCATTGGGAGTCGCACTGATGAGTCGGCGCGTGTACTCCTCGCGCGGCGCGGCGTAGATCGCCTGCGACGGGCCGAACTCGACAATCTTTCCGCCGTTCATGACCGCCATCATGTCGGCCATGAATTTCACGACGCTCAGATCGTGGCTGATAAAGAGATACGTCAGCCCGCGCTTGTATTGCAATTCATTGAGCAAATTGAGCACCTGCGCTTGCACCGATACGTCGAGCGCCGACACCGACTCATCGCAGACGAGGAACTCAGGTTCGACGGCAATTGCACGGGCGATACAAATGCGTTGCCGCTGCCCTCCCGAGAATTCGTGGGGATAGCGCCGCAGGTGATTGGCCGACATGCCGACTTCTTCGAGCAACGCCGCGGCGCGGTCGCGCCGTTCGCGGCTTGTTTTGCCCAGTTGTTGAATAATCATCGGTTCGGTGATCGCCGATTCAATAGTCATCCGCGGATTGAGCGAACCGTAAGGATCTTGGAAGACGACCTGCATCCGGCTGCGGAAGCGACGCAACTCGCGGCTGTTGAGTTTGCGAAGATCAGTACCGTCGAACAGAATTTTGCCGCCGGTTGGTTCGATCAAACGGAGCAACGCACGGCCCGTGGTGGTCTTGCCACAGCCGCTTTCGCCGACCAGCCCGAGCGTTTGGCCTTTGTAGACACGGAAGCTGATGCCATCAACCGCCTTGATGTGATCGACCACGCGGCCCAGCAGCCCTTGCTTCATGGGAAAGTGAACCGCGAGATTTTCGACTTCCAGCAGCGGCCGCGTTTCTTCGGGAACGCTCGTGGTGTCGGCTGCACGCGGGGTTTGCTCCCATGGATGCCCCATCGCCGCCAACTCCGATTGCGGATGCAACAACGTGCCGCGGCCTTCGGCGGTGAGTTCGCGCAGCCGTCCGTCGGTCATTTGCTTTTCGCGAATTACTACGTGATCACCACTCCGGTCGACTTCCATGAAATCGTCGACCGTCGGGAGGCGACGATATTTCGTATCGAGCCGCGGCCGGCAGGCGAGCAAACCTTTGGTGTAGGGATGCTGCGGATTTGAGAAGATTTCCAGTACGCTGCCACGCTCAACCATTTCGCCGCGGTACATGACCAAAACTTCGTCGGCGATTTCGGCAATCACGCCCAGGTCGTGGGTAATAAACAAGATCGCCATCCCGCGTTCGTCGCGAAGCTTACGCAGCATTTCCAGAATCTGGGCTTGGATCGTCACATCGAGTGCGGTAGTCGGCTCGTCGGCAATCAATAACTTCGGGTTGCAAGAGAGGGCCATCGCAATCATGACCCGCTGCTTTTGTCCCCCCGACATTTGATGGGGAAAGGCATCGACCCGCTGTTCGGGATTAGGAATGCCGACCTCGCGAAACAGGTCGATGGTTCGTTGCCGTGCTTCGGCCCGCGAGACGTTCTGATGCAGCACAATAGCTTCGGCGACCTGGCTGCCGACGGTGTAGACCGGGTTGAGCGACGTCATCGGCTCTTGAAAGATCATGCTGATATCCTTGCCGCGGATGGAGCGCATCTGCGGCTCGGGGAGTTTCACCAGATCTTTTCCCAAGAGCGCGATTCGGCCCGATTCGATCCTTGCCGAAGTGGTCAGCAGTCGCATGATCGACAGCGATGTGACCGATTTGCCCGAGCCGCTTTCGCCGACGATGCCGAGCGTGTGCCCCACGGGAATTTGAAACGAGATGCCGTCGACGGCACGGACGATCCCATCTTCGGTGTGAAAGTAGGTGCGCAGGTCGTCAACTTCGATAGCAGCGGTCATAGGTGAGCGTTTTGAGTTCTAAGGGGCTTTGCTGGTTTCACGATTCTGTGCCGCCGACTGTCGTGCCTGATCGAGAATATCAACGACGATCAGATTGAGTTCAAGGCTCGAGAGCGGATCGACTGCGCATTCGCCGCGAATCGTCTTACGGAGATATGTCCACTCGTTTTCCAAATGGGGTGGAAGCGGTGGGGCGTCGATCTGCTGGGAATCAGCATTTTCCTCACGAGCAAATAGCAAACTGCCACGGCCAGCGTGGAGCGAGCAACCTTCGGCGTGAATATCGGCTTCCTTGTTGTCGTGCGTCCAGGCCCAGGAAGCTTGCAGGATCGCCGTGGCGTTGGGGTAAGTCATGACGATGGTCGCATCATCATCGACGTGCGGGTACTTTGTCGGCTTGAGGGTTGTAGCCGTCGCAGTGACGTTGGTGGGGCGTTCGCCATGCATGAGCCAAGTCGCAAGGGCTGCACCATAACAACCGAAGTCGACAATCGCCCCGCCGCCGTTTTGTTCAGGATCGGTCAGCCACTGCAGAAATTCCTCGGAGCAGCCGATCTCCCGTGGTCCTTTGTGGCCATGACGAAAGATCATTTTGCGAATGGAACCAAGCTCGCCGGCTTCAACTTGACGTTTCGCTTCACGCAGCGAGGCGTACCAACTGGTTTCGTAGTTGGTCAGAACAAGCACGCCGTATTGCTGGGCGAGTTGGTTCATCTGCTCGGCATCCGCATTGGAGAACGCCAGCGGCTTCTCCACAAGCAAGTGAACTCCACGCGGGGCACAGGCTGCGACGGTCGGCAGGTGGTCCTTGATCGAAGTCATCACGCTGACCGCCTCGGGCTTGGCCGAGTCGAGCATTTTCTCCAGCGAAGAATAATAGAGCTTGGCATCAAGCTTGTATTTTTGAGCCAGCCGATCAAACAAAGCCCGATTAGGCTCGAAGATGCCGACGATTTCGAGATCGTCACGTTCGCGGGCTTGCTGGAGCAAGCCTTCGACGTGGCCATGGACGAGTCCGACGATGCCGATACGTAGCGGACCAGTTTGTTTGGAAATTTTAATCGCGGCGGGCTCGGCCTTGTGAGTTTCCGCGCGGGCGAAATGGCCGATACTGGTCATTGCCAGGAATAGAATCAATAAGCTTGTTGAGTAAGGAGGCATTTGGTTTTTGATAGCCACAAAAAACACGATAAGCCACGAAGATTAAGAAGCATTCATGAGGTACTTCTTGATGTATAGTTTCGCAGCGCCAAAGTTGATTAACAACCCTGTTGCAATGCGTGACGATCTCAAATAGCCGAGTAATTGAGCAACATGTTCGTTGGCCACTCCTTTTGCCGCTTTAAGTTCGACGATCAGCTGGCCTTCTAATAACAAGTCGGCGAAGTAATCACCGAGCAGTGTGCCATCTTCGTCGTAAACGGGTACGGGATGTTGCTGAAGGACGTCGATCCCCAATTTGCGCAGACGATGTGCCAAGGCATTTTCGTAAACTTTTTCGAGATGACCGTTTCGATGGTATACGTGGATGTCGTAACTTGTCTGGCGAACAATGTCACAAAGTTCGTTGATGGAGCTCCAGCTTGTTTTCATGAAAGAGCCTCGCTTTTTGTGTCTTTTTGTGCTTATCGTGGCTATCCAACTAGCTCCATGCTAGCACGCCGAAAATGTTCTGTTGCCCGGCTGGGGGCCTTCGGGGTAAGTTGATTGGAACTCGTACGGCCAAGGCCACATGATTGTGGTCTTTCTTGGTCATCGTGACATGGAAGTTATCGCTTGCTCAAGGATTGAGAGGTCGCCATGAAGGCGCTGCGCTACGTTCTGCTGGCCTGTGTATGTTTGGTTCAACATGCCGCTTGGAGCCAAGATCTTGTTGAGAATGTCACCCACGAACTCGGCAGCGCCGAGTGGATTTGGTCGCCGGCTCACACCAAAAACGACATTCCTATTGGGGAGTGCTACTTCCGTAAGTCGTTCGACATCACGGAGCCCGAAGTCGGTGAAGTGCAGATCGCGGCCGACAACGAATTCGAGTTGTTCGTCAACGGCAAGCAAATCGGCACGGGCAATGACTGGCGGCAATTGAAAGTCTTCGAGATTTCCGAGCATCTCGTCAAAGGGCGAAACAGCGTCGCCATTCGCGTGAAGAATACCGATCAAGGATCGGCGGGTTTGGTCGGTCGTGTGCTCATTCGCGAACAAGGCGGAACTTATGTGAATCATCCCACGGATGCGAGTTGGAAAACGAGCGTCCGTGAATATGCCGAATGGACTTCCCCGCGATTTGCCGATCAGGAATGGATCGATGCCAAAAGCTACGGCGTTTTAGGCTTGGCCCTGCCGTGGGGCAATGAAGTCGTGATCGCGGGCGTCGGGGCACGCTTTGATATCGGCAAGGACTTCGCCATCGAACGGCTGATGCGAGACGACGAAGTCGGTTCGTTGATCGCGATGGCGTTCGATGCTCAAGGGAATATTTTGGCCTCGCGCGAAGGGGGCAACCTGATGCTCATCACCGATGGTGACGACAACGGTGCGCCCGATTCGGTGAGCATCTTCTGCGACAAGATCATCAATGTGCAAGGCATTCTGTCGCTGGGCACCCGCGTGTTTGTGATTGGTGATGGCCCCGAAGGCGAAGCCTTATATCGACTGCGCGATGCCGACCGCGATGGCGTGGCCGAGGAAGTTGTCTCGCTTGTGCCAATTCGCGGTTCCAAAGGCGAACATGGTGCCCATGCTGTAAGGCTTGGACCCGATGGACTGCTCTACGTGATCATCGGCGATCATGCCCGTGCGGGTAAGCAACCGGGGCCGAACAGTCCCTACCGCAATGCTTATGAAGGGGACATTATCCAGCCCCGGTTCGACGATCCGCGTGGTCATGCCGTTGGAATTCCTGCTCCTGGTGGCACGATTTTCCGGACCGATGTTGAAGGAAAGCTCGTCGAACTAGTCGCTGGCGGTATGCGAAACTCCTATGACTTCGCGATCAGTCCCGAGGGAGAAATCTTCACCTACGATTCCGACATGGAATGGGACTTGGGAGCCCCTTGGTATCGACCAACACGGATCAATCACGCAACCGAAGGGGCGGAACTTGGTTGGCGAAGTGGCTGGGCGAAGTGGCCTGAATACTATCTTGATAGCCTGCCCGCCGCGATCAATATGGGAGCTGGCTCTCCCACAGGGGTTGAGTTCTACACACACAATGCGTTTCCCGAGAGGTATCATGGCGCGATGTTCGGTTGCGACTGGTCGACCGGGCGCATCCACTGCATAAAATTTCAGCGTCAGGGCGCGACTTACACAGCCAAGAGCGAAGTCTTCGTCGCAGGCCGTCCTTTGAACGCGACCGACACCGCTGTGGGTCCTGATGGAAGCCTGTATTTCTGCACGGGGGGGCGCGGCACCGATGGCGGCATCTATCGAATTCGCTGGACCGGCGCGACACCGCTCGTGAAAGACGAGACTGGCATCGAACAAGCGATCAAACAGCCGCAACTAGATGCCGACTGGGCTCGCACACGCATTAACGGCGTGAAGAGTGCTCTGGGTGAGCAGTGGAATTCGGAACTTATCCGCGTAGCGAATGATACCACGCGATCAACCGTGGACCGTTGTCGGGCTCTGGACCTCATGATGTTCTTCGGCCCGCGCCCCGAAGACCAGTTGCTCGTGCAACTTTCCAGCGACAGCCAAGCTGAAATACGAGCCAAGGCGGCACGCCTGATGTTCACGAGCGCGAATCCCGCCTGTGGCGAACGACTAACTGCTATGCTTACCGACAGCGATCCGTTGGTACGGCGTGTTGTTTGCGAAACGTTTATGCGACGTGGAACGCCTGCCCCCCCGGCAACATTGATTAAACTGCTGAGCGATAGCGATCGCTTCGTCGCTTTCGCTGCCAGGCGAGCTTTGGAACAACAAGTACCGCAGACTTGGGCTCGACTTGTTTTGGATGAACCCAATGGCTCGGCTTTTTGTCGGGGTTCAGTCGCGCTCTTGGCCACGACTCGCGATGCGGCGGCAGCCCAAGCCGTGTTAAAACGCTGCGAAGCGATGCTACAAACCGGCTCCTTTTCGGCGAGTGAAACGGTCGATGTCTTGCGAGTTTCGCAGCTGGCCGTGGCTTTAGGTCAGTTATCGCCTCAGCAAATTCCCACGCTTGGCAATCTGCTGATTAGCCGCTATCCGAGTGGCGATTCGGCTACCGATCGCGAATTGGTGCGATTGTTGGTCTACCTGCAAGTGCCTGGCGTGGCTGATAAATTTGCCGCACAGATTGCCTGCGATTTGCCCTATGCCGATAAGCTGCACATCGGTGCCTATGCGAGTCGCTTAGAGGACGGTTGGAATATTCAAGCCAAACTCGCAGTGATGACGTTCTTCGAGGAATCGCGCACCGTGAAGAGCGGTTACAGTGTTTCCGCTTATGTGGAGAACTTCGCGCGGGACTTCTTTACGAAGTTCTCGTTGCCCGAACGTCAACAAGTGTTGGCCTCTGGCGAGCGTTGGCCGACTTCGTCGTTGTCGGTGTTAGCAAAATTGCCGGAACAACCCCCGGCGGAATTGCTGGCTGCTCTGCGAGAACTTGATGGCCGCGTCCAACCGCTCTGTGCCAAGAGCGATGATTTTCGTCGGCTGCGGGTCGGCATTCTAGCCGTGCTGGGCAGAAGTGGCGAGCCACAGAGTGCGGAATACCTTCGCACGCTTTATAGTACCGAGCCCGCGGATCGACCGACCGTGGCGATGAGTCTCACCCAAAATCCGGGCGGCGAGAATTGGCCGTTTCTTGTCGACTGTTTGAAAACGGTCGACGGGCGTGTGGCCCAAGAAGTCTTAAGTGCGCTCGCTAAAGTGCCGCAACGTCCGCAAGAGCCTGAAGCATTCCGGCAGGTGATTCTGCAAGGCTTGCGCTTGGGCGATCAAGGAGCATCGTTGGCTTTGGCCTTGCTCGATCATTGGGCAGGTCGCCAACCAGCGGCTAACTATGCAAATTGGCAAGAACAACTCGTCGGTTGGCAACAGTGGTACAGCAAGAGTTTCCCAGCCGCTCCGCCCGCCGAATTACCGCAGGACGTGGCTGGCGATAAATGGAGCTACGATGAACTGGTTGCTTATCTCGAAAGCGACGCGGCCCGTGCGGCCGATCCCCAACTCGGGCGCGTGGCATTTGAACAAGCCCAGTGTGTGAAGTGTCATCGCAGCGCGGGTGTGGGTGAAACGCTTGGACCCGACTTAACAGCCGTGTCGCGGCGTTTCCAAAAACGCGAAATCTTGGAAGCAGTCATTTATCCGTCGCATAACATTTCGGATCAGTATCGCAGCAAGATTGTGATCTCCAATGGCCGCACGTTTGCAGGGTTGGTCGTGCCGCGAGGGCAGGAGGGGATCACAGTGTTGCTTTCGGACGGCGAAAAGGTTGAGTTGGCTAACACCGATGTCGAAGAAATCAAAGAGAGCAATGTTTCCGCCATGCCGCAGGGTTTGCTCAATAACCTCACCTTGGAACAAGTGGGCCATCTCTTCGCCTACTTAGAAAAAGGGGGCGAGCTAAGCGAACTTGCCCGCGAGCCGAGCAAGCAGCAGCGATAGTCGCTTCGCGGCTACTGGCTGGAAAATGTAAAATTCGCGAAAAGGGCATCGGTAACAATCGGGTCCTTGAGCATCCGATTGATGCGATAAAGAATTTGCTTGCGGAAGCGAGTCAATTCAGGATCCAAAAAGTCATAGATCTCGGTCGCGCGCACGGCGACGATCACCTGCTCGCGCAAGCGGTGCTGCCACTTTTCCAATTCTTTAATCGTTTTGGGGTCGGTCTTGGGATCGAAAACCAAGTGCATGTCGAACGACATGTGAGCCGTGCGGCCTTGCGTCGGTTCAAGATTCATCAGTTGAATCGTGCCCAAATCCAATTTGAGAGTGACCTCAATATCACTGCTGGATTTTTTGGTCTCCTGTGGAGCTTCCTCCGCTTGCGCTGACGCATAGGTCTTGGTTGTTAAAACCGGCGAGGAAATAGCAACCAGCAGCAGGGCAATGGCTTTGATCAAATGAGGTTGTGATCGCTTCATGTCAAATAGGCTCCCAACCAAAGTCGACGAATGACAATTGACGAATGCGGTCGTCACCTAAAATTGGCCGGATCGCGTCGATGATTCGCGACTTGAGCGTTGCCCAGCGGCTGTCGTCGAGTTCATCCTTCGATGCTTCCCGGCAGATCGTCACCACGGTGTCGTCAAGCATGCCGCGATGACGTTCGCAGGCCGCCAACACGGCCTTTTTATCTTCGGGGGCGACGATTGCGTATAGCTCGAAGTGAACTTGCACCCAGAGCGGCTCGGTTTCGTCTTCCTCTTCTTCATCAGCGATCGAATGTGTTTCAGGTCGCGGCAGCGCACTGGCAATATTGTAAGTCCCTAAAGCAACTTCTTCGGCCGAATCCAGCGATGCGTCAACGTCGAGCTCATCGAGATAGGAATCGAATTTCTGTTTCTCGACTTCCGTACACCCCGCAATCAAAATGACCACCAGCGCCAAGAGGATGGCGATAATCAATTGGCAGGCGTGCCAACTTGGTTGTGGTGGGGCGATCGTTTTCATGAGATCGAAGTCGTGTTGGAAGCGACGTTAAGTGATATTTCTCTTAAAAATCATAGGTCACCCCTCGCCACGAAAACCAACCTATAGTTTTTCTGGGACGCGGTGCGCTTGCACAATATTGCAGGCTTTTTCCTGATTTGCCGGTTATAACTGCGTCGACTTTGGCTATTTGTTTCTAATCACATGAAGATCGTTCAATCAATTTCTGAGGGGCTCAGTTGCCTGCGGCAGGGGGGATTGCTTGCCGTGATTTTCGTTGCTTTGCATAGTGTCGGCCTGACGGGTTGCTACGATGCGAAGGCGTTGGTCGATGCCCGTCGTGCCGTCGCGGTGCGAGCGCGCCTGGTCGAGGTCGATTTGGGTGAATTCCGCATTACGCTCCCCGGCCCATATACCGAGCGTAAACGTGCCGAAATTCATTTCCGTGCGTTCGGCCAAGTGGCGAACCGCGATCTGAAGCTCATCAAAGAAACGCTGGAAAAAAACGGCCCCGACCTGCAAAACCGCCTGTTGATGGTCGTGCGGCAAATGAAAATGCGAGAAATTCAAGAACCCTCGCTCAACACGCTCCGTAGCAGTATTGCCAGCGCCATCAACGATACTTTGCCGGGAGACCCACTCCAGTCTGTGGGTTTTTACCACTTTGGTTTTGTCAATCTGTAGGCGAAACCAGCGAAATCTTCCATGGCTTGGCAAGCCGCAAAAGGTACTTTTTCCGCACCGCCAATTTCATTTTGGGGGTGATTTGCTAGAATCAAATTGACGCGACCTGCTTGCCATTCGTGCGAGAATCGTGTCGCTAATCCTTCCCGTATTCTTCCCTTGCCGCCGCGCTTTCCGGGGGTTCGTGGTGGCTTAATCCACTTTTTCCATGGAGAAAGTTTTTCTATGACTCAAGACGAAAATGTAACCCGGCGACAATTCATTCGCACCGGTGCGACAACCGCCGCCATGGTGAGCGCGGCCAGCGTGATCGCGGCCCCCGCACCCGCTGAGGCCGTCGGCGCCAACGAGCGCCTGCGCATTGGTTTCATCGGTCCTGGTGGACGCGGCCTTTCGGGGCACGTTGGTCCCTTGTGCCGCCTTCGCAAAGATGGCTTGCCCATCGAGCTTGTCGCGGTTAACGACGTTTACGTTAAGAATGCCGACAACGCATTCAACATGATTAAGAATGAAACCGGCACCGAGCCCAAGCGTTATGATGACTATCGCGACCTGCTCGCTGATAAGGATATCGACGCGGTTTGTATTGGTACGCCTGACCACTGGCATGCCAAGCAGACGATCGACGCGCTCAATGCCGGTAAGCATGTCTATTGCGAAAAGCCGATGACGCACACGATCGAGGAAGCCTTCGACGTTGTGAAAGCTTGGAAAGATACCGGCAAAGTCATGCAGGTCGGCGTGCAATCGACGGCGCTACCCGTTTGGGCCCAGGCCAACGAAATGCTTTGCAGCGGCGATCTTGGTAAAGTGTTGATGTTCCAAACCGAGTTCTTCCGCAACTCGAACGTAGGGCAATGGCGATACTATCCGCTCGAAAAAGAAATGACCCCCAAGACGATCAATTGGAAAGCGTGGCTCGGCACCGAAGAAGGTCTTGCTCCTGACATGCCTTTCGATCGTGCCATCTACGCCCAGTGGCGTCGGTTCTGGCCGTTTGGCTCCGGCATGTACACCGATCTGTTTGTCCATCGCACCACGTCGATGCTCAAGGCCACGGGCTTGCGTTTCCCGCGCCGTGTTGTCGGTGCAGGCGGTATTTTCTTGGAATACGACGGACGCGACGTTCCCGACGTGGCCACCGTTGTTGCCGATTACGATGAGGGCGTTCAGGGTCTCATCACGGCGACAATGTCGTGTGCCGATACGCCAATCAAGCAGCTCATTCGTGGGCACTTTGGCTCGCTTGTGTTCGGTAACGGCGAAGAATTCGACGGGTTCGACTTTGTCGCCGAGCGGCCGCAAGTCACGTTGAATAGCAAGATCAAGAATAAGCGGGTCGACGTTGGCAAAGTGGCCGATAGCACTTATGACCACCAAAAGAATTTTGTCGAGTGTTGCATGAATGGCACACCAGACAAAGTGAACTGCCCGCCCGACCTGGGAGCCGCCGCGATTGTGACCGTCAATTTGGGGTCACGCAGCTACCGCGAAGGCAAGGTTTTCCACTTCGATTCCAAGACCAACACCATCAGCGATGGCAATGCGGATTGGTCTCGGCAATGGGAGAAGCTTTCCCACGAACGTGGCAAGCCTCATCACATTGCCGGTTGGAAGGGTGGCGATAAAGGCAGTACCTTGGTCGACCCTGATTACCAAAAGCTCGAAGGTCCTTGGATCGACGGCAAAGACCCTGCCGTAGCCTAATCGCTCACGTAAGAAATTACACGCGCGGTCCGGTCGGTAAGTGTAACTCGTTGTGCTTAGTGAGAGCCGCTTCCTGGGGAGTTCCATCACTCCAGGAAGCCGGCTCTCTTTTTTCGTTGGGATACATCGACTCCATCGGTTCCCAGACTTTATCGACTTTGTCGGTGAAGAGGTCACCGATCAGCAGGTCCGTCACTGTGCCGCGCATGTCGGGATACTCGCGCATAAAGTTGCCGAAGCTGAAGCCGTTGTAGTATTCACAAACGAGGCGACGCATACGGTCGATCCCTTCGTTCAAGGTCGGGCCCCATTGGCCGAGCTGTGCGGCCGATGTGTCACCCTTCGCAAGTCCCTCGGTAATGGCATCGGCGGCCATCTCGCCCGATTTCAACGCAAGTAATACGCCGGAGGAATACAGCGGATCGAGAAATCCAAAGGCATCTCCGATCAAGACCCACCCCTCGCCGGCGACTTCTTTCGCACGATACGAATAATCACGCGTAGCGAAGTAGCCGGTGATCCGCTCGGCGCCTGCGATGCGTTGCTTCACTGCGGCACACTTTTCCACTTCTTCATGATAAATCTGCTCATGGTCGGATCGGCCAGCAAACATATAGTCGAAGGGTGCCACTACGCCGACGCTGACGCGGTTGTCGTGCAGAGGGATGTACCAAAACCAACCTTGGCGATTCTCGAGCTGTAAGACGCTCGTTGCCCCTTCATTCTTGCCGGTGTCTCGATAAGCGCCTTGCCAATAGGTCCAAACGGCTCCCTTGTTGAGCACGGGGTCCCAGATTCGCAATTTGAACTTGTTCATCAACAGGCCGCTTTGCCCGCTGGCATCGACGACGACTTTGGCGCGAACTTCTTGTGTTGTTCCATCTTCGAGTTGAATTACCACGCCGACCGCGCGTTCCCCTTCGAGAATCACATCCCGCACACGAACACCTTCATGGGCCGACACACCATGCTCACGGGCATTGCAGAGCAGCATTTGATCGAATTCGCTCCGCACCACCTGCCAGGTTTGCGAACATTCGTGCGGCTTGTTGTCGTAAAAATAAAACGGAGCCGATTGCTTGCCGTTCGCGTTCACAAACTGCACGCTGTGTTTGTGGACGAAGTGGCTGGCCCGCAATTTGGGGAGCATGTTCAGGCGTTCGAGCACCCAATAGGTTTCCGGAATGAGCGATTCCCCGATATGAAACCGTGGGAAGTGTTCGCGCTCGAACAGTTCAACGCGATAACCTTTTTGGGCGATGAGTGTCGCGGCCGTGGAACCGGCAGGTCCGCCGCCAATGACGATCACATCGGGATTACTGGAAATTGTTGCCACCATCGATAGGCCTCCACCAAATTACTTCCAATGACTGTCTGCCGATTCATGCGGGCCGCGAGCCTTGCGCAGCAAGCTACAAAGCAGCTTAAGGTCCGCCGCTGACATATGCCCCAATTGTTGCGAATGGCACTCATGCAGTCGCTCGGCGATCTGGCCAAGGAGTGCCAGGCCCGATTCTGTGGCCCGCACTTCCACGACGCGGCGATTCTCCTCGCGTCGCAGTCGCTCGACCAACCCACGTTCGGCGAGTCGGTCGATCATGCGCGTGATATCCGGTGCTCGCGATACCAGCTGTGAGGCAAGTTGCAGCGTTTGATAACCGTCGGGATATTGGGTTTGTAACAACCGCAGCACGTTGTACTGCTGAGGGGTCAAATCGAATTCGCTGAAAAGCTCGTCCTCGAGCGCGCGGAGCCGGTCATACGTTCGCCAGACGTTGAGAAACGCTTCCTGTTCCAGGGAATCGAAATTCACCGCTCGGCGGGTGCTGCGATCGCGTTGGGTCGTCATAACAGCATCGTAGGTGTTGGAACAACAGTTGTCCAGACAAGTGTTAGATCGGCGAGAAGGCGGCAATTTCCCGACTATTTCCGTTCGGAACGCCGCAAATAGCTGTGAGCTATGTTTAAGTTGCGGCTGGGAAAGTCACTCCAAACTCCTAGAGACGTTATCCGTGCCCAACAGCGACAGCGATTCATCGGTATCAATCGAGCAACTTTTGCGCAGGCTGGAAAAGCTCCATTCTTCACCCGCCGTAGCCTTGAGAGTCCTCGAGATCACGCGAGATCCCGAATACGATGCCAGCGAGGTGACGGCTTGCCTGGAACACGATCCGTCGTTGACGGCTGCCGTGTTGCGACTTGTCAATTCGTCGTACTACAGTTTGCCCAACAAGGTTACTGAAATTCAACGAGCCATCGCCTATTTGGGTCGGCGCTCCTTGCGACTCACCGTGCTTGGCTTCGGTTTAACAAAAGCCTTGTCGCAAGGTTGCCCCAAGGCGATCCATCAACAGTATTGGCGGCGGTCGATCACTTTGGCCGTGGCCGCGCGAAAATTGGCCGAACGCAAGGCCGATCCCGCGGTCAGTCCCGAAGCGGCCTTTGCCGCTGGTTTGTTGGCCGACCTGGGGATGTTGGTGCTGGCTCAGTTAGAAACAGAAAAATATCTGGCCGTATGTGACGCCGACGATCACATCGTCACACAGCTTGCCAAAGAGCGAGAACTCTTCGGCTTCACTCACGTGGAAGTCGGCACGCAATTGATGGAGTATTGGAAGCTTCCCAGTGAGTTGATTGAAGCCGTCGGCCATCACCATAAAGCCCCCGTTGACGCTCAGCCTCTCAGTCACGTGCTGAAAACTGCGAATTTGTTGGCCGAGGTTTTGTGGACTTCTGATAGCCCCCACATGCGCCTTCTGTTGCCGTTGTTAAAAACGCGCTTTGATTTGGGTATCGACGATCTCATCGTTCTTGCCACTGAGTGTAAACGGTCCGTCGAAGAGAGCGTGGAGATCTTTCAAGTGCGTTTGGACGACAAGATTGACGTCGACGCCTTGCAGCGCGAAGCGCAGGCGCTCTACGAAGCAGCTTTATTCGAGATGTCTGCTGATCTCGACACTCATGAAGCAGCCGCGAGTTTCTGAGCGGAGCTAACGAGTCGGCTCGGGCCTGAAAGCTTCCTCTGGTGGGGGTGGGCCAGGGGGGCCGTCGTCGGGATGTTCACCGGGTGGAGGTCCAAATCCACGTGGTCCTCGCGGCTCGTCAAATCGATCCGGTGGGGGGCCAAAACCACGTCCCCGCCCACGCGGTGGGCCGAATGGGCTTGCGTTCGGTGGGAATTTCACCGGCAACTCACCGCGAAAAAACAATCCCTTGAGTTGCTGCTTCATTTTGTCGAGCGGCATAGCCAGCAATTGTTCTTTGGTCGCCGCGTCGGTCTCTTCGACAAACAGGCGTTCGAGTTCCTGCTGGGAAACTTCGTTGAGAAACTTGGGATCACCCCGACTTTCATCACGCCGACGATTTTGCATCACCCAACGGGCGATTTGTTGATTTTGTTGTGCCGGAGTAAACTGCTCAAACTTGGCCCGATTCTGTTCCGACAACGAGTTCACAATCTGAGGAAGCCATTCGTCGCGATGGTCCATCACCTCTTGCCGAAGCTGGAAAACTAGCCGCGAGCCACGATCTCGGCTAGGAAGACCATCAAATTGTCCTGGTCCTTGTGGTCCAGGTCTCTGGGGCGGTGTTCGAGGTATTAACTGTTCTCGGATTGAAGAGAAGACTCGCTCCAAACGTCGAAATTCCTCAGGTGATAGATCAAGCCATTGGTTATTGGCTTCACGACGTTGTTCGGTAACGATCTCTTGAATGGCTTCATCAACAGGTTTATTGCGTAGCTCAAATTGACGGCTCGCGGGGAGGGTGTTTAGCCAAGCTTGATATTGCAACAACACATGCGCAAGTTCGTCGCGATTCGTTGCGGTAGCAACGGAAGTGTTCAATTCGCGTAGGTGGGATTGTTCTTGCGGCGACATGGCCAGGAATCTGTTGTAGCGAGCACGCAAAGCAGCCCGATCTTCATCATCGAGTTGCTCGACCCAATCACGGCGAGACTGGGTTGCAGAGACAGCTTGGAAATCAGCCATTTGGGCTTCCAGGTCAGCCGCGGGCAAATCGGCCATCCAAACATGGTCACCCATTTCGTCGTGCAGCTTGCGCAAAAAGTCAGCGCTACGGATCTGCGAGTAAACGTCCATATATTGGATCGTCGGCAGGTCCGCGAGCAAAACACGATTAGGATTCTCGCGAACAAGTCGCACCATCAGCAGCGCGAGTGTCGCCGCGGTTGCGACCAGCAAAACTTTGCCAAGAACATTGTTGCGACGACGAATGGGCAGGGCCCGCGTTTTTTCAACGATCTCCTGCCGCGCCGCTCCCACGACCATTTCCATGGTGGTCTGCGAGAATTTGTCGTCGACTTTAGTGATGGGCAGAACATCCAAAGCCGACCACGCACGTTCGATGCTTTGCAGTTCCGCGCGAAATTCAGCGTCTTCAGCAAGCTGGCGTTCCACGAGCGACATCTCGACGGGCGAGAGTTCGCCGTCGAGATAAGCCACCATCTGTTCCAGGCGGCGATCGTCGTTCGTGGGGGTGTTGCTCATGATTTGTCAGAAGATGCCGCGGGGGTGATCTTGATGCCTTGTTGCAAATAAGGTTCGAGGACCTCGCGTAAATTGGCACGCGCTCGGGAGAGCAGCGATTTCACGGCCTGTGGGGTAAGCTCCATCACCTCGGCAATTTCTTCATAACCTAAGTGTTCAAACTTGTTGAGCAGCACGGCCATGCGCTGTCGCTCGTTCAGTGCGGCGATGGCCACTTGCACGACACTGCTCAATTCCGCCTTATCAAGTTGTCTCGTGGGCATCAAACCACTTGCCGCCAGGGCTGTGTGATCGATGGGGTTGCCGCTGAACTCGCCCGATTCCTGCCCCACGAGATTCACCTCGCGACGGCGCGAGAGTGATCGGCGTGAATTTGAAGCGACATTATGGGCGATCGTGTACAGCCAAGTCGAAAACTTCGAGCCTGGCGTGTATCGTTTCCGCGAGCGGTAGACTCGCATGAAAATATCTTGCGTCAAATCTTCCGCCAGATCGCGTTTCCCCACCAGGTGGGTCATCAGCGAGGCCACGCGATTCTGATAACGCAGCATCAACTCTTCAAACGCGCCGGCATCATCCTGCTGAACGCGCAGCATCAAGCGTACGTCAGGATCTTCGGCGGTATAGCGCGCGGCAGTGGAATCGCTGATGGCCAATCGACTTCTCCGGGAAGCGAACGATCTCTACAGAATGATACACTCGCGCCGCAGAAAAGTTTCGCTTGGCCGGCGTGCCTACAGCAAACTATCGAGCAGCAGCCGCATTTTGCGCATTTCGGCACGGTGGTCGTGGCCAGCAATGGGAGTCATATGAATCGACAGGGCCCGGTCGTAGCCAACCTGTTGGAGTTGCGTGATCAGCCGTCCGTAGTCGACTTCGCCTTGGCCCACACGGACGTGCAGTTGGCTCTTCGTTGAATCACGCAAATGAACATGAAACACGTAGGACATGACTTTGGAAAAGTCGCGCCCCTGGCGTGGACCGGCGATGTAGTGCGACGGATCGAGCGCGAGTCCCAAACCCTTGACGTTGTCGCAGAGCACGACGGCCGTATCGGGGTCTTCGGTCATGCAGCCGATTTGCGTCTTGAGCGCTACCAGACAACCTTCTCGCGCTGCAATCTTGACCAGTTCGCGCAGGCGTTCGATTTCTTCGTTGAAAGGGGTTCCCAGTTCCGCCGCGGGAACCACCAGCGGAACCACCCGCAGAGACTTGGCTAACTTGCAACAGGCGGCGAAGCGTTCGTAGTACGGTCCCCCCCAAGGGCCTGGATCGACCGAGAAGGCGCTGATCACGAGCCGGCTCGTGTCGCGGCAAACTTCCGAGGCGTGATCGAAGTCTGCTAGCACGCTCGAGGGCTTCATCCAGCTGAACCCTTCTTCGTGAAGTGGCAATTCGACCGAAGTAAACTCCAAATCGACCAACAGGGGAAGAATTTCATCCCGAGGATAATCAGAAAAACATTCTGCTGCAGCGCTGACGAACAAACCGCCCACTCCTTTCCGGGGAGAATCCCCGTCGCTTGATTCAACTTTTGATAGGGTACTTTAACGGCAATGGGGGCCCACTGGCAACACCACGCGGGGAAGAGATCGTTGTCTCGCGGTCCCCTGGTAGTAGAATGGGAAAAACCGCAGTTGCACGGCATGGTTGTCGAGCGAGCAAACTTCTTGCCTTGCCAGCAGCGTGCGTCCTGTCCTTTCTCGATGGATTGAAACATGTCAGAAACGTCATCTTCCCCCACGCAAAATCCCCCGCCACAGATCATTGTGCAGCAACAGCAGACCGCCTTTGGCCGCTATGGCAAGCTGCTGTTGGTGCTGCTGGGCCTAGCCATCATGACGATCATTGGCATGTCGGCGGCTTACGAAAGTTATTTCAGCTCGGCCGACGGCCCCCAAGAGAAGTATCACTCGCTTAGCAAGACTGCCTCGGACAAAATCGTCGTGGTCGATATCTCGGGGACGATCATCGAAAGCGATGGCTTTGCCAAAAAGCAATTGGATCGCGTGCGCGAAGACGACAACGTGGTAGCCGTTGTGTTGCGGATCGATTCCCCCGGCGGCACGGTCACGGGGAGCGACTATATCTATCACCACGTGCAAGAATTGATCGAAGACCGTGATTTGCCCGTGGTGGTGAGTATGGGCAGCATCTGTGCCAGTGGCGGCTATTACATCGCCATGGCGGCGGGAAATCATGAGAACGTCATCTTCGCCGAGCCAACGACGTGGACCGGTTCCATCGGTGTCGTGATCCCTCATTACGATCTCTCGGGCTTGCTGGCCGACTATCAGGTGAAAGACGATTCGATCGCCAGCCACAAATACAAACTCATGGGGAGCCCCACGCGCGAGCTTTCCAGTGCCGATCGTGCCGAAGAGCGCAAGCTGTTGCAGGATTTGGTGAACATCAGCTTCGAGCGATTCAAGGAGATTGTCACGAATGGCCGTCCTAAATTGAAGGCAGATCCCGAGAAGCTTGCCAAAGCGACCACAGGCCAGATTTTCACGGCCACACAAGCGTTGGAGTTAGGACTCGTGGACAAAATCGGCTTTATCGAAGAAGCCATCGAACGTGCTGCCGAGTTGGCGGGTAAAAACACGGCTGACGTTCGCTGCGTGAAGTACGAGCAGCCGGCCACGTTCAGTTCGCTCTTGAGTATGAAGGCACCGACGTCACAAGGAGTGTCGCTCGATCTGAAAGGGATTTTCGATCTCGCCGTGCCCCGGGCGTATTACGTTTGCACCACCTTGCCGGCGCTCTTGGGCGTCGGGGCCCAGTAACGAAAGCTTGTCGTGCAACTGCCGATCATTACGCCCGTTAAGCCTGCTTTGCCCTCTTTGTTGAACTGCTTGGGGGATGAGTTCGCAGCTTGGTGCGCCGATCACAAGCTTCCCAAGTTTCGTGTCGCGCAAGTGCGCAATTGGCTGTTCAAACGTCGGGCTACCGATTGGGCCGAAATGAGCGATCTGCCCAAATTGCTCCGCGAGCAACTGCAGCAGGAGTGGCAATTCTGGACCAGCGAGATTGTTCGTCATACCCAAGCCGAGGACGGTACCGAAAAACTGCTTTTGAAATTGGCCGACGGCGGCCAGATCGAGTGCGTGCTGTTGCGGGATGAAGTCCGCCGCACGATTTGCATCAGCACGCAAGTTGGATGCGGCATGGGTTGCGTCTTTTGTGCGAGTGGTTTAGATGGCGTGGACCGCAATCTCACGACCGGTGAAATTATTGAGCAGATGTTGCGATTGCAACAGCTCTTGGGCCCCGAAGAGCGCTTAAGCCATATCGTGGTTATGGGGATGGGTGAACCGCTGGCGAATCTCGACGGACTCTTGCCCGCGCTCGCTGAAGCCAATCGCGAAGACGGTCTGGACATCAGCGCCCGGCGGATCACGATTTCAACCGTCGGATTGCCAAAACCCTTGGAGCGATTGAGCCGCGAAGAGGCGACCTATCGATTGGCCATCTCGCTGCACGCGCCGAACGATGAACTTCGCAACGAGCTTGTCCCCGTGAACAAGAACATCGGCCTCAAAGCCATTCTCGCCGCGGCGGATAATTATTTTGCCGTTTCGGGGCGAAGGCTGACCTTCGAATACGTCCTGCTCGCCGACATCAACGACCATGCCAGCCATGCACGCGAGCTCGTCCAATTGCTCGCCGGTCGCGAAGCCCTGCTCAATGTAATCCCCTACAATCCCGTGGCCGGGTTGCCGTATGGCACGCCCACGAGTGAAAGCCAGCAACAATTTCGCCGGATTCTCGAAGCAGGGGGTATTCGCGTGCGCTTTCGTCATCGCAAGGGAGATCGAATCGACGCCGCTTGCGGGCAGTTGCGCCGCTCACAGATGGCCACAGCCGCAGATAGCTAAAAGCCTAACCCATCAAATGAAACCGACCGGGTGGCAAGCTCCGCTCACCATCCGGCCGGTTATCGGGGGAGACATCAATTCGTTAACTTCATTCCGCGGCTTTGGCTTCTTCATCAAGCCGTTGACGCAACTGATCGAGTTGCTTTTCCATTTCCTGCATACGCTTGGCCAACTCATCCTCTTGACCCTGGAAATCGCCCATGCCGGGGATGTTGCCAAGGTGTCTGGGAATTGCATGACGCAATTGGCCTTCGAGATCTAGGTTCCCTACGTTGATTCCACCCTGACCGTTCAGCATGCCGCTGACAAATCCGCGAACATCTTCGGGAAGGTCGGCCAACGCTTTTTCATCGTCGCTGTTGACGGTCCAGGTTTGATCACCCTTTTTGACGGTGATCTGTGCAGGGCCCTCGCCGTTGCGAGCGATCGAAACCGAGATGCCATTGGGAACGGCATTCACGTCAAAATCACGATTGCCAAGCACCATGCCGGGGCCGATGACACGCATGCCAGGAAGACCTGCACCCCCTTGGAGTTGTTGCAGCAAGCGACCGACGTCGCCGCCGAGCATCTCTTGGCCGGGCAGACCGAATTCATTCCCAACTCCAACTTGCTGTTGATAATCAGCAGGCCGTTGTTCGGGTGTAACCGTAATTGTGATTTCTTTGCCCAAACGCAAGAGCTGAAGTTCGAGCGGCTTGTCTTGTCCCGTCTGCACGTGCTGTTGCAAAGTTTCCATCGAATCGACGACGTCGTCGTTGGCACGCAGGATAATGTCGTGTTTACGCAGGCCCGCTTTTTCGGCGGGGCTCTTGGGAACGATGTCTTCAATCACGATGCCCATGTCTTCGGCCAATTGAAGCTGGGTCCGCAACACGGGGTCTTCCACGCCACGGCCACGCAGACCAATCCAATAGGAAGTTTCCTGAGGAGCAGCAGGATCTTGATCGGTGACGGGAGTTGCCTCGTTGCCTTTCTCAGGTCCAATCTGAACGATGGGCCCTTCGAGCTCTTCTTGTTCTTGTGCAAAGGCAAATTGGTGTGATTGCAATCCCACGCCCGCAACCGCCGCCATCAAGGCGACGACCATAATATCCCAAGGTGATTTATTACGTTTCATGATAAGAGTCCTCCATTTAGGTTCATTCGTCGAGGGAATGTGTTCATTGGTATAAAACTTGATGAAAAACAAAGAAAGCTCAATCGCATACGAATCAGTAAACGGGCCGGTTCACGGGAACAACGTAGGTGTCGTTCACCGGCACGACCATCGGCACAACTTCTTTGCCTTGCTCGAAGAACAAGGGGGCAAAGCGTTGTTTGCTGTGAACGTCGTAACCTTGGTTTTGCAAGCCAGCACGTACTTCGGCGGGAACTTGCGGGCCAAGCTGGGCCCATTCGTTGCCGAGATCACCGGCGTCCATGAGTGGCAAACGAACGCGCTGGTGTTGTCCTTGTGAGTCTCTAACAAGCAGCGTGACGACGTCCCGCGAATCTTCTGGCCCTGAATCTTCAGGATTGAGGGCGACGATTTTATTGTTGGACGCTTGGCTATTCACAGAGTGGCTGGTCAAATTGACGAGCTCTTGGGGGCCGTTCATATTCCAACCGATCCCAAACGCCAGGAAAGCGCTGGCCGCCATCGCCATGCTGCTGTTGAGCCACTTCATGGGTCGTGCGGGGAGCGACGTGGGCGCTGTCGCTTCAACCCGCACGACCGTGGGAAGTGCATCGTTTTTGACGAACGATTGGAATTCGCTTCGCCAAGTTTGAGCTTCCAACAAGGCCAGCGCACAACGCCGCCAGCCATCGGTTCGATTGTCCAAGGACGACAACAGTTCCTGCCGCTCGGCAAGCGATAGCTCGCCATCGGCCAGGCGATCAAAAATCAAGTTGTCATCGTGATCGGTCATATTCAAAAACTATGTATTCAAACACTACTGCGGAACGATTTCCGGCGCGAGTTGCGATAAGGCTTGCCGCATTTTATGGCGAGCCCGATGCAGCCGGGCTTCGACCGTGCTGACGGTTACCCCCAAGTGCTCGGCCAGTTGTCGATAACTCCAATCTTCGGTGTATTTCAGTAACAAAAGTTCCGCATCACGCGCGGGAAGTGTCTTCACGGCTGTTCGTACGATCCGTCGTTGTTCGTCGGCCAGCAGCCAATCCAGGGGGTCGGGTTCTGTTTCGGATAACTGATCCGCTTGTTCGGCGGCATAGCGTTCAATCAAACGACGACCACGACCCAACCGGCGACGATGTTGCAACGCACAAGTCACCGCCACGCGATACAACCAAGGGGCCAGTTTTTGCGGATCGCGCAAACGGTCCGCATGCTTCACCGCCGCGAACTGAACCTCCTGCAAAACTTCATCAAGGGCCTGCAATTCCACCCCACGCGCACGCAGGACCGTCGCGAGCCAGCGACGATGCTCAGACAGCGCTTGCTGCCAATCAATCGTGGGTTGGGACGAGCCCATAACGAGTCGTTTTATCGTTCACAGAGAGAGTTACCGCTACGCTGATCGTCTTGCGAAGAATCTGAGAAAATTCTCCGATTTCTTGGCAAGTTGCCTCACTGCAAGAAGTTATTCGCGCACGCCTATGCGGAATAACTCGCGAATGTCGCCCGGTGGGGCTGCTGCCGCAGCAGCAAACCCCAGCCAGCTAAAGCCAGTACGAAGAACACGATGCTGAAGTTCTGCGAAATACTCAGACCCGTCCCAAAAACAGCCGATTCGTCCACCCGGATGACTTCCAGCAGAAACCTGGAAATTGGGTGCAAGATTAGCATCCAGGCCGTCACTTCGCCGTCGCGGCGGCGGAACGGGTAGTACGACCATAAAAACCAGCACAATAGGCCGGCGTCGATCGCGCTATACAGCTGCGTGGGGTGAACGGGCAAACTCCGGGCGGGGAGAGCAGCCGAGTCGAGCGTCATGCCTTCGCCAAACCGGCCCGCATCGAGTTGTTCCATGTACGGCAAACTCTCGCGGGGAAAAGTCACAGCCCAGGGCAGATCGCATTCCCCGCCGTAACAACAGCCATTCATGAAGCAGCCAATCCGGCCAAAGGCGAGGCCGATCAAAAAGCTCGGCGCGAGCAAGTCCGCCATCGCCAGCAGCGGCAGCTTATGCCGCCACACAAACCACACCACGGCCGCGGCCGCGCCGAGGAAAGCTCCATAAACAACGAGCCCCCCTTCGGTGAACTTCAAAACGTTGAGTAGCGTTTCGCTGAAGCTGTCGGACTTAAATCGCGTGTCCCAATATTCGATGACATAGAACAAACGCGCACCAATGATTCCCGACAGCAAGAGGCTGAACGCGAGCGAGAGAATTGCGTCGGTGGGCAGCCCCACTTGTTGCGCGCGGTGCATCGCCAGCAGGATTCCGGAAATGACTCCGCACAAGACCATCAAGCCATAGCCACGAATGGGCAGCCCCTCGGGAAAGAATCGCGGGAGCAGCACGATGGCGATGCTGCCAATCACCAACCCGGGGAGCAATTCTTTCCACGAAGTTTCACCGGCTCGTTTGGAGAGAAACACCATCCCCCCAAGGCAGCCGATGATCCACAGCACCAGCACAACGCCGAACCCAAACAGCGGCACGCCGGCCATTTCAAGGGGAATACGGAACAATTCAGAACGCATAATCTCGGCACCATCTTCTAGGGTTGCTAGCAGCGCGACTGCTTTCGCGAGGACACCATTATCGCGATTCCAGGTAGCCGTTCAACGTCGATTTTTGGCAGGGGTGAATGTATTACACCACGGAGACACAGAGTTCACAGAGGGGAACCACGAATTGGACGAATAGCACGAATTAGTATGAGGGGACAGAGGGTATGCCACCCGCTGAGCTTGGCCAGGTTGGCCAGCTTTGCTTGGTTTGCAGCCCCCTGGCACGCAAAGCTCGATTTTTCGCGCGTGCGCTGGGGTCCCAACTTTTGTGACGAAACTCTTGGGTTTTGTCACTCGGTCATGTCGCAAGTGTTGATCGTTCAAGCGATTGCGAAATTGGCACGTTCCAAAAGGAGTCGACTTTTGGACAAAACGTAGGAGTTAACGCGCTTCAAAAGTGGACTCTACGGATCTAATTATCAAAGAACACACGCCTTTGTGGCGAGCGTGTATTTTAACCAATTGAGGTGGCCAAATCTTGGAGATTTTTGGCCGCATAGAATTTCGAGGGTAGCACTGATACTTCGTCCTGAGAACTTGCTGAATACCGAAAGGCTTTGCAGGACAAGTATCAGTGTCGCTTGCGACAAGAAGTGATTCGTGCCGAAAACGTCTTGTGCTGCGCACACCGACACGAATCCGGTTGAGTTTTAGCGTCGTCGGTCCGATTTGCGGATGTCGTGTCTGTGCTACCCGGCTATATCAAGCGAACGATTTTAAGAATGATTGGAATAACAAGAATCGCAAATAAAACTTTCAAACAGAAGAAATATCTTTTTTGGTATTTTGCTCCCACCTCAGTGAATTCGGAAGCTGGAGCATAAATACTCTGAAAATAGGGATGGCTCGGCTTGCGATGGCGCATAGCTGTAAAGAAGCAGTAAAATGCGTATATTCCAAGCGGAAATGCTATTGGTATCAACAGTTGCAAGACGACGACATCACTAACTTTCTCATTGATCATTTCATCGACCATTCCCGATATCACACACTAAACTCTCAACACTTAGTGCAGCGTAAAGTCCGACCTCACAGAGTTCGGCCACAGGCTTACCCAATCGAGCAATTATCAATCAATCGCGCTTGACCAACTCGCGTCGCGAGGGCGATCACCGTGGGGCCAGCAAGCGTTTCGACGGCTTGCACGGTTCCTGGTTTCACGAAGGCGATGTAGTCGATTTGCGTGATCCCCGCGTCGTTGAGGCAGGCGCGCATCGAAGCGGAAATTTTCGCGGCACTTGATTCGCCTTGCTTGTAGAGAGTCTCTGCGAGCTGGAGCGATTTCCAGAGCGTGCCGGCTTGTTGGCGTTCGGCGGGATTTAAGTAGGCGTTGCGTGAGCTCATCGCGAGGCCATCAGCTTCGCGGACCGTGGGGCAGACGATGAGCTCAATCGGTAAATTGAAATCCGCAATCATCTTTTCTACGACCAAAGCTTGCTGATAATCCTTGCGGCCAAAGAACGCGCGGTCGGCGGGGATCATTTGAAACAGCTTGAGCACCACGGTCGCCACGCCGCGAAAATGGCCGGGACGAATCTCCCCTTCGAGCGGCTGAGCAACTGATCCCACTTCGACGAACGTTTCGTGCCCTGGCGGATAAACTTCCGCGGCCGTGGGAGCGAAGACCAACCAACAGCCGCGCGCGGCGAGCATTTCGCAATCTTTTTCCAAGGTGCGCGGATAGCGGTCTTTATCTTCGGTTGGGCCAAACTGCGTGGGATTCACAAAGATACTCACAACCGTGCGGTCGCACTGCGCTTGCGAGGCGTCGACCAAACTGAGATGGCCTTCGTGGAGCGCCCCCATGGTCGGAACGAATCCCACCGTCTCGCCCGCGCGTTGGGCATCGATCACGGCGCGACGAATCTCTGCAATGGTGGTCACGATCTGCATTTTGTGTTGGAGTTTCGTCGTCACGGTTTATTTTGTTAGTTCAATGAGGCCAAGCTGCATGGATGGCGGCCAACGATTCATGCAGGATCAGTTCGCGATCTTGCGTGCTGATCGGCACGACGGGTCCTTGCCGTGGGCCGGGATCGTCGAGGGCAATGAGCATCGTCGGCTGCTCGGAAGCAGACACCAATTCTATCGCCGCCGGGCCGCCTTGGTCACGACCTTCTGGCTTGAGCCGTTGGGAAAGTTCTTGGCTGAGCCACTCGGCATGTTGTGGTTCGCGAGAAAATACGCCGACTTTGCGGGGCTTGGTTTGCCAGTGTTCAAATAAGGCGGCAATCGTCCAGCCAGTGCGGGGATGAACCATTTCGCCAGCAATCTCCGCGGCGGGTGCCAGTACGAAGCTGCGAAACTCCATCCGCGGATGAGGAATCTGCAAATTCGGTTCATTAATCACACGTTCGCCCATCAAACAGATATCGATATCAATCGTGCGGGCATCCCAGCGTTGGTGTCGCGTGCGGCCCAATTGTGTTTCGAGATCGCGCAGCAAGCGTGCCAGTTTTTGCGGTTCAAGGCTTGTATCAACCAGAACCGCGCCGTTGAGAAATGCAGGCTGCTCGGCTGGTCCCCCCACGGGCGCTGTTTCATACCAAGAACTTCTGGTGAGAAGCTGCGTGTGTGGCAATCCGGCGATCAATTGCACGGCGTGAGCGAGAGTTGCCGCGCGATCACCCAAATTCGCACCGAGAGCTAATAAACAACGAGTCATGCGATGGACATTCGGCTCAGAAAAAGAACAAGGGTTTCGAGCTTTCACTCGAAACCCTTGTTCTAGCATCCATGCCAAGTTGAAAACATCGGGAGGGACCTCCGAATCGCGAACAAAAGCTCGCCGACTGTCGCTCCAGTCGATCGCCGCCCCCCGGATTTCCAGCAAATCTTAGTGAACATAAGACGCGTGAATACGTCGGATCACAATGTTTTCGTGAATGTTGTTCCTTGGAAAAAGCGTACCGGTAAACCAACTCAAGTGCGTTGTGACGCTCCCAAGTTTGCTAAAACCATACCGAGCCGCCCGATGAAACCTGCCCAAGCCATTTCGCTAACGTCTCAAGAGCAGCGATGAACTGCTGGCGTGTTGCGAAATGCGTACCAAATCAAGCTAACGAGATGAACAGCGTGCGATGCTATTCAGTTGAATGCAATCACTCATCAACTTCTCTGTTCCCCAGGAGGCAATTTTGCGAAGTTCAAGGCAAATGTCAAGGAAGTATTTTACGCGTTAATCTTTTTCTCAAACCACGATAAGTTGTGGCCGCTTTCGCTTGACAAGTCTTTGTTAAAGTGTGTCGAGAAAACGCAGGCAGAGGGTCTGTAACTTCACTCTCGTGTCGTAAAGTGTTACACTAGGACCCAACAAACAACGCTGATCGTGCCGTCGATTTCTGGCCGAACAGTAGAAAACAATCAACTCCCTTTTTTGCAAATTCATTACGAGTTCCTTGCCGTCGTGGTACTCGATCGGAATTGCCATACGGGTCATGCGATGAGTACTCAAGCCGTCACGAATTTCTCAGGCTTACGCATTGTCTCGCTCGAAAGTCGCCGCGCCGTCGAAATGCAGCGGATGATCGAAAAGCTCGGCGGCGTCGCATTGGTCAGCCCCTCGCTGCGGGAAGTCGCGATCGCAGAGCATCGCCCCGTCGTTGATTTTGCCAACCATTTAATCACCGGCCAAGTCGACATCGTGCTATTCCTCACCGGCGTGGGAATCCGTCAAATGCTCGAGCATTTGGATCGCCACGTCGATCAGCAGCGATTCCTCGATGCCTTGGCCGATGTGAAAACAGTCGTCCGCGGTCCTAAGCCGCTGGCCGTGATGCGCGAGTTGGGTATCACGCCGACGCTGCAAGTTCCAGAGCCCAACACCTGGCGGGAAGTGCTCGAAACGTTCGACGCGCATTTGCCGGTCGCGAATCAAGTCGTGGCCGTTCAGGAATATGGCGTTCCTAACGTCAGTCTCATCGCGGGACTCGAAGCCCGTGGCGCGAAGGTTGTTTCCGTGCAAGTCTATCGCTGGGAATTGCCCGAAGACATTGAACCGCTGTCGGAGAACATTCGCCAAATCGTCGCCGGCAATGTCGATGCTTGTCTGTTTACTTCAGCTCAGCAAGTTGTGCATCTGTTGCAAGTCGCCGAGCAACTCGGCGTGGCGGAACAATTTCGCGATGGGATGCGTCGTGTGGTTGTCGCTTCCATTGGACCCACCACCAGCGAGATGCTCCGCAAGTTAGGACTCCCCGTCGACTTTGAACCGAGTCACGGCAAGATGGGCCAATTGGTGAGCGAGCTATCACAAGTTGCCGAAGAACTCGTGAAGCGCAAACGCCGAGTCGCCGAGCGGATCGCAGCTCAAGTTGCCCCCGCGCTCTCGGGCAAACCGCCCGCTTGGTACAACAGCCCCTTCATGAAAGCCTGTCGTCGTGAGCCCGTGCCCTACACACCGATTTGGTTGATGCGCCAAGCGGGTCGTTACATGGCGGAGTACCGCGCAGTCCGCGAGCAAATGAGCTTTCTTGAATTATGCAAGAATCCTCAGCTCTGCAGCGAGGTCATGTGTACGGCGGTGGAAAAATTGGGGGTCGATGCCGCGATTATCTTTTCTGATTTATTGCCAATCTTGGAACCGATGGGAATGGACTTGGAGTTCCTGCCGGGCGATGGACCGAAGATTGATAACCCCGTGCGTGAAGCGCACGACGTCGATCGAGTGCTTGAACTTGAGAACGTCGATGCCTTGAGCTTCGTCATCGATACGGTCGCCCAAACGCGCCGCGATTTGCCCGAAGGGATTCCCGTGATTGGTTTCGCGGGGGCACCTTTTACTCTGGCCAGCTACGCGATTGAAGGGGGATCGAGCCGCAGCTTTTTGCACACCAAGACACTGATGTACCGTGAGCCGTCGGCATGGCACGAATTGATGCAGCGCTTGTCGCGCTCCATCGTGCTTTACTTGAACGCACAAATCAGCGCTGGCGCACAAGCCGTGCAACTGTTCGATAGTTGGGTGGGCTGTTTGGGGCCCGCCGATTACCGAACCTTTGTCCTGCCGCATGTGCGGTCCATCGTGGACGGGATTCTTCCGGGGGCACCCGTAATTCATTTCGCCACCGGCAACCCCGCGTTGTTGGAGTTGATGGCCGAAGCCGGGGGGGATGTGATTGGCATCGATTGGCGGATCGGGCTGGCCGATGCCTGGCAGCGCGTCGGTACCGATCGGGCCGTCCAAGGAAATCTGGACCCACTTGTGCTGCTAGCTGATCGCGACACAATTCGTGCTCGTTCCCAGGAAGTTTTGGCAGCTGCCGAGGGGCGGCCTGGGCACATTTTTAATTTGGGGCACGGCGTGATGCCGCAAACCCCGGTTGATAACGTGAGATTTCTCGTCGATTTGGTTCATGAATTATCTACCCGGTAGGCGTTTTTGGTTCGCCCGAATCGTGATCGTGGCTTGTCGCCAACGCCTTCCTAGGCGATCATAACTTTTCTGTCGCAAGTATTCGGAATCGTGATTATGTCAGACCTCCCCAACCGTCGCTCAAAATACAGCCGTGAAGAACTCGTCGAACATGGCCATGGTCGTGTATTCGGCGACGACTTCGCGCGTTTGCCGCTCCCTCCGATGCTGATGTTCGATCGGATCACTTCGATCACCCGCGATGGCGGAGAAAGCGGCCTGGGGCACATCGAAGCGGAGCTCGATATCAATCCCGACTTGTGGTTTTTCCAATGCCATTTCGAAGGCGATCCCGTGATGCCGGGCTGCTTGGGTCTGGATGCCATGTGGCAGCTGGTCGGATTTCATTTGGGCTGGCAGGGCAACAAGGGCAAGGGCCGCGCACTGGGCGTGGGGGATGTGAAGTTCACAGGCATGGTGCTTCCCGATGCAAAAATTGTCTCCTACCACGTTGAGATGAAGCGCGTGATTACCCGCCGCTTGGTCCTGGGCATCGCCGACGGAATTATGAAAGTCGATGGCAAACCAATATACGAAGCACGGGGTCTGCGGGTGGGATTGTTTGAAGACATACCTAACACGCTATGATCGCCCAGCACACTAGGATGAGTTGGCACGCTAGGATCGATTGGCGGACGGCATGAGTCTCGACCAGAAAAATTGAAGGCAAAGTATGAAACGGCGCGTCGTTGTCACCGGATTAGGAATCATTTCGAGCATTGGCAACAATGCCGACGAGGTTACTGCCTCGTTGCGAGCAGCCAAGAGCGGCATCGTTGCCGCGCCTCAATACGCGCAATATGGTTTTCGTAGCCAAGTCGAAGGCAGTGTGAAGCTGGACTTGGAAGCAGCGATCGATGCCAAGACCCGACGCTTCATGGGAGACGCCGCGGCTTACACCTTTTTGGCCATGGAAGAAGCCGTCCGCATTGCGGGTCTCGAAGAGAAAGATCTCAAGAATGATCGCACGGGCTTGATCGTCGGTTCGGGTGGCCCCTCGACGCGCGTAATCGTCCAATGCGCCGACATCACCCGGGAGAAGGGTGCCAAGAAAGTCCGCCCCACCGTTGTGCCCAAGGCCATGTCCAGCACCTGCTCGGCGGTGTTATCAACGCACTATGGAATTCGTGGCTGGAACTATTCGATTAGCTCCGCCTGTGCCACGTCCTCGCATTGCATCGGCAATGCCGCGGAGTTGATTCAATGGGGCAAGCAAGACGTCATGGTCACCGGCGGCGGTGAAGAGCTTGATTGGACCCTCTCGGTGTTGTTCGACGGCATGGGCGCGATGTCTTCCAAGTACAACGACACGCCGGCGATTGCGTCACGTGCTTACGACGTCGACCGCGACGGCTTTGTCATTTCTGGCGGCGGCGGCATTTTGATTTTGGAAGAACTCGAACACGCGAAAGCCCGCGGTGCGAACATCCTCGCCGAGATTGTCGGCTACGGTGCTACCTCCGACGGTTTCAGCATGGTCGAGCCCTCGGGTGAAGGGGCCGTCCGCTGCATGCGGATGGCACTCGAAGGCGTGGATGGCCCGGTCGACTACATCAATCCGCATGCGACTTCCACACCCGTGGGCGATCTCAAGGAAATCGGCGCCTTGCGCGAAGTGTTCGGCGACAAGTGCCCGCCGATCTCAGCCACGAAATCTCTGACCGGCCATTCGCTGGGTGCGGCAGGAGTGCAAGAAGCGATCTACACGCTACTGATGATGCAGAACAACTTCATTTGCGAGTCGGCCAACATCCAAAATCTCGATCCCGAGATGGCCGACATGCCCATCGTTCGCAAACGGATCGACAACGCGAAAATGGATTGCGTGCTATCCAACAGTTTCGGCTTCGGCGGTACAAACGCGACGCTGGTGTTCCAACGGGTGTAAATCGTTAGCCGCAAGTCGCAGCGCGTCGCAGACGCGCGCGATAGAACGTCGCGGTTCCAAACGTGTTCCCTGATTTGCTAGGCCACAGGTGGAGTTAGGCAATTAAGTTGCCGTTGCGATTGCTGAGGCACGAAGTTGCTCGGTGGAAATCCTGAACTATCGCAAGGACGGTCAGTCGTTCTGGAACCAATTGGCGATTACCCCTGTTTTGGGTGCAGCGGGACAATTGACGCACTTCGTTGGAGTGCAGACCGATATTACAGAGCGCCGTCGCCTCGAAGATCAGTTCCGACAGGCGCAGAAGATGGAGGCCGTTGGCAGGCTCGCGGGCGGCGTGGCGCACGACTTCAATAACCTGTTGACCATCATCTCGGGGTATAGCGAACTTCTGCTCGAAATGCCCGATCTTGATCCCGAACTTCGGGAATTAATGGTGAGGATCAGTGAAGCTGGCGAGCGAGCCACCGCACTCACCCGGCAGTTGCTTGGCTTCAGCCGCCAGTCGCTGCTGCAACCCCAGGTAATCGACTTGAATGCCCTCATCACCGAGAACGGCAAAATGCATCGCCGACTGATCGGGGAAGACATCCTGTTTACAACGGTGCTCGATCCCCGACTCAGTCAGGTTAAGGTAGACCCAGGCCAACTGGATCAAGTCATGATGAATTTGGCCGTGAACGCCCGCGACGCCATGCCCCAGGGTGGCAAGTTGACGATCGAAACGCGCAACGTGCAGTTCAGCGACGAGTACGTTGCCGCGCATCCAGACTGCAAGCTGGGCCACCACGTGATGCTGGCGCTAAGCGACACCGGCTGCGGCATGACGCTTGAGATTTTGGCTCGGATCTTCGAACCCTTCTATACGACCAAGGAAGTCGGCAAGGGGACCGGATTGGGTTTGGCCATGGTGTTCGGGATCGTTCAGCAAAGCGGCGGGAGCATCGAAGTCACCAGCGAGCCGGGTGGGGGGACCACATTCAAGATTTATCTCCCCGCCGTGTCCGAACAAGTCTCCGCGAAAAGTGACATGGATTCGCCTTTCGGTAGCGGGGGGCCCGAGACGATTTTGCTCGTCGAGGACGACGAGGGAGTCAGGGGCCTAGCACTAAGGTGCCTGAAGATGCAGGGCTACGAGGTGCTGACAGCGACGGACGGCAAGGACGCCCTGAGAATCCTAGAATCACACCGCGGACCACTCGACCTGATTCTTACAGATGTTGTGATGCCGAACGTTGGCGGCCCCGAACTGGTCCGGCAACTGAAGACTAACTCATCCGACGTGAAAGTGCTCTACATGAGTGGCTACACCGATGACGCGGTTGTACGACACGGATTGATCGATTCCGAGGTCGCCTTCATCCAGAAGCCCTATACGCCGCAAGTTCTATTGCAGAAAGTCCGCCAAATTCTGAATAAAAAAAAGGCAACGGAAGTGCTCTTTGACGCGTTCTTCGCTCGCTGGACTTCTCTCCGAAGCCCTTGAAAAGTTGAATGAGATCCCCGTCACTCGCGGGTTTACGCTCTTACGGCAACGGCAAAAATTCATCGTCGGCAATTTCACGACGAATTTTTTCCACCGCGATTTGGCGACTACGTGGAATCGCATCAGGACGATAGCCTTTGTAATCCGTCGTTCCCTTGAGCTCGTCCAAATTGTAAATCGCAAGCACACGATAATCCAAGTTTTCGTCTTCCAGCCAACGAATTAAATCCAGCAGCACGCCCTGCTTGAGCTCGTCGCGGGTCAGGCCAATCTGCTCGGGCGTAAAGCCGCGGAGCATCGCGTACAGATCTTCCCCCGCTTCGGGGCCACGTACGTTGATAAAGTCCTCGTGCAGCTTGATCGCCAACTGCGGATCCTGAGCGATGGCTTGCCGCATCGCTGCAATGTGCGGTCGCCAAACGATGCGTTGGTCGCTATCGTTGAGGGACTTGATAAATGGTTCAAATTCGCCCACATACAAACTCGCTTCCGAAGCCATGCGACGGTTTTCGCGATTTGGAGTATCTGTCAATTCAGCGATGCTCAACTCAACCGGTTGTCCGGGCACAAGCTGCTGATTAAGCACATTGCTGGCACTGCGTTCCAAGCTGGAGACTGATTCTTTCTCGATCCAAGTCGGCAAAGTCGCAATCGCTTCGGGAACCGTGTCTGCGCCATTAACAGATTTCCAAGCCGAAGGAGCCTGGATTGATTCTTGTGCGCTGTTTGCACCAATCCATACGGCCGAGCCACTAGCAAGATACCAATTGATCTCCACCGCGGCGGGTGCCTTTTCATAATCGGTTCCTGGCAGAAACAAGCGACGAACTTCCACCGCCAAACTCGCAGCTTTCTGTAAGCGAACTTCATGAGTCGTGCCGCCCACGTTCAACTTGATATCGCGTGCCCCGGCATCGGCATTCAAAATCAATCGACCATAGTTCATATCAATGACCAGTGGCTCGTTCCCTTCCTCCGTAACGATCTGTTCAGGAAGTGTAAGCTGCGTACCACCTGCCAGATAAGCGTTGATGTTGCCCAACACAACGTGCGAACGGTACTTAGGCAGCGTGAGCAACGTGTCCCCCACTGTAATGACGGCCTGCGGTGGAAATCTGAGCCATTGCTCAGTTTCGGGAAGAAAGCGGAGCAAAACATCGTCTACACCGCGGTAGGTGCCTAATTGCGCTGGCCCCTGAGGCTCGGCTGGGACTTCGTCTTGAGCATCAATGTCCAGCGACTCATCAGGCATCGACTGAGTTGTCGCCGATTCAATGAGCTCGTTAGGATCAAGTACCGGAGGCCGTCCATCTGAGATAGATGTTTCCTGAGGCTCGGTGTCCTGAGGTGGCAAGGGAACAGTCGTGGTCGGTGGAGCATTCGCCGTAGCAACTGATGTTTCCGTGGGAATCATTGTTTCAGGTTCAGCGACAGGTGTTTCCGTCGTAGGTTCTGAACCTACCGTAGGAGCTGTCGTTTCCACAGCTTCCGTCGCAGCGGCTGGAGTTTCCAAGCTGGGCTCAGCAACAGCGGGAGCTTGATCCTCTGGTGCCGCAACGGCGGTGTCTTCGGGTACGAACGGAGGTGCCGTGTTCGTTGCATCGTCAGCAGCGTCGGTTTCGTCGGACCCGGCCGCCGATTCTTCAGGTTTTGTATCAGCGGTTTCCGCGCCGATTTGAATGTCGGTCAGATCTTCAATTTTTTCTGGTTCGGCATCGGCAATGAAACTCGGTGTCTCGGGTTCGACAAACGAACCCGACAACACATAGGCGGTGAGTCCACCCAACACGGCCAAGACTGCGGCCGTTGCCCAACGCCGTCCACGCCGACGACTATGAGCCGCCACGCGCAAATAATCGGGAAGCACTCCCGCCGGGGGGGCAGGTGCGACCGCAACAACAGTCGCGGGCGCGGCAACTTGGGGAGCATCCGGAGCTGGTGCAGCTTCAGGAGTTGGATTTGCAACCGGGGGATGAGCCGGTTCGATACGCAGCTTCTCACCGCCCTCCACGGTCTGGGGCAATTCGTACATTCGCCTACGAACTTGCGGATCGATCTCCGCCGGTTCGCCCAGCACCATCGTTAAAACATGATGGCATGAAGTCACCTCGGCGAGGTGCATGTCGGCGACCATTCCCGTATCGAGGCAAACGCGCTCGAACTCAGCAACGTGTTCGGGGGGGAGTGTATTGTCCAGATACTCGGCAACCGTGTTGGCATCGGAAGCCGGATCGGGATTCAGCACGTCATCATCTTCGCCGGCAAAGACTTCCGGCGCCCCCAAGCGCAACCGCCTTACGGTATCACGAGAACGATGGATCAACTCGGCGGCAAATTCGCTCGCCTCGATCTTCTTGCCCAAGTCTTCGTGATCGGCCGGATCGAGAATATCGTCCATGTAAGCCAACAACGTGCGCAAAGTGAGTCGCATGAGAACCTCGAAAAACGAATACCTTCGGAGCGCCCGAAAAGCCTGCGGGCGTTTGTCTGAAAGTAATAGTGCGATTCAAGGCGATGTTTCGTGCAGATAAATTCCGGAATACACCAGATGAAGTCGGAAGTACTTGTGCTACTGCGACTTAGGGTACGGAAATGCCAGCAACACAAACACCGATGCGGCCAGCAGAAAGCCCGCCACTAGCAGCGGGTGCAACGCCGGAGAAATCTCGCCGCCGGTTTCCGCAGTCAGCACGGAACTGGGTTCCCAACCGTCGACGGTGCGCACCCAGGCGGGAATCGCGGTCTGCACTTGCCGATCCGCCTTGGCGAATTCGAGATGGCTCAGGAAACCGCTGAGGGTGGCAACGGTTGCGATGATCAACAAAGAGCGAAGCACGGCACGCCATTCGGAGAAGAGAGAAAAGCAGTGATGTCGCTCCCCTGGAGCGACCATGGCACGGCTTATCGCAAGAGACATTCCGTGGTGCGAATTAGCGAAAATCCCCGAAGATTTCGCCAGCGTAGTTGCCCGCCGTTGCTGAAAGACAACGGATGTTGTTGAGCAAAAGCAACATGCAAAAATTGCAAGTGCGCGCTGTGGATAGCGCGCTGACATCAGCAGCGCTGAGCTGCACAGGCAGAGTTTGCCCTTCGCGCGCAATCGACACCTTCGGGCAACTCTCGTTTCGCGGAGCGTGTTGCTCGAAACTTGAAAACAAGCGCGCAATTTTTCACAAAACTTTTTGAGTCGCGCACTTTTGCGAGTAAAATCAAAGTAGTCTCTTCAACTTTCTTTTCGATTCCCAGTTCTCGTCCGAGTATTGCCTTGCTTCCCATGTCTCCCCCTCTTAGAGAACGATTGCAACGTACCCGTCGCGAAGCCGAGGGTTACCTCGAACTTGGCATGCCCGAGCATGCCTTGCGCAGCTTGCAGCGTCAGGGCAAAATCGTTCATGGCGACGCACGCGGTTGTTACTTGCTTGGCGAATCATTGCGTGAACTACGTCGTTACCGCGAAGCAATCTTTCCCTTGCGTCGTTGTTTGGAACTGATCCCTGACGACGTGCACGTGTGGATGGCGCTCGGTTGGTGCTACAAACGAATCGGCGATATGCCCAAGGCCATTGACGCCCTGGAACACGCCGTCACGATCGAACCAGGCCAAGCCGTGCTGCATTACAACTTGGCGTGTTATTGGAGCTTGGCCCGCGATCGCCGCCACGCGCTGCGGAGTTTAGCTCGCGCTCTCAACATCGACGGCAATTTCCGCGACTTCATCGCCGACGAACCCGACTTCGATCCGCTGCGCAATGACCCGTTGTTCAAGAACATTGTGGGCGTGTTGGATTGAGCGGACTTCTGCAGTTTCGCTAAGCCGCGAGCGACTTGGAGATCATTTTCAAGACTTCCAACTTGGCATTGTGCAGGAACTGCGCATCCGTCTGAGGCAGACTCCAGCCGGTAAATTCCTCCCCGCTTACGCGGGAAGTTCGCCAAACATATCATATCCGTGCGGCGTCGTTTAAACGATCGCGGTAGTGGCGTGTATCGCGAGAGACTATTATCGAATTTCTCTGTCATCAGTTCGAGTGATTCCGGCACCGCCCTCGAACTTTCGCTTATCCGCTATCCCCGTTGTGAAGAGGCCTGCCGTGCGTCAATGCTTACCTTTAATTGTTGCGTGCCTGTGCATCTCCATTTTGAGTCTGTGTGCCTTCGAAGCGCACGCGCAAATCGATTTCAAAACTTTGCGGACTTGGGGATTCGAAACCGCCAACGCAATTGATAGTTCGCTCAAAAAGCCGGGGTCGAGCTTGTACGCCGAAATGGCGGCGATCAATGGCGCGCAAAGCGGTGGGTTCAACGGTCACGCGTTTGTTTGGCCAGCGGCGACCCAGTTTCGTGCGTTGAACTCGCTGACACAGATGGATCCGACAGAATATTCCACTGTGCTGCGCAATTTTTCTGATGAGTTGCACACCCGCTATTGGAACGCAGGGTATCGATCGGGCGCAGGAGGTGGCGATCGTTTCTACGACGACAACGCCCATTTGGTGGTTTCGCTTACCGAAGCCTACAACCTGACGAAAGACCGGGTCTTTCTTGATCGTGCCAAGCAAACCCATGCGTTTGTGTTGCAAGGCGAAGATTCGGTGGCGGGCGGGGGGATCTATTTCAAGCAGTTCGATTTTTCATCGAAAGACGCGATCTCGACGCTGCAAGCCGCGCGGGGAGCGGCGATGCTGTACAACGCCACGGGCGAGCAACAATATCTGGACGACGCCACGCGGCTGCTTACGTGGTCGAAGACGCACATCCAGCGTTCGAATGGATTGTTCAGCGAACGCTGGAACATTGCCACGAACATGAGGGACGGCGTCGATTTGGTGAACTCGGCGGGGATCGCCATATCGACGAATCTTGAGCTGTACAATGCCACGGGTTCGACGGCTTATCTGACCGAAGCCCGGCGGATCGGACTGCGATCGCTGACGCGGTATTTCGACAGTGCAACCGGTCGGATCAACGACGAAGGCTACTGGGCCTTTGAATTGGTCGATGGGTTGGTCAACCTTTATCGGCACGATGGCAACACAAATTGGCTCGAACGGGTGGATCGGGCACTCCATTGGTTGCACGACAACAAACGGGATCCGCGCGGTCACTACGGCCTGTTTTGGGGTCGCAATGGGGCCCAAACGGGGACGCTTAATATCTGGGAACTGAATAATCAAGCGGCAGTGGCACGGGCTTATCTCTATACTGCCGCGGTGATTCCTGAACCGGCGAGCGCGGTGCTTCTTGGCATGGCGATCGTGATTTCGACGGGGCGGAGAGGGCGGTAACAAGCAAACCCCGCGAGCTTCGTCAAGCAGCGTAACACGCCAAAATTTGCTTGACTTGGCGTAAGATCACCCGGCATGAAGGCACTTTTCCCCGAAAGAGTCGGTTTGTCGATTGGCCCAGAAACCGCTAGAATGGGGTGCTGGACGGCACCTGCTGGTTAGCTCCGCTACCCGCTGCGTGGGCGGTCCGTCGTGACTTTGGCAAATTGACGTTCTCTCGGCGCGCTCGACGCGGCGAATTCAGGAGTTGCACCGGTGCAGATCAGCGTTTCAGTTCGGCATGGCCATCTTAGCGAGGCCAGCCAGGAGAAGTTAAAGGCCAAGGCCGAAAAGTTTGCCCGGATTTTTGATCGCTTGATGTCGATCGAGCTCATCGTGGATTTGAACGACGAGCAGGCTCCACAAGTGGCGATTAATTGTTCGGCCGAGCACAAGCACGATTTCGTGGCTCACGCAACTTCCGACACGCTGCTTAACGCGTTCGACAGCGCGGCTGGCAAGATCGAACAGCAGTTGCGTAAGTATAAGGAACGCTTGCAGGAGCGTCATCGGGGCCCCGGAGCCAAGCACGTTGAGGTTCCCGTGGGAGACGACGAATCAGACGAATAAGGTTACAGGCGGTCTCGGTAAGCAATGCCGAGTTCGCGTTGAAGAATAATAGCAAGTTATCATTTTATCATTGAAAAACTTCCTCGCTGGGAAACCGGTGGGGAAGAATTGTCGGCGCGAGTTGAGCCGTCATTTAAGCAATCGAGGTAGAAGGTCATCATGAAGTTTGTTGATTTTGTAAGTCGCGATGCAATTCGAACGAATCTCGACGTCGACAATAAAGAGCAAGTGATTCGCGCGATGGCGAATGCGTTGCTCGAAGCGGGCAAGATTCCAGCCGACCAACATGAGAGCATCGTCGAAGCGATCCTCAAGCGAGAAGAATTGGGCAGCACGGGGATTGGCCGTGGCGTGGCGGTGCCTCACACGAAGCACCCCAGCGTGAAGGAATTGGTCGGAACGGTCGCCGTGATTGATTCGGGCGTCGATTTCGATAGCCTCGACGGCGAAAAAGTACATTTGCTGTTTATGCTCGTGTCGCCGCCGGATCGTCCGGGCGATCACCTGCGGGCACTCGAGAATATCTCGCGGCAACTGCGTGACGAAACATTCTGTCGTTTCTTGAAGCAGAGCAAAGAGCCCGGCGACGTGTGGCAATTGCTCGAAGAAGCCGACAACAATCAGTTTGTATAAGGAAATGTCCAATGTTCCATGACCGAATGCCCAATGGTTTTTTCATTGGTCACTTATGGTTTGGTCATTGGTCATTTTAATAACGATGAATTTGCCTTGCGCACAACGAACGGTGGTGATTCAGAACGAGCAGGGGCTGCATGCGCGGCCAGCTCAGTTGCTGGCGCGTACGGCGTTGAGTTACGAATCAAAGATTGAACTTATTTGCAACGGTCAGCGCGTCGATGCGAAGAGCATCTTGCATGTGTTGACGCTGGGGGCCGTGCAAGGGACCGAAATACTTGTCGAGGCTCAAGGGCCCGACGCGGAAACAGCTTTGGACGCAATCGTTCGCCTCGTGGAGAGCGATTTCGCGGCCGACGAAGTCATTGGCCAGGAGAGCACGGGATAAACACTCGTGATCATGGGACTGAGATTCCCAGGGATTGTCATCCTTGGGCGCAAACAGTCGCAACTTTCTGGCTGTAGAAACATGGTTGTCCAGTCAACGCACTGGGCGCGAGCGTACACACGGAAATAAGTGACGACGACATGTCGCAACAACGGAGCGCTAAACAGCAGTTGTTGACGACGCGAATCGGAGCAATGCGTGACAAAAACTCAATAGCCTGATCTGTTGAGACAGCGAGCGAAATGCTCGCTGCTGTCCTGCGAACTGCCGTTGTGCTCTCTCGCCTGCGTAGCTGGCGTGTGAAGCGAGGGCGCAATGGAACGCCTGCAAGGTATCGCCGTCTCACCGGGGATCGCCATTGGCGAGGCCTTGGTACTCGACAACGAGGGATTTCGCATTCCTCGGCGGTTCCTTCCGCGCGATGCGGTCGAAGAAGAACTGCTGCGTCTAGGGAAAGCCTTCAAAGCAGCCGAGGCTGAAGTCGAGCGGAACCGCAAGCACGTCGCCGAACAATTGGGCGACGACTACGCGGCCATCTTTTCCGCGCATCTGCAAATGCTCCGCGATCAGCGCCTGCACGACGAAATCGAAGAAATGATTCGCGTGCGGCATTATTCGCCCGAGTATGCCGTCAGCCGCGCGCTGCGGCGCTATGCGAAAGTGTTTCAATCGCTGCAAGGCAAGTACATGGCCGAGCGGGCGAACGACATTTTCGATATCGAGAAGCGGATTCTGCGAAATCTGTTGGGGCGCAGCCGCGAAGAACTGGCCAACATTACGTCGCCGGTGTTGGTGCTCGCGCATCAAATGACGCCGAGCGAAACGGCGAGCTTAAATCCGAGATTTGCGCTGGGGTTGGTCACGGAAATCGGCGGCCCAGGTAGCCACACGGCAATCGTGGCCGAGGGTATGGGCATCCCCGCGATTGTCGGCGTGGGGCCATTCCTCACCGACGTGTCGGGGGGCGATACGGTCATCATCGATGGTGACCAGGGGCAGATTATTCTGCGGCCCGACGAGGAAACGCTCGCCAAGTATCGGCACGAAGTCGAAGAGCAGCGTTCGCTCGCCGCGAAATTAGAAGTCTTGCGCGATTTGCCAGCCATCACGCAGGACGGCCAAATCGTGCAGTTGATGGGGAACATCGAGTTTCCCCATGAGGTCGAGCAATGCAAACAGCGGGGGGCTAATGGAATCGGCCTCTACCGCACGGAGTTTTTGTACCTGGGTCGCGATGACGATCCCAGCGAAGAGAATCATTACGAAGCGTATGCCGAAGTGGTGCAAGCCATGGGGGATATGCCCGTCGTGATGCGGACTTTGGATCTGGGAGCGGACAAGATGCGTTCGCTGCCCGATCCCGAAGATGAACGCAACCCGTTCTTGGGTTTGCGGAGTATTCGACTCGCGCTTCGCAATCGAGATTTGTTCCGCACGCAGTTGCGGGCCATTCTGCGAGCCAGCGCGCTCGGCGAAGTGCGAATTATGTTCCCCTTGATCGCCACGATCATGGAACTACGGCAGGCCCGCATGGTGCTTGCCGACGCGATGGAAGATTTGGAAGAAGCCAACGTGCCATTCGACCGCGCCGTGAAAGTCGGCATGATGGTTGAAGTGCCGTCGGCGATCATGATGATGGATCGTTTCGTGGACGAAGTGGACTTCTTCAGCATCGGCACGAACGACTTGATTCAATATTGTTTAGCCGTGGATCGCAGCAATAAGGACGTGGCCAACCTTTATACGGCCGCCGATCCGGCAGTGATCCGCATGATCGAAATGGCCGTCCGCACGGCCAACCAGCATAACGTGCCGATCAGCATGTGCGGGCAAATGTGTGGCAATCCTTTGTACACGATGTTGCTCGTCGGATTGGGCATGCGCTGTTTCAGCGTGACCCCTTCGGCCGTGCCTGAAATTAAACGAGTGTGTCGCAGCGTTTCGACGGATCAATGCGTTCGGGTCGCCGAGCACGTGTTGAAATTGGAATCGGCGCGCGACGTAAAAAATTACCTGAAAGAAGAACTGCATAAAGTTTTTCCCGAATTACCGTTGTGAGGTGATTCACTGCTGGACAAGCCAGCAGTGGCAACCAAGCAACACCAAGTACTGTGGCGTGTATGGCAAATCTCTTTTCCAGAAACGAACGGCCCGTCGCCGGCGAGTTGTCCCATCGGGATACTCCGCCAGGCACGCAAGCGCGCCCTGCGTTTCGCGCATTTGCCATCCACATTCAAGAACACCCGCGTTGCGAAGGAACTCTCACACTGTTGAGGATGCGTGACGCATGGATCAGAAAGAAACGTTATGAAACAGGAGATGTTGATCAACGTCGCCCAGCCGGAAGAATGCCGGATCGCGATCGTCGAGGACAATGTGCTCGAAGAGCTCTACGTCGAACGGAGCAGCCAGGATAATTACGTCGGTAATATCTATAAGGGCCGCATTGTTAATCTCGAGCCGAGCATTCAAGCGGCATTCGTCGATTTTGGCGTGGGTCGCAATGGGTTTTTGCACATCAGCGACGTGGAACCGCAGTATTTTCGTCAGGGTGGCTACGACCCCGCCAAGCTTATTGATGCCGATGGCTCGCAGGGTGGCGGTAGTGACGACGATGAAGACTGGACCGAAGACGGCCCCGCGGAAAAGAGCCGTAATGGCCGAGGTGGAACTCAAGTGCGACGTGCCAAACCAGGGGTGCGCCCGCGCGTGAAGCCGCCGATTCAGGAGATCTTCCGCCGGGGCGATGAAGTGCTCGTGCAGGTGATCAAGGAAGGGATCGGCACGAAAGGTCCGACGCTATCGACCTACATCAGCATTCCAGGCCGTTACTTGGTGCTGATGCCAGCGCTGGGGCGAATCGGCGTGTCTCGCAAAATCGAAGACGACGGTGACCGTCGCCGCTTGCGGGATATCTTGCGCGAACTGAATCCACCCAAGGGTTTGGGGTTCATCGTCCGCACGGCGGGGACCGACCGAACAAAGAAAGAATTGTCGCGCGACTTGGCGTACTTACTGCGGCTGTGGAAGGTGATCGTACGGCGGATCAAGAAGACCACCGGGCCGGTCGACATCTACGAAGAAAGCGACATGATCATTCGCACGATCCGCGACATCTTTACGAATGAAGTCGACAGCATCGTGATCGATGAACCGAAGGCCTATGAACGGGCGAAAGAGTTTTTGCAGATCGTCATGCCGCGCTACGTCAATCGATTGACTCTCTACGAAGGCAAGGAACCGTTGTTCCATAAGAACAAGCTCGACGAAGAGATCGCGCGGATCAATCAACGACAGGTGCCGCTCAAGGGTGGCGGTTCGATTGTGATCGATCAAACCGAGGCCCTAGTGGCGATCGACGTCAACAGCGGTAGCTTCCGCACCGACGGCTCGGCCGAGGAATCGGCATTCCGATTGAATCAAATCGCGGCCAAGGAAATCGCTCGGCAATTGCGGCTGCGTGATCTGGGTGGCGTGGTGGTTAACGATTTTATCGACATGCGGAAAGAACGGCACCGCCGCACGGTGGAGCGTACGCTGCGTGACGCGGTGAAGCGAGATCGCGCGCGGACGAAGATTTTGCGAACGAGCCCGTTTGGTTTGATCGAAATGACGCGGCAGCGTATCCGTCCCAGTTTACGGCGCAGCGTTTACAAGGAATGTCCGTCGTGTACCGGCTCGGGGTTGGTGAAGTCGGCCGAGAGCATGGCGATTGAAGTGATTCGCAAACTCTTAATGTGTGCCCACAATGAGCGCATTGCCCGCGTGTCGGTGACCTGCGAAGAAGAAGTCGCCAACTACCTGAACAACCGCAAACGCCGCGAGCTCACGCGGATGGAAGACGAATACAACCTGCAAGTTCAGGTTCTGAGCCGTGAAGACGTTTCGCCGGAATTCTTGAAAATCGAGTGCGAAGATGCATCGGGTCGGGAGATTCGGTTCGTGGAGTAGCAGCGACCAATTACCGGCCTATAAGCCGAGAATTATTAAAAAGTTAAGATTCACGCGGAGGGTGCTTATGCCCTCCGCGTTTTTTGTTGTACGCAAAACAACCGGATTGTTGAATCGGTAGGCAATTGCCATTAGACTACGGAGAAGCATCGCACTTTTCTGACCGATCATTAGCTGTCTATTCTCACAGGAGCGGAGAGCACGGCATGTCTCAGAGCACTCGTTTGCCACGTCATTCGTTTTACCAAGATCCTTGCCGTCCTAGGCAATTGAGAGTGGAACCCTTGGAGGATCGTCGGCTATTGACGGCATCTCGCGCGGCCGAAGCGATCAATCTATTTGCTTACGACGCCTACGAGCACATGCAGAACGAGTCGGGCAATTTGTTTTTTTCGCCATTGAGTGTTGCGTCTGCATTGACCATGGCATATGCGGGTGCTGCCGGACAAACCGCGTCGGAAATGGCCAATGTGTTGCACGTTGGCACTGAGCCAGGAATCCACACTTCATACGGCGAATTGATGGCATTATTAAATTCGCAAACGGACCCGCTCGTGGGGTTTCAAATCTCCGTAGCCAATGCAATGTGGCCGCAATTGGGGGCGTCAATTAATAGCGGTTTCGCCAACGTTGTTGAAAACGAGTACGGTGGCCACGTGCAGGCTCTCGACTATTATTCAAACGCTGAGCAGGCTGAGGACATCATCAACAATTGGGTTGAGGATCGGACCCACGGGAAGATTGAGGACTTGGTCGATGGCTTGACTCCCGAAACATACATGGTGTTGACCAATACGGTGTACTTTAAGGGTCTTTGGCAACAGCCATTTGATCCCCTATACACGACGGAGTCGGGTTTTTTCAATTTGCGCGAAGAGAACGAAGACGAAATTGATGATTACATCTTTACACCCATGATGTACACGCAGGCGAACGTGTATCGCACGGTGATTGGCGGATTTCAGGTGTTGGAAATGCCGTTCCAAGGTGGCGATTCATCCATGGTCCTTATCGTGCCAACAGGATGGTCGAACCAAACACTATCCAGCAGTGTTTTGGCAGATATTAATGAGTGGTTCGAAAGCTCCCGCTATCTTTCCTACACGGATGACATCTTGCTACCGAAGTTCGAGGTTACGGTTGCCACGAATTTCAACAACCTTTTGAGTGGGTTGGGAATGCCTACGGCATTTAGTGGTGGAGCGGACTTTTCGGAGATGACAGATGCAGGAGTGTTTATTGATAAGGTGTTCCATAAGGCGACATTGACGGTCAACGAGCAGGGTACCGAAGCCGCTGCTGCGACCGAGATAGAATTTGCCGTGTGCTTCGCAGCTGGAACGCCCGTGATGACTCCCGAGGGCGAGAAACGAATCGAAGAACTGCAGGCAGGCGACTATGTACTGGCCCGCGACGAGCACAACCTTGAAGGTCGAGTTGAGCCGCGAATGGTTGAACGATTGTTCTACGGCGAAGCGAATATTCTAGAACTACAAGTTGGCGGACAGACGATTCGCACGACTGCCCCCCATCGCTTCTTTGTTCGAGGTCGCGGCTGGATTCCGGCCGAAGAGATCAAAGTCGAAGATCGACTCTCGACGAATCATGGTGACTGGATTGAAGTGGAGCGAGTGTTGCACACCAACACGTCTGAAGCGGTCTACAATCTTCGTGTTGCCGATGATCACACTTACTTCGTTGGCGGTAGCGAGTGGAAATTCGGCGTATGGGTTCACAACGATTACGAGTCATTCGAGGCGAACCGTCCGTTCCACTTTTTAATTCGCGATAACGTCACTTCGACTATCAGTTTCATGGGACGGATCAACGATCCCACTCAGGCAAATAATAATGTCAATCCAACCGTCGCTGAGATACCGGCAAACGGCGATTTCGATGAGGATGGCGATGTCGACGGCCGCGATTTTCTCGCTTGGCAACGAGGGAATGGCGATTCCAATGATTTGGAAGTTTGGCAAGCGAATTACGGTCAAGGATCGACCCCCCAGTTGGTGGCGATTACCGATACCGCGCTGGATGATAGCGACTTTTCAACTGGTTGGCTGATCGATGTCGATGATGCCGCAGAAGACGATGACGCCTTGGTGATTCACCGTGTAACTCTATTGGAAAGTGTGAGCAATCCCGTAAAGGCGAACACGTTAACTGTGCAAGGCTTGCTGGTTGATGCCTCGATTGCTTCGCGTGGTCGCTACGGAGAAATCTCAGCCCAGGACGCGGATTGGTTAGACGACGAACTGCTGGAAGATATCTTCGGTGCTGATTAGAGAAGTTTAAGAACCTTAACCAGCGTGATATCTAAAATGATGCCGAGGATTCCAGCTTCAAGGTCATGAAAACACTGTTCCGGTCGAGTCGGTAGCCAGCGAAGGGTTCGCACTCGACAAAGCCGTGTTTGCGATAAAGTGATCGCGCGGGTTCGAAATATTCCCACGAGCCTGTTTCCAGGCTGAGGCGGGACATGTGTTTCTCGCGAGCCGCGGCGATGATGTGGCGGAGCAGGGCACTCCCCGCGCCGGTGCAGCGCTTAGCCGTGACCACGTGCATCGATTTCACCTCGCCATGATCCGGCGTGAGTGTTTTGAGGGCGCCAAAACCCACGAGGTATTCTTCGTCCCAGAGGGTCCAAAAGTCGATCTCCGGCGACTGCAAGCCACTCGCGTCCAAGGCATGGGCGCTGCCCGGCGCGGTTTGTTCCCTCGCACTCGAGAGATGGAAATGAAGGAGATCGATGACCCGCGGATCGCTCAGGTCGCCCGGGCGGATATTCATAGTTTTGCTCCGTGGTGCCAGTGTAGCGGCGAATAAAGTATGGAATGGATGAAACTCCACGGTTTTTACGAGAAAATGCACTTTAGGGCCGTCCAATTGCCCCCTCGACAGGGCGGGCGGGCTCCGGTAAATTGTGGAGTTTGGCGATTCATCTGGGCCCTTGCAGGGGACTGCCGTTCCGCCAGCATTCATCGTTTTTGTTGCAATTCTTAAGTAGTGAGTTATTTGCCATGTACGCAATCATCTTGGATGGTGGACGACAATTCAAAGTCGAAGAAGGTCAGGAACTTACCATCGACTTCCGTGATTTGCCGGCCGGTGAAAAGCTCACGTTCGATAAGGTGCTGGCGATCTCGACCGGCACGGGCGACTTGAAGTTGGGTGCCCCCACCGTGGCCGGCGCAAGCGTAGCCGCCGAAGTGATCGGCGCCGACAAGGGCGAAAAGTTGGTGGTGCAGAAGTTCCGCCGCCGCAAGAATTCACGCCGCAAGACGGGCCATCGCTCGGTGCTGACGCGTGTCAAGATCGGCAAGATCACGGGCTAGTTTTGTTACCCCCTCGTCCGGCCGAGCAACGTGCTCTCGAAATCGCTCGCACGTTTGCTGGCGAGCGAATTCTATGTATTAGTGTTGGCCGAGCGCAGGCAGCGCATGAGTTTGCCCTTGAGCGTTCTCAAGCTCAGGTTGTTTGTTGGTTTCTCGATCAACATCAGCAGCGACTGGCAGCCGGGGAAGATCACTCAGCCAATCTCTCCATCGTCTGCGAGCCGGATTTTCCACGCGATGAGTATGATTTGGCAGTGCTGCCGTTTTCGATGCGTGGCGAGGCGGAGCTCACCCGCGAACTGCTGCAGACGGCCACGGAACGCTTGCGAATTGGCGGCAAGCTGGTTGCGGCAGTCGATAATCCGAAAGATGAGTGGCTGCGTGAGCAATTGGGCGCGTTGTTCAAAAAGGTGACCAAGCATGCGTTGGCTGATACGGTTGTCTACGTCACGACCAAGCAGGAACCGCTGAAGAAGCTGAAGGACTTTCGCGCGGAGTTTGTGTTTCGCGATGGCGAACGATTGATCAAAGCCGTCAGTCGCCCCGGCGTGTTTTCGCATCGCCACGTCGACCCCGGCGCGCGGCATTTGTTCGAGGCCGCAACGATTCAACCTGGAATGCGCGTCTTGGATATCGGCTGTGGAGCCGGCACAGTGGCCCTGGCTGTTGCCGCACGCGAGCCAAGTGCCCAAGTGCATGCCGTCGACAGTAATGCGCGGGCGGTCGAATGCACGCAAGTTGGTGCCAAGCTCAACGAGCTTGCTAACGTCACGACGGAACTCAACGCTTCAGGCGAATATGCCGAGCCAGGCACCTTTGATTTGGCGCTCGCGAACCCTCCTTACTATGCCGACTTCGAGATTGGTCAACGATTTATCGATGCGGCACGACGGAGCTTGAAACCGGGCGGTCAGTTGTTGCTCGTGACGAAAAGCCCGCGTTGGTACGAAGAGTACTTAGAAGCCGAGTGGCGTGAGGTCGAGATCACGCCGAGTAAGCGGTATTTTGTGGTGAGTGCTTGGCGTTAAGTATTTTACGACCTCCACCCGTGCAATTCGGTTTGCCTCGTGCTATCTTGTGCACACTTTTAAAAGGCGAAATCACACTGACGAATAGGCAGCTTTATGGACAATCCGTCGGGGCGGCTCATTGCCATCGGCGACGTGCATGGCTGTATTCACGCGCTTGATACGGTGATCGACGCGATTGCCCCCACGTCGCAAGACCGCATCGTGTTTCTGGGCGACTTGGTCGATAACGGACGGAACAGCCGGGAAGTGCTGGAGAAGATTGCTGAGTTGCAGGGGATCTGCCAGGTAGTTTTGATCCAAGGCAACCATGAAGAAATGATGCTGGCCGCGCGGGAAAGCGAAGAGGCGTACCGCTTTTGGGACAGTTGCGGGGGCGCGACGACACTTACCTCATATAAATTTCCTGGGAAGCTGAGCGACGTGCCGGCCGAGCATTGGGCGATGCTAGAAAGTTGTGTTCCGTATTACGAAACAGAAGACATCATCTTCACTCACGCGAACTATCTGCCCGACGTGCCGATGGATCGTCAACCGAAACATTACTTGCGATGGACGTTGTTCGATCCTAATGAGATGCACCCGCACATGAGCCGCAAGCCGGTGGTCGTGGGACATACTGAGCAGAAGGAAGGCGAGATTGTCGATCTCGGTTTTGCCATGTGCATCGACACGGCTTGTTGGAGGTATGGGTGGTTAACGGCGATGGATTGCCTCACGGGCGACATCTGGCAGGCAAGTCGGTGGGGCGTGATGCGCGAGCCACAGGAAAGCTCTCATCGTGAGCGATTGACGCAGATTTTTGCGAGCCATGGGTGACGTTCGGCGAGCTATTGCGGCTTGTGCCATAATTGGCAGAAGATTTGCAAGTTGCCTTGAGCGGTATTCGCTAGGTGTAATTTTTGTTCTCTGAAAAATCTTTGAAGCCCCTCACCTAGCCCCTCCGGGGTATCGGGAGGGGGATATTGCTATGAAAAACTTATTAGGCTTGATCGGTTGGATCGCGATTTCGTTTGTTGCCGCTGGCCTTGGCGGCGCTGCGTCTGTGAATGCGCCGGACTTTTATCGTGAGTTGACGCTCCCCACTTGGGCACCGCCGGCCTGGGTCTTTGGGCCTGTGTGGACGGTTCTCTATTTGTTGATGGGAATCGCGGCGTGGTTGGTGTGGCGCGAACGCGGTTTCGCGGGAGCGAAATTGGCGCTCACTTTATTTCTGGTGCAACTGGCCGCGAACGCGTTGTGGAGTTGGCTCTTCTTCGGCTGGCAGCAAGGGTTGTGGTCGTCGGTGGATATTGTGCTGCTGTGGGGATTGATCGTGGGGACGATCATTACGTTTTGGCGAATCAAACCGCTGGCCGGAGCCTTGTTGATTCCCTATCTCGCGTGGGTGTCATTTGCCGCGGTGCTCAACGTGGTGATCTGGCGGACAAATCCGCAACTGCTGGGATAATTCTTGCCAAAAAACGATGCTAGCATCTTCGGATGGAAATCGCTCACCGTGGTGATTGTGCTGCCAAATGGTCTTTGAAGAAGTCAGCGTCGGCCTGGGGTTTTGTTCTGAAGCGATTCGCATGACAATGGAACGAGCTGGCTTGGAAAGTTGGCTTGAGTTTTGCGAGGTGGAAAACGGATGTTCATGTCTAGCGATCATTGGCAACGGCGATTTTTCTTTTGGCCGCGATGGATGTTAACCATCGCATGTTTATGTCTCTGCGGCCCACACCTTGGGGCGCAAGAGCAGGAGACTCCCTCTGCGGAGTCGCCCCCTGCGAAGACTCCCTCTGCGGAGGCGCCCGCCGAAGTGGTGGCACCCACTCGCAATGAAGATGAGGAAGCGCCCTTTTCACCGGAGAAAGTGAAGCAGTCTCAGGAGGACATCCGCCAAAAACTGAGTACGCTTGATTCCTCAGGGCTGTCGGAAGAGGATCGCAAAAAGGCGGCAGAGTTCTATCAGAAAGCGCTCGATTCGCTAGCGAGTTTGGAAGAGTTCCGTAGCGAGAAGCTCCGCCACAAAACTAATTCGGATAAGTACGATAAAGAGCTTGCAGAATTTCAGGCGAACTTATCGCAATTGGCCAACGAAGCGCCTCCACTTATCACAGGCGATTTGGTCGAGCTCGAACAAGAACTCGCCAGGCAAGAACAGGTCGTACAGTTAGCGCGTGAGAATCTCGCGAAGTCGGAAAAACAGCCCAAGGATCGACAGACGCGCTTGGCCGAATTGCCACAACTTGTCGTCGAAAGACAACAGGATTTGGAAAAAGTTGAGGCTAAGTTAGCAGAGGTCGAAACCAAGGATGCGACCGACGTGTTGGCTAACGCGGAGCGCAACTATCTGGAGAGTCGCGCGGCCGCGCTGAAGATGTCGCTTGAGGAAATGGAAGCCCAGCGGCAGTACTTCACCAAGAGCCCAGATTTGGTCCAGGTTCGGCGTGACTATCGGGCTAAGTATTTGGCGCAAGAAGAGAAAAAGCTTGCCGCGCTGCATGAGGCCATCGACGCCCGCAGGCTCGCAGAAACAGAAGCCCAGGCGAATGAGGCGGCGAGGATGGCTGCTGTGGAGCGTCCTGAAGCGATTGCCAAACTTGCACAAGAAAACTCTCAATTAGCGGAAAAACAAGCCGAGATCGCAGCCAAGAGTACGGCGCTGACAGATGAACTCGCTCAAGTGGTTCGTGAGCGTGACAAACGGGATAATGAGTTTACACAGAGCAAAGAACGAGTGAATGCCGCCGGATTGACCGAAGCGAGCGGTCAACAGATGCGTCAGCAACAAGATCTGTTGCCGGATCGCCGCGCGATCAGCCGGCGAATAGCTCTTTTAGAGCGCGAAAAAGAAGATGCCATTTACTCTTCCTTCGATTTGATCGATCGCAGGTCGACGATCAAGGACATGGACGTCGATGAGCGAGTAGCGAAGATACTCGAAAAAATTCCTGCCGATCAACGAGCCGCCGCCGAGCAAGAAGTGCGCGAACTTCTGACCGCGGAGTTACAGATCCTTGACTCAGCGATCGAGACGTACGACTCGTATTCCCGTCAGCTGACGAAACTCGCGGCCGCGCAAGATGAGTTGCGGATCACTGCCAAGGAATATGCCGACTTCATCACCGAGCACGTGTTGTGGATTCGCAGTACGTCGTTTCCGCGGCTGGCTGATTGGGAGCCCGCCGTCGATGCGGTGAATTGGACGTTTAATCGCGAAAATTGGCACGATGCGATCAAGGCATTGTGGGTTAAGTCTGGAAGTTCGCCGTTGGCTGTTTTGCTGTTTGTCGTGGTGTTGGGATTTTCATTGTATATGCACCGGCGTTTGCGAAATCGTTTGCGTGTCGTGGGGATCGAAGCCGAGAAACGAACCAGCACCGATTTTTGGCCGTCGCTCGAAGCAACATGGATCACCATTTTGATGGCCTTGCCGTGGCCGGTGATTCTTGGCTTTTTAGGTTGGTGGATGGACAGCCCGCTCAACGAGTCGGAGTTTGTGCGTTCGCTGTCGATGAGTCTCCAGTTCACGGCTTTGTGTTTGTTGCTCTTAGAACTCGTGCGGCATTTGTGCCGGACGAAGGGACTTGCTGACGCCCATTTCAATTGGCCGCAATCCTGTTTGCAGCAAGTGCGGCGGCACATGCGGTGGTTGATTTGGGCCTGCTTGCCGTTGGTGGTCTGGCTCACCGGCTTGGAAGTACAGAACGTTGAAAAGCTGTGGAGTTCGTCGCTGGGAAGGGCGTGCTTCGTGGCGGTGATGGGTCTGACATCGTTCGCGGCGTATCGCGTGTTGCTCTCGCAACAAAGTCCATTTCGGCAGTTGCTGATGAACCATTCCGAAACCAACTCGCCGCAATTCTTTCGCATTTGGGCCCCCGTGGTCACGGCCTTGCCGTCACTGCTCGCGCTGTTGGCGATCGCCGGTTATTACTATACGGCCCAGCAGCTCACACTGCGACTCTTGCAAACAGCGGCAGTGGTACTGGTCTTGCTCATCCTGGGCGGATTAACGCGGCGGTGGATCTTGGTGAATCGACGTCGACTCGCACGCGAGCAAGCGAAACAGAAGCGCGCTCAAGTAGCTGCGGCTGCCGCAGCCAATACCGCGAGTGACGAGGCCCCGGCCTTGCAGGCAGCGGATATTGCGGAAGATTCGGTGGATCTTGTCGCGTTAGGCGAGCAAACCTCAAAGTTGGTGCTTACCGGTTTGATTGCCGCGGGTTTGGTGTCGGCTTGGTTTGTGTGGGGTGAAATGTTGCCCGCGCTGGCGTACTTTGGCCAGGAACCGATTTTCCCCCGACCGGGTGTCGAAAACGCACTCACTTGGGGACAGTTGTTTCGCTTTTTGTTGGTGCTGGTCGTGACTTACGTCGCAACGCGCAACCTACCGGCGTTAATGGAATTTGCCATTCTGCAGCGGTTGCCGCTTGATGGCGGTTCGCGTTACGCGATTACGAGCATCAGCCGCTACGTGCTCGTGGCCATAGGCCTTAGCACGGCGTATTCATCGCTAGGATTTACGGGGACGAGCATCCAATGGCTAGTCGCGGCGATGGGCGTTGGCCTAGGTTTTGGCTTGCAGGAGATTTTCGCCAACTTTGTGTCGGGCATCATCCTACTGTTTGAACGGCCGATCCGCGTGGGCGATATCGTCACGCTTGGTGACAAGACCGGCGTGGTCAGTCGGATTCGCATGCGGGCGACGACGATTCTTGATCCCGACCGCAAGGAATACATCGTTCCCAACAAGGATCTCATCACCGAACGATTGTTGAACTGGACGCTCTCGGACACGACCAATCGTATCGAAATCAAAGTTGGTATTGCTTACGGATCGGACACGGACCTCGCCTGTCGATTACTCCGAGAAGCAGCGGGTGAACATCCGCTCATACTCAAGGATCCCGAGCCGGTGGCGACGTTTGATGGGTTTGGCGCCAGCACGCTTGATTTCACATTGCGCTGCTTCTTGCCGAATATGGAGAAACGGCTGATGGCAATTCACGAGCTTAATACTGTGATCAACCGGAAGTTTGAAGCGGCGGGGCTTGAGATGGCTTATCCTCAAATGGACGTGTATGTGAAGCGTTGGCCGGAGAATTGGCCCGACCCCGAGGCACGGGGGTTGGCAAAGAAGGTCCATCACAACGGAAATGGGCACGACAAGGCCGCGGCGGGAAACGGCCATCATGGAAGCTAAAGTGTTGAAGTCACCGCTCAGTCCAGCGATAGAAGGCAGTTGGGAATTTGGTTAGCTTACAACTGCAATAGTATTCGCGAGCTGCAACTGCTCGATCAAGCTGCGCGTGAACGTTCCTCTGCTGAAACGACGTAGGATTTCGGAGATTCTTCAGTACGCGTTGCGGCTCGCTGTATTTGAGCGCGACTGTCAGACAGCATCGAGAGTATGGTCATTAAGACCAGTTCCCCTTGAACGCGATTATTGCAGTAGTCTTCAATGAGTTTTTGCTTAAGTTTCACCAAGCGAGAATCGAGTTCTTGAGCGTGGAGAGCAGGACATTTCAGCGTATTGTCGTCAACCGATTCATTGCCAAAAACGAGCGCATCGACGCGGCGAATCTCTTCGAGATACTCGCCCGGGCTGCAAACATTGCGACGACGCAGATAGCCGTAGAGACTGAGCACTCCGGCGATAAAAGCACCAAAGATACTCAGGCCGTCGCTAAACCGTTCGAATAAATCTCCGGTGATCAGGGGCTTTTGTCTTTGCAAATACGATTCAGCCGCATCATGTGCGCGAATCGAATCGACAATTCGATTCGGGGGGAGTGGTGCAATTCGGTGAGTAAAACTCGAATCAAAAACCGTCTGCATAACGCGTGTCACTGTCTCGGCGGGGACATCCCGATGAGCCACGAGTAACGAACGTAGTCCAATCGACGGACATTCGACAGCGGGCATGGGGGTGGAGCCCACGTACATGGCGGCTGGAATTTTCGTCTGTTCGACAAAATTGCGATTAATGTTATCCGTCGGACCGTTCGGATCTGACAAAAGGAAGTTATTCGCATAAGGAAACGGAACGATCTCGTACAAACCCGTGTCGAGCAGTCGCTGGACCACATTTGACGGGAGAGAAGCAACGAGCAGAGCAACATCGGGAAGCTCTTTGGCTAGTTCTTGTCGTTTTGCTGAAGATGCCTGGACAATTTCTTCGGCGTGACTCATCAATTCGTCCTTGGTCCAATTCATCGCAGTGCATTCATGTGACAGTTGCAAAAAGTCTAGAACTTCGATTCCCATCGCATGGTCGTTGGTGCCTGGTGGTCCGATGTTTACGCGGTGGTTCTTGAAAATGTCGGATAGCGATTTGTTGGTCGCGGTAAGCTCGCGACGCGCCAGAATATGCAATGGTGCAACGTCTAATCCCGCCAAAATTTGAATATGGTCAACATCACGAACTTGTAGCCCTAAAGAAACGATTGCTGCGTCGATCTGACGAGTCGCAAAGCCCGTGAGCGTGGCTTTCAAGCCACTAATTGGTACGATCGTAATGTCGACCTTGGCCTCTTTCGCTTCGGCCGCAAGGTGTTTGGCAATCTGATAGCGATGATCGACTGTGGTGCCGGCCGCTAACCGTAAACTGTGTCTCTCGGGACGGCGACTGGCTTCAACGGCTGAATAAGCAACCCAAGTCAAACAAAGGATGGCAATTACGACAAATGCGTGTGCTTTGCCCCATCGGAGCGAAAGGTTCGTGAGAGATTGGCGATGCATGGCGGGATTTCAGCTTGAAGTTTTTGACACGTGCCTGAAGCCGGGCAAGGAATCGGTAAAACGGGCTTGTAGTCGCAAAAATCAGCCAGAGCAACGTCACCTGGCTTCATTACGACCAGGATTAGCGTGCGGCGTAGCAGGAATTCAATCTCCTTGAGGAACGAGCCGCTTGGCCGAGGTGTCGGGCCCCAGTTTTCTTAACAGAACCGCAACGGGTTCTTCTTGCTGGCATCACATTCGACACAAAGTATTGTGTGCTAGCAGGTTACGGAAACCACAAAATTCGATTGACTCTCCGCCCTAGAGGTGTATGATCGTCTCCCGCGACCAACAGCATATAGTAGATTGATGGGCATCATCTACTATATGTAGTGGTTTGGGTAAAATTTCCCCTCGATTTTGTCGAGTCAATCCCGTACAGCCCCAAAATCTGGTAGTGGACCAATCGCCTCGTGGGACCAACAGCGGCCCAGTTAACCGAGCGGCCTACCAGAGGAATTGCAGCAGATCGGCATGGCTGGCCGATCCAACTATGCGTATCTTGTGTACGCATGTACATTATAATAGGTATGGATGCCCTTATCCAGCTCCTCAAAAAGAGGGGCCAGCTCCCGAAAAACAGGAGGTTGCGCTGTGGCTACAATTGATTTAGGCAAATCGGATTCAAAATTGGCTCGTGCCTCAAAGGCTCCCCGCATGGCTGGCGAAAGCGTCAAAATTGGCAGTTCCGAAGCTCAGAAGATATTTCATGGTCGGTTGAAGATTGATGCAAACTTCGCCCCGACCGACGTCGACGATGTGTTCAGCACCGTGAACTGGGAAATCCGTTCCGCCGCGATCAAGGGCGAGAACGGCGAAGTGCTGTTCGAACAAACCAACTGCGAAGTTCCCTCGTTCTGGTCGCAACTCGCCACGAACGTGATTTGCAGCAAGTATTTCTACGGCGAGATCGGCACCGATCAACGCGAATACAGCGTCAAGCAGCTGATTCACCGCGTGTCGCGCACGATCACCGATTGGGGCCTCGAAGACGGCTACTTCGCGTCACCCGCCGACGGCGAGCGGTTCTATCGCGATCTGTCGTGGTTGTGCCTCCACCAACATGGCGCGTTCAATTCGCCCGTGTGGTTCAACGTTGGCCTGTACCACCAATACGGCGTGACGGGTGCGAAGTGCAACTGGCGTTGGGATCCCGTGACCCGCGAAGTCGTGCAGCCTGAGAATCCTTACGAATTCCCCCAAGGCTCGGCCTGCTTCATTCAGCACGTCGACGACAACATGGAAGACATCATGGAGCTCGCCCGCAGCGAGGCCATGTTGTTCAAGTTCGGTTCGGGCACCGGCACCGACCTGTCGACCTTGCGTTCGCATCGCGAGAAGCTCGCCGGTGGTGGCAAGCCCTCGGGCCCGCTTTCGTTCATGCGTGTGTACGACCAAGTCGCAGCCGTCGTGAAGAGCGGTGGCAAGACCCGCCGCGCCGCCAAGATGCAATCGATCAAGGTGTGGCACCCCGACGTGATGGAATTCATCGAGTGCAAGTGGAAGGAAGAAAAGAAAGCCCATGTGCTGATCGAAAAGGGTGGCTACGAATCGAACTTCAACGGCGAAGCCTATAGCTCGATCATGTTCCAGAACGCAAACCTTTCGGTGCGCGTGACCGACGACTTCATGCAAGCCGTCGAGAAGGACCAAGAGTGGACCACTCGCTGGGTGACCGATCCCAACAAGGCGGGCCCAACTTATAAGGCTCGTGACGTGATCAATCGAATGGCCGATTGTGCGTGGCACTGTGGCGATCCTGGCGTGCAATACGACACGACGATCAACAATTGGCACACGTGCCCCAACAGTGGCCGCATCAACGCGTCGAATCCGTGCAGCGAGTACATGTTCCTCGACGACACGGCCTGCAACCTGGCGAGCATCAACCTGATGAAGTTCCGCCTGCCGGACGGCACGTTCGACGCCGAGCGTTTCAAGGCCGCCTGTCGCGTGTACTTCATCGCCCAGGAAATTCTGGTCGATCACGCGAGCTATCCGACCAAGGACATCGCCAAGAACAGCCACTTGTTCCGTCCGCTCGGGTTGGGTTATTCCAATCTCGGCAGCTTGCTGATGTCCGACGGCATTGCCTACGACAGCGACAAGGGTCGCGGGGTGTGCGGTGCGGTGACCGCCTTGCTGCATGGTACTGCCAATCTCACCAGTGCCGAACTCGCCGAAGCGGTTGGTCCGTTCGATAGCTACGAGCTCAACAGTCAGCCGATGAATCGCGTGATGCAGATGCACCGCGCTGCGGTCGACGAGATCAATCCCGAGTGCCCCGACTACTTGGTCGACGCGGCTCGCGACTTGTGGGACGACGTGTTGGTCGCGGGCAAGGCCCACGGCTTCCGCAACGCCCAAGCGACCGTGCTTGCTCCGACTGGCACGATCAGCTTCATGATGGATTGCGACACAACCGGCATCGAGCCCGACATCGCGCTGGTGAAGTACAAGCAGCTCGCCGGTGGCGGCATGCTCAAGATCGTCAACCAGACCGTGCCCCTGGCGCTGCAAACTTTGGGCTACGATCAGCCAGCCATCGAATCGATCCTGGGTTACGTCGACCGTGAGGACACGATCGAAGGGGCCGCCGACTTGGAGCCCGAGCACTTGAGCGTGTTCGATTGTGCGTTCCAAGCCCGCAACGGCACCCGCAGCATTCCTTGGCAAGCTCACGTGACGATGATGGCCGCGGCTCAGCCGTTCCTCTCGGGTGCGATTTCGAAGACGGTCAACATGCCGCGTTCGACGACCACCGAAGAAATCGCGCAAGCCTACATCGACGGCTGGAAGTTGGGCCTCAAGGCGATCGCCATTTATCGCGATGGCTCGAAGGAAAGCCAACCGCTCAACACTTCGACCGAAGCCGACAAGCAGAAGGACAAAGAAGCGGCGTTGGCCGGCAAGCCACACCGCAAGCGGCTCCCCGACACGCGGCAATCGATCACCCACAAGTTCAGCATCTCGGGTCACGAGGGCTACATCACGGTGGGCTTGTTCGAAGATGGCCGGCCGGGCGAGTTGTTCATCACCATGGCCAAGGAAGGTTCGACGATCGGCGGCCTGATGGATGCCTTCGGCACGAGCGTGTCGATGAGCCTGCAATATGGCGTGCCGCTGGAGGACTACGTTCGCAAGTTCTCGCACATGCGATTCGAGCCGCAGGGTTACACCAAGAACCCCGACATCCGCATCGCCAAGAGCGTGATCGACTACATCTTCCGCTGGTTGGGCATTCAGTTCCTGCCCGGCTATAAGGAGGCGTCTCTCGGAGTCGCGGAGAAGGGGCCAGGGGTCGGTGGTCAGGGGTCAGGAGTTAGTGACCCGTTCTCTGAATTGAAGCCCGTCGACAAGAAGTCCGGCGGGCAGGGTGGAGCCAAGGCGGAAGGCGGAAAGGGGAAGGGGGAAACGAATGGTCATCACCCATCCCCGAGCCCCCAGTCCCCAGCCCCTTACACCAATGGCCACGCCAACGGTGCAAGCACCAGAATGCTCGCTCGCGCGGGGGCTATGTTGAGTGACCTGGAAGATGGCGGCGACCGCAACGAGCAGTTCGCCAGTTTCCAGTCGGATGCCCCGGCGTGCGACGGCTGCGGCGCGATCACGGTCCGCAACGGCAATTGCTATCTCTGCCACAACTGCGGCAACTCGATGGGATGCTCTTAAAGAAGACGCGAGTTACGAGCAGCGAGGCGCGAGATGAACTCGAAACTCGTCGCTCGTAACTCGCAACTCTCAAACAACTGCTCGTAGCAGGAAGCGTTGGGCAACGAAGCCCGCGAGCAGTTTTAATTTGAAAATGTCGAAAAGCCCCGCACCTTGAGAAAGGTGTAGGGGCTTTTTTGCGTAATTTCGCAATACAAGGCCAATTTTGGGGCATTCATAATGCCGAGCCAAGACGGGTGGGTGCTGGACAACAGATTCTAGTTTGTCAATGCTGACAATATGCAAGCAAGTTTGTTAGGCTCTTGAATACTCGCAAATCGATGACTTTATGAGAATATAGTGTCAGCCCAAACCCTCCAACCGCCGTCGGCTCCTTCACCGCTGGACGAACTTGCGGTGCGATTAGGACTCGCGTTACCTAATATAAAGAAGGCATGTGAAGCTGCCAAACACAGAAGAAAAGAGATCGAGTCTGCGCTCGCCGATTTCCAGCTGCCGGATGAGACTTCATTAGTTGTATTTGGCTCGCTTGCTCGCGACGAGCAAACTGGCGGAAGCGATGTGGATTGGACACTCTTAATTGATGGTCCTGCCGATCCGCAACACTTTACACTCGTCAATTCGATAACAGAGAAGCTGCAACTCGCGGGAATGAAACCACCCAGTAAAGCTGGTGCATTTGGCGCGATGGCAAGTAGTCATGAGTTAGTCCACCTTATCGGTGGCGATGCTGACACCAATCCCAACATGACTCGGCGAATGCTACTGCTACTTGAGTCAGCGGCTGTTGGAGCAGATGCTGTCAGAGAACGAGTGATTCGTACGATTCTCAACCGATATATCGTATGCGGTCCGGGAGTTTCAGATTCATCGCTCGGGAAACTAAAATGCCCTCGTTTTTTGCTGAACGATGTTGTTCGGCTGTGGAGAACATTTGCGGTTGACTATGCCGCAAAGAAATGGCAACAGGCCGACCAGAAATGGGCGATTCGCAATGTCAAATTGCGCATGCCCCGAAAGTTGACCTTCGTTAAAGGTTTGCTTTTGTGTTTCGATTGTGAATTGTTTCACGAGAGTGAGCCTTGGCAGGAGGCAGATTTAGAGAAAGAAATTAACGTTGGTTTAGTGGAAGAACGTCTAGTCGAAGGGTGTCACTTCCTGCTGCAATACACACCTTTAGATGCGCTCGCTCGGGTATGTGATTTGTTGAAGTGCGATTCAATATCAAATGACTTATTTACGGCGTACGATTCATATCTTGAGTTGATCGGTGTTGAATCAAAAAGAAAGCATCTCGAAAACGATGTTGATTTTAATTCCGCTTATGAAGATAAGGTATTCAAAGAAGCGAAGGAGATTAGCAGCAAATTTGGAAAGGCTTTGGAAGCCCTGTTTTTCGATAATGAAGTGTTGAAAAACAATACTAGAAAGTACGGAGTCTTTTGATGAGAGTATTTGGATTTTCAACTGGTGCGTTGGCTTTGGGCGATTTTTCGAGAGGTGTGGAGCTTCAGCAGAATGACGAGATACGAGCATGCGAACTATCAGCATTGAGAGAGGATGAACTAGATGGATTACTAGCTGCTCTTCCAACAATAAACCTGGGACACTTTCACTATCTTTCTTTTCATGCGCCTAGCAGCTTGCATTATCTAAATGATGCCGGATTGGTAGAGAAACTGAGGCCTGTAATCGAAATGGGTATGCCGATCGTCGTTCATCCAGATATTATTCAGGATTTTCGGCCTTGGAAGCAATTAGGCGATCTTTTGCTACTGGAGAATATGGATTCTCGCAAAAGAGTTTGTCAAACCGCTCGTGACATGGCTTGGTATTTTGAAATGCTTCCACAAGCAAGACTGTGTTTCGATATTGGACATGCTCGACAAATTGATCCCACGATGAGCGTTGGGGCCGATATACTTTTACGATTTAGAAAGAAATTAGCCGAAGTTCATATCAGCGAAGTAAACTGGCAATGTAGGCATGTGAGCATCAGCACAGCAACTAAGTGGGCTTTTCGGAAGATTGCCAAATTGATTCCAAGAGATGTTCCTGTCATCATCGAATCGCTTCTCAGTGAAAAGTTGCACGATAACGATGAGAGTCGTGTTATTGCAAAGGAACTTGCTGCTGCTAAGGCTTCTTTGAAGCCCGAAGCAAGTGGTCATCAGAAGGGTTGCCATAAATGAATTCAGTAGAGGCCTCCAAGGGCTAAATGTTGTGACTTCGTTGCGTTACAGATGTATTCCAATCGCACCCATTTCGGTCTCGGCAATCTTTCTTACTGAATTCAGCATTTGTCAGTAGCCCATCGACTGTCACCCCGTTGGGGTTATTGGTGCAGGGCGTTAGTTGTTGTCCAGGGACTTACGCCGCCTAGCTATTGACTTTCACTCCTTCGGAGTTGAATTCTCTTAGCCACGAAGTGGCGAAAGTTAATAGCCAGGGTGCGTCAGCCCCTGGAGGGAGATGTGTTGCAATTCATCGCCCGCAGGGTGGGCATGTGTTCCGTCGATGCGTTGCTGAGGACGAAACTCTCCGCACTTGGTTTCGGCCTCGAATGCGTGATAGCGTCCATAGCGCGGTTTTGCTCGGTCGAGGATGGGGGTGGGGAATTGGCGGTAGGAGTGTAAAACTACGTTGTTCAGACTTGACTGACATCAATAAAAGACTCAAGCGATGCCAGAAATATCACCTATCCACATCGCAATTGCGAACAAAGAAGAAGTCTGTGTTGCCCGATTGCTCGACGAAGGTGCGAACCCGAATGTTGAAGCCTATTCGGGAATGTATGCCTTGGAGCATGCCATATCCCAAAAAATGTCTCGGTCGACGATTAAGAAGCTTTTGGATTGCGGGGCCGATGTTGAAGGGGCAGAATTCTATTCTCCGCTGATTGACGCTGTGCAGCTCTGTCATAACGACGCCATTGAGCTTTTGTTAGAGGCAGGTGCTGATCCCAATGTGGTCGAGAACGAAGCGGAGGAAAACACGGCACTCGCACTTGCCGCTCATTTCGGCAACATAGATGCGGTAAAGTTGCTCCTCGAAGCCGGTGCTGATCCTCGCAAAAATACAAAACCTACGTATACGAATCCCAAGGTAAGGGAAACGCCTCTTCAGATCGCAACTAACAAGGGGCACACGGAGATAGTCACCATCTTGGAAGAAGCGATATCACGTTTGAGCTAGCTGAATTCGAGAACTGTCGACTGCCACCCCGTTGGGGTTGATGGTGCGGGGTGGTGGTTGTTTTCCAGGGGCTTACGCCGCCTGGCTATTGACTCTAACTCCTTTGGAGTTAGGGTGTGATTCAGGCGTTTATAGAACTCTGACTTTTGACGGCTTCGGAGTTGCATTCTCTCAGCCACGAAGTGGCGAAAGTTCATAGCCAGGGTGCGTCAGCCCCTGGATAGAGAGGCGTTACATATCATCGTCCGCAGGGTGGGCATGTGTTCCGGCGGTGCGCTGCTGAGGACGAAATTCCGCACTCGGTTTCGGCCTCGAATATGTTCGTGCGGTACACAGCGCTTGTTGCTCGGCCGAGGGATGTTGGTGGGTGTTAACCCAGGGAAGCCCCAGCATTCGCGAAGCTCATATTGTGGCAACCCTGGCCTAGGGTATTTAACCCGAACGGTATATCGGAGGCGTGTGCGGATGATGCGGCGATGCCATCCCTGGATTCTTAGGAATAGGGTTAATTTACAATCCAATGGGGTTGGTGATGAGCTTGTCTTGTCTCCCTTGGGCAAGAGAAGATTTGTTTTTGTGAGGGGAGCTAGATTTGTAGTGGATTTCACCACAGACGACTTGTAGAATCATACCTGCTCTTACTTGTAACTTGGGTGGTACGAGAACCAAAGAGAGACACAACAATCCCGTCCATGACAAAGCGAGGGTCTCCATGCAGAAAACTACGTTGTTGGCAATCGCAACGGTCTTCTCCTCATTCAACTTGTTGTCGGCGCAAGCCATTGTCTTTGATTTCGAGTCACTCCCCGGTGGAGGGTTTTCAAGTGTTGTCAGTACCGTCGAGGGGCTGACGCTGACCGCCACCTCGACCGTCAGTGGCGCTATCGTGCGAACGGACAACCCACCGCACCAACTACCGCTAGGTATGGGTGATCGGTCGTTGGTTGGCAGTCTGACCGAACGATTGGTGTTGAATGGCTTTACGCCGATTCGTATGGGGTTTTCAAGTTTGTTGAATTCTTTGTCGGTGGACGTGGGAGATAAAGGCGGCGATAATGACGGCACTGTTCGCATTCGAGCTTACGACGCCCTGGATCAATTGATCGCTAGCGACAGCCTTGACTATGGTTTCTCGGAGTTAAATTTAACGCTTTCGATAGCCGCACCGGGGATCAGCTATATCATTGCCGATTCGTTCGGAGGTCCAAATAATCTAAACAGCGTGTTGTGGGACAACGTGACGGTTACTGTTCCTGAACCGAATGTTTTGGCTCTCGTCGCGATTTTCGGTGTTTTGGCCAGTTGCCGGAGAACTTGAATAGGTCTCATCCCGGAGGGATGGAAGCGTTGAGTGAGGGAGCCAAGGGCTCCGGCGGGGTGATTTCCTGGATAGGAAGCTGCGCGACCAATATCTTGCAAGCAATTTGACTTGGACGTGTGGTTCACCCAGAATCGAGGGTTTGCACAGCAGCTCCCGATTTCAGAAACCTTTTTCTCCATGAGCCAAATTCTCTTCCCGCGAAGTTTGTCCCCCCGTGTGCACAAGGTCGCAAAACTCTGCCTGGGAATTGTCGCGCTTTGGTTGTCGCCCATCGGCGGTGAGTTGGCTCGTGCCGTGACGCTTCAGGCCGAACTTGTCGTCAACTCCGGCCTGAGCAATCCCGTGTTCGGATCGGCGCCCGCGGGAGAAATGGGCAAGCTCTACATTTCGGAACAAAACAATGTGGCGATCAAAATTCTTGATCTCCAAACGATACAACTTACGACGTTTCTCGATCTGCCGGACATTGTGGGCAACCAAGTGGGGCTGTCGGCCTTTGCCTTTCATCCCAACTACGCCGAGAATGGCAAGTTTTATCTCAACCTCTTCGATTCCGAGGACATGCGCGTGAAGATCGTTGAATACCAGCGATCAGCGGAAGATCCGTTGGTGGCTGATCCGAATTCACGACGGGAAATTTATTCGTTTGAAAATCCGTCGGGAAGCCATAACGGCGGTTGGCTCGGGTTTAGTCCTATCGATAACTATTTGTATATTGGCACGGGCGACGGTGGTGCGATTGGTGGACCGCTGGCCGGTTTGCCGGCTCAGGACCCCATCAGTCCGCAAGGCAAAATCGTGCGAATCAGTGTTGACGTGGATGATTATCCGTTTAATGACTTACAGAATCATGGGGTACCTGGCACAAATCCATTTGTGGTTAACGGCGTGATTCGCGACGGGTTTGCGATGGGCTTGCGGCATCCTTATCGCGCTTCATTTGATCGTTTGACGGGAGACCTTTACATCGGCGACGTGGGTGCTTCTCTGTATGAGGAAGTGAACGTGCTGCCCGCGAATTCCGGTGGCGGGCAGAACTATGGTTGGCGAACCAAGGAAGGACCTTTCGATCAGCCTCGCTATGACGATCCTATTCCCGAGGGTGTCATTGATCCCATTCACTACTACCCGCGCGAGGCAGGGGCGGCCATCATCGGTGGCTATGTTTATCGCGGGTCGGGAATACCAGGATTTCAGGGGCACTACATTTTTACTGATGCCGTGACGGGGACGTTCACCTCGTTGCGGTATGATGGAACGAATGTCGTTGATTTGACGGATCGCACTGCTGAATTGGTCAACCCGGTGACGGGAGGTGTTTACAACTCGATTGTCTCGTTTGGTGAGGATGCCGCGGGAGAGTTGTATTTTTTTGATCGCATTCTCGGCGACGTTTACAAGATCATCGCTGCGCCCCTACAGATTGTGCCTGGCGATTTTGATCGCGATGGCGACGTTGACTCGGACGATCTAATTGTTTGGCAAGATGGCTATGGCTTGGATGAGCGTGGTGACGCCGATGGAGATGCGGACACCGATGGTCGGGATTTTCTGATTTGGCAGAGGAATTTTTCACAAGAGGACGTGGCGACGACCGTGGCCATTCCTGAGCCGACAGGCATTGTTTTCGCGATGGGTTTTACGGTCGCATTCTGTATCAGGCGCAAAAGCTAATCGAATTCTTGCGCACGACGGTGTCATTGATCCGTGCAAGTATAGAACGGATGAACACCGATGTCGCTGATTTACGCAGATTTTTTACTGAAGCAAGCAGAGAAAGCAGAGGAAATTTAAGAACGCTAATCTTCACTAATAAACACTAATCTTTGTATTCATAAGCGAAGATTAGCGGTGATTAGCGTTCTCGTTTCTGCCTGCTCTGCTACCCCCGCTCTCTCCTGTAAAATCCGCGCCTATCCGCCGAATCCGCGTTCATCCGCGTTCTAAGTCTTGTTTTCTAGGTGCGAAATGAACTTGCTGGCCGCTTAGCGAGGTCGTATTCTTCTTTCCCAAACCGCCCCTGGATGGGACGGCTATTTAGCTCTGGAGAAACGATATGGCACCCACGAATGTTCAACCCACCTCGGTCCCCATGCTCGACGTCAATCGTCAGAACGGTCCGATCAGCGCCGAGATCAACGCGGCCATCCAAAGCGTGTGTGCCAGCGGGGCGTTCGTGAACGGCCCGGCGGTGAAAGAGTTCGAAGAGGCGATGGCCCGTTATTGCGGGACGCGGTTCGCCATCGGTTGTGCCTCGGGGAGCGATGCGCTCTTGCTCGCGCTGATGGCACTCGGAATCGGCAAGGGCGATGAAGTGATCATCCCTAGTTTTACATTCTTTGCGACGGCCAGCAGCGTGACACGATTGGGCGCGACTCCCGTGTTTGCGGACATCGTGCCGGAGACATTCAACATCGACCCGGCGGATATCGCCCGCAAGTTGTCGCCGCGGACCAAAGCGATTATGCCGGTCCATTTGTTCGGCCAGTGTGCCGACATGGGATCGATCAACGCGATTGCCCGCGATGCGGGGCACATTCCCGTCATCGAAGATGCTTGCCAAGCGATTGGAGCTGAGTTCGAGCATCGCCGTGCGGGGGCCTTGGGACGGATGGGCTGCTTCTCGTTCTACCCCACCAAGAATCTCGGCGGCATGGGTGACGGCGGTCTCATTACGACCGACAACGCTGAGCTTGCCGACAAGCTGCGGATCTTGCGCGATCATGGCCAGTATCCACGTTACTATCATCACGAAGTGGGGATCAACAGCCGGCTCGACTCAATTCAGGCGGCCGTACTCAGCGTGAAAATGTCGCAGCTCGCGGCCAGTGCAACCGGTCGGGCGAAGAATGCCCAAACCTATGCCAAGGAATTCGCGCGGATGGGGCTCGATGCGCGGATCGCGATTCCGACCGTTAAGCCGGGTTGCGTGAGCGTGTGGAATCAATTCACCGTGCGGGTACGCGACGGCGAGCGTGACAACCTGCAAAAGCACCTCAACGAACGGAAGATCGGCTCGGCGGTGTACTATCCCGTGCCGCTGCATCTGCAAAAATGTTTTGCCTTCTTGGGACATCAAGTAGGCAGCTTGCCCGTGACCGAACGGGCGTGCCACGAAGTATTGAGCCTGCCGATCTACGAATGCCTCACCGCCGACGAGCAGTCCTATGTGATCGGTTCGATCGCCGAGTACTTCGGCTTAGCGGCAGGTCGTCGCGCGGCTTAAGAAAATAGTACGCGGACAAACGCAGATTTGGCTGATGTTCGCGGATCACAAGAAAGTTTACAACAGGCAGTGAATACAGAAAAACTGAGAACACTAATAATCACTGATTAACGCTAATACAAAAATTCTAATTAGCGAAGATTGGCTTCGATTAGTGTTCTGTCTCTCTGCGAAATCGGCTATCTGTGTGAATCCGCCGAATCCGTGTTCATCGGTGTTCTATCAATCTTCCGCTTTCACGCGGCGGAAGTCGGCGGCGCGGCCACTGGGGCGCAGTGCGCAGAGGGAACCGAGGACGATGCAGAGTAAGACAATTCCCCAAGCCATAAGTAAACCTTTTCAAACCGCTGATGGACGCTTATTAACGCTAATGGGGAAAATCAGAAACAATGACTTGCCTCAATTAGCGGTACCTCTATTTTAACTCGCGACCGGTGCCGAGCCAACCAACGCCAATTCGGCGGATTCAGTCCTCTCTTTGGGCTTAGCGGCCCCGAGGATCGTGTCGAGCGGAAACGCCGCTTGCCGGAACGTGGCGGTGGGCATGCTGACGGTTTGCCACTTGGCCGACAGGGGGCGGGAAAATTGGATGTAATCCGCCGTGCGAACCGCCAGGAAAGCATAGAGACGCTCTCGGAAGGCAAATAGCCGCGAAGCCTCGATGGGAGAGCGATTGCCGACCACTTCGTAGGCAAAGACCAACAGGGCCAAGCTGCCGGCACCGAGCTTGTCTTGCCACTGGGCCATGCTCACCAGATCGTCCCAGGTGGACCAATTCCGCCAATACTGCTTTTGTTTCGTGCCCGAGGGAAACTGGCGTCCTTTGATGTCGATGAGCAGCGACACGCTGTCGGAGGGCGAGACGATGTAGTCGAGATTCTTGAGCGAACCCCCGGCAATCAGACTGCGACGCTGCTCGTCGACCGCGACATAGGCAACCCGCTGTTGCCGCAAATAGGCTTCGAAGGCGAATTCGTAATGGTTGTGCCGTTTGGCCATCAGATTCTACTACAGAAGTTTTACCACAGAGGACGCAGAGAGCACGGAGGAAGAAGTAACCACGAATCAAACGAATAGCACGAATAAATACAAAGAGACTGAACACTAATTTTTCCTAATGATCGCTAATCAATTCATAAGCGTTTATTAGCGAAGATCAGTGTTCAATTTTCCTTCCTAATTCTTGTTATTCGTTTGATTCGTGGCTTCTCCAATTCAATCCGCGCATCAGCTAATTATATTAGCGTCCCACAGCGGCTCTTCTCCGCGTCTTGGCGATCTCTGCGTTAAAAATTCTTGAGAACGAATTTCGCACCGCAGAAAACCTACAGAAAACGCGGCGATTAGCTCGCCAAAATTTGCTGGATTTGTGTCACCACTGCGGTGGCGCTATCGGCGAGCGATGCGGTTGTGCTGCCTCCCGAAGCGAGATCTTTCACTTGGCATTCGTTGGCGGCGAATTCGTTTTCGCCCGCGACCAGGGCGATGCGAAAACCCCGGCGGTCGGCGTATTGCAATTGCTTGCCAAGTTTCTTGGGCTCCGGATAGAACTCGACGCCGATCCCAGCGGCGCGGATTTGCGCGGCGAGCTTTAAGTAATCGTTGCAACGTGAGGCATCGAAGAACGGCAGGAACACGGGGGCAGGGGTGGCGGTCTTTTCGATGCGGCCCAGTTCTTCCATCGCCGCGAGCAAGCGGTCGAGACCCAGGGAAGCTCCCACGCCGGGGAGCTGTTCTTTAGTGTAGAGCTCGGCCAGATTGTCGTAACGACCCCCGCTACAGACGCTGCCGATCTCGGTAAGCTCGTCCAAGAACGTTTCGAGCACCGTGCCGGTGTAGTAGTCGAGGCCGCGGGCGATTGAGACATCGATCATAAAGCGTTCACTCGGAATGCCGACGGCAGCGAGAGCGCTCGTCATTTCAGAAAGTTCAGCAAGGCCCCGCTCACCGGTTTCGCTCCCTTTGAGCAAGGAGGTGAGATTGCCGAGAATCTGCTCGTTCGTGCCGGTGAGCTCGGCAAGCTGCAAAATCTGATCGATCTGGTCGGTCGTGGCGCCGGCGGCAGAGCTAAGTTCTGCGGCGACGGCGTTGGGCCCCGCCTTGGCCAATTTGTCGAGCGCCCGCAGGACGTGCGTCGATTGTTCCTTGAGGCCCAGTTTTTCCAGCAGGCCGTTGAGGACCTTGCGGTTGTTGGCGTGGATGGTGAACCCAGTAAAACCAATTGCCGAGAACAGATCGTGCACGACGAGCACCATCTCGATGTCGGCGGAGTTGGACAGAGTGCCGATGGTGTCGAAATCGCACTGCATGAATTCGCGATACCGGCCACGCTGAGTGTTTTCGCCTCGCCAGACGTTGGCGATGTGATACCGCTTGAACGGTGTGCCGAGTTCTTGAATGTGTTGGGCTACGAATCGCGCGAGGGGGACAGTGAGGTCGAACCGCATGCCGACGTCCCGGCCGCCGTGATCTTGAAAGCGGTAAAGCTGTTTGTCGGTTTCGTCGCTCCCCTTGCCGGTGAGGATTTCGAGATGCTCAAGCGCAGGAGTGTCGATCGGGGCAAAGCCATAGGAACGATACACCCGCCGCGCGACATCGATGATCCACTCGCGCGGAATCATGGTCGCGGGCAAATAATCGCGAAAACCTTTGAGTGTACGGGGCGAAATTTTAGCAGACATAAATTTTTATTTGGGACGCGGATGAACGCTGATTTGACGGATTCACACGGATAAGGTTTACAGGAGGTAGCAGAGAACGCAGAGGAGGAATTTGAGAAACACTAAGCGCCGCTAATCTTCGCTAATAATTTATTTTTTAGTGTTACATCAGCGGAGATTAGCGTTTTGCTTTTCTCTGCTCTCTCCGCTACCTCCTGTAGAAATATCCGTGACGATCTGCTCAATCCGTGTTCATCCGCGTCCTATCAAATTAAAGAACAGGTAAGAGCTCGGGTTTGCGGCTGCGGATGCTTTGGCCTTTGGGCTGCACCACCGCTTCGGTGTATTCCCACACCTGCTCGGCGGTTTCCAGATAAAAATCGTAGGTCCAGTCGCTGTCGTATTCGCAGTTTTCGGTCGTGTACTCGCGGCAGATTTGCGGCCGGGTTTCGTAGATGCCGCACATGTTGTTGGACTGGAGATGCTTGCAGACCGTGTGGACCAGCAGATACCAGTCGCCGTCGTCCTTGAAGATGCTGGCCCGTTCGTGGAGCAGATACCAGCGGATGTATTCGAAATCCTTGAACTCCTCGGGCGTGTCGATCGGCAGCGCGAAATAGCGGCAGCACTTGGCCGAGCAATATTCGCAGAGGACTTTGCCTTCAGGGAGTTCGTCGCGATTGATAACCGTGAGACCGAAGCCGGCGGACATAGGGGAATCCTTGGGGAATTACGGAAATTTCAGATCATTACCTTAGCATTTGCGGGGGGAATTGAGAAGCAGCTGGGGAGTTATAGAACGCAGAAGAACGCGGATCGGGCGGATTCACACGGATTCTATTTGACAGAAGGTAGCAGAGTGAGCAGAGGAGGCATTTAGGGAAACGAGTGATCAGCCTTGAAGACTTTCGAGGAAGTCGACTGAACAACCGCGTACCCAGAACAATTCATTCTTGACTTGTATTACCCTGAGTGGATCGGTGAAGAGTACCAAGAGGACAATCCCACCCCAAAAGAGCGGAATAAAAGTGATGAGACCGACCAGAACCAGATTAGCATTCGTTGTTGCTACGCCATAACCAGGTAATACAAATGCCAACAGTATTAATGCGATCGCAGCTAGTTTAAGAAGAAAATATCTGCGTCGTACGGAAGTAGATAATCCAGCCCGAAACCGGCAACGCTGCCGCACTGCGAATGGCACAGCAATCATGAAGAATGGAGCCATCAGCATTAGGATTTTTAGCCATGTGGGAATATATGGCAAATCCCATGTTGTATATTCAGGCTCACTGATCGGCCGGTTGGTTTTAACACAACGTTGTGGCAAGGCGGTTTTGTCCACAATCACGAGTTCATTGCCATCAACATGCGAAGATATATTTTGTCATGGAGACCAACTCAAAGGGAGTGTGATGAAGAATATTATTAGCAAATTATGATAGTAAAAATGTCTTCGCCAATAAATAATTTCTTGATAAGTATTGATCAGCGGATTTTAGTGTTCTGAATTTCCATTCTCTGCTCCCTCTGCTTCCTCCTGTAAAAATCCGCGAAGATCCGCCCAATCCGTGTTCATCCGCGTTCTATTTTTTGGGCCCGGCCTTGCGGAGCATTCTGAGCACGCTTTCCTCGTTGGTGAGCGCGAGGACTTCGTCGTGGGTGAACCAGCCGAGGGCGTGCGATTCCTCGCTGAGGACCGTTTCTTGATCGGGTTCGGCGATCAGGAGAAATCGTACGTCGTGATGCTCGTGGGCATCGTCAATAATTGAACCATCGGGTCCGCGGCGCTCGGGGATGAGATGCACGTCGAGATCGAGCGGCACAAGTTGGCCAGCAAACGTGGGAAGAGTTAGCCGTGTGAGTCCGGTTTCTTCGAGTGCTTCACGGAGTGCGACCTCGGCGATTTCTGTCTCACCGTCGGCGTGTCCCCCCGGCTGGAGCCACCGATTGAGCTTGGCGTGATGGACGAGCAAGCAGCGAGTCTGGTCGTGCGACAAGATCCATGCCGAACCGGTGATATGCCCCGGGCGGCAGGTTCGCTCGAAGCAGTCGGGGTGAGATGTGACGAGCAAACGTATCCGGTCGACGACTTCGCTCTCCTCGGGAAAACGAGCGGAGTAGCGATTCAGTAGTTCGATCAGTGGTTGGCGGCGCATAGCGGATTGATTTTAACGCAGAGGACGCGAAGGTGCAGAGGTACGCAGAGACTAAGACTTCGCGTCTTTGCGATCTCTGCGTTTCAATTACTTAATGATGACCCATTGAGGATTGTCGATGTATTTTTGTTTGACGATGCACTGCATTTGTTCTTGTGGCCAAATGTTGAGTGGCTGCTTGGCGTTCCAGGCTGCGGTTAGAGCGTTGACAATTTGTTCGCGACTCAAGGGCAAGTTGGCGATGAACTCAAGATGCGCTCGTGCGGCGCGGTATTGGGGTTCGCGGGTTTGTTGGGCTAAGACCGTGGCGACGAGGTCGAGATCGAAGTCGTAAAGCAGCGTGCCGTGGTAGAGGAAATGTGTGCGCTTCGCGCGAAGAGCATTGCCGGAGAATTTTTGTAGGCCTGTGGTGGTGTGATAGGCGAGGTCACTGGTGCCGGCGAGTGTGATGCCGGGGACCAGCGGAGCAAGACCTGTAGCGATGCGATTAAGTACAAATTGGTGGGCGTGGGTAATCGACTTCGTTGCAGGATGTTCGTCGTAGCTCAAGACCACGGCATACATCAGGCAGCCGGGGCCTGTGAGGACCGTGCCGCCGCCGCTGGCTCGGCGTAGGACCGGAATGTTTTGCGCGCGGCAGGCTGCGAGATTGACTTCCACGGCGGGGTCCGACGACCGGCCGAGCACCACGAAATGTTCGTCGGGTTCCCACAGCCGCAAGATCCCGCCAGCGATTTCACCGGCTACAGAGGCAGCGAGCAAGGCCTCGTCGAGGGCGAGATTCTCTGCGGGGAGCGGTAGAGTGAGATCAAGTAAATGCATAAGAGATTTGAACCACGAAAGACACGAATCACACGAAAAGGAATCGCTTGTTTGTGCCAACTAAAACTGTTTCTAATCGTCTCTGTGCGGGGTTTTCGGAATAGCCAGCCCTCGTCGGTCATCGGTCGGTGTGTTACCCTAAAAGATTACCTTTCGGCTCATTTTCCCATGGTAGAGCATGTCTTCCAACCCCGACCCATTGCCTCCCAATCCTAACCTGCCACGTCCGTTGGCGGCGGATGAATTGTTGCCCCCGGTTGAGCCCCCCAGCGCGGGCTTTATCTTGCAATTGTTTGTGATCCCGGCCGTGATCGTGCTGGTCGTGGTGTTGTTGGGCTGGTTGGTGACATCGCTGGCCACGACGGGGGAACGTGACCCCCAAGAGATCGTAGCGGCGCTCCGCAGTTCGAGCCAGAACCGCTGGCAAGAGGCGTTTGAGCTGGCCAACGCGTTGCGAACCGAAAAGCGCAATCCCGAGCTGAAATCGAACACGCAACTGGCTGACGAACTTGCCAAGCTGCTCGCCGAAGAGCATGAGGCGGCACGCACGGATGATGACTCGGTAAAGCTGCGCACCTTTTTGTGTTCGGCGCTGGGGGCGTTTCAAGTCGACAATGGTTTGCCCGTGCTGTTGACCGTTGCCCACGACGACGTCGACGAGGCCGTGCGCGGGGATGCGATTAATGCGATTGCGGTGCTGGCCGAGACGTTTCGCACGGCGGAACCTCCCCAGGCGATTGAAAGCGAAGAACTTGTGGAGACGTTCGTCGATCTGGCCAACGACAAAAGCGATACGATTCGCTCGCGGACCGCATTTGCGCTGGGTGTGATGACACAGGCCCCTGATGCCGATCCGCAACTCAATGAAGAACTCGAAAAGCTGGCCGAGGATTTGTATCCCGACGCACGCTACAACGCGGCGACGGGCTTGGCGCGGCGAGGGAGTTTGCTAGCCGTTGCGCCACTGGAGGAGATGCTCGATTTGGAATCACTGGCGACGAGCATCAAAGGGGAATCGCGGCCTGAGCTGCAGACGCGCAAACGCAATACGATTCTGAAGAATGCGCTCGATGCCGTGGTAGTGATCAAAGAAAAGAATCCGAACGCGGATCTCAGTGCGTTGCGGACAGCTCTCGAAAACTTCATTGCCACGGCTCCCACTTGGGAAAAGCAAGGTGCGGTTCCGTTGCCACTTATCGATCGTGCGAAGGAAGTGCGAGAAAAGTTTTAGACCGTGTCGTTGAGAATCCATCGAACACGGATGAACGCTGATTGGGCGGATCGGCGCGGATTTCAGGGGAGATTGCGGAGGTAGCAGAGAAGGCAGAAACGAGAACGCTAATTACCACTAATAAACACTAATTTTGTTTATTCGTTAGCGAAGATTAGTGGTTATTAGTGTTCTCTGTATGTTTATTTTTCTCTGCTCTCTCTGTTGACTTCTGTAAAAAAATCCCCGTTCATCCGTCACTTCTGGGCCGGTTTCTTGAGCGGAATTCTCCTTCGATAGCAAGTTTTTGCTGGCAACGTGTTAAACCCTGCCGGTTGTAGTGGCTGCGTAGGCGGCCGTTTATTCTTTTTTTGCTAGCAAGGCCTTGAAGACTTGCTTGAACCGATGGCACGCGCGCACAGTAAAGACAGTTGTATGCCGAGGGCAAAAGCAGATGTTGTTTTTTTGCAACGTCAAGTTGCTAGCGAGTCAATGAAGCATAAATTTTTTTGCCTCGGCGCACTTTGTCCGCAACACTGTTGTAGAGGGTCCTTTTTGTCCGCCTGATGACTGGCTGTGTGAGTGGGTCGTCGGCGGATGTGTCTCTTGTCCAATTTGTTTGGGGTGTGTGTCATGAACCGCTGTACTTGGTTCGCCGTGGCTGTGGCCGTTGTTTCGCTCGCTGGTAGTTCATCGCAAAGTTTCGCGCAATGCGACACGTGCTGTGCACCTTCCTTCCGTTTGCAGTGCCAGACGGTTTACGAGGAACAACAAGTGACGGCCTTCCGCATGGAAACGGAAACCGTGTTCCGTGAAGAGCAAGTCACGCGGATGGTTCCCGTCTGGGAGACACAAGCCCGCGAACGGCGTTTTACCGTGACGCGTCCCGTGCAAGAAACCAGCATGCGGGAAGAGCGTTTCGTGGTGAACCGCCCCGTGTTTGAAACTCAAATGCGCGATGCGAGCTACAATCGCGTTCGCAACGTGGTAGAAACCAGCCAACGTGAAGAGCGTTTCACCGTACAACGGCAAGTTTGGGAAACGGCCGAACGCGAGGAGCGTTTCACCGTGATGCGTCCCGTGAACGAAACCGTGGAGCAAGAACGCCGCTACACGGTGATGCAGCCCGTGACGACGTTTCAAACTCAGATGGCCGATCAAGGTTGTTTTGTCGATCAAGTGTCGGTCGTGCCCGGCCAACTCCAGCGCCGCGGTTTGACGTGGATGCCGGCCACCCAAGTTTTGAATCCCGTGACGGGTCAGATTCAAGTGCAGCGTCCTGGTCTCGTTTGGGCCAATGTCCAGTCGCCACCACAGCAAGTGGTGCAGCGAGTTTGGAAGCCGAATCTCGTGCCGGTGCAAGTTCCCGTGACAACAATGTGTCCCCAGGAAGTTGTGCAGAAAGTGCCCGTGACGGTTTGTCGGCAGGTGGCCGAAGAAGTTTGCCGTAAAGTGCCAGTACGCGTTTGTCGGATGGTGCAAGAAGAACAAGTTCGCATGGTGCCCGTGACAACGTGCCGCCAAGTTGTTGAACGAGTCGAGCAGCAAGTCCCCGTACAGGTTTGCCGGATGGTGCAAGAAGAACGTGTTCGTCAAATTCCCGTGACTACTTGCCGGTTTGTGCAAGAGGAACGTGTCGAGCAGTTCAATGTCCGCGTCTGCAAAATGGTCGAAGAACGGCAAACCGTGCAAGTGCCGCAAACGATCTGCAAGAAAGTGCCGGTCACTTACACGCTGCGTGTGCCGCGGACGGTGATGCTCAAAGTGCCGTGTGGTTGTGACGGCACGGTGATCGAATCGGCGCCAGCATTAACCCCCGAGCCCGCTGCGGCGACGACTGACGCGACGGCCAAGATCGAAGAGCAGGAAGAATTGCAGTTGGCCTCGGCGCTGTAAATTTTTTTACATGAGATAGCCGAGTGAGCAAAGACAATATGTAGGAACACTAATCTTCGCTAATCTCCACTAATTAATTTTTTTATTAGCGAAGATCAGCGGTTATTAGTGTTCCTTAAAATATCTGCTCCCTCTGCTATCTCATGTTAAGTCTTCTAAATTCCCTTAATTTCTGTGTACGTTGACAGCGCTCACTCAGGGCCAGAAACTGGAGCTTTCAGGCAGCCCCGTTTTCTGATTGTATGAGCGTTTCTTGATGTCCTTTTCCAGTCCCAATGCCGAGCCGTCTGCCGAGATTATGCGGCTGTACACGCCGGCGATGTTGGCGGAATTGTTGCATGTGCCGACGGCGGCGATTCGGCGTTGGCAGCGTTGTGGCTTCTTGCACGCATCGCAAACCGTGGGACGGCTCCCCTACTTTGATTTCACGGAAGTGGGGATCGCACGCCATCTGGCGGCATTGCTCCAGGCTGGGTGTTCGCTTCGCGTGATCGATCGCAAGCTCGTGGAATTTGCTCGAAAAGTACCGGAGTTGGAACGTCCTTTGGCCGATCCAGCCGTGGTGGTCGTCGGCAAACAGTTGTTCCTGAGGCGTGGCGAAGAGTTGGCCGAACCCGGGGGGCAGTTGCTCATTGATTTTGAAACGGCGAACGACGAAGTCGCGGCAATTGGGCTTCACTCGGTGGTTTCACCGGACAAAGAAAACTCTCCCGCGAGCGATCTACAGCAATCGGCGCAGGACTGGGAAGATCAAGGCGATTTGGCTCAAGCGGCGGAAGCGTATCGGATGATGCTCGCGTTTGAAGGCCCTTCCGCGGAAGTGAACTTTGCGCTCGGCGACTTGCTTTATCGGATGGGCGAACTTCCCGCGGCGCGTGAAAGGTTCTACATGGCCGTAGAGCTTGATGAGGGATATGTTGAAGCCCGTGCGAATTTGGGTTGCGTGCTGGCCGAGCATGGCGAAATTGAACTAGCCGTGGCGGCTTTCCAGGGGGCACTCACCTTTCATCCCGACTATGCCGACGTGCATTATCATCTGGCGACCGCCCTTGATCGCCTGGACCACCATGGCCAGGCCGAGCCGCATTGGCGGCGATTCTTGGAATTGGCCCCCGAAAGCCCCTGGGCTGAGACGGCCAAGGGGAGGTTACAAAAATAGATGTCTATAGATTCTGGGCGAATCATGGCTCATCCTGCTTGATGAAGTTTTATGGTGTTTGCACTTCCGCGCCCAGGACTTATCTTAGTAGGCTTAGATAAGAGACTTTTCCAGGCGGGATCGATGCCTCGTGCCCGCCGGCTATTTATTGGATTTGTGCCGCTTGGCATTTAAGATCAAATGCCCGAGATTCTTTTCCATTACGAGCGAGTTAACCCCACAAGTTGGGCTTATCTTTCGTCGCTGCTGATGTTGGCTCTGTTTTTCAAGTTCAACCGCGTGTTGAGCGTACGGAACGTCGATTTATTCCTGCTAATTCTGCTCGCACCGGGGTTACTCTTGGTGCAGTGGTCGTGGGAAAACAAGACGGCGGAGAACGCGCTGGCCATCGAGCACTTGGGGTTCTTGTGGTTGCTTGCCACAGAACTAATCCTCCTATTGCGACTATTGGTCGACAACGCGATGGTCCGGCGGCCGCTGTTGGATCCCAATCTCAACGCGGCGGGCTTGATGTTCATGGGCAGCTCGCTGCTGTTCTTCTTGATGGCCAACGTCGTGACGGGCGATCCCAAGGCGGAAAATTTGCGTCCCGGCCGTACGACCGAGGAAGTTCGCGACGACCAGGTGATGGATGAAGAGCAAGGAAGCTTTGCCGCGGATGGGCCCGGCTTTTTTCTGCTTTATCGGCTGCCGCGGATTTCAACCCAGACCGTTATTAAAGCCACGCCTCGGAGCGAACCTCCTACGCCGTTGACCGACGTGCGGGAAGAAAGGCGCATTCAAGAGGCCACGGTCCGCGTAGTTGCCATTTTTTCCCATGTTATGATCGTCGTCGGCATGTTGATTATCGGTCACAGGCACTTCGACAATATCACGATGGGAATTGCCGCGGCGGCAAGCTATCTGTTGTTGCCTTACACGGCCCTGTGGACAGGCGATCCCGTTCATGCCGTCCCCGCGATGTTGTTGGTTTGGTCGATAGTCTGCTATCGTCGACCGTTGCTCGCCGGGATGATGATTGGACTTGCTTCGGGAACGGTGTATTACCCCGCGTTCTTGATTCCGCTGTGGTGCAGTTTTTATTGGACGCGCGGGCTAAAGCGGTTCGTGGCAGGTGTGCTGTTGATGATTGTCGTGCTGGTGTTAACACTGGCGTTCACGGCGACCGACACCCAGCGCTTTGTCGAGAACACGATACGGATGTTCGGTCTGCGTCTGCCGACGCGAGCGAACCTTCTAGGAATTTGGCAATTCTGGAATCCCGTGTTTCGATATCCCATTATCGCGGCGTTCGTGGCGTTGTCGTTTGGCTTTACGATCTGGCCATTTCAAAAAAATCTGGCGACACTCATTTGCTGCACCGGAGCGATCATGGCGGCGACGCAGTTCTGGAACGCCAGCAACGGCGGTGTTTTTGTCGCGTGGTTTTTGCCGTTGTTGCTGCTGACAATCTTTCGACCCAACTTGGAAGACCGCGTAGCGGAAACGATGGTCGTCGACGATTGGCCATTTGGGCTGAAGAAACAAACTGTCTAGAACTCCGAAGAATTGAAACGCAGAGTTCGCTGAGATGCGGAGTGACGCAAAGCAGAGTTCAATTATTCGTCGCGGCGGGGGTCGCGGATGAGTTGCTGGCTGCGTTGATTCTCGTACCAGCGATGCCATGCCGTTTTGTTGAAGCCGAAATCCTGGTCGCCGGAGAGTTCAATCAGTGCCCGGCGCACGGCGACGTTCTCGAAATCTCGCTCGATAAACTTGGGTTTGCTGCCTGCGCTCAGGCCGCCACCACCGCTGCCGTCGGGTGAGAAGGACGCCGACATTTCGCCGGTCGATGGCAGCGGAATTTTATGCCGCGTTACGAGGGCATCGATCAGGGGGCTGATCGCTTCGGGATTGCCGATTTCGGTGAGAGCTTCCGCCGTAATGTTGATCGTGTCATTGTCTTTGCTGCGGAGCGCTTTTACATAGGGCGAGATATCGATCTCTTGGCCCATACCCAAGAGATACTCAACACATTGCATCCGCGTGTCGCGATCAGGTTCGGTAATCGACAGAGTAATCAGTGCCCGCATGGTGGCGGGATGCTTGACTTGGCTGAAAACTTCCATCCACAACGGGCGATAGCCGTCATCCTTTTCGTAGGCGAGCATTCTCACGAGCGACGTGGCCGCCTGAGGATCGGTGATCGAGCGAATTTCCGCTAATGCCTCGTCGGCACGATCCACGCGGCGCCCGTCGAGCCAACTGCGCCAGAGTTTGAGCTGCTGGAACCACTCGTTCTCGGCGTTCTGTTGAGCCTTGTCGCGTTCACGCAACGCGATGTCTTGCGCGGTGCGATAGGCGCCGTCGTAGAACCGCATGCCACGTGCAGCCATGATGTCGTCACGCTTGAACCATTTGCCCTGATGCTTTTGAAAGCCCAAGGCCGTGCGGGCTTGTTCGTCGTTGGGATCGAGTTCGATAATCCGCTGCAAATGGTGATCGGCCTGATCGGAAAGTTTGTGCTCCTTGCACCAGGAAACCATCGAGCGATGAGCCGCGACGGTATCGGGCAGCGAACGACTGCGAGTTTCGTATTCCCGTTGATGTTCGCTCTCGCGGACATGGTCTTGCACCTGATCTTTGGCAAGCGTGACGTTGCCGCCGAGATCGGTTTTGACGATGTACTCGCCCTTGTCGCCACGTTCCAAGAGCTGGCCGGAGACTTGCCCGCCATCGGTCAGATGAAACACATCGGCATAGGTCAAGTCAGCACACAGCACTGTTGCGATCGAGAAGAACAGGATGTGTGTGTTGAAAGACTTCATAGATGGCAAAGACAGACGTTACATGAAAGTTTCTTAAAATTATTAGAACGCAGATGAACGCGGATTGGACGGATCTTAGCGGATTTCTTTTACAGGAGTTAGCAGAGGGAGCAGAGGAAAAATTTGGAACACTTATCAGCGCTAATCACCACTAATCAAGAAATTTTTATTAGTGGTGATTAGCGGTTATTAGAGTTTCCCTCTCTGCTCCCTCTGCTTTCTCCTGTAATAATCAGTGACAATCCGCCCAATCCGAGTCCTATTCTCGGACCGTGGTATTCTCGCCACTTGCTCGGTATCTTCAATTATAGTCGATCCGTTCCCAAGTCGAGAAATCCCGCGGAAAAGTGCGAAAATGACCGAACGATATTGCAGCCCGTCGGCCGAAGAACACCGGCAATCGGCACCACCGGCCGTCCGTTGTGCGGTGATCACGGTGAGCGACAGCCGCACGCCCGCTACCGACAAGAGCGGACAATTGATTGTCGAAGGCCTACAAGCGGGCGGGCATAGCGTCGTCGAGCACGTAGTCGTCCCCGACGAACCGATTCCCATGCGCGAGGCGTTGCTCAAGTACGTGACTTCGGCGGACGTGGATGCCGTGTTGCTGACCGGCGGGACGGGAATCGCCGCGCGCGATCAAACGCCGGATACGATCGCCGGAATGCTGACCAAAGAACTGCCGGGGTTTGGCGAATTGTTTCGGATGCTCAGCTTTCAAGAGATTGGCGCGGCGGCGATGTTAAGCCGGGCGCTGGGCGGGATGATCGAGAACACCTTGGTGCTCGCCATGCCGGGGTCGACGACGGCGGTGCGGCTGGCGATGGATAAGTTGATATTGCCGGAGCTGGGGCATTTGGTGAAGCACGCTCGACGGTGAATAGAACGCGGATGAACGCTGATTGGGCGTTCGCGGAGTTCTATGAAGAGATTTACAGGAGGAAGCAGAGGGAGCAGAGGTGGGAAGAGGTTTGGTACACTAATCAGCGCTGATATGCGCTAATCAATGAAATGATTAACGAAGATTAGTTGTTTTTAGTTATCCTGATGTTTCTCTGCTTGCTCTGCTATCTCCTGTAAAAATTTTGCTAGCATGCGGCAGCGGGGTGGGGCGCTAAGCCGCAAGCGGCACCGCTGAATCGCGCGTATTCCTCTGGCAGCAATTGCGGTTGGCCGATATTCTTTGCCGCGCAGGTGTTGCGCGCGCTGCGCTTGTTTTCCCGATCAAGATGATCGGGCAAATTTTTCCCCGACCAGAATGATCGGGCTATATGTATTGCTCGCTGCCCAAGGAGGGGCTCGTGCAACGGTTCTTGTCGCTCGGTACGCTTGGTGTGATTGGCTATCTGAGTTGGCTCTTCCTGCAAGGAGGGGGACTCAGCCAGATGGCGGTGCGCCCCGACGGCAATCAGCCTGCGGCGGTGAATCCGTATCGTTCGCCAGGCACTTGGAATGGTTCGTCGGCTCCCGCGCCCTCTCAGACGCAAAATTATCAGCCGGTCTCGTCGAATGCCGCCGAAGTTCAACCCCCGGGACTTCCCAACAGCGGGCCGGTGATTCGGATCGCATCGTTCAACATCGAAGCGTTCGGCAACACCAAGGCATCGAAACAATACGTCATGGTGCGGCTGGCGGATATGATTCGCAAGTTTGATATCGTAGCGATTCAGGAAGTCCGCTCCCAGAATGAGTATTTGATTCCGAATTTCGTGCAACTCATCAATCAACCGGGGCGGCGTTACGATCACGTGATCGGCCCGCGGCTGGGTCGCACGGTGAGCAAAGAGCAATATGTGTACATCTTTGATACCGACCGCATTACTGTGGATCCTCAAAGTATTTACACGATCAACGATCCCGACGATTTGTTGCATCGCGAACCGTTGGTGGCGACGTTTGCGGTCCGCGGGGTCGATCCTGATGAGGCTTTCACGTTCACGCTCGTGAATGTTCATACCGATCCGAATCCGCGTGATCTGGCGGTAGAACTCGATGCGCTCGCGGAAGTCTATCGCGTGGTACGGCGATCGGCACGCCAGGAAGACGACGTGATCATGGTCGGCGATTTCAATGCCGACGACAGGCACTTACAGCGTCTGGGGCAACTCCCGGGCATCTTGCCCTTGATTGCCGGCGTTTCGACCAACACGCGGCAAGACAAGCAATACGACAATCTCATTATTCATCAACCTTCGACGACCGAATACACGGGCCGGTCGGGGGTCTTCGACGTGATGCGGAATTACAATCTCAACGAGCAGCAGGCGCTGGAGATTTCCGATCACTTTCCCGTGTGGGCCGAGTTCAGCGCGTATGAACGCGACTACGCCGGCCGGGTGGCCAATCGGCGTTATATGATTAGCCGGTAATGATTTAGCCACGCCGCTTGCGGCGGGGTGACGGTACAAGTACCGGCGCCAAAAAAGTTTCTTCCGATTTTTTTGTAGAAATTGTGCCACGCACTGTGCTATGGTGCGTTTGTTCGTGAGGTATTGAACGAAGCCCATCCAGAATTTCAAAGTTCTGGGGGTATCACACAAGCCGACCGCGAGACGAAATCCTCTGCTGAGGGTTTTGTCCTGCGGTCGGCTTTTTTTGTGCCCAGTGAGGAACAGGCGAGTGAATGAAAAGCGAGATAATTTCGTGCGATTGTCGGAGAGCGCAGCACAAATTTGGAATGGGGATTTGCTGTTGTTTCGTGGCAGGGGACTGTTTTCGCGACTGATCGGCACGGCGGGGCGCAGCGAATATACGCATGCTGCGCGGGCGATTTGGTGGGGCGACATCTTGTTTTGCTGCGAGATTCGTGAGCTTAAGGGGGGCAGGGCGGTGACGTTGGCCAGTCAGGTACGCAAGTTTCCTGGCTTGATCGATGTGTTCGCCGTCAATCCCGACAACCGTTGGCCCGAATACGATCGCCACGGCGCGAATCGTTTCATGCTGCAACTGGCCGGGTGTGATTACGGCTACGGCGGATTGTTGCAGGCAGCGCTGTTGCACGCCCCCTTCTGTCGGCTGCTGGTGAAGCCAGCGATGGAAGATGCCCACGTGGAGACGCGGCCGCCGTTCTGCTCGCAAGCTTGTGCCATGGCGGATCGAGTAGGTGGTGGCGTAGATCCCGTGCCGCATTTGGCGGATCGGATCACTGAGCCGGCTGACTTGGCGCGGAGTGCGTTTTATCGTTACCGCTTCACGCTGGGGGAGGTGTGAGATGCGCAGTTTGATGTTGATGTTACTTCTCACGCCGCAACTTGCTTTTGCGGAACCACGTGCAGCGGTGTGCCGTGTTCACAATCGGTTGGCCACGTTCAATAACGTGGGGAGTGGCACGCTCGTGGATAAGACCGACGATGGTCGCGAGGGTTTGGTTCTTACCTGTGCGCATCTGTTTAGCGAAGGGGTTGGGACGGTCGTTGTTGAGTTTTCCGGAGGCAAAACACACGGTGCGAAACTCGTGGCGATCGATCATGAGGCCGATTTGGCGGCGCTGGCGATTAGCAATCCTGATTGTGAACGAGCGCCAGTCGCGTTTGAAATTCAGCCGACAGCGCAACTGCAAGCCTGTGGTTTTGGTCCCCATGGTGAGTATCGGTGTGCCCAGGGTGCGGTCGTGGGTGAAGCGAACAACACGGGCCAGACAAGTGTGCTTGTGGGGGACGCGGTGCGCTCGGGGGATTCGGGCGGGGGTGTGTTTGATGAGCAAGGGAATTTGGTCGCCGTGGTGTGGGGCGAAACGGGCGGCGTGACCTACGCGAGTTCGGGCGTGCCGTTGCGGCGATTTTTAGATCGTGTGTTGGGGAAGCGGACCACATTTGTTTATCGGTGCCCGAATGGGGTTTGCCCGAGGGTGCCGCAGGGTGGGGGGATGCAGCCTGTTGTTACTGCGCCGCCTTTGGTTCCGCCCTCACCGCCCGCTGAAGCGGGCTCGCCGAGCCTATTAGAGATTGAGCGGCGGATCGCGGCGTTGGAGCGGGGGAAGCAGGACCGTGGCGACTATGTGACGCGCGGCGAGTTGGTGGGGTGGGGCGCTAAGCCGCGAGCGGCGGAAGGGATCGTTGGCGCGACGGGGTGGGGTGTTGTTGCTGCCACGACTCTTGGCGGGTGGCTGGCGGGATGGTTGTGGCGGCGCGTGGGAGGTCGCCGCGGGAGTGGCTTTCCCCACGGACACGAGTAAGGAGGGCTCCGCGGTTATGGCGGAGGCGACGTTTCGCGAAGTCGAGCAACCCATCGAACGCGATGACCGTGAAGGTCGAGAACTTTTACGACTTTCGCAGCTGGAAGGACGTGACCCGTTACAGGACGCGATTGCTGGACGGCTTGCGCTCGACCGACTCGACGCGGTTGCCGACAGTGACGCGGACTTGGCACGAGCGGCGTGGGCCGACGAGTTGAGGCGGGAACTAAGAGAACGATTCAACGACATTGCCCCCACGAAGTTTGTCGTGAGTAATGAGCGCGGTGCAAGCACCGCGGCTAAATAACGATTCATCAAGTATTGCAAAGGAGAAAGAACATGCCTGCGGGTGAACCTGGGAAAGAACAATTTCGGCGTGCGATTACTGAGTTTCGCAACTTGCACATCGTGGCGGCTTTGGGACCCTTGTTTGATTTTCGTAGCGAGATCGTCTCGAACGATGAGTTTGGCGTGCGAGGTGGCTTGGATGAAACGACCAAGAACCATTACGTCGATCATTTGCTCGCTTCGGATCGGATGCGGCGGCGCGTGACTTACAACCCTGACAAGTTGTCGCTGGGGGAATTGATCGAACATGCGACCGACGTGCAGCAAACGCTCACCGGCGCGCAAGATCCGTTTGGTGGCGATGAAGTGCAAGAAGCGCCCGGTGGTTTGATTTCGTTGCCTTGGGCCTTGGATGGGAGCGATCCCAACATCCCGTTGGGGAGCCAACTCAACTTTCGCAGCCAGAACGCGCTCATTTTGTTGGGGGCCATCGACCGCGCGATTGTGAATTGGACGCGGTTGGAAAGCCGATTCCGCGGGACGTTCATCTACGTGAAAGATTCGATGCGGATGTACGGCAACTATGTGCAGGTGCTCGAGTATCTGAATGCGTTTGCCGGCGATGCGAATCGCGTCGACTTGGCGGCGGGTGTACGTCCCACGGAGGAACCGTTGGGGCCGACCGATTCGCCGAACTTGCGGACCGAGACAGCTGGCAATGGGGCGAGTAAGTAGGTTGTGCTATGCCTGAAGTGACACAACGACAACTTGGTTGGCCGGCGGCGGCGACGCTCATTGCTGCGATAGTGGGTGCGGCAGCGGCGTCGTTTGCCGTCGATCGCGAAGTGCCAGCGGTTGTCGACGAAGATCGTTTCGCCTCGGGCCGTGAGATCGCGGAGGTGAGGGCGCGACTCACGGCGATCGAGGTTTCGACCCAGCAACTCCGCACCGAATTGCGAAGTGATATCAAGGAGGTGCGTGAGTTGTTGGGGAAATTAGTGAATTAAGTGAGTAAGTGAGTAAGTCCATGCAGATTCGTGATCGAGTGAAGGAACTGCGGCGGGTGCGCGCCGGGGAGTTGGTGCCGCATCCGCGGAATTGGCGCACCCATCCCGACAATCAACGCGATGCGTTGCGGGGAGTGCTTGCGGAAGTGGGCTACGCCGACGCGTTGTTGGTGCGGGAGCTGCCGGACGGTCGGCTGGGTTTGATCGACGGCCACTTACGCGCGGAAACGACGCCCGATGTAGTGGTGCCCGTGTTGGTGCTCGATGTGGATGAGGAAGAAGCGGCGAAGATTTTGCTCACGCACGATCCGCTGGCTGATCTCGCCGAAATCAATGGTGAGCGTCTCAACGAACTGCTGGGCGATTGCGATTTTGAAAGTCCTGGCGTGGTGGCGATGCTCGCGCAGCTTGAAGAAGCGGAGGAAAGAACGAGCGCCGCGTTTGCTGCATCGAGTGATCGCCCAGAAGTTGAAATCCCTGAGGCGTTTCAGGTCGTTGTCGAATGCAAAGATGAAGACGAGCAGCAGGAAGTTTACGAACGGATGCGCGGTGAGGGATACAAGTGTCGGGTGTTGACATTATGAGGAGTTGTGAGTTGCTAGGCGCTGGTTAAGTCTCTGCATTAGGGAGTTGAAGTGACGAAGTTGGAAGTGCAAGTTTCCTGTCCTGTGTTTGATTCGTTTCGCGTGCAGCAGGTGGCGGGGATGTTCGACGTGCCGCTTGCCGAAAAATGCACGGAGCGATTTCGCGTGGAGCTGCCGTCGCTGGCTGAGCATTGGGAAGTGGGGCTGATTGTTGGTCCGTCGGGGAGCGGCAAGAGCACGATCGCGCGGGAATTCTATGGCGCGGAACTTTATACCGAAAGTGATTGGCCAAGCGACAAGGCGGTGATCGATTGCTTTGGTGACATTCCCGTGAGGCAGGTCGTGGAACTCTTCACGGCGGTGGGATTCAGTTCGCCGCCGTCGTGGATCAAGCCGTATCAGGTGCTGAGCTGTGGGGAGAGGTTTCGGTGTGATTTGGCGAAAGCATTAGCGGCGAGTTATGAGTCGCGAGTTGCGAGGAAAGAAAATGAACTCGAAACGCGAAACTCGCAACTCGTTGTCTTTGACGAATACACGAGCGTCGTGGATCGCAACGTGGCGAAGGCGTGCTCCACGGCGATTGCCAAGGGGATTCGTCGCGGCAGCATTCCGTGCCGGTTTATTGCGGTGACGTGCCACTACGACGTGGCGGAGTGGCTCGAAGCGGATTGGGTGCTTGATATGGCGACGGGTCGGCTAGAACGGAGGCGGCTTCGGCGGCCGACGATTCACTTGGAAGTCTATCGCTGCCAAATGGCTGCGTGGGAATTGTTTGCGCGACATCACTATCTGAGTGGTTCGCTCGCGCCCGGGGCCCGGTGTTATTTGGGACTCTGGAACGGCGAGCCGGTGACGTTTTGTGCGACCGTGCCGATCATCACCCGCAAACTTCATCGGCGGTTCACGCGGATCGTGACATTGCCGGATTATCAGGGGATGGGCATCGGTATGAAGGTGGTGGCTGCGGTGGCGGCGCTTCATCGGCGAGAGGGATTTCGGATCAACGTCACGAGCAGTCATCCGGCGTTGATTCGACACTGTAAACATTCGCCGCTGTGGAAGACGGTGAACGTCAAGAAAACAGGTTCCAGTTCGCGCGGCGTGAGTCAGTTTCAGCAGTACCGTAGTTCGACGGGGCGGGCGGTGGTGTCGTTTGAGTTTGTGGGGGAATCATGAGCGACGAGAACCTGAAGGATCAGCAGGAAACCGTGCGTACGATGCTTGCGATGGGTTGTGACCGCGAGATGGCGGCGAAGGCCGTGGGGTGGACGGTTAAGCGATTGCGGCAGGTGCTGAAAAGCGACCCCGAGTTTGAGCAAGTCTTGCTGCGCGCCGAAGGGCAAGCGGAGTTTCTGAGAATGAAACTGCTCCACGCGGCCAGTAAAGATGAAAAGAACTGGAGGGCTGCGACGTGGTGGCTCGAACGGCGAGCGCAGAAACGATACTCACGTCGCACGGCCAAAGGTTTAACGACGGCGGAGATTCAGGAGCTCATCGACGAGTTGGTGGAGATCGTGTTTCGTGAAGTCACTCGCGAGGACGACCGTGAACGATTGGTAACAAGCCTGGCGGCGCTGGCGATTACGTTGGAACAAGAAGCGGGGGGCGTGCTGCCGAGATCGGTGCTCGCTCTCGCGGAACCGGAACCTAAAGATATGGCAGGATCTGAAAGTAAGGAAGACGCACAGTGATGTACAAAGGGAGTGGCTACTTTTTCGCGAGTGCTCATCGCTGGATTTCGAGATTGGCGATGGTGGTGGTGTGGCTTTCGCAGGCCCTGAAGATTCACGGGCGACAAAAGAAATTAGCAACCAATCATCAGCAACTGAGCACGCTGGAGTGGGGACAGCGGTATTTGCCCAATCATTTCTGCAAAGCTCCCTCACAGATGCACGAGTGGTTGGGTGATCAACTCGACGAAATGCATTTACGACGGGGAACAAAATTGAATGTTATGGGGCCGCGCGGCGGGGCGAAGTCGACCATCGGCACGCTCTGCTACGTGTTGCGGGCAGCGCTCGAAGGGTGGGAAGAATATATTTGGATCATTTCAGATACGAAAACACAAGCTCAGGCTCACTTGGAGAACATCAAGGCCGAACTGGAATCGAACGAAGTGCTCCAAGAGCATTACCCTCACGTGCGTTGTCGAACTCACGCTGGGAATCGGATCAAGCTTACCAACGGTACGGTGATTGAATCATTCGGCACGGGGCAAAAGTTGCGCGGTCGCCGGGAAAGGGCTGCCCGGCCGTCGCTCATTGTGTGCGACGATTTGCAGAATGACGGACACATGCAATCGGCTCGCCAACGAGAAAGCAGCCGGTCGTGGTTTCATGGCACGTTGCTGAAGGCCGGCAACAAGAATACCAACGTGATCAATCTGGCGACGGCCTTGCACCGCCAGGCGTTGGCGATGCAATTGCATGACCAGTCAGCAGGTTGGATCACGCGGAAGTTTGCGGCCATCGAGGATTGGCCGGCCAATATGGACCTCTGGCAAGAGTGGGAAGATCTTTACTGTGATCCGCAGAACCCCGGAGCGGCACAGAATGCGCTTATCTTCTTCGAGCAGAATCGCGCGGCAATGGAACTTGGTGCGGTCCTTTTGTGGCCGGCGGAAGAGGATCTATACACGCTGATGAAAATGCGGGCCGAGAGTGGCCGTACGGCGTTTGAACGCGAGAAGCAGAATTCGCCGGTTGATCCGGAGAAGTGCGAATGGCCCGCCGAGTATTTTGGTGACGAAATTTGGTTTGACTACTGGCCACAGGATTTGCAATTCACGACGATCGCGCTCGATCCGAGCAAAGGCCGGGAGTCGCGGCATGGCGATTACTCGGCGTTTGCGGTGCTGGGCGTCGACCGCACGGGAATTCTTTACGTGGCGGCGGATCTGGCACGGCGGGACACGCAGCGGATCGTGAGCGATGGTGTGGCATTATGCAAGAAGTATCAGGCTCAGGCCTTTGGTGTCGAGGCGAATCAGTTTCAGGAGTTGTTGGCTGACCAATTTGTGGCGGCGTTCGCGCGGCAAGGCATTTTCTGGTGCGTGCCGAGTGCGATTCACAACTTTGCCAACAAGCGAATGCGGATTCGCCGGCTAGGACCCTATTTATCGCAGCGGCGTTTGCGATTCTTACGCGGCAACGCGTCGACGAAGTTGCTGGTCAATCAACTGCAAGATTTTCCATTGGGCTCGCACGACGACGGGCCGGATGCGCTGGAGATGGCGTTGCGGTTGGCGGAGGAAGTGTTTCGAGGTGGGACGAGGGATGATGGTTTGGGGATGAGATTGATTGTGGGTGAGTAAAAGTTAACGAATGTCATTCCGAGGGAGCCTAGGCAGTACAAGGTCATTCTGAGGGGAGCCATAAACTCCCGCAGGGAAAACATGGCGACCCGAAGAATCTGGCTTGCCTACTCAAACAGGCTCTAGACGTTTTAGATGTGGCCGGCAAGATTCTTCGGTCGCTCAGGCTCTCTCAGAATGACAAGTCAGCTACTGGTTTGCAAAGAAGGAAAGAAAAACATGAACTTAGAAGCAGAGCGTTGGGAATCACGGTTGTCGGAGGCGTTTGATGCCTTGTGGGATTTGTTTGTCGATCCGCGTGAAGCGTACCTCGATGACACGGGGCAGATGTGGAACATGTTGTCGGTCGGAGGGCAGGGGAGTCCTCGGTTGAGCGTGCCGTTTGCCACGGAGCAGGAGTTGGCTGAAGTTCGCAATCAGGTGCGACATCTGGTAAATACGAACGAGTTTGCGATCAACGGCATTGAAAACCGCGTAAGCTATTTGGTCGGAACGGGGCACGTCTATCGGGCCTGCGTGCGGAAAGGGATCGACGCTCCCGCGGAATTGGAAGCGGAAGTGCAGGCCGTCATTGATGAGTTTTTGCTCGTGAATCGTTGGCAGGCACGGCAGCAGGAGATCGTGCGGCGGTTGGATCGCGATGGCGAAGTCTTCTTGAGATTGTTTATCGATGCCGACGGCGTGACACGCACGCGATTCGTGGAACCGGATCAAGTGACCACGCCGCGCGAGGTCGCTAATGTGCCTGAGGCGAGCTTTGGCATTCACACCGAGAAGCACGACGTGGAATCGGTGCTTGGGTACTACATCGACGGTGAGCCGGTGAACGCCGCGGAGATTCAACATCGTAAGGCGAATGTTGATGCCAACGTGAAGCGTGGGTTGCCGTTGTATTTTCCAGTGCGGAAGAATCTGCGGCGGATCGAAAAGTTGCTGCGTAACATGAGTGTCGTCGCGGAGATTCAATCGGCCATCGCGTTGATTCGCAAACATCGCGGGGCATCGAGATCGGGCGTGGAGCAATTTGTCGCCGACCAAAGTCAGACGTCGACGATTGGCGGTCGCACGCGGTATCTCTCGCAGTATGCTCCAGGGACGATTCTCGATGCACCGGCGGGGATGGATTACGATTTTCCCGCGTCGGGGATCGATGCGAGCAATTTCGTGGCCGTGTTGCAGGCAGAGTTGCGGGCAGTGGCCGCGCGGCTGGTGATGCCGGAGTTTATGTTTACGTCGGATGCATCGAACTCGAATTACGCTTCGACATTGGTAGCCGAAGGTCCGGCGGTGAAGATGTTCGAGCGATTGCAGGGAAATCTCAAGAACGAAGACCGCGAACTCTTGTGGCGGGTGATTGCCCATGCCGTCGATGCGGGGCGGTTGCCCCTGGAAGTTCATAAGTGGGTCGATATCCAAATCACGCCGCCGAGTTTGGAAGTGAGGAACACATTACAGCAGGCCCAGGTGGAGAAGATCGCGTATGAGAAAGGGATTCTCTCGCCGCAAACGTGGAGCTTGAAGTTGGGATTGGATTACGACCAGGAGCAGAAGAATTTGGTGATGCACAGGGGGTGAGAAGAAAGGTGGAAGGGGGAAGGCGGAAGGAGGATAGTCGGCGGATGGGAATAGGCCACGGATGAACACGGATTCGGCGGATTAACGCAGATTAGAATTCACTGTTTCGAAATCAAATCCGTGAGAATCCGTTCAATCCGCGTTTGTCTGCGGTCTATTCTTCAATAGCGAAGTCAAGCAGGGATTGGTGTACTTGTTTCGCTGGAATCGTTACAACAACAGCATGGCCAAAAAACAGACCTCTCAGAAGAACGTTAAGGACACGGCGAGCCGTTCCGATCAATCCGAAGAAGTGCGCGAGAAGTACACGATGCACTTAATCTCGGGCTCGACGGGAGATTTGCTGTTTCGCATGGCAACGATGGCCGCGACACAATTTTCCAACATCGAGTTCGAGATCGTGCCGCATCCGTTGGCCACTACGCCGGAGCAGATCGAGCAGATTCTGCAAGGGATCAGTGGTTCGCAGGTGATGGTGATCCATGGCCTGGCCGATGCAGGCAGCAAGCAGTTGGTCCGCTCTTACTGCGTACGCCAGCGGCTGCCTCATTTTGATCTGACGGGGCCACTGTTTGATTTCCTGGCAGACTGCGTGGGGCAGTTTTCGAACAACGATCTGACGCGACTACACAGCATGGACGCAGCTTATCAGCGGCGGATCGAAGCGATGGAATTCGCGATGGAACACGACGACAATCTGGGTCTCTCGACGCTGAGTAAGGCAGATATCGTGCTCGTGGGATTGAGCCGCGTGAGTAAAAGCCCGACGATGTTGTATTTGGGATCGCGTGGTTACAAAGTGGCGAACGTGGCAATTTCGCCGGCGACGGGATTCCCCGCCGAGCTAACCAGAATTCCCAAGAAGAAGATCGTCGCTTTGACGATGCAGCCCAAGCGATTGCATGAAATTCGTGTCGAGCGAATGAAGGAAGCCGGCGCGCCGGGAACCGAGTACGACGATCTGAAAAGTGTGATTCGCGAGGTGTTGGACTTCGAGACGGAATGCCAGCGCCGGCGTTATCCTCTCATCGACGCGACGAACGCGACCATCGAGCAGACCGCCGCACAGGTCCTCATGAAGTTGAAATTGATTGTGTAAATCAGCCGCAGAGAAAATAAGCCACAGATGAACACGGAAGAAACACGGATTTTCGAACCGCTGATAGACGCTAATTGGCACTAATAAATAATTAGAGGTAACTGGCGTTCACAAATCCTGCGATCTCTGCGCCTCTGCGTGAAGATAAGGGAATTAAGAAAATTCGAAGTGGCCAAAAATCGTTAATGAAATGGCCACCGGGTTGTGGTATGTTCACACGCATGATGAGAGCAAATACCACGAGTGCGAAGGTCGACAAACGGCAGGTCGCACAAGCCGAGTTTCAGAAGGTGATTGAGAACGCCTGCGTGGCGGGGTTTCATGGCTCGGCGAGTGTGACGATCACGGTGCAGGATGGACATATTCAATACACGAAGGTGGCGGTGGAGAGAATGGTGAGGTAAGAAAAGCGATTAGCCGTTAGCTTTTAGCTGTTAGCCAGAGTAATTGTTTGGCTAAAAACTAAGAGCTAATAGCTGACAGCTATTTTGGGTATTAACTGAGCCGGCAGAAATGCTGGTATCACACTTAAGCCCCGGTTGAGACATGTGTCTCGGCCGGGGCTTTTTTTGTGGACTTACAGGAATGTGTCGGCCGGAACGAGTGTAGCGAGTTCCGGCAGGAAACTTTTTTACGGATTCATTGCCGGAACTGCGCACGGCTTGTTCCGGCCTACGGTCAGAAAGAAAGCGAGAAAATGGAAACAGAACAAAACGAGCAAATCCAGGAATATGCCGACTCGCGGGGGGTGTCGTTGCGGATTGATCGCGAGGAGGGAGTGCTGTGGGGGGTGAAGTTGATTGGGCTTCATTCCCGCAACGGTCGGCGGTATCGCGAAGCGGCGTTGGTGCAGGCGTCGACGTTGTATGAAGACGCCAAAGTCAATGTGAATCATCCCAAAGACGGGCCGCTTGCTCCGCGGGATTATCAAGACCGCATCGGTGTGATTCGGGACGTGGAATTTCGCGCGGGGGAAGGATTGTTCGGCAATTTGCATTTCAATCCCAAGCACGCACTTGCCGAGCAACTGGCTTGGGATGCCGAGCACAATCCGCGGAACGTGGGCTTTTCGCACAACGTGCAAGCCAAGTTGAGCCGCACGGAGGAAGGAACGTTTGTGGAGGAAATCACGCGCGTGCAGAGCGTCGATTTGGTGGCCGATCCGGCTGCGACGGAAGGGTTATTCGAGCAGGTTGAGCAGCCACTAGGCTGTTGGGACGCGCTGACGCTGGAAAATCTACAGCTTCATCGGCCGGACTTGCTCGCGGAAATCGAAGCATCAAGTAATTCGCAATTGAAAACGCTGCATGAAGAAACGTCCGCGCGGATTGCCGTGCTGGAGCGTGGGCAGCGAATCAGTGAATTGCTTGTCAAGCATGGCTTGCCCGTGCCGGCTCGTTTGGGTGTTGCCAGTGGTAAAGGCGAGGGGATCGTCAACGCGGCGTTTATTGAAACGCTACTTGCGCTCGGCGACGAGCACGAGGTGGAACGACGGATCGTGGAACGGGCGGAACTGGTGCGCAAGGCTTCGAGTTGGCACGACGCGTGGTGGCGGACGTCGGGACCCCGTTCGCGCGATCAGCTGGCCGTGCGTGAATCACGCGCAGCGAGTGAAAGCACGTCGGTGGATTTCGCGCGGGCGTTGAAGGTGGGTAAGTAACTGGTCAGGCCGTCGACTTCCGTCGGCGGCTATTACACATGTTTGTTTGATTGGAGGCAATTGATGTCGAATGTTATGCGATGGCGGTATGGCGAAACGAATCCTGTGATGATGCCGGTGGATGCGGACATCCCGATCGAGATTGGCGATCTCGTGTATTTGGAAACCGATGACGTGCGTCCCGCGGGTGTACTTGAAGCAGAGGAAACTTTGGCGGCGACACAGGAATCGTTTCACGACAAGTTCGTGGGGGTCGCGATGCAGTGCTCGCCGGTGGGGGTGTCGGATCCGATTCGCGTGGCGACGACTGGAGTGTTTGAATTCGATTGTGCCGCGGCGACTTTCGACGTGGGCGACTTCCTGGGTGGCAACGATGCGGGCGGGGGCGAGCTCGACAATCAGTTGGTTGATGAGGTGGCGACTCCGAATCTGGCAATTGGTCGGTGTGTGAAGCGCGTATCGCCGGCGCGAGCCAAAGTGCTGGTGGACGTGGTGAGCACGTTGGTGAAGGGGGGGCCGCAAGCCGCGGCATAGGGGGATGGCGAGCCGGGAGCGTGAGCGACCGGAGAAACGCTAGGCACTCACGCTTATGGCTCGCCAAGACTTACGGAACATTTTTACCAAGGAGACATTCGTGTCATTGAATTATCGAGAACTGAAACGACGTTATGAATTGGATGGTGCGGAGCGGACCGTCGCGCACCTGTCGGAGGCCTTAGAGAAAAAGCATTTGGCTCCCGAGGATTTTTCGATCCGTGATTTGGCGGAGGCGCTCGTGCCAGATGGTCGACAGTGGGTTCGCTTGTTGGACCCGCGCTCGAGTGGGCAGGTGAGTGTGACGGAATCGATGGAAGGGGTCGACGTCACCGCGTTTCTCAACGTCGCGGGGCAAGTGGTGCATGCCAAGATTCTGGATGCCTACACGCAAGAAGCGTTTGTCGTGTCGAAGCTGGTGCAGACCATTCCGACGCGGCTTGATGGCGAGAAGATTCCAGGCGTGGGGCGGTTGAAGGAGAACATTGACGAAGTTCCGCCGGGGATGCCTTATCCGCATCTCGGATTCGGTGAAGACTTCATCGAAACACCTAATACGGCGAAGCGTGGTTTCATTGTGCCGGTGACGAAAGAAGCAATTTTCTTCGATCGCACTCATTTGATTTTGAGCCGTGCCGCGGAAGTGGGTGAGATCCTCGGCCTGAACAAGGAAAAGCGGTTGCTCGACGTCGTGATCGGCGAGACGAACAACTACAAGGCCAACGGCACGAGTTACGACACTTATTACGCCAACGGGCCGTGGGTGAACTCATTGGGTGGCATCGCGCTCGTGGATTGGACGAACGTCGACGCGGCGGAGCAGTTGTTCGCCGACATGCTCGATCCTAATACGGGTGAGCCGGTACTCGTGCGAGGGACGACCGTGCTGGTGATGCCGGCGTACCGTCACGCGGCGCACCGAGTGTTCAATGCCGTCGAGATCAACTACGGCGCGAGTGGCGCGGCCACGCAAACCACGGCGGCCAATCCGCTGGGCAATTACAAGGTCGTGGAAAGCCGATTGGCTTATCGCCGGGTCATCGCCGCTGGGGTCGCGGCCGTCGAAGCGAAGAAATGGTGGTTTGTGGGCGACTTCAGGAAGGCGTTTGCTTACATGGAGAACTGGCCGATCACGGTGACGCAAGCGCCGATCAACAGCGAGGCGGATTTCAATAACGACATCCTGCTGCGGTTCAAGGCGAGCGAACGAGGCGCAGCGGCGGTGATCAATCCGCGGTTCGTGGTGAAGTGTACGGGGTAAGTGTGAACGGTTAAGGGAGGCACGCCCAGGGGTTGCAACCCCTGGGCGTTGGAGATTCAAGATGGCAACAGGTGACACGATTTTGGTTTTTGATCCTTTGGCGAATCATCCGCCGACGGCGAATTTTGCCACGCTCGATTTGCGGGGAGAGTTCGTCGTGCTCGATTTCGATGCGAGTGCGAATGAGTCCGCACAATTTCAGGCGGTTGTGCCGAGCCACTACAAAGGGGGCGAGCTTCATGTTGTTGTGACGGGAACATCAACATCAGCTACCAGCGGGAACGTGAAGCTGCGCGTGGAGCTGACGCCAATTGCCGCTGGAATTAACCTCGATTCTCTGCCTGCGGCGAGCGTTAGTGGTGATCTCGTTGTGGCATGTCCCGCGACGAGTGGAGTGTTGGTGGAAAGCGAATTTGATGCGCTGAGCGTCGCGGATTTAGAGGCAGGTGAAATTTTGCGTGTGCAAATCACTCGCTTGGCCTCGGACGGGGCCGACACGATGGCTGGCGATTGGGAATTGGTAGGCGTCGCGGTTAAGGAGGTATAGCCGTGGGACTGGGTGTGAATCTGACAAGCCTCATTGATTTAGGGGCCGTGGGTATTACGGGTTATCCGTTTACGCTGGCGGGATGGTTTCGCGTGCCGAACGTGAACAGCTTGCTGACGTTGATGGGGATTGGCAATTCAACGACGGGATCCTACCACCGTCTTGTTTACGCGGGTCATGCCAGTAATGTGGTCGGGGCGGCTAGTTTTATCACATCAAGCACGACGGCCTTGTCGAGCGCAGTAATGCCGACGGGCGAGTGGCATCATGTGGCAGGGGTGTTTGAAGCGTCCAACTTGCGGCGGGTTTATCTCGATGGCGGTCATGTGGGGACGAGCTCACAGAATCGCGTGTTTGACGGGGCCAATCAATATACCTTGGGCAATCTGGGAACCGATGCCGTGGATGTGGCCGAGGCGGCCATTTTCAAAACTGCGCTATCTGCAGGGCAAGTGGGACAGCTGGCTTTGGGTTTCTCGCCGTTATGTTTGCCGGTGAGTTTTCAATTAGCGGTGTATCAATGTTGTGCGCGTCAATTGAATTGGCCCGCGCGGGGACCAGTTGCAACCGCGAGTGTGGCACCGACTGCGGTGGATCATCCCCGGATTTTTTGTCGACAAAACTTTGGTGCGCGAACAATGCCGTTTCGTCGCTGGGCGCCGTTTCAGTTGGCGCGGGGAGAGTTGCGCGGAATGAATTTGGCAGATGGCCAACCTGGCCAAGCAAGCCAACCTGGACAAGCAGAAAGTCAGATCGCGGGGGCGGGTGTGAACATTGGGGAGCTGTGGGGAGAAGAAAGCTAATGGGAATCGCCAAGGATATTCAAGGAACGGTTTTTCGACACGGGACGGCCGTGTTGATGGCACGCGTGGTCGATGGCCAAGCCGAGCCGATCAACCAAGCCTCGGTGGCCAGTGCGAACTACACGATCTTCGCGTTGGCAACGGATCAGCCAGAAAGTCTGATTGCGGTCGAAGGGCATGACGAGGTCACGCTCGACGTCGAGGCGATCATCTTTGATTCGCTGCAAACTGGCGGTGGCTGGACGGCGGACGAGGTGGGTTACAACTTTCGGCACGAGTTGGATGTTTCGGAGGCGGAGGCATTCACCGAAGCGGGTCGGCGGTATCAGGTGCGTTACGAGTTGCTGCCCGTCTCGGGGCAGAAGATTGTGTTTCGGTTTTTGTTGAAGTGCATTTAGAAGCAGTCCCCCTCCCTTGCGGGAGCGGCTAGGGGAGGGAGTAGAGGAAATAAAAATATGCCAACGGATATTGAACAGATTGAAACGATTCGCGCGAACACGTTCGCGCAGCTCGTGGAATTGCGGGAAAGTCCAAAGCCGAGTTACACGATCGATGGCCAGCATGTGTCGTGGACCGAATACGTGCGGGCGTTGCAAGAGACGATTGAATGGTGCGATTTGAAGCTGGCTGGTTATCGACCGTTTGAATGCCGTTCGCAGGGGATGACCTAATGGATATTGCCACGGATTTTGCACAGATTGTGGACGGCCTGGAAGAAGTGACCCTGCGGCGGCGCGATTCCAACGCGACCGTGTCGGTGCTGACAGCGCGACGGCAGCAAATGCGTACGCGCGAAGCTGAACCTTCAAGCGGTATGGTCGTCGAGGCCAATGCGGAATGGCATTTGGTACTAGCCGAAGATGCTTCCCCGCAAGTGGGTGACGTGGTGCTGGACGGCGCCGATCATCGTTGGACGATTCTTGAAGTCGAAGAATTGCCGCTGCTGGGGCGTTGGAAATGCGCGACGCGCGAATTGCGGATTGCTTATGGGTGTGGTGAGCGAGTTGACGTCGAGCGGGCCGTGTGGAGTGACGGCGAGACGCCGGAGATTGTCGGTTACACGTATGTGGCGACCGCGCTACCCGTGCGAATTCAGCCCGTGGAAGTGAGCGTCGACGATGAGCAAGCTGGGCGAGCGACGTTTCGGATTATTCTGGGAGAGTCGCTGGTGCTCGAACCACACGACCGTTTTGTCGCGGGTGATGGGACGATTTATGTGTTGCAATCGTATCAGCAAGCGGAGCGGATTGATGTGTTGCCGGTGGTAGTGGTGAGGCGGGTGGAATAAAAATTAGGCATTATTGGTTTTCGAATTAACATTCGTGACTCTCCGATAGAGCAGGCCGATCATTTCGCGCAGGATTTCGGCTTCGCTGGTTTCGAGGATCACCGAGACTTGGTAGAGCAATTCGCGGCGGGCGTTCATGGCCGTGGCGGTTGCGATCGCCCCGGCTGCGGTGAGCTCGCCGCCGACGGCCACGCGGCTGTAAAGCTCGTTGAATTCGGCTTCGGTCCAATCCTCAAAAAGCTCGGGGTGATTGCGAATCGCCTCGGTGACTTGCTGGTTGGTGGCTCGATCAAATTCGGGATGTTCCGAGAAGAAGGCGTCGTGAAACAGCTCGTCGCTATCGATGCCCAAGCCTTCGGCCAGCTTGTGCAGCGTGCGGGCGTGGGGGGAGGTTTCGCCGCGTAAGATGCTCCGCAACGTGCGTTCGTCGACCCCCGTGGCGTCGACGACCCCTTGCATGGTCATGTTGAACCGGGCCATGAGCCGACGAATGTTGGCCCCGGGGAGGGTGCGCAGGTCTTTCCGGGATTGGGAGGACGTGGCCGACATGTAAACTTATGTACAGTATTCGGGGCGGGGTGTCAAGAGATCGGATGTGGGACACGACCGGCTAACCGGGGGCGGGTTGTTGAGACATAATAGACAGCATGACCACCGACACTTCAGACCGTTATTGCATAATTGGCGCGGGGACTTCCGGCTTGGCCGTGGTTAAGAATTTCTTGGATCACGGGATTCCGTTCGATTGCCTAGAGCGGGAAGACGCGATCGGCGGGAATTGGTGCTACGGCAAGCCGGCGAGCAGTATCTATCAATCGACGCACTTGATTTCGTCGAAGCGGCTCACCGAGTACAGCGACTTCCCCATGCCGGAGGATTATCCGGAGTATCCCAACCACGAGTTGGTGTTTCGCTACTTGCGGAGCTATGCCGAGCATTTTGGATTGCTCGGGCATATTCAATTCAACACGGCGGTGGAGTGGGTGGAGCCTTTTACAAATAGCCGCGATTTAACAAATCGCAGGGACCAGCGACTCGTTGAGTCGCGGCTAGTGAGCGATCACTCAGGATTTCGCGTTCGTCTCGCCAATGGTGAGGAGCGTGTTTATCGCGGGCTCGTCATCGCCAACGGGCACAATTGGGATCCGCAGTTCCCCGATTTTCCTGGTGAGTTCACGGGCCAGGTGTTTCATTCGAGCGAATATAAAACGCCCGACGTACTTGTTGGCAAACGGGTGTTGGTCGTGGGGGGTGGCAACTCGGGTTGTGACTTGGCGGTGGAGGCCGCGACTTATGCCAGCCGTGCGATGCAGAGTTGGCGGCGGGGGTATCCGATTCTTCCCAAGTTCTTCAAAGGCAAACCGATCGACGAATGCGGCGAACGGTTGCTCCGCTGGCGATTGCCCCTGTGGGCACGGCGAGTGGCCTCGAAGTTGATCATCCGCTGGGTGATTGGCCCGCCGGAACTTTCGGGACTGCCGCGTCCCGATCACAAGCTGTTTGAGAGCCATCCGATCATCAACTCACGAATCCATGACCGCGTTGGGCATGGCGATCTTACGATCAAACCGAACATCGCGCGGCTTGATGGGCGATGCGTCCATTTTGTCGACGGCACGAGCGAAGAATTCGATGTGATTATCTACGCCACGGGATTCAAGCTTTCATTTCCGTTTATCGACACTGAGCAATTGCATTGGCGCGACGGCAAGCCGGATTTGTATCTCAACATCTTTCATCCCGAACGGGACGATCTGTTTTGCATCGGTTTGATTCAGCCCGACAGCGGGCAGTGGGGAATCGTCGACGATCAATCGAAGTTGGTGGCACGGTACTTAAAGGGCTTGCAAGAGAGGTCGTCACACACGCTGGGGTTTAAGCAGCTTAAGGATCGCAACGATCAAGCCTGGCGTGGCGGGCGGACGTATGTGGATTCACCGCGGCATCGGTTGGAGGTGGAGCATTTTAGCTATCGGAATGAGCTGCAGAGAAGGGCGCGGGGGATGCAAAAAAACACCTAAATAGCACTCGTTAAGTGACAGTTCCCGGCGTCTGGGTTAAACTAAATTTCTCGTTGGGATCTTTTCTTACCTTATCGCAGGTTGATGCTCGCATGAATGCACGCGTTGTTTTGCTGCTCGCGATGAGTCTTGTTGTCCATAATCGGCTTTTCGCCGCACCGACGTATTCGATTCGATCCTTGGGACTGACGGATGCGATTCACACTTTTAACGGCGAGAGTCATGGATACGCCGAGTTGATCAACGACGATGGTTACGTTGCGGGGACATCGAGCCGTTACGTGAATGGCGAGAGCGCTGGCAGTAGTGCGTGGTTGTTCGATGGCACACAGACGTTCGACATCAGTCCCGTGGGTCCAGAGTACCTTGGCACGGGCGGGCTTAAGGACATCTATCCAGTTGACTTGAATTCCCAAGGATCGGTCGTGGGCATTGCAACGCTTTGGCCAGGGGAGGAAGAGACTGGCCTTGCCACTTGGCTTTATGATGGTGCGTCGACCCGCGATATCGGTCTCACAGATGCTGAACACATACGGAGTGATGGATTTCGATACAGCGAACTTGATCCCAGTGGGGTCGTCTATCCTGGCATGAGAGATTTTGTCAACTCCTCGAATCAAGTCACTGGTAGCTCAAGTCGTTACAACGGCAGCCAGTACATAGGACGCAGTGCCTGGGTTTTTGATGGTACAACGACCCAAAAAATTGGCTATATCGATACGGATCACACACGCGCCGATGGATATCGCGATAGTGCGGCACTGAATATCAATGATGCTGGGCAGGTGATCGGCTGGTCTCGGCAGTATATTCCGAGTTTAACAACTGTTGGGCAAACGAGTTGGTTTTATGAGAACGGCAACTTGATTCAGCTTGGTTTAACTGGCGCCGAGCATACGGGAACCTCGGGGCTTCGCTTCACATGGGCAACGAAGATCAATTCAACTGGCCATGTGATTGGCGCCAGTCAAAGGTATCAAGGGACAACGAGCGTCGGCCAAAGTGCTTGGATATACCACAATGGCACGACAACACAGTTCGGATTGTATGATTCCGAGCATACTTCGAGTTCGGGAGTTTCGGGCAGTGCGGTTCTGGATCTCAATGAGTCTGGTCAGGCTGTCGGCTATGCGGCGCGTTGGAATGGAGGTTCTATTCATTTGGGTGTGACTGCTTGGGTTTACGATGGTATAGAAGCAACAAGGATAGGTTTGATCGACTCGCAACATACAAATAACGCGGGGAAGCGTGAAAGCTTTCCCGCCAAGATCAGTGAATTCGGCCATGTCATCGGTAATTCAGTCCAATATGCACCTACAGGCAACGATCATGACAACGGGTATAGTGCCTGGTATTTTGATGGAAACATGACAAAGCGAATCGGCCTCTATGGTGCTGAATACATTGGACCAGCCGGACAAGAAGTCAGTGTCGCGCGATTGATTAATATTGCAGGACAAGCCACAGGCTCTTCAACACGATTCTTAGATGCCGAAAACTTTGCCCAAGACGCATGGTTTTATGACGCGGCGCTCGATCAAACATTTCCATTGAGGCTCTCAATGCGGAGCGATGGTTTTTCTTATAGTACTGTTCATCATCTCAGCGACGACGGCTACGCGCTTGGGTACTATCAGGCGTTTGACGAACTTGACAACGATTTAGGATATAAGCCGTTCTACTTTAGTGTTGAGGATGGATTGCACGATCTGGGTGAACTCGTTGAAAGTGGTCTTGCAGCTAACCGATGGCAGCAACTTTTCCAGGCTTCTTTTGCAAACTCGGCCGGACAGATCGTGGGTTACGGCGATCTGGCGGGTGGAGTTGTGAGTTCAACACCTTTGCTGCTAACTCCCATAACAGCTGATTTCAACAACGATGGCAACATCAATGGTCGGGACTTTCTTGCCTGGCAGCGTGGTGAATCACCTAACCCTTTTAGCGCTGAAGATTTGGCGATCTGGCAATCGCAGTACGGTAATAACAATGCTTTGAGTGCGAATGTCGCTGTGCCGGAACCTAATGCGGCCGTATTAAGCGTTTTTGGGTTACTCTTCGCAGCATTGGTCAAGCAAGGCAGACCGGCGATTCGTTGAATCGCGGCTAGCCGACTTCAAAACTCCACCACCATGCCATCGGTGCCGATTGATGTTTTGGGGAAGATTTTTCTTGCTGCGGCGAGGTCGTAGCATTCGTCTTCGTCGTAAACCGGATTAATGTGTACGAGCACTAGCTTCTTCACTTCGGCGGCGGCGGCGAGTTCTACCACGGGCATCAGGCAGCTATGGCCGGTGAGTTCGGCTTGCTCGGGTTGATCGTCGCAGAAGAAGCATTCGTGGATCAAGAGATCAACACCGCGGATGTGCTTAATGTAATCAGCGTTCTTGGCGGCCACGGTGTCGGTGACATACGCCAGCGAGCGGTCGGGCCAATCGATGCGAAAACCGACCGATCCGCCGGGATGCTTTAACGGAAAATGCGTGAGGACTGCGCCGTCAGCAAGTTTTATTTTGCCCGCGAGTGGCTGCATTTCGAACGGAGGATCGACCGGAAACAGTTCTTCGTGGAACAGATGCTTGCGGATGGCTTGCAGCTTGTCGGCTTCTCCGTGGACGGTCACGCGCTTGAGCGGCCCGGCGGGGATAATGTCGAACATGAACGTCAGGCCAAAGCAGTGATCTAAGTGGGTGTGCGAGAGGAACACGTCGAGCGTGTCGGTTTGCACGTGATCGGCGACGCGAAACATGGCCGTGCCGGCATCGAACACCACGCCCAATTCGGGCAGCATCAGGCAAGCGGTCTGCCTTCGATCGTTGGGGTGATAGCCGCTTGTGCCCAGCAAAACCAGTTTCATAAAGATCTCTGCAAGTAGCCGCGATTCAATAAATCGCAGATTCCCGGCGATTCGTTGAATCGCGGCTAGGGATGTTTTATTGTACCGACCGACGGAAAGTGGTTCCATCGCAGCTAGAGGCACCTGGGTAAACGGTATCGGGACGATACCGGCTAACTTCTAGAGGCCGCGGCGATGACGGCGGCGGGGGCGTTGACCAGGAGGAGCCGGTTTGGGGGGCTCGGCTGGCTTGTCCTCAGTGGCTGCTGGTGCTTCGCGCGGCGGAGCGGACGAGGCAACGGTTTGAAAGCCCTCGATTTCGTCGCGTTTGAGGAGCGTGTTGATCAGCATTTCAATGCGGGTGAGCTCGATGCCTTGCTCGGGGGTGACGAAGGAATAAGCCACCCCTTCGCGGCCCATGCGGCCTGTTCGTCCCACGCGGTGGACATAATCATCCGACGACTGGGGGAGATCGTAATTGATAATGTGCGAGATGTTGGATACGTCGATACCCCGGCCAACGACATCGGTGGCAATCAGAATCGTCACGTCGCCATCGCGGAATTTGCGCATCACGCGGTCGCGAGCCGTTTGGGGCAGGTCGCCGTGGATCACGTCGATGTCGGGCAGTTTCTTGGAGAGCTTATTGTGCAGCCGATCCGTGCCGCGCTTCGTCCGGCAGAATACGATCGCCTGCTCGGGCTGTTCGCGATGAAGTAAGCGGACAAGCAAGTCGTACTTGCGTTCTTCATCGACCGAAAAGTAGCGCTGTTCAATAGTGTCGACGGATTTGTTCTTGGGAGAAAAGTCCATGACCTCGGGTTCGATCATGTACCGCTGGGCGAGCCGTTCGATGGCGGGGGCGACGGTCGCGCTCAAGAGCAGCGTTTGCCGTTCTTTGGGACAACGGCGCAAAATCTTTTCGATGTCGGGCCGGAAACCGATGTCGAGCATGCGGTCGGCTTCGTCGAGCACGACGAATTTCAGTTCGTTGAGATTGAGCGCGTTGCGGGCGAGCAGGTCGATCACGCGGCCGGGGGTGCCCACGACAATGTCGGATCCCTTGGTGAGCTTGGTGATTTGCTGACGGATCGGCTTGCCGCCATAGACCGCGATGCAACGCGTCTTGCGTCCCTTGGCAAGCTTGCTCATTTCATCTTTGACTTGCACGGCGAGTTCACGCGTGGGAACAAGCACTAACGCGCGGGGCAGGCTGCCGGCTTTGCCTTCTTCGAGCAGTTCGAGAATCGGAATCGAAAACGCAGCGGTCTTGCCGGTACCGGTGCGGGCTTGGCCCAGAACATCTTTTCCGGCGAGCGCACGGGGAATGATGCCGGCTTGCACGGGCGAGGGGTTGTGGTAAGCGGCGTCGGCGAGCGAGGCCAACATCACGTCCGACAGGCCGAGCTGATCAAATGTAAGAACAGGGGGTGATTCTGCGGACTCGCCGCTAGAGACGCGATCAGTTACCAAGGCACATGCAGGATTGTTAGGGAGGTTGGGGCTAAATTTAGGCCAAATCGACTCAGCAAGGCTAGCAGCAAATGGGAGTTAGGTCAATTCCGCGGGACGCAGCGACGTGTCTCCCCGTTTCTAACTCGGCTTTCACTCACTCGTGGTCGCCAGAGCGGGCGGTAGGAACAGGGTCAGAAGCGTGAGGCCCAGGACGGCACTCACGAAAGAGCCAAGCAGGGTACCGATCTTTCCTGCGCTCAACAGGTCGCCTTCAAATGCCAGGCTCGCGATAAAGAGCGACATTGTAAAGCCGATTCCCGCAAGGCAGCCTGCCCCGGCGATCGATTTCCAAGTCACTCCTGTGGGCAGTTTGGCCAGTCCGATCTGGACCGCGAGCCAGCTACAGAGAAAGATTCCTAGCGGTTTGCCCAAGACCAAACCCAGTGCCACGGACCAAGAGATAGGATGAGTAACGGCTCGCAGGTCGATCGTCACGCCTGCATTGGCCAGGGCAAAGAGTGGCATAATAACAAACGCGACCCAGGGATGAAGAGCTTTCTCAAGCCTGTCGAGCGGGGACATGGTTTCCCCCATCATCCACTTCAGCCGTCCCACCGATTTCAATTCCCTCGGCAAATCGTCGGGTTCACCGTCGCCGATGGATTCCGCCAGAGCGTCGAGAACAGTGACTCGGGGAAGGAGCGCGGTTGCAGGTGTCAGCAAGCCCAACAACACGCCCGCGACGGTCGGGTGAACGCCCGAATGAAACATGGCCACCCAAATCGCCGTTCCTATCAGAAGATAAACTCCGATACTCCGGATCCCCATCCAATGCGAGAGGACCGTGACACCCAAACCCGTGGTTGCCACCACCATGGCCACGATTGAAATTCCCTCGGAGTAGAAGACAGCAATGACTAGGATGGCTCCAATGTCGTCGACGATCGCTAGTGCGAGGAGAAGAATCTTGAGACCCGTTGGGACGCGTCGCCCGAGCAGGGCTAGGAAGCCGACCACGAACGCAATGTCGGTCGCCATCGGGATGCCCCAGCCCGATCGCCCGCTTTCGTGGTTACCAATCAATAACAAGTAGAGAGTTGCGGGCACGACCATGCCACCGAGGGCCGCCATGAGTGGCAGGGCCGCTTTCCGAAAGTCATTGAGTTCCCCGTCGACGATCTCGCGTTTGATCTCCAAACCGATCACGAAGAAAAAGATGGTCATCAGTCCATCATTGACCCAATGCAACAAGGATTCATTGATCTCCCACCGGCCGATACCGATACGGAGATGCGTTTCCCAGAATGCTGAGAACTCGTCCGCCCACGGAGAATTCGCCACTGCCAGCGCAATGGCTGCGCACAGAACCAGTAAGACGCCACTGGTGGCTTCGATGGCCATGTACCTGCGCAACGGGCCGAGCAGACGATGAATCGGCGCGTTTGGAAGTTCAGGTTTTAGGGTCTCAGTAGTCATTGATGTGTGGTGCTAGTGGCAGTAGTCGCGTTTGTTTGCAACGACAATTGACAGATGCGCATAATGCCACACATCTCCCGAGAACATAAGGTTCAATCGGCAGTAAATTTTATGATGGCGCGGGATCAGCTCGCGTAACCGCGATGACTGCGAGTTATTTCCAGCGTCATTCCACAGGCTTACGGTTGTACGGCCGGAGGATTATCACCCGTCGTCTCGATTTCTTTTTCAGTCGTGACGGTCGTGGTGCCGCCGGGCGTCGAGACGGTGGTTTCCTCGGTCGTAGACGTCGTTTTGCCGCAACCGACGGCGAATAAACTCAAAATAAACATCGAGCATAGTAGGTTTTTCATATCAATACCATTTCCTTTTGCTGTGATTGCCGTGACGAACGGCCCTCGTGACATTGTGTGAACGAACATTTATTTCGGGCGGCGATCGTCGAGCATACGACTGTTGCCCGCTTTACTGCTCACCCTTTTCGTAACGACGGGAACAGCTTGTGATCGATTGTGGCTGTAGATCAGACTCACGACCCACAGCGCTAGCAGCGTTGCGAGCGTGAAGGCTGTGGTGCTCACGGGGAGTTGGTCGAGAAGCGACATGTTTGCCTCGATTGCATTGTTCGCATGCGAACAATTTGGGGGACATTGTTAATCAATCGAAAAAATGATCTTAGTGTTCTGTGCGCTCGCGTTTTTGTCGGGCTGCTTTAAATAAGTTTTCACCGAGGAATTCGAGTGCCTCCGATTCGGAGGCATGGGCCGAGGTGCGTTCTAGGTCGTCGACGGTCGTGCCCGAATACCAATGCCAAGGATGGCGATCGCCCGAATAGTCTGGGTTGTAATGCAAGGCATACGCGGCTTTGATTGTGCTCATCTTATGTTGCTAATCCCCTTGGGACGTAATTGCTGGAATCAGTTGGTACGGGACAAGCAAGTAAGTAATCGAGCAGCAAAGATGCTTGTGTTGTTGCCAACGCGATGCAGGAATCGGCCCCACCGTAGTACATGCGGATCTCGCCACTCGCTTTGTCGTGGACCCAACCGCAGGGGAAGACAACGCCGTTGACGTCGCCTTGTCGTTCGTAGGGCTCCTCGGGGGCAAAGATCCAGTCATCGCTACGGCGGAGCACATGAGTGGGATTCTCCAAGTCCAGCAGGGCCAAACCCAGGCGATAAAGACAACCGCCCGGAGTATGCCGCACGCCGTGATACAGCATCAACCATCCCTCGGGCGTTTCGAGCGGAGGGGGACTCAGGCCGATCTTATTGGCATCCCACCAAGCGCCACGCCGCGCGTGCATGAGCACGTGATGATCGCCCCAATGTTTCAGATCGGGCGAAAACGAGAGCCAAATATGCGCGCCCGAGCTGCCGGCCGAAACCGGCCGATGCAACATGGCATAGCGGCCGCCAAATTTCCGTGGAAAAACGGCCGCGTCTTTGTCATCGGGAGGCATCACGGGGCCAAGCCGTTTGAAGCTCCTGAAATCCTTGGTTACCGCCAACGAAACGAGTGGGCCGCTATGTGAGAACGCGGTGTAAGCGATCAACCATTCTTGCCGATCTTCGACCCATGTGAGCCGCGGGTCTTCGACGCCCCAGGTTTCTTCGGGGAATTGATCGGGGCTAGGTGCGAAGCTGGGCTTCTCATCTATTTGCCAGTCGGAAACTCCGTCGCGGCTGCGAGCCACGGTTAAGTGAGAATGACCACGGCGATCTTCCACGCGGACGAGCAAGATTGTTTCATCACCAAGCTGACACGCACCGGCATTGAAAACCGTATGCGCTGGATAGGGCCAATCGGCGGCAGTCAAAATCGGATTGTCCGCGTGGCGTTGAAATAGCTCGGGAAATGCTGGGGCTCGTTTACGTTCTATAAGCATCTTGGTTTTCCTTCCCTCCGTGGTTATGTCGACAATATAAAATGTGTTTTGTGTTTCACTGGAAAGGCCTTAGGCACCTTTGAATTGGTGCTTATTAACGGGCATCGTTTCCATCGTGGAGTCTAGGACGGCGACAAACAGATAAGCGAGAGTCGACTCGGCTCCTTGATTGCGATTGACCCCTGCGGCCGCGAGTCCGTCAAAGCACGAATGGTTCTCAGGATTTATAAGGGGCTGCCGTTGGCTGTTCTCTCCAAAGAACCATTCCCGGGCACGACGAAATGTGACGAGATGGTTTTTGTCATTCGTAAGCTCGTGCGCCGCCAGTGATGCGTCGGCCATCGTCGCGGCCTCGACGGGCTGTTGATCGTAGATGGCTTTTTCCTCACCATGCTCAAACCAACCCTGATTGCCAATCGGTTGAAAGAAACCGTTAACTGTCGTGGTCTGTTCGAGAAACGCAAAGGATGACAATGCCACTAAGTGAAATTTTTCTTGGGGCCAGCGCTGGGCGGCGATCATCATCGCGTGAGGCAAAACGGCATTGGCGTAAGTCATTTTCGACTCGAACCAGGGCCATTCGGGACGTGACGAACGATCGTAGCATTCCGTGAGTCGATTCGTGGCGGACCAGGCGACACTTTCGAGTAGGTCAATATTTTTGACCCCACTGGCGCGGAGATGACCCCAGGCGAGAATGATATAGGCTTGGGCGCGCAGGCTGCGTAAATCAGCAAGAGCTGGCAGCACGGCGTTGATCAGCTCACGTGCCAAGAGCCGATAACCCTCAGGCAGATCGCTTCCCAACACTTCCGCGAGTGCCAGCACCGCTTGGCCTTGGCAGTCGCCACAGCCTTCGGCGTCGAGCCAGCTACGGTCGTAGTCCATGAAATTATGAAATCCCCGACCGGGCGATTGAGCATGCTCGACAAAGCTCAAGTACGTCGTGATACGGTTAAGCATTGCTTGGCTGGGCTGCTGTTGCCACAGGCGTACGCAGATTCTCAGCGCACGGGCATTATCGTCGGTGCAATAGCCACTGTCGCGGCGCGGAATGCTATAGATCGCGTGTTGAATCAGACCGGTCGAGTCTGTCATGCGATCGAGATGTTCTAAACAAAGTTCGATACGATTTATCATTCTCAACCTCCATGCAGGGGTGCGGAGAGATGGCCTAAGACGTTCGCGGGCGTAAGGGCGTATTCAACACGATTGAGCGGATGCTTGCTGACCTGGCCGTACTTCTTGAAGCACTCCAAGTAGCGCTGTCCAACAACAGGCCAGAACATCGACTTAGCATATTTGTAGGCACGTCGCCGTGTTTCCAGTTGAAACTGCGGGTCTTTGAGAAATTGCAAAGTCGCCGTGGCAAATTGGTCGCTGCCGCCAAAGGGAACTAACAAGCCGCGGCCTTCGGCCAAGACTTCCTTTGCGTACAAGTAAGGCGTGCTGACCACCGATCCCACGGCACCCAAGGCGTAAGCCAATGTCCCGCTCGCGATCTGATCGGCGCCTTGATAGGGCGTGACAAACACATCACAAGCCTGCAGGTGTTGTAACAGGCCTGGCAAATCCAGGTACTTGTTCACGAACCGCACATGATTCGCGACGCCCCGCTTTTGAGCTAACTCCACTAAACTATCGCGATACTTCTCTCCAGAATCTCTTTTCACCTGGGGATGCGTGGCACCCACAATCAAGTAGATCGCCTCGGGGCACTCCTCGACGATGCGGGGCATGGCCTCGATCATGTACTCGAGTCCCTTGCCCGGATTGATCAGGCCGAAGCTGCAAATCATCTTGCGACCGGCGAGCCCTAATCGTGCTTTATGCGAGTCGTCGCGTTCAAAAGGCACCGTCGGCACGCCATGCGGAATCACATGCACGTTCGCCGTGGGGACTCGATAAACACTATGTAGCAATTTGGCTGCGATGTCGGTCATCACCACGATGCCTTGGCTCTTGGCGGCAATCTCTTGGATGATGCGGCGTGGCAACGAGGCAGGTTTTGTCAGCAAGGTATGAAACGTTGTGACGACCGGCTTACGGCACTCATGCATGAAGTCGATGACACGCTTGCCCCACTCGTCGGGGTAGAGCCCGAACTCGTGCTGCAAACTGACTACGTCGCAAGGTCCGTCGTTGGCCACTTCGGCCGCGTGACGATAAGCGCTCGCGCGTTTGTTGTCGATGACGTGTACGATGCGAGGATCGTCGCCGGGAAGTTCTTCAAGTTTTTGAATGGCCATCACCGAGGACACGGGCCAATCAGCGACCGCATCGACGGCATCCGCCGAATCTTTAGTGAACGTCGCGAGGCCGCATGCTTCAGGCGGATACGTGGAAACAAAGAGCGGACGAATGGTACGCATCACGAATCACCACCACTTTCTTCATCGCTAGAAAGGAGCATGCGATATTCGAAGCCATACTAGCCTGGCAACAATACCAATTAGGACTTGGACGGCATGGTCCAAACGAGCGAATGGAGATTCAACGCGTGGTTGAAGTAGGAAGCAAAATCGCCCGGTTCAAATGCCCGCCGAGTGAGGCTTATCGAGTCAGCGACCAAACAACTGCCTGGTCGGTGTAAGAAGAATTCGGCATATCAACCATACGCCTAAGAGTACTTATTTACAAGTCACCATTAAACGCATTGTTGCCAATACACGGGTTATAGGTGCGCTTTATCGCCTTTTTATTATAGGGTTTCTTTGGGATTAGTAAGAATTGTCTCACGCGCGACCGCGCTGAGTGGATTGTGCTCAGCCAATGATTCCAATTGCAGCAGGTTCAATTCTTACGCTGGAAGATCGTAAGCCCAAACGTGAAAGTCGTGCAACGTATTCATGCCGAACGTCGTCGTCAGCGCAACGTCGGCGGCATCGCGACCACGAGCCATCAGCACGCGGCCGATGCGTGGTGTGTTGTTGCGTGCATCCAGCGTGTACCAGCGACCCCCTAAGTAGACCTCGAACCACGCGCTGAAATCCATCGGGTCGTGTACCGGAGGCACCCCAATGTCGCCAAGATAGCCCGTGCAATAACGCGCGGGGATGTTCAGCGATCTGCAAAACGCAATCGCGAGATGCATGTAGTCGCGGCAGACGCCTGTCCGTTCGCGAAACACATCAAGCGCCGTGCGATTCGCACGAGCCCGCATGTAGTCGAAACGGATATGCCCATGGACAAAATCGCAGACGGCTTGCACGACGGGCCAACCCGCCGGTTCTTTACCAAAGCGGGCCCAGGCAATGTCACGCAGTTCGCTGTCGACTTCGCAATAACGGCTTGGGAGCAAGAATTGCAGTACGTCGTAAGGAAGGTCCTGCACTTGGTGTTGGAAGGCATTCAGCCCAAGCTCATCGACGAGGCCAGTGTCTTCGACAATCGCTAAGGTGCGAAAGCTCACACGACCCGCGGGCACGACCGCGCGACCGCAGAGGTTGCCGTAGGTGTCGAAGTACTCGTTGATGGGAACGGTGGGGGCGACCGTTAAGGGGTTGAGTTGCCGAATCGTGGAGGTCCGCTCGGGGTGCAGATAACCCATGACGATCACGGCCGTTGGCTGGGAAAAATCGAAAGTGGCTTCGAAGCCAACTTGAATAAGCATAAGTTTATTTCATCTTTCATCCGCCAAACCCTTCATTGTAGCAGTTCTCTCCAAGTCGTGCATTTATTGAGCCGGAGACGCATGCTACCTTTTAGAAGCGGATCTCATATCGAATTAACGGTGAACTTTTTTGTAAAACTTGTCGGATGGCGAGTCAGGAGTGCATGATGGATTGCAAGCTGATCGCCAAGGAAGCAGGAAGTGTTTTGGACACGCCTTATCGACTATCGATTGACGAAGTTTTCTCGGCTTTGGGATCTAATCGAAAACGGGGTCTCTCGGAATCGAAAGCCCAGGAACGACTCGATCAATATGGCCGGAACGAATTGATAGCCGAGCCTCCCGTGCCTGGTTGGAAGAAATTCTTCGCGCAGTTTACAGATACTCTCGTGATCTTGTTGCTCATAGCGACCGGGATCTCGACTGGACTTTGGCTCTACGAGCGGGAATCGGCGTTGCCCTATGAAGCGATTGCCATTTTCAGCGTGGTTCTGATCAATGCCATTCTGGGCTACGTGCAAGAAGCCCGAGCGGAAGCTGCGGTGGCGGCGTTGCGGGCGATGTCGGCGGCTGAAGCTGTGGTGATTCGCGATGGCGAGCAGCGGAGTGTGCCGGCCACGGAGATCGTACCGGGTGATCTGTTGCTCATCGAAGAGGGCGACACCATTCCCGCCGATGCTCGCGTGGTTCAATCGGCCTCGCTTCAGGTGGCCGAAGCGGCGCTTACCGGCGAGAGTCTGCCGGTGTCGAAAGACGTGCCACCACTCTCCGGGGAGGTAAGCCTTGGTGACCGTCACAACATGGTCTTTAGCGGCACGGCAGCCACCTATGGTCATGGCATGGCCGTGGTCACGGCCACGGGCATGCAAACCGAGATGGGACGCATCGCCGGGATGCTGCAAGAGACTCCCGAGGAATCGACGCCGCTGCAAAAGGAACTCGATCAGGTCGGCAGGGTGCTTGGCATCGTCGTCGTGGCAATCGCCGTGGTGATGATCATCACAATCATTTTCGTTGAGAATGTGCGCGGTATCTCTGCTCTCTTTGATGTGCTCATTTTGGGGGTGGCGCTCGCGGTGGCTGCGGTGCCCGAAGGTTTGCCCGCAGTGGTGACGGCGGTTCTCGCTTTGGGCGTGCAGCGGATGGCGAAGCGGCAAGCGATTGTGCGTCATCTGGCAGCGGTGGAAACACTCGGTTCGACGGATGTCATTGCCTCGGACAAGACCGGCACGCTTACCAAGAATGAAATGACGGTGCGAGTTGTTGTTACGGCCAGCGGCCGAGTGAATTTCTCAGGGACCGGCTACGCCCCTGAGGGACAAGTTGAGGTCGAGGGAGGGTCGCCGCTCGAAGGGGCGTTGCGCGTGGAGCTGGACATGTCGCTGACGGTCGCCGACCGTGCAAACAACGCCGTGTTGCAGGAGCGCGAGGGGCGTTGGCTGGTGCAGGGTGACCCGACAGAGGGTTCGCTCATTGTGGCGGCGCGCAAGGCGGGTCTTGAGACTGCATCACTCGACGCACGATACGAGCGACTCGGTGAGGTTCCCTTTTCATCCGAACGCAAACTCATGACGACCGTTCACGCCGATGCTGAACTCCAGGAAAACTTGCTAATTTTCACCAAAGGCGCGCCGGATGTGCTGTTAGCACGCTGTACTCACGAATACGTGGGAGAGCAGTCCAAAAAGCTAACCGCGGAGCGTCGCGCGCAGATCGTTCAGGCCAATGAAGAACTAGCAGGCCAAGCGTTGCGGACCCTGGGGGTGGCCGCGCGCAAACTCGCTTCGGACGCTCTCAAGCCAGATGAAATGGACGATAGCGTTGAACAGGAACTCGCTTTTCTGGGCCTCATTGGCATGATCGATCCCCCTCGCGAGGAAGCTCGCGAGGCCGTCGCACGAGCGAAGAGCGCCGGCATTCGACCGATCATGATCACGGGCGATCATCCCAAGACGGCGGCCGTGATTGCGGTGGAACTCGGGATTGCAAACGAAGCTCGTGCCGTCACCGGCTCCGAACTGCAGGCCATGTCCGACGAAGTTCTGCTCGAAACCGTGCGGGAAGTGTCGGTCTATGCGCGCGTGAATCCCGAACACAAGCTGCGCATCGTGAAAGCACTGCAACGTGACGGCAACACGGTCGCGATGACGGGGGACGGGGTGAACGATGCCCCAGCGCTGAAAAAGTCCGATATCGGTATAGCGATGGGAATTACCGGCACGGATGTTTCGAAGGAAGCAGCCGACGTGGTACTGACGGACGATAATTTCGCGACCATTGTCGCGGCCGTCGAAGAAGGTCGGGCGATCATCGCGAACATTCGCAAGTTTTTGCGCTATCTTCTTTCGTCGAACATCGGCGAGGTGCTGACGATGTTTTTTGGTGTCCTGCTGGCCAGAGTCATCGAACTCCATGCCGAGGGGGAAGCCGTTGTTCTGCCGCTGTTGGCCACGCAAATCTTGTGGATCAATCTGGTAACCGATGGAGCGCCTGCCTTGGCGCTTGGCGTCGACCCGGCCGATGAAGGGTTGATGCAACGGCCCCCACGCCCGCAGGACGAAGGGGTTATCACAGGCCGAATGTGGAGGGGCATCTTTTTTGTCGGGGTGATCATGGCCGTGGGAACGCTCGCGGTGCTTGATGCATCGCTCCCCGGCGGCCTGATCCCCGGCAGCGGCGACATGCGATACGCTCAAACGATGGCCTTCACCACGCTGATGATGTTTCAGCTGTTCAACGTATTCAATGCCCGCTCGGATGAATCAAGCGCCTTCCACGGACTGTTTCGCAACCCACTGTTATGGGGTGCGGTAGGTCTTTCGTTGGTGCTCCACATTGCAGTGGTTTACATTCCTTTCCTGCAAAAGGCCTTTTCAACTACGAACTTAAGTTTCGGAGATTGGCTGGTCTGCACCGCAGTTTCGAGTTCCGTACTATGGCTGCAAGAGCTCAGCAAGATTGTGACACGCCGAAGTGCATGGCCAGCGAGTTGAGGCACTTGCTGAAATCGAGTCCTACGGCATAGACAATAAAAAAACCGATCGCGCCCTGCAGGACGCAACCGGTTTTGATCAGTCTTGCACCAAACCAAGAATTACTTGGCGGCAGGAGCCGGAGCAGCAGCAGGAGCAGCGGCAGGCTTCTTGGCCTTAGCAGCAGCGCGCTTCTTGGGGCTCTTCTTGGCGGCCGGAGCGGCTTTCTTAGCAGCCTTCTTCTTCGGCGACTTCTTGGCGGCAGGCTTCTTGGTTGCAGCCTTCTTCTTGGTGGACTTCTTCGCAGCCTTCTTGGGGGCGGCCTTCTTAGCAGCTTTTTTCTTAGTAGCCATAGCCTTATGGGCTCCTTCCGTGATTGCGCCCGAGTTGAAAATTTTGGCTCTCCCTCTGGGCGCACAGAAAGAAAGGGAGGAACCCACCTAAAATTGAAACAGAACCGATTTTTCGCTAGCAGAATTGCCAGAAGCTTCTGGTAATTCGTGGTGCGTCTGTCAGCTCTACTTACTCCTAATTAAGGTTCGCGGCCGGCGGAATTGTGTTACGTGATCGCGACCGACGGTCGCAGCGTTATAGATTAATGAGTGGCCGCTGGTTGATTGACGAGAGAAGTTTTGCGAATAAGTGGAAGTTAATGATGAATTAAACAATCGTCAAATAATCTGTCGGAGTCAAAATAATTTTGTTTAAGTCTTCCAAGAATCGCTAACAAACTCTCTGTGTGAAATCTCCGTTGACTTCACTGCGCGCAATTGAACCAATTTTTTGCCAAACTAGTCAAGGCGAGTTCGCACAAAATTTGTGTTTTGTAAAAACTTCCTCTCTGAAATTTTTACGCGCTGGAGAGAATCGATCAGAGTCGCGCGGCACGACTCACGCCCCGTCTTGATTCCCATGGTCGTGGGCCCAGCGGCGGAGGTCCAGAAATTGGTCCGCGAACGAGTGGCTCGATGCGCCAAGTGGGCTCTTGAAGAAGCTCGCCAGGAAGTCCAGCGTGCCGGTCTGACCACGCTCGCGCGCAAGCAAAACGAACCTGGCGAGATCGAGCACCAAAGGGGCGGCGAGCAGCGAATCGCAGCCCTGCCAGGTGAACTGCAAAGTCATCGGAGTGCTTAAAAAACCGCGAAAATGCACGTGATCCCAGGCAGTTTTCCAATCTCCGAGGCTCGCCACGTGTTCGATCGAGACGAGCGTTTGTGGGGGGTAACCGAGGATCTCTTCGAGCAAGTGATCCTTGCTTTTGACCTTCGATGCCTTGTTGGCAGGATCGGTCAAAACACGTCCGTCGAGGTTGCCAAAAATGTTGTGTCCGACCCAGCTCATGACCTCGAGATGACGCGCCGCGAACATGGGAGCTAGCACGCTTTTGAGGAGCGTCTCGCCGGTCTTGGCATCGCGCCCGGCATGGCAGGTGCCACGGACGCGCGCGAGTTCGTCGATCCCCTGCGGAGTAGCTCCCAAGGAGGGGGTGAAATTGATGTAAGGCATTCCCAAATCGAGCACCGCGATGGCGTACAGCGTACTCGCGGGGAGAGGGCACGCTTCGGAATCGAGCAATGCCTCGGCGGCTGGCCACGTTTGCGGCCACGCTTCGACCTCGACAGGAGCTTCTGTGGAGGCGAGATTCACCACCACAACTTGGGTCGCGCCGGTCCGATTTTGAAAATCTTGCAAATCGGCCTGGATCCGTTCGATGGCTTGGCGAGCCGATTTCTCCACGGGAACGGCTTCTCCAGCGAGATTTTTGATCGTCGGGCCGACATTCCAAAGCACGCCGGGGCGGATATTGGCATCGCACTCGGCAAGGAAATTCTGGCTCGCGGCGAGTGTCTCGGCAGGGATCACGCGGCTTTCGATGTGCAGCCGCTCGGCTTCCGCGGCGAGCGTGGTGTCGCGAATTTCGTGGCCGCCGACCACGAACTGGTCCCACGCTGCGAACGGCATGTGACCGAATTCGGGGAGCGCGGTGACCAAACCCACTTGGTCGGTTTTGTTGGCACGCAGGGCGGCGAGCCCAACGAGTGTCGTCACGGCGACGCCTCCGCGTGCTCCAATAATCCACAGGCCGATGCGAGGAGCGCTCATGGAGGAAATTGAACCAATGCTCGTGAAAAGGTGTCGGGAGAGGATGAGGCGGGTGCGACAAATCCACTAGGAATGCTGGAAATCTGGGCCTATGATTGTCGCATGACAGCCCGCCTAGCCGCAAGCGGCGGCGACCATTCTCTTTCCTCCGGAACGACCCATGTTAGAAACCGTCGAACAAGCACCCGCGGATGCCATTTTGGGCCTCGCCGTGGCTTTTAATAAAGATCCCCGTGCCGAGAAGATCAATCTGAGCGTCGGCATTTATCAAGACGAGAACGGTAAGACGCCGACCCTCGCCTCGGTGCGAGAAGCCGAAAAACGGTTAGCGGCGGGGCCTTCGAGCAAGACCTATCTCCCCATTCCCGGTTCCCCCGGTTATCTGCAAGCCGTGCAGGAGTTGGCATTCGGCTCGGGGAGCGAAGTCGTGACTTCAGGCCGACTCGCGGGCGCGCACACGCCCGGAGGGACGGGTGGCTTGCGGGTGGTCGCCGATTTTCTGCACGAAAATTTTCCTCAGGCGACCGTCTGGCTGAGCGATCCCACGTGGCCAAATCATCAAAGCATTTTCGCCGCGGCCGGTTTAGCGACGAAGACTTATCCTTATTTCGATCAAGCAGCCAACAGTCTGAAGCTCGGCGCAATGCTCGCGGCGATTGAGAAGATGGCCCCCGGGGATGTGATTCTGCTCCACGGCTGCTGTCACAATCCGACGGGGATCGATCCCACGCCCGCCGAGTGGAAGCAGATCGCGGCGGCGGTCAATAAACAGAAAGTGCTGCCATTTCTCGACTTCGCCTACCAAGGCTTTGGCGACGGGCTGGAGGAAGACGCCGTGGCCTTGCGGGAGTTTGCCCAAGCCGGTGGCGAGTTTATTGTGTGCAGTTCGTTCAGCAAGAATTTTGGGCTCTATCGCGAGCGCGTCGGGGCCGTGGCTGTGGTTTGTAAATCGGCCCAAGACGTCGCCGCCGTGCAGAGCCAGCTCAACCGCGTGGTGCGGGCGAACTATTCCAATCCGCCGGCCCATGGGGCAGAAATCGTCGAAACGATTCTTAAGGATCCGGAACTTCGTCAAATGTGGGAGAAAGAATTGGCCACGATGCGGGACCGGATCAACGGCATGCGGAGCCAACTTGTCCAGGCCCTGGCCAAAAAAGGGGTGCCGGGGGACTACTCATTTATCAAAGATCAGCGGGGAATGTTCTCTTTTTCTGGCCTAACCAAGGACCAAGTTGAATTGCTGCGCGACGAGTATGCTATCTATATAGTAGGGTCGGGCCGCATCAACGTGGCGGGCTTAACCCCGGCCAACATCGACCGCGTGGCGGAATCGATTGGTGCGGTCGTGGGCCAACCGGCGTAAAGAATGGGTCCACCGCTAAACCGCAAGCGGCCGCTTGCGGTTTAGCGGTGGATTTCTAACTCACAATTGGATTCTTCGTGAACATTTTGTTTGCTACTGCCGAGGCGGTGCCGTTCTGCAAGACCGGAGGCTTGGGAGACGTGTGTGGCAGTTTGCCCCGCGAGCTCTACAAGCTGGGCCATCGTCCGGCGGTGATCTTGCCCGCGTTTCGGCAGATCTACCAATCTGGCTTGCCGATTATCCCAATGGGAATCCACTTTGACATTCCGATTGGCCAGAAGCAGGTGGGTTGTCAGATTTTGGAAAGCCATCTGCCCGACTCGGCAGTGCCGGTTTTTTTCATCGAGAACAACGACTATTTCGACCGTCCCGGCATGTACGGCGAGAACGGCGAAGACTATCGCGACAATTGCGAACGGTTCGTGTTCTATTGCCGAGCATTGCTCGAAGCGATCGTGCAATTGGATCTGGAAACGGAACTCATCCATTGCAACGATTGGTGCTCGGGGTTGATTCCCGCGTATCTCAAAACGATGCTGCACGATCAGTCCCCCTACGATCAGATCGCCACGCTCTACACGATTCATAACCTGGCCTATCAGGGAAGTTTCTGGCACTGGGACATGGTGCTTACCGGGATCGACTGGAAGTATTTCAATTGGCGGCAGATGGAATCTTACGGCAATTTGAACTTCATGAAGTCGGCCATCGCTTTTGCCGATTCGATCAGCACGGTGAGCCCCACCTACGCGAAAGAGATTTTGCATCCCCCCTTGGGATGCGGCATGGATGGTGCCCTTCAACATCGCCGCAACGATTTGTACGGCATCATCAACGGCGCGGACTACGACGAGTGGAATCCGTCGATTGACGAATACTTAGGTCCACACAATTACGACGCCGAGAGTTTCATCGGCGGCAAATCGGCTTGCAAGAAAGCGTTGCAACAGGAACTCGGCTTGCCGGTCGAGCCGCGGATCCCGTTGATCGCCGTGGTGAGCCGTTTGGCCGATCAAAAGGGCCTCGATTTGGTCGCCAAAGTGATGCAGCAGTGGGCCACCGAGCATCACGCTCAGTGGGTGATCCTGGGGACGGGCGAACCCCGTTACCACCAACTGTTGGGCCAACTGGGGGCGGAGCATCCCCACAAGATTGCCGTGCGGCTGGAGTTCTCGAACGAGCTGGCACACCGCATCGAGGCGGGGGCCGACATGTTTCTCATGCCCAGCCAATACGAGCCGTGCGGCCTCAATCAGCTCTACAGTTTGAAATACGGCACGGTGCCAGTCGTCCGCGCGACGGGGGGCCTCGCTGATACGGTCGTCGACACCACACCCGAAACGCTGGCCAACGGCACGGCGACGGGCTTCAGCTTCACCGAATACTCGGCCCTGGCACTTAACGAGGCCTTACAGCGGGCCTGCGGAATGTACGCCGACCCCAGCTCGTGGCACAAATTAATCGCCACGGGGATGCGGCAAGATTGGTCCTGGGGCTCGAGTGCTCTGAAATACAGCGACCTCTATGAGCGGACTCTGGCCCGCGCGCGGCAGGGTGTATTAAGCTAGTGGCGATGGACTGCACGAGCGACACCGTTTTTGAAATGCGAACCGATCCCACGACGGGACGGCGCGTTCTAATTGCCGAAGGGCGTGCCGCACGACCCAACGATTTCGCTGAGGACGCCGTTCTCGAGCAACATTCTTCCGTGGATTGTCCATTCTGCCGGGGCCATGAATCGCACACGCCCCATGAACTTGCCGTGGTGCGTGATTCGCAAGGGGAGTGGCAGATTCGCGTCGTGCCGAATAAGTATCCGGCCGTGGCACCGGCGAGCGGGGGACGTAAGTCCCCTGCATCATCGAACGCACCGTTTGCAGGGGACTTACGTCCCCCGCTCGCCGCTGATGGGGTCCATGAAGTAATCATCGAATCGCCGCGGCATATTCAAGATTGGTCCGAACTTGCGACGGACGAAATCGCCACGGTGCTTCAGGTCTTTCGAGATCGCATCGCCCATGCCTACACGAACGGCGGCATGCGGACGGCCGTCCTGTTTAAGAATGTCGGCCAAGGGGCGGGGGCCTCGCTTGAACATATCCACAGCCAATTGATTGCCTTGCCGTTTGTGCCGGAAGTGCTCGAGACAGAACTCACCGTGGCGGCAGAGTTTCAAAGCCATTCGGGCGAATGTTTGATGTGTCATTTGTTGGCGAACGAGAAGATCGACCAGAGTCGTTTCATTATGGAGAACGATCACTTTGCGGCGTTTTGTGCTTACGCTGGTCGCCAGCCTTATGAGACTTGGATTGTCCCCAAAGTCCATGCGAGTGATTTTCTCGAACTCAGTACCCAAGAGTCCTTGGCATTGGCTGAAATTCTTGGCGAAGTGGTCCGTCGTTTGCGTACACTTCTTGCGCCGCTTGCCTACAATTTGGTGCTCCATACAGCACCCGTTGGGGACGAGCGGCAAGCAGCGTTTCATTGGCATTGGGAACTGATTCCGCGCAGCACGTCGCTGGCCGGGTTCGAATGGGGTACCGGCATGCACATTAATTCGGTATCACCGGAACGAGCGGCAATCCGACTGAGAGCGTCAAAATCGGGTGAAAAAGTGCCGATTCAGTAAACTGGGCGGACTTCGTTAGCTCTTTGCCCTGTAGTGTTTATGCCAGCCAACGACCCTGACTTGGGCCGAACATTGCGAAAAGTTGGGTAGTTGCCGACTAGCATATTCCGCAGTAACCGGCGATCTTAAAGGGACACCGTGACTGCTGGCTTGAGCATGCTCAGTTAACTCACCAATCAACGGCAAAACACGCTTAACCCTCACCCGAGGGAACACGATAAAATCCTACACGCGACCGCGATTTCGCCTTTCACTCGATAGTCATCATGAATCAACCTTTACGACTCGTACTTGTGCTCCACAACCATCAGCCGATCGGCAACTTCGATGGCGTGTTCGAGCAGTCCTACCAAGATAGCTATTTGCCGTTTCTCGACGTGTTCGAGCGGTACGACAGCAAGCTGCGGATCGCCCTCCACACGAGCGGGTCGTTGATGGAATGGCTCGACGACCGGCATCCGGAGTATGTCGACCGGTTGGCCGCGCTTGTGGCCAAGGGACGCATCGAGATCATCGGCGGGGCCTTCATGGAGCCGATCCTGGCGATGATTCCCTCGCGGGACCGCGTTGGACAGATATCGACCTATTCCAAGTGGCTTGAGAATCGTTTGGGTGCAGACGTACGCGGCATGTGGGTGCCGGAGCGCGTTTGGGAACAATCGATGACCAGCGACATCGTCAAAGCCGGGATCGAATTCACGGTTCTCGACGACTTCCACTTCAAGAATGCCGGACTCACCACTGAACAGCTGCACGGCTATTTCGTAACCGAAGACGATACCAACGTGCTGAAGGTCTTCCCCGGCAGCGAACAGCTACGCTATTTGATTCCATTCCAGCCGGCACTCGAAACGATCAAGTACCTGCGTAGTGTGGCGGACACCCACCCCGGTGCGGTCGTCGTGTTTGGCGACGATGGCGAAAAGTTTGGCACTTGGCCCGGTACCAAAGAACATGTTTACGACCGCGGTTGGCTTGTGCAGTTTTTCGACGCCTTGTGCGCGAACAGTGATTGGCTCAAGGTGACGACCCCCAGCGAAGCCATTCAAAGCGTGCCGCCGCTGGGCAAGCTGTACATTCCCGAGGGCAGCTACCGCGAAATGACCGAGTGGGCCCTCCCCGCGGCTAAGATTAACGAATTCGAAGACGCGCACCACGATTACGAGGCTCAAGGCCTGTGGCAAAGGGTGTCGCCATTCATCCGCGGCGGTTATTGGCGGAATTTCAAGGTGAAATATCCTGAAACCAATGTCATGTATTCGCGGATGCAGATGATCAGCCGCCGCTTACAGCAAATGGTCGACGATGGAGCCGCCGGTGATCTTGTCGATTATGCGCGGATGGAACTGTATCGCGGCCAATGCAATTGCAGCTACTGGCACGGGGCGTTTGGCGGCACTTATTTGCCGCACTTGCGCAACGGTGTGTACACGCATTTGATCGCGGCCGAGAACCTGCTCAATCAATCGGAAGGCCGCGGCTGGCAACACGATCAACAACCGTGGGTGGAGATCGATGCCAGCGATTTCAACTTTGACGGCCGTCCTGAAACACGCTTGGCGAATAATAGGCTCATGCTGCTTGTTTCACCCGTCGAAGGGGGCCAGATTTACGAACTCGATGTGAAGACCATCTGCCACAACTTGCAAGCGACGCTAACCCGCCGCCCCGAAGCCTACCATCGCAAGGTGTTACGTGGCCCGAACACCAACGGCGATGGCGTGGCGAGCATTCACGATATGGTGGTGTTCAAGCAGGAAGGGCTCGACCAACGCTTGGGTTACGACACCTGGGCGCGCAATTCGCTCGTGGATCACTTCTACGCTGAAAATGTCTCGCGCGAAGCGGTAGTGGCCGGCACGGCTGAAGAGCAGGGCGATTTTGTCCATGGTCCTTACGAGGCCAAACTTCGCCGCAATCCGGGCCGCGTGCAATTGCAGCTTGTCCGCGAAGGCAACGTCGGTGGCAAGTCGATTCAAATCACCAAGGGCATCACTCTCAACGACGATGGCACAACGGTCGAGATTGCGTACTTGATCGAGAACTTACCCGAACACAGCGGCTTTATTTTTGCCCCTGAATTGAATTTTGCGGGTTTGCCGTCGGGCAACGATGATCGCTACTTCCGTACCGCCGACGGTCATTCGATTGGTCAGCTCGGCCATCAGTTAGATCTGCACGACGCCAACGACCTGGGCCTTGTCGATCAATGGTTGGGTATCGACGTCGGATTGAACTTCGATCGTCCCACGTCGGTTTGGACTTACCCCGTAGAAACGGTGAGCCAATCGGAAGGGGGCTTTGAGCTGGTGCATCAATCCGTGGCGGTCGTGCCGCACTGGCACCTCACGCCCGATGCGAATGGTTGCTGGAGCGTGACAATCCGGTTGGCGGTCGACACCAGCATGGCCGAGCAACGCATGGGCGAAGCGCCCGTCGCGGCATCGGTATAAAGATTGAACCGCTCATTGACGCTGATATGCGCTAATGTTGGCAGGACATCATTTAAGAAATTCAGAGAGAACCATGCGCTTCCATTCAATTTTGGCAATGGGACCAAAGTTGATGAGATAGCCGACCGGCTTGCGGGTCAATCGCATGTAATTTAGCAATTGAGCTTCGTGATCAACGATGAGTTCACGAACCGATTTTAGTTCAACAACGATCTGCGAATAGATGATTAGGTCAGGCACATAGCGTTTCTTGAGCATGTGATCCTTGTAGAAAGTGGCGAGATCCTGCTGTGGTACAAAAGGAATCCGTCGTAATTCGCACTCAATCTCCAAAGCTTCTTGATAGATTTCTTCGAGTAGTCCTCCGCCTAAAACTTTGTGAACCTCGAATGCTGCGCCCATCAGATCACAACCCTCTTGTGAAAAGGGTTTGTCACGCTCATTCGGTAACAATGACATTATCTATCTCATTTATTAGCGCACATTAGCGTCAATTAGCGGTTAACTCCCGCCTGCTAATTTGTACCAATCCACGCCCTCGCGAAAATCTTGCTGCTGATAATTCACCGAGGCCAACACCGGTACGTCGGTACGGCAGGCGATTTCGTCGGCATTGGTTTTCGTGCTTTCGTCGTCTGGAAAAAGCGCGAGCCGATTGAGAATAACTCCTGCCACGGGCAGTTCGGGTAGCAAGGTTTTTGCCGCGACCAATGTGAGCAGCGTGGCGTTGATCGTTCCCAACTCGTTGACCGCGACGACCATCAGGGGATAGCCAAACTCCCTGGCGAGCGTGCAGTTGTCGTCTTCGTCGCTCATGGGCGACATCAGGCCGCCCGCCCCCTCGATGAGCACGATATCGCTACGCTCGCGCCAGACTTCAATCCCCGTGCGGAGCAGATTACGATCCACTTCGCGTCCTTCAAGACGCGCTGACACGGGGGGAGCCAGAGGTGCCACGAATCGTTGGGGGCAAACTTCTTCGAGTTTGCCGGGCTGACCGGCCGCTTCCCAAAGCTTCAACGCATCGGGGGCGACGACGTCGTTACCATCGCGCTTGCAATCGGTGGCCACCGGCTTGTAGACGCCGACTTTGTAGCCAGACTTCACCAGCGCCCGGGCGATCAGCCGCGTGACGTGGCTCTTGCCGACACCCGTGTTTGTTCCCGTGATATAGAAGCCAGGAGTCATATTATTTCCTGTAGGGAACGGGCTCTGTCCCGTTCCGCTTGCAATGTGTTGTGTCGAGATAAAAGTTTCATGGAACGCCGAGGAGGGCGTTATCTACAGTTACAAAACCAAAAATTCTTCGACCGCTTCGCGCATCGCTTGGCGATCGGCGGCAGCGCCGGTCCAAATCTCAAACGCGAGCGCCGCTTGTTCGATGAGAAGCGTGAGGCCATCCACGGTGCGACAGCCCCGCGATTGGGCCTCTTTGATCAGCCACGTGTTGGGCGGATTGAACGCCACGTCGGCGACAATGGTGTGCTTTTCTAAACCATCGAGATCAAGCGGCAAGCGTTCATTCGGTTGATTAGGGCCCACGGGCGTGGCGTTGATCAACAACTGAAACGTGCCATCAATGGCAAACAAGCTGTCGCCCGCGAGTTCCTCAACACGGCAACTTCCCAGCGGTGTTTCTGTGACTAATGTTTTGGTAAGCTCTTCGACCTTTTCGGGGTGGCGACACAGAAAGCGAATCTCGCCCGCCCCCACGAGAGCCAACTCCGCGGCAATCGCGCGCGCGATGCGACCCGCGCCGACAATCGTGACCTGCAAGCCTTTCACGGAGCCGGTTTGCTCGAGCAACTGTCGCAGGGCCCGTCCTTCGGTGTTGTAGCCAGAGAACTTGCCTTCTGATTGCTTGATGCAGTTGACCTGGCCGCTGATCCGGGCGGCTTCGCCGATTTCTTGCAGATAGGGGACAACGCTGTTGCGATGGGGCGGGGCCAGCATGATCCCGTTGAATCCAAAAATTCGCGCCCCACGCAAAGCCCCTTCCAAATCCAGCGGCGGAACCTCGAACGTCAGAAATCGCCAATCGAGCCGTGCGGCCGCGAACGCTTTTTCGAGCATGTACTGTGTGGGATTGCCGGCAATTGGCTCGCCCATCAAACAGCAAACGTCTTGTTGGGGGTGGCTGGTCAAGGAACGCTCGTAAGTGATGGCCTGCGAAACTGGTAGAACCCTCCATTTTGACCTGCCGGAGGCTGATTTTCAACGCCGAGATTAAACGCAAAGCCCGCGAAGGCGCAGAGATTCGCAGAGAAATCTGTCAAAATTAAGTGAAGACCTCTCTTTGCGGGCCTCTGCGACTTAGCGATCTTTGCGTTGAAATCTATGCCTCCTAAATACCCACTCACGACGCTGTTTATCATTGCCACGGTCTGCGTGGATTTGGCAGTGATTCTGACGGGCGACGCGGGTTCGGTGCTGGCTGCCGAGAGTGGGCTCCGTTTCTATGTGTGGAACTACGCGATTCCCGCGCAGTTCGGTGCGCTCGCTCTGTGGGCCGTGTTTGGACGAACGCATCGACTCACCAAGGCCGCATGGGTGACGCTCGCTTGCGGGCTGCTCTTTGCGGTCATCTGGTACACCGTCGAGCCAGGCTTTCGCGGCGAGTCGATTTCGTTCAGTTTCATTCAATTCTTTACCGTGATGCTGGGAGTGGGTCTGCTGAAGTTGTGTGGCGTGGGGAAAGCCATTTCCAACGAAACTTTTCAAGTTTCCTTGATTGAGTTTTTTGGTTGGACCATGATTGTTGCCCTCTGGGCGTTTGGACTGCGCTTCGGCGGGGTCGATTTCTTGATCGATCAATATTGGGTCGTGTGGATCATCGCGGCCTCAGCGGCGCCGCTGTTACTTGTGCCAGTTCTGTTTTCAAGGATCTCGTCGGGCTCGCGACTGCTAAGTTTGTTGGCACTCTATTTATTCGTGTTTGGCGCTTATGCTCTCCTCACGAAGTTCATGGAAGGCCCCATGCCATTGTGGGCTCTTTCGCTGGCGATCACGCAAGTGACCTATATCTCGGCCTGGTGGTCGGTGGTGCGAATGGATGAAGTGATGCAAGAACGCCGGGTCGTCACCGAATCGAGCCGCGAGAAGTTGAAGGTCTTCGATCCGCAAGAAAGTTAGCCGGCAATGGCATGATAACTATTTTGACCGATTCCTGTGGGTAAGGTAGGATTGTGATATGGAAACAATTGTCACTCCGCATCTTGACCAAGTTGCCCAGCTTTGCCGTAAATTTCATGTGCAACGACTCGAGTTGTTCGGCTCTGCGGCGGATGGGTCGTTCAACGAAATGCGGAGCGACGTCGATCTTCTGGTGGAATTTGCCACACTCCCCGCTGGTGAAAATGCGGATGCCTACTTTGGCTTTCTTGAGTCATTAGAATCGCTTTTCGGTCGTTCGGTGGATTTGGTCATGATCCGTGCGATTCGAAACCCTTATTTTCTACAGGCCATAGAGAACAGCAGGACGCTCCTTTATGCAGCTTGAAATCAAGACGTGCTTAGAAGATATTCGACAGGCTGCAGAGTTAATTATGCAGTTCACGGCCAATAAATTGTTGACTGACTACGAAGACGACGCACTATTGAGAAGTGCTGTTGAGCGACAATTCGAGATCATTGGTGAAGCAATCAACCGCATGCGGAAAATTGAGCCATCAACAATCGATAACATTCCTAATGCTCGCCGTATTATTGCATTTCGCAATATCCTGATACATGGTTACCATGTGGTTGAAAACACCATCGTTTGGGAGGTTGTACAAAACAATCTGATGCCTCTCTTAGATCATGTGCGCCAATCAATGAAAGCCAACGAATGAGGTCGTTTTGATTTTCGATGTTGTCCGCCGTGCCTTGATGCGCACATACGGTGCAACATACTGCGAGCGATGTCCAAAGCTTCCCGTCGCTGCGTCTTCATCGGCGTGCATGGGTTCGACCAAATCTTCGATCACGAATCCCGCGCGGCACATGCCGCCGACGAGTTGCTCCCAGCGATGCAGAAATTCCAGCGTCCCCGGCTCGCGGATCCGACAATGCTCGGCAGGTGGGAGTGGACCCGTGCGATAATACTGTTCCGTCAGGCGATAGCCTGCACCGGTAGGCCGAATCTCGGCCTGCAAGCTCGTGGGAGACTTATGCTGGCTGATATAGAGTCCGCCAGACTTCGTGACGCGCGCGATCTCCACAAATGTTCGCGTCACGTCGGCCACGTAACACGTGCTGACGGGATGAATCACTACGTCGAACGTCCCCGCCGCGAACATCGCAAGCTCATCCATCGACGTTTGCACCGCGCGGATGTCGAGCTTACGTTCCGCGGCCACTGTACGGTCGAGGGCGAGCATTTCACCGCTGATGTCGACAACCGTCACTCGCGCGCCAGCCGCGGCATAAATCGCACTGTGCCGTCCGCCACCGGCGGCCAAGCAAAGCACTTCCAAGCCGGCCACACTGCCGCCTAGCCAACCCAAAGGGTCGACCGTGTCGAGCGGTCGGGCGAGCTCTTCGTTGGATGCAGGCCGCGCGAGGGGAACTTGTTGCCGCGCGAGCTTATCCCACGCGCGGGCATTGTGTTCTTTTTCTGGAGTGTCGGGCATAAGCTAAGCTCGCGGAATGGTTCGGGCACTCGAATCCAAGGGGTTCATCAATTGAACCATTCCGCAAGCCGCATGTCACGTAGTAATGATTCTCACTAGCCGGAGACAAACTTGTCTCCGGGCCCGGAGGAAGTTGCCCTCCGGCTAGGAGCGACGAGTTGCAAGGGCAGCAATCGCCAAACCGATGAGAGCGATGGCACTTGGTTCCGGCACCCGGCCACCCATCGCCGAGCCAGAGATCGTAACGCCATCGAGTTCAAAGTTGGCGTTCGCCGCAGTATCCGCCACGATAAAGCGGATATAACCCACCTTCGAGAGCGACGTGCCAGAAATATCGAGCCAAGTTCCACCCCCCGAGCCAGCCAGCAGTTCGAGAATGTCGGGATTGCCGGGATCGGACAGCCGTAAGCCGTTGAACTCACTCAACGCACCCGTGAAGGGTTGCTGGAAGTTCGAAGGAATTGTGCCGGCCAGGTCGTTATAACCTTGCGTCGGAATATCGAACGTAACCACGCCTAGGCTTTCCCAGCTGATGCCGTCGGCGCTGACTTCAACCTCGGCATCGTCGATGCCAAAGGCGAACAGCGGATTGCCGGCTTGGTTGTTGGGATAATCTTCGTCGGCGATCCCCACGTTGGTGAAGACGCCAATCTCGGGACCAGCACCAGGAATCGCAAAGTGCGAGAGCCGCAACGTGAGATGACCGGTCTCGCCGATGGAAATGAGCTCATCGGCGCCATAAGCCGGATTAAATGCGGTGACATTACCTGGGAAAATTCCTTCGCCCGTATAGCGTTCCGGCGACCCGAGTGCTGTGCTGGGATCGCTGTATCCCCCCGCCGGGTTCGTGCCGGGATCGTACGAGATGACTTGGTTCGCAAATTGCGCGTGTGTCGATTGTGTGCCAAGGAGTGCCGCGAGGCACAAACCTAAATACCATTTCATGAGACAATTCTCCGATCGTGATGCAAAAGTCGTGGAAGCATGAATATAAACGTAAGCAGCAACAGGCCTGTTGATGGTTCAGGAAGGACGGAAACTAAGGGGTAAGGGGGAAGGGGGAGGGTGGAGAGGGGTTCTTCGCCGTAGTTTGTTTGCCAGTGTGCGAGGTCATTGGCACTCAAGGGGGCAGGAGACTCTCCGCGTTGCCAGGTAAGAAAATCACGACCGTCGATGTCACCATCGCCATCGAAATCGGCATCGACTTCGGCGGCAAGGGGATTGCGTGCGAAGGCTTGGTTGCTGAAGCTGGGCGAGAACGCCAAGCTGTGCCAACTTTGGTTCAACACGTCGCGTGAAGAAATGCCAGATCCCGAACGTGCCCAAGTGCCGCCGTCGTAGGGATTGGCCGTGGCGACGCCGTATTGCCAAAAGCCGGTGATGAACCAACCCTCGGCATACCAATCGCCGGGATCGACCGATTCCGCTCCGTCGGTGGGTCCCGAGGTCGCAAAGCCTTGTTCATCGAAAAACGTGTCGTCGGTGATCGCAAACTGGCTGTCGTCGTTGGCATCGTAACCCATACCGACGACACCGGTGCCGAAGCCACCGATGCTGCCAATCTTCGCGAACAGGCGATCATCGGCCGCGACGATGGCAGTGATCATGTTGACCGCTTTGATGTTGCCATCCCAGCGGAAGCCCCAAACGAGTGAATTGTCGGTCGTGGCATCACCCTGCCAGTCGAGGGCCAGAGCCGCTTGATTTGCGCCGCTGCCGACCCAGAAGTCGATGTCATCGAAATTAACAACGGGACCAGCAACAACTGTCGTGTTGGTAAAACACACTAACAATACGGCGAAAAATGCCGTTAGCCGGCAGCGTCCCGCTGCCGTGAGCGATCGATGATTCACAGCGCTTCGCCTCCACTACGCGTCAGCAGCGCATTGAGCACGGCTTGTTCCACCTCGTCATGGAGGAACGAAACATGGCCATCACAAAAGGTGACCGAAGCACCGCCGGGATGGGGGCTACCGATTTCGTTGTCGAGGCTCGGATGATTGATGGGGTTGGATTGTTCCTGGGCGAAGATGTTATGCCCGTTCGCCCATTCCATGCTTGTGGTCGCGATATCTCCACTAGGTGTTGAAAGTTTTGATTCGCGTCTGAGAAAGGCTTCACCAATCACGGCGGTGTGGGCCGAGCCATCTGTGATTTGCTTGAACGTGACGGGTTCATTAAAGAGCATGACTCCCAGCGACTGGTCATTAACATGTTGAGTCGAGGGATTCTCAGTGTCCGGGTCTTCATAAACATCGCGCCCATCACCTTCGACGCCATACAATCCCGCGTAGTCAGTGAAGCCTTGGCCGCGCCAGAGGGTTGCCGTGCTATAGAGCTGTTCGCTTGGTGTGCTGGGACATAAGAAAAGCGGGATTGAAATCGTGGTGAGATCACGGTTGGGTGATTGGTAGGCTGGCAACTTGAGGTCGTACCGATCCCACAACGACTGGTATTCGATGAACGGGAGCAACTGGATGTTCCAGGAGATAAGCTGCTTTCCCGAACCACCCGGCAGCATGTTGTTGCCAATACAACCGATGGGGAACTCCCCGCGTTGCTGTTCGAAATTGATCGTCGCCGTACCGTTCTCGCACAAGTGGCTTTGGCATTGCGTGCGGCGCGCGGCTTCCCGAGCGGCTTGAATCGCTGGCAGCAAAAGCCCCACGAGCACGCCGATGATGGCAATCACAACCAAGAGTTCCACAAGCGTGAAACCGCGCAACTTGGACAGGTCTTGATGTGCTCGAACGCCAAACATGAACGGCTTCCCGCTGTTCGCATGTTTTGCCGGGACCTTCAGCGCAGCAACGCGCCTAGGAATCAAAATCAGACCGACAAAGAAACACGAACTCGCAGAGTTTCCTCAATTACGCGGCCGGCGTCCCTCGCGCCCATGCTACATGTAGCTAGCCACATACAACGCATTGGTAGGTCTTCTGACTCCCGAGCTCAAGCGAACCGGGCCTTCTCACCGCAAGTCTGCGTTTCTGTAATGGCAGAATCTCGGCAATGGCACTTAGATGTAGTTCGCTTGATCGGCTCGGTCACAGCGGCGGGGCCGTCCCGGACTAAGATTCCCAAAGAATCTGGCACCGGAGTTCCCTGTTGCGTCGGCGTAAAGAGTTTTTACTAACCGACCACCAACGCACGATCAAATCAGTAGGGCAGTGTAATGGGGCCGTCAGGGCGTGTCAAATCACCCGTTACCAAGGCTTAAAAATGCGGAATTTCTATAGCAAGCAGGCGCGAATACGATAACCGCCATCAGCAAGAGTGTCGTGGGTTCAGGGACGGCGACGCCCGCCACGACCGTGGCGTTATAGTTTGATGTTTGCTTTGCTATGCCGTCGGAAACATAGTCCGCGACAGCGATAAATGTATGTAAGCCATTCTCTTTGGCTTGATAGGTGTATTGAAGAGAATTTTCACTGGGACCGAAGGTAGCGATCAAAGTTTCATCGTGATAAAGCCGTAGTACCGTCCAATCAATTTGATTGACCGACAGTTGCAAGGGCACCTTCCCATTAAAAGTATTGCCCAGAGTTATTTGAATCGGCGGAACGACGAACGCATTGTCGTTGTGAGCACGGTAAACCATGGCCATGGCTTCTGTTGGAAGCCACGATGCACTTGCTGTGTCTCCTGGATAAGTCGATAAGGGGGTGATCAGTGGAGAATCAAGCTGAAGATAATTACCATTCATGTCGAGCTGGTTGGCTTCGCCTAACCATGCTGTCGATAAGTTCGATATATCGTTTAAAGGAAGGGGCGTATTGGGAACAACTGAGGGAAGCTTGTTTTTGGGATAACGCACGCGCATCGCTTGGTCCATAAAAGCAAACTTCGTAATTTGGTTGGTCGCCAAATGGCCATGCTGCCAATCGACAAGCTGCGCGAGCGTGGCACCATTGGCCCGTGAATTCATAAAGTTCGGTTGAATAATGTTGGGAGTGACAACCTCGTCATGCGCGCCGGCAATGGCGATTCCCGGCACCTGATAATCTTCAGAAGTCGCGAACGGAGATTGATATCCCTTGTCGGCAATGTAGCAAATCGTCCGTTCCGGAATGTGCGTGGCCAGAACGCCGACGTTGTAGCCCCCTTTGGAAATGCCGTCGAGAATCACGGGAGCATTTTTGATTTCGGGACGAGCAAAAGAACTGGCAACGGCATCCATAACTATTTGCAAGTTCGCCGTCGATTCTTCAGCGGATGAACCCGCTAGCACGGGAAAGTCGGAAATATCGCGAAAGCCAACAATGCCGAACCCCATTTGAGGCAGGCGAAATTGCCACAAGCTGTTACCCGTAAGTCCGCGCGTATCGTTGCCGCTGCCAGGAATGCTAAGAATGAGACCTTTGAGTGGAGTTGAACTATCTGGCAGCCATGCCCGCGCCTGTATGGGGACGTTCGAGCCGGCATAGTTGAAATTAAAGCTATAGTTCACTGGCGCGGCAGCCTTCGAAGCGGAGATAATACCGCAAAGAAGTAGGCACACCCCGTGTGCCATCATTGACAGGCGTGACGAAGTCATCATTTTATTGCCGATGAGAGTGACAGAGGAGTTAAGAAAATGAATCAGTCAACCATGTTGCCGTCGAATAACGGACTTTAGCGCGAGAAGTGGTTAGACTGACCTCCATCAAAACGAAGTGCGAAGCGACACGCTTAGTTTAACAACGCAACCTTGCCCTGGCAGTACTTAACCAACCGTTCGTCGACTTCTCCCTGATTATTTTTTACCTTTGCAAGATTCAGGCCCAAACGTTGCGCTAAAAGCGTTAGCCCGCGACGAGTTTCGACGGACCCTAGTTGCGACCTTCGCCGGGGTAAAAAGAGTTTTTTACTTACCTACCACTAACGCACGATCAAATAATAGACCGCAGTGCAATGAGGGGCTGTGGAAGTGACAACCACGAGCGGGAAGGCCGGGTTTATCGCACAAAAGCGGATTGATTGGAGCGGAGCACTCAACTAGCTTGGCACTTATGAAGGGCACTCTCAATTTCGTTGCCATGTTTTTGGTATCGCTGACGGCGACTGCATTGGCAGCAGAGATGCAGCCCGTCACACTCTCGGCAAAAGTGGCACATCCTCAGCCGATGACCGGCATCGTTTTGTGGTCGACCAATGAAGAAGTCGAGTCTGCACCCATTCAGTTGGAGTACAGCTATCTGACTTACGATCAGGTCGTGCGCGGCAAAGGGGAATACGATTGGGCGCCTGTCGAAAAATTGTTCAAGGAAGTGGCCGCTCGCAAGCATCAAGCGATTCTACGTTGGCATGATACGTATGTTGGTAAACCGACGGGTGTCCCGACGTATATCAAGGCGTTGCCCGACTATGAGGAGACCAACGCGACGAGCGAGAATCGCCCCACTGGCTTTCCCGATTGGTCCCATCCCGAGCTGCAAGAATGCGTGCTCGCTTTTTTCACCGAGTTTGCCCGTAAATTCGACAGTGATCCGCGCATCGCATTTGTCGAGGTCGGCTTCGGCTTGTGGGCGGAGTATCACATCTATGATGGACCGATGGAGTTGGGACGCACATTTCCAGCGAAGCAATTTCAAACACGGTTCTTCGAGCATCTGGGACGAAAGTTTCAGCAAACCCCGTGGCTGATTTCCATCGACGCGGCGGGTGAGCATACGCCGTTGGCAGACAGCGCGGCGCTGCGATCCATTCCCTGCGGATTGTTCGACGATTCGTTCAATCACGCTGCCCACGAGCTCGAGAACGAACCGAATTGGAATGTGTTGGGCCGCGACCGTTGGAAGATCGCGCCCTGTGGCGGGGAGTTTAGCTTCTTTGAAAGAAAAGACCAAACCAGGGCTCTAGCGCCCCAAGGGCCGCACGGCATATCGTTCGAAGATCAAGCAGCCAAGTTTCACATTTCGTTCATGATCGGCGATTCCCAGCCTGAGCATCAAAGTGACGAGCGGATCTTGGCAGCAGGATTGGCGTGTGGTTTTCGGTTTGAAGTGACTGAATTTAAGTCGGGAGACGGTCACTCGCGAGTAACGATTCGCAATCAGGGTATCGCACCGATTTATTACGATGCCTATCCCACGGTTAACGGCCTGCGGGCACAGAAATCGCTCAAAGGATTGTTGCCCGGAGAATCGAAGACTTTTGAAATTGCCAGCGACGGCACAACGCCAAAGCTGACGATTGAGTGCGATCGGCTTGCCCCGGGGCAACGCATCCAGTTCGATGCCGACTTGCCGTGATTTTTTTTCGCTGTCGGTAATCCTTTGCCTCGGTTTTGTTGTTTCAGGTGACGGTTACACCAGTCTTCTTGGATAGCGTATAATTGTTTGGTAACAAAAATTAGGAAGGGTCTATGATGGCTAATTGGGAAACATGCCCTGCGGTTGAGCGAATCCCGGATAAGGTGAGTGGTGCCTGGGTTTTTCATGGTACACGCGTGCCCGTTGCTGCTTTGTTTGAAAATCTCAAAGATGGGGCTTCCGTTGAGGATTTTCTTGCTTATTTCCCGGGCGTTCAGCGTTCGCAAGTTGAAGCCGTCTTGGAGCATGAAATGACGACTGCCGCGAGCGGTACCGTCTCATGAAGATCGTCTTTGATCAAGGTGTGCCCGTACCCTTGCGAGATCATTTGGCCGAACACAGCATCGATACGGCGTTTGAACTCGGCTGGTCACAATTGCGGAACGGTGATTTGCTCAACGCTGCGGAAGAAAATAAGTATGAGCTACTGATTACCACCGATCAAAATTTGAAGTATCAGCAAAATGTTTCCGATAGATCGATTGCCATAGTTGTCTTACTTTCTACCTCATGGCCAAAGATATTGCAGAAAATTGCAGAAGTTAGGCAGGCAGTTGGTGCAGCGTCTCCAGGCGCCTATCTCGTAGTCAAGATTTTGTAATCAGTCACTTCAACCGTTCTTATTCAGCAACCCAATAGCCTGTTCGCAATCAATCGCATGCTCGGGGCGAGGATGTTCCGCGGTGAAGACACGCAAGTCATCTTCGGGCAAGACTTTCACAAAACTTTCATCGATTTTGCCGACGGAATTTTCGAGGGCTTTCAAATTCAGGTCTAAATGAGTCGCTAAAAAACGAGAGGCCGCGGCGCGTTTCGAGGGCCCGTAGTCGTGGCCTTCGCTTGGGAAATGGGCATTCTCGATTTTGTCGTCTGCGTTAAAGAAAGAATAAATTCGCTTGATGTGGGGGTACTCAACTTCGGGGGCGTTGAGCGTCCAATCGCCGCCGTCGGAGATGAGCATCATCGGCTTGGGTGCCACGAGCGCGGCAATCTCGACGTTGTTCGTTTCGTAGTCTTTTGTTTTATGAATCGGCATCGCGCTTTCGCATTCGCAACCGCCGAAGAAGTGAGACGAGACCTGCACCACGGGGACTGAGACATCGATGCGATCGTCGATCGCGGCAAGCAAGAATGTTTGTGTCCCGCCCCCCGATTCACCGGTGACTGCGAGGCGGTCTGCATCGATAAACCCCAGTGATTCCAGAAAATCGAGAGCACGAATGCTGTTATAAGTTTGCAGACGCTGCACTTGATAACGACGATGTTCGCATTGAGTCGACTCGCCGTAGCCGATCATGTCGTAACAAAAGGCCGCAGCTCCCATGCGGGCTTGAGCCGCGCAGCGCTTTTGCATGTATTCCTGCATGCGGCCGTTGCCGAGATGGCCGTGAGGATTCAAAATGCCGGGGATTTTGCCTGTGAACTCAGCGGGGAGATAGAGATTCCCCGTTACCCAAAAGCCAGGCAAGCTTTCGAACGCGACGTTTTCGACCGTGTAGCCATCCATCTCGCGTTTGTCGCGACGGATGACTTTGAGATCGCACGGCTTCGGGAGCTTTTCGAGTTGTATCCCGCGGCGTACTCCCGCGCGAAGCAAATCGGCGCGCTGCTGCCAACCTGCACGGTCGTTATACAGCTTGGACTTCTCAGTAAGCTTTTCGCGGCCTTCGGCTTCGGTGTAGGCGGGTCCCCGGAGGAGGGTGATTTCCTGGGCTCGGACATTTGACAAGATTGATATTGAGAGCAGTAGACAACAAATCTTAATTGGATGCATACCAGAACCCTATTGAAAAAATTAACAGGAGGCAGCAGGGTGAGCAGAGATCAAACTATCAGCTTCTCTGCTAACTCTGCTACCTCCTGTAAAGGTTTACAACAAAAAACCCCGCGAAGTGAAACACTTCGCGGGGTCGTTAGTTTTAAGATCCGTGCGTTGTTAGTCCAAGAAGCCCGAAAGCTCGGCACTGCGGCTCGGTTGCTGCAGTTTGCGCACCGCCTTGGCTTCAATTTGACGGATACGCTCGCGGGTCACTTTGAAGATGTGGCCTACTTCTTCGAGCGTATAGCTGTAACCGTCGCCTAAACCGTAACGCAGCTTGATAATTTCGCGTTCGCGATAGCTGAGCGTCTTGAGCACCTTGGAAATCCGCGTCCGCAACATCTCTTGAGCGGCACCGATGGCGGGGCTTTCGGCACCCGAATCGGGCAGCAAATCGCCAAAGTGGCTGTCTTCGCTATTGCCGACGGGGCGGTCCAAGCTGATCGGGTAACGGCTCATGGCCAACACGCGGCGAGCTTCGTCGACGGTGCATTCGGCGGCACGAGCGGTTTCTTCAATCGTCGGTTCGCGTCCCAGGCGTTGCAGCAAAGCTCGCGACACATTTCGCACGCGGCTCATGGTTTCGACCATGTGAACCGGAATGCGAATCGTGCGACTTTGGTCGGCCACGGCCCGGGTAATCGCTTGGCGAATCCACCATGTGGCGTAGGTACAAAACTTAAAGCCACGGCGATATTCAAACTTGTCGACGGCACGCATCAGGCCGGCGTTGCCTTCTTGGATCAAATCCAAAAAGCTCAAGCCGCGGTTGCGATACTTCTTGGCAATCGACACGACAAGGCGCAAGTTGCCTTCGGACAAACCGCGTTTGGCTTGCTGATACTTGGAAAACACATCCCGCAAAAAGAGGACGCGGTTACGAAGGCTCGTGGGCGTTTCTTGAGTCATTCGCAAGATGTTGCGATACTCGACCATCAAAGGCTTCCGCTCGGACATCGGGCGGCGGTCCTTCTTCATTTGGTCGAGTTGCTTCTTGAGATCATCCACGCGGCGGCTGAACTCTTCGAGCGGAGCAATCATAGCTTCGATTCGCTGAGTCCGCAGACCCAACTCTTCGATCAGCATGACGGCCCGACGACGACGGCCCGCGAGGCGAACCCAAGCGGCTTTGCGAGCGGCAGGCTTGGCGCTTTTGCTGGTCGCCGTGCGATAGTCTTCCTCGTTGCGTTGCAGCAAGATTTCGAGCGTGCGCAAGTTGTGAGGCAGTCGGCCGAGAATTTGTTCTTTCTCCAAGCGGTCGGTCACCGACACCTGCACCGTGCGGTCGAATGGTAGTTCACCACGATGTACGCGGTTGAGCACCTTGTAGGCCACGCGAATCACATAGTCGCAGGCCAACAACCGGCGCCGAAAGGCCGTGCGAGTGTGCTCAATGCGGCGGGCCAAGTTGATTTCTTGCTGGCGGGTGAGCAGCGGAATCTCGCCCATTTGCGTCAGATACATCCGCACGGGATCGTCCGACCAGGATTCGAGATCGACAGTTTCATCGCCAAACTCGCTGTCCTCTTCGCCGTCAGCCTCTTTAACGTCGGTATCTAGCCCGAGCGACAAATCGTCATCGACGTCAACGTCGACGACATCGTCGATACTCTTGGTATCGAATTCCTTCTCCACGTCGGCGACGTTCGATTCATCATCCAATTCGTGATCCAATATCGCGTCGTACAAAGTCAATACTCCTCAACTACGGGAAGTCAGCAAGTGGTTTATGAACGGTTCGTGCTGGGATGAGCGATTGTGGCCAGGACCCAAGCGGGCCGTGCGATCAACATCCGACGAGTTGCCAGGAAATGAGTAACGATGTCAAGCAACGGAAATGCCAGCAAAGCTCGCAAAGCGTCGCGCAGGTGCATCGGACGTTTGGCAAATCGAACCAGGAGAGTGAACGCGGCGATCAAACTATTCCCCTAAAAACACAAACCTTAAGAAAGTCATTTGAAAAGATTGGGTCTGTCATCAATTAAGACAACTAATTCTAACACCAATCGTTTCAAGGGCTTTCGTCTTACTCAATTTGGAAAAAAATTACGTTTACACGAGTCACACTGGACAAGTTTCCGCGCGACGAGCGCGAATCAAATTACCCAATGCAAACAATCTCAATCGTATGGAAGCTTGCTCGCAGAATGCGTCGGCAGACTTTACGCGATCGGCACGGCCTATCAGCCTCGTGAGACATACCCAAATTTAAGTGTCTCGTGCTCGATCCTCAAAGTCAGCCCACATGCCCCATGAGCGCGCTTGAATTTCAAATCACTACTTTCTGAAATGGTCCTTCCTGGAAATGACGGCTTCCCAATCATGGCAAACCCACCATCAACCGAAGTACCGATCATTACCTCGGAACAAGTAACCGCACGCAACTTGTTCCGGAACCGTTCTCAGACCCTAGTCTCAATCAACCCGGCCAGCAGATATGCCCTTAGGCAATAAGGTCACTTGGCAGCTTTGGTCATCACCACAATGAGAGTGTTGACCTGGAGGGGAGATGCCGAAGTGAGCGTCTTATTTTGCGTGCGTCTGGCTCTTTGGGGAGTTACTTGAGGGGAGGGGGGAGAACCAATCGTTTTCAACCTTATAATTTTATCTGGGGACGAGCGGCGGTCCAGTGTTTTTTTGAAGAAAAACTTGACAAGCGTGTTTAAGCTTCTTTGGCAGCCTCGCGGCCACATCACCAAGAGCACAATGCTGGCAGAGGAATAGCCCTGAAAACTCGTCTCAGGCGGTTGCGGCATAAGAAGTTAGGTGGCAGCACGATAACAAACAGCTGCGTGCATCAAACATGCTTCTTTTTAAGTACGTAGACAACATCTTCAGTGGCCGTCGTGACTTCAACGGGCGTGTTGATGTCGTACCCAAAGTCGTAGATGCCCACGACTTCCAGATCGCTGCTACTGTCGATGAGTTTTTGCATTTGTGCGGCCGAATAGGTGCGGAAAACAACCCGATCCTCGATGCGAAACTGTTTCGTGGGGGTGTAAACGTCGAAACTCATCCCGACGGCTTCTTGCCGTTTGCGTGTATTGCATTCGATCACCCACAATTTGGAGAGAACCGCCAGATTCCCCCGCCGTGCGGCCCAGCTTTCCTCCTGCATCGGATCGACGCTCGTAGGTGTAAGATGCAGGCCCAACACGTAGATCCCGCCGGGACGCAGGGCGTTGGCCATCGCCTGCAGGTGATTCTCGGCCTGTTGTTGTGTGGCAAGATGCCGAAAGCTGTTGATCGTGTTGAACGCGGCATCGACTGGTTTGCGGAGCTTGAAGTCGCACATGTCCCCCACAAACGTCGATCGGGGAAAGCCCGCCCGCTCGAGTCGATCATTGCAAAAATCGACAGCCGCTTCGTTGAGGTCGAGCCCCCCAACTTTGTAGCCTTCCGCCGCAAACTTGACGAGCAACCGCCCCGTACCGCACGCGGGTTCAAAAATATTCTTAACCTTCCCGCCACAATGCTTGTCAAAACAATCAAGCAGAAAATCGAACTCGGGCTTCCAGTCGCTGCCGTACACCAAGTCGTAGTATTTGGGAAAGTCGTAGAGGCTGGCTTCGATGGTGGGGAGTGTCATGGGCCCAGTGTATCGGCAGAATAGTTGGGCTGCAATGAATTTGTCTACTTAGATAGCCGAGTCATCCTGGCTCGGAAATACTTATTTCTCCCCCACGTACCGATTGAGCGAAATCTTTTTGCCGATTTCGACCTTCAACCGTTCAAGCACCGATTCTTTGTCGGTGTTCGATAGGATTTGCTTCACGACTTCCTTCGGCGATTCGTCTCCCCAGCTCGCGCCATGTTGGAAGTAATGCCGCGCGGCTTGGCCGACGATGTACGAGCCGTATCCCGCCGCGGCGCCTTGGGGGAGCGCCGTCGCCACGGTGCCGAAACCTACGGTGAGCGCTTTGAAAATGCTCGATGCATAACTCACCGCCGCTTCGCTAAGCATCACCCAGCCGGCTGCTTTGAGAATGGAAGTGACGAGGTCGCGTGCGTTCGATGTGGTAATATTCATGCCATACACGCGGCCCAGCGTGACCACCATCGTCGCATCAACTGCTGAACCCCCCAACACATCAAGAGCTGGTACGGGATTCAGAGCGACGGCTAGCGATTTGGTGACGGCGAAATTCCAGATCAGCCGCGAAGCCTCTGTTTCCCGTAACCGAATTCTCAGCGCCCCCATGCGATCGCTCTTATCGGCGGCGAACATCGCGGCGTTGAGCGCGATCAACGATTTGCCTTCGGCGTTGAGAACTTCCAGTATGCGGCTGCGTAGCTCGCTCACTTTGGGCGCGGGTTTTCGCCATTCGTGCCGCACGCTGCCGTCGGGAGATTCGATCACGAACTCCATTTCGCGTGGATTGGCCTGCGTCACCAAAATATTGGCCGGTTCGACTAAACCCGCGAGCCGGCGACCGCGGAACAATTCCAAGAGTTGCTCAAGTTCGTGACGTGAATATAAATCTGACTTGTTAAGCACCAACAGAATCGGCTTGTGACTGGCAGCAAGTTCCAACAGAGCGGAGTATTCAGTTTCATTCAAATCGGAATCTGTGACGAACAAGACCAGGTCCGCCCGCGCGGCTGCCGAGCGGGCCATTTCCGCCCGCTGCGCGCCATCGACTTCATTGAGTCCCGGCGTGTCGACGAGCACGACTTCGGAATCCGCCAGCCCCGGCACGCGATAGCCGATGCCGTTCCATGGCACGTGCCACACGTCTTTGGTCCAACCCCCTTGCACGTTGACGTGGGTGATTTCATCACCGACCAACGCATTGATCAGCGCCGACTTGCCGGTGCTAATCTCACCAAAGACAACAATTTCGACCCGACCGCATTCGAGCTTTTCGGCCATGCGCTCGAGTTCGCTCAGATCCCGCGCAAGTTCCGCGCGTTCCGCGGTGGTACAGCCTTTGTACTTATCAATGGCGCGACGCACCGAATTCACGGCCGCGTGAAAATCGGTGTCGCGGTGCGTGCCGATGGGTGTTGTCTCGAAATTTGGGGAATCGCTCATGACTGGCCCTCGTCACGCAGCGATTTGGTGAGTTCCGTGCGACCGCGCTGCACGAGCTTGCGCAGCTGATCGGGACTGGTGAGCAATTGCCATTGATCGCGGGCAAGTTCCGCGATCCCTCCGGGTGGTGCTTCCATGTCGCGGCGATAGTATTCGACAAACACATTGCCGATCCAACGCGTGACGAGGGCTTGCGTGATGCCTTGCACAAGTCCGCCCGCAATCGTGCCAATGCCCGGCACGGTTTTAAGCAGCGAACCAACCCCCGCGGCCACGGCGGGTGAGACGGCGGTCGCCCCTACCATCGCGATGAGATTCTTGCCAAGCTGTTCGAGCATCTTCACCACGCCGTCGGTATCGATGGGCTGCTTATAAACGTTGGCCAATTCGATCACCATTTTGATCGTGATCGCACTCCCGCCTGCCAGGTCCAACAGCGGAATGGGATTGATCCCCGCCGCGCCACCGGCAGCCCACATGTGGCGGTTGATGATCTCGTTCGCCTTGGCATCGAGCACCGCCCGCACGCGATCCTTGGCTTCATCGACAAGACCACGCGATTGGAGCAGTAAATTCGCGAGCAACAATTCACGGCCATCTTTCTGTACGATTTGCAGCAGCCGTTCGGCAAGCGGCGCCACATTCGGCGGCACTTCGTATTCTTCGGTCAGTTCCTCGCCGGTGGAGGTCACGCGAATCCGTTCACGATTCACCGCCGCGGCCCGCACGGCGACGACATCTTTCGGAGCAATGCCAGGAAGTTGCGCGACAATCTGACCCACGAGCAATTGTTCCTCTTCCTCGTCGTACCAATCTTCCTTGTTGAGGCAGACGACGATGCGTTTTTCCATCTCGCGAAGTTTTTTGACGAGATCAACTTCATAGGATTTAAGCGGACCATCGACAACGAGCAGCACCAAGTCGGCATTCTTAGCTGCCAGTGCCGCGACCGCGGCCCGTTCTTCGCCACGGACCTCGGCAAGGCCGGGCGTATCGACCAACACAACCTGCTCGTTCGTGGGCCAAGGGACTTCGCTCCGCACCGAGGTCGTGCCGCCGATGACGTCCGAAGCAAAGACTTGCCGCCCGGCGAGCGAGTTGAGCAGCGACGACTTGCCGCTGGAGATCGTGCCGAACGCGACAATTTCAAGCCGCGAGTCGGCGTGCTTCTTATCAAGAGTTTTAAGAGCTTTCTCGATTTCACCGCGCAACTGCGCCGAGACCGCTGCATCGGCGGCAAAGTTTTGACTCGTGCTTAAGTTCTCACGCAATTCGGCCTGCAACTGCGCAGTGGAAAGTTCGCTGGGATTCTGCTGCCGACGTTCGCGCCCCAGGTCCTTCTTACGAGTGTTTCGCCACAATCGATAAAAGACGACCACTGAAGTGCCGAGCAACACGAACGCGCCCAGGCCTACCGCTCCGAGATAGCCATAAGCCAGCCAGGGGTAGGAGTTAGCGATTGTTTGATAGCCGCCAATGATCGAAGGGAGCCACGACACGAGCAAGTACCCCGCCACGGCGAGATAGATGATCAAGAGCAGCAACATTCCCCGGGGGAGTTTCATGTTTTAACGGTAAGGTAGGGAACGCGGACGAACACGGATCAAACAGATTGGTGTGGATTAATTTTACAGGAGGAAGCGGAGTGAGCAGAGTTGTAAGATTAACCGCTCATGCACGCTGAATTTCGCTAATTAATGCGAGATCAAATATTAGCGAGTATTAGCGTTCGTTAGCGGTTAGTCTTTGGTTCCCCTCTGCTTCCTCTGCGATCTCCTGTAATAATCCGCACGCTATCCTAAGCATAGTTGCTATTCGCTTGGCGAGACAGGTGATTGGTCGGGTGTTAGACCATTCCCCAGCGTTTTCGCAGATACCATTCACCGCCCAGGCAACCCACGAGCGTCAGCAGCATCGGCCAGCTGTCCCAGAGGCTATGCTCGGTGGCGATTTCTTCCTCGAACTCTTCCGTGCGGTCCTTGAGTTTTTCGAGCAGATCGGGCAACTCTTCGGGGGCGAGTCCCGCGCCTCCCGCGTCGGCGGTGAGGTTGGCCAGCGATGCCATGAACGTGGGCTCCGCTGCGGGTTGGTCGAGTTCCATGTCGCGGTCGGGAACCGTGAAGCGTGCTTCCGCCGCGCCGAGCACACCCGCTGAGCCTGTGGCGGTGACATTGATTTGATAATCGCCGGGGACGGTGCTTTCTTCAAAGCTACCGACGAAATCTTGCCCGCGCCGCGAAACATTGACCGTCGCGGTCGTGCCGTCGGGTTTGTTGACTTCAACTTGAAACTTGGCATCGGCAATTAGTTCGCGGTTTTTATCCAAGGCCCCCACGGCGAATTCCACGCGGCTGCCGCGCTGGTAACGGCGTTGATCGAGTTGCACGAACACGGATTCGCCGCTCGTGTCATCTTTCCGCGACAGCCACAACACGAGTTGCCGCCAGAAGCGTTTTTGCAATTCGCCAAAGCCTTCCATCTGCCACCGCCACGTGGTGTCGAAGGCCACTGCCGCGGTGCGACCTTCGCCCCACGTTCCGACGACAATGATCGGCGAGCGCTGGGGATCATCGGCCTCGGCAATGATTGCCGAGTTGGGTTTGATGGCCAACCGATCAAATCGGTTAGCTCCATCAAGCGCGGGGAGTTTGTTCCAATCGAGTTTGAGCGCACTTTCCTCATCGAGTTGGAAGATGGGATGCAACCGATTGCCCGCGGTGAGTGGAATCATGCGGATCGGACCAGGCAAATGCATATCTTGTCGCGGCGGTTCACCAAAGTTCTGCCGCTCGGCGGGGCCCATAATGATGGGCAGCACATCGTCCATTGGCGTGTTGCGAAAGCCCCCGGGCCCGAAACTATGAAAGCCCCCGACCATGGCCAGCCCCGCGCCGTTTCCAACTTGATCGGCCATCATCTGCCAAGTGTCGGGGCTTAAGCCCATGTAATCGACGTTGCCGATGAGAAAGACGTCGTATTTGCCGTCTTGCAGTTGGTCGCGCAAGTCGAGTTGTTGCCGGCGATAGTTGATCTGTTCGTAACGGACATGCTGATCGGGATACGACTGAAGTGCCGCGCGGACAAACCGTGGTTCGATGCCCGGCCCACCCCCTAAGCGCTGCGTCCCCGCAAGATACAGGATATTGATGCCCCCCTTCATGACCGTGACGAACGTGCTTTGCGAATTGTTGGTCGTGGCGAGCTCACCGTCGGGGGGCTCGACCGCCACCGAGACTTTGAATTCCCCTGCCTTTTGCGGCGTGTAGCTCAGCGTGAGCGGATACTCTCGCTGCCCGGCCGTGATGCGCACTTGCCGAGTGTCGACTGCTTCCATTTCGCCGTCAGCGTTTTCCCACAGAAGCTGCACCTTGACCGTTTGGTTACTAAAACCGTCTGCCGACAGCATGGCTTGCACAGTGGCTGGCGTTTCGGCGAAGAGTACATTGTTCACCAGTAAGTCATCCACGCGCACGTCGGATTGCAAGCCCAACGAAGGCTTGCCGTAGGTGAACGTATAGAGTGGGATGCGATCGGTGGCCAACCGTTCGACAGGAATTTGCGGGGGTTCATCCCGAGGGGCGAAGGCGCGTTGGGCCCCGTCGCTCATCAAGAGCACGGCGACGATTCGCTGCTGAGACTCACCCTCCAGCACATCGTCGAGCGCCGCTCCAACGGCGGTCTGCGCACCGTCGGCATTTTCAGGCAGCTCAAACTCGCCGTCGTCGAATTTGACTTCGCTTGTTTTTTCATCAAAGTGATAAAGCTTCAAATCCCAGGCTTCAGCAAGCTCCGTGAATTGGTCCGATGCCGCGGCGAGCGAATTCTTGAGTGCCTGCCAGCGCGACGTGTCACCGTTGGCATCGTTAATGGTCATGCTGCGAGAACTGTCGGCCAAGATCAACAGCGAGCCCGGCAATTTGTTGGTGTCGGTTGTGACCAAAGTTGGCCTGAGCATAACGAGAAACAACAGCAAAGCCGTCGCACCGCGCAAGGCCAGCAGAATTGTCCGCTGCTTGGGGGTGAGTTTTCTGCCGCGCGGCCCGACCGTGAGCACTCCGATTAAGAGCGCAGCGATGCACGCCATGAACCACCAGCCACCGACGGGATCGATCGACCAACTTGTCATGGCTGACGCTCCTCGCGGTAAAACCGATTGGAGAGCAAATATTCCGAGCCCCACACGAGGGCCACGACCATGATCGCCCAGGAAAACAACTCACGCCCCCGGCGGCCGATGTTCACGTATTGTTCCACGTCGGCAAGCGAATGGGCGAGTTCAACGCGTTGGGCGGGGAGCGCCGCCAGGATCGTTTGCGGATCGGCACGAGCGAGATCGCTCAATTCAGACTGCGCATTGATACTGAAACCTTCATCAAGCGCGCCGCTGGCTCCGCCCGCGGCGACACGATAGTTGCCGAGTTGCTCGGTCGTGCTGATGCGAATTGCATCTTCCCCCGGCGGCAAGGTTCTTCGCAAGGCTTCGCCCGTCGGTTCTTTGAGCACAAAGTCGGTCACCTGTTGCCGCGGTGAAAGTGGCAAGCTGACCGTTTCGCCGGCGTTGAAATTCAGTTCGCCCCCTTGGTTCTGTGAGAGATAACCAACGAGTTGATTGGCGAGTGCGACAAACACCCACGGCGGTTCTTGCGTCGGCAAAGCATTCCAAGAATCCCGTCCCACGGGTGCGAGTGGGTCCGACACCGGCGTGGCAAAGGTCATCACGCGGCCACGACCGACGGAACGCTCGACCAGCGCGGGGTCGTTGTTCGCGAAGCGTGCGACGACATAAGCGTCTCCCGCCAATTCGCCGAAGGTCCAAAAACTCCACACTGGATAAATCTGCCAGGGAATTTCCTCGGCATAGTTTCGAAAGCCCACGAGCGCAGGGTGGTCAAACTGCTGGGGGCGAAACCAAGTTTCTTGACGCGAACGGAGTTTCAAAGGCCCAGGCAACAGCTCTTGCGGCGGATCGGTGTTGAATGCGCTCGGTACGGCCCGATGGCCGAGAAAAATACCAACGCCACCCCCTTTGCGGGCAAACTCGGCGAGCTTGTTCCAAACTTCGTCGGTAAGTGGGGGCGGGTCCAACAAACAGACGGATTCAAAATCGGTGAGATTCAATTTGGCCGCATCGGCAAATCGACTCACCGTGCATTCAAAGCGTTGCGGTGCGTCGGGTCCCATCAGCGAGGGGCTCAACGCTTCCTTGAGGAACAATGTGTCGGCCGCCGATTCGCCCAGTAGCAGCACCTTGGCCGCCGGGCGGACTTCGACCGTGAAGTAACGGCGATTGTCGAACTCCAAAGGATCGCTCAGCGCAATCTGCACGGCCCCTTGATGAACGCCAAGCGGCAAATCGCCGAGCACGAACTCCGTTTGGCCCGTGCCGTCGGAACCCAATTCCACGATCCGCTGCCCGCGCTTCACGAGTTTGCCGTTGGCATCTTCGAGAAAAATTTCCACGAGCGGTTGTTCAGAATACCCCACACTTTTGACGTCGACTGTCACATTCAACGGTTCGCCCGTGCGGAGCGAACTTGAGCGCATTTCGACCGGAGCGAGCGACATGTTCCGCGCATCGCCACTTCCCACGTCGACAACGTAAATCCGCACGTCGGGTGAATCAGTGAGCGCTTTGTTAATCGCCGCGAGAGATTCCTCGTTGAACGACTCGATGCTCAAGTCGCTGAAGACAAACACTTCCTGCCGACGGTCTTCTTGCTCGGCGACCAGATCGATCGCATTGCGCACGGCTTCGGCGAGCGCGCGGGGGTGCGTTTCGGGCCGCAACCCACGAATTCTTGTTTCGGCTGTGTTCTTGTCCGCAGCAAAATTGCTCGTCGAACGGCTTAAGTCGATCACCGCGATCTCGGTATCGTCAGGCAACTTATCGACCAGCGTCTCCGCCATCGTCGTGGCCTTCGTTAGCCGGCTTTCATTCCGTTCGACATATTGCATGCGGAGCGAATTATCGAACACCAGCGCAACGGCCAGCGGCGCGCCTTCTTTGCCACGCAACCCCGTGCCACGCAGCGTGGGGCGGGCCAGCGCGAACGCGATGCCTGCGATCAACAAACAACGCATCGCCAACAGCAGCAGATGACGTAGATTCAGCCGACGGCGGTTCGCATCGCGACGTTGCTTGACGAATCGCAATGCCGGAAAGAGAAATTGCTGCGGCTGCCGGCGCATCACCAGATGCAGAATGATCGGCACGGCGATCAAACCGATTCCGGCAAGCAATAGAGGGGTTAAAAATCCCACGACTTATCCCATGTTCTTGCGATTGATGAGATACTCGGTGAGCGCCCTGTCAAATGGCATGCTCGTATCCAGCGGCACATAGTCGATACCGCTCTTGCGGCATTCGCGTTCGTAGTAGGATCGAAACTCGCGGATCTCGTCGAGATAATCAGCGCGATAAGCATCGGCATCGACTTCAATCGTTTCGTTCGACTCGGGATCACGCAGTTCCACGAGGCCTTCAAACGGGAAAGCGACTTCAGCCTGATCCAAGATATGAAACAGAATGACGTCGTGCCCGCCATGGCGCAGGCGGCGTAGCGCGGCAATCACCGGCTCGGGGTCCACGAGCAAATCGCTGAACAGCATGATCAGGCTGCTGTGCTTGAGCATCGCGGCGAGTTGAATCAGGCTTTGCGCGACGTTCGTCTGATCGCGCGGCTCAAGATTGGCGAGCACCGACAGGATGTTACCGATTTGTTGACGCTTCGACTTTGGCGGCAGGCAATTGACGATTTTTTCGCCAAACGTCACCAGCCCGACGGGATCGTTCTGGTGGATCATCAAATAACAGAGCGCTGCCGCCAGGCAAATGGAATACTCGAACTTGGTCAGTTCTTGTTCGTGGCTATAGGCCATCGACGCGCTTAAGTCCATCACCAGATAGCCAGTGAGATTGGTCTCGGCTTCATACTTGCGGATATAGTATTTGTCGGTTTTCGCGTAGACGAGCCAATCGATATCGTCGGGATTGTCGCCGTGAACATATTTGCGATGTTCGCTGAACTCCACGGAAAAGCCGTGAAAGGGGCTGGCGTGCATTCCCTGGAAGAAGCCTTTGATAATAAACTGAGCGCGTAGGTCGAGCCGAGCAATATGCCGAATGACTTCGGGTTTCAGATATTTTTCAACGGTCGACATAATTCAATAGAACGCGGAAGAACACGGATTAGGCGGAGGGGCGCGGATGGTATGCAGACAACTCAATAGGCTGATCAATTATTGAACTCAATTCGGTTTCGAGATTTATTAATGTTTCTTGTTTGCCATGCTTTGAATCGTGGAAGGCACGATAGAATCTAATTGTTTTCGGCAAGCGCAGGGGAGATATTTTTAGAATCATCGGATTGAAATCTTTTTCCCCCTTGAATTGAGAAAACAGGATCGTTTTGAGCGAAATCGGTGGCCACTTTGACCGATTAGACCAATTCAAGACATGTGCTCGAGTGCTAATGAGAGGTAACAAACCTGCCTCAAAATAGTCTTTCCACAATGGACTATCAGAGTAGATGACTAAAAAGTCCTTGCCCCGCCAAGGCCATTTCAACCAGACAACTGTTACAATTAATGAACTATAAAGAGTACATGCCACGATCCATATTAGAGCAGCAACAACTACTACTGGGACTAGTAGTGTTAATGCTAACAGTACGGTGAGATATTTCGCTGGTCTGTTATCTGTGCCCATCTGCCAAATCCGTGTTCATCCGCGTTCACTATTCTTGCTAACTCGCGTACTTCGGCTGCTCGGGCACCGGGATTTCTTTCACCAATCGCGCGATCACGTTTTCAGTTGTCATCCCTTCGGCTTGGGCTTGAAAGTTTGTGCTGATGCGATGCCGCAACACGGGAACGGCCACCTTTTGGATGTCTTCAATCGCAACGGTGAAGCGACCGTCCATGGCGGCGAGCGCCTTGCCGCCGTGGATGAGGAATTGCCCCGCACGGGGTCCCGCGCCCCAATCGACAAGCTCGCGTATAAATTTCGGTGCCGATTCATCGCGTGGTCGAGTGGCCCGCACGAGCGAAGCGGCATACTTAATAATCAGTTCGCTCACGGCGACCGAGGCGACGAGCTTTTGCAGATTGAGGATGGCCCGTGATGAGAGCACTTTGCCGACTTCAGGTTTTTCGTGTCGCGTGGTCGAGGCCAGAATCCGCTGCTCTTCGTCCAAGCTGGGATAATCGACCTTGATGTTGAACATAAAGCGGTCGAGCTGTGCTTCGGGAAGCGGATAGGTTCCTTCTTGCTCGATCGGGTTTTGCGTGGCGATGGTGAAAAACGGATCGGGCAAGGAATAAGTCGTTTGACCGATCGTCACTTCCCGTTCCTGCATCGCTTGCAAGAGCGCGGCTTGGGTTTTGGGGGGTGTCCGATTGATTTCGTCTGCGAGCAAGATATTCGTGAACACCGGCCCTTCGACAAAGCGGAAGCTCCGTCGGCCATGTTCGTCTTCTTCCAAGACGTTCGTACCCGTGATGTCCGAGGGCATGAGGTCGGGTGTGAATTGAATGCGTTTGAAATTGAGATCAAGAATCTGCGCAAGCGTGCTCACCATCAAAGTCTTCGCCAGCCCCGGCACGCCTTCGAGCAAACAGTGGCCCCGCGTGAAAATGGCGGCAAAGATTTGTTCGATGACTTCGTCCTGACCGACGATGACCTTTTGCAGCTCTTGCTGCATGACCAACCGATGTTGACGAAAGTCCTTGAGAATGTCGCCTAAGTTACGTGACACTGAGATTGGCTCCTCGACTGATGAAAGTTCCAGCGTGAATTTTATAGGTCCGCCACGGGACCGACAATGCAAGGAGCTGAATGCATTGTTTTCCCAGTCGTCGCAGCTTACGATTAAACACGGTTTTCTGATTGTGACTGCGTGAATCGGTGTAGGCATGAAGCGCCATCGACGAATTTGGATTATTTTCTGTTTGCTTATCTGGCAAGCCGCGGTGCCCTATTTGCTTCATGCTCAGCTGCTTCCCGGGGCCGCCGCGGAGCCGATCACGGCCGATCAGGTTCGCGAGTCGATCGACGGTGGCGTGAAGTATTTGCTCGAACAGCAAAATGCTAATGGCACTTGGAACGATCTGGCTCCCTATCCTGGGGGCGTGACAGCGCTCTGCACGCTCGCACTCTTAAACTCGGGGGTCGAGCCGGGGCATCCCCAAATTCAAAAAGCCCTGAGATATTTGCGCGACATCGAGCCGAGCAAGACCTACAGTGTGTCGCTCCAAACGATGGTCTTTTGCGCCGCCGAACCCGATCGCGATCAAGTGCTCATTCAACGAAATGTCAATTGGCTCGAAGCGACCCAAGTGCCCAACGGTGCGTGGTCATATCCTTCCGGGGATGGCGATAACAGCAACGCGCAGTTCGCCGTGTTGGCTCTCCACGAAGCGGAACGCGTCGGGGCGCAAGTTCGCCTCGATACCTGGCAGAAGGCCGCCGACTATTGGGCGAAGTGCCAGAACCCCGATGGGGCTTGGGGCTATCGCATGGATTTCAACGAAGGCCTCGGAAGCATGACCTGCGCGGGCATCGGCGCCACGGTGATTTGCAACGAGCGCGTCCGCGCGGCCGATGCGAAAGTCGAGAACGGTTTCGTGCAATGCTGCGAAGAATCGGAAGAAAACGATTCCATTGAGAACGCCATCAACTGGCTCGCGCGGAATTTTTCGGTGAGGCGCAATCCCGGTCGACGTGGCGGCGGACAGGTGTGGCACTATTATTATTTGTATGGACTGGAGCGAGTCGGTCGACTCACCGCGCGGCGTTTTATTGGCGATCACGATTGGTATCGCGAAGGGGCGGAGTTTCTCGTTCGCCAGCAAGACCCATTCAGCCATCGTTGGCAAGGACAGAATACCGCGGAGGATAGCCCGCACATTGCCACGTCGATGGCGCTGTTGTTTCTTTCCAAAGGTCGACGCCCCGTGTTGATTGCCAAGCTTGAGCATGGCCCCGACATGGATTGGAACAATCACGAAAACGATTTGGCCAATCTCACCGCGCGAATCGAAAAATTGTGGAACATGGCCCTCACCTGGCAAGTGATGGACCTGCAATCGGCCACTGTTGACGATTTATTGCAATCTCCCGTGCTGTTTCTCACGGGGAGCAAACCGCCGGAACTTGATGGGACCGAAACCAAGATGCGCGATTATTTAGATCGCGGTGGTTTTCTGTTTGCCGAGGCGTGTTGTATGGACGGCAGTGGCTTCGAGCAAGGTTTTCGCGAATACATGGATAAAGTTTTTCCTGAAGAGGAATACCGCCTCCGCCGCGCCGGACCCGAACATCCGATTTGGCGAGTGGAAGAATTGGTTCGCCCCGAATCGCCTTATATCGGGCGGATTTGGACGGTCGAATATGGTTGCCGGACGAGTGTTGTCTTCTCAGAAGTCGACCTTTCCTGTTATTGGGAGTTAACAGGCCGCGGCAGTCGCCCGACATTTCCCGATGCGATTGAAAATCGCCTAGCCGATGCGAATGCGATTGGCGTGAATGTCTTGGCGTATGCCACCAATCGTGAGCCCAAGGGCAAGGAAGCGGCATTCGTCGATACAATCGACCCGGCGGAAATCTTGGCGGCGGGGAGTCGCGGCACGATTCAAATTGCCAAGTTGCAGCATGGGGGGGGCTGCAACGATGCGCCGGGCGCGCTGGTGAATTTGCTGCGCACGGCGGCTCAAGGCGATCTCAAGTTGCAGATCAGCACTAACGAATATCCGATCTCGGCCGACAACCCGAATCTGTCACGCTACTTAATGGCCTTCATGCACGGCCGGCATAATTTCCGCTTCACGCCCAACGAGCAGCAAGCCCTGCGTGAGTATCTCACCAACGGCGGCACGTTGTTCGCCGACAGCATTTGCGCGAGCAAGGAATTTATCGTTGCATTCGAACGAGAAATTCAAGCGGTTTTGCCGGATGCAAAACTTGAGCGCATTCCGATCACCGATCCGATCTTCAGTAGCGCGGCCGGCGGGTTTGATATTCGTAAAGTGAAACGCCGCGATCCGGTTTCGCGCCAAGCGAACGAGCCGCTCGAAGCGCGCACCCGTGAAGTCGAACCCGAACTCCTGGGCATGCAAATCGACGGCCGTTGGGCCGTGATCTTTTCACCTTACGACATCAGCTGCGCGCTTGAGCAACACGAAGCGATGGAATGCCGCGGCTACACCCGCGAAGACGCGGCTCGCATTAGTCTCAATGTGCTGCTGTATACGCTGAATCCCGATGCGGAGTGAGAATTGCCATCCGTCTTTGGCGTGGTAGAATTGTGGTATGATCCGTGCTTACGAAGAAATTGTTGACTTTATTGCCGCCGGCACGACTTCCGACGCCGTTTCGCGGTTTGAAGCCTCGGAAGCCACGAAAGAGCAAGTGGCAAATCTCGTCCATAAAGAGAAAACCGTAGGACTTTCAGCGGACGAGGCTTCCGAACTTGATTACTTCTTAAAGATCGAACACCTGATGCGGCTGGCTAAGGCGCGCGCTTTGAGTCTTCGCGCGTTATGAGCAGCTATATTCCAGCCGACCTACGCCGTTTAGTAGAATCACGGGCTGGCGAAGTCTGTGAGTATTGTCTCATTCATCAGGCAGATACATACCTTGGTTGCCAAGTCGATCATATTATCAGTGAGAAGCATGGGGGATTGACCGAAGAGTCTAACCTTGCACTCGCATGCACGTTCTGCAATCGAGCAAAAGGGTCGGACATTGGTTCAATGTCGCAAACGACAGGGCTATTTGTCGCCTTCTTTAATCCTCGTAAGGACAAATGGCCGGATCATTTTCGCATTCAAAGTCACATCATTGAACCGCTTTCAGCGGCTGGTCAAGTGACGGCACGAATTCTTTCATTCAATACGGCAGAGCGTTTGTTGGAGCGTGAAGAATTAGTTCGCTGCGGAAGATATCCTTCTGAAGCAGCCAAAAGAATGAGTGGTCTTTCAACTTCTTAATGGCGTTCACCTCTCCACCACCCGCAACAACAGCGGCAGCGCCACCAGATTCCCAACCAGCCCGCCGATCATGGTGAGGCTCACCAGCGTGCCGAAGTAGACCGTCGGGATAAACTCGCTGAAGCAGAGCGTCGAGAAGCCGACCATCAGGGCCAGCGTGGCGAGTACCGCGGCGCGGCCGACGCTCGATTGCACGTCGAGCAAGGCTTGATCGCGTGACAGGCCTTGGCGCTTTAATCTTAGATAGGACATCACGTAGTGAATCGAGCCGTCGACGGAGAGCCCCACCGAGACCGCGGCGATCATGGCGGCGCCCATGTTGATTTTCAGGCCCAACCATCCCATGAGTCCAAACAACCAAAACACGGGCAGGATATTGGGAATCAGCGTGGCCACCGCAAGCGGCAAACTGCGAAATGCCCACGCCATCACCAACAAAATACTAATGGCAGAGACAGCAAAGGTTGTCCACTGATCGCGCAGTAAGCTTTCGATCAGGTGAGTAAACAACACAAAGTAGCCCGTGACGTGTGCCTCCGGATATTCCTTGGAAGTCGTCGCGCGAACTTGAGTGATCAAAACGGCTTTTTCACTGGCTTTGAGACGTTCCGGGGCACGCAACATAATGCGCAAATAGCGCTTGTCGCTGTCGGCGGTGGGGTTGTAGATCGTGGCGATGAAATCAGGCAGCCGTCCGCGAACTAGACTCAAGCTACCACGCACCGCCATATCAGCGCCAAGGGTAATCCGTTTCAAACCACCGCTGCCCGCATCGAGCATATCGGCCAGCGAAGTTGTCTTGGTCAGACCGGGGGCTTGTTGGCGTAACTGCTCTTCAAATTCAAGGATCTCCAACACAAAAGCTTTATTCATTCGAGCAGGCGCCGGGATCAGAATGTCCCAAACGCCCGCCCCTCCGAAATTGTTGTCGACAAATTGAAATCCGCGAACGAGATCGCTGTTTTGGCGAAAATTGCGTGTGAAATCGGTCTCTTGTTCGAGGCGAATATTTCCCACCACGGCTAACATCGTGATGGCCACGGAAGTCACTCCAATGAGCCGAGCGTGTCGACAACTCCAGTCGTAGAGCGCTTGCAAGCGCCATTGCAGACGCCTGGCCTCGAGTTCCGGTTGTGGCTTCTCGCGATGCTTGCCAAAGAGAATGATGGCCGGGGAAATCATCACGATTACGACGAGAACCAGCATGCTGCCGATCGCCATCATCAAGCCAAAGTCGACAACCGGTTTGACGCTGGAGACCATCAGCGCGGCGAAGCCCAAGGCATCGGTCAAGCAAGCATAGAACAGCGGGGCAGCCACCAATTCGGCGGTTCGCTGGAAAGCTTCGCGTGGCGGAAGCCCAGCGAGCCGTTCATCCCGATAGCGAACGATCACGTGCATCACCGCGGCAATTCCCACGACGGTGACAATCGCCGCGAGCATCGAGCTCACCATGCTTAGCTCAAGATCGAGCGCCACGAGAACGCCCCGCGTCATGGCCAATGTGAGTTGCACCAATAAGAGGGGCAGCACCAGCCAACGAAGGTCCCGAAAGCAAATCCAAAACGTAATCAACAAGAGTGCTAAGCACCATGTATTGAGCCGACGACCATCGATCTCCAACAGATCAAACGCCTCGCCGATGAGTACCGGCTCGCCGATCAATACTCCGCCGGGCAAGGGATTTACAAGCTGGCGAAGCCCGGCCAGCGTTTCACGAGTGGGAACCTTTGCGTTGGCATCTTTATCCAACAAACAAACCACACCGGCTGCATCCAAGGTGTCGTTATGGGTGTAGCCGGCAAACACATTTTTAAGTTTTTCTGCGCGGATGTTGGTGTGAAATTCTTTTCCTGCATTACCAAGCAGGCCCGGAACCTCGTGCAGTGATACGACTGATACCACGCCGGGGAGTTCTCGGGCGGCTTGCGCCAATTGATCAACGCGTGCCAATCCCTCCGCCGTGGGCAACTTGGGATCACGATAAACGGCCAAGACGATTTGATGTTGGCCGAAGGCTTGTTGCAACTTTTGATAGGGTGCGAGCAGCGGATCATCGGGAGCGAACATTCGTTCCAGGGAACGATCCATTTGCAAATCGCGTCCGATGTATGCACCAGCTGCTCCCAATACGAGCGCCAACGCCAACAGCCACCAGCGCTGCTCAATGAGCCAATGAATCGCTGAATGAGTGGAAGTGTCGGACATCGTGTCGGCATGACGGAGTGGGAAAGAACGTGAGGCGGGATGCGTAGTATCGATGTTCATGACACGCTCGACAACTCAAAGGGAGGCGGGGAAGGGCGGTTACTTTGCTGAGCGCAGGCGGTGCTGGCGTGTTACCCACCAAGTTGAAAAATTGAACGCTTCACCACGGTGGCCTGCGGAAGCCGAATGGCCGAATAATTTGGCGTTTTAAGTCGTTGACCTCAAAGGCTTTAGGAACTGCTAGCAACAAGCCAAAGTACCTTGCTTCCCTTTTTGACGGCTCCTATACTTCGCCACCCAAATTTGGGCAGGATTTTTTTCGTAACTCGAACCCTTGCTTATCGTTGGCACGATTGCCATTCCCATTTCAGAAAGCCCACCCCTGAGCATCGCGCGCATTACCAAGCGTTGCCCGCCCTCTCTCCGCACCAGCCGGACCGGCTCGCGGTGCGCGAAGTTCTTCCGCGTGTTGCTCACGCTGATGTGTTTTCTCGGTTTGAATGAATTTAGTTCTCGCGACTTGCGAGCCGAGGAACCTGCTCCAGCTGCGAGTGCGTCGGTAGAGCCGATCACCATCGCGGCCGATTGGTGTTGCCGCTGGCAGCAAGGGACCTACGAAGTTTGGCATCTGAAAGGGAATTGCTACATCAACCACGGGCTCACCTATGCCCGTGCGCCCGAAGCTGTGTTGTGGCTCGATGCCAACCGACCGGCTCACGATCCGAATCGTGTTGTGGTGTACATGGAAGCTTCGCGCACCGACAAAGTCGTGATCGACGATTCTCCGGTCGCTGGCGATCAAACTTCGCGCAAGACGGAAACCGCTTGGTTCAAGCGTTTGGAAACCAACGGCGAATTGCGGATGAAATTGCCCGAACCGGTGATCGCGACTCCACAACCACCACAAATTTACGATCGGGGCCTCGCGCATTTCGATCCCGAACATCAACGCCAATTGATGCTCGCACAATACAACGAATTCTTGCCCCCGGCGGTCGCCGTTCAGCCCAGCCCAAGTGGCATGCGCCGTATTGAGTTCTTCCCGCGTAGCGATTTTCCGCCTGATATTCAGAGCAAGAATCTGCCCTCGGGCGAAACGGCCGTGACCGTTTCCGGTGGTATGCGGCTGCTCATCGAAGGTTTGCCGACTAACGGTTTGCCGAGTGCTTTTGGTCCCGTTGGTACGGTGGATATCACGACCGATCGCGCGGTGATTTGGACTGCTGGCGACTTGGGCGTCGGTGGGCAATCGTTCCAAAGCCAGGACACGCCGCTGCAAATCTACATGGAAGGGAACATCGAGTTTCGCCAAGGGGATCGCGTGGTTTATGCCGACCGCATGTTTTATGACGTGCGTCGTCAGGTGGGTGTGATCTTGAACGCGGAATTGCTCACGCCGCTTCCCCGGACCGAGAATTTTGAATATCAGGGGCTCGTTCGCTTACGTGCCGCGGCGATTCGCCAACTCGATGCTGCGAATTTCTCCGCCACGGATGCCCTCGTCACTACCAGCCGTTTGGAAGAGCCGAGCTACCATTTCGGCGCCAATGAAATTACGTTCCAAGACATGCAAACGCAGGCCTTCGATCCGCAAACGGGGGCCGTCATCACCGATCACGCACAACTGGCCGAGAGCCAAGGCAATTTCGTCTATCTCTCGGGAGTGCCAATCTTCTATTGGCCGACGATTGCCACCGACTTGCGCAAGCCGACCTTTTTCATCGATAGCGTTCGTCTTGGCAACGACAACGTGTTTGGCTTCCAATCGATGTTCGACCTGGATGCCTACCAATTGTTCGGCATTCGTAACGCTCCCGCTGGCACGGATTGGGGTTTGAGCCTCGATTACCTCAGCAAGCGTGGTTTGGGCCACGGCACCGATTTCTCTTATGGCCGGAACGATATCTTCGGCTTCACGGGACCGGCGCAAGGAATTTTCGATTACTGGGGCATCTACGATAACGGCAACGACAACCTCGGTTTTGGCCGCCGCGATATTGTGCCCGAGGCAAACTATCGATATCGGCTCTACGGCCAACACCGTCAACGCTTGGACAACGGCTGGGAAATCACCGGTGAATCGGGTTGGAGCAGCGATCTCACGTTCGTCGAGCAATACTTCGAACAAGAATGGGATGAACGCCGTGATCCGCGCACCGGTCTGCGGGCGAGGCACATCGTCGACAATCGCGAATTCCTGATCGAAGCCAATGCCCAGGTGAATCCGTTCTTTACGGAAACGGGTTGGTTGCCGCGACTCGATCATTACTGGCTGGGTCAATCGCTTTGCGATGATACGCTCACTTGGTTTGAGCATTCGCAGGCGGCCTATGGGCGCATTGACTACGCCAGCACGCCGACGAATCCGACGTTGGCCTCTCAGGTGGCCGATGGCTTGCCGTGGCAAGGTCCTCCCAGCACGAATTTGGCGGGTGAGCGCTTGGTCACGCGTCAGGAACTCGATCTGCCCATGATGCTCGGTGGCGTGAAAGTCGTACCATTCGCACTGGGTGAACTCGCGCAATGGGGCGAGGATCTCAACGGCGAGGAACTCCAGCGGGCGTACATTAACACCGGCGTGCGGGCCAGCATGCCGTTCTGGGCGACGTTCCCGAGTGTGCAAGATCCGTTGTTCAATTTAAATGGCTTGTCGCACAAAGTCGTGTTTGAAGCGGAAGCCACCTACGCCGATTCCAGTCAAGATTTCGACCAACTGCCGCTCTACGATCCGCTACAGGATCAAAATATCTTGCAGATGAACTTGCGAACCTACACCGGTTTATTGCCGCCCCAGATTCAGGATCCTAAATTCCTTGCACCGAATTACGCTTTACGGACCGGTATCCAAAGTTGGGTTACGTCGCCGACGACTGAAATCGCCGACGATCTGGCGACCTTGCGTTTGGGTATGCGGCATCGTTGGCAAACCAAACGTGGTGGCCCCGGGCGGCAACACATCGTCGATTGGCTCACCATCGATTCGAACATCACGTACTTCCCAGACGCCAATCGCGATAACTTCGGTCAAGATATCGGCCTGTTCAATTACGACGCCCGTTGGCATTTGGGAGATCGCTTTACCGTCCTCTCAGATGGCTTCGCCGATTTCTTTGGTGACGGCATGAAGACAATCTCCGCCGGTGTGCTATTGAATCGTCCCACACGGGGCAATGCTTATCTGGGCTTGCAATCGATTGGCGGGCCGATCGAGAGTAACGCCCTGATTGGCAGCTACAACTATCGCATCAGCGAGAAATGGATTTCCTCACTCGGTGCTTCTTACGACTTCAGTGATACCGGCGCGATCGGCCAGTCAATTTCCGTCTCGCGGATTGGCGAATCGCTGCTCGTGACTTCCGGCTTGGCGTACGATTCGTCGAAAGACAACGTCAGCTTCATCTTTGCCATCGAACCACGATTCTTGCCGAAGCTCAATCTCACCAGCCGCACGGGCATCGAAGTGCCACCCGCGGGTGCGTACGGAATCGAGTAGCAGTACTCCCAGAGTTTGGGACACCATCTCAAACGAGCAGGCTCGCTAGGCGTGCTACCTACTTCTGCATCAAAAGCAAAACACCGGCCACGATCGCCAGCACGGCTGTGATGTCGGCACTGTGTGAGAAGCTTACCCCTAGGAATGGCGCGGTTAGCACGCCGAACAGAATCAGCCAAATGGCCAGCAATAACATCCCGAGGTTCTTGGGAACATTCATCGTAGGATTATCCAAGTGAAAGTAGCTTCGCCCGGATTGAGAAATCCTGGGCCTATTGTGTACTTCGACAGGCGGCCTGATGAGCATGAGCGCATCACAAAAGTGAGAGCACTTTCCGACGAGACCTGACCGAAGGACCGGGTTGAGCCAATATTCACGCTCCTTTTGTCAGCAAATCGATAATCCAGTTAATTTAAGTGTATTGAATGAATTGCCCAGAAGATCGGCTATTCACTTAGTTCATTTCCGCGCTCACGTCGAACCGTTCATACACTCGTTCGCCCATCGCCGACAATTGCGAACCCCATTCGCTGAACGATTCGCGTAAGGTGCCTTGAGTCGTACGCGGAATCTCGTTCAACACCGTGACCTCAGGAAGTTTCAACTGCGCGAGCGGTGAATAATCTTGCGATGTCCGTGCGGCCTGTGCAAACACGCCCAGCATTTCGTCGGGCATCGCAGCCAATTGCGTCGAAATCATCTTGGCGTGCTCGGCCCGCGTTTGCTGTTCGGCGTAATTGTTGAAGAGCATCGTACCGACCAGCAACATCGCTGCCGCGGCTGCCAGCCAGCCAACTGGTCGGTAAGCGAAGACCCGGTGAGACGGTGCTTCGCGTTGAGCTGTTAAGCTTATCGCGGCAGAAGCAGGCCGACTCGCCAGCTCTTTGCGACGAGTGTTCGCGGAAACGCGCAGCAAATCGTCGAGTTCCTGAGCCTGAGCCGCGTAATTGCGCAGACTTGCATCGCGTCGCTCCAGCCAACGCAACCAACCGGACAGGGGCGTTCCCATGTCAAATGAGCGTTGCATCAAAAATTCGAGCCATGTGCGAATCATGATTTGTTTCTCCCGGCGAGCTGGTAAACCGCGTCTCTGCTGCCAGAATCAAACAGCAAAGTGGGCGATAGCTCAGTGTTCGAGAATTCCTCGATTTCAGCGTCGTCCTCCGTGACGGTCAGTTTTTTTAAATGGGGCAGCAAGGCCTTGCGAGCGCGGAACAACAGCACGCTGACCGATGTTTTGGTTCGCCCTAATGATTGGGCGACTTCCTTAATCGATTGCTCCTCGCCATAGAACAACCACAAAGCGGTCCATTGTTCCGCCTTTAATGCACGGTCGGCGATCTGCCAGAGTTGATCGCGCTCTTCACGTTGGCTGGCTTGTTCGTAGGGCGAATGTGCGCCGTCGGTTAGTTCCAAGTGGCCGTCCGCTTGTTGCCCCATCGGCAAAGTTTTTCGACGGGAATGCCCCGCGGCGAGTCGCAGGGCGATTGTGAATATCCAGGGACTCAATCGTTGCTTTGGATCGTAGAGATGAATTTTCTCGTAGACTCGCAACAAGGTTTGCTGCACAACGTCTTCGGCGTCCTCCCGTGTGGGAAGACGCCGTGTTAAGACGTGCAGCAAACGAGGTCGCAGTCGGCGGTCCAGTTCGGCAAAGCTTTCCGCGCAGCCGTCTTGCACGCGCTGAGCCAATTGCTCGTCGCTCTGATCAGCCGGTTCGGTGGTTGCCGTTGGATTCGCCATTGAAGAGTGTATCTATTTAATCTCGTCAATTAAGCCTTGAACCACATCATAACCGACTTGGAAATTGGCAACGACGCTTGTCTCGCCTTCAGCATGACTTACGCTGAGGTGATTAAGCATCTCGGCCAGCTTCTTGGCTTCTTCGTCGTTGTCGGGGACGGCCAGTTGCACCATCGCCTTCATGCCGACTATCAGCTGGTTGATCTGTTGGGCCCGAGCCGGCGTGTCGGCCGTGATATTGGCGTCGATGGAGAGCGTATCCTGTGCCGACGCAGCTGAAAGGGCGAGCGACTGAATGGTCTTGATCAATCCCGACCCAGGGGCGTCTTGATCGATCTCGATGGGAGCCTTGGAGAGATCATTCACCGAAATCGAGAGAAACTTTTCGCCCGTGAGTTGGCCAGCCAGTTCAGCCGTGCCTGCAGTTTGCAATTCCTTGGCCAAGGCCACGGTTGTTTCGCGATTGAAGGAACCGACAAACACGTAATTCTGATTGCCGCTGGTCTTGGGCATCGCACACCACATCCGAGGGATGTCTTCTTTTTCGGCAACGAAGGAATGCACGATCGTATTCTCGTCGAGGTCTTCCGATTGGTAACCCGGAGCTGCTAGAAGCCACCCTTCGATATTGCCGCGGTTTGGGCCGAGGTTGGCGATTACAGTTGCCGATGTTTTCTCGAAGTCGTTACCGTAAATCACTACCTCACCAATCGCCGTGCGAGGGTCAAAGCCTAAGGCGTCGATGAGCGCCTTCACGTCGAGTTCTTTCTCTTTGCCTTTGTCGGTATTCTCGGCGATGACCTTATTAATCATGTCCCCCAGCGGACTGGCAAACAGACCTTTGACGTTGATATGCAATTGCCAAGCCGCGTCGGTCGTGGGGGCCGTCGCCGTGGTTTGCGCGATCGCTGGCAACGCGGTTAAGAAGAAAACAAGCATAAGCAGTTTTGAAACGTATTTCATGATCGAGTTCCTAGCAAAAAAATGACTAGCGAAAAAGTGATCGAAAGGTGTTGGTTCTAGCGGCCGCTACCAAGACTACGCGACCTCGGCCCCGAGAATTACACACAGCATAACGCAATCGGCGCTGCTGGCATTTCGCCAAAATGGCGGGGAGATTGGAATTTCCACGAGAAAGGTGGGGAGAAAGTCGTTAAACCTTCGCCGCGGCAAAGACATCGGTCACAGCAACCGAAAAGCCCGCTAGCAGCTTCGAAGTGGCGATTTCATTCTCGCCGAACACGCCGTGCATTTCATACGCTTTGCCAACGAGCGTGAGCACGGTGATCTTTTTCTCTTGAGGATCAACGATCCAATATTCCGGAATTCCGCCCTCGGCGTAATCAACAACCTTCTTCTCGAAATCGCGTTCATGAGATTCGGGATCGTCGCTCACCACTTCCATGACCAGATCGGCACCCTGAAAGTAGCGATTTCCACTCTTAGTGAGCCGCTCCATGGTACTGAACACGATGTCCGGCTCTCGATAATTGTCAGGGTCGAGATAAACACGAGTGGGAGAAAAGAGCACGACACCGATCTTCTGTCGTTCGACGAATATATCGAGAGCACGAAAAAGAAACTTCAAAATGAGCTGGTGTTCGATTGTTGGCATTGGCAATACCTCAATATGTCCAGCAGTGTACTCGATAAGCCAGTTAGTGCTGTCCGTCAGACTCAAGTAGTCTTCGTGACTCCACTTGCCCTGTGCAGGGTGAAGAAGGGCGAGATCCCAGACCGGCTCGCCGAAGATGGCAACGGAAGGATGTGATGAAGGCGCGCCAGTAGCCATAAAACCACTCCAGAAATAAAGGTGCTATTCAATTATAGCACGGCCAGCTCGCTCAATCCAACCAATCCTGCGCTTCGAGCCGTTCGGGGACGTACACCTCGGTGACATAGCTAATATCTTTCGAGATCAAAGATTCGACTTCCAACTTGAAATCGTTTTTGAGCATTCGCTGAATTTCTGCTTGCCAACGCTTCTTTTTCTCGAACCACGGGTAATGCGCAATCTGCTTCGCGCGTTTGCGGTCGTTTTCGTTCAGAGCGATCTTCACGCTGTCCGAAAGTTGGCAGCGATCGAAGTCGATACTGCGTAGTCCTAAATACTTGGCGTCGGGGATCGCCATGCGTTGCGACTCGTAGGCCAGGTTAATCGAACCCTGTTTGATCACGCTGTAGATATAGTATCCCCACGGATCGTTATCGAGCACACAGTAGATGGGCAGCTTCAATTCATTGTGCAAGCGGTAGAGCATTCGCCGCACGCCGCGTGGGGGTTGGCCGCTCCCGTGGGTCAGGATGCAATTGTGCTTCTGCCAAAATTTGTCTTCATTGAACCGTTGCCAGACCGTCCCTTTTTCGACGTGGAGGATAAACGTCGCACCACACTTTTTCGGATCGAGCTCTATGACTTCGGGTTCAACAATCGAGGGGATCGCGTAGCCACCAGAACCCATGCGCGAGCAATCGATCGTGTCCCCTTTGTCGATCAGCGTGATATTGCCGACCATCGCACCGCGATTTTCCGCGTACAGGTGCAACTCTTCGCGGATGGAATCCAACAGTACTTCAACGTCTTCGATGATCGTGTCGCACTCATTTTGTTCATCGAAGGTGTTTTCCTTGGAACCTTCGATCGTGGCTTTAAGCATGTAGTACAGACCCCGGAGGCTCGTTGTCTTTCCCTGATCGAGCAGCCGCTTGCAGCCGCTCGCCACGAGCATGGTGCGCATGTAGGCCTTCGCTTGCGACAGATCGAAGAGCTGTCGACGGTTTTTGCTGGTGCCCATTTCAAGGATACCCTTGCGCGGGCTGAACTTGACGTTCGCCAGTGTGCGCGAAGGGATATCGACGTACGGATCTTTCCGCGTTTTCGCCGCGGCGACGACGCGGTCGGCTAACCCGGTGATGCTTGTCATCGTTTTCTTGTCACGCGGCGTAAGTTTCACCGAGGAACCGCGCTTGGTGGCTTCAACTTTAACGGGACGTTTCTTGGCCATGATGCTAATTTATTTGTTTGCCGGTCCGCCGCGGCGGATTCCGATGCCGTGTGATTTGGTATGCGTAACGTCTCGGCATCGGGACGATGCCGACTAACTTTTTATTCTTCCGAATCTTCTTCGATGTCTTCTTCCGCTTCTTCGGCGACCGCGACGCGATTGATGGCCGCTTCGTGCGACATGGGATCAACGATCAATACGTTGTCGCCCAAGTCGAGTTGCGTGGGGTCTTCAACCTTTTTACCCCGTTCGTCGAGTTTCATGTCGGCGTCGGCCGTACGATTCTTGGCGACTTTCACGAGTTGCTCGTAAAGCTCCGATTGTTTCACGCCGTTGATTTCGCTGACGGCTTCCGAAACTTTCTTGAGATATCGCAAGAAGATTTCGCGGCGGTCCGATTGTTGCTTCACCCGCAAACGTCGCCGTAAAAACATGCCGAGCTTACGTCCCACGGCTTGCAGTCCGAGCCGGATTTCTTTCTGAATCTCGGGGTAGTTGGCAATCGCTTCCTTGGATTCGCTGGTGAACGGCACCCACACGCTGGCCATGTGGACCATCAAACTCACCGGACCCTTAGGAAGCGTCCCGCGTGATTGGCTCAAGCCATAGCTCCGCCAGTTCGTGCCGATGATTGTTTGAGTAATCGCACAGGCACTGTGTTGAAATTGCAACGGCACGCGGTTGGCATATCGCAAGATTTCCATCGACTGGCCTTCGGAAATGTTCACGTTCTTCATGGCGGCGAACAAGCTTTCGATTTCCTTAGGCTTGAGCTTGTTCGGTGTTTGCCGCGTGCCGATGCTGGCCGTCTTGATAATCTTGTCGGCCCCTTCGCCACCAAGTCCGTTGAAAGTGTGTACCAAAAACTGCCGGACCGTTCGGGCATCAGTTTCTTCCAACAGTTCAAGCAGCAGATCTTTGGTGATGTTCTGCGTGGGGGCGGTTCCGCCGTAAGTGAGCCCCACTTCAATCTGGAACGGATTGCCGCGGTACACCGCCGGTGGTCGCGTGGCGGCGGCATAAAACTCGCCCGGCACGACTTTGTGCATCCCCTTGAGAATCAAATCCTCACCAATCGGGCAAATACAATCCGTCGCGGGGGGAGCAATTTTCGTTTGCTGAATCGCTTGATAGAGCGCTTCCGCTTGCTTGCGGTCAACTTTTTGGGAATTGGTTCGCGTGCTAACTTTGGCCGCTTCGCAGATCTTCTTGGCGACTGAGCCATTCACCCGCGAAAAGCGGCTACTGAAAAACTCCGACAACGATCCGCCGGGGCCTTCCTCGAGCATCGCCGCCAACCGACCAAGTTCCACCCCATAAGGATGGGGTTTGATTTCCTTCGGCTCGGGGGGCAATGTTTTGGTCGAACGCTCGTAGATGTACTCGAAATCATCGGGGTCTTCGTAGTGCAGCGTGATATGCGGGTTGGCAATCGCCGTTTGTTCGAGATACTCGCCGACGCTGCCTCGCCCGCGATTGAACTTTGCCTCAAGCTCAATCGTCACCCGTGTGCCATGCGCTTGCTCGACCCATTCGATGCCATGTTTTTCGATAACAGCCTTGCCCTTTTCGCCGGGCAGAATGTCGACCCCTTCGCCGTTGCCATTGAGAATGCGTGGCTCGTTCTTCTTGGTGTCAATCTGAATTTCGTAATAGTGGGCGGGCTTGTTGGCGCCGACCTTGGAGATGATCTTCACTGGCTTGCCGGTGGTTTGCACGCCGTACATACCCGCCGCGCTGATGCCGATCCCTTGCTGGCCCCGGCTTTGCCGCAAGCGATGAAACTTCGAGCCATACAACAGCTTGCCGAAGATCAGCGGAATTTGCTTCTTGAGGATGCCCGGTCCGTTGTCTTGAATGCCAACCTTGTAGCGATCGGGCGCCATCTGTTGGATGTGAACCCAAATCTCGGGCAGGATGCCGGCTTCCTCACAGGCGTCGAGCGAATTGTCGACCGCTTCCTTCACCGTAGTGAGCAGCGCCTTGCGCGGATTGTCGAAGCCGAGCAGGTGGCGATTCTTGGCGAAGAATTCGCTCACCGAGATATCGCGTTGATTGGCCGCCATCGCCTGGGCGGTGGTGCGCCGCTTGGGCTTGGCTTCGCCGTTGGTCTCGGCTTGGACTTCGATCTCTTGGTCGTCGGTTGCTTCGTCGCCGACGGTTTCGCTCGCAGCACGCTTCTTGGCGGGGCGCGCAGCCTTCTTCACGGGTCGAGAAGCTTTCTTCTTTGCAGTGGCCACTTTATCTCTTGCCGCTAAACGGACATCTCCCTCGATTCCCAGCTGGAGTCGCCCCAACGGAATAATTGGGGCTGGCCGGCGTCGTCCCGACACCAAGCCTGACAATGAAACCCACGGCGGCTATCCCGGCATCCCGGACCGCTAAACTTTGTGGATTAGGGGGATTGTAGCGATTTTCGGGCGTCCTACCCAGGGCAGCGTTCCCGCATTTCGCCTGCAACCGGAATTACCGTATCCTTCGGCAAACAAATTCTCATCGATAGGAACCGTTCGAGCCGAAACCCTCTGTAGGACGTTGCAATTCGGCGGCTGAGTCGCCGTTGCCGTCCGTGACCCCCGCAGTCCAATCCCGGTCAACCAAGACCGCCTGCCTGATTGGACTCAAACAAAACCAACCCCAAACTCTCGCCGGCTCCTTGCTTTTGCTGCAAGCACTCCGCGCGTGAGCTTCGTGAACGCAGGGAGGCGATACATGGGTATTCGAATTCTCGCCGTCGGAATGCTGGCGTGCCTCGTGGGCACCGTGTTGGATTCTGCCAACGCCAATGCCGAAGTCGAAGGCCGCTACAAGCGAGTCATCAGCTACCAGAACAAAGGCGATTTGTTCTACAACTTCTACGAAGGTCCCCAGCCCAGCGGCACGGCAGCTCAGATGTATGTTTCGCCGTTGCCCGTACCCGCGTACGTGGGACACAGCTACACGACCTATCAACCGTTGATGCCTCACGAAATGATGTATCACCATTGCCGCACGCACTATGCCCACACGCCCGGTGCAGGTTGGTCGCGGGCGAAGATTCGCTATGGTACGCGCGGCCTTAAGCTGCAAGACATCATCCACGACTTGAGCATCAAATATTAATCTTTCCCTTTCACCTCTCGCCGGGGCTAGGGAAGGGGCTTACTTAGAATCAATTTCAGCACGAGGAATGAAATCGTGATCAACAAAATTTCAATCTGCTGCGGTGCTGCTATTTTGGCTGCGTCGCTGATGGGGTCGCTCGCCTCAGCCGAAGCGCCGTACTTGCATCCGTTGCGTCGTGCGGAGCTTTCGAACTGGCACGCCAATTACGCTCATTCGTCCTATGGGTATCCCGTAGCGATGGTCGTTCCCCCCACGGCTCAGTTGCAAACCAACTGGAGCTGGGGCGCACCAAGTGTGAGCATCTCGCGAATCGACCACCAATTCGGTCGCAATTACCCAGGCCCCGCACCGTTCGGCGCCGGCTTCCGCAAAACCCCCTACTGGCCAAGCAGCACGCACCAATTCGGTGTCTACCACGTGCGGGCCCCTTGGTATCCGACCCAGCGGTAAGCGGTTCCTCGTAGTTCTCGAACAACAATCCCGGACCACATTGTGGTCCGGCTAGGTGAAGACCTTAGCCGGATCGCAACGCGATCCGGGATTTCCGTTTTGATAGCTAGAAAGTCTATAATAAACCTGTCCCTCCACGCCGTAATTGCACACAATGGGCGTTTCGTTACGGACAAAATTTTAACTTCTGGGTACGAAGGTGCTGGCGTGAGTTTGCAGGTTATTCATTATCCCCATCCCACTTTGAGGCACGTGTCGAAGCCGGTCAAACGGGTCGACCGGGAACTGCGCGACATGATCGCCCAGATGTTCGAGCTCATGTACAAGCATGAAGGGGTGGGACTGGCGGCCAATCAGGTTGATTTGCCGTATCGCTTGTTCATCGCCAATCCGACGGGCGATGCCAATAAGAAGGACCAAGAGTTCGTTTTTATTAACCCCGTGATTCTGAGCGGCAAAGGCCAGGTCGACGGCGAGGAAGGCTGCCTCAGTATTCCCGGCCTGACCGCGGAAGTGACCCGTAAGGAAACAGTGCAAATCGAGGCCTACAACTTGGCTGGCGAGTTGTTCACCGGCGAGCTTGAAGGGCTGTTTGCCCGCATCGTGCAGCACGAAACCGATCACCTCGACGGCGTGCTGTTCATTGATCGTTTGTCACCCGCCCAGTTCGCCGACTTCCGCGAGGACTTGGAAGAGTTCGAGATCGACTTCCAAAGCAAACGCGACGTGGGCGAAATGCCGACCGATGAGCAGATCGTCGCCAAAATCGCCGAACTCGAAAAATTGCGAACTTAGAAATTTATTAACCACGAATCAAACGAATAGCACGAATCAGAAGAAGAAAAGATTAACCGCTAATATTCGCTGAAAAACGCTTATGAATTTATTAGCGATCATTAGCGTGGATTAGCGGTTTAAATTCTTTGCCTTTATTCGTGCTATTCGTTTGATTCGTGGTTTCAAAATCTTTGGTACTGCCATGCGGATTGTGATGTTAGGAACGGGACCGTTTGCCGTGCCGACGTTGCGCGCCTTGCATGCCTCTCGCCACGAAGTGCTCCTTGCCGTGAGTCGTCCGCCGCGGGGTCGCAAGCCGCTTCCCGCGCCTGTGCAAGTTGCCGCCGCAGAACTTGGCATTTCGACTTGGCTTCCCGAGACCGTCAATGCCGATGAGGCTCGGGCGAAGCTCACTGATCTCGAAGCCGATCTGTTGGTCGTGTGCGATTACGGCGAGATCCTGAAATCAGAAACGCTCGCCGTCACGCAATTGGGTGGGATCAATTTGCACGGGTCACTGCTTCCCAAATATCGCGGCGCTGCACCCGTGCAATGGGCTGTTCTCAACGGTGATTTGGAAACCGGCAACACGGTGATTCAAATGACGCCTGGGCTCGATGCCGGTCCCTGCGTTGGCGTCGATCGCGTGGCCATCGATCCCGACGAAACAGCCGGCGAATTGGAAGCCAGACTCTCCCAGCGTGGAGCCGACCTAGTCCTACAAGTCGTCGACCAGTTGGAAGCGGGCACTGCTGATCCCATCGTTCAAGAAAAAGCACAAGCCACCAAAGCGCCCCGATTGGAAAAAGAGCATGGCCAGGTCGATTGGTCGCGCTCAGCCCAACAGATCAAAAACCAAGCCCGCGCGCTTCATCCCTGGCCGCGTGCCTATACTTCCTGGCAGCGCGATTCGGCCGAGCCGTTACGCCTGATTCTCGACCGCGTGCAAGTGGCGAGCGGTGATTATCCGCTGAGTGCGCCGGGAACCGTCGTCGCCGCGGAGCAGCAACTCGTGGTCGCGACGGGTGACGGTTTTTTGAGTCTCGAACAGATTCAACCGGCCGGAAAGCGCGTGATGAGCGCGGCCGAGTTTTTGCGAGGGAACCCGGTGCAGATTTGGGAAGTATTCGGCTAAAACATTTTCAGCGAGTAGGATCCGGGGGATCTCCCTCGAAGTTTATTTTGACGTAGGGCTGGTGAAACGGTGCACCAAAAATCACGTCTACCGTCGCGTCCGCCGCGAGCCGAAATGCACCGTTGAGGATACTAAAACGAGCGCGAGGAGTTGAAGAGAATTTGGTTCCGGAACAACCGATTCCGCAGAAGTAGACCCAACGGACCGATGCCAAGCTGCGTTGCCGAAGTTTACAAAACTCGAATTTACCAACCATTCACCCTGAGTTGTTGCCATCGTATCGTACAAATTCACGGTTCCATCAAAGGCAACAGGCAATCCAAAGTAAGTCCATACGAGGTCTGTCACGTCATTGCTCTCCCAATCAACAACCGACAAGTCTGGATGAACTAGTTGCCAAATTTCTATACCTGGGAAAAGGATCAGTTCCAAATCGATTTCCGGATCCCATCCGTAGATGGGGATCTCAATAATTTCTCCGGGATTGAGAGGTCTTTCGAACCCTTCATCCGAATCAACGGGCAGCGTGCCTTCCGCCGGGGGTGTTGGCAAGTCGTCCGGTAGAACCGAAGGTTCGTCGATTGGCGGAACCGAGGGTTCGGGCGTTGGTAAGGGCGGAATTTGCGGTAGGTCAGTCGGCGGATCGTCGACTTCAGGCAAGGGCAAGGGAGGTGCCGGCGGTTGGGGCGGAGGGACCACTTCCGCGGTCGCTAGGATGTTTTTTAGCGAACTCGCTGGATCGGGAGCAGACAGGATCGTTTCGGGAGTGAACTTGACCATACCTTGACTGGTGGCAACTGATAAATCGAACGTTAAATCCCACGCGAGATCAGGGAGTACCACGTAAGCCAAACTTGTGGACGTTGTTTGGCTGCTACCCGGAACGCCCCACACACCCGAGAGATACGTTCCCAGGCCCGTGGCAAATTGGCTGTCAGCTAAACTTGAGGCCCCACCGGCGTTGTCTTCGTCGGGAGACCGCACAACCAGCGCATTGCTAGGCAGAATCAGGTGGCTATCTGAGCGGCCATCGACCAAGCCATTTCCCGTGCGGTCGGCCAGTCCGTCGAAGTCCACATCGAACCAACTTTGGTGGAATGTGCCCGAAAGGGTCACATCAAACGCTTGGAGCAGACTGCCGTCATCAGTCTCCAAGCCAATTTCCCAGGCGGAATACCCTTCCAGAAGAGAGTCGTGCAGGTCGACGCGCTGTGCCGTGAGCAAAACGCCTCCCCGCACGAACTGTGGGAAAACGATGCTCGTAGCGAGAAATAAGACTGCGACACTGAGTTTGCGCAACAACACCAGTTCTCCCTCGCCGTGACCGGCAGTATCCTGAACCGAGACAATTGATTCTAACCCTATTGGGCCTGGAATACCTCGCTTCGTCACGCCCGGTGAAGGAAAAAAGGTCATTTTCTTCCATGGCGACCTGCGAGAAGCATAGCTGGCAGCAGGGAGAGAATCAGCGAACTCGGCTCCGGCACGAAGAAATCAGCGGCGGTAAGCGTTTGGGTGTAGGTCCTTCGGTCCCGAGCGCGGGTTACGACCTTAATCGCGATGTCGAGGTCGCGTGGGTCAAAGTCTGCGGGAATCACGATATAGGCCAATCGCGCGTCCGCCGTCTGAATCGTTCCCGGGATACCCCAAGCCCCGCGAAGGAATGTGCCGATTCCATAATCAAAATTTACCGTATCCATGAGCGGGCTAAGACTTGCATTGTTGTCTTCGACAGGAGCAAAAGCAGAAGCAAACAGTGCTCCTGCTATTAACGTAAGATGACTATCACCTCGCGAATCAGCTGGAAGGCTGCTTGGTGAGGAGTCGGGGATACCATCGAAATCGACATCGAACCAGCGCTGATGAAGCGGCCCTTCGATGGAAATCTCGACTGCCGAGACGAGATGGTCGTCCAGCGAATGGACATCGAGTTGATAAGCGACAAAACCTGTCAGCGCGGCCTCGGGAGCGAGAAATGGTGGGGCAATTTTAGTTGCCGTTGCCACGAGTCGCGTTATCGTCGAGGGAGGAGGTGGCGGAGGTGGAGGCGGGGGAGGCGGTGGCAAGGTGCCTTGGGAGAGCGTGAAGAGCCCATTCGAGGTTTGCACCTTGATTTCGTAAATGCTGTCTACAGTGGAAAAGCCATCTGGAATTACGAGATACGCCAGGTCGACAGAAGTGGATTGGTCGAAGGCAGGAATTTCCCACGCGCCCGACAAGTAGTTCCCTACTCCATAGTCAAATGCCGCCGTATCCATGAGGGGACTGGGACTTACATTGTTGTTCTCGACAATTGTTCGCGTCATGATGCCTGCCGGCGTGAGAGCACTATCTCCTCGTCCACTTCTGGGTGCAACAAGCGGAGATGGATCGAAAATGCCGTCAAAATTGACATCCTGCCAACGCTGATGCATCGGTAGCGTAAACGTCGCATCAATCGCCTGAATGAGCGAACCATCGTCGGTGGAGACATTGAACTGGTAGCTAGAAAATCCGGTCAGGGCGGCATCAGGCGCGGAAAACGGTGGCGATTGACTAATAGCTCCAAGTATGACGCCGGCTTGTGCAAACTGAGCCGTCAGTGAAGCAATGACCATCAACGCGATGGCAACGCGAAGTTTCCGAGAGCAGGCAGCTACGTTATTCATGGTAAGATGTTTCTCAATTCACGATTGTGTTTAGTCACTGCGGCGCCAACAGATAAGGGCCAAAACTGCCAGCCCCGCACCCGTTAGCGTACTCGGCTCGGGTATGCAGAAAACCGCTGCAGAGCCGGTGAGGTGCGGACCGAACTCACCACGAAAAGTGCCGCTTGAGGTAACGATTCCGTAAACTAAATCGAAGTCGAAGATTTCGTCATATTCGTCAGTGACCTTTCGTGGCAATACCAGATAGGCCACTGAGGCCGTCGATGACTGACTGACGCCTGGAATCCCCCAAGCACCGCGTAGAGACGTGCCCACGCCATAGTTCCAGTCACTATTAGGATTAGGCAACGGACTGGGGAATACGTTATTATTCTCGATAGGCGCACGACCAATTAACGCGCCCGACACAGGTGTCAGGTGACTGTCACCGCGCCCATCAGCTGACGCTCCTATCGGCGACGGGTCAGGAATCCCGTCAAAGTCAATGTCATACCAGCGTTGATGAAACCGTCCCGTAATAGCGAGATCAATGGCTGAAATCAAACCACCGTCCGTAGTGTTGGCATCTATCTGACAAGCGCAGAAACCTTGGAGATTTTGCTCGGGGGCAAGGAGTGGCAATCGCATGGGGGTGACAGAGAACAAGATGTCCGCTCGGCTTGATGTTTCCACCAGCACCACGAGCAACAGGATTGTCATGATGATCAGTTTGATGTTACGCATGGCGACCCGCCTTATTAAAAAGTATCCACGAAAAAAGCCAACCTAGGCAATTCACAACGTCGCCGGTCAGGGCAAACGAAGAATCGCAAGGGTTGGCTATTCAATAGCGTTTCTCAGGGATAAGAATCGGTACTCTGGCCGTTAGCATATCAGCAGACAGGTGGCGTGTCAAAGCAATTACTTGTTTTCGCTCCGGGCTATTAGAATTAGTGTGGAATTTAGTCCGCAAGCCACCTGCCGCTATTCGTGGCAAACCAAATCGTTGCCAATTGCGGCGAATGAGCAACTTTATGCTCGCTGCAGCTTGCGTACCCACTCAGGCGTCGCTCGCACGTAAGCTTCGATGTGCTTCCGTCGAGTGAAGTAATAGAGAGCAGTGAATCCCTGGAAGATTACGCTAATTGCAATCACCGAGCCGTACACCGCGTAGACAAGCATTTCATAGAGGCCGGTCACTTGTTCGGGCGAGCCGAGGAGATCACTCAGTTCCGGATTCGACGTAAATTCTGAGAGAGCCGAATCAGACTCGTTGATCCCTGTGTACATCATCCAACCGCAGTAGATGACGATCATTGCCAGGAATCCAATCTGATTCCAACCTAAGAGCGCGGCGGCTTTCGGGTTGAATTTGTTGAGCAGGCTGCGTCCACGGAACTCATTCCATGCGACGAATGACAGCACGACGGTCACCAAAAGACCAGCGACGCTCAACAAGGCGAAGGGTGCCGACAGCGCCGCAATGATCGCGGTCGTCCAGCCATTGAACGAGGCCACCCGAGCCGCCTTGCGGATGAGCTTGCCACGATCGTCGGCGCGCGAAATTTCTTGGAAATGTTCTATGCTCAGCGGCCCCTCGGCAGTGAGCCCCAGTTTTTGAACGGCGATGGCAGACATATATAGTGGCTCGAAGGTTTGATACGAAGGCTTTGGACGCTGTGCATTGTCGCTTGAAACTCTACGTCGAAGTGCGGATAACGCAATTTTCTGGCGTATTTGTCATTTGTACTGCTGTCAGAACCACAATTTCCGCCTCGCCCCAGACCCCCACCGCCGTGTATCATAAGGGTTCGCGGCAATGGATTGGCCGCGCGTAGGCAATCGTCCGAATCGATTTGGGAGTTCTCTGATGGATCGCTGGGACATATTCATAGTGTGCGTGGCCGGCTACGTCGCCATCATGGCACTCGTGCGGCTGATGACCGGTCGGCGGAACCAATTGATCAGCCAAGTCCGCGAACAAATGGCCGACATGCAAAAGAAGAAAAAGAAATCCAAAAAGAAAGAAGCCGCGTGAGTTAGTCGGCCGCCTCAATGACCAAAAAACTCTACATCGAAACCGTGGGTTGCCAGATGAACGTGCTCGACAGCGAGCTCGTCGTGGCCAGTTTGCGCAAGCGTGGTTTCGAGCTGACCGACAACACGGGCGATGCCGACACAATTCTGTTCAACACCTGCAGCGTGCGGCAACATGCCGAGGACAAGATCTACAGTGCCTTGGGCCGCCTCAAGAATGCCAAGGTCAAGAATCCCAACAAGATCATCGGCGTATTGGGCTGCATGGCTCAGAAAGATCAACGGCTGATCTTCGAACGAGCTCCTTACGTTGACTTGATCGTGGGCCCCGGCCAGTTGCATCAGGTGCCTGACTTGATCGCCGACATCGAAGCGGGTGGCGGTCAGAAAATGGAAGTGAGTTTGGGCCGTAAGGACGGCACGCGGCAACAAATCGAGCGCAGCCACGAAAGTTTCGATCCGCTGCGCGACGCCACAATGCGTCCCACGCCTTATCAAGCATACGTACGGATCATGATCGGCTGCGACAAGTTCTGCACCTATTGCATCGTGCCCAGCGTCCGCGGCCCTGAGCAAAGTCGGCATCCCGCCGATATCCTTGCCGAAGCTCGGCAACTGGCCGGCGAAGGATGCAAAGAAATCATACTGCTCGGCCAGACGGTCAACAGCTATCGCTATCGCGAAAACGGCGGCATCACGCGGATGAGCGATCTGCTCTACTCGCTGCACGAAATCGATGGCATCGACCGCATCAAGTTCGTCACGAATTATCCCAAAGATATGACCGACGATTTGTTGATTGCCGTGCGCGACTTGCCCAAGTGCGCGAAGTACCTGCACGTTCCCGCGCAGAGTGGTTCGAACCGCATGCTCGAACGGATGAAACGCGGCTACACGATCGAAGATTATCGCGAGATGATGGATCGCATCCGCACGTTGATTCCCGACGCAGCCGTCACGAGCGACTTCATTGTCGGTTTCAGCGGCGAAACCGAAGATGATTTTCAACTGACTTGCAAGCTCGTTCACGAACAACGCTTTAAGAACAGCTTCATCTTCAAATACAGCGAGCGTCCCGGCACGAAGGGGGCGGAGCTCTTTCCCGACGACGTGCCTGAAGAAGTGAAAAAGCGCCGCAATAACGAACTGCTGGCCATGCAAAACATGATCAGCGAAGTCGACAATCATTCGTTCCTGGGTCGCAACGTTGAAGTGCTCGTGGAAGGCCCCAGCAAAGCCAGCGAAAAATCCGACGATCCCAACGCACAGCAATTGCAACTCACCGGCCGGACATTGTGCGACCGCATCGTCGTTTTCGACGGCAATCGCCGCCAGATTGGCCAAACGCTCCCGATCACGATTTACGATGCCAACGCCCACACGCTGTTTGGCGCGGTCGTCACGCAACACGTTGGCCCCGAGTTGTTTTCGTTGAAAGCTTAGTGGTTGCCGTTGATTTTCCCTTCATTCGGTGGGACAATGGAAGCAGAGTGGCGTACTTGGCGGCACGCGCTCCTCTCAAGTCGACCACTTGGTGCTAATAATCGAGCGCATCGACGATCCAGGCAAAGGGTCAGCAGACTGCGATAGTCCTATCGCGGTCCGCGGCAGCTTGCATGAACAACGGCCTCGCCGTTTGCTGCCGCAAATCGGAACATCCGTAGCGACGAGATTTGCCTGGTGTCTAAGCTCGCCATTGAGATCGATCAACTGCAGAGCGTGCTCAATTCGCGCGAAGAAGCTGAGCCGTGGCTCGCTTCGTTGGGAATTGCCAACTCGCGCTCGGCCTATACCGATCTCACCAAGCTCGCGAGCCTCGTGCCGCTCGATTTGCTTTCGATTCTATTGGATCAGTTTGCCGACGCCGCGCCGCAGTTGGCCGATCCCGACATGGCGCTCAACAATCTCGAGCGTTTTTTCCTGGCGTCCCGCAGCCCGCTGTCGATGGCCGCGCTGTTTGAGCGCGATCCGGTCGCGCTCCCTAATCTTCTTTTAATCCTCAACAGCAGCCAGCACCTCAGCGATCAGTTGTGTGCCGACCCCGAGAGCTTTGAGCTCTTGCGGCTCACCGAGGGACGGCCTGTTGCGCGTGAGTTGCTAATCGAAGAATTGCTCACCGATATACGCCGTTTGGAGAATGAAGAAGACGTGCTCGCGGCTTTGCGGCGTTTCAAACGTCGGGAAACTCTGCGGATCGCTTACGGTGATCTCGTACTGGGCGTGCCCGTGGCGCAGATTACGCGGCAGATTTCTTATGTGGCTGATGCGACGGTGGAAGCGGCGCTCGAGTTCGCGCAGCGGAAAGTTTGGAAGCGCAAAAATCCGAACAATGGCCGGCAATATGCCCCGCCACGCTTCGTGGTGTTGGCCTTGGGAAAACTCGGCGGGCTCGAACTCAACTATTCCAGCGACATCGATCTGGTCTTCCTGTATCAAGGCTTCAACGGCAATGGCTCACGTGAAGATAACAGCCACGAGTTCTGCACGGCCGTCGCGCAAGAATTGATCAGTCTGCTCACCGAAACCACCGATTTGGGCTTTGTCTATCGGGTCGATATGCGCCTGCGGCCCGAAGGTCGCCAAGGCCCACTGTGTGTCAGTGTTGAGCAAGCCCTTGGCTATTACGACATGCGTGGCCGCACCTGGGAACGCCAAGCCTATGTGAAGGCGCGTCCCATCGCCGGCGACATGGAACTTGGGTACGAATATCTGGCTCGCTTGGAGCCCTGGATTTATCGCCGCTATTTGAGCCTCACCGACATCACGGGTATCAAGTCACTTAAGCGGCGAATTGAAGATCACAGCACCAGCGGCGAATTGGCGTCCAGCGACGTAAAAACCGGCATGGGTGGGATTCGCGATATCGAGTTCGTGATTCAATTTCTGCAACTTTTGAACGGCGGGGCGCTCGAGCAAGTCCGCACGGGCAACACGCTCGAAGCAATCACCAAACTCAATCAAGCCGGCGCACTCACGCATCAGGAGAGTACGATTCTCGAAGAGAATTACGCCTATCTTCGCAAGCTCGAGCATCGTTTGCAGATTATGTACGATTTGCAAACGCACCAACTTCCCAAAGCGACGGCTGATTTAGCAAAAGTCGCCCGACGGATGGGCTACGCCGATCGCGCTGGCACAACGGCCCTTGATCTGTTTCGCAAGGATTACAAGCAGCGGACCGAACTGAATCGCAAGATTCTCGATCACTTGCTGCACGATGCCTTTGGCGACGATGCCGAGACCGAGCCCGAAGTCGATTTGGTGAATGACCCCGATCCCGCACCGGAAACGATTGATCGCGTCTTGGGCAAATATCCGTTCGCCGATCCTCGCACGGCCTATACGAATTTGATGTCGCTGGCCGAAGAGCGGATTCCCTTCCTCTCGACACGACGTTGCCGCATGTTTTTGGCGTCGATTGCTCCACGCTTGTTGGCCGCAATCGCGCAAACGCCCGACCCCGATGGCACGCTCGTCACGCTCAGTCGTGTAAGCGATTCATTAGGGGGCAAGGCCGCGCTCTGGGAACTCTTCAGCAGCAATCATGCCACGCTCAATTTGTACGTCACGCTTTGTGCCGCTTGTCCTTATCTGTCGGGAATTCTGACCAGCAATCCCGGCATGATCGACGAGTTGCTTGATAGCTTGTTGATTGCGCGGATGCCAGATCTCGCCGCACTCGAAGCTTCGCTCGCCGAACTGACGCGTGGTGCCGAAGATCGCGATCCAATTCTGCATAGCTTTAAAGCCTCGCAGCATCTGACCATCGGCGTGCGCGACATCCTGGGGAAGGATGACATCCAGGTCACGCATGCGGACCTCGCCGACGTGGCGGAAGTGTGCTTGCGACAGATCATGGATTTGGAAAATGCCAAGCTCATCGAGAAGCGTGGCGAACCGCGGATCGGCGAACCGTCGAGCGTGCCGCTCACCGACGGCGAATTGCCTTCGTATTGGCGCTTTCATCCGGGATCAGAACGTATCGGCGAGGCGTGTGAATTCATCGTGCTGGCCCTGGGTAAGCTCGGCGGTCGCGAGCCCAACTATCATAGCGATCTTGATTTGGTTTTCCTCTACGACGCCGAGGGGATGACTCACGCCCCGCGGCGCTCCGCGATTCAGAACACCAGCAACAATCATTTCTTCAGCGAGCTGAGCCAGCGGATTATCAAGCGGGCCACCCATTTTGGTCCCTATGGCCGCTTGTACGAGATCGATCCCCGCTTACGGCCAACGGGTCGCAGTGGCTCCTTGGCGATGTCGCTCGCCGGATTTGTTCGTTACTTCCACGAAGGGGGCGGTCAGCTTTGGGAGCGGCAATCGCTGTGCAAAGCGCGCGTGATCGTCGGCAGCGCAGCCGCCGCGGCGCGCGCGATGGAAGCCGTCACCGAAGCGATCTATTGCAAGCCGTGGCAACGAAGCGATGCCACGGAGATTCGCGCGATGCGCATGAAGCTCGAAGAAACGGCATCGCAGCGCAATCTCAAACGTGGCCCCGGCGGCACGATGGACACAGAGTTCCTCGTGCAGATGTTACAGCTCAAGCATGGCAAAGAAATGCCCGAAGTTCGCAAGCAGGGCACCATCGCTGGTCTATGCGCTTTGGAAAAAGCTGGCGTTTTGAGTGCCGACGACGCCCTCTTTTTGCGCAGCGCGTACGGCTTTCAGCGCAGCATCGAAGCGCGTATTCGCCTGATGGATGCCGCGGGACGTCATGAATTTCCCGAGGAATTGCGGGAACAAGCCAAACTTTCGTTCCTGATGGGGATGAGCGACCCCAGTGCACTCGATAAAAAAGTTTTTGACACCTTCCAAAAAGTGCGCGAAACTTTTAACAAGGTGTTCGATCACGCCGAGCGAAGCTAACACGATTTTAGCCGGACCGCCACGCGGTCCGGGATGCACTCATGCGTACCGTCTTACTTGCAGTGTTATTGTTTGCTTTCGTGCCCACCGCCCACGCGCAACTTCCCGTCGCCACCGGACGGCAATACACGCTCAGTAATGCCGCTTGGAAAGTCTTTATTCCTAATACGTACGTTCAACGTCCTAACAGCGTGGCCGACGTGTTGGTCCACTTCCACGGCGATCCGCAGACGTTTTACAACAACGCCGCCTACGCGAATCTCAACGCGATCTTAGTGACCGTGAACTACAGCGGTCTATCGGCCGCTTATACGACACCATTCAGTAACCAGAATCTTTTCCAAACCGTGCTCGATGAAGCGCTCGCCACCGTGCGCGTGCAACGTGGCATGGCCAGCAATCTCACTTGGGATCAGATCGGAGTTTCATCATTCAGCGCAGGCTACGGCGCCGTTCGTGAGATTCTTAAATCGTCCAATTATCGCAATCAAATCGATAGCCTGCTCGCCGCCGATTCGTTGTATGCCACCACTGCGGGAGATGGCACGTCGGTCGATTCGCAGCTGGCCGACTACAAAACTTTCGCTAACTTGGCCAAGAATGGCAGCAAGACGTTCCTCTTCAGTCATTCGCAGGTCCCCACTTACACTTACGAAAGCACTGGCGAAACGGGCGATGAATTGATGCAGTATCTCGGCATCGCGCCGACAGTCACGACAGCCAACGGGTTGGGAACGCTCAATTTCTATCGCACGGCACAGACTGGCAACTTTCGCTTATGGGGCGCACTTGGCACCGATGGCGATTCGCATCTTGAGCACCTGCGCTACATCGGTGAGTTTCTGAAACAGATGCCGTTGGCTTTGGTTCCCACGTCTCCTACGGATTTCGACCGTGATGGTCGCTTCGACGCAGATGATTTGCCGATTTGGCAGGCGAGCTACGGCGTGAACGCCAATGCGGATGCCGACGGTGATGGCGACACCGATGGCCGCGACTTTTTGTTGTGGCAACAGCGCGTGACTTATGCCGACATGACACCGTCAGTCGCCGCGATCCCCGAGCCATCAACAACGCTGCTGATTGGGATAGCCGTACTCCTAGCCGGATCGCAACGCGATCCGGGCAAACACCGCTAATTCAACGGGAACAACCAATCCTTATCCTTGTTCTCATCGATCAGCTTAATCATCGCACCTTCTTGCTTCTCGAGTGACCGCGCCGCCGAAGCCCTGACCCGATCATTGGCAATCGCGTGCGCAAACCAAGGGGCATGTGTTTTGATCGCTTGCGTAAGTTTCAGCGTCACAAGCGTGTGATCCCCCTCGCGCTCCAGCCGAGTCGACATCGTGTAACCCAACAAACGGGGCGACCCTTTGATCAATTGCGTTTCGGAGTTGATGTAATTCGGATCGATTTCCACGTTCTGCTGCAACGTGACGACTTCATGCCCCACGTAGTCGTCGAGCGTGCGAACCTGGAGCTCACCCTTCAAATCGAGTTTCCAGCCCGGGTCGGGGGAGAACACCGATTTGAGTAATGCCTCGCCAATGTTGCCCCCTTCGGCTTGCACGTTGGCCTCGTCCCATTTTTGCGAGACGAATTCGCTGGTGCCCCCCATGGTGATGATCTCTTTCGCGGCATTCGTGCGGACCATGATCTTGCGGACTTTGGTGAAATCCTGATCGATCACAAAGGTTCGCTCGACGGTCTGCTGCGAAACATAATTCGCGGTCAGCACCCAGCTTGCGGCAAACGCGGCGATCGATAGCACCAAGCCACCCACAATCCACGGCCATTTAAGTTTTGTGCGGGGTGTCTCAATATCAGTATCGGGCATGCTCTTTTCCTGGGAGTTATGAATTATCGTAGCTTACTCACCAGAAATCCGCGGGACCAGCCAAACTCATCGAATCACCGGATTTACGCCTGTTTCTGAAGGGTTTTACGCGTCACAATTTGCAGTTGCTCGCGACACTTACCCACACCCGTCGGCACACAATCACCTTGCGTTCGATAAGCATCTATCTGATGGCCTTCTTCACGGTGATCATCTTCTCCAGTGCCCCCGCCTGCGTAAAAGCCGTGAGTCTCAACACGATCACGCAAGGGATCGTTCGCTTAGGGCTGGCCAGCGCGGGGATGACGTTGCTGCTCTTGTTTCGTGGCAAGCTAACCCTCCAAGAATTCAAAAGCTGGAACCGCCGCACCTGGTGGGCGCTGTCACTTGTCGGATTTGCTTTCGGTCTGCACTGGTTGCTCTTCTTCGCCAGCATCAAACTTGCCAACGCGGCCATCGGCGCGATTGGTTTCTCGACTTACGGCTTGCACTTGCTGCTGTTGGGTTGGCTGTTTGGTTTTGGGCAAGTCTCGAAGCTCGATTTGTTCGGTTTGGCGCTCGCCTGTGTGGGCACGTATCTGCTGATTCCCGAGTTCAGCTTTCAGAACGACCACACTGTGGGCCTGATCATCGGCATCTTGAGCGGCCTCGCCGCCGCGGTCTTGCCATTGATTCACCAGCGTAACGCCGACATCGACGTTAACATTCGCACGTGGGGACAATTTACGTTGGCCCTCCCCATGTTTTTTCTGCTCTGGCCTTACACCGATTGGACGATCATTCCCAGCGAGATTCCATTGATTCTGTATCTGGGACTAGGAATCGCGCTCGTGGGCCACGGCATGTGGGTCCATGTAACAACCGAACTCTCGACGACGACCGTCAGTATTCTTTCTTATCTGTATTTGCCCATCTCGTTGATCTTCGGTTATTTGACGCTCGGTGACAGCGAAAAACTCTCCGGGCGAATGCTCGTCGGTACGATCCTGGTGCTGATTGCCAATGGACTTGTCCTCTGGAGCCAGACCCGCCTGCGCGCCCTGGAAGCAGAAGTCATCGAAACGGTGTAAGATTATTGTTGCGTAGGCCGGAACAAGCTCCGCGCAGTTCCGGCATCTTCCGTCATTCCCGCGCAGGCGGGAATCCAGGTGCGTTGCCGGAACTTCGTAGAACTCGTTCCGGCCTACAAAAGAGCAGCATCATGTTCAAAACCATTTCAGTCGTTCTTCTCTTTTCACTCTGCCAAAGCTCCCACGCCATTGAACCCTGCCGCATCGAAATCATCGACTCCGAAAACGGTTGGCCCGTGCCGTTGGTTGAACTACGCACCACCCATCAAATGCGATTCGTTTCGGACAACGCAGGGGTGATCGCCTTCGACGCGCCCGAACTCATGGGCCGCGAAACCTGGTTTTCTGTCGAAGGCCACGGCTATGATGTGCCCGCCGATGGCTTCAGTAAGCGGGGCGTGCGGCTCGTCCCCGAGCCAGGAAGAACTCTCACGGTGAAAGTGAATCGCCAACTTCCCGGTAAACGACTTGGCCGCCTCACCGGGGGAGGATTGTTTGCCGAGTCGCAGAAACTTGGTGAACACATCGACTGGCCCGAAACGGGCGTCCTCGGATGCGATAGCGTGCAAGTCGCCGTGCATAACGGCAAAATCTTTTGGGCCTGGGGCGACACGACCTTGCGGCAATATCCGCTGGGGCTGTTTCAATCCACGAGCGCCACGAGTGATCTCCAACCGCTCGAAAGTTTCGAGCCGCCATTGAAACTCCGCTACGAATATTTTCTGGACGAAGCCGGCCGTCCTCGCAACGTAGCCGTTATGCCGGGCAAGGGCCCAACGTGGCTCAGCGGTTACGTCGTGCTCCCCGACAAGGAGGGTAAACAACGCCTCGTCGCTCACTATGTGAAGATCAAAGGGAAGCTCGATTCCTACGAAAGCGGGCTGTGCGTTTGGAACGACGAAACCGAAAATTTTGAACGGCTCAAAAAACTGTGGACGAAGTCCGACGCCGAGCCGAAGCAACCCTTTGGCCCCGAAGGGCACCCCGCGCTCTGGAAAGATGGCGCAGGTAAAGAGTGGTTGCTCATCGGCGATCCGTTTCCACGTTTTAAGTGCCCGCCAACTTTCGAGGATTGGCAAAACCCCGACACGTGGCAAGAACTTGAACCACAAGCAACCGTGCCTACGGCTGATGGCAAAGAGCAAATCACGCCCCATCGTGGCTCGATCGCTTGGAATGAATATCGCAAGAAGTGGGTGGCCGTCTTCACGCAGATGGGCGGCAAGTCTTCGCACTTAGGAGAAATTTGGTTCGCCGAGGCCGACGAGCCGACAGGCCCTTGGAAAGATGCCGTCAAGGTTGTCACGCACAACAACTACACGTTCTACAATCCGCGGCTCCACCCCGGATTAACCCCCGCCGATTCGCCGATCTTGTTGTTCGAGGGGACCTACACCCAAACCTTCGCCGACCGCCCCCCGGCGACGCCACGCTACGATTACAACCAAATTCTGTATCGGCTGGATTTGAACGAACTCCCCTAACCGCCTGCGGCCTAGCGATTTGGCAATTGACTCTGCCCGCAAAGCTGCTACACTTACGCATACAAATTAGGTGCGAGACCGCCGCGAATGGACACATCGGCGGATCATTCCTTCTATGCTGCTAGCCCGCTTCGGTGGGTCCTGCCTCAGATTGCGAACGATTCTCTTGCTCCTCAGGTTCCACGACGGGTTCGTCGGGAGACCTTTGCTCTTGGAGCTTTGTGCACTTTGATGCACCGCGTCAGTAGCAGATTTGGTGAGCGGGTTTGTCCGTGAGTAGGTATTTAACCTACGTTACGCCCTGCTCAGGCATCACGTACGCACCTACTAACTTACTCACCCATGCAAGTGTCTCGCTGAGCCCACGTAAACGGTTCGCGCACGACAGAATATTTCCCACCAGAAAGTAATTCCCCATGAGTTTTGAATCCCTCGGTTTGTCCCAATCCTTGCTGCGTGCCATCAAGGAAAAGGGCTATGAAACGCCCACCCCTATCCAAGCCCAAACGATTCCCGCGGTTCTTGCGGGACGCGATCTCATGGGCTGCGCCCAAACTGGCACAGGCAAGACGGCCGCATTCGCGCTGCCGATGCTCGATCGTTTGTTCGCCAAAAAGAAAGAACCGTTCCAAGCCGGCAAGCGTCGCCATCATCCCAACTATCGCCCGGTGCGCGCGGTGGTGCTCGCCCCCACGCGCGAGTTGGCTGCTCAGATCCTCGACAGCTTCAACACCTACGGCAGCAATTCGGGTTTACGCTTCGCGGCGATCTACGGCGGCGTCAGCCAAAATCCCCAAGTCCGCGCCCTCGACCGGGGCGTTGATATCCTGATCGCCACACCGGGCCGACTCCTCGATTTGATGAATCAGGGTTTCGTCGACCTTGCCAACGTCGCGATTCTTGTCCTCGACGAAGCCGATCAAATGCTCGATATGGGCTTCCTGCCCGATATCAAGCGAATTGTTTCCGCCGTGCCGCAGCGCGAGCAAACGCTCATGTTCTCGGCCACGATGCCCGCCGAAATCAAGTTGCTGGCCGATAAGTGGCTGCGTGATCCCGAGTATATTCAAGTCACACCCGCGGCGACCACAGTCAAGGCCATCAAGCAGTCGGTCTACTTTGTGACTGCCAAGAACAAGCCACAACTGCTCGCGCATTATTTGCAAACCAATGCGATCGAGCGGACCTTGATTTTCTCCCGCACCAAACATGGCGCGGATAAGATCGTCAAACATCTGGTCAAGCACGGCCTTCGCGCCGCCGCGATTCATGGCAACAAAAGCCAGTCCGCGCGGATGAAAACCCTCGACGAGTTCAAATCAGAAAAGCCACCGATCCTCGTGGCGACCGACATCGCCGCCCGCGGTCTCGACGTGCGGGGCGTTTCGCACGTGATCAACTATGAACTGCCCGAAGTGCCAGAAACCTACGTCCACCGCATCGGCCGGACGGGCAGGGCGGGCGCCACTGGTTTCGCCACGTCGTTCTGCGATCGCGACGAACGGCCCCGTTTGTCACGCATCGAAAAGCTCACGAAGCTTCGTATCGTGGTCGAGGAAAATCATCCCGAGTACGCCGACCAAGGTCAGTCCGAACCTAGCCGCGACGAGCGGCCCCAATCCCGCGGACCCCGTGGCAATTCGCAGTCCCGCAGTCGTGGCAATTCGACTCCCCGAAATGGCGGCGCCCCCCGCAACAAGTCACGCCGCCCCGCGCGACCGAAGAAGCCCCAAGGCGATTCGCAATCCGATCGCAGCGAAACGCGTGATACCCAACGCGAGACGGCCGCTGGCCAAGGGGATGCTGTAGCCAGCAAGCCACGCAAACGTCGCCCCGCCCCAGCCGGCGCCACCGCAGGCCGCCCCGCGAAGAAAAAGTGGCGGCCAAAGGTGGGGAAGTAACTGTAGACTGTAATGCGGCAAGATCGTGGAAGTGATGGCTGTTAGGCTTTATCAGCCTTCCAGCCATACTCCACGTATTGATGGTCGAACGATCCATCGTCGTACAGATCGAGGATCGCATAGCCCTCGTCGCAATCTTTGTGGCGGCCTTTCCACCAGCCGCCGCAGACTGCTCCGTCGCAAAGATAGGTGACGCCGTTGTAATCAACGCGGTCGAGCGTGTGCAGATGTCCGCTCACGCAGAGCTTCACATTCGGATGCTTGGCGAACAGATCTTTAAGCTTCACGCAATCGGTGTGGATTAAGCCGCAGCCATAGTGAAAGCTGTTGTCTTTCTGATTGGCGAACAGAAATGCCGAGGCACTCAAGATCGGAATGTGTGACAGCACCAGCACGGGCGTGGTCTTGGGCGTATCGCGGAGTGTGTTGGCGAGCCAATCGTATTGTTCTTCGTCGACGTACGCCGAATAGCCATTCGGATCTTCCGGATGATGCTGCGTGCTGTCGAGCACGATGAACTTCCAGCCGCATTGGTCGAACGAATAGAAGCGGTTGTCCAGCTTCAGCATTTCCGTCGAGCGGAGCTTACCGTAGTTTGGCTCTTCGCCAGTGGTCTTGCTGCTCGATTTATCCCAACCCCAAATGTCGTGATTGCCAATCGCCGACCGCACGGGGATCGAGCAATCGTTCTTCAATGTGTTTTGCCAAATGTTCCATTGCAGTTTGGTCCGTGCGTCGTCGGCGCCATAACTGTCCATGATCGAATCGCCACCGGTGAGAATCAAATGCGGCTTGTCGGCATGCTGCTGCACATGATGCAAGCAATCGATCATCCCCTCGGTGGCACGGCGTTCGGGTTGAACGTGAAAGTCTGTCATATGCGCCACGCGCAGCGAACGCTTGCGGCAGGGATCGACTTTTTCAGCTTGAGCGGGTGCGGAGAAACTTCCCCACGCCGCGGCCCCTAAAGCCGACGCACCCAACAACGACAATGTTTCACGACGATTGAGCGACGTATTTTTCATACGGCGGGGTTCCTTAGCACAAACGAGTGGTTAAGCGACTCACTCTGTTCTAGCAAATTTTGATGAAGAATTGGCATCGAAATCGCGCACGAAAATCTACGGTTTACACACACCAAAACCTTCACTCGGCCGCGGCGGGGCACTGGCTGGCGATTACTTGTCGCGCGATGCTACGAGCGATGTCCACCGTGGCAGGGTTTCCGCTCACGTGCCGTGTGACATACGCCCCTTCCATGATCAGGCAGAGTTCCTGAGCCAATCGGCGCGGTTCACGGGCCCGCGCTTCTAGAGCAAGCATATAGACGATCTCTTCAATGGCTTGCTTGCTGGCTCGAGCCGCTTGATGGGCCGGCTCATGGGGCAAAGGAAACTCAATCGCCGCGTTAACGAAAATACAGCCCTGGAAGTCCTCGGACTTGACGACCATCTCGACCACGTCCATGACCGCTTGCAACTGACCCAGAGGAGTCGGCCCACCATGTTCACGAATTAAGTCGCGAAATGTGTCCTGAAACCATCGGTCATGGTCTTCCAGTGCGGCAAGCATCAAGTCTTCCTTGCAGTCGAAGTGCTTGTAGAACGCCGTTTTACTAATCCCCACGTCGCTCAAGATTTGGTCAATTCCCACGTTGCGAAAGCCGTCGCGATAAAATCGTTTGCCGGCGGCGTCGACCAAACGTTGACGGGTAGGAGTTTTCATCGTGTTTTTTACGGGTTTTTTAGCACAAGTTGACTCCAAGTCCACCTTTTGGTGGACCTCTGGTCAACTTTCGGGGCGTAACAAACGGACGATACTTGACGCTACATACTTTAGCGAAAAATCAATTCTTTGCCGTGAGGTCCCAATTATGAAACGATGGTTGTTTTTGATCTATGGAGTCGGGTGCCATTTGCTTTTTCTGGCAACGTATGCCTACATGGCATGCTTCGTAGGAAATGTGTTTCTACCTAAGACGATCGATACTCGCGCGCGAATCACACTGCCAACCGCCTTGGGGATCAACTTTATGTTGCTGTGTCTGTTCGCCGTGCAACATTCGGTCATGGCCCGGCCAGGTTTTAAGCAGATATGGACCCGCATCGTACCACAACCCGTCGAACGAAGCACCTATGTCCTTTTTTCCTGCGTCGTGACGATGTTGATGATGTTGCTGTGGCGGGGCATCGATATTGTCGTTTGGGATGCTCAGAATCCTGCGCTTCGTAAGATGCTCTGGGGCCTATTTGCCTGCGGCTGGCTGTTCGTGCCCGCGGTGAGCTTGCTGATCAATCATTTCGACCTTTTCGGAACGCGACAGGTATGGTTCTACTTTCGGGGGGAACAATACAAGCCGTTGGAATTTCGCGTACCTCTGTTTTACAAACATGTGCGACATCCTCTTTACGTCGGTTGGGCCCTGGCGTTTTGGGCCACGCCGACAATGACCGTGGGGCATATGTTCTTTGCTGGTATATTGACAATTTACATGCTGGGAGCGGCAGTGATTGAGGAACGCGATCTGATCGCCCACTTTGGCGAGCAATATCGCGAATATCGCAACCGCGTGCCGATGTTTTTGCCGCGATTTGGTAAACTGACGCCTGACGAACCGGTTTCCGAGATTCTAAAGGCCAACGCGCAATAGCCGACAAGGAGCGACTCATGCCGCAAATCATTCAAGCCCCCGTGATCGTGAATGCCGCTGGGAATAAGCCCAAGCGCATCGAAGAATACGCCGGCCGCGTGAGTTCAGGCCACACCAACGTGAGCGTCGCACGCATGGTGTCGCCCGGCGGTTGGGTCGAACCCGCGCAAACGCCTGAGTTCGAGGAAATCACTATGATCCTTCGCGGGCTGTTGCGGATTGAAGTCGGCGACGAGATTTTCGAACTCCACCCCGGTCAAGCCATCGTCACCAAACCGGGCGAAACGGTGCGCTACAGCACTCCCGATCCCGAAGGTGCGGAGTACATCGCCGTGTGTATCCCGGCGTTCTCACCGGAGACCGTTCACCGCATTGTTTAACCGATCGCATTCCGCTCGTTAATTAAACCTCCGGAATATCATAACCCTTGCGCTGCTCGCGCTTTTGCATCGCGTTGGCCACGTCGTCGCCGATGATGGTTTCCGTTGCGGCGTCCCATTCGATTGGGCGGTTCAAGCGCCCACTGATCGCCGCCAAGTGGCCCGTCGTCACGGCCTTGTGATGCGACCACACGTCCGACACCGGCTTCTCGCGCGTTCTGATGCAATGAACAAAGTCGGCCATGTGATCCCACGGATGCCCCACGCCGCGCACCTCGTCGAGCGCATCCTCAGGAAGCGGATTCTCTTTGAGCTCGTCGACGGGCTTCCCTTCGAGTCCACCCCGATTCACAAAGATGCGGCCCTTGGTTCCTTCAACGAGCAAACCATTGCGGGCGTCGCTCGAGACGGTCACTTGCACATCGTTGGGGAACTCCAACAGAAACTCATATTTCGTCGCGACGTTATAACGGTCGGTTTGCTTGGGATTGCCTTTTTCGTCGAACTCAACGGGATGCTCCACGTTGACCGGCGTCACCTTCTTCACGCCGCCATCTTTGCCGTTTTGTCCTAATAGCCACTGGCAAATGTCGATGTGATGGGCACCCCAGTCGGTGAGCTTGCCGCCGCTGAAATCGTACCACCAGCGAAATTCCTGATGGCCGTTGCTCGCATCCTCGCCACCATCGCCAAGTGATTTCGCCGCCGTCCACTTCTTGAGCTTCGGACCAAACCGGTAATCACGTGCCGAACATTGCCCCAACCACTTGTCCCAATCCAGCGTGCTGGGAGCAGCCTCAGTGGGGATCCCTTCGCTGTACGGCGCGCGATCGATGCCGATGGTCACCTTCTTGACGTCACCGATTCGTCCCGCGCGCACCAATGCGATCGCTTCCACGAATTGCTGCATCGAACGTTGTTGTGTGCCGACCTGCATGATGCGGTCCGATTTTTCGAGCGCGCGAATCATCTGCCGCCCTTCATCGATCGTGAGCGATAACGGCTTTTCGCAGTAAACGTCTTTCCCCGCTTGAATCGCTTCCACCGCGATCTTCACATGCCAGTGATCGGGCGTGGCAATGATCACGGCATCGACATCGGGCCGATCCAATACTTCGCGATAATCACCGTAGCCATGCGCAGGATTGCGACCACTTCGCACAAGCATGCTTTGATATTTCGCCCGATGATTGGTATCGATATCACACGCCGCGACGACATTACCAAACGGCGCCAGCGTTGTGCCAATATCGAACCCACGCGAACCCAAACCGATCACACCGAGGCTTAATCGGTCGCTGGGATGTTCGGTCCCCTGTGCGAACAACCGGCTGGGAACGAAATAAGGTGCGACCCCCGCCGCCGCGGTTGTCGAAAGCGTGCGACGCAGAAACTCCCGCCGCGAAGTGGATGAATAAGGCATGCCGCCCTCGGAATAGTGATGAGATTCTTCCAACAAACTTCAGTATACGGCCCACACTGCGTTTTTCTTCCCCTTGTTTCCAAAAAACCGCCCGTGATAGGCCGTTCAATTATTGACGCCTATCAGCAACAATTAAAGAGTTCCCACGCGGAACACCCTCCTATCAAATCTCTCCTTTCCATCGCATTCAGGCTCCCCATGAACGCAACCGTCTTGCTTCGCAGCATCATTCTCCATTCCTTGGTCCTCACAAGCGTCGCGGCAGCGGCCGAAGTTGCCGAGCCGACCCCAGGGCAAATTCCGCCGTTGCCGTTTCGCCCGCCGCAAGGCATCCCCGCGTTCCCCGGTGCTTGGGGCGGAGGCATCTTCGCCACGGGTGGGCGCGGCGGCAAAGTGATTGCCGTCACGAATCTCAACGACAGTGGCCCTGGCAGCTTGCGGGCAGCCATCGATGCCGAAGGCCCACGCATCGTCGTGTTCAAAGTGGCCGGAGTGATTCCACTCGAAAGCAATCTCGACATCAATCACCCCGACATCACGATTGCCGGCCAATCGGCGCCGGGCGATGGTATTTGCCTTGCCAATGCATCGCTCAACATCAACACTCGCAACGTAATCATCCGTCACTTGCGCGTTCGCCGCGGTCTCACCGAAGGGGGCCAAGGCTCCGACAACATTGGCGGCAATCCCATCGAGCAGATCGTTGTCGATCACTGCTCGGCGAGTTGGGGCATGGACGAAAATCTTTCGCTCTATCGCTACATGCGACCCGAGGAAGATGGCAGCCAGACCAAGCTCCCCGTGAAGAATCTCACAGTACAGTATTGCATCACCAGCGAAGCGCTCGACGCCAAGCATCATGCGTTCGGTGGCACCTGGGGGGGCGAGGACAGCACGTTCCATCACAACTTGTTTGCTTGCAACACGGGCCGCAATCCGTCGATCGGCATGAGCGGCGAATTCGATTTCCGCAACAATGTTGTGTTCAACTGGGCCCACCGCACGATGGATGGCGGCGACGAAACTTCGTTGATCAACGTCATCAATAATTATTACAAGCCAGGCCCCGCCACGAATGAAGAGATGCGCGACACAATCGCCCGCATCGAAGAACGCGATATGTATTCACCTGGCCGCCGCTTCGAACCAGGTGGTTGGTATCCGAAGGAAGCGAAGCGCCCCGGCAAATGGTATGTCGCGGGCAACTATTTTGATGGCTCGCCGGACGTGACCGCCGACAATTGGAACGGGATGAAGTCACAAGATCGCGGCGAGGGTAATGAACTCGCCCGTGTGAACACGCCGTTTGAAGCCTGGCCCGTGAAACAGCAAACCTCGCACGAAGCTTTTGATACTGTATTGAAACTCGCCGGGGCCACGCTCCCCAAGCGTGATGCCGTCGATGCCCGGGTGACCGAAATGGTTCGCACTGGCAAAACGATGACCAAGAACGGCATCGTGGCTGACCCGAAAGAGGTGGGGGGCTACCCCGAGTACAAATTCGATCCCGCCGAAGTCCCTACTGATGCCGATGAAGACGGCATGTCCGACGAATGGGAGAAGGAGCACGGTCTCGACGCCGCCCAAGCCTCCGACGGCTCGGCCGACACCGACGGCGATGGTTACACCAACGTCGAAGAATTCTTGAACGGCACCAACCCACAAGAAAAAATCGACTACACCAACCTCGGCAACAACATCGACACGATCAGCGGCTAAAAACTTAGCACCGGGTGATTTGATGGTTCTGCCATCAATACACCCGGGGCTGACTCGCTCTATTCATTTATCCACCGCGCTCCACCGCCATCTCAATCTCTTTCATATACTCAATACTCACCCGCGCAATTTCCAGCGGACTCGGTTCATACTTAAACACCTCCACGCTAATCCACCCGTCGTATTTGATGTCGTGCAGCGTTTGCATGATCTCCCCGTAAGCAACGTCCCCCATGCCGGGACCTAGCAGGTTCGGATCGTTGGCATGAAAATGAACGAGCCACTCCCGACTGCTCTCAATGATGACGGGAATCGAATGCTTTTCACTCGACATCGCCTTCACGTCGAGATGCAACTGGCAGTGCGTTGAATCGACGAGCTTCGCCAGCTGAATTCCTGCTTCGGCGGTCAACATAAAATCACCTTCGGCGGGCCCCAACGGTTCCAAGGCAATCGTCACATTGTTGTCCGCACAGGTAGGCATCACGGCTTGCAGAATTTCCGCCGCGTATTGTTCGGCGTCGTTGTAACCCACACCCGGCAAGAGATTGCGCTGCTGTGGCGAGCCGAGCACCATCACCTTGCCACCCAGGTCACCGCACAACTGCACCAGGGCTTTGAGATAATCGGTTGTGGCACTGCGCACCGCGGCATCGGGGCTCGTCAAATAAAAACCGCTCGTCTTCGCCAGCAGCCAGTGCAGGCCGACAACTTCCAATCCCGCGTTAGCCGCGATCTTGGCCACGTGTTGCCGCATGAATTTCGGAACCGCGCGGGCATCGAAATGCTCGTCTTGCTTCCACAGCGTAAACGGCGCGATTTCCACGCCCGTGTAACCAAGCTCCGCCGCTTGAGCCCACGCTTGTTCAAACGGCTCGTCGCCAAACATCTCGTTGCAGAAGGCGTATTTCATGGTTTCCTGCGTGCCTCTCGTTGAAGATTGAGCAATGCGTTATCATTCGTAAACAGATTCTGCCTCATTCCTTCGCAACTCACAATTCTTATGTCGCTCGCTTCAGGGAAGATTCATCAAGGGGACTGCCTCGCATTGATGCGGAAGATCGACGCCGGGTCGGTCGATTTGGTCTTCGCCGATCCACCATTTAACATCGGATACGAATACGACCAATACGACGACCGCCAAGAAGATCAGAAATATCTCGATTGGTGCACGAGTTGGATTCGCGAAGTTCATCGCATCCTGAGTCCCTCGGGCACGTTCTGGCTGGCCATCGGCGATGAATATGCCGCCGAACTCAAGGTCGCCGCCCAACGTGAGATTGGCTTCACGACCCGCAGTTGGGTGATTTGGTATTACACGTTTGGCGTGAATTGCAAAAACAAGTTCAGTCGGTCGCACGCTCATTTGTTTCATTTTGTGAAGGACGAAAAGAACTTCACCTTCAACGCCGAGGACCCGGAGATTCGTGTTCCCTCGGCACGGGCGCTCGTTTATGGTGATAAGCGAGCGAACCCCAAGGGGCGACTCCCCGACGATACGTGGATCCTCAGGCCACAGGATTTCCAAAGCGACCGCTATGGCTTCACGCCCGACCAGGACACATGGTTCTTTTCGCGCGTGGCGGGCACATTCAAGGAACGCCAAGGCTTTCATGGCTGCCAGATGCCAGAGCAACTGTTAGCACGCATCATTCGCGCGAGCAGCAACGCGGGCGAACTTGTGTTCGATCCCTTCTCAGGAAGCGGCACGACACTGGCCGTCGCCAAGAAGTTGGGGCGAGAGTTCTTAGGCACCGAGCTTTCGACCGAGTATGCGAAGGCCGCAACCGACCGGCTTAAGAAAATCAAAAGCGGTGACGCACTCGACGGCCCCGCCGACCCCGTGGCCAGCGCCCCCAGCACCGCCAACGGCACAACGCTCGAATCGCGGAAGAAAAAATTGGCGCGGGGGCGGAAGTAACGGCATCGGAACGACACCGGCTAACCGTTAGCCGGCATCGTTCCGATGCCGTTTGTGAACGGTGTCACGAACGACCAGCGCTGCAATTGCTTGCCTTCTTTCAGGGGATTGTTTTCGACGTACTGAATCGCACGCCAAACAGCTTCCGGCGAATCGAGAAAAACCTTCCAACAGCCTACTGCCCAACAAGCTGGCAATTCACCCGTGCGCTCGAAATCAAGCTGAAACGGATGCAATCCGGCAACTTTCAGGGCCAACGAAGCTTCGCGCTTCAAATGCCCAATGACATTCCGAGGCGGGATCGTTCTGCCCTTCACCACGACGTGCACATGTTCAGGAAGAATTGCACAGGCGAGCACTTCGTGCCCACTGCGACTTATAGCTCGTGAGAAACCTTTCGCAATTTGACGAGCCTGTACTCCTGAGAACAACACAGGCTCTCGCAGGAGCAATTGCTTCGTTGCAAGACGCTGCTTTTGATCATGCCTGATGTGGGCGACACTGCGCCTCGTGTCAACTTTCGTCGCTGGGCCACCTGTACGGAAGAGTTCCCAAGCGGCCACGTAATCAGACCACGACCCGCGAGGATCGTTAGGCAGCCAAAAGCCGTACGCTGTAAAAATGCCATGAAAAGCAATCATGGCGATTAGTGTACATTAGACCACTATTTAACGCAAGCACTCACGGCACCGGGACGGTGCCGGCTAACAGTTTGACGTACCGTTAGCCCGCCTCGTTCCGAGGCGGTGTCTACGTGGCGGTTTTCTCTTCCTTCTTTGGCAAGAACCCCGTGCAGAACGTCACCGCCATCGTCACCCAGAAGATCCAAAACGCCGGCGAATGGTAGTCGTGGAAATCGACCGGATGATGATCCTTTGTGTTGAAGCCCCAATCGACCAACAGCTTCGCACCAATCAACAGCACGAGCCAATAGGCCGTGGACTCGAAGCGTGGAAACTTTTCGAGAAGTCGTATAAAGATCACCGCCGCAAAGCGCATCAGCACCACGCCCAAGATGCCGCCGGTGATGATGACCCACAGTTTAGGATGCAGGGCCGTTTCGGAATGGCCCTTTGGTACAGGACCGACTAAAGCGATTGCCGCGAGTATCGAATCGACCGCAAACGCGATGTCGGTCAGTTCGATCACAAACACCGTGGGCCAGAATTTTGCTGTGCCATCAGCCCCTTTGCCATCTATAATATCGGTGGCGTGGGGGACCGGCACGCGCTGTTCGATTTCCGATTCTTCTTCCTCGGCCGTCAGTGGCAGACCTGTGCTTTGATGAATTAAGGCGGGTTCTCCCTCAGTATCGATGGCCGCCTGTTCGTCTTTATTATCCCTCTCAAAGTAAAGGTGCTTGATGGCGATATAAGCGAGATAGCCACCCCCCAAAAGTTTCACGACGGTCCATTCCAGCAGAAACGTCGCGACGGCGATGGCCAAGAAACGAAAGACGAATGCTCCGACCAAGCCATAAGTCAAAGCGCGCTGGCGCTGATGCTTCGGCAACCGCTTCGCCAGCAAACCCAATACGAGGGCATTGTCGATCGACAAAACCCCTTCCAGCAAAATGAGAATTCCGACGATTCCCAGATCGCCCCAAACAAATTCTTGACCGAACGGCAACGCAGAGAGCATGACAACCCTAGCTAGAGATTCTCGTTGATAACTAGTAATAAGCCGTGGATTATGACAGCCAGTACCAGTGGGGAAAAGGCTACCCCAAACCGTATTTAATTCCTCGAGTTAACGCACAATGGCAGCATTTCTCGGCAAACCGCATGCCACGGTAATCCCTGCATCCGTGGGCTTTCTCACCGCGAATCATCCTCTGAAGTGGCCGCTTCAACAGAAAGTCATGTCATCTCAAACCCAGGAGGAATATCAGTCATGCGTATCGCTACAATTTTTGCCTTTGCCAGTTTATTGGCCCTAGTGGCTAGCAGTGCAAACGCCTGTCCCAACAGTCAAAAGACTGCGCGTCACACTTATTCAGGAAAGCCGGTTGTTCATATGGTTTCGCAAGTGGTTGCGCAAGATGAGGAAATGGATATTGTCGATACGGCCGTTGCCGCCGACAGTTTTAAGACCTTGGTGGCTGCCGTGAAAGCAGCAGGTCTCGTCGACACACTCAAGGGCGAAGGTCCTTTCACGGTGTTCGCTCCGACGGATGAAGCCTTTGCCAAAATCCCCAAGGAAACTTTGGAATCGCTTCTCAAGCCCGAGAATAAGGACAAGTTGGTCGCGATCTTGACCTATCACGTCGTCCCCGGCAAAGTCATGGCCGCCGACGTTGTGAAGCTCAAGAAGGCCAAGACCGTCCAAGGCACCGAAGCGACTGTCAAAGTCGAGGGTGGCAAGGTGATGATCGACGGTGCGAATGTGGTCAAAACCGACATTCCCTGCAAGAACGGCGTCATTCATGTCATTGACGCAGTGATCATGCCCAAGTAATTTGAGTTGCGGGAGAGGGTTGCCTGTGCAGCCCTCTCTCCCTTTCTTCAAAAAAATTTGGGTCTCGTCTTGGAAGAAGCAAGCATTCTTTCTCGCGTTGCGTCTGGCGATCCAACTGCAGTCGAGCAGTGTATTGCTCGCTATGGTGGATTGGTCTGGACGATTGCGCGCAAGTTGAGCCCCACGCTTGCCGATGCCGAAGATGCAGTTCAGGAAGTTTTTGTCCAACTGTGGCAGCAGGCCAAGCGATTCGATCCGTCGTGTGGTTCGGAGGCAACGTTCGTCACCATGATCGCCCGACGCCGGTTGATTGATCGCCTGCGAAAATTGCAACGTCGGCCCACCCCGGCATCGTTCGACGCCTCTGCAGCCGAGCCCGCCGCTCAATCCACCGACTGGGCACAAATCTCCGACGAAGTGGCTTTTGCCCGACAGCAAATGCAGCGACTCAAATCCGACGAACGTCAGGTTTTGACGTTAGCTTTGCAAGATGATCTGACGCATACCCAGATTGCGGAACAACTGGAGATGCCGCTGGGTACGGTCAAGTCGCATGCACGTCGTGGGCTGTTGCGGTTGCGAGAACTCATGGGACTCGAGAAGGCGGCCTTAGTCGGCGGGGAGGGGCGCGCATAATGTCATCCCAACCTGATTACGACCGCTTGTTGGAACTCTTGGCCGATCGGGCCTTGTTCGAACTTTCGTCCGAGCAACAGGCCGAACTCGATACACTGCTCGCCAATTCCTCCGAGTTCGATACCGAAGAACTGGATCGCGTCGCGGCCATGGCCTATTTGGCGACCGTAACCGAACAGAATGAGTTGCCCGCCGCGCTGGCTACGAAAATCGCCAGCGATGGCCGTGCCATGGTTGGTGTTCAGTCCAAACGAACTTTGCCCCCGGCAGGATCTCAACTGAGCCGCCGAGAAATGGCGGCGTGGTTCACCGCGGCGGCGGCCTTGCTGGTTGCGGCGTTCTTTGGCACACGAGCCACGGAACAAGAAGTGGCGGAATTCATTCCTGACGAAACGAATGTTGCTGAATTCAAAGCCGATTTAGCACGTGCTAAGGAAGGTCTCACTCAGGTGGCCTGGGCACCCGGCACCGATGAAGCAGGCAAACAAGCCACCGGCGAAGTCCTGTGGGACAACAAACGGCAACAAGGGGTCATGAGCTTCAAAGGCCTGCCAGTAAATGATCCTAAGAAGAGCCAGTATCAACTTTGGATCTTCGACACGGCCCAGGATGAAAAGTACCCGGTCGATGGCGGCGTCTTCGATATTCCCGCCGGAGAAGACGAAGTCTTGGTGCCGATTCACGCGAAGCTGCCGATCGTCGATCCCACGCTTTTTGCAATCACAATCGAGAAACCTGGCGGCGTGGTTGTTTCCAGCCGTGAGCGATTGCCGCTGCTGGCCCAAGTCGATAAATAGCGAACACCCAGCTAGTGCAACGATTTGGCCACTTCGCGATTTTCTTTCCGCACGAGTTGCCCGCACGCGGCGGCGATATCCGCACCCAAGGAATAGCGAATCGTCGTGGGAATGCCGGCCTGTTTGACGACCGCCGCAAACGCCTCGCGTTCAGACTTTTCAGTGCCGGTCAGGTGAGGCGAATCGTCGATGGCATTATAAGGAATGAGGTTCACATGGACGTTGAGCCCCGCGAGCCAATCGACCAACTCGTGCGCTTCCGCCAACGAATCGTTCACACCGGCGAGCATCAAGTACTCGATCATCACGGTTTTATTTTGCAGGCTATTCACTTGTCGTAAGGTCGCTTGCAATTGATCGAGCGGATACCGCTTGGCGAGCGGAATCAACTGCGCGCGCGATTCTTGCCGCACGCTGTGCAAACTGAGCGCGAGATTGACTTGAGGAAAACGCCGCACGCAGCGCAACATGCCGTCGGCAATCCCCACCGTGGAAACAAGAATCTTCGCGGGCGAAAAATGAAACATCCGCGGCGAAGTCAAACATTCAATGGCCGCGTACAGGTTTTCTTCATTATGAAATGGCTCGCCCATTCCCATGAAGACAATGTTACGGAGCGCGCGGCCCTCGGGCGCCAAAATTTGACCTGCCTGCAACACTTGATCGCAAATCTCCGCCGCGGAGAGATTCTGAGCGATTCCCATCTTGCCGGTCGCGCAAAAATCACACGCCGCGGCACAACCAATCTGGCTCGAAACACAAAGCGTTGTCCGCCCCGTCGCGATGCGCAATATGACCGATTCGATCAGCATACCCGTAGCAGTACGAAACAACAGTTTCGACGCCCCGTCGATCTGCGAGTCGTGCCGCGAATCGAGCGTTAACGGATGCAATGCAAGATGCTCACGTTCCGCAAATTCAGCGAGCGCCTGTTCGTCGCTTTCAAAATGCTTGAACAAAGCGGTCCGCAACCGGCGCAATCGCTGCGGCTCGATCCGCAACTCCCGTTGCAATCGTTCTATCTCGGCCGTGTTGTAGATGCTGATCTTGGACATGAAAGATTTAAGAATGGAACGCTGATTTCGCGGATTGAACGGATCTTCACGGATCAGGCACACCAATTTTTAATCTGTGCAAATCCGCCAAATCCGTGTTCATCCGCGTTCTATTTTATAGAAGTACTGTCTTACTCATTTCACCGGCAATTTCTTGCACGTAGGTTGGTACAAGATATCCCGGCAGCCGCTTGCGCAGTTCCGTTACGATTCGTCGGCCTTCTTCCACGGACACTTCAAAGTGGGCCGCCCCCGCGACGCGATCCAATTGATGCAAATAGTACGGCACAACGCCCAACTGAATCAGCCGCTCGCTCAATTCTTGCTGAGCACTCACCGAATCGTTGACCCCACGCAGCAGCACCGCTTGGTTTAAGAGCGTCACACCAGCACGACGCAGCTTTTCAATCGCCATCGCCACATCGTCAGCCAACTCCTGAGCATGATTCACATGCACTACCATCACCGGTGCGAGTCGCGTGGTAGTCATCCAAACGATTAGCTCAGAAGTCACGCGCGAAGGGACAACAACAGGCAGCCGCGTGTGAACGCGCAGTCGCGTGACATGTTCAATCGCCGCGATCTTTTCCACAAGAGCCGCCAATCGCGTATCCACCAGCATCAGCGGATCGCCGCCGCTGAGGATCACTTCGTCAATTGTGTCATCCGCGGCAATCGCCGTGAGCGCCGCATCCCACGCCGCGGTGCTGTGCGGCGCTTCCTCATACGGGAAGTGACGCCGGAAACAATAACGGCAATGAATCGCACACGCCCCCGTGGCAATCAAAAGTGCCCGCCCGGCATATTTTTGCAACACACCCGGCCGCAAAGTCGCGGCGGTATCCCCCACGGGATCGGTCGTGAAACCAGCGACAGTATGCTCCTCAGCACCCAACGGCAGAACCTGTCGAAGGAGCGGGTCATCAGGATCGCCGGGCCGCATGCGGGCGAGGTAACTCGGCGGCACGAACACCGGGAAATCTTTGGCTCCTGACAGGCTTGCTGCAGCAGGTGCGGGCAAGTCCAACCGTCGGCAAAGTTCCGCCGCATCGCGCACGGCCAGCCGAATTTCCCCCTGCCAATGAGACTCATCGGCAGGGGGTAAAACGGGGCGGACAAGTCGGTCGGAATGAGCTAGAATAGCCATTTTAATTTTTGTTTGTTAGCCGGCACCGTCCCGGTGCCGTTCCATGCAAGATAACCAGTAGCGAGACAGGAAGATACCGTGCCCACGTACAGTACCAACGAATTCCGCAAAGGACTCAAGATCCAAATCGACGGCATTCCCTTTCAAATGGTCGAAATGAACTTCCGCAAGCCAGGCAAGGGCAACGCCCTGTACGAGTGCAAGCTGAAGAACCTGATCCGCGGCACGGTCACCGACAAAACCTATCGTGCCGGCCAAACGGTCGAAGCCGCCGACGTTTCGGAATTCACCGCCCAGTTTCTTTACAAGCAGGGCGAGGGCTACATCTTCATGAAGTCCGACGACTACGAACAATACGAGCTCACCGGCGAGCAAATCGGTGACGAAGCCAAGTTCCTCAAGGAAGGCATGGAATGTTCGCTCGTCGTGTTCGACAACAACCCGATCGGCGCGACGCTCCCCAATCACGTGGTGTTGCAAGTGGAATACTGCGAGCCCGCCGTCAAAGGCAACACGGCGACCAACGTCTCCAAGCCCGTGAAGCTGGAAACCGGCGCAGAAATCCTGGCCCCGGCGTTCATCAACATCGGCGATTGGCTCCGCGTCGACACCCGCACTCAGTCGTACATCGAACGCTCGAAGGATCCCAACGAAGCTTAAGAACGCCCCTAGCCGGAGGCACACCTGCCTCCGGGTCCCCAAATCGCATTGCAATCTGGCTTTACTTTCGATTTTCAGCAAGATTACCCTGGAACTCGCGAATCGCCTAAAAGGATTGCATTCAGCCGCCAACCGGTTAGGCTGACGGCTGCTGCGTGGCTTGGATTTTGAGTATTTGACTCGCAAGGGAGACTCTCATGGTGTGGGCAATTTTGGGGACAATCGTTGGCGTCGGCGTGTTGCTGCTGCTCTACGGCGTGGCGATCTACAACAACTTGGTCGCTTTGCGCAATCGGCTTGACAACGCCTTCGCTCAGATCGAAGTCCAACTCAAGCGTCGCTACGACCTGATCCCTAACTTGGTCGAAACCGTCAAAGGTTACATGTCCCACGAAAAGGGGACGCTCGAAGCCGTGATCAACGCCCGCAATCGGGCCGCGAACGGGTTGCAAGCGGCCGCTGCTTCGCCGGGCGACCCCAAAGCCATGCAGGAACTCGCCGCCGCGGAAGGTGCGCTCGGCAGCACCTTGGGTCGCCTCTTCGCGTTGTCAGAAGCCTATCCCGACCTCAAGGCGAATCAGAACATGGCGCAGCTCACCGAAGAGATCACCGCGACGGAAAACAAAGTAGCCTTCGCCCGCCAGGCCTACAACGATTCGGTGATGTCTTACAACACCTACCGACAATCGTTCCCGCCAATTTTCTTTGCCAACATGTTCGGCCACAACCGCGATGCCGAGTTGCTCGAATTCGCCGACAGCGCCGCGATCGCCGAAGCGCCGAAGGTGTCATTTTCTTAGGACCATAGGACTATGGACCGTGGACTGTGGAAATACTCACAGTCCGCGGCCAATAGTGATTTGTCGAGACCACAGTCCCACAGTCTATTGTCCACTGTCCTAGCACATGTCCACCGACTTCTTTCAGCGCCAGGCCGATTCCCGTCGCACGACCAAATGGCTGATCGTGATGTTTACGATTTCGGTCATTTGTATCGTGGGTGGCGTGTTCTTCGCCACGCTGGGAGCGTTACAAGCCAATAACTACACTCACGATGAGCTAGGCGTGGGGGGGCATTATTTTCAAGCCGATGATCTTTCAATCCCTCTCGCCGCGAGTGCTGGGACATTGGCGCTCATTAGTTTTGGCAGTCTCTTCAAAGTCGCCCAGCTCCGCGGCGGCGGCACGACGGTTGCCGAGAACCTGGGCGGATATCGGGTTCCTCAAAATACAACCGACCCTGTTGAACGGCGACTGGTCAACGTCGTCGAAGAAATGGCCCTCGCGTCGGGCGTGCCTGTCCCACCGATTTATCTGCTCAAAAACGAAGAAGGGATCAACGCCTTTGCCGCCGGTTATTCGACGAGCGATGCCGTCGTGGCCGTCACGCGCGGCACGGCCGAGCAACTCACCCGCGAACAGTTGCAGGGGGTCGTGGCCCACGAATTCAGCCATATCCTCAACGGCGATATGCGGCTCAACATCCGGCTCATCGGCGTGTTGCATGGCATCTTGCTGATGGGACTCATCGGTCGCATGCTGCTCAACATCGGCGCCCGTGGTGGCGGCAATCGTCGTGGCAAGAATGATGGCGGACTTTATTTACTCGCCGCTGGGCTGGCATTGATGCTCTTGGGGCTCTTGGGCACATTGTTCGGCAACATCATCAAAGCGGCCGTCTCGCGGCAGCGTGAATATCTGGCCGACGCGTCGGCCGTGCAGTTCACGCGCAACCCGGAAGGCATCGCCGGCGCGCTCAAACGCATTGGCGGAGCCGTCTTCGGCTCGAAACTCAAAGCCGCCAACGCCGCCGAGTTGAGCCACATGTATTTCGGCCAAGGCGTGTGGGAAGGTTTTACCGGCTTGATGGCCACTCATCCGCCGTTGGAAAAGAGAATCCGTGCCCTCGACCCGCAATGGGATGGCAAGTATCTCGCCGGGCCCAAAGTTTCACCCGCGCTCACCGAATCAGAATTCACGGCCGGGTTTGTCGGTGGCTTGAAAGGGGCCGACGAAGTTCCCGTCGAAGTCGTCCGGCATTCAGCCGAACAGGTGGGTAATCCCACGGAGCAGCATCGTTCTTATGCGGCCAAGTTGATTGAAAGCATTCCCAACGAAATCACCGATGCCATCCGCGAGCCTTACGGCGCGCGGGCCGTCATGTTTGCGCTGCTGCTCGACAAGCGGCCCGAGATTCGCGAACTGCAATATGAGTCCCTGCAAGCATCGATTGCGCGTGATGTTGTCGATCTGACATATAAGCTGTCGCCCGTGGTCGATAAGATCGATCCCCGCGCTCATTTGCCGCTGGTCGATTTGGCGCTCCCAGCATTGCGAACGATGACCAAACACCAATACACCGCCTTTCGCGATGCCTTCAAAAAGCTGGTCGAGGCCGATCAAGAAATCGCTTTGTTTGAATGGTCGCTCTATCGTGTCTTGTTGCGGCATTTGCGACCGCAATTTGAGACCGTCAAACCGCCACGAATTCAGTACTACAGCTTGGCTCGACTGGGGCAGGAGGTCGGCATTCTGTTTTCGACGCTGGCCTATCTCGACAACACGGGTAAGCGCGTCGAAGCGGCCGTAAAGCACGCGGCTTCGCTGCTCCCCGACATCCAAGTGCCGTTGCTAACTCCCCAGGAATGTACCCTTTCGCGATTGCAGTTGGCATTGAGCACGCTGAGCACCGTGGCCGCCAAACATCGACAGCGCGTCATAGAAGCGGCCGCCGACCTGATTTGCTACGACCACGACGTGTCGATCAAAGAAGCCGAGCTATTCCGCGGAATTTGCGACATGCTCGAATGCCCCATGCCGCCACTCCTCCCGGGCCAACCACTGGGCAAAGGTCGCGCGGGATGAACGAGCGTCTCGTCAATCTTGAGCGTCGCAGTGAAATTTTGCGACAGCTTCGTGAGTTCTTCTACGCCCGTGACTTCGTCGAAGTCGAAACTCCATTGCTCTCATCAGAAGTCATCCCGGAACTCCACATCGAGCCGCCAGCACTCAACAAACAATGGCTCCAAGCCTCCCCCGAACTTCACATGAAGCGGCTCCTCGTCGCGGGGATACCCGCGATTTTTCAAGTCACCCGTTCCTTTCGCGCGGGCGAGCTCGGTCAACTTCATAACCCAGAATTCACGATTGTGGAATGGTACCGTGCGAGCGACGACATGTCCGCCGGCATGCAGCTTCTCGACGAGCTTTGCCAGACGCTTGTGAAGACTCCCGCAGCGAAGCGCACCACCTACAGCGAAGCCTTCCAAACGTATCTCAACATTTGTCCCCACACGGCCACTTGCGAAGAACTCGCCCGCTGTGCCGCCGAGCAAGGTGTAGCAGCGGAAGGAATGAACACCAACGATCGCGATGAATGGCTCAATCTGTTGCTCGCCACCAAAATCGAACCGCAACTCGGGCGCGATGCCCCCGAAATTCTGTTCGACTACCCGGCGAGCCAAGCTTCACTCGCGAAAACAATCCGACGCGAGAACGGGATCGAAGTCGCCGAGCGTTTTGAACTCTATTGGCAAGGTGTGGAACTCGCCAACGGCTATCACGAGCTCACCGCTGCCGACCAGTTGCGAGCACGGTTCGTGGAAGTCAACAAAGCTCGCGTTGCGGATGGTCGCCCCGAGTTGCCACTGCCCGAATCGTTGCTCACCGCGATGCAACACGGACTCCCCAATTCCACAGGCTGCGCGCTCGGTTTCGACCGCCTAGTGATGCTGGCGCTCGGCGCGAAGTCGATTCACGAAGTTAGGGCATTTGACGAGTGTGTGGTATAATTAAGCGAACGTCCACTTTCCGGAGCAAACCGATGACTTCCATTATTCTTGACTCCACAACGGCCCAATTACCACTGCAACAGCTTCTGCAACAGTTGAGTAGTGGAGGAATTGAAGTTCGGGATTCCCAAGGTAGAGTAGTGGCAGTGATGCTCGGTCCCATGGACAAGGAAGCACTGACCTATGCGGAAGCGATGCTCGATTTAGCTCAGAATCGTGATGAAGTGCGTCAGGCTCTCGGGCGTCGGGAGGGCATCTCCACATCTGAGTTGTTGGCGAAAGCCGCCGCGGCCGGTGAAAAGGCCGATCGGCAATGAATCGCTTTACCGTCGTGTGGGCTAAGGAAGTTGAAAAACCTTACCTTCACTATTGGATCAATGGCGATTCCCAGATGCGAACCGCTCTCACCGAAATTGCCAATTGGGTCGATTCAAATCTTTCCAACGACCCCGTGAGCAAAGGCCGATCGGGACCTGAACCCACGACTCGGATAGTTAATGTCGAACTTGCAAGTTCACCCGCACGTGTTTCTGTAACGTATGAGATTTATCCCGATGATCGCCTTGTGCGAGTCGTACGATTGACATTTCGGATTTAATTCTTCGTTCACAATCTGAATCACGCTGCCGCGTTCAATCGTCGCTCGGATAGCCACCGATCCCTTGGTAATCGAACGTGATGTCGGTCTTCCAGCCGTCGGTTTCGTTCTTCACAACGACGTATTTGCCACCCTTGATCCCTTCGGTGCGCAGATGCTCCGGCTTGAAGGTGCTGGGGAGTCCCTGTGGGGAAGTCGGTTGAATCGTGCTGCCGATTTCGCCTTCCTTCGAGGCGACATAATAGCCATGCAGCAGCATCCGCACGTTGTCGGGGTACTGCTCGCCGCCGCTATAGACTCCATCCATCGGCCCGCCGATGAATTTTATAGTGAGATTGTCAGGCAATTGCATCGTATTGAGCTCCTTCGTTGCCGCCTTTGTAGCATGAACACAGTCAAAGCAAAACCCGTTAGCCGGCATCGTCCCGATGCCGCGTGATTTGCACCGCGGCGAATTCCAACGCCCTGAACGGCCAAAAATTCTTCCCCGGATTTTTGTAGAAATTGTGCCACGCCCTGTGCTAGGGTGATGAGAGTAGTGGGGTCATTCTGAGGGAGCCTAAGCGACCGAAGAATCTAGCCTCCATCACCGTGCGTGTCACAGACTCGAAAACAACACCACCCGCAAACCAAGCAAACCTGAACAACCTGGCAAACCTGAATGAGGAGACCGTAGGACCGTGGACGGTAGGACTGTAGACAGGCATCCGCTGATCTATCTTCCACCGTCTTCCCAATTCAACTTGATCAAACAAAAGACATGAACAAGTTGATGAAGTTGAGCAAATTGATCAAGTTTGATGTCGTACAGAACTGGAAGGGATTTAGATGACTATCGAACGAAAAGAGCTGCTAATTAATACTGGCCTTGTCGTTGCTGTGGGGCTTGCAGCAGTAGCCATCAATTGCCTAATAGACCTAGCGCAAGGTCATAAAATGGACTTAAGCGGGCAAATCAGCACATTTCTGATTTTCGTTCCGCTACTTCTTATGATTCAGCGCTATCAGAGAATTAAGAAAAGCAAAATCGTTAACGACAACACCATTACAAACCACCCGCAAACCAAGCAAACCTGAACATCCTGGCAAACCTGAATGAGGAGACGACTGCGCTTTCGTAGGCCGGAACAAGCGGTGCGCAGTTCCGGCATGGAACACGTGTTGGTAACCATGCCGGAACTGCGCACCGCTTGTTCACGGCCTACACCTTAACCAATCACCACGAACAACTGACCACAAACAGAGCGCAAATAAACCCTACCAAGTTGACCAAGTTAACCAACCTGACCAACCTCAGAATCTTTAAGAGTGTTCGACGTTTGCGGGGCCGTCTGTAGATCGACCATTCGGCGGTATTTGCCGTTGGTGGCCATCAGCGTTTCGTGCGTTCCGATTTCCGTGATCTGGCCGTGCTCCACTACGACGATCCGGTCGGCATGAGCAATCGTGCTCAGCCGATGAGCGATCACCAAGCAGGTGCGGCTTTGCATCAGGTTCGCGAGCCCCGCTTGAATGGTCCGTTCGCTCTCGGTGTCGAGATTGCTCGTCGCTTCGTCGAGAATGAGAATCTTGGGATCGGCCAGCACGGCCCGCGCGATGGCGATACGTTGACGTTGCCCGCCGCTGAGTTTGACGCCTCGTTCACCAATGAGAGATTGATAGCCCTTCGGCAAAACTTCGATGAACTCCGCCGCATTGGCAAGTCGTGCCGCCTCGCGAATTTCGGCATCGCTCGCGTGGCGATTGCCGTAGGCGATGTTGGCCGCGATCGTGCCGTCGAACAGAAACACATCCTGCTCGACGATGCCGATCAGGTTGCGATAACTGTCCATGTCAATTTCAGAAAGGTCTTGACCATCGAGCAGAATCCGACCACTCGTGGGTTCATAGAACCGCGCGACGAGATTGCACAGCGTCGTCTTGCCGCCACCGCTGGGTCCGACGAGCGCGATCATCTCCCGCGGCGCGATTTCGAGATTGATGTTCTCCAGGGCAAAACTGTCCGCACCGGGATAACTGAACGACACGTTCGCCAGCGTGACTTGGCCTTCCACGAATTCCTTGTCGACTTTGGTCGCCGCCGCGGAGTTGTATTCCTGCGGTTCCTCGAGCAAATCGAGAATGCGATCCAAGCCAGACAGGCCGTTCTGAAATTCAGCCGCACTTTGGGCGAGCATGGCCAGCGGTCCCAGCAGCATCAACAAATACGCCAGAAACATCACCAAGTCGCCCGTGGTGAGCGGACCATCCAGCACTCGGTAGCCGCCATAAAGCAAAAGCGCAGCGCTGGCGAGCGGCATCAGAATTTCCCACAGGATTTCGATCCAACGCATCCACCACCAGGCATAAAGTTCCTGCCGACCCATCAAGTGATTGCCGCGCATGATGCGGCTCGCTTCGGCCCGCTGTCCGCCGAAAGCCCGCACCACGCGCATGCCGCCGAATGCTTCGGTCGCCAGCGAATCGACTTTCTCGCGCTCCGAGCGAATGCGGCGATGCTGTGGTCGGATTTTTTCGATCCATGTACGGTGCGTTGTGTAAACGAGTGGAATCACGGCGAGGGCTCCCAGCAGCAATCGCCAATCGACCCAAGCCAACACGCACAAGCTACCGACCAATTGCACCGCCGCGCGCCACGGGTTGTAGAGCATGCCGAACACGAGCTCGCCGACACTGCCAGCGTCTTGGCGAAGAATGCTCGCCGTGCCCCCCGATTTAAGTTCCTGCACGCGATGCAAAGGGAGCCGCATCACGTGGGAAAAGACTTTCTTACGAATCGAAAGCTGCAACAGCTTGGTCACACGAGTGGCATACCAACGCCCCCACACGTGCAATACCAGCCGCACGAGAGAAATTGCGAACACGGCGACGACGATGGTGATCAGCAACTGCCAGCGCTCGTGTGGCAACCAGTTGGGAAATCCGGCGGGAAGCGGTTGATTCCCCAGCACATTCTCCACGACAATTTTCGTGGTCGCCGGAGGAACCAAAGCCAAGATCGTGGCTACGGTCAATGTCGCCAAGGCAAACGAAAGAGTTTTCCACTGACCATGGAGCAGTTGGAAGAAGCTCGTCACCAATTCCCTGGCCGAGCGATCACGCCGTTTCTTGCCGCTAATCGCCTCGTCCTCGGCAAAGACCTCCGCGCGATAATCGTCAAAGCGTTGTTTGCTGGAAGCGGGAGTTCTCCTCATAGCGGCGGCGTAGGCGGGGGTGACTTGCGGCTGCGCAGGTCTCGTTGCCCGCGTACGCTTTATTTTACGCATCCCACCCCAGCGTGGCGACCGCTAGCGACTGTGGGAGTAGTTTCCGATCTTGCAACGAGCATTTTCAAAGGCCTGCTGCAAGTCGTGCCCAGCGATTTGAACCGCCTCGCGAGCCTCTTCCAGCACCGCCGTCATGCCAAAAAACTCGTGCGTCACACCGACGAAGTTGTGATAGCTCACCGGCACACCGGCGGTAGAGAGCTTTTCGGCATAATGCTCGCCGTCACTCCGCAAGGGATCGATATCGGCGGTGATGATCGTCGCCGGGGGCAGATGGCTCAGATTGTCGGCGTGGAGCGGGGTCAAATAGGGATTGTCCGCGCAGTCCGTGCCATACAAATAGTGACCCCAAAACCATTTCATCATGGCCCGATTGAGTGGCTTGGCGTCGGCGTGTTCTTTGTACGACTCTGTTTCAAAATCGCAATCGGTCACCGGATAAATCAACAACTGATGCAAGGGGGCACGCACGCCATAGTCGCGCGCTTGCAGAGTTGTGACCGCCGCGAGATTGCCGCCCGCACTTTCGCCACACACGGCGATCTGTTCGCAATCTCCACCCAAATTCGGCGCATTATCGACGACCCATTGATAAGCGGCGAACGCATCTTCGATGGCAGCCGAGAATGGATTCTCGGGGGCACGGCGGTAATCACACGAGATGACAATACATTGGGCCGCGTTGCACAAGGCCCGGCACGAAGCATCATAGGTATCAAGATCAGCAATCACCCAGCCACCACCATGCCAGTAGACAAGCACAGGAAGTGGAGCTCGTCCTCGCGGCGTATAAACACGCGCATCGAGCGAACCCGCCGGACCAGGAATCTTGATCGCGCTGACGCTTCCTACTGCTTCGGGCTCAACGCTTTGGCCACGCTTTTCAAGCAACGACTTCACAGCGTCTACGGGGCCAGGTTGTTGGCGTGCTTCATCGGGATTGAGAGTTTCCAAGGGCTTGGGATTCAATGCCGCAAGTTCATCGAGCACAGCTTGCATGTCGGCGGTTGGTTGCCTCGAGTGTTCATTACCACGTCGCCCCAACGAAACCATGCCAGCCAATACACCAAGCGAGGCACCTCCGTAAAGAAAAGACTGAAGTTCCATAGCTGCTCCTTAATTAGCGGGTTATCGCTTAAGAACAGTGAATCTCATTCGCAAATGCTATGCCACGAAGAGGTTATGTTCGGCGCGTTGAATTCAGTACGACATAGCGAGCGTGTTATGTTGCAGCGACAACCAGCAAGATTGCGATGGAACCTAGGAAGTGGGCTTGGAGCAGAAATTCAAGAAGGGCTGTGCGCTTTGAACGGCAAATCAACGCAGGAACGGTTACTCAGCAGACACCAGTTTGCCCGCCAGGTGATCGAAAGGAGCCAGCCGAACCATGGTTGGAGTTCAACCACATGCATCTCCATGCAAGTCCAGATGATCTTAGCTTAGTCCTCGATCCGTGCTTTGACTTGCTCAAGCCCTGGGCCAAGCGAATAACGTTCGCCTTTGGGGTAGTTCCTGAGCCAGCCATAGAACTTGTTACCGGGGCAGAGCGTGGAAGCCACTTCGCGATGAACCCAGACGTCGTCAACCTTGAGATCATTCTTCTGCAACAGGTAGGCACAGAGCTTCACGAACGATTCCTTGGCCGCGTCGGTCGGTTCTGTTTCCATGAAGTTGCCGAGCAAGCAGATCGTCACATGCCCCGCCACGTTGCCTGGTCGCGGACCGGTTATGCTTTCGGGAACATACTTTGTCCCGCCCACACCCAAAGCCGGATTTTCCGCCACTTCGTCAGTGGAGAAGACGCCATTTTCTCGCCACTGTTCTTCCGTGAGATAACGCGTTCCACTGTTCGGTGCGTACTCGGTCGAGCGGCCTTCGAAAATCCGACCGTCGGGAGCGATCAAAAAGTGGTAGGCGATGTCGCCCCATTGATTGTCATCGCGATGGCCATGCTGAATGATCCGCAATTCGGCTTCCGGCGTGCCGTCGCCACGCAGTTTATCCACGGCCGTGTGATGCACGCTCACGTGCTTGACCTTGCCCATCGGCTGGAGCGAACCCGAACGCGGATCCGGCTTCTCGGCTTGCCACGCAGAACGCGGCTGAATCTCGGGCTTCTCAACTTCCGCGGCCGTCACAGGAGCAAGACATATCCAACAGGCCCACAGCAAGCAAGCGTTTCTCAACTATGTCCTCGTTCCTAAAAGTTCAACATGGTTTCCGGTGTTTCCGCGGCGAGGACCAGAATCTTGCCATCACCCATTCGTCCCGTGCGTGCCAGCTCGACCATCTTGCGGATCACTTCCTCAGCACGTGAATTTTCCACCCACGCGGTGATCTCGACTTTGGGAAGAAACGCTTCGGAGTATTCGCTCTCAGTATATTGGTCGAGATAGCTCTTTTGCCGTCCCATGCCCTTCACTTCGCGGACATGAACGGCTTCGAGCGGTGCCAATCGCAAACCCTCGAGAATTTTCTCGGCCAGAAAGGGCTTCACGATAGCAATCACTTGGCGCATGGCAGGAAAGCTTTCGGTTCGTCGGGCGAGCGGGATGCGTCAGCTTCCCGATTTATTATGTTGCAGTGGGCTAACGCCCACCGCTCGTTTAGCTGAAAAAGTTCTCGCCAAAGAGGTCCAGCTCGGGACCTATTTCGACTTCCATATCGCCCTGCACCGTCACTTGGCAGGAAAGGCGCATTGTGTCTTCGTTGCCGATAAAGGCCATCGCCGGAATCGGATCGATGCCGCCCGGGGTGACGGGGGTCGGAATCGGCATGCGGAAGCGCCACCGCTCGACCAGCCCCATCGGGCTAGCATTCTCCATACCCTTCACGATCTTCACCCGGCAGGTGCCGCATTGGCCGAAGCCGTGGCAGTTGATCACCGCGTTGAGCGACGCTCCGAAACCGTTGAGCCCCTGATGCGTGTTGACGCCCGCCTTGATAGCTTCCTTGCGGAGATTGGCTCCGACGGGGACCTCGATTTCCTTCTTCTCTTTGATGAACTTGACGACGGGCATCGATTGAACCACACCTTCTCACGGCCAGAGGGGAACTCACAGAGCGGCGCGGCTACCGTTTTTGCCGGCCAGGGAGTAGGATACTTTACCGCGCCACGGGGCCGCCGAAAAGTGGAAACACAGCTTGTTTTCCCGCATGTCAACACAACCGAGAACACTTCCCACAAGCGATTATGGCCAAGGATTTTTCGAAATACCAACAAAAAGTCATCAAAAACTACTACGACAACCGCGACGCGATTTCCCTGCAGCGGCTGAGCGAATTGGTGACCGATCTTTATCTGGCCGAAGGCAAAAGCCGCCAGACCAAATGGAATCAGGTGATCGCCACGCTCGAAAAACTGGGCATCACGGCGGACCGAATCGAGCACCTGCGCAAAAAGGACGATCCCGCGCTGGTCGCCAAAGTCGTCGAAGAACTCATGGCCAAAGAGTAACGCGTCATGAAGCAATATCTCGACCTTCTGCAGCACGTTCTCGACCACGGCGTCGTCAAAAGCGACCGCACGGGTACCGGCACGCGCAGCGTGTTCGGCTATCAGATGCGGTTCAACTTGAGTGACGGCTTTCCGCTGCTCACGACCAAGAAACTCCACCTGCGGTCGATTATTCACGAGTTGCTCTGGTTTCTGCGCGGAGAAACGAATGTTCGCTATCTCAACGAGAACAAGGTCACGATTTGGAACGAATGGGCCGACGACGATGGCGAACTCGGTCCCGTCTACGGCAAGCAATGGCGGTCGTGGATCGCGCCCGATGGCCGCAGCATCGATCAGATTGCCGAAGTCGTGAAAGCGATTCGCACGAATCCCGATTCGCGGCGATTGATCGTGACGGCTTGGAACCCCGCCGATGTTTCGCAAATGGCACTGCCACCGTGCCATCTGTTGTTTCAGTTCTACGTGGCCGAAGGACGCCTTTCCTGTCAGCTTTATCAACGCAGTGCCGACGTGTTTTTGGGCGTGCCCTTTAACATCGCTTCCTACGCGTTGCTGACGATGATGGTCGCCCAAGTCACGGGATTGCAGCCGGGCGATTTCGTTCACACGTTGGGCGATGCTCACCTTTACGACAACCACATCGAACAAGCGATGCTGCAACTTGCCCGCTCGCCCCGTCCGCAGCCGCAGATGCAGATCAATCCCGCGGTGACCGATTTGCTCGACTTCCGCTTCGAAGATTTTCAGCTTGTGAACTACGATCCCCATCCTCACATTTCCGCGCCGGTTGCCGTATGAAATTGTCGTTGATTGTTGCCATGGCCGAAAACGGCGTGATCGGCCGCGAGGGGGAATTGCCGTGGCATCTGTCGGCCGATCTGCGGCGTTTCAAGCGGCTCACGATGGGCCACGCGATTGTCATGGGCCGCAAAACGTGGGAATCGATTGGCCGACCGCTGCCGGGGCGGACTTCGATTATCATCACGACTCAGGCCGATTATCAGTCGGGCGATCCGTTGACGCTCGTAGCGACGAGCCTCGACGAAGCCCTGCAAAAGGCGAGTCACGCCGATTGCGTGCAGGATCAGTTGTTCATCATCGGCGGCGGCACGATTTACGAATTGGCGATGCCGCGTATCGATCGGTTGTATCTCACGCGGGTGCATGCCACGGTGGAAGGGGATGTGAGCTTCCCCGCAATCGATTGGCAACAGTGGGAATTGAAAGAGCAATCGCAACATGCGGCCGATCCTTTGAATGATTTTCCTTATGCGTTTGAAATGTACGAGCGAGTTTAGTTGTGGCCAAAGCGGTACGTAGAACTTGTGAATGGCAATACGCCGGCAGCGGCGAGTTGATTCCCTATCACGACAGCGAATGGGGCGTGCCCGTCCGCGACGATCAAAAGCAGTTCGAGTTCTTGACGCTCGAAAGCGCCCAAGCCGGTTTGAGTTGGATCACGATCTATCGCAAACGCGAAGCCTATCGCAAAGCGTTCGCCGACTTCGATCCCGAAAAAGTCGCCCGCTTCACCGCGAAGAAAATTGAGACTCTGCTGCTCAATCCGGGCATCGTGCGCAATCGACTCAAAGTCGTCGCGGCGGTGACCAATGCTCAATGTTTCTTGGAAGTTCAGGACGAATTCGGGACGTTTACGGATTACATCTGGGGTTTCGTGAACGGCAAGCCCAAGGTCAATCGCTGGAAGCGGATGGATCAACTCCCCGCCACGAGCAAGGAATCCGACGCGCTCAGTAAAGACCTCAAGCAACGTGGCTTCAAATTCGTGGGGAGCACGATCGTCTACGCCCACATGCAAGCCGCGGGGTTGGTGAACGATCACTTGGTGCATTGCTACCGCCACGCCGAATGCAAGGCGCTGGGGTAGATTTCAAGGTTTCCAATGTTTCCAACTCTTCCAACTTGTCGGGGGGTGATTCGCGGACGCTGTCGCTAATTCTTGTTGAATAGTCGGATCGCAAAGTGCGCAACAAGAACTACCGTTCCCGCAATGAACAAAATTCTTCCCAGAAAATGCGTGAAGGAAATCGCCCGAATAAAAGTCACACTGACTTCAGCATCTTTATCCCTAAACCAAATACCGATTAAATGGTGAATTGCAGCGAAAATCGCACCTGCTACTAAAAGTGAAATCGCGCCCTTAAGCATCACGCTACCCGCTCCAATAGCTCCAAGAATCGTCTATTGCCGATCAGCATAACTTTTCTTTGTGTTCGCTTGCCGTTTTTTTGGTTGGTCAGGTTGGTTAACTTGGTAGGGTTTGTTTGTGATGATAGTTTCGCAATTTTTTACTGTTAAGTACGCCGTTTAACAAGAATCCAACTATCATCGTTCAGCGCGAGATAATGTGATTCTATTGTGCCATCCGCTTGTTTAAGGCGACAGTTAACCCACGGCAAACCATCTTTATCAACTTCATAGACTCGTAGTGAACGTCCACGAGCAATTAATCGCTTGTAAAGGCTGCGAGTCTCATCGCGAAAACTTTTGTTTGAATCGTTGGCATAGTGTGGTAATCGCACAATTCTTACTCGGTCGCCGACACGCAAATTTTTCCATTCTTTGTTGCTGTTACTTGCCATTGGAATTCGTTTCAGGTTTGACTGTTAACAGCGTGCCAGCCAAGCCGCTTACTTGGGCAATAAACATTTAGCCAAATCTTTGATACGCATACCGATAACGATTAACAACAGTATTGCCAATGGGCCAAGTAATGCACTTTCAAATATCCCCAACCCATTCCCGCGATACATCAAATATCCGAGTTGACTTACAAATGCCAATGCCACCAATGGGCCCAATAAGCCAAATATCTTCATGTTAGCTGTTTTCTGATTAGTTTCTTTATTATACTTCTTTCCAAAATCCGTAGGCCATCCGACCAGCCCAGCAGCCAAACACAATACAAAACACGCTGAGTGCAATTCCGATCGTATATTGCATGGCATCGGTAAAGAGCATGGTTATTCCTGCTCCTGCTATTACGGCGGAACCGTACATAGCAATCTTCGCGCTGTTTCGCTGTTGTTTAGGATTCATCAACTTGTTCACGTCTTTTGTTTGATCAAGTTCGGTTGTTTGTCATTCCCACGCAACTGGATTCCCGCCTGCGCGGGAATGACGGTTGGAGTCGTTTTTCGAGTATGCGACACGCAAGGTGATGGAGGCTAGATTCTTCGGTCGCTTAGGCTCTCTCAGAATGACCCTGGTGCTCCCCATCACCCTAGCACAGGGTGTGGCACAATTTCTACAAAAATCCGGGGAAGAATTTTTGGGCTGGAGTAATGAAAAATGGGGAGAATTTTTGGCCGTTCAGGGCGTTGGAATTCGCCGCGGTGCATATCACACGGCATCGGGACGATGCCGGCTAACGCCGTTGGGAGTGTTTTATGATTCCGAGGTAATTTTGGCCATAAATTCTGAACCGCGGGGCTCTCTCAAACGACTACAGTGGTGAGCCAGGAGTTCATAATGCAGCCAGTCGAACAAAGTGATGCCGTTATCGCCGTGCGATGCCAGTTGGGAGACCCCGCCGCTTGGGAGGTGTTGGTCGAACGCTGGCAGCCGCGGTTGTGGGGTTTCATCGCGCGGATGGTGGCTGACGAACAAACGGCCGAAGACGTGTTGCAAACGGTCTGGCTCGAAGTGGTCCGCTCGCTCGTGAGACTCAATGACCCCGAGCGACTGGCGGCGTGGTTGTATGGCATCGCTCGGCGACGGATTGCGGACCGCTATCGTGCGGCGTATCGGCGGCCTCCCACGGAGGAGTTCAACAATGTCGCGATGCTTGATGAAAGTATCGAGCAGAGTGACCGCACGGAATGGTTGGCGTTGAGTATGGAACGCTTGCATCCGACGGATCGCGAAGCCGTGTTGCTGCACTATTACCAAGAGTTACCCATCCATGAAGTCGCGCAGATTTGTGGCGTGCCGTCGGGGACGATCAAGTCGCGGCTGTTTCGCGCACGACAAATTCTGCGGCAAGTTTTAGCAGGAGAAAAATCATGACTACGAATACTTTGAGCCCTCCGACCACCGAACGTGTTTTGGCGATGATTCGCGGAGAACTTTCTACGCCACGCCGGTGGTTTTATCGCGCGGTGTTGCTGGCGGCGAGTGTGATGACGGCCGCGATTCTTTCGTTGTGGATGACCGAGTCCGGGCCGTTGCCGTTGAGGCTGCATGTGGCGTTTGGGGCATTAAGTTTGATTGGCTGCGCGTGGATCGGCGTGCTCACGTGGATTCTGTGGAGACGGCGCTGCCCCACGGCACTCGATCAAATTGCCACGGGCTGGGTCGCCACGGGAGCATGTGCATTATTTTTGGTTGTGGCCGTTGTTACGGCGGTGACTCGTGGCGATCAGCAAGCGGCGATCTGGCTCGGGCTGATTGGCATTTCGTTTCTGAGCGTGGCGGTGATGATGTTGTGCCGTGCGTATGCTTGGCGTGAAGAACTGGGTCGAAAGCTGGCGGAGTTGGAAGGGAAAGCTTGAATGGCGATAAGCCAGCGTGAAGAGCGAGTTGGTGCTGATTGTTATTCATGCTAAAATTCAATGAGGAGAATTCAAATGACTCAACATGCCGAGCAATTACTCAATCAAGCGATGCAGCTCTCGCAAAGCGAACGCGAAGTGCTGGCCGATCAACTTTATTTGAGCTTGGAAGAGACAGGCACCGCCGACGAATCGATTAAAACCGCATGGAGCAGTGAAATCGCGCGTCGTCTCGGCGAGGTAGATGCTGGTACCGTAGTTCTTCATTCTGCCGACGATGTTCACGCAGACGTCAGAAAGATGATGCATGGCGAGTAATTTGCCAATCAAATATCATCCGGAAGCAAGAAGCGAAGTGCTTTCTACAGTGCGATGGTATTTATCAAAAAGTGCAATCGTCGCACAATCTTTTTTTGAAGAACTTCGTATTGCTGAGCGCCAAGTACAAGAAAATCCTGAAACTTGGGGTGTTTATGAGCAAGAATGCCGCATCTATCGGCTCAGACGATTTCCATACGGTGTCGTTTACCAGCAACGTGAAAACTATATCTTGATCTTGGCTGTCGCTCACTTGCATCGTAAACCAGGATATTGGAAACATCGGGTCCCATCTTGACCTAAACATTGAGAGATCACGCCGGGTCACGCACTTGATGTGCTTTGAATGCCGGCGCTTTGTCGGCCACGGATTGTTGCATGTGCCGACGCAACTCGGCGAAATCTTCTTCGGTGAGCTCGTGAGTTTCGGTCGCGGCTGGGTCACCGAGGGTGAGATAACCGATCGTGACGCCACTCGTGTCGACGACTTCCACGCTGCCATTGGCCGTGGCAAGTTCCTTGGTCTGTTCGGCAGTCAGGATAAGACGCATCGCAAGGCTCCGCGTAAGCACCAACGGGATAAGAACGGATGGTCATCCGCGATTTTAGGCGAACCAATGGCTGGTGGAAATCGATGAATTGCTCGGAAATGAAATAATCGGGGTAATGGGCCAGTTAGCTGAGAGCTGAGAGTCCAGGGTCAAGTGCCATGCAGTCTGGTTCTATGCTCTGGACTCTTCGCTCTTGACTATCTAGATTCTTCGGGTCGTGCCATAAAAATAAGCTGGCCCCTCAGAATGACACTTTTAGTTGGCGGCGCGGAGTTCGGCGAGATTTTGGGCCGTGCGTACCAGGCGGTCCCAGTTGTCGCGGATGTATTCCGGCGGGCCACCGACTTGGGCCATCACTTGGGCCGCCTTCTCGGTGGGGACCATTTCGATCGCGTCCCAGGGGCAGACCTTCAAATCGTAGGGATTCGATTTCTTTCCGGGAATATGGACGCAAACTTCGCAGCCGACGCAGCGCTCGAGGTCAATCTCGCACCACTGCTGATTGCCTTTCACGATGCCGCCGTCAAGCGAAAGCAAAGTGATGCAATCCACGGGGCAGACTTCCAGACAGGATTCGCAGCCGGTGCAGTTGTCGGCGTTGATGATCGCCAACTCTTTGGGAACTTTTTTACGAGGACCAGCTTTGGCCATGGTTCGATACGCGCTATGGGAGAGCGTTGGTTACGCGGGAAAACATTGTGAAATCTGTCACAATCTTACTCCACGAGGCCGCTCAAGCCAAGCGCGACCTGCGCTTTTCCCTGCCCTCGGTGAAACGCTCGCCGCCACTTAAGCCCTTGCAGCACTGGGAATTCCCGGCAAAATGCTGCTCAAGACGTATTCTTTTCGCTCGTCAATGCGATTCCCATTCCCACTGACTTTTCCGAGGTGAGCGGCCATGGCCAGACTATCGAAACTTTTCCCGCTGCTGCTAGCGATTTCTTGGTGCGCTTTCGGTGCGGAGGCTCCCGCCGACGATTTGCAGGCCGTCGGCACAATCCACGGCGACCAGCCGGGGGGGCAAATCAGCCGCCACATCTACGGCCACTTCATGGAGCACTTGGGCCGCTGCATTTACGACGGCGTGTGGGTGGGCGAGGATTCGCCGATTCCCAACACGCGCGGGATTCGTAACGACGTGATCGAAGCGCTCAAGAATGTGAACTGCCCGAACTTGCGCTGGCCCGGGGGATGTTTTGCGGATGACTATCATTGGCGCGACGGAATTGGTCCGCGCGACAAACGACCCAAGACCGTCAATATGTTTTGGGGACAAGTGGTCGAAACGAATGCCTTCGGCACGCACGAGTTCCTCGACCTGTGTGAGTTGGTTGGGGCCGAGCCCTATATCGCCGGCAACGTGGGAAGCGGTTCGCCCAGTGAAATGCGCGACTGGATTGAGTATCTCACTTACGACGGCAAGAGCACACTGGCCGATCTACGACGGGCCAACGGACGTGAGAAGCCGTGGAAGATCACGTACTTCGGCGTGGGGAATGAGAACTGGGGCTGCGGTGGGAACATGACCCCCGCGTTCTATGCTTATTTGTTCAAACAGTTCGCGACGTATTGCCCCGACTTCAGTGGCAACAAACTTGTGCGCGTGGCGTGCGGACCGAATGGCGGCGATCCCGCGTGGACGGATGCGGTGACGCTGCGTGCTGGTCGGCACATGCAAGCGATCTCATTGCACTACTACACGCTCGCCGCACCGTGGAGCGATAAACTCCCCGCCACGGGTTTCAACGAAGAAAAGTGGTTTGGCATTCTGCACGAGACGCTCAAGATGGATGATATTCTTGAAGCGAACGACAGTATTCTCACAGGCTATGATCCCGAGAAGAAAATTCCCTTGTTCGTCGATGAATGGGGGACTTGGTACAAGAACGAAGAGAACACGAACCCCGCGTTCTTGTATCAGCAAAATACGATGCGCGACGCGCTCGTGGCGGTGCTGAATTTCCATATCTTTCACAAGCACAATGAACGCGTGAAGCTGGCGAACATCGCGCAAATGGTCAACGTGTTGCAGGCGATGATTCTCACCGAAGGGGAGAAGATGATTCTAACGCCGACTTACTATGCGTTTGAGATGTGCAAGGTACATCAGGACACGACCTACTTGCCGGTGGAGATCGAAACGTCGGCTTACAAATATGGAGATCAGGAAATCCCCGCGGCCAGTATTTCGGCTTCGCAAGCGGCGGATGGCGTCGTTTATATTTCGTTGGTGAACACAAGCGCGAACGATCCGGTGCAGGTGCAATGCGAGCTCAAGGGAATCGAGGCCACGAAAATGACAGGCCGCGTGCTGACAGCGTCTGCCCTGGATGCCCACAACACATTTGATAAGCCGGGGCACGTGAAGCCCACCGAGTTCAAAAACGCGGAGATTCAAAACGGCACGTTGAAGGCCGTTCTGCCGCCTCATTCGGTCGTGGTGTTGAGTTTGTCGAAATAGATTTTGACTTGGGAACCGCATGCAGCTGAAAATCCTTGAGCGGAAGAATTGGCCGTGGCTGGCGATTGTGGCCACGATGGTGCTGACGGTTTGGCAGCTTCGCGCCCAGGGTCGGGTTTGGTTTTGCGAATGCGGCTCGTTGAAGTTTTGGGTTAACGATCATAACGGCTCGCATACGTCGCAACATCTGGCCGATCCGTATACGCTCACGCATTTTCAACACGGCCTCGTGTTTTTCTGGGCCGTGCGAATTGTTTTCAAACGGTGGAAATGGCAGTGGCAATTGTGGTTGGCTCTGGCCATTGAAGCGGCTTGGGAAATCGTTGAGAACACGTCTTGGGTGATCGACCGTTACCGCGAAGCGACGGCGGCGCTCGGTTACACGGGGGATTCGATTCTCAACAGTTTTGGCGATCTGCTCGCGTGTTTTCTGGGGATCGTCGTCGCCCACAAAATCGGTTGGCGGGCTACGTGGGTGGTGTTCTTCGCCTGCGAAGTGCTGCTGATTTTCACGATCCGCGACAGCTTGCTGCTGAATATCTTGATGTTGTTCTATCCGATTCAGGCGATTAAAGAATGGCAGATGAAATAGTCGCACTCACTCCAACGTAAGATCAACCATCATATCAGCGGCGACTTGCTCGAGCGCCACGCGGAGGGATTCGATTTCCAAGCCTTGTGGCAGGCGAAGTTGGGCCGTGGCGTGAAAGAGGGATTGGCCCGTGGTGGGGGCGGCGGTGCATTCGGTGGCGAGCTCTTCCACGTTCACTCCCTTGGTGGCGAGAACTTGGCTCACCTTGCGAACGATGCCGGGTTGGTCGAGGCCTACGAGATCGAGCTGTGCGATCATTCCCGTGGCCGCCGTGGCCCCCGTGGGATCGGCGCAGACCATCGATTCCAAACCTTGGGCTGATAGATTCTTGACCGCCGCGGAGAGGGCGTTGGCCTGGGCGGGAGCAATTTCCACGCGTAAGATGCCGGCGAATTGGCCCGCGAGATGAGCCATGCGGCTCTCGACCCAGTTGCCGCCATGTTCGGCGACAATCGCCGCGAGCGAATCAACGAGTCCCGGTTGATCGCGCCCTAAAACCGTAAGTACCAGTGAAGTCTTTTCCATCGCCGCCGCCTCCCTGAGCTGTCATGGTGAGACGGAGAGTATATCCAACAAAAAGGGCATCGGCTACCTAGGTAACCGATGCCCGTCTGTTGTAGGAACGAATTGGAGTAACTTGATACGTTACTCAACCGCACCAGCGGGAACGCCGTGAGCGCCCATGGCCTGCATCTGCGACGCTTTGACGGCGACGCCGATGGCACGCATGACGCCCTCTTCAGCTTCGAAGCGAGTCCGCAGACCGTTTTCAACTGGCTGGGCAACGATCTTCACGTGATCGCGGCCAACGGCTTCGGTCTTGAGAGTTTCGGCCACGGCTTGAAGCACTTGGTCTTCGGTCTCGAAGGCGGCAATCGTGTTGATGATTTGGCCAACCGAGATGCTCAATTCCATGGGGGCAATCGACTTGCCGGGGCTGGCTGCGGAATCATCGATCACTTTCTTGGCGGCGGTCAGGCAATCACGACCCATCGCAAAGTAGACCGAATCCTTGCCGATGCCGACGGCGAAATCAATCGTTTCGCCGAAGAGCTTCGTGGCTTCATCTTCCTTGGGGGTGGGAACGCTGAGGGTGTGGAACGTCACGCCCGCATGCGATTCCGCACTCCACTTGGGGGCAGGATGATCGGGCTTGTTCTTAGCCACTTCAGCCAGTTTCTTGAGACCGGCTTCGACCTTCGCGGGGTCGGCAATGAAACCGCCAGCCACCACGGTCACGGCTTCGGGCGAAACATTGGCCACGGCACCCATGTCCATCTTGCCGGCTTCAATCGTGGCAACCAAGGCGTCGATGAAATCGTTGCAGGCTGCCTTGACGTTTTCCTTGTCGGCTTCGCTATCCAGATCGTCTTGTTCATCAATCGCGTTGGCGATTTGCGACCGCAGCGATTCGACCATTTGCTTCGTCTGAGCGACGTCACTTTCGTTGACCGTGGAAGCGGTCATCATCATGCCGGCGGCATCGGGTTGGAAGAATCCAGCAAAGTTGGTCTTGGTGTCCTGCATGGTCTTCAACTGATCGGCGAGCTGCGTACCAGCGACCGCCGTGTAGATGAAGTCGATGAAGGCCCGTTGCTGATCGCCGTCGATCGATAGGCCGAACGTGAACTGATCGATTTCTTTGATCATCCGTTCAAGTTGTTCGACTTGGCCGTTGGCGAGGGCGGTGCGAGCTTGGTATTGTTCGTCGGTTTCGTCGGGCTTGCGTTTCATGCCCGCTTCCATGCCCGCGCGAAGTTGTTGCATCGCCATTTGACGATACGGCTCGGGAATGTTCTGCACGTTGGCGCGAATGCCGAGGTCGTATTCGTCGACCAGCGACTTAAAGGCCGCGACGGGATCGGCGGGGAGGCCTTCGAGCATTTGCGGCATCATCGACAGGAATGTCCAGCCCCCTTCGTTCTTGCCGAAGAGCGTTTGGCCGTTGGCGGTGATTTGGGTGATGCCGTTACCCGCGTCGGCGGTGGTGACACCGAAGGCCTTGAGGTTACCCACGAAGGTGGCGAGGTCCTTGATCGGCAGGCAGATCGCACCGCCGAAGTTCATGCCATCGCTTTGAATGAGCACACCGAGCGGCTGATTCTTTTCCAAACCTTGGGTGAAACCAAGAATGAACGGCTCGAATTGGGAAGCGAGTTCCGGCTGACCGGCCAGGCTGCCAATAAAGTTGACGTCTTGCTTGAGGGCGTCGTAACCAGCGAGCGTGATCAAAACGACCGGCTTCATTTCGGTGGTCGCTTGGGCACGCACGGTGCCGGCGACGGCCGACAGGGCGAAACTCGCGATAAGCGCGATTGAGAAAAATTTCCGGATGGAAAAGCTTCGATTCTTCACAGTGATTCTCCGTAAGTCGAATAAATAAAGACCGCGTGTGCCTCGTGATTGCATGTTGCTCGAAGGCGAGGGCGGCGCCCGATTTGCGGCCGAAACGGCAGGCGGGTAGATAGTTATACTGTTATACGCCCGGCGGGACGAGGTTATTGCAGAGAATTAGGGAAATTCGGCAAGGAAAGGCAGGCTGTTTGAGGGGCGCTCAGGGAGGAGCGGCCGGGGCCAGGGGATGCTCGTTCCCCGTGCCGCTATAAACACCGCTGGGCGAGCCAGCAGTGGCACCCTCAATGAGCGTCAGCAGTGGCCCCCATTGAGATCGTGGCAGCCCAGTTCAGAGCGCAGTTTGAGCTTTCCGGGCGAAATGCTGCGGTAGAAAGGAGCGGCTTAGCGCTCGCGGAAGGTAATGCGGCCCTTGGTCAGGTCGTAAGGGGAGAGTTCCACCCGCACCTTGTCGCCGGGGACGATGCGGATAAAGTGCTTGCGCATCCGGCCGGCCACGTGAGCGGTGACGACGTGTCCCCCCTCGATTTCAACGCGAAATCGCGTATTGGCCAATGCCTGGGTGACGACCCCTTCAACTTCAAGGGCCTCTTCTTTCTGCTTCGACATAAAATCTTTCGTTGGGAATCGATTTCTTGTGCCGCCTACTCTCGACGCCGAGACATGGCAACAAGTCTTTTAATCCTACCACTTCCCGGGCTGAGTTCCAAGCGAGATGTGGAATTTGGCCGGGGTTGGAGCCGTTTTTCCGCCTTGAATGGGTGACCAGGGAGTTGTCGCTCTCCGCAGGCCGACAGTTGGGTGCTGGCAGCACGGGCTGGTTTTGGGCGGAATGCGCGCTTTGTGACGGTCAAAACGCCCCGTGTCGTAACCTTCGACCCTGTATGATGTTTGACGTTGGCGGTCTAAGCACCACAATGATAATTGCCTGAAGCCATCAGGCCGATGAGTTCGAATGAAATGCTATCGCCCACCCACTTTCGGGGTTTGCGTAGCCTAAACCGTTCGATGATATCCCCTTACGCTCGTCATGGTCCGCCGTGTCCACTTCATCCGACCCCTCGCAAGCCACTGTGTCTTCAGCGCAAAACTCCCCTGACGACGATGCCGTCCAGCGCGCGAAGTTCGAGATTCAAAGTCTCGTGCAAGAAGTGGTCGAATTGAGCCGTTCGGGAATCGAGCCGGCCGAATTTTTCGCCGCGATGATGGATAAGTCGGTCTCAGCACTGGCGGCGATTGGCGGCGTCGTGTGGATGCTCGAAGAAAACGGCGCGCTCAAGCTGGAATACCAAGTCAACCTGCGCCAGACCGGACTCGCCGAGAGCGAACAAGCTCAGATGCAGCATGGGCGAATGCTCAAGCAACTGATCGACAAAGGCGAGCCGACGATCGTGCAGCCGCACTCGGGGGGCGAATCGCAAGACGACGCCGGCAACCCGACGGCCTTTCTGTTGGTACTCACGCCGATCATCAGCGACCGCGGCGTCGAAGGGATGATCGAAATCTTTCAGCGTGCCGGGGGACGGCCCACTACGCAGCGCGGGTATTTGCGCTTCCTGGTCCAGATTAGCGAACTGGCGGGGGAATACGTCAAGTCGCGGCGGTTGAAGCATTTCACGACCAAGCAAAGTTTGTGGGAACAACTCGAAGCGTTCACCACGCTGGTTCACAAAGCGCTCGACTCGCGCGAGACAGCCTACACGATTGCCAACGAAGGACGCCGGCTCGTTGGTTGCGACCGCGTGACCGTGGTGCTGCGCAAAGGGACCAAGTATCAAGTCACGGCGATCAGCGGTCAGGATACGTTCGACAAGCGATCAAACGTTGTCCGTCTGCTTCGCGAACTGGCGACGACGGTCTCTCGCACGGGGGACGATTTGTGGTTCACCGGCGATACGTCGGACCTTGCGCCGCAAGTTGAAAAAGCGGTCAACGCTTACGTCGATGAATCTCACACCAAACAACTAGCGGTGCTGCCGCTGCGTGAGTCGGACAAGGAACTCGACGATTCGCCCGAAGCGAAACGCGATAAGAAGGCCGAGAACATCCTGGGGGCGATTGTCATCGAGCAATTGGTCGATAGTCGGCCTCCCGATGGGATGCTCCAGCGGATCGAAGTCGTGCGTCGCCATAGCGCGACGGCGCTCACCAATGCCCAGGAATTTGAAGGATTATTTCTGCTCCCCTTGTGGCGGCTGTTGGGCAAGACGCGCGTGCTGGTCACCGCGAGAAATTTGCCCAAAACGATCGCGGCCAGCCTCTTGATTGCCGCAGCGGTGATTGCGCTCTGCACGGTGAAATACGACTTCACGATGGTGGCCGACGGGAAGCTGCTCCCCGAAGTGCGCCGCGACGTGTTTGCGGGCATAGATGGCCTCGTGACCGAAGTGCCGGTGGTGCATGGTCAGAACGTCAAAAAGGGCGATCTGTTGGCCAAGATGCGGAGCGTCGATCTGGAGTCGCAGATCACGCAGCTCGACGGCGAGTATCAACGGTTGTTGGAAGAAATCGCCACGACCGATCGCCAGCGACAGATGCTCACCAACAATCCCGAACGTGACCCCGTGGAACTCGAACAACTGACGGGAAAGCTCGCCCAATTCGAGAAGCAGCGGTTGAGTGCTGAGAAACAGCGACAGTTGCTTGACGAAAAAGAAGCCGAATTAACAGTCAGCAGCCCGATTGATGGTCGCGTTGTCACCTGGAAGGTGCGGCAGTTGATCGAGAACCGCAACGTGCAAAAAGGTCAGCGGCTGATGGAGATCGCCGATCCTGCGAGCGATTGGGAGCTGGAAGTTTATTTGCCCGAAGCCAAGATGGGGCATGTTGTTGAATACTTCCAGGAACTGCGTAAGCAAGATCCGAACGCCAAGCTGGAAGTGTCGTTCATCCTGGCTACGCATTCTGCCGAGCATCTCACGGGCACGGTCGAAGAAATTGACACCAGCGCCGAAGTGCAAGGCGAAAAAGGAAACACCGTGCGGATGATCGTTTCGTTCCCCCAGGAAGACTTGAAGCGGTTGGTGAGCGACCCCGTCAATGAGCTCAAGGTGGGAGCCGACGCGAAAGTCAAAGTCATGTGCGGCCAGAAACCCGTGGGCTACGTCCTGCTGCACGACCTGTTTGAGTTCATTCAGTCGCGAATCCTGTTCCGACTCTAGGGGCAAGCGATAATTACGGAAGCTTGAATTGTTCAGGCCGACGGTTGCTTGAGGAGATTGCTTGATGAGATTGACGGTAGCTTTACTGGCGGTGCATTGCCTGACCAATGGGGTTTGGGCGAATGGCACGGCTTCGGATCACGTGTTCGAACCATGCCATGTGCGCGTGAAGGACGAAGTGGAACTTCCTGCTCAGAAGGAAGGGGTCATCACCGAGCTCGGTGTGATTGAAGGCACTTCGGTGAAGGAGGGGGACAAGATCGGCGTGATCGACGACCGCGAAGCGAAGGCGGCCGTGAAGATCGCGAAGTTTGCCGAGGAACAGGCCCTACAAAAGGCGAAGGATGATATCGAACGTCGTTTCGCGGCGAAGAGCGCCGAAGTGGCCAAGAAAGATTGGGACCGCGACGTTGAAGCCAACCGGCGCTCGCCCGGTGCTGTTCCCGAAATTGAAGTCACGCAAAAGAAGTTGATGTACGAGAAAAGCCAACTCCAGATCGAGAAGGCCGATAAAGATCAACTGTTGGCTGCACTCGATGCCAAGACGAAATCTGCGGAACGCGCCGCGGCGGAAGTTGCGCTCGAGAAACGGACAATGTTCGCCCCCTTTGATGGCGAAGTTGTAAGATTGCATCGCGAGAAATCCGAGTGGGTCAATCCGGGGGATCCGATTCTCACGTTGATGCGATTCGACAAGCTGTACGCCGAGGCCAAGGTCCCCGTGAATCAATTCGATCGCGAAGAATTGTTGGGACAGAGCGTGACTGTGACCGTGCCACGGGCGCGGGGGAAGGAAAAGTCATTGCCGGGTAAGATCGTTCACGTGAGCCAGCTCGTGGAAAGTGGCGGCTACTGGGGAGTGCGCGCCGAAGTGGAGAACACCAAGGAAGGTGATAGTTGGGCCATTCAGCCAAGCCTCAGCCCACGGGCGAAGATGACGATTCACGTGGAGCAGCAATAGTTCCGCGCTGCGAAGCCCATGGCCACGTTATCTAACAGCATCGTTTCGAGTTCGTCGCGGAAGCTCGCCATTCGCGCGCGGCCCGATCTCAAGGCGCGTAAGCAGCGCTACCAAGGTCGCGTCTATTGGGTGGTCAAGGATCCGGTGGGGCTTCAGTATTTCCGCTTCGAAGAAGAGGAATACGCGGTGCTGCGGATGCTCGACGGTGAGTCGAGCCTGGAAGATATTGCTGAACGGTTTGAAAAGGAATTCCCGCCGCAGACAATTCGCGTCGAGGAGTTGCAGAATTTCATCGGCATGCTGCACCGCAGCGGACTTGTGCTGTCTGATTCGGCGGGGCAGGGGGTGCAGCTCAAGAAACGCCGCGATCAAAAAAAACGGCAAGAGCTGTTGCAGTCCCTCAGCAATATCATGTCGTTTCGGATGCGGGGGATCGATCCCGAGCGGATCCTGAACGCCATGTATCCGTGGGTGCGGTGGTTCTTCACCGTTCCCGCAACGATTTGCGCACTGATTTTGGCGTTGAGCGCGTTGACGCTCGTGATCGTGCAGTTCGACGTGTTTCAAGCGAAATTACCATCTTTCAATTCATTTTTCGCGGCCCAGAATTGGATGCTGATGGCGGGTGTGTTGTGCGTGACCAAGATCATCCACGAATTTGGGCACGGGATGTCGTGCAAACATTTCGGCGGTGAATGTCACGAGATGGGGGTGATGTTTTTGGTGCTCACGCCGTGCTTGTATTGCAACGTGTCAGACTCGTGGATGCTGCCCAATCGTTGGCATCGCGCGGCGATCGGCGCTGCGGGGATGTACGTGGAAGTGGTGCTCGCTTCAATCGCGACGTTCATTTGGTGGTTCAGCGAACCCGGGTTTTTGAATTATCTCTGCTTGAACGTTATGTTCGTCAGCTCGGTCAGCACGATCATGTTCAACGCGAATCCGCTGCTGCGCTATGACGGCTATTACATTTTGAGCGATATTTTGGAGATCCCGAATCTGCGGCAAAAGGCCAGCACGATTCTGAACAGGAAGCTCGGTTGGTTATGCTTAGGCTTGGAGGAACAGGAAGACCCGTTTTTGCCGCACCGTCATCAGATGTGGTTCGCTCTGTACACCGTGGCGTCGTTCTTCTATCGCTGGGTGGTGTTGCTCTCGATTTTGTATTTCTTGAATAAAGTGTTCGAGCCCTATGGCTTGAAGATTTTGGGGCAGATGATCGCGCTGGGTTCGATCTACGGCATGTTGGTGATGCCGCTTGTGAAGATTTTCAAATTCTTTCGCGTGCCGGGGAGGTTGAGCAAAGTGAAAAAGGTTCGCATGTATGCCAGCATGGCCGTGGTGGCGGCCGTGATTGGAGCGATCTGGTTCATCCCGTTTCCGATGAGCGTGATGTGCGAGTTTGAATTGCAGCCGCGCGACGCGGAAACGGTGTACTTCGACGTGGCGGGGACTTTGGAAGAGGTTTATGTCAAACCGGGCGAACATGTTGAGAATGGCCAGCTTCTGGCGCGGATGAGCAATGTCGATCTCGAGCTTGAGGTCGAAAAGCTACGTGGGGAACGCGAGGCGAGCCAAGCTCAGCTGGAGACCTTATACCAAATGCAGTTTCACGATCCGAACGCTGGCTTACAGATCGAACTCATTCGGCAACGCTTGGCGGCTCTCGATGAACAGATGAAACAGAAGGCCGACGACATGAAGCGGTTGGAGCTGCGCGCCAAGCAGGCAGGCACGGTGATACCGCCCCCCTATCGGGCCGATCAAACGGGTGAGCAGCAGATCGCGCTGGCGGGGTGGTCGGGTTGGCCGATGGAAGAGAAAAACATTGGAGCCTCGTTTTCACCCGATGGACAGGATAATGTATTTTGCCAGATTGGCGATCCCGACGAATGGGACGCGGTGCTCGTGATCAGTCAGAGCGAGATGGACTTGGTGAAAGAAGGGCAGAAAGTGCGACTCATGTTCAACGAGTCGGCTTATCATGTGTTTAATAGCACCGTGGAATCAATCGCCGATGACCAGATGGAATCGGTGAGCCCACGGCTGGCCAGCACATCGGGGGGCGCGGTCCCCGCTCAGCATGACCCGAATGGGTCAGTCAAACCGCTGTCGACCTCGTATCAAGCGGAAGTGCGGCTCGATAATTCGCTGGGGCTATTTCGCAACGGCCTGACGGGCACGGCCCGGATTCAGACTGAGCCCCGCACATTGGCCTGGCGGATGTGGCGTTATATCACGCGGACGTTTAATTTTGATTTGTAAGAACGAAGCAACTCAGACTTCTTGCTCTTCAATAGGGCATTCCACTGTGCATGGTTCATAATGAAAAGAAGCACGATAGCCACTGATTTTCACGGATGAAACACGGACCATTGGGAGTAATGTCCCGTGGGGGATACCGTTGCCGTTGCGTAAAAAACCTTCTCTATTCTTAATATCCGTGTTCATTCTGTGCTCAATCCGTGGCTAATTTCTCTGGGCTTGGCGCTGTAGCGATAGAGGGGTGTGACTTAAGCTTTACTTGAAGCAAGGCGTCTTGACGATCAAACAAAGCCGCGACACGTTCGTCATCCATCGGGCGAGATTCACCGAGTTTGCTGGACTTGATGGCTTCTTGGATTTTTGTTCGAGCAACTCCAAGTTCACTTTGGTAGCGTCGAAATTCTTGGAGAGCTTCTTCGAGGCTTGTGCCATTGAGGTCGCCACCCCATCGATGATCGATGTAGGCGTTAAAAGCATCACGTTCTGTGAATCGGCTTGTGCTCATGGATTTCACCTTTGTCTTTAAATTCTAACATAGACTTTGTTCGAGGCGAGCGAAGGATTTGCTCGGAAATCTGGAATTCCGCTAGCACGCGACTCGCTCTAGGACCATTTCTGCTGGCGGTTTAGAATCGCGGCGCTTTATTCTTTCCGCGCGGCTATTGCCGTGCTTTCCTTGCCGCAAATTCTCAGATCATGGCCAAGCGACGTTCTGCCACCAAACAGCTTGCCGACGAACCGGGCGAAGAGCAACCGTCGCGGCCGCGCAAAAAACGACGCTTCTTGCGGCGATTACTCGTGCTGGGTGTGTTGATGGTCGGCCTGGTGGCAGCCGCGCCGTTTGTCATCACACATTCGCCGCTGCGCGATACGTTGCTGAATTGGCAAATGCCGGTGGGGGGGTGGCGGATCCAATGCGATAGCGCGTGTCTGAGTTGGACCGGTTCGCAAGCCCTTGCAAACGCGACAATCTTTGACCCCGCGGGCAATCCGTTGTTGAGTTGGGAGTCACTTTCGCTGGAGCGGTCGCTGTTGGGCTTGCTGCTCAATTCGCAAGACTTGGGAACCGTGCGGATTGTGAAGCCGACCGCTACGATCGCCACGCGAGCCGATGGCAGCAACATCGAAGATTTTCTCAAAGCCGTCGCCGAGCAGCAGGAGGCGAAGGGTTCGTCGGCTGAGAGCGCGCCGCGATTGATTCAACTCGCCATCGTTGACGGAACCGTGCGGGGACTCGATCAAGCGAGTGGCAATCTGTGGAGCATCGAGCAGCTGAATCTCACCACGAGTTTGGGAACCCCGGACGGAATCGTGGTCGCCGATGGCACGGCGAGCATCCCTGGGGTTCAGCCAGAAGCGGCGGGGCGCGTGAAGTTTCGTATGTTGCCCGCGGAAGATGGGCGACAGCAACTTGATTTTTTGGCCGAGGGACTGCAACTGGCCACGCTGAGTCCTTGGATCACACGCAAGCTGGGCGATTCCCAAATGGCGGGGACAAGTTCGCTCGATGCTCATGCGATTTGGGCACAGTCGGAAAATGAGTCGTTGGAATTGAACACCTGGGGACGCGCGGAAGTTGCCGACTTTCAGATGACGGGGGAGAAGCTCCATGGCGACAAGCTCTTTAGCAGTCAGTTGGTCCTCCCTTGGAAGGTGGCGTTTGCCGATGGTGTGGTCACGGCCGAAGAATTCAAGTTCGACAGCGATTGGGCGAATCTCAGTGCTAGTGGCTCTGTGGCACTCGCTGAGTTCCAAACGCTCAGTTATCAAAACTTGCCCAAGCAAAATTTTGACATAACCGGCAAGCTCTCGCTATCGAAGCTGGCCAAGATGTTGCCCGCCACGCTGCAAGTGCGGGAAGGAATTCAAATCGATTCGGGCGATTTGCAAGTCGACGCCAACGGCGGCGATCAAGATGGCGCATTTCAGTGGTCGATCAAAGCGGTGCTTGCCAACTTAGTGGGGCGCGATGGCGGGCGAGCGATTCAATGGGACGAGCCTGTCGCGATCACCGCCAATTGGGTTGAGGCGGCCAATGCCGCGCGGTTGGACCGTGTGAAACTTTCGGCATCGTTCGCGCAAGGTGATTTCACAACGACCGATGATCGCATTCACGGCAAGTTCCTCATTGATCTGGGAAAGCTTTTTAAAGAACTTGGGCAATTTGTTGATCTCGCGGGCATCGCTGCGATTGGGCAGGCTGAGGGCAATCTCACGTTGTCGGCCAGCGAGGGCGACATCTTCACCGCCGAGGCGGAAGCAGAGCTCAAGGAAGTTGTCGTTTCGCAGCAAGGACGGAACCTCTGGGAAGAGCCGCAACTGGATGTGAAACTTGTCGCGGGAGGAACGGCCGCGGCGCTGGTTCCGAAATCACTCAACAGTGGAAGCTTAGAGTTGCGCAGCGCGCGGGATGTGCTGAGTGTGAAACTGCTCGAGCCTTTTGATTTGACAAGGCCCGCTGCTTGGTCGGCGGAGGTGAACGGAACGGGGGCACTCGCGGCTTGGGCGGGGCGATTGCGGCCCTGGACGAACGCGGTGCCGGATGAATTCAGTGGCGATGCTGCGTTGCGAGCGAAGGTTACGGCTGGTGAAGGAAACGTACAAGTTCGCGATTTGAATGGCAGCGTGAAACAACTGCACATTCTTGACGGCAACGTGAATCTCGACGAACCGCAGATTCAATTCTCTGGCGATATGCAGTGGAATTCGGCGGAACGAAAACTTGCCTCGCAAGAGTTTCAATTGACGAGCAGTGTCGTCGCGGTGCGCTCGCGGGAATTGCGGTTCGAGTTTCCCACGGGGCGAGTGCCGGTGATGACCGGCGAAATGGCCGTGCGGGCGAACATGGAACGATTGGCCGGCGCGGCAGGACTGATTGGGGGACGCGATGCGACCTGGCCGCGCGGTTCCGCGGCGGGTGTTGCCAGGTTTGCCACGAGTGCTGAACAAGTGGTTGCTGATTTCACATTCGACGCCGAGCAATTGCAGCTGGTCAAAGCGTCGGCCGCTGGTCCGCCCGTGGTGATCTGGTCGGAGCCGAAATTGCACTCCGCGGGGAAGGCGGTTTACGAAATCGCCAGCGAACAGGCCAGCGTGGAAAATCTGTTGCTAGAAGGCCAGACGGTGCAAATCGCTGGAGGGGCTGCGTGGGCCAAACCTTTGGCCAATGGTCCGATCTCTGTGAAAGGAAATTTGCAGTACGATGCGGCGGCGCTTGCTGGCTTAATCGCGAACTACGCTGGGCCAAGCGTCACTGTGCAGGGTGATCGTATCATTCGCTTTGATGCGCGTGGCCAGTTGCCGACGGGTGACAACGCAGCGCATTGGTCGCGGAATTGGCAGGGGACGGCAGAGACGGGTTGGACGGGTGCTTCGGTGTTTGGTCTGCCCATTAGTGCCGGCAAGCTGCAAGCGACGCTCGCCGAGGGTCGCATACAGACGGCGCCGCTGGATGTTTCGGTGGGCGAGGGGAAACTCACGACGAATTCGCTGGCCATCTTAGATCCCCCGCCGCAAAAGATTATCATCCCGGCTGGGCCCTTGTTTACGAACGTGCAGATCTCGCCGGCGGTGAGCGAGCAGATGCTGAAGTACGTGGCCCCAGTGCTGGCCGGTGCGACGCGCGTCGACGGCAAGTTCTCGCTGAGTCTGACCGAAACCCAAGTGTCGCTGGCTGATCCCAAACAGACTCGCACGGCGGGGCAGTTGGGCGTTCATCAATTGACCGTGCTGCCAGGTCCGATGATCGCCGACGTGGTGAATATTATTCGGCAAGTCGAATCGCTCAAGAATCCTCAGAATCTGTTGGGAGCATCGGCCGAGCCAAAGCAAACCAAACTGCTTTCGATGAACGATCAGCAGATTGAATTTCAGGTGGTTGATGGCCGGGTGTATCATCGCAAACTGGAATTCATCATCGACAAAGTGCCGATTCGCTCGCAAGGTTCGGTCGGGTTTGATCAGACGCTGGCCTTGGTGATCGAGATCCCGATTCAAGATCGGTGGATCGATGGCGAGGACGCGCTGCGAGGACTGGCTGGCCAAACTTTGCAGATTCCCATCCAGGGGACATTCCAAAACCCACGGATCGACGAACGAGCCATTGCCGACATCACACGGCAATTGATCCGTAACACTGCCCGGGAGGCCATCGGCGGGGAGATCAACCGGCAGTTGGAAAAGCTGTTCCAAGGGAAGTAGTTAGCCGGCATCGTCCCGATGCCGTGGTGAAGATAAACACGAGTCTTATCGGCAGTGGGACACTGCCGGCTAACAAGAGCTCAGCATGCTACGAGTTTTTCTCGCCATTTTGTTTTTGTGTGCTGCGACGCTCCACGCGCAATCGCCTGCGGACTGGCCGGCACCGCGGGTGGTGGATGCCGCTCAAGCTCAAGCGGCGGGCCTTCGCGAAATCACGGGCCGGCATCTGCGATTGTGGACGGACGTACCTGCAAGCCCAGCAGTCGAGGAATTGCCGCGGGTGTTTGATGCGGCGGTGCCGATTTGGGCCAAGTATTTTCGCGTATCGCCAGATCGTCTCCAAGATTGGCAAGTGCAAGGGTTTCTGATTCGCGATCGCGCGAAATTTGCTGCGCTCAATTTGCTGCCGAAGGACCATCACGATTTCTTGAATGGTTACGCGCTCGGCAACGAGTTGTGGCTCGAAGAGCAACCGAGCGATTACTATCGTCGGCACTTGTTGTTGCACGAAGGAACACACAGCTTCATGCTCTCGTTCTTGGGGAGCGCCGGGCCGGGTTGGTATATGGAAGGGATGGCTGAGTTGTTGGGGACGCACCGTTGGCAGGAGGGGCAATTGGAACTCCGCGTGCTTCCCGCCGATAAAGAGGACGTGCTGATGTGGGGGCGGATCAAATTGATTCGCGACGCCGTGGCCGCGGGACAAGCACGCTCGCTGGGGCAGGTGCTTAGTATCAGCAATCGGGAAGCCCTTTCGGTGGATGCTTATGCTTGGTGTTGGGCACTCACAAAGTTTCTTGATTCGCATCCGCAGTATGGCGAGAAGTTTCCCAAGCTCGCCGCTCAGGTCAGCGCGCCTGACTTCAACGAGCGATTCCGCAAGTTATATCATCAAGAGTGGAAGAATCTGGAGTTTGCCTGGCAAGCTTTTCTGGCAGCGCTTGATTACGGCTACAACCCCGAGCGGATGGCGATTGAATCCCCGCGTGCGGCTGCGATGAATGAACCGATTGAGTTTAAGCTGGAAACAAACCGTGGCTGGCAAGCCGCGCCGAGCTTGTTGAAGAGGGGCCAGAAGTACAAAGTCACTGCGCAGGGAAAGTATGTCATTGCCAACGATGGTGAACCGTGGCCCTGCGAGCCCAATGGCGTGACGTTGCGATATCACGATGGCCAGCCTTTGGGAGTGTTGCTGGGCAGCTTGCGTTTGAAAAGTAAGCCCAGCACATTCGCTCAGCCCGAGGTGATTGGCCTGGGTACCTCGTTAATTCCCGAGGACGACGCAATTCTCTACTTGCGCGTGAACGATTCCCCGGCGGAATTGTCTGAGAATCAAGGGGTGATCGACGTGCGCATCGAGCCGGTTTCCGGCGGCGATTGACACCCTCGGGGATGGCTTCAACAATAGTCATAGCCACAACTTTTGACTGTTATCTCAGCGTATGTTTTGAGGATTCGATGACCAATTTTCTTGCCGCGAATGATCCCGATGTCTGGTCCGCCATTTCCGATGAAATCACGCGTCAGCAAGACGGTCTCGAACTGATAGCCAGCGAAAACTATACGAGCCCGGCGGTGATGCAAGCCGCGGGGAGCGTGCTCACGAACAAATATGCCGAGGGTTATCCGGGCCATCGCTACTATGGCGGCTGCGAATACGTCGACGTGGTGGAAACGATCGCCATCGACCGGGCCAAGGAATTGTTCGGCGCGGAATACGCCAACGTGCAGCCCCACTCGGGGTCGCAAGCCAATGCGGCGATTTATTTCGCCGCTTTGCAACCGGGTGACACGGTGCTGGGTTTGGATCTGGCACACGGTGGGCATCTGACCCACGGCATGAAGCTCAATATGTCGGGCATGCTGTACAATTTTGTGAGCTACGGCGTGCGGCAAGACAATCATCGGATCGATTTCGAGCAACTTGCCAAGCTCGCGAAAGAACACAAGCCTAAACTGATTGTCGCCGGTGCGAGCGCTTATCCGCGCGAGATTCCTCACGACAAGTTTGCCGAGATCGCGCAAAGCGTCGGTGCGAAGTTGATGGTCGACATGGCCCACTATGCCGGCTTGGTCGCGGCGGGCTTGCACAATAGCCCCGTGCCGTTTGCCGACTTTGTCACTACGACGACGCACAAAACATTGCGCGGCCCGCGCGGTGGTTTGTGTTTGGCCAAGGCTGAATACGGCAAGACGATCAACAGCCGTGTCTTCCCCGGTTTGCAAGGCGGTCCACTGATGCACGTGATCGCTGGCAAGGCGGTTTGCTTCGGCGAAGCGTTGAAGCCAGATTTCAAGATTTACGCTCAGCGGATCATCGACAATGCTAAGGTACTCGCTGAAACATTGGCGGCAGGTGGTTTGCGGCTCGTGAGTGGCGGCACCGACAACCATTTGATGTTGGTCGACGTGACCCCCATGGGGATTGGCGGCAAGTTGGCCGAAACCGCACTCGACAAGTGTGGTATCACGGTCAACAAGAACATGATTCCGTTTGATGAACGCAAGCCGGTCGATCCGTCGGGCATTCGCATCGGCACCCCAGCGCTTTCGTCGCGAGGCATGGGCGAGGACGAAATGAAGTCGGTAGGACGCTGGATTTTGGAAGCCCTGCGTAGCCCCGAAGATCCACAGACTCACCAGCGCATTCGCGACGAAGTGCGCGTGCTGTGCGATCAGTTTCCGGTCCCCGCGGCAGCGTTGTGCGAAGAACTCACCTCGGCGTGATGATGAGGTTGGATTATGGCCACGGTCGCGATTGATATTCCGCAGCAGGTGATTGCCGAGTTTTGCCAGCGTCACCACATCGTCAAAATGGGCCTGTTTGGTTCCGTGCTGAGAGATGACTTTGGCCCGGCGAGCGACGTCGACGTGTTGGTTGAGTTCGATCCTCAGCATAATCCTGGGTTGGCATTTTTCGGAATGCAGGATGAATTGACCGAAATCTTGGGACGGCAGGTCGATATGCACACTCCCTTGGAGTTGAGCCGTTATTTTAAGCATGTCCTGCAAGAGGCTCTGACGATCTATGACGCGGCATAACGAGCAGATTACGCTTCGTCAGATGTTGGACATGGCCACCGAAGCCGTGAATTTTTGCCAGGGCCGAAGCGTCGACGACTTTGTCGAAGATAGGCTTTGGTGCCTCGCGATGGAGCGTTTGGTCCTTAATATTGGTGAGGCAGCCAATCGTGTTTCGCCTGCTGAGCAAGCTCAACTGCCGCAAATCCCATGGCCGCATATTATTGCGTTCCGAAATCGTGTGGTGCACGGATACGACTCGGTCGATTACAATCGCGTGTGGCAGATTCTGCAGCAGGATATGCCCAGCCTGATAAACGAACTTGAAAAACTCAATCTCCCCGATTTTCGATAATTCATCATGTCCAATAAAAATCGCGTATTGATCGCCGACGACAACGAAGCCAACGTCGAATTGTTGGAGGCTTATTTGGGTGGTCTCGATTTGGAGACCGCCGTGGCGATCGACGGTCAAGATACGCTCGATAAAGTGGCATCGTTTCAGCCTCATCTGATTTTGCTTGACATCATGATGCCGAAGCTGAGCGGATTTGAAGTTTGCCAGCGACTCAAGAGCGATCCCGCGACGAGCAGCATCATGATTTTGATGGTGACCGCTCTTAACGAGTTGGGCGACATCGAACGGGCAGTCGAAGCGGGGACCGACGATTTTCTCTCCAAGCCGGTCAATAAAGTCGAGCTCATCAAGCGGGTCGAGAACATGCTCAAGCTGCGCGACGTGAGCGACGAGCTCGAGCGACTGCGGCGGTATATCGAAGAAATGGAAAGTTGACCGCTAGCGATAGAGCTCTCTTGGGCCGATTTCCGTGGCCCTTGCCGAGGTGGCACAGGTCTGGTGCTGCTGAATTGCCACGATTGGGATATGATAGGAGTGTCAGTCGACGACATTCCTCACGAGGCAATTTCATGCGGATTCGCGCCTTTGTTGTCCTATCTCTGGTCATGCTGCTGAGCCATTCGGCGGATGCGATCGATCATAGGGTCGCGTTGCGCGCCGATCAAAGCCGAGCCGCTGGGGAAACAGACGACATTCAGAAATTGATTGCTCAACTGGGTAGCGACGACTTCACCAGACGGCGGGATGCGGAAGCTAAGCTTATTGAACTGGGTGGTGCGGCGTTTGATGCGTTGCAAGATGCGCAGACCGATCCCGATTTAGAGATTGCCACACAATCGCAATATCTGCTGCACCGCGTGCCGATCGATTGGGCCCGCGACACCGATGTTGAAGAAGTGCGCGAATTGATGGCGAATTATGCCAAGGTGAATGGTCGCGAGCGGCGCGAGATTGTCACGCAACTCAAGGATTTGAAAGCCGGGGCAGGTCTGGGAGCCTTAAGTCGCATAGCTCACTATGAATTGTCACCGGCACTGGCGAAGCACGCAGCACACGCCGTGTTGAGCGGTCGCAGTGAGCATGAAAAGAATGCCACAGCGCAGGCCAAGTTGATTAACACGGAGATCGGCGAAAGCCCGCGTGATTCGGCCGCCTGGCTTCGACTGTACGCCGCGCAGTTGAGCGATTCCGAGAGCGTCAACCCAGGATGGCTGAAGTTGATCGATGGCGAAATCGCGCAGATGAAAGAGGATCAGGACAGGACTAATCTGTCGACTCTACTGAAGTTGATGGAGTTTCACGTTCAGCTTTGCAAGGATCACGGCCAGGCGGAGGCGTTGTTTGAATCGCTGCGACGCCGCGTGGATTTGTTGATCGCTGAATTCGGCCAGGCACGAGAAGCAATCGCCCCAGACATTCAGTGGTGCATTAAGAACAAGCAATGGGCCGCGTTAGATTTGCTCGAAAAGCATTACGAGAAATTGATCAAAGACGACCGGTTGCTGTTGTATCTGGTCGCCGCCGCGCGGTCGGCGCGGGGAGATTCCACCGCCGCGCAAGAGTTTGCGGAACGTGCATATAAGCACGTGGCCGTCGGCCATAAAGATTCGGACTTGGAGGAGCGAAGTCACATCGGTGATTTGATTGCCGACTTGGGATATCACGATTGGGCCGAGCGTGAATGGCAGTTTGTGATTGAAAACGCGCCGCTAACGTCGACCGAATCGATGATCGCGCGGTCGTCGGTGGCGAATTGGTGCCTCCACGACCGGGGAGAAGATAAACAAGCCGCCGAATTGTTGGGGGAAGTTTGCGATGCCGTCGACAACGATGAAGAACTCAAAGCCGCGCTCCAGACGAATAGTGAGGCGAGCTACTACTTGAACAAAGTGCTCCGCACGCAGCGCGATTATTTCACCGCTTGCTATTTAGCGAGCGAGAAGGATTACAAAGGACAACGGAAATCACTCGAGCGGGCTTACAGCCGCAACCATAAAGACCCCGATGTGTTGATCGCCATGTATCGGTTGCAAGAATCTGACGACACGTATCGCGAGCGAGTCAAGGGCCGGATCGTACGCGCGCTGGCTGAAGTCGAGCAAGAGATCGAAGGCAATCCCGCCGAGCCGAATGGCTACAACCACTATGCCTGGCTTGTGAGCAACACCGAAGGGGATTACGACAAAGCGGTACGGTATTCGCTCAAATCGTTAGAACTCCGGCCCGAGACACCCAGTTATTTGGATACACTGGGCCGGTGTCACTTTGCCGCTGGGGATGTTGACAAGGCCGTGGAAGCTCAGCGTAAAGCCGTCGAGATGCATCCCAACGTCAAAGTGATGCAGAAACAGCTGGAAGTTTTTGAAAAGGCTCAGGCCGAGAAGAAAAAGAAATCATGAAAACAGCACAACTCGATAGCATCCGACTCGCCTACGAAGATCAGGGCACGGGACAGCCAGTTGTGTTTCTGCACGGCTATCCGCTCGATCACCGGATGTGGGGGCCGCAAATTGAAGCGCTGAGCAAGACGTGTCGCGTGATTGCCCCCGACTTGCGTGGTTTTGGTCAGAGCACGCAGGCTGCCGAAGATGCGGCGAGTGGCGTATCGATGAGCCAATATGCGGCAGACGTGGCGGAATTGCTCGATGCCATCGGTGTTAGCGAGCCGGTGATTCTGTGTGGTTTTTCGATGGGGGGGTACGTTCTATGGCAGTTCTTGCGACAGTTTCCTGAGCGAGTTAAGGCCATCGTGCCCTGCGACACGCGTGCGATTGCCGATACGTCCGAAGCACGCCAAGGCCGACTCAAGACCGCCGGTGAGGTTCTGAAAACGGGGATTGAACCCATCATCACCGCCATGCTTCCGAAGCTGTTGTGCGAAGCAACCAGGAATTCTCGCCCCGAGATTGTGGACGAGTTGACCAGCATCATGCGCAGCTGTTCGCCACAGGCGGTCGCGGCAGCGCTACGTGGCATGGCCGATCGGCCCGACGTGTCGGAGGAGTTGGAAAAAATCTGGCAGCCGACGCTGGTGTTGGTGGGGGCCGAAGACGCAATCAGTTCCCCGGACGAGATGCGAGGCATCGCCGATAAGATTCCCGGCGCGGAGTTTGTGGAGATCCCCCAGGCGGGACACATGACAACGCTCGAAAACCCCGAGGCGGTGAACGCTGCGCTCGTAGACTTTATTGGCCGACAAAGTTAGCCGACAGCGTTCCGCTGCCGTTCCTACGGCAAACGAAACATCGATTGAATTCGCAGCACGGCCGAATCATCCGGAAACGTGTGAAACGCTTGCACGCGGAATGATTTGTCGCGGGATTCAACGTTCATATAGCTAATCCCGCCGGCTTCGAAACGTCCGCTCGCTTCAAACTGGTGCAGCATTCCATTGCGCGCGGCCTGTAGGGATAGCTCTTTCTGATAGGCTCGCAGCTTTTCTGACGAAGCGTTTTCGAGCGAGAACGACATTTCGTATGTGATTCCGCCGTGGCATTCGAGTCGATCTTCACGGCTCGCACGGACGCGGTGCGACATGAGCCGGCGCTTCTCGGGCATTTCCAAATGGGCTGAGGTGGCCACTTCGGTAAGGAGCGAATCGCCAACCTTCCAAGCGACTAAGTGTCCAGTGCTTGTGATTCGCACGCTCGCCTCGTACTTGCCGCGTTGGAAAGTACGAGTCTCGTGGATGTCGAACAATTCGGGATGAATCGAGCGGCCATAAAGCTGCAGAACCAATTCAGCCACTTTGGGTCGGACGGAAAGCACGGCAAAACTCGCGGGTTGATATTTATGCAGTTGCCCTGATGATATCCCAATTATAGTTGTCGAGTCGGCGCATCTCAAAGGGGAAAGTTTTGTAATGATATTAGAGTTGGATTCTCTCTTGACAAGTGCGCGGTTGGTAAGCCTCAAACAACAAAATCTGGAAAACGAAAACTGCTAGCAGAATGTCAAACAACGAAATACAGAGTCTCAAATCTTCTCTGCGATACTCTGCACCTCAGCGAGCTCTGCGTTAAAATAATTCATGTCCTACACCGCGCACCAAGTTTACAAACATCTTTTCCAAGTGCTTGGTCCACAAGAGTGGTGGCCAGGGGAGACACCGTTTGAAATTATGGTCGGCGCGATCCTTGTGCAGAACACCGCGTGGAAGAACGTTGAACGCGCAATTACCAACCTCAAGCAAGCCAAGGTACTCACGCCGAAAAAATTATACGCACTCTCGACCGAAGAGTTGGCCGAGTTGATTCGCTCGGCGGGTTATTTCCGGATCAAGGCTAAGCGGCTTCATAATCTGGTGAAGTTCTTCGTCGAGCGCTATCGCGGTTCGATCGCGACCATGCAGAAAGTGGACACGCAACGACTCCGCGAAGAGCTACTCGCCGTGAACGGCATAGGGCCCGAGACGGCGGATTCGATCCTGCTCTATGCCGTGGGAAAGCCGGTGATGGTGGTCGACACTTACACCCACCGCATTTTTGCCCGGCATGGTTGGGTCACGCACGGTACGGCGTATCACCCGTTGCAGGAGCATCTCACCGGCCAACTGCCGACCGATGCTGTCATCTTCAATGAATTCCACGCCCTTTTGGTACATGTGGGGCATCATTACTGTAGTCCCGTGCCGCGTTGCGACGAATGTCCTTTAAGAGGGATGCTACCAAAGAGCGGGATTGTCGCGCCGCTCACAGGCGGTGCCAGCATCTCGAAGCGGTAGCTTGCTAGCAGTCGCTCAAGTGTGCTTATCGACGCTTGCGTTTGTGTGCAAGACTGATCTGGCCTTGCTAACGCCGTTTGCCTATCATCCGCCGCTACTCGCCGGGCGCTGGCGGGTATTGTTATTTTGTTTTGCGAATGTGGTGCCGCGCAACACACATTCGCTGGGCTTGCTTGTGATGGAGTACAAGCCGTGAATTCCATTCGACCACTTATCACGATTTCGATCCTGGGCATTGTTGGTCTCGTGCTGTACATGAAGATCAACGAAACCGAACCGGTGATTCCCACCGGCGCCGCCGATTGGGATATGTCTGGCAATCTCGACATCGGCAGTGTTGATGTCGGTGGCACGGGCGACTTGGGCGGAATCGAAATCGGCGGTGCGCCGACCGATTCGATGGCAGCAACTGCCGCGCCGGCAGCGGTATCCGCGGCGCCTGCTTTTAACGCCAGTGGTAGTACTGCCCCGAGCTACGCGCCAGCTCCTTCTTTCTCGGCGGATACAAGGTCAGAAGCTCCGCCTGCGTTTGTGCCCAACACAACGGCCCCAGCGGCTGAACCTAATTTGGATATCGCAACCAACGATGTTGAGGCTGAAGTCGCCGCCGCACCTGTGGCCGACACAAAAGCGACCGATTCGTCGAAACTTCCACCGTTGCCCGCACTGCCTGCCATGGCTGCCGGAGCGGCTGCGCTAGCTAACGAAACCTTGGGCGATTCCGCCTCGAATTCTAGCGCACCTGTTGATGTTCCTTCATCAATCAGTGAGTCAAGCACAACCGACGCTGCCTCGCCTGCAACTCAAGCTGCCATTCCGTCAGGTTTTGACACTCAAGCTCCGATCACTCCCACTGAATCACCTGAAGCCGATGCCAAGACCACGGCTGGTCAGGCCTCGCTCTTTGCCGCCACGCGACTTGCCGTGCAATCGGCTTTGGATCGTGGTGAGTTGTCGCAAGCCTTATTGTTGCTCTCCGATTGGTACGGCGATCCGTCGCTCTCCGCCGCGGAAGCCAACGAAGTGCAAGACCTGCTGAGCCAACTCGCGGGGAGCGTGATTTATTCGACCGAACATCGGCTCGAGCCGCCGTACATGGTGCAAGCGGGTGAGAAGCTCGAAGACATCGCTCAGAAGCACGATATTCCCTGGCAACTTCTGGCCAAGATCAATGGCATCGCTAATCCCGACCAATTGCAAGCTGGCCAGCAATTAAAAGTCTTGCGGGGACCCTTCTCGGCACGCATCGACCTGAGCGAACGCCAAATGGTGTTGATGCTCGGCCGGCGCTACGCGGGACAATTCACACTGGAAGTCGATCCGGCCACCTCGATCGAAGAAGGCTACTGGGCCGTCGATCAAAAATTGCTGACCCCGGGTAACGTGGGGATGCTCAACTCGGCCACAACCCCGAGCGAAGAACGCAGCATTTTGCTGACCAACGCCGGTGCCGCGGCCGGCCAAGTTACGATTCTACGTGGCGCGGGAGCGTCGTCCGCGGGAACCGATTCCGCGGGCCGCGTGATCCAATTCAAGGGTAACGACGTCGAGGACGTATACGACATTCTTACGCTCGGCTCGCAGGTGATGATCCGGCGGTAAAGACGATTTGGTTTACAGGAGGTAGCAGAGGGAGCAGAGCCAGTATTCCCGAGACTCTGGACTTTCCGCTCTTGGCTAACTAGATTCTTCGGTCGGCGAGCCTCTCTCAGAATGACTTGTCGATTGAGCGCGCCAATTTGTTTTCTCTGCTAACTCCTGTAAAAAAACCAGTATGTACGACCGACAAGCCCTCGCCGATCTGATCAAACAAAAGGCCCTCAAGTTTGGCGACTTTACGCTCGCCTCGGGCAAGAAGGCCAGCTTCTATCTCGATTGTCGGCAGGTGACACTCGACGCGCAAGGGGCCCAGCTCATCGGCGCGGGGATGCTTAAATTGCTCAAGGATGACATGCCCGACTTGGTGGGTGGCATGGTCATTGGGGCCGATCCCATCACGGCCGCGATTCTTACATTGGCGGGTATTAACAAGACTCCCTTGCGGGGGGTAATGGTCCGTAAGGAACCCAAAGGCCACGGTCTGGGGAAACACGTCGAAGGGCCATTCAACGAAGGCGAAGAACTGGTCATTGTCGAAGACGTGGTTACGACGGGTGGCTCGTCTTTGAAAGCGATCGAGCACTGCGAGGCGGTGGGACTCAAAGTGAAGCGAGTGCTGGCGATCATCGACCGCTTGGAAGGGGGCCGCGAAGCCTTCGCCCAGCGGGGCTATGAACTGACGACGTTGTTCACGATCAAAGATTTTGGAATTTAAGAGTTCAACGCAGAGCACGCCGAGAGGCAAAGTTTCGCAGAGGAAGATTATTTTCGAATAGTTTTGAATGCTCTGCGGCCCTCTGCTCCCTTGCGACCTCTGCGTTTACTACCCTCGAACTATGGAAACATCCCTCCATCGCCAATTGAAGCAGCATTACGCGACCAATGCTGATCGCTGCGAAGTTTCGATCGCCGGTTATCGCATTGATGCCGTCTACCGTGGGCGATTGATCGAAATTCAGCACGGCTCCCTCTCCGCGATTCGGGACAAGATCGCCGCGCTGTTGGTGGATCATTCGGTTACGGTAGTCAAGCCGATTGTCGCGATCAAGCAATTGGTGAAACTCGACAAGCGCGGTGGCTCTGAGATCAGTCGGCGTTTGAGTCCCAAGCGTGGCGTAATCCTTAACCTGTTCGACGAGTTGGTGTACTTCACGCGCGTATTTCCGCACAAACGGCTAACACTGGAAGTCGCTTTGGTGGAAGTTGAAGAGTTGCGCTATCCCGGGCATGGCCGTCGTCGTCGGCGCCGCGAGAATGATTTTCAGATCGCCGATCAGCGACTGTTGCGCATTGTCGAAACCCGACAGTTCCGCACACTGGCCGATCTCCGCCGTCTGTTGCCCGCGGAATTGCCCCCCACGTTTCACACGGGCCACCTCGCGTCGTCGATGAAAATCCCACGGGGGATCGCGCAACGAATCACCTATTGCCTGCGGGAAACCGGCGGTGTCCGGGTCGTCGGCAAAGAGGGGAACTCGATTCTCTACCGCTATACCCGTCGCGCGGCGTAGTCGAGCTTGCACCGGCGCTGCCCAGAAGGCGGCGAATCTGTTACCATTTAAACTTTCCCTTTCAACGATTGCGGTGCCTTTTTAACGGCGCATTGAATAAGGTTCTTCCATGAGCGAATCCACGCCTCCCGCGCGAAAACCGCCGATTCGGCAGCTCATGGGAGTGCAAATCATTGGCACGGGAAGTTTTGTGCCCGACAACATTGTCACCAACGAGGATTTGGCTTCGCTGGGTTGTGATGCCGACTGGATCATCCAGCGGACGGGCATTCGCGAACGTCGGCATGCGCCTCCTGGTATGACAACAAGCGATCTGGCCGTGAAGGCGGCGGAGCGCTGTCTGGCTGCGGCGGGGGTGAGTCGCGACGAAGTCGATTTGTTGATCGTCGCGACCTTATCGCCTGATCAGCTTTTGCCCGCTACGGCAACGCGAGTGCAGGATCGACTTGGTTTGTGCTGCGGGGCGATGGATCTTTCGGCGGCGTGTTCCGGTTTCGTCTACGCACTCACCACGGCGATGCAGTTTGTGGCCACCGGGGCGAGCAAGCGGGCACTCGTGATTGGTGCCGATGCGAATTCCCGCGTGGTCGATCCCGAGGACAAGAAAACCTATCCGCTCTTTGGCGACGGGGCAGGGGCGGTGCTGCTGGCCCCCGGCAGTCCCGAGCAAGGGGCCCTTGCCTACACTCTTGGGGCCGATGGCTCAGGAATTGAGTTGCTCTATCGCCCCACGGGCGGTGCAATGGATCCGTTTGAATCATGCGACCCAAAGCAGCGCGGCTGGTTCATGAAGATGGACGGCAAGCCTGTGTTCAAGTGGGCCGTGCGGCTGATCGAAGATTGCTCGAAAGATATTGTGAAGTCCGCGGGTCTGGAACTCGCCGACATCGATTGGTGGCTGTTGCATCAAGCGAACGTCCGTATTCTCGATGCCGCGGTGCAGGCTCTTGAGATTGACCGCGAGCGGGTCGTGATGCATCTCGATCGCTACGGCAATACCTCCGCGGGAAGTATCCCCATCGCGCTCGACGAAACTGTCCGCGCGGGGGGCATTCGCCGCGGCCATCATCTGCTGCTCTCCGGCTTCGGCGCGGGTCTCACCTGGGGGACGATGGCGTTTCGTTGGTAGGAAGGCTATTAAACGCAGAGGTCGCGATGATGCCAAGTTGTCATTCCGAGGGAGCCTAAGCGATTGAGGAATCTGGCCCGCTCCAGAGCGCCGCTGTAGAATCATGTTTTTTAAGCCACGGATGAACACAGATTAAACATGGAAGAGGGGCCAAATGTAGACTTTCTTCCGGAGTTTCTATGATTCTCGTACACGCTGAAATCACAGAACAGATTATCGGGGCAGCGTTTGAGGTTTATAAAGTATTGGGTTATGGCTTTCTCGAGCGTGTTTATCAGCGAGCTATGCAGGTAGAGTTGAGGTTGCGTGGTCTACAGTGTGAACTTGAACGACGAATTGATGTGCAATTTAAAGGCGAGTTAGTCGGAGACTATTCGGCTGATCTATTTGTCGAAAATTGTGTCCTGGTGGAGCTAAAAGTCGCGAAAACTTACAGGCTTGACGATGAACCTCAACTTTTGAATGAACTCAAAGCAACTGGCGTCAAAGTTGGCCCTAATAAACTTTGGTCGAACACAAGTCGATTTCAAGCGAATGGTATTTTGAATTTGTAGCCGTGTTTAATCCGTGTTTTTCCGTGGCTCTCCTGATGAATGGATGCTCCCAATGACCGCGACCAGATCAAAACCTAAGAAATCGCTCCTTCCCACACGTGACAAAGTCAAAGTTGCCGACACTTGGAATCTGGACTCACTCTATCCCAACGACGAAGCGTGGGAGAAAGATTTCACCGCCTGGGAGAAGCAAATCAAACGGTACGCCGCGTTTCAGGGGAAGCTCGGTTCGGGTGCGGATCAGATCGCTGAGTGTTTGAAGTTCGACGTGAAATTCGATCGTCAGGCCGAGCGACTGAGCACCTACGCATTTCTCAAAACGACCGAAGACACGGCCAACAGCACCTATCAGCGGATGGTGGGTCGCTTTCAACATGCCGCGAGCGAAGCAGGCCAAGCGGCGAGCTACATTCGCCCCGAGATCATGGCGATTCCTCCGAAAAAGTTCGATGAATTCTTGAAGTCGAAGTCGCTCGCGCCATTTCGTTTGACGCTCGAACGGATGGTCCGCTACCGACCCTACACGCTTTCCAACGCCGAAGAAAAACTTTTGGCCATGCAGAGCCAAATGTCGGATACGGCCAATCACACGTTCCGCCAGTTGACCGACGCCGATTTTAAGTTCGGCATGGTGAAGAACGAAAAAGGGGAATCGATCGAGTTATCGCACTCGTCGTACTCGGCGCTGTTGCATTCGCCGAAGCGCTCGGTTCGCAGCGCAGCGTTCCATCAGTATTACGAAGTTTATGCCAATCACGAGAACGCTTTGGCCGCGACGCTCAGTGGCAGCGTGCAGCGCGATGTTTATTACGCCAAGGCACGCGGTTACAGCAGTGCAATCGAGGCGGCCTTGTTTCACGACGACGTGCCACTCTCGGTGTACGACAATCTGATCGCGGCCGTGCGCGGCAAGCTGCCGGCTTTGTATCGCTATTACGATCTGCGTCGGCGAAAGATGAAGATCAAAGATATTCATCACTATGACACCTACGTGCCGATTCTGAGCGATCTCGATCAGAAGCGCAACTGGCAACAGGCGGTCGATACCGTGATCGCTTCGCTGGCGCCGCTCGGCAACGAGTACACTAGCGTGCTCGAACGAGGGCTCACAAGCGACCGTTGGTGCGACCGCTATCCCAATCGGGGGAAACAAAGCGGAGCGTTCAGCTGTGGTTCGTTCGATGGCGCGCCGTACATCATGATGAACTATCAGCCGACGGTGCTCGATCACGTGTTCACGCTCGCCCATGAGGCGGGGCACTCGATGCACAGCTATTACTCGGCCAAGAGCCAGCCGTTTCAGTATTACAACTATGTGATATTCGTGGCCGAAGTGGCGAGCACGTTCAACGAGCAGCTGCTGAGTCGCCACTTGATGAACAATGCTGCTAACACCGAAGAGCGTGCCTACTTGATCAATCGCGATATCGACGCGATTCGCGGCACGATTATTCGTCAGACGATGTTCGCTGAATTCGAGAAGATCATTCACGCCCTGGCCGAGGCGGGCGAGCCGCTCACGATTGAGTGTTTCAAGAACGAGTACTACAAACTGCTCGAAGCGTATTTCGGTCCCGACTTCGTTCTCGACGAGCAATTGAAGCTCGAGTGTTTGCGCATCCCCCATTTCTATCGAGCGTTCTACGTCTACAAATACGCCACGGGCCTGTCTGCGGCGATCGCGCTCTCCGAACGCGTGGTTCATGGCGGCAAGGCGGAACTGAACGATTATCTTTCGTTCCTCAAGGGAGGCTGCTCGAAGTTCCCGCTCGATCTGCTACGCGATACCGGGGTCGACATGGCAAGCACCACGCCAGTGGACACAGCGCTCGCGCGATTTGAATCGCTCGTGGATGAGTTGGATGGGTTGTTGTAGCGCGAACCAATTCACCTGTTTTCTTTGCATAGCGACGAACAAGACGAGCATCCACGCGGTTGTGATTGAAATCGAGTGATGTCGGTCTTGATCTTCTTCGGCCGGTCGGCCTATATTTTGGCTCTGACTTAAGTTTCGCAACAAGGAGGTGGCTCGTGACGTTCATGACACGGATTGTGTTTTCTATTCTCGCTTGTTTGGCCGTGGAATTGCACGCGGTCCAGATTCCTGTCGCTAGCTACACTCTTTCAGGCAGCGATGTCGGCGGGAATTACTCAGACAGCACCGGCAGTGAACTCACCGACGACATCGACGCCAATATCGCCTGGGGAAATGGCATCTCAATCGGTGTTGGCGACATCGGGCCACTCGTGGGCTGGTCCAATAATAATCCCACGATCCAGTTCAACTTCGCCGGACTGGTGAATGTTGGGGTCTTGGAAATTTGGTTCGCCGACAGCGATGGCTCTGCCGGCGTCGCAATGCCCTCGGCCGTGACGTTAAGTACATCGGGTGGCTATTCACAAGCCTTTCCTATCATCGATCCCCCCGGCAATGGCGCGACGGTGCCCGTCCTCGTTACGGGGCTGAATCTCATGACGGATAATCTGACGCTTGTCGCCACGGGCACCCAGCAATGGACGATGCTTTCCGAAGTGCGATTCTTCGAACAGGTTGTGCCTGAACCGACGGGTTTGATGCTCGGAGCACTCGCATTGGTGTCACTAGCCATGTCGCGGTCCCGATAGGTAATCATCCACCATCACGAGTGCCCAAGTAAGCGTTCACTCGCCACGGGCGTTGGCCAGAAGTTGCCGAAATGTTGGTTGCAAAGATGTATGCAGCTTTCTGGCGAAAGAGCTGTTGAGATTGTGCTTGGCGATTAGCTCGACGACGTCGGCAAAGTCTTTGTGCATCCGCCGAGCGTTGCCTTGGCCACACGCGATCTTGGTTTCGATTAAGCGTGCGAGCGTAAGGACTGGGAGCCCTTCGAGGTTGGTCACCGAGTTTTCGTCAGCCGGGTCGGGTAAGCGAACTTCTGAACCAACACCGGCCTTGTCGCCCGAGAGCAGAAATTGCAAGATCACGCCCGAGGGGGCGACAAACTGTTTGTTAGGCGCATCCCACTCCCAACCGGCAGCAGTCAGTGATTGGCGAATTACATCGGCGTCTTCTGCTCGGATTAATAAGTCGACGTCGATCGTGTTGCGTTGATAGCCGTGGAGGCAAACGGCAACTCCTCCAACGATGGCATGTGGGAGGTGATGGTTCGCCAGCAATTCATGCGAAGCGACCGCCGCGTTCCAGAGGGGCTCATTTCCCAACATCGCGTAAATCCTTTGGGCGGTAAGCATCGAAAACCCTGAGTGCCAACAACAGTAATGGCTTAATCATAAATTGAATCTAAGCAGTTAATTCTAGCATGCCTGGGAAGCATGTGAATCTACGACGTAATTGGCCCTTTCGGCGGAAATAAAAAGCGGCCCAATTTCTGGCAGCACCTTGCACAAACCATCGCCTCGGAAAGCACTGCCTTACAGGAACTACACACCCAAGCGGCGGGGCGGGCGAGCAGGTCATCAAGCAAATTGCTGAATAAGTCATGGCTTCGCCGGACTTCTCTTGGACGTTATCGCTTTCCCGTGGTAACCTGCTCGGTTGGTAACCACCAGAACGGACTTTGCGCCGTTCGTCTCCAATCTCGGGCGCCACCATGGAAGAAGTGTTTTTAGTTTTTCTCGGCCTCGGCGCGTTGGCCGTCGTCTTTATTGTTCCCATCGTCAACTTCTTTCGTTTGCGAGCGATTCAAGAAGATCAAGCGACGGGATTCAATTCGCTTCGCTTGGAGATTGGGCGGCTACAAAAGAAGCTGGCGGAACTGGCGGCTGCCCCGGCTCCACCCGCGCCTACTGTAACACAGCCAGTGGTGGAACCAACGGTTGCTGCGACTCCGGCAGAAGAAAAAACAACACAGCCAGTCGCCGAAGAGGAACCAAAAGTCGAAATCGTCTGGCCCGATCCGCAAGGACCCAAGCCGCTACAACCGGCGGCCCCTCGAACTGTAAAACTGCCGCAGCATCTCACCGGCCAAAAGGTCCCCGAGTTCGCGGCGGCATCGCCTGCTTCCACCGAGCCAGCCAAACCTGTATTTTCGACGCGCCCGGTTTTTGAACCGTTGCCGCCGCGGGAGCCAAGTCGCTTTGAAGTCGCTGCGAAGGAAACACTGCACAAGATTTGGAACTGGATCATCGTCGGCGAGGAGCATGTCCCCGCGGGTGTGTCGATGGAGTTCGCCATCGCGAGCCAATGGCTGTTGCGGATCGGCGTACTCTTGGGCTTGGTGTTGGTCGGCTATTTTCTGACGTATTCGATCAAGAACGGTTGGCTTGGTCCGCAAGCACGCGTGATGTTGTCGACCGCCACCGGCTTGGTGCTGCTAATCGCGGGCACACGCATCCTTGGCAAGAAATATCACGTGATGGGCCAAGGGCTCATGGGGGCGGGGCTCGCGACGTTGTACTTCAGCGTGTTCGCCGCGTCGAACATGTATCATCTGATCCCCGCCATGCCGGCCTTCATCGCGATGATTGCGGTCACGGTCCTCGCGGGGGGAATCGCCGTTCGCTTCAATTCGATGCTTGTGGCGGTGCTCGGCATCATCGGCGGCTACGGCACGCCCTTGATGCTCTCCACGGGGGCGGTCGATTTCGTTGGCTTGTATGGTTACATGCTGGTGCTGGGCATCGGCGTGCTGGGGATCTGCTATTGGAAGAACTGGCCGCTGGTAAATTACCTCAGCTTCTTTGCCACGTATGCAATGTTCTTCGCCGCGATGCGCGCCTATACGCCCGAGCATTTCCATGAAGTGATGCCGTTTGTCGTCGCGTTCTTTGTGTTGTTTTCGACGATGATCTTTCTTTACAAAGTCGTGCGAGGAGCGAAATCGAATCTGCTCGACTTGGTGGCGCTCTACATCAATGCCGGCGTGTTCTTTATCGTCGGATCACGCTTGATCGAAGAAATCCACGGCCGACGGTGGGTCGCGGCGCTTACGCTCGGCTTGGTCGCCTTCTACACGGCACATATCTACTTGTTCCTACGGCGTAAACTGATCGATCGCGAGTTGCTCGTGTCGTTGTTTGGTCTGACCGCATTTTTCCTGTCGATCACCATGCCGCTGGTGCTCTCGAATCAACGGATCACCGCGAGTTGGGCGATCCAGGCGGTCGTGTTCCTGTGGATTGGCCAGAAAATCGGCAGCCAGTTTGTCCGGCAAATTGGGCTGCTGTTATTTGCTTTGGTGCTGGGGCGGTTTTGTTTTCTCGACCTGGGCAGACAGTTTGCCGGCGGTATTGCCACCACAGCGGACATGGCTTGGCAAGACTATCTGGTCGCGCTTGTGGAGCGTGCCGTGGCCTTTGGAATTCCGATTGCGTGCTTTGGCATTGGCTACCGCATGCTCAGCCGTGAACCTGCACCCGAAGAAGGGATCATCGCTCGCGGGAATGATGTGCCGTCGTGGATGGGAAAAGCCACGACGCTGCACGTGCTGATCGTAGCCGCCATGGTAATGGGCTTTATGTATTTGCATTTGGAACTCAATCGCACGGTGGGCGTGTTCTATCCCCCGGCTCGGCTGCCGGTGCTGACGATGTTGTGGATCGGGCTGAGCGCGTTTTTCCTGATGCAGTACGTTCGCGCAGGGGGCGCGGTGTTTCTCGGTTTGTTCGTCTTGGCGATGGTGGCCGTGGTGGGGAAGTTGCTCGGCGTCGATTTGCCATCGTGGGGTGTGAATGAGAGGTTGCTTTATGCTCCACCGTATTCGTTCCGCGATGCGTTGATGCGTTTGATCGATTTCGGCGCGATCATTGGCTTCTTCGGCGGGGCCTATGCCATCTTCCGCAACCGCCAAACCGTAATCCCAATTCGCGACCTGCTGGGGCTCGCGAGTTTAGCGATGCTATTTTTCTATCTTACGCTCGAAGTGAACAGCTTTTTGTACGATGCCTACCCCGGCTTGCGGGCGGGAGGGGTGTCGGTGTTATGGGCGATTTTTGGCTTGGCGATGATTTGGCGGGGGATCAGCAAGAACATTGCCACACTTCGCTATTTGGGCCTGGCGCTGTTTGTCATCGTGACCGGCAAGATCTTTTTCAACGATCTCGCACGGCTGGAACAGTTTTGGCGGATGGTCGCGCTGGTGCCCTTGGTGATACTGTTCTTGGCAGGCTCGTTCTTATACCTAAAATTCAAGGAGAATTTTGCCGTGGCCGACTCAACCACGCCGTCGGACGACCTTCCTTGATATCTAACTTAACTATGCGGAGCAGAAACATGATACGAATTGCGGTTCTCTTCGCGTTATTGGGGGGCTGTGCCAGCGCGTCTTTCGCCGCGGATGTTTACTACGTGAAGGACATTGAGCTTCCTGCAATCGAGAGCGAGGAACTGCTTTCAGTAGCGCTCGATAGCGATGTCTATGCCCACAGCCAGACGAACTATCACGACTTGCGTTTGCTCAACAGTAAGAACAAGGAAGTCGCCTACCTCGTGCGGCGTGGCCAGACGAAGCGGAGCCGCACGATCGAGCAAACCTGGACCGCCGAGCATTTGTCACTCAAACCAGACGAAGATGGCAGTCTCAAAATTACCTTTGTCACCGACACGGAAAAACATCCCCAGCCGCCGCAGGGGATCCGTCTGTTTTCACCGCTCTCGAATTTCGAGCATCGTGTGAAAGTGGAAAGCTCCACCCACGGACACAATTGGGTGACGCTTATTGAAGATGAGCTGATCTTTGATTATTCGCAGTTCATGGATGTGCGGAACGTCACGATCGATCTTCCGAAGATCGACGACCAGCCACGGTTTTTCCGGCTCACGATTGCCGACGTGACCCAGGAACAACAGTCGCAGCTGTTGGAGCTTTCGCGGAACTTACAAGGAGATGATGAAACCAGCCGCACCGAACGGATGACGATCAAGCGTCAGCCGTTTCGCATCGACCGCATCGAACTGTGGACCGACAAGGTTCAGCAAGACCTTGCCGTGGATAGTCAGGAGGCTTATCCCGTAAGCGTTGATCCCGCTGAACCCACAACCAAGGATAAACAGACATTTGTCTATTTGAAAACCAAGAACGAGCCACTCACTCGATTCAGAGTCGCAACCGACACCACGAACTTCAGTCGTCCCGTGACCGTTGAGATTCCTGAACCCGGCACGACGCCGCAGAGTTGGCGAGCGATCGGGTCGGACACAATCTCGCGAATCGACTTCCGCACGCTCAAGCGAGCATCGCTCGATGTGACTTTCCCAGAAACGCGGTCTGCAGAATATCGGCTGGTGATCGATAATCGCGACAGCCCGCCGCTTGATATCACGGGCGTGACCGCCGAGGGGCATGAGTATGAAGTGCTATTACTGGCCGACCCGCAGGAAAAATATCGACTCGCTTACGGTGACACGCGACTATCCAGCCCGAATTACGATACGGCTGCGCTCGCCGAATCGCTCAAAGCAGGTTTCACGGCCTTGGTTGGGACGCTTGGCGCAGCCAAGCAAGTCGAGATTCCCCCCGAGGCCATCGTTCCCGAATCATTTTTTAAATGGTTCGTGAACAGTTCGCTTGCGATGACCACGGTCATCTGCGTGCTGGTCGTGGTGTTGGCAATGGCGTTGTATCGCGCCACGCGGCATCTGGACGACATCAAGGAATCGCCGTAATTATTGCTCAGCGTTTGGCGACTTCGTTCGTGGGCGAAGTCATTTCACCGGCACCTTGCTTGGCGTTGATAAAAACGTCGATCTGCTGGCCGACAAAAAGTCGTTTGCCCTTGGTATCGATGGCGTAGATCACTTGTAGCACGCGAGTATCGACGCGCTCGGTGTTGTCGCCGGTGAGCGATTTCTTGGGGACAACATAAGGCTCGATCCGCACGAATCGCAGCGGAAAGAATTCGTTCGGCTGGCCTTTGAGCGTCGCCCGGGCTTCGGCATCGGTGAAAAAGCGCGGGATGTCGTATTCGTCGATGTCGACGCGGACGTGCAATTGCGTGACATTGCCCAATACAACAAGCGCCTGGCTGGCGGGAGCGGCCACGAATTCACCGGGGCGGACGTTGACCTGCAACACTTCGCCATCCACAAGTGCTCGCACGACCAAACGATCCAATTCGGTCTGGGATTCATTAACTTGAGCTTTGGCGTTGTCGATGGCGGCTTGGGCCACGCGCTTGTCGTACTCCCAAGCACCGGCTTTGAGCAAATCATACTCAGCGACCGCGCTGTTGTAGCGCTCGCGAGCTTGCACTTCTTGTTGTTTGCGGACGATAAACTCTTCCTCGGGCATGGCCTTCCGATTGAAGAGCTGCTCGCCGCGCGAGGCTTGCTGTTGCCAGTTCTCCCAATCGGCCTTGGCTTCCAGAACTTTCGCTTCAGCGCGAGGCAGTTCTTCGGTGCGCGGCTGCGCTTCAAGGCGTGCCAGTTGAGCTTCGGCATCGGCGAGGCTCGCCTGGCGGATTGCGAGCTCCGCCTGACGTTGACGGTCATCCAAACGGAACAACGGATCGCCAGCTTTGACTTTCTGACCAACTTGGGCCATCACTTCGACGACCACTCCCGGCACGGGGGTGCCCATGGAGATGTTCTCGGTTTGCGGCTCGACCATGCCGGCCCCCGCCACAGTGTTGGGGAACGGATTCACGGCGGGCTGTATCGGAGGCGGCAACTCCGGAAGCCGCGTGCGGGCACTCATCAAATAGTTGGTCGCAAAGATAATAAGCCCAAGTGCGATCAGCGGTAAACCAAATTTCGTAAGCATGGGAGTCAGATTCAATTGTCCAAAAGTGTTATACGAGTTGACCTTCAACGAACTGCTCATCATCGGTCATAGAACCATTTGATTCGCGGTGTTCGAGTGAAACAATCCGGCCATCGTCCATGCGGGCCATCGTGTCGGCGAATTCAAAAATACGACTATCGTGGGTCACGATAATCACGGCGCGGTCTCCTTCGACGGCGATGCTGCGCAGAAGTTCCATGATCGTATGGCCCGTCTTGGCATCGAGCGCGGAAGTCGGTTCGTCGCACACGAGCAGGCGAGGGTGATGCACCAGCGCCCGCGCGATCGCGACGCGCTGTTGCTGACCGCCGGAAAGTTTTCCCGGTAGGTTATTGATTCGCTCGCCCATCCCCATTTTTTCCAGCAGCGACACAGCCGAGGCGACCGCCTGGCGTTTCGATTGGCCTTTGATTACCAACGGTACCGCCGCGTTTTCAGCAGCGGTCAGCGCGGGGAGCAGATTGAACTGCTGAAACACAAAGCCAACATTGTCGCGCCGAAACGCGGTGCGCTGCCAGGACGTGAGCGCGGTGAGGTCGGTTCCTAACGCGTTTACGGTACCGCTCGTGGGTTTCAAGATCCCGGCGAGCACGGAAAGGAGCGTGGTCTTGCCGCAACCGCTGGGGCCGACGAGCATGGTGAGCTTACCCGCGTAAACGTCGAGATCAACGCCGCGCAAGGCGTGCACTTCGGCATTGCCGCTGCCATAGATTTTGGCAACTTTGCGGCAAGAGATCAGCGGTGTGGTTTGTGAAATTTCCATCGATCGTAAAATGCTTATCCTTGGAACACGACGGCCGGTTCAACGACCATCACGCGGTACATGCTCAACAAGCTGGACAGGATGCTAATTGCCCCCACGGCAACGGCGGTTCCGATGAACACTTCGGCGGGCATGTAGAAAGCCAACCGCGAACCGGGCGCATTGGCAACAATGCCAAACCAAGTGGCCCCGCCAATTCCCAGGCCAAAACCGATGAAGCTCACCAAGAGTGCCTGGAGCAGGATCATGCTGAGCAGCATCAGATTGCCGGCCCCCATTGCTTTAAGTGCGCCATACTGTTTGATGTTTTCGATCGTGAACAGATAAAAGGTCTGGGCCGCGATGGCCGTGCCCACGATAAATCCGAGCGCGACCGTAATCCCGAAGTTGAAAGGGATGCCGGTCTTCCGCATGAAATAATCCATCGTGACCCATTCAAATTGTTTGCCGGTCAGCGCTCGCATGCCGGTTTGCTTTTCGATCCGTCGGCAAACTTCGTCGACGTCCGAACCTTCGGTCACGTCGGCGAGCACAAAGGAAAGGACCTTGCGCTCGGGAGGGACAAACTGCAAGGCTTGCGAATATCGGGTGTAAACAACCGGGAATGTCTGGAACGTGCGGCTCGAACGACAGATGCCGACGATCTCGGCTTCCTTGTCATTCATTTCAAATCGTTTGCCGATATGCGGTTTTTCGCCGGGCCATAGCAATTGATAACCTTCGTAATCCATGATCACCGCGTCGGGCCTGCGCAAATCGAACACGCTGCCGATCATCATGTCGGGCGGCGCGCCCACCAGCGTGGCGTCGTCGAGGCCGAGCAAAATCGTTTGCTGGAAATTGCCATCTTCCAAGCGGGATCGTGTGAGGCCTTTGTAAAGCGGCACGGCCCAAGCCACGCCGGGCACACCGCGCACGGTATAGAGATCGCTATCGGAAAGCGGCTTAACGTCGTCAATGAATTGCACGTTGCCATCCATCACCCAGATGTCGGCCCCTTGGATGTCGCGAATCTGTCCGCTCGTTTGCAGCATCAGTCCACAAAAGATCGATGTTTGCTGCGCGATCAACAGCGTGGCGAAGGCAATTCCCAGGATGATGCCCAGATATTTGCCTTGATTGCCGGTCAGCATTTTCAGGGCGATCCAGTTCATCGCTCGACCTCCCCGAGCAACGCAGTGGTTTGATCAACACACGCCCGAGCTTGGATCGCCGCGAGTGAAAAATTGGTCACGTGTCTGGCGAGTTTTTCCACGTCATACGATGCATATTCGTCAACAACAATTAAGCTGCGGATCACTCCGTCGGCAAAAAAGTAAAACAAACATTGGCCGACGATACTGAAGGCCGTCAGGTGGAGCTCTTCTTCGGAAATATCATCCGGTAACAGCTCGCGCAAGATGCCGTTGAGAATTTCTAACTCGGGCCGAATACTAGAGCGGGCAAGTTCAGCGCACGCGGCGGTCGGGTGCAAGACTTCGCGCAACACGAGCCGTGGCTGCCAAACGTCGCCGGGATCGCTTAGCACCCGGCGGAAGAACGTAATGATGAAGTCCGCCAGCTTTTGCGTCGCTGGTGTCGTTTCATCCCAGCCCGGGAGCTTGACCTTTTCGATGCACCACCGATGGGCTCGCAGCACCGTTTCGATGTAGAGTCGTTCCTTGTCGCCGAAGTGGTAATTGACCGCAGCGAGGTTAGCGCCGGCTTCCTGGCAGATGTCCCGAACGGTGGTGCTTTCAAAGCCCCGCTCGGCAAACATAATGCCGGCAGCTTCGATAATGCGTCGTTGGGTCGATTCTAAGTCGTTGTCAGACATTGGTTTGCGATGTAAAACGAGTGATTAAAACACGTGTTTCAATCAATTGTATCATCGGTAACCGCAGAGGCAACGATAAGCTAAACAGAATTGCGGAGAACCACAGGGATAAAACTTTCTAATAGCCGCGATTCAACGAATCGCAGGGAAATTCCGCTTAGTACCGGCTTTGCAAGGTGCCGTCTGCACGATGGCCAAGTTGCCGGAGGATTTCGGGTTCGGTGTCCTCGGTGAGTGAATGCACCGATCCGTCGGCCAAAACCGTTTGCACCGTACCCGGATGGGCGCTGCTGAATCCACCCACTTCCAGAGGGCCAAGCTCGGGGAGTTCCGGCTCATCGCGCCGCCACCGCCGCGCGTTGAGCTTGCTTGTGTTGCGGAGGGTGGAGCGCGTGCCACTGACCCAACCTAGCGTGTTCTCGTCGCGAGTTTCGCCAAGCAAAAGCGTTTGCGAACTTCCATCCTTTATGTCCGTATAGCGAATCGCGCTGTTGAGAAACAACAAGCCATGATTGTCGGCATCGATGGGGGCCTCAACATCGTTGTGACAACCGGTGTAGGTGCTGACCGCAGCGAGCTTATCTTCGGAAAGTTCATTTCCCGGAAATGAGGGGCAAGTAAAGACGTCAACTGGGACGGCCCGTACGGGTGCATTGACCGGCGCGTATGCCCCCGCTTCGATATCGAAGGCTTGATAGGCCGTATCCATTTCGATGTACGGTAGGATCTGTACGAGCCAACTCACATGCTGCCCATCGGCTTCGCTGCGAATCGGGCCTTCGGGATTGATCACCCCGGCGGGTAAATGCTCAACCGCGAACTCGTAGTTATGCACGCCGAGTCCCAACTGGGCCAAGTTGTTGACGCAAGAAGTTCGACGAGCGGCTTCGCGAGCCGCTTGCACGGCTGGCAAAAGCAAAGCGACCAGGATGCCGATGATGGCGATCACGACCAAAAGTTCGACGAGCGTAAAGCCGTGCCGAGAATGATGGGATTTTATGTTCATGGATCTATTCCTCTCGAATGAGTGAAAATGTGTACGAACGCCGAATTGACTGTGGCGAATCGGCAGGGAGTTGTGCGATGACATGGACTTGGGCGGGCTGATCGTTGTTAGAAGCTTCAACATCGATTTTCACCACGGCGGATTCGCAGCCCGGTATCGCATCACCGGTGAGTTCCCAGGTTTCGCCGGAGTAGTCTACATCCTCAGTCAGTTGCCCTACCGCGCGTTGCACACCCGCGGCCAAGAGAAACTCGGTTTGGCTAAGCTGCAGATCTTGGCGTGCTGCCTGACGGGCGGCAAGCGCCGTCTTGAGCATCGACGCGGCGATACCCATCACGATGGCGAGGCATGCCAGTACGCAAATCAAAATTAGACCGGATTGTCGGCGGCGGCGCTGCCTCATGGGGTGCCTCCCAAATTGCTCACCATCTGCGAAAAGCAGCTAATGTGGGCCGTGACGTGCAGCACGATTTTTGGCGGTTCGCTGGCAACTTTTGTTTCGCGGGTCACTTGCAAATCCAGCATTTCCGGTGCGGCGGTAGTTGTGATGGTCGCGTGATAATCGGCGGGCTTCTTGTAAAACTCGCGTTGCGTTTGTTCGTCGGGGATTTCCGATTCGCGAATGAATTCAGTGTCGGCGATGGTGTAACGAACGACTCGTTCGTTGGGCATCAGGAAGTCGAGTCCCAAAGGCTCTTGTGTCAGTTTGGCCGATTGGGCTTCATGAGCATCGCGGCGAAGATCATGCGACAAGCGAGTCAGCGACCGCATCGTGTCGGCTTGCTCGCGACAATCGCTATCAATTCGCATAGCCCGATGCACCGCGCCGGTGGCAAGTGTCAACAGCACCGTGCTCACTGCCATCGCGGCAGACATTTCAACAAGCGTAAAGCCGCGTCGTTTGTTCATCGCGTGTCCTCCGAAGATTCACTCAGCCAACCCACAAGCCGCAGTGGTTCTGGCTTTCCCGCGCGGTTCCAATTGATTTCCAACACAACGCGAGGTCCAAACTCATCCACGATCTTGCTGCCTGACAACTTGGCATCTGACAAAGTGGCCTGAATCGCCGCGGAAACTTCCAGGTTGCCCAAAGCTTCGTCCAGCGTGGCTTCATCAAGCAGCGTGAGTCGCTCCAATTGATTGGTGAGCTCATCCGCGGCGAGCTTGTAGTGCTGCGAATCCTGCCACAGTTTTCCACTGCGGAACGACAATGTGGCGAGCAGTGACAAGGCCGTGATCAAAATCCCCGCCGCGACGACAAGCTCTGTCATGGCCAAGCCAGAGCGATTGTTTCGAGATATCTTGTTAAGTCTGAACATGAAAGTGTTGATTACGCGAGGGCGGATATTAGATCGAAAATGGGAGCGAGACAGCCAACGGCGATCACGAGGACGACGACGGCGATCAACAGCGTGGCCGCGGGTTGCAACAGCGAGAGATACATTTCGAGCCGACGTTCGACGCGGCTCCGTTTGAGTTCCACAAACCGATTGAGCGTCCAGCTCCGCGATTCGGACGAGGTCGCCGCTTGCAGGGCACGGGCTTCGGCCGGCGCGATGAGTTGCACACGGGACATGCTCTCCCAGGGGTCGGCACCTTGTTCCATTTCGTTGCGCACGAAGAGCAATTTCTGTCGGATGCGGCCATCAAAGTGGTAGCGGGCAAGCGTAGAAACCGCGCCGGCGAGCGGTCGGCCCGCGCGGGCATTCCCCGCCAACAGATTCAGCACATTGATCGACCGCAACTGTGCCAATGGTTTGATGAGCCGCCCGGTGACATGACGACGGACATAGCGTTTGAGCCGTTCCGATTTCCAAAACCACAACAGCGCGATTCCCGGAATTGCCAGCAGCCACCAATAGTTGACGATCCCATTACTGGCAGCGATGACAAATTGGCTGATGCGGGGTAGGTCCAATTCAAAGTCATAAAAAATGGCATTCAGGCTGGGGATGATTTTGATCATCAAAAAGGTCAGCACACTGGCCATCACTGCGAGCGTCAACAGCAAATAGACCACAACCTGGCGCAAGCGAGTCCTAATTCGCAGTTGAGCTTGATCGGGCTTGTTGATCAGATCGACCAATGTTGCCGGGAGAATGCCCGACTGTTCGCCGAAGCGGATGGCCAAGGCATCGTCGTCGGAAAGCACGCCGGGCGTTTGTTCAATCGCATCAGCCAAGAGCGTGCCGGCGTAGAGTCGTTGCGACAAACGGCGGAGTCGTCGTTTGTAGCTGCCGCGATGTTCAATGGCTAAGTTCGCCACGAGCGGCGCGGCTTCCAATTGTTCGGCGGCAGCCACGGCGAGAATTTTCAGCAGCGATTTCTGTCTCGCGGCAAGTGTATCCGCTGGCCACCAAGGCATGCACTTCCACGGAGAGTAGCGAAACTCAAATCGCCCTAGCCGCTGAAATGTTGGAAAGTGTTCAATCATGGTGAGAATTTCACTTAACCTGTTAAACCGTTAACCAACATCACCAAGGGAATAAACAACGCAAACACCACGATGGCCACAACCAGTCCGATGGAGATGATGGCAAGTTGCGGCAGGAATCCGGTCGACAATCGCAAACGATTGCGAACACGCTCCGCATATCCATCGGCCAAGGTTTGCAACAGGGGGATGTGCGGAGCACCTTCGGGGCCAGCCTGCAATGCATACACAACCGTCGCAGGGAGCGACGAACGGCGGAGCCGTGTTACATCGTTCGAGTCGGCTACGAGCACGCTCGCCAACTCTTGAGATTCCTGTTGCAGCCAACGATGGGGGCTCGTCTTGCCGACAAGTTGCAAGGCATCTGGCAACGGGATCTCGGCTTTCAGCGCTTCAGTGAGTTGCCGGACGTACCGTGCCATCTCGCCGACTTGCTGTGAATTGCCGTCAAAAAAAAGCCCAAGCATGCGGCTGGGGAAGATCCAGTTGCGCACCACTCGCACAACGACATAGAGGATGAAAGTCACGACGGCAGCCAAGGTAAGAAATTGGAATGGCTGGTAGAGCAACAACGAAGAGAAGAAGAGCATCACCTGGGTGATCCAGGGCAAATCCAGACCAAAGTCATCGAAGATATTCTTAAACGTGGGGACGACCGCGATGCTTAAGAACGCCAAGACTGCGACCGAGATCAATAACACGGTTGTCGGATAGGCCAAACTGCGAGTGAGTTGGGCACGATTGGCAAGGTCGCGGTCGGCTTCGGCGAAGACCTCTTGCAAGCGCTTCGTGCCGATCGTGGGCCCGCTCGCCAACAGCGGTAGCCAAGCGCGGATTTGCTGCGGCGATTGGGTCATTTCCGCGGCAGTGGCGCTCGATTGCATTTGAGTCGTGAGTTGCTCAAGTTCCTTTCGCGCGCAGCCACGTGGCATCTCTTCGGCAAACGCCGTCAACGCGGGGGCCAGCACGTTGCGATGTTCCAAGAGTTCGCCTACGCGCTGACGGAAAATTTGTTCCCCCGCGGTCGCAGCGAAAGGAACCGGCATGGGCGATAGGCTCGACCGTTCGATGCTGGGGGCTTCGATCTGGCGAATCAACAGCACCGCAAGTCCCTGAGCTTCCAACTCAGCGAGTGCTGCGGCTGCGCTCGTGGCGAAGAGTTCTCCCGTGCGGAGTTCTTCATCGGCGGTCAAGGCTTGATAGGTGAAATGAGGCATCGCAGGAATCAATAGGCCAGGGTGTGCAGCATTTGGACGTACGGTCCGAACAAACTCAAGCAATAAAAGAGCACGATCAAACCGCCGAGGAACGCGCCGATCAGCGTCGGCAGGGTGAAGTGCCAAACACCGGATTGCCGTTCGGCGGATTGACGGTAGGTTTCGGCAATGAATCGCAAAACTTGCGGCAACGGCTCGCCCCCCACGTCGCCGGTGAGTGCCCACCTCAGCAAGGGCGGAAACGCGTTCAAGCGGACTTCGTCGACCGCGAACAACGGCTGATTGTTTTCCTGCGCCGTGGCCAGGGACTCGCTGGCCGCGATGAGTTCAGAATCGTTGGAGGATTTCCCTGCCAGTCGTAAGCTGTGCGGTAAGGGGACACCCGCTTCAAGCAAGCTGGCAACTTGTTCGGCGAAGACTGACCGGGTTACAGTCGCAAAATAGTGCTGCGAACCGGGCAGCCACGGCTTATGCGGATTGGTTTGTCGCTGCCAGAAATAGATTCCCGCCACAACCAACAACGGCACGAGCGGCACCCAGACGAACATCCATGCGCGACCCCACAGCAAAAGTTGCAAACCCCAACTGGGCGTCACGCGGATTTGTTCGTAGATCGATTCCAGCGTGGGGGCATAGCGGAGGCAGAGGAAAATGAATCCGCAATACGCGAGCGAGAAAATCACCAGTGGCTGCACGAGCGCCTGGCCCAACGTGTTGCGTATGTCGTCCCAGGCGATCGGCTGGCGACTCAACCCGTCGAGCGCGAGCGGCAATTGATTCGATTCCAACCCTGCCAGCAGGGCATGCTGATACATCGGTGGGAATTCCACTTCCTCGGCGAGAGCCCCTTCGATCGGTTGGCCCAAACTGCTGCGGAGCGCCAGCCGCGCATTGATCTTGGCGAGCGCTTCCCGCGTCGTTTGGGTCGGATCGCCCAGCTCGATGGGAACGCCCGCCTCATCGAGCGCGGCGAGCTCTTCGTTGAGGGCAAAGATTTCTTCGAGGGTGACTTCGTTCATGTGGGGACGGCGCGCTATCGTGCAGAAATCAACAATTGTCATTCCGAAGGAGCCTAGGCGACTGAGGAATCTGGCTTCAATCTCGGCACGTTTTCAATGCGAAAAGGTGCTGCGAACCAGATCCCTCGGGTCGTCGAACTCCCCTCGGGATGACAGTGGGGCTTGTGGGAGATGTTCCACAAGAGTGATGCCGCGGCGGGCCTGACTTGCCTAATAAAATCAGTCGTTGATCAGATTCGCCTGCTTATTGCGCAGCTCGAAGAAGGCTTCGACCCAGGCCCAGGCGGGGTTGAACGTGACCCCCATTTCCTTGGCCGATTCCTGACGAAGCTCAAACTCGCGGGTGACCGTCTGATGCGCCAGCGTTGATTCTGCCGGCTCGGGCAGGAATCGCCCGGGGATGTTGCCGACCGCCAGCACAACCACCAGCGCGGCGATTCCCGCGAGGCGCTTGTTCCAGCGGCGTAAGCTCGTTGAGCGGCGGGCCGCTTCGAGCGTGCTGGGCCGCAAATCGTCGCTGGGTTGAACATAGTTACCGGCCGCGCGGACCAGCGATTCAACCGCGGCGAAGGCTTGGCGTTCGCGGCGATCCCGACCATTCTCGAAGGGATTGTTTTCTGAATTACTCATGAACCACCTCCACGTGCGCGGCCGTGAGCTTTTGCGTGAGCTTCGCCATCGCATAGCGATAGCGGCTCGCGGCGGTGAAGGTGGAAATTTCCAACACCTTGCCGATCTCGGCGAACGTCATGTCTTCCCAGATTTTGAGCACGACGACTTCGGCCTGCTCGGTGGGAAGAGTTCGCAAAGCGGTCCAAACGGCGCGATGCGATTCTTCGCGTTCGACTTCATCGACGAGCCGGCCGCTGAGCAAATCGGAAAGGTTGGCAATCAGGCCCCAGCGTTTCTTGCGGCGAATGATTTGCAGCGCTTCGTTGCGAACCATTCGCAACAGATAAGGCCAAGGAGCGTCGGCCTCGCGGAGATGGCTTGTATTGCCAGCCACGCGCACCAGCGCGGCCTGGACGGCGTCTTCGGCGTCGTGCTGGTTGCGGGTGATCGTCGCGGCATAGCGAACCAGCCGCTGCGACGTGAGATCAAACAACCCCGCCAGCGCAGCCACGCCGCTTTCCGTCATGCGGATGGCGCAGGTACGAACCTGATCAGAAAAGTTGGCGCTGTTATCCATCAACCGTCACGATGCACCCGCGACGCGATTTTGTCTAGTGAAATCAAAAAAATGTTAGCCGGCATCGTCCCGATGCCGTGTTTCCCGGGAGAAATCGCCCACGAAGAAAACAAGAAGCCATAAAAAGCCACTCATTTTCTTGCCTTTTTGTGTTTCTCGTGGCCATGATTCGCAAACCAGCGGTACCTAGCAAACCTTACCTAAACCGTTCATACCTCGCGCAATGCGTTTCGTTTCGCATGTGAGTTCCCTGTCGAATGTAAAGCTACGAAATGTTTAGCGGTTATCAGGTTCGCGAGTGATCTCTATCAAATTGGTAGCCAAACGAGCAGGCGCTAATCGCGTGGTATCTTTGTGTTGGCCGCCTCCCCGCTTGCTTCCCTCCCCCCAGATGCAATGCATCCCCTCCGCCCACGCACCTGGCACCGCTTGTTTCCATCTCTCGTGGGGATGGTCTGTCTGTTCGTCGCGTCGGCTGATCTTGCGCTGGGTCAGGCTCTGCCGATTGCCGATCCCGTGCAAGCTGAGGATGCGCTGGTCGAGGCGGAACGCCTGGACCGACTTGGCGATGCCACGGCTGTCGACTTTTATTTTGAAGCGGCCGCCCAAACAGCCCACCTGATGCGGCGCTACCCGGCCACAATCACGGGGGCAAGCGACATCGAAGAAATCTACGGCCAAGCGCTCGCAGGTTTAATCGAAAGCAGCCAGCGATACGCCAGGCTCAATCCCCAACGTCGCGGCATCTTGCTCAATGGCGGGACGCGTGTTCTGCCGATCCGCTATTTCGGTTTTGCCTGGCAGCCGACGGACTTCACGTTGCTGCTGCCTGCTCGCTACGAACAAAACAATGAAATCGCCAATCACTACATCACCGCCGGAATCGGCTTGCCGCTGATCGTTGAGCGTGTCACTCCGCAGCCGCTGGTGTTTGCCCGCGAGCGACAGCCGTTTGCCGCGACGGCTGTTTTAAAACCTCCCCAAAGTGGATACCAGCAAGCAGCGATGGGATCGAGCGGCTTCGTGCTTGAGCTGTACAACCCGCTCGCGTACGACAAAGTCCGCTGGGGGAGTTACGTGCTTCCGCTGGCTCGTGATTTAACGGCCCCCTTGGCCAAGGAGATCAACGAGAATCCCCGGCAGTATTTGCGAGGCTTCACTTCGCCCAACGACACGTCGGTCCAGCCGCAACTGTTTATGTTGGAACCCTACCAACGCGGCAAGATTCCGGTCGTCTTGATTCACGGACTGTATTCCGACCCGACCACTTGGGCCGACATGCTCAACGAATTGCGTGCGCAACACGATCTCTATGCCCGCTATCAATTTTGGGTCTTTCGTTATCCGACCGGCGGTAGCTTGCTCAATTCGATGACGGCACTCCGCCAACAGTTGCTGCTGGCTCGCATGGCGTACGATCCGTTTGGCAACGACGCAGCCATGAACAACATGGTTTTAATCGGCCACAGCCTGGGGGGCCTGGTGGCGAAAACGCAGATCACATCTTCGAACGATCAATTTTGGGGACGGATCGCCCAGCAGCCGTTTGCCGCTCTGCGTGCTCCGGCTGTCGTGAAGCAACGCTTCGCGGAGAACCTGTTCTTCGAGCCGGTCCCCTACGTGAAGCGAGTTATCTTTATCGGCACGCCCCACCGCGGCAGCCAGCTCACAGTCCGCGTGGCGGGTCGGATTGGAAGCGCCCTAGTGTCGTTCAATTCCAACGAAGCCGCTGAGTTTCAAGAGATTGTCGAAAGCAATCAAGATGTCTTCCGACCGGACTTCAGCAGAGAGCCACCCACTTCGATTGCGATGCTCGAACCCGACAGCCCGTTTCTCGCGGGGCTCGCCAACATGCCGATCAATCCCGCGACGCACATCCATTCAATCATCGGAACCGGTGGAGGCTATTTCGCACCCGAACCGGGCGACGGCGTGGTCTCGGTCTCGAGCGCGCGACATTGCGGCGAAAGCGAGCTCTTCGTGCCGACGGTGCATGAAGAACTTCACCGCGATCCGGAATCGATCAACGAAGTGGCCCGCATTTTGCGCCAGCACGCGGGGATGCTGCGTTAGAGACGCGAGGTTTCGTAGTTGGCCACGAGAAGCACGATAAGGCACAAAAAAAGCCATTACTGTTCGTGTTTTTTTGTGTTTCTTGTGGCAATGATTTCCTACAAGCATCAATTTCAGATTCAGTAAAGTAAGGATAGCCACGGAATTTCACGGACGTAACACGGATGTTGAAAAATGAGCAAGAATCAGATGCTTCGCACATACCGTCAAGCAACGGCTGCTGACTATCAGTAGTACTACTCACTCCTTACTTTCCGTGTTTATTCTGTGTTTCATCCGTGGCTGCTGATACGAAACTTAGCACACGAACCTTTGTGTCTTTTCGTGTTTCTTGTGGCTATCAATTGCGATGGCGGTGAACGATGCACATTGCCAGAGCCATCGCAAGTATCCATGTAGCTGGCTCGGGCACGATCAAAGCGCCGACAGTTAGCAGGGTGTAGCCAGCCAGTTCTCCCGTGGTGAGATACTCCAGGGTGTAGTTGTCGCCATAGGTGGCCGAGGTGAGTGGCGCCCAATCTTCCACTGTGGCGTCCCAATAGCGGATCGCATCGGTGCCGGAAATCAGATTGAAGAATTGACTTAATGAATTGTCAGCATCGCCGTAAAGAGCCAGCATGCCGCCGGTTGCGATGTTAATAAAGCTGTCACCCTTTAAGTTTGAATCGATAGTGAGTGTTCCAGGTACGCTGACTAATCCACCGTCCGTGATATCCAACGTGCCACGGCCAATGCTTCCGACAAAAAGCACGCTCGATAATTTTGAGCCGATCCCAGTCACCGTGGCCGAACCGGTTGAGTTTGGCATATTTCCCAAATAAACAGACCCACTCTTTGCCTGCCCACCTGCCTCGATACTGAGAATGCCATGACTTGTGTTGCCGACGAGGAGCTTTTGGTTGTTGATCCACTGAGAACCAGCGCCAGTTATGGTGACCGTACCAAACGAATCAGTGCCGCCTCCTAGAAAGCCGCGAATGCTACTCACCTGACCACCGGCCTCAATCGTGAGTGTGCCGTTACCATACGATCCAACATCTAAATAATCGCTGCTGATCCATTTGGAGCCCGTCCCAGTTACTGTAGCGGTACCTGACGAGCCTGCGAACATCCCAAGGCGGCCTCGAACATTACTCACTTCGCCTCCTGCCTCTATCGTCAGTAAGCCATGCCCCAAAGTCCCGATAAACAGTTCCGCGGCATTGACCCATTTCGAGCCCGTGCCACTAACGGTGGCCGTACCCGTCACATCTTTGCCGTAGCCAAGTGCTCCGGGGCGTGAGGCCAAAACGCTCCCTCCATCAACGCGCACACTGCCATAGCTCGTAATACCAACCAGCCCTGGCGAAGAGCTATGCCACTCACTGACATGCGGTGAGACATTTCCCGTCTGAACAATCGCCGCCGAGAGCGACGGAATAAGAATCCCCATCCCGACAAGCAGCGTTGCCAGCCAAGAACAGAACTTAAGATTAACCATCAACGCAGCCGAATATCGTTGAGAATTGGTAGCGAAAGGAGTGCCTCCATTCTATCAGGCAAAACACACTGTGCCACCTGAAAATGCAGCCAGCGATTTTCACGGTAAATCGCGATCAGCCCGCGTGGATCGTTTCCAGGCTTGTCACGTGCAAGAGGCCAAGGATCGCCCTGCGGTCTATGGGAAAGATAATGGGGCACGACGGTTCTCTTGGCAGTGTTCAGTAATGCGCGCAACAGAATCAAGTACATTTGCGACCTGTACACTGTGATGTGCTCCTTTTCGTCACACTTTTCTCCGATGAGTGCGGAACGGGCTCCCGAGCGATGCGTTTTTCCAGGATTTAGCTGTCGGAGTGATCGGCACCTCAATTGCTCGGCTAGTAAACTCTGAGGGCTCATACAGTGCCCTGTAAGACTGCCCGCTTGCGAAAGGATGCGACGATCATGAAGAAAAATCATAGTTTGGCAGGCGTCCTGGGGATTTTGTTAGTCGGGTTCGTCTCGGCTCAGGGTTTTGATGAGCCGCTGATTGAACCATTCCCCGACGCCGAAGCGAAGCCGTTCACTTTTTGGATGGATGTGAAGCTTGGAGAATCTCAAAAAATCTTCGCTGCCTTGGCGGAGGCCGATTTTGAAACCCTTGTCGGTAGCGCCAAGAAACTGACGGCTTTAGCCGAAATGGAGGGCTTTGTCCGCAACCGCTATCCGGGTTATAAAACTCAATTACGATCCTATCAATTCGCTCTTCGCGAAATCGAAAAGCAAGCGAGCCAGGAGTCGATTGAAGGGGTAACGCTGGGCTTTCAGCAGTTGACTTTGAGTTGCGTGAATTGCCACAAGCAACTACGCGATGCGGCTAAATGACTTGGAGTGAACATTTAGACCAAGTTTATGGTTTGGTAATCAAGGAGATTCTCGATGGCGTGTGTTCACTTGCAGCGACTTTACAATCTTTGCCAGGAACAGGAATTGAAACTTGGTGGAGCCGACTTGATCCGGGTGTTCTGTACACAATGCGGCGAGCAGGAAGTTTGTCCGTCTACGCTGATGGACGACTATGAAGAGAAAGAAAATGAGCCAATGAGGGAAGACTCAAAAGGTTAGAATTCTTGGAATCCTGCTGAGATTAATCCAGCGGGGTACGGTTGAAGGATCCTACGCTTCGAGATTGGCGCCAAGGTGTGGGGCAATGCTGTAAAAACTCAGTAAGCTGCTTGAGAGAGACCGAAATTGTGGAACCTAGGCGTTCTCGGGACAGGCTAAGGGTGGTGCGTTCTTATCGTAATAGCCGCACGGAGGTTTTCGAAGTCGTGGACGTCATACATGCGTAAGTACTCGAAATTGTCGATCGACTGGGAGTCGTCTTGGTGGAGGTGGTTGAAGGCAATCGAACTGGTGACAGTTCGGTCGTTTTTGTTTAAAATTAGGCCTGAAATCGCAACTCTTGTCTTGCGATCAAAGTTCTCGTCGTCGTTGATTAATTGATTGCCCCTTCGGAAAACCATGCGGTATGTCCAAGTTTACTAAGACCGATATCAACTTTTGGCTTGATGCCTTCTTACTCATTTTGTTTGTGATTTTTTCATGGATTACAATTATCCTCCGGTTCGTCTTTCCACCAGCTACGAAATCTGAAGGATGGAAATTATGGGGCCTCGACTATTTGGCTTGGACTGATATCCAGTTTGCGCTCCTTGCATTGTTCTCAGCGTGTATCCTACTACATGTGATGTTGCATTGGTCGTGGGTGTGCGGCGTCATCAATGGCTGGGCCCGCAAACGCCGTCCAGATTCAGGACCAAAGCAGGACAATGGCACTCGAACGCTTTGGGGAGTAGCGCTCTTGATTGCAATCTGTAATCTGATCGGTGTCGGCGTTGCTTCGGCGGTTCTTATGATTCGTGAACCCCTGCCGTAGTGGGTTCGCAAAATGGACAGGGAGGAGCGCTATCGGTTTCTTGTGATTGAAATTGTACGGCCCCACGAGCGATTGAGATAACGCCTGTCACTACGATGCACCACGCGGCAAGCTTGAAAAGTCGTGCACGATTCATTCCCGAAATAAACTGACCACTATATCCCGCAGCGACCATCATCGGAATTGTACCTAAACCAAATGCTAACATGGTGAGAATGGCAATTCCCATGGAACCGCTACTACTTGCTTTCAACAGAAATGCGTAAACTAGACCGCAAGGAATAAACCCTGTAAACACGCCCGCAACAAGTGGGCCGGTGATGCCGGGCGCAAGTAGGAAGGTTTTGAGCCAGGATCCAGCCCCACAGGGTATACTTCCTAACACTCGAAATGCGGGAAGCGATAAAACACCGGCGGTTATCAGGCCCATAAGCACAAGAGCCACGCCGGCAGTGATCGCAAGTGTTGCCTGTGACAGTACGACGCTGCTTCCTTGGGAGGTGACCCACGCACCGGCGAAGCCTGCGACTCCACCGCAGAAACAGTAAGTAAAGACTCGTCCAAAACTAAAGGCCATTTGCCTACGCCATAGACTAACGCCAGGTGTCACACCTGCTGAAAGTGAAATTGCTAGAGGGCCGCACATTCCCAGGCAGTGAGCCGAGCCTAGGATTCCGCTCACCAAAATGTAAGGAAGCTCAATCAAGGTGATACTCCAGCAAACTCCGCCCGCGGTCTTGTCAAAGTATTAGCAATTGTCGTCGTGTTTTGAGCAAATTTTTCGACTGATGGTGCATCAGGTAATTCAGGTAGATCCGGATAGCGACCCAAACGCAAGGAGTTGCCGATCACGAGTATACTGCTGAGTGCCATCGCGAGGGCTGCCCAGATTGGGTTCAATCGACCGCAAACTGCCAGACCGATACCGCAAGCGTTATAGATGAATGCCCAAAACAAGTTTTGCCTTACCACCTTCAAGGTATCTCGTGCTAGTCCAACGGCCCAAGGAAAGCGACGCAGGTCATCTGAAAGCAGGCACACGCCGGCCGCGTCGCGTGAAACGTCGGCACCGCATCCGAGAGCAACACCAACATCGGCAGTTGCCAAAGCCGGGGCATCGTTAAGCCCGTCACCGATCATCGCAACACGACCGCGTTTTTTGAGATTTTCCAGAGTAATCGCCTTATCGGCCGGTAATAAGCTGCCTCTGGAATGAATGCCCAAGAGATTGCCAATGGGTATGACGCGTTGTTGAAGATCGCCGGAGAGTAGGTGAATTTCGAGTCCTAGACGACGACACTCCTCAAGTGCTTGAACTACTTCTGGCCTAAACTGTTCGGCCATCAAAAATACTCCCTTTGTGCTCCCGTTCCAACCGACATAAATTTGCTGATGCAACGGATAATGCTGTAAGCGACAAGCGAGTTCTGGATGCGTTACAAAATTACGCTCTTCAAAAAAACTTTGGCTACCTAGGAACGCTGTGCCTAGTTCTGCCGTTTGACACGAGAGGCCTTGCCCTGGCCAACTTTCAATAGGCGAAGAACTAAGCTGAGTGAGTCCTGGTGAATGTTTGGATACAAAACCAGCGATTTCACGCGATAGGATATGATTTGATCCACTCGTCAAGGTTAGGGCAACTGACAGAAATTGCGATTGATCGATTCCGCTGGCAATTATGAGGTGGCAGTTGCTGGGGACACCAGTGGTAAGCGTGCCTGTTTTATCAAAACAGGCAAACTGAAGTTCGGCCATTTTCTCGAGCACGACTCCGCTACGAAAAAGGAGTCCAGCCTGCGCTGCTCGACCCAGAGCTGCCCATACGGCCATGGGCGTTGCCATTCCCAAAGCACAAGGACAAGCAATAAGTACGACAGAAAGGGCGGTAAGAATTCCTTGATTAATACCGCTTTCTGTGGCATGCCACCAACCAGCAGTCACTGCGATAAAGCAGACAAGTGGAATGAAAAAGAAGGCGACACGATCCGCAAGTCGTTCGTGCCGACCCTTGGCAGCGCGTGCCAAACGCACCATATCGATAATACGAGACAGGGTCTCTTTGCCATCGGAGGCGGTGACTTCGATCGTGATATCGCCATCGAAGTTTAAAGTACCTGCATAGACAGGGCTTCCTGGCGATTTGACAGCCTGTACGCTTTCACCTGTGACGATTTGCTCATCTACCAAGGCACGGCCGCAGGTCACAATTCCATCAACCGGGAACCGTTCACCGGGTAGAACGCGAACAATATCGCCAGTGCGTATCTCATTACGATTGATTTGCTGGACCTCGCCATTCGGCAGTTTCTTGCGTACTTTCTCGGGAAGCAACTGGATGAGTTTGTCGAGCGAAGTACCTGCGCGATGCTTACCTTTCGCCTCAAGCCAGCGACCGATGGAAACGAAAACCATGACCATCGCGCCGACTTCGAAATAAACATGTCCTGTCCCGCGAAGAACTGAAACGATCGAATAGCAATATGCCGCGATAATGCCTGCTAGAATGAGCAGATCGGTTGTCAACACGCGGCGTTTAAGAGACTGTCCGACTCCCTGGGCGATAGGGCCACCCAATAAATAGAGAACAGGGAGTGCGAATAAGAATGTTGCCCATCGAAAAACTCCCCGTAGAGTTACGGCCAAAGGATTGGTGAAGGAATTGACGGGATAGAGATCTTCGCTCCACAAAGCCATTGTAAAAACCATGACATTCATGGTGAAGAAGACACCCAAGCCCAGTCGAAGCATGGCTTGTGCAGAAACGCCTTGTTCTTCTTTAGCTGCCATGACATTGGCCACGGATCGGCAGCCAGAACAGCAGAATTCGATTGAATCTGGTGATGCAGAATTTCCCCATGCCAATTGCGAAGGCAAAGGCAGGCCACAGAATGCGCAGTAGCGGTCAGTTGTAGTAGTACTCACGGTGGCGACGCAATTTCAGTCTGTAATGCTGGGAACAGGTAGGAGATTGTGTAGTAAACAGCAAATACCCAGAACCCTAGCCATATGAGTCGAACATACCAAGGTATGCGATTCCCGACGTATGTGTGCCATCGCCCTTCTTCTTCCGGAGTCGTGGTCTTTATAGGCATGCCCTCAGCTTGCGTTTCTAAATAGTCACTCATGATCGATGTCTTCCATGCCCTAGAGGATTGAATCGCTGAAATGTGCGTCACTGTCAAATCTGTCCAACTGTTCTTCGTGTTCCAACATTGTCACTTTAGGACCTTCGATATCGTTAAACATGCCCTGAGCTGCCGCCCAACCCAACATGCACAAAAACCCCGCGCTGGCCAGTAAATAGTTCATGAGCGGTGCAACCGCAAATACACCTTCGGAAGCGGCTGAATCAGAGTCTTTGACCAGCTTCACCAGTTCAATGAATTTGCTACCGAACCCGAAGAAACAAAATCCAAGAATCACCACCGCCATCGCCAGAACGATTCTGTTTCGCAGCTTATCAGCGTTTTGAGTTTCCTGAGACATGCCACCTACTCCAATGGATTTTGCATTTGATCGACCAAAGGTACATATTTTTCGTAGAGCGGGTACTCTTCCAACCAAGATCCCAACCATTGGACATAAGTGATAATCGCAAGACCGCGTTCATTGGGTTTGTCGGGATCGTTCTCATCAAAAAACCAAGTGTAAGCGGGCATCGGTGACCGCTGAGACAACGTTGCAGGGTCATAGAAATGCACAGCGTGCCAATCGTTGCTGCGTCGTCCGCCTTCGCGGCTTAAATCAGGACCAACGCGACGAGTGCCCCACAAAACGGGACGTTGTAAGCGATTCTGGTATTCTGGCGATGAAGCGACTTTGCCCCAGCGAATACTCTCATTGGAAACGGGACGGACAAACTGGCTGTGACAATGCCAGCAACCTTCCGCGACGTAGACATCGTGGCCTAACTGCAATGCTTTGGCGAGATTCTCTTGATTGGCTGTTCCGTAGTATTTCTTGAATTGTTCGGGATAGCGCAAGCTCAGATCCTCGAATTGATAAATCAAGTTTTGATTCTCGACCAATTCGGCGACGGACTGTTCGGGAAGATCCCTGTACAGCAGGATCGGAACAAGCGCGTTCGACAAAAATGCGAACAGAAAAAATCCGATGCCACCGACCAAGAGGATGCCTGATTTACTTTCGAACATAACATTTCATGCCTTGTTAGGCTGTCATAGTTGCAGTGCGTGTGACGACGGACGGATTGGCTAGCCGCCAAGTCTGCCACAGGTTGTAAATAAAAACGACTTGCCCACCGATGATCGCAAGTCCCGCGAACAATCGAGTGACCCAGAAGGGAAATGATGCGTCGACGGAAACTTCCCAAGGTTGCAGCGAGCCCCAGTAAAATCCTTGGAACACTCCTGCGAGCGTCAAGTCGATAAACATCACCACGATACCAACCGTGGAAAGCCAATAGTGCCATTCACACAAATTGCGGCTGTACCACGAATGCTTTAAGAGCCTAGGGAAGAGGTACGTCATCATTCCAAAGAACCACATGCTGAATACACCAAACATGACCAGATGAGCATGGCCAACCACCCAATCCGAAAAGTGAATCAGCTTTTGAAAAGTGTGCGTCACCTGCAGCGCACACTGTGCGCAAGTGACGAAGTACAAAACCATTCCCGTATAAAACCATCGAATTGGCAGGTTAGTAACGATGGCTCGCCCAGAACCCCAAATGGTGCCAAAAAAGTTGATGATCACTGTCGTGACCACAAATTCAACCGCGATGGTTGAGATGATGGCTCCATATTCAAGAAAGTCTGGAATCGGTGTGTATAGAAAGTGATGAATACCGTTGAGCGGATAGAAAAAAGCGAGCCCCCAGAACCCGACCAATGATAGGCCGTGGCTCCAGATTGGTTTTTTAAGCAAAATGGGAACAAAATAATACATGAGCCCCCACGCCAGCGGCGTGACGAACAATCCTACCAGGTCATGAATGAAAAGGCCGGCAACGGCACCCGCACTCGTGCCCGAGACAAAATATTCGGGCACGAAATTGCCCATAGCGTAGGTCAGGAATGTCCAAACAAACGCCGCCATAAAGTACCACAGCGTTACATAGAGAGGCCCGGTCGTACGAACGATAGGGGCCATGAAATTGACGGCAACCAAGGCCAATCCGGCCAATGCGAGAGGGTCGATCCAGACCGGAGTTTCGCCCCATTCCACGCCTTGTGCCTGCCCCATCAAAATGCCTATGGCAGTCGAAAGGACAACAACCTGCCAGGCAACAAAAATGAAGTATGATAGAGGCCGACTAAGCACCGGTTTGAGAGTCAACCGGGGAATCGCCCAGTGGAGTGCTCCTAAAAAGCAATTGGCAATGAATCCATACGCAATGGCGTTTGTGTGAACCATTCTCCAGCGGCCTGGCGAGAGGTATTCGCTTCCTGCAAGAGGATTCCAATTCACTAATTGGAGAGCCATCAACAAGCCGCCTGCCAAAGACACAAAGAGATAGCCGAGCGCAGCCAGAAAATACCACAAGACGAGACGCTCTTCGACGAGCGGCACTCCCAGGCGATCTGCTGCGGTGTCGTCAAAAGTAGAACTCGGGGAATTCATTTTTTCTCCGTGACTCGGCGATAGGGCACGAAATCACCCAAGGGATATACCAGTACCATTGTCCAACCAAAAACAAGATGAGTGGCGGCAGCAACCCACCACGGCACGCGATTGACAATCAAGTTTTCTTCAGACATGTCGATGACTTCGGGCTGTAGCCAGGACAAGATCCCATAAAAGTTGATAATCCAAATCAACAGCGACACGATGGTTGCAATCAAGAACTTCACGCCAATCGATTTGCCGGCTCCCCATCTTGTGAGTGCCAAATACACTGGGATGCCCATAACCATTCCGGTGGCGAGGTACAGACAGCAACCAATGGCCAGCATTAAACCATTCTGCTCAGGCGGGAGATTGAAGGCTTGATCACCAAGTGGAAACGTAAGATAGCTACGAATAATTTCGAGTGGATGCCTACCCGTCAGGACTGAGCCAACGATATTGAACAAGAGACTAGCCATCGCACCGAAGATGCCTAGCATGAAGCCGGTAGTCGCGTAGTACGCCGTGTAGTACCCCGAGGGCCGAAACGGCGCATAATCGACTTCGGCCGCAATTTGCGACTCAAGTTCGTTGACGCGGCGTTTTAGTTCGATCAGTTCTGATTCTTTAGCGACTGTATCCATTTAACTCTCTAAAACTTAGAGGTAGGTTAAGCAGCCTGTGCGGCGGGCTGATCGTCTACCGCAGGCGTATCCTGTTGGTCAGTGGGTTCGATGGTATTCGGAGTTTGCTCAACAGGTGCCTGAGTTGGTAGATCGGCAGCGCTCAAAGGTTCTTTTCCTTCACGCCGACGCTCGCCAGTTGCTTTAATGAAATGGACAAGATGCCAAATTGCTTCGGGATTTTCTTGGAAAACCTTTTCGAACGCAGGCATCGGAGTGCCATTGATGCCCGATGAAATCCGTCGATAAATGTCTATGGGCCGACCTCCACCGCGGAACATACCCGATGACAAATCCGCGGCCGCCGCTTGGTGACCCCAAGAGTCCATTCCAACTTCAACTTTTTCCATTGATCCACCTCGCCCGAACTGACCGTGGCACTTGTTGCAGGCTTGCTGCAGAAAAAGCTTGTGACCTAAGGCTACAGTCTCATCTGTCATGGGAGGCATTGGGGTAGTTGGCATGACGATGCGCTCTGAAGATTCCTTCCAGGGAAGTAACAACTCGTCGATGATCTCCTGCGTGAGCTCGTCATCGGGGAGTTCACCATCGTCATAAGCCATTTGGGCAAGCTGTTTCTCCAGTTGACCTCGTAGTGTGAGCACCATGACATAGTCAACAACTGCATCCACGTCTTCGTCGCTGAAGCGATCGAACGATGGCATGGATGTGCCGGTGATACCTCGGCGTACCGTGCGAACCAGATCAGCTCGGCGTGGTTTCATGCCGTATGGTGTTGATGTAAACTTGAAGATGCCTTGCGTGTAGTTACGAGGTTTCGGATTCAAGTACACGGCGGCGGGACCGTTCCCATCGCCGTTGACACCGTGACATTGGCTGCAGTAACGCGAGTAGAGTGCATAACCGCGTTTGAGATGGGCATCGTCCAATTGCGAGCCAAGGAGAATCGGCTTATCGGGGGTGCCAGTAAGCGCTTGCAGTTTTTGAACGACCTGAGTCTGGAGGTCCTTGTATAACTTCAATTCTTCCGGATCTTCGATGTCTGCCGTCAGTTCGACCACTTCCTTGCTAGGTTTAAAGCTAGGGGGTGACTCTCTACGGCAGCCTTGGCTGGCTAGAATCAGAACACTTAGAGTTAAGTAAAAGGCTGGCCGACTCGCGCCTACAGTCAAATCCCTTGGAGGTGCCGAACGGATTTGGGCTTTTTTAGAGGCAAAATCGCGGTGAAATAGTGCCCACAACATTCCTTGGCCCACTTGGTGGTAGCGACTAAATTGAAGAATTCGCAGGTGAATTTAATGGTTTCAAACAGGATGTCAAGGTGCGCTTTGGCTGCCTTAGGAGGTTTTTTTGTTTTCACAGACAGCTGAATACGCACTACGATCCATGGCGCATTTGGCGTCCCGACCAGAATTTACCAGCACCATTCCCGAAATGTCGGAGGCCACTCAGGTCCCAGCACCTTATCTTCGTAAAGTTCTGAACCGGCTTAGAGACGCAGGGATCGTCGCAACCCAGCGTGGAGCGGGAGGCGGAATCATTCTGAAAGCTGACCCGGACGACCTAACAATTCTGAGAGTTCTAAACGCCGTCGATCCCATCAAACGTGTGGAAAGATGTCCCCTGGGACTTCCAGAACATTTTAAACTCTGCCCGCTCCATTCTGAAATCAACGAAGCGATTGCTCAGGTTGAATCTGTCCTCAGTAAACGTACGCTGGCGGATTTGCTTGCAATGAAGCGGGTGGGAGTCACTGATTGCGATTTTCCTGCCTCGGCAAATGATGACTTATACCAACTATGAAGTGATTATCGCAGCAGCGAGTGTTTTAATTCTGGAAAAAACTCGGGCCAGAGAAAACTCTGGCCCGAGCTTTGAGGCTGGACAAGTGAAGGGCGAATACGTTTAGTAGCGAAGAATCCAGTCGAGAGTGAAACGGCTTTCCAATATGTCACGTCGTTCCGTTAAAGGAACTTCAAACGCGGCTCCTAATTCGTGATGTCGATTGCGTTTGAACTTCACGCCCAAAGCTTGGGTGACGATATTGTTACCGGCGACGCCCACCGAACCAAAGTTAAACAGATCGCCACCTTCTACACCTGGCAGTGCGGTATTATCCCCCGACCGGGTCCAGTTATACCAGTTCACTTCGGTGAGGGCGTACCAACGTGGCGCGAATTCGTAGTCCCAGTGATTCGACCAATACCACATAGTACTTTCGGCGTTGTTGTCCACTGGTAAACGAAAGCCCGAAGCGCTGATCCAATGGCCGCGGGTAAGTATCTCCGTCCCACCGGTCAGAAAGACGTGAAACTCACCGTCGCCGTTGCCTTGTCTTGTGCCCGGCGTTCCGACGGGCATTTCGTAGGTTGCTCCCGTGCTCAAAAGTCGCTGGGCCACTGGATCGGCGAAGAGGTTGTATTTCAAACCGGCTGCCACGTCGGCCCAGCCATCTTCAATTAATGGATTGCTGGAAATCACATAGCCATCTTTGGTGGCAATAAGTGACAGCCGTTCCGTGAGTGCCGCCCGTAATTGGACGGCAATCAATTGCACGTCACCACCAGCTGTCGCCGCAGGCACGTTGTGATTCAAATAAATCGCCCGTGCTTCAGTGAGCGTGCGTGGATCTTCAAAAAACACTGGGTTTGTAATGGGACTGATAAAGCTGTCGAAGCAATGGTCCGATGGCTTCAGAAACCCGAACAACTTGCCTGAACACGCAGAGCCGCAGTCGCAGCCATTCCCACAATCCACTGCACAGGCATCATCGCAGTAGGATGTCAATTCAACGCCGGTTGGCTCAAGGAATAAACCGTCAGCTTGTTCGGCTTCACAAACAATAGGTGAGAAACCGACGCATACCAGAATCGCCATAGTCCGAATGGCAGATGCAAAAATATAGCGAATGACGCTTTGTCGAGACATGAAAGCCTCCATGCTTAAATAAGCAAGCATTTGCTAGCACGACCGGCATTCCAATGCCAACAAAATCTATCGTGCTTTGCCTTGATTGCATTATTGAGTTAATCGGAGAGATATCCTCGATTTCTAAGTATGCTTGGCGTTCAAACGACCAATTTTCCTAACCGCACCATTTTATCCCCTTTAGGGATATTGTCGGGTGCGGGACGCCGGAACAGTGCTTTGAGTTCAATCCAGCACCACTTTTACGAACCCGCCCTTGGAGTCGAAGTCATGAGATGGCCGTTCATTGCGAATGCTTGTGATCAGAGTGTATTCCTCTTCGAACTCAATGAATTCCGGATGAATTTGCGAAACACAACTATGACGTAGATAGTCGACGGTTCGTCAGGGCCTATTGAGTTCTCGATCGGCCTGGATACCGGCACTGTAAATGCATCCTGCCAAAAGTGAATTTAGAAAAGCCACGAAAATTTATGCGCACTTTGGCGTGATGTGGTTGCGTGGAGTCTAAAAATGCACATCAAGTGAGTCAAATTTACACACAAGTTGGCACGAATGAGTCGCTTGCCAACTGAAGATCCTGCACTAAGTCCTTCCGTAAGTTAATTCACAAACGCTTAGGATCTTTATATGTCTCATCCTTCACATCCCAAAGGGGTTAAAGCTCGTGTGCTTTTATCGAGCGTCTTTGGTCCCTACGCTCAGGATGACGCTTATGGCAGCAGGCGCATCAATCCGATGGAGCTCTACCACAACCAGGTCACGCGCGTGCAGGAAGCATTCTCACTACGCACGTTCAATCGATCTTGGGGATTGATGCTAATACAAGTAAACCTGCAAGCTCCCTGCACACTTCTCGACTTCCCGACAGAAGAACGTTTTGTCCAAGAGCTAAAAACCATCCAATACGACGTCATCGGCATAAGCTCGATTATGACCAACTTGCTCAAAGTGCGCCGTATGTGCAAGCTGATCCGCAAATACCAACCACAGGCAACTATCGTAGTCGGCGGACATATTGCTAATCTTGCTGTATTGCCGGAATACGCCGACGTCGATCACGTGGTTCGAGGCGACGGTGTGCGATGGATGCGGAAATTTCTCGGCGAGGATGAACATAAGCCTGTACGACATCCCGTCGTCCGAGCAAATATCGGCTCACGTATCATGGGTGTTAGTCTTCAGAATCATCCCGGCGATGCCTGTGCGACATTAATTCCATCTGTAGGCTGTCCTATGGGGTGCAATTTTTGCTCGACATCCGCCATGTTCGGGGGTAAAGGAAAATTTATCGAATATTACCAGTCAGGCGACGAACTCTTTCAAATCATGTGCAAGCTCGAAGCGGCCTTAGGAGTTCGGGCGTTCTTTGTCATGGATGAAAACTTTCTGTTAAACAAGAAGCGTGCCCTCGAACTCCTCGAGTGTATGGATGAGCACGAAAAGCCGTGGTCTCTCTATGTTTTCAGCTCAGCCAATGTCTTGCAGAAATACACGCCAGAACAGCTTGTGGCACTTGGAATATCATGGGTTTGGCTTGGACTCGAAGGCAAGGAATCCCAGTACACCAAATTGGCTGGCACGGACACTATCAAATTTGTGAGAGAATTGCAGTCGCATGGAATCCGTGTTTTGGGTTCAAGTATCATTGGCCTGGAAAGTCACTCACCTGATAACATTGATGATGCCATCGAACATGCCGTAAACCACAACACTGAGTTCCACCAATTCATGCTTTATACGCCAATTCCTGGCACACCGCTGTTTGCCGAACATCAGGCAAACAATTCGCTTAAAAGTTTGGCAGAGGTTTCAATCGCTGATATACATGGTCAACATCTTTTCAATTACCAACACCCACATATCAAAAACGGCCAAGAAACTGAATTTCTGCTTCGTGCATTTCAACGGGACTTCGAAGTCAATGGACCTAGTGTTGTTCGCATAGTGCGATCTGTTATGCGTGGTTGGCGAAAATACAAGGCACACCCGAGTGCTAGAATACGAGCACGGTTTGCTCACGAAGCCGCGAATCTACCTGTACGTTATGCGGCAGTCCTCTGGGCAACTCGACAACATTATCGAAACAACGCAAAGTACGTCGCTCAGATCAATGATTTACTCTCAGAGTTGCACGCAGAGTTTGGCTGGTACTCCTATTTGGCGACTCCTATTGCTGGGCGTTATCTTTATCGGAAGCTCAAAAAGCAGCAGGAAATGCTCGAAGCTGGTTGGACATATGAACCTCCAACATTTTATGAAGCAAACTATCCACATGGCCCACATAACTCAAAGCAAGCCGCAAGTGTGTCCGCCTAATGTTAAACATATTTACGTGTCTCTACGACCTAAGTTTAGGTCGAAACGCAAGCCCTCGACTCGCGATGGCGGCCATGACAAATAGCAGCGAACCGACGCCAAATCCTAGTAGGGCCTGTGTCCACGACTAGCCGCCTACCATATGTTCGGCAGCAAATATGAAAGCCGTCAACAATAGAGCGCTGCAAACGCCAAGCGGATCTATTAGCCGCTGTAATGGATAACCATGAAATACCAATTCTTCACGGCACGATAAAATGATAAACGCTAAGAGCACTGTGAGCGTCTCTTCAGAAAAAGTCTCGGCAGCTCGCCAGTCAGGTTGATTTACTCTGTGGTCCTGAAAGACCCGCGTCAGTGCGATCGGCAGGTGGCGCCAGCGAGAGCGTGCTTTGGCAGCAGATCAAATCCGAATAAATTGGATGCCCACTCGAAGCCACCACATTTGCTGAGCCAACCAGCTTTGGTGCCGCGAAGCAAGCGGCACTCGGAATTCATGGAACCTCGCTCGACGCACTGCCACGGGAATGGTTGACAATTCGATCACCAGCTACAAACTGATTTAACTGCATATCTCTACTCTGACATACGCAGTGCTGTTAACTTTTGTTAGATGACGGCACACTATTCAGCGCGACAAACTTGGCGTTGCGTTCCCAAGCCTTCAATAGAAAGCTCCATGAAGTCTCCCGCTTTCAAGTACTTTGGCGGTTTCTGACCCAACCCCACCCCTGGCGGTGTGCCCGTACTAATAATATCGCCCGCCTCGAGCGTCATAAATTGCGACAAATAGTGCACTAAGAAATACGGGTCGAAAATCATAGTCCGTGAGTTTCCGTTTTGCTTTCTCTCTCCGTTAACATCAAGCGTCATGGCGAGATCGTTCACGTCGCTAATCTCGTCAGCAGTAGCAAGAAAAGGTCCGGTTGGACAGAAAGTGTCGCACGACTTGCCTTTGACCCATTGGCCGCCACGCTCGAGCTGAAAAGCGCGCTCAGAGATATCGTTGCAAATGCAGAAACCGGCAATATAACCTAGGCTGTCCTTGGGTGACGATAAAAGTCGAGCATTCTTGCCGATAACAATACCAAGCTCGACTTCCCAGTCCGTTTTCTCGCTACCGCGCGGGATAATCACGTCGTCGTAAGGTCCAACAACGGTATTCGAGGTCTTCATAAAGACAATTGGTTCTGAAGGAACCTGCATTCCCGACTCGGCGGCGTGATCGCTGTAGTTCAGTCCAATACAGATCACCTTCCAGGGCCGAGCGACACAAGAACCCCAGCGCACTTCGGCAGGCACAGTGGGCAATTTGTCACCCTTCTCAGCGAGAAGAAGTCCAAGCTTTTCCAAGCCACCATTCTGAAAGAACGAACTGTTCCAATCTTCAAAATACGCAGAGCAATCCTTTGGTTGACCATCGGCAGCAAGAACACCAGGTTTTTCCTTGCCAAATTCTCCAAATCGAATGAGTTTCATTTTGGTCTTAACTTTCTTAGTAAGGCATGTCTATGTATTGTGCTGGGTTATATTCTCATGGAATTCTGACGGAAAAATTAACTTCGAGTCGTGCGGCGCGGTCGATCTTTCCCGCCGTTCCATAGTGACAAGGATTGGAATTATGGCATGTTATTCCAAATAACATTCAACTCTTCGAGTGTGGTGCTAATATCTCTTCTTTCGTGAAGAAAGCGATTGAGAGTGTCTCCACCTTGATCCTGGACAGTCAAATATCCTTCATAACGCGGGCGTACCCAAGCACCATCAATTGTCATTCTTGTATCACGAAAAAAGTTGTGAGTTATTGCATTGCATGCGTCATCGTCCCACGCCACGGAATTGGCCGGTTGACCATTTGCAGCGGTATAGATTGTGCGTTGGCAGTCGGCGCTAGCGAGCCAAAACGCGTAATCGAGTGCCACAGATGGATTTGCGCATGCCGCGGATATCGCGAGGCCCGTTCCGCCGAGCTGGGTTCCGATGGGACCATTCGTTCCCAATGCAGGGATATTTGTGAAGTGTATCAGTCGGTCGGCAAACGCAGGACGCGAGTAATTCGTGTATCCATACAATAGCGGGCAATATGCGTACTGCTGATTGTTGGAGCGGCTCATCCAGTCGAGCACGGCGGGTGGATCAAGTCGCAAACATGCACTCGGAAGATGACAAGCAATTTCTTGCATCGCTGCTAAAACGGTCTGTCCCGCCTGCTCGTCGATAAATGGTCCAAGCTTTCCGCATTGACCGATCGGAGAACCGAGATTTGCAGCCAGCGAGTTAAAACTACACATCGCATCCACCGGCTTGAGTGGCCATAGCACGCGATTCTGTTTAGCAAGTTCCAGCACTTGGTCCCAAGTTGACGGTATCTCGCTCTCATCGATCAGGTCGGGCCGATAGGCTCCGATCTGAGTGGCTGCGTCGATCGGCAATGCCCACATGTGATCATCGTAGAAATACGATGCGAAAGATGCTCCAACGCTCTGTTGGGAGAGAATATTCAACTCTGCATCTTTGCCACAACTATTGAGCGGCAACAAGCATTTGCTCTGCGCGGCGACGCCCACATGAGGATGGTCGATAACAATCAAATCATAAGTTGACGCCAATTCGACCAAAGATTGGTCGGCAAAAGCCTGCAGCGACCTCTTTTCCCAAGAGATTGTTATCTGATCGTCTGTTTCGTTTGCGTATATATTGGCAGTAGCCACCAGCGGGTCAAAACCACGCGGATGATCCCACGTAATGCCCCTTAATCGAACCGGCATGCCGAACTCCCAGAAGATGGATCAAGATCGATATAGCTAAACATTTTTGAGTTGCCATAACAAAAAAACGACGGCAGCCGAGTAAACAAATCCGTCCAAGGCACATTTCTTGTACTCATCGAAGTAATTTAACTCTTCGAGCCAAATGTTGTGTGTGACCCCATGATTTCTCTTTGTGGTCGTAGTAAAATACTCGCACAGATTGGCAGAGTCGTTTAAAAATATTTACCATTGCTTTTGGTTCTAAAGTGCTTGCTATGAGTGGTCGACTTGAAAATAAAGTTGCTGTCGTGACAGGCGGTGGCTCTGGGATTGGCGAAGCAATTTGCCTCCGTTTTGCCAACGAAGGTGCGAGGGTTGCCGTGCTCGACTTGGACCCAATGGCCGCTGAGAAGACCGCGGCTCGCATTCAACAGGCTGGCGGAAATGCCAAGGGCTTTGTTTGTGATGTTTCGGACGAAGGGCAGGTAGATTCGACTGTCAGGGCAGTTGTTGATCTGTTCGGTCGACTGACAACACTGGTCAATAATGCTGGAGTTGCTCATATCGGAAACCTTGAGCAGACAAGCACCGCTGATCTTGATCGGATTTACCGAATCAATATCAAGGGGGTCTATAACTGCCTTTATTCTGCTGTTCCTTGGCTTAAGCAGTTTGGTGGAGGGGCCGTTATCAACATGGCATCTGTTGCATCGACCAAGGGAATTCCAGATCGCTTTGCGTATTCGATGAGTAAGGGCGCTGTGATCATGATGACTCGCTCGGTGGCCTGTGACTACCTGAAGTCCAACATTCGCTGCAACAGTATTTCGCCAGCACGTGTTCATACGCCGTTTGTCGATAAATACCTTAAAGAGAATTACTCGGGTCGCGAGCAAGAAATGTTTGAGAAGCTGTCTGCCACACAGCCGATGGGACGTATGGCCAGACCTGATGAAATCGCAGCATTGGCAGTTTTCCTTGCCTCGGACGAATCGAGTTTTGTCACCGGCGCGGATTACGAGATTGACGGTGGATTTAATAATTTGAAGCCTTGAATTCGTCCATACAGACACATTAGGCCCTACAGATCCAATGTGTAGCTCTTTATTAGCTCGTCGGGGATCTCAATCCCAATTCCAGGTTTGGTGGGGAGTTGGATAGCCCCATCGACTACGGGATGACCAAGCTCCTGGAGTTCTTTGCGCAAGGGAGAATCAAACACTTCGGCTGGAGCAAATTCGATGAACGGAGTGATGGACGAATATGCGGCCAAGTGGACGGTCGCTGCGCCGAGGATTTGAGTCGACCAATTTCCGGGGATGACTAAAGCACCCCAATCTTTCGCCTGCTCGACAATCCGTTTGGCCTCTGTGATCCCCCCGATCGTGTTCATATATGGCTGGACAACGGAGACTTTGCCATATTTGATCATGTGCAGGCACTCCCAACGACTAACAGCATGCTCACCCATGGCTAAGGGGACTGTAGTTTGAGAGGCCAACTGTGCGTATGGTTCGTAAGAGTCCACGGGAAAAGGAGTTTCAAAGAAACAAATATCAAGTTCCTCCAGAACTTTGCAGATTTTGGCACAGGTTGCTACATCGTTGAATCGATAGCCGACATCGACGGCGAGCATGGCATCGGCTCCCAAAGCTTCTCGCGCTTTTGTTGCTAACTCAATGATATGAGCAACCGTCGACATCATTGGCTCGACTTTGAAGGCACGATAGCCGCGTTGCTAGGGGATCGCATTTCTGGGGTCTGCGGAGGATCTTGAGAGCCAAGGGCCCAAACCCAGCTGCAGGAGTTTTGCCGTACCACTCGCGCAGAAAACGGAGGGCCAAACGGATGTTTGGGGCTTCTCGCGTGCAATTTCCATTGCGCTGGTAGTAGTCTTTGGCGAACTTGTAGTAACGGGCACAGATCTCCACGACGGTAATGCCATCGCTTGCTACCACCAGGGGATTGCGATTGTTCTGGAGCCACTCGCCGACCAGACGATCATAAGCAATCTTGCTTGTCTTCGTGTTGTGTGGGCCCAGGAAAAAGTCCCGACCGTTCAGCGTGACGACGGCCTGACCCGCTCGCGCGGTGCTTGCGATACTTGGGCAGATGATTGTTCGACCAAGGCATGATGCGGTTCTCCTCGAAAATCCAAAAACGGTAGGTACCGTTTTTGAAGCTTGGGAAACGCCGCGCTGTCGAACGTCGACAGGTAACAGAAACTCTTATTTCGGCAAAAGTTAAGCGAAGGGTGGCTGACGGGATTCGAACCCGTGACCTTCGGAATCACAATCCGACATTCTAACCAACTGAACTACAGCCACCACAAGAGAATCAAACGATCCTACTGCCCAAGGTTGTGCTGGTCAACCGGCGAGCAAGTTCTGTGGCTGAGGTCTGTGACCTCGGTCGTTTCCGACCTCACAGGTCAGCCACAGTTCGGAAGTCAGCCACATTTTCGGAGGCCAGCCACAGACGGCATTCTAACGAGCACGGAACTTAAAAATCGCTGCCGTCAGGAGCGTGCCGACGACCATGCCTGCTACGAACAGCAGCATGCCGGCCGGGGCTTCCTGGGGGGTCACGTGGGCTAGCATTGCCAACGCGGTCGTTGTCAGCAGGGGCATCGTCAACATTTAAGAGTTCTCCTCGTCGGCAGATGTTCGCGGTAAGGTGGCTCGTGGGGGCAAATTGGCGGGGGTGGCCAGGCTTTTCAGGAACTCGTGGTATTGGGCATCGAGTTCGCCGAAGCTGACCCCCGTGATTTCTTCGAGGGTAGTCGGTTTGTCTTGGCCTGCATAGACGAGCCGCAAATATTCCATCAGGGCAGGGCGGTACAGGCCGTCGCGGTAGTGCATGAAAAACGTAGCGAGCCCGGCGGATTGGCTGTACAGTTTGGCGATGTCGCTGCGGCGCTGGAGGTCGGAGGTACCCAGCCGCGTGAGCTCTTCCAGCGGAATATAAAAGCCGTCCTGGATTGCATTCTTGTAAGCGGCTGCGAGTCGGCCCGTGTCGGGGGTGCCGACCGAGAATGCTTGCAGCTCTGCGGCAAGTTGCATCGGCGTGAGCGATTCAAAATAGCAAGCGATCCCTTCCAGGATCCAAGCGTTGGCGACCCCACCGACGTTGCGAGCCGACTTGGTTGACTCTTGAAAAAACTGATGCACGGCTTCATGCGTGATCGTGCCGGGGCTTTGATCTTCGCCGGCAAAGAAATGCAGCGTGCGCGTGTTGTCGAAGTAGATACCCAAGGTCTTGGCAATCTGAGCCTGCTGACGGATGAGCGCATCATTATATTCATCGCGGGTACGATAATAGACAACCTGGAAGGGTTTGCCGCGATAGCTGGAAGACTCTTTCCCCGCAAAGCGTTTTTCGAGTTCCGCCGGTTCAATCAAGTAAGCACCACACAATTGCAGCCAAGCTTGATAGATCCCTTCCAAGCGTGACGCAAGTTCCGCGGCAGCTTCCCGGCTATGGTCGGTCGTGACTTGAAAATGATCGGTGCGCACCCGCCAGCCGTCGTCGATCGTCGCGTGACGCTTGGCATCGTCCTCGGCGGTGATCCAGCGCTTGCCGATTTTGCGCTGGCCTGCTTCGTATTGAGGAGCATCTTCGGCGGCGATCCAACCGAATTTCGGATGCCAGATGAAACCATCTTTCATCTGGCGGATGGAATAAGTTCCCGCCCACTGATCGCCATGCTTTTCATAACCCAAGACGCGGCGAGCGTCGGCGTGATCGGGGTGGAACATCAAAGTTCGCGCCGCGGCTCGCAGTGCGGCACCGACGTCGCCTTGCTTGCTAAATTCGCGAGCCTGGGCAAAACTTTCGTCCGCTTGTTGGCGACTTTCGGGAGTGACTTGGCGGGGTTGCGTTTGGGAGTAAATGTCGGGAACGACGAAAACAACTTCGCCCGAGGGGGCCGCAGCGCGTAAGGTGAGCGCCATCAACAAGGTCACAAAAATTGACAGCGGAAACTTCAATACAGCGCTCAATAAAAATGAAACCTGCCGCTAAGCCGCAAGCGGCCGCTTGCGGCTTAGCGGCAGGGCAAAGAACACCTCAATTGTAGCATGCCGCCAGTGCGTTATTTGTCGGCAAAGGCCGCATCGAACGCCACGTTCGAGGGGGCGAAGTCGGTTTTTCTCACAAAATCGCAGGCCTCGCGGGCACCATGTTCGCGGTTCATGCGGGCGTCTTCCCATTCGACACTCAAGGGCCCCGCGTAATTGATATCGTTGAGCGCGCGGATGATTTCCTCGAAGTTCACGCTGCCACGTCCGGGTGAGCGGAAGTCCCAACCCCGTCGTGCATCGCCGAAATTCAAATGGCTCGACAGAATACCGCTGCGCCCGTTGAGCGTGACAATCGCGTCTTTGATATGCACGTGATAAATGCGATCCGGGAATTCGCGAATGAACTCCACGGGATCAACACCTTGCCACAACAGATGGCTGGGGTCGAAATTGAAGCCGAACTCTTCGCGATGGCCGATCGCTTCGAGCGCGCGATGGGCCGTGTAAATATCGAAAGCGATTTCGGTGGGATGAACTTCCAAGGCGAACCGCACGCCGCATTCGCCGAAGACGTCGAGAATTGGATTCCAACGATTGGCGAACTCCGCGAAGCCCGCTTCGATCGTCGATTCCGGCACGGGGGGGAACGAATACAGATAAGGCCAGATCCCCGAGCCGGTGAAACCGTTCACCACTTCCACGCCAAACCGTTGCGCCGCACGGGCCGTGTTCTTCATGTCCTCGGCGGCACGTTTGTTGACGCCCCCGGGATTGCCATCGCCCCACACATACTCTGGCAGAATCGACTTGTGACGCGCATCAATAGTGTCGCAGACCGCTTGCCCGACAAGGTGGTTGCTGATGGCTAGGCATTGCAGATCGTGCCGGTCGAGCTGTTCGCGTTTGGCATCGGCGTAGCCTTCGTCACTCATCGCTTCGGCGACGTTGAAATGATCTCCCCAGCAGGCGAGTTCCAAACCGTCGTAACCAAACTCGCGAGCCTTGCGGCCCATATCATCGAGCGGCAAATCGGCCCACTGACCGGTGAACAGAGTGACGGGACGTGCCATGAACGGTAGCTCCTATGTGCCGAGGGGATGAGAAGCACGCATTGTCGCAAATTTCAAACGGATGGCAACTCGGCGGAAATGTCCGAAAGATTATGACCACAAAGACACGAAGAACACTAAGGATGGAGAAATGATCCGGATACGAAAGTGCTTTTCTTTGTGCCTTTGTGGTTAGTTTCTCTGCGGGCCTATCGAAGAGCTATAATTCTTCTAGAGCAATGTTAACTCTTTTGAAATTATGAATATGAAAGATCTCGCTAAAAAAGTTCTTTGTGTTGTAGCAACTGCTATGCTCTGTAGCACGCTTTCCGCCGCGGAGGTTGCTATCGACATTGAGGTGGCGATGGCTCCCGGTGTGCCGATTACCGCGCCGCAGGAATGGGCCGAGCGATTGGGCAAGCTGGGGCTCGATCACGTGCAGATTCGTTCCGCACGCGGCGATGAAAAACCTGCGACAACAATGAATGAGCAAGGGACGCGAGTTTCGGTCATCGCGGTCCTCACCAAAACAGATGAGCTCATCGTGCCGCAACGCAAGTTTCGCGTCAGCCAGTTGAGTGAGCTGCGCGAATATTTTGAGAACTTGCCCACTCAGATCGTGGAAGAGGGAATCGTCCGCGGGCCGTTTCGGCTCACCGAGCAAGAGTTTCACACCGTGCTCGCCGATCTCGCCAAACCGATCGTGATAACAACCGAAGGCAAAACAACGGGCGATCTTGTTGCCCATTGCCGCACAAAGTTTCGCTTGCCGATCAAAGTGACCGCACCTGCGGAGCTGATGCTGCAAGGTGGCAAGCCGTTGCCGATGGAAATGGAAACCCTCGCCGCGGGGACGGCTTTGGCGATTGCGCTGCGTCGCGACAATCTCGCCATGCGGCCCGAACATATTCCGGGTGGCTTGCAGTTGGTGATCGAGCCGTATGAGCGCGATAAGGAAACCTGGCCGATTGGTTGGAAGGTCGAAGGCTCGCCCCGTCAGCTTGTGCCGAAGCTTTATGAACCGCTCACGATAGAAATCGAAGGCTACACGCTGACGACCGCGCTGGAAGCGTTGGCACCGCGGCTGACCGTGCCTGTGATCATGGATGACTATATGCTGACGAAACTCGAGATCGATCCCGCCAAGGTGCCAGTGAAAGTGCCGGCCAAGAAGACATATCTTAAGGGGGCCATCGATCGGATATTCAGTCAGGCCCATTTGGCGTGTGAATTGCGAATCGATGATCGCGGCACGCCATTTCTGTGGGGCACGCAATACGGCCCCGATAGCCGTCCCGCGAAATAAATCAGCCGCTCGCGCTAGCGTCCGGTTCTTTGCGGTGATTACTTGTGGTTAGCTCATCTTCGGAACCGACCAGTGTCCTTCGGCGCGGTATTTGCGCCCGAGCAGGTCGTTGGCTTCCGCGTCGTCGATGATTGTTTCGCCGTCGAAGACCAGCGACCGTTTGAGCCGCGTCGAGATGTTGCCCAAGTGAATGGCACTGGCGGTCTGAGTGGCCACTCCCAGCGGGGCGTTGGGGGTTTTTCCGTTCTTCGCCGTATCGATCCAATTTTGCATGTGGCTCGCGACTTCGGGTTTGACGACGCCGTCGAGTTTCACCGGTACGCGGTTTTTCTGATCGTCAAACACGTCGAACTTGCCGCGTTTGCTGACGAACAGTTTTCCCTTGCTGCCGTAGAATTCGGCACCCGAATCGACGTTGTAAGGATAGCTGTTGGACCACAGGCGTTGCTCGTAAACAAGCATCCGCGGCCCGGCGGGGGTTTCGTATTCAAACGTGACTTGCTGCGTGTCGGGCCATTGGCGGTCGTCGTTGAAGAAATAAACGCCCCCCATCCCCGAGATCCGTTTCGGCGCGCCGGTCACGCCAAGTCCCCACAAGGCGTAATCCATTTCATGAACGCCGTCGTTCCCCAGATCGCCCGCGCCGAAGTTGTACCACCAGTGCCAATCGTAGTGAAAGCGATTCTTCTGATACGGCATCCACTCGGCGGGGCCAACCCACGTGTCGTAATCAACATTCGCGGGCGGCTGGGTCGGGTTGGCATGTCCAATCGAATTGCGCGTCTGCCAATTCCAGCACTTCGCAATAAGCACGTCGCCGATGAGGCCGTTGCGTAAGTGGCTGATGGCTTCTTGAATGCCGGCCGAGCTACGTGCTTGCGTGCCATGCTGCACAACCTTGCCGGACTTCTGCGCGGCATCGATCAACAATTGCCCTTCACGGAAATTGTGCGAGACCGGCTTTTCGACATACACATGTTTGCCAGCTTCCAGAGCCAACAATGCTGCTGGCACATGCCAATGATCGGGGAGAGCGAGCGTCACACCATCGATGTTCGGGTCATCCAGCACACGCCGGATGTCGGTCACGCCTTGTGCGCCGGTTGTTTCTTTTCCTTTGGCCAGCCGCTCTTCATCGACGTCACATACATAGGCAATCTCGGCGCCCGGAAGTTGCGAGAGCGCGCGATAATGGACGTTCCCTTGGTTGCCGCTGCCTATCACGCCAATGCGAAAACGCTCACTCGCCGAATTGGCCCAGCCGCGCGGAGTCGTCAGCAAGCCCGTGGCGAGGGCTCCGGTGGAAAGCGTGCCGAGAAAGTGACGACGAGTGAACTGCGACATGAAACAACCTACGAAGAGCGACGGGCAATCTCTTCATCGTAGACAAAACGGTGGCCAAATGAAGGTCTTGGTAGAGAGGGAATCAGCCAAGTCCCGTTTCGGCAACGAAAATCTGGTTATACGTTGCACCGTCTCGGTGGACTGGTTGCACGTAAGCGACATGCCGCCCGTCGGGCGAGACGACACAAGCTTCACCCCGCGGGGAAAATTCGCCGAAGACCGGGTCGGTGAGCCGTCGGGACTCGCCAGAATCTGTATTTGTTAACATGAGGCTGCCGTCGGCGATCGCCGCAAGGTGGACACCATCGGGATGCCAATTGAATGCCGAGGCGATATCAAAGTTGTGATGTGTGATTTGTCGCGCCTCGCCGCCGGAGGGTGAGATTGTCCAGAGCTGCACGTGGCCCGCATCGTCGCGCATCAAGAAAGCGATTCGCTCGCCATCAATCGAACTGCGCGGCCAATGCCGTGGTCCCTGAATGCCGGGATGCTTACGTGTTGTAGTGCGCGTCAATCGGCGTTGCATCGTGCCGAGCGGCGGAGCAGGGGGGGCTGTCTCTGTACCGGTCATTGGTTCCAACCCAGCGACTGTCACATCCTCGGGAAGTTCGACGACAAATAGCTCAGTGACGATTTCCCCTTGTTCGGTCAGAACATCCCCCAAGAAGGCGATTCTACGACTATCGATCCAAGCATCTTCATACGCTTTGCAAATCTCATCCGAACCCGGCTGGGGATTGGCGACCGTTTTGGTGATCACCACCGAAAAAGCCGTGCCGTCGTGATTGCGTGGATGCGTGTGAGGAACCTTCACCTCTTTGCCGACCAATGCAACCGCGACGTTGCGTTGATTGCGGCCAAGTTCGTTTTGAATGTGATCGTCGTAAGTGAAGCTCGCATATTTGCCATCAGGGCTGAAAACGTGAACGTGCGATCCTCCGCGCAGCGCGCCGGGCGTGAAGGGAACAATCAGATCACGGGCATCGAGAGTATGAATCACTTGCGGGCGATCGGTTTCGACAATCACCCCTTGCCGATGGCAGAACGAGTATTGCCAATCGGGCGTGGGATGTTCCGGCCCCAAGATAAAGACAATCTTTTCTTTTGTCGGATGATAAGTCGGCACACCACAGCACGCGCCGTGACGGCTTTCGTAGAGAACTTCGACTACGCCCGTGGCGATATTCGCTCGCTCGATGCGTGTGCCATCGAACAATGTCCCCGCGAGATCGCTGCGGACATCGTAGACGATCCATTGGCTGTCGGGGGACCAAACTGCCGTGTTGGTGAGAAGGTGGCCGTGGGAAGCCGTTGTGATTTGCCCTGGCATGGTCAACTCATTCGGGCTTACTGAATTCCTCGCGGGCCAATCGGCTGATCAGGTAGCCCCAAACGATGGGGAGCAGCGAGATCACGACGATGCCAATCACAACGGCGGTGAAATTGTTCTTCACCATTGGCATGTTGCCGAAGGCATAGCCGGCCAATGTGCAGATGCCGACCCACAAGATGCCGCCTAGGACGTTGAACACCACGAACTGGGAATAGGCCATGCTGCCAGCCCCGGCCACAAACGGCACAAACGTACGAACAATCGGCACGAATCGCGCGAGGACGATCGCTTTGCCGCCATATTTTTGGAAAAAGCGGTGGGCTTTGTTCAAATGATCGCGGTTAAGCATCCGATGCCAAAACCCGGAGCGATCCTCCGCCTTAAAGATCTTGGGCCCTAGATAGTTGCCGATCGAGTAGTTCACCGCATCGCCCAGAATGGCCGCCGACAGGAGCAAACCAAGCACGACCCAGAGATTCAAAATCCCGGAAGCCGAGAGCGCCCCCGTGGCAAACAGCAACGAGTCACCCGGCAAAAACGGCGTGATGACCAAGCCCGTTTCGCAAAAGATGATCAGAAACAGCAGGGCGTAAACCCAAGCCCCGTATTGCCCGACGAACTCCGCCAAGTGTGCGTCGAGGTGCAAAATCAAATCGATGAGCGTATCCATGAAGCAATCATACAGCGCAGGTCGCGGGCGGATGGGAAACTGAGGATTCTAGCAGCCCCCGCCTGAAAGCGGGAGCGAAGAATTTTCCCGTTGCGGGGCGATTATTCCGCGATTTGGCCGTGATGGATCACGGCACGGCCAATTTGGGCCGTTGCATCCTTGGCACTGTCGGCGGGGAACTCAAACCGCAGATAGCGAGCATTTTGCGGTACGCCGTCACCCGAAATCACAACATGACGGAGATAGCCGTAATCGTTCTTGACGCTCGACCACTCCTGGTAGTGCGTCTGGCAGGGCTCGAATATCTTGCCATCTGCCGAGGCGCTCACCAGCATTTGCGAAGCTTCGTCGCCGAAATAGGTTTCGATGAACCAGCTGGCGATCGGTTCGTCGACGTGATAAGTCATCGAACTGCCGGGGGCGAACTTCACGCGGTGAAAATCTTCGCGTGTCTTGCGGTCTTCACCGCTGACTAGCTTCACGTCCCCCGCGGTTTTTACTTTTGAGAAATCCAAACAGTTGTCGACCAGAGTTCGCCGCACGACCTTTATCGGGCCAACGACGTTCGAGGGCTTCGACGAACCGGACTCATTACGCGCGACGACGGCATAGTAATAACTCTCGCCGGGCTCGACCGTATCGTCATGAAACAGCGGCGCATACGGAAACGCGGCATCGCTGACGTTCTGGCGCACCGTGTTCCAAGGTCCGTCCTGGTTCTTTGCACGCAGCACATCATAGCCGGCAGCTCCTGCGCTGCCTTGCCAACTGATCAGGCTGGGATCGGTGATCGGAAGCAACGTGGGGCGCTCGGGTGCTGGCAGGTCAGGAACGTCGAGTCCCCGAATCGCATAAGCGGCGTCGCGCATATGTTTGAGCGTTTCTGTTTCTTCGTAAGGCTTGCCGCTTTCAAAGCCGGGCCAGTGATAGGCTTTGAACACGCCCGCGCCGAGCGGTTCGCTATGCCAATAAAAACCTCCCCCGCGATGGTGGTAGCGCAAACTCCAGACGAGCGCGCCGCTAATCCCTTCATTCACAACCAGATCGAGAACCTGTTTGACTTCCGCCGCGGGGACAAAGCCGAACTCGCCGACGAAGTATGGCTTCTTGCCACGGCATTTGTGCCACGCTTCACGAATCGGATCGATGAAGTTCCCTAACGGTTGCGGATAGTGATGCGTCGTGATCACGTCGACGTCCGGGGCGTCCAGCTGTTCTTGGGAGACGCCCTGCAGCGAATTGCCGTCGATCACCAAGTGGTTGGAGTCGATGCTTTTGATGAATTTTGCAATACGATTGGTCCACTCTTGTGGCGGTTTGATTTCGTTGCCTGTCTCCCACGCGAAAATCGTGGGGTCATCTTTGTAGACCACGCCCGTGAGCGAATTCTTGCGATTCAACACGTAGCGAATCGTGTTCTCAAAGTCAGAAATGACTTCTTCATCAGTCCAGAAATCGTCGGGCTGCTTGCCTCGAAAGGCGGCATACTCCGCGCGGCCTCCCATCCACCACCACTGATCGACGAACGGCACGATGACGCGAATCCCTTTCTCACGCGCGATCTTCAGCACCAAGTCCAGCACTTGAAACGCTTCTTCGTTGAACTCGTTGGGCCCCGTGACATAGACAAACTCGCCCATGTCGGTCCCTTCACGCCGGACCGTCAGAACGTAGGTGCGTACGACGTTGCCCCCCATTTGCTTGATCGATTCTAGGGCATCGGTGATTTCAAACTCCGTGGGCCAGCCCCAAGCCGCTTTTCTGTCGGGGGCCAGGTCGTCTTCCACTTGATGCAGATTCGGAATATTGAACGACACAAAGCGAAACTCTGTGTCGCCTTTCATGAGCTTGTCGCCATCTCGCGTGATGAAGTGCTCGATGCCCTCGGCGATCACCTCATGAGTTCCAAGACTCAACGAGAAGCAGCAACTCCAAATAAACAAACATGTCCGGAGCATGGAACGGCCCTATCTATGGGGATGAGGCGGACTGACGCGTCGTGTTGAGATCAGGAGGAAAGTCGACCAGCTGGTCATACCAACTTCGCTTCAGAATCCATGAAGTGGCAAGGATGATAGCAATGGTCACGGCCAGCGAACGGTAATCTTGAAGAACGATGTAGATTCCCGCGGCCGTCAAAGCGACTTGCCAAACAATGCCGACCACCACGTTGAACGCATCACGCTTGAAATCGCGATTCGCGAGAATTTCGGGATTTTCTTGGGCGACAAGATCGTGGATTGGTTTCCAAAAACCCCAGGGTCTGACGCGGCGATAAAAGTTTTTCAAGGTTTCCAAATCATCAGGTGGGGTAAGCAAAGTCCCCAAAATGCAGCCGACAAGCGAAATCAGCAAGATTGCAGGGAACAGAAAGATCTCGGCGGGCCGAGAAGGAATGACGTTGTTCTCGGCGAGCAGCGTCGTGACTTGCGGAACAAACCCCGCGGCTAACATTCCCGCCGCCATGCCCCAAAAGTATCCATAGCTGTTGAATCGCCACCAAATCCATTTCAGCATGTTGGCCGCCGCGTAACCGCCGTAGAGTGCCGTGACGATCCATTGCACGATGTCGTTCAGCGAATTCGTGAGAAAACCAAATCCTGTTCCTATGATGACCACGATCAGCGAAGTCGCGTAACTCGCGCGGACGTACGTTTTTTCGCTGGCATTGGGATTAATGTAACGCTTGTAAATATCGTTGACGACGTACGCGGGGGCGGCGTTGACCGTGGCCGCATAAGTCGACATGAATGCCGCCAGTAGGGCTGAGATGAGTAGCCCTAGCAGTCCGACCGGAATGAACTCGCGCATCGCGAGCGGCAGGATCAGTTCGAAATCGATGGATTCCCCTTGCGCGGCAAGCTCGTCGGTGAAGTGAGCGAGCGCAAGCACCGTGAGCCCCGCGATCAACATATAACGTGGGATCAGCAGCACCAGGCTCACGAAACCGCTCATCAAGGCAGCTTCGCGCGGTGTCTTCGCCGACAGTACACGTTGCATGTCGTAGTTGGGTGCGGGTCCCGCCAGGCTTTGCAACACGCCCTTGAAGAGCGTCATCATGATGAACAAGCCGAACAACTCCCAACCATCGGCCGCAATCTTGCTGTTGGCCGCGTCGAGTTTCCCCGACCAATCGAGGTTGAGATGCCAGCCAAAAAAGATATCCTCCCAGCCGTTGGGGACAACCTTCGCCAGAGTCTCCGGCGAGACTTTTATGATCGCGATGATGCCGACCCAAATACAGGCCACGGTCATAATGAAGAACTGGAGAACTTCGGTGAAGACAACGCTGAACATGCCTCCTTTGACGACATAAACCGTGGTGATCGCGGTAATGATCAAGCCGTAGTAGTTGACGTTTGTGGCGGGGTCTTCCGAAAGCTGCCAGGGCAAGAACGCAGCGGCGAATTTGCCGATGCCGATGAAACCATAAGCCAGGAAGCCGATCACATTCACCAGCGCGAAGGCGACGACGATCAAATGCGCCAGCTGCGCGCCCCGGCTATCGCCAAAGCGAAAGCGAATCCACTCGGCACCGGTCATCACTCCCGATCGCCGCAACCAGATCGAGAGAAACACCATCATGAAAATCTGGTTGAAAGTGGGCCACAACCAAGGGATCCAAACGCTCTTCATTCCGTAAACAAACAGCAGATAAACCATCCACATGGTGCCGCTGATGTCGAACATGCCCGAGGCGTTCGACAAGCCGAGCATGTACCAGGGAATCGTGTTCCCGCCGAGAAAATAGTTGTCGATGCTTTTGGAGGCCTTCTTTGAGATCCAAAAGCCGATCGCAATCGTGGCTAGAATATAGCCGAAGATGATTGCCAGATCGATTGTGTGGAGATTGAGATCAACCATGGATCGCGTGGAACGACCTCATCGCCAAACAAGAGAATAGAACAGAAAAGTGTGTGTCATCCTGACCGCTGGTGCCATCGCCGAAAAGGGCCGCGATCAAAACACGGCCGAGTTTTCTTTGGTGAACGCCAACAGCTCGCTTACGTGGGCATAAGCCACGCATGAAGCCGTGTCAGCTGCACCGTAGTATATCGCGAGTTTATCTTGTTCGACATTGCACAACGCCGCGCAAGGGAACACCACGTTCGGCACATGGCCAAAGACTTCGTAATCGGCCTCGGGCGTGAGCAAGTGCTGGTTCGTGCGGTAAAGCACTTTCCAAGGCTCGTCGAGATCGAGGATCGCAGCGCCCATGCTGTACACGAAACCGTTGCAGGTATCCATCACTCCGTGATAGATCATGAGCCAGCCGTCTTCGGTTTCGATGGGGATGGGACCCGCGCCGATTTTGGTTCGCTGCCACCATTGGCCGGTATGATCGCCACCCTTACGCATCACGAGGCGATGCTTGCCCCAGTGAATCATGTCGGGGCTTTGGCTGACGTAAATATCGCCGAACGGAGTGTGGCCATTGTCGCTGGGACGGCTCAGCATGAAAAACTTGCCGTTGATCTTGCGCGGAAACAGCACGCCGTTGCGATTGAACGGTAGGAACGCATTTTCCAGCAGCGTGAACCGCTCAAAATCTTGCGTGCTGGCGACGCTGATGGTGGGGCCATTATGCCCGCCGCACCAGGTGATGTAATAGGTGTCTTCGATCTTGCAGACACGTGGGTCGTAGGCGTAGTCGTTAACGTGAATCCCTTCAGGATCGTTAACGAAGCGCATTTGTTGCGGCTCGATATGCCACGTGAGTCCGTCTTCACTCCAACCGGAGTGGAGATGCGGATAGCGTGAACGCAGTTCAACACGAAACACGCCGGCAAAGCCATCGCCGAATGGCACGACAGCGCTGTTGTAAATGCCTTGCGCGCCGGGAATGTAGTGACGGCCGATGACTGGATTTTCCGAATGCCGCCAGACAACATCTTTGCAACCCGCGGGACGTTGTTGCCAAGGAATCGAAGCCGGAGCTTGCACGCTCTTACGAGTCGTCTCACGGTTGGCGGGTGTCGCCACGGCTGCACCATTTCCAGGTTGCGAAGATTTATCCATCGAACTCTCCATCCTATCCGTGCGACAACTTGATGACGTATTGTCGCAAAGCTCTCTCTCTAGTTTTTGGCTCTAGTTCTTGGCTATAGCTCTGGGGAACTTCAGCGCGCCTCGCTGGCCAACTTCTAAGCGTTCTGCGGGAATTGAACCGCGAGCAGCGCACACATCACGAGGAGTGAATGATGCCCTTCAACTCAATTACTTGAGCAGCGATGTTCCGAGAAGGCCATCAATTCCAGGCACAGTGACCATTTGTCACCAACCTATCAACTACTTTAACAGCCAACTACAGACAGTTCAAGTAGTTGAGCATCCGTCTCGCGGCATTCCCGCGCCCCAATGCAGTTGTCACGGCTACTCTTCTGGTGGATCATGGCGGGGATATCCCCGTTGTTTTTCGCAGTTGGTGGTTTCCATGTCTGGTTCGTCCGCGCCTCGTTTAAAAGATGTCGCCCAAGCGGCCAATGTTTCGATGAGTGCCGCTTCGCGAATTTTGCGTGGAGAGCGCGATCGCTTCGGCGAGGAAACCTGCCAGCGTGTCTTAGATGCGGCGCGCCAACTTGGCTGGCGGCGGAACCTGCTCGTCAACGGGATGCAAACTGGTCGCACAAAGATGATCGGCGTGATGATCCCACCCTACGATTCCTTCTGGGTCGACGTGCTGGCAGGGATTCATTTGGTGCTGGCGGGGGCGGACTACTTGCCGATCACGGTCTGGGTGGGCGATTGCCAGGAGATGCCCCACTTCGAAAAGGACGACGACCAAGGGCTCGGGCAGATCAGCCGTTTGCTGGATCGCCGCGTGGATGGATTGATTCTTTGGCCGTCGTTCGCAGTGGCTTACTACGAGCATTTTCGCGAGCTTTTAGAACGCCGCGTGCCGGTGGTCGTGGTCGATCACGAGTTCTCCGAAGAACAGATCGCCGATTCGATTGAAACCGACGAACAACGCTGTGCGAAGGCCGTGGCGCAGCATTTATTGTCGCTGGGACACAAAAATATCGCTTGTTTGTCGTCGCGCGAAACGGCCTGGCAAGCTTGGGCTGTGCGTCGCCGCGAGTCGTTCGAGCAAGCGCTGGCCGATCACCCCGAAGTGATAATCAAAAGCTGGCGGCTCAATCCTTGGGGCACCGACGGCCCCGAGATCGCCGAGGAGATTTTGCGGCAAGAACCGCGGCCCACGGCGGTGTTTTGCGTCACCGATCACGAAGCACTCTATATCTATGAAGCCGCCACGAAGTTGGGGCTGCGCATCCCTGAGGATCTTTCGGTCGTGGGTTTCGCCGATCTGGATTTCGCTGCTAGCTTGCGGCCCCCTCTCACCACGATGCGCCAACGGCCCAAAGATATCGGCCGTCGCGCGGCACAGTTAATCCTCGATCGGCTCGATGGCGACTTCGCCGATCACCCCCCGACGACGATCCGCGTGGGGGCGGACCTGATTGTTCGTGGCTCAACGTCTCAAGCCAGCTAAGCGACCTGACGCGCTATCTGCTTTTGGCAAATTGACTTAGGGTGCATGCTTGCACGATGCCGCATTGCCCAGTGTGAGATATTCAAGGTATGCGTAAAAAAACCTCAAAATCGTTGTTAAAATAGTTGACAAAGCAGAAAAACCGTGCCTAAAATCGGGCAGGTCAAGTAGTTGAGCAGATTTTAGCTGCCTGATCCCCAACTTTTCTAAATTGCTGGTCTTTTTGAGATTCATTCAGCACCTTGAGGGAGGAGTTCTAATGAAGAAACACCTGTGTCACGTTCTGCGCAAGGGCCTCTGTTTGGGCCTCGTTGTCGCAGCGACGCTTTCTATTTCGAGTGCGGCTCGGGCGCAAGCGCCGAGCGCCTTGTACACCTGGGACAATACGGGCAACGCTTCGCCGAATATTGAAAACTGGGTGAAGAATTTCGGCACGAACACGGCCACAATCTCGAATGCGACTTTTGGTGAGCTCACGCTGACCGAAACTGGCGCTGCCGGTTCAACGATTGCTTTTAGTGATGGCGGCAACCGCGTTCGCGAATCCGCGACGGGCTCCAGCGGCGGTACCGACGTAACCGGTCTCGATTGGTTGGAGTTTGATCTTGGTCACTCGGGCGTCGGCGATATTGGCGTACAGTTTTACGTTCAAGCTTCTACCGGCTTCAACTACGTCACGCTCGCCAATCTGAATGTCTCGCCAGGCGTGAATACCTATCAAGTGCCGCTCACGGGATTGTCTCCTGCCCAATCCGTCTACTTACGGACGATTGGTTTCAACGTCTTTGATCACGCGGCCGAAGGGAACGTCACCTGGACGCTCCGCGAAGTTCGTGCCGGGGGCACGCCGCTGAGCTCTCGCGACTTGATCACCCACGAAACCGGCACCGGCGATGGTGGCCTGCAGACGGCAATCGTCAACTTCGATCGGACAGCTGTGCTAGGCAATAATGGCAGCGCCGCCAATCAGGTGGGGCTTTCTCACAATCCAGCAGGTACCGGATCCTTGCAGTGGACCGACTTGGGTGGTTCAGAGGGGGCAGCCATTGGTTGGGGTAACGGCACGGCGTGGAATGGCAACACATTCAACAGCCGGGCAACGGACGTTTCCAACTACAAGTACGTCACGTTCACGGTTTCGGCCACCGATCCCCTCGACGGCGGCGGCACGGTTGGCATGGGCGCTTACATTCAAGCTAACAACTTTGTCTTCCAAGGCATTGACGGTGGCTCGGGCCAATCGATCCCCATCGATGGCCAGTTTCACGATGTGACCTGGTCGTTGGCGGGCATGAACAACATGAACGCGGTGGATCTGGTGGGGCTCAATTTGTTCAGCCATCCCCAGAATCTCATCATGAACGTGGATAACATTCGCTTCTTTGTTCCCGAACCAGCAACTGTTTCGCTCGTCGGATTGGCTTTCGTAGCCCTGCTTGGGCGACGTGGAATGAAGAAGGCATAGTGGTTTGGAAATTTGCACCGGCCCTCGTGTGAGGGCACCAGGGCCGGTGTTTGCAAATCGATTCTTACGTAAGGCATAAATTCAAACGGAACTGTTCTGAGCAGGCCGTGGCGGACCAACATCTAGGGTGCAACGGATTACGAGGGAGTAATTGACAATGATTCGATCTTTCAAGAAATGCGTTTCCGCGACCGGCTTAGCAGTCGTCTTATGTGCGGCTTCTGTTGTTCAGGCTCAACCTGCAATCTTTTCCTTTGAAAACGCGAGTGACATCATTCCGTGGACAACGGGCTCTACTCAAACCTTAGTGCAATCCACTTTTGGGGCGACCGATGGCACGAAAGCCTTGCTCATTGATAACGTCACGTCGGGGTTCAAGAATAACATTGCAACCACGCCGAATTTCGGTCCGGCCACCGAAGGCTTTGCCGAGGCATTTGCCGCTTTTGATCTCGCTGGCAGCGTGATCGGGGGCGGTGGAACACCTAAGCTGGAGTTTGATTTGGCTTGGGATTTCAGCGCTGCAACGGATGGCTTTATTCAGCTCGGGTTATTCGTCAACAGCAGTACGGATGGTGGTGGTGGTTTTAAAGGCTACGGTACTGGGTCCTTCATTAATGGCAATTCGGGATTTGGGTCGTGGCCAGCACTTAGCGGAGGAGCCACCGCTGATGGTGCCGTGCTAACTTCGACAGGACCAACCTCAGTGCACGTAGCGATTCCCTTTGGTCCCACCAAAACATTAACGCTATCGAGCGCATCGACATTTTTTGACATTGGCTTTCAATCCAACGGCAGTTGGGGTGGTACGGTCGACTTTGCGATCGACAACATCAAGTTCACCGGTGTTCCTGTCTTTGAAGAGCACACCTTGTTTTCTTGGGAGACACCCGATAATCCGGCAACTCCCAGTGTTGATGAGAGATTTGAGGGTTGGGCGCAGAATCCGACCGCAAGTCCCGCAACGCCCCTATCGATTACCAGCACGGGTGCCACGGATGGAAGTTCGGCTTTGCAGATCGATCGCACGCCGTTGGCAGATGGATTTTCCTGGGGCAGCGCGTACACCCTCGACGCCACCACAACTCCGTCGGATCAAGCGAAGATCGACGATTTGGTGGATCGCGTCAACGCTGCGAGCCGCATCGCGATTGATATTACGTTCCAGGATCAATTTCCCATCAGTCCAACTTATTCAAACCTCTGGCTCGCGTTCCAAGATGAATCGGGCAACTACTATCAAGCTGCGTCGCCCGGCTTTGACCTCGTAGAAGCTTCAGAGCAAACGACGCAGACATTGATTTTCGACCTCGCAGATTTTGTCGATAACGGCGATCCCGAGAATTTGATTTATCTCACCGATGTTGGTCTGCTCGAAGGGACAGAGCAGTTGGGCATCATCTTAGGAACCGGCACAGATGGAGGAGCCATCTACCAGATTGATAACTTCCGTTTGATTAGCGAAGTCGTCGACAGCTTACCTGGTGATTTCAACGGCGACGGCGTCGTGACGGGCCGGGATTTCCTGGCATGGCAACGAGGTGAGTCTCCCACTCCATACAGCACGGGCGATCTTGCTGCTTGGCAAGCGGCCTACAACGGCGGCGCGCTGGCAGCGGTGCAAGCCGTTCCCGAGCCAACAGCGCTCGTCTTGGTGTTGATAGTCGGAGCAGCATTCATCGGTCGCGGACGTTGTGCTGGAATCTGTTAATCAGTTTCAGCACGCGGTGGGGCAGCCCGCGACTTGTTATTGGGAACATGATCCACCCCCGTTCAGTGGATTCGAGGAATCAATGGCGGTTGAGAGCAGAGGTACGGAGGTAGGAACAATGCGTTCACGAGGAAAAAATCAACGGCACGTCTTGGGTTTCACTCTCGTGGAGTTGCTGGTGGTGATTGCCATCATCGGCATCTTGGTGGCGTTGTTGCTGCCAGCGATCCAAGCCGCGCGTGAGGCAGCTCGACGTACACAGTGTACCAATAATCTCAAGAATTTGGGGTTGGGTGTTCTCAATTATCACGACGCCCGCAAAGTGTTTCCAGCTTCTGCTACTGTTCCAGCAGCGAATATGGAGCCGTTGAAGTACAATCGTATCTTTGGCAGTTGGATCGTTGATTTACTTCCTTACATTGAGCAAGCCAATCTCCAGAATCAATTTACAATCAGTCCAACGGTTCGCATGTCCGATGCCGTGAACGAGGCTGCTCGCTCCACGGAATTGAGCGTTATGCTATGTCCCAGCGATACAGGACAAGGTAACTTTTTTGTCGAGTCCGATGAAGGGCGTTGGGCACGTGGAAACTATGGGCTCAATGCGCATCAGTATTGGCCAAACATTTCGCTTAACAAACAGGCGATCGGATTGGAAAGTGGCAACATGTCCCAGTACCTGGACTACAATCTGGGTCTGGGTGGATTCGCGATCGAGGGAGTGGGTGGTCCGGAAATGTCGATCGGGAAGATGACCGACGGCACGACGAACACGATATTGCTTGGTGAGATGCGCGTGGGACTCGATCAATCAGATCGACGAGGAGTGTGGGCGATGGGCCTTTGTGGCTCTAATTATCATTGCCGTCATGCCTCAAATGGTGTCAATGCGCCTAATAGCTGTGGATCAGGCGAAGACGATGTTGATCGCATACAGAACACTGTTGCCTCACTAGGCCAGCAAGCCATGCGAGCCCAATGCATGGACGCCGCGGATGTGGACAGTGGACAATCGGTAATGCGTAGTGTTCACCCTGGCGGAATTTTTGTCGCGATGGCCGATGGCAGCGTTCGCTTCATTAGCGATTTCATTCAACCGGGAAATATTGGTTACGGGGCCTACATCGGTGCGGATGATAACAGCGGAAACTCTTCACAAATCCGTCAAGAGAATTTTGGCGTTTGGCAGCGCATCAACATGTCAAAGGACGGGATGTTGGCGGACACGAACGAAAAATAGGCCACGGCTTCTTGAGAGCAATGGATTTCTGACAAATGTTTAAATTGAACGTTCGGCTGGTCTCGCTCTTAACGTTGACCTTAATTTGCGTCGGCTGCGGCAGTAGCGCGCCATTCGAATACATCCCCGTCAGTGGGCAATTGACCTACGAAGATGGCTCGACCATTCCGGCCTCGGGAATGAAGCTGCAATTTCAGGCCGTCGATCCCCCCGTGGTTGAAGGGATGCATGCTCGCGTGGCGACGGCCGATCTCAATGCCGAAGGCAAATTCTCCGAAGCCACGAGCTACAAGTTCGGCGATGGCCTGATCCCCGGCAAGCACAAAGTGGCCATCGGCTATGCCACTGATAAGGCGGGGAAGCTCTTGATTCCAAAAATCGCGACGGGTCTCGGCACGACAGAGATCATCGTCGACACCGCTCAATTGCCTTTAGAGATCAAAGTCCCTAAGCCGTAAGTCCTTTATCGATTCAAAGTGAGACGGCCCATGCGCTTGATCTGCTTAAGCCGTATCCTCTGTTTGCCGGCGATCGCTCTACTGCTTACGTTTCATCTGCCGTTTGCTTGCGCCAACCCCGTGCTCTACGAGCCGGGAATCGATCCGGGTGTTGGTTTCAACATGGTGTCGTGGGGCAACTTTGGTAACGGCGCGACTGTCTGGCAGAATGCCGTGCAAGCGATGCACGACGCGGGCTTCGACGAAGTTTCGTTGAGCCCCGTGCGTTACTACACGCCCGGCACGGGGGCTATCGCCTCCACGTCATCGAGTGGCCCCGAATTAAGTCACATCGCTGCAGGCATCGCACGCGCCAAACAACTCGGCATGCGCGTGACCGTGAATCCCTTTGTCGAGCCGGTCAACTTCACGCAGTGGCGCGGCTTCTACAATCCGACACCGAACTCAGCAGAGTGGACCAACTTTTGGAACAACTATCAGCAATATATCGTCGACGTCGCCGCGATGGCCGAAGCCAATGGTGCAGATGCGGTGACTATCGGCACGGAAATGCGCGGTCTGGAACTCAATAGCGGCAACAATCCGAAGTGGACTTCGGTTCTGAATGCGGTCGACGGCGTCTTTACGGGCCAAATCGGTTATGCCGCGAATTGGGATAGCTACAACAATGCCAACACCGCCAGCGCGATTTGGGATCACCCGGCGGTCGATTTCGTGGGGATTGATTCGTATTTTACTGGGCTTTTATCGAACGGTCAGGCCAACGCCTCGGGCAGCTATCCCAACCTGGATTTCATCACTCAGGTGGAAAATGCTTGGAACACCAAACTCGATAACGAAATCTTACCTTTCGCTGCCGCACGACAAGGGGGCGCCGGCTTGCCGGTCAAATTCACCGAGATCGGTTATCTGCCCTACAACGGCACGACGGTTTCTCCACAAAACGGCAGCGGAACTCTCGATCAAGACGAGCAGAACATGGCCTTCGAAGGCTTCATGCGAGCCCTTGATGGCCGCAAGGCCGCGGGAGAATTCCTGGCCGCACATGTTTGGCAGTGGGATATGCAAGGTTCCGCAGGCAGTCAATGGAACATGAATCCCAACGGTGGTAATCAGCCCACCAATCAACAAACGGCCCAATGGCTTTCAGCGTTCATGAATGGCACGAACCCCGATCCCGGTGATCAACCTGCACCGGGTGCCCGAACCTTGCTCTACAGTTTTGAATCCGGACTCGACGGTTTTGCCTTTCCCAATTTCAGCGGCAGCACAAGTTCGTTGGCTCAAGCCACAACCACGGGAGCCACGGACGGTTCGAAGAGCCTCGCCATCACGAAGACTGATGATGACTGGACCTGGGATGCCCGAGTCAACATGAACGGCACACAATTGCAAACGCTGCAGAATGCGCTCGCCGACGACATCGACAACTATGTACTAGAAATGGATGTCAGCTATGTGACCGCAAGCCTGCCCAGCGGGCTCAGCGATCTCAACATGCACGTCTCATTTCAACCCACGCCGGGGGCGTGGACTCAAGCATTTCCCTTTGCCGACATCAATGGCCGCGTGACGCAATCATTTCATGTCGAGATTCCACTGAACACATTTAATCTGGCGGCGGGAATATCGGGACTGGCGTTTCACATTGGCTTCGACGGCACATGGCCCAGCGGTAGTGCCACGATTTATGTCGATAACATCGCCTTGGTGGATTTATTTCCCGACAACGCGGATTTTGATGGTGATGGCGACGTCGATGGACGCGACTTTTTAGCTTGGCAACGAGGCTTCGGCACCGCGGGCACGGCTACTTTGGCCGATGGCGATGCGAATGGCGATGGCAACGTGAACGAGTTGGACTTGGAAATCTGGCAAGCGCAGTACGGAACAAGCAACGAATCCGAATTACAATCGATCTCTTCTCAAGTGCCTGAGCCGTCGTCTCTTTTGCTTTGTTTTCTGACATTCCTGGCCACAGGCGGCAGCCGACGGTGGAGATAATCAATGCATCTTGTTCTCCTTCTTGCCCTGTTGGTTTTCACTGCGCAAACTGTTTACGCCGCACCACCTGAGAACACAAAGCACGAGTTCGTGAAAGGCATCTCCTGGGGTTGGGTTGGTTCGCGGGGCGATTACGAATCGCCTGAGGCCGCGGAATCGATGAAGCATTTGGCCGAGACGGGTGCCGAATGGGTTTGTATCGCGTTCGGCACGAACATGAAATCGCACAACGATCCCGACTTCACGTGGGGCGACGACAACCCGCAGATGGTAAGCGACGACGAGGTGCGCCACGCCATCCAACTGGCTCGCGATAACAATCTCAAAGTCATTTTGAAACCGGTCGTGAATTGTGATGACCAAATCTGGCGGGCGTGGATTAAGTTTTATCGGCCAGTCACGGCCGCAGAAAAAGCCGCAGGCACGACGGGTGAACTCGATCCCTGGGGTGACGACCCCGTGATGCGCGAAGGCGAAGTAAAAGACCTTGCCGCGTGGGTGCATTGGTGGAATCACTATCAAAACTTTTTGATTCACTACGCCGAAATTGCTAAGGAGCAGAACGTCGAAATCTTCTGCCTCGGTTGTGAGATGTCCTCCACCGAGGAGTTCGTCGACGAGTGGCGACAGGCGATTGGTGAAGTTCGTGCGATCTACGATGGTCAGCTTGTTTACGATATCAATCATGGCCGTGAGATGACGCTCCCCTGGTGGGATGCGGTCGACATCATCGGCGTGAGCGGCTACTACCCCGTGCCACCGCCCGAAGGCGTTGCGATGGAAGAAGCCGTCAAGCAAACAACGAGCGAAGCCGAGATCGCCGCGGAGTTGGTCAAAGTTCGGGATCAATTGGCTCTCGTCAGCGCGAAATGGCACAAGCCGGTGATGATGATCGAAACAGGCGTGACCAACGTCCGTGGCTGTGCGCGTTATCCTTGGTCGCATCCCGATGCGCTTCCCGATAGTCCGCTCGATGATGCTGAGCAAGCCAACTACTACCGCGCGTTTTTGAAAACCTTCGAGACTGCGCCCTGGTTCATGGGCTACGCCTGGTGGGATTGGCCGGCGCGGCTTTATCCCCACGAAGAGGCCACCGAGAATCGCGGCTTCTGCATCTACGGCAAGGAAGCGGAAAACGTGCTCAAAGAATGGTACGCCAAGCCAGCGCCGCAAGTCGTGGTGGAGTGATTCGCGCGACAGAGCGAACTTTCCTATCCGAGAACGGTCTTTCTTCTAGCCGCAGGCGGTAGCCGACGGTCATGACGTGGCAAAACAGCTGGCTACCGCCTGCGGCTAATACATCTTCAAATCACGTCCTGTGAATCGTGAATTGCGCGAGCTAGTCGCATTTGCTACAATCCGAGGCTCGCCGTGAACCCTCCCACCCGACTGTAAAAGCCCGAGAGCCATGGAAAAGACTCTGCCGTTCGATGCCGCGACGTTGGCCCCCATTCTGGAAAAGTATCCCACGCCGTTTTATTTGTACGACGAAGCAGGCATTCGCCAGCGAACGCGCGATCTGCTGGCCGCCTTTAATTGGAACCCTGGCTTTAAGCAGTACTTTGCCGTCAAGGCGACCCCCAACCCCCACATCGTTTCGATCCTCCGCGACGAAGGAAGCGGCACCGATTGTTCGAGCGTGGCCGAGTTGATCATCAGCGAGCGGTTGGGCCTGAGCGGCGACTCCGTCATGTTCACGTCGAACAACACCTCAGCGGCCGAATACCAGCAGGCCGTCGAGTTGGGGGCGATCATTAATCTCGATCACCCCAGTTTGATTGACACGCTCGTGGCCGCGACGGGCATGCCCGAAACGATCTGCTTTCGTTTTAATCCTGGCCCCGAACGCACCGGCAATGCGATCATCGGCAATCCCCAAGAAGCGAAATTCGGCTGCACCCGCGAGCAGATTTTGCAAGGTTACCAACGCTGCCGTGAGTTGGGTGCCAAGCGTTTCGGCTTGCATGCGATGATCGTCTCCAACGAGCGCGACGTGCAATCGCTCTGGGACACGGCGCGCATGTTGTTCGAGCTGGCCGTGTTGGTGAAACGTGAAGTCGGCATTAACATCGAGTTCATCAACCTGGGCGGCGGCATCGGCGTGGCTTACCGCCCCACGGACAGCGAAATCGACTTGAACGAGTTTGGCGCCGGCGTCGAGAAACTTTACAAGGAGATTCTCGTTCCCGCGGGATTGGACCCCGTCAACATTCTGATGGAGAACGGCCGCTCGATGACCGGGCCATTTGGATATTTGGTGACGCGGGTGATCAATCGCAAGGAGACATACAAGAACTACGTGGGGGTCGACGGCTGTATGTCGAACCTCATGCGACCGGGTATGTACGGCGCGTATCATCACATCACCGCCATCGGCAAAGAGAATCAGCCGGCGGCTGGCAACGTCGACGTTGTGGGTTCCTTGTGCGAAAACAACGACAAGTTCGCCATCGACCGCGAACTTCCCAACTTAGAAGTTGGCGACGTGCTCGTGATTCATGATGCCGGCGCGCATGGCCACGCGATGGGCTTTCAGTACAACGGCCGGTTACGCTGTGCGGAATTGCTCCTCAAGCCCGACGGCAGCGTGCAACAAATCCGCCGGGCGGAAACGCTCGACGATTACTTCGCGACGGTGGAGTTTTAATTAAACCGGCCTAAGATTGCTTTGAGCTATTAATTCTCAGTAGATGCTTTGGCCGGGGCGACCGCGCCGAAACCGAGCGGCGTTGCGGCGATGCCGTACATCGCGCGGGCTTGTCGTTCTTCGCCCACGATGCCCAACACAATCGGCGTGGCGTCGACACACCGGCGATGCCAGACCGAGAACGTGTTGTCGATGCTTTGTCCGCCGCCGCCGGCGTTCTTGAACACGGGCAAATCGGGCCGCAACGCTTGATCACCCGCTGGCCAGGGGCCTTCATCGAGTCCGATATCGACGCCCGTATCTTCAAACTGATCGGTGAGCCACTTGGGTGGCGGCACGCGGTCGTCGAAGAAGATGTACAGATTCGCCGGTTGAGCCATTTCCACGGTCATTTGGAAATCGTCTTTATAGCGATAATCGTTGAACGTCTTCACAAAATCGGCACCGACGAGAAACTCGGGCAGCCCCGCCGCGGTCAGGCCATTCCATTGATGGGGGTGATCGACATAGGCAAAGACGTCATCGCCCAAACCATGGTAGTTGATCTGGTAACAGACATACTGCGAGCCATCCGCCGGAGGAATATTGTCGCGGACTTCACGAATCACGTTCACGCCGGAACCCGGATAATCGGCGGTCCACCAACTGCCGCGTTGGTTGCGGCCAACTTGCATGATGCGCTGAATCTCGCCCTGGCGATCGACGCGAGCCGCTTGGCCTTGTTTCAACCTTGTGAGTCCATTGCCCGTGTTGATATGGTCGGCCAGATCCACTTTGCCGTCGAACACCACCACGTCGGTAAAGCCATTCTTGCGAGTCGCCACGCCGAACTCGGTGCCTTGATCGATGACGTCGATCACCGGAGTTTTGATTGTGAAGCCCTTCATCGAATTGGGAACACGGGCCGTTGCCAAGCCTTGATCGAGATGCACAAGCATATCGGACTCGATCATCAGCGAAGCCGCACCGATCACGCGCACGATGGGCCCCGTGCGAAAACGCATTGTGAACTCGCCGGCTTCGGTCCGCAGGCGACCCGGCACGACTAAGTCGCCCGGCTTGAGCGCCGACGAATCGTCCATCCACGAGACATTCTCGACTTCAATGATTTCGGCGACCGCAACGTCCTGCCATTTGGGGTTTTGGCGAGCTTGCCAGAGAGCATAAACTCCCGCGATCAAGATCGCCGCGGCGAGCCCAAGCGTCGTGAACCGGCGCATGGCCTCGCGCTTCACATCATTGGCGGGCGGTGCGGGAATGATCGCTTCCAAGGCTTCGGTCACACCGAACACGGCCAGATCGCGTTCAATGTTTTCGCTCTGCCATTGCAGCAGGCTGTGGACGAAAACTTCTTCGGTGAGGCCTTTGATCAACTCGGGATGATCGTCAATCAGCTGGGAAAATTCTTGGCGTTCGTCGTCGGTACACGAACCATCAAGCACAAAGTCAATCAGCTCTTCGAGACGGCGCACTTGTGGATTTCGCTCAGGGAGGCTCATGATCGTTCCTCCGCGGCCAGGGTGGCATCCACGCAGCGTGCCAGGCTCATGCGGATCCGATGAAGTTGCGAAGCGACGTTGTGAGCAGTCTCACCCAGTCGCGCGGCGAGCAGCTTCACCGAAACCTTAGCATGGTAACGTTCGCCAATGAGATAGCTTTGACGGTCGTTGAGTTTCTTCAGGCAATTTTGCAGCGCCGCCAAACGGGAATCGGCTTCACCGGCCAACCGCGTGCATTCTTCATCAATGCGGGCCATGGCGGCATCGCTAAACAGCAACCGCGAACGCGATTGGCTCTTGCGAAACGCCATCACTCGTTGCCGGGCAAACGCAAAGGCCCAAGGGAGAAACGGTCGTTCGAAATCGAAATCGTGTATCTTCGACCACAGGTCGATGTTGGTGTCTTGCAGGACGTCGGCCGCGGCGGGATCGCCGAGCATGAGCGTCGAGATATAGGCGTGGAGCTTGCGCTGATGGACAGTGAGTAATTCCACAAACCGAGTCGCCGTTTCCGGGCTCACGGTGTTAAGTTCATCGGAATTCACAGTTGCGTTGATCCTGCCCCGAGATAAACAGATTAGCCGTGCATTGCAAAGCTCTGGCCTAGTGGTTGCAAGCACGGAGGATTCTCTTACTTAGATTCAGCAAAAGGAAGCGATTTATCGCAAAAATTCTGGAATTTGTTTGCGATATTTCCCGCGCATCGGCTGAAATTGAGTAGAGGGTGAGAAAGACTTTTCTTTTCCAGCCACGGGCAGTGGGCTGCGAAAAATCCGCACGCGAGTGCGTTCTCGGCAATTCCTCGGGGCAGAGGCTGTTGCAGGTTGTCTGCTTATCCTTCAAAAATGTCGATCTCGGTGTGACGGCACGCCGCGATCAATTGGGATGTTGCTCTCGGCTGTGCACGGCCGGTGGCAGGGTCAGCTTTTCTAAATCACTTTTCTGGAGTTGCTTCTAATGAAGATGAGATGGGCTGGAAAAATACGGAAGTATTGTGTGGCGGCAGCCATGCTCGGTTTGACGCTTTCCTGTGGCAGCGCTTGGGCAGAAGTTCACTCGGACTTCGATCCCGGCGGAACTTACTTCGGCGGCACAGAGGGCTGGTTCAACTATTCAGGCAACCCCGGTTTCGCCACGGCGACCCCTGCCGGTGGTTCGACGCTTTGGTTGGGTGTGAAGCCTCAGCAGTACTTTGGCCAAATCACGAGCCAAAACTGGGCCACGCCCGACATCACCATTCCCGATTGGAATTCCAACACCCATCTGGAATTCGATGTCATTGTCGACAGCCTTTGGTTCCCCAACAATGCCAGCCAAGCAATCACGGTGGAGTTCCAAGTCGGCGGCGGCGTGGGGGGCACGATTAATCAATACGCCAACCCCACGATTGATACATCCCTGAAAGATACGATTCAACACGTGTCGATCCCGCTAGCCGCGATGCAACCCTTTGATCCGACCGCGACCTTCTGGAATCTGTCGATCAACTTGTCGCCCGGTTATGCCTATGAATGGGATAGCAGCAACCCAGCTGTTCAGCCCTACAACCCGCGCTATTACCTCGACAACGTAGAATGGACCGCAGTTCCCGAACCGACGTCGTTGGTGCTGGGTGCATGCTGCGTGTTGTTGTTGGGAACGCGTCGAGTTGGCCGCTAATTGCAATTCACTCGATCCCTCTGAAGTAGAGGCCGTGCCGTCGCGGGTCCTGCCCGTTCCCGCGGCGGTTACGGCATGAAATCACACTTTTCTCCTAAGGAGTTTCCCCATGAGGTATCAAGCTGCCTTTTCAGCTTTGTTTGTGACGCTGAATTTGCTGCTAGCAAGTACCGCGCAGGCCCAATTGACCGTACAGGATTTTGAAGGTCCGCTGCCAGGTCCACAGCAGTATCCCGGTGGTTATAGCTTCAGCGGCGGCGGCAATGGTAGTCCCGCTCTCACCGAAGCCATTATCGATACCGACGCGGTGAGTGGCATTCAAAGCTACGAAATTACCGTCGATGCGACCAACAACGCGGGATCTTATTTCTATTATGGTCTGGGTGGTTTTCACGGCTTTTATGGCGAAGGCTTTGGCTTTGCGGAAGGACAAGAAGGCCAAAACAACCCGGCCAACTATCGCATGACGTTCGATCTCAAGGTGATCGGCAACAACGGCGACACCGAAGCCGCGACCCCCGTGGGTGGTGCGGTAGGTATTTATAAAGGCGACTACGAAGCCGTCTACGACGTCGATGTGAACAGCGACGGTGACAAGCTGGATGGTTTTGACATTTGGAACAGCACCTTCGTCGCACCCGTGGGCGATAACGACTGGAATCAAATCGTTTGGGATCTCGATTCCGGTACGGCACCCACGACCAATGGCAGCCCTGTTCCCGTGCCCGTGTTTGATGATGCCTCGAATATCTACTTCCAGATTTATTTCAACTCCGGCGGTTTTGGCACAGATGCCGGCAATGTGATCCGCCTCGATAATGTTGCCTTGGAGTTTGTGCCTCCGACCGCCACCCCCGGCGACTTTGACGGCGATGGCGACGTCGATGGCCGCGACTTTTTGGCTTGGCAGCGCGATCCTGGCGTGGGGTCATTAAGCGATTGGCAAAATAGCTATCCCGTGGGCGCATTGACTGCGGGCTTTGTAGCCGTGCCCGAGCCGGCGAGTTTGTGGCTAGCGATGTCGGTGGCGTTGTTGGCCGGGTGTCGTCGGAGATAGTGGCAACAAGACTTGAGTCTGAACAACGCGGTACGGTTTGGAACAAGCCGTGCCGCGTTGTTCGACGAATCGTAAAAGGAATTGAGGAGGTCATCGTGCGACGCGCATTCACATTGGTCGAACTTCTGGTGGTGATCGCCATCATCGGCGTGTTGGTGGCGCTGTTGTTGCCGGCGATTCAGGCCGCGCGCGAAGCCGCCCGGCGTACCCAGTGTAAAAACAATCTGAAGAACATTGGCCTGTCGATCCTCAATTACGAAAGCGCCCGCAAGGAGTTTCCAACGGGTGGAGCAACTTACGGTGACCGCCTTGAATGTTACGCTCAAAATGGCAAACCCTGGGTCGGCAAGAAGCAAGGCATGAGTTGGGCGTATCAAATCCTACCGTATCTGGAGCAAGGGGCTCTGCATAATATTGGCGATACGAATGTCGTCCAGAGCAGTCATGTTCCGTTATACAACTGTCCGTCTCGGCGTGGTCCCACGCTGCATGAAAGTAATTGGGGACCAAGTTACCTGATGGATTATGCAGCGGCTCAGCCAGCTACATTAGGCGCGAGCAATGCAGCCGCGATGTACATAGCCACTCGAGATTATGAAAGATGCGCCAGAGTGGAAAACTCTTTTTGGAGTCCCAATGGCAGCGGCTACGGCTCACCTGCGAACAATGGCGTTTTCGACGGTGTGATCGTTCGTTCGTCGTGGAAGCGTGACGGCACAGCCACTTGTGGCCCTAACCCTGCTCCGGGTGCTTTTGTCACTGGGGTTGCAGATCCTACCAAAGTCTCTCAGATCACTGATGGTACGAGTCACACACTGATGATTGGCGAGAAGTACGTCTTCCAGCAACATTACGATGGTCACGGAAATGATCCGTCCGACGATCGCGGGTGGCTCGACGGATGGGATCCCGACACGATGCGTTCCACGATGGCCCAGCCCCTCAGTGATGGATCGTGGAGAACTCTTTGTGCCCCAGACAATACAGCGGATAAAAGCAACTTATTCAACCAAACGTATATGTTCGGCTCGGCTCACTCGTCAGCTTTCAATTGCGTATTCGCCGATGGTTCAGTCCATTCAATTAGCTATGACGTACCAATTGAGGTATTTAACAGTCTCGGTACGAAGGGCGGAGAGGCTGGTCCGTATGAAGTAACGGACTTGTCAGCGATCAACTGAGTGATGCGCAACTAACAGTCATTTGAACGGCGTGTGAGTGTGCTCTGCGCTGAGAATTGGGGCAGAGATTTTGAAGATGCTCTCGAACAGAAATTGCTTAGTAATTCTCGTCGCTAGTTTCAGCGTCTGCGTGACCACATCTCTGCACGCGCAAATCTCAGCCACCGTCACCGTCGACGCGGCTAATGTTCGCTCGGTCATGTCTCCGCTGGGCATCGGTCTGCACACGTCGCCCTATTACAACAATATGTCTCACCCCACCGTGGACGACCGGCTTGAAGAAGCGGGCGTGACCACGCTTCGTTATGGCGGTGGCGGCTATGCCGACGTGCTGCATTGGTCGGTCGCGCGGCCTCAATGGGAAAGCGGCATCACCGGGGGCGGCTTGTCTCCCTGGTGGGGCGAGCCCACCAACTTTGGTTACGTCGGCCCGGGCTCGGGATTCAACGGATTCGTGGGGCTGCTCGATCAACTTGAAAATGGCAAATCGGTAGTGACAGTCAACTACGGCTCAGCGATGAAGTTTGTCGGTGGCCAGATGCAGGTGCCCGACTACGGGGGACAACCCAAGGAAGCCGCGGCGTGGGTAGCCTATGCCAATGCCGACGCGAGCATTTACGGCACTCCCAACGACATCGTGATCGGCGTCGACCAGCAGGGGAACGATTGGAAGACCGCCGGCTACTGGGCGAAATTGCGTGCTTCGACCTCCGGCGAGTATCAATCGTGGGCTCAAGCCGACGGCGTCTATAGCAGCTACAACTCGTTCTTGGCGATCAATCGCGATGCGCCGGTGGGCATCGAATATTGGGAAATCGGCAACGAAACGTTCGGCACGGGTTATTACGGCGGTGGCAACGGCTACACGGTCGATTATCGTGTCCCCTACAACGGCACGAATCGCGATGACAACCCCGCACTCTCGCCTGCCACTTATGGTCAGGAGGTTGTCGAGTATGCCGAGTTGATGAAGTCGATCGATCCCAACATCAAGATCGGGGCCGTGCTGGCGACTCCGCCGGATGATTACGGTTGGTCCTACGCCGACTTGAACGACAACGGTTCGAAGCAATCCAACGAAGCCTACTGGAACGACGAAGTTCTCTCGCAACCCGGCGTGGCCGACAACGTCGATTTTGTGATGGTTCATTGGTATCCGTGGGCGGGAGATAATGCCAACGGTTCGAGTCTGTTGTCGCAAGTGCGCACGAAGATTCCGCACATGATCAACGGCACTACGGCGGGGCAGGACACCGGCTCGAACGCGGGGATTCGCGATACCTTGGCCACTCATAATTTGTCTGAAGCCGAGATCATGATCACCGAGTTCAATTACATGGGCTCACTGCAATCGGGCGTCGCGAACAGCGTGGAATCGATTTTCGTGGCCGATGCTTACGCAAGCTGGCTTGGGTTGGGGGTCACCAGCGTGCAGTACCTTGAGATGCTCACCAAAGATTTTCTGGATGACTCGAGCGGCTTCGCTCGCGGTTCGGCCTTCTATGGGATTTCGATGGTCGACAAATTGGTCGAGCCGGGGGAATCGCTCGTCAATGCGACGACCAGCAACAACAACGTTCGCACGCATGCCGCGTTGCAGGACGATGGCAGCATCGCCGTGATGGTGTTGAATCTCGATCAATCGCAATCGGCGAACGTGACCGTCAACATTGCCAACATCGCCCTGGGCAGCACGGGCACCAAGTATTTGCTCACCGGCGGGACGAACCTCACGAACAATGCGGAGTCAGCGCTTGGCAACTCGTTCACGATTAGCTTGCCCGCGCGGTCGATTGCGACTTATATCATCGATGCGGCCCCCCAACTGCTGGGCGATTTTGACGGCGATGGCGACGTCGATGGCCGCGACTTTTTGGCCTGGCAAAGTGGTGCATCGCCCAACCCCTTCAGCGCCGAGGATTTAGCCGACTGGCAAGAGAACTTCGGCGTGATCCCCGAAGTGGTCGCCACCTTGGCCGTCCCCGAACCAATGAGCTATGGAATCGCTGTGGGGCTGGCCCTGCTCACGGGCATGAGTCGCACCCCCGGTCGAGTTTTGCGCTAATTAAGTGCGACTCGCCGCCAAATTCGTGATTTGTGGTTAAGGCCCAACTCCGTTTGGGTAATTTCTTCCTGCGGCACCATGCTTAAAGCCTGCGACTGGGCATTTAGTTTCCCGGTTTGGGTTCATAAACTACAGCAGGGTGCGCTTCGCTTTTCAGATGCTTCGATAGGTTGGGCCGGTCTCGATGAATTGCTTGAATCGTATTTGCTGTGCCATTTTCTTTGGCTTTTGGGTCGTTCTCTCATCCGTGGCCGTTCAGGCCGCGGAAGAAAGCACGCGGCTGAGTGATTGGCGATTCACGCAGGGTGATCCCGCGAATGCCGAGGCGACCGACTTCGACGACAGCGCGTGGAGCAACGTTCGCGTCCCCCATGATTGGGCCATCGCCGGTCCGTTCGATCCCGAGGAAGATGGCTTCGCCGCGAAATTGCCCTGGAAAGGCGAGGGCTGGTATCGCCAGGAGTTTACGCTCGACCGACCCGAGGGATCGCGCGTGTATCTCGACTTCGATGGCGTGATGGCCTTCCCCAAAGTCTATATCAACGGCAAGCTCGCCGGCGAATGGGATTACGGCTACACCTCGTTTCGCGTCGACGCCACCGACCACGTGAATCTTAAGGGCAAAAATGTCGTCGCCGTGCACGTCGACACAACCAACCACGGCACGCGCTGGTATCCCGGTGCGGGGATCTATCGCAAGGTGATGCTCGAAGTTCGCGAGCCGATTCATCTCGCGCATTGGGGCGTGTTTGTCACGACGCCGGAAGTCAGCAAAGAATCAGCAACCGTCAAAGCGGCAATCACCGTCGAGAACCACAACTCCGCACCCACCAAGGGACAACTTAAATTTACGATTCTCGATCCCACGGGCAAAAAAGTTTCTACCACGGACGCAGATCTTGAATTGCAAGTTGGTGAAACAGAGTTTGGCTACGAGACCAATGTCGTGAATCCCGAACTGTGGGATGTGGACCATCCCCATTTGTATTCGCTAAAGACCGAGGTGATCGTCGACGGCCAAACGGTCGATTCGCAAACGACACCTTTTGGTATCCGCACGTTTGAATTCACGGCTGACGACGGTTTTCATTTGAATGGCCGTCGTGTGCAGTTGTATGGCGTGAACCTGCATCACGATCATGGCCCACTGGGCGGGGCGTTCAACACCCGCGCGATGGAGCGGCAACTCGAAATCATGCAGGAGATGGGCGTTAACGCCTTGCGCACCAGCCACAACGCCCCCGCGCGAGAGGTCTTGGAGCTGTGCGACCGGATGGGCATCCTCGTTTGGGACGAATGCTTTGACAAATGGAACAACACTGCGGATCGCGTCGACGGCAAGCCGACGCACGAAGAACATGGCGAGCGTCATCTGCGGAGCATGATTTTGCGCGATCGCAATCATCCCTCGGTGGTGTTGTGGTCCATCGGCAACGAGATTCCTGATGACGAAGAAGGGGTCAATCCCGAACGCGTCCGCATGATGGCCAACATCGTGCGCAAGTACGACACGACTCGTCCCGCGACGATAGGGAGTTGTTTTCCCGAACAGGTAGCCAAGGGCATTTACGAAGGAGTCGACGTCGTCGGTTGGAATTACATGCGCCGCTACGACAAGCATCGCGAGCTCATGCCCGAGAAGCCGATTGTCTACAGTGAGTCAGCCTCGGCGTTGAGTTCGCGCGGGTTTTACAACTTGCCATTCCCCGAGACCAAAACGGATTACGCCCCCGGTCTGCAGGTTTCGTCCTACGACTTGAATGGTGCCCCCTGGTCGGACGTGGCCGACGCGGAATTTCGTTTGATGCAGGACGACAAATTCGTGGCTGGAGAGTTTGTGTGGACCGGTTTCGATTACCTGGGTGAACCAACGCCGCACAGCGCCGATGCGATCAGTTCCTATTTTGGCATCGTCGATTTGTGTGGCATCCCCAAAGATCGCTATTGGCTCTATCGCAGTCATTGGCGGCCCGAGGAAACGACCGTGCATATCCTGCCGCACTGGAATTGGCCCGATCACGTGGGGAAGAATGTCCCCGTGTTCGTTTACACCAACGGCGATTCGGCAGAGTTATTTCTTAACGGCAAGTCGCTCGGTCGCCGCACAAAAGGCGAAGTCCCGGCCCGCCCCACCAATTTTGCGACCGCTGCAAAATTCACAGCGAGCTCGAGTCAACCCGGCAAGGAGCCCGACTATGTCGCCGACGACGACTTCGTCACGCGGTGGTGCGCGGATGCAGGCACGGCTGGGCAATGGTTGGAAGTCGATTTGGGCGAGATCAAACCGATTAAGTGCTTACTCTTGGAACTAGAAAAAGAAGCTAAGAATTATGGCTACGTCGTGAAGACGTCGGTCGATGGCGAGAATTGGGAAACGCTTGTCACGAAACCAACCAGCAACCAACCGGAATGGGGCGGGCCGAAAACCTCACCGCATGACGTTGACACGCAAGCTCGCTATCTGCGGATCGAGTTTGATGAACTTAGTGGTCGGGCGTGGGCAAGCATCTGCGAGTTGGGAATCTTTCCCGAGCATGTCGACTCTTATTATTTTGATTGCACCTACGACTATCGCCTCCGCTGGAACGACGTGGTTTACGAACCGGGAGAGCTCAAAGTCATCGCTTACAAGGATGGTAAAGAAATCGGCACGGCGACGATGAAAACCGCCGGTGAGCCAGCCCAGGTGCGGCTAACCCCCGACGGAAAGGAACTCACGGCTTCGGGGGATGATCTCTGTTACGTGCTTGTCGAGGCTTTGGGCAAAGAGGGTGTGCCGTGCCCCTTGGCGGAGAACATGATCGAGTTCGAGGTCGACGGCCCTGCTGAGATTGCCGGCGTGGGCAACGGCAATCCCATATCGTTGGAACCGTTTCAAGCGGACCATCGCCAACTTTTTTTCGGCAAGGCGATGCTGATCCTTCGTACCCAAGCAGGAAAAGCTGGCCCCATCAAAATCACCGCGAAATCGGCTGGTTTAACACCGACCAGTGTGGAAGTCTCGTCCCACTAGCGGCACAACAAGGCGTGGGCTTGTTCCGATGGGAAACTGCTATTTCTTAGGTTAAAATTGAACCTGGCCATCGGTTACCGCGTAACAGGTGATTGGACGCCCTCCTCCCGCCTTTTTGACCCTGCAATCTCCCGCCGGAATCCATTCATGCCTGCGACGTATCCCGTTCGTTGGGTTCGCCTAGCGCTGTTGTCGGCCCATGCGCTTATTGGATGTACCGCGCTCATCGGATGCACCAAGCCCGTGGCAACCCAAACGACAGCGACCGCACCCGTCGCAGCCAAGGAAGTCGTGGTCGTCCGCGCTCAACTTCAATCCTGGCCGCAAACCGTGCGCGTGCAAGGGAGTTTGTTGGCCTACGAAGATGCAGTGATTGGTTCCAAGCTCGCGGGCCGAGTGGCGGAAGTGAACGTCGATCTAGGCAGCGTCGTTAAGAAGGGCGAAGTTTTAGTGAAACTCGTCCGCAGCGAGCTCGATCTACGCGTCGGCTTGGCCGAAGCTCAACTTCGTCAAGCTTGTGCGGCGATTGGCATCACTCCAGAAGATGATGAAACACAATTCGATGCGTCATCCGCCCCCGGCACGATGATGGAACAAGCGCTGGTGAACGAAGCGCAAAGCACCGTCAACCGTGCGCAGCAACTCTTGAGTTCACGGGCCGTCACCGAGCAAGAATTCGACACGATGGTGGCCCAGTTAAAAGCAGCCCAAGCTCGTTACAACGCCGCGATCAATATGGTTGGCGAACAGATCTCGATGATTGGCGTCCGTCGCAAGGAGCTGGCCCTGGCCAAGCAAATGGTGACCGATTCGGAAGTCGTGGCCCCCTTTGATGGCGTCGTGGGCGAGCGCTTGGTTTCGCCCGGCGAATTCGTGGGGGCAGGGCAGGCGGTCGTGTCGCTCGTTCGCTCGGATGTGCTCCGCTTCACGGCTGGCATTCCTGAAAGTCGTGCCTCAGAGATTCATGTCGGTCAACCGCTCAACATCAACAGTGGCCGCAACATCGCCGCGCCGATTGCCACCAAGCTGACGCGGGTCAGCCCCACGGTGATGCAGGCGACTCGCTCGATTTTGATCGAAGGCGACGTGCCGAATCCAACGTTGGAATTCCAAGCCGGTTTATTTGCGCAAGCCGAAGTTGTGGTCGATCCCGACGAACAAGCCATTGTGTTGCCATTAACGGCCGTAAGTCGCTTCGCCGGCGTGCAAAAAGTGTGGGTCGTTGCCGACAACGTCGCCAAACAACAAACCGTCCGCACGGGACGTGAAGATGAACAGCGCATCGAAATCTTGAGCGGCTTGGAAAACGGCACGGTCGTGGTCCTGCGCGCCAGCGAGGGTCACGATGGACCAGTGATTCCACGCGAACAGTATTCCGAGAATCCACCGCAAGAAGAGATTCCTCAAACAACAACTCAAGAAATTTCGAAACCTAGCGGCGATAAAACGTAGTCGCACGCTATCTGGAGAATCTTCGTGCAGTGGTTAGCCCGAGTTTGCGTCGAACGTCCCATCTTCGCCTTGATGTTGATCTTGGCCGTGGTGGTCGCCGGTGTAACGTCTTATCCACACTTGGGCATCGACCGCTTTCCTAACATCGATCTCCCCACGATTCGCGTGCAGACCACGTATCCTGGCGCCGCGTCGTCGGAAGTGGAATCCGAAGTCACGCAGCCTTTAGAAGACGCCGTTGCCACGGTCGCGGGCCTCGATGAATTGCGGTCGATTTCCACCGACGGCACGTCGATGCTCATGCTCACGTTTCGGCTCGATCAGAATATCAACGTCGCGGCGCAGGACGTTCGCGATGCGATCTCCGCGATCATGAATCGCCTGCCACCCGATATCGATCCCCCCATTGTGCAGAAGCAGGACCTCGATGCCTCGCCGATCATGTCGATCGCCGTCTCAGGACCGCGCGATACCCGTGAGCTTTACTTCATGGCGGATCGCTATGTGAAAAGCACCATCGAATCAGCGCGCGGTGTGGGACAGGTTCTGATCGAAGGGGCCGTGGAACGGGCCGTTCAGGTGAACATCAACGCCGACAAACTCGCGGCCTATCGCCTGTCGATCATGCAGGTTCACGATGCGATCGTGGCTCAGAACGCCGAAGTCCCCGGCGGCCGCGTTGATGCCGGTTACCGCGAGTTGAGTCTGCGAACTTTGGGCCGTATGCCCGATTCGCGTGAGTTCAACCAACTTGTCGTCTCGACCGTCGATAACGTCCCCGTGCGAATCCGTGATCTCGGCGAGGCGGTCGACTTCACCAAAGAACGCCGCACGCTGGCCAAGTTCAACGGCGAACCGGCCGTGATTTTGCTCATCCAGCGTCAATCGGGCATGAACACCGTCGAAGTGATTGATGCCGTGAAGGAGCGTTTGAAAACGGCCCAGGAATTACTTCCACCCGACGTGAAAGCGCAGGTCCTGCAAGATCAATCGCGCTACATCCGCGCGGCGTTGCATGAGATTCAGAATCATCTGGTTTCCGGCAGCTTGATGGCTAGCATCATCGTGCTGCTCTTTATGCGTTCCTGGCGGTCGACAATTATCGCCGCCGTGGCGATCCCCACGTCGATCATCGGTGCCTTCGCCGTGATGAAGGCGATGGATTTCACATTGAACAATGTGACGATGCTCGCCCTGGTGTTGATGGTGGGCGTGGTGATCGACGATGCCATCATCGTGCTGGAGAACGTCTTCCGTGTGATCGAAGAAAAAGGGCTCTCGGCCAAAGACGCTGCCATCGAAGGGACGCGTGAGATCGGACTTGCCGTGCTAGCCACGACCCTGTCGTTGGTGATCGTTTTTTTACCGGTCTCATTTCTATCGAGCGTGACCGGCCGCTTGCTCTTTGAATTCGGCATCACCGCGAGCGTGGCGGTGATGATTTCGATGCTCGTGAGTTTTTCACTCACGCCGATGATGTGCAGCCGCATGCTGAAAGCAAATAAGCCAGCCGGTGTTGCGAACTCGAAATCGGCGGCAGGCCCTTCATCGCGCCGGGGCTTCTACCGCTTCATCGAAGGCGGGTACATGTTCCTGCTGCGCTATTCGCTCAAATTCAAGTGGCTGGTGATGGTCGTCGTGATTTTGACCATCGCCGCCAACGTGCCCCTTTATCGGTTGGTCAAGCAAGACTATATTCCGACCGATGTCGATGAAGCCGAGTTCGAAGCCCGCATCAGCGCGCCCGAAGGGGTGAGCATCTCGTCGATGGAAGAAATCGTCAACGCCATCGAACCACAGGTTCTCAAGATCCCAGGCATCACCAACGTGTTGACGACCGTGGGTGGTGGCGGCGGTGTGCGAGGCACAAGCTCGGCAGCCATGTATATTCGGCTCGAAGATATCGAAGGGCGTTCCTTCTCGTGGAGCCGCTTGGTGAAAGGACTCCTTGCCGGCAATCCCTCGCAAGCTTGGGAAGGCAATTTCAACCAGCGCGACAAGATGCGCGAAGTTCGCCAGATCATCGCACGCTATCCCGAATTGCGTGCTTCGATTCGTAATCTCACTTCTTTTCGGCAAGGTGCTCCGGTGGATATCGACTTCGTCGTCACCGGGCCAAGTCTCCAGACGTTGGCTGAGTTCAGTCAAAAACTCGCTCGCAAGGTTGCCGAGATCCCGGGCATTGTCGACGTCGATACCACGCTCCGCATGGATAAGCCCAATCTACTCGCCCACATCGATCGCGAACGGGCCGCTGCGCTCGGCGTCGACGTGCAGGAGATCGCCGACACGCTACGCGTCTCGGTCGGTGGCGATGACCGTGTGTCGCGTTTTTATGACAGCCAAGACGATGATGCCTATGATGTGGAGCTTCGGCTCGTCGGCGTTGACCGCGACGATACGCAATCGATTTCGCAGTTGTATATTCGCGCGATGCCACCCGCAGCGGCCAGAGTGCCGATGGTGGGTTTGGCCGCGCTCCCGTTGATTTCGGGCATTGGTTACGACGGTCGCACCAGCCCGCTTACCCGTATCGACAACGTCGTTACGTTTGAAGAAACATTCAGCCCCGCGCGGATCGACCGGCTCGATCGGCAGCGGATGTCGGCCGTGCGGGCCAATCTCGGTGCAGGCTACGCGCTCGCCGACCGCATTCAGGCCGTACAATCCGCCGCGGACGAACTCGGTTTGCCCCCCGGTTATTCCACGCGGGTGATGGGTCGCGCGAAGGAGTTGGAACTCACACTGCAAGAATTCGTGTGGACCTGTGCGCTGTCGTTTGTCTGCATGTATATCGTGCTTGCCGCGCAGTATGAGCATTTCATTCATCCGATCACGATCTTGCTCTCGCTGCCACTCGCCGTGCCGTTCGGACTGTTGAGTTTGTGGATCGGCGGCGAGACACTGAACCTCTATTCCGCGCTCGGAATTCTCGTGCTCTTCGGCATGGTAAAAAAAGCGTCCATCCTGCAGATCGATCACATCAACCAACTTCGTGCCCAAGGCATGCCCCGCGAGCAAGCGATCCTCGAAGGAAATCGCGACCGCCTACGGCCGATCCTCATGACGGCCATCTCCTTTATCGCAGGCATGGTTCCACTGTTGATCGCCACCGGCCCCGGTGCCGAGGAACGCCGCTCGATTGCCGTGCTGGTGGTGGGCGGCATGGCCTTGTCGTTGCTACTCACGCTGCTCGCCGTGCCGGTGATTTATCTCGTGCTGGATGACTTCGGCCGAGTGTTTCGCAGGAAAAAGCTGGTTACCAACTGAACAGTTTAACCAAGGCTGGCGTGCTTTTTGCTGAATCTCCATCCGGAGTTGGCAATTCTTAACAATCCCCGCTATCATGGGGTGAACGAACCTAATTCTTTTCATCAACGGATTCCGGGGGCCAAGCTCATGATTCGATGCATGTTACTGCACCGCATTGTTCTTCTGACATGCTGCTTCATTCTCGCCTCGACATCTAGCACCGCGTTCGCCCTCCCACCGTTGGGTCTCACGCAGATCACTTCGCAAACCAATATAAACTCCGGCCTCGAAGTCATCGACGGCACGGCCTATCTCAACGTCAGCAACGGTATCTGGACAGTGGACTCGTTGGGTACCAAAACGTTCACCGAAGTCGTACCAACTCCGGCGAGTCTCGTACCTACGACGCCTGTGGTGAAAGCCACGGATGGAGAGTTGTACTTTGTGGCCAATTGCGGCCCCTTTGGAAATTCCGAATCAACCTTGTTTCAATTCGGTCAGACGCTCACTCCCGTTGTCACATTTGGACAAGCTTTGACCTACGGAGTGGATTCTCAGCTACGCATGTTTGATGCGTATGGCGCAATATTTCTGTCAGATGGCTCGTTCGATGGGTATCTGGAAACCCCTGACGGTTTGTTTCAGGACTCGATTGTTGAGAGCCTCAACGGCGTAACCCCTAAAGGCTATATACTGGGTGTCGCCAGTGAACCAGATACGATAGGGACGTCACCTGCTTTATGGAATCCCGATGGCAGCTTCGCATCATTCTTGTATACCTCGGGCTTTGTCTTTCCGGGATCGATCAGAGATCGTGCCGATGGGAATGGTGTGAACATTAGCGATGGCGACAGTGGGCAGGTGATCCTTGGTGGGAATGGGTATGGCCTTACCGATGCAAATGGCACTCCTTTGCCGGCTGGACAAACTTATACTCAAGTTTCTCAAAGTAATTTTTTAGTGGGCCAGATCAACGATTTCGGTCCCAATCCAGACGAACTCTTCGGTTTCTTCCCTGGCATCGTTCCAGGCTTTGAAAATCGTGTTGTTCCGCTTTACGATCTTTTCCCCGAACTCGCCTCCATTGATATTGATGCAATCACCTCGGCGGCCTCAGTCAAGGGCAACCTCTACCTGACCGTCAGCGGTAGCGACGGCCTCTACTTGTTCGGAGCCCGCGATCCCTCTGTCCCCGAACCCACAACCGCTTTGCTGCTCCTAATTGGCCTGCCCATTCTCCTGCGCCGCAACCGGTAACATCTTGGGTGCCACTGCTGGCTCGCCCAGCAGTGTCTTCATTATTGGCTCGTTTTGTCGTCGTATCCTCCTGCGCCGTGCCTTGCCTCATCCTTCCATCTGCGGCAAGATACAAGCCAACTCATTCCGCGCCAGGAGGTTTTTATTCATGGCCCTGCATGCCCGCCATTCGGTCGAGAGTTCCCAGAACCGCCAACTCACGATGCCGACCGATCTATCCGTCAGCGTCCCCAAATACACGTTTCCCGCGGACGAGCATCAGCCGGATCAGGTCTATTCCTTGATTCATGATGAACTGCTGCTCGACGGCAATTCGCGGCAGAATCTTGCCACGTTCTGCCAAACTTGGGTCGAGCCCGAAGTCCACAAGCTCATGAACGAGTGTCTGGACAAAAACATGATCGATAAGGACGAGTATCCGCAGACGGCCGAGATCGAAGCCCGTTGCGTTCACATGCTCGCCGATCTGTGGAACTCTCCCGACGAAGCCAACACGATCGGCTGCTCCACGACCGGTTCGAGCGAAGCCGCGATGCTGGGTGGCATGGCGATGAAGCATCGCTGGGAGGCCAAGCAACGCGCGGCCGGCAAACCGACCGACAAACCCAACCTGATCACCGGTCCCGTGCAAGTCTGTTGGCATAAATTCGCCCGCTATTGGAATATCGAACTTCGCGAGATTCCGATGCAACAAGGTCGGTTGATCATGTCCCCGGACGAAGTTTTAAAGCGCTGCGACGAAAACACCATCGGTGTTGTCCCCACGCTGGGCGTCACGTTCGTCTGCCAATACGAACCGGTCCAGGCCGTGGCCGAGGCACTCGACAAACTTCACAAGGACAAAGGGATCGACATCCACATTCACGTCGACGCGGCCAGCGGCGGGTTTCTCGCCCCGTTTTGTGCGCCCGATCTCGTGTGGGATTTTCGTATTGCTCGCGTGAAATCGATCAACAGCTCGGGGCACAAGTTTGGTTTGGCCCCGTTGGGTGTCGGCTGGGTGCTGTGGCGGGAAGAAACAGACCTGCCCGAGGAGCTTGTCTTCTGGGTCAACTATCTGGGCGGCAACATGCGCGACTTCGCGCTGAATTTCTCGCGACCCGGCGGGCAAGTCATTTGCCAGTACTACAACTTCTTGCGCCTCGGCAGGGCCGGGTACCAACAAATCCAAACCGCTTGCTACGAGACAGCCCATTACATCGCCAACGAAATCAAACAACTCGGCCCGTTTGAGTTACTTTATGGTGGCGACATGCAGTCGGGCATCCCCGCGGTCTGTTGGGTGATGAAGCCCGGCACCTACGCTGGTTTCAATCTCTACGACGTCGCAGATCGCCTGCGAGTGCGCGGCTGGCAAGTCCCGGCGTACTCGCTGCCGTCCGAACTGCAAGAGAGGGTCGTACAACGCGTCCTAGTCCGCCGCGGCCTAACTCGCGATCTAGCGGAACTGTTGGTGCAAGACCTCAAGAGTGCGCTCACGCACTTGGAAAAGCATCCGGTGAGCCAATCGCTCACGGCAGGGGAAGGGACGGGGTTTCATCATTGAGAACGGAGATAGCAGACAGAATTGAGCCACGGATGAAACACAGAATTTCACGGAAGATATCTGTTCTGTAATCCGTGTTTCATCCGTGCCAATCCGTGGCCGAAGCATTACTAAAAAATTAGCGGCTTGTTAGGTTTTCTTATCATCAGAATATGAGTCGCGGTTTCACTCGTAGTATGGAATCCGAGTCTCTCATAAAGTGCTCTGGAGGGATTGATTTTTAGAACACCTAATTCAACGTCCTTCTGCAGGCGGTCTGCGCTACTGAGTATTTCTGAAAGAACTTCTGTTCCCAATAAATTTCTTTGGTAGGAAGGCAAAATATGAAGATCAAGAATCTCCAACTTTTCGTCGTCCTCTTTACAGGCTATCCATCCAACGGGAGTTGAATCGACGATTATGATATTCGTGTATAGAAGATTCTGGTGAGTGTAGCCTCGCTGGAAAGATTCATCCCAACTTCCATAAGCGAGAACTGAGTACTCCGCATAGGTTTGGTGCTTGATTTCATAGATCAAGTCAGCATCGTCGCTCGTGGCTGCGCGCATTTCCATGATTTGGCCTAGAAAACAAAGCTCAGTACTGTTTTAGGCGCCAGTATATGTGATTGAAGGAAAAGAAAAAGCAGAATTAGCCACGGACGAAACACGGATGTTCACGGAATAAATTGAATTCTTATCCGTGTTTCATCCGTGCCGATCGGTGGCCAAACTATCTTCTTGCTAACTCGCCCCGGTCGCCTGTCGCTCGTAATTCCGTCGCATCATTCCAGTGCCGCGGCGCAAACCTGACTTTTCGTAAAACTCCTGAACGGTTGGATCGCATGAGAGGTCGATGCTGTAGAAATCAACCAATTGATCGAGCATCCGCTGGACGAGTTGGCGACCGATGCCGCGACCGCGATATTCGGGAAGAACTTCCAGAAGTGGAATTGCTGCCGCAAAGAAGCCATCGCTGATCGCGTTGATGAAGCCAACGACACGCTGCTCATCCAAGGCAATCACGACGTGACTGCTACTGCGGAGAATCCGAAGGTGTGTTTCCGGGGATGGCGGGCTTGGCCATCCTCCAAAAAAACCACTGAGCATCGACGTATCTATGTCATCCGCAGTGGTTGAATAAGTAATATTGGTGTCTGACATGGTGAAATAAACGTTTCTTTACAGACATGATCCTAATGGCGTTATTATAGACAATTGCTGACTGCAATTTTGGCCGAAGGTCTCGACTCATCGTAGCGCCTAAATTTGGCCACTTAGTGTGATAAAATAGGCTTTTCATCACACCTCATTATATCTTGTGCGAAATAATTGCGCGCTCGACAGCCACGCCGATAATATCGTTGCCAGAGCGCTTGGAAGCCAACCACCGGTGCCGACCCAATAGTAATCGGAGAACAAAGATAAACAAAAATATTTTTAGAAAAACAACCAGAAACAATTAACCAATAAAATTGGTAGAGGACAGAGATAGGCAGCGTCAATATCTAGCCGCAATAAAGTTTCTCATGGAAGTATTAATGTAAAAACCTCAACAAAAGATGAGAGTGGCATCGGTTTTGCATGACGACAGTTCCCAAATACACGCCCCCATCGATTCCTACCTACCCGTGGGGTGTGATTGTGCTCTCGACGTTGAGGAGCACTGCCAGCATGCAAGTCCCCCGAAATCGCTTCGGGGGCGTTATGGCCTTGGCCATAAGTCGCTATCTTTTAGTTGATGAAGGAGTTGAGTTATGAAAATGAACAGAAATCTTTTGGCCTTATTGGTCATGGCAACGATGGCTCTACCTGTTGCCATGGCACAGCAGTCGTCCTATCAAGCCGCTACTTCGGCAGCGCAAGGCAACGAAAGTTCGTCCGCAGAGGATGCGCGTTTGGAAAGTCATATCGCGTCGTGCCTGATCCTCGCGAGTTTGAAAGAACAGGAGCTGAGCAAATTTGCCAAGGACAAAATCGATGAGGACAATGTCGAAGATTTCGCCAAAAAGATGGTGAAGGCGCACGACAAGATGGTTTCGAAGCTTGAAGAGTTTGCTCCCCATGCTGCGTCGGTAAGTCTTTCGGACGATAGCGACAACGATTCTAGCAATCAACGTGTTCGCAATGCTGCTTATGGCCAGGATCCCGTCGATCGCAAGCTGTTCACCATTCAGCGCCGTGCAGCCGAAAAGTGCCTCTCCATGATCAAGGAAGAAATGGAAGGTAAGGATAGCAATAAGCTAGCCGAGGCTTACGTGGCCCAACAAATCGGCGCGCAGATTGGTATGATCGCCGAACTGACCGCGGCCGAGCGCTCGGCATCGGGCGATTTGAAGGAAGTAATTCAAGAAGCGAAGCAGACGGCTGAAGATCACCTCGCCGAAGCGAAAGACTTGATGAAGGAACTTAAGAAGTCCTAGTCAAAGAAAGTTCTTCCTGAAACCGAAGCGGTACGTTGTCGCATAACCTGTGGCAACGAATCGCTTTTTTTTATTTTTAAAGTTGAGATTGAGTGTTTGAGATGATCGCCGGGTCTGCAACATTAGCTCCTAAATTTGGCCACTTGGTGGGGTAAAATACAGACTAAGTCGTAGACGTAGTAGTCATTCTGATAGGAGTTCTGCGACTCGAAGAATCTAGTTTCCATTGGTCAAGAGCTAAGAGCTAAGAGTCCAGTGCCATGCAGTCTGGCTCTTGGTTCTGGACTCTTCGCTCTTGGCTTGTTCACTGCAACCCCATTCCTGGCCACCCCCCAAAAAACATTCGTCCTATTCGTGGTTTCAAATTTTTCTCAATCCTGAAATCGCGAATAGACCCTGCCAAGTTGACCAAGTTGGAAAAGTTGACCGTCTTGAAATGAGAAATCCAAACATTTGCACAAGAATGATAACTTGCAGACTACCTAGGTTCACACTAGAAGCTCTGGCTCAGATCGATCGTCACGTCGTGCCCGCGCGTCGAGGTGGGGGCACCTTGGCTGGGGGCGTTGATCAAACCACGCTCGTGCCGGCCCCACCAGGCGTCGGATTCTTCCACCGACCAAGCAGTGGCTTCCACGCAATGCGAGATCATTTGCGCCAGATCGCGGGCCGTTTGGGGACGTTTCGCGCGAGATTTTTCGAGGCAAGAAAGAATTGCATTTTCCAGCGCGGCGGGGACTTCCAGCCGTGTCCGCTCCGACGGCGGAATCGGCGGTGTGTCGACGTGCTTGCGGCACAAATCCATCACGTTTTCCGCATCGAAGACAGGCCCGCCGGTCAGCAAGAAATATCCCACGGCCCCCACGGCGTACAAATCGCTGCGGGCATCGACCGTGTTCGGCATTTGAATCGCCTCGGGCGACATGTAGAGCGGCGTCCCCGTGAGCGCGCTTTGCTGCGTCATCGACTGTTGCTTCCCGTCGTCGAGCGCCTTAACCAATCCGAAGTCGAGCACCTTCACCACGTCGGGTTCGCCGCCCCTGCGATTGAGCATGATGTTGGCCGGCTTGATGTCGCGATGCACCAGACCCAGCGAATGGGCTTCGTACAGCGAGCTGCAAACCTGAGTAAGGATGTGAATCACCCGCGAAGCCGGTTGCGGTCCGTAACGCTCGACCAACGATTGCAGGTCGATGCCGTCGAGGTATTCCATCGCATAGTAGAACACCCCCTCGGGCGTGCGGCCGTAGTCGTAGATCGCCACGGTGTGCGGGTTGTTGAGTTGGCTGGTGATCTGGACTTCGCGTTCGAAGCGTTCCATCGAGGCTTCGTTGACTTTGTCGACGTCGAGCATTTTGATGGCCGTAGGTCGGCGGAGCATCGCGTGCTGGCCTTTGTAGACGACGCCCATCCCACCCGAGCCAAGTTTCTGTTCGAGCGTGTACTGACCGATTTGCTGCGCTTCGATGGCCGCCTTTTGAGCTTCCCGGCGCAGGCGAGCGACAATCAGTGTGAAGATAAAGATGGCCAAGGCACTCAAAGCCAACAGGGCGAACAATCCCCAGAACGTCCAGCGCAGGATCATCAGCGGGCGGTAGGCTTCGTCGGTATTGATTTCCGTAGCCAAGCCAATTTCGGCATCGGGCAGCCAAGTCCAAGCACCAATTTTCTTGACGCCTCGATAACCGCGATAACCATCGACATTGATTCCAGGCCTGCCTGCGATTGCTTCTTCGGCCGCGAATGTGAGCGGCAGTTCATGCCTTCGCACCTTCGGTCGATGGCCTTTGGTGACGTCGCCACCAGGGTCCCGGATCAAAAGTTGCAGCAGAGAGCGAGAGCCTTCGATATCGGGAATCAACCCGTTCAAAATCAGGCTTTCCTCGAATCGACTATTCGAGACCATTCTGCTTTCACGGTCGAAGGCATAGGTTTCTCCCGATTCGCCAAACTGGCCCAGGTCGAGAATCCGGGCAAATTCTTTTTCAGGTGGGATACGGAACGCCAAAACTCCCACGACTTGAAAACTATCGTCGCGCAGTGGGGCGACGGCAAACATGGTGGGTACTCCGGTGCGGACAATTCCGTGCTTGTCCTTCAGGGGAATCAAGCTGGGAAAAGGAGGGGATAAACTGGACTCACCGGCGAAAGCTTTGGAAATGAATGATTGATATGCGGCAGGAACTTCGCGATCAACAAGCTCAGCTTGATTGGCAGCGATCACCTTCTGGTTTTTGTTGATCAACATAAAGCCATCGTAGTCATGCGCCGTCATGGCCGGTGCGAGGATTTTGCCAAGCTTTGTCTGAAGTTCGTTCCGAGTTTCCACGCCATGATCTTCAGTCGGGATTCCGAGCTCCAGAAGCTGATAGGCGAGTTCGCGGACTTGAATATTGTTGGCAGACGATTCGACGTTCGATTCCTGGACGTTGAACCAGGTCTCGAGCATGGCGGTTTGCAGGTTGAGAACCGTGTCGAGCTGCGATTCCAGGTTGGCTCGCATGGTGCTTTCGATGGCACTCCGCACCGCGAAGCCAACAACAGACAAGACAACAACCGCGATGATCGGCCAAAGCCAGATTTGCTTGCGCAGAAACAACTTGGTCCGCGAGATCGTGCGGCCCACGGTGCTCGTAGCGAACGTCATGTGCGGTCCGCGCTGATCGCCACCGTTGATTGTTTTATCGAACCAAGTCAGAGGGTTGAGTTTCATACGACGCCGAAGTTAAAGATCCGCAAATTACAGCTGCCAAATCTTTAGTATAATTGCCGCTTGAGGCCGCTGCGAAAGTGGTTTTTTCAGCGATTTCTAGCCAAAAGTTACGAGGCGTATGTCAGTTCCAGGTCCAACTCCACGTCGGTGAGCTGGTGGTCGGCAAATCGCTTGTGAATTTGGATGAAATCCTGCTCGGCACCCAAGAAGGCCGTCACCACGTAAGGATCAAAGTGCTTTTCGATGTCCTCGACAATGATGTCCCGCGCCGTTTCGTGGGAGTATGCATCTTTATAAACCCGCCGGGAAGTGAGGGCGTCGTACACGTCCGCCACCGCAACGATGCGTGCCACGAGCGGGATGTCGGTTCCGCTCAGCCCGTGGGGATAGCCCGCTCCGTCCCAGCGTTCGTGATGCGACAAGGCAATGTCGCGAGCGACTTGCAGGAAGCGAGCTTGCGGATACTTGGCGAGTGCCGTTTCCAAGGTGTCGGCACCAACCTGGGTGTGTGTTTTCATGATTTCAAACTCTTCGGCTGTCAGTCGACCCGGTTTGAGCAGCACGCTATCAGGAATGCTCACTTTGCCGACATCATGCAGCGGGCTGGTTTGAAAGATCAAGCGGATGAAATCGGCATCGATCTCGCGCGAGAATTGCGGCATCTTGGCCAAACCTTCGGCCAATCGACGGGAGTAATGTTGCACGCGCTCCAGATGGCAGCCTGTTTCACGGTCGCGCGATTCTGCGAGCTTGGCCATCGCGAAGATGACCATCTCGCGTGTTTCGAGCGAGAGCACGCGAATCCCGGCGCGCAGCCGTGCCATCAATTCCGCTTGGTTGAACGGTTTGATAATGAAGTCGTCTGCGCCTGCGGTCATACCTACGACGATTTCGCGTGAACTGCTGTGGCTGGTGAGCAGAATGATATAAACGTAGCCAAAGGAAGCCCGGCGACGAATCGCTTGGCAGAGGGCCAAGCCGTCCATCTCGGGCATTTCCCAATCGGTGATGACGAGTTGGATATCGCCCCGTCCCAGCGCCAGGAGTGCTTGACGACCGTTCGAAGCCGATTCGACTTCGTAGCCAGCCGACTCTAGCGCCGTGCGGAGCAATTCCAGGCTGATATCATCATCGTCGACAATCAAGACTTTCATACTTCGCATCCTTGGTGATCGGTACGATTACGGTATCGGCGGCTAGCAAACGGACGATCTCGATTTGGCAAGCATCGAAAACGCTTGTCATCCGCGAGAGCAAATCGTGGCATTGCGTGCGATCGTTGACCTTGGCCGCCTGTTCGACGGCCGAGGCCAGACTATAAATATGGTTGGCCGTGACGTTGGCTGCCGCTCCCTTGAGCGCATGAGCACTCAAGCCGAGCGATGCCATATCGTTGGATTCCAAAGTGGACTGCAGCAATCGATAGTGTTCCGCGGATCGTTCTTGAAACATTTTGAGAATTCGCGTGACGGCGGTGGCCGATCCGCCACAGCGTTCCAAGAGCAACTCCGGTTCCAGCGTCGGCTGATCGAGGCCTAATGTTTTTGAAACAGGTGCCGCTGAGTGCTCGAACACCGTTTCTGCGGTGATAAATACTTCTTCAATTTCCAAGCAGCGACGCAGCGCCGCGAGCAGTTCGCGGCGGTCGACAGGCTTGGTCACGTAATCGGTCATCCCGGTGCGCAAGCAGCGTTGGCGGTCGCCATTCACGGCCTGGGCCGTGAGAGCGATGATTGGCAAAGGGTGGCGGCGTAGATGGGCAAGCTCACCCTTTGATTCCGCCTCGCGGATGCGGCGAGTCGCCTCGAAGCCATCCATTTCCGGCATTTCGCAATCCATCAGCACGGCGTCGAACTCGCCTTGCCGAACGGCTTCGACAGCTTCACGACCATTATTGGCGAGTGCGGTTGTATATCCCACGGAATGCAGAATCTCGCTGGCAACCAATTTGTTGACATCGTTGTCGTCGACCACCAGCACGCGGAGATTCTTACCTTGAGAGCAATCTTCTTGCTCGATCAGAGGAGCATGCGTTGCCGATTGTTCCACTTCGGTTGCACCCAAGGCGAGCATGACCGCATCGAGCAAACGCGATTGACGCACCGGTTTTTGCAGGCAGGTGAGGTTGAGCTTCTGAAGCTCGCTAGCCGACATGTCTTTGTCGAGCGAAGTGAGCATGATCAAGCGAGGTTCGCCCAGTGAATTGTCGCCGCGAATCGCGGAGGCAAGTTCCAGGCCGTCCATTTGCGGCATCAGCTGGTCGAGCAGCACGACCTGATAGGGCCGCCCTTGTCTGGCCGCGTCAGCCAGTTTGGCGAGTCCCTCTTGCGCCGAACGGGCCACGGTTGGTAGCATGCCCCAACGTCCCAGGTACTCTTCCAAGATTTGGAGATTTGTATCGTTGTCGTCGACCGCTAACGTCCGCAGCCCGGCAAGCAGGGCGGGCATATCAGGATTCTCAGCGGTGACGTCGGCGCTGGAGAGGGGAATGGTAAACCAGAAGGTCGATCCCACTCCTTGCTGAGATTCGACGCCGATTTGGCCACCCATCAGCTCAACCAATTCTTTGCAAATGGCCAGCCCTAATCCCGTGCCGCCATACTTACGAGTTGTCGATATATCGGCTTGAGTGAAGGAGTTGAACAGCCGTTTGCGCTGAACATCGTTCATGCCAATTCCAGTGTCACGCACCTGAAAACGGACATGACTATGCTGGTCGTCGTTCTCGCTTGCCAGCTCAGTGATGATCGATACTTCGCCATGCTCGGTGAATTTCAGTGCATTGGCCGTCAGGTTCACCAACACTTGGCGCAATCGTTCGGGATCGCCCTTCACGAAACGAGGAATTTGGTGCCCCAGGTGACTGTGGAGTTCCAAGCCCTTATCGCTGGCGCGATGGGCGAACATATCGGGAATCGATTCAAGCACTTCGTGCAAATCGAAATCGATCTGTTCGAGTTCCAACTTACCGGCTTCAATTTTCGAGAAATCGAGCACATCATTAATGATGCTGAGTAGGGCATCAGCCGACGATTTTGCTAGCTCGGAATAGCGCCGCTGCTGCTCCGACAGCGAAGTCGTAAACAGCAAATCAAGCATGCCGATCACACCATTGAGCGGCGTCCGAATTTCGTGACTCATGTTGGCGAGAAACTGGCTTTTCGCACGGCAGGCTGCTTCGGCTTGTTCCTTTTCGCGAATGAGTCGTTCGGATCGCTTGCGCTCCGTGATGTCTTCGACTGTTCCTTCGTAATACTGCAACTTCCCCGCGGCATCACGTTGAGCACGAGCGTTTTCTGAAATCCAAATGACCTTGCCGTCGCGGCGACGGATCTGTGACTCGAAGTCGGTAATAACGTCGTTCTGTTCGAGTAATTCGGCAAACTGTCGGCGACGCAGGGGATCTATGTACAATTGATTGGCTATGTCGGAGATCGACGCTTGCAACTCTTCCGTCGTTTCATAGCCATAAATCCGTGCCAGCGCGGGATTGACCGATAGATAATGCCCTTCAGGGGTTGTTTGAAAAATCCCTTCCACGGCGTTTTCAAAGATGCTTCGCCATTTGGCTTCGGCATGTTCACGGTTTTCGATTTCTCCACGAACTTTGTCGAGCACGAGATTGTATTCCGCGGCGATCTGGCCAACTTCGGTGTGTGGCTCGACATAAACCTCTTGCGAGAAATTGCCGTCGACGCGATGGCGATGCATTTCGGAAAGCAATTCCAACAGCTCCGTGCTTGCACCATGCTCGGAAATGTTGAGGCCGATGCGTTCATCTTTTTCACAAACGCGGAGGTTGAACAACTTGCGACCGAGGTACATCACGATAAAGCTGCCGCCGAAGGCCCATAAGAAGCAGGCCGACACGCCTTCGAGTTGAATCGTGAATTGGTCCCAGCGACGGAGCCCGGTGCCGAATTTTGCTGTGTCGGCAAACAGGGCTACAGCCAATGTGCCCCAAACCCCGGCCCCGGCATGAACCGGAAATGCTCCGATCACGTCGTCGATTTTGAGTTTCGGCAGCAAATAGGTGAGTCCGCTACATATCAAACCACCGATGGCGCCGATCATTGCTGCCGACAAGGGCGACATGATGTGGCACGAAGCGGTAATCGCAACCAAACCAGCGACCGTGCCATTGAGCACGTGACCCACGTCTGGTTTTCGTTCAATGGCCCAAGCTAAGACTAACGCCGCCATCGCGCCGAATGCCGCGGCAATGTTGGTGTTCACAAGAATCAGCGGAATCGAATCGGTGATCGCCAGCGTGCTGCCGCCGTTAAAGCCGAACCACCCGAACCACAGCAGGAACACGCCCAGCGTGGCCATCGGCAGGTTGTGTCCTTGAATCTTGGGCGCCTGCGGATCGAAGCGGCCAATCCGCGGCCCAATAATCAAGACCGCGGCAAGCGATACCCAACCCCCAATCGAATGCACAACTGTCGAGCCCGCGAAATCGATAAACCCTCGGCTATTGAGCCAGCCCGTGGCTTGGCCATCAAGCGCACCATTCCACGCCCAGTGGCCGAAGATGGGATAAATCAAACCGGAGACAAAGAAGCTGACCACCAAATAAGCACGAAAACGCATGCGCTCGGCGACGGCACCGGAAATAATCGTCGTGGCCGTGCCGCAGAAAACCATTTGGAATAAGAAGAAGGCCAGCATCCAAGGGCTAGCCGTCTCATCAAAGAAGAATAAGTCTGTGCCGATCCAACCATCTTTTGTGGCTCCAAACATGAGTCCGAAGCCAAAGATCCAGAAGACGGCCGATGCCACGCAGAAGTCGACCAAGTTTTTGATGGCGACATTAATACTGTTCTTGGCGCGGGACATGCCGCTTTCCAAAAAGCAGAATCCACCCTGCATGAGCATAACGAGGGCGGCGCACAGCAACATCCAGGTGATGTTGAGCAATTGGGGGTCGTGAGGCATGGAGTTTCTTGGTTGCTAATGGATGTTCTTACTAGGGTCATCCGCCTCACGACCCAGCCGAAGAACAACAAGTGCAGAGTTTTCTCGCAGGTTTGCACTGAATCCTGCTAACCAAGAAATCTAGGTTGTCCAAGAGAGGGGGATGCATAATCGCCAGAAAAATCGACGATTCACCGAAAATTCATGATCCGCTTCAGCCGTCGGATTGTCGGTCTATGACGGTTGTGCCGAGAAAAATTGACGAACATATACAGAAATTGCACAGGCGTCATTAATATAGTGACAAGTGCAGTTGAGTGGTGTCTGTGGTCGAAAAGATGGCAGATGCTTGTTTATCCTACGAAACTTTATGCTGATATTGGCTTGGCAATATGAATAACGTCCCTGATCCCTTGTTGTCTGGTAAAGAACTTCCCACTTTCAAGTTCGCGCTCGAAAAGTCGGTGGGAAAAGTCATCGGCAACAGCTATGGCAAGGAAGCAACCGTCGAGCAGTTGCCAATCTCCAAAGGGATTGCAGGTGTTTCGATGCAGATCGAGCCGGGCGCGATGCGTGAGTTGCATTGGCACGCCACTGCCGCGGAATGGGCCTTTGTTCTTTCGGGACGCGTGCGAACGACGGTGATCGATCCCCATGGCTTTGCCGAAACGAACGACTTCGATCCCGGCGACGTCTGGTATTTCCCCCGCGGCTATGGCCATGTGCTGGAATGCTTGGGCAACGAGCCGTGCCGTTTTATTTTGATTTTTGACAATGGCTACTTTTCTGAATTTGGCACGTTCAGCATTACCGACTGGTTGGGCCATGCCCCGCGTGAGTTGTTGGCCAAGAATTTTGGATTGCCTGCGTCGTCGTTCGAGAGTTTTCCGACCGAAGAAGTTTATTTTGCGAGCGGTAAAGTTCCCGCTGAAGAACCAGTCACGCCGCTGCAAGGGTGGCAGCCTCCGCCACAAACGCACAAGTACGAATTGCTCAAGCAGCCGCCGTTCAGAACCTTTGCCGGTGGACGCGAATGGCGCGTCGATTCCTCGCGATTTGAAATTTCAACCACCATCACGGGCGTAGTTCTCGAACTTGAACCGGGTGCGATGCGCGAATTGCATTGGCATCCTACGGCCGATGAATGGCATTACGTGATCGAAGGGCAAATCAGCGTCACCATGTTTGGCTCACACGGCCGTTTTCGCACGGAAACTCTCGACCAAGGTGATGTTGGTTACATCCCACAAGGCTTCGGGCATTCAATTGAAAATATCGGCGACAAAACATGTCGCATCCTGATCGGCTTGAACACCGGTGTGTACGCGGCCATCGACCTCTCGCAGTGGATTGCTGGAAATCCTTCAGACATTCTCGCGACGAATTTCAGCCAACCGGCGAGCCTGTTCGAGAAGTTTCCGCGCAAGCAAGTTTTCATTGCCGAGGGAAAACAGAAAAACTAAGACCCGCGCCGCGTTTCCAGAAAACCAACGATCAAATCCAGTTCTGCCGATGTGATCGTCCCGGCGAACGCCGGCATGTTGTAGCCGCCGTTGTTGATGCGGATGATCAAGTCGTCGCGGGTGAGCAATCGACCGATGTTTGATAACTCTGGGCCGCGATGCCCGCCGTAGCCGTCAATATTGTGACAGTAGAGGCATCCTTTGTAGTGGAGCAGAGCGGCCCCTTCGGCGATCGGGCCGCTTTCCGCTCCAACGATCTTTGCTGGCAGAGGTGGAACACCAAAATCGGGCGACCAGGGTTCGTAATAGGCGTAGATCGTCAGCACGACAAAGGCTGTGAAGGCGGCAATCACAACACCCAAAGCCCAGGGACGTTTGCTCGGTGCGCGATCCCCTTTATTGGAAATGAGTGGCAAGCAGAACAACGTTAGGAATGCTACTACCGGCAAGCCAAGAATCACCCAAGTTTCCAAGCCAGGTGGAAGCAGCGAGAGCGTTGCGAAGTACCACCAGAAATACCAATCGGGCATGGGGTTGGCTTGGATGCTGCTAGGGTCGGGAGGACTCGTGAGGGCAGGGGGGCCAATCACCAGCGCACACCCGACAATGATGGCAACGACAAATGCCGAGAAGACCGCGTCCCTCCAAATCGCATGGGGCCAAAAGGAGACACCGGTGCGGCTGAGTCGTTCTTCGTAATCCTGTTTGTAGGTTGCCGGATCGACGGGTTGTTCGGGGTTTGGCATTTCCGAGACGCCATGCCGCAGCAGTAATAACAGATGCAAAGCAATGCCGGCGAAAATCACACCCGGCACGATAAAGACGTGCATGACGAAGAATCGGCTCAGCGTTGAACCGCCGACGGTATCGCCACCCAAAATAAAGTGCGCAATCTGCGGTCCAACAATCGGTGCGCGACCCGCCATTTCAGCGCCAACGACAACCGACCAAACACCATTGGCATCCCATCGCAAGAGCTGGCCAGTGAAGCCCATTCCTAGCACGACAAAAAGCAGCACGACGCCGCTCATCCAGTTCAATTCGCGTGGATACTTATACGTTGCGTGCAAATAAACTTGCACGAGGTGAATTACCGCAAGCATGATCATCGCCGACGCGCCGTAGTAGTGCATGCCCCGTAGCAGACTTCCGAACGGCGCTTGTTCGGTGATGTATTTCAAACTCTCGTAAGCCTCGTCACCGCCCGGGACATAAGACATGGCCAGGCAAATGCCGGTGAGCACTTGCACGATAAACGCTGTGAGCGTCGCGCTGCCAAAAACATACCACCAACGGGCATCCCGCGGGACAACGTGCGTAAGGAGCGGGACGACGTAATCCGAGAATCCCGCGCGATCGTCAAACCAGCGCCAAATGTTTTTCAGTTTCTTAGCGAACATGTTGTTAGGTCGAGGCGATGGTTGCGATTGTTTGAGACGGTCACAAATTTATACGGGTGTTGTCGTAAGTGGCACGGGGCCGGTTTCAATTTCCACCTGCTCGCCACGCACACGCACCGAATAGCGGTGCAAAGGTTTCGGTGGAGGGCCGCCCGCCACGGTTCCATCTTCGTAATAAACCCCGCCGTGACAGGGACACATAAATAACTTGGCATCGGCAATCCACCGGACGGGACAACCAAGATGCCGGCAATTGATGGAAAAAGCGATGAACTCATTGTCTGAAACACGGCGTAACCACGCACCCGTTCGCGCGGTGACACCGGCCCAGGGCTCGGGCGACGGATCTTCAAATTCAACGAGGACGGTCTCGCCGAGTTTGAAGGATTCCAGTTTGCCGACAGCCCGCCATTTGCGAGGCTTCTTTCCAAACACGGGGGCAAGAATAAATGACAAGCCGGGCACCGCGATCGCCAACCCAATCAATCCCGAGAGAAATAACGTCAGACGAGCAAAGAACGTGCGCCGATGATCCTCATGAGGCGTCGGGTTTGGAGCGTTGCAGTCAGTCATCTGTTGCTCTCCTGCGAGTGCATGATGTCGCTGATCCATGCTCCTAGTGCAGCTATTGCCAAAGCGGCCCCTAACACCGACATGCTCCAGTGAGTCAACAATCCCCAAGCTGTCATAGTGATACCCATCGCCAACGCAGCGGGAGCATAGGTGGGTCTCACGACGGCTTCGTCTTCAAGAGCCGAGCAATCAACGATTGTCGAATCGATTTCCGTCATAGTTGCGATCCTGCTTGTACTGATCGTTGAGGCAGCAGCGAGAGGCGATCATCCATCGTTGAATACCATCGAGACAAGAGGACCAAAATCACACTCAGATAAAGCATACAGGGAGGCACCCACATCAATAACCCGCCCAAATGTTGATCGACCGTGGGAGTGAGGCCCAAGTCATACAGGTGACCGACGATATTGATGCGATCGGTCGGATTTGCGAAGGCAGGGCAAACACTGATGTTGGTAAACGTGATGTACACTCCCAGCAGCGTGCAGCCGAGGCATGCGGAGAACAAGTAAACAATTCCCGCTAAGGGGTCGAGTCGCTGCTCTTTCACCGGAGCGAAAACTGGCCACCAAAACGCCAAGCCGGCAACCACCAGAGAGGCGTCTCTTAGTAACCCGATGCCCGTACTTTCGGTAGCCGCGCTGCAGAGGCTGGGGATATGCCACAGCCACATCGCTCCGATGCCGCAAATCCAACCGATGATCGGAGTGGCGTTGCCGCGAAGTACGCCAGAAGTTCGCAACCGCTGAAACTGCTCCGAGGGAAGGCTTATGAGGATTAATAACGGCACGAGCAGCAGCAAAACCAAATGCTGCACCATGTGGGCGCTGAACAGATAGCCGTCAGCCAACACTCCGACCGGCGAGACAAACACCAGCACGATCAACGCAATCGCCGACAAGATCGCGAGCATGCGTTTTGCGTTGATTGGCCGAAATAGCAGCGTGTAATTAATGATCATCACGGCGGCGACAACCCAGACGGGGGAATTCAGATTCCATAGTTCGGCACTGAGCATGACTATAGAACTCCTAAATAAATGATCGAGAAAACAACGACCCACACCACGTCGACAAAGTGCCAGTAGATGCCGACGGCTTGCACTGGCGCATGCCATCGTGGTGTGAGAATCTTCTTTTGCCCAAAGATCCAAAAGATGCTCAAGGCCACCAGTCCACCAAACACGTGCAGAGCGTGAAAACTGGTGACCGTGAAAAATGTTGAGGCAAACAAATTGCGGTCGATGGTGATGTTATTGGCTAGCAAGCCTTTGTATTCAATCGCCTGCCCCGCAAGGAAGATGACACCAAGGATAATCGTGAGTCCAAGCGAAGCGAGGAAACGTATCCTGCTGCCCGCCCGCAGTCCTTGCTCGGCAAGCCAAAAGGTTGCACTGCTGGCGAGCAGAAACACAGTGAAGGCCGCGGTTCTTGGCACGTTTAGTGCTGTTGCCGCGGTGGGTCCCTGTTGATCTGCTTGCGAGTTGAAGATCACATAACTTGCCAACAGTAAAACGAAGAAGATCGCTTCAGAAACAACAAACAGCCAAGCAAAGGTTTTGGCTTTGGTGGGGCGGGAAAGTGAATCTTCAGGTGTCGAGGAAAATTTCCAGTCGGCGAGTTCTGGGTTCTCGAGATCCCACAACGGCCGCCGACTTTTGATTTCTGGAACTGTCGAAAAGTCTTCTGGAGGTGGTGGAGATGTGGTGGCCCATTCCAGCGTGTAAGCGTTCCACGGATTATTGCCCGCCGTGGGGCCGTGCTGCAAACTGCGAATGATATTCCACAAAAGCACGAGTGTTCCCGCGATCATAAACACGACTGATGCAGAGGAGACAGCGTTAAGCAGCCCCCAGCCGGGAAGATCAGCATAGGTATAAACGCGGCGCGGCATGCCCATTAATCCGAGCAGATGCTGCACGAAAAACGTACCGTTGAAACCAATCAACCACAGCCAGAATTGCAGTTTGCCCAATCGTTCGCTGAGCATGCGGCCGGTCATTTTGGGGAACCAATAATAAACCGCCGCGAAAAAAGCGAACACGATACAGCTAATGAGGACATAGTGAAAATGAGCGACGACGAAGTAGGTGTCGGTCAACTGCCAATCGACCGGCACGGAAGCAAACATGACGCCTGTTAAGCCACCGATCACAAACTGAATCAGAAAAGCGATGGCAAACAACATCGCCGTCGTCAGGCGAATCGAGCCACCCCACATCGTGGCCGTCCAGTTGAAGATTTTGATGCCTGTGGGAATTGCGATTAACAGCGTCATCGCCGCGAAGAAAATTTCAGCTGCCGGCCCCAATCCTACGGCGAACATGTGATGGGCCCACACGCCGTAGCTCAAAAGTACAATGGCCACGCTCGAACCGGCGACAAACGCATAACCGTAAATCGGTTTGCGCGAGAACACGGGTATCACTTCCGAAATGACCGCGAACGACGGCAGAGCGAAGACATAAACTTCGGGATGACCAAACAACCAAAAGAAGTGCTGCCAGAGCACGGCATTGCCCCCGCGTGCCGGTTCAAAAAACGCTGCGCCCAACGAGCGATCGATGTACAGTAATGCCAGCGCCGAGTTAAGCGGTGGAATCGCGAGCACCACCAACAGCGACTGCATGAGCATGATCCACACATAGAGTGGAACACGTTGCAAACTCATTCCCGGCGCACGCAGGCAGAGGATCGTGGTGATGAGGTTGATCGCCCCGGCAATCGAGCCAACGCCCATCACCGCCAGACCAATGATCCAATAATCCACCCCCAGCAGTGAGCTATAAGGTTTTGTGGAAAGCGGTGCGTAAGAAAACCAGCCGGCATTCGGGGCCGATCCCGTCAGAAAGCTGAAGTAAAGCAGCACCCCACCGAACGCCAAGATCCAAAAACTCATGGCGTTGAGCCGGGGAAAGGCGACATCTTTGGCGCCGATCATCAGGGGAATCAAATAATTGGCGAAACCTGTCACGAGTGGCATTCCCACCAGAAACACCATCGTCGTTCCATGCATCGTAAAGAGCTGGTTAAACATTTCTGGCGAGAGAAATGTGTTGTTCGGTATCGCCAACTGGATGCGAATCAGCGTTGCTTCGAGCCCTCCGATGATGAGAAAGACCACCGAGAGCAGCATATACATAATGCCGATCTGTTTGTGATCGACCGACGCAACCCAAGGCAGCAATCTCTCGCGCGGGGGAGTTGTTTCTAATACAGCAGCGGATTCAATCGCTTGCGTGTTCAATCGAGAGACTCCAAATACGCCGCCAGCTGTTGGACTTGATCGTCTGTGAGATTGAAATTGGGCATCTTACAGCCCGGTTTGATCGCTTGAGGATTCTTCAACCACCGACGCAGATTGTCTGGTGAGTTTTGTAGCACACCACCGCCGATTTCTTTGCGACGCGCGAGATGCGTGAGATTGGGGCCGATGGTCATGGTCGCGGCCGTGCCGTCGATGGTATGGCAATTGACGCACGTCTGAGAGAAAAACAGCTTTTCGCCCGCCTCTGCGGCTGACTCGGTCACAGATGCCAGCGTGACGTTCTCGTCGTTCTGCCATTGAGCGTATTCTTCAGGATCGTGGGAATAGACTGTGAAGTTCATCCACGCGTGTTGGTTGCCACAGAATTCGGCACAGCGACCTTGATACTCGCCCGGCCGACTTGCTTCGAGCCAGATGAAGTTGTTGCGTCCTGGAATCGCATCGATCTTGCGTCCAAGTTGCGGCACCCAAAAAGAGTGAATCACGTCGGCGGATTGGACTTCAATACGGATCTTCTTTCCCACCGGGATATGAATCTCGTTAGCCCCCACGCGGCCGGAATGGTTGTAGCGAACCTCCCACCACCATTGATGCCCAATGACGATCAGTTCCGCGTCAGCTGGGGCATCGTGCGGCGGATGGACTTTGGGGTAAGCATTCATCGTGAGAATCAACTTCATGCTGATGACCCCGATCCACAGCACGATGATGATGGGGCCGACCATCCACAGAATTTCGCGGCGATGGCTACCAAAATCCTGCTTCGGCAGATCGACGCGTGCCCGGCCTCGGATGAGGGCGATCACGATTAGCCCTGTGACGATGATAAAGATTCCCGCCGAGATCCAGAGAACCGCCACGAACAGGTCGAAGATGGCCTGGGCTTCGGGCGATTCGGGCTGAAATACGGGAAACGAGATGTCCACGAACAAATTCCTTGTCCCTAGGCTCAGTCGCCGACTATCCGACAACTGGCATAATCCATCAGCTTCTTGCTTACGATCCGTAATACGACAAACGTGTATCCCAGCAGTTTAGAGCTAAAACCTAGCATGGTGAGCTCTTTGTCACTTTGCGACCAATATAAAGGAATTGCATTCTACTACAGATAATTGTCGCAAGAAGAGTGGTTAGGTTCTTTGAGTTAAATAATTTAGCGTCCTAATAGGTTGGCTGCTTAAACAGTATCGATGATGAGAATTTGACTGAAGCAATCTTCTCTCATAGCGAAGAAACTCTTTTTGCATACAGATTCCTCAATGAATTGGGCGACATCGAGTTGGAGTGTACCGTGGAACTATACCCAATCAGGATCGCCCCAACTCCGAGTTCTTCGCATGCGACTGGAATGGATGCCAAGTTTCATCGGGTTAGTTGTGACGGCGATCGCGACCGTAATCTTGGAATCGACCTCGACTGGGAATATCCTGACACCAACATTGAGATCGTTGGTTTTGAAAGACTCTCGAATGGCTCAAGAAGGATTTTCTGCTTGAAGCCATGGACTGGATCAACGTCATGACCTACGACTACTGCGGCAGTTGGGCCAAATTCGCAGGTAATCGTTCGCCGCTGTATGCTTCCAGTAAGGCACCGTCTGGCGAAGGACTCTCGACGGACAAGTCTATCGAGTTTCTACTTGAGCGTGGCATTCCCGCCGTCGCATTGCCTTGGGATTGCCGCTTTACGGTCGTGCCTTTGCCGTTTCCCAACCCTATGTCGACACCACTCTAGCCAAGAAGCCTTCAGGCGAGTCCGCGAATTACAAACAGATCGATCTATTAGTTCAGACCGACGGTTGGCAGCGCAACTGGGATGACGAAACCAAAACGCCTTGGCTTATCGCACCAGACAATTCAGAAATTATCGGCTATTACGATGCTGAATCCATCAAGCTCAAAACCGACTGGGCTAATAAGCGTGGCCTCCGCGGCGTGTGCTTTTGGCAGATTGACGCCGATCGCATGCCTGATGGTTCACCGCGTTGCAGGAAATGGCTAATAAGACTCTCTTATCTAATGATTAATACGCAAACCTGAAAAAAGGCTATACAGTCTCATGACGAAGAATGGATTGCTTTATCTTTTTGGATAAACTTATCAATTAGTAGCCCGGCTGGCTGCGGAACTCCCAGATCTGCCTGCCGCAATTATTTCGTTATGGTAAAGCAATTCGACATGTGTTTTGCCTCGTGATTTCTTAAGATTTCTAATTCACCCAGGAACGATTAAAGGGAACACAATCATGGCGCGACATGACAGCAAGGACAGAGACATTGATCATAAAGAGGCAAACCGAGACGCGATCAATGGTGAACCTGGTTCGCATCTTGTAGGTACCGGATCAAGCGACGGCGATGATTCGCGTAGCTGCGATCTGAATACTCCTTAGAGCCAATGGTGGTTTGCCAGTGATGAAGCGCACGATGTAGGGTTTCGTATCGTAAGACCATCATAAGTCGCAACCCGCGAAGAATAAGAAAAGTATTGGCAGGCGGACATCAGATCGATTAGTCGCGACGTCAATAAGAGCATTTTCGAGGAAGGCCGCGGCGAGCGAGGGTTAGTTGCCCTCCAACTTCCGCTAGCGACCCAAAAATTACATAGCCCAGCAGCGGAGTCTCCATGATCGTTGTTATTTTCGTTTTATTGAACTTCTTTCTGCCGCTCACTCTGTGCTGCGCTGAGGAAGCAAAGTTTGTTCCTTTGTTTGACGGCAAATCTTTGGACGGCTGGGAAGGTGCTGTCGAAGGGTATCAAGTCGCAGACGGCATGTTAATTTGCCGCGAAGGTGCTGTGGGAAATCTCCTAACGAAGAAGGAATTTAGCGATTTCAAATTAAAGTTTGAGTTTCTGCTAGCTCCTGATGCCAACAATGGCTTGGCGATCCGGGCCCCGCTGGACGGTGACGCAGCCTACGCTGGCATGGAATTGCAAATCATTGACAATGAGTCCAAAAAATACGGGGATCTCTTGGATTATCAGTATCACGGTTCCTTGTATGGGATAGCTCCGGCACTGCGTGGATTTCAGAAGCCTACAGGTGAGTGGAATCAGCAAGAAGTTCATTGCCGGGGGAGGCACATTACAGTTACGCTCAACGGCAAGAAAATTCTGGATGTCAATCTTGATCATGTCGCTCCTCATGGTGAGACCATCGACCAAAAGGAACACCCGGGGCTCAAGCGTTCAGCTGGGCGAGTGGGATTTCTTTCCCATGGTGACAAAGTCTCCTTTCGCAATATTATGATCAAGGATCTAAGCAAGTACCCCGCAGCCGAGACTGTAAAACAATAATTCATTGAGTAAATAATTAACACTTCATAAGACAATTTAAGTTGAGCAATCTTTGAGGCAACTATGATACGAGTCGGTATTGCGGGCATCGGTTTCATGGGTATGGTCCATTTTCTGTCATACCAGAAGCTGCGCGGCGTTAAGGTTGCGGCGATTTGTGAAAGCAAAGAGAAGCGACTAAAAGGGGATTGGCGCGACATTCGAGGTAATTTTGGCCCTCCGGGACAAATGATGGATCTTTCCGGAGTTGATACTTACACCAACATCGACGATATGCTCGCTGACAAATCATTGGACATGATCGACGTTACGTTGCCGCCGGCGCTGCATGCCGACATCGTCATCAAGGCCCTTCGAGCGGGCAAGCACGTTTTTTGTGAAAAGCCGATGGCCATGACGGTTCGCGACTGCGATCGCATGATGGCGGCAGCCAAGCAAGCCAAAAAACTTTTATTCATTGGGCATGTATTGCCTTACTTCCCCGAATACGCCTGGGCCTTGAAATCAATACAAAGCGGAAAATTTGGTGGACTACTGGGGGGAAGCTTCCGGCGAGTCATCTCCGAACCTACTTGGCTTGCCAATTACTGGAACTCTGAGCAGGTCGGTGGCCCCATGCTTGATTTGCATATCCACGACGCCCACTTGATTCGTCTGCTGTTTGGGAAGCCGCATACTGTGATCTGTCGTGGCAGGATGCGTGAAGGTCTGCCTCAGTTTTGGCACAGTCAATTTGACTATGGGCCCAAAGGCCCAATTGTTTATGCCACGAGTGGCACAATTGATCAGCAGGCTCGGCCGTTCAATCATGGGTTTGAAATTCATATGGAGCGAGCAACTTTGGTGTTCGAGTTTGCAATTTTAGGCGGTGAAGGTGTTTATTGTCCTAAACCCACCATGCTTGTCGGGGAAAAAGCTCAACATCCCACGTTACCAGATGGGGACCCCATGAATGCGTTTGAAGCCGAGTTGCGTGAAGTGTTGCGTTGCGTTCGTGCCGGTGAGAAATCCCAAATTTTGGATGCATCGCTCGCCCGCGATGCAATCGTGCTGTGCCACAAGCAGTCTGAAAGTCTTCGTCGTCGATGTTTTGTACGAGTGTAAAGTAGACATAGCAAGTCCACGTACAGAGGTGCGTCGGGAAGATTGGGGAACCTCTGCCGTACGCAAGGCCAAGTGAAGCGACTTGCCACGTTGTCTATGAGCGTCTCTACTCGCTTGATACTTACCGTGGGCCGACACCTGCTCCTCTTGGCCTTTTACCGGCAAGCGTTTTCGTCACCGCGCTGAATATACAATGCAATCCAACTTGCCAACAAAGGGCTATGGGATCAAAGCACGGGCCAACACGACTTAGTCATCAACAAGAGCAACGGCCAATCCTATGCCGGGCAACTCTGAACAGCAGTCTGAACTGGCACTGGGTTCGAGCATACTCTGGTATCGAGCATGTACTCTCCAGCGAAGATTAAGAAATAGTGCGGGAGTCCGGCACTCAGTCGCCCGTCAGAACGGGGATGAGCGGTTCGACCGAAGGATTTGCCTCAGAGCATTCGACGGTGCGACAACCTTGGAGAACGCGATTTGCAATCCAAATTGAGAGCAACTGCACGACACCGATGATCAACAGTGCATAGCGTAGTGCGAATGTGTCTGAGATGTTATTGGCTAACAGGATGAACAAACCACAACCAGCAAAGCGGCCGATAAAAAAGCCGAACTCCTGGTTGAAGATATAGGCAAATTTATTGCGGTGTTCGATTGCAGAAACGGCATCGATGACCTGCATTTGAATAGGGAAATAGGCAATGTCGTGCAGCGGTCGCCCCAGCAGCAAGCACACCATGAAGAGCAGTACTCCCGTCGCGTTAAATAATACTGCATTCGCTAGGCCACCTAGCGCAAACAGTCCCAGCCCAATACTGAAGATCACTAAGCGGTGCCTTGGTTTTGCGGTGCGGCCAATGATGTACAGCAAGAATGCGGAAAGGATCCCGCCAATGGCCTGGATGGTCCCCAAGGCTCCTTCTTCACCGACCAAGCGCATGACGAGCATCGCTGGCGCGGTGACTATATAACCCTGTGCCAGGCCTTTTAGGATCGCTAGGATTTGCATTCGATTCCAGAGCCAGTGGAAACGAAAGAAAATGAAGTCGGATTTCGGCGGATTCTCGTAGTTTCCACGATGGATCAGGATTGAGGAAAAAATCGTGAGCAGGAACACGAGGGCAGTGACAATTTGATAAGCGGTGTTACGATCACCGCCAAACCAACCTCGCAGACCAGTCCCTTCGATGAACCAGCCAATCGCCACGGGCACGATGACGTAGGTGTTGGTATAGAAGAATGTTTCAAGGCCGTAATAGTAATTGCGATTTGAGTCGTTGGTTGTTGAAAGGGCCAGGAAGTCGCGATTGGCCCAGAATAGACCGAAGGACATGCCCATCATCAAGCCGGCCATCCCCACGCCAAAGATGCTGAGTTTGCCCAGCGACATCATCACGGCCATGGAGATTCCGCTTAACAACATTCCCGCAGAGTACAGGCGTTTGATGTTGATGTGCTGGAGTAAGTATCCGTTGACGAGAAACGTAAAGGGTATGCCTGTATAGACGGCGAGTTGGTAGATGACGACCATTTTCACGTCTTGCGTGTTACGCATGACGTAGGCCCCCACAAAGACATCGATTACAGGTAAGACAAAGGCATAGACCAGATTCGTGAGCAGCAAAATGCGCATGTTATGCGGATAAGTGAGAAAATGCTGGTACTCGTGTCGAAGTTTGTTCATGCCGAGGCTTTGTGAAGAGATTGGAGGATTTCATTGATGGAGAACTTCGCTCCACAAATCACGCTATCGGAAGCACCATAGTAAATCGTGAGGGCATCACCATCGACCACATGACCGTTGGTAAAGATCACATTGCCAAAGAAGCCGGTTCGCTCGTATTCAGCCGAAGGCTCCATGATCGGTTCTTCGGAACGTGCGAGCACCTTCCATGGTTGGTCGAGGTCGAGCAACAGCGCACCCAGGCAGTAGCGATGGTTGGCATCGGCGCCGTGGTAGATTTCTAACCATCCTTCACTCGTGCGAATCGGTGCGGCCCCGGCACCAACGCGAGCGCTGTCCCACATGCCGGGCCGACTGTGGGCCAGGCAACGATGCTGTCCCCAATGCACGAGATCAGGCGATTCAGCCAGCCAAATGTAATTGCCCCCAAGAAATTGGCTACTCGGGCGATGAAGGACGTAATACTTGCCGTCGATCTGCTCATCGAAAATCGCACAGTCTTTATTGTGTGGCGGGATGATCATGCCATGTTCGCGAATCGCATGCCAGTCAGAAGTGCTGCGCAAGCCGACTCCCACGCCGTGTGGCGAAACCTGGGTGTAGGTCAGGTAGTAAGTCTCGCCGATTTGAGAAACACGGCAATCCTCGATGCCATAACTTTCTAGATCTCCATGCCCAAACATGGCTGGGTAGGCCGCATCTTCTTGGAAGTGGATGCCATCGGTGCTGCTCACCAACCGAAGATGCGACATCGTTGTGAGATAATCGTTGCCGTCATAGTTGATGACCCGCGGATCGGCGAGATTCAACTTGGGGTCGGAGTTTTCAAACTCAAGTATCTGTATCGCGCCGTTGTCATCCAGAATTGGGAACGAAGTCTTACCCGGTTTCTGCTCGGGCCGCTCGGCCACACGCAACAGCAGCCAAGTCTTACCCTCAAAGCGGAACACGCCCGGATTGAGCAGGCACTCGACTTTCATGCCTGCGAGACTTGGGAGAATGTCGCCAGGACTTAAGAGAGGATTAGCATCAAAACGAGTAGCGAGATCGGCCATGCATAAGCTCAACTAGTTTGCGTAACGTACGATAACACCGTCGATCAGTTTTTGCCCTTTTTCACGAGTCATACTTCCTCCCGTTGGAGCGAGAACGAGAATTCTCGCGACATCTGAAGCAAGCGTGAACTCAGTTTTGCCTTTGACATTCTTTTGGACGACTTGGTCGCTTGTGGCGTCATACAAATCGACGGGCTCAGGACCGACGTCAATGGTCACTGATTTGGAAGTTGGGCAAGGATTATAGTAGAGATACGTCGGATAGGCTTTCGCGTGGAAGAAGTCCGTCTTGAGTAGATCAAGTTGAAGTATCGCCGGGATATTCGTCCGGCCGATGATACCCCCCAGAATCCCCACGTGCGAACTGCCGTACAATCCCAAATCGGTGGTCGACGAAGCAGGGCGGTAGAGCACAATGGGCACGGTGGCGTCGTTGAGCAAATTGACAAAGCTCACGACTGTGTCGCCCTGAGCAAACGGCCCGATGCTCGTTTGGTAGGTAATCGCCATCGCGTCGACTTCAAGTCGATCCTGACAGCTGGGATTACTCGCTCTTTTGATACTTTCTGCCTTCACATAGAGCTTATCTTTGAACGAGGCAGGAATCGCCATCACTTGAGCATGATCCTCGCCGCTCACAGCAAACGCCGTTGTATAAGGACCTTCAGGATGCTGTGAAAAAGAAAAGCGGAACTCGTTCCCCGAATTCCCCCGATCGACCCGCTCGGCGGCCACAACCAGCCATCGATCCTGCTCCTCGGGAAGTGCAAACTCCCAGATGTGCTCGAAAGGTGTTTCGTCGCCTGCGGATTCTTCAAACACTTGAAGATCGGCGGGCAACTCACGTCGGTAATGAGTTGATTCAAAATTCCCTTGAGCGATCTTGCCACCCGTTGTTTTATAGTCGGAGCGGGCCGTTGCGGAGCCGCGCTTCCATTTGCGAATCCCTTCGTAGGCGATCACCGCATGGGGATCATAGGCGTTTGTCCAATCAGCACTCGACTGATGCGCTGCGTCGTGGGAATCGGGGTAGAACAAACGAGATGCATTGGCCAGATTGAGCATCCACTTGCCGATATCGTGAGCATATCGTGTGTCGTAACGCGCCAGGGGCACAAGCGCGCCGGCCCATTGATACGAATTCATGGCGAATGCATAACCCTCGCCATCGGTTGTGCTGCCCACCAGGCCATGCACATCCTTCCCTTGCCAACGGTCAGAGATCACGCCCCAACCAGGACGGGCTTGCGGATAGGCTCGGGCTTCGAAACAGTCGTTCACCAATTTTGCGACGTCGTAATCAGAGCCTGTTTCGGCATTCATCCGCGCCGCAATCAAAGCTCCGTAGGGCAACAACACTTCATAGAGCGCGCTTTGCTCAGCAGGACGTTCTTCCAAGGCTCGAATACACAAGTCGGCCGTGGCCAAGAATTCTGGATCTTGGAATTTGATCCACGCCATGTATTCCAGCCAAGCAATTCCCGCGGCTGCTTCCGGTTCGATCCAACCTTTCTCCATCGGTTGCATCGTGCGGATGTTGAATCCCGTGTGGTCGAAGTTGGGCAGTGACGTGGGTTCGGTCTTGCCTCCCAATGCCTCGGAGACTTTCCGCCACCCTTTGGCGATGGAATGGGCTTGTTGGTCGCGTGCGGAATCGCCTGGATAGAGGTCGTTGATTTGGTAAGCAAGCACATTGGGCAAAAGATCATACCAAAACGATGAGCCTGAATCGTGACCCAAGCGATTGATGTAGACACCTTCATCTGTGTTGTAGAAGTTGTTACCCAACGCTACCCAATCTTGGCCGTGATGATTCTGCATATCGAGCCCGACGAGCGAACCGCTCACCACGGCTCCTAAAAAATTAATCGCCTCCGCATCGCGAGGTCCCCCCACATACGACGGAAACGAAACCATTTTGCGTTCGTCGGAAAGCCAATTCACGAGCGGCAGATGTTGGCCTTCGAGATCAAAGGAAAAGACGAGATCGATGTAGTCGCGAGTCACCTGCGACCAATCCCGCATCACAAAAGGCTGCGGCAGATTGGGCATCGACTGAGCGCGCGAAATCGCAGGTTGCGATGATGCTTCGATGCCCCAAGCAGGCGTCATACCCTGAGAGGCCAATATGCTGGCGAACAAAAGGACTATTCGGAGATTGACCGACAATTTTTTCATGGCAGATTACTTTTCCAGCTCATGGGCCATTCGGTCCGCATGCTCAGCAAGCACCACGCTTTCGAGGCCGTTTTGTTCTGTGAGCCGACGAACATGGCTGCGGTCGCGGATCCAAGCCACTTGGTCCTCAAACAATGCCCGCACGAGATCACCGTAACGATGAAGTTTGACTTGTTCCTCACCTCCGGTAAGTTCCACGAGTTGATAGATATCCAATTCCTTAAAGCGCCCCTTGCACTGCCGCTCGTGACCGCCATATGTCGAAGTTGCTCGAAGTCGCCCGGGGAATAGTTCGCTCAAACGTTTGGTCTGCTGTTCGTCTACTGCGGCGTTAATGCGAAATCGCGTGGGGATCCATTCGTGCAGCGTCACATCGCCGCGTTCAAACACTAACCGCAATTCCTGCCGATCGAGCCGACCCGGCTGATGAAACCCGTGATAGAAATTGACAAGTGCTCCGCTTGGATAACGCACCGTGGCTTGGACTTGATCTTCAACATTTGAACCAGCTCGCGTTTCCGCCTGCGCCGCGACAACTTCGCCTGATCCCAGCCACCCCGCGAACAAATCAAAGAAGTGGACGCCGTGTTCGATAAAGATGCCGCCGCTCTTCTTTCGATCCCAGAACCAGTGGTCCGCACCGAGACCTTCGTCGGTTGCATAGTTTTCGAAATAGCCGTGCAAGAATTCGCCAAGTAACCCTTCGTGAATCAGTGATTTCACGGCATCGAACAACGGGTTGTACCGTTGCATCAAGTTGGCAACGAGCAAGCGGTCATTCTGGCGAGCCGTGCCCACAAGCTCTTCAGCTTGGACAATGCACATGGCCAGCGGCTTTTCACAGATCACGTGCTTGCCAGCCTGCACAGCCTGTAAACTCTGCTCATAGTGTAGAAACGGAGGCGTGGCGATGTACACCAAGTCGATGTCGTCGCGGGTTAAGAGTGCGTCAACACCGTGAACGTCTTCTACTTCGAACCGTTTTGCCATGGTAAGCGCCGATTCGCTGCGCGGATCGACCATTGCCACCAGCCGCACGCCCGGAACCTGGACATATTGCTGAAGGGCAAACAGGCCAAAGCCTCCACAGCCGATCGCGCCAATACGTATTTCTGAGTCGTGCAACTTACAGGTCTCTTTCAACTTGGAACATGAGACAGTCTCACGCCCATGTGCAAACGCTTCTATCCTAAGTGAGTATCACTTACTCGGTAACCGTAGTGTGATCTCAGACAAATACATGACGCCATGGTAATAAAAGCGAGGAAAATCGTGCACGGTTCGGGAACAGCAGCTCGAAGTGCGGAGATGGTTCCACTATCTGGCCGATAATTGCGTTGCCAAGCGAGAAAGTCTCTGCCATCGAAGTTCGTGCCGTATCCCTGCTGCCAAATGGCGAAATCCGCGCCATCAACGAAACCATCGCCGTTGAAGTCACTTTCCATCATCAGGAATGCACTCATCGGCATAATCGACGCCGAGATGTCGTCGATAAACAGGCTGCCCAAAGCCCCTGCGGAAGTGCCCGACATAAAAGTGAGATCAAACGAATTGACCCCATCGGGGATGGGAATCGCCGCTTCAAAGACTTCGAAATCTTGGAAAGTGCCGGTGACTGTGAAGAGATGGCTCTCAATAGCATTCGTTAAATCGACACCCAGCACCTCATCCTCCGAGAGACGCAAACGCGCGACGAATTCGTCGTCGGTATCCGCTTTCCAAAACCAGCGCAGATTCAGCGTACGGTTAGTTCCCTCGGGGATCTCATTGGCAAACGAACGCCATTCTTCGGCGCTGGTAGTGCTTGTGTCCGTCACTTCCAAGGAATGCGTAGGACTCACGGCTTCGGCCGTCGACCATTTGGCGTTGGTGCTGCCGTGCCAAAAGCCGGGACGGTTAGGATTACCCGTCGAGGCGGTATCGACGTCCGCGTTTCGCACAAGATTACCCGGCAACTGGGCCGCGTTGTAGTCGACCACAACGCCATCCACCAGCATTTGTCGACCGTTAAAGGTCTGCTTGCCACCGGCTGGGATTTTAACGAGCATCACCGCATTGTCAGCGGGGACGTCAAAGTAAGTATTTCCGGATACGCCGCGACTGATGAAACGATTCGCAGCGGCATCGTACAGGTCATACAGCTGGTCATTGCCAAGTTCGATGGCTACCGACGCGGTCGTCGTATGCGGATTGTAATAGAGGTAAGTGTCGTTTGCCGGGCCCCGGTAAAAATCCGTGGCGAGCATATCGAGCTGCAATACCTTGTCAACGTTCGTCGGCTTGATGATCGATCCGAACACACCCGCCATGGCCGAACCATACAGAGCGAAATCGGTTTGAGGTCCCCAGCCATACGTCAGCGGATCGCCGGCGGCGTAAAGCTCTTCGCCGTCAAAGGGGCCATTCAGCCAGTGATGCCGCAGCCCCTCATAAGCAATCGCACTTTGTGGATCGCCGGTCCAGAATTCCGAGGATTGATTCGCGTTGGAATGGGCATTCGCATAAAACAGCCGAGCTGCATTGGCGGCATTGAGCATCCACTTGCCGATGTCACGACTGTAGCGATCTTCATATCTTGCGAGGGGAACCATCGGCATGGCTGTGGCAAAAGTATTCATCGAGAACGCATACCCGCGAGTGTCGCTCACATTGGGTACTGTGAAGCCCATCAATCCGCCCACGTCTTGGCCGCCCCATTGTTCGCCACTGATCATAATCTTGGTCGGCCGAGCATTACTGCGGTCAAAGACCCAATTCACCATCTTTTGAATGTCGTAGTTACTGCCGTGTTCCGCATTCATGCGCGCAGCCGTGTAGGCACCGAAGGGCGCCATAATCTCGTAGTCGGGATTAGTCGTTGATTGCTGGTAGTAACTCATAGCCCAATCAACGGCCGTGAGATACTGGGCTGCTAAAGTTGGATTGGTATCTTTATTCCGCCAATACGCGGCATGCTGCATCCAGGCCATGCCCATTCCCATATCTGGCTCACGCCAAGTGCCGTTGTATACGGGTTGGCGCGTCCGGAAATTATAGGCGGTGTAATTAAAGTTGGGGTTAGCGCCATTCGCTGTCATAACGCTGACGGCATCATAAAAACGCTGATCGATTTGATTCTGAATCGGGGCTAGGTACGCTTCATCCTGATAACGATCAGCAATGCTATAGAAAAGCATGTTCGGGTAAATGTCGTACCAAGCTGAACCGCCCGAGGCGGAGAATGGCGTGTTAAGGACGACGAACTGGCTATTGCGATTCACATAATATTCGCGGGTCATCGACACCCAGTTATGTGTCCCGGCGGTCTTGTCGATCCCGACGAGCGTGCCTCCCAGCACGGCCGCGAGTGAAGTCACCGCTTCATGCACGGGTTCGCCCGTCTCGCCGAAAGTACGCGGATCACCAACATAGGCTGCGAGACCAAACGATGTTTGCAACTGGGGTGATTGAGGCGAGTTGTCGATCTTCACGAGCGGCAGGAATTGACCCGTCGCGGTTGTATCGAAAGCGAGATTATCAAAATTCGTGGCAACCTCATGCCAGTCGCGCATTTGGTATGTGCTAGGCGCATCGGGAAGGGTGTTGATTGCACGGATCGTCAATTGCGATTGGCCATGCGCCGACGCTGCCAGCAGCAAGAGCGCTGATCCAAAAATTGCAGAAGCGATCTGCCGCACGTCAAATGCAATACAATTGTTGATGCGGTATCTAGGAAAAAATTTCTGACAAGACATGGTCTACCGCTTGCGCCTCTGCAAATTTATGCCGAGGAGGCCTATGACAAGTGCAAGAACTGCAGAACCGGGCTCGGGGACAGAAGTGACCGCGGCCAAGGCTCCATTGTTATAGCTGGACTGCCATGTTGCCAGATCGGTAGAACTGAATGGCACAGGCGAACTGCCGCGTTGCCAAGCCAGGAAATCACGACCGTCAACATCGCCATCGCCATCGTAATCCCCAGGCACGCCCGGGCTAACGCCTTGGAAGTTATCCAGAAAGATATCGCCGTTGGCGAGATCGTAATTCAAATCGGCGGTGGTGTTCCCGAGGAATGTCACAGAACCAAACTGACCCAATAGCAAGGACGGGTTGCCGTCGATGAGCGTCAGCTTGGAAGTGGGCGTGAACGCAAACGCATCGAGATCGAGCTCAAGTTGAGCGCCTTCGATTTCCACAATTCCCGAGGGTTCGTTGAGATTCTGAGCCATCGTGATTGGCACCACACCCGCGGCATCCGTCGTGAATGAGAAGATTGCCTGTGGCGAAGCGCCCAAAATATCGCGGGGAGGTGGCGTGGGATCGAGCACCAGCGGATCAGGGTCGGCACCGACGATGAAACTTCCCGTCGAACCGACGATTGAGACCTTGGCCATGCGTTGAGCAATGATTGAAGGTGTGGAGACACAGTTCTCACAGACATCCATAATCAACGAACCATTTAAAGTGACGTCGCCACCCAACAGACGAACCTCGCCTTTTGCACCATGTTCGGAGAAATACATGTCTTTCACAAGGAGCGTACCTTCGACATCGACGCGTCCTCGGCCGTCCAGGTTTGGCTCGGCACCGAAATCGTCATAAGGCTTTCCGTAGTTGCCGATCCGAATATCTTCGGTCCCACCAAAGCCCGGAGTTGGCGTTGTCACCCAAGTTCTCAATTCGACGATAGCTTCCGGACCGATCGAAAGCAGTCCGTGGGTCCGTTCACCGACGATTAAGCCATTGGCTCGAATGATCGAGTCGCCCGTCATGATCAGCTCGCCACCCTTGTTGTTGTCATCCATGATGATCGGTTCGCGTTCGCGGCCGATACCAAACAGGCCGGCCGCTCCCGAGCCGGTGATTTCAAGCGTGCCCGTTGTCATCGTAAGGCGACCGAAATGCGAAGGGCTGACTTGATGCTCTTTGGCCGCTGAGCCGACCCTCAGGCCGTTGATGCGGACATTGCCGCCGTCGAATGTTGCGGAGAGGCCATCGTCGATACCGTAGATATCCACGAGATTCGTACCGGGTGCGTTGGCCGGAGTCCAATTGCTGGCGACGTTGAAATCGGTGCTGGTACTGCCATCAAAATAAACAAAAACTGCCAAAGCTTTCTGATTGGCAATCAACAGAGCCAGCAGTAGGGCAACACTCGTAACAAATGTGTTTATCAAGGATGGGAACTTCATTTGAACTCCAGAAGAGCGTGTCTCTGTGGTAAGCGGCGAGCTAATTGGCGACGGAATCGTCGACAATTTCGCCTCGGTCACGTGTACTTAAAGAATTTAAGACCACGACATCAACGTCATAATTAATACTGCGAATTGAGGCGTCAGCAAAAATTCCATTGAATGCGCCAGGATGTGCAGAACCAAAATAGTAAACATCGCGATCCATGCCGAACAGATCGCCAGGAGCGTTCAAGGGCGTGAACGAATAGCCTGCGGAATCGCTGTCGTTATAAGGTTGAAAGCAGGTCGAACGAATTGCGTCGGGATCCCAACCGTCGATCCAACCTTTGTCGTCGGATTTGCTGCCGCCTCCGACGAGATCCGACCGCAGGTATTTCTCTCCCAGCACAAACGTATGACTCGTTCCGTCGCTGATTTGCGCGAAAGTTATTGGTCGCGGCGTGTTCCGGAAGACCTTATTAAAGTTGTCCCAGGAGCTACGAACGATCACGCCGTCGTACACCTGATCATCTTTAGCGGCAACGCCGGAAACTTCACCTAATTTGCCGCCCCAAAACGAAAGTTGATTCTTTTGATAGGCCTCTCGAGTCAAGGGTACGGATTCGGTGGGATTATATTTCACAACCGTGCCACAAGCTGGTCCACCAGCACAGTCATCAGTGCAGGGGTGTGCGGCGGCATAGTCCACCAGAAATACGCGTTGATCACCAAGATTGGCATTGATGACGCTCGCTTCTGAAGGTGACCGTCGCGAAGGACAGACATATAAACCAATCGATTGCGCCTGCAATTCTTCTTGGGTGATCATGCCTTGAATCGAGCCCTGCTCGAGGTAAGGAAGCAATTGATAACACCAATTGAGTCCCTGCTTGTCGGGGCCAAAGGGCCTGCCGCCCGAGACATAATCTTCGATGCGAGGATACGTGCCCGACCCACCCGTGGGAAAAACCCTGAGAGCTGAAGCATGGTTTTGCAGAGCCAGCCCCATTTGTTTGAGGCGATTTTTACAATCCGTCCGTCGTGCTGCTTCGCGTGCCGCTTGTATGGCCGGTAGCAACAACGCCACCAGAACGCCAATAATGGCGATCACGACCAGCAATTCGACCAATGTGAAACCCCAGCGTCTGCATTTCGCATTCGGAGACAGAGGACTTCTGTCTTCACCTCGCCGAGTCGTTGAGATATTCATCTCTGTGCCTTCCTCCTGGACCGTCATGCCCGCGACGAATGTCTTGCGAGATTTGTTGACTTCACTCGTTCCAGCCGATTCGAGAAAGAGCCACCGGCCAACCCGAAGATCGGGCTGGCCGGTCTGCCCATTTCTCTAACTTACATTCAAGCTGTCCGGCGCTTCATACCAGCCAGCACCAATCCCAAACCGAGCAGGCAAATTCCCGAAGGTTCAGGAATGAGCTGCACTAGGATATCGCCATTCACTTGATCGTAAACAACGCGATGGGCCAACGCGGTGCCAGTCACGGTGCTCGAAGCAAAGGCACCAAAGATTCGATTGCCGACGAGTGATTGATCCCCGTCGAACAACAGGATCGAATCGAAATTGGCCAAAGGCAGGCCGTTGAGGTTCACAACCAATTGGTTGTTGCCGATGTTAATCGCGTCGGTCATCGTAATAGCCGAGACACCCAAAACGGAATCCGCATTGAATTCGTAAAGGGTCGGAATCTCGCCAAGTTGGCTTTCTGATTCGAGATTGAAAGCGCTCAGCGTGGCATTGGCGCCGTTCATCTGAATCTTGGCCGAGCCGTTGGCCTGGAAGCCACTCGGTCTTGGCACCAAATTGCCGGTCAACACAACGGAACCGCTGTCGGAAACCCGAATTTCGCCCTTCGAGTCGTTGTCGCCGAGAAAGATGACGTGTGCATTGAATGTGCCGTTGCTATGAACATTCAAAAGACCATTTCCTTCGAGACCGGCGTCAATGCTCGGGCCGTAATTTCCAAAGCGCCAGTAGTTGTCCCGGCCCGGCGTGTTGTAGACCTTGCCGTTGAGACCAATGTCGAGGGTCCCATTGTCGCGGGCTCCGACGATTGGATCTGAACCGCTAATTTCTAGCTCGGCATTGGTCAACGTCACCAAACCATCGCCATCTGCGTCTCCGACAACAGGTCCACGGGCGCGGCCGATTTGAAAGTTATCGCCGCCAGCAGCGACGATGATCTTTCCGGCGGTCATGTTCAGAGTACCGTCGGTTCCAGTTTCACCGGTTACTGGCCAGTCAGCACCGACAATTAGGCTGCCGAGGGTTGTGGTAACTGGGGTTGCATAGCTAACGACAAAGTTGTCGTTGATGATGGCACGGTCACTGGGTCCGGGTAAGCCATCGGTATTGGTGACGAATTCATTCCAGTTCGCTGCAGTGAGGAATGTGTTGTCGGTATCCCCATCAAACTGATAGATCAAGGCAAAAGCATTGGACACCGAAAGTGCCAAGATTGCGGCAATAGCCGTACTAAAACATTTCTTCATTACACGTTCTCCCCCTAAGAGTTGCAGATCACAGAACAATTTTGCCGAGACGGCATGACGAGGCACCGGATAGAGTGCCGCCTAAAAGTCACTGACAATTGCCGCCGCCAGCGGCACCCTGGACAAGATGACATAGAAAAAGCAAGCAGCTACGAGTAATGCCCTCAACCCACCTCTGAGAGGAGACGCCTGCTCGTTCAGCAAGCAGATGCTTGCGGAGTACGGACGCGATTCTTGACGACCGTTACCTGCTGACCTTAGTGTATAGCAGTTGCGACAGGAATCTTACGGTTGGTGGCTAGATTTTTCTTTCTGAGGGTTTTTGGCGGAATGCCGCAGTCAGAAGATAATCCTTGCACTTAATACTTATCTTTGCGATTCGCCGTAAGATTCTCGCGTCGAATGTTCTTTTCTTATTGAGGATTCATTGACATGGCAGCTTTTGATCCAGGCGTCACTGGCGACTTCGTCGAGCTCATGACTCAGTATCAAGGGCGGCTGTACGGATATATTTTGTCTCTGGCGGGTGATCCCGACGCGGCTAACGACGTTTTGCAGGAAGCCAATATGGTGTTATGGAAGCAATGGGATCAATTCGAGTCAGGATCCAACTTTAAAGCATGGGCCTTTCGTATTGCTCATTTTCAGTTCATGGCTTACCGGCAAAAAAAGATTCGCGACAAGGTCCTCTTCAGTGACGATCTCCTGTCGATGCTAGCCTGTGAAGCCAAGGAAGTGGACGAACGCTACGAACAACGGGCCGCCGCACTGGAGAAATGCCTCGCACGAATGTCGCCCCGATCCCGGGAAGCAATCCAACTCCGCTATGCGGATGATGCAAGAGTCTCTGAAATGGCTGAAAAAATGCATCGAAATGAGAACGCGGTCTATCAGATCTTGTTCCGCGCTCGCAAATGGTTAATTGAATGCGTCCAAAGAGATGCTCAAACGGAAATCGCGTAATGGACGACCGCTCCCAAAATATTGAATTTGAACGACTGCTCGGACAACTTTCCGACGGCAGCCTCAGTGAGTTGGACCGTAAATACTTAAGCCAGCTGCTGGAATCGGATCGCGATTTACGCCGCCGCTATCTGGAATACTGTCAGATGCATGCCTTGCTAAGGTCGGAGCACGGTTTGCTCACCGCCTTGGCAACACCCGCCGATCAACCAGAGAAGGCGGCCCAGTCGCGACGAGTTCAAGTTCGCACGCTCCTCAGTTGGGCGCTGGCAGTTAGTTTGCTGTTCGTAGCCGTTGGTGTGGGGGCGGTGGCACTGAATCGTCAATCGCCGCCTGCGCGCGGTGCGGAAACCGCTGTGCTCAGTAAGGTTGTCGGCGCACAATTCGAATACGGCATTGCTGGCGAAACAGTACCGGTGGAAGGAGCCAAGCTTCGTCGCGGAGTTTACACGCTGCTCACCGGCTTGGTTGAAATTGAATACAGTTCGGGGGCCGTCCTCGTGCTACGCGCACCCGCGACTTTTGATCTCGTCGATGAAAGCTGCGTTCGCCTCGAAGACGGTCAAATCGCCGCACACATCCCCGAGACAGCCATTGGCTTCAAAATTGAATCACCGGGCGCGACGGTCATCGACATGGGGACGGATTTTGCCGTCCAAGCCGTCCGTGACAAGGAATCGGAAGTCCATGTTTTTCAAGGCGAGGTGCTGGTCGACTTACATGGTGACAAAGGTAAGACGGCCGAGATGTTGCGGCTTGTCACGGGCGAAGCCGCTCGCGTCGATTTTTTCACCGGCATGCCCTCTGGCATTGATTTGAACAACCAACAATTCTTGCGAAGCTTACGCGAGGACGCCTGTTCCTATTCGCAAGCCATTCTGGATCTGGAGCCCGCGGTCTACTATCGTATGGAACCGATGGGCGACGGAACGCGGCTGATTGATTCTTCGATCAATGGCGCGGATGCCAACATTCACCTAGGGCGTGGGAATATGCCCGTGTGGACTGCCGGCAAGGTAGGGGCGGCACTCACCCTTGGCGGGCCCGCGCAGCAGACGTTTGCATCGGCAAGGCAATATCCTCAAACCCAGGGTGACACGCTGAGCGTCGCTGCCTGGGTTTATGCCAAGTCACGACCTCGCTGGGCCAGTATTGCAAAGAACTGGGCTGGCGGTGACGAACATCATGGCCAATTTCACTTTGGGTTATACCAGGATAGTGGCGAGCTTGAGGCCCACATCATCGACGCGAATGGCAAAGAAGTCGTCATTCGCGACAAAGTTCCTTTGCCACTCAACACTTGGCATCACGTCGCGTTCGTTGCTGACGGCAATCAGTTGCGGCTCTATCGCAACGGCGTTGAAGTCGACTCGCAGCCATATCAGGGAATCCATGCAGACAAACGGATTAAAGCCCTCGGAATTGGTACGAAATTGAATCTGCTTGGTGATAAGCCCGAGGAACTCGATTTCAACATGTGGGACGGCCGGCTCGACGAACTGGCGATTTTCAATCACGCTCTCTCTGATGCGGATATCAAGCATCTCTATGATATGCCAGAATCAAACGAGTGATCTTGCTTGGAGAGAGGGGCCCGCATCTCTTTTCCGACCCGCCAAATGAAAGTAACCCCGAGTGGGTTCGAACCACTAACCATCGGCTTCGGAGGCGGCAAAGTTGTGGTAGTAGGCATCACGACAGATAGCGTCAATCGGGCTTGGCTTGCGTCACGAACGCTCAAAGAACGTCATTGAGTCTTGCTGACGTATGCTGAAAGAACGAAAAAGAATGTCGTCGCGTGACATCTTGCGACATGGCTTGCAGCCCACTCCGCAGTCCATCCTCAAAGTAGCAATCTATGATTACCACAACACTTTGACACGGTACATTCAATTTGATCTTTCGATGAAAACTTGAAATGCCAGTTTAATCTTGCCGCAGGGTGATATTCTTGCAGCAAGGAACATCACTAGTTTTTTATTCTGGTAATCTGGGACGATCTAAACCTCACGGCAATTGGAAAGAATCGGAAAGTGCCATCTGGAGTTAATGAACAGCTAGGTACTCAGCCGGCTTCAGAAGGCCGCCGTAGTTTGGCAAGCGGCATCTGAGCGACTGGCTGATACGACATTCGAACGAATTGAGAGCAAGGGTGATAACAATTTCATCGACTCATCCCGCTAAGGATGGCAAGTCTGTACTATTCGTGACTACGGATGGTCCTCCTTCTGCGGCAACAAACCTTTCATGGCTGAAAATAGTCTATGCTTTGACGCATGTTTTGGTGGCATAGCAACTTCCCAGCGGATACTAAAAGCAACGGCCCAAGGCCCTCACTACCACGCCACTGTCCACTGTCGGCTTGTGCGGATTATGTTAAGAAGGTAAACCGGTATCCGAGGTTTTGCGAAAAAAGCGAGGATCATATGGCCAAGAATAGGAAAGACACAGAAAGAGAAATCAGCCAAGCGATTATTCGTTTTGAGAAGGAGTTCATGGGGCGCGGGCCCTTGGAAACACGAACTTACATTATTGAGGATATGGTACTGATTCGGTTAAAAAACGTTTTGACCCCGGCGGAGATGAAACTCTCTGAGTCAGAAGATCGTGAGCGTTCGAGGTACTTGATTAAGCAGCTCCGACAGCAGCTAATTGAACAGGGACGACCGCTGCTCGACGCAGTTATCAAGGACATCCTTGGTACTAACGTCGTCAGCCTACACACAGATATCAGCTCTCGAACTGGGGAACGGGTGATTGTGTTTACTCTGGAGAAGGCCCCTGAGCTCACAGGCTCGCAGTAAAATTTTTGCCACATTCTTGTCCAGAGCTCTTGACGTCGGCTAATGCCAGAACTATTCTTCAACCGATGACTTAAATGGTCGTGCTGAACTCCTCAAATGGATGTCAGCCGGTCAGGTTTTCAAGGTTTAAGTTGCATGGGATTTAAAGCTCGTGCGAAAAGGCCGGAAGGTTGCAATTTGCAGCCTTTCGGCCTTTTTTTTTGACAATTAGATTCGATCACTCCAGGTACACCTTTGTACGATGCCGTGAGGCAGGTATGAAGTGCCCCCCTATTAGAGGCGGTTTCGATTCCTTGAGTGTATAAAGTGAGCTAAGCCGTGGCGGTCAGTATGGCCGCCTGGACAAGCCGGGTTGTGAGCATTCTGCGTGCTCACCCCGGCTTTTTTTATGTCAGCTATATCGAGCTAGATACAGGCCGATTGTCGTCAGCGTGGAGTCATATTGCTATGGAATCAATAGTTATTTCACTGTTACTGCCAATTTTGGGGCTTCTCACGACAGCCTGTCTTCCATCGCGGTTGGCAAATGCCAAGGTAACGACCTTCCGCAAATTGGTGACTCTGTTGGTCGCCTTCGAATTCTTCCTCGCGTTTGCGACTGCAATTGCCAGCTTGGTTTCCGGTAGAAGTTCAATTTCCATTTCGTTCTTCCAAGCCCCGCTTAATAACCTTGGCTTGAGTATCTATTACGACGGAACGACGGCTTTGATGCTCGCTCTGGTGAGTTTCGTCGGTCTTATCGTCAGCAGGTTCTCAGTGCGGTATCTCGATGGCGAGGCCACGCAAGGACGCTATTTTCGTTGGCTTAGTTTCACTGTCGGCTCCGTCTCGCTGATGGTGATTGCTGGAAACATGTTGCTGTTTTTCGCGGCGTGGGTGATGACCAGCTTGGGACTGCACCAGCTCCTGTTGCAATATCGACATCGAGAAGCAGCCCGCCGGGCCGCATGGACGAAGTTCGCTATCAGCCGCCTCGGTGACGTGTTCTTGATCAGCGCGCTTATATTGATTTTCAAAACCTTTGGAACTTTAGACCTTGATAATCTATTCAAAACCGTGAAGTCTTCCGTGGAGGCATTTCCTACCACTGCTAGCCACGTTGCGATTGGTTGGCTGTTAGTCCTCGGTGCAGTGACAAAGTCCGCACAGTTCCCATTCCACACCTGGCTCCCCGATACGATGGAGACGCCTACGCCCGTCTCGGCACTAATGCATGCGGGAATCGTGAACGCCGGTGGCTACCTGATTATTCGAATGAGCCCGTTAGTGGCCTTCGCGCCCTCGGCTCTGGCAACGCTAGCCGCCATCGGAGCGTTCACGGCGTGCTTCGGTGGACTTGTCATGTTAACCCAACCTAGCGTAAAGCGAGCTTTGGCATACTCAACCATCGCACAAATGGGATTTATGATGTTGCAGTGCGGTCTGGGAGCTTTTGTGGCGGCCATGCTGCACATCATCGCCCACTCACTTTACAAGGCCCATGCGTTTCTTAACAGTGGCAGTGTGGTTGATCAAGCGCAGGCGACTTCTAGAGAAAAATTACCGACCCCAAGTTTTGCCAAGGGTTTCGCTTGGTTTGTTGCAGCGGCTATTGCGACAGTGTCCGTTTTTCTGACAGTTTCAGAAATTAGCGGCTTGGAAGTTACATCGAAGCCGGGCGGATTTGTGTTGGCGTTTATCTTTTGTCTCGCACTTACAAGCTGCGGGTGGCAATTATTTGCTATCGGAGAAGTCAAGGCAGCATTTTTCGGTTTCGTCTCCATAACACTGCTTTGTCTGGCATACATCGGTAGCTATTTGGCTTTAGAACAATTCGTCGAGCAGCCGGCTACGACAGCAATCGTTCCCGGCGAGAGCTTGATTCTCTTTGCCATCGTGTGCTCGTTCGTTTTGTTGCTCGCATTACACATTGCGATCATCGCACGACTACGTCCCCAATGGCTGGACGCACTTCGCGTTCACGCTGTCAACGGCTTTTACATCGATGCCATATACCATCGAATCTTCGCGGTATCACATTAAGCAGGGGTTGTTGGCAACTATTGGATCAATTATCCGAACACTCATTAACACCAAAACGGAATTACTGACATGCCATCACTCGATTCCCATCCTCAGCCGCTTCTTAGTCCAAAATCGCAAAGCATTGCCCCAGAAGAGCGTCTTTCTCCTCAAAGAGAAGTAACATCCAAGATTTACCAGGCTTTGCGATCTGTTTGCGACAAAATTGCTCCTGTCTGGCCGCTTAAAGACTATGTCGCGGTTAATCCCTTGCTTGGTTTTACAACGCAAGAGTTTTTCTCAGCTCGCAACGTTCTTCAGGCTGTCTCTGACGTCGAGTTGCTAATGTCTGGCGACTATTATCGACAGCAATACAAGGAAGGTGCCTTTTCAAAGGCCGACATTGACACAGCGATTGACGAGTTGGTAGCCGATGGTGTGGCAGGTGCCGAGCGAATAAATGTGAACCAGGTCCTTAATTACTTGAACGAACCTACGCGGCAAGTTGCCGCAGCAGAAGTTGAGTTCGTTAAATCATTCAATCCTGATCGCGAACTCCGAGCCTTTTCGGAAATCCTCGATATTCAGACTGGATCCGACTGGACGCGGATCATTCGCGATGAAATCTCGAAGCACTGTGCGACCCACTACGATCAAGGTCAAGCGGTCTGGCTTAGCCGTTGGCAGTCGGAAACGCTCTACCAAGCATGGCGGTCGGTCGCTCGGTATGACCGAACTTTCGAGATTCTCGGTGTTGGCGGTTTTCGTAGCTTTGTGAAGCAACTCCCCGAACAACCGCAGACAGCACTGGTTATTTTGCTCAAACGTCTTAATGTACCGGAGAAGTTCTGGCCCGACTTTCTGCTTTGCGAGGCACTCACCATACCCGGCTGGATGGCTTGGACAAGGTACCAGCACCATCAAGCTTCGCAGCAAGGCGAGGAAAACGACGATCTCGCAGGTTTGCTGGCAATCCGGCTCGCTTACGAGGTTGCTCTGTCTGAACAATTCGACTTTCAAGTCCATTGGCCTTCTATTGCAAAATATCATGCCTCACTCCTTGATGATGTTCATCACCGGAATGACGAAAGCTTGATCCGCTATGCCCTGCTGAGAGCCAGCGAAGTTGCCTTTCGCAATCGGTTGGTCCTGGACGTTGCTACGGGTCGAAGGAAGGCTGGGCAGGCCCACACCTCTCGTAACCTTGCGCAGTTTGTTTTCTGCATCGATGTGCGCTCAGAGAGAATTCGTCGACAACTAGAAGCGGCTTCGACTGCCGTCGAAACATTCGGATTCGCCGGATTTTTTGGGCTGCCGATCGAGTTCGTTGAGCTTGGGGAAACGCAAGGTTCGTCGCAGGTGCCAGCTCTGATTTCTCCCAAGTTCAAAGTCTACGAAGAACTCGAAACGTTGGATGATGAATCGCCTAAGGTCATCCTCAAGCGACGTTCAACATGGCGTTGCATCCGAAAGGCGTGGAAGGCGTTTCAGACTTCGGCAGTTAGTGCCTTTGCCTATGTCGAGACGGCAGGATTGTTCTACGGGCCGAAATTGATCGCGCGGACTCTCAGGGGCGACCTAGATTGGCCGAGCCGCTTTGATGGGGTGCCAAAGACCAAACGTGACCGCGTCGCTCCATCGGTGTCCAGGCTTGAGCATCAAGGTGTGGGTGAATCGCAGCAAGTCGATCTCGCCGAGTCAATTCTCCGAGGCATTGGAATTGTTGATAACTTCGCGCGACTAATCGTCTTTTGCGGACACGGCAGTCAGGTTGAAAACAATCCACTCAAAGCAGGCCTCGACTGCGGCGCTTGTGGTGGTCATTCGGGAGAAGCCAATGCACGCCTTGCTGCCATGCTTTTCAATCAACAGCACGTTCGTCAAACACTCGTGGAGCGAGGCATTAGAATTCCAGAGGACACGCTGTTTGTTGCAGCGCTTCACAACACAACTACTGACAAATTAGATTTCTTCGATACTCACCAAATACCTACTTCCCACCAGGGGGACCTGGAGCGGATACAAAGATACGCTGACCTAGCGTCACAGCAAGCCAGATGCGAACGACTCGCGGTGCTTCCTGGAAAAAATTCCGAAGATTTGTTGCGGCGAAGTCAAGATTGGTCTGAGGTTCGCCCCGAGTGGGGGTTGGCCGGAAATGCGGCATTCATAGCTGCTCCCCGTGAATTGACCGAAGAGTTTTCGCTTGACGGACGCGTGTTCCTGCACAGCTATGACCACAACCTCGACCCACACTTGACGGTCCTCGAGCAAATCATGTCAGCTCCATTGGTCGTCGCCAACTGGATCAACATGCAGTACTACGCGTCGACTGTTGACCCAATTCATTTTGGTAGTGGGAACAAGACCGTACATAACGTTGTGGGGCAATTCGGCATCTTTTCGGGGAACGGTGGGGATCTGAAGACTGGGCTGCCATGGCAATCGGTCCACGATGGCGAGCGATACCAACATCATCCTTTGCGGCTACTTGCTGTTATCGCGGCACCACGTAAGGCAATTCAAGAAGTGATCCTCAAACATCAGAACGTTACGGAACTCTTAGTCAATGGCTGGATGCACTTGGTCGCTATCGAGGACGGTAATATTTACCGTTATTCCCAGCGGCAGGAGTGGCAGGAGATCGCGACTACGGACGCCTAGCGATCGGTTGCTTGTCGTGACAGTACGTAAATTCAACCACATTCTTCTGAATCCTTAAGGAGATCATCTTATGACTTCAACAATCTCAGAGATAACTTGCAATCCACATATTTCGGCTCTGGAAACAGCGTTGGCGGATGCAAAAAAAACGATTGAATTCCTTGTTATCGCCCACAACGACCCCGAGATGTTTTCAGCACTTTCGTCGGCTTTCGCGGGTGAATCAGCTGTGGTCTTAGAAATCTCGCAGAACGTCTGGGATTTCGAGGGAAACCAACTTCCTGAGGCCATCGAGTGGGCACTCGAGGTATTTGATATTCGGCACCTAGTTCTGGCAGGGCACACGTTAGCTGGTGGTCCAATGAGCCGCGGTTCGTTGACCGCATCAGCCACCAACAAGAGCGAACAAGACAGTTACGGAAAGCTAATCGCCGGTGCTCGATTTAACAATGTCAGGAATCGTCCTGCCAAAGACCGACTTGCCTTACAAGTTAAGCAATTATTGGAACTCCCCATAGTAAAGAATCGCTGTCGGAATGGTGAGTTAAGCGTATACGGTTTGCTTTACCGAGCTGAAAGTGGTTTGTTCATGGCCTACGACACGAATCAAGACACATTTAAGCCACTCGTAGCGTAAAATCCAACACCCAAAACTCAGACGCACTTCTACGCATAACCCGCAGTGGTGTTTGCGGCCACTTACTGGCAATCGTTTGCTGCACGGAGAAAAGTCGAATGACCAAAACCTTCGCCCCGGCCGAAACCTTACGAGGACAATCTTCCGAAATCGAAAGCAAGTCTGCACACCTAGAAATGCTGGAGGCTGAGAGCATTTACATCCTGCGTGAGGTCGCTGCTGAACTAGAGAACCCCGTGCTACTCTACTCGATCGGTAAAGATTCGTCGGTGATCCTGCACTTGGCGCTCAAGGCATTCTATCCGAGTATCCCCCCATTTCCGCTGCTCCACATCGACTCAACGTGGGAATTCCGCGAAATGATCGAGTTCCGCGAACAGTACGCGCGAGGTGAATTAGGGTTGGATGTAATTGCATACGTAAATGAGGAGGGCGTTCGAGCCGGCATCAATCCGTTTGACCACGGCAGCAGCGTATATACCGATGTCATGCGCACGCAGCCACTTAAGGAAGCGCTATCAAAGTATCGTTTCGATGCTGCCATTGGTGGAGGACGACGCGACGAGGAGCGCTCACGAGCGAAAGAGCGAAAGAGCGAATCTTCTCTTTCCGCGATCGCCAGCATAGATGGGACCCCCGCAACCAACGACCTGAGTTGTGGCATCTCTACAACACCTGGAAAAAGTCGGACGAATGCCTACGCGTATTCCCACTCTCAAATTGGACCGAACTGGACGTGTGGCAATACATTCTGCAGGAACACATTCCCATCGTCCCGCTCTATTTTGCAAAACCACGCCCTACTATCCGTCGCGATGGGGACCTGATCGTAGTAGACGACGACCGTATGAGGCTACAAGACGGCGAGGTGCCCGAAGTTATGACCGTTCGCTTCCGTACGCTCGGCTGCTATCCGGTCACGGGTGCGATTGAGTCGACGGCGACTACAGTCGAAGCGATTGTACACGAGATGTTGACGACACGTGTCTCTGAACGGCAAGGCCGAGCGATTGATCGGGACGAAATGGCGGCCATGGAGCGTAAGAAGCGGCAAGGGTACTTCTAAACAATCAACTGTGGAAACTGATTCCACATTCTCGGAACCTACGGAATATTTCATGTTAGCATCTGAAGCCGTAAATAGCGTCGACATTGCCGGCGAACTCTTGTTGGCCGAACATTCGAGGAAGGAACTCCTGCGTTTCATCACTTGCGGTAGCGTCGACGATGGCAAGAGTACGCTCATAGGTCGGCTGCTTCTCGAAACAGGGTCGGTTTACGACGACCAAATCGCTGCGTTACAGAGCGAAAGTCGAAGGCATGGTACACATGGCGAGGAAATGGATTGCGCCTTACTGCTCGACGGGCTTGAAGACGAACGACAGCAGGGCATTACGATCGATGTCGCGTACCGGTATTTCACCACGTCCAAGCGGAAGTTCATCATTGCCGACACGCCTGGCCACGAACAGTTTACACGCAACATGAGCACTGGTGCGTCGACTGCTAATCTGGCATTGATTCTCGTCGACGCCAGCAAAGGCCTGTTGTCACAGACCAAACGGCACTCCTTCATTGTTTCACTCCTTGGTATCAAACATGTGGTGCTGGCCGTAAATAAGATGGACTTGGTCAATTACGATCAATCAGTCTTCACACGCATCTGCGCTGATTTCAGAGAATTCGCCAGAAAATTGGAGATCCCAGACATCCGATTTGTACCGCTTTCCGCCTTACGCGGGGACAATGTTGCCATTCCGAGTTCCAATATGCTGTGGTACGAAAATGGCTCACTGCTGCAATTATTAGAAACGGTTTACATCGGCGCTGATGCAAATTGCCGCGAACTGCGATTTCCCGTCCAATTGGTCAATCGACCGAATTCCGACTTCCGTGGCTTCTCCGGAACAATCGCGTCGGGAACACTTCGTGTGAATGATGAAGTAGTGGTACTCCCCTCGAATAAGAAAACATTTGTCAAGCGAATTGTCACTCGAGATGGCGACCTGCTCGAGGCTAGCACGCCCCAATCGGTGACCGTTACGCTAGCTGATGAGATTGACGTCTCGCGAGGTGACATGCTTGCTCGGCCAGGTAACCGCCCACGCGTTAGCCGACAGGTAGATGCGATGATCGTGTGGATGTCGGAGCAGGCGATGGTGCCGCACAAGCAGTACTGGCTAAAACATACTACACGGCGCACTTCAGGTGAAATCAGTGCGGTTCGGTATGTTATTGATGTGAATACTCTGCATCGGACACCTGGCGTAGCCTTAAAGTTGAACGAAATCGGTCGTTGCGAGGTTTTACTTCGTGATCCCGTTATATTTGACCCCTATCGCCGGAATCGAGAGACAGGTTCCTTCATTTTGGTCGATCGCATCACTCATGAGACCGTCGCTGCTGGAATGTTTCTTGATACGGATCCCGACGCAGGTGGCGAGGAGCACTGGGATGAGCAACCAGCCAGCGCCCGGCTTGAGCGTGCTATTAGTCTTGTCTCCGATAAGGATCGAGAAAGTCGCTATCAGCAGCGGCCGTTTACGGTGTTGATCACTGGTTTGAGCGGTTCCGGAAAGACGTCAGTTGCTTTAGGGCTAGAAAAATACCTCTTCGATACCGGCAAGAAGTGTGTTCTGCTCGATGGACAGAACATGAGATTCGGTATCAGTCGCGATCTGGGTTTCTCGGCCGAAGAACGTTCCGAGAACCTACGACGTGCTGCAGAAATTGCCAAGCTCCTGAACGACTCTGGTATTGTCTGCATCGCTGCGTTCGTCGCGCCCCAGGACGATATTCGGCAACGCGTAAAACAACGGATCAGCCCTCAGCGTTTTATTCACATCCACCTCACCGCTTCTCTGGAAGTCTGTAAGCAGCGCGACAAGACAGGACGTTACTTGGCCGCTGAACGCGGAGAAATTGCTGATTTCCCTGGCGTGACCTCAACCTACGATGAGCCGCACGATCCCACCTTAACTATCTCAACAGACAATGTGTCACAAAATGAGGTTATTAGACAGGTAATCGCCAAGCTGCAAGATTGCCTCGACTCATCTTGCTAAGCTCAGCTGCAAAGTAAAGACACACTTTCCGGCACTGAATTGCAGCAATTTGCGTTCGAGAGGAGACTAGTTGATTTGTTGAGAAAATCCTGTATTCAATTGTGTTCTAGGAAACCCAAATTCGAGTGTTTTGCAGAATTGGTTATTCATTAATTTTTCGAATTATTGGGCGCACTCTTATGAATTCAGGTGCTATGGAAAGTCCTGGCGATATTCTAGGTCAGCAGTCGCAGTCGACCGAGGCAGTATTGGAGTTTCTGACTCTTGCTTCGGTCGAAATGGATCTTCAAATTGATCGCGCTGAACTCAGACGAGTGATCGGAGGTCTGAACTCTGATCAACAAGGCGAATCTTTTGATCTGGAAGATTACACGGCCAAGTTAATCGCTACAGGGCCGTCTCTAAAAATCCGCATCGACCATTTAAAAATATCTCCGGAGGAGGCAGGTCACCTTGTGCGTTACGGAGCGCCTGTAGGAGCCGTCTGGAGAAATGCTGATGGAGAATTGAGCTGGCTGTTGCTCGTCGATCACGGCGATGGCCACATCCAACTTGTGGATTCGAACGCCAACGGTGACTTTCGTCGATCAAGTGGTAAAGCCATTCGCTCTTTACTTGACAGCGCGACAGGGGCGGTCCAGTGGTTGTCGCTACAGTCTTGCTATCCGTGCAGTGCCCTGGCCTCGGAGGACCACCACGAACGGAAGCCGCTCGCGCGATATATGACTTTGCTCGCGCCCGAAAAAAGCGATATCGCAGTCATCCTTGTTTTTGCGTTGTTTGTCGGTGTTCTCGCGCTTTCCACACCGATTGCGATTGAAGCCTTGGTCAATACGGTTGCGTTTGGTCAATTCGTGCAGCCGGTGATTGTTTTAGCAGCGATCCTGTTTGTTTTTATGGCATTTTCAGCCTGCCTACGTGCGGTGCAGACTTATGTTGCCGAAATTATTCAAAGGCGGCTGTTTGTTCGCGTCACGGCTGATCTGGCGTACAGGATCCCCCGCGTGCAGGCCGATTTTTGGCAAACACATTATGGTCCCGAGCTTGTGAATCGTTACTTTGAAATGGTTACGGTTCAAAAGGTGACAACACAACTCCTGCTCGACGGGACATCACTGGTCCTTCAGACCGTAGTGGGCATGAGCGTCATTGCCTTCTACCACCCGGTATTTTTGGGATTCGACGCCTTCTTAATCCTGTTGATGGCGGTCATCGTTTTCTTCTTGGGCCGTAATGCCGTTGCGACCAGCATCGATGAATCGCGACAGAAGTACAAGACAGCAAGTTGGCTTGAGGAATTAGCGAGACATCCAACGCTCTTTCGCTCCCGGGGCGGGCTCGCCTTTGCACTCGACAGAGCTGATCGATTTGTCACCGAGTATTTGATTGCTCGGGCCAGCCATTTCCGAATTCTCATCCGTCAAATCGTATGCGCATTGTTCGTGCAGGCGCTCGCCAGCACCGTGCTATTGGGCCTGGGCGGTTGGCTGGTCATTAACGGACAACTGACTCTGGGACAACTTGTAGCCGCGGAATTGATTGTGACTCTGATCGTGGGTTCCTTTGCAAAAATAGGCAAGCATCTTGAAGGATTTTATGATGTCATGGCATCGATGGACAAATTGGGTCATTTGCTCGACATGCCCCTGGAGCGTATCGACGGCATTGAACTACCGAGAACGGAGTCTGGAATTTTGGTGCGCATTCACAACGGGCCTCATGCTTCAGACGCGACGAATCATTCCGCGGAATCCACAGCGATCACAATTAAGCCCGGGCAAAAGTGGGCAATCGTTGCCGAGTCTTTAGCAGGACGAGCAGAACTCCTGGAAGGATTGGCTGGCTATCAGACTTCCATTTATGGGCAAGTGGAAGTGGATGGCCACGATATTCGTCGCCTGCGGCTTGATAGTTTACGTGCTCAAGTCGTGCTGCTACGCGATGTCGAAGTCTTCGCTGGAACCATTGCTGAAAACTTGCATATCGGGCGCAGCGAAGTGAGCGAGTCGGACATGCGCAATTCGCTCCAATCGGTCGGTTTGCTTGATGACATGCTCAATTTGCCTGACGGTTTGGCTTCGACGGTCCAGACAAACGGCGCTCCTTTTTGCTCGGATCAGGTCGTGCAATTGATGATCGCTCGCGGTTTGGCGGGTCATCCACGCTTGTTGATTGTCGACGGCCTGCTCGACAAATTGACTGACCATACGCTGAGAAAAGTTATGCCAGGATTGCTTGCGCCAGGGTATGACGTGACTGTCATTATTGGAACGGGCCGGCAAGACGTCCTCGCTTACTTTGAACGACAACTGGAGCTTTCCCTGGACGGCACGTTGACGATCTCACCCTTAGGCTCTCCCACGGCTCAGGAATTATAAGCTTCATCATATATAGAAGGGCTTTGCGCATGCATGCTCACTATCAAGAGCGGGCCATCCCGGCACTGCGATTGGTCACATCACCACGAACCCCCCGAAGAATCGCCAAGGCGCTGATGCTACTGATGGTGATGACCATGTTTGCGCTGTTGTTTGCCCCCTGGCAACAATCGGTAAAAGGAACCGGTAAAGTGGTTGCTTATGCACCTTTGGAACGCCAACAAACGGTTCAGGCCAATATTTCAGGCATCGTCTATCAATGGGGCGAGGGAATTCGCGAAGGGGCGAAGGTAACAAAGGGCCAAAAAATCGTCGAGATACGCGACGTCGATCCCCAAGCACTTCAGAGGTACGAATTGCAGCGTGATGCCGTCAAACAAAAGCTCGAAGCGGCAAAGGTTGTGGCCTCGGCTTACGCCGAAAAATTACAAGCAATAACGGATGCCCAAAAAATGGCAATCGCAGGCGCTCGCCAAGAAGTCGAGATGGCCGAGCAAAAAGTGATTGCCGAAAATCAAGGCATCATTGCCGCGGAAGCGGCTTACACCCAATCTCTGGCTTATTTTGAGAGAAAAAATAGCTTGTTGGCAGATCGCCTGGCCTCACCCCAGGATGTGGAAATCGCGCAGCGAAAGCTTAACGAGGCCGATGCCAAGCTCAAGCAAGCGAGCGCTTATCTTGCTTCGGCGGAAAGCGCGCTCGAAGCCAAAAAGTCCATGCTCAGCCAAAAAGAGCGTGAGGCAACGGGTTATATCGCTACCACCCAAGCCGAACGCCAAAAAGCCCTGGGCGATGTCGCGATCGCCGAAAAAGAACTCAGCGAGATCGAAGGGAAATTGGCCAAGCAGCGTAACCAGGTCATTACTGCTCCTCGTGATGGCACGCTCGTACGACTTCTGGCCAACGAGGGAGGGGAACTTGTTAAGCAGGGCGATCCGCTATTTGTCCTCGTACCAGAAACCGCGGATCGGGCCGTTGAAATTTGGCTCTCTGGAAACGACGCCCCTTTGGTCACACCGGGCAAGCATGTGCGCTTGCAGTTTGAGGGTTGGCCTGCCGTGCAATTTGCTGGCTGGCCTTCCGTTGCCGTGGGTACCTTCGGCGGAACCATTGTCAACGTCGATGCAACGGACAATGGCAAAGGTCAGTTTCGTGTGCTGGCATTGCCCGATGACGCCTCGGAATGGCCATCTGACAACTATCTCCGCCAAGGTGTCCGGGCAAACGGGTGGGTTTTGCTAAATCAGGTAACGTTAGGCTACGAATTCTGGCGTCAATTGAACGGATTTCCTCCGGTTGTGTCATCTTCGGAACCAAAAGACGACGATTCAAAAAGTAAAGTTCCCAAGGTCAAGTTTTGAAGACTCTTCTCTGGATCCTGCTAGCAATTTCAGCGGCAGCGATAGGCTGTCGCTCTGCCCGTGATGATGTCCGCGCGCAACAAACCATCGCGAAACCAACCATCGCGAAAACGGAACCGCTAGCAATAGATTCCCTCACGTCAGATGCCAAAACTCAGGCAGAGGCGACTGCGCTCGATTTGCAGGCAACTTTCCTAGAGGATTTGAATGCGACAGTTCAGTCGCCTGTCGTTCAAGCGAGCCAAACGACGGAACTGCCGATGCCCTCGGAGTTGCTGCTGAATCCCGCCGAAGTCGAAATTGATTCCGCTGCGATTCCAGAAGTTGCGATTCCAGAAATACTGCCGCCCCCGGATGCACCAATTTCACTCGATGACGTGATTACGGCCGTGTTTGCTAGCTACCCGTCGCTGGATGCCGCAGCCCGAGAACAGCAGATTACGGCTGGAAAGCAATTGAGCGCAGCGGGCGAGTTTGACCAGATGCTCTTTGGCGACATCATGACCGAGCCGCTGGGATATTATGAGAACTATCGTTATCGACTCGGCGTCAAACAGTATCAATGGAATGGTACGCAAACTTTTGCCGAGTATCGATTAGGGCGTGGGTCGTTTGAACCTTGGTATTTGGAACGACAGACCAACGCGGGGGGCGAATTTAAGGTGGGGGTCGCGGTCCCGTTTGTGAGAGACCGAGATATTGATAAACGCCGCGCCGCAGTCCTGTTAGCGCAGTTGGATAATGCATCGGCGGAACCTATTTTTCAGCTGGAAGTCATCGATTCTGTTCGCGCCGCATCGATCGCCTATTGGGAGTGGGTCGCCGCCGGACAGCGTGTCAAAATTTCCAAGCAGAACCTGGACCTCGCCGTCGAACGGCAAGCTGGCATCGAACAACGCGTTGCGAAAGGCGAAATCGCGGCCATTGATATCGTTGATAACGAGCGATTGATCGTTTCTCGACAAGCCAAGCTCATCGAGTCAGAGAGAAAACTTCAACAAGCGGTCATCAAACTCTCTTTGTACTTGCGCGATCCTCGTGGAATCCCGCTGCTGGCTTCCCAAGAACAAATGCCGTCGGGTTTTCCCGTTGAGGAAGAGCTTGCACAAGACATCGAGGAAGAACAGATTGCGATCGCGTTGAGTTCGCGGCCGGAACTAATTCTCATCGGTTTAGAACAAGAAAAGCAACGAGTCGAAGTCGAGCAAGCTTCCAATCTGACACTTCCCTCGATGACTGGGCTCTTCACGGCGTCACAGGACGTTGGAGCACCGACGAGCTTCAAGCGAGATAAATCGCCTGCCGAGTTGGAAGCAGGCGTCTTGCTTGACGTACCTCTGCAGCGCAGTGAGGCATTGGGAAAATTACAAACAGCCCGAGGCAAATTAGCCCAGCTAGCAGCAAAGCGACAACTATTAGAGCAAACCATCGTTGCTCAGGTGCAAAACTACCGCACGGCACTCGATGCGAATTTAGCAGCTCTCAAGCAAGCGAAACGAGGCGCTCAGCTCGCAGATGAAATGGCCGATGCGGAAAGAAAGCGTTTAGCTCGCGGCGATTCCGATATCTTGACCGTCAACTTACGTGAAATCGCTGCCTTCGATGCGGAATTGTTGGCCATCGATGCCGCCGCGGAATACTTCATGGCAATAGCGTTACTCAATGCTGCTATGGGCAATGAATTGACCTACCGGGCCATCATGCTTGGAATCCCTGATTGATCTAACTTAACTTTAACACACCCTCAGTCCGCATAGCGAGTGAAATGGCCATCTAATCCGAAATGACCCAAGTGGGATAGCTATTCTAAAGGGCTCAGTAGAGAGTTAACTCAGACGGCAGGTTTAAGCCAATCCTTAGGTCAGATTTCACCCCATTTCCAGACGGTCATTCTGGTATGGGCTGGGAACCAAAGCGAATGCCTAATATGGAGTTGGTCCGTAATACTTAGTGACCGATGTCGGTTGGCCCTTGGTCGTGAACACAGGCCTTCGCCAGCCACTAAGTATCCTCAATTTGAGCTCGATTTTTCGCTGCCCCAAAGTGTAAGCGGCGCGTTTCACCTCAGCGCGCTGAGAGCCGGTCTTCGCCTTCTCCTTGGCAAATCCTGTCAAGGCTGATTAAAGCCTTCGAGATTGCTGATAATCGTATTCGCTGGTGGGTCTTCTAGGCGCCTCAGAAAGCGATTCCTGAGGCCTAAAAGCTAGTTTTTGGGCTTGAGGTAGCCGTGCATGGCCAGCCACTTGACGTAGGCATCGAACCAGCCAGTGCTGGTGGTCGTTTTTTGGTACATGCCAAAGCCATGGCCCCCTTGTTCGTAATAGTGAAACTCCACGGGGTGTTTGGCCTGATGCCAACTTTCGATCAGGCCAAAGTTCGTGCCGCCAAAGAGCGGATCGTCGGCGGCTAAGGCGACGAAGAGTGGTGGTGCGTCGCGCGGGACATCCATTGCCGACAGGGGTCCGTAGATGTTTGCAATGAAGGCCGGTTTGGCCTCGCTGCTGTTGAGGGTGGTGGCCATGGTCAGCATGGCACCGGCCGAGAAGCCGATCATGCCGATGCGGTCCGGATCGACATGCCACTTTGCCGCGTTGGCGCGGACGAGGGCGAAGGCGGCGTTGGCGTCAGCGATCATCGGCGCGATTCGCACGGCCATGTCTTCGGTAGAAGGGCGCGTCGCCGAACGCCCGCCCACGTTTGCGCTGGGAGGTGGTCCGCCCATTGGTGTCTTCGCGTATTCATCGAGATCTGCCGGCGTTTGGTTGAGACGGTATTTAAGGACGAATGCGGCGACCCCCTGATCGGCGAGTGCGCGGGCCACATTCCAGCCCTCGTTTTCCATTGAGAGAGTGCGGAAGCCACCGCCTGGCGCGACGATTACCGCCGCGCCCGTTGCTTTCGACGGGTCCGGCAGGAAGGGAGTCAGAGTGGCGACGGTGACGTTGCGGGCGAACATCGATCCGTACTGACTGTGCCACGATTCCGGGGCGGTGGCATTGGATAGAGGGCCCGTGCCGAGTTCGATGGCGTCGGGCTGTGCTGGGATCGGGATCGCTGTCATCTCGTCGCCAGCGGGGGCGGTCGCCGGGGTCTGATTCGCTGGCGCTTGACTGGTCGGCTGGGCCATCGTGCGCTGCGCGAGGACGCCGGCCGTGAAGAGTGCGAACCAAGCGAGGTGCTTGCGAGAATTACCGATGATTTCGAGGACGGTCGTAGGCCGAGCCAGAATTGTCATTGCAGCAGTCCTTATTCACGGGTGTGAGATTGTGGGCTAGCGCGGCCAGCTTGGTTAGGCGAGCAGATAGAACTAGTTAAGAGTAGTAATTTAATCGTTTACCTTACCAGGATGCATCGATACTACAACTGGTCGGTCACGGCAGATTGATTGGCACGACCAGATAAGTGTGAGGGTGAGTGGCGGTTAGCAGCCGTTTCACGTTGTCGTCATAAAACCGTTCAAGTTTGGCTGGATGCAGTTCCGTGGTCGGTTCCGAACCGAAAGGTCGAAGCGCATCTTTCCTGCACTCGTCAATGTTCACGGCCGATGCGAATTCGGACGTTCCCAACCTGCAGTCGATTGGACCAGCCGCCGCAAGTTTCGATTTGCCAAAACTGAAGGAGGTGGCGCAGGCTGCTGAGGGTGCGTCATGAGGCGCTAATAAGTAGTTGTTCTTAAAGACGGATATACAAGTCCGGCCGCGGATATTCCAGCATGCATTCTCAACGAATCATGCAGACCAGTACGCAGTCCACCCCGCTTTGAGTAAGGTACGCGAGCTTCGTAGACCCCTTAAAAGAAAGTATCCCCGAGTGGGTTCGAACCACTAACCTTCGGCTTCGGAGTGAGCGATCTTATCGAAAAACCCTGCAATTTACGGTGTCTAACGACCGCAAGAATAGCAGGAATTGCCAAGTTTGGCAACTATTCAGTGCAGATTCAGTGCACGCTCGACTGACCTCTCTAAGTCAACGCTGTCACACCTCTCGTCAACATCACGCGATAGGAGGTGTGCGGTGAGCGACGAGAGTCAAATTGATATCCGACGAGACGAACAACTCGTCAACGCAGTTCTCAATAGCAATCCGGTGTTATATGTCAACCATATAGGGATACCTATGATTACCCTGCCCCTTGGCGGGCCAGTGGAGCGTCAGCGAGTGGTTCCCATTAAAAGCGAGCGGTGCTCCGCCGAGCTGGCCAAGTTTGCCTGGGAAAGCTGTGGGATCCTTCCTCATATTCAAGAGTTAAATCGACTCATCTGTTTCTTGACGGGTAGAGCTTGGCAAGACGAACGAGTCGAAGTCGATCTGTTGGATCTTTTGGACGACGACCCTCTACTCGATGCACTGGAGTCATTCCTTCGCCGAAACGGAAATCACTTCTCGGGTACTGCAACGGCTCTTTTGGAGAACCTTTCCAGAGTCGCAAGAAAGAGCGATCTCGATACTAAATCGAAGTTGTGGCCATCGAACGCAAGTCAGCTCAGTCGTCGACTTAATGGTCAGATCGAAGTAATTGAGCATTACCTGCAGTTTCGCATCGTTCGCATTCGAGGACCTGATGACCGAACTATCACCATCAGCAAATTGACAAGTCATGACGACGACGAAGCATCAATGTCAGGACGCCGTCGTGCACCTAATGACCCTTCAATACATAAGTTAACGTCGCCCGACGACGCTGACGTGGGTGAAGGTATGACAAGCCGTTTTAATAAAATCGATTCCAAGAATAGGAAATAAGAAAATGAATGCAACAGCTGTAATTCCGTCAGGGAAGTGGTTTCCTAGGCGGTGGAAAGACATCGCTGGCAATAAACGAGTAAAGCAGTACTGGCACGATATGATTCGAGGAATAAGGTTCGAAGGAAGGACGTCTGGATACTCCGCCGTGATTATTGGAGACCCAGGAAGCGGAAAGACGGCGAGTATGGAACTCGCCATGAAATCGATGGGTTGCTTAAACCTTGATCCCAACACCCATGACCCGTGCTGGCAATGTGCGATGTGCCAGGACGACTACCATATTCACGGCCATGGAGGATGGGAAGAAATGGCCGAGATTTTTCTTGATGAAGAATCCGAACGCAAGTCCTTGAAATTCAATTATAGGATGATCGACTGCCCGCGGCTTGAAGTTAGAGAACTTGAAGAAATGATCTACAATTTGAAGTGGACCAGGGGTTACATTCAAATTATTGCCATGGACGAGTTACACACTTTGTCTCGCAAAAGCCTGGACGAACGGCTGCTCAAAGCCATGGAGCAATATCCATTGAATTGGATCGGCTTGTCGGCACTTGTCGAGCATCAGACGGGACGGCAGAAAATTGAAACCATGATGTTAGAACGGTTTCAAGATATTGTTCCGACGGAAAAGCCAGACGGCGTCGAGTATGACGAGTGGTGCTGCGATCGGTGCGAGGAGCTTGACCTATTCGTCGATGATGCTGAAACGACGATCGCATTGCTCGCCGACGTCACGGATCGAGTAATGCGTCGTACGCTGCATATCCTCGGTCAAGCCAAGAACTCACCAGACAAAACCCTGACGAAGGATATGGTGAAGCGGAGGTTGCTGTGAGCTGAACTTGATTATGCCGATGGCTAAGTCGAACTTGTGATTCAGTAGGGCTGGAAGTTGGAACTAATGAAACTTCTGGAACTACTTGAGAACCACATAATGTTGCAAACGACTTCTTCGGCATCAACTATCAATCGGGTTTCGCTGCTGACCAAGGATGGTCGGCCGAAATCTCGCTACTCAGACTCCGAACGGCTTCGTCTCCTCGGAGGAACGCAGGCAGACTTGGATGACTTTGTTGAACTATTTTGCCCAGGACGACCTCTCTATGCGTGCACACGACGTAAGTCAGCTGATCCACGAGATTGGACGACTCCTCACGGACGATTAAGTGAAACCCAAGTTCTTAATCACTTATTAGGCAACACCTTGCCAAACAACAATCCGCTCTGGGTTGCACCGAGGACATGGGATATTACTTGGTGGGTCGGGATCGATGTCGATTTACGTAATGGGAATGTTGGCGATTTCCAGCAACGTTGCCGCTGGATTCGGCAGAGACTGAAAAGTTTAGGAATCCGTGGAAAACATTTGCTCGTCAGTAAGACACCGTCCGGTGGTAAGCATTTTCGATTCTTCCTCACACACAAAATCAAAGTCAAGGAGATCGAGAGAATATTCTATCTCGCAGGAGTCGAAGAAAGGTCCGGGAAAATCGAATTGTTTCCCCGGGAGAACAAAGGGATGCGTCTGCCGTTTGGATATATTCCTGGCGAAAGATTTGATCCGTCCAGATGGCTAACATTCATTCGCCGCTACCGCAGTAAGCAGTTTCCGCGAGTGAACTGGAGGAGTGTGGTCAAGCGAGCTGAACGTCTTGCTGCTCAGCAAGGTATCACTCAGGAACGTTTGCCAAACGAGAACAACGCAGTCGCCAAGATCAAGTATGAGAATCCAACGACAGCTCGAAACCCTTATAAATTTCGAGTGCCTCCTGAAGGCCAGGGGACGACACGCCAAGCAGAGTTTCGTGAGCTGATTGACCTGCCGACAGTCAAATTCCCTGTCCAAGCTGCAGAGCGACTGTGGGAGCTAGGCATTCAAACTGTCGGCACAAGAGTGGATGCGACAAAAAGGTTAGCGTGGCATTTTTGTAATGTTCAGCGATTGCCACAAAGTGAAACAGAAGAAAAGCTTATTGGGTGGGTTTACCAAACCGGTGCAAAGACATCGCAAGATGTCCAAAAAGATTTGGCCAAGGGCACTCGTGAAGTCGCCAAGCAAACTCGCAAAATTGTTGAATGGATTTATGCTCATCCTCCAACCCATGAACGTAATTTGCCAAGTTGTTTGGCGATAACGAGAGCTGAAAAAGAACACTTTAATGAGCAACTCGCAAAGAATTTTGTTGAGGATCACCCTCAATTGCTCGATTTCCTGTGTCATTTTCTTCGCTATGCCAAGAAGCACGGAGTCCCCACTGAGGGTGGTTGGAACGTCTATGTGACTGCCGCCAAGGTCATGCGTAAGTGGCCCGGCTGCAGCGGTTCCGGCTACAAAATCCGCCGTGACATTCTCGAAAGAATGGGATTGATCGTGCCCATCGAAAAAGAGTGGAAAACGAGGACTAAGCAAGGGCATTCGAGGCGTTATTTTCTGGCATGTTCTCCAGACTTGGCTCGGCAGGCCGATCAGCCGACTAAACAAACGGGAACATCTCAGCCTCACAGAGGTAGACAAGAAAGTATCAGTTCCAACAACTTACAGAGCGTGTCTCTGAATAATGACAGCTATAGAAGAAGGGATGAGAGAACATCCACAAGAAGAAGTGATCTGGAAGTGGAACAAAGAGAAAAATATGTAATTCAAACGCTTAGAACACAGGGTGATGCTAGTAACTCGTTCAGATCTGAATCGGATTCGTCTGAAACGACGTTGACTTATCATAGGTCAACTTGTTCCTCTCAATACGAGGAGTATCGACAGGCTCGACGCATGGCTTTGGGCATTGAACGACTGAACAGCGTTGCCGCAAGCAAGAGATCGTGTCCGAAAGCAGTTCCAGATTACGGCGAAGTCGATGTCGAAGGATTGAAGAAGACCAATTTAAGCCAGAAAGCCCAAGACTATTTTCAAGCACGGGGAAACCGGCCTGTGCAGACCGGCCTACCCCGTTGGGTTCAGCAAGAAATGGCCAAAGCGGGCGTTTCCCTGTGCTACCACGATCCCCCTTAATGCAGTGAGGTTTCAATCTTGATGTCTTATCAATCGAATTCCGTTCAAATGCAAGATCAAAATCCAAACGACGTTCCCGTGCCACAGCAGCGATGGATCAAGATTAACGTCGACGAGGAAGTGTTTCACCACGTGCACATTGTCGCTGCCCAATCTCGCATGCGGTTGGCTCGCTTCCTGAGGAAGTATCTGGCCGATGCAAAGCCGTATCCGACTCCTATCATTCCGTGAGTGCTCAGACTTAAAATGGCTAACGTATAGTTCGCCAAAATACAATCACAGTGCACAGAGATAACAACGCCAGTGATGTTGGCTCGGGAATGGTTGTGACCTGTCCCCGGTTATGAGCAGCAAATCAACCGCGAATGTAAAGAGGCTTCGCCAAGCAAGCTGCCGCCAAATCGCACCGCTGCATTTGAGTGACCCTGGAAATCCGGAATCAATGTCGCCGAGATCAATATCAAGATTCGTTGGCTGGCAGGCGAGATCCGATTTGCGATTAAAACCTGTAATACCTTTAGCCGTTCCTCGAAACTCCTCTTGACGCCCGTGCTAGCCTGAGGGTTTCCCTGCGAAAACTCAGGAGTACGAACGATGGCCAAGCGAGCGCGACCTCTATGTCAGAGCCCGAGGTATTCTGACGGCGACAATTCAATGTCCGGCGGCAGCCTATGGGTGAGACTTCCTGGTCCAGCTATCTCGCCATGCACCACCCGCCGCTGCGCTGCTTCCGGTCGATGGGAGCGATACTCCCTTCGGTGAATCTGGTATCAAATGTCGGTTCGTCCTGTGGGCCGAGGCCAAATCGAACACCCACGCGTCCGTGTCCGACAGGGCCCTAAAGCACGTTCAAATCACCTAACGAAGGCCGGGGCCCCCGTGCCCGTCAGTGGGGATTCGCATGGATCAACAGTCGATTTTTCCGGAAATTGATCGGTTTTGCATTGATAATCCTGTTGGGGCAGGATAGCCTCAAAGTCTATATCGCTTTGGATAACAAAGTAAAGTTTCTGCCAAAAGTGAGGTCACGCTTATGAACGCTCTTTTCGGGACTGGCCTCCGCGGAGCGGCTGCCGCCGCCATTATTACGACTTACTTCATGGGCACCTGTGCCAACGCCGACGTTACCAGCACATTTGACACCGACAAGGACGGCTGGACGGTCTTTCAGAACACCGCGACGGATTTCGATTGGATTGCCGTCGGAGGCAATCCGGCCGGACACATCGGCGCAACGGATAACACGGCCGATTGGGCGTACGTGCAGTCGCCGTCGAAGTACCTCATTCCCGCAGAATACGACGGGACGTTTTCGTTCGATCTTCGGGTCGATAACCTCAATCAGCCCGCCGGTTTTCCGGGTATCTTCAATGTGCGGGTCGGATTGCAGGGGGCCGGATTCACGCTCATCAATGAAGGCGCATTGCCAACAACATCCTGGACGAACTACAGCTTCACCCTGAACGAAACCTCTGCCGCCGGATGGCGTAAGTTTTCAAACCTCTCGCAAAACTATTCTCCTGCAGCGCCGCAGGCAACACATGCCGAAATGCATTCAGTGCTCGACGACCTGACACGCATCGTTATTGCGACCGATTACACCCTCGCCTCGTCGGACAGCAATGTTCCCGAAGTCGACCGGACGTACATTGACAACGTGCGACTCTCCACGATCCCCGAACCCGCAACACTCCTCCTCGTTTCCGTAGCGTTAGTCGCCTCATCGCTCATAGTTCGCAAGCGACAGCCATGTAGGATGGGTTGACTGCGCAGCGGCAACGCATCAAGTGGGTGAGCATCAACGGCGACGGGGTTTTTGCTCCGCGACCAAACCCATTCTACATCGCTCTTCTTGACCAGCCCCCTAACCCTGCCTTCGCGGATTGCACCATCGTCGGCGCGAGCTTGCCGAGATGGCGTGTGCTACTGTGCTTGCTCGCCGCGGTTGAACGTCTATCGGACTGGGCGTCGTGCGAGATATTACTCAAGGACAAGTCAATTGCTGTAGCAGTTCAGATCTGTAGCCGACGCGACCGCACAAGTCGCATCAAACCTTCGTTTGCCGGCACTGGTCATTGTAAGCCTCGAAACCGACATATCTTCGAATACCTTCGTTGCAAAACTGATTCTGAAAATCAAAACGCCATCAAACGTCGTTTCTGCCTCAGCTCAACGGGGCCTGGCGGCAAGTTGCTGGAGTCGCACTTCGAAGCTGCTACTCCTTTGGCGATTAACTGCCTAATGTGGGCGTGACCGGTGTAGCGATGTCACTGGCACTTGGCCGGATTCTCAAGAACTGCTCCATGGGTTATGAGAATCTGGAGGTGAAGACTAGCCATAGAATTTTAGGAGACTTAGGCCATGAAGAAGAGTCATTTAACAGATCAGCAGATAGCGTTTGCCGTGCAGCAAGCAGAGGCAGGTGTGGGGGTGGAATAGCTTTGCAAGGACTGGTAAAAAGTCCATGTGTAAGGGGAATTTCAAATTACACCGTGCCAGTCAGTCACGCTTAGGGTTTTCGGGCGAGTAAGTCCTTCAAGTTAAACGCGTGATACGGTTGTTCTGCCGCGGGCTGCCTGTCGTGGGTTGCGTTGGCCACCCAGAAACTTGTCGACCGCGGTTCAAACAGCGCGTTATGGAGATTGGATTTCATAGCTACCGGGCAATTCATCAGTCCAATCGCCTCGGCGGAGGTGATGTCGCCGTGAAGTTGTTCAATGCGATCGACGAGCCGATGGTAGCGGTCACCCGCTGAGAGAATGACAGCGTCTGCGATAGGTCTCGGCAAGCGAACATCGGCTTGTCCAGGGCGAATCGTGGCGAATGTGTTCCAGGAGGCCTCCAGGGCAACCGCTTCGTTTGTTTCGCCATCGGCGATCACGTAGAAATATTCACAGGTTCGCGGTTGGTCGCGAAATATTGCAATTGCGTCGTCAAGGTCGTCCGCAGATTCCAGGACCTGCCGTACGAGCAGGGCCATCGGTATACCATCCCAATGTCCCAAACCTTGCCCACCCATTTCTCCGATTGAGATCTGCTGCGAATTCATCCCTGTGACTGAGCCAACAAACCCTGCATAGGATACGTTCACAAACGGAATGCCCCCAGTTGGTTCGGCCACGATCAGGACAGCGTGTTCCTGCAGGCGCCAGTTGGTGGCGTAGTCGAGTACCCTCCCATGGTACAGTTTGCCCTCAGATGTGGCGGAGTTCATCACCGCGAACCCACTGCAGTGCATCAATTCTGGTATAAAGTTTCCGACTTCAAGATCTTGCAGGTCCAATCCTGAGCCTTCAGCGAGCCCTGCGAGTTCTTGGATGTATTTTTGGGGAACATGCTTCCGTTGAAATTCAACGATGCCACGGATGGTCGAATAGGGGGTAAAGTGGAAGGGACCCCACGCGTAGATGTGCTCTTCCTTCACGAGCTTCATCATATGAGCCATATTCTCTCGCACATGTTGTTTCAGCAACGTGCCGTGCTGATATCCCATCTCGTAGGGTGTCCCTTTGAGATGCAAGACGAAATAACCGTCGATTTCTTCCAACCAACCTTGGCCGCAATGCGCGAGAGTTTTGGCATGCGACCCTTCCATGGTGAATGCGAGTAGACAAAAGCCCCAGACCACAATCAGGAGAAAGTGAAATCGACTGTGGCGAAGTTGGTAGATTGACAAGGTTAGACTCCTCCAGAAGACGTCACTTCACTCCAGGAAATCTGGAGACAATTTAGTATCAGAATAGTATTTGATCAGACAGATTATCGAGATGAAATGCAAGCGATAACTATTATTGGTTTTGAGAAATTCATCATATCGGAATATGAAGCCCGTGTTAGTAATCGGAAGGTATGGACAACTACTTCGAAAGTTTTAACTTCATGAAGTCAACCACTTGCTTCTTGATTGCCTGCTCCGTTGGTAGTCGCTCCATGGAACTAGCACCGTAGAAGCCGTGGATATCGCAATGATCTAAGATATATTGAGCGTCTTGTGGCATGGCGATCGGCCCCCCATGACACAGTATGATCACATCGGAACGAATAGAGCGCCCAGCAGAGACGATGGCATTGATCCGATCCACGCAATCATTCAACTGCAGAGCCGACTCAGCACCAATGGCACCACCGGTGGTGAGACCCATATGAGCGACCAAGATATCGGCTCCCGCCCTGGTCATCGCCACGGCTTGTTCTTGGTCGAAAACATAGGGTGTTGTAAGCATGCCTAGTTGATGTGCAGCCGCGACACAGTCCACTTCTAACCCGTATCCCATCCCAGTCTCTTCCAGATTGGCTCGAAACTTTCCGTCGATCAACCCGACGGTTGGAAAGTTTTGGATTCCGGAGAACCCTAAATCAATTAATTCTTTAAGAAAATGATCGCGGAGCATAAACGGATCCACTGCACACACCCCCGCAATGACAGGCGTATGAGTCACAGTCGTAAGGACTTCGCGAGCCATCTCCTTAACAATTTCGTTGGCATTACCAAATGGGAGGAGACCTGATAGCGATCCTCGTCCCGCCATGCGATAGCGACCGGAGTTGTAAATCACGATCAAATCGATGCCACCTGCCTCTTCGCATTTTGCACTAATTCCAGTTCCAGCACCTCCACCCACAATCGGTTCCTTCCGGGCAATTTTAGAGCGTAAGCGGTTCAGAGTGAATTCACGAGAATTTCGCATATGTATCCTGTTCAATTTACGTGGAGCAGGGGACTAAATGTCGCACATCACTTTAGAGACCCCGAGTGCTTAACTTGATTGCTTTACGACAAACAGCTATTAATTTCCAAAAAATGCTCGACTAAAGCTTTTGAAAATTCAATGGAATTGATGTGATAAGGAAGCCGAATTAATTGACGATTTGAACTGATTTGAAGTCGTCGCTCTAACTCATGGAACAGAGCCTTGTCAACCTGAGGATCATAAAAGGGCTGGCCAGGGGCATCAAGCAATGAAACTCCTCCCTCTGGAATTAGCACACGCAAGGGAGTTGTAGAAGAATTCAATTTCTCCGCGATGAACGCCGCTATCCTAAGGTTTTCTTCAACGGTGGTCCTCATGAGTGTGACTTGAGCGTTATGAACATGAAGTTGTCGTTCGCGAAACTGAGACGGCACCGTTTCTATGGATCCGAAGTTCACCATATCCAAGGCCCCCAGACTAAGCACCAAGGGAATTTTGGCTTTGATTAACATCTCAAAGCGAAATGGACCACTGGGGAAAACGCCACCGACAATTTCGTCAGCGACTTCCGTCGTAGTGATATCTAGTACGCCTGTAATTAGTCCCGAAGCCACCAACTGCTCCATTGCCCGCCCCCCCGAACCTGTCGCATGAAAGACCAAGCAATCATAACCCTCCGATTCCAATTGCTTTCGGACTTGGTCGACACATGGCGTTGTAACACCAAACATAGTCATTCCAAGGGTTGGGCGGCTACGGGGTCGGGAATGGGGGCGCCGAGCCATACCGACCATCGCGTGGGCAGCATTGGCTAGCACAGTTTCAGATACCGAATTGAGTCCAGCCACATCGACCACAGAATGCATCATGATAATATCGCTACTGTCCACATAGGGGGCTACATTGCCGCTCGCTACCGTGGAGACCATCAGTTTTGGCAGACCAATGGGGAGAGCCCGCATGGCAGTAGTTATAAGTGAGGTTCCACCGCTGCCTCCCAAGCCAAGCACGCCGGACAACTTACCACTTGCCGATTCCTTCAGCAAAAATGATTTCAGTGCATTCGCCATCCTTGTAATTGCTTGTGCGCGATCTGTGTTTAATTCGGTTACAGCTGCCGTTTCTGCCAATTCTTCTCCCACAGCGAGGACCTCTTCGCGCGAGACGTCGGACTGAATTACAGGTGGATTCAGTGTACCCACGTCGACAGTCCTAACAGACACTCCAGCATCACATAACTGATCCCGAACAAAGGCTAATTCCGAGCCTTTGGTATCCATGGTACCTACAACATAGACACTTGCTGACATTTGGAAAGAGTCCTCACACTCAAAGCAGATCATCCGAGTTTGTGGTCAGACAGTTATGGATAGATGCTGGAAATGGGTTGAGACGATCTTGAGTTTTTGTGAAGTAATGCGATTTTATTGATAATTAAAAACTAATTATCAGTTCGCTCATGGTTGCGGAATAGATCGAGTCAGACGTAGGGAACTTCCGTTCATTTGAGGACATGCATTACAATTAGAATCTTACAATGAGCACTCATCCACCCTGTTGAATTTACAATCCCTGCATGGTAGTTGGGTCATGTCTTACCCTCATCAAAAGGCTAGAGGCCATGTCTTCAATTAGGAATTGCGATGTAATCTAGGAATTTTTGAGACTTGGACCGTAGCCTTTATTCTCGCAAAGTCTTTACTTGCAACTTAGTATCACCTGAGTGAATGACCACGGACCGACTTCCAACAAGTATGACTTGGCAGATTCCAGACCCACCTTCTCCAGGTCCCGCCTAATTTCCGTTGGCTGAGTAAGTGTATTCATTTCGAACGGCCCCGAGGCTGAGAGAGTCGTCTTCTCACCTTTGGAAAAGTCTCGCTTGAGCTGTTGCAAGTCAAAGTTTGACTTTTGTGAGTCTTGAGTACGATTGAGCACATAAATTACTAAGTGCTTTTGCTCACGATCCCAGGCAGCAGAGACCTGGAAATTGTCATCGAATCGGGCCTTGTAGCCTTTGAACTGCAAGGGCCAAGCCGCTGGAGAATGTGAAAGCTCGCGCATTGCCACTCCTGCCGCTGTTAAAAATACTCCCTCTTTTGGAGTTTCGAACACGCATTGGCTATGTGTGTTTGCGAGATTATTGAAGATCACAAAATCGATCTCGCCGCCAAGTCGCTGATAGGCCATGTAATCCATTAGGACCTTCATAGCGTAGTACCACTTGCTGAACATATAAGACTTCGTAAAACCACTTTCAGATTGAATGCGGTTCTGAACATCGGGAAACTGCTCGTAAAATAGCTTTTCCGTTTCGCAGTACACCAGCGATGTTCCGTGGGTGGCATTGAAACTTCGGAGATGCCCAATCATTCGTTCAAGATAAGAAAATTCGCTGGGGCCACGATCAGCGAGAAAATCAATATGCTCACCAGCAATCTCCAACATCTGGGGCACATAGTCCTGGAAATGTAAGCGGGGACTACCGTCCTGGTTTAATCTTTCACCGTAGGTGACTAGCCCCAACTTGATCGTCGGGTCCACCTTCTTCATGGCTTGGCTATAAGTGACGGCAGCACGTGCATACTCTTCTGGCTCAAACCAGCGATGCACCTCGTTATCAAGTTCCCAATACTTGATTCCAAAAGGTTCCTGATAGCCATGCGAAGCACGGAGATCAGCCAGCGGATGCTCGCCGGCGGTCAGATTACAATAAGCGACCAACTCAGCGGCACGGTTTGCACCTTCCTGTACGTCGCGAAATAATTGAAAGTTGTACCCGTGCTTTCCAGGAGGCGCCCCGTTTTCTCCAAAATACCATTCATAATCGGGCTTGTTAGGATGATGTACGTTAACGCAGTACATCATCTCAGCGCCAATTCTTTGAGACAGCATCGCTAACTCGGCTGTCCCTACATCGTTGTAATTCTGCCCACCCCAAAAATAAGACGGCTGCGGCTTTCGCTCGCCAGCTGGGCCAACACCGTCACGCCAATTGTAAAAGGAAGCAAAACAGCCACCGGGAAATCGCATCACACCAGGCCGTATGTCTGCGAGTGGAGCCAAAATGTCAGTGCGCCAACCATGAAAATTTTCTACTGGCATGAAAGAAAAATCGTCGACCTCCAGCGAGCTACTCGGCGGTAACCAAATCGCGAGCGTTGCCCAGCCGTCAAATGATCTATTCGTGAGCGATACAGTTTTTTCCGTCCAGTCTGATGAGATCTCTCCCAGCGGTATTTGTATGATAGGCCTGTCCCATTTGCCCGTCGCATAAAGCCGTAACTCTGCGCCCATCAACTTTTTTGAGCAGCGAAACTTGCCTCGGAATTTGTAAGTTGTGCCAGGTCGAAGTAATTTCCCTTCTTGAGCAAGTCCCCCCGAAGCTGAAGTCTGACGATTCTCGACAAGTAGGTATTGGCTACCATGCCCTGAGCCACCCGCGTGAGTAGTCAGTTGGACATCGCCCGTGGAATTTTCTTGAACGAGAAAGCTCGACTGATCATCAATCGGCAAAATACCCCCAATACCAGGCGCGGCGAACCAGGGATTATGCTCGTAGCCGGAGTGGTACCAATCCTCGCCACGCCAATCTGTCTTGTAACCTTGAGCCGGATCGCCTGGCTTGTTCCATAGATCGAACCATTCCACACTGATAGATTTGTAAGGCGTGAATGGTTCGAAGCTGCGATTAAAGAGCATCTCGCTCCACATAGGTTCGACTTGCAGGCCGTATCCTAACTCGATGAAATTCCCGTAGAGACGTGGGCTGATCGGCTTTGGAGCCAGAAGCTCATCCGTAACTACGAATTCGTGGGATGCTCCCCAGATGCAAACAGGAATACCCCAACCGACATACAAGAAGAGTAGGATTGAGAATCGAGATAACATGCGGAGAACCTTCCGGTTCAGAATTGTGGTCAAAATCTCGGGGCCTGCATCAGTCAATACTTTTAGACAAGCTTAACATCAAAGGCCGCGTCCAATATTTCCAAAGAATCTGAATCTTCAATAGCAAACTGATCGATCACAGAATCACTAGCCGAGAAGTTTGTCTCTGACGCAAACGCTAGTTGACTAGAATCGTTTCTCGATATGTTTGTTGCAGCCATTACGGCAGCATCATCACGATCTAGTTCCTCAAATAGGACATCACTGCTTTCTAACGCATGCCGTTGTCCAGTGGAGAAGCTCAGAAAGACGCTGGAAGAGAGACTGGTGTTTGTGCTCTCCTCGCCGGCAAGAAGCGTTGCTGCAGGGGGTGGGAGCTCATCGCTCGTAATTGCAGATAGCGGAGGGGTTGTGGAGTATTGATTCTGCCAAATGATAAGATCAGCGCTATCGACGTTTCCATCATTGTCTGCATCGCCGGTAGCCTTGGTTCCTGTCCCTACCGCTCCATACCCTCGCTGCCAAGTCAGGAAATCGCGGCCATCGATATCTCCGTCCGAATCGAAATCGGCTGAGTCCGGCTCCGGGGCTGGGATTATGTATTGAATTGTCAAAGTCGGTCGAAATGCAGCAGTAGAGTGATTCGAGGTCGCATAAGACATGTAGTCCGCGACGCCATCGTTGTCGTCGTCATTCTGGTAGCGAATACGGAACTGTGTCTTGCCCGTGAGATTGATGAAATCGTTGTCAGGGCTTTCCAATCGACTATAGATCGTCTGTTGATCGGAATATGCGGGCCAGGCAAACTTCGAAACTGCCAACTTGGTGGCTGACGCTTCCCAATCGGTTGAGACGAGCGCGTCAGTACCAAAGCCGGGAGTGGCAAGGTCGACCAAAATGTCGCCGAACTGCGAGTTTGCTACACCGATGGGTATGCTCCCCGATGGGTTGCCGATGCGCGTGATGCCTATGGTAGCCTGGGTAACGATTGCATTGTCGGGTAGCGACGAAGTATCGAAAGACAGGAACTGACGATAAGCTCGATTACTGGAATCGTCGCCTAGCCGGAAGGTCGTGCTGCTGGAGCTGATGGTCCCACCGACACCACTATTTTGGGCAGATTCAAGAATATGGCCATCCTCCGCGGAAATCGATGTGTAAACTACTTCGGTGGGATCAGGGGATGGCCCCGGTGGAGGCGATTGATTGATATCATCGCTGTCCGTCAACCGAATAAAATCAATTGCCATGCTAGAACCAGCGACCACGGTCGGGTCGATGCGAACTTGTGTAATTATTCCCTTAGCACCCGCTTCATCCAGATTCACGAAGTAATCATGCATGTTGCCGTCGGGCGTAATTGGCACATACACGCTTTTGGCTTCGTTCCAGACACCGTCAGTCTCAGTGACCCAGAAGACCTGGGCGAAGCTGCCAGCGGTTTGGCTCATGCGAACCCAAAAATAGGGAGTCTGGGTGCTGTTGACCCAAGTAGGAGGCGATTGCACGTACGGGTCCGAATTCGCGCTCTGTCCCATCAAGGCACCACCTGTCACTTGAGGGTTACTCCAGTGATTGAAGCCGTTCCAACCTTCCAGATCACCGTTGGTGTTGAAATTCCACCAAGTAGGCCGATTCTTGACGGCTGCATAGTCTAGCTGGCGATTATTCGTAATCGTGAATCCATTCCAGTTTGAATTGGTGGCAGAGAGAAAGCCGATATCAGAGTCGCCACGATAGATACCGTTATTGGAAATCGTTCCTGTATTAGCAGCAAGACTGCCTTGAATTTCGCTATTGATCGTATTGTTCCAAGGGTCGCGGGCGTTGTTATAAAAGACGTTATCTGTAATTGTGAGATTCGTATTCGGTCCATCCGTGCTCAGGATGAGTAGGGCGGCCCCGTCATTGGTATGAATCGTGTTGTGACGGAAGATAATGTTCTCGTTGTTGCCTTCAAAATCCATACCGCTTCCATCGCCGGCTTGTCCTCTATCAAGAAGAGAAAACTCACAATCCTCAATCACTAAGTTCTTCGATGATTGAGCAAAACCCATCGTCAATCCAGACCATGTGTCCTTTCCGCCGCCCCCGATAGCATGGACACGTCTCACTATCCCACCGTCGACATAGAAGAGTTGAAAGCTACCATTAAGACAATTCGTAGCAAGGCAATCTTCCATCAGAAAATTAGTGATGCGACTCTTGTATATTCCTGGGTAATACCACCCAGTACCGAATAGAACGCCAATATTGTCGGCTGTTATGTTACGAACTGTTAGATTGTTGAGACGCGTTGCAAACTCAGCTGAGTTCCACGGTTGCCCACCCACCCATATTCCAGCCGACCAGGAGAATTCAAAGTTATGCATGCTGGGATCGAGTGTCGCGTCGGGAAAATCGCGAAAGTTACAGTTTTCAACTGTCACATTAGTGCTACCAGAATCGGTCCACTCGTAACGCAGGTAGATGCCCAGCTTGGATTGCTCTACATCAATATTGTTGATGTTGACGAAACTTGCGTTGTTCCAGGTCACCCCTACGCCATTGACAATATCGTTCGGTCGAATTATTGGATTTGCACCAGCACCGTAGCTACTGAGAACGATAGGTGTCAAAGATGTGCCTTTACCACGTATGTTGAGTTGCTCAGTAAAAGTGTCACCGGCCTTCAGCAAGACCCGCTCTCCAGGCAGGAGAGATTTGTAAGCCGCGAGACTGCTAAAATCACTCCAGGGAGTCTCTGCGGAAAACCCATCGTTCGAGTCGCTGCCGCCAGAACTACTAATGTAAAAATCGTGGACCGTATCGTCGATGGTAAGACGCACATTGTCGATAGCTAGTCGAGAACCACCGATGTAAATTTGGGTACCCCGTCCAACAAAGGAAGCAAATTCCGCGCTATTAAATGAGACGGTCACAGTCGACCATTGACCTGCTGGCAACTCGAAATCTTCCCGGCTCGCGTTCCAGCTAGGGTGATATACAGCGGTTCCCAAGTTGGTAAAGCCAATAGATTCTTGAAGATAAATTTCCGCTCGATTTGTTCCTGACGCAAGCGGAAATAAATCAAGAGTCAAGAAATACCGCGTGTTAGCGGCAATTGTGGGCCCAGCGCGGAACATGGTCCAGTTATCAAGATCAGCCCAAGCAAATTGTTCTCCTTCGGGAGCCGGCGAGGCAGGAACCCAAGGGGCCTCGAACGTGGTTCCAATACCTCCTGTTTGCCCCCAATTATTTATACCGGCAAAAAAGCTATTGGCCTCCGAAAGTTCCGGTGACTCGAACCCAGCATTCGTCATTGGATAATTGACGATCGCTAAGAGTCGCCTATCTTCCAACATTTCAAAAAATGAGAATTTTCTTAGTTGCAGAGCTTTATTAGAGCCGCGAGATGATATCTCGATAGATGAATTTTCTTTGAAAAGATCGATGAGCTTGAGCAGGAACTGTTTGCGCGACATGGTATCCCTTAGTTTGTCGAGAATCTCGGTTGATTGTCTGGTGTCAATTAATATCTTGGTGCGTTCTCGCAACGAATACATTTTCTTTAGTTAATGCCACAACTTAGCTGATTAGGGAACTACTTAACTTGACTTGGGATGGCCTCTGAGGCATCGAGTTGAATGTGGTGGTCGGCATGATTTCGTTTCATTCTTTCGGTGCTGAGAGTCTGTGACAATCTCGCATAATAATTTCTGGCGTTCGCAATGCGCTCTCTAACTGGACCTGCCTGTCGAGCATTCAGGGCGTTCCAATAATCCAAAGGATTTGGACTGTTACTCATGACTGCTTCCGAATCGCTCAGGGCCTGTTCGATCTCATCGAGTGAAGCCACTTGTTCAGCAATTAATCGTTCTGCGAGTTCTGGATCCCAATGTCGATAACCAGGGCGTGAGACATAAATTGGTGTTGTGTGCGCTTCGGAGCCATCTCGACCAACAGCATGGGCTGCGAGCCAGCAGCCATAACCGGGCTCAAGCATAGTATTAATTTCTAATTCTGTTTGGTTAGAACTATCTGCTATGACTTCTTGATACGTTTCTCCGAATCGCACTAATCGCAAACGCACGGGAGCCGATGCACCAGTAAGTCCGTCCGCTTTTACAGATACTTGCAATGGGGCATCGCTATCGCCCACGTCAATTTCCTCGCCTGGGAGAGCATCGTTCACTCGAAAATCCAACATTGGACCGGTAGTAACAAAAGACTTACCGGCTCGTAAACTTTCGAACCAGTTGTCTGGATTGAACGAGTCTTGAGTACCAGTGTAGGCGTAAACGCGTACTGCTCCGATAGTGCCGCCGTAGGGCGTATCCGCACCTGCAGAGGCCGTCATTCGAAAACCCAAATTGAGCATATCGTAATAGAGATCTGTCCCTAGGTTAGCCTGCATGATGCTGTTGAAATCAACGATTTCAAGCGGTGTGAAGAGCGCCATTTGGCGATTGACAAAACATGCGTTAGCACCCATATGTGTGTGGCCGTACAGACCTCCTTGGCTGTGGATCTCGTTGGCAACCCAATCGTTCTGCAAATACTGATTCAAGTCGCGGACCCGACTTTTTAGGTTCAGGCCGATCACATGGCCTAGCACGGAGCGAGGATCTTCTTGGCCAGGAACCAGCCAATGATCCTTGTAGTGAACGCGAAATTCCGGGCCGAAACCGCGTTGTGCGTAATAGGTGCGCTTCTCATCTCCCATTTCCAGAATGTTGGCAACGTGTATGTCTACTGCTCGGGTGTAATCGAGTAACTTCTCAGCATCTTCACTGCTGGTGAGACGTGAGTGAACGTGATCATCTCCAGAGTACCAGCCGCGGTCGGGCATATTCGTCCAGCGCCGAAGTTGAAACTTATGCCGAGACCACTTGCCAGATTCAATTTGAATGTCTCTCTGAATGGGTTCATACTCAATCCCATGAAGGATACGCATTTCCCAATCGCCTGCCGGGAGAACTGTTTCCAATTTGCGAGGAACGATCCAATATCGTCCACGATTGTCTCCAGGCAAGAAAAACATGTAGCCCCGGCCAAGTTGTGATAAATGCGGAACCACATCATTCAAGAGTGGTCGCAGATCTACAGAACCAGGTGGTTCCCAGAGCTGTTTGCCATGTTTCGACTGGAGCCTCATCAGAACCGGCGTAGGCTGGCCATTCTCGTCAAAGACCTCCACGGCCAAGTTTCCCCAAGGCTTAGTGAGGAATGTAAAACCGTGCCAATGATTTGGCTGACTTTGACCTTCTTCTTGAAAAGCAATTTGTGAAAAAGTTGTTTCAGCGGGTAACTGCTCCATTTTCAAGAGAAGATACGTAATGCCTTCGGATGCTATAGGGACTGTAAAAGGAGAATTAAGCTGTTCGGCTGTAAGATCCCAAGTCTTCACCACAAAGCTGGTCGGGCCATCGCCAGTGACCACCTTTACCAGCAGTAAATTGACTTGAGGGTCAAGATGTATAGGCGTATCAGGATCATGTGTTAGTCGACCTTTACGGAAGTCGAGTTCGATCGCCTTTTTCGACATCCCTAGCAACTTGGTCAATTCCTGTTCAGCTTGCCAGCGTTGATACTCAGCCAACTTCAAACTGCCCCCATCACCATGGTCCCATTGAAGGTGATCCATCTGTCTTAGTCTAGATTCGAGTGCATCTAAAACTTGCATTTCCTCGGTGATAAATTGATTTCGCAAATGCTCGACAACCTGGCGAGCAAACTCGACCGAGCCGCGCATGGGTGGCTGTACCTTGGCTAGCTCTTCCGCGGAAGGTTGGTCGCGTACAATCTCATGCGCTATTGCCGTCAAGCAAAAGTTCAACAAAGCCGATGCAGCCATGCTGACAAGAACAAGGTATTTCAAATGTAAGTATTGAAACTTAGGCATGAGAGATTTTATCTATGAGATATAAAACTAGCTGGGAAGATAACCTTCGAATCGAATCAACAAGTCATCACCTCCTCGGTAAGAAGGTGGCTTTGGATCTAGCCATTCCACTAATTCCTGTTTAATAGCAAATGCAAAAAAGTGATTGCCCTGAGGATTATAGTGGCCTATGTAATAGCGATCGACATATTGCTTAGCATCCATTTGGAAAGTGCGAAATTCGCTCAGGTGTTTTTCTACAGTATCTATAAATGAGATGTTTTGCTCGACAAGAAAGTCATGTAATGCTTGTGAGTGCCACTCAACATGATTGGGATTGCTGACAGGATTGCCAGCGCAGTGGTGCCAGACCGAGCCTGCTGGATGACTCAACAGGACAAAGAGCTTCTTATCTCTTGCGGCCAAAAACTTCCTGAGTTCTTCTAATAGTTTGATCGTGACACGAGTGGCATAAGCATGGTGTAGTTGTCCCACAGTTTTCAGAGTTGATTCTGGATCGCTGAGATTGAGACCAGAAAATTGAATGGCGGAAGCCATGCGATCCAATGGTTCTTTGTTGAGAACATTACCATAGCGCTGAGCGGCCAAGACATGCACTATTTCATCATCTTGGAAAGTCTCGTAAACGAAGTCTGGATCACACAGTTGATAAAGAGATTCAGGTGTGGGACAGAGATTGCGTTTCTCGATCAAATCACCATTTTCTGGATCCAAGCGGGCATAATCCCACGGGTTAGCATGGAACATCTCCCCCGCCATGTTTTCAGCGACCTCAGGGGGGAACGATAACCAGCGCCAAGCCATGATACTTCGTAAATGGTCATCGCCCCATATGTTGAGAACGACATAAGGAGCACCCTGTGCGGTTGATTCGATATCGAGCAATCGTTGATAGGCCTGGTAGACGCCGTATCCTCCGATGCCATAATTGCGAATCGGTTCGCAGAAGTGAGCGGCCAAGACTTCTTGCCAAGTCTCCCCATCGCTAACTTGGTGACCTTGTGTAAAACTGTCGCCATACGTGTTGATGCGGCATGGATCTTCGGAGAAATTTACTTGGTGGCGTTGTCCTGCATTTTCGTATCGACCTATAGTAAAACAGCCATCAACTCCGTCCCGCATGAAGGTATTACGTAGCAAATATCCATATTCAGGATGAAACTTGGCCCAGACGCGTGCCTTGGGATCAAGAAAACGATCGACCCACTCCTTTTTTAGGACTGCCCCACTCAGTAATTCTTGCACAGAGTCTTTTTGAGCAGTTACTGGAGGCCTCCCGAGCAAACTCGTTGTCGCAAACCCGCAAGATCCCGCCACAACGGTCGCGACACCAGTGTCGAGAAATTTACGCCGAGATAAATTCGTGCCGAGGGAAGCAAACGATGTTGATTCGTCTTGGTTGGAGGGTGAAGACATGACGACAAGGTTCTCTACTTGACTTCACTGCTCAGAACGAATTCATACTTCAATTGATCGTGAGACACTTCGCATTTGAGAGGCGTCGTACCAGGGTCTGAGTAAACTTCAGGAATTGTAGTCCGCACACGCTTTCCTCGTTTTGGAGCCTGCTGTAAATGTGACATAGAAGACATACGTGCTAGAGTCTTAGGGTCACTTAAATCAGGCTCCTCCTCAGTAAAAGTCATCGCATTTTCAGGTGCCTTGACCACCACCACCCTGTAGGTTCCGGGCAGAACACCGTCGAGAGGTTTGAATGTTGTGAGTTGAGCAACTCCCTGATCGTCAGTCAGACCGAATGAGGCTCGGCCTTCTTTTGTACTTTGTCGAATGAACGTTATTGATGCTTGTTGTAAAGGTTTACCATCAAAGATAAAGCTAGGCTCGATGGGAACAGTCCCCTTTGATTCACAACCCAGCACGATCAGCAGCAATCCATATATCTGCCAAGGTACGATGCGGTTTTTGATAAACTGTTCCCTCATCAATTTGCTTCCCTTCGATTACATTTTTCTTGCAATGAATCAAAACTCATAGCCGCAGTAGATTAAAACGGTGATTCCGCAAAAACTTGTCCATCATCCTTCGTTCCCACAAGTTGGTAGGTGCGGAAGTCCACGGACTCGCTGATATAAGCAACGGCGCCGTCCACCATTAAGAAATTCACACCTCCCGGATGAAAGGATTCGAAGCCCATCGTGACGTGGAAGTTATACCTGTAAAACTGTGGACCGGGTTTATCAGAGCACTTATTCACATTTGGTTCGACAGGCCAATTGATGGAAGCCAAAGTTCCGGCATGGGCGGTCCCTGTATCGTTCCCAGCCCAGTACTTCTTCAGTATCTGAGCGTTATCATAGGTATGAGCTGACCTATCAACGATTGTCTCGCCAACGAACAGTGTATTTGAAGTGCCGTCTGGGACATCCTTGATCTTGACATTGTGAAAGCCAACGCGGCTGAACATGCCCGTGAGAGGACACATTACATCGTCTCCTCCTGGCGCCGAGCCAGCGCAAAATCCTGCGTCGATGAAAGGTACGATAATCCCAAGCGATTCCAGTTTGAGGTCAAATATCTGGCCACTAAAACCGCAAGTAGAAGGAAGTGTAGCAGGACCGATATTGCCGGAATAATTAAAGAATGGATCCCCTACCGCGAATCCATCGCTCGGGCATCTTCCTATGGGTATCGTAGGAAGAATTTCTCCGTTACGAATGACATTGACCCATTGACCTATGGGATCGTACTTGCTCGGGTCATCCAAATTGGGTACTTGCTCGTACAGCGCTTGCTGTTCAATAAAAGGAAGTATACGTACGACCCACGAACCATGATCGTCTTGCCATTCGTTACCTGCCTGCGGGTTCCCAGAAAACTTGTCGTGTTGGAGGGACCAACCATTAGTACCTCCTCGTGGGAAGCTTTTAAAGGTGTCGTGGTAGTTGTGTAACGCGACCCCATATTGCTTGAGATGGCTGATACACTGTGCTCTTCGAGCTGCTTCGCGAGCCGCTTGCACTGCTGGGAGCAAAAGCGCGACCAACACACCGATGATGGCGATCACCACCAATAATTCCACTAACGTGAAAGCACGCCGTAGCAGTTTCATGGCATTGAGATCCTTACTAACAGGCAGCTGATTTGAGCCGGCTGCCACCACCCCCAGATATTAAAACCCCGCATCGTCGGGAGGGAGAGATCCCGACGATGCGTTCACTAAAGAATACGCTTGTTCAGCAGTCTTGGACTGACTTGAATCATGGTTTCCGTCGATCACGACCACTCATGAGCATTCCTAAACTACCAAAGAGCGTTAACAATACTGCATTAGGTTCGGGGACTGTAACCGCCGACAACAGACCGCCATTGTAGGCATCTTGCCATTCACTTAGGTCGGTGGCACTAAAGGCAATTGGTGACTCTCCTCGTTGCCACGCGAGGAAGTCTCGACCGTCAACATCGTCGTCGCCATCGAAGTCGCCGGGAATGGTAGGTGGGAACGCTGGTGCTGCGTAAACCACAAGATTATCCAAGGTATGGGTTGCTAAACCATTGCCAGCAAGGTTTCGATTGGCAAACAAAGTGATAAAGTTGTCGGTATAGCCACCATCGGGTTTGGAATACGAGAAAACTGGTACGGAATTGATCGACACGGAGATATCGGTTGAGCCAACCCCATTCCAAGGATCACCGTCAACAGGGTCATTAATATCGATTTGAATACTGGCCGTTCCTAAGCCAGCTGGATTGGGAACGACGTTGCCGACAATATCTATGCCATCCCAAAACTGTAGGTAATTGGGTACAGGATTCCCGTTAATATCATTAGGCGCACAGCAGGTAGTCTCTACCATATTCATACTAAAAAACGGCCCATCCGTTCCTTCACCTTGAGCAGCTTGCTGATTTTCGCTGTCAATCAAAGTTCGGTGGCCGCCAATCGTAATGCCACCGGTGAGGAAACTGAAGTCACCAACAAAAGTCGAACCGATGTCCATGTCGAACGTAACCCGCTTACCGACAATTCCATCGAGGGTAGTCCCTTTGAAGTTATGATCCGGGGAAATCATAGTTGTATAGGCGAAAACAGGTGGACCAATGAATGGATTGCCATCACCAGCTAACAAGAGCGGTTGGCCAGCATTGGTAGCTGCACTGATAGTTTGGTGATGATAATCATTGGTGACATCCCCTTTGATGCCAACGTAATCGATTGGCGCTAGTGCGCCACTTTGCCGAGTGGCTGTTTCAAGATTCAAGTTGAGTGAATCAGCACTGACTGTAAACCCATCCGTGAATACAGGAGTGTATTGAGCCATAGCCCTACCAGCGCTTGTCGCGAGTAAGATAACTAGCAGCCAAGCGGCTCGATGAATTAAGAAACTGAGTTTCATAACAATACCTTTACTGAAGAAAAGTCATATTGCGGATGTCAACAGGAAATGTCTGCCTTGCGGCAACAGTGACGTCTGCCCCGACGTCGCAGTGGTAAATGATCTTGCTCACATACCGAGTTGCCGCAAGGCACACACAGAACAACTAGGAGTACTCCAGAACGAAACCATTGATTAAGCGAAGCGTCTTCTTGAGCAAATCGCTAACATCCCTAAGCACCCCAATATGGCGGTCGTTGGCTCAGGAATGACTCCTGCAGGCAACGAATAGACGGTGAGGTTGTCTACCGTATGTGTCGTTAGGCCGTTGCTTACCAAATTCCGATCACCGGAGAATGTGAGGATATTGTCAACATAACCACCGCCACCCTTGGTGTAGCTGCCCACTAACGCTGCATTGACATAGACGTCGATTGTCGTGGAACCAACACCATCCCAGGGGTTGCCATCAACCAAGTCATCAATATCTATTTGCACACTCATAGACCCGGCTCCCGCCGGATTTGGTAGGAGATTGCCAACTAATGTATTACCATCATAGAACTGCACAAAATTTCCAAATCCACTGGAATTGTCTTCCACAAAACGGATACCGAAATGTGGAGTGTTCTGATCCAACATCACTAAAGGACTACTAGCTCCGAGGCTAATGCCGGCGTTAATATAGGTTCCAGGTCCACCGAATTGTGCAGCTACATCCATATCGAAGGTAATACACTTGCCCAAGATTTCCCCCCCAATCAATCCTTTGAAGTTGTAATTGGGTGTGATTAAAGTTGGTGCCGCAAATACGGGTGGTGGAACAGGAATTCCAGCGTCACTGGCTATTAAAAGCGGTCCAAACCCCAATTGATGATGGTAATCGACCTGAGGCACGTTCGAGAGATAGTTGACAGGGATCAAAGGTCCCCCTTGTCGCGGGCTACCAATTTCGAAATCTAAATCCATCACGGCCGTACTTACATCAAAACTGTCATAGAATACGGGCGTACCTGCCGCCTGTATTCTCTGACTCATCAGCAATCCGAAGAAGATTGCTACCAGTAGACACAAGTCACAAAGTAGTCGCTTCATTAGTCCCCCACCTTCCATTAGATAAGTATCACAGAAGTCATTCTCGTACAAAGAACACCTTTGCTGGATTCTGTGAAAAAACTGAGAACGTTAAGGAAAAGTTATTCTCGAACCACTGGTAGTCTTTCTGCCCGAAAGAGGCTACCAATAACAAGCCATCAATCACTCTTTTTGGTTGACCCGTCGGAAGAGTCGATCGCATACTCCACGATATAACCAAACCAACCTGCGGGCAGCACATCACTAGAAATTGCCTGCATCCTCCAGCCGTCTGGCCAGGAACGGGAGGCATCCCAGCAAAACATGCCGTAAACTAAATCCGTCGGCAAATTCGGGACATCGATCTCCAAATTTCCCACAGGCTCACCTGTTATCCACTCCAATTTGCCCTGCAATAAGCTGCCAGTTAATCCAATCATGTTCTGAGGAATGCCGCACACACGTAGGATATTATTAGTAACAAATTCTCGCTCTTCAGGTGTCTCCAGTGTGAGAAGATGTCCTGATACTCCCAAATAACTAGAGTTTGTTGCACGCTGACTAATCGTAGGCCAATCGCTTGACTCGAGCGAAAGTACCAGACGATAAGCATGTCCGCTACCGCCTTCTTCTTTTGTCCAAAAGATAGGTTCTTGAGCAACTGAGCGATGTTGTAACGCATCAACGGTTGGCTCAAATTCGACCAAATATGTTGAAACCCGCTCGTGGATACTATCTGTACTTAGATCGTTCCAAGCCCAGGACTGCTTATCCGGAAAGCGAGTGAACATGCCATAATCTTCCCCACCATGCCAATCCGCTTCGCGAAAGTTATCAGGCTGTTGCACCGGCCAACTGGCCCAATTGGCGTATTCGAATGGTTCACCAGTAATCCAGCGAAACTCACCTTCTCGCAGCACATCAGTCAGCCCAATCCAGATTCCGCGAGTTGAAAGATCTTGGATAAAATTTTTGATCAAAAATTCGTCTTCACGATCCGAGGTGATCGTAACTAGATGTCCCTGCATGCCACGATGAAATGAATTCGAGGCAAGCCAAGCCGCTTCATGCCATGTAACGGGTTTATCTCTGACGACAAATTGATAATAGTGGCCGTTGCCGCCCTCAGAAGCTTTCCAGAGTAAAGGTTCAGCAATTCGAGTGGCAAGGTTTCCAAACGGCGCAGTGGAAAATTCTACTTGATCGCCAATTCCACCCTGCTGAGTTATTCGGCGGGCTTGCCGATCCAGCAATTTGAGCTTCCTAGGGGAATTTGGCATATCTTTAGATTCATGATAGTGAAGATCAACCTGGCCGCGGAAAACATGCAACTCCGTTGCCCCCGACGCATCGGCAACGACGCCAAACTCGGTACCTTGGTCAACTAGTTTAGAAGTCGGAGTGAGGATAGTGAAACCCACTGCAGATGGGGGAATATGTGCAACAAGCTTGCCATGTTCGAGAAAGACGGAACGCGTTGAATCCAATCGTAACTTTGCAGGTCCAGCAAGAATCAACTTCGCGCCAGAATCAAACACTAATTCAGCTTCTCCACCTGCCAACCTTATTTGACCGGTCTTTATCCGAGCGCTTACGTCAATCGGTTGTCCCGACCCATTCCAAACGGCCTCGGTAGCTTCGCGCAAGGTGGCAACAAATAACAATTTAGAACCATTGGCATTATCAGTCGGCAAATCCGATATAGTAAGTTTCGAGGCTCTGGAGCCATCGGATGATGCGAAGAAATTAAGCATAGCAGCGATAAATATGCATGCACACAAAGCTGCCACAATAAGTCCAGGTCCCCGTAAGCGGTACTCATTTTTCTGGCTAGAATGCTTATCCCCGACTTTAGTAAGTTGCGAGGATTTGATGTCCAATAGCAAATCCGCATCAGGGGAACGCGAGGTCGGCTCGCCCGTTCGAAAACGCCAAATAAGCTTTGCATTCACATGAAGATAAGCCAGGTACAACTCTCGCAGTTCGGCATGATCAGAAAGTAGGATCTCAAGGCGACTGCGATCAGCTTCGCTGATTGATTGGTCGCAGACTTGGTTTGCCAAGTCGATTAAATCTTCACGGACGTGTTCATCCAGAGGATCGATTTTCATGCTAACTCACTAGTCAATCGCTTTTCGATGCACTCGACAAGAATTTTACGAATTCGATGGAGACGCATGTAAATGGCGGGCACTGTACTCCCCAGTGACTCGGCAACAGCCTTGGTTCCGTTGGGACCCAAGTAGCATTGTTCCAGCAAATGCCTCTGTTTTGACGCCAGCTGGTTAAGACAGTAACTGAGGGCATCTGTTCTAGACTCAAGATCTTCGTCATCTATTTCGGTTGCCAGAATTTCGATCACGGGCTCAGAAAGATGCACGTTGCGGCGTTCACTCCGACGCAGGAAATTACGCACTTCGTTCAATGCAATCCCCCTGGCCCAAGGAAGAAATGCTCGGTTTACGTCATATTGATCCCACTTCTGCCAGAGAATGAGTGAGGTCCTTTGCAACACATCCTCAGCGTCATCCCGGTGTGGCAACAAAATTGCAATGTAGCCGTATAGCCTCCCCTGATTCTCGATGAATTCACGAGCAAAATCATCCTGAGGGCTTATATTAGCATTCGACATCGATCTTTCTGTCCCTTATGCGACTGCATTAGCTCGTAACTGCGATACTTGACCCGCTCACATTTCGTGTTACTTAGGGGGACTTTAACGAGAAAATTACAGAGAAATTACACAGATCGTTCTAAGTGCTTGCTTGGCAACACTTTACAGAGTGAGATTAGCCGTGCTTCGAAAACGTCTTTCGGAGATATCCAGGAGCGTCAGCCCATAACTGTCTCGAAGACATACTCAATAGCCAAACATATCAACTTTTTATCGTTAATTCTTCACAGCACAACACGAAAGGTTGCAAGCAGGCATCCTGACATGTTTTCGAGCAATTGGCGGGTGCAATATCAATAAACTATCTGAGTGGATCCAATGCCTGTATGTAAATATCCTAATCGAGGGCCGGTAAAAAGTTATCCAGACAAGCTATCGAGACTAACTAGGTTTGTCTGGCTATTGGTAGGATTGGCAATCCATTTTTGGGATTTCAATTCTAATTGCCGAGTTTACTCTCAACTCTCTTTTGAGGGCGGTGTATTTCATCGCGCTACGAATACTGGCATTGAGGGTGGAAACGTCGACTCGGGAGGGGCGATTTTTCTCTTTGTGCGCAACAATGGGTCGACTCCAGAGACGTTCACCAACGCAAACATCACCTTAAATGGCAGTGCTGCCAGTTCTTTTGGAAGTTATGACTGGTCGCGTGTTTGGCCGCTGACAATCGAACCAGGAGAAATGGCAACGCTCACTCTGAAGGGAAATGCATCACCCTTCCAAGAGGGCAATTCAATCAATCTAGGATTGCATGCTAACTCTGGAGCCTCGGTCAGCGTGCCGAATTTTTCTTTGACCACACCCAAGTTACGCGTGGGCAATGTGGTCCCCAGCCAAGACCTCAGCAAATCCTACGTCTATCTTAGGAATGACGATGCCGTCAGCTACTCGATTGACGATCTGTTTCTGAATGAGAACGTCACCGGCCAAAGCCGCTTTGTCGGCGGCAATACACTCATTGCTCCTAACAGCATCAAGATTATTGAAGTGGATCATGGTTCACCCCAAGCTCTGCTGAAACCATTAGCAGTGAGAGTTGCCGCGCGACGCACCGACAACAATCTAGCGATTCTCACGGGCGCTCCGGTACGGCTCACGGAACCCAACCTTCCCACCGGCACCTGGGGCAGTTCGCTGACCAACAACGAAGAGGTAATCGAACAAGCCCGTTTACAATATGGCCACTCTCTATCGGTGACCAGCACTTTTCCGCGCCTGCTTGATGCCCGAAACGAGAAACACTTTATTCAAGGATTGGTGATCGACGCTCTCGACTTCCCCTCGACGGGAAGCAATCAATGGGATCTGAATACCGTCTCGTCGCTGGGCCAGCAAGCACCACTGTTCAGCTTTCCGCCCATCTTACAGTCACAGGCGAATAACCCGAGTATTGCCGCCTGGTTAGTCGAAGATGAGCCGGACCTTTCCTCCAACCAAGCCAATCGTAATCCGCAGGCAATGTGGCGTCTCAACGAGACGTTTTGGCGTAACTCTGAAAAGCCAACCACGATGAATATGGCCTTCGAGAAATACAGTCAGCGATATGGATTGATTTCTGACCACCCCACCATAGATCACTACATGCAATATGCTCCGCTCAACTATGGAGGCATCTTTACGACTTATCATATCGACGAGGCACTTCGATATGCAGAATCGATGAAGGAAAATGTGGAACCTCTGCGGATGTGGTGGACTCCGCAAGGTGTATCACCCGGCACTTGGGGTACGCAACCGACGGACTGGGGAATAGCCGTCCAGTTTTGGAGTGCCCTGATGGGTGGTTCCAAAGGATTGGTTGGTTTCAAGTACAGCGACGTCGAATCGACTACTCCGATCCAACATGCTCGGCAGGAAGATTTGCACCATGAATTGCAGATCGTCCGCAACCTAGTGCTCTACGGTGAAACGATTGACAATACGACAATCAACAAGCCGCGTACGGATGTCGAAGCACGGTCGATTATCAGCGAGCATGCGTTGCTTTTGCCGGTAGTCAATCTGACAGGCCAGCAAACAACAGTTTTTGGTATTAAGCAGACACCCACATTCAATCTGGTAGACAATGTCAGTGTCAGCCTCTCGGTTCCTGATTGGATCAACATTCAGCAAGTCCGTCGCGTAACCAAGGATGGACTCTTGGACGACGTAAACTACACAGCGAACGGACAACAGCTAACGATCAACATCAGCTCTTTGCGGGATACTGAAGCATTTTTGATATCCGAATTCGACACACAGACTCCAGAGCGAGTCACTACTCTGCGATTAGCGCGACGTGATTCGGCTGACCCCAACTACACACCCACTCCCGCGGGAATGGATTTCCTTTCTTGGCAAGAGCCGTTCGACAACTTCGGCATCCACGGTTACAAGGTATTTGCCGATGGTGTGCAGATTGGCGACGTACCTACTCCAGCTTTCAATCAATTCACATTTGATCCTACAAAAACATACTCGGTGCAACCTTATGATGCCTCTGGAAATCTTGGAGCGGTCAGTAATTTGCTTGGCAACATGCCGATTCCACGCGCGGGAACTCCTGAAAATCGTGTTGTCTACAACGAATTACTTGCCAGTCGTTTTGCGGTCATCAATCGACCCTTGGTTGCGAATTGGGGTTCCGGAGTCCAAGCAAGTGGCAACTGGGGCACCGCAGGAGATAAAGTTCACATCGCTGATCTCAATGGCGATCGTATCGACGATTTGGTTGTCCTGCGGCCAGTCGATGTGGGCAACGGCCTTCAATGGCAGATGTCAACTTCTTACTCCTATTCGGGTGCTGGTGGTGTGCTATTTCCTGGACTTGCGGGTCGAATAAATCAGTCCATTGATTTCACGGCTACTGAAGAGGTACTTTTCGGTGACATTGATGGTGATGGCATCGACGACCCTGTGGCCGCAGACAGGACTGATGCTGGTATCTTTTGGAGATCGTTTCTGAGCAACAATCAGGTAGGATTTGCGGGCACGAACCAAAATTCCCAGCAGATTGCCGGTCAGCCCTTTGGAGTCGATGGACTCGACACGATACTACTTGGCGACATGAACGGAGACGGTATTGATGATCGAGTAATTCATCGCTTATGGACCAATGGAACTGGAGGTAATGCCCGTCATGTTTTCGTTGACTATAGTGAGGCCGGGCAATTCGGCGATGGCTACATCGATGATGCTGCAATTATTGGCATAGGTACCGATGATGTCATGATCTCGGATGTCAATGGAGATGGCTATGAGGACTTGGTAGGAATTCGAAAACAGGGATCGACTTATCAAACGTACGCCTACTATACCTCGGCGTCTGGGTTGCCGGTCAACACTCCGGCTTCGCCGCAGTTGTCTGACTTCGCAGGAGTTGGGAACCCTCTCTTGGGAGAGAAGGTTCTGTTCGGTCGGTTCAACATTGCACCGGGAGGTTTAGCTGCTGACTTTAATCAAGATGGTAGTGTTGATGCAAATGACCTCATCATTTGGCAGTCCAACTATGGACTGAGTGCCGCCAACAAAGTTCAGGGCGATGCCAATGGCGATCAACTCGTGAATGGGAAAGACTTTCTTCTTTGGCAGCGCAGCGTTGGTAGTAGCCTGAATAGTTTTAGCTCCATCAAATCAGTGCCTGAGCCAAGGAGCTTAGGCATGGTGAGCATCGGTGTGATGTTACTCTACTTTCAAACGAGATCTTTTCGGCATTGCTCAATCAAAGGACGTACTGCTCAAGAGACTAGAAAAACAATATTGCTCACCCATAGATTCAAGTACTGTCTAAGTTGTTTATGCTTGTTAACGGCATTGTCGCTTTCGGCCGAAAAGTCTATCGCCGCTGATTCGGAGATCGACTCAGAACGATTCGAGAAACAAGTTCTGGTTACTGCCGCAACAGATCCGATGCAGATGCAAGTGCAGAAGAACGGCGACATTTACTTCGTAGAACGGCATGGTGATGTCAAGCGTTATAATGCAAAGACAAATCAAGTTGAGCTTCTAGGACATATACCTGTCGGAGTATTTGTCGAAGTTGGTCTGATGGGAATGGCACTTTCTCATGACTTTGAGAGTACAGGTTTTGTTTACCTATTTTTTTGCCCAGCGGAGAAGAGGGCTTCTTTGCGTCTGAGTCGTTTTCAAATAGCAGATTCAAAACTTCTTTATGATTCAGAAAAAGTTCTTCTTGAGTATCGCATAGACCAGAAGGAGGCCGTCCACATGGGCGGAGGTTTGTGGATGACTTCTGACGGTGATCTTTTTATTGGTACCGGTGACAACACAGTACCTATCGCAGAGTTGCCGTTAGATCAAACGTTAGGCAATGAGTATCGAGATGCCATGCGAACAAGTGCAAATTCGCAAGATCTCAGGGGCAAAATTCTGCGAATACATCCAGAACAGGACGGTACCTATTCGATACCTTCTGGCAACTTGTTTACTGATGTTTCTGCAGGCTGTCCTGAGATATATGCGATGGGCTGTCGTAACCCATTCCGAATAAGTTACGACGAAATCGAGGGGCAGCTTTATTGGGGTGATGTAGGCCCCAACATTTCCATGCAAGTAGAAATTGGTCCTGAAGGCTACGACGAATTTAACCGCACGAAGGAGCCGGGTAATTTTGGCTGGCCCATGTTTATCGGCGCTAATGAGGCATACCGCAACTACGATTTTGCCAAGGCTCAGTTAGGCGATCCTTTTCAGGCTGAGAAACCTCTGAATACTTCCAGGAATAACACGGGCTTGAAGCAATTGCCTCCTGCTAAGCCTGCTTTCCTCTGGTACCCCAGTACAGCTTCTTCAATTTTTCCAGAGCTGGGAAGTGGAGGTAGGTCTGCGATGGCTGGCCCGATCTACCGTGAGCTGCCTAGTTTTGACCCTGTTCTTAAGCTTCCTGAAGCATATTCAGGAAGACTATTCATTCACGACTGGACCAGAAACTGGATCAAAACGGTAGCCTTTAGTCAAGAAGGTAACGTGTTAGATATTTTTCCTTTTATGTCGGGAACCAATTTTCGAAAGCCCATGCAGATTCAAGTTGCTGCAGATGGAACATTGTATGTCATGGAATTTGGTGATAAATGGATCGGCAATCGCGATTCGCAGATATCACGTATTGTCTATAGAAGGGGTAATAGACCTCCTATAGCAAATTTGACCGCATCGAAACTTCATGGCAAAGAGCCACTTACTGTGAATTTTGATGCAAGTTCATCGAGAGATAGGGATCCTGGGGATGAGTTGAAATTTTTGTGGAAGGTAGATGGAAAACAGATTGTAGCTCTCCGTGGCTCCCAACTCACCCAGACATTTACGTCTCAGGGTTTACACTTCGTAGAACTGCTTGTGACCGACCAAATGGGCGCACAAGCAGTAGCTCGCAAGACTGTGAGCGTCGGTAATTCATCACCCCGCGTAGAAATATCAAGTCCAGGTGACGGAGCTTTCTTTGAATGGGGAGAACTTATTAAATATAAGATTACCGTTGAAGATGAAGAAGATGGCAGTACCGAGAATCACGCAATATCTGAGGGGCTAGTATCACTTCGTGCAAATTATCGACAGCGTAAAGACAATTTCAATTCAGATTCATATATTCATCCAGGCCTGGCTTTGATGAAGAAAACTACATGCTTTTCATGTCACACAACCGGAGCGACATCTGCAGGACCAGCCTATGAGAGGGTCGCGCGTCAGTATACCAACAATCCAACAAATGTAGAACAACTTGCAAATAAGATCATTAGCGGAGGCTCTGGGAAATGGGGTGCCACTATGATGCCACCTCATCCGCAACACAAACTCGAAGAAGCAAGACTTATGGTTGAGTGGATACTTGGCCTTGCCGTTGACCGTTCGCAGCAAGTGGTTGGTGGAACCTCAGGTGTGATTCAAGCTCCCGATGAGCCAATAGATCCGCGAGCCAGTGGAGGGCTACTTGAACTAGAAGCAACGTATGATGACCGAGGTCATGGCTTGGCAAAATCGACTACAGGTCGAGATATCTGTGTACTCCACGCAAAGCGCAAGAAACTATCTTTCTTTGATCAATTTCAAAACGTAGATATTGTTGAGGTGTTTGAAGGGCAGATTGGTGCCGTTGGCTACTTTCAAAATGAGAGCATTGCCATCCTCGAGAATGTAAATCTTGCTGATATCGAGAAGATATCGTTTCATCTTGCTAGCTTAAGCGACACACCTGCAAGTATTGAATTGAGGCTGGACGATGCGAAAGGAATTCTTCTCGGGACTGTCCAACTCAATATCGCTGAGTGGCCAACGAATAAGTTTCATGAGATCGAGACAGTAATTTCTAATGTTCAAGGAGTGCATAATCTATTCGTTGTTGTTAGAGCTCAGGGAGCACTAAGTTATCCAGCGGTTGCAATTGAGTCACTGCAGTTCCTTGAGGGCCAAGAGAAACAATCGCTTGTCACGAAAGCCACTTTAATTCCTATTTCTTTAGAACATGAGAGTTCTCTTTCTTCTGGTCGAAAGTGCTGTGACATAATTTCAAAACTCTTTAACCAAATTCCCGAGGCGATTGCCGTTGTCTCCCCGGAAGACAACTATCCAGCCGATCATCGAATCATTGCCAATTCGAATATTGTCGTTTTCTGTGGGAATGACACGGCCCTTAGATCGCCTGAGAATCCACAAACTTTACGTGCCGATGTTTCAGAGAGAGTAGATTTTTTGCAGAGCTTGGGCGTTGGAGTATTCATTCTTCATCTGAATCGAGGCATAACTTCCGATCAGATAGACGAGAGTAATGCGACATCTAAATTGGCTTTAGGCTCCGTCCCTGGTCAAGAGCATCATGAACTTCTCGCAGGCTGGCAGGAGTGTACTTGGGAATTAGGATTACCGGAACAAACGAATTTATATAACTCTCTCTCTCCCTTGTTATGTTTAGGCGATCCTTCGTCGCAACACGGCGTGGCTTGGATTCAAGATCCTTCTGATCGTGGTCGGAGTCTTGCCTTTTTCTTGGATTCAGAATTAAGCAGTCTACGCTCCGAGCCTATCCGCCAGCTATTCGTGAACGCTCTGTTCTGGTTGGCTCGAAGGCCTCCGCCCACGCATAGAATTGATGTGTGGTTAGACCCATTTCTTTTGAAGTCCCCAAGAAAATTCGTTAAGGCATGGACAGTTGAAGATTTGGCTTCCGATTTAGAGAAGCCTTCTGAAAAAGGATCACCAATTCGCGGCGAAATGCTATTTCGGGAAGGAAGTTGCGCAGCATGCCACAGTCTAGGCGGCCAAGCCAAAACTATAGGGCCAGATTTAGCCGAATTCCGTCAGCACTTGGTGAATTCAATGAGTGGGGAAATGGCGCTCTTGAATGAGATTGTTAATCCCTCTTTAAAGGTTGACCCTCAGTACCGCATCAAACAAGTCGTACTTGATTCTGGGCTTACAGCGTCGGGTTTGCTGGTATCCGAGACTGACACATGCATTGAAATAATCTCAGACCCTTTGAATCCACAAACTATTCAACGAATTTCTAAATCTGAAATCTTGGAATTACTTGAATCACCGAATTCAATTATGCCTTCTGGATTATTGAACAATTTTGAGCGTCAAGAAATCCTTGATTTGCTCTCCTATTTGAGCGGTTTTTTGAAAACGGACAAAGTTATCGACAATAGTGGAAGTTGATTCGATGAAGCTATTCAGTCTATTGCACCAAATAATTTTTTATTATGTCGACCTAACACGTCGCCATGCTCGCTCGGAATCAGCATTGCATTTGATTTCACAAATAATCTGCTGCTTTTTATTGATCCCTCCAGTCACTTATTCTTTTGCAGTAACAACTCATCAGTCTTCTTCCCAGGTCAGTTTTTCTAAGGAAATTCGCCCCATTCTGTCTGCAAAATGCTTTATTTGCCACGGCCCAGATGAGAGCAGTCGTGAAGCAGACTTGCGACTTGACCTTCCTGAAGCCGCTTATGCAGACCGTGGAGGATATGTGGCCTTAGCCCCTGGAGATTTAGAGAAGAGTGAATTTTATAGGCGCATTGTCGCACAAGATGAAACCGAAAGAATGCCCCCTGCAGACAGCGGTAAGGCTCTATCATCCAAGGAGATTGAGCTACTACAAGCCTGGATCGAGTCAGGTGCCCAGTATCAAGAACATTGGTCATTTGCAGCACCACAGAAACATAGTTTGCCAAAGATTCGAATGATAGATTGGCCTATCAATGAGATCGATCATTTTGTTCTCTCACGATTGGAAGCGAATGGACTTGAGCCGTCTAAGGAGGCGGATAAGTATGCTTTGGTGAGGCGCGTGTTCCTCGATCTGATAGGTCTGCCACCTACTCCTGTGGAAGCAGACGCTTTTGTTCAAGATAAAAGCTCAGATGCTTATGATCGTCTCGTCGAACGTCTATTGGCTTCGCCACATTACGGCGAACGCTGGGCGCGACCTTGGCTAGACTTAGCGCGCTATTCCGATACAAAAGGCTATGAAAAAGACATGCCTCGGACTATGTGGCCCTATCGCGATTGGGTCATTGATGCTCTCAATGCGGATATGCCCTTCGACCAATTTACTATTGAACAGATCGCAGGCGATATGCTCCCGGATGCCCAGACAAGTCAGCGAGTTGCAGCGGGCTTCCATCGAAATACGATGACCAACGAAGAGGGCGGGATTGACCCACAAGAATTTCGCTTTCAAGCAGTAGTTGATCGTGTTGCAACCACTGGGGCTACTTGGCTTGGGTTGACTACTGGATGCGCCCAATGCCACACCCACAAATACGACCCGCTAACCCACACCGAATATTATGGCCTGTTCGCTTTTTTGAATAATGCAGACGAGGTAGAACAAGAAATATCTTTACTGGAAATTGCGAAACAGCGATCGGCGATCGAGGCCGAAATTCAGGCGATAGAATCTGACCTCGCCAATCAGTTCCCTATTCGTGAAGACGATACGAAAGCTTCGCCGCAGAACTCACAAACTCTAGAAGAAAAACGTGCGTCGTCACTCCAGTCGGCATACAACGATTGGCTGGAAGCACAAGAAGCCAAGTTAGTAACTTGGAACCCGGTTACTCCGCTTGAGTACAGCTCAAATTTGCCCACCATGGAAGTCCTGGAAGATGGTTCAATCCTGGTGAGTGGGGACACTACCAAGAACGATATCTTCAAGCTTCGCTTTCAACTGGGGGGTACCCCCATCACAGCCATCCGACTGGAAGCCATTCCTGATCCTCGGCTTCCTAACGAAGGTCCAGGTCGACAGGAGATTCTCGATGAAAAAGCCAAGGGAAAAGGAAACTTTTTCCTCAGCGAAACTTTGATCAGGGCAGTACCGCGGGATAACTCTACGCAAATAAAAGCAAAATTGTTGCCCATGAAGGAGGCAACGGCCACATACGCACCTCCCGGGCTCACGGCACAGCTCGCGATCGACGGCAAATACGACACGGGCTGGACAACATATGGGCGTATTGGAGAGCAGCACTCAGCCGTTTTCCGGTTGAAGGAAGCTATTTGCTTGTCCAAGGATCAATTACTGGAAGTTGAACTCCAACACGAGAACTTTTATCCCGCATCTTTGGGTCGGTTCCGCATATCAGTGACCTCAGACACGGCCCCTCAATCAACTAATCTAACAAGCGAAATCGAAGCGATTTTGCACAAGTCCCCAGCTTCTCGATCGAGCCAAGAACTGCAGGCCATGCTGAAGCACTTCCTGCTGACAACTCCTGAGCTCAAGGAGCATCAGGACCGGATTTTAGAGCTTAAGCAGAGTCTGCCCTTATTCCCAAAGGCCCTGACATTTCAGGAACGATCGCAGAACCCTCGTGTGACTCATCGTCATCATCGAGGCGAGTACCTACAGCCTAAAGAGGTTGTATCACCTACTGTGCCTGAAGTATTGCATGACCTGAAAAGTGCAGGAACTCCAAATAGACTAGACTTCGCCCGTTGGTTGGTCTCGCGAGAGAATCCTCTCGTAGCACGTGTTGTCATGAATCGTCAGTGGCAACTGATCTTCGGTCAGGGACTTGTGCGTACAAGTGAAGACTTCGGCTATCAAGGTGCATACCCCACGCACCCCGAGCTCTTGGATTGGCTTGCTGTTGAATTCATGGACTGCGGCTGGTCACTCAAGCACATGCATCGATTGATTGTCACGAGTGCAACCTATCGTCAGTCAGCGGTCGCTTCTACGGACAGAATAGAACGTGACCCAGAGAACAAATACTTGTCGCGTGGCCCTCGGTTTCGGGTTGAGGCAGAGATGGTGCGGGATATCCTCCTGGCTGCTGCGGGACAACTTAGTTCCAAACTTAAGGGACCGAGTGTCTATCCACCTCAGCCGCCCGGAATCACTGAGGCCGCTTACCAACCCATGCCCTGGGTCGTCAGCCGGGGCGAAGATCGCTATCGACGTGGGCTGTACACTTTCAACAAGCGGACTGCCCCCTATGCTGCGTTTGGTCTTTATGATGCTCCTAGCGGTGAAGCTTGTGTGCCTCGTCGTTCGCGTTCGAACACGCCACTCCAAGCGCTCGCTATGCTCAATGATGTCGTAATCATGGAGGCGGCGCGTCATTTGGCAAACTCGACCCTACAAGTCTACGGAGTAGGCGACCGCGATATTGCCAGCGAGATGTTCCGCAGGTGTGTTACCAGAAGTCCAAATGATGTGGAGCTGAGTCGCATATCCACCTTTTATCAGCAGCAATTAAAACGATTGAGAGCGAATCCCGATCAAACGTTTTCCGTGCTGAATTCAGGTCCTTCGCAAATTTGGAATTCTTCTGAGGGCATGACAGACTGGGTGACGCGTGCTAATTGTCAAGCTCGCATAATCGATTCTGTCTGGGAAGTGGTAAGCGAAGGTGAAGATCCAATCCTGGGAGTAAAACATTCAGCTCCACCTGGTAATTACACACTTAATGTCAATGCTAAATTTGGAACCACTGGGGTCGCTGAGATTTATTGGACTACCAAGAACGAGGCTGAGGAATCTGTAGAACGGCGTGTTGTCTTCCAGCCAGAATTCAACGAGTGGCGGAATTATTCGGTCGCTTTTCAGGCTCCAGAGGGTCTGGAGTCCTTGAGGCTCGATGTGGGGCAGTCCGCCGGGAGTGTTGAGATTCGTGAAATCAAACTCGACTTTGGGGATGGTTTGTTCCAGTTATCCTCCAGTGTTGATCCCCAGCGGTTAGCTGCTTGGACGCTGGTTGCTCGGGCACTTTTCAATCTTGACGAAACAATTACCAAGCCATGACCTAATCGAGATACCGTTAATTCCATGATTTCTTTCATAGACTACCAACAACAACTCACGCGACGTTATTTCTTCAAGCAAACCGGCTTAGGTCTGGGCGGCATGGCATTGAGTTCATTGCTAGCATCAGAACTACCCGCAGCAGATCAAGCAAAGATGCCGGCCACTTCTGGATTAGCTCCACGAGAACCACACTTTGCTCCCCGTGCGAAGTCGGTGATTTTTCTATTTATGGAGGGAGCACCTAGCCAGCTCGACCTTTTCGACTACAAACCCAAGCTCGAGGCACTCGCCGGTAAGCCGATTCCACCCAGCTTAATTAAAGACCAACGTTATGCATTTATTCGTCCTGACGCGGCAGTGCTTGCTCCACAATATCCTTTTGCTAAGCACGGGCAATGTGGTGCCGAACTTTCAAGTATGCTACCGCATCTAGCGAAAGTCGTCGACGAGATTACCTTGGTGAAGTCGATGCACACGGACCAATTCAATCATGCACCGGCTCAAATATTTCTTAACACCGGTAGCCCCATACCAGGGCGTCCCAGCATGGGCTCTTGGGCTCTATATGGTCTTGGAGCAGCGGCCGAGGATTTGCCAGCTTTCGTCGTCATGTCCACGGGAGGCGGGACCAGCGGAGGAGCTGCGAATTGGTCCAATGGTTTTCTTCCGGGTATCTACGCCGGTGTACAATTTCGGTCAGCAGGAGACCCAATTTTATTCGCGTCGAACCCTCCTGGGATTGACAGCGAGATTCAACGAGAAACGATCAATCTGGTTAATGACCTCAATCAAGAACGACTATTTACAGTTGGTGACAGCGATATCTCCACGCGTATTAAAGCTTATGAAACCGCTTTTCTCATGCAATCTCGCGCACCGGAGTTGATGGATTTTTCATCCGAGTCGCAGGACATTCTAAAGATGTATGGTGTCACTCCAGGAGCTGCTTCATTCGCCAATAATTGCTTGTTAGCACGTAGGCTAGTCGAGCGTGGTGTGCGTTTTGTGAACATCTACCATCGCGGCTGGGACCACCATAGCGACGTGGCAGGTGGACTCAAGAAGGAATGTGGCGCGACAGACCAAGCAGCGGCTGCGCTGGTTGCGGACTTAAAGCAGCGCGGGATGTTAGAAGATACGCTCGTAGTTTGGGGTGGGGAATTTGGTCGCACACCCATGGTGGAGTCCAGTGCAGCGTTAAGTCGCTCACTGGGTCGTGATCACCATCCCCAGGCATTTACCATGTGGCTAGCCGGAGGAGGGATCAAGGCCGGATTGACTTTAGGAGCCACTGACGAACTTGGATTCAACGTCGTCGACGACCCAGTCCATATACATGACTTACAGGCAACGATTCTGCATCTTTTAGGTTTAGATCACAAACGACTGACTTTTACTTACCAGGGGCGGCCCTTCCGACTCACCGATGTACATGGGAAAGTCGTAGAAAAGATATTGGCATAAAGCCTTACAACTGCCTGAATACATAACCTCTTTCGAAGGTATACCACGACCATGTTTTACAACGAAATTCGGACTAAGCTTGTTTTTTTTAACACTGTTGTGGCCTTGCTATCTTCCATAATTGCTTTGCCTTCAAATTTCCTGCTAGCTCATCACGATGAATATTTGCCGCGAGAAGTCGTACAGGCCAAACCGGATTCAAGTCCCAAAGCCTTGGTGAAGGATGATACGGACGATCGCCACGAAGTGACTGAGGTGGATCGTCAAGAGGCATTTTTTAGTTCTGAACTATTACTTCACTTGGCACTTCATGCCCCGACTAAGTCACAAGTAGAGGCAGTCAGTCTCGCTGAAGCGGAGCATCGCTTCGTCAATAAAGTCCCTGGCTCACTTGACGTTAGATCACTCGAGAAGCTTCGTGCTGAATTCCATAATCGACTGAGACAAGAATACGCGACAAGTGAATTAAGATGGACGGACAAGCACTTGGAAGCTGTTAAGCAAGAACCAGTTTCTCTCGCAGTAGGATTAAGCCGACAAGTCTTACTGCTGATCAACAACGACACAGCTCAGGCAATCGACTTGTTCGCAAAGCAAGCAAGCGACACCACTGCGCAGGAAACTTATTATACGATCCCGCCTCAGCACTCACAGCTTCTGCCAGTTGCGCTCGTTGCTCAGGCTGAGTCGATTCGATCGATTGAGATTGAAGTAGTTACGAAATCTGCACGGCAAATTGCTCGTAGAGTTACGCTACCAGTCGCAACTACTCTCCCCGCAACTCTCAGAGGGAAGATCTACGAAAAGGACCGTAAAATCACCTGGCCTGGGCGTGTTTATGTTGAATGTAGTGATGGGATTTATCGTCCTGGGAAAAAACATGCAGGCAATAAAACTTTGCGCGAAAAGCAATTGCTCCAGTTTTGGGACCAAGGTCGCTACTACCAACTTCCCTTCTTTTATAGCGATGGCACCTTCGAGCTCAAAGTGCCTGCAGGTCCTACTGCGATCAAGCTCGAACGAGGGTTCGAGCACGAGGTAGTAGAAATTTCCGTAGACCTCAAACCCGGCGAGGCACGAGAGATTCAGCTCACTTCAGGTCGACTCGTTGACATGCGATCTCAAGGTTGGATCTCAGGTGACACCCACATTCATTGGGTCACGAACCAATGGAATGTTGACTTGCCCTTAGACTTGCTGTCGACGATTCAACGTGCAGAAGATCTTCGGGTCGCCAATAATCTAACGTTGTTGCAACGGGGCCCCACGCAAGCATTTATTAATCCCCAACAAGCACCAATGGGCACCGTCGCAGCCCATTCGGATCTAGAGTACCACCTTGAAATGGGCGAAGAGTATCGCAACGAAAATCTCTATGGCCACCTGTGTTTTCTCAACCTTGACTGGCTTGTCATGCCGATCGGTACTGGAGCAATCATCGCGGGTCCTGACACACTCGACTATCCCATCAACAAGACGGCGATCCTAGCATGTCGCGAACAAGGTGGTATCTCCTGTGAAGCTCATGGTTTAGGTGGAAATAAAGATGTTCCGACAAACGTGGTGCATGAGCTTACAGATTCACTCGATCAAATTGAGCCAGATGACTATTACGATTTTCTCGACTGCGGATTTCATTTACCCCTTACCAATGGCAGTGATCATCCCGCGCGAGTGGTTGGTTGTGCGCGGGCTTATGTACATGTTGACGGAGATTTTAGCTACGAAAAATGGATTGAAGGTATTCGTGAGTGTCGCACCTTTACGACTTCGGGCCCCCTTTTGTTTCTGACAGTGAACGGAGCTAACATCGGCGAGACGGTTCGGTGCTCAGCGATAGACGAATTGAAAATTCATTCTAAGGTTCTTTCGCGATATCCTATCGGGAATTTAGAGATTATTTCAAATGGCAAAGTATTAAAGAAGGTTCATATCTCTGACACAGAGGCTGAAATTGATTTCACTTTGCCTGCTGGTGAAAGCCGCTGGATCGTGGCCCGCTGCTCGCCGAACGATAAGTTCAATGCGATCTGGACACCCAACGTGGCACATACAAGCGCTATCTATGTCGAAGTTGATGGCCAGGAACGCTTCGTTCCTGAGAAAGCGAAATTGTGGATCAGCCGCTTGCGACAGCACATTCGTGACATCCAAGGTAAAGGTCGGTTCGCTAACGATCAGCAGATGCAAGAAGCAATAGACTACGTGGAGGCGGGAATCAAGCTCTACGAAAAGAAGATCAGCGCCACTGCACAGCAAGTTGCCACTCAGAGTGATGTGATTAGCACGAATACATCCGGCGTTTCAGTAGAATCGCCTACCTCTCCGAAGAAAATTTTACTAATTGCTGCGCCACTCGATCATGAGTGGGCCACGCATATGTATCGACAAGGATGCGAACTTTTAGCTGCTTGTCTAAATCAGACTCCCGGAGTTGAGGCGAAGGTATGTGACGACGACAATTGGCCAAGTGACCCTCGGATGTTGGAAAATTTAAGTGCTTTGGTTTTCTATTCTCCGCCAGCTGGAGATACGCTTCTCGGCTCGAAACATCGCAAAGACGTCTTGCAGTTGCTTAAGGGAGATGTAGGTTTAACCGCTATTCATTGGGCGACTGGTACTAGGGACGACAAATTCGGTCCAGAATATCTAGATCTCCTTGGTGGTTGGTTTAGCTTCTCACATAGCGGCCTGAAGATCGACAAAGGCTTGCTCAATCAAGTTGCTCCTGAGCACCCAATTTGTAATGGTTGGAAGCCATTTGAGCTACGGGACGAGTTTTACCTTAATCTCAAGTTTGCTCCTTCTGCCGTGCCGGTTCTGCAAGTCGAGGTCGACGGAAATGACCAGACAGTTGCTTGGGCGTACGAACGTCCAGACTCCCATGGACGCAGTTTTGGAACAACACTCGCTCATTTTCACGACAATTTTTCCATTCCTTCTTTTCGACGTCTGATTGTCAACGGCATACTTTGGTCTGCACAGGTCGATGTTCCCGGAGAGGGCTCTTCTGTCGAACTCTCCGAGGATCAGATCGCATTACCTCCTCAAGCATCCAGCACAGAATCCGAAGCTGCAACACGTAATTGGCCTGTTGTTGAAACTGTTGACTCCCAGCCACTGCTCGTGCAAGTGAGTCGTTTGAGTGAGGCGTTGGATTACATCGGGAATCCGCTGTCCGCAGCGGTAAAGCGAGAGCTAGAGCAACTTGTCGAGACAGACAATCCTCAAGCAGTTGCTGCCAAAATACAAGAGTTATTGGACCCGTTGTGTTTAGCTGCCGTGCAATTGGAGGAGGGCACTCTGACTGTCGCTTCAAGATCCGCTCCCAGCAACTTAGTCGAGCAAGGTTGGCGAACCTATCTGGTGAAGGTTGCCAACCGATCTGGGCAGACCGAGCGTCTCCATGTGGAGAGTCCCAATGCCCGTTCCATGCCGCATGCCAAACAAGAGGACATTGCCGCTCGCTGGTTGGGCTTATCGATGTATGACGGCCGCCCAATGCAAGCCAATCTCAGTGGTTTGGAACTTGAGTACCGAATTATTCAGCTCTATGCACGAGACCCAGGTCCAGCCAATGCGACTCTTGAATTTAGTATTGACACCAAACAAGGCCAGCGTGGTCGCCAGATTCGGGAATGGCGTTTCGATCTAGGGACCGACGGCTGGAAGTCTTTGAATCAATCTGAAGTGTCCACTCGCGATGGCTCGTTACATGTCGTAGCAACAGGCGACGATGGATTCATAGGAGCAGAAGTTGGAGATGCAACGGGAAACTTGGTTTTACGTTTTTGGGCAGAAACCGCTGATTCCGGAGTGGGGCAGATCTTCTGGTGGACTGAAGAGCGACCTGAGCCGGATGCCTCACGAATGGTTACCTTCCCTCTCGTTCCGGGAGCGGCACATCAGTATGAATTTGAACTTCCAGTTGAAGGAGTGCTAGCTGGTATTCGTATTGATCCTAATGGCAAACCAGGGAAAACTCGTTTTGATTGGATAGATTTATCATATGCTCATCGGCGTGGAGAAACCTGGGAAAGTATCCCTGTAAGTTTCCAGGTTGAGAAGGCAACCCCGATTCATCTACGAATCCATGATAAGCCTGGCATTCCAGCTGTAGTGGCTTTGGAAATACGTGATCACCTAAATCGAGTTTATCCGGAACAATCCAAGCGTCTTGCTCCAGATTTCTTCTTTCACCCTCAAATATATCGGGAAGATGGAGAGACGATCCACCTTCCTCCGGGTAAGTACACTGTGCGCACTCGACGAGGCCCGCACTCGATTCCTGAGACGCGTGAATTTCAGGTTGGTGAGTCTCCGCAAGAATGGAATTTTCACGTTAGACGGTGGTTCGACCCCACAGAACATGGCTGGTGGTCTGGTGATCATCACATACACGCTGCAGGATGTTTGCATTATCAAAATCCCACACAAGGAGTTTTTCCAGCAGACATGTTACGTCAGACCATGGGAGAGGATCTCCACATTGGATGCTGTCTCAACTGGGGGCCTAGTTTTGATTTTCAAAAACAATTCTTCACTGGGGATGTAGACCGTGTTTCGAGATATCCTTATTTATTACGTTACGATGTCGAGGTCTCTGGCTTTGGATCACATGCTTCAGGGCACTTGAATCTTTTACGACTGCAAGAACAAATCTATCCAGGTGGGGACTCCAAGCTTCACTGGCCAACCTTGGGACTTAATACGCTACGGTGGGCTAAGAAGCAGGGCGCAATTTGTGGACCCGCCCATTCTGGTAATGGACTCACTAATCACGTGGGACGCTTAGAGGACCAGACTGACGGGCCTCATGGATTACCTCACTTCAACATTCCTGCCTTCGATGGCATCGGTGCCTGTGAATACATTGTCGACGTCACACATGAGTTACCTGGACCCACCGGTTCTCCCATACCTGCCATCGACTTTATTTCAACTATGGATACTCCTCGGCAAGACGAACTGAACATGTGGTACCACACTTTGAATTGTGGCTATCGAGTGCGCGCGAGTGGCGAAACAGACTTCCCCTGCATGAGTGGTGAGCGAGTTGGGTTTGGACGAGTATACGTGAAAGTCGATGGAGAATTGAATTTCGACGATTGGATACAAGGAATCCAGGATGGACGTAGTTATGTCAGCGACGGACAAGCTCATGTGATTGATTTCTCTGCCCGCGTACAAGGAGATCCCGATTATCTTGGTGTCGGTGAAAGAACGAGCGAGCTATCTGGTTCGGGTACCATCACATTCGAGTGTCGAGCTAAGTGCGCGGCCCAGATTAATTCAGCGCTCGAAGAAGGGCTCTCGGATAAAACTGTCGAAGTGGAACTTATCGCGAATGGATATCCGGTAGCGAAAACGCACATCAAGGCCGATGGCAGTCTGCAAGAAGTGCAATTTACCGTTGAAGTTGCCAAAAGCAGCTGGCTAGCGTTACGAATCCACCCTCATGCTCATAGCAATCCGTTTTTTGTCATCGTCGACGGAAAGCCGATTCGTGCCACTCGAGCTAGCGCGGAATGGTGTTTACGCTGCGTTGAACAATGCTGGAAAGAAAAGCAACGCACTTACGATCTTGATGAACAGGCTGATGCGAGAGCAGCCTACGAACATGCCCGCAAAGCCTATCAAGCGATAGCAGCAGAATGTAAGGAGTAGTGAGTTGTCAATAACTTCGTTGAGCCTTGATAAAGGCAACCAGGGAACTATTCGAGCAATGGTATGCGGGCTAGTCTTAGCCTGGCATTTAGTCGCTGCTGCACAAGAAGTATGCACCGATGAAAATTGCCATCACCTTGATCCGTCTGTAACTGTACCAACTGACCAAGTCGAGCAACTGATGGCAACAGTTGCGAAATACGATCTAGCACTTGCTCGCAAGTTGGGCAGGCAGCTTACCACCGTTTCAAAGACTTCGCGAGAAGTGCTCGACCAATACACACTTCTAGAAGTCTCAATAAATCCCGAATCGCGCGTGAAGGTAGATCCTGGACAAGCTCTGCCCCGTTTGAAAACTGGCAAATGGAGCACATTTCTGCTGAAGATCCAAAATCTGGCAGGCGTAACTGCTCCATTACGTGTCAGCAGTCCTCAGATTAAGACCAGCGATTTAGCCATAGATGATAACTTCGCCACAAAAAGATGGCTTGAGGTGGAATTGCCCCCCATGCCTCCAATGGGATCAACGCTTTCTGGCACCATACTAGAATACCGAATCATTCGCGTAAGAACCCAAGAAATTGGCAAACGTTCAACTGTTCTTTCATTCGATGTGGGGCAAGGCACGGCGGATTTAGGGTTTCGTAGCGATGTCATGTTAACTTTTGATTGCACGGTACCAGTCGATCATCGAAGCACGTCGCAAGTCTCACAGGCGAGTCACTCTATCGGTGATAGTCAACTCACCAATTCCCGTATTCCAGCTAGCGAAGCTGAATTGCGACAGTGGTTGGAGAATATGATTTGGTACCATGAGTACTCCTTGGCGGAAATACAAAAGGCTATAGGACTAACTGAATCAGAAATTTTGGCGGCAACGAAGAAATTCGGTATCTCAGCGGAAAATAAGCCGGTCCGTGACTCCGATGCAACTCTCCTGGTAGTACCTTACCCAGGAGGAAGACACCCGCGAGTCGGTTTCCTTGAAGGTGCAATCGATCCGCAGCGCGAGACAAAGGTGAGCGTGTTCACACCTTGGGACCCTGAGAGCTACGTGGTAGTCGACGTGCCCGAGGCGATTTTTTCAAATCTTGGCCTCACCTACCTAGCTCATACTCACGTTCCTACTCTTTGGGATTTAGCAAATATCAAGCTGCCTCCGCTGGAGTGGGACATACTTCCTGACGGATCACTGCGATCCGAACGTACATTACCCAATCAGATCACTTTCGGAGCGAAGGTTGTCCCACACACTGACTCTGTCCTCATGGAGCTTTGGTTGCGAAACGGAACAGATCAAAAGCTCAGCGATTTGCGTGTTCAAAATTGCGCCATGTTGAAAATGGCTAAGGGTTTTGAAGCACAAACTAACGACAACAAGGTCTTTTGGGGACCCTATGCTGCGTGTCGGAATGAGGCCGGGGATCGCTGGATCATTACGGCCTGGGATCCCGTCCAACGAGTTTGGGGAAATCATGACTGCCCTTGCTTGCATTCTGACCCTCAATTTCCTGATTGCGCTCCAGGAGAAACTCAGCATTTACGTGGTTGGCTTTCTTTTTTTGAGGGTACCAATATTTATCAAGAATTTGTCAGGATCGAACGTACGAATTGGCGACGCTCCAAGCCAAACAAAAATAGTCTCACTGCTGTCACGGGGATCGTACTCGATAAAGAATCAGGGCTACCTCTTCCATCGCGGGTCCATATCCAAGGAAGCGACGAGCAATGGCATCTTGTCGAGTCGGTAGGAGGTCAAGCTGTTTCATACGAAAGGACCAAGGCCCACCTCCCAAATAGCCCCGAGGTCCATACCTCGCTATCAGCAGACCCGTTTGTTGTTTATTTGGAGCCTGGCAAATATCAATTCCGTATTGAAAGGGGCAAAGAGTATTTTCCTATAGAACAACATGTGGAGGTTGGCACAGAGCCTCTATCTCTTGAGTTTCCGTTGTCGAGGTGGATCAATTTGGCAGAGCAGGGTTGGTACTCTGGCGATGTCCATGTGCACCGCTCGTTGGATGAACTGCCTATAGCTATGTTGGCAGAAGATCTCAATGTCGCAATGCCACTAACCTACTGGGTGACAAAAGGCGAATTGCCCCCAATTGCAGCTGCCCGCTCCGATGAGGTACCGAAAAACCAACGCATAGCGGTTGATGCCACGCACGTTATTCATGCCATGAATACTGAATACGAAATCTTTACCATGGGGGAGCGAAATCATAACTTGGGCGCTGTATTAATACTAAATCATAAAGAACCATTCGCTCTAGGCGCCCCCCCCGTGGGTCCGATCTCTAATTTGGCCCGACAACAAGGTGCCTTAATAGACCTCGAAAAGCATTCATGGCCCTGGTCTCTCATGCTTGTTCCTGTGATGCAGGTCGATCTGTTTGAGTTGTCCAACAATCATGTGTGGCAAACAAATTTTGGCTTTACAGAATGGACTAAAGACAAAATTCCGGAGTTCATGCACATTGAGCGCGATGCCGATGGGTTTACCGAAAACGGCTGGATTCAATTCGGCATGCAAACGTACTATGCGCTTCTAAATTGCGGATTTCGCTTACGCGTGTCAGCAGGCACCGCCTCTGGTGTCCATCCCGTACCACTCGGATTCGGGCGCGTGTATGTGAACGTGCCTGAGGATTTTAATTACGATGCTTGGATCGCAGGACTTAATGCGGGTCATAGCTTCGTCACCACCGGACCGTTCCTTGATATCCGACACAATGGCTCATTGCCAGGCGTAACCTTAGCATCAAGTGCTCAGGGTACAGCTGACGTGTCAGTTACGGGTATTGCCTCGAGCCAGCATCCACTAGATCGAATTGAGATCATAGTTAATGGCCAGATCTACGAGACAATTACACCTCAAAACAAATCTCGCCCTTTGGGGGGCTTTGAGAGTTCCGTCAATTGTCACGTCAAGCAAGGAAAGAGTTGCTGGATCGCGGTGCGATGTTTCGAACGCCACTCTAAAGAACGAGTCCGCTTTGCACATACCAATCCAGTCTTCGTAGACATTCCTGGTAAACCTCTCCGTCCCCGCCGAGCTGAGGTCGGCTATTTCATCCAGCGCATGGAAGAAGAGTTGCTTAGCAATCGTGATGTACTTAATTCAGCAACACTCGCTGAGTATCAAAAGGCTTTGAGTGTCTATCAGGAAATCGCGGAGACAGCCGAATGAGAAGTCTTTTTTTATTTTTACTGTGCCTGACTAATATTGATTCAGAACTGTTTGTGCATTCTTGCCAAGCAACTGAACAAGCAGCACAGGAAATGGCACTTTTTAGCAAGCCAGATATTCCGTGTGAAGCACTTAATTGTGAATTGACAACCGACGGAGTGACCGCCGTCATTCACACAAGCGAAAAGGATGCGATCTTAACTTTCGATTTCGCAGCTCAATCTGGGAAGTCCGTCCTGCAAGGTCCTTGCGAGCTGCATTTCCGAATGAGGACCAAATTTCCAGCGGATCTTGGCGATTACATCGTCTATTGGATGCTGGAAGGAGGGACTGATTGGACCCACTTCGAAAGAATACCACTCTATCCGGATGGCGAGTGGCACGAATTCAGAATTCCTTTGGCTGGAACAGGAGTCGTCAAATCCCTCCGGCTGTCATTCGGCGCGTATGCTCATGACATCGAGATTTCCGAGGCACGCATCGTTAATAACATTCAGAAGCTACCAGAGGCACTGGCGGCTCAAAAGTCAACAATGCCGACCGAACTGGCTATTTTCTCTCAAAGGCTTGCATGCCATCTCAATTGCCAGGATCACACTTACCGCATCCAAGATCACTTAACTGGTAGAATTTGGCAGAGCATGAGTGTATCTCCTTGGCTCACGTTGATTAGTGCCGAACTGATAGACGATCAATCATTACGACTTCAGCTTTTCGACAGATTCTCGGGCCAGTTGGTCCGAGCCGCAGTAAGTATCGTTGACAATCAAGAGATCAAGTTCTCAATCGCACCCAGTCACGCTTCTCAACCACTATACTCCGCAAGCCGTTTTCCACCACGATTCGCAAGCGATTACCAGCATGGACAGTTTGTTTTCTGTGATCGATCTTGTGGTGTGCTATTAGATCAGAGAGACGCGACTTACGCGCATTGGCCGCTCCGTGTTTACGGCAACACTCATTGCCTTGATATGCCATGGGTAGGGATGTTTGACGATGAGCGTAGCGACGGAGCGATGCTCCTCGTGGAAACGCCGGCTGATGCGGAAGTAGCATTCGTAAAACATGCTGATGGGCGTCATTGGCCTGAAGTGCGATGGCTTCCCACGCTAGATACTTTTGGATACGAAAGAATTGCTTCTTATCGATTTACAACTTCTGGGCGACACGTTCAGCTTGCTCAAGAATATCGATTATACCTCCAGAAGCACGGTCGTTGGAAAACATTGCGGGAGAAGGCTCTGGAAAAACCTCATATCGAGCGTCTACGCGGAGCAGCTTCACTCTGGGGTGCGCGGGAGAACATCAACTTTATTCATGAAACGCGTCCACTTGGTATCAAGCAAGGTATTGTAGGTAACTCTCGTGAACCGGAAGAAGTGGCACTGCTAAATAGGCTAGGTTATCTTACGGGAAGGTATGATAGCTATACCGATATCCTTGAGGGTCCACTGGGTTTTCAGAAAGATAACGTCGAAAAAGCTGCTATTAGGCCACGCCCAGGGGGTTCGCCAAAGCATGGTTGGAAGCTTCGTAGTGGACAACAAATGTATTGGCGGTCCTCTGCGAGTTGGCTTAATGCTGCCGAAAGCTATGTCCCTCAAGAATTGGCAACGGTGCCTTACAATTCTCGCTTCATCGATGTCGCCGCGGCCGCAGATTTGTTTGAAGATTACCATCCTGAACATACCCTCGATCGACGGGAAGATCTTGCCAATCGTCGGGCCTTATTTAAGAGTATGAACGAGCATGGCCTTGTCTTAGGGACTGAACATGGAAATGACTGGGTTGTCGACTTAGTTGAATATCTTGAGGGTGGCATGAGCGGCCCGTTCTGGTGGTCGTGTTGGCCCGCAGGTTATTTAGACCCACCTACACGTGAGCAACTTTCTGAAAATTATCTAAAGTTTGGCATGGGCTACGCGAATAGAGTGCCCTTGTGGGAGCTAGTTTTTCATGACTGTGCAATCAATACTTGGTATTGGGGGGACACGGCAGGTTTAATCTATCGCGCAGCGCCAGAACTTGCCGATCGAAAAGACCTCTTCAATATTCTGTATGGGACACCACCCCTGATTTGGATGAATGATACGGGTTATAAATGGCCCGAAGATGCACAACGTTTGTTGCGTACTTATCACGATACATGCCCGCTGCATGAAGTCGTTGCGTTTGAGCAATTGACCAATCACGAGTTTCTATCACCAGACAGAGCAGTTCAACGCACTCGATTTGCGAATGGAACCGTCGCAATTGTCAACTTTGCAGACGAGCCGCGCGATGTGACTGTTAGTAAAGAAGTAATCACCCTTGCACCACGAGGCTATCATGTTACTGGCCCGGGGATCACACAATCTCGCACATGGGTTAACGGTAAGGCCCACACAGTAATTTCAAAACAGGGCTATCTAACCGTCGCTGGGCCGGGCGACGTTGCTATCGAAAACATCAAAACAGCAGGCCGTATCACCTCGATGCGTGTTGATGACAATCGCTGGAATCTCTTTATTGAGCCCGATCACACATGTCAGATGAATGTTTCTTATCTGACCGGATGGACTCCAAACGAAGTGATACGCTTACACCTCATGGATGAGATCGGCACCGTTGGCAAAGAGTTAGCGATTGCTGATGCGAATGGTACCATGGAATTCAAGTCGTCACCTGAGAACTGGCGCTTTGCCCTCTTACGCGAATCACCGCAAATACCAACGCCTATCAGTGCTGTACCTGTAATTTCCTCTGCTTTGGTTGAGAACGAGACGAACTAGTAACACACAGTTCTTGAGTTTTGCTGCAAATTTTGAGAAGTGGACATTGAATGAATTATTCTCATCAACTGTTGATTGCCTCAAGAGTCATAAGCCTGCAGAAGGTGAATTATTTTTGTCGCTTGGCTTTGGCTGTTGTGCTTGGGATGGTCTTGCCCTGTCATGCGAAAAATTCATTTCCGCCAGCGACCAACTGGCAGGGCCAATGGATTAGTGTCGTCGGTGCAAGTAAACCCAATACTTGGATCTGCTTTCGAAAGAGTTTTTTGCTGGGTGACAAACCCAGTACTGCTTTCGCTCGGATTGCTTGCGACAGTAAATATTGGCTGTGGATCAACGGTCAGTTAGTCGTTTTTGAAGGCCAACTTAAACGCGGTCCAACGCCACATGATACTTACTTCGACCGAGTCGAATTGTCTAAGTATCTTCGCAAAGGAGAGAATCAGGTCGCAGTGCTCGTCTGTCATTTCGGAAGACATGGATATTCACATAACTCGTCTGGAAAGGCAGCACTATTGTTTGAAGCTGATTTAGGAGAACAGAAATTACTTAGCGATGAATCGTGGCTTGCTCGAGTTCACCCTGCATTTGGAACAACCGATCCACCTCTGGATAATGTCCGTCCACCCGAAGCGAACTTACGTTTTGATGCAAGACATGATCTCGGCGAATGGTATCAACATGAGTATGACGATTCATCCTGGGGGCCAGCCATGAGTTTTGGCCAGCCACCAATTGCTCCTTGGAATCAACTCTACCAGAGACCAATCCCTCTGTGGAAAGATTCAGGGTTAATCGAATACACAAATTCCCCAAAAATACCTGAGATAAGTGATGGGCAGCCGATTAAATGCCAACTGCCACACAATTGCCATGTCTCACCCTATCTCAAAGTCTCTGCGACTGCGGGCCAAGTTGTCGGCATCAGTAGTGACATTCAAGAACTTTATGGAAAACTACCACTGGTAGAAATACATCGCCATGAGTATGTGACACGAGATGGCGTTCAAGAATTTGAACTTCCGAGTTGGCTAAACGGACATGAAATCCACTACGCTATTCCACCAGGAATCAAGATTCTAGCTTTAAAATATCGCGAAACTGGGTATGACACCGAATTTGTCGGCCATTTCCACTGCGATGATGAGCGACTCAATCAACTTTGGCAAGAGTCTTGTCGAACGTTATATGTGACTATGCGAGATACATACATGGATTGCCCCGATCGCGAACGGGCTCAATGGTGGGGCGATGCCGTGAACGAACTCGGTGAGGCTTTTTATGTATTCGAGACGGAACGCGCCCCTCTCTTGGCAAAGAAGGCGATCTACGAACTTACTCGTTGGCAGCGAGAGGATGGAACACTCTATTCGCCCGTGCCTTCGGGTCTACGCCGGCCAGGACTGATCTATCCACTCGATGGCTCATGGGATCAAGAACTACCCCAGCAGATGCTTGCCAGCATAAGTTGGTATGGATTCTGGACTTATTACTGGTACACCGGTGATCAAGCAACGATCCGTGATGCTTATCCGTCGGTGAGGCGCTATTTGGAACTCTGGAAGCTAGGTGATGACGGACTCGTGATTCATCGTGCCGGAGGCTGGGATTGGACAGACTGGGGCCAAAACATCGACACACCTGTTGTCGAGAATGCATGGCTGTATTTAGCTCTGAAAGGTGCCGTAGAGCTTGCACGCTTGACCGGTAATTTCCAAGATATTCCCGGTTATGAAGCAACGATGACGAGGATAGCAGAGAACTATAATTCTAATTTTTGGCAAGGCCATGAGTATCGCTCTCCAGGGTACCAGGGGGCTACTGATGACCGCGCACAAGCGATGGCTGTTGTGGCTGGGCTGGCAAATTCTGATTACTATCCATCGATTACCAAGGTGCTGACCAAAGAGCAACATGCCAGTCCTTATCTTGAGAAATACGTACTGGAAGCTTTGTTGATAATGAACGAACCTGCGATTGCCTGCGAACGCATGAAAAGTCGCTACGCACGCATGTTGACGGATGATCAGACGACTCTATGGGAAACTTTCGAAGAGATGGAACTCCCGGGTTTTGGTTCCCTCGGATACGGAACCTACAATCACGCTTGGTCTGGTGGCCCTTTGACAATCTTGAGTCAATATATTGCCGGAGTAACGCCCACTAAGCCAGCTTTTGAAAGCTATCAGGTACTGCCTCAGTTGGGAAACCTCAAACAATTGACCGCCAAAGTGCCTACCCGTTATGGGAACATAGAATTAGAAATGCATAGAACAAGAACTTCTCCATTTAATCTTCGCTTGACTTCTCCTAACCATACGGATGGTACGGTTGGTATACCCAAGATATATTTACCCATGCACGCCTCAATAAAGGTCAATGGAGCAGTAGTCTGGCAAGATGGTAATGTATTAAAAACAGACGCCCCGGTGAGTCTGGTAAGTCAAGATGACAAATACCTGAGATTTAAGATCCCGGCGGGAACCTGGGAATTTGAAGTCGCGGAGTTCACAGAACATGCAGGTCCTAATGAACTTAGTAAGAAAGAACGAAAGCTGGGTTTTCAATCCTTATTCAACGGGAGAGATTTAGCAAATTGGCAACACACTGGGAATTGGGTTGTGAATGAGGAGGCGATCTATCGGCAAGGTCCTGGTGGCGGAATTACCTTAAAAGATCAGGAATTTCCTACTGATTTTGATCTGCGATTTGATTGGAAAGTTGTCAAGGGATCTAACAATGGAGTTTACTATCGTCCCGGCCAATACGAATATCAAATATTGGACAATCAAAATCATGTAGACGGAAAAAATCCTCGAACCAGTGCCGCTTCACTATATTTTTGTATGGCCCCGTCGCATGACGCCACCAATCCAGTAGGAGAGTGGAACACAGCTCGGATCATCTGCCAGGATACAATCATTCAGCACTGGCTAAACGATGTGAAGGTCGTCGATTTTGACTATTCCGATCCTCAATGGACCGCCAACGTAGAACTGTTAAGTAAGCGTGGAGGCAATCTGGAGGCCAGAGGTGGTCACTTGCAGCTCCAAGACCATGGGGACCCGGTTTGGTATCGCAATATTAAGCTTCGTAAGATTGATTCCAAAGAACCCTTGGATCACACCACTGTTCGCCCTGCGAAAATTCCTGCGGCAGCTCTTGAGCATGAACAGCAGATTCTCGATTCAATGAAAGAATCCTCTCCGTGAAGCTGTGTCTACACCCTGCATTAAGCACTATAGTGAAATGATTAAAAAGCGAATATTGGAAAAGCGACCGATTGCTCGTCGACAATTCTTGAAAAGAACATTAGCCTCAACTAGCATCTTGACAAGTTGGCCCTTGATTAATTCCTTGTCCGGGCAAAGTTTACCAGACCTCATCGATCAGATGACAGCGGCAATAGTTGGTGCTGGTGGAATAGCAAAGTTCCACGCTGCGAATCATTTGCAGCCCTTCTTCAATATCAAAGCCATCTGTGATGTCGACATTTCTCGCGCTCAATCCTTCAATTCCGAGTTCGCAGCAGGTCAAGCTACAGTTTGTCAAGATTACCAAGAGATATTGGATAGAGACGATATTGACGTCTTGATAATCTGCACACCAGATCACTGGCATACCAAGATCACTTTGGATGCGTTACGTAGCGGGAAAGATGTTTACTGTGAGAAACCTCTAACACTAACTGTGGCTGAGGGCCGCTTGCTCAGAAAAGAATTAAGTAAAACGGACCGCATAGTGCAGGTGGGTACACAGCAGCGCAGCGATCCCAATTTCCAGACAGCAGTTGCTTTGGCTCACACGGGAAGATGCGGCATGGTAAAGCGGATTACTGCTGCGATCGGAGGAGGGCCCGTGGGTGGGCCTTTCCATACGACTCAGCCCCCGCAGGAGCTTGACTGGAATCAGTGGCTTGGCCAATCTCCACAGATGCCATACATTCCAGAGCGATGTCACGGAAACTTTCGCTGGTGGTACGAATACTCCGGCGGCAAGATGACCGACTGGGGTGCCCATCACATAGATATTGCTCAGTGGGCACTGGGGCTTGACCAAGCAAGGCGAGTGCTTATCGAACCAATTGAGGTGAGTCACCCGGTGCCTCTTGTTGATGGCATGCCCACAGATACATCAAGTTTCAATACGGCAACAAGTTTCCTAGTGCGATGTGAATTCGGTAACGGGTCAGAATTGATCATTCGTGATAACGCAAACGATCTGGGATTTGAAAATGGCCTTCTTTTCGAATGCGAAGAGGGGCGATACTTTGTCAATCGGGAAAGACTTTCAGGCAAGCCGATTGAACAACTCGAACACGACCCGTTGTCTGCCGCTAGTCTTAGCAAGTTGCGCAAAGAGAAAAAGGTCATGAATCACATGGCTAATTTCTACTGGAGTTGCCGCGAGCGTACTTCGCCTATCTCAGATGTCGAAAGCCATCTTATTTCTCTTGATATTTGTCATTTAGTCAATATAGCGATGCGGCTTGGGCGTACACTCCAGTGGGATCCTTCTATCGGAAGAATTCAAAATGATGAAGAGGCGAATGCATGGTTATCGCGATCTCAGCGCGAAGGCTTTGAGATTGAATAAACTCAACAGCAAATTGGGAAAAATGTACCCATGAATATGAATATTTTACTGTCAATCAGCCTTCTACTTTCCTTAGTTTCTATGGTTTTGGAGGGTAAGAGGACGACTGCGAGAGCGGAAGTTCCTGATTGTGCAATTACAGAACCACGCTGCGAATATCATAACGAACCTCTGGGAATTGATGTCCTTAGGCCTCGCTTGAGTTGGATTATAGCATCAGAGAGGCGCGGCATCCGACAAGCTGCTTATCAGATATTGGTCGCTTCTAGCGATCAGTTATTAGATAGAGATCAAGGCGACTTGTGGGATACCGGTAAGGTCATCAGTGACAGTACTTCTGCAATCGAATACGCAGGGATGCCGCTGACTACGGATCAAGCATGTTACTGGAAAGTGCGCGTATGGGACAGCGAAGGAAATTTATCTGATTGGAGTAAGACTACCAAGTGGACTATGGGTATGTTGAGTCCAGAAGATTGGCAGGCTACATGGATAGGGTACGATGCTGAGCGAAAGCCTCAAGTCAGCGAGGCGCCTCTAGGCACTGCTCATTGGATATGCTCCTCAACAGATGATCCCGGAGAAATCTCTTCAGGAAATCGGCTGTATGTTGCCCGTTTTGAGCTACCCAATGATGCTGTCATAGACGACGCGGAAGTACTTGCGATAGCAGATGACAAGCTCTGGATGGCAATCAACGAGAAGATGCTTATCCACGGAGAACCCGGTTGGAAGAAAGTCAAGCCTGTAGCAGTCACTGAAGTCCTCAAACCGGGAAAAAATGAGCTGCGTTTTAACGTTCTCAACGAACGAAAAGGGCACTCAGGCTTGCTGGTACGTATGACAATTAAACTCAGTAATGGCCAATCTATCTTGATAAACTCTGATGACAGCTGGCATTGTGTCGGGTCTCCCGGTGAACATTGGCCCTCCGAAAAAATACAAAACACTCAGCTGCAGCCCTGCCAAAAGATCGGTTTATATGGGTGTAAACCATGGGGTAAAACTCGTGTCGAACAATTATTTCTCCCACCAACAACACTGCTGAGGAAAGAGTTTGTTGTTGAAAAGCCAGTTGCATCCGCCATGCTCTATGTCACAGCATTGGGAAACTGTGAGCCTCGCATGAATGGGAAATTGGTTTCAGAAGAATTTTTCACGCCTGGTTGGACTGATTATTCCAAACGCGTCTATTATCGCTGCTATGATGTTACTCATCTATTACAAACCGGAGAGAATGCCCTTGGCGCAGTGCTGGCTGATGGATGGTTCAGTGGATACATAGGCTGGGGCAGAAATAGAAATCATTATGGAGATCAGCCGCGCTTGCGTATGCAATTAAATCTCACTTACCAGGATGGTACGTCCGACAGATTTGGAACCAGTGACGAATGGCGAGCTTCTTTAGGACCAACCCGTGAGGCAGACTTTCTCATGGGCGAGACGTTCGATGCTCGACTCAAGCTGAGCGATTGGGATAAACCTGGATTTTCTGACACCGATTGGCAAAAAGTTGATGTGGGTTCAAAAGTCCTGCCCGTTATGCAATCTCACCCTGGCCCGGCAGTTGTCGAAGTTAAAGAGTTCACTCCTGTAACAATTACTGAAGCTCAATCTAGCATTTATGTCTGTGATTTCGGGCAGAATTTTGCCGGCATCGTCAGACTGCGTGTTAATGGCCAGCCAGGACAGAAGATCCGGCTACGCTTCGCTGAAAGATTGAATCCTGATGGGACACTCTACACGACGAATCTTCGTGGCGCAAGATCCACGGACACCTACATCTGTGCAGGTAATGGTACGGAAGTTTGGCAACCGCGTTTCACATTTCATGGTTTCCAATACGTCGAAATAACGGGGCTGACCGAGCCACCAGACAAGGAGACGATCACCGGCATAGCTCTCAGTAGTGATACCCCACGAGCTGGAAGGTTCGAATGTTCCGATCCAACTCTCAATCAGTTACATAACAACATCTATTGGACCCAGCGGGCGAATTTTATCGATGTACCCACGGATTGCCCACAGCGCGACGAGCGGTTGGGTTGGACTGGCGATGCGCAAGTCTATGTCGCTACGGCAACGCTGAATGCTGATGTTCACACATTCTTTAACAAGTGGTTGGTTGATTTGGCGGACGCACAGCGTAAAGATGGGCAGTTTCCTGCGGTAGCACCACTCAAGGTCGCCGATGACGATGGTGGACCAGCTTGGTCGGATGCCGGAGTTGTTTGTCCATGGACAATCTACCAAGTCTATGACGATCGTCGCCTACTACTTCGACAATATCCGTCGATGAAGCGTTTCGTGGAATTCTGCCGTCAGCGCAGTCTGGATGGTTGCTTACCTCCCGCAGAGTTCCATTGCTTTGGTGATTGGCTAAGTATCAACGCCGACACACCAAGAGAAGTAATCTACACCGCTTACTTTGCCTACAGCACACAGCTTGTTGCTCAAGCGGCAGCGATTCTCGGTAAAGCAGAGGACGCAGCGCTTTATCAGCAATGGTTGCGAGAGATTAAGAATGCTTTCCAGAAAGCCTATGTCGACTCTGATGGTCGGATACATGGAAATACACAGTGTGTGTATGTTCTGGCACTAGCTTACGATTTACTAACAGAAAAACAAGCACACCAAGCAGCTGAGCACTTAGTCGCAGATATTGAACGTCGAGATTTTCATCTTTCAACAGGTTTCGTCGGCACGAAAGACTTGATGTTAGTGCTTGCAAAGATTGGCCGAAACGATCTTGCATATCGATTGATTCAAAATGAAACCTTTCCGTCGTGGGGTTTCTCTATTAAACATGGTGCTACAAGTATCTGGGAACGCTGGGATGGCTGGACCCCCGAAAAGGGATTTCAAGACCCAGGCATGAACTCTTTTGCTCATTACTCCTTCGGGGCCGTGTATCAGTGGATGTTTGAAAACATTGGAGGGATAACGCGAATAGAACCTGGCTACAAGAAATTTCTTATTACCCCACACGCGGGAGGAAATTTAGCTTGGGCGAAAACAGACTATTTCAGCATACATGGCCGTATTAGGTCACACTGGAAGCAGGACAAAAGCGGCTTTCATCTAGTTGTTGAAGTTCCTGGGAACACAACAGCACAGGTACAAATTCCCGCGGATTCGCTTGAAGCAGTCTATGAAGGTGGGAAGCCGGTTGAAGTAGCCGAAGGAGTCAGTGTAATCGATTATCGGCTAGGCAAAGCAATTCTCCAGATTGGATCAGGCAAATACAATTTCCTAGCTAAAGCAGTTGAATGACTATCTACAAACTTCTGTGCTTTACAGTCATCGCAATCAATACCTCCATGGCACTCTATGTGAGTGGCTCTGACGAAGGCCCGATTAATGCTGGCGACTTCGGCTTGGGGACACTCACGCCTGGGGACGACGCCACGCCGATATTCCGCCGTGCGCTCGAAGCCTGTCATGAACGCGGTATCAAATCTTTAGTTATACCTCCAGGAGAATGGCATCTCTATCCTGACCATGCTTTTGAAAAGAACCTAGCCGTCGCGAATAACGATTCGGGAGTTAAGCGGATAGTGTTTCTTTTGGATCATACTGAGGGATTTAATCTTATTGGAGAGGGAGCCAAACTCGTTTGTCACAGTCAAATGATACCTGTAAGTGCTGACGAGGCCACCAAGCTAAGACTCAAGGGGTTTAGCATCGATTGGCATAGACCATTTAACTTTCAGGCCCGCGTAGTCGCGGTTCATCCAGATATTAATGCTTTCGATGTCCAGGTCCACGACGAAGTCGTTTATGAACTTCGCGGCAGTCGTTTAATTTTTCGTGAGAAGACAAGCGTCTCTTCTCAGGCTTGGAAGGAATGGGCCCCCCCCACTGCAGACCAAGTTGTCTGGGAACACAACCTGCAATGGAATATGTGGTTTGATGGCGACACTGGTCATCCTGTGGTAGGAGAGCATCAATGGGCCATGGAGCCAGAACCACGAGTAGAAGAACTGCAATCCGGTATTCTTCGTATCCATGACTCGACCAAAATAATGCCGCGCATTGGCTGGATTTTAACTGTGAATGGCATGGGCTACCCCAATCGGACTTCACCAGCTATTCGCATCGCTAATTCGCAAGACCTACTAATCGAAGATGTAACAATTCACCATGCAGGAGGTATGGGAGTGATTGTCCAGCGGACAGAGGATGCCTTATTGAGGCGTGTCCAAGTCTTGTTGCCTTCAGGAAAAAATCGCATCGTTACGACGACAGCTGACGCCACGCATTTCAATGGTTGCCGTGGCGAAATTCTCCTCGAAGACTGTCTGTTTGAGAATATGCTCGACGATGCTACGAACGTCCATGGCTGCTTCGTGCAGGTTCAAGAGCAGTTAGGCCCTAGAACGGTACTATGTCGACGGATGCACAGTCAGCAGCGCGGACTCATAGTCGCTGCTGCTGGTGACCGTGTGCGTTTTGTAAACAGTTCAGACTTACAACCGTACGGTGATGCTTCGGTAGTTTCCGTTCGAGAGTTAAACTCAGACCTATTTGAGGTGACGCTTGACGAGCTGCCTGACGAGAGCCTAACTCTGCCTTTGGGGCTTTATAATCTTACATGGCAACCAAATCTCACAGTCCGCCGATGCACTGTACGGAACAATCGCGCAAGAACAATGCTCATCGCTACCGAAGGTCACGTCCTGGTAGAAGACAATCATTTCGCTTATTCCTCGATGGCAGGGATTCAATTTGAAGGTGAAAATAGCTTCTGGTGGGAATCTGGCCCAGTACGTAACGTATTGATTCGGCGAAATGTGTTCCATAATAATGCGGGAGAAGTCTTGCGAATTGCACCACAAATTGACGCAAAGCGTTATCCCAATTCACTCTATCATGGCGGAATACGTTTTGAAGAAAATGTTATTACGGCTACTCATCGCCGGATTGTTGAGGGAACTGCGGTCGATGGGCTCGTTTTACGTGGAAATAAAATCTCGCTTAAGGACGGTGTATCTAGTGAAGACATAGTTACCCCGTCATTTTTGTTCAGGTCTGGACGCAATATAGTTATTGAAAATAATACTTACGCTGGTTCGCCACCACTCACAGTGAGTTTTGATAATCCATCTGCTCGGCCGACATTAATCGGCAATCAAGGAATAGTTTTAGCAACAGAACGCAGTACCGATGAATAGTCTGCAGAGATTTGATTATGGATTTCTTTGGGCAAACTTTGGCTAGCTTCAAACATCAAAGATTAGTTACTAAACAACAGATCTTCCGACAAGAGTACATTTGCCTTAGAAAAAAGGGTGCGAACCAAAATAGTTGATATTTACTTTATTCTTATTCTCGGAAAGTTGCCAGCAATGGTTATCGTCTCTGAAGTGGACCCCAATTATTGGACCACGGGCGAGCGATTCTTAGAGAGAGGGGATCGTTCGCTTTGAGCGTTTGGGACGGTAGACGGCCCAAGGGGTTTGTCGGTCCAGCGCCTGATGGCGGCGCTCGTGGCCATAGTAGTCGAAGTACGTCCCAAGCCCTTTCTTACAATCGGTTCCGGTCACGTATTCGTTGCGCTGCTGCAGCACTGTTGCATTCGTAACATGGCTCTTGAAATTCCTGGATGTTCGCGTAGATGAGTTGGTTCTGGCATGTTGTGATTTAGCGATTCGATTAATTTGCAGTCAATAGGCTCATGATGCAAATGAGGGCGTGTCATTTGGCATGAAAGACAGCAAGTGAAGCTTCTGGCGTTACCGCCGCGAACTGCTCGCTCATAACAACGCTGTCAGGGCAAAAAGCCTTAGAAAATCGGTGAGCGCCAGAAAGTAGACCACCCTCGAAACCGGTTCGAAATGCCACGGCCAGTCGTGCCAACTCCCGCCGCGATAGCGATTGAGTGGAACCGCCAAGGCGATGGCCACGATCAGCAGTTGGGAGAATGGTTACATCGAGAGCTTTAACGGTAAGCTCCGCAACGAGCTGTTGGCCCGTGAACAGTTCGATACATTACTTGAAGCCAAGTTGCTCATCGAGCGTTGGCGGAATCATTATAACACCGTGAGGCCACACAGCAGCCTCGGCTAGCCCCCTCAAATACCGCACGGCTTTCCCTCATTGGCAGTACACGGCCTGCCGCGTGTGTTCTCAAAGTTTCGGCAACCCGAATTGTATCGCACGTTCGAGTTGGTGTTGAGCCAGTAGTTTATTGCAGGCTTTGGTTCTGCGGTTGTTGTTTCGCCTCGCGGTGTGAAGGCCGATACCCCGAAGCCGAGTTCATCACCGGCCTCAGCAGGAACGTCGTACGTACCCTGCGCAGAGGCATCTTGACAGGTTCGGATAAAGAGATTATCTTAATAAATAGCTTGCGGATTGTGTGGCATGCGTTGCCTATGGCACGAGAGGTGAACCGGTTAGGCCGCGAGCAGTAAAGCTAACTCGGTTCGTCTCCAAATTTGGTGCATCACTCCTCGTTGTGAGTGGTGCTACGTCCCCATTTTTGGAGGATTTATGATGCAATCTGACTGTTCTGAAACGATCGTACTTACCGGTCCCTGCCCGACTTTCTTTCGTACTTGTTGCTTTGAGGCCTCGCAAGGAAACGCGCACGGAATCCGCGTGGGATACGATCACCCGGGCTACCAATTGACGATTGGCATTGAAGGCGAGCAACCTTATGAGACTGAAGATGCAGAATGGGAATCGGCTATCGAATCTTTAATCTGCAAAATCCAGGAGGCTGACGATGATGCAGTTATCAAGTGGTTCGCGCGATGGCTGCCACGATGTATAGCACTCGTGCCCCGCAGACGCCGCACCATGTTCGTAAGGGGCGTCTACAAAGCTGCTGTTGCCAACGGCTGGATTATAGCCGACATCCAGCCCACGAGTACTAGCTATAACTCTTACGCTCCTCGTGGGCTGGCTCTATTTGAACTCACGGCTAACGCTTCTGTTTGGCGAATATGACGATCTCGTGAGGTGGTGTCAGCGACACCCGATAAGGCGCATTTCCAAACTCTTGTACATCTTTTTGAGAATGGCCAGAAGTTGCTTTCATCCTAGAAAGCAAGTGATTTTCGGTGCATTGGGGATTCGTTTTTATGTTCGTGGCAAGCTGAGCGAGGTGAAATTGTATTCTCGCGGCACACGCTACGGAAGCGGTTCCGGACTGCGTGCAAAGTCCTTGGTCAGGAAAGAGTGAAGACGCTCACCATTCATCATGGCCAGCATTGGAGAGCCTGTTCAAGATCTCCAACTTGGCGAAAAGTATGGCGAATAGATAGTGCGGTAAGAGGTCCGAGTATCTGCCGGAAATTTCCGCGACCTGAAAGCAATGGTTGATTTTCATGAAATGATTGTTGGCGAGGGCCGCCACGACATGCAAGAACGCATTGTTCAGTAGTACATGACGAAAGTATTTTGCCTCGACTTTAGCCAGCTCGACTTGCCGCTCAGCAGGTGTCAGTTCCTGATTCGAGAGAATGCGGTCGCGATAAGTGCCCGGCTGGAGCATGCTGATGGCGAATTCGGGGTCGTCGTCGACAGTCGCAGGCAAGACTAGGCAGAGAGCATTCCAGAACCACATGTCTCCAACATCCGCACGCTCGAACCATCGCCGCACGGCTCTCCGAGATTGCTCCACCCCTCCGACACTTTCAGGACGATACTCAACCGGCAGGTAACCAGACACTCCTTCCTCCCACCTGACGGAAGCGAAGATCGAGAGTCGCCAATGCAGGATGCCCTTCTCGATGACATAATCGCCACCAGCCTGTCCGCCCCTCATGAACGGACGTAAGTGGCTCAGTTCCGTGGCTAACGCTGTGTCGTCCGGATGACTTTTCAGGAGGCCACTCAAGTGAGCAGCCGCTTCCTGCCAGTCAGAGAGCGTATGACGAGGGCCGTGGTACTCAGGGTTGTCGCCCTGGAACTCACCAAAAGAGACGGGGTCACGCTTCGCCAAGGTGGGTAAGAGGCGTACCCTGAACTCCTCAAGCTCTGCCAAAACGGTGTTTGTCATCTCGTTCAAATGTGATCCCATCATGGTAACATACCGAAATATGACATCCAAAGAATAGAGCTTGAACAATAGTCTCAGCCAAGTCTTGAGGTTTCGCTGTGACCGTCAGAATGATGACGTTTCCACCCATTTTTTGGTTCGTCCGGGCGGCAAGAATTTCCAGAATCTTGCCGTTGGAACGAGGGACCGCAGCTTTTTTAAATCTGCGGCGGCTTGTCATCAACAATAACCAAGGCAAGGACTACAACCTGAAATTGTTCATCTCGATAATTCCAAGATTGGACCAGCAATAGGCAGAGGTCATTGGCAAACGGACGAAATTAATACGCTATGACACCCTTTACTGAGGTCCAGCCCACACTGCAGAATTACTGGCGGTCAATTATTTTGTTTAGCCGCAACGTAGTGTCATACAAATTTGCTCTCGGCAAATCATTGATGTCGGAACTGATTCGACTCCCGTGCGTGTGGTTGTAGGGCTGATCGATTAGCTGGTGTCGGCAAATCATTAATGTCGGAACTGATTCGACAACGTCGTCAAACAGCAAAGCGGCTCGGTTGTACGTGTCGGCAAATCATTGATGTCGGAACTGATTCGACATCGTCGGCCAGTTGCTCGCGGTTCCTGAGATCCGGGTGTCGGCAAATCATTGATGTCGGAACTGATTCGACAGGGGGATTTAAGGAAACGAACTGTGAGCGAAGGTGTCGGCAAATCATTGATGTCGGAACTGATTCGACTGCGGCCTTGCCCACAACCCTAGCTGTGCCAACTAGTGTCGGCAAATCATTGATGTCGGAACTGATTCGACGTCATCTTTTCGGATGTGATACGCTCCAGCGAACGGTGTCGGCAAATCATTGATGTCGGAACTGATTCGACTCGATGCTGACGAGAGAGTCTGGCTTGATCGTTCAGTGTCGGCAAATCATTGATGTCGGAACTGATTCGACGCTCCCTACACCCCGAACATCGACGAGGCTTTCGTCGTGTCGGCAAATCATTGATGTCGGAACTGATTCGACGGCCAGGGTCCTAAACTCCAATTGCGCAACATGTTGCGAAACATCCTGCGAGAGTGGCCTTCGCCAAGTTCAATTCGAATTGGTTGTGGCTTCCAATTCATGACATAACTCCATGGCAAGCCTATAGTTCGAGCGTGCCCGGCATCCCCCGACACCACCGGCGCACTCGCCGACATTTGCGAGCGCACCGGCTGATCAGCCGGCTCAGTCATTTGGGTTGTCAAAGACCAGTTGTTCGTCCGACAAAAATGATTAACCCTGCGGTAAAAAATGCCAATAAAGGCAGAGACACAGCCGCAGTTACGCTTGCCTATAGCAAGCACCTCTAATGTAAAAAACCGTGCGAATAAGTCAATAACTATTAAGAGGTTTTATTTAACTCGATACGTTGAGCGTCGGCCAATTTTTGTAATACCCGTTTCTCAACCCATTTCCAGTAAGCGGGAGTATGTAGCCAGAAAGATTTCTCTGCTAACGACTTACCGGTAAGATCGCGCCAAGCATTGATTCTATCGCCTTTTGTCCGTTTCTCATCTTCATATTCGATTTCATCTCCTTCTAATAATTTCAGCGGTAATTCAAACAACGGACACGAAGGAAAATCTTTCGGATCAGTTTTGCCATCTACATACTTCACCGGAATGTACCACCAAGCTCCCGGCCAATCGGGATCTAGAAGGGCCTTGAGACCAATATTTGCTGCCGCATTCAGGTCCGCTTGAATGACGCCGCTCGATTGCTGGTCAGACGATACGAATAAATCACCACCACCCTGTGTAATACGTACAATCGGATTGCATGAGTTGTTTTCATACTTTGTAAACAAGGCATCAATTATCAAATCTCTTGTATCTACACCCTTCTTTTTCACGCGCTCTCGCGCTTTCCTGAAATCATTACGGCTAAGAAGTTTCTGCACGTTTGCTTCTGTGCAGCGCACTCCTGGCAAACCCGTACGCGAGTCCTGACGCGACGTATAACGCGGATCGACCTCTATGAAATGCAGGCCGTGCAATTGACAACCTTCCATAACCAGCTTGCGGACGTTCCGAGCGCACCAATCGCGGAGACGTTTATTCTCGCTACGGAGTCGCGTTTGCTCCGGGCGATAGTTATCCAGATCTTCACCCACGATGACATGACAAGGGGGAAATACTTGGTGCTGGGGCCGTTTTCTGCCTCTTTCCCAATGTTTTTTGCTCTCACTGCCTACACCTAAAGCTGCTTCTACTAGGCGACTGGCAAGCTGTTTAATCCGGTTCTGTCGCAGATACTCCAGCGCATCAATAATTCGCTGCCCAAAGCGGTCACCATTCTCGGATCCTTTTTCCAGTCGATCGATTCCGGCTCGGGTGTTGTCGGGCTCTGGCCGAGAATAGAATGCCCGCTGTATCTGATAAAGCTTTGTGATCGTGGCAAGTCGCTCAATTCTAAGACCACCTACGTGACGAATTTCTCTTAGACGCTCCTTCCAAATCTTGAACTCTTTGGAATCACTGAGGGGCTTAATTCCAATGCGTGGCAGAACTAACCGCCTTAACCAACGCAAATGGCCCTCTTCGCCAAGCCAAGCAGCATCTTCATCCTGCCATATCTTGGTAAATTCAGTAGCTAATTTGCTGCGCAGCGATTTGTCTTTCGCAATTTGTGCTGCTACCAGCTCAAGCGTTTTTCCAAGCCGTTTGATGCGTGCTTTTCGTTCAAAGGGAGACTCGTCCTCCGGCAAAACTTCAATCGCATCGTTCTCAAGCAATGGCACGACATGCTTCTTCCACAATTCGTGTGTTTGTGAGTTTTGCCACTGCCCTCCGCTCAATTCGCGCCACATAACAAGGGCATCGACCAAGAACTGCTGATAGTTCTCAGCTCGCTTCTCTGGTGAATCATCATGTACGCCTGTGTTAGGCTCGAAAAAGTTATACGTTTTGCCACCCGCGAGGTGCTTAATGCCAGTCTGGAATGCGTTGGCGATGCGTGCGATATCCCCGTGGCGTCGTAATGCCCGTTTGAGTGTATCTGCGGACGTGGTCATTAGGTCATCAATTCGCTTATTCTCGACCAGATCTTGAGCATCGACGCGACCGAGTGCGGTGGCATGGTCGATAAACGCTTCAATTTCTTTTTGCGTAGCGAGTCGTGCAGAATGATCTTCGCCCTGAAGTTTGATCACGAATTGACGCTCAAGACATGCCCACATATCAGGACCAATACGACGATAGATAGTTTTCCACGACTTTCCGTCGTCTGATTCGTGTTGGGTATGCACGTATAAGTCTTTTGCAGAAATCCCACCAGCCACAATCTTTCGATCAGCGATCGTTTTTTTCAGTTGCTTTTCAGTGAGAGTTAGCCACACCGCACACGCTGCCGCGTATCGGTGACCTAAGTCAAAAGAAAGAATTCTTAAGCCCGGCATACGTGACAATAGTAGTCTGCCGCGGCCCTTTCGTCCTTCATTGGCTGGATGCTGAAAATAATATCCACTACGCCCTTTCACATATTTCCATCCGCTTTCTTGAAACTCTTTTGACTTGAGGAGTTCATCAAACAGCGGACCGGCGGGGAGCAGCTTTGCCGAATAGGAAAGTAGCCAGCGCAAACCTTGCAGGCGTTTAGCAGCCTTATGATCAAGCTTGCGACTGAAAACTTGGTATTGGGGCTCACTTTTCTTGCTATAAACAAGGTCGGCCAAGCGATCGAGTTCTCCACGGTTGGCTTGCAATCGACCGCTCCAATCGTTTTGCTCAAAGACTTCCGCAACGGTTACTGCCTCACCGTTGACACCCGCGACGGCTCGACCCAAACGATCTGCTCGACTCACAGAGGTTCCCTCTTTGTGGAGATCGGGCAGAGCCAGATTGCCGCTAAGCCGTTTGCTCCGCCATTGAAGCGGTATGGGCGTCACGGCCTCACTGCACCACAAACCGAGTGAAACCTGTTTGAGGTTCTTCTCCAAAATTTCCGCCAACTCAGCTTCAATTTTTTTCTTAGCTGCTTCAGTCTTGGCGGTTTTTAACTTTTCTATCAAGCTCTTACGTTTGCGTACCGTTTCGAGGGCCGAATAGCTGATCCCCCAACGTGAGTTGCCAAAATCCGTCCAAACCGGATTCCGCAGCGGGTCAGGATGACGATAAGCGGGAACTTTAAAGCGACGCTGATCGTACTGAGCAGTGCGCGCCTCCGCATATTTCTTAAGAACATCAGTGTGCGCTTTATTTTTCTCATTACGCCATACACATATGTAGTTTTCGGCGGCTAAAGTTTCGAAAAGTTGTGCATCACCAAATTTTTCAATCTCCCCCTGCATCTCCCGAACCGCTTGTATTCTATGCTCGGAGGTTTCGCATTTTTTAGTTCCCCACTTAGCGACAACTTTGTCCCAACCTTCGAGTGCTCGTTTGCGAATCAGATACTCCTCAGCTGCGCCACTCGCGGTGGAGCGATCTTCACAATATTTATCCAACAGACGGCAAACATCTTGCGGTATCAATGCAATCTGTTCCGCGGCTTCCTTGAACTTCGAGCGTTGCACCTCGGCTCGTTTGATCCAAGAATGTGCCGAAGAGAGTCGTCGCAAAGCATGGTCGAGCATCACAGCATATTCCCAAATATGATCCTTTGAAGTTCGGAAGGGCATGCCGATACGATCTTCGATCTGCTCACGCAACTTCGGCATCCAAACGGGTGCCTTGCCCGAGTTTTTAAGCTTTACCGATTGAGCGGCAATATCTTCTTGAATCTTGCCACATGTCGATTCCCAAAGCTTGGCATCGACCTCGTTGACCTCAACCATTTTCTCAAGTGCCACTGCACCTTTCGAGGAACGGCCTTTCCAACCAATGGCTTGCTTGAGTTGCTTCAATAATTTGTCAGGGTCAGACTCGTCAGACTCTTGTCCAAGTTCCTCCAATATCCTGCTAATTGATTTGATCCCTGATTTTCCAACGATGCTCCGTTTCGGAGAAGCACACAGCTTCTCCAAGGCATCGACAATCTTGCCAGCTTCGCTTTTCTTGCCCGATCCCCAGTTCCGACTCAACCAGTTGCCCGCTTTGATCACAAAGTCTTTGGCCTCGGATGATGCTGCACCATCAATATCGGGCATGGCGAAATAATCTTTTTCACCACCAATCAAATCCAGGAACGTGGTTGAGGCCCAATCGACAGTGAACTTGCTGCCAAGCTCTTGTTGAAGGTCTTTGAAACAAGCCGTCCGATCGACCCACACCGCATCGGGGCGAATGCGGGCCGATAGAGCTGGTTCACATGCTGCAAGCCATTCTTCCCGTTGAGTTGCTTTCTTTTCCTTAAGAATCTGGGCAAAATGTGCTTTGATTTTCTCGATTCGCTTTTTGGGATCATCGTCACCACGGGCAACGACGTGATCTTTAGGACACAACGACTCGGGGCTTTCAACCGATAGCCAGGAAAGGGCAAGCATGATTCGCCGTTCGGGATGCTCGCCGGCCAGCGAAGCGGGCAAGCTCCCTCGCAGACTCAACAACCAATCGCCCCAGGTCCAGACTCCACGATTGACTGTCAGGTGCGTGGTCCAAACATGAACGCGCCAATTAGCATCGGTGGCTTTGTCGAGTCGGACCGTGTACGCGCGAGTAGTAGGTTCAGGTGTCATAGTTCATTGCCCCGCTCGAAACTGACGAAGTTGATGAGAAAACCCAATCTACCAACTTCACATAGCAGATGCGAGAACCTCTCAGCCAACCTTCCCATAGCTGCAGAAATAATGAGGACACAAGAACCCAGTTTTCCGCTCGTACGGGAATGATGTTTTAAATTTCCGGACGATTATGTTGGTAGCCAGCCAACACTATGAGAATTATGCTAAGAACTAGCATTATATTACCACCATCCCCTCCAGCGGTTCGTCGAGGCTTTGCCCCAGTGTGACCGCGGCGGTGCGGGCTGTGCCTTCGTTTTGTCCCAGGTCAATCATCAACACTTGATCTTCCTTCAAATTCAAGACTTCTTCTAACTCCGTCTGAAGTCGCACGCGATCGATCGGTTTGAGCACACAGAAGAAAATCGAGAACTGCCACGATTCGCCAAAGCCTTTGCAGATTTTGTGGACGCGACGGAGTCGCTTAGGATGGCGAATGTCGTAGCAGACGAGGTAGCAGCGGCGCATGGTTGAAGAGAGGTGAGGGGACAGGGGTCGGGGATCAAGGCTAACGAGTGGTGAGGAATGACAAGTTAGGGATCTCGCCATTGATCCAGGCGGCGATCATTCGGGCATGCAAAATCAACATTCTGCGATAACTGAGTTTGTAACCGAACACAGGGTGCGTGATCTCTTCGCTCATGCGCCGGCCGTAGATTCCGAAAAAGGCTTTACGCCCGTCATCGGTGAGCAAGCATCCCGCTGCGGTTCGTCGAAAGTGACCTTCGCGCAATTCACCACGGTTAAACGCCGCGATGGTGAGAGAATCAGCAATCAGTGGACGGAACGGTTCCATAAGATCGAGCGCCAGGGCAGGGCGGCCGGGTCGTGATACATGAAACGCCCCGATGGACGGCTCCAAACGAGCCGTTCGCAACGCGGCGACACATTCATGGGTGAGCATAGAATAAGCGAGTGAAAGACAAGCATTGATAGGATCAGGAGGAGGGCGGCGTTGCCGGCCATTCTCGTCGAACTCACGGCCAGTGTCGCCCTTGAGCATGCCGGCAAAGTGAGCAAAGTAAAGTGCCGCAGCTTGGCCCTCGTGGCCGCGTAGTGAATCGATGGATGCCGCCTTCTCGGCAGCACTGGCTTGACCCGCCAATTGCGAAGCGAAAAGCGTGGGCAGGGAACTAAAGTTCCGCATGAGCAGTGTGCGCTGATTGCGAATCTTGGCCGTGACAAGTGCTCGGGTGAGTTCCGTACATTTCTCTGGCTGATCGGACACACGAACTTGATTGCGGCGGGTGTCGGCACTCACCGAATCGAGCGGGTCGATCATGGCCACCAGACGTCCCGCGGCAGAAAGTAGGGCGACCGGCACGCCACGATCCGCGAAGGTGTGCAACGCTTGTGTTGAAATCTGCACGGAACCCAACAATGAAAGACTCTCGACGCTGGCCAGTGGTATGTCTTTACCCTTCGAGCCGTTGGCTTCAGTGATTTGCATCGCTGATCCACACCGATACGCGTGCCGCTGGATTGCACCACAAGATGAATGCCATCGTCGCGGGGAGGCCAAAGCTTACGGGGCGAGAGATCGACTTGCTCACGTTCGACATTGATTTCGTCAGGGAGGCAGATCGATTGGAGCGAACAGCGTGGGCAACGGGGATCGTTGACCAAGGGCAGTGGACGAGTACCCGCCGCACAGTTTTTAGCATCTGACAAAACCGCTAACGCTTCAGCCCGCAATGCATCGTCGACCACCACATCCAACCGTTGCTTGCTAGAGGCATAATACAGGACGGCGTTGCGAACAACGTAACCCGCCTCTTCCAAAAGAATTGTTTGCAAGCCAACTTGCACTCGATCCGTCGGCCAGGGTTCATATTCAGCAGGGTGAGATTTACCGTTGCCGTTGGCCTCGGCATAGAGCGCATGAGGACGGCCCTTGCGATATTCGACGGGCACTGCTTCGCTGCCATTCTTTTCGGCAAGGTCAAGCGTGGCGGTCAAACCTAGCGATCGTGAAGTGAGCGTGAGGCTGCGAACGGTTTGAGGCTCGTCGTCATCAGAGTCATTTGAATTGCTGGGAGCATCAACACGACGATGTACACGCTGCCCTTCTTCCGTGTCGTCGCTTTTGAGATGAATTCCTTCGACCTCCATGTAGTAAAAGAGGCGAGGGCAGTAAGCATATTCCGCGATATTACGTGTAGGCCAAAGATATTCGTCCACAATGGCTTCCTCAAAGTAAGGAAAAGCCATCCTTGGTATCAAATCGAATCCCTAGCAAATAGGGTAAACAAGTTCATGGCTAATTGCCACAAAATTCTTGGACCCGCTCAAGATGCTGCTCAACATACCGCCAATGCCTCAAAAACGTGGTTCTTTTGGGTATATCTTAGTAATCAACAGTACTGGTTTCACACTTGAGAACTAAGTATGCCCCACGAACTTGCGACAACCAACGGCCGAACGGCCATGATGTATTTTGGTGACACACCCTGGCACGGTCTTGGCACCCAACTGAACGAACCAGCCACCGCCGCCGAAGCCATCGGCAAAGCCGGGCTCAATTTTGGCGTGACTTTGAAGCCGCTCCAAACTTTCGAGGGCATCAAAGTCCCTCAACGACAAGCCGTTGTGAGAACCGATACTAATGCTGTCTTGGGCGTGGTCGGCAATAGCTACCAGCCAGTTCAGAATCATCAATGCTTTGGATTTCTGGATGCCATCGTAGCCGACGGCGAACTGAGATACCACACGGCGGGAGCTCTGGGCCGAGGAGAAAGAATCTGGATGCTCGCCAAACTCCCCGGTGAAATCCGCATCAAAGACTCCGAAGATGTGACCGAGAAGTTTCTCTTGCTCCACAACAGTCACGACGGAACTTCTTCGCTCAGAGTTTTCTTCACACCGATTCGTGTGGTCTGTGCGAATACCTTAGCGATGGCGGAAACACGTAGCCGTGGTAGTGGTGTCTCCATCGCCCATAAAGGGAATTTGACCAGCAAGATCGCCGAAGCTCAGGAAATTCTCGGTTTCGCCAAACGGTTCTACGATGATGCCGAAGAGAAGATCAACCGACTAGCCAGCTTTTATCCCTCTCGACTACTGTTGGAAGACTATTTTTATAGTCTCTACCCAGATTCCGATGATGCCAATCGGCTACGAGCACGAAACATTCGTAGAGAATTATTTCGCCTGTTCGAGTACGGTCGTGGCCAAGAAATCTCTGAAACCAAACTCACCGCTTGGTCGGCCTTCAATGCGGTGACCGAGTTCGTCGACCATCACCGCCAAACTCGTGGTAAATCTTATTACGATCGGGCTAGTGCTCGCCTGAAATCGGCCTGGTTTGGCTCCGGGGCCAAGCTCAAGGGCGAGGCCTGGAAAAACGCCTTGGCGATGAGCTCTTTAAATTGACGCACACCAGCGTCATCGCCTGTTCCTACGAGTATTTGTAGGAGACATCCAACCTCCATCCATTCACGGAAAAAATTACCATGCTCAAAATCAATATCGGTCTCAGCCGCAAACTCTCCGAGAATTTCAATTCCCATGGCTTTAGCCTCAACTTGGAAGGAGAAGTCGGCGTCGACCTCAGGGATACCGACACCGTCATCGAACGCATCCAGGAATATTACGACCTGGCTGATGAAGCCCTGAATCGGCAGATCGAACGATATGAAAGCGAGACGGCCATCGCCACTCATGACGAAGACCCCATCCCCGCCAAAAAACCAGCGGCCGAGTTGCCAGCTCCACGTCGAGCCCCGGTCAACCGGTTGCCCGCGAATGGGAGTACGACCGGCGAACCGGCCACCAACAAGCAAATTCAGTTCTTGTTAAATCTCAGCAAGCGACAAGGTCTCTCCAAAGTCGAACTTGAAGGACGCATCGCCGAGCAATTCGGCCGTAAGTTGAATGTCTACGACCTCACCAAGAAGGAAGCAGGCCTGGTGCTCGACTCGCTCATGGCCGATGCCACGACCGGAACGCGGTCCTAGTTCGTCACTCAAGTCACCTGCAGGGAGGAACTATGGCTATCGATCGCTTCCACTGGAGTTTTTCGGCGATCAATCAGTATTTGCGGTGCCCGCTGCAATACTATTTTGAAAGAGTGTTGCGGCTGCCTCAACTGCGGGTATCAAGCGATCTGGTGCTGGGAAGTGCGATCCACGAAGCGTTGGCATTTTATCATCGCAAAGTTCAGCTGAAGGGGGCCACAAATCTCAGAGAACTTGAAAGCCTGTTGGAGGCAGCTTGGCGTACTCGGGAGGCACGCCAGGGGTTGCTCTTCAAGCGAGGTCAATCACGCGAATCGCAACTCGCCCTGGGCAAAGCACTATTGGCGACCTATCTGCGGCATCCCGCCCCGGAGAACATCGTCGCCGTGGAACGAACGTTTCTCGTGCCGCTCCAGAATCAACAGGGCGAGTATCTCGAAACTCCCTTGGTGGCGGTCATCGATTTGTTGACGGAAACTGAAGGAAGTCTCGTCGTCCACGAATTTAAGACCGCGAGTCGATCCTATTCTCAAGGCGAGGTCGACAGTTCGCTCCAAGCCACCTGCTACAGTCAGGCGATCAGCGAAGAGTTTGGCACTAGTCCCCAAGTCGAATATGCGATCCTCGTGAAAACGAAAATGCCGCGACTAAAGCAGATTTCGACGGTACGAACGGAGGCGGAACGAAGAAGATTAGGAGACTTGGTGGCGGTCGTCGAACAAGGTGTCACCCATAAAGTTTTCTATCCCATCGAGTCTCCGCTCAATTGCACGAACTGCTCTTATCGCAGTGAGTGTCGGCAGTGGCAGGCACCGAAGCCGGCTATGGAAAGTCCCATCCACCAACTCAATGGAAATGGTCGATGCTTACCGAACTAGGGGGGAAGGGGGGACGGGTTTGTCAGCCCGCCTTGGATGGGACCCTGCGATGTCCGCTCATTATTCGTCCCAACAGCGAAGATGCGATTACCGGGAATTTATTCGGCGTGTTGCAAGCGATTGCGCCGAGGTATTGGTTGCCTCAGCTTTTAAATGCCGGATTGGGAACCCAAAGATATCGGACACAGGTTTATCGCAATCTCCGGATCGAACTGTGGCAACGTCAGCCACAGATGCCGAAGCATCTCTTGCCCTGGACAGAAGGCTCGACGGAAGTCGATGTGGTGATCAAATGGGAGAATCCGCCGACAACAATCTTTCTGGAAATGAAATACCGCTCCGAACTCTCGGAGACCACGACTCACAATGTTGGTAGCAAAGGCTATCCGTCCGACCAATTGATTCGCAATATTCGAGTTGGTCTGTACCAATCTGGTTGGTATGACGAACACAAACTGTTTGAGATGTCGAAGCGGGATTTTGTGGTGCTGTTGGTGAGTCCGCAACCGCAGAAGGAAATCGTCGAAAAATATCGACACCCGCAACAATTAAAAGACTCTATTCCGCATGGTGAATTGCTCACCGAACTGCCCAGAAGACCGTTTGTGGGGCAGCTGAGTTATCAGCAGATCCTCGATGTTCTTCATGAGCAATCCCTAAGCATGAATTGGAATGAGAGGAAGTTGGTTGAGCAGCTAGAAAAATACTTGAAATTCAAGCTTATAAATCCTGTTATCACGAACCTCTCGTCATGCGATAGATAAACCTCCGTGTTCTGCTTCCCAATGTGGACGCGGGTGATGCGGGCAGGTCAGCCAGCCCCACGCTTCACACAAGGCTACCAGTTCAATGAATTCAGTGTGAATCGAATTAGGTTTCAACACGGTGACGCCCGGCAAGTAGCCGTGCGCAGGCGAGCCCAACCACAAACACGACCAGTGTGGCCACAACCGTGATCATGTTGGCATGGAGTGATAATCGCAGACCAGCAGGGAGTGCCAGCCAGTCGGGGAACGACAGCCCGGCGGTCACCAAGATTCCCGCCAACACCCCAATGGCCGCCGCCAACTGTGGCAAACCGTGCGCGATCAGGCTCAACAAGAACAAGCCCAAGAGTCCGCCCGAGAACGCGCCGGTCAGCACCCAGTAGGCATCGAGGATGCTTTTCACGCCGATCATGGCGAGCGCCACCCCCACGCCGGCGCAGCCCATCAGCCAAGTGCCGGCGTGCAACACAATCATGGCTTCGCGTTCGCCGCAGGCAGGTCGCAAGTGGCGTTTGTAAATGTCCAGATAAATGACCGTCGCCGAGCTATTGAGCGAAGTATCGATGCTGCTCATCGCGGCGGCGAAAATCGCCGCCACCAGCAACCCCGTCATGCCATCGGGAAGTTTACGTAAAATAAAGTGTGGTACCACGCGATCGCCGATTTCAGTTTGCTCCAGTTCAGTCACCACGGCGGCGAGACTGTCGGGGGTAATTTCCTGACCTTGGCTTACCAACCGCTCCGTGGCCATTTGCGTTTGCAAGTCGCTGAGCAGCGCGGGATGGGTTTGATAGTAGGCATACGAGGCCGTGCCGATAGCGAGAAACACGAGCGAAAGCGGCACATAAACAAGCGACCCCAGCCAGAGGCTACGCACGGCGTCGCGCGTGCTGCTGGCGGCTTGGTAACGTTGCACGTAACCTTGGTCGATGCCAAAATTCTTCGTGTTCTCGCACAGCCCATACAAGAGCGGTATCCACAGGGCGGTGCTGCCCAGCGCCAAATCGAACTCGGTGCCGCCTAGCGAAAACTTCTCTGCTTGGCTCGCCAGCGAGATCGCTTCGGCCGGACCGCCAGGCATGTCAAGCAACATAAAAAGTAGCATCAGGATGGCCCCGGCAATGAGCACGATGCACTGGACCACGTCTGTCCAAATAACAGCCTCAATGCCACCCAAGGCCGTGTACAGTGTCACGGCCACGCCCGATCCCACAATGATTTGCCATTGCGACCAACCCGTGAGAGTAACCATAACCAACGAGATGGCGGCATAGATGGCCCCCGTGCGGGCAAGCTGAGTGAGCAAGTAGCAGATCACGCCGTAGGTTCGCGCCCAAGATCCAAAACGATCTTCGAGACGTTGATAGGCCGAGCCACCTTGCTGATTGCGGTACATCGGCACGAAGTAACGGGCGGCGATCCCGGCGGCCAAGAGCAGAGTCAGCGAGAACCACAGATAGTCCCAATTGCTGGCGTACGCCCGCGCGGGAACCAGAATAAAGGTGTTGCTCGACAGGTACGTGCCAAGAATGGAGAGCCCAATGGCCCACGCCGGCAGCGTACCGCCGGCGGTCATGAAGTCGGTGGACGTGAGACTGGACCGCACAAACCAACAGCCAAGCCCCACAACCCCCACGAAGTAGGCCGCGATCACGACAAGATCAAGTGTGGCAAGTTGCATCGGCCCAATTCGGCTAACAGACAGGCGCTGTTTTGGGGATCAAACCGCCGAGAGCCATCAGAATTAACTGACGTTCTCCCCATTTCTTGGTCCATGCGGGCAGGTGAAGGGGGCAGGTCAGATTTAAGTTTTACTTGGGTAATTAGTGAGTACAAATTGACACCCACAAGGAGCCACGCATGCCCACCAAACAAACCAAGTCCAAAGCCGCCCCTGTTCACGAAGTCCGCATCGGCGGCATCAAAGCCGCGATCTGGGAAAATGAAACCTCAGTCGGCACTCGTCACAATGTCACCGTCACCCGCCTCTACAAGGACGCCGACGAATGGAAGCAGACCGAAAGTTTCGGACGAGATGATCTCTTAAATCTCGCCAAAGTCGTGGATCAGGCTCATTCCTGGATTTTTGAGCAAGCTGCCTGACCCACAGCTGTCAGTAGCGGTTGTCACACTCAGAGTGCCCTTAACGAACGGTCGTTGGGGGCATTTTTTAGTTCCGCTGAATCGAGCTTGAGAAATCCATTTGGCCAAGAAATCCAAGGCAACGAAGGCAACCAAGCGATCGATTCCACCCGGACGGTCAACACCCGTGCCGAGTCGACCCGACCGCGATCGTCGAGCGAGGCAACATGCTCGGATCGCCAGGGTGTTACAAATCTTGAGTCTCATTCAGTCACGCGGACGTTGGAATAGTCGAGCGATTGCCCAAGAACTTGAATGTTCCGAAAGAACCGTGTATCGAGATTTGGAAGTCTTGGAATTTGCCGGAGTGCCATGGTATTTCGACGATACCGATCAGTGTTATCGAGTCCGGCCTGATTTTCGGTTTCCAACCTTGAGTCTCACTGAGGAAGAAGCGGCCGGGCAAGCTGTCGCCACGACCCTCTCAACAGCTGCCGGACTCAGTTCCTCGCAAGGTGCGGCAGCCACCACACGCAAGCTTACATCCTCTGCTTCAGCCGCCGTCCAACAAACACTCACCGATGCGATGCGGCTCATCGAAATCTTTGACCTAAAACTTGTCGATCACAGCCGCCATCAAGAGATCATCAAGACGGCTCAAAACGCCCTGTTGCACGGGCGACAACTGATCGGCAACTATGAGAGTCCGTACGAAGAACGATCCCAACGGATTCAACTGCATCCCTATCGCTTGTGCCTCATCAAGAATGCGTGGTACCTGATCGGTCATCGCTCAGGTGAAACGGAACCGAGAACATTCCGCATCGCCCGCTTTCAAACGCTGCGGTACCTCGACGAACCAGCCCAGGTGCCGGTCGATTTCAATCTCCAAGAGTATTTGGGAAATGCTTGGGCCGTCTATCGAGGCGAGCAAACGTACGAAATCGAACTCAGGTTCAAGCCCGAGGCGGCCAAGATCGTCACGGAAACCCAGTGGCACCACACACAGCGGGTCACCAAACATCGTGATGGGAGCGTCACGCTGGAATTCACGGTCGATGGTCTCGCAGAAATCCTGAATTGGCTACTCACCTGGACGGGGCGAGTCCAAATCAAGCAGCCAGCCGAATTGAAAATCCTCTTCCGCGAAAAACTGCAAGCGGGTCTCAAAGATTGCGAAGAAATGGAATCAGGGAAAGCGAGAAACTAAAAACTGTCAATCGATTCAAGCTGATCAATCCTGCCAAGAAATGAAAGCCGAGCCAATCATGGAACTTCTCATCCCCTTTGTGATCTTCAACGCGTGCCTTGTTCTTATCCAACTGCTCCGACGTAACAAGTAGCCCCGCTGAGTTTCCCATAGGAGCTAATCCCAGCTCTTAGGGGCGTCGTTGGCCCGCCCTTTCTTCTGGCGACTGACCCGCCTCTGTCAAAGAGAGGGGTTAGACTTTCCCTCAGGGTATTGAAAGAGCCGCCAGCCAATTCAAATCAGGAGTCTTCCCCCAACGCCATGGAATCTGAACCAACAATCACCGAGCCATCCCAGGAAATTATTCCCACTGAGAACACTTCGGTAAAAGTGTTAGCCCCCGAAGATATTCAGGTCGGCGATGTCGTGGCCGTGCTCTACGCCTCACGCGAGGTTCGCCAGCTGGAGTGGAATTGGATCCCAAATGCTAAATCGATGAGAGTCTCGCATATCCCCTGTGACGGAGGCACACCACAGCGGGTGGAAGCCATTTGTCTCCCCTTCGTGTTGGTCAAACATCCGAATGGACATGTGCGATCACTGGATGTGCGGATTTGTCAGATTGCTCGACTGAGTCCCACGTATGCCGACATCGCCTGGAGGGCTCATAAACGTAGGTTCAGACAGCGACGACCAGACTCCGTTCCGGAGTAGTAAATCTCGTATTGCACCGCTTTCAAGCGCTGCAGCGCGTGCGATGAGGCAGCTCACCCAGCAATATTCCAACCACAATTCCCCCTGGATGTTTCCATGAACTCTAAGACGACTCAAGCGCCATTTACACTCGTTTGCTTGGAATGTGACTCCGGCCTAGACATCCGCAGCGAGGAACAAGCGAAGGCCGCAGGCTGGACTCAGATCGATTACGCGCCGAAGCTGCCAATGGCCAACTTCGTCGGACTCTGCGCGGACTGCCAAGAGAAATATAACAATTGGCCGACGAGCGAAGAAACGATTCGTAAGGAATGAAACACATCGAATTCGAAAGTCAATGGTTCTAACTCCGCTAGCAATGGTCCAACGCTTCAATCTCACCTGGAACCCGCATGAAAAGCAATGGTTTGTCGATATTGTCTTCTGAAACTTGCCTCAAGGGAATAAGTCTTCCTTTTTCGCGCGAGCACTGACCCACCTTTGGCAATTGTAGTTGTCACAATAGTAAAAGCCTCCGAGAGACGCAGGTCCCGCTAAGGGATGGCGAGTCGGTACTATCCCGTTGGCACAGGGCCGCGAGTCATCGCCAAGCTCTGCCGACCAACAATGAAAAGGGGTCACGGCCGACATGAAGCCTAGAACCAATCTCTGCTCTCGGAGGCATTTTTCATTCTGTCACTCAAACTAACACCAGAGTCTGCATGCAACTGACAATCCATCGTGGAACCCAAGAGATTGGGGGAACCTGCATTGAGATTTCCAGTGGCAATTCGCGGATCTTGCTCGATGTCGGCTTACCGCTCTGTGACGCTCAGCGGCAACTGCTCGACTCACGGCCTTTTCAATCTTTATCAACGGAAGAACTGATTAGTGCGGGGATCATGCCGACCGTTGAAGGATTAACCGGCGGCGAACGACTTCCCGATGCTATTCTCCTGTCGCATGCCCATCTTGATCATTGTGGTCTCCTCGACCGTACGAGTCCTCAGATTCCCGTTTATGCGACCTCTGGCACCCGCAAAATGATGAAGGCCGGCAGCGTTTTTGCAAGGCAAGTCGAACTTCCCCGTGAGCGATTTTGCAAGCTTATACCTGGACAGCCCACTCAAATTGGCAATTTTCAAGTGACCGCCTACTCGGTCGATCATTCAATCTTCGGAGCCGTGGCAATTCTGGTTGAGGCGGATGGGCAATCATTGCTGTACTCGGGAGACCTAAGACTTCATGGTCGCAAGACCGGCATGGCGAAGAAACTGATCCAGGCATTCAAGAAGAAAAAACTTGATGTCCTGCTCATGGAAGGGACTCATTTAGGAAGCGACAGTAGCCAGCAAACAACCGAATATGATCTTGAGGACGAGATAACTGACCACGTGCGAAATGCACCCAGCTTGGTACTGGCAAGTTTTTCGCCCCAGCATGTCGACCGTTTGGTTGCATTTATCCGTGCCGCCATGAAAACTGGTCGAACATTCGTGGTGGATGTCTACACGGCGTTCGTGTTGCATTTAATTGTCAGCGAAACTAAGGTCCCGATCCCCGGCGGTGAAGAAAATTGGCCGGTGTTTGTCCCAGCAATACTGTGGGCAAACGAATCCAAGCAAAGAATGATCAAGGGAAAGTTTCCGCAATTTCTCCGAGCCAGAATTGAAATCGACGAAATTCTCGCCAATCCCGCCAAATATGTGATGATTTTCCGACCATCGATGTTGGAGAGCGACTTCGGTGGTAAGTTGCCAACTGGAGTCGTGTGTTTGCATTCGCGATGGGAGGGTTACTTGGATAAACCCGATGCCATGGAAATGAAGCAAGCGATCGAAGTGGCCGAGGGCCAGTTGATGCAAGTTCACGTTTCGGGGCATATTAGGTCTGAAGATAGTCTGGAGTTAATCCGAAAACTCAATCCAGGAACGGTAACTCCTGTCCACACGTTTTCACCGGAGAAACTGGCAGAACATATTCCCAATGTGCGACTTATGAAAGATCGAGAGATTTTGCAACTCTGACCTGTGGCAGTAAAAATCAACTTGCCTGGGAATAACAGCATTCCGGAAAATTGATGCTTTCCGCTTCTAGTTCTTGAGGATTTCTAAAATCACCACTAATGCTGACAAATGAAACGGGATAGTGCAAATCGCGTAACGCATCGAGAAGTTTGCGAAAAGATTGACCGGTGCAAATCAACTGTTCTATTGAAAGGCCTCGTAGACAATTTTTCCAGAAGCACTCTGGAGCTGCTGCTACAAGATGAATATCATCAAGCTTCTCCTGAAATTTGATTGTCTTGCCACCTTGCTGAATAGAACTCAGTTCACTTTTAATGAGGGGCCAGTTTTTCCGCACGGCAATTGCGTAGGCAAGTGCTTCGAGAACCATCCGAAGTGGTGTCTCGGCGGAATCGCCACCCTTTAATTCTATGACGACTGGTGTCCCATCAACTCGACAACCTAGCAAGTCTATTGGACCCCAACCATCCTTGGCTTGCTTGCTGTAGGTGGGCACTTGGTAGGCACACAAACGATACCATCCAATCTCTAAGTCCAGTTCGCCGACTTGCTCGCTACGAATGTCCCACCTTGCGAGCATTGCTCGCTCCCACAATCGCTCTCGCGATTTTTCCGAGAACTCTCTGTGTGTCCGAGACTGAATGTAAGAGGTCCGGTGTGGTACTCGATTCGCAGTGGCATTGATTGCGTCCACAAGGCAACTGCCTTCGCATAGTTGTTCAGAGTATGCTCCCATTGATGTTTTCGCTGCTCTGAGAGCTTGTTGCATAAAGAAGTGAACGTCTTTGCAGCCTATGGTTGCAGGAATATCAGACATCGCGTTAGTGCCAGGCTTGATTAAGGGATCAAAGGTCGCCTAGAAGCGTAGACTGATGCGACGCCAATAGTAGGTCGCCCTTCAATTTGGCAATCGATAGAAAGACTTGAGCCGTTGAATACGGCCTACGCCATTGCGGACCGCCGCTCACGATTACCGCCGAGGCGTTGTCAGCTCTAGGTCCATATGCTGACCCACTGTTGGCGGAGCAAGGTGTTAGAGTTCTGCAATTAGAGAACTATCTGCCAGAACCTAACTGCCATGGCCAAGAAAAAACCTCAAGCTGAAAAGCCACGGACCGACGCCGAAAGGCGGGCGAGACAGTGTGAACGCATTAGTCGTGCCTTGCGAGTGCTGCAATGCATCGCGGGACCGGGTCGCTGGGATGTGCAGGCGTTGGCAGAAGAAATAGAGTGTTCACCCCGGACGGTGCAAAGGGTGCTGCAAGTGCTGGGTTCAGCGGGAGTTCCTTACAAATTCGATCCAGAGTCGAGGGCCTACCGTGTGCCAGCGAATTTCCGATTTCCCGGCTTAGGCGACCGCAGCGAGAACCCCGGTGACCGCAATGTTCTGCCTCACGTCAGCCGCATGGTTCGAGAAACCGAAAAATTCTTGAAGGCTCTCCAGGAATTCTCCAAGTTACTTGAAGAATAGCAGCTGATTGACGAACCGGGAAACTGGGTAATCTTCCGACAGCTGTTTTTTTACTTGACACCCATTTTCAATTGCGTACGATTTGATTAACGAGCAATGATTCGTTCCGCCGAGGCCAGCCATGTTGATTCTGGCCGGAAAATTCGAGAAGTAGAGCTACGGTAGCGGAACAGTAAATTTGCCGCCTGCTGGTAATGGCAGGAGCTCTGAGTGTTGAGGCCGGCTCTCATCCTCTTAGCACACCATCAATTTGATTAAGTTCAAATTTCTAGGGTGTGCTATTTCCATGTCCAGCAATAATAAGCCTCCGTCTATTTCTATGTCTCCACTTAATCAGATCTCGAAATCCAGCCAAACCGCGGCCTCAACTTCGGCGGTGCCGACGATTTCAGAGCTTCTTACAGTCAAGGAAGCTGCCCAGGAATTGAAGCTAAGTGACAGCTGGGTTCGCCATGCGTGTAGGGATGGCACCTTGGAAGGTGCAGAGCAGTTTGGAGGTCCCAACGGCCCTTACCGAATCCCGTTGGACGCGATCCATCGCTTCAGGGAAAAATCACGAATAATTCCTCGTTCGTCACGGTCCCCACAACAGAAGCCAAAGCAACTTCGAATGTCGCGGCACTTCGACTTGTCGCGATGTCTAAATGACGAGCCAAAAGAAGGTCCGATGGCCCGCAGGGAGGGCGAGCCAAAAAAAGGTCCGAAGCCCCCAAAGGAGGCCTCGGACCAATGATCCCTCGCCAACAACCAACGAGTCGCTCATGCACTTCGACGTGGTCCACGACGCCGGTTGATTTCATTGATCGATTTGGACAGATGCTCGCGTTGTTCACGCAGGTGACCGTAAACGCGACTCACCATCGTCGTGTCTGCATGTCCCATCAGCTCGGCCACCGTCGCGGTATTGTGTCCCTCAGAGAGAGCGTGGGCAGCAAATGCATGTCGCAGCGCGTACACATACACCCTCTCTGCTATCTGCAGCTCATTACGAAGTTGGTTCAGTCGTTTCTGCACTTTATTGCCATTCCATGGACGTCCCGCTGGATCCACAAACACGTATTCCGAACTCGATCGATGATGCTCCAGGAGCTCGATCAACTTGATCATGTGCTTGCACAGGTAGATTGTTCGCGGGCGAAGCGTAGTCCCCTGGGTTTTGTGCTCGCGGATAAAAAAGCTGTCGCGACGCACCTGCTCCCATTTGAGCTGGTAAAGTTCGCTTGGTCGGGCTCCCGTCCGCTTCAACGCATAAAGCAAACACCTCAGCTCCGAGCCGGCGGCCCGACGAACCTTGAGATAGGTCGAGTCCGACATGAATTCGGCCCGCGATTCAGGACGGCCCAACTTCATGGCAGCCAAGGGGTTTTTGGCCAGGATCTGCTGTTCGACTCCCCAGTTGAGGACTCGTTTGACGATACGCCGAGCGTTGTAGAGCGTCGTCTTGCCCCAGGTTTTCTTGGTACCAAGCCATTCCGTGATGTGAATGGTTTTGAGTTCGCTCAAGAGACGCCTGCCACAATAATCGACAAGACTCTGCAGATACCACTTATGACCCTTGTAGGTTCTCAACTTCAGATTTTGGTCGGCCCAATCGAGATAGGCTTCGCAGAGCGAAGCGACGTCGGCGTCCGGCGAATCCGGGGCTTGAACCGTCGCAAGCATGAGTTCGTGATGCTTCTGCCGAGCCACCTTCTTGTTCTTGGAGTTTTCCTCAGCCTTGAGGAGTTTGAATTGCTTACCAGCAAGTGTGCACATGTAGCAACCAGTGCTACGACGATACCAAGGACCTTCTGTTGTACGACCCATGAGAAAACGACCCTCCAACCAAATCCCAAAGTGATGAAAAAACCACACACGGGCGGGTTGATCGAAAGGTCGCTCGCAGCCTGCCGTTCGTTCGAGCGGACGGTAGGCCTTTTGATTCAGTGCATAATTCAGTGCACGTCCAAAAAAGTCAAGCAAACAAAACGACGTAAGTCGTTGTGCTGCTTAAGTATCCCCGAGTGGGTTCGAACCACTAACCTTCGGCTTCGGAGGCCGACGCGCTATCCAATTGCGCCACGGGGACATTCGTTCTAAATTGTAAGGAGGGCCTTGGAGAAAAGCTGCCGCGCCCTACAATCCTACGTTTTGGCAATCCTTCATTTCAGAGTTCGTCGCGCCCTGCGAGGTTCGCGGCGTTGCTTGGCCTAGCATTGTACCGCTCGACGGCTTGGCTCGCAATCAAAGGCTACACAAGGCGATAACTCATAAGAATCGAATGACAGCGATCAACAAAGCCATTTCCGCCGCGAAACGGTTGGCCAAAGAAGTCGACGCACTCCGCTTCATCCCACCGGTGACCCATGTTTATAATCCGCTCGATTATGCATGGCGGGCCCACAAGCAGTATCTGGAAATGATGAACCCCGCTGGGGCCGAAGTCGTTTTCTTGGGAATGAACCCGGGGCCGTGGGGGATGGCGCAAACGGGCGTGCCGTTCGGACATGTCCCCACGGTGCGTGATTGGCTTGGCATCGACGCCAAGATCGATCAGCCCGAGAACATGCATCCCAAGCGACCCATCGAAGGCTTAGCGTGTGCGCGGGCGGAAGTTTCGGGTGAGCGCTTGTGGGGATTGTTTCGTGAACGGTTCAAATCGCCGCAGAAGTTTTTCCAGCGCCACTTCGTCACCAATCATTGCCCACTCGTGTTCATGGAAGAAAGCGGCCGCAATCGCACCCCCGACAAATTGAAGCCCGCTGAACGCGCAGCGATTCAAGCCATTTGCGATCGGCACTTGGCGGCATTGATTAAGGCCGTGCAACCCAAGATAGCGGTGGGTGTCGGCGCGTATGCCGAGCAAGCATTTCAACGCGTCATTGATGATGAATCAATTCAAGTGACCCGCATCTTGCACCCGAGCCCCGCGAGCCCCGCCGCAAATAAGAATTGGGCGGGGACGGTTACCAAGCAACTTGTCGAAGCGGGCGTGTGGTAGTAGTCAGTTCGCCACGCTATGCCCGGATTGCTTTGCCCTCCGGCTAGAACATGTTCAACCCGGTGGCCAATCCAACTGCCGTCCACCCAGGATATGAAAGTGCAAGTGATCGACTGATTGTCCGCCGTCCTTGCCGCAGTTGACGACAACGCGATAGCCACCCTCGGCCACGCCCAGTTCGCGGGCGACTTTCGGAATTACCATCCACATATGGCCGAGCAACGCTTCGTCTTTTTCAGAGAGTTGTTCCAGCGAGGGAATCGGCTCTCGGGGAATCACCAGCACGTGCGTGGGGGCCTTGGGCGAAACGTCGCGAAAGGCTACACACTTGTCATCTTCATAGACGATGTCCGCAGGTATTTCGTGATCGGCGATTTTTTGAAAGATCGTTTTGCTCATACGGCACCGTTGGTCTCGCGAAAGCGCGTGATATCGATGGCCTCATCGGCGAGCATCACGGGAATGCCGCCGACGATCGGATACATCAGGTCGCCCGCCGCGCGGACCATGCCGCCATCGAGCGACTTCTTGAGTTGTTGACCGCCGACGGTCGTCAAACTCCCCGTCTTAATCTCACCATTGAGGCGGGTGATCAAGGCCGAGTCGGCGAGTTTCAATTCCGAGTGATCCTGCGGGCAGCGCAAGATTTGAAGAGTCAGGGGATCGATCAACGTTGTCTCTCGTTCGCAGGCAGCAGGTGTTTGATGGCAACAGTCCCTCCATTCTAAATTTTGGCAGAGCGCCCTGCTAGCAGGCAGGAAGCGTGTTTTCCGGGAGTTTTTTGCCACTGCTAGCGAAACAGCATTTCATCGCGCGATGTCGGCTGATGAAGGCCGCCCCTTGAGGCCGATAACTTTTGCAGGAATAGCTTTCCACAAACGAGACAGGGATCGTCTCGCCGCTGTTCCTCAGGAAGTGCTCACCAGGGATGTGACATGCTTGTTCGCCGACGATTCTACGTCGCTGCTCTTATGGCGGTTTGTTGCTGCGCGTCCGCGCACGCTCAACTCACGCCGGCTCAGCCCGTGACGCCGACTCCGGGTGGACCGCAAGTCACCGAAGAAATGATCAACGGCGTGAAGCATCAGGTCACGCGCCACGTTGTCAAAACTCAGATGCCAGTGACCGTGATGCAGGATCGCCAGCAAACGGTTCACACGCCCAAAGTCAGCACCGAGACGATCACGCACAAGCAAGTTTACAGCGTGCCGGTCACTCAATACGAAGTCGTACCGGTCTTGCAGAATCGCTGGAACCCGTTTGAAGAGCCATATTACACTTACGAAACACAGCTCGTCACGCGTTATCAAGAGCAAGTGGTCGACGTGCAAATACCGGTGAGTAAAACCGAATGGGTCACCGAAACCAAAACCGTGCAGGTTCCTGTCACGGAATATCGTATGGGCGAACGCGAGATCGTCACCCGAGTGGCTTTGACCGGTGGTGAAACAGGCAAGACGTTCGCATCGACGCAACCCACGACCGCGGCCCCGGCCAGCCTCCAGCCGCTCACGCAATCGAACAACGCTATTGCCAGCCAACAACCGGCCGCGAATTATCCTGTTCAAGCTACGCAACTGCCGAATTACCCGCCAACACAACCGAGCACCGGCTACGGCCAGCAGGCCTACACCATGCCTGCCGCTTCCGTGGCGACACGACCAGCGAATGATTGGTCCGGTGGGCAGCCCAGCTACGGTGGCCAAATGTTGCAAGCCGATCCACCCAAGCAAAGTTCCGGTTGGTCGAATCTGCCAAACAACGGTTCAGGATACCGTTAAAAAGTCGTGGTGGCTTCCAGCCGCCAAAGAGATCCGAGCAACGGCTGGAAGCCATCGTTACGAAAAAAGGAGCCAATCCCGGGGGGGCTTGGCTCCTTAATTTTTTGTGCGTTCGATTGCGAGACTCAGTGAGGATTTCCGGTGCGGGTCATTCGGCGGTCGATCGACGTCGTGAACGTCTGCCCGACGTAGTGGAACTCCATTCCTTGGTCAAAGTTTCAAAGACTTCAGGCGATTCGTAGCGAACCACTCCCTTGCTTTCCGGCATCGGGCCAATCAGTCCCCGAAAAACCGGCATACCCCGCAAACTCAAGTCCGTGCTGCAATCGTCGATGCCAATCTGGGTGTGCATTTTCAGCACGGCGTCTTCGTGGCTGTAGTCGCGGGTCCGCAGTTCACCATTCTTGCCGCGTGTGATAATGCGGAAAGTTTTTTCAACCGCCATAAGTTTTCTCAATCGAAAGCTGGAGGGAATCAGGATAGTGCTGTTATCGACTTGGCGTGCTAGCAGCTGCGTTTTTTTGTCACCCCCGTGCATTCCTGGCATAGGGGGCGAAACCCGCATAACTGGACCAGCAGGAGACACCCGCAGAGTCACCGAGTGATCTACCACGAAGACACAAAGGACACGAACGATAAATGACGAAAGAGAGGCTTCGAGCGCGAGTTTCTCTTAGTGCCCTTTGTGACATTGTGGTTCAAACCCCGAGATTTTCAGTACGAATTGGATTTGACCGATCATTGCCCGAACGGCCCAGAATCAGTAAATTAATATGTTCCGTATCACGCTGGAGGGTAAGCGAATTGGCCAGCGGCTTGACTCGAAATCAAGTGTCCAGTAATGGATTGTGGGTTCGAATCCCATGCCCTCCGCTATTTCTTCTTTTGCCCGGCCAGAGCGACCGGGCAGTCTCGATGCCCGTGGGATAGCCATGCGAGTCGTTTTGGGATCAGACCACGCGGCCTTTGCTCTTAAGAGGTTGCTCGTTCCCTTTGTTGCTGAGTTGGGCCACGAAGTCGAAGACGTCGGCACCTGCGACGAATCGCCGGTGGACTATCCCGACATTGCCGATGCACTATGCCAGGCCGTGCTCGATGGCCGGGCTGAACGGGGCATCCTGCTCTGCGGCAGCGGTGTTGGCGCGTCAGTCGCCGCGAACAAAATTCCCGGCATTCGCGCCGGCCTTTGTCACGACACCTATTCCGCCCATCAAGGTGTCGAGCACGACGATGCGAATGTGCTCGTGCTGGGCGCAAGAATCATCGGCAGCGAACTCGCGCGCGAACTCATTAAAGCTTTCCTGGCAGCGAGCTTCACCAACGAAGAACGTCATCGCCGGCGGCTTGGCAAAGTCTTGGCCATCGAATCTCGTCACAAGTGAGCTGCGATGACAAAAATCTCAACTCTCTTTTGGGACGTCGGCGGCGTGCTGCTAACCAATGGCTGGGATCACGAAATACGTAACCGTGCGGCCCAACAGTTCGACTTGAACTGGGATGAGTTTCGCGAACGCCACGATCTGATCTTTCACGCGTTTGAAACGGGTCGTGTGACGCTTGATAGTTATCTCGACTGCACGGTTTTTTATCGCGAGCGAGATTTCTTACGCGACGACTTCAAAGCTTTTATGTTTAACGGCTCCGAAGTTTTGCCGGGCGGTGCATTAGAGATCTTGCGCCAGCTCGCCCAAAGTGGCCGCTATTTGATGGCCGCGCTCAATAATGAAGCCCTGGAGTTGAATGTTTATCGCATCGAACAATTTCACCTGCGCGATTATTTCAGCTTCTTTGCCAGTTCCTGCGTCGTCGGTTTGCGAAAGCCCGAGGTGGCGATTTATCGACTCGCGTTGAACCTCAGTCAGCGCAGCCCCAGCGAATGCGTGTTTATCGATGATCGGGCGCTCAACGTCGAGCGCGCCGCGGAACTGGGGATCAACGCGATTCAATTCCAATCGCCCGAACAGTTGACCGCCGATCTCGCCGCCCTCGGTGTCACGATTTAAACCGGTTGGTCATGGTTTTCCGAGGCGTCCCGACCGGGAATCTATGGTGTTCCGCTCAAAATCAAACCAACACCGCGCAGCCCTCGTGCTCGAGCAGCCATTGTTTCCGCGCCAGCCCGCCGCCATAACCCGTGAGCGCACCGCCGGCGCCGATCACGCGATGACACGGAACAACAATCCCAATCGGATTCGCTCCATTGGCCGCACCAACGGCACGACTTGCTTGCGGACGGCCGATCTCAGCGGCGAGTTGTCCATAACTCTTCGTGGTCCCCGGCGGAATCGTGCGCAGTGCTTTCCAAACGGCACGTTGAAACGGCGTCCCACCCGTGGCAACGCGAATCGAATTAAGGGCTTGGAAATCGCCAGCAAAATAAGCGTCAAGCGACATAACGATGTCGGGCAGGGCGGAACCTTGCTGCAACTCATACTTTCCGTAGTGATTGCTGAGCAACTGATGCATCCGCGATTCATAGTCAGCGAAATCAAGCGCGCGGAGTGCGCCGTCGTTATCGGTGACCAGAAGAATTTCGCCTACCGGCGACTGATAAGCACCAAGTTTGAAATGCATGGCGATTCTTCTTTCTTACTATAACTCCGTCAACTCAATCTTGCTGAACTCGACTTCCGTCCCCTCAGCTTGGATCGCGATCTGACCTTTGCTCGCCGTGCAGTCGGTCCCATCGTTCACAAGTTCGTCGTTCATGAAGACTTTGATCGTGTCGCCTTGGCATTCGATGATCATGCTGTTCCATTCCCCAACGGGATTTTCGGCATCGTCGGTCAGATTTTTGATTCGCCGCAGCTTGTCGCCGTCGGTTCCCCAGTTTTCCTTAGGCCCGCGGCGTAGCTCCATGTTGTCGACGGTGATGTCCTCGCGAATGCACCAGAAGTCGCCGGCATCGCCCGAGGCCATTTGCACTTCGAGCGATTGCGGAAACATGTCGTACAGCGCGCGGGGTTTCGATGAATGCACCAGCACGCCACAATTCCCCGGCTTGTCGACAAAGCGGTAATCGATTTCCAAGCGATAGTTTTTGTACTCCTTGTCGGTGATCAGATGGCCCCCCGGCGTGCCGAGGCTCACCAGCATCCCATCCCGCACAATGAACGGGTTCTTGGCCTGCGGGTCCTTGTCCATCTCCGGAACATCAATATGCCAGCCCGTGAGATCCTTGCCATTGAACAAACTCATCGTGCCCGAGTCCTCGGCTACGGCGATATTCATTGGCAACAACAGCAACACGGCAACTTGCAAGTAACGGCGAGTCATGATGAAGTCCTTTCCGACAAGAATGGAAAATCAGAATGGACCTATCTTACCTTAGTAATATCCTGCTCGTCATTCCCCTATCCGAGTCGGCAAGTCAGCGACGCGATTTTGTCATTCGCGATACGAAACGTATGGACGATGATCACGGGATCAGGCAAGCCCGTGCGGTCGAAATCGCCATCGACCTTCGCCGTCAGCACGATTTCGCCCGCGTCAGCCGATTTGTCGAGCACTTCCAAACTCACATTCAAGGCAAAGATGTCGGTGGTACTCCACTGACTAATCGCGTCGAGGCCACGGATTTCTCGACCTGCATCACTGACCACCGCGTCGTCGGCAAAGAGTGCCAAAAATCCTTCAGGATCAGATTCGTTAACGGTTTGGACATAGCGATCCGCCAGGGAACTTGTCTGTAACATGTGTTTAGTTACCTTTCTGATGTTAGCCGGCATCGTCCCGATGCCGTGAAACGAGAATTGTTGCCTTGAATAACCACTTTCAAAAATAAGCACGTTGATTTACAAAATAAAGTAGGTTCTTAATGGAAACCGAGTGAGCCGAGAGAAAGCATGGCAAAACGCAGCAGTCGAAAAGCGAATCCCGTTGACAACTCCCACGAGCCCCTGGCCAAATTGCTGGCGACCTTGGGAAGTCCGTGGACATTGTTGTTGCTCCACCGCTTGCACATGGAAGGCCCCAAACGCTTTGGCGAACTCAGGCGTCGGTTGGGTAAGATATCCACGAAGACCCTCACCGATCGCTTGCGAATGCTTGAAGCTGAAGGATGGATTCATCGCCACTACGAACCGACAGTCCCGCCGCAGGTGACCTATTCACTTGCCAAGCGTGTCTTGGAGCTCGATCCCGTGATGATCGAACTCGATCGCATCGCCGAACGTTGGTATAGCGGAAAGAAAAAGTAGTTCACCGCAGGATTGATAGGGATTGGCCGTTGGACGAGCAATCCCTCACCTTTGAAGCATACGGCCAGACGACTACAATACGGCGTTCAGGTGGCTCTTCGCAATCGCGAGTTTTACGTTGGCTGACATTCCGAATAATTTTGGCATCCGCACGCTGCCTCCCTCATCGGTGAAGGGGTATGCCCTTACGGTCGCCATCATGGCGGCAACGACTCTGATCCGTTGGGCGCTCGATCCTTGGTTGGGAGCGAGTGCCCCGTTCACTTTGTTTATCCTCGCCGTTATCGGCGCGACGTGGTATGGCGGTGCTCGTGCGGGATTCTTAGCCACCGTCGTCGGCTTTCTTTTGGGCTGGTGGTTTTTCCTACCCATCCGCAATTCGTTTGAAATCACCGAAGTCAGCAGCCTCATCAGCTTGATTGCCTTCTTACTGATCGGATTCTCGATCGCCGGTGTCGGGGGCGCGATGTGGATCGCCGAGCAACGCGCGATCGATGCTGAACATTACTCAAATCAACAAGCCGAGAATTTCAAAACCTTGGCCAATGGCATGCCACAGATGGCGTTTATGGCGCATCCCGACGGCGATGTCTTTTGGTACAACCAACGCTGGTACGACTACAGCGGCACGACGCTCGAACAAATGCAAGGCTGGGGCTGGCAGTCGATTCACGATCCCCAAGAGTTGCCCAAAGTCATGGAACACTGGAAGAGTTCGATTCTCACGGGCAAACCGTTCGATATGGTATTTCCACTCAAAAGTAAGGATGGCATCTTCCGGCCGTTCCTCACGCGAATATTGCCACTAGTTGATAACAAAGGCAAGGTGACACGCTGGTTTGGCACGAGCACGGATATCAGCGAAGCGAAACGTGCCGAAGAAGTCGTTCGCGAAGCTCGCTCGCGATTGGAATCAACACTCGCGGCTGGCGAGATTGGCACGTGGGAATTCGACGTCGTCAACAATGTCGTTCGTAGCGACCGTAATCTCGCTCGCATGTATGGAGTTTCGGATGAAGAAGCTGCTGGTGGTCCGCTCGAAGCCTATTCGCGCGCGATTCATGCCGATGATCGTCAGCGATTGACTGAAGCGATTAGTGCCGCGTTAGAATCGGGCAACGACTTGCAACTGGAATACCGCCTGATCGATCCCGATGGGAATATGCGTTGGGTGATTGCTCGTGGTCGCGTGGAACGTGATTCAGAAGGCAAGGCCTTGCGACTTCCTGGCGTGGTGGTCGATATCACCGAGCAACGCGAAGCCGAGCAAGCCTTGCGTGCCAGCGAAGATCAACGTCGTTTGGCGTTGGAAGCAGGTGAATTAGGTGCATGGAATATCGATCCAGTGGCCAATGTCCTAACCACGGATGAGCGTTTTCGCGCGATCTTCGGGCTTCCGGATGTAAATATCTCGTACGAGCAAGCATTTGCAATTATTCATCCCGACGACCGCGATAGAATTCGCAGAGCCGTGGAAGCAAGCACTCAACCAGAAAATCCCGTTCCGTACGTTGCGGAGTACCGCGTCATTCATCCCGATGGAGCCATCCGCTGGGTTTTTGCCAAAGGCCGTGCTAATTTTGGGTCGGTGGCATCAGGACGCAAGCTCGTAAGTTTCGATGGTACGGTTGCTGATATTACGGAACGTCACCAACTCGAAGATAATTTGCGGCAGTTGGCTTCAGACCTGTCAGATGCCAACCGCCAGAAAGATGAATTCCTGGCCACGCTGGCCCACGAGTTGCGCAATCCGCTGGCGCCGATTCGTAACAGCCTGCAAATCTTGAAAGTTGCCGAAGGCGATCCCGCGACCACGGCCGAAGCCCGCGAGATCATGGAGCGGCAAGTCGTTCACATGGTCCGCCTTGTCGACGACTTACTGGATGTCAGCCGCATCACCCGCGGCAAAGTCGATTTGCGCTTGGAGCTTGTCGATCTCGCGACGGTCATTCAACAAGCCGTTGAAACGAGTCGACCCGCGATCGAAGCCGCGCGGCAGCAGCTTACGGTCAATGTTCCCGCCGAGCCGGTGTTCGTGAACGGCGACAATGTGCGGCTCGCGCAAGTGTTCAGCAACCTGATCAACAATGCGTGCAAGTACAGTCAGTCCGGCGGCAGCATCATTGTGACCGTTGCGCGGCAAGGAAACTCGGCGGAGATTTCCTGCAAGGATACGGGGGTCGGGATTTCTGCCGAGATGCTTCCCAAAGTCTTCGACATGTTCATTCAGGGCGACAGTTCGCTCGAACGTGCCACGGGAGGCTTGGGCATCGGTTTAACTCTGGTCAAACGCCTTGTCGAATTGCACAACGGCATGGTCCGAGCAACAAGTGCCGGGCCAGGGCAGGGGAGTGAATTCATCGTTAGCCTGCCCGTGGTTGAAGCCGTGACTGTCTCGCCCGCGAAAACACCAACCAACGGTGCCGACAAACAATCAGCAGCTCAGCGAATCTTGGTCGTTGACGACAACAAAGATTCCGCACTCACACTTGCGATGCTCCTCAAAAAGCTGGGGCACGAAATTCAAACCGCGCATGATGGCCTCGCCGCCTATGAAGCCGCCGAAACTTTTCAGCCCGCGGTGGTGCTGCTCGACATTGGGCTACCGCATCTCAACGGATATGAAGTCGCCCGTAAGATTCGCCAACATCCCTGGGGCGAGTCGATGATTCTCATCGCGCTCACAGGTTGGGGACAAGACGACGACCGCCAGAAATCCGCCTCGGCAGGTTTCAATGCCCATTTGGTAAAGCCCGTCGAATTCGCGACGCTCAAAAGTTTGCTCAGCGATTTGCTCGCCGCGCACACCGAAGAATCGGCTGCGAAGAATTGAGCGAACGGCCTTGCTATTTGACCGGCACCATCTCGACGTCTTCGCTCAACATGCTCTCGCTCTTTGGCCTGTTCCTGACGCCAGCCTTCTACGTGGTGCTGCGTGGCCTACGGGCGAAGAAGCATCATGACGCAATCCATGATCAAGTTTGAGAAAATATCGTCAAAAAAACATCTGGCGCCGGGGGAACTTGAAAGTCCTGCTTTCAACACACCCGGGGCAATTCCCGTTCATCACCAACTCTCCTTGCATCATCCGGCAATCTACGCCACCATTGTGGTTTTCATCACCACGATTTACCGGCAAGGATTGTCCCCTGTGAAAGCCAATCGCCATTTCTCCGTCGCCAACTTTTTGATTGCTCTGGTCTTACTGATCCTGCTGACTCCGTTTGTCGTGGAGTTGTCTTACGGCAAGGCGATCGAAGCCCTACTCTTGACCGGTGTGCTGCTGACGGCCGTCCCCGCGGTCGGCGCACGGCGGCGCTCGTTCGGCATGGCGATCGCGCTGGTGGTGCCAGCCCTCTTAGGAACATGGCTGCATCGCGGCCAGCCGGAAACTGTCACGCGCACGATGGCTCTCGTCCCCGCGATTGCGTTTGCCATTTTCGTGATCTATCACCTCTTTGCTTTCATCATGCGATCCCCGCGGGTCAATTCCGAAGTCCTCTGCGCCGCGGTGGCAACTTATCTTATGTTGGGTATCGTGTGGTCAATGGCCTACGAGCTTGTGTGGGAACTGTCGCCCGAGTCGTTCATCGTCACTCCGCTAGAAAAGGGGGGAGATAGGGCGATCAGCGAGTTCGAGGCGCTCTACTTCAGTTTCGGCACGCTCGCGCCGATCAACGACAACGACATCACGCCGAAGTCAAACTTAGCGCGCGTACTCGTGATGACCGAAGCAATTGCTGGCATGTTGTTTATGGGTATGTTGATCGCGCGGCTCGTAGGGATCTACTCAAGCGAAGAAGCCGCCGAAGAACGCCTCGCCGAAGCGAAGAACGACGCTGCGATGAGTGACGAATAGCGTCAACATCTTTTTTTGGCCACGTTAGCCGCGAGGCGCAGCGCGTCGCAGACGAGCGCGCAGCGTAAGTGGCCAAATTTCGAGAATGAAATCGCCGCGCGGATGTGATATGGTTTTATCTGGCGAGCCTCCCGCGTAAGCGGGGGGAATTTATCGCAGCGCGCGTTCCTTTCCCATTTCAACTTGTTCATTCCACAGGCCTGAGCAAGTTGCAAAAGTTGATCAAGATGACAAAGTTCAGAGGCCGGGGGACTGTAAGACTGTAGGCGATAGACAAACTCCTCAGGCCATCGTCCACAGTCCTCCCTCACCAGCTTTGCAACATTTAGAGACTCGCAAACCACGCAAACCTGGCCAACCTCGCAAACCTGAGTGCGAGAAGATATTTTGATCTCCAGTTAATTCCGCATTCCGAACTCAAATACACTATCTATAGTACAAGTATCCTTCCCAACCACGGCATAGTGACACGCTTCACAAACGTAATCCCAACCAGTAAGGAATCATGGAGAATCTCGCTCGCGGCATAAAGGCAGCTCAAACAGGGATGCTCGTGAATACCGTGCTCGTGCTGGTGAAGCTCATTTCCGGCATCGTGGGCCATTCCTATGCGCTGATTGCCGACGCGATCGAGTCGTCGACCGACATTTTTTCGTCGCTGATCGTCTGGGGCGGTTTGCGAGTGGCGGCGAGACCCGCTGATGATTCGCATCCCTACGGCCACGGCAAAGCGGAATCGCTCGCATCGGCGGCGGTGGCGATGATGCTGCTCGGAGCGGCGGTGAGTATCGTGGTCGTTGCCGCCCGCGAGATTATCACTCCCCACCATGCGCCGATGCCGTTTACGCTCGCCGTAGTGGCAGGCGTGGTTGTTGTGAAAGAGCTATTGTTTCGCACGGTTCTCAAGGTCGGCGACGACATAGGCAGCACGTCGGTGAAGACCGACGCCTGGCATCACCGCAGCGATGCGATCACTTCGGCGGCCGCGTTCATCGGCATTGGACTGGCGATTTGGGGCGGACCGGGATGGGAATCGGCGGACGATTGGGCAGCGATTGTGGCAGCGGTCGTGATCACGGCCAACGGTTTGCGATTTATGTCGATGGCGATCAATGAACTGATGGATCGTTCGCCCGATTTGCATGTTATGGAGAAAGTGATTGACGCGGCACATTCAGTCGCCGGAGTTTTGGCGACCGAAAAAGTTCGGGTCCGCAAATTTGGCGTCGATTATTTGATCGATTTGCATGTGCAGGCCGATCCCGAGTTATCCTTGCATGATGCGCACGTGCTGAGTGGCAAGGTGAAATCAGCAATTTTGGTTGCCTTGCCCGCGGCGAGCGAAGTACTGATTCACATGGAACCGTTTGAGCCGGCAAAAAATCATCAAGCAACACAAGCAGTGGTGGCAAGAGGTGAATGATGGACGACAAGCCAGAAGACAAAGAATTGACAATCGAACCGGAACACGAACGACGCCGTCATCGCCTTCGACGTTGGATCCTGGGCTCCATTGTGGTTTGGCTGGTGGCCGCGTATTTGCTCATTCCCATGGGTTGGGAGTATTACGCGTCGTTACATCCTTCGTTTGATGACAACCCGAGGATCACAGAGACCGGCGATAAGCACCCCGGTGATCCGCTCAACGTGGCGTTGATTGGCAGCGAGGAGCAGGTCAAGGAGATTATGAAAGCGGCTAAGTGGTATCCCGCCGCGGCTTTGGGATTGGAAAGCGACCTCCGCATTGGGGCCGATACGATCCTGTCGCGGCCCGATAAAGAAGCGCCTGTGAGCAGTCTCTATTTGTTTGGTCGCAAGGAAGATTTGGCTTTTGAGCAACCCGTGGGCGACAACCCGCGGCATCGGCATCACGTGCGTTTATGGAAAACGCCAGAGCCCAACGGCGATGGACGCACCAAATGGATCGGATCGGCCGTGTATGACGAGAAGGTCGGTTTCAGCCGCACGACGGGGCAGATCACGCATGTAACGTCGCCCAGCGTCGATAAAGAACGCGATTATTTATTTAAGTGTTTAGACGGCACAAAAATGTTGTCGGAAGAATATGTTGTCAAAGACTTTCACAAGAAAGATTCGGGATACAACGGCGGCGGCGATCCTTGGAAGACGGACGGTGCTTTGTACGTGGGTGTGATCGCCGAGACCGTTGAGTAAAAAGAAGTCCTTAGACGGCTTTCAATTTTTTGGCGGTGAGCACGCCGAGATAGAGAAACGCCAGCAGAACCAGGATTTGCGTGATGCCGAACGGGGGTTCGGATTGGGTTGGTGCCAATTCGTGCAGGGCCGGCAAGCGGAGGAAGAGTTGGGCCACCAGAACAAAGGCATTGAAATATAAGGCAGCCACGGCGGTGATCACGTAAACAAGTTGCCACTTGCCAGCAAGCTTTTTTACGTACAAAGCATAGACGGCAATCGCCAGGAGTAACAACGAAAGGATCGCAACGCCATGCGAGGGCAGGAACTTTTCAAAAGGAAAACCAAAGCCCGTGACATTCGTGGCGATGGTTGTTGCCAGAAAGAGCGCCGTCCAACCACGAAATAGCCTTCCCGTGAGCATCCCGCCAACAACGACAAAACCACTTGCCAGAGCGACAAGGCTAATAATGACATGCACAAGTGTGAAAGTGGCCACCGCAAGATTCTCCGCAGTCCGACGAATACTTAAGAGTGTGAACTTTGACGCTTGGTCAACAAGCAGTCAAGTTCAGCAGTGGATTTAACGGGCGGGATTGCAATAGCGGACAAGATAAGCTGAGATATCAAACACAGTACGACAAAGTTGCGTGCGATCTCCTGATCAATATCAATAAACAAGATTGGAACAGTCATGGAATTTCTATTAGCTTGGCTTGTGCTCGCGCTGGGCGTTTTCGCTGCCGCTAAGATGATCCCGGGTGTGTCTGTTCCCGACTTTTGGGATGCTGTTGTTGTCGCAGCTATTTTTGGGGTACTGAATTTCTTCCTCGGATGGCTGCTCTATGTTTTCTTGGGACTGGCAACGCTTGGAATTGGCTTTTTGCTGGGGTTCATAACTCGGCTGATCGTGAACGCGATATTGCTGAAATTCACCGACGCCCTGACCGACCGAATGACGATCAAGGGCTTCGGTAACGCTGTGCTGGCATCTCTTGTGATCAGTGTGGTGGGAATCCTAGCGGACTTATTAATCGATTAATGTTGCAATTTTTCCGGGTATTACGCCCCATTCAGGTGGGAAACGAAAAAAGTCGTTCAAAATGATTGACAGGGGGAAGGATGTGGCTTACGATAACCCGCATCAGGCCAAGTTTTACGGCCTTTATTCGCCCGAAGAGCGTGGTGAAAACGCGTTCTTAATGTGCTAATGCTTCAACTTGGTGCGGTTTCTGCCTTTTGCGAGGCGTAACTCTCTTTACCGCACTACCCCGATCGCGCGATGTGTTCGCTCGTCGTTCCATGCGCCATTTTTCGTTGCCAGATAGTTAGTCCATCTTTCGCAGCAACATTAGCTCGCGGCCAATCAGGCTCCCCGTACGCGCACACCCGCGCGCTGGGCCCAGGGAGTTCAAAGATTGTCGCCTCAGGGGATCATCATGAATGCCTACAAATCGACCATCCAACGTGCAGCGATAATTATATTGATCGCTACCTTAAGCAGTACTAGAGCAAACGCAATTGAAATCACCAAGGAGATCAAGTTTACGACGAGCTCGAATGAAGGTGATCTCGTTTCGATCCACGGATCGCTCAATACACTTGCGCAAGGCTTGAACACCGTGCCATTCGGGAGCACTACCACGATCGTACAAGGAGAATTGACGGCCAGAGTCACGTTCGATGTGGGGCAAGGACCAAACGATGTAGAAATCGTTGGCTTCAATATCCTGGAGAGTTCGTTCGTCCAGCAGAATCTCTCGCTTTCGTATCAGGTTGCCAACACAACCAGAACGGTGCAATTTCTGACCAACAATATTGGCTTCTCGGTGAATACGGCCTCGACGAACCAACAATTGCTGCAAACGGGTGGCGTCAGCTTGCCTGCCAACTCGTTTCAAATTCAACAATCAAACGGCACGGCCCAAATCGACATCACCAATCGTCCTTCGAAGCAACAGAACTTAATTCAGCAAAGCGTCTTGAGTTCTTACTTTGAAGTCGAACCCAACGTGAGCCAATTTGCCGCTGGGGTGACACCCATCAACCAAAATTTTGATGGCTTTGTTGTGGACATCAATCTTCCACTAACAAATCAACAATTGATTTACGCCGGAGTGGGACTGCCGGTGACCCTGGATTATTCGGGTAACCTAAGGCTAGTAGGTAGCTTTGCTATCCCCGAGCCATCATCTGTCGCTCTAGCAACTTGTGCAGTGATGACGTTCCTATTCAGACGCAGAAGAGCCACTTAGAAGAACCGGTTGAGAAACACGCGTGCTTCGCCGTCGAAAATTCGATCATCCGAGGTGAGCGGCACCGAATAACCCGTTGTTAACGAGTAGTTCTGGAAGCGGAAGTTCGCACCGAACACACCGTTTAACAGCGAGAGGTCCTGCCCGGGGTTCCCCAATTGGAATGGGCCGTTTCTGATGATGTCTGCGTCGTTGACCGTCGCGGTGTAATGGAATTCGCTGATTAACGAGATCGCTTGCAGATTGGCGTTACGTGAATAGTTTTGGTAGATGTATCTGCCGATGGCTGCACTGCCGGTGAGGTAGGTTTGGTCGTTCCAGTCGCCAATGTTTTCAAGCCCGCTGGCACCCATGTTGCCGATGACGGGATTACCGTTAGCATCGACGTCAACCGTAATAAACGATTGCACGAAGTAATTGCTGCGCTCTGGCGTATAGAGGAATGCAAGAAAAGGGATCAGATGCACCGAATCGTTCTCGATTTCCAGAATTTTATCGCCGTTGATTCCATAAAGCTCGTAGTTATCAGCCGTGGGCAACGCAACGGCCATACCAGCGGCCAGTGCGCAAGTATCATTCGATGTGAGCAGGAATTTGGAAATCAGGGCGAGATCGCCGAATTCCCCTTTATTGGCATCCGGGCCAGCGGCTAGGGATTGAGTCGTATTAAAAGTCACGGCCATTGGGACACGGACTTCCAGCGATGCCATGCCGCTCCAGAACGTCTTTTCCACGCCTGGCGTGAAACGATTGACATCTATGCCATTGGCCGTGAATGGCACATTGTGGAAATAGTTGTAATCGAAGAAGACACGATCGCGGGGCAATGTACTGTTATTGTCTTGAACTCTCACGCGACCAGCGACATCGCCGACGTTTGGTCCTGGAACATGTATCTCGGTAACCTGAAAAACTTGGTAAATCGGTGCATCAGTAATCGTGACAGGCCCATTGGGGTCGTCGTAAACGTTGACCTCCTCACCATTAAGAACGGCAGTGTAAAAAATGTTAGGATCGCCACTATCAAGCGTCAGACCCGTTTGTGGGTTTTGAATTTGACTAGGTGGAATCGAAGGCAGGAAGAATGTCCCCGGCGTAACGCCGCCAGGACCACCGATAAACACTGTGTTTCCTGTGCCCGGATCAACTGTAATTAGTGAAATGTTATCGTCTGCAAACGACGAGCCCGATTGAACCGTTTGGTGCACAGCCAACCCATTTGTGGAACCATTACCGGTGAAAAGTTCACCAACAATAGCCGTCTGGCCTGGATCCCCAAAGAAGTCGCCCATCATGTTGGGAGTATTGGCCAGTCGCAACTGAGATATTTGTACGTTGCGTTGGCCGCCGCCAGTTTGCCCGGCCAATCGAGTTGACGTCCGCGAAGTCTGAGCACTACCGCGAGATCTAGCTTGGAATTGAGCAGGAATGACCTCGTCAGTGAGATCAGAGTCCTGCCAGAGCTGCTGATCGCTGCTCAAATAAGCATCCGAGACGATGACAACGTCGTCCTCAGCCTTGGCGATGCCAATTTCTAACATTCCGTGAAGCACGAGCGCCAGCACGGCGGAACCAATCAAATATTTACGACAGACCATCCTAATTCCCCCCCGAGAATCCGAACAGAACACTGTCTTCTCTATCGGCTGGGTAAGCCGTAGGGGTCAATCAATTATTTCATGTTGAGTAAAATATGCCTATTCTCCGGAAAATAAGCCCTCTCCGAAAGAATGCGGTCGGGTCGGATTCGTTGCTGTTTTCGCGAATGGCTTTGATTTCCTCGTCAAGTTTTTCGATGGCAGCTTCAATGATAGCAGGATCGGCCGCGCCGGGTTTGGCTTCGCTAAGAAACGTCTTTGCTTGTTCAAGGCAACCAACAGCTTCTGGGAAGTAATCTCTACCAGCAATTAATGAGGCAATGCTTTGGGAATATCCAACTAATAAATCGATGGCATCACGATTTCGGGGGTCAACGATCAAGGCGTTGACCAAAGTCTTTTGAAAGTCGGCAACGTAGTCGAGCCCCAGATTGTCTTTCTGCACAAGATAGAGTTGTGCCAAGTTGTACTGAGCGTCTGCGACCCCCTTGCGATACTTATAAACACCAGGATTGCTCAGTAGCAACGGATTGAGAGTTATTCCCATCTTTTCGTAGAATTCGATGGCCGGTTCGTACTCCTCGACAAGGGCATGAAAATTTCCACATTGTTGGTAGCAAGTCGCAAGATCGTACTTGGTGTCCGTGGTTGTCGATTTGGGCGGGAGTTGCTCAAGAATTTCGGCGGCTTGGCGGCGAAGTTCCATAGCCTGTTTGGAATGACTCTCCCGCTCAGATGCTTCGAGGCTCAGTTGCGCGAGGGTGGATTGTAGTTCTGCCTGAGATATGTAGCCCTTCGCCAAATCAGGTAAGACTTTTGTTTTGACAGCTTCATCATCGAGCAGTTTTTTTCGAATCGCTTGCGATTCCTCGAGCAAGGCATCGGCGGCTGCGAAGGTGAATTGGTTTGACTTCGATTTCTGCTGTTCACTCTCGGCGTTGCCAAGTCCCATTTTTGCATTGGCTAGCAAACGGGCTGTTTCGGGATTGTCTGGTGCAAGCTCAAGGGCCTTCGTGCGCCAATCGTGGCATTCCTTTTCATGTTCCAAATACATCGCAAGACCTTCTTGGGATGTTGTGTTTGGGTTTTGGAGGTCGCGTTCATTCCATAACTTTTCACCCAGCTTGCCATACTCATGGTGAGTCAGGGCGACTGCCAAAGTTGCATCTGCATCGTTTGGATTGTCAACGGCGAGTTTTTCTTGCATGGCCAGAACTGTGTCAAACGATTTCTTCGCGTCGTCATATTGCCCCAACGATGCCTGCAACCGTCCTAGCGGAAAAGCCGCTCTCGCCAGAACGTCTTGGGAGACCTGCTGCGTGGAACTCAACTCTTCGTAATAGCGCTGGGCCGTGGTGAGTAACTTCTGACGAGCAAATTGAGTTCCTGGCATTTCGGCAAGATCGCTTTCGCTCATCGTGATCAACACTTCATCCAAAATATCTTCGATCAATCGGACGTTATCTTCAGCTCGAAGTTGAGCGGCTCGCGCTTGCACTGCAAAGCCAATCGAAACAACCGTGGCGATCACCAGTGTGGCAGCGATTGCTCCGAGGAGCGTGGCGATCAGCGGATTGCGCTGGCACCAACGCTGCAATCGTGTCCAGGGACCCACCGCACGGGCCAAAATCGGAAAGCCGTGCAAGAAACGCTGCAACTCATCCGCCAGTGCTCCGGCGGATTCATAGCGATCTTCAGGCCGCTTAGCCAGACACTTTTCGCAAATCGTCCACAAATCCAAAGGAACTTGCGACCCCCGATAGTAAAGTGTCTCTGGGGGTGCGCTTTCCACCTTCTTGAGCGTGTCGAGCAGGTTCTTGCCTTCGATGGGAGGCTTGCCACGGAGCAGTGCGTACAGCGTGCCACCTAGCGAATAGACGTCGGTTCGTGTGGAGATCAAATCCAGCTGACCTCGCGCCTGCTCGGGCGCCATGTAATTAGGCGTTCCCATCGTCTGGCCGGTTTGCGTGAAGCCGTTTTCGTTACCAATCAACTTGGCGAGCCCGAAGTCGGCCAGCAGCGGCTGACCTGATTTGTCTAGCATGATGTTGGCGGGCTTGATGTCGCGATGGATCACCGCGTGATCGTGGGCATACTGCACAGCCCGGCAGACTTCTTCCATCAGCCGCGCGGCTTCTTTGGGTTTTAATTGTGGCTTGCCCGCCCCCACATAACTTGCCAGATTTTCGCCTTCGATGTAGGCCATCGAGAAGTAATGATTGCCTCCGTGCTCACCCGCGTCGTAAACTGCCACGATACCCGGATGATTTAAGCGGCCTGCTGCGGAGGCTTCATCACGAAAGCGAGCAATGTCTTCGGGCGAGCTCAAACTTCCCGCAGCGATGACTTTGAGCGCCACCATGCGGCCGATGCTTTTTTGATAAGCCTTATAAACAACCCCCATGCCACCACGGCCGATTTGCTCGATCAGCTGGTAATCGCCGATGACGCCAATCGAGTTCTCCTCGGAAATCTCCGCTGCCTGACGCAGCGTGATATATTCGCTCTTGTCTTGCAGCGAATTGAGATCGACCGTGGGCATGTTCAAATTATCGACGGTCGCCTTCATATCGAGCGTCGGCAACATGTGGGCGATGGTTTCCGCCAAATCGGCTTCGGTCTTTTTGCCGATTTGGATGCTGGCCATGAAGTCGTCGTCATCAGCCTGCGAATGCTGAGCGAGCAGGTCGGCCACTTCATGATGCAACTGCGTCGATTCCGTCGAAAGCTGTTTGAGATACAGCTCGCGTTCCTTGACCGACAGCGATAGCGCCGCGTTGAACTTCTCTTTGACTTCGTCCCAACCGTGCTCTGCCATGTTAGCTCCGTGATAGCTCGCGGTAGAGCCAAGCCTTGGCTGCCGCGAACTCCTGCTTAACCGTGCTAGGCGACACGTTCAAGAGGTCCGCCGTTTCTTCCACCGAATACCCTCCAAAATAACGCATTTCAACAATTTCTGCTTGCCGGGGATCAATTTCTGTAAGTCGTTTTAGGGCTTCATGAACCGCCAACACGTCGGTCTTTTCGCTCCGTCCTGCCACGGTCTCAACCTGCACGTTCGAGCGCTTCCAATGCGGCCCACCCCGCTTTAGCGCCCGGCGACTGCGGGCCCGATCGATGAGTATCCGCCGCATGACCTTCGCCGCGAGAATATAGAAATGTTTGCGGTCGCTCAGATCGATATCGCTGTTGGATCCAACCAGCTGCAAGTAGGCGTCGTGAACCAGGACCGTGGCTTGCAACGAAATGCCATCCTGCTCATGGGATAACTTTTTCTCGGCCATCAGATGGAGCTTCTGATAGACCAGATTCAAAAGCTGCGGCGCAGCCTCGGCATCGCCCGCCTGCGCGCGGCGGAGAAGCAGGGTCACTTCCGAGGGGCTTTCACTCATCTCACGACTTTCAGGAATCCGACCGTATGTTAGCCTAAATTCCCCTCTTAGTTCCTTTTGGCCATCATAACTGGCGTATTCTGTGCTGGGCAGGCGGTTTCGCCTGATTTGCTTAAAATTTGCATGCGCGATGCATGTCTGTATGTAGTGGAGGGGGTTGAGTTCTGTACTACTCATAGCGTAATCGGCGCGCAAAACGGGCAGAAAATTTTGGGAAATCCTGGAATTATTTGTTCCTTGTGAGCCGCTAGCCCGATCAAAATCTTCTCACTCAGGTTTGCGAGGTTGGCCAGGTTTGCGTGGTTTGCGGGTCACTTAATGTTGCCAAGCAGTGTAGGGACTGGGAGCTTTGGGATGGGGGATGGGTATGATAGGACCGAAGACTTTTTTATCCCTAGCACTTGCCTCCAACCTCTAGCACCCCTCTTCGAACTTTGTCATCTTGATCAACTTTTGCAACTTGCTCAGGCCTGTGGAATGAGCAAGTTGGAATGGGAAAGCTATGTAGGCCGGAACAAGCGGTGCGCAGTTCCGGCATGAAGCGGAACACGCTCGACGGAGATGACGGTTTCATCGCCGGAACTCGCATTACTCGGTCCGGCCTATAAAGCGCCAAACATACCACATCCGCGCGGCCAAATCAGTAAGAAAGTTTGGGAGGGGTATGCTCGCGCTCGTCTGCGACGCGCTTTGCCTTGCGGCTAACAAGAGTCTTACGGTTAAAAATTTTGCACTGTTTTACAATAATTTTTGGCCGGTTGCGCAGGATTGAGAAAGCTTGAAATGCTTTACGGAATCGATGGCATTGGGCATCGCGCGGCAGTAGAATCGGTCGCAGTTCACCGTTCTCTTCTTAACTGTTTGCGGCGTCCTATTCCGCTCTGGAGTTTGTGTCATGGTCCGCTTGATCTCATTGAGGGTTTTCTCTAGCTGGTTTGGACGACCCTCTCTGGCAATGTATTTGTTACCTTTGTCGACGACATGCGATATGGGGACCCCGGCTGCTACAGGGGGGAACAAAAAGTATCGACTCAAGAATCAATATGTGTCTTTAGCTCGGCGGTGATTTATTTAACCGAGGATGAATATGAAACTTACTCTGTGTCTCGCCACTCTAATGTTCTCGCTTGTTGATCCGTGTTTTTCCCAAACGCGGCTTCCCCATCCCGATCCCAAATTTACAGGTCAAATCGGCGAGACGTACAAAGAATCGAAGCCCGACTATCCCCGGCCCGTGAGAGCTCCCGAGGGGGCTCCCAATGTGTTGATTATCTTGCTCGATGACGTGGGTTTTGGCATGTGCGGAACCTTTGGCGGGCCGGTGCCCACGCCCAATCTTGATAAGCTGGCGGCCAACGGTTTGAAGTACAACCGTTTTCACACGACGGCGCTTTGCTCGCCCTCACGAGCGGCATTGCTGACCGGGCGCAATCACCATAGTTGTGGGACCGGTGTGATCATCGAGATGGGTACCGGTTATCCAGGTTACACCGGCATCGTGCCGTTAAGCACCGCGCTCGTTTCTAAAACTCTCAATGACAATGGTTTCTCGACGGCGATGTTCGGTAAATGGCATAACACGCCGGAGATGGAAATCAGTCCCGCGGGACCGTTCGACCGTTGGCCGACCGGTTTAGGGTTTGAGTATTTCTATGGATTCAACCAAGGTGAAGCGGATCAATATCATCCGACGTTGTATCGCAACACGACTCCAGTCAGTGCACCGAAAACGTATGAAGAGGGGTATCACTTTACGGAGGATATGACCGACGAGACGATCGATTGGATTCAGAATGTGCGTGCCGCCGATCCCAATAAGCCGTGGTTTGTGTATTTCTCCACGGGTGCGGTGCATGCCCCCCATCAGGTGCCAGCCGAGTGGCGGGAGAAGTTCACTGGCCAGTTCGACCATGGGTGGGATCAGCAGCGTGAGCTCACTTTTGCTAAACAGAAGGAACTGGGAGTCATTCCCGCTGATGCCGAGCTCACCCCGCGGCCCCAGGAAATCCCGGCTTGGGAGGACCAGCCCGAGGATGCTAAGCAGGTGTATGAACGGCTCATGGAAAACTACGCCGGATATATGGCGCACACGGATTACCATGTCGGCCGATTGATTGAAAGTTTGGAGAAGTCCGGCGAACTCGACAACACGCTCATCTTCTACATCATCGGCGACAATGGCGCGAGTGCCGAAGGAGGTCTTGAAGGGACGTTTAGCGAGATAGCAAGCTTGATGGGCGTTCAGCTGGGTCTGCAGAGCAGCATTAAGCGAATTGACGAGATTGGTGGACCGGCCAGCGAGCCGCATGTGCCAGTGGGTTGGGCGTGGGCGATGTGCGCGCCGTTTCAATGGACGAAGCAAGTGGCCAGTCACTTGGGAGGAACGCGTAATCCCTTGGTGGTGCATTGGCCCAAGGGGATCAAGGCCCAAGGGGAAATTCGCGATCAGTTTCATCACGTCATCGACGTCGTGCCGACCATTCTCGAGGCTTGTAAGATCACCGTTCCCGATCAGGTTGATGGGATCGAGCAAAAGCCGATCGAGGGGGTGAGCATGCTTTACACTTTCGACGGCGCGGATGCCAAGGATAAGCGGACTGCGCAGTATTTTGAAATGATGACCAATCGGGCTATCTATCGGGATGGCTGGATCGCTTGCAGCCGTTTTGGCCTGCCATGGACAACCGCGGGCAAAGAAGGAGATTTTCTGGCTGCCCCGTGGGAACTTTACAATATCGAGGAAGACTTTGCCCAGGCGAATGACCTAGCCACGGAAGAGCCGGAGAAACTTAAGGAATTGCAGGAGCACTTTCTCGTGGAAGCCAAAAAGTATGATGTGCTGCCACTTGATCCACGCATGGCTGAGCGGATGGACCCACGGAATCGAATCAGTGGTCCACCACGAACATCTTGGACCTATTACGGCAACAAAGTGAGATTGCCGGAACCGGTTAGCCCGCTGATTTTTCCTTCCTCGAACACGATCACTGCCAACATCGATGTGCCCGAGGAGGGTGCTGAAGGGGTGGTTGCCTGCTGTGGTGGATACTCGTGTGGTTGGACGCTGTATATCAAAGATGGCAAACCTCATTTTCGCTACACGTTTTTCGACGTGGCAAATTCGCAAATCGACGGAACAGTCGAACTTCCTCAGGGCAAAGTCACGCTCAGAACGGAATATGAGGCGGTCGGGCCGATGGAGCAGGGGGGCATTTTGCGATTATTCGTCAACGATAAGCCAGCCGGCGAAGGCGAAATCAAGCGGGTTGGTTTTCGTAGTGGGGGACTTGAACCGTTTGAAGTGGGGCGCGATTCGATCACATCCATCGCCCCCGACTACAAAAACCAAGGGGACTTTGCTTTTACGGGAACGATCGAGGAAGTGAAATTCGAGATCAAGAAATAAGCACTGACCTCGAATTACTTCACCTGTGCCGGGAGATGCACGCGGACTTGATCGGGGAAGTCGGTGATCAAGCCGTCGGCGCCAGCGTTGGCGAAGGTTTCCACGAGCTCGCCAAAGCTGGCGAATTGGGGTGGGACGGTCTCGGTGCGGAATGTGTAGCAGTAGATCGTCAGGCCTGCGTCGTGAGCGAGATCGATGAAGTTTGTGACTTTTGATTCTTCTGGCAGACGAGTTCTCGAAAGTACCATTTCCAATGATGGGGCTGCACCGTCGGCATAGCTCGCCAGATTTTCTAGCGCCGCGCTGAGTTGTTCCTCGGTGGCATCGGCGGGGAGTTTGAGCGTTTGATCGTTCATCAATTGCACAAGTCGCAAGTCGGTGTGCAGTTCTTTACGGAGCCGCTCGACTTCGGACGCGTCGAAAGTTTGGATAATCGCGTTGTCCTCACGCGAGGTGTAACCATACTTGGCGAGCGTGTCGAGCACGATGCGGCTCATGTCGCCTCCTTGTTCGCGATGCCAGGTGGGGTTTTTGAGCTCGACGAGTAAGCCGACGTTACGGCCGGTGGAGCGATTCAATCCTTGAATCAATTCGATGTGCTCGGCGAGTGTGGCAATCTCGAAGGGAACTCCGCCGACGGGGAAACGGTCGGCATAAGCGAGCTTATCGGTGTGGCCATTGGTCCGTTCATGCGCGCTCAGCTGACGAAGTTCGGTGAGGGTGAAATCAGCAACATGGTAGTGGCCGTCATTACGCTTGCGGTTCGGAAAGACGTCAGCCACGTTGGCGACATAATCCAGAATGCGGTCATGAATGACGATTGGTTCGAGATCCTTGGAGAGAACGATGTCTTGTTCGATTAGGTCTGCGCCGAGGGCATGGGCGTAGGCGACGCTGGGAAGGGAATGTTCGGGGAGATAGCCACTAGCACCGCGATGGGCGATCACGATGGGGACAGCACTGCTGGGCAAGCCAGCAGTGGCACCCGAAGATGGGTCAGCAGTGGCACGCGTTGCGGCTGGTTCTTTGGCGTGCAGCGCTAGGTTGGGGATCTGAATGAAGAACAGCATAAGAAGTAGGGCGACGAGCGGGCGTGAATGTTTCACTGCTAGATTTGCCAGCAGAGGTCGGAGATCGGTGGAGTGGGACATGGCCTGATGAATTGTTCGCGGTGTCTAGGGAGAAAGAGAATAGCGGGTTCCTGCGTTTATGGTAAACGGTGAGGGGGGAGGGTGTGAGGGGCGGCACCTGGGGAAGCCCCCCGGTGTGCCGTTGGCGGGACCAACGGATCACCGGGGGCTAAATGCAGATGGAGTGGCGCGGGGGTGTGAATTTCGGCCTGAATTTGGAGGTGAGAGAATTTTTTGAGAATTTTCTGTCCGTTTCGCAGGCGGCTTTCGCTTCTATGGGTGAGTCGCCAATCAGTCTTTCTCACCCTCACACAGGAGACCCAAGCCATGCGAAGCAGCCTCCCCATGCTCGCCCCCGTCGTCGGTCGTATCATTTTTACAAGTTGCGTGGCCGCCGCGGCCGCGTTGAGCCTGGCCAGCTGCCTGCTGGCGGTGAAAGCGCACGCCGTGGAATACAGATTCTCAGAGTCTCCGGAATGGATCGATCGCGATCCACAGGCCTCTTTTGCACTGTCACCTCCTGAAGCACCCCACTTCCATTCGTCAACCTATCAGGAAGGCGTTTTGCGAGGGCTGGCCGTCTTAACTCGGGCCGAGGGAGACAGAAATTTGCTGGATGCTCAAGCGAATATCTTGTGGGAACAGGTCTACGCCATGCGTATTCGCAATTTCCTCTACAAAGGACAAGCCCATTTTGAGTGGAAGGAAATGATGTCGGAATCGCGCCATCGGGCACGCATCAACGATATTTTACGGACGGAAGAATTGCACCGAGCCAAGCAATTAGTGGAATCACGGCGCGAACTTGAAAAGGCGTTGGAATATCCCTTGAGCGAGTTTGACGTCGACTTCCGCACGGGCACGGTTTATTGGCCAGCCCTAGTAGCGGGACCACGCTATGTGAAGTATCGCGTGGAGCTTAACGACTTGATGGCCGACATCATGCAAAACGGTTCGTTCACGTCGCCTACGAGCCGCGAACGCTTGGTTGAGCTGTGCAATCAGTTCCGCCGTCAGTTGAAGGCTGATCTATACGCCGACATTGATCGCGATGCAGCTACGCTGCAAGCTCAGTACGACGCGGTGCAGCGATTGCTAAAAGGTTTGCGTTACACGCCGGTGGTGATGGCGCAAGCCTCGATCAATACTCTTTCGATGAATTGAGTGCGGTCCATTTTCGAGACGGAAAGAAGAGCTGGGCGCGAGGTCACGTCGGGACGACGTGATCTCGCGTTTTTTTGTGATCGGCCAATTGATCGGCGGTCGGCGAAGTGGATTCGTAAACTTGGGATTGAGTGAAGTTGGCGCGGACTTTGTAGAGCAATGTCTTGAGCGTCGCGATCTCTTCGTGGGTCATCCCTTCGATGGCCTGCATGCGGACGCGTGCAGCGCATTCGCCGATTTGCTCCCAAGCTTTCTCGGCGGCGGGCAGTGGGTGAATCATATTCTTGCGACGATCTTCGGCGCAGACTTTTCGCTCTAGCAGACCACTCGCCTCCATACGGTCGAGCGTGCCGACCAAACTGGGAGGTTCGATCATCATGCGGCTAGCGAGCTCGGCCTGCGAAAGTGGCCCCGCCAGAGCCAGCCAGCCTAAGATATCCATCTGCCGATGGGTAATGTTGTGGGGAGCGAGTTGATCTCGCAATTCCGACATAAAAGAGTGATAGGTGGTACACAGCCAGTGTCCTACCGTTTCTTCGTGTTCATATTTCAGCACGTCACTTAACTCCGATTGGTGGTATTTGTTAGCGCTTTAATAATTATTGCTTGCGGGTTAGGAATACGCTAGGGAAGTTGAACTATCTTCGAGAGATTTAACTGGAATAGAGCAAGCATGTGGACTATGCCGATTGGGATCGGTGAAATCCACTGGCTACATTCCGATCATAGCTTCAATCGCCCGAGCCGGGGGGATCGTACTCAAAATCTTTCCACTTCATGGCCCGGCGGAAGGGTTCGATGCGAAGCATGACCTCGCCGTTTTGGAAGAGCCGCACCGTGCCGTTGGACTCGCTCACGGTAATGGCGACCGCGCCGGTGGCGCGGCTGATCGCAGCGGCGGCCCAGTGGCGGGCTCCCAAGCCTTTGCTCAGAGTGATTTCGGCGGCGGGGGCCGAGATGTACTGGCAGGCTGACACGATGGTGCCGTCGGATGAGACAACGAACGCACCGTCGAGTTGGGCAATCTCCTTCACGGACTCGCGAACCTTGGAATCCTCCAGGCGGCGCTCTTCGACGCTGTAGCCGCGAACTGGGTCAAATCCCAGCGGATGGCAATGCTTGAGTACCTTGCGATGATCGCCCACGACGAACAACGTGCCAACCGGCTTACCCTCGCGGCCTTCGCGGCCAATATCAACGGCTAGGTCGACAGTCGTCTTGAGCGTGTCGAGCGGCACGCGAGTTTCGAGTTGACGGAGGTCATGGACCGTTAGCCGCCCCAGGTGCTCATCAAGATTGATGACGCTCACCGAATCGATCGTGTCGACCTCGAAGCCGCTATAGAGGGCAACAACACAGGCCCCAGGGGTGAGCAGGTCGTCGGCCACGCTTTCCAGGAGCGCCTGGGTCAATCGCTCATAGACGGGGCTGTCGGGGATGTTGAGCAGAACGGTGTCGAAATCGAAATCATCGGCACCTACCAAGTGTTCCTGGTGATCGCTGGCCAAGAGCACTTGTTGATCGCCGGTGATCTCGCGCAGCTTTTGCCAGTCGAGAGCGGATTCGAGCAAGAAGAGCAGGGCGTCGGCCTCTTCGTGTTTGGCGAGGCGGATGGCAATTTCACAAAATGCCTGGAGTTGTTCGGAGATTTTCGACAACGGTGCCATCCACAATTAGCAAGCTGTTACGCGAGTAATACCTTGCCCCACCCAAGTATGTGAGAGAAAACGCCGGCCAACAACGGCGAGACTCTGCAATTTAGAGCAAAAACAGAGGTTCTTCAATGGAAGAAACGGGGCGCTCAACGGATGCCTCGTGAGCCGGTAATGGTCGTGTCGCGGATTGCCATCGGCATATCGCCGGGAGCATCGTATTTGGAGAACATCAGGCGATCGTAGACCACCAGGGCGTGGATTGCATGGCCCAGAGGCCCGGCTTCCCAGTCGCGATAACGGTTCTGATACATCAGATTCGTCAAGAAATATACGGCTTTGGTGGTGCGTGGGTTGTTGAGCTCACGGTCGGTCGACGAATACAGCAACCATTCGAGCATGTGGCCCGTGGTCTTGAGCTTGCGATCAATATCAGGTTCGTCCTCACGGCCTTGGAACCAGTTGGTGCTGAAGCTGCCATCTGGATTCTGGGTGCGGAACGTATACTGCTGATGTTGAGCGACAAATCGTTTGGCTTGGGCGTATTCGCCGTTGACCGCCTCACCGCGGGCCTCACGAGTTTTGTAAGCCAAAGTCAGGCCCGACAGACGATGCGTGCCACCGCACGCGGCGCCACGAATGGGCTGTTTGATTTCCTCGGTGACCAGCTTGCGCATGTTCCATTGCATGCCCTGGTCGTTCATCCACTGAGTTTCGCTGTCGAGATAATGCATCAAGCCGATGAGCTTGAAGGTGAGCTCGGTACGTGGATAGCAGGTTTCCATCTCGGCCTTGATCAGATCCTTGATCTTGAACTCGTGACCATCGACGAGCATCGGGTACTCGCTGCTGACTTTCGCCTGGGCGAGAATCGCGAGCAATTGGCCACGATGACCTTGTAGCGCCGGACCGACTTTGACGTTGAGTTCGCCCTCATCATCGACGTGCATCAGCTTCATGCGGCGGCAGGACTGATTGAAGCAGAGCCAACCCACGGCTGAAACTGGTTTGCCTTGTGGTCCCCCTTGCAGCATGCGGCTGTGAACTTCATAAGAAAGCGCACAGTGCATCACTTCCCAGGGACTGCGGTCGCGGGTGTTCATCGGACGTTCATAGTAGTAACGCAAGACGCGACGGACATGCTCACGGAGCGCTTTTTGATTACGGGTGAGCGGCGGCAGCTTTTCTTGAACGGTTTCCAACGTGCTGTCGTCGGATTCTGCCTCGGGCGCAGGGTAGTTATTAAGCGGCGTGGCGTTGAGCTCTTCCTCGGTTTCATCACCGATTGGCATGCGCTCTTGATCGAGCACTTCGCCGATGCGGCGGCTCGTAGTAGTACGCTGCGGTTGGCGAGTAATCATGGGACGGCGAGCCACTTCGGGCACGGTCGCGCGATTTCGTGCTTCGTGTTCAGCCGGTTGATCGTCGATCACAGTTGGCGCACTGAGTTGTGGCCCGCGAGAGTCGCTTGGCTCGTTGAGCGGTGTGGGCGTAATATCGGCCGACGGGATCGCCCGAGGGCGACCACCCGAGGAACGTGGCGAAATCCATTTGCTGAACGGCGAAGAGGATATCTTGCCGGCAGAAGAAGTTTGTGTGGGCGTCGTCTGCGGCCGATCGGCGATTTGCACGGGCCGAGATTCTACGGGCGTCGGAGTGACGTTTTTGGCACTCTGTTGCCCTGGACGAGCATCCTTGATGAACCCTTTGACAGTCGACTGCCACATGAGATTCTGCTGTGGCACGTGCGAATCGAGCGTGGACGACGTATCGAACGGATCGCTCTCGATGGAAAAGTCTTGGGCCAGCAGCAACTGCGCATTGGCAGCCACAACCGCACCCAACAGAATCAGGCGCAAACTCTGGCGAATCCGCGCGTACTCTGGCAACCGACGTTGCATCGAGTCACTCCCCCCTGAACTACGAACCGACTGCCACGGATGTGGCACTCCCGACTTAACTGTGGTGCGAGAACCCGATAAGTGGGCAAGGACTTCCTCCGCTTGAAGTCGCGCTCACCCAAACGGTTCTCAGCACCCAAACAACGAACAGCGCGAAACTGTCCGCAGGAGTTGGTATCGGGTGAGGGGCGGTGAGAATTGACACCAAAAAAAGTGTTAATGTCCGCGGGTTTTACGGAAACGGAAGGTGGGAGATTTACGGGAGCAAAGCAAACGTGAAGAGTCTGCTAGCTGCTGGCGTGAGGTGAAGCGGAGTCGAAATTTCGACGCCAGTGCAAGTTGTTCCAGCACCGGAGGGCGAGGTGGGCAGTGGCACCCGTATTCAGGAATCAAAAAGCTTAGAATGGAGAATACTGGCGGACTTTGTCGGCGAGCGAAGCTTTGGGCTGAATGACGGCGTCGCCTTGCTCGGTGAACTGCTGCCAGGCTTTGACGTCGTTGCCCAGGTCTTGGCCGCTTAAGTTTTTGAGCGCTTCGACGCCGGCATATTGCAGGGCCGGATCGCGGTCTTTAACGGCGACGGATAACGCTTCGATAGCCTCGGGGGTGTTGATCTGCCCCAGGGCATCGGTCGCCGCAAGACGAAGGTCCAAATTATCGGACGCTTGCAAAACTTCGCGAAGCGCGGCAACCGACTCCGGCTCGGCACGTTCGCCCAGCTTGCGGCAGCAAGTCATCTGGACCTCGGGGTTGTCGTCTTTGAGGCCAGCGATCAGCACATCACGGGCGAGTGGAACCTGGTATTCGGCGATGGATTCCTGAATCGCGCGGCGGACCAAGGGATCGCGCTCCGTGCGAATCTGAGCGACCATTTCATCGACCGAGCGTTGCTGCTCCGTCGAGTCGGCATCCCGGGCCCGGGCGGCCCCTTCGCGAATCGCGGCGATGCGCATGGCGGGGGTGATGATCGAGGTACGTTCATTTTCCTGCCACGGCAGGCTGGTGCAGCCCGCCGAAGCGAGGAGGATCGTAAGGCAGATGAAGCGCGAAAATGCGGAAACCATGAGCGACATTGACGCTGGTGAGCACGGACATGATTAGCAAGGAGGGGTGAAATAACAAAAACTTCAGGGCCTCGCCATGCCAAAAGTCGCGATTGCTAGCGGGCTGTGTCGGCACGGGGCGTGGAGTAGAATGACAGCACGTTTTCCGGCTCGCGGTGAGAGGCGTTTCTCGACCATGCAGATTTTATCCCCACGACTTCGAAAGACGGTTTGGCAGTTAAGTTGGCGTTTGGGACTATTGGCATGGTTCCACTTGCTAGCAACAGGGCCGATGGCGATTGCCCAGGACTCTCCCGAGCAGGAAACCACGGAGGAAGCTGCCGCCGAGGGAGACGATGCCAAAGAGGACGACGAAAAAGAGGAAGAACGCCGCAAGCCGCCGCTGGAGATCGGGCCGTTGCGACCGCAGTTCGGCGAAGTCGTCGTCGATCCTGGTGTGCAAGATGGGCCAACCATCGCACTCAAGCCGGGGCATTGGACCGCGATGGTTCAAACGATGCAGGCGAACTACAACGACTTCGTGGGTAGGTTCTCCGCCGAGATTTTGGACGAAAATCAACGACAGGTGGCGCTCGAGCATTCGCGGTTTGGGTTACAAGTGACTCGTGGGGTCACGCTCGTGAATGGCAAAGAGCGCGACATCCAAGGAGAGTTGTTTCTGCCGCAGAGGACCGAAGGGACGCGATTGCTTGCAGAGTTGGTGGATCGCGATTCGGGGGCGGGAGTTTTTCTTTACCAGCCAAAGATTGCATGGATCCCCGCGTATCAATACAACATCGTCGTTGTGGCCAAGGAGCCCGCGAAGTATGCGTTTCTCAAGGTGACGAACTCCGTGCGAGCTCCGTGGGAAGAAGAGTTCACCGAAGGCTCGCAGGCATACTATCAAGTTTCGTTATTAAAGGCAGGGGCGACGATTCCTTTGCCGGAGAATCCGCTCACGTGGACAAGCGTGGCATTCCTGGTGTGGGACGAAGTCGATCCCACGCGGCTGTCAGTGGCGCAACAGGACGCGCTATTGGATTGGGTGCATTGGGGGGGGCGGCTGATTATCAATGGGCCTGATTCGCTGGCCTCGCTGCAAGGAAGTTTCCTTGATGAGTATCTGCCAGCGGATGACGGAGGTCCCCGGGAGTTTAAAACAGCGGACCTGGAACCGTTGTCGACACATTGGGGAGCACGAGAGAGTGGCGGAGCGATTGCGGCGCTCGCACCACGGCAACCGTTCTCGGGTATCGTGCTGAAGAAACGTGACGGCAGCCGGTCGCTCGCGGGCACGGACAATTTGTTTGTCACGCACGACGTGGGGCGCGGCGTGATTATGGTGTCCGCTTTTCAGTTGGCCGAGCGCGAGTTTATCAATTGGTCGGGGTTTGACAGCTTTTTGAATGGTGCTTTGTTCGGGCGGCCACGGCGGATTTTTTCGTCGGGGCCGTATGGTGCGCTGCAAGCGGATTGGGTCGATCACCATAATCGTCGGCTGGACGCGCACTTCACGACGCCGCTGCGGCTGTTTGCCCGCGATGCGCAAAGCGCTGCCAACACATCGCCGCCCAAAGAAGTTGAAGTCAATCAATTCGGTGGTTCCGTAGAGATTCCCCAGATGGTGGTTGATCGCCCGGGTGGGGTTGGCTCTTGGGATGAATTTTCACCGACGGCGGACATAGCGCGGGAACTCTTGCTGGTGGCGGCTGGTGTGCAAGTTCCTGGGGCAGGATTCATCATTGCCTGCTTGGCATTGTATTTGATGGTGCTTGTTCCCGTGAATTGGTTGATCTTTCACACCATCCAGCGGGTGGAATGGGCGTGGATTGCCGTGCCGTTTGTAGCGATGTTGGGAACTTGGGCCGTGGTCAAGCAAGCGCAACTCGACATCGGATTTGTTCGCGCGCAGACGGAAGTCGGCGTATTGGAACTGTTCGGTTCGCATGACCGCGGCGTGTTGTCGCGATTCACGGCGATGTATTCGTCGCTGTCCACGACGTATGAAATCGAGTTTCCCGATCAGGAAGCGGCATTGGTGCTGCCGTTTCCGGCGAACAAAAAAGATCCGACAGCCTGGGAGGCTTCGGTGGTGTTCGACGAGAGCAGTTCGCCGCGGCTGGAAGGGTTGACTGTGGCATCGTCGGCGACGCGCTTAGTACACGCCGAGCAGATTCAGCCGCTTGATGGGCCGCTGCGGTTGGGGAAGTCATCGCGTGGGCTAGCGCAGGTGGAGAATCGTTCTCAATTTAAAATTCGTGATGCAGTAGTGATCCGCCGGACCTTTGATCGCAATGGCAAGCCGCGTTACGAAGGTTGCTGGTTAGGTGAAATCAAAGCGGGACGCTCGGCCGTGTTGGGGATGCGGACCTTGATTTGGGATCCTAAGGGTTTGCCGTTTGCTAACGAACGTGTGACCGCGGCGGCGGGACGATTGATTCCAAGCATGAATGTTGATGCACTTGTGAAGCTGGCCTGCCAGTTTGAAGATAAGCACGATAGGTCGGCCACTCAAAGAATGGAAACGCGATTGGTTGGAGTGATCGACGAAGGTCTGCCAGGGATGGAAGTGGCTCCTGAAGCTTCGCAGCGCAAGGGGGCAACGGTAGTGATTGCCCATTTGGAATACGGTCCCTTGGCTGCATCGCGGCCCGACGTGAATAGCCCGGCCGATGTTGTTACGCAAACCGAGAACGACGAGTCGCCATGATCGAGATTACCAATTTTGGCAAGCACTATGGCGACTTTGTGGCCGTGGCGAATTTGAATTTGAAAATCCCTGCGGGCGAGATGTTTGGGTTCATTGGACCAAACGGCGCGGGGAAGAGCACGACGATTCGCTTTTTGGCGACGTTGTTGCAGGCCACCCACGGCGAGGGTACGGTCAACGGGCATAGCGTGACGCGCGACCCGATTGCCGTGAGGCGAAGCATTGGTTACATGCCCGACAATTTTGGCGTTTACGACGGCATGAAGGTGTGGGAGTTCTTGGATTTCTTTGCCGTGGCTTATCAAGTTCCCGCCGCGCGGCGTAAGGAAGTTCTATCCGACGTATTGGAACTATTGGATCTGACGCACAAACGAGATGATTACGTCAACGGCTTGTCGCGCGGCATGAAGCAGCGGTTGTGCCTGGCGAAAACGTTGGTGCATGATCCGCCGGTGTTGATTCTCGACGAACCTGCGAGTGGGCTTGATCCGCGTGCGCGGCTGGAAGTGAAGGCACTGTTGAAAGAGCTACGGAAGATGGGGAAGACAATTCTCATCTCGAGCCACATTCTCACGGAGCTGGCCGATTGCTGCACGAGCATCGGCATTATCGAGCGAGGGCAACTCTTGCTGCACGGACCGATCGATAAGGTTTACCGCCAGATCAATAAGAATCGGCACATTGAAGTTCGTTTCACGGGGAGTCCCGAGGCGGGGATCGGCTTGATTCAGAGCGATCCCAACGTGAAGCGGGTCGACGTTAACGCGCGGACTTGCGTGTTTGAGATGGTGGGCCAAGACGCAGACGTGCAGCGCTTGATGCGTCAGTTGGTCGCCGCGGATTGCGGGCTGATCTCCTTCGCCGAGCGCGAGCCGACGCTCGAGGACGTGTTTATGATGGTGACGAAGGGATTGGTGACGTGACGTTACACCGGGCAACCCACTTCGATATGTGCCAAATGGAAGCCTGCTTTTTGAATGGCGTGAGCCGCAGTTGTGATGGCATCTTCCAGAGAAGATGGCTCGCGTGAAAAACAAAAGAATGCGGTGCCGTCACGACTCACAATCGTGCCGTCATCACAGCCTGCAGCGTACAAAGCATCCCCTCGTCATCAGACAATTGTGAGACGCCGTTGGGTATTACGTTGAATTCGTAAGTTTTCACAGTGTTTGGCTTTCGTGCTTGGAAAGAACATTCTACCCCAGCAGAATCGGCTTGTCGCCTTCGCGTTGTTCCCATTCGCGGCGGACTTCGCCCAGGCCGTACACACATAACTCGAAGCAATCGCTCAAGCGTTCAAGTACGTCGTCAGGGGCGGAGCTTTCGTCGGTGGGGAGTCGGCTGGCCAAGAGATAGTTGCGTTTGCCTTGATCGCGATAGTTGATCAGGCTGTCTTTGGTTTGCTTGCGGCGGTTCTCGGCGGTCTCGGGATAAATTCCCAACCAGAACAGCGTGAAGTCGCCGATGTGGCGATGCACGCGGCGGCGGGCTGGGCCTTGGCGGCATTGGGCTTCTTCGAGCATGTCGACGACAGCCACGAGACGCTGGCCGGTGGGAGTTCGCATACCATAGATCGCATCGGTGCGAACGAAGTGCGTCAGCAGGGCGGTCAGATAGTCAACGAGAGGGGGATCGGCCACGCCGAGTTGTGTGGTGAATGTGTACTCGGTGATCCCGGCAAAAAAGCGGTGCAGCATTTCGCTGCGGCCAGGGCGGGGGGAACCGGCAGTCATAGGCGACCTCCATCGGTGGGGGAAGGGGTCGGTTGCGTCGCACGCCTGTCGGCTTGTACCAGCAGCACATAAAGCCGACCGATGAACCGTAACCCTTTTAATTTTAACTTGCCGATTTTGACAAGGTCAAATTTTTTAGAAGGTGGATTTCAGTCGGGGTCGTATCGGGGTCGGGACGACCTGGCTCGCTGGATTAGGAATCGAGTGCCGACAATAAGCTCTGGAGATAATCTCCGACTTCTTTGATAGTGGCGTCGCGGCCTTTGCTGTCGGCCTCGGCCACGCGGCGCACGATGGCGGAACCCACGATCAAGCCGTCGGCCACGGGGGCTAAGAGCCGCACGTGCTCGGGTTGGCTGATGCCGAAACCAATGCAAACGGGGAGCGGAGTTTGTGAGCGGAGCCAGGTCACGCGTTCGAGTAAATCAGGCGGAAGTTGGGTGCGTTCCCCGGTGATGCCAGCCACGGAGACGTAGTAAATGAAGCCGCTCGAAGTTTCGGCAATGCGCAGAGCACGTTCTTTCGGAGTGAGCGGTGTGACCAACTGAATGAGGCTCAGATCGCGGTCGGCGCAAATCTTGGCGAGTGCCGGCGATTCATCGACGGGCAGATCGGGGACAATCATGCCCGCAATGCCGCGCTCGACGAGATCGTCGGCGTATTTTTCTGCTCCGTGGCGATAGATAATCGCATAGCTGACCATTGTCACGAGTGGCGTGGACACTTGGGGGGACACTTTGCCGAGCATGTCGAGAATGCCCGCCAGTTTGACTTTCTTCTGAAGCGCGCGAGTGTACGAAGCTTGGATCACGGGCCCATCGGCTATGGGGTCGCTGTAAGGGATGCCGACTTCGCACATCGATGCGCCGCGCTTGGCGAGCTCTTGAATCACTTGGGCGGTGAAGTCGAGATCGGGATCGCCCGCCGTGATGAAGGGCATCAAGGCCTTACGGTTGGTTTGGCGAAGCTCGGCGAAGAGTTTGTCGATTGCGGACATAGTGTTTTACTTATTTAGCCGCGGGATTTATCCCGTGCTACGAGTAATACCCGCCACAAGTGGCGGGACTAAATAGAAATTAACCGAATTTGACGCCCTTGAGCCGTGCGAGTTCGGAGGCGTCTTTATCTCCGCGGCCTGAAAGGCAGACGACGATACGTTCTTTCTTGTCGCGTTCGGCGGCGAGTCGCATCGCTTCGGCGATGGCGTGCGATGATTCGAGCGCGGGGAGGATGCCTTCCAAACTCGCCAGGGCATCGAACGCCGCCATCGCGGCTTCGTCGGTGCAGCTGGTGTACTTCACTCGGCCGGAATCTTTCCAGTAGCTGTGCTCGGGACCGACACCGGGATAATCAAGTCCCGCCGACATGGAATGCACGTCGCACGTTTGACCGTCTTCGTCTTGCATCACGTAGCTGAAACTGCCGTGCAAAACGCCAGGGCTGCCGTAGGTCAGTGGCGAGGCATGATCTCCGGGTTTGTTGCTGCGACCCCCGGCTTCGACGCCAACCATTTCGACGTCTTTCAAATTCACAAACGGGTAGAACATGCCCGCGGCGTTGCTGCCGCCGCCGACGCAAGCGACCACGACGTTGGGAAGGTCAACAAACTGGGCGCGAGATTGTTCGATGGCTTCGCGGCCTATGACTGATTGGAAGTCGCGAACAATCTGGGGAAAAGGATGCGGACCGACGACCGAGCCGAGGATGTAATGCGTGGTTTCGACGCTTGCCATCCAGTCGCGCATCGCTTCGTTGATGGCATCGCGCAAGGTGCGAGAACCGCTACTCACGGGTCGCACTTCTGCACCGAGGAGCTTCATGCTGAAAACATTGGGAGACTGGCGGCGGATATCTTCTTCGCCCATGTAGACGACGCAATCGAGACCGAAATGGGCACAGGCGGTTGCCGTGGCGACGCCATGTTGGCCGGCCCCTGTTTCGGCGATCACTCGCTTTTTGCCCATCCGCAAGGTGAGCAGCGCTTGCCCCAGCGTGTTGTTGATCTTGTGGGCGCCGGTGTGATTGAGGTCTTCGCGCTTGAGCCAAATTTCGGCCCCGCCACATTTTTCGGTGAGGCGCTTCGCAAAATAGAGGGGCGAGGGGCGGCCCACATAGTTTTTCAACAGGTCGTCGAGTTCGGCCTGGAACGTAGGGTCCGTTTTCGCGGCTTCGTAGTCTTTGGTGAGCTGATCGAGAGCGAACACCAAAGTTTCGGGCACGTAGCGTCCGCCGAACGCTCCATAGCGACCAGCGGCATCGGGAACGTTCACAGTAGCTGGGGTGGGAGATGTTGCCATGTCGCAGTCCTGGGTAAACAGTCGATTCTCGATAGCCCGTTGATGAGGGTCAAGGGCAGGGAATCTGAAATATGAGATGCTCGATTGGTGAATTCAGCGAAATAAGAGATTTGCCTTTTCCCATTTCAGATTTACCATTGCTTCCATGCCTGAATTGCCTGAAGTGGAAACGATGCGGCGGGGGATTTTAGCCGCGGTGGGGAGTCAAATCGCCGCCGTGGAGAAAGTGCGCTGCCAGCGGTTGCCGATCACGATCCAGCCCGCGCCGGCTTTGTTTCGACGCCGTGTGGTGGGGTCGACGATTTCCACGATCGGCCGCGTGGGGAAGCGGGTGGTAATCTGGTTGGATGAAGAGCAAGCGATTGTCATTGAGCCACGCATGACGGGTTTGGTGCTGGTCGACGAGGCCCCGACCAAGGAACATTTGCGTTGGCGATTGGAATTACGGGGCGGTCCACTCGCGGAGATCTTTTATTGGGACCGCCGGGGGCTGGGAAGTGTTCGCTTGTTTTCAGCAAAAGAATTTGCAATTCAATTCGGGCCGGAAAAGTTAGGGCCGGATGCGCTGGAAATTTCTGGGGACTTATATCGAGCGCGGCTTGCCCATTCGCAGCGGGAGGTCAAGGTCGCCTTACTCGATCAACGGGCTGTGGCGGGGATTGGAAATTTGTACGCTGCCGAGATATTGCATTTGGCACGTATTCATCCGCGCAAGCGTTGTAGCGAAATCACGAAGCGTGAGTGGCAGCGAATTGCGGAGGCCACGCATGCGGTCCTGAACTTGGCGATTCAGTACGAAGGCTCAACGCTGAGCGATGGTACTTATCGCAACGCGCTCAATAAGCAGGGGGGCTATCAGAATGCCCACCGCGTGTACGACCGCGCAGGGCAAGCTTGCCCTCGTTGTCGACAGGGAACGATCGAAAGGATCGTGCAAGCGCAGCGTTCGACGTTTTTTTGTGGGACGTGCCAGAAGTGAAGGCTGTAACCCTCCTGTTCAAGAGAGTTATCAAATTCCGAATGGAATGGAAGTTGAACTTGGATTTGGCAAGATCTAAGAGATAGAGCGTGGTGTCATGTATGGCTGCAGCACACCATGCAATGTTAAGCTTTGCGATTTACGTTGCGCACACGACTTCCACTTGAGGCAATTGCAATAGAGACCAAGAGCCAACCACAGCTTGGTTCAGGAACGGGGAGATTAGTGGCGGCGGTAAGTTCGCCACTGGAATTGCTGTGCAGTGTGGCGATCTGCGTGCTGACGCCGCTGCCGAACTGCCTTTGCCATTCCAGGAAATCTCGGCCATCGGTATCTCCATCGTCATCTGTATCACCAAGGTCGTTAAGACTAAACGACTCATGCCAGATTTCTAGATCCGCGCCGTCGACATCGCCGTCATTGTCAAAGTCGGCCGTGTAAGGAGTCGAAAGTTGCAGAAGGATATACTCGCCAGGGTTGATATTGCCGTTGCCATCGAGAGAAGCGGGTACTTGCTGGCTGCTCACGAGCATTCCCCCATCTTGCGATTGATAAAGACCCACAGCAAGGTAAATCTGGTCGGGAGTCACACCGAATTCCTCAGCGAGATTGATTGTCCCTTCTAAGAATCCCAAACCGTTGCCGGAGGCCACTTCGTTCGAGCCCACGGCATCAAACCAACTGGCAAAATTGTTGTTGTTTTCGTCGGCTAAAAAAGCATCCCATCCTGCGATCTGGCCGCTTTTGGCCCAATTGGCGGGTTGCATCGTACCTGGCACATCAGCCAAATAAATGAAGACATCATTCCCTTCGCCGGCATCTTGAGTTGCTAGATAGAGAATGTCACCTTCCACAGCTGCATACAAACCACGGGTTCCATTGGAGGCGATGAGCTGGGCTTCGGCGTCAAGGAGTCCATCCATCTCAAATTCGGGAGGTGCCAGCGCACCTTCGACCGCGAATTGCCAATCCTGCCCGTTGTTATTATCCCAGATGTTCGAGCCGTTGTTGAATACCATATCGAGCACGTTGGCGGACATACTTACCGGGATGGTAGCATCCCATTTTTCGGAGTTGGCATTCCAGGTCATCGCTAAGTCTGGTGAAGGGACAGTTTCCCAGTCATTGAAGCCGTAATGCAAGTAAACCTGCGAAGCACTGGCCAAGGGCCCCCCGCTTGGATCATAGGATATGGTGACTGGTTGACCTGCTTGAGCCGGATTGGGGTTGATCGTAACGATGCTCGAAGGTGTGATTGTCGAGGAACCGACAAAAACGTGCTGAATATCGGTCCGTGCGGTATTGCCCAGAAGGTCGATCGCCTCGACATAGTAGTCCACCAACGAGTTCTCGATGCCGGTGACCATTCCTCCATAGCGTAAGGCTCGGTATGTAGGAGCGAGAATATTGGCTGGTGGTGCCAGGTCGCTGGAAGTCATCGGGATGCTCATCCAGGAGCCAACTTCGGATCCACCCGCGTAGGTTTCATTATGAAACGAGTCGAGCGGATTGAATCCGTCACTGTCGATGCGATATTTGAGTGTCACGCTGGACAACCCACTGACGTCGTAGGCAAAGGTCCAGACCTCAAACTCGCTTGGCTCGGGTGATGTACTCCACTCGAATCCCCCAGGATTATATGATTCGCGCTGAGGGAGAAAGACACTCGGAGCGGTTGTCTCGACGCCCGAAAAATTGTTCAAGACCTGATTGGCCTGGGCGACTGCCAGATTGCTGCCGCGTGTAACGTTGCTGTCCCAAATCTCGGTGCCGTCCCAATACCAGTGGTCCGAGGCTTCGGCCTGCAGCAGATAATGCCATGCCCGTTCGGTGGGGGTTCCCGTTCCGGTGTAGATTCCTTGCATGTTCGTCGCGGGGGCGATATCGTCCGCGGTGAACACTCGATTCTTGGCGGCGGTCAGCACGGCCCATGAATTACGATCGGGACTCCAACCGGAGGAGTTTGGGTCGCCGAGCCATTTTTTGAATTCGGGGTCACCATTGTCGGCTCCCGCCCATGAACCCGGCTCGATGTGGACAACGTCGTTCGGATCGACAGGGAAGCGGTCGAGATAATCCTGCACGGTGGTCACATCGTAGTTTGGCGTACTGGAAACCCAGTTCACCATGTTCTGGAAATTGCCATGATAGTAGCTCTCCGAGCCACCACCAAAGTTATCGCCGTCGTGATGCAGCAGGACGAACATCGGGTGATCGGGGTCGGTGTTAAACTGACGACACTGCTCCATCACGGCCTCATATTGCAGCGCGCCGTAGCCTCCTCGGCCGTCTTCGTTTCCCTCGTAGCGAGCACCTGGAACGGCCACAATTTTGCTGGCCAAACCCGTGTTGGGATCGACATACTGCACGTGGTGGGGTTGATACGAAAAGGGAGCACTGACACGGCTGGGGGCCCATAAATTATTCAGTTGTACCCAGGCCCCACCATTGGCCGCCGGGTCAGGATTGATCTGATCGGCGCGATTCGGAGCGTATAGGTTGGAGGCGTTGGTATGGGGATAGTTTTGCGTCGCCCGATCCAGGTGGATGCTGTCGACAATCGCCCATTCAAGCCCTTCGGCCAAAAGTGCTGGAATCATCCGGGTTGAGAAGGCGGTTTCCGCGGGAAAGATTCCTTTGGAGTAAGGCACATCCGTGCCGAAGGTTTGCTGTATGACATGCTTGTGCAATTTGATTTGCATCCGCATGTCGCGCTCGTCCAACAGCGGCATCAACGGATGATGTGCGCCGAAGCCCACGATATCGAGTCGTGGATTTCCCTCGGCCGTGGTCCAAGCCTGAGCTGTGTTGTACGAAGACTCCCAATTGTTCCACATTCCACCGTTTGTGCCCACCGATTCCAGGTTGTTAAGGTTCTGCACGAGGGAACCTGAAAAAGAAACCTGAGCCCCAAGGTGCGGTTGGCTGAGTCCCAGCTGAAGCGCGTCTTTCGGCCAACTGGTGTAAGGTCCAAAGCGTTGATTATGGATGTCGTAGAGATTGAATGAAAACCGTCCAGCCGCCTGGGTCTGGAGAATGGTTTCCCCAGGGTAGTAAATCGGCTGGTGCATGTGCCAGAGGAAACCGATGTTGATCGGTTCGACCGCGGAGAGTACCCCGCCCAAAGCAAACCAGACAGCTACCGCTGCAAGAGCGAGCCTCATCGCTCCTCCCCGATTATGAATGACTCAAGATAAGTGTGGCGAACTAATTTAAGAGGCGCCAAATCATGGAAATTGGTATCAGAAAGTTCGAGAAAATCAGATTTTGCGGCGATTTGTCGTGTTTTTCGGCCCCGGCTGGGTTATTGGCGCCCCGAATGCTGGTTGCTTGAGCCGTTGATTTGCAACGGCAATGAACGTCCTCGGCGGAAGCGATATGCAAGAGTCCAACTATCGCTTATCACGTTCTGCCAAGCGTGCTTCCGCTTCGACACTGCCCAGTTTGGCCGCGCGGCGGTAGAAGACCTTGGCGACTTCCAGTTGGCCTGTGGCTTCGGCATCGCGGGCGCGGCGTAAATAAACTTGGGCATCCACGCGATCTGGGGCTTGGTCGAGTGGTGCCACGGGTCGCCCTAACACGTCGAAGGTAGCGCCACGTCGGCGGGCCGCCTCGGCGAGCACGGCGCGATCGAGTTCTTCGTTGTCGATCACAGTTACACCCATTTGTAGGCCCACCGATTCGCGGGTGATGCCGTATGATGGTCCAACTCTATCGAACGGCGTGGCCACAATGCCGCCGTAGGTGACTCCGCCAAGTGGAATCGTGCCGTGGGTGGGGACGACGACCGTGGTTGAGACACCGAAGTAGTGGAACGTGGGAAGCTGGATGGTTTGCTGTTGGATCACCTGTCCGTGGGCGGCAAGTGGGAAAAGCACAACAACGGCCAGGGGTAACCAGCGTGGCATGATGTTCTGATAATTCGAGTCAACCATCGCGGCATCGGAACGATACCGGCTAAAATGTTGAATTGTAGGAATAAACAAACGGGCGGTCGAGAAAGTTCTCGCCGCCCGTGAATATTCGAAGTTGACTCTTAGTTTACCATTTGAAACCGGTTGCTAGCGACAGGCCCACGGCTTTGGCATCGCCCAACCCTGCCGAAGCGAAGGAGTTTGTTGTCAGGTCGCCGATCGTACCGCCAAAGCCAGCACCACCTGTGGGTGGTCCGTTGATGTCCCAATATTGGTACTCGAACGCAGCGCGGAAGAACGCCGAGGCGGGAAGATTGCGAAGGGCGAAATCAAATTGACCGCCGAGTTGGAGTTCATTGATAATCATAAAGCTCTCGGCATTGTTGCGTGTCACTGTTGCTGCACCCGAGAGTGGTGTGCTGGGATTACTAACGATCGTGCCGGCCGAGCGACCGAAGGAATCGGTATGGCCCCACAATTCGGACCAGCGGCCACCTAGGAAGACATGGAATGGTCCGTCACCGATTTGCCGACGGGCAACTAAACCGGTGACCACACCCGTGCCATCGAAATCGCAGCCGTTGGAGAGATTAAGATTGGCAAAGTTGCCCGTTGTGATGACGCCGAACGCATGAAACAGCGACTGGGCATCATAAGCAGCGTGACGGGCACCTACTGAGACGTCGATTTTGGTTTTGCCTGGATTGAAACTTCGAATGAGTTCGATATCAATCAAATCCATGTTGGTCGTGTCAGTTTCGGTGTAAGTACCAAAAGTTGGGAGTGGTGTTGTGCCTGGAGTGAGTGTGGGGAAGCGAGTCTCATTGTCGCTCAAATGAAAATAGCGGGTCGCGATGCCCCAGTTTTCATTAAGTTGACGGCCTAATACCACGCGTGGTGCATAGGCGAAATCGTCCAGACCTGTTCCAGTGTTAAAACTGATCTCCGTTCCTGGCGTGGTATTGTCGTTGAACGACGCGGTGATTCGACCCCCGGTTGTATTATCAACGTCGAGAAACAGTATTTCAGCACCCGCAAACCAGAACGAACTGTTGCAATCACTCGTGTGAGAATGAAACACAACCGGCTGAACTCCGGGATCGTCGGTGGCAACTGCCTGTTCGACGAAACTCGGCTCAATCAACGTGTCGGCGTGAGAAGGTGCAATAAAGAGAAGCGACAGTAGAACTGCCATACACCAAACCAATCCCTTGGTCTTCATGCGATGACTTTCTGAAATTTGAAAGAGCGATTCAAGATGCAGGCGCGCGATCGAAGCGCAAGTTGGAATCGCATTATGTGGGGCGAGAGCTCCAAGCTCTAAGTAAGCAATCGGAGGTTAATCTCGGCCATCACTAGCAAATGCAAACGAAACGCGTCAGATTGTCTTTGTAATAAAGATTGCGCAAACGGAATAATCTAACAATATGCGTATTAAATGCGAAAAAATGGCTTTGGTTAATGCTTGGTCAGTGACTGCAAGGCTCGGCTGCGGAAGTCGCGCAGGGCTTCGATCAATTCCTGCATGCTTTGGTATCGCATGGTCGGCTCTTTTTCCAGAGCGCGCATGGTGATGGCGGAGAGCAGTTTGGGGACTTGCCGTTTGGGATTGCGCTCGTGGGCAGGCACTGTGCTTTCTTTGAGAATCATCTCGAAGGTCTCGTTGATGTTCTCGCCGCGGTGGGGCTCCTTGAGCGTGAGAATTTCATACAACACGGCTCCTATGCCATAAACGTCGGTGCGGGCATCGATGTTGTCGCCGCCGCCGCGAATTTGCTCGGGGGACATGTAGAGCGGCGTACCGGGGCGCTGGCCGGGATCGGTAAGAATCTCGTGCTCGACTTCCTCCTTGAGCTCCGAGTCGTCGTTGGCCCAGACCTTGGCGACTCCCCAGTCAAGGAGGACAACCTGGCCGTACGATCCGATCAAAATGTTTTCGGGCTTCACGTCGCGATGGACCACGCCATGGACATGGGCATAGGACAGAGCGTTGGCCACCTGAATGATAGTTCCCAACATGCGTTCGAGATTGTAGGTGGCGAGTGCATCAGGATCGCCCAGACTTTGCTTATCGAGGATCTCTCGCAGGGTTTCGCCTTCGACCTTTTTCATGGTGAAGTAGAGCCGACCTTCGACGTCGTGGCCGAGTTCATAAACGGGAACGGTGGCGGGATGTTGGAGTTGAGCGGTGACGCGGGCCTCGCGGAGAAAGCGGGCTTTCATGTATTCGCTTTGTGCGAGATGCGGGTGTAAGGTCTTCATGACCACGGTGCGACCTAGATTGCTATCGCGGCAGGTCTGCAAAACGGCCGATCCCCCTTTGGCAAGCGGCTTGAAATCGGTATAGCGCAGGAAACTATTTGAATAGTACTGCGACAGCTCGCGGTCAGTATCTTTGGCGTCGATGTGCGGATAATTGTCGTCCGCTGTGAATTCGTGGTGGTCTTCGGACATGACGGGCCTGCGATTAAGGGGTCGAACTCTCGCCTTGGCTAAAGTGTAGCGCGAGAAGGCCGACATGACGAGGGCGCAAAGCAGATCGCTGCGCGATTCGCACGGATCAAGCATGCCAGTTTGCGAAAAATTACTGGACAGGAAGAGGAGCTTAGCTTTGTTGCATGGCCGAGACCCAGCAACGCACCATTTCAGGCTCGAAGTGCGTGTTGGCTTGGCGTTGCAAGTATTCCAAGCCTTCGCTGAGTTTGAGCGGCGTGCGATAAGGGCGGGCGCTGGTGATCGCGTCGAACACGTCGACAACCGCGAGAAGCCGGGCCCAAGGGTGAATTTCGTTGCCCACCATGCCGACGGGATAGCCCGTGCCGTTGAGCCACTCGTGATGTGAGTAAACCATCATGAGCTGGCCGTCATTTATATCGTCACGTTCGCAAAGATCTTCGTAGCCGCGTTGGGGATGGCTTTTTATAAGCTCCCATTCTTTGTCGGAGAGATCGCCCTTTTTGCAGAGTAACGAGGCGGGAATAAATCGCTTGCCGATATCGTGCAGCAGCGCGCCGGCGGTGATTTGCTCTTTGATCGCGGGGTCCGTAAATCCAAGCTTGTCGGCGAGAAGATTGGCGAAACCGGCCACGTTGGTCACGTGTGTGAATGTGTAAAAATCGTGCTGCACCATCGCGAACAATTTGCGCGGGACGATGGTGTTCCCTTCAAGGAGTTTGACGATCTGTTTGGCCATTCCTTGAGCCAGGCCTACCGCGCGATCGCATTTGATTATGTTGAAGGCAGCGTTCATTTCCACGGCGGCGGCCGATTGCAGGAATGAGAAACGCTCTTCGGGTGTGATCGATTCGTCTTCGATGGCGTCATGGAGCGACTCGGCAAGCGCATTGCCAAAGGCAATGAAATCGGCCGAGGAAACATACAAGGCACGGTGACCGCGATTTCTCAAGTCGACGATATCGTCGTCGGTGATCGGTATCGAGGAGCTGCGATAAAGCACGGGCGTGCTCTGGTCGTCGAGTTGGCAATAGAGATTTACCGCGACGGATCGTTGAATACGAAACAACGACAGGGGAATGCAAGTAAACTCTCCATGGCCCATTCTATGAGTATTTGACGGAGATCGAGATAATGTCGAAGCAGGGGGCATGATGAGTCCAGTGGGGCAATAAAACTATGGTCAATTTTAGATCAGTTTTTCGCTCCTGGATTATTACAATGTGGCAATTGCTAAGCCTGACGATTGTAACGGTCGACCCGGCGAAACGGCTTTGTTGTTGGAGCCAAGCGTACATGGGGCTTGCATGATTTGATGAATTGCGGAATTTCATCGAAATTTGCGAAGTTGTCGCCACTCTGGTCTAATCAAGGTTCAAGCGAATAATGAGCGCAGCTTTTCCATAGACAGAGGGAGGTTGGTGATGGATCCTTGGGGACCTTGTTGTGTACCGAGTGCCGACGGCGGAATGAATCGTCGCAAATTTCTGGGGCAGACGGGGGCAACGCTCTTAGCTACGGGTGTGGCTGTTGCCCAATCGCCGCTGTTGCTGCGTGCGGCCGAGCAAACCGTTGCGCCACCGAAATCGGCCGAATCTCTGGTGAAGTTGCTTTACGAGGCACTCACTCCTGGCCAGCGGGAGAAGGTTTGCTTTGCGTGGGATCACACTGATTCCGAGCGAGGACTCTTGCGGACTCGCGTTGCCAACAATTGGGACATTACCGATTACTACGTGAATGATGAGTTCTTCACGGGGGATCAACGCGCGCTGATTCGTGGGATCTTCGAGAATCTTTACAGCCCCGAATGGGTAGCGAAGATCGATCGCCAACTTGACGACGACTCAGGCGGCTTTGGCGAGCAAAACAGCATCGCCATCTTTGGTGAACCGGGAAGCGACAAGTTTGAGTTTGTGTTGACCGGTCGCCACATGACTGTGCGCTGCGATGGGAACACGACCGAGCACGTAGCGTTTGGCGGGCCGATTTTCTATGGCCATGCTGCGGAATCGTTTGACGAAGAAGCCGACCATCCCAACAACGTCTTCTGGCCGCAGGCCGTTGAGGCGAATAAGCTGTATCAAGCGTTAAGTGGCAAGCAGCAGCAACTGGCGTTGGTGAAGCGAGGCTTACCTCGCGAAGAGCGAGCGGGATTTCAGGGCGCCGGCGGCCGGTTTCAAGGAATTCCGCTGACCGAACTTTCCAGCGATCAACGCGAAAGGGTGCAGGAAGTTTTGCGGAAACTCGTCGAGCCGTATCGCCAAAACGACCGAGACGAAGTGATCGCTTGCCTCAATGCGCAGGGAGGACTCGATAAGTGTCACCTGGCCTTCTACGAGCAGGGCGACATCGGGCGCGACAAGGTATGGGACAATTGGCGGATCGAGGGGCCATCGTTTGTGTGGCACTTCCGCGGTTCGCCGCACGTGCACGTGTGGGTGAACGTGGCGGATGATCCGAGCGTAAAGTTGAATGCGTGAGGCAATATTCACGGCATCGGGACGATGCCGGCTAACGGGCGGAACTTTGGCTGATACATGGGGTTTTAATTTTGAAACCTGTGTCGAGGACTAATATGCCCCCTCGTTATGTCACCTGTTGCTTACTCGTGCTGGGCGTATGCTTGCCATCGCTTGAGGCTTACGATTTCACGGAGCTGACGGCACTTGCCGAGGGAGCACTCGTAGGTCAGAACGTCGGCCAAGCGGTGCCGGGGTTTGAGATCCGGCTACTGCAGAATGGTGAATTGCTTTATCACCAAGCGTTTGGTGCTTGGTCGATTGATCGCCCTGCCAATGTGGATAGCACTTCAAAGACGATCAGCGGAGCGCTGATGATGTCGCTTGCCGAAACCGGTGAGATGGGCTTTTCATTGGACAGCCGGCTAAGCGACTTTCTGCCTGAATACAATAAGCCGGGTTACAATGAGATCACGATTCGGCAGGCGTTTTCACATTCGTCGGGATTGCCGGGCGAAGATGTGTCGTCGCCGATTTTGCTCAGTTCCTTGATCACGCTGCGGCAAGCGGCGTTTTTGATCAGCGAACAACCGCTTCAGAATGGACCACCGGGATCGACCTTTGCGTATGCCGGATTGTCGATGCAGGCGGCAGGGGCGGCGGCCGAAGTGGCCACCGGCGAGCGCTACATCGATCTGTTTGCGGAGCGGATCACCGGTCCGCTCGGCATGACGAATACGAGTTTTGTCATCGCGAGTGACTCCAATCCACGCGTGGCGGGTGGCGTGGAATCGACCGCTACCGATTTCGCACGGTTTACAGACATGCTGCTCAACGATGGCGTGGACCGAGTCAGCGGCACGCAAGTTTTGTCGGCCGAATCGGTGGCCGAGATGTTCACGCGGCAAACCAGCGACGATCAGGTCATCGCGAATTCACCGGCTGGGAACAACCGCTATGGTATTGGCGTGTGGCTCGATCAATTGGAACAAGCGGGACCGACCGTGGATGCGCTCGCGGCGGGGGCTCGAGGTTTTCACAGTTGGATCGATGAAGATTATGGCTTGGTCTTCACGTTCGCCACGGAGCGGACCGTTTTTAGTAATGTGGAAGAACTTTCGTCGATGATGCACCTTGCCATTTTGCAAGAGGTGGGCTTGCCGGGGGATTTTGATTTCGACGGTGTGGTGACGGGGCGAGATTTTTTGGCGTGGCAGCGAAATCCAGACCTGGGAGATTTGGCGGAGTGGCAAGATGCTTATGGTGTAAGCACGCCCGCTGAAGCGGGCTCGCCGGTTCCGGAGCCTGGCACTTGGCAATTGATAGGCTTCTTGCTTACTGCCCTTCGGCGGCGTGGTACATTTCGTGCTTGATGTGGTTGAGATAACCCTCGTCGAAGATCTTCTGGCCATTCTCGCGGGCGAGCACATAGAACACGTCGACAACTTGATCGAGGTACGTGCCGATTTTGGCATGGCGAATCACGAGGCCGATGTCGTGCAGCTTACGGGCGAGCGCATACAGCAAGCCGGTGCGGTCGAAGGTGAAGACTTCGACAATCGTGTAGTTTTCGGAGAGATTGTTGTCGATGCGAACTTCGGTGCTTTGGGGGCTAAGTTTACGTGAGGCTTCGATTTTGTCTTGGCCCCAGACACGACGGAACTGCGGGGATTGCTCAGAATCGATCGAAGCCACCATTTTTTGTTCGAATTCTTTGAGCCGCTGTTTCGTGGGAGGTTTGGACGATTGGGAGTCGGTCGCGGTGTAGCGGACGAGCACCAGTTCGTCGGCCAGCACGTCGATGTCGGCGGAAAGGATCTGTAGGCCTTCGCTGCTCAGCACGCCAGCCATACTGGAAAAGACTCCTCGGCCAACGCCACGACTAATCCCACCCGAACATACGATCGTTTTGGTCGAAGCTTGATAATGGCACCATGCGGTGGCTTCGTTCTCCCGAAGCAATTTGAGCCGGGAAAAGATTTCGACAATTTCAGGTGCGTCGCGACTCGTGAGATGGCTCGTCGGGAGGGCTTCGAGTTGTTTGACGAACCATTCGTCGGCTCGTTGGGCGGGGCTGAGTTCCTTGAGCACGGCCGCGGATTTCGCCGTGAGTTTCGCACGGAAGTCGGTCGTGTCGTCGTCTTCCAGAAAACCGACGGTGCGCGAGTAGACTTCGGCCAGCACGTCGCGCTTCCAGGCCGTGAGAACGTCGGGACCTACCGCCGCGAGGTCGGCGCAAGTGACAACGAATAGCATCTTGAGGCGTTCGACGGTGCCCGCTTGGCGAGCGAATCCTTCCAGTAGGCGTGCGTCGGATGTGTCGCGGCGGAAGGTGAGATGCGACATCGCCAAATGCTTGTGAACCAGGAACACCAAATCGTCCGTGGAGCGTTCGTCGAGCTGAAAGAGTTTAGCCGTTTCTTCGGCGATGCGTTTGCCGACTTCGCTGTGATCTTCTTCGTAACCTTTGCCCAAATCGTGAAGTAGCAGTGCCAGATGGAGAACCCGTTTGTCGGCCACTTCGCGATAGGCGTTGCCCAGGCGGTCCTCGCGGGAAGCAAAGCTCGCGGCTTCACTCACGGCGCGCAAGGAATGTTCGTCGACCGTGTATTTGTGGTATTGATTGAATTGGAGCAAGCAGCGCACGTGCCGCATGCCGGGGACGATCTTTTCAAGATAACCCAGCTCGTGCAGTAAACCGAGGACACCGCCGACGATGTGGGGTGTGGCGAGTATGTTGTAGAAATGGCGGCGTACTTCGTCGGTCGCTTCCTCGGGAAAGTCGGGAGCGGCCAAAAGCAGGGCGGAATACGTCTGTTGATCGAGCGGCTTTTTTTCCTCGGCGGCCAGTTCCACTAGCCGCAGGATTTCAATCATATCTTGTTTGATTTTGGCCAAACCTGTGGTCGTGACGCCGACCGTGTTGATCGTGACGCGGAAGTCGGCACCGACACTGCGACTAAAAATCGGCTCAAGCACACGTGACACAGCACCGCCAGCCAGAAGGCTCGCCTCGCGGCGGCGAACCAACTGCCAAACATGATTGGTATGGCGGAAATAGTCGCGCATGAATTGCTCGACGGGAAGCAAACCGCTGCGGTGCTGAAGGCCGAGCCATTCAGCCACGCGGAGTTGTTCGGCGCGGTCGAGCAGATCGGCGCACGAACCGGCGTGGAAGTGCATCTCGTTGCGGAGCCGCAGCAGATATTCGGTCGCGGATTGCAGGCGATGGTGATCGAACTTGGAGATCGCCCCCAGGAGATGCAAACGGTCGGGGTCCGCGGCGCCGAATTCGGCAAAGCCGAGCCAACGCAGGAGATGAATATCCCGCAAACCGCCGCGCGAGCGTTTAACGTGAGGTTCAAGGAGGTAGACGCTTTCGCCGTATTGATTGCGTTCTTGGGTCCGCGCTTCAAGAAAGGTGCGGCAGAGCGATTTACTATTACGGCGGACCATTTTCTCGAAGCTCGTGCGAAAATCTTCGAATAGCGTTTGACTTCCTAGCAGCAACCGCGCGTCGATCAGTGACGTGCAGATCACGGCGTCGTCGCGAGCAAGTTGGATCGCTTCGTTGGGTTTGCGAATGCTGGAACCCAATTGCAAGCCGATGTCGAACACACCCTGAGTGAGAGGTCGCAGTATTTCGGCGACTTCTTCGCTCCGTAGGTTCTGATAAACAAACATGAGATCGACGTCGGAATACGGCGAGCATTGGCGACGGCCGTGGCTGCCTAAACAGACGACGGCGAGATTCGCCCGAAGTTTGTCGGCTTTGGCAGTGGGAGCAATGGCCAGCGATGCTTCGAAGAGACGCATGAGGATCGTGTCGAGCATCGAGCCAAGCTTGGCGGAGACTTGCGCACCGGCAAGTCCGCGATCGTGGCTGGCCTGAATCTCGGCGCGACGGGTCTGCAACTCGGTGCGGAGTTGTTGCAGCGTGTCGGTGATTTGCAGACTGGCGGGCATCCTGAGTTTTCGATTCCGAATGACAAAAAAACAGCCGCGGCTTTTTGGGCCGCGGCTGGGGAGCAAGCGTTGCCAATTCTATTATAGCGCACCATTGCCGGTTTCGCCGGTGCGGATGCGAATCGTTTCGACCAGATCGGAGACAAAGATCTTGCCGTCGCCGATTTGGCCCGTTTGCGAGGCTTTGATAATGGTGTCGATCACCGATTGGGACTTTTCCTCGGACACGGCAATTTCTATTTTGACCTTAGGGACAAAATCCACGGCATACTCCGTGCCGCGATAGGTTTCGGTATGTCCCTTCTGGCGGCCAAAGCCGCGGACCTCGGTGATGGTCATGCCCGCGATGCCGAGTTCGCTCAAGGCGTTCTTGACGTCTTCGAGTTTGAAGTGACGCACGATAGCTTCGATTTTCTTCATCACGTAACTCCGTGAGTTTTTAATTTAAGAGCAAGCCGGGCCCGCCCTTTAAGTTTACTGGTAAAAGTTCGCCTTGGCCTAGAAGAAAATGTAACCTTCTTCGCCATGGTCGGTAATATCGAGGCCGCGGGTTTCGCCCTCGGGGCTGATACGCAGGCCCATGGCGATGTCGATCACCTTAAGAATAATCAGCGTGGCGACAATGCTGAACACAATCGTAACGGCCACGGCGGCAATCTGGCCCACGAAAACCTTGCTGCCCCCTTCGATCAATCCCAAGGGATTTCCGCCGTCGATATTCCAGCAGGCCCGCGTAGCGAAGACGCCCGTGAGGATCGCCCCCAGCGTGCCACCCACGCCATGGACGCCGAAGGCGTCGAGCGAATCATCATAACCGAAGGCAGGCTTGAGCTTACCGCAGGCGAGGGCACAGACGATGCCTGCGACAAAACCCATGAGCAAGGCAGGCATGGGATTCACAAAACCTGCTGCGGGAGTAATGCAGACCAAACCGGCGACGGCACCCGACGCGGCACCCAACACGCTGGGCTTGCCGTTGTGGAACCATTCATAAATTGACCAACCCAGCACACCCGCTGCGGCAGAAAAATGGGTCACCACGAACGCGCTGCTGGCGAGATGATCGCTGAGGAGTTCACTACCGGCGTTGAAGCCGAACCACCCGACCCACAACATTCCCGCTCCGAGCACGGTGTAGGTAAGGTTGTGGGGTCGCATGTCTTCGCTGCCGAAGCCTTTGCGCTTGCCGATGACCAACGCGCACATGAGGGCTGAAATGCCTGAACTGATATGCACAACGGTTCCCCCGGCGAAGTCGAGCGCACCGCCGGCAATGGCATGGGGTGAATTGAACGCCAGGATGCCACCGTCCCATACCCAGTGGCAAAGCGGGCAGTAAACCAGCGTGCCCCACAAGATGCTGAACACGACCATCGCGCTGAATTTCATCCGCTCGGCAAACGCACCGCAAATGAGCGCGGGGGTAATAATGAAGAACATTCCCTGAAACACCATGTGGCAATACAGCGGGAGCGGCGTATCGAGATAAAACAGCTCGACGGGGGATTCGGTGTCGGCATCCCAGGTGCGTTGCACGTTGTTCATGAAGAGATACTCACCATTGCCGACGTAGGGCCCGTCGCCGCCGAAGGAGAGGCTGTAACCGTAAAGAGCCCAAATGACGGTCATCAGTCCCATCAGAAAGACGCACTGCATCATCACGCTGAGCACGTTTTTCTTGCGCACCAAACCGCCGTAGAACATGGCCAGGCCAGGGGCCGTCATGAAGAGCACTAAGGCACTGGAAGTGAGCATCCAAGCGGTGTTGCCAGCGACAGCTGCGGCTTGTGCCTTTTCGTCAACGGATTCCAGCGTGAGTTCCTGCGCCGACAAGGAACTGCCGAAAACGGATGCAAGAAGAAGGGGCAGGACAAAACATCCGCCGGGCCATACTCGGTGCATATCACCTCTCCAATTGAATAAGGAACTTGTTAGCCGAGCCACCCATGTTCGCCGCTGAACAGCAAGCAGCATTGTTACACGATGCGAGGCCAAGCCAGCCATCCGATTCTCAACGGACAGGGTTTGGCAGAATGGTAGGATATGAAGCCTATTGGTTGCAGTAAAGTAGGCAGCGTGGAGAATTAGGATTTGCGATGCTAAACCGTGGTTGTCTTTTGCCAGGGTACGTCGGCGTGGCCCAGTTCTTGATTCACTGCGCGGGCCATGACGAACAGCAGATCGCCTACGCGATTGAGATAGTGGATCACTATTTCTCGCACGGGAGACGTTTGCGCGAGAGCGACCACACGACGTTCCGCGCGGCGGCAAATGCAGCGGGCCAAATGCAACGCGGCAGCGGCGGGCGTGCCTCCGGGAAGAATGAACGTTTGCAGAGCGGGGAGCGGCGCTTCCAATTCATCAATCCAGCTTTCGACGCGGGCGACATCGGCTTCTTGCAAATAAGCTGTGCCATGTTCGACGGCTTGGGGAGTAGCCAACTCGGCTCCGATGTCGAACATGCGATTTTGCAGCAATGAGAGAATCGCATCGCAATTCACCGGTAATTCAACGGTACGGACGACGCCGAGCTGGGCGTTCAGTTCGTCGACCACGCCAAAGGCGTCGATTCGCAAGTCGCATTTGGAGACACGTCCCCCGCCGTAAAGACCTGTGGAGCCGTCATCGCCAGTGCGGGTGTAGATTTTCATGGGAGTGAGCCGTGGAGGATTGTGACGATTATGGATTTTATGCGGGTGATGATTGAATGTGTCTCTCCAAACATCGTGCCTTCACGCAACTGTCGGCCAGTGATTGGTGCAGGGAGAGGGGTGTTCCGTGTGATTTTCCTGCTGCAAGTAGGTTTTAGCGGGTGTGAGAGCTAGAATCTAGCGACCGTAAATTTTTCCCAACTTGCCGGAACGGGTGAATTCGTCCATTGTGAAATCATGAGCGATTCATGCCGCCTCAACTAATTTTGCGGAATAAGTCCGCGTCCCGCCGCAAGGAGCCCTCCATGTCTGTGTTGAATCGTTGCCCGCTAGTGTTGATGGGCGCGACACTTGTCTGTTTGGCCATGTTGCGGGCGCCGCTGGTGGCTCGGGATGTAAATTTGGTTTTGACGACCGCGGTAGCTGCTGCGGACAAGCCAGATCAGGAACCCGATCCGGCTGATGAGTCAGAGGATTCCGACAAAGAAGCCGACAAGAAGTCCGACGACTCGAAGAGCAAGGACGAAAAGAAGTCGGCCGACGCGCATGATGCCGACGACAAGGAGGCTGATGACGAAGACGCTGAGAAAAAAGACAAGAAACCGGCCAAAAAAGAAATTGGCGACAAGAAAGATAAAGAATCAAAATCAGAGAAAGCTGACGCTAAGGAGAAGGCCGAGTCGACCGAGAAGGATGAAGAGAAATCCGAGGCCGAGGAGAAGCCGAAGGCGAAACCCTTCACGGTGAAGAAGAAGCCGCTGAAGATCGAGCAAAAACTCGACGGAGTCTTTGTCGCGGAGAATATGGAAGAAGTCGCGTTGCGGCCGGATACGTGGGCCCGCTATGTGGTCAAGGAAGCGGTCGAGCATGGAACGGAAGTCAAGAAGGGTGACGTACTCGTGCGGTTCGACGATGAGCAAATTGAAGAAAAGCTTGCCGATGAAACAATCGATCAGCGACTGAGTGAATTGGCACTCATGCAGGCGGAGGAACAAGCTCCGCGAACCGACAAGCTATTAAAGCTCGCCTACGAAGCGGCGAAGCGGTCTCACGATCAGCTAGTTGAAGACCACAAATATTATGTGGATACGGACCGCCCATTTGCCGAGCGGATTGCCAAGTATCGCTACGAGTCGTCGAAGGAAGATCTCGCTTCGCAAGAAGAAGAACTCGAACAGCTCAAAAAGATGTACGAGGCCGACGAGATCACCGAAGAGACCGAAAAGATTGTTTTGCGTCGGCAAGAATTTGAAGTCTCGACTGCCAAGTTGATGTTGGAGCTTCAAGAAGCGAATCGCGATTACACACTCAATGTGTCGTTGCCGCGGAACGATTTGTTCTACACGACGGCTTTGAACGAGGCGAAACTCGCGCTGGAACAAGCCAAAGCGGCGATGGAACTGGGAACTACCCAAGGCAAGTATGATCTCGAAAAGAAGCGGGCTGCGCGATCCAAGAGCTTGCAAGCCAATGCGAAATTGCTCAAAGATCGTGATCTCATGGTGATTAAGGCTCCGACCGACGGCACGGTTTACTATGGCCGCTGCGTGAGCGGGCAGTGGGCGGAGATCGGCTCGATCATGGCGAAGCTTGTGCCGTATAGCATGATTCCGCCGAACACGGTGTTGATGACAATCGTCAAGCAAAGGCCGCTTTATGTTGTCACGAACATCGGCGAAAAAGACTTGCCGGAATTTAAGACTGGGATGAAGGCCACGACGACTCCCACGGCGGATACCGACGATGAACTGGCGGCCAAAGTGACCAAGCTGGCGGGAATTCCTGGGGGCGGCAAGAAGTTTGAAATGCGGCTCGATCTGGATAAGGAAGATTTGCCCGATTGGCTCGTGGCGGGGATGAGTTGCAGCGTGGAAGTGACGACCTACGACAAGAAAGATGCCCTGATGGTGCCAGCGGATTTGATCAATACCGATGAGGACGATGATAAGATCAAGTATGTGATGCTATTCAAGGGAGACGACCGTGAGCCGGTGCGCCGTGAGGTGAAAGTCGGCAAGACGAAGGATAAAGAGGTTGAAATTCTGTCTGGATTGAAGGTGGGAGATAAAATTGTCAAGGAAGACAAGAAGAAGGATGAAGAAGAGGAAGAGTAGGATTTGTAACCACGAATAGACACGAAATACACGAATAGTTCTGTTGCCGGAACTCGCGTTGCTCGTTCCGGCCTAGTCTGAGATTCAATGTCTAACTATCTTCAGAATTTGTCAGTGCGGTTTTTGTTTGCGCTGATGGTGTGGAGTTTCTGTGCGTCGCTTGGTCTGGCGAGTGAAGATGACGTGGCGAGCGTTGCCACCGATAAAAAGCCTGTCTATCCGTTGTCGGTGGAAGGGCCCAAGCCGCAGCCGACGAGGTCACCGAGTCGGGCTGAGATTAAACGGTCGATCCAGCGCGGCGTCGATTTTCTAATCGAAACGCAGCTCAAGTCGGGGGCTTGGGGGCGTTCGGAGAACGGGAAGTATTACAAGATTTGGGCTCCCGTGCCGGGGGCTCATCATGCCTATCGGATGGGCACAACGGCACTAGCGATTGAAGCCCTGGTGGCCGCGAGCCCTTTGTTTGATGGCAAAGAACACGAAAAGATCGAAGCGGCCATTGATCGCTCGCAGGATTGGTTGTTGGGTGAAGGGGGCGACCTGCGGCGGAGCGCCCCGGATATGTACGACGACTACTTTGGCCACGCGCTCTACAATGTGTGGGGGCATGCCTACGGCGTTCAGACGGCCGTCGCATTATATGATCGAGCTGAAGGCAATGCCGAGTTGCAAGCCCGGTTACGCAAGTTCATTGAATATCACATTCGCCGCTTGGAGCAGGATTCGTTCATTAATGGCGGCTGGGGATATTACGATGATCCCTTCACCGACAAGTATGGCAACGCGATTCAGCCGCGGCGGGCTAAGCAGGAGCGTCCTACGGGAAGTTCGATCAGTTTCACCACGGCGACCGTGTTGATCGCGCTCAAGAAAGCGGAAGGTTTGGGCTTTAAGATCCCCGAATCGCTCACAAAGCCGGCCGTTGATTCGATTTTGCGGCAGCGTTACCCCGATTTTGCTTACGCCTACGGCGAGTATTTGAAATACGCGCCGCGGATGGATATCAATCGCCCGGCGGGGAGTTTAGGCCGTTCGCAGGTTTGCAATCTGGCGCTACGGATGTATGGCGACAAAATAGTGACCGACGAAGTCATCGAAACATGGCTCGACCGGCTGATCGTGCGAAACGGTTGGCTCAGCATGAGCCGTAAACGCAACTATCCGGCGCAGTCGCCGCACTTCGCGGATTTTGGCGTGGCGGGTTATTTTTATTACTACGGCCACTATTACGCAGCGATGTGCATCGACGAACTTCCTGCGGACCAGCGACCGTTCTATCAGGATCACTTGGCCAAGATTCTGATGCCGCTGCAAGAAAAAGACGGCAGTTGGTGGGACTACATTTTGTACGATTATCACCAGCAGTACGGCACGGCGATGGCCGTGTCGGCGCTCGTGCGTTGTCTGCACGACGATTTGCCCGCGAAATAGTCGCGGCTAGCGATTGCTATTCGGCGTCGATCTCTTCATAGACCGCTTGTGAAATGTCGGCGACGGGTTGCGTGCGGAAGGGCTGGCCCTCTTCGTAGAGTTTCACACGGGCAACGTATTCAGCACGAACCGTGGATGGTGCCAATTCGATCGCTTCTTCGAGCGTGGCGATGGCTTCGTCGAATTCGCCGGCACTCGCCAAGGCCGCCGCGAGAGTGTCGAGGGCAACGTGGCGTTCGCCGTATTCACATTCCAAGGCTTGCTTGGCACCGAGAATGGCATTTTCCGGATCGCGGAATTGTTCGTCGGGGCACGTAGCCAACAGCCAAGCTCCATTTCGATAAGCATGACCAAAGCTTGGTTTGACTTCGATGGCCATCGCATAGCTGGCCAAGGCGTCGGCATACTGACCCATGTCGGAAAGCAGATCCCCACGGCTGCAGAGGATGCCTGGATTCTCGGGATCGAGCTTCGCGGCGGCGGTGAAGTGCTCGAGGGCTTCATCCCAGCGACCACCGGAGTGGCAAACACGCGCGAGACCCAAGCGAGCCGACGCGAGCTTGCCATCCAACTTGCAAGCGGATTGATAATCTTTTTCGGCGCTTTCCAGATCACCAGCTTGCACGAACAGGGTCGCTCGGTTGGTATAGGCCTTCGCAAATTTAGGGTTGGTCTTGATGACCGTGTTGAAGTCATCGAACGCTTCGGCGAATTTTCCCGACTCAGCAAACGAGACGCCCCGATTGTGGAGGGCGCGCCAGTTGTTGGGATCAAAATTCAGAGCTTCTTCAAAATCGGAGTCCGCGAGCTCCGAGTTACCGGCGTCGGCATAAACTTGCCCGCGACGGTTGAGCGACCACGAAATCAACGTAGTGGCAAACTGTTTGTTCTCGCCCTTGATGTTCAAACGAAGCGCGGCGATGCACTTGTCGATCACTTCGGTGAGTTCGGTTTCGGTTTTGGCCGTGGTGGATGCCGTGTGTGCTTCGATGAGCAGTTGACCCGCTTCGTCGAGCCGAGGAACCTCGGCGACGTGGCGGACAATATTCTTGGATGTCGTGTTCTTGGGTGCTGCGCTGCGCAGTGGAGCAGATTTGGATTGCGTCTGCTTTCTTGTTGGCGCGGATTGCTGGTCAATCACGACAAACGAGCCGCTGCCAGCATTCACGACGGGTGGAGCATCGTTGGTGTCCTCGACAAAGACGACCGAACCGGTGTCGGCGGCCTTGAGGCTTGACGAACACAGGAGTCCAATGCCAAGGAGATAGACGAGTCGGCGAGCAAACGAAACTTCCATGATCTTCGATCCGCAAGCGAGACTTTGCAGGATAAACAATACACGCGGCGGAGAGATTTCCCGCCTCGGTCGTTGTATCGTCCGCGCCGGCAAAGTTGCTGCAATCGAACAAGCTAAAACGATTGGAAAAGTTTTGCCAATTCCCCCAATGTGTGTGCTGGCAATACATGCGGTGCAAGCACCGGCGCACTGAGTTCGTTGAGCGCGGTGCAAGCACCGGCGCTAATTACGCGCTGGGGTGGGTCATCGACATGGGGTCGAGCGCTTTGTCGAGTTCTTCCGCGGGGAGAATCTTGCGGTCGAGGCACAACTGGCGAATGGTTGTGTTGAGCTTGAACGCATCTTTGGCCAACGTGGCGGATTGTTCGTAACCCACCAGCGGGGCAAGCGAAGTGACCATCATCAACGACTGGTCGATGAGCTCTTTGCAGCGTTCTTCGTTGACTTCCAATCCGGTGAGTAGCTTGTCGACGAACACATTCGAAGAATTCGCCAGCAGTTTGACCGACTCAAGAAACGCGTCGATCATCACCGGCATGGCGACGTTCAACTCAAACAGCGAGCCGATGCCGCCCAAGCCGGCGGTGGTTACGGTTGTGTCGTTACCGATCACGCGGCAGGCGACTTGGATGACCGATTCGCAGATCACCGGGTTGACCTTGCCGGGCATGATCGAGGAACCCGGCTGAGTGGCGGGGAGCGAAAGCTCGAAAATGCTGCAACGCGGACCGGAACCCAACAAGCGGATGTCGTTGGCGATTTTGGTGAGGGCCACGGCGATGGTTTTTAGTTCCCCGTGGGCTTCAACGAACGAATCCTTGGCGGCTTGGGCTTCGGGGTGATTGGCCGCTTCGTGGAATTCGTGGCCGAGCCGCTTGCTAAGCGAAGTGCAAACTTCACCGGCGAATTTGGGATGGGTGTTGATGCCTGTGCCGACGGCCGTGCCACCGATGGGCATGTTTTCGAGCAAGCGAGCGAGCGCACGCCCCGCGCGGATTTCGCTGTAGCGGGCTTGGGCCGCGTAACCGCCAAACACCTGACCCACGCGGATCGGCGTGGCATCCATCAGGTGCGTGCGACCGATTTTGACGATGTGATCCCAGGCTTTCGCTTTTTCTTCCAGCGCTTCGGCCAAGCGGCCAAGCGCAGGGAGCAGATCTCGCGTGAGGGCGGTCACTCCGGCGATGTGCATCGCGGCGGGGAATGTGTCGTTGGAGGATTGCCCCATGTTGACGTGATCGTTGGGGTGGACTGCGCCTTCTTTACCTTTGGCGCCGACGCCGAAGCCCAGCCGTTCGTTGGCTAGATTGGCGATCACTTCGTTGGCATTCATATTGGTCGACGTGCCTGAGCCCGTCTGATAGATGTCGACCGGGAAATGAACGTCGTACTTACCGGCCGCGACATCGTTCGAGGCAGCGACGATGACATCGCCGCGCTTCGCGTCGAGCTTGCTGAGATTCATGTTGGCTTCGGCACAGGCGGCTTTCAATTGGCCAAAGGCATGAATCATCGCAGCGGGAACGGGCTCGTGGGCAATCGGAAAATTGTCGACGGCTCGCGCGGTCGAGGCTCCGTAAAGGGCATCGGCGGGAACTTGCATCTCGCCCATCGTGTCGCGTTCGGTACGGTATTGGGTCATGATTGTGAGTTCTGTCAGTGTGGTTGGTTGTTATAAAGCCCGGTCGTCTCGCCCGGGTGAATCAGCAGGTGGGCCAATCGTTCACCATGACGGTGTCCTCATGTTCGTAGGCTGGAGCACAACAGCAGAGGAACCGCAATGTTTCGTCGCCGATGTTGGTGATTTGATGCCGTTTGCCAGGGGGGATCGCAATTGCATCGCCAGGTGCCACGCTGCGGATTTCATTTTCAATCTGCATCCGGCCGCGCCCTGCGAGCAAATAATAAATTTCCTCGCAGAGTGGATGATAGTGCGGTGCCGTGCTTCCTCCGACGGGCAGTCGCGCTTCGGCCAAACTTTGGTTCGTGATGCACGAATTGCGGTGAGCCAGCAACTCGCGAATCTCCGACCCGTCTTTGGTCGTAAACGCGGGGACTTCGGCCAAGTTAAAAATGTCCACGGAACCTATTCCTGCAACACGCGGCAAGTAATTAGCAGCGGTTTAGGCTACCGCCGATTGTGCAGTCCGACAAGCTACTGGTTGTCGCTAAGCGGCGAGCGGCTGTTTGTCCGTTTGGAAGAGGTGTACGTCCAGTTGCGGGAAAGGAATGCCGATGCCGGCTTGGTCGAGTTCGATTTTCACGGCACGGATGAGGGCCTGTTTGGCCGTGGAATTGTCTTTTTGAGTGGCCCAGACTCGGGCGGTCCAGTTGACGGCGGAATCGCCAAGCCCCACGAGTACCACATCGGGGGCCGGATCGCGGACCGCTTGGGTAACCATCGTGAGGGCTCGTTCCAACGCTCGCCGGGTGGCGTCGATGTCGGCGTCGTAGGCCACGCCCACGGGGACATCGACTCGCCGCAGGCGATGGTAGGTGACGTTTTCGATGACCGATCCATAGATCGAGCTGTTGGGAATAATGACCCGCCGACCATCAAAAGTATCGACCTCGGTAGTGAACAGGGCGATCTCCGCGACCGTGCCTTGGTAGTTGCCGCTGGTGATCGTGTCGCCCACTTTGTAGGGACGGAAGATGAGCAGCATCGCCCCGGCGGCGAAGTTGGAAAGCGTCCCCTGGAACGCGAGGCCGATGGCCAAGCCCGCGGCACCGATCAGGGCGGCGAAACTTGTGGTTTCGATGCCGAAGTAACTAAGACACGTCAGCGCCGTGAGAAATAAGATGCCCCAGCGAACGAGCCGTGCGAGAAACAGGGTGAGTGTTTCGTCGAATTTGATTCTCGTCAGCGCCTTCTGCACGATCGAGGATGTCCAACTGGAAAGCGTCCAAGCGAGGATCATCAGCACGACGACGAACATCGCCCGTAGGCCGTAGTATTCTCCTAGGTGCAACCAATGTTGTTGATCGAGTTGGCTAAAGTTGAGAGAACGGACTAAACGCAGTGTCTCGGCATGGAGCTTGGCATTCGCTTCAGCTTCGGGACTTATCGGGGGTACGACAGCTAGCGCAAGGAGATAGTTAGTCATAAAAAATGCTTATAGGCCAAATGATCTGGGAGATTGCGGTATCTATCCCGTGCTTGGCCGTTTGTCGAGATCAGCAAGTGTCCTCGGGGGGCATGGCTAGCAGCTAGCAATCGCTGGGGAGCGCTCTTGTAGCTGGCGGAACGCGCGACGTATGATCCGCGCGTGGCTCAATCATCAAATAATCAAGAAACGAATGAGGGTGGCGGGCGGTTTTCGCTGCATCGGCTCTCGGCGGCGTTCGCGCGTTTGACGGGAACCGTCGAAACGCCGGAACCAACTGCAGCGGAAGTCACACGGTCGCATGATGAAGTACAAACCACGACGCTTGCCAATGACCGCCAGATTCTGTCGCCGAGAATGATCATTGAAGGAATGCTGTTTGTGGGGCTGGCCGATGGTAAGCCGCTCACGAATCGATCCATGGCCGCGCATATACGTGATGTTTCGCCGCAGGAAGTCGATGCGCTGGTGACCGAGTTGAATGAAATCTATGAGCAGAATGGCTGCTGCTATCACATCGTCGGGGAAGGCGCCGGTTACCAGATGCATCTCCGGCCCGAACACGAAATCGTGCGGCAACGATTGAGTGGGCGCAGCAAGCAGGTGAAACTCACGCCGCAAGCGATCGAAGTGTTGTCGGTGGTGGCCTATCGGCAACCGGTAAGTGCTGAAGATGTGACTCGTGCACGAGGGTCGCGGAGCGATGCGCTGCTGAATCAATTGATTCGCCGGGGACTGTTGCAACTCGAAAGAGTAGGCGAGGCACCGAAACCGGTTTACCGCACGACGGATCGCTTCAATCAGTTGCTCAACATCAAGTCTCCGGCGGAATTGCCGAGAAGCGAAGACCTGGACGATAATTGAGCAGGTCGCAAGTGATTGTATAGCAACACTTAACGGCGTTGCCCGAGTCCACACCCTAGCGATTCCTCGTAAGACTGCTAGAATTTCGCCCCGTTGCGATCACGATGAAAAAATGAGGCCCTACCCATCCTCTCTAGCGTTACAGGCTAAGACTCGCGAATATCATTCCTTGCGAATTCCCGTCGAGCCGGTGGCTCGTCTTCCATGAGCACAGCTCTTTGCCAATCTTCCGTTATGTCCGAAGGTTCCAAGTTCTCCGAACTGCGTGCCGACTCGCCGGTTATATTGCCGTCGATGTTGCTCTGCGACTTTGGACATTTGGAACGAGAGATCCGCGCGGTGGAAGAAGCAGGTGCACAGGTTTTGCATCTCGACATCATGGATGGCCACTTCGTACCGAACATCACCTACGGTTTCACGATCGTGGAAGCGTGTCGCAAGCTCACGCCGTTGGCGTTGGACGTGCATTTGATGATTTCCAATCCAGAACGCTACGCTGTGCAATTCGTGGAAGCCGGAGCAACGCTCGTTTCGATTCATGCTGAGGCGACTGATAATCCGCGACCCATTTTGGAAGCGATTCGCGCCGCAGGGGGGGCAGCCGGTTTGGCATTTAATCCTCCCACACCGGTTTCGGCGGTGGAGCCCGTGCTTGATGCGTGCGACTATGTGCTCGCGATGACGGTGATGCCCGGCTACGGCGGGCAAAAGTTCACGGCGAGCGTGATGGATAAGGTACGCCAGTTGCGAGAGTTGCTTCACGACAAAGCAATGATCGAAGTCGACGGCGGAATCAATGATGACACAATAGCTATGGCGGCTGCCGCGGGAGCGGAGATGTTTGTCGTGGGATCGGGGATTTTCAAAACTCCCGACTACGCGGCAAGCATGACAACGCTCAGGCAGTTGGCCCAGCGAACTTGAGACCCTTAGAGGAGTCGCGATTGAAACGCACTTCGCATCTATGAACAACATTTTGTTAATTCGTACCGGTAAGACGGACTACGATTGCCAGCACCGCATCCAAGGCACGCTTGATTTGCCGTTGAGTGAAGAAGGCTGGCAGAAAGTCGCCACGCTTGCTGAAGAATTGCATCAGCACGAGGTCGAAGCGATATATTCCGCGCCCGATCAAGCCAGCCAGCAAACGGCCGAATTGGTCTCGGTAAGCCTGCAACAAAAAGTCAAAACCAACAAAGACCTGTATAACCTGGATCTCGGTTTGTGGCAGGGCATGCTGATCGAAGACGTGAAGCAGAAGCAGCCCAAGGTTTACAAGCAGTGGATCGAACATCCTGAGACGGTGTGCCCCCCCGAAGGGGAACCTGTCGCCGCAGCGCAGGAGCGCCTACAGGGTGCGATTGATAAGCTTTCCAAGAAGCACAAGTCGGGGACCGTGGCCTTGGTCCTGGCCGAGCCTTTGGCGAGTTTGCTGTGCAATCTTGTTCGTGAAGATGATTTGGGGAATCTGTGGACCACTTGCTGCAAGTCGCGGCCTGCGTGGGAATTGCTCACGCACGGCGTTGAGCAGACGGTCGTCCTCAATGGTTCGGCCGATGTGAACGGCGTGGCCCACACCAACGGACATGTCGAGACCAATGGGCACGCCGAGAGGGATGGCGAGGCCTATTTGGCTGCGGAGCTTGCCCCGCGTTTAGAAACCTGAGGCTTGGGCGTTTTTCGACCCCTTTCCACCGCAAGCGATGGCGAAATAACGCGGCATGGCTGGCATGTTTCTCCGCTGATATACTAGAGGTGGACGTTTTCTGAACTCTCCTGCTTATGATCACGATCCCCAACAAGCCCATGGCATCCAGCCAGACCGATATTACGAGCGAGCAAGCGAAACCGATGCGGGACGACGAAGCCAAACCCACCCGGGAAAAGCGCGGCGTGCCGAGCGGGCTTTGGCTCAGCTGCGAAGATTGCGGAGCGATGATCTTCCGCAAGGAATTCGAGCGGATCTTCAACGTCTGCCCCGAATGCGGCTTCCACATGTATTTGAGCGCTCGAGATCGCATCAAGAGCGTACTCGACGACGGTACGTTCGAGGAATGGGATGCGAATCTCTCGCCCACCGATCCGCTGGGCTTCGAGGACAAGAAAAAGTACAGCGAACGGATCGTCGCTGAGCAAGCTCGGACGGGCTTGAAGGATGCTGTGCTGACGGGCACGGGAATGATTCGCGCTCGACGCGTGGCGTTCGGCGTCACCGATTCCGCGTTCATCATGGGAAGCATGGGTTCTGTTGTCGGCGAGAAGCTCACCCGGCTGATCGAACGTGCGACCGAACAACGCTTGCCGCTGATCATCATAAGCGGTTCGGGCGGTGGTGCTCGGATGCACGAAGGCATCTTTTCGCTGATGCAGATGGCGAAGGTTTCGGCTGCACTGGCTCGCTACGACGAGGCGCAGGGTTTGTTTATCTCCGTGCTCACCAACCCGACGATGGGTGGCGTGGCCGCGAGTTTTGCGTCGCTAGGCGATATCATTTTTGCCGAGCCGAAGGCCTTGATCGGCTTTGCTGGCCCGCGGACAATCAAAGCGACGATCCGCATTGAGTTGCCTAAGGGATTTCAGACGAGCGAATTTCTGCTCGCCCACGGCTACATCGACCGCATCGTCGAGCGGGCCGACATGAAGAGCGAAATCGCCAAGATCATCGACTACTGCGGCAAGTAGGCGAGCAGCTTGATCGCCGTTTCTGCGGTTCGGAGTACTGCGGCTATTTGAGAACGACCGCGTGAAATAATCCACGCCATTCTTTTGTAAAAAATTGTGCTCGGCCTTCTACTAGAGTAATCTTACAGATTGACTCCTAAAGTTTCCTCAGGAACCTAGCACTTGAAAAAAACCTCATTTGCCATGTTCACGGCGCTAGCGGCGACGGTGCTGTTTAGCGCCGGGACGGCGACCGCCCAAATAATTCGCACGGTCGCACTCAGAGGTCAGGCGGCCCCCGGTACTCCGACCGGCGTGAACTACTACACTTTCAGCACCGCCGTGCTCAATGACGTTGGCCAAACGGCATTTGTAGCCACTCTCAGAGGTAGTGGTGTGACGGGTGAGAACGAAAAAGGCATCTGGTCGGAGGGAATGGGCAGTTTGGCCTTGATCGCCCGCGCGGGAAATCCGGCCCCAGGCACATTTAGCGGCGTGAAATATAGCGACTTCAACTTACCCGTGCTCAATGACCTCGGCCAGACTGCTTTTCGTGCCGAACTCAGCGGTGACGGCGTCACTAGCGCGAACAATAGCGGCATCTGGTCGGAGGGAATGGGCAGTTTGGCCTTGATTGCCCGCGAGGGAAACCCGGCCCCAGGCACATTTAGCGGCGTCAAGTACACCGGCTTTGACTCGCCAGTGTTCAACGACGCCGGCCAGACGGCGTTTCGTGCCTTTCTCACTGTCAGTAATGTCATGGACACGGATGGCGTTGGTATCTGGTCGGAGGGATCGGGCAGCCTAGTGCTTATAGCCCGAGGGGGAAATCCGGCACCAGGCACAGTCAGCGGGGCGAACTACAGCAGCTTTTTCGGGTTGCCTGTGCTAAATAACGCCGGTCAGACGGCGTTTGCCGCCAGGCTGGCAGGCAGCGGTGTTACGACTGCTAACGCCACAGGCATCTGGTCGGAGGGATCGGGCAGTCTGGCGTTGGTTACCCGCGCGGGCGTTCCTGCCCCCGGGACGCCTAACGGCGTGAACTACAGCGGCTTCTTCTACTCGCCGGTGCTCAATGGCGCTGGACAGACTGCATTTCGCGCCGACCTCACCGGCAGTGGCATCACGGCCTCAAATAGCTTAGGCATCTGGTCGGAGGGATCGGGCAGCTTGACAATGGTCGCCCGCGCAGGCAATCCTGCCCCTGGCACACCCAGCGGAGTGAACTTCAGTGGTTTCGGCTTGGGTATCTCAGATTTGCCTGTGCTAAATGAAGCCGGGCAGACCGCATTTCGCGGCTTCCTCATCGGCAGCGGCGTCACGACCGCCAACAACAATGGCATCTGGTCGGAGGGCTCAGGCAGCCTAGCGCTCGTTGCCCGTGAGGGCGATCCGGCTCCAGGCACGTCCGCCGGTGTGAACGACAGCTTCCTCACCTTCAGCGGGCCAGCGCTCAATGGTGCCGGCCAAACGGCGTTTGCTGCCGACCTGACCGGCAACGGCATCACGGATGCTAACGACCGTGGCATTTGGGCGACCGACGCCAACAACATGTTGCAGCTCATTGTCCTAGAGGGTGACTCGCTGGAAGTGGCACCCGGTGACGTTCGAATCGTGAGTTCTGTAAGTTTCATGAACAACACCGGTAACGGCGATGGCCGCCCCAGCGGCTTCAACGACCGAGGCCAGCTCGTTTTTTCCGCTATCTTCACCGACGGATCAAGTGGCGTTTTCGTCTCGAACCGCGTAGCCATTCCAGAACCGGGCGCGCTGACCCTGGCGATTTATTCTAGTATTTTCGCATTAACATCGCGGCTTCGGCCGCGATTATACTTGATCGTCGGTGCCCGCAATTCGTAGAACCGCGGTGTCATCGCGTGAATCGATGTAGCCAAGATTTTTTCTGCTGCGGCAAGTAGGCGAGCGGGGGACGTTAGTCCCCGGCATAGCGAAGCACAATCACAGCGCAACATTTGCGCGAGGCTTACGCCTCCCACTCTCCTTAGGGCACTAACAGAACCTCGGCCCAGCAGCTTGGGTCTTCTTCGTAGGGGAATCCCGTGCCCAGCGAAAAGGTTTGCAAGCCTTGTTCGCGGTCGAGCAGCGCATAGGTGAATCCCAGCTTGGGCGAACCTTCGGGATCGTAGCCGTAGAGCGACATCGCCGTGGCTAAGCAGGAAAGCTCGTAGCCGTTCTTGGTGACCTTGGCCTTTGCCTGCAATTCGCGTGGCCGTACGGGACGGGCATTTTCACGAGCCCGATTGATGAGTAACTGGTCGGCAACGGGCTCTTCAGCAGAATGCCCGCCACCTCGTGGCAAGTAGGCAAAGCGATGGCAGAACTGACTCGCACGGTGGATGTTGGTCGTTGCCCGGGTGTCGACCCAAATTTGCAGGCCGTCGCTGTCTTCAAGGCGCGAATCACGGCACCAGGGGAGCTGGGCCTTGCCTTCGACTTTGACCCACCAAGCCAAGCCTTGCGGGCTCCAGGCCATGCGGACATCGGCGATTTGTCGTTCGCTGTCGAGCTCGGCGAGCCGCGGAAGGCGGTACTTTTCGTCGAGTGTGATGCCTTGCGCGGTCCAGATGGGATCGCAACGGTGAACTTCGACCGCAAAGCGGAACAGGAACCGTGGCGGGACGAGTGAGCTGTCGGGGGTGGTGATTTCGGACATTATGTATCAGGCCCGGTCGGGACAACCGGGTTATATAGAATTTACATGAGTTGCCATTGGTTGAACGTTACGACGTACACGCCAAGTAAAAAGTTCGTCACGCCGTGGGCGACGACGCAGTCCCAAATGTTCTTGTTGCGGACCATCAACCAACTGACCAAACTGAACCAAACGAACGCGGCCAACAGTTCGCTGGGGTGCATCAGCATAGGTACCGCCGTGCCGGTGATCAGTGCCGCGCGGGTCGCGGTGCCGAAGGGAACTTGCCACCACTGTTCATGCACGACGAATCGCATCAGAAAGCCGCGGAGGAAAAATTCTTCGATGATCGGCACGACGAGCGCGAGTCCGATGAATCGAACCACTAGGAACGCCCAAGCCAGTCCCGGTTGGTCAGCTAGGTAAACAAAGGGATTGTAGGCACTGCGTTCGCCGGTTCCCAGCATCGCCATCAGGCCGATCGTGGGGGGATCAGGGTGATCGATCCCTGGCAACACGTTGCGAACGGCTCCGAGTGTGCGATCAATGGGGCCAATGATTTTCGGTTCGAGACGGATGTGGCAGAGGACAATCCACAGAACGACCCCCACGACGCCGACGACGATGCTCAGGAAGCTCACCCGCCAGGGGAATGTGCGGTACCCGGGCCAGACGGCGATCATTGTGAGAATTACGAGGGCGAGCTTGGCCGTGTAAATCCACGGATAATCTTGGTAGGAGAACTTGGGGAGGAGACCTGAGCTGGTGGATTCTAAGGCTTCGGCCCGTTCAAGCTGGGCACGAAGCTCGGTGATGTTCTCGGCATCGCTGGGTTTGAAATTCCGCGGCGGAGTGGGCTCAAAGCTTCCAAGCAGCATGAACGCGGCCATGGGCAAGATGAACGTGGCCCAAGGATAGCGCGAGAGCCAACCATCGGGCAGCTTGGCGGCAACGGGGCGTGGCTCGTTGGAGGCCGTGTCAGTGGCCATGCCAGCATTCGGCGAGGATGAATCGGTCATATTGCGTATCTAATGGCAGGAAAAGCACTTATTGGCCGCGGACGTATCGACTCGGACGACGTGGCGCACGAAATCTTCATACGCAAGTTTGCAAACGGCGCGTAAAATAGAAATCGCTATTTGCGGAAATTGGTCCGCTGCCTACGCTGGTGCGAATTGAATGTGGAATGTCCATTGATATTCAAGGCGGTTTTCCCGGAGGAAATCGCATTTGCACTAGCTATCAGCGGCCAGCGAAGGCACAATACCAGTTTACCCCGCCTTGCGACAGGGTGACAGGAAGTCACTCGTACGGTAATTCTGCATCGCCGGGAAAGCGATTCGCCTTCCGGCAATCCCCAGTTAGCTACCACCGCGTGTGCGATACACGACGGCGTCGATACATTTGTTGAGTGATGAAGGGTTTGTTGAGGTTGATATATGGATCTGCGTAAAGTTCGAAACATTGGTATTTCAGCGCACATTGACTCGGGTAAAACGACCTTGAGCGAGCGCATTTTGTACTACGCCGGGCGTATTCACAAAATTGAAGACGTTCGCGGTGGCGGTGATGGTGCGACCATGGACCACATGGAGCTCGAAAAAGAGCGTGGCATTACCATCACCAGCGCGGCCACGACAGTTCAATGGCAGGGCAACACGATCAATTTGATCGATACCCCGGGTCACGTCGACTTCACGGTCGAGGTGGAGCGCAGCTTGCGCGTCCTCGACGGTGCGGTGCTCGTGCTTTGTTCGGTCAGCGGCGTCCAGTCGCAATCGATGACGGTCGACCGTCAGATGAAGCGCTACAACGTGCCCCGCTTGGCCTACATCAACAAAATGGACCGCACGGGTGCTAATCCGATTTCGGTGGTGAAGCAAGTCCGCGAAAAGCTCGGCGCCGATGCCGTGGCGATGCAGCTTCCCATTGGTAAGGAAGATAACTTCAAGGGCGTGATCGACCTGTTGACTATGAAGGCGATCTACAACGATGGTTCCAATGGCGAAACCGTCCGCGAAGAAGAAATTCCCGCCGAGTTGCTCGAAGAAGCCAAAGCCGGTCGTCATCATCTGCTCGAATCGTTGTCGATGTACAGTGATGAGCTGATGGAGCTTTTGCTTTCCGAGGAAGAAGTCCCGATGCCGTTGATCCACAAGATCATCCGCAATGCGACGATCAACCAAGGTTTCACTCCCGTTTACATGGGCTCGGCCTTCAAGAACAAGGCGGTCCAGCCGCTGTTGGACGCAGTCAATCGCTACCTGCCTTCGCCGCTCGATCGCGAGTTCTATGCCCTTGATCCCAAGGAAGAGGGCAAGAAGGTGCCACTGACTAGCGATCCCAATGATCCGTTCGTGGGGATGGCATTCAAGATCGTCGACGACGAATATGGCCAGTTAACCTACACGCGTATTTATCAAGGCTCGATTTCCAAGGGTGAAGCTTACTTCAATCAGCGCACCGGCAAGAAAGAACGCTTTAGCCGCATCGTCAAGATGCACAGCGACAAGCGTGAAGAAATCGACAAAGCCGAGGCGGGCGATATCGTGGCCATTATGGGCCTCGATTGCGCGAGCGGTGATACCTATTGCTCGCAGCCTAGTTACTGCACGCTCGAAAGCATGTTCGTGGCCGCGCCGGTGATCAAGATGTCGATCAATCCGCTTTCACGCGACAATGCCGACAAGTTAGGCAAGGCCCTGCAGCGCTTCCGCAAGGAAGACCCCACGTTCCAGGTGGCCACCGACGAAGAGACGGGTGAGACCGTCATCGCCGGCATGGGCGAGTTGCATCTTGAGATTTACGTCGAACGTATCAAGCGTGAATACGGCGTCGAAGTCGAGGTGGGTGCTCCCAAGGTCAGCTACCGGGAGAGTGGCACCGCGCCCTACGCTTACGATCACAAACGCAAGAAGCAAACTGGCGGTTCTGGCCAGTACGGCCATATCAAGGGCGAAATGCGGCCGATGTCTGCCGAGGATCGCGAAGAAGCCGCTGGCAGCGAATTGCTATTTGTCGATAAAATCACTGGCGGCAAGATCCCCAAGAACTTTATCCCCGCGATCGAAAAGGGTTTCCGTCAAATGTTGACCAAGGGGCCGTTGGCCGGTTATCCGGTGGTGGGTCTCACGGTGGAAGTCAACGATGGTTCGTACCACGACGTCGACTCGTCGGATATGGCGTTCATGCTGACCGCCCAGGAGTGCTTCCGTGAAAACTTCCAACGTATGAAGCCAGTTTTGCTGGAGCCGATCATGCTCGTTGAAATCGAATGCCCTGAGGCCTTCCAAGGCCCGGTCGTCGGTCAGATTTCCAGCAAGCGTGGCATGGTGGTGTCGACCGACACGGCTAACAAGATTACGAAGATCATCGCCGAAGTGCCGCTGGCCGAGACGTTTGGTTATTCAACCGATCTGCGAAGCCAGACTCAGGGTCAGGGAACCTTCACGATGGAATTGAGCAAGTACGCACCGGTGCCGGGCAATATCCAAACCGATATTATCGCCGATCGGAAGCGTGAACTTCAGCCTGCGTAAGTAGTGCTTAAAAATGTACCAACGACAACGCCCAGGGATTGCCAATCCTTGGGCGTTTTTTTGCGCGCTTGCGGAGTGTTGTGTTGCCTACGGGCAACGTGTTCTGGTCGTGCGTTTGCGTGAATCAACCTGACGGTGGGGTTGGCGCGAAAGTGTCGTTCGTTGTTTGAGAAGACAGGGGAATGTCCGCAAACGAGAGCACAAATTTTTGCCTCTAAGGCGAATATCGAATTGTGTTGAGCTACGTTTAGCTATCTCGCCCGAAGAGAGCCCACGAGGGCCACCATCGGGCGAAAAACGAGTGCCAACGACGGATTGTGGCGGTTGTAACGGGCCTGGATTCCCGGGAAAAATTCGTGCCTTGTAGGGGAAAACCAACCGCCAGCGTGACCTAGATTTGAGTATCCAGTGGCGCTCGGAAAGCTGCCGCGGAAACCGACGAGTGAGACCCCCTCAACCACGCAGAGTTATGCGTGGAACACGCTCCTGGCAACTTTCCTTGCAACTTACCTACATCAATTGACTGCCTGACCAGCAAAGAGTTCGCCGATGGGCTTCCTAAAGAAATTTTTTCGTAACGTCTTCCACGAAGACCTTGTCGCACAAGGCACGAGCAGCTTCGAAACATTGCGCGAGGACGAGCTAGAAGCGCACATGAAGGTGAGCCGCTACGGTAGCTTTATTCTGACTGAAGCTGTGCGGCCTTCCTATGGTTTGGAAGTGGTTCCTTCCGCTGGCTTCCGCCACGACACCTACCGCGATGAGTCCTCGAAACAGGACGTACCAGTCGTGATGGCCGCGGCTTCGCGGGAACGGTTATTTGAAACATTTATGGAATTGTTAGATCCTCTGGGGCCGGTGGTCGACGTGGTGTTGGAGAGCAGTCACCATTATCCGACTTCCGGCAATCAGGATCTTTATCGAGAACATATCGATATGCCAATCCTGCAGAGCATTTTGTGGGAATATGAAGATATGCTGGTGAACGACGGTTGCACGGGGATCGCGGTGCTGAATCCCAGCACGCCTCAAGAAGTGCAATTCGACGAACACAAACTGTTGATCGTCTACGGCAAGAAGCTCACGCCATTTGAAAGCGCATTGATCGACGCCGGATTGAACTGCCGGGAAGAGATGCGGTTCATTACCGAGGCCGAACACGTGCATTCGACCAATGACGATTACATCGCCCAATTTGAAGAACTCAAAATGCGACTGGGGATTGATTCCGGCTATTAAGCCGTAAGAGATAACTAGCGCGTAGCCAATCCACTTTGGCCGCGGCTTTGCAACCGCCAGGCCGGTGATTCGCAAGAATCACCGGCCTGACTTTTTTGGTGACGATTTTTCAAAGCTTCTGTTCTCTGACGCCCATTTGGACCGGTCACTGACCGATGCGGTTAGGTAATGACCAAGTGACTCGTCATTGGCTAATTTTTTGCAGGCAGTTTCGCCGTGTCGACGCTATCTCGGACTGGTATGGAATGTGCAACCCCGCTTAATCAAGGTACGTAAAAAAATGTGCCAGCAACCAACTCACTTATTAAGAAACGAGTCTTGTCATGAGAATGTTAATCAACAGTGGGGTAATCGGGGTATTAACAGCATTCCTTGCTGCCCCTCTTTTCGCGCAGCCAGCCGAGGTACACACCAATGTTAAAAAGCGAGCTTCCACAGAACAGGGAAGTCAGGTTAAAGCTCGAGGGGAAAGCAGTATTTATCCCGATGATGAATCACCTTGGTTTAGTTCCGAAAATTTGCGGAATGAACTAAAACTCGATGATGATCAGATGGAACGACTTAATAGAGCCTATGGCGATACATGGCGACAATTGAGGGGTAACCAGAACAACAATGGTGGCGAACTCGATGCACAAGCGCGTAGTCAGCGCTTGAATGAATACCGCGATCGATTTGACAATGAATTCACTCGTAGCTCGCGTGATGTTTTTCGAAATCCTGAGCAGCAAGCTCGCTTCAATCAACTTCAATTGCAATACCAGGGGTATGGCGCTTTTCAGAACCCACGTCTGCAGCGAGAATTGAATCTTAACGACAACCAAAGTCGTCAATTGCAAGAACTTTATAACGACTGGAACTCTGAAATCAGTGGGTTGAGGGAAGGCTATGCTAGTAATCGCGATGATGCTACGAATCGATTTAATGAGTTGCGTTCACGCTCCAACGAGCGATTTCAAGGCATACTTAATGATCAACAACGTCAATCTTACAACGAGATGACTGGCCAACAATTTGATTTCGGTGCCGACAACTATTTGAACAATCAAGGGAATCAGGCCAATCAAGGATCTAATCAGAATCGTGAAGCCTCACCCGGCTTTAACACGGGACAATCTCCGGGATTTAATACTGGCCTCAACCCCACTGGTGAGACGACAGGAACTGGCGCAGGCACGCCAGCCGGTGCAGGGACAGGTACCGGCAGCACCGGAACTGGAGGCACAGGTACGGGAACAAGTGGCACTGGGGGAACAGGATCGGGAAGTGGAGCGGGTGGTAGTGGCTCGGGAAGTTAACGAGGTTTTTCGACGGAGACGACCGCACGAAGATCAGGTGCGTCAGGTTGTCGTGGTTTGTTGTAACCCTATGAAGGCTAAGGTTTTCGCATCTTCTCTAGTCCGAGGGGACGTCGGGATCATGAGATCTCCGGTCAATGACACGATATTCGCGGTCGTCTCCGCCGTTTTTCTATAGGGTCAACGGAAATGGTTGAGGCCGTCACCTCTGTCAGGAAAAGAGTTAATCCTGGCCGCGAAGAGCGGTCGGCTAGTCGACGCAGTAATGAAAAAACAAAACGATTTTTTGATCGCTATGAATGGTGGTTTGTTGTTTTAGGTTTATTAGGCAATGCGTTGTTCTTTGTAGGGAGTATCTGTTTTTTCTTCAAACATTTAGAAACATTTGCTATTAGCCTTTTCGTCGCTGGCTCATGTTTCATGCTTGTGAGCTCGACAGCAAGTTCATTATCTGAGTACTCTAACAATCAGCTAGAGTAGCCGGTTGCCACTGGTGATCGCCACAGCGAATGCATTGTTTTTCTTGCTGATTGGCGAGGCAACCGCATTTTTTACAACAAAGAATCGGTTCGTCAGTCGATTCGCACAGCCGTTTGCCGTCGGGAAGAACTGAAAGTCCTGGTAGGGTTTCAGTTCGTTTGATCGTGCTAAGTTTTCCTGAGGGTTCGAGATAGGCCACGGCCACTTGCCCGAGTTGATAGATGCCGTCGGCTCGCAGGCTCTCAAACAGCTCGTCGCGTGACAATGTTTCTTCGTGCAGTTTGTCGAGCAGTATGACGCCATTTTCCACAATGAGTGTGGGTTCGCTTTCAATGATTTTCTCAAGCGTTTTGTTGTTCTCGGTTAGCAAGGCGACGGCACGTTCAATTCCGAGCACGAGCCCAACAACCGCGAATGAATGCAATAAAGGTACGTCGTCAAAGATCATGCCGTCCCCTACCGCCGATCCGAGCGCAATAATGATAGCAAAGTCGAAAAAAGTGATGTCACCCATGGTACGTTTTCCGCTCCAGCGCAGAAAAATAAGCGTGACTGCATAGACAAGAAATACCCGTAGAGCGATTTCAAAAAAGTAGGTGACGGGATGCTCGCCGAGAAAGATGCGGTGGAGATCGAAGGAGTAATCTTGTTGATTATCCATAGCGTGGTCCTAGAAAGAGTGTTTTGAACAAGTGCTGAAGACCCTCCCATAGTACCTCTCTGGAGTACCAAGCAAGGGGGAGTATTAACCGTTGACGATTTCGCCGCCGTTTGGATGGAGCACTTGGCCGGTCATGTACTGCGAATCGAGGGATGCCAGGAATAAAAAGCAGGTGGCACATTCCCATGGTTCACCCGCCCGGCCCAATGGCGTGTCGCTGCCGAACTTGGCCACCTTTTCGCCAGGAAATGTTGCAGGGATGAGCGGAGTCCAAATCGGTCCTGGTGCAACTGCGTTCACGCGAATGCCTTCTTTGGCGAGCATTCCAGAGAGTGAGCGGGTGAAACTGACGATCGCACCTTTTGTGGCGGAATAGTCCAGTAGACCTGGACTACCACGATAAGCAGTGACCGATGTCGTGTTGATAATCGTTGAGCCTTGATGCTTCTTGAGATGCGGCAGGGCGGCTTTCGACAAAAACACCATTGAATAAATGTTCGTCCGAAATGTGGCATCGAGCTGCTTTTCGGTGATGTCCTCTAGCGATTTCTGAGGATGCTGTTCGGCGGCATTGTTCACAAGGATATCGAGTCGCCCAAATTTCTTTACCGTTTTCTCAACGGCTTGATTGCAAAACGCTTCGCGACCGATATCGCCTTTAATTAACAGGCCTTCCGAACCTTCCTCCTCCACTAGCCGCAGAGTTTCCTCGGCATCGGTTTGTTCTTCGAGATAAACGATGGCAACCTTTGCCCCTTCACGTGCAAATAGCACGGCCGTTGCGCGACCAATACCGCTATCCCCACCAGTGATCAGGGCAACTCGGTCAGCGAGTTTCTCACTGCCGCGTAGCTCCGGCACGATTGTCACCGGCTCGGGCCGCATCTTAGTTTGACGACCTGGCTGGCGCGATTGAGTTTGCGCAGGGCGTTGCTGCTTTTTGCTCGACTTGCCTTCTTGCTTGGAGCTGTTGGCCATCGGTTCCTCGGTGGTTAAAAGTCGCAGCCGCGATAAAACAACAAGATAAGAACGATAGGCAGTGGCAGGCCGATCAACCAAGCTAAAATGCCGTATTTGACTTTGCCTGCACGATTGGCGACGCGAGTGTTCATAATTTCCTCTCCTAAGAATGATGTGAAACTGACAAATCGCTCAATCGCAAGAAGTGTGCCGCTTTGGAAAAAGCCTTTATTTCCAGTGTTTTTAAAGTTGGGCTTGAAGGGGGAGCAAAGTCAACGAAAGGACTGGTCGTTTGGCGATCAGGTCGTTGAATTGCCTGGCAGTCTGCTAGCAATTGTGATCGCCCTTGCGGTGCTGGCATCGTTTGACGATTATTCGCCGCCCTCATGCGCTCACATCGATGCGTTGGGCTGAAGGTCTGTGAATGCGCCGTTACTTCATAATCCTGACAATGCTGATTGCCGCGGGTTGCCACTCGTTTCGTAACGAGCCGCCCGCGCTGCAATCGCCAACCGTGGCCGCAGGGGGAGCAACGTTTGTTGCGCCGGGAAGTGGAGGCAATCCTTTATTTCAAACGCCGCAAGGTGTGCAGCAAGCCGCCGCGACCGATCCCAATGTATCGCGGTCGATTGTCATTCCCGTGACGAACGAGGATTACACTTGGGAGTTGATTGTCGACACTGTGGATGACTATTTCGACGTCGATCAAGAACATCGCGTGCAAATGGTCGGCAATGTTGTGACGGAAGGTCGCATCGAAACATTTCCGCAGATTGGTGGAACTTTGCTCGAACCGCATCGCAGGGATTCGGTAGGCCGATACAACTTGGTGGAAAGTACGCTCCAAAGCGTGCGTCGTCGGGCCGAGATTCGCGTCGTGCCGCAACAAGGGGGTTGGCTCGTCGAAGCGATTGTTTACAAGGAGTTTGAAGACCTTGCGCGACCAGAAAATGCTACGGCTGGCGCGGCGTCATTTCGCTTTGATAGTTCGATCCCCAGCCGACTCGATGAAAGCGTGAGCCGCACCAAGCTCTCTAAGTTCTGGATTCCTATGGGTCGGGATTGCGAAATTGAAACACTCATGCTGCTCGATATTCAAGAACGGATTGCAAATCCGCCGCAGCCACATCATTAATGCGTGTTTAAGTTGTAGCCACAGGCAGTAGCCCGTGGCATGACCGCTGGCTGCCGCCTGCGACTATGATATCGGTAGAGCTGAGGGGACGCCAAGCTTTGGTAGTGGAAGCGTTGGCGCTACGACCGGCTGGCTTACCGGTAAGCGAATGATGAACGCCGTGCCGCGACCGAGGCTGCTTTCTACACGGATGCGGCCTTGATGGGCATCGATGATATCTTTGCAAGTGGCGAGTCCCACGCCCGTGCCTCCCTTGCCCGTTTCGTCGGGTCCATTCTTGGTGGAGTAATAGCGGTCGAAAATCTTCGGCAGACTTTCTTGGGGTATGCCCGAGCCAGTATCGCGTATCGTAAGTTCCACCATGTTAGAGGCAGCGTCGTGAGCCAATCGCAATATGAGTTCGCCGCCGTTAGGCATTGCCTGCCGGGCGTTGGTCATCATGTTGAGCAGGACTTGCTGGATTTGATTGCCAATCGCGCGAACCGGTGGGATTTCGGCAAACTCGCAGCGAACCTGCACGCGGTATTTTTGTAATTCGCGTTCCAGCAGGATCAGTGACTCGTTGATGAGTTGATCGAGATGCGTGGGGGCAAACTCTTCCTTGCGATTACGCGCCAAGCCGAGCACGCTGTTGGTGATTTTTTCGGCGCGCTGAGCGGCAGCGAGGATTTTGTCGAGGGCTTTGTCGCGAGTCGGTTCGTCTTTGTGACGCAGGCCGAGTTTGGCGTAGTTGAGGATTGTCATCAGCACGTTATTGAATTCGTGGGTGGTGGTGCCCACGAGTTCCCCCAGCGAGGCCATCCGCTGCGCTTGCAGGAGTTGTCGTTTGAGGTACTCGATTTCCTGTTGGGGATTCAGATTGCCGCCTTGCATGGGATCGTCTCGAGTTGCTGGCGTTGGGGAAACACTGTCTCAGGGCTTGTGTAGCTTGCCCTTTTTGACTGACTGGAACGCTTTAACTGCTTTTAATATCGGTACTTAGCTCAGTAGACGGTATCGACGAATTCCCCTGGGCGACTCAAACCGAAGCCGATACAATCCCGCCCCACAGCAGAAAACGAGTTGGAAAGGGAAACCGATGAACGCCGCCAAGTTGCTATCACTCGCTCTCGAAGCCGTACGATCGGCGGGTTACGAAGTTCGCGAAGACGTGCTCGACGGTGCCGGCGGTGGGCATTACTTGATTCATGGCAAGAAATGTTTACTGCTCGACATGACGCAATCGCATCGCGAGCAACTTAATGATGTGCTGGACGCCCTGCGCACGGAATCGCCGTCGGGCGAACTTCATCCGCTGCTAGCAGCGAGTTTGAATGACTCGGCATTGAGAGCAGCGTAGGTGCGGAGTCAATGCTATGTATCGCGTAAAAGTTCTTTTGATCGCCATAGCAATGCTGAGCTTGAGCGGTTGCACCGTTTACGAAGGTTTGTTTTCAGTTTTCGGCGATAGTTACAGTGGTGGCGGTACAACGAGAACAGAACGTGAAGCAGATTACGAAGCTCAAATTGAGAGTTGGAACAATGCGAGCATTGAAAATCGTTAAGCGAACGATCTAGTTTAGCTTATTGGTATAGATTCTTGTTGCGAATGTATTCCGCGACCTTGTTTGGAACAAATTCATCCCAGTTTCCGCCCGCTGTAATGAGTTGTCTGATTTCCGAGCTGCTGATTTCCATCGGTGGCATTTCAACTTGGTCGGCTCGAATTTCCGCGAGCCTTTTCTCAGAAACAATTGCTTCTAGTGGCGTAAAATTAGGTGACGGCTCTCCCGCACGATTGACGACGAGCGGGGTGGCTAGTTGACAGATCTTCTGAGGATTCTTCCAGTGTGGGAAGTCGACCAGTGAATCGGCCCCCATCAAAAGGAACAGTTGAGCCGACGGGTGCAACGCGGCGATGTTTGTCAGCGTATCGACCGTGTAGCTCGTGCCGCCGCGCTCGAGTTCAATCCGAGAAATTTCGAAGTTGGGATAATCGGCGAGGGCAAGTTCCAGCATGGCCAAACGCTCAACGGCGTTGGTTCGCGGACCATCTGGTTTGAAAGGCTGTTGCGCAGCCGGGATAAACCAGACGCGATCGAGCTGAGCCTGTTGCCGGCAGCTCTCCGCCAGAACGAGATGCCCCCGATGCACGGGATCGAAACTGCCACCGAAAATGCCGAGACGCATGGGGTTTTGCAGCGGAATGCGATGAAGGGGAAAGAGTTCTATAATAACAACCTTGAGCGCGATCTTATTCAGGATGTTCTCCTGCTGCAAGCAGCGGGGCTAAATATTGAGATTTCATGCCAAGTAAGCAAACCAGTTTATTCGACGATGAGCCCGCTGAGTGGGAAGTTGATGCGCGGCAACAACGGTTGGTGGCAACCGTCGTCTTGGGCGAAGGGGCCACGGGCGAATACGACTATTTGGTTCCCGAACTTCTGTGCGATAAGGATTCTCCTGACTGTTGTTTGCAGACCGGTCGCCGAGTGCGCGTGCCGTTTGGTCGGTCCAATCGCAAAGTAGTTGGCTACTGTGTCTCATTGGGCACGAAGACGGTTGATCCTGCGCGGCTGAAATCGGTCGCAGAGGTTGTCGACACGGCCACGCTGTTGTCGCCGGCAATGCTGCGTCTCACGCGGTGGATGGCCGACTACTATCTGTGCAGCTGGGGCGAGGTACTCGAAGCGGTGGTGCCTGCCGGTGTGCGGCAGCTTGCCGGGACGCGGAAAGTCATTCTGCTTTCTGTTCCCGAGGATGTACGCGATCAGTTGGGAAGTTTGAAGCTTAGTGCCAAGCAGGCTCAGGCTTTGGAATATCTAGTCAAGACTGAGCGTCCCCTGACGATGCGGCAACTCGCGGAAAAGGCGGATTGCACGGTTGCGCCGATCAAGCAGCTGCTTAAGAAAGGTTTGATCGAAGCCCGCGAGAAGCGAATCGATTCCGGCGAATCGGAACTGGAATTTGCGGAACGCGAAACACCGCTGACGCTCAATGAAGATCAGCAACAGGCGCTCGATAGAATTCATGCCGCCTTAGAAATACCTGAAGCTCACGGTATGGTGCTGCATGGCGTCACCGGCAGCGGCAAGACGGAAGTTTATTTGCAAGCGATTGATCGTGTCGTGAGCTTTGGTCGGCAAGCGATTGTGCTTGTGCCAGAAATTAGTTTAACGCCGCAAACGGTACGACGTTTTCGCGCTAGATTCGACGGCGTGGCAGTTTTGCACAGCCATCAAACACACGTCGAGCGTCATCGCGAGTGGCAACGGATCTCGCGGGGTGAAGTGCAAGTTGTGATTGGCGCACGGAGCGCCGTGTTTGCACCGACACCGCATTTGGGACTCATTGTCATCGACGAAGAGCATGAATCGTCGTTCAAGCAGGACAGCACACCGCGGTATCATGCCCGAGATGTGGCCTGGCAGCGGGCGCTCGCGGAGAAGATTCCGCTCGTGCTAGGCAGCGCGACACCGTCGTTGGAAGCTTGGCAGCGAACAGAACTGCGAGAATTCGAGCGGCTCGATTTGCCACGGCGGGTTTCCAATCGGCCTTTGCCCAACGTGGTGATCGTCGATTTGCGTGATTCCGCTCAGACGCGGCATAGTCGAGGGGCGATCAGCCGGCCGTTGCATCAAGCGATGGTGGCGGCCTTGCGCGATGAAGGGCAAGTGATTTTACTGTTAAACCGCCGTGGCTTCGCAACGCACATTCAATGCCCGGCGTGTGGATTCGTGGCCAAGTGCCCGCACTGCGAATTGCCGCTCACATTTCATCGCCAAGAACATGTGACGCGCTGCCATTATTGCGATTATCAAACCGAGCCCCCAGCGAGTTGCCCTGATTGCCATTCCGTGGCGATTCGCTTTGGTGGTGTTGGGACGCAGAAACTCGAAGCGGAAGTGAATGCGCGGTTTCCCGACTACGTGTGCGAACGGATGGACACCGACAGCATGAAAAGCCACGGCAGCCATCAGCGTGTGCTTGATGCTTTCCACGAAGGCAAGATCGATATCCTGCTGGGGACGCAGATGATCGCCAAAGGCTTGGACTTTCCCAACGTGACGCTGGTGGGGGTGATTAATGCCGACACGGCGTTGCACTTGCCAGACTTTCGCGCGGGGGAACGCACCTTTCAACTCGTTGCGCAAGTGGCAGGACGAACCGGCCGGGGTGAGAAGGGAGGTCGAGTTTTAGTGCAGACCTTGAGCCCCGATCACTTGGCAATCCGCGCGGCGGTACGGCACGACTACGAGATGTTCGCTGTGGAAGAGCTCGCGGTTCGCAAGCAACTGCATTACCCGCCGTATGGTTCGATGATTCGGCTGGTGGTTCGCGGCCCGGCGGAAGAAACCACGCGTGCCGTGGCGGAGCAGATTGGAATCGCGCTACGTGCCGCGGCGAGCGAGCAGCCAGGGGTGCGCGTGATGGGCCCCGCTGTGGCGGCAATCGCCAAGTTGCGCGATCAGTACCGATTTCAAATCCAATTGCAAGCAGAATCGATGCCACCACTGCACGAAGTGGTGCAGCAGGCCACATCGCGAATCAAGCTACCAGACAAGGTCTTTTTGGCGGTGGACGTCGATCCGTGGGATATGTTGTAGCGAAGAGGTGAGGGGTCGGAGGTCAGGGGTCACGGTGTTGCACTTGGACTGTCTGGCGCTGCTCCCTTAGAATGGAGACGTACCAACCGGGGTCGGGACGACCCGGCTCTTTGACTTCTGAATTCTGCCCCCCGACCTTTGACCCCTGACCTCTCCTGAATGAGTTATCGCGGCCTGACCACAGCGATTGGCGAAACGAGCCTCGAGCGTAAATGCCGGTGGCTGTTTGGGGCGTGTTTGTTGCCGCTGATTGCGGGGAGCTTCTGGTGGTATGGGCAACGGACCAATGAGATCGTGGAACTAACCGCCAGTCTCATGGGCGAATCGTTGGCGAATGCCAAGCTCGCAGAGTTGCACAAGACGGGCGAGGTTGACCCGGCCATCGAGCGAGCTTTGGCTGATACTCGGGAAACGATGCGCAAACTCAAGTATTCCGTGCAAATGTTGTTGCCGGACAACCCTCAACGAATTGGCCGGCCTGAGGATCAGTTCGAATGGGACTTAATGGATCAATGGAAGAAATTAGGGCAGCAACTCAAAACTGATGAAGACATTCAGGAGTTGCCACCACAATGGTATCAGAGGCTTGTTCAAGTCACCGATGGGCCAGCGGCATTGGTTGAAGGTGAAGAAGATAAGGCAGCAAATCCACAAAAAGAACAATGGATTTATCAATACTACACTCCGGTTTATGCCGAACAGCAGTGCATACTTTGCCACAGCACGCCGGGCGTCCCCGTTCATTGGCCCGATTTAAGAGTTGGAGATTTACTGGCCATTGAGCGCATTGAAACGGATGCCGAGGAAATCCGTGAATTGCAACAGAGTAGTATCGCTTGGATGATTGTCGCGGCCGTTGTGACTGTGTTCCTTTCCATGGTCGCATTATTTGTCATCGTGCGGTACATCATCGTCAAGCCGCTACGGCATTTGCGCGATGTGAGCAATGCGATCCGCAGCGGCGACGTCGAGCAGCGGGCCGTCATTCACACAGGAGATGAGTTCGAGGAACTCGGTGCCGCGTTTAACCGAATGTTGCGGCAGCTCTTGCGGCAGCAGGACGAGCTTAAGGAAGTGAACACCGAGCTGGATCATAAAGTTGACGAAATGGCCCAGGCAAACATGCGGCTGTTCGAGATGAACCAGATTAAGAGCGACTTCCTGGCCACGGTCAGCCACGAACTGCGCACGCCGCTCAACAGTATTATTGGCTTTAGCGACTTGCTGGCGACGCTCGAGAAGCTGGAAGACAAGGAACGCCGCTACGCGAGCAACATCCAGCGTTCCGGCCGGCAATTGCTGGAAATGATCAACGACATTTTGGACCTCGCGAAAATCGAAAGCGGCAAAATGGACATCCGGTTGAGCGATTTCAGCATCAGCTCGGTGGTGTCGGGTCAATGTGACATGGCCCGGCCGTTGAGCGAGAAGAAGAATATCGATCTGGACTGCGAAATCGAACCGGCTTTGCCCTTGATGCGGCAAGATCGCAGCAAGGTCGAGCAAATCATCAACAACCTGCTTTCCAATGCGATTAAATTCACACCCGATGGCGGCCGGATCACGGTGAAGGTGCTCCGCGATCGTCGCGGTGAGTTGCAACTGAGCGTTACCGATACGGGCGTGGGTATCAGCGAAGAAGATCGAGGGGTGATCTTCGAGAAATTCCGTCAGGGGTCGAACGTGCTTTCCAGTGGCACGGCGATGACCCGCGAGTATTCGGGCACCGGTTTGGGGTTGTCGATCGTGCGTGAGTTGTGTCGACTGTTGGGGGGCGAGATTACCGTCGAAAGCGAACTTGGCAAGGGCAGCGAGTTCACCGTGGCTTTGCCGTGGGAGTTGTCCGAAGTGCCGCGCAGCGTTTCGGAATTGGCCGAGGATTTGAAGCAACTCTCCAAACCGCGGCTCGACGGTCTGGCCGCACCCATTGGCAAGTAAACTCACGCTCGGCTTCGCAGATCGCATGGCAAATCATCCCCTGGTCCATTTGTTCACCGACGGTGCGTGCAGCGGCAATCCGGGTCCTGGGGGCTGGGCCTTCATCCTGCGTCATCCTGCCACCGGCAAGGAACTCGAGCGCTCCGGCGGGGAACGCGAAAGCACCAACAATCGCATGGAGTTGACGGCGGTCGTCGAAGGGCTGTCGGCGCTTAAGAAACCCACTTCCGTGGAGATTTTCACCGACAGCGTGTATGTCGGCAAAGGGATGATTGAATGGCTCCCCAAGTGGAAGGCCAACGGCTGGCGGCGTAAGGAAGGGACCAAGTTTGTCCCCGTCAAAAACGAAGACCTCTGGCGGCAACTCGATGAGCAGCTCGCCCGGCATGAGATCAAGTACACCCGCGTCGCGGGGCATAGCGGCCATGAGGAAAACGACCGCGTCGACCAACTGGCCGTCGCGGCGTATCAGAAGTACTTGCGGTAGTGTTGACGCAAATGTTTTATACGCGGCAGCGGGACGCTGCCGGCTAACTTGTTGGCGTTGGGCGGTTACAATGCGGGCATGGATTCTGATGCTAAACCCGACGACGCCAAACAGACGTTGATGACGCTCGTGGATCGCTTGCGCGGCGTGAATTCCGACCGGGCAGAGGCGCTGCGGCGGATGGGTTTGCGGACAGTGAGCGATCTGCTGTTCAACTTCCCCCGGGATTACCAAGACCTTTCCGACGAACGGACGATTGCCGATCTCGAGGAAGACCAACTGCTGAGCGTCCGCTGTAAAGTCGAAGAAATCGCCGTGGCGAGCCAAGGCTTTGGCAAAACCCGCACGGCCATTTTGGTCAGCGACGGCACTGGCCATCTGCGGGCGACTTGGTTCAATCAGCCTTTCATGCGGAGCAAGTTTCAGGAAGGTCAGCAGGTTCTGCTCACGGCGAAGCCAAAACTCCGCGGCATGATGTGGGAGATGTCGCACCCGCAAGTCACTTGGCTCGGCGAAGAGGAAAGCCCGCTCGCGGGACGGAAACTGCTCCCCGTGTATTCGCTTACGGAAGGATTGTCGCAATACTACATGCGGCGGATTATCGGCTCGGCGGTCGAAGAGTTTGCAGGCGTTCCCGAGGAAGTCTTTCCGCCGCAGCTTTTGAAACAGTACAACCTCATCACACTCCCCGACGCGATTCGTGGAATTCATCAACCCGCCGATGAGGCGGAACTCACTCGTGCGCAACGGCGGTTCGTGTTTCAGGAACTCTTCGTATTGCAACTGGCCCTGTCGGTGCGGCGGGCTCAACAGCGTTCGTTGCCCGCGCCGCCACTTCCCGCGACGACCAAAATCGACGCCCGCATTCGCCGGTTGCTGCCGTTCGATCTCACCGCGAGTCAGGAACGGGCCATCAGCGAAGTGTCGGCCGATATGGCGCTCGATCGGCCGATGAATCGCTTGTTGCAAGGCGATGTCGGCAGCGGCAAGACGCTTGTCGCGTTGTACGCGATGTTGGTCGCGATCGCGCACGGTCGGCAGGCCGTGCTGATGGCCCCCACGGAAATCCTGGCTCGGCAACATGCCGACACGCTCGCCGGTTTGCTCGAAGCGAGCCGCGTGAGGTTCGCGGTGCTTGCGGGGGGAACAACCAAGTCCGAGCGGGATCGCCTGCTGGCCGACATCGCCGCGGGGACGATCGACGTCGTCATCGGCACACACGCCGTGATTCAAGACGACGTGCGGTTCCAGAATCTCGGCCTCGTGGTGATCGACGAGCAACACAAGTTCGGCGTGCGGCAACGGGCGGCGTTGCGGCAAGGAGATCAATCGCCGCATTATCTGGTAATGACGGCGACGCCAATCCCGCGAACCGTCACGATGACACTCTTCGGCGACCTGGAAGTCTCGACGCTCGGCGAACTCCCCAGCGGGCGGCAGCCGATCAACACCTATCTCGTCGAATCTGAGAAGCAACCGAATTGGTGGCAGTTCGTCCGCGACCGCCTGAGTGAAGGCCGGCAGGCGTATGTCGTGGCCCCGCTCGTGGATGAATCGACCACGATCTCGGCACCCAGCGTTGCGGCCGCGTTCGAGCAACTCACTAACGGCGAGCTCGAAGCGTATCGCATGGCCCTCTTGCATGGCCGGATGTCGCCCGCGGAGAAGCAGGAAGTCATGGACCGCTTCCGCAGTGGCGAGACGCAAGTGCTGGTGAGCACGTCAGTGATCGAAGTTGGGGTCGACGTGCCGAACGCCTCGGTGATGACCGTCGCGGGGGCGGAACGCTTTGGCCTCGCGCAACTTCATCAACTCCGCGGTCGCGTGGGACGCGGCATGCATCCGGGCTTCTGCGGCGTGCTGGTGAGCGAAGAGCTCAGCGAGCAAGGCCGCGAACGTCTCATGGCGTTTGCCAACTCGACGGATGGTTTTGCGTTGGCGGAGCTTGATTTTCAAATGCGTGGTCCCGGCGATTTGTTTGGCACACAGCAACATGGTCTGCCACCGTTTCGCGTGGCTGACTTGCAGCGCGATCGCGAACTGTTGGAAGAAGCCCGCCGCGAGGCGCAGCTCCTGGTGGGCGAGGACCCCGATCTCAAACACCCACAGAACGCACGGCTGCGCAAACAAATGCTCGCCCGGTACGGGCAGGCGCTGGAGATCAGTGACGTGGGATAGGAATTCAGGATTTATGATTTCGGATCTATGATTTGACCAATTAGAAATCATACATCCTCCATCAAAAAGTATCTTTTTCTCATTTCAAGACTTCCAAGTTGTCCAACTCTTCCAACTTGTCGGGGTGTATTCGTGATTCAAAAAGTGAAGAAAATTTGAAACCACGAAAAACACGAACTACACGAAGAATTTATTTGTTGTCGGTCATTCTGAGAGAGCCTAGGTCCGCCGGAGGCGGAAAGAATCTAGTTTGCCTCGCTTTTAGGGTTTGAAGTCTGGTAATCCTATTCGTGCTATTCGTTTGATTCGTGGTTAATTAATCTGACACCAGGCGCTCACGCTGCTGGCTCGCCTGGTTTTTCGTGTCTTTCGTGGTTCACAATCAAATCTTGATCTGATAGTTCGGATATCTAAAAGCTAACGGCTGATAGCTTTACATGCATTATACCCGAAGGTGGTGGCCATTTTGAGAGGTGATTTTTGGCCGGGTGGCGACCAAGAGGAGTCGAATTAAAATACTGCTCATGGATAAATTGCAGCACGTCCGGGGAAAGACAGTAGGTAAGAGGCAATTTGGCTTGCGAGCATTGTTGATTCTTTTGACGACGCTGAGCCTTTGTCTTGGTGCGATTGGGTTGCTCATTCAGGAGTTTGAAGAGAGTAGTTTCCATTACGACCGCAGAAATCTTCTTATTTCAATTGTTGCCGGGTTAGCGTCGAATGTGATTGCATATGTTGTCGACATACAGCGAGGAGGTCGTCTACTATTGCGGCTGCGCGGAGAGATATCCTTAGTCAGTTGGGCCCTGCAGAAATTTCTATCAACAGGTCTATACGTCACTTGTTATCTGCTGGCCAAGACGTTTCTACGCGATCCAGGCTCGGCGGGGATAATAATAATCCTGATTACATTTTTCGCTGCCAATTGCGTGTCACATTTTATTTTTGCGACCGTCGAACTGAGGTCCGAAGGGACTGTGTGGTCAAGCGTCTGGGGCTGGGTCTTTCAGCGGTGGCAACAAAGCACTTTTAAAATCGACTTCTACGAAATGTCCGACAAAATTGTACTTAAGTCGAAATATACTCAAATTATCGTCGCGCTTGATCAGGAAGATTTCAATTTGTTCAAAGAAATACTGCTGGAGAAGCATGGGGCAGTTGTCGAGGAGTCAAGGAAACGACAGTCTCCAGCGAAATGAGTGATGAAAATTTAATTCGATAGTGCTTCGCTTTCACTCTACTGGTAAACCTGCAAAATGGGTCTACGTTCGCTGATCACAATTTGTTGGTTTGACATCTCCATCAGGCTTAGCCCCTCGTGACTAAAGACCAGATTCGCAAACTCTCGGTAGCCCGCTCTTTGATCGGTTTCTCGTCAATCACGAAAGCCATCGAGCATTTTGGATTTGTTCAGGCGGATCCGATTCGCGCGCCGGCGCGGGCACAGGATTTGTTTTTGCGGCTTCGCGTGAGGAACTACTTCGCGGGGGACTTGGAGAAGCAGTATCCCCGTTTGAAGATCGAAGAGGACCGTTTTGTGAACTATGGATTTATGTCCCGCGACTTGCAGCGACATTTCTATCCTCGGGAACACAAAGGCAAGTTGTTGATCGAACGTCAGGCACCGGGGCTAAGTGAACGCGTGTTGGAGTTTGTGAGAAGCCGGGGCGTGACCCATCCCAAAGAAGCGCAAGTCGAATTTGGGAAACAAACCGTTGGCAATTACTGGGGAGGTGGTTCGCAAGCCACGACCCGCGCCCTTGAGGGCTTGCATTATCGAGGTTTTTTAAGAGTCGCCAAACGCGACAACGGAATCAAGCTTTATGAGGCCGCCACTCATTTGGAAAGTGTGTCATCAGAGAACATCGACCCCGCTGAAGCCGTTTCGACGTTGCTGCACCAGATTCTGCATATCTACTCACCGATCCCCGAAAGTTCATTGGGCTATTTGATTTCGCTTTCTCGTTATGGCGCGCCGCATCTGGCGAGCGAGATTCGCAGCGCCTTCAAAGCACAAAAAGGACATATGCGGTCGACCGTCGTAGATGGGCTGCGCTATTATTGGTTGGACGAGAGATCGCGAAAAATCGAGGGAGAGCGTCAGGTTCGTTTTCTCTCGCCTTTTGATCCGGTGGTGTGGGACCGGAGGCGGTTCGAACATCTGCATGGTTGGAGCTATAAGTTTGAAGCCTATGTTTCACCGGCGAAACGCGCGATGGGTCACTACGCACTCCCGCTGTTGTGGGGCGACCGTGTGATCGGTTGGGGAAATATGAAGGTCGAGAATGGAAAGTTGGAATCGGACATTGGGTACGTTCTCAAGAAGCCTGCATCGCGCGAGTTTAGGGTGGCCTTGGAGGAGGAGTTGGGTCGGATGGAGATGTTTTTGAGGCTTTAGGTTGTGTGGGGGGCGCTAAGCCGCGAGCGGCATCGGGACGATGCCGGCTAACGTATGAATCACATTCTTTTATTCGTGTGATTCGTGGTTCACAGTCAGATCTTGATCTGACAATTCAGATTTCAAAAAGCTAATAGCTAACGGCTAATAGCTCTTCACGCATTCTACCCGAGGCAGGCGGCCATTTTGAGTGGTAATTTTGGCCGGGTGCGTAGGAAAGTAAGATGCTAGATTTAAGAAGTTGGATTCTGTTAAACATGGGTAGTTTCGAGCCATTCTCTCATCATCTGATCGGTATGCTGCTTAAGTCATGAAAATTCTTCCCACGATCGTCATCAGTCAATTTCAGCACTCCTCGGGGAGACGCAATCTCAAGGCTTTGGGAAAATTCCTCCTGTATCTTTCGGGATTGGTCACTTTGTTCAGCATTGTGTTTCATTACATCATGGCTTGGGAAGGCCACGAATACTCTTGGGTCACGGGGTTCTATTGGACTCTGACGGTGATGTCGACTTTGGGATTCGGCGACATCACGTTCAATTCGGATCTCGGCAGGCTGTTTTCGATCGTTGTGCTTTTGAGTGGCACGATCTTCATGCTGATATTGCTGCCGTTTACGTTTATCCAATTCTTCTACGCGCCCTGGATTGAATCGCAGAATGCCGCGCTCGCGCCGCGAAGTCTACCCAGCTCGACGACGGGGCACGTGATCCTAACGAACTACGGCCCCGTGGAAGGTGCCCTCGTGCGGCGTCTCAGGCAGTACGGCTATCCTTACGCGATTCTTGTGGACGAAGTGGCCGAGGCGCTGCGGCTGCGTGATCTCGATCTGGAAGTGATGGTCGGATACTTGGATGATCCCCAAACCTATGTCAACGCCCGGGCTGCCGACGCAGCGTTGGTTGCCGCAACTCACACCGACGTGGTGAACACAAACGTGGTGTTCACGGTGCGTGAGGTGGCTCCCGAAACGCCGATCATTGCCACCTGCACCGATGAGGGTTCGGTCGACAATCTCCAACTCGCCGGCTGCAATGCCGTGCTGCAACTCTCGGACTTGTTGGGCCAAGCCATGGCGCGCCGGGCCATTGGCCGCGATGCCAAGACGCACGTCATCGGCCGGTTCAACGAACTGCTCATTGCCGAGGCGAGCGCGGCGGGAACTCCGCTGGTGGGCCGTACGCTCCGCGACATTCAACTTCCCAGCCACGCGAACGTCAACGTGGTCGGCGTGTGGCAACGAGGGCAGTTTTTCACTTCGGGTCCCGATACGATCATCACCGAGACCACAATTTTGTTGCTAGCGGGGACCCGCGCCCAACTCGATGAATACGATTCGTTGTTCTGTATCTATCATTCCTCGGATGCGCCGGTATTAATTTTAGGAGGTGGCCGCGTCGGTCGCGCGATGGCTAAGGCGCTCACCGATCAGGGGGTCGAATATGTGATCGTCGAGAAGAATCCCGAGCGGGCACTCAATCAACCCCACTTCCTCGTTGGAGATGCGTCGGATGCCGAAATGCTCACCAAAGCGGGGTTGATGAAGACGGCGGTCGTGGCCGTCACCACGCACGACGACGACATGAACGTCTATCTGACGCTCTATTGCCGTCGGTTGCGACCCGATATTCAGATCATTAGCCGTTCGACCAAGGAACGAAATATCAGCACGCTGCATCGCGCGGGGGCCGACTTTGTGCTTTCCTACGCGTCGATGGGGGCCAACGCGATTTTCAACATGCTCAAGCGGACGAACATTTTGCTCCTGGCCGAAGGGCTCGACGTGTTCACGGTGGATATCCCTGCTGCCCTGGCTGGCCGCACGTTGGGCGAAACGGCGATTCGCAAAACCACGGATTGTAATGTGGTAGCGATCGATGGCCCCGCGGGCCTGACAATCAATCCCGATCCTGCCACCGTGCTCGATCCGGGCGCGAAGCTCATGATCATCGGCGATAGCCAGTCACAGGAAAAATTCCTTGACCGCTACGTGAGACACTAATAGCTTCAGATTGAAGGATTATTTGAACCACGAAAGACACGAACTACACGAAAAAGATTCTTTACTCGGCATCGGGACGATGCCGGCTAACGTATGAATCACATTCTTTTATTCGTGTGATTCGTGCCGATTCGTGGTTAATTCTTTCGCGATGCGTACCAAGTCCAAAAACTCACTGCGGTAGTTGTGGGGGTCGTTGCCGAGTGAGGCTTGGGCGATTTCTTGGACCGCGTCGAACGAGGTTTCTCCTTGATATTGCGAATGACGCAGGAGCATGCCGAAGCTGGCCACCAAGGCGGCGAATTGGAAATCGTCGGTGGCGTCGGCAAACGATTCGCCCGAATCGGTGATCGGGAATTCGAGCTTCGTGCTTTGGCTGGCCTCGGGGAGTTTGTAGCGAAGTTTTAATGTGAGGAGCTCGTCACTCGCCGCTTGCGGCTTAGCGCTCTTGGTGGTTTCGTCCGCTAAGCCGGGGAGCGGCTGTTGGTATTTCAGGGGATCAACACTTGGCGGTGTGACTTCTTGGCCCGCGGGGATGATTTCGTACAACGCGGTGACGGTGTGACCCGCGCCGATTTCGCCGGCGTCTTTTTTGTCGTCGTTGAAATCCTCGGTTTTGAGCAGCCGATTTTCGTAACCGATTAATCGATAGCCGGCGACTTGCGCGGGATTGAACTCGACCTGAATCTTCACGTCCTTGGCGATCGTCACGAGCGTGCCGGCCATTTCTTCGACGAGTACCTTGCGAGCTTCGGTCAGATTGTCGACGTAGTGGTAGTTACCGTTGCCTTTGCCGCTGATCCCTTCCATCATCGCGTCGTTGAGATTGCCGCGGCCAAAGCCGAGGACGGTGAGAAAGACGCCGGTCTTGGCTTTTTCGATGGCGAGCTGTTCGAGCTGGGCCGTGTCGGTGACGCCGACGTTGAAATCGCCGTCGGTGCAGAGGATGACGCGGTTAGTGCCCCCTGCGATGAAATTATCGAGGGCCACCTGGTAGGCGAGATTGATGCCCGCCCCTCCGGCGGTCGAGCCCCCGGCACGAAGCTGATCGAGCGCGGCGAGGATCGTTTCCTGCTCGTCGCCGCGAGTGCTGGGAAGGGCCATCCCTTCGCTCGAAGCGTAGACGACAATCGCCACGCGGTCGTTCTCGCCCAACTCGCGAGTGAGCATCTTCATCCCTTCGACCAACAGCGGCAACTTGTTGGGATCGTTCATCGAGCCCGAGACGTCGACGAGGAACACGAGATTCGATTGGGGCCGCTCGTCGCGAGCGATTTCTTTGCCTTTGATCGCGATGCGTGCCAGGCGATGGTCTTTGTTCCAGGGGCACTCCGCCACTTCCATGTGCGCAGCGAAGGGCCGGTTGTCGGTAGATTCTGTGTCGGTGGGGCCAGCGTAGTCGTAATCGAAGTAGTTGACGAGCTCCTCGATCCGCACGGCATCGGCGGGGGGGAGTCGGCCCGATTCAAGAAACTGGCGGACGTTGGCGTAGCTGGCGGTATCGACGTCGATAGAGAAGGTGCTCACCGCATCGGGGCCGTCGGCTTTGATGAAAGGATTCTCGTGAATGGGGGTGTACTGGTCACGGGAGGGAGGAGTGTTGCGCTCAAAACCGAGACTGAAAGAAAATGTTTCTGCTTCTGTCGGTGTAGTCTGAGTGATGGCGAAGTGATCGCCAGCTTGAATACCCGGTCTGGCATCGATACGAAAGCGTTGGCTGCGGCCTCGTAGTTCTTCGCCGCGATTCTGTCGGGCAAGTTCCACATCAACGTCAGAGTAGTAGTGTTGAGATTGCGTTTCAGAAGCAGAGCGGCGGAAAAGTTTCTCTCCTTGCTGATGGAGGACATCGGGTAAAGCGATAGGTGTGCCGGCTTGTGCATGGCCGACACCTTCCACAGCATAAGCGTCGTTGATGAGACCCTTGAGGCCCATGTTTGAGCTTGGGGCGAATGGCTGGGACTGACTTTCGCTTTGTTCGCCTGCACCCTCTTGGCCTTGTTCGCCAGCGATACCGGGTCGTTCGGATTGTTCTTCTGTGGGAATGCCGAGGCGTTCTTCTTCTTCTCCTTCCTCAATGATGATGTGCGGGGTGACGGTCATCATGAGTTCTTCACCAGTCTTGGGCGACTCTGCGTCGTTGATCAAGCCGCGGAGGCCGATGCCGGTATCGATGCCAGATTTTTCGCGACTTTGTTCTTTCGCGGTCGTGCTGAGGGCGGGTGGCTTGGCGGTTATGAGTTCTTCATTGCGCCGGGTTTGTTGAGATTGCTCAGTGATGGGTTTCTCAAGTTTTGCGACTTCACTAGAACGGCCACTTTGCCGAGCAACATGAACAGGAGGCAATAATAAACCAACTGTCGTTCCGATAACTGCTAGGGAAGCACACAGAATGGCAAGCGATTTCCATTCGCGCTGCTTTTTGTTGACTGCATTCGATTGGGCTAAAGTAAGGGTTGGCGACGGTAACGCATTCGCGGCCGCGAGGATGCGTTCGGAGAGATCGGGGGGTGTTTCGCCGCCCAACAGTTCGGCGAGGCCGCGGTCGAGGAGGGCGTCGGGGTGGTCGGTGGGGGGGTGGTTGTTCATGATTGAGGCCTTCACGGCATCGGGACGATGCCGGCTAACTTGTTTTTTTCTCGATGCAGTGGCGTAATACTTCGCGGGTGCGGCGGAGCATGGTTTTTATGCCGTCGGGTTTCATGTCGAGCTTGGCCGCGAGTTCTTCGCGGCTGAGGCGGTCGCGATAAAACCCGTCGATGGCTTGCCGCGCTCGCCCTTCGAGTTGCTGCAAACAATCGGCGAGCGCCGCGAGGAATCCGGCCGAGTTGTCGGCCATGAGACTTGCGCTCCAAACTTCTTCGGCGGCGGCGAGCTCCACGGTGCTGATCTCGCGGCCTTCGCGGCGACGGGCCATCAACAGTTGGTTCCTGGCAATCGTGCGCAAGTACGCGTTTGTTTGCCGGGGACCTTGCTCCGCAAATTCCGAACGGGCCAGGGCGAGGAAGGTTTCCTGCGTGAGGTCGTCGGCATCGCTGGCCGAAGCACCCAGGTAGCGCAAGTACCGCCAAACGTCGGCTTGATGCTGGCGAACCAGCTCGGCCAAATCCATGGCGTTGGGCTTCATCGTCGATGGCTCGCGAAGGAGTGCGGACATGCCAATCTAAGTGCCGCGGGCGGGAGAAAAGGGTTCAGGAAAATTAAGAAGTAACCACAAAGGCACGAAGGACACGAGGAATCACGAGATTTCTTTTCACAATCCTTTGTGCCCTTCGTGTCCTTTGTGGTGAAGATTGGTTTACTCCGCTAGCATTTCGTGTAGTCTTGCGAGCGCGCGGGAGATCATCACGCGGGTGGCGCCGTCGGTCTTGCCGATTTTTTTGGAGATTTCTTTCGACGAAAGCCCCACGAGATAGCGGAGGCGGAGAGCTTCGCGCTGATCTTCGGGGAGCGTGTCGAGCGCGGCGAGCATGCGGAGCTGGCGTTGATCGCGGGAGAAGGCGTCGCTGGGGCTGGTCATGCTGGCGGCGAGCAAGTTGGCCAATCCTGCCGCGGCGCTGCCGTCGGGGATGACGGCCTCGCGGCTGGCGTCACGCTTTTGGCTGGCAAAGTAGCGGCGGTGGGCGTCGATGATTTTCCGTTCGCAGATTTGGAACAACCAATTCAGCGGGTCCCAACTCGTCAGGTCGGTTTGGGGGAGCGTGCGGACCGCTTCCATACTGGCTTCTTGGAGGACATCCTCGGGCTCGAGCTTGCGCTGCAATTGCGTGCCGATGCGGCTGCGAATGAACGCCAGCAGAGCGCCTTCGTTGGTTTTCAAAAACTCAACAAGCGCGGCTTCGTCGCCCGTTCGCAGGCCAGCCAGGATTTTTGTATCATGGTCGTGCATGGGAATTCCAGAGATTTACCACAAAGACACAAAGCACACTAAGGGAACTCAAGTCATGAAAACTCGGCAAACTCTGATCCGTTTTATAATGCGAATCTAGTTATCCTCGACTTTATCTTTGTGTCCTTAGTGACTTTGTGGTAATTAGTTCTTCTATATGTCCAGCGATCATTCTAGCCAACTGAGCGACGCTTCCCAGGGAGAATCCTCCGCGGGCGAGGCGGCTCAACTCGAAGAGCGACGGTGGGATCGGATCGCCACGGCGATTGACGCGCTTTCGGGGGCTTGGGAATCGCATTTCGCGGGTTCGCGGACCGAGCCACGGCTTGGTGATTTTTTGCCCAAGGGGGATGCGGAGTTCGCCAAATTCGCGCTGCCCGAGCTGGTGAAAGTTGATTTAGAGTATCGCTGGCAGTATGGCCGTTCGCCGCGCAGGGTGGAAGAGTATGTGGCCGATCATCCGTCGCTGGGGCCGCTCTCGATGCTGCCCGTGGATTTGATTCACGAAGAGTTGCAGGTGCGAATGCAAGCGGGGGACCGCGTGACGGAGGAGGAGATTCGTCGGCGGTTTCCAAAACAGGCGACCGCGCTGTGCGAGATTGTCGGCGGGATGGCGGTGAGTGGTTCGCCGACTTGCACGTATTACGGTGCGTCGACGAAACGCAGCGGCGCGGCAGCTGAGGGAAGTAGCGGCAAGGCGAGCGTGCCGTCGAAGTTTGAAGAGATCGAGCTGAATTTTGAAGCCGGGCAAACGATCGATGATTTTCAACTTTTGAACGAGTTGGGACACGGGGCGTTCGCGCAGGTGTTTCTCGCGCGGCAGATTTCGATGGAGCGGTTGGTCGCGCTCAAGATTTCGCGACACACGGGGAGTGAACCGCAGACGCTTGCGCAGCTTGATCATTCGCACGTCGTGCGGGTGTTCGATCAACGGGTGAGCGGTGAGCCGCCGGCGCGACTGTTGTATATGGAAGTCGTGCCGGGGGGGACACTGTTCGACGTGGTGAAGCGCGTGCGGAGTACGCCGCAGAAGCAGCGGACGGGGCAGTTGCTCTTGGACGTGGTCGACGAACATTTGGGGGCCAGCGGTGCCGCGCGGCCCGAAGGTTCGACGCATCGTCATTGGCTCGCGGAAACGAAATGGCCGCTGGTGATTTGCCGGTTGGGGGCTCAACTGGCCGAAGGTTTGGCTTACGCGCATTCGCGCGGAGTTTTGCATCGGGATATCAAACCGGCGAACGTGTTGCTCTCGACCGAGGGCTTGCCGAAGCTGGCGGATTTCAATGTGAGCTACAACGGTGGCCGGGCGGATGAAGATCCGGCGGATACGTTTGGGGGTTCGCTGGCTTATATGTCGCCGGAGCAATTGCAGGCGTGTCATCCCGTGCTGGGGGGCTCGCCGCAATTGGTGCGCGATCAAAGCGACGTTTACTCCTTGGGGATCGTGTTGTGGGAGCTGTTATGCGGTTTGCGGCCGTTCGACGACGGGCCGAGCGAAGGGGGATCGCTCGCGCAGATTCAACGGATGATCGACCGGCGGCATTATGTGGATTTCAACGATTTGTGCCGAGCGCTGCCGAGCGATTGTCCGGAATCGTTGCGGCAGGTGCTGGTGAAATGTTTGGCGTCGCGACGGAGCGAGCGTTTTCAAACGGCGGCGGAGGTGGCGCAGGCCTTGCGGTTGTGCTTGAACCCTCAGACGTGGACGTTATTGCAAGAGCCACGAAGCTTGGTGACGCGGTTCATGTTGGCTTGGCCGATTGTGACGGTGGTCGTTGCTGGGCTGCTGCCCAATATTTTTGCTGGAATATTCAATCTAGAATACAACCGACACCGAATTGAGGAAGATTTTGCCACTCTCTGGCCGTGGTTCGAAGAAGTGCAATTATGGATCAATTGGATTGTCTATCCGCTTGGTGCCATTGTGGGCATCTGGGCTGTCAAGCGAGTTGCTAAACAACTCGATCGTGAGAAGCCAACACTCTCCGTGCAAGGTGGCCAACATGTGTTGTTTTTTGGCTGGTTTATCTCGCGGCTGACGCTCGTGTTGTGGAGTTTATCTGGGTTGCTTTTTCCCTTGCTGATGAATCTTCGCGAACCCATCGAGGGAATGGTAACTTTCTATTCGCATTTCTTTTTGTCGTTGGCGCTGTGTGGCATCGCGGCGGCGGTGTCGCCCTACTTCCTACTGACGGCGCTCGCCGTGCGCATTTACTTTCCCGCTCTGGTACGCAATGGGATTGTCGCAGGGCCGCGCTGGCACGACCTCAAAAAGCTGCGCAAGCTCAATCTGCTGCATCTGGCGCTATCGGCTGCAGTGCCGATGCTGGGCATGTTGCTGGTCACACTGTCGGACACGGCCGCCGATCATCGTTGGGCGTTGAAAGTTGTGAGCGGCGTAGGACTGGTGGGCTTTGCTGTCATGTTCGGGCTCTTTCGTTATGTCGACGAGAATCTCGATGCGCTGGAGAAGATTGCCGTGGAGACGCCGCGGGGGCTGTAGTCGCAGCGCGGATTTATGGCTCTCACGGCAGCGGGACGCTGCCGGCTAACTTGGGGGTTTTGATGTTGCGTAGGAATGTGACTTCGAAGACTTCGCTGCCGCCGGAAGTGAATTCTAACAGGCCTTCTTGTTTGCCGGTGGCGAGATTCACTAGGGCGACGCCGGCGATCAGATTTTCGTGGCGCTCCCGGACGGGCGGGGCGTCGAGAATATGTTTGGGGCGAATCTTGGATAGGCCCACGAGGGCGTGCTGGCCAACGAAATCGAGGCCGCGGGTGAAGCCAGGGAGCGAACAGAATTCCGCGCATTGACCGGTCGTCGGGTCGAACTTCGAGAGTGATCCGTGCCCCGAGTTGCAGAGCCACCACTGGCCGCGATAACGTCGGGGTGAGTGGGGCATGCACAAACCGCGGGCGACGATTTCGCGTTTGGGGATATCGATCAGCACGCCCGAGGTGAAACGGTCTTCTTTGCGCCAATCATTGCGCTCGTCGGTTTCACAAAAGGCGGTGGCGAGCGTCGGTTTGCCACTTGCGAGGCCGAGACCATTTAGGTGACAGCGATCTTGGGCGACGATCGTTGTGATAAAAGGTGGTAACCAGCAATGGACAAAACGTTTCGTTTCCGAGACGCGGGCTAGGGCATTGAAGCGAGTGTTGACGAAATAAAGTCCGCGACGGCCGAAGGCGAGATCGTGGGCGTTGACTTTGCCGGTTTGATAAGCGCGTTGCGGCGCGAAGGTGATGCCGTCGTCGGCGAGTTTGTAGGTGAGAATCTGCTCGCGAACGGCGATAGCCAATCGCTCGCCATTGACGGCCATGCCCATGGGTCGGGTGAGCTTGTGAGAGTGGAATTTGATCTGTCCGTTTTCGCAACCGACGAACACGAGCTTGCCCGAAGTGTAAGTCGTGATCGCGAGGCTGCCACCGCTGGCGCGGAGCCAGTTGGCCAGCTTGCCGTGAAAGCGGCAGCGGAGCGGCGGTTTACGAATTTTTTCAGTGGATTCATTAATCTGGTCACTCATGGTGTTGTTTATACAGCGCAAGACGTGATTAGCCACAGAGGGCCCAGAGCCCACAGAGCGTTTTTGAGATTGTTTGTCGACTCTGTGATCTCGGTGTTCTCTGTGGTAAAAATAGGTCTTAGACAATTCTCACGGAGTATCAGATCAGAATGAAAGTATTGCTATCAGGCGGGGCAGGGTATGTCGGTTCGCACGCGGCGAAGTTGCTGCTGGCGCGGGGGCACGACATTTGGATTTATGACAATCTCTCGGAAGGTCATCGAGCGGCAGTGCCGGCGGAGCGGCTCGTTGAGGGGGATCTGCACGATCAGGACAAACTGACGGCCACGCTCAAAGAGAAAAAGATTGAAGCGGTGATGCACTTTGCCGCGTCGTGCTATGTGGGTGTGTCGGTCACCAATCCGGCAGAATACTACCACAACAATGTTGTGGGGACGCTGTCGTTGTTGGAAGCAATGCGGCATGCCGACGTGAAGCGGATTGTGTTCTCCAGCACGTGTGCGACCTACGGCGTGCCCGACATCGTGCCGATCACTGAAGCGGAGAAGCAAGCGCCGATTAATCCGTATGGATTCACCAAGCTGGTGATTGAACGAGCGCTCGCGGATTACGCGCGTGCGTATGGTTGGGGTTACGCAGCGCTGCGGTACTTCAACGCTTCAGGTGCGGCGGCGGATGGCACGATCGGCGAAGATCATGATCCCGAAACGCATTTGATTCCGTTGGTGCTCGAAGTCGCCCTAGGTAAGCGCGAGAGCATTCGCGTTTACGGCGACGATTATCCTACGCCCGACGGAACGTGCATTCGCGATTACATTCACGTGGACGATTTGGCGACGGCCCATTTGGCGGCGCTGGAAAAGCTGCAAGCGGGGAGCGAGTTAAAGCTCAACCTGGGGACAGGCAACGGAGCGAGCGTGCTGGACGTGATCGAAGCTGGCCGGCGCGTGACGGGGCATGCGATTCCCGCGGAGATGGCACCACGGCGTGAAGGGGATCCGCCGGTGTTGGTGGCCGACGCGAGCTTGGCGAATGAAGTGCTAGGTTGGCAGCCGAAGTACCGCGAGATAGAGGGGATCGTGAAGAGCGCCTGGGGTTGGCATAAGGCGCATCCGGCGGGGTATGGGGATCGGGGTTAAATTGCCTGACAACATGCAGGAGAATTTGATGACACAGCAAACATTAGATGATTTTGCGACGAATAACTCCGCGAGTCTATATTCGACACTTGCGCTGACAAGTCTTTTGCCAATCGGCTTGAAGCTGACACAGGATTCATTGCGGGCACTATTTGCCGACTTCACAGTCGATATCTCGCAATTGACGATCCTGTTCTTGAATCGTTCTACGCCATTTGTGCTCTTGGTGCTACCGTTCGGCGTAATTGCAGCAAGACTGTTGATAAAGAACCTGAGAATTCGCAATTACTCTTACGTGATTCTTGCGACACTATCTATTATATCGATAGTCTTTGCAGGTTTAGCATTTGGCATACCCTTGGCGGATGAGGTGCAAGGGTGACAAGCGAAACACCGCGATATCGAAACAATTGGCGCAGTGCTTGAGTTGGCACAAGGCGGTAGAGTTAGCTAGCCGGACCGCCACGGTCCGGGAACCCGGAGGGCGTGGCCCTCCGGCTATTGGGCGGTCATTATGATTTTGAATCGTGAACGAAAATCTCGATCAAACTCTCTTAGTGAGACAATCCGACCGTTTTCTAGATCGTCGAACCCTTCCTTAATGGCGAGGTATTCTTGATCTTGAGAGTCTAAAGCATCCAAGGCATTGCGCAAGACATCGCTGACTGTCGCGCCCGTTTCGTTTTGGAGCCGTTGGTTGATACGCTCTTCAAGATCATTCGGCAGTTGAATTGTCATAGTTATTCACTCCTCTGTTCCAAGTGTAACACGAGGAATGGTTGGGTCAAAACAGAACCTAATCCCTTGGGCCCGGAGGGCGTGGCCCTCCGGCTATTGGCGGTTGTTGTGATGTAGGGCTGTTCGTAGGGGTTGTTGTAGCGCTTGTTGCAGGGGACTTACGTCCCCCGCTCGCCGCCTATTTTTTTGTTTTGAGCGTGGGGTAGAAGCCGGCGGCTTGGATGGCTTTGACGACTTCGTCGGGAGAGAAGTCGCCTTCGACGACGAACGACGTTTGCTTGTTCTTGATGGTGTTCGACTTCACACCGGTGATGGGTTCGATGGCGGCTTTGATGGCGTCGGTGCAGCCCATGCAGCAATTGTGGATGTGGGCGACTTCGAGTTTCTGTACGTTGCCTTCTTTGAAGGTGATCGGTTTGAATTCGACTTCATTGTTGTCGACCGTGCCGTAGAAGCCTGCGGCGGCGATCGCGTCGAGCGCTTCTTGCAATACCTTGGGATTGCTGGCGGTGATGAGTGCCGTGTGGTCTTCTTTGCTGGCCGTGCATTTGACGCCGGGGATTTTGGCGACGGATTTTTCGACGGCGGCCGTGCAGCCTTTGCAACAGAGGTGCATGTCAGAGATTGTTACCGTGAGCGCGGTCGGTTGCGCTTGCAGTGCTGAACCACAAACGACAATCAGAATGGCAAGAAATGTGCGCGTGAAAGTATGCATGGAAACCTCGTAGCGAGAGGAGGAGTGAGCGGACGAGACTTCCGGAGCATACACAATTCGCGGCGAAAGCGAAAAGTGAATTTTAGCCCTGGAAATCACGTTTCGCTGCAAGCAACTGGTTCGCCGACGACCGATTCTTCGTCGCAGGTGGCACCTTGGGAATGATGCACCTGCTCGATGACGCGCATGTGCCGCCACTTGCCGGTCATGAACCGCCAGAAGTAGGCGGCGGCCATCACGATGAGCCAGACCACGATCAACACCCAGCAGCCGTAGACATCGAAGTGGAAAACTTCGACCGCCAGATAGCTCATCACACCCAAGACCGTAGCCATGGTAAGACTCATATACATGATGAATCTGGTGTCGCCCGAACCCTTGAGTGCCGACACAAAAATAATTTGCGTCGCGTCAAAGAGATTGTAGGCGGCAACAAAGTACAGCAGCATGAGTGCCATGTGTTGCAGTTGGGCGAGATAATCGGGATCGAGTTTGTCGTCGACGAAGGCCTGCAGAAACAGATTCGGCCAGACGACATACAGCAGTGTGATAGAGGCCATGTAGGCAATGCCGATTTGATAGGTCGTCCATGTGGCGCGAGAGGCGAGGTCGTCGCGGTTTTCGCCTAATCGCTGGCCGACGAGAATGCTGGCGGCAATGCCGAGACCCCACACGGGCATAAACGAAACGGTATTAATGCTGAAGGCCATCGAAGTGGCTTGCGCTTCCATATCTCCGAGTCGGCCAACGAGTAGGACAAAGACCGTGAAGCCGGTGACGTCGAGCAACATCTGCAGACCGCCTGGCCCGCCGTAGTAAACAAGGCGGCGCAGTAAGGGGATGTCGAGCTTCCAAACATCGGTGCGAAAGGTTTGGCGATGGGTCGGTTGACGCAGGAGCCACCAATAGATGATCGGCTTGGTCCAGAAACCGATCACGGTGGCCCAACCGGCGCCGGCGATTCCCATTTTAGGGAAACCCCAATTGCCGAAGATGAGGGCATAGTCGAAAGCGAGATTGACGACCACTGAGAACACATCGATGATCATGACGACCCAGGTCATGCCGCGCCCGCTGTAGAAACAGGACTGCGACTGGGCGATCACCATTGGCGGACCGGCAAAGCACAAAATCTGAAAATAGAGAATTTCTTGCTCGGTGACAGCGGGACTATGACCGGCATGAGTAAACAAAAATGTCGCCAGAGGATAGGCCGCGAGTGCGAGCGGAATCGAAAGTAGGGCCAACCAGTTGCCTTGCGCGACGACGGGCCCGATGCGTTCGGGTTGTTCATCGCCGTGGTATTGCGAGACAAATGTCGCGACGTAGCTACAGATGCCGATGAAGACGCAGAAGACGTCGAACCAAACAATCGCCGCGGAGAAGGAGGCCGCTAGTGCCGTGGGGGAATACCAAGCGAGAAACATGCGGTCGACGTAGGTCATCACGGTCCACGACAGCGTGGAGATGACCAGCGGAAACGCGACCTGCAGGACTTCACGTCCACCGCTGGGTCGGTGCCACCAGGATGATTCGTTGCTGGCCAGTTGACTGCTTGCCGAGTCCATTCGTCACCTGATAAGTAGGCATGCGCATTAGCGGGATTGGGGATCGCAAATTGTAGACGATCAGCATGGGGAAAGACACCGAATAAGCCACTTCGGCTTGCGGTTTTCAGAAGACTTAACAAACTGAAGAAAGGTTCGCGCCACACTTCCAGGTAGGGGTCAGAAAAGTCGCGGATTTGAACCGCCAAGGACGCCAAGTGCGCCGAGGAAGATTTATTAACCACGAAACATCACGAAAAACACGAAAGGTATTATTTGTGAAATTTGTAGGATTCGTGGTTTGCAGATTTTTTTGGCGATCTTGGCGTCCTTGGCGGTTCAGTGTGATTTGCAATCTTCGCGATGTGCGTTGAGTGTTGAGCGGTCAAGCTTTAGGATGCGTAACAACTTCTAAGTTTCTCGGCCTAGATATCGTTTTGGGTATTCTGCATGAGTGTCGCCGTCGCTTCGAGTCGCCCCCAGATCACACCGCTGCCTGAAAAGGTGCGAGACTATTTAGCGGAACTGGGGAAACGCACCGGCGGTGATATCCGGACCGATAGCATCAATCGCGTGTTGTACAGCACGGATTCGAGCATCTATCAGGTGATGCCCTATGCGGTGGTGCTTCCCAAGAACGTGGAAGAGTTGCACGCAGGGGTGGAACTGGCCGCGAAGTATGGCGTGCCGATTTTGCCGCGCACCGGGGGAAGCAGCCTAGCGGGGCAGACGGTCGGTGAAGCGGTCATCTTTGATTTGAATCGGCATCTGAATGAGGTGCTGGAAGTCAACGTCGAAGAGCATTGGGTTCGCGTGCAGCCGGGCGTTGTGCTGGATCAGCTGAACATTCATTTGCGGCCGCTGGATTGGCAATTCGGCCCCGACCCCGCGAGCAGCAATCGCGCGGGGATGGGGGGAATCGTTGCGAACAATTCCACGGGGAGCCACTCGATTGTTTATGGTATGACGGCGGATCACGTGCTGGGAACGGATGTGTTCTTGGCAGACGGCAGCCGCGCAAGTTTTTCGGCGGTCGAGAAAGATGTACTGGCGGCGAAGTGCAAGTTATCGGGTTTTGAAGGGCAAGTCTATCGTGAGTTAGTAGGACTCATCACGAACGAGACGAATAAGAAAGTTATTCGCGAACACACGCCACGGCATTGGCGGCGATGCGGTGGTTACAACTTGGATCGCTTGGATCCGGCTGGAACGACTTATGCGTTTCCGCCCGATGCGCGATTCAATCTCGCGAAGTTGATGTGTGGCAGCGAAGGAACGCTCGGCGTGATGCACGAGTTGAAACTCAACTTGGTGCGCAAGCCGAAGTTGTCGACATTGGCGATCGTGCATTTCGAGAAGCTGTACACGGCGCTGAGTTCGGTCGCGACGATTTTGGAGGTTGGCCCCACGGCGGTGGAGTTGCTCGATCATTTGGGGATCACGCTGTGTCGTGATGTGCCGGGTTATGCGTATCGATTGCGGAATTTTATTGAGGGCTTTCCGAATTGCGTGTTGATCACGGAATTTACGGGGGATAGTGATTCCGAGTTGACGGCAAAGTTCAAAAGATTGCGCGATCACTTAAACGCGCAAGGCGTGCCGTTCAGCGCGATCACCGAGGCGAAGACTCCGCTGCAACAGGAAGATGTGTGGGTCGTGCGGAAGGCGGGCTTGGGCCTGTTGATGAGCATCAAGGGGGATCACAAGCCGATTCCTTTCATTGAAGATGCGGCCGTGCCAGTGGAGCATTTGGCGGATTATGTGACGAAGGTCGAAGAGTTCTGCAACGACATCGGTACGCAGGTCGCTTACTACGCGCATGCGAGCGCGGGTTGTTTGCACATCAAGCCGTTGATGAACACCAAAATGGCCGAGGACATCGCCAAGCTGCCGCGGATCGCGGAGTTCTCGGTGGAACTGCTGAATGGTTACGACGGTGTGTTGTCGAGCGAACATGGCGCGGGCCGAACACGAACGTGGCTCAACGAGCGATTCTTTGGGCCGGAGCTTTACGGCTTACATCGCCAAGTGAAGCGAATTTTCGATCCGCAGAACATTATGAATCCTGGGAACATCGTCGATGGCCCCGCGATGACGGACCATTTGCGGTATGACGATCAGTATGAAGTTGAACCTATTAAAGTACACATCGACTTCTCGGCGAATCAGGGTTTGGCCAGCGCGGTTGAAATGTGCAATGGCGCGGGGATTTGCCGGAAGCTAACCGTGGGAACGATGTGCCCCAGCTTTATGGTGACGCAGGAAGAGGAGCACAGCACGCGGGGGCGGGCGAATTTGCTGCGGGCAGCGATGTCGGGGATTTTGCCACCGGGATCGTTCACGAGTGAACGATTGTATGACGCGCTTGATTTGTGCATCGAGTGCAAAGCTTGCAAGAGCGAGTGCCCTTCGTCGGTCGATATGGCCAAGATCAAGTTTGAATTCTTGGCGCATTACTACGAGCAGAATGGCAAGCCGCTGCGGGCGCGGATGATGGTGGATATCGCGCGGGCAAGCCGTTGGTGTTCGGGGGCGCTTGCGCCGGTGGTGAATGCGATACTTTCGAATCGGTTGGTGAAAGTTGTTTTGGAGAAGACGGTCGGAATCAGCGTGCAGAGGCAGTTGCCGCAATTTGCGCGGGAGCCGTTTACGGTGTGGTTTGCTAAGCGGCCGAAGCCAACACAAACCGGTAAGCAGGTCGTGCTGTTTAACGACACGTTCAATACATATAACTATCCCGAGGTGAGCATTGCGGCGACGGAAGTGCTGGAAGCGGCGGGGTATGACGTCGTCTTGCCGGGGCATTATTGCTGTGGACGCCCCGCGATTTCCAAAGGCTTTGTCGATCAGGCACGGGCCTCGGCGCGGGATTGCGTGGAGAAGCTTTTTCCATTTGCAGAGCAGGGGATTCCGATCGTCGGGCTCGAGCCGAGTTGCTTGCTCACGTTACGCGATGAATTGTTCACATTGCTTCCTGAGGAAACGCGGGTAGCGAAGATTGCCGAGCATTCGTTCTTGTTTGAAGAATTTATCGCGAAGCTGGCCGACGAAGGGACGTTGAATCTCAACATTCAGCAAGCGCTGGGCAAAGTTTTGCTGCATGGGCATTGTCATCAGAAGGCACTCGTGGGGACGGGGCCTTCCAAGCGAACGTTAGCGGCGGTGGGGGGCGAGGTGCAGGAAGTGGATTCGGGCTGCTGCGGCATGGCGGGGTCGTTTGGCTACGAAGCGGAGCATTACGATGTGTCGCTGGCGATGGGAGAACGCCGGTTGTTGCCGGCGGTGCGGGCGGTCGGTGAAGAGACAACCATTGTGGCCGCGGGGGTGAGTTGCCGGCAGCAGATTAAACATGGCACGGGGCGACGGGCGCTGCATCCGGCAGAAGCTTTGCATAGATCCTTGTTTCCGGAGCGCTAAGCCGCGAGCGGCGGGGAGGATTGGAATGCAGTATCGTACTTTGGGGAAGACTGGTTGTCGTGTTTCGGAGATTGGGCTGGGTTGCTGGCAGTTGGGGGGCGACTTCGGTGCGATTTCTGATGAGCGTGCCGAAGAGATTCTCGATGAAGCAGCGCGGCAGGGGATTGACTTTTGGGATACGGCCGACGTTTATGGCGCGGGGTTGAGTGAAACGCGGATCGGTAAGTGGTGCCTCAAGAATTGCGATGCGACGGGGAAGGAACGACCCACGATCGTGACGAAAGTGGGGCGGAGCGGCGATCTTTATCCGAACAAGTATTCTGCGGACCGCGTGCGGGCGAGTTTGGTGGGTTCCTTGGAACGTATCGGTGGGAACTCGCTCGATCTGGTGCAGTTGCATTGCGTGCCGTTTGATTTGCTCAAGACGGGGGAAATCTTTGGTTGGCTCGAAGCGTTTAAAAGTGAAGGATTGATACGGCATTACGGAGCGAGTGTCGAAACCGTCGAAGAAGCTATGTATTGCTTGAAGCAGCCGGGTTTGGCGACGTTGCAAATCATTTTCAGTTTGCTGCGGCAGGATGCCGTCGAAGAGTTGTTGCCCGCGGCGCAAGCAGCCAATGTAGGGATCATCGTGCGGTTGCCGCTGGCGAGCGGATTGTTGGGCGGGAAGATGACGGTCGAGCGGCAGTTCGCGGCGGAAGATCATCGCAATCACAATCGTGATGGGCAGCGTTTCAATGTCGGTGAGACATTCTCGGGCCTGCCGTTTGAAAAGGGTGTTGCGCTCGTTGAAGAATTGAAAGCGATGGCACCGGCTGAGATGCCGTTGGGACACTTCGCGTTGCGCTGGATTTTGGATCATCCCGCGGTGAGCACGATCATCGCGGGGACGACACGGCCAGAGCAGGTGGCCGAGAATGCGGGGGCGAGCCAGACGGCGGCGCTTGATCTGACGTTGCGGGAGAAGTTGACCAAGTTTTATTGGGATAAGGTGCGGCCGCATGTGCGGGGGCCGGTGTGAATAGAGCGGGGCACTACTTTCTAAAGATGAAGAACACTGCGCCGCAGAGGCAGAGGCCGGCCCAGAGGAAGTCGAGTTTGATCGGCTGCTTCATGTACCAAATTGAAAATGGCACGAAGACGGCGAGCGTGATCACTTCTTGCATGATCTTCAGCTTGGGCAAATCGAGCATCGTGTAACCGATGCGGTTGGCGGGGACTTGAAGCAAGTATTCAAACAGCGCGACGCCCCAACTCAGAATCGCCGCGATATACCACGGCTTGTGATTGAGTTCCTTGAGATGCGCGTACCAGGCGAACGTCATGAAGACGTTGGACGCGATCAGCAGCAAGACGGTTTTGGTGATGACGGAGGTCATATTCTTATTGTGCTTGTAATTGATCCTGGGCAATGGTGAGTATCGCGTTGACAATTCCCATGAGGCCTTCACCGGCAATAAAACCAGACGCCACGGCAAAGCTAAGTTTCTCAGCGGATTTCGAATTGAAAAGTTGCCAAGCATACAAAATAAGAAGCCCATAGAACATACAGAGGGCATGCTCGGGGAGCGTGATAAAACCGATGCCGAAAGCCAATCCGCTGGGAACAAATGGTTTCACGCGGGGAAAACGGCGCAAGCAAGGAAGAGCGGCCCCGAAGAGGGCGGCGATGGCAGCAGCGGTGGTTGCGTGGCGAGGCAAAGAGTCCAGGCCATCGGCAAGTACTTCGGCCATGGCTTTCCAAGCAAAGGCCGCAGGTGCGGGAAGTTTTTCACTGCCAAGTCCCCAGGCATTGGTAAGAACTTGAAAAACCGGAACGACAAAGATCACCCCTGCCACAACTCCGCCGAGTTGAGCGATGAACAGTTTGCGCGGAGATGCTCCAAGCAAGTAGCCGGTCTTGAGGTCTTGCATCATGTCGGCAGCCTGACTGGCACCCCCGGCGGTGATGGCGGCAGCCATGAGATTGGTCGACATTTGCCCCGGCGCGATGCCGCCGTAGACCAATTGAGTCACTTTGCCGAGTCCACCGACGGGATTGACGTTCGTTTCGCCCACCGAGCGCACACCCACCGTTGCAAGGACCGCCGACATGGGAATCGCAATCGCGGTCAGATACCAAGGGATATTAAAAAAGTAGTCGGCAATCACCATGAGAATCGGCGAGGCAATCAGTATGCCGCCGATCCACCAACTGTTGGGAATGGCTTCGGGGTCTGCACTATCATCTTCGCCGAGGGTTGTAGGCGTTGTTAAAGTCTTGACAAAGGTTCGCCAGGAGAGTGCCAAGGCTGTTAACGATTCACTAACCAAGACGGCCACGCCGGTCCAGAGGATCCAGCCGCGCGGGCCATCGGCAAAACTCATGACCGCGCCCGGGGCCCAACCTTTGCTTTGAGCCAGCGGCCCGAGGATTCCCCAACCGGTGACGGCACCGGCAACGAGTGACCAGACTACGCGTGAGCTCATAATCATGCCAGCGCCGATGAGTGATGGGCCCAACGTGACTTTGAATCCCCACATGGCCGCCGTGGCCAGTGCGCCAATGCCAAACCATTCCGCCAGCGGGGGTGACATGATGTGCTCGTTAAAGTGGGATGCCAGCGTGAAGGCCCCGGCTGCGAGCGCTGATCCGAGCAGTACACGCGACTTGATCAAGGCATCGCCAGCATCAGACGCCATGGCAAGAATCGTTTCCGCCGTGGCAGTACCGTCGGGGAAGCGCAGTTTTTCGATCTCGACAAATTGGCGACGTAGCGGCACGGCGAAGAAAATTCCCAACAAGGTCACCACGGTCCCCCACAGCACGATCGAGATACCAGAAACGGGATATCCCAAGAGCATCATGGCGGGGATGGCTGCGAGAAGTCCCGCTGAACTTGACATGTATCCGGCCGTGGAGCCAGAGGCTTGCGCGATGTTGGTTTCGAGCACCCCGAGTCGATTGTTGAGTGCCGCAAAGATCGAATAACTCAAGACGGCAGAAATAATGGATGCACCAAATGCCCAACCAATTTTAAGTCCAACATAAATATTGGTGCAGGCGACGATGCTGCCCGTGAGTGAACCGACGATGACGGCCCGCCAAGTGAGTTGGGCTTCGTTGGGATCAGGAGTATAGAGAATTTCGCTGTCGTCCATGAGAGATACCAATCTTAGTGATGGTCGTGTTTGGATGCGAGGCTACAAGCAATTGTGGCGGGTTGTCGCATGATTTGGATTGTGGTGTGCTCGATGCCGAAGCGGTCGTGGAGTTCCTTTTGCAAAGTGCATAGGAGTTGATCGTCGTCTTCGATTGTGGGTTTGACTAAGTGAACGGTTAGCGCCGTTTCGGTGGTGCTCATGGCCCAGATGTGGAGGTCGTGGAGCTCGGTGATGCCGGGGACGGAAGCGAGATAGTTTTGAACTTCATGGGGATCGATGTTGGGGGGAACGGCGTGCATCGCGAGGTTGAGCGATTCTTTGAGCAGTCCCCAGGTGCTGATGAAGATGACGGCGGCGATCATGATGCTTGTGGCTGGATCGACCCAATGCCAGCCGGTAGCACGAATGACGATGCCGGCGATCACAACGCCGAGCGATACTCCCGCATCGGCAGCCATGTGCAAGAACGCGCCGCGAATGTTGACGTCGTGATGGCGACCACGCATGAAGAGCAGGGCGGTGAGCGTGTTGACGACCACGCCAATCGCGGCCACGACGATCATGCTGGCACCGGGAATTTCGCTTGGTTCAAACAGGCGACGGACCGCTTCCCAAACAATCGCGCCGATGGCCAGCAGCAGGAGGATGGCATTGAACACAGCGGCGAGGATTGTCGAACCGCGCCAACCATAGGTGCGGCCTGGGCTGGGGGCGATCCGCGCCAAGGCAAAGCCACCCCAGGCGAGCAGCAGACCGATGATGTCGCTGAGGTTGTGTCCAGCATCGGAGAGGAGGGCGAGAGAATTATCCCAGAATCCAAACCCGGCTTCGACGACCACATAGATCAGGTTTAATGTGATGCCGATGAGAAAGGCGCGGCCGTAGTTGGCGGGGGCGTGCGAGTGGTTATGGCTCATGACGGGTTCGGTGGGATTTTCAAGGGAGAATAATCATGGCCAAGCGGCGTTTCTGAATTTGCAAGCTGATCCGTCCTATTTCGCAAATCTGTTGCGAGATTCTTCCCTTAGCATGCAGGGGACGGCACTCCACGTTCGCGGAGCCTTGGAGTAGTATAAAAGTAATGCGGCATTTCGCCGATGCGAACTTTTTTGTCGGCGGGACTGATTCTAGGCCGCCCCTTTCCTCTCCGATCTACGTCTTCCCACGGGCTGTGATGAAGAATCGATTCTCTTCTGCGCTGTGGTTTTTCCTGCTGCTTAGCTGCGGTTTTGCGGGGATGCTACGAGCCGAGCTGCCTGAGCGGGTCGACTTCAATTTTCATATCAAGCCGATCTTGTCGGATCGCTGCTACACCTGCCACGGACCTGACCAAGAAGATCAGCAAGGTGGGTTTCGACTTGATCAGCAGGAAAGTGCGCTGGGTAAAGCGGATTCGGGGATGAATCCGATCGTGCCGGGTGATCCCGCGGCGAGCGAGATTTTGAATCGCCTAACCACCGACGACGAGAGCATGCGGATGCCGCCGGTGGATTCCAAGCTGTCGGTTTCGGACGAAGAGGTTGCGCTGATTCGTAAGTGGATTGAACAAGGGGCGGAGTGGAAACCGCATTGGTCGTTTTTGCCGTTGGTGGTTGGGGACGCTAAACCGCAAGCGGGGGGGATTGATCGATTTGTGGGGGCGAAGTTAGAGGAGGTGGGGTTGAAACCAGCGTTGCCGGGTTCGAAGGAACAGTTGATACGGCGGCTGACGTTTGATTTGACGGGGTTGCCGCCGACGCTTGAAGAGGTGGATGCGTACGTGGCGGATGATTCGCCGGATGCCTATGAAAAATTGGTTGATCGGTTGTTGGCGTCGCGCCGCTATGGGGAACGGATGGCGGTTGATTGGCTCGACGTGGCTCGCTACGCCGACACGCATGGCTATCAATCGGATAAGTACCGCGCGGTGTGGTCGTGGCGAGATTGGGTGGTGAAGGCGTTCAACGAGAACTTGCCGTTCGATCAATTCATCGTGTGGCAATTGGCGGGTGATCTGCTGCCCAACGCGACCGACGAGCAAATCTTGGCGACCGCGTTCAATCGCTTGCATCGGCAAACGAACGAAGGGGGAAGCATCGACGAAGAGTTCCGCGTGGAATATGTGGTGGATCGAGTCGACACTTTTGGCACGGCGTTTTTGGGACTCACCGTGCAATGCGCTCGTTGCCACGATCACAAATTCGATCCAATCAGCCAAAAAGATTATTACCAACTGTTCGCGTTCTTCGACAACATCGATGAAAGCGGATTGTATTCGCACTTCACGTCGGCCGTGCCATCGCCGACTTTGTTGCAAACGACGACGGAGCAGAAGGAACAGCTCAAAAAGCTCGACGAACAGATTGCTGTCGCGGAAAAGCGATTGGCAGCGATTACCAAAGAGCAGGGTGCTGAGTTTGGTGTGCTCACGGAAAATGCCGGATTGATCGGCAACTTCACGATGGAAGAGATCGTCGACAAGACAATCACGAATCAAGCAAACAAAGATCAGCCGGCAAAGACGGAAGGGGATGTGAAGATCGTTGCTGGTCAGAACGGCAATGGCTTACATCTGAGTGGCGAGAACAAGTTCTCGACCAAGGTTGGCGGCGATTTCACGCGCGACGATCCGTTCACGATCAGTTTGTGGATTAATGCGCCCGATAAGAAAGAGCGAGCCGTGGTGTGGCATCGTTCGCGGGCGTGGTCGGACGCGGGAAGCCGGGGCTACGAACTGCTGATTGAGAATGGCAAGCTCAATGCGGCTTTGATCCACTTCTGGCCGGGAAATGCGATCAGCGTGCGGACTAAGCATGAGTTGCCGCTGAATGATTGGCAGCAAGTGACGGTGACGTATGATGGTTCGAGCCGAGCGGACGGGCTCAAAATTTACCTCAATGGCGAGTTGCAACAGACCGAGGTTGTGCGCGACAAACTAACGAAGACGATCAACTATATCAAGCGAGCCCGCGCGAATAATGAAGGAGATTTGGACACGGCTGACGAATTTACGATTGGTCAGCGGTTTCGGGATCGTGGGTTTAAGGATGGGCTGGTGGATGAACTGAAGATTTTCGATCGTGAATTGAAGTCGGTGGAGGTGGGGCGGTTATTTGATGGGGAGGTTTTGGGGGAGGAGAGCGCTAAGCCGGCGAGCGGCTATGTACAAGCGGTTGAGAAACTTCGCAAGTTGCGGAAGCAGAGAAGCGATTTTCTAGATGAGATTCCTGAGATCATGGTGATGCAGGAGCTGCCCGAGAAGCGGCAGACGTATTTACTAGCACGTGGGGCGTATGATGCGCCGAGCACGCCGGTGAATCCTGAAACGCCGAGCGGACTGCCCAAACTGCGCGAGGACTTGCCGAAGAATCGGTTGGGATTGGCGGAATGGGTCGTTGATCCCGAGAATCCACTCACCGCGCGCGTGACGGTCAATCGGTTTTGGCAATCGCTTTTTGGACAAGGATTGGTGCCGACCGCGAATGACTTTGGCAGCCAGGGGCAATTGCCCACGCATCCGGAATTGCTCGATTTTCTAGCGATGTCATTTATTGACTCAGGCTGGGACGTCAAAGCACTCGTTAAGCAAATCGTGATGTCGGAGACTTATCAGCAGTCGTCGGATTGCGATTCGGAGTTGCGGGAAGAAGACCCGCAGAATTTGCTGCTCGCGCGTGGGCCGCGGTATCGATTGTCGGCGGAAATGATTCGTGACACGGCGCTCTATTTGAGTGGTTTGCTGGTTGAACAAATGGGTGGCCCGCCGATGAAGCCGTATGAACCACCCGGATTGTGGGAAGAAAAAGGTTCCGAATCCTATGTGCGTGACGAAGGCGCGGGGAGCCATCGCCGCAGCTTGTACACATTTTGGAAGCGAACTTCCCCGCCCCCCGCGATGGTGACGCTCGATGCCACGGATCGGGAAGTCTGCGTTGTGCAGCGACAAACAACGGCCACGCCGCTGCAGGCGTTGGTGCTGCTCAATGATCCGCAGTACGTCGAAGCAGCACGTGCCGCGGCGGAAAGTGTCTTGCTCGAACGAGAAAATTCGGTCTCTGAGCAGATTGGCAAGTTGTTCCGCCTGTTTATTGGCCGGACGCCTTTGGACAGCGAGTTACAATTGCTGGAAAAGCTTTACGCGGAGCAGTACGCAGGTTTCAAAACTGCGCCCGCGGCGGCACAGGAATTTTTGGCGGTGGGTGATCATCGGGCGGACGAATCGTTGGATCCGGCGAAGCTCGCGGCGATGACGGTCGTGGCCGAGGCGGTGATGAACCATTATGAAACGGTAACCAAACAATGAGTTGCTCGTACAACGACCATGTGGATGACCAGAGCGGGGACATGACGCGGCGGCATTTCTTTGCGCGCACGAGTGTCGGGCTCGGTTCGGCCGTGTTGGCGCACATGTTGGGGAGCAACTCAGCGGCTGCGTCGGTTGGTTCGCCATCTGGCGGTGTGCTGCCGAATTTGCATTTTCCCGCGAAGGCGAAGCGGGTGATTTATCTCTTCATGAGCGGCGGGCCGTCGCAGATGGAGATGTTCGATTACAAACCTCTGCTCAACGAAAGAAACGGCGAAGAGTTGCCCGACTCGGTACGTCAGGGGCAACGGCTAACGGGGATGTCGGGAAATCAGGCGACATTGCCGCTGGCGGGGTCGATTTTCAAATTCAATCAGCACGGCCAGAACGGCACGTGGGTCAGCGAACTGTTGCCGCACACGGCGAAAGTGGTCGACGACCTGTGCATCATTCGTTCGATGTACACCGAGGCAATTAACCATGATCCCGCGACGACCTTTTTCCAGACGGGTTCGCAGATCGCGGGGCGGCCTTCGATTGGGGCTTGGCTGAGCTACGGTCTCGGATCGTCGAACGACAATCTGCCAGCATTCTGTGTATTGGTGAGTCGTGGCGCGGGAGGGCAACCGCTGTATTCACGGTTGTGGGGGAGCGGGTTTCTGCCTTCGGTGCATCAGGGGGTTCAGTTTCGCGCCGGACAGGACCCGGTGTTGTATTTGAATAACCCGGCTGGAATATCTGCTGAAAGCCGACGCGGCATGCTCGACCGCTTGCGGGAGTTGCACCAGATCCAAGCCGAGAAGACGCTCGACCCGGCGATTTCAGCGCGAATCGCTCAATACGAAATGGCGTTTCGGATGCAGACTTCCGTGCCCGAAGTGACGGACATGTCGCAGGAGCCAGAGCACATTTTCGATTTGTATGGCCCTGATTCGCGCAAACCGGGGACGTTTGCCGCGAATTGTTTGCTCGCCCGAAAACTGGCGGAGCGCGACGTGCGCTTCATTCAGCTGTTTCACCGTGGGTGGGATCAGCACGACAATTTGCCGTCGGGGCTGACCGAGCAATGCCAAGCGACTGATCAGGCATGCGCGGCACTGATTACCGATTTGAAACAACGCGGACTGCTAGAAGACACCCTTGTCGTGTGGGGGGGTGAGTTCGGAAGAACCAGTTACAGCCAGGGAGAACTCACAGCCTCGAATTACGGCCGCGATCACCATCCCCGGTGTTTTACGATGTGGATGGCGGGTGCGGGTGTGAAGCCGGGCTTGGTTTACGGCGAGACCGATCCGTTTGGATACAACATTGTGAAGAATCGGGTCCACGTTCACGATTTGCAGGCAACGCTACTGCATTTGTTGGGGGTCGACCACGAGCGGCTCACCTACAAGTTCCAGGGCCGCCGCTATCGGCTGACAGATGTTCACGGACAGGTGGTGAGTCCAATCCTCATTTAGGGGGTGCAGACTTTGAACGCACTGAAAAACGCAAAGTTTTGCGGGCTGGGCGAGCCGGAGAATTTGTGGCAATTTTGATCACACGGTTTGAAGAGTTTCTTTGTCGGATGCCCGAAAAAAAGTGAAATCTGTGTTTCTTTTCCCAGTGACATTGCCTACTCTTCAGTTGCAGGGGCTTTTCGAAGGAAATACATTCGCATTTACCTTACGCCAGGGACCGCGTCCTCTTTAGGTAAATTGCTTTGATGGCGCCATGATGCCAGTCATGGTTAGCAACATGGATGTTTTGTTCGCGCAGTGATGTCGCGATAAACGTTGCACTAATATTCTCTTTCCTTGAGCAGGATGGCAGCGACGTCATCTTTGTCTCGCACTCCCTATTGAGACCTATGTCGATAGCAAGTCTTCTCGTTGGCCTAGCGGATATTTTCAACTCGAAGAAGAAATCTCTTAAAGCGAAACCCGTCACGCAATGCACACTGGGTGTGGAGTCGCTCGAAGATCGCCGATTGTTGGCGGTGAGTGCTGCGCAGTTTTATCTGAACGGCACAAAGCTGGTCATCACGGGAAGCAACGACGCCGACACGGTGACCGTGACTCAAGCGGCTAATGGTAATATCAATGCGCGGTTGGAATCGGGTGGCGAATCGATCGCGATTGATTATCTGGCGTCGCAAGTCACGCAGATCAGTTTTTCCGGCAAAGAAGGTAACGATACGTTCGTCAATTCCACGGATCTTCCTTCACGGGCTACAGGTGAAGGGGGAAACGACACCCTGATGGGTGGGACAAACATCGATGACTTCGATGGTGGTGATGGTGATGATCTGCTCATTGGTGGCGATGGGAACGACATTCTCAGAGGAGTAAACGGCCATGATGTGATTCAGGGCGGTGCCGGCAACGACACGATCACCGGTGGCGACGGCAACGACTTGCTCCAAGGGGGGGACGGAGATGACGTCCTCAGAGGTGCTACAGGGAATGATCAGTTGTTAGGAGAAAACGGCGCCGACCGTCTCTACGGTGACGAGGGAAATGACTCGCTTTCTGGTGGAGATGGGGATGACTCCCTCGAAGGTGGGGATCACGATGATAATTTGGCGGGAGGTTCAGGCAATGACACGCTTTCGGGACAAGCCGGCAACGACACGCTTTCTGGGGATGATGGCGACGATACATTAAGCGGCAACGACGGGAATGACATACTCCGCGGCGGTGGAGGCAACGATGTGCTAAGGGGTGGTTTAGGCAATGATTTTTTAAACGGACAACTTGGCGACGACCGACTCTTTGGTGATGAAGGTCACGATTCTCTGTCTGGCGAGGACGGCGTCGACGATGTTAACGGTGGTGAAGGCGACGACAAATTGATGGGCGGGTCGGGTAATGACTCGCTCAAGGGTGACAACGGCAATGACTCGATTTTTGGCGAAGCAGGTGACGATGTCTTACAAGGGGGTGACGGTCACGATCAGCTAAAGGGTGGTGATGGCAAGGATTCGTTGCGTGGCGGGCTGGGCAATGACTTTTTGAATGGTCAGCTTGGCGATGACAAGCTTTTTGGAGAAGCCGGAAACGATTCGCTTGTCGGCGACAATGGCAACGACGAAATCTATGGCGGCGATGGTGATGACAGGCTTACGGGTGGTACTGGCGATGATCTTATGTATGGCGAGCTCGGGAACGATTCGCTGTGGGGCGATGGCGACAATGATACGCTCGTAGGAGGCGATGGTTGGGACCGTCTCTATGGCGGCGACGGTGACGACAACTTGCGCGGAGGCAACGGCGATGATTTACTTCGCGGCGATGCGGGCATCGATCGACTGTACGGTGAGAATGATGCCGATCAATTGTTCGGCGGCACTGGTAACGATGAAATTTACGGTGGCGAGGGCCATGACTCTTTGCAAGGCGAGGCGGGAGACGATCAGCTCTTTGGCGAAGCGGGAAATGATTTTCTCGATGGGCAAGAGGGCACCGACCGACTGATGGGAGGCTTGGGAGATGACAAGCTGTTCGGCGGAGCGGGCGACGATCAACTCCGTGGCAATGAAGGCAGTGATTATCTTTGGGGCGGTGACGGCAATGATTCTTTGTACGGGCAAGCGGGCAATAATTATTTGTTCGGGGGTGCCGGTGATGATTACCTGCTTGGGGAGGCTGAGAACGACTTACTTTCGGGAGAAGCTGGTGCTGATACGCTCGAAGCGGGAGCGGGGAACGACATCCTTATTGGTGGCGACGGAATCGATTCTCTCAACGGCTCATTGGGCGAAGATTTGCTGATCGGTGGGCTGGTAGCTCACAATCTGCCGGCTCTGGAAACGCTCATGGCGGAATGGTCGAGCGGGGCCGACTATCACGAGCGGGTTCATCACATTGAAGATGAAATGTTTGGGGCATATCTGCAATCTGAGGAAACCGTCTTTGACGATTACGTGCCGGATTCGATCTTGGGTGGTGCAGAGCTGGATTGGTTCTTCGTCACGGGTGCGCTCAGTGTTTACGATCCAAATATGTTGGATCATGAGCACCAACAAGCTCATTCTGCAGGCGGCCATCATGACGTTCATATAATCGGTCACTTGCCGATGGTGGAAGGCTTTGATTTATTGGATTCGCTGGATAATTTGCGTGACAAAGGGGACGAAGAATCGCTGCACACCTTGATTCCTCACTCGGACGACGCGAGCAAGCGGAGAGAGCATCTTTCTCTGTTTGAACTGGTCCGCTATGACGAAGTGACTCACTACGCGGTCACGAGCGGGAATTGGGGAGACTCTGCCACCTGGAGTAACGGCGTGGTGCCTACGAACGGCTCGCGAGTCTTAATTCCGATTGGTGTTGAAGTCACGGTCGATCGTAGGCTTGATACCGAGATCTTCACCGTACGGGTCGACGGTACTCTTTCGTTTGCGACTAATGTGGTTACCCGGCTGAAGGCGGATACAGTCATTGTTTCTGATGTGGGTTCTTTCGTTATGGGTACCGAAGAGAATCCCATCGCCGACAATGTGACCGCACGCTTGGTAATCACCGACAATGGCGCGATTAATCGAACCTGGGATCCCTTTGGAATCAGCCGAGGTCTCATTACGCATGGAGCGGTCTCGATTCACGGCGCAGCCAAAACTTCAGCCCTGCCCATTAACACGAGTTTATTGGCTGGAACGTCATCGTTAGTTTTTTCCAGTATTCCCGTCGGCTGGAAAGTGGGCGACCAGATCGTGATACCTAGTACGACCGTCGATGGTGAAGATGAAGTCCGCACGATCCGCAGTCTTTTGGGGAATCGAGTCATTATTGATCCGCTCTCTCACGATCATTTGTTGATTTCGTTAGACCAAACGGTTCATGTCGCGAATGTGACTCGCAATGCCGTGATCGAATCTGATGGGAATGCGATCGCCCGTCGGGGGCATGTCATGTTCATGCATAATCCCGACGTGGAGATCGAGTACGCGAAATTTTTTAAGCTGGGTCGAACCGATAAGACGCAAGTGATCAACGATCCTGTCGTCGACGCGAATTGGAATTTAGTGTCGGGCACAGGCACTAATCCACGAGCACGCTATGCCGTGCATTTCCATCGCGCGGGAACGGCTGCCGATGGAACACCTGCTGTCGTGAATGGTAGCGTCGTGGAAGACAACGGCGGCTGGGGTTACGTCAATCACAGTAGCAATGTCAATTTTGTTAATAATGTTTCCTTCAACGTATTGGGAGCGGCCTTTGTCACGGAGGTGGGGGACGAGATTGGTTCCTTTGTTGGTAACGTTGCGATTCAAACCAAGGCTTCGGGAGATGATATTGAAGCACGGCTTGTGGCGCAAGACTTTGGCCATGGGGGCGACGCGTTTTGGTTCCAGGGTACGGGAATTCGTGTGATTAACAACGTGGCAGCCAATGCCGAGGGAAACGCGTTTATCTATTTTTCGCGCGGCTTGGTTTTTGGCGGACATGTACCGACATTCGATGCCGATAATCTTGCCGACCCCTCGCTCGCTAACGGAGCGGATTCGATCTTGGCCAATGATGTACCGATTCTGGAGTTTTCCGGCAACCTGGGTTACGCCTCGGGAGTGGGAGTTGCGATTTGGTACAACTTGAGAAACGCCACTCACAATGGAGTGAGCGTGATTGAAAATTCCTATTTCTGGAATAACAAAGAGGGCGCTGATGTTCCTTACGCGCGCAACATCGTTTTGCGGAACTTGACAATCCTGCACGATTTTGTGGAAATCGGAGTAATCGGCGTCAACTCCAACGCCGCCTCGAAGAATATCATTTATGACAATCTCTATGTGAGCGGTTATCACATTGGCATTGAAGCCGCCAAGCGAGGTTACTCGATCATCAACGGAGGCTCATTGGCAACACGCATCGGAGTTTCAGTGCGACCCGCGGCCGAGCCTGGCCGCACCGTCACAATACAAGGTGATTTTTCGATGCTGCCCCTGACAAGTGCAATTCTTGGTGCTTATGTGCAGCAAGACGTGAATGTTCGCTTTGAAGACGATGCTTTTAAGGTGGGTTGGGGCGTAGATCATTTGTTCTATGATTCCAAAGTATATTTGAACTACGGCATCTTCGGTAATCGGCAACTTTACTCACATATACAGGTCGGAAGCGCGATTCCATTCCCGGTGGCGGAACCTCAGATTCCGGCTGAATACGTCGGCAAAACAACAGCCCAATTGCAAAGCCAGTATGGTTTGACGATCTATGGTGAAATCGCGCCTGATGTTGTGTTTGCGATTCCGTCGCTGGGAGGCCTGTTAGGCTTGCTGTGATATGTAGCGTCCATGAATTAGCGCGTCACTTATCCAAGAGCAGGTCTGTAGCCAATCGCGTCACCGCGCCAATAACAAGAACGCTCGATTCGTCATCAACCAATCAATGCCTGATCTGCCGGTGAGGAAGTCATACCGAAACGGCCACGGCGCTTTGACTGATTTCGTCCAGACGAGCCAAGAGATTCGTCTGTTGTTTATCAACTAACGTTTCGTCAGGATTCTCCAAGGAAATTTCCCGCAGTTGTTCGTAGTTGGCTAAAAATAAGGTCAACAAATGGGGATCAAAATGCGTGGCCAAACCGCGTCGCATGATTTCGAGAACAAGTTCTTCAGACATCGCCGGTCGATAAACTCGATCGTGACTGATGGCATCATAAACGTCGACGATGGAAACGATGCGAGCCGCTTCAGAAATTTTTTCTCCTGCCAGGCGCTGAGGATAACCTGCACCGTCCCAACGCTCGTGGTGGGAATGAGCGATTTTTTCCGCCAGTTGGAGAACAGGCGAGCTTGAGTCAGCCAGCATCCGTGCACCGATAACCGTATGTTGTTTCATTTGCTCGAACTCAGCCTCGGTCAGCTTCCCACGCTTGAGGAGAATAGCATCGGAGATGCCAATTTTGCCCACGTCGTGCATGGGGGCCGCCATGCGGAGCTGCTCGGCTTCGGCTTCCGACCAGCCAGCGCACAGGGCCAAATATTCGCTCAACAGTCCCGTGCGGCGAATGTGCGCTCCGGTTTCTTCGTCGCGGCAGGATGAAGCGATTACCAGGCGATGAATCGTTTCTTCTTGTGCCTGCCGCAATTCGACCGTTTGTTCGCGAACACGTCGCTCGAGCATGAACAAGTGTTCGCGACGTTCTTTCACCAATTGTGCCCGTTCCCAGGCTTGCTGGACACGAAACAAATATTCTTGGCTTTGGATCGGCTTGAGCGAATAGTCGACAGCGCCCTTCGTCAACGCATCGATCGCACGTTGGGTATCGATCAAGGCCGTGAGCATAACTACTGAAACATCGGGGTAGCTCTTCGTTATTTCCTGAAGCAGCCAAATGCCGTTTTGGCCAGGCATATTGAGGTCGGTCGTCACGACCTGCACGGGGTGATTGCATAAAACTTCGAGGGCCTGGCTGGCATTGGCGGCCGCCAAGCAGTGCCAGCCGGCACCTTTGAGCCAGCGGACCAATAAATTACGCAGTGTTCCGTCATCGTCCACCACTAGGATAGTGCGATTCTCGGGTTCCATTTCCGACCAGTTCAATTTGCCAGACATAGTTCGTGATCCAACGCATCGCGAATAATGGTGAGTAACTTTTCAGGATCAAATGGTTTTTGGACGATTCGCAACGAGTCCTCGGCGGTGCAGGATAGTTTCTGTCCCGTTGCCCTTCATGTTATGTCTCTTACTCTCGATGCTCTGGAGGAATTTGCACAACTTGGACAGTAGCCCGAGTCTCTTCACGGCTTCAATAAAATCTTCGCACGCCATAGGTTTAGTGATAGACACGCTATTCGCGGACCCATCCAAGCAGGCGGGGCAGGGCGATGCCGAGTGAAACACCAGGCTGTCAGCGGGTTCATGGCCACGAATCCTGGCAGAATGCGTTTGAGCAAGTCAAAGTGAAGCGCCCATCCCAACAGAACCAATCCGTCAACAAAGATAGTTGTCAAACTGCTAAATAGGATGCAGCGTTCTGTCTTCGGAGATACTAAGTTCACGACGACCCTTTCACTGGTGAACGACGGCCATTGTCAGAGTCGTCTGCCCAAAGATGTTATATCCAAGTACGTCGAGAGAATCGGGGTATCTCTCCCGTCGGCAAGTTTGGAAAGTTTACTCCACTTGAAAGGCTACGTTGCTCCAAAGAGGAGTCAAAACCTCTAATGCGATGTTATGGAAAAAGGGTAACAGCCTTCAATTCAAGGACATAGTCTTCATAGCGAGATTGACGGATATGAAGCGCAAAGGTTGTCACGAAACGACCAGCCTAGTGGTAAATACCACACCTGAGGTTCGACAACGGTTAAAAAATACCGCCAGTAAGCAGCTAGAGAGGTGACCATCGGTCAACTCTATAGCATCATTCATCGAATTACTAGCTGCGATCTAGCAATCCTTTGTGATGCTAGATATGCGTAGGAATGGGATGATCTCGAACTGCTTTATCGCATGCCACCCGAGATGAAGAGCGTCTCGCCCGTGATCCACGCAGCATCGTCCGACGCCAAGAAGGCGACCGCGGGGGCAATGTCTTTGGGCTGACCGATGCGGCCCAGCGGTGTGGCGGCTTCGGTTTGTTTGCGCATGTCGCTGTCGTGGATGCCCGCGGTATGTGTGCCTTCTGTTTCCACCATGCCGGGATTAATGGAATTCACGCGAATCTTGCGCGAGCCCAGTTCGTGGGCCAGGCAGCGCGTGGCCGCGTCGACGGCTGCTTTGGTGCCGCAGTAGACCGAGGCATTGGGAAATGCTGCGGTGGCGGCTACCGAGCTGATGTTGATCACGGCCCCACCGTTAGCACCGAAATGTTTGGCGGCCTCTTGCGTGGTGAGCAACAAACCGAGCACGTTCAGGTTGAATTGCTTGTGAAAATGTTCCGCGGTGATTTCACCGAGCGGGGCGAATTCGTAAACGCCGGCGTTGTTGACCAGGATATCGACTTTACTGAATGCCTTTTTCGTTTCCTCAAAGAGCCGCTTGATGTCGGCCTGTTCCGAGACATTGGCCTGCACGGCGACGGCCTTGCCTCCTTTCTCTTTGATTTGCTCAACGACCCGGTCCGCGCCGGCTTTACTGGAGGAATAATTCACGACGACCGACGCGCCGGCCGCCGCGAGTTCTAACGCGATTTCCGCGCCGATTCCTTTGGAGGCTCCTGTGACGACCGCGACTTTACCATTTAAGTTGGGCATTGCAATTTCTCCTGGCTCTGTGCCAAATCGAGGGGGGTGACCGCCTTTTGTGTACCGTTCGGTATATTTTTAGCGGCCTGGACAAATCGGGTCAAGTGGCATATTGTATCAGTAGGTACAAAATTAATATTTCTGACGCGATTGTCATCATGGCTGCCGGTAGACCACGAAATTTCGATATGGATCAAGCTCTCGACCAGGCTCTGCGGGTCTTTTGGGAGAAGGGTTACGAGGGGGCTTCGCTTCCCGATCTCACCGAGGCGATGGGGATCAACCGGCCCAGCTTGTATGCCGCGTTTGGCAATAAAGAAGAGCTCTTTCGCAAGGCGCTCGATCGCTACGAAACGGGGCCCACGGCGTTTGTCGCACGGGCCCTCGAAGAACCGACCGCCCGCCAGGTGGCTGATCGGTTGCTGAAAGAGGGCATCAACATGGTCACTCACCCCGATCATCCAGGGGGATGTTTGGCGGTGCAGGGGGCCTTGGTCTGCGGCGACGACGCACAGCCAATTCGCGAAGAATTGGAGCGCCGCCGGAAAGCGGGGGAAGTCTTGATTCGCAAACGATTTCAACGCGCGAAGGCGGAAGGGGATTTACCTGCGGATGTGGAGCCCAACGACTTGGCCCGGTATGTGACGACGGTGATGCGCGGGCTGGCCGTCCAAGCCGCCGGGGGCGCCACGCGGAAAGAGCTGCTGCGCGTGGCGGAGCTCGCCATGCAAGCGTGGCCCTCGAAGTAGCGATTTGCGGGCAGAGGCAACAAAAATTTGTGATTGATAGCGGTACTGGCAGTGAAAAATCTTCGTCTTAAACGGTTGAAATTCATAGAGTTGCGATCATTTTTGCCCAACCCCTCCAATTTCTGTCGCGGCGAAGCGAAAAATTGATTACTTAAACCGAAATCCTGTGTCTGATAATTAATTAATGAACATAAACGTGAGAGAATGAGTTCGGAGGACATTATGAACGCCAAAAAGAATCGAATACCTATCCCCCCGCAGTTTCGCCACACCCGGCGCGAAGCTTGGCGGTTGCTCGCCCGGATCCGCCAGGATCAGCTGGACGCCGCGATCGCTGGCCACTTCGCCGAGTCGGCCTTCTACGCGACGGAAGCGCGTGTGTTGCGTGAGCAACTGGAAAATCAGGACGCGCTGTTCATCTCGGCCTGAAGAGCCGCTGAGGCGGATTGAAACTATCGAACAAACGAGAAGCGAGTGCTTGGCCTTGGGGCTGGGCGCTCGCTTTGTTGTTGGTAGGGGTGTTACTTAACGCGTCCTTATAGCAAGACAATCCGCGTTCGCTCACTTGCGCACGACCATTACGGGGCACTCGGCGATACGAATCACATGATCGGCCACGCTCCCTAAAAATGCCTTTCCGAGTGCACTACGGCCATGTGTGCCCATCACGATCAGGTCGACGTCGTGAGTTGATGCGTAAGCAGCGATTTCGCTCGATGGTCGGCCTTCGATAACTGCAGTCTCAAAATTCGAAGGCTTCTCTGGCAACTTAGCCACCTCTGCACCCAGCTTGTGTTGCGCTTCTTCGGTCAGAGAAGCCAAGGCACTCGTTCTGTCGCCAGCTTGGTCGGCCGCGAGGGCTAAGTGTTCGAGTGTGTCCAAACCAAGCAGGGTCTCAGAAACACTTTGGGTAAAGATCACATGCAGCAGGGTGAGCCGTGCGCCACTGAGCGCCGCAAGCTTGGCGCCCTCGCGGAGCGCTGACTCTGAGGTTTCACTAAAGTCCGTGGCTACCAAGATATGTTTCATGGACCCGATTCCAGACAAAGAATTCAACGAAAAGAGTTGCTAGTTAAGCGTAGTCCGTGGTTGTGGTGAGGTCAATCGTCAGCTGTGATCACAGTGATGTCAGAAATCTGTATGAAAAACTGGAGTAGAATTCGAACTTCGTGCTACCTTTTTGCCGTATTATTTTGACTCTTGGCGAATCAGTTCGATTAATCCATCGACAGATGTGTACTCGCCCACAACAGTCGTGCGGAGAAACATCAGCTTAGGGATCGTTCCTGCTCCTACTTTTTTGTAGATCTCGACATGGCTATCTACATATCGCTTAGGAATTCCTGATGCTAATTCGTTATCTAGTTTTGTTATGCCAACTAGTTTCGCTGCTCTTTCCTTTGCAACATCATAACTCGGAGCTTGAGGGCCTTCGAACAGCCAATCATGGTAGGGTGCGAAACAAGTTTTATCGACTCGCCAAACTGCCACAGCCAAGTTCGCCAAGTTGCATGATTCCTCTTTTTTGCCATCTATCTCTTGCATGATCGGAGTGCAAGCTGGAGTGATCGGTATAGGTAAACACACGACCGCCAATTCTTCGCCCAACTTCTTTTTGGCACTTGCGATAGCTTGGTGTGTTTTACGACAAGACAGACAGTGATAGTCGAATAGCTCAACGAAAACATACTTGGCATTGGTCGAGCCACTTAGGGGCCACTGATCGATATCTAAGGTGATGTGCCCTCCCTGAATTCCTATGAGTCGGCGGTCTGCCAGTTTCTGCTCACTGGCTTCGACTACTAGGAGGATTGGGGATAGAATTCTTGGCACAGCAACAATCCCATGCGTTAAGATATATGCAAATTGTGATTTAGAGGTTTCAAAAACCGAGGATTGATCATCATGCAACGGACCTTCAAGTAATTTGGCATCCGGCTCTGTATCGTTGAAATTCATTTCTATTGGTGGAGCAAACTCCAATTGCTCGGACTCAATCTCGGAGGGGGGAGTAAACCTCTCGATCCGGTGCGTTTCTGGCGTTCGAGTAAATATTTGACCGACGACCAGTGCGGAAAATCCAGTGACACTCAAGGCAGCAGTTGCTAACTTCGCCCGTTTCCTCAGCGGAGCGGCAATCAACATCGTAACGGCCGCGACCAGACCGCAGGTATGAGCGATCATGCAGTAGAGACAAATGGCTTTGAGCACGAGCAATTGAAGTATCACAAACCAGACTCCACTCAGCCCTGCCGCAAACGCCGTCGCAGTAACCACAAGCCAGCCAATATTTCGCTTGGATTGGCCAAACCAACTAGTCGACCCTACGACTAAACCAATTGCCATCGTCGAATAAAGGCCCAAAGCTAAAAGGCTCACTGGAACGCCAAGCCACAGAGCCCAACGGCTTTGAGCGACATGACCGCAGTCGACCCATCCACCGTTACTTCCGCACCCTGCTATTTCAGAAGAAGTTAAATGAGTCCACAGCAAATAGCCACTTGTACCAGTCGCCACGATGATACACAGGGTCAACACGAGCGTGACTGGCCAGCTCGGCAATGACTGCATCTCGCTAAAGAACAACCGGTTGACCGCGGAGACAACCGGAATGTTGTTTGCGTTATCGCGTTTCAAAATCGTTGAACATGCTGTAATCATAATTTTTAGGTGGAAAAGAATGCTTTCAAAGCCTTAAGCACATTCCTTTCATAAATTCCGCAAGTGTCAAACATCAGTCTTGTCGCTGCAGTTTGCTGCCACACCGAGAACGACGCCAGTCACGGCTATTGAAATGTCTGCTGCTAATTGGCAGTGACATCTCTTGCACTATATCGAGAAAGCCAACACGCCTACATAGCACTGATTTGAAGCAACTCATTAAAAGTTGCTTTCGCAGCAAATTGTTGTCTCATTATCAGGATCCTCTGCGGACTGTTAGGCGAAACTTCTGTCTGGTTTAGATTCTGTAATGTGTATACTTAGGTCAGTGATTTCGTGCGTTTCCGCACATGTATCGCTGGGCTAAGTTAACTGTTCATGGGTTTTCGAGATTCACAAATTCTCATAAGCAGAATAAGCAAGATCTGTGCCCGCAATCACACACCGAATCTGACACCGACATTCGTCGTAGCCTTGATATCGTTAATGTCGTGATTCTGTTTAATGAAATCTTGTGCCGGACTCTTTTTTGGCGGCACTCCTCCTGCCTGCAATCTTTATGCTGGTCATATGTGTTATTGCCTCATGGAGCCGCTGATTGCATGTTAGCGTCAGACCTCAGTGGACGATTTTCGTACTGCTAGGCTAATGCGATCGTTAACATGTCAGGTATGAGTTGCGAGTGCCAAGACAAATTGTTGCTTGATGCACGGGGGGGCGTGTCGAGGATTATAGGCGTCAAGCCATATCATGATGGCGGCTTTCGCTATGTCGAAGGTAGGAGTGCAATAGAAATAAAACGGCAGCAATTGGAATAAGGATTCCCGGAAACAGCAGCACCTTCCAATTCAGCGTTGCCCCAATCACAATGGCAGTTAGTGTGACAATTGCACCTATTCGCTCCCACTTGAAAGAAAGTCCCAAACCCAGAAGGGAGCCGACCATCGCTGAAATACCGGCATAGTCCTGCAAATTCAAATCACGCGACTGTGATCCGGCATCTCCAACTAGATGTGCGATGATCATGAAGCCCCAAAAACCAAGGATCAGAACGGCTAACATACGAGCAATCCAGAGGATTATCGCCGACGCGAATGCGGACATAGAAAATACTTTCATGATTTCAACTGAAACGATGTTTCCTGTAACTTGGACCAACTAATTCCATCTATGTTTCTATGAGATATGTTCAGCGATCCTGGAAGGCAATTCGTCCCTTCCTAGGCTTTCTTGGCGTAGGGTATTCGATACGATTTTTACGATATATTACGATAAAAATATATCGACAAACGATAAATTTAGCGTATAATGCATTGGCCAAGCCAACTTTTGGGAACTTGTCCCCTCAGGTCGTCCACGCGTGGTATCCGGTTCTTTGTACTTCTCAGAAGGTGCCGCCATGCAAAGAAGCTCAACGATATTTCTTCAAGCAGTGATCGTGCTCATCGGCCTCGGTGTGTTGGCCCTGATGCTTTTTGAGCCGCAGGTTGAAGGCCGAAACGCAAACGCGACGCAATTTGAGGTCTATTTCCAAGACCCCATGCTGGCGTATGCGTATATTGCGTCGATTCCTTTTTTCGTGACGCTCTATCAGGCATTCAAGTTGTTGCGATATGCCAGGCAGAACCAGATGTTCTCGCAAGAGGCCGTGAAGGCTTTGTGGATTATCAAATATTGTGCGCTTGCCCTGATCGGTTTCGTTGTGGTTGGCGAGATTTTCATTTTGCTCAGCGACAGCCATGAGCCGCCGGCTATTGTCATTGGCGTCTTAACGATCTTCGGTTCGATCGTGATCGCCACCGCGGCCGCGATGTTTGAACGGATTTTGCAAAATGCCGTGGATATCAAATCCGAGAACGACTTAACGGTCTAACGAGTGCGACATGGCAATCATTATTAACATCGACGTCATGTTGGCGAAGCGGAAGATGAGCGTCACGGAACTTGCCGAGAAAGTCGGCATCACGATGGCCAACATTTCCGTCTTGAAAAACGGCAAGGCGAAGGCGATTCGGCTCTCAACACTGGACGCAATTTGCAAAGCACTCGAATGCCAACCGGGGGATATTTTGGAATATCGATAGGATTTGCAGTAGCAAGTCCGCAGAAGAGGCACTCATTTGGCCAGATGATCAAAAGAGATAATGAGGGTGCGTCAATTTTATCGACGGTTCAATCGTTCACGAACTTTTTGAAATCCTGCCTATTCTTGGCGGTTGTCCTTAGTGGCGCATTAAGCATTTCTTTGCACATCTGCAAATATCTCCCGTCGCGTCTTTCAGGCATGGTTGCCTGCGATAATTAAGCTCTTACGCCTGTAACATGCCCGGCGTCTGTGCGCTTCTCCTTCTGTGAGCCATCAGAAACGTTTTGCACGGGAGCTAAGCCATGCTTCATCTTCTCCGAACCCTACGCCGTTCTTCTGGATCGAAGTCTTTAAGCTTCGAGACGCTTGAAACTCGGCAAATGATGTCGGCTACGTCGTTGACGGCCACAGCTTTTGGGGAATCCTCGAAAACTGGCTCAGACTACGTGTCTTCGGCGACAATTCCAGCGCTCAACAGTTTGCCTGGTGCACCGGCGACGATTTACCTCGACTTTAACGGACATTTCCAGAGCACGCCGGCAATCCAAGGATTTCAACCGAACTTGGCATCTAGCGAGTTTACGGTCGACAATCTCGCCACCAATCCCATGGCGCGAATCAACGTCATCAGCGAGATCTGGGCCCACGTGGCTGAAGATTACGCGCCGTTTAACATTAATGTGACGACCGTCGATCCACGGAACTTTGCACATTCCTCACACAATCTGCGAGTCGTCATTACGAGTGATTCAGCTCCCGAAGAAGATCTTGGTGGGCTTTCCATGAAAAACTCGTTTACCGATCGTAAATGGGAGAATGTTGTCTATGTATTTACCCGCCCGCAAGCCGATTCCACGACCGAGTTGCCTGGAGTGCGAAAGTCGAGTTTCATTGCCAAGGTCGCTTCCCACGAAGCAGGGCATGCTTTTGGTTTGGAGCATCAATCCTTGATTAATGGCAACACGCTCGTCGAGGAGTATCATCCGGGCGAGGCGAATAAGGGCCCCATTATGGGCAATCCTAGCACCGACAAACGAACGATTTGGTGGCGCGGCAAAGATGACCATGGCAACATGCAGGACGACATGGCGATTATCGCGAGCGCGACAAATGGATTTGGATATCGACCAGACGAGATCGGAACTTCGTTTGCCGAACCGCAGCAATTGACGACGATCGACCCGGAATTTGCCACTCTGGTGGCCAATGGTGTGATTAGCTCGACTAACGACACCGACTTCTATCGCTTCAATTGGGGAGGTGGCCAAGCGATTATTAATTTGGAAGTCGGCACGCACGGATTCTTTGGCACGGAGAATCTCGATGCGAAACTGGAACTTTATCGTGGCGGGACGACGTCGGCCCCTCTAATCAAGAGTGACGCGCCGACGTCCTCGAACGGTGCACAGATCCTTGTGCAAAACCTTGAAGCAGGAATTTACTATCTCAAAGTTGGTAGCCAAGGAAATTACGGCGACGTGGGACAGTACAGGCTTCAGCTGATCGACAATAATGGTCCACGTGTCGTGAGTGCTAAGATCGACCAGATCACGCCGAGCTCGATAAGCATGTTGGTAACATTCAACAAAGAGATCGATGCCGCTTCGTTTACGACGGCTGACATCAAGGCCACCGGCGTCAGTGTCCTGAGCATTATCCCAACGAACGACCCTTGGACGTTCCGCGTGCAACTTGTCCCCACGGGCAGTTCGGGTGTGTGGAGCTTTACCGTCGGTCCCAACATTAGTGATCGGTTCGGCAATCTGATGGATCAGAACGGCGATGGAGATCAGGGACAGGCCGACGACTTGTTCACTTTCAGAAATCAAACCGGAACAAGCCCAGGTGGGACACCCACCAAAGCAAAAAAGAGCCTTCTAAACTCGTCGATGGTTGATCTGGCATTCGATCGCTATTAGTCTCACTAGGCGACTCCGGCGGGCGTGTCTGATCAGAAACGGTTTAATATTTCAAGAAATTTTGAACTGAGCGTAACCTTCGCAGCCGTGTTTGTGTCCAACGTGCGATCTTTTACCCTCTAGGAGAATCACTTTGCCTATCGACTCTCGTCTGATGTCTGATCGTTTTCCGCGCGCCAGAGCTTACAATCCCGAGTGGGTGCTCAATAGCGTGAGCGGTGGAGCCAATTCGCTGTGGCTCACCGAGTGGCTGTGCGAAGGACTCGACCTGAAGCCCGGCATGCGGGTGCTTTATTTGGGGTGTGGGCGTGCACTGTCTTCGATTTTCCTGCACCGTGAGTTCGGCGTCGAAGTGTGGGCGACCGATTTATGGTTCAGTGCGTCTGAAAACATCCGGCGTATTCGAGACGCTGGGGCTCAGAATGGTGTGTTTCCGATTTCCGCGGATGCGCGGTCGTTGCCGTTTTCAGAAAATTTCTTCGATGCGGTCGTGTCCATCGACTCGTTCATGTTTTATGGCACCGACGACCTGTACATGAATTATTTGGCGCGGTTCGTCAAACCGGGCGGCCCCGTGGCAATAGCGATGGCTGGCTACACACACGAAATGAACGAGCCAATCCCCGAGCATCTGTCGGAATGGTGGACCAACGAAATGGCGCACTGCATGCACTCTGCCGACTGGTGGCGGAATCATTGGGAGCGAGGCGGTGCGGTGGAAGTTGCTGTAGCAGATACACTCGCCGATGGCTGGCGATACTGGCTGGATTGGCTCAAGCTGATCGCCCCTGAAAACGAGAGCGAGATTCGCACCTTGGAAGCGGATGCGGGTCGTTCGTTCGGTTACGTCCGCGCGATTAGCCATCGCCGCGAGGACGCAAAGTTGTTCGATCCGCTGCTGAAAATGCCCGAGGCATATACCAAGCATCCGCTACTGCGCTCGACTTGATCACCAGGAGAGGTCTCAGAACATTTGCCCACCCGTGTTGCTTAATCAATGGTGGAATGACGAATTGATAGGCCGACCCACGCCTTGGCCGCTCGAGGGCGCCGACCAGGGCGGTGCGTTTTTAGAGTTTCTGGACGGCTCTATGCCGTTTGGGATATACGCAACCTATCACTGCGAGCGACAGTAGCATCCAAGAAGACGGTTCCGGTATGGCTGTACTCACGGCCCCCTGAGGGGCGCTGCCGAGTTGTTGCTGCCAGGCGAGAAAGTCACGGCCATCGGTGTCGTTGTCGCCATCGAAATCACCACCGTCGTCCTGGCCAAATGATTCTTGCCAGCGGTTTAAGAAATCACCAATTGGATTGACCCCCGCGAGTTGCGCAAGCTCGGCCTCCGTTAGTCGTGCGAGCGGAGTGCTGAAAGGGAACGCTTCGTTGAGAACATCAATCGCAACATTGGCGAGTAAGCCTTGGCCCAATTTCGAGGGATGGATTGCCTCGGCAAACACGCAGAGCTCGCATCCATATTCGGGGCCTAACACCAACTCATTGCCGGCTATTTTGTATTGTTCTGGATTGGCAGCCACATCTTCAAAATAAGAGTAGACATCCACCAGATGCGCGCCATGTGAGTCGGCAAGCGCAGCCAGCCGATCGTTCCACTCCAGCGTGGCCTTAGTGACATTTTCCAGACGCGAATTAAAAATCGTCAACACGTCGCTCACTGGCACGGCCGCCATATCTGGCAAATTGAAAACAAGCACTTCGAGCCCCGCTCCGCGGAGAGTGCCCAAGATCGTATCGACATTACCTTCCAGAGTATCGAGGAAACGGAAGTTGCCACTCTTCACGCCAAAAGGGTTGGCCATGCTGAGGAAAAAATCGTTGCCGCCAATCCATAAGGTGGCCAAGTCTCCCGGGCCGAATTCCGCAGCGGCTTGCGTGTGCTGCCCTTGTCGAATCAATCCACCAGAGGTCGCACCAATGCGAGCCAGTTGGGTGAGGTCCGCATCGAGCCGATCGGCCAAGTGTTCCGAAACCAATGGGCTTCTCAGCCCTAACACATCGTCCAGCAAACTGTCTCCCACGGATACGACATTATTAAAATCAGCTGCTCCAGCAATGTTCACAAAAGTTAGGCACGCGATTGTTAACGTAGAATAAAATTTCACCGTCTTGCTCCTTCATGTCTATTGAGAAACCAACACCGGCGCCATGAGTTACTGTCCTTCACTATGGCCGCGTGAGGCAAAGCGAATATCGTCATGGCTGAATTGAGGGATCGACGCGCGTAAGTCATCCTTGTGCAACCACACAGCACGACGACAGCGCTCCGCTACACTCCAAGCTTCTTGAATCAATCGACAGCCATCGCGAATCTGCAATTGCGTGGGTTCATACTTCTCGGCCATAGGGGCGCTTTCCGGCTAGAACACTTGGTGATGGAAACCTGACAAGTACTGGCATCAGCGAATGCAGATGGCCGCAACTTAAATGCAACTTCGGTTCTGACTAAACCGAGTTGGCCCGTCTGAGTTCAGATGGCCGCACGACGGCTTTCTTAACACCGTCGAAAATTTCCAGGCAATTGTTGCCAGTAATACGTTGCACGACGAATACTTCGCCCGTCTTTACGAGGCGAACAAGCATTTTTGGGAGAAAATACATGGCGGGGCCCTCTCTGTGTCCGGATGTTCCGTGTATCCCTTAGGCAATTCTCGCGCCGTAACGAATTACCTCGCCAGCATGTAGATATTCGCCTCAACTAAAAAAGCCGGCTCCACGCTTCGTGGAACCGGCTCCAGGTCAATAAATAGAATCAGTATCGTTGCCACGATCCCGTTCAGTTCTCTTTACGATAACGGTGTTTGGTCTCGAGGACCGACTTAAAGAACCGGCCCATTTTCCGATCGCGCTCATGACGCTCTGCCAAAGTTCTTGAATTGTGCGCCTGTTCGGCGATGAGTTTCTGGAAGTTGGTAAATCGCCGTAGGTCGAGATCGCCCGCCTCAACGGCTGCTAGCACGGCACAGCCCGCATCGCCGTCGTGATTGCAATTGCTGAAACGGCAGAGTGCGGCAATTTGGACGACATCTTCAAAGACGTGCAGCAGACCGTCTTCGCAAGCTGGTAATTGCAGCTCGCGGATTCCAGGACTATCGACCAAGACGCCACCGCTGGGCAGCAGATGGAGAGACCGTGACGTTGTGGTGTGTCGACCCTTGCCGTCTTTATTGCGAATCTCACCTGTCGCTAGGTTGCCCGCCCCCAGGGAGTTGGCGAGAGTCGACTTTCCCACGCCGGATGAACCTAAGAGAGCCACAGTTTGTCCCGGACCGCACCAAGCAGTCAGCGCTTCTGCCTGAACAGACTCGCGTGCATCAAGAGTTTCAACTAACAGTCCGGCATGAATCTGCTCGACATGTCGCCGCAACGTGGCAGGGTCGCCACAAAGATCCCCCTTAGTCAAAATCACGACGGGAGTTGCCCCGGATTGAATTGTCAGTGCCAGATATCTTTCGATACGTGACAAGTTGAAATCCTCGTTGCACGAACTGACGATGAAGATCGTGTCGACGTTTGCTGCGAGAAGCTGAGGTTTTACTTCCTCGCCCGAGGCTTTGCGATACAGTAATGTCTGTCGCTCAAGCCGCTCGACGGCACGGTGGTCCTTGGCAGTGAGCACGAGCCAATCACCGACTGCGATTTCACCGACAGATTCGGCAAGCTGCGTCGGAACGCGAAATTCACCTGCCGCCCCCAGCATAAGAACTTGACTTCCATGGTGAGCCGATACACGTGCCACCACCCCAGACTCCAGCATCATGGAGGAGACTTGTTGCTCAAAGAATGGCTTCCATCCAATGTTGCGAAGCGGGAGGTTATCCAAAATATTCGGTCCCCGTTGGTGTGGATATAAGACACACCTGAGGTCCAAGATGTTCGCACTTAGGGACTGCTTTTTGTCATGAGGGACTCTCGTTGGCAGCGAGTTGGGATCTCAGGTGCTTCACTTCCGACTCCAAATCCGCAATCCGCTCTTCGAGTTGTTCGATCAGTGGCGCGATCTGCCGCTGCGAAAAACGCTGGTGAATATGCTGCGAGCAATTCACATCCCAGGCTTCGACGGTAAAGAGAATGACACGTTCCACTTTGCCCGGGTAGTCGGCATCGTGAAGCCGCTGTTCGAGTGTCGCATCCCCTTCGATCACTCGTGCCTTGCCCCAAAGTTTGACGCGCTGGCTGTTCGCATAATCCATCAAGAAGATAAATGCCTGCGGATTTTCCGTAAGATTACCGAGCGTGATGTACTGGCGATTGCCGCCAAAGTCCGCAAAGCCGAGCATGTGCTCGTCGATGACCTTCAGAAATCCTGGCGAGCCGCCGCGATACTGAATATAGGGTTGACCTTGAGCATTCGCGGTGCCCAGATAAAACATATCCAGACTCGAAAGGAATTGTTCGAGCTGGGGTGTGACTGTCGTCTGCCAGCTTCCGCCTTGCTCCATGCGGGCGTAACTTGCCCGCGAGCCCTTTTGACTCTGAATCGTTTTGACGGCTGGGGTAAAGGCGATGTCGCTCGAGAAAGTTTGATCGTCAGCAGGTGGGTGTGCAGACATGGTCGACGTCTTTCGTCGCTAGTGTGCGTCTGACGGAGTCGTCACATGCTTGCCAAGGAAATCTCGCATGTAAGAAGCAATCTCGTCGCCATTGGATTCCAAGGCAAAATGGCCGGCGTCAAGCAAGTGGAATTCCAGCGTTTTGAGATCGCGCTTGTACGGCTCGGCACCTTCGGCTGGAAAAATCTTGTCGTTTTTGCCCCACACGATCAGCATCGGAGGCTGATGATTGCGAAAATATTCTTGCCACTTTGGATAGAGCGGAGGGTTGCTGCCGTAGCTAAGGAACATATCGAGTTGAATTTCGTCGTTGCCCGGACGATCGAGCAGAAACTGGTCGTGGGTCGGGCCGTCGGGGCTGACAAGTTCGAGGTTCTTCACGCCTTCGGTGTATTGCCATTTGGTGGCGTCATAGGTGAGGAGATTGCGAAGGGCATCACGCTTTTCTTTGCTGTCAGGCTCACTCCAGTAGGCTTTAACCGGCTTCCAAAAGTCGTTGTCGATCCCTTCGTCGTAGGCGTTGCCGTTTTGTACAACGATGGCGGTGATCCGATCCGGATGCGCGGAAGCCAGGCGGTAGCCAATCGGCGCGCCGTAGTCCTGCACGTAAAGAGCATACTTTGTCAGCCCGATTTTGTCTGTGAACTCGTCCATCACTTGGGCCACGTTGTCGAAGGTGTACTCGAATTTGTCATGGGCAGGCATCGAGCTGTGGCCATAGCCGGGATAGTCTGGAGCAATCACGTGATACTTGTCCACCAGCGCGGGGATCAGATTGCGAAACATCTGCGAGCTCGTGGGAAAGCCATGCAGCAGTAAAATAGTTGGAGCATCTTTCGGACCGGCCTCACGATAGAAAATATCGAGGTCGCCGACTTTGGCGGTTTTATAAAGCACCTGGGGCGTTTGTTGCGCGAAGATATCGCTTGATGTGCGAAATCCGAACGCCGAAAGTACCAGTAAAGGAATCATGAGGCGTCGTAACGACAGCTTGAGCATTTGATATCTCCAGAGAGGGCGATGTCCAAGTATCGGGGGCAGGATGACTTGCGTGCGAACTTGAGAATTGTAACGGCTGTAATATCAAACCGCCACGATTGGTTTCTAAGTTGCTGAGAGAGCCACTGCTTCAGCCTTTTTGGTGCAGATAGAACTGGTGACAAAAAAGGAGTGCATCCAGCAATGCGCAAAACTCGTCAGCCCTGTCGCTTTACCATGGCGTCGACCCAGGTCGGCACATAAGGGGGAGTGCAACCTTTGGAGACCGGCCAGTCGCGATAGAGGCCGATTTTTTCGCCGATGGCGACTGCACGCTTGCGGAGCTTTGGGTTGTGAATGCCAATCGCGCCGAGCGTGTTGTTCATGGTCCACTGCACGTCGGGGGCTGCCTTGGGCATCTCTTTTTCGATGCGATCGAGGATCGCGGAAAGATCGAAGTCCTCAGTCCCTTTGTTGATGCGGCTAGCGGTGAGATTCCAGCCGGCGCGAGCGGCCCAGCGATCTTTCGCCTTCATCCATTTCTCGCGGAGCGAATCCTTTTCGGGATGTTGGGCGACAACATAGGTGTTGAGCCAATCGGCCACCTGCGCGCAAGTTGTGGAGCGAGTTAGCTTATCGATTTCGCTGGTGGTGAGCGAAGTCGGCTTGATGATGAGCGTCGCCAGGAGTTGCGCTTCGACGTTGCCGGTGTCCCAAAGTTGGAGCGCGAGCTCGTGATCGGTTTTGATCTTCTTGGCCACCGTGCGGAGGTCGCCCAGCTTCACGCCGAACTGATTGTCGGGTGCACCGGCCTTGATGTTGTGCTTCCGCCGTGCCTCGTTGCCGAGGGATTCCAGTTGTGCGAGGATTTCTTTGACGTTCATGCTGGCGATTATACTCACCAGTCGGAGTAAGCCAAATTTCGTGGCGAAGAAGAGCGGAAGTCAGTCTGCCACCGGAGTTGCGAGCCACGCTGCAAACGGCATAATGCCTGCATGTTGAGCATCATATTAAAATTGCGTGAATGGCTGGGGCGTGGTTGGACGTCGTTTTCCTTCGTCGGCTTGGCGGTGGCCACACTGTTTTTTGCGGCATCGCTGAGCCCATCGTTATTGCCGCGGCCGTTCGTGGTGCAGGGCATTTTGTCGGGGTTCGCACTGGCCGTCGGTTATGGGGTGGGGGTGTTCTTTGTATGGCTGTGGCTGTATTTGGAAATTCCCCAGCCCCAGGAAAAATTGCAATCGCTAAGTAAGCGAGTCACCACAACCGTGGTGGCCGTGGTCGTGGCGATCTTTTTGTGGCGGGCGACTATTTGGCAGAACTCGATCCGTGAGTTGATGGGGATGGAACCCGTCGCGACGGCCTATCCCTGGCGCGTGGCGTTGATCGCGCTGGTCACGGGTTTGGTGTTGATCGCAATTGCCCGCGCGATTGGCATGCTGTGGCGATTCGTTCATCACAAGATCACAGCCGTAGTGCCGCGGCGGATTTCGTATGTTGTGAGTACGCTCGTGGTGCTGGTGGGATTAGTGCTGATCGTGAACGACGTGTTCGCGCGGCTGCTTTTGAACGCGGCGGATGGCGTCTTCTTGCAATTGGATCAGGTCGTTGACGATGGCGTGCAGCAACCGACACGCTCCACGGCGTCCGGAAGTGAGGAATCTCTAATTGATTGGGACGACGTGGGTCGGCGGGGCAAGAATTTTATTGTCGGTGGCCCCACGCAAGAGAGCATTAGCGAGTTCTGGGGCGAGGAAGCCGAGCAGCCGTTGCGCGTTTATGCGGGAATGGGGGCTGAAGAATCCGTTGAAGAGCGTGCCAAGCTTGCGCTCGAAGAACTCAAGCGGGTGGGTGGCTTCGATCGTTCGGTTTTAATTGTTGCGACTCCTACTGGCACGGGTTGGCTCGATCCGGGGGGCGTCGACACGGTGGAGTATCTGCACAAAGGGGACACCGCGATTGTCACGATGCAGTATTCCTATTTACCGAGTTGGCTGACGATATTGGTCGACCCCACGCGCTCGCGGGAATCGGCGCGGGTGTTGTTCGACGAAATCTACTATTATTGGACGACGTTGCCCGAGGAGAGCCGCCCCAAGTTGTACGTACATGGATTAAGCTTGGGGGCACTCGGTTCGGCGGCGAGTGCCGATTTGTTCACCGTGTTTGAAGATCCGATCCAAGGAGGACTGTGGAGCGGCCCGCCTTTTCCGAGCGAGGTTTGGGTACGGACGACCCGCGATCGCAATCCTGATTCGCCGATTTGGCTTCCCACGTTTCGCGACGGATCGATGCTGCGTTTCACGGGCCGCGAATGTTCGCTCAACGAAGGAAATAAGCGTTGGGGGCCAATGCGGTTTGTTTACATTCAACACGCCAGCGACCCGATGACATTTTTTTCCGAAGACTTGCTGTACCGCCGGCCGCAATGGCTGATCCGCGAGCGCGGGCCGGATGTTTCGCCTTATTTGTCGTGGCTGCCGATCGTGACGTTCTTGCAAGTGGCGTTCGACCTGCCAATGGCCACAAGCGTGCCGCACGGCTATGGGCACAACTTCGCGGCGTCGAGTTATATCGATGGTTGGATCGCAGTGACCGCTCCCGAAAATTGGAGTGAGGAACAAACCAAGCGGCTTAAAGAGCTGTTTGCGGAGGAGTGAAGCTTGCGAATTGCTAGAATAGCGACAAGCAAAATTTCTTCATCACAAGCCTTCGATTTCCACTATGCAGCAAAACAGAAACCGCCCCGTTGGTGCCGAAGTTGTTGAAGGGGGCATCCACTTTCGCGTTTGGGCGCCGAAGCGTCGCGTACTTTCCGTTGTAGTATTTCATGACGAAGGGCATCGTACGAGTTTGCCGCTGGAGCGGGAGGCAGGGGGCTACTTTTCTGGCTTTCTGCAACACGGTACTCCGGGTCAGCGATATTCGTTTCGTGCCGATGACGATGACTACAACTATCCGGATCCCGCGTCCTGCTTTCAGCCTCAGGGTGTGCATGGTCCGTCGGAAGTCATCGACGGTTCGGGCTTTCAATGGAGCGATTCCGACTGGCAAGGCGTGACTTTGCCGGGGCAGGTCATTTATGAGTTGCACGTCGGAACTTGGACGCCCGAGGGAACATGGCAAGCAGCCCTGGAAAAGTTGCCGCATTTGGTGGAATTGGGTGTCACGCTGATTGAAGTGATGCCGGTGGCAGAATTCCATGGCGAGTTCGGTTGGGGCTACGACGGGGTTTGTTGGTATGCGCCGACGCATCTCTACGGCAGGCCTGATGATTTTCGCAAGTTCGTGGATCGAGCTCATCAGCTTGGCCTCGGGGTGCTCCTCGACGTGGTTTACAACCACTTGGGCCCCACGGGAAATTATACGGGCGCGTTCTCGCCGTATTATGTTTCCAGAAAGCACAGCACCGATTGGGGAGACGGTATCAACTTCGATGGCAAACATTCGCGTCCCGTGCGTGAGTTCGTGCTGAGCAACGTGAAGTATTGGATCGAAGAGTTTCATCTCGACGGCTTGCGGCTCGATGCGATTCAGGCGATTGTTGATGACTCGCCGAAGCATATCTTGGCTGAACTGGGTGAGGTCGCACGCGCGGCAGCGGGGCAGCGAAAGATTTTGATCTTTGCCGAGGATGAACATCAACGAAGTTGCGATGTGAGACCTATCGGTGAAGGGGGCTTTGGACTGGATGGCATGTGGAACGATGACTTTCATCATGCGTGCCGCGTTGCCGCGACGGGCCACGCAGAGTTTTACTACGCGGACTTCACGGGCTCGCCCCAGGAAATTCATTCCGCCACGCGGTATGGTTTTCTGTATCAAGGACAATGGAATCAGCGCCAAGGTCAGCATCGCGGCACGCCGTGCTGGGACATACCCGCTCCGCATTTTGTGAATGCTTTGCAGAATCACGATCAGGTGGCCAACTCAACGCACGGCCATCGAGGGCATCAACTCACATCGCCGGGACGTTGGCGGGCGCTCACCGCGCTGCAACTCTTAGCGCCGGGTACACCCCTGTTGTTCATGGGGCAGGAGTTCATGTCGTCGAAACCGTTTCTTTACTTTGCCGATCATGAGGTCGAGATCGCTGAACTTGTGCGGCAAGGTCGTTGGGCGTTCTTGCGAGGGTTCCCACGCAGTGCGGGGGCAGCCGTCGATTCAGCGCTCGTTGATCCGGTTTCGCGTGCTACCTTCGAAGCCTCGAAATTAGATTGGGAGGAATTGGAAACCAATCAACAGGCATGGCTGCTGCATAAAGATCTGCTCGCATTGCGGCGGAGCGATCCGATCTTTTCGCGGCAGGATGCCACGATGCTACACGGCGCGGTAATTGGTTCGGAAGCATTGCTGTTGAGATGGCTCGACCCGTCGGGAGATGATCGGTTGGTGATTCTCAACTTGGGCCGTGATCTGGAATGGCGGCCTGCTTCCCAGCCGTTATTGGCACTACCCAGCAACAGCGAATGGAAAATCCTTTGGTCGAGCGAATCGCCCAAATACGGTGGTACAGGGACCGCCCTCTTGGACATGAAACGGCTTGCGATTCCGGGGCATGCTTTAGTGGTATTGCGGCCAACACAAGCCTAACCGAATGTGCCGATTGTGCGGCCTAATTCTTCGAGCGACTTCAGCTTACTTTGGCCTACACTTTTCTATTAGTGTTACGCCCCCGTTGTCGAACAAGGGAACAATCATGTGCGAGCGAACAATGAATTGGTTGGTGGCTAAATGGCAATGGCCTTATGCTGCGCTGTTTACGTCGAGTTTTTTGGTCGTGCTCGCGCCGTTCGTGTTTTACTTCGCGGGAGTGGCATTGGGACTGATCTATTTGCAGCTGCCCATCTATATGCTGCACCAATATGAAGAGCATGCTGGGGATCGTTTCCGCTTGTGGGTCAATAACATGATCGGTGGCGGTCGTGAAGTGCTGACACCGATTGCGACGTTCTGGATCAATTCGCTGCTGGTGTGGGGACTCGATTTAATCGCACTGTATCTGGCTTGCTTTGTCGATCTGTCGCTGGGGATGATGGCGATGTACTTGCCGATGCTCAATGCGTTTGGCCATATCGTGCCGTCGATCGTCAAGAAGCAATACAACCCGGGGCTGATCACCAGCATCTGCTTGTTCTTGCCGGTGGGCATTTTCAGCACCGTGTTGGTGTCGCATGCCGCACAAGCTGACTTGCGAGATCACTTGTTCGCATTCGGTGTGGCACTGGCCGTGCATGCGACGATCATCGTGCATGTCCGTCGCCGGATCGCCCTGCTCAATGGTCCGCAAGGCCATGCCATGCCGGCGTAAGCTTGGCGTGTCTACGAGAGACTTGCAAGCACGATCTTGCGCATGTCGCTGATGAGCTTGCGAAGATCGGCGGAGTCTTTGGCTGTCATGCCGAAGCCCTTGGCTGAGGTCCGCATAATGCGGGCAATTTGCTGAGGAGAAAGCTTAATCGCCTTTTGCTTACGGACCAAGGGTTCAAGAATTTCCGCCACGAGGCTTTCAAAGTCGTCAGCCACTTTGCAGATGACATCCGCGGCGAATTCTTTGATGCTGTCGTAAAGGTCCGCGGCGTCGGGTGAAGCCCGGATCATTTCGTACGGCCGGACGCACCAGATCTCGAACGCCAACTCGAGCTGCTTATCGACCGTCTTCAATCGTCTGATTCCCTCGCGAATCTGGCGAAGATTCTCCGTTGATAAGCGTAACACGACCTCGATGAAGATTTGCTCTTTCGAGGGAAAGACCAAATAGAGAGCCGGTCTCGACATTTGCGCAGCCGCGGCCAGATCGGCCATGGTGACACGGCGAAACCCGTATCTCATGAAAACGTCGCCCGCCGCGGCAACGATTTGGTCGGCCTTGCTGTTCTGAGTCATTCTTCCAGTCTTGACAAAAGATGTACGAACGTCAATCGCCAGCACTGACGTGTCGGGAGGACGCTCTATTGACAGTATTCGTGAAAAGCGGATAATTGACAAAATGACGAAAAATGTCAAAAAGTAAATCTGGTTCTGCGACTCGTAACTCTATCCCCAGCGAAGAATATGGAACTCAATGAAGAAGGCCGATCCGAGCATGCGGGAGAATCAATCTCGCCGGGCAATTTCCAGGCATCGGCCCTGCGTTTATGGCCGGCGGTATTGATTGTCTTTATGATGTGGTTGGTGCTGCTCGTGCCCGGTTGGGTCGTGCCGCTGACGATGTTGCATTTTATTTCAATGCAACTCGCTCCCGTGTTGGGTGCCCTCGGGTTATTGATATGGTGGCTCTCATCGCGGGCGATGCCGTTTCGCAAGCGGCTGGCTGGACTGGCGTTGATCATCGGAGTATTCATTGCCGCCATGTTTCTCATGCATCCGTCTTTACGAATTGTGATGCTGACGCGGGGCTTGCCAGTGTCGCTCACGCTAATGGTGTTTGGGTTTTTTGTGAGTCGTACAGCCGGGTTGCCAAGACAGGCTTGGGTAGGGCTGTTTGCGTTTTTAATTTTGATAATTGGGTCGTTGTTTGTGCGCGTCGGGAGGATGGATGCCAATTTCGATTTCAATCTCGTCTCAAGGTGGAAACCAACCTCGGAAGAGCAACTCGTCGCACGCGATTCTAAGTCAGATCAGCAACCGGTCGTGGCTTTTGATTTGCCGAGTAACGCCGCCGACACGGATTGGGCTGAGTTTCGTGGTCGCAATCGGGATGGTATTTTGACGGGTGTTTCGTTCAGCACGGATTGGGAGACGAAACCTCCGACCGAGCGGTGGCGGCATCCGATTGGTCCGGGTTGGTCATCGTTCTGTGTCGTCGGGCCATTGTTTTTCACGCAAGAACAACGAGGTGATCTTGAGTTAGTTTCAGCCTACACCGTGGCGGATGGCAAACCCGTTTGGACCAATCAGACCAAGTCACGCTTTGAAGCGACCATGGGGGGTGTTGGACCTCGCGCGACGCCAACTTTCCACGACAAGCAATTGTATATCACAGGTGCTTCTGGATTGGTGCAGTGTCTGGATGCTGCCACGGGCAAGCCGGTTTGGCAGTTCGACTTGATCAAAGAATTGGGCGTGCCGCTTCCGATGTGGGGTTTCGCCAGCTCACCATTGGTTTTGGAAGAAACGGCCATCGTGTTCGCCGGTGGTGGGGAAGAAAATGCGCTGGTGGCATTAGATCGAAAGAGCGGCAAAGTGGTTTGGTCCGTCGGGTTTGGTAGTCACGGTTACAGCTCGCCACAGCTCTCCATAATTGACGGCGTTGCGCAAGTATTAATCAGCAGCAACCGAGGCGTTCAGTCGGTCGATCCTCAGACGGGGAAAGTGCTGTGGAAGCATGAGTGGGACATTGGCGAAATGGCGCGCATCACGCAGCCGACCGTGGTTGGCACGTCGGTCTACCTTGGGACCGGGTACGGTCGCGGCACGATGCGAATCGACGTCCACCATGAAGGTGATACCTGGACGACCCAGGAAGGATGGATCGAATCGATGAAGCCGTACTTCAATGATTGCGTTTATCATGAAGGATTTTTGTACGGTTTCGACGGACCGATTTTTTTGTGTCTCGATGCTGAGACTGGTGAGAGGGTTTGGAAGCATCGAGGTTATGGGCACGGTCAAGTGCTGCTCGTCAAAGATATGGAAACTCTGCTCGTTTTGACGGAAGAAGGAGAGCTTGTCTTACTGAAAGCGGACCCCAACGAAGCTGTAGAAATCTCAAAGGTTCCCTCGGTCGAAGGGATAACTTGGAACCATCCCGTGATCGCCGATGGAAAACTCTTTGTGCGCAACGCCGAAGAGATGGTCTGCTACGACCTAGACCTCGTTCAATAGGGACAACGAGGCGGCATGCAATCTGGTAAAGCAATTCTTTCTCACCTTCTGTGAGACATGCCTTCCCAGGATGACGTTTTTGGGCAGCAATCTTGATGAAATCTTGATATCTCTGCGTTCACTTTTGACGCACTCTTGAGGTCGATCCCGCGATACTAATAGTGGCGAGCGAATGGTTTGCTGGCCAACTCTCTGAGGAGTATTCGCTGTGAGTGATTTTTTAGCATTGTCGATCGCCGCGGGGTTTGCCGTCTGTTCGTGGCTGCTCATTGTTTTGTGTGAGCGGCTGATGGGAGGTAAGTCATGAACGGGGTGGAAATCGTAGCGCTCGTCTTGTCGCTGGGGGCGTTTGTTTATCTGGCAGCCGCGCTGCTCAAGCCGGAGTGGTTCGCATGAACGTAAATTCTTGGATTCAATTGTTGATCTACCTCGGTGTGCTCTTGGCGTTGGCCAAGCCACTGGGTACTTACATGGCTCGTGTTTACGAAGGTAAACCTGGTGGACTCGATCGCTGGTTGGGTTGGTGCGAGCGCGGCATCTACAAGATCGCCGGCATCGACCCAAAAGAGGAAATGACATGGAAGCACTACACCGTGGCCGTGTTGGTGTTTAATGCGATTGGCTTTGCAGTCGTTTATATGATACTGCGATTGCAAGGCATGTTGCCGTTCAATCCGCAAGAGCTCTCCGGCGCAACACCTGATCTCGCTTTCAATACCGCGGCCAGTTTTGCCACGAACACCAATTGGCAAAGCTACGGTGGCGAAACGACGTTGAGTTATGCTTCGCAAGCGTTGGCGCTCACGGTCCAGAACTTCGTGTCGGCCGCGACAGGCATGGCCGTGCTGGTGGCATTCATTCGTGGCTTAAGGCGCCGCACAACCAATTCCATCGGGAATTTCTGGTTTGATCTGGTTCGCTCGACCGCCTATGTCCTGCTGCCACTCTCGATTGTTGTTGCCGTTGCGCTGATGTCGCAAGGCGTGATTCAAAACTTCAAGCCTTACGTGGATGCGGCAACTCTTGAAGCCGGGACCGATGCCGACGGCAACGCGGTGACACAACAATTGGCGATGGGCCCTGCCGCTTCGCAGATTGCGATCAAGCAGCTGGGAACCAACGGTGGTGGGTTCTTCAATGTGAATTCCGCGCATCCGTTTGAGAATCCCACGCCGCTGGCCAATTTGATCGAGATGATCTCGATTTTGTTGATTCCCGCGGCGCTCTGCTTCACATTCGGCGAGATGGTCAAGGATCGTCGGCAAGGTTGGGCTTTGCTTGCGGTAATGCTCGCCATCTTTGTTCCTTTGGTGATTGGCGCGATTGCCTTCGAGCAAGCGGGCGTGCCGCAGTATGCCTCTTTTGGAGTTGATGATCAGGCGTCAGCTCTGCAAGCCGGTGGCAACATGGAAGGGAAAGAAGTTCGTTATGGAATTGTCAACTCAGCCTTGTGGGCGACGGCCACGACGGCGGCTTCCAATGGCAGCGTCAACTCGATGCACGATTCATTCACACCGCTCGGTGGATTGATTCCCATGTGGCTGATGCAGCTGGGAGAGGTCATTTTCGGTGGCGTTGGTAGCGGGCTGTATGGTTTGTTGGTCTTTGCCATCGTGGCCGTGTTTATCGCTGGCCTGATGGTGGGGCGCACGCCCGAGTATCTGGGCAAGAAGATCGAAGCCTTCGAGATGAAGATGGCTTCGCTCGTGATTCTCGTACCGCCGTTGATTGTGCTGATCGGCACGGCTTGGGCGGTATCGGGAGCGGGTTTGGAATATATGTCGGGCGAAGAAGTCAAAAGCAACTTGAACAATCCGGGTGCCCATGGTTTTTCGGAAGTGCTGTATGCGTTTTCATCGGCGGGGAATAACAACGGCAGCGCGTTTGCCGGTTTAACCGCCAATGAGCCGTTTTACAACACCGCACTGGGACTGGCGATGTTTGCCTCGAGATATTGGCTGATCATCCCCGTGCTGGCGATCGCGGGAGCATTGGCACGCAAGAAATACACGCCGCCGAGCGTGGGGACTTTGCCCACGCACCAACCACTGTTTGTGATCGTGCTTGTTTGTACGGTGCTGTTGGTTGGAGCTTTGACGTTTGTTCCCGCGTTGGCCTTGGGGCCGGTCGTCGAACAACTTCAGATGACCACACTATAAACAACTTCAGCGTCGAGGACGCTTTCCATGACAACGTCAAATCATAAAGCAAGACCTTTGTTCGATCCGGCGATTGTACGCCGGGCAATCATCGATTCGTTTCGCAAACTCCAGCCGCGGCATCAGCTCCGCAACCCGGTGATGTGCATCGTGTTTGTCGGAAGCATCCTGACGACGGGACTGGGAATTCACGCCCTGATGACTGGCGGACAGGAATCGCCCGCCTTTATCTTTGCCGTATCGGCCTGGCTGTGGTTCACCGTGTTGTTCGCCAACTTTGCCGAGGCGATGGCCGAAGGGCGCGGCAAGGCACAGGCTGATTCGCTCCGCGCAACTCGGCAGGACGTGCAGGCGAGGAAACTTGCGGAACCTCGTTTTGGCGCGCCGCATCAACCGACCACAGCTTCAAGCTTGAGAAAAGACGATGTGATACTTGTTGAAGCGGGAGAATTGATTCCCAGCGATGGCGAAGTCGTGGAAGGTGTGGCGAGTGTCGATGAAAGCGCGATCACGGGAGAAAGTGCGCCCGTGATTCGCGAAAGTGGCGGCGATCGTAGTAGCGTCACCGGTGGAACTCGCGTGCTTTCTGATTGGTTGGTGGTGCGCGTGACGGCCAACCCTGGCGAAACATTTCTGGATCGTATGATTTCGCTCGTCGAAGGGGCCAAACGTCAGAAGACCCCCAACGAGATTGCGCTCAATATTCTGCTTGCCGCGATGACGATTGTGTTTCTCGCCGTTTGCGCGACGTTGCTACCGTTTTCTAAATACAGTGTGCTAGCCGCGGGGCAGGGGACACCGATCACCGTGACGGTGCTGGTCGCGCTCTTGGTCTGCTTGATCCCCACGACCATCGGTGGATTGCTTTCCGCGATTGGCATCGCCGGGATGGACCGCATGATTCAGGCGAATGTGATTGCCATGTCGGGCCGTGCCGTGGAAGCGGCGGGGGACGTCGACGTGTTGCTGCTTGATAAGACGGGAACGATCACGCTCGGCAACCGTCAAGCCGTGGATTTAATTCCCGCGCCGGGAGTCACTCCCGCTGCACTGGCCCTGGCGGCGCAACTCGCTTCGCTGGCCGATGAAACTCCCGAAGGCCGCAGCATCGTGGTGCTCGCGAAAAACAAATACGGTTTGCGCGGGCAAGAGATGCATGAGCATCATGCGAAGTTCATACCCTTCACGGCGCAAACTCGCGTGAGCGGCATCGATCTCAACGGCCAGCAAATTCGCAAAGGGGCGACCGACAGCATCGAAAAATTTGTCCAAGAGTTTGGCGGCACGATTCCCGCTGAAGTGCGTGCTGCGGTCGAAACGGTAGCGAAGGCGGGTGGCACACCGTTGGTTGTTGCCGACAAGGGGCAAGCTCTCGGCGTTGTTTATCTCAAAGATATTGTGAAGGGAGGCATCAAAGAACGTTTCGCCGAACTTCGCCGGATGGGGATCAAAACCGTGATGATCACGGGCGACAATCCCCTCACTGCGACGGCCATCGCCGCCGAAGCGGGCGTGGATGATTTTCTGGCGGAAGCGACCCCCGAAGCCAAGCTCAAGATGATTCGTGAATATCAAGCGGGGGGACGGCTCGTGGCGATGACCGGGGACGGCACCAACGATTCACCCGCACTGGCTCAGGCCGACGTTGCCGTGGCGATGAATTCCGGCACACAAGCCGCGAAAGAAGCGGGCAACATGGTCGATTTGGATTCTAATCCGACGAAGCTGATCGAGATCGTCGAAATTGGCAAGCAATTGCTGATGACACGCGGCGCACTCACGACGTTTAGCTTGGCCAACGACGTGGCGAAGTACTTTGCGATTATCCCCGCGGCGTTTGCCACGACCTATCCCGTGCTGGATCGTTTGAACGTGATGAATCTTGCGACTCCTTCGAGCGCCATTCTTTCAGCGGTAATTTTTAATGCCGTGGTGATTATCGCGCTCGTGCCGTTGGCTTTACGGGGCGTTCCCTATCGGGCCGTGGGTGCAGCGCGGATGTTACGCGACAACTTACTCGTATATGGGCTGGGTGGTTTGATCGTGCCGTTCATCGGCATCAAAGCTATTGACATGGTGCTGGTCGCTTGCGGCTTGGCACAAGGAGAATCTGTATGAAAACCGTTCGTGAAGCGTTGGTTGTGTTTGTGGTGATGACAATTTTGACCGGCGTGGCCTATCCGCTGGCGATGACAATCATCGGGCAAACGGTGTTCTCGCACAAAGCGAACGGCAGTTTGATCGAGCGCGATGGCAAGATTGTCGGCTCGGAATTGATCGGGCAAGCATTTTCGAGTCCTCGCTACTTTTGGAGTCGACCTTCGGCGGCAAGTTACAACGGCGGGGCGTCGACTGGGAGCAATCTTGGCCCCACGAATCCCGCCCAATTAGAGGCGGTGAAACAGCGTGCGGCCGATCTGAAAGCAAACCATGGGGAAGGCGTCGAAGTGCCGATCGATCTGGTCACCGCTTCGGCGAGTGGACTGGATCCACACACTACTCCCGCGGCTGCGAAATACCAAATCGCCCGCGTGGCGCAGGCTCGCAATCTCGAAGAACAAAAAGTTCGTGAGCTGGTGGCGGCTCACACCCAGGGGCGAACCTTCGGAGTGTTGGGCGAACCTCGCGTGAATGTGTTGCAACTTAATTTGGCTTTGGACGCTTTGACAGACTGAAGTGGTCGTTGTTGGCAGCGTTGTTATTGAACCGGGTGTCGAACATGGTGACACAATTTCAAACCGTGAATAGTTGGAACAATGTTCCCAGGGAAAGTGAGCAAAAGGAATCGCGTGAACCAGGGCGAGTTTGGCTTAGGCTTAAGCTCTGGCTGCTGGAAAGGATCGATTTCCCCGGCAAATGGCCTCGGGAAGAATCAGAGGCGAGAACGTACAATAGAGAAAGCACCGGAAATTCTTCCACGCCATGCGACGATGAATGAACGACGATCGACCCAATCCTGATCAACTCTTGGCCCGCGTCGTCGACGAGGAAAGCCGCGCCCAACGTGGACGCCTGCGAATCTTCTTTGGCTATGCCGCCGGGGTCGGCAAGACCTATGCGATGCTCTCGGCGGCGCAGCGTGAGAAAGCGACGGGCGTGGATATTGTCGTCGGTTACGTCGAGCCTCATGGCCGGCCTGAGACCGAGGCATTGCTCGCGGGGTTGGAGATACTCCCTACGCGCAGCATGCTTTACAAAGGGACCTCGCTGCGTGAGTTTGATCTCGACGGTGCTTTGGCGCGCCGCCCGGAGTTGATTCTTGTCGATGAATTGGCCCACACGAATGTCGACGGCTCGCGGCATACCAAACGCTGGCAGGATGTCGAAGAACTACTCGACGCGGGCATCGATGTGTGGACGACGCTCAATGTTCAGCACATTGAAAGTCTCAACGACGTGATCGCGCAGATCACCGGCGTTGTGATTCGCGAAACACTGCCCGACGCTGTTATTGAGCGAGCCGATGAGATTGAACTGATCGACCTCACGCCCGAAGAGTTGGTTGACCGATTGCAGGCGGGGAAAATTTATATCCCCCAACAGGCCGCACGAGCGCTCCAGAATTTCTTTCTGCGCGGAAATCTCGTTGCCTTGCGAGAGTTGTCGTTGCGACAAGCGGCCAACCGTTTGCAACGCGACGTGGAAGAAGCCCGCCAGGAACGGGCCGTCTTGGCACCATGGCTCACGACCGAGCGATTGCTTGTTTGCGTGGGGCCAAGTCCGTCGAGCGCGCAGATTGTTCGCAGCACCAAACGGCTTGCCGTTTCACTGGGCGCGGAATGGCTGGCCGTGGCGGTCAATACTGGGAGCGAGGGAGCGGAGGCCCAACGCAATTGGGCACAAACGGGCAACAATCTTCGCCTGGCGGAAAAGCTGGGGGCTGAGACGCACATTTTGATCGGCCAATCGATTGCCGACACGCTCATTAAGTTTGCCCGGGAGCGGAATGTTTCCAAGATTGTCGTGGGGCAGACGGGCCTTTCGTGGTGGAAACAAAAACTCTACGGCACGATTATCGATGAGTTCCTGCAAACGGCGGGCAACATCGATATCTATGTCGTTTCAGCGACAGAGGTTGAGCCACCAGCGGTTACGAATCGGTTTAGCGAAACCACGATTTCATGGCGTGAATATTCGTTTGCCGCGTTTGTTGTGGCGTTGTGTGGAGTGCTGGGATGGATCGCACACACGTTTGGCTTGGCTGAAGCGAACATCGTGATGATTTTTCTGGCGGGCGTTGCTTATGTGGCCAATCGTTTGGGGCGTGGCCCAGCAATTGCCGCGGCGGTGGTCAGCGTGCTTGTGTTTGATTTTGGTTTTGTGCCACCTTATCTGACGTTTGCAGTGAGCGACACGGAGTACGTGATCACGTTTGCCGTGATGTTGGGAATTGGACTGTTGATCAGTGGTCTCGCGTCGCGACAACGGAAGCAGTTGAAGGCCTCTCAACAACAAGAACAGCGCACAGGGCAACTCTTTCGCATGACACGGCAACTCAGCGAACTTTCAGGCACGGAATTTTTGATCCGTACCGCGGGGAAGCAACTCCAAGAAATTTTCTCTGGTGAGATCGTGATTTTCAGCCGTGCTGCTACCGGAAGGTTATTTCTTAGATACGGTGAAGGCACTTCGATCGCGTCGACTCCGCTGAATCGTGACGTAGCCCAGTGGGTGGCTGATAATGGTAAAATCGCTGGTGCGCAAACTGATACATTGCCGAATGCCACGGCGTTGTTTGTGCCGCTCATTGGCTCAAGTGGCACGGTGGGGGCGATTGGTGTGCGACCGCGGGACGCGAATCGATTTCTCGATCCCGATCAAATCCGTTTGCTCGAAACGTGCGGCAGTTTGATTGCACTTTCAGTCGAGCGTGATGAATCCGTTTTGAAAGCTCACGGGGCGCAGCTGCAAATTGAAACCGAGAAGCTGCGCAACTCCTTGTTGAGCGCCGTGTCGCACGATTTGCGCACCCCCCTGGCCAGCATCGCAGGGGCGAGCAGCACGCTCGCCAGTGCCGGTGATTCGCTGCCACTGGAAACTCGCACCGATTTGTTGACCACCATCAGCGACGAGGCCGAACGACTTGTCCGGCTGGTGGAGAATTTGCTGCACATGACGCGGCTCTCCAGTGGCAAGGTGACCATAGATCGCCAGTGGTATCCGGTGGACGACATCATTGGCTCGGCACTGACGAGAATGGAACGGCAACTTGTGGGGCGGGAAATCAAAACGTCGCTCGATGACAACTTGCCGCTGATTCATGTCGATTCGATTTTGATTGAGCAACTGCTGTTAAACTTGATCGACAATGCGGCGAAGTATTCCCCTCCCGAGAGCATCATTGAAGTCTCGGCCCGTGAGGGCAAGAATGGCGTGGTGTTGGAGGTGGCTGATCGAGGACGTGGATTTGCCGAGGGTGATGAAGAAAAAGTGTTCGACCTATTCTATCGTGGTGGCAACGAAGTGCATGATCGCCGCGGGACGGGGATTGGCCTGGCGATCTGCCGCGCGATTGCCGAAGTTCACGGAGGAAAGATTGTCGCGATGAATCGGCCCGGTGGTGGGGCAGTCGTTCATGTGGAATTGCCCAACCAAGAAACCCCGCCGCAAGTTGTCGAGCGCGCACTGGAGTCGACATCTCTATGAGTACTTCCGGTCCGTTGATCGCAGTTATTGAGGATGAAACACCGATTCGGCGTTTCCTGCGTGCCTCGCTCACGGTCGAGGGATTTCAAGTGGCCGAAGCAACGACCTGTGCGGAAGGCTTGCGCGTGGTGACGCAGCAACTCCCGGCATTGGTGCTGTTGGATCTTGGCCTGCCCGATGGCGAGGGGCTCGACGTTGTCCGCCAAATCCGTGAGTGGTCGACGGTGCCGGTTATTGTGATTTCGGCGCGTGGGCAAGAAGATTCAAAAATCGCCGCGCTCGATGCGGGGGCGGACGACTATTTGACCAAGCCGTTCGGCGTGGGCGAGCTGCTTGCACGGATTCGTGTTGCTTTGCGTCACGCGGCCAAAATGTCGTCAAGTGATTCTGTCGAAACGGTTGTGGCCGTTGGAGATTTGAATATCGATCTCGAAGGGCACGTTGTTTTCAAAGCGGGAGAAGAGGTCAAGCTCACTAAAATTGAGTTCGATTTGTTGGCGGTGCTCGCGCGTAATTTGGGGAAGGTCGTGACGCATCGGCAATTGCTCAAGGAAGTCTGGGGCCCGCATGCCGTTCACGAGCCGCATTATGTTCGAGTCTTCATGGCTAACCTGCGCAAAAAATTAGAGACCAATCCCAGTCGCCCCGAGCTGCTCATCACCGAGCAGGGGGTGGGGTACCGGCTGCGCGATAATCCGGCGCGAAATGAAGGGTGAAGTCGAACCTTGCGGTCGAACCTACTCACAACGCAAATCTTGCCAGTGAATATCATCGCGGGCATGCAAGCGGCCCGCGGCTTCGACGATGTCTGGATAGATTTCCGCGAGTCTTGCACCAAGGTGTACGGGACGCAGGCCAGAGCCTTCGCGAATCAGATATGCGTCGACAACTCGATTCTGGCTGCTGGTAAGTGTCGGACAGGCTTGCTGCATGGCTTCGTGGAGCGACGAATTCGCCTCATCGCTGGGAGAGATCAGGAGCGAACGCCGACGATAACCGCAATTGAGGACGCTTTGTTGCGAAAGGATCAATGTGCTTTCGACCAACTCTGCGTTATTGGCGGCTGAACTGTGGTCGGAGAGATTGGCAACTTGCTCGTCAACCCATGTTGTGAGCTTGTTGGCTAACTCGATGGCTGAAACATCGTGGTACTGGAGCAGCGCCGAGAGTTCTGCGACGATACGATCAGTGACTACTTGGACTGGGGCCGAACTTGCAGGGGGTTGATTGTCGTCGGCTAAATCGATGGAGTCGACAAACTGTTGGAATACCTGAGCAATATTTTTGATTTTTGCCGCGCGGGCGGCATTGCACCGATTGATCTCATCCTCAGTTAAAGGATGCTCTGATTTTGGCAGGCGCAGTGGAATCTGTTCCATGATCGCTCGCGCAAAATTGGAATTTGCATGAACTCCGAACAGTTTTGCATCGTCGTCTTGGTTGACTGTACTTTGTTGCACCCAACATCCTGCGATGGCTTTTAAGAGGCGCTTTTGGTTAAGAGCAGCAAAGACCTTGGCCAACCGGCTGATATTTACACAGGTAAAGGTTTGCAATTCCTTCTGATCCGACTCGTTGCTATCGCCGCAGGCTCCGTCGGCTTTGAGGAGCAGATACTCAGTGATCGATTGCATCGTGAGTTCGTAGTTTTTGCGCTCACCGCGTGAGGGAAGCGTCACACAATCGATCTTATCGAAAGGCTTTTGCGACCGCTCAAATCGCGAAGCGGGACCCGGCGGGGGATTCTCGCCGCAGTTTCCTTGGAGCTGTGTGTGGTTAAGTTCGGTCAGAAGCGAAAACATATTGGCCGCCGCGAGAGAGTCCTGGCCGTCGCTGTGGTAGGTGCTGGCGAGCACGCCTTCGACGATAACCTCTTGCGAGAATTCTTGACAGATCGAGCGCACGGCTTGGGCGATATCAATCACCGTGCCAGCGCCGGTGCCGCCGCTCATACCAGCGAGCAAAACGACGCGAATGGGTTTGGGTCCGTCGGGCGATTGCGCGAAGTTGGTTGCGAGCCAGGATAATCGATTCTGCAAAGCCGCGAGGACCTCGCGGGCGTGATCGACAATGGCAATGCGTCCCAGCGGGCGAAAGCCACGCGTTTGCAGCGAACGTGGAATGTTGTAAAGCCAGCGACGGCTGACCCATTGCAAGAGGGCGCTGGAACCTTCGCGGTATTGATTAGGTCGCCGGAGGGGGATGTGGAGCTTTTCTTCACTGGCGAGACAGTCTTGTTCGTTGCCAGCGAACGTATTTCTCAACGTTTCTTGTTCGGTATCGATGGCCAGCCAAGCTAAGGCTTTTTCGTGCTTTGTGTCAGTCGACCGAGCTTGACTGCACAGTGATTTCAAGAGTTTGATACCCACTCCGCCGACGCCGACAAACAATGTCGGAACGGGTACAGTCGCTTCGAGCCGGTCAGTCGGGGTTTCTACGTCTTCGATGGTCGCATCAACAGCCGGGAACTCAAGGTCCGGTTTAGACGGACCTGGCTGTGCGTCTAAACCTTGGAGCGAATCGAGCGCGTTTTGTATCTCGCCAAGCACTTGGGTGGCCGCCGCGGCGACGGAGTCTTCAATATGTTGCGTGTCGCTAAGCAGCACCGACTTGGTATCTTCGTCGGCCAGTGGTTGATAAGCCGGTGCGGAACGACTGTTTGTTGGATTGCTACTGGCTGTGTTGGTCTGGCCAGCGAAACGCAGCGCTTTGACAAATTCGCGGCAACTTCCGAAGCGTGATGTTGGATTCTTTTCGAGCGCCTTTCTGACGATTACGCGATCGGCTTCGCTCAGTGGCCCGACATTCGGTTGAGCCAACGTGTGTTGCTTGGCAAGTTGCGCCGGCGTGCGGCCGGAGAAGGGAAGGGTGCCGGTCAGCATGTGCTGATAAACAATGGCAAGACTGTACTGATCGCTGCGTGATGACGGGTTGTTGTCGTAAATTTCTGGTGCCGAGTAGAGCGGCGTCATGCCGCCCATCATCGAATTGAGTGTTTTTGAGGCCAGTTCCTTGACCAAACCAAAGTCAGCCACCTTGATATGATCGCCAACGACCAACAGATTCTCAGGTTTGATATCGAGATGCTGAAGCGAATGCTGTTCGAGCAAGCAGTCAAGCGCTTCGGCGGCATCCCACAGATAAGCAATCAGTTGCTCGCGTGGAATGCCCGTTAGGCCGTCGGTGATGTAGGTTTGAAAACAATCGCTGAGGCTGCGATCGGCGAGCTCCGTGACGATCACCAAGCGATTGTTCACGATCTCGTAGCGTTCGATGGAAAGCAGGAACGGATGGCGGACGCTTTTGATGCGTTCGAGGGATTTGAGTTCCCGCTCGGCCATGCCATCTTCGCAATGCCCGAAAACTATTTTAACAGCTTTCTCAAAGCCGCCAGGTGCGGTTGCTTTCCAGACTTCACCGTAGCCGCCGGCACCCAGACGATCCACGACCGTGTAGCCTTCTGGGAGTGCGACGTGGTGAGTCGATGTCGTGGACATAGTAAATTCACAAATTGGCGAAATGCGATTGGCTAGACTGTCGCGGGAGTGGACAGGGGATTGATTTCGTCAGCGACGCCGCTGGCAGCACTCAGTTTCAAATTCACTCCGATGTCGTTGGCGGCTTGATAGTCTTCCTTGGGCAAGCGCGCCGGCATGACGACTTTGATATTGGCCGCTTCGCAATTGGCGATCACACTTTTCAGCTGCGTCATTCGCCGGGGATATGAAGCAATTCCGCGGCATAATGTGGGAGCGAGCACCAAATAATCTGGCGCCGCGGGGGCCATGTCGTTGACGCATGTGGGACCGCCGGAAAACCGATCGTAGGCCAATTCTGCGCCAAGTTCCTTGAGTTCAGCACAGAGTGCCAACGCTTCGCTTGATTGCACAGCCCAAGCCCAGGGCATGATGAGGCCGACCGACTGGCACCCGCTGAGGCTATCGAATGCCTGATCCAAGGCGAGAAAAAGTCGCTCGTCGAGCCCAGAGTGCAGTTCCACACGCAGTAAAATGACATCACACGATGACATTTGGTTGGAATGTTCCGCCGCTAATTGCCAAGCTAGTTGTTGGATGCGCGAGGCCGTCGAGCAGCCGTCAAAGGCATCCATGGAATGCAATCGCGAAGCTAGCGGTTCATCCACCGACACAATCGTTGCTTGTTCAAGATTGGATTCGCAATCGAGAATGCTGGTGCAATTCAAAGGAATCGCTTGCCACAAGAGCGCTTCGCTAAGCTCACGACGGGCTCTCACGTTGCCGCTAAAAGCCAGATTGGGATCAGTTTTGCGTCGATCAGTGAGCGGCTGCGTCACCATTCGCTCGATTTGACCCGGCACGTTGCTAATGAAAGTCAGTTCCGTGCCCGCCACGGAGATCGAGTCGCCATCTTCCAAGGGAGATTCGGTGACCGGCTGACCGTTGACTGAAGTTCCATTGGTGCTGTTCAAGTCACGGAGACAATAGCCGTTGGCAGTCTTGGTGATTTCCGCGTGCGCGCGCGAAATACTTTCGGATTTGATCTGAAGCTGTGCGGTTTCGCCCCGTCCGATGACGAACGGATATTCCTCAATGACGATCGTTCTCAGCGTCGGACTGTTGAGCGGATAGAACTCAAGCCGCGGCCGAGTGTCGTTCTCATTACGCAAGGTGATTGCCACGGGTACAAGCCTTCGTTCGTGATATTGAGTTAAACAAGTACCGCAAACCAAGAGCACAATCCGGCAAACCGGTCGCGTTCTCGGTCGCTTACCAGGGAAAAGATTGCAGACCACTTGAAGCGTAGCTTATCGATTCCCGGTGGCAGGGAGCCCGGCACACGAATCGGAAGAATAAATGCTAGAGTTGACTTCAGCAGCAAAGTTACCCACCACGTCCTCGCTTGCATGAGGTTGCCGTGTCTTCTCATCTTAAAGACTTTCCCATCACGATCGTTTCGACCGATACAACCGCGCTCCGTGAAATCTGTTGGACGTTGTCTTCGTTTGGCTATCAGGCGACGACTTCGTCTGATTGGAGCGATCATGCCGCTTGGCACCGAACGAACCATCCCTCGCTACTACTGCTTGATGCTCGCGACGAAACTGAAATTAGGAAACTGTTGTCTTCACCACGCTCGACCCCCTATTCCTATCGCGTGGCGTTTTACGATTCGCATTGCTTGGCGAATCCCGACAAGTTGATGGAACTTGGAGCCGACGACTTGATTCGGTATCCGATTAACATTGGCGAATTGACGTCGTGCTTGAGGCGGGGACGGCGCCGGTTGGAATTCGAACAGCGTTTTAGCATCACCACGACCTTCGATTTGCAGACGGGCATTGCCAACCGACAAGGTTTTCTGCGGCAACTGGAACGAAAGCTTCGCGACACACGAGGTAGCAACGAAGGTTGCGTGCTCGTTGTGGGGATCGATTTTCTTAACACAATTTGCTCGCAATACGGCCAGTGCACGGTCGAGGAAGCGAACACATTATTGGCTAAGTTGCTGCACGAAGAATTGGCGAGCGAGGACTCACGCGGCATCTTGCAAGAAGGAGTTTATGCGGCCTTGTTGCAAGGTCAATCAGCGGGTCAAGCAACAGTCTTCGCGGAGAATCTGGGACGGATTTTTAGCGAAAGTAGCTACACTTTAAGCAGCAAGGGATTGCGACTGACGCTCTCCAGTGTAGTCTTTGATTGGCCATGGGGCGAGAATGCGGCGGAAGCGATCAAGCGAGGACTTGTGGCGCTACGCAACATTCGCGGGTTTGGCGGCAATCAAATCCTCGAAGCGAGCGAAGTTGAGGAAGCCTACACGCATTGGCAGAAAAATTTGCCTACGCACAACAATGTCGATGCCCAACACATTATGGAAGCCTTGCCGTTGGTGCTGCCCATCAGTGCGGCGAATTCGACGCCGAACAGTTGGGGGATTCATGCGTTTTCATCGCAACGGCCTTTCCCTCCCTGTGTCCCCGTGATCGACGAATCTGGCAGTTTGTTGGGTGTCATTGAGGCCGAGACGTTTCGCGATTGCGGCAGCGACGCATTCGCAGCGATTGACGAGCATCTCGATCCGAACCCCGAAGTCATCGTGAGTGATGCCCGTCTGACCGCGATTGCAACGGCCATGCAAGCGGCGAACAAAGGTTATTTGCTGGTTGTTGAGAACAATAAGCCGGTGGGGTACATCACTACGGCAACACTCGCCGCGGCGATGAGCGAACCCATTGAACAAACTGACGACGAGGAATTTCTGCAAGGTGAGCTGGACATGAAGTCGCTTGTCGTGGCGTTGGCTTAGTGAGCTAAGAGTCGAGACAAGAGACAGAATGGTTGGCCCTCGACTCTTGCCTATCAACTTTCCGCTCAGCTATTCTTTACCGCTCATTGCCGTGAAGTAATTGCTCACCGCGTGATCGAGAATTTCGGTTGTCGCCACGCGGGGCAACTCATTGTATTCGCAGTAGTGAGTCACCTGGTCTAATAGGTCACGTGCATGGCAGCGGCGCATGGGACGATTGCGTTGCTCGTAATGGTGCGAAATCAAGTATTCCAAGGCGTCCCGTGAGCATTCGAGTTTCGCCTTCTTGGCAAACACGTCGAACAGTTTGACAAACTCTTGCCGGGAAGGGGCGCCGATTTCAATCTTAAACGGGATTCGCCGCAGGAAGGCATCGTCCGCCAGATCGCTGGGCTCCAGGTTTGTGGAGAAGATAATCAACTGTTCGAAAGGAACTTCAATCTTCTTGCCATTCGCCAGGGTCAAGAAGTCGATGCGATTCTCCAGCGGAATGATCCACCGATTCAAAAGTTCCGTGGGGTTGATCCGTTGCCGGCCAAAGTCGTCGATCAGCAAGCTGCCGCAATTGCTTTTGAGTTGCAACGACGCGCCGCTGACGTGGCTGACTGGATCGTGTTTGAGTTCTAGGCTGTCCATTGTCAATTCGCCACCGACAACCACCGTCGGGCGACGAATACGAATCCAACGGCGATCCTGGTTCGACGTGTTGATCAACTTGGTGATGGCTGTTTCCACCGTTTCGTGGCACGAAGCATCAAAGAATTTGATGATCTGACCGTCTTCGATGATCGCATGGGGAACCAAAATGTTTTGACCAAAGCAGCGTGTGATGCGTTGGGCAATCGTTGTCTTGCCGTTGCCGGGAGGGCCATAGACGAACATCCCCTTGCCCGCACTGATCGCTGGACCCAACTTCGCGAGCATTTCGGGTTCGACATTAATATCAGAGAACGCCTTTTCGAGGCGATCGCGCTTTGGTTTTTCGGAACGGATCGTTTGCGCTTGGACCGAGTCGATGTAATCTTCCAGCGGAACGGGGGCTGGTCCCGTGTAGGCACATTCTTGAGTTGCGATCCGAGCGCGTTCACGGCCGAGATCGGTAAGTTGATAAATATTGTCCCCGAGCATCCCTGAGCCGGAAAGCGCCAGATACTGCCGCTTTCGCAACTCCGTATAGATGTCTTCCAGAATTCCGACTCGTAGACAGATACGATCGGAAATCTGTTTGCCGGTGAGCGAGCCACCCGTATGCACGATCTTGATCACGAGGTCTTCGACGAATGTCGCGCTCAAGCCGGTTTCGGCGAGCGTGCTTGGTTCTTCCGGCAAGAAACTGTCGTCGAGTCCGAGGGCCGAAACCAACGCGGCGGGCGATTCGCTGGAGGTAGGACTGGTCCAAGTGCTGGCTGTCGCGGTTGACATAACGTGTGCCGATTCTTTTTAAATTTTTTGTTAGTTGGTGCCGCGGTGTTTGGCATGGGCCGTCAGTTTGCGACTGATCTGCCAGCCAAAGTTGGTTAATTCGAAATGCTTCGGTGTTGTGCCCGTGCGCAAGAGTTGCAGTTCAATGAGCGTGTGGACCGCATCGCAACAGCTTTGTGCATAGAGCGGATCGTGCGGGTCGTAGAGCTTATCTTTGCCTGCTCGTACTGCTGGCCCGTGGGTGTCCGATCGGTTGGCAATCTCCAGCTGGCCGTTGTTCCTGCCGGCCAGGTTGAGGACGTCCTGTTCTGCCGGTTTCAGCGATTCTGCGGTGACAATGGTATGCATAGACGATCCGCCGGAGCTGATGGGAAACTACGAAAAGCGTAGCTTATTCCGGGCGGGCAGGGGCTGTTAGAACCCCGTGCTTTTTGCTGCGCAGCCATAATTGTTATGCTAGTGCAATCAAAATGCTGACTGCGAGGATCATAAATCGTGACATTGCGCGGACCTCAACTTAAGCGACCTATCAATCTGGCCACGCTGCTCGAAGCGGGTTTGAATAACAATCCCGATGCAAGGGCACTGTTCTCGCTTGAACGAGAATGGTCGTGGTGGGAGCTTGATCAAGCGTCGACTCGGCTCGCTCGGCATTATCTAAAGATGGGGCTCACGCCGGGAGATCGGGTGGCGTCTTTATTGCCGAATCGTGGCGAGCTCGTGATTCACTATCTGGCTTGTTGCAAGGCGGGGCTCGTCGCGACGCCGCTCAATTATCGCTATCAAGCGCCCGAGATCGATCATGCTTTGGAAGTCAGCGGCGCGTTGCTGTTGGTGGCTCATGCCGAACGCGACGATGTGCTCGCCTCAAGTGAGCAAGTAATACGACTCCCGCTAGGTCGTGTTAGCTTTGGAACTGAAAGTAGCACTTATCCGCGTCTCGAAGATTTGACGGCAACGGACGGGCCTGCTGCTGATCTCGTCTCGCCCGAGCCAAATACTCCCGCATTCATCTTTTTCACATCGGGCAGCACGGGAAAACCTAAAGGAGTGACGCACACCCACGAAACATTCGGCTGGATGATCGCCAGTGCGATTGATGGTCTGGCGATTACGCCCGACGACATATTTCTGCCGGCTACGTCGGCATCGCACATCGCGGCAACTTCCTTTTTATTCGCCGGGCTGGGCGCGGGGGCCTGTGTGGCCGTCGCGCGCACCTTTGGTGGCGATGAGCTGCTGCCACTCTTACGCACCGTACGACCGACGCTCCTTTGTATGTTGCCTAGCCCGCTGTTTGGACTGGTGCGCGATCACGGCGCGGCGCGCGAAGATTTTCAATCGCTGCGGCGATGTATCTCCGGAGGCGATAAAATCTCGGCGGAGTTGGAGCGCGAGTTCATGGACGTCGCGGGATTCGCCATCGAAGAAGTCTACGGCATGACCGAAACGGGAACGTCGCTGATCAATCCCACGGCCGCCCACAATCGAATCGGTTCGATTGGCCAATTGGCGCCGGGTTTTGATGCCTCGATCCGCGGGGATAGTAATGCTGAGGTAACTCAAGGCGAATCGGGCCAACTTTGGATCCGTTCGCCGAGCAACATGATCGGTTATTGGAATCGCCCTGACGCGACCGAGGAAACGATTGTCGATGGTTGGCTCGACACGAGTGATTTGGTTGCGGCCGACGAACAGAGTTATTTTTGGTTTCGCGGACGGAAGAAGCAGATTATCATTCACGACGGTTCGAACATTTGCCCGCAAGAGGTCGAGGTATCGCTGTTGGAACACCCGGCAGTCGCCAGTGCGGGGGTGATCGGCATTCACGATTTGGTCCACGGCGAAAATGTTCGCGCTTATATCACTTGGCGACCCGAGGCCAAGCCGCCGGCCATCGCCGAGTTGATCGATTTTTCGCGTCGCCGGGTTGGTTATAAAGCGCCGGACGAGATTATCGTGCTCGACACGATGCCGATCAACGCGGTTGGGAAAGTCGATCGTGTGGCGTTGCGGGAGATGGCCGACGCCGGTGTAAATCGCCACTTGGCGTGATAAGAATATGGAACATAAGAGCAACAAGGAATTTTGATATGCCCAGCAGCAAATCAAAAAAGAGTTTAACGCCAGCCCAGTGCGATAAGCTGCTGAGCGTGTTGAAAACGCGTTTTGAAGAGAATATGAACCGTCACAAAGTTCTGAAGTGGGCGAACGTGGAAACCAAATTGTTGGCCAATCCCGACAATTTGTGGTCACTCCACGAAATGGAACGAACGGATGGGGAGCCCGACGTGGTTGGTTACGACAAGAAATCAGGCGGATTTATTTTCTTTGATTGTGCTGAGGAAAGCCCCAAAGGCCGCCGCAGCCTCTGTTTTGATCACGAAGCCTTGAATGCCAGAAAAGAACACAAGCCCAAAGACAGCGCTGTGGGGATGGCCACGGCCATGGGCATCGAACTGTTAACCGAAGAGCAGTACCGCGAACTGCAAAAACTCGGGGAGTTCGATCTGAAAACATCGAGTTGGGTGCAGACTCCCGAAGAGATCAGAAAACTTGATGGGGCGCTGTTTTGTGACCGGCGTTACGATCATGTGTTCACCTATCACAATGGTGCACAGTCGTACTATGCCGCACGAGGCTTTCGAGGGGCGCTAATGGTCTAGGTTTGACGCAGCAGCACTGCGATTAGAAGAGACAGCGGAGGGATATTCAAAATTGTGTCTTAGAACCGGAAAAGCCCGACATAGCTGCAAAAAGTAGGTAGGCACAATCTGCGTTCTGAGTCAGCTAGCGTGAGAAGAGGTTGTCTGTGCATGGTCCGAATTAAATATGTAACAAGGCTACTTTGCTCTGAAGAAAGTCGGGGTGACTGGCGTTCGTTTGAACCGTTCATCGCCGCGATTGTGAATGCTGCCTTGTCTGGAAATGACCGATGCGACTCAACGGTCCGAATTCTGAGGCTTTCTTTTAGATCATCTGCTGCACGGGCGCTGGGCTGCGGCAGCACAGGACTTCTTGGTGAGCTAGAAACGATGTCTAGCACTTTCATCTTGACGCCACCGCCCGGAGTAAGCCCAGCACGGCTCTCCAAATTCATCGGCCCGTCATGAATTCTGAGAATTCGTGCTCAAATCATGCCGAAGTTCAAACTCTGCAAATGCCTGAAAGCAGACCCATTTCAAGAAAAACATTATGTCAACTCGGCCAGAGGGTATGAAATACCTGCTTGTTAAGGCTTGACGCCTGCGAGGGGGGGGGTAGGCTGGAAGGGTTGGGGATTTTGAAGCCTTAGTAAAACTTTAACTCGTAACTGCAACAAGAAGGAGAAAGCTAATGAATCGATTTATGACACTCGTATGTGGGCTGGCGGTCGGCCTTGCTTTTGAATTGCCAGTCTGGGCGGTCACTATCACACCCGGTGCGTTTATCGGATCCGGCGGCGTGGGCACCGGCGAATCCCTGGCGGGCGACCGCTTCAGGTCGTTCGCGAACACAGGTGGTAACGAGAACTATCTTGGTGTCCCGAGCCTGGGAAGCTTACCACGTGCGGAGCGAGGGATCACTTGGACGACCAACACCCTCACTTCCTACGACTTCACTTTTCAATACGACCAAGCCAATGACAAGCTGGTTTCGACGATCGCCAGCGGTACACTAGAAAAGCTGAACTGGTCTGCGGATTTGATCACGAAAGGCAAGACCAAGGGGGCGGCCGACCTCAATGCGTTTCAAATTACCGTTAAACAGGGCGATGGTAACGGCTCGCTCGTGTACCTCACGGACATGGTACTTGATGGAACCGCATTGGGCAGCTTCTTAGGAGTAGATGGCCAGAACAAAGATTGGCTAGTGACGGGTTCGGATATGAACCTGACGGACGGCTTCACACTGACCGGAAAGCTCTGGTTGCAGGGGCCGTTTTCTAGCAGCCAGGAGAATTCAGTAGTCAATTTGACTGCTGGCTGGGATGATCGCGGTGTTCCGCCCGTCCCCGAACCTAGCAGCCTCGCGCTGTTAGGCCTCGGCGGCCTGCTCTGGGCGACTCGGCGTCGTCGTTCGGGCTGAGCGAGTAGTCAGATTGTCGACAAACAGTGATTTTTTTACGCGGGCAGTGGATAGGTTCTTCAATCCACTGCTCGCGTTTTCTCGTGCATTTGGACTTTGATCCATTCCGCCTCCCGTAGAACTTCTACTGCAGACACCGGAGAAGAGGATCCTGCCTTACATGCCAGTTTGCCTGAAGGCAGCGTTCAATCAATTAGCCCGTTTTGAGATTAAGTCGGGCTGACAAGATTTGAACTTGCGGCCTCTGCGTCCCGAAAATAACTAAGCCAAGCTCAAAAAACCAGCTTTTCCCGGTGATTTTTTTACATTAGCTGACTTTTGGTACCTTTGCAAGTCATCTCATGGAATTGCAAACTCATCCGAATAATAAAGGTCGCCGCAGCGTCTGTTTTGATCATGAAGCCTTAAACGCCAGAAAAGAACACAAGCCCAAAGACAGTGCAGTGGGCATGGCTACGGCCATGGGCATCGAACTTCTGACCGAAGAGCAGTACCGGGAGCTACAAAAACTCGGGGAGTTCGATCTGAAAACATCGAGTTGGGTGCAAACTCCTGCGGAGATCAGAAAACTTGATGGGGCGCTGTTTTGTGATCGCCGTTACGGCCATGTGTTCACATATCACAATGGTGCACAGTCGTACTACGCCGTGCGGGGATTTCGGGGGGCACTCAGGGTCTAGAATTGATGCCAGCAGCGCAGTGATCGAAAAAATCGATGAATTCTGGAGTGGATTGAGAGTGCTAGCGAGTTTTCAGCTCGCAATCGTGCAGCTCAATAGCGCTAATCAGGGCCATGGCGGCAGCACGAGTTATTTTAGAAACATATTGTGCTCTTTAGTGGCCTTACGAATTCCGGGGGCAATCTCCATCAGTTTTCCGGGAGTTGCCGCACAAGTTCAAGTTCGGTGGCTTCCATGTCGACCGCCTCTGTTGGCATATTTCCAACAACCTTTAGCCTCAGTTTTCGGATGAAGATTTGCTGGGTGAAGCGTTGCACACGCTGACCAGGAGATTGACAGGTGCTGTGGTGGATGAAGTTGCCACCGCGGATTTCGACGGCAATGGCGATCTCGATGGTCGGGGTTTTCTCGTGTGGCAACGGGGCGAATCACCAAACCCGTTTAGCTTAGGCGACCTTGAGCTATAGCAAGCAGACTATGGCACGGGTGCAATCTCCACCCTTCTATCTTCTCATGGTGGTCACTCCACACCGGCTAACGCCGTCCCTGAACTGGGTCTTCTTACACATTGTTTTGCCTAATTTTCCGATGGTTTTGACGCATCGTCGACCATAGGTAACAATGGACGCACTTTTCATGCAATTATCTTCAGTTCAAAACTAGGGTGAGCGATGCGATTTGACACCCGTCAGACGATTATCTTAGCGACTCATGTGTTGCTTGGTTTTTCACTCTACTCGACGACTCGAGCGGCTGAGCACACGATTGCCAATTTCAACAACTACTCGATGCATTGGACCTGGGGAGATTTTCTTTGGTCCAGCGGTGCTACTCAAACACGAATCTATGATCCCGTGGATTCTTCCGGAGGGGCTGGGCGAAGTGTGGGAGGTCTCAATCTCAGCAGTCTGGCCGATGCGCGGTGGGTAGCAGATTTCACCAAGAATCCGGGAAATGGGTCGAATAGTTTCTCGATCACACTGGCTGATTCAGCCGAACGCCGTGGCATTTGGACCTTCAACACCACGGGTGTCGCTGACGGCACACCGACGACGTTGGTTTCAACGACGACTCTGGCGAATCCAACGGGCGGTACTGATCAGGCGAATCTCGACTTGTCGAATATCTCGTTCTTTCAGATTGACGGGGAATGGGCGAATCCGAATCCGTTTGATTTTTCGTTTAATAATCTAAAACTCTCCGATGAAGTGGCTCCACCACCGCCGTACCATGGTTACGAATCCAATGCCCCTTGGCGTGGTGAGGCTGCCGCTCGCATCGAAGCCAACCGTAAGGCTAATTTCAGCATCCAAGTGACCGATGCCGCAGGTCGGCCATTGAGCGGGGCTACTGTCGACGTTGCGATGCAGCAGCATGAGTTCGGCTTCGGGTCGGCCGTGACGGCCAATCGGCTCAGGGACAATAACCCAGCGCATGCGACTTATAAGCAGAAAGTTCAACAGCTATTTAACATCGCCACGCTCGAGAACGACCTCAAGTGGCCGGCTTGGAATGGAGAGTGGGGAAGTCAGTTTACGCAGGCCGGCGCGGTCGCAGCTGTCGATTGGCTACTGGCTAATGAGATTCGTGTTCGTGGCCACAACGTCATTTGGCCCGGCTATAACAACCTTCCCATCGGCGTAAAGCAGATTTTGGATAATGTCCCTCTCAATTCCAGTGAGCAGGCAGCGCTCCGGTCCGCGATCAACAATCACATCGATGACATCGCTGGGAAGTTTGCAGGTAAACTTTCGGCCTGGGATGTGGTCAACGAACCTTGGGACAATCACGATGTCATGGACAATCTGCCCGAGGGCAACGCGGCCATGGTCGATTGGTTCGAGCGAGTGCGTGCGAAAGATCCCACGGCAGTTCTGTTTTTGAACGATTACAACATTCTCTCGACGGGAGGAGCCACTAATACCGCCAAGCAGCAGTTCTTTTACGACACGCTCAGCTATCTCCAAGAGAATGATGCGCCCATCGGTGGAATCGGCTTTCAAGGACACTTTAATGAGACGAACCTCACTGGTCCTGAGCAAGTATGGGAGATTCTTGATCGGTACGACGCGCTTGGTCTTGATATGCAGATCACGGAATTCGACTTTGGTACGCCCAATGAGCAATTGCAAGCCGATTACACACGAGATTTTCTCACCGCAGTGTTTGCGCATGAAGGGATTGATGACTTTATCATGTGGGGTTTTTGGGAGAACGCTCATTGGCGGCCCGACGCAGCGATGTACCGCAGCGACTGGTCGATAAAACCCAATGGAGAGGCATACCTTGATCTGGTCTTTGACGAATGGTGGACCGATGAAGTTCTTTCCAGCGATGACAATGGCCTCGCCGAGCTAAGCGGCTTTAAGGGAGAGTATGAAATCACGATATCTCTCAACGGAGAAACTGTTGTTCTACCGGTGACTCTCACCGATGGTGGTTTGCAACTTCAGGTAGCCCTTCCCATCCTTACCGGCGATTTTGATTCCGATGGGGACGTCGATGGGCGAGATTATCTCGCGTGGCAAAGGGGCGAATCACCTAATCCGCTTAGCGCCGGTGACCTCGCCAATTGGCAAGCGGAATATGGTGAAGGTCCGCTGACAGCGGCAAGTATTGCTGTGCCGGAACCTGCGGCCGCCGGAATCCTCACAAGTCTTTGCATTCTGACTGCCGTTTTTTTTCATAGGACGTGTTTATGAGTTGCCGCCCCGTTCTACACTCCTGGAAGTTGTTTTTTGTGACCATTGCCGTCATCTGGCCGTGTCAATCCGGTATGGCGCAAGTAACAATTAACGCGATCGTCACAACGGGTAACTCAGGACTGAATGAGAATCTGGCCCCGGGCGTGCCCGGCGGAAAGTTTAACAACGCGAACAATAATAATGCCCTTAACGGCTTCGGATCCGCAGGCGCGCTGAACAACTCCGGAGAGGTGACGTTTCTGGGCTCATTGACCGGTCTATCGGGGATCAACGGGTCGAATAACACTGGGATTTGGTCCAATTCAGCTGGGAACCTCCATTTGGTAGCGCGGGAGGGCGACATCATGCCAACTCTTGCGCCCCATATTTTCGGCGACTTCGAGAACAATCGTCCGCAACTCAACGATGCAGGGGCGACTGTGTTCGCAGGGTACAATTCATCTGGCAGTGTCTCCGGCGTCTTCAGACATTCGACAAGTGGCGGCCTGCAAGCCGTCATCACGACGACAGACAGCGTCCCGGGACGCTCCGGTGCCGCGTTCACTGGCTTTTACACGCCGGGTCTGAACAACTCTGGAGAGGTCGCGTTTCGTGCCACAACGTCGCAGGGCACGGGAATTTGGTCAAACGTCTCGGGCTCGTTTGAGAAAGTCGCCTTTGTCGGTGAAACAGCGCCGGGTGCCGGCGCGGCCGCCTATGCGTCGCTGGAAGTCATGGACCGCGTCACCTTCAACGACGCAGGGCACGTCCAGTATCGGGCTACATTGGTCGGCGACGGAGTGAATACAGCGAACGATGTGGGCCTCTGGTCAAACGCGGGCGGCTCAAGCCAACTGCTGGCGCGTGAAGGCGACGCTTTGCCGGCCGTCGGCGCAGGCGTTTCGCTCGAAGTCATTACCGCATCGGTCGCATTCAATGCGGCCGATCAGTCGGCAATGAGAGCCTCACTGACGGGCGTGGGTGTGACTACTGCCAACAACCTTGCCATTCTCAGCGACCGGGGCGGCTCCGGATGGGAAGTCGTCGCCAGAAAGGGTTCCGCCGCTCCGGTCGGCGCTTCCGGCGTGGCCTTCAGCAGCTTTGATAGCAACGCACTAGCCTTGAACGACAGCGGTCAGGTGCAATTCATTTCCACGCTCTCCGGCACTAACGTCACGACCAGCAATGACCGAGCCGTCTTTTCCGAGGGTCCCGGCGGCATGCAAATGGTAGCACGCGAGGGTCAAGTAGCCCCGGGAGCGAACGCCCTTTTCGGTCACAATCCCGAGCTGTCTGGAGCAGACAACACTTTCTCGACGATTCGCTTCAATAATGCTGGGCAGACCGCCTTTATCGGCCATCTTGGGGCCAACTTCACAGACAGGACGAATCAGGGCATTTGGGCCACCGACCCGTTTGGCACGCTTCAGCTCGTTGTGCGACGCAACAGCACAGTGCTCGATTTCCGCGGCAGCGGAACATTGCTGAGTCCGACTAGGAACTTCGACTCTCTCATTTAGGGTGAATTCAACGATCAAGGCCAGTTGACATTTTCAGCTCGCGCACAGAACGATACGGGAACGACGTCACTATTCATAGCCGATTTGGGCAGTGCCAACGTTGCCAGCGGCGAAGTGGTTGAGATTTCGAATGGCCGTCAGGTTATCGTTCCCGGCGGCGTCACGGTTGGCGATTCTCAGGGTTCATCGTCAGTCCTTCAGCTCGGCGGCGGGTCGACTGTCCAAGCGAATCAAACAGTTCAAGTTCTTCCCTCTGCCACGATTCAAGTCGATGCAACGTCGATGCTCACGGCGCCACAGATAGATGTGTCGGGATATCTGCAACTGAATGGCTCCATCATCGGCGATGTCTTCCTACAGGAAGGGGGAGCGATCAGCGGCACCGGCAGTGTCCAGGGCACCGTGTACGCTGCCGACGGCAGCATCATTATTATCGGCAATAGCCCTGGTGATTTGGTGGTCGACAATCTTGTGTTTGAAACCGGAACACACTCGTTCGAGTTCGAAATCAAAGATGCCGCCGGCGAAGGGGGTGTGGATTGGGACTTGCTTACTGTCGATGGTAATTTGGAATTCGGTGTGGGGGCGACGATCAATATTGATCTTACCTCCCTCGATGCCAACGACACGCCTGGAGTGATAGCCAACTTTGACAGTGAGGCAAGCTATTCCTGGATGCTCTCAAGTGCGGCCAGTATTACAGGGTTTACGAACGCGATCTTTGTTTTCGATGCCAGCGATTTCATGAATGCGATCACGGGGGCGTTTAGTGTCTCCCAGCAAGGAAATGAAATTAGGCTTCTGTACAGCCCATCCATGGGAGTTCCCGGGGATTTCGATTTCGATGGCGACGTCGACGGCCGCGATTTGCTCGCGTGGCAACGGGGCGAATCACCAAACCCGTTTAGCTCAGGCGATCTTGAGCTATGGCAAGCCGAATATGACACAGTACCGCTTGCAGCATCCGTTGCTATTCCGGAGCAATCGACGACTATCCTTCTGCTTTCACTTGCCGTGATGTCGACATGCAAGCGGCGTTCGTAATTACTTCCTGGGCCGTGGAGCCATATGTAGGCGCAAGATTAAATTTTAATTCACTAGATAGCCGCGGCATGTCGCCATGACTCACGACCTCCAAAATAGAAGAAAACTAAACACATTCAGCTATAAGCGAATTCCACTATTCTTCACCTGGGACGAGACCTGATAGAACGCGCGGCTCACCATCTATTTCCGCAATGCCATACTTCTCCATCAAATCACGAGAAATTTGAATACACGCCTCCGAAGACAGTTCCGAGTTAAAAAGCATTATTTCATAGATGTCTCCGACAAAATGATTATTTCGGCCATTTGCCTTGCCTATGAACTTAGTCGAGAAGATAGCCGGGCTGACAGTAGCGGGAGATTTCCCTACAAGTTCACCATTGACGTAAAGCGCGGAGCGATTTGAAGTGCTGCTGTAGGTATAGCCACAAACCATAGGCTGGACTTTTTTGGGAAGCGATGCCTCGAGGCGGCCACTGAACTTTTGATCTGGATCCAGCCCCGCGAAGCTAACTCCTCCGAGAAACTGATTGTCCCAAGACTGTTCAAGAAACAAAGTGGGGGGGCCATTGAAGTTAATCAACTGTCCACTACGGCGATTGGAAAAGTCTTGCGTTGGGCTGCGGAAAGTGCATAAGACGGTGACATCTTCTCCCGACGCAAAGGGGCTTGTAACAAGACAGCTTGAGCCGTTGAACCGAACTGCCGATCTACCAGCGATTACATTTGGGATCCATTGAGGTCGGCTGTTAACGTCAACTTGCCAAGCGTTGTCGGCAACGGTATTTTCGCCATGGCAAATATCCCCCCAACAACTGATCTGACTATTGGAGTCTACTTGAATCCGCTGCGACGCTTCCAGCCAGAGTGTGAGGCCACAATTTGCGGGGATGCTTACCTCTGGAGAAACGTTCTCCTGGACGACCTCGATGAGACTAGTCTGGTTAGTAAATGCTTTTGGTTGCGCGGCGAAATGCTGAGATTCAAGTTCTAATTGCGAGATACGCAAGGCCTGAGCAGCGTCCAGTTGCCACTGCTTGGACTTGCCTTGTCGACGACTTTGAACTACTACCTTTCCTTCAAAAACGTGTGTCTCGCAATCACCTTGACTGTTGACATAAGCGCCAAAACTTGTGCCAAGGTCTGTCACTTCCGCTAAGGGCATCTCAATAGAGAAACCGGTTGCTTGCTTAGGAACGTTGGCTGTGAGCTTGCCGTATTTCAAGTAACCTCGATTGTTGTCGAGGACTTCGAATCGCACTGGCCCTTCTAACACAACCATCGCACCTCTACCAAACTCGACTGACATCAGTCCCAACTCAAACTCGACGACACGACCTTCGTTTAAAATGCTTAGTTGAGGCTTACCCCATCGTGATTCTTCCCAGCTACAGTCGATTTGATCGGTGATCCGTGCCACAAAGTCGGGATCTATGCGGTTCGACTGCAGTAGCAGCCCACAGGCGATGGCAAGTGAAGCCGCGATCGCAAGGAATAGTGATTTGCGATGTCTAAAGAGAATTGAGTTTCGCAAAACTTGCGAGTTGGACTGCTCGCCGATGGAGAGAATCCGATGAAGCTGATGCTCCGAGACAGCTGAAGTCTGCAAAGGAACCCACATTTTTCGATGTAAGTGGAATTCGATTCCCGTAAGATCGACGTATTCTTGTATCGCTTGGGGGTCATGATTTAGGAGTTGTGAGAGCTCCTGCGCTTCAGCTTTCGTAAGCTCGGCATCACACAAGCGAGCTATCAAGGCATGGATTCGGGATTCATCTGCGCGATTCATGAAATTATCACTCGATTAAGTTTCGAGGCGTCTCCTAACACATCGCATTAAACGTGCTCGAATCTTTGCCAACAAGTCATGTATGCTGCTTTTTGGTCGATTGCACTCTTCAGCAATTTCAGCAATTGTTTTTTCATGGTGATACCGTAGTGTCAATACTCGCTTTTCCGTCTGTGCTAACTCTTGAATACAATACTTTAGGGCGGCTTCTCCAGCAGCAAAACGGTCAGTTTCAACAGCTTCTGCTAGTGCCGCCTCGGCAACTTGATTCAAAACATCTTCATTGAGGTATTGACCATTCTTCTTGTTTTGACGAAGCATGCGAAACACTTCCAGGCGAGCTATGCCGCAGGCCCATTTAACAAAATCCTTGTCACTCCGAAACTCTGGCCATTTTCTCCATAGAATTGTGCTCGTTTCCTGGAGGACATCTTCTGCTTCAGAATACTTGGGCACTAGGCATTGAATAAAGCGCATGATGCGATGTTGACTCTTCGAATAGATACGTACAAATTCTTCGGTTGAAGAACTATCCATCAAATTTTCCCTCCCCAACACATCGACTTGCCTTTCTTCTTCCGCAGTGTCTCGCGCGGAAATTGAAGAGTTTCCGAGAAATCTTTTCATTCGTCGGCGATTTCTGAATAATTCAAGGATAATGCAACGTTTGCAGTGGATTTAGGCGAGGGCCTCGGTACTGACTTGCCCACACATCAGAGCGGGATGTAGCACACAGTGTTGGAAAGCAAGATCGTTACGAAGATAAGACAAGTGACCATCGGTCCTAAGTAAATTCTACCCGTCATTCGGAAGAAATAGCGATTGAAATAGGGAAGCACGAACATGATCGGAGCGACGGCAAAAAGCAGATTGATGTATAGCCAGCCATCCGTCCAATAAACCGTGCCCGTCCAGGCAAGCACGGTATATTGGATGATCAGTATTAAGACCAAGCCCAGCGAATTCGCCAAACCGGCCAGTAACATGCTTTTCCATTCTGGCTGTGCCGCAAAGCGCATGGATCCATTCACACGTAGCGAATTAGCGAGGAAGAAAATAAAAAAGAACGGGAAGTACATCAGCAGCAAGACAAAAATAGGCGGCTGAAAAACGCGCGCCCCGAAAAACACGAAGCGATAGTCCACATGAAAGACATAGTAGACTGCGAACAGCAATAGAAAAAAGAAGCAGGAGATAGTGAGCGCGAGTAGTATCGTCCTTAGTAGTTCGCGTCCACAAGTTTTTACTCCCCACATTTCTGAACTGATTCCGTGACTTTTCCCATACAGCTTGTAGCTCAACCAAAACAAGAAAAAACCTATCATTCCGTTAAGTACCGCCCAAAGCATGACAGCGTTGTTCATACGCTGGGGAAAGAACCAGGTTTGTCCACGATTGGAAGCGGACACGAAAAGTCGCTGAGATAATTCAGACATCGGTATGTAAGAAAAGCATGCGACAAGAGCCGAAAAAATTAACACGCTCCAAAAAACCAGAGTGCCCTTACCTCGCGGTCGTGGCAAGGACTGAGGGACAGGATGTACGATTGGTTGAAAGTAGGGAAGACTTAGTAGCAAACTGGCTAGTGGAACTAAGCCTATAAAAGCTGCAATCGACGAGATTAAAGTAAAGACTTCTTTCCAGTGCCATATTTGATCTTCGCTGGAAATACCGCTGTTGAGGTCAAAGACTTTGTCAAAGTATTCTATCTGGTTAGCCGTAGCAACAAAGCTATAAGGTTGGAGTGGATGCAGAAGTTTCTCGTTGTGGACCACTCTCAAGGTTCGATCCGTCTTATCACCGTAGTATTTGCCTATCTCTAACTCGCTGATTGGATCTTCCATCACAACTCCAGAATTGACCAGTCGCAACGCTTCCGGCGCTCGACGCATATCGCCATTCCTCAACTCATTGCGGAATGCTCCTTCGTCGTAGAGAGCATAACTCATTCCCACATTCGAGCGAACATTCTTCAGAACACTGTCCGTTTGAGTGAGAACATAGCCGGAGACGTAAATAGAATTGAGTTTGCTCGGTCGCCCGGAAATGACTGACTCTTTGCCAAAATGGTTTGCACCTCGAATAGCGGCGTTTCCTCCCGCGGAATGTCCCGTCGCACCGAGGCGACTTTTATCGATATAGTTGAGATTTGGTGTGTTGTAGGCATAGTCGATGACAGCAAACATCCCGTAACCCTCGGTCGTGGCAGCGCGCTTGCTCTTTGAGGAACTCGAGTTTCCTTGGGCATATGGGTCGATGGCAATCACCACAATGCCCCGACGCGCCAGTTCAAGAGAGATGTTTGAAAGGCTTTCTTTCGAACGTTGAAAACCAGGGATGACAACTACAAGAGGTGCTGGGTGTTTCTTGGTTGCGATCTTTGGTTTGAAAAGGTCAGCCGATACCCACTGACCATTCTGAGTAGGTATTTTGATATCCAACACTTGGACGCGCCCGGCAGAAGTCTGTACTAAGGCAGCTAAAAAACTTGCGAGTACTACCACGACGATACAGAAAAGCAAGGCACGCATGCTGGACTGATTCTTAAGTTCAGCTTTAGTCATTATACGGAGACGCTCCTGTTCATTCACATGGGGAACTAACAACATCGGCTTCATACGAGGAAATCAGGCCGATATCACTACCGGGCATTCCATTCGCCCCCAATGGCTCAGTTGTCTCAGAAAGTTCGTCCATATGCGCATGCAGATTACGATTGAGCAATTCGACAGAAAGCTCCTTTTCCCAGCGGCTGATTACCACGGTGGCAACTCCATTGCCAATCAGGTTCGTGAGGGCGCGACATTCACTCATGAAACGATCAATGCCAACTAATAACGCCAGAGATTCGATTGGAATGGTAGGGACGGCCTGCATAGTTGCCGCTAGTGTCACAAAGCCTGCGCCTGTTACACCGCTGGCCCCTTTGGAAGTGATCATCGCTACGAACAATAGGCCAAATTGTTGCGAGAGGCTCAGTGGCGTATTGGTCGCTTGAGCCAGGAATACCGCGGCCATCGACATGTAGATGTTCGTGCCATCAAGATTAAAGCTGAAGCCTGTTGGAACCACTAACCCAACTGTGGACTTTGAACAACCTAGGCGTTGCATCTTTTCAATCAGACCTGGTAGCGCAACTTCCGAGGAGCTTGTACCAAGAACCAGCAGAAGCTCATCCTTGATATAAGCCAAAAAGCGAAAAATCGAAAAACCTGAGTAGGCGGCTATGGCACCGAGTACGACAATGACAAAAAGTGCCGCCGTGAGATAAAATCCTGCCATGAGGAACATGAGGCTGTTCAAGGCTCCCAATCCATAACTACCCACCGTAAATCCCATGGCACCGAAGGCACCGATGGGAGCGGCCTTCACTAGGATATGCATCACCGCAAAAAAGATTCGCGTGCCGTATTCGATCGCGTGAAGCACTGGTTGTCCATGTTCTCCCATGGAAGCGATGGCGAATGCAATAAGTATCGCCACAAGGAGCACCTGTAAGAGTTCGCCAGAGACGAATGCTTCCAGCATAGTATTAGGAATAATGTTGAGTAGGAATTCTTCAGTACGGAGTGCCTCCGTTCGTTGGACATAAACTTGAGCGCCTTCATCAGTCTTGGCGGCAACTTGGAATACTTCTCCCTGCGGAGTAAATCCCTCGCCAGGCTTAAGAACATTCACCACCACGAGACCAATAACTAGGGCCACTGTCGAGACAACCTCGAAGTAGATCAGAGTCTTTGCGCCAACACGCCCAAGTCTCTTAAGATCTCCCATCGAGGCAATCCCGTGGACGACTGTGCAAAAGATGATTGGAGCAATCATCATTTTCACAAGTTTGATAAATCCGTCACCAAGTGGTTTAACCGCTACGCCAACAGCGGGAAAAAAATATCCAACAAGAATGCCGAGAAAGACAGCGAGAAGCACTTGGACGTACAGGATTCTGTACCAAGAATTGCTTTGTCGTGGATCTGCCATCATTGAGACTCTGTCAAAAAACGAGAACGTTCAATCATTCGTCAACAAGGTATTTGACAGCATGCGATGCCATGTGCGCGTTGCTATGTCCGACGCCAGAAACAATTTCGATTTGCCATTTGAGAGGCAAATCTTGAGCGAAGGCTTCGCAGAGGCCAGCGTGGAAGAATCCCAGGCCACGGGCAAAGACATGAGGTCCTTGAATCTGTGCCTGCGGACCATTACTGAGTGGGTGAGTTCGCGGCTCGCGGTCGCGGTCTCCCAACAAGATTACCAAGCGCTGACCAAACCATTCTCTCAAAGCAGAGTCAGGTAAGGGCGCGCTCCGTAGGGCGTAAGGAAAATCTTGTACATAGGTGGGCATTGTCATGAAAGCTGGGTTTGCCGCAACGATTTTCACTGCTTTGGAATCGGGCTTGAACAATGGATACAAATGCGCGAAGCCCCCACCTGCCGAGTGACCGTAGAGACTGTAATTCTTACGATCGGATCCGTATCGAGATGTGAAGTCATCAAAGATCAGATCAACGGCTGAAAACAACCAAGACTTTTCGGGTTGGAACTCGCCATCTGAGTTGATAACCCCTCCTAAGTTGTATTCGTATTCAGAGGGAAATTCTTCTAGACTTGCTCCGACAACAAGAGTTATAAAACTATTCGCGGCTGCCAAATGATCCCATTCATCTCGATATTGCTCGGCGTTGCGTTTCGCTCCCGGCATGATAATCACAATCCCGGTATTCTTATTGGCTTGTGGTGGAATGCTGAAATACACCGTCAAAACTTTTCCTGACCAGGCTGAAAACTCGTACTGTCCTAACGGAGGCCAATCAGCAAGCACGTGTGTTCGTGACTGAGATAATACACACAGAATGCCTAGTACCAAACTGACGAGTGAGCGGCGTATGTGAGGCTTGTGATTCATCAGTGAACATCACTTTCCGACTGAAATAATTCGAGCTGGTTCAGCCTCGTACTTCCAACTTCTGTTACCTCAATCGCGATTGATTAGATTTACGCTCATTGACTATGACAACTTCTGACTCGGCGTATGTCAATCATCGAGTCGCGAAAAAGCTGAGTTTGTCTGACTCGATTGTCGAGGACTCGGAGTGAAGCTCTGGGAAGAGATTCCTGGAAATGTTTTATGACTTAGCGTGGTGAAGAAAAGCAGTTCTTCGAGAGCTTTTGTTCGGAAATATGTTGAGAACTGCGCGATCTTACTAATGGTGGATTGTTCAATACGTTAATGCTAATATGGCATAGATAGGTGACAGTCAAATTTTGGCTGATGTCACCAATACTTATCTGCTTCTCTTCGTCCGTGGGTCTGATGGCAATGTCAACAAGAGCTAGAAAAGCCTGTAATGCTTGTTGTTCGCGGCCTTCTCGCGATGGTCATGCTAAATCCAAGGTCGCTTTCAAACGTAACCCGGTATCGCTTGCGGCTTCCGCAGGATTTACGCTAATTGAGCTGCTTGTTGTGATCACAGTAATCGGAATGCTTCTCGCACTCTTACTGCCAGCAACTCAAGCTGCTCGCGATGCAGCTAGGCGTACGCAATGTGTGAACAATTTAAGGCAAGTTGGAATTGCCCTGTTGAACCACGAGTCGTCCAAAGGCATCCTGCCTAAAGGCGACTGGCGCCACCAAACGAAGTCGTCAGGTATTGATTCGCTGTCGACCTGGATTTCTCTAAGCCTGCCCTATCTTGAAGAATCTAACCTCTACAAGCAAATTGACTTCTCTCAGCCATTCTTTGAGCAATTTCCTATCGCAGATGGTGTCAAACCCCACCATATTAGCTTTGCCACCCTTTCTTGCCCCTCTTCGGGAGATGTGGGGCTGATTTTATGGAACAATACCCACTACGGGGCACGCGGTACCTATGCCGCGAATGCAGGTTGGGCAGGCCCCGACAGTGGCCTATGGATGAACGACATCAAATGGGAACAAACAGGCGCGGAAGAGCGAGGACATCCTGAAAATCCCTCTGGAGTTGTATTTTATAAATCTAATGGCAGACCCATTCGTTCAGCCCTTTCGGGATTTGGGCCTTTCATGATTAATCGAGGGATCACTTTGGAAGAAGTGACGGACGGCACCAGCCGTACCGTGGCCGTGGCTGAGATTCGTAATGTCGAGGGAGATGACATTCGAGGCGCTCTCCATTTTGGTGGGGGCGTGCTCTATTTGCATAGCGAAGTTCCTAATACTCCTATTCAAGATTTCATTAGGCTCTGCGTCAACACGATTGATGCACCTTGTGCCGCTACAGAAGCAACTTGGCGGGGCTATCACAAGCTTTCGGCGCGAAGTGCCCATCCTGGGGGGGTTAACATGCTGTGGCTGGACGGAAGTGTTCGCTTCGTTTCCGATCAGATCGATCGCGATACTTGGAAAGCCGTATCAACCTTCGCTGATGAAGAACTAGCAGGCAGCACATTCTGAAGGCAATCTAGTCATCGGCTTTCGAACTCTTTTCTGCTTTCGCGCTGTTCTCCGGAAACAGTTACTCGGCCCAAGAGATAGAAAAGCCAGTAGATCGCGTTTTTTCCTGCAAAAATACCAATTAATATTGGAACGTGAGTGGAAATTGCGCGATACCGCTTGACGGGATAATCCTCGGCTCAGCAAGCCGGGGCCAGAGTATTGGCTTTTCTTAGTTGCAACTACGTTGACTATTTTCTTTTCTGTTGGTTTTGGCGGTTCACGAGCCGCCGAAGGGAGAGTTCTAATGAGTTTGATTTCGAGCCGTATTTTGACAGGCGTATTTGGTCTCGTAGGAATCTGCCTAATTACATTTCATGCACACGCAAATCCCATTGCGCTCAGTTCCACTTGGTCAGTAAATGCTTATAACAACCCGACGCCGAATGGAGTTCACGTAACTCTCTCGGGAGAATCAGCCACGGGCTATACCTATTCTGGTACGGGTACGGGTGGGCTTCCTGGAACAACTGCACCAGATTCTCGGCGGCGTCCCAAGGTTTATCAGGACTTTGCAGCTTTCAACGCTGGCGGAGTAGGGAGCACGCTTTCGATGACCTACGATATAAAATGGGGCGGGACCACAAATCCATCCAACTCAAGTCAGAATTGGCGCTTCGGCTTTGTTGGTTCGACGGCGAACGGCGGTAAAGGTGTCACACTTGGTGCCAACTTTGATCTTGGTGATTTGGCTGGAACAGTAGCCTACGAGTTCTTCACGGATTCTTCGGTTACTTCTGGCGAGGGAGGAAGCGGCACTATGGATACTGCATTTACGGAGACATTAAATGGTCTGGGCGATGGCATCGCCCGCTTTGGCCAAAGCAACGCGGACCCATTCGCCGACAATGTGGCCTTCAATGACCGGACCGATACCCATCGTGTCACACTTACGCTGGAAAGAATTGTCAACGGCTACGATTTAAGTTTTTCTTGGCAAAACCTTATTAGCACCAACACAATTACTCATTCCACGTCAATTACCACGAGCGATCCTGACTCGAATGTAGCATTGGCAGCAGGCGTGACTAATTGGGATCGACTGGGATTTTTCATCAATGCGGATGTTATCTCTGGCTCCATTCCTTGGAACTACACTCTCTCAAATGTAGCTGTCGATGGAACGGCAATCCCAGAACCTAGCAGTGTTTGCTTAGCATTAATGACTTTAGCTAGCCTGATCGGGACAGGACGACTAAGAAGCAGTTAACTAGAATTTAGCAACAATAGCTATCAATTCATCGCGCGGCACCTCTCTCCGCGATGGAATTGCAGCGACTTACTCGAAATTTGAGTAATGACTTAGAGCGTAGAAGGAAGCTTGTTGATGCCGGCAATCCGCTCTTTATTCATCTCCTTGGTTCATGCGAGTATTTTGCTAGGTGTCTTTTTTTGTCGCTCTACACCTTTATTAGCTGCACACTTCAACATACTCATGATCGGAAACAGTTACACCCAAGGTAACGAGACAGCGCGCGCCACGGGACTCGACTTGCAAGGGCTCTTTGATGGCGATCCGGAGCATAGTGGAAGTGTGACCATGCGTGCCGATGGAAGTGCTTCCTTGCAGAACCATGTGGGAAACTCCGCCACGCTTGACTTACTTACGAATCCGGTCAATGAGTGGGACGTGATCATCCTGCAAGAGCGTAGCTCACGACCCGCGTTGGCCATGAAGTATGGGGGCAGTGAGTTAAGTGGACTCAATAACGGTGGACCCGTGCTGATCACCAACTATATCAAACCCTATCAGCCGCAAGCCTCGGTGGTGTTGTTCAATACTTGGGCCCGTGAACTGGATAACGAAGATTTGATCGATGATTTCAATAACAATCCCACAGAAATGCTGACTTATACTAACCAGGGCTATGATCGCATTCGCAAGAGTCTCCCGGCATGGGACCATTCCAATGTGACGACAATCGCTCGAGTTGGCGATGCTTGGGAAGGATGGTATCAAACCTACGGCTACGCCAGCTCAAATGGGTTGCATCTCGCAGATGGTACACACCAAAACGACCGTGGCGCCTATTTGGCGGCAGCAGTTCTGTTTGAAACTATAACCAACAAGTCGTCGATCGGAAATTCTTACCTAGGTGCCGTGACTGGATCGATTTCCGGCATCACTACAGTGCAACTTCTGCAAGAACAAGCATCGGCAATCACCGGAGTCACACCTGATTCAGCTGATTTTGATGCGGACGGAGATGTCGACGGACGAGATTTCCTGGGCTGGCAACGCATCCCCGGCATCGGCAACTTGTCTGCTTGGCAAACCGATTACGGCGTAAATCCTGTAAGTGCGGTCGCTGCGGTTCCAGAACCGTCAATGTTGGCCAGTTTGATCGCGGGAATACTCGTGCAGGTTTGCTTACGGTCGATAGGCCCCAAGTGCAAAAAAATACATTCGTAATAACTGAGTATAACTGACCCGTGTAATCAATGAGTTTATCAACAAGCAATCGGGAATAAATTGATGTTTAAACAATATCTCAAAAGAAGATTCATACTCATAGTCCTAGTCAGCGCACTAAGTGAGATCCCGTTTTCTCAAGTTGTCTATTCGGCTCAACAACCGTTGGCAATCGCCGTGGACGCCGACACGATGATTGCTTTCGATGCAAACAGTAACGCATTGCCCGCTCCGATCGGAACTGGTAACCCAATCAATGGCGCGTTCGGCAACGGCGTGGAACAAGCGACTGCTCATGGCGGTTTGGTTGACATGACGATTCGTGGGGGCGACCCTCTCAATCCCGCCAGCCTCAGCGCAAAGCCGCTCATTCGATTCAATCTCGGATCGACGGCCGGAGTTGCGATTGACCCAGGACTCCCTTATTTCCTTGAACTTGAAACGAGCGTGAACGCGAATTCCAACGACACGTTTCGCATTTACTCGATTAGCGATGCGACGACGAGGTCCTTCAACGAAGCAACATTCAAGTGGGACAATGCCCCCGCAGTTGCCACTGCTAGCCCTCTTGACTATGAGGCGGCTGGCTCGGAAGTTGGAGTCTTTTTTCGTCCGGACAGTATCGATACTGTCGGCACACGTATCCGACATCCATTAATGGGATCTCAGATCGGAACATTTACCAGCGGCCTGAATACTTATGCCACTTTTGGCCTGACAAGCACGGAAGGCAATCGTTGGCGAATCAAGAGTAAAGAAGCTGGTGCGGGCGATGAAGCAAAACTGTTCACCTACAACGTCATCGAGTCCGCAGCCAATGGGGCGCTGAGTTCCGCAGCCACATGGGGAGGAATCGCACCTACACCCGCGAATCTCTATCGCATCAATGGCGGTCGAACAGTCACCGTTGATGGAGTCGGTGCGTTTAGTGGCGAGGGGGTCGTGGTCAACAACGGTACATTGAACTTTACTGCTAACAACGTCAACGTGCCGTTGATTGTGATCAACTCTGGAGGGAGCTTTACGAACTCCACGGGCACGAGCCTCTCCATCGGCGACCCCAGCGTAACGGAGGAAAATGTTGAAATGGCAGGCGGTGGTCTCATTGTTAATCGAGACCTCACATATTCTGCCTTTGCTGGACGCGAAGACCTCAACATCAACGTGCCTTTTGTAAGTTCCCACAATTTTACTTTCAACGGCGTCGCCAGTTCCGACTTAACGATGCGCTTTCCAGCGACCCATCGAGGCACGATCAATTTTAATGGCTTAGGTGACAAAGTGGTTCTCACCAACGACTGGGGAATTGGCGGCACTCTAGTGATGAATTCCACGGGAGCAAATACTTTGTCGCTCAAAGGTGATGACTCCGAACAGGAATTTGATAAGGGTACCATTGTTTTCAATCAACCTGGCAAGATCGATCATAGCGCGGATGATGACGGTTTGGGTTCCTCACTTCAGGGTGAAGCAAACTTAGCAGTTAATGCCGCACTGACAATCGATTTGAGCAGGGAATTTCCCATCGCTGGCCCACAGACAAGCTCGCGACGTTTTGTCGTAACTAGAAATCTGACAGGGTCTGCTCCCATCACAGTTCTTGGCACCCCTGCAGATCCTGCCGGTCAAAACAACTCCTTTGGAATTGGGGTCGATACGGCCCGTTTCACGGATGTACGAGAGGTAGACTACACGGGAACGATTACGACTCAAGATTTCGCCATTGTGGAAGCCCATGCTGGCATGCCAAAAGCCAAAGTTGTCGTTAATCCTGCCGGACTCTTGACCACGGGCTTCGAGCCCCATGAACATTCCCCCCATCATGCGGAATCCACTGTAGAAATCGGTGAGATCGTATTGGCTGCAGAAACAAGCCTGGATGCAGGTGATGGAGGTAGGTTAGACGTTGGTTTTCGTGCAGGTAGCGGAGCTCGAGCTCCACAGAATTTGCGAGTCACCAAGAGCGGTGGTCGTAATGGTAACTTCACCATGGCTCAGGGAAGCTCACTAACGATGCAGATTAACGGCGCTCCTGATCATGTGATACCGCAAATCGGTGATGCTGGAAATTGCTCTACTGCTTACGACACCGGAATACCGTGTGCTTACGATGGACCCGTGTTTGATACCATCGAGGTCGAAGGGACTGCGATCTTGGATGGCGAACTCATTATACAACTCAATCCCGATGTCTCTTTCAACGAGTTTACAGTTGGCACAGCCCCGCCCGACCCGGATTATTTTCCCATCAATGTAGGAGATACATGGGACATTATTAAGGCCATCGGTTCTACCTTGCCTGCCGACTTCGACGGGATGAATGGCGTCAATGCCGCTGATTTGGCGATTTGGCAAAATGCCTATGGAGTTAACGACGCAGGCGATGCCGACGGTGATGGAGACTCAGACGGTAGAGATTTTCTAGTTTGGCAACAACAAGTTGGCATGGCTTCGACCATGGGCACAATTAGTGGAACGTTTGACAAAGTGACAATCGTCGATAATCTCTTCGATTTATCACCTACTCAATCTTTCCAAGTCCTCTACACGAGTCCTACTCTCATACAACTCAGGCTAATCGATACCCTTGCACTGACTGCGGTACCCGAACCGAATTCGATGGCGCTCCTTGGCTTGGCTTTCTCGGGAACACTCCTTCGAAGGAGATCCAGAAATGATAAGTCTCGTTGTGTGTGACGTCTTCGGCACCTATCGGCACCCTAATCAAGAAATATTCATCTCTCCTCGACTTCGGATGAGTCGAGAAAACAGGACTTTATTCATGCGGAACAAAATTACTAAGCCACGTGTCGCCTTTACACTTGTCGAGCTCTTAGTTGTGATTGCGATCATTGGGGTTCTGGTAGCGCTTTTGCTTCCAGCTATTCAAGCGGCGCGAGAGGCAGCGCGCCGTACTCAGTGCACAAACAATCTCAAGCAGTTGGGACTTTCCGTCCTAAACTATGAATCAAGCCGAAAGCAGCTTCCGGCGGGGCATCGCATGACCAAGATTGGTAACAACATTGATTCCTTGGGAAGCTGGGTGACTCAGGTTCTGCCATTTCTAGAAGAGGCGGCACTCTTTAGCCGTATCGACCAGGATCAATTGTTTTTTGACCAGACGATTGATCTTGGCAAAGGAGAGTTTGAGAAAACACATCATATCTTTTTGCCTTCCATGGAGTGTCCCTCTGATCCAGCAGGATCGGGTGTGACCCTTGGTCTTATCAACGACCACTACGGAGCCCGTGGCAACTACGTAGCAAACGCTGGATGGTCGGACCCTGGACCAGGTTTCGAGAACTGTGGGATTTGGATGAATGATCCTAATTGGGAACAAATTGGCCCCAATGGTGCGGGACACCCCAGTTGTCGGAATGGGGTGCAGTATCCAGCAAATGGTCGCCCCATCAAGTCTGCATTGGCAGGTTACGGACCATTCAGGGTAAATCGTGGATTGGAATTAAAGGAAGTCGTGGACGGTACAACAAATACGGTCGGTTTTAGCGAAGTACTCAAGATTGCCGGAGAGGACATGCGTGGTTGTTTGCATTGGGGCGGTGGTTCGTTGTATCTGCACTCTGAACCACCAAATAGCAACTACCAAGACCTCTCTCGTTTTTGTGCGGTGGATGCAAGTGATCCCTACGCACCCTGTGATGACTCAGCTCAAGGCTGGACTGGGGCACATAAGTTGGCCGCTAGAAGCGGACACTCAGGTGGGGTTAATATTGTGATGATCGATGGGAGCACTCACTTCGTCTCGGACGACGTTGACTCCCTCTCACATGGACAAGATAAGCCACTCGTTTGGCAGTCACTTTCAACATTTAGCGGAGAAGAATTAGTCAGCACCGCCGATGCGTTCTAAATTGTCTTACCACATTAGTGTTGAAGTTGAATTATGATGAACCCAACCAGTTTGTCGCTTGTCGATTCCCAAGTTTGTTTCAATCGTATCTCATTGAGGCTCATTTGCTTAATTTTAATTCCGGTTGGTGGTTGTAGCGACGTTAATCATGCGGTAAGTGGCAAGGTTCTCTACGATGATCAACCAGTCGCCGACGGCCGGATTGCATTACGACCAAAAGAAAAATCTACTAGTTCGAGAACTTTGCAAGCTGTGATTTCTGACGGAGTGTTCAGCTTTTCTGGTTCTCAAAAGGTAGCACCTGGTATCTACGATATTGTGATCACCGGCCGACGGAAGTCGGGTCAATCAATTCCGGCAGAAGAAGGTTCTGGGGAAATAATCGACCGATACGAACAATATTTGCCCGCAAGATATAATACCCATACCGAGTTGATCATTGAGGTTGATGGTGACAAGTCAGATCTAATCTTCGAATTAACCCCTTGACCAGCCTCAAAGAATTCTGTCATTCGACAAATGTTTGTGGACATTTGCTCAGTCCTATGATAGGAAATCCGACTTTAAATTTCTGTACGTCGAGTTTCCGAGTGAGTATGCGCAGCCAAGTATTCGCTATTTAATATAGTGCTTACACCGACGGCAGGTTATTATTGTCAGGTATTGACTCAACCAATTGGTCCTTTTGGTAGTGGCCCTTTGCGAACTTGAAATAGCATGCACACAGTTCGACAACGGTAAGTTCGTCTCTTGAACACTTAAGCAGATTGCGTCCTGCTGCAAGCCATTCGCCCAGCAGTCGATCGTATTCGAGCTTGCTGGCTTTCGTACCGTGCGGGCCGAGATAGAAGTCGCGACCATTAAGAGTGACGACGGCTTGGCCGCTCGCGCGATGCTTACGATACTTCGGCAGATGATTGTTCGACCAAGGCATGATGCGGTTCTCCTCGAAAATCCAAAAACGGTAGGTACCGTTTTTGAAGCTTGGGAAAAGCCGCACTGACGAACGCCGTCAGGTAACAGAAATGCTTATTTCGGCAGGGTTTAGAGTAAGTCGGGCTGACAAGATTTGAACTTGCGGCCTCTGCGTCCCGAACGCAGCGCTCTACCAGGCTGAGCTACAGCCCGCAGGAATGAACCTCGCGGGTTCCGACAATCTCGCAAGTGTATCAGAGAAAATTCGCCGTCACAAGAACATGGATTCTTACCACGAAGGCACAAAGGACTCCAAGGGGATTTCTAGCTCAGGATATCGTTGTAGGTGCAGTTGACGCATTTATTAGTCATTTCGCTCATTTTTTGCATCTATGCGTAGTGCCCTTCGTGACATTGTGGTTCTAAGAATAAGCGGCTGAGTCCCGTCATGCCTATTTTCCAAAATGCGTGCCGTTCGTTACGATACAGCGTAGCAATTTTCCGCTTCGTCCTTCGCTGTGCTTGCATTCTTGTACGCTTATCTCACCATCAAAACGGGCAATCGTGCGGGCACCAATTTTACCTTGGACCCCGCTCGCGATACGCTCCTGGGCCGCGGCACGGATTGCCATATCACCGTCCCCGATCCCATGTGCTCGCGGGTGCATGCGATCATCAGCTACGAAGACGACGGCTGGGTGGTCCGCGATCAGCAAAGCCGCAACGGCACACTCGTGAACGGTCAGAAGATCGATCAGCAGGCGACCTTGGGCGATGGGCATTCATTGCAAATCGGTTCGTATGCGTTTGACTTTCATCTGACGAATGAACCCGCCACCGCCGATACCGACGACGTGAGCCTCACGCAAACCATCGTGCAGGATATGCCGATCGCTGTGCAACAAACGAATCAAGAAGTATTGGCCGCGCTCCCCACCCCGGAGCAGGTCCAAGAGCTCGTGTTGCTCTATCAACTGAGCATTCACTTGCTGGGTTGCGACGATCCCGAGATGGTGATTCAAATCGCTCTCAGTTTGTTGCGGGAACGAACCAAGGCGGCGGTCGTGGGGTTCTTGTGGGTCGACGACGACGATCAGTTGAGGCCTAAGCATGTGATTCCCAAAGAAGCGGTCGATTCGGTGCGGCTGAGTAAATCGCTCACTGAGCTTGTGATGCGGCAAGGTCACGCGATTTGGGTCGCCAATCAATCTGCTGGAACATCGGCCAAAAGTAGTGTGACGTTTGCCGACGCCGTGTGTGCTCCACTGGTCCAAAAAGGCCCCGACGGCGAACGCCGCACGATTGGTGCGATTCATGTTTACCTGCGCGATGGGCGGTTTCGCCAATCCGATTTCGATTTTGTGATCGCGGTGGCAAATTTGGCGACGATTTCGCTCGTGCGGGCGCGCACCGCCGTGAGCATGAAGAATGACTATCAACGCCTCAAAAGCGCGTCGCCGGGTTACGACGAGTTGATCGGCGACAGCCGTCCGATGCTCGAACTCAAGAATAAAATCAAGCGAGTCAGCGCTGCGTCGGGCTGCGTGTTGATTCGTGGCGAAAGCGGGGCAGGCAAAGAATTGGTGGCCCGCGCGATTCACCGTTCCAGCCATCGCGCGGACCGTCCGATGATCTCGGTCAACTGCGCGGCAATTCCCCACGACTTGATGGAAAGCCAACTCTTCGGGCATAAGGCGGGTTCGTTCACCGGTGCCGACCGCGATCACATTGGCTATTTCCAGCAATGCGATTTGGGCACACTGTTCTTGGACGAAATTGGTGAACTTTCACTCGAAGGACAAGCCAAGCTGCTACGCATACTCGAAGGGCATCCGTTCTTGCCAGTCGGTTCTACGCAGGAAGTGCAAGTCGACGTGCGTGTGCTGGCCGCCACGAATCAAGACTTACAAACTTACGTCCGCGAGCGCAAATTTCGCGAAGATTTATATTATCGCCTCAGCGTGTTTGAACTGTTCATCCCGCCGCTGCGTGAGCGTGGTGAAGATATCGACTTGCTCGTGAACTTCTTCTTGGATCACTACCGCAAACAGCGCGGACGACCCCAGCTGGAACTCTCGGAGCCTGCCCGCGCACGGCTGTTGGAATATCGTTGGCCGGGCAATGTGCGACAATTGCGGAACGTGATCGACAGCGCGGTCGTGCTGGCCGAAGACGATGGGATTCGCCCGCGTGATTTGGGCCTTCGCGATGGTGGCAGCGAGGACCTCGACACGTTGGAAATCGACCGCTGGGAAAAGAAACTGATCGTGGAAGCGCTTAAGCGCAGCGACGGCAATGTGCCTGAAGCCGCGAAGCTGCTGAACATTGGCCGGGCCACGTTGTACCGCAAAATCGAGATCTACAACATTCAGCGTTGATCGCGCCCGTATGATTCCATGCATGATGACTTTGCCGAACGCCGTCGCCTTCAGAATCTTAGCCGCGCGGAACTCGCGGAATATCAACTGCAACGATTGAATACGTTGCTTGCCAAGATCCTGCCAGCTAACGATTTTTACGCCGCCAAGCTGGCAAATATCCCGCGCGAGTTCACGGCCCTTGAGCAACTCGCTGAGTTGCCACTCACTCATAAAGACGAACTGACGGCCGCAGTCGCATCGCCGCTGGCTGCTACCAATCTCACTTGGCCGTTGGAAAAGTATGTACGTTACCATCAAACTTCGGGGACGCACGGCCGGCCATTCCCTGTACTTGATACTGCCGAGGATTGGCAGTGGTGGATCAATTGCTGGCAATTTGTGCTTGATGCCGCGGGGGTGACCTCCGCGGATCGGGCGATGTTGGCCTTTTCGTTCGGACCGTTTATCGGATTTTGGAGCGCGCACGACGCACTTGTCGCACGCGGTGCGATGGTAATTCCCGGCGGTGGAACAAGCACGCTCGGTCGCTTGGACTTGTTGCAACGGACCGGGGCGACGGTGCTTCTGTGTACGCCGACCTATGCGCTGCATCTGGCCGAGGTGGCCGCGGAACACAAAATCGATCTCCCCGCGCACTGTGCAATCGAGAAAATCATCGTTGCTGGCGAGGCAGGGGGCTCAATCCCCGCCACGCGCGCTCGCATCGAATCGGCTTGGCAAGCGCAAGTGACCGATCATAGCGGAGCGAGCGAAGTGGGTGCCTGGGGCTTCGGCGATGCGGCGGCGAGTGGACTGCACGTTATCGAAAGTGAATTCATTGCCGAGTTTCTTTCGGTCGACACGGGAGAGCCAGCCCAAGAAGGGGAACTCGCACAGCTTGTGCTTACCTCGCTGGGGCGCTACGGCATGCCGGTGATTCGCTATCGCACGGGCGATTTGGTTCGCCCCGTTTGGTCGGCAACCGGCGAGAGCCGTTTCGTTTTGCTCAAAGGGGGAGTGCTGGGCCGTGCCGACGATATGCTCGTTGTGCGTGGGGTGAATATCTTTCCCAGTTCGATCGAACAGATCATGCATAGCTTTCCCGAGGTCGTGGAATATCGATTCACGGTCCGCAAACGTGGCGCGATGGACGAAATGCTCGTCGAAGTGGAAGATCATCTCCAGCAGCCAACCCGTATTGCCGAGGAACTGGAATTGCGGCTCGGCCTAAAAGTCGACGTGCAACTCGCACCACTCACATCGCTGCCACGCTACGAAGGAAAGGGCAAACGGTTTGTCGATCAACGACAAGTCGTAGAATAGCGGAAGATCATAAATCGAGACTCATATAATAGCCGCCACGCGCTAGCGTCCGGTTTCTGATGCCGAGCAGGAGAGGGATCACAGTGAATTTTCAACCAAGCCAACTAAGTCTCATCGCCCCCGATCGCTTACAGATCGTCTGGAGCGACAGTCAAACGCGACAATATTCCGTACGCGAACTGCGGAACAATTGCCCGTGCGCGACGTGTTTGGAGAAACGGAGCGCAGAACCCGAGCCGATGGCGCTCCCCATTTTGCGTGCCGAGGAAACACAGCCTTTGCGGATCACCAAAATGGAACCGCTGGGGCACTATGCGTACAGCATCGAGTTCAGCGACGGCCACGATACGGGGCTCTTCACGCTCGAATTGCTGCGCGAGTTGGGCACGGTTAGTTGAAACTGTAGCCGACCTCTTTGAGGTCGGAGTTTTTGGCGCCATTTCACTGAGCCGGCGGCTTCGCAAATGGCATATTCGGCATGCCGGGAATCCCCGTCGCGGCGGCTTCACCGGCGGGCTTCTCGCCCTTCTTGTGCAGGATTTTTTCCAGACCCAAGTGAACCTGCTGATACACGTCATTGGAAATGACGTAATACCAATCGCCAAAGCGTTCGTTCAGCTCGGCGACTTTCTCCTTGCCTGCCTTGATCTTGGCGTTGTATTCGTCCATGCGGCGTTGGTTTTCTTGTTCGATTTCCTTGCGCGCGGCGATGATGTCTTCGAGTTCCTTTTGCTTGGCTTGCTCTTCGGCATCATCAGGTTCCGCTTCTTCGCCTTCAGCGGCATCGGCTTCAGTCTCAGTCGATTCGGCTTCACCAGCAGTTGGCTCGCTGTTCTCAGTGGTTTCAGCTTCCGGCTTCTCCGCGTCCGCGGTTGCCTCGGCAGGTGCAGCTTCGTCGGTGGTTTCAGCACTCTCGGCCGGAGTTTCTTCACTCGCCTCGGCGGGTGTTTCTTCTGCAGGGGCGTCGGCTGGCAGTGCCGGCAACTCTTCCAGCTCTGGCTTTTCGATCATGTTTTCATTGAAACGGGCCATCACAAACATATAGCGATTGACGCTATCGTTGGATTTCTTATCGGCGGTTTCAGGTTGACCTTCCACTTCCTCCGACGGCTTGTCGGTGCCTTGGCTATCGACCTGCAAATTGCCAAACCGCAGCACGTATTCCACACCATCCTTGAGCGAGCAAATCACTTCGCCTTCCGACGACAGAATGTCTTCCTGCTTGGTTTCTTCATTCGTCATGGGAGCAAAACCGCGATTCATCAAGTCTTCGGCGGCTTCGGCGTCTTTGGCAAAGTCGGAGCCCGCCTTAAGGTCGGCGCTCAAACCGGCTGGCTTGCGCTCGACGTCGACAATCTTCAAATCATCTAGCCCGTCGCGCAGTGCGTTAAGAACTTCCTCGTTGAGTTCTTCGCCATCGGGGATTGGGAAATCGACATACTTCTTCGAGGCCTTGTCGAACTTTTTAAGCGATTTTGCGCTCCACTTGGCATCGACCTCGTCATAAGTGACAGCCATTTCGCCGCGGGGTTCCCAACGTGCTTGAATGCCGCCTGCTAACGGATTGAAAACCAGTTCAGCCGAATAGTCTTTGACATCGACCTGTTTGACGTCGAAGGGATTAATCGTGAGCAAATCCCCTTCGATCCAATCTTCAAACTTGGTCGTCAGAGCCTTGGGATCCATGTTCACGACGTAGACCACGTCTTTATCAGCGTCGCGGACATAGCGTTGCCCATCGGCATCTTTCACTTTCTTGCCGATGATCATGTCGGTCAGCACCGAATTGTCGATATCGTGCAGAGTGACCCGTGTGCCAACGCCTTGGGCTTGGGAGTTAAGCTTGCCCGTCGGATCAACCACGCCGAGTTTTTCATGCTCGGTGGGGCTCGTCGCGGCGATGCGCAGGATTTCGCGATCGATCAACGATGTCGCTGCCTCAGCCATTTGCTTGGTCGCGTCGGCAGGATAACCTTCTTTGGAAGGGATTCGCCAGAGACCGTTTTCTTCGGCGACTTCAAACTCGCGCGTCGATGCCGTGTCGGAGTCGAACTTGACGATCTTCATCCGCTTGGCATCACCCGCGTCGAAATCGTTCAGATGTTGCCCGATCAACTCGGTAGTATCAACGGTCTTGTCCGTCGGCACGACGAAAAAGGCGGCGATGAGCGCAAGGGCGCCGGCGGCCATGAAGGTCAAAGTTTTCGCCATTTCACTCATATTCGAAATCCCATCCCAATAGATTCGTAGAAACGAGTCACAGTTAAGCAAATCTCTGTGACCTCAGTGCACTCTGTGGAACGTAATTTTTAACGCAACCGTGTCTTGGCAATGCCTTCTTGTTCGGCCCCACGACGACGGAAGAATACGTACAACGCCAACAACAACGGCGGAATCGGCGGGATCAGAATCGCATAAAGCTTGTAGCGATCCTGCACGCCGCGGATTTCCTGGTCTGTGGCGTAGCTGATTTGTTTAACCCGGCGGTTGCGGTTGGCTTCAATCGACTCCATTTGTGCTTTCAAGCGTTCCGTCTCGCGCAGACGCACGACTTCTCGTTGCTGTTCGCGAGCCGTACGGCTCAAACCAGGAATCTTGTCGACTTCGGCCAGTTTTTCTTCAAACCGCTTTTGAGCTTGCTCGATTTCCGCCTGAATCTCGGCCACAAATTCTTTTTGTTGCTCTAAAGCATCGTCGCGATACTTTTTGGTCGCTTCGTCAATCTTGGCCAGCGTGCGATGCTCGCGGGTCCGTTTGCGAATGCCGATAAAGCGGTCATCGCCCGCCAACGAGTCGATGATATTCAAGATGAACGTCACATTCTGCGTGGCGGTGAGCAATTCCCCGTCGCCGCTTTGGCGAATCGAGAAGAAGTCAGGAATAATCCAGTCGATGTCGTTGACGATCACCGCGCTGATCCTGCGTTCCTTGATTTCGCTCGTATCGATGTCGTCCTCTTCGGCCTTGGGTTTGGCGGCGTCATCATCTTTTGCGTCAGCAGCCTTTTCCTCTGTGGCTGGTTTCGCTTCGTCGGTTGAATCCTTCTTTTCGTCCGCTTTCTCCTTGGGCGATGTCACGCCAGCCAACAAGAGATCGTCGTCGGTGACCGTGCCGTTCACTTGAGCCCCCAGAATATAGGAAGTCTTGGTGAGCTGACGGCTAAAGATTTCATTGTTGGGCCGTCCTCGTTGCAAAGCGGCCGTGTCGACCGTTCCAGAATTGCCGCTGCCCGTGACGATCAATTGATCGAAATCGAGCTTCGAGCCTTCGGCCTTCGTGACCGAACCGGGATAGATTAGCAGCAACTGATTGAGACCCGAAGTGATGGGGTTCTCGATGTTGAAGGGTTCCTTCGCGCCGTTGCCGGCATCGATGAACACCCATTGCGGATCGACATAGGGCGTAAGGTTCTTCTCGGGCAGATAATCCTGCCAAATAACTTGCGTGGGGTCGATCGTCACACCTAGCACACGCCACAGTTGATTGATATCACCCTTAGGAATCGTGCCCCCGCCGCCGAACATCCCCATCATTCCCATGTTGGGTTGCATACGTGGCTCGGCCGTTCCTGGCACGTCCTGCGGATAGAAGTAGGGGAAGGGATCTTCCAAAACCGCGATTGGTGTGCCTTCGCGCACCGCATCCACAAGGTGATCCATCTGCTCGGGCCCCAACATCGATGGCTGAATCGCTAGCAGGACGTCGTACTTACCTTTGAGCGGTTGAGTCAAATCGATGCCGCGATCGTCGACGTCGTATTGCTTCCGCAATTCGGTAATCAACGGCCACTCGCGCGTCCGATCAGCCGAGGGATTCAAGAAGGGAATGCCCGTGTCGATGATGCCCAGCTTGAGCATCTTATCCTGGGTGACGGTCGAAATCGAACGCACCAGTTCGTATTCAACAGGAATGCCTTTGTCGAAAAACGGAATCACAACTTTGCCGAGCCCCGAGGTAATCGCCGCCCCCAGAAAGATCGATTCCTGGGTGCGTTCCCGGCCGTTGGTCACGATCACGTCGCGGGGGGTGATGCCGTAGGTTTGCTCGGCATGCACCGCTTCGGGGCCGTAGTTCTCGACTACATGCTCAGTAACGCGAATCTTGTTGTTGCTCAAAGCTTGCAATTCAGCCAGCGTAGAGAGCAAGTTGATTTTGTAGGGGGCGTATTCGGTAGGGACCTGTGGGCTCACATACGTGTCGATGTAGATCGTCTTTGCATCGGGATCATCACGCAGCTTTTCGAGCAGCGTCAACGTATCGTCCGAAAGCGAACTCAATTGAGCGCTGCTGATATCGGCACGTACCGAATTGCGATTGTTCGCGATTTGCGTCACCCCAATCGCCACGGCCAGCAGGGCAATCGCGCGGACGATGTAGTGGCTCACTTGCGAGTTGCCCTCTTCCTGCGAACTCCAGTGCCGGCGGCCGATCAACACCATGCAAATATAAAGCATCACCACGGTAAGCATCACAAAGTAGGTGATGCCGCCGAGGCTGATGACGCCGCGCTCGAAGTCGCGGAAACGCTCGAGCGCGCTCCATTGCCGCACGGTTTGGGCAACTGCCGGATTCTTGATGAACCAATCGGCCACACCGAACATCGCGAGCGGCATGTTGAACAAAGTGCCCAGGATAAAACCAACCGTCAGATTGTGCGTCAAAAACGAAGCGACCATGCCAATGGCAATCATCGCTAGGCCGATGAACCAGTAGCCGATATAGGTGCTAATAAACAAGCCGCCGTCGGGGTCGCCCAGTCCCCACTTGAACACCAAAAAGATTGAGAATGCCGAGAACAGCAGCGACACCGTGAAGATTGCCACGCCAGCCAAATATTTACCGAGCACGACGTCCAAGTCGCTCGCCGGTGAGGTGAGCAGCAGTTCATCGGTCCCTTGCCGTCGTTCTTCCGCCCAAATGCTCATCGTGATCGCCGGAATGAACACCAGCATGATGAATGGCAGCCAACGGCTGAGTTGATCGAGATTGGCCAAGTTGCCCGAGAAAAACTCCGGCGGCCAGAACGTGGCCAGCGAGCTCAGGACGACGAAAACGCAAATAAACGCGTAGCCCGTGGGATTGGAAAAGTAGCTCACGAAATCGCGTTTGAAAATCGATTTAAGAACGTGCCATTGCATAACGGTCGGTTTCCTGTTCACTCACTTAAAAGCTGTTGGTTTGACAATTCATAAACGAGTGGTCTTATACGGCGCTCGTGAGAGCGTGGAATTTTTCGTCGAGGTTGCGCTCTTCGCGAGCCAAATCGTGCGGCGTGCCATCGAACACCAAACGGCCTTCGTTGATGAAGACCACGCGGTTGCACATCGCTTCGACTTCTTGCAGGATGTGCGTCGAAAGCAAAATCGTTTTGGTTTGGCCCAACTCGCGGATCATCTTGCGCACTTCTCGAATCTGATTGGGATCGAGGCCCGCGGTCGGTTCGTCGAGAATCAACACGTCGGGATCGTGCAGGATCGCTTGGGCCATGCCGACGCGCTGGCGATAGCCTTTCGACAACTTGTCGATCGGTTTGCCGATCACGGCTTCGAGCCGGCAGGTCTTGATCACCGTGTTAATCCGCTGCTCCAGCAAGCTGGGACTCATGCCGCGAATCTCGCCGAAGAACGTGAGCAAGCTCCGCGGCGTCATGTCGGGATAAAGCGGACCATTTTCCGGAAGATAACCCAAATGCTGGGCTCCCTTCAGTCGGTCGGTGGCCATGTTGTAGCCGGCAATCTTGGCAACTCCTTCCGAGGGTGCCAAATAGCCGGTGAGCAGCTTCATGGTCGTGCTTTTGCCCGCACCGTTGGGTCCGAGGAACGCGGCGACTTCACCCTTGTTGATTGCGAATGTCACGTCGCGCGAGGCGGCAAAGCTGCCGTAGAATTTTGATAGGCCCAGGGCCTCGATCATCGGCTCGGCCGCCAGGGCCGCACCGGAGGAAGCGGGCGTTGCTAATGTATCTGTCATCGAGATCTCACGATTCGTGGTGACGCTTACAGTGTTAGGAAAGCAAATCGTAACGCGTGTTGTCTAAGGAAGGCATCAGCCGGACGAATGTCCAGCGCCCAGGCTACAGGAATGAAACGTTCAGGTGGCTGGTCGAGCTAGGCCCGCCAACACCAAGTCTCATCAGGACAGGCACTTGCGGCACGAGCCGCGTTGGCCCGTAGGGAGTCCCGCCTCGCCGCAAGAAACGTAGAAGTTAACCCGTCAGCGGGCGATCTGTCCATACCGAACCCCTCTACCGACGCTACGGGCGGAGCAGACTGAGGGTTCGTTGACCTCAGAAAAAAGCGAGAAATCAGGCCTTTGTACTTGTGACGGCAAGATGCCGCCGCCAGGCCGCGCCGCCAGATTCCGGAAAATCGCTCCGCAAATGCACACCCCGCGATTCCTCGCGTGCGAGCGCCGATTGGATCATCACTCGGGCCACGGTGAGCATGTTTTGGAGTTCCCACCCCTCGGGCTCGGCGAACTGACGCGATAGGGCGTAGTGGCACCACTGATCGACTGTCTTGGCCGCCTCGGCCAGTTGCTTGCCGTCGCGAATCACTCCCACGGCCCGCCACATGAGGCTCTTGAGTGAGTTGCGAATGTCCAGCAGATCGAGCGGTTCACCGCTTGGTTCGAGACTCAGATTTTCCAGTGGAAGTGCTTGATAGGAATCGGGCATTTCGAGTGCTGCCGTTGACGCGGCATTGCCGGCGCGGGCTCCATAGACCAAACCTTCGAGCAAACTGTTGGACGCCAAGCGATTTGCGCCGTGCAGGCCGCTGCTGGTGACTTCGCCGGAAGCCAGCAACCCGGGAAGCGTCGTCTGGCCATTGCTGTCCACCGTCACGCCGCCGATCATGTAATGCGCACCGGGCCGCACAGGAATCCGATCGCGCGTGATGTCGAGTCCAAACTCTGCGCAGCTTTTGGCAATGCCGGGGAACCGCTTGAGGGCATGCGCCGGGTCGAGCGGACTCAAATCCAGATAAACACACGGGTGGTGTGTCTCGCTCATGCGGTCGGCAATGGACTGACTCACAATGTCGCGGGGAGCCAATTCCGCGCGGGGGTCATAGCTCGGCATGAAGCGCTCACCGTTGGCATCGACGAGGATGGCTCCTTCGCCACGGATCGCTTCAGTGATCAGCGTGCGACTACTGCCCGCGATGTACAGCACGGTCGGGTGGAATTGCATGAATTCCATGTCGCGTAGTTCCGCGCCCGCGCGATAAGCAATCGCATGACCGTCGCCGGTGGCCACGGGTGGGTTCGTGGTTTCACGATAAATCTGCCCCACGCCCCCCGTGCAAAGAATCGTTTGCTTAGCCCAGACAAACGTGCGGCCATGATCCTTATTCCAAACAAGCGCCCCACGGCAACGGCCTTCGTGTGTTAGCAAATCAATCGTGAACGTATCGGGCCAGATTTGCGCTTTAAGGACATCGCGCGCCCGGGTGATCATGGCTCGCATGATTTCCTTACCCGTGGCATCGCCCAAGGCATGCACGATGCGGTGATGGCTGTGCCCTCCTTCGCGGCCGAGCAACAGATCGCCATCTTCTTCGTGATCAAAAACGGTGCCCCATTCGATAAGTTGGCGAATGTGCCCGGGAGCTTCACGGACCACCATTTCGACGATCTCGCGATCGCACAGATCGGCACCAGCTGTGAGCGTGTCAGCAACGTGATCTTCGAAGCGATCCTCGGGCGCGAGTACGCCCGCAATGCCCCCCTGAGCATAGGTGCTGTTAGATTCGCTCAAACGATCTTTGGTGACGACCAACGTCGAGAGCCGCGAGTCGATGGCCATCGTGGCCCGCATCCCGGCAATCCCCCCACCGATCACGAGAACGTCGACAAAGTGATGCGGAATCCGCTTGGGATTGAAGGCGACAAGATAGCGAGGGATAAGCGGTGTCATAAATTAACTAAAGCGTGTTCACGCCCACATAGTTGAGAATTCTTGAATCCATCGTAGCGAGTGGACAATCAAATGTCCGCGCAGTGGCAACAATTAATTGATCCGCAGGGTCTTTGTGGAACTCGCCTGGGAGTTGCGTCGACTCAATGACAATTTGTGGCGTCAAATCTAAAAGGATTATGCCAGGATAACCGAGGGCACGTGCAAACCACTCTGCAAGAGGTATCGGCAACGTGAGGCGGCCGAGCGAGTGAAGTTTTGCCACTTCCCAAAGCGATATGGCCGACAATCCAAGTCCATTCGATTCGTTGGTTTGAATGAGTCGCTTTAATTCGCTATTCAATCGAGAATCATCATGTACCCACCAAACCCAGATATGAGTATCTAGGACAATCACGACATGGACTCCCAGTCAGTTTCGCACGTTGGCAAGAAAGGCTCAACATAGGTGACCGGAGTATTGCGGAGCGAATAGGCTGAGCCGTTGCTTGATTGGGGCAGTGTGGGAAAAACGATGACTTCGACGGATTCACCCACCGAAAAGGGGAGGGCATCGATATGCAGGCCACCATCGTTACTAATGGTCGTTTTGATATGATGAGTATTCATGGCAGCGCTATCTGAAATCGCCAATTGAGATCACAATACTACAATAGCTTAATCGAACTTAAAGACGCCGAGATTCATTTTTCCTGTTCTTCGGGGACCGTTGCCGTCCCCTTCATATACGCCCGTACCTGATCGGCATATTCTATGGGTGTGCGTCCCCGATAGGAGTCTTGCAGCTCACGGAGTTTTTCTTTGATCGCTTGAGACTTGAAGCCGGTCCGGCGATCGGGATTCAATCCCAAGCTGCGCAGGGCCTTATCGAGTTCCTGTTCTGTATCTTCGTTGGGATTAGCCTCGGCTTCGGCCTTGAGGTTTTTCCAGCGTTCGACAAACTCGCGCAATTCTTCTTCGGTCCAACCCAGCTTGTCGAGCAGGTCTTTATCGACCTCTTTCTTCTTGAGTTGATCATCCAAGCGATCCAGCACCAAATCGGTTTGCTTTTTAGCGTAATCGAGATTCGCCGCATCGCCTGGTTCCGTGTCGCTACTGGGCGGTGGAGCCATTTCGTTGCTGCCTGTGCCGCCGCCGCTGGGGATTCCTCCACCAGGGGCACCCGTTGCTTGGGAATTGTTTTGACCTTCTTGAGGGTTTGGATTCTGTGCAGGTTCACCTTCAGGGGGCTGCTCGCCATCTTGGCCGGGACCGCTTTGACTTTGCTCGCCCCCAGGTTGGTTGCCCCCTTGCTCGTTCGACTCCTTGCTTCCTTGGCCCGGTTTGTTTTCTTCGCTCGATTCGCCCGTGGGGCTATCTGCCTCGGACTGCTGACCAGGATTTGAAGATGTCTCACCAGCGCCCTGTTCGGAGGCTTGACCGCCCCCGTCATCTGCCGCGGTATTTTCACCGGCCGTGCCAGTTCCCTCAGCGTCGGCTTGTTGGCCAGCGCCTTCTTGTCCTCCGCCGGAGCGATCGCCACCATTCGCGCCCGACGAATCCGATTCCTTTTGACTATTGGATTGGCCGGGGGCTTCTTGATCGTTCATTTCTGCATCGGGTTTGCCTTCATCGCTTTTATCGCTGGGCTTACGCTCGCCATCGGTGTCCATCGAGCCTTCGTTCTCGCCAGGATTGTTTCCAGCGCCTTGCTCACCTTGCTCTGTCGACATTTTTCCGCCGGGAGCTTCTTGCTTCTCGCCTTCGTCACCTTGCTCGGCATCGCTGCGTTGCTGTTCACGCTGTTCGTTCGGTTGTCCTTCAGCGCCGGAGCCTTCCGACTTCTCGCCTTCTTGGTTGCCGTCGATTCCCTGATCTTGGTTTTGACCTTCCGTGCCGCCGCTTTGCTGTTGATCTTCGGGCGAACCCTGGCCATCTCCTTCACGAGATTGCGTTTCATTACCCGCGTCGTTCTGTTCCGATTGGTTTTGGTTTTCACTCGCTTGGGCCGGATCGGTCGAGCCGCTTTCCTCGGGCGATTCGCCGTCGGAGGATTGTCCCTGGCCTTGAGACTTTTGTTCTTGCTCAGCAAAGTGTTCGCTCATGCGCTCAAAGGCTTCACCATCACTATCACCTTCGGCAGAAACTTTCCCTTGTTCGCCACTTTGGCCTTGGGATTGATCCCCCCCTTGGCCGTTGGGATCACCTTGTTGCTCACCCCCTTGGTTTTCGCCGCCACCTTCTCCCTCGGAGGATTGCGCGTCACCTTGTTGCTGGCCTTCTTGTTGATCAGAGCCTTGATTGTCTCCGCCCGATGAAGACGAATTGCCACCGGCACCTTGCGATTCTTGCGAATCGGAATTTTCGCCTTCGTTCGATCCGCCTCCTTCTCCGGCTTGGCCTTCTTGTTCGCCCTGGGATTCTCCTTCACCCCCTTGTTGGCCGGCCTCACCTTCGCCTTCTTGTTGCTCGCCCCCTTCACCGGCCCCGCCCCCCGCTTGGCCTTCCCCTTGTTCGCCGCTTTCTCCTTCGCCACTCTCGCCCGCTTCGCCTTGCTCGCCGGCTTGGCCTTCGCCCTGTTGCTCGCCTTGTCCTTGTTGCCCGAAGTCGGGAGGACCCAGCACGCGGATCTTTAATTTGTCCGTCTTTGCGATATTGGGCTCGGGTTGTCGATTGTCGATCGCCGTCGCCCAATACTCCACGATATCGCCCGGCTTGAGATTGAATTCCTGCGGCGTCGCCGTCATGCGACCGACATACTTGCCCGAGTGTTCTTGCTTGAGCAGATCGCGGCTCATGACTTGTTGCCCCTCAACTTCGCCCAAAATGACGACGTTGGACAACATAAAGTCGGGATCGCGCGCTTCGACCTCCACCGTGAAAGGCATGTCGACCGGTACGTCGAGTTGCTCGACCAGTTGGCCTTCATCATTCGCGGGAGCCAGGATGCGAACTTCCGGGGCGTGATCGGGCGTGACGGCGATATTGTATTTCGGCGGCAGCGTGCTCGTACGACCTTTTGTCGTTTTGTATTGCAACGTGTAGCTGTCGTATTCCGGCGTGCGGCGATCTTCTTTTAGCGCAAGCGTGAACTGTGCGTTCGCCTTATCTCCTTTGGACGACATCGGCAGGTCATTACGCCCATCGGCATTGAAATCGACGTTGGCCGTGGCGATGTCTTGGTTAGCAAGCGCATAGACCGTCACCTTCGTCCCTTCGAGCGCGCTGACGTCGCCCGTTCCTTCCACTTCCCGTGGAGATAGGTCGGTGTAGGAGGGATACTGATAGCGGATTTTCTCAACCACCAATGTCGGTCGCGCAAAGACCGTGACCTTGTACTTTTGCGATTTGGCGTCACCCGCTTCGATCCAATATTCCAAGTCTTGTTGCACGCCACTGTTTTCGCCGGTCGAGAACCGATCGGGTATCAAGCCGCGAAATTGGGAACCCCCCTCTGAAGCACTGAGTAGCACATTGCGATCCACGGCCTGCTTGTCGAGCGTCGAGTAATAGACCCGAACCGCTTCATCATGGCGGAGCCCTTGCAGCTTGGCGGTGATTTCCAAATGCTCGCCGCGCGCGATTTCCGTGTTGCCCGGCGTGACTTCGAGAATCTCCACTCGGCTGGGGGCCGCGGTATTCGACCACGGCATCAAAACCCGTTCCATCGACGAAGTAAGATTCTTCGGCGAGAACACGCGATACAGTGCGCAAATCGCCACAACCGCGACCAGCACATAACCGAGCCGCAGCAAGGCCGTACGGTCGACGACCGTATCAAGCGAAACTTCCGACAGACGTTGAGCCGCTTGCTGTTCGATGGCTTGGTAAACTTTTTGTGAAAGCTGCTGCCGACGACTCCGCAGCAGCAAGAAATTGAGCAAACTGTTTTTGAGCGAGGGCGTACTCCGCTCGATGAGTTGCGCTGCGTAGGCTGGATTGATGGGCCGTGAAAACAACGGCCAAAAGGTTCGCCAACTGTACCACCCGATCCCGGCGAGCATCACACAAAACAGGATCAAGCGAGTCGGCCCGTTCCAGCCGCCGGGGACCACCCAATGCTCAAGCACCGACATAACGAGCAGATACAACATCACGCCAATCACGAGCGTGAGCATCCCCGAGCAGAAGTCGACGAATTTGAGTGTCCGGCGTGTTTGCCGGATTTGCTCGTCGACCAGCAACTCTTCAGCGCGTGGACCGGTGACGAATGGGGGAGGGGAGGGCGGTGGTTGAATGACGCTGGCCATGCCTCCATTATAGAAGTCCCGCCGCGTTGGTCAGGTCACCGGCAGAGTTTTTCAGGGAAGCTGGGGTAGTGAACCAGCCCAATTTTCCGGAAAATGCGGCCTAACTCAATTTTTAGAGAAGAATGCATGCTCTCTCCCACTGAATTTCGCGAGCTTGTGAGCGGTCGACGCACGGGTGCCAAGGCCATTGCCATGCGGACGGCCCTGCGCATCGCCGAAGTGCCGTACACGTTGGCGATGCGTTATCGCAACCGACGCTACGCTAGTGGCAAGGCGGAAACTCATAATGCGGGCGTGCCAGTAGTGAGCGTCGGGAATCTCACACTGGGGGGAACGGGCAAGACACCGTTTGTCGAGTGGATCGCTCGTCACTTACGTGCCGAGGACATTCGCGTGGCCATCGTCAGCCGTGGCTACGGTGCTGAGGCAGGGGGTTACAACGACGAGGCGCTGGAATTGGAACTCGCGCTGCCGGATGTTCCCCACGTGCAGAACCCCGACCGAGTGGCCGCGGCCCAAGTGGCGGTTGAAGAACTCGAAATGCAAATCATCTTGCTCGACGACGGCTTTCAGCATCGTCGGTTGCAACGCGACTTGGACATTGTGCTGCTCGACGCCACGGAACCGTTCGGGTTCGAGCACGTATTCCCCCGCGGAACGTTGCGCGAGCCGCTTACCGGCTTAGCGCGAGCTGACGCTGTGGTTCTCAGCCGAGCCGATATGCTCGCTCCCAGCGAACGGGAAAAGATCCGCCAGCGTGTGGCGAAACTTGCCCCTCAAGCCACTTGGTGCGAAGTGGAACATCGCGTGGCCGCGCTTTTGAATAGCGCAGGTCAACAGGTCGACACCAATATCTTATCCGGCAAGCGAGTCGCGGCATTTTGTGGAATTGGCAACCCCACCGGTTTTCGGCACACGGTCGGGACGTTAGGCTGCGAAGTCGTGGCCTGGCGCGAGTTTCCCGATCACCACAACTACACCCGCGACGACGTCACCTCCTTGAGCCAATGGAGCCAACAAGCCGACATCGTGGTTTGCACACGCAAGGATCTCGTCAAGCTGCGCGTGCCGACATTGGGAAGCATTCCGCTCTGGGCCGTGGGGATCGAGATCGGTTTTCTGAGCGGCGAAGAAGAGATCTGCGAGCAGTTAGCTAGCGTTTATAGAGAGTGTGTCTCCGGCGAATCTTAATGGTATTTGACAATGATAACGCCATGCGTTACTATTGATTGGTATGATCCAAAGCTTTCGCGACCGAGCTACTGAGAGCATTTTTCGTCGTGAGCGTGTCAAAGGCATTTCGCAGGAAGTACAACGCGCGGCTTTAAGAAAGCTCCTGATTATCAACGCTGCCGAATCATTAGATGATTTAAGAGTTCCGCCCGGTAATCGATTAGAAAAATTATTAGGGAATCGGAAGGGCCAATACAGTATTCGTGTTAACGATCAATGGCGTATTTGCTTTGCTTGGTCGTCAGGCGATGCGTATGAAGTTGAGATTGCTGATTATCACTAAAGGTCGATTATGGCTGTCAAGAAAATAACACCGATTCATCCAGGCGAGATTTTGCTGCTGGAATTTCTCGAGCCGCTTGGGATTAGTCAGTATCGTCTTTCCAAGGATATCAATGTTTCCCCGCGACGAATCAATGAGATTGTCAAAGGCATAAGAGCCATCACGGCGAACACCGCTTTGCGCTTGGCTCGCTATTTTGGTACCTCAGACCAGTTCTGGCTCAATTTGCAGACGCATTTTGAACTAGAAACTGAACGGGACCGACTTGGAGATTCATTGCAGCAGGAAGTTCATGTGCTTGCTGCTGATCAACAGTAATTACTTCGCCGGGATGACCACAATGTTGTTCACTAGTCGTTCGTCGACCAAGAGTTCCATTGCCACGTGCTGTGCGAGTTGCTTCGTATAGTACGATCCACACGAGCCAGCAAGAACCACGAACTTGTCGGTCGCTGACACGCGGAGTTGGCGTACCCGACCCGGCAACTGCGATTCGAGTTCCTCGCGCACGCGCTGGGCCGTTTCTTGCCCGATCAACTCCGACCGCAGATGTTCGTGTGAATTCTGGAGCGAAGAGATTCCCGCCGCGTAGCTGGCCTCGACTTCCAACAGGGTGAGTCGGTTCGCCAATTCGCTGGCTAGGCCGCGACGGACTAAAGCTTTCATCCTCGTCCCTCCGTGAAAAGTGTGTGGGCGAGTCCCTCCCACGCATGCGCAATCTAATCCTCCTGGCGTTGCGCGGTCAACATGAACAACGGCACGAGCGTGAAAGTTTGCCGCAATTGAGTGATTCAAATCACTAGCAGTACGCTAGCTGATCTTGCCGAGTTCAACCAAGCGGTCGATGACCTGCTGAGCAAGTTCGGGTGGTGCGAGCGTATTGGAATCAAGCACTAACTCAGGTTTTTCAGGGGCTTCGTAAGGAGAGCTAATACCGGTGAAGTTGGCAATTTCCCCCGCGCGAGCTTTCTTGTATAGCCCTTTGGGATCGCGAGCCTCGCAAGTTTCCAGCGAAGCATCGACAAATACTTCAATGAAATCTCCTGCGGGCAAACTGGCTCGCACCGAATCGCGATCGCCACGAAAGGGGCTCACGAACGCAGTGAGCGTAATGAGACCAGCGTTGGCGAGCAGCCCAGCCACGGCACCCACGCGGCGGATATTCTCTTCGCGGTCTTGTTGCGAAAAGCCCAAGCCAAACCGTTTACCGAATTCTTCGCCATATTGCTTTGCTAGCATGTCCGGCGTGGCATTCAGTCCGTGACGCACGTTATCACCATCGAGCAAATAACTGCGCACCTTGCGCTCCCACAGCAGCTTATCAACGACGTTGGCGATCGTGCTTTTGCCGCAGCCGCTCAGCCCGGTGAACCACACCACGCAGCCGCGGTGGCCATTGAGTGCTTCGCGATCCGCGCGGGAAACGCTTTGTTCGTGCCAAACAACAATCGGGTCTTCTGCCGCCATAAAAATTGATCCGCCGAGAAAATTAGTTCGCAATGCCTGCCAATTCACACAGATTGGCGGAAACAACCGGTTGAGGGCAACTCCAAACCAAAAAGAACAACGCCTCGCGGCACCAACGACCCACGGGATGGCCTTGCACGTAACCCGCCCCTTTGGCGGTCACGAGCGCGGCTTGAGTCGAACGGAGCACCAGGCTGTTGGCCCGTTGACGCAATGTTTCTGGTGAGCAACTTGGTTCACCCCGCACGACCGACATCAGCATGTTGTGTGTTTCTTGATAATCGTCTTCGAGTGCATCCAGTGGCTCAGTTAGCCCCGTGCGTTTGGTCGATTCCGTAGCCATGTAATCAAGCGCAGCCCGTGAAAGGCCCAACGCGAGCGTCGAAGTTTGATGGCCGCCCGTGCCAGCTCCCGAGCCAAGCGACATCACGTTCTCCACGGGCCCGGCAATCAACCAGCGATCTTCGACAAAAACTTGCTCGCAGCGTACTTCGCCCGTGTCGCTTGCCGAGACCCCAATCAATTGCGCGGGACGCGGCACTGAGACGCCCAGCAATTCTGTAGGTAGCGCGACCAAGACTTGTTCTGCCGTGGCCGCGCCGTTTTCCATCATCGTGGCTCCCGTCACCACATGTGCTGCATGCGGCGCTCCGGTCACCCAAGGGCTATAGCCGTCGAAGCTAAATCCGCCATCGACTCGTTCCGCTCGCAGCACGGGAGTCTTCACGTGTTGTCTGCTAGTGGTGAGATGCGAGATACCCACCGTGGCAAAACTCTTACCTGAAGCGAGATCGGGAAGCAAAAGTTCTTTGAGAGCTTCGTTGTCGCAAGTGGCGATCCGCCGGCAGGCCCCCGAGCGCTGCGTGATAATAAACGTCGTGGTGAGACATGCCCGGCTCAATTCCAAATAGCCGCGGACGATGTCTTCTTGATCCCAGCGCTGGCCACCCCACTCCGGTTCGAGAAACCACTCGAACACGCCGTACTCACCACACAGACGCAATTGCTCGGCGGGCCAATCCCCCGTGAGATCGGTGTCGCGCGCATGGGTGGCAAGCTGCTCGCACAGCTCGGCGAGGGCAGGGTGGTCAGGTGAGGTGATCTTAGCAGGCATGGGAAAGTGCGGCTGAAGGTTCTAACGCCCAGGGGTTGCAACCCCTGGGCTTTGAAATTCATTGTATCGCCGCAGCTAACGATCAGCCAACTACCGCATGTTCATGTCGGAGCTCAACCCACCCGCGGCCACCAAATAGGCGTGCTTCACGTAGTCCATCACCATGCGATGGGCGCTGAACCGCGCGGCCAGGGTCGCGATCGAGTTGGTCATCCGGTGAATCCATGCCTTGGGCAAGCCGTCGGTATCGCGGTCGTAGAAGAGCGGAATCACTTCTTCTTTGAGCACGCGCATCAAGTCTTCGGCATCGCGTTGATCGGCAATCGCTGTGTCGCGGTGCTGCATGCCGTGGCCGATGGCAAAGCCATTCATGCCATTGAATGCTTCCGCCCACCAGCCATCGAGAATCGAGCAATTCAAGCCGCCATTGAGCACGACCTTTTGGCCGCTGGTGCCCGAGGCTTCCAAAGGACGCCGAGGATTGTTCAACCACACGTCGACCCCTTGGGTCAGATGCCGACCGACGTTGATGTCGTAATCTTCCACAAAGACGATCTTGCCTGCGAAGCGCGGATCGAGCCGCAAGTTGGCAATTCCTTGAATCAACTTTTTACCCGGCTCGTCGGCGGGGTGGGCCTTGCCGGCGAACACGAATTGAATCGGATGATTTACGTCGTCGAGCAACTCCATGAAGAAATCTAGATTCTTCAAGAACAAGTCGGCACGCTTGTAAGTGGCAAATCGCCGCGCGAAGCCAATCGTCAGCGCGCTCGGATCAAGCACCATACGAGCCGCTTCGACGGACGCTTCATCTTCGTTGCGACGGCGGCATTGACGGCTCACACGACGACGGACGAATTCCAGCAAGCGACTCTTGAGCGCGTTGTGCGTTTCCCACAACTCGCCCGGGTCGATTGAGTAAACTTTCTGCCAGGTCTTGGCATCGCCCATCCGTTGTTGCCAATCGGAATCGAGGTACTTGTCGTAAAGCATCTGCATCGGATGTGCCAGCCAGCTCGGTACGTGTACGCCGTTGGTGATATGGCCGATGGGAATCTCTTCCTCGACCCGCCAGGGCCACAGGTGCGACCACATCCGCCGCGATACATAACCATGCAGCGAGCTCACGGCGTTGGCACGCCGGGATAGCTTCAGACCGATCACCGTCATGCAGAACAACTCGTTTTCGTTCTGCGGTTCAACGCGGCCGAGGCCCATCAGTTGTTCGTAGGAAATACCGATCTGTTGACGCAGTGGGCCCAAATGCTCTTCGACCAGTTTGCCTTCAAAGCGGTCGTGGCCGGCGGGTACCGGCGTGTGCGTGGTGAACACCGTGTGTTGAGCCACGTCGCGCAGGGCATCGTCGAACGACAGGCCGTCGTCGCTCATCCGCTCGCGAATAACTTCCAGTGGAGCAAACGCGCTGTGACCTTCATTCAGGTGATAGACGCCTGGGAAAATACTCAATGCCCGTAAAGCTTTGACGCCTCCCACCCCGAGGACCAATTCCTGGCGAATGCGAGTTCGCACGTCGCCACCATAGAGCCGGCTCGTCAGTTCGCGATCTTCTGGGCGATTGCCTTCGACGTCGCAGTCGAGCAAATACAACGGCACGCGGCCCACGCGCATCAACCACACCTTAGCGAGCAATTGACCGTCTAACGTGTCGATCGAGATGGTGATCGGCTTGCCGCTCTTATCACGGGCTGGCTCCATGGCAAGATTCTCAACTTTGGTGTCGAGATATTCTTCTTGCTGCCAACCTTCGGCATCGAGATGCTGCTTGAAATAGCCTTGGTCATAAAACAAACCAATAGCCACCAGGGGCACGCCCAATCCGCTTGCGCTTTTGATATGATCGCCGGAAAGCACGCCCAAACCGCCGGAGTATATCGGCACGGATTCGTGAATGCCGAACTCCGCCGAGAAGTAGGCGACCGGCATCGAACCCAACACGCCGGCCTCACGAGCACCCCACGTGCTTTGAGTATTTCCGAGATAATCCTTCATGCGGCGGTGCGCTTGATTAATGCGCGTGTAGAGCACCATTTCGCTCGCGCGTTGGGCCACTTGCTCGGGAGTCATCTCCGACAAAAGGGCCACCGGATTGTGATCCAATTGCCGCCAACGGACGGGATCCAAATCGCGGAACAACGCGACCACCTCGGGATGCCAGCTCCACCACAAGTTGCGCGACAGCGTCACCAACTTGTCGTAAAGAGCTTGAGGTGTGATTTCGGTCCAACTGTCGCGTGGGGGCTTGGCTACACTGCTGCCGGGGATCTCGGTTTGGCTCATAAGGGTCGCTTTCTCTAAGGGTCCCCAAAAAGTTGCCGCTAAAATCTTGGGATCGGACGTGCGAAAAATCCAATCGGCGTGACGCTTGCCTGCGCCCCGCGTAATCGTTCTGTTTGGCTTATCTTAGCAAATGCCCATCAAGCGTGAACAACCGGCAAAAAATGCCTGTTTCAAGTCTGCTGGATTATAACGGATCGGTGGGAGGGTTAGGCTCAAATTTCACCGCGGCAATCACTCACCGCAAGAGAAAGGCAAATTTCTGTGTGTTCAAGCGGAAGAAACTACGGTTGCTTGCAAGGTGGGAATGGCAAAGAATGCTTGTTTATCGGATGCCGCCGGTATGCCAATTAGCCTATATTATTCTCGCACGGATTGCCAGCAGGAAACGTTCGTTCCGGAGAACTGACAACACCCGGATGTTTGGCGAAGTCCCTGTGGAGCTGGGAGAAACAGTCAAGCTGTAAGTCCTGTGCGTGAGATTATTTGCGAGTAACCGACGGAAGGATTCCCGCAGAGGAAGTCTTTCATTGCGAATCACCGCCGCACAATTTACAGTAACAACCGCTCTATATTGCCACCGATTGGGAGATAACACTGTTGACGACGATTGCCCAGGCTTACGGTCCCGACAAGTTCGGCCTCTCCTTTGAATTGTTCCCCCCTAAGACCGAGGCGGGGGTGCTGGGGCTACAGGTTCATCTCGACCGCCTTGCTGCGTTCAAGCCGAGCTACATGACCTGCACATATGGGGCGGGGGGCTCGACCCAGAATCGCACGTTGGAAGTCATCTCTTCGGTGCGCAAGCAATACGATATCCCCGTGGCCACACATCTTACCTGTGTCGGCAGTACGGTCGATCAATTGCACTCCTATCTCGAACGCGCGCGGATCCTTGGTGTGAACAATGTCGTGGCTTTGCGTGGTGACCCCCCCAAAGGGGAAACCGCTTTTACGGCGGTTGAAGGTGGTTTTTCCTACGCGAACCAACTCGTGGAGTTTATTCGCCAAGAATTTTCCGACATGGGAATCGCCGTGGCGGGCTATCCCGAAACACACGTGGAAGCCCCCAGCCCAGAACAAGATCTCGCGAACCTGATGAACAAGGTCGACGCGGGAGCCGACGTTGTGATCACGCAATTGTTCTACGACAACGCCGACTTTTTCAGTTTCCGCGATCGCTGCGTCTCCTTGGGGATCAAAATTCCCATCGTTCCCGGTCTGCTTCCCGTGACCAACGGCGCGCAAATACAACGCATCACTTCGCTCTGCGGAGCGAAACTTCCGGCCAAGTTCCTGGCCGATCTGTCGAAACACGAAGATGGTTCGGAAGGACAGTTTGAAGTCGGCGTGGAATTCGCCATGAAGCAAACCGCCGAGCTCGTCGCCGCGGACGTGCCGGGTATCCATTATTATGTGCTCAATAAATCCGAAGCCACCGAGCGCGTGCTCAAAGGCGTCGGCATTCCTCGATAGATGAAGTTTAGAATTCAGAGCAACTTAACCGTGAGCGGCCAGAGAATGCGATGAGTGGAGTTGCCGTTCCCAGCGAGAATCTCACCGGACGCCAAGTCGGCGGCTATTTGGTTCTCCGGCGGCTTGGTTCGGGGGGGATGGCCGACGTTTATCTCTCCGAGCAGAAATCTTTGGGCCGGCAAGTCGCGCTCAAAGTGCTACATGCCCAACTCGCGCACGATCCCAGCTACATCGAGCGCTTCCACAATGAAGCCCGCGCCGCGGCTTCGCTCGTGCATCCCAACATCGTGCAGATATACGAAGTGGGGCACGCCGACGGAATCCATTTCATCGCGCAGGAATTTGTGGCCGGCAAAAGCCTCGACGAAATCCTCGCTCACAAAGGGGCCCTCGACCAGGGCGTGGTGCTCGACATCCTTCGGCAAGTCGCGTTAGCCCTGTGCAAAGCGGCGGAAGTCGGCATCGTTCACCGCGACATCAAGCCCGCCAACATCCTGTTCAGCACCACCGGCTCGGTGAAAGTAGCCGACTTCGGGCTCGCGCGGGTCCTTTCGGTCGACAACAAAACGCTCACGCAGGTGGGCGTCGCGATGGGGACACCGCTATATATGAGCCCCGAGCAAATCGAAGGCCGCCCCGTTGATGCCCGCAGCGATATCTATTCGCTCGGCGTGACCAGCTACCACCTGCTGGCCGGCGAACCGCCGCACACGGGCGAAACGGCCCTGGCGATTGCCGTGCAGCATCTCAACAAAGCGCCGCGTGCGCTCGACAGCGTGCGTGAAGGGTTGTCCGAGCGATTAGTCGACATCGTGCATCGCATGATGGCCAAGCAACCGACCGATCGCTACGCCTCTCCGTCGCAGTTGCTCACCGAACTGAAAGAACTAGCCGTTCAGGCCTCGCAATCCGGTTGGGCCGTGGGTCCTGAGGAATGGTCGCTCGTCGAATGGATTGCCACCAGCGATTCGCGCAGCGAAGCCAGCGCGGAACTCGGCATGCTCATGCGGGAAGAATCTCGCTTGCAATCCGTCGGTTGGAGTCGTCGTAAAACGATTGGGCTCTTGCTTGCGGCTATCGTGCTCGGCGGAATGTTGGGATTAGTCACCCAGCGGCAGCAATTTTTGCTCCGTGGTTCACGTACCGCGCCGATTCCTAAGCGCGAAACCGTCGGCGCGCAATTGTTCCATGCCAAGATGGTCGACAGCGAACCGGCGTGGCGAGCCGTGTGGGAAAATTTTCCCAACGAAGACCCATTCTACAAACAATTGGCCCAGCAAGGCTTGGTCCGGCACTTCTTGCTCGTCTCTCAGGAGCAAGCCGGCTACGACCGTGCCATACCAATTTTGCTACAACTCAAAGAGCAAGCGGGCGAAAACGATTCGCTCCAAGCGTTCACGCTCGCCGCGGAGTATCTCTGTCTCAAACAACTCGGCCACGAACGCGAAGCCGCGGAAGTCTATTCGCAACTCACCCCACCACTGCGCGACGAGCTGAACCGCAGCGAAAACCAGCTCTACGAATTGCTCGAATCCGCCGAAGCGAATCGCTAAGCGGCGGTGTCGCATAACCTCATCTGGTGGCCAAATCCAGCGAAAAATGGCCAAAATCCTCGCGCAAAAACCATGCATAAAATTAGTGTACAAATGTATATTTTTGGCCACCGATTTATGCTAGTTTTTTGTTCGTCCGCTAACACTCCTTTTCGTTCGAGGACGAACACCCATGCTCCACACTTTTTGCTTTGCCGAAGAGCCTGAACCTTGGTTGGAAGATCCCTGGGATGCCTTCCTGGCTGATGACGACGAACGCGATCCGCAGCCCGAGTACGGCGATTTCTGGCCCGAGAAAGATATCGATGGCCTATCACCCGCAACGTGGAAACCCCGGGAGGTGCCGCCATGTTGCCATTAGCCGTGGTCGACGAAATCCGGCAGTTGCTCGCGTTAGGAGAATTGTCGCAGAGACAGATCGCCGAGCAGCTTCAAGTAAGCCGCGGCACGGTGCATAACATTGCCTCGGGTAAGCGGGGGCACCATGGCCGCGAATTGCAAGAAGGATCAGCTAAATGCTTTTCGCATCCCCAGCGCTGTCCCGGTTGCGGAGCGATGGTCGCGATGCCGTGTGTGTTGTGCCGGGCGCGCGAGTTTCGGAACAATCGCCTTGTGCATCGCCGCATTAAACGAAGCTACAAGCGCGTGGCATAAAAAATCGCTACGGCCCACCGGTGGAATTAAAGATGGCCCAGAGACTCATGGCCACGTACATGAGCATCAATATCCACCAACCGAACACGAGAATGCCCGGCAGTTCGATGCCGATCACTTGAATTGCCAGTCCCAACACAGCGACGACACCCAGAATCAACGAAGCAGTGTTCGGACCAAACAAGGTGGCAATCGTCAACACAACCGCAGCCACGGCGAACGTGCCCATGATCTGCTTGAGCGAGAACGAAAAACTCAATGCCGGCTTTGTAGGAACCAACTCTTCTTCGTCGGGTTCCAAACCGGCCATCCGCTCAGTCACGACAGTTTCTTTTTTGCGAGATTGTTCCAGACGGGCTTCAATTTCCAGTCGCCGCCGTTCGCGTGCTAAACGCTCGCTGCGTTCTTTACGCAAGACGTACCACCAACCCGCCGCCAAGGTCATCAATCCGGCGATGAAAATGCCGTTGCAGCCACCCCCCAATTTGATGACCGACATGAATACGGCGACCAAAGCCGTCGCGACCAACAGATGCCAGGTCGTGAATCGAAAGCTCTTGAGGTCGTCGAGCCCAATTGCCTCGGCTTCGGTGGGAACGTCGAAGGTTTCCAGCCGCGCGGCTCGGGCTTCGGTTTCTTCCACTTGCCGCGTGGCACGCACCCGGGCATGCTCCAACACTTCCTCGTCGACGTCTTCGAGTTCCAACTCGTAGTCATCGTCTTCGTCGTCAGGATCGGCCATGGGGGTTATCTCGCGTTCCGGCGGGCAGGCTGCTTTTCCTTATTGTTGACTCCACGACGGCGAGCCGCAACGCTGATTTGCCCCCTTGTGAGCCGGTGTCCGCATTGCGACGATGCTTTAAACCATGCCGCTCGCGGCTTAGCGTTCTTGCTTAATCACGGGATTAAATACCAACATGAAGTTCCTCATCACCGCCCTCGGAAGTTACGGCGACGTCCATCCGATGGTCGGATTGGGCGCGACACTCCAAGCGCGGGGGCATCGCGCGGTGATCATTACCAACCCTCATTTCCAACAACTCGTGGAATCAATGGGGCTTGAATGCTTACCTCTGGGCACGGCCGAGGAATATCACACGCTGGCTCATCATCCCGATTTGTGGAATCCGACGCGCGGGCCGCGGCTCATTATGAGTTTGATGGCCCGCACACTTCGCAATTTGTATAACATCATCGAAGCGAACGTCGAACCAGGTAACACCGTGCTCGCCGCGCATTGCCTCGATTTCGCCAGCCGCATCTATCACGAGAAGCACGGCACGCCGATGGCGAGCATCCACTTCGCGCCGGTGGCCCTACGAAGTTTTCACGAGTCGCCGCAGATGTTTTTTATGCTGATGTATCCGTGGCTGCCGAAATGGTTTCGCCGATTGCAATTTTGGCTCGCCGATAAAGTCGTCGATTACTTATTGGCAGGTGAGATTAACTCGCTCCGCCGAGATTTGGATTTGCCACTCGTGAGTCGCGTGATGCACGAGTGGTATTTCTCCCCGCAAATGGTGCTCGGCTTATTTCCCGCGTGGTTCGGCCCGCCGCAACCCGATTGGCCTCCCAATACCCGCGTCACGGGCTTCCCGTTGTGGGATGAAGCGGTGGTCGAGCTTCCCGCGCCGGTCACGGAATTTTTGCAAGCTGGCACGCCGCCGATTGTGTTCGCCCCTGGCTCGGCGAACACCGACGCCGATTGGTTCTTCGCTGCTGCCGTCGAGTCGTGTGAGAATTTGAATCGGCGTGGGATATTGCTTTCACGCTATTCGACGCACATTCCCAAGCTGTTGCCACCGGGCGTTGTTCACTTTTCGTTCGTGCCATTCAGCCAACTCTTGCCCCACGCGGCGGCATTCGTGCATCACGGCGGCATCGGTTCCTGCGGACAAGGTTTAGCCGGCGGCGTGCCGCAGATCATCATGCCGATGGCCTACGACCAACTCGACAACGCTGCGCGATTACAGCGCCTGGGCGTAGCCGACGTATTGCCCCCCAAAAAGTTCACAGGGCCAAATCTCACCCGCGTACTCAACAAGTTGCTCTCAACTCCCAGCGTGGCAGAACGCGCTCAGCATTGGGCAACGGAAATGAAACAGCATGATGCACTCACCGAAACGTGCATCGAGCTCGAGCAGATCGCACCGAAATAGCCGCGATTCAACGAATCGCCGGTCTTAATACCTCACTGTCGATTTCGACTGCTGCACTGTGCGCGTGCCATCGGGCGGCGTCACCACCGGCGGAGCTCCCGACACCCCTTGGCTCGCCTGGAGCGAGGCCACGCGGGTTTCGATCGCCGGTTGAAAGCGATTGATCGCCAGCGAGCGTTGATAATTGGCGAGTGCTTGTTGCGTGTCGCCGGTTGATTCTCGCAGCCGGCCCAGAGCCGTTAAAGCGCGGCTGTTATGGGGATCAATCGTAATCGCCTGTTCCAAGCTGACGGCGGCTTGTTGTGTGTTGTTCGACTCTTCATACAACCGCGCCAGCTCGATCCGTGGTTCGGGACTCTGCGGATTGCGCGAGGCCCAGCCTTCGAGCAAGCGGTACGACGCATCCTGTCGACCCGTTTCGGCCAACAGCACCGCGAGCCCCCGATAACATTCCGTGCAGTTGGGATCGTAATCGAGACACTGGTTGTACAACTGCTCGGCTTGTTGCAAATCGGCGGGCCGATTGTAGAGCTTGCCGTTCTTATGCATTGCCGAAGCCAGGTTGTAGTAAGCACTCGCCGAGCTGGGGTTGCTCGCGATCGCTTTCTGGAACGTCTCGGCGGCTTGTTGATAGTTGCCGTTCTGATAGAGCCGCACACCCTCGGCATTGAGCGATTGCGACGTAAAGCCGTTACAACCAACTTGCACTCCGAGCGCGAACGCACAAAGCCCGGTGAACAGAACTTTGGTGGAAAAGGATGGGTGCATGGTGGCTGCCGCACGTCTTGCGCGTTCCTGGGGAACTTCGAGCGATAAGGTTTTGCCGGAAGAAACGGCTGCACGAATCGGCCGTTCTGGGCCGGAAAAATAGCAATCCTGGCCGTCGAACGCAACCCAAATGGCGGCTGGCGCGGCTGTGCGGCCACCCGAGCGAGCCATTCGCTGGCACAGCCAAAAACTCTCGCTAAACCGGACAATCCGCACCAACCGGAATCTTTACTGAAATCGGTTATTTTTCGTGGCCCATCCATTTTGCCCAGTCGCTATTCCGAAGATTGCTAGCATCTCACCACGAGATCGCCGTTTCCCACCTGCAATCTGTCCAACCAAGGAGCCCTCCCCATGGCGGTTAAGAAAGCCACAGCGACCACCACTTCCAGCAAGAAGAACAACGCCACCAAGACCGGTAAGCAAGTTCCTTCGCCCAAGGGACGTTTGGCCAAGACCGACAAGACCACCAGCGACGTTGCCACCGGCGACAAGGAAGTGACCATCGATCGTCGTCGCAACGCCCGTGAGGAGAGCACCAATCCCGCTGCTCCCCAACTTGAACGTCGCACCAAGGTTCAACGCCGTCGGCAGATTGATCCCACGACGTGCGAACGCGATTATTCCGATGAAGAAGTGGGTTTCATGAACGCCATGGACGAGTACAAGCGCACAAGCGGCCGGATGTTCCCTACGTGCAGCGAAGTCTTGGAAGTCATCCGCGGTCTGGGCTATGTGAAGCTCACCCCCGCCGAGCTCGCCACGATTCGCCCCGAAGTGACCGACAGCATGGTCGTAATGACCGAAGAGACGATCGACGAAGAAGCTGAATTCAGCTTCGATGAAGAATAAGAATACACAGCGTAAAGCTGATTAAGATATCCGCAATCGAATGAAGCGGGGTACGCAAGTGCCCCGCTTTGTTTTTGAAGATCGACACTTCCCTAGCCGCGACGCGACGCGTCGCAGGGTCTTGAAGTTTCTATTTCACCACGTCCGCGACGATATCGCGTAGCTCTTTGACTGAAACCTCGGCGAGATCCTTCCCCTTGCGGGCCAAGTGTTCGTTGATCTTGATGGCGGTCTCTTGCATCTGACCGTGTGTCTCCTGCGAGCCGCCAGCCAGTAAGAAGTTTGGTCCGCGCGTGATTCGCTTGTGGCCATCTTCGGCGTCGAACGCCAAGCCCAAAAGTCCCGCGCGGGGCTTCTCGGGCGCCTGTTGCTTATCGGGGAATTGTTCCGGTGGAATCCGTGAAGCCATGATCAATTCATCGGTGGGGTGAGTTGGCAGGAACGGGCCACTAAGCCGCTACAGATATTCTATCGGAGAGGCACGATCAAGGAAAACAGCGGATCCCCAGCCGGATCGCAATGCGATCCAGGAAGCCACAGAGATCAAGCGGCCTACCGCCGCCGATTCCACGAACGCAGCGCCTCAACCGCCGCTTCGCGGCTGTCCTTAGTGGCGGGCTGCTTAAGCTGCGGCGGAAGCTTACCAGGCTCTTTTTTGATTTTGGACTTATCAGCGGCACCGTCGTCTTCAATTTCGTCCTCGTGGACATCCACGGTGGCTGCCTCTTCGAGCTTCTTCACCGCTTCGCGCAGTTCGCTCGCCTTCGTGTCATCAAGCTTGATCGTTTGCGTATCGGAGAAGGAACCTCTCGGTTTATCGGTGTCGATGAGCCAACCAGAAATGTCTTCTACCCCAATGGGCCCACTGCTCTTGGCCGCGGTCCGTTCCACCGCTTCCGCGACGGTTTTCACTTCCGGCTTCTTTTCGTTGGCGAGCCCCGTGGAGATCGTCAGCATGAAGCCAAGCGAACCGATGACAATATCGTCGCCCGAATGGAGCTCGGTTACTCCGGTGATTTTCTCGCCGTTGACGACGGTGCCGTTGCGGCTGCCGAGATCTTCGATCGTCACTTTCGTGCCGTCGCGCCGGATTGCGCAATGCTTACGGCTAATCGATGTGCTCCCGGCGCAGAGGTGGCACTCGGGGCTGCGACCGATCAAGAATTCTTCTTTCTTGACGGCGATCTTGGCTCCAATTTTGGACCCTTTTGTGACTTTGAGAATTACATCCATGGCGCTGCCAGCCATTGTCAAAAAATAGCGCGGGTTCTGAGAAGGCAGCCTCAACTACGTTGATCCAGTAGGAATCAACCCAGTAAGGTCAGGGCCCAATACCATAAGGACATGTGGCACCCCGGCACGAATTCGCACCGCAACTACGGCGTGATTCGCGGACAAGGCGACATCCCCCCCGGGACCTCCTCATAACCGCAGAATATCACGAACTTGGGAACAAGCCTAATCTTCCTCGACTTGTTCCTTTGGAATTCTAGTAAGTGCAAGATGCTGTATAACCCCTCCGAAGAGGGGTGGTGGGCATCCGCTATCGCAACTCAGTCTCAGTGAGAAGCTTTAGGATGACCTACCGCTTTCATCGGCCTCGAAGCTGGACAGCGTTCACCGCTTTTCAGTCCAATGCCGATTTCCATACTTTTCATCGTGCAGAGTGACGGCCCACGCGCGACATTGACCGGAGAGGTTGCGCTCACCGAATTCAACGCCGATGGCTCGTGGAAGCTGCGTGATCAGTTCACTCGCTAGATAAGCTGTAACTAACCTAGTATCGCACACATCATTCAGACCTGCAAGTTCGGGGCCATGCTCCGAACGAGCAAGTAAGATGCTGCCATGCTGCAGAACGGCTCCGCGACTGCGGCGTTGGGCACTCCCTACGATTTTGTAATCGCCCGTCGCATTTGTCGGCTGAGCGATCAAATCTCCTGGGGAACGCCGTAAAAAGCACAGAAATGGCTCTGGCAGATTTTCACTAATCCCCGTTTTCTCGACCATGCGCAGGGTTGAAGCGGGACCGTTTTCTGGGAGCGAACTGCGCAATACCGCAACCAGCAACTCATGCACAGCGTTGTACAGACTTTGTGCATCGGTAGAGAGCGGATGCGTCGCTGGCAACGTCAAACTGTAAGTCAATTCGTGATCGTGCAGAATCGCCCCGCCGCCGCTTTGTCGCCTGACAACGGCCACATTCATGCTTGCAGGATGCTTCGCACGATCTGCGTATTTCTGGAAATAACCAAGCGATAGGGTCGGTTCATTCCACTCGTAGAAACGCAAGCTCGCGGTGCCGTCAGTCGCCGCTTCTTTTAAAAGCGCTTCATCAACCGCCATATTCCACGCGCCGCTTTGGGGCGGGTCAACAATGAGGCGGCACGGAAATGGAAACTTGGAATTGTTCAAAATTGGAATTAACCACAAAGCCACTAAGTACACAAAGAAAGACAGATAAGACTTTTCTTAGTGCCCTTTGTGTGTTAGTGGTGAAATCATTCTGAAACTACTGAGCAAGCGCCGCCCAAGTTAGTACGGGTTGGCGTGCCGCGCGAACTTCGTCGGGACGACTCACCGCCGTCGTGTGCGGCGCATCGTGCAGCAATTGAGCGTCCTCGCCCGTGATGCGGAATAGCACTTCCGCGAAGGCGTCGAGCGTTTCCTTGCTCTCCGATTCGGTCGGTTCGCACATCATCGCCTCGGGGACGGTCAGCGGAAAATAAACCGTCGGTGCGTGGAAGCCGTAATCCAACAACCGCTTGGCCACGTCCATCGCCGTGATCCCTTTTTCCTTTTTCAAGTTTGTGGCCGAGGCGACAAACTCGTGCATACAACGATTCCCCTGCGGCACGGGCACGATATGCTTCACGCGGCTTAGCAAGTAGTTGGCATTGAGCACGGCGTTTTCAGAGACGGAACGCAACCCATCGGGGCCGTGCGTGCGGATATAGCAGTAAGCCCGCACCAACACCCCTACGTTGCCAAAGAAGGAACGGACCTGGCCAATCGATTTGGGCATATCGAAGTCGAGCCAATAGCGATCGCCATCTTTGCGCACGATCGGTGCGGGCAGATAGGGGCCTAATTTCTTGGTCACACAAATCGGTCCCGCGCCAGGGCCACCGCCGCCGTGGGGACCGCTAAAAGTCTTGTGCGGATTGTAGTGCTGCATGTCGGCGCCGAAATCACCGGGGCGCGAGATCCCGAGGATCGCGTTCATGTTCGCGCCGTCGAGATAAATCAGCCCACCGACTTTGTGAACCGCGTCGGCAATCGCCTTCATATTCGGTTCGAACAAGCCGAGCGTGCTCGGATTGGTGATCATCATCACGGCCACTTCATCATCAAGCTTCGCCGCGAGATCCGCCATGTCCACAAAGCCGTCGGAAGTGGTCTTGACCGTAATTGACTGGTAGCCTGCCATCGCGGCACTCGCGGGATTCGTGCCATGGGCGTTGTCGGGAGCGAGCACTTTCGTGCGATGCTGATTCTGGTCGCGAAAATAGGCTGCAGCCACCAGAAGGGCCGTGTATTCGCCGTGGGCCCCTGCGGCCGGCTGTAGGCTGCACGCTTCCAGCCCCGAAATTTCTTGCAGATATTCTTGCATCTCGTACAGCAGCGCAAGCATTCCCTGCAAAGTTTCCTCGGGCTGATAAGGATGCAGATCGGCAATACCAGTCATCGCCGCGGCCCGTTCGTTCCGCTTGGGGTTGTACTTCATCGTGCAACTTCCCAGCGGATAGAAATGCGTATCGACCGACATGTTGAGCGTCGACAGATTCACAAAATGCCGTACAATTTGCGGCTCGGAAAGCTCTGGCAGCGCCGGTGGCTTGGATGCGAACGCTTCAGCGGGAAGCAAATCCGCAATCTCTTGCTCCGGCACATCGCACGCCGGCAATCGCGCCGCACGCCGGCCCGACTTCGAGAGTTCGCACAACAATTTTGTATCGCGGGTATTTCGCATAGTTAAAACTTTTTACCACGAAGGCACAAAGGACACAAAGAAGCGGGGCTTAGTGTTCTCGGTGTCTTTGTGGTGATTAATTCGTTGACATCGCCGTCGATGCTTGTTTTGTAGGAGCTTGAACCAATGTCTTCACCAATCCATCTATCTCCGCCTTCGTTCGCTTCTCGGTCACCGCCACCAGGAAGCAGTCCGCGAGTTCGGGATACCAACGGCCCAACGGCACGCCGGCCATGTAGCCGCGGTCCAAGGCGAACTTCAATAATTCATCGACGCGGTTATCGGCGTCACGGATCACAAACTCTTTGAACGTCGGTTCGTTGAACGCCAGCGAGAACCGTTCGTGCTGGCAGATTTGCTCAGCAGCATAGCGAGTTTTTTGCAAGCAAAGGTTGGCCGTCTCGCGCAGGCCTTGGGGGCCCATTTGCGCGAGATAGACCGTGGCCCGCAGCGCGAACAAACCTTGATTCGTGCAGACGTTGCTCGTGGCCTTCTCGCGGCGGATATGTTGCTCGCGAGTTTGCATCGTGAGGACGTAGCACGTGTTGCCCCGGCGGTCGACCGTCTGGCCGGCGATGCGGCCCGGCATGCGGCGCACTAGGCTCTTTTCACAAGCCAGGATTCCTAAGTAAGGCCCGCCATACGACATCGGCGTGCCAAGCGTGTGACCTTCGGCGACCGCGATGCTGGCACCATAATCTCCTGGGCGTTTTAGAATGCCAAGACTGATCGGATCAAACGCCGCGATCAACAACGCTCCGGCTTCTTTCACGATCTTGCTTACGGCGTCGGCATCTTCCACGCAGCCGAAGAAATTGGGCTGCTGCAACACCACCGCCGCGACGTTTTCGTCGATCGCTTCGGCCAAGATTTCGGGATCGATTACACCACCCGGAGTTTTGATTGTCACGACTTCCGTCCGCAGGTTCTCGAGATACGTGGCAATCGTCGCACGATATTCAGGATGCAGGCTTTCTGGAACGATAACCTTGCCGTGACGCCCAGTATGAGAGATCGCCATCAACACGGCTTCCGCCGCCGAACTGGCCCCGTCGTAAAGACTGGCGTTCGAGATGTCCATGCCCGTCAGTTCGGTAATGAGCGATTGATACTCGAACATCACCTGCAAGTTGCCCTGGCTCGCCTCGGCCTGGTAGGGCGTGTAGGACGTGTAGAACTCGCTACGCGAGCCGATCACATCGACCACGGCGGGCACGAAATGGTCGTAGCTGCCACCCCCCAGGAAGCAAACTTTGTTGGCAGGCGATGCATTCTTGCCCGCTAGCTCGCGCATGTGCTGATCGAGTTCCATTTCCGACAGGGCAGAGGGGATCTGGAGCGCGCCCTCGAATTTCAATTCCGCGGGAATCGTGTCGAAGAGCTCCTCGATCGAGCTCGCCCCAATCGCCGAGAGCATCGCTTGCTGATCTTCAGGCGTGTTATAAAGATATGGCATTTATGAAAATGACAGTCACATGTCATTCCGAAAGGAGTTCTACGACTTGAGGAATCTAGTTTCCTCGCGTATTAATATTCTATGCGGGTCGGTGGTACTAACGCTTTTAATTCTCTTCCTTGCACTGCTTCTCATACGCAGCGAAGTCGAGCAGCTTAGACAGTCCTGCTTCGTCACTGATCTTAATCTTAGCAATCCAGCCCGCGTTGTACGGATCGCGGCTGAGCGTTTCCAGCGAATCGGGCAACGAGGTGTTCACGGCCACCACTTCGCCATCCACGGGCGAGTAGATGTCGCTCACGGCCTTCACCGATTCCACTTCACAGAACGGCTGCTCAGCCTCAACCTGCTTGCCGACCTTGGGCAGGTCGATGAACACCAAGTCGGTGAGTGCCTCAACGGCAAAGGCTGAGATGCCTAGCGTGGCGACTTTCGCGCCGTCTTCCTCTGCGATCGAGACCCATTCATGGGTTTTCGCATACAGCAATTCTTCCGGTTTCACTTTTGAATTCTCCATCTACTCAATAAGCCACTTGCGGCTTAGCGTTTATAAATCGTTTATTTATCTTCCCCGCTCATAGAACGGCAGCGGCACCACAGTCGCCGGATGCTCCTGGCCACGCACGTCGACTGCCAAGTGAGTCCCCGCCGCCGCGGCGGGCGGCGCGACATACGCCATCGCAATCGGATGGTTAAACGTTGGCGAAAACGTGCCGCTCGTGACGTGACCCGCTTCTTGGTTGCCAAGCAAAATGGTGGCCCCTTCGCGAGCCACTCGCCGGCCTTCCATCTGGATGCCGACCCGCACGGGCTGCGTCGAGTTGCGTTGCAGACCCCGCAATGCTTCTGCCCCGATAAAGTCGCGCTCGCGCAAGTTGATTGCAAAATCAAGCCGCGCTTGGATCGGATTGATCTCTTCGCTCAGCTCATGTCCATACAGAGGCATGCCCGCTTCCAGTCGCAGTGTATCACGGGCACCCAACCCAACCGCGCGACCGCCAACAGGTTCGCTTGCGGCCATGACTTGTTCCCAGATTTCGACAACCTTATCGCTGGGGCAGATAATCTCGCAGCCGTCTTCCCCCGTGTAACCGGTGCGGCTGACGAACGATTCCACGCCGCAGACGTCAGTCACCTGACCGGTGTAATAGCGGAGCGAAGTCAACTCGCAACTGCACAGCGGATCGAGAACTTCAATCGCCCGCGGACCTTGCACAGCGATCATGCCGTAGGTGGTCGTGATGTCTTCGAGCGTTACATCGAAGCCCGATTTGTGTGCTTCCAACCAGTCGAGCATCTTCGGCCGATTGCTGGCGTTCACCACCAATCCGTAACCCGACGATTTGCCGCTGGCGAGCGTCACTTGATAACAGAGCACGTCATCGAGAATTCCCCCCGACTCGTTGCACACAAGGGAGTAGCGAATCTGATGCGGCCGCATGTCGAGTACTGCTCGGGTCATTAGCTTGTCGAGATACTTCGCCGCGTCGGGGCCGTCGATCAACACGCGGCCCATGTGCGAGATGTCGAACATCCCGACCGCAGTGCGAGTGGCTTGGTGCTCTTCGACGATGCCGGTGTATTGGACGGGCATCGACCAGCCACCGAATTCGACCATCCGCCCCCCATGCGCAGAGTGCCAATCAAACAGGGGAGTGTGAGCCAGTTGGTCGTTGTTACTCATGACAAATCCATTCAAACCGATGCACGCCGAGAAGCCGTATTCTAACGGTTTGCCCGCGCGGTGCCAGGGGCCAGAGATTTAGCCGCAGAGGATGCTTGGAGTTAACATCAGGCGAGAAAAATGCTACCGCTTCTTTCGCTTGCGGCCGACCTTGCCATCGGTTTTACGGTCCCCCTTGCGTGGCTTTTGCTGCCGCGCTTGGGGATTGAATTTACGCTTGGCTTGTCGTCCCCCCTCCGCGCCGCCGATCTTGTCCAGCAAGCGCAAATCGAGCTCGCGCCGTTCGACGTCGACCGCCGCCACCGCCACGCGTACGGGATCGCCCAGCCGATAAGTATTCCCCGAACGAAAACCGCTGATGACGTGTCCCGCTTTGTCGAATTTGTAGTAATCGTCGGTGAGCGAAGTAATGTGCACAAAGCCTTCCGCGGGAAGATGCGTACCCATGACGAACAAGCCGAAATTCTCAACTCCCGTGATGATGCCGTCCATCTGCATGCCGACTTTGTCTTGCAGATACAACAGCAGCTTCACCTTGTTGAGTTCGCGCTCGGCTTCGGTCGCGCGTTGTTCGCGTTCGCTGCAATGATCGCCCAGTGCCAAAAGCTCCATCAAATGTTGGTCGGGCGTTTTGCCTTGGCTAACTTGTTCGATCAGGCGGTGGATTGTGAGATCAGGGTAGCGACGAATGGGCGACGTAAAGTGGCAATAACATTTGCTCGCCAGGGCGTAGTGGCCCTCTTCTTCAGGGCTGTAGACGGCCCGCTGCATCGCTCGTAGCACCGCATAGTTCACGGCATGCTCGCGGGAATCTTCCTTCACATTGTTAAGCAAATCTTGCAAAGCAAAGCGATCTTCTAAACTATCAGTCTTAAAGCCCAGCTCGCTGACAAAGTCAGTGAGTGATTTCAATTTGCGCGGTTCGGGCGAACCATGCACGCGACGCAAGAAGAGCACGCCCTTGTCGGCGAGCATTTCGGCGACCGCTTCATTGGCCGCGAGCATGAACTCTTCGATGATTTGGTGGCTCTCGGTGTTGATCTCCAGATGCGCCCCCGCCACGTTGCCGTGCGTGTCGAGGTCGATTTCCAACTCTGGCATGTTGAGTTCCAACGAACCTCGCTTCATGCGGCGATCGCGCAAGATCATTGCCAGTTCGTGCATCCACGACAGCAAGCCGTGGACTTCCGGCGTGAGCTTCTTTTTCCACCCCGCGCGATCGGCCAGGAACTCGTCCACTTCTTCATAGGTGAACCGCCGACAGCTTTTGATCGCACTTTTGAACACGTCGGTGTGAATGCGTTGCCCTTCGGGACTGAATTCGATCCGCGCCGTGATCGCATACCGCACACGATCCGGCTGCAAGCTGGCCAAATTGTTCGAAATAATTTCCGGGATCATCGGAATCACGCGATCCGGCAAATACACGCTCGTCGCGCGTTCCTTGGCTTCTTGATCCAGCGGCGACTTCGTCCGCACGAAGTGCGACACGTCGGCGATATGCACCCCCAACAGCCAGTGGCCGTTGGGTTGTTGGACCAAGGAGATCGCGTCGTCAAAATCGCGGGCCGTCACGGGATCGATCGTGATCACCGTTTCGCCCGTAACGTCTTGGCGATTCTTAAGGTTCGTTTCATCAAACAACGCCGCCTGTTCGCGGGCGTCTTCGAGCGTGGCATCGCTAAACTCACCGGGAAGATTGAATTCGCGAATGATCGAAAGCGTATCAACCCCCGGCTCGCCGCGCTTGCCGAGGATTTCAATGATGACCCCTTCGCCGTCGCGCAAGTGCGAAGGAAAGCGGACCATCTCGACCACAACCTTGTCGTCGGGCTGAGCCCCCTTCGCACCGGGATCGCCAACGAAAACGGGGCTCGAAAAAATCTTGCCGTCGATCTGCACGACCCCCATGCCGGCCGTCACGGCATACGTGCCAACGAAACGGTTGGTCGCTCGCTCGACGATGTCGATGATGCGCCCTTCGCTTTTCCCCATCCGCCCGACGCGGCTACTCAAGAGAATCCGCACAATGTCGCCGTTGGCCGCATCACCCGTCGCATTGGCAGGGATAAAAATATCGGCATCGCGTCCCGACCCTGCTGGAGTTCCTTCGGGCCGCAAAAAACCAAACCCCGCATCAGCACGGCGGAATGTGCCGACGACGTGCTTGGCGGGCTTTGTTTCGTCGTCATTGGGGACTTCAGTGGCCTGGCCTTTCTCGGCCGTGTAAACAAGATGACTTGGCCCCCAGGAGAGCTTCCCCGCCTTGACCATCTTCTTCACGACGCGGCGAAACCGCGAAACATCATCCCCTTCGAGCCCCAGCTTCTTAGCCATGACCGCCGGCTTCACCGGCCGATATTTCGGGTCGTTCACGTAACGGAGAATGGCGGTTTCGTATTCTTGCATGAGTTACAGAGGTCAGAGGTCGGTGGCCAGAGGTCAAATAATAGCTGCGATACAACGCATCGCAGGGACATTTACAAAGCAAAACTCGTGCCCGGAACGACGAAATCCTATTCGTGCAATTCGTTTGATTCGTGGTTAATCACTTCTCCGGCTTAAACAGCTTCCGCCCGATCTGGCTATGGGATCACGTGTCAGGCAAGTTTTCTATGTCATTAAGGTCTTTATGTCGACCGCTGGCTAGTTTGTTGACCTTGAGATCCTGAAGACTCAACAAATTGAGTTCAATGCCATCAATCTCAACAGTCTTTCTGCGACTAAAACTTGTCGTAAAATCTAAGCCGGAAACTTGTAATAGCAAATCGATACACACAGGAGGCACTCCCATGCGATAGACTTTGCTTGGATCAAGGAATTTTTCCGCAGAAACACTTGCTGATGAAAAGCCAAATTTTAGAAAAACCTGGCACAACTTATGAGCGTTTTCGTGGCTCACACCTGCCCAAATATCAATGTCATTCGTGGTTCGCGGATACCCATAGTAGCCAACTGCGTAGCCGCCGACGAGGAGATACTCAACATGGTGGGAATTCAATAACTTCAAGAACTCTTTGAAGTCGGGTTCTAACTCGATCATGCCCATAGTTGATACGCCTCAGATATTCCATAGCTGCCAGACGCTCTTCTGGTGTTTTAGCAAACCAGTACTCTCGATCATCTCCCTGAGCTTCAAGAGTGCTGACTTGGAGTACAGACTTGTCCAAGGTAAAGTCGGCCATTGTTTGTTCTCGCAAGGCATTTTGAGGCACACGTTCAATTTTACCTCGCTTTTCAAGTCCAGTCTATTTTGATCTACACCTTCTCCGGCTTAAACAGCTTCCGCCCGATCTGGCTGAAATACTGCGTCCAATTGCTGTCCGCGTTGGGGCAATCGGCCATCAACTGCGAGAAGCTCGCTACCTTGGCATCGAGGTTATCAAGCATATGCAGCGCGATCGCTTCGAGCGTCATGGGCAATTTCGAGCTGCCATATTCGTATTCGCCATGGTGGCTGATGATCATGTGCTTGAGCTCGATCAGCAAACGTTCGGGAAACGGCTGGCCATCTTGTTGCACAATAGTGCGCACCTTGTCGTCGAGCATCGTCACGCCGATAACCATGTGGCCCAGCAGTTGGCCCTCGTCGGTGTAGGAGATGTCGCGTTCGTAGGCGAGTTCTTCGACCTTGGCCGAGTCGTGCAGAAACGCGCCCATGATCAGTTTGTCTTGCGAGAGTTGCGGATACTTTGGCGCGACGACCAGAATCAATTCCATCAAGCTCAGGACATGCTCAAGCAAGCCCCCTTTGTAGGCGTGATGGTTCTTCATTCCCGCGGGGGCCTGGCAGAACTTGGCCATGAAGGCTTCGTCTTTGAGATAACCTTTCACTAACCTCGCGAGTGGCGGCGATTGCACGCCGTTGAGAATTTCGATCAGCCGCTTGCGCATCTTGTCGATGTCGGCCGATTGCAGCGTGATGAAATCGCCTTCGTAAACTTCATCCGGCCGCGCGACGCGGATCCGGTTGGCGATCAACTGCATGTTGCCTTGAAAGAGCTGCGTTGCACCTTCGACGTGGACAAAGTCGCCATTCTCGAACGCCTTATAATCCGATTCGGTCGCATTCCATAACCGAGCATTCACCGCGCCGCTGCGGTCGGACAAATCGACCTGCAAATACAGATTTCCGTTGCGATTGGGCCGGAGCTGCTTCTCCGACGCGAGAAACACCTGGCTGATGGATTCATTGTGCCCAAGCTGGCTGACAAAACGACGTTCGACCGAAGGCATGATTGTCCGTGATAAGTGGTTGGTGGTAGTAGCCGCGCAGCAACGATTCGCGCCTCTCAAGCTTGCCATCCTACCAGATTCCAGAGGGGTTCGCTGGGGGGCCAAAACGGTGCGATTTTCGCGGGCCACCCATTACCGTAGAATGATGGCCCCTTAGAATGTGTCGCTTATTACTTACTCACCAACTCACATACTCGCTCCCACACCATGCCAGCCAAAACCGCCATTACGCCCACCCGCAGCGAAAACTATCCCGAATGGTATCAACAGGTCGTCAAAGCCGCCGACTTGGCCGAGAACTCCGACGTGCGGGGCTGCATGGTCATCAAGCCGTGGGGCTACGCGATTTGGGAAAACATCCAACGCCGGCTCGACGCGATGTTCAAAGCCACCGGCCACGAGAACGCCTACTTCCCGCTCTTCATTCCGATGAGCTTTTTGGAAAAGGAAGCCGAGCACGTCGAAGGCTTCGCCAAGGAGTGCGCGGTCGTCACGCATCATCGCCTCGAACCGGATGGCAAGGGGGGCTTGCAACCCGCCCCCAGTGCCAAGCTTGAAGAACCACTGATCGTGCGGCCCACCAGCGAAACGATCATCGGAGCGACATTCGCCCGCTGGGTGCAGTCGTATCGCGACTTGCCGATTCTCATCAACCAATGGGCCAACGTGGTTCGTTGGGAACTCCGCACGCGGATGTTCCTGCGGACGACCGAATTCCTTTGGCAAGAAGGTCACACTGTGCACGCCACGGCCGACGAGGCACAAGCCGAAACGCGGCAAATGCTCGACGTGTATGCCACGTTCGCCGAGGATGTGATGGCGATGCCAGTGATCAAAGGCGAGAAGACCGCTGGCGAGCGTTTCCCCGGCGCGGTGTCGACTTACAGCATCGAAGCCCTCATGCAAGATCGCAAAGCCCTGCAAGCCGGGACGAGCCACTTCCTCGGCCAGAATTTTGCCAAGGCCCAGGAGATCAAATTTCAGAGCGAGGCGGGCGAACTCGAATATGCTTGGACCACAAGCTGGGGCGTGTCGACCCGTTTAATCGGTGGGTTAATCATGACCCACTCCGACGACGATGGGTTGGTGTTGCCACCCAAGCTGGCACCGGCACAGGTCGTGATCCTGCCCTTGTATCGCAACGACGAAGAGCGCGCGGTTGTGTTGCCATATTGTGAAGCACTAAAAACCGAACTCACCGCTCAAAGTTACGACAACGAGCCGGTGCGCGTCCGCATCGACAACCGCGACTTACGCGGCGGCGACAAGAAATGGCAATGGATCAAAAAGGGCGTGCCCCTGATTGTCGAAGTCGGCCCGCGCGATATTGCCGATAACAAAGTCATGGTGAAACGCCGCGACATCGAAGGCAAAGGCGAGCCGATTGCGAGAGCCGAATTCGTTTCATCCGCGGCTCACCGCTTAGCGGAAATTCAAACCAACCTCTTCGACCGCGCAGCCAAGCTTCGTGCCGATGTGACAACCAAGATCGATTCGCTCCCCGAGTTCGAGGAATACTTCGCCGAAACCGCCCCCGGCGGGCTCGCCTATTGTCACTTTGTCGACGGCGAAGTTATGGAAGCGAAACTCAAGGAACTGAAAGTAACAGTCCGCTGCGTCCCCCTCGATGCCCCCGAAGAATCCGGCAAGTGCATCTTCACCGGCGCACCAAGCACCAAGCGCGGCGTATTCGCGAAGTCGTATTAGGACCCAATTATTTTCTTCTAGCCGGAGGCACACCTGCCTCCGGGTTTTCCCATGGGCTCCATCACCCCCCCTCATCCCGTGCTCCTTCTCATCGCCGTCAGCTCGCGTTATGACGCCGCGCTTCAGTGGGCCCAGGAAAAAATTTCCGCCGAGTTCGGCGCCCTTGGTGCCGTCAGCCCGTCCTTTGATTTCACTGAAACCGACTATTACACCGCCACGATGGGCACCGACTTGAAGAAGCAGTTCGTCATCCCCGCGCAGCCGATCGATCCCGGCCAACTCGCCACGATCAAGCGGCTCACCAATGATTGGGAAGTCGAATACGCTGCTGGTGCGAGTCATCCCGAACCGCGCCCGCTCAATCTTGATCCCGGGTATCTGACGCTCGCCAAGCTGGTGCTGGCCTCGACCAAAGACCACGCGCATCGGATCTATCTTGCCGAGGGCATCTACGCCGAAGTGACGCTCAGCTACCGCGCAAAGCTATGGCAGCCCTTCGATTGGACCTACCCCGATTACCGCCGCGCCGATTTTCAGGAATTCTTCACAAACAGCCGCAGCTTACTGAAACCATAAATTATTAAACACAAAGGACACTAAGGTCACAAAGCTACTGCTTCTAGAAATTCTTTGTGCCCTTTGTGGCTTCGTGGTCAATAATTGACGCCTTTGTTTTGATCGCGCTACAATAGAGTAATTCAACTTACACCGGATTCGCGGCATCTCCATGAAACCTTTTCTCAGCATCGTGCTCTTCTCCGCCATCGTGGGCGTCGGTTTAGGCTCGGCCTTGGGCTACATCGAAGCGCGACTCCCCGCGAAGATCGTCACCGAGACTGCGCCTGCCATACCGGCGACTGAGATGAAGCAGGGTCCTATTGCCGAGGTTCCAGAAACGACTTTCAATTTCGATCGCATCGAGCGTGGCACCTCGATGAAACACAAGTTTAAGATTCGCAACGCCGGCGATCTGCCGCTCAAGGTGGAAGTCCTCACGACCACCTGCAAATGCACCGTCGGAGATTTGCAGAAAAACGAGATAGATCCCGGCGAAGAGACCGACGTCGAACTTGAGTGGACCGCCAAGACCCCGCCGGGCCCGTTCCGTCACGGCGCGACGCTCAGTTCCAACGATCCCAATCAATCGCGCATTGAGTTGGTCGTGGAAGGCGACGTCGTGGAATCGAACACCCTCATGCCCCCCGACCTGTTGTTCAATACGGTCAAAACAAATAGCACTAAGGAAGCCGTGAGCTATCTCGTTTCCAACCTCGAAGATGAAGTGCAGGTGACGAAGTACGAATTCAGCGATCCCGCTGTCGCCAAGCAAATCCAATTGACCGTCACGCCGCTTGAAGCCAACGAACTCCCCAAATCAGCCCGCAGTGGAGTGAAGATTACCGCCGTTTACACGGCCAGCAAATCGATCGGCCCGTTTTTCACGTGGCTCACGCTCGAAACCAATCTCAAGAATGCGTCGAAGTTGACTTTGCCCGTGACCGGCAATGTGGTCGGGGATATTTCCATCTTCCATCCCGGTTGGTCTCCGCAGCAGGGAGTTTTGCGCGTTGGTCCTGTGTCGAGCAGGGAAGGCAAGAAGCTGCAAGTCAACGTCGCGATTCGAGGCGAGCATGCCCCTGAGACCAAGCTAGAAGTTGCTAGCGTCGACCCCGAGGAACTCAAAGTGTCGCTGGGAGAGCTCAAGAAAATGGGCGATCAACTCGTTCACTATCCGCTGACTATCGAGATTCCCGTCGGCACCAAACCAATGGTTCGCATGGCCCGCCCGGGCGAAGAGGCTGACTCGCCCCACGGCGACGGCGTGATCGTGTTGAAATCGACCCATCCCGATACGACCGAAGTTCGCCTGCTTGTACGGTTTTCCGTAGAATAAGCGGAGTTCTTTTCGAGCTTAATGCATCGTTAAGTTCCAGCAGTGACAGCAATTGCGCTGGCCGTTTGGGGGCCAAAAGGCTACGATTCGGCCTTAAACCGGAACATTCGACTCACAGTCAACTGAGTGACCAACCATGCGGTTCAAGGCGGAACAATCTCGATCGAGGCGGCTCTTTGGCGTCGCATTTCTCTCCATGTTTGCGCTTTCGGGCGTTTTGTGGTCGGCTGACACGGGTGGTTATAAGACGCCTGCGGAACGCGAAGCTGAAATTGCCGATGCCATTCAGAAGAACGGCGAGATCCTGGTCGATTGGCCCAAGCCGCAACTGACGCTTGTTTTCTCGGGCGACATGGATGGCTACATCGAACCCTGCGGCTGTGCGGGACTCGAAAATCAACTCGGCGGCCTGAAACGTCGGCACACGTTGCTCAAGAAACTGGAAGCCGACGGCTGGAATCCCGTGCCGCTCGACATGGGGGGACTCGTCAAACGCACCGGCCCGCAGCAAAACATCAAGTACGGCTACGCGCTCAAAGCGTTGATCGACTTGGGCTACGACGCTGCTACTTTGGGTGCCAAAGACTTACAGCTTTCCAGCGATCCGATTTTGTATGCCCTCGCAAATATTGATCAAAAAGACAATCCGCTCGTTTCGGCGAACATCGATTTCTATGGCATGACCAAGCCGTTCACAATTGTGGAGGCCGGCGGTAAGAAAGTCGGCGTCACCGCTGTGATGGGCGAGAAGTATCGCAAAGAACTCGCGGCCACTGGCGAATTCGATATCTCGGACCCCGTCGCGGCGGTCGAAAAAGTTTTGCCCGAGCTCGAAGGGACCGATCTCAAAGTCTTACTCGTACATGGCACGCCCGACGAGGCGGCCGCGCTCGCCAAGCAGTTTCCGAAATTCAATTTCGTGGGCACTACCGGCGGCGCCGAGACACCTCCCAATCGTGCAAAGGCGATTCCCGGCATCGAGCCCTACATCATTGAGACGGGCAGAAAAGGACAGTACGTCACGGTCATCGGCGTCTACGACAATCCCCAAGAACCGTTCAAGTATCAGCGCGTGCCGCTCGATCATCGGTTTGAGGATTCCCCCGAAATGCAGCAACTTCTGATCGATTATCAAAAGGAATTGGAAACGACCACACTCGCCGGTCTAGGACTCATGGGCGTGAAGCATCCCGACGATTCCTTTGCAGGGAGTCAGGTCTGCGGCGACTGCCACACTGAAGCGATGGCCGTGTTCGAGAATACGCCCCATGCCCATGCGACCGAAACGTTGGTGAAGCTTGATCCTCCACGGCAGTACGATCCCGAATGCCTCAGTTGCCACGTGACGGGCTGGAACCCACAGGAATACTTTCCCTATGTCTCGGGCTTCATGGGAATGAAGGAATCGCCGCTAATGGTGGGCAACGGCTGCGAAAACTGCCACGGCCCCGCCGCTTCGCACGTCGCCGCCGAGAGTGGGGATGAAGAAGTGACAGACGCCGAAAAAGAATCGCTACGGGCCGCCTTACGGCTCAAAATTCAACCCAACGAAGGCAACGTCAACGGCGCGACGCCGCCCCAAGTCACCGGCAAGGTCGTCGAGATGTGCATGCAATGCCACGATCTCGACAACAGCCCCGAGTTCGACTTCCAGAAATACTGGCCCCAGGTCGAACACCACGGTAAAGAATAGCGGACTGGTCGCTTAAGCGACCAGTGTAGCTAACCTTCCAACTCCGCCATCGCCTCGTCGGGGATATTGAAATTCGCCGAAACGGTTTGCACGTCGTCGTGCTCATCGAGGCCTTCCATCAGCTTCAGGACCGCGCGAGCCGTGTCGACGTCGAGGTCGACCGTGTCCTTGGGGATCCGCGTGATTTCGCGTGAGGTGGTGGCGATTCCCGCGGTGTCGAGAGCTTCGCAGACCGCGCCAAACACGTCGGGTTCGGCGATCACTTCGTAGCTATCGTCGTAGGTTTTTACGTCGTCGGCGCCGGCTTCGAGGGCGAGCTCCATGAGCTTTTCTTCATCAGACTGCGCTTTCTCGATGATGATCAAACCTTTACGATCGAACATCCAGGCCACGCAGCCAGTTGCACCTAATTTACCGCCAGCGTATTCGAAGATCTTGCGCACCTCGGGAGCAGTGCGGTTGCGATTGTCGGTGAGAATCTCGCACAGCACCGCCACGCCACCGGGCCCGTAACCCTCGTACAGAATCTCGTCGAGGTTGCCACCTTCCAATTCGCCGGTGCCTTTTTTGATGGCCCGTTCGATATTGTCCTTAGGCATGCTGATCGCTTTGGCGTCGTTGATCGCGTAGCGCAAGCGTAAGTTTGTGGCCGGGTCGCCGCCCCCCATTTTGGCAGCCAAGATGATGGCCTTGGAGAGCTTGCTCCAAACCTTGCCACGCTTTTTGTCGATTACTGATTTCTTTTGGGCGATGTTCGCCCAATGGGAATGGCCAGCCATAGCAGAATTTATTCAGGAGGTTGCGGGAGGTTTCAGATGGATGTCATCCCGAGGGGATTTGTACGACCCGAGGGATCTGGTTTGCAGTATCAACTCGCATCGAAACCGTGTGAGTTTGCCAGCCAGATTCCTCTGTCGCCTAGGCTCCTTCGGAATGACCAGGTAAGACTACTTCGGCTTCTTCTTCGCCAATTTCTTGGTCGGTGATTTCTTCGTGGCCGCGGGCGCCGCCTTGGCGGGGACTTTCTTCACGGCCTTTTTCACGGGAGCCGCTTTGGCTTCGGTTTTCTTTTTCACCGGTGCAGGAGCCGCAGCTTTCTTGGCATCGGCCTTTTTGGGTTCGGCTTTCACTTCGACCTTCTTGCCGTCGGTGGCTGCTGCTTTCTTTGCGTCCGTTTTCTTCGCGGCTTCAGGAGCCGGTGCGGGGGCTTCTTCCGCGGCCGGTTTCACATGACGCTTCGGCAAGCGATCTTTGCAGCCCGGATCGATCTCGAGCAAAATCTTGCGAATCGTCGGACCCAACGGGCTGCGATGCAGTTCGACGCCCAACTGGTGGAGCAGCGAACCGATCTCGGCACCCTTGGTTTTCGGCACGGCTCGTTCCAAGCCCGGCACGCCCCCTTTGGCGGCTTCGGCGTCTGTGACAACGCCCACCACCCGCATCGCTTCAAGCAACCCTTGGTTGATGGGAATCGAATGCCCCCCCAAACCGTGCTGCGTCACGTAGGCAATGCTGAACGGAGTCGTGCCGTGGAACTTTTCAAACTGCTTGATCGTTGCCCCAAGATTCTGTTTCTTAAGCGGCTCAAGATCAAACGTGTATTGAGTTTCAAACACGCTCTGCAACACACGTTTGACCCGCGTGGCGGCATCTTCGGAATCGTTGAGCGGCTTCATCACTTCGGCCAGCTCGCGAATCGACGACACTCGCACTTCATTCCAATCGAAGTAATCCGTCTGGAGCGCCGCGACCACCTTGTCGGCGTCTTCGTACAGCGAATTCTCCACGCAACTAGCAAAGATAAGATGTTCGAGCACGTTGCGCTCGCGCGGAGCTTCCACGGGCTTGTAATACTTCTTGGCGACCTTAATGACCTTGTTGATCAGAGCTGCGCGATTATTGCTTGCCATCGAATACGTTTCTCAATTGGAAATATCAAATAGAATCATGAATGAGCCGCTTGCCAGCCGAGCGGCGTACAACTTAGCGAGATTCCTCATCCTCGTCGTCAGTCCATTCCTCAGCCAGTTCATCGAACTCGGACGGTTCCAAATCGTCTTCCTTGTTCCCAGTGGTTTCATCCTCCGGCAAGATATCGTTGAGCATTTTGGCGATGGCGATCGATTTCTTAACCCCCATGTCCAGCTCGAAGCGAATCACCGGCGTGTAACGGGTGTCGATCCGCTTGGCGATCTTTTGCTGCAGGAACCCGGCCGAGCTTTGCAAGCCCTTTAAGCATAGCTTTTGGGTTGTGTCGCTCCCCATGATCGATACGTGGACCTTGGCAATCCGCATATCCGGTGAAACTTCGACAAACGTCACCGTCACACCCTGAATCCGCGGATCCCGCAGATCGGTGAGAATCGCCATGCTGACCACCTCGCGAATCGCTTCGGCGGCTTTGAGAACGCGTCTGGATGTCATGGTCGTCCTTAGGAATCAACAGACTCGTCGAAGGTCCGTCCCACTTCTTCCACTTTGTAAACTTCGAACAAATCCCCTTCGCGGATATCGTTGTAACCAGCCAGCTTGATGCCGCACTCGAGGCCTTCGCGAACTTCCTTGGCGTCGTCTTTCTCGCGCCGCAGCGTGTCGATGGCATAATCGCCGATGATCGTGCTGTCGCGAATAATTCGCGCCCGGGCGTTGCGAGCAATCGTTCCCGAAAGCACGCGACAACCAGCGATCGCGCCGATGCGGCTGATCTTGTACACCTGCTGCACCAAAGCGCGACCCAAATCGACTTCGCGCTCCTCGGGCTTGAGCATCCCTTCCAAGGCCGCTTTGATATCTTCGGCGATCTTGTAAATGATGTCGTAACGACGGATCTGCACGCCTCGCTGATCGGCCATCGAACGGGCTCGGTCGTCGGCAACGACATTAAAGCCCACGACGATCGCATCCGAAGCGTCGGCCAGCGTGATGTCGGCTTCGCTGATGCCACCGACCGCCGCTTGAAGCAGCCGCAACTTTACTTCAGGATGCTCGAGCTTGGTCAGCTCTTTTTTGATCGCTTCAATCGAGCCGCGGACGTCGGCCCGCAAAATTATATTGAGCGTTTGAATTTCGTTCTCATTGTCGAGACGATCGAACAAGGTTTCGAGCGTCACGTGCTGCGCGACGTCACCCAGTTCGATAGCCCGTTGCTCTTCGGCGCGAGCCGCCGCGATCGTGCGAGCGTCGGCGATGTCGTCGAGCACGTAGAAATGGTCGCCCGCCCCGGGGGCATCATCAAAGCCGGTGACGTTCACGGGAACGCTCGGGCCGGCTTCTTCATAACGCTTGTGGGGATCGAGCGTGTCGTACATTGCCTTGACGCGGCCAAATGTCTGACCGCACACCAGCACGTCGCCCACGCGGAGCGTGCCGTTTTGCACGATCAACTTGGCCACGATACCACGGCCCGTTTCCTGTTGAGCTTCCAAGCAGGTTCCCAGGGCAGGGCGGTTAGGATTGGCTTTGTATTCGTGCAGTTCCGCGACCGTCAGCAAGGTGTCGAGCAAATCGTCGATTCCCGCACCGGTCGTCGCACTCGTTTTGACAACTTCGACGTCGCCGCCCCATTCACTCGGCAGCAGACCGTTTGTGGAGAGACCCTGCATGGCGCGGTTAATGTCCACGCCGGGAAGATCGGTCTTATTCAGAGCAACGACAATCGGCACTTCCGCCGCGCGGATATGGCTGATCGCTTCTTCAGTCTGCGGCATTACGCCGTCGTCAGCGGCCACGACCAATACGGCAATGTCGGTGACGTTGGCACCACGGGCACGCATTTCGGTAAAGGCCTCGTGGCCCGGCGTATCGACGAACGAAATTTGTCGGCCCCCTTTATCAATCGTGTAAGCGCGAATATGCTGCGTAATACCGCCGCTTTCGCCGCTCACCACGTTGATGCCGATAATCCGATCCAGCAGCGAAGTCTTACCGTGGTCGACGTGACCCAGGAAGGTAATGACCGGAGGACGCGGTTGCAGGTCGGCCGGATCGTCTTCGCGATCACGAACTTCCGCGAGCAATTCATCTTCAACGCTGACCGCTTCCTTGAGCTCGATATCGACCCCCAACTCCGCGGCGATCAATTCGGTCATGTCGTTGTCGATCATGGCGTTAATCTTGGCCATGATCCCTTCTTGCATCAGGATGCGCAAGATTTGGCTCGCGGGCACGCCTGCTGCTTCCGAAAATTCACGGACCGTACAGGGAAGCTGTAGCGCCACTTTTTCCTTACGAGGGGCAGCCGTGCTGACGCCAGCGCGCCGTGGGCGTCGCAACAATTTGCGCGGACGGTATTCGTCGCTCGCACCCTCGCGCTCCTTTTGCGTTTGACGCTGACGGCTTAGTTGCCGTTGTTCGCGTCCTCCCAAAATCGGAGCATCGCCTTCACCGGCAGCTTTGCCCTTACCGCCCTTTTTGGCTTTATTCAGGGCCGTGGCGTCGTCGACGGCAGGAACGCCTAAGGCTTTTGCCCGTTTCTTGGCTTCGAGCGTTTCTTCATGACGACGCAGATGAGCCGCGAGAGGTTTGCCACTACTTTTGCCTGCTCGCAAAGCGTCGGCAGGCAATTTCAGATCAGGCTTTTGCGTGGGGACTTCGGGAGCCGCTGAAGGGGGCGGCGTATCGGCCATCGGAATGGGCGCTAGCTTGATCGTTGGCCGAACTCGCGGTGTGTTGCCGGCGGGGCGGCCTTCGCGATCGCCGCGATCTTTTTCCTTCGTTCCGTCGGGGCCAATCGTAGGAAGTTTTCCACCTCGGTGGGCACCGGGGCCAATGTAATCATCACGACGCATGACGCCCGAGAGCGGTCCGCGCGCGGCAGCTTCCCGCTTGGGAGGAGCCGCCGGAGCAGGGGTAGGAGGGGCTTCCGCGGCGGGAGGAGTTACTTGTTCTTGTTCCTCCTCAGGGCCTTCCTCTTCGGGACGCTTCTTGCGCAGACCCGCCAACGGAGAGGGCGGACGCGGTGCGGCGAGCACGGGCATCTTGCCTGTCTTCACCACCACGTCTTTAGGCCGCTCGACCGGGGGAGCGGCTTGTTTCGACTTGGGAGCCGCCTGGCCACCTGGGTTTTTGAAATGCTCGCGGAGCTTGACTTCTTCTTCGTCCGTCAGACTTGCAAGCGCGGAGCCTTTCCCGCGGATACCTAGCTTTGCGCAGATATCCACCAGCTCTTTGCTGTCTAACTTGAGTTCTTTCGCCAATGAGTAAATACGGGACGCCAAATCAAATTCTCCGTGAGAGCCGCAGCTACAAAACTTTGTTGATCTGTGGGGCTCTCTGTTAGTGTCTAAAAACCTAGGAAACCATAACGATCATCCTCCTCATAACACGACGGTTAACATTCAAGAAACTACTCAGGTCCGCCCCCTGAGTTTTCCGGGCCCGCGGAAGGTTCTTCCGGGGGAGCAACTTTTTCATAATCGGGGGGAACTTCTTCGGCTGCCGTTGCCGCCGCGATCCGATCCTCTTCACGTTTTGCCCGGCGAGCCGCAGCTGCCGCGGCTTCGGCTTCTTCAGCCCGTGCTTCCGCTTGCTCGACGATCAAGTTGACTTGATCTTCACTGAGGCCACCCATCTCCATCAGATCATCAGGCTCGATGATCGACAGGTCGTCGTAGCTCAGGAAGCCTTCTTCCACCAATTTTTCGGCCAATTCCTGGACCACGCCATCAATCGCACTGAAGCCTTGCACGGCTCGGTCGATCGATTCGGCCAACTCGTCCTGGGTCATGATTTCGATGTCCCAGCCCGACAGCTTGCTTGCAAGCCGCACGTTCTGACCTCGTCGGCCAATGGCCAACGACAATTGGTCCTCGCGAACCAACACAATGGCCCGGCCCAGCATGCGGCACAAAATCACTTGCTCGACTTCCGCCGGTTGCAGGGCGTTGGGGATCAGTACCTCGAGATTGTCGTCCCAGCGGACGATATCGATACGCTCACCACCCAATTCGTCGACGATGTTTTTGATTCGGTTGCCACGCACGCCCACGCAGGCACCGACGCAATCGACGCGCTGATCGCTGCTGCTCACGGCCACCTTGGAACGGTAACCCGGCTCGCGGGCAATCGCGCGAATTTCAATCACGCTATCAATGATTTCGGGGATTTCTTGCTCGAACAGGCGCTGAACCAACTGGGGACGAGCCCGGCTGAGGATCACCTTGATGCGACTACCGCTTTTGCGAACTTCAAACACCGTGGCCCGCACGCGTTCGTTGACGTGGTGCGTTTCACCGGGAATTTGCTCGCTGCGGGGCAAGATGGCTTCGACGTTGGGAAGCGTGACCGTTGCCGCGCCACCTTCGTAACGCTGCACGACACCGCTCACCATTTCGCCCACCAAATCGGTGTACTCGTCGTATAGGGCGTCGCGCTCCGCTTCGCGGATCTTTTGAATCATCACCTGCTTGGCGGTTTGGGCCCCGATGCGGCCCACGGTTTCTTCGGAGTCGAGCAACTCGCCGTTGCAGGTGGCCGTGATCGCACCGTTTCCACGGTCAATCGAGACGGTGATTTCCGACTCTTCGCCGTAATATTTTTTAGCTGCCGAGACGAGCGCGGCTTCGATGCCCTCGAACACAATTTCTTTGTCGATATTTTTATCGCGATGGATCGCGTCGACGATTCGTAGGACTTCGCTCGCATTCATCTTGTTTGTTCTCCGCGGCGTATTCGCCCGCCGCGCGGCAACCAGGTTGTTCGGATTGTGACAGGGTGTGTGCAACGTCTGGAAACGCCACAAGCGGCAGCCCATCAGAGTCTGTACTCCGAGCGGCTCCGCTCGCCAACATAAGCGTGCAGATCACGAAACCCCTTTTACGAACGGTACTTAGCAGTTCGTAATCCCGTAATGATACCCCACCCATTGCGGGTGTCAACCGGCTGAAAAGGGATGAAAGTCGGTCTAAACAGCTGTCAGGCGCAAAAAACAGCACCGCCCACTCATCCGAGTGACGGTGCCGCCAAGAGCTGATTTTTTGGGCAGGATTTCAGCCGCCCGTTTGCGACCAATTGTGCTCTTCGGCGAGGGTCGGCGGTTCGCTGGCGATGCTTTCCTTGGCGAGAGTGACATTCAAGTCGTTATTCTGCTCGTTCGTTTCGACCACCAAGTGGTCAGGGTCGACCAGGGCCTGGGCGTGAATATTCTCGACCGGAGCCGAGTTAATGCGAATCCGCACCGACTGATTCGGCTGCAGTGGCAACACGCGCACATTCTGGGCTTCCAGCTGATTGGACTGCGGCTCGCCCAGCGCCACTTCCAAACGGGTCTCGGGAGAAGCCGTTTGCCCGATGTTTTTGACCGTGAAGGTCAGCACGTTGCCCACGGTCGCGATTTCGGAAATCGTGAGATCGGGGCTAGCCGTGATGATGGGCTTTTGGTGGCTGGCAGCGACCACGGGATAGTAGTTGCTGCTCGATTTTCGCTGGTAAGCACCAGAATACACGCCGCCGCCACCCTTTTTGGCAGCCTTGCGATCCTTGCGGCGCCCCGCCTCGGCGGAACTCTCAACGGCCAGTAAGGTCACAATCGCCAGGCAAATGATCAGAGCGCGTTTCATTTCGATTTCTCCTGCACTTGGGTGGGTGAGCGAGAAAAAGTTTCGCTCGGTACAGGAAGCAGCGTGAAGCGAGCAGGGGTGTTACAAGAAATTTTTCGCCGCCGATTTTAGCCCCATCGCTTGCGGAGAGCGCTCAAGCCAACGATACACATCAAGACAAGCGTTGCAGACCCCGGTTCGGGTACGGCCAGCGAAACAGTAAAGATCCCGTGAGACGAGTCAGTAAATGATAACCGCAGTGCGAGCTGGTGATTGGCATTGAAAATTTGTGGGCGGCCGATGCCATAGTAGGGGCTATCCGCGGTAGTGATTGTCGAGATCGTGCGTAAATCACCAGGGGCAACTTCAAATGACTCCCCCTCGCGTAACACCAGTCGCAAATTTCCAGCCGCATCTTGAGCCCATATCCCTTGATCATTTCTTGAATTCACGCCATCACCCGTCAGCGAAGCCAGGAAAGCCACGTGACCCAAGGGGTTCAGAATCGGAGAAGGTCGCGAGATCAAAAATGTAGTTCCGGCGGAAGTCCCTGGTGCGGGATCGCCATGCAGGGCAATCAGCGAGATCTCACCCCCCATGTCCGCTGACCAAATACCATACTTCGATAATCCCGTGCCAACGGGCCGTGTGTTGGCGCTGAACACCACATTGCCAGCATCACTGAATTCGTAAAATAAAAAGTTATCGAAGAGGCTTTCACCATTTGTCCCGGGTGCGATGTTGTCCTCGCGGGCCACAAGTTTCAAGCTGCCCGAGGCATCAGACCAGAGCCCTTGATCGTTTTGGGTAGTCACTCCCGCCGCGGGGGAGGGTATGAGGTTCGTGCGAAAAGCTACTTTTCCCGAGTTATTAAAACGCAGGATGTTGCCGGAATTCGCGTTGAGATCAAACAGGGCCCCGGCAGGGGTGTCCGGAGCTTGGTCGCCTCGACGGGCCACAAGGCTCAATGTCCCTGAACCTTCGGACCATATCGTGAGGTTGGATGCCGGTGTCACGCTCGGGCCGTTGATCACGGTCATGAAGGCAATTTGGCCTGCATCGTTGAATCGCAGGGTACTGAACATCGGCGAACCGAAGTAAGTCGGGGTTGGTAAACCTGGCGCGATATCCCCTTTGCGAACCTTGAGCACCAAGCCACCAGCATTTTCCGCCCACACGCCCCGGTTATTCTCGCCATTCACCCCTCCAAGGCCACTTTGCAAAAGTCCTTGGAACGCCACCTGTCCGTGGGAATTCACGACTGGGTTTTCAAAGACACCCCACAAAGCGCCAGCCTGGACTCCAGTTGCAGAACCTCCTTCGCGCGCGACGAGTTCCAACCCAGCAGTCCGTTCGACCCACACGCCACTACCCTCTCTTTCCTGCAGACTATTGCGGACCATAAGCAGGCCCGTGCGGGAGAGGGTCGTGGGAAATTCCTGGGCATGGAAGGTTCCAAAGTTTGTCCCCACAGATGTACCAGGGGCTTGGCTTCCTTCGCGAGCACGGAGAGATAAACTCCCTGTTTTCTCCGACCAAATGCCGGTGTCGTTCGAGATCGTAGTAGCCCCGCCATGTGTCAAGTAGGCCGAAAACATGACACCCCCAGCGGCGTCAATCTGTGGATGGCTGAAATTGTTATAAATCGCTCCGTCGGTGCCAGGGGCCACTTGTCCCGTCAGCGCAATCGTGCGAAACGTCGGCGCGGGATAGGCCCACACGGTCAATGAGCCTAAAACACTAGCGAACAGTAGACAAAAAGTAGCGACGGCAAATCTCACGGCAGCAGATCTCCTTGCTGGACCACGAATAGAAACGAGAGATGAGAAGACTCAAAAACTAGCGCGGATTAGCACACGACCAGCATACGTGCCGGTCAATGATTGCTACGAGCAGTCTAATGATGTATAGGACGCAATCAATTCGCCCTGATGATAGACCAACCCTAGCCTTCGTGCAAGAAAATCATCGCCGATGCTGTTAAACACGCTTCACAACCACCGCCGTCGCTTGCGCCTGCGGTGTGATGCTCAGCTTCAAGAAGCTGCCGCCGGGCGAGGTGGCTTCTTTGGTCACATTGAGCGGGCAAGCCGGATCGGGCGTTTCAAAATTCAGCGTCTGAAACAGTTTGTCGTTCGTAAGCGAAAGCACGCTGGCCACGAGCTCCACAATGCCGCTGCCAGCACCCAAATTGCCGAAATAACTTTTGGCCGCAGCTACTGGCACCGTCGGCGCGGCATCGCCAAAGACTTCAGTAATCGCCGCGGCTTCTGCCGCATCGCCATCTTTGGTTCCCAGGCCATGGGCGTTAATATGCCCACATTCTGCCGGGGAGATCCCTGCTTCGGCGAGCGCGGTCTTCGCTACATTTGCAAAAGCTTTGGTGCGATTTCCCTGCAAGTGCGAATTCGTCACAACGCTGCTCCCCGAACCGACGAGCTCGGCGTAGATCGTGGCACCGCGCTTTTTGGCCGATTCATATTCTTCCAGAACAATCGCGCCAGCCCCTTCGCCGACGACCATGCCCGTCCGATTCGCATCAAACGGCCGCGAGGCTTGACTTGGTTCGCAGCCGGCGTTGGCCATTTGCTCAGTTTGTGTGGCGTGTACGGTCTTGAAGGAATGAATCCGCGTGCCGGTGGATCCCGCCACCATCAAATCGGCATGGCCACGTTCGATGGTTTGCATCGCTTCGCGCACCGCCATGATGCTCGAAATTTCACGCAACGTGAGTGAATTGTTGGGCCCGCGTAAATCGTTGAGAATCGCGATATGACTCGCCGGCATATTGGGCAGAAATTTGAGCATCCACAGCGGACTCATGTCCCCGAGGCCTGTTTGGCCCCAATCGGCATAAGAAAACTTACCGTCCTTCGCGCCACACTTGATCATGGCCGACGCAAAATCGTCGGGCGGGCTCAGCATGTAGTCGCTGCCATAGACAATGCCACATCGTTCGGGTGAGACTTCCTCGCTCGTGACCTTGGCATCGACCATCGCTTGCTGCGCCGAAGCCACGGCCATCATCGTTTCGCGGCACATCACTTTAAGCGCCTTCCGAATCGATTTCTTGAGGTCTTTATCGAGCTCGCCGAAGTCTTCAATCTCGCCAGTAAAGCTCGCGCATTCACCGCCGAAAGGAACCAAGTCGGGCAGGGGGGGAATGACGGTCAGCGGAGTTACGCCACTGCGGCCCGCGCTGAGAGCGTCCCACAGTGCAGACACGGAATTTCCCAGCGGACTAATCACGCCCAGGCCGGTGATCACGACGCGGCGTTTTGAAGCAGACGAATTCATCGAAGAACACACGGGTCAAAAGGCAGGAATTTAAGCACTTCAGCATATCCCTCTTGGCGTTGCACGGCTACCCACGCGAGACGGGTCGTCCCGACCCCGGTCGTCATCCGGCGTAGCCGGTTTGCAATGCCATCCGGGAATTCGCCAATTTCTTAATAGCGCCCGTGGTAGGTCTGATTCGGCCGCGACGCCGTTTGTGGGGCGGCCGCCGCGTCGACGGCCAGCGCCGAATTCGCGCCACGGCTTTCCACAAACAGCAAGGCATCCGCCCGCGGCGGCGATTTGAGCATCGGAATGTTATCGGTGATGATATTCGGCTTCGCGGGGCCCGGTTGAGCCACCACTCCCATGCTTAACAACAACACCTGATCAGTCGGCCAGCGGAATCGTTCGTGCAGTTGCACCATCGTCATCTGCGGCACCTGGCACTCGGTCCGTTGATTCTGTGCCACCGGGCTCGGCACGTCGATTTGCACAGGATAAAACTTTTCCACTTGCGTGAGTTTTAATTTCAGCACCGCATCCACGGTCTTCGTGTCGAGCGACAGCAACGGACTGAATTCCATGCTGAATCCTTCATCGAACTGGCCCATCTCGGGTTGGAACCCGGGCCAGGTTTGCTGCGTGCGAAAGACGCCCTTCGTGTAAGTGATCGGTCGCATCGTCGAGATCACCAGCGATGACCCGTTCTGCACCAACTGATGCGGCGCATTATGCTCGCGATAATCGCTGCGACGCTTCAACTCGGAAACCAAGAGCGCCGCGTCTTCCTTGGCCATGATCCAACCTTGCACCCCGGGAGATTGCACGGGTACCGATTGCATCAGCGGCAAAGCCTTGGTGCGCCAGTTGGGACTGTCGATGGTCACCACTCGCAGACCAAAACCCTGATTCCCAGCCACATTGTTGACGAACCGATCGACAATATCCGCCACGATGGCTTGCATGTCGGGAGTGTGATACACCCGTAATGTCTTCTTGTCGGCGCTCAATAAACCGACTGGCGTTGAATGCCACGCTTCGTAGCCAGTTTCGCGCAAGATCCAATCGACGATCGCCTGCTCGGGCGCCGTCGTGTTTTGCACCCGCATCGTGTAAGGCGTAATGTCATATTCGCGCCATACTTGGCCATGATCGCTGGGCAGCGCACCGCTCCCTTTGGTAACCTGCGCATGCGTGACCTGCGGCACGTTCGGAGTCGGCGTCACCGCCGAGCTACCTACTGGCGAGCCTCCTACCGGCGAGCCTCCCGCGTAAGCGGGGGGAGTTGCCCCACCCGGCGGCGATTGCCAACTACTCGCGCCGGCTGGGCCCACGTCAAAGCCTTGCGCGACGACAAACGAACAATTAATAAGTAGTATGGCAAACAGTGCGAGGCGAAGCGGCATCGGAGATTCCTCCGCGAGCGAATAGGAGTGTGGGTCAGCAGATCTGTAAAGCTGGGGGGCGAGAAGTATAGGAACCCACCCCGCGCGTCACAAGGTCCGCTTCCGCTAGCATTGCTGTCGGAGCAGTTTAGCCAAACGCTCGATAATTCGTTGAATTTTTGGTCTCAGAGGCGACCGAATAAGCACCTCGAATTTGCTGAGGGTGGAGCTCCGAAGAACTGACGGCGTGAATCTCAGTGAACCGCAAGTCGCGGACTCACTTTGCGCCTAACAACAAAATCGCCAAACTCGCGCACGCCGTGGCGCGTCACCGCGTTCAACTGCTCAATCGCAAGATCCACACTCTCAACAAACAATTCAATCGCCTCTGGCGAGCCCACTTCAGTGGGCGGTGAGTAAGAATTTCCAAACATCAATGACACAGGTGTTTCCTGATCGTCCTCGACACCCTCATCTTCAATAATCGCACTCAGCGCCGATAACGCCCCACCGTTATATTCTTCCTGCCAAGTTTCCAGGTCATCGCCACTAAACGGATCAGGCGATTCCCCACGCTGCCAGGTGAGAAAATCGCGGCCAGTCACCACACCGTCGCCGTTGAAGTCACCAGGCAACGCAGCCGCAGCCTGCACCTCAAACGCCCCCATATCGATTCGCCCACCCACAACGCGGTCATATCCTGTGCCACGTTGATCGTAGTCCGGCGGCGAACTAAACCCGGGATCACCCGCATCAATCGCCGGGCTGCTGGTCAGCAGGGCATGCGTCAACGTTGTTCCGCCATTGTCGGACAGGGGGCCGAGCAGTGGATCGACCGGTAATCCGCTCGTGCCGATCTGATTGCCCGTGCCTGGCGTGATCGTGGCCCCCGTGTCGACGCCGATCAAGCTGTAAGTTGGAGCAAACGATCCGGCCCCTTTGAGGTCATCGTCGTCGGTATTGCCTCGCGTGTTGCGGGCGACGATCGTGTTGTTCAGATTAACGGCGGCAGTCGAAGCAAAAATTCCACCGCCGTTGCCGAGCGAACCGCCACCATATCCAAGGTAGCCATAGCTCTCGGGGCCGTTGAGACCCGTGGTATTTCCTGTGATCGTGCTGTGCGAAAGTGTGAGAATTCCGGCGCCTGTGATAAAAATGCCGCCTCCATCGCCGCCATTGCCGGCATAGCTCCGTCTTCCATCGGCGCCCCCTCGCCCCGTCGTGTTGCCCGAGACCGTGCTGTTGGTAATTTGTTTGGGCGAGCTTCCGCTCAGCCATATCCCTCCGCCCGCACCCCCGTCCGCTTCACCACCACCGCCTCCTTGCCCCGTGGTATTACCAGAAACTGTCGAACCATGGATTGCCACGGCACCGAGCACGGCGATGCCACCCCCTTCGCCGCCAGGTGAGGCGCCATAACTGACACCCCTGCCATCGCCGGTCGAATTGCCAACAACCGAGCTTTCGTGCATGACCAAGTTTCCACCGGCGAAAATTCCACCGCCAGCGCCGCCCCGACCACCCGTGCCATAAGCAAAGGTGCCTCCTCCTTCACCTGAACGATTTCCACTAATCGTACTGGCGAGAATCGTCAGGGTCCCCGAGGAACGAATCCCACCACCCGCGCCACCGTGGCCTGACGTCGCTCCTAGGGTTCGGCCACCGTCACCCGCATTGTTGTCGGCGATTGTGGAATTGATGATCGTGGCAGCGCTTCCCAAAAAGAGCCCGCCACCGTCGCCTCCGTTGCCACCGTTCTCATACGGGCTCGCAGATGCACTATCACCAGCGCTGTTGCCGCTGATCGAGCTATTGCTGATCTCGATTACTCCGACCGCCCACATTCCGCCTCCGGATCCGCCTGCATAACGCATACTTGCCGTGCCGACTTGATTATCTTGGAGCAACACATCATCAAGCGACACGCTACCCTCGGCATAGATGCCTCCCCCATGGCCACTCTCGCCGCCGAAGGTTCCTCCGCCATCTCCGGAAGTATTGCCCGAAATCGTGGAATCAGTAATTGTTAGCGAGCTGCCATCAAACCAGATTGCTCCGCCATGCCCCCCTCGGCCGTTGAGTCCTCCTCCCTGACCTGCGGAATTGGTCGCCAGCAGACTACCTGAAATGGTGAGCGTCCCCAGAGCAGCGATGCCGCCTCCGTCACCGCCCCGGCTTGATGCGAAATAGATTGACTCCCCACTTTGCGAGGCAGCGTTGTTGGTAATCTGACTATCAACAACAGTTAATACTCCATCCGACCAAATGCCGCCCCCTGAATAACCAAACGCATCATTGCCATAAGGATCGTTACGAAAACCGCCCGTTCCATTGCCACTGACGACGCTTTGGCTGAGGGTCAAATTTTCAACATTCGAAATCGCTCCCCCATCGCCAGCGACGTCACCTCCCGTTAAAGTGAGACCGCTGATAGCCACGTTGAGAGCATTTTCAGCATCACCATCGTCGACCCTGAAGATGCGACTCCCATCGCCGTCGTTTGTTTCTGGTGTCGGATCGTTGCCGCTGGCGTCGATTGTTAATAGAGCAATACCGGGACCCGCGATCGTCACGTCATCGCTAATCACCAGTTCGCCGGCGGTCAGCGAAATGCTTCCCGACACTCCCGCGAACTCAATCTCATCCGTGCCAGCCAAGGTGTTCGCATCAAAGATCGCTTGCCGCAGACTCCCCGGCAATTGCCCCGCGGCTGTCACAGGAGCATCGAGCAGATTCGTGACCGTAAACGTCGCCAGCATTCGGCGATCTTCCAAGGACTCCACCTGCATCTGACGACGAAGTGACATAACGTGTTCCTTGCGCTAAGTCCATAAATTCAGAGGACGGCTGTCCAGCTGTTGCGGCCAAGAAAAGACATCTGTTCCAGATCGGTAGCGGCTAAAAAGAGTACCCGCGTTCCTGCCGGTTAGCCGCATCCTACCCCAACCAGGGGGTGATTTCAACAAAATTGTCTGGATTCTTTGATCCCAGGGTGTTCCACTGGTAGACGCAAAATGCTCGGGGCAGGATTTTGAAAATCTTTAGCAGATTTTCATAATTGCAAATGCACATGAAAGCGCAATGCATCGGCCTTTTAAGCTCGAGACTTATCCCATGCCATCGATTTCATCGGTCGGTGTGTGGTTCGGTGCCTAATAACCACCATCTCGCCAAACTCCCGCACGCCGCTCTGCGTTACATCGCTCAGCTCTTCAATCGCAAGATCCACGCTCTCCACAAACAATTCATTCGCCTCTGGCGAGCCCACTTCAGTGGGCGGTGAGTAAGAATTACCAAACATCAACGATACAGATGTTTCCTCATCGTCCTCATAAGTTCCGTATTTATCCTGAATACTCGCACTCAGCGCCACCAACGGAGCATTCATTCCTGACAAGGAACCGATCCCATACCCTGCTTGCCATTTTTCGAGCTCGCCCACCATGGGATATCGTTGCCATAGCAAGAAATCTCGACCGTTCACAATTCCATCGCCATTAAAATCACCATTTTGTGATGTCGACGCCTGAACTTCATAAGCTCCAATATCGATTTGTGCACCTGAGAGACGATTAAAGCCTGTGGTTCGTTGATCATACTCTGGAGGAGAAACAATATTGGGATCACCAGCGTCGATGGCTGGGCTGCCAGCCAGCAAGGCATGCGTTAGGGTCGGACCGCCGTTGTGACCAAGCTCCCCCAGCAGGGGATCAATATTGAGGATATTTCCCTGACCGGATGATAAGGCGCTCACATGAGCTGGTGCTAAGCCCGATGTATCCTCAACGAGGCTGTAGTTGGCGATGAACGACGTCGTGGCTGCGGCACTCGTGTCGATGTCGCTCGAATTTCCTAAGTTACCGATGTTGTCTGCAATGATTGAGTGACTGAGAGTGGTTGCGCCAGAAGATTTCCAAACTCCGCCTCCACCACCTATGCCATCGAGATCACTATCCGCCGTATTGTTAGCAATCGTGGAATGATTGAGAGTCATCGTTGCCGCAAAAATACCTCCGCCGGAGCGCAATGCACGATTGCCACTAATCGTCGCATTCGAGGTGGTCAGCGACGAAACGACATGAACACCGCCGCCATCTCGAGCAGAGTTTTCGGAAATCAACGATGAGTCGATGACGATCGTCGGAGCTGCCACTCCCCCTCCGTTGGTAGCAGCTGAATTCCCGCTGATGGTACTTCGTACAATTTCTACAGTTCCAGAACTAAGAAGTATGCCTCCTCCACTTCCGGTTGTGGCCGAATTATCCTGAATCGAACTCTCCATGATCTTTATCGTGCCAAACTGTGAGTCAATCGCTCCACCGCTCGTTGCCAAGTTGTTGCTCAGTTCACTTCCTTCGATCAAAAGCGTGTCGCCCCCCGAGATTGCGCCACCCCTAAATTGAGCGCCATTATTTGTCAAAACCGAGTCGAAAATAGTGAGACCACTCCACGCAAAGATGGCGCCTCCCATGTTGCTGTAATTATCCGTCAGCACACAATCACTCAGGGTCAACTTTCTTCCCGTGGCAATCGCTCCTCCTTCGCCCCATTTGTCTGCACCAGTAAGCGTCAATCCGGAAATGAAAAACTCCGTGACGATTGAATTCGGAGGTTGTAGGCTAAAAATACCGCTACCATCCCTATTGTTTAGCTGTGGTGTCGGATCGTTGCCGCTAGCATCGATTGTCAATGCCGACGCGCCCAATCCGACAACTCGCAAACCATTGGTCACGACGAGTTGACCATGAGTTAAAACGATAGTTTCATTCATGAGCGTCGCGGCAAATTCAATCGTGACGTCGAAGCCAAGCGAGGCATTGGTGATTTCGATGGCTTCACGAAGTGACCGATCGCCAGCGGAATGGTCTCCGTCGTTCTCATCGACTTTTGTGTCGACCACGATCGTGAGCGGCTGCCGCTCGAATGCGCCGATGTCGATGCGGTCATTAATCACACGGGAATATCCCGAGCCCCGCTGATCGAAGACTGGCACGCCATTCGCGCCAGCGACCGCCAGTGGGTCACCGGCATCAGCAGCAGGACTTCCCGCCAAAAGCGCATGAGTAAGAATTTGTCCCCCGTTATCCCGCAGCACATCAAGCCGGGAATTGCCGGTGAGCAGACTGAAAGTTGCGGTGATCGTGGCACTCACGTCGTAAACATTTCGGACGGCCGCGTCTGCCCTTCCCGATAAGTTGTCCGTGACGATCGTGTGATCAATCAAAAGGCCCGCCCCGACGTGATAGATGCCTCCACCCCCACCGACCGTGGAAGTCGTTCGATTGAAAGCAATCGTACTATGCTCGATGGATGTCGTTCCGCCCTGGGTCAAGGCTGAGATGCCGCCGCCGGTTGCACCAGAATAATTCGTCGAGATTGTCGAGTTAACGATATCGATGGTGCCACCTCCGTTGAGCAGCAACAAGCCTCCTGCATCGGAGAACGATCCCAAAGCTTCGTTTCGATAGACGCTGTTATTCACAAATTCTATGTCTCCGGCAGCGACCGCGAGAATACCACCGCCACCGCTACCTGCGGAATTCTCGTAGATGGAATTCTTATCGACGACCGCAGAAAAACTCTCGGCGTCGGTATTGATAACAAAGCCGCCACCTCCGGACGCCTGATTGTTGAACAGCGAGTTTTCTTGGAGTAGTAGCGACCCAGCGATATCGTGATGATCGGTAGTGACATAAATACCACCACCATCGGACACCGCTTGATTGGCGTCAAAAGTGTTGGAGGTAATCGCCAAGGAACCTGCACTTACCTCGACAAACATGCCTCCGCCCCTGGCACCACTTTGGTTATTAGAGAGCAGATTGTCTTCAATCAGGTTGTGACCACCATCTTGATTTGTGTAGATGCCACCCCCATCTAAGATCGCGCTGTTGTTGGTGAATTGGTTGTTTTGGACGATGCTGTTATCTGCATTGCTCGTTAGAAATAGGCCACCCCCAAGTCTGTTGGTGGTATTTTCGCTGATCGTATTTCCCGTGATCGTCGTTTTTGCGCGGGTGTTGATTCCTCCTCCATTATTTTCTGCATAATTTCGCGTGATGATGTTATTCTGCACGAGTGTTGTAGCTGTACTTGAACCAAGGCCAATGTTGAGGGCTCCACCGACGTCCGAGGCGTGGTTGTCGGAAAAGTAATTGTCCTCAAAGGCAGAAACTCCATAGACCGAAACTCCGCCGCCACGTCCGCCTGCAGTGTTTCCAGTGATCTGACTTCCGATGAGTGTGAAATAAGTGCCCGAAAAACCGCCTCCCGAAGCGGCGCAGGTATTGTCGGAGAATTCGCTGTCGAGAATATGGACAAGTTGTAGAGTTGTGCCGGTTGAAAACCACCCACCGCCACCACTGCCATCCTTGGCCAGATTGCCGTTCACGAGAACTCTCGTGATGTTCGCCGCGCCGGTGATATGTAGTCCACCTCCTGAACCAGAAGCCTCATTGTTGACGATATCTGTGTCATAGATCACCGTGAGACCATCTTGTGCGTTCGCCGAGTAGACGGCACCGCCTGAGCTTCGAGATGCATTGTCAGTCAACGTTGCATCAAACAATGTTAGCGACTCGCGACTGTAAATCGCCCCGCCGGCACTTTGTTCAAAAGCTCCACCAGCGTCTCCACCTGTAAGCATCAAACCACTTATCGCGACGGCCAAGAATTGCGAGTCGTTGCCGTCGTCAATTCGGAAGATACGACTGCCGTCGCCATTGTGGGTCGTGGGTGTGGGATCGTTGCCGCTGGCGTCGATCGTGAGCAACTCCGCGCCGGGGCCTTCAATCGTCAGCTCGCTTGTGACCCTGAACTCACCGGCGGTCAATGTCAGCGTGCCGTTGACCGCGAACTCAACCTCGTCCGCGCCAGCCAAGGCATTCGCATCAAAGAGTGCCTGCCGCAAGCTTCCCGGAAGTTGTCCCGCAGCTGTCACGGGCCCATCAAGAAGATTCGTGACCGTAAACGTCGCCAACATCCGGCGATCTTCCAGAGACTCGACCCGTAAACGGCGACTCCGTGTCATGCTGAGAATCCTAGGGAATCAGGTTTCGAACGGGAAAAAGAAGTCCGTTCATGATAGCGGCGAGACAACCCGGGTGCAAACAATTAGTGACCGCTCAGACTATTGGCCTTCTGATCGCCTGGCAGGAAATGTTTAGCTTCGATTAGGATAGATTAAGAAATACGTGGCGAAATTTTTCCCACGCTTTTGGCCGCGCGATATGGTATGAAGGGAGTGAAATCTCTCAGCGATCAGCCAGAGTAAATGCTGGATTCCCGCTTTCACGGGAATGACCGAACAGCCGCGAACACACTGTTGGGCAAGCCAACAGTGGCACCCCAAGCTGCGCGCTGAAACGTCGAGACCCGCTGAAGGTGGTAATAAAGACGAGTACACATCAACTTGATCAATCCCGGGTCGTGACTAAGTTGATGAAGTTGAACAAGATGACAAAGTTCGCAGAAAGGGGTCAGGGGCCAGTGTTGAGAAGTCGTTCGTTCCCTCATCCCAAGCTCCCAGTCCCCCCAAACAGCTTGGCAACAGTTAAGAGACCCGCAAACCACGCAAACCTGGCCAACCTTGCAAAGCAGAACGAGAGGGGCCAGGGGCTGGAAGTCAGAGATCAGAAATTTCACATTGCGAAAATCCAAAACCACCACATCAAGGAGCAGGCATTACAACAACCCCAAGACCTAGCCCCCAGACCCCAGCCCCTCATGTAACAACTCCCGCCGAATCACGCTTGGTAATTCAGCCCTGAATTTTCGCCCTTCAAAGGAGTTCGCCATGAGCCTCGCATCCGCCCTCTATTCCCCGTTTCTGCCCGTTGCCGCTCCCCGCTGTGCTTGGGCCGAGTTGAGCACCGCCGCCGCGCCGGTCAGCGTGCATGCCATTGCTTCCCGCCGCGATGTTGCAGAATTTATCGAACTTCCCAAACGCATTCACCAACGCGATACCAACTGGGTGGCCCCGCTCGACATGCAGGTTCGCGAGTTTCTCGATCCCAAGAAGCACCCGTTTTACAAGCACGGTGCCGCCCAAGCGTTTCTGGCTCGGCGTGACGGCCAGGTCGTTGGCCGCATCGTGGTCAGCGATGATCCCGCGTACAACAAAGTCCACGGCACGAATCTCGGATGCTTCGGCATGTTTGAAGTGATCGACGATGTCCGCACGGCGCGTGCGTTGTTAGATCGCGCGAGTGCCTGGCTCCGCGCACGTGGCCGCACACAGATCATGGGCCCGGTTGATTATTCCACCAACTATCCCTGCGGTTTGTTGGTCGATGGTTTCGATACACCTCCCGTGGTGATGATGAACCATCAGCCCGCCTATTACGAACGTCTGTTCAAGCGATACGGTTTGGAGAAAGCCAAGGATCTTTATGCTTGGTGGTTCAGCCGTGACAACAACATGGACGCCGCGTGGAGCGATCGCGTGACCCGATTGACCGAGCGCTATCAGGTGAAAGTTCGTCCGCTCGACATGAACGACTTCGACGCCGAGATCGCCCGTTGCAAACAGATTTATCATCAATCGTTGGAACAGAACTGGGGCTTCGTGAAGATGAGCGATGTCGAGTTCGATCATTTGGCGCGCGACCTCAAGCGACTCGCGGTTCCTGAATTGGTTCAATTCGCTGAAGTCGACGGCAAGCAGGTGGGCGTTTCGATCACGCTGCCGAATATCAATGAAGCGATTCAGCCGCTAGGTGGCCGTTTGATGAACGGCGGTTTGCCGATTGGACTTATTCGACTTGCTATGCGGTTGAAGAAGATTCGCACGGGCCGATTGGCGGTGCTGGGAGTTGTTCCCGGCTATCGCAAACGGGGTGTGGCCGAGTCGCTAATCTGGCAAACCCTGCGTACCAGTATCGATAAGTTCGATTACCAAGGTGCCGAATGCAGTTGGACGCTTGAAGACAACACGCTCGTGAACCGCATGATCGAACGCGTCGGCGGTAAGAAGTACAAGACCTATCGCATCTTTAGCAAGTCGTTAGTTTGCTAATCTGCCGATAATGATCGAAGCATTATGCCCGCCGAAGCCGAAGCTGTTGCTCATCGCGCGGCGGATGGGTCGTTCCTGCGGAGCGTTGGGCGTGTAATTGAGATCGCAATCGGGATCGGGTGTGTCGAGGTTGATCGTTGGTGGCGCGATCTGATCGCGAAGGGCCAGGGCACACATCACAAGTTCGATGCCGCCACTCGCTCCGAGCGAATGACCCAGTTGGCTCTTAGTGCTCGAGACATTCAGCTTGAACGCTTGGTCTTCAAACACGCGCTTGACGGCGATTGTTTCCGCCTTATCGCCAAGCGGCGTGCTCGTGCCGTGGGCGTTGATGTAGTCGATGTCGCTGGGATTGAGTTGGCCATCGATCAGCGCGTTGACCATGGCCCGGGCGGCGCCGGTCCCTTCGGCGTCGGGTTGGGTGATGTGACCCGCGTCGGCGCTGGCACCATAGCCGAGCACTTCGGCGTATATCCGTGCGCCACGTGCTTTGGCGAATTCCAGTTCTTCAAAAACCAGAATCCCGGCCCCTTCGGAAAGCACGAAGCCATCGCGGTCGATATCGAACGGCCGGCTGGCCTTCGTGGGACTGTCATTTCGCGTGGAGAGCGCCTTCATATTCGAGAAGCCAGCCAGGCTAATTGGCTGCATCGCGGATTCCGTCCCGCCGGTGAGCATCACGTCGGCTTCGCCGTAGCGAATTGCCTTGAACGCTTCACCCATCGCGTTGGTGGCACTCGCACAGGCTGTCGCGACGGCATAATTCGGACCGCGAATACCAAAGTGAATCGAAAGTTGACCGCTCGCCGCGTTGAGCATCATCTTGGGAACGGTAAAGGGCGAGACTTTGTCATGGCCTCTGGCGAGCAGTCGGTCATGCTGGGAAATAATTTCGCCCAAGCCCCCGATCCCCGAGCCAATGATGGCTCCCGATCGGAAGCGATCAGATTTCTCGAAGTCGATTCCCGCATCTTTGACCGCATCGATACCTGCGACCAATGCAAATTGCGTGAAGCGGTCGATCCGCTTTTCTTCCTTGGTATCGATGTAGCCTTCGACGGTCCAGTCATACACTTCGCCGCCGAAGCGCACTTTGTAGTCGCTCGCGTCGAAATGGCGGATCTCATGAATGCCGCTTTGACACTCAAGAATCTTCTGCCACAGCTCAGGGATCTGGCATGACAGCGGGGTGACGACCCCCATTCCGGTAATGACAACGCGGCGATTCATCTGGAAATTCTTCGACTATCAAGAGCAAAGAGGCAAGCAACAGCAAACCGCGGCGTGGTTGTCCACGTCGCGGATCTGTCGGGCTGAATCCCGCAAAGCATCTCGTGAATCGCTTTGCCGGGAATTGGCAAAGCAGAGACTTACTTATTCTGTTCGATGAAATCCACGGCCTGACCGACGGTTTGGATTTTTTCCGCGGCGTCGTCGGGAATGTTGATGTCGAATTCTTCTTCGAGTTCCATGACCAACTCGACCGTGTCGAGCGAGTCGGCACCCAAGTCGTTCACAAACGAGGTTTCCGGCGAGATCTTGTCTTTATCGACGCCCAATTGCTCCGCCACGATGTCAGTAACGCGTTCCAGTGTTGAGGCCACTTGGATGGTCTCCTTTAACCCAGTAAATGAAATATGACAATGAAGCCGTTGCTTGCGAGAAGGTCACCGCCCAAAACCCGCCAACGACTTCAACCCTGTGTACTGTTCAACAATCCCTAGTTATTCCAAGCGGAAAAACCTGCTCGCTGTCACAACATCTCAGTTGAGGCAAGCTTTGCAAGCGATTTAAAATAGATCGTTCCCGCGAAGGTGGTCAAGATATACAGTTTCTTCCGATTGGTGTCTAGGTCGCCTCGGCTACGCCGGTCGTCGGCAACCCGTGAACTGCTAAGCAGTTAGGCCGCCGTCGATCACCAAAGTTTGTCCCGTCACGTAGGCCCCCGAATCGCTGGATAGGTAAAGCACCGCGTCGGCGATTTCCTCAGGTTCTCCCTGACGTTGCAGCGGCACGGCTGCCTTGATCCGTTCCATCACCAGGTCCTCGCCGGCCGCTTTCATCAGGGCCGCTGTCATGTCGGTGGCGATAAACCCGGGGCAAATCGCGTTGACGGTGATCTGACGACGCTTGCTGGCCAGTTCGCGGGCCAGAGTTTGCGTAAAGCCGATGACGCCCGCCTTCGAGGCCGAGTAGTTGCACTGAGCCGGATTTCCCATGATGCCCGACGTGCTCGAAATGTTGATGATCCGCCCCGTTTTGGTTCGCATCATCGCCCCTGCTGCCGCCCGCGAGAACAGGAACACGCTGCGCAAATTGGTGGCAATGACGTCGTCCCATTCTTCGTCAGTCATGCGGGGGAGGAGCGTATCCCGCGTGATCCCGGCGTTGTTCACCAAAATATCAAGCCGCCCCCAGTCGGCGACAACCGTGTCGACCACGTTCGTGGCTGCGGCTGAATCGGCAACGTCGCAGGCAAATACTGCTGCAGTTCCGCCAGCGGCGGTGATCTCGGCGGCGGTTTCGGCGAGCTTGTCGGCGCTGCGCGCCACAAGAGCCACCTTGGCCCCCGCGCGGGCGAGCGTGACGGCGATCGACTTGCCAATGCCGCGCGAGGCACCGGTCACAACGGCCGTCTTGCCTGTGAGATCAACTTGAATTCTGCGTGATGGGGAATCTGCCATGGTCTTAATTGAATCCTCTTTGCTTGATTCTGATAGGCCGCGGATGAACACTGATTAAGCGGATTGACGCTGATAATATTTTTTTATCAGTTCATTTTGTTAATCATCTGCGCAAATCAGTTAAATCCGTGTTTATCTGTGTTCTATGTTTTGAACTCACGCCTCGACGCTTTCACAGGAAAATTTGCGATCGATGCGTTTCAATAATCCTTTGAGCACCTTGCCCGGTCCGATTTCGTAGCACTGCTCGATGCCAAAATCCTTGAGCAGCCACTGGAGCGAATCTTCCCACAGCACGGGTGCGACAACTTGTTTTTGTAGTAAGGCGCGAATCTCCGCCGGATCGTCGTGCGGACGGGCGTCGACGTTGGAAACCACGGGAATTCGCGGTTTTTTGATGTCGACTTCGGCCAGAGCCCCGGCCAAGCGTGCCACGGCCGACTGCATCAGCGGCGTGTGAAAGGCCCCCGCCACGGCGAGCGGAATCACCTTCATCGCCCCGGCGGCTTCGGCTAGCGGCGTGATTCGTTCGCACGCGGCCTTGCTCCCCGAGACGACAATATTTCCGGGGCACAGATAATTGGCGAGCTGCAATACGTCGTCGCCACGAGCTTCGTCCACGAGCTTTTGCAATGGGTCGCGTTCCATGCCTAATACGCTCACCATACCGCTGGGCGAAGCATTGGCGGCGTCTTGCATCGCTTGGCCACGGACCTGGACGACGCGTAGGCCGGAATCGAAATCGAGTGCGCCGGCGAAGACCAAGGCCGTGTATTCGCCGAGGCTCAGTCCGGCCGTGGCCGCACACGCTTCGACGACCGCGGGATTGTCTTGTTTCAATTGCTCGAGCGCCGCCAGACTGCACACGAACAACGCGGGCTGGCTGTAAACGGTCGAGTTGAGCTTTTCAGCGGGGCCGTTGGTGCAGAGTTCCAACAGGTCATAGCCCAGGATGTCGGCCGCACGGGCAAAGAGCTCTTGGGCGCGAGGCAACGACGCCGCGAGCGCGGCCCCCATGCCGACGGCTTGAGCCCCCTGACCAGGAAAGAGAAAGGCAGTTTTGGTCACGGCAGCCTGGCCTCACTAAGATGCAGTCCCCCTTCCGCCGGAAGGGGCTAGGGGAGGGTCTACTCCTCGGTTTCGACCATCGCGCGGCCTTGATAGTGGCCACAGTTGGGGCAGACAACGTGCGAGGGACTCGGCGTGCTGCACTTCGGGCAAGCCTGCAATTGGCGAGGCTTCAAAAAGTCGTGCGAACGACGCTTGCCGGAACGGGAGTTCGAATGTTTGCGTTTGGGGACAGCCATGGCTCGCGCCTTCCAACTTACTAATGTCTGTGAGCAATTGGGAAACGACCCAGAATACTGGCTTTTTGGGCTAAGTGTCAATGCCCGGTTTTGAGCGAAACACCGACAAAAAGCAGCGATTTGGTGCCCCTAGCCGGAGGGCCACGCCCTCCGGGATTCCCGGATCGCGTTGCGATCCGGCTAGGGGGCGTTTGTCGTCGGTTTGGTGCCTTGTGGGGCGTCGATTTTCGGGAGAGGGAAAACGAGGCGTTCGCGAGGTCTATTTAGCCAGCCGTACCCGAAGTGATACTCAGTGTTTTGGAACTCAAAAGAGGGCTCGTCAGTCTGTTTTTCTATCTCGATCCCGTCTGCGGAATCACCGTAGAAAACCATTCCAGCTTCTGCATGGCGACCAGATTCTGTTATCGAGAAGCCGGTTTGTTCGTACGGAGCGACGGTAACTAAATGCATGTTCCCGATACCGACACTCCAGAAGAATGGCGTATGAGCGGAGAGTTCAATTGGTCTTTGCAGGTCATACTTCAGTCCCTCTGGCTGATAAGAGAAGTAAGTTCCCGAATAAGGATCGACTGCTATTCCGTATGACAAATAATCAGGACTAAGCTCGACAAGATTTTCAGGATACTCTTCGTGATCGAGTTGGTAAGTAATCAGTGCAAGTTGCACCAAAAGCCCTCGTCGACTTGTTTCATCGGCAACCCAATTCTTGAGAAGGCTAGCAATTTCTCCACTGTGGCCAAACTGTTCAGCGGTCAGGAAGCTTGTAGCGCTCGTAGCGGCAGCATCGTTTGCCCAAGCACTTCGGCCCTCACCACCAGTGACGAGATCATTGTTGACAAAGATCATCCGATTTGGTGCGGCTTGGAGCAGATCGCGGACGCTGTTTACTCGTTGGGCAGCAGTGCCATAGCGAAAGCTTTTTGGTTGTATGAGGGTTTCGACGGCCACCGCATAATTAAGTGCTTGCAAAGTAAACCGGTCAAGCGCGACCAATGCTCGTTCTCGCTCCCCTGGTAAGGAGTTCAAAAAATAGTATTGAATGTTACCAAAGTTTTCAGCAACTGCTTGTCCCGAAAGAATTTTTTCCACAAAGTTGCGATAAAAGAGAATTCTATCGCTTGGCGTAGGCAGTTCGGCGAACCTCTGTTCAAGTTCAATGATGGACTCTTTGAGACGCTTGCTCGTTTGGTCACTATGTGTGGCCCATTTTAGAACTGCCTTGTAAAAATCATTTCTTCCTAATCGGTATATTCTGCTTTCATTTTCCCAGTACAGCTGTGGCATAAGTGGAACTATAGCTAGTAGGTGATGCCAAGCATCATCGAGCGACCCTTTTTTGGTGAGCCGCTGAGCATCTTCGGTCAGTAAATAAGCAAACTCTTGGACCGATTCTTCATCAATATGCGATGCATAGTCGTATGGCATGGCCGCACCAGGACGGTCAAGGATTTTGACGAGTTCAGGGATGGCAGTACGGTTCTTTTCATAAAAGTCTTGCTGCTGAGCGACTTGAAATCTCTCGATTGTTTTCACATCTTCGGGCGTCAATTTATCTCTATTTCTTGTGTAATAGAATTCAAAAGCACGGTCCGTGAGTAAGTAATCTTTGAACTTTTTGCCATCGATGACGACTTCGTCAATCGACAATGCAGGTTGTATGGAAACGAGCTCAATCTCTCGTTTTGTTTCTTGTTGATTCTTTTCTAACTCGGCAAATTTTTGGAACGCGGTTTCTAGTGGTTCGCGCCGAAAAGCATATGAACTAATCAAATACTTAATTTGCAAATTACGAATTATTGGAACCGCACTAAATAGTGCTACGAGGGGCAACACGATGACCATTGTCGGCACAATCCAGTGCTTCCATCGATTCTTCTGCAGGAGCCACTCAGGAACTCGCAGAAATGTCGCCGAGATTGCAGAGAGTCCAATGGGTAACACGAAAGCAAACGGATTCATCTCCCAAAGAAACATCAGCACCGACCATGCGGCTAAAACGACTGCAAACAAAACCGCCAGGAGGCCAGACAACAGCGATTGCTGAATGAGCATCGAGCAAAGCTGGCCGACGCCATAGGCCGAGACAAAGGCACACCAGAACGTTGCAATCCCACGGAGGGAAGTTCGCAGCAGAAAGCTCATCCTCCATGCTTGTACTTCCGGCGGGTCTATTGCGCTATAGTCCCGGCCCATCAGAGAAAACCAAGCCCAATCATGAAGAGAATTACTTTTCTCTTGGTTTATGATCTGATCGATTAACCATTGCCAGTAGGCGTAGTGAGCAATCATTCCTACGACCAACACAATCCCGAACCAAACAACATGCCGTGCCAGCCAAACGTAGCGTGGCTTCGCGGCGTGGGTCGCGAGAAACAGCCGGTGATCGCGCTGTTGATCGGCGCGGAAAGCGAGGGCACCCAACAGGGCCGGGGGAATCAACGCCACAAACGGCAGTGACTTGAGAAAGTCATGGGGTGAACTGATGTAGGCTGGCAGCATGAGGGATGTCATCAGCACTGCCGAGATCGCAATCGCGGCCAGCATCATTTTCCAGGATTCCCGCCACGTTTGCCATAAAAGCCGCGTGAACATCTTGGTTCTAGGCCACGCGGCGGTGTGAACACGAGCATGTGTGTTGCTTGCTGGTAGGTCGATGGTCATCGCACGACGCGAAACTCGTTCGTGCTTCCGACGGGGATAGAGCCATTGGCTGGCGAGGACAGAATCGAGGATCAATACGGCCAGGCAGATCAGCAGCCGACCCGGCACGGCGGCCCGATAGCCCTCCAGCGAAAAGGCATCATAAGCTTCAGTCGTGCCGAGGATCGCCAGCTGTGCGCCGAGTGAGGCACAAGCTATCGCGGCCACCGAGGCGAGCAAAGGTTGCTTCCACCAGAGTGAGAACAAAAGTCCCCAGGCGAGTCCTTCGAGTATACCCACGCCACCGAGTGCAAAGGCGAGCTCAGCGTGACGCGAATTCGACCACGTGTAGTCGGCGAGAAACCAACTTGTGAGCGAAAGCACACAGCCAAGTGCCACGGCTGTAGCAAAAGCCATGACCAGCTTGGTGGCGATGATGGGCGTTGCATTTCCGGGGAGCAGACGCAAATAGTCGCGCGTGCGCTCTTCCGTTTCGGCGCAGAACATCGTGATCGCTGCTCCGAAGGAATAGAGCGAGGCGGCAATCCAGGCGACGAGAAATCCTCCTTCCGGATAAGTCCGCATCGTGCCAGACGTGAGAATGTAGGGAAGGATTTGAAGAAATAAGCCAATCAGAAATGATGCCAGCCACAGCCCGCGCAGCATGCGGTATTCTTTCCAGGCAAACCGCGCGACGAGTGGCCGCGATGAGTTGATGCTGAGGGTGTTCATGAGTCACCTGTTATTCCCCGGCCAACTCCCAGGGATTGCAATCCCTGGGCGTTAGACAAGTCTTGTGCGGTACTTCTTTCGCTCTGCATATACGCCACGAAGATTTCTTCTAGGGACGGCGTCCGGGATTCCACGGCTAGCACATCGGCTTGCGCGGTTAGTGTGTTGAAATCAATGTCTTCATCACTACGCACGATAAGCTGCCATTGCTTGCCCTGTTGCCGACGGGCGATCACTTGGCCAGGAATCTCCGGTTCGCGCGTGCCGTTCATCGTGAACGTGAGCTCATGAATCTGGCACTTGAGCCGATCCAGCGACTCGACGACCAACAACTCACCTTCACGAACAATCGCCACGATGTCGGCCACCCGTTCGACTTCGCCGATTTGATGGCTGGAGAGAAACACCGTGCGTCCCGCGGCGGCGATATCGACCATGCTTTCCAAGAATTCGCGCCGCACGAGCGTGTCGAGCCCCGACGTGGGTTCATCGAGAATCAAAAGTTCGGGTTGAGGCGCAAGCGACAGGGAGAGCGAAACTTTGGCCCGCATCCCTTTCGACATTTGCGAGATCTTGCGATTGGTGGGCACGCGAAATTGTTCGAGCAGCTTGCGGTATTCGTGTTCGTAGGGTTCGGGATAAAAGCCAGCGGTGAACCAGCCGATTTCCGCGGCAGTCATCCATTCATACAGGGCAGGGCGTTCGGGGACGTAACCCACGCGGCGGCGGATTTCATCGCCCGCGCGTTGGCAATCGAGGCCCAGCATTTCGAGTTTGCCGGTGGTTGGTTCTTCCAGCCCCAGCAAGAGTTTGATTGTGGTCGTCTTGCCGGCGCCGTTTTCCCCCAGCAGTGCGAAGACCGTCCCCGAGGGAACGCTGAACGACACGTCGTTGAGCGCGACATGATTGCCGAAGCGCTTTGATACGCGCGTTACAACAATGGCAGGCTTTGGATCGCTCATGATTTTCCTCGCTGCCGCTTGGCGGCTTCCAATTCGGCGGTGAAAAGTTCTTGAAGCTCTTTGTCTTCGAGGCCGCTCAGATGGGCCTCGGTGAGCACGTCGTTGAGTCGTTGGCGAATCAACCGCTTGCGGTCGGCCTGGCAACCGCGCCGCGCGCCGCTTTCCACGGCGAGGCCCGTGCCACGTACCGCGGCGATGACCCCTTCGTCTTGCAATTGGCGATAAGCGCGGGCGACCGTGTTGGGATTGATTGCGAGCTCCTTGGCGAGCTCGCGCACGCTGGGAACAAGCTCGCCGGCAGTGAGTGTGCCATCGGCGACGGCAAATTTCACTTGCCGGACAATTTGATCGTAAACGGCCAGACCGTTATGCGCGTCGATGTGAAGAAACATAGGCGACACGATCAAGAAGAGACATGTGTACTGCTGTGATAGTACGGTAGGTGATGCTGGCGGCGATGTCAACACAAGGGCAGCAAAAAAATATGCGCAAGCTAGAGAAGATAAAAATCGTGCCAAACAATGCTTAGATGCTAGAAATCGCTAGCAAATGCGACGGTTTGCCGAAAGTTAGCTCGTTTGCGCGATTTCCAAGATTTCACAACGCGATGTTCGGTTTGACACGATTTTCAAACTCGGCCTACAATCGGGGCAACACTGTCGGGGATCGCATCGGATCGGTTCTCGTTCTCTCCCACCACCTAATCCTGCCTGTTTGCCGTCTGTGTGATTGCTTTCTTGTCGAGGCTGTTCGCGGGCAAACCATCATTAGCACAAAGGAGAAGCACTATGCGCGTCAAGACGACACGTGGCTTTACTCTGGTTGAACTTTTGGTCGTGATCGCGATTATCGGTCTGTTGGTCGCTTTGTTGTTGCCCGCGATTCAAGCGGCGCGCGAATCGGCCCGCCGAAATCAATGCACCAATAACCTCAAACAAATTGGCATCGCGCTCCAGTCACGTCACGATTCCAAGAAAGTTTTCCCGTCGGGCCGCACGGGCCGACCGTCCACGGGAAATTCAGGCGTGACACAATATGGCGTTTCCTGGGCATTTGAGTTATTGCCCTACGTCGAGCAAACGGCCCTTTATCAGGCACTGATCAAATCGTTGCCTTGCTCCGACCCACAAAACCAATTGGCCATGCGCTCGCCGGTGAGCACCTTCGTTTGCCCCAGCCGGCGCGAACCCGTGGCGGATCGCGACTTTGACAACAACGATCAACCCGCCGCGGAAGAAAATCGTGGCGTTGCCGCTGGCGGCGACTACAAGGGAAGCACCGGTTTGGACATTGACTTTGGCATCGACAATCTCAATGGCGAACCGGCCGGCGCGGTGGGCGGAGCGCTTTACACGTTCTCGCGTAACAGCATTCGCAACGTGACCGACGGCACGTCACAAACGATTGCCGTGGGTGAGAAATACATTCCCACCGAAGACGAAGTGATGCAGGCTCACCCCAACACAGACCCAGCGATGATGCACTACCGACAGGGTGACACCGCTTACTTTGCGGGGGATCACCGGTTTGCGATTCTTGCTGATACGAAGTGCGGCATGGCGCACGGCGAGATTCCTGCGGGAGCGACCTGTGGTGCTGCAAATCTCTGGGAACAATTTGGCAGCGAGCATCCGGGCCTGAGCAACTTCGTGTTTCTCGACGGCCACGTGCAGTTGATTCAGCAATCGGTGGATCCCATTGTGTTGCAGCGTGTGTCGACGATCTCGGATGATCAGATCATCGATATGAACAGCCTGTAAGCGGTTGCTGTAGCTGGCAACGGTTTTACACAACAAGAGCAACTAGCCCTCGGCGCAAGCCGAGGGTTTTTTTGTTGCCATCACCATCAGCTTGCACTGAAGGCTACTCTTCTTCAAACAATGGCAACGGTCCGTCATTGCGAAAGCGGGCCGATTCGTCTGGCGGTGTCGCGCCGAGATGGGTGTAGCCCGCGGCGGTGAGTTTGCGCCCGCGCGGCGTGCGGACGACGAGCTCCGCGCGTAAGAGAAACGGTTCGACTTCGTCGGTGAGCGTATCAGTAGCCGTGTTCATGGTGTGGGCGACGGCCTCGACGCCGACGGGCCCGCCGTGGAAGACTCGCAAGATTGTATCGAGATATTTGCGGTCTTGCGGATCGAGACCCAGGTGATCGACCCCGAGCATCTTGAGCGCGGTTTGCGAGACTTCCTTCGTGATCTCGCCATCGGCACGGCTTGTGGCGTAATCGCGGACCCAGCGGAGGCGATTGTTCGCCACGCGGGGCGTGCCACGGCTGCATGAGGCAATTTGTATCGCGGCATCTTCGGCGATGGGGATCCGCAGCTTGCCCGCGTTGCGGCGGACTATCTCGGTGAGCTCTTCCAGGCTGTAGAACTCCAAATGTTCGCGCACTTGGAACCGATCGCGAAGTGGTGCTGAAAGCAAACCGCTCCGCGTCGTGGCGCCGATGATCGTGAACGGTCGGAGCGACATATTCACCGTACGGGCCGACACCCCTTCGCCGAGCGTGATGTCGATGCGAAAGTCTTCCATCGCCGGGTACATGAACTCTTCAACCGCCTTGGGGAGGCGGTGAATTTCGTCGATGAACAGGATCGAACCTTCCTCGGCGTTGCTCAAGTAGGGAAGCAAATCCTTGGGGGCGGTTAGCGCGGCACCGCTAGCAATTTGCAGTGGCACATTGAGTGCGCGGGGGATGCACATGGCGAACGTCGTTTTGCCCAAGCCGGGAGGACCATCGAGCAAGATATGCCCCAATGGCTCGCCGCGAATCAGCGCGGCATCAACCGCGATCCGCAGCCGCTCATAAACTTCCCGCTGGCCGACCATATCCTCCATCCGCGTAGGACGGAGCGCGACGTCTTCTTCGCGCGTAGGCCGCTCGGTTTGGAAGGCCTCGACGGGGGGCACGGCATCGGCGGCAGATAGGATAGGTTCGCGAGGCATCGAGTCTCACCAGGAATCTGAACACTTGTACGCTAAGTGCCGATAATATATCAAATCGGCACGTGATGAGGAAACCGTGAATCTGGGGTTCGCTAAGCTGCCAGCGGCTGTTTGCCGCTTAGCGATCCCTGTTCAACCTGCAATAATCACCGCATGACTTGGTCCAATTATCTCCGCGTGAAGACTCGCGACCCCGCTTTTCTGTGGCGGATGGTGATCGCCATTATTGGAATTGGCATCGTGCTGGGGTGGCTCGCTGACCGCTGGGCGGTCGGGCCGCTCGATGTACTTTTGGGTGGGGACGACTCGGACTGGAAGCAGTTGGAAGCTCTGGCAGCCAACGGCCAGTGGTGGGAAGTGTGGTGGGGCGTGCCACGCGAAATCTTTAGCGATTTTACCTCTCCCGGCGCGGTCGCGTTGGCGGTGTTCGCTGGTTGCTGTTGGTTGATCTTTTTATGGCAAGCCCTGCGCGTGGAGCCTCCTTGGGATTGGCGGTTGGCATTCACGTTGTTCGCCGTCGCTTTAGGAGTGCTAAGTATTTGGCCCACCGGTTTCTTGATTCTGTATCAGGAACAAGGCTGGGGTCTGCGCGAAGAGATGGAACTCGTGCCCGGGCTGCGGTTTTTTATCTTGGGCGTGGGCTTACGCGAAGAGTTGGCCAAATTTATCTGCTTTCTGCCGTTGATGCCGCTACTGTTGCGCAAGCGTGACGAGATGCTCGCGCTAATCACCGCCGCGTGCGTCGGCTTGGGATTTGCCATCGAAGAGAACATCGGTTATCTCACGGGGAGCCGCGGCACCGACACCTTGGGGAGATTTCTCACGGCCAATCCTTTGCACATCGCGCTCACCGGACTGATCGGCTTGAACGCCTACCGTGCCTTCCGTGATCCCAAAAACTGGGGACCACAAGCCTTGGCCATGTTTGGCTTGATGGTGTTTGCTCACGGCCTGTACGACGCCGCGATTTCGCTGCCGGCACTGAGTGATATCTCGTTCGCGAGTTCGATTATTTTCGCGTTCGTGCTCTATCAGTTTTTTCACGAACTGCGTGGTTTACGACCCAAGGGGCATGACACGATCAGCCTGAGCGCGACATTTTTATGTGGTGTCTCGCTACTCGCCGCGGCGACGTTCATCTACATCAGTTCCATCGTGGGGGCCCAGACCGCGGCCGACACGTTGATGACCGACATCGTGAGCCTCGGCGTGATGGTTTACCTGTTCCTACGCGAGATGCCCGAGACGATGGTCAGCGTTTAAGAATTCTCATAGCCGCAGGCGGAAGCCCGCGGTTGAATGGGTGACAGCCACTGGCTTCCGCCTGCGGCTAGAACATCAAGATGCGATCTTCAATGGACGCAGCGCATCCAGAAATTCAACGAGCGCATCGTAACAAAATTCCGGCAGCGGACCACTGTGGTCGCCATCTTCGACGGTCAGAAATTTTTTGTGCTTGCTGGGGGCTGCGTCAAAGAGCTTTTTGCCCAACACATACGGCACGATCGAATCGTTGGTTCCGTGGGCTTGCAGCAACGGGCCGTGATAATTTTTGATCCGCTCGATGGAAGAAAAACGGTTCTTCATCACCAATCGCACAGGCAGCCACGGATAGTTGTGCGCTGCGGCGTCGGTCAGTTCCGAGAACGTGCGGTCGAGCACCAAACCACGGACCTCGAATTCCGCGGCCAGCGCGACCGCCACGGCGCCCCCCAATGAGCGACCGAGAAGCACGACGTCGCTGGGGTCGAGACCCGTTTTGTTGGCAAGCCAGTGGAGTGCTTCGCGTCCATCGGCAATCAGATTGACTTCATGTGGCTTGCCGGCACTGCGACCGTAACCACGGTAATCCCAAGCAAAGACGGTGATGCCTATCCGGTCGTGCAAAATCTTGAGTCGGTTGGCCAAGTGGGCCACATATTCGCCGTTGCCGTGGCAATACAAAACCACAGCTCGTGGATTGGGGTGTGGAACGTACCAGCCATGCAGCTTCGTGCCGTCGGCGGCATCGAAGTACACATCCTCAAACGCCAGGTCGGGGGCTTCCCAGTCACGCTCATTGAGCCTTGGCCTGGGAAAGACGAGCCATTGTTCAAGTAGGCTAAGCATGGCGACTTGCCCCAAGGAAAGGGATGCTAACTCGGGGAATAAGAAAAGCACGCGGCCAGTGGAGCCGCTCTTCCATTGTAATGGGCTGCCATCACAGGTCGACTGTTTTGCCCTGCCGGCCAGCCACGGCCCGAAAAATCATGGACTTTGGTAACAATTCAAGAGAGTTGGACGATTATGGCGGTGGAAATGCTTGGCGCTCGGCTTGCCGCAGAATTACAATGTGGTCGCAAGGCGGAACCATTCTTTTTGTAGTAAGGGCATTACCATGCGAGTTCTGTTGGGGGGATTGATCGGTGCGGCAGCCAGCGCGGCGGCTTGGTTTTTTCTGGAATACACTACCCAACACGAACTGAGTTGGCTGGCGATTGCCGTCGGACTCGTTACGGGGATGTGTGTCAACGCGGGGGCTCCCGCTGGGGCACCACAAAGCTATGGCCGCGCGGCCCTGGCCGTGGCACTCACGTTGCTGGCGATTGTGGGAGGACGCGGCGTTTACGCCAAGGTCATGCAGAACATGAGCCAGGTCACCACCGTCATGCCAGCCAATCCGACGGCTCCTCCGGGAGAAGTCGCCGTTCAAGAAGCCCAAGACGAAGTCGCCAACGGCGAAGCTGCGGATGATGCTGAAACTGCAGGGGACCAACAACGGCAAGCCACCGGCACGGTGTCGGGAGCTGGACGCATCCCTAAGCCCACGGTCAATAGTTACAAAGAAGCCGAGGTCGTGTGGATGGCCCTGGCGGCCCTCGCGGCATATCTCACTGGCAAGGGCAGTGGCAAGGCAGGGCCTGTCACAGCGGATGCCCCGACAGCCCCCGAAGGTTCGGCGCCCGCGTGACTGTGGCTGACCTCTGTGAGGTCGGAGATCCGGCTTGCAGTACCTTCACGTATTGAGAACGTGAAGTGATTGAAGCCAGATTCCTCGGGTCGCAGCAATAATTAATATTAATAAAGCTGGCCCTCGGAATAACGCGTTCGCAAGGGATCCGCTAAGCATTCCGCTGTTCGTAAACAGCGTGGAGTAACTCTTCGACGTCTTTGAATTTCTTCTTGCGCGAGAGGGCGTCGTCGAGCAATCTGCGCGCGTCGGATTCGCTATGACCGAGCGCGCGGAGCACCTCAAAGGCTTCGCTGACGACGTCGCGTTCCACGACGGCGGCATGCGGTGCGTCACGCGCGACAAGCAGCGCAAATTTGGGCACCTTGCGGCGCAGCTTGGCGATGATTCGTTCCGAGGTGGCGGCACCCACGCCGGGTAGGGTACTCAGTCCCTTCGTGTCTTGATTCTCGATCATCTCGGCCACGTCTTGCACGGGCCGGACCATCGCTCGCAGTGCTTTACGCACCCCCACGCCATCGACCTGACAAAAGAGCTCAAAGAACTCGCGTTCGATGCTGTTGAGAAATCCAATCAGCCGTGGCGTCATGCGGCCCTGCATCGGATTGCCTTCGAGATATTCAATCGTGTGCAGGCTGATTTCTTGGCCGATCTTGTCTTGCAAGTGCCGGCGGGCGAATTCGGGGATCAATACTTCGTATTCAAACGCCCCCACGGCCAAGGTGAGTGTTTCACCAGAGACGGCCAGCGGACGACCTGTAATTTTAGTAATCATGCAGGGATGATAGCCGCCGGGAGCACAAGACGAAAGCCACGTTAGCCGGCATCGTCCCGATGCCGTGTGGAGTAGTTACTTAATCCGCGTTCATCTGCGTGCCATGTCTCGCCGTACAAAAATGGCAAAACGCAATCGCCAAAGCATCGGCCACGTCAGGTGGCTCGGGGAGTGTGGCTAAATTCAACTCGCGTTGAATCGCCAATTGCATTTGCGACTTTGGCGCCCGGCCATTGCCGGTGAGCGTTTTTTTTACCTGTGTGGCGGCATAGTCGACCACTTCGATGCCCGCTTCACTCGCCGCGAGGCAGATCACACCCCGGGCGTGACCCATGAGAATCGCCGTCGTTGGTCGATCATAATGCGAATAAAGTTTCTCAAGCGCCAAAACGTCGGGCTTGAGGCTGGTCAGCACTTCGGTCAACCCGTCGTAGATTTCACGGATCCGCTCGGGCATCGAACCACGGGGGGTACTGCGGACCACACCCGCTTCAATCAGCCGCGGCTTACGGCCAGAAATTTCCAGCACACCGTAGCCGGTGGTGTTGAGTCCAGGATCGATCCCGAGAATACGCATAAGAATGAAAATAAAGAAATAGAACACGGATGAACACAGATTGAGCAGATCAACACAGATTCGCTCCGCGTATATCCGCCCAATCTGCGTTTGTCTGCGTTCTATGATTGATAACTATGCCTTGTTCCACTCGGTGCTGCCGGCGCGGTCTTCTAGCGTCACCCCCAACGCGGCCAGACGGTCGCGGATCGCATCGGAAGTCGCGAAATCCTTAGTCGTTCGAGCCGTTTGGCGCAACTCGATCAAGAGCTTCATGATGCCATCGAGTGTGTCAGCGCCGCCGCCGGACCATTCGGTGCCGCCGGCACGATCTTCGAGCGTGATCCCCAGCGGGCCAATACCGTCGCGGATCGCGTCCGCCGTGGCAAATTTTTTGCTCGCCCGCGCTTCGGTTCGCAAGTCGATCACTAGCTGCATGACTTGGTTCAACAACTCGTCCGATCCAGTGCTCGTTGAAGTGGGCTGGCCGAATAAACCTAGGATCGCCGAGAGCTCGCGTAGTACAGAGCAACCCTTCTCGAATGGTTCGATTTTTGCCGCACGACGAGACGGAAAATCAAGCTCAGCTCCGTCACAATAACGGTTGAGTGTTCGCACGAGTTCAAACAATTCTCCAATCGCGCCGCCTGTGTTGAAGTCGTCATCCATTGCAGTGATAAACTTTTTGCGGAGAATTACGACTTGATCAAGCAATTCACTAGCTCCCGGATCGAATTCACCTGCCTCTCGAGTCTTAGCAAACTCGAGATCGTAAAAACTCTTCTCTGAAATCCGCTCGTAGCGCTTGAAGAACCGATAAAATGTTTCGAGGCCTGTGCCGGCTTCTTCGATGGCGGGCTCGTTGAACAGGACCGTGCTGCGATAATGGGTCCGCAACAGGAAGAAGCGGAGCCGCTCACCTCCTTGGCGTTCGATCAGTTGCGCGAGGCCTCCCGCACCCTTGGAGCGGCTCATTTTGCCGGAGACTTGTTCAGCTTCACCGCCGGCACTGCCCACTGAAGCGGGCTCGCCGGACTCGCGTTCGGCGCGGCCCCCGACTTTGCCCGCGGCGTTTGAGGCGCGCAACAAACCATTGTGGGCCCAATAAGTGACCATCGGTTTCCCGTGGCAGCATTCGCTTTGGGCGATTTCGTTTTCGTGATGGGGGAACACAAGGTCCAGCCCGCCACCGTGAATGTCGAATGTTTCGCCCAGCAGTTTGAGGCTCATCGCAGAGCATTCAATATGCCAACCCGGTCGGCCTTTGCCCCACGGGCTCTCCCACGAGGGTTCGTCGGGCTTGGCTGTTTTCCACAAAGCGAAATCGGCGAGGCCCTTCTTGCGTGCCGCCGTGCCGCCCCCTTCGCCTTGCATTTCTTCGACGTTGCGGTTGCTTAGCTTGCCGTATTCGCGATCTTTGCCGACTTCAAAATACACGTCGCCTGCCGACTCGTAGGCGTAACCTTGCTCGACCAACGATTCAATCAGCGCGATGATCTCGTCCATACAATCGGTGGCGCGGGGAAAGTGATCGATCTGGTCGACGCCCAGGGCGTTGAGATTGAAGTTGTAATCAGCGATGTTCTCCTCGGCGACGTCGAGCATCGAAATGCCGCGTTCGTTGGCCTTCTTGATGAGCTTGTCGTCGACGTCGGTGATATTCACGACCCAAGTGACGTCGTAGCCGCAGTAGACCAAGTAGCGCTTGATACAATCGAAGATCACCGGCCCGACCATGTGCCCAATGTGGGCCTTGTCGTAAACTGTGGGGCCGCACAGATAGATGCCGACTTTGCCCGGCTCGACGGTTTTGAATTCCGTTTTGGTTTTGTTCAGCGTGCTGTAAATCTTCAGCGACGGATGGGGATTGGGAACGGTCGTCTTGTTCATCTTTGTTTGTGTCGCGGTGCTCATGTTACATTAGTTCCAACAGGGCCACGCAATGGGCCTGAATGAGAGTTTGTTCGCCGATGGGGCCAACCCCTTCGCCGGTTTTGGCTTTGATATTCACTTGTGACGTGGCCACCGACAGGACCGCCGCCAGTTGCGAGCGGATCGCTTCCTTATACGGTGCGAGCTTCGGTTGCTGGGCGGAAATCACACAGTCGAGGTTCACCAATTGGAAGCCCGCCTGCTGCACGCGGCCGTAAGCGATCCGCAGCATGTCTGCCGAATCACGGCCACGATTCTCCTCCGCGGTGTCGGGAAACAGCTCGCCGATGTCGGGTAGTCCCACCGCACCGAGCAAGGCGTCGGTCACCGCGTGTAGTAGCACGTCGGCATCGCTATGCCCCACCGCATGTCGGTCGTGGGGAATCTCCACGCCACCCAGCCGCAAGGGCCCACCCGGCGCAAGCCGATGGCTGTCTTCGCCTAAACCGATACGTTGGGGGCTCGTGGCCATTCTCCTTATCGCAAGCACCTTATCGCAAGCGCGCGTGATTATACGAGGATTGAGAAAAACGGACAACGCGAGTTGGCAGGCGTGGCAATTTGGGCAGTATTACGTTGCCTGCGACGAAGCCGTGAGATAAATAGTGACGCTCGTTTCTTCCCAAGCCGGGCTCGCGAGCCGCAGATCGATTCGTGCCCCGTGGGGGAATGCTTGCACGATTTTGCATTCGGAAACATTTTCGTCAGCCGCTTCGGTTGTGATCTCGGGCACGGTGGCGAGTGGTGGGCAGAAGCCGACATAGACCGTGGCGTGTCGCTGGCCCATTTGGAAGTCAGCCCGCAGAGTAGCGTGAATCGTTTCGTGACCGGCTCCATCGCGGGTCCGGGTGATCTGCTGGATTTGATCGTCAGCCAGCTGGGTCGGAATAGCTGTTTTTGCTGACGAGAAAGTTGTAAAGAATTTGCCCACAGACAAAAACTGATCGGCAGCGATCAGTGGCAACCACACCAGCCAATCTCGGGAGGTTGTACTCAAGCCGAGTGCGAGCAGTGGTAAGGTCAGCCAGGAACTCCCCATCATCCAACGATTGTAGATCCAATGATCGTAAGGAGTCGCCCCAAGCAAATTGTGCCGCCAGAGGATGCGTAGGCCCTCGACGATTGCGAACGCGACGAGCCCCGTCACGACGAGCATCAGAAATGGAAGTTCGACCGTAAAAGCGCCCATCATCCTGCGGACGACGAGAAACAGCGCGAGCCCAATGAGCGTGGCGAGGGCACCGACGACAAATCCTGCGATCGCGCGCGGCGAAAGCAATTCCTTCGATTCTTCCTGCCAGGTGATGGGTGGGCTGGTCGTCATGCCGCGACGATACCGTAGTTTGCCAGCCAGTGCCACAAGGATTCGTGACCAGGGCGCATAAAAAAACCGCGAAGTGCTGGGTCGGCACTTCGCGGTTCGATAACTTTAAGTCGCGATCAACTTACCGAGCAGCAGCGGTTTGCTTGGCGGCGGCGGCGAGCTTCGGAGCCAAATCGGTCTTCTCCCACGAGAATTCCGGTTCGCTACGGCCAAAGTGGCCACCCGCGGCGGTCTTTTGGTAAATCGGCCGACGCAGATCCAAGTGCTTGATGATTCCTGCGGGGGTCAGCGACACAAACTCCTTGAGCAGTTCGCAAATCCGCGAATCATCAATCGTGCCAGTTTCTTCGGTATCGACGTACACGCTCACTGGCTCGGAGACGCCAATCGCATAGGCCAACTGCACTTCGCAGCGCTCGGCCAAGCCGGCAGCGACGATATTCTTGGCCAAATAGCGGGCCATGTAAGCGGCACTGCGGTCGACCTTGGTGGGGTCCTTGCCGCTGAACGCGCCACCACCGTGACGACCCCAACCGCCGTAGGTGTCGACGATAATCTTGCGACCGGTCAAACCCGAGTCGCCGTGGGGGCCACCCACCACGAACCGACCCGTCGGGTTGATGTGGTAGATAATGTCATCGTCGACCAATTCTTGGGGAAGTTCAGGCTTGATGATCTTTTCGATGATGAACTTGTTGATCTCTTCGTTTGACACTTCAGGGCTGTGTTGAGTCGAAACCACAACCGTGTCGATTCGCACGGGCGTGTTGCCGTCGAACTCGACCGTGACTTGGCTCTTGCTGTCGGGACGGAGCCAATTAACTTCACCCTTTTGACGGGCCTCGGTGAGCCGGTTCAGAATGCGATGCGACAAAGCAATCGGCAGCGGCATCAATTCGGGGGTGTCGTTGCAGGCGTAACCAAACATCAGGCCTTGGTCACCGGCTCCAACGTCTTTGCCCTTCTCGGCGTTGTCATCGACGCCCATGGCAATGTCAGGCGATTGGCTGTGCAGACGGACCAGCACTTCGCAGGTCTTGTCGTTAAAGCCGATGTCATCATGGGTGTAGCCAACTTCGCGAATGACCCGGCGGGCAACTTTCTCGAAGTCGACCTTGGCCTTGCTCGTGATCTCACCAGCCAGCGCACAAAAGTCGGTTGTGACCAGCGTTTCGCAAGCGACCCGGCTCATTGGATCTTCTGCCAATAGGGCGTCCAAGATTCCATCGGAAATCTGATCGGCCAACTTGTCAGGGTGACCCATGCTGACCGCTTCGCTGGTGAACAAATACTTGCCTGATGACACGAGGTAACTCCTGAAGTAAAAGCCGAGCTTTGTATGGGAAGTAATAGGGCGCGCTCACGGGGCAGAACCCGAACTTTCCAGTATATTCTCGGGGAGGGCCCCTGAGCAACACCCTGCGCAAGCGTTTACCACCAGGGGTAGGCGCGCCTGCCGCAAGGCCTTGATAATCATTGTTTTCATGCCACTGCACTCCGGTACGTCGTCACCATGGCTCGCTGGCCCCGCCACGTTTGGACATCCCTTTTAACGTACGGAATTATCTTCCTCTTATTCCCGGCACTCTGCCTGTTGGCTTATGCCTGGGTTCAACAATGGATTTTCTGAATGCCACCCGTCGTTGTCAGTAAAGAATATCTGGTCGCTCGGCTATCACCCTTCGGCCAGGAACACCTCGTCGAGTTCTGGGACGAACTCAACGACGTCCAGCGTCAGCATTTGGCCGCTCAGATTGAGATGGTCGATCTCGAACTGATCGATTCCTTGTCGCGGGGCAAAGTCGATCAGCCCGATTGGGTCGAACTCTCGCGGCGTGCCGAACCGCCGCCAGCCGTGCGGTTGGGAGAAGCCTCGGAAGCCGAAATGCTGCAAGCCCTCGAATGCGGCCATGCCGCGCTGCAGGCTGGTAAGGTTGGGGTGCTCGTCGTGGCGGGAGGGCAGGGGAGCCGGCTCGGTTTCGATTTGCCGAAGAGCATGTATCCGATCGGGCCGATTTCCGGCGCGACTCTCATGCAGATTCACGTCGAGAAGGTGATTGCGAACGCCAAGCGATATGGCGCTTCGATTCCTCTCTATATTATGACGAGCCCCGCCACTCACGCCGACACGGTCAAGTTCTTGGCGGAGAACAGCAATTTCGGACTCGCCGACGAGGACATCGTCGTCTTTTGTCAGGGGACGATGCCCGCGATCTCCATCGAGGGTGGCAAGCTCCTGCTCGCCGAGAAGGGGGAGTTGTTTTTAAGTCCCGACGGTCACGGCGGTACGGTGGCGGCTTTGGGGGCGAGCGGCGCGCTCAACCAGATGCGTGCCCGCGGCATCGAGCAGTTGTTCTATTTCCAAGTCGACAACCCGCTCGTGCCGATTTGCGATCCGCAATTGATCGGGTATCACCTGCTCACCAAGTCGGAGCTGACGTCGATTGCCGTGCAGAAAAAGCATCCCCACGAAAAGTGGGGCAACTTTGCGATGATCGACGATCGAATGCATGTGATCGAGTACAGCGATATTCCCGACGATGTGGCGGAACGGCGCAACCTCGATGGCGGGCTGAAGTTTTGGGCTGGCAGTTTGGCGATTCATATTTTCGAGCGCGAATTGCTGGAACGAGCGATCAAGCTCAAAGACATGATGCCCTTCCACATCGCCAAGAAAAAAGTGCCCTACGTCAACACGGCGGGCGAGAAGATCAATCCTAGCGAACCGAACGCACTCAAGTTCGAACGATTCATATTTGACTTGTTGCCGCAAGCCGCGCGGCCGTTGGTGGTGGAATACCGCGAAGAAGAATGCCTGGCCCCGCTCAAGAATGCGTCGGGGGCAGCGGTCGACACGCCCGAATATGTTCGTGAAATGCTACTTAAGCAGTATCGCCGCTGGTTACTGGCGGCGGGGGCCGTCGTGCCCGAGGGGGTTGATGTCGAAATCAGCCCACTCTTCGCGCTCGATGCCGCGCAAGTGGCCGAACGCGTGGCGCCTGGCCAAAAGTTCGATAAATCACAATACCTTAAATAGCCGGCTCATCCTGAGCCGGAAAGTTCCAATCATGCCGCTCGAAATCGAACAAAAATACCGCGTTGCGAATCTCGCTCTCATCGAAGCGGCGCTCACCGAGCAGGGAGCAACACTCTCGGATGCGGTGACTCAAGTCGATTGCTACTACGCCCATCCGCAGCGCGACTTCGGCCAGACCGACGAAGCCTTTCGGATGCGTGCCGTCGGGCCGCAGAATTTTTTGACGTACAAAGGGCCCAAGCTCGACCAAACCACCAAGTCACGGGTCGAACATGAAGTGCGGCTGGCCGACGGTCCCGACGCCGTCGGAGCGATTGGCGAGATCTTGCGGGCATTAAGTTTCACGCCGGCATCGATCGTCCGCAAGAATCGGCGAACTTGCCAATTGAAACGCGCAGGTTTTGCCATCGAAGTGGCGCTCGACGACGTTCGCAAGGTGGGAACATTCGTCGAACTCGAAATCGGCGTCAAGGATGAAGCACAAGCCGACGCCGCGAAAGCAGCGATCGCCGTTCTCGCCAAGGAACTTGGCCTCAGCGAAGTCGAACGCCGGAGTTATCTGGAACTCGTGATCGCGAATCGGCAGTAATTTTTCATTTAGCCGCGGTGCTTGCACCGCGCTCCGGAAAAATAACCAAGAACGCTAATGACCACTAATCTTCGCTAATCTTTATTAGTGGGCATTAGCGAAGATTAGCGTTCTTGGATCTCCGAACTAATAACGAGCCGCAACCCATCAACAGCAGCGCAATGCTGTGTGGCTCAGGCACGGCGCGGTACAACCAGAAGGGACCGATGTCGCCAACGCCGAATATCGGGCCGTCTAGCCACAAGAAAGGTCCATCCGAGTACACTCCTCCACCAGTTTGTGCATATACAGGATGATTGATTTGTCCCGGTTGAGGAGGAGTAAAGTTGCTAAAGATATAGACATTGGTGTCATCAAATATTGGATTCTCGTCGACAAAACCTTTGGCAATCAGACCATTAGACCACCTCGTGTCACCAAGTAAGCCTCCTGTAGCCCAGACGGTAATTCCGAGTGTATCAATCAACTGCTCTGCATATGGGCCAGGTGTCCAATTCCATCCGACACCCGCCGACGCTGCCAGCGCGCTAACATCTCCTAACATCGCAAACTGAAACCCCGAGAGCCTGCCGCCTGGCTCCATTTGGGTTAGGACATCGGAGAGTTCGAGTCCACCAGTTTCTGGTAGGTCGAGCCACGCCCGTTTGTTGATTGTGTCGTAAGTCAGCAGACCATCGCCCGGCGCGGAGAGGTCCATCTCGATCACACCTGCGTGAACGGAAGAAATGGTAACGAAGCAGATGAGCAGAGCGACAAAACGGAGCATGGCAAAAAGTCTCTAGGTCGATGGGCAATTGCCGGGATCGTGGGCCAATTTTTTCAAACCGTCAACGGCAGGTTGTGGGCACACGAGTTTTTCATAATCTTATTCAGCGCGCATGGCGGTTCAAATCTACTAACCGGCCAAAGATCGTTGCTGAATTTGGCCGCGCGAGGTGCTATTGTGAATTGCCCGTAGCTAGGCAGCGCGCCTTGTCACGAATAGTTTTTGATTCACAGCCTCAACGATTACGACCAAAACTCGGTGTGTTTTGTCACGTGAGAAAATTGTTAACACCTTACGGTAAACGACTTGCAACATCGGCGTGTTCCAAAACCCAGGAGTTTCGTCACCAAAGTTGGGACCCCGGCAGAAGTGACAAAAGCCGTGGTGAAAAAAGTCGCACTGGCGCTAGCAGGAAATTGAACTTTTCCTCAATTACCCAATCTGCCATACTCCCGCCCCAAATTTGTATCGCGAAACATCGTCTTAGCCGGGCCGCAACGCCGGTCCGGGAGAACACTATGCGCATCTTTTTCTCAGTGGGCGAACCCAGCGGCGACCTGCATGGCTCGAATCTCATTCGCGCGCTCCGCGCGCGGCACCCCGAGTGGGAGTTCGTGGGCTATGGCGGGCCAAAGATGGCGGACACCGGTTGCCAACTCAATTTTGATCTCACACAGCTCGCCGTGATGTGGCTGGGGCAGGCGCTGGCCAACTACAACAAGTTTCGACGCTTGGTCAAGCAAGCGGATGAGTACTTTCAGAAGCATCGGCCCGACGCGGTCGTGCTGATCGACTATCCGGGCTTCAATTGGCACATCGCCAAGGCGGCGAAGGCCCAGGGGATCCCTGTGATTTACTATGGCACGCCACAGCTGTGGGCGTGGGCGAGTTGGCGGGTCAAAAAGATGCAGTGCTACGTCGACCACGTGCTCTGCAAGTTGCCATTTGAAGAGCAATGGTTTCGTGAGCGTGGCTGCCAAGCGACCTTCGTGGGCCATCCCTATTTCGACGAGCTCGAGGCTCAGCAGTTGGATCAAACCTTCATCAACCGGCTGCAAACCGATGATCGGCCATTGGTGACGATTCTGCCCGGCTCGCGAACGCAGGAAGTGAAGAGCAACCTGTTGCCCTTCTTGAAGACAGCCAAGCTGATCCGCGAGGCCGTACCAAATGTGCGGTTTGCGGTGGCTGGGTTCAAGGAAAGCCAGCGAGCCCTGGCTCAAGAGATCATCGACGACTCGGGAATTTATGCCGAGCTGTATATCGCCAAGACTCCGGAGCTCATTCATGCGGCCAAGTGCTGCCTGGCTTGTTCGGGTTCGGTTTCACTGGAACTGCTGTATCGCACGAAACCGACGGCGATTCTCTATCAGATTTCGCGGCTGGCTTTTACCGTGCAGAAGTGGCTCCGCACCGTGCGGTACATCACGCTCGTGAATTTGCTCACCGCCAAGGAACCGTTTGCCACCACCGAAGCAGGCCATTACGACCCTGCCGACCCACGCGACGAGCATGTGCTGATGCCCGAGTATCTCACGTGCGAAGATCGCTCGGCCGACTTGGCGCGGCATATTATTGATTGGTTGAAGTTTGAACCGGCGCTACAGAAGAACGTCCAAGGACTCACTGCGCTCAAAGCACGAGTGGGCCACGGGGGAGCTTCGGTCCGTGCCGCCGAGTATATTGAGAAGTTATTCGTGGAGCCCGCTGTTCGACCCGTCACGAAGCCGCAGGCGGCTTAAGGGAGACCTGCATGTTGTTGGTGGAACCACCACCGAGCCAAGGTGACCTTCACTTTCGGTTGTTTGACATTCCAATTCGCATTCACCCCTACTTTTGGTTGGTGACGCTGATCATGGGTTTGGGGGGGAGTGATACTCCACCGCAAGAAGTTTTGGTTTGGATTGCCGCGGTCGTGATCTCGATTGTCATTCACGAACTGGGCCACGCCCTCACGCAGCGTCACTTCGGAGGCCAACCACGTATCGTGCTTTACGGTATGGGGGGCTTGGCAATCTGCGAAGACTGTGACCGCAGCACGCGAGCACAGATTCTGATTTCACTCGCCGGACCATGCGCGGGGTTTGCGTTTGCGTTGGTGTTGATGGCGCTCATGCAAATCATGGGTCAGGGGCTCGCGATTATGATTGGCGATCGCGTGATCTACGAGTCAGGCGCCGTGCAAGGTGCGCGGGGGATTTCGCTGTTGGGAGTGGGCATTTATTGGCATGGAATGACCAATCAGTATGCCCAGAAGTTCGTATTTAACTTGTTATTTATCAACGTCTTATGGGGACTTGTGAATCTGCTCCCCATTTACCCGCTCGATGGGGGGAGGATCTCACGCGAAGTCTGTCAGATCGGCAATCCGCGCGGTGGAATTATCTTGTCGCTTCAGATTTCCATGTTTGCCGCCGCCGCGATGGCCATCTTCGGGCTCGTCGTGTGGCAATCGATCTTCACCGCGATTATGTTCGGTTATCTTGCTTATTCGAGTTATCAAACGCTGGAAGCGTATCGTCAAAACCTATGGTAAGAGTAATGATCACTCGAACGGTCAAAATTATGAAGAACGCTATACAACATCTAGCGTTATACGGCCTTGGATACGAGTGACAATCAACATGTATGGTCTCAGATTGAGACTTCATCAAAGCCAACGCAAGTTGTTTTGTTAGGCGCGAGCAACTTGTCGCGCTCGTTTCCCAGCGCGGTTGAAGCCGCTTATCGATCGAGCGCGAATCCTCTTTCGATTCATGTCGCGATGGGCTTTGGACGTTCGTATGGACGAGAATCGGGCTTCTTAGGAAAAAAATTTTCAGGAATTTCTTGCGCGCGAATTTGGGAAGCTTTGGATAACAATTCGGCTTCATCAACAATCGCGTTCGTGACCGATGTTGGCAACGATTTAGGCTATGAACAACCAGTCGATGAGATCATCGCGTGGGTGGAAACGTGCGTTGCGCGACTCCAGCAGCACGGCGCGGATGTCGTGCTCACTGACCTGCCACTCGGTGTCTTGACCGCGATGAGCGAAGCCAAATTTTATCTCTTGCGATCGGTTTTATTTCCGAATTGTCAGCTCAGTTGGCGAGAAATGCTGGACCGTGCCACGGGGCTCAGCCTACGGCTGAAGGAATTAGCTAAAACGCAAAAAATATCTATTTTTACTGTGCCAAATGCGTGGTATGGATTTGATCCCATTCATCCCCGTTCACGGTTTATGCGTGACTATTGGCTTGAGTTGTTCGCAATTTTGGCGTCCCACAATTCGATAACGTTCGGACGACGACTTTCTCTGCGCAGCTATTGGCGCTTGCGAACTTTGACCACTCCTGGGCTTGGTCGAAACGTACCCAAGGGGCAATTTTCATCAAGGCAATTTTTGCTTGCCGATGGGACGAGCATCGCTCTCTACTAATCGCCTGGTTGTGGGTCGTCGATAACATGCGCGCGAAGTAAAAAAGATGTCCTCTGAACCGCGTTTGACGAAAAATTTTCTTCCAGAATTCATTTTTTTATAAAAAATGTGTTGCACAAATTCGATGAATTCGTACAAATACGACCTATGAAGCATGACGCTAGCAACTTTTACATTGCATTGCCCTATTCATTTTCATTTTTCATTCTGGATTAAACGAGGGGCCTAAAGACAACGAAGTCGAACGGTGACAAAGAAGTCAACACTCAACGCAAGACATCGAAGTCGTAAATCAATGATCTGTCGTGACGCCCTGGAAGGGTGACATGTTTTTCTTTCGGGGTGACCGCTGTTCTGTGTTCAATTGAATTTGAATAGAACAAGTTACCATTGACCTTTTTTTGTTACGGAGGATTCTGTAATGGCTAAGAAAAAGAAAGCTGCTAAAAAAGCAGCTCCCAAGAAGGCAGCTAAGAAGAAGACTGCTAAGAAGAAGACCGCCAAGAAGAAGACGGCCAAGAAGAAGACCGCAAAGAAGAAGTAACTGGAGTACTTCGCTTTCACGAAAGCTCATCGCTCGCGGTGAGTTTTCGTGTGTTAGGTCGAGACGGACCGCTTTCCTTTTCCCAGGAGGCGGTCTTTTTTTGCGCGCTACGAGAATGAGCTGATAGCATAATTGCTAATCCAAAGGCCGCTTGAAGTTAGGAAAGGGCTGGTTGCGAAACGACCAGCAGTAGCCGACAACTTGTCCACGCGGGCATACGCCCTGCTTGGACAATCGAGGCATCACAGGATCGAAAGCGTCGGCAGCGGCGGATGGGCCGCCCTTTGCATTGCGATATTCTTCACGAGGCTGTAGCAAATGCGCTTGAAATGGGGCGCAGATTCTTGATCGACGAAGTTGTTTGTCGTCTCACCAGCATCGCCACGTTCGCGAATCGCAATTTGAATTGGCACTTCGCCTAAGAAGGGAACGCTCAACTCTTCCGCTTTCCGCCGCGCACCTCCCGTGCCGAAGATGTCGTAGCGTTTGCCGTTGTCAGGGCAGAGAAAGTAGCTCATGTTTTCAACGACGCCGAGGATCGGAATGTTCACTTTGTTGAACATGGCGATCGCTTTCACCGCATCAAGCAACGCCACGTCCTGCGGAGTACAGACGACGACAGCTCCCGTGAGTGGCATCAGCTGCGAGAGAGTCAGCGCGATATCGCCCGTGCCTGGAGGCATGTCGATGATCAGATAATCGAGATCTCCCCAATTCGTATCGCGCAAGAATTGCGTGAGTGCTCCGTGAAGCATCGGGCCACGCCACACAACGGCTTCTCCCGGCGGTACGAGAAAACCCATGCTCATGACGCGCATTCCGTCGACGACGATAGGTTGCAGTTGGCGTTCTATCGCTTGGGGACGTTCGTCCACACCCAGTAAATGCGGCACGCTGGGGCCATAAACATCGGCATCAAGTAGACCGACTTTGCATCCCGCCCGTTGCAAGCCACAAGCAATCGAAACCGCGACCGTGCTCTTGCCGACGCCCCCCTTGCCCGAGCCAACAGCGATGACGCTCTTGGCAGTGAGGCCCAACGTGCCGATAGGTTCTGCTGGCCGATCGAGTGGAACGATTTCCACGTGCACCGTGGGATTGCTGGGGAGCTTTGATCGCAATTGTTCGGCAAGCTGATCGCGGGTGTCCTGCCAGAGCAGCGCGGAATAGCTGGTGAGCGCGAGCGTGACCTTGATTTCGTTGCCGTCGATTGCCAGATCACGAATCTGATCGAGCTGCCATAGTTTGCGGCCTGTCTCGGGATCGGGGATAGTCTTGAGGATTTCTTCAACCTGTTGGCGATCGATGGCAGACATTGTGATTGAAACTCGAACAAAAGCGGGCAAAAATGAAGTAAGAAAGAACAACCTTCCTCTGGGCCTCCCACTCAACCATATCGACCTGAATCGGCTTGCCAAGGCGTGAAAGTACTAAGGCTGATTGGCGAGCCTGGAATCGCGCAAGGACGCGAGGCGCAACACAACCAATCCCCACTTCGCTTGGCCTCTAAGTGCAGGAGAAATTACCGCAAATGCGGCAGTAGGCCCATAAATGCGACAAAAGGAAAGCGGGGGAGCCTTGCAGGTTTTTGCCGTTGATATTGCGCAAATCGGAAGAAAAAATAAGCGCATAAAAAATCCCCCTGTGGGTGGGGCAGCAACCCACAGAGGGCGAACGACGTAGGAAGCCTACGTAAGCCCGATTCTAGCGTCCCCTTACCGTTTAATCAAACACTTTTGCAGAATCTTCTGAAAATTTCGAGAAACGGGGGTGGGATCGGCTACCATAGTGGCCAAGCTCAGAAGACTAGTCATAGATTTATGTCCATGAACGTTAAAGACTTACTGCAAAATCTGCTGGCGATTCCCAGCGTGAATCCGGTGTTTGGAGCCGAGGATCCGAGTTGGGTGGGCGAGCGGCTGCTGACCGATTTCCTGGAAAAATGGGTGAACGAGCGAGGATGGCAATGGCTGCGACAGGAAGTTCATCCCGGGCGTGAGAACCTTGTTGTCCTCATACCAGCTGCGTCCGGAACCTCTGACCTGCCTGTTACGCTATGGGAAGTTCATCAGGATACCGTGGGTGTGGCGGGGATGACCGTAGATCCCTGCGGCAGCACAGAGCGTGAGGGCCGTATTTATGGCCGTGGTGCTTGCGACGTGAAAGGGGGCATGGCTGCCATGCTGACGGCCCTAGCCACAGCTGAAGATCGCAATGGCACAATTCTACTCGCATTAACCGTCAATGAGGAGTGTGGCTTTACGGGCGCTAAGGCGTTGGCCCGACTCTGGGCGCGACCCAGTGACTCGGATGTGTTCCAGCGTGTGGAACAGGAGAAAGTCCGGGGCACATTCTCTCTGGAAGACCTGCGCAAATTACGCCCAGACCGCGCTGTCGTGGCTGAGCCTACGGAGTTCGCGGTTGTGGTCACGCACAAAGGGATCGTCCGTTGGAGGTGTCATTCACGGGGACGAGCTGCGCATTCGTCTCAGCCTCAGCAGGGCAAGAATGCCATTTACTCGATGACGGATGTGATCGCAGCGATTCGTGAATTTGATCGTGAAGTGTTGATGCATCGTGGAGCGGATTGCCTTTGCGGTCGCCCAACGGTCTCCGTGAATACAATCCACGGTGGTACGGGAGCTAATGTTGTGCCTGATCATGCGGTGATTGATATCGACCGGCGACTCATGCCCGGCGAAATTCCCAGCGATGCGCAACAGGAACTCGTCGAGTACATTTCCAAGCGTGTGAATGCTGAAGCGTGCGTCGAACACGAAGCTCCTTGGAACCAAAGTCGAGGCATGCTTGCTGGCGAGAATCAGTCATGGGCAAATGAAGTTTCTCAAGTATCAAGCTTTGCTGGCCGTAGAAGTGATATTGTTGGCGTTCCGTATGGGACCGATGCGTGGGTCTTTGCGGCAGTTGGAATTCCCACGGTGGTAATCGGTCCAGGGAGCATCGCTCAAGCCCACACCGAGGACGAGTGGATTTCTGTGGCAGAGCTCGAACGTGGGGTGGAAGTTTATCGCCGGTTGGCGACCAATCTTTGATGGTCTTACTCGTTCTCGCGCAGGGCATTCTTTCGCAAACGCAAATCCTTGTGAATTGGCGAAGTTTCGTTGTGATTCGCTCGCAAGTTTCCCTGGTCGCGATTAGGCTGCATGATTGGCGGGCTGATGGACTTTTGGAATTGAAAAAAGAGTTAAATTGCGACTTGCCATGAGCCGATTGTTTGCGTGTTCTTTACGATTATTGGCCGGTTTTTTGGCGGTAGGTTGGTTAGTAGCCTCGGCCCATGCGCAGACTCTCCTCTTCTCGGATGACATGTCGACTGGCACAGGGTGGAAGTATTCGCATTTCGGCGGCATAGCGAAACCAGGTGCGAACGATATCAGCGAAGCCGACTTCGGATTCAATTATGCCGCCTTGGGTATCCCCGAAGCTCCTCACAGCCAACCAGGGCAGCCGGTACGCCGCGGCTTAAGATTGGCGGATAACATCGTGGGTGAGTTTGCCGGCGATCAAGTCGCGGCCGTTTATGAGAGCCCTCTCTTTGTGGGCCAATACACGGTGCAGGTCGACGTCTGGTTGAATTGGGCACCCAACGCAACAGAAACCGGCACGACGGAACATGTTGGCGTTCTAGCTGGGTTTAACGTGGCGAATGCTCAGCGGACTTTCTCTCCCGGTCAGAATGGCGCAGGCGTGTTGTATTCGAGTGACGGTGGTGGAGGTTGCAGCAATACCGGCAGCGCCTGCGACTATATGCTTGTGAAGAACGGGTCCGAACTCGACCTCACAAGTGGGCAATATGCCCAAACTTCGTTTGGGCTCAGCAACCAAGCTGGATACGACAACACCGATTCAAATGCCAATCTCAACCTGCAAACGCTTTTTCCTTCGTTCAACATCGCGACGGCTACCAGCGGTTCGAACGCGACGGGAACGCAGCCAGCGGGGGCTTTGGGCTTCCAGTGGGTCACGGTCACATTGGAAGTCGATGCCGATGCCACCGGCAACGGAACGAACGGTCATTTAGGCACGGTGAAGGTAACGCTGGAAAGCCATCGCACAGGTAATTCGTTGGTGTTGGGGACAATTGACAACAGTATCGAGCAGAATCCTGCGGACGGCATCAATACGTACGAACGGCCTGTCAATCTCGAAGGTGGCATCGGATTGATGATGACCGATTTGTTTGCCTCAGGGCCGACGAATCCCAATTTTGCTTTCGGGTTGTTCGACAACGTCCGGGTCTACCAAGGATTACTCGGGGAAAGTTTGACGAGCAATTATCACGCCGTGCCGGAGCCTGCGTCGTTTGTGCTCCTGGCGAGCTTGGCGGTGGGGTTATGTGTTGGAAGAGGCCAACGATCATGATGAGATACCAAGCTTCTTTGATCATGTGCCTGCTAACCGCTAGTTGGTCCACAGCAAGTCATGCAGCGCTCAACATCTATAGCGATTTTGACCACGCTTCGTTAGCAAGTTGGAGCGGCAATCTCAGCAATATTCAACTGACGGGCCGCCAAAACTACCTTACGAGTACAGGTTGGCGATGGATGTATTTTGAAGCCGAAGGCGTTGCCGGGGCACAGCCTGTGTTTTCGGTCAATCAAGCATTTGCGGGCGGTAACTCCGCACTTATCAACCACAAGATGGTTTATTCTTACGACAACGAGAATTGGTCCTTCTTCGACAACAATCAACGCTCCGGCAATCTTTATACGTTCTCCAACAGCACACCGTTTGCCAGTAACAATGTGTTTGTGGCGTACGCCCAGCCCTATTCTTATGGTCGTTCGGTCGATCATACCGCTGAGGTGCTTTCATCGCCTTGGGCTGCACCGACGGCCTCCGCTGATGGAAATGGCATACTGGGCCAATCCTCAGTTGCGGTAGACGACATTGGCCGACTGGTTCCAGCACGCAACGTGTTCGGCTATCGAATCACGGACCCCGCGACGGATTCACCGATTGAGGCCAAGCGCAAAGTCATGCTTTCGAGCGGACTTCACGCGGGCGAGACGCTTGGCACTTATACCTACGAGGGGCTCATCAATTGGTTGATTTCCGATGATCCTCGTGCGGCGCGGCTTCGTCAGGATGCGGAATTCCTTTGCTATCCGGTTTTGAATCCGGGGGGACGATTCGCTGGATCGAGTCGAGCCACCGTGGACCACATAACCATCGATCCCAACGGTCGCTGGAATCCCAGCCTTTGGCAAGACTATCAGGAAGTTAAAGCGACCGGCGAGGCGATGCTAGCCGACGTTGTTGCCACACCGGGTGACTTGGATGTGTTCATTGATTTTCACTCGACAATTCCCTCATCGCCTGGTGATGACTTCGGTTTCATCGAATACGAGCAAGGCGATAACTTAGCTGACTTTTGGGTCGAACTGAAAAGCATTCAGCCAAACATCTTAGACACCGATTCCACGGGAAGTAGTTGGACGACCGCCAACTTTGCGGACTTGCTGTTAGGCGCCGAGGTTGATATCACGTTCGAAACACAGTTCGGCAAGAACCGCCCCATATCGTTCTACCATGACATGGGTGCTAACTTTGGCATCGCGTTCTACAACTCATGGATTCGCGTTGATAATCCTGCCGCAGCCGACTTCGACGAAGATGGCGACGTCGATGACGCGGACTTAGTCGCTTGGCAGAGCGGCTACGGCTTAGGCAGTGCCGCAGAACATTGGGACGGCGATGCGAATGGCGATGGCGACGTCGACGGTCGGGACTTTCTCACCTGGCAACGGCAGTACACGGGGAGTATTGATTCCCTCGCCGCGATCCATGCGGTGCCCGAGCCGACTGGGCTCATGCTTCTTGCAATCGGCTTAACGACACTAAGCCGCAAGCGGCGGCTTGCGGCTTAGCATGTAAGCTGTGGGTCTTGTGCGAATCGGCTGCTGCCAACTTACACTCTATCAACACGTCGCCCAATCAAAACACGTCGAGAATGAAGTGATGACCGCTGTGATAGAGACGGCGATTAGGGTAGTAGTTGTGCCACTTCTTGTTGTAGACCGGGATTCGCATTTCGGGCGGATAGCGGTAGTACAAGCTGTCGGCACTCCGGTAGTACTCGTTGCCGTAAAAGTTCTGTGGATAGTACACGTACGGATAGTGGTAGAAGCGTTCCCAATCTTGGGTCGTGTAAGTTTGGCCCCAAGAGCGGCCGTAAGCTTGTTGGGCCGAGGCTTGGTTGGAATCGGTGACGCAGCAGGCAAGAGCCCCGGCGCAGCAAATAGCGAATAGGATCCGGCGGACCATCGAATTCCCCCCTCGAAGGTATGCGGGTAGCGGGCGCGTCACGGCAAGCGGGCCGCGACGAAGTTGTGTTCACAGTTAGAATCGGTTGGCGGTGAAGAGTGGGTTGAGGGAATATCCGGCACAACCGGCAGAATTGGTACATGTGGACCGCTGCACGCGTTGCTAGCGAACATAGCTGGCCACTCAGCGTGGCGATTTGCCCGCCACCAATTCGCTTTCCCACTCATCCATCAGCGGCCAATCGAGCGCACACGTCCCAAAGTCGGCCATGTGCAGATAGCCGTCCAGGCGCTTGATCGTTTTGTCGATCAGGGCATTGTCTTTGCGGAAGGCGGGGCCGTGGCTGGGGAGCAGCCACTCGACGTCGCTATCACGAATGCGGGTTAAGGACTTGATGAAATCGGGGATGCTGCTGCCATGATGGGCGTCGATCGCTCCCACGCAGCCATCGCGGAACAGGTTGTCGCCGGAGAACAGCAGGTTCCCTAGTCGCAACGACAATTGACCATCGGTATGCCCGGGGGTGTGCCAGACTTCCAGCTGTTGGTTGCCGACCTGGATAATGTCGCCGTCGTTGACTTTGTGCTCCACCACAACGGCGGGCATCTCCATGTGGATATTTTGAGCGGAAATCTCGGCGAAGGTCGCCACCTTGTCTCCCACTTCCAGATGCGGGGCCGACAAAGGATGGGCCGTCACGGTTGTTTTGAGAATCTGCTTGGCCTTGGAAAGCCCTTGAATGTGGTCGACGTCGGCGTGCGAGGCGATCAGTGTTTTGCACTTGCTGAACGGAAAATCGAGTTCGCGAATCAGATCGATACAATCGTCGACCGCGTCTTCGTAGCCGATGTCGAAGAGCACCCACTCATTTTCATCGTAAATCAGGTAGACGCAGCAGCTTATGCGGCGGCGGGCCTGATGGTTAAGCTCGATGACGTTGGGGAACAGCGGGGTCCGTTCAAGCATGGTCGACAGCCAGATCAAGGAAATTCGCAGGGGCCAAGCGGGGTCTCTGCGCACAGAAACAAACCGAGCGATCACCGCTAATCGCCACTGGGATTCTAAAGGCCGCCCCACAGATTATGCAACCGCCCAAGAATTGCGGAATTAACCATCACTAAACGATAATCATTCTCAATAAACGAGTTTCTAAGTTGACTTCCCGAGAATTGCCGCCAGACCTGCCCGCGAGTTGGGATAGCGTAATTTGATGGGAATAGTGCTCAGCAATTTGCGATTAGAAATTCGCTTGTCGGCGAGGGCACGTTGAGCCGCCGGCGTGTTGGAATGAGGCGCGACAAAGTGTGGCTCGCTGACGCCGATCAACCGCGCGATCTCACGGTAATGGTCGCCACGCACAACAGGCTGGCCATCGCTCACACAAAAGATTTCCGGCCCGTTGGCAAGTGGATTCGCGGCCGCCCATTGATCGAGGGCCACGGCAATCGCTGCTGCATCGTCGACGTGAATCAGATTAAGCCAACCTTCGGTCGGCACGGCGAGCGATTCACCTGCACGGAGCTTGTCGAGATAGGGAACCCTTCCCGGCCCATAAATTCCCGCGAGTCGCAAGATGAGTGATCGCTTGCCAATCGGATGCGCGGCCAGGATTTTTTCCGCGGCGAGTGACGCTTTGCCGCCATCACGTTGGGGATTGGGAGGAGTTGTTTCGTCGACCCATTCGCCATTGGCCGGGCCATAGACGCCGGTGGTGCTGATATAGATCACACGCTGCACTGTACTCGGCAGCGCATCGAGAACATTCTGCAATCCTTGGGCATAGACGGTGTGGATGTCGGCTTCGCCGCTGCGATCGTAACCGACGGAATAAACCAGTGTGTCCAATGAGTTGCCCGTTAATGCCGATGCAACGGGCAACCACTTCAGAGTTTCGGGATCAATCACATCAGCACGAGCTGGAAACACGCCCGCGTCGAGAACTTCCAGTGGCAATTCTCCGCTTCGCGAAGTGGCGATCACATCGTCACCCGCAGCACGCCACAGTTTTGCGATGCGCGACCCCAGGTAGCCACAGCCGATGAGAATACGAGTCTGGTTCATTTTTCGGGAGCTGCGAATTCATAGTATCGCAGCTAATCAAGTCCTTCGAGAGAAATTTGCCCACGAGCGCCGGCTTCCAAATAGGCCGTTAGCATGATCTGCGCGGCGAGTTGATCGATTCGCGCCTTGCGGCGTTTCTTGGTGAAGTTGGCCTGGCTGAGAATCTGTTCCGCTTCCAGCGATGTATAGCGCTCGTCGAAGTATTCCACGGGGAGTTGCGTAAGCTCTGCGAGCCAATTGCCAAACTGTCGCGCCTCCTGCGATTTCTGGCTGTCGTGGCCGCTGGTGTGGACCGGTAAGCCCACGACGAACTTCAGAAGCCGTTCTTCTCTGGCGAGCGTACGAAAGTATTCGGCGTCGAGCGCGGGGCTACGGCGATTGTAGGTTTCGTAGGGCGAGGCAATCCCGACGTCGAGGTCGGCGGTAGCAATGCCGATCCGCACGGTGCCATAGTCGATCCCTGCGATGCGTCCAGAAAGTGCCATGAAATCAGTTTACAGGAGGAAGCAGAGGTAGCGGAGATTTTCTAAACGCAGAGGACGCAAAGGTGCAGAGTTTCGCAAATGTAAGAAGTAAATTATTTAGAAATTCTTACTTTTGCATTTTTCATTATTGCTCTGCTCCCTCTGCTTCCTCCTGTAAAACTCTTACAAGTATTCCGTCATGCCACGCATTTCGAGTTGCTTCACGATATTGCGGATCGACTCCTCATCGTTTTTATTGGCCACCAGCGTCGCATCGGGTGTGTGGACAATGAGCATGTCCTTCAGCCCAAGCGTCACGACCAAGTGGTCGTCGGTCGTGCGAATGATTGTGCCCTTGGTGTTCATGCCGAGGTGCTTGCCGACGATGGTGTTCTCATCCTTGTCGGTTCCCAACAGTCGTGCGAGCGACAGCCAACTCCCCAGGTCGTCCCAGTCGTAGGGGGCAACGATCACGGCCACGTCTTGAGCATGCTCCATGACGGCGTAATCGATGGAAATCCCTTCGATGGCCGAAAACTCTTCGTTGAAGACTTGCTGCTGCTTGTCGGTGCCCCAAGCGGCCACGATCTTTTTTAGGTGCTCAAGGATCAGCGGCTGCCGTTCGGCCAAAGCGTCGAGAATCGTTTTTGCCTTCCAGATAAAGATGCCGGAGTTCCAAAAGAAATCGCCCGAGCCGACATACTCGGCGGCAGTGGCGGCGTTGGGCTTTTCACGGAATCGCTTCACAACGTAAGTGGGAGCGGCGTCGCCCCGCATGTCGATGGCCGCGCCCCGTTGGATGTAGCCAAAAATTTCCGCCGCGTAGGTGGGTTGAATTCCGAACGTGACGATGCGGCCCGGCTTCTTTTCAACGAGCTCAATAGCCTGACGCACGGCGGCCTGAAAGCGATCGCCGGAGCGTATCACGTGATCCGCCGGCATGACGACCATCGTGGCATCGGGATCGTTGCGGCTCACCAGCAAGGCGGCCAGCCCAATGCACGGAGCCGTATCGCGCTTGCAGGGTTCGCCGACGATCTGCTCGGCGGGGAGTTCGGGGAGTTGCTGCTTGATGGGATCGACAAGTTGCCGATTGGTGACGATCATCGCCTGCTCGGGTGCAACTAAGCCGTCGAGGCGGTCGTAGGTTTGGCGGATCATCGTGGCCTTGCCTACGAGCGAAAGCAATTGCTTGGGACTCGCGGCACGGCTAGCGGGCCAAAAACGGGTGCCGGTACCACCGGCCATAATGATGGCGTGAAGCATGAGAATGAGTTCGGATTGCGGATTTCGGAGTGCGGAATGAATTATTTATGATACCCCATCAACAATCGCATTGGCGAGGGTCTTTAGGTATCAATCTATCTTGGAGAGAACGGAGGATTTTGATTACATTTTGAACGTGCTTAGCCAACAAAATGCCTTAGTCATAAGAGTCTCAAAATCATGCGGAAATGTCCTAACTGCGGTGAGATGATGGATGAAGTCTTCGAAGCGTGTTGGAAGTGCGGAACAGAGTTTGACCGCTACGAGTTTACTGAGAGCCCCCAGAGCTCACTAGCAGAACAATTCAGCAAAAGTGAGGCTGCAGATTGTGATGAGAGCTATTTTGAGCAGCAAGCCCGTGGAATGAGTCGGCTTGAAGTTGCCCAGCTAATATGTAAAGCAATCGCGCTAGCTCTTTTCGCATGGGCTGGGTATCTGACAGTCACCAGCACACTTTTGATCGTGAGTGACATGAGCCACTCAGTGGACAAGGAAGAAGCATTATTCAGGTCGATGGTACTTCTGATTCCTGGAGCTTCACTCATTGTTATCGGATTCGTGTATTGGGCACACTCTGCTTTTTTAGCAAACCATATGGTCTCCCGAGTAGCAGTTCCTGCCACTAGTTTTTCAGTGGGTATTCAGGATGTGATGATCGTGGCATTCAGCACTCTTGGCGTTCTGGTGCTGGTCGAAGCTGTTTTGGACCTAGTCAATGTAGTTCGATATGCGTATCTCGGCTATTTTCTTTCAGGGTCGGAAGGAATTTGGACCAACCATGGAACCTGGGCAGCTGTGGCTAGGGCCGCAATTGCAGCATGGTTAATTCTCGGTGCTCGTGGCATTGCTCGAGCAGTTCTTTGGTTAAGGGGCGAACCGAGTGGTATAATCGAAGCTGAATAATGGGGCTTTCAAACAAAATTGAGATATGAACGTCTATGATCGCGTCCGATCAACAAACGCTCTCGCTACTTCAACCGGCTCATCAGCTTTTGTAATCGCTCCACTCAACGCCACACGTTTGATCCCCGTGGCAAGCACTTCTGGGAGATTCTCGAGTGTGATCCCGCCAATCGCGAACGCGGGGAGTGAAATCTCTTCGGCAACTTGTTTTAACAACGCCGTGCCGGGAAACTCATCAAACGATTTTGTGGTCGACGGAAATGTTGGACCGACGCCAATGTAGTTGGCTCCGTCGAGAACGGCTTGGCTTGCTTGTTCGATGGTGTGCGTCGATACACCGATTATTTTTCGTGGCCCCAAAATTTCGCGAGCTGCCTTCACGGGCAGATCGTCTTGGCCCAGATGGACCCCATCGGCGTTCACTGCCGCGGCGATGTCGGGACGGTCGTTGATAATTAGTAGGCAACCCTCGGCTTCCGCCGTCGGGCTATGACAGAGATCGCGCAGCTTCAACGCGCGGGCCAACAAACCTCGATCATCGAGATTTTTATCCCGGAATTGGATCATTCCCACGCCGGCGGCGTTTAATTCCGGAATTTTTTCTAGTTCGAACGAGCCGTCGATGAGCACGCACAGTTTGGCTTGTTCGAGTGGAGTGCCGCTAAGCCGCGAGCGGCTGGTGATGGCTTTTTCGAGGGTGTAGAACCGATAACGCAAACTCTCGAACTTAGATGCAGCTTCTGGCGACGTGACTTTGCTGAATTCTTCCAGACTTCGCAACGATTGCTTCAGTCGCTCGCAGCTCGCTTCGCACACGGCTGTGGCATCGACTCGTTGATTCTCAGCCGAAGTGGAAATCGAAGTTCCAACATCGGCCTGCGTCTCACGCATGGCGTGGCGATCTACTCGGGGCAGGGTGGTCAGCGCGGCCGCTAAATCATGCCGTATCTCTTTTGTAAAGGTCGTGAGAAAAGCATCGTCGAGGGCGAATCGGCAGAAATCTTCGACCACGCGCAGGCCCTCCGCGGCCCGGTTGGCCGTGGCGTCGAGGATGCGAAGGATCTGATGTTCGGAATTCACTGGCAGCTCTCGCCGCTTGCGGCTTAGTGATGAAAAAGTAGCTAGCACCCCATTATGGCCGGATTCAACGGGGAACCCCAGGTGTCCGGTTGCCCGCAAACCGCCCTCGTCGGTGGCCGTCATTATCGTTATCTTCCCACCGGACGAATTGTCTGTCGGCGGAGTCTGCTGCGCACGTGGTAGGTTCGCCACAGTTGGTGGACACTCAAACCTATTTCCAGGCTGTAAAGCGGTCGCGGGCCTAGAGTTGCCTTGCTTCCGCACTGTCGCGGGCTAAACTTGCGAAGTCACTATTCTAGACACACGATTGTCTAAGATGTGACCGTGAGGCTCGGCGAGGTCATGCATGATGCCGACGCGAAAAATGCCGAAGATCGCCTACTTTTGGCCCGGACTTCCCCAGCTCTGGTTGCGGGGGTCTTGGGCAGGTTTGGTGATAGCTGTAGGATTTACCGCGTTGGTCAACGTGCTGATCCTCGCGACCTGCGTGTTTCACGAGTGGATACCTCATGAATATCTGCTCGGTGGATATGGTGTGGTCGCGGCGAGTTGGTTGGTCGGTTGGTGGCAATGTCATGTGCAAATGTCGCACGAAGTAGCCGCCACGGGAAACAGCGACGAATCGGCCAGCGAAACACCAAGCGTTGGCCTTGTGGCCGAACCCAGGGAACAATTGTATCGTGATGCTCAGCGAGTTTACTTGCAGGGCGATTGGGTAGCTGCGGAGCAATTGCTCCTGAAGCTACTGAAGTTGGATGACCGCGACGCGGAAGCCCGACTGATGCTTGCCACACTTTGGCGGCATCAAGGTCGGCATCGCGAGGCGATTCGCCAACTCGATAAGTTAAGCCGGTTGGAAGCAGCCGACCCTTGGCAAAACGAAATCGCGGTCGAGCGACGGGAAAACGCCGCCGTGTTGGAACAGAGTGAATTGGAACAAAAAACGACAAACACACACGAAGACGAGACTCAGACGATTAAAATCACCGACGCTCAGCCGTCGGCCACCGAGATCAATGAAACCAATCGGCGGCATGCTGCGTAAAGACGGCAAGTCGTTTTACGACGCACAGCCGAAAGGCGAATCAAGAAGGGGAGTATGGCCATGTACGAACGTTTCACCGACCGCGCTCGCAAAGTGATGCAGTTGGCCAATCAAGAGGCACAGCGGTTCAATCACGAATATATTGGTACCGAGCACGTTTTGCTCGGCCTGATCAAAGAAGGGAGCGGCGTTGCCGCCAACGTCCTGAAGAATCTGGACGTTGATCTTCGTAAAATCCGACTCGAAGTCGAAAAGCTTGTCCAAAGCGGACCCGATATGGTCACGATGGGTAAGCTCCCGCAGACGCCACGGGCTAAGAAAGTCATCGAATATTCGATGGAAGAAGCCCGTCACCTGAACCACAACTACGTGGGCACCGAGCACATTTTGCTGGGTCTGTTGCGTGAGCAAGAAGGCGTTGCTGCCCAAGTGCTCATGAATTTGGGCCTCAAGCTTGAAGAAGTTCGTGAAGAAGTTCTCAATCTTCTGGGCCATGGCCTGGAAGGCGAAGATTCCCCGCGCGGTGGCCGCGTTGGCGAAGCCGGTGGGGAAGAAGGGGAACGCGAAGGTCGCAAGAGTAGCAAGAGCAAGACTCCGGCCCTCGACAGTTTTGGCCGCGATCTCACGGAACTTGCCCGCCAAGGCAAGCTCGATCCGGTGATTGGCCGCGAGAAAGAAATCGAACGGGCGATCCAAGTGCTCTGCCGCCGCACGAAGAACAATCCCGTGTTGTTGGGTGAAGCCGGCGTTGGCAAGACGGCCATCGTCGAAGGTTTCGCCCAACGAGTGGTCGACGGCAACGTGCCTGAATTGTTGCTTGATCGTCGGATCGTGGTCTTGGACCTCGCGATGATGGTGGCTGGTACCAAGTACCGCGGCCAATTCGAAGAGCGTATTAAGGCCGTGATGAACGAAGTGCGTCGTGCGAAGAACACGATTTTGTTCATCGACGAATTGCACACCTTGGTGGGTGCCGGTGGTGCCGAAGGGGCCATCGACGCGTCCAACGTGCTCAAGCCTGCCTTGGCTCGTGGCGAAATCCAATGCATCGGGGCTACAACCCTTGATGAGTATCGCAAGTACATCGAAAAGGATTCGGCTCTCGCTCGCCGGTTCCAGGAAGTGCTTGTTGAACCTACGACCGCCGAGGACACCATAAAAATCCTCGAAGGCTTGCGGGACCGCTACGAAGAGCATCATCGAGTGCAAATCACCGACGACGCGATCAAGTCCGCCGTGGAACTTTCGGATCGCTACATCACGGGCCGCTGCTTGCCGGACAAGGCAATCGACGTGATCGACGAATCTGGCGCGCGGGTGCGGCTCAAGACGATGTCGAAGCCGCCCAATTTGAAGGAAATCGACGACGACGTCGAACAGCTCAACCGCGAGAAGGAAGAAGCCGTCGCGAATCAAGATTTCGAGAAGGCCGCTTCACTGCGCGATCAAGCCGACAAGCTCAAGAAAAAGAAGCAGACCATCACCAAGGAATGGCGTGAGAAATCGCGCGAGAATGGTGGCGTGGTCGACGAAGAAGTGATCGCCGAAGTGGTCTCCAAGATGACGGGCATTCCGCTCACCCGGATGACCACCGAAGACACGCTGCGCTTGATGAAGATGGAAGAAGAACTGCACGGTCGCGTGATCAGCCAGGACGAGGCCATCAAGGCCATCGCCAAGGCGGTGCGTCGCAGCCGCAGCGGTTTGCAAGATCCCAAGCGGCCTACCGGTTGCTTCGTGTTCGCGGGACCCACCGGCGTCGGTAAGACGTTGCTTGCCAAAGCCTTGGCCGAGTTCATGTTCGGTGATGAGGAAGCCCTCATCCAGATCGACATGAGCGAGTACATGGAAAAGCACAACGTGAGCCGCTTGATCGGTGCCCCTCCGGGCTACGTCGGCTACGAAGAAGGTGGTCAGCTCACCGAGCAGATTCGCCGTCGTCCGTATGCCGTGGTGCTCTTGGACGAAATCGAAAAGGCCCACCCTGAAGTCTTCAACATGCTGTTGCAGTTGATGGAAGAAGGACGCCTGACCGACAGTTTTGGCCGGAATGTCGACTTCCGCAACGTGATCTTGATCATGACCACCAACGCCGGTGCCGATGCGATCAAGAACGAAGCGGCCTTTGGTTTCCAAAAACCCGACGAAGATGCTTCGTACGACAGCATGAAGAAGCGGGTGGTCGAGGAAATCGAAAAGGTGTTCCGTCCCGAGTTTATCAACCGTGTGAACGACATCATTGTGTTCCGCCATTTGACGACGACCGACTTGAAGGACGTGGTCGAATTGGAACTCAGCAAGATTCGCGGCCGATTGAAAGAGCGTGGACTTGCCCTGGAACTCAGCGACGAGTCGAAGGAATTCCTCATCAAAAAGGGTTCCAACACCGATTACGGGGCTCGGCCTTTGCGGCGAGCGATCGAGTCGTTCATCGAAGATCCGTTGGCCGAGGAATTGCTCAAGGGCGAATTCAACGGCAAGCAGGTGATCCGTGTGAGCGTTAAGAAGGTGGCTGGCAAAAAGCAGCTGACCTTTGATGGCCGCATGGAAGGCGAACCGGAGCCCGAGCCAGTCGGCGCACTTGCCGATGGCGGTGACGACGACGAATCGACCGAAGGTTGAGTTTTGTAATGAGTTAACGACAATCGCCGTCGAGCACGCGCTCGGCGGCGATTTTTTTGTTTCATGGCGAGCGGCGGGCGTCAGCCCGCAGCAAAACAGAATCGGGAAGCTTACGCATCCCGCTCGCATCTATGGCTAAGACCCGCACTTTTATCGCCGTCGAAGCCGTGGATGGCGTGCATGCCCAAGCCCAGGCTGCGATTGAACGACTCCGCCCTTTGGCCAGCAACGTGAAGTGGGTCGAGCCAGAGAACCTTCACTGGACGCTTCAATTCTTGGGTGATCTCAAGGACGAGGAAATCGCCGAGGTTTGCCGCCGCGTGCAAAAGATCGTGGCTGATGTCGCCCCCTTTTCACTCACGGGCTCGGGAGTGGGTGCGTTTCCCAAGTTGGATCGTCCCAAAGTGCTATGGCTTGGTGTCTCTGAAGGGATGGATCAATTCGCAGCCCTACAAGCCAAAGTGGAAACCAATCTGGAAGGGATGGGCTTTCGCGGCGAGAATCGCCAATTCGTGCCGCATCTGACCCTGGGCCGCGTGGGCCCTGGCCAGGATAACGGTGCCTTGGTCGAAGGGGTGACGCAACTGAGCAACTTTGCCGGCGGGCAAATGTTTGTCGACGAGGTTGTTGTCTATGCCAGCGAGCCACAACGCTCCGGGCCCAAATACACGCCGCTGGCGCATCTAAAGTTGGGCGGATAAGCAGGCGTTGAGCAGCGCTATAGCATGCTTATTCAACTCATCCACGCCGGCGCATCGTTAGACCTACGCCCGCAAAGGCCAGCAGTAGCGATGCCGTCATGGGTTCGGGAACAGTCGAAACGGTGACCCCGCTTCCCGAAAGTTGATAAGTAAACGCTTGGCCGAGGGCGCCATTTGCAGCGCCTTGATCGGTTTGAATGGTCAACGTCGCACTGTAGGACCGGATTTCGGTCGGATGAAAGTGGATGGGGAGGTTGGCAAATTGCTGTTCATACAGAATTGCTGGAATGAGACTATCAACGCTGAACGCCGCGGCATCGGGGCCTCCGAGAGTCACGCTCAAGATGCCCAGGGACGTGAGCGATGAATCCATGCCCAGATCGGTGCTGGCGTTGTTGAGAATCAAGTGAAAAGCAGCACTGTAATTTACGCCTGTTGTGCCTAAATTGATTGTTGTGTTGGGATGAGTCCCCATATTCGTTGCGAATGTAGGTCCCACACCCCGTCCGACTGCCAGCACCGCATCTCCGCCATTGCTATGCACGGTTACGGTTTCGGTTGTTCGAGTGTTTGTGCTATACGTCATCGGGAGGAGTTGAACGACAGTTCCTCCTAGGCCACCACTGAATGCAAAAGTGGAACCCTCGGCTACTCCTGTAAAGCCCGCTCCAACATGGTCAAAGAGCCCGTAAAGAGCGCCTGAGAAATCGCCACCGCGTGCTAAGGAGGTGAAACCTGAAGTCGAGCCAGTCCCGAGGCGCACGTTCAAAGGGAGGGTGCTGGTGCTTACGTACGTTTGGTACTGTTCCACAGTGCCGTTGCTGCCCGGTTGAGCCGCGCCAATTGCTGATCCACCGTTGGCACTGACCCCGCTCGCCAGAGGGGCGGCATTTTGTTGAATCAGAACCCGGCCACCACCGCCTCCTCCCCCTGCGTTTGTGCCACCACCGCCGGAGGCATTACCACCGTCGCTGCCGTCGGCAGAAATGGTACCTGATAGTGCCTGAGTGACTTTTTGCCCCGCAACCCGAATAGACCCGCCGCTGCCTCCCCCGCCCCCGCCATAGCCATTTGCGGCGACACCCGCTGCTCCACCCTCCGACGTGACCGGAGCTAAAATTTTGACCTCGCCAAGAGCGCTGATTTCGAGAACGCCACCCCCACCGCCTCCGTCACCGTATGTATCGCCGTTACGGCCGGAGCCGCCGCCGCTGCCGCCATAGAGCAAGCTCCCAAGCGAATTGTTCGCAGGGTAGGAGACACCACCAAGACTGTCTGTGTCGTTATATCCGCCGCCCCGGCCACCATTGCCCCCGTAGGCACCCCCACCCGCGCCAGCGTAATTGCCAATGTTAGTCGGTTGGCCGGCACCAGGTCCGGCGCCAGCAGCTGCAGAACTTCCACCTGCGAAACCGCCAGCCACGCTCGGTGCGCCATAATTGCCACCATTCACGGAAAGGGCGCTGCGAATAACCACATCGTCACGCGACAAAAGCGCCAGTCCGCGGCTCCCTGTGACTGTCACCGCCACGCCAGGGCCGATGCTGATGTCGTCGAAACTAAAGATGGCAAGTTCGGGCACTCCGGTTGCAGGATTGGCTAAACCATTCTGGTTATCGATCGTCGCGGTAAAGGCGAGGATTCCATTGACTCGGATTTCTCCAGCGGTTGTATCAATCGTCACCGCATTACCAATGCCCACCTCAAAGCTGCCTTGCGAAGTGTAGGCAAGCGGGTTCAGTAGCGACGCCCGCAGCTGGTCTGAGCCGTACGCTGAAAAAAGCAAAATGACTAAGAGATGACAAACGATACTGCAACAAATCCGCCGAGGATGACGGTGCCACATAATTAATCTCCGAGTGAATTACCAAGAAAGGCGATGCAGGTGGGAAAATGATGTTCAAACGACCCGCAAAGCCCACGGGGCAATGCGCTTTAATTATCATAATTTCCGTGGATTTTCACGCAATCTGAACCGCAAAACGCCGTAACGTGGCTTTTTTGCATTTGAAAAGGTCTGTCTTAGAGGCCTTGTTTCTGGATTTCCTTGGGCAGATAAGAACAAACGTCTCGTCTCCGGAGGTCGGGAAATTCTCGCTTGTCCAAATAGGCAGTCCTGAGTTTCGTCGTAATATGCCTAAAAACCGGTGAAAAATCAACAAAAAAATCTTCTTGCAAACTTTACTGAACACCTATACCGTATTCGTGCGTACAGTATAAAAGTTGTGCCGTTCGCTGCGGCTTGCATCCCCGCCTTTTCTGTTGGATAAAGGGTCCGAACACATGGTAACAGCAGTTGCTAGCAAGAATTCCGTGCCGAGCCAAAACACATCGTCGAGAACCACCATGGCTAAAAAAGAAAAGGCGAAGCCTGTTAAGGCTTCCGCAAAACAGACTCCCGCCGAGAAGATGCTCTCTGGCAGTACCGAATTGCGAAATACGGTCGAAGCGATCGAAAAGCAATTCGGCGAAGGTTCCATCATGCCCCTAGGTGCCGACAAGATTTGTCGGATCGAAGGGATTTCCACGGGGAGCCTGTCCGTCGACATCGCCCTGGGGGGCCAGGGAATTCCCCGCGGACGCATCATCGAAGTCTACGGCCCAGAATCGAGCGGTAAAACGACACTTGCTCTGCATGTGATTGCCCAAGCTCAAAGAGCGGGTGGCATTGCAGCTTTTATCGATGCCGAGCATGCCCTCGACCCCACATGGGCTAAAAAGCTCGGCGTCGATCTCGAGACGCTCTTGGTAAGCCAACCTGGGCATGGTGAAGAGGCCATGCACATCACCGAGATGCTCATCAAGTCGAACGCGGTCGACGTGATTGTGGTCGACTCGGTCGCGGCATTGGTTCCTAAAAAGGAACTCGACGGGGAAATCGGCGATTCGCACGTCGGCTTGCAAGCTCGTTTGATGAGCCAGTCGATGCGGAAACTCACGGCCGTGATTGCCAAGGCCAAGACCTCGGTGATTTTTATCAATCAAATTCGCGAAAAAATCGGTGTCATGTTCGGCAGCCCCGAAACGACCCCCGGTGGTCGGGCCCTCAAGTTCTATGCTTCCTGCCGCATCGACGTCCGTCGGATCGGTCAGTTGAAGGATGGCGAAGAAGTCATCGGCCAACGCGTGCGTGCCAAGATCGTAAAGAACAAGGTCGCCCCACCATTCCGTGCTGCCGAATTCGATATGATGCATTCCGACGGCATCAGCTACGAGGGTGACATTCTCGATTTGGGTTTGGAAAAGAAAGTTCTTTCCCGCACCGGTGCTTGGTTTCGCTATGGCGAAATGCAACTCGGGCAAGGCAAAGAAAAGTCACGTGTTTTTCTTAAAGAGAATCCTCAGATCACCGAGGAGATCAAACAGAAGATTCTAGCCGTCGGTGGATTTGATGATTTGCTCTCCACCGCGGGCCGCGCCGCCAATCTCGATGAAGATGATACGCCCGCGGATTTTGAGGAATAGGAACGCACAAAACCGGGTGACAACGGTTGAGTAACACACCGAAGGTTGATGGTGTGACGACAGAGGAAACCCGGGGAGCAGTCTCCCCGGGTTTTTTGTGCTATCACCATCGTGGCGGAGGCAGTTTACCTTCACGAGACTCGCCACGAAGATTCGTTTGCCACACTTTGCCGGTTTCGGCTTCCAGCGCCGTGAGCCAACCGCCGCCGTGGGCGTAGGTGTCGATGCAGATTAAATGGCCCAGATTGAGAATCGCGCCTTGCTTATCGGAAGTGTGGCCCAACACGGCGGTCTTACCCGAGCAATGCATGCCGGGGCGAAAATTGCGGAGCGATTCCCAGCGCATCTCGTACCACGGCTGTTGGTCGAGCGGTTTGCGGGCGAGATAATTCCCATGGGCGTAAAAATGCGAGGGGGTTTCAAAATAGTCGCCCCATGATCGTAAGAATTCGATATGTTCTGGCGGCAGCCGCGACGCCGCCCAACCCTTGCCGTAGGAATCGAGCGTTTCGTCGCCACCATGGCTCAGCCAATCTTGCAGCGGCATTTTGTTGTCGACCGAGTCGAGTAACATTTCTTCGTGATTGCCCGAAATGCAAATCAGCTGGCATTCATCTTTGAGCTTGAGCAAGCGTTCAATCACGCCGCGGCTATCGGGCCCACGGTCGACCACGTCACCGAGAATGACGAGCGTATCCTCGGCTTGAAGCGCGAGCGCTGCCAGCAAGCGTTCAAAGGGTTCACGGCAACCGTGAATATCGCCGATGGCAATGGTGCGGGAAGTGGTCATGCCGATTCAATGCGGAGAGCGAAACGTGTTCCCGCGATTGTCGCTATCTGCCAGCGGAGGGCAACCGCATAAATCGTCGTGAATAAACTGTAATTATTCTCTCGAGTTGACGCGGCCTCGCTAGATTGACAAGCGCGGCCCGAGCGATAGGATGAACAGTTGCTAACAGCCCCAAGTTCATGGGCTGTTTGACTTTCCATTGCAAATGTTCGCCGGATCGTCGAGGCGATTTGGCGGCTCAGGGAGAGGAATTCCTCAAGAGATGTCAGAGCCGATCACCCAGTTGGAGCATGCCCGAGCCGGAACTATCACCCCTGAAATGGAGTTCGTCGCCCAGCGCGAAAAGCTCGAAGCGAATACGGTCCGCGAGGAAGTCGCCGTGGGCCGCATGGTGATCCCGGCTAATCGCATTCATTTGGAAGGCCGGCTCGAACCGATGTGCATCGGCATCGCCGCCACGTGCAAAGTGAACGCCAACATCGGCAACTCGGCCGTGACGAGCGACCAAGAAGGCGAACTCGAAAAGCTGCACACGGCCGTTCACTATGGTGCTGACACCGTGATGGATCTTTCCACGGGCAAGAACATCGACATGATTCGCAAGTCGATCATCGATGCTTCCCCTGTGCCGATCGGCACGGTGCCCATTTATCAAATGCTCGAGGAGTTGGGCGGCGACATCGAAGAGATGCGCCCGCAGCATTTTCTCGACATGGTCGAGCATCAGGCCAAGCAAGGGGTCGACTACATGACGATCCATTGCGGCGTGAAGCTTGAGCATTTGCACATGACCATGGGCCGCGTGACCGGCATCGTCAGCCGGGGTGGCTCGCTCATCGCTAAATGGATGATGTCGCATCGCAAGCAGAACCCACTTTATGAGGCGTTTGATGACCTATGCGACATCATGCGACAGTACGATGTCACGTGGAGCTTGGGCGACGGCTTGCGGCCTGGTTCGTTGGCCGATGCCAGCGACGACGCGCAATTCGCTGAACTCGACGTGCTCGGTGAACTCACGAAGCGTGGTTGGGAACGTGGCACACAGGTGATGGTCGAAGGTCCTGGGCATATTCCCATGGACGAAGTGAAAATGAATGTCGACCGGCAGATCGAAGTTTGCCAAGGCGCGCCATTCTACGTGCTAGGTCCGCTGGTGACCGACTTCGCTCCTGGTTACGACCACATCACGAGTTGCATTGGCGGTGCGCTTGCTGGTTGGGCTGGGGCCGCGATGTTGTGCTATGTGACCCCCAAAGAGCATTTGGGACTGCCCGAACGCGAAGATGTTAAGCAAGGTTTGATCGCGTACAAGATCGCCGCACACGCTGCTGATATCGCCCGCAAACGTCCTGGTGCTCGCGATCGAGACGATGCCCTGTCTCGCGCGCGTTTTGCTTTCGATTGGGACGAGCAATTCCGTTTGTCGCTCGACCCTGAAACGGCTCGGGCTTACCACGATCAAACGCTGCCTCAAGACACTTTCAAAAGCGCCCATTTCTGCAGCATGTGCGGGCCGAAATACTGCTCGATGAAGATCACCGAAGACATCCGGGCCATGGCTGCCGAGGGTAAGTTAGAATTACCGGTAGTGGCTGTGGGGGATTCGAGCCAAGGTTGATAATTATTCAAAAAGATAAGTAGGAAAATATAATGACTACTCGATTGGCTATCGTTTTGCTGATTGTAACTGTGGTTGGCTGTGCTGATAGCAACGTCGCAACCACCGATGCGACAAAGCCCGCAGCTACCGCCGTCGCCTTTAATGTCGCTGGCGCACCGACCGTCCAGTTTGAAGTCCCCGACATGATGTGCGAGGAGTCATGTGCCAAAGCGGTTCGCGAAACTTTGGCTGCTCAACCGGGAGCAAAGGAAGTCGTTGTCGATTTTCCCAAGAAGATCGCGACGGTAGCTATTGATGAAAAAGCCTTTAGCTCGGACGACGCCTTAGCAGCACTGCTGGACAAGCAATTTACTGAAGCGAAGCTCGTCGCTGCTCCCGAAAAGCCAGCGGCAGAACCCAAGGCACCGGCGTCACCGGATGCCCCCAAGCCGGCGGATGGTTGAGCGGCTCGCTATTGATCGCTCAGCATCTCATTTTTGGGATGATAAAACAGGGCGATCGGCAGCATAAGAACTGCGATAAACAAAAAGCAAATCGACCGCGGCCAGTCTTGCCATTCGATGATCTTTGTCAGGCCCCAGTAGATTGCCACAGCGAGCAAGATGCCAACCCAGTTGGCTTGGTTCATTACGGCGATCATCCGGCCTTTCTTGTCATCAGGTGGACGGGACTGCATAAATACCTGCAATGGCACGGCGAACAAGCCCGTGAATGCGCCCATGACGAGAAACATGGGCATGCTACCCCAAAAGCCCAACCATTGATCGCTCTCGCCCAAGCCAGGAAGTCGTGTCAGCTTTCCTGCTGCATCTTTAAGGTTTGCTATGTCACCGCTTGCTGGGATCGCAACGAGTGCCAATGTGACAAGCATGCCGATGCTCCCCACCCGTAGCAAGCGAAAATCGACACGTCCACGCGAAACGATGCCCCCGATCACGCAGCCGACCGCGATCCCGACGCCGATCATGGCACTCATATAACTCGTGTTGTCGTCACCAACTTGCAAGACGAGCTTTCCCAATGAGTTAACGGCGGGGGGAACAAGGCCCGCCAAGAGCCAAAACCCGCTCGAGACGACGAGCGCCATCATCAGTGGCCGATCAGCCCTGAGCAATTGGATCATGTCCTTGGGAACTGTGAGGGCTTCAGGTGTGAATTTTAGCTCGGGATTGGCAACAGGGACTCGTCTCACAAGGAGTGATGTCAGCGTGCCCACCACGGCGATGCCAATGCATGCGATGGAACCCATCCACAGTTGACCAGCAACCCTTTGTTGATCAGCGGCAACACGCTCAGCCTCAAGAAGTTCGTCTGCTACTGCGAGTTGTTCCGGGGATCGATGATCTGCCAGGAGAAGCCCTGCCACGGCGGTGCCGAATATAATTGCCAGAAACGTCGTCATGAGCATGAAACCATTGGCGCGCGGTAAGTCGCGATCGCGGAGCATTTCTGGTAGGATGCCGTACTTGGCAGGACCGAAAAAGGCACTCTGGGCAGCCATAAAGAAAAGCACCCCGTACATCGGCCACATGCTTTGGCTACTGCCATACATTGTGAAAGCAATGCCACCCAAACCCATCGCCACGATTTCGGCAACCTTGGCCCACACAACGATAGTTCGCTTGCTATGCTTGTCGGCAAGGTAGCCCGCATATCCCGTGAAGAGTAGAAACGGCACGGCAAACATAAACATGGGGAGCCACTGATTGTCGGCCGCTTCGCTCTTCAGCGCCTCATCCACGCCCGTGATCGACAACAACAAAACCAGTTGCTTGAACAGATTGTCGTTGAACGCCCCCAGAAATTGGGTGATCGTCATCCCCCAAAAGCTTTTGTCCGCATACAGTGTGGGTAGGGCGGACGTGTCGAGATGTTCGGTGACGGCTTCGGCTGTGGTTTCGGCGGAGGACATGCGAAGATTATGGAAGCCATTGCCGCCAGCAGCAATATGAATTGCCGCCGAAACACGGAGCGTTTAGCTAAATCCGGGCGAACGCTCTTTGATTTTGGCCAGCACTTCGGGCAGCGGATACGCGATGATTGGGACTTCGAGCGTGACGATTTCGTTAAGTCGTCGCCAGCCCCGGGTGAGCAATTCTTCCTGCTGCCGCACGAACTCGGGGTCGAGATTGCGCTTGTCGAACGGGCCGTCGCGAAAAATGGGTTCAAAATCATCGGCGACGATGTATTGCGCCAACTCAGGATTGCAGCGGATATGTCGCTCCGGCGTCGTGTGAAGGACCTCGGGATCGAGCATCCCCACGATATAGCGCAAATAAAGATCGCTGTCGGTGAGCGTAGCGACATCCTGGCCGCAAACGTCGCAGAGATATCCTTCGTCGCATTTGGCCATGATTGGTCCTTTTGTCAGTTGTTCGTGGTTAACTGCAACTGACAACTGGCTACGGGCAACTTACAAACCTAAGACATCGTTCATCCCGTAAAGCCCGGGTTTCTTGTCGACCACCCAATCGGCAGCGAGTAAGGCCCCTTGGGCGTAGCAATCGCGGTTGGAGGCCGCGACGGTCAGCTCAATCGTCTCGCCCAACATGCCAAACACGATCGTATGCTCGCCGGGATTGTCGCCCGTGCGGAGTGCGTGGTAACCGATCTCATTACGCGGCCGTTGCCCAGGCCGACCCGAACGGCCATGGATGTGCGAAGATTGACCCATCGCTTCGGCCACGATGCTGCCAAAACGCAAGGCCGTGCCGCTGGGAGCATCTTCTTTAAAACGGTGATGGCGTTCGATGATTTCGACGTCCACGCCCGAGGGCAACTTGGATAAAGACTTCGCCGCGACTTCGGTGAGCTTCATCAGTAAGTTCACCGAAGTGCTCATGCTCGGGGCCCAGACGATGGGAATCTTCGTCGCCGATTGGCGGATGAACTCATCCTGGTTGGCATCGAAGCCAGTCGTCGCAATCACCATCGGTTTCTTGAATTCCAAGCAATGAGTCACGGCAGCGATTGCGGCATCAGGGACCGAGAAATCAATGACCACATCGGCGTCGGATTCGCCAACCACAGACAGTGGAATACCAATTTGACCAACGCCAGCAAGCAGTCCGGCATCTTGGGCTAGGGCAGGGTGAGTGGCGGATTCCAGTGCGGCCACGATTTGGTAGCGACTATCCTTGCTGGCAACAGCGACGACGCGCTGCCCCATCCGTCCTGCCGCACCGTGAACTGCGATTTTCATGACGTGCCCTCCTTGAATCACAATATTAGCTATTCAATTGTATCGCGCGGACGATCTCATCCAGGTCGTTGGCCACGGCAACGGCACGGTTGGCGAACTCAGCTCGTTGGACACCACGGCTTCCCAGCACGCGATTGAATTCTTCTTGATCGGTGGTGTGATAAGCGACCGTGGCCGTCGGGTCTTTCAACTGATGGCCAGTAAGAATGCAAACGACACGATCCGAAGGAGCAATCACACCCTCGGCACGTAAAACCTTCGCGCCGGCAACACTCGCGGCGCTGGCTGGTTCGCAACCCAAACCACTCGCACCTACTTGTGCCTTGGCATCGAGCATTTGTTGGTCGGTGACTTCGCGGACAACGCCGTCGCAGAAGTCGAGTGCTCGCAGGCATTTTTGATAATTCACCGGGCGATTGATCTCAATCGCACTGGCGATCGTCGATGCGCGGCGATGATCGCGGTCGAGTTCGTGGTAGTAATTTTGCGCGGCTTCGGTGTCGATGTTTCCTTCATTCCACCGCTGGCCGCGAACTTCGAAGAGTTGATGCAGCGTATTGGCACCGGCGGCATTGATAATCGCCAGCCGAGGCACACGGTCGATCAATCCCAACTCGTGGAGTTCTATGAAGGCTTTTCCGAACGCCGAACTATTGCCGAGATTACCGCCGGGTACAACGATCCAGTCAGGAACTTCCCAATTCAGACTTTCGATCACGCGGTACATGATCGTTTTCTGGCCTTCCAGGCGGAAAGGATTCACGCTATTGACCAGATAGATCCCCATCTTCTGGCTGACTTGTTGCACGCGCATCATCGCGTCGTCAAAGTCCCCAGCAATTTGTAGCGTCAGCGCGCCATAATCGAGAGCCTGCGAAAGCTTGCCGTAAGAGATTTTGCCCGAGCCGATGAAGATGATGGCGTCCATCAGCTTACTCATGCCGCAATAGAGCGCAAGTGAAGCACTCGTGTTTCCAGTTGAAGCACACGCGGCCCATTTTGCTCCAATCGTATGGGCATGCGTGAATGCAGCCGTCATGCCATTGTCTTTGAAGCTGCCTGAAGGGTTCATCCCTTCGTATTGCAGCAGCAAATGACCGGGGTTCACGCCCACATATTGGGCAACACCGTTCGACGGTAATAGGGGCGTTTGGCCTTCGCCGATCGTGACGACTCTTTCGGGCGGTGCGAACGGCAGCAACTCGTGAAAACGCCAAACGCCGCTGCGGCTCAACGGCTCGTTTCGCTGTGACCACTTCTTTTCAAATTCCTTCAGCGACTTGGGGACGGGCAAGCGGTCCCACTCATAGGCCACATCTAACAGCCCGCCGCAGTCGTCGCACGATGTGCGTACTTCGCCCACGTCGTATGTCGCTCCGCAAGCGGGTGAAACACAACGCTGAAATGCCAAATCGGTGTTGATTTTGACCGAGGTCGCCACTTGTACTCCGCAATTCGACCCGCGCGCAACTCGAACGGCAGCACCGGAGGAGCCGTGCGGGAATTATGCCGCTGCGTTTGTCGCTTGAACGAAAAACCATCGGCCAAAGGCTCACCGATTTACGGTAAGCATAAAGAGCAAAACAACTTAGTGTCAGTTTAATGCGGGTTGTGTCTGGCTGCAACTCAGCACACTTCAGGCTACTAGGGACCTGTGAAAATCGCGCATTTATCTGCGCGAATTCACCCGAAAATCGAGCGATCAGATAAGCTCTTGATGCGTACTGAGGTATGTCACGCGGGAAGAGAATCCTGGCCGATCGAGGCAATCTAAATTGCTGTGAATAGGCTAATTGCAATTGTCGTAAGGTGTTGTTTTCACAGGGTTTATGGGATTGTGTTTCGCTGCCAAAGTGTTTGACGCCTTGTTTTGAACGTATTAGAATAACTGGTCTGGTCTCAATCGCAGAGTGCGTACTGGGAGAGGTTTACTTCGGAGAACGATAGATGAATTCCGCTGACTTGAAACAGTACAAAGAACGTTTGCTGTTGCTGCGTGCGCGGCTTCGCAACGACGTTACTTCCATGACCGATGCCGCTCTGCATAACGATGGCTCGGAAAGTTCGACAATGCCCATTCATATGGCCGAGCTGGGAAGCGACAATTTCGAGCAGGAATTTACGCTGAGTTTGCTGGCGACCGAAGAAGATACCCTCGGCATGATCGAACGTGCTCTCGAGCGGATCGAAAACGGTACCTATGGTACTTGCGAAGAGTGCGATGGCTCGATCCCCAAGGCCCGTCTCAACGCCTTGCCGCATACGCCCATGTGCGTGAAATGTGCTTCCACGCGTGACGCCCGCGAAATGGCGGGCTAAACCGGGAATTGGCGTCGTTGCGTTCTATCTCATCTGGCAGCGGAAGTCGTGTTGGCTCGTTCCGAGAAACGCGTTACAGTGCGCGTTATGGAACAAGCACATCAATTGGGCGGAACGCGCGCTATGAGAGCCCCCGCTGAAGCTCAAGCAATCGAAATTGGATCGCGTACGATTTCTGCACGCCGCGTGCTATGGTTTTGCTGTCTGGTCATTGCTGGGCTCGCGCTTGATCTCTGGACCAAGCATGCCGTCTTTACCAGTCCCAGTTTTTTTCACGGCGATGAGTGGTGGCTGTGGGAGAATCACATCGGGATTCAAAAAAGTCTCAACGAGGGAGCCTTATTTGGGATGGGGCAGGGCAAGGTTTGGATCTTCGCCTTCTTTTCGATTGTAGCCGCGATCGCAATTCCCACGTGGTTGTTCAAATTTCGCGCCGCCGAAGATTTCTGGCTCACCACCATTTTGGGTGTCATCATGGGGGGCGTTATTGGCAACTTCTATGACCGCGTCGGTTTGCCAGGCATGACGTGGGATCAGTTCAATCCCCATCGTGCGGGCGAAACTGTGCATGCGGTGCGCGACTGGATCTTGTTTCAAGTCAACGATCAATGGGTCTGGCCAAACTTCAATATCGCCGACTCATTGTTGGTCTTAGGAGCATTGGCATTGTTTGTGCGTTCGTTTTTTATAACCGAAGCATCACAACCGAAATAAGTTTGAGCACCAACTTTTGGGCACTTTGCAAGAGTTCGCATTCTTTGTGACATAAGTGAAATCGCTTTTGTCTCTTCTTTCATGGCTGCTGATAATCGTTCTCAAATTTGCATCGCAGTTGTTAGGTTAAGATTCTGTTAGAATTTAGCTTGACATGGCTCTTCCACACAGCGCACACTAACTGCCAGAACTCTTTTTCTCTGAAATACTGCAATTAATTTTTGGCTAGATCCGTAATCAATACTTTTTCGTGGCGAATTGACTAGCGCCGCGTGTATTGAAAGGTGGTGTCGACTGCTGAATATCGGCTGGGCAGAGCCGCACCTTTTCTCTTCATTCTGGGGGTCCATCTCATGCGATTATCGCGCGCGTCTGCATATGCATTGGGAGCGGTGTTACAGCTCTCACACGCTCCTGCGGGAATGCCGATTCCTTGTAGCCAATTGGCCAGACATGGCCAAATGCCTGAACGGTTTTTGTTACAAGTGCTCCGAAGTCTCGTCAATCACGGCATTCTTGTTTCCACCCGCGGCGTCGATGGAGGGTATGCCTTGGCGAGATCACTTGATGATATCTCGCTGCTGCAAATCTTAGAGGCCACCGACGGTCCACAAGTCCCCGTGATTCCGCCGCTAGATGCAATACCCGAGCAATCCCGCGAAAGCCTGGAGGCGGTCCTGCGCGATGTTACTGCAATGGCCTGCAGACGGATGTCCGACGTAAAACTTTCGAGCCTGCAAACCAGAAAGGCTGAACAGGAAGTCAGCGGCTGACTATTGCACGGCGGCCTTGCTGCCGTGAGGCGAGATGCCGATATTGATGCCCGGTGGAAGCGGTTTGACCGCCAGCGAGAAGCCCATCTCCCACAAACTACGTTTGAGCAAGCGAAATTCGCCAAAGCTATCCGTGTGGACCCACACCACAACGGCCGAGGAATTCCGGCGATTCGCGATTAGATGCTGATGCACAGAGCCACCCGTGCCCATCGCAAGTTCGATGTCCTGGCCAATCGATTCTGATGTGGGAAGTATCTCCGCGGCGAAATCGTAAGAATTGCGTTGCATTTCTCCCGCGCGGGGTCCATGAATAGAATTCAAGTCATCAATTTTGAAAACTTGGACTCGAATGCGATAACCATTAATTGGTCCAAAGGTTTCCGTTACGGCGTCACTCGATTGGAGTCGTCGTCCGATGTCACTGAAGTGAGCCTGCGCTTCCGCCATTAACTCGGTAAGCGGCACCACCGAGACCAAGCCATCTTTCAGTCTCAAGTGAATTGCGTCTTCGTCGATTTCCCGCGCGATCGGGGCGGGGCTATTTTCCAACTCTTCAACGACGTCAGGAGCCGACATCAGACTGACTTGCTGTTGTGTTAGTTCATCCAACTTGATTTCTGCTTCAGCAATCCGTTGTTGGACGTCGAACTCGTCTTGTTTGTCAGTATCGAGTGCTTTGCGTCGACGAGCGAGATCCTCTTCAATAAGACTCTTATGCATGGCTAATACCACGCGTTCCTGGTCATTGCCAGCCACTTCCTGCCGGATCCGCACCAGCCGAGTGGCGGCTTTCTCGACTTCCTCACGTGCAGCCAAGGCTTCCTTCCGCGCGGCTTCGAGGTCTTCTTCAAGATTTTCATCAACCGGCGGTGATGCAGGCTCCTCGATTTTAGCAACAGGAGCAACCGCCACAGGCTCGCTCAGGGGCTGAGCCTCTTGATTGGAATCGCGGGTGGCCTTCACACCAAAGAGCAGCGCCAGAATAAGGATCGCCCCCACGAAGTTGGCGACCACGTCCACAAACGATTTTTGTGACGACTCTTGTTGGATTTCCGGAAGATGCTTACTCATCGGGTCGTACCTCCCGATCGAGCAGAACCAGTTGCACCCGCGTTGGCGGTAGCTGGTAGTTGCACTTCCACACCGCTGCCCTTTAAGAGGTGCACAATTCGCGTAGCCGTCATCGAGGCATTCTCTTCGACGTGCAGTTCCAGCACGGGCTTCCAATACATGCCGCTACCGGCCATTCCCCATTCGTCGATACGCTCGTGGACCGCTTTCTTAAAGTTGTCGGAGATATCATTAATTGATTGATCGAGCGCGATTTCCTTGCCGGTAGCTTCGGGCCCACGTTTGGCAAAACCGGTGGGCATGATAATCATTTTGTTTTCTCGAACGACCACGGAAATCGGCCGGCTGATCGCAACAGCTTTTTGACGTGGCTCGTTAACAGCCCAATTTGCGCCCCGCGATTCGGCAATCGGTTGGCTCGGCGTGTTGGAGAAGTTCATGCTGGGAGTACCGCCAGAAGTTGCACCCTGACCAGCTCCGGCAGCGCCGCCGCTGCCCCCACTGCTGCCAGCCTTCCCAGCCGTTTGTTGGCTTCCGCCCCCGCCGCTGGCGGAGTCTTTGCCGTTGATTGGTTCGGAAGGAGCATTAGTCGTCGCTCCACTTGCTTGTGACCCGCCTGGGCCTTGGCCCGTACCAGTTTGTTGCGCGTAGCGTTGTCCTAAGGAATTTTGTTCTCCCGAAGCCTGCTCACCATTTTGTCCTTGAGCGCCTTCGCTGCCAGAAGTGGCTTTGCCAGTTCCATTGCCCGTTCCATCCCCTGCCATGGCGCCGATTTGAGATTCGCCTGGTTGCATCGAGCCGTCGCCGCTCATTTCCTCTCCAGGCTGTCCACCTGCTGCATAGCCATTGCCACCTGATCCCATGCCTTGGCCGTCTTTGCTACCGATACCGGCATAGGCTGAACCTTCGCGGCCATATTCGCCATTGCCTGAACCGTAGGCACCAGAACTCTGCCCAGTGCCGCTCCCTCCCATGCCGCTACCGCTCATTTTCATGCCAGGGAACCGGCTAGGAGCTGACTGCACCAAATGCACAAGCCGCTCACGGGAATTCATCACGGCATGATGTTGCGCGCGGGCCAATTGTGGATCAGGGGCTTCGGGGAAGCTGAGTTTCATATCCTCTTCCACGAATTCATAGCCATAGTCGGAATCCCAAGAACTGATAGCCATACGAGCAAGTGCGTACGCCTTGATCCCACTGGGGCGAACAATGAGCAACGGATACGGATCGGGAGGCTCCGGCGCACCCTCGGCAGCCGCCTTGTTGTTTAGATATTCGCGCGAAGCACGCAGGGCCGACGCCAATGGATTCCCTGGCCAATTCGGAGCAAGGAAATCCTCTTCCGTCAGCACCAGACCTTCGGGGTGCAGCACGACCCCCTTGCTGCTGCACTCGATGTAGATCGGTTTACGGTAGGTGCCGTTTTGTCCCTTGTAAGGAATAATCGCATACGAGCGTTTCCCTTGAGGAGCGTCCTCGCGCAAAACTTCCAATTGCTTGGTCGTGTCGATAACAAGTTGCTCGAGTCGGTCCGCTTCTTTTTTCGCTTGCTCTTGATCAATAGTTTGGTTGGCTTCGGTTTGTTTGAGCTGTTCGTCGGCGATGGCGAGCTTGGCCAATTCTTCCTGCAACCGGCGCAGGTGTTCTTCGGAGTGGCTCAACTTGGCACTCTCTTGCTCAAGCCGTTTGTTGGCCTCGTCCTTGAGCTCTTTGAGTTGCTGCTGATACGCGGCAATTTGCTCGAGCTCTTCCTTAAGCTGCTCTTGATCGTCGGCTTTTACTTGCACAGGCGTAGGGACAGGCACAGGCACCGGAACTGGTTGTTGTTCGACAGCGAGTAATTGCGAGGGATCAATCGCTGGCTGCGATGCGTGGTGGGCCGCTCTCTGGACGAGCACGACCAACAACACCAGCAAGGTCCCCATGGTGCATAGCATCACGGCAAGGAAGGGGATCAGGCTCGTCGCTTCGGAGTTCTCGCTTTTTTTGCGATTGCTCATGCTGCCTTAGTCTGGGGGCGTTGGGGTGACAACAATTCGATGGTTTCGCCCGAGACAAGCGTCTTGCCCAAGTGGGCTCCGAGCAATTGCAGGACGGCCGACAACTCGTCAATTGTTTGCTCGAAGTTTTGAGTCACGGCCAGCGACTGAAGATTGTCGTTGAGCGTTTCTTCGAGTTGTTTGATCTGGTTGGTCGCCTCGATCACTTTAAGCAGCGCGTCGCCCTGCCGCATCAATTGCTCCTGCTGAGCCAGCGACGCACTCGCGGAATCGACGAGTGCCGTTTGCATTTCGCGCAGCAGTTGCTCGCTCTTAGCGACAAGTTTTTCCTGGCGATTGGAAGCGACAATCATAGCCTCACCGACCGCGGCTTCGACGTCGGCCAAATGACGACGATTTTCTTGGGCCATCTCGGCTTCGGCTTTGGTCAACGCTTGGGCATGGAGTTCCAAGCCTTCGTTGAGAAACGTAGCGTGCCGAATGAGTGTGTCTTCCAGAGTTTTCGTGTGTTGCTCGACACCCGCGTTGAGGGACTTGGCATGTCGTGTCAGTCCTTCAAGCACGGCCCCCGACAGGGCTTCGTCAAGCGCCGTAGCTGCCGATGCAAACGATTCTTCGAGCGAACCGGCGGCACCGGCCATCACACGGTTGAGCGTCGAGGCGGTATGCTCAAACATTTCTGTCCAGCGCCGGCCCGTTTGATCGAGGGTCGACTTCAGGAGTTCGGCCTGTTTCTCAGTGCTGGTTTGCACGACGCTGAGCAATTGCTCCGACATCTTGCGAACCGAGGCCAGATGCGAATCGTTTTCGCTGCCGTATTGTTGGAACCGCCCTATGAGCAGTTCCTCGGCTTTGGCGTCGACGGCACTCAGTAAGCGGCCTTCAAGTCTTTCGGCGAAAAGCTTGGCAAACAACAGGATCGTCGTCAGGGCGATCGCTTGGATCGTTGAATCAAACGCCGCGCTCATGCTCGTAATGATTGCCGGAAGCGATTGCTCGTTCGCAGCATCCCAATTGGCAAGTGCCATCGTCACACCGACCGCGGTTCCTAAGAGGCCCAGGATCGGAATTGCAATCAATAGCGTGCGGACCAAGCCATAGCTTTGCGCCGCGCGGTTGACATCCGCTGATTGAAGAAATTGGAGATGAGTATCAAGCGTGTCGGCAGTGCGTTTCCGCTCGACGTATTTCAACGTGTTTGTCAGACGCTCGACGAGATAGCTGTTCTGGAGCGAAGGGGCGAGCGATTCCAGTTTCGCGAGCAAGCCTGGAACGTCGGCAACAGTTTGGCCGTTGATCCCAGCGTTGGGCAGACGCACGCTGTCGAGCGTGGCAAACTGTGCAAAGACGCCGAGCATCTTGATGCCCATCGCCGCCATGCCGACGAAGAACAGAGCAGTCGTCGTATAGTTAATCCAATGCGCCGCGAAATAGCGGTGCGTGATCGTGGTTTCGGCGCTTCCATTCACATAGAGCGCGTAGAACGCGAGGCACGCCAAACCGCCCCAGATGAACGACTGGCGTAACAACCATTCTGAAATGGAACTGATGCGAGACACGGCGAACTCCCTTTCGCTCGGGCAGCAACAAAACGTGCGGAGTATGTCGGCGCACGCCGATTCCGCATAACCTCAAAATCGGCGTAATCGTCAAAGTTTATGAACTCAATCGCGAAAATGAAGCCTTGCTAGCAAGCTATCAGCGTGTAACTGCCGGTTGGACTCTTGAATTGCGTTGGTATTCCTCGCGCGACCGCAAATCTTAGCGAGCCCCTAAACTTTACGAAAGCCGCAACCTCGGTTGGTCGATACTTGTGTACGTCAAATGGAACATACCTGGTCTCTTGAAGGCCGGAATCAATACAGCTTGTAACGACACACCCAGGGGGGCTAGCAGGCGCGGCGATTCAGTTCGTCGCGCCTGCGTTTGTTTTTAGGGCAGCCCCAAAGTGTGGCGTATTCTCGAGCTTTTTCTTCGGGTCCCAAAGTCTTGCCCGATCTGCTACCATTGCCTTCATTCGCGGACGGCAATTCTGGCCGTCTTTCATCTTGTGAAGCTAGCACCAGGGAGGGGAATCTCGATGCGTATCTTCCGCCGAGCGTTGGTCACCGTGAGTCTTGCCATGTCTGTTACTGCCACCCGCGGCGACGAGGGAATGTGGCTCTTCAACGATCTGCCCCATGAGTCGCTCAAGCAAAAATACGGCTTCGAAGTGAGCGAAGAATGGGCCGAGCACATCATGCACTCGAGCGTGCGGTTCAGCTCCGGCGGATCGGCTTCGTTTGTTTCCAGCGACGGGCTGGTGATCACCAACCACCACGTGGCCGCCGATACGCTGCACAAACTCTCAACGCCTGAAAACAATTATTATGACCACGGTTTCTTGGCCGAAGATCGCGAGAGCGAGCTCAAAGCCCCGGACTTGGAACTGAATCAGTTGGTTTCCATCGAGGACGTCACCGACAAAGTGAATGCGGCCGTGACCGCCGACATGGAGCCGACCGACGCCAACAAAGCGCGCCAAGCGGCGATGGCTCAGATCGAGCAAGCCTCGCTCGACAAAACGAGTTTGCGTAGCGATGTGATCACGCTCTTCGGCGGGGCCAAGTATCATCTTTATCGCTACAAAAAATACACCGACGTGCGGTTGGTTTGGGCCCCCGAAGCGACTGCGGCGTTCTTTGGCGGCGACATGGACAATTTCGAGTATCCGCGCTATTGTCTCGACGCCACGATCTTTCGTGTCTATGAGAACGGCAAACCGGCCAAGATCGAACATTTCTTGAAGTGGTCCGAGAATGGCCCGGCTGATAATGAGCTTGTTTTTGTTTCAGGCAATCCGGGCCGCACCGATCGCGGCTACACGACCGATGCGCTCAAATATTTGCGCGACTATAGCCTGCCGTATTACTTGAATTATCTCAGTCGTATGGAAGTGGCGTTGCAGCAATACTGCAATTCGAGCCCCGAACATCGCCGGCGTGGAAGCGACGATCTTTTCGCGGTGCAGAACAGTCGCAAAGCCGTTACGGGGATGCTCACCGGTTTGCAGAGCCCACACTTCATGGAAGTAAAAGTGGAACGCGAAACCGATTTACTCAACAAGATTGCCAAGTCGGATGAATTTCAGGAATATGCCAAGGCGTGGGAAGAAGTCGCCGAGGTGCAGAAGCAAAAAGCAGAAATGATCGACGGCGGCGTCGAATTTCGTTCGCCATACTATTTGATCGCCCAGCGTTTGGTGCTGATGGCGGGCGAAGATCAAAAGCCGAGCGAGGAACGCCTCAAAGAATTTCGTGATTCGGGGCGTGAATCACTTGAGCACGAATTGTTTTCTCCCGCACCAATCTACGATGATTTGGAAATCTCCAAATTCGCCACGCAATTGGCGCTGTTCGTTGAAGAGCGTGGCGGTGACGACCCGCTCGTGGTGATTGCACTGGCTGGCAAGAATCCACTCGATCGCGCGGCGGAACTCATCAGTGGTTCGCAGTTGAACAAAGTTGAGTACCGCAAGGAACTCGCCAAGGGTGGTCAAAAGGCGATTGAAGCCTCGAAGGACCCGCTGATTTTGTTTTTCCGCGATTTGGAGTCCGAGTATCGGCTCAAACGCGAAAAGCGAGAATCGCTCGAAGAAATCGAACGGCAAGCCTACGCCAAAATCGATGAAGCCCGCATCGCTGCGGATGGTGTCACCACTTATCCCGACGCGACGTTCACGCTGCGTTTGGCGTTTGGCGTGGTGAAGGGTTACGAAGAAGAAGGCCGAATTCTGCCTCCTTGGACAACGATGGGTGGGGCTTTCGAGCATGAAAAAGCCCATGAGAGCAAAGCACCTTGGATCCTGCCCAAGAGTTGGCACGAAGCGCGTGAACGGCTCGATCTGGAAACGCCGCTCAATTTTGTCAGCACGGTGGACATCATCGGCGGTAATTCCGGCAGCCCCGTCGTGAATCGCGCCGGAGAGTTTGTCGGCATCATCTTCGACAGCAACATCCAGGGCCTCACCGCCGACTACATGTACGACGACGTCGTTGCCCGAGCCCTGTCGGTACACAGCAGCGGCATCCGCGAAGCCTTAAAGGTGATCTACGGCGCGGAGGAATTGGTAAAGCAGTTGGGCAAGTAACTGGGACCGCTAGTTCGTGGTCTCAGGATACTCCGTCGGAATCGGTGCGGGCACGGGTTTCGGCGGAGGACTTCCCTTGGGTGCGAAGACCAATACCATCGCCGCACCGGCAATTACCAATAGAAGTCCCGCCACGAACAGGGCGTTCACTTGGCCCCACAGGCCGTTGGCTGTGATTGTGAAGAAGGTATTTACCACCGGCGCACCACCAAACACGAGTGGCATCACGTAGACTGGCTTCCCGCCAAAGTTGAAAGCCATGATAATCCCCAGCGCGCCGAGTGCGCCAGCTGCACCAGCAGCCAAACTCCAGAATGTGCCGCTGAAATTGTAAGTGCTCGCTTCACCCGCAGCGGCGAGCCACAAGTTTCCAACGATCACGGCAATCACAAAGTAGGCGAGCCCCACGCAAATCAAAGGGCGGAAACGGCTGTGATCCATGGCCGCCTGACCGATGTGTAGCACGGGTCCGTAAGCACCCCAGCAACAGATCACGAGCGCGATCGAACAGATTTGCAAAAGAAAATCACGGAACGCTCGGGATTCACGTTCGACCAAGGATTGCTCTGCCGCGGGCGCGGCGGTGGCAGCTTCCACCTGTGCGGGGGTAGCAGGCTTGGGGGGATTCGGCTTGGCGATCAATACGGTCGTTGCCCCGAGCAGCACGATGATCAAACCTGCCAGGAAGATCGAACCGATCTCACGCATTTTGCCGGTGAGAAAGATTGTCAGGAACGAATTCACGACCGGCGCTCCGCCGAATACTAGAGGCATCACGTAGATCGGTGTGCCACCAAAATAAAACGCGAGAATGATCCCCAGTGCCCCCAGTGCGCCAAGCGCGCCACCGGCCATGCTGAACAGAATTCCTTTCGCCGACCATTGCCCTGCTTCGCCGTAGATTTGCAGGAGCAGCGTCGGTACGGCCACGCCGATCACGAAGTAAGCGAGTCCCACGCAAATGAATGGCCGCAACGAGGCGTTGCCCCCCGTGGTCGACATCGCATGCTGGCCCCAATGCAGGACCGGCCCGTAGATGCCCCAACACAAGATCGTGACGGCGAACGAAGCGATCACTAACGCGAGATTTTTCATGATGAATTCTAAGCGTGAGGAGGGAAGCAAAAAAGGCAGGGGAACAGCCGTCACTGTAGTGAAATTGGGTAATCGGTGCTAGGCGAGTGACGATTCTGTAACGCGATCAATTCTGTAGCCGAGGTCTGTGATCTAGGAGGATATCCTGTGGCTGAGGTCTATGACCTCGGAATTATTCTCCGCGCAATGCCGCCGTGAGAGGGGCACGAATCGCCGCACGCACGGCCAACCAACCCGCGGCAATGCCAGCCAGTGCGACAACTGCTAACAACAAAGCAAGTGTAGCCCACGGAATGCCTGCTTGCTGGCCGATCCAATGGGGGAGTGTGGCCACAATCGCGGCCAAACATCCGCAGCCCAACCCCGCCGCCAGCAGTGAGAGATTTTCCCCCAGCACCATTCCCGAAAGTCGCTGGGGGGCGAATCCCGTGCTTCGCAGCAGTGCCAACTCGCCGCGACGTTCGATCACGCTGCGCAGTTGAGCGATGGCCAGCCCCACGGTTCCTAAGAGCAAACCCAGCGCGCCAAGCGATTGAAATGTCGAAAGATAGGTGTTCTGCACGGCCATGAATTCGGCCAGCCGTGCGGCCGCGCTGACGGCATCAAAGCCTTGATCGACAAGCCGCGATTCAAAAAGAGACGTCAATTCTTTGTCGTTGAGCTTCGCCGAGCCGTGACGAATCAAGAAAAGTTTTCGTCCTGCCGAGTCGGGGAAAAGCTTGAGGAAGTTGGCTTCGCTCATCAACACGTTCCCTTGCAGCACGCTACCCGCCAGCAAACCCACAACTTCTAATGTCACGGGTTTGTCCAAGGCATCGCGAATTGTGAATCGCGCACCAACACCCGAGAGATGCAAACTATAGGCCGCCGTGCTTTTATCGAGGACCACCGGCACGATATTGTTTTCCAGCTGTCGATCGAAAAGTTGCCACGGAGATTTATCGCTTAAGTCTGGTGTCGATGCCCAAGCAAACTCATTGCCAAGCTTATAGAAATCTTGAGGAACGCCAACGACCCGCGGTTGAGTCGTTTGATAGAGGTTCAAGCAACTGGCATCTTCCCCACCACGCACGCGGAAGGATGCGACCTCGGTGCCGGCGAGTTTCTTTTCATCCTGCGCAGAAAAGCCTAATTCCGAGCGACCCTCGGGTGTGTTGAGATCGAAATAAACGGGGAGATCGCTCGTTGCGATCAAGTCAAATCCGCCCGTGCCGCCGACGGTGGGGGCGAGTCGAAACGCACTCAGTGCCACAATCAGAAAACTGGCCACCGCCGCGAGCGCCACCGAAAGAATCGTGCGACTAGGATTGCGGCGCGCATTGCGCATCGACAGGCCGAACAAAGAGAGTGATGACGGTGCGGTAAAACTGGGTTGGCGTAGTTTCCCGCGCAGCCACATCAAAAGTGCCGTGAGAACGAGGGCACCACTGCCAAAAAATGCTCCTGCTTGGGCTTCATCACGTAAGCCGGCAAACAGCGCACCAATTCCCAATCCTATTGCAGCCAATATCAACACGGCAGGAACCCAGCCGCGTTTTGGCTTTTGGGAAAGTGGAGCGATGTCCCGTGGATCGGTGGTGTCACCCGCCAGAAGTTGTCTTGGCTCGAGCCGAGTGAGCTTTCGCAGCGACCAGGCAATCGTGACGAGCGAAACAAGCACACCCACCGCGAAACCAATCGCCAGACTCACGGGATTCACATGCAACTTCAAAAAGGGAGTGACGGTCGCGGCGACCCACCACGTATTCAGTCCGAAAATCATGACAGCGGCGTAAGCGATGCCCGCGACTGCGCCGACGATTGCGCCGAGGATTGCCACTACGGCGGATTCAGCGAGCCACACGCGGCGGAGTTTCTTGCTGCTCCAGCCAATCGCCGTGAGAATGCCGACTTCCCGCGCGCGGCTTTCCGCGCCCAACCGGAAGAGCAGGGCGATCAGCATTACAGCCGACGCCATCAAAAAGAAACTAAAGCCCAGGAACAACCCTTCAAAGGGGGTCGTCCCCCGCGCGGCGGCAAGGCCTTGCTCCTTCACAGGAATCCAGCGCATGCCGAGTGATTCGGGGTCGATGTTGTCTTCGAGTTTCTTGGCGACCGTTTCGGCCGTGATTTCTGTAGTGACAGGTAATCGCAAAGCGCTCGTCGTTCCCCACCGTGTTGACCACAACTTCTTGGCCAGAGCGAGCGATACGAACGCTTTGGGCGTTGTGCGATACTCATCCCAATAGTCTTCATCGGCTTGCGAGATTTTTTCGACCAGCTTGAAAGGCAACTCCCAATCGCTGATCGATCGTTCGTCGGTCACGCCGGGAAGCTCGGGCGTGAAATGCTCGTCGGCAACGGCTGTTGGTTGGCCCTCTGGGGATTTGAGCGGCGCGATGAGTTTCACGGTGAGCGGTTCGGTAGTGCGTTCGACAAGCTCGCCGTGTGTTGTTTCCGGTTCGTAGTATTTGAGCGTGACGAAATCGCCGACTTTCGCATTCAATCGCTCTGCGGCCCAGTCGTTGAGCGCGATCTCGTTATCGGCGAGCACAACAGGCTCACCAGCTTCATCGCGCAAGGGCCCAAGTTCGCTCGTGGAATCGATGCCCGTGACGGTCGAGTAGGGAATCTTTTTGTCGCCGAGGTTGATCGTGTTGGCCAGATAGGTGACGACTTCTTGTGGTTGGGAATGGCCAAATAGCTTTTCAAACACTTCGACAACATAAGGGGCAAGCACCAATCTCTCAGCCGAGAGTTGGACATAACGATTCGCTGGGGGCTCGCCAATCGAAACTTCCTCAACCATCAACCCAAAATCAGCCAGTTGCGGCTTCAATATTTTCGGTAGCCGCGACTCAACGAGTCGCTGGTCTTCTCCCCCCACGGCAATCACATTCGCCTTGCCACGAATATCCAACATCCGCTGTAGCGTGCTGAGCGGCACGAACACATTGCGGGGTTCGAGTTGCGAGGGTTGCAAGCTGAACCGAGATATGCCGCCGCCTAGTCGATCCATAATCCGCACGCGCCGTGATGTCGTGCTATTAGATTTTTCACCCAGCGTACTATCAGCGGGTATGTTGCTTGGCACCGATACTCGTAAGATCGCTTCTTCACCCAGATAAACGTCGAGTTCGTCCGCGATAGCCCAACTAATGGCCGCGTCGTCAGGGGACGTGAACTTCTGGGGAACGGCTCTCTCCAAATAATCGGTGGGGGCAGCTTCGTAATCATTCAACTGCCAGAATTCATCGGGCACACCAATGATCGAGAGTTGTGTGGCTTGCGATTTTCCATTTTCACCGTCGAGCGTAATGCTGCCGGGAAGAATCAGCATTGGCACAACAATCGCATTTGTTTGGGCAGGCAGGCTTTGTTGCAGTTTTGCTGCCAACCCCGCTCGGAAGGGTTGCTCGGCAACGAGCAGGGAATTTATTTTTCCGAGTCGCTCCAGCACAAGATCGCGCAGGCTGCCACGGACTGAATCTCCCACGAGCAACGCCCCGGTAATCACCGCCGTGGCGACGGCCACCCCCGCAGCGACGGCCAGATGCACGCGGCGATACTGCCGGAGACTCGCGATGATATAACTTAGCGGCGACATACGGTCATTATGACACGTTCAGCGCTTCGTCAGCTACCTCAGACCTTCGGCGATTCTTCCGATAGCTTTGTGAGCATATCGGTCAGCTGCGTGCGGATGCCGTTCATGATCGGGTCCCCACCGGCACTGCGGTCGCGATGGCTGGAGACGGGAATTGCTTTGCCAACTTGCACCACCACGTGCAGCGGGCCATGCACGCGCACTTTGTCGGTGAAATCCTCTTCAAACCGTTCGACCGTTTCGAGAATGTGCTCGGGAATGTTGCGTTCCGAGTTGCGGACATAATTCCGTGGGTAGTGCGACATTTGCTGCACGTAGTAACAAGCCGCGAGCTGTTTCCAACGGCGTTGGCGTTCCTCGGCAGAGATCGTGCGATTGATCAGACCAGGCAGCACCGCCGAGCGAATCGCCTTCACCCGAGCAACAACCCCTTCTTCCTTGTCTTTGATCTGCCATTCGGCTTCGAGCTTGGCGAGCACGTCTTCGATCAGCGAGTCAACACGTTGATAAAAATCTCCCATGCGTGCATGGCCGAAGTATTCGATTTCTTTGAGCGACAACAGTGCCTGGCCAATCTGTTGCAGCCGCCGCGTGAGCGAGCGATCCTGTTGAGGGAACCAGGAGAAGTGAGATTCGATTTCTTCCAGAACGGGTTCCACCGTTTGAGCAACATTGCCTTGGAAGAAATACCGAATTGCCACGGGATGGACGACCACGCCCGCTTTCATGCCGAGCTTCTCCCGACGCTTGGCCGCGGTGCGGGCGATAAACGACGTGCCGTCCATCATCGGCATGAGGACGTCGTTGTGTCGCGAGACGGCTCCTTCGGCAAAGATAACCAGTGGCCGCTTGCCTGCCACCAGGATATCGACCGCTGTGTCGATGGCTTTGCGGTCGATCCCTTCGCGGTAGACGCTAAACGCTCCCATGCGGCGCAGGACGAAACGTTTGAGCCAATCTTGCTTGAACAAATGCCACGAGGCCATGGCGTGCATGTCGCGCTTGATTACCCGTGAGAGATAGCCCAAAGTAAGCGGATCGGACATCCGGCAATGATTGGGGGCGATCAAAATGCCGTTACCCGCATCGACCGATTCTTGCAAATAGTGTGTGTCGCGGCATTCGACCGAATGCACGCCGAAGGCCTTGCGCAGATAGCGTTTCAGATATTGGTGCATCAACCACGGCCAGAAGTCACCGTAAACAGGCGGCACAAACTCGTACGGCTCATCAATGACGACATTCTGCATGGTCGGCGTAATCTACGGGCGGCGGGCGGATAATCACTCTAATCGTGAAAGTTTAGCACATGCATTCAAGATGGTTTAGGGCACGTTGGGGAATCGAACCGATACACAATGTGAGTCTGTTAAGTTTTGGCCGCTAAGCCGCAAGCGGTCGCTGGCGGCTTAGCAGCCAAATAAAATATCGCATGAAACCACAACGCAAAATCCTGAAACCACGACGTGAAGGGGCCAACCGCGAGGCTGCCCGCTGGCAGGAAGATTTTGCCAACTACCTGCGAACCGAATGCCACATGGCCGCCAACACGGTGGAGGCCTACCGCCGTGACCTCGCGCGGTTCTTCAAATGGCTCGACTCGCGGCGGATGCAAAGCTTGTCGGTCAGCGAGTTGGCCGGCTATCCGGCTTGGCTCACGGAACAATCGCTCGCGCCCAAAAGCGTCACTCGGCATGTGGCTTCGCTCAAGGTCTTCTATAAGTACCTGCAGCTCGAAGGTGCAATTGTCGACAATCAGGCGGCGCTGCTTGGTTCACAGAAGCTGTGGCAAAAGGTTCCGCACGTGCTATCGATTGCGCAAGTCGAAGCGTTGCTTGCCGCTCCGCGTGCGGCTGACGGGTTGTGGCTTCGGGATCGCGCGATTTTGGAACTTTTGTATGCGACAGGCTGCCGGGTATCGGAATTGTCGTCGCTCAGCATGCGCAACATTCATCTCACCGAACGCTACTGTCTTTGCCACGGCAAAGGGGACAAGCAGCGAGTCGTGCCTTTGGGCGGGCGAGCCATAGAAGCGGTGGAGCGCTATTTCAAAGCAGAACGACCGCAGCTCGTGGCACGGCGAAATCCAGGGAGCGACCGAGTGATTCTTTCGCCGCGTGGTGGACCGATGCGGCGCGAGCGGATTTGGGAACTTATTAAGAAATACGCAATCCGCGCCGGTGTGCCGAGCGAAATCAGCCCCCACTCACTGCGCCACAGTTTTGCCACGCACGTGCTGGCAGGTGGAGCGGACCTACGGCAAGTGCAAGAAATGCTCGGCCATGCAAGCATCGCGACGACACAAATCTATACGCACGTCGATCACACGCGGCTCAAGAAAGTGCATCAGCAGTTTCATCCGCGGGCTTAGGATTTGAGCCACGGATGGGCACGGATGAAACACGGAATATGATTATCAAATTGGAACACGAAGTAGGAATGCTAGTCAATTTTTGACGCAACAAAGTTGAATTCAAAAGATTTATTCTCTAATCTGTGTTTCATCCGTGCTTTTCCGTGGCTAATTATCCGTTCGGATTATGGAATCTTTCAAATATTTCCGGGGCGTGCCATTTCAGCATCGTCACGTGGCCAGCACGCGGGTCGAAGTGGTATTCACTCCCAGCGATTTGGCTGTGGAAGAATCGTCCGGTCGAGGGTGGGGCAATGCGATCACAGCCTCCTTGCCAGATTGATACTCCCACGCCTTGAATTTCGCATAGCTCAAAGCCCCAATGACAGGCCAGCAAGCGAACATCAGTGACTAAGCCATCGGCACCGCACATGGTCGCTTCATGGAGCACGGCAATCAGATCGTTGTAGTAGCGGGGACTACAGAGAATGAGTTGACGGTCGCAATTAGCCCAATTCTTGGTGACATGTTTGATCACTTTGTCGGGCTTGCGATCAAGTCGCTTAGCAATAAAGCTCATGCCCATCCGCGAGAGCCGAGGCCGCCGGGCCACGAGCGCGATGATTTTGTCTTCACTGCCGGCAGTCACTCCGGGTGCTCCTAACCAAGCGTGGCCCGACACAACCGCCACATGGGTGAGCCTATGGGGAATCATGCTCGCACAAGCCGTCGCGTAGGGTGTGCCCCCCGACATTCCAATCACGCCAAACGATGTTCCACCGTAACCTAGCGCATCGGCAACTATTTCCACTTCGTGTGGCCAATCGACTACGCGGCGTCCACTGTAGTATGTCGAGCGACCAATCCCTGGGCGATCGATAGCCACGAGATGCACACCAGCCAAGGCCGCTTCATCTTCGATCAATCCCCCCTCGAGGCCAGCGCCGGGGGTGCCGTGAAAGTAAAACACGAGCGGCCCCGTCGGATCGCCGAAGCGGTGGTAGGCAAGGCACCGACCGTTGGAAAGGCGTAATTGACCCCGTTCAGCGATGCCGTGGATGGAGCGCGACCGCGCGCTTGCCAGCGAGGGCAAGAGGACAGTGGAGAGCAGGGCTGCTCCTCGGCTGAGGGCTTCACGGCGGGAAATCATGGCCAGTCCTACAGGATAAATCGTCTGCTGTGGTATCGTCGGATGTTCTGGCCCAAGTGTAGGCGCAGAGCCAGAGGAGTGAAGGCACAAGCTGTGCCGAGCGTGCAGATTACGCGGATTCGGTGCGACAGATCGCTAACCGCGAGCCATTTGCCGGGCCTTGCGGCAATAGGAAAAGAAGCACGCAAGAGCGAGCAGGCAGCAGACATTTGGTTCGGGCACTGCCACTTGCAAAACGTGCGCTGGCGGACCGGTGAATTGCCTTTGCCAAGTGAGAAAGTCAACGCCATCGGAATCACCGTCGCCATCGGAATCGCCCAAATTGGAAACGCCAAAAGCATTTTGCCACATCGCGAGATCGGTCTCATCGACGTGGCCGTCTTCGTTAAAGTCCGCGCCTAGAAAAGTGGCAGTCGTTGAGGGCGAATAAAGAAATATGCCTGAGTCTCCGTCGGTGAACGTGGCTCGAAAGATCAGTTGATCAAGGGCGTTGAATCCCGTTCGCTGGCCATCGCTGCCGCTGGAGTTCCCTGTGAAGCTTAGCGAACTTATCGTCTTACCAGCCAGAAAGTCACCTTCACGCGCTATGAGCGATTTGTTTCCTTCGGCGTCGGCGAACCAAATTCCTTCGTCGTTCTCACTGGTGATACCGCCGACTTCATTGGTGAGTGTGGCACTCACGACGAGCGAACCTACTTCGTTCACAGCCATAGTCGTAAAATCAGCAAAGTGTGCTGCTGGTAGGCCGGGGACACCACCACTGCCAGTACGAAAGAGCAGGGCATTTTGCGATTCCCCCATTTTCCAAAGGCCTATTTGATTGGAGGTATTAACCCCACCCGTGCCGTTCTGGAGTGTTGCACGGAAAAACGTGTCGCCGGTATCACTTAAGAAAGGACTGCCAAATCCAGCAAATAAGGCATCTGGTGCTCCGGGAGCAGCACTCACTCCTGCGAGTGCGATCAACTCGCCTTGATTTTCAGTGTAGCGCCACAGCCCCTGAGTTTCACCAGACGTGATTGTGCCTCGAAAGGCAAGTTGATCTGCATTATTGATCGATGGCCGCGACAGCGCATGAAACGAAACGCTGGCAACTCCAGGGACATCTTGGCCGGTTCGAGCGATCAGTTCGCCGACACCTTGGTTGTACTTCCAAATACCCTGGCGATTGGTTGTATTAATACTGCCGCCCAGATTGAGTACACCCGAGAAGGCGATTTGATTGTTGTCGTTGATCACGGGTTCGGAGAAGATACTAAACGTTCCCATCCCCGTGTCGGGTGCAACCGTGGAACCTTCGCGACTGATGAGCGCTCCCGATGTTCCGTCATAAGACCATATTCCGCGGTCGTTGTTGAAGGTGATGCCACTGCTCCAAGTTAACTGCGTGAGAAATGCGGTGCGGCCATCTGCCGACAAGAGAGATTCTTCAGGCGGCAAAGAGCTAAAGGTGTTGGACGAGGCCATGCCCGGCACCCCCGTAGTACCGGTTCGAGCAAGCAGCGAACCACCGCTCGAATAACGCCACAATCCGTGGTTATTACTCGTTGTGATTGACCCATTTTGCGTCAATTCACCCCGCAGCAACACATGGCCTGCATCATCAATAGCAACGGAGAAAAAATTGCTGAATGTCGCGCCAGCTATGCCCGGTGCGTTGGCGCCTTCGCGTGATACAAGCGACCAACTGCCCTGAGTGATTTTGTAAGCGGCACTGTCATTAGCAGAGTTAACGATGCCTGGACCTGATTGAAGTGTCGCTGTTAGTACAGCACCGCCGTTGGCGTTCAGCGAAGGGAGTCCAAAGGAATTTAACTCTGCCTCAGAAATGCCAGGTGCAGTACTTCCCGACAGAGCAATCGTGCTGATCGCTCCAACCGCAGAAGCAGGGCAGAGCATCAGCGCAAACACGAGCGATGCAAGATAACGCATGGTGCCGACTCAAGGTGCGAATTAAAGCAAACTGCCTAGAGAGGCCCAGTGTAATCCCGGGATATAGTCGTGGCAAAGAAATTTTCAAAAAAATTCCCGGTCAAAAACCTACAACAACGGACTGAGCAGCCGGGCTGTGTTTTCAGCGATTCTTTCGCCCAGCGACCGCCGCCGCCAGGTTTCCAGGTCCATCAACTGCGACTGGTCGATGTAAGACTGTTGCAGTTGCCGCAATTCCGCGGTGAACTCGCGGTTGTATACGGCCAGCGAGATCTCAAAATTCAGCCGCAAGCTCCGCGGGTCGAGATTGACCGAACCAAATAGGCTGATCTCGCCGTCGATAGTGACGCTCTTCGTATGGAGCAGGCCACCATTAAAGTTAGCAATTCGCACGCCCGCGTTGAGTAACTCTCCTTTGGAAGCTTGACTGGCGTGGCGAACAAGTTTGGAATCGACTTTGGCGGGGACGACTAATACCACTTTCACCCCTCGCTGTGCTGCCGAGGCCAAGGCCATCAGCAGAGTTTCGTTGGGCACAAAGTAGGGCGTCGTTAGCACCAGCTCTTCACGCGCCGTATAGATGGCCATGATCAGAATTTGCTCGATCGCGCCGCGGATGTAGGCGGGGCCCGATGGCAAGACTTGGGCGGTTGCTTCGCCCACTTTGGGCTGTGGGTTGGCATCGCCCGATTGTTGGAGCTCAGTCAAGGCCGTATTGGATTCGATATACCAATCCGCGAGAAACGTGATCGCGAGTGGTTCCACTGCCGGGCCTTCCATGCGGACCATCGCGTCGACCCATTGGCCGACGCCGGCGTCTTTTTTGAAGTAACGCGGATCAACTAAATTCAAACTGCCCGTGTAAGCGATCTTGCCGTCGATCACCACGATCTTGCGGTGCAGGCGAATATCAAACCGCACGAACGGCAAACGTAGAATTCCTCCCGTGAGTGCATCTTGGATTTCAACGCCCGCATCACGAAGCTGTTGAGCGCAATCGCTGTGCAGAAATCGGTGACTTCCCATGGCATCGACCAGCACACGGCATTTCACGCCCCGGCTGGCGGCACGTTTTAGAGCTTCGACCACACGGTCGACTTCACCGCCCGCGTGCCAGATATAAAATTCAAAATGGCATGTGCTGCGAGCGGCATCGATATCTTTTTCCAGGCTATGAAACACGCGTTGCCAGTCGTCCAGCAATTTCATTTGATTGCCGGGGAGAGCGGGCATGCCAAAAGTTTGCTTGCCCAGGTGGGCCAACTGTTCGCTGCGCATGTTGAGCCTCAGCAAGTCTTCATCAAACCTCTCGTCGAGTTGTCGCAGCCAATCGCGAATTGGCGTGTAGAGATTTTCAAAGCGACGCGCGCGGCGTTGCCCAAGTCGCAGTTCACCGAGCAAGAGATAAGCCAATGGGCCAACGACAGGAAACACAAAAATGACTAACATCCATGCCAGCGTTTCGCCCACCGGCCGGCGTTGCATAAGCACGCGGAACGCGAGGATGACCTGGAGCGCGAAATGGGCGAGCACCAAGACGTAGGTCGTCACGTGAAAGTCTTTCAGAACGTCAAGCATGGCTCACAGGATAGCATAAATCGCACACCGATCCGTCACCAACTTCTCAATCATTCCAAACAAACTCGGCCACCAACGGCAAGTGATCCGACGCTTGATGGGCCACTGCCGTACGGCAGGCGAACGAGTGATGCACTTTCAGCGGTCCTCGAAAGTACACACGGTCCAAGGGGCGCATCGGTAGGATTGCCGGGAAGGTTCGCAGCATGCCCCCCGCCAAATGAAAACCGGCGGGCTCCAAAACTTTTCGCCCAAGGCTTCCCCAAACGTCGTTGAAGTCGCCTCCCATGACGATCGGAGTTTGGCGTTGGGCATCGGCCACGAGATGATGCTGCAAGAACTTACGGAGTTGGTAAACCCGTTCCGGCCCGGCGAGTCCCAAGTGCATGTTGGCCATGATGAGCGACTTGGTGTGGTCGCCTATGGGAATCTTGCAGCGAGCAAATAAGGCCTGACGGCGCTTCTTGAAGCGGATCGTCAAATCGTAGCTTTCGATCTCCGAAAGTGGAAAGCGGCTCAAGATGGCATTGCCATACCAGCCCTTCTTAAGCGTCACGTTGCGCTGGAAGGCGATGTGCGAAAGACCGAGCTCCGCGGCCAACAGTTCGGCCTGCATGTGATGCCGCGAGCGGGGAGCATCTTCATCGACTTCTTGCAAGAACGCGATATCAGGCTGGATATGTGCAAGCGTTTCAATAATCCGTTCGGGCATGTACCGACGATCCCGTCCGCCGATTCCCTTGTGGATGTTGTAAGTGACAAGTCGCAGGTGCATATCAATCCGCGAGACTATCGAGGAAGGCTTGGGGCGTGAGGATCGCAATTCCTCGAAACGGATCGTGAATCAGCAAATCTTTATCGCCGGTTATCATGTGGCTGGCTCGTCCATTCACGGCGAGTTCCAAGTATTTGTCATCGTCAGGATCACGGCAAGCGGAAATTTTTTCGCTGATATCTACTTGTTCGGCGGGCAAGATGAGTGCGGCAAGAAATTCAAGCCGTTCTGGTTCAGTAATATAATGCTTAAATTTTGGTCGGCCCAAAACTTCATTCAGCTCAGCCACCGAAGCCGAAGAGATCAAAATTGTCCCTCGGGCGATTGCTAAATCAAAACACTCCCGGGTGATTGAATCACGGAGCAAGGCCGCGCTGACCACGACATTCGTATCGATGACGATCCTTAAATCACTCATCCCCAAGTAACGTCTGCAAGATTTCTGGCGTTAGACCCCGCTCTTCAGCATTGCGCGAGACTTCGTCCATGATCTGTTGAAGTGGTCGAGGTGGATTGAGAGTCAATTCGCGTAGTCGCAGACTCAGCAGTAAATCGAGCTTACGGCGATCTTCGGTACCTGCGGCAGGTAAGACCAGCGCAGTTTCTGAGTCGACTTCAATCGAGATTGTTTCGGCGGGCATGATAGATGCCTCAAAGAACAAAACAGTAACCACAATGTACTGCTTAAGTATAGCCGAGAAACAGGCAATCGCCAAATTCACGCCGCCGCGCGGCGCTCTTCGGCGGTGGGAGGCGCTTCGATCTTTGCCACGAACCGTTTGCGGCTCAAATGCTGTGCGAAATCGATCAGCCCAGGCAAGAAGCGTTTTGCGATGTGGGCCAAGCGAGCATAAGGCTGCATCACAACCATCGCCTCGTCATTTTTAATGGCTTTAATCGCGCGCGTGGCCACTTTCTCACAAGTGCCTATCATCCATGAGGGAGGCCGCTTCGCAAACCAACGGTCGGTTCCCAGTGGTGCAGCATCAAACAGGTTCGTATCCGTGAAGCCGGGGCAGAGTGCCGTCACGCCCAAATTCGTGCGAGCGTATTCGGCGCGCAGCGCTTCGCTAAAACCGACAACGGCGAATTTACAAGCCGAATAGACCGACAACTTGGGTGCCCCTACGACTCCCAACAAACTCGAAATATTCAAAATATGAGCTTCGGGACGAGACACCAAAGTTGGCAACATTAATCGAGTTAACTGCAGGGGACCGTGAATGTTGACGGCCAGAAGCTGTTCGCAATGCTCGCCCGACATGAATTCGGTGTGGCCGTAGTAGGTGATCCCCGCGTTGTTCACTAGCAAATCAAAGTGGTCCCAAGTATCGAGGCCATAAGCAACGGCAGCTTCGAGTTCTGCCAATTGACTGATATCACAGGGGCGCGCGATCACCGCAACGCCACGCTGCTTGGCCGAGATCACTGTGTTGGTCAGCCCATGCGCATCGATATCGAGCAGGAACAGATTGGAGCCTTCTTCCGCCAAGCGTAGTGCCAGCGCGCGGCCGATTCCTGACGCGGCACCGGTGACCAAGGCATTCTTATTTCGTAGCGTCTGCATGGCGATCCCCCCGGAACTCAGTTGGCTTCAAAAACGAATTAAGCAGCCAACCGGCTTTGCTTGGTTTGCTCGCGCGGCGAAAGTCGAGCCGGCACCACCGTGCGGCTGAGCTTGTACTTGTCTTCGCCTCGCAGCACGACGACGCCCCAATTCTTGAGATAATATTTTCCGCCGTTGTAGACCGAGCGGTATTTCTCTTTGTTGGTGAGCACCGGCACATTCGTCGGAATAATCCGCATATTGAACGCCAAGCGATGACGGTCGGTCGTATTCGCGGGCGAACCGTGAATGCAACGCTCGGTGAATATGATGAACTGACCCGACTTCACGGGAACGGTCATCACCCGATTGGGATCGCGGTCGAATTCGAGCGAGAAGTTCGCGTTGTAGAATCCTTCTTCACCACCGAATTTGATCGTGTGCATCCTGTCGTGCGTGCCGCGAACGAATTGCATGCAGCCGTTCTCGGGAATCGCGTCGTCGACAGCGATCCAGACCGTGAGTTGGAACATTTCGTCGAGCTTCGGTGGGAAAATCGCCGGGTCAAGATAATCCTCGACCATGAACGTGCTCGCTTGATGGAATTGAATCGCGGGCGAGCCGGGGCCTTTGTAAAACATTTGAGTCCGCCACAGCAAGAGATCCGGGCCCAAAAGTTGAGCCGCCCGTTCCACGATGGCCGGATGGTTCATGTATTCAAACAGCCGCGGCATTTCCAAATGGCGATCACGGGGCGTAACAAAGCCATAGGTTTTGGAGTTCTCTTTTTCAACGGCCAGCATCTCCTTGCGGAAGTCAGCCATTTCTTCGCGCGAGAACGCATCGAACGGACCAATGAAACCGTTGTTATAAAACTGTTCGATTTCTTGCTTCGACATTTGATACGCCGGATCGGTTTTCACCCGAGGCTCGAACGATTCCGGCTTTTTGAAAACACAAGGTTCGTCGATGTACGCGCGGGTGACGCCGCTTTTGATCAGCATCCAGAACATCGAATAGTGCCAGTTCGTGACAATCGATCGGAATGCCCGCGGCAGAATCCGCCGAGGCAAATGCAAGGCCTTGTAAATCATCAAGCATGTCAAAGCAGGGACAATAATCGCACGTTGCCACAGCGGGCGGACTTTGGGATGCAGATTCATTTCGTTGTCCTGAACAGGCGTGAGAAGAGTTTGAATTCCCCGGCCTCGTTCGCGCGATGGCTGCGAAGCCGTACCGATCACGCGGACCTTGCCGGTCAGCGGACTGGAGACTTATCGGCCAGGAGTTCCCATCGGGTTCAGTGAATCAGGTGTTTTGTCGAGGGTTTGCTAGCGGATTGACGCGATTTTTTGCCTGAGAAAAAAATATTTCCATAGTGCTAGCACCCCGGTTAGAATCAAAACCCTCGACGTTCCCGGAAGAAGAGGCCTTCGTTCTGGTCGCCATCGAGAATCGTGGATCATGCCTACTTCTGCTTCATCCCGCCTCCGCCGCACGGAGAAGTTAGATTCTCCAGACTCGCAAACGGCGGTTGAGACGTTCACCTTTGAAGTCACGGCCGGGAAAAAGCTGGCGGCTGATCGTGCCGTGGCTAGCTCGGGATCGGTGGCTGTTTCCTGGAATGCGCACGCAGCTTCTGCGGCGCACAAAGTCGCCGCGCCGCTTGTGGGTGTCAGCCTGCGACGTTCGCCCAGTAAGTTGCTTCAGTTTGTGGCCAAATTCCGGCCCATACTCGGCAGTCTCTTCGTGAATGTCGGTTTGTTGGCGGGCATGAGTTTGATTTCGATTGCCGGGCTGCCGCAGTCGTTCGACTTCAGCCTTTCTTTTGATGCCGAACCGGCGGCTGCCGACGAAATGGTGTTCGATGAGATCGCCGTCGAGCCGCTCGAAAATCTGGACCACATGGAAAGCCAGCTCACCAGCGAAATCATGCAGACGTCAGCGATGATGGAAAGCGAGTTGAGTTCGGAAACAGTGCTCAGCGAATTATCGAGCGATGCGCTCTCCAGTGACATATCGGGGGATGTTTCGAAACTCTTAGCCAGTGGGAGCGGTATGTCAGATGTTTTGCCAACCGCCGAGCAATTGACCGCGAGTTTCTTCGGCACGAAGGTCGATGGTGAGCGGATCATGTATGTGCTCGATAACTCCGGTGGCATGCAAGGGGGCGAACTCGAATTGTTGATTGACGAACTTCTGGTCAGTGTGGAATCGCTCGATCCGAAGCAGAAGTTCTATGTCATCTTTTACAGCGACATGCTCTACCCGTTGTACTATCCGCATCCCGCCAAAGATTTTGTGCCCGCATCAGATCGCTCGAAGGTGCGCTTGCGCCGATGGCTCGACACGGTTGAGTTCTGCATGGGCAACACGGTCGATCAAGCCATCCAAGCCGCCGACCAGGCACGCCCCGACGTGGTATATTTACTGACCGATGGGCAACTCGACCAAACACGCGATCAACGCCGCCTCGCAGCCTTGTTGGATCGCCGCGGGCGAGATTATCCCATTCACACGTTCGGCTTTTTGGCCGGAGGGTGGGGCAGCAAGAAGGCCGAAGAGCAGCTTCGCCAAGTCGCCGAAGGGAACGAGGGGACGTTTCGCACGATCAAACTTACCGACGAAGCCGTTGCGCGAGCGAAGGAAAGGAACCGGCCCTATCATGACAAAGAGCCGGGAAGGGAATGGGGGCTGAACGTGAGTCGCAGCTGGGGGAAAAAGTGACCGCGCAAAAAAAGCGGGTCCCGGACGAGCCAAATACACATTGACTTAACGAATCGGTCAGGGGCAATTGCACCGACGCGTCACAGTTCGTCCGAGACCCCGCGGGCCAGCGAATTAATGTTCAGCGTGGAAGGACCCATGCCGAACGCTTCTTATAAGTTGCACTCTGCGTGCCATTGCCTTGGCCCGGGTATAAAGACGATCCCTAGCAGTCGACATAACCGCCGTATTTCAAAGTGGTTAGCATGAGACGGGCGACAAGTCTTCGTCATCAATAACCGCACCTTGCGTGCGGCCAACGACCCAGAATAACTCATTCAAAATGAACCAATCTCAGGCCGTTTGCGCGATCCTGCGTCAGGAAAATCGAGTTCGCACGGCAATTTCTAAATCGTCTCATAACGAGAGTGATTTTATCACAAGTCATTTATTAATAAGGGGTTATGAATCACGAAGAGCTGGCCTATTACATTGGCGCGAATTGTGAAAAGCTCAAAACGAGACGAACTGCGAAATCCAGCGAAATGACCACCAATTTGGGCGGTTTCCGCAGGATTTGGCCAAACAGGCACGCCGCGTAGTTCGTAAGCGGTAATGAGGTTATATTGCCCGAACTTCAATCCCCATTACTGCTTACAGGCCATCTCAGCTTAGGATCGCGCCGTGCCGAACTACCCCGCTTCCATCGGTCCCTACCAGTGCGGCAGCGACCAGCCGCTGCTCTGGATCGCCGGGCCGTGCGTGCTCGAGACGCGGGAAGCGGCCCTGGAGATCGCCGAGGAATTGCAGCGGATCGCCCGGCTGCTGAACATTCAGTTGATCTTCAAGGCGTCGTTCGACAAAGCCAACCGCACGAGCAGCGGTGCCTATCGCGGGCCGGGGCTCAACGATGGATTGGAAATTCTCGCCGAGATCAGCCGCACGACGGGCTTGCCGGTCACGACCGATATCCACGAGTCGTATCAGGCCGCCGCGGCGGGTGAAGTTTGCGAGTTACTTCAGATTCCGGCGTTTCTCGCGCGGCAGACTGATTTGTTGATTGCCGCCGCACGGACGGGCCGTGCCGTCAACGTCAAGAAGGCGCAATTCTTGGCCCCCAGCGACATGCAATATGTTGTGAATAAACTGAGTGATGCTGGGTGTCGCAACATTTTGCTGTGCGAACGCGGCACGTTTTTCGGTTACGGTCGTTTGGTGAACGACATGCGCGCGATTCCCCAGATGCAAGCCTTGGGCGTGCCTGTGGTTTTCGATGCGACCCACAGCGTCCAAGAACCGGGCGGGCTTGGTGGCGCAACCGGCGGCAACCGCGCGATGGTCGAGCCTTTGGCTCGCGCGGCGATGGTGCTTGGTGCTGAAGGTTTGTTTTGTGAAACTCATCCTGATCCGGATCGCTCGCCGAGTGACGGTCCGAATATGATTCCCCTTGGCCAGATGGAAGACATGATGCGGCGACTTGTCACCTTGCGTCAAACGGCCGCGAACTTGATTGAGATCCCTTGTGAATAAGCAGCGATATGTTTTGGTAGGCTTGGCTCTGTTGGCCTGCGGACTTCTGGCAAGTGTCAGTTGCAACAACAAGCATCAACCCGTCGCCAGGCGCGGTGGAGGGAGTTCGACGTCTGCGCGGCAGAATAGTGCCGCCGTGTTGGTCGAAGCGGTCGCCAAGACGCTCAACAGCTTGCCCTCGCAAGTGGTGCTCGATCTCGTCCCCGCCGAGCCGATTCTCGACGATTCCAAGAGCGCCAATCAGCAGCCGGTGCTCGCGACGGTGAATGTGAATCCCCAGGATCCCGAAGGGGGCTTCGATTATCTCTCCGTGCCGGCGGGGAACGCCAATTTTCGTGGCGTGGGAGTGCGAGCTGGTGACATCGTTCGCTACTTCATCAAGTATGACATGGAAAGCGAAGAGCATGGCGGCGGCGCGCAAGTCGGTTACATCGAACTCCCCGTGCGGCGGCTTGATACAAACAATCCGAACAACGCCCTCATTTTGGATGGTTCGCTGGGCGGGCCCGTCGAAGAGCCGCACCGCATCGAGATTTGGCGTTTCTCTGACCGTCGGATGAATGAAATCCGTTTGCGGCTTACAAACTACATCACCCGTCGTCGGCCCGACTTGGCGTGGGAACCCAGCCCCGATGAAACGGCGCTCATCCAGTTGGTGGATCGCGCGAATCAATGGTATCGCAATTTCCAAGATCAGAATCTGAAGTGGCAGCAAGCGAAACTCGTTGAAACATTGCCCAAAAAGTTGCGCGAGGCGGAGCAGATCGCACCGCTCATGACAGCGGAAGCACTACGCGAAGGGCAATTCAATCTGGCGGAAGTCCGTTCTTTGCAGGAAGCCATTTGGCATCGCGATCTCGCCGCCTGGACGAAGCACGACGCCTACGAAAAGCTCGACGTGGCGAAGAAGTACTTTGATTGGACAATTCGGAATATTCAGCTCGATGACCCCAACCAACCCGATATCGTCTATCAACCTTGGCAGGCACTCATGTATGGCCACGGCAGGGCGGAACTTCGTGCTTGGGTGTTTGCCGAGTTGTGTCGGCAACAGCAGATCGATGCCGTTATCTTGGCGGCTGGAGAGCAATGGCTCGTCGGCGTGCCGGTGGACGGCGAAATCTATTTGTTCGATACGAGCCTGGGGCTACCTATCCCCGGTGCAGAGCCTGGCCAAGTAGCGACGCTTTCCGAAGTGATCGCCGACCCCGAGTTGCTCCGCAAGCTCGATCTCGATGCCGAACATCCGTATCCACTTGCGGCGGAAGACCTGCAAAATGTGCGCGCTCAAGTCATCGCCACGCCGCGCCAGATGTCTCGCCGGGCCGCAGCGCTGCAAAGTGTGTTGCAGGGAGAGGATTTTGTCGTTCTCTCGGCTGACCCCGATCGTTTGGCGGAATCGCTCAAGTCGCAAAAAGGAATCACGGGCGTTGAGCTGTGGCCGTTTCCTTATGAATCCCGCATTGCTGAGGTCACGATGAAGCGACCACAGCGCGAACAAGCGGCGCAGCGTTTCTTGGTGTTTGCCAATGCACCACGTTTGTGGAAAGCTCGCGTGCTGTATTTCCAAGGGACCAAGCCCGTGCCGGTGTCTCAGCAAGATGATCCATTGGCTCAGCCGCGGCGTGGCCATCGCGAAGCGACGCAGCACTTGCAACACAGCGAAATCCGCTTGCCGGAAGACGTGATCAATCAACTCGATCCGCTCAAAAAATTGATCTATACGACGGCTAAGTCTGACGCGAGCTATTGGCTCGGTTTGTTGAGTTATGAACTCGGCAAATATGAGGTAGCCGAAGATTGGTTCCGTCGTCGTACGCTCGAATCCTTTCCCGACGGGCCGTGGACCACGGGGGCGACATACAACTTGGCACGCACGTTGCATCAACTGAATCGTACCGGTGAGGCCATCGATTTATTGGAGGCCGACAAATCGCCGCAGCAACAGGGCAATCGCATCTTGGCCCGCCAATGGCAGGAAGAACAGAAGCCTGCCGAACCCGCCGCGGAGTGATCGTTCCTTTCATGCGGCCCATTTTGCAACGCCATTGGTTCCTGGTTGTGTTGGGCATTGTTCTGGCCTTGGGAATGGCTTTTCCCAGTGCCAGCGGCCGTTTTGCCTTTGCGATTCCCAAAGATTGGATCATTGCACTGGTGCTGTTGGTGATGTCGCTACCACTCGCCTTTGATGCGATGTGGAATGCGCTTCGTCGCCCTGGGCCTTCGTTGCTGGCCACGTTGATTACTTTTTTGATCGTGCCGTTGCTGGCCTGGCCGGTGAGTTTAGCTTTTCAAGCCGATCTCGCAGCAGGGATCATCATCGCTTCGGCCGTACCTTGTTCGATGGCTTCCGTGACCGTGTGGACGCGGATGGCTGGAGGTAGCGAGGCGGTGAGCATGTTAGTGACCGTTATTACCAACATGGCGTGCTTTCTCGTGACGCCGGCGTGGGTTTGGCTGTTGATTGGGCATGAATCGGAAACAGAATCCTTCGCCGCGATGGCCCTGAACCTGCTGCAAGTGGTGGTCGTGCCGATTATCGTTGGCCAACTCTTGCGATTGATTCCAGCCGTGGCCGCCTTGGCTGATCGCCATAAAAAACGGCTCAGCATCATCGCCCAACTGGGCGTGCTAATGATTGTCTTCATGGGAGCCGTCCACGGCGGCACGCAGCTGCACAATCTCGAAAGCCAGCTCGGCGAAGTGGCTTTGCAAATCGTGCTGATGATGGTGTGCGTCGCGCTCTTGCACACGGCCGCATGGACCATTGGTCTAGTCAGTGCGGGGCGGATGAACATGGCGCGTGAAGACAAAATCGCCGTCGCTTTTGGCGGGAGTCAAAAGACGCTCATGGTCGGGCTCGCCATCGCGTTGGATATCGGCGGACTCGCGATTCTGCCGATGCTTGCTTATCACGTCGAGCAGTTGTTGATCGACACGGTGCTGGCTCAGCGGTTGCAAGCGAAATCAGCGGCCGATGACTTGGTGGCCGATCCCGTTGATTAGTGCCAGTTTCAGTGCTGCGAGAAGCTCAGACACGATCAGTGAGGCCCATTGCTTTGTGAAACTGTTTCCAGTTTCACTATGCCAGACGGGTTATAGGGTGGCGGATTTATTGTGGTGCATCGTAATTATGTGCATACTAATAGCTGTAGGGTGGCGCGAGGCACAGCTTATGTCGTTGCCGGTTAAACGCCCCCTCGATTTTCTTTTCAGCTAGGCGGCAAGAGTCCGCGACTGCTCAGGGACAGGCAATGCGAAGACGAAGTAATGTAACGCGCCGTGCGATGCGCGGTTTCGAGCTATTAGAGAATCGGATGATGTTGGCCGCTCAGCCGATCATTTCCGAGTTCATGGCCAGCAACAACGACACGCTCTCCGACGGTTTCGGCCAGGAGTCGGATTGGATTGAGCTCACGAATATTGGTGACGAGCCAATCGATTTGCAGGGTTACTATCTGAGCGACAGCGTCAACAACTATACGAAATGGTCGTTCCCCACGTCGACAATCCTGAACCCCGGCCAGTATCTCGTCGTGTTTGCCTCAGATGCTAACACGATCGATCCCCTTGGCTATCATCACACCAATTACAAGCTCTCCGCCGATGGCGAAGATGTTGTTCTCGCCGCGCCTAATGGCACGATTCTCAGTCAGTTTGGACCCAACGGCGACGATTACCCGCCCCAGCTCACCGACATTTCCTACGGCGTGAGCGACGTCGTGGTCAACGGTGACAGTGCCGCGACGTATCGCATTCCAACGAATGGAACTTTGGGCACGACGTGGACGACTATCAATTTCGATCCCACGGCAAACGGATTTTCGCCGGGTAAAGCCGCCGTTGGTTACGACACGAATACTTCGGGCGTGGATTATAACCCGCTGATCAACACCCAGTTGCCAGCGGGTACGACGTCGGTTTACGTTCGTACGGAGTTCGATCTTTCCAACGCGGCGGCGGTTACTGCGCTGAGCTTGAATCTGAAATTCGACGACGGCGTTGCAATCTACATCAATGGCAATCTCATCACCAGCAGCCTCGCGCCGGCGAGCCCCGTGTGGAACTCCGTTGCGACGGGCATTCGCGACGAGAATCTCGCGGCGGCTGGTGAAACATTCAATCTCAACTCCGCCTTGCCCTTCTTGCAAACTGGCAAGAATGTCTTGGCGATCCATGCGCTCAATTCGGGCAGTTCCAGTAGCGATCTGTTGATGCATCCCATACTGACCGCCCAGGCAAGTGCCGCGACGATCGGGTATCTGGCAGTTCCCACTCCCGGCCAGCCCAATAGTAGCATCATGCAACTTGGCCCGCGCATCAATGCATCGGTCTTCACCCCCACGCAACCCGTGGCGGGGCAGCCGATCACGGTCACCGCGGATATTGAATCGTCTCTCGCTCCTGTGAATGGATCGAGCGTAAGGATGTACTATCGCGTGATGTATGGCAGCGAAGTTCAAGTCACGATGTTCGACGATGGTGTTACCGCGGGCGATGCTGTTGCCGGGGATAACGTGTTTACAGCACAGATTCCCAGCAACGCTTTTTCAACGGGGCAGATGGTTCGCTGGTACGTGACCGCTGCCGATACATCAGGCATCGTGGGACGCGGACCGAGTTACCTCGATGCTTTGGATTCACCGCAGTACTATGGCACGGTGATCTCTGTCCCGAGCATCACGACCGACCTACCTGTGATCCACTGGTTCGTGCAAGATCCAAACGCTGCCGCGACGGATACCGGCACCCGGACTTCGCTGTATATCGACGGCGTGTTCTACGACAATGTGCAAGTCGATTTACACGGCCAGTCAACGACCCAGCCCCAGTTTTTGAAGAAGTCATTCAATTTCGACGCCAACAGCGGCTTGAAGTTTGAATTCGACGGACCTCTGGGCGAAGTGAGTGATTTCAATTTGCTCACGAACTTCACCGACAAAACTTACTACCGCAATACGATGGCTTACGAGTTGTACACTGCTGCTGGCGGTCCGGGTTTATTGGCCTACTCAACGGTCGTTTATCGCAACGGCGCTTACTACGGGATGTACGACCTTGTTGAAGAAGCGCAGTCAGAATACCTCGAGCGGGTTGGGCTCGACACGGATGGCGCGCTCTACAAAATGGGGAACGGGTTCAATTCCACGACTTTCGAAGTCGAAAAGAAGACCCGAAAAGACGAGGATCGCAGCGATCTGCAGGAATTGATAGACACGGCATCGATGTCGAGTCTTCAGGCAGATATCTGGATCAAGGACAATCTCAACCTGGCAGATTGGGTGAATTATTTTGCTGTTCAAACTTTGATTGCTAATCGTGATTACGGACAAAAGAATCAGTATCTCTATCGCGACACCAATAACACCGAGCTATGGTCCATCCTGCCTTGGGATATGGATTTAAGCTTTGGTCATCAATGGAATCCGAGTGAAAATTATTTTGATGACGATCTCATCTGGAACGACGGGGCCTTCGTCTACATGGGTGGCAACCATCTCATCGATCGACTGATCTCTCAGCCTCAATTTAGTCAAATGTATGCTCGTCGTTTAAGAACGCTGATGGATGAGTTCTACGGTCCTGCAGGGCAAAGTATCGCGAGTAGTGATATCGTACAGCGAATCAACAATTTGATGGCCGAGATCGGTGGCGACGCGTTGATTGATCGCAACACTTGGGGCACTGCGGCTGGCATGGCGTTTGAAACTCCCACTCAGGCTGTAGCACGCGTCCAAGCCGACTTTCTTGCCAAGCGAAAGATTCACCTCAATGCTTTGGCGGGAGTCCCCGCGTCTCAGGTAGCGCTACCTAACGTGACCTTTGGTACGGTGGACTACACACCGACAAGTGGCAACCAAAAGCAAGAATACATCGCCCTCTCAAACAACAGCAGCACGGCCGTCGATATCTCGGGGTGGACTGTTGCAGGCAGCGCGAATTACACCTTCAAAGGGGGTACAGTCATCCCCGCCAACTCGACCTATTATCTGGTCGCCGACGTGACGGAATTCAAAGCGCGCACGACAGGACCCCGGGGCGGGCAAAAACTGTTTATCCAAGGCAACTACGACGGCGAATTGAATAACAGCTACGGCGAGTTGACTCTGAAAAACAAAGCCGCTGCCACGGTCGCGACGATGAGTTATGGAACACCGCCGTCGCAAGGTGATTACGACAACGATGGCGACATCGATGGCCGCGACTTTTTGGCTTGGCAACGGTCATTTGGCTCAGCGGCCGTGCCCGCGGGAAGCGGCGCTGACGGCGACGGCAGCGGGACAATTGATGCTGGTGATTTGGAAATCTGGCAGGACAACTACGGTAGTTCTGGTTTGAGTGCGGCAATGACCAGCGACAGTCCGAGTACCCTCGGCGTGATTCTGTTGTCGAGCTTGCAGAGCGATTTTCGGGTATCTGGAGTCGATGAGCTTATCGAAAGCGAGCAGGCTATTGGATTAGTGTGGAGTGATGAGCCTTTTGCCGTACCGGTTTCTCAAGGTCAAACGGAGTGGGAGACTATCGCCGCAATCCTTGGTGTTGATTTCGAGACTTCGGATGAAGTAGAAGAGCAGACCCTCGATTTGGCTTTTGACTTGATCTAAGCCCTCAACATCGAAGCTCAAGACTCGTCCAATCTTTTCCTCGCTCGATTCACCAATTCCTGCACCTGGGCATGCGCCAGTTTGATGACTTCCGGCGTCGTCAAATCTCCGAATTCAATCGGCTCGCCGAATTCGACGGCTACGCTCATCGACTTGACCATCGTGAGCCGCTTGGCGTGGTCTATGAACGCCTCGTGAAAGAAATAGGCCGCTTCATCGCTGTAGGCGAGTCCAATCGGCACGAGTTGGGCATTGGCACGCCGGGCCGCGTTGAAGGCGCCGTTGCGAAATTCGCGGACCTCGTCGCCCCCATACGATGTTCCCTCGGGGAACATGGCGACTCCTTCGCCGTTTTCGATGGCATGGCCGACTTCTTTGAGCACGGCCGCTCCACTACGGCGTGATTCACGGTCGACGAAGAGCGTGCCGATGCTCCGCGCGCCACGGCCGATGATTGGCCAGCTCGCCAAATCATGCCGACTGATGCAGTGAGCTTCGACTAGCGAGAGGAGCAGGGGGATATCGAGCCCTGATCGATGATTGGAAATAAAGATGCGTCCTCGGCCTTTGCTATCGCGACCCGGTATGAGTTTGTCAGCATCATATAACTGGCCAGCCGGCAGAACGCGAATCCGAAAGATCCATAGATTGATTCGTGCCCAAAGTGGCACCCAACGATTGATCACTTTCGTGCGTTTTTGTTTTCCCGCCAACAAACAGTTGATGGCAAAGAAAGACCAACACACGAACGTGTTCACGAGCATTGCGAAGATGCGCCAATAAAAGCGGAAGGTGGCGGCCAAGGCAGGGGTATCTCGTGGGTTGGTGGTTAACTTTATCCGCCTCCCCAGTACTCGGGGGAGGGGTTAGGGGAGGGGGGGAGTCCATACGGTTGGGTAAGTTTCAAAATGAGCCTTACAAACCATCCCCTAGCCCCTTCCAGTGTAACGGGAGAGTGATCAGCAAAGCTTACTTTATGTTCCAGAGGGTGACGATGCTATGGATCAGCATTAACACCATCCCGACTGAAAACGTGATTAAATTGACCATCGCAGCAAAGGAGACGTTGTATCCTGCTCGTTGGGCCCAGGTGGCGACTCCCGCGGTGACCGCCCCCGTCACCACCATCCAGCCGCCGGTGACGCGGTTCACAGGATACCAGACTTTAGGGTCGCCCAAGGTGCGAGCAGTGCGAAAACCGTAGAACCGATTCGGCGGAATCTTGCGAAAATAAAGGGGTAAACCAAATAGCACCAACACCCCGCCCACCAGCATGTAAGTCAGCAAAACAAGCGATTCGGGAGCAATCGTCGGCATCTTCGATGGGCGTCCGGTGCGAGCGAAACAACCGGCTATGCAAATAATAAACCTATAACCGTGCCGCAAGATTAACTAAAATAAAGGCTCTCGGTAAGTCGCTAATTACTTAACTTGTCGTCTTGGTCTTCTTGCATCGCTGATTGCCGGAACTTCACCGATGAAACAGTGGCTACAAATTTTTCGCGTTTCGGTATGTCTCTGCGGAATACTTGGCTTCATCAGGCCTATCAATTCGGCGGAACTTCAGCGCATCGCGGGAGTGTCTGGCCCAGCACCCGGCATCCCTGGCCAACCCGGCGCCAAGCATTTTACCTTGCAGCCACCCGTGCTGAACAATCATGGCCAAGTGGCATTCCATTCATTTCTTGATCCCACCACACTCTCGGGTGGTAACTCAGAAACCGTTTGGGGTGGCTCGGCTACTCAGCCTCAGCTGATTGCTCGCGTAGGAAGTAGCGCACCGGGTACGACGCAGCAGTTTGAAAGCTTTGATCTTGATCCGCTGATCAACAACGCGGGGCAGCTGTTAATCAACGCGCGCGTCACCGGCAATTACGATCAATCCAATGGTTTGTGGCTGGGCACGCCTGGCAACCTTCAGCTTGTTGCCCGCACGAATGTGGCGGTGAGTGGGTCGCCCTACATGATCGATGATATCGATGCGTCAAGCGTAGCCTTGAGCGACAACGGCAAAGTTGCATTTACTGGATCCGCTTCAAACAATAAGAGCGCTCTGTGGTACGGATCGCCAGGGAATCTTGCCGTGGTTGCTATGGAAGAGAGCCCTGTTCCCACGGGAGCCGGTTTGCCCGCTGGCACCTATTTTCTTCCGTTCTTGCCTCCATCAGAATCCCCCGTTTTGAACTCTTCAGGCAAGCTGGCCTTTGCCGCGACGATCACGAATACTTCGGGCTCCGTTTACGGACGCACGATCTGGACGGGCACACCGGGAAACTTGCAGCTCTTGGTTCGCGAAAACATTTCCGCGCCGGGTGTCCCTGGTGAAGAGTTCTTTTTGATTAACACAGAGCCGGTAATTAATAACTCAGGCCAGATTGCCTTTGGCGCTCATCTGACAAATTTCAATGATTCGATCTGGCTCGGCACTCCGGGCAATTTACAGATGGTTCTTGAAGGAAATGACCCTGCACCCGTGGGGACTGCTGGCGTACGGTTTGCTGATTTTGGAACTTACGATCAACTTCGACTCAGCGATTCCGGGCACATTCTCTTCCGCGGCCAATTAGAAGGCACGGGCGTTAATTTCAACAATGATCATGGCCTATTTCGCGCGACCGTCGATGGTGTCGACATGGTCACACGGATGGGCCGGCAGGCACCAGGACTGCCCACCGGGGCCGTGTTTCAAAATTTCACGGACTACTCCATCAACGCAACCGGGCAGATCGCTTTCATGGGGACGGTCACCGGTGGCGGCGTTCCTTTGTCAGAATCGACCGGTATCTGGGCGCAAAACTCGGATGACGAATTGGAACTTGTGGTGAAGGTCGGCGATTGGGTTCACCCACTGACTGGCGATTTGATACCAGCCGCTCAAGCCACGAACACATCGTTACTGCAGAGCCAAGGCTACGATGAAGTGTTCCTGTTGGAGTTCCGCAGTGCGTTCACGCTGGAGTCGGAATTCGGCACGGCATGGAACTCCGAGCATCAACTGGCGTTCCAAATTTATTTTGCCAATCCCAGCAACGGCAGTTCACTCTTCTTAGCCGACCTCGGGAGCAGTGAGGGCGACTTCGACGGTGATGGTGACATCGACGGCCGTGACTTCTTGGCCTGGCAGCGAGTCGACAAAACACCGGCGGGTCTCGCAACCTGGAAAGCCAGCTACAACAACGGCAATCTCAATGCGCTCGCCACCGCGGTTCCCGAACCCACGGCATTGCTCCTAGCCGCTTGCGGCTTAGCGCTCCTGACCCAAGGCCGTCACTTCGTGAGATAAAGCTTACCCCGCGAGGTAACCCGCAGGCGGTAGATTTGTCTTTCGTGCTCGATCCACAATTCACGCCGTCCTTGGAGCACTTCTTGCGACGTCACCGTCAGCGGGCGCTCGCTTTCCGGTTGGTCGTCGGTATGTTCTTCGGGCAGGGACGTTGACGGTTGAGTCGACATCATAGTTTTTTCGGCTGGGATGAAGGTTTTTTGCCTAGCAGATTTTATCCACGCCTGGACAAAGCCGAGCGCCGAATCTTTCGGCACCAATGTCGCAATTTATGACAGCGACCCAAAGTGAGACTTCAGGCATAGTGTGAAGTCCCATAGTAAATGGACGGATAAATCGGCGATTGTCACGCGGTTTTTTCAAGGAAATTGCGCAAAAACGATGGGTCTTGTCCCTAAAGCCGCTCGGGAGTATATTTTGTAATTCCCATCAAGTTCTCTAAGTTCACAGGACATAGCCTAGCCAGGCCATCCAAGCCGGCGGGAGATCGACATGAAAGCAGACATTCATCCTCAATATTACGATACCAAAGTATCTTGCGGTTGCGGTAACACCTTTGTCACTGGCAGCATTCGCAAGGAATTGAAGGTCGATATCTGCAACGCTTGCCATCCCTTCTACACGGGCAAGCTGAAATTCGTCGACACGGCTGGCCGCATCGAGAAGTTCAAGAACAAGTTTGCCGCCGCGGGTTATGCGAGCTTGGGCAAAGGCAAAAAGGCCGCCGACAAGAAGTAGCTGGTCCAAGTGTGGATTGCGAGACGCCTGGTGCGTCGATTCCTCACCCTTGGCCCCTAACTTCTTAATCTGGTTAATATGCGAGACCTCCTCGAAGCAAAGCTCGCTCGGTTTACTGAGCTTGAGCAACAATTGATGAATCCCGAGGTCCAGGCCAGTGGCCCGCGCATGGCGGCCGTGGCGCGCGAACATGGCTCGCTGGCCAAATTGGTCAACAAGTATCGCCGCTTCAAAGAGCTCAACAGCGAAATCTCCGATGCTCGCGAGATGATCGCCGGCGACGATTACGAGATGCGCGAACTCGCCGAGGCCGAACTGCCGACACTGGTCGAAGAACGTGAAGCCCATTGGGATGAGTTATTGTTGCTCACGCTCGGTGGTGCCGACGCCAACCGCACCCGTTGCGTAATGGAAATTCGTGGCGGAACCGGCGGTGACGAAGCGGCTCTCTTTGCCCGCGATTTGTACGAAATGTACAAGTACCACGCCGAGACAAAGGGCTGGCGCGTGGAAATTATCGAAATGAGCGCGACCGAGCTGGGGGGATTCAAAGAAATCACCTTGGGTCTTGAGGGTGAGGGCGTCTATCGCGAACTGCAATACGAAAGCGGCGGCCACCGCGTGCAGCGCGTTCCCCAAACAGAAACACAAGGACGAATTCATACTTCCGCCGCAACGGTCGCCGTGATGCCCGAGCCCGAAGACGTGGAAATCGAAATCAAGCCCGACGATTATCGGCTCGACAAATTCTGCGCAAGCGGACCTGGCGGTCAGCATGTCAATAAAACAGAATCGGCCGTTCGTTTGACGCATCTCGAAACGGGGATCGTCGTCCAATGCCAGGACGAAAAGAGCCAGCACAAGAATTTGGCCAAGGCATTGCGCGTGCTCAAGTCGCGCGTCTACGAAGCCAAGCGCCAAATCGAAGACCAAAAGCGGGCCGACGAACGCCGCTCGCTGGTCGGTTCTGGTGACCGTAGTCAGCGGATTCGCACTTACAACTTTCCCGAGAATCGCGTGACCGACCATCGCATCGGCCTGACGTTGTATAAGTTAGATCAAATCTTGGCGGGAAACCTGCAACCCGTGACCGACGCGCTCGTGGATTACGAACGCCAACAGGTTCGCGATGCCTTTGGCACGGATGAGTAATTAACCAATACTTAGAACGCAGACGAACACGGATTAAACAGATTTTCACGGATTCGACCTATCTCTTTGTGAATCTGCGAAGATCCGCCAAATCCGCGTCTATCAGCGTTCTATCTTTAATAAAATGAGCTGATGGCCGACGAAAAACCCACCGCCGATGTTTGGACCGTGGGACGGCTGCTCAATTGGACGACCGATTTTCTGCGCGGCAAAGGGGCTGACAGCCCCCGTCTCGACGCGGAAGTGCTGCTCGCCCACGCACGCGGTTGCCAGCGGATCGAGCTCTATACCGCGTTTGAAGAAGAGTCACCCGAAGCGATCCGCACGTCCTTTCGCGAACTTGTTGGCATGCGGGCGAAGGGAACGCCGGTCGCCTATCTTGTTGGTCGCCGCGAGTTTTTCTCGCTGATGTTCGAAATCACGCCTGACGTGTTGATTCCACGACCCGAAACGGAATCGCTCGTTGTTCGGGCGATTGATTTGGCCAAATCTTGGCCGAGCCAAAGCATACGCATCGCTGATGTTGGCACCGGCAGCGGCATCATCGCCATTACGCTGGCCAAGCGGATTAAGAATGCTCAAGTGACCGCCGTGGATATTAGCCCCGCGGCAATCGAAGTCGCCCGGCGCAATGCCGAAAAGCATGGCGTGGTCGAGCGGGTTGAATTTATGGAAAGCGACTTGTTCGCTGCGGTTCCCAACGACGCTAAGTTTGATTTCGTGCTGAGTAATCCCCCTTATATTGCCAGCGCGGACATGCCGACGCTTCAGTCCGATGTTCGTGATTACGAGCCCCATCTGGCGCTTGATGGAGGTGTCAACGGCACGGAAGTGATCGAACGATTGATTCCACAAGCCGCGGAGCGATTGAACCCCAGCGGGTGGCTGCTGATGGAAGTGGGAGCCGACAATGCCCAGCGGGTAGAAGCACTCATCCAATCCAACGGCAGCTTTGAGATAGCGGAGACGGTTAAAGATATTGCCGGCTTGCCGCGTGTTGTGCAGGCAAAGAAAAAGTGACTATGAGCAATCCCTTACGTTGGTTGTCGTTGGCAATGCTTTCCGAGCCGGAATTGCCGGCGTTTGGCGATGTCGTGCGCTTCATTGGCCAGCTGTATCCCTACGCTCCTAAATTGGTCGAAGCAGGATCGACCGACAATCTTTTCACGTGCACAATCGGCGATTACACAGCCGCCGTCACACTCGTGCCACGGCCGGTCCCTTGGTCGCAGTTGGAAGGCCCCTGCGCCACGGCTTGGTATTGGCCCGATGCCACCGAAGCCCTCAAAGATCATCAAGCTCATCTGCTCGTCGCACTCGTCGATGAAGGCAGTAAGTCGATCGATAAGAGCATCGCGCTCACGCAGTTGGTGAGCGGGCTGGTCGGCACGGCGCCGGTGCAAGGCGTTTTCTGGGGACCGGGGCGGCTTGTGCATCCGCCGCAGGCGTTTCTTGATCAAGCCCAGCAGATGTCGCCGCGTGATCTGCCGTTATTCTTGTGGATTGATTTCCGCGTCGAGCGCGATCCCGACGGCAATGGTCGGCTCTACACGACCGGACTTGAAGCGTTGGGCAAATTGGAGATCGAAATTCGCGACTTCCCCGGCGAGCCGCAAATCATGCTGGAATACGCCTACAATGTGGCTCACTATCTGCTTGGCAAACAGAAGCAAATCAACGAGGGCGACACGGTGGGCCTAACCGACGAAGTCCAAGCGGTCGTCCATTTAGCCCGCTCGATGTTCGACCCCAGCATGGAAGTCGTGCGCCTCGAATTTCAGTCGACTGTCTAACTCCGAGCCGACCAAAGCTACGCGTCGTTGCCCGCGCTGACGGCTCGCCGTCGGCCATCTTTTAATTTTTTCAAAGTTTCTCTTGACGAGAGAGATCGCGTCTCGCTACGATCATCTAAAGAATTAAAACATTTGCCAGGAATTGAACACATCTTTTTACAGGTGAAAGCAGAGAAGAATTCTTAAACCGCTAATCTTCACTAATATGCGCTAATCATTAGCGATTATTAGCGCATATTAGCGGTTAAAAAACTCTGCTACCTCTGCGATCTCCTGTAAACAATTCCGTGATCGGCGTTTCCTACTGATTTTTTTTGGAGTTACTCATGCCACGACCTACGTCGGAGCAGCCCACGGAGCTGGAACTCGAGATCCTCAAGGTTCTGTGGCAGGAAGCACCGCTTCCCGTGCGGGAAGTTCGTGAGCGTTTAGAGCAGCAGGCCGAGCGGACCCTCACGCACAGCAGCGTGATCACGATGCTCAACATCATGGTCCGCAAAGGATTCTTGCGCCGCCAGAAAGAAGGAAAGGCTTTTTTGTTTGCCCCCAAGGTGGCGAAAGAAGATATCTCCGGCGGATTCGTTGGCGATCTCTTATCGCGCGTGTTCGATGGCTCGCCGCAGGCGTTGGTGCTCAATCTTTTGGAAACCACGGATCTCGATGGCGAAGAACTGGCCGAGTTGCGGCGTCTCATCAATCGCAAAGCCAAGGAGCAAAAGTCATGAATGCGTTCCTGGAACTAGGTTTTGATTCCCAGTTGTGCAACCGAATCTGTTTGATGCTGGCGCATTCCTTGTGGCAAGTCTCGCTATTGGCCGCTTGCGCCGTTCTGCTGGTTAGTCGCTTACGCCGAGACAAACCAGAACGCGGCTATGCTGTGTATGTCGGTGCGATGTTGCTCGCAATCGTGGCCTTGCCGATCACTTATTGGCAACTTGGATCAGATTCGTTGGTCGTCAACGAGACTCTTGCTGCCACGAACGAAACAAGTTGGCCCGCGCAATCCCACGAGGTGTTGCCACCGAGGGAGATTGCTAAACCACGTGCCGATTCAGAGCCTGTTTCATCAGCCGCAGCAATTGTCAGCCATCAGGCTGCAACATCGGTCGGTTTCGCTGCGATCGCTCCGTGGCTGCTGGGGGTTTATCTGTTGGGAGTCGTCGTCATGCTGCTCCGCGTGGGGCAGGGGGTTTGGAAAGCCCAGCGGTTGGCAAGTCTTGCTCAGCCGATCAGTAGTGGCCCACTTGTCGCGGCGCTCGAGCTGCTCGCCCGCTCGTGGTCGTTGCGTGTGCTACCGAGGCTTGCCGAGGCACAGCACATCATCGTGCCGCAAGTCGTGGGACTGCTACGGCCAACAATCTTGATTCCCACGTCGGCACTCACGGGGCTAACAGCCAGCGAACTCGAAATGATTCTTGCCCACGAGCTAGCCCACGTGCGCCGTCACGACATGTGGGTGAATCTTTTGCAGCGTCTGGCCGAGGCGGTGCTGTTTTTCAATCCCGCGCTCTGGTATCTCAGCCGGCAAATCAGCATCTACCGCGAGTACTGCTGCGACGAGCAAACGTGTCGCGGTGCGGATCAATCGTCGCCGAGCCGAGTGCAATACGCCCAGGCTTTGTTACGAATCGTGGAATTGAGTGGGCAAACCGATCAGCGGCCTGAACTTGCGGCGCTTGCCGCGTCGGGCGGCCGTCCGTCGGAATTACGCCGCCGCGTGGCCCGGCTCTTTGGCGAACCGTTGCGCGAGCCAATCCGCGTGTCGCGCTCAGGATTGTTGGCGCTCGTCATTGGCTTGGGATTGATGGCGGTCGCACCACTGAGTTGGCAGAACGCCGCCGAGCCTGTGAAAGACGAGAAACAGTCTGTGGCAGCAGGTGAGCAATCCGATAAGCCCATGGTCGAAGTTCTTGCGATTGGTACCCACAATGAAGAGCCGCAACGGTGGTGGAACGCGGAAGGCGAAATTTTGGAGTCAGTGCCGTTCACGTGGTCGAAAGGGAGCACTGTTGCCTCGCAGGATAAAGTGTGGCGGCGGATTGCGATTCGCGTCGATGTACCGTCGGAGGATGACACCGACATGACCTGGAACATTATTGGAGCACGAGCTTCCGCGGGAGGAAATCTTAATTTCGACAGTGAACACAAACCAGGGATCTATCGAACACGCTATTTCGGACTCGACGAAAACCAGAAAACAATCGGACTGCGAGTTGGGGTAGCAAGAGGAAATTGGAATACCGTGGCCGAAACCAACGGCAGTGGTTCAAGTGCCTCTGGCTTGATGGGCGGTAAGAGCATTGTGTTTTCATCGCCGATGGCCAGTGCCGAGGGAACCACGATCATCATCTCGCATAATTTTTTCGATGTGGCGTTCCGGATTGTCGCCATCGACAAACAGGGTAAGACTCACGACACGGCCGGTCGCGGAGGCTACAGTGCTGGCCAAATCTATCAGTCCCCCGCGACTTTTCGAGGGTTGAAACCTGACCAAATCGAACGTTTCGAATTTCAAACGCGCGACTACGAGTGGACGGAGATTGACGATTTGCCGGTGGAGCCGGGGCAGAAGATTGGCATAGAGAATCCTCACAAGCAACGTAAAATGCTGGTGAAAGTCGTCGATAGTGATGGCAAGCCACTTCAGGAGGTTAGTGTTCGTCGCAATTATGTTTTCAAGGCCGATGGCGTACAGAAGGTAAAAATCGAGAACGAGATTTACATTACTGACCACAAGGGCCAGGCCTTGGTTAGACTCCCCGGCAAGTCGGAGGGTTTGCGGCTTTGGGCGCGGAAGAAGGGGTATGTGCCGTTGTTCGCCGATTGGCACAAGGAATATCAGACCGATGGCGATCAAATTCCCGAGACGTTTGAGTTCCGGATGAACCCCGGAACAACAATCGGCGGAGTTGTGCACGATTCCGTCGGCATGCCGATCAAGGGGGTCAAAGTCGAAGTCGTTGATGCCGTTGCCAGCCAATTTTCGATTACGCCTGCTGAACCAGAAGCCGGTCGTCGCCCCGTTCGTGATCAGTGGATCGCGTACGGAAGCAACGCCGTGTTTACCGACGCGGAGGGCCGATGGGAAGTTGGCGAGCTACCGACTGATACGGAGCTGATTTTCGACAAGATGCGTTTACTAAACTCGCGACCAATACCGCCTGTGCTTTTGAAGTTCAGCCATCCTGATTACGAAGCAGTCGATGGGATCGATTTGCGTACAAATATCGTCAATCCTGAACTCGAGCACTTGAGAGCAGGACAAGTGGTAACAGCCATGAGGTGGATCGATCGCGAAGACACGTCGCGAGTGAATGCCGTGCATTGGAAAGATGGCGAGGCTTACGAAAACGGCCAGTTCGTTGGGCATGCTTTTCAGGGTCAGCACCCAGTCGTGGCGGTGTCGCGACTCTTTGCGAAAGCTAATTTTCGTGACGCTGTGCTCGACGATTTACGACTTGAAGGATTGGAAAGCTCGTTCAGTGAAACAGATTTTTCCCATGCTCGTATTTTGAATTCGCTCATGATCGGCACCGGTGCCTTCCAGCGCGTTAATTTCAGCGGCGCTACGCTTGATGGGGTTGATGCGAGGGGAGGGGATTCAGGATTTCAACTTGCCAATTTTGAGAAAGCCAATCTTAAGAACACGAACTTGCAAGGTGGCGTCTCAGCCTTTCAATTGGCGTCGTTTCGCGATGCGGTGTTAAGATCCTCTCGACTGAGTGGCGAGGGAGCATCGTTTCAAGAGGTGAATTTCGATAATGCGTCTCTCGCAAAGACGCTGATCGTTTGCCCTAAGGCGTCGACCGCGTTTCAGCAAGTCAGCCTGAATAACACGGAATTCATCGGTTGCCATTTGAATACGATCGACGCAAACTCGCTTGAATCTTGCGTGTTCGACAAATCCACACCACCTCGCTACGACGCGGCCACAAAGTTTCCCGAGGGTTTCGATCCCGCGGATCACGGTTGGCAGTTGATTGAGTGAGGCGAGCCGGCCAAATTTTGTTGCTGAAATGGCCGCGCGGATGTGGTAAGAAAGACCGTAGACAGTAGGACTGTGGACGATGGTTTTTTGTAGGCCGGAACAAGCCGTGCGCAGTTCCGGCACGAAGCGGGACAGAGCAATAGGTGCCGGTACTGCGCGGAGCTTGTTCACGGCCTACATCTGGATTCCGGCCTGCGCGGGAATGACAATCACCGCACTCAGCGTAGTCTCGAAGGCGAAGCTGCGCGCTAACATCAATCGACTAACCACACACGAAAAAAAATGAACACTGACAAATCGAAATAAACCCTGCCAAGTTGGAAGAGTTGGACAAGTTGGACGTCTTGAAATCAGTTTTTTCACATATCTTAATAGCTGTGGGCTGACTCGATGAGTAATCTTCGAGATTCTTAATTAGCTCATTCTCAATTGCTCAACTTAAAAAAGTCGCGACCTAATCAGTGATCAGACTGACTAGGCCGCTAATCACCAACAACTATTAAGGAGTTGTGGGACTATGGCTGATTCTACGTATGTATCGGGGCTAATGTCGATGAGTGAGGCTTGTAGGTTCGCGGGATGCCATCCCAATACACTGCGAAAGTACGCGAACAAGCCCGTCGACGATGAAAAATTCTTGCCAGCGTTTAGGGTATTAGGCGGTCAACGTCGCTTCCGCCGAGAAGACCTCATTGAATTCTTTAAGATTAAAAATACAGAAGGAAATTGTAGTGAGGGGGGGAGGATAGCTGGTTATGCGAGAGTATCTTCCACTGGACAAGCGACCTTAAAGGATGGGGAATCATCGCTCACAAGACAGATTCAAGAGATTGAAAATTATTGTCTTGAGCATTATGGCACTAAGCCCGTTCTGTACTCAGAAACTTCAAGTGCCCTTAACTTCAAGAGAAAGCAGCTAACGAAACTCATCAGAGATATACTGGCAGGGAAATTAGATGTGATCGTGGCCAGTTATCGCGATAGGCTTTTTAGACTCGGATTCCATCTCTTGGAGACAATCTGTGAAGTTAACAATGTAAGAATTGTCATCATTAACAAAACTGAGGCTGTCTCCAATGTTCAAGAATTCGTAGAAGAGACAGCTATGTTTATCCAGCTAATGGCCAATAGGATGATTGCCGCTCGTGGGGCCAAAGTTCTCAAGAAACATATCAGCGATCAAACTAAGGCCCGAATCCATGAACTCAGGAATGAAGGCTTATCTATTGCAGAAGTCTCTCGCGTGATATTCAGTGAAGGTCACAAGGCGACCAATTCTAAGGGCGAGACTGTGATTGGCCCCGATGTTATCAGAAAGACCCTGAATGAGAAGTTGCAACTGGCGACTAACGAAACCACCGTTGAGAGGTATTACCGCGATTGTATTGAAGTGGCCAATGAGGATTGTCGAATTGAGAAAAAACTGTTGTATGAGAACTACTGCGATTGGACAAAAGCTCGTGGCTCGCGGCCTACATCCATGCCAATTCTGACTAAGGTTCTCAAAAATTTACAAGTGAAAGAATCAAATGTTCATGTTGGGGCCAACGTAGCTCTAGCTTGGGCAGGGATCAAAATAAAAAACAACAACTTGCACGTTATCGTAAGTTCTAGGGGCAACTACAAGCCACAGAAGCGATCAATCGAGAAGCAAAATCACTTCATTGAATTCGCCCAACTCTTGATTAATGATGGGGCGGAACTCACAAGGGGGCAACTTAACGCCAGATACTTGGCTCACTGTGAGCAAAACAACATTAAACCGATCAAGCTAAGACTAATTCCAGATATTCTCGCCAACGAATTCCAGATCGTGGCCCAACTCACTGGAAAATCCCATCGTTATTGCTTCGGTTCCCAAATTGACAAGTTATCAACTTCTGAACAAACAAAGGAAAATGATGGGGCTGATTCAATCACAAATCGACCCCAATTACCTCCCAATTCTGATTCAAATACTGCCCAATTATCACTTGATTCGGTAGCGATTGATTCTGGTCGAGATTCTTCTGAAATTGCCCCTAAGACTTCTCTTCTTCCTGTGGTTAATGCCGCGAATGCGGCTAAATCTTCTCTTGGCAGCGATTGTAAGAAAATGGCTTGCTGAAACGAGACAACCGAAGAATTTCTCACTCGTCTTCCAAGCCGCCGCCGCGATAGATTTTCTGCCGCAGCGGATTGCGAGTCGTCGTGAATGGTCCTTCGGCGTCGTCTTCGATCGCGAGAACCATCATGTGCAGCTTCGCGTCAAGATCGTCGGCATGGTGAACGATGAAGGCCTCCAGCGTCATCGGCGGTTTGGGGGAACCCCATTCCGGCAGACGCTGATGCGTGACGATGATGTGTTCCAAACGAAGGAGTTTTTCAGGATCGAGAGGGTAGTGAAGCGCCGTTTCGCGAACGATGTCGCGGCCTTGCAGAATGTGACCGATCAAATTCCCGGAAGCCGTGTATTCAGCACCCGCGGGAGTGGTCGTCAATTCGCGGACCTTGCCGATGTCGTGCAGAATCCCGCCGGCGATGATGAGGCCCTTATCCAACGGCGGCTGCAAATCGCGGTACAGGTCGGTGTATTTTTCCGCGAAGTAAACGCACGATCTCGCCACGTTCAGCACGTGTTCCAAAAACCCACCCAAATGCGCGTGGTGGTGATACTTCGCCGCGGGCAAGGTCAGTAAAATACTTTGATATTGTTCCAGGATCGCTTGCACGAAGTTCGACAGTTCCTCGTCGTCGATCATGTCTCGCGTGATGGCAATCAACTCGTCGTACATTTCCTGCGGATCGAAACGCGATGCCGGCAGGCACATGGCCGGAGTAAATCCATCATTGGCGTCGGCATCAATGACACCGCGAATTTTACGAATCTCCAATTGCGGCCCGTAGTTGGTTTCGCGATAAAGGGCACGCAGCTTATAGAACTCGCCGACGGCCCATTGTTCCTTGCAAACGGTCGCCCAACTCGTGTCGCTCCAGATGGGAAAACTCACTTCGCGGGCCGCGTCACGGAACGTCACGCGGTAATAAGGCTTGCCGTCGCGCGTGGTCAGTTCTTCCTTAGCCGCCAGCAAAGCAAAGAAATCGGCTTCCTGGCCGTTGGTGAGTTCACCGAGCGGCACGATCGTGATCACGGCATCGCCGTTTTCGAACAAAGAAGATTGGGCTGTGCTCATGGGGGTGATTATACCTTCGGGGAAACAGTGAATGCGAGAGTCCGTGCCCGAAATTTTCGCCACGACACTAGGACCTCACTCGCCCTGTGTCGCCAGCGGCGAAAACCGCACCCGTTCCACGAGTTTATGCTGCTCACCGTTGTCGTCGACATAACCCGTAACAGCCGTGATCGCGTTCATGGCATAACGGTATTTCAAGTTGAAATCGGCGTCGATTTCGACTTCCTGATCCGAGGAACCAGGGCCCGCCGCGTCGCCGATCAGGCTGCGAATCTTAGATTGCAGTTGATAGAACGGGGCGTCACCCGCAATCGCCACGTCTCCCAATTGCACGCCAGCCAGTTGGCCGTTCTCGTCGGCTCGCAGCCGCACTTTCAAGAGCGGCGATTCGCTAGGAGTGCTGGCCGAGCTTTGCTGAGCCGACGGCATGCGGATGTTGAAATCCCCTTCAGGCAGCACGATCTTAAACGTGAAGACGAAGAACACCATCAACTGGAACACAATGTCGATCATCGGCGTCATCTGCACGAAGACTTCGTCATGGCGGCTGTGTCTGTTGAATTTCATAGCAACGATTCAATATGTGAAGCACAAGGAGCAAGAAGTTCCGGAAACGTCCTACTATCCGCCACCGATTGTGCGAATTTCACTTTGCTTTCCGCGCAAGGCAAATCGCTCGAAGGTGAGTTTCTGGCATGCCTGGATCACCTTCTGCACCATCCCAGTTTTGGCATCCTCGTCGGCACGGATAATGACGGTCACGTCGCCAATCTTCTTGTCAGTCAGCCGATTGATAATCTGTGTTTCTTTGAGAAGCTGAGATTGCAAGGCGTCGAACGTTGTAAGTTCTTCTCCTCCGTAGACAAAGTGATCGTCCTTCGTGAGATGAATCGTCAGTGGATAGTCGTAGGGAGCAACCGGTGGCTTGGCCAATTCGCTGGCCGGCAGTGTGACCCGCTGGTCTTGTTCAACGTCGTTAAAATTCAGCACGAACATGAAAAAGGAGATCAATTGGAACGCGCAGTCGATCATCGGGGTCATATCCCCTTCGACGATACCTTGCGGGCCTCTTCGCCTGATACGCATGGCGATTTTCTCCAAGACAAATGCTTAGGCCGACTTCTTGAAACGACTCATCATTTCTTCGCTCACGACGCCGATTTCCAACACATTCCGGGCAATTCTGTTTCGCAGTATGTTAAATGCCGCGATTGCCGGGATCGCCAACAGCAAGCCGACCAACGTTGTAAACAACGCGGTCGCAACCCCCTCGGCCAGCGACTGAGGATCAGGAGCACCGGTCGTGGTATTGGCGATGACTTTGAACGACATGATCATGCCGTCGACTGTTCCCAAAAGTCCCACCATCGGTGCAATCGACCCGATCAAGGCCAGATAGCTGAGCCGATGCTCGACCTTCATATTTTCTTCCTCACCGATATTTTGCATCGACTCGATGGCTGCATCATATCCGGCGGAAACCTTGGCCATGCCGGCTGCCAGCACGTGACCCAAAAACGATTCGTCAGTTTTTGCCAAATCGTAAGCTTGTTGATATTGCTTGGCATCGATCAGTTTGTCGAAATCCTCAATGAGCAGACTCGGCACCATATTCGAGCGCCGCGACGAGAGCGCATTCATGATGATCAAAGCAACCAGCGAAAAGGACATACCCAGAAACGCGATGCCATACATCCATCCCAGCGATTGGGCGGCCCATTGCAAGTAGCTAATCTGCTCGACTTCGGCCTCTGCTACCGGAGCCGCATCTTCTTCGACGACCACTGCAGCTTCCTCCTGAGCCCTAAGAGTCGATGGCCCTGAACAAACATGAAAGATCGCGACCAACAACAGCAAGAAGAGACGAACTGAACGCAACATTGGCATGATTAACTGCTCCGCAATCCGAAAAGGATGCTCAAAAATATCGCTAGAAACTTCAATGTACTCTGGGGACCGTGCCGGGCCAACTCGGAATGCAACCGCTATGTCAAACTTTGCGCCCCTACAATTCCCACAATCAACTCCTCTTATCATCTCGCCCAACGGCTTAGCGGATATTCGTCGCTTAACCGTTGCTGGGCATCCTGCGCTCGGGTCGGCTGACGCAGTGTTTTCCAGAGATCCGTCAGCCTAGCAAGAGCTTTGGCATGTTCTGCCGAGGAAACATTGAACAAGAGATCAACGTGCAAAAAAGCCTCTCGGGCGCCCCGTTTGTTACCCGCCGCCAGTAAACAATCCCCTAAGGCGTTATAACCCTGAGCCAATGCTTCAGTATCGTTGAGAGGAGTTTGTTGAATGACTTGCCTGATGACCGTGATTCCTTCGCCCACTTTGTCCGTGGCCGCCAGGCTCACGGCCCGGCCCAAGGTCGCTTCCTTTTTCATGCCGTCGGCCAAAGTGTTTGTTCCGGCGGCAAGGAGAGAGCCTTCGAACTGGGCTAGGGCCTCCGTGTGGTTTCCTTGTTCTTGCAGGAGCTGCGCAACCAACAAGGCCGACCGCGATTTGTAGTAAGGAGAGGGTGCTTTGGCCAAAGTTTCGTACTTCTTGCGAGCGAGATCCAGATCACCTGCGGCGCGGTACAGATCGCCATGCAACTCAATCGCCGCAGGAACATGGTAGCTCGTGCGTTGGCCACTCAGAAAAGCGCCGATCTCATTGATCGATTTCTTTAGATCGCCCTTACCCGCCAACGACAGATTGGCGTTACAAGCCGCAGTGTAAAAATCGAGATCTTGAATTACTTCAGGACGCGTGACTTTCGAACGATCAATTTTTTGAAGACGTTCCAGCGCCGTATCATAGCGCCCACGGCGATACTGTGTACGCACGCTATTAAGTTCTGGCGGTTCCTCGGCGTATTGAATCCTTTCGATCTCCTCAGCGGGAATTTTGCTGGTAACACCCCCTTTGGAAATCGTAACCCCTAGCGGTGTGACTGCCGTAATCTGCCCGGAATCGATGCCGCTCTCACGCTGCACGCGATCCGTCGATTGAGCGTGGAGTGCGATCGTTGAAAAGGAAACAATGACAACCGCGAGGCTAATTCTCGTGAAACTGTTCATTTCCCTGCCTCCTTCAACAAAACATTAACCTCTTTCAACAGTGCCTCAAACTTTGCTTGCCAATCGGCGCCACCTAAATCTGGGTAAAGCTGCTTCAGGGCATTAATATTCTGACGAACAGCTTCAAGTTGCTTGGTTCTGCTCTCCCCATCAGACAATTTCGCCGCTTGAAAACGTGTTTCGACGACATGATATCTAGCTGCGAAATAGAGTTCTTGAAATTTGTCTGCTGAGTCCTGATTCGGGGGCGTGTCACCTCGAGGATGCAAGGCTTGCCGTTTGGCGGCATCAGAAACGACGGCAATCTGCAGCCAGCCCCAAATCAAGTTCTTGCCGTTGGCTTGGGGGGTCATACCATGGATCGATTTCTCCAACGTCTTTGGATCTTTGGCGACGTTTCCCCAGGCCTGCAACGCTGCTGCGGTGTCCTGCTGCAATTCGAGCATGTTAGGTTTCTCTTGAAGAATCTTGGCATATTCTTCCACCGCCAACGCAAATTTGCCCCGAGCTTGCAATGTTTCACCGAGTTTTTTTCTTACCGCCAAGGAGGCCAATTCATTGGGCGCGAAACTTGGGTCTTTGCCGATCTCGGCTAGTATCTTGCGATAGGCGTCTTCCGCTTGACTGAGATAGCGGTCAGCATCTTTGCCGCTCAGTCCGCTGCCCAGTTGCAAACTGGTCTGAGCAAGCCAATTCTGCACGGCCCAGCTTTTCGAGTCGCCGCGTTGTGCCACTCGTTCGAGCAGGCTTGAAAATGCCGCGGCAACCCCTGCTGCTTTTGCTTTCTCTCCGGCAGCGGTGAGCTGCTTGATTTGATCTTGAAGCTGCAATCCTAAAGTCACATAAATTCCCGTAAGTTGCTTGCTAGCCTCTGGGGAATCCCCGGTGATCTTTTCCAATTGCTCCATCATGGCGATGGCATCATCAGTCCTTGGAGGGTCTACAGAGACATACGACCGCAGTGCCGCTTTGGTTGTTTCTAAAGCAAACGCCCGTCCTTTCTCGTCCTTGCCCCCCCGTTTGATCACACCCAAAGGACCAATCGAGGGATTCTCTAACACCTCAATGGCTTTGGCAGAGTCTCCACTGGCCAAGAGAAACTGGACGTAATACAGCACTGCTGCGGCTTGGGCGGTCGTGAGATCCGAGGATTTTGCAAACGCTTCATAACCCGCTGAGAGCAGCTTTCCTGCCCGATTCTTGAGACCTTCGATTTGCGCAGTTGTCTGATTGGGTGATTTGGCAGCTTTCTGGAGGTACTGACTCCATAATGAACCGCCCAAACTCAGCCCCGCCGCTCCTCGGGACTCTTCAGGCAATTCATTGAGTAGACGGTCAGCTTCATTGAATTCGTTCTTTTGAATCGCAAGGGAGATCAGCAATTCTGTGGCATTGGTCGCTGCTTCGGTATCGTTCCAGCGCTCGATAATCAGTTCGGCGATACTCCTAAGCTTCTCTGCATAAACATCGGCATCGGGCGCATTGGCTTGCTTTGCTTCCAAGTAAAGCCGTTCATACGCACCGAGCGCGACTCGGGCGGCCGTAGGTGCATATTGAGTCTCGGCATGTTCGTCGGTAATGAGCTGGCCTAATTCAGCAGCCTGCTGGCTCTTGCCGGTGTCCCAGTACAGCCAACATAAGTAATAACGTGCCGCCGCAGCATCATCTTGGGAGATCTTTTCATCGATAAACGGTAAGGCTTGTTGCAGGTAATCGATCGCTTGTTGTCGGCTTGCCGAGACTTGGTCTTCAATATCGGCCACGCCTTCGGGATTGTTGTCCTTTGCAAGATTAACAGCCAGCTGAGCTGAAGACATTCGCTCAATTGCCGCCTTACCAGCCGAAAACGCATCGGCGAAACCTGTCACCTCTACTTGGGTGGAATCGTCGTTCCCCGATAGAGCTAATGCGGTCCGTGCATCATCCTGAAATTCACTAGGATGCCGCGACACTTCGCGGAAGAGTTTTCGAGCATCAGTCCTCAGGCGACTGGCATCTTCGCCGCCGGGGTCCTTGCTCGCCTTGGCGGAGTAAGCCGTCGCCAATTGATATTCGACCGCCAACCATTCGGGCTGTTTCAGCTCATCGGAACTCGCCTGATTGAGCCATTCGCTACATTCCTCGATCGCCTTGTTATATTCCCCTTCGGCCAAATAGCATTCGGCACGATACCGATACGCACGAGCGACAAGTCTGCGAAAATCCGCCTGGCCGACGGGCTGATTGACGAGCTCGCCAAATGTCTTGAGGGCCTTATTCAACTCCCCAGCTGCTTGATAACATCGCCCTTCATAAAGCACTGCATAGAAACCGACCAGCTTGTTTTCATAGTCTTTACGCAGCTTTGCAAACGATGCCGCAGCAGTATCAAGTGCTAGTTCTCGTTCCGGAGCATCGATGGGATAAGCTCGCGAGATTTCAAACTTTAGATTCGCCGCCAGAAAACGTCCCTCGGCTTGTTTGGCTAGCAGGTCTTGTTTAAGTGCCGCGGCACCCTTGTCGGCCTGAAGTTCTGCTCCGCGGGGCAGCTGAGACAATTGGTCGTCGATACTCGTCAAGAGTTGATTCACCGCATCTGCCGCTTGCTGAATATTCTCACGAGCGCTAGCGCGAAGCGATTCTTGTTCTGCCGTCGCTTCCTTGGGTAGCCGATCGGCCTTGTTGAGCATGGCCAGCGCTTGCTCGGTGAGCATGTTACCCACTTGGCTCAAGGCGGAAATGTATTGGGGAGAGCTAGAATGCTCTTTGGCAAACTTTTGAAAACCTTCGGCTGCTTGTTGCAGTAAATTCTGGCGTTCATTTTCTCCCACCGCTTGACGAGCCATAGCCGCTCGCGTTACGGCCAGATGATAGTCGCGGTCAGCTAGAAATTCTTGTGTTGTGAGCGGATCATCTTCAGCCTGTTCGAGGTAATCGATGGCCACGTCATTCCAACCCCGCTCGCGCAACTTCTCCAGAAAACGCGTGGGAACGTCGGCGTCGGGGGCTTTTTTGTCTTGCCCCCAAGCAACAGAAGTGGTGACAACGATTACCCACACCACAAGATACGCACAGAGTTTCCACCCGACCTTGCTACGCTCGGCAAGCAAGGAACTCAAATACAGGACGGCGCATTCGTGCAACGAACCAGCGTGGGCCCGACTATCACGCGGCATGTCTGGTGGATCCGAGGGGAGTTCTTCTGTTCCGGCAGAATAAGTTATTTTACACAATGTTCAGGCCGGGAACAGCAGCCCCGGTGGCAAGGAAACGGGTAAACTATGCCGAATAGAACGATTATAAGGCTTGATTGCTCCCGGCCGAACTAGCCAACTACACTGAATATTGATCACGACAAGTTTGAAATTCGCTACTAAGGGAAAAGCACTTTTGCTGAGATTTGGCTCACCTATTGAACAACAACGACGAAGCCGTGGCCCCGTGCGCAAGCGTTGGCGGCTGTGGATGCTGTTCGCGGCTGCTTGTCTGGTTGTCTTCTTCATGCGTTTTCTTCAGGAGCCCCAAACCGTCGAAAAGATTGACTCGTTGTTTACACCCTCAACCCAAAAAGAACCAATAGTTCAATCCCCTCGCGGTTCAATTGTCGACTCTGAAGTGGCGATCTTAGCCCCCATATCTACCGAACCGATCCAGCCACAAACGGCCTCAGTGGCTAATTCCTCCAAGTCAACCGCTGTTGATTTGTCAGCGGTAAAGGACAATACCTATTTCCGTGTGGAAGAGAATGCCGCGTGGTTTGAGACTCTTAAACATCTTCAAACACTGCCCGCAAAAAATCTCAAGCAAGAATCCCTCGGTGAAATCACATACGCCCAATTCATCAAGCAACCAGACACCTACCGCGGCAAGATCGTTACTATTACTGGCACGGCCATGCGCGAGGAATCGATCAAAGCTCCAACCAATGACATGGGGATCGACGAATATCATCGTCTTGTCATTCGACCAACGGGCGGCGGAGTTTGGCCGCTAATTGTTTACAGTTTGGACCTCCCTGCAAAATTTCCGCGCGGCAACGAGATAAACGCCGACTTGCAAGTCGACGGTATCTTCTTCAAGAACTGGTCGTACGCTTGGCAAGATGGGTTAGGCCTCGCGCCGGTGATTTTGGCTAATAACGTTCAATGGCAACCTCAAACAGTTATCCCGATCAAACGGCAGAACGTGAACTGGCAAAATATCGTGGCCGCAATTGTTATCGGCGCTGCGATAGCGTCATTCGTCGGCTGGTTCGTTTGGCGGCAATCTCGGCGATCAGCTTCATCTCTCGGCAAGCAAAACATTGTCATTAAACTCCCTCCTGAAATCACCAAGGCCGAGCGATGAAATCCTTCTGCCTCCTTACTGCACTACTTTTTCTAGTCGTGGTCGCCAGCCATTGCTCAGCCCAAACAGGCTCAACAAAGGATGGCTTTCGCGGCCTGCTCGAAATCGTTGATATCGGTCCAGACGATCTCACCAACATCTCAGCCAACGATCCAACCGAAGCCAACTGGAAGACAATCTCGCAAATTGTCGCGCGACTCGAACAACATCGAAACGAGCTACCCAGCTGGATTCTGACAGATCAAGAATATGCTTCTGAAGCCCTTGGTGAACTGTTTGAAGTCTCCGGAACCGTTGAAACGATCGAACCTCTTCCTTTGCCCAGCAAACTCACCGAACAATCGGACATCAAAACTCTCTTTCGTTGTCGTTTGAAACTCTCTGACAATAACAGCATCAATCTGTTAACAACTCGCGTGCCCAAGCGCTGGAACCTTACCGAATCCCTTGCCGAACCGGTGTCGTTTCAAGGCGTACTGCTCCACAACGGTGAAGTGCCCCTTTTCTTGACGACCCATCTCGCTTGGTTTCCCACGAGCGGCCTGCCAGATGGCAAATTGCTGCTCGCTCGTTTTGGCATGGATGCATCGTTGTGGGACGATGTCGTGCAAGGGAGTTCGTTCGTCTCTCCCGAACAGGGCCGCGAGGCACAAGCGTTTTATACGTGTCTCGCGATATTGCAAAAAATTCCGGCCAGCGAACTCGCACGAGAAACGCTGGCCAGCATTGCCCGGCAAGTTGCCCTCAGCAAATCGCCAGACTCGAAACACAGTGTGGCGTTGACCAATGCTATCAATAAACAAGCCGACCTCGGCCTGTCGTCGGTCGCACCACTTTTTTTGGAGCCCCGACAAGTGGTGGGTGAATTGGTGCGTCTCGAAGGAACCGCTCGTCGTGCGGTACGGATATCCGTAAGCGACGAGGAACAACTTGCCGTAGGACAGCCAATCAGCGAGTACTACGAACTCGAAGTTTTTACGCCCGATTCGCAAAACTTGCCGGTGGTTTGCTGCGTGACCCAACTGCCAGCAGATTTTCCCACGGGCGACGCGATTCGCGCGGGAGTGCGGTTCGATGGCGTCTTTTTCAAGGGCTGGCGGTATCGTTCGCGGAAAGTCGTCGAAGGCCCAGGGGAGACAGAGACCCAGCAACAGCGTTATACTCCTATCATACTGGCGGCTTCGGTCACGTGGCTTAAACAACCCTCCGCGCAACCGAGTCTTTGGGGCTTGGTTGTTGGAGTCTGTCTTTTCGCGGCGATGATTTTTGGCCTCGCGAGAATGTTCGTTTCCCAGCGACGCGCTTCCCCAACACGTTTGCCCGATAAACTTCCCGACTTTCAAGATCAGTAAGTAGCGATGAGCGTGATCTCCGAACGACTGTCCGCTCCTCGCAACAAGCGAGTCGTCAAGAATCCCGTACCGTGGTACACGCCCCGCTTCTGGCATGGGATGTGTTTCTCGACGTGGATGAAAACACTCGCTCGCAATGATTTCAACGTCGGCTTGTGCAAGCTGCACACGGCGCTCAGCATCACAGGTATCTCGTTTATCAACAGTGCGCTGGCCACGCTCGATCAGCTGATTTACTCGCCGAAGATCGCAAAAGTCGAGCTCGCTCAACCCCCGTTGTTCATCCTTGGGCACTGGCGATCCGGAACAACGTTCCTGCACGAGCTTTTGATTCGCGACCCACGGCATACTTTCCCTGGCACCTACCAGTGCTTCGTCCCCCATCATTTTGTGCTTACAGAAAGTTGGCTTGCGCCCCTCACGAGCATCCTCATCCCCAAACGGCGTCCCATGGACAACATGGCCGCGGGTTGGAAGCGTCCTCAAGAAGACGAGTTTGCTTTGTGCAACCTGGGTGTTCCAACGCCCTATTTGTCGATGCTCTTTCCCAAGCGCGGCCCCGCCGATGAAGAGTATCTCGATCTGCACAACCTCACCGATGCCCAGCGCGAAGATTGGTGTGCTGCCTTGCATAACTTTTTCCGCCGCGTGACTTATCGCGATCCTCGCCGCATCGTGGTAAAGTCTCCACCGCACACGGCGCGAGTCCGCACGCTGCGGCAGCTTTATCCGCAAGCCAAGTTCGTGCATATCGTACGTGATCCTTATGAAGTGTTTATCTCGACCATTGGTTTGTGGAAATCGCTCAACGAAGTTCAGCGCGTTCAGGCTTTGGGTGATGAATTGTGGCTCGATGAATTTGTGCTGAGCACCTTCGAACGAATGTACGCGGCTTATATTACCGACCGCGAATTGCTCGCAGGCAATCAACTCATCGAATTGAAATACGAGGACCTGGTGAAAAACCCGTTGGAGTCGGTTCGTGCGGTTTACGAACAACTGGAGCTCGACGACTTTTCACAGATCGAACCGTCTCTGCAAAAACATCTGGCCGAAGTCAAAAACTATCGGCCCAATCAATACGATTTGCCCGAGGAAAAACGGCAGGTTATTCGCGAGCGCTGGGCCGACTACATCGCGCGGTATGGGTACTGACGAACGGATCGCCATCGATCGATGATCAAGACGTCCGCAAGCCATTTTCTTACAATCGCTGCCAAGAGAAGATTTAGCCGCATTCGCGGCATTAACCACAGGAAGAAGAGAAGTCTTAGGGGCAATTTCAGAAGAATCTCGACCAGAATCAATCGCTACCGAATCAAGTGATAATTGGGCAGTATTTGAATCAGAATTGGGAGGTAATTGGGGTCGATTTGTGATTGAATCAGCCCCATCATTTTCCTTTGTTTGTTCAGAAGTTGATAACTTGTCAATTTGGGAACCGAAGCAATAACGATGGGATTTTCCAGTGAGTTGGGCCACGATCTGGAATTCGTTGGCGAGAATATCTGGAATTAGTCTTAGCTTGATCGGTTTAATGTTGTTTTGCTCACAGTGAGCCAAGTATCTGGCGTTAAGTTGCCCCCTTGTGAGTTCCGCCCCATCATTAATCAAGAGTTGGGCGAATTCAATGAAGTGATTTTGCTTCTCGATTGATCGCTTCTGTGGCTTGTAGTTGCCCCTAGAACTTACGATAACGTGCAAGTTGTTGTTTTTTATTTTGATCCCTGCCCAAGCTAGAGCTACGTTGGCCCCAACATGAACATTTGATTCTTTCACTTGTAAATTTTTGAGAACCTTAGTCAGAATTGGCATGGATGTAGGCCGCGAGCCACGAGCTTTTGTCCAATCGCAGTAGTTCTCATACAACAGTTTTTTCTCAATTCGACAATCCTCATTGGCCACTTCAATACAATCGCGGTAATACCTCTCAACGGTGGTTTCGTTAGTCGCCAGTTGCAACTTCTCATTCAGGGTCTTTCTGATAACATCGGGGCCAATCACAGTCTCGCCCTTAGAATTGGTCGCCTTGTGACCTTCACTGAATATCACGCGAGAGACTTCTGCAATAGATAAGCCTTCATTCCTGAGTTCATGGATTCGGGCCTTAGTTTGATCGCTGATATGTTTCTTGAGAACTTTGGCCCCACGAGCGGCAATCATCCTATTGGCCATTAGCTGGATAAACATAGCTGTCTCTTCTACGAATTCTTGAACATTGGAGACAGCCTCAGTTTTGTTAATGATGACAATTCTTACATTGTTAACTTCACAGATTGTCTCCAAGAGATGGAATCCGAGTCTAAAAAGCCTATCGCGATAACTGGCCACGATCACATCTAATTTCCCTGCCAGTATATCTCTGATGAGTTTCGTTAGCTGCTTTCTCTTGAAGTTAAGGGCACTTGAAGTTTCTGAGTACAGAACGGGCTTAGTGCCATAATGCTCAAGACAATAATTTTCAATCTCTTGAATCTGTCTTGTGAGCGATGATTCCCCATCCTTTAAGGTCGCTTGTCCAGTGGAAGATACTCTCGCATAACCAGCTATCCTCCCCCCCTCACTACAATTTCCTTCTGTATTTTTAATCTTAAAGAATTCAATGAGGTCTTCTCGGCGGAAGCGACGTTGACCGCCTAATACCCTAAACGCTGGCAAGAATTTTTCATCGTCGACGGGCTTGTTCGCGTACTTTCGCAGTGTATTGGGATGGCATCCCGCGAACCTACAAGCCTCACTCATCGACATTAGCCCAGATACATACGTAGAATCAGCCATAGTCCCGCAACTCCTAAATAGTTGTTGGTGATTAGCGGCCTAGCTTTGTTGACGCATTGCTAGGTCGCGACTTTTTTAAGTTGAGCAATTGAGAATGAGCTAATTAAGAATCTCGAAGATTAATCATCGAGTCAGCCCACAGCTATTAAGATATGTGAAAAAACTGATTTCAAGACGTCCAACTTGTCCAACTCTTCCAACTTGTCCGGGTTTATTTCGATTTGTCATGAATCATTGTTTTTTAAATCCAGTGTGGTACGAGTCTCCGACTCGTAATCATTAATCTGGCTAACAGTATCTCTTCAGGTTTGCCAGCTTTGCGAGGTTTGCTTGGTTTGCGGCCTCTTAAATGTTGCAAAGCAAATTGGGAGGACTGTAGATGTAGGCCGTGAACAAGCTCCGCGCAGTTCCGGCACCTATTGCTCTGTGCCGCTTCGTACCGGAACTGCGCACAGCTTGTTTCGGCCTAAAAGGACCATCGTCCACAGTCCTACTGTCTACGGTCCTTCATACCACATCCGCGCGGCCAAATCGCCTGGCCAAATAAAAGTAGTTGCGAGTGGTGAGTCGTGAGTTGCGAGAAAAAGTCGTCAGGCGCGACTCGCAGAACTTCATGGCATCGGGACGATGCCGGCTAACCTTATGCGGCCTTGGGGAGCTTTGGCAGCTTGCGGCCTTGGAGTTGATAGACGTAGGCCAGCACTTCGGCGACGGCGGCGTAACTGGAATCGGGAATCGGGTGATTGACCTCGACCTCTTTATAAAGCAACTGCGCGAGCGGCTTGCGTTCGATCACTGGAATGTTGTTCTCGAGCGCTAAGCGGCGAATTCGCTGGGCGATCACTCCGGCCCCTTTGGCGACAACGACGGGGGCGCGCATCTCGTCGGGCTTGTACTGAATCGCCACGGCGAGCTCGGTCGGGTTTGTCACGATCACGTCGGCCTTGGGGACTTTGTCGCCGACGCGATTAAGGGCCATTTGCCGCTGCACGGCGCGACGACGGGCGATAATCTGCGGATCGCCTTGCATGTTTTTCATTTCATCAAGCACCTCGCGATGAGTCATTTTGAGGTCTTGCTCGTGTTTCCATTTCTGAAACGCGTAATCGAAGATCGCGAGCACGAACAAGGCAATGCCCACCCAATAGGCTGTCGACAGCAGAATATCAACCAGGAAGACGCCCAATTCGGCTGTATCGAAATCGTTGGAGTACAGCACTTGGGCGTAGCGTTGATAAACGACAACCGCCGCGACGACCGAAACGATGGTGATCTTGAACATGCCGAAGCCAAGTTTCACCGCGCCGGAGATTGAAAGGATCCGTTTGAGGCCGCTTAAAGGACTGAGGCGGCTGATGTCGGGCGACAGGCGATCGGGGACAAACATGAACCCAGTTTGGAAGATGCTTGACATAGCGCCAGCCAGCGCCAAGAGCCCGAGAATGGGAAGCAACACGGCCCCCCAAGTGCTCAATAAGAATTGTGACTCGCTAATCCAGTCGGTGCTATGAAGGGTGAGTTGATGCACGTCGCCGAGCTGATGGCGGAGGAAGCCACCAGCGAGGTCCACCGCGGCACCACCCCACGAGCGCAGCAACATCACCCCGATGATCAGCAGCGCCGCCGATCCGAGGTCCTGGCTGTGTACGACCTGGCCCTGCTTGCGCGCTTCGTCGCGGCGATGCTGGGTGGGGTCTTGTGTTTTTTCGCCCGACTCTTCGGCCATGTTCCGTTACTACCGAATTAAGGGGCGGGGGAAGCGGGTGTGAGCGCGGACTTCAAAACGTCGAGAGCTGTGCCCGTTTGTTGGGGGAAGGCCCAGGCGATCACACCGACGGACGTAAACAAACAGCCGAGAGATAGCAGCGAGTTGACGCCGAAGCCGACGGCGAGAATGTTGATCTGCGGGAGTGTGCGGCCAATGAGACCGAGCACCAGAGTGGCTAAGAGTAACGCGGTCATCGCGGGTGCCGCGGCGCGAAGGCCAAGCGCGAAGCTTTGTCCCATCAAGATGGTGAGGGCGTTCACATAGTCGGAACCAAGATTGGCTTCACCCGGCGGCAAGGTGTGAAAGGATTCGAGCAATGCATCCATCGTGAGGCGATGACCGTCGAGTAGCACAAACATGGTGAGCGTGAGAAAGAAAAAGAACTGCGAATAGACAGACACGCTTTCTTCGAGTTCCGGATCAAAGGCTTCGGCGATCGCCGTGCCCCCGAGTTGACTGATGATTTGGCCCGTGATTTGAATCCCGTTGAGAAGGATCGTGATTCCCACGCCGAAGAGCATGCCGATGAGAACTTCGCTCAGCAAATGCTTGGTAAAGACGGGCAGGTTGCCCATGTCGACCGTCGAATGCTTGGCCAGTAGCGGCGTGACTAACAGCGAAATCATCAGTGCAATCAATGCGCGGCCTTGGAGTGGCATCGAACGATTGCCGAAGATGGGGGCGGTCATGATGAGTGCCCCAACGCGGCCGAGCACCAGCGTGTAAGTGCCTAAGTGTACGAGCAGCAGCTTTTCGAGCAACGTCATGACAAATCAGGCGGGGGACGCCGCTACAGCGTGTTAGGGATGTTCGAAATCAGCCGTTCGGAATAACTCACAAGTTGCGACAGCACCCAGGGGAGCGAGAGTGCCAGCGCGACCGCCATGGCGATCAGTTTCGGCACGAACGCAACCGTTTGTTCTTGAATTTGCGTAAGCGCCTGCATCAAACCAATGATGAGGCCCACGACCATGCCCGCGACCAGGATCGGCGCGGCGATGAGCATGGCGATATAGAGCGCCTCGCGGCTGAGATCGATGGCTTGTTGTGGATCCATGATTGATTATCCCAGCACGAAAAAGCTATCGAGCAACATTTCCACGACCAACCGCCAGCCATCGACCAGCACGAACAACAGCAGCTTGAACGGCAACGAAATCAGCACGGGGGGCAACATCAGCATGCCCATGGAGATGGTCACGCAGGCCACCACGATGTCGAGAATCACAAACGGCAAATAAACTTGGAAGCCGATCAGAAACGCCGTTTTCAATTCACTGAGCATGTAAGCGGGCAGCAAGGCTTGCAGCGGGACGTTCTTTTCTTCGCCGGTGGCACCATAGTAAACGTAATCGGGATACTCGCCGGTCTCGGGATTGATTTCCTCGGGCATGTAGCGCAAGAACAAATAGACGTCGTCGTCGTTTTCGGTGCGAACAATCTGATCAGCCATGAACTTACGAATCGGCTCGGTGCCACGGTTCCAAGCTTCTTCCATGCCGATTTCTTTGTCAGTGTAAGGCTTGATCGCATCGTTGTAGACGGCCGTCCAAACGGGGCTCATCACCAGGAGCGTCATAAAGAGCGCAATGGATGTGATGACTTGGCTGGGAGGAAGCTGCTGCGTGCCGATAGCTTGCCGCATCAGGCCGAGGACGACCAAGATGCGGACAAAGCTGGTGGTCATCAGCAACAGGGCAGGGGCCAAACTCACCACGGTGAGCAGCAGCATAATCTGAATCGAAGAAGTCAGTCCTTCAGGACTGGTCCATTCTTGAGGACCTCCCAAATTGCCCGGCAGAAAATTAGGACCGGCCAGCGCCGAGGGACTCGCGGCTGTTTGCGCAAGCGCATGATCACTCACCGCCACAAAGGCAGTGATGAGTAGAAGCGAGCGAATTGCCGTGCGAAGATCCATGAATGTTAAACTATCCGCGTGCGGTCCGTGCGTAGGTTGCGGCTTCTTTGCCGAGGAAACCGCGCGTGGGTTCCTTGGCCATTTGTTGCAGCATGCGTTGGAATTCGACCGACGTACTTTGCTTGTTCCCCTTCATGCAGAGGGCGAGCAAGCGTTCGACTTCCGCCGGTTCGGTCACTTCGGTAATCGTGTCGGTCCGGTCGCCGGAAATGGAAATGAGGACGAGTTTGTTGCCGACTTGCAGCAGATGGGCGAATTGCTTGGGAGTGAGCGGAATGCGTCCCAGCATCGCCACGGCGTCACGTGGCAACGGAGACATGGGGTTCGGACCGCTGCGGCGCATCAGAGTCAAGCACAGCAGGAATAATCCTACGACAAGGACCAAGCCTGCTCCGGCGGTGCCAAGTGAACCAAACTGGGGAAGCTGAAAAGGGAGTTGGCTGGTGCGTGGCTTATCGCCAGGAACAGCGGGCAACAGATCGGCACGTGAAAGGGGCGCGAGACGGCGCACATCTTTGGGTGGTTCGGTTACCGTGGGTGTCGTCGTTGACGTTGGGATCACGGCTGGATCGTGGCGAATTATTGTTTCAGGCAGCGGGGCAGGGGGCGCTTGTTCAATACTGAGATTGGCTTCAGTCGCTGTAGGAATTGGTGTGGCCGTAGTTTGCGTTCCGGCCTCTTTGCGGTCGAAGGAAAACAGGATGTTGGGATCGGATTCTTGTTGCGCGCGGAGGGATGCTGTGCTCATCGTGAGCAACATCACAAGGACACAGAAAGCGATAAACATCCGCTGAAGGATCATGATCATTCGCAATTGACTGGAAGGCTGATGAAGCACTGCTGGGCAAGCCAGCAGTGGCACCCACAAGGTTAGCCGTAGTGCTTACCCACACAGCAAGGCAGCAATGCACCTATAAACGCAGTGGGGCTTATAGAAATCGCCGTAGAAATCGGCCAGATCAGTTGCGTGTTGCAGGCACTCGCTAGGCGGTGCTAGCAAGGCATTTAAGCGGCTTCGCCGACGATCAATTCGGCGACGCGAATGCAGAAGTTGTCGTTCAAGACCAAGACTTCGCCGCGGGCGATTAGCCGGCCGTTGACGAAAATATCAGCCGGATCACCGGCGAGCTTATCTAGAGGCACGACGGCCCCTTTGCGGAGTTGCAGCACGTCTTCCAAGTGCATGTGCGTACGCCCAAGCTCGACCGTCATATCGAGTTGCACGTCGCGCATAAGTTCGAGCGTGGCGGCATCAGAGTTGGCCGACGACCCGCGGAATTTCTCGAATTCAAAGGTTCGCATCCCGACTGGCAGAGGTTGCATCGCATCCTTGCCCGAATCAAGCGAAGCCAGTGCTTCCTCGGCTTTGTTGAGTAGCAACTCGATGTCGTCTTGGGAAACGCCTTCGTAGCCAGCAGCAGGCTTGGCGCTGACCGAGGGTTTCACAGGCGGAGCAGCGGCTGAAGCACCTGTTCCGAGCAGAGCTTCGATTTCCGACTGATCGACGGACTGGTTTGGCGCTGGATTCGCTTGGCGCAGCAGTTCTTCGATTTCGTTCTGATTGACTTTTTTTGAGTCGTCCGCCATGGGAATCCTTCCAAACGCGGTATGCTAGCACGCGTCCTGCGTGCATCATGCGAAATAAGCTTGGCGAACTGAGTCGCCTTTATCGGTATCGGCAGATTTACCGCTCGATAAACGAAAACTTGCTGAAGATTGCTTCGTTCAGCAGCGGCTTACCGAGAGTGCGATTGGTTTTCTCTAAAATTTGGCGTTTCAGCAAGCCCAAGTCCGGGTCGCTCAGATCGGCGACTTCGGCCGCTCGAACGGTCACGAGAATCTGTTCCCGCAGACGAACCTGGTTGGCTTCGTATAAGTGAGTGAATTCTGGCTCTTCTTTTGCTAGCACCGTGCCGTACAGTTCAAAGTCGATATTCAAACTTGTGCCGGTATCGGTATTGAACGTCACGACGTGATAGCTGCCGAGCTTAACTTCGCGCATATCGTGCGAGCCTGGAACGCCGTGGGCGTCGGCGTCGATTTCTGCATCCGCGGCCGCGACTGCGGCGTGTGCGTCCGCTTCTTCGGCTTCTTGGACGGCATCGGCAGCGACGAGCTTCTCGGCGATATCGGTGGTTTCCTTGGCCGAGGGCATGAGCATCGAAACGCCCACCAATTGCAGTAGCACCAACACCGAGACAACGGCCAAGGCCTTAATGAGGGTCATGAAGCCGGGCTTTTTGACGGCAGGTGCTTCCACTTCGGGCGCAGAATGGGCAGCAGTCGCAGCAGACATGTCTATTCCTTCGAGAAACCACGTTCACTGAATTACGCGCAATTGTAGGTCATGATTTTGCACGCTTTCTGACCGCCGGCAGAATCGTTACAACCGGTCCGAATCCTCCTCAAGCAAGCGAATTTCTACCCGGGAATTCTCGCGAAGTCGCAGCAGGTCTGCGCCGTTGTAGAGTGGTTCGCTCATCCCCGCATTGGCCAAGCGGATACGATTGGGATTGATGCCTTGCTCGATGAGGAACTTCATCGTGCTGTGACAGCGGCGGTCGGCAAGGTCCCAGACGTCGCGGATGCCGCTGTGGGGGTCAATAGGTATCTGAGTGGCATGACCACGGATTTCGATGCGAACTTCGGAAGCGTTGAGTTGCCGGGCGATTTGGTGCAGGGCTCGTTTGTTTGCTTCGGTGAGCTCGGTTGCTGATTGCTCAAACAAGATAATGCCACCGGGAAGCGTATCGTCTTGCTGAAGAGCGTCGGGGATGACGTCCCCTTGAGCCGGAACGACGAGATTTTTCTCCGCCTCGCCGTGAGCGGGGTTATGGCCGAACTGCTCTTGGAGCAAAGTGACAAGCGATTGAAACTGCTTGGGAGATTCAAAATTGCTCATCGACACAAGCATGATAAAGAACGCCAACAGCAACGACATCATGTCGGCGAACGTGACGAACCACTCGGGCACGGAGTGGGTTGGTTCTTCTTCAAATTGAAATGTGTGCATCAACTCACCCTCCGCATCAGGCGGCACGCCGCTTTTCGGTGGCGATTTCTTGCCGTATCGTGGGGCGGATTTCGCTCAGCGAACGATCAGGATCAAAAGACTTGAGCTTCTGCTCGATGACGCGGGGATGCTCGCCGGCTTGGATGTCCAGCACGCCGCGTACAATGAGCTCCATCGCCAAGAGTTCCTGACGGCTGGTGAATTTGAGTTTCTCGGCGATGGGCAGGAACACCACGTTGGCGGCGAGTGCGCCGTAGAGCGTGGTGAGCAAAGCTACAGCCATGCCCGAGCCGATTTTCGACGGATCGCGCATGTTGCCGAGCATCATCACGAGCCCCATCAATGTGCCGATCATGCCAAAGGCAGGCGAGAAACGGCCCATGCAATCGATCACACCCTTGCCGTCGCGATGGCGGTGCGCCACCGCGGAGAGTTCGGTTCGCAAAATATCTTCAGTCACTTCGGGCCGCGTGCCGTCGATAGCCAGTTGCACGCCTAACAGGAGGAAGGGGTGTCGAATCTTCGTAAGCTGCGTTTCCAACGAAAGCAAGCCTTGGCGTCGGGCCAACTCGGCTAGGCGAACAATTTCGTCTGACAACTGGGGCACGGATTCTAGTCGGTAGAACAGCGACTTGGCAGTGACTCGAAACACACTGGCGAAGTTTCGCAGGGGAAACGAAACCAGCGCTGCGGCCATCGCTCCCCCCAACACGATCAGAGCCGAGGGGAGATCGATGAACGCAGCGAACGAGCCGCCACCGAGCGCGATCGAGCTCACGATCAACGAAACGGCAACGGCGAGACCGAGCAACGTGGCGATATCCATAAAATTTTCAGCGATAAAGACTCTTAGCTAGCCCGATTCAAATTACCGCTGGAGCGCCATCAATTCGTCGAGCAATTCTTGCACGGCTGTGATGACTCGCGCGCCGCCGCGGTATTGCGTCGACGCTAGAATCAAATCGATCAAGTTCTGACCGATGTCGGTGTTGGACAACTCCACGGCACCAGCGGTGAGCGAACCGATACCGGCATCGCCGGGGATACCGTATTGGGGCTGCCCCGAGTTCACACCGATCGTATACATGTTGTTGCCAACTTGGAGCAAACCGGTGTTGTTGATGAACCGAGCCATCACGATCTGCCCCAATGTTTGGCCGATGCCGTTGCTGTAGACGCCACGGATTTCGCCCGTTTCGGTGATCGAGAAGTCGGTAAGCACACCGGGTGGGAAGCCGTCCTGTGTGGTGAAGTTGAGCCGACTTGTGCCCTGTTCCTTGCCGTTGGTTTGAGAGAAGTTGAGCTGGAAGTCGAGCGGCGATTCCGAGGCGGTGTCATTTCGTTCGATCACCACCGTAAGGTTACCGCTGTTGGCGAGATCAAACACGCCGTTGTCGTCATAGCTGATGAGACCCGTGCCGACAACCGTGCTGTCGCCTGTGAGGGGTTCGTTATCACCTGACGTGGCAAACCAGCGCCAGACGGTTGAGCTGTCGTTCTTTTGTTCGACGACCGTGGTGAGTTGCACGGTCAAAGGTACACCCAGACTGTCGTAGACCACGAATTCGGAAGTGCTACCTTCGCCAGCCGCTTGCTGGATTTGCTCGAAGCCCAAATTCTTGGTTTCGGGCCGACCCGTTGAGGTTGGCGTGAATTCCAGCGAGGCAGGCCCGATTTGAAGAGCGTTGGCGATACCCTTGTTGGCTTCGACGGTGATTTTACCATTGAGCACCACGACGGCAGGTGCGTCGGGTACGATCGTGTTAATACCGAGCGATTCTTGCAGGAATCGCATGTAGTCGAGAACGGTCGAGGTGGCGGTCACTTCGAAAGTTTTGGAAGGAATGGCTTTGCCACCTTTGGTGGCGTCAAACGATAACACGCCTGGGCCGGAGAAAACGTTCGTATAGTCCCCTCCGCTGCGTTGAACTACGTCGATCAGCAGCGTGTCGTTGGTGATCTTGGGGCCATCGAGATCAATGAGTTCTGCGGTTTCGATACTCGCGTCGGACGCAGAGTCCATATAGCTTAGTTGGCCTGCGGGAATCGTTGCAAGTCGACGGTATTCGCTGTTGTCGTCTGAAGTTGTGCGATACAGACGGATTTGAGTAAAGCCAGCGGTAATATCGTCGGCTGATGGTTGGGGGATATCGGTGATGCGAATTCTTTGGTTGGGTGAATTGATCGAGATGGGGCCTTGCAACGAATTTGGCCGAGTTTCGACACCATCGGACAAGCGATAGTATGTCACGTAATAGCTGTAGTCGCCAGGGTTTTCCAGTGACGAAGTGTCGAGGGCGTTGGCAGGGACTGTGAGCGCGCCGTCAAGCACGGTATCGGTATAAGTTGTATCCGTGGCGTTTAGCGGCGCGGCGTTGACGAGGTAGAAATCGGTGCCACCCGCTGTGGTGCGATAGATGTTGCGGCCAACATAGTCAACACCATCGGCAGTGGGGAGATTGCTGAGATCAATGTCGCCACCCGTCGAATTTACAGTAAACCCGGTTGAAGCCGCGGTTTCGTTTCCGAAGGAATCGATATAGGTAATGCGATAGGAATACGCGCCTGCGGGAATTGTTGCCGACCCGTCACCCGCACCCGCGGAAGTGGAGATATCGATGGGTGGCGTGGTTAAAAAGCTGCCCGTGGGGAAATTGGCCGGCTTTGGAAAGGCGTCGTTACTCAGCACGTCTGATTCGATGATGTTGGCAACACCGACCGCGGCACTCGGACTCAACGTTCCCGAAAAAGACGCCACGCTGGTGACCTTGTTGACCACGCTGCCGCCGATGGGAATCACGAGCGGTTCGAGATTCTCTGTAATGACGCCGTTGATGGCATTGTAGCCGAGCACGCGGTTGCCGTTGATGGTGATCACTTCATTGTCTTGGTTGGTCTTGAGCTGACCGTTGCGTGTATATAGGTCTTCGCCTTGCCCCCCCTCGACGATCAAGAAACCATCGCCTTGAATGGCCACGTCCAAAGGGTTCGAGCTGATCTCAATGGTTCCCTGGGTAAAGTCAGGAGTGATTTCAGACACCTTCACACCCAAGCCGATCTGGCGAGGATTGGTACCCCCGTTGCCCGCGCTGGGGGCAGCACCGATGCTGACCGTTTGCAAGAACTGGGTCGCGAAGTTGACGCCCGATTCCTTGAAGCCAACCGTTTGTGCGTTGGCAACGTTGTTGCCGGCGACGTCGATGATCGTTTCGGCGGCATTGAGGCCCGTCAAAGCCGTGCTTAGTGCGGATTGCAAACCCATGGTACAGTCCTCGCGTTCAAATTTGGGGTCGTTGGTTTATTGGTGATGTTGGGTCGATTGTTGGGAGCGCGCTCCGCGTTGCTTCGCGGCGCGTCGCGGTTAACGGTTAGGTTTCGGTGGTGTCGGGATCTGTGGTGGTGTCAGGGTTTATTGTGTCGGGGTCAGTTGTATCAGGATCGGTTGGTTCCGGTGCCGCGGCGGGGGGACGGATTTCGCCCACGTTGTTGAGGCTCACTTCGTAAGTGCGCCCCGCGTTGAGGACCATTCGCGGCGTGCGGTTGAGCACGGTTGCGGAAAGGTCCTCGTCGGAGGTGGTGTCGTGGAACGTGGCGGTTTTGCCACTGTTGATTGTGCCGACCAAGTGATACTGACCCTCGCCGCCGACCTTGGTGCGATAAATTTGCTTGGGCTTGGATGTTTCCGGCAGGTTGGCGAGCATGACGGACTTACCGTCAGCATCCACGGAAACGGGGGTCGTTGTTTCAATGCCCAAGAGCGTCCCATCGGAGGCTTCCCAGGTGATCATGTAGCGATAGTCGCCCTCAGCCAGCTCGCCTTCTTCGTCGGAGACACTCGCCCCTGCGTTTTCTTGGAGATGAAGCTTGGCGACGCCTTCTGAGATGCCAACTTTTCTAACCTTCCCGGTGACGCGTTGATTGTCGTCAGAAATGGCGTCGATCTCGGCACCGATCAAGTTGGTGGCACTCGCGATGTTCTGACCAAGCAGCACCGAGTCGAGCGTCTGCGTAAGGCTTTCGCTCGCGGCGATCTCGCGCATCTGGCCAATCTGAGCGAGCATCTGATCGTTTTCCATCGGATTGAGTGGATCTTGATTCTGGAGCTCAGTGATCATGAGCTTCAGGAAATCGTCGACGTTCATATCTCGGATCGCGCTACTGCCCGATTGGTTGCCGGTGAGCGAATTGGTGACGTTGTTGATTTGCGACATATTGGGAATCTCGGTTTGTGGTGAAACCTGTGTGTGTTGTCAAATTCTCACGTCGAGGCCGGCGTCGGTGGCATTACCCGAACTGCGTATCACACGAGCTGTGAGAATCTCGCTGTTGGTCGATTGTGTGCGAATGCGATTTTGCGCGACGCCACGCTGCGATTGTTGTTCTGTTTGTTGTTCGCGGGCATTCGCTTGGCCGTCGGGTTGCCCTCCTTCGCGGCGGATATCGACTTCGAACTTTTCGATGCGAATATCTTGCTCGGCGAGACGTTGACGCAGTGCTGGCAGATTGTCGAGCAGCACTCGGCGGGCGTCGGCCGTTTCGGCTTCAAGGTTGGCGGACAGCACGCCGTTGCGAACCGCGATCTCAATGCGGAGTGAACCCAACTCGGGGGGACTGAGCCGCAACTGCACGTGGCCCTCATTGTTTTGTGCCGAGCGAAACGCATTGGCGACACGCTGCACGAACCGCGCGCGATCGATTGTGGGGAGCGACGGATCGGAATCTTGCTTGGTGACCGGGGCGGAATTCGCTCCGTGCCAACTGGTTGTCGGTTGAGCCGTGATTTGGCCTGTGTTCGTTGGAGTGGTTGGAGTTGTCGCTTCGGGTGTTTTAGTGTTGCCTTCGGAGATCTTGCCATCGGACTGCGTGGCTGTTTCCGCGACATCTTCCGCAGGCAATTCTGGAAACTGCGTGTCGATTTCCAGAAACGAGGTCTCTTCGGAAGGTTCGTCTTCGGTCGCAGTCGCAGTAGCAGTTGCGGGCGGCAATTTCGAATTCGTGACTGCGACTTGTGCCGCTGCCGTTTGGGTTTCGTTGCCGGCTTGCGCAACGAACGGTTCAATAATTGGTGCAGCAGGTAATTCGGCCTGCGGTTCACCAGTCACTTGATCGGCAGTAGCCGTGGTTACTTCGGCCACGGCAACCATCGTTTCGGTGGTGAAAGTCGAGTTATTTGCGGCCGTGATGCCAGAGAAAATCGGTTCGGTGGTTGTCGCGGCAGATAATTCGTCAATCCACGGAGAAGCCGTCGTTGATTCGCCAGTCGGCAAGGGCTCGGTTTGTTCCGTTTGTGGCATCACCGTGATGGGCTCAGCTGTCAGTTCTTCCCCCGTGAATTCAATTGCGGTGATGATCTCCGTGGGAGGAGTAACAGTCACGCTTGCCACGGCGGACAGTAGCACTTCGTCGATGATGGTGGTATCGGTTTCTTCGTCGGTCGCAGTTTCAGATTCGATGAGCGTGGTATGAGCTTCTTCGTCGGGTGACGACGTGGTTCCTTGTTGGTCGCCGCTGGTGGTCGCTGTCTCCACGGGCTTAGGAGTCTGAGGGGTTGGGTCTTTGGCAAGTTTCTCAGGGGCTGTGTGGGACGAGGACGCTTGGCGAAGATAATTGTCAAACTCTTCGGCCGAATCGCGCGCAGCAGTCTGCGCGGCCGGCTTGGCAGGCGTAGTGCTTACTTTTAGCAAAGTGTCGATCGTGGAGCTCATGATAAACTTTCCGTATCGCTTACTGTGCATCGAGGGGCGTAGCGGCGGCCATCTTTTTCAATTGTTCTTCAACAAACGGTTTGATCGGATCGCCGTCGAGCATCTGTTCTTGAATCTCGTAAAGCATGTCGAGGTCTTCAGCCGAGTCGAACGTCTTGAGGATGTCGCTGCGTTTCTTGGCCGACATGCCGTTAAGCAGCAAAATCACTTGTTTGGTGCGGTTTTCCTTGATCATGGCGATCAACAAAGGCTTGGCTTGTTTCTTGGGCGTCAGGTTTTGCAACTGATTTCGCACAGCCAGCAGGCCATCGTTCTCAGCCTCTTTCTTGACTTTTTCCAGATAAACTTCGACCTCGCGGTGATAGCCTTGGTAGAGCTGATTCTGTGTATTGAGCTGTCGGAATTTGGCATCGAAGTTGGCCAACTGCTTGTCGAGGTCATCTCGCTTGGATTGCAAATGGAGGGTGGCCACTTGCAGGATTTCTTGGCTTTGCTCGTAGGAAGTTTCCTCGGGGGGAACTTCGGGCTCGGTGATCTCGTCGTTCTTCTGAGCAATCTTTTCGAGATCGACATCATGTAGCAGCGCGACCAAACGAAAAATCTTGTCGTCGTCGAGTTGCCCCGAGTGACGCAGATAACCGTAGCAGGAGAATGCTGTCACGACGGTTGCCGTGCAGAAGAATCCCACCAACGGAAACATGAGACGGATCAGGCCAGCCATAGTTCAGCCTCCTGCCCACGACGCGAGGCGACTTCATCGAGCACTTTGGTTTCGGCCCGCAATTGCTCGTGGCGATGTTCTTCGAGTTTGTGTTCGCGGAGTTTTTCCAAAACCTTCACTTGGCGATCGGCTTCGACCACGACCCCGCGGCGACGTTCGACTTCCGCGGCGAGCAAGCGGTTTTGTTCTTGCATCGTGGTATATTGGCCCGCCAACACCCCTTGATACCGCTGGGCTTCGAGCAACTGTTCGACGTTAAGTTGTTGTGAAGTCACACCCGCGCGGCGGAAGGCCTGAAGCTCTTGAATTTCGGCAGCCACCTGGGCCATCTGTTCTTCCAAGATTCGTTGAGCTTGCACCGCTTCGGCCAGCTTCGACCGCAACTCGTCGCGCTGGATTTCGCGGAGTTTCTGCAGGGTCGCTAGTCGGAAGTGGAATTTGGACATGATTTATTTTTGTTATGCCGATTGAGCTGTCGGGGCGGGGGCTTTCAAATTTGCCGCGCATTGTTGGGCGAGCTTTTGCACCGTGGCGTGAATCTCGGCGAGTGGTTGCTGGTGATCGACGGCTTGACGTAAGAGTGAATGAATGTCGTTTCGCATCGCCACGGCGACATCGAGTTCGCGGTTTGTGCCGCGACGATAGGCGCCGATGGCGAGCAAGTCTTCATTTTCGTGCAGCACGGCAAGCATTTTCCGCAGCATTTGCGCTGCGAGGCGATATTCGTGCGGCGTGACGTCGCTCATCAACCGGCTTATGCTCCGCAGCACGTCGATCGCCGGAAAATGGCCGCGTTCGGCCAGTCGGCGTGACAGCCAAACGTGCCCATCGAGCAAACCGCGCATTGTGTCGGCAACGGGTTCGTTTTCGTCGTCACCTTCCACGAGTACGGAATAAAAAGCTGTAATGCTGCCGTTGGGGGTGCGCCCGGCGCGTTCCACGAGTTGCGGCAGTAGGTTGAACACCGAGGGTGGAAAACCACGCGTGGTGGGGGGTTCGCCAGCGGAGAGACCAATTTCGCGCTGCGCGAGCGCGAAACGAGTGACCGAATCCATCACCAACAATACGTCTTTGCCGGCATCACGAAAATGCTCGGCGATCGTTGTCGCGGTGTACGCGGCTCGAATTCTCAGTAACGCGGGATCGTCGCTCGTGGCGACCACAATCACGCTGCGGGCGATTCCTTCGTGGCCGAGTTCGCGTTGGATGAATTCATTGACTTCGCGGCCACGCTCGCCGATGAGGGCAATCACCGAGACATCGGCATCAGTATAGCGGCCCATCATGCCCATCAGCACGCTTTTGCCGACGCCCGAACCCGCGAAGATTCCCAAGCGTTGGCCGCGACCACAAGTGAGCAAACCATCGATCGCACGAACGCCGGTCGCCAACGGTTCTTCGATGCGTGGCCGCTGAGTAGCAGGGATGGGTTGGACTTTTAAGGGACGTCGCGACGTGAGCAGCGGCTGAGGACGCCCGTCGATGCAGCGCCCGCGGGCATCGATCACGCGGCCCAGCAAGGCATCGCCAACGCTCAAGGTGCGCGAGCTACGGACGAGCGTCACGGGGCTGCCACGACGAACTCCTTCAAGACTGCTGTACGGCATGACCAGGGTGAGCTTGTCGCGAAAGCCCACGACCTCGGCTTCAATCAGTTCGCCCGACTGTTTGGTAATAGTCACGAGCGCACCTACGGGGGCTGGAAAATCCGCAACCGCGGCGGTTAAGCCGATGGTTTGCGCGACGCTGCCGGTGAGGCCAGCCAGCACGGCGGAATCCAGAAGTTCGGGGGCGAGTGAGTTCATGGCGACTTGTAAAGCGTGTTAGCTAAGTTCCTGAGCAATCCGTGCGAGTTGTGTTTCGAGTTGTTGATCGATGCTGCCGAACCGCGTGTCTAACCGACAGCCACCTTGCGAAATCTTCTCGTCGGCGACGATTCGGGCTGGTGAGATCGGTGAAAAAGTCAGGGCCAGTTGTTCCACTTGGCTGCGCAGCGTGGCCAGATCATTGGGGTGAAGCCGCAGTGTGATTTCTTCAGCACCACCGGCAAGCGTGAGTGCTTCGCGAATCCATTCGAGCGTGAGCTCGGGCTCTTGGGTGAGTTCGCGGCGAACGATGCGTTTGGCGATGCCACAGGCGATTTGCACGATGGCTGATTCCCAATGACGCTGCCAATCGGCACGCGAGTCAACGATCTGACCGACAGCCGCATTAAGCGCAGGGGTCAGCGAAATCATTTGCTTGGCGACTTTCTCATCGAGTATTTTCTCGATCGCGGCTTCGGCGGCTTTGCGGCCCGCTTGTTCGGCTTGCGAGCGAATCTTTTCAGCTTCCTGCTTAGCCTGCATGACAATCTTGGCGGCCTCGGTGCGAACTCGCGCGAGATAGTCGTCGGCTTGTCCCGAGAAATCGCTCAGGTCGTACGCCACTTGGCGCAGCGGCGTGCCCGTGGTGTGAGCTTGCGTCGAGGATTTGATGATCGTGGCCATGCAGTTCAGTTCTTGTGATAGGCAGCAGCTTGGCGGAGGACTTCTTGTTGGGCGGCGAGCAAATCGCTCAAGCGAATCGGACCGATGTCGCGAAGTTGTTGGCGGAAGACCTTGGCTTCGCGGCGCGGTAAACCGCGTAGTACGCGCTTCAATGTTTTCTCGCCGGTTCCCACGAGGGCGAGCGACACGACTTGTGATTCGCATTGCGACAGCGCGCCGAGCAAGGCTTCGTCGGAAAGTTTTTCTATGCGCGTTTGGCATTCGGCCGCGGTGAGTTGAGCGAACGGATCGAGTTGTTGTGTGGTTTGAGACGCTTTGGGAAGCGGTTCGTAGCGCATCGGAGGCCGCAAGGTTTCGCGTTGCGGCGTTGATTGGCGATACTCACTGGCGACTGTGGAAGTTGCTTTGGGCAACCTGCCGCTAATCACGGTCGAATGATTGGGTGATGCAGGAGTCGTGGTGCGGCTCATGATGCGTTCGACCATCTCGCGACCAGCGGCCATTCGTTCCTGGCGCCGACGATGATCGTGAATCCACTGTGTGACCTGTGCCTCGATCACGCGGACTGCGTGTTCGTCGGTCGTATCGAGTTCGCCCAATCGATCGAGAATGTCGGTTTGTTGTGCGGCAGGGAGTTTGTTCAGTAGTTCAGCGGCGCGACTGGGATCGAGTCGTGATAGCACGACGGCAATTGTCTGCGCACTTTCGCTTTTGAGCATCTCGACCAGAAACTCGGCGTCGCTTACTGACAGGCTTTCAAGCAAGTGAGCTGGCTGATGCATGACCGGGGAATAATCGTCGTGATCGATTCGCTCTTGCAGCGAGGCTTCTAATTCCACCCCAGCGGAAGGGGGTTCCACGGGTTGAGCCAAGCTTTGCCGGAACTCGGCAACAATTCGGCGCTGTTCTTCGGGATCAACGTCGGTGAGCTGATCAAGTTGCAGGCGGACACCGCGGGCCTGTTGCGGCGAGAGCGTGCTCAGGATCCGATCGCTCCACGCCTCGTCGAGGCTGGCAACCAGAATGGCGACTTTGCGTAGTGATTTGTCTTGAATAGTTTTCATATGGGAGCTTCAGGTCTTAGCTAGCGTTAGAAATCCAGGTGCGCAAAATGGCTGCGGCCGAATCGGGGTCTTCTTTGACGATGGCGGTCAGTTCGTCACGAAGGCTGGTTCCTTTTTTCAAACGAAGACGGGGCCGTTCTTCGTCTGCTTCCTGTTCCTCTTCGCTGGATTCGGATTTGTCATTCGTCGGGGAACCCGTGCCTCCAGCGATGGTCAGCGTAGGATTAGCCGCGGCGGCGAGCGGTTCCGGCGTGGGCAAACCTTTGACGAGCGAACGCAGCATCACAAGACCGACCAAGACCAAGCCACTCATCGTGAGCGTGTTGAAGTTTTGGCTCGTCCAGACGAGGGCATCGCTGGCGATTGATGGCTCTTCGATGGTTTCTGGAGTGAGTGTTTCAAAGAACGAAACCACGACGTCGCTCAAGTTGTATTGAGCGAGCTCCTTGGGTAGCAGCGGCACGACTGCGGCTTTGACGGAATCTTCCACGTCTTTCTTATAAACTTCGAGCGTGGTATTGATGTCGGCAGGCAAAGGTTGATTGGGATCCTCGCCCTTGCGACGTTGTTGCTCGCGATACATCGAGATCAAATAACTTGTGGGCACGGCTACCGCTGCACGGACATGTTCGGGAACAAGGCCGGCTTGAGTTGTCAGTTCGTCCTTGGTCGGAACAAAGTAGTTTTGTTCTGATTGCGTGTCCGATTCGGTGTTCTTGACGGTCACTTCGTTGACACCTTCCGCTCCGCGACCAGGGCCTTGTGCCACCAAGCCGGGGCGGCCCCCTTTGTTGAGGTGCTGGGTGTCGATGACCTTTTCTTGGTTCGATTCGCGCAAGGCGGTGGCTTCTCCTTCGGCGGCAATCGTGCGAGTTTCGGCCGTGAGCGTCGGACTCAACTCGGCGGTCACTTGCACCTGCACGCCGGGGATGTGCATCAGCAATTTTTCGATCTTGCCCTGCATTTGACGCTCGAAGGCCACCCTATGTTGAAAATAGGGCGTATCGAACGACTCGGGAGAGATTTCATCGCCGAAGGTGTTGCCGTCGCCCAAGTTGATGACTGTGACGTCGTCGATGTTGAGATTGGCAATCGCACCGGCCACAGCCTTGCGTATGAGTTTCGTGCGCTGCGGATCGAGAGATCGGCCCGGTGCGGGGCGAACACTTACGGTCGCGCTGGCTTGTGCAGCACGCGACAGGCCGCGAGCTTCGGTGACGTCGTAAATGACTTTGGCTTCTTCGATGCCGTCCATGGCGCGGATGATCATCGAAAGTTGTTGTTCGCGCGCGGCCTTCAAACGTTCGCGGCGTGTTTTGTCGTCGACGAACGGTCCCAGATCGAGCGCCTGCAAAATGATCGAATCGTGATTGGGGGGCAGCGCACCGGCGTCGGCCACTGCACCCAAATACTCAGCCATTTGGCTGCGAGGGACCAGGATACTATTGCCTCGGCGTTCCCAGCCATTAAGGCCAGCTTGGGCGATCGCGGCTTCCACGCGGTCGGCATCCGCAGGACGGAGCGACTCGCCATTAAAGAGATAAGCTTCGGGCCCCGCACCGTTTTGTTTGACAAGAAACCCAAGGCTCACGCCAATGACAGCCACGAGCAGCACGGAAGTAACCCGAGCAGCAGGGGTCATCGACAGGAACAGATCTCGGATCTGGGCGAAGGCTTGATTCAGGAAATCCATCCATGGACCTCAATTTGACTTGTACTAACTTCTGAGTTGGGGAGTGCAACCTGCTTATAGCTACACGCGAATTTCTCGCACCTCTTGGTAGACCTGCATCATCTTGTTTCTCATTTGCATCATCAGGCGGAAGGCGAGATCCGCTTTTTGGACGGCGGTGAGGACTTCCGCGGGATCGGCATCGCCGCCGGTCATCATGGTTTCGACGGCATGGTCGGCTTGATTCTGCATGTTGTTGACGTCGCGAATCGAATCGACCAGGAAGTCTTTGAACGATCCGGCGTCAATCGTGGTGGGTTTGTTCAGCGCGGCAGGCGAGGAGATCGACTGCTGGGCAAACGATTGGGCGGGGGTAATGGCACTCATGGCTCGGTAGTTGTCGGCGTTGGCCCCCCAACGTGCGATTACGTCAACTTACGAGACAACAACTCCTTTCTTTAATTGCGGATCAAAAGGCGTTTAGGCCAAAATTTGCAGGGTGCGGTTGCTGATGTCTTTAGAAACTTCAATCACGCCGACGTTGGCTTCGTAAGCGCGGGTGGCTCCGAGGGCGTCGACGAATTCGGTAGTCATGTCAATATTTGGATAGGCCACATAGCCTTCGGCGTCGGCGTCGGGATGGCCCGGTTCGTATTTCATATTGGGTAACACCGTGGAGTACTCAACGCGGTCGATCTTCACACCCTGGCCGCCGCCGGAGGTGGTGATTTCGTCGTCCGTTTGAAAAATCACAAACCGTGGGGTGTAAGGTTCCACTTGGCCGGACTCGTTGCGCGTCGTAGAGATATTGGCCAAGTTCGACGAAATCGCGTCGAGCCGTGTCCGCTGGGCAATCAAGCCGCTCGAACTGACATCGAAGACCGAATACATCGTTGGTTACTCCTTACACGCTATTAATTTGTCCGACTAAACACGCTCGGTCACGGCTGCACGGAGCAGACGAAACTGAGCGTTCATGATCGTTAACGCGACATTGTGCTGGGTTTGATTCTTGGTGATTTCAGTGACTTGTTTTTCCAAGCTGACGTTGTGCTCATCGTGAAATAAAATGTCGTCGGTCACTTTGCGAACCTTATCCCAAGGTTCTTTGGCAACGTCCATAGGCTCGGCACCGTAGTAGTCGCTGTTCGCATAGGACGGCAACTCGGCGGCGTGGCGATGGGCGGCGACGGCTTCCTGCAGTTGTGTTTGAAATTTTTCAACGGATAAATCCCGGGACTTGTAACCCGGCGTGTCGATATTGGCAATGTTGCCCGCCAACACACCGTGGCGTGCTTGCGTGAAGTTCACGACCTGCTCAAGCGCGGGCAGGGACGATGAATCAAACATGTTCGACAGCATGGTTACCTCGTGGGACTCTGGCCCAATAGCTTAGCTGGCACGCAAGCAAGTCACGTACCGACGAAGTTTATATCAACTCTTGTAATTCAAACGGTTCTGGAATTGTGTTGTTTTGTCCCAGTTTCAATGTATTGCGTGTTCTACTCGTGTTTTGTTTCTTGTGTAGTTTACGCCGACTGCCGCGGCCGCAGTTCGGCAATTCCTGCTGATGCCATCGGCAGATTCTGCCGACCTGCAAGTGTCTCGGCGAATTCCTTGGCATGAGGTGCATAACCATATGCACGGAGCTTGCCGCTCAAGGTGCGAATACCGATGCCCAAGGCTTCCGCCGTGCGAGCGCGGTGGCCTTGATAGTGTTCGAGCGTCGCGACAATCATTTGCCGCTCCATGTCTTCGAGCGTCGTGCCAACCGGCAAGGCAGCGGGGCGGCGGTAGTCGATGTTCTCGGGTTGCTCGAGCCAGGGCCGAAGTTCAACCGCAGTGATCGCACGACCGTCATTGAGCACACAAGCTCGCGTGACAATGTTTTCCAGTTCGCGGACGTTGCCGGGCCAATGATAGGCGGCGAACAATTCGCGAACGTCGTCGGTGAGTGTACAAATGTCGCGGCTCAGCCGTTTGGCGGCGCGTTCGAGGAAGAAATCCGTAAGCAAATGAACGTCTTCATCCCGCTCTCGTAGTGGCGGCAACATCAGCGGCACGACTGCCAGCCGATAGTACAAGTCCTGGCGGAAACGACCTGCGGCAACTTCCTTGGCAATGTCGCGGTTGGTGCTGGCCAGGACGCGGACATTCGCCGCGCGGGTTTTGCTACAACCAACACGTTCGAAGGTGCGTTCTTGCAAGACCCGCAAGAGTTTAGCTTGCAACCCAAGATCGATTTCCGTGATCTCATCGAGAAAGATCGTGCCCTGATCGGCCATCTCAAAACGACCGATGCGATCATCATCGGCACCGGTAAAAGCTCCGCGGCGATGACCAAAAAGTTCACTTTCCGTAAGTTGTTGTGATAGGGCAGGGCAGTTCAGGCTGACCAGCGGCCCCGTGGCACGCTTGCTTTGGTGATGAATGGCCTTGGCCACAAGTTCTTTGCCCGTGCCGCTTTCGCCGCAGATCAAAACTGTCTCGTCAGTCTTTGCTACCTGGGCCAATCGAATACGAAGTTCCTGCATGGCACGACTATTGCCGACGAGCCCGGGAATTTCGCCCATGGAAATTGAGGCTGCCGCATGTTGTTCATCAGGAACCAACAGTTGTCCGCGCTCAAGGGCACGATTGACGGTCGCTTCGAGTTGGGTCGCGTTAAAAGGTTTTTCTAAGTAGTCAAACGCGCCATAACGCATCGCTTCGACGGCAGAAGCAATTGTGGCGTGAGCGGTGACCATAATCACCTGTACGCGTAAGTTGCGGTGATGAATCTGGCGGATGAATTCGAGTCCATCCATACCAGGCATTTGCAGATCGGTGACGATGACTTGAAATTCGTTGCGAGTCAGTAGCCCCAAGGCTTCGCTGGCGCTCGATGCGCAGATGGCTTCATGGCCAGCCTGGCGGAGAACGTCGGCGACCGATTCGCGCGCTGCCGCGTGATCGTCAACGACCAACATCCGTCGGATATGTTTGGCTTGCTGTGCCATTACGCCGCGATCCTGTGCGTTTGAACTTGAGCTTGCTTGTAGGGAAGTTCGATGGTGAACGCCGCGCCCCCTTCAGGACAATTGCTGGCTGACACGCGGCCGCCGTGGGCCTCGGCAATACGATGGACGATGGCAAGGCCCAATCCCGTGCCGTTGCTCTTGGTGGTGAAGAACGGCTCAAAGACTTTACCCAAATGATTCTGGCTGAGGCCCTGACCGCTGTCGGCAACCTCGAGAACAAAGCCACGTGGTCCATCAAAAGCGGTGATCACGAGCTCGCCGCCTTTGGACATCGCGTCGAGCGCATTGAGGGCGAGATTCAGCACGGCACGGCGAAGCATTTCGCGGTCGGCATAAATCTGGGCCTTCGTGGAAACTTCCAAATCGACGTGAATCGATTGGGCTTTGAGTTGCGGTCCCAGGGCATCGCAAACTTCGCGAATCATATCCAGGGCTGGAAACGACTGCCAACGGGGCTCACGATGCGACGTGAAATTCAGGAGATCGTTCACGGTAACGTCCAGGGCGATGAACCCTGCCTCGATTTTGGTCAGGATGTCCATGCTGTCGACGTCGCTGGTGAGCCGGCGTTTGAGCAAGTCCATGTACAAAGTGACGGGAACCAAACTGTTGCGAACTTCATGGGCGACGTGCGAGGCCATCCGGCCTAGATCGGCCAGGCGATTTTGCAGCGCTAATTGTTTGTTTTTGACTTCCAGCTCATCGTTCAACCGACGGACTTCGCCTTGCAGCAACTCATGTGTTTCCTGCAACCGTACGGTGGCTTCATGCCATGCGGCGAGGACTGTTTCCAGACTGCAGCCCGCGGTCAATTCAAGTGGCTCGGCCACGGAATTTTCCTCCGCGGTGAAGAGTCGCAGGGTCGGCTGATTTTCTAAGCGGGCATTCATATTCGTGTCGAATCTTGGGTTAGACTTCGGATTGCAAATCGAGTGAAGTCGATTGCGTGTCCACGGAAGTGAGCATCATAGCTTTGGGGGATTGTCGTTGATGGGCTTGGTAGGCCCGGCGAGCGGTATTCGCCGATTGCACGGTCTGCAATTGGCTAGCCACGCGGTCGCGGCGTTCGATCATCTTTTGTTCGTTTTCGCGTTCGAGCCGCATGATTTCGTCGAGCAAGGTTTGGCACTCGGCGGCTTGGCGAGCGGAGCGTTCGCGATCGGTGGTACTAGCCCACACGCGGCTGTCGGGATCTTGAGCATGAAACGGCGTGAGTTGTTGTTCAGTGGTTTGTAGCACAGCAATCAATTGGTTCTTCACCGCCAATAATCTCAGCAGCGGACCCATCTCGCCGGTGCCGACGAGTTCGGTCTGCTTCAAGCCGAGCTTATGCAACTGCACGAGGCAAGCATGCCGTTGCGAAATGAGCGCAGCAAGTTTTTTGGTGGAGTGATCTACCATTTCGCCATTTCTTGAAGCAAAAGGGCCCACTGTTGTCGACTAAAATTCGTAGATTCTTGGAAGTTCGCGTCGGCAGGCAATCGTTCTAAGACGAGCTTCGCCTGGGCAATCGTTTGCCGAGCGTTCAAATCTTGGTTCAAGCGATGCCAACAGTTGGCGATGTGTACAAAACTTTCGAGGACGAACGGTTCGTGCTGATACAGGGTCGAAACATTGGCATAGGCCTTGCGAGCATCTTCGTAGCGGCGAAGCTGAAACAGGACGGTTCCCTGCATCATGTAGCAATTTCGCAGCAATGTTTTCGTCAGGGCGGACTCGACGTTGCGGCCATCGAGGGTGATGCTGCGCTGGACGTCGCTATAGGTTTGCAAAGCGGCTTCGAGATTTTGATCACGTAGCCGACGATTCTTTTGCCGTTCGTTTTCAGTTTTAGCTTCTTTGGCTTTTTGAGCAGGCTCTTCGGCAGCGCTGTGAAAAGCACGCGCGATTGTGTAGCGAGCGATCATGGCTTGGGGAGCATCGGGATAACGAGCGACGGCTTCTTCAAGCCTGTTGATCGCCTCGGTGTACTTGCATTCCTCATGGAGTTGATCGCCGAGCAAGAAGAGCGAATCGCGCCACTCGTGGCTTGCGGGGGTGAGTGTATCGCCCGTGAGATTCGTGATCAGCAATTCCTTGGCTTTTTCGTTCTGACCGGCCAGCAAGTAGGCTTTGACGCATTCAACTCGAGCCGCATAAACGTTGGAATCTCGAGGATGCATTTCAATGCATTCTTCCAGTGCTGCGATGGCCTCTTTGGTTTTGCCAAGGGCAAGTTTCGATTGACCATACCGCAATAGTGCCAAAGCTCGCCGTGTGAGAGCTTCATTATGCAGATAATCATCGAGCACCAAGGAGGTGTGCGTGTAGCTTTGACCGCGGAAGTAATTTTCAGCGGCGGCCCAAAGATCGTCGGTGTAAAAGCGAGATGAATATCGCAAATCGGCTAATGTTTGATACGCACGTCCTGCAGCTCGATAGTGATACCGAGCTTCGGTCCTAAAGGCTTCCATCGAGCGATAGCGTTCCGTGTCGTCTGCTTTGGCCATGCACGAATCGCCCCAGGTAACGTGGGTTCGCGCTTTAAGTTCGGTCACGGTAGTGGGACCAAACAACGCGGGTAGATGTTCGACAAGTCCCATCGCCTGTTCAAATTGGTGGCGATGCAGAAATAGGGCATGAGCTTCTAGGAATTTGGAACGCAACTGAGCAAGGCTCAAAAGGGGATTGATATAGGTGGTGGGATCGCCGATCGATTCCAAGACCGCGCGATAGCCAACCAAGGCTTTGTCGTTGTGGCCAGCCTGTTGGGCGAGTTTGGCTTTGGTAAACGTCGCGACAATGCTTTCAGGAGTGTCACCGTAACGATTGCCCACGGCTTCGTATTGTTCGATGGCCGAGAATGGATCGTTACGCAATTCGTAACATTCGCCGATCATGACCATGGCCTGTCGTGAGATTTCTCCCTTTTTCTTGTCGAGCCGTTCCGCTTCACGGAGCTTTTCTAAGGCGTTCTCAATCAATGCGACTTGTTGGTCGCCCGGTTCCTGAATGGCCTTGGCTGTGGCGAGAGTAATTTGTCCGGCGATAAGTGTTTTGCGTGCTCGCAACGCTTCGTCATCAGGAAGGGAGTTCAAAAGGTCTTGAGCTTCCGCCAAGCGACCAAGGCGCATGAAAATCGTGATACGAGCCAGTGTCGCCTGATCACGCAGTTCGGGAGTGAGCGAATTGGTGGAAAGTAAGATTTCATTATGCCGCAGCGCTTTTTCTAAATCAGGGTTAGGTAAGTTCAAGTACGCTTCGGTGAGTAACCGATGGACTTCGGCAGGGGGTTGTTCGTTGCCGACGAGTCCGTCATGCAAAATCGCAATACCCTGACGAGATTGATTTCCATAGATCAAGCTGCGACCCAAGAGAAACAACAATTCTTTTTCGCGTTCAGAGGGAACTCCCATCTCGCGAGCCTTTTGCAAATATCGCGCAGCGACGAGTTGTGTCGCGCGTTGCCGTTCCTGCGACCATTCCCCGTCGGCTTGATAGGCCTTAACGGCACCCAAAATAAACAGCGACGCACCGACGTCGGCTTCACCGGGTTGTTTATTCAAACGATTTACAAGCAAGCGAGCTTCTTCATACTTTTGCTCGTCGAGGGCTTGGAAAGCCATTTCCAGCGTGACTTCTTTGACGTCGAGCACGGCAACGTGGCCAACGTAGCTCCACATGCCGAATGTGCCCACCAAGGCGGCTAAGGCCAGCACACCCATCAGCACGTTGCGCAACTTCTTCGCACTGAAAAGCCGAGCGAGCTTTCCAGGAGCAGCATCTTGGCCGACGGGTTGTGTGGCTGGTTGATTGGACATCTGATTTTCGGTTTGTCACCAAGGAGTTTCTTGCGCACGGGCAGAACGATTCCTCGGCGCGGAGAAACGCGGGGTGCTTGTACCGAAATCGGTGCGCACGTGTCAACCGACAATTGCGGTGATAGCTAGCCCAAGAAGTGCTGGCTCAGCAAGACGATCCAACAGGCAAACCGTTAGCTGGCAACTGTGGTTGGGCAGAACGATTCCATCAACCAGACATTCATATCAGCGAACATCGTGTCGGTGAGGACATCCCCTTCGGGGTAAAGACGGAGCGAAAGTGAGAAACCCGCGGAGTGCAACAATCGCAGGTCGTCCATCACTTGGGTGTTGGTGTATTCCGTGTCTGTCGGAGAAACCGATAGCATCAGCGGAAGCCGCCGCGCGGCTTTGATGTGGCGGAAGGCATTGCCGCCACGAGGGACGCAACCGCCCAGTGAAATCGCTCCGTTAAATAATTCGGGATGTTCCATGCCCACGCGTAAAGCCATGGTGCCGCCATCGCCACGGCCGGCGACGAAAATTCGATCGGGATGAACATTGAATTGCGAGCGAGCAATATCCAGGCACTGGCGCACTTGCTGACAAGCGTCGGCGACCTCACCGGCCGTTTGCCGCCAAGTGAATATGCGGCGAGTTTTGCTGGTGCGCCGCGTACCACGCGGAGCAATGCCGACGAAATTGCGGACACTCACGAGCGGCATCATTTGTTGGAGTTCCAACTCGCTGCTCTCGCTGCCATGGAGCCAGATAATCAGCGGATACGAATAACCGGGCTCGTAGTGGATCGGCGTGAACAGTGAATGCGGCAGGGATTCGCTGGGACGAGCGGGAGCGAGTGAGGCACGACGTTTCTGAGACCAATTGGCAACGATTGTGGATGCGGATGAGGTCTGCGAAAGCGACGACGTGCGTAACATAGTGAAGCTGCAGGTGGGTGTTGTGGAGGATCGAAGACGAACGTTACATCACCGCTATCACTTCCATGACCAACACCCGTGCCGGATTCAATTTGCTGCCCGCGAGGGGCGAGACTGGCTAGCTTGTCTGGCACGCTATATCCATCGTGCAAGCACTTGCACGAATATCAGTCGTCGATGACGTAACGATGGGTTTTTAATCCAGGTTTCATCGTGTGTCAACGTCATGGCGGGAAAAGGCACAGGCGGCGAGTGCTAGCACTTCCGATTCCCTGCACGTTTACGCGAGTGTAGGCCTCCTTTCGCGCAAACGTGCCAACTCTTGCGATTACCCCAAACGGATGGGGACTTGTGGACAATTCGCTGGGCGCAACACAAACTTGTTACGCCATTTTATCCATCACGCCCACAAGTTCTTTCACGGCGTCGACGCTCTTTTGGAAGGCCACTTTTTCTTCAGCGGTCAGTTTGAGTTCTATAATTTTCTCGACACCATCGGAACCAAGAATCACGGGCACACCGACATAGTAACCACCTACGCCATATTCTTTGTCGCAGTACGCTGCGCAAGGAATCAAACGCTTCTTGTCGCGAACAACCGCTTCGACCATTTGCGTTGTGGAGGCAGCGGGGGCGTAATAAGCACTTCCTGTTTTGAGATAGCTGACGATCTCGGCGCCGCCGTTGCGAGTGCGCGTGACGATTTCTTCCAGCCGTTGGGGATCGATCAACTGTTGCACCGGAATACCACCGACGGAGGTGCAGCTTGGAATCGGCACCATTGTGTCGCCATGACCTCCCATCAATAGGGCGGAGATGTCCTCAACGCTCACCCCAAGTTCCATGGCAAGGAACGTGCGATAGCGGGCTGTATCTAGTACGCCGGCTTGACCCACCACGCGCTTGGTTGGGAAGCCCGTCACTTGCATTGCCTTTTGCACCATGGCATCGAGCGGATTGCTGACAACGATCACGACGGCGTTTTCGCTCGAACGGCGAACTTCGAGGCACACGCTTTCCATGATTTTGGCATTCGTGGCAAGCAAATCGTCGCGGCTCATGCCAGGCTTGCGGGGTATGCCAGCAGTGATGACGACAACATCGCTGCCCGCGGTATCTTCATAGTTCGTGGTGCCAATGATATTGGAATCAAACCCCATCACGGGGGATGCTTGCATCAAATCGAGCGCTTTGCCCTTAGGCATTTGCTCGGTTTGGGGAATGTCCAACAGAACAATGTCACCCAACTCTGCTGCCGCGCACCAATGGGCCGTGGTGGCACCGACATTTCCCGCTCCGATAATGGTGATCTTGGCACGCCGCATCAAACTGCTCCCTTATTATTCTGACTAAGAAACTAGCGTCAAAACCGTGAGTATCGCGCCAAAGGGCCGATGTGGCAAGTGGCCCCGGGCGGGCCGTGGATTACGACAATTGTCGCTATCTTAATTGCGAACCGCTGAGCCATGCCAAGCGGCTGAGCGCAGCCTGCATTCCGGCTGCCAGATTTTCGGCAGATTGCTGTCCGACAAGTTTTTGCAGCGATTGACCCTGCGGAGACACGAATTCCACCGTGGGAAAGCCACTGACGGCAAAATAGGCGCACACGTCGCGTTCTTGGTCGGCGTCAACCAAGACACAGACAAAATTCTGTCCTAGCGTACCCACGCGAGCATCGGAAAATGCAGTTTCGGCCATGCGGTGGCAAAACGTGCACCATTCAGCCGTGAAGAAGAACAAGCAGGGAATCCCACGGTCGGCGGCGATTTGGCAGCCCGTGCGGACATCGTTGACGAAATAGAGCTGCCCATGCTGTTCGATGAATTTGGAATCAACCGCCGTTAGGAATTCTGGTTGCGACTTGCGGCTCGCGTCGCCACACCCCATGCACACTCCGGCCATTAGCACTATTAATAAGGTGCGAACGCGGATTCTGCGCAGGGATTTCCAATTCATAAGCAGTGCCCAAGATGGCGAGAGGGAGGTGCAAGCGGGCTCTTGGTTGTTATCGCCCACGATGCTAGCGTGACTTCAGTGGAAGTATTCACGCGGAAATTGCGGTCTGGACAACGCAACCCGCAGTTCTTAACATCCCGCCCTCTCTTCTACCAATTCTTTTCAAAACCTATTCGATCGCGGAGTCCACGGATGGCTTCTGAGCTGTCTGGCGTTGCGGGCATTGTCCGTCGTAGCCAGGATCTCGTTCTGCCGATTGCCATAGTCACCAGCGTGCTGGTGATTTTGGTGCCGTTGCCGCCCGCGCTCTTGGACGTGCTGTTGGCGGGGAATATCACCATTGCGGTGATCGTTCTGCTCACCACGATCTATGTCAAGACGCCGCTTGAGTTCAGCATCTTTCCTTCGGTGCTGTTGGCAACAACACTCGCGAGGTTGGTGCTTAATGTCGCGACGACACGCTTGATTTTGACCCGAGCCGCGGTGGATGGCGAAAATGCCGCGGGAGGCGTAATCACGGCGTTTGCGAATTTCGTCGCCGGTGAAGGCAATCTCGTCGTTGGTCTGATCATCTTTATCATTATCATTGTGATCCAGTTCGTGGTAATCACCAAAGGTGCCACCCGCATCAGCGAAGTGGCTGCACGGTTTGCCTTGGACGGCATGCCGGGCAAGCAGATGGCGATCGACGCCGATTTGAATGCGGGCATCATCGACGAGCGCGAAGCTCAGCGGCGACGTGGCGAAATCACGCAGCAAGCCGACTTCTTCGGGGCCATGGACGGTGCCAGCAAGTTCGTCCGTGGTGACGCGATTGCAGGCATCATCATCACCGTGATCAACGTGCTGGGTGGTTTGATCATCGGTGTGGTTGAATACGACATGCCGGTGGCCGATGCCGCAGCGATGTTTACCCGGCTTTCGATTGGCGATGGCTTGGTGAGCCAAGTGCCTGCGTTCTTGATTTCGCTCGCCGCGGGTTTGCTTGTCACTCGTTCGAGCAAGAGCAGCAACCTGCCGCATGAATTCATGACTCAACTTTTCTCGCGGCCCCAAGCTTTGGCCGTGGCCGCGGGATTCTTGGCTGTTTTGATCACAACCGATCTGCCGCGAACGCCGCTGATCGTGATGTGTGCCGCGTGTTTGGGCATGGCCCGCATGCTTACTCAGTCTGAGGTCCGAAAACAAACGCAAGATGCCGCCGACGCGGAAGACAAGAAACCGAAAGCCGAAGAACGTATCGAAGATTTCTTGACGGTCGATCCCATGGAAGTGGAGGTCGGCGTGGGGCTGATACGCCTTGCCGATCCGAAACGTGGTGGCGACTTGCTCGAGCGCATCCAACGCGTGCGACAAAGCGTGGCGGCAGAGATCGGCATCATCATGCCGAAGGTGCGAATCCGCGACAACATGCGGCTTGATCCGAATGAGTATCGGATCAAAATCGCCGACATGCCCGTCGCGCAGGATCGGCTCGAACCAACTTACCTGCTGGCCATCGATTCCGGTATGACGACCGGCAAGATCGACGGCATCGTGACCAAGGATCCCGCGTTCGGGACGGAAGCTCGCTGGATTTTGCCGGGATTGCAAGATCAGGCCGAGTTGATGGGTTACACGGTTGTGGAACCAGGCGCGGTACTCGCAACACATCTCACCGAGGTTTGTCGTCGGCATGCCGACGAAATCCTCACACGCGACTCGGCCAAACACTTGGTCAACGAGCTCAAGCAAACTCAACCCGCGGTTGTTGATGAACTGATCCCCAGCACGATGTCGCTGGCAGAAGTACAGGGTGTATTGCAATTGTTGCTTCGCGAACAAGTGCCGATTCGGCAGCTCGCTACGATCTTGGAAACGCTCGGCGATTACGCACACCGCACGAAAGACCAAGTTTTGCTCACCGAATATGTCCGGCATCGGCTGGCGCGGCAGATTTGCACGCGCTATCGCAACGAAGAGGGTCAACTGCATGTGATCGCCCTCGATCCGGCGATGGAAGATCGCATTCGTGCGGGGTTTGAACACACCGAGCGTGGCATGTTCATTCGCATGTCGCCACAGGCGATTGAAGCCACCTGCCAGTCAATTGCCAAGGAACTGCCCAAGCTTACCAACTCGCACCACACGCCGATCGTGCTGGTCAGCCCGCAGATCCGCGCTGCCCTTAAACAAATCACCGAAAACCACTTGAGCCAACTCGTGGTGCTCAGCTTTAACGAAATCACTCGTGACACACAGATCATGACCGTGGGGCTTGCCTCAGATAACTGATAGAATTGACTATGAATATTCAAACTTTTCGTGCTAAATCGATGCAACAGGCGATCGACATGGTTCGCCGGGAATTGGGACCCGAGGCGACCGTGTTGCACACTCGTGAGTTGCATGCCAGCGTGCTGGGTCGTCTGTTTTTCGGCAAGGAATATGAAGTCGCCGCTTCTTGCGAGGCCAATATTCCTTCGCGATTGGCTCCGGCCGTCAGCTATGAGCCAACGCCCGCGATCGTCGAACTGGCCACGATTGAAACCGATTATCGCTCGCGCTATCGCGATGACTTTCGCCAACAAGTGGGCGCCGAACTCGACGAATTGCAATTCATGGCTGGTGACTTGAATTGTCGCGCGAGTGATTCTGCCGTGCAGCATCTGCCCGAGGCATTGTTTGAAGTCTACACCGACTTGATCGAGGCGGAACTCGAGGAACGCGTCGCGCAAGAGTTCATCGAGCATCTGCGGTCGGAAACCACGGTCGACCTGGCGGATAAGTTCGCGCTGCGTGCGGAACTGGCTCGGCTCGTGGAAAGTGAAATTCAAGTCTCTGGACCGCTTAAACCTTCGGCTGGTCAAGGCCGCGTGGTCGCGTTGGTCGGACCGACCGGCGTGGGCAAGACGACCACCATCGCCAAGCTCGCCGCGAATTACCGTCTGCGCGAAAACAAAACTGTGGGCTTGATCACGGTCGACACCTATCGTATCGCCGCCGTCGAACAACTGCGGACTTATGCCGAGATCATCGACCTCCCCATGGAAGTGGTGAGCACGCCGCGAGAAATGCGCGAAGCCATTGCCCGCATGAAGTCGCTCGACCTTGTGTTGATGGATACCGCCGGTCGCAGCCCACGCGATGAAGTGCGAATTCAAGAACTCAAGGCGATCTTGGCCGAAGCGAACCCCGCTGAAGTCCATCTGGTGCTCAGTGCCACGGGTGGCGCGAAGAGTCTCACGACGACCGCCAAACAGTTCGCGACGGTCGGCACCACGGCGATGATTGTCACCAAACTTGACGAAGCCATGGGCCTTGGCAATTTGCTCTCCGTTGTTCGCGGTTGTGGACTGCCGATCAGCTACATCACCGACGGCCAGAACGTGCCGGATGACATTCAAGTGGCTCAGCGACGCTCGCTTGCACAACAAATTCTCGGACTCAACTAATCTCTGACCTCCGACCTCCAAACTCTCACCTCCTTTCTTATGTTCGACCAAGCCGACAAATTGCGACAACTAGTCCGCGAAACGATCAAGGAACACACGGCTCTCGAGCCGGGCGTGCCGATGGTCGTCGTCAGCGGCGCGCAGACTGGCGTGGGCACGAGCACGGTCGCAATTCGCTTGGCCGAGGAGCTCACACAACTCGGTAAGCGAGTCGTGCTGGTCGACGGCAATCTGCTGCATCCGAAACTGGCGGGTATGCTGGAAACGGAAGCCGATGCGGGCATCGCGGAAGTATTGAGCGGCGCACGTTCGGCAAGTGAAGTTTTGGAAACGATCACCCCCGACTTGCACTTGCTGGCCGGCACGCATGCTGCCGACGAATCCCCTGAAATCAACATTCGCTCGCTCCGACGTTTGGTTGTTGAGTTACGTTCGCTCCATAGTCATGCCGACCTCATCGTGCTCGACGCCAGCTTTGGCATGTCGCCGTGGGTCGAACGGATGTGGACGGCCGCGCTGCAAATCTTGCTCGTGACGACGACCGACACAGCCGCCGTTCGCGATGCCTACACCGCCGTGAAGCTCGCTCCCTGGGGCGACGTCGACGGCAAATTGCGATTGGTGGTGAATCAATGCGATGATCCCGCCCTCGGCACGCGCGTCGGCGAAGGGTTCAGCTCAACCTGTCGGCAATTCCTCGGGATGAAGCGCGTCGGAGCCTCAGCCCAAGTCGCGTGTACAAGTGCCAGCGGTCATCGCCAATCGGTGCGGCTGCTAGCGGCCGACGTGCTGTCGCAAGTTTGTGTTTACTCTCATCGCTTGCCGCGTGAGTCGGAGCGTCACGCTCTCGAATCTCAAGCCGCAGCGCTCATGACGCGCGAAGGCTTGGAGCACTCGCGACTTTGAAAAATTCTTTTCCATTTTTCCAACAAAACTCAACTATAAACCTGATGATGTCGATAACTTTTGAAAGTCTGATGGCCTGCAATCAAGCGTTAAAATGGCGGGGTTGCAGAAAGTTTGAGGCCGTTGGGGACTTGTCACGTGGCTCGCACTTATGCAGGCATCTTAGCCTTGGTCGGAATGCTTTGCGTGCTATTCCGCGCTCTCAAGAACGGTGCAGGGTTCGACGGGACGATTCTTCAAGCGTTGGCCATGATGGGTTTATTAGCAGCCGTGGGTCTGATGGTCGGAGCGATTGCCGAGGCAACGATCGACGAATCGGTCCGCAAGCGGATGCAAGCCGAAATCGATGCCATGACGGGCGTCGACCAAACTCCCAAGTCAAACTAAACGCCGCGGATTGAGCAAGCTTATACACATCGAGAAGGGATTCTCGTATACAGGTTGCCGCTGAGTCGGCGACCTTAGGAAGCATCACGGAGGATTGCATGGTATCATCGACCGTCGAGATAGAAGAAGCCATCACCAAGCCACATGATGAGATGGCTGAAGTGTGGCAGCAATTCAAGAAAAACCCCAGCAGCCGCGACTTGCGCAACCGCCTTGTCGAACGCTATCTGCCGCTGGTGAAATATAACGGCGAACGCATCTGGTCGCGGCTTCCCGACGGCGTGGAACTCGATGACCTCATCTCAGCCGGCGTCTTTGGCCTGATGGACGCGATCAAGGCGTTTGACATGGGCCGCGGCGTGAAGTTCGAGACCTACTGCGTGCCACGTATTCGTGGTGCGATGCTCGACGAGTTGCGGAGCATGGACTGGGTGCCACGCCTGGTCCGCTCGAAGGCCAGCAAGCTCAACGAAGCCGTCAAGCAACTCGAAGCGTTCTTGGGCCGTTCGCCCACCGAGATCGAGCTGGCCGAGAAGATGGAAATCTCGGTGCAAGAGCTCGAAAAGATGATGAGCGACGCCAATGCCGTCGGCCTCATCAGCCTGAACAAGAAATGGTACGAGACCGACAGCTACAAAGACGTCCGCGAGATCGATATTCTCGAGGACAAAAAGGGCGAAGATCCCACGCGACGCATTCAGAAGTCAGACCTGATGAAGCTCGTGACCAAAGGTCTCAATCGCAACGAACGGCTGATCATCATTCTCTACTATTACGAAGAGATGACGATGAAAGAAATCGGCTCAACGCTCGACCTGAGCGAAAGCCGCGTCAGCCAGATGCACAGCGCGATCGTCCAACGGCTGCAAAGCCAACTGGGCCGCCGCCGTCCGGAATTCGGCACCTGATCATTGGGGCCTGAACAGAGAAGCTAAGCCGCGAGGTAACGTAAGTTGCCTCGCGGTTTTTTGTTGCGCCTTACTCGTCATTCTGATGGAGCCTAGGCGACTGAAGAATCTGGCATCTATCTCCTTGTGCAATCACGCGAATGCGATGAAACGGATTGCACATCAATAAACCCCTTCCGGCTGATAGAATTCCGAGAACTTATGCCACGCCAATGATGGTTCGATGCCGGAACTGCGCATCAGCCTCCGGCGGATTCCGGCCTATATGGGGGGGAAGGGGCATCTTAACGGTTTGGCGGCGTGGCTGGCAGCAGCTTGAAAAGTCTCTGGCTTCTATCAAATACCGTAGATATGATGGCGGCATGACTATTCTCAGGAATATCTGTCTGTTGCTTGTCCTATGCGAGGCGCTTGCACCGCAGGACACGTATGCATTCATTCGAAAAATCGGCGACTGTAGTAATCCAAATAACAATAATACCTGTTATGCGGACTATGGTCCGACGTCTTCGGATTATCCCGTGCAATATGCACCTTATGTTTTTGGCCGCACAGAAGGACAGCCTCCGCGCGGGCCAAGTCCCGTGCTAGGTCCGACTTATGGATCAACAGATGTTGACATCGCTTATGAGCTTACCGGTGAAATCCATGCTTACTATCTAGAAAGGTTTGGGCGGAATGGAGCTAACAGGCAGGGCGGACTCAGTGCCGGAGGGCAATATCCTGTTGATACTTATCGAGTGTTGGTGAATTACAATGGCACGAATCCATCGACTTGCCAACAAGGCTCTGCTTGGTTCGAGCCAGGTCGTGGTCCAGAGTTACGGTTTTGTTGTGGAAACGTGACTCCCGAAACCTTTGGGCACGAGATGTCCCATGGAATATGGCATTATGATGTGGGCGGAGCTTACTCTGGTGAGCACGGAGCATTAAACGAGGCCTTCGCAGAAATATTAGGCGTTGGTTTTGAGCGTCATATCACAGGAGAAACCGACTGGTTGACATTAGACAAGAATGGAACAGTTGTACTCAATCATGCCAGTCCAGGATCGGTGCAATTCAGCAGTGATGGTGTTTATTATTATTATCCAGACCGGTATCTAAGCCCGAACTACTGGACCGAATGGGTGGATAATTATGGCGTACATATTAATTCCCCTATAGTAAGTCATGCGGCGTATCTCGCTTCTGAAGGTGGGTCGTTCAATGGCTTCGAAATCACCGGCATCGGTTTCGACAAGGTTGAGCAGATCTGGTATCGGGCTGTGTCCGAGTACTTCACTGCCAACGAGAACTTCAACAATGCGTACACGCATTTGATTCAAGCAGCAAACGACCTCTATGGTCCGGACGATGTGTGGGAGCTTACAAAAGCGCTCCGCGCGGTTGAACTCAATATGTCGCGTTCGTTTGCTGGCGACTTCGATGGAGATGGCGACGTTGATGGCCGCGACTTTCTTGCTTGGCAGCGTGGTGTTGGTTCGCTGTACTCACAGGCCACCTTCGGAATTTGGCAAAGTAACTATCTGGGTAGTCCGTTGACTGCTCAAGTGAGCGTTCCCGAACCGAGTGCTGCGATTCTCCTGAGCGTGGGATTGCTTGGTGGGTTGATGCGCCGTCGTTCGTCATAGAGATTGCGGCCTCGGCGTTGTTGTGTCGGTAGACCATGCAAATTGCTCGGCCGCGGGGTTTCCCGATTTCGATTCCGGTGGTGGCGACCACACTCGCGGAGCTCGTGCGATCTGACCACCGGCTAATCGCTTTCATCGCTGCGGGATGATTTCCGAATCCAGAGGTTACCTACGTCGAACTCGATAGGTTGATTAACGCTTGCTAATTTATCCCGAAGGGATGGCAGCCATTAGCCAGGGATTGAGGAGCCTTGGCGACGACATCCCTGGATTTGGATGCCGGGATCTGGATTCCCGCGTGCGCGGGAATGACGGAGGATCCGACCTCGGAGAGGTCGGCCACAGGCGGCGGCTAGAAGCCACCGATACGAGTCGGAGACTTGTGCCACACTGGGAACCCGCTCCGCGTTGCTGATCACACGCTCCGCGTCGCTTCGCGACACGTCGCGGCTAACAGCTAACGACTCGGCACCCGCGACTCGTGACTCGTAGCTCGCAACTGCGTACTATTCTTGTCGTTCCAACTTCATCAACGTTCGCATGCAGAAAGAAAACGCCGTGTCGCGACCTGTCACTGTCAGTGTTCCCCATCAGCTCGGCCGCGAGGAAGCTCGGCGGCGGATTGCTGAGGGGTTTGGTCAGCTTCAGCAGCAGATGACCGGCGGCTTGAAGGGGATGGTCGCTTGCCAACAGCGGTGGGAAGGGGATCGGCTCCACTTCGAGGCGAGCTCGCTCGGGCAGAAAATGACCGGCCGGTTGGATGTGTCCGACGATGCCTTGCGGATCGAAGTGGACTTGCCGGCGATTTTGGCGGCGCTGGCTGAACGGATTGCGGGGAAGTTGAAGGAGACGAGTCGGCAGTTGTTGGAGAAGAAGTAAGTTGGGGGCTGGGGATTAGGGGATGGGGGCTTGGGGCTGGGGCCTGGATTCCCGACTGCGCGGGAATGATGGATGATCCGACCTCGGAGAGGTCAGCCACAGTCAGCGGCTGGAAGCCACCGATACGAAGACCCTCACCCGAGCCCTCTCCCAGAGTACTGGGCGAGGGGACTTTAAATTGACGCCGGGATGGAGGCGTTCATTTCGACTTGCACGAGGTGGCGGGTGCCTTTGCGCAGGAGGTCTTCGATGTCGCGTTTGGGGAGTGGCTTGGAGAAGAAGTAGCCTTGGCCGAGTTCGCAATCGAGCTCACGGAGTTGGCACAATTGCTCGTAGGTTTCGATCCCTTCGGCCACGAGCTTCACGCCGCCGTTTTTGGCGAGCATGACGATCGCTTGAACCGTCGTGGGGCTTTCGAGTTCTTTGTCCAAATTGCTGACGAAGCTGCGGTCGAGCTTGATTGTCGAGAACGGCAACGTGTGCAAAATGCTGAGCGAGGAATAGCCCGTGCCGAAGTCGTCGAGATAAAACTCGATGCCCCGTGCAGAGATGTCTTCGATGATTTCGCGGACCATCGCGAGGTCGGTCATCATGGCCGACTCGGTGATTTCAAGTTTGAGTGCCGACGGGTCGAAGTTGTGGTTGTGTAAGCACTCGTCGATCAGATTCACGATGCGACGATTGCGAAGTTGCCGCGGCGAAAGATTGATGCTGACGCTCAACTCGCGGGCTTCGGAGAGCGTGTTGCGCCAATGGCCAACTTGATCGAGGGCCTGGCGGAAGACGCTCTCGCCGATCGCGTCGATCATGCCGGTTTCTTCGGCCACCGAGATAAACGCATCGGGCGAAAGCAATCCTTGCACCGGATGTTGCCAACGAACGAGCGCTTCCAGGCTGACAATTTCGCCCGTGATGAGCGAAACGATCGGCTGGTAGTACACGATGAATTGATCTTCTTCGATCGCGCGGCGGAGATCACTTTCCAAGTTCATACGGTGGGTGACTTGCGTGCGCATGTTCAAGTCGAACATCGACACGCAGCATTTGCCGGAATCCTTGGCGTGGTACAAAGCCGTGTCGGCATCGCGGAGCATGTCGGTCGCGTCGTCGTATTCGCCGCTGCTGATCGCCACGCCGATGCTGATGCTGGGAAGCAATTCGTTTTGATCGATTTTGACAGTTTGGCAAACCACTTCGCGAATGCGGTCGGCAATCTGCATGACGTGCTCTTCGCCAACAATATTGTCCAAGAGCACAACAAACTCGTCGCCGCTCAAGCGCGAAACGACGTCATAGCCGCCGCGCATGTCGCGAGTGGTCGTGCGGAGGGCGTGGCGAAGCCGTTCGGCGATGTGCGTGAGCAATTGATCGCCCACGCGATGGCCGAGGCTGTCGTTGACGATTTTGAAATTATCGAGATCGCAATAGAGCAGGGCGAAGTGGTATTCCTGTTGGCGTTTGCTCCGTTCGATGCATTCGTTGATGCGGTCGGAGAGCAGCATGCGATTGGGCAGGCCGGTGAGCGCGTCGTGAAACGCGATGTGGCGGATACGTTCGTCGGCTTCGCGGCGGGCTTCCATTTCGCGCGAGAGATGCGTGTTGGCATCGGCCAGCGATTGGACTTGCTCCTTGAGCTTGCCGTTGGCAACTTCCAGCTTCTGGGCGTGTTCTTCGAGGCTTTGTTCGAGTTCCACGGTTCGCATCGCGACCCATTTGGAGAGATTCCATTTTTCGGTCAGCGAGCAAGCGAGCTGTTTTACCTCGACCACGTCGAACGGTTTTTTCAGAATCAAAAGCCAATCGTTGATCCCGAACTTGTCGAGGATGGTTTGCCACGAGTAGTCGGAGTAGGCCGTGCAGATAGCGACCTGCAGGAGCGGATCGAGCCGCTTCAATTCTTGAATCGTGTGAATGCCATCCCAGCCGGGAGGCATACGGACGTCGACGATAGCGAGCGCATAGGGATTGCCGGCTGCGTTGGCCGCGCAGACCATGTTGAAGCCATCTTCGCCTTGATAGGCGGATTCGATGTCGTACTTCACCGCGTGGGAACTGACGGGAATTGCATCGTCGAACAAGGCAGCCGAGAGCGAATCGAGTTCGGCATTCACGCGCGGGGGTTCCAAGATCGAACGAATGTCGGCGTGAATCGCCTCGTTGTCGTCGACGATCAGGATGCGGCGGTTTTTGAATTGTTTGGTCATAAATGCTGTCGCGGTGGGCCGCGCGGCGCATGTCATGGGCCGTGGAGTGATCGCTCGGGATCTCGTTTCACCGTAAGGTCTTTTCGTGCAGCGAAGTTGCCACGATCTGTCCAAACATAGTTGCGAGAATGGGCCTGCCGCGGCTGGTGGTGTACGAAAAGTACGTTGCAGCTAAGTATTTGCCCGTAGGCGGGAGGTGGTTGCACTTTTTAAAACGGGTGTGCGGATTGCAGCGGTTTTCCGCCCGTGGTTCGCGGCGGGCGTTGCGGAGGGCTCACCGAATTCAAAAACGTGCGTATTTCGCGCAAAAAACCGATTCAAACCGGCGCCGTTTCGTTCTATTGGCCAGGAGATTGGCTTAGAATGAAGGCCTCTTAAGGGAGCTTGTCTTTCCGCTTTTCGTGGTGAACCTAAATTCGTTGCCGCGAAGGCGAGACTTGTTGGCGAAACCGCTTTTTAGGAAACGCAGCATGAGTTGGGTGTCTCGATCCACGACCGTATGGCGCCACTGGGTGGCCGTGGGGGTCTTAGCAATCAGTGCTTGCCTCGGGCAACTGCCGAGCGTGCACGGCTATCTGATTATCGAAGAGCAATTCCTGACGGGCGGTAGTCCCGCGAGCGGTCAGTACAACACTTCGCAGGGACTCGCCGGGCAGAATCCGACCGTGGCGGGCTTTACGGGGGCTTGGTATTCGAGCAATGGCAGCTCGATGAACGTGAACGCTGGTTCGCTCGCTTATAGCAACGGCACATATCCGAGTTCGTCGGGGGGAAGCTTGTTCAGTCCCACGAACAATAACCGCGTGCATCGTCTGCTGGACAACGCGACCAATCCGTTTCAATCTTCTTATAACGGAACCGTCTATCTGTCGTACCTTTACCAAAACTCCGCATCGAGCAATACCAACTATATTGCCTTCGAGATGCACAACGGCGGGAATAGCGACGGCAACCGCACGTTTCACTTGGGCGTGGGGCAAACGGATTTTCTGGGTGGTTCGACGTTTGGGTTTCGCATCAATCAGAATTCTTCGTTGGCTTCGCCCTTAGGGGCGCGGAACACGGCGGTGAATCTGTTTGTGATTAAGTTCGATCTTTCGTCGGCCGCGGGTGGCGATGCGATTACCGTTTGGCAGAATCCGAGTTATTCGTCGCCGCTGGTCGATCCCACGGGGGGCGTGACGTTCGCGGGGTTTGATTTCTTTGCCGATCGATTGGGGGTGGGGCGGTTTACTTCGGATTCCAATTTCGATTTTTCGATTGACGAGCTGCGCGTCGGAACGCGGTTTGGCGACGTGGTGCTCGACAACTTTCTGGCCTGCGACATCAACGGCAACGGGGTGTGCAATTCGACCGACATGCGAATCTTGAGCACCAACTTGTTCAAGGCCGGGGAATATGACGACGGCGATCTCAATGGCGACGGCACAGTGGATTTCGCAGATTATCGGTTGTTGAAAGATGATCCAGCGCGGGTCGCAGGTTTTGATCCACCGCCGTCGGGTGGGTTGTTGGTGCCAGAACCAACATGTGTAGTGCTTATTTTGATGGGACTTCCGTTACTGTTGCGAAGACTACCGGCTCGCGCCGGCTATGTCGGAAAAAAGAGTTCTTTGGTTGTGGTGCTGCTTTTAGTGGGAGCCGCGCAGAGCGTTCATGCACAGTCGCATCCGACGGGACCGATCACGACGTTTTCTGGCGCGACGCTGCGGATGAAACGCTACGCCAGTATTCCCACTTCGCCGATTATCTCGATGACGACTCAACCCTTAAACACCGGCAATGAAGATCTATTCGTCACAACGCAGAACGGGAATATTTATTCGCTGCGCGACAACGGCGTGGGGGGCGTGAGTGTTTCGTCGTTTTTCAACTACAACACGGCGGTAAGCCAATTCGTTGCGAATCCGAATAACGGGTTTGTGCTTGATAACAGTAACTCCACGCACGGCGGATTGCGGAATATTTCGTTTCATCCCGAGTTCGCGCTTAATGGCAAGTTTTATACGTCGGCGTTGGTGGATTCGCCAAGCGGCGTCGCGGGGTTGAATTATTTGGGGACGACGCTCGCCAATCCCGCCGCGGAAAGTTTGGTCGCCGAATGGACCTATGACCGGCAAGCGAATCAGGTCAGCGGCTATCGGGAATTGTTTCGCGTGCAGATGCCGGTGTTCGATCATCCGGTCAAGCAGATGAGTTTTAATAATTTCGCCAAGCCGGGGGACGATGATTATGGATTGCTATACATCGCTCACGGCGACGGCAGCCAGTTTTCGACGACCGTGGGTGGCGGTGCGCCGGATAATGCGTTAGGGAAAGTTTTGCGCATCAATCCGCTGCAGGATGGCCCGAGCCGATATACGACGCCGGGGAATGTGCTGGCGGGGCAACCGGGTTATCTGCCGGAGATTTATACGCTGGGGCATCGCAATCCACATCACTTGTCGTTCGCACGCGATGAAACCGGCGGCACACATGTTATCGTGGCCGAGCCGGGGCGGGATAATATCGAAGAAGTGAACGTGCTTCAGAACGGCGGGAACTATGGCTGGTCGAGCCGTGAAGGGACTTGGGTTCAGCTTCCCGGTTCCGGCGGTTATGGCGTCGGCGTGGGGATTCAGCCACTTCCGGCGAATGAGTGGCAGCTGAACGACTTTATCTATCCCGCGGCCCAGTACGATCACGACACGTCGTTCGGCACCGGCTTCGCCGGAGTTTCCATCGCGGGTGGGTTCACGATTCAAAACAATTCCGATCCTCAGCTTCAGGATCAATACATTTTCCTCGACCACGCCAACGCCAATGGCCGTGTGTATCAGTCGGCACTCGATGAATTGCTCGGCGCGCACACGCAGCTGGCCGACGGCGAATTGCCGGCGGCTTTATCGCAGGCAGAGATCCAGCGATTGCATTTGACATTGGACGTGGATGGTGACGGCGACGTTGATCGCACGGCGGACGACATGAACACGCTGCTACAAGTTTCGCGGAACGACAGCCGGTTTGGGCGCGGATCCAACGGCGAGATGTTTATTTCCAGCAAGTCGACTGGACAAGTGTATTTGGTCACCAACAGCGTGCCCGACGTGGATCGGCTGACGTTGACGATCGATCGAGGCACGGGCGACATGACGATTTCCAATTCGTCGGGCGAAAACATCGCGATCAATTATTTGTCTGTGACTTCGCCGTCGGGTTCGATTGCCCCCTTGGAGCTTCAAGCGTTGGGTGCGGGCTGGAATCTGGGGGGTGGCAATACATCGCAATACGCCATTCAGAAGAATGCCTCGGGCTCGCTCAATTTCACAGGCGTGACGAACGCCGATTTGGGGGATGCCTACGACGCACAGCTGTTTGCCTTTGATACGCCCGCGGGGGAGGACGTCGCGTTTGTGTTTGAAACCGCTGACGGTGTCGAGGTGCTGGGCGACGTGGTGTACACGGGCGAGTCATCAGTTCGCGACACGATTGTGATGACGGTCAACTTAGCGACTGGCGAAGCGTTGGTTCGCAATGAAACGCCGTTCTCGCAAGAGGTGGAAGCTTACACGATCACATCGCCATTGGGGTCACTCAATTTTGTGGGTTGGAATTCGTTTGAGATGCAGGGGATCGACGATGGTGATTGGTTTGCCACTCCGCCGGAAGAAGAGATGAACCGCCTCACGGAAGTACAGGACCTCGGCACGACGACTTTTGATGAGAATACGAGCTATACCCTGGGCGAAATTTATGCGCTGGGTGGGCAGCGTGATCTGACGTTTGAATTTCTGCTTGCCGGGGAAAGCGAATTGCGCGAAGGTTTGGTCGTGTATCTGTTGCCGGGTGATTTCGACGGTGATTTGGATGTCGACGGCCGAGACTTTCTCGCCTGGCAGCGGGGTGGGTCGCCTAATCCGTTCAGTGCCGAGGATCTCTCCTCTTGGGAAGAGAACTATGGCATAGACGTTTTGCTACCGCTCGCTGTCTTGAATGTGCCAGAACCGGCGAGTTTGGTTTTGGTAGGAATGCTGGTCGGTTTTGTCACACAACGTCGTCGGAATTTTTAGGAACGCTAATTACCACTAATCAACGCTAATAAATTATTATTAGTGGAGGTTAGCGAAGATAAGTGTTCAGCGATTCTTACTTGCTTGTCATTTTCTTAAGCAGCCAATCGCCAAGCTTTGGTGACAACGCAGCGAGTGCCATCAAGAGGCGGGCTTTGCCAGGAACGATCAACTCGGGATCGCGCCGTTCGCACGCGGTGAGAATTTGTTCGGCGAGGCGATCGGGGTCGAGGCTGCTGATCTTGGCTCCGCCGCCTGGCTGAGAGGCTTCTGCGGGAAGGTTCTCGGGAGTTTGGTAACGCGGCGCGCCTTCCTGGCGTGTGATTGGGCCGGGGCAAACCAGGAGCACGTGCAGCCCCTGCGGTCCTAGTTCTAAACGCAACTGCTGCGAATAAGCGCTCACGGCGTATTTGGTGGCGGGGTAGCTGCCGTAGTAGCGAGTCGCGATTTTGCCGGCGAGCGAGCTGATGTTGACGAGATGCCCTTGGCGTTCGATCAATGTGGGTGCGAACGCACGGGTCATCCGCACCATGGTCAGAAAGTTGACATCCCAGAGGCGCTCGAAATCCTCGGGGCTTGTTTCCAGGATTGCCGAGCGGGTGGATTGGCCCACGCAGTTGCACAAGAAGTCGAGCCCGCCGAATTGGGTGCGAACAGTTTCGGCAATACGATCAACGTCATCTTGCACGGTGACATCGCCCGGCAGGGCGAACGCTTTGCCAACGGTAGCTTGCAGGAGATCGACAGCTTCGTTGAGCGGGCCCGCGCTTCTTGCATTCATCAAGACAGTCGCACCATGACTGACAAGCGCGCGTGAAATGGCAAGCCCCAAGCCGCCCGAGGCCCCCGTCACCAAGCCAATTTTATTTTCCCAATGATTCATATCGCTTGCGGCTGCGGCCACAATAAGTTCCGTCTGTACTATTTGTAATGCTAATGATGTCTGCAAAGTTTCGCTTGTCTAGCGGCAAAATGCGTCATGCGCTAGGACTTTCATAAAGAAACCTAGGCTTGGGGAGGTGTTCGCCACGAGATTGTCGCCAACGTGGTCACCGCGTGCGAGATGAAAACATATTCCCTTGGCGGCGACTTAGGGCCACAATAATGGCGACGATAACCAACCACGTGCCCACCGGCACGTCCCCCTCCCACCTGACGAATCTCACCGGCGGCCTAGACCAGATAGAGCATCTTATGGACGAGTACGATTTGCCGCTTGAACGAATTCAAACCGCCCGTACGAAGATCGTGGCGACGGTTGGGCCCTCGTGCCGCGAGCCGATTCAGTTGGCAGCTTTGGCGAAGTTGGGGGCGAAGGTCTTTCGATTGAATATGGCCCATGGTGGTCCCGAGGTGCAGCAGGAGCACGTTAACCGTATTCGCCAGGTGAGCGAAGACATCAACGAGCCGCTGGCGATCCTGGTCGACCTGGCGGGGCCGAAGTTCCGGTTGCGCGAACTCCCCAACGACCATATTTTCTGCCACCGAGACGAGACTTTCTTTTTCGTCAAAAGCGAGCCGACCGATCCCCATGAACTGGTCACCAGTTACGAACCGCTCATTGATGAACTGACGGTAGGCGATCAAGTGATGCTCGCCGACGGCACGGTCAGCATGGTCGTCGAAGAATTGATGCCGGATCGTGCGCGGTTGCGGGTTTTGCAACAGGGGATCATTCGCAGTCGGCAAGGTATCAATTTGCCGGGTGTTAGATTGAGTGCCCCCGCGATCAGCGTCGAGGATCATCAGCATGCAATTTGGGCTGCCAAGGCGGGGGCCGATTTTGTGAGCCTCAGTTTTGTGCGTTCGCCGGACGAGGTGCGTACGCTCAAGGATATTCTGCGTTCGAGCAGTTCGCAGGCACGCGTGATTGCCAAAATCGAAAAACGCGAAGCGCTTGAACGATTGGAAGAAATCGTCATGGAATCGGACGGCATCATGGTCGCGCGAGGCGACTTGGGTGTTGAGATCGACGTTGCCGAAATGCCGATCGCTCAGAAACGGATCATTCGCATGTGTCAGGAGTATCACAAGCCGGTGATCATCGCTACACAGATGCTCGATAGCATGCACGAATCGCAGCGGCCGACGCGGGCCGAAGTGACCGACGTGGCGAACGCGATTCTGGATGGAGCCGACGCTTGTATGCTTTCAGGGGAAACGGCGATTGGCAAGCACCCTCACAAAGTCGTCGAGATGATGAATCGCATCGCGCTGGCGACCGAGGCGAGCATGTTCGATCAACCACTGCGTGCTCCGAGCAAGAAAAAAGTTGATGGCCTGCATGAAGTGACCAGTGCAGTGGTGCGTGGCGCGGGAACGATGGCTCATACGCTCAAAGCCAAACTGGTGGTCGTGGCGAGCCATTCGGGTCGCACGGCGTTAGCGTTGTCGCAACTACGGAATTTTGTGCCGACCGTCGGTGTGAGCGGCAAAGAATCGACGCTTCGCCAAATGTGTCTTTATTGGGGCGTGACACCGCTGCGGAATGCACCGGCGGAGAACGTCGAACAGCTGATCAAGCAAATCGAAGACTGGACCTGCCGCGTGGGTTTGACAGTGAACGGCGACCGGATTGTCGTAGTGGGTGGGTCGCATTTGACCGCCCAGGCAGGCAAGATGGGCAGCGCCGCGCATGATGTGGTAATGGTCCACGAAGTGTCCTGCACACCACCGCCTGCCGCATGAAGCAGTTGTGGGTGGTCGGTTCTTGCTCGCAGCTTGTAGCAGAAATGCTCTTCTCCTCGGAAAGTAAGCGCGCTTACGAATAATCCGTCTTGTGTAGTTGGCGTGCATTTCCAAGTTACAAGGTCGTGTTTTCATAACACGTAACATCCTTCTGCGCAAAATCTAGAGTCAGGGCCTGAGCGAAAGCGGTTGCCAGAATTTGTAATGTAGGACCCCGCTGACAGGCTGAGAACTTCTTACTAAGCTATAATTCCTCCGTAAGAATCCCTCCTCTCCCTTGCATCGCACAAGCTCTCCTCCAGGTTATCGCGATGAGCGTTACCACGACAATTGGCCCGTCTGGCAAGTATCTCGTCTGCCGCGTGGATGAGCCGGTCACCGCTGAGGTGGTTTTTGAGATGATTCGTCAGCTGGATGAATTGGCCGATCAGACTGGGATCCGTCACCGTCTCATCGATCCGCGGGGTATGCCCAATATGATGTCCGTCGCAGCCAACTATGATTTGGCCTACAAAGACATGGAAGAAATGAATATCGACCGCTCGACGAAGATTGCCTCGATGCGGCTACCGACCGATACTTCGGAAGATTTTGCCTCGACCGCGATCAAGAACGCGGGCTTCAATCTCCAGACGTTTACTGATGAAGCCGAGGCGATTGCCTGGCTGGAAGAAGATTAATCCGACCTTGATATGAGTGGGCTCATGCCAATCGAGCTTTCGTTAGTCGACTCTGGAAAGTATCAGTATGTGCGAGTGAGTGGACTGATTACTCCCGAAATTTCTCACCAAATCGCTTTGAGTACCGAAGCATTTGCCGATGAAACTGGCGTGAAATCGGTTTTATTCGATTTGAGAGATTCAAGGAATGTTTCGTCGGTGGCGGAAAACTATGACTTGGCTTACAAGGAACTCGAAGAGTTGGGTATTAAGCGATCCACCAAGGCAGCACTTTTGTTGAGTCCCGACGATTGTTCTCACGATTTTGTAGTGATCGCGCTGCGTAACGCAGGTTACAACGCGCGAAAATTTATCGACGTAGTGAAAGCTGAAGAATGGTTGGAGGCGGATGCCGCTTGATTACGGCTTCTTTGCCAAGCGATCTTGGGGCTTGAGCAATCGTTCTTCGAGCCGTGAAACAAAGTGCATTAGGCTCGAATCTCCTGAGAAGCCGAGCACGCGGCGGTCGACATCCATCTGTTGCGAAGCGATACGGCCCTTGGCGATATCGAAGCGCACGGTGCCCTTAGCCATCCGTTCGGCGAGTTGTGATTCGACAAAGGCGCTCACGGGTGTCAGCACTTGATACTCCACGTTAATCGTGGCGATCCCGTTCTGCACGGTATCGAGCTTGCAGACTCGACGGGTACGAACTTGTTGCTTGGCACCGCTTTTGGTGTCGACGGACACGTCGAAACTTTCGCTCCATTCTTCACCCACCGCGACGGGATTCTCGGGCAGTCGCAGTGTGATCGGCATGTCGTCGGTGACTTCCGGCTGCGGATGCTTGACCTCGCGATTGACGATTTCGCCGCTGGGCTTGATGCGAATCACCGACAGCGGCACGCCCACGGCGCGGGCGGCTTGCTCGAATCCTGGTGGTGGTGTTTTGTCGCGTTCGCTGTCGAATTCGGTCACCGCCCGGTTGGGGACACGGTTGCTCATCTTCACGACCTCGACGAGGTGGACAAATTCCATTTCTCCGTTAGGCAAAACGTCGGTCACTTTCCAAGCTTTGATTGATTCGCTCGTGGTTTCGGCTTGCTGGCTGGTCCCCTCGATCGTGCTTTCGATGTCGGCCGAGTGCTTCACGCTGTAGCGTAAGACTTCTCCCATACGAAATTTGTAGGTGAGCTCGACTTTTTGTTCGGACGATTCCTCGGCAGCGCGCACCGTCTGCGAAATCAACAGAATCAAGCAACCAGCGAGTAGGGTCTTGAAGTGGGGCATCCTTGCACCTATGCGAAAAGTGGTGATAAATGTTTATTCGTCGAGCTTCAATCGACCACCCCAGCCAAGCTTCTCACGAAGCGTACGGTAGTAACCATAGCCGGCGATTTCGATCAGTTGGAACTGGGCATCGCTGCGCGTGATGCGAATTCGATCCGTGCTTTCGGGGTGGCACAAAATCTTGCCGTCGACCACCAATGCTGTTCCTTCCAGCGGGGCGGGGACACGCAATTCGTACACGCGCTCGGCGGAGTCGACCACGGGGCGGTTGGTGAGCGTGTGGGCGTTGATCGGCGAGATCACAAATGCCTGCAAGTCTTTGCGGAGGATGGGGCCTCCTGCCGACAAGTTGTGAGCCGTCGAACCCACGGGGCTGCTCACGATCAAACCGTCGCAACTATAAGTGGTTACCAATTCAGCGTCAACGTAAAGCTGGATCTCGAGAATCGCGAAAGGTGGGCCTGCTAGCACCGAAACTTCGTTGAGCCCCAACGCGCGTTCGAGGATTTTGCCATTCCGCTCGACTTCGCATTCAAACATGAGATGCGAAATCACGCGATATTCGCCCGCCGCCACGCGTGGTAGCACTTCGGGAAGTTGCTCGGGCTGCAAGTCGGCCAGGAACCCCAGCCGGCCAAGATTCACGCCGAGGATGGGAAGCTGCTCGTAACCCAACAGCAGGGCAGCTCGCAACATCGAGCCATCGCCCCCCAGGACTATGGCGAAGTCGATATTGTCGGTTTCGACGTCGTTGGCCGTGAAGTCGTCGATGAGGTCGACGACTTCAACGTGTTTTTCGACCAAAGGGCGGAGCTCAAGCGCGCGTTCACGAATCGAAGGGCGATTCGCATCGGCGAGCATGAGCACACGAGGGCGGACAGTTGGTTGAGCAGCGGCCATAGGCTTAGCATACCAGCCGGCGTGAAAAGCGGGGAGAGCAGGGGGGCGGAGAGGCGATGGAATTTGCCCTGTAAGGGCTCGATATGGTAGCCCAGGGCGCAGCCCTGGGTATTCAAGCAGAAAAGTCAAGTTCGCCCTGTAAGGGCAAGATAATTAATCCCAAACGTATCGCTCATCGAATTCGATTTTGTAAAGGGTCAACAATTTTCGGTACTCATCTTGAAACGATTCCTTAGAGTGATGAATTCTTTGATTGATGATGTATCGGCACAAATCCTCAAGCTGTGATTGTCGGACGGAGAAAGCACCGTACCCGTTTTGCCAGGCGAAGTTCTGGTACTTTGTGCCTTTTGTTTTGATCCACTTCGAGGTGCTTTGCTTGAGTTCTTGAACTAGGTCTGCAACGGTAATCGTGCGAGACAGGGAGCATGCAATACTAATGTGGTCGTCGGTGCCACCGACTTGATGGCTAAAGCATTTGTGTTCTCGACAGATTGTTGCAACGTAAGGAAACAATTCGTTTTCGATTACTGCGTCTATCCATGCATGTCTATGCTTTGTGCTAAAGACGATGTGTAAAAGACCATTGGATAGTGATTGTGGCATGTGGCGTAGCCATACGGCCGAGTATCTAGCCCCTTCAGGGCTACCTTGATGGTGCTTGGTTTTCCCGGGGCTGCGCCCTGGGCTATTGAAACATGCCCTTTCAGGGCATGGAACTAGACACTTGATGCCAGAGTGTGTGATAAAATCAAATCAGGAAGACTATACCACGTAATCGTCTTGACTTTTGTCCTCTGTAAATGATTTAAGTGTGCAGGACCTTATTCGCCGCCAATTCCCGGCAGGTCGCGACGATACTTTCCACGTCGAGGCCCAGGTCGGCCAAGAGTTCGTCGCGTTCGCCGTGTTCGACGTAGATGTCGGGAATGCCCAAGCGGCGCACGCGGCTGGCGTCGAGGTGTGCGTCGGCGGCGGCTTCCAAGACGGCACTGCCAAATCCACCGGCGAGCGTTGCTTCTTCGAGCGTGACGACAAAGCCGCATTCGCGGATCGCTTTGAGGATCAATTCCGTGTCGAGTGGCTTGAGAAAGCGGGCATTGATTACGCCCACATCAAGGCCATCAGCGCGCAATTGATCGGCTGCTTTGATGGCCCTGGCAAGAAGCGGGCCGTAAGCGATCAAACATCCATCGGCACCCCAGCGGAGAGTTTCGCTTTTGCCGAGTTCGATGGCGGTGGCTTCGCGGACAATTTCCGTGGCCGTCGCTTTGGGATAGCGAATCGCGCATGGCCCGTCGAACTGCACGGCGAAGTCGAGCATCTTGGGAAGTTCGGTCGCATCGCCCGGGCTCATCACGACCATATTCGGAAAGACCCGCAAATAGCCCAAATCGAACACGCCGTGGTGCGTGGGGCCGTCGGGGCCCGCCAAGCCGCCACGATCCATCATGAACGTCACGGGGAGATTCTGCAGGGCGACTTCTTGGAAGATGTGGTCGTAAGCCCGTTGGAGGAAAGTGCTATAGATATCGACAATCGGCCGCAGACCAACTTTGGCTTGTCCGGCTGCGAAGGCGACGGTGTGGGACTCACAGATTCCCGTGTCGAAAAATCGTTCGGGAAACGCATCGCGGACTTTTTCGAGCTTGTTGCCTTGGCACATAGCTGCGGTGAGGACCGTCGCGCGAGGGTTGTTACGAAGTTGATCTTCAATCGCTTCGGCCGCAACGTGAGTGTAAGAGCGCGAAGAACTTTTCTTGAGCGTGACTTGGCGTTCGCTGCGCTCCTCGAATTGTGGGGGTGCATGGTACAGCACGGGATCTTCGGCGGCGGGTTGAAAACCGTGGCCTTTTTCGGTTACGACGTGCAGCAGCACGGGGCCATCGATGCGGCTGACCATTTTGAGATACTTGCGTAGCAGACCGATGTTGTGGCCGTCAATCGGACCGACGTAGCGGAAGCCCAAATCCTCGAACATCATGCCGCCGCTCAAACCTGCCTTGGCGGCTTCTTTGAGTTGCACGAGGAACCGCTCGGTGGGATCACCCAGCAGCGGCACATGGCTTAAGATCTTGGCGACTTCATCCTTGAAGCCGGTGTACATCGGATTCATCCGCAGGCGGTCGAGATAATCGGCCACGCCGCCGACGCGGGGGCAAATCGACATGCGGTTGTCGTTGAGCACCACGAGCAGTTTGTCGCTCTGCCGACGGGCATTGTTCATGGCCTCGAAGACCACGCCCGAGGGAAACGCGCCGTCGCCGATGACCGCCACGGAATGCCGTTTTTCATCCTTACGCAGAAGATCATCACCGCTGGCTAGTCCTAGCGCCGTCGATACGCTGGAACCCGCGTGGCCGGTCATGAATAAATCGAAATCGCTCTCCGCGGGGTTGGGGTAACCCATCAGGCCCCCCTTGGTGCGGATCGATTGAAACTCGGGATAGCGGCCAGTGAGCAACTTGTGAGGATAAATCTGATGCCCCGTGTCCCAGATGAGTCGATCACGGCGGAAATCAAACGTTGTGTGCAGTGCGATGCACAATTCGACAACGCCCAAATTGGAAGCGAAATGCGCGCTGCGACAGGCAATCAAGTTGCAGAGCACTTCACGGATTTCGCTCGCCAAATGCTCGAGCTGCGGCAGCGACAGCTTTTGCATGTCGGCCGGTTCGGAAATCGTCGGAAGAATGGTTTGCGTCACGTATTTCGATGCCTCACAAATATCGCTAGCTCACGCAGAGCCGTCGCTTTATCGCCAAAAATTTCGAGTGCGGTGCAAGCTTGTTCAATCAGTTTCTCGGCCAGCTCGCGACTCGCCGCTTCGCCCAGGATCGCCGGATAGGTGTTCTTGCCTTTGGCCGAATCCTTGCCCAACCGTTTCCCCATGTGTCCCTCGTTGCCCGATACGTCGAGCAGATCGTCGACCACCTGGAAGGCTAGTCCCAGATTGTCGGCATAATCTTCGAGCGCCGCGAGTTGTTGATCGGTTGCATCGGCAATGATGGCCCCCAGCCGCAAGGAGACGCGGAACAGGGCTCCTGTTTTGCGGCGGTGGATCGCTTCCAGCTCGGCGAGTGTGCATTCTTGGAATTCGCTGGCGAGATCGGCAGATTGCCCACCGACCAATGCTTCTGATCCAACCGCACGGGCGAGCTCAGCGCAACAGCGGGCGGCAATTTCGGGGGGCTGAACTTGGGCGACCATTTCAAATGCCCGGGCTTGTAAAGCATCGCCGACCAAAATAGCCGTTGCTTCGTCGAATTGCTTGTGACAGGTGGGGCGGCCACGGCGGAGGTCGTCGTTGTCCATGGCGGGCAGGTCGTCATGAACCAGCGAATAGGCATGAATCATTTCGACGGCGAGCGCCGCGGGGATCGCTTGCTGAACAGTGCCGCCACATAGCTCGCAAGCCATCAGCACCAATTGAGGCCGTAAGCGTTTGCCCGGCGCGAGCAGGCTATATTCAATGGCATCGCGGAGACGGTCAGGACAATCCGACGAAAGCTGAACGCTATTCGCAAGAGCCGACTCGATCAGATCGCGAAACGACGATACGCCGGCTGGTGGGGTGGTGATACTCATCACTCTATTCTAAAAGAGCGAGGATTCATCGTCCACTTCACCCGCGGCGGGACGTTTACTAGAGCCCTTTTCGGCCGTACTGCGACGGCGGCTGCGGGCCTCGCCTTTGGCGGCCAGAGAGGTGTCATCGTCGTCATCCAGCGAGACGGTCTTGGCGTTTCCCGCGGCGTCGAGCCCGCTGACGAGTTCGATTTTGCGTTCCGCGTGGCGGAGCAGTTGATAACATTGCTTGAGATGCTGCACACCTTGCTCGTACTGTTCGAGCGAATCCTCGAGGCCCAGTTTGCCCCCTTCGAGCTTGACGACGATGGTTTCCAACTCTTTGAGCGCATCCTCAAAGCACAGTTCTGCATCGTCGTCATTCTGTTTTTTCTTGGCCACGTTGAAATCCTTCTCACATTTTTATCGCGAAGCCGCAAGCGGTGGGTTACTGGGGTTCTATCTCTTTAACTGTACTCACGACCGAACCTTCGGCCAGCCGCGTGCGAATCAGCTGCCCCGATTTGAGGTGCTTGGTCGTCGTTAATAATTTGCCACTGTCGGCATGTTGCGTCAGACTGTAGCCCCGTCCCAGAACCGCCAGGGGACTCAAGGAATCGAGCTTGCCGCTGACGGCGACTAACTTTTGTTGTTGCTCGCGAAGATTGACGCGGATGGTGTTGTGCAAGCGTGAACCCAGTTCATCCACCACGCGGCTTTGATAGTGGATGGCATCCATCGGACGTGCCAGGGCAGGGCGGTTGGCCAGCGCGTCGAGCCGTTGACGATAGTTGGCGACTTGCAGAAACAATGACCGCCGCATGCGATCGCTGTAAAGTTGCACGAGCGCGGAGACATCCGACGATGAAGGGACAACCCGCTCGGCAGCTTCGGTGGGGGTGAGCGCTCGCACGTCGGCCACTAAGTCGGCGAGCGTGACGTCGATTTCATGTCCCACGGCGGAAACCGTAGGCACGCGCGAAGCAGCAATCGCACGGACGACGGGCTCTTCGTTGAAGCACCACAGGTCTTCGAGACTTCCACCGCCGCGACCCACGACCAATACATCGAGCGTCGGTCGCATCTTATTGGCCAACTGAATGCCTGCGGCGATTTCTTGGGCCGCGCCGGTTCCTTGCACACGCGCGGGGAAGATATAAACTTCGACGCCACTCCAACGCCTTTTGATCACTTGCAGAAAATCATGAATCGCCGCGCCGGTCGGACTTGTGACGAATCCAATGCGCCGCGGAAACGTGGGGAGTGGCCGTTTGCGGTCGGCATCGAACAAGCCTTCAGCGGCGAATTTTTCGCGGAGTTTGCGCAAGGCCAGCTCAAGAGCGCCGATGCCGCGGGGTTCGATTTCCGACACGACCATTTGATAACTGCCGCGGGGCGGATAGACGTCGAGCGCGCCTCGGCAGACGACTTCCAGCCCATCGTGCAGATCGAATTTGAGTTTGCTCGCGGCGGTACGCCAAATGACGGCGCGAAGTTGGGCCGCATCGTCTTTGAGCGTGAAATAGCAGTGCCCCGACTGAGGCCGCGAGAAGTTCGAGATTTCACCCGCGATCCAAACGGACGAAAACTGCGTTTCGATCGCACCCTTGAGCTGTGCGGTGAATTGCGAAACGCTCAGCACGCGTTCGGTGATCGAAGCATCGTTGGCAAGGGTCTTGGGCATCGCCGCATTCTAGCGGCTCAAAGGTATGTGCGCAAGCCGTTAGAGAATGAGACCTTCACGCGCTGCGGCGGGTTTCTTCTGCGATGGCAATTTGGGGTTTGGAAATTTGTGCCGTGGTCTGACGAATGCGGGCCTTGCGTTTTTCGGCGCGGTCACCCTCACGCGTGCCCCCTTGCTCGGCCCAAAGTTCTGCCTCAAGCGTGAGATCGTTCATCACTTTTTCGACTCGCAAACGTTCGGCTTCCATGCCGTCGCGGGAAAGGTTGCTGGGCACATGAATCTTGGGGCCGATCACGCAGCGCACTCGCGAGAAGGGCAACGGCATCGCGAATTGATCCCAGCTCTTGGCCCGTTTGGGATAAGACATGCCAAAACCCATCGGCACGATCGGCATGCCTGTCTTGGTGGCGAGGAAGATGGCCCCTTGGGCCATTTGCCGGCGCGGTCCGCGTGGCCCGTCGGGTGTAATTGTGATGTGAGAATTCTTGCCGCGGCTTTGCATTTTCAACAAGGCGGCGGTGGCCCCTTTGTTGCTCGAACCACGAATACAGCCAAACCCCATGTGATGGGCCACGCGCGACAGAATTTCGGCATCGCGATGTTTGCTCAAGAGCATGACCAAATCGCAATGTCCACGCAGGTAAAGCGGGACCAAAATATACTCGTGCCAAAACAAGTAGATGCGTGGCTCGTCGGTCCCCAACCTTGGGTCGTTCGTGGGATCGTAGAAAAAAGCACGGTAATCGTGAGTGCTCATCCACGCACGGATCGCTTGTGCGGAGAGCAGGCCGAAGAGACCTGTTGAGAATTTATTGGCCATTTTGAATGCATCCTTGCTGTGAGCTGAGAGCGAATAGTCAAGAGTCGAGAGCCAGAGGTCTTCAGGCTCTTGTCTCTTAGCTCTCGACTCTCGACTTCTTTTTATCCTGTTAAATCGAGTGAGTTGCCACTTGCGCCTGTCGTGTCCTTGGCTTGGCGCGTCACCTGGTGTTCGTCGTTATTCGGTAGTTCGTTCTTCGGATCGTGCTGCTGCCAAACCATCCGACCATCGGCATCGCGTTCCGAGGCTTCTTGATCTTCGTCGGTGGTGCCAATTCCTTCGGCCATCTCGGCGCTCTGTGCGGTGGCGATACGCCGTTCGCGTATCACACCGTCGCGCTGGGTGCGTTCGGTTTCAGAACCCGCGGTTTGTGCGAGTGGCGCACCCGCGGCGCCCGCGAATATTCCGCCCATTGGTACCACGTTCATAGGATTGGCTCCTACATCGGTTTAAATCGTTACCTGCTCCTTACAATCATAGCTTGCAAAATCATGGTGGATGTGTGTTATCTCCCTACAACCGGCGTTGCCGGTGAAGTCCGTTCCGCCTGCCGCACGTTGGGGACGGTTGTTCCCGAGTCGAGTTCCGTTTGAATCTGTTGGATCAGATTGTTGATGCCCGGCAGGGGTTGGGTATGAATCTGGGGATTGCTGATCGTGCCCCCCACGTACATCTGCATGAACTGTTCGCCCGTGCGGTCGATGAAATTCTTGACCATCGGGAGCTTTGCGTTATTCTGTCCTAGGACGCCATGGAAGGCGAGATTCAATTGCTGATCGAAGTTGGTCGTGCCCGTACCATACAGACTGACGGCATCGCCGATGAAATCGAGCTGGCTTAGATTGACGTGCCGGCCATCGATTTGGAACTTCATGTCACAGCGGTTGAACGCCGTGGTATCGGACGTGCCGTTGCGCAACAATTTCAAGAGCCCGACCAGCACCGGCAATTCATAGATATTGGCGTCGGTGACTTTCACTTCGCCGTTGCCTTTGAGCGAATGCTGCGAGCGACCTTCGCCGTAGATGCTCAAGCTCGCACCGAGCTTGCCCGTGAAGGCTTGCTGGCTGTGAAAGCGCTCGACCATCAACCGCGCGAGATTCACGTCGCTCACCGTGGCATCGGTGCGGTACTTGGGAAGTTCCTCGAAGCTGACCCACGTATCGCCTGTTAGAGTGCCATCGTAGACACGGGCCGTCATGTGACGAAAAGGAAGGCCCTGTTTTTCACAGGCCCATTGGCCGAGCAAACATCTCGACGCATCGACCCACAGGGGGCCGCGTACCTCAGTGAATTGAGTGTCCTGAAAGGTGATAGTGTCGATATCCAGTTCGCCAAAGGTTTCGCAACGTGCGCCGTCGTTAAAGCCGATCAAACGGACCGAGCCGTGAATGTTGTGCAGATCGATCCCCGCTTGGATATCAGTCTGATGGCAATCGAGCTGGATGTCCCATTCCGATGTCACGGTCTGCATCGGGTCGGCGGGCTTGGAAAATTTGAGATTGCCGTGGTTGATGGCAAAGTTGTTGCCCGTCGGGCGGAGTTGGTCGACAATTCGCTGTAAACTTTGGGGGAGCGCTTCCAGCAAATCGCGCCGAGCGGCCAAGCGATCGGCAGTCAGGTTTTCAAATTGAACATACCAACTGCCATCGGGACGGAACTCGCCGCCGCCGTTGGCGTGGATTGTCGTGCGGCTGTGCGTGGCGCTGAGATTCGTCATCGTCACTTGGCCATCTTGATAGGTGAACGAGCCATCGACGATGTTCATTTGATAGGGGAAGAAGCGCGGTTCGACGCTGGTGGAATCGGGCCGCGGCGTCATCGCCACGCGAATCGATGGTTTGGGTAATCCCGTGGAATGAAAAATTTCGGCGACGAGATCGACGCGCCCGCGCGGTCGAATTTCGGTCCAAGCCTTCTGAACAGAAGCAGGAAGTGCGTGTTGAAGATCATCATCGAGCGGAATTTCTTTGCACACAAATTGCATTGACAGTTCGTTGCCGTTGTCGGTTGGGAGTAGTGAGCCCTCACAAGCAATATTTCGCGAACCGCCTGAAACCAAATCGCGGAATTGCCACCGATTGTCTTCCGAAAGAATAACTCCTCGGATGCCGCTCAAGGGATAAGGAAACTTTTCGTAATTGACGCGGCAGTTGACCAATTCCAATCGCATCGATGATAAGGGCTTCAACTGGCCAGGGAGCGTGCGGTCAATTCGCCAGCGGACGTTGAACCGACCTTCGGGGTGGAGCGAGCTCATGACCTGCCGAACTTTCTCGGGAAGGGCCGCGACCATGCGGTCTTCGATTTCAACATTGCTGCCGGTGATCTCTACCCAAAAGAACGCGCCCGGTTGAGGGTCAAAGACTTGCCCCGAGAATCGCAGAGGTTGTCCGCCGCCGTAACCGACGAGATCGATCGTGACGACCGCCGGTTCGTTTGCGGTCTTGGGAACGTAGCCTAGCGTGCCCGAACCGTTATTCACTCGATAAGGAAACTTGTCGGACTCGAATTCCAAATTGCGGCCGGTGAGCATGGCTTGTGGTCGCCACTCGTGCCCGTCGAACGTGACTTGGAGATCAGCATCGACCACGCCCGTTGGCTTGTACTTCATCCATTGTTCTTGGAGGGCAGGGGGCAGCGATTCGTAGACTTTCTGGTCGAGCGAAAAGTTCTCCGCCCGGGCAGACATGCTCATCGGGGCGTTCGCTTGCCAGCCACGGCGTTCCAGTTGCAACGCCAACCCGCTCGATCCGCAGTTGCAGCGCAGGCCTTCAATGAAAGTGGATTCGCCTTGGAGGCGAATTTCACAGGAGAGGTCTGTGAGAGCGCGTGGGAGCCGTGGATGTTTGAACCGTCCGTCCTCGAGGGCGAATTTCGCTTCCACTTGGGGGCGAGTCGTTGAATTGAGTTGATAGCTCGCCGAGAATTCGCCGTTGAGCGTGCCTTGGAGTTCAACTTGCGCGAGTTGCGGACCGCCGAAGGCTTGGGCCCAGGAAAACAACTCTTTGGTAAGTTTCAGTTTGGTGAACTTGCCGGTCCCAATTATTGATTGTTCGGCTAAGTTGCAAGTCGCGTTGAATTCGGCCTCTTCAAAGTGCGGCCCGCCGAGAGTGCCATGCACTTCGCAAATCGCAATGGCTGGGCGCGCTTGCATGGCTCCATCAGTTGGAGCATTGTGAGCTTTGGCTTGGATGGTCAGATTCACATCGTGCAGCGCAATCGGCACGGCTTGAGGATTCTTACGGTCGATCAGCGTGATGCGGGCATCTTCGATGAGGATTTGTGGCGGTGAATTGCCACATTGCGGTGGTGGCCAGAGCGAACCAAGATTGAAGCTGCCATCGGATTCGCGCGAAATCCAGACTTGAGGATGACGCACGATCACACGGCGAATCGCCGGTCGGCCTTTCATCAGTTGCGTGAGTTGCACGTCGCAATCGAGCATCATCTCGTCGACGACCAGCAGATTGCTTTGCAAGCGATTGGCGGATGTTTCGGATATCACCAGATCGTGAATCGCGATGCCGCGGTCTTCCACAAGCCGTGCCGCTCCGACGCTCACATTCAAATGTGGAAACTGCTTGGCCAGCGTTTGTTGAACTTGGCGGCAGATCTCATGATCCATGCGCGAGTAAAAATGAAACCCGACCGCCACCACGATCATCACCATGATGGCGATGCCGAGCTTAAAGAAGTACCAACAGGTGTTGATCAACCGGCAGAGGATGAGACGGGCCCTTGAATAACTGTCAGACGTGCGTGAGCGCACTCGGGCGAAAGCCTTCGTAGCTTTCCGTAGTTGCGCAGTTTGGGAGCGGAATAGTAGTTGGCCGTCAGAAAGGGGGTCAAGGCAATTTTGAGGCGGTGATAGCAGTGCTGGCCGCAGTGCATGCACGAGTTAGCTAGCCTATACGACCCGTCGGACAACAAGCAGGTCATCTCGAATTTCACCGCGCACATTGCCCGGCAGGTTGACGACTTGGCTCTTCGTGGAGGAAGTTGCTAGTTCTGCTAGCTGAGTCCACCAGACGTGGGTCATATCCTGCTCGGCCAAGCCGGCTTCGTGCCAAGCGAGTCGCAGGGCCTCAGCGATCAAGATCGCGGGCTGATCCGCAATTTCAGTGGTGCGGATAACAAACTCGCCGGGGAGAATTCGTTCGGCGCCAGAACTCAGAAGATGCCCAGCTTGTTTGGTGACGAATTCATGGAGCTCGCGGGCCTGATCGGCCAAGCGGAGAAATGTGTCATCCACTTGCGCGGCATATTCGCTCCGCAAAAGAGGGAGGAGCTCTTGGCGGATGCGATTTCGGGCGAACCTAAGGCTTGAATTGCTGCTGTCGGTGCGGAAATCTTGGTTGATCCCAGTGAGATAATCGATGATCTCAACACGAGTGCAATCGAGCAGCGGTCGCGCAAGTGAGAGCGCAGGGCTGAGCGGTCGACAACGTCTCATACCTGATAAGCCTCGCAGGCCGGCGCCGCGTAATAAACGGAACAAAACCGTTTCCACTTGATCATCGGCCGTGTGGGCCGTGAAAAGATAACGGGCGCCGCGTGCTTCCGCCGTCTCAGTGAGTAATGTGTATCGTACATCACGTGCAGCGGCTTCCAGGCCATCGCCCTCCGCTTCTGCTCGTGCGGCCACATTGCCATTAAGAACTTCCAGAGGAATTGCGAGCGATTCGCACAGACGCTGGCACCAGGCGGCATCACCATCGGATTCGCTACCGCGCAAGTGATGATTAACATGCAGCGCGAAGAGTTCGCCTTTGCCACCCGCGGCGTGCGTGAGCTCAATGGCAGCGCGGAGGAGTGCCACGCTGTCGGCACCGCCAGAAAGGGCGACAGCAACATGTACATCCTGCCAAGTTGAGGGGGGCAGACATTCGTCGAACTTTTTCAGGAGAGTTGCCACGGAAAACGGTTTCACTGAATTTATGAGGCGAGCAGCTTGCGTGGGTGTGGTCGGCAAACTCGTCGCCAGCTTACGCAAATTCTAAAGTCGGATCTGGTTGACTTGGTGTAAAGGGTTGGCTGGGTTGCAGTTAATTAAGATTTTGTTATCATATCGCTCCGACCATCGGGGGGCTGACATTTCGGACAAATTGCCTGGAATCTCACCACCGATGGCCCAATCGCACATGACTATAATATGCGTTTTGGACCGAGTGAGTTAGCAATGACCACCCGCCGAAGCATCGTGTGATTTGTGTCGTTTTTGAAGAGTGCTGTGAAGTACTCGATTGAAACTGGTTTTTTTGTTGTTCATTTGACATGCTCGAGTTCTGCCAGATTCTGCTGATCTGCCTGACCTTGGCCGGAGTAGGTTTGGGTGCCGTGTTGCTAACACGTGCATCGCTGACCCAGCTTGCCGGAGTGGGGAAGATCGCGCTCGAGGGTTGCGTGCGTTTGAACGCTTCTTGGCTCGACGAACTCGCCACGGCGTGGTCGTTAGTGTCCTGGAATTCGGTTCGACGTCCGCCCCCTTATGGAGAGGTTCTCTCTGGATCTGGAATAATACGAGCTGTCGGCGTTTCTTGGGGACCGGTTGTTGCAACCTCCCCGCCACTCGCTCCACGACGACTATAAAATTCGGCTATATCGAGACTTTGGTTTTGGCTGCATTCCTTTGCTGCCGCTCTTCGTGAACTTGTCATCACACGCGAAGTGTTTGTCGCGAGATTTCGCGGCGGACGCTCTTCTTCGGCTCAGCCTCATTGGCTCAGTGAATCATGGGGCTCAGTGAAACACAGCGACTCTGTGGAACATAGGGTTTCTGTGAAGCATAGGGCACTCTCTTGGTCTGGCGCAGGATTTCAATTTGAGGCAATTGAGGTTCGCCATGACAATCGTTTCTACATACTTTCCGCTGGCAGCGTTGCCCGACGGCATGCAATTGTTGGCATTGGCCGTCGCGGCCTTGATGGGCATGGGGCTCGTTAAGCTGCTCGACTATTTGCGCAAACGCGATGCCGACAAGGAAGCCGCTCAAATCATTGAGCGGGCAGAAATCGAAGCCAAGACTTTACGCAAAGAAGCGGCCATCGAAGCCAAGGAGATGGCGCTTAAAGAAAAAGATCGCCTGGAGCGCGAGAACACCGAGATGCGCAATTCTCTGCACGAGCGCGAACGCCATCTCGACAAGCAAGAAGACGCGCTCAATCAGCGTTCCGACCAAATGCTTAAGCAAGAAAAAATGGTCGAGAACAATCAGCGACGCTTGTCGGAGAAGATTGATGACGCTACCCGGCGGCAAAAAGAACTCGACGATTTGCTCACTCTCGAACGCCAAACCATGCATCAACTGAGCGGTTTGAGTCCGCAAGAAGCAGAAGAACGACTGCTCAAGCGGCTGGAACAAGAGCTTGTTCGTGAGCAGGGGGCTTTGATTATCAAGCATGAACGCCAAATGGCGGAGACCGTGGATAAAAAAGCCAAAGAGATGCTCATTACGTCAGTGCAGCGTTTTGCCGCGGCACACACGGCCGAGGCGACCACCAGCACGGTTGATATTCCCAACGACGAAATGAAAGGACGGATTATCGGCCGTGAAGGCCGTAACATTCGTTCGCTGGAGAAGGCCACAGGGGTGGACGTTATTATCGACGACACTCCGGGGGTGGTGATCGTGAGTGCGTTTGATCCCGTGCGGCGTGAGATCGCACGGATTTCGCTCAACAAACTGATCGCCGACGGGCGGATTCATCCAACGCGGATCGAAGAACTCGTGGCCGAAACCGAAAAAGAAATCGACGCCGAGATTCGCAAACATGGCGAAGAGGCGATGCAGGAAGCGCAGATTTTTGGTTTGCACCAGCGTGTTGTCGAATTGCTGGGCCGTTTGCGCTATCGCACGAGCTATAGCCAAAACGTGTTGCGGCATTCGATCGAAGTCGCGTTTATTGCCGGTATGCTCGCCGAAGAAATGGGCATGGATGGCGAGTTGGCTCGCCGAGCCGGTTTGCTCCACGACATCGGCAAAGCCGCCGATCACGACACCGAGGGTGGGCATCCCAAAATTGGTGCTGATTTGCTTAAACGGTACGGCGAGAATGCTGAAGTCGTTCATGCCGCGCTGGGGCATCACGACGATATTCGCCCCGACATGCCGTACACCGTGCTAGTCGCGGCGGCCGATGCGTGCAGTGCTTCGCGTCCCGGTGCTCGTCGCGAAACGCTCGACCGCTACATCAAGCGGATGCAAGAACTCGAATCAATCGCCACGAGCTTCCAGGGTGTGCGTCAGGCCTTTGCCATTCAAGCTGGCCGCGAAGTGCGGGTCATCGCGAGTGCCACGGATACGACGGACGAATCCTCGGCCAAGATTTGCCGCGATATTGCCAAGGCGTTTGAAGAGCAGTTGACCTACCCGGGCGAAATCAAAGTGACGTTGATACGTGAAACTCGCGTGACCGAGATCGCACATTGATTTAAACACAAAGGTACGAAGATCACCAAGGAAACCTTATTACAATGTTTTCTTGGAAGTGCCCGTCAATTTCAGTTATCTTTTACGAAATCTTGCCAGTTGGTGGCTTTGCGGTGAAATTTTGGGAACTCCTCCGTGCGACTCCTTTTCATCGGCGATATTGTGGGTAGCCCGGGCCGTGAGATTGTCACGCGTTCGGTGCCGACGCTAATTGTCGAACAACAACTCGATCTGGTGATTGCCAACGCGGAGAATGCCGCGGGAGGGTCGGGGCTGACGCCGCAAATCTATAAGCAGCTCACCAAGGCAGGGGTCGACGTGATCACGCTCGGCGATCACGTTTTCCGCCGCAAGGAAATCTTTGCGATACTTGATAGCGCCGACGATGTCGTTCGTCCGGCGAATCTCCCCGCTGAAGCGCATGGCCGTGAGTGGACGGTTGCCACGGCTCGTGATGGGACCCAGGTCGGCGTGTGCTGCTTTCTGGGGCAGCTTTTTATGAAGCCCATCGACAATCCCTGGCGGGCGGCGGACCGCGTGCTGGCTGCGATGCCAACGGAAGTGAAAGTCCGTTTTGTCGATTTTCACGTGGAAGCCACGAGTGAAGCCCAACTGATGGGGCGGTATCTCGATGGCCGCGTTTCAGCCGTGTTGGGAACCCACACGCATGTGGCAACCGCCGATGAATGCGTACTGCCCGGTGGTACGGCGTTTCAATGTGATGTGGGGATGACCGGACCCCACGACGGCATTCTCGGCCGGCGCACGGACCGGGTAATGGAAACTCTGCTGACGGCGAATCCCACGCAATTTGAAGTTTCAAACGGTGACGTGCGACTTAATGGCACGATAGTCGACATCGATCCTGGCACGGGGCTTGCTACTAAAATCGAGCGACTCTGCGTGCGGGATGCAGGCTAATTCCTGGTCACTGAACTGGCACCACGACCATATTGAACTTTTCCCGCTGAGACGACCGGACTATGTGAGATTGTTATGCGATTCAAAGTGAATTCCCAGCTTGAGTACGAGATCAGTCATCCTTCGACGTTGATCTTGAATATGCACGCGCAGCGAAGTCCTTCGCAGGCAATTCTTGAAGAGAAATTCACGATCGAGCCGCGCACGAAAGTGGAAGAGTTCACTACCGACGATCACTGCAACCGCTTCGTGCGGCTGGAAACGGGTCGGAAAAAGAAGTTGTCGATTACTTACGAAGCCACCGTCGATTGCGAGTATCAAGTCATCCCGCTGAGCAAAATCGATCAAACGCCGGTTGCGGAGATGGACCGCAAGGCGGTGCAGTTTTTGTTTCCGAGTCGGTACTGCCAATCCGATCGCTTGGGGCGGCTGGCTTGGGATCTGTTTGGCAAGATCGAGAATCCTTACGAAAAAGTGGTTGCGATCACCGATTGGATCCATGACAACGTCGATTATGAATTGGGAAGTACAACCTCGGTGACGTCGGCGTTCGACACCGTGACGCAGCGCGCAGGTGTCTGCCGCGATTTTGCCCATTTGGGAATCGCGCTCTGCCGGGCTCTGAACATTCCCGCGCGGTATTTCTCTGGCTATGCTTTTGAACTCGATCCGCCGGATTTTCATGCATGCTTCGAGGCGTACATCAGCGGGCACTGGTTTATCTTTGATGCCACGCGGTTAGCGCATTTGAACGGTTTGGTGCGCATCGGAAACGGTCGAGATGCCGCTGATGCCGCGGTTGCTAGCATCTTTGGTTTTGTTAAGTGCACCAGTATGGAAGTCAATTGCCTGTATGTCGGCGAAGGAAAATACATTCCCATCGACCGCAAACAAATTGGTCGCAAAGGTGTATCCTTAGAGCGGATCCAAGTTTGATTTGAGCACACCATGGCACGCCTGCGAATTCTGCATCGCACGGAATATCATTACACCCGACCCGTTGAACTGGGACGGCATCGACTGGTGGTGCGCCCCCGCGAGGGGCACGACTTGCGGGTTGAAAGCATGAGCCTCGAGATCGAGCCGGCTCACGAGCTCGTTTGGTCGCGGGATGTGTTTGGCAATTCGGTGGCGATCGTGGACTTTCCTGAACCGGCAACGCTGCTCAAAATTGTGAGTGAGGTCGTCGTGTTTCGGACGACGCCGTTCCCGCACCAGCGACCACACGAACCGTGGCAAGTTGCTTATCCGGTGACTTACGACCCGCTGGAAATTACGTTCACTTCGGCCTATCAAGCGGCCTCCTATCCCGACGACGTAGAAGTGATTCGCGAATGGTTGGGGAAAGTCATTGCCGACCCAAACATCGAGGATGCCGAAGGGGTGGTGACGATGCTGGGCAAAGCGGTGCATGACCAGATTCACTACCAACGCCGCAGCGAAAAGGGGGTGCAAAATCCTGCATTAACCCTGCAACTGGCCAGTGGATCTTGCCGGGATATGGCCACGTTAATGATGGATGCGGCCCGTGTGCTAGGAATCGCCGCGCGATTTGCGAGCGGCTATCTCGATTGCCCCGCGTCGGAAGCTGGTCGTGCATCAATGCACGCTTGGACAGAGTTTTATTTGCCGGCACTTGGCTGGCGCGGGTTCGATCCCACGATTGGCGAGCCGACTTCGCTCAAACACGTGGTCACGGGTGTGAGCAATCATCCCCGCGGCGTGATGCCGGTGTCGGGGATGTTTGTCGGTGCGTCGTCAGATTATCGCGAGATGATCGTGCAAGTCACAACAGAAAAACTGCCGAGCGAATAAGGACTTCGCTCGGCAGTCAAAGTGCTCTGTTTTTAAGTGGTCCACTGATTACGGATGGACATGGACGTGGATGTGAGGGCCGTATCCATAGCCAAGACCTGGGCCCACACCGCCGAACGGATCGTAGTAGCCACCGTAACCTTGACCCCAAACACTTTTGTCGGCCATATTCTGCTCGCTGCGTTGGTTAGCATTTTGAGCAGTTTCTTGGATCGATTGCTCTTCGGCTTCAGCCGCTTCGTTCTCATCGCGGTTGATGTTGGCGTAATCCTGCTGCGTCTGGCTGTTCATGGACGCTGCACTCTTCAAATGTGCCTGTCGAGCAAGATTGAAATCGGATTGCTGCTGACGAATCATGTCTTCTTCGTGATTGAACTTGAGCAGCCACAGCTTCATTTGAGCGGGTGATAAATTCTCGAGCTCGGTCATATATTGCTCTTTTTCTTCGGGCGTAATCTTGGCCGAGCGATCGCAGTATTCTTGCACCCAAGCACGGGCACGGAGCATGGTGGGGCTGTTCCAAATTTGTTCCCGCTCGGCTGCACTGGCAGGATCGGCCGTGCTGGTGATTTGAGGCAAACCCGTTGGTGCGGGAACGGTATTCTGGCCAATGGCCAGCGTCGCGACAGCCAACAGGACGAGCGTCACGCAAGCAAGATTAGATAGTAAGCGGTTCATGGTTTCATCTCCCTAGTGAAAGCAGGTCGGCTGCAGGTCTTTGACGCGGTTGTTTCCGCTTCAATAACATACCACGGAGTCTGGGAGACTTTAGAAGCTTTACCGATCAGGCTGTAGAACTTGTAACGATTATCTGGAGGTCTGTGCATTTTTGAACACAAAAACCCCCGGCCATAAAAATATAGCCGGGGGCTCGTTGATTACCTCTTGCTAGGGCCTAACGGCCTGTCGCTCAGTCGCGGTCGCAGGTGTCGCCGCAATCGCAATTTTCGCAACTGCAATCTTCGCAGTTACAATTCTCGCAATTGCCATCGGCGCAGTCGCACGATTCGCACGTGCAGTTTTCGCCACAGCAGCAGCTACCTTGGGCGGCGGTGTTCGCCGACACGGTGTTAAAACCCAGGACCGAGGCGCCGGCAACCAACGCGGTGGCCAGCAATTTGGAAGTAAAAGACATGATCAATCTCCTGCGAGTCTGCTCGCATCAGAAAGGAATTTCAGAAAGTAATTAATGAAAAAAACTGTAGCTGACTCGCCGCAGCGAGTCGGAGTTCAAGTCCAAGGTCACAGACCTTGACTACAGTTCATTAATTCAGCCACACGCGATAGAGCGCATGGAGCCGCAGGGCAGGGTGGCCGGAGGGACTTTCAAATCCCCGAGCCAAATAGGCGGTAGAGGCAACCGGTGGGATCGTCGGAGGCAACTCGGCAATCGTGGCCGGTGCGGACTGCTCTTGCTGTGTCGATTCCGATTGTTGCGGGGCAGGTGTCGTTGGTGCCGGGGCATCGGTGCAGCAGGGGCAGCCAACATTGCAGACTGGAGCTGCAACCGTGTTAACACCAGCATGCCGAGCACAACAAGGTTTTTCGCTGCAGCACGATTTAGAAGATGAAGTTCGTTCGCAACAATTGCCTTCTTCTTGGCACGCACACGGCTGCGTCGCCCACGCGGGGACAATCATTCCCACGGAAACGAGGGAGAGCAGCAAGGCTCGGAAGTAAGGTTTGGCGAAGTTCATTGATCGTCCGATTTGTAGTACCACGTATTTAATTCTACGCGGAAAGAACGGATCGTGTTCAGATCAGTTTTGGCCGTTAATCTAAAGCCTTGTCGGAAATGTCTTTGCGGCACCAGGCCCCGTCCCAACGAATGCATTTAACAGCGGTATACGCCTGCAATTTGGCGGCCGAGATACTACTTCCCAGAGCCGTGACGCCCAGCACGCGCCCGCCGGTGGTGACCACTTGACCATCGCGTAGCTGTGTGCCCGCATGGAAAACCTTGGCGTCGGGCACTTTTGCAGCGTCGGAAAGCCCACGGATGACATGGCCTTTGGTGTAGCTGCCGGGATAACCTTCGCTGGCCATCACGACGCAGACAGCCGGGCGTGGATCCCACTTCAGGGGTGCCACTTCCGCCAGCCGTCCGTCAGCGGTCGCTTCGAGCACGTCCACCAGATCGCTTTGCAAACGCATCATCAGCGGTTGGCACTCGGGATCGCCGAAGCGGACATTGTATTCGAGGACCTTGAGGCCTTGCTTGGTGATCATCAAGCCCGCGTAGAGAATGCCTTTGAACGGTCGCCTGATGCGCTTAAGCTGATGGATCGTGGGAATAAGTACCTTTTCTTCGACCGACCGCATCAGCTGGTCGGTGATCAGCGGTGTCGGACTGTACGCTCCCATGCCACCGGTATTCGGGCCTTTGTCACCATCGTGGGCTGGCTTGTGATCTTGCGCGGCGGGAAGCGTGATAATCGTTTGCCCGTCGGTGATCGCCAGGACGCTCGCTTCTTGGCCGACGAGCCGGTCTTCGATGACGAGTTGGCTGCCAGCCGCGCCAAATTCTTGAGTGCCGGTGATCCGTTCGACCGCTGCGAGGGCTTCCTCGCGATTGGCACAAACGATGACCCCTTTTCCCGCGGCGAGGCCGTCGGCCTTCACCACCATCGGTAGGTCTTCGCGATCCGCGAGAAAGGATCGCGCGCTCTCGGCATCGCGAAACGTGCGGAAGTCGGCCGTGGGAACGTCGGCGTTGCGGAGCAGGTTCTTGCAAAAGACTTTGCTCGCTTCGAGTTCGGCGGCTTGCTTGCTGGGGCCAAAGGTGCGAATCCCGGCCGCAACAAAGGTATCGGTGATCCCCGCCGCGAGGGGCGCTTCGGGGCCGATGACGGCCAGATCGATGGCGTTTGCCTTAGCGAACTTCAAAAGGGCCGGGATGTCGGTATCGGCGATTTCGACGTTCTTGATCGGCAACGAAGTCTCACTGGCCGTGCCGGCGTTGCCGGGGGCGACGAACACTTGCGCAACGCGCGAACTTTGGGCGATCTTCCACGCCAACGCGTGTTCCCGTCCGCCACCACCAACCACCAAAACTTTCATCGCTTGCCTCGTCGTTGCCGCCTGCATGGCCTCGTGTTTCGTACCGCGAGATTTTACCGGAAATCGGTGGCGGAGGTAATCGGCGGAAATTGGCCGCGCCAGGGCGGCCAGCTTTCAGGTTTGCGAGGTTGGCCAGGTTTGCTTGGTTTGCAAGGCTCGAGCGCGGCAAACCTGAATTTTCGCGCGTGCGCCGGGGTCCCAACTTTCGTGACGAAAGTCTTGGGTTTTGTCACGTGGTCATGTCGCAAGTGTTGAGAGTCCAAACTCTTGCGGCAAGCACTCGTGCCAAAACGAGTCGACTTTTGGTCGAAACGCACGGTCAGCGCGTTCCAAAAGTGAACTCAACGTTTTCGATTGTCAAAGAACATGCCTAACCAAGGGCGAACACCATTATCGCGATTGCGAACCGCTTCGCCACAACAATTCTTGGCCGGGGGTGAAGATATTAAACCACGGAGACACGGAGAGCACGGAGGGGGCAACCACGAATAAAGCGAATGGCACGAATCAACCCGGCGAGCCGTAAACGTTAGTGACCGGAGAAAAATGAAAAACCGCTGATGGACGCTGATCAACGCTGATAGGACATAGTCTTGAATGCCGAAGGCATGGCAGCCAATAGCCAGGGGTTGAAGCGAGATGAGTTTCACGAATCTCGCTGATACCCCTGGACATCTAAAAACCATGATCTATCGGCCGAGCAGAACGCTTAGTGGACCGAACGCACGTAGCCGAGGCCGAAACTAGTCACGGTCTGTTTCGTTCTCGTAAATGCGCCGTCGGCATTTAGCACCAACGCCGCGAACGACGGATAATTCTTGATCGCCTACCAGGGGTGTCGTCGCTCAGGCTCCTTGACCCCTGGCTAATAGCTTTCATCCCTTCGGGATAGGGGTGATTCGTGTTGAACACTTCTTGTGCTGCGCACACCGCCTCGAATCCGGTTGAGCTTTCACGTCGTCGGTCCGATTTGCGGATGTCGTGTCGGTGTTACCCGTTTCTCGACCGTCGAGTCCGACCTCACAGAGGTCAGCCACAGGTCCCGAGGCGTCTATTACAGCGGAGATTGCTGCCGCCTACTGGCAACCCACAGCCATTCTGTTAGAAAAGGCGGTTGACAATTTGATTGTCGGACCTTAGCCTTACAAAGAGACATTGTGAAATTTGTCACAATGTTTATTGTGTAAATCTATCCCCACTCTAAGTTGTTTCTGGCAAAGACTTTAGGTCTCAGTCTTTGCCGGCAGCTCTTGGACGCGGGGAAGTTGTTCTCCCGTCAGGCGCGGTGGCACTGGCGTACGGTTCGTAGAAATCAGCCCCGCCATCCCTGTGGATGAAACCTGGGATATTGAATTCCTATGGCTGACAAGAAAAAGATGTCGGTTGCCGACATGATTGCCGCGGCTCGCAAGACCGACGGTGGTGACGCGCCTGCTTCTGGCGAAGCAGCAGCGTCTACTTCTGGCGAAGCGGCCCCGGCTGAATCGACCCCTCCCGCAGCTGAGGCCGCGGCGCCTGTTCCCGCGGCCGCGCCCGCTGCTGATAAGCCCAAGCCCGCCGCCGCTGCACCCATGAAGTCGGCTTCTGGCGGTCGTATGAGCGTTGCCGAAATGATGGCGGCTGCTCGTGCGGGTGGTGGTGGAACGCCGGCTCCTGCTGCTGCGGCTCCTGTCGAGAAAAAGGCTGCTCCGGCCGCTAAGCCGGCTGCCAAACCAGCTGCCGCCGAAAAGGTTGAAGCGGCGGCTCCCGTGGAGCGCGACTCCGCGAGTATTCTGACTGCGGCCCGCAAGGGTGGTAAGGCTGGCCCGATGTCGAAGGCCGAAGCGGCCGCGAAGGAAAAGTCGGATCCGACGGCCAAGGAAAAGCCAAAGGTCTTTGTGCCCCCCATGCCGGAAAAGCCGGCTTATGCACTACCGAAGCCAGTGGTCAAGGAAAAGCCGACCAAGGCCGAGGTCGACGAATCGCGCCGTAACTTTTTGAACATCGGCTTTTGGTCGTTGGGAATCGTCGGCTTCTTGTGGACGATGGCCTCGCTCAAGTTTTTGTTCCCCAACGTCCGTCGCGAACCGCCGAGCAAATTTAAGGTGGGCTTCCCCGACGCGTTTCCGCCCGGCCAAGTGCAAACCAAGTTCATTCCGCAGTTCGGTGTGTGGGTCGCCAATGCTGAGTTCAATGGCGTGCAGCAAATTTACGCCCTCAAGGCCGTCTGTACCCATCTGGGTTGCACTCCGAACTGGTTGGAAGCGGAGCAAAAATTCAAATGCCCTTGCCACGGTAGTGGTTTTTATAAGGACGGCATCAATTTCGAAGGCCCCGCGCCGCGGCCGCTGGAACGCTATGCGATCCGCATCGCCGACGACGGTCAGATCGAAATCGACAAGAGTCGCACGTTCCAAGAAGAAATGGGACAGTGGGAAGATGCCTCGTCCTTCATTCCCGTTTAGTTTTTAGCAAAGCACCAAACCCTAAGCAGCCATGCCAAGTCTCGGCGATACCATACGCGAATCTCAGATCTGGAAGAGTATCTTTCGTCATCCGATGCCGGTTGATCGCCGGAATCGTATCGTCGTGATGCTGACGAACTTCTTCCTGCACTTACATCCTGTTTCGATCAAGAAGCAGGGGATCGCGCTGTCTTATACGTGGTGCATGGGTGGAGTGACGTTCTTCCTGTTTTTGGTGGAAACGGTCACCGGCGTGCTGTTGATGTTCTATTACCGCCCGACGGTGGAGTGGGCGTACACCGATATTCAGATGCTCCGTGACGTGCATTCGCTGGGCATCTTGCGCGAAGTTCATCGCTGGGGAGCCCACGCGATGGTGATCACGGTGTGGCTGCACATGTACCGTGTGTTTCTCACGGGAAGTTACAAGCCGCCGCGGGAATTCAACTGGGTGGTCGGCGTGTTTTTATTGCTGCTGACTCTGTTGTTGTCGTTCACCGGTTACTTGCTGCCGTGGGATCAATTGGCCGTCTGGGCGATCACGGTGGGTTCGAACATGGCCCGTGCGACTCCTTTCCTGGGGCATGAAGGTCCCGGTCAGCAGTTACTGACGCTCGGTGGAGTGGACATGATTACCAACGCCTCGGACGCGCGATTTGCGCTGCTGGGTGCGCGCGAAGTGGGTGAAGAAACGCTCAACCGATTTTATATTTTGCACTGCATTGCGATTCCGCTCGGAGTGGCGCTGTTATTGGCGATCCACTTTTGGCGGGTAAGAAAAGACGGCGGCATTAGCGGACCGTTGTAAGAGATGAGACGCCGGAGGTCGGAGGTCAGGCAGCGAAGCTTGATCTGACCTTTGGCCCCCGAACCCCGACCCCTATTTGCTATGCACGGACTGTCAGAAGCTCAATTTCAGAATATGGTGGCCTCATTCCTGGGGCCCTATTACATCGCGCTGGCGATTATGAATGGGCTGGCTGCGCTCTATCTGTGGCGGTCGAACCAGGTGAAGACTTGGGCGTCGTTCCCGCTGCCGGGTGGCAAGGCTCTGGCGATTACGAATGCCTTGATCTGGCTGGTGGTGGCGTTGGTCTTTGCCGTGCTGGCCGGTATCGCAGGTAGCGGAAACACTTCGTTGGTTTCGCTGCCCGAAGCGTTCCGTGATGTGATCAATCAAAGCACCGGACCGGTGATCTACAGCGTCGGCACGACGGTGGTGCTGGTGATTCTGTTCATCTTCCGGGCGTTCTTTGTGAAGCCGGTTGTGGCTTGGGCGATTTGGAATTTGATGTGGTTGTTCCTCGGCTTGTCGATGACCGATCCCGATTTTTACGACATCGTGGCCAAGCCCGATAATGTGCCGATCGTGATGTTGGTGTTCTTGTTGGCGTTCTTCACTTGGCTGGCGACTTTTCGCGCCGTGGAGAATGACAAGCGGATCCGCAACGGCGAGCCCGTTTTGGAAAAGCTGGACGACGAGAAAATCTTGGTGTGGCCCGATTTGGTTTACACCGAATTGATCTGCATGATCGCGTTGACGGCGTTCTTGATCTTTTGGGCGATCTTGCTGCCTGCTCCGCTCGAAGAAGCGGCTAGTAGCGTGAAGACGCCCAACCCCTCGAAGGCCCCTTGGTATTTCTTGGGTCTGCAAGAAATGCTCGTGTATTACGACCCCTGGATGGCGGGCGTGGTGCTGCCGAGCATGATCGTCGCCGGTTTGATGGCGATTCCTTATATCGACTTCAATAAGAAGGGGAACGGTTACTACACGATCGAAGAGCGGCCGTTCAGCTATATCGTTTTCCAGTTTGGCTTTTTGGAAATGTGGATCACGCTGATCGTGCTGGGCACGTTGTTGCGTGGTCCGAACTGGAACTTCTTCGGGCCTTACGAGCATTGGGATGCGCACAAGGTGGAAGCTCTTAACAACGTGAATCTGTCGGAATACTTCTGGCAAAGGATGTTGGGAATGAGTTTGCCGGGGGCGCTCAACTTTGCCGATTTCCCGTCCTACTTGCAGCCACCGACTTGGCTGGCCGATTTCCTGAATCCGTTCCTGCAGTTCTTCAGCTTGCTGTTTGGCCGTGAGTTGCCGGGCACGCTGTTGGTGCTGGGTTACTTTATCGCGCTGCCGCCGATCATGGCGCTCACGATCTTCCGTAAGTTTTATCAGCGGATGGGCTTCATTCGTTTCATGGTGATGGCAAATTTGTTGCTGTTCATGGCCTCGCTCCCCATCAAGATGGTGTTGCGCTGGGTGTTCAACTTGAAATACCTGATTTCCATCCCCGAGTTTTTCTTTAATTTTTAAGAAGAGACGCTAGACGCAAGTGACTAGGCGCTAGCGAAGACATAACACGAAAACAACTAGCGCCTAGCGCCCAACGACTTATAACTGCTAACTATGCCCGCAAGCGAACAAACCTGGCGCGATCAAAAAGTGATGCATATCGTCTTCGGTGCAACGGCACTGGTGATGGTGATTGCCACACTGTGGTTGTTGGCCAAGGACCACAATCGCGAATGGAAAAAGACCCAGTTGACCAATCGCCGCAAGGCGGCCTGGGTCGTTCAAGCGCGCCACGATTCGATGGCCGATCAGTTCTCGGGCAAGATGGATACCTACGACGCCGATATCCGTCGTGCTAGTAGCGAACCGGTCGATCCCTCGAAGATTGATGAGTTCAAAAAGCTCGTTGAAGTCGAGAGCGACCGTTTGAAAGAGACGGCTCCGAATTGGGCCAAGCTCGACGCCGCGGTGACGGACGTGAATGAAGCAGCCACGGTCGCCGCCGAAGTTCGAGAAAAAGTGCAGGCCGTGGGTGAGGATGAAAATCCCGTTACCGATGACGACCTGATTGCGGCTGAAGAAAAGACGGCCAAGGAGCGGGTCGATGTTTTCAATATCTTGGACGACTACATTTCCGAAGCCCGCCGTCGTGAAAAGCAAATTGCAGGTCAGCGGAAGTTCGTAGCCGCGGATCGCACCGCCACCTTAAGCCAGTTGGGCTTGATGGTGGGTGAAGGGGCGAGTGAGAAGCGCAAGGCCGAGGTCCAAGAAAAGATTACCGGCTTCTCGGAGAAGATCAGCGAGTTGACCGAATCTCTCGCGGCGGCGAATAACTACCGCACGAGCTTGGACAATATTCGCGGCGACATTGATGCAACCCGAGCGAATCTCGATAAAGATCGCAGCGTGATGCAGACCGAGCTCAAGCGTTTGGCTGATCAAGCCAGCGCCATGCAGCCCACGGGGGCGAGCCGCTTGGGGGAATGGATCACGCGGTGGCCGATTCTTAACGCGCTTTACTCGGGCAATGTGCGGATCGATCAGATCTGGCTGCCGGATTTGACAATCAACTATAACTTCTCGCAAGCCGCGCGGTTTGATCGTTGCAAAACGTGCCATCAAGACATTTCCACGACCGCGCCGGGAACGGCCACGGATCCCGCGTTCCCGTCGCTTCCCGAAGAGCAACGCAACTTGACGTTGAAGCTGGCCACGCCCGATGAGGCGCCGAAAGAGAGTGATCTTCCGCAAGAAGAGCAAGTTCGCCAGATCTACGGTTTGGTGATGTCGAATGACTCACTCGTGGGCACTGAAACGCAAGCGATCGTGCATTATGTGCTTCCTGGAACTCCGGCCGCCGCGGCAGGATTGGAATCGGGCGATATCATCCAAGCAATCGACGGCATCGACAGCTACGACAAAGAAACAGTTGAAAACTATTTGCTGACGTTAGCCCAATGGGGCACGCCGGTGGAATTGAGAGTGCGTCGTGGTTTGGATCATCCCTACACGTCGCATCCACGTCTCGATTTGTTCCTGACCGACTCCAGCCCGCACCCCGAGAAGGTGTTTGGCTGTACGGTTTGTCACGATGGCCAGGGGAGCGGTACTTCGTTCGCTTGGACTTCGCACACACCTGACAATGCCGACCAGCAAGCGGAGTGGATTCGTGACTTCGGTTGGTTTGACAACCATCATTGGATCTTCCCAATGAAGGCGGCTCGCTTCGCTGAGAGCAATTGCTTGAAGTGCCATTACACCAAGGGCGAGCTCGAACCAAGTGAGCGCTTCCCTGATCCTCCCGCGCCGAAGCTGGTGCAGGGTTGGACATTGGTTGAAGATTACGGCTGCTTCGGCTGTCACGAGATCAATGGCTTCGACGGACCGACGCGACGGATTGGGCCCGACATGCGGTTGGAACCCAACTACAGCGAAGTCGCGCTCCAAACTCTGCGTGACACAAGTCTCAACGATCAAGAGCGCCAGTTAGCACAAGAGTTGGTCCTCTCGCCGGACAATAAGAGTATTCGCGAGCAATTGTTCACCGCTTTGAAAGCCGACGCCAAACTGGCTTCGTCATCGGAAACTCGGGCTGAAGCTCGGTTGCTGGAGACAACCCACAAGCTGGCCGATGGCTTGAAGGACGTCGAAGTTCCTGGCACCTACCGCAAAGTGGGGCCGAGCTTGCGATTCTTGAAGTCCAAGGTGGAATACGACTGGCTGTACAGCTGGATTAAGCTGCCCAAGGACTTCCGCCCCTCGACGAAGATGCCGCAGTTCTTTGGCCTGTGGGAGCATTTGGAGTCTGACCCAGCGGAATTGGAAGTTAGCAAGAAATACGAGGCGGTTGAAATTCGCGCCTTATCGGAATTCTTGCTCGCCAACAGTTCGGACTTCCAGTATCTGACCCCGCCCGGTGACGTGACCGAAGAAGCCTCGGCGGAGCGTGGTAAGTGGTTGTTTGAATCACGTGGTTGTTTGGCTTGCCATACTCACGACGAGTTCCCTGGCATTGCTGCCAATCAAGGACCGGACCTGTCGCGCGTGAGTGCCAAGTTCAGCAACGAAAAGGGCGCTTTGTGGCTTTATAGCTGGATCAAGCAGCCGAACCGTTATCACGTGCGGACGAAGATGCCCGAGTTGTATCTCGATCCGATTGCGGAAAAGGATGCCAACAACCAGCCGACCGGCAAGGTGACCGATCCGGCCGCGGATATTTCTGCGTTCTTGTTGGATCAAGTTGTCGATTGGCAGCCGAAGGATATTCCGGCTCGCGGTTGGGAAGGCCAAGAGCGCGAAGCTTTGGCCGATCTTGCCGTGGAGTGGCTCACCAGCGATGCGATCCCCACGAAGCGGGCTCGTGAGTTTGTGACCAAGGGCATTCCCGATTCGCTTGAGCCGAAGCTCAAAGCTGACGAAAAGTTGTTGCTCAAGAAAAACTTTGCCAACCCTACTGAGCAATTACAGAACTTTGTGGCCCGGCGGACGATCAGCAAGTATGGCTGTTTCGGTTGCCACGATATTCCTGGGTTTGAAGATGCCAAACCGATTGGTACTGGCCTGGCCGATTGGGGTCGCAAGGATAGTTCGAAGCTGGCGTTTGAAAACATTCATTCGTTCCTCGCCGGTCCGGGTAATCCCAAGGGGCATAGCGCGGAGACTCATGCAGCGGCAGATACTCACGCTGAGGCACCAGTGAAATCAGGTGATCCTGCGGCGGATTCGGCTCATGCTTCGACGGACGGGCACGTTGAAGATGAGCATGCTGGTGGGCACGGTCATCTTGACCCTGCTGACTTCGTCAACGACGGCATTAGCTATTACCTGCAAGCATTGGTGAGCCATTCGCGTGATGGATTTATTTGGCAGAAACTACGTGCCCCGCGGAGCTACGACTACAAGACGACAAAGAATAAGACCTACAACGAACGTCTTCGCATGCCGAAGTTCCCGTTCAGCGAAGAAGAACGCGAAGCGGTCATCACGTTTGTGCTGGGCTTGGTGAGCGAACCGCCTGCGGACAAGTTTGTTTATCATCCGAACGAACGTCAGAAGGCGATCGTTGAAGGCAAGGCCGTGTTGGAAACCTTCAACTGCGCCGGCTGCCATACGATGCGGATGGAAATGTGGGACGTGGCCTTCCACGACGGTGATTTTGAATCGCCGGTGGACGTGGTCGACTTCCCGTTCCTGGAGCGCAAGTTCTCGGAACAGGAAGTTGCCGAATCGTTGGTTCTCGATCCGCGCGGTCGTTTGCACTCGCGGTTGGTGGGTCAGCCGGTGATGAACGAAGAAACGGGCGAGCCACTTAAGGTCGATATCGACGGCTTGCCTATTGAGCCGGACGACATGGAGTCCGATCCCTATTACCGATTTACTTTGTGGCGGGACACGTTGATCGACGGCGAAGCTTGGTTCATGGGGATTCAAGATCCCATGGTGCCGGGAAGCCGAACCGATTACGGCCCTGCGGAAGGCGCTGCGTTCCCGGCTTGGGGTGGCGATTTAGCTCGCTACTTATTCCCGAAGGTGATCGCCCACGCCAAGCAAGCGAATCCTCAAGTGAAGGGTGCCGAAGCTTGGGGTTGGTTGCCGCCGCCGTTGATGATGGAAGGTGAAAAGGTCCAGACGGGTTGGCTGCACGCCTTTTTGATGGACCCCATTGCGATCCGCCCGGCGGTCGTGATGAGAATGCCGAACTTCCATATGTCGAGCGACGAAGCGGCCAAGTTGGTCGATTACTTCGCTGCGGCGTCGAACGCACCTTTCCCCTACGAGTACAACAAGCAGCAACGGCAAAGCTATCTTGCTTCGCAAGAGAAAGAACGTCCCGAGCGGTTTGCCGAGGCGATGAACATCGTGGTCGACGGCAACTACTGCGTGAAGTGCCATGCGGTGGAAGACTTCCAGCCGCAAGGCGACCCAACGACGTTTGGCCCGAATTTGGCGAACGTGCATCCGCGCTTGCGGCCTGACTATGTACGCGATTGGGTTGCGAATCCCAAGCGGATTCTGCCTTACACGGGCATGCCGGTGAACATTCCTTATAATCCGGATGCACCCTATTTGGGTGGCGTCGCGCAGAAGCTGTTTGAAGGCACAAGCCTGGAGCAGCTCAGCGGATTGGTTGACTTGTTGATGAATTTCGATTTGTATGCGAAACGGAAAACCCAGGTATCGCCTTTGGTGGAAGCGGCCGCAGCGGCCAGCGCTCCAGCACAGGCAACTCCTCCTGAATCCGGCGAAACTGGCGGTGAATAGCTTTCGTGCGGATACGGGTAGAGTAATAGGAGAAATGATGATGAACACGATCACACGATTCATGTTAGTCGCGGCTGCCGTTTGCAGCCTTACGGGACAAGTCAGCGCAGCGGAATGGGGTTCCTTGAAAGGGAAGTTCGTGGTGGACGGCTCGGTGGGCGAGCCGGTGAAGATCAACGTCACGAAAGATCCAGAAACTTGCGGCAACCACAACCTGGTCGATGAGTCGGTCGTAGTCGGCGACGGCGGAGCATTGGAGAACGCAGTGGTGTTTCTTTACAGCCGCAAGCCTGTGGACGTGCATCCCGATTTTGCCGCCGGTGCGAAGGAGCCCGTGGTGCTTGATAACAAAGGCTGCCGCTTCGAGCCGCACGTGCTCGCCGTTCGGACAGGGCAGCCCGTGCAAATCGCCAACAGCGATCCGATCGGCCATAACACGAATGCGGCCTTTGCTGTGAACCCTGCCTTCAATCAAATGATCACGACCGGAACTCCGGTAAGTTTAACTCTAGCCAAAGCAGAGCCGATTCCCGCTCCCGTGGCCTGCAACATTCATCCTTGGATGAAGGGCTACGTTGTTGTGCGGGAAGATCCCTACGTTGGGATTTCCAACGACAAGGGAGAGTTCGAGATCAAAAACATTCCCGTCGGCACGCACGAGTTTGTCTTTTGGCACGAAGCGAAAGGCAATATGAAGAATATGGCCTTGAAGGCAGGTAAGACCGATCGTCGTGGGCGGAGTAAATTGAAAATTACTGCAGGCGAGACGCTCGACTTGGGCGAAATCAAAGTCCCCGCGGCGGCTGTTGGTAAATAAGCGACGAGCAAGCAAACAAGAACTAAGAACATGATTCTTTCATTCACACGCAACCGGCACATCAATTCACGGCAAAACAGTTTGTTGTTGCTGGTGGGGCTGATGGTGCTGGCTGGCTGCAACCGACGTGAAGAGCTCGGTCCTGTGGGTAATCTGGCTGCCGCCGAAAAAATTCGCGAGTCGTTTTCCACTGGTGAAGCTGGTGGCGGAGGGGCTGCGGTCGCGACGGGAACGGGTTGGGCCACGCTCAAGGGCAAGTTTGTTTTCGACGGCACACCGCCGGAGATGCAGCCCTACAACGTGAACAAGGATATGGCTGCCTGCACGATCGACGGTAAGGCACCGTTGCAGCAGACGCTGCTGGTGGATGATGCTACGAAAGGCATCGCCAACGTGGCTGTCTTTGTTCGCAGTGCTTCGCGTGTTCACGATTCGATGAAGGGTGGCGAAGGGGAAGCCGTCTTCGATCAAAAGGTGTGCGTGTTTCTCACGCACGTGTTTCCTTTGCGATTGGGGACGACGATGCTAATTAAGAACAGCGATCCCGTGGGCCATAACACGAACATTGAAGGTAAGAACAGTTTCAATCAAACGATCCCGGCGGACGCAACGATTCCCTTCAAGCCACAGAAGGAAGAGGCCGTGCCGGTTAGCGTGCGGTGCAGTATCCATCCGTGGATGCTCGCGTATTTCTTGCCACGCGAGAATGGCTACGTGGCCGTGACGGCTGAGGATGGCACGTTTGAAATTCCAAATTTGCCCGCGGGCGAAGATTTGGAATTCCAAGTTTGGCACGAAAGTGCAGTGGGGCCAGGCAAATCGCTTGTGTTGACCACTCCCGAAGCCAAAGAGTTGAAGTGGTCGAACAAGGGACGGTTCAAGATCAAATTGGCCGAGGATGAAGTGAAGGACGTGAATCTCACGGTGCCAGCGGCGGCGTTTGGCGGATAACGATTTTCAATCACGAAAGATGTAAGTACACCAAATGAATCGGGCCAGCTTCTGCAATTTGATGGGCTGCTTGTTGGTGACGGTGTTCGCCGTAGGGTGCGATACGCCGAGTGCGCCACAGTTCCATTTGAACATGGTGCAAATGGTGTCCGACGCCACGCCGACGCCGCCGGAATATCAACAGCAAATTGCCGACGTGCTTGAAGCGATGTTCGGCACGCCGGATAAGCCCTTTGTGATGCCCGAATCGGGCCTTGATGCTCGCAAACTGAAAATGGCAGCGGGACCTGCTTGGTCCGACGAAAAGGGTGCCAAGTTTGGCCTTTATCGTCAGCACTGCGTGCATTGCCACGGCATCAGCGGCGATGGCCGCGGTCCCACGGCGTTGTTCTTGAATCCTTATCCGCGTGACTATCGTCAAGGTGTGTTTAAGTTCAAGTCGACCTACACGGCCGCGCGGCCGACGATGGAAGACTTGCATCGCATCATGGTCAACGGCATTCCGGGAACGGCCATGCCGTCGTTCTCGCTGCTGCCTGAGGCCGAGATCGAGGCTTTGATCGAATACGTGAAGTATTTGGCGATTCGCGGGCAGATGGAAACGGCGCTCACGAATTATGCCTTCAATGATTTGGGCGAAGAAGACGTCATTGATGAAAAGACAGGTGAGCCGGTGCTTGATGAGGATGGTGAACCACAAACGCGGTTGATCGCACTGAATCCCGCCGAGGATGCCGATCAGCGGACAGCGGTCATGGATCTGCTCACCGAGATCGTCGACGATTGGAATGCCGCCAACGAGCAGATCATTGTTCCTGCCGAGGATATGATTCCCAAGGATGATCGTTCGCCGGAGGAAGTTGCCGCTTCGGTGGCCAAGGGACGCGAATTATTCTTTGGTGTGCGAGCCAACTGCGTGAAGTGCCACGGCCCCACGGCCTTGGGTGACGGTCAGCAGGACGATTTCGACAACTGGAACAAGGCCCACCATTTGTTCCTCGAATCGGTTGCCAAGGGGACGGACGAAGAGTTGGCCGATGAACGTGCCGAAGTGGCCGCGACATTGTTCCCCGTACGGAACGCGATTCCGCGTAACTTGCGGTTTGGAGTTTATCGCGGTGGTAATCGTCGGATCGATATTTTCTGGCGGATTTTTGCTGGCATCGCGGGAACGCCGATGCCGGGTAGCGGTCCCGCAAGTGCCGGGGCGCAAGGCACGCTGACCGAAGAAGAGATGTGGAACATCGTCGACTATGTGCTGTCGTTGCCGTATGAGATGCCGAGTCGTCCGCTGTATGCCTTGCCGGTGAATGTCGAGTCGGTGAAGTAGCTATTTTTTTACCACAGAGACGCGGCTCCGTGGCAATTACAAACAACTTTCCCATACGTGGAGAGCGGTCGTGAGACGGTTTTGGAGTTTCCTGTTTTTGTTGGTCCCGATTGGTGGGGTGGCAACGTTCGTCGCTGCGCCCTACTTCAATATCTGGCTGCCTCGCGATGTGTCGGAGCATGGCCGGACAATCGATAGCCTGTTCATGTTCATTCTGTACCTGACGGGCGCGGTGTTCATCGTGACCGAAATGGCGCTCTTTTGGTTTTCGTGGAAATACGATGCCCGATCGAATGACGAACCGGTGAAATTTTCTCACGGTAGCCATGCGTTGGAACTTGTGTGGACGATTTTGCCGGCGGTGACGTTGCTGTTTATTGCCATCTACCAAATGGAAGCGTGGGCGGCAGCCAAGATGGACGTGCCGAAGATCCCCATCACGGCGGAAGTCACGGGGCGACAATTCAACTGGGACTTCCGTTACCCGGGCCCCGATAATGAGCTGTATACCGAAGACGACATCATTCGCACCGACGGTAAATTCTACTTACCGGTGAATGAAGAGATTTTGCTCAACATCACGAGTGCCGACGTGCTGCACAGTTTCTTCCTGCCAAACTTGCGGATGAAGCAGGACGTTGTGCCCGGCATGTTGCAGCAGATGTGGTTCAAGGCCAAGAAGACGGGTGGGTTCGACATCGTGTGCGCCGAGCTGTGTGGTTGGGGACATTACAAGATGAAGGGGCGCGTTTATTTTCTGCCGCGCCCCGAATACGAAGCCAAGCTCGTCGAGATGGCCAACGAGCAAAAGACAATGCGGGTCCAAGTTCCCGAGACTGAATAACACCAACATTAAAGCACGAGTAACTTTGGGGTGCCCTGATCGGCACCTAGCTTGAACGAGCAATCGAGAATCCCATGAGTAGTGTTACTGTTCCCAGCGTTGCCGAGAAGGAACATGCCCACACGGGCAGTTTCTTGAAGACCTATGTCTTCTCGCTCGATCATAAGATCATCGGCCTGCAATTTTTGTTCAGCACGCTGTTGTGGTTCATCGTCGGCGGGTTGCTGGCACTGGGCATTCGTTGGCAGTTGGCTTATCCCTGGCGGCCGATGCCCATCCTCGGCAATTTGCTCGCGGCCAATGAAGGGGGCCAGATTGCTCCCGAAAATTACACGATGCTCGTCACCATGCACGCCACGGTGATGATTTTCTTTGTGATTATTCCGGTGCTGGCCGGTGCGTTTGGCAACTTCCTGATTCCGCTGATGATTGGTGCCGACGATATGGCGGTGCCGATTTTGAACATGCTGAGCTACTGGTTCATGTGGCCGGCGTTCTTCTTCATTGGTGCGAGCTTTTTCGTGGAAGGAGGTGCTGCCCAAGGCGGGTGGACCTCCTACCCGCCGTTATCGGTGATCGAAGCTGCGGCGCCGGGTAGCCTCACCGGGCAGACGCTCTGGTTGATGGGTGTGACCTTCGTCGGCATTTCGTCGATGATGGGCTCGATCAACTACATGACGACGATCATACAGATGCGTGCCCCCGGCATGACAATGTTCCGTCTGCCGATGACGATTTGGGGCATGTTCATCACCGCGATTTTGCAAGCTTTCGCGTTGCCGGTGCTGACCTCTGCAGGCTTCATGCAATTGAGCGACCGCATGTTGGGCACGGGCTTCTTTCTAGCTGAAGGAGCGTCGGCCAATAACTCGGCACTGGCCACCGGTGGCGGTCAGCCATTGTTGTGGCAGCATTTGTTCTGGTTCTATAGTCATCCGGCCGTGTACATCATGATCTTGCCGGCAATGGGCATGGTGTCGGACATCATCAGCACGTTCGCGCGGAAGCCGCTGTTTGGTTACAAACCGATGGTGTACTCGATTTCCGGCATCGCGGGCTTGGGCTTCATCGTGTGGGGCCACCACATGTTTGTGTCGGGCATGAATCCAATGCTGGGCATGACGTTCATGGTGTCGACGATGATGATCGCCCTTCCCAGTGCGATTAAGACCTTCAATTGGCTCGGCACGCTGTGGGGTGGAAAAATCCAATACACCACGCCGATGTTGTTTGCCATTTCGTTTGTGTCGATGTTTATCATCGGCGGCTTGAGCGGCATTTTCATGGCTGCCACGCCGGTCGATATTTTCATTCACGATACGTATTACATTGTGGCTCACTTCCATTACGTGCTGTTCTGCGGCACGGCGATGGCTGTGTTCGGCGGTATCTATTTTTGGTTCCCCAAGATGTTTGGCCGCATGATGAACGACTCGTGGGGCAAGGTCCACTTTGCCCTGACGTTTGTCTTGATGAACTGCGTGTTCTATCCGATGCATATCTTGGGTATGCAGGGTTTCCCCCGCCGGTTGGCTGATCCGTATCACTACGAAACGTTCCGCAATCTGCTGGGGCTGAACCAGTTCATTAGTTGGTGTGCGTTCATCATGGTGGGCGGGCAGATTATCTTTGTGATCAATTTCTTCGGCAGCATGTTCTTTGGACCTCGTGCGGGTCGCAATCCTTGGCATGCCAACGGTTTGGAATGGCAAGCCCCCAGCCCACCGGGCCACGGCAACTTCGATTTCCAACCGATCATTTACCGCGGACCCTACGAATATGGTTCACCGGAAGTGGAAGAAGATTACTATCCACAAACGCAACCACCGAAGCCTGGTGTCGAGTCTCAACCCGCACCGGCCCATTGACCTGCATGAACGCACCCTCGCCTAGCCTGAGTAATTCTCGCTGGCCCCATCGCTGGGCTTGGCTGTTGGCGTGCGCGACGTTTCCCTTGATCTGGGTTGGCGGATTGGTGACAACCACCGGCGCGGGAATGGCGTTTAAGGATTGGCTGACTTCAGACGGTCATTTTATGTTGTTCTACCCTTGGCTCGATTCCGAGGGGGACAAATTTGTCGAGCATGGCCATCGATTGCTTGGCGCAGCCGCGGGTTTTCTGGCGATTGCCTTGGTGGCCGTGTGTTGGCGATGTGAATCACGAAGTTGGGTGCGCAAGTACAGCTTGGTGATTCTCGCCGGCGTGATTTTGCAAGGACTGCTCGGTGGCATGCGAGTTGTCTTTGACGAGCGAACCTTAGCTCTGATTCACGGTTGCACGGGCCCCGCGTTCTTTGCCTTGTGCGTGGGCATGGTGGTCGTCACTTCCAAGTGGTGGCAGAACGCTGGACAGATTGAAGCAACCCCTGGCAACAAGAAATTTTTAAGGCTGGCCGTGCTGACCACGGTGTTGGCTTACGCTCAGTTGATCGTGGGAGCGCTCGTGCGGCACAGCCCGCATTTGACGAATCCCTCTGCAGCGGTGGTTTTTCAAGCGGCTGTGTATTTTCATTTGCTGTTGGCCCTGGCGATCACGGTCCATGTGGGAATGCTTGCCTGGCAGGCATTTCGTAACAGACTGGAACGCGGACGGAGTTTGACACTGGTTGCGTTGATTCTGGTTCAGGTGCTACTTGGGGTTTCGACCTGGATGGTGAAATATGGTTTGCCACGCTGGGCCGCTTCGCTGTTGGGTGATCCGCAGTTCGTGAACACGGCCGACAATGCTCATCAAGCGGGAATCGTCACGAGCCACGTGGCCGTGGGATCGTTGATCCTTGTGACGGCGCTGGCGATTGCCATACGGGCCGCGCGACAGCTTCGCGTGGGCTTGCCAAAATTATCGTCACCCGTCAATGCAACAATGGAGGTGGCGCTATGAGCAATCCTTCGATTCTTGTTGCCGAGCGTTCAGAAAACACATCGCTCGCGCGGTTGGCAGACTATCTGGAGTTGACCAAGCCGCGGATCGTGCTGTTGGAATTAATCGTGGCGAGCGCAGCGGCTTGCTTGGCCGCGCCGCACGCCCTCGACATGCGCGTGCTGCTGTTCGCCTTGGCAGGTACGGGGTTGGTCGCCGCCAGTGCGAGTATCGCGAATCAATGGCTCGAGCGCGTGAATGATGCTCGCATGCCGCGGACTGCCAATCGGCCACTTCCCGCGGGCCGAGTCACAAGCCATGAAGCCATCGTGCTGTCGGTGTTATGTTTGCTGGCCGGGATGGGCTTATTGTTGTGGCAAGTGAATATGCTCACCGCCGTGTTGGGCTTGGCGAGTTGGATTCTGTACGTGCCGATTTACACTCCGCTCAAAACTCGCAGCACGTTTAATACAACCGTGGGGGCAGTAGCGGGGGCGATTCCGATTCTCATGGGTTGGACCGCCACGGGAGCACCACTCAACTTGACGGCGTGGTCGTTGGTGGCCGTGTTGTTCTTATGGCAGTTTCCGCACTTCATGGCGATCGCGTGGTTGTATCGTCATGATTACGCCACCGCGGGCCACAAGATGCTTACTGTGGTTGATCCCACGGGGATGCGTGCGGGGGCGCAGGCCGTGATTGGTGCCGCGCTGTTGGTGCCGGTGAGCTTGATCCCCGCGATTGTGCCGACGGGAGGAAGCCCGCTGTTGTATTTGACTTGGACGTTCGCCCTGGGCGCTGTTCAAGCCGCCTTAGCGATTCGCTTTGCCATTTTTCGGGACACGCAATCCGCACGATTGTTGTTGCGAGCGTCGATATTATTTTTGCCGGCTTGGCTGGCGATGTTATTGGTGGTGACACTTTAGTAAGAACGGAATGGAACGCAGATAGACGCTGATTTGGCCGATTGTCGCAGATAAGAAAATGATTTTAATCAGCGACCCTCCGCCAAATCTGCGTTCATCCGTGTTCTATGAATTGAGTAGCTAATTATGAGCGACGATCATCACGGGCATGGCCCGACATTCGACTATCAACCGGCGTTGCCGATTTCCAACGGCAAGACGTTCATGTGGTTGTTTTTGTCGACCGAAATTATGTTTTTCGCCGGGCTGATCGGCACATATATCGTGCTGCGGTTCGGTGCGATTTCTTGGCCGTCGACGCACGACGTGCATCTGGCGGAAATTTGGGGCGCGATCAACACGTTCGTGCTGATTTGTTCCAGCGTGACCGTTGTGCTCGCGTTTGAAGCCGCCAAGAAAGATCAATCTTCGACCGCCAAGGGATGGATGCTGCTGACGCTGCTGTTGGGATGCGTGTTCTTGGGCATCAAGATGTTTGAGTACAACGCGAAGTTTTCGCATGGTATTTATCCCATGAAGCCGCACAGCCAGATTTTTGAAAAGCCAGACGTTTACTACGCGCAGGCCGTCCGCGTGCGATTGACGGCGATGAAGACCGAGATCGAGAACAAGAAAGAACGCACCGACATCGATAAAGAGCATCTGGCGATCATTGATGGCATTCTGCGACAAGTGGATGACGCCGAGGTGACGTTGCGAGATAACCCGGATTCGCCGGAAGGGCGGATCAAGATTGGGAAACTCGCCGACGCGATTTACCCGCGGGCCAGCGTTCACGAACATCATCCGGGCGGCCATGTGTCAACTAATACTGAGTCACCGTTCCGGCTGGTTGCCACGGAGAGCGATGGAACGGGCGATGCTTATGAGTTGGGCGAAGCGGACGATCATCCCGTGGGGCTCAACGATCAGCATTACTGGCTGAAGCTGCCGATCATGATTCCTGGTGGCAACATGTGGGCGAGCACTTACTTTTTGCTCACCGGCTTTCACGCGTTGCACGTTGTGGTTGGTTTGATTGCCTTTGGGTTGGCGCTGACGATGACGCTCAATCGGGCCTCTGCAGGGACGATCGAGAACATCGGCCTGTATTGGCACTTCGTCGACTTGGTTTGGATTTTCCTGTTCCCATTACTTTATTTGTTTTAAATCCCGGCCGGTTCACGGCTCAGTGGAGATTGAATATATGTCCCACAACGATCAACAAACCACGCACGCACATCATGGCGAGCACGAGCACGAGCACCACGGCGGCAATGGAATTTACATTGCGGTCTTTTTGGCGCTGTGCGTGCTGACTTCGTTTTCGTTCCTCACGTACTTCGATTTTTGGCGGAGCAACGTCCCCACCGAAGTGAGCCGGGCGTTCATGATGGCCGTCTCGTGTACGAAGGCGATGCTGGTGATCATGTTCTTTATGCATCTCAAGTGGGAAGCCAACTGGAAATGGGTGCTGACAGTGCCGGCGAGCATCATGTCGGCGCTGTTGATTTTCGCCCTGATTCCCGACGTAGGTTTGCGGATGCGTTTTGCCTCGTTCGATCGCTTGCGATTCACGGCGGAACGACCGGCTCAAACTCAGAAGATTGAAGACGACGTGGATCTTCCCCTGGAAATGCAAAAAGAAGGGTACGAGATCAAGCCCACGACGTGAGTTGAATTTCCTTTCACCATCAAGAGCGACCGGCAACTGCTCACAACTTTTAAACCATGCCAGCCGAAACCGCGATTGATGTCTCCGGAGTTTCGCACCGTTATGGATCGCGAACGGCGGTTGACGGCCTGTCACTTAGTGTGGCGAGCGGCGAAATCTTTGTCTTTTTAGGCCCCAACGGCAGCGGCAAGACAACCTTGTTTCGCGTGTTGTCGACGTTGATCCCCCTGCAAACGGGCGAGATCACGATGCTGGGCTACAACCTTCACACCGACGCCGCGGCGATACGCAGTCGATTGGGCGTTGTGTTTCAAGCGCCGAGCCTCGACAAGAAGCTGACCGTGGCGGAAAACCTGCACCATCAGGGGAAACTCTACGGGATGAATGGCGCGGCGTTGCGAAACCGTTCCGAAGAAATGCTCAACGCGCTGGGGATCGCCGACAGGGCAGGGGATCTCACCGAGACGCTCTCCGGCGGCATGCGACGGCGAGTGGAGCTTGCCAAGGGATTATTGCATCGTCCGCAATTGTTGCTGCTCGATGAACCGTCGACGGGCCTTGATCCGGGGGCGCGCTCGGACTTATGGAAGTATTTGCAGCAGATTCGCGCGACCGACGGCGTGACGATTGTGCTCACGACGCATTTGCTCGAAGAAGCTGATCGCGCGGATCGGATCGCAATCATGCACAACGGCAAGTTGGCTGCGCTCGATACGCCCACGGCGCTGCAAGCCTCGGTGGGGGGCGATTCGATTACAATTCGCACGGCACAGCCCGCGGAACTCGCGGCGGCGATCAAAAATAAATTTGGTTGTGAAGTCATCGTGTTGGAGAATCAAGTCCGCTTGGAGCAACCCGAGGGTCATCTGTGGATTGCTAAACTCGTTGAAGCATTTCCGAGCGAGATTCAATCGATCACACTCGGCAAGCCAACGCTTGAGGATGTGTTTATTGACCGCACAGGTCACAAATTCTGGTCGGAGGAAAGTGATGGCAACTGAACGCATCATCGCGGTTCCGGCTTTGCCCGTGATTATGACGCTCGCGCAGCGTGAGCTGGTGCGATTCTTTCGTCAGCGAAACCGCGTGATCGGTGCGCTCGTGCAGCCGGTCATGTTTTGGGGATTGTTCAGCTTGGGTCTTCGGAGCAACGATCTGGGGTTCGCGTTTTTCTTTCCCGGCACGATCACGATGATTTTGTTGTTCACGGCGATCTTTGCGACGATTTCGATCATTGAAGATCGCCGCGAGGGATTCATGCAATCGGTGTTGGTGTCTCCCGCGCCACGCTGGGCGATGGTGTTGGGGAAGATCGTCGGCGGGTCGGCCATCGCTATGCTGCAGGCCTTGTTATTTTTAGCGTTGGGGAGCGCGACGCTTGGTGCTCCGGGGTCGTTGGCCGAAGTTCTGCAAGCGATCGCGCTGATGGCGGTGATCGCCGTGGCGCTCACAGGTCTCGGCTTTTTTATTGCGTGGCGGATGGAATCGAGCCAAGGTTTCCACGCGATCATGAGCGTGTTTCTGTTCCCCATGTGGCTGCTGTCGGGGTCATTATTTCCCGATGATCCGACGAGCTGGATTACGTTTCTCTCGCGGTTTAACCCGCTCACTTACGGGGTTGCGGGTTTGCGACACTATTTGCACTTTGGCGATCGGAGTATGGTGGAAGTATTGCCGAGCCTGCCGGTCTGTTGGGCCGTGTCAGTGGCTTTTGCCGTGGTGACAGTTGCGCTGTCGTGGAAGATTGCCGGCACGCGGACGACGGGAGATCTGTTATGAACAACTCAACGTTGCCGTATTGGTTGTCGGTCATGGTGCTGTTTCTGGGTGCCTACGGCGGCTGGAAATGGTATCAAGTCAACGAGCGGGTGCGCGAATTTGAAGCAAGCAGGGAGGTGGGTGGACTCACATTCGATGGCCCGCCGCTGGAAGAGTTTGAACTCACCGAGCGAAGCGGCGAAACATTTTTCTCGGCCGACATGAAGGGCCGGGTCTGGGTGGCGAGCTTCTTCTTCGCCAGCTGCCCTGGCCAATGCCCACGGCTGAACGCCAACATTAAGCAGCTTCATGATTTGCCGGAACTCAAAGACGTGACGTGGGTGAGTATCACGGTCGACCCCGACAACGACACCGAGGAAGTGCTACAAGACTACGCTAACCGCTATCAAGCGGACCCCGAGCGATGGCTGTTTGTGCGGGGGCCGTTCGATTACATCAAACGGGTGGGCGAAGACATCATGAAGCTCGAAGTTACCTGGCGGGGGCATAAAGATTACGCCATCGTGATCGACCGCGAGGGCAAGGTTCGTGGGATGTTTGACGCCACGAGCATCAGCCAATCGAAGAAGTTGCGATTGCTGCTTTTGGATTGTTTGGCGGAAAAGGGCGCTAAGTCGCAAGCGGCTGGGAATTGAGATGGCGAACTTGATTTTTGCTTTTGATGCGCATCCGCTTGTTCATTTGAATGCTGGGCTCAATGCACTGGCGACTTGTTTGCTGGTCGCGGGCTACGTTTTGATCAAGCGTGGTGCCAACCGGGCCCATGGCTGGGTGATGCTGTCGGCATTTGTCGTGTCGTGCGTGTTTCTGGTGAGTTATCTGACCTATCACTGGTCGGCGGGGAGCGTGAAATTTACGCATCCTGGCGTTGTGAAATTGATTTATCTCGTGATTTTGCTCACCCATGTCGTGCTGGCGGCGGCGGTGCCGTTTCTGGCGATTGCTTCGATTAGCTACGCTCTGTGGGGGCATGGCTTTGGGGGTGCGGCGGAATTGCCCAGCGAGAAGCAAATGGCCTATCTCGCCCGCCACCGGCGGATTTCGCAATGGACTTTCCCGATTTGGCTGTATGTTTCCATTACGGGGGTGGTGGTTTACGTGATGCTCTATCACATCTGGCCCCCCACCACCGGTTGAGGGTAAAATAACAATATGAACTTACCTCGCACGAAAAAGCTGATTGCCCTGTTGCTGCTGGCCGGTTTTGTCATCGTGATGACGACTGGCGAAGCATGGGCTTGCCCCACGTGCAAAGATGGCATGTCGGGGAGCGATCCGGTTTCGTTGGCTCGCGCGACGGGCTACTTCTATAGCATCCTGTTCATGATGGCGATGCCCTTTGTGATTATCGGCACCTTTGGCGGAGCGGCGTACCTGTCGATCAAGCGTGCCCGCGAGCAACAGGCTCAAGCTCAAGACCGATCGTCGGCGAGCGTCACGCGCGGCTGAGCCATGTCGGCCAACTGGCGGCGTTCTTCTTCGTTCGGCCAGGGATCCCACCGCTCGTCGAAAGCAATCCACAGCGCGCGGCCATAGCGAAAAAACCAGATCGGAAACAGCAGGCTGTACGCCGTAAGAATCCACAGCAGTTGCCGGCTAGTGGACGTTTTTGTTAAGTAAAGTGAGAAATAGATCACAACGACCATCAGGGCGGTCACGCCGTAGTTGAAGTAGATCGACCCTAACAGATAGCCAGGGGCACGGTCAAACTTGCGGCCGCACTTGGGGCAGGGATCGTTCATGCTGATCCAATTGCGGAACAGCTTTCCTTCGCCGCAGGCGGGGCAGCGCAGTCGCAAGGCACGGCCGATGAGAGTTGCGTAACTTGGTTTTTCGAATGGGTCTGACATTGTTTCCGCCTTGATAATCACATCGTAAGCCATGCACTGTATTTATGCTATTGGCCTGTGGCTCCTTGCAGGAATTACTTCGGGTCGGTAGTTTCGGGTGATGCAACCACTGGCCCGATTCCTGCAGTTCATCGGCTTGACGATCCCGCCTCTGGCGATGATCGCGCAGCTGGGCAATCATATTAGTGCGGGGAAGATGTTGCAGTTTCTGCTCGTGGCGGTCGGCGTGTTCGTGCTGGGTTACACGCTGCAACGATTCAGCAAGTGACCTATTCCTAGAGCAGCTCTATTCCCAGAGCAGATCGGTCGTCGATGGGTCGGCAATTCGTTCTTCTTGCCGCGTGGGATGGGGCAGCGGCGCGGTGACTTTGAGTTCCGACTGCGAAAGATCAACAATCGACGAATGCCCCTTATCCATGCGCAGACGCCGGTCGGCACCGACGCGCTGCACGACCGGCTCGGTATACGGACCGTTGCCGCGGCGAATCACACGGGCCTCGGAACCATCGCTGAGTTGCACGTGGCTGCCAATCGGAAATAGGGCCACGACGTTGAGCAACGCCCGCACGGCATCGATGGAAATGCTTTTGGTTTTGACTTGGCTCAGTAAGTAAACCATCACATCGTAGGCAATAAACGCGGGGCGGCCCCAGGTTTCTTCGGTGAGAGAAACATACGCATCGGCAACGTGCAGAATCTTGGCATAGGGGTGAATCTGATTATCTTTCAAACATCGCGGATAGCCGGAGCCGTCGAGTTTTTCGTGAACTTGTGCCGCCGCGATGCGAACGCTGTCGGAGAGCTCGTGCATCTTTTCGAGCATCTCGAACGTGTAGAGCGGATGCTGTGCCATTTGTTCACGGGCATCATTCGTGAGCGTTGAACGTTGGGAATGAATTTTTTTCTCTAGGCGGTACATGCCCCAATCGTGGACGAGTCCGCATTGACCCACTTCGCGAACCAAGTGTTCATCCCAACCCATTTCAATGGCAATCGCCATGGCCAGCACCGAAGTGCGTACGGCGCGCTCGGTGATTTCAGGATTGGGAGAGACTTCGGCCGACGTGGCGATGGTATGGTCGGGGTCGTGGATCAACTCCGCGGTGGCGCCGTTGGCGACCACGCGGACTGCGCGGGTGTCTTGTGACAGCCCCGCGATTGCGTGGCGGATCATCGTATCCAACAGCTTCTTGGTCGTCGCGAATTGTTTGGTGAGGCGTTCGCGCTGTTGCGGATCATAGGGTTCGCTTGCCACGCGCCGCTGGCGATTCTTAAGCGGCGGATCCATGTTGCTGACGCTCAGCGAAACTCGCGAGCCCAAACGCGCAACCTGTTGGTTCAACTCCGCTACTGATTTGGTGGATGTCAAGGATGGTCTTGGCGAGACAGCGGAGGGCAGTGTGCTTTTGGGCTTTGAGGTCGCCGTAACATCAGATCGTTTAGGCTGAGGCGCAAGCATCCGTGCTGCGTCTTGCGGATGGAGATAAACCGCTTGGATGCCCCGGTCGATGAGCCGTTTCTTGATCGGGTCGGTAATTTCTGTTCCAGCGGCCAGGAGCAGTAAGTCGTTGGCATCCAGAATCGAATGGGAGAGCCGGCTGCCGCTGCGAAGCTCGTCGATGCTCAGTTCTACTGAACCAGGAGAGGGCGGCATGGTGGATCACTTATTCAAGGCGAGAACTCCGGGGCGATATCGTGCACCCGTAAGAGTTTATCGGAAGCTATCAGCCTAAAAACAGAGAGATAAGTGTTAGGTTTCGAACTTGCGACTAACCACTGGCACGATGTGATGGGCTATTTTGGCGGGCCGAAAATACAGCTTGCTGGTCGACTTTTGACTGTTTCTGGCCTTAGCTCAGGGTCTTGTGTTTTTGACCTAAGTAGCCAACATGTGCGTTGTTGACTCCCCACTGACAGTACTGAAGGATTTGTCATCCCCGGCCGGGCGGCTACTCGCCTTAACTTGTTCAGAGGATTGATATTACGTATACCGGGGCCCTGTCTATCTGCCTTGACCCGTTGGCAAAATCGCAATAAACTTTTTGCTGCGAAAATCTTACGTAAATTGCCGTAACGTACCTCAGGGTGGCGGCGGTCGTTGTGTGCCGATTTGGCTGTCGTGAACAGGTCAGCCGGGCCTATCGAGTTGCCGGTGGAGCCATCTTGGTGATCACCCGAGGTTATCTTTTGCCTGATTGAAGGGGTCGTGTAGTTAGCGATGGAAGTACTGGAAAGAATTTGGGAAGTCCTGAGCGGGTTCGGTAACGGCATTCTTAGCCGCTTCGAACGTGCGATCACGGCGCTGTTTGGCTCGGCCAATGCGCGCTATCTCAAGAAGGCCCACCCCAAGGTGGCGGCGATCACCGCCCTCGAACCAACTTACCAAGCCCTGACCGATGACGAACTGCGCGCGAAGACCGACGAGTTTCGCGAGCGTCTCGCAGCCGGCGAAACGCTGGATGACTTGCTGGTCGAAGCCTTTGCCGCCGCACGCGAGGCAGGGCGGCGTTTTTTGAGCATGCGTCATTACGACGTCCAGCTCATGGGCGGCATCATTCTGCACGGCGGTAACATCGCCGAAATGGTGACGGGTGAAGGCAAGACCTTAGTCGCCACGCTACCCGCTTACTTGAATGCCATTGAAGGTAAGGGCGTTCACGTTGTGACGGTCAACGATTATTTGGCCCGCCGCGACATGGAGTGGATGGCTCCGCTTTACAACGGCCTGGGTCTGACGGTCGACGCGATTTGGTCGGGCATGGATCCCAACGAACGCCAGCAAGCTTATGCGTGTGATATCACATACGGCACGAACAACGAGTTTGGCTTCGACTACTTGCGCGACAACATGAAGCAGGCCGCGCGCGGAGATGATCGCTATCCCAAGCATCAGCAACAAGCGCAGGGCCGGCTCAACTACGCGATCGTCGACGAAGTCGATAACATCCTGATCGACGAAGCGCGAACGCCGTTGATTATTTCCGGACCCGCGCGGGACGATGTCTCCAAGTATCTTAAGGCTGACAAAATCGCCCGACAGTTAAAGCCAGGGATTCATTTCGAAGTCAAGGAAAAAGAACATTCCGCGCATTTGACCGACGAAGGGGTGCGCGAAGCGGAACGGCTAGCTGGCGTGGAGAGCTTCTACACCGCTGGCAATATGCAGTGGCCTCACTTGATTGACAACTCGCTCAAGGCTCACAATCTCTACAAGCTTGACGTGAATTACGTCGTCCAACAGGGCCGCGTGATCATTGTCGACGAGTTCACGGGACGCTTGATGGAAGGCCGACAATGGAGCGATGGCTTGCATCAGGCGGTTGAAGCGAAGGAAGGCGTGCAGATCAAGGAAGAGAATCAAACGCTCGCCACGATCACGCTGCAAAACTTCTTTAAGCTGTACAAAAAGATTTCCGGCATGACGGGGACCGCCCTCACCGAAGCAGGGGAATTCTGGAAGATTTACCAGCTCGAAGTGATTGGCGTGCCCACCAACCGCTCGATGCAGCGGTTGGAATTTCCTGACATGATCTTGCGAACCGAGCGGGAAAAATACAACGTCATTGCCGACGAGATCGAACGGCTCAATCGCTACACGACGGTCGACACCAAGAATGGCTCGCGGTTCATCGGCAAGTTGGTCGCCGAGGACGAAAAATCGATCACGCTGGAATTGGTCGAAGAGCGAACCAAGGAAGTGATTCCTCGCGACAAGATCACAACCATTGAGCCGCCAGGACGCCCGATTCTGGTGGGCACCGTTTCCATCGAAAAGAGCGAACGGCTCTCAAGTTTGCTGAACAAGCGTGGCGTTGTTCATCAGGTGCTTAACGCCAAGCAACACAAACGCGAAGCAGAAATCGTGGCCCAGGCGGGCCGCTTGGGAGCGGTCACGATTGCCACGAACATGGCCGGTCGCGGTACCGACATTATTCTGGGCGGCAACGCCGACACGATGGCTTGGGCCGAGTTGCAAGATAAATACTCTTCACGGCTTGAAGTCCCTCACGACGAGTGGGAGCAACTGGTCACGAAGATTGAACGCCGTGAAAAGATGAAAGAGCAAGGCCAAGAAGTCAAAAAGATTGGCGGCTTGCACATCGTCGGCACCGAGCGTCACGAGTCGCGTCGTATCGATCTCCAGCTACGCGGTCGTTGCGGACGCCAAGGCGATCCGGGCAGCAGCCGGTTTTTCCTATCACTCGAAGACGATTTGATGCGGATCTTTGCCGGCGAGTGGGTGAAGAACATCCTTACGCGGCTTGGCATGCAAGAAGGCGAAGCGATTGAAAGCCGCATGGTGACCCGCCGTGTGGAAGGAGCCCAGCGCAAAGTTGAAGAACGCAACTTTGAGATTCGTAAGAATCTGCTTGAGTATGACGAAGTCATGGACGAGCAGCGCAAGCGGGTTTATGGCTATCGTCAGCGAATTCTAGACGGCGACAATTGCCGCGAGTTGATCATGGAGATGATCGGCGAGCAGTTGGAAGAACACCTGCAGGCATTCTTGGATTCGGATTACGGTACGGAATCCTATGCCGCCGCGGCCGGCAATTTGCTCAACGTGCAGCTCGATCCGCGCGATTATCGCAATTCGAATGCCGATGATGCCGAGCGTCGCGCTCGCGACGAAGCGTATCGATTGGCCGAGACGCAGATTCACGACGCCATCGAAGAGAACCTACCCGACGAAGAAGAATCGGAATGGAATTGGGAAGCGTTGGCCAAATGGTCCAATATCCGATGGGGCACGAACTACCGCGATCGCGACCTTAAGAAGGTGGGCCGCGATCAGTTGAATGAGTTCATGATTGCTCAGGCGACTCAGGCCATCAGCCAGATCGACTTGAGCGAACTCGCTCGCTTGCTTGAAAGCGATTTTGGCATACGAACAGCTTGTGCCTGGTTGCACGAGAAATTTGGCGTTGAACTTACGCCCGATGAGGTGGCGAACCTGACGCCTCAAGCGTTCATCGAACTGGCGCGTGATCGGGCGCAGCAATCTTATGATGAACGCGAGTCGGAGTATCCCGTGTTGGCGGGGATGTATCGTTTTGCTTCCCGCAATCAAGCCGGTCAAAAACAGGGCCTGCAACGCGAAGAGCTTGTCGAATGGGCTAAAAAGCGATTTGGCGTGGAGCTTTCTCTCGACGATTTAAAAACCAAGCAGCGGGAAGAAATTCATGCCCTGCTGGTCGAACATAGTCGTAAGCATAATGCGCGGGCGAACGAAGTTGCCGCGGAAGCTCAGAAACGAGTCGATGCGCTGTTTGCCGAGTCGGGCACGGCGGTGACGCTGGGTCATGCCACGGGCAATAACGGCAAGCTCGATGATTTGAGCACATGGTTACAAGCAGCTTGCGCTACGACGTTGACGAGCGAAGATTTGGCCAAGCTCGATTATAGCGCGGCCAAGCGACGAGTTTCTCAGGCGGTTGAAGATTACTATCATCCCGAGATGCGGCGGATGGAGCGGGCCGTGCTGTTGCAGATTCTCGATCAAGCGTGGAAAGAGCATCTGTTGAGCATGGATCACTTGCGCTCGAGCGTCGGGTTGCGAGGTTATGCCCAGATTGATCCCAAGGTCGAATACAAACGCGAAGGCATGCGGATGTTCGAGACCATGTGGAGCAGCGTGGCGAATTACGTGACGAACTTGATCTTCAAGATGGAACAGTTGGACGAGAATTTCGTCGGTAGCACGTGGGTGGAATCGGCGGCGATTCACGAGTCGGCCCCCACGACGTCGGACATCGCGCAACAGCAGGATGCGGCGATTCAAGGCACCGACACCAAGCAGAAGCTCGAGCCGATCCGCAACCGCGACGAAAAGGTGGGCCGTAACCAACCCTGCCCGTGCGGCAGCGGCAAGAAATATAAGAACTGTCACGGCAAGTAATGACAAGAGGGAAGCCATGAGTGCGATCGAACGCGAATCCGCGAAGCAAGAGATGATAGCCCTTTTGCAGCAACAACCTGAAGACAGCACTTACGATGAGCTATTGAAGGAATTGGCTTTTGCTAAGGTCATTAAACGAGGTTTGCAAGATGTTGCTGCTGGTCGTGTCGTTTCGAATGAAGCAGCGAAACAGCGGATTGAGTCATGGCAAAGATAGTTTGGACTGAAGAGTCACTGAATTGGCTGGAGTTAATCGCCGACTACATTTCGCAAGACAACCCTAGTGCAGCAGTTAGAACGCTTGAAGGTATTTATAGTAAAGTTCAATTGCTGAAGAAAAATCCAGAACTCGGTTTTCGTTACGAATCCATAGTCCACCGTGAAGTGAGAATCATTTTGTACGGTCACTATCGAATTGCTTACGATGTCACGGAAGAGAAGGATGTATGCATTCTGGGCGTGTTTCACGCTGCATTGGATGTAGAGCGTTATCTCAAGGACTAATTCAGAGACGAAGTGTTTGTGGGAAAGGATTCCCGTGTCACGACTATTTGCCTGGACGTTAAACGCCGTCTATTTGACGGTACTTCTGTTGGCCTCGCCTTGGCTGCTGTGGTCGGCTTGGCGGCAGGGGAAATATCGTGAAGGCTTCGCCGAGAAGGTGCTGGGACACGTGCCTTTGCGCACCGGTCACCGTCCTTGCGTCTGGCTGCACGCGGTGAGCGTCGGTGAAGTGAATTTGGTTGCCACGACTCTCAATCAGATCATCGGCTGCCGTCCTGATTGGGATGTGGTGATCTCCACAACGACCAAGGCGGGTTACGACCTTGGGAAAAAGAAATACGCCGACCACACGGTGTTCTATTGCCCGATCGATTTCAGTTGGGCGACCAAGCGCGCGATGCGGCAGGTGCGGCCCGATATGTTGGTGTTGGCTGAGTTGGAGCTGTGGCCGAACTTGATTGCCGCGGCGAAAGAGCAGGAGGCGCAAGTCGCGATCATCAATGGCCGGCTGAGCGACAAAAGTTTTCGCGGTTATTCACGCTTTCGACCGTTAGTGTCCCGCGTGTTGTCGCGGATCGATCTGATTGCCGCGCAGAATGAAGAAACGGCCGAGCGTTTTTGTAAGCTGGGAGCACGACCAGAACGGGTTTATGCCACGGGTTCGTTGAAATTCGACGGGGCCATGACCGATCGCGCTAATCCCCGCACGCAACAACTCCGCGAGTTAGCACGCTTTAAGTCGGACGATATTGTTTTTCTTGTCGGGAGTACGCAGTCGCCAGAAGAAGAAATTGGCGTGCGGATTTACGGGCAATTGGTGAAAGACTATCCGCATTTGAAATTAGTGATCGTGCCACGGCATCCCCAGCGATTTGAAGAAGTGGGCGAGTTGCTCACGCAATCGGGATTGCCTTGGACGCGACGTTCACAATTAGGCCAATCATGTCTAAGCACTGCTGGGCAAGCCAGCAGTGGCAACCCAGTACGCGGCTCGATTCTGCTTGTCGATACGATTGGCGAGCTGGGAGCTTGGTGGGGAACGGCGAGTATTGGCTTTGTCGGCGGGAGTTTCGGTGGTCGGGGCGGGCAGAACATGATCGAGCCGGCGGCTTACGGCGTGGCGACCTGTTTTGGTCCAAACACTTGGAATTTCCGCGACATTGTTGCCCAATTGCTGCGGGTCGATGGTGCTCATATCGTGAAGGATGAAGCAGAACTGGCGACGTTTGTGAGACGAGTACTGGCAGAGCCGGAGTGGGGAACGGCATTAGGCCAACGTGCACAACAATTGGTGCTCGATCAGCAGGGGGCCACCAAGCGGACTGTTGATTTGCTACTTCCGTTGATCAATGAAAAGCGACAATCACGAGCTGCTTAATTGACGTTCGTTACAGATTTTGAAACCACGAAAGACACGAATGACACGAAACAAAGAAGGAAAGATTATCCGCTCATGATCGCTAATCAAACGCTTATGAATTTATTAGCGGAAGTAAGCGTGGATGAGCGGTTTTAAATTCTGTCTTTATTCGTGCTATTCGTTTGATTCGTGGTTTAAAAAAGAATGCGAATGTCGAGCTAGGATTCTGTCGCGGCTTCGTCGAGCACGTGTTCGTGGTTCTGGATATGCTCGGGACAGTAGCAACATTGTCCGGCACATTTTGAGCAGTAGCGGAAAGCCATCTTGGGCGATGCTTCGCTGTTCGCTCCACAAACTCGGCAAGTGTGAACCGGCTTGCCCACCTTCTCGACCTTGGCCTGGAACGTGCGGCGGCGCTGGCCTTGCTTGATCTCACGCAGATGGTCACGGCCCAGAAACAGAAAGTAGTTCAAGAGCGAGGCAACGATGAAAATTTTGACCGAAATGTCGCCCCGTAAAAAGGCGTAGCCATAGCCAAGCCAAGCAATCAACGCGAGCCAGCGAATTTGCATCGGCAGAATAAACATGACGTTGATCGTAAAACTGGGGAACAGCCGGGCAAAAGCCAGAAACAGGGTGCCGTAAATAAAGCTGCTGATGTCGATCGTGCCACGCGAGAGTGACTTGACGGAAAATTGCGCGAGCATAACCGCACCATCTCCTCCCAGGCCCCGAACAATAAAGTGGGCCGCGATGACGGCCAGGAATCCAATCAAAAGAAAAAGGTTATAACGATAAGTGCCCCAAACGGTTTCGAGCGACGTCCCATAACGATACATGAGCAACCAAAAGAAGATGACGAATAAAGGGTCCGTGGCCGGCGGGAAAAAAATGAAGGAAACCAATCGCCAAACTTCACCCTGCAGAACCATTCCCGGCAACAGCATGATGCGCGACAAATCGAATTGCCCGACCTCGGGATTACCCAGATGGCTGAGCAAATAGAAAAAGGCCTGTCCGGCGATAATGATGGCGGTGGGGTTGGGAATGGCCCAACGTCGCAACAAGTTTTCCAAGCGTTTCATAGGGTTTTCAATTCGCCGCCGAACAAAAAGGCCAAGTTCGAGCGCGAAACTGCCGCGCTGCTGGCCCTGCATGACTACCCTTTCTGGGCGTGATGTTCAAGGGCTAATTGCTCGTGGCGCGCGGCTGCGGTTGCCCGGCTCTGTCCGCTCGTATTGAGCCTGCCTATAATCAGAGTTCTATGAACGCCGTCGAAATCCGCAACCTGCAAAAGTCCTACCGCGTCTATCAAAAACAAGAGGGCTTGCTCGCCTCGGTGCGTGGGTTGTTTCATCGCGAATATCGTGAAGTCGCTGCGGTGAAGGGGATTGATCTCGATGTGGCCCAGGGGGAATTCGTGGCGTTTCTGGGGCCCAACGGCGCGGGCAAGACGACCACACTCAAATTGCTCTCAGGTGTCATTACTCCCAACGGCGGCGAAGCTCGCGTGTTGGGGCACGTGCCTTGGCTCCGCGAGAACGAGTACCGGCGACGCTTCGCCTTGGTGATGGGCCAAAAAAATCAACTTTGGTGGGACCTGCCCGCGCAAGAGTCGTTTCTTTTGCATCAAAAGATTTATCGCATCCCGCCCGCTGAATTCGCGAGAACCCGCGACGAGTTGTGCGACTTGCTCGACGTCAGCCATCTGCTGGGGCGACCAGTGCGTGAATTGTCGTTGGGCGAGCGGATGAAGATGGAACTGACCGCCGCGCTGTTACACTCGCCCGACGTGTTGTTTCTGGATGAACCGACGATCGGGCTCGACGTCATTGCCCAGCACAACATTCAAAAGTTTCTGAAGTATTATCAGCAAGAACGTAAGATCACGATTCTGCTGACGAGCCACTACATGAAAGACGTCGCGGCGTTGTGCCGGCGTGTCGTGATCATCGCCCAGGGCCAGATTATTTACGATGGTTCGTTGGCGGGGATTGTCGACCGCTTCAGTGGTCACAAAGTGCTTTCGCTGCAATTTGCCAACGGTCGCATGCCGAGCGATTTGTCACGGTACGGTGAAGTACTAGAAATCGCAGAGCCCAAGGCACGGCTGAAAGTGAATCGGAGTGATATTTCCACCGTGTTAGCTTCGGTGCTGGCTGCTTACACGCTGGAAGATATTAGCGTGGAAGACCCACCGCTTGAGGAAGTGATTGCGGAGTTATTCACGACTTCAGGTGGGAAAAAAGCCTCTGAGCCCGAAGTGGTGGCTGCTCAGGTTAGTTAAACCGTTGGCTGCCGCCTGCGGCTAGGATGTAAATTTAAGAGAATTTGCGACGTATGCTGGCCCGTGCTGCAACCTGGTGGACGATTTTTAAGATCTGCGTCGAAGAACGCTTAGTCTATCGCGGTGATTTCGCGCTCGGCACGTTGATGCGCTTTTTGCCGATCGTGACCCAGATTTTTCTCTGGACGGCCGTGTTCGCGTCGGCGGGGACAGGCAGCATTCAAGGTTTTACTCGGGAAGACGTCGTGGCGTATTACCTGCTCACGATGTTGGCCCGAGCTTTTTCCAGCATGCCGGGATTGGCGTCAGGCATCGCGCGGCAAGTTCGAGAGGGGGAAATCAAGAAGTTTTTGATTCAACCGATCGATCTGATTAGCTACTTGCTGCTGTCGCGGATCGCCCACAAAGTGGTGTATTACTTGATCGCTACGGCGCCTTTCGCACTCGTCTTTTATTTATGCCGGGATTACTTCCTGGGCTGGCCACCGCTCGACATTTTTTTAGCGTTTGTGTATTCGCTGATGATGTCGTTTTTGTTGGGCTTCTTCATGGAAGCCACGATGGGGATGATTGCCTTCTGGTTTTTGGAAGTTTCCTCGCTGCTCTTTGTTCACATGCTGTTCGTGTTTTTCTTTTCGGGCCATATGTTCCCGCTTGAGTTTTTGCCCGAGCCTTGGAAAACGATCATCGATTACACACCGTTTCCTTATTTGGCTTATTTTCCCTCGGTCGTATTTCTGCAAAAGGTCGAAGGGGCTGCGCTCACCCGCGGCTTGATTCTGCTGACGGCTTGGACGGTGGGATTCATGGTGCTCTGCCGGTTGTCGATGAACGCTGGCTATCGCCGTTACAGCGGATATGGGGGCTGACACGATGTACCGCTCACCCTCGTATCTCGGTGTGTTTCTCACCTTTGCACGCAATAGCCTCGTGCGCGACATGACGTTTCGCGCGAATTTTATCATCGACACGATTTCGTCGATTTCGTGGATGATCATGAACTTGGGTTTCTATGCCCTGGTGTATCGCGAGACGAACTCGATTGCAGGCTGGGACAAGTACCAGTTCTTTGTGTTCATCAGCACGACGATGTTTGTGAACAGTCTGGTGCAGGCTTTCTTCATGCCCAATGCTGAGGAGCTGAGCGAGCAAGTCCGCACGGGGGGCTTGGATTTTGCGCTGTTGAAACCGATCGATACTCAGTTTTTGGTTTCGCTACGTAAGGTCGCGTGGTCGTCGTTCGGCAATTTTTTCGTCGCGCTGATCTTGTTGGCTTATTCTGTGCCGAGGATTCAAGGCTTGGAGCTGACCGCTTGGCAGTTTGTGCTCTATCCGCTCTATGTCGTGATGGGTGTCATGATTTTGTACAGCGTGATGATCGCTTTGGCGGCGACAAGCATCTGGTTGGGTAGGAATCAAACGTTGTATGATTTTTGGTTTTACATCACCAATTTTTCGCGCTACCCGATGGAAATTTACGATGGAACATGGGGTACGCCGCTGCGGCAAGTGTTTACGTTTATCGTGCCGATTCTGGTCGTGATCAACGTGCCTGCGCGATTGATGGCCAAACCGCTCACCCGCGAGAACCTTTGGATGGCGGGATTCGGATTGCTGGCCACCGTGGCGAGTGTGTTGGCCAGCCGTTGGATATTTAATCGCGCGCTTTTGAGCTATCGCAGCGCGAGCAGTTAGGCAAGGACATGGACGACGAGCAACCGCGGATCGCGATTTTGGGAGCTGGCCCTATTGGCTTGGAAGCCGCGCTTTATGCCCGCTATTTGGGATATCCCACTGAGCTTATTGAGCGTAGCGAACAACCCGCGGCAAGCGTTTTGGCTCACGATGCACAACTGGGCAGCTACCGCGAGCTTGTGTCGACGCTTGGCGTGGCGGCGATAAAAGCTCAGGATGAAGCTTGGCAGCCTTTGGCGGGTTCGACATTACTAACAGGCCGGGAATGGCACGATGCCTATCTCTTGCCACTGGCTCAGTCTGATTTGATCATCGATGTGCTGCTTCTTGGCACCGAAGTGGTTTCCGTCGATCGCCACGATGAAGACGACGACGTGTCGTTTCAGATTCATTGTCGTGATGCAGAAGGTAAAGAGATTGTCTTTTCGGCGGACATAGTAATCGATGTGGCAGGGAGTCCGAGTTCACGGGATTGGTTTGCGGCAACCGATGAAGAATCAGAACTGACATTCTTGAATCCTGATCCGGATTATTACATTCTCGGCAGCAAGAGCAGACCAGAAAAACCGTTTCGTTTTGCGGAGGGTTTAGAGCAGGTTCGCGAATTGTTTGCAATTCTTGGGGAGCGAGACGACCTCGACGTGTATGCCACGCTGCCGCCGCTGGAATGATTCCTCTAGCCAAACCGGCAGCTAGCCTGCTAACGTGTTAGCAATCTTATCCTACTCGAAATTGACAACCGCAACGGAGTTTTTGTCATGTTTCTCAATTGTCACCGTGCCCTACTCTTGCTGGGCATCGTTATTGGTCAGGTCCCTTGCCTAGGAAAAGATGCGATGAACTCCTATCCCGAAACGCGCCGCGTCGATCAGGTCGACAAGTTTCATGGCGTCGACGTGGCGGATCCCTATCGGTGGTTGGAAGAGGACGTGCGCAATTCCGCCGAGGTGGCCGAGTGGGTGAAGGCTCAGAATACAGTCGCCAGGGAATATCTTGATTCGATTCCGTTGCGTAAACAGATTCAAGAACGATTGACCAAGCTATGGAATTTCGAACGTTATTCTGTGCCGACTCACACGGCGGGCAAATACTTCTTTATGAAGAACAACGGTTTGCAGAACCAAGCCGTGTTGTATGTGGCCGATCGTTACGACGGTGCAGGTCGCGTGTTGATTGATCCCAACAAGTGGTCGGAGGACGGGACGATCGCCTTGGGCGAGATCAACGAGAGTGATGACGCAAAGTATCTCGCTTATTGCCGCAAGGAAGCAGGTTCCGATTGGTCGACCATTTATGTGATGGAAATCGAGTCGGGCAAGCAACTCGACGACAAGCTGGAATGGGTTCGCTGGGGGAATATCGTTTGGAACGCCGAAGGGACCGGCTTTTTCTACGCGCGGTATCCTGAACCCAAAGAGGGGGAGCAATTCCAGGCCCTCGCCACGAACCCTGCGATTCACTTTCACAAGTTGGGAACGACCCAGGCCGATGATGTGCTTGTATACAAACGGCCGGACGAGCCGACGTGGAGTTTTTGGCTTTCACGGAGCGACGACAACAAGTTTTTGGTGCTGAGCATTTCGCGGAGTACCGATCCTCAGAATCAAGTGCTGGTGCGGAACGTCGATGCACCGCTCGATGGGGAGTTTAAGACGCTGATCGGTGATTTTGAGAATGAGTTTGCCTTCTTAGGCAACGTGGGAGAGTCCTTGTACTTTCTTACGGATTTCGAGGCACCGACCAAGCGGATTGTCTCGATGGATGTGAATAAGCCGGGACGGGATGATCTTGCGGAAATCGTGGCGGCGGACAAAGCAACGCTCGACGGCGCTTGCCTGTTCAAGGAGAAGATCGTCGGCGTTTATCTTAAGGATGTTGTGACGCAGGTGAAGACTTTCACGCTCGAGGGGAAAGACGCCGCGGAAGTTGAACTTCCCGGCATCGGCACGGCCACGGGTTTTGGCGGTCGGCAGTTTGATACCGAAACATTCTTTTCGTTCACAAGTTATATTCGGCCGGCCAGCATTTTTCGTCTCGATCTTGCTGACAATGCGATTCACGTCATTCGCCAGCCGAAGGTGGATTTCAATCCCGATGACTACGAATCGCGGCAGGACTTTTTCACAAGTAAAGACGGCACGCGCGTGCCGATTATCGTTTCGCATCGCAAGGGCTTGAAACGCGACGGTCAGAATCCGACGTTGCTGTATGGCTATGGGGGGTTCAGTATTTCGTTGACGCCGAATTTCTCGGTGGGCTTTGCCACTTGGATGGAAATGGGAGGCGTTCTGGCTGTGCCCAACTTGCGCGGTGGCGGCGAGTACGGCGAAGAATGGCATCAGGCGGGTAAGAAAGTCAACAAGCAAAACGTGTTCGACGATTTTATTGGCGCGGCGGAATGGTTGATCGCCGAAAAATACACGTCGACGGATCGACTCGCCATCATGGGGGGAAGCAACGGCGGCCTGCTGGTTGGTGCGGCGATGACTCAACGGCCCGACTTATTCGGCGCGTGCCTGCCGGAAGTGGGCGTGCTCGATATGCTGCGCTATCAAAACTTCACGGCAGGGCATTTCTGGAGGGATGAGTACGGGACGGTTGACGACCCTGAAGAATTTAAGGCGTTGATCGCTTATTCACCGTATCACAACGTCAAAGAGGGGACGAAGTTTCCACCAACGATGGTTGTGACAGCTGACACCGATGACCGCGTGGTGCCGATGCACAGCTTTAAGTTTGGCGCGGCCTTGCAACACGCCCAAGCGGGCGATGCGCCGATTCTGTTACGGATCGAAACCCGCGCTGGCCACGGAGCGGGCACGCCCACCACCAAGCGAATCGAAGAAACCGCCGACCTGTGGGCGTTTCTGTGGAAGAACTTGGGAATGGGGGATTAGGGTCGAGTAATTTGTTGCCACATAGTTTTTGAATATAGTTGTACCACGACGGCATTTGAGCTGTTCAAGAACAACGTGTGTGCCGGGATGCATCGGACGAATTCAGTTCCTCGGTGGTCAATTGTAAGTTTTATACACGCGAGTTTACTTTCTGTGCTTTAATCGGCAAGTTAGTAAGGCCTTGGCAGTAGTTGGCTCTTGAAGGGCCGCTTTTCTTGATTGCTCTATTCGCTGCGTACCTCGGGTACGTCGTCGGGGATTTGCTCGATCAGCGTGTTCTTGCCCTTGGCGTCTTTCTCGATGGTGAAGCCGTCATAGAGCTCGCCACTTGCGAGCCGAGCCTCGTAACGGAGCTCGTCGCCGTCGACTTTGACCACCTGAAATAACTGACGACCGTAGGCAATGCGACGTACTTCCCAGGATTCTTGTATTTCGTACATTTTCGGTCCGCTTACGCTGACGACGTAGACCGTGTTGCTACTCTTGTTACGTACCCCTTCTGGAATGTTCCGAGGACCACCAAGGCCTGAACGAGCGTATGTGTGATCATGACCTTGGAGCACGAGGTCGACGCCGTTGTCTTCCAGTATTGCTTGCCAGGCTTTACGAATTTCAGGATTGTCGCGATCTTTGGCCGCCGAGAAGATGGGGTGATGGAACGTGACGAAGGTCCAAGTGGGCCGCGAGGCATCCTTAAGTACTTTTTGAAGCCATTCACGTTGTTCTTCGATCTTCTCGTTGGAATTGAGCGAGACGATTCGAGCATTGTTATAGTCGAACCAGTAGGCGGTCTCTTCCAACCCCGAGGGACCATTGAGCGGAAATGAAAACTGCGGTCGCCAATGAGGGGATAAACCGATCTCATCGCCATACTCGTGATTTCCTGGTGAAGCGACGACAGGAATCATACCATTGAGCCATCCGCCAGCTCGAAACCACTCACCCCATTCGGCATCGTATTGCATGTCTCCCACGAGATCTCCGGCATGTAACATAAATGACGCCCGAGGAGCATGCTGATTAGCCTCCCGAATGACGCGCGACCAGAGCGACAGAATCGAGTTTTGAGCGTCACCAAAGTAGACAAATGTAAATGGTTTGTCGTTTCCGCTCGCGGTCCGGAATTGAAACCATTCGCTGAAATGTTTTCCATCACCAACACGGTAGGCGTACATTGTGTCAGGCTTAAGTTCGGTCAGCCGCGCCGAATGAATCAAGCACTTGCCGAGGTCCGATTCAAAGCCGTTCGACTTTCCTTGAAGTTGCGTGAACTCGCGGGCCCCCTCCTTCATGTTGCCAACCATCTTGGCGGCGAGATTGTATTGAATTAGGGGTTGATCCACTGTCGTGTCGGTACGCCAAGTGACATCCATCGTCGTGGCCGTGTCGGCACTCCAAGTGAGCACGACCCGATCTGGCAGTGGGGTCGGCTTGTGTTCTTCCACTTTCGTGAATTTGCGTGGTTTATCGTGATCCTCTGACTCATGGGCCCAAGCCTCACTTGCATCCCATGCCACAAGCGACATAATCCCGAGTAGGCAAGCAAAAAACTTAATCAGCTTCACTTCAACTGTACCGAAAGTGTCTAGCATTGAGTCAATCCGAGAGAGCTTAAAATTACGAAGCGAGAAGAGGCCGGTTTCGATCAGGCTACCCCTCCCAATCAAAACCGGGCTGAATTTCCAGTCTATTATAACTTACACACGGGTTGCGTGGACGTCCCAGCAACAGCAACCCCGAGAACTGCAAGTGCGAGCATGTTCTTTGTTCAGGCACGCCCACGATCAAGTCTAACAAATCATCGATCCTTCAATGGGCATTGCCATTGAAAAGCCGTGGCGGAGTTTTCTTCCGCCACGGCATAGTTATTTAGGTCTACGAGTTGTTAGCTGGCACGACGGCGAGCTAAACCCAACAATCCACAGAGCATGCCCAAGATAAGGGAAGAAGGCTCTGGGATTTGCACGTTGCGGGCACCTGGCGTCGCCCACAAAAACGTGGACGCGGGATTCACGACAATCTCGGTGCCGTTCTCGAAGCCAGCATCGCTGTCGCCGGGCCCCGAACCGTCATTAGCGAAAAACGGACCGGGGTATCCGGCTGGTTCATCTTCACCGCTGCCGGAATCGAAGAACATCCACAATCCATCGCTAGGACGGCGTTGAAACACGTCCGCTCCGAACCACAGAAGGACATCGCTGCCGCCAAATTGCGAGGCGTATTGAAAACCAGCGTCGCCATCTTCGGCTTCGCTGATGCCATCGACAAAACTGCTCCACGCGGCATCCAACATGCCGTCGTCGTCGCTGTCGAGGTCGTCACCGACCGCGCCGGTAAAGCCTTGCACAAGCAAGAATGAATGAACATTGTTTTCGTAAATAAGATTCTCATCGTCATCCTCTTCCTCATATCCCAAAACTTGTGGGAAAGGATCACGGTTAACGACAGACGCAACATCCGGTCCTTGGACTCCGGCTGTCGCGGGATCAATATCGATGACTGTATTCGAACCTTGCCACAAGAAAATGCCGTTTGCGCCTGTGGAAAAGCTGCTCAAGTCAAATGCGTTGAGAACCTGGCCGGGATTATCCAGTTGACCCGATTCGAGAGGAAAATCTCCCTCAATTTCGAGGAACCAAAGATTACTGAGCGTAGTCGCTCCAGTGGTGCTGTAGATCTCGAAGAATTGGCGGTCTTCCTTGGGATCTTCGGGGCTGAAATAGATTTCATTAATTTGCAGGTCGGCAAACGCCGCCTGACTGCTGAACGCGAGGGTCAGGGCAAGCAAACCAAAAATACGCTTCATTAGTCATAGCTCCTAAGTAAAAGTTGATCGAAGCGAAGAAAATTCTCTTGATATTTCTAGGCCAACGGCTTCCGCCGACGGCTAGCACAACTCGCAAGTAATAGTGTCCCCCCCACAAGCAACAAACTTGAAGGTTCTGGGACTGACGAAAAGGCCGTCAACGCTCGGACGAAGCCGTACTTGTTTTGCCAGATCTGCAAATCCAGTTGATTGACGATGTCGTCGCCATTGAAGTCGCCCAGGGCCCAGCCGCTATCGGCACTGGCTCCACGTTGCCAAGCGAGAAAGTCGCGGCCATCGACATCACCATCGAGATCGGCGTCTCCAAAATCAGTGAAGAAAAGGTCTTCCGATCGCACACCGGTGTCGCCTTGAACGAGGGCGTTAATGTCGGTCAAGCTCGCGGCACCAAAATTCAAGGCCACGTCGAAGCGTACGCCGACGGTGCCCAAGTTGTCGTAGAGGAAGTCGATGTCCGCTGCGTCGACGTCGCCATCTTGGTCGACATCCCCGCGATATAAACCACCGACGCCAGTTGCGTTCTCGGCACCAGGGGTCGCGTAAAGAAAGTCGGAGCTGGCAGAAACATAAATCGTGCGGCCATCTTGGTAGCCGGCGTCATTCGAGCCGTAGAAACTCGAGCCATCGTTGGCAAAGAATGGCCCGACATAGCTCCCGTCTCCTTCGCCACTGCCCGAATCAAAGAAGGCCCACATGTTCTCGACGGAATCCCAACTATAAATGTCGGCGCCAAAACTGCCGTTAAAGTTGATGCCCCCGACGCTTTCTGCATACTGAAAACCAGGATCAACAGCTTCTTTCACACTGAGGGCATCATGAACCGCGGTCCAAGGAGTGATGTTGAATGTGCCGTTGCCTTTGAATGAATTGGCTTCATTATCCAGATCAAGTCCCAGGGTGCCCGTGAAGTTTTCGACGAGTAGGAAATTGGAAATATCGTTCTCATAGATTTTGCTGCCCCCCCCTTCATCCCCTTCGTAGCCGAGATCTACGCGGCCAGGAAAGAGATCGAGCGCTAGTACCGTGGTCGCGCCGGGACCTTGCACACCTGGAGCTTTAGAATTGTCGAGCACGATCGAGTTGGAATCGCGCCAGAGAAACAACCCGTTGGAGCCCGTCGAAAGGCCACTCAAATTGATGGCCGAAAGGATCGTGCCAGGATTGTCTTGTAAGCCGGGAACGTTGCCGGCATCGCCATCGATTTCCAATATCCACATGTTATCGAGGGATTCGACACCGCCCGTCGTGCTGCTCAATTCGATGAACTGGCGACCATCTTCAGGGTCTTCGGGGCTGTAATAGATTTCGTTGAAACGAATTGCCGCTTGCATTTGAGATGTGCTCAGCAAAAGCATGGCTAAGTAGAATTGCCCTAACCATCGCAGTTTAACTCTCCAGCCCAGGTCGAAGTTCACGAGGCTCTCCTTAGGGGGTGTATCGAATAGCACTTGTCAGTGAGGCCTCATTGTCCCGTAAGGTGTGAAGTTGCGATGAATCAATCGCGATGAATGTGTGAAAAGAATATGAAGGTATCGCCAGAGTTAAGAAGTTGTTTTTTGTTCTTTCATTTCTTAACGAGTTCTTAAAAGTCGTGGTTAGACTTAGCTGCCATCGATCACAACTTCTTGTTTCCATGAAAGCCAACATGAGAATAAGCTTTTCAAGCAAGGTCGCCGTTCGTTGGATGATGGCGATCGGTACGGTATTAATGGGTAGCCATGTCGTGGCTGCTGGTTTAGATGCGAACCAGAAATTTTTGAAGGTGCCCGAGGAATATCGCACGGTGCAAGCGGCCATCGACGCCGCGCAGGATGGCGACACCGTTCTTGTCTCGCCGGGCGTGTATCACGAAGCACTTACGATTCAAGGCAAGTCGATCACTCTGGCCTCCTGGTATCTGACGACTAAGGAAACTCGCTACATCAAGCAAACGGTTTTGGATGGCTCGATCATCCCAGATCCCGATCCTGAAGATGATGAAGATGATATCGACGCGGTGGTGGATGCCGTGATTTCCATGCCGGAAAGTCCGGAGACGGAATCGACAATCTTGGGGCTGACGATTCGTGATGGCGATGACGGCCTCGCTTGCAGCAGTCGGGCGCGTGTGCTGTTCAATCATTTTGTGAACAATACCGATGCAATCGACTATGAGAACGGTAGCGGTGAATGCCGGTTCAACACGTTCGTGGCCAACGATGATGATGGGGTTGATATCGACAATTCTTCAGCTGTTTTGGTGGCAAATAATGAGATGCGCGACAATGATGACGACGGCATCGAAATGCGTCTGCATTCCCATGACGGCGAGATGCTTAACACCGTGATTCGCGACAACATCATCACCGGCAACGGCGAAGACGGCATTCAGATTATCGATTATCCCGAAATGTCGAACCGCACGATCACGATTGAGCGCAATCTCATTGCCGAGAATGCCATGGCTGGCATCGGATTCATGAGCGATGCGGTCACGCTCGAAGACTATCGGGGGGCGCAAATCCCCGAGTCGATCACGATCATCAACAACACAATCTGCAGGAATCACTACGGCATGGTGGGCGGGGGCAATGCCCGGGTGCTCAATAATGTCTTTGTCGAAAACCTGCATGCTCCCTTAAAAAATGTGAACGGCCAAAGTTTGTTGACGCACAATTTGCTGTGGCAGAACGGAGGGGAGCCGGTGAATAGCAATCTGACGAGTGGTGTCCTGCTTCGTAAGGACCCGCAGCTGGATGACGATTTTCGGCCGCTGGAGAGCAGCTACTGTATCGATCGTGGGACAACGCAGCTTGATCTCGCATCAAACATCCGAGCCGTGCTTCCCGAGGCGTTTCATGGCCAAGCTCCCGATTTGGGTGCGTTTGAAATTCGCTGATTGAACTTCGAGAAGCAGAAGGAAGAGGCAATGAAGTCGAGAACTTTACATCGCGGTTTTACTCTCGTTGAACTGCTGGTCGTGATTGCGATCATTGGGATGCTGGTGGCGCTGCTCTTGCCCGCGGTGCAGGCTGCCCGCGAATCGGCACGCCGGACGCAATGCGTCAACAATCTCAAGCAAATGGGACTCGCGCTACAGAATTATCATGATGCTCAGCGGCATTTTCCCCTGTCTGTCTATGATGCTGAGAAAAACGGAATCAATCCTGTCACCGGCTATCCTGAAAATCAGGAGCAAGGCTATGGCTGGGGAGTAGCGTTGTTGCCGTATTTGGAACTGAAGCCGCTTTACGATCAACTGGATCCCAATTGGCGGCCGAGTCCTTTTTTGGCGGTGTTTTATGATACCGGTGCGATCATACCCATGGGAGCCGAAGTCCTTAGTGTGTTCCGCTGTCCTTCGTCGGCGATGCCGTCGCACGCACCCGCGGCGTTCCCGGCTTTAGAGCCACCCACTTATCAGAACATGAAAGATTACACCCTTCCCGAGCATATGGTGGGATACGCAACGAGCGACTACCGCGCTTGTTCCGGCATGGATGCACGAGGAATGTTTGCCACATTGCATGAACTCAAAAAACTCAAAGGTTCGCAATTTATTCGCATGAAGGACGTCACCGACGGATTGAGCAACACGATTGCCTTGGGTGAGTCGGCCTACGTGATCGGCAATGAGCCCAGCAAATGGCCGTTGTGGATCGGGGGCGTTGAGGATGACGAATCCGCTCACTTTGAAACAAAAGATCAAAACATCATTAATTGTGGCATAACTCCGAAATCGGTCGACAACTTCGGTTTCGCGAGTGACGATGCCTGTGCTTTCAGTTGGCATGATGGCGGTGCGTTCTTTTGTTTTGGTGATGCCTCAGTGCATTACATTGACGAAACAATTGACTTTCAGATGTATCGTAATCTAGGCGACATTGATGACGGCAATCTCATTTCGGGCGTGCAATTCTAAGATCGAAAGCTATGCAGCAATATTTCGCAGGGAGTTGTTTGCTGATCGTTCTCACGTGTCTGAGCATAGTTGGCTGTGGGCAGTCTCATCCGCCGGTCGCAAAAGTTATCGGCACGGTGACTTATCAAGGGAAGCCGGCCATTGGTGGTCGCGTGTTGTTTCTCCCTGATGGTGGGGGTAAGCAGGGACTGGGAACAATCCAGCCTGATGGCAGCTTTGTATTGGGAACGTTTAGTGCGGATGACGGAGCTTTAGTTGGCAAGCATCACGCCATGCTCGTTCGTGTTGCTTTTGATCCTAGCGGTAAAGATGAGCTAAGTTTCCGGCGAGCAGAACAACAATGGATCATTGTCGAATCAGACAAGGCCAACGAATTCGCGATTGAACTGGCTGGCCCAGAATGGCAAAAACTGTCTAATTAGCGAACCGCCGTGCGACACTTTTTGCACCTCGTGATCGAAATGCTTGACTTGGCTGTGCCAAGCTCGCACCATAGGGTGGATCAGTTCTCGTGTCCGAGCCTTCTGAAATTCTCTTTTTGGCAGGGTGTTGCTAATGAACTCGACCCAACTTCGGCATCTGCGCGCCGGGCTGGCGCTGGCGATCGCCGTGATTTTTTCACAGACATGCCATGCCGATCTATTTGCGTTGTTCACCACTGGTGATATCGCGCGGATCAATTCGACCACGGGTGCAATCATCGATACATACTCTGGTATCGGCACTAGCTCTAGCAACTCAGGTTTGACGTTCGACGGGCAAAGGCTTTATCTGAATCGAAAACTCAATTCCGTTTACGAGGAAATTTGGACCTTTGAGATCGCTACCGAAACGTGGTTGCCTACCGGTTTTTTGAGTCCAATCCCAATTGATTCCGCGGGACCGACTGGGGTGTCCGGAATGGGGTATGTGTTCGGACCGTTTGGCGAGGGTTCGCTGGTGACTGTCACGCGTCGGCAGCCGAATCATCCGAGCTACATCACGGAATTTATAATCCTGCCACCTTTTGACACTCCTTTGCCAGGCCTGCCCTCCGCGTTGCCACCGGATATTGATGCGCTGGGTGCCGACTATGATCGTGCCACCGGTGAATTTTGGATTAGCGCGGAACGCGTCGAGATGAGCACGCGGACACCTGTTTTGTTGCGTGCTCATCTGACGGGGAACATCGAGCAAGAGTTGCTGCCAAGTTTGGGGGGCGCCGCAATTTCGCGTGGATTGGCCTTCGACGATGGCGGGATGTTTGTCGGAGTTCGGCATCTGCCGACCTTAACCAACGAGATTCATAAAATTGATCGCAATACGGGAGCGGTTCTTGATTCGTTCGTCCTTTCTGGTGAGGGTTCGATTGTTGCCTTGGCCGGGGGAGTGGTCATCCCCGAACCAGCCACGGCTTTGTTATGCGCTATGACTATTCTATTAGGGGTGAATCGCCGCCAGGCCGTGCGTTGACAGGTCTCGTAGGAGGGAGACAATGGACGGTTTGAATTTGATCACACACCGTCATCAAGGAGAACAATCATGGCGATTCGTAGCGCGGAAGCAGTCTGGCAAGGCGACCTTAAGGGTGGCAAGGGGAACGTCAAGTTTGGCAACGGCGCCTTCGACGGCCAGTATTCTTTTACCTCACGCTTTGAAGAAGGCACCGGCACGAATCCCGAAGAGCTGATTGCCGCCGCTCACGCCAGTTGTTTTTCGATGGCTCTTTCCAACGGCCTCTCACAAGCCGGTCATCCGCCGACCGAAGTGAAGACCACGGCCAATGTGCATCTCGTGAAGGGCGAAGCCGGTTTCGGAATTCCCAAGATCGATCTCGTGACCGTGGCCAAGGTTCCGGGCATTGATGCAGCGGCCTTTCAAGAACAAGCCGAAAAGGCGAAGCAGAATTGCCCGATTTCGAAGCTGCTCGCCGCGGCGGAGATTACGCTCGATGCGAAGTTGGTTTAAGAAGACCAAGTAAGTAGCCACGGAATTTCACGGATAAAACACGGATGATGTAAGAATGATCATTCTGATCGCAGTCACAGTTGACGCTATCGAGAAGGCAATCATTTCTTAGTATCCGTGTTTCATCCGTGGCTACTTGGAGTGCACTATTTATCGAGTTTCCAGCACCCGCAGCTCTTTGGGCAGGGGGAACGATACGTCCTCGGTGCGGAGCGATCTTGATTCCACGCTTGCGCCGAATTTGTCGCTGAGAAAATCGAGTACGGCTTCGACCACTACTTCGGGGGCACTGGCACCCGCGGTGACTAGCACGGTTTGTGCTTCGGTGAACCAGGCAGGGTCGATGTCCTCGACGCCGTCAATTAAGTAGGCCGTCACGCCGCGCTCGCGGGAAAGTTCCGCCAAGCGTTGGCTGTTGGAACTATTCTGGCTGCCAAGCACGAGCGTGAGATCGACTTCGCCGGCGAGAACCGACACCGCTTCTTGCCGATTTTGCGTGGCGTAGCAAATGTCGTCCTTCGGCGGCGCGGCGATGTGAGGGAAACGCTCCTTCAATCGGCGGATGATGCGATTGGCATCGTCGACGCTCAGCGTCGTTTGCGTGAGATAGGCGACTTTCGTTTCGTCGGCGACGACCAGCTTTTCAACGTCGTCGGGAGTTTCGACGAGCAGGATCGCTTCGGGGGCTTCCCCCATCGTGCCGATCACTTCGTCGTGGCCGTCGTGGCCGATGAGCAAAATCGTGTAACCGAGATTGGCATACTTGATGGCCTCGAGATGGACCTTGGTCACAAGCGGGCAGGTCGCGTCGATCGCGCGCAAGTCGCGTTCCCGCGCCAAGCGGCGGATCTCGGGCGACACGCCATGAGCCGAGAAGAGCAGGGTGGCGCCCGGCGGGACGTCGGTCAATTCGTCAACGAACACGACTCCCTGTTCCTTGAAGCGGTTCACCACGTATTTGTTGTGCACGATTTCGTGGTAGACGTAAATCGGCGCGGGGAGCGACTGGATCGCCAAATCGAGGGCGTCGATCGCCATATTGACCCCCGCGCAGAAACCGCGAGGACTTGCCAGCAAAACCCGCATGAAAACAATCCGATGGTTCGATGTGAAAACGAGTGCGTACTCCCATCATAACCGCAGCAGCGCGGTATCGACAACTTGGCCTACCTAGTGAGCAGGAAAACTACCGGCTGAATATTTGAACCGCCAAGAACGCCATCAGACGCCAAGAAATAGTTTTTTAACCACGAATCTCCACGAATTTAACGATTCATGTAGTTCGTGAAATTCACACAGTTTCGTTGCTATCTCATCCTTGGCGCAATTGGCGACCTTGGCGGTTTGAATTCTAATGAGCTGGTCCGCGAACACGGGAAGATTCGTCTTGACATCGATTACATGTGTAATCTATCTTGCTGCCAACCTTACGGAGGACCTTCAAGATGTCTGATGCCATGGCGATTTCCGAGGCCGAGTGGCAAGTCATGAACGTCGTTTGGCGAGATCAACCTGTCGAAGCACAGCAAGTGATCGATCAGCTGGCGGAACCCAACGGCTGGTCGAGTGCGACGATCAAGACGATGCTCCATCGGCTCATCAAGAAGCAGGTGCTGGTCTTCGATCAAGAAGGCAAGCGATATCTGTACCGAGCCTGCGTGAAACGCTCGGATTGCGTGCGGCAAGCAAGCCGGTCGTTTTTGGATCGCGTGTTCGGAGGGTCCGCCGCGCCGGCCCTCATGCATCTTGTCAAAACGTCGAAGCTTACCAGCGAGGAAGTCGACCAACTTCGTCGCCTTCTCGATCACAAGGAAGTTAAATCATGAGCGAAATCTTCGTGGGGATTGCCAACGGATTTGCGATGACGCTGAGTGCGGCCTTGGCTAGTGTGCCATTGATTCTCGTGGTACTAGCGCTCGATTACACGGTTTGTCGTCGTGTTGCTGCTCGCTATCGAAGCTTGTTGTGGACTCTGGTCGCTGTTCGACTGTTGATGCCTGCAGCGCCCGAGAGTTCGCTGAGCTTACAGAATCTTTGGCAGATATTCGAGTTGCAGAGAGAGTCACAAAGCGTTGATAGAATTAACCCTGTCGAGTCAACGGAACTTATCGTACGACAAGCCGATGGGCCGATGACTATTGGGGAATGGATGGCCTACCCAGCTAATCAAGCTCCAACAAAAGCTGTCGATTGGGTTGATAGATTTCTGTTTGGTCTCGCGATCGTCTGGTTCGTTGGCTTGGCGATTGTCCTTTTGCGAGCCGTTGTTGCGTCGGCGAGGTTCGCTTGGCGGTTGCGCGGCATTGAGCCTGTCGTAGAAGGCGCAGAGGTTGATCAGTTGCTGCGAGTTTGCGATCAGGTCGGCGTCGGCAGACGCCCGCTGCTGAAATATGTCCCCGAGTTGTCTACACCCGCCTTGTTTGGCGTCTGGCGTCCGACGCTATGCCTGCCAGTTGAGACGAGCGCACAGCTCAGCCTGAGCCAACTTCGTTTGATCATGCTGCATGAAGTCATCCACTTGCGACGCCGCGATGGATTGATCTCCTGGTTGTTGACCTTTTTGCAAGCGGTGCATTGGTTTAATCCGATCGCTTGGCTGACGACAAAGCGAATTGCGACCTATCGCGAGTTGGCTTGTGACGATGCCGTGCGGCGATTCACGACACCCGCTGAGCGGCCCGCTTATACGGAACTGCTCCTGCGATTTGCGACGGGGCAAGCACCAATAAGCTTGGGCTTAGTGGGACTGTGGTTCGCTCAACCGGTGCATCAATTGACTGCCCGCATCGAGGCCTTTCACGGCGACCAGCTTTGCCAGCGAAAGCTTGCGCGATTGGCGATGAGTGGGCTCGTTGGTTTATTGGCGGTTGTCGGATTGACCGATGCGGCGAGTTGGGAGGCGAAAGACCAGTCGCTCGAGGAATCGATGGTGGGTGTTGAACCCGCCTTGCATCAATTTCAAATTCCTCCTTTAGAAGAGGAAGACAAAGGAGCGATCGAGGAACGAATCTACAACCTCGCGCCCGCCTTGGAGAAAATCGTCGCAGCGGACCCTGATCGCGATGCCCGGCTACATGTTCTCTCGTTTCTGAAATGGCCAATATTGCGAGTCCAATCCGTCGTTGAGCTGGATGGCGATTCCGACCGAATTCGTGTGGCGATGCCGCAGTGGAGCCATGACAACTTCACAAACATACTCGATGCCATAGAACTCGCCGGGCCGTGGCAAGTGTCCGTCGAATCGAGAGAGTTTCGTGCGTCGGATGTTGAAGCGCTCGGCGATATCAATTGGGAAGAAGCCGTCAAATTTGCCTTGCCGACCACCACAAAAACAACTCGCTGGCCTCAACGGTTTAAGGGGGGAGACGTACAAACTGAGTCAGGTATCTCAGCGGCCGTCGAGTCAGGTTCTTGGGAGTATGCTCCGTACATGGTGATTGTCATTGACCAGGACCAAAGGCGGCGCATCGTCGAGGGATCTCGGCGAGGGCCAAGAAATTCCTACCTAGCATCCCCTAAGATAACGTTGTTCAACGGACAGAGGGGGCAGGTGCGACTCGAATCCCAGCGTCCGTTTGTCTTGGGGGTTCAATATATCAAAGGCGAACTGGCGACCGCTGCTCAGCCCGTTATCGTGGTCCTTTCGGAAGGGGTTCAACTCGAAGTTCAGCCTTGGGTCGTGGATGCCAATTCAATCGAATTAAGTTGTCAGCTCACGATATCGCAGATTGATGGAGTGAGCGAGGTTAAGTTGCCGGGAAAAGACATTGTGGTGCAGAACCCACGCCAGTCGCGCAGAACGATTTCGACAAGTTGCCAATTGGCGCGAGGCCAAACGTTGTTGATCGCCCCACATGCCGTGGGGGAGCCTGACGCCGAGAGCGGGTTCACCTACTACGCGATCACACCGGATTGGTTTCCAGATACCGTTGCCGAACATGCAGCCAGGTGATGAGCGTGGAGTCGTGCATGCAGGGAACTTACGCAACCCCGCTCGCCGTGTTGTGCAGTTTCAGCGCGGGTTCTTGGGCGGTTGCTGCCAGCTGATTCGGTTGAACGGAATCCGGGCCTTTTCGGTCGCGCCGAATCGAGCTTCCATTTTCTTGATGGCCCGGTTCATTTGCAGACTGAATTCAAACAGGGCATGACCATCGACGGTCACTGGAGGCAGTTCGTGACCGGTGTCCGCTGGGGTGGGAGCCGGGAGAGGAGATTGTGAACTTGCCATTGTAAAAACTCCTGGGCAGGGTCGCCGCAAAACGGGGGATACTAAACTCTGTTCCGCCGATCCCTCGAAACAACCCATTAACTGGGGCGAACGATCCCGCTCGTGTTACTCAATCATACGCAGGACACGTTAAGAAAGTTCGCGGTTCAACGCAATTTTGGCCTACGTCTTTTGAAGCGTAGACACTTGCGCGTTTGTTACGTCGACCGCTGTGAGAAGAACCCTATTTTTTTCGGTTCTTTTTGGGGGCTTCGTCAGAAACAGGCAGAGAAGCCGGTTGAAGTCCTGCGGAATTCCGCAGCGTAGCGAGGATTTCCACAGCACGCGAAAGCTCAGTGGAATCGAGTTGACCATCGCCATTTTGATCGAGCCGTTTGAACCGCTGAGCCATTCTTGGGGGAGCTTCTTTGCGGCTGAGTCGGCCGTCGCTATTGCGGTCGGAACGTTTGAGTATTTCTTGGACACGTTGGTTGGTTTCCGCCAGCGGCGGACGGTTCGCTGCGAGCCCCGCGACTCGCTTGCTGAAAGACTTGAATTCTTGCTCGCTCAACTGCTTGTCTTGATTGCGGTCCGCTCGTTTAAGCAAATCGGCAAACCGTTCGGCAAACGGCTCGGGGACCTCGTCGGCCGTGACATTCCCATCGCCATTTGTGTCCAGTTCGCCGAACAACATCATGGCGTTGTCGGGGTTCTCCATCATGTTTCCCGGGCGAAGCGAGGTACGCAGGCGTTCGACGTAGGCCGCTTGTTTGTCGTTAAGCAGCGCTAGCTCGACTTCGGGATCGATCCCCTGCCCGCGGACGAATCGATTGGCGATGCCCAGATAGCGAATCGACTGCTGCTTAAGCTGGGGCACGGGCAGACGGTCGCGATTTTTGAGGTTGGCCACTTCGACAAATTGGTCGAACACGGGCTGCATCTCGGGAAGGACTTCGGCCGAGGTGATCGTCAGGTCGGCGTTTTCATCCATCCAAGCCAGCACCAAAAGCAAGGCGTCGGCCCCAGGCAGTTCGCTGGTGGCTTTTTCGGTGATCGGCTTTTCGGGGCGAGTTGAAGTAAGCCCAGCTTTCCATTCCTTGGCGGAAAGCTGGCCATCTTTGTTGGAATCGGCCTTGCGAATCAGCCGTTGGAACAGGGGAACATTCTCTTTGGATATCTCCGCCTTGGTGATTTGCAAATCTCGGTCGGCGTCGAGCCGTCTGAACAACTCGTCCTGATCATCAGCAGCCGCAGGAAGAGTTAGTAGAACAATGACGGTGAGGACCACAACATTCAATGGGCTGAGGATATTCATAGCGATGGTTTAGGTTGCGGGAGTGGTCATGCTTATTCTACCAAACCCCCGGCTGCCGCGGAGGTTCCGCCACACATGCCAGCATTGCTGGTTTTGGGCTAGAAACATGCCGTTGACGGAAAAAAAGCGTTTCTCTACGATCCGCAAACCCGTAAGTCTAGCCAGATCGCAGCCGCGTGGAGAACACGCGAACAGGCTGCCGCCCCGTCGCGTAACTAAGCCTGGGCGGCATGAACCGCACACACGGTTTGGCCCCTAGAATCCCCGTCGTGGACTTGATTGCTACGACAAGTTGGCGAAGTCGTAACCGGCATGCCTGCGGTTGCGAAAAGTCAACAATTGCGAGGTTTAGAACGCCTCGTGACGGATCACGATTGTCACACTTGTTACAGGAGGTTTTGCACGAGCGACCGGCCTCGGGAAGAATTTTTTGGAAGGCTGCTAGCAGACCGCCGATGATACCTTTGGAAATCGCAACTGCGATCTCGTCATCAGGTTTGCTTCGGCGATCTTCTCCCCAACCTGACTGCGATATCCGCTGACAGCATGTTCTTCCTTTATTAACCCGATTGGCTCGACTTTTCCCAGGCGATACACTAAACCTAGCGTCCGCCGCGAGTGCAAAACAAGGTGTTCAACACCGGAGTACGAAAATGCAAATCCAAAGCTCATCTCATGTTCATGGTGCTCATGCTCTGCAAGGCCCTTACGCGGCACGCAGCCAGGCGGCGCGTCCTCATTTTTCCGTAACGGGGATGGGCGATCAACTCGACATTTCGGCCGCCGCCCAAGCGGCCATAGAGCAAGCCGAAATGGGCGACATACGGGCCGATTTGGTGGCTCGCATCAAGAACGAAATTGCCGCTGGAACTTACGAAACCGCCGACAAGCTGGATGCAGCGCTCGAGCGATTGCTCGACGACGTGGCCTAGGACGTAAACTGCTGTGCCACGCGAGATTTCGCGGCATCTTGAGACTCAGCGCCGGTTCGCTTAGAATCAATAAGCACGGAGCGTAGTTGCTCACATGCTTGCCTGATAAGTTTTTCTGGCGAGTGGCGTGTCAGCAAGAGTCTCAATAACGGTTGCTTAGCGCGTGTTAATGAGACTGCCCTGACGATCAAGAAAGGCAGGCAGATCATGGCAAGCGGTTACTCCTTAGGTACGGTCGAAGTTTCGAGTTCGCCCCAGGATCGCTTTTCCGAATTCCTGCAAAGCAAAGGAAAGCGGATCACCCAGCAGCGTCGGATTCTGATCGATTACATCTTCGAGCGGCACGACCATTTCGATGCCGAAGAGTTGATCTACAATCTGGCCAGCCTCCCCGAGGGTGGCAAAGTGAGCCGCCCAACGGTCTATCGAACGCTGAATGAACTCGTCGATGCCGGCCTGCTGCGCCGCATGAATCTAAGCGGCCGCGCGGTCTACGAGCATGATTATGGCTATCCCCAGCACGATCATTTGCACTGCACGATGTGCGATCAGCTGATCGAGTTTCAAAGTAGCGAGCTCAAATCGCTGCGCGAGGCCGTGGCGGGCGAGTATTCCTTCCGGGTGACTGGCCATCGGCTGATCATCTCGGGCATTTGCAGCGATTGCAGCTCCAAAAGACATCGCCGCAGTTCGCCGCTGGATTTGATCTAGACTCGCAATTCCGCTGCCAGCGACTTTTGGTCGGCGTAACGTTCGCGAATCGGCGTGACCACTTCGGCTAAAAATTCATCGACCTGCTCCGGGCTGCGGCCAGTCAGTTTTGTGGGGTCGACGGCGGCGTTGAGATCCACTTCGGCAAACGCGGAATCCTGGCGTAAGCGATCGAGCAAATCGTTGGGTTTGCCAAGTTGTTTGACTTCGGCGGCGGCGGCTTGGCTGTGCTGGCGGATTCGTTCGTGCAGATCTTGGCGGTCTCCTCCCGCGGCGACGGCTGCCATAAGAATGTTTTCAGTCGCCATGAACGGCAGCTCTTCTCGCAAGTTGCGAGCAATCACCTCAGGATAGACGACCAAACCACTCGCGACATTCTGATACAGGATCAAAACCGCATCGACGGCCAGGAAGGCTTGGGGAATCACCAGGCGGCGGTTGGCGCTGTCGTCGAGAGTGCGTTCCATCCACTGCGTAGCCACCGTGGCGGCGGTGCTTGATTGCAGGCTCATCACGAACCGCGACAGGCCGCAGATACGCTCCGACCGCATGGGGTTGCGCTTGTAAGCCATCGCCGAGGAACCGATTTGGTCTTTCTCGAACGGTTCTTCAATTTCTTTTCGATGGGCCAGGATGCGAAGATCGGTTGCTGCCTTGTGCGCCGATTCGGCCACCCCGGCGAGCGAATCGACAATCTGAGCATCGACCTTGCGCGGATAGGTTTGTCCCGTCACGGCGTAAGTCATGGTGAAGCCCATCTTCTGGGCAACCAACTGTTCGAGCTTGCGAACTTTGTCGTGATCACCCTGGAAGATTTCGAGGAAGCTGGCTTGAGTTCCCGTCGTGCCTTTGGTGCTGCGGGCGGCGAGGGCGAACAGCCGATGCTCGAGCTCCGCCAAATCGAGCGCCAGATCGTAGGCCCACAAACAAGCGCGGCGACCGACGGTGGTGGGTTGGGCTGGTTGCAAGTGTGTGAAGCTAAGCGTCGGCAAATCGCGATACTTTTCGGCGAAGGTTCCCAAGGCATCGATCACGGCTGCTAACCGTGCGCAGACCATGTTGATCGCTTCGCGAAAGATCATCAGATCTGCATTATCGGTCACGAAGCAACTGGTGGCACCCCAATGGATGATCGGCCGTGCGGTGGGGCATTGATCGCCATAAGCATGAACGTGTGCCATCACGTCGTGACGGAGTTGCTGTTCATATTTGGCCGCGGCCTCGAAATCAATCGTGTCGACGTGCTTACGCAGTTCAGCAATTTGCGCTGCGGAAATCGGCAGACCCAATTCGGCTTCCGCTTCGGCCAGCATCACCCACAATTGCCGCCAAGTGCTGTGCTTATGTTGGGGGCTAAATAGCCGGCTCATCGCTGGCGAGGCATAGCGGGTAATCAGCGGATTGTCGTAGGTTTCGTGAGACATGCGCGAGAGGTCGGAGGTCTGAGTCCAGAGGTCAGTGAGTCCGCTATTCTAGTGGAATTTGTCATTCGTCGGTATGGCCTGCCCAGTTACCCTGGCCCTTGATCTCCGGCCTCTGACCTCTCTCATCTACATATTCGTGAGATCGTCGTCGCTGTTGCTGCCGAGCAGTTTATCGAGGGCCGTTGAAACTGCGGCGTAGTGGCTCTCAGCGGCTCCCTTGGGAAGGTAGACGCGGCAAACGAGCTGGCTCATCGGCAAATGCTTGTAGAGCTCGTCGTCGGTGAGCGGACGGATTTGATGCGATGCCGAGCGGAAGAGGAAATTCTGTCCCGCGGCGGCCGTTTTCGGATCCGGGCGATCGATGTAATTTGGCAGGTCGACTTTCAGAGGCATCTCGCGCAAATCGGCCGGCAATTCGGCACGGATCGCTTGTTCGGCGAGTACTTCACGTCCCTTGCGGAACAAATCGGTCGACTTGGGATCGAGCCGCGTTCGTTCATCTGCCAGCTCCCAATCCACTTGTCGATGCAACAGCCTTAGCCAGCGAATTCCCAAGGCCTGTTGCGCCGGATTATCGCTTTTGTGCCAGCGGGCAACGTCGACCAAGAGCGACCATTCCGTAAATAGCTGGTACTCCTGCATGTGATCAAGCGGATTGCCAGGGAACAGAAACTGTTTGCCCTCGCGGAACAAATCTTCGAGCGTTTTGTCGATCGCTCGCACGGTGCGATGGAAATAAACGGCACGGAACAACTCGCTGCGCGCTTGCCGAAAGCGAACGAGCGCGTTCACGCCGCGGGAATGAATCGTGAGCCCTTGCTCGCTAAAAAAAGTGTAGCGCAGTAGCCGCTCCAAATCGTAAACCCGTGAGCTGTAACCCGACATGTACGCATCGCGGAGGACAAAATCCATGTTGTCGACCGTGTAGAGACCACAGAACAAACTCCGCAGCATTACGAGCCAGCGTGGTTTGTCAGCTGTGTCATTGTCGGTGGGACGCGTGATGAGCCAGGCAATCTGTTCGGGATCGATTGCTTCGCCATCGCTTAGTTTACTGTTCGGGCAGGTGCGAACGTTCCGCAACAAGGGGCCGAGCTCGAAGCGAATGATATGCGAACCGAGCGTTTCGTGGGTTAAACCGTAATCGCAAAGAAAATGTGCATCGAAGAAATGACCAAAGGGGCCATGGCCAACATCATGGAGCAATGCCGCCAAACGGCAAAGGCATTCCACATAACCCCGACTGGGGACATCGGGGCAGACCTGCTGCAAACTTGGATAGAGCGAATCAATAACGCGGCTAGCCATGTGCATGGCGCCGACAACGTGCTGAAATCGCGTGTGTTCAGCCGAGGGATAGACCCACCAAGCGGTCTGAAGTTGGTGAATTTGGCGCAGCCGCTGCAGCCAAGGGTGATCGAGCAGCACACGCTCCGAGGTCTCGCCATCTTCGACGATGGACACAAATGGGATGTAGCCGTGGATCGGGTCGTGCAGCAAACTTTGGCGTGAAATGTCTGTCATGCGGGGTATTGTCGCGCACGCAGGGTAGGGGGGCAATGGGGCGAAATCCGAGCCGGAAAACGCTATTCTTCGCGGGAACGCTCCAAGGCTTCCAGAGCCAAAACGACCACCAGCCCGACCAGCGATACGAGCCACAACACTTGCGCCGCGGTGTTAATGAACTTGAAAGCACTGGCCCCACTGGAGTCGCCCATCGCGGCGAGTAGCCCTATGACCCAAGTGAGCACCACCGACAGCAGGGGAAACCCCAGCACGGCAAACAACAAGCATTTCAGGGCAGTCCGTAGGTTCACAGTGGGTTTAACTCAAAGGGTGTGGCTCGGGCAGCGCAATCGGCCCAATCGGCAAAGTCGGTGTTGATGCGTCATTTTCTGGCGTGGCCCAAGCGACTGTCAATACACGCCTTTGCGGGCTTTTCGCCGGTGCAGTCAATTCTGGGCTCGAATCGACAAATTGACTGTTCCCCGGGTCAAGCCACAATGAAAACTACAGGAGTTAGCTGAGTCTCGAAATCCTTGGCTTGCTATTGGCTTTAACGGCATGAGAACTGACCACGGCATGACATCGTTTTTCCGATTGCGAAATCTGCTGGCCACGGTTGGCGTGTGTGTGGCGCTGTGCGTGTCGTCGGCGTATGCTCAGAAAATCCAGATGAGGGACGGCCGTATTTTGCCGGGCCGGATTTTGTTGATGACGGGCGTAGCGGATGCCCCCGTGCCACCAGCTCCGGATAAGAATGAAGAAGCCAAGGCTACACCGATTCTGTTGGTCGACGACGAATTGCGGCGGGTCTTTGTGCCTCGGGCTAACGTGGCGGCCATCATCGACGCGGCTCCTGAAAATTTAGCGAATATCAAACTCTGGCAAAAAGCGGCCAAGTCGGGAAATGCCGTGGCGAGCGTGGGACCGAGTCTTGGAATCTCACGCTTCGACGAATTCGGACGGCGGATTTACGAGATGCAGACGAGCCGAGGTCCGCTGGCCATTGTGCAGGGAATCACTGAGCTAACTCCGCGGTATGCCAAGGTCGAAGGCTTGTTGGGTCGGCCGGATGCCGTTGTCTGGGACATGCGCATCGCCACGAGTTCGATCCCTAAAGAAACCTTGGCCATGATTCTCGATAAGGCGGTTTCGCACGACGATCCCCAGGATTGGCTGGAGGTTGTGCGGTTCTATTTGCAGGCCGAGCGATACGGAGAAGCCAGCCAAGAACTCGAAGCGATCATCAAAGCGTTTCCGGATAAAGAGGATTTGAAATCCGAAGCGAAACAAATTCGCCAGATGGGAGCGCGGCGAATTTTGAAGGAGATCCAACTTCGTCGAGAAGCGGGGCAACACGAATTAGTTGGACGCTTATTGGAAGGTTTCCCGGTAGATGATGTTCCCGGCGATGCGTTGCAGCAAGTTCGCGAGGCCTTGGCTAACTACCAGGCGGAAATGTCGGGAATGCAAATCGTACGCGATCAGTTATTGGCTCAATACGGCCAACTGGCCAGCGACGACACGCGCGCGTTAGTAAAATCGGTCGTCGATGAAATCGTCAAGGACCTCAATTACAACAACGTGGGGCGTTTGCTGTCGTTCACCAAATTGATTGACGATCCCAATTTGACGGCCGAAGATAAGATCGCGCTCGCCATTTCGGGTTGGATCCTTGGGCCCGGAGAAGCGATTCAAAGTTTCGGCGAGGCAGTGCCGCTGATTGCTGTTCGCAACGTCGTCCGCAAATACCTGACCGAGCCAGCCGCTCATGAACGAACCATTCTGTTGGATTCCATCCGCAGCGTCGAAGGTCTGACCGTGCCTCGGGTGGCGGCCATTCTTTCCCAACTCACTCCCCCCTGGTCCGTTCCCCGGAGGGCATCTCAAGGTTTTGGCGCTTACGAATTGATGGCGGCCGGTTATTCGGAGAGCGGGGATTTTCGTTATCTTGTGCAATTGCCACCGGAGTATGATCCCTATCGAAATTATCCCACGCTTGTGGTTCTGAACGGTGCATACAACTCGCCCGAGCAAGAACTCGAATATTGGACCGGCCCACAACCGCGCGATGAAGAGGGAAAGCCCACTGGGCCACGCCAGGGGCAGGCCATGCGGCATGGCTACATCACGATCTCGCTCGAGTGGCTCAAACCACGGCAATACAACTACGAGTTTTCCTTGCGCGAGCATGAAGCCGTGTTAACTGTGATGCGCGACGCCAGCCGACGGTTTAGCATCGATCCCGATCGCGTGTTTCTCTCGGGTCATGGCATCGGCGGTGATGCGGCTTGGGATTTCGCAATCGCGCATCCCGATCTGTGGGCCGGGGCGATTCCTTTTCTTGCCCAGCTCGACAAGGAAGAAAAATTCATTCAGCACTATTGGGAGAATGCGGCTTACGTGCCGTTTTATTTCGTCTCAGGCGAGTTAGACGGGCTGAAAATGAAGACCAACAGCCAACTTTTCGATCAATTCCTCAGTCGGCGTATCGACAAGAAACCATTTAATGCCACGGTCGTGGAATATCATGGCCGCGGCTATGAGCCCTACCACGACGAGATTCTGAACATCTTCGATTGGATGGGTCGTCAAAAGCGTGAATGGCCGAAGGATTTTCAGTGCAACACAATGCGCGATTGGGACAACTTCTTTTGGTGGGTCGAGGCCCAAGGCTTTCCGAATTCCATCACGCCGGGAAATTGGCCACGTGGTTCAGCACGGCCGACGATCCTTCAAGGGGAAGTGCTCAACGGCAACAAACTCTCCGCCCGTTCCGCCGCCGACGAAACCACGATCTGGCTTCGCCCCGAGTTAGTGGATTTCAGCAAGCCGATCCGCGTGGAACTCAATGGCAAGCGCTTAACCGGTGATACGACTCCCAGCTTGGATGTCATCTTGGAAGACGCACGCACCCGCGTCGACCGTCAACGGCCATTCTGGGCGAAGATCCAATCACCGTGATGAAATGAAGACAGCACAGCTTGGCGAGAGGCCAAACTGTACTGTCTTCTGGAGAACGTTTCAGATTTAAACGCATGAACTAGCGTCTGCGGCGCCAACAACAGACTGAACCGAGTGCCAACAGTGCTAGACTCGATGGTTCGGGGATCACATTGGCGACTGCAATATCGCGGAAACTGCCATTCACGCCTGTCACAGGGCCAAGCAACATGGCCGCACCAGTTGTTAAATTCACTTCATAGAGTGAGTTGACTGCAAGTCCGCCAGCAGCAAGATTGTTGCCGACCAGATAGGCATTGCCGGTTTCTCCCGAAATGTCGAATCCCGTGAAACCGCCGCTCGTGGTGAGATTGAATCCCAGCGGGCCGACGGTCTGTAATGTTCCGTTATTTGCCGGATTCTGAGTGGCGAGGACGTCGTTGCCAGCTTCAAGATCGTAGAGTGTCGTCGTTGTTGCGCCGGGAAAGCTGTTCGTGTAGGCACCATTCACAACGGCGGGGGCATCGCCGACGTTCGTGTCGCCGGCCATGAATGTCAGCGTACCATCGGTCATCACAACCGCGCCCGTATCGGGATTGACGCGAAGATTGTTGGGAGCGCCACCACTGCCTAAGAGACGAATACGATCGACCGTGGGATTGAAATCGATCGCCTTGTAAGCTCCCATCGGCACCGTCGAAAGTGTCGAGCCAACTTGGCTCCGATCACCTGTCATGGGATCAATAACGTAAAGATTGTTTTGATTGCTATAGCCATACACCTCGCCAGTCGCGGGGCGGACATCGATGCTTAAGAGAATTTCGCCAAGCAAACTAAATCCAGACAGACTTGTCGTGGAAGTTACTGCTCGCGTCTCGCTATCAAATGTGACAAGCTGTTGTAGGTTTGTTAGTCCGTAGATGGATTCTGCGGAACAGGGGGCAGCCGCGGCAATCAAGACTGCGGCGGAAAAGATGATCGATTTCATACAAGTTCCTTTAATCAAAGGTGAGGGCTATTGTGTCGTGATGGATTATTTAACAATCACTAGCGAATGTTGCGGCGCGATATAGTCAGGCTTCCGAGGCCGAGCAAAAGAGTGAGGAACGTGGCTGGTTCGGGCACAACTCCGGCATCCATCCGGCGAATCCCTTCCAAAGTGGCAAGAGGCACTACCTCGCCCCAAACCCGTAAGTTATCAAGCAACCCATCAAAGGGGTCGGCATCAACCGCCCCAAACAAGACACGCGCACCTAAGCTGAGAGCGGCGGTCTCGTTTAATGCTGGATCATTTCCTGAACCATTGGTGTTCGTTCCCGAACCGACCAGAGCGAGTGGAGTATTGACACCACCGGCATAGAAGAACACGTTCGGGCCTGGCTGCAATATCGTGCCGTCGTAGGTCACAGCAAAATTGACCCACTCTTGAGTGGCACCGAAACCAGCCGAGGTACTCGAACCATTATCCACGGCGAATACTAGATTTCCCGGAACGTTGGGATCGCCATGGACACTGACGCCGGCAACTCCGGAACGATTCGCATACAGCACCGCATTGGCGCCGATGGGCGCACTCGCGGCTGTTTTGAACCAGCCGCCAATTGTGAATTTCAGTAGGCCGTCGATCGCGTCGAAATCGGCAGCATGAGTGCCTCGACCACCGGAACTGTTCACGGTCCCGCCCATGCTGGTGGCGGCCGAGTTGTTGAAGGCGCGGTCTCCAAGTAGACCTGACACTCCACTGCCATCCCCTCCGATCACGCCAGGAGCAATGATGTTTAACGCGGGTGCCGACCCAGCAGCACTGCCATCAGCTACAGCCGTTACGGCCCCAGGTGAATCGTTAAAAGCGTAGCCTAAAATATGGTTTGCAAAACTTTGCGACGCCGAGCCGGCGATAACCAGGACTAGCAAGTTAGATAGATACCGCAAACGTAGTTGTTGAATCATGAGCTGTTTTATCCAGGTAGGAGAAAGTGGGTGGCAATTTTCTTGAACTTGCTAATTGCCGCAAAAAGGATGCAGAGATACTGCGTAGACAATCTAATTCAACGAAGGGTAACTCGCCGCCACAGTTCAATCGAGAAAGCAAGCTGTAGATAGCTACGCGAGTGGAAGTAAAGTTAGATGAGTGAAATCATCAAAGAAAAGAGGATTTATTAAAGCAAAAAACCACGTTGGACCCAATGAGTCCAACGTGGTCTATAAGTATTCATTTCAATCAAAAGCGGATTAGCTCTTAACGAACTGTCTTCTCGTCGCTCGATTCTGATTTGCTGGCCCGTGCTTGAGCGGTCTGCTTGCTCAGCGTCGCACCCACGACAAACCAACCGTCTTCGTCGCTTCGCACGACCGTGCCCGAGGGGCCAAAGTAACGGCGAACGACTTCGAACTCAGGCAGCTTCGTGCCGTCGATCTTTTGCTCACGCAAGACGGTTTCGTCGTCGGTTTCGGGTGCCAACATGCGATTCAGCACGCGACCCAGTAGCGTTTCCGATTCAGGCATCTTGCCTTGCTTGATCAATTCGTAAATCGGACGATAGGCTTCATCAGTGCGAACGAAGAATCGGGCTGAAATCGGACCGGACAGCAATTCTGTCATCGTGCTCTCGACTTCTTTGAAGTCGGTTGCCGTGGTCAGTTTGTCCTCCGCATTCTCGGCGGCGAGAATCTTCTTTAAGAAATCAGCATGTGAAGCAATGAACAAGTGATTGTCGGTCACACAGACGGCCGAGGAAGCAAGTGCATTACCACCCAAGGGTTGATCTTCGGAAACGGCTTCGGGATTTTCTTCCAGCAGATCGAGGTCTTGAATAGCGATATCGATTTCAGGAATATCATCCTGAGCTTCTTCAATCTCCCAGATGGTTTTGCCTTCGAATTCACCCTTCACGGAGTTAGGTTCGCTTTCCATGAGCTTGGCCACCGTGGCAGCCATAGCTTTTTCGTCCTTCACTTCCAAGACTATCATAAAGCGTTCGCATTTAGGGTTGATCGGTAACTCGTAGTCCGTCACGAAGGTGACACGCTCCCCAACGTGAGCGACTAAGTCGCGTTCCACGTTGATTTGCGGACCGTAAGGATCGCGTTCCAACCCTTCGACCATATTGGCGAAGGCGTCTTCATAGCCAGCGATTGCATCAAACAGCGTGCTCACGTGGTCGTAGGCATTCTGCAGATCGCAGCTCATCGTGCGAAACGAGGCCAATTGGCGGGGGATCCACTTGTTGGACGTGAGTTCAGTCTGGTTGGGGAACTTCATCATCCGCATCGCCAACTCGTACTTTTGCTCTTCGCCCGGGATGGGGGGAGCATAAACCGAAGTGCGGTGCAGTAACTCGTAATTACCGTCAACTGAGAGATTCACAAAACCACCCAGAGCTTGGATCGCGTCGAAGCCTTGCTCGGAGAGAATCTTGACATAGTCCTTCCCCTTTTTCTTGGCATCGGCCGGTTCCAAGGTTTGAACAGCACTGGCATAACCGAAGGGATTCACAAACCAACGCATGTCAGGCTTGAGATCGCCGGCTTCTTTTTGGCAACGCTCCATGGTCTGTTGATAGCCGACAACTTCCGAAAGGCTCCCTTCCTTATTTTGGAAGTGCTGGAACATTTCGTTGGCTAGCTGGGCGTTGTCGGTAGCCACCAAGATATTGTCTTTAATAAAATAGATCGTTTGGCGAGCAAAATCTCCTTCCTTTTGGGGAGGGATATCAAACGTCACGAACTCGGTTCCATCGTGATTGGCCGTGCTTTTCTTGCCGCTCATTTTTTCGATATCGGCATCGACCTTCTTCAAGAGCTTTTCGAGTTGACGTTGATGGCCGGTGGTGTCGACGGTCATCGCAATCGCGGCACGGCCATGTTTCACCGATGCCATGCCAACGCCAATTTCACCGCCCGCGATGTCTTGGAGGTCGGAATAGGTAATGCCAAGCTTTTCCTTCGCACCAGAAATCTTTTCTTCGAGTTGCTTCTTCATCTGATCGACGAATGGCCGCATCGCATCGTCTTGCACAAGTTGGCCCAATTGGGTTTGGTGCCAATGTTCGATCAAAAAATTAATATCACCAACCGAGGCAAAGCCTTGCGTTTCGGCGGACATGAGCTGATCGCTCGGCACCCCCCAAGCTTGCGCAGCCAACAGGGACGCCGCGATTGTGAAACATGCCGTGATACGAAGGGTGCGCGGAGCGAAACTCCGGAGTCTTTCAATTTGCACGATGAACCTGCCTGGTACGGGTCGTGGACGTGTAAGGAATAAGCCTGACCGGGAAAACGCGGTGGAATGTAGTGATTTATCGTCTGGGGGGCAAGGATTATCTTTATAAGCTAGCAAACGGCAGCAGAGCTTGCCTAATACGGCCAAAAAGCACGAATAATACAAAGCGAGACGTGTTAAAATAGGAAGGCTTTGCAGGAATTTGGTGTTGGAATGTCGCATGATTGATCCCTCGGCAGTCATTATGAGACCTGTTACAGCAACAAGCCTCAAGGTTTTGACAGTCGCTAGGGACAACGCAATTCGAGTGCCGAGCCACCTGCATTCAAATGATCAGGCAAGAATCTCGCGCCGTCGGCGCAGATAATCCCACACGACGAAGCGGTCGAGGTCGTTCCCGGCGGTGAAGAAAACACGGCCTTTGGTGGATTCGGCAAGGCGGTAGGCGAAGCGCACGTCTTCCTCGGTTTGTGACCAACTGGGAAGCAGGAAAAGATTAATTGTGATCCCTTCGCGATGGCAAAGTTGGCCTTCGCGCATCGTGGCCGCCTCGGTGCGAGGATCAGGCGGGTAGAGCAGATAGAGCATCTCGCCTTCAAAATGGGCCGTGGGGAGACCGTCGGTGATGAGGATGATTTGCCGATTGGGGGTGTCTTGCGTGGCCAATAGCCGCCGAGCCGTTGAGAGCGCGTGTTGGATATTGGTGAAATGCGGCGGAACTTGGTATTCGCTCACGTCGTCGCGGCTCATGTCGGCGCGCAAACGGACCACGGGATCAAACACCGTCACCGGCTTCGGCATCAGTTCAACAATGCGGCCCCGTTCCACGGGTTTGGCAAAGCTGTACATCTCGACGAACTGAACGTAGTCGCCCGGATATTCGCTGCGGATCAACCCTTCGAGTGCCAGGGCCATGCGCTTCACGTTGATATATTGGCCGTCGTAGCGCATCGAGCCACTCATATCCATCAACACGCAGGTTGCGCACTTGGGATTGTTGCGGGTGCGGTGGACTTGCATGTCGTCGGAATTAAAACGTATTGGATCGCCTGCAGTCCGACCTTCCGTTCCTTGACGAATCAACGCATTCACAAACGTGCCGGGAATGTCGAGGTGCGTGATCGAATCGCCGAACTCATAATCCTTGGTGGCTTGCAGTTCGACGGCCCCTTCGCCAAGCACAGGTCCTTGGTGCCTCCCCGAGCGGGAAGATTCCAATTCGCTGAACAATCGTTCCAGCAACTTCGCCTGAAAGATGCGATAGGCTTTGGGAGTGACACGGAATTGGCCTTGGTGTTGTTCGAGTCCCTGACGTTCGGCCGTTTCGCGCAAGAAATCTTGAATCTGTTGCTGCAAGGCACTGAGTTGATCGATATCGCCGGGTTCGGCAAACTCGGCGAGTGCTTCCATGTCGATGATGCCGATTTGAGCCGTTTCGCGTGCTTCCTCGAGTTGCTTGATGAGCTCGTCGATCCGCTCCAGTTCTTCCTTCACCTCAAGTGCCAGTGGAACGGTCATGGCTTCGCGGCCCGTGAACTCATAACGCGCGGCGAGCTCTTCGATTTCGTACTTGTTGCCGAGTGCTTCGATCAAGCCAACCAAGCCACGGGCAAAAGGAGAATTGTCGTCTCCCGCGGCGTACCAGAGTCTCTGCAGATCGCGAAGCTGCTCATTGTGAATCGCCGCGCGGAATTGGTCGCGATGCCGGCGGGGGGGATCGATACTTTGCGCCTGCTCGACGTAGGCACTATGGGCACGGCGGCGGACTTTGCGAGTTTCAAAGCGTTCGAGAATTTTACGTTTGCGTTCTTTAAGGATCGCCAGCAAGGCTTCGATACTTGGACCCAGTCCGGCGAATTGGCTGGGATCGATCCGCACCGCGCGGGCAAGTTCTTCTTCGGTCAACTCGCGGTGCTGGCCGTACATGAGCAGATGCTCAAAGGCCGAAGAAACCATGTCGGGGGGTGGTTGGGTGGGACTGGGAAACCGCTGGGGATCGTATTTCTGATAGGTATGGATGATCCCACCGAGCGTATCGCGATTGGCCATGTCTTCCCCCGCATGATGTTCGTCTTGAACCAATTCATCATACGCAGGTGGTGTCGAGAAAACCACCGAGACAAATAACGGTGTTTTTAAGCCGTTGCATTTGTCGTTGATTGCAACAAGGGCAAGCCATCCGGCTTGGTTTTCGTCCGGCCCGCGTGCTGATCAAACTCGGTCACAAGATGCCTGTAGATGGCATAAGTGGCGATAGCATAGCAGGTCATTCCGATGATGAAGGCAGCCATAAAAACAGGAGCTTCACGATTTATGGAATTGTCTGACATCAAAAACACGATGTTAGGATAGACCAGCAGGAAAGGTATGCAAATGGCGAGGATGAATGCCCACGATTCCCCGCCGCTTCCTCCGCCTGCCATGACCGTGCAGCAACAGAAGAGATAGCCACCCCCAACGAAGATCAAGGTCCCCAAGGTTTGGCCCATCGCGCGCAAGCTGGTCTGCGAGCGCAGCGAAAAGAGCAAACCAAGGCAAGTCGTGAAACAAGCCAGCAAGGCAAAGGTCAGGCATGTTCCCAGCATCGGCAGAATCGCTGATGAGTCGATAATGATACCCAAGATCCAACTGAGGGCCAAAAGGATCAGCATCCAGCGGGCACTATAGAGATTGCCACAGAGTTTGCCCACAATGATTTCCTGGGCGGTGAGCGGTGTCGACATCAACGTGATCCAGCTGTCGCGTTCGCGCTCTTGAGCGATTAGTCCCGCGCTGCGAGCTCCGAGAAGCAGCAACATGCCGCAGCCCAAATAGCCGGTGATTCCCAACAGAAATTGAAAATAGTTATTGCGTCGCCAGCTATCTTGAGCAGTGATCGATTCCACAAATGCCCACAGCATGCCTGCAAACACGCCGATCAGAATAAGTGCCATCGCGAAACACCCAATCTTGCCCATACGAGTTGACGACGTTTTGGAATACATCTCCTTCCAAATCATCGGATATTCACCGGGCGGGCGGCGGGTTGGTTCCGTGGGTCGCTTCGCGAGCTTCTCGGCAGTGCGTGTCGACTCGGAGAGATGAACGCGCCTGACAGCGAACACCGCCATGGCCAAGCTGGCAATGGCCACCAATAACTGATTGGCCACGGCTTTGAGTACCATCGACAGGTCGAGCCCAACACCAACTGCGGAGACGTTCCCCATCGCGTTCACCAGCACGCTCATGGGATTGAGCATCAGCAGCCAATCGTTGAGTGGCTGTCCTATCGTTTCCCAGAGCCAGGGGGGAATGATTCTCGCCGCATGGAGACCCATCAGAATCGGTGGCACCGAAAACATGGCCAGAAGCAAAGCATAGATTCTACCGACCGCATCCCGTGCTTTCGGCGACCAAACCGAGACGGCGATGCTCAGTCCCGTGAGCATGATCGCCGTGCCGACCGCTGATAAGAACGTTACCAGCAATGCCTCGGCGGGAATTCCTCCCATCAGGCGAAAGAGAAAAAGTATCGGCAGACCGACCAAGATAAATTGGCCGAGCAGGGTGAGGCGAGCCACGGTCTTGCCTAGTACGATCTCGGTGTTCGATAAGTCGGTGGCGAACAGATACTCAATTGTGCGGCGTTCGCGCTCGGTGGCGATCGTGCCGGCGGCCATCGCGGGACCGACCAGTAGAATCGAAAGCACTTGCAGCCAGCTAAAGCTTACGAAGAACCCCGCGGCCAGCATCGCCGAAGCACGAATCGACGGTTGGCCCGCTCGGAGATAATAAGCCGAGCTGTAGGTCGTCCACAGCACGAACAGAATCAGCAGGGCGTAGAGCACCCGCAACACAAAATAGCGCCGGCGTCGGGCCACGGAAACCAGTTCGACGCGAAATATGGGCCCAAGCAGCATGACACGGTCGCCGTGGTGATCTTCCTGTGAAGGAAATCATCGTAGCGAGACCGGCTGGAAATCACCAGCGCGAAATTGAGTAATCCGCTTAAATCTGATACTGCGTTTCGGGACGCAACTCGTCGACCACTTCGTTTCGCATTTTCAGCTTGGGTTTTTCCAGTAGCACGGTCGTGTGCGGTTCGACGCTGGAAGTCAGCCAGACGTTGGAACCAATCACCGAATCGTGGCCGATGACCGTCCGTCCGCCGAGGACCGTGGCGTTGGCGTAGATTACCACACGGTCTTCGATCGTCGGATGCCGCTTCTGACCACGAACCAACTGGCCATCGCTGTCGGTGGGAAAGCTAAGCGCACCGAGCGTCACGCCTTGATAGATCTTGACGTGCTCGCCGATCTCGCAGGTCTGTCCCAGCACGACGCCCGTGCCGTGGTCGATGAAGAAATACGCCCCAATCGTCGCGCCGGGGTGAATATCTATGCCCGTGCGGCTGTGAGCCCATTCGGTCATCATGCGTGGGATGAAAGGAATCTGCAATTCGTACAGCAAGTGCGCGAGCCGATAAATGGTGATTGCTTCCAAGCCGGGGTAGCAGAAGATCACTTCATCGACGTTCTTGCAGGCGGGGTCCCCCTCGAACGCGGCTTGCACGTCGGTGGCGAGCACTTTGCGTAGCTCGGGAAGTTGATCCAAGAACTGCAAGGTCTTCGCTTGGCCGAGGGCTTCGTAATCTTGTTCGCTGTCGCAATCGCTCGAAGCGCCGGCGTCGTGGCGGAGCGCGCGGCCAATCTGGGTCGTCAGCCGATCATGCAAACGGTCGATCAGATCGCCCACATAATAAGTGATGTTGCCGCGGTGCAGGCCGGTGCGGCGGCGGTAACCGGGGAACAGGATTTCCGTCAACTCGTGCATCGCCGCGACGACTTCGTCGTAGCTGGGCAGCGGGCAATGATCGAGGTGGTTGATCGTGCCCAGGCCTTCGTAGGTTTGCACAATCCGCTCGGTAATATCCGGCAGTTGGTCTTTCAGCCGAAAATCGGTGGCCATCGTATTCTCTCTTCGCGAGTCAAAAGCGATCGGTGGGATGTTGGTGAGACAGCGCCGGCCGTGGCGCACGGTCAGAAGAAAGTCCCGGCTTAAGCCGGGCCCATACAGCAGCAACAGATTTCGTAGCGAGATGTCATCAAAAAACTCCGTTCCCGCCCAAGCTGACACCGACCGGTCACCATGAGTTCAGTCGGCATCGGGGCCTTGGCGAGTTTAACCATTTTACCGGCGTGAGCCCTGCTGGTGCGAGAGCGATCTGACTTGCCAGCAGTCAAATCTTGCTCCCAACTGCCCCGGCAGAGGCATTTCGGCCAAGCGATTCAAGAAAATTCTCTCACCGGCCGAGCGATTCTCGCCTTGCCACGGCCCGTCGTGACATATTCTTAAAAGGGACACGTCTTGTGATTCGCACTTTGAGCGGAAAGGAGAATCACCTGTGACACAGCTGCTCGCGATGTTCGATCCGACCTTGGTTTTCCTCGTCCTCGTTCCGGCGGGCCTCTTTATTTCCGCCTGGGCTTTGCAAATGGCATGCGCCTTCGCGGCGGTCGAGCCCCCCGACTATTGGCAAAGCCTGCTCTGCATGTTCCTGGTTGTCGTGGCCAACGTGCTGCTGCGGTTTTGGGTGAATGTTTCGATTCTGGAACCCGGCCTGGGGAGCCAGGTCTTGGGACCAGTCGCCATGACCGCCGGCATCATCGCGATCATGGTCCGCACGGGCCCCTTCTCAGCCTTAATGGTGACGATCTGCGAAGGAGGAATCTGCGCGGTGTTGTTTATTGGCTTCTCGATGTTGATGTCGGTGGTGATGTGAGGAAGAGGCTGTTGGTTGGAGGCTGGAGGTTAGGAAATTCGGATTGCTGGTGCTGTCATTCTGAGAGAACCTAGCGACCGAAGAGTCTCGCCTCCAGGCATTCATGGTTTGAAGTCAGATTCTTCTCTCCGTGCCACTCCATTCAGAATGACAATTAGGTCCATCTTATGGATTCCTCTGACTAACAGCTAACAGCTAATCGCTAACAGCTTCTTCCTCCGAACTTTGTCAACTTGTTCAACTTGATCAATTTTATCATCGGATGAGATTGATCAAGTTGCGAATTCGAGTCGCGAGTCGTTAGGCGCTAGGCGTTAGTTTTCAATAAGAGCGTAGATCGGGTGCCACCGTTGGCTCGCCCCGTCATCCCCCTCCGTGTACTCGGGGAGGGGTTAGCGGAGGGTCTTCGTGTCTTGCTCTTCTTCTCTGGCTAAAAACTAACGGCTAACAGCTAATAGCTCTTCCCCTCTGCTTTGCCAGGTTTGCGAGGTTTGCTTGGTTTGCAGGCCTCCGGTTTTTGCAAAGCTGAATTCGGGACTGGGAGTTAGGGACTTGGGGTCGGTAAAGAACGAATTTCTAGAGAGTCGAAAAGCATTATATGGAATCGCGCGGCCAAATTCGACAAAGAACTTTGGCCACTGAGCCGCAAGGCGCTCGCCGTGGATTCTTAAAAGGTGAGGAGGATGACGGCCTCGGCCGTGGGGATTAAGAAAACCCGGATCGGGGATTATGCTGCGAAGATTCGCTCGCTCGTCTGTGACGCGCTCCGTCTGCGGCGAACAAGAATTTATAGTTTACGCATGCAAAAGCTACATGCATTGCCTACTTGAGCACATCCGCAATCGTGAAGATTGGGTAAGGAATTTAATCAAAGACTTTACCCCAAACGAGTTGCATGTACCGTTGGTACACCCCTGGTTTCAAGTCGTTCAGGCTATTTTGTTGCATTCACCCCGTGGCGGGGGTAAGATGCGGCCAGCCGGTAGGAACGCGAGTATTCTTTTTGGCCGCTACCGCTCCGGAACAGATGTCTTCTCTTGTCGGCCCCAACAGTTGAATTGTTGGCTTCAGAATTGTCAGACTTAGCGCAAGGAACACGTTATGTCACGCCGTCGTCGGATGCGGGTTGAGACGCTTGAAGATCGTCGGATGTTGGCCGTGAGTTTCACGGGCGAGTATTCGCAGGATTTCGATTCTCTCCCCACGAGTGGCACGAATCTCGCTTGGTCGAACGACAATACCCTGGAAGGTTGGTCTCTATTCCGCCGAAATTCGACGGCACTCACGACCTTTAGCACGGGAACTGGGTCAAGCAGCACAGGTTCGTTCTACAGCTTTGGCGTCGATGGGACTGGTTCGCTTACTGATCGAGCTCTTGGTGGTGTCGGTTCTAGTTCAGGCTATTTTGGCAGTGTGCCTGTGGATGGGGTGGCGGGCTGGATGGTGTTGTCGCTTGATAACGATTCCGGCGCAACCATTGATGATTTCTATTTGAAATATACTGGCGAACAATGGCGAGGAGCTAACACCGCTTCGCAAACAATGACCTTGGAATATGGAATTGGCACTTCGTTTAGCTCAGCAGCATCATGGACTCCATTGGGGGATTCTTTCAGCTTTACGTCTCCCGCGAACGTCGTTACGGGAGCCCTCGACGGTAATGCTGCGGCCAATCGCCGCGTGAATGATGGTTTACTGACTGATCTCGCCTGGGCCGCTGGCAGTACGTTATGGATTCGTTGGATCGAAATCAACGATGGCAGAACCGCCGATGGAATCCGCTTTGAAACGCCGGATCATGGACTGGCAATTGACGACCTATTTATTTCCAGCAACGTCAATTTGGTCGTCGATACGCTCGTAGATGAGAACGATGGCGATTATTCATCCGGTGATTTGTCGCTTCGCGAAGCCATCGCCTTGGCCTTGCCATTCTCGACCATTGAATTTGACCCAGCTCTTACGAGCGCCGGCTCGGCGACGATTGCGCTGACCCAAGGCGATCTCCTCGTCGACAAGGAGTTGTCAATTGTCGGTCCCGGTGCCGGGTTGCTCACCATTGATGCTGGGGATGGGGTCGACGGAATCTTCAATACGGGCGATGGCACGCGTATTTTCAGTATCAACGATGGTGACGGTAACAATCTGATCAACGTTACGTTGGGCGGTTTAACGCTAACTGGCGGTGACGAGGCTGTAGCCTCGCTCTATGGAGGCGGTGGTGCAATTAACAATCGCGAGAACCTCACCCTTGCGGACAGTGTGGTCACAGGCAATGCGTCGACGGGTGGAGGCGCCATTGCAAATTCAGCGTTTTTGAAGGTCATTGATAGTACACTCTCCAACAATACTGCCGAATTTGGCGGTGCGATTATCAACTTTTCCGACAGCTCGCAGTGCGAAATCTTGAGCAGCATCGTTTCCGGCAATACCGCCGCGTTGGACGGCGGAGCAATCGCCAATTACGGTAAGATTAACATCACAAATACCACGGTTACCGATAATGGAGCGGGTTACCGAGGTGGCGGTATTTGGTCTTTTCATGCAGATACCATCGTTGCCAGAAGTACTATTTCGGGAAATACAGCGGGAACGAGTGGAGGAGGACTGTATTTACTTAGGCAACTCAATTTTGAAGACAGCACGATTGTCGATATTACAGATAGCACGATTGCCGATAATACCGCCGAAGAGAAAGGTGGCGGGCTTTATATTTTTGGCGACTCGAACATCACGGGCAGCACGATCTCGGGAAACTCTGCCGGCACATTCGGCGGGGGGATGCTCAATTATTTCGGTCACACGGCAGACATGTCGAACTCTACGTTCTCAGGGAACACAGCCAATTTTGGTGGCGGTCTGTGTAACTGGGGATATGCCAACATAACCAGCAGCACTTTTACCGGTAACACAGCAACAACAAGTGGCGGCGGCATTTATCATTCGAGCTTCCAAGAATTAATGACGCTCAGCAACTCAATTGTTTCAGGCAACGCAGCCGTTAATGGAAATGAACTGTATCGCTATGTGGATGGCGGACTAATAAATAGTAATTACAATCTGTTTGGTCATAGTGGCGAGACAACGGCTCAGGCGTTTTCCGGTTTCACTCCCGGGGTAAACGATGTCCTGCTTACAAGTAATTCAACCAGTCCTACGCCGCTTTCAAGCATCCTCGACACGACGCTCGCTGATAACGGCGGCCCGGCTCTCACTCATGCTCTCGTGCCCGGTAGCCCCGCCATTGACGCGGGTGATCCCGAAGTTGGCCCCCCACTCTACTTCGATCAGCGCGGTGAGGGATTCAGTCGAGTCGTCCGTCGGGTTGATATGGGGGCCTATGAATTGCAGTCGACTGTCCCCGAGGTGTCGTCTTTGGTCGTCACGACGAAGTTTGACTTGGTCGATGAATTTGACCAAGTCACCTCATTACGCGAGGCGATTCTTTATGCGAATTCTCTGGCCGGGGCGGATGAGATCACGTTCGATGAGAACCTGTTTGGCTCTGAGCAAACAATCGCCATGCTGTTGGGCGAGTATGAGATCACCGAAGCTGTGGCGATCATCGGTCCTGGGCAAGAGTTACTCACAGTTGATGCCCAAGAATTGTCGCGGGTATTTAATATCACCGCGACCACTGGGGACTTTGAGATTGAAGGATTGACGATCACTAACGGCAAGACGACAGGAGATAATCCAACGCGATCGACGACCACATTCTCGGGTGGTGCCATCCGATCGCTAACGACAGGAAATTTGGAAATCAACAGTTCGACCATAACCGGTAGCAGCACCACTGGCGATTATGCGGGTGGCGGCGGGATTTTTGTATTGGGTTCTTTGACAGTGACCTCCAGTACAATTTCTAACAACTCCACCTTAGGAGTCTATGGAAGCGGCGGTGGTATTCATGCGAATGGCGCTCTGGTCATTACGCAAACGACAATCACCAGCAACACGACGGCAGCTTATGGCGGTGGCGGTGGCGGTATTTCGTCCCAAGGTGGTTTAACCATCGACCAATCAATCATTTCGAACAATCACACACAGGGATCCGATGCCGCTGGTGGAGGCATTCAAAACCTCAATCAACCGATGATCATTACTGACTCTGAGGTGTCTGGAAACTCTACGGGTGACGCGGAAATATTTGTAGGGGCCGGTGACGGAGGCGGCATTTATAGTTCCCATAATCTTACGATTATCAAGAGCAATATCAGTGGGAATCGTACCGGCGATGGAGTACCAGATAGTGAGCAAAGCTATCTCGGCTACGGTCCTGGCGATGGCGGCGGCGTGTTTAGTCGCGCAACGCTCACGGTCGTCGGCAGTATCATTAGTGGCAACATAGCCGGAAGTGGCAGGAAAGCGGAGATTGCCGGCAATCCCGATAGCGGTGAAGGCGGTCTTGGAGGTGGCATTTACAGCCGAGGTGCAGCCAATATTACCAACAGCACAATTAGCGGTAACCGTGCAGGAGATGCAGGTTGGTATGGTGATGGCGGCTCTGGGGGCGGAATTTTTAGTCGAGGGTCTCTCACCATCAGCCACAGTACGATTACCGGGAATGCCGCGGGAGAGACTTCTGCGGAAGACGATAATGATGGGAGCCCCGGGAGTGGTGGTGGTATTTGGAACGACAATGATGCGACGACGATTACCAACTCGATTATCGCTGGCAATATTGGCAGTATAAGCCCCGAGATTAGCCCTGGCTCAGGCACGTTAAGCGTGAATTACAGTCTGTTTGGCGATGTCAGTGGACTGCATCCAGACTATTTGAATACGATCAATTCCGGCACGGGAAACCTTTTGAATGCTGATCCACTGCTAGGTCCGCTGCAAGACAACGGCGGGCTGACTTTCACGCACGCTCTGCTCACCGGCAGTCCCGCGATTGATGCAGGTGATCCCGGGTTTACTTCGCCGCCGGATTACGATCAGCGGGGTGTTGGATATAACCGCGTTGCAAATGTTCGGATCGACATGGGGGCGTTTGAAGTGCAGGGTGCGGTTTCGTTGCCGGGCGACTACAACGGCGACGGCATTGTGACTGGCCGTGACTTTCTAGCGTGGCAGCGCGGGGATTCGCCTGATCCGTTTAGTAGTGATGACCTTGAGACTTGGCAGGACGAGTATGGTGGTGGGGCGTTGTCCGCGCTGAGTGCGATTATTGAGGATGAAGGTGTTGAGGACGATCAGGAATCGCCTATGTCATTGGTGTTTGGAGATTCTTACGTATCACCCGCTGCACCGCCCGCTGCTGATTTTTCTTCTACTGGGGGCTCGCCGGGCGGATTTGAACTCAGTGATTTGTTTGTTGAGAGCGTGGATCTCGCGCTTGAGGAATTGAGCGCGATCTCAACTTACGGCGTGCGGGAGTTTGGCGAACTCGTGGTGAGGCGCAGGCCGCTGCACCGCCCGGTGCTGAATTAATTCTGGCGAGGGCACACCACTGGCCGATTAGTTGCAGGGTTTGCAATCGTCGATGTGGCTGTCGTGCAGGGGGGCGGACCAGTTGAGGCCGGTCTTTTCGATCACGCGGTGTTCGAAGTCGCCGAGCAGGCCGCCCAGGATTTGCCAGCCATCGGGGCGGCGCAATTCCAGATCGCCTTGCAGATTCACGCGGACGATGCTGTGGGCATGTACGCCCGCGTCTTCGAGTTCGTGCAGCTTGAGTTCCTCGGGGAGCAGCACGGAAAAGAGTTGCTCGCCGGTCATTTCAATGAATTTCACGGGTCAGTACCGCCAAGTGGGGTGGAGTGTTGAAATTTGTGAATGAGAATTAGCATAACTGCGGAAGGTTCAAATTTGAAGAAGCGGGGCCGCTAAACCGCAAACAGTTAGACTTCGCGGAGGGCGTCGACGACTTTCATGCGGACGGCGCGGAGTGCTGGCAGAAATCCGCCGACGAGGCCCATGACGATCGCTAGGATCGCGCCTTGGGCGAGCACCCTTGGACCAAAATCAAACGAGAAGGCGACTTCGGTGAAGGTTCCGGCGTTCATCGTGCCGGTTTGAATGCCACCTAGGAAAAATGTGATCGCTAGCGCGCCCAAGCAACCCAGCGCTGCTCCAGCGAGGCACAGCACGAGCGATTCGAGCACGAACGCCGTCAAGATGCTGAATCGGCCAAAGCCCAGGGCGCGCAGGGTGCCGATTTCACGCGCCCGCGAGGCGATCGCACCGTACATTGTGTTCGCGACGGCGAACATTGCGCCGATCGTGAGGAAGAATGCGATCATGTAACCGACGACTTTGATCAGACTGCTTTGCTGGGCTTGCTCGGCATAATAATCGACTTCGGTGGTGGCCTTGAGGTCGATCTGCTCGTCGTTTTGGATGCGATTGACGAGACGCTCTTGATCGGCCTGGCTGGCAGCACGAAGTTGCAGGCTCGACATCGCACCCGTACGCTTGGCGAGTTGAGCCAGCACGGGTTGATCGGTCCAAACTTCGGACTCGACGGCCCCACCGCCGGCTTCAAAGATGCCGACGACTTCGAATTCACCCCCTTCGACCTTGAACTTGTCGCCGAGCCCCAGTCGTTGAAAACGCTGCGACATCGCGCGGCTGACGATGGCTTCGCGTACGCCCGGCGTGAAATCGCGGCCTTCAACGATTTCGAGTCCTTCGCGTAAGTTGCGCGACATCGGATCGACCCCGCGAACGGACACATTCACGGGTTGCGTCGAACCACGGCGCGGCAGATAGGCGAACACAACCAACTCGGAGGCCGCCAGGGGATTGCCGTCTTTGTCGGTGGCGATGCCGGGGAGGGCCGTGATTTCGCGCGCGGCTGATTCGGTAACGGCGCTGACGGCTTCGGACGTCGAGCCTTTGCGCAAGACGATCACGTCGAGCGGATCGGCGGCGATTTCGAGAGTCTTATCAAGCCCCGCCGAGAGTCCGAAAGCGAAGATGCTGGCCCAAACAACCATGCCGACGCCAAGGACGGTCATAAGCGAGCCGACTTTGCGGGCCATCAGGCTGCGGTAATTATATTTGATGGGGATCATTGTTTATGAGAGGTCGGAGTTCGGAGGTCAGGGGTCGGAGGCCGGCATTAGACGACTTTGCGCAAGCCTTCGATGACGGAGACGTGGGCGGCGCGCCAGGCGGGGATGAGACCGCTTAGAAGTCCCACCACGGCGGCGAGGGCTAAGCCCCATAATGCGGTTCGCCAAGGGATGTAGAACATTCCGAGGCCGGCGTCGATGCTGCTCAGGTCCACTGAGTAGAACAAAAGTTTTGCGCCGAGGGCTCCAAGAATTCCACCGAGGACGCCGATGGTGACCGACTCGGCGAGAAACATGCCGAGGATGGTTGATTGGTTGAAGCCGATGGCTTTCAAAAGCGCGATCTCGCGGGTCCGTTCGCGAACCGACATGGCCATCGTGTTGGCGGCGACGCACAACAGGGCCAGCACCACCGCGGTGGAAGTCATGCGGATGAAGCCGCGGACGTTGCCCATCATTTCCATGAATGAGGCGGCGAAATCTTTCTCGGTCATCGGCTTCACGGGGGCGTCGGAGCTTTCGAACGCGGCCGTGATGGCCTGCATCACTTCGGGCATCTTAGCGGCGGATTCGGCGCGAATCATCACAAGACCCGCGTTGCCCGAATTGGGATAATTGAGTTTTTTAAGGGATTCGTCGAAGTAATCGAAGTGGAACAAGACCCAGCCGCGGTCCATCGTCGGGGGGCCGTCGTAGATGCCGCGCACCGTGAGCTCAAGATTGGCGGGATAGATGTTGCCTTGCAGCGGGATCTTACTGCCGATCTTCCAACCCTTGTTGCGGGCAATGAGTGCGCCGACCACGCAGCCCGCCTTATCATTCTGCCAGGCTTCGAGCTGATCGGCGGGGATGGTGAGTTCGGGATAGACGTTGAAGAGTTCTTTGGCATCGGTCGCGAATTGAGGAAACTGAGTCGTTTCTTCGCGATAGTTGCCGCCAAACCATGACATGGGAATCGTGTGGATCACGCCCGGCACGCGGCTAATGCGATTCACATAGCTAATCGGCAAGTTGCCGGCGAGGCCTGCCTCGTGCAGCACGGCCACGCGGTTGGCCTGGCTATTGGCATCGGTCGATTCTTCCTGGGCGGTGATCAGCGAGTAGAGCGTCACGACCAGAAACAAGCTCACCGCGATCGATGCCGCCGTGAAGAGCGAGCGGATCTTGTTGCGAAAGACATTGCGAAAAATCATCGGCAAAAATTTCATCGTGCATGTTCCAATTCATCGATGTCGGCTTGGACGAAGGTGCCTTTTTCGAGATGTAGCAAACGCTTCGCCCGGCGGGCGGCTTTGGGATCGTGGGTGACCATGATGATCGTCGTGCCGAATTGCTCGTTGAGCGAATCCAACAGATCGAGCACTTCCTGAGCACTGGTCGCATCAAGGTTACCGGTCGGTTCGTCGGCTAGCAGTAATACAGGATCGTTGGCGAGCGCGCGAGCGATGGCGACCCGTTGTTCCTGACCGCCGGAAAGCTGGCGGGGGTAGTGGTCGGCGCGATCGGCGAGGCCCACGATGCGGAGCGACGTTTCCGCTTGTTTGCGACGTTCGGCACGAGACAGGGGCGTGAGCATCAACGGCAGTTCGACATTCTCTTGGGCGGTGAGGACCGGCATGAGATTGAACATCTGAAAGATGAAACCAAGGTTTTCGCTTCGCCAGCGCGAAAGGCCCGCTTCGGAAAGCTGGCCGAGATCTTGGTCGTTGACGATCACTTTGCCGGTGGTGGGGCGATCAAGTCCGGCGCAAAGATTGAGGAGCGTCGACTTGCCGGAACCCGAGGGGCCCATCACGGCGACGAAGTCCCCTTTGGGAATATGGAGCGTTGTGTTGGTAAGCACGGGAATCTCTTGCGAGCCGCGCGTGAAACCTTTGCTGACGTTCAACAGTTGGACGACGGCATCGGTGTGGTTGTCGGACATGAAATTTTCCTGTTACGTGAACTACTATTGTCATCCCGAGGGGAGTTCCGCGACCAGAGGGATCTGGTTTGGAGCACCGACAGCGATAGAAGACGTGTGCCAGTGGAAGCCAGATTCCTCAGTCGCCTAGGGTCTTTCGGAATGACATTTATTGTTTATTACTCGGGGACTTGGACTTGCTCGCCTTCTTCCAGGCCGGGCGGAGGCTCGACAATCACGCGCTCGCCGCCGGTGAGGCCGCTTTCGATGGCGACTAAACCTTCCTCGGATTTGCCAGCCGTTTTGATGGCTACTTTGCGAACGCGATCCTGGTCGAGCAGCCAGACGAACTGATCTTCGTCCGTTCCTTGAACCGCCGCCGCGGAGATGAAGACGCCTTTTTCTTGAGCCTGATTCGCTTCGGTGGCATCGGGGAGGAACAGAACCGTGGCACTCAATTCAGGAAATAATCGATCATCGGGATCGAGAATTTCAACTTTCACTTTCACGATGCCCCGCGTGCGATCTCCCATCGGTATAATCTCGCGGAGTTTGGCTTTGTAGCGATGATTGGGCACGGCGTCGACGATCACTTGGGCTGGCTGGCCTTTTCTGAGTTGGCTGAGGTAATCTTCTTTGACGTCGGTATCGACTTCGAGTTCATCGAGCTTGGCGAGTGTGATCACGGAACCACGGCCGGAGCTGGCGCCCATGCCACCGGGCATGATCGATTCCCCTTGCTCGGCATCTTTGGTGACGACCGTGCCATCGAACGGGGCGTAAACAAACATATTGCGAATCGCTTCCTCGGCTTCGATCACGCTGCTTCTGGCGGAGGATAGCGAGGCTTTCCGCGCTTTGACGGTGGCTTCAGCCACTTGGTGGGCCGTCTCGGCTTGTTCGGCGGCTTCGACGGTCCCCGCGCTGCGTTCCAAGAGTTGTTGTTGGCGCTTCAAGTTGCGTTCGCTTTGTTTCAAATTGAATTCGGCTTCCGAGACTTGAGCTTGGGCCAATTCGACGGCGACTTTCTTGGAAGCGAGCATGGCGTCGAGATCGGCGTGTTCGAGTTCCGCGAGGATATCGCCCGCTTGGACTTTGTCGCCTTCTTCCACGGGGATGTTCTGGATGCGACCGGGCACCTTGGCTCCCACGGCGGCTTGCCAACGCGATTCGAGGTAACCCGTGGCGGTGAGATGCGCGGAGACTTGCCCCTTGGTCATGATGCGAGCGGCTTCGACTTTGACCATCGGCAGCGGGAAGAGTCGATCACGCAGCGCCCAATAGGCGGTGCCACCGATGCCGCCGATTAGGACTAAGCCCAGCAACAACCACAGCGCGCGGCCTACGACTGTGGGCTTACGTATTTTAGAGCGGTCGATCTTGAGTGAGGAAAGCTCGCCGCGGAGGTCGAGTTTTTTTCCGCCGACGGGGGTGGCCGGTGGACTATCAACGGGGGGCATAAGGGTAGGTCCGCACGGGGGCGTTGCTCGTTAACCGAGCATGTTGCCCGGCTGGACAAAAGAACATCATACCAAGCGGAGTAGGGGGATGTCTTGTGCAAAAACTGGCGGGAGATTTGGTGGAAACTGTGAAGTTGGGGGATTAATGACTACGCGTTGCCGGATGCTCCTTCGCGTTCTATATCGGGGATGATGAACGGCGCGCGTTGTTTGCGGGTGCGCAGTTCGTTGGCGGCGTCGTTGCCGACGAACATTTCGCTTTGTGTGTCGAGTTCCAATTGGGCGCCGAGTGTGAGGAGTTCCGCACCATCAATGTCGACATCGTTGGCGCGCAAGTGGCTGGCCATGCGGTCAAAGGAATTGGCCAAAAGTTCGCGGCCCGCTACGACCTCGGCGATTTCGGCGGCATTTTTTTCTTGTCCCAATCGATGGGAAATGCTGCCCATAAAGCAGAGCGAGCTGGAAAGATGGCCTTCTTGAATCTCGGCGTTGAGCAAGGAACTATTCCGCGCGGCCACGGCGTTGAGCCAATTGGCATAATGGGGAAGCTCTTTGTTCTTCCACCCTTTGATCAGTTTGCCAGTGTTGTCGTAAGCACTCGCGTCCATGTAGCTGTTGCCGACGAGGATATAACCCTTTTCGCATTGGACGACGTTGCCGACCTGACTGCCGCGATATTTGTCCATCGAGGCTTCCCAACGCTTTTGGCCCGTTTTGGAATGGGGCAGACCGCGGGTTTCAAAAATCAACGGGGCGTCGGGGTAATCGAAATAAGCGATCTGCGTGTTGGGCGTGTTGCCGGCATCTTCGTAACCCAGGCGGCCACCGATGGAGAGCACTCGCGGCGCGAGTGTGTCGACACCGAGAAACCAACGAGCGACGTCCATTTGATGAATGCCTTGGTTGCCCATGTCGCCGTTGCCGGTGTTGAAATCCCAATGCCAATCGTAATGCAGGCTGGGGCGGTAGATGTCTTTCATCTCGGCGGGTCCGCACCACAAGTCATAGTTGATCGTGCTGGGGATTTCGAGCGCCGTGTCGAGCTTGCCGATGCTGGGGCGCGGCTTGTAGCACAACCCAACAACGTAGCGCAGGTTGCCGAGTTCGCCGCTACGGACAAATTCAACGGCGGACTTGATGCTGTCGCTGGACCGGGCTTGCGTGCCGCACTGAATGATGCGGTCGTACTTGCGCGCGGCGGCGACGACTTGCCGACTTTCCCAAATGGTTTGGGCAATCGGCTTTTCGCAATAAACATCTTTGCCCGCTTGAGCCGCGGCGACGGCGATCAGTGCGTGGGTATGATTGGGCGTGGCGATTGTGACCGCGTCGATGTCTTTGCGATCGAGCAACTTGCGATAATCGCCGATGCGTTCGACCTTGCGCTTGGTTTTCTCTTCAAACTTGTCGGCGCGTTGTTGGAGGATTTCTTCATCGACGTCGCAAATCGCCACGATGTTGTCGGCAAGGCCATACAAATGATTCTCACCACGGCCGCGGACACCGATCGTCGCCACGCGGATATCGGAAACGCCTGCAGCGAAAACTGATGTGCTGTTGAGCAGCGTGAAGGAAGCAGCCGTGGCGGCGGAGGTGGCGAGGAATTCGCGGCGCGAAAAGGGCATGATCGGAGCCTCGATGGGAGAAACGAGCGGAAGAGGAGAATTTATTCTACTCGGGGAAATCGCTAAGCTGCAAGCGGTTAGATGCGTAGTGGTGGCTTCCAGCCGCTGAATTTGTTTGGCGATGGCGGCTGGAAGCCACCACTACGTCATTCGACGATTTCGAAGGGAAGTGACGCTTGGCCGATCTTGTTGGACAGTTGATCGGTAATGATTAGGCGAATCTCGTATTCGCCGGGATAGATGCGCGTGGGGAGGGCCACGCCATACTGCATGTGGAAATCATGGCGTTGATTGCGGCAGACGTCTTCCACTTCGGGGAATTGCGCACCATCGACGCGGCGGCCTTGGGGATCGACCACTTCGTAGCTCGTGGCCAAAGCCGTGCGATAGCCATCTTTAGTCGATTCACTGCGGAAGCTATCGACTTCGGCGTAGAGATTCACCTGATCGCCCGGCTTGAACTTCGCGCCTTCGTGGGGCTCGTACAATCCATAGCCCTCGACCTTATCGACGAAGGCGAGATTGCGAACTTGCAGCGTGGCAAGTTCCGCCAGTTTGGCACGGGCTGCATCAAGATGAATCAATGCCCCCGCGGCCCGTTGCTTGGTATCGATTTGGCGAGAGTTGTCGAAGTAGGTCGATAATGCGAACAACTGCTTGGACCAATAGTCTTGTTCCGTCGGTGAAGCGCCGGGGATGGGGGCGAGTGAATCGGATTCACGGCCCGCCATGAGCAGCAACATTCGTAGCCGCATGTGTTCTTGCAATTCGTCAGTGCTGCCGGGATTGGCTTTCACTTCGTTTTGCATCGCCGTGATCGCGGCATCGAGTTGGGCTTGCCAATTGGTCGGTGTCGACACGCCGGAATCGGTGGCCACGACATGCGAGGCTTGCTGCACCGATTGTTGAGTTGTCGTTGCTTGTGGCTCGGAAACGTGATTGGCGAGCGTGGTGCCACGCACGGGAAGCGATTGTTCGGTGGGGATGTTCGCTTGATCGGAGATGACTTGTGTTGTTGGGGAGGACAGTGGCGCTTTGTCCGCTTCAACGATTGTTGCGGGAACCGGTGGTGCAGCAGGTGAGGTTGCTTTTTGAGTCACTGTCGCCTGGGGAAACGCCGGGAATTGACTGGCGGGCATTTGAGCGGCCAATTCCTTTTGCTCACGCGCAATGAGTTGCTCGCTATAGGCGAGTGCCGAGCAGAATTGCTTGGCCACCAACGGCCATTCGTCCTGGCGCGCGGCGCGGAGTTCGGTTCGCAGTTTATGTTCGGCGGTGGGACTGAGGGGTGTCGTGGAGCGAACTTCGGCAATCAAATTGTTGAGGGCAATCTCTTGGTCGGCGGTAAGTGGAACGGCCACAGGTGCGGGCTGTGGTGTGGGAGTGATTGCCGAAGCGGGGGTGACCGGTTGTTCGGTAACCAAGGGGGCTTTGGCCAGCGAGTCGGCTGCGGTGTGCGAAACGGACAATGGTTCGGTGCTGCTCGCCGACCAAGGGCCGGTGCAACCCAGCGCGCATGCGAACACGGCTGAAGGGATTAATCGCAACAGTTGATTTGATGACAATAAGCGCATCTTGTGACACGTAATTGCGAGAAGGACGGTTCGAGAATGGCCGCGGATAGTAGAAAACCCGCCGCCAGCAGGCAAGATGAATGAGAAACCGGCGGTGCTAGCGCGAAGCGGGCCGATTGGGGGCGGCTTCTTTGGAGAGTCGCACGATCAGCGTTTCGATAACACGGCGGGCACGGTCTTTGGTGGAATTGTGACCTTTGAGTTCCAGGTCGGCTGCTAGCAGCCAGTGATAGAGTTCTTTGGCGCGGGGCCGACCGATCTGTTTGAGCTGGTTTTCGGCCGTGCTCATTTTGAACACGGGCATGCCGCTTTCTTCGAGGGCGGCACGCAAAGAAATCGAGCGCCGTTGCTGTTCGGCTTGCTCGTAGCAACTGACCGCCGCGGCGAAGCGGCGCAACGTCGAAGCCATTTGCGGCAGCAGCGCGTGAGGTTCCTCGCCCGCGGCGAGCAGACGATCTAGTTGGTTGAGGGCTTCGGCGGCTTTGCCATCGGCCACGGCGTCGATCATGTCCCACGTTTTGCGGACCCGCCAACCGCCGACATGCTCGCGGACGAGATCGGCGTCGATGATTCCCTTCTTCTCGGTGAGCAACGCCAGGCGCGCGATCTCTTGAAACAGGATGCCCGGCTCGGGGGGAATTAAGTCGACGAGCAGGTCCACGGCGGGACGTTTCAATTCGACCTGATGCTCGCGCTTCGCCACATCGATTAACCAATCCTTGAGCAGCTTGGTGAACGCGGTGAGCTCGGCCCCTTTTTCGGGGACTTGGCAGGTGACCGTCAGGCCGCTCTTGGCGACCGCTTTGGCCAGTCGTGTGTTGCCGGGCCAACTGGCGACTTCGAGAATCAGCACCGCGCCGGTGGGGGGCTTTTCGACAATCGCTTCGAGTTGCTCGCGGTATTGTTTAACAAACGAATCGGCTTCTTCGATGATCACGACCCGGTCGTCGCCCCCGAAAAGGGAGCGCTCGCTCAGCGCGTCGAGCACGTCGCGGAGCTCGGCCGATTTGCCTTCGAGGATCTCGGCACCCAACTCCGCATCGTCCCCCAAGAGCGCGCGAACCAGGGCCAGGCGGACTTCGTGCTTCAGAAAGGCGTCGTCCCCCACTACGGCGGTCACGCCGCTGGGCTTAAATTCGCCCGGCGACATGAGCACTTTGAGGGCGGGCAGGGTGGTATCAGCGGCTCTGGCCATGCTGACGTTATATCTCTTGCGGGGGGAGAATGTTAGCAGTGACGGCACCGATTGGTGGGGGGGACCAAGTTATAGCGATTTTGCTTACCGAGTCTTGGCGGGGGATTCTGCCAAATACTTGTTGGGGTCGCGGTGGGCGACTATCCTAAAAGGTGCCCTGTGAAGAGGGAAGATTGGTCCTACCAACAGCGTTTTGGAACTTTGAGGCAAGTCTCGTGAACTGACAACGACCGCGTTTTAAGACCGGTCGCAATAACATCTACTCGTCCGTGGCGGCGCACCCTCTGTTGTCGCATGGTGTCAGGGAATGAGTGGCTGTAAGTTCTTCGCGCGGAATGATCCGACGCGTTGCCTTCTGAGTGGCGCACCGTTGAGCAGGACATGAATGCCTTGGCTAATCATGCTCCTTTGATTCTCTAACGGATGAACTAATGCCTTACGCCACAATCCGGGCTTTCTTTCTCACGCTCGCGCTCTTGGTCGCTGTCGGTCCGACAGCGGCATTTGCATGTGACCAATGCGGTATGCCTCAGACGGTCTCGTGCGTGCATCAGAATATTCTCGATTTCTTCCAGACGGGTGAAGGGGATGCCCCGGCAGCGTTTGTTGCAGGAAGCGGGTTCACGACGACGGCTTCTGGATCGCGACCCGCGGGTGAATCGGCAACGCTGACCTGGAGCCTTGTCGCCGATGGAACGGGGATGCCCACCGGGCAAGGAGAGCCTAATGCGCCGAGCAACCTGATTGCATTTCTCGACAACATTCATCACGGCGGGGCAGGGCCGGGTGGCAATGATTACACGCAGCGGGCGTGGTTCAACTTAATCAAGTCGGGACTCGATCGTTGGGATGCGATCTCGGGTTTGCGGATTCGTTATGAATCCAACGACGATGGCGCAAATTTGGGCACACTCACGGGGAGCTTAGGACGGCGCGGTGATATTCGCATTGGTGGTCATTATATCGACGGCAACGTGCGGCCTTCGGTGTTGGCCTACAACTATTTTCCCAACAATTCCGACATGGTGATCGATACGTCGGAGGTGACACTGCTGGGCAATGCAGGGGGGAACTATCTGCGGTTTCGTAACATGATCATGCACGAGGTGGGGCATGGTTTGGGATTGGACCACACGGCCTCGTCGGATAGCCGATTTCTGATGGAAGCCAACTTGGATACCAACATCGACGGGCCGCAGTTTGACGAATTGTTGGGTGTGCATCATTTGTACGGAGATCGTTTTGAAGAATTGGGCGGTAACGACACTGTCGGCAATGCCACGAACTTAGGGCTGCTACCTAAGCATCAATCTTTCAAGCTTGGTGAAGACGCGGTCGATCGCACGATTGCCCCCACAGACGTCGATTTTCTGAGCATCAACAAAAGTGCCGATGTCGATTATTTTAAATTTACGGTGGATAAGGAGGGGGTCCTCGATATCATGCTCACCCCCGTGGGACCCAGTTACATGGCGGGCTCACATGGCGGAACCCAAAGTTTGTTCAATGCCTCGGCACTGAATGATCTGACGTTGTTTCTTTACGACAGCACGGGCGTAAATCTGTTAGCCTCGTCCATTGTGGGTGGTCTGGGCGTGGCCGAGAGCATTCTTGATTTCAATGTTGCGGGTGCGGGGAATTACTTCGTGCGCATTGGCGGCACGATGAACGTGGCGCAGATGTATCAACTCGATATCGCGCTGATTCCCGAACCAGCGGGAGTGGTGTTGGTGCTGGTGGGGATGGCAGTTGTGGGCGTGCGGCGACGGGTGTTTAGTTAAGTTCTAAAGTCTTGGCTTTATAGTCAATTGCCAAGTATCGCCCTGCCAGCAACATCGTGCCCAGCAGTGGGAACTTTCCATCGTTAGCAATGGCCTGCGTGCGGCGAATCGTGCCAAACCAATCGAGATAGCAAGAGTAGGTTTCCAGTTCAACAGTGCTGCCATCGGCCAAAGTTGCTTCCGTAGTCGTCGCTTTGCGAAGTCGAAGTCGGATGATTTCTTGACGTGGTATCACCAACGTGCCGTTGAACGCAGTATCAATCCAAACGGTAAGCGACTCTTTGGCAGCACCTCGCTCGCCAGAAACAAAAATTGTCATCAAGGCACGTAAGGCATCGTCAACTTCTCCGATCACAGCGCGACCACTCCCAAATGCAAGGCAGTGGGCTGACCGATTTGGAGTGTAAATGTTAGTCGATCAGGAAATGCGTCGAGAGCTGCATTGACCGCGTCGTCGAAGTTGTCGCCTAAGAAATACTTTCCTGATTCTGGCTCGATAGTAATAAACTTACCGAGGTTGGTGCGTTCCATGTCAGAGCGAAGTTGCGAGTCATAAAGGGCTTTTGCTCGTTTTATGACAGATTGAGATATTGCTGAGATCATCGAGAATGGCCCTTCGCAATTAATGGAAATGAGTTGGTCGATTGCAGTCTATCTAGCAACGTAGCGCTTATTCCTAGGTCAACCACTCCATAACGAATAATAGTCGAATTATATTATTTTGTATGTATTAATCTACGCAAATTCAAGCTGCACGCTAACAAGTAATCATGACGATGGGCCTGTCGCACCGCAAAAGGAAATTGTGATGCATCCTGGCTCGCAGATTTCAGCCACAACGCCTGTTTGGAAAATTACCATTAAGGCCGGTCAAGAGTTTTCTGATCGCTGAAGAATTTCAACTTATAGAATTCAGTTTCCCACCGATGGCACACCAGTAATCGGTCGCACATTGCGCAACGTGCCTGTGGGTTGTGGCCGATCGAGGGCCAGCGGTTCGGGCGTTTGATACGTTGCCACGTTGCCGGCGGTGTCGCGGGCTTCGAGTCGTAGATAGAATCTGCCCGGGACGTGGCGTTCGATTCGCCAGACGTACGAGCCTGTGTTTTCCAATCCAGCTGCGACGGTCGACCAGGGCCCGTTGGGAAACGAGCTGTAGAACAATCCAATCGGACGGGCATCGAGATTGTCGTCGTCGGCTTGCCAACGAATTCTCAGGTGATCGGAGAGATTTCCTTCACCCGGTTCAGCGGCGAGAATTTTGGCGACTGGCGGTTGCAGGTCGACGTTCACTATAAGTTCAGGCTCTGCGCCGGAGTGGGGCGGGGGGGCACTCACGCCGTTGGCTCCTTCGACCAAAATGCGAAACCCAAACGTGCCGCCATTGGGAACGGTGACACGTACTGGCGTGCGATTGTCGGGATCGACGCCGTAACTTTGCCAGGTTTTGCCGTTGTCTTGGGTTCCCCAGAGTTCGATTTTCGCGACACCCCAGGGGCCGACTTCTTGCAGGTCGTATTCGACGTCAAACGTCCGAGCGTTCACCAGCAAGGGCTCACCCGGGTTGCGACCTTTCGCTTCCCAGCTTTCGTCGTCGATCGGGGGCAAGGCCTTTGGAGCTTCCGCGGCAGGTTGATTGGCGTCGATCAAACTCGGAGCGAAGGTTTCTAATACGGTCGAATTTTCCGAACCATCCACGGCAAACTTGGCCAAGGTGCGGCGGGCCGTGTGAGAGTCGCTGGCGTTGGAATACGGATTGTCGGCGGGTGGTAAATCGGCGAGTGACGTTGCCGTCGATTGGGCGCTACTATTTCGATTTTTTTCAAGCAATTGATTGCTTGCGGGCCAATCTTGCGCGGCTCGGGCCGATGGCGAACCTGTCGAAGCGATGTTGGGAAGCATTGCCGCGGGTGACGTTGATTGCACAGGCGATGATGACGCGGAAACCATCGTTGTCGCTTGCCCACGTTGGCCAGCGCCGTCGGCGATCGAGCCGCGTACTTCGATCTCGCCACTGTTTTCTGGCGGTGACCAACGCGCTGTCCCGGAGACGCGACCTGCTTGTGAAATCTCGGGCGGCCCGACGTGCACGTTCGTCCATAAGCCGCCAGCAACGCGAGCTTCGAGGATCAGCGAAGTCGTTTGGAGATTCGCATCCAAGGCATCGTAGCTGATCGCGATTTGATGATCGTTTTCACGCGAAGCGGACAGCGTGAGTTGCGGCTGGCTAGTGTCGATCACCAAGTTCAACTGAGGGATGACTTGCGCCCCGCCGAGCACTTGGCCTTTTGCATCGAGATGGCGGAGGGCAAACCAATAGCGGCCATCCTCAGGGGCGTGATAACTGAAACCTTGGACATTGGGCTGCGCAGATTGCAGCACGCTCCAGTCGTTGGCTCCCGTGCGCGAGAGCAGCAACTGGACCTGGGCAATCTCTTTGAACAGCGGATCTTGCTGGTTAACTTGATACGGAATGAACAACGTGGGCTGCTGCCAGTAAATGGCTTGCAGTTGTGGAGTGACTTGCGCGATCGCGGAATACGAACTCAACAGGCAAACGCTCAGACAGCTCAGGGCGCAGGCGATGCGCTTAAGCAGTGTTCGTAATTCGGATTGAGCTGTTGTCTTCTGCATATTCGATTAACAAAAGTCCTAGCCGGAGGGCCACGCCCTCCGGTCCTCGGGGCGGACACCACGAGTGCGCAGTGTCCCCCATCTCCTGGTATCGGAGCGACGCGCCGAGGGCTTGAAGTGGGGCCAGACGCGTGAAATTAGGCGAACTTTTCACGCTTTTCCGGGAAATCGGGTTGCGTAAACTCTCGGGCCGACACACATTTCTGGACTCAAGCTAGCGAGTCGCCCATAATAGAAGAGCCAGAGAAATTCGGAATAGCGGGCAACAGAGGCAACTGGCTTACGAAGGTGGCACTCGCGTGGGTGCCTTGATTGTTATGAACAGTGAAGAACTTCAATCACTCACTCAAGCAGCGTTGTTGTTTGCGGCCGTGTTTGTCTTGACCGCGATTGGCGTCGCGATCGTCCGTCGATTTCGCAGCACCAAAACGGACGAGGTGGCCGAGAGCAGCGAACTGATGACCCGCTTTCGCGATTTGTACGATGAAGGTGGTTTGAGCGACGAAGAATTCCGAACAATCAAGAGTAAGCTAGCAACAAAACTACGATCAGAACTGAAGGAAGTTTCGGCTTCGACGGGAACGAAATCGGCTGGAGGTTAGGAATGCTAGCAGGCCGTGTTGACAGCGCTCGGCGCGAAGCTGAGTGCTGAATGCCGCGTGCGAAAACTCTGCGGGCCGTGCGGGTTATTTCCCTCACAACGGCTCGCAGTAAGAGTTGCCGACAAAAGCGCTTGCTACGGTTGTTCGGTAAGAGTGCGTGCTAGTAAACCACCCCCCCACGGATGGCCGATGAACGAGTCACGTTGAAGCTGCGTATGATACCCCAGACTGACTTGCTCGGCTGAGCGGACACGGATGCCCCGCCAGGTATGATAAGGTAAGGTCCAGTTGCCAGCGTCATGTGACGTTGGACAATGGGCTGACTCCGCGAGCGACACCTTGATGAATCGCGCGAATCGCGTGGGCCGGTGATGCCCCATGCGGTGAGCACCCCTCGGAAGGAGACTTGCATGCCTGTGGGTAAAGACCTCGGCGGACGACGCGGAAGCACCTCTAAGAAGAATGCCTTCTGTTCGTTCTGTCGCAAAAGTTATCGTGACGTTGGACCCTTGGTCGAAGGACCGGGCGACGTCTATATCTGTGGCGAGTGTATCGAGCTCTGCCAATCGATTCTCGATCAAGAACGTAAGCGTCGTGGCTCGAGCAAGCAATTGTTCACCCGCGTCCCCAGCCCCCGCGAAATCGTCGCCGAGCTGGATGAATACGTCATTGGCCAAGAAGCCGCCAAGCGCGTGCTCGCCGTTGCGGTGCACAGCCACTACAAGCGGTTGATGGCGGCGGAAGAAGAATCCGATATCGAAATCGACAAATCCAACATTTTGCTCGTGGGCCCCACGGGTTGCGGCAAGACGTTGCTCGCCCGCACCTTGGCCCGCAAGCTCAACGTGCCGTTTGCCATCGGCGATGCGACCACTTTGACCGAAGCCGGTTATGTGGGCGAAGACGTTGAGAACCTGCTGCTGAAACTTCTGCATGCGGCCGACTTCGACGTGGAAGCCGCCCAACGCGGTGTTTTGTACATCGACGAAATCGACAAGATTGGCAAGACGAGCCAAAACGTGTCGATCACTCGTGACGTGTCGGGCGAAGGCGTGCAACAAGCTTTGCTCAAGATGCTCGAAGGGACCACCGCCAACGTGCCTCCGCAAGGTGGCCGGAAGCATCCCGAACAGCAGTACATTCAGATCGACACCACGAACATCCTGTTTATCGTCGGCGGTACGTTCGACGGCATCCAAGAAGTCATCCGCAAACGGATGGGTCGCCGCATGATGGGCTTCGGCCAGTCTGGCGATCACGCCCGCGAGATGGGCCTTGGCGAAACGCTCGCCAATGTCACGCCGGACGACTTGGTCGAATACGGCATGATTCCCGAGCTCGTGGGACGCTTGCCGGTGGTGACCGCCTTGCAACCGCTCGACGAATCGTCACTGGTTCGTGTGCTCACCGAACCGAAGAACGCCCTCACCAAACAGTATCAGCATCTGTTCTCGATGGAAGAAGCTGATCTGAAGTTCACCGAAAAGGCCTTGTCGGCGATAGCTCGCCGAGCGGCCGAACGGCAGACGGGTGCTCGTGGTTTGCGTTCGATCATCGAGAACGTGATGCTCGACATCATGTTCGAGTTGCCTGACCAACCGCGCGGCAGCCGGTACACGATTACCGACGACATTGTCGATGGCCGCGAGAAGTTGTTCAGCGAGCCACCCCAAACCAAGATCGCCTAGATGCGTTTCAAGAGTGCGTGTCGTTCAATCCCGCGGATCGGCTGTCGTCTTGGATGACGAAGTTTGCTGCGGGGGTAAAGCACGCACTAACGGTTAACGGGCCCGGGTTTAATTACCCGGGCCCGTTTTTTTGTTGGCACCACCGTAAGAGCAAGAAACTTATCTGGAGAAATCGATCATTACCGTGTAAAATGCGATCAGAGGTCAATCTATGAAAAAGATACGCGCCATTTTCCGAGACGGTAACCTTGAGCCGCTCGACCCCATCGATCTACCGGAGAATACTCACCTCACGGTAGCGTTGCTTGACAGCGACGACGTGTCGGCGGACGCGATTTTGGAACTGGCGCGCAATGAGGCAGCTTTTGACTTCCTTGCTGACCCGCGTGAAGACATCTACACAGCGTCCGATGGTGAGGCTGTGTAGAAATGGTTCAGCAACGGCAGCTTCGCCAAGGCGATATCGTGCTCGTGCCGTTTCCCTATGCTGACTTAACAGGAAGCAAAATGCGGCCGGCAGTCGTGGTTTCGGGGAATCCCCAATCTTTAGAACTGATCGTAGCGTTCATCACCAGCGTCTTGACCAACCGCTCGCCGCGCGGAGCGGAAGTCGAACTGCTGCAATCCGACCCGGAGTTCCCGGTTAGTGGACTCAAGGTCGATTCACTCATCCGGTTGGATAAATTGGTGACGCTCTCGAGCAACACCATTTCCCGGCGGCTGGGAACAGTTGGGCCTACGACTCAATCTAAGATTAATGCGATGCTGCGGCGGGCATTCGATCTGCGGTAACTTTGCACAATGTGTCAGAGTTTAACTCGCCGTGTCCTAAGTAGAGACATAGCAAGAATATTTACGACGCCCAATCCTAAGGCTGAAGGTTCGGGAATCGTTGCTACCAGAATCTCGGACTGAGGATAGATGATTTGTGAACAATTGGCATGCCATCCGTCAAGGAATCTTGGGTCGATTGCAGTGTAGGCTATAGCGGATGAATTAAATGTGTATTTACTATTGTTGGGTAGCTGCCAAATTTCGTAATCATTTCTCCAAATTATTTCGTACGTAACGTGTTGAATAGTTGCCTGTAATGATATGGCCTGAATACCGCTTGCCTTACTCGAAGGATCGATAGGAATGTGAATGCCGTCTGTAGTAGTAAATACTTCCTCTGTTATCAACATTCGAGCTTTGGGATTAGTAGGCGAGAAAGTAAAGGGATAGGCACCAGTTACATGCACTTCGTAGTCAAGGATGTTATTCATTGACAACTGGCCGATAGTTCCGTCAGTTTCTATAAACCCTTCAGTGATTGCATAGCCGTCATCTAAAGATACTGGCAGGACTTTGTATCGGATTGGTGCCGCTTGGGCTGATTGAATTGCAAGACTAAACGCCAATAAAGCGAATGCAATTGTCACAGATTTTAGTCGCCATTTTGTAAGTAGTTGGCATATCATAACTGAACCGATTCGAGTGGATTAAAATGGGTATCAAATAACATTCGCAACCAGCGGTCGCGGCTTTGTGGTGATCATGCCAGCTCGCTGTAGCTCGCGTTGTACACCAACCCCCGGATGAAGTCTTCCAGATCCTTTGGGCGAGTGATCCTTGCGAGATTCTGCTCGAACACCACTTCTGCCACGCGGGTGGCGATTTTGATTTCGACTTCCAGAATGTTCGCTTGCGGTGGGTAGAGTGTCCCTTGCGCGAGTTCCTCGGGCGTGACTTGGTCGGCCAGGGCGTGGGCGGCGGCGATGAACATTTCGTCGGTCACACGCTTGGGATTCGTGGCATAGATGGCCATCCCCACGGCTGGGAAGATGTAGAAATTGTTGGCTTGCCCCGGGACGAACGTTTTGCCGTCGAGCGTGACGGGGGGAAACTGGACGCCCGCAGCGTAGATCGCTTTGCCTTTTGACCACTTATACGCCGCCTCGGGGGTACACTCGGCATGCTCGGTGGGATTGGAAAGGGCCAAAATGACGGGGCGATCATTCAGCCGGGCCATCGCTTCGATCACTGGCTGTGTGAACGTGTTGCCGACCGTGCTGACGCCGATCAGCACCGTAGGTTGAACGGATTCGATCGCCGCGACCAAATCACGACACGGCGCGTGGGGATGCGCGTAGGGCTGCTGGAAATCGAACAGGTCTTTGCGGCTGGGTTCGAGCAATCCGTTGACGTCGAACATCGAAATTCTGGCCTGAGCCTCGGCGAGCGTGAGTCCTTCGGCAACGGCGGCGGAGGCGATGAGTCCCGCGAGGCCGATTGCCGCGGAACCGGCACCGAGAAACAGAATCCGCTGATCGCGAACTTTGCCCCCTTTGATTTTGAGCGCGGCGAGCAAACCGGCGAGCGTGACGCTGCCGGTCCCTTGGATGTCGTCGTTGTAGCAGGAGACTTTGTCGCGATAACGCGCGAGCAGATGGACGGCATCGCTGCCGGTCCAATCTTCAAAGTGGATGCAGCAGTGGGGAAAGACTTCTTGCACGGCGTCGACAAACTCGTCGACGAATTCGACTAGCTTTTCAGTCGTGGGGCGGGGCTGTTTGAGGCCGAGGTAGAGCGGGTCGTTGAGATAAGCTTGATTGTTCGTGCCGGCATCGAGGTACATCGGCAGCAGCCCTTGCGGGGGGACGCCGGCGCAGGCGGTGTAGAGTTGCAACTTACCAATGGGAATGCCCATGCCGTTGGCGCCCAGATCCCCCAGGCCCAAGATGCGACCACCGTCGGTCACGCAGATCACGCGGACGTCCTTCACCGGCCAATTCTGGAGCACTTCTTTGACGCGGCCTTTGTGCGTGATGGACAGGTACATTCCGCGCGTGCGGCGGTAGATGTGGCCGAACTTCAAACAGGCTTCGCCAATCGTGGGATCGTAGACGATGGGCAAAAAACGCTCAGGGTCGGACATCACGGTCCGATAAAAGAGTGTTTCATTGTGATCAAGCAGCCCAGCCAGATAGATATAGCGCTCCAGGTCCGTCGTCTTGTGGCCAAGCTGTTGTAGGACCCGTTTAAGCTGCAAGTCCTCGGATTCGGTCACTTCGGGAATTAGTCCGGTTAACCCTAAAGCCTCGCGCTCGGCTGCGCTGTAGGCCGTGGCTTTATTGAGCGTGGGATCGTGGAGGAGTTCGATGCCGCGTTTGCTGCTCTTGGAGGGATTGGTTGGCATGACGAAGTCCTTTTTCGTGCTTGGCAACAAATTGTCAGATGAGGTGATCAGAATTTAACCACACAGCCGAATCGTTTGAAATGCCAACCCTGAACTGACTGTGATGACCCCCCGTTTGTCATCCGGCCTGCTCAGATTTTTCCAAATTGGAATAATCGTGACCAAATCTGGCGGCATTGTTGAGTCTCCGGAAAAATCGCTAGAGTTTTCGTGTGTCGCATCTGCTATCATGGGGAAGATCGCCTGCTCGACAATTCGCCGCTCTTCCACTCAGGTACAGCATGCCGTTGCTTCCGCCTAGGTTTTCCGATTGGATCAAAGCGAAACTGGACAATTGTTTCGCGTTGCCTCCCAATATCGAGCGCTATGATCAGCGCAAATACTACTCGATGCTGATCGCCAACTTCATGGCGTTCGTGTTGCACTTTGCTTGGATATTCGTTTTCGCGTCGTTGGGTTTCACCCTGTTGAGCGGTATCAACATTGTCAGCACGCTCATCTTTCTGTTCTGCATCGTCTTCCTGCGCTCCACAGGCATGATCCTGTTAGCAGTGCTGATCGGCATGACCGAGGTGGTGGTTCACCAGGGAATCGCCATCTATTACCTGGGTTGGGACTATGGCTTTCAATACTTTCTACTCGTCATCGTGGCCTTTGCCTTCATGATGAATTTCCAGCCCATGTCGATTCCTATCGGTATGTTTTTGGTATCGCTCTTTTCATTCCTCGGATACTATTACCATGTTCAATATTGGCTCGTTCCCCACGTCGACCTAGGTGAGGTTACCCAGGAAGTCTTCCTGATGGCCAATGTCACCACGGCGTTCACTATTCTGGCCATCATGTCGTACGTCTACAGCGAGGCCGCACGCAAGGCCGAAGCAGCCCTCGACATCGAGAAACAAAAGTCGGAAAAGCTGCTGCTCAATATTTTGCCGGCACCGATTGCCCAGCGGCTCAAGGAAGACAATTGCATCATCGCCGATCATTTCGATTCGGCGACCGTCATGTTTTCTGATATCGTCGGCTTCACGGCGATGTCGGAGAAGGTTTCGCCGACCGAGTTGGTCAGTTATCTCAATCGCATGTTCTCGGCGTTTGACGATCTGGCGGCAAAGCACGATTTGGAAAAGATTAAGACCATCGGCGATGCCTACATGGTGGCGGGGGGATTCCCCGAGAAGCGAGCCTGTCATGCCAAGGATGTTTCGCGGATGGCACTCGAGATGCTCGAAGTTGTCGAAAAGTTCAACGAGGGGGCTGAGTATCCCGTGAGCATCCGGATCGGCATTCATACCGGGCCTGCGGTCGCTGGGGTGATCGGCATCAAGAAGTTCGCCTACGACGTATGGGGCGACACGGTGAATACGGCCAGCCGGATGGAATCGAGTGGCATGCCAGGGCGAATCCAACTTTCCGAGTACGCGGCATCACAGTTGGAAAATGACTTCGTGATCGAAGAGCGCGGGCTGGTCGAACTCAAAGGCAAGTGCCAGATGAAGACGTACTGGCTCATAGGCGAGCGTAAAAAGGTGCATAGCCCGGAGCTTGTGGCTCATCAGAGGACCATGGTTTAACCCGTTACTTGGGAAAGTAACCCATACTCGTATCGAATCGCCCGCCGATGTGAGGTCCTTCTTCATTGGCGAACATGCCTTGCTGGGCGAGGTGCGACATCTCGGGGCCGACGTACCAAGGTTCTTGCGGCATGCTTTCGTCGAGCAGTTTGCGGTCGCCGAGATTCCAACCGTATTCCAGCAGCGGTCTGCCGTTCTCATCGCGATCGACCGTGAGGACGTAATGGCAAAAGCCGATTTGCGGGAAGCGGCTGTCGAAGTCTTGCTGGAAGGGACAATTCATAAGCGGCGGGCGGGGCAAGTTGTCGCCGACTTTGAAGCCACCTTTCATGATGTCTGATAGCGGTCGTTGTTCGATCCAGGGGAGCAGGTCGACCGTCCAGCAGTGTGGAAGGGGAAAGCGCTCCTTGCTGCTGATAAACTGCGAGAGAGCCATTTGGAGCTGACGAACATTGTTTTCGCAGACAGTTTCGTCAGCACGCGCGCGGGCACGCTGCAGGGCTGGCAAGAGGAGACCCATCATGATTCCCATGATGAAGATCACGACCAAGAGTTCGATCAGCGATGCTGCTAGCCTGTGATTCGAAACACGCATGACTGGTCGCCTAATTTATCGGCAAAAACGAGCCGAAATCGCCGTTCCGTGGGATTCCGTACAGCAAGATGAACTTGCCGAGCACTTTTGTTCACCAAAAAATGCAGTCGCTGGCTAAAATAGAAATTCGGCCAGTCGGCCTTTCCTCGGAACAGCGAATTTAAGAGTGCCATGTCTTTTCGTGGGTCGATCCTCGTGTGCGCCTTTGTGTGGCTGTGGGCTCCTTGCGCGCATGCATTGACCGTTGACGTTCGGCTGATGTGCCAAGCGACCGGCGGGTGCGGACCGGGTGACTTTTTTATCGATCACCCCGAGGCGCTCACGGCTTTGCAGTTTGCGGTGAAGGCTTTTGAGCCATTTGGGGATTCGCTCTCAACAATTCCGGCAAGCCCCGCTTGGACAGCGAGCTTTAGCGATCCCGACACGGGCAACGGTACGACGTTGAGTAATCTGAGTATCCCGGCGAACGCCTTGGTGCTGTACGCTGGCGGTTACGACATGCCGGGAAGTCAGGTGGGTGAAGCCGGACCGGGTTTAGGGACGGTTTCGCTCAGCCGAGGGCAGGGGACCGTGATTGGGGCGGGCGCTTTCGATTTTGCCACGTGGGGTGGATCGATTGCGTTTGACACGCTCAACAATGGTTCGCCACGGAATTGGCACTTTGGGATCGACACACAGCCCGGACCAGGGCAAGTCGATTTTCTGACGATTGCCTTTCACGAACTCGCGCATGTGTTTGGGTTTGGCTCCGCGCCGTCTTTTGACAATCTGGTAACCGATCATCGCTTCGAAGGTGTGTCGGCGATTTCGCTTGCGGGCGCGGGGGTCGCCTTGACGACCGATAACAATCATTGGGCTTCAGGCACAATTAATCCTTTGATCCTGGGTGAACAAACTACGGCCATGACGGCATCGTTGTTTTTGGGACGAAGACAAGTTTTCACGCCGCTCGATTACGCGGCACTCAAAGATTTGGGTTGGCAAGTTCCGAGTAAACTTTTGGGTTTGCACGGCGACATGGACGGTGATGGTGACGTCGACGGTCGCGATTTTCTCGTCTGGCAGCGGGGCTTGGGCGATGCCGACGGCAATCTCATTACAAATGATTATGATCTTTGGTTGTGGCGGCAGAACAATGGGCGCCGCCTTGCCGCGAGCTTGTTGACGGCGAGTTTTCACGTACCCGAGCCGAGCGGGTTAGCCATTGGTTTTCTGGCTCTGTTATTTGGCAGCTTTATCGCTCTACGGCATCGGGACGATGCCGGCTAACGTGTTGATTAGCTTCTTTTTGCGCAGCGGAACCTCGTTTTTTTCGCAGTCGCTTGCGGTGTGATAACCCCCGCAATCGTTTCAACCCTTCCAATGTGGTCGGGGGTTTACCTTTAGTACAGTTACGCGCAATTGATCGGGGATTAACCACGGATATGGTTCGCAAGCACTCAATAATTGGTTTGACTCGAATCAAGACCAACCTATTTTAGTGCGGGGCAGGAACTGAAAATGTTCTAAAAGAAGCGAAAAGCAGCGACCCCGTCTGGTTCGCCACGAGCCAGCGCTGTCAAGTAGCCATTTGCCTGGAGTACTAAGATGTTGCTACCGTTGGGAGTTTCGCTCCAATATGTTTTGATGGACGCATCGCTAGCTTTAACCGCGTTTTGCGTTGGATTTGCCGGTGCTTACTGGTATCTCCGCCATTGTTGCGTGGTGGGAGCCAGCGCCAGTGATAGTTCCAATTCTGCCAAACACGAACAAAGTATCATCGACGCCGAGCGGGCCGATATGGCCGTGCAGCAGTTGAAAGACTTGGCTGCTCACGTGGCGTCGGATGTCGGTGCCCACAACCAGATCGTCACGGTTCTTTCTGACCGTTTGGAGGCGATTCGCCCTGAATCGATTAACGCCTCGTCGGAGGTGACCGCGGCACTTGCGGAGATTTTGCAGGCCAATCAAAAGCTGCAGGTACGTCTCGTCGACGCCGAAAAGAAAATTCAATCGCAAGCGGAAGAGCTGAGAACACAACAGACAGAAGCGCGGACCGATTCGCTCACGAAGCTGGCGAATCGCCGTGCATTCGACGACGCCTTGGACCGTGGTGTAAACCGCTTCCGCAAAGATGGTCGGCCCATGTGCTTGTTGCTGTTCGACGTCGATCACTTCAAGAAGTTTAACGACACCTATGGCCATCAAGCCGGTGACGAAGTGTTGCGACAAGTGGCTAATACTCTTAGCAAGAATGCCAAATCCACCGATCTGGCCTGTCGTTACGGTGGCGAGGAATTTGGCCTTGTGATGCCGAACACGACGATCACCCAAGCCCGGATCGCTGCCGAGCGAATCCGCGAAGCCATCCAGGCTACGCGGGTCAAATTCGATGGGAAATCCCTGAACGTGACCGCCAGTATGGGGGTCGCGGAGATCACCAAGAGCGACGATGCAGCACGCTTAGTTCGTCGTTCTGACGAAGCGATTTATTGTGCGAAAGATAACGGCCGCAACCGTGGCTATTGGCACGACGGCGACAGCAGCCTGCCGCTGGATAATCCTGGCCAACCCAAAATCGCGAATGAAAAGTTTGCCGCATACAAGCAGTTGCCTGATCAAATCGCCTTCGCGATGGAACTCCAGCGTCGCGTTTCAGAAAGCCAGCGCTACGCCCAGCCCCTGACAGTCATGTATCTCAAAGTGGTGGGCTTCAGTGCCTTGGAACGAGAATTCGGCGATGCCCTGAGCGACTTGCTTCTCGATAGCGTTAGCCAATTCGTCGGTGGTGCTTTGCGTGAGATGGATTTGCTCGGCCGAATGTTGCCGGGTGAATTCATAGTTATGCTCCCAGGAAGCCAAGAACGGGAAGCCACGGTCGTGGGCAATCGAATTCAATCAGCTCTTGCTGGCTGTTCGATTCCCTTGGGAACCACGAAGATCACGCTGCAAGTGAGCGTGGGCATCGCTGCCCTGGAACCCGCCGACAATGCCGAGACGTTCATCGAACGTGCCAAAGAAATGGTTGGTACGAGCCAGAAACTCGTGACGGTCGGTTAAGTTTTGGTACAAGATTTCAGCAAGCCGCGCCATCTTGTAACCGATTTCTGATCGGGGCAAGGCGGCGCGGCTTTTTACATGTTACGATAGAAGCGTGCCCACAACTTCTCCAGATTTTCGATTCAGCCTGGGTTCGCTCTTTGCGGCGATGACTCTCTTCGCTCTGTTGTGCGGCGTGGCCGTTTTTGTGCCCATCGAGATTAGCCATCTGCTCATCGGACTGTTCTGGTTAATTGCAATTAGCCTGCTTCTTTTGGGCATTATCATGGGAAGCGGTGATCGCCGCGCGTTTTGTGTTGGGGCATTCGTGGTGTCTGCTTCGGTATGGACCGATCTTGGCGGCCGCTTCATGTTGGGCGTACACTACTTTTACGACATCCTTTCGCTGGGCCAGGGCGTGCCGCTCGCCGCGATGCTGTGGCTCGATCTGGCCGTGCTAGCGGGAACTGCCGCTGCCGTTGGCTGGCTCTGTGCGCGAGCGCGGACGTTTTTCGAGGCCGAATAATCGGCAGCTTTTATCAAGGCTCTTCCCCTGGCGAGGCCAGCTGCGGGAAAATGATTTCTGGGCCCCCTTGCCAGCCGGCGTCGTATCACTAGAATTCTCGTTCCGCCGCTCAAGTGCGGTCGGAAACAGGACGACAAAAGGGGAAAATTTCGACAGAATACCCCTTTGACAGTCTCAAGGAACTTGCTACTATTTGAAGTTCCCCATGAGTGGGCGGGAGACAGTAAGGTGAGCCATCTTGCTGTCTCCTGTTCATTCAACAGCCAAGTTTCTTGGCGGTTGGTGAAAAGGGTTGGCCGATAGGGCCACGGTTGCTGAAGAGTTCCCTTAGCTGGGGAGCCTGGAGGCGGCCGAATGATCTTTGACAATTTGGTGAATTTGAATTGTAAGAGTGGCATCTGATTTTCGAATCAGGCCCGCTCGGTGGACTTGTTCCCTTTTGCAGGGAGAGCAGGGCGTCGAGCAGTAGGGGTCTGAATCGAATCTCCTTTGTCCTTAGATTACAAGATTTTTTTCGAGCGTTACTCCCAGACACGCAGCCACACGGAGACTGTATGTCCGTGAAAAGTGTGATCTGGAAATAAATGTAGTTCAAATCGCAATTTATCTTGAGTTTCAGATTTTAAAGGCAAATGTCTTTGGATGAGAGCTTTGGATAAATGTGGTCAAGCTATTAAGAGCGTATGGGGGATGTCTTGGCATCAGAAGGCGATGAAGGGCGTGGAAGTCTGCGAAAAGCCCGGGGGAGTTGACAAACAAATGTTGATCCCGGGATTCCCGAATTAGCGTGTAGTGAATTCATAGCTATACGTGGCAAACGTGGGGAACTGAAACATCTAAGTACCCACAGGAGTAGAAAGAAAAATCGATTTCGTCAGTAGCGGCGAGCGAACGCGAAACAGCCCAAACCGCGAGGGTTTCCCTCGCGGGGTTGTAGGGCCTCTCAAATGGGAGTAAGAAAATTGCCGGCTAGTAGAATCTTCTGGAAAGAAGAACCGTAGAGGGTGACAGTCCCGTACACGAAAGCTAGCGATCTCCCGAGGGGTACCTGAGTAAATCGGATCACGTGAAACTCCGATTGAATCCACGGGGACCATCCCGTAAGGCTAAATACTCTCTGATGACCGATAGTGAACTCAGTATGGCGACTGAAAGATGAGAAGAACCCCTTTTAGGGGAGGAATGTGAACCTGAAACCATACGCTTACAAGCGGTCGGAGGACTATGCCCCGCAAGGGGAATGTCTGACGGCGTGCCTTTTGCATAATGATCCGGCGAGTTACCGTTTGCGGCTTGGTTAAGGCCTTCCGGGCCGAAGCCTCAGGGAAACCAAGTCTGAATAGGGCGACAATTGGTCGCGGGCGGTAGACGCGAACCCAGTGTGAACTACCCATGAGCAGGTTGAAGAGCGGGTCAAACCGCTTGGAGGACCGAACCCACTTGGGTTGAAAACCGAGGGGATGACTTGTGGGGAGGAGTGAAAGTCTAATCAAACCTGGAGATAGCTCGTTCTCTCCGAAATAGCTTTAGGGCTAGCCTTGAGCCACTACGCAGTGGGGGTAGAGATACTGATTTGGTTTGGGGCCCTTCCAAGGGTACCCTGCTGAACCAAACTCCGAATACCATTGCGATTATCTCAGGAGTCAGTCCGCGAGGGATAAGCTTCGCGGTCGAGAGGGAAACAACCCAGACTATCTGCTAAGGTCCCGAAGTAATACTCAGTCACTAAGGAAGTTGAATTGCAGTGACAGCCAGGATGTTGGCTTAGAAGCAGCCACCATTTAAAAAGTGCGTAACAGCTTACTGGTCGAGCAATTCTGCGCCGATAATGAACGGGAGTAAGTATTACACCGAAGCAGTAGAATCACGCAAGTGATTGGTAGGAGAGCGCTGTAGATCAGATACAAGCGGTACCGTAAGGAGCCGTGTCGGGGTCTACAGGTGCTTATGCCGGAATGAGTAACGATAAGGCAGGTGAGAATCCTGCCCGCCGAAAGCCTAAGGTTTCCTGGGGAAGGTAATTCCGCCCAGGGTTAGCCGGTTCCTAAGTCGAGGCCGAAGGGCGTAGACGATGGACAGCAGGTCAATATTCCTGCGCTACTAATGTGGACCGATGGAGGGACGGCATCCGAAGAGTGAGCGGTACGAATAGAAACGTCCGTGGACCCTTGCAAGGTGGTGGGATTGGTAAATCCGCCCACATAATCCAAGCGGGGGGACCGAGTGCATTTATGTTCACGAAGTCATTGGAAGGATGTCCAAGAAAAGCTTCTCAGGGTTGAAGCATTAGTAACCGTACTAAAACTGACACAGGTAGGCGAGACGAGTAGTCTAAGGCGCTCGGGAGAACACTGGTTAAGGAACTCTGCAAAATGACCCCGTAAGTTCGCGATAAGGGGTGCCCTCGGTGGTGCAAGCTGCTGGGGGCCACAGTAAATCGATTTCAGCGACTGTTTATCAAAAACACAGGTCTCTGCTAACACGCAAGTGGATGTATAGAGACTGACGCCTGCCCGGTGTTGGTAGGTTAAGGTAGAGGGTTAGTCCGCTTCGGCGGATGAAGCTCACGACCGAAGCCCCAATAAACGGCGGCCGTAACTATGACGGTCCTAAGGTAGCGAAGTTCCTTGTCGGGTAAGTTCCGACGTGCATGAAAGGCGTAACGACTGAAATACTGTCTCAACCAGTGACCCGGTGAAATTGTAGTCGTGGTGAAGATGCCACGTCCCCGCAGCTAGACGGAAAGACCCCGTGAACCTTTACTGTAGGCTGATATTGGGCTCGTGTATATACTGTGTAGGATAGGTGGGAGACTTTGATCCTTGGCCGCCAGGTCAGGGGGAGTCATTGGTGAAATACCACCCTTTGTATGCATAAGTTCTAACGTTGATTCCCGTGAATCCGGGCAACGGACAGTGTCAGTTGGGCAGTTTGACTGGGGCGGTCTCCTCCCAAAGAGTAACGGAGGAGCCCAATTGGTACTCTCAGCCTGGTTGGCAATCAGGCATCGAGCGCAAAGGTAGAAGAGTGCTAAACTGCGAGACCCATAAGTCGAGCAGGTACGAAAGTAGGGCTTAGTGATCCGGTGGTCCCGCATGGAAGGGCCATCGCTCAACAGATAAAAGGTACTCCGGGGATAACAGGCTTATCGCTCCCGAGCGTCCATAGCGGCGGAGCGGTTTGGCACCTCGATGTCGGCTCATCACATCCTGGGGGTGGAGAAGCTCCCAAGGGTTTGGCTGTTCGCCAATGAAAGTGGTACGTGAGCTGGGTTCAGACCGTCGAGAGACAGGTCGGTCCCTATCTACTGTGGGCGTACGAAACTTGAGGAGGTTCTTCTTTAGTACGAGAGGATTTAGAAGGACGACCCTCTGGTGTTCCTGTTGTCGCGCTAGCGGCACGGCAGGGTAGCTAAGGTCGGAACGGATAAACGCTGAAAGCATATAAGCGTGAAGCCCGCTCCAAGATCAGGTTTCGTTGGCTAATAGCCGAGAGTCCCCTGAAAGACGATCAGGTTGATAGGTCGGATGTGTAAGTGCAGTAATGCATTCAGCTAACCGATACTAATGGACGAACGCTTGGCCGCATTTATTCAACGCTCTCAGAGAATCCATCTGAGGACAAAGGTAAATTGCGGACTTGGGTTACAAACGCGAAGCTTCAGGTTTTATATAAACTTGTGCTTCAAAAACTGGAATCTGCAATTCCGCAATTTCAACCGCTCTTACGATTCAACACCAAATTCAAGGGTGTGGTGCTTACCAGTGCCACATTCTTCTTTGGCGACCATACCGCCTGGTGGATACACCTGTTCCCATTCCGAACACAGTAGTTAAGCACCTCGGGCCGATGATAGTGAGTGTACTCGCGAAAGTAGGTATCGCCAATTTATAGACCCTCTGTCGGGACATCCCGGCAGAGGGTTTTTTTGTTTGGGTTGAGAAGTAAGGCCAACGTTAAGCAGCAGATTTAGCAGCGCACCGATTTGAAGTTATTGCGGTGGCACGAGGCCGAAATCACTCCAATTCAGCAGCCGGTTGTTGTCACTTCTAATTTCTGGAGGTGTGGAAAATGTTTTCCAGTCCATCGACCATAGTGCCTTTGCTAAGCCAAGTTGATTAAGACCTATTAGCTCGTCGCCAAATTCACGAACGAATAACTTTTGAAGCATGTTTTGCAAGCGTCTAACATCTTGGGGGGTGCCTTTGTGAATTTGTTGCAAGCAATTAGTCAACGAGCTACAGAGATAGTATTCTTTTGTGAATGCATTTGTCTCAGCATCTCCGTCTAACCTTTCGATAAGTTGCGGTAAAAAAATATAGTGCTCCAAGTAATCGACAATGGAAGGTACGGCGGCCTCGCCAATTCTCACGATTTCCTCCTGAATGTCAGACCTCGATTTCCGCCAGTTTTTCAAATCGCACACCGCTTGTGATTCATTCTCGAGAATCCAGTCTGAAATTACTCTCAACCAAAAATTAACTCGGTGTTGTATGTCCGTGGAGTTCATTTGTTCGACAAGCTCATCGTACAACTTGCCACCAGGAAAGAGCTGGTCGAATAACAACTTCGGAACAGTGTGAAGCATAAGCTCTTTTTCTTTCTCTTGATCTTCAAGGTAGCAACTCACGTAAGCCGTGAAGTCATGAGTGACGTCGAGTTGCTTTAAAGTACTTGAGAGTCCACGCACTGCATTGACAATAGCCAAAGTAGCTTCGTTCTCAAGGATTTTGATGTGGTCTCCCTGCGCGAAAAGCTCCTTAACCCACTCTGCCATATCTCCATTTTGATAAGCCTCGTCTTGGGATGCCCTGGCTTGTAGTGTTGAGTCCGACCGATATCTTTCGACATGCTGACTGTGCATTTGAAGTAATTGCGAAGTATGTTCTGAAAATTGGACAAAATCGAAGTAGCGAAACTCGTCTGTGTTATACTTGTCACCTCGAAAATCGAATTCGTACTCATTTGATGCCAAAAGGCCGCGATTCTCTTTTTTCGCTTTAAGAGAATGAAAGGCTTCCAGCGTATTCATATGTGCTGAAAGCGTAGCATAGACTGGATCGTACTGAATTACGAAAGAATAAATATCCTTCAATGCTTCTGCTGTTAATACTTCGTGAAGTCTTCTTTGGCAGTCGGTTATGATAACGTCTGTAAGTAATTGATAGTCACGTGTCTTCATGTTTTCGACCTATCTCACGAGACAGCAATCCTGCAAAGGATAATATTGACAAAAGTTTGAACGTCACAAAGTAGATATCGCCGATGCATAAAATTCAGACGATAGCACTGGCACGGTTCTTCTTTTCATTCCACTTTTCTTTAATCAGTATCTCGCAAACAATTGCGATTGACAACATTTCGATTCGAACAGTGACGCTAGTTTGTCCATGAAAACCCTCTACTACGAACAATTCGCCGGACCACTCAAACTCGGTCATTTGCCCGAGCCCGTTCCCGCGGACGATGGCGTCGTCATTGATGTCCGCGCGTGTGGCGTTTGTCGGAGTGATTGGCATGGTTGGCAGGGACATGATCCTGATATCAAGTCGCTGCCGCATGTGCCGGGACATGAATTCGCGGGCATCGTTGCCGAGGTGGGCAACTCGGTTCGGCATTGGCAAGTTGGCGATCGTGTGACGATTCCGTTTGTGGCCGGCTGTGGGCATTGTCCTGAATGTGAGTCCGGGAATCAACAGGTTTGCGACAATCAGTTTCAGCCGGGCTTCACCGCTTGGGGAGCCTTTGCCGAGCGCGTGGCAGTTCGCTATGCGGATGGCAATCTCGTGCGACTCCCCGAGGAACTCGATTTTGTCTCGGCCGCGAGTTTGGGTTGCCGGGTGAGCACGGCTTATCGAGCCGTCGTGTTGCAAGGCAAATTGCAGCCGGAGCAATGGGTGGCGGTGCATGGTTGTGGAGGGTTGGGCCTGTCAGCAGTGATGATCGCGGTCGCACTGGGTGCCCAAGTGATTGGCATCGATATTCACCCCAGTGCCCTCGAGTTAGCGAAATCCTTGGGGGCAACGGCCGTGATCGATGCGTCAAAAGTTGACGACGTTCCCCAAGCGATCTACGAGCTGACGGGACGGGGTGCCGATCTTTCGCTGGATACCCTGGGGAGCCGAATCACCTGTACGAATTCGATCCGATGTTTACGCAAGCGCGGCCGGCACGTGCAAGTGGGACTACTGGTGGGCGACGATGCCTCGCCGCGCGTGCCGTTGGAACTGGCATTGTCGCGTGAGCTGGAAATCGTCGGCAGCCACGGTTTGCAGGCGTCGTACTATCCGGAATTGTTTCGGCTGATCACAGTTGGAAAGCTCGACCCCGCGCGGCTGATTCGCCGCACGGTCTCACTGGCAGAAATTCCCACCGTGCTCGCCGAAATGAGCACTTTCACTGGCGTCGGTATGGCCATTGTTGATCGTTTCGACAAATGACGGTAGCCGATTCGTCGCGTTTGATCATCGATGTTTCCTCTCATTATCGAGGATCACGCATGCTACTAGTCATTAGTTGCCACAGCCCATTGAAGCAATGTGACAATATCATGGCCATTTGCAATCTCATCATTCATAGGCGTGATTCCATAATTTAAGCCTCTCTGCGTGGGTAAAACTTCCCATTTTGTAGCCGACTGCCATGTCAGTATGCCCTATGCGGCACACATCGTAATGCTTATCGTGGCCAAGACTTACGCTGATTTGACCTTCTTTGGTGCGAATCTGCATGAGATTGATGGCCTCTTCGACTCGAAAGTTTCGCAGATTTTACTCGTACTTTTTACGGGGATTGGTATCCTAATAGTCGGCAGTTTACGTTAATCGAAACGTCTGTATGGCAAAACTAGTCTGCCGCTTTTCAATTTCTCTTCAATGATTGTCGGAGGGTCTTGACCTGCCCCCTTCACCCGAGACCACACCTGAAGCGAGAATTTGGTGGTGGTTGTAAGCGAAGGAGGATCATCGATGGCACGAGGAAACAAGTTCACAGCGGAGCAGATCATCACGAAGCTGCGTGAGGCAGAGGTCCTATTGGCTCAGGGTCAGAAGGTCCCTGAACTTTGCCGGCGGTTAGGAATTTCCGATAAGACCTATTACCGTTGGAAGAAGGAGTACGGTGGTCTGCGGATGGACCAGGCGAAGCGTCTGAAGGATTTGGAGAAAGAGAACGCTCGTCTGAAGCGTCTGTTGGCGGACGCGGAGCTGGATAAAGCGATTCTGCGGGAGGCCGCCTCGGGAAACTTCTGAGCCCGGCGAAGCGGCGACGCGCGGTGGCGTATGTGCGTGATGCACTGGGCCGCCAGTGCGTGACCGAGCGTCGGGCATGTCGCGTGTTAGGGCAGGTTCGAAGTACGCAACGACGCTGTCGCTATGCGGCGAGCGACGAGCCGCGTCTTATGAAGCGGATTGTGGAGTTGGCCACCGAGTATGGGCGATACGGCTATCGCCGGGTGACGGCCTTATTGCGTGAGGAAGGATGGCGAGTGAACCACAAGCGGGTCGAGCGGCTGTGGCGTCAAGAGGGGCTGAAAGTCCCTCAGAAACAGCCCAAGCGGAAGCGTCTGTGGCTGGCTGATGGATCGTGCATCAGGCTTCGGCCGGCCTACCAGAATCACGTCTGGAGCTACGACTTCGTGGCGGATCGGACGAGCGATGGCCGAGCCATTCGGATGCTGACCCTGATCGACGAGCACACCCGTGAGTGCCTGGCGATCGACGTGGCGAGAAGCCTCAAGAGCGAGGACGTGCTGGAGCGACTGAGCGACCTGTTTGTGCGTCGTGGGGTGCCGGCCTACCTCCGCAGTGACAACGGTTCGGAGTTCACCGCGACGAAGGTTCGAGAGTGGCTCTCTCGCGTCGGCGTGAAGACGCTCTTTATCGAGCCAGGCAGTCCTTGGGAGAATGGTTACATCGAAAGCTTCAACGGCAAGCTGCGTGACGAACTGTTGAACCGCGAAGTCTTCGACACACTGTTGGAAGCGAAGGTGCTGATCGAGCGCTGGCGACACGTGTACAACACCGTGCGGCCACACAGCTCGCTCGGCTACCGCCCACCCGCACCCGAGGCGATCGAGCCTGCTTCGTTCGCTTCGGCTACGCCTCAGCGAACGAAGCAGGCTGGCGTTGGAACAGGTCCAACACTAACTTAAGAATTGGTTCCATTCTTGGGGGCAGGTCAGTCTAATGCAACGAGTCACTTCTTTGATAGCCATAGCGGCACTTCTTTTCTGCTCAGTCCAAGCATCAGCGCAAACAGCTGTTTTCGACTTCGAAGATGGAACCGATCAAGGTTTCGGCACAGGCTTTGGGAATGATGGTTCGGCCTCTTTTCCAATCGTCAATATTGGCGGCAGCTTACGCATGGAAGTAACAGACAACGCCTCGTTCCAGCAGGCGGGGCGCGAAACGAGCAATCCAGCCGATCCGTGGTATGTGGCGCTGCAGGCGGCTGCCGCCAACGAATCACTCGCTACGTTCAGCTACGATTGGTACATCGACACCTCGCTGGCTCCCGGCACCAACGGCACATTCCTGCAACTCGGCTCCTATATCAATTCGGGCAGTGGTTACTATGCTCAGAACTTTCCGGGTGCCGGAAAGGAAGTTGAACTGGATGGCACACAACTCGCCAGCGGTCAGGTTTTCTCCGGTACCGTCTCATTTACCTTCGCCTCAGTGGGATATGACATTCCGGCCGCGGACACCTTCTTCCGGCCTGGGGTCATCTCCAATGGGGATGGCACCGGAGTGAAGATTTACTACGACAACATCCGGATTTCTGTTGTTCCGGAGCCGGTTTCTCTGGCCCTGTTGGCTCTGTCAGTGCCAGCGTTGTTGGTCCGTCGACGTGGATCGTGAAACGATTCCTTTGAAGGATTCGTAAAATCATTCTTTGCCTCCTGTCGGGACACCCCGGCAGGAGGTTTTTTTGTTTAAGTCTGCAATGCCAGCACGATTCTTGATCTTCTCTGGCTTGAGCCAAATCGCTACGATTCCCCGCCGCGCGGTAACCTGATCTCTAACCCCCGACCCTCATCTCCTCCTACCATGGCCCTCAATCCGCTCGCTCCGATTACGGATTATCAGTCGACGTTGAACCGGCTTTTTTGGTTCACGACGGCGGCTGCGCTGGGGGCGGTGTGGCTGCTGCGGCACTATTTGCCAGCCGTTGAAGCGGCGTTGAGCCGGGTCGATTTTGAGTTGCAGACCGGAGCTGGGAAGTTGCTGCCAATGCCCGGCGGATATTTGATCCCCGCCGTGGCGGTGGGGTTGATGTCGCGGATCTTTCGCATTCACAGCCAGTTAGGTCATTGGCTGGGGATACGCGAGCGATTCGAGATCGACGTGATCCTCAAGGAACTCGCCGAGCGGGTGGGGGTCGACGTCGATTTGATCTCCGAAGAACAATGGGTGGAACAGCGTTACGATCTGATGCGGAACGGCTTCTATCATTTTGCCAACACACGTTCCCCGCAAATCGATGAGCATCTCATATTGCAAGCTCTCGATTTGTGGTCTTGGTTTTGGATCGTATTGGAAGCGGCATTCGTCTTTGTTGTAACAGGCTTGGTGCTCGTTGCCCTGCAAATTCACGAACCGGGCTTGATGACGTTTGGCGGCGCGCTGGTGCTGGCCGTGATCGGCCTGCCGGCGATACGTTTTCAATGCAAGATTTACGCGATCGCGCAAGTCCGCGCGATCTTGGCCGATCCCGTGCGCGAAGCCATGGTTCGCGAAGTCTTTGCTTCTCTGGGTGCCAAGACAGTTCCTCGCCGCCGCGCCGCCTGAACGATTCTTTATTTGTTCAACTTTGGTTGACGCGGCCTTCATGAAATTTTCATGCTTGGCTCATTCCCCAAGCGGCGGCGATTTTGTAAATTAACGTCAGCCAAGCAAGAGGCGGTTTGGCAGGGTTTATTTGGTAAGCGTCAGCAGGGAAGCGGGAAGAAACGTCGTGAGCGTAACGAAGCAGAGAAAAGACTCTTTATTTGTCGGCAAACTGGATTCAATCGGCGTGGCCAAATGTGCTGTGGGCCGCTGCGTGGTCGCCACCAAGACCGTTCGTGCCAAAGCGCCCGTGGGTCGCGTGACCGGCAAAGTCATACAGGATGCCGAGTATGGCTCGTCCTATTGCATGGACTTGAGCGACGGTACGACGCTCGAACCAGCCGCACCGTTTCGCTTTCTGAATCATGCCTGCGAGCCTAACTGCGAGTTGGTGCTCTGGAAAGTTCCCAAGACAGGGAAAAAGTATTCCCTGGAGATTTGGGTACATACACTTAGAAGAATCAACGAAGGTGAAGAGCTCACCATCGACTATGGTTGGACCGCAGACATGGCCATTCCGTGTCAGTGCGATTCTCCCAACTGCCGCGAATGGGTAGTCGCTGAGGAAGAACTGCATCTGATTAAGAAACGTCGCCGCAGGACGCCGAAATAGTTTCGTTGCGGCTAATTGCATTCTGCTCGCGCGGACTTCATAATTGCGACAGGTCGTCTTTTCATTTCACCGTCGACTTATGGGGAGCATGCCATGCGCCAGCGTAGCGGGGCCATCAATCCGGCTCAACTCGTAATCTTTGCGGGGATGGCGATTCTTTGCGTGGTCTTGCTCGCCAACGCCTACAAGTTTTTTGTGCCGTCGGCTTACACAATCGACAAGACCGACGTTGTTGAAGCGCTAGAAGTGATGAAGGGTGTATCGCCGCTGCGTAAGAATGGCGTGCCGCTCGCGCAAGCGGAGTCGCTACGTGGTGGCGGCAGCTCGCGGTTGGTCGTGACTCACCCCGCGTTGGATGGCGCCTTTGAACTTGCCACGGGGAAAGTGAGCCATGGTTTTGTCGCCGGCAAATTGCCGCTCGATAAGATGCTGCATTTGGCCGTTAATGCGAACGAGATCGTTGTTACATGCGATGGGCAACCCGTGCAGGCCGTGCTGCTTGTCCCGCGGACGGAAACTAATCCGCTACGGGTCGATGCCGTTTCGCCCGATCCCGAAGTCGACATTGTTTCCACGTTGTTTACGAATCAAACATTGCTGCCCGCTCCCGCGGGAAAGACAACTCCCGGCAAGTTCGTGAGCAACAACGGCATGTCGGTCGACACGGGCTTGGATATGGGAAAGACCGGGGCGGTGAGCTTGGGCGAAGCCTTGGAACTCGCGTTCACGATTGATCCGCTTTCGAACGCGTGGGTGGAAATGCCGCGAACCGTGCGGTTGCAGCATACCGCCGTCGGTTCCGAAGATCTTCACTTAGGGATTCTGATCCCACGCAATACGCCTGGGGCGGGTCCCTATAAAGTGACGATGTTCGGCGAAGAAGTGGCGTCGATTCCGCGGAAGTAGCAGATATTTAATACCCGACTACCATTCACAATTTACTTATGAGCAAAGGTAAATTTGCCTTATCAGGCCGCAAATATCGACTCGAAGGGGATTGCTCTGCGGCACGCCGATTGCCCGGTGATTAGACTAGAAGTGGTACAATTGAGTGACCTTGCTTGTAGTCAAATTGCGCAAGATTCGGCGATATGGATTCAAACGTATTTATCGAACTTGGCGTTGCTCTCGGCCTTGGTCTATTGGTCGGGATGCAGCGCGAATGGAAAGATTCCGGTGTCGCGGGAGTTCGTACATTTACGCTCATCACCCTGCTGGGTGGTCTGCTGAGCAATCTCGATGAAGGTGTAGCCCCTTGGGCCATCGCGGCGGGGATGCTCGCCGTTGCCGCATTGTTGATACTCGCCAATCTGGCCAAGCTCAAGGGCGGCGAAACACATTTGGGCCTGACGACCGAAGCCGCCGCGCTATTGATGTATGGCGTCGGTGCAGCGGCTGGCCAAGGGTTGATCGTGCCAGCCGTCGTTGTCGGTGGGGCCACCGCGGTGTTGTTGCACTGGAAGCAGCCGATCCATTCGTTCATCGATTCGATGGGCGAGAACGATCTCAAAGGGGTCGTGCAGCTTGCTCTGATTGGACTCGTTATTCTGCCGATCCTGCCCGACGAAACTTATGGTCCTTATGATGTCCTGAATCCTTTTCGCATCTGGCGGATGGTGGTGCTGATCGTCGGGATCAGCATGTGTGCGTACGTCGTTCAACGGATGATGGGCGAGCGAATTGGCGCGATTCTGGGTGGCCTGTTGGGCGGATTGATTTCCAGCACCGCGACAACCGTCAGTTATGCACGCCGCCCGGCCAGTCAAAATGATACGGCGTGGCTGGGGGCACTCGTCATCATGTTGGCGAGCACCGTCGTCAATGCGCGAGCTTTGTTTGAAATTGGCGTCGTGGCCCCCCAACTTTTATCCCATGTGTTGCCGCCTCTGGCGATTTTGGCTCTAGCGATGAGCGTCATTTGTGGAGCCTTGTACTACTTCGCGCGAGGTCAAACGATCGAGGAATCAACCAACGAAAACCCAGCCCAATTGAAAGCGGCGATCGCCTTTGGGCTGCTCTATGCCGCGATTCTTTTTATCGTGGCCATGGTCCGCGACCAATTCGGTGACCGCGCGCTGTACGCTGTTGCCGTCGTTTCAGGTCTCACCGACATGGATGCGATCACGCTTTCCACGGCCGAAATGTATCGCGAAGATCGCATCGATGGCTCGACAAGCTGGCGAATTATTTTGATCGCGATGCTCGCCAATTTGGTTTTCAAGGCGGGCGCTGTGGCGATGCTTGGTTCGCGCAAGCTCACGTGGTTGATCGCCCTTGTTTTCGGCATCACGTTGGCCGCTGGAATCGCACTTCTATTTTTCTGGCCGGATTGGACCATCGATGGCTTGGGCAATACGCAGCCTGAAAGCTAATCGCTCCATTCCGTCATAACCGGCACATGCGATTCAAACCGATAGCGATTGGTTCGTGTTAATCTGCTGCTACGAGCTATTCTTGAGAAGTCGAAAATCACTTTAGAAAGCTCCATATGTCGCACGCACAAGATTGGAAAGCACTTTTTACTGATTGGCCCGCGGGGATTCCCAGTCGTGGGATCGTGACCAACTCATTGAACGAGCAAATGCCGTTCAAAGGTTTTATGGTCAAAGGTGACATGCTGTTCCTCGAGCGGACTAACCCCGATGCGATGGGGGGCCGGTTCATTTTCTTGAACTTTGGCGGTATCGACTCGGTGAAGCTCATCGATCCCGTCAAGGAATCCGACATAGCGGCCGCGGGTTTCACAGGTAAATTCGCGAAGTAAGGTTCTAGCTGATTTAGGTCCGTCGGCGTCCTGCTGGCGGCAACACAAATCGTCCTCGTCGTCCGCAATAAACTGCTAGCAGTCGAGACTCTCAGTCCTGGATGCTGGCAATTGGTTCAGTCAGGCTGATCCTGCGATAAAAATGTGTGATTTCAGCCGGAAATTAGCACAATCGAGTGCTTTTTCTACTGAATCGGCATTGCCAAGGTCCGCCAAATTGTTTTGAATCTGGGCCACGCTTTGACTTAACTTTCCATCAGGGAAGCTAGCCAGGGAAGGACCCCTTGCCATGGAACGGCCACAAAGAATGTTTGTTGGAATACTGCCTAAATTTTTCCGTCTGCTTGGTCAGTCGGCTCTGATTGGTGCTTGCTTGTGTACAAGCCTGACTTTTGCCCAGCAACAAGTTGCCTCACTCACGCCGCGGACAACGGAAAAGCGAGTCATTGGCCCCACGACGATCGTGGAAGAAGCCAATAGCGAGCTCGCCTTCAAAGCCCGCGTCGATACGGGGGCGACCACTACGTCGCTGCACGTGGAAGAGTGGGCCATCGAAAATGAGTCGAAGGTCATGGCCGAGAACATCGGCAAGAAGATTCGTTTCCGCATGAAGAACCATCGCGGTGAATCGCAATGGATGGAAACACAGATCGAAGAGATCGCGCTCGTGAAAACGGCCGCTCACCAGGAAGAGCGCTATAAGGTCCTGCTGACGATCTGCTGGAAAGACATGAAGAAGCAGGTGATGGTCACTCTGAATGACCGTTCCCACATGGAATATCCGATGCTTTTGGGCCGGAATTTTCTCGAAGGGGATTTCGTCGTCGACGTAGATCTCTATAAGAAGCCAAAGCCCGAAGTCGCTCCGATTGAAGAAGCTTCCGCTGCCGGGGATAAATAAATCCCCGGCGCAAGCCGCTTAGTCGCACAACGTCATGTTGTGGCACGTTGGCCAGCGACTACATTCCCGAACGCGGGTGGCTATTGCTGCGTTGGCCCATGTAAGTCGTGGGACGCGAAGCTTTGTGACTCTTGCGAGTAAAGCCTCTGCGCTTTTTCCATTTTCTGCGGCCTTGAGCGCCGTCGTCGGGTGTACGGCTTTCATCCGATTCCAACTCGGACCATTTCGCGCGATCCATGACACAACTCCCCTCAGCAAGATCGATTGGATTAATCGCAACTCGCACGAGCGACGTAACACATCCTCGGTTACTGGGGCGCTATTGTGATGAAATCGTGAAAATCCGGCAAGGGAATTGTTAATAGCCATTCTTGTCCTGGGAATTCACCCCAGCAAAGTTTGTGTGAACTCCAGCCCAGATAGTCTCTTTCGGCTTGACATTGGAGAATTGGGGTAAAATTGGCGGTTCCGCGATGGGCTCTCAATTTGCTACTCTGATACTGGAATTCCAATGGCTACTGTAAGCCGACTCGCGATTTTTGTCCTGAAAGTTTTCCATGCCCAATCGACTTGCCGACGAAACTAGTCCCTATCTGCTTCAGCACCAGAATAACCCAGTGGACTGGTATCCCTGGGGCGCGGAAGCCTTGGAACGGTCCCGCAGCGAGGATTTGCCGATTTTCCTCTCGATTGGCTACTCGGCGTGCCACTGGTGCCACGTCATGGAGCACGAGAGCTTCGAGAGCGCGGCGATTGCCGAAGTTCTCAATAAGCACTTTGTCTGCATCAAGGTCGACCGCGAGGAACGGCCTGATCTCGATCAGATTTATATGAACGCCGTGCAGGTTTTGACGGGGCGGGGTGGCTGGCCGATGAGCGTGTTTCTCACGCCCGACTTAAAGCCATTTTATGGGGGCACTTATTGGCCGCCGGAGCCGCGGCACGGCATGCCTGGTTTCGATCAAGTGATTACCGCGGTGGCCAAGGCATGGACCGAAAATCGCGAAGGGGTTCTGGAAACTTCCGAGCGGCTTACCGAGGAACTTGCACAGGTTTCGCAACAAGGCAAAGCACCGGGCGAATTGTCAGCGGCCTTAGTTCGCAACGCGGTGAGCCATTTTCGACAAACCTACGATCGTACTTACGGTGGATTTGGCGGCGCACCAAAGTTCCCCGCACCGATGTCGTTGCGGCTGTTGATGCGTTATTGGCATCGGCATAAAGATCAGTTCGCGCTCGACATGGTGACCGGCACGCTCGATCGCATGGCGGCTGGGGGGATCTACGACCATCTGGGTGGCGGGTTTGCCCGCTATTCCGTCGATGCCCGGTGGCTTGTACCGCACTTCGAGAAGATGCTTTACGACAACGGGCTGCTGGCGATTGCGTATGTCGAAGCATTTCAAATCACCGCCAACCAAGAGTATGCCCGCGTGATTCGCGAGACGCTCGATTATGTGCTGCGTGACATGACCAACCCTGCCGGCGGATTTTACAGCACTGAAGATGCCGACAGCGAAGGGGTCGAAGGGAAGTTTTACGTTTGGACACCCGAGCAATTGGTTGAAGTGCTGGGCCAAGCCAAAGCGGAGACTTTTGCCAAAGTCTATGACGTCACCGAGCATGGCAACTTTGAAGAGGCGAACATTCTCAACTTGCCGAAGACAATTGCCCAACAAGCTCAGCAACTTGGTCGCGAGGAAGAGTCATTACGTCAGGAGTTAGCCGAGAGTCGCCAGAAATTGTTCAATGCACGCGAGCAGCGAATTCATCCTCATAAAGACGACAAAGTGATCACGGCTTGGAACGGGTTGATGATCGAAGCCCTGGCGGTGGCAGGAGTGGTGCTTGGAGAAAGTCGTTATCTCGATGCGGCGCGTCAGGCCGTGGTGTTCATTGACGAGAAATTGCGGCGAAAAGACGGACGCTTGATGCACACTTGGCGAAACGGTGCGGCAAAATACGATGGTTTCTTGGATGATTACTCCTATCTCGCTTGTGGCTTAATTACTCTGTACGAAGCAACCGGAGAAGCGAAATATTTGTCCCAGACGATTGCGGATATGGAAGTCGTCCTCGCGCGGTTTTCCGATGCAGGGCAGGGGGGCTTCTTCTACACAGCCGACGATCAGGAAGCCTTACTCGTCCGCAACAAGGAATTCGCTGACAATGCCGTACCCAGCGGCAATGCCATGGCGGCGCTTGCGCTCGTGAAGCTCGCGAAACTGACGGGCAAAGAGCGTTATTTGACCGCGGGAGAAAAAACGATGCAGGCCAGCGCTGAAATTATGCAGCGTTACCCCTCGGCAGCCGCCCAAATGCTGCAAGCGGTCGACTTTCTGTTGGGCCCAACCTATGAGTTGGTGTTTGCCAGCGACCAAGGGCCAGAAGCTCGTGATGTTCTCGCTGAGCTTCAGCAACAATTTCTGCCGAACAAAGTACTCGCGTTTGCGGGCGATTCCTTACCTGCACTCACAGGTTTGCTTGAAGGCAAACAAATCTCTCCGGATGAACCAACCCTCTACATTTGCGAAGGCTTTACCTGTCAGGCTCCCGCGTATGGTCGCGAGGAAATCCAAGAGCGTTTGGCCACCGCGATGCAGAGTTAATTAAAGTTCGCGGACACGCAAGTTCCGAAACTTGTAGACGGCATCTTTTTCGCCATGATGCTGGATACCAACCGGGCCGCGGGCGTCGAGGTCGTCGTGGAAGTCGCTGATCAGCACGTCGTTGACTTCAACTTTGAGCGAATCTCCCTGGCAGGTGATCCGATAGCGATTCCAATCGTCGCGGTTGAGGGCGCCGGCGATTTCGGGTTTTTTGAAAAATTCGTGCGATTCTTTCTCGTGCTTCAGAAACTTTTCATCTTTCGTACGGCCCGTGAGGCTTGGCCAGAGCCACTCGCGTCGGCCTTCATCGTAGATGCCACCTGACCAGCGCCGGTCGGAACCATCGACCTCTGCCTGATAACCGTAAACGCGGTTTGGCTCGACGTGACAGCGAAACATGAATCCCGAGTTCGCTGGGCCGGAGGGAAGTTTCACTTCGCCTTCGAGCACGAAATCGCCAAAGTCTTTCTCGCTGACAAGGAAAAATTTCTGATCGCCCATGAGATGAATCTCACGGTCGACAACGTCCGCCTTCCCCCATTCGAAAGGATTTTTCCAACCAGTCAGGTCTTCGCCATTGAACAGCTCAACCCATTCCTCCGCGGCCTGACATGGAAGTGCCACAAGTAGCAAAAGACACAGCAGGGATAATAAGACACTTCGTGGTTGCATATCCGCCTCGCGATGAATGTTGTGATTCCACCAAGATACCAAACGCAATGTCCATCGCAAGTTCGCTAGATTGTTTCCAGCGAATCCTCGGTGCTGGCCTTAATGATGCGTTCACCCGCAGGAATTCCGGTCGTCCAAAATAACGCTGGCCGCACGAAAAATTCGAGCAACGTGCTGGTGATAAGTCCACCAATGACTACCGTGGCGATCGGATAGAGAATTTCTTTACCCGGTTCGCCAGCGGCCATGGCGAGTGGAATCAAGCCGATGCCCGACGTGAGAGCCGTCATCAAAACGGGGGCCAAGCGTTCCTTCCCCGCGCGAATGATCATCTCCTTGGACCACGTTTCGCCTTCCTGCTGCACTAAGTGCACGTAGTGCGTGAGCAACAAGATGCCGTTGCGCGATGCGATGCCGCATAAGGAAATAAAGCCCACCATGGCCGCGACGGTGAGTGTTTGTCCCGTGAACACGAGCGCGGCGACTGCCCCCACCAATGCGGTTGGCAAAGCCGCCATAACTTGCCACGAGAAGTTCGCCGAGCCGAATAATGTGTACAGTGTGAGAAACATACCGATCAACGAAATGACGAACAACACACCAATGACGCGCTGGGCCGATTGTTGGCTTTCAAATTGACCACCGAACTCAATAAAGTAGCCTTCCGGCAACTGCGCGCGTAAGGGCCAAACTTTTTGGCGAATGTCATCGACAACGTCGACCACGCCACGGCCCGCCACGTTGCATTGAATCACAATCCGCCGTTGGCCCCCTTCGCGATTGATCGTATTGGGCCCTCCCGAACGGTAGACTTTGGCAATGGAATCCAATGGCACGCTCCCGCCGCTGGGAAGTTCGATCGCCAGTCGCCGCAAAGCATCGAGGTCTTCACGGACAGGCTCATCAAGCTTCACGACGAGATCGAATGTTCGCACGCCAGAGAGAATTTCCGAGACTACCTTGCCGTTCATGGCGGTTTCGATGAATTCGTTGACGGCATAGGGGGTCAGTCCCGATAGTGCGAGTTTATCGCGATCAAGTTCGATGCGAAGTTGCGGGATTTCGCTCTGCTGTTCGATCATGAGATCGCGAATGCCGGGGATATCGGAGATCAAATTCTGCATCCGCTGGGCAATCTCGCGCAGCGTGGTTAAGTCTTCGCCATAGATTTTGATGCCGATTTGGGCCTTGATGCCTGAGAGCATGTGCGAAATCAAATGGGCAATTGGTTGTTCGACGGAACTAATTATTCCGGGCACGCCGTCGAGCGCCCCGCGAATGTCTTCCAAAATGGCCTCCCGCGAACGATTTGACTCGGGATCGAGCGACAAGATTAGCTCCGAGACGTTGGCTCCCATGACGTGTTCGTCGAGTTCCGCGCGGCCGACCTTGCAGACGATACTCGTGACTTCTGGAATGTTTTGCAGCCGTTTAATGGCCGCATCGGAAGCAGTTTTCGAACTTCGCAGTGAAGCCCCTGGCGGGAGCAGCACGTTGACTTGGACGGATCCTTCGTTGAACGGAGGGAGAAAATCGCTTTCGAGTTTTGTTAACACGAAAACTGAGAAGAGTACGACTCCCGCCGTGAGGATCAGCACCAGTTTAGGAACAGCCAGTGAAAACCGAATAGCCGCGGCAGCAATGCTTTTGAGAACGCGGACCAACCAACCATCGACGTCGTGGGCCATCGACTTCATGCTTGGGAGGAGCCAATACGACAGCACCGGGGTAAGCGTCAAGGAGACCACGAGCGATGCCAGGATCGACACGACGTAAGCAATGCCCAGCGGTGTGAACAGTCGGCCTTCCATACCGCTCAAGGCAAATAATGGTAAGAACACAAGCACAATAAGAATCGTGCTGTAGACGATGGAATTGCGAACTTCAGAACTTGCTTCGTAGACCACCAAGAGCGCGGATTTTGGATTGCCGGCGACGCGATTTTCTTTGAGTCGCCGGTAGATATTCTCCACGTCGACGATGGAGTCGTCCACGAGTTCACCGATGGCGACCGCCAACCCCCCCAAAGTCATGGTGTTGATGCTTAGACCTAGCCAGCGGAAGATCAAACCCGTTACGACTATCGACAGTGGGATCGCCGTGAGCGTGATCATCGTGGTGCGAAAGTTCATCAAAAACAAGAACAGAATGATCACCACCAAAATACCACCGTCCCGCAAGGCCTCGATGACGTTTGCGACGGCCAAATCAATAAACTGCTTTTGTTGGTAAAAATCGGCGGAAATTTTTACGTCTTTGGGAAGCGAGTGACGCAGATCGCGTATCGCCTGCAAAATCTGGGTCGTGAGTTTGCGCGTGTCCGCTTCGGGTTGCTTGGCGATCGTGATGACCACGGCCGGCCCGCCATTGAACTTGCCGTCGGCTTCGCGCAAATATGCCGAGCTATCACCGCGCTTGGGCTGCGGGCCTTCGACAATCGTGGCGACTTCTCCTAAAAGCAGAGGGCGATCAGCTCGAGGTTTGACCACGAGTTTTTCGAGATCTTCGATGGAACTGATTCGCCCCAACGAACGAACCAGCAATTCCTGCGGACCTTGGTCGTCGAGATAACCTCCCGTGACGTTTGTATTGCTTTCGGTAAGGGCCTGTTCGATTTCGTGCAAGGTCACGCCGTTACGCACGAGCAATTGCGGATCGATCAGCACCTGAAACTGCTTGCGTCCACCTCCCATCGTGATCACCTGGGCTACGCCGGGAACGGTGAGCAGCCGTTGGCGAACGGTCCAGTCCGCGAGCGTGCGGAGTTCCAGTGGCGACGTCGCGCCGGTTTCACTCCACATGCCGAGAATCAACACCTGGCCCATGAGCGAAGAAATCGGTGCAAGCTGCGGTCTCACACCTTCCGGAAGTCGGTCGGCAACCAATGCCAGCTTTTCCGCTACTACTTGCCGGCCGATATAGATGTCGGTACCCCAATTGAATTCAACATAGACGATGCTTAATCCCGCGTCGGAACTACTGCGCACCGCCTGAACGCCGGTGGCTCCATTAAGCACTGACTCCAGGGGGATCGTGATGAGCGATTCCACCTCCTCAGGCGCCATGCCGGGGACTTCCGTGATCACCGTCACGCGCGGCCGGTCGAGATCCGGAAACACGTCGATTGGCAATTGTGTGAGTTGCCAACCGCCGTAACCCGTGATGAAAATCGAAAACGCCAAAACTAAGAGGCGATTGCGAAGCGAAAAGCGAATGATCGAGTAGAGCATGGCGAAGTTTTGAAGCGGGTGATTCGTGGCAGAATTCTACGGCGTCGTCATTCGTTAATGATTGTGTCCCGCGTGGGGATCGACCGCTCCTCCGCTCTTGTTTTTCATCGCCAAGTGCATTTGATAGGCACCTTCCACAACGCACTCTTCTCCCGGCTTCACGCGGTTGTCGGCTTCGATGACCGCGAAACGCTGATCTTGTTGAAGCACGCGCACCGGCGTGCGATCGTAGTGCTTGCCATGCACGAGAAAAATAAATGACTCGGCTCCGTCCTCGACAATGGCACCGACGGGAACGACCAACTGTTCGGTCCATTGCTCGGCGGGAACAAAGAGTTCACCACGCATACCAGGTCGGTATTTCCATTGAGAATAAAGTCGGCCATCCGGTTTTTCATGGGTGGCCATTAACTCGTTGGGCAACTCGACATAGAACTGCAACGCACGTGACTCGACGTCGACTTCGTTCGCGACGTAGACAATCGACAATTCCTGCGGTTTGTCGGCCGACTTGTTGCCGGCATCCAATTGGGCCGTCACGGGCCATTCTTTCGCGGCCGCATTTTCAATCGCCGCGGCGTCGCGCTGAAAGGCACGGCCTTCGATGTACAGTTTTGTGTAGTCGGTGAGAATCGCCATCGTGTCGCCAGCGGTGACATGCTTGCCGATGTTCACCTCGACTTTTTGAATGTTAAAGCAGCATCGCACGCCGTGCAGCGGATTTGGCAATGGGGCATCGGGGACATTGACCGTGATTTGTTGAACCAGTTTGCGTTCCTGGCTGATCGAATCGACCAGACCTTCGCTCAGGCCATGGAGCAGCAAGGCTTCGCGGAGTGCTTTCAAGGCAGCGTTCAATTTTTGCTGTTCGTATTGCCGTTCGAGGAGCGATTTGCCAGCGATGGCACCCGTGGCTGTGACGATTTCAAGCCGTTTGATTTCGCGCTCGACGACGTCGAGTTCTTCGAGCGTGACAAGATATTCCCGCTGCGTGGAAACCAGCTCTTCGTGCGTTAAACGCATCTCGAACAAAGGTTGCAGCGGGCCGATGCTCTCACCGGCCGAGTGAAAAACTTTGGTGACGATGCCCGTCAGCGGGGCACTCACTTCGACGCGGGAAATTCCTGGGCGCTCCACGACCACGGCCGGTACGGAGATCGTTCGTTGATACGGCTTGGTTTCCAGTGGGGCGATTTTCAGGCCGATGTTGCCCTGGGCTTCGGTGCTCAAATCGAGGTGGTCGTGTGGCTCCTCATGCTCGTGGTCATGGTCGTCCTCATGAGCCGCGTGCTCCTCTGCCGTTTCATTGGCATGGTCGTGTTCGTCCTCCTCATCATGGGAGTGTGCGGCATGTTCTTCTGCCGTTTCGCCAGCGTGGTCATCTTCGGCGATACTCTGCTGATAAGCGACAAGTGGGTCAACGGGCTCACCGGGAAAGAATTTTTTGTGCCATCCTACGGCGTACCCAAGACCCAGCACGGCGAACATGACAACGACAACCAAGAAAGCAACAACGCGGTTCATAACAAACTCACAGCGCAAGGAATAATGAGATTGCCGCGCGAAAATATCAGTCAAGAACGAGCGCGGCAGCAAAGCTAGCTGAGAGATGGGCGCGCTAAATCACCAACACGCATTGCCAGAGATGCAATGAAGGGCCCGCGGGATGGAGAACGTCGGTTTCCACAGCGCGGTTTACAACGGAGAGTTGATTCGAGTAGTGATCAACGACTGCAACCAATGCCGTCACTGTTGCCAAACAATCCAAGGCAACACAGGAGCTGTTCTCCTGAGAGACAAAGACGCAAGATTCTTCGTCGCAACTTTCAGGATCCGTCGATTGATCGGAATCCGAATCCGTTTCGGCAGGGTGGCCATGGCAAGCGTGATCATGGCAAACGGCGACGGCTTCCTGCCCAACATGCTCATGGTGCGCGCAACAACCTAGCCCGGCATGGGCGGCCATCACGGCGGTCAGCACAAGTGTCAGAACGAGCTTCATATTAATATTGTCGCCGCAAAACGGGGGGTGGTCAATTTCAATCCGTGGACGTGAGCAGGCCTTCCATCAAGGCATGACGGTCCAAACGATTTCCAGGGAATTGACGTATAGAAGCTGGGCCCGGCTGGCCTCCTTTGCCATCGTCACCTACTGTCGTGACCAGCAAAATCGCGGCGATTGGAGGGAGAAGCTTCATGAGACGACAATTCACCGGTTTGTCGCCAAGGTAAGCGAGTACCGGACGGGGAAAAGAGCTTGAAAAGCATGGGAACGGGACACTCAGGGCGTAGCGTTCCATGAATCTCTATCGGCACGAAAAAATCCTGAGATGATGGTGCTGGCATGTGTTAATCCGCTATCAGCCTTGCGGTATAGCGTTTGATCTCAAGAAATCCTTAAAAAATCGCTTCAAGGCCTGTGATTACCTGCTACCGGTCGTGGACGAATTACCCATGAATTTAAAAATCACACCCTCATCGGGTGGCTACCGACTGACCTGCGAAGTACGATTGCCAGCGCCGCGGGACCAAGTGTTTGAGTTCTTTTCCGACGCGACCCAGCTCGAGCGGCTGACGCCCAGCTGGCTGAAGTTTTCGGTGTTGACGCCTACGCCGATCAAGATGCAATTAGGAACGCTGATCGATTATAAGTTACGCGTTCATGGTATTCCTATGCGTTGGAAATCGCGTATCAGCGTGTGGGATCCGCCATATAAGTTTGCGGACGAGCAGCTTCACGGGCCTTACCGACATTGGCATCACGTGCACACGTTTGCAGACGATGGAGACGGCACGATCTGTCGGGATGAGGTGAATTACTCCTTTATCGGTGGGGCTTTGATTCACACACTGTTTGTCAAGCGTGATCTATTGAAGATTTTTGCTTTTCGCACACAGGTACTGCAACAGATATTCACCGTAGCCCCCAATCGCAACTCCTTGAACCACTTTGCTCATTCGCTTTAGAGCGTCGGCCAGGGAGTTATTGATGAAAATCGCTGTGATTGGAAGCGGAGTGAGCGGCCTTGTTGCTGCGCGCTTGTTGGCGACGCGTCATGATGTGCAACTCTTTGAAGCAGAAGAGACCGCGGGCGGTCATGCCAACACCGTCGATGTTGAAATTGATGGACGTCACTTCGCGGTCGACACCGGCTTTATGGTTTTCAATGATCGCACCTATCCACTTTTCACGCGGATGCTCGAGTTGCTGGAAATCGAAGCCCAACCCAGCGACATGAGCTTCAGCGTTTCCTGTGAACGAACGGGGCTGGAGTATCAGGGTAGTTCGCTCGGCGGCTTGTTTGCTCAGCGCAAGAATCTGCTGCGGCCAATGTTTTTCCGGATGCTGCTGGAGATCGTGCGATTCAATCGTTTGGCAAAGGCTTATCTAATCGCTCCCGGACAGCGGCTTACGCTGGGCGAGTTTTTAACGCGAATGCGTTTCTGTGCTGAACTGCGCGATCACTATTTGCTACCCATGACGGCCGCGATTTGGTCGTGTCCCGCCAAGCAGGTCCTCGATTTTCCTGCAAGGTTCCTATTTCAATTCATGGAGAATCATGGGCTCTTGCAACTCAAAAACAGGCCAAAGTGGCTGACGGTTCCAGGTGGTTCGCGTAAGTATGTCGAGGCGTTAACGTACGCTTTGGGAAACCGCGTGCATCTTGGATCTCCCGTGAAACAAGTTACTCGGCATCCCCATGGCGTGTTGCTTGAGTTTTTCGAGAAACCGTCTCGAATGTTTGACATGGTGGTTCTGGCGACTCATGCCGACAAGTCGCTGCGATTGCTGAGCGATGCCAACGACGCCGAACTTACTCTGCTTTCGGCTTTTCCCTATCAACCCAACGAAGCTATTCTACACACAGATGAAAGTTGGCTACCACAACGCAAGGCCGCTTGGGCGAGTTGGAATTACCGGGTTTCTGCTAACAATACGCAGGTTTGTGTGACGTACGATCTTACACGTTTGCAGCGAATTGAATCACCGCGTCGTCTGTTGGTAACGCTCAATCCCCCACGAGAAATCGATTCACGACACGTATTAAAACAGTTTTCGTATCAACATCCTGTATTTTCCGCCGACGCGATTGTCGCACAAACTCGGTGGAGCGAGATTAACGGACAGCGCCGCACTTATTTTTGCGGCGCTTATTGGCGGCACGGTTTTCACGAAGACGGCGTGGCCAGTGCACTGGCCGTCACCGAAAAGTTTGGCCTAGGGCTCGAAGCATGCACAGCGCCTTGTATCACGGCACGGTCGCTCACGCCCGCAGTCGCCCGATAAACCATACGTTCCGCTACCCGGTGACGATGGCTTATCTGGATCTCGCGGAGCTGCCGGAACTGCTGCGCAGTGTGAAACTGTTGGGAAGCCGCTGGCGTCCATTGGTGTTTCGTGAGGCCGACCATCACTTTAATGAGACAAGTTCGCTCGAAGCTGAAATTCGCGACACGGTGGAGCGAACCATGGGGATACGACCGGCCGGGCCAATTCGCCTGCTCACGATGTTGCGAACGTGGGGCCTCTATTTCAGTCCGCTGAACTTGTATTACTGCTTTGATGTCGATGGCGAGCGACTTACTTCCATCGTGGCCGAGGTTTCCAATACACCCTGGTTGGAGAAGCATCGCTACGTCCTGCGGGTTAAGCCCAATAATTCGTTGCAATTTGTCCACGCAAAAGATTTTCATGTCTCGCCCTTCATGCCCATGGAACTCGAATACGCCTGGGATTGCTCACTGCCGGGCGAATCACTTGGTGTGCAGATTTCCTTGCAGCAAGGTGGCGGAAAGTTCTTTACGGCCAGTATGGCGCTCGAACGTCAACCTTTGACGGATAAGACGTTGGCGTACTCGCTGGCGAAATATCCGGTCGCGACGGCACGAGTCGTGACCGCCATTTATTGGCAAGCCCTTAAACTTTGGTGGAAAGCATGTCCGTTTTATTCCCATCCGAAAAAACTGAGTGCCACCCACGGCGGCACTCCGCTGGTCTGAGTGATCATTCCGAGTACTCCTTGCAAGCTCCGTCGACCATCGAGCGATGGTGCCGTGCTGCGCTGTGGAAGCGATTGGGCCACCTACGGCATGGACAGATGGTTTTAATCGATAGTGGGCAGCCATTTTGCTTTGGCGATTTGGCCAGCAATTCCGTTCAACTTCGCGTGCACAACCCACATTTCTATCGCGATGTGGTTATAGGAGGTACTCTCGGAGCGGCTGATGCTTATATCCGTGGCGATTGGGATACGGATAACTTGGTAACTTTGTTGCAACTCATTGCTCGTAACACGTCCGTATTGAGCAGGTTTGATTTGGGCTTGGTACGGCTGACAAAATTCTTGGCGAAATGGCGTCACGCCTTTGCTTCAAATACCGTGGCCGGCAGCAAGCAAAACATTGCCGCTCACTATGACCTCAGTAACGATTTCTTTGCCACGTTTCTCGACCCCACGATGACTTACTCCTCGGGATTGTTCGAGGACTCACACACGACGTTGGCCGAGGCGACCCATGCCAAGTACGAGCGGTTATGCCAGTTGCTTGAACTCAAGCCTCACGATCATTTGCTGGAGATCGGCACGGGCTGGGGTGGGTTTGCTTGCTATGCAGCACGTGAATATGGCTGTCGCGTGACCACGACCACGATTTCGCAAGCCCAACACGATTATGCCCAACAGAAAATACTTGAACATGGTTTGCAGCATCGTGTTGAGCTACTGCAACGCGATTATCGCAATCTCACGGGAGAGTACGACAAGATCGTCTCAATCGAAATGATAGAGGCCGTGGGGCATGAGTTTCTCCCCACGTTTTTTGGCAAGTGCGATCAACTTTTGCGGCCAGGGGGGAAGTTCGCCCTGCAAGCAATTACAATTCCCGACCAGCGTTACGAGAAGTACCGTACATCGGTCGACTTTATACAGCGATATATCTTTCCGGGAGGCTGCTTGCCTTCACTGGGCGCGATGACCGAGGCGACTGGGCGAACTTCGCTGTTGCTCACGCGGCTAGATGACTTTGCTACTGACTACGCAAGAACTCTTGAGTTGTGGCGTGAAAACTTTCATCAGAATCTCGACGTGATTCGCCAGTTGGGGATGAGTGAACGGCTCATTCGTACCTGGCAATACTATTTTTGCTATTGCGAAGCTGGCTTTCGTGAGCAGTTGATTGGTCTCAAGCAAATGTTGTACGTCAAACCGGGAGTTTAGCGATGGCCGCCAATGTCTTAATTGATCTCGCCGAGAAAGAATGGCTGCCCGACAGAGCGATACGGATGGGCATACGTCGACTGCTCGCCAGCCGATTGCAGGGAATTGAGCAGCACGCGGAAAGTACGTCCCAATTCGCAGAACTCATGCGGCGAGGTCCGCTCCTCTTGGCGGAAACAGAAGCTAACGAACAGCACTATGAAGTCCCCACGGAGTTTTTCTGTCAGGTGCTCGGGCCGCGGATGAAATACAGTTGTGCATTATGGGAAACTGGTTGTGCCGATTTGGCAGCCGCCGAAGAAGCGATGCTCGAACTCACCTGTGAGCGCGCAGAGATTGCCGACGGCATGGAGATTTTGGAACTTGGTTGCGGGTGGGGGTCACTGGCCCTGTGGATGGCGGAGAAGTATCCCATGACCAAAATCGTGGCGGTTTCCAACTCGGCCACGCAGCGGCAGTTTATTGAGTTGCGAGCTCGCGAAGCGGAGTTCACCAATCTGGAAGTCATCACGGCCAACATTGCTGATTTCCAAACTTCACGACGATTCGATCGCATCGTTTCAGTCGAAATGTTTGAGCATGTCCGCAATCATGCCGAACTGCTGCGGCGAGTTGCTGGTTGGCTTGCGGACAACGGCAGACTGTTTGTCCATGTTTTTTGCCACCGCGAAACGCCTTATGCTTTCGAGGACCGGGGCTCTGGCGATTGGATGGCCCGCCACTTTTTCACGGGTGGAATCATGCCTTCGGCGGATCTGTTCCATGAGTATTGCGAGAATCTCCAAGTGACACGGCAATGGCCCGTGAATGGGCAGCATTACGCCCGCACGGCTGAGGCTTGGCTGGCGAATCTCGATTCGCATCGCGATGGGTTGTTGGAATTATTCGGCGGTGGTGTGGATCCCGGTCTGGCCGCCGTGCGCTTGCAGCGATGGCGGATGTTCTTCATGTCGTGCGCCGAGTTATTCGGCTATCATGGCGGCGAGGAATGGTTCGTATCGCACTATTTGTTCGAGCACGCAGCAATACCAGCAGTATAAGTTTAGTGCTTTGGTGGTCCCGGGAAGAAGGCGTTCGTTCGTTGGATATAGTCGCGATACTCAGGGCGACGTTCGACGATTGTGCTTTCAAGCAGAGTGACGCCGCTGACCTTCATCAAGAATAAACTCATCACCAGCGGGCTGAGAACGGTCCACCAGGCACCGCCGCTGGCCGAGATTAGAAAAATCCCCCACCAGACGCAGAAGTCGCCGAAATAATTAGGATGCCGAGTGTAACGCCATAATCCGGTATCGAGAACTCGACCTGCGTTTTTGGAATTCGCTTTGAAACGTGCCAGTTGCCAATCGCCGACGCTTTCAAAGACGATGCCGGTTAGGCAAAGCACAGCCCCCACGTAGTCGAGCAGCCTGAGTTGCTGCCCGAAGACGATCCCCATCTGCACGGGCCAGGAAATGAACCACAACAGCACGGCTTGCAGCAGAAACACCGTGAACAAGCTCACCAGCCAGAACTTAGCGCCATGTTTCTCGCGCATGGCTTGATAGCGGCGATCTTCGCCGTGCCCCCAGTTGCGCCAGAGCAAATATCCCGAAAGACGCACTCCCCACAAGGTTACGAGTACGATCAAGAGCCAACCGCGTGGTCCCGGTGGCGTTCTCATGAGAAACGTATGCCAGGCAACAAGCACGAACCCCATCCCCCAACACGGATCGACGATACTTGCGTCTCGAAGTGCTAAGCTGAACAGCCACAGCACAAGAAATAAGCCCGCGACGAGCGCAAGATTCCATAACAAAATTGTGGCAATCGTGGCCATGGATCAAAACAAGCTGGGTTGGTGTTTGTCGGAATACTTTTCGATGTACTCCGACACTTTGACTTTACGCGCCGTATTCTCGCTCGACATGTAGCGAATCTTGCCGAAGATCGACCGTTCAGGCCCCCAGGCACGGTCGTATCTTCCCAAAACCCAGAAGATGCCGGAATAGCTGTTCGGATTGCGGCCATCGACCGCGTATTTGTTATTGAGCTCGATCATTACGGCAAGCGCATCCTGTGGCGAAGGGGACCATTCCAGAATTTTCTTGCCCCACAGCATACGCAAATAATTGTGCATGCGGCCTTCGGTCACCAATTGTCGTTGCGCCGCATTCCACAGAGGATCGTGTGTGCGGCTTTCGGCGAATTCAGCGAGAGTGTATGTGAATTCGCGCGGATCGTCAGCATGTTCGGCCAGCGTCGTCTGTGCCCAGTCAGGAAGCGAGGAGTAACGAGCGTAATCCTGCCGGCGCGAGCACATGTTGTAGCCCACTTCGCGCCACGTGATCAACTCGTCTAAAAAAGATTCCGCCGCGCGATCAACGCCCCACCAGCCACTCGAACTTCCTGTCGGCTTAGCAGCCAACTTGTTGGGATTCCAGTTTTCATGCGCCATCGTCGCGGCGAAGATTTCGTGGGCAGAGAGATGCCCGAAGTGCAAATAAGGCGACAAACCGCTGGCGACTTCCTGCTGCGGCTGGTTTCGCGAATCCGCGTATTCGCTCAACCGTTGCTTCAAGAACAATTGCATTTGCTTGTGGGCCGCCTGTTCGCCACCGTCAAACAGGGCAGGGCCGACCGTGTGATCGATGGCGAGTGAACTCATATCCTGGGCCAACTTGCCAAGTAGCTCCGCATCAAGGGCAGGCCAACGTTTCACAATTTCCGGAGGTAATTGTTCGAGTTGAGGAAACTTAGCACTGGCCAGCGGATTTTCTTCTGGGAGTTCAGCCAAGTAAGGCGTCAAAGTTTTCTGTAAGAAGCGGCGAAAATCAAACGCCCGCAAAAAGGTGCGATCCGCGGCTCTCATCGGCAGCAACCCGTTGGAATCGATAATCTCAAACCGCACGGGGATATGCCGTTTAGCAGCCGTCACCATCTTCGGTAGGAAGAAGCAAGGGAAGTCATCGCTCACGACCACGCAAGCCCGCGCGGCCAGTGCCGCGAGCAGACCATTGCCGTCACCTGGCTTGCGTTCGAGATACGGATAATAAGTCGCCTTCGACTTTGAAAATGACTTGCTGTTGTCAATCATCCCTTGAATGACAAAGCGATGCAGCCGATCGCTAGCCCAAGGATAATCGCAACGTAACGCCTCAAGCACTACAAGTGGCTTCTTGAGTTCGGCCGCCCAATCGACGGCCCGTTGTAGTGAAAAGTTCCAATGTGCCCGGCGATTGGCAATCATCCAATACAGCACGAACTCGCCATCGGTCCGAACAGATTTTTCGTTGACAAGATTGATGCGAAGCGCGGGGACATCGCTTTGGATTCGAGACATGGATTGCAGGCTTAAGGAGCGACAAGGAATAGGTCCAGTTTTTGAAGTAAACCGCAATGTTCGGTGTTCGTTAACCGAACCCCGCCCTGTGCATTTTGATTCGGCCGGATGTGCGAGTCCGCACGTTTTCACACTGTGGAAAACTAGATTTTGCTGAAAATCCCGCCATTTTCGCTGCTTGAAGCTAGCGGACCATCTTTTGCGATTTCTAGCAAGCGTTAAGTCAGCATGCCCTCAGCAAGGCGTGTAACTGTTTCGTAAATGGGGAGAGAACCATGAGCACTGCAATGCAAAAACTCGCAAATTTGCGCGTCGAGCAGGTGATGGCTCGGGATGTCATCACCGTTCACGAAGACTGCTCGATGATTGAGGCTGCCAAGATGCTGCATAACTATGGCATCACGGGAGCACCAGTCGTCGATGACTACGGTCGTTGTGTAGGCGTGCTAAGTGCCAGCGATTTCGTGCAATCGAAATACGAAGTGGGCTGCAACTGCGTGACGCATGTGGTGACCAACATCGATTGTTCGGGATTGTTGCGCGCCGAGGAACTCGACAACGAATCGGTGCGAGCGCACATGTCGCCCCACGTGCAAACGATTCGCGAGCATCGGTCCATTGTCGACGCTGGAAACATCATGTGCCACGAACACATTCATCGCTTGATCGTGGTGGATCGTCAGGGGAAACCCATCGGAATTATTACGAGCTTGGACCTCGTTTCGGCGATGGTCAACGCTCCCCAAGAATGAACTCACGTTTGAAGGGTCTGTGTATGGCAACTGCTTCACGTTCTCCGCTTGATAGTCTGCGTAGCTGGCATTCCGTGGAAAGCCATCCCGTTTGGTTTCGCAGCTTTCAAACAAGCGAACAGGAAAATCTCGTCAAGGACGACCTGACTGCCAGCTTTAGCGTGGCTGGGGTTCTGGTCTCCGTCGTGGCGCTCGGTTTTCTGCTGATCGCCGGCAGTGTGCTGTGGATCGTCCTCTAACGGGTTGCACGGCACGTTCGCGTGGCGTTAAATAAGGTTCTTCTCGCACACCAATTCGAGGGAATCTTATGCGATGCCGTGCGCTGTTGCTCTGTTTGCTTATTGTGTTGTTCGCGAGTGTTGTGTCCGCCGAGGAGCTTCCACTTTTGGTGGAAGAATCCTTTGACGGGGATCTCGCGCGTTGGCAGACGTCAGATCCCCCGGGTGCGGAGCCGACGTGGACGATCCAGTCGATCAAGCTCAAAGACGTCGGAGAAACATTTGCCCGCGCGATGGGTGGTAGCAAGTACGAACCGCCCTATCGTAGTCCTTGGAACATTGCACTCTTGAAGGAACCTATCGTGGGGGACTTTGAGCTCTCCGTGCGCGTACAAAACACCAACTACGAAGCGGGCGATCACCGCGATTTGTGCATCTTCTGGGGCTATCAAGATCCCTCGCATTTCTATTACGTCCATCTCGGCGCGAAGCCCGATCCGCATTCCTGTCAGATATTTGTCGTCGATGGTGCCGACCGCAAGATGATCACCGACAAGCAGTCCACCGGCACGCCGTGGGGCCGTGAGTGGCATCAAGTCGAAGTCCGCCGCAATGTCGAGACTGGCAGTATGGAAGTTTACTTTGACGATCTAGAAACGCCGCTGATGACCGCCAACGACAAACGATTTACCTGGGGCAGGGTGGGGCTAGGCACATTCGATGACCACGGCAATTTTGACGAGTTCAAACTGCGCGGCACGAAGATCGATCCCATGCCCGCGGCGGCCAAGCTGCCCAACGAGTCGATGCCCAACAAGACGATCCCCAACGATTAGCTCACACGCGCCGTGTCGATGATCGTGCGGGCTTCGCGAGCATTCTGTTCGATGGCTTGCCAATCTTTGGCCGCGATCTTGTCGCGAGCAGCCAGCCACGAACCGCCCACGGCCGCGACCAAGGGTTCGGCCGTGTATTCCGCCAAGTTCTTGGGACCAACACCCCCCAGCGGAATGTATTTGACGCCCAAATGATTGTACGGCGGCGACATCGCTCGCAAGTAATTCAAACCACCAAGCGCTTCGGCGGGGAAGAATTTCAGTCGACGGCAACCGCAAGTGAGCGACATTTCCACGTCGGACGGCGTGGCGATACCCGGTGCAAAGGGCAACTCTGCCTTGATCGCCGCTTCAACGACCGCAGGATTGAGCCCCGGCGACACGCCGAACGCAGCCCCTTCAGCCACCACTTGCCGCACCTGCTCGGGCATCAGGATCGTGCCGATACCGACGATCATCTCCGGCACGGATTTGCGAATCTCCTTGAGCGCATCAATGGCCGCATCGGTACGAAGCGTGAGCTCCATCGCGTTGACGCCCCCGGCGAGTAGCGCTTCCGCAACAGGCACGGCGTCCGCGGCATGATCAATAATCAACACGGCGAGCACGCCGGTGGTTTCAAGCTGGTCAAAGATAGCAGGAACACTCACGCTTTGTACTCCAGAAAGTTAAACCGCCAAACCTAAATATTCCTTGGCGTTGTGGTAACAGATATTGCGAACCATTGGACCCAACAGTGAATCATCGTCGGGGATCGCACCGTTCTCGACGTCGGTTCCCAGCAAGTCGCATAAACATCTGCGGAAATACTCGTGCCGGGGATACGACAGAAACGATCGCGAATCGGTCAGCATGCCGATGAACCGTGCGAGCAGTCCTTGCGACGACAGGGCGTTCATCTGCCACTGCATCCCTTCCCATTGATCGAGGAACCACCAGCCGGAACCCATTTGGATTTTGCCGGCGATTTCGCCGTCTTGGAAATTGCCGATCATCGTGGCAATCACGTAATTATCCGCTGGGTTGAGATTGTACACAATTGTTTTCGGCAAGGCGTTTTCTTGTTCTAAACGATCGAGGAACTTCGCCAATGCCGTGGCCTGTGGCGAATCGCCGATTGAATCGCAACCGACGTCGCGGCCGAGTTGCTTCAGTAGTCGCGAATTCGCATTGCGTAGCGCACCCAAATGCAGTTGCATCGTCCAGTGCTTCTCGGAATTGAGCTGACCCACGTAAACCATTAAGTGCGTGGCAAACTGGCGTTGTTCCTCGGGTGACACCAAATGGCCCGCGCGAGCTTTGTCGAAGATCGCCGCCGCGGTTTTTTCGTCGCAGAAATCGGCGTAGCAATTGTTGATGCCGTGATCGGAAAGCCGGCAGCCCTGCTCGTGAAAGAAATCGTGCCGTTGCTTGAGCGCGGCGAGCAAGTCAGCAAATTTGCTAATTGCCATGTTGCTCACGGCGGCGAGCTTATCAACCCACGTGTTGAACTGCTCAGTCAGATCAATTTCCAACACCCGATCGGGACGGAACGTCGGATAGACCCCCGTGCCAAGATCACTGCCCGCGATCTGTCTGTGATATGCGAGATCGTCGGTCGGATCGTCGGTCGTGCAAACAGCGCGAACCTTGAACTTCTGAAAGATCCCCTTGGGGGTCAGTTCATCGGTGTTGAGCAGCGCGTTGGCTTGTTCCCAAATCCGCGGGGCGCTTTTTTCGTCGAGCAGTTCGTCGATGTCGAAATACCGTTTCAGTTCCAAGTGGGTCCAATGGTAGAGCGGATTGCGCAGTGTTTGGGGCACGGTGCGCGCCCAGGCCAGGAATTTTTCGTAAGGCGCGGCATCGCCGGTGCAGAATCGTTCAGAGACGCCGTTCGCCCGCATGGCCCGCCACTTGTAGTGATCGCCCCCCAGCCAGACCTTCGCAAGGTCGCCAAAGCGGCTGTTGGAGGCCATCTCCGCCGGGGGGAGGTGGGTGTGGTAATCGAGAATCGGTTCGTCCGCGGCAAACTCGTGGTAGAGCCGTTGGGCGGTTTTGGTGCGGAGCAAGAAGTCGTCGTGGATAAACGGCATGGCTAATTCTGGGCGGGCCGAGATAAGGACAAAAAAAACAAGATAAGTACAAAAAAAGAGCTGCTTGCATCACATAGGATAATGCAAGCAGCTCTCCTTAGCATGAGGCGCCGGTGAGAGTCGAACTCACGATGTCGGATTTGCAATCCGATGCCTTAGCCACTTGGCCACGGCGCCTAATTCGTGGTTCAGGACAGATTTCCTGAACGCTTCGCAACGTATTTTCGGACGGGTCAGCCACTAATCTTGAGCGGTTAATCCGAATTTGCTGCTGTTCGTGCAAAGTTAAGCAATCAAGGGGTTTCGGTCAAGTGCGGCTATTTTTTCGGTTGAGTAAGCCAGGTAATATGTGAGTACTTTGGCTGATACGGCGAGCCCGCTAAGCGGCGCCGATCTTTTGCAGTTGCCAGCACCTAGGACTCGATTCAATAGATACCGGTTCACAGGGATAGGCTGCCGCGGCACTGCTCGGTGAGCCCACTCAAGGCCGAAGGAGCTTACCTTGATCAAGAAAATCATCAGTTTGTTACTTGGACACACCCATTCCAACGTCGAGCCACTGATCCGCCAGATCGCCGAGCAAAGCTTGGCCGAAGTCTGTCAATTGGTGGATGGTCGCATGGTGGGGATGAGCCTCGCCGAAGCACGTGGCTACGTGCGGGCGCGAGCCACGCAAATCGTAATGCACGAAACGCGCCTTGCGATTGCCAAATCGACCAATGTCGAATTCGCATCGATGGCCGACATCGTGCGTCAGGCGACCGAGCGGTTGATTCCCCAAGTGATTCGCAAAATGCACGTTGGTGCTCACCAAGCCTCGCGCGTCGCGGCCTAGCGTAGCGCGTTCCTGCCATGGACACGACCGACTATCCCTCGTTGCCGAGTCTTGCGCGCATCCACGCGCGGTTGGCGCGCGATTGCCGCCGCGTCGAACAAATTGTCGATGGCCAGTTGGACGTCATCGAGCAACTCTTTCATGCCACGACCGCCGAAGATTGGGCCGGGGTTGCCAAAGCAACTCAGATTCTTGCCAATCTCGAGCCCGCCGAAGTCGGCGCCGAAGTCGTGAGCGAAGCTCGCAAGCTTTCCGAAGAGCTCACCCACGCACAGGCAGGGCTCAAACAGCCCAAGCATCTGGCGAATTTGTTAGCGGCATGCCGAGCGGCCAGAAGTCGAACACGGTCGTAGCCGCGACTTAACAAGTCGCACGGCTCTCAACCTTGCAGCAAGAAGTTACACGCGACAATAAATCGCGTGAGTCATTGCTTAATGAAATCGAAGCAACAGCCATAGCCGCGACTCGACGATTCGCCGGAAATAGGCAAAAGACAGCTAACGACGCTTACCAATACCACGACGCTGGATAGGTGTTGAGAATCGGTTGTTGATAGCCGGTGTACCAAGAGAAAGGCTGACCACCGGGACGGGTCCAGGCTGGTGAGTACATCGAAGTTGTGAACGGCATGGTGGCTGCCGTCGGACGGCCGGGCGTAAAGCCGTACCAGCGCAGCGAGGCCAAACGGTCCATCCGCTGCTGGGCCTTCAGCTCAGCTTTCTGCATGGCGATCGACTTTTCGCGTGGTTTCTCTTCGCTCGCGCCGTAATACCACTCGTTCTGATCCGCCTTGGCTTCGATTTCTGCCTTAGTCGGACGTTGAGCATTGGCTTGGCTGGCCACCCACACCTGGCAGAACGAAAACGCCAAAAAGATCGCCGAAAAATGCAAGGTTCGTGAAGACATAGAAGGATGCCCGCAAGCTTGGAGGGTGGTTACTCAGCAAAGTCAGTCATAACTTCCATTCGGCAAGGGCAGGGGGGGGCATTGAATCGGAGCACGCTCAACGCGGCTCAATGGGCATTTGGGTTGCCGAAAAAACAAATTAGTCAAACTTTACCGCTCACTGTTTCTTAGTGGTCGCCCGCTTGGCAAGATATTCCCTGAGCCAGTTGGTTTCCCCGCGGAGAAACAGCGGTCCGATCATGGTGCCGATCCCCAAAAGCACGATGCCGCCGTTGACCAGAAGCATCGCGATGCGGGACAAGGAACTTTCTGTGGTTTGGCCATCCGTGGTCATCACCACGAGAAACAAGAGCAGGAACAATCCCATGCCTCGCATACCGACCGCGACCTTCACTTGGCGTTCGGACTTCTCGCGCTTGTGCCAGGAAATTTCCCAAACCGTAAACAGCACTTGATAGGCAATCAGGCTGATTAAAGAAAATCGAACGCCACGGTCAGCAAGCAACGTGCCATCAAGCTTCTCACCTGCTTCGGTCAACATGACCAAAAGCAGCACGGTCCCAATTCCGCCCAGCAGCAGATCGACGAAGGCCCCCATCCACGGTTCGTATTTCGCGCGAAGATGAGACTTCGGCGCCGTCGTTTTCCCAGCGCGTAAAGCAGCGACAATCGTCCAGACATGCCAGTTGTCGTAGCTCGCCGCAGCCCATTGCTGGATCTGCTTTTCCAAGAACCATAATTTGGCAAAATCGCACAAGATTGCGACCCACGTACCAATCAGCAGAAACATCAGAAGTTGGCGCGCCGACCAGTCGAACCACAGCATCCCCACGAGCGGAACGCCGCCGAGAAAGAGAGAACGCAATCCATTGCCCAATTCATCGAATGCGTAAGTCTCTGCGCGGCGTTTCAGGGCCAACGGAGCATTGCGATGAAATCGCTCCACGTCAGCAGGAGTGATCGCGACCTCTTCGTTGTCGTACTGCTTGTGCATGGCAACGAGGATACTTGGAGCGGATGTCGTCGGCTAGACACCCCGCTTGGGCCTGGGAACTTTGTTCCCCATCTTGCCGGTGCCGCGGCGGCGTTTTCCTGATCCGCCGACTTTTTCCTTGATGGCATCGACCGGTTGGCCGATCGCATCTTGCATCTGCTCAATGCGGTCGCGAATCGCCGCGGCACGTTCGAATTCTAGATTCTCTGCAGCGCTGAGCATTTCAACTTCGAGTTCGGCGATATATTCCTCAGTGATGTATTTGGTCTCTTCTGTTTTGCCCACCGCGGCGTTGGCTTGGGCATGAGCAGCGGCGGTGGCTTCGATGCCGCGGTGAATCGCCTTGCGGACCGTTTCGGGAGTGATGCCGTGCTTCTCGTTGTACGCTTGTTGTAACTTGCGGCGGCGTGTGGTTTCGTCGATCGCTCGCTGCATGGAATCGGTTACTTTGTCGGCGTAGAGAATCACCTTCGCGTTGACGTTACGAGCCGCGCGGCCGATGGTTTGCATGAGCGATGTTTCGCTCCGCAAGAAGCCTTCTTTGTCGGCATCCAAGATCGCCACGAGCGAAACTTCCGGCAGGTCCAAACCTTCGCGTAATAAGTTGATGCCGACCAAAGCTTCAAAGCGACCTTGCCGTAAATCACGCAAGACTTCCACACGCTCGAAGGCATCCATCTCGCTGTGCAGCCATTTGCAGAGCACGCCATTGTCGGAGAAATAGCCCGACAAATCCTCAGCCAGACGCTTGGTCAGCGTGGTCACAAGAGTTCGCTCGCCATTGGCGGCTCGTTCTTTGATTTGTTCGAGCAAGTGGGGAATTTGCCCGCGCGCGGGGATCACTTCGATCACGGGATCCAACAAGCCCGTGGGTCGGACCACCTGCTCAACGACCTCACCGCCGGTGCGTTCGAGTTCGTAAGCAGCCGGAGTCGCCGAGACGTAGATCACTTGGTTGTAACGCTGTTTGAATTCGTCGAACTTGAGCGGCCGGTTGTCGAGCGCGCTCGGCAAACGGAAGCCGTGTTCTACGAGCGTCGTCTTCCGGCTGCGATCGCCAGCGTACATGGCGCCGATCTGCGACACCGTGGCATGCGACTCGTCGATGAACAGCAAGAAATCTTTGGGGAAAAAGTCGAACAGCGTGAAAGGCGGCTCGCCCGGCGCACGGCCACTCAACGGTTGGCTGTAGTTTTCAATCCCAGGGCAGTAGCCCACTTCCATCATCATTTCCACGTCGAAGCGTGTGCGCGCATTGAGACGCTGGGCTTCGAGCAACTTGCCTTGCTCGCGGAACAGCTCCAAGCGTTCGCGGAGTTCCTGGCGAATACTATCGACGGCATTGTGGATGCGATCTTCCGGCAACACGAAGTGCTTGGCCGGATAAATGTAGATTTCGTTCAAGTTGTCGATCGTCTCGCCAGACGTGGCATCAATGATCGATAGCTTCTCGATATCATCGCCCCAGAATTCGATCCGATAGGCGAACTCTTCATACGAGGGCCAGATCTCCACGCAATCGCCACGGACACGGAACTTGCCGCGCGCAGGATCGGTGTCGTTGCGCTCGTATTGAATGTTGATCAAGCGTTCGAGCACCTTGTCGCGATCCAAAGACTCGCCCACCCGCAAACCGACCATCATGTCTTTGTAATCTTGCGGCGAACCCAAGCCATAGATGCACGACACGCTGGCTATCACGATCACATCGCGGCGGCTGACCAAAGAACTCGTCGTCGCTAAACGCATGCGGTCGATTTCTTCATTGATCGAAGCATCTTTTTCGATATAGATATCGCGTTGAGGGATGTAGGCTTCCGGCTGGTAGTAGTCGTAGTAGCTAACAAAATAGCTCACCGCGTTGCGGGGGAAAAATTCCTTGAACTCGCTATACAATTGGGCGGCCAGTGTTTTGTTGTGCGAGAGAATCAGCGCAGGGCGCTGGAGCTGCTGAATCACGTTCGCCATCGTGAACGTCTTGCCGCTGCCGGTCACACCCATGAGCACTTGCTCGTTTTGGCCGTGCTTGAGGCCTTCGACGAGCTTTTTGATGGCAGCGGGCTGGTCCCCGGCGGGTTGGAACGGTGATTCTAGCTCAAATTGCATGGCAGGTCGGGTCGTTGTGATCCGCGGAGAGGCATCTTATCTGAAGCTACAATCGTAGCGCCCAACCCACCATTAGACCAGATTTGCCGTTCGCGGATGAGTCTTAATGGCGAGTTCTTCGGGAAAATTTTCTCGGCAGGCGGCGGTGGTCCAGTTGGCCATGCGGTCTGCGGTCAGCAATTGCCGATTCACCACGCACGGTTTTTGTACGATAGGTGGACTAATTTTTTGGATTCTTTGTAAGGCCACGCTCGTTCAAGTTACCAACACCTATGAAAGCAGGTTTGAGTTGCTTGAGGATGATCAACAATCGGTGTTTCTCTCGTGGCTGGATGAGCATGGCTCGTCGGTGTTGAAGGTCGCGCGCGCCTACACGCTCACCAGCGACGAGTGCCAGGATTTAGCGCAGGAAATATTGCTGCAAGCCTGGCGGTCGCTGCCCAACTTCGCGGGTCATTCCAGCCCGGCGACGTGGTTCTACCGCGTGGCCCTGCACACGGCGATGAACTGGCAACGCAAAGACAAGCCACGCCGAACTTTGCAGCAACCGTTGCTGGAAGTACAAACCGTGGTGACCGAGGGCTGTGACAGTACCGAGAACGTGCAACAACGTGAAATGGTCGAGCAGCTTTACGACGCCATTCATCAATTACCAAAAGGTGATGCGGCACTCGTGCTTTTGTATTTGGATGAATTGAGTTATCGAGAAATGGCCGAGGTGCTTGGCATTTCCGAAAGCAACGTGGGAGTGAAACTCAACCGCGCGAAGAAGACCCTCAGCGATTTGATGAACGGCGAGTCCCATGAACCGAGATAATGCGATGGAACCCGACAAATTTCAACAAGCTTGGCAGTCGCAAACGGCTCGCTCTCGCGTCACTGTTGATTCGAATTTGTTGCTCAATGAAGTGCTGCGTAACCAACAAACATTCCAAGGGACAATTTTAGGGCGCGATATCGGTGAGATTGTCGTAGGTTTGGGATTGATCCCGGTGTGGTTTTTTATGGGGGCGATGTTGTCGTTGCCATGGACGTGGTATCTCACTGTCCCCGCCTGCATTTGGGTGAGCGGGTTTATTGCGATCGACCGCATTCGCCATAAGCCAAGACAGTTTGGGCCTGGTGAGCCACTGATCCAAAGCGTGCGGGCTTCTTTAGCTGACGTGGAACATCAAATTTGGTTGCTGCGCAATGTCTTCTGGTGGTACTTGCTGCCGTTTGTGATTTCGCTCTTCACGTTCTTTATTCACGTAGCATGGCTCAGGTCGTCGAACATCTGGTCCGCGATTTTCCCTGGCCTGTTCGTGGCCGCTTTATACACGGGCATTTATTACCTCAATCAACGCGCCGTGCGGACGCAACTCATGCCACGCCGGCAAGAGTTGCTTGCCTTGCTCTCAAGTCTGCAAGATGAATCCAGCACCATGGATCAGGAACAACTCCACACCGAAGAAAGTCTGATCGACACCGTTGATGGGCAATCGTGGCGGCCACTGATTTCAAATTTTGTCTTGGCGGCGGGCGTAGTCATTATCGCCTCCATCGCAGCGTTTTTCGCTGGCAAAGCCATAGCGGGCTATCCGGAGGTTTCTCCTTTCGCGGCGGTGCGCTGGGAAGATTCTCAGCCCGAGGTCAAAGTCGATGGCGAGTGGTTCAAGCTCGTGTCGATTGATGATGTCTCGATCACGAAGATCATCGACTTTAGCAAAACGACCTACGACGACTTGTGGCAGAAACGGTTCGAGGAGGACCTCGTCGAACTGATGGCTGGCATGGGGCACGAGCCGTCGGAGAGTGTCCGATTGGTCGTGGTCCCCCTCTTTCCGAAAGACGCCAAGGAACAGATCCTCGAAGATGTTCCCCTAACCGAGGCCAATCGCCGCGCAATTAAGTACGAGGCCTTGAAAAAAGAATTCCGCGTCGAACCGCAGGTAACGTATGACGGGCCTGCCCAAAGCAACGGTCCCAAGGGGGATTGGCTGGCAGGCTTAGTCACCGAGCAGCGCAAGGAGAAAAATCTCGTCGGGCTCGCCGCGATGGTGATGATCGACGGGCAAGTCGAGGCCGTAGCGGTGCAAGGTGAACGCAAGCTCGACAGCAAGGTGTCGCTCGAAATCGATGACCGCTGGCATCTAGGAGGAATCGCCAAGAGCATCACCGCCACGATGATCGCTCGCTTGATCGAATCGGGCAAATTGAATTGGGATGATACCGTCGGCGAAATTTTTCTTGATGATTCCGTGCATGAGGATTGGCGACAGGTCACACTCAAGCAGTTGCTGACAGATACGGCCGGCGCGCCGCGCAGCTTCTCCATCGAGACTCGTCGCCAGCATCCTGCACTTGGTTCCGAATCCACAAAGGCTCGCCGTGAGGCCGTGCTGGAAGTGCTGTCTGACCAACCCGACTATCCGCCGGGAGAAAAAAATGTGTACTCGAATGTGGGCATGACCCTAGCCGCGGCTATGGCCGAGAAGGTCACCGGCGAGACTTGGGAAGACCTTGTGAAACGCGAAGTCTTTGAACCGCTCGACTTGAAGGGCTCGGGATTCGGCCCTCCCACAAGCTCCGACGAAAAACTCGAACAGCCCCGGGGTCACCGGAACGTCCGGCATTTGAAAGTCGCGACCAATGACAAGCGAGACAACACATTTATCATGAGCCCCGCGGGTGCCGTGCATATGACGCTTGGCGACCTTTGCGCGTATGCCATGGAGCACCTTCGTGGCGAGCTTGGTGAAGGAAAACTGCTTTCGGCGGATAATTATCAACGGCTGCACACGCCCGAGTTGGATCGACAAGCCAGTGGTTGGGTCAAGAAAGAACCCAGCACCGAAATTCCCTACACGGTTTATTGGCACAACGGCACGAACACGATGTGGTATGCCCTCGTGGCGTTCATCCCCGACAAGAACCTGGTGGTGGCCGTCACCTCTAACGACGGCGATTTCGAGTTGGCCGAAGTGGCCGCTTGGGAAATCGTCGAAGCCACCGTGAAATCATCCGGTGATAGCCAGTAGTAACAAACGATAGTCAGCACACACGCGAGGGCTTATCCCATGTCAAATTGCCTGCGAATTTTGAAAACAGCCTCATTCTTGGCCGTATGTCTAGAAGTGCTCATCCCTTTGCAGGGCAGGGCGATTGATTTCAAAGCCGAGGTCGATCCGCTCGCGCAGTCTTTGCTGAACGACGGGCTGGCCGTCGGTTTCGTGGTTGGGATTTACAAGGACGGCGAAACTCAGGTCCTGAGTTACGGAGAAACCGAGAAAGGAAGTGCCATCGCCCCCGACGGCGATACGATCTACGAAATCGGCTCGGTTAGCAAAGTCTTTACGGGTGTGTTGCTCGCCGACTTGGTGCAACGTGGGCAAGTGAAGCTTGATGATCCGCTGCAAAAGTATTTGCCCAAGGCCACAAGGTCATCACTGACCAATCGATCGGGTATCACCTTCGAACATCTGGCCACCCACACCTCAGGGTTGCCAGCCTTGCCGGATAATTTGTCGCCGGCCGATATCATGAATCCCTACGCCGACTACACGCACCGTCAGGCGTTTGAATTCTTGAAGAATTACAAGTTGACTCGTCTCCCCGGCGAGTACGAGTATTCGAACTACGGCATGGGCCTGTTAGGAATTCTTTTGTCGAGTCGCGAGAAAATGCCCTACGAACAACTCATGATCGAACAGATTGCCAAGCCATGCGATATGAATGACACCTGCATCAAGCTGACCGACAAACAACGCGAGCGGCTTGCTCCGCCCTATGACGCGACTTTGCAAAAATCGAAGAATTGGGATATTCCGACTCTCGCCGGTGGGGGAGCAATTCGCTCCACGGTCAACGACATGCTCAAGTTCATTGCAGCCAATCATGCCGAGGATGACCAACCCCTGACAAAAGCCCTGCGACTTTCGCACGAAAAGCGGCATGCGATGGAAGAGGGCGAAGCCATAGGCCTCGCTTGGCATATTGAATCCGACGGTATCACCCGTTGGCACAATGGCATGACGGGGGGCTATGCCTCGTGGGTGTCCGTGGTTCCGGGTCGTGACGCGGGCGTCGTTGTGCTCTGCAATACGGCCTGCGAAAAGATCACCGAGTTCGGTCAAAATATTACGCGGATCACCTTGGGAGAAACCATCGAACAGCCGGAAGCCCCAGCAGTTGTGAAAGTTTCGCCGCGCACGCTCAAGTCTTATGAAGGCGTGTATGCCATCACGCGTCAGTTTGCACTGACGGTCAAACTCGAAGGAGATCAACTCACGGTTCAAGGAACCGGGCAGCCACCGCTCCAAGTGTTTCCTGAATCGGAATCGAAATTCGCGTGCAAGGTGATTGACGCGCAAATCACCTTTGCCGGCGAAAAGGATGGCAAAGCGGCGATGCTGATCTTGCATCAAAATGGGGCTGATCAGGTCGCGAAACGTCAGGATTGAGTGCCTTGAATCCTACGGCCATCGCGGCTACTTCGTACCCAAAATCATCCAGCAGGAATCGTGTTTCTGCATGCCGATGTGGGGATAGTAATCCGCCGCAGCCGGGGCGGCGAGCAGGATCAAACGAGTCTTCAGACCGGCAGCTGCGTGGGTCCGGCGGACAAGTTCCTTGCCAATTCCCTTGCGCTGAAACTGTTCGTCGACCGCGAGATCAGAGAGATACGTGCAGTAAGCAAAGTCGGTGATGGCCCGAGAAATGCCGACCAACTTGCCGTCGCTGCGAGCCGTGATAATCACGTCAGCGTGACGCAGCATACCCTCGATCGCAGCACGATCATCCACAGGCCGACGCTCCGCAAGTGTCGAACGCACGAGCAGGTCGACGAACTCGTCGCAGGTGAGATTGGGTTCGAGGTTGTAGTTGATCGGGTTCATGCGGTTCACATCTCATACACAATCCGCCCGTGCGATTGGCTGCGGCTGATGCGGTCGGTGGCGTAGAGGCCCGCGAGGATGAACTCAACGCACGAAGCGCGCACGGCTTCGTTTTGGCTGGCGTTGACCTCGAAGGCTTTATCCCAGACTGGCGGAACCCGCTGCAGGAGTTTCGCATAGTGGGAGGACGGCAGCATATCGCCCACTTCGATCTTCACTCCTTCGGAGAATATTTGCGCAATTTCAGCAAGGCCGTGCTTGTCGACATATTCGTTGAACACAGTGGCGATCGCCTCGGCCAGCACCGCGTCCAGCACCTGCTTCTCGCTCATTTGATGGGTCCCCATCAAGTCGAGTTCCAACTTGCCGAGTGATGACGCATAGAGATGTCCGAGATCGCTGATACGCGGGACAGCTGGTGATTCGCCCAATACGGCCGCTCGTTGCCGGGCACTGGCCAGCATCGTGCGGAAGTTGGCAATCGACAACCGCGCGCTCACGCCGGATTGATGATCCACGAATTTCGATTTCCGCGCGGCTCGGCTGACCTCTTCCACCAGTTCCTTCATAAAATAAGGAACAACGACTCCATTTTCAGAATTTTCCGCCTTCCCTTTTCCACCTTCGCCCTTGTTCTCCGCCTCTTGTTCCAAGATTTGTACACCCAGCTCGCGTTCGAGCGGGTAATGCGTCTGAATCATTGAACCGATGCGATCCTTGAGTTGCGGGATGACTTTGCCGCTGCGGTTGTAAGTGGCGGGGTTCGCGCTAAACAGGATCAGCACGTCGATGTCGAACTTAATGGGATAGCCGCGGATTTGCACGTCGCGTTCTTCCAGAATGTTGAACAAGCCGACCTGCACGAGCTCATCCAGCTCGGGGAGTTCGTTCATCGCGAAGATGCCGCGGTGCATGCGTGGGATCAAACCAAAGTGCAGCGAGTCTTCGGCACTCATGCTGATGCCCGAGGCCAATTTGGCGGGATCGATTTCGCCGATGATGTCGGCAAATTTTGTCCCGGGGGAGAGCCGCTCGGCATAGCGATCTTCGCGGCTCCACCAACCGATGGGAACATCCTCGGCCGCGCGCTCCGCAATGATTTGCTTTCCTCGCCGCGTGATCGGCAGATAAGGATCGTCATGTACAGGAATCTCGGGATCGGCGATGAAGGGAATCGCGTCGTCCAAGAAACTAGCGACTAACCGCATCAGGCGACTTTTGGCTTGTCCCTTTTCGCCGAGGAACAGAATGTCGTGCTGCGCGAGAATCGCGATATTCAGTTCAGGAATGACAGTATCATCGTAGCCGATGATACCCGGGTACAGTTCTTCGCCTGCTTGCAAGCGACGCATGAAGTTGTCGTGGATCTCTTGTTTAACGGTTTTCGATTGCCAACCGCTGGTGCGGAGTTCAGCCAGAGTCGCGGGGCGCACGGTTGCAGTCATAATCATGTTCCAAGTTCAAAAGTGTATGGCTGGAAACTATTGTTCGATTATAGGACTCATCGATTGAAAGCCAACTCGCGATGAAGCTGAGACGGTTCTGATCGCTGTTTTGCAGAGCAGACATGGATCGGGGTGGAACCGACCGGCGATCTGGGTTAGGTTTGGGCGAGACACATTCATTCACACGTCGCGACCCCACCTAGCTCGATACATATGCACGAATATCCCCTGATTAGCACGCTAGCGATAGGCTTCACCGTGGCCTGGGTCCTGGGCCTGCTGACGCAGAGAATGCGCCTGTCGCCGATTGTGGGTTACCTGCTCGCTGGGGTGGTGATCGGTCCGCATTCGCCCGGGTTTGAGGCCGACATTAACTTGGCCCATCAACTGGCCGAGGTCGGCGTTATTCTGCTAATGTTCGGCGTTGGCTTGCATTTTCATCTCAAAGATTTGTTAGCGGTTAAGGGGATCGCTATTCCTGGTGCTATCGCACATTGTTTGATTTGTACGGTCGTCTCCGTGCCGATTTACACTTGGTTAGGCTTTTCAACGGACACGAGCCTTGTCCTAGGTTTCGCCTTATCGATTGCAAGTACTGTCGTACTTATGCGCGTACTGATGGATGCGGAAGAACTCAATTCGCATCAAGGCCACGCCGCTGTTGGATGGCTCTTGGTCGAGGACGTGCTTTCGGTCATTGTTCTGGTGTTGATTCCTGTGCTAGGTCAAACGGAAGGTGTGGAAGTCGCAACCGGTCCAGCAACGCATCCCGCGCTAGCAATTACTTGGGCACTCATGAAGCTCGTGGCAATGGTTGCCATTATGTTGATTGCAGGAGCAAAGATCGTACCCTGGGCGTTGGTAAAAGTGGCTCGCCTGCGCTCTCGCGAGCTATTCACCCTGACAATTCTCGTATTCTCGGTCGCGATTGCCGCAGGGACCTACGTGCTGTTTGGAACTTCCATGGCACTTGGCGCATTTCTGGCGGGTATGGTTGTCGCTCAATCTCCTGTCAGCCATCAGGCTGCCGCCGACGCCTTGCCCCTGCGCGATGCTTTTGCAGTACTGTTTTTTGTGTCAGTCGGGATGTTGTTCGATCCCGATATTCTAGTGAGTCAACCACTCATGATTCTCGCCACGATGGGGATCATCCTAGTCGTGAAATCAGTTTCGGCAGTCATCATCGTGGCCTTTTTAGGTCACTCAGTGCGAATGGGTTTGACCGTGGCCCTTGGGCTTGCGCAAATCGGTGAATTTTCATTTATTCTTTCTAACCTGGCGCAAGAATACGGGTTGATGCCGATCGAAGGGCATAGTTTGCTTGTTGGTGGGGCAATATTATCAATTACGATTAACCCAATTCTTTATCGTAGCTTACACCCCGTCGAAAATTGGCTCCGTCAACATCCGCGTTTGTGGCGCTTACTAAACGCCAGGGCTGAACGCCGCGTGCAAGGAGCGAATGACGTGTCGATGGCTCAAATTGCCGCCTACGGCGACGACGCCAAGCTTGCCATCGTGATTGGATATGGCCCCGTAGGCCGTGCCGTGGATCGACTTCTCCGCGATGCCGGAATGGATACCGTCGTCATTGATATGAACATGGACACCATCACCGAATTGCACACCCAGCGCCGTGTGGCCATTTTTGGCGATGCAGCGCGGGAAGCCATACTCGAACAGTCAGGCGTAAAAACCGCGACGCATCTTGTCTTAACTCTCCCAGCAGCCACGGGTCGCACGGCGATCGTCGCGTTGGCCCGAAATCTTAATCCCAAGGTGCGAATTCTTGTCCGTGCCCACTATTTGCGCGAACGCGAATACCTGGAACAAGCGGGGGCCACCGCCGCCGTGTTTGAAGAAGGGGAAGCCGCCGTCGCGCTTGCGCGGCTGGTGCTTGTCGACACCGGAGCCAGCAAGGAATCGGTCGAGCATGCGGTGCGCGATCTGCGAACGCAGCTCATTTTGGAAAACGTCAGCAACCTCCAAACCCAGACCGTGCGCACGATCATGGTCCCCTGGACACGTGTGCGTCGGCTTTCCAGTTCCGCGACCGTCGACGAAGTGCGCCGTCAAGTTGCTGAGCATCACTATTCTCGCTGGCCGATTGTCGATTCTCAGACCGCGCGGACAACCATGTATCTGTTGGCCAAAGATCTTGTCACCGAAGGAACCGAGAGCAGCGATTGGCTGCGACTGGCACGACCACTTTCCGCGGTGAGTGCCAACACCGACATCGAAACCGCGCTCGCTCATTTCCAGCGCGAGAATGCCTCGGTTTGCCTCGTGGAAGACAACGGCAGTCCCGTCGGGCTGGTGACGATTGAAGACATTCTGGAGCAAGTCGTCGGCCGTATCGAAGATGAATATCCGCGCGAGCCCAAAATATTTCTGCAGGAAGCACTACTGACAGGGGGTGTTGTTCTGAATTTACGCGGCAGCACGCCTCAACAAGTCATCAGTGAACTCGCCGCAAACATTCCCACAGGGCTGTTGCCGCTGGGGACGGACGTAACCTATCTGGCCCTGGAGCGTGAACGCGAACTCCCCACGTGCTTAGGATGCGGCGTGGCGATTCCCCACGCCCGCGTGCCGGGACTCACGCGACCGCTGGTCGTTTTTGGACGGTCGCAAGAAGGGGTGTTGTTCAATCCGGATTCGAGCGAAATCGTGCGTCTGGTATTTTTGCTCGTCACCCCCGACGATCAGCCCGACGTGCAAGTCGTGCTGCTGAGCCAACTAGCAAGCCTCGCCGGTAGCAGCGAGATCCGTGACCAGCTTGAGAAAGCGGACTCCGCTCCTGAGGTGATGGATATCTTTTCGGCAGGGAATCGGCAAGAAGTACAAAGTTAGCCGGCAGTGTTCCACTGCCGTGAAAACAGTGCAAATACCTTTACTCGGCATCGGGGCGATGCCGGCTAACGGCCTCACTCGTCCGTCACGCAACCTTCGCTCGCGCTTTTCACATTCTTAATATACTTGTAGAGCGTGCCACGGGTCGCTTTATACGCTGGGGCTTTCCAGGCAGCACGTCGGGACTTGAATTCCGCGTCGGAGATATCGACGTCGATCGTGTTCTTCTCCGCGTCGATGATGATTTTGTCGCCGGTTTTTACCAGCGCGATGGGACCGCCCATTTGCGCCTCGGGCGTAACGTGCCCCACGATGAATCCGTGAGAGCCGCCGCTGAAACGGCCATCGGTGAGCAAGGCCACGTCACTTCCCAAACCGGCACCCATGATCGCGCTGGTGGGGGTGAGCATCTCGGGCATGCCCGGCCCCCCTTGCGGGCCTTCGTAGCGAATAACTACCACGTCGCCTTTATTGATCTTCTCTTGTTCGAGCGCGTGCAGCATGTCTTCTTCGCTGTCGAACACCTTGGCCGGTCCGGTGAATTGCAAACCTTCCTTGCCGGTGATTTTGGCGACCGCGCCGTCAGGGCAAAAGTTGCCCCGCATGATGCGGATGTGACCCGTCTTTTTGATCGGATCGGAAAGCGGCTTCACGACCTCTTGCCCGGCTTTGAGTCCTGGCAAATCGGCCAAATTCTCGGCAATCGTTTTGCCCGTGACAGTCAGGCACGAGCCGTCGATCAAGCCTTCGGCGAGCAACATCTTCATGACTGCTGGCGTGCCCCCCACGGCGTGCAATTCTTCTTGCACGTATTTTCCGCTTGGCTTGAGATCGGCGAGCAAGGGGATACGATCACTCACTTTTTGGAAATCGTCGATCGTGAGTTCGACGTCGACACTGCGCGCCATGGCCAACAGATGCAGTACGGCATTGGTTGAACCCCCGACGGCCATCGTGAGCACCATCGCGTTTTCAAACGCCGCGCGGGTCATGATGTCGCGTGGTTTAATGTCGCGTTCCAGCAAAACGCGGATGGCTTTGCCCGCTTCCAAACATTCCTTGATCTTGTCGGGGTCTTCAGCAGGAATCGATGAACTGTAAGGTAGCGACATCCCCATCGCTTCAATGGCCGAGGCCATTGTGTTGGCGGTGTACATACCGCCGCAGGCCCCCGCGCCGGGACAACTCGAACGCACGATTTCCTTGCGTTCGTCTTCAGTGATTCGCCCCGCCAGGAATTCGCCGTAACATTGAAACGCGCTCACAACGTCACGCTTCTGGGAGTCGCCGCCGAAGTGCGTGAATCCTGGTTTGATTGTGCCGCCGTAGACCATCAGGCCGGGGCGGTTCAAACGACCCATCGCCATGATGCAGCCCGGCATGTTCTTGTCGCAACCGGGAATGGTGATACAGGCGTCGTACCACTGGGCCCCCATGACCGTTTCAATCGAGTCGGCAATCAGATCGCGCGATTGCAGCGAAAAGCTCATGCCGTCGGTCCCCATCGAAATGCCGTCCGACACGCCAATCGTGTTGAATCGCATGCCAACGAGTCCCGCCGCTTTCACGCCTTCTTTGACCTTAGCCGCCAGATCGAGCAGGTGCATGTTGCACGTATTACCTTCGTACCAAACGCTGGCGATGCCGACCTGCGCTTTTTGCATGTCGTCTTCGGTCATCCCCGTGCCGTAGAGCATCGCTTGCGAGGCTCCTTGGGACTTGGGTTGCGTGATGTGGCTGCTGATTTTATTGAGTGCTGCGGGCACGATTACGATCCTTAGTTTGCGGTTTGGTAGGCCTGGAGACGAGAAACGACCATTGTAACCCCATTCTGGCCACCGGCGCAAGCCCGTGGTTTCTGTGGGTTCGACCACAGGCTTGCGCCGGCGGCTAGGGGGATGGCGTCACGATTGGTATAAGCCTTCCAATGTGACCCCGCCCCCAAAGAACCGCACGTCGTGGCTGAGGTTCGCGCACTATTCTTACGATGGCGGATGACCACAGATATTGCCGGCGAGATTGCCCTCACATGCTTACACTTCCCCTGGAATCAAGCGACCCCCTGGTCGAGACGCCGTCGCCCGGTCTTCCGGAAGTGATGCTGGCCGATGGGCATTGGCTACCGCTCGCGGGACTCAGCCCCTTGGAACTCGCCGAGTTGCAGTGGAAGCAAGAGCAACGCTTTGCGCGCGCGATTGCCCAGTTGCCTAAGAACAGCCGCGAACGTGCTTTGGTCACGGGGCAGGCTTACGACACGATCTGCACGATCCTCGCCGCACAACGCACGGACGACGAGCCGTTGGTGATGGGGCTCGACAAACGCTACGTGAAGTTGGTGCTCGAACTGCTCGAGCGCCAGACGAATCAAGGCGTCGAGCGTCCCCACCTGTTCGAGATTGGTTACGGGAGCGGGATGCTGCTGAAAGAAGTTAGCAATCATGGGTTCTCGGTCGCGGGGGTAGAAATTTCCAGCACCATGCGCGAACATGCCGTCGCGCTGTTGGGAGAACGCTACGCCGATCAACTTCTGTTTGGCGATCTCCGGCAAGTGAAGCGCGACTCGTTGGATGAGCGTCCCACGTTGATCTATTGGAACGACGTGTTCGAGCATATTTGCCCCGATGAGATCGCCGATTATCTGTCGCACATTTACAGCTTGCTGCAACTGGGCGGCATGCTCGTCACGATCACGCCGAACTGGTTGTTGCGGCCTTCGGACATCACACGAACATTTTGTCCGCTGCGCACCGAAGCCCGCGGCCTGCACTTCAAAGAATACCGGCTGTCAGAGACGGTCAAGCTGCTTAAGGAAACCGGGTTCCGCTCGGTGGCCACGCCACTGTGTGTGAGCAGGCAGCGCATCTACCTATGCGGCAAGGGACTGCGGTTGGGCAAACAATGGTGCGAACCACTGATTGATAAGCTGCCCGTCAAATTCGCGCATCTCTTATGCCGCGGCTTAGGGCTGTCGTACACGATCGCGACGAAGTAAGTGATACGGGTAGCCCCGACACTTCGTCCGCAAAGTGCGTCGTCTCTAGGAAAAACTCAGTCGGACATCTGTCGAGGTGCGCAGCACAAGAGGTATTCAAGCATCGCCTAAAACTTCTTGCCACCCGCCATTTCAAACTCCGCTAGTGGCCAAGAATCGTTGTGGCGAAGCACTCCTTCACGTGTCACAATACGCCTGCGCGGCGTTATGTATTTGGCTGGCGCTGGGCGCTAAATCACGAATCAACGCGAAAATATTTTGACCAAAACCCCAGGACTTTTGTCACCTGTGATTTCTGTATTCATCGATTATTGCAGAGCAAACTCGTTGGCACCGTTCCAAAACTCATGGGTTTTGTCACCAGAAATCGAAATTCGCCTGATTCGTTCCAAAACTCCAAAAGCCATACCACGAGTCGAGCCAGATAGACCATTATTTCAAATCGGACTAGAATCGCGGAGCAATTTTCCGGCAGGACGTTGGGCGACTACTCATGGCTGATTACGAGAAACTCGGTTCCTTTTATCTCGGTCGACCGTTCGATCTGGCCACGGGTCAGCTTGCGCAGGAGAAGGTGCTGTATGATGCCAACGATCTGACGACCCACGCGGTGTGCGTCGGCATGACCGGCAGCGGCAAGACCGGCTTGTGCATGTCGCTCTTGGAAGAAGCCGCGCTCGATGGCATTCCCGTGATCGCCGTCGATCCCAAGGGGGACTTAGGTAATCTGCTGCTCGCGTTCCCGCAGCTCAAGCCCAGTGACTTTGAGCCGTGGGTCGATTCTTCGGTGGCCCAGCAGCAGGGCATCACGAAAGAGGAATTGGCGGAGCAGACAGCCGCCCTGTGGAAGAAGGGGCTTGCCGACTGGGATGAAGACCAATCGCGAGTACAAAGGTACGCCGACGTTGATAAGGTGATCTACACGCCCGGCAGCACGGCGGGGATGCCGCTCACGGTGTTGAAAGGATTTCATGCCCCGCCGCAGGCCGTCATCGATGACGGTGACACCTACAACGATTTGCTGCAATCGACGACGCAGTGCGTGCTAGCCTTGGTAGGGATCGATGCGGATCCGGTGCAAAGCCGCGAAGCGATTCTCATTTCCAACATCCTTGATCACGCCTGGCGTGCGGGGCGCAGCCTCGATCTGTCGGTGCTCATCCATGACATTCAAAAGCCACCGTTTACCAAGGTGGGGATCGTCGACCTCGAGAATTTTCTTCCCGCCAAAGACCGCATGGCATTAGGGATGAAGATTAACAATCTGTTGGCTTCCCCCTCGTTTGCGAATTGGTTGCAAGGGGAGTCGCTGGATATCGAGTCGCTGCTGTACACCGCCGATAAGAAACCACGATTGTCGATTCTGTCGATTGCTCATTTGAACGACAACGAGCGGATGTTCTTCGTGACGATTCTGCTCAACGAAATATTGAGCTGGATGCGCTCGCAATCCGGCACGGGGAGCCTGCGAGCGATCCTCTACATGGACGAGGTGTTTGGCTATTTCCCGCCGTCATCCAATCCGCCGAGCAAGCGGCCGATGCTCACATTGCTCAAGCAAGCCCGTGCGTATGGATTGGGAGTTGTGCTCGCCACGCAAAATCCGGTCGATCTGGATTACAAAGGGCTCTCGAACGCGGGGACATGGTTTTTGGGGCGGTTACAAACCGAGCGCGACAAACTTCGTGTGCTCGACGGCCTAGAAGGCGCATCGGCCCAAACAGGCTCCAAGTTCAATCGCAGCGAGATGGACGCGATGCTGTCCGGGCTGCGGAGCCGCGTATTTCTAGTGAACAATGTGCATGATGACCAGCCGCAGGTGATGCACACCCGCTGGGTGATGTCGTATCTGCGGGGGCCACTCACGCGCGATCAGATTCGCCTGCTGATGAAGGATCGCAAGCCAAACGCGGCCGAGTCTCAAGCTGCTGAGAACAAGCCAGCGGAACGACCGACCGTGAGTCACGATCAAGCCCGGCCGATGCTGTCGGGCAATATCTCGGAAAAGTTCTGGCCGCTGAGCCGTGTGCCCGGTTTCGATGAAACGGTTCAGTATCAACCGGCACTGGTTGCTGAAATCCAACTTGCGTCATCACCGCAGGCCAAGTTTCTGGTGCGTCGCGAGATGAACAGCGAGCTTCCATCATCGATTTGGGACGATGCCCAGATTCTCACGCCACCGAATGATTGGGATAACGAGCCTTACACCAACAGCGGATTCCTTTCGCTCGTGGGGCCACTGACCCAGGACAAAAACTACAAGATCTGGCAACGCGATCTGAGCGAGTGGTTTGAAAAGCAATATCGCACCCTACGCGACCTGACGACGAAGCGTGATAAGCTAGAAGATTCGGTCCGCAAAGTTCAACTCGAAGTCGATGAGAATCGGTGGTGGTGGCTGGGGAGTCTGTGGCGAGCGCTTGAGGTGATTTTTGTTCGTTTGCTGGGTGGCAGCACACGCAAGCAAATCGTGACGCAGACCTCGACCAAACAAATGACTCGCGGCAGACGAAGATACTCCGAAGCAAAGGCCGAATTGGCTGAGCTCATAGAGAAACTCGCAGACTGTCAGAAGGAATTCGACGGCTTCAGAGTTGCGCTGGGTACTCGGCTTTCAGCTGATCATGAAGTTCGAGATTCCCTGCTCACGGCAATTGAAAAGAATCAGGTCGAAGTCAGCCGCGTGAACCTCGCTTGGCTGCCACGGCAAGTCGACGCCCAAGGTCAAACACAAGCACTGTATTAGGTCATAATTTTTGTCAGGAGTGAGGCATGTCGGAACGTGAACGTTGGATCATCTACCCTTTGCTGTTGTTCGCCTTAGGCGCGGCGGTCCGGGACAAGCTCATCGACCGCGTGGAAGCCAAAGAGATTCGCTGCGAACGGCTGCAAATCATCGATCAGCAGGATCCTGATAAATCTCTCGCCGAGCTTGGTTTCAAACGAGCCATCAACGGCGACCCCACGCGATTGGCCGACCGTGTGGGAGCTCTCATTCTGAAGGATAGCGACGGGAACGAAATCTGTGATATTTCGCACGACGTCATCGTAGGTAGGGTTATCGCGAGGCAGTTAGCGGTGATCGATGAAATGCGGCGGCCGCTCGTGGTGGCCCTAACGGAACCACTTCCGGTGATGACGCCAGGGCAGGGGGACGGGGCCGTCTCCTACCAAGGGGTCATTTACTTAAACAACCAACGGCTGGGGATTCGATTGGCTCCCCCGACGAATCAGCCCGCGACCAATCCGCCTCCCGCGAATCCGGCAGAAGCGTCTCCCGAGGCAAATCCCTAAGGAATACGGAGTGTTATCCATCCGAATGAGCGAAATTCGATCACGGAGCTTGCCCGTTCGTTCCGATTTTTGGGAACGATACGTGCAATTGTGTTCCCCAAAGCACGCCAACCGGCTAATCTATGGCAGCCTGTTGCCTGCAGGTCCCGTGAAGAAGCTTTCCCGTGTCGTCGATTGTAATGGATAACGAGCTGATACAGACCGGCCCGCGATTCGCCAGCTTGGCCGACATGGTCGAGCAGCAGGCGGTAAGTTATCCCGATTGCACGGCTTTTGTCTTTGAAGACGACACGGGACAGACCGAATCGTGGAGCTACCAAGAATTATCTGCGCGTTCACGAACCTTGGGGGGGTGGCTTGCCTCGCGGGTGAAGCCGGGTGATCGGGTGCTGCTGGTCTACCCCCCCGGTTTGGAGTTCATCGCGGCATTCATGGGATGTGTCTACGCGGGTGCGCTCCCCGTGCCGGCGACCTATCCTAAGCCCAAACGGCCCATGCCTCGGTTGGACTCGATTGTGGCCGATTGCCATCCGAGCTTAGTGCTGACACAGACTAGCGTGTTGGGCGGTCTTTGCCTTGATCAACAATCCCCGGCGATCAGCGCGCTTGCTTGGGAAGCGACCGACAATATCGCAACGCAACAAGGCTGTGCGTTTCAACCTGTGGTTCGCAACGCCGACGAACTGGCCTTTTTGCAATACACGTCGGGCTCAACTTCCGAACCGCGCGGTGTGATGGTGAGCCACGGCAATATCATGCACAATCTCGAAGCGATTCGAGTTGGCTTTGGCATTCGTTCGGATGAGCATGCCCAAGGGGTGTTTTGGCTGCCGGCTTATCACGACATGGGATTGATCGGCGGAATTCTGACGCCGTTGTATGTCGGTGCGACCAGCACGTTAATCGCGCCGACGACATTTCTGCGTCGACCGCAGCGTTGGTTGGAATTGATCTCCGCGACGAAGGCGACGATCAGCGGCGCGCCGAATTTTGCTTATGAACTGGCAGAACGGAAGACAAGTCCCGCCGACCGAAAGGCTTTGGATTTGAGTTCCTGGCGACTGGCGTTCTGTGGCGCGGAACCGATCAATTCTGAAACGCTCACGGAATTCGCCGATGCCTTCGCCGACGCGGGGTTTAAGCCGAGCGCATTCTTCCCTTGCTATGGATTGGCTGAGTCGACGCTGCTGGTGACGGGCGGGCAATCCGCCGCGGGGCCGCGTGTGCTGCAAGTCGATCGCCAGGCGATGCGTGACAATCGAATCGTGCAGTTGGCCGAGAAAAATGGACGCACACAAGCCCTCGTGAGTTGCGGCCCAGAATGTCTGGGGGTCGAAGTAGAAATTGTTGATCCCAAGACCCATGCCAGTTGTGGCAAAAATGAAGTTGGCGAGATCTGGGTTCGTGGCGAATCGATTGCTCGTGGTTATTGGAATAAAGAAGCCATCAATGCTGAAGTCTTTCGTGCGAAGCTCGCCACGAATGGTTCGAGCCACGACGAAGAGTATCTCCGCACGGGCGATTTAGGATTCTGTCACGATGGTGAGTTGTTCGTGACGGGGCGTTTGAAGGACGTCGTGATTGTGCGGGGGCGCAATCATTACCCACATGATCTGGAACGGACGGCGCAAGCAGCCCATGAGGCGGTTGATCTCGGAGGCGCTTTTTCCATCAATATTGATGGCCGCGAAGAGTTGGTGCTCGCTCATCAATTGCGCCGTGAAAGCCGGCATGCCGATCACAATCAAGTGCTCCAAGCCATCCGCACGGCCGTCGTTGAAGAGCATGAAATCGACCCTTACGCGATTGTGCTCATTCGCCCGGCCAGCTTGTCGATGACTTCTAGCGGCAAGGTGCAGCGGCATCGCATCCGCGAGCAGTACCTCAATGGAGAGTTGGCAGTACTTGCGGAATGGGTCAATCAGCAAGCAGAAGGCGACCACTGGGAAGTCTCGCCAACCCCAGCCGTACCCCCGATGTTTCTTGATCGCATCGGTCAGATGTCACCAGAGCACTTGCAGGCGGAGATGCTGGGCTGGCTGTTGACGTGGTTGACAGCACGCGCGAATTTGATGCCGGGAGCGATGCAGCCACAAACTCCGTTCTCTCAGCTGGGAATTGACTCGCTCACGGCTGTCGAAATCAGCTTAGAGCTGGATCAACTGCTGGGTTTGCAGTCGCCACCAATGGTGATCTGGAGTTACCCTACACCTGAGCGACTGGCCGATTATTTAGTTGGAGAATTGCAAACGGCCCAGGCCTAAATTATTTCTGGGTTATTGGCGCGAAAGCAATTGCTCCGATTGATATTGCACCGGTTCGATAAGCTCTTCGGACGTGTCTTCGAAGAGAAGCGTCACTTCGGATTCTGTTTTGGGTGCAATTGGAACGGCAGTCACATTCGGCTTCCAGGGTGGTTGAACGGCCTCCGAAACGTCTGGAATCATTTCGGTTGTTTCTCCATCAGCGGGCTCAGGAACTCCTGGATGCTCCGGTGCGGTGGCTGGCTCATGGATGACTTTGTCCAGTCGTTGTTCGTAAGGCCCGTAAGCCACGAGTGGGGCCTGCGACGAGGCATAGTTTAACTCGCGAGGACGACCACGGCGGTTTTCCCGAATCGTGGCATCTGTGTAGGCCGCCGCCGGCCAACCCCCTTCGCTCAAATACACGCCGTCGTAATCAAGCAATGTGCCTTTAGCAAAATGCACGTTCTTAACCGCGATGGCGTATTCTGAAAGCGAGCGGAAGTAGCGGCTTTCGGAATCCGCCAAGCGACGTTGGGCATCAAGCAGCAAATCCAGCGGAGCCTTGTCAGCTTCGAAGGCTGCGCGGATAGCTTCGAGTTGATTCCGCGCCGCATCAAGGCGGTTGTAAGTGGTTTGCGAGACAACATAGGCACGTTCCATTTCGGCAACCGCGGCGGAGACGCCGTGCAGCACTTGATGTTCCTGTTCACGAAGCAAGGCACGCGAACGGCTAAGCAGCAGCTCGGCGTTACGCACCCCAGCGGCCCCCCGGCGGTAGCCAAGTGGTACGGTCAACTCCAAGCCAATCTGCCATTCTTGGAAACGGCCGCTGGCGAGATTCTTGTAGGCGTTGTCAAACTCGCCGCCAGCACTGTAATCCGGATTCAACAAGTCGTGACCAAAGCCGCGCCAACGGTAGCGACCCACCGTGTCGAACTGTGGCAACAAATGATTTTTGCTGGCGATCCATTCGAGTTCGTAGCGCCGCGTTTGGAATCGTTGGCGGCGTAACTCAGGACGTCGAATCACGGCTTCTCGAGTTGTAGCCGTCCAATCGAATTGCACGGGAGCGGTCAATGGTTCGTCGGAGGGGCGCAGCAGCCGGCCATCGCTAGGTGGTAAGCCCATCAACATGCGCAAACGCCGTTCCGCGACTTGCACGCCGCCGTTACCACGGAACGTACCACCTGGGCTACCGTTCTCGGTGCGCGTGCCATCCACCAGATAGCCGCTCAATGCGTTTTGCACTTCTTCCTGGAAACGGAAGAACTGTTCGCGAGCTTGGGCTTCTTTTTCGGCCTCGCCACCTCGGCGGCCCGATTCGTACAGGGCGTGAATCCGTCGCCAGGTTTCGAGCGAGGCATCCCGTGCTGCAATTTTCGCGTCGAGGTCACGATAGGCGAAATAGAGATCCCAGTAGGCATTTTCGATATTGCTAACTAAGTCGCGAACAGAAATCTCGAAGTCGGTGAGTTCGATGTCGGTGTTGGCACGAGCGATCAACACGCCGTTGTAGACGCCGGGCACATTCGTCGGACCGGCGATGCGGTTGTACTCCATGCCGTAACCTTGCAGCAACGGCTGACGAAATTCAGTTTCGATATTCGTATTCCAGGCACTCGGAAAGAGATTGCTAGGAGCATTGTTGCCGTCATAGTCGGTAAAGTGCCGGACGGCCAACTGTGTACCAGCCACGGAGGTCTTAGTAATTTGCGACTGCATCACAAAGGCGTCTTGATACAAGATGCGTGTGCCGCCGCCAAAGAATTCGTTGTTGAGTGCGCGATTGTTTTTCTCGCCGTAAGCACTGGACGAAAATTGAGCGTCAAATGCGCTCAAGGCGGCGTCGACACCGAATCGTGGATCCGTTTCGACGATAGCCGTGTCCCAATAAGTTTGCACGGTAGCCGGTGACCTTAGAACGGTGCCCCCCAGGTCGCGCAACACTTGAGATTGCGAGAGTGTCATTTGGACGACTGTCTCAAGATTCACGTCCCAGTATTCGGGCGGTTGCTCGTTGGTGACTGACAATGGGGCCAGTGGGGCCCAATCCTCGGAGGCGCTGCAAGGCGAGACCACGGGGTAGTCAACCTCGGTGGCAATCGTGTGGTAGCAGTCTTCGGGGATCGCCGCCTTGAAGGTTTTGTCGCCGCCCGAACGACAGCCGGGGAGCGCTACCATGAGGTAGAGCACTATCACAGCCCATCGTGTGCGAGAAGAGGATGCCATACCACCGAAGGCCTATTTCGAGGCCGCCGAGTCAGTCGCGGGTTACGGTCAGGGAGTCCACGCTCCCAAAGAAGCTAGGGTCTCTGCTTGGTTTTCGGCCTGCCAAAACCGGCATAACTATGATTTCCGTTACCAGCGGTAAAAGTTACGCAGCTTGCCAAGCCGTTATGCCAGCAATGCTAAGGTCAAGAATCTTGCTGGCAGCCAAACCCGGAAGCAGTCAATTCATACGGCGTGGATATACTGAAAAAGTGATGAGCACACTCGAACCAGATACATTCGCGGCAAGTTGGCAAGAAGTGGAGGAATTGATCACCAATCTCCATGAGTTGGCTTGCGCGCCGATTGAGCCAACTGAATTCTTCCGTCGGCTGCTGGATAGTTGCATCACGACGCTAGCAGCCGAGGGGGGGGCGGTTTGGCTGCCGGACTCACACGGCAAGTGGCAACCGATAGCGGCAGTCAATTTTGAATCGCTTGTACCGTCTGACGAGTCGAGTCGCGTTGCTCATCATTATCTGCTGCAGCAGGCAGCCGTGTTTGCACAACCGCGTGTGTTGTTACCGGGAGCAGATAACCCAACTCATACTGCGATTTTGATCGGAGCGGCTCGCGACAAACAGACGGTTCGCCCGCAAGTCATCCTTGAATTATTCCTGCGAACTGGCGGTAGCCCGGCCACTCAACGCGGTTGGGTGGAATTTTTGTCGGCGGTCATTCATGCCGTCGACCAATATCACCTGCATCATGAACTACGAACGCTGCGTAGCGAGCAATCAGATCACGATGCGGTGCTTACATTTTTGCGCCGATTGCATCGCGGCAAGAGCCTTACGGAAGTTGCCTATGAACTGGCCAATGAAGGAAGTCGCTTTTTAGGTGCGGATCGTTTGAGCGTTCTCGCGCGAGACGGCCAAACATGGGCAATGTTGGCAGCCAGCGGTACGGAACGTTTGGAACAACGCTCTGACGCCGTGAAAGATTTGCAAAATCTCGCCGCCGCGACGGACCACTGGGGTGAGCCCCTTGATTACTCAGAACGGATCGAACTCGCCGAGCTTCCAACTCCATTAGCCAGCGCACTCGAACAACATATCGATCATTCCCATGCTCGGCAGCTTGTGGCTGTGCCGCTTGAGTTTCAGCCTGATGAAGACAGCGATCACAAATCACAACACGCTGCTGTGGTCTTGATTGCTGAGGCGTTTGGTTCAGAGGGAACACTATCGCGACAGAAAGTTGTCGAGCTTGCCCATTTGTGTGAGCCGGCTCTACAGCAAGCCATGGAGTGGAATCGTTGGCCAGTTCGCACGGTGGCTGATTGGACCAACCGTTGGACGCGATTGTGGGAAAGTTGGGGATTGAGTCGGATGGCTGTGGCGGGTGGAGTGATCGCCGCCGTGGTTTTGGCTTTGATTTTTATCCCAACCGATTTCGAAATCGAAGCGCCAGCCACTTTGATGCCACGCACCGTTCAAGATGTTTTTGCCACGACCAATGGAACGGTCCGTGACATCAAGGTCCACCATGGCGACCAAGTCAAATTGGGGACTGTTCTGGCCGTCTTGGACGATCCAGAATTAGATTTAGAAACCGAGCGAGTCCGCGGCGAGTTGGCAACCGTACGCAAGCGATTGGAAGCTATCGCCGTCAGTCGAACGGATCGCCAAAGTCGCGAAGAATTAAAGCCTGACCGTTTACCGCTTTCCGCGGAAGCCAAACAGTTGGAACTTCGCGAAGCGAGTTTACTCACACAGATGGAAATCTTGACCAAGCGCCGCGAGGCACTGACCTTACGCAGTCCGATTGCAGGAACCGTTCTGACCCTCGATGTACAGAACCTTTTACAGACTCGCCCCGTGGAACGTGGGCAAGTGTTGTTTACGATTGCCGACACGAACTCGGGATGGAATTTGGACGCGGACGTTGCTCAAGATCGAATTGGTCATATCATCGCAGCGGAACGTCAAACGGAAGTGCCACTGACGGCACGTTTTCGCTTGGCTGGAGATTTGGATCACACCTTCCATGGCCAGGTGAACACCATTACCGAAACGGCGGTGCTTGATCCCACCAAGCTCACCGAGGAACTGCCCGACGTGCGTGTGGAAATTAAAGTCGATGAACAATCGTTACCGGCTGCCCGTCCGCAAATGGCGGCGATCGTTCGGATCAATTGTGGTCGCCGTTCGCTTGGTTACGTGTGGCTGCACGACGTTTGGGACACAATACATTCCTGGTTGGCATTTTGATGAAGCAATTGCTGCGAATTTATTGGGCTGTTTTGATTTGCATTTGCTCGGTAACAAATGCACTTTGTGCTGAACCCTTGGTGATTGATTCGGTAGTGTTGAGTCCCTTTCAGGCCGCGGAAGTTCCCGCGCAACAAGTGGGTATGTTGCGCGAGATTCTGGTAGATGAAGGGGCCGTCGTGGAAGTGGGGCAAGTATTAGCAAAGCTTGATACCCGCCAGGCGGAACTTGATGTCGCGAAAGCGGAGATCGAAGCGGCCCAAGCAGCCGCGAAGGCGGGCAATCTCACAAAAGTTAAGTACGCGGAGAAGTCACTGGAAGTCGCGGAAGCAGAACTGAAAAGATCACAAGAATCGATCGCTCAATTCGCCAAGAGCATTTCGCAGTCGCAGATCGATGTCGAGCGGCTGACGGTGGAAAAACTGAACTTAGAGAAAAAACAAGCGGAACATGAACTCGATTTGGATCGTTTTGCCTTGCGAATGAAGGAACAGGAGTTGGTCGCGGCGGAACTGAAGCTTGAGCAACATGGCGTGCAGGCGCCCTTCGCGGGAACCGTGGTGCTCGTACATGGCCGAATCGGCGAATGGCTGGAAATCGGCGCGCCGGTTTTGCGATTGGTTGCCGTCGAAAGTTTGCGTGCCGAAGGATTTCTTGCAGCAGAAGATGCTGTAGGAGATATGGTGGGACGTGATGTGGTCTTTCACAGCGAAACGGGAAAAATCGTCAAAGGCAAACTCCGTTTCGTCAGCCCCGAGATGGACGCCGTCACACGACAAGTCCGAGTCTGGGCGGAGTTGGAAAATCCGGATGGCGAGTTTCGCTCAGGCCAACAAGGTTCTTTGGAAATTGCGCGTTAGCAATCTGAGATGGCTGCCAACCTCGATTATTTGCTGTCGACCGTAGAACGCCCGCTGATGCTCCGTGCGCGGAGCGATATCCAGCAAGTGGCCTTTCCCGTGGCCGGGCAGCCAAGTTATGTGCTCAAAGACCCACTGACGCTGGAGCATTTTCAACTGACTCCTGCCGAGCACTTCTTGTTTGAACAGTTGGCGCAATCAACGACGTTGACTGCGTTGAAGCACAAATTCGAAGAGCGGTTTGCTCCCCGCACGATTACATTTGTTGCATTGCAAGAAGGAATCAACCAACTGTTTGAGCAAGGGCTGTTGGTGAGCCTAGCCGCTGGGCAAGGCAAAGAACTTTTAAGTCGCGCAGCCAAGAAGCGCAGCAGCGAGCGCTGGCAGAGTGTGTTGCGGGCGCTGTCGTTTCGGTTTGCGAGTTGGGATGCCACGGCGATTGTCGATCGCGTGTATTCCAAAATACGTTGGGTTTTTTCGCCACTGGCGTTGTGTGGTTCGCTGGTTCTAATTGTGTATGCGATTTGGTTGTTGATCGGAAATTTTGCCGAGGTCGTCGCCAAATTTCCGAGCATTCATGAGCTCTGGCAACCCCGTTACTTGGTTTTGTGGCTCGTGACGGTCGTCGGCGTAAAAGTTTTGCATGAATTCGGCCACGCGCTGACGTGCCGACATTTTGGCGGCCGTTGCCACGAAATGGGCGTCATGTTGCTCGTCTTCTTTCCTGCGCTGTATTGCGATGTGTCTGACGTTTGGCGGCTACCGAGCAAGTGGCAACGCATGGCCGTCACTGCTGGGGGAATGGCCGTGGAACTTTGCCTCGCGGCGCTGGCGTTCATTAGTTGGTGGTATACGTCGCCGGGGCTGTTAAACACGTGGTGTCTGGGTCTCGCAGTGATCTGTTCAATTAACACGCTGGCGGTGAATGCGAACCCGCTGCTGCGATTCGATGGTTATTATTTGCTTGCTGATTGGTTAGAGATTCCCAATTTAGGGGGACGAGCCCAAGGATTATGGTGTGATCGATTACGCCGCTGGCTGCTGAATGAGCCCAAATCTGCTGACCCTTTGTTGAGCCAAAAGCAGCAACAACGTCTCGCGATCTACTGTGTTGCATCGCGCATTTATTCATTGGTTGTGTTACTGGCCATTTACGCCATGTTGTTTGCGTTGGCACGACCCTACCATCTCGAAAACATTGTTTTGATGCTGGCGCTGCTGACGGCGATAGGTCTCGTGATGCCATTCGTGCAACAGGCTTGGCAAGTGCTTCGCAATCCGGCCAATCGTGCGCGGATCCAGCGGCCCAGACTCGCAATGTTATTGATCGCGTTGAGCATGTTCGGCAGTGCGATTTTGTTTTGGCCGGTGAAGCATAATGTGCGTGGCACAGCGGTGTTGATTCCGGCGGACGGCAAAGCGGTCTATGCAACCACCGGTGGGGAGTTGGTTTACGCTGTGCCCCCTGGAACCCGGGTACGGGCTGGTGACGTGATTGCCGAATTGTGCGACCCGCAACTTCAGCTTGCCGTCGCGAAGCATGGTGGTGAGTTTGAAGTGAAACAAGCTCATTTTAATCAAGTTAATACTTTGCGAGCTCTTGATAGCCGGATGTCATTGCAACTTCCCACGGCTCAAGCTGACCTCGCCGATGCGAAGGCACAACTGGCACAGTACGAGCACCGTGAAGATGAATTAATCTTGCGGTCACCGGTTGATGGCATTGTGATCGCTCCGCCAGCCATGGAATTGACGGAATCTGAAGATCGTCTCCCCACCTGGTCGGGTTCGCCGCTCGAAAGTAGAAATCTCGGAGGGTGGATCGAGCCTGGAACCGTACTCTGTACAGTTGGCGATTCGCGGCGACTTAACGCACTCGTTGCCATTGATGAGCGAGATGTGGGCGATATCCAATCGGGCGAGCCGGTCAAAATTCTCATCGATTCCGCACCGGTGCAAATTGTTACTGGCAAAGTGAAGCAGGTAGCTAGCCGAGCTCTGGAACCGAGTGACGATACACAAGCCAGTAATAAAGACCGCATGCACGTGGTCGAAGTAGAACTCGACCGATCACAAGTCAGCGCGATTGTCGGCTCAGCAGGAACTGCCAAGATCGAAGCCAGTCGCAGCACTTTGGCAAGTTTGGCTGTTAACTTTGTGAAGCGACGACTTAAGATGCCGTGGTGATTCGGCTAGGGCAGGATCGCAATCATACCGGCGATCACACCCACTTCCACCGCTGCTGCTGCAATGTCGAGCGGCAAATGATTCCAACGCCGTGGCACGCTGTTGCCGGGGCGGTAAAGTCCCAATGTATAGATGCAATCGTGTGGGCGGTCGACGATCATCTTGTACGGCAGTGCAGGGATGGTCAGGAAGAAGCGTCCCGCGGAAATGAAAGGTTGCAATGCACGGCAGGGGGTATAGCCATACCGTTCGGCATTGGTTTCTTCAAAGTAGAGGGGCGCGTGGCACAGGCAACTAGCTGCCCAATGAAAATCGTATTGTGACCAACCATATTCCAAGCGTTTGTCATTCACAGTGCCCATGTTGGTCGCACAAGCCATGGCCATGTTTTCGGGGAGCGACCCATCTGGCAGAGCAATATTGATGCTCAAGGAAGAGAGTGGCCGTGCCACGTAGCAGGGAACCGGTTGGACCGTGCCAGGAGCGATTCCTTCGCCGGCATAGATTTCTTCGTTGAGTTGGGGATCGCTTTCGTATTCGGCCTCGGGCAGGATTTCGGCATCCTTCACCTGCGGCGGTTCGACGGGCAGAACGACCTGAGTCTGTCGAACGGGATTGGCCACGATGGTCATTTTCGGCGTGGTCACGATCAAAATGTCGCGAGGAGTCCCCGTTTCGTTGGTGAGCCGTGGCTGCAGCCGGCTGGGGGGGCCAACGAAACGTGTGGGGGACTCTTCGACAGGGGCCGACGGTTTGGCAGTAGCGACCGACATTGCACCACAGGTCAGCGACAATAGAATTGCCACTAGTGATTTGACCAAGTGATGGCGGGTCGTTGCCAAGCGAACGGAGCAGCGCGGGTGGTGGGTTGCGGGGAACATGATTGCATCCCGTCGCGTCGGCCTTAGGGGTTCGCAAGCGACACCGTGTCGTTTGCCGAAGAAGTTTTCGACGCGGCACAATCGGTTTCTCAAGCAGAACCGGCTCGCACGTTACGACCGTTACTAGTCGGAAATCCGGCAAAGTTTACCCATTTTAGAACTGTCGGTCGGCAAATTCCGCTCGGCAAACGTCGAGGTGGGGCCGCTAAATATTTGACAAAATTGCTGCTTTCTCGGGATAATGAACACATCGTGCCGCCGGAACAGCGCCTGTAGGACGGCAGTCGCCAAACTTCCTAGCTTCCTTAAGCGATAGCATTGTTCGCTCCTGGGAAGCAGCCTCTTTTAGACAGATTGCCGAATCGCCATGGGATTGTTTGCGCTACTGGCTCGCGTTTTCCCTTCGTTCGCTCGCAAAGATGCTCCACAATTCGCGGCGGCCCCCTTGGCTCCGCGGCGGTTGGAACGCCGCCGAGTGTTCGACGGAGCGGCTGCTGGAGTTGTCATGGAGGCTCTTCCTACCCCAGAGCCCTATGTGCAAACTAGCGAGCCGTTAGTTGTCACGCAAGAGTCAACTCAGCAACCACTCGTGGCTGCCGCCGCGTCCTCTCTGCAGGCGACGATACGCTTGCGGAGCGCGGAGCTGTTCGAAGATCAATCCGTGTTGGCGACGATTGAGATCGTCGACAGCCCGCCGATGGCGCATCAAATTACGATCGACTGGGGGGATGGTTCTCTACAAGTTATCAATGTTGGTCCCTCGGTGCGGGAAGCACTGGCTGTTCATCGGTATCTTGACGACAACCCCACGGGCACGGCAAGCGACGTTTACACCGTGACGGCCACGGTCACGAATCCGCTGGGCGGCTCCGCGACCTCATCGGCCACGATCTTGGTGAAGAATGTCGCGCCCAAGATTGATAGTCTGACGATCACGCCCTCGATCAACGAAAGCGACAACGTCGTTCTCAGTGGAACCTATAGCGATCCCGGCACACTGGATACGCATTCGCTGGATATCGATTGGGATGGTGACGGCACTTACGACCAAACGGTCGCCGTTTCGGGGGGAGCGTTCTCCGTTTCGCAACAAGTGCTCGATGATAATCCGACGGGCACTGCCAGCGATGTTGTCAACGTGAATGTTCGCCTGCGGGATGACGACGGCGGTTCGGCGACTCGGTCCACCAGCTTTGTCGTCAACAATCTGAATCCCCAGATTCTTAGCGTGACCGTCACTTCTCCGATTACCGAAAATGGTTTTGCTACGTTGACGGGCACCTACAATGATACCGGCACACAAGATACGCACGAACTCGACATCGATTGGGATGGCGACGGTAATTTTGATGAAACCGTGACCGTTTCCGGCGGCAGTTTTTCCGTTAGCAAGCAATACCTCGACGATCCCGCGGGGTCGAACGACGATATCACGATCAATGTCCGTTTGCGGGATGATGACGGGGGTTCGGCCCTTGCGGCGACGACCGTGACTGTGGAGAACGCTGATCCAGTTGTTTTGCTCAACCCGCTGTTGGCGATTGATGAAAACGGCACGGCTGTTTTGTCGGGAACTTATAGTGATGCCGGGACCCAAGATACCCACGAGCTCGATATCGACTGGGACGGTGACAATATCTTTGACCAGACGGTCGTCGTCACGGGGGGAGCATTTACGGTCACACGTCAGTTTTTGGATGACAATCCCACCGGGACGCCGAGCGATACGTTCAACGTTAATGTGCGCTTGCGGGATGATGACGGCGGGATGGATGTGAAATCTACCGTTCTGACGGTGAAGAATGTTCCCCCAAGCATCGATAGCCTGACGATCACGCCATCGATTAGCGAGAACGATACGGTCACCCTGACTGGAACCTACAGCGACCAGGGCACTCTCGATACGCACGAGCTTGATATCGATTGGGACGGCGATGGCACCTACGACCAAACAGTTGCGGTGACCGGCGGTACATTTTCAGTGACGCGCCAAGTGCTTGACGATAATCCCACAGGGACGACTAGCGATGTTGTGAACGTAAATGTTCGGTTGCGAGACGACGATGGCGGCTCAGCTACGGAATCAACGAGCTATGTTGTCAACAATTTGAATCCTCAGATTCTTAGCGTGACCGTCACTTCGCCGATTACCGAAAACAGTTTTGCTACTTTGACAGGCACCTACAATGATACCGGCACACAAGATACTCACGAACTCGACATCGATTGGGACGGCGATGGCAATTACGACGAGATAGTGACTGTTTCCGGCGGCAGCTTTTCGGTTAGCAAGCAATACCTCGATGATCCCGCGGGGTCGAACGACGATATCACGATCAATGTCCGTTTGCGGGATGATGACGGCGGTTTGGCCCTTGCCGCAACGACGGTGACCGTGGAGAACGCTGATCCAGTTGTTGTGCTCAACCCGCTGTTGGCGATTGATGAAAACGGCACGGCCGTTTTATCTGGAACGTACAGCGATATCGGCACGCAAGATACGCACGAGCTCGATATTGACTGGGACGGCGACAACATTTTTGACCAGACGGTTGTCGTCACGGGGGGCGCCTTCACGGTGACTCGTCAGTTTTTGGACGACAATCCCACCGGGACATCCAGTGATACGTTCAATGTCAATGTTCGCTTGCGGGATGATGACGGCGGAGTAGCGACGGATTCCAAGCCGCTGACGGTTAACAATAGCAATCCCAGTGTCGTTCTGGTTCCTCCTGCGGCGATCGTAGAAAACCAATTTGCCACCTTGCAGGGAACGATTACCGATGTTGGCACGCTCGATACGTTTACGCTCACAATCAATTGGGGCGATCCTGCAAGTCCCAACAATGTGCAGACGTTTGATTTGGGAACCACGCCACTGTCCGAGGCCGCCGATGGCATCAATTGGGATCCGGTGACGCGGACGTTTTCGCTCACTCATCAATATTTGGATGATAACCCTTCGGGAACACCCGACGACCTATACACAATCAACGTGACAGCCACCGACGATGATTTGGGCGTCGGAACGGCTCAGACAACAGTGTTGGTGAAGAATGTTGGGTTCATTGTTGTTTTACAACCTGTAAGCCCCATTGATGAGAATGGTTTTGCTGAGCTTCAAGGAACCATCAACGATCCCGGCACGAGGGACACGTTTGAGCTGGAGATCAATTGGGGCGATCCCGCGAGTCCGGACAATATTCAGACCTTCAATTTAGGAGATACTCCACTCACCCAGGTCGCCGATGGCATTGACTGGGATCCCGTAACGCGAACTTTCACGGTGAGCCGGCAATACTTGGATGACAATCCGACGGCGACCGGTAGCGATACCTATGCGATCATCATCAAGCTGACCGGCGATGACTTGAGCACCGACACGGAAACGACTTCCGTTTTGGTGAGAAACATTGCTCCTCAGCTGACTTTTCAACCTGTGACGCCGATTGATGAGAATGGCACGGCCGTGTTGGAGGGGCACGTGAGCGACCCCGGTACGCTTGATACGTTTACGATTGTCATTGACTGGCAAGACCCGCTCAGCCCCAACAACAATCAATCGTTTACCTTGGGGAACACCGTTTTGACCGAAGCCGTGGATGGCATCAATTGGGATCCGACAACGCGGGTATTTTCGTTGTCGCACCAGTATCTCGACGATAATCCCACTGGCTCGGATGGCGATTCCTATCCCGTGACCGTGGCGATTACGGATGACGACACCGGTTCTGGTTTGGGGATTGCTCCCATCGAAGTCAGAAACGTTGACCCGGTTGTGTTGCTCGATCCCGTCGCACAGATCGACGAAGGGGGCGTGGCCACACTCACGGGGAGCTTTACCGACATGGGGCTCCTCGACACTCATGATGTCTACATCGATTGGGGCGATGGCACATCGACGGTACTCACAAACGTCGGCGCCAACGGCGCGGGCAGCTTTACGGCGACTCATACCTATGCCGACAACGATACCGATTCGGTGATCGATTCGCTCAAACCAAAAGACAATCTTTACACGATTACTGTGAAAGTTGTTGATGACGACCATGGATTTCACGCGCCAACTACGCTTGTGAAAGTCTTGAACGTCGTCCCTTCGCTCGATCCAGTAATTGCAACTGACGTCACTCCTCAAGGCTTCACGACGTTAACACTATCGTTTCAAGATCCGGGCGCTGATTCGTTTCAAATTATGGTCGATTGGGGCGATAAGCTCCATCTGCCGCCGCAAGATCGGTATGTCCTGGAGCGAGTGTATGCTGGACCAACGCCCAATACTTTTGTTTTAACTCATCAGTACGCGGGACCGCCCAATCCCTCCAATCCATCTGCGGATATTGTGATTTCGGTGGTGATCCATGACGATGACTTCAATGTAGCTGGTGTGGTCGACAACGGCCCGAGTAATGTGGAGAGCATCGCGATCTCTAATCCCGGTATTGGTGGCGAGCCCTTCCGCATTGACACAACACCACAAGTGCCGCAGCTGACATTTCCGCCGCGTATTGATCCCGAAGTTCCGCTCGACAATTCGACGACGAATCTCGCCACGCAGCAGAATATCGAATTGCGATCAGCGTCAGGGGAAACCCAAGCCACAGCTGATCGATATATTGAACTACGCGTGATTGATGCCGAGGGCAATGAAGGCCCTGGCTATCGTCTGAGGCCTGAAGTATTGCAGGATCTGCCCGGATTGTTCCGAAAACTGCCCGACAATCACTACGCTGTGTATGTCGTGAACATGGAAACAAACACGCGGCGGCTGGTGATCGAGGTTTACGTGCGGAACGGCAAGCTGATCGATCCGGGCGACGACTCCGAAGGAACTCGGGATCGGCCCCCCACCGACGAGCAAATGATCCAACCCCCCGCGGCCGAGCCAAGCGACTCCACGGATGCAGGTCCGCAAGCGGCGATTCCAAATTTTGAAACAGACGGATCTCGCCAATTGCCTGCCTGGCCGCGGAATGCTGCCCGCTGGTCGGCCATCGCGGTGGGACTGGCCGCGAGTGCCTCGTCGCAAACCTGGGTCAATCGAGTCGATCAGGCCATGGCCCAGGCGACGGCCCAGCAATGGCGAAAACTGCAGGGTCACAACCCTCCTAAGCCGAAAAACCAGTAATTTTCTGCAGGCGGTTTCTGGGCCAAATACAATCAAGGATGGTGTGGCGGTCCACATCGATTCTGGATTGTTTGATGTTTGCAGATATTCCCAGCGGCAGTGTGTCGCTTGCCGAGATCCTCTGCCATTTGTAGTTCTTTGAGTCGCGATGCGAACTTGCCCTGCCTGCCATACCGAAGCCGATATCAAAGCACTTGCTGCCGGACGTTGCAGCAAGTGTGGTGCGGCCTTGCATCGCGTGCCGCAGCGGAACTTGCAAGATCGTTCACAACGAGACGTAACACCGCAAGAAGCGGTCGATCTTGAAACGATTGGTAAGATCAAATCGATCGATATTGACGTTCTGGGCGAAAGTCTGACCGGTCAGACCAATATCAATCCCGACACGATTCAAACCATCGCAGGCCCTTCGTTGATCGGTGGTATGTCAGGTGAGTTTGTCGTTCAAGATGAGCCACCCCGTCAAAAGCCGAAGACCACGCCGCTGCGCGCGGAGCAGACCGTTGAGTTTGTGACCTCGGTGGAAGAGGCAATTCTTGCCGAGAGTATGGTCACGGCCCATTGGAAGGGCAACGTCGTTGGTGACGAATCCAGCCCCGGTAAGACGATTAAGCAAGGTCGCACGGTCAGCGATGCAATCGTTACGCGGTCCTCGCTGATTGTGAAGTCTCGGCAGTTTCGCGAGCCCAATCAGGTCAAGCCACCGGTGATCTCGCCAAACGATGCGCCCGACTACGAACTGCTCGACGTAATTGGTGAAGGTGGCATGGGCGTTGTCTATTCTGCCCGCCAGTCGGCGATCGCGCGGACCGTCGCGGTCAAGATGCTCAAGAAGCATGACGCACAGAGCCCCGAGCAGCGCGAGAAGTTCATCTCTGAAGCCGTCGTTACGGGCGAGCTCGATCATCCCAACATTGTGCCGATTTATGATCTCGGCACGAACGACACCGGTGCCCTGTTCTATTCGATGAAGAAGGTGAAGGGAACACCTTGGGACAATGTGCTGCTTAAGAAATCGCTTGATGAGAACCTAGGCATCCTGATGCGCGTGGCAGACGCTGTGGCGTTCGCCCATGCTAACGGGGTGATTCATCGCGATCTCAAACCCGAGAACATTATGCTCGGCGACTACGGCGAAGTCCTGGTGATGGACTGGGGACTCGCACGAATTAGCGAGTCATTTCCCAACGCCTCTTCGGTGAGTCAATCCGACGTCATGGGGGGCACGCCGGCCTATATGGCGCCGGAAATGGCGACGGGACCCATCGAGCTGATCAGTTCACGCAGCGACATCTATTTGCTGGGAGCAATTCTTTACGAAGTTATCACGGGTAAGCCACCGCATTCCGGTAAGACCGTGATGGCCTGTTTGTTGGCGGCGGCGAAAAACCAGATTCCGCCGGTCGAGCATTCCAACGAACTGTACGACATTGCTCTACGGGCGATGGCGACTAAGCCTGAGCTGCGCTATCAAACCGTCCATGAATTTCAGGATGCCCTGCGCGAATATCAGTCGCATTCCGAAAGCATTCTGCTGACCGAAAGTGCCGAGAAGAATCTGTCGACCGCGGAATCGTCGGGCGACTACGAACTGTTCTCGCGGGCCCTTTACGGCTTCGAAGAAGCGCTCGCGATGTGGGACAGCAACCAGCGTGCGCGGCGGTTGTTGACGACGGCACGATTGGCTTATGCCGGTGCCGCTCTGAAACGCGACGATTACGATCTGGGTGTCTCGCTACTCGATGCCAAAAACGAACAGCATCACGTTTTGCTCGATCAATTGCAGCGCGGGCAGCACGAACGGAATTCTCGTGTTCGCCGCTTGGCGATGCTCAAGAAAGTAGTCGCAGGGCTGTTGGTGGCGGTGGTAGGGATCGTGTCCGTGGCGTTGATCATGGTGCGAGCCCAACGCGATGAGGCCGTGGCGCAGCGTAATCGAGCGGAAGAGGCCGAGGACGTGGCGCAAGAAAACTATAAACAAGCGGAAGCGGCCCGCGAGGTCGCCGATACTCAACGCCGTCGTGCCGAAGACGAAGAGCAAAAAGCTCTTAAAGCCGAAGAGGCCGCGGTGGCGGCGAAAGAAGCCGAGGAATACGAAGCCTATGTCGCGCGGATTGGGTTAGCCAATGCCAAGGTGGTTGAGAATGCCTTTGATCGTGCAGGGGAATTGCTCGCCGAGTGCGACCCCGAACACAAGAATTGGGAGTGGGGAAGACTCTCATACTTGTGCAATCTGAGCGACCGAACCTGGCCCGTGGATGGTGCCGTCGAAGCCGTGGCCTTTGCACCGAATGGCGAAGTCTTCGCCAGCGGCGATCTGGCCAATCGCGCGCGGATTTTGAATCGTGAGACGGGTGAAGTCCTACATGACATCGACATCGGTGCCTACGTTCATGCGGTTGCGTTCGACCGCGAGGGCCAACGCTTGGCCGTGGGAGCCGGCGATGGTGTGATTCGTATTTACGATGTGAACAACGGCCAAGAATTGGCAACACTCAAGGGACACGGCGATGCCGTTTTGAGCGTGCAGTTTTCGGCCGGCGGAACGGAACTGCTTTCTGCCGGTTACGACAATACCGCACGGATTTGGGATTTAACGACGAATCAAGAGTTGCAAGAACTTAAACGCCACAACTGGTGGGTCTGGTCGGCGGACTATTCCCCTGATGGCGAGCGGATCGTCACGGCCAGTCAGGATGGAAAAGCGATTGTTTGGCAACGCGGTGATGATGGTAAGTACGAATATCTGACCGAGTTTGCTCAGCATCGTGGGCCCGTGTATGAAGCACGCTTCTCGGCTGATGGTTCGCAGATTGCCACGGCGGGTTACGACCGTCGGGTCTTGCTGTGGAATCCCGACAAAGTTCATCCCGTGGATATTGGCCGACGTTTGGATGGTGCCGCCGATTTGCCCGCCCCGTTTGTTGAGTTGGGTGTGCATACGGGTCCGGTGCGTTGCTTGTCGTTCGAACCCGATGGCAAGAAGCTAGCCTCGGGTGGCCAGGATAACGTGATACGAATTTGGGACTTAGTAACCAATACACAAGCAGGCGAACTCCGTGGCCATGCCAGCCATGTGCGCGATTGTTCCTATTCGAATGACGGTGCTTGGTTGCTCTCGGCAGGTCGTGATGAACAGATCAAACTTTGGCAACCCGCCAAATCCGCCGAGAAGGTCGTGTTTAGCGATGAAGCCAATCCCGACGCAGTACTGGCGGCTCACTTCTCTCACGATGGTAAGCAGATTGTCACGGCCAGCCGCGATCGCACGGCGAGTTTGTGGAATGTGGCGGATCATGATCTGCTGCGCCGGTTTTCCGAAGGACATGAGTTCCTGGCTTCAACCGCCACGTTCTTTGACGATGGTTCGCGACTGGCCACCGGTGCTGGCGACGGCACGGTAAGGATTTGGGACGTTGCCACCGGCACGCAGCTGTTCGATATCAAAGGGACGGGCTACACCGCGGCACTGGCCGTGTCGCCGGATGGACAGTTGCTCGCTTCGGGCAGCACGGGTAACGACGTTCAATTGTGGAATGCCAACAATGGCGAACGCGCGGCTATCTTGGTAGGACATGAAGCACCGATCACAGCGGCTCGTTTCTCATCGGATGGTCAGTGGCTGGCAACCGGTGATGATCAAGGTCGAATCGGCTTGTGGCAACGCGATCCGCAAAGCGGTGATTGGACTGCCGTGCATTGGCCTGAGGGACATAGTCGGATCATCACGAGTCTGGGGTTCGCAGATGACAACCGCGTACTGGTCTCGGCGAGTGGCGACAACACGTGTGGCCAATGGGACGTAGCGACCGGCCAGGAACTTCGCGACCGAATTCTCAAGCATCCCGATTGGGTCGCCGAGATGGACGTCTCGGACGATGGCACGCAAGTGATCACCAGTTGCGACGACGGCAAGATTCGTGTGTGGTCGCTCGCCGACGCGAAGCTACTGGCCACGATTGAACCTTCAGACAAGCAAGTTGTTTATACCTCGGTCGATCTTTCACCTGATGGACGCTTGGCATTGGCTACTTGCTCGGCGACGGGCGAAGTTTATTTGTGGGATGTGGCTGCGAATCGCAACGCCGAACCGGAAGGGGCTTGGCTCGACTTTGCGGGGCAGGGGGGATTGGTCTGGGCTGCGCGCTTTACGCCGCAAGGGGATCAAGTTCTGACCATCGGCGGCAATGATGCACGCTTGTGGGATACCAACACTCGTGAGCAAGTGGTTCGCTTCAGCCCGCACGGTGCGGTGGCCGACGTCGATCTCTCGCCCGATGGTCGTTTGCTTGTGACGGGCAGTTGGGATCAATCGGCCAAGCTGTGGGATGCTGCCACGGGTGCCGCCGTGCGAAAGCTTGATGGCGTTCACAAGGGCTACATCAACAGCGTTCAGTTTTCACCCGATGGTAAGCAGGTTCTCACCGCCAGCGACGATGGCACGGCGCGGCTATGGGACGCGGCGTCGGGGAAACCGACCGATCAAACCTTCAACGGTCACGAAGGCCGTGTGCGTCAGGCTCGCTTCAATGCCGATGGCTCGAAGGTTGTCACAAGTTCCAACGACAAAACGGCTCGTGTTTGGAATGCGGAAACCGGCGCGGAAGAGCTCGTCCTCCCAGGACACGATTGGGCCGTGCTCTCTGGCGAGTTCTCACGCGATGGCAAACGGATCATCACCGGTGGCGAAGACAACATCGCCATCATTTGGGACGCCACGACCGGTGAAATCTTATTGAAGCTCGCCGGCCATACCGATAGTGTCACCGCAGTGGCCCTTTCGCCTGATGGTACGCGGGCGCTTACCGGCAGCCAGGACAACACGGTCAAACTTTGGGATGCCCACACGGGGAAAGAAATCCTCACTCTCACCGGCCACAATGAGGAAGTCACGAGCGTGAGCTTCTCGCCCGATGGCCAGGACGTGCTTTCCAGCAGCCGCGATGGGCAGACGATTCTCTGGCCGTCGCGCGATTGGAAGTAGCTGGCAAGCTGACTTCGCGGACAACTCGACCACGACATGCCGTGTCGTGATTTAGCCGCTACACCACATCTTGTGGTTTCGTCAAAGCAAATGTGTGTTTTTTTAGTTTGCACCTCTCGGTTGGACACAGGGGTGTCTCGACGGGACCTGCGACTAGGTTTTATGTTGATCCGCGCCGAGCGCGCAGCAAGAAGCGGCCTAACGGCGATGAAACCGTCGGCGCGTAGGATTTCTGATTCAGCAAGACCTGATAAATGTTTCTCTAGCGTGGGCGCCCACGCTTTCGAAAAAACATTGCTCTTCGCACACTATCCCACGTGATCACCCAGGGATTCGTCTGTCGTTGACGTTTCGTTACGGACGGCGCCTCTCGAGATCGTTTCCCGACCTGCAGCAGGTGCAAGCCGAGATTCGTTTGACAAATCAAACGCGCCGGATAACGTACCCACGACTCCTGGGGTATTCCAGTAGAATTCTTCGCTTGGAACGAAAGTGAACATAACAGATTGCGCGGCCAAATTCGACAATAATCCGGGAGGAGATTTTCACGCAGAGTCGCGGAGGGCGCGGAAGATTTTTGGCCACGGCGGAGGTTTTTTAGCCACAGAGGTCACCGGAGGGAAGGCAACCACGAATCAGTTAGCCCCTAACCGAGGTAGAGGAGACGTAGGTCGTCGACGTCACTAGGCGCCATTTCAAACGCGATCGGCGAGAAGGTCGAGGTCGTCGTCCTGAATGATTGGCGTGCGGTGATCATCGACGTCACCAACCGAGGTACGAAGTTGCGTGTTTTGGCCATTTCAACTCTCCGGCCGTCGGACTAGAGTGTCGGGAGTCGGCGAAAGTGCTATGCTGCACGGCGCTTGTCTGCAATCACTCATTCCTGGGCTCGAAAGCGATTGGCCCAGAGTTCATCGCGAGTCACATACTATGAATCGTGTTTCGGGCGCTTTTTGTGCCGCCTTGGCGGCCCTGGTGATTGGATTCCCGCAGTTTACGTATGCGCAGCCGCGGCCCAACATCGTCGTGATCATGGCCGACGACGTGGGCTGGATGAACGTCTCGTCGTATGGGGGCGACATTATGGGCGTTGAGACGCCCAACATTGACCGTATCGGCCGCGAAGGTCTCCGCCTGACTTCTTTCTATGCACAGCCGAGTTGCACCGCGGGTCGCGCCGCGTTTCTCACCGGCCAACTTCCCGTTCGCACCGGCTTGACCACAGTCGGCACGCCCGGCTCACCTGCCGGTCTGCAAAAAGAGGACGTCACGCTCGCGGAAATCCTCAAGGCCAAGGGTTACTCGACCGCCCAATTCGGCAAGAACCACCTTGGGGATCTTGAGGAGCATCTGCCGCACCGACATGGGTTCGACGAGTACTTTGGAAACCTATATCACCTCAACGGTAATGAGGACTTAGAAGACCCCGACCGCCCGACGGACGCGGCGTTCCGCAAAAAGTTTGACCCGCGCGGGGTCATCTCCGGCACCGCCGAGGGCCCGACGAAGGATGAAGGTCCGCTGACGACGAAGCGGATGGAAACCTTCGATGACGAAATCGTCGCCAAGTCGCTCGATTTCCTGGACCGTAAGGCGAAAGACAAGCAGCCCTTCTTCCTCTGGCACTGCTCCGCGCGCCTCCATGTGTTCTTTCACTTTAAAGACGGCGTTCGCGGCAAGTCCCGGGCGGGTCGGGAGGACGTTTACGGCGACGCGCTCGCTGAGCATGACGGGCACGTCGGCCAGCTCTTGGCGAAGCTCGACGAAACGGGCCTCGCCAAGAATACGATCGTCGTTTACGTGACCGACAACGGCGCCTATCAGTACATGTGGCCCGAAGGCGGCACGAGCCCATTCCGCGGCGACAAGGGAACAACCTGGGAAGGTGGCGTGCGCGCCCCGTGCCTTGTCCGTTGGCCCGGTGCTCCCGGGGGGCGAGTTTCCAGCGAAATCGTCGACATGACGGACTTGCTGCCGACCTTGGCGGCTGCCGCTGGCGAACCCGATTCCGTGGCGAAGCTGAAACAAGGCGCAGACTACGGCGGCAAGCCCTACAAGGTACATCTGGACGGCTACGACCAGACCGCATTGTTCACGGGGGAGAGTGACAGGTCGGCTCGCAAGTTTGTCTTTTACTACGACGAGACCGTCCTGACAGCCATCCGGTACGACGCGTTCAAGGTCAGCTTCTCCATCAAAGAAGGAGGCCACTGGGATGATCCGCTGGTGGGTCTCGGCCGCCCGCTCATCACGAATCTGCGTATGGACCCCTTTGAGCGGCAAACTGGCGACGTGAATCGCCAGTATGCGGAGCATAAGACTTGGGTGCTAACCCCGATTGTGGGAATTGTCGAACAGCACCTGATGACCTTCCAAGAATTCCCCATCCGCCAACTCGGTCTCAGCGCACAGATGGGTAAGACCATCGAGGGTATCCAGTCCCAGATTCTCAAGATCAAATCGCAACATTAACTCAGTGAGCCTCACATTCATGAGTTCGAAAACTTCGATCGCTGTTGTCAGCCTTGCGCTCAGCGGATTGCTCGCGTCAGTAACACTCGCCCAGGAAATCCTACCGTTTCCGCCGACGCCGTCTGGCTCGACACCGGGGCTTACGATCCAGGATTCCACCTACAAGAAACGCGTCGAGCCTAAGCGACTTACCGAAGGTGCACCCAACATCCTGATCATCCTGATGGACGACGTAGGCCCGGGCACGCCCTCGACTTACGGCGGCGAAATCAATACGCCGACGCTCGACCGCGTGTCGAGCATGGGAATCTCGTTCAATCGTTTCCACTCAACGGCCATGTGCTCGCCCACGCGGGCAGCATTGCTCTGCGGGCGCAATCACACGCGGGTCGGCAACGGGCAGATTGCCGCGATCGCCAATGACTTTGACGGCTTCAGCGGCACCATTCCGAAGTCTTCGGCGACCGTTGCCGAAGTGCTCAAGAACTACGGCTACAACACGGGGGCCTGGGGGAAGTGGCATAACACTCCCGAAGAGCAGATCACAAACAAGGGACCATTCGATTACTGGCCTACGGGCTATGGGTTCGAGTATTTCTACGGCTTCCTCGCCGGCGAAGCCTCGCAGTATGAACCGACCCTGACACGCAACACCACGGCCGTAACCGAGCATCTTCCGAAAGACTATCACCTGTCCGACGACATCGCGACGGATGCCATCACTTGGTTGCGCGAGCAAAACGCGTACGCGCCGGACAAGCCCTTCTTTATGTATTGGGCGCCGGGCGCCTCGCACGGCCCGCACCAGGTCATGAAGGAATGGGCCGACAAGTATAAGGGTAAGTTCGACGACGGTTGGGACAAGTATCGCGAGCGCGTCTTCGCGAATGCCAAGGCCAAAGGCTGGATCCCGCAGAACGCCCAGCTCACGCCGCGCCCCGAATCGATGGCTTCGTGGGATTCAATTCCCGAGGATGAAAAGCCGTTCCAACGCCGACTGATGGAAGTCTTCGCCGGATTCACCGAGCACGCCGACTATAACGCTGGTCGGGTCATCGCCGAGATCGAGCGTCAGGGCAAGCTCGACAACACCCTCATCTTCTACATTTGGGGTGACAACGGATCCTCGGCGGAGGGCCTTTACGGCACGATCAGTGAGCAACTCGCACAGAACGGGATTCCGACCAAGATTTCGCAACATCTCGAAGCTCTGGAGGAACTCGGCGGGCTCGATGCCCTCGGCGGCCCTAAAACTGACAACATGTATCACGCGGCTTGGGCCTGGGCGGGCAGCACGCCTTACAAGTCCACCAAGCTTGTAGGCGCTCACTTTGGCGGCACCCGTCAGCCGATGGCCGTCTCGTGGCCGAAACGCATCAAGGCAGATCCGACGGCACGTCCGCAGTTTCATCACGTCATCGATATCGTGCCGACAATCTACGAATTGACGAAGATTACGCCGCCGCGAATCGTGAACGGGTTTGAGCAGGATTCCATCGACGGCGTCAGCATGGTGTATGCCTTTGACGACGCGAAGGCGCCAGGGACGCGGAAGACGCAATTCTTCGACATCATGGCCAGCCGAGGCATCTACCACGATGGTTGGTTCGCGAGTGCCCCCGGTCCCCGCGAACCGTGGGTAGGCGGCCTTCCGAAAGGCATCAAGGAATGGTCTCCGCTTACTGACCGTTGGGAACTCTACAACATTGACGAGGACTGGAGTCAGGCAAATGACCTAGCGGCGACCAATCCGCAGAAACTCGAAGAGTTGAAGCTGCTCTTCCTGCTCGAATCTACGAAGAACAAGAACCTGCCCATCGGCGGCGGCCTGTGGTCGACCGCCATGTTCCATCCCGAGGACGCGCCCGCTTCATCCCTCACGGAATGGACCTTCGATGGCCCCATGACTCGTATGCCGGAATCCGCTGCGCCCAAGCTGGGCAAAGTGGATAGTCTTGTGACGATGGATGTGGATGTACCCAAGAATGCGAACGGCGTACTCTATGCGCTCGCCGGGTTCTCCGGCGGCATCACTTGCTATGTGAAAGACGGCTTCCTTTGCTACGAGTTCAACTTGTTCGAGATCCAACGCACGAAGCTCAAGTCCAAGAACAAGCTTCCCGCTGGCAAGGTCAAAGTCGAAGTCGAATCCAAACTAGCTGAGAAGATCGGCGGGCCGATGGACGTCACGCTCAGGGTGAATGGCGCAGAAGTGGCGCGGGGTCGAGTGCCCGCGGCGATGTCGCTCCACTTCACCTCCAACGCAACTTTCGACATCGGCACCGATTTGGATTCGCCCGTCTCGCTCGATTACTTCGACCAAGCCCCGTTTGCCTTCAACGGTGCCATCGGCACGACGACGATCAAATATCTACAAAAATAAGATGCTACAAATGAAATCCATGCTTGCATTCGTTGGCGTGCTCTACGGGCTCGCCTCTGAAGTGTTTGCCGTCACTCACGATGACGGCGCAGTGTTTCCCTTCGCGAACTGCGTCGGAAGCATCAAGTCCGGCAATTTGCGGCCCCTCTTCGCGTCAGCGAGTGGACCACTCACTGCCATTACGGTCACCGCATAACTGCCGGCGGCATCGAAGACCTCAGAGGCTACTCGGTCGCTTCGCGCGTCGATCGACCGCCGATACGATCAAGTCGTCGTGTGGGTTGCAACGGACGCGATGGCGGTCTGCTCAAACCTGCCCGGATCTAGACTCTCCACGCGTCTTGGCCTCCGTCAAACGCGCGCAGGCTTCATCGTTCTCTGCAAGTTCGAGTATCCCCGTAACTGAATTCACGAGTATCGCCTTCTCGTCCAATGGAAAGGCATGCTTTCCAGCAGCCGCGACGGGCAGACAATTCTTTGGCTGTCGCGTGATTGGATGTGATTTAGAGATCGTTAAAAAACGACGGCCACACGCGACGTAGCGAGTGACCGTCGATTACAACTCACCGAGGCTTTGTCGATGGCGCGGTTTCATCGACATCCCCATAGTAGGCGTCGACGCGGTTCCAGGCATCTCGAACGGCCGGGCGGGCTCGGTCCCAATCAAGCGTCGAATTGCCGCGAGACGACTGCCATCTGTTACGGAGGTTTTCTTCGACAGCGTCCCAATTGTCCGTCTCCGCATTACCGCGCGCTTCCCAGCCATATTGATAGGCGGGGGCCACTTCGGCTTCATAATCGAGATCAGCACTATAGTAGTCTCGATTGCGATATTCATCCCGCCAGTAAGCGGCTTCGGTGGTCGGATCAATCTTCTCGGCAACTGCTTTGCCAGCGTATCCGCCCGCGACTCCGCCGATGATGGCACCAACTGCCGCGCCGATCGGTCCACCTGCTGCCCCAGCGGCCGCTCCGGCTGCTGCACCGCCAGCTGCTGCACCCAGGCCCGCACCGACGGGGTGAGAACCGGGTTCGCCTGTGATCGCGTCAGGGTTTGCATCACGATCTTTTAGCTTATCTACATTGCGTTGATCTTGCCGTGCCATGGCATTTGCTCCTTGAAAAGTGGAATTGAGTACCTCGGTCGCGAGAGATTCGCTTGACGAAAAGAGAAGGGCAAATCATGTGCCGATGAAAGCAGGCGAGTGTGTACTCGTTGGCGGAGGGTTCCAAACGACAACTGAGCCCAAACGCGCTAGCGTGGGGTTCTTCGATGATTGAACACGGTAACCATTCGAGACATTTTCAGAACCCGCGGCTAGCGCCTTGCGGCTAGCGCCTTGCGGCTCATGCTCGAAAGGATATTTAAAAAACGCTACTGAGGCTTACGCAGCGGTCGTCCGGCATCGGTGACGGCCAGTTGGCCATCGTCGATGGCGAGTTGGCCGTTGACGAATAGGTAATCAACACCCGTGGAAGTTTCAAACGGCGATTCAAACGTCGCGAGATCGCGGAAGGTTTGCGGATCGAGCACGACAACGTCGGCGTATTGACCAGGGCGTAAATAGCCGCGGTCCGTGATTCCCAGAATCTCAGCGGCGAGTCCCGTCGCGCTGCGAATCGCTTGTTCCAGGGGGATCACTTTTTCTTGAATCGCGTAGCGACCGATCTTGCGGGGGAACGTACCGAAGCTGCGGGGGTGGGGGCGCGTGCCGTCGTCGATCTTCACGCCACCGTCGGAAGCCGTGGCGACCCAGGGCAGGGTCATCACATAGCGCACGTCGGCTTCATCCATGCTGAAGCTCACGCCGGCTTCGTCGCCGGTGCGCAAGATATCGAGCGCGACGTCGAAGTCGGTGCGATTCTCTTCCTTGGCGATCTCTTCGATGAGCTTGCCGATCCACTGCGGATGCTGGGGGCAACGAGCGATCATAATCCGCCCGCGCTTGGCGAGCGATTCTTCGATGATGGGTCGCAGCCGAGCGACTTGCTCGGGGTCGTTCAGACGTTTGATGAGCGCTTCGTCGCCCCCTTCGCGTTCTTCATCGGGCAGCAACATTGCGGTGATTGACGTGCTGCTGGCATCGTAGGGGTATTGATCGGCGGTGACGCGCATCCCCTCGGCTTGTGCTTTTTCGATCAAGGCCGCCCCGGCTCGCACCTTGCCCCAGTTCGGTTTGTTACTGGCTTTGAAATGCGAGACGTGCACGGGCAGGTTGCCGCTGCGGCCGATGGCCAACGCTTCTTCGATCGATTCGAGCAGCGTATCTCCTTCGTTACGGATATGGCTCGCGTAAAAACCGCCGTGCTCGCCGACGACTTTGGCCATCGCGGCGATTTCGTCGGTCGTGGCATACGCACTGGGGACATATTGCAGACCGGTGGTCATGCCCCAGGCGCCGTCGAGCATTCCTTGTCGAGCGAGTTCAAGCATCTGCTCAAGTTCCTTGTCGGTCGGTGCGCGGCGGGTTTCGCCGATCACCTTGGCCCGGACGCTCCCTTGAGGAATCAGCTGCGCGACGTTGATCCCCGGCGGAGTCTTTTCCAGCTCGTCATAGTAATTCTTGATGTTGAGGGCTCCGCCGCCGCAATTGCCGGTGACAAGTGTCGTGCAGCCCTGCGTGAGATAACAAGCCGATGAGCGTGTTTCGGGAGCGAGAATTGGGCGCGTTGTGGCGGTTTCGCCCGACTCTTCCTTTTCGGTTTCGAGTTCAAAGTCGCTGTGGTTGTGGAGATCAATAAAGCCGGGGGCGACGATCAAGCCACTGCAATCAATCGTTTTGCCAACTTTGCCGGTCGTAAATTTTCCCACGGCGACGATCTTATCGCCGCGGATCCCGACGTCGCCGACCCTGGGGGCTTCGCCAGTGCCATCGTGAATGGTCCCCCCCACGAGCAAAACGTCAGCATCAATGGGCGCTTCGTCGCCCCACACAAAGCAAGCCGATGGTGAAAGCAGAAACAATAGAAACGCACAGATCAGTTTGAGATGCATGGCCAAGAATTGCCTCACGAGGAAAGGGCCAAGTGGTGGAGGGAACCACCATCTTAACGCCGCGGCGGTGAGGGGGCCATACGCTTAGAATTTGCGACGCAATTCAATACGCGCGCCGGTGATGTCGTTGGCGTCTTTGATGATGCCGTACATCGCGTCGGCGCGGAGGATGAGCGTGTGGCTCAAAGGCTTCTGATAGCGCACGCCAAAGCCATATTCGTCGCCGGGGGCGTTACGAAATTCAGGGCTTCCCATGGTCTGCAACGCAGCAGCCTCGACGATGATTTGTTGTTCGAAGTTATTTCCGAGCAAGTCGACACCCACCGCGGCGCCGTATGTGTTCTGGCCTGAATCATCGAGTGTGGGGTAGCCGGTGAGTAGATCGCTTTCGAAGTTGATGCCGGTGTTCTTGAGCGGCCCTTGCAAGCGCGCCACGGATTGGGGATGCCCAAAACCCGCGAACAGATTCACATAGGGAATCACGTTGTACGGATTGCGGGTGAGGAAACTGTTTTCCATCAAGAGCAACAAGCCATCGGCGGTCCGCTGGCTGCGCGGGCCGCCTTGCCCCGTGTTGGCGATCATTCGTACGGAGTTGGAAACCAGATTCAAATAGCGGCGGGTATAGCTCGCCCCGATGTTGTGGTAACTCCGGCCTTCGTTCTGGGTGTCGTCGAGATAAGCATAGCCGGCTTCGATGTAGCCCCCCTTGCTTTCGATGAAGGTGGTAAAGCCCACGACGTCGGCCGCGCAGGTGCTTCCCTCGAAGGCCAGATTGCTGGTGACTTCGTCGAAACCGACGAAGAGGGTTGTGTCGAAGTTCGACCAATCGAGCCACGGGTTATTGCGGGCGGGGATCGTCGCCGCGGCGCCGACGAACGCATCCTCGAACCAAATGCCGTTCTGAAACACAAGGGGAATCAAACCCACGGCAAACGGCAAATTGAACGACGCTTCCTGGTTGTTCAAGCCTCCCAGGATGTAACCGAGGTCGCCTTCAAAAAAGAGCGTGTCGGTTTGCAGATCCCAAGCGTCCCAGGCATCTTCAAATTTGACTGTACCTTGATCATAGATGAGTCCGGTGAAATCGTTGCCGTCGTCGAGCGGGCCCAGGAACATGTGGACCCGTTCGGTGGCAGTGAACGAATAATCAAGTTCGAGGTTTAGTCGGTTGCCCCAGACGGTTTGTTCGTTGCCGATGTTTTGGTTGAAAGCGACTGCCGAACGGAAGTCGCCGTAAACATAAAACTTTTTCATCACGAGATTCGTGAGCCCCAGTTCCGTGCCCGAACGGGGCAGGGGGCCGGTGTCGTAAAACGGCAGACCCCATTCGATGGCCGGTCGCTGCACGCGGTCGAGATGCTTGTTGCCATAGATGGCGAGTTCGCCGTTGGGGTCCCAACCGAAGTTGCCAAAGTAAGGGGGTGGCGTGAAGTCATCGCCGTGGAACTGCGTAGGTGCGCTGCACGGATCGTGAACGTGCTTGCCGACCTCAAGCGTTGCCCCCTTGAGTTCGGCGGGCGATGGCATGCATTCCCACGGGGGAGCATGGGCCGAGACAACCGCCGGAGGTATGGGTGCCGTCAAGCCATAGCGGGTTGGCCCGCGCATATAACCCGGGTCAGCCGGTGGGGGCACGAACAAAGGAGTTTGCTGGCAATCCGGGCCGCAATTCAACAGGGGCGGACCGACAATCGGCCGGGTCACGACGGGGTAACCCACGAATGGACTGAAGAGCAGCGGTGATTCCAACGGCGGATTGGTCCAACGCGGAAGAATCGACGAACGGTGACCGTAGATGTCACCCACGACGGGCGGCAAGGGGCGACATTCGGCTGAGGCTGTTTGTTGATCGGATGGAGGTTGGGCCGCTGAATTCTGCGGAGTATTCGTGACAGGCGGTAGAGGTTCGGGAGTGTCCGCTACCGGAGGCAGCATCGCGAGCGCAGCGATATTCGACGACTGTGATTCCGTCGCAATCGGGGAATAATAAAACTGAGCGTATGCCGCGTGAGCGTGAAGCGCAGCAACAGCGAGGAACATGCCCACAATGTGGCAAGCTCGTGCGAATGGCGAGTTGGTGCAGTTACTAGGCATAGCGAAACAGTTAGCGAATCACGAACTCAAACGACGATTGGTGGAAGTCGAGCGTCCACTCTTGCATGGTGCGCATCATCTCGGGGGTGGATTCGCAGAACCTCATGAAATACATGGGTTCGGTGCGCATCCGCATGCGGAAGCTGAGGCGGTATCTGCCAGGTTCCTGGAGCAAGTGAGCGGGAATCTTGTAGGGGGCACGGCGTGAACCGAGCGGCGCGAGCGAACGGCCTTCCATGCGGATGAACGGCGGATGATTCATGACCGAGATCGGCTGGGCCCCCGGCCGCAGGTAGGGCAACTGATCGAAGTCGATGTTCACGGGAAGAAAGAACTCGCGATCGGTTCCTTTTGCTCCCGTGATGAGGAACATGGTCTGCAAATTGAACAACTGCCAATCGAACGGCAAACGCTTGTTACGAACATCGACCGAGTGAATGTCGGCCAAGTCTCCCCAATTGTCCAAGTAGCCCGATTCCCACACGCGCTGTCCGTGCGGGTTGATCAGCACCACGTTGATCCAGAGTTGCGGTTGGGCTCCCAGTGAGCCCGAAGGCATGTTGTGGCCGTCGTTGGTGTTGGTCACGATGTAGTGCAATTTGAGATCTTGCCCGCGAGTGAGTGGGGTATCAAAAAATGGTCCATCCACATGCGAGCCATTTTCCATCACCATCTGACGGCTGAGCCGCTTGGCGTCGAGACGCTTTAAGTTGTCGTCGATGATTTCCCGCGCGTCGTAGCGGTCGTCGGCTTCTTCCCACACCGGCGGAAAGGCGACTTGAATTTGCCCGGCGTCGACGAGGTCTTCAAATTCTTCGGTACCCCAACCTGCGCGGAAATCAAACAATAACCAGTCCTGCACGGTCCAACGCAAGGCATCTTTGTTGTGTGGGAAGATGCCGGGATGCGCGATCGAATAGCCCGGGCCATAGAAAATATGGTTGGCATGTTTGCGATGGTTGTTCACCGACTTGTCGTTCACCAGCGCCGCGGGACCAACTTCGTAACCGCTCGCCACGCCGGGAATGCGACCCATGTGGCAATCTTGGCACGAGATCCCCTTCTTGCACGCCGGTGAGGCGCGGTATTGTTCCCACACGACTTCGAGCTTGATGCCCGGTTGAACGGCCACTTGATGGCACGACACACAGAATTCCGGTTTTGAAAGTTGATCGAAGTAGAAGCCCGCGACGTGCATATCTTGGCCGGGGCCTTGCTCGTCGGGCGAGGTTTTCACTTTGAATTCATTCTTGCGAGCGATCACCTCGGCAACGCCGCTGCCACCGATGGAACCGTAAACTGGAGCGAAGACGTCGCCGGGCTCGATGCGGCGTTCGCCGTTCACTTTGCCGTAGCGTTCATTCACACGATGGCACGCCACGCAGGTAACCCCTTCGCGCACCACTTGGGGGACATCCCAAATGGGCGCTGCGCGGGAGATGCCCAAGCTCGTCCCCACGGGTGAGTGACATCGATAGCAGAAATAACCGATCGTCCCTTGGGAGAGGTCATAGATCTTCTGTTCGAACTTGTGGAACATCGGCGAGACCGACGCATAGGCGTGGCTCGAGATGCTCCACTCATCGAAAATCTTTTCATGGCATTTGGCACAGTCGAACGCCGAGGGGTAAAGCGATTCGGCGACGAATTCGCAGTAGGTTTGTTTGTCTTTGGAACCGGCCGATGCTGTCTGTTGAGGCTTCACGCTATGCGGCGCGAGATTATTCGGCACCGGTGCCGGTGTGAAGGGGCTCACGGGTAGCGGAAGCGATTCTTGACCGGTCGAGGGCAGGGGCTTGGGTTCTTCTTGCGGAGTGGGCGTGATGGAATCGTCGGTTGCGACAGGTTGCTCGACATCGGGGAGTTGAATGGGTGCTTCGTCTTCGGTGGGGGGGAGCTTGATGGGTTGTTGGGGGGGAGCACTCTTTTCACTTTCAGATCCCGCTTCACCGCCCGCTTCGCTGCCAGCCTCACCGCCCGCTACTGGGTTTTCTTTTGTTGGGGGCTCGCCAGCGTCGTTCTTCCAGAGGAGGTCGGGAACGCCGTCGAGGAGGTCGTTGGGGTTGCTTGCTGACGTGGGTTGCGAAATCACGCTGGGTTGCGTGCTCGTGTTCATCGCCACACGGTTCGCAACTCTCACCGGTTGCGGATAGCGAACGCTGGGGACGTTCGCGCTGGCGGTGCGAACTTCGGGCGGCACAACTTCCCTACCAAGCGCTTGGGGGCCTTCGCTGGCCAACACCATCCAACCGGGGCAGCCGGCTTGCGCGAGCGCTTGCTCGATCTGCCCGAAGTTGTCGTTGGGCAGTTCGCCACTGACGAGTTGGACGTGCGAATCGTCACTCTGTTCGAGGGCCGGTGGTGTTTGCGCATGCCACCAGCCCACCAGCGCGCTCAGTCCCACGACCGCGGCGATCCCCATCCACGTTCTTTTCAATATGCTTTGAGTGTTTCGCCTCATGCAGGTTTGCCTTTTGATGTTCTTGGCCGTGATCTGCTCGGGCAGGTGATAAGTAGACGAGGCCGATTGCTAGCACCCTCTGCCGGGGCATTCGGCTGTTCAAGTTGATCGAACCGTTAGGAGCCGCAATTTGAGAACTTTCAGTACAACCGTTACAGCTTCACATGCGGCGAATAGCTGCCCGGCGACGACAATCCTAGGAAATGGGTGAAAGAATTGCAGAATTGCCGAGTTTTGCTGCGCATTTTCGGGAATTGGTCATGCTGGAATCGCAGGATAGAATGCAAGTTCTCGTCCTACACACTTTTCCGAGGTGCGCGTGGCTCGCAATTGTTGGCTATCACTGAAGTATTTGACGCTGATAGCAGTGTTCGTCGCTGGACATTGTGCTTGGGCCAACGAAATCGACTTCAACCGCGACATCCGGCCGATCCTGTCGGAGAATTGCTTTCGTTGCCACGGCCCCGACTCGGGGACGCGTGAAGCCGACTTGCGGCTCGATCAAGCAGAAGCAGCGCTGGCGGATCGTGGGGGTTATGCGGCGATCGTGCCGGGTGACCCGGAGTCGAGCGAATTTTGGAAGCGGATCATTTCGACCGACGACGTCGATCGCATGCCACCACCCGATGCAGATAAAGAACTCAAGCCCGAGCAAATCGAGTTGCTCACCCGTTGGATTAAGGAAGGCGCCAAATGGTCACCGGCTTGGTCCTACGTGCCGCCACGTCGGCATGATGTGCTACCCATCAAGAATGCGCAGGCGGCACGGAATTGGATCGACAATTTTGTGATTTCACGACTGGAGCAAGAAGGTCTTTCTCTCAATCAACCTGCCGATCCCGTGACGCTTGTGCGGCGGTTGTCGTTTGATCTGACCGGTTTGCCACCGTCGCAAGAAGTGGTGGATGCGTTCGTCGCGGATCCAAACGAGACCGCTTACGAAAAGTTGGTGGATCAACTTCTCGCATCGCCCCATTATGGCGAACGGATGGCGATGACGTGGCTCGATCTGGTGCGCTTTGCTGACACCGTGGGCTATCACGGCGATCAGTTGCACAACATTTGGCCGTACCGCGATTATGTGATTCATGCCTTCAATACAAACATGCCGTTCGATCAATTCACGCGCGAGCAGCTTGCGGGAGATTTGTTGCCAGACGCGACGGAAGATCAGTTGATCGCTTCAGGTTACAACCGACTGCTACAAACCTCGCACGAAGGGGGTGTGCAACAGAAAGAGTATCGGGCTATCTATCTTGCCGATCGGGTGCGGAATGTTTCGCAAGTCTGGATGGGGGCCACGGTTGGTTGCGCGCAATGCCACGACCACAAATACGATCCTTACACCGCTAAAGACTTCTATGCCTTAGGAGCGTTTTTCTCCGACATCGACGATGAGGCCCATTTGCGTCCCGATCGTGGTGGTTTGGACACCTCGCCAACGCTTCGTAAACCGGAACTTGAAGTCCTCAGCGTTTATCAACGCGAGCAGCTTGCCAAACTTGATCGGAAAATCTCTGTCCTCAAGATCGATGACCCTTCGCGAGATGCCTTGCAGAAGGAGCGTGATCAGTTGGCCTCGCAAAAATCCCCGACGATGATTTCGCACAGCGTCGAGCCGCGCACGGTGCGCGTGCAAGCTCGTGGCGATTGGCAGGATGAAAGTGGTGCAATTGTCGACCCGGCGATCCCGGAGTTTTTAGGCGAAGTCAACAAAAGTCAGCCAGCTCGTGCTTCACGATTAGATCTGGCCAATTGGTTCACCGATACCGAGCAAGGTGTCGGCGGATTAACAGCCCGGGTGATGGTCAATCGCTATTGGGCGATGCTGTTTGGCGAGGGTCTGGCTCGGGTGCTTGATGATTTAGGCGGGCAAGGTGAACCGCCGTCGCATCCGGAGTTGCTCGACAATTTGGCCGTTGAGTATGTTGAGAGTAATTGGGATACCAAACACATTTTGAAATTGATCGTGATGAGCGACGTCTATCGGCAAAGCTCGCTCACGTCGCCGGAGCTCAGTCAACGCGATCCGCTGAATGTGTTGCTCGCACGGCAAAACCGTTTTCGCTTGCCAGCGGAATCGGTGCGCGACACGCTCTTGGCGGTGAGTGGTTTGCTCGACGAAACGGTCGGCGGGCGAAGTGTGCGGCCGTATCAACCACCGAAGTATTTTCGTTATTTGAATTTCCCCAAGCGGGAATACGAGCAAGATGCTGGCAGCGAACAATGGCGGCGCGGCGTCTACATGCACTGGCAGCGGACGTTTTTGCATCCGATGCTCAAAGCGCTCGACGCCTCGACGCGCGAAGAATGCACGGCTCGTCGGCCGCGTTCGAACACAGCCTTGGCCGCCCTGACGTTGCTTAACGATCCCAACAGCATTGAAGCGGCACGCGGTTTGGCCGCGGAAGTGTTGGCCGCCGATTCTCAGACTACTGATGAGCAGCGAATTCAATTCGCGTTTCAAAAGGCCACCTCGCGGTCCCCGGATGAGACGGAGCGTGGCATCTTGCAAGAGTTGCTCAAAGCAAGTCGCGCGCATTTTGCAAGCCAGCCCACGGCCAGCGATGAATTGCTGGCCATTGGCATGTCGGACGCCGGCGCAGATTTGTCACGCCACGAGCTTGCCGCTTGGACAAGCGTCTCGCGTGCGATTTTGAATATGAGCGAAACGACCACGCGGAATTAACCATGAACCCTTCGCACTTTGCTGCCTACCAACATCAACTCAGCCGGCGGACGTTTTTGTCCCGTGCCGGTTTCGGTTTGGGTGCGACCGCGCTTTCAACGTTGTTGAACCACGATTCGTTGAGCCACGCATCAGCAAGTCCGCAACTGGCGATCCCGGGATTGCCACACATTCCCGCCAAGGTGAAGCGAGTCATATTTTTGTACATGTCGGGCGGCCCCTCGCATTTGGAAACCTTTGACTACAAGCCGAAGCTCGCTGCACTCGACGGCAAGCCGATGCCCGATTCGTTCACCGCTGGCCAGCCAATTGCGCAGCTACAAGGGCAGGTGCTCAAAGCGCAAGGTCCGCTCACCAAGTTTGGTCGCTACGGTCAAAACGGTCAGACGATTAGCGACTTCTTGCCGTTTCATCGCCAGATCGCCGACGACATTTGCATTATCAAGTCGATGGTCACCGAGCAGATTAATCATGATCCGGCCCACACATTTATGAACACGGGTACGGCGATCAGTGGCCGACCGTCGATGGGTTCGTGGATCAACTACGGATTGGGTTCCGACAATCAATCGCTCCCTGGCTTTGTCGTGATGACAAGCGAAGGGGGACGCGATCCGCAGCCGATCGCGCCGCGGATGTGGGGTTCCGGTTTTCTGCCAAGCCAATTCCAAGGCGTTCCGTTCAATTCCAGTGGCGAGCCGGTTTACTACATCAAAAGCCCCGCCGGTGTTTCCGACGATTTGCAGCAGCAAGTGGTCAACAGCGTGCGTGCGCTTGATTCCCACCATCACGAGCAAACGCAAGATCCCGAGTTGCTGGCGCGGCTCGCTGCGTATGAAACCGCATTTCGTATGCAAACCTCGGTGCCGGAACTTTTGGATTTAGCCGACGAACCAGAGCATATCCTCAAAATGTATGGGGCCGTGCCGGGGGACGGTTCGTTTGCCTCGAATTGCCTGCTCGCGCGGCGCTTAGCGGAGCGCGGTGTGCGGTTCATCCAACTCTATCACCGCGACTGGGATCACCATGGCGATCTGGTGAAGCACATGCACACGTGCTGCGGCTGCACAGATCAGGCCAGTTCCGCCTTGATTATGGATCTCAAACAGCGCGGCATGCTGGAAGAGACGCTTGTGGTGTGGGGCGGAGAATTTGGCCGCACGCCGATGTATCAGGGCAAAGGTGGCCCCGGGCGCGATCACCATATCAAAGGTTTTTCGATGTGGGTGGCGGGTGGCGGCATTCGCCCCGGAATTTCCTACGGCGGCACCGACGAACTTGGGTATCATGCCGTTGATAAGCCGGTGCACGTGCGAGATTTGCACGCTACGATGCTGCATCAGTTGGGAATCGATCACAAACGCTTCACATATAAATTCCAAGGACTCGACATGCGGCTCACGGGCGTGGAAGAAGCTCACGTGCTGCACGACATTCTGACTTGAGAACGTATCATGAAACAGTCTTACGCATTTCTAATTGCCTTGCTGGTTGCTGCTCCTGTCTGCGGAGTTGATTTCCAGAAAGAGATTCTCCCCATCTTCGAGGCGCACTGCGTCAAATGCCATAACGCCGACAAGGCGATGGGGAAGCTGAAGCTCGATTCCGCGGCTGGGATCGAAGAAAAGTGGGCGGCGGACGCGCATTTACTCACCAAAGGGGAACCCGATCAGAGCGAGCTCTATGAACGACTCGTTTTGCCGAAAGATGACAAGAAGCGAATGCCCAAGGGGGCCGATCCATTGGATCAAGCTTCTATTGATTTGATCGCCGCGTGGATCAAGGAGGGGGCGGCGTTCACGGCAGCTGTGGCACCTGCCGCTGATTCCCCTTCCGAACCAGCTGCCGAAAAAGCGGCACCCCCTGAGAAACCGGCTTTGGAGCCGTTGCCGCTTCCCGAGGTACCCGCCGCGCCCCAGGAGGCGATCGATCAATTGATCAAGTCGGGGGCCAAGGTGATGAATTTGTACTCTGGGAGCAATTTGCTCGAAGTGACGTTCGTCGTCGCGCCTCAACCGCCAACGGATGAAACGATGAAGCTGCTCGCGGGCGTAGCACCGCAGGTGATGATGCTCAATCTGAAAAATGCGCAAGCGACCGATGCCGGTTGGAGCGAGCTCGCCAAACTGACGAATCTCACGGCGATCAACGTTCAGAATTCGTCTTTCTCTGATGCCGCGGCTAATAATCTTGAGGGGTTGGAGCGTTTGGAGTCGCTCAATTTGTATGGCACGGGGGTGACCGATGCGGTGCTGGAACCGCTCAAATCTTTGCAGCGGCTGCAGAAGCTTTACTTATGGAAAACCCACGTCACATACGACGCCGCCGCTGCGCTAGGCAAAGAGAAGCCGGGTTTAGAATGGAACTTGGGATGGGACCATCCCGTGGTGGCGCGCAAGCGTTTGGAAGAGCAGAAGCAAGATTTCGCTGAACTGCTCAAGCAAACGGAAGCGGAAGCGAACCGTCTCAAAACTGACCTGCAGGTTGCTGAAGAAGCTCATAAGACGGCCGAAGAACGGCTCAAAGAAGTTGAAGATTCGCTCTCTAAACTCAGCGATGAGCCCGCTGCCGAGCAAGAAAAGTCCGCGACGAAGCCCGAATAAGTATGTTTGCGGAATGCCAATGCGGTAAACATCAAGTCTGTAAGTTGTTGTTGGTCAAGCAGTTAATCGACAATTGTGGCAATCGGCTGCTCATTGGCCATCTGGGGACGGACTAGGACCACCGGCATTTTCTGGCTATTTTGGAGAGCTTTCACCCAGCACCTTGCCAACTAGGTGAGGTTTGCGGGCTGTGGGGTCTGGATAACCGCCCCAAACGTAATTTGCTTTGTGCGGTTTATTCCGTCGATGGATACCCTACGCAAGCGGATTTAAGGATAAACGGCCAGCCTCGGCGGGGAGTTCTCTACACGTCTCCGACCCCAGCTTGGTAACTTGCGGACATGGTTTGTAGTTAACACTCGGCGCGATTCACGAAGAAAAACTCCGAAAGACAGGCTTTTGATGAAACGTTCGTTATTCATTCTCCTACTAACGATAGTCATCACGCCCTTCATTTTTTATGGTGCGTTGCGCGCCGTCATAGGCAATAAAAATAACGTCGCCGACTGGCTCCCTTCGAGCTACGAAGAAACCAAACAACTCGGTTGGTTCCGCGAACACTTTGTCGCTGACCAATTTGTCATTATCAGCTGGGATGGCTGTAATCTCGGCGACAAGGATCAGATCGAAAAGAAAGACGATCCACGAATCGCCAAACTTGAAGCGGCCTTACTGAACGTCACCCTCAAGAATCCTGACGGCAGCGAGATTCATTGCTTCAAGAACGTCACGACCGCTCGCGAAGTGCTCAACGAACTGACCGGTCCTCCCACGGAACTCAAATACAACGAAGCCCTCGAGCGGTTGAAAGGCTCGCTTGTCGGATCGAACGGGTCACAAACCTGCTTGATCGCGACGCTCGACGACCAGGCCACCGGTCGTCTGCGTGACGTGATTGGTCGACCCGTCACTCGTAAGCTTTATCTGAGAAAGCGCGTCACGACGCCCTTGTTCCAGGCGCTGGCCGAAGCAGGAATTACGGTCAGCGAAGTTCGCTTGGGTGGGCCGCCGGTCGACAATGTTTCGATCGACGAAGAAGGTGAGCGTACCCTGCTGAAGCTGGCCCTACTTTCCGGTGCGTTTGGCTTGGGGCTCACTTGGTGGTCGCTCCGCAGCTTGCGAATGACATTTGTTGTGTTTTTCTGCGGCATTCTGAGCGCCGTGATGTCGCTCTCTGCGGTATGGGTTTTTGGATCGTCGATGGATGCGATTCTGATGTCGATGCCGGCGATGGTTTACGTGCTCGCCGTGTCGGGGTCGATTCACTATATCAATTATTACCGCGAAGCCATTCACGATGGTGGTTTTGAGGGTGCCGTCTATCGAGCCCGTCGGCACGCTTTTGGTCCTGCTTTCTTGTGCTCGATTACAACCGGTATCGGCCTGGCCTCATTAGGCCTGAGCGACATCATTCCGATTGGCAAATTCGGTTACTTCTCGGCCTTGGCTGTCTTCACGATGCTGATCGTGTTGTTTATCGTACTGCCGGCGATCATGGTGGTCTGGCCTTGGCATCCACCCGAGTTGACCAAAGAGGGCAATTTCACCGAGGACAAGGATAAGAACAAGGTTTCACTCGTCAATCAAAAGGGCCTGTGGCGTGGCGTCGCTCGTGGTATCGAACGCCGTTGGGGCTGGGTGATGACAGGCTCCTTGGCGACGATTGTGATTCTCTGCATGGGTTTGCCGCGGGTTACAACGTCGATCGATCTTTTGAAACTATTTCAGGACGACGCGCAGCTATTGCAGGATTACCGCTGGTTCGAAGCGAATCTGGGCCGCCTGATTCCCATGGAATTAGTGTTGCGGTTCCCTCCCGAATCGCGTCAAGAAGAGTTGTCGCCGAGCGCTCGTCCCAGCCAAGTGGCTAAGACGCTCACCTTTGTCGAGCGGCTCGAGATGGTGGGACGTGTGCAGAATGCCATTCAGGATAAGCTTGGTGCCAAAGGCTCCGATCTTGTAGGCGCCACGATGTCGGCGATGACGTTTGCCCCCGATATGGGGAGCGATAGCAGCGGTTTCGTGAATAACACCGTTCGCTATGTGATCAGCAAAGAGATGGTCGAGCATCGCGCCCAGCTTGAGCGTTCCGGTTATTTGGCGATGGATAACAACAATAATGACGAATTGTGGCGAATCAGCGTGCGTGTGGCGGCATTTCACGATCTCGATCATGGCGCCCTGCAAGCACATTTGCGCGAGGCCATCGATCCCGTGTTGGCGACGCAACAGGCGAGCCTCGTTGCTCTGCGAACCATGGTTTCACAAAACGGCGAAATGCCCACCGGCAGCAATGTGCTGATCTGGACCGACGAAGCACAACGTCAACAGGCTATTGATTTGGCCACGATGTTGCAGCTTAAGCGGATCAAAGTGCAACGCTTGGAAAAGCCGTTCGAACGACTCAACGAGAAGCAAGTCCAGGTACTCAAGAAGTTTGACGGCGTCGTTCTCGCAGCCAATGTGGACACGGCCGATCAGATTCAATTGATTCGCGCGGGCGTAACCGTGTTGGGCCAATTGCGTCCCACTTACAAGGAAGGGGCCGACCATGCCACCGCGGGGAGTATCGTTTACACCGGCGTGGTTCCCATTGTTTACAAAGCTCAGCAAGCGCTGCTCGATAGTCTCGTGGAAAGCACAACTTGGTCCTTCCTGACAATCACGCCGTTGATGATGTTTGTCTGCAAAGGGATCGGAGCCGGGGCTGTGGCCATGTTGCCCAACGCCCTGCCAATCCTTGTGGTGTTTGGCGGCATGGGGTGGCTGGGAATCCCCGTCGATATCGGCTCGATGATGGCGGCGAGTATTGCGCTTGGAGTGGCTGTCGACGACACGATTCACTTTTTGTCATGGTTCCGAGAAGATCTCGAAAAATCTGGCAATCGCAGAGACGCAACCATCGCGGCGTATTCGCGCTGTGCCACACCGACGCTGCAAGCAGCCTTGGTCAATGGACTTGGTCTCTCGGTGTTTGCCGTGAGCAGCTTCACACCGACGGCCCGTTTCGGCTGGCTCATGCTGACGATTCTGATTGCGGGCGTGATCGCAGAACTGGTGATGTTGCCTTCGCTGCTCTTTAGCCCGTTAGGTAAGGCCTTCGAACTTCCCAAGGAAGAAAAGAAACGATGGGTTCCCAAACTTCATTTGGGAACGCGGAAAAAACAGCCCGCCAATTCGGCTTTGGTCGGACAGGCTGCGGAATCGTGATTCCGCCTGTAGTCTTCCCGCGACGGGCGTGGTAATGTACTGCGATGGCCGAAACAGGTTCTGACGAGAACGCGAGTGGTTCCCTATCCGACTCGCATATCACCGAGTCCCAGATGGGACTTGCGGCCTCGACGCACATCTCGGCGTATCGAAAGCTACCTGCTCCTCACACACCCGAGCATCAAACGTTCTGGCTGTGGGTGATGTGTCTGACGGGCGTCGACTATTTCAGCACGATGGGCTATCAGCCCTCGATTGCCTTTGAAGCCACGGGGCGGCTTGCACCGCTGGCCACCATACTGCTCGTCATAGTGACTCTTGGTTGTGCGCTGCCCGTTTATCGTTACGTGGCAGGGCAATCGCCGCACGGCCAGGGTTCGATCGCCATGCTCGAGCGGCTCGCCAGCGGTTGGTGGAGCAAGATCATTGTCTTGGTTTTGCTTGGCTTCGCAGCGACCGATTTTGTGATCACCAAAACACTTTCCGCCGCCGATGCCGCGGAACACATGATTCACAATCCCTACTGGCAGCAACTGCCGGGAATGTTTCAGAGCCAGATGGCTTTGACGCTGGGCTTGTTGGTCATGCTGGGCGGCATGTTCATGCGCGGCTTTCGCGAAGTGATTGGCATCGCGGTCGTGCTCGTCGGTTTTTACTTGGTCCTAAACGTGATCGTGATCGGCAGTGGCATCTTTTATCTGCTCGCTCATAGCGAATTGCTCACCGATTGGTGGACCCACGTGCAAGCCGGGGAGTGGGAGATCAAGCATGCCCCATTTGAAGGAGTCGGCTGGCTGCCGGTGCTGGCGACCTGTTTCATTTTGTTTCCCAAGCTGGCCCTGGGACTTTCCGGTTTTGAAACCGGCGTAGCGGTGATGCCGCTCATTAAGGGGCATGACGATGATGATCCGCATCATCCCATGGGACGTATTCATGGTGCCCGCCATCTGCTGCTCACGGCGGCACTGATTATGTCGACGATGCTCTTTTGCTCGTCATTTGTCGTCTGCACGTTGATTGCTCCCGAAGCTCTCAAAAAGGGCGGTGAAGCCGCGAATCGCGCGCTGGCGTATGTCGCGCATGGCGAATCTCAGTACTTGATCAACCCCATGTTCGGCGAAGTCTTTGGCGGTATCTATGACTTGAGCACGGTGTTGATCCTGTGGTTCGCCGGTGCGAGCGCGATGTCGGGGCTCTTGAATCTGTTGCCGCGATATTTGCCGCGCTACGGCATGGCTCCTAAGTGGGCGGAAGCGATTCGGCCCTTGGCGTTGCTGCTCACGGGCGTGAATCTGGTCGTTACGATCATTTTCAACGCCAGCGTCGAGGACCAAGGCGAAGCCTATGCCACGGGCGTGATGGTACTGATGTCGAGCGCGGCCGTGGCCGTGGTGATCGATAAATGGCAGAAATCGAAGTACGCTGGCCGTCCCCAAATTCCTTGGGGTTACATCGTCGCGATGGCGATCTTTTTGTACACGACGATTGCAATCGTCATCGAAAAGCCGGACGGCATTCGCATCGCAGGCGCATTTATCTTGGCCGTGGTCGTGGGCTCGGGTATTTCGCGCGTGATGCGCAGCACGGAACTGCGTTTCGATCGCTTCGAGTTTGCCGACAATGAATCGCGTCTCTTGTGGGACACGCTGAAATATCTGGACTTCCCCGTGCTTGTGCCTCATCGTCCCGGTCGTCACACGATCGAGCAGAAGGAGCACAGCATCCGCAAGGCGCATCGTTTGGGCGACGACACCCCGATCGTGTTTGTGGAAACCTTGCTCGGGGATCCCAGCGAATTCACGCAAAGCCCCATCATCGCCGTGGTGCGCGAAGGCGAGCGATTTATCATTCGTTTGACGAATTGTGTTTCGATTGCTCACACGATTGCCCTGGTCGCGCTCGAGCTGGCCAAATCGGGTAAGCCCCCCGAGATTCATTTTGGCTGGTCCGAGCGCAGTCCTCTCACCGCGAGTTTGGACTTCGTGCTGTTCGGCGAAGGTAACGTGCCGTGGATGGTTCGCGAATTGATCCGCCGTGCCGAGCCCGATGCCAAACGCCGTCCGCGAATTGTCGTCGGTTAATTAGCCCAGCTCTTAATTAACGCAGCTATCTCAGTTGGCTGGCCAATTGCTGCGTGTCGACGATCTCGGGCAGCACGTGGACGTCGACTCGGGAGTTGAACTCCAGTTCGCTCTTATCCAAACTTTCGGCAATCGGTTCGTTCCCCTCAGCCTGGCTAATGCGGAACAGGTCCGGATCCATTCCCAGGCCATCAAGGAACTCCATAACCGTTGTGCAACGGGCATAGCAAAGATCCCAATGATTCTTGTAAGGGCTGCCCGGTGGGAGTGGGCGACGCAGCGAATGCCCGCGGATTTCAATCCGATTCCGTCGGCCAAGCAAATTGCTTACCGAATGCTTCAAATGTTCGATCTGTTCGGGATCCAGTTCAGCGCTGCCATCCTTGAACAGCACGGTAATCTGTGGCGCATCGTTGAACTGCGCCGTGGCGAAACCGTTGCGCATCCGCCCCGGTTGCCCGCGACCTTCATTGCGCTTTTGGACGGTTGGTGAATAACGGCCGTCTCGTTTGGGTGGATCCTTCTCCGAACCATAGCCACGGCTCGGGGGATCATCCGTTTCAATGGCGAACGGATCGCGAAAATACTGCGCGACCTCCTGCTTCACGTCTTCATTCTGCGACGTGAGCCACATCACCATAAAGAAAGCCATCATCGCGGTCACGAAGTCCGCGTAGGCCACTTTCCATGCACCACCACCGGCACCGGCCATGGGTCAATCTCCAAAAAACTTAAAATACCTACGTGGCGTTAACTCACGTCAACTTGTTTGAATAACTCTTCCATATTTTCACGGGTGGGACGCATTTCCGTCCCGACGCTGCGACGTGCTTTTTCAATGGCCACCTTTGGAGGCAATTCGTTAGCGAAGGCGAGGATCATCGTCGTGATCGTCCGGAAGAACGCGAGTTCCATGTGCCCGAGGGCTTCCATCCGTCCGGCGAGCGGTCCGAAGAAACCGTAAGACAACAGAATCCCCAGGAACGTTCCCACGAGGGCCGCACCCACTTTGTGGCCGATTTCTTCCACGGGGCCATCGATGTGACCCATCGTGATCACGATACCGAGCACCGCCGCGACGATGCCGAAACCCGGCAAACCGTCGGCCGTTTTCATCAACGCCGTCGTGGGGGCATGGTGTTCTTCGGAAATCACAGCAAGTTCTGCGTCAAACAGTTCTGGCAGCAATTCCTTGCGAACCGTGCCTTCCACCAACAGCGAAAATCCACCCGCCACAAATTCACAGACGTGATGATTTTTTTGAATCAACGGATACTTGGCGAAGATCGTGCTCTCGTAAGGATTCGAGACATGCGACTCGATGGCGAGCAGGCCGTCTTTGCGGGAGGTCTTCATCAGGTCGTACATCAAGCTGAACAGCTCGTTGTACATCTTGCGATTGAAGGGCGAACCTTTAATGGCCTGCATGACCCCCTTAAAGAGGTCGACGAGGGTCTTTTTGCTGGACATCACAATCAGCGCGCCCAATGAGGCCCCGCCGATGGTGACGATTTCCGAGGGATGCCATAAGGCTCCCGCATGTCCGCCAGCCATGGAGAAGCCGCCGAGCACGCCCGCGATAACGATAATGAATCCAACGATGACGATCATGAATTAAGGTCCTTGTGGAGAATTCCTTACCAAATTCTCAGTTTTAGTATTGGTCACAGAACGCGACAAAAGCTAAGCGGTGGCCGACCGCAGCCAGTTTGCTCGTCGGCGAGCCACGTCTGTTCCGTTTGCCTAAAAGGTGCGGGTTGGAACGATTGTGCGGCCAGCGATTACTCGTCAATCGGCTCGCTTGCTTGCCTCGCATCTCACAACGAACCAGCCACGATAAACACGAAGTAGCACAAAAAGAGTTGTTGACGCTGTCTCCCCTTGAGCCCAAACGCGCTAGCGTGGGGTTCTTTGACGCCGCGACGAAACGTGAATTCCCAGAACCCGCGGCTAGCCGACCAACGCTGCGCGACGGTGCCCGCGGCTCATTTTGTGTAAGTACTCAGTGGGAGGGGCTAGGGGAAGGTTTACCCCGTCATTCCCGAGAAGTCGGGAATCCATTTTATGTAGGTCAGGCTCCGCCTGACATCAAGGCAATGATCGAAGAGTCAGGCGGAGCCTGACCTACCGCGCAGCGGTTCTCTCCTTCAGCCCAGCACTTGGTGGCTCCTGGCCACTACCCTGGGAAAACATCGCTCCAATAACGCCAACCCTGAAGGGGTTGCAGCAATGACCTTGCTTTGCGGCCTATAACATTTTGCGTTATGATCGTGGCTCTCCGATTAAAACTTACTAGCAGGGAATGCTATGCCGCTATTCTGGAACGAAATCCGCAGCAACGCCCTCGGAAGAAGCCAAAGAAATGAAACTGGTTTCATGCTACTCCAAAGCACTGCTGGGCAAGCCAGACAGTGGCGCCCGGCGACAAATGCACTGTGCGGGAAAGAGTTGAAGTATGAACCCAAGAAAAACTCTGCAGCAGATCCTCGCAGGATCGCGAAATATCCGTTTTGCCGACATGCGGCGATTGATCGAGGCCTTTGGCTTTTGCTTAGCTCGGATTAACGGCAGCCACCATATTTTCACGCATCCCGACATTCCTGAGCTTGTGAATTTGCAAGAAGTCCGAGGACAAGTCAAGCTTTATCAGGTCCGGCAGTTCCTCAAGCTAGTTGAAGAGTATAATCTAAGACTGGAGGACGACACGCCATGAAAGATTTCCATATCAACATCTTCTACAGTGATGACGACGAGGGATATATCGCCGATATCCCTGACCTCAAATCTTGTTCGGCCTTCGGCGCGACACCGGAAGAGGCCCTTCACGAAGTGGAACTCGCCAAGGCAGCTTGGCTCGAAGCAGCGCGCGAAGCTGGCAAACCGATCCCAACCCCCAAATATCGGCCCGTGATTTATGAAGTTGGTTAAGGTCTCACGAAGATTTTTCCAGAGTTGTCAGCACTTGCGTCATGTTGGCTAGAGCTGGTTTCAAAAACCGTGGGCTAGCGCCCTGCGGCTGATCAATCAGCCGAAACGCGCTAGCGTCCGGTTCTTCTTGGTAATTCTGAAATCGGCACTCGTCATCAGCGAAGATGTACGAGGCTAACAACCGCGGCTCAATCTGCGTTGTCACTCCACCTTGAAATCGGTATCTTGGGGGCAAATTGCTCGTCCCGCCTTCTTTGACCTTCCCCGCGCCAGGTGACCCACGGGTGGCTGGCTCCCATGTATCAGGTGGCCCATGGCTGAAAGCAAGCGTTTGACCCCCGTCCAATGGCTCGTCTGCGTGATCGCGGCGATTGGCTTTGCCTTTGATATCTACGAACTGCTGATGCTGCCGCTCATTGTGCGGCCGATGCTGCTGGAGCTGGTGAACGCCGCGCCGGGCACGCCGGAATTTGAAATGTGGGTGGGGCGGCTGTTTTTCATACCCGCGATTGCGGGCGGATTGTTTGGACTCTTGGGCGGTTATCTGACCGACGTGTTGGGGCGGCGGCGGGTGCTGACCTATAGCATTTTGCTCTATGCGTTTTCTGCCTTCGCGGCGGGGTTTGCCACTTCGATTGAAATGCTGTTGTTCTTGCGGTGTACCACGTTCATCGGCGTGTGTGTTGAGTTCGTAGCCGCGGTGGCCTGGCTCGCCGAGTTATTCCCCAACCCCAAGCAGCGTGAACAGGTACTTGGTTACACGCAGGCTTTTTCTTCGGTCGGCGGCATTCTGGTAACGGCCGCGAACTATTTGGCGGTCCAGTATGGATCGATGTTGCCGGCCATCCATGGAGGGCATGAAGCCTGGCGGTACACGTTGATTTCCGGAGTCTTGCCGGCGCTGCCCTTGATTATCATCCGCCCCTTCCTGCCGGAGTCCCCCGCTTGGGCAGCGAAGAAAGCGGCCGGCACACTACGACGACCGAGCATTCGCGAGTTGTTTGCACCTCAACTGCGCAGGACAACAATCGTGACGACGTTGATGTTTGCCTGCAGCTACGGTGCGGCCTTTGGAGCGTTGCAACACACGCCGCGGATGGTGGCGTACTTACCCCAAGTGAAAGAGATGACAGCCGGCAAACCGGTGCCCGAACAGAAACGGATCGAGCAAACGGTTGCTTCGAAAGTCAACGCGTACCAGGAATTCGGCGGTTTGCTCGGACGGTTTCTGCTCGCGTTCGCGGCGGTGCGAATCGTAAGTCGACGAGGGTTATTGCGGATTTTCCAAATTCCGGGCTTGTTCTTGATACCGCTGGTGTTTTATTTCCCCGCGCGCGAAAACTTAGATTTGCTGCAGTGGGGCATCTTTGCCTGTGGGTTGGTGACGGTCGCCCAGTTCAGCTTTTGGGGCAACTATCTGCCGCGTGTTTATCCGCTTCATTTGCGGGGAACCGGGGAAAGCTTTGCCGCCAATATCGGTGGCCGCATGATTGGCACTTCCGCAGCATTGCTGACGACGACGCTCGTTGCCTACATGCCGCAAAAATCTGTGGCCCTGGCTGCATGTCTGGTGGGAGGTGGCGTTTATTTGCTGGGAACGATTTTGTGTTTCTGGTTGCCCGAACCGGCGGCGGAGGATTTGCCGGAATAAAAACAGCGAGAAGAACATTGATTTCGCTTTCCAGCGGTTTTTTCTCGCGCGAATACTGAGTAAGGTAGTGGCATCGCACGCTGCGACTCATCGCATTTTCAGAATCGCTTATCAAAGGTTGACTCATGTCCGAGCGACGTTGGTACACCCATCTCACGCCGTATCATTGGTTCGTATTCATCATCGCCAGCGCGGCGTGGTTTTTTGATTGCTTGGATCAACGCTTGTTCTCGCTGGCGCGGGTTGATGCGCTGACCGATCTGACACGGGGTATTGAGGGGGCCGACGTCCAGGCCCTGGGCAAACAAGTGACGGCCTACTTCCTGATTGGTTGGGGCATCGGCGGTTTGATCTTTGGTGCGCTGGGCGATCGCTATGGCCGAGCCAAGATGCTCACCATTACGGTGCTGATTTATTCCTTCTGCACGGGGATGAGCTACTTCAGTCGCACGTATTTCGATTTCGCACTGGCACGCTTCCTAACCGGCCTCGGGGTAGGGGGGGTCTTCGGTTTGGCCGTGGCCTTGATCGCCGAAACGTTGAGCGATCAGGCCCGCTCGGGCGCCTTGGGTTGGCTGCAAATTCTGTCGACCGTGGGCAATCTTTCCGCGGGTCTCGTGCTGACAATTATCAGCAGCCTCGAAACGCAGGAAGTGATTGAAGCCGGGAGCGGTTGGCGGTGGATGTTTTTGGTGGGAGCGCTGCCTGCGCTGATGGTGGTGTTCACTATGAAGTATTTGCGCGAGCCCGAGCCTTGGCTCGCGGCGAAAGCAGAAGGCCGCTTGCCGCAAGGAAACATCTTTGCGCCGTATCGCGATCTGCTGCGCGATAGCCGCTGGCGCAAGAACCTGATCGTCGGCGCATTGATCTCATCGGCGGGTGTCATTGGATTGTGGGCGATTGCTGAATACGCGATCGATTTGCAAACAAAAGTCTTCCGCGAGCATTTTTTAAGCGAGAAGTTGCCCGAGGCGGAGATCCCTCAGGCCATCAACAGCGCCAAGGCGACGGCCTACACGCTGCAAATGATTGGTGCCGCGGTGGGAATGTGGTTTATGACAAAAGCCTGCATTGTCTTAGGCCGCAAGCCTGCGTTCGCCATCTGGTATACGGGCGCGTTCTTGGTCACTCTGTTTACTTATTGGGTCATGAGCTCACCCCTGCAAGCCTACATATTGATGCCGCTGATGTGGTTTTTTCAATTGGGGGTCTTCGCTGGGTTTGCGATCTATTTGCCCGAACTGTTTCCCAGCAGCATGCGGAGTACGGGGACCTCGTTTTGCTACAATCTTGGCCGCTTCGCTGCCGCGGGGGGGAGTTTCTTTTCCGCCAAATTAGCCACGGACCTCTACGCGAGTGATGTGCCAGGACTGCAGGAGCGATATGCGGCCATGACCATGTGTGCGATCTTTTTGATTGCTCTGTTCACGCTGCCGTTCGCCCCGGAAACGAAAGATCAACCGCTGCCGGAATAGCGATCTTGCTTTGTGGCGATTATGAATACCTGTTATGCTCGGGCCTGTTTGACAGGATCAATTTCTCGAGCCCAGCGGTTTATGCATGAGTGATCATTCAGTCGTTGCGGAATTGCCCCGCCGAGTTGTTATCATCGGTGGCGGATTCGGCGGGCTTCAGGTGGCCATGGGGCTGAAACGCGCACCCGTTCAAGTCACGCTCGTTGATCGCCGCAACTTTCATTTGTTTCAGCCACTGCTCTATCAAGTTGCGACCGGCGGCTTGTCCCCGGCGAATATCGCGGCCCCCTTGCGCGGCATCTTGTCTGGCCAGCGCAATTGCCAAGTGCTGATGGGCGAGGTCAAAAATATCGACCTCAACAAGCGGCGGGTTCTGGTCGAAGATCGCGAACTGAGTTACGACGTTCTCGTCGTCGCCGCCGGAGCGACGCATAGTTACTTTGGTCATTCTGAGTGGGAGAAGTTCGCTCCCGGTTTGAAGACGATCGAAGACGCTACGGAAATTCGGCGGCGGTTGATTTCAGCTTTTGAAGCAGCCGAACTGACCAATGACCATGAGGTGCGGCATCGGCTCTTAAATTTTGTTGTCGTTGGCGCGGGGCCCACGGGGGTGGAGCTTGCGGGGGCATTGGCAGAGATTGCCAGACATAGCCTCAAAAAAGATTTTCACGACATCAATCCCGCCGAAGCCAATGTCGTGTTGATCGAAGCCGGCGAGCGTGTCCTGGCGGCGTATCCACCAGAACTTTCTACGAAGGCGTTGGAGTCGCTTCACAAATTGGGGGTTTCGGTGCGATTGCGAACCGCCGTCGAGCAGGTTTCGCCGGAGGGCGTGACGTTAAAAACAGAGAGTGGCAGCGAATTCTTGGCGACCGACACGGTGTTATGGGCGGCGGGGGTGCAAGCTTCGCCCTTGGCGAAGATGTTGGCCGAAGGCTCGGGAGCGGAACTCGATCGCGCGGGACGGATCAAGGTGCAAGCCGATTTGTCGCTGCCTGGTCAGCCGGGAGTTTTTGTCTTGGGAGACATGGCCCACTGCGAGGGAGCCGATGGCAAGCCATTGCCCGGCGTGGCTGCGGTTGCCATTTCGCAAGGCAAGTTTGTGGCCAAGCTCATCAAAGCCCGCCTCGCGGGGAAGCAACCGCCGACATATCGCTACCGTGATCTGGGAAGCCTTGCCACGATCGGCCGAAGCGCCGCGGTCGCCGATATAGGCAATCTTCACTTTTCAGGCTTTCTGGCCTGGCTGATGTGGCTGTTTATTCACTTGATGAAAATCGTCAGCTTCCGCAATCGCGTGCTTGTCTTTTTCCAATGGGGTTGGAGCTACTTTACCTACGACCGCTCGGCATGGCTCATCACGGGAAACGCTCCGGAGACGGAACCCGAAAATCCTAGCTAACGGCTGTCCAAATCCTGCACACCGTTCGTTCAAAAATGCAGTAAAATGGCGGTATGGGCTTTGCTTACACAAACGCCACGGTCATTTTCGACGGGATTGGAACACACGCATGCGCTTTCCTTTGATCTGGCGGATTCTTGCGCCCACCTTAGCGGTGAGCATGTTGCTGCTGGGCGTCGGTTTGGCAGCGGCCATTTATGCGTATCGGTGGAATGATCGTGTTTCGTTGTTGCTCGACAATCGTGTCACGGCGGTGCTCTCCACTCAGGAACTCGTGTTGGCGATTCGCGATACACGTCATGCCTTAAGCCGTTACGATGTCACCAAGGATCGAGAGTACATCGATCTGGCCAAGACGGCGATCATGGAAGCGAACGAGTTATTGCCGCGGGTGTCGGCATTTTCGTCTGCGGAAGATGCTGACGATTTGATTCGCATGAGCAAAACAATCGCTCAGACTCAAGAAGGAATTGATCAACTCATCGATTCCAAAAATGTTAATTCCGATACCTTACGTCGATCGATAAGTGTGGGTGAATTGGCCACGGCTCAGGAGTTGTTGGATCGCCGCCAAGCAGCGGTTTCGGAAGAAAGCCGGCAGAACCGTTTGAACGCCGACCGCATTGGGATGAGCTTGGCCATTCTGGGATTATGCGGGGCAGGGGCAGGCTTGCTCGCAGGGTTCGGCATGGCCCGTGGTATTTCCCGCTCGATTGAACAACTCGGCGGATCGGTCCATTCGATGGCCGAGACGATCTTTCAAAACGGCGAGGCGCAGCTTCCGCCTCCGACGGGCATTCATGAGTTACTCGCCACGATTGGCGATATCCGCCAGAAAACCGTGGGCATCATGGACGAGCTCGAGCAATCACGTGAAAAGGCGACTCGTTCCGATCAACTGGCGGCGGTCGGTCAACTTGCGGCTGGGATCGCCCATGAACTTCGCAACCCACTCACGGCAGTCAAGTTGCTTGTCGATGGCGCAGTCGAACAAAACGTGCCGTTGCGTGGCGCGGAATTGCAGGTCTTGCAGGACGAAGTCGAGCATATGGAGCAGATGACGCAATCGTTTCTCGATTTTGCCCGCCCACCGAAACTTATCCGACAATCATTTGATTTGAAACAAGTTGTTGAACAATGTTTGGAACTTGTGAGGCGGCGGTGCGAGATGCTGGATATTGCCATCGATTTTCAGGTCGAGCCGATTTCCGTTGTGGGAGATTCGCAGCAGTTGCGGCAAGTGATTTTGAATCTCTTACTCAATGCCATTGATGCGCAGCCGGATGGCGGAAAAATTCAAGTCAATGTCGTTGAAGACTTTAATGAAGCAGCCTGCCATATCGAGATCGCCGATGAAGGGTCGGGAATAGCAGAAGAATATCAAAATCGCATCTTTGATCCGTTTGTCAGCACCAAGGAAACGGGAATGGGATTGGGGCTTGCTATTTCCAGACGTATTGTCCGTTCGCATGGTGGCGAGATTACGACCGCAAAACAACCCAACCGCGGAACGATTTTTCGGATTGATTTACCACTGAGTGAAGTACCTGAAGGAGCCGCGCGTGTCTGAATCCACTTTGTTGGTCATCGACGATGAAGCTGGGGTGCGTTTCAGCTTGAAGCGGACGTTGACAAGTCAGGACGTCAGCGTCGAAACGGCTGAAACCGGGCGTCTGGGACTCGAGGCACTCACCAAAAAGTTGCCCGACGTGGTGCTGCTCGATATTCGTCTTCCGGACATGTCGGGACTCGATGCATTAATAGCGATTCGCAAGATCGATCAGCGGCTTCCCGTAGTAATGATCACGGCCCACGGCACAACCGACACGGCTATCGAAGCCACCAAACGCGGAGCATTTGATTATTTGCTCAAACCGTTCGATTTGCCGACGTTGCGAACCGTTGTGCAGCGAGCGCTCGAATCGAGCCGCCTAACACGTCGGCCTGCCGTTGTGCCGAATGCTGACAATGCCGCGGTGGTGGGGGACCGGATAGTCGGTCGTAGCGCCGTAATGCAGGATGTTTTCAAAGCGATTGGCCGCGTGGCGGAATCTGACATCAACGTCCTGTTGTTGGGCGAAAGCGGCGTCGGCAAAGAGTTAGTGGCGCGGGCCATTTATCAACATAGCCGCCGCTCGGCGGAGCCGTTTCTGGCGATCAACTGCGCGGCGATTCCCGAAACATTATTGGAAAGCGAACTCTTCGGACACGAAAAAGGTTCGTTCACGGGGGCCGACCGCCAACGTATAGGCCGGTTCGAGCAAGCCTCGGGGGGCACAATTTTCCTCGATGAAATCGGGGACATGAGCCCCGCGATTCAAGCCAAGGTGTTGCGACTTTTGCAGGATCAACGCTTTGAGCGCGTGGGTGGCAGCGAAACCATTCAGGCGGATGTCCGCGTCATTGCCGCCACGAATCAAAATCTGCCCGAGCTGGTGGCAGCGGGTCGTTTTCGACAGGATTTGTTTTACCGGCTCAACACCTACACGATTTTAATACCGCCGCTGCGGTCAAGGCTCGATGACTTGCCGTTGCTAGTCGAGCATTTCGTCAAGGTTTATTGCCCCGTGGTGAGTAAGCAGGTCACCGTGTCAGCTCCGGAAACTTTGGAACAGCTCGCTAGTTACCCCTGGCCGGGAAATGTCCGCGAGTTGCAAGGGGTTATCAAGACCGCTCTGGTGAATTGCACCTCTGATGTGCTCACTCCCGATTGCCTGCCGGAAGCGATCTTGCATCCGCTCGAAGGGGGAACTGTCGGTGGGGTCAATGATGATGCCGTCTTGGACTTGATGAGTTATGTGAAGCGCATGATTGCCAACGGCGATCACCATCTCTATCGTAAGGTTCAATTTGCCGTGGATCGGGCCGTGTTCCGCGAAGTGCTCGATGCGGTGGGCGGGAATCAAGTGGAAGCTGCCCGTATGCTGGGCATTTCTCGCACGACACTGCGGGCGAAACTCCAGAACATGCATGACATATCGCGCGCCGAAACGGAATCAGTTTCTGAACAGCCTGGCCAGTAATTGGACACGTTTGGTTGGGGCAGAAATTCCAAGCCTCCCAAACCGTGTGTTTTCTCGGAAGAATCTGATCGCCGACAAAATTCTCTCCATCGGAACGCCACTTGCAAGCACTTTTCATGGCATGCTTGAGTGTTGGGCTGCTCGTTGACGAGAGTGCCGTTTGGGGAGTTTTATGATTGTCTTTCGACGGAAAAAGCACGATCAGATCGTGATCGGCGGCGACATAGTCATCACCGTGATGCATATTCGTGGTTCACGAGTCAGCTTGGGGATCCAGGCCCCGCAGGGCGTTAAGATTTTGCGCAATGAGCTCGCACCCCACGAAACAAACGTTTCGATGCCACTCGCTGAAGGCATTGAAGCCATCTCGTCGCCAATGCCCGCCGTGAATTAACGGCGGTATTCCAAGCCGAATTGCCAGCCGTGATAGAGCACGTCGCGGCTTTGGAAATCTTGGCTAAAGAACGTGTCGGCGGCTTGTCCGACGCCGTCTAGGAACATCACCTGATAGCCACCCTTGAGTGCTAGGCAGGGTGTTAGCTTAGCAGACGCCCACAAGCTGGCTTCGCCAAGGAACGCGATTTCAGTGAATGTTCGTTCGGTTCTGGTGCTTGTGACCGTGGTCGTTTCTGAAAATTCGTTGTCGGGCGCGGTCGCCAGATCGTCTCCCGTGATGACGGTTGTCACGTTGAATTCCGTGTCGCGACGTTTGATTTCATTGTGGTAAACGCCAGCATTGGCAAAGCCGCTCACGCTGAGCCAGTTGCTTACCTGCCAGCCATCGCGTAGCCCGCCCAACTGAAAGCCAATCAAATGATTGTCGAGCACAGTCGTCGTGCCGGTATCGACAAAGGCCGCAGGAGCTGCGGGGGGATCGGCGGGGACAGGAATCACTTTGTCGACGATCGTAAAATCATCGAGCTCCTCGTCGACCTGCATGTAACGAACGCCGGAAAAAAACTTCCACGCGTTCGGCACGCGGGGGAGGAAATTGAATTCGACCGAATTCCAGCGGCTCATCAAATCGATGCTGCGGGTGGAGTCGGCCACGGGGGAATCGGGAAACTCGAGTCCCGCGTCCCATTCGTTGATGCCTTCATAGCCGACTTGCATGCCCCAGCCGTGGCTATTGTAGGCCGTGGCGAATATACGTGCCCCTGGCGCGTAATCGTATTGATCGATCACCGATGGAGTGCCCCCAACGTCATTAATGATGGGTCCCAGATCGGCATCCTCGCGGAACATAATCAGGCCGGTTGCTTCAATGCCCCACCGGGGACCGACACACCAATTGTCGCAAGCACCAGGTCCTTCAAACCAAGGGAAGGTTTTGGCCGTGCAACTGCAGCGATCGCAGGGGCCGCAGTTGCAAGATCCTCCACAGCTCCCGCCACAGCCCTGGCAGCCACCCGTGACCACACCAGTGCCGTTTTGCACGGCCTGGTATTGCTCCCAAAGAACGGAGTTGGCAGTCGTATTCTCCGCCGCATCGACGACTGGCTCGGGCACGTATTTGCCTTGGCTCCCTTTTTCGTACGGAGCAAAGGGATCGGGCTGCGGCAACAGAGTCTGGGCATAGCCGGTTGTCGCGCCGCTCAGAGCGCACAACAAGAAAGCCAGCAGCGGGTAACGCAGGTGGATCACGGCGAAGCGGGGTGAAAGACACGTGGCGGTCGGCACGCATGCGACTGGGTCAGAGCGCACGCAGGCCGAATGGGGTCAACGTATCCGTAAAATCGGCTCCCGCTCTGGTGGGGCCCGACCAAACTTTCCACGACGCGCAGCGCTTACGCGGTTTACCTAAAATGTGCTAGCTAATGCGCTGCCGCCTCGGCCTTTTGACGTGCGGATGCCACCTTGAGATTGAGCATTTCCACTCCCAGCGAAAACGCCATGGGGGCGTAAATATAGCCACGCGGAATATGCGTGCTCAGGCCTTCGGCAATCAGCACCACGCCGATCAGAATAAGAAACGCCAGCGCCAACATTTTCACGCTGGGGTGCGCATTCACGAAATGCGAAACCGGGCCGCTGAAGGCGATCATCACGGCAATCGCGATCAAGACCGCAGTAATCATGATCGCCAGTGGTACCCAGTGGTGGGTGTAATCTTCTGGACGGACCATTCCCACGGCGGTTAGCACGGAGTCGATGGAGAAAACAAGGTCGATCAAGAGAATCTGCACCAACACCGCGGCAAAACTCGCCGGTGCTTTTGCTTTTGAACCGACGGGGTGCGGTTCCAATTCATGTCCGATTTCCCAAGTCGACTTGGCTAATAAGAAGGCTCCTCCCAAGAGCAAAACCAAGCTCTTGATGGTGATCCGCGTGGTGGTGGGTTGTGGTGCAGCCGTCTCACCGGCAGCCGCGACGTGTTCGTCACCCCAATAGAAGGGGAGTTCAAACAGCGTCGTTTTGTCGAGCGTGATGATCCACGAAATAGCAAACAAGAGCGCGATCCGCCCCGCCGCGGCGAGGAGCAAACCAATCATGCGGGCTTTGGGCTGCTGCTCGGCGGGAAGTTTGCCCGAAAGAATCGCCAAGAACACGACGTTGTCGATTCCCAGCACGATTTCCAAAACCGCAAGTGTGGCCAGCGAGAGCATCGAAGGGACGGTAAACAATTCTTCCATGAGAGTACCCTCGTGTTAGTCGATCGATTAAGAATTCACCAAAGGCTGTAAGATCGTCAAAAAAGCATCGATCTGCTCATCATTGCCCACCGTGATGCGTAATCCGTCACCCCAGTCAGGATAGTTCATGTAGCGGACCAACACGCCGGCTGTTTTAAGATCTTCGTAAAGCTGTCGGCTTGGCTTGGATTCGTGTTCGCACCACACAAAGTTGGCCTGCGAATCAACGCACTTAAAGCCTAGCTGCCGTAGCGAAGCGGTGAGGCGCGCGCGCGTGGCAAGGATCATTGTGCGTGTTTCGACGAACCAGGCTTGGTCTTCCATCGCCGCGGTCGCCCCGGCAATCGACAAGGCATCGCAGTTGTAAGAATCCTTCACTTTGATGAGTTCGCGAATGATTTGTGGTTGGGCGACGAGATAGCCGAACCGCAAGCCCGCGAGCGAGTACGATTTGCTCAAGGTCCGCGAGACCATGATTTTTTCGTTCTTGGCCACGAGCGCCATGCAGTTCGTGTCGGCGAAATCCACGTAAGCCTCATCCACCAGCAAAGGGCAGGGGAGAGCGTCGGCAAGTTTTTCCACATCAGCGGGCGATACCATCGTTCCCGAGGGACTGTTGGGATTGGCCAGAAAGGCAAGCTTCAAACCCTCGGTGGAAGCGGAGAAATCCGTGCCGAGTGACCAATCATTTTGGAAATTGACGACATCGACTTTGGCACCCTGAATCTCAGCGAGCGACTTATACAGCACATAGCTGGGATTCGGATAGCGCAGCACGTCGCCCGAATCAACAAGGGCTCGGGTGACAATCGTGAGGATATCGTCGCTGCCATTGCCGCAGAGAATCCACTCGGGCGTAATGTCGGGTAGATCGCCTTTCAAAAGGTCGCACATCTGCAACCGGAAGGCGGTCGCCATCGGATCGGGATAACGCTGCAAACCCGCCTGGCAGACCCGTCCAATCGCCGCCTTCACCTTGGGAGAACACATATAAGGGTTCTCGTTGGTGTTGAGCTTAATAAATTTGCTCACCCCTTGTGGCTGTTCTCCAGGGACATAGCCCTGCATCGCGACAATATTCGGTCGAAAATAATTCATTGATTTCTTTGAACACAGATGAACACGGATCAAAATGATTCACGCGGATAATTAATTTGATTTCACTCTTAATTTAAATCACTAACGAACATCTAATCTGCGATCATCCGTACAATCTGCGTTTATCCGCGTTCTATTCTTGCTCTTGTTCTTTTGGTAATCGCACGAGGACACTCTTGGCATGACCGGTGAGGCCTTCCTTCTCGGCCATCCGCAACACATCGGCCGCGATGGCTTCCATGCCGGCTTGATCGAATTGGATCACACTGTTCGATCGCAAGAAACTATTCGAACTCAACCCGCTGGCAAAACGCGCCGTGGCACCGGTGGGCAAGACATGTGATGGTCCGGCGGCGTAGTCGCCAAGCGCGACGGGAGTATAAGGACCAATAAAGATCGCTCCCGCGTGTCGGATTTCACTCGCCAGATCGTTGGCATCTTCGCAGGCGATATGCAAATGTTCGGTGGCCAATTTGTTGGCAAGCTCAACGGCTTCGGCCCGATCCTCAACCAGCACCAACGCGCCAAATTCGTTGAGAGATTGACGGGCGAGTTCGCCACGTTCGAGCACGGCCAGTTGCTTGGTGAGTTCCGCGGCCACGCCGTCGATCAAATCCGCGCTCCAGGAAAGTAAAATTCCTGAACCGGGTGCATGCTCAGCTTGGGCAATCAAATCGGCTGCAATGAACTCTGCAGGAATCGTATCGTCGGCGATGACGACGACCTCACTAGGGCCGGCAATCGAATCGATATCGACGCTGCCAAACACAAACTTCTTAGCGAGCGCCACAAACAGATTGCCTGGGCCGACGATCTTGTCGACCTTCTTGATCCCATCCACTCCATAGGCCAGCGCGGCGACGGCTTGTGCGCCACCCACGCGATAGACTTCGGTGATCCCGAGTTCATGACATGTGGCGAGCAAATCTTGGTTGTAAGCGCCAAAATCTGTTGGTGGTGCAACGATGGCGAGTTCTTTCACACCGGCCGCTTGAGCAGGGACAGCCGTCATCAAGACCGTTGAGGGATACGCCGCGGCTCCCCCCGGCACGCAGATCCCCACGCGATCCAATGGCACATAACGCTGCCGCAGATTGCCACCTGCTTCGAGTTCCGTCCAAGCATCGTGATGGAGAATCGCTTGCTGAAATTTCAGAATGTTATGGCGAATCCTGCGAATCGTTTCTAGAAAAGTCGGATCAGCTGCCTCATGGGCCAAAGCCAATTCTTCTGCTGAAACTCGTAGCGTGTCGGCCGTCAATTCTTTACCGTCGAACTTGTGGGTGTACTCCAGCACGGCCTCGAGTCCCGTCGCGCGGACTTCGCGGCAAATTCGTTCGACTGTTTGCTGCGGCGAGAGCGGCTCGCCGAAAACTTCGAGCGTCTTTTGCCGGCCTGCTTCGCTCACGACGTCGCCGTCGGCGGAGAGCTTTTTGCGCAGGGCCGTCAATTCCTCGGCGGCGCCGGCTTGGCTGGTGTCGATGCGGCGGATCGCGAGTTCCATGGTGGTTCGTCGGTGAAAGTTGAGTTTGCCCGTCCCGAGCTGGGTTTGCCCGCCAGAGAAGGACACGAGATAATCACCGGCGGCTCATTATTTTTGAAAAGGCTATTGTTTCTTGCGGAGCGAAAAAATGAAAGGTGTCTCGGCCCCTGCCGTCCGGATTGACCTACTGAGCGACACAATCACTCGGCCCACGCTGGAAATGCGTGCCGCGATGGCCGCCGCCGAGGTGGGGGACGACGTCTTTGGCGAAGATCCGACGACGGTCAAGCTTGAGGCCCGCATCGCACAGATGCTTGGCAAGGAAGCGGCGTTGTTCATGCCTTCGGGGACGATGAGCAACTTGATTGGCCTGTTGGTGCATGCCATCCCCGGCGAGGAATTTCTCTGCGAGGCCAACTGCCACATCCTTAATTATGAGCAAGCCGGCTACGCACAAGTCGGTGGTTTGGGGGTGAATCCCATTCAGGGGGAGAACGGGATTTTGCATCTCGATCAATTGCGCGATCAGATACGTGGTCCGAACGATCATTTGGCACGGACGCGGTTAATCTGTTTAGAGCAAACTCACAATCGCGCGGCCGGGCGGGTGTTGCCTTACGAGGGCGTGGTAGAAATTTGCGCTTGGGCGGCCGCGCATGATCTGGCGAGGCATTTGGATGGCGCGCGGTTGTTCAACGCCGTGGTGGCTTCTGGAATACCTGCCAAAGATTGGGCTCAGCATTTCGACACGGTGAGCGTATGCTTTAGCAAAGGTTTAGGCGCGCCGGTGGGTTCGGCGTTATGTGGCCCGACCGAAAAAATTAAACAGGCTCGCCGTCGTCGCAAGATGCTCGGTGGCGGCATGCGACAAATCGGCAGCCTCGCAGCGGCAGCGCTCTTTGCACTTGATCATCATATTGATCGCTTGGTCGAGGATCACGAGAAAGCGCAAATCTTGGCAGCGGGGATTCGCGAGAACCCAAAGTTGGCTTTGATCTCGGATCAGGTTGATACCAACATCGTGATTTTCACCGTGGCCGACGAGTTGGGCCCGGCAGCCGAATTTTGCGAGCAACTCCTGAAGATCGGCATTCGCATGAACGCCACGTCGCCGCAGAAAGTGCGGGCCGTCACGCATCTCGACGTTACGAAAGAGCAATGTGCCGAAGTGGCCGACGTGTTGCGAAAGTATTGACCTCAGTTAATATGGTGGTTTACGGCATACTTTCGATGGGACAGCCATTTGCACGTCAGGCGGCAACTTGATGGATAGCTACGAAGCAGACGAGTTAGGCCGATACACTTCGCTGAGCAGTCTGGCGGTGTGCGCATTTTTGCTGGGCTTGGCTTCCCTGGTAGCACTGTTGTCGCCACTGTTGGTCGTCGTGCCAATTGCCGGAATTATTGTGTCGCTCCTGGCCGTGCTACGGATCAACAACTCGGCGGGGGCGCTTTCGGGGACAAAACTTGTTTACATCGCGTTGGCTTTGAGCGTCGTTTGCGTGGTGGCCGGCCCTTTGCGGGTTAAAGTTCGCGATCGCTTTTATCAAAGCCAAGCCGATGCGAGCGCGCAAGAGTGGTTGCAGCTCTTGGCCAAAGCAGAAAATCAACAAGCTCTCAACGGCATTACGGGCAACGCCAAGATGTATCTGATGGGTCCCCCATCTCCTGGCGGGCAGCCGCAGACTTTTGATGAGCAAATGTATGTGGTCAAGCTGGGGGAAGATCCGTTAGCCGCCAAGCTTCAAGAAGAAGCCCAGCATGGTGAGTTGGAGTTTGCCGTGCGGGATTTCAAGTCCGATGCCGACGGGCCGAACCCCCGCGCGGAGGTGACTTACCAAACCGTTAAGCCCGACGATTCGCTCACGATGAAGCTTGTTTTGTTGCGTTCAATCAGCCCCAGTCGCGGGGGCGAATGGCTTGTCGATTCTTGGAGGCTGGAAAGCGAAACAGCCCACGACCACGCGCATCCTCATTCCCATTAAATGGTGCGGCCCGTTAAATAGTGCGGGGCTAAATCTCGGCCGAAAACTCGCAGTCCAATGCACGGTGTTAAACTTTGCCGATTGCGAAGTTCTTTTCGCGCACGGAAGCTTTTCCCACGCTGGCGTGATATCTGATAAGGCCAATCCCACTGTGGAATCTGCAGTGGACGGTCGTGCGATCCGTACAACCGGTAATCTTTCACAAAAACCACGTGTTACGAGCGGTGTTTTGAGAGAAATGCGTGGCCGTGGCTCGACTGGTGTTCTCGGCACAGTCGATACATGAGAGCGAGGCGGACGCATCTCCCGCGAATACGGTCCCCATGTCGACCGTCCATTGGGACCGGAGTTCGTCAAATAAACCTTGCCCAGTTGCGATCGTTGGTTGGAACCAATCCGGCAAAGGGCAGAACAGAAGGAGCTATAAGGTGAAGTTAAAAACTTGGACAGCAGGTATCGCTGCTCTTGTGCTGTCTGCGGCGCCGGTGTTCGCCGTGGAAGGCAACGTGCAGTGGTCGAATTCGTTCGTAACACCTGCCAGTTGCGATGAAGATTCTTGTGATCCCGGCTGCGAATGCGGCGATCCCTGTGACTGTGGTTGTGGCGTTGGTGCAGTTGGCTTGTTCAGCGGCATCGGCGGTGGTTGCCTCGAGAATTTCACCCTGGCCAGCGCACTTGGCTTGGAAGACTCTTGGCTGGAAATCGGCGGCTGGACTCAAATCGCTTACTATGACCGTCAGGAACCCCTCTCGGTGACTCGTGGCGACTTGGGATCGTTCGACGACGTTCCTCGTGAATTGCAAGTTGCTCAACAATGGTTCTATGCCGGTAAGACCGCTGATGGTTCGAACGGCTTGGACTGGGGTTTCCGTGGTGACTTTATCTACGGTACTCAAGCTCAAAAGACCCAAGCGTTTGGCAACCCCGGCAACGAATGGGATAACGGTTGGGACAATGGCGTGTACGGTTGGGCTATCCCCCAAGCGTACGGCGAAATTGCCGCTGGCGATTTCACCGCCAAAGTTGGTCACTTCTTTACCCCGCTGGGTTACGAAGTGATTCCCGCGACTGGCAACTTCTTCTTTAGCCATTCGTACACGATGTACAACAGCGAACCGTTTACTCATACGGGCGTGTTGACCACCTATACCGGCTTTGAAGGCTTGACCGTGTACAACGGCTGGACCGCAGGTTGGGATACCGGCTTTACAAACGCCAATGGTGGCAGCAACTACCTCGGCGGTTTCACGGCCGAGATGGCTGAATCCGTCTCCTTCACCTACTTGCTGACCTATGGCAACTTCGGTCTCAAGGATGGTGGTGGCGACGACAGCTACTCGCACAGCATCGTGATGAATGCCGGTTTGACCGACAAGTTGAGCTATATCTTCCAGACCGACTACCTGTCGACGGACGAAAATAACGATGCCGGCAATCCCCGCATCGACAACGTGGGTGTCAACCAGTACTTGATCTATCAATGGAACGACATCATCGGCTTAGGTACCCGTCTCGAATGGTGGAAAGGTGCGGGCCCATTCGCTCCGTACAATACCCATTCTTCGCGGTACGAAGTCACCGGTGGCGTGAACGTCAAGTTGCTTGGCAACCTGATGATTCGTCCTGAAGTTCGTAAGGACTGGTGCCCCGCTGAAGGAATTGACCGCGACATGATGGCATGTGATGCGATCCTGACCTACTAAGGTTCGAATCGCTTAAGGGAACATCCCCCTCGCCGGGGGCCGTCTTCGGACGGCCTCCGGTTTTTTTATGCGCTGAAGGGGGATTAAACAGGCTATTCCACGAGCGTGGGGATCTCTTCACTCCGTTGGAGTAGCTGCGAGGCGAGCTTCCGCCGGGCCCACCAACCGACGCCTGTGTCGTTGACTTCAAAGGACTCGAGAGCGGGCAGGGCCTCGACCAACTCCAACGCTGCCTTGGTGATTTGCGTCCCCGAAAGATCCAGGTGATGCAATTGCTGGAAAGCTGCCAGCTGCAGGGCACTCTCATCGGAAAGCGTGCAGCCGGGAAGTTCCAGACGGATCAGTTTTTCTAGCGCCGTCCGATTGGCAATCATCAGATCGATCATCGCCTCGGCCTGCTGCGAGTTTTCCAGGCGGATCGCCGTGATCGCGTCGGTGAGTTCGGCAAAGTCGCCAAACGAGCGCTGCAGCCAATCGATCATGCTCGTTTCGACGTTCGCACCCATCGCCGTGAGTTTCGCAATGACGTCGCGGGATTGCAGATAGCCATCCATCTGCCGAGCGATCCAGCCGCGTGAGTTCGCACGGAATTCCAAATAGGCTTGCGCTTGTTGAAACGCTTCATGGAGCGCCGCAAAGTCGTGGGCGTTTCCACCATGGTCGGGATGCAATTCCTTGGCCTTGGTGAAATAGGCCTGCTTGACGTCTTCCTCCGCATAAGGAGGAGCAACGCCCAGCACGACCATAAAATCGGGCCGGCCATCGGCATCACGGTGAATCGGGGGCGGGGTTGGCATGGGAGCATTCCTATTTGGTTATGGAATATTCTAGCAGGCTATCTCGAAGATTTAAGGGCAAGATTAGACCCTGCGCGACGAAAGATAGTTGGTAGACTCGAAACTTAACCTGAGGTAACGGGCATGTTTTTGACCAGCAAACGATTTTGGAAATGGATCGGTTATTTGGTACTTGCCCTAATTGCCTTGATAATGATTGCCTACGCCGGTGTTTCGGTATGGGCCAACCTCAGACTTGCACCGCGATTGGCTGAACTTCGCGCGTCGGGCGAGCCCACGAGTATCGCCGAACTGGCGCCTAAGACAGTCCCCGCCGCGGAAGATGGTGCCACATACTTAGCAAAGATTGCTCCTCAAGTCGAAGCCTTCGCCAAAGATGAAGCGTTTTTCTTCAAGACACCTGTGGGCCAAAGCTACGACATCAAGACTAACCACGGTTTGGAACTTTCTGCCGAAGAGATCACAGCGATTCGCTCGATTTTGGATAACTATCCCACGATTGAGCCGGCACTTCGACAAGCGATCGAGTGCAAAACCTATGCACCGCACTTGGACTACTCATTGGAATTCCAACCATTCCTCGAGAGCATGTTGGACAAAAATCAGACTTTACGAACTTGTACCCGAATGCTTCGATTGAAATTGGATGTCCTATTGGCGGAAGGGAATGTCGCTGAGGCCGTTAAAACGGGACTGCTCGTGATGCGGTTGTCTCGGCTACAGGAACAAGAACCTGCCCTGGTCAACGGCCTTAAAGCGATGGCGCTGCGTGGGATCGGTATCGACATGATCAATCGCGCGTTGCGCACCGGGCCGATTGAGGCCGATCTACGTCGCTCACTCGACCAGGAACTGGCGAGTTACGATGAACTCGATTGGTTCGTCCGCACGATGAAATCAGAGCGCGCTCTTAATCTGAGCGGTGCCGACGATTTGTTTCCCCACTTTCCTATTACTTGGCAAGGCACCTTGTTCAAGGCTGACACGATCGACTTCTATGAGAAATCGTTACCCCTCTTGGGAAAGCCCGCGTACCAGTCTTCCGAACAGCTGTCCGCTTTGCAGCAAGTATCCTATAGCACGCCGATGAGCATTTCGCTGATCGGTTTACTCTTTCCGGGATTGGACGCGGCACACATCGCCGCCAATCGCAACTTGGTCGATGTGCGTTGTTTGCGAGTTTTCAATGCGCTTCAGTCCTACAAGCAAGAGCAAGGAGAAGAAGCCACGTCTCTTCGAGATATTGATCTTCCCCAACCAGCCACGATTGATCCCTTTAGTGGCGAGCCACTCAAGATGAAATCGACCGATAATGGTTGGGGGGTTTATTCGGTGATGAGGAACGGCGTGGATGATGGGGGAGATTTTCACAAGCAATTGGACTGGGGCGTCGCGCCGATTGGCTATTCACTTGTTGATTAACCAGCGGGGAGCCTGCTAGAGTTCACCATGAATATTACAAATGGTTTCGATTATTCGTGTGATTCGTTCGATTCGTGGTTTCTCCGGGCGCTCACGCTTACGTCTCACCTGACCGGTTGCCAACTCGCCCCCTCTCGCCGATAATCCGGGATTCACCTTGAGCCCTGGAGTCTCGCCATGCAGGACAAGCTCCCTTCCACCACTGCTCTTACCTTTGACGACGTGTTGATCGAACCCCGCTACAGCGAAGTGGTTCCCTCGGAGGTCGACGTCACGACCCAGCTCACCGAGCGCATTGAATTGCGGATGCCAATTCTCAGTTCGCCCATGGATACGGTCACCGAGAGCAAGATGGCGATCTCGCTGGCCCAAGAAGGGGGCCTCGGCGTCATTCATAAGAACATGTCGATCGAGCGGCAGACCGAGGAAGTCGACAAGGTGAAACGCTCGGCCAACGGCATCATCGTCGATCCCGTGACGCTGCCCCCCAATGCTAGCATTGCCGTCGCGCGGCAGACGATGGACGAGTCGAACGTGTCGGGCATTCCGATCACCGAAAACGGCAAGCTCGTCGGAATTCTAACCCGCCGCGACCTGCGTTTTCTCGAAGATAATAGCTTGCCCATCTCTGAAGTGATGACCGGCGAACCCTTGGTGACAGCACAGGGGACCGTAACGCTTGGGGAAGCTGAGAAGATTTTGATGGCAAAAAAGGTCGAGAAGCTGCTGTTGGTTGACGAAAATAACAGACTGACGGGCCTGATTACGATCAAAGACATCGACATGATGCGGCGATTCCCTCAGGCCTGTAAAGATGCCCAGGGGCGCTTGCGAGTTGGTGCGGCGATTGGCGTGTTCGATTTTGAACGGGCCGAGAGCCTCATCGAAAAAGACGTCGATTTGCTCGTCGTCGACAGCGCCCACGGTCACTCGTCGAACGTCATCGAAACAGTCAAGCAACTCAAAGCCAAGTGGGATATCGACGTCGTTGCCGGAAACGTGGCGACGGCTGAAGGTTGCCGCGACCTGATCAGAGCGGGTGCCGATGCCGTGAAGGTGGGCATTGGGCCTGGTTCGATCTGCACGACGCGGGTGATTTCGGGGATCGGTGTTCCACAGATCACAGCCATTATTAATGTCGCGAGTGCGGCCGTTGGATCCAAAACTCGGATCATCGCCGACGGCGGCATACGCTTTTCAGGAGATATTACCAAAGCCCTGGCCGCGGGTGCCCACGTTGTGATGTTGGGTGGCTTGCTGGCGGGACTCGACGAAAGCCCAGGCGAGCGCGTGCTCTTTAAGGGCCGCACTTATAAGGCCTATCGCGGCATGGGATCGTTGGGGGCGATGGTCCACGGTTCGAGTGAAAGATACCGCCAGTCGCATACAAACGCTGGCAACGGCAAGTTGGTCCCCGAAGGAGTCGAGGGCCGCGTGCCGTATAAAGGTCCGCTGAGTCCTTACCTGTACCAATTGGTAGGTGGCTTGCGGGCAGGAATGGGTTATTGCGGAACAAAAACAATTGAGCAGCTGCGCACGCACGCCCGCTTCATTCAAGTGTCGCCGGCGAGTGTGCGGGAGAATCATCCCCATGACATTGCAATCACGCAGGAAGCGCCCAACTACACGGCCGAATTCTCGTCCGTGGAGGAGCATTAAATTTGCAGGCGCGTTGGCACTTGGTTTCTTAAGTGCTCAAGGGCCGCTCGTTTCTGCCGGTGGTTTGAATTGGGGGCGTTCCGCCGCAGCGGTTCCAAGTGTGGCAATCACCGCCGAAATCATGGAGCAAGAATTTGATGCTCCGGATGCTCCAATTGCTGAACAGCCTCAAGCTCAACCGGCCGATTTTGTCGCTTCGCAGGAAGTCGCCCAAGGATCGGCACGGATGGCTGCCGCTTGGGAAGACGACGATGCCTTGGCCGCGGAGTTGCAAGATGCACCCGCCGAAATTCCCGTCGAACAACCTGCTCCTCAAACCGGTGAAAGCCGGAGCGTATTGACCAATCGCAATAACTTGGATGCATCGCTCAATACGATCGATCCGTTTGAAGCCGATGACCGCACGGCACAAGTTCCCGAAGATTTGTTCGACGAACCCGAGGCCGAACCGATTCCGCAACTTGAGAATCGGATCGATGCCGTTCAAGACGCGGTCGAAGGCGAAATCAACCGTCGTCAACGTGAGCCCAAGGAATTGACCAGCGAGCCCCGCATCTACGAACCGGAAGACTCGTTCGACCTGGAAACCGTCGAGCCCGATGATGCAGAAGAAGTTGAAACGGAACAAACTCCGCTGGAATCGGAAGACGAGCCCAGCGATGAAGCCGAGGATCAGACCCAAATTAATGGCCAGAAGGGGCCGAGCGATCTGAATTTCCAATTGCAGACGCCACCTAGGCAAGATTCGGAAATGGTGCGTCCCTTTGGCAACAACGATTTTGTGGCCGAAGAAATTCGCGAAGCCCAGAAGAGCTGCGAAGAAGAATTAGCGGCCCTCAAGAGCGATCGCATCGACAGTGTCGATCTGAGCATTCACATCGATGGGGTTGCTGGGGAAGATTTTCCGTACGAATGCCAGTTGGGCAATGAGGAACTCCAACCCCGCGTTTGGCCCGAGATTACTTACACTTGGAAGGCCTCGGCGTTGTGCCACAAGCCGCTTTACTTCGAGCAAACCCAATTGGAACGCTACGGCCACACCTGGCCACGCTGCGTGCAGCCGATCATGTCGGGGGCTCACTTCTTCGGTTCGGTGGCGATCCTGCCTTACAAGATGGGGCTCGAAACACCGAACGAATGCATCTACTCCTTGGGTCATTATCGCCCCGGCAGTTGTGCGCCGTACTACATCGAAGCGATCCCGTTCACATGGCGAGCAGCGGCGTTCCAAACCGGTGCGGTGACGGGCCTGCATTTCGCCACGCCCTAATCGGAAGCGACAGGCTGCGATATAATCCTGGGATGAAAGCTCTTACGCGCGCTGAATCCCGTGACGTTGATCGCCGAGCGATTGAAGAACTGGGCATCCCTGGCATTGTGCTGATGGAAAATGCCGGCCGGGGCGTGGTTGACGTTCTCATGAATCGAGAACCGCGCCCACGCAACGTGCTCATTCTTTGCGGCAAGGGGAACAACGGCGGAGACGGCTTCGTGATCGCGCGGCATTTGGCGATTCACGATGTGGCCGTGCAAGTGGCGATTCTCACACGCGCCCAGGAATTCACGGGCGATGCCCGAACGAATTTTCAAATCATCGAGCGTTTAGGACTACGCATTGCCAATTTGTCTCAGGCAACCGAGCTCGTAGCGAGTCTCGATAAGTCGGCACAAGGATGTGATTGGCTCGTTGATGCAATGCTCGGAACGGGGGCAGTGGGTGAACCACGTGAACCGTATCGGACGGCCATTGAGTGGCTGAACGAGCAATCAATTCTTAAGCTCGCGGTTGATCTCCCTAGTGGGCTGGATTGCGACACGGGCGAGCCTTCAGCAACAACGGTGCGGGCGGATGTTACGTGTACCTTTCACGCCCCCAAAGTTGGCTTTACCGCGCGCGAAGCGCAGGAGTTCCTTGGCGATTTGAACGTGGTTTCGATTGGGCTCCCCATCGAAGGTTGGGGGGCGGCGTGACGGGGTTCAAGAAAGCCGTATTTATTCTGCTCGCCAGTTTGTTTTTGGTTCTCGGCATCATCGGCATATTCTTGCCGGGGTTGCCAACAACGCCGCTGCTGATTTTGAGCAGCTATTTCGCGGCACGCTCGTCGCCCCGGTTTCACAATTTCCTGCTGTCGTCGAAATTGGTGGGGCCTGTCTTGCGCGATTGGCAGGAGCATCGGGGCGTGCGGCAACGAGCCAAATGGCATGCCACGGTCTTGGTGGCCATCGCACTGGGGATCGTCGCCTATGTGTCGCCGCTGCCGTTTTATGGCCAAGCCTTGGTTTTTCTGCTGGGATTCATCGGCCTGTGCGTGATCTGGCGATTGCCCACAATTTCGTAGTCCCTAGCCGCAGGTAGGTGCCCCTGACATTTTCGTGGGCTGGAAACTAAAATGATGGTTTCCCGCACACCAAATTTGTCACGGCCATGACCCGCATTTTTCCCACCCTGGCTTCGCTCTCGATCGGCCTGTTCTTGGCATCGTTGGTGATCGGCCTCACGATTGGCGATCTCTATCACGACCCTACCGAAGCCACGCTCCGTTGGCGTGGGGTCCACATGCTCACGGGGACTGCCGCGGCGCTGGCCGTGGTCTTCGTGCATAGCATTGTGGTGACGTACTTTATCGGCACGAGCCGGTGGTGCAAGGAAGTGACCGAGACCTACAAACTTGATCCCGGGCCATTGCGGCGGAGCACCCAACTCAAACGGCGAACATTCCCCTGGTGCGTGATGGGCATGCTTACGGTTGTGGCCGTGGGTGCCTTGGGGGCCGCCTCGGACCCTGGCACGGGCCGGCCTAATACGGCCGATATGACGAACGTGCATTTAATCGCCGCGTTCGCAGGACTGGCTTTTGTGTGTTGGACCTATTTTCAGGCCTGGCAAAACATCGCCGAAAACCAACTCGTGATCCAGGAAATCGTGGGAATGGTCGCCCGAATTCGCCGGGAACGTGGTTTGGACGTTTCTCCCGAGCTGGAAGCCTTGGCGTCCCAAGAGCCAGTCGCCACGCCGTAACGGCGATTCATCTGGCCGTGGCCCTTGTGCGCGGGCCGCAGAGACCGTAGTTTTGGTGCAAACGGAACCCGATTTGCCGCCAAATCGGCTGATTTTCGCCCCCTTTGTGCTGAGATATCCTGACAGCCGAGTGGCGGGAATTATACTTAGAAGTTCGTAACGCCCTTGGCCTAAGTCGGCCTTTTGTTGTCCTCCAGAGAAGGTTTGCGCGAAATGTCCAAAGCCATGACGATTGCCGGCATGGTCGTCGCGGCCTTGGTGTTTGTTGTGTTCGTGCTTGACATCTTCGTCGGCAGCACCGGTTTCAACAAAATGCACATCGGGGCGATTATTGCGTCCCTCATCTTGGGTTACGTCAGTTTCTCGACGTTCCGCGAACAAAAGTAGATCCATTTCTGTGGCAGCGGCCTGTAGGGACCCACTCTGGCCATTCACCGTCCAAGTGGTGGTGCGTGATCATCGTAAATTCTTACCGGTATAGTCTTTGCATAGTTTGATGACCAAACGGTTCAAGCACACTTGCGCCAGGAGGTCACGATGCCCGTAGACAAATTCCGCCTGCCCCCAGAGGCTCACCCCAAATCTCGACCGAGCGAGAAGGTACTCATCACCGGCAGTAGCGGGCTGATTGGTTTCTCTGTCGTTGAGCGACTCGAACAATTGGGCTACGAAGTGATCGGCTTTGATCGCGAAGGACCTCCCCATCCGCCGGAATCCGCGGACTGCATCGAAGTGGATATCGGCTCGGATGCAAGCGTGCAACGCGGACTCAAAGCGCTCCGCGAACGGCATGGCAATCAATTGGCGTCGGTGATCCATCTGGCGGCGTACTACGATTTCTCTGGCGAACCAAGTCCGCTGTACGACGAGATTACTCTCCGTGGCACCGAGAGACTCTTGAACGGACTTCAGGATTTTGAAGTGGGCCAGTTTATGTTTTCCAGCACCATGCTAGTGCAGGAGCCCACGCGCCCCGGAGTGAAAATCACCGAGGACTCACCGATTGATGCGAATTGGGACTATCCCCGATCGAAGATCGAAACCGAAAAACTGATCCGCCACAAGCATGGCAACATTCCGTACGTACTTTTGCGCATCGCGGGCATCTACGATGAAATGTGCCATTCGATTCCCATCTCGAATCAAATTCAGCGAATCTTCGAACGACAAATCACCAGCCGCGTTTATCCCGGCGAGCTTTCTCACGGGCAAGCTTTCTTGCACCTCGAAGATTTGATCCACGCCTTGGTGCTGCTCGTGCAGAAGCGCACCGAGTTGCCGCATGAATTGACGTTGCTGTTGGCCGAGCAAGAGGCGATCAGCTACGACGAGTTGCAGCGATTGATCGGCTGGCTATTGCATCGCGAAGAATGGGAAACGCAGCAAATTCCCAAGGTGATGGCCAAGGCTGGGGCGTGGCTGCAAGACAACATGCCGCTTGTTGAGGAGCCGTTCATCAAACCGTGGATGATCGACCTCGCCGACGAACATTATGAAGTCGACACGGAACGTGCCCGGACGTTGATAGGATGGCGGGCCCAGCATTCCTTGCGCGAAACTCTGCCCGAGATGATCGCCGAATTAAAGGCCGATCCCCAAGGCTGGTACGAGGCGAACAAATTGGATCCGCCAAGTGATTTGGAGGAGAACGCACAACTCATCGGCAAAAGCGAGCGGTAACGAGTCATGGCAGCTACGGCCTACATAGCGCCACGAAACTTGGAACAGGCGGAAAGTCCGCCCGTGTGGCCGTTCGCGGTGAACATCATTTTGGGGGCCTGGCTGGCCAGCACGGCACTTACGATCGAGCCGCATCCGCCCGCTTTGATGGTGAGTGATTTGCTCTCCAGCGCGCTCATCATCGGCGGCAGTACGCTCGCTTGTTTTACTAGGTTTGCTTGGGTGCGTTGGTTTGTGGCGATCACCGGGTTATGGTTGATGTGCGCGCCGCTTGTGTTTTGGGCACCGACGGCCGTGTCATACGACATGAGCAATTTGATTGGGAGTTTAGTCGTCGCGTTTTCGGTGATCGTCCCAAGCATCGTCGCAGCGCGAGCCACACCCGGTCCCGATGTTCCGCCCGGATGGAATTACAACCCGTCCGCATGGCCACAACGCGTTGGGATTATCGCCTGCGCGTTTTTACAGTTTTTTATTGCCCGCTACATGGCCGCGTTTCAGTTGGGACATACGACCGAGATTTGGGATCCTGTGTTTGGCGAGGGAACGCGGAATGTCTTGGAGTCGGACGTTTCCAAGGCATTTCCCGTCTCCGATGCGGGACTGGGGGCAGTGACGTATCTGATCGAAGCCCTCACGGGTTTTCTGGGTGGTACGCGGCGTTGGCGAACGATGCCGTGGGCGGTCGTGCTGTTCGGCATCATGATCGTGCCCGTGGGGGTGGTGAGCATTGTTCTCGTGGTGTTACAGCCCGTGGCGGTCGGAGCTTGGTGCGCCTGGTGCCTGCTGACAGCGGGACTCACCGTGATCATGATCGGCCCGGCTATCGACGAAGTCGTGGCGACCGGCCAATTCCTGTTGCGATCCCGCAGCGAAGGACAATCGTTGTGGCAAGCTTTCTGGCAAGGGGGCACGATTCAAGTTCGCGCCAGCGATGAAGCCACGGGGAACGAAGAACCCTTATGGCGGCAGCTGGCCGGGGGCTTGGAACTGCTTTCGATTCCGTGGAACTTGGTGGTGTGTGCGAACCTGGGTGTGTGGCTGATGGTAGCACCCGTGGTGCTGGAAAACGTGGGAGCCTCGGCCAACAACAATCATTTCGTGGGGGCCCTTGTGGTGACGTTCGCCGTGATTGGCTTCAGCGAAGCCGGCAGGGGAGGGCGGCTCGTCAACTTAATCCTGGGAACCTGGCTGCTAGTGGCTTCCTTTATCTTAAACGGCGAGACGACTGCCTCGACGGTGAGCAATCTCGCTATTGGTGCCGCGGTAATTGCGCTCAGTTTCCGACGTGGAAGAATTTTAGAGCGATTCGGCGGTTGGGATCGCTGGGTTGTCTGATTATTTGAGCGCGGAAAAGAAGCGATCTTGAGGCACGATCTCGTAGTATTGCGTGGTGATCATTCCCTGATCGCGATACTTGCACCGCCAACTGACTTCCAAATCGAGCCCTTCTTCGTCAACCGAACATTCAGCGGCTCCGCCAGGTTCATTAGGGTCGTAGACTGCAATGCTGTCGTGGGGCATGAGTTGCAGTAAAACGGCATGACTAGTGTGGCTTGTCCGTCCATCAGGAAAGACACGCGTTCCAAAGCAGCAGAAGAAGCCAATCTTTTCCGGCCCTGCCTGGAGAAGTTTCACCAGATCTTCACGAGTTTTGACCGTTTGGTCTTCGGCAGCAAGCAACTTCTTGGTGCCTTCACGAGTCCGGCGGAGCTTGTTGAACTGATCCTTGTAAAGGTTCGCAACGCGTGTGCTCAGTTCTTCAAGCACAACGGGGTTTTCGATCGGCAGCGATTTACCATCAACAACGATTTGCGCCGGATATGCGACTCTCTTGCCGCTTGTAAAACTCTCGTAGATGTCGTGAGCCAGGTCTTCCACAGTGAAGTGTTTGTTTTCACTTCGTTCACCCTGGATCAAGGCCTCCGCGGTTCCAGCGATGCCGACGCAGCGTTTGTTGCTGTTCATGGGCATGTTTACGAGAAACGGCGAGAACACGGGCTCGGCGGCACGGCAAAGTGCAATACCACTGATGAGTGCCACAAAGAGAAAAACAGCGCGGAAGTGCATGGGGCGATTATAGCACTTCTTGAGAAATCGCTAAGCCACGAGTGCTTACGCCGCGCGGAGGATCGAATGTTGCGGACGGGCGACGCGGGTGGCGGTCAGTTCCGCGAGTAGCTCGCCGGCTGTTGTGATCGCGACTTCCTCGCGACTGGCGGCGTGTGAAACGTGCCGCAACAGTTTTTCGAGATTCTGCAAGCTACGCGACGACGTATGAGCCAGTCGCATCGCGTCGACGGAAACTATGGTCATCTTTTCCGTGGTGAGCAACTTCTGCAAATGGTGCAGTGCGCTCCCGGAAACCAAGCGTGCCAACCACGAGCGGTGGGGAATCGCCAGCGTCTCGTCAAGCTGCCAAAGGCCGCAGGGGAGTGGGGAGTATATGTTTTCTCCCCTGCGCTTTGACATGTTCGAGAGAATCCCGCGCAAGCCCTGTTCGGCCAGGAAGGCGGCGTGATTGCGCAACTGGGCTGGTTCGCCAGAAACCAATCCCACGGTCGTGTTCGTGTTGTTTTGAATGGCCGTGACTCGTTTGCGGAGCGAATCACGCAGCAGCGGCGAATTGGCCTGTTTCGCCGAAATTGCGAGCGCCAGTTCGTCATCGGACTGGAGCAGGCTCTTATTTTGGATCAAATGCAGGTCGCAGCAGCCGGCTACCGACCAGGTCGCGGGGATATGATGGCCCCGGAATAAATGCACGAGATGCTGAACGCGAGCGAAATGGGCGGCTCCCGACTGGCCATCATGCACGTGGGGTCCTTCCAGGTGAACGACAAACGCGACACGAGCGGGCGAGGCAGAAAGTTTCATCAGTTCATTTCCCTGGTTCCGATGGCCGTGCGCTGCTGGCACATTCTTAACTTCGGGTCAGACTCGCAAGAAACTCAACGCCAGAACCGGACTCCGGGGTTGAGGCAGTCTGGTAAACTTTGCGGAAAGGGCAAAATGCGGCGCTGCCAGCAGTCAAGTCGGTAGGCACAATGGTTTTGTGGTGACTTCGGAAGCTACTTTTTGATAGATTGTCAGTCCCACCAGTTCGTGCCATCGGCACAAATTACCAACAATTTTTCAGCAACCGCGCGAGCGGCTTTCCAATTCATCCATGACGAATCGTCCTGCCGAAGTCTGGAAATTTCGCCCGCATCCTTTGCTGGCCAATTCCCATCTGCAAACCCTGATGGGGATTTATTGGCCGAGGAAAGTGGCTCCCTACACGGCGAAGCAACGTAAAGTCTTGCTCGACGACGGCGACTTCATTGTGCTACACGAAGATTCGCCCGTTGATGCCGACGAGACGACTCCTAGCGTGCTTTTGGTTCACGGTCTGGCAGGAAGCTACCAAAGCACCTATATGACCCGCATGGCCGAGAAGCTTGTCGCGCAGGGTTATCGATCGTTTCGCGCTGACATGCGTGGCTGCGGGGCAGGGGAGGGGTTGGCCAAATCCCCAGTTCATTGTGGGCTCTACAGTGATATCGCTTCGGCGGTTCGCGAGATCGGCGAGCTTTATTCAGAATCGCCCGTGTCGTTGGTGGGTTTTTCGCTCGGGGGAACGATCGTTCTCAATATGCTTGCCGAGGCGGGCGAGATGCGGATCGGGAATCTTGAAAAATCACTTGTGGTCTGTCCCCCGATCGATTTATTTTCCTGCGAGCGCCACTTTCGCACGATGCTGGGAAGGCGTTACGACAAATTCTTCGTCAAACAGATTTGGAATCAGGTTGTGAATCGCTGGCAGACGTTTCCCGACATCAGTCCGCAAGAGATTCCCAAGCGCCCACGCAAGTTGCGCGACATCGATGAAATCGTGATTGCACCGAGCGGCGGTTTTACTTCGGCGGCTCACTATTACCGCGAGACGCAGCCAGGACCCAAACTCGCGGCCATTCGTCAGCCAGTGACGATTGTCTTCAGCAAGGACGATCCTGTCGTGCCGTGCGGTCCGCTGTTTGATTATCCGCACAGCGAGAGCGTCGAAACGATCCTCACTACCCACGGCGGGCACTTGGCCTTTCTTGGCGTGCGCAAATTCATGGGTGCCAACGGCATCGATCAGGATTTTCGCTGGCTGGATTGGCGTATTCTTGAGTGGCTCGCCCATCCGCATGAGCGGCAAAGCATGCAGGATCTTCCAGAAGACGCCCAGGAACTCAGACTTTCGCGATAGCGATTCTTGAAAGCACGTTCCAACCAGTCGCGCAAAAAAAGTCCCCGAAACCCTGCCCCGGGTCCGGGAACCATGTGAAAAGTCAGACTTTAGAGGCCTGACTTTTCTGTTTGCTCAATAAAATCCGAGGTCGTCAATCGGCGTGCGCGAGCGAACGAAGGGTTCCCAGCGTATTGGTCTGAGTGGAATTGGAGAGTGGCGCGTTGATTGTGAAATCACGAGCCTCTGGCAGTCGGGCCTTTTGTGATTCGCTATCAGGCTTGAACGATCCCTCGATAGAATTGGGATTGCCGGTTTCCGCTTGAAGGGACGCTGTTTTGATCACATCAATTTTGGCGGAAACGGTTTGATCAATTCCCAAAGGATTATTGATCGCTAGAGGATCGCTGTACGGCGACGGGATCAATCTCGACATCGGAGGCAACAACGCTGGCAATAAATTGGGATCAACGCTGTATTGTGGAGCAGGACGGGTGCCACGCGAAGTCTGCGTATCTACGGCGTGGAGGCTGCTGGTAAGGGTGAGGGTCGTAAGGAAGGTGAGGGTCAGGTGGGAAATGGGGTGGGAAAACTTTCTAATCGTCATGGAGCGGCTCCCGGTCTCGCAGTGAAACGAATGCTACCAACTCGCCGTCGAGTTAGCTTATCGCGTTGCCAATTGGCTGGTGCCTATTCGCAAAGCAAAGCCCCAAAATAGCAATTGGTGTGCCGCGAGAAATAATCTTGGTTTTCGTGCCGAATGTTGCACGAATTGCGGTGTCTACTTACGGTGCATTGTGCACCCCTTATGCACGCTTTGCTCAAGTCGCTGGCACGATACGGATTACTGCTATCAACCGCATAATTGCAAGTGAGATTCCCCTGCGCAATCGCTAGAAGTGTTTGCGGTGATTTGCTTACCAACCTATGTTTGCCCGGAAGGTTAACGCGAATCGTTCGCGCACGAATTAGTGATGTTAGTCCCTCATACGCACTCGGACCAAGGAACGCGCGCATGTCGATGTTGATCACTCCTAACGACGAAGATTCCGCCATTGATTTGTTGGAATCAAGGTCACATGGCGACGTTGTCCCGTGCTGCGAGAAATGTGGCGCCCCGATCAATGCACATGATACACTCGTCTGCCGCAAGTGTGGTTGGTATGGCAGCATCGGTTCCTTCGTCGAGATCGATCGGCAATGGGAAGGGGACGACGATTGCGAAGTCGAAGAATCTTCGATTTACAAGTTGCCCGCCTGGGCATGGACGATGATCGCTTGCGTGACGGTCGTGGTCGCCGAAAGCATCGCGGCACGACTACTTACAGCGCCAGAGAGTGCCGCGCGCACGACTTGGGCGGTCACGCAATTGATCACGGGCATCACATTGCTTGCCGTGTGCCAATTCACCGCGTTCGTGATGTACATGCGCGAAGTGAGCGAGGCGGGCCTCTTGGATTTTTTTCTCAAGCCGATCAAACCTTGGATCATGCGCGTGCATGAACTACCGCGCTATCAATGGCTTTGCCATCTCGCGGTGAGTTCCTATTTGGCATTCAATCTATCGTTCACGGTGATTGGTGGAATTCCCTACGACAGATTGTGGGATTGGGGATTTCAGAAGCCAGTCAAACAAAACCTGGTCGGAGCCATCGCTTCCCAAGCGCAAAGTATCGAAGGAGAAGAGAAACCGCTCGATGAGGCCATCAAGGATTTCGCGGGGACTCAAGATGTCGACGGTAAAAAAGGCAAGAAGTCGAAGAACGATTTGAATGCTCAACCTAAGGCACGACAAAATGAAGATTGTCTGATTGTCGGCTATCGTGCTAACGGCGAAGGCCTGGTTTACAATCTGTATCTCGCCGGCGCGAGCGTCGGCACACTGCAATACGTGGGGCAAGTCACACCGCAACTTTCGGTGAAAGACTTACGCGCCCTGAGCGAGCAACTCGCCGCTTATCCCGCGCACACGCCATTCGTAAAAATGCCCGACGACGGCGTTCATTGGGTGAAACCACGCTTCACCTGCCGCGTGAGCTACGCGAGCAAAAGCCAAAAGGGCCGCCTCGCCGATCTCAAATTTGAAAGCCTGTTAGGCGAAGTCGACGTGGCGGAAAAATAACGCGATGTGATTTCATTTTTGCATAGTCAGTGCCGAGGGCCAGTTGTTAAACTAGCCCTCGGCACTTTTCTTTTTGGGACGAGCGAATGAAATCTTTTGCATTGTGGGCGGGGCCAATCGGGGCCGTCCTGGTCGGTTGGTGGGTGGCAGGGCAGGGGCTTGGGAATGCCGCCGCCTGGACCGCGGGCATCACTTTTCTTACGGCGATGTGGTGGGTTTGTGAGCCGATTTCCATCGCTGCCGCGTCGTTGATTCCGATTGCCGTATTGCCCCTGGTGGGCGTGCTCACCGCCAAGGAAGTTGCGGCTGCCTATGGCAACGAAATGATTCTGCTGCTCACCGGCGGCTTTATGCTCTCCAAAGCGATGGAACGGAGCGGCACACACCGGCGGATCGCACTGGGGATGGTTAGCTTTTTGGGGGGCGACAATGGCCGCCGACTGGTGCTGGGGTTTCTCACGGCCTCTGCGGTGTTGAGCATGTGGATCTCGAATTCGGCGACGACGTTGATGCTGCTGCCGATCGTGCTTGCTGTGGTGGAAAAAGTTTCTGACACCAAATTGACCATCGCGCTGCTGCTCTCCATCGCTTACGGGGCGAGCATCGGCGGGATCGGTACGCCGGTCGGCACGCCGCCGAACTTGATCTTCATGGAGAACTACGAAACCGCCACGGGGCAAGAGATTGGCTTTTTGCAGTGGATGACTTGGACCGCGCCGATGCTGCTCGCCATGATTCCCTTCACTTGGTTGTGGCTCGCCCGTGGAGTGCGCGCGACGGAAAAGATCATCATGCCGGAAGTGGGCGAATGGCGGACTGAAGAAATTCGCACGATGACGGTCTTTGGCATCACGGCCATCTTGTGGATGACGCGCATCGAACCGTGGGGCGGTTGGAGCGGGCTCTTCGATCTGCCCGGTGCCAATGAAGCAAGCGTCGCGTTTCTGGCCGTCGTGGCGATGTTCCTCATTCCCAACGGTAAAGAAAAAGGCGAGCGGCTGTTGGATTGGCAAACGGCCTCGAACATTCCGTGGGGTGTACTGCTGCTGTTCAGTGCGGGGGTGGTGATCGCCGATGCGTTTATGAAGTCGGGCTTGAGCAAAGCGATCGGCGAAGGACTAGTGGCCTTTGATTCGCTGCCGATTCCCGTGTTGATTGCGCTCGTCTGTTTCATCACAACATTTGCGAGTGAACTCACAAGCAATACGGCGCTCGCCACACTCTTGATGCCGATCATGGCGGCGATGGCCGAGGCGGGGAATATCGACCACAAAGTGCTGATGGTCCCCGCGGCAATTGCTTCGAGCTACGCGTTCATGATGCCTGCCGGCACGGCCCCAAACATTATCGTGTTTGGGACGGATCGCATCAGCGTCCGGCAAATGGCGTACGAGGGATTTGTGCTCAACCTCATCGGGATTGTTATCGTGACGGTCGTTTGCACGTGGCTGTTTGCGTGATTGAGTCAAGAGCGAGGAGTCCAGAGCCGAGAGCCACACTGTATGGCACTCGACTCTGGACTCTCAGCTCTCGACTGGCTAACTCGTGGCTTCCGTGACTGCCGACGCCGGGGTAGGGGGGTGCTGATGGGTCACCCCTTCGAGTTGGCAGATGCCCCACGCGAGAGCAAGTCCCAACAAGAGTGCCAACGAAAGCTTGCCGCGATCGTGGTCGTGGAATTGCAACTCGGGTAACAGATCACTCAATGCAATGCACAAGAATGTTCCCGCTGCAAAGGCTAGTGCTTTGGCCAGTACGTCGCCGCCGCCACCCTCGGCCATGAAACCAAAGTGAAAGATCAGCACGCCCACGGGAATCGCGAGCGCGAATAAGCCGTTCACCACGTGTCGCGAGGTGAGCGACCAACCCCCGTGGGCCATCAGCGTGGCGATGGTCATCGAGTCGAACGGCTTGTGCAAGAGCACCACCAAAAACGTGCCGAAGCCAGCCAACCGCACTTCCGCGCTGCCATGGGCAACCCCGGCCGCCAGAGCTATGCCTTCGATCACACTATGCAAAGTCAGCCCCAGTGCCGCGCCACTCCAGGAAAGATCGTGGCCGTGATGGTGATCGTGACTGTGACCATGATCGTGCTGATGTTCGCAGGCGATCTCACCATCCTCGACGCCATGGTGGTGAAAACAAAAGAAGCGCTCGATAAAAAACATTAACATGAGTCCATACAGCACCCACATCACGACTTGCCAATGAGCTTGGTCGGGGGGGATCGATTGCTCGGCCTGCTGGAGTGCGTGGGGCAGCATGTGCAGGAGACCGATCCCCAGCATCACGCCCGCCACAAAGCTGACCGCGCATTCCATCCAGCGATGGCTCAGCCGAAACCAGACGGGGATCATCCCGCCGCCGATGGACGCCAGGAGAATCAAAAGACAATAATAGGTGAGCAAGACCGTGGAACTCATCGCCTAAGTATGGCAGCGTCATTGGGTTCACGCAAGTCACTTGTTTTTGCAATTCAATTTCAATAAGCGAGCCGGGTCGTCATCGACCCCGACACAATATGCGGGCCTGTATTCAGCGAGTTTCCCAAGCTCGGGTCGTCGTCGAAGGAGAAGTGACCGGTGAAATCGGCAGGGGACTGTTGGTGCTGCTGGGAGTGGCAGCGACCGACACCGAGGCAGAACTCAAATGGCTCGCTGATAAGATTGTGGGCTTACGAATCTTCGATGACGAAGCGGGGAAGATGAACCTATCGCTCGCCGATGTGGCTGGCGGTATGCTCGTGGTGAGTCAATTCACGCTGTACGGCGATTGCAAGAAAGGTCGGCGACCCAGCTTCATCGATGCCGCGCCCCCCGAAATGGCCGAGGCGATGTACGAGCGGTTCGTGGCGTATGTCGCTCAAGGGGGGACACCGACCGCAACCGGAAGATTTCGCACAACAATGGCCGTCGAATTGGTGAACGATGGGCCCGTGACGATCTGGATCGATACGGCGGAGAGGAGTTAGCTGGCATCGTCCCGATGCCGAGAGTCATGTCACACGGCATCGGGACGATGCCGGCTAACATTATTTCGTTTCGCCTTGCACGCGCCGCCACAATCTTCGAGCGGTATCGTAGATCGTGCGATCGACCTGCTGATGGGAGTAAGGATCGACGGGCAGGGGCTGATAGGTCATCCCTTGTGTTACGGTTTGTGGCGCGTAACCATTGGGAGAATAAACTTGACCCGGTGCGAAGCCAGTGATCGGCGAATTCGGATCTTGCTGTTGGTTCCAAATCCCTTGCCAACCGTTGGCGGCCATCTCCATCGGCGAGGGGCGGCCATATTGCTCCATGACCATTGGCTCGCTCAGGATCATCATGATGACGAGCGTGAGCTTGGAATAGGTCGAAAAGTTGGCCCAGCGGTTGTCGCCCCAAAGTTTGAGCGCCGTGCCGAACGATTTTTTCAACCGCCAGCGCCCGCCGGTCCATTCAATTGAATAGATTTCATCGAGCGTAAGATGAGACAACACGCCAAGGAACATCCCGGCCGCTTTGAAGTAGCGCAACTGCAAGTTGGCCGACGCCGAGAGCAGGAACACAATCCCCGTGAAAATCAGCGCAGCAGGAATGCTGTGAAACATACCGCGATGGACCGTGTACTTCGCCAGCATTCTGGCGATGACAAAGCGCACGAACAGATACATGCCACTGGCGGCAATCACAACGTGTTCGTGATTGAGGCCCATCTCTTGGAGTCGTCCCAGCATGAGCATGGGAATGATCGCGGCGGCAAAACACATCGATTCGCGAAACGGCACGCCGGAGTCGCTATCGATGTCGGGCATCATGCCACCGATGCCACACAAGCCCCCAGCGATGACACCCGATTCCCACGGCAGGCCCAGGTACATACCGACCGCGCCATAACCCACGCCGAGCGTCGTGCTGACAGTTATATGAGTCTTAAAGCCGGCCATGGAGTAAGGGTTCAGAAGTCAGAGGTCAGAGGACAGGGCGGGGAATGTAAGAAAAGCCTGGGTTACGAGCCAGACGATTTCGCCGCTTGCGGCTTAGCGGCGGAACCAAAGCTATCACTGCCAGCACCACCATGAACTGCCCTTCGCCCGGCCAATCGCGCTGGCTATACTTCGCCCCGAATATTCTTTCCCTTGGACCCTCTATCCATCCTCCCATGCAAACTTACGACGTCTTGATGTTGGTCGTCCTGGTCGCCGCCACGATCTTTGGAATGTGGAAGGGGATGGCGTGGCAGATTGCTTCGCTCGCGTCGTTGATTTTGAGCTATTTCGTGGCGCTCAAGTTTGCGGATCAAATTGCACCCTCTTTTGCCGGAATTGCCCCCCCGCCGCTCAACAAATTCGTGGCGATGCTGCTCATCTATATGGGTACGTCGTTTGTGATTTGGAGCTTGTTCCGCTTCGTGTCGGGAATCATCGACCGCGTGAAGCTCGAATACTTTGACCGCCAGATGGGCGCGATCTTCGGTTTTGCCAAAGGCATCCTGCTGTGCGTGGCGATCACGTTCTTCGCCGTGTCGCTGTTGCCCCAGGCGCAAAAAGAACAAATTCTGGCCTCCCAGACCGGCCATTACATCGTCGTGATGATCGACAAAACCGACGCGGTCGTTCCCCCCGAGATCCACGACGTCATCGGGCCATATTTGCAAAGAATCGAACAACAACTCGATCCCAACGGCCAGCGGACTAGCCAACAGCACGCCAACAACTGGCCGCAGGCGGCATTCCCGGAATGGCCGACCCTACCGGCGAGCGCCAACAATACGATCCCAGCCCAGCCCGCCGCGACGCCATTGCCAACGGCCACCTGGCCACCACGGCCTCAATAACGTGGCCGCTGCGGAAGCAACATGTTAGCCGGCATCGTCCCGATGCCGTTTAATCGCCACAGAGTAGGGGCCCAAGGCGAAATGGCGTATTTCGCGGGATTCTCGCACCCCGAAACGAACATAACAGTGATTATCGGACGTTCGTAACAGGCTCGAATTCGCGAGTGAGCCCCCTTCACTGGCTGCGTTAGCCGGCATCATCCCGATGCCGTGTTGGCCGATCCGCCGAGGCGATCACCATACCTAGCCGCGATGCCGCGTCGAAGAATTACACCGCCGCGGGTTCTAAGTACGGTCCCATGCGGCGGAACTTGTCGTAGCGTTCCACGAGCAGCTGGTCGGTCGGCTTGCGCAAAAGTTCGCGTAAGGTTTTGATCAGATAAACCTTCAGCCGGCCCGCCATTTGGTGGTGATCCCGATGGGCACCGCCGAGCGGTTCTTCGACGACGTCGTCGACAACGCCCATTTCGCTCAGATGTTTGGACGTGATTTTGAGCGCCGTAGCGGCCTGTTCGGCGTAGTTATGACTCTTCCAAAGAATGCCGGCACAGCCTTCAGGGCTGATCACCGAATAATAGGCATGCTGCAAGATAGCTACGCGATCGCCGATGCCGATCCCCAAGGCCCCGCCGGAACCTCCTTCGCCGATCACCACGCAGATAATTGGAGTCTGTAGCCGCGACATTTCCAGCATGCTTTGGGCGATCACCATGGCCTGGCCGCGTTCCTCGGCGCCGATTCCCGGATAAGCCCCCGGCGTGTCGATCATGGCTATGATTGGCAAGCGAAACTTGGCCGCGAGTTTCATCTTTTCCATCGCTTTGCGATAGCCTTCGGGATGAGCGCAACCGAAGTAGCACTCGTTGCGTTCCTTGAGCGTTTTGCCTTTTTCATGACCGACGACGAGCACCTTGTGTTCGTCCAACTTCGCAAAGCCGGTTCTCAAGGCTCGGTCATCACCAAAGAACTTGTCGCCGTGAAGTTCCACGAACTCGTCGAACACGAGATCCAAGTAATCGGTGAACTTAGGACGTTCTTTATGCCGAGCGACCTGCACCGTTTCCCAAGGATCGAGATTGTTGTAGATCGTCTTGGTCGTTTCGGTGAGCTGCCGGCGCAAACCGCGAATCCGCTCGACATGCTCGGGCGTTTTCTTTTCGTTAGCCTCGAGCGCGGAGATTTGTTCCTGCAACTCAAAGATCGGTTGCTCAAACGGAAGTCGAAAGTCGTATCCAGGCATAATCAGTCCAACTTTGAATTCTTGTTTCAGATTAACCGCTAATGGACGCTTATAGGCGCTAATAAGAAACGAATACAAATCCTATTAGCGAAGTTTAGCGTCGATAAGTGGTTTAAAACTCTGCGTTCCCCGCGCCTCTGCGTGGAAATCTTTGGGTACTCTATTATATCGAATCAGTTGTGTTCGTCGTCTTTGGTTTCCACCTTATCGACGGGCTTCTTCGGTTTGATGTGGAAACAACGCCCTGCTTTCAATTCGCGATAAAATTCCATCAGCGAATCCGGCCGGTTCTTGGGTTCTTTTTCCAACATGCGATGAATCAAATTGGCGAAGTCTGGCTGAATGTTCTTCTGCAACATGCCGATCGGCTGTGGCCGGCTCTTAAGATGCTTGTTCAACAAGTCGGCCGTACTCGTGCCGGTATAAGGCAGCTTGCCGCACATGAGTTCGTAAACCATGCAGCCGAAGCTATAAATGTCGGCGCGGGCATCGACTTCCTTGCCGCGGATTTGCTCGGGGGCCATGTAGCTATAAGTCCCCTGCACCGGCGCCTTGTTTCCTAGCAGCTTCGAAAAACCCGTTTTGATTTTGCGAGCCAACGTAAAGTCAATCAGTCGGACTTCGTTCGTCTCGCTTACTAGAAAATTGTCCGGCTTGATGTCGCGATGAGTCCACCCCTGCTTGTGCATGTACTCGATCGAGAGTGCGGCCTCGCCGAGGATGGCTTCCATCCGCCAATGCAGGCGCTCGACTCCTTCATGAATTTGCTGCTTCAGGTTCGGAGTCTTGAACAGCTCCATGATCAGATAGGTGCCGTCCTTGGCCGTGCCGAAGTCGAGCGTCTTGATAATCGACTTGTGTTCGAGCGATTTGCCGACGGTGTATTCGTGCTTGAGCTCGTTCGCCGCTTGGCGCGTGTGCTTATTACCGGCGGGCAGCCATTTCATGGCAAAAGCTTCGTTCTTGCCGATGGGGCGCACGGCCCAAATCTCGTACATCGCGCCAGCACGAATGAGATAATACAGCCGATAAGGGCCAACAAATTCTTTTCCGCCAGTTGCCATGAAATCCGCGTGGGGGCTCGGTGTTCCGTGTGACAGGGAGAGACTACTAGTTTAGTCCGGTCAGCACCGAGAGGAAACCCTGAACTGAGCCGCTCGCGGCTTAGCGGCGAGCGTGAATTGTCTAATAATAGACGTGCAACAAACACAACCCTTCAGGGGGCGCAGTCCGCCCCGCCACACGTCGATCGCGTGCGGCCATTACCTCGGCGAGCCACTTTTCATCGCGCCGCCCCGAACCCACATCGACCAGCGAGCCCGCGATGATTCGCACCATGTTGTAGAGAAATCCATCCCCTTCGACGTCGATTTCCACGCGGGAAGCTTGGTCGTTGCTGCCCCGACGAACTTCGATGGCCGTAATCGTCCGCACGGTGCTTTCGCGTTCGGAACCCGCGGCTTGAAAGCTCAAGAAATCGTGCGTCCCCACCAAGGCTTGTCCTGCCCGGTGCATCGCTTCGGCATCCAGTGGTTGCGGCACGTACCACACCAAGTTGCGATCAAATAGCGGCCGCGTGCGCTCGTTATGAATGCGATAGCGATAGCGCTTGCCTTTGGCGTCGTAAGTCGCATGAAAACCGGCCGCGACTTCCTCAATCGCCACGAGAATCACATCCTCGGGAAGTTTGGCGTTGATCGCGCGATAAAGCTGATCGGCCGTGAGATGCGTGTTCGAGTTGACGCCGACAACTTGCCCGAGGGCATGAACACCCGCGTCGGTGCGGCTCGTGGCCGAAACTTGCACGGCTTCGCCCGTGATTTGTTCCCACGCGGTTTGCACGGCCCCCTGCACCGTACGGCGATCGGGTTGAAACTGCCAACCGGAAAACTTCGTGCCGTCGTACGCGATGATGAGTTTGAACGTCGGCATAGAAAAAATTTACAGGAGGAAGCAGAGTGAGCAGAGAGAAGAATTGTCATTCCGAAGGGAGTTCTGCTACCCGAGGAATCTGGCTTCATTTATGACACGCCTGCCATATGTGAAGGTACTGCAGGCCAGATCCTTCGGTCGCCAAGGCTCTCTCAGGATGACTTAAAGCTCTGCTGCCTCTGCTTCCTCCTGTAAAAAACATTTTCAGTGAACTACACAGCCGCTTGCGAGCGAACTAGCAACTCGGCGATTTGCACGGCGTTGGTGGCGGCACCCTTGCGAAGGTTGTCGCTCACGCACCAGAAGGCCAAGCCGTTGGGGCTCGAGAGATCTTCGCGGATACGGCCGATGAACACAGCATCGTCGCCACTGCAATTGGCGGGCATGGGATAGACCCCCGCCGCCAAGTCGTCGACAACTTTGATGCCCGGCGTCGCGGCAAACAACTCGCGTGCCTCGGCCACGGTGATCTTCTTTTCAGTTTCGACCAGAATGCTTTCGCTGTGGCAATTCTCCACAGGCACGCGCACACACGTGGGGCAAACTTGAATCGAATCGTCGCCCAAGATCTTGCGGGTCTCGAAGACCATCTTCATTTCTTCGCTCGTGTAGCCTTCGTGCTTGAGCGAACCGATTTGCGGAATCAAATTGAAAGCAATCGGGTGGGCAAAGACCTGATACTTGTAATCTTCTTTTTCCAAAAATGCGCGGCTGCCGGCGATCAAGTCTTCCTGGCCTTGCACCCCTGCTCCGCTCGTGGCTTGATAGGTGCTCACGATGACTCGTTTGATCGTGCCGGCATCGTGCAGCGGCTTCATCGCCAAGACCATCTGCGTCGTCGAGCAGTTCGGGCTGGCGATAATGCCTCGATGGTTGAAAGCTGCTTCGGGATTGATCTCGGGGACAACCAGCGGCACGTTGGGGTCCATCCGCCAGTAACCACTTTCGTCGACGACCACGCAGTCGCGCTCCACGGCCCAAGGACAGAATTCCTTCGCGACCGGATCGGGGGTACTACCAATGGCGAGATCGATGTCGTCGAATGCTTCGGGCCGCAGCAACTCGACCTTGTGCTTTTCACCTTTGAACGTGATCGTCGTGCCTGCGGACCGCTCGGAGGCCAGAAATGTGATTTTCGAGTACGGAAAATTCCGTTCTTCCAACATTTGGCGAATCAGGCTTCCCACGGCGCCGGTGGCGCCGACAATGGCGATCGACTCAAACACGGTTGCTCTCCAGGTGAAATGTAGTGTCGGGCGGACAGTCCCCTGCCCTCCCGCGGATGATTGGTTCCCCTACAGACAACGGCGGTCACGGGGAAGTTCGTCATTATAGAATGCGTTGGATTCGGCCACAACGTAGCCTCTTGCGGGTTAGCGGCCTGAAATGGAGTAGATTTCGAGATGCCAACCGCCAGCCTACCTGTGATCGAGATCGCCCACCAAAGTGACGTGCCGCAGATTGCAAGGTTGCTTGCCGAAGCATTGCTGAACGATCCGTTGCAGCGTTGGTTGTTTCCTGAGGAGCATTCCCGACTTGCAAAGAGCGAGCGAGTCTTTCGGCGAATTTTGAGATCCAAAGTCCCTGACGGTTTGGTCCGCGTGATTCGCGATGAACATGGCGAACCGGTGAGCGTGGCCGTCTGGACGCCGCCCCACCCCCCTGCCCCGACCCGTTTCGCCCATTATGCCGAGTCCTTATTTATGCGTTGGACCTACGGCCGGCGGATTCATGAAGTCCGTAACGGGTTTACAGCCCTCGCGGCCCGTCATCCGCGTGAGCCTTATTGGTATCTGCTCGCCTTAGCGACCGCCCCCTCGCACCGCGGCAAGGGCCATGCCGCCCAGTTGCTCGACGAGCGAATCTGCCAGTGCCGCGCGACCAAGGAATTGATCGCGCTCGAAACGTCCCAGTCCCTGAATGTGTCGTATTATCAGAGGCTGGGCTTTGTTGTCGAGGATGAACTCCAACTCAACGATCAGTTTCCCGTGTGGTTGCTCTGTTATCGAGACAACAAATAAGAACGATGCTATTTATTGATTCGGATTCCAACCGTCGTGGCCACCGAGCACACGCTCCACGGTGAAGAGTGCCGCGGCTGCGGGCGTGAGTTGCTTGCCCCAACGGACTCGTTCGTTCTCTTTCGCGCCGTCTCCCTTGCTGCCAAACTCGCAATAGCGTGACGTGTATTCGCGCAGCGGTTGCCCCCAGTTCTCCCAACCCACGGGGCGCACGACGTTACTCATTTCAGTATTGACGAACGTCACCGCGCTAGAGTCCCGCCACGGCCGGCCAAGATAGGTGAGGACATCGGGTTCGCCCGTGATTTGGCAATCGCGAAAGACAAAACCAAATTGCTGCACGTCGGGAGTCGACGCCGCAGTGATGTAGCCATCTTTCAGACAATGAATCTGGCAGCGATCGAAGAAAGTGGTCGCACTGCCAAAGATAAAATCGACGTGCCCTTTGATCGTGCAGTCGGCAAAATACTGTCGGCCGCGATTCACCAGGATCGTATCTTGCCAACCCAGGAAGTGACAATTGCGAAACGTCGCGCGATCGCCGTCGACTCGCAATGCCAGCGCTTGCCCCACGGGTCCAGCGGAGTTTTCAAACGTCAGATTCTCGGCCTGAAAATCGTCGGCTTCGATGTGCGTCGATGGCGTACGAAACGTGCCGATCGGTTTGCCGTCGGCCCCCGGCAGATTGGCATGCAAGTGATATGTCAGAATCGTCGTGGCGGGGTCTTCGCCCAACAGCCGAAAAAATCGCTTTTCGCGCTGCAAGTGAATTTGCTCTTCATACTTGCCGGGCTTGATGCGAATGATTACCGGACTTTCAGGGCGTCCTTCGGGGACGCTCATCACCGCAGTCTGCACCGATTCAAAGTCGCCACTGCCATCCTTTGCCACGGTCAGCTCAATGGGCTTTGCGTGAATAGAAGTCGTGAGAATCAAGAGCAACAAAGCACTGAAGAATCGCAACACGAAACGACCTCCCGGAAGAAAAGTAAGAACCGCCAGACTGCGATTCTAACAAAGACTCCAGGGAGGTCGAAGTGTCACCCGATGCAATCAACTGTAATGATGACGCAAAGCTCAGCACTGACAAACGTAATAAAAGTTGAGAATATCATGCTCAAGTTCCTCGACGCGCACGTCGCGAAACTCGGCCTCGGCCAGCATTTCCAAGGCCTTCTCTTTACCCCACGCGGCACCCAGACCCATACCGCCAGATGCCAACGAGACGCTCATGCAGTGCATGCACGAAATCGTGTATACCATGGGTGCCATCGGATGATCCAGGTTTTGGTGGACATGACTCGACGCGGCGATGTCTTGCATCAGATAAACACCCCCTGGTCTTAACGCTTTGCGGATATTTTGCAGCACGATGTCGGGCCGCGCCTGATCGTGAATCGCATCGAACGTGAAGATCAGATCCAGCTCTTGGTTCAATTTCCACTGAGCGGCATCTTGCACGTGGAACTGCACGTTGCGTAAGCGCCGCTTCTCGGCGATGGCTCGTGCGCTGGAGATCGCTTCGACCGAAAAATCGAGCCCTGTGAATTGGCTGTTGGGAAAACGCTCGGCCATGTGCATCAATGCCAAGCCGCTGCCACAACCAACGTCGGCGACGTTGATGCCCTGTTCCAAGCGTTCTTCAATCCCTGGAATCAACGGCAGGATATGGTCATCGAGCCCCGACACGACCGTGAGTGCGCTTTCCGACGCCATCACTTCGTGAAAACGCTTGTACGAAGAATAAGGAACACCGCGGCCATGCGAAAATGCGGCGGTGACTTCATCCTCTACCGCGCCCAAAACAGCGATCCATTGAGCGACACTTGCGAAATTTTCCACTCCTGCCGCGCGCGTCAGATAAGCCGCGTGCTCTGCCGGGAGACGATATTTTTTGGTCGTGGGATCGTAGTGAATGATCCCGCCCGTGGTCAGCGCACCCAGCCATTCACGAACGTAACGCTCATTGAGCTTGGTTTGTTTGGCGATCTCTTCGCTGGTCGCCGGATTCATCGCGGCCATCTGATCGAAGAGCCCCGTCCGATGGCCAATTGAAGTCATCAGCATCAGCGTGGCTTCGTTGACGGCCGTGAGCATTCGCTCGGCGAACGCGCTGCCGTTGGTGGTGGGGGTTTCTAACGTCGTCGTACACATTCTTTCTGTTCCTTATCAAAAATGGATCTGCCGTCGGCAATTCATGAGGCGTTTTTTCTGCGGCAATCGGCTCATAGTCGATCTGAATATTAAGTGCTAAGATCGTGATTCTGTTACAAAATTCCTCTTTCCACGAAGAACACAGAGGCTCGCCCCATGGTTCGGCAGTTTTCGACGCTGATTGTCTCGCTGTTTTGGCTAGTTTTATTTGTAACTGTTTCTCCGGCCGATGTGGATACTAGCCCCCTGGCCACCGTCGAAGTCGTGCCAGCATTTCCTAATCTCGAGTGGCCCGATTGGATCACCGGCATCGACGAGGGCAAAATTCGCGATCCCCGCCCGATTATTGTGACGGGGGCTGGCGATGGCTCGGGCCGCATGTTCGCGGCCACGCAGTACGGCACGATCCACTTTTTCGACAACAAGCCCGACGCGAGCGAGATGCACACGTTTCTCGACATTCGCGATCGCGTGATGGAATTTAAGCCCCATGAAGCGGAAGAAGGCTTTCTGGGTTTGGCGTTTCATCCCAAGTTCAAAGAGAACGGCGAGTTCTTTGTTTATTACACCCCCAAGCCAACCCCCGAAAGACCTCACGCGATTCGGATCTCGCAGTTCCGGGTGAAAGAAGATAACCCCAACGAAGGTGATCCAGACAGCGAAGAAGTGCTGCTCGAAGTCAGCGAGCCCTATTGGAATCACAACGGCGGTACGGTCTTGTTTGGACCGGATGGATATTTGTACCTCGGCATCGGCGATGGCGGTGCGTGGAACGACCCACACATGAACGGCCAGAACTTGATGACGCTGTTGGGCAAGGTGGTTCGCATCGACATCGATCAAAAAGGGAAGCCCAATCAAGAGGGCAAGTCCGCCCCTTATGCGATTCCCGCAGACAATCCGTTTGCTAACGATGGTCGATTTGCTAAACCAGAAATTTTCGCCTACGGCATACGCAATCCGTGGCGTATTACTTTCGACCGCGAAACCGGCCAAGGTTGGATGGCCGACGTGGGTCAAGACACCTGGGAAGAAATTGATCTGCTTGTTAACGGCGGCAACTACGGTTGGAACCTTCGCGAAGGCAAACACAAGTTTGGAGCCGGCGGCGTCGGACAGACCGAGCGTTTGATCGAACCGATTTGGGAATATCACCACGACGTCGGCAAGTCGACCACCGGCGGCTATGTTTATCGCGGCAAGGAGATCCCTGAACTACAAGGAGCTTATCTCTACGCCGACTTCGTGACCGGCCAGGTGTGGGCTCTGTGGTATGACGAGGAATCAAAGCAAGTCATCGCCAACCGCACGATCCGCGACAAAGGCCCGGTGATTATCACCTTCGGCGAAGACGACAACGGCGAAGTCTATTTTGCGAGCGAACGCGAGATTTTTAAGTTCAAGAAAAAATAAGGTATTAAGTCGTGAGCCGGTGGGCTTGTGCCTACGGTTTTTGGCTAGATTACCACCGGCACAAGCCCGGCGGCTCGCGGTTTTCTTGAAGATAAAGAGGATTTTAACTTCGCTTCACATCGACTTTAGGTAGCCGTGTGATATTTCTTTCAGACATTCCTGCTATTAGCAGTTACTGGAGAAAGAGATGAACAGCATCGCCACGTTAGTCGTCCTGACAGCCTTTTGCACCGCCGGCATCTTGCTTTTGGCCTGCGTCGCCGCAGCCATGAATAATCGCGTTCACAGCGCGAAAAAGCCCAAGCCACTCAAGAGCCAGTTCAGAGTGCCCCGCGCACCAGAAGCCTTGGTGCCATGTTCCGATGGCTAACAGCTAATAGCTAAATCCTAACAGCTCTTATAAGCTTCCATCACCGTCACCGAACCATACTCCCGTTCCAGACGGCGAATCGTAAAGTGGGCCCGGGCGATATCTTGGTAGTGACCGATGAAGTAAGTGTTAATCAGCGCCCCGCCGACGGCCCCGATGACCGGAATCGCTTGAGCGGCCAGCTTCTCACTCACCACCAAGCCAAACCGCTTGCCGATCATGTGTATCAGTTGCACTACCGGCGGCGCGGCCCGATCGGCCAGACCGTGCTGGGCGACATACTTCGCCGCATCGCCGATTTGTTTTCCCATCGCGATCCGCACGGTCATATAACCAATGTCGGTGCCGTCATCTTTCGAGCCCGCTAAATCTTTGGCCGCTTCGGCGTAAGAGCCAGGATCCAGGGCCAAAACTTCCAAGCACGCGAGCCGCGATTCCAACTGGCTCAAGTCTTCGCCTTGGCTGCGAGCGATATCCGCCACGCTGCGCAGAATCAGCGTCGTGGAAAGCGGCAACTCGGCCGCGACCGAAAGCCCGCCAAACGCACCCCCTGCTGCCCCGCTCAGACCGGCCAGCACCTTGTGCGACATCAGCCGAGCCCTACTCAATCCATAACTCTGTCGTGAAATGTTATCGTGACTCCCCAACGTCGTGACGGCCAGCTCCAGTGCCTTCTCCAGCGATTTATCCACAGCGCTGTAGATAAGCTTCTCCGCCGCAGCCGGCAGCAACTTCAGCGAAGCCGTGATCGGTGCCCCCACCAGCTCAGCCAAGCGCTCGGCCAAGCCTTGGTGTTCCAGAATATCCTTCGCCTCGCGCAGTTCTTCCAGAGCGGCAGGCGTAAGTTTCGTCGCAAGCAGTTGGTTGTCAGTCATGCCAAGATTATACGACACACAAACCCAAAGGCGAGCGGCCGATGTTAATCGGCTGCATGACGACTAGTCGAGCCACTTTTTCAGCCGTTGTTTCGCATCTTCATGAGAGGTGACTTCCCCAGCGGCGATTTGCTTTTCGCCCGTCTCGATCTTGTCCATCAGATAGACTTTTTCCAGAAAGGAATCGAGATCGACGTCATCGGCGTAGGAGTCGAGCACCTGCAAGACTTTTTCTTTTTGCATCACAAATTCTCTTCTAACTTGGACATCTGCCGCCTCAATTATACACGCCAATCGAAAACCGCAGAGCCCTCTTCCCCATTCGTGCTATTCGTCCGATTCGTGGTTCCAAAATCCCCACAAAAACAAAGAGGCTAGGGAAACACGATCTCACATTCCCCTAGCCCCCAATCTCTAGCTCCCAGTCGCCACGTCTTACGCCAAATCAAACCGATCCAGATTCATCACCTTATTCCACGCGGCGACGAAATCTTTCACGAACTTCTCCTTCGCGTCGCTGCTGCCGTAGACTTCGGCGAGCGCCCGAAGTTGCGAGTTGGAACCAAACAGCAGATCGACCCGTGTGCCGGTCCATTTGGTTTCGCCTGACTTGCGGCATTTGCCTTCGAACTCATCAGCCTCGTGGCTCGTGGGTGACCATTCGATCCCCATGTTCAACAGGTTCACGAAGAAATCGTTGGTGAGCTTGCCAGGTTCCTTGGTGAACACACCGTGACAATCCTTGCCGGCGTTCGCGGCTAACACTCGCATGCCACCGACCAGCACCGTCATCTCTGGCGGAGTGAGCGTCAACAATTGCGCCTTGTCGATCAGCAACGCCTCGGCGGGAATCGTGTACTTGCCCTTGAGATAGTTGCGGAACCCATCAGCGATTGGCTCCATTACGTCGAACGATTCCACGTCGGTCTGCTCTTGCGAGGCGTCCATGCGGCCCGGGGTGAACGGAACCGTCACTGCGACTCCAGCGTCCTTCGCCGCTTTCTCGACCGCGGCACAACCACCCAGCACGATCAAGTCGGCGAGCGAAACCTTTTTGCTCCCCTTATTGAACTCGCTTTGAATCCCTTCCAAGGCTTTGAGGACCTTGGCGAGTTGCGCGGGTTGATTGACTTCCCAATCCTTCTGCGGGGTCAACCGAATCCGCGCGCCATTTGCACCACCGCGCTTGTCCGAACCTCGGAACGTCGAGGCCGAGGCCCAGGCCGTCAAAACCAATTCCGTCACCGACAACCCTGAGCCAAGAATCTTGCTCTTGAGCGCCACGATCTCTTTATCATCCACAAGCGGATGATCGACCGTGGGGATTGGATCTTGCCAAATCAATTCTTCCGACGGGACTTCGGGCCCGAGATACCGCGCGCGGGGTCCCATGTCGCGATGGGTCAGCTTGAACCATGCGCGGGAAAAGGCTTCGGCGAATTGGTCCGGGTTTTCCATGAACTGGCGCGAAATCTTTTCATAAGTTGGATCAAATCGCAGCGCCAAGTCGGTCGTCAACATCGTCGGCAAACGCTTCTTCGTTTTATCTTGAGCAAAGGGGATCGTCGCCTCGGCATTCTTGGCCACCCACTGATGCGCGCCGGCTGGGCTCTTGGTCAATTCCCATTCATGGCCGAACAGGTTTTCAAAGAAACCCATCCCCCACTTGGTCGGCGTCGAGGTCCACGTGACCTCCAAGCCGCTCGTGATCGTGTCGTCCCCCTTGCCCGTGCCGAAACGGTTCTTCCAGCCGAAGCCCTGTTCTTCCAAGCCAGCCGCTTCGGGTTCGGGACCCACATTGTCCGCGGGAGCAGCACCGTGAGTCTTGCCGAACGTGTGACCGCCGGCAATCAGCGCGACCGTTTCCTCGTCGTTCATCGCCATCCGCGCGAACGTCTCGCGGATATCAACCGCCGCCTTGAGCGGATCGGGATTGCCGTCGGGGCCTTCGGGGTTCACATAAATGAGACCCATCTGCACCGCGGCGAGCGGATTCTCCAACTTGCGGCTGTGGATGTTGCCGTCGGCGTTGTCTTCGGAAACCAGTACGGGGCCAACTTCCGCAACGCCCTCGCTGCCATCCTTATAACGAACGTCGCCGCCGAGCCAGGTTTTTTCCGCACCCCAATAAACGTCTTGATCCGGTTCCCACACGTCTTCGCGACCGCCGCCGTAGCCAAAAGTCTTAAAGCCCATCGTTTCGAGCGCGACGTTGCCGGTGAGAATCAACAGGTCGGCCCACGAAATCTTGCGGCCATACTTTTGCTTGATCGGCCAGAGCAACCGCCGGGCTTTGTCGAGGCTCACATTGTCGGGCCAACTGTTGAGCGGCGCGAAACGCTGCTGACCACGACCACCACCACCACGACCGTCGCCGGTGCGATACGTCCCCGCGCTGTGCCAGGCCATGCGAATGAACAGTGGGCCGTAGTGTCCAAAGTCGGCAGGCCACCAATCTTGCGATTCGGTCATCAACGCGGCGAGATCTTTTTTGAGCGCCGCGAAGTCGAGACTTTTGAACTCTTCTGCGTAGTTAAAATCCTCGCCCATGGGATCGGACTTCGACGAGTGCTGCCGCAGCAAGTCGATCCTCAGTTGATTGGGCCACCAATCACGATTCGTGGTGCCGCCCCCGGCCGTGTGCTTGAACGGGCATTGCGCTTCGTTTTCGGACATGAGAATTCTCCCTAATGATACTAGTTGGTCTGGCGTTTTTTTATTTAACCACGAATCAAACGAATAGCACGAAAAGGAAGAAGTTAACCGCTAATGTTCGCTAATAAAACGCTTATAAATTTATTAGCGAACATGAGCGTAGATTAGCGGTTTGATCTTTGTCTTTTTTGTGTATTTCGTGTGTTTCGTGGTTTCAAAATTGTATTTACTCTGTCGTTGCCGTCCGGCACTCCGGACAGGTTCCCCAATAGATCACCTCGGCCTCGTCGATCAGGTAACCCGAGTCCGCCACGGCGGTCAAGCAGGGTGTTTCTCCCACGGCACAATCGACGTCGACCGTCTTACCGCACGCGCGGCAAATCAAGTGGTGGTGATTGTCACCAACGCGATCCTCGTAACGAGCCGGCGACCCCGCGGGCTGAATCCGCCGGATGAGCCCCTTCTCGGCGAGCATCCCCAGGGCATCGTAGACCGCCTGCCGCGAAATCGAGCCGATCTCGCCGCGAACTTCCTCGGCCACATCGTCCGCCGTCGAGTGCGGTCGCAGAGCCACAGCCCGCAGCACGGCCAGCCGTTGCGCCGTGATTTGCAGGCCTTTTTGTCGCAGAAGTAGGGCTGGATCGGTGATCATGCCCCGAATTTACCGGAATTCTGGACTTTGTCAAGAATTGGATTAAGGCTGCCAGTTGCCCCGACTGTTACCAGCAGTACTTGTTGAGCCATAAACTCGGATTACTCTAACTACCACTTTACTAAAAGACATGTTGGGGCGGACGGCAATCTCACTTTAAGTGCAGCACCGCCATGCACCGTTATCCGTATTAGACATCTCGACAATGAGTTATTCGATGTTCTAAAGGACGTTCTATGACACGAGCGCTAGACCAATATTACTTCCGAACCATTGACGGTCGTTGGCGCAAGGAACTCCGCGCTGCCAAAGGGCGCGTGCTTGTCTTTTCTCCCTATATTACTTCGAGCACTGCAGAGAATGTTCTGAGTTGTACACATCCATTACAATGTGAGGTTCACACCGTGTTGTCTGCAGAAGCGTTCGCTGTTCGTGCTTCTTCAATTCAGACTTTAAAAAAATTCATACAAATGGGAATCGCAGTCTTCGAAGTCCCCGAACTTCATGCCAAAGTAATTATCGTTGAAGAATCATTTGCGAGTATTGGCAGTCAAAATCTTACAAATAAAGCTTGTCGCAATCGCGAAGCAACTTTCGCTATCAACGATCGTTCAGAAGTAGTGACAATAAAGAAGTTGGTTGAACCTTGGCTGAAAGCGAGGAGAGAAGTTACCAAGGAAATACTCAGTGAGTATGAAGCGATACTGCCAGAACTGCAGAAAATGTTTCGATCAGCACGAAACATGGCGGCTAAAAAAGATTCTGCTATCCGCCAGTCAGCCATCAGTCGCCATCGTCGTCGCAAGAAAATGGCCAGGGAATTGCGCCTCTTACTAGATGATTTACTAGGTAAAGAAGAAGTTTCAAGGGACGCCGCAACTCGCTTTATCCAAGGATCCGCTTGGTGGCATCATCCCAAAGGGCCCCGTCGGGCCCCTAAGCATTCATCTAGAATACTAGGCACCAACGGAGATTGGTATATTACTTTTGGGAGTAATAACTTTCTTGTTGGGCGCGCTATACAAAGATGCCGTTCCACAATTGAGTTTGCTATCGAAAACGCTTTTTCTGGAAACCTAATCACATATCAAGCGTTGTTAAACGAACTGAAGCAGAATGTAAGAGGAGCAGTATCTAACAAAAATGGCGACGAATATAGTGGATTCTATCCATTGAATGGGGGCGATATGATGTTCGGCACAACATCTATTGATGTAAATGATTTTATAAATCTATTCCTCAACAGATTGCCACTTTCTGAATTAGTAGCAGATTATAAGAGGTAGCGCTGCGTGACATTAGTGAAAGCAAGTGGCCTAATTTGGCATTCAATTGACGTCATTTTCCGGGTGCCACTGTTTGCTTGCCCATTGCTTGCCCAGCAGCGTCTTCATCGGCATTGATAAAAGCTCAGTACAACAATTATGCATCCCAGGGATGCCGTCGCTGTCGCTCCTCAATCCCTGGCTAATGGCTGGTATCCATGCGGGATAAATCGTAATCGATTTGATTCAGCCACGAAGTGGCGCTCCTAAGATAGCCCAGGGCACCCCCCTGGGTGGAATTGTCCCCTGATGATGGTTAGCCCTGTAAGGGCGGCTCTAACCACGGCGGTGATTAATAGCGCCCCTTCAGGGCTTCCGTTTAATGTTGCACCGCATTCCCAGGGCTGCGCCCTGGGCTATCTTATTGACGACCCTGCGGGCCTGAAGAGATTGCTTGTGGTCGATCCCAGACGGAAAGACAATTCTCTGCTCGTTCCAGAAAAACCCTCCCCTAGCCCCTCCCACTGAGTACAGCGGGAGGGGGATAAGAAGAGCTTACGCTCCAAACTTGTTCAGCCGACCGGCGTTCGCGAGTGCGAGCACCATCAGGTACTTCGCTTCGAACTGGCCGAGGCCGCCTTTGAGGCATTCCGCTTCGCCGAATTTCTCGCAACCGTCGGTGCGGCAGTTGGGTGCCACGAGCAGCGTCGGCACGGCATGCCAACTGTGGCTCGCGAGCATGCTCGGCGTGCTGTGGTCGCCCGTGCAGATGAACACGTCGGGCTTGAGAGCCATGATCCGCGGCACGCAGGCGTCGACTTCTTCGGTGCGTCTCACCTTCGCGTCGAAGTTGCCGTCCTCGCCGGTGCTGTCGGTGTATTTGAAATGAATGAAGAAGAAATCGTACTTCGCCCAATTCTCTTCGAGCACGGCCATCTGCTCGTCGAGCGTTTGGGCATCGCCGAGGATATCCATGCCCACGAGCCGCGCGAGGCCCTTGTACATCGGATACACGGCGATCGCACCGGCGCGCAAGCCGTAGACTTCATCGTAACTGGGCAGGCTGGGTTTGGAGGAGACACCACGGAGCGTGCAGCAATTGGCTTTGAGTTCCCCCGCCAAAAGTTCCTTGGCTTGTTTGATAAACTCAGCGGCGACTTGCGCGGTCTTTTCGCTGTCGAGATTCGTGGCCCGTGGTTCGAGCGGAGGTACGCCAATCATTTGCGGATCGGTATCGGCGAGATTACCGCCGAGACCCGGTCCACGGAACACGACCACGAAACGATGCTCCTTGACGGGTTCGACGAAGACTTCGACTCCCGCGATGGAAACCTGCCGAAGCCTGATGGCGAGCGGTGCGGATTCTTCGCTGGCGATGCGGCCCGCGCGGCGGTCGGAAATATTGCCATTGGCATCGATCGTGCAAAAGTTGGCGCGGATGGCAACGTCGCCTTCCTGCAACTTGAAACCAATGCCCGTGGCTTCGAGCGCGCCGCGGCCGATGAGATATTGCAACGGATCGTAACCAAACAAACCCAAATGGCCGGGACCGCTGCCGGGGCTGATGCCGGGCTTTACGGGGATGCTGCTGCCGAGAATTCCCTGTTTCGCCAAAGCATCGAGATTGGGAGTCTTGGCGGTTTCGAGTTCCGTGAGTCCGCCGGGATGTTGAGGCAAGCCGCCGAGTCCGTCGGCGACGAGCATCACGATTTTAGTGTTGTTTTTGATGTGCAGTTGGCGGGTCAGTTCGTGCATATCCATGGCGGTGAGTGGCAAGCAGTTGGAGGTTATGTTGAAAGACGAAAATCGACCCATACTATCGTCACGATCCAGGGCGATATGGCAAGGGCTGCAAGTTTTGTGAGACTCCTAAATCCAGACTTTGTAACCACTAAGACACAAAGAACACAAAGCAGACGAACTTTTATGAAAAGCCAATCCCAATATAAATGTACAATCTGCTTGTGATTCACAATGAAAAAGTCGCCTTAGTGTCCTTCGTGCCTTGGTGGTAAAAAAATTTGACTGCTATCTCCCTAGCCGGGGATATGACGATTTCAGTTAGTGCGGTTAGAATCGTCGGTTCCCGCCCTGCCCTGCTTGATTTCTTGGAAAGGACCCTGTGATGGCTGCTGTCACGATTACTTACGATCCCAGTGGTGTGTATCTTCCCGAACATGGATTGTCCCGCGATGCGTTGGGGAAGATTGCGCCGAAGCTGTTGGCGGCACGGGATGAAGTGCTCGCCGATGCCAAGCTGTGGGCCGACGGCGGTGCGGTTCCGATGGATAAGCAGCCACTCGATGCGGGCTTCCATCATATGCCCGATCGGTTGCTGGCCGAGTACGAAGCGAAAGGCCCCGAGAGCGAAGTGGGCCGCATCATCGCCACGGCCAACCGGGTGGCGGCGGTGATCGACCGCGCGGTCCTGTTGGGGATCGGAGGTTCGTACATGGGGGCGCGGGCGTTGCTCGAAGCCTGCTGCCATCCCTACTACAACGAACTATCGCGCGAAGCCCGGGGAAATCGTCCGCGGATTAGCTTTGAAGGGAACAACGTCGATAACGATGCCCTCAGTGGATTGTTCGACGTGCTGCCCGACGTGGTGTCGCCGGGCAATGTCGCGGAGCGTTGGGGGATCGTGGTCATCAGCAAAAGCGGCGGCACGTTGGAAACGGCGGCAGCGTTTCGGATCTTACTGAAAAGACTGGCGGACTCGTTGGGCAGCAATCGGGCACAACTCGCTGAGTTGGTCGTTCCTGTAACGGGTACGAATGGCAAGTTGTTTGACCTGGCAACCGCGATTGGCTGCCGCGAGATGTTCCCCGTTCCTGATGGCGTGGGAGGACGCTTCTCGGTGCTGTCGGCGGTCGGTTTGTTGCCAGCCGCGATCATGGGGCTCGATATTGTGAAACTCCTCGAAGGTGCCAAGGCGATGAACGAACAATTCGCCACCGCCGCCGTGGGCGAGAATGTCACGCTCGATTACATGGGCATCTGCCATTTGATGGAGGTGGAGCGCGGCTGCGATATTCGTTTGATGTCGACCTGGGGCAAGCGGCTTGAAGCGTTGGGCCTGTGGTACGACCAACTGCTTTCCGAAAGTCTCGGCAAGCACGAACGGGGCGCGATGCCGCTTACGGTCGTGAACACGCGCGATCTGCATTCCCGCGGTCAGCAACATCAGGAAGGCAAACGCGACAAACTGATCACCAACGTGATCGTTGAGAAATTGAAGACTAAGCCGGTCGCCATCGGCGAGAGCGAGCTTAACCAAGACGGCCTCAACGAACTGGCAGACAAGACGCTCCCCGAAATTCTCTCGGCGGCCACTCAAGGCACGAACCAAGCCTACCGCGAAGATAATCGGCCCACCACGGCGCTGCACTTGCCTGAGATCGACGAATTTGTGATGGGACAGGTGTTTCAGATGTTCATGCTGGCGACAGTCGTCGAAGGCCGCATGATCGGCATCAATCCCTACGGCCAGCCCGGCGTGGAAGCGTACAAGAAGAATATGAACGCAATCCTGCGGGGCAAATAGCGCGAAACCGCAAGCGATATGGTTGTCATTTGTGGAAGGTACCCAGCAATAAGCAAAGTTCATCGCTTGCGGTTTCGCGGCGAGGAAGCGAAATCATGGTTGCCGCGTATCATTTAATCTGGACGGCCTATGGTCATTGGCTTCCCAATGATCCGCGTGGTAGTACGTCGCAAGAGATACGATGTGCGCAAATTGCTCCGCTCGGAGAATTGCACTATGGAAGGAAACGAATTCAACCGGCAGGCAGCGTGATCCGAGAGTTTTACGATGCTGCTTGTGGCATTTTGAAGCACGAACTGCTGAGCTTAAACGAAAGCCAAGTTAAGCTCGTATCGCAAAGTTTCCACGAAGTCATAAAACGCCGCGAATACACATGTTATGCTTGCGCAGTCATGCCTGATCATGTGCATGTGTTGATTCGTAAGCATCGAGACAAAGCGGAGGAGATGATATCTCGCCTTCAAGGTGCAAGTCGTTTGGCAATCCGAAACGAATATACTTTGCACCCCGTGTGGGGTGGTCCAGGTTGGAAAGTATTCTTCAATACACAAGATGACATTCGACGTACAATCCGCTATGCAGAAACTAATCCCCTAAAATTACGTCGTCCCAGGCAACGCTGGCCATTCGTGAAAGAATATGATGGATGGTTGCCGGGGCAGGCGAAGATCGCGAAACCGCAAGCGGAGAAATAAGCGTGTATCAAGGTATTTCGTTATTTGTCGTAAGAGTATCGCTTGCGGTTTCGCTGTTGATGGCGATTTCAGCATCGGCACAGGCCGTGACGCTCGCTTGGAAATTTACGCCCGGCGAAGAACAGAATTATCGCGTTTTGCAATCGGCCAAGTTGTCGGCTGGTCCCGAGGACGACGTCAAGCAGTTCGCGGCCGTTGAGCAAGAGCTTGAATTGACTTGGAAAGTGCTGGAAGTGAACGACGACGGCAGCGCGCAAATTTCGCTGCAAGTCTCGGCGTTTTCCTTTCTGGCCGAAGGACCCGACGGACAGGAAGTTCGCTACGACAGCGATTCCACCGAGGAGCCGCAAGGATACGCGGCGATGCTGCTGCCCATCGGCAAGCGGCTGACTGCTTCGCCGGTCACGCTGACGCTGTCGCCGCGTGGTGCAGTCAGTGATGTCAAAATCATCGATGAGCTGAGCGAAGCCGTGAAGTCGGTGCCGGGAGGCAAGAAATTTGCGCAAGATGGCGGGCTCAAAAGTTTCGAAACACTCACACTCCTTGGCGCGCCGGTGTTGTTGCCCGAGGGCGACATTGCAACCGGTGCGCGCTGGTTGGAGAGTCGTGAAATCACGTTTCCGGTCTTGGGTCAGATCAAAGCCGAGTTTGCTTACGTTTTGCGAAATCCCATCAATCCCGCGCAAGTGACGATCGAGCAGATGATGTCGATCAACATCGCTGAAGCAGAAGGCGTTGAACGGTTGAAGCTGGTGGATCAAAGTTCAACCGGCACGATGGTGTTCGATGTGGAGAATGGTCGCCCCGAGAATTCCACGCTTACGTACGAAGCCAAGTTCGACCATCCCAACAGCGCGGAAGGCAGCATGAAGCTGGAGCATTCGATTGAGTTCCGTCGCGTGGCGGATGATTCGCAGTAAATCTCACTCGGCAGGTTTCTTGTTCCGATCGACAAGCTGGACTTGGATTTCATCACCCACGACTCGCGTGGGATAGGATGGAATCTTCAGCCGAGGATTGTCTCGCCAAGTGCCGTCGCAAACATCGAAGCACCAGGCATGCCACGGGCAAATGACCGATCCATCTTCCTGGAGTTGACCCGCTCCCAGCGAAGCTCCCATGTGCGGGCAGAGATCGTCGATGGCGTGATACTCGCCCCCGCGGTTGAAGACCGCGACCAATTGCTTGCCGATGGCAAAGGTCCCCCCCTGCCCTTCCGGAATAGCTCCCACTTTGGCAACGGTAACGAATTCGGACATGTCGGGGGAATCTCGAAGAAGTTTCTTGGGCGAAACATCCAGAATATCGTTGAAACTTATGCCGTCCTAGCCCGCAGTGAATATGTGTCTGGTTGAAAGCCGATTTGCTGACTATCTTAATGTTTTACGCCGCTTGACTCGATTCGACTCCATCATGTCCAATTCTACGCCCAACATCTCGTTTCGTGACTTTCAGCAACTCATTCGCGGAATGTATCACGAGAAAGACGTGGCGCGGGGCGTGGATGGCACGTTCATGTGGTTGATGGAAGAAGTCGGCGAATTGGCCGCAGCGTTGCGTGAAGGAACTCACGCCGAACAAGCTGCTGAGTTTGCGGATGTGCTGGCCTGGCTGACGACGATTGCCAACGTGGCGGAAATCGATCTCACCGCCGCAGTGGTCGAAAAGTATGGCTCCGGCTGCCCCGGCTGCGGCCTGTTGGTTTGCACATGCGACGACGCGGAGAAGCCGTGAATTTTTCTCTGCGTCATATTCTATTGCTGGGAGTTGTGCTGGCGTCGAGCGCGCTCAACGAAGCCCACGCGCAGGATGCGGCGATCACCGGCGTGCAAATCGGTTTCGCCGAAAATTACAAGCTTGGTTGCTGGACCCCCGTGGAAGTGGAACTGATGGGCGGGCCAAAACCAGTTGTCGGCATGGTGACCGTGACGGTTCCTGATGGCGATGGTGTGCCAACCACGGTGATGAGTCCTCAGAATCGTCCCGTGGCTCTCGAGCCGGGTAAGGAATCGACTGTCCGCCTGTTTGTCCGCGTTGGTCAAAACTACAGCGCGTTGACGGCTAAGTTTATCGATAGCGAAGGCGAAGTCGTCGTCGATCGCACATTTCGCGCAGCCGCGGCTGCCAGCGAAGGTGCTTTGCCGACGGGGCTTCCTGCCACGAACTTGCTCTATGTCGAGTTTGGTCCGCCGCTTGGTTTGGCCGATCTGACAGTTAGCGAAAATCAAGATGAGCTCGCGCAGACTCGCGTTGCCCGCGTTGATAGTGCCATCGATCTGCCGACGGAATGGTATGGTTATGAAGGGGTTGATATGGTCGTGCTGACGACCTCGCGGCCCGATTTGTATCGTCCTTTCACCCAGAACCCGGCGCGAGTCGAAGCCTTACGGCAATGGGTCGAACGGGGCGGCAAGCTGGTGATCTTCTGCGGTTCGCAGGCCGACGAGTTGCTTGTCGAGGGAGGCGCACTTGCCTCATTATTACCCGGCCAATTCACCGAGACCGTCGTTCTTGAACAATCGCAGCCGATAGAAGCCTTTAGTGGTGCGGAGGAATCGATCACTCCGACGCGGCGCGTTGATTTCCGCGTGCCGATGTTCAGCGAAATACGCGGTAAGGTGCTCGCGAGCGCCAAACGCGGTCAAACCGATGTGCCGCTAGTGATTCGTTCGTATCTCGGGTTTGGTGAGCTCACCTTTGTGGGTTTGGATTTTGATCGACCACCGCTGGTGGGTTGGCCCGGTCGCAAAAGCTTTTTGGCGAAAGCTCTTGATCTCGCGACCGAGTCGAATTCGCAACAGCCCAACGCTGGTGCAACGGTCGTAAACAGCGACGATCTGATAACCCAAGTTCGCACAACGCTCGACGACTCGTTTGTGGGTGTCGATCCCGTGCCGTTCGCGCTCGTGGCATTGCTAGTCATCGGATACATCTTGCTGATCGGCCCGGGCGATTATTTTTTGGTCAACAAGATTTTCAAGCGGCCCGAAATCACTTGGATCAGTTTTCCCATTATGGTCGTGGCGGTATCCGCCTTAGCCTATTGGTATGCGAATTGGCAGAAGGGTGATCAGCTGCGGGTCAACCAAGTGGAATTCGTCGACGTCGATACGACGACTGGTTTTACACGCGGCACGGTTTGGACGCATTTCTTCACACCGCGTGTGGATGAGTTTGATTTGTCGCTCGCACCTGCATTTCTTAAGAACCAAAAACTTGATGACAGCCAAGAAATTGTGGCGTGGCTTGGCCAACCAGGATACGCCTTAGGCGGAATGCAGAACACGAGCGCACAGACGGGCCTGTTTGATCGCGGTTACGCTTTTAATCCGGCGCTCGATGAAATGCTCGGCGTGCCCGTGCAATTGTGGTCGACCAAGACTATCACTTCGCGCTGGTCTTCCGAAGTTACCGGCCCCGTGGAAGCAACACTCAATCGGACCGACGAGCAGTTGCTGTTGGGACAAATCGTCAACTCCGCTGATCTTGCTCTCAATGATTGCGTTTTGCTTTACGGGCAGTGGGCCTGGAACTTGGGTTCGATTGCCGCGGGATCGGCGGTCAATATGGCCGACGCCAGCCAGCCACGTACCGTGCGGACTTTGCTCACCAATGCGACGGCCGGAGAAACCACCATTACTGACACAGCCGACGATGGCACGGTCCCGTTCCGGCTGGCGAACGCCGATATCACCCGGTTGGCCAAAACAATTATGTTTTTCGATGCGGTGAATGGTCAGCGATATGCGGGCATGTTAAGCCGTTATCAATCGTTTTTGGATATGAGTCATCTGCTCGAACAGCCGAATCTCGCGATCGTGCTGGCGAAAGTGCAAACTCCTGGCAGCCAATGGCAGGATGGAGATAAGCCGCTCAGCGGTGCGCAAGAACAGGAAAACAATCGGAATTGGACGTTTTATCGATTCGTCGTGCCTGTTGGCCCGCTCGTAGAACAATAAACTTAATGGTGTCGCAACACCCTGTTTCGTTCAGGATCAAATGCCGTGATTGAAGTCCATGACCTCACGAAGAAATATGGCGAATTGTTTGCCATCAACAAGATCGAACTGAAGCTCGACCGGGGCGACGTGTTTGGCTTTATCGGCCCCAACGGCGCGGGCAAGACCACAACCATGCGGATTCTGGCAACGCTATTGAATCCCACCTGGGGCGAGGCTTACGTCGGCGGCTATTCGATTTACACGAAGCCCAAGGAAATCCGCCGCATCATTGGCTACATGCCCGACTTCTTCGGTGTGTACGACAACATGCAAGTGATCGAATATTTGGAATTCTTCGCAGCCGCTTATCGGATTAAAGGTCCCGAACGCCGCAAGATTTGCAACGACGTGCTTGACCTTGTTGATCTGGGTTACAAACGCAATGAGTTAGTCACCAGTCTGTCGCGCGGTATGACGCAGCGACTGGGACTGGCTCGAGTGTTGCTGCACGATCCACAAGTTTTGTTGCTCGATGAGCCCGCGAGCGGTTTGGATCCCCGAGCCCGTATCGAGATTCGTGGTTTACTCAAAGAGCTACGCAGCATGGGTAAGACGATTATGGTCTCCAGCCACATCCTGCCAGAACTCGCCGACATTTGTAACAAGATCGGCATTATCGAACGTGGTGAGCTGATCGTGAACGCCGACGTCGACGACGTGATGAAGCAAGTTCGCCAACAGACGGTGCTTAAGATCGATGTCGCCACCAACCGCGAAGCCGCGGCCAAGGTCCTGGAAGAGCATCCGATGGTTGAATCGGTGGAAGTCGATAAACATGACTTGCGTGTGACGCTTGTTTCCGGCGATCACGACGTGAGCCAACTAGCGCGGTTGTTGCTCGACAATGGCCATTCCCTCACGAAGCTCACCGAAGAGGAAATCAACTTGGAAACCGCGTTCATGACGCTCACCAAGGGGATCACCTCCTAAGCCAATTTGGCGTTAGCCGGAGATTTCCGCCCCTTGTCTGGGGGGCAAAAATCTCGATACTTAAGAGTTCGAAGAGTTTCTTGGCCCATCGGCATTCGATCATTCGTTCGCCCCGTTCGTCTAGTGGCCCAGGACGCCGCCCTCTCACGGCGGTAACACGGGTTCGACTCCCGTACGGGGTATTTGCGCCAGTCGTGCGGCGCCGCAAGGCGTCGCACCACTTTGCATTTGCGCCCTGTTTTTCCCGCCATTTCTTATCTTTGTCGATACGATGCGACTTCTTGCGACCGGGTGCTGCGCCTCTTTTTGCGCCCTAGATTTCCCATTTTGTGCGCCGCATTTTGCGCCGCTTTTCTGTGAGGCTTGCTGTGAGCCACCTGGATGCCCCGTGGCCGCGGCCTTGTCGAAGTGGGCATCGGTCACTTGCAGGTAGTGCTTGGCAGCGATCACGGCCGAATTGCCGATCCATGAGCAGACCACGTGCAAGGGGAATTCCTCGGTGAGTTCGGTTTCCCGGCTCGCCCGGAGATTGTGAAACAGCCGCTCCCAGGGCTGAACCCCTGCCCTGCGGAGAATCCGCTGAAATTGCGTTCGCAGATTGAGGTTGTTGCCACGGTAACAATTGATAACGTAAGTCGTGCCGGGTTCTGCTTGCTCAAAAACTTCTTCCAGATATGGGCGGAGTTCAGTGAAAATTGGCACAGCCCGATAGGCCCCCCCGGGAAGGTGTTCTGTTTTGGGGCTCGGCAGATTGATACGACCGTTCTCCCAGTCGATGTCACCCCATCGCAAGGCTAAGTGCTCGCTAGGGCATCTCAGGCCACCATAGCGGCTGAGAGCCACGATCAACCGCCATTCAGCATCTGGGCAGGCCGCGATGACTTTGTCGGTGACTTCACGAGTAATGAAGTGCTCGCGAGAAGTGTTTACCTGGGCAGGCGCGTTCACCTCCGTAAACGGATTCTCGGTGATCAGCTTGCGACGGACCGCGACACGGAAAAACTGGCGAGCCCGTTTAATCTCCCGACCAACCGTTGCCAGAGCCAAGCCGTCTTGCAACATGTGGTCTCTCCATTGATCGGCATCACCGCAAGAAATCGAGTCCAGCTTGCGGTCATCGCCGAAGAAGGCCGTCAGCCGACGGATCGTCTGATCATAATTGCGACGAGTGTTCGGCTTGAGGTTCGGGCGGCTATCCCGGAGTGATTCGATAAAGGCCCTAAGTCCCGGCGAGATAATCTTGTCGCGGGGCGGGATCAATTTCACCTGAGCCAGCTTGTCTGCCAGATCATCGCCGATCCGGGCAACCCACTCGGAAAGGTCGTTATCCCAGCCGCAGCCAGATACCGAAGCCGCGATCAGGTGCTCTAATTTCGTCTTAATCGCTTCCGCGGTTCGCTGATTAACTTTGCCCAATCGAATTCGTTGTCGTGGCATGTCAGGATCAGGAAGTAAAAATTCAATCCTACGACGACCGTTCGGCTCTTTAACGATACTAGCCATTGTTGTATTACCCCTTCTTATCGGGCGTTCGGCCCATTTTAATTGTTAGTTGTAAATACTCGCCCAGTGCATTCAAAGCTTCCATCGAAAGTCCGCGCTGCCCTAGGTAGAATTTGCTGAGGGTCGATTCGCTGATGCCAGTTTCCTTAGCAATGCGATATCGCGTTAAGCCGGAATCATCGATGGCTTGTCTTAATTGGTCAGTAAGTTGCGGGGATCGTTTTTTAGCCATGACGGTATTATCACGCATACTATTCTTTACGTCTAGTATTCATTCCCGTACCAATGGTGAAAACCAATAAAGCGTTGGCAACTGGCACAGTCACGGCGAATAGATTGCCCGTCGTGAATCGATATGTCACTCCAGGTTGTCGAACCGCATCGGCAAACGGGTTTCGCCAGCTTCGCTGAGATGTCACTCAATGCCAAAGGTGAGGGCATGGTCGCTTCGTTCGCGAGCTGAAGTATTTCCAACAGTTCAGCTTTGTTTACTTTCAACCGGTCCAACAGGTCGGGCGTTAGAGCGTCTCGTGGCGCGTCGATGCTCAAACCGCCGTCGCCGGCCAGAGTTAGCCGGACGCCGTGGGTGTCGCATTCCGCCAGCAATTCGATGGGTACGTAGGTCATATCGTCACCCGAACGCGATTTGTCATTTCTGGTTGTTCCAAAGCGCTCCCATTATTCCCAAAACTGTCCGCTCCCAATCCGACGACCGAATTGTGGGAATTACAGGAACGCTTTTCTGGCTTCTTATTAATGAAGGTCGCCGGATTCACTTCATAGGCAGGCGACGAAGGTCGGCCGGGGCCATTGGTTTCCATCCGCTTTGGCCGGATGAGCCCGCGCCGCGTCAATTCAGCTAAGGCGGGGTCTATGTCATCGGCCTTGGGGAATCGCCGCTTACCGTGGTGTTGAGCTTCACTTTTGGTGAACTCTTTGCGCTCGTGGCGTTCGATCCACCTCAGTACATAGCGGGCATCGTCGTCCGTCTTATCTTCCTTGCCCAGCATCTTGCCTAGTACGGCATCGGCGTGCGGAATTAAATAGCGGGCGATGGCCACGGCTGCCTCGATAGTTCGACCGTCAATTAGTCCGGAAATGCCGTGCTCCACGCAATGCAAGACGGCCGCAAGCCTCAGAGTCGCGCCCGCTAGCTTTGCACCCCAATCTCGCATGATTTCCAATTGTCCGCCGTCATCTAACATGGCTTCAATTTCGACTTCCCAATCTCGCAACAGAGCGATCGCGTCTCTCTCCAGGTGCAACACGAAATCGCTTTTCTCTTCTGCCAGCGTTCTCACGATTTGGCGATAAGAGTTGCTTGTCGCCTCGGAAACTGGCGTTGGCGCGATCTCCCGCCTACCGATCCAGCTGAGGGGAGCAGCATACAGAAACCTTGCCAATAATCCTCGACCACGAAAGGCTGGAGTCTCTGCCAGTCCCTCAATAACCACCGGTTGTATCGCGTAAGCGCATGTGAGAGCCGGACGTTCTACACGAACACTCTTGCGCGATACCCGATCTGTAACGAGGTCATCGCCTGAATGACCCATCAGGTAAACGCTGAATTGGGGAATGCCGCCTTTGGAATACAATCCGGCCATTAAATCGAAAACCCCACCTTCGGGCGACATACTAGCTATGCGACAGCCCTGTTCGGCTAGCATCATGCCCAGCTTTTCGGCGGTGGCATCATCAACCAACAGCCTAGGTAATGCAGGCTCGGTTTGTTCGGCAAAATCGGCAGCAAGTTCGCCTGCTTCGTGTCTTGCTTCGGCGTCCCTTTTCTCGGCTGCCGTTTTTTCCAACTTCCGTAGTCGGGTTTCAACTTGCCTGCGTTCAGATTGTGCACGGGCCACTTCGGGTCGCGCAGTTTCGATCAACTCTGCTTCCAACTCGCGCAGTGGTTTCAAGGCGTCAGAGAAGACAGCCGACTTGCGGTTTCCCGGCTCTAACAGGACAGCTGTAAATAAGTTGGTCGGCTCTCGCCAACCAGGGCGTGCTTCTACCACCACACGCCGCGAGATTCCAGCAGAGCAAATCGCCAGCGCCAACAACGCGGCCAAGTCCGGGGGAGTTTGGGTGGCGTGCGATTCGGCTTCCACCCATTCTCGGAGTCTATCGGGCAAAACATGCGTTGGAAACTCAGGCAAGTCTAACACGTCAAGCGACAGGATTTCTGGCCAGGATTGCACTGTCGTGGGTGACCATAGAGGCGCGGCTTCGATCAAATGCTCCAATTCGTACCTTGTGCCACCGGTTGCAATCCAATCGCTTACATCACCCTTTGGGAGCAGACCGGGCAATTCGACGATTTTCACCGATTTGGCAATGTCTTGAAGTGAATGAGCAACTTGCTGCGCGTGGACCCGTCCCGTTTCATCATTGTCGGCCAGTACGACGACTTGGCGTCCGCGTAGAAACTCTGCATGCTCGGCCTTCCACTTCCCGGCGCCGCCTGCGTTGCACGTAGCGATCGCACCGATGCTCGCCAAGTTGTCAGCGTCCTTCTCGCCTTCGACGACAACCACGCTCCTTGTTGGCTCAGCCAACAGTTCCGTCAAGCGGTAAGGAACGATGCGAGCGCCTTTAACGCTCCAATCCCACCCCCCCTTGCCGTCGGCCCTCCGTTGTCGAAAGTTTTTCGGTTCGTAACGCACGACTTGGAACAGCAGCTCGCCGGCTTCGTCGCAATAATCGTATTGCGCAACGATGCGAGGCTTACCGGTGGTTATGTTGGCTTCTAGCTTTGGCTGCGTTGATGTGGGCAAATTGTTGCTGGTGGGCATTAGGTCCAGCAAACGCAGCCCAACCGCAGCGCAGATTGCCTCGACTGTACAACTAGCATGACAGTAGACAAGCGCCCGGCCATCATCGCCCTCTGAAACCGACAGGCTCGCCCGCCGGTCTTCGTGCGCTGGGCAGCGTGCTAACCAGCCCACGCCACTCTGCTTTGCGTCAGGCAGTTTCGACAGCAGCCTTTCAACGGGGGTCATGGTTACCCCCTCGACGCTGTGAGTCGATCCAGGTTTGAAGATCAGCCACTGAGTAACGTACCAGCCGTCCACAGCGGACGTAGGGCAATCCCGGATTTTCCTCAAAGGTCATCGCCCACAACTTTCGAGGTGAGACGGCAAGCATTTGTGCTGCCTCTTTGGCGGTTACCAAGAGAATACCTGATTTGGTGCCGATTGAAAAAAGCATAGTTTCGCTCCTTAAGAGCCCGTGCCGCGAAGTGCGGCTCGCAAGATTGTGAAACTAACGGACATTCCGACAGACCGAATTTGTCGGAACAATTTGTCGGAGAGATTTGCAGCGTGGAGTACTGAATTGCCGCAGAAAGCAGCTAGAAGTTTTTTCTTTCGAATTATTATCGAAGCTTTCGGAAGCAATTATTCAGAGACGATTTCTTCGTCGCTTTGCGACGCGATCCAATAGGGCATCAAGATCATTCAGGGACATATTTTTATCCTTGGCAAAATCTGCCTTGCTCGTGCCAGCGTCTCGAGCAGTTTTCCAGTCGACGGCCAGATTTTCTTCTCTTTTTCTCGTATGGATATCAGCCTTGGGGCGGCCACGTGTTCTCCGATGGGGTGTGGGCTTGCCACAGAAATGATCCAGCATCCCGTAGATCAATTGGACGACGTCCTCGCCAGTCTTTGGCGCATGTTGGCGCTCGATCCAATCTTTCAATTCGGAACACTCCTCTCCCAACGCACGTAGTTCCTGGTAAATCTGGTATGGAGCAGTCGGGTGATGAAGTCGAAAAGACTTTTCAGTTTTTTCGGTTGTTCCACCAGCAACTGGAAGGTGACAAATACCCGAACTTACTTTTGAATAGCGGAAATCGATAATTTCCATACAGCGCTTAAAAACTTCGCGCAGTGTCCCTTCCAGACTCATGATTTTGCCTTTCAATAATGCGGGTCGACTTGGGCCGGGTGGGGTGAAAGGCAAACTCCCCGCGCCGGCTCAAGTCGCTTGGACTTTCGGTTTGCAACCCGTTAGTCCGTCCCGAGCGGCTATCTTACCCAATTCAGCATCATTTTGTAGGTATCTCGTACTCACATACAGCTGGAGTGTCTCGCCTTCGGCGCGCTTCCTGGCAACTTCGATAAGTCAAACAATGGCATCTCCGGCAACCGAAATATTTCCCGCCTGGAGGTAGATAAAGCTTTCCCACGCGACGCTCACAAGCCGATTTGTCGGTGATCAATGGGCAGGTGAACCACCATCGCGAGCCACTGAATTGTGTGGGCGTGGATTCCAGACGTACTGGAATTCGTACATCGTCGCCCTCGCAGCTATAAGACAACGTAATAACAGGTGTAGATCCCCAGCTAACGAAGTATTTGACAGTTGAATGACCGCCCAGGGGGCTAGTCCAAGTCAGCCTGTTCTGAGAGCCGTGAAAGATTCTGCCACGAAAATCCCGAATCGCTAGAGCGAGGCAATCCTCGCAAGTGGTCTTCTTACCGAACCGATGCCAGTTCCCACTGCCCATACGCCCCCATTCCCCCGAGGCTTTTTTACCAAAATCATTTGGCTTTTCGGATTCCGTTATGAGATTGTAGCGACTGCTTGAACTAGCTGTACAGTTCCCTCAGCCAAGCAATTCACATGCTTTATCAGCATAGTGTTGCACTGCCTCGCAATTACTCCGGCCTGCTTCTCAAGTGGGCAAGAATTGCCTGACCACCGGGACTGTTTCCGCCCATGCTCAACCGCCAAAGCGACAAGGCTCTTGGTAGAGGGAGTCCGCGATTCGAGGTGGGCTTCAAACTGCTTTTCCAGCAGTCGAGCTATCGCTTGCCAGCGTGAAGATTGGATGCAGGTTATGCCCGCCGGAATATGTAAACCGGGGCAACATTTCAATTTCATCCGTGAACCCGGATTTCCCAGCTAGGTTCCCGCGTTTTGGCATGTGATTTGCGCCAGACCCTTGAAAAGCAAGGGGTATTCTGCCAATTCGTGCCAAGCTGACAGGGGGACCCGATGGGCGACGCGAAGAACGACCCTTCTGACACACCCTTTCTGAAGCAATAAATTGCGTTCCGCAAAACGTCTGCCTGGGCCTCTTGACACAGATCGGGCGGAAAACCTTCCCCGGTTACGTCATCAATCCAACCTTTTCGGCACTGGTCTGGTGAATCCGAATTGCAGTCGGGGCGTGCTACGCCCGTGCCGGCTTAGCGGCAAATGACGGATGCTCATCATGGCCTCGCATGAGAGGCTGCCTTGTCCTTAAAACGTATTAGAGCTGCAACCGTAGTTGCACGGCTCGGAGCGCAGGGCCATCCTAGCGAGATTTCGCCGACATCGTGTCGGCGAGCGGGGGCTCATTGCCGCCCCCTGCACCCAGCTAGCCTTTCTCTGTGTTCCATTTTGGCTATTGAACCTTCTAACGTGAGGAGGGCCATCATGAGATTTTACAATGGGCAGCACCGATTCTATTGTGGCGTGGATCTGCACACCAAGAGGATGTACTTGTGCATTCTCGATCAGGAAGGGAATAAGCGGTTACATCGCAACGTCCGGGCCAAACCACAAGAATTCTTGAAGGCTATCGATGGCTTTCGCGATGACCTGATCGTTGGCGCGGCGACCAACCTTCGGTCGGTGCCCGATGTTTACTTGGTACTGGCTAGCTGACCTCTGTCTGGAGGAGAAGATCAAGTTTATCCTCGGGCATGCCCTGTACATGAAGGCCATTCATGGAGGGAAGCAGAAGGACGACAAGCTCGACAGCGAGAAAATCGCACGGCTCATGCGGGGTGGCACATTCCCGCTGAGCTATGTCTACCCACCTGAGATGCGGGCCACTCGCGATCTGGTCCGACGCAGGATGTTTCTCGTGCGCCGCCGCAGTGAGCTGTTGGCTCACGTGCAGCTGACTAACCAGCAATACAATCACGATCCATTCGAGAAGATGCTGCAGTACGCCAGCAATCGCGACGTGCTCGATCGTTTTGAGCAGCCGAGTGTGCGACTCAGCGTGGAGGCCGACCTGAAAACGGTCGACCACTACGACCAGCTCCTGACGCGACTCGAGAAAGACCTCGTGCAACAGGCCACTCTCCACGATCCTCGGGTTTGCCGCCTGCTGCGAACGATCCCCGGCATCGGCAAGATTCTTTCCTTGGTGCTGCTGTACGAGATTCACACCATCGACCGCTTCCCCAGTGTCGGAGACTTCTTGTCGTATGCCAGGTTGGTCACTCCGAAGCAGACCAGCGATGGCAAGGTCACCGGACACGGTGGCGCCAAGATCGGCAATGTGCACTTGAAGTGGGCATTTTCGGAAGCCGTGCTCTGGATGCTCCGCAATAGCGAAGACGCCAAGGCATTTCTGAAACGCAAAGAGAAGAAGTATGGCAAGGCGCGGGCCATGTCGCTGCTCGCCCGCAAGATCGCCCGCGCCGTGTACCAGATGCTCAAGCGCAAGGAGCCCTTCGATGCGGTGAAGTTCTTCGCCAGCTAACGCGGGGCCGACGGTGGAGCCGCTAGGACGAACTCAGGTCACACAACGGGTGAGACGTTACTGTAGAGACAACTCGCACCGTCCCACTCAGAACCTGCTCGGTCGGATTGGACCACCGCCGGCGCCCGCACTACTTGCCTAATACCGATGCGAGACGATGAGGGATTCGATCAGGCGTGATTGCCCCTGGCCCGAGCCTAGCACGAACTAAGACTCCCACGCCAACCGTGGGATGAACTCCAAGTATGAATGGACGGCGCTCAGGGAAACGATGTGTTTCTACGGCGTGGCACGCTCGAGGACGGCCAGGTTGCCGTTTGTGCCACAGTCTCGGCTGACTTCATGGCGGCCGGGGCCGACCGTCGGATAGGGGTTTGAGTGCGTCACGCCGTCTGGCCTGACGTAACTGCCATTGAGAATCGCACGCGCAGTCCGAAAGCCGTTTCGATCCGAGTCACCTCGCCAACACCCGCCAGCGCCGGGCGTTGGCTCGCCTTCGTGGATCCCACTCCAACCATGATTCACCAAGGCGAGTCAAAAAAGCCAGCAAAAATTCGGGACGAGAAGCGTACGCTCTCCTGACACGCGAGGCCAAATAGGGGTTCGACGCCACGTTTCGCAGGCGATAGTTGCGCTTCTTGGAATAGACCGTCAAGGCCGACTACGCATTAAACTCATCTTCTTACATGCCGAGAGGCTTGGCCGTGCTTTTTTTGGGAGGACGAAATGATGATATGACTCGAAATATCGCCTGCGCGAGCAATTGCAACCTCCCGCCCCGAAAGCAATTACAACAAATCTCCAGTTTTTCCAGGAATTGTGTTCAGAAAGTGCATCGAAACCGTATTTGCTCATGAGGCGAATTTGCAGCCTGATGGTGTTTGGCGTGTCCTTGGCTATTGGACATGCCACTTGTCTTACTGGTCTTATTTTCGATCAGCTCACCGTGAGGCCTTTGCGGATTCTCGTTGTCTCACGTGATGGCCTGTTATTCTTTTGGGAGGTGGAGCTAATGAGCGTTTTGAATGTTTCGAAGATTCTAGGTGTCGTTTTGCTGGGGACTTTGCTAATCGATAAGCCACAGGCTCAAGCAGCGGCTATCTACTCGGACGCTAACGATGGATTCTTGGAAGTCAGAGACACGTTGCCTCCCACAAGCCCTTGGCCGACAGTTCATGGGGACACATTTGGACATTGGAATGCTAACGTCGGCGAATGGTTTGGACCCGGACTGACCACCATTGTGCTGCCGTTTGAGTTGCCGAACTTTGGTGCCGTAGCCAACCCTTTCCTTAGCGCAGACTTCGGCGTGAATCTCTTTGAAAGGGGAAATGCAACGATCACGGATATTGATTTGTACGGTGTTCGGGTTAACTCGAGCGCGGCAATTTTGCCCACAGACTGGTACAACGGTTCTACTCCTGATGGTACCGCGACATTGATCCAAGCAAGTTTTCTTACGCCATTGAGCACTGTTGGTGGTCCAGGCCCCAACAACAACACCGATGCGAGTGGTGATGCGGCTCTACGGAGTTACTTGAACACTGCGTATGCCGGCGGCGCGAACGCAGGAAATTATGTTTTTCTGCGGCTAAGCTATGGCTCGGATACATTTGCATCAGGCTGGGATGCTTACAAGATTACTGTACGAGAAGCTGGAGGTGGGGCGCCAGATTACCCGGTAATCACTTATACCGCAGTTCCGGAGCCCGCGTCGCTGGTTTCGTTTGGCTTTGGTTTAGCGATGGTTGGTGTTCGTCGACGTAGGAGACGTTGAAGGTCAGATAGTTTACGGAAAAAGTCGTAGTAAACCCGCGTTGCTGTTTGGCGTGACATGTGGGCAGCATGTCATGCCTTACAGTAACGATTTTTCAGCTATTGTAAAACGGACGAATGTCCTGGAGGGCCGACTTGTTGCGGCTCGGATTTTTTGCAGACCAACTTCTGAAAGGAAGAGATTCAATGAAGAGCATCTTTTCGCTTATTACGTTCTTACTAGGTGTAACATTAATGCAACTTACTAGTCAGCAAAATGCATTGGGACTAGAGATTTACTCGAATGCTAACGATGGATTCTTGGAAGTCAGAGACACGTTGCCTCCCACAAGCCCTTGGCCGCAAGTACATCCGGACACATTCGGAGATTTTGATGCCAACGTCGGCGAGTGGTTTGGCGCAGGTCTGACCACCATTGTGCTACCGTTTCAGTTGCCGGGCCTTGGCGCCGTGGCCAACCCATTTCTGACTGCCGACCTCGGTGTGATGGTCTATGAAAAGGGCAATGCAACCGTTACGGATATTGATCTGTACGGCGTGCGGGTTAACGCGAACCCCGCTATTTTGACCACCGACTGGTACAGCGGTTCTACTTTCGATCCAAGTGCCACGCTGATCCAGGGGAGTTTTCTAACACCCGCGAGTCCGTCCGGCTTTGTCGGCGCCCCCAACAACCACACCGACGCAACTGGTGACGTGAACCTTCGCAACTATTTAAATACGTCGTATGCCGGTGGCGCGAACGCAGGAAAATATGTTTTTCTGCGGCTGAGCTATGGCTCGGATACATTGGCATCAGGCTGGGACGCCTACAAGATTACGGTGCGAGAAGCTGGCCAACAAGGGGAATGGCCCGTGATCACGTTTACCACGGATGATTTACCGGGCGACGTAAATAATAACGGCATCATCGACCTCATCGATTTTGATATCATTCGCACCAACTGGCTTGAAACGAATGCCACTTTTGGCATGAATCTTTCCAGAACCGATGGTGACCTAGATCTGGATGGCGAAGTCGGCCTCTCTGACTTCCGCGAATGGAAGAATGTCTTCAACGGTACACCAGCTGAAGTGGCAGCCGCGTTTGCCTCACTCAGGGCTGTTCCTGAGCCAAGCAGCTTGGTACTGGCCTTGGTTTCAGGTTTGGGCCTCATGGTCCGTTTCCGTAAGCGATAGCAAACAAATCTCTTGCCGGTCTCAAAGAAAATCCGATCGTAGGTTTTGATATTTTCCAAATTCTTCTATTCCTTATCCATCGTCGTACCGACGGTACCGTATTTCTAATTGAGGTTAATGCAACCATGAAGGCAATTATAAACAGCATCACCGCTTTGGCCGTGGCATGGACGCTTGTATCATCGACTGATGCGTTCGCGCAGGACAATGGCTGGACAGGGGGTGTTGGCGGTAACTGGACCGATAGCACGTGGCAGTTTGGTGGTCCCCCCGATCCCATCTTCGACAACAGGGGAATCGTAGGATCGACCTCGGGCTCGAGTTCGCCGACGGCCGAAGTTAATGTCACCACGGATATCCGGGCTTCCAACCCCTCCCCTACATTGGTTTTGGGAGATGGTGCGGGCACCAGTGGTACTCTGAACATCACTTCCCCCAATGGGCGTTTTTCTGTAGTCATTGACGGAGGTGGGGGTGCTGGCTCAACCGGCCTCCTTAGCATTGGCGTCAACGGTGGAATCGGCTTACTCAATGTTTCTGGCTCCCTCGATGTTGAAGGCGAACTGGAGTCTCGAAACACAGCGGACGCTAGCAGTACAATTACACTCTCTGGCTCGGCAGTCGTGAACGCCGGTTCTGGGTTTCTCGATCGAAATTTCATCGTCGATGGCTCCAACGTGAGCGCCTCTTTCTCCAATAATCTGGTGTTGGGGTCCTCGGGTACACACACCTGGAAAATCCCGGCCACCGGCGCTTCATCTATTCTGGTTGGCGGAAATGCAGATATCGGGGGAATATTGAAAGTCGAGTTCCCCGATGGAACGCCCTCCGTTGGCAATTCCTGGAACCTTATCGATTCAGCAACCGTCGACAGCGGAGAATCGCCTGGTTCCAAGGGCTTTGGAACCATCGATCAGTCTGCGGTCAATGGACTCGTTGCGGGATCGACGTTTGCAGTCAAATCGGTTGTTGATGGTGGGAGCACCAACGGCACCTACACTCGGCTCACTCTCGAACAACATCCGGTGCTGGTCATTGACCGTAGTACCGGTGCGACCTACATCCAAAACTTTCACGGCAGTATCGCAACTGTAAACTTCGACGCTTATGTCATCGGCTCGTCGGGAGGATATTTAAATCCTGGCTCGTGGAGCAGCATTGCTCCAACGAATGCGTGGTTCGAAGCGGGAGCAAGCACAACAGCGATTTCCGAATTGAACCCAACGTCTTCCGAATCGATCGCAGCGTCGGGCTCGCTTTCGCTGGGGTCGCTTTTTGCAAATCCCTCTGTGTTTGGCGAGGCAAACGAAGATATTACCTTCCGCTTCGCCAAGCCGAACGAAAACTCCTTCACGGAAGGCACTGTAATCTACACTGGAGCTTCAAATCGAACGCTTACACTGAATGTTGACCCTAATACGGGTGAAGCTCAAATCGTCAATGGGACTCCCTTTACGGTGTCTATCGATTCATATGCCATCACTTCCAATTCAGGCTCCTTGGACCCTAATTGGAATAGCCTGGAAGACCAAGGGACCTCTGGAGGCAATTGGTTTGAGGCCAATGTCAGTACCGGACAACTTTCTGAGCTGCTCATCACAGGAGGTTTATTGCTTGCACCTAATTCAGCGACACCTCTTGGTTTTGCCTTTAATGAAGTCTCGGGCATAAAAGATCTGACATTCCAATTTGCACTCGTAGGCGATGAAGGCGGCGATTTCGATGCGGACGGTGACCGGGATGGTCGAGACTTCCTGAAATGGCAACGCGGCGAATCTCCTAGTCCGTTGAGCGCTACCGACCTTGCAGACTGGCAGGCCGGTTACGGAACGCCGACTTCGATTGGGTCGAACGATTACCTGACAGGCGATGTTTTCTATAGCCCTTTACTTAGCCTAAGTATTGGCGAGCTGGCAGCTATTCCCGAACCAAACACTGCAGGACTGGTTTTGATAGGTTTGGTGATGATCATCGGTACTAGGCTCGGATCCACCTCAAAATCATCCCATAGTCCTAACCTCCTGTTGTAGTAATAAGGATGGACCCATGAATCATCGCCGTGCGTTTACACTTGTCGAACTCTTGGTAGTTATTGCCATCATTGGAGTGCTTATTGCCCTGCTGCTACCGGCGATTCAAGCGGCTCGCGAGTCTGCACGCCGTAATCAATGCAAGAATAATCTTAGGCAACTGGCGCTTGCTAGTCTGAATCACGAAGGGACCCACAGGCACTTTCCTACGTCTGGTTGGGGCTGGCGGTGGCAGGGAGATTCTAATCGGGGTTATGGGATAGACCAACCTGGGGGATGGTCGTTCAATCTACTCGCCTATATCGAACAACCTGCGGTTCGAGATCTCGTTCGAGGAATCGATGCTTCTAACCGAACGGCGTTTGAAGCGGCTATGCTGCAGATAGTGCAGACGCCGATTACCATCTTTAACTGTCCATCGCGACGCCCTGCGGCCCTCTATCCATTGGCGAGAGAACAGTTTTTGGCGCTCAACCTCCGAAGTTGTCGCGTGCCAGATTGCCAAGTCGCAAGGACTGATTATGCCGGCAACGCTGGCAATGCGCGGACAGCAGGTGAGACTGGCCCCCTGGACTTGGGCAGCGTCGGAACATTCAATAATTGGATTACAGAAACTCAGAACGGTGTCACATTTCAACGCAGTATGGTTAAGATTTCTCAAATCACCGACGGGACTACAAAAACCGCATTGATTGGGGAGAAATACTTAAATCCTGATCGATACCATGACGGCTCCGACCCTGCGGACGACCAGAATATTTTCACTGGTCATGATAAAGACAATCTACGATATACCGGTCGGCGTAATTCACTCTCCGATCCTGCTGTGGCGTTCTTGCCTCTTTCCGATGCGAATGGTATCGACAAGTTCGATGACCCCACATTCGGCAGCAGCCATCCAGGAGCTATGAATATGGCTTTTTGTGATGCTTCTGTGCAATCGATCCAATATGATATCGAACCTAACGTTTTTTATTTTTACGGGGGTCGCGATGACGACGGTTCCTCATTCCCATGAATAAAGGTCTATTGATCTTACTTTTGTGCGATTTTATTACCTCAACTTGGGGGACCTCTGTCATTTACGCTGGGAGTTCACCCGCCACGTGCGAGAAACTATATCTGTAATGGAGAATGGGGGGATGACAACTATCAGACCCATCGTATGGATGGCGGTGATCGCTGCTTCCGTGGCAGTCGGATGGTATGTGAGAAATGCACCAACCGAGCTAGGTAAGGACAAGTCTACTACATCAGGGAGTTACTTATTCCTTGCTGGAGGATCAGATCCCTACTGGGATCTATGTATCGCTGGAGCAAAGGCTGCAGCAGATGAGTCAGGCGCAGACTTAGATATCCGGAAACCCCTTAACGAGGGGGAAGAAGGCCTAAGAGAGCAGCTAGAGCGACTCACTGCACTCGATTCTGAAGAATTTGACGGCCTCATCATTGGACCGATTGATTCCGATAGGCAAGCGACACCAATTAACCTAGCTGCAGAGAAGTTCCCAGTTGTCACAGTGGATTCTGACGCACCAAGTTCTCGTCGCATGTTTCACATCGGTTCGAGCAACCTGGAAGCGGGAATGATCGCCGCAGAGATGGTGAAGGCTGCATTGCCGGAAGGGGCCAAACTAGTTGTATTAATGGCCAGCGAAGCCAAGACCAACGCAATAGATCGCAAACTAGGTTTACAAGCTACGCTCTCCCAAACTTCAGAAGACGAAACTGAGGCATTTGGCGACAAGTATGAGATCGTCGGGTTTTATTTAGATCATGGCAACTTCGACGTTTGCCGTGCAAATGTCATCAAGGCCTGCGAAGAACATAACGAATTAGATGTGATTGTAGGCACGTTTGGCTATCATGGACCAATTATTCTAGAAACTCTCAGTGCAGTAAAACGAGCTAAAGAAATAAAGGTCATTGCTTTCGACGAAGACGAACGAACTCTAGCGGGTATCGATGAAATGCGAGTCTTCGCAACAATAGTGCAGGACCCTTTTATGTTCGGCGCTGAAGCCGTGCAAATGCTTGAGAAAGTACGGAGAGGTCACTTTCTCTCGCTTCCGGCTGCCAATGGTGCTGTAGGCGTCCATTGCAAAGCGATTACGAAATCAAACATCGATGAGTTTCGACAGCAGCTTAGCGAACGGCTAAGCCAAACAGTAGGCAACTGAGTTACAAGAGGAGAGTGCGGGAATAGTGAGCAGACATGGATGAATCCACCAACTCTGAGTTTACCGATCGAGAAAGAATAAGTCACTTCGTTGAGTTATATTCAGAACACTATCAGCGTATTCAATACTACGTTATGGCTCTCTTACCAAATTCCAATGACGCGGCGGACGTAATTCAAGGGACAAGTCTTGTGCTTTGGGAGAAGTTTGATTCCTTTGAATTAGGTTCCAACTTCTTTGCATGGGCGTGTAAGATTGCACGCCTACAGACATTGAAGTACTACGAACAAAATAAACGTTCGGTCAAGCTGTTTGAGACTGGTACGCTGGAGAAAATATCCGAGGATGCCATGGCTTCTGGTGCTCGTTCTGCAGCGATTCTGGAAGCCTTGGAGTCGTGTCTCTCCAGCCTCTCAGAGACTGATCGAAAACTTATTCATCGCCGTTACCAATCTAACGACCCCGTGAAAGAGATTGCCGCTGAAATTGGTGTGTCGGCCAACATGATATCCAAGACCGTAGGAAGAATTAGGCGCATACTGCTGACATGCATTGAACGAAAACTGGAGAAATACTCATAGATTCCTATCCAGCATACATATCTCAATTCCTTTAAAACATCAACAAAACTCTTTTTGTAACCCACTGGAATGGCTAAGAACCACGACAACGCAAACTCAGAGAGACTCGATCTGTCCACAGTTCGTGAGTTACACCTTCTCTGCAGTCGAGTGTACGACGAGGTGATTACTGACGAAGAGTTTGCACGTCTCGACCAGATGCTCAACGAGAACGATGCAGCTAGAAAGCTTTATCTTCGTTATATTGAATTACACAACTTACTCCTCATCAGTACCGGTAAGCGCCATCAAGTCGAAGCAGAATTGCTTCGAAGTCATATTGTAAAGGATACAGTTGCAGAAGAGTGTATTGATAGAGGCCGAATAAAATTATCGAGGATCCAATTAAGAAAGCCATGGTCACGACAGCGATCGCTTATGAACTGGGTTGTCGCGGCAACCGTAGTTATTACTGCCACTTTCAGTTACATCTGGTCACAACAGAAGTTGGATGACCAGTTTGCCAAAGCTAACAACAATAAACCATCGACAGAACCGAGCGTAGCGGCCCCAGTCGATATTCGAGATGCTCAGATAGCTCGGTTAAGCTATGTTTCTTCAGCAACATACTGGCTTAATGATCGCAAATCCCATTTGCTGGGGACTGTCGTTCGAAACGGAGACGTGCTTGCAATTGCCCAGGGAGAAATAGAACTGACCTACCGTACTGGAACGAAGTTACTACTGGTTGGCCCAGCTGAGTTTGTTGTGGAATCAGAAGGTGGCAAGCTTAATCGCGGTGGTCTTGTCGCTTCGGTTACGGAAGAAGGGCACGGATTCGCAATTGAGACTCCCAGCGGAAAAATTGTTGACCTCGGGACCGAGTTCGGAGTGGCTGTCGATGACTTTGGTGTCTCCGAGGTCAGTGTTTTTCAGGGCAAGGTCGAAGCATTTCCTCTAGGCAAACGAGGTCAGGGCAAGAAGTATGAATTGACCAAAGGAAAAGGCATACAATGGGATGAGTTTGATCTCATGCCTCTGGACGCCGATCTGCGTCGATTCGCTACGCTGGTTCTTAATCTTACCACAGACGGTCGTCCCGCTGTCGGAGATTTGTCACTCGTTGACCGATTTCAGAGAGCATCCCTCAATCCGCAAAAGTGGAAGACGCAAGGAAACGTGCAGCCCTCGACCACGGGCCTGAAATTGATTGGAGGCGGAGATCCAAGCGAGCGGCCTTACCTGATCTCAGCAAAACAGTTCGATCCTGCACAGGGCCCAATTACTGTCACGTGTGATTTACGCTTTGTCGATGTGGATCCTGCTGGATCTACTTCGTTTTCAATTTTAACGCGTAGTGCCAACGCACGTGGAATAGCGATTCACTCTTGGAGGGGCACACTTGCATCATGTGTGCGCTGTAGCTATGGATTCGATTCCGAAGCTGAACAAGGCATGCTGGATTCAGGTGTCAAGATGGAAAGCGATCGAGAGTTGGCAAGTATTTCTGGGAGTATTTTCCTACCACCTACGGTGGGGACTCCTTATCGTGTTGTTATGCGCGACGATGGCGTTAATGTTTCGTTCACTGTTTCCCTGCGTGACGATCCATCGATAAGCAAGACAGTTACGTTTCGCTCATTGTTCCGCGGTCAAGCGAATTATGTAGCACTGGAGGGTTCATGCTCAGGGACGACTCTGATCGAAAGAGTAGAAATCTCTCAAAGTTTTCCGACCACATCGCTTTTAAACTACTCCGACGTTTCTTCCTTGCTGCGTGATGGCAGTAGAAAGCGTCAGATGGAATTGGGGTTGTTAGCCTCCTTGGCGCCTAAAGATGCGGTACCAATCCTTCAGGATGATTTCGAATCGGGACAACTGAACGACACTCAATGGAACTACTTGGGTGACGTCTTGTTGCAGAGTGGTTCCGTACAACTGGGAATTCCCAACCCTGCAGGACACATCGACACATGGAAGGCCCGACCTTACTTATTGACTCGCAAGCGGTTGGATCCCAATGTAGGAGCCTTAACGATCTTGGGTCGATTCACTTTTGCTGATAATTTCCTTGCTGGATACGGCGCCTCTTTCTCAGTTATGACTCGCGCGGATAATCTCCGTGGAAATGGTCCAGGATGGGAGAATTCAATCCTTCAGCGAGGTGTTCGAGCGAATTTCTGGCCTGCAGCTTGGGACTCGGACCATATCCTCGAAATCCACGAAAAACCAACCCCGCAAACGATTACTTTGCTTACTACTCGAGGCTCAGAGGTCCAGCCACAGGTGCGATCGTACCTGTTTCGGGTGGTTGACGATGGCAAATCCGTTGCGCTGACGATTGTTGACCCCAATCAACCCGACAATTTGATGACTATCTCTACACCTGCAATGTCTGCAGTCAATGAAGGTTATGTTGGATTTGAAAGCTGTTGGGGTTCACCAGTCACTCTGGATGACGTGCGTATTTATCAACAAAACACTACTGAACAACCCACTCCGAATCCAGTACACGATGATGAGTAATATGCACAATCCTTGCCTGCAATTATGTTTCTCTGGTTCTAAAATGACTAAACGAATCTTCATCTTCAGAGCACTTTTTGCCATAGTAGCGATAAACAATTGTGTGAATTGTTTGGCTGAGAAGGCAGGCGATTACATCGGGCATAATTTTCTCATGCTTAGCGGGCATACGGCAGAGATATCCGGCCCGCCGCTGCAGTTGCGAGATGGATGCTTGAATTATTGGCAGGACGTAAACACTACAGCAAATTGGAAGGTGTCGGTTTCGGAACCTTGTTTACTGAAAGTCGAGGTCGAGGCAGCAGTTGCAGAGCCTTATGAAGGTAGTTCTTTTGAAATTCGGATTGGTAACCAGACATTATCTGGACAATTGACAGCAACCGGTGGCTGGGAAGAGTACAAGATGTTTTCGTTGGGAACACTCGAGGTAGAGCCAGGTGAACATGATGTGCAGCTGAAACCAATCAAAATACTCAAGAGCTCGTTTGGGAATGTCAGGGCTGTTCATCTAATTGGCGACCACATAGCCCACGTATCGGCCAACCCTACGCATGATTCCTCCGGCCCTATAAAAGTTTTTATCACGGCGCGGCATCGTGGCACTGAGCTCAGTGAGCAAAACCCCTTAAAGTATGTCGCTGAAACTTCCTCTGATACGACCACGATTGTCGTTAATCCGGACAGGCGTTTTCAAACTATCGAAGGTTTCGGAGGGGCTTTCACTGAGGCTGCTGGAATTGTCTATAGCAAGCTCAGTCCGACACGTCAGCTGGAGGTTCTCCGTGCTTATTTCGATGCCGAGAAAGGACACGGGTATCGACTTTGCCGGACTCATATCAATAGCTGTGATTTCTCGATTGGAAACTACGCTTACACCGAGGTCGCAGGGGATGTTGAACTCAAGCACTTTAGTATCGACCATGATCGGCAATACCTGATTCCTCTCATTCACGCGGCTCAGAAGGTGGCCGGTGACGATTCGATCAAACTGCTCGCTTCACCCTGGAGCCCACCCGCGTGGATGAAAACCAATGAGCAAATGACTGGGGGAGGAAAGCTCAAGCCCGAGTATCGCGACGCCTGGGCACGCTACTATTGCCGATACATTACGGAGTATGCTGAGGAAAACATCGACATCTGGGGATTGACCGTACAGAATGAGCCTGAAGCTACCCAGCGCTGGGAGTCATGTCTTTATACGGCAGAAGAAGAACGCGACTTTGTCCGCGACCATCTCGGTCCGGCTTTGCAACACAACGGATTGGAGCAAATCCGCCTGATAGTCTGGGACCATAACCGAGACCAGCTTTTCGATCGTGCAAAAACTGTGTTTGACGACCCAGAAGCATCTAAGTTTGTGTGGGGAGCGGGTTTCCATTGGTATGTCTCCGACGACTACCATCATGTCCAGATGGTCCAAGACTTCTACCCAGAAAAAAAAATCTTGTTTACTGAAGGGTGCCTGGAGGGCGGGCCTCACATTAGTGATTGGTCCGGTGGTGAGAAATATGCTAGGTCGATTATCAACGATTTAAATCACGGCTCAGTGGGCTGGATTGACTGGAATATACTACTAAATACCCAGGGCGGTCCCAATCATGTTGGAAATTACTGTAGCGCACCGATCCTTGCTGATGTAGAGAATGATCGGCTGATCTATAACAGTTCCTATTTCTATCTTGGTCATTTTGCCAGATTCATCCGCCCAGGAGCACAGCGTTTACTTTGTGGCAATACTGGCAAGGAAATTATTACTACGGCCTTCCTCAACGCTGATGGAACCATCGTGGTCGTGATACTTAATGAGCAAGATCATCCAATTCGATATGCACTCAAAATAAAAGGACTCCAAACCGAAGCCATTAGTTTTGAGCATTCGATCACCACATTGGTACTCGATCAGGCACTCCCCACTGCAAACTCAGGCACCGATAGACTTTGAATCGCTAGCTATGCTGCCTACTTTATCTCTATTCTGTTTGGCCATGCAAAGAGTAACCAACGGCCAGAAATTGATTTGATATGCCTTCTAGTACTAACTACTCAAATCCGCGCCTAAATTTAAAAGCAGCGACCGGCTTGATAGCCATTGCTTGCGCCCTATGCCTTAGTAACGACGCAAGTGCGGCCCGTGGTCGGCCGCACTTGGATACGAGTCTGGGGTATAACATGCTTCTCACAGACAGTAATACTCTGCTGCGTGGGGTGAGTTTGTCTTTTGACGGCGGAGACCCCTACGGGAGCTTGCTTGCGGTCATGCCTTCGCAAGCTTCGCTCAATGCTCTGGCTACCGATTACGGATTAAATACTGTACACCTTTACTTAGAAGGTGACTCCTCCACGAATCCAAACTCTGTCGGCCATAATCTGGTGCTCGCGGATACTATCGTTCAGCGAACCCGCGAGGCCAACCTCTACCTGATCATCACCATCGGCAACAACGGGGAAAACGGTACGATTCATAGCATGTCTGATTCCCTGAATTTCTGGAACTTCTATGGAGAGCGATATAAAGACGAGACGCATGTGATCTATGAGGCGCATAACGAACCGGTTGCATTCACCCCTAATCACTGGACGGACGCGGACTGGGACAATCAAGTGACTCTTTACAACTCTATTCGATCTGTTGCACCTAATACATTTACACTACTTGGTTCTTTCATGGGTTTTTCCGGTGACCCTCGCTACGGAGCCAGATACTTGAAGAACAACGGCGTCGATTGGAGCAACGCCGGTTTTGCTCATCATGGATATGAAAGCCTTGCAGGGATCGAAAACGCGATCTCCTTGTTACAATTAAACAGCTCGTTGCCGGCTACACTAGCCACGGAATTTTGGCCGGGAGATACTGTTGGGCAAGAGTACAACAGCATGTACGAAACTCACAACAACGGCTGGATGCAGTTTCAGTGGCTCGGCGCGGATGATGAGGATTTGCATGACTTCAAGTCCAAGATCAACGCTGCTGGTACCATCTGGACCCCAGACGATCCCACAGCCACTTGGCCTGCACGGGGCACCCTCGATATCCCCACCACCGGAACGATGGTTGGCATCTACAATCGAGGCAATCAAATGTTCCTTAGTGCAGACCCCACTAACGCGAATAATCTAAAGGCCGACCTCGAGAACTATACAGGAATACACAATGACGCGTTTACTATTGAAAAGATCGACGACCGTTTCGTGCGATTAAAGGCGGCCAACGGTTTGTACGTAAGTACGACAAATGCAGGAGATGCTTTGACCGCACAAACAGTAAGTGCTGGCAATGCAGAGAAATTCGAATGGCTGCGATTACCAAATGGCGACGTGGCATTGCGAGCCTATGGTGGCGACGGGCATCTGATTGAACGAGATGCCGCCACTGGATTATTTTATCCGAGAGCAGACAACGCGCATGAACAGGCTGCAAATTTTGTTATTGTTACTACTCCCGGCAGCACGCCTGCAGCATTGATCGGCAATCCCTTTTACGGCATGCCATTAGCCGTGCCGGGTGTTATTCAAGCGGAGGATTTCGATTTAAAGGGCGAGGGTGCAGGATACCATGATTCAGGCACTGGAAATATTGGTGGTAAGTATCGCACTCTTGACGATGTAGATATCGAAAGCACCACCGATTCGGGTGGAGGTTACAATGTCGGCTGGCTAGGAGCAGGCGAATGGCTGGAGTACACAATTGATGTACCTTCTGTTGGTGGTGAATATGTTTTGACGACCCGTATCGCGACCCCAAATTCGGGTGGAGCCTTCTTTGTGGAATTCGAAGGGATTAATGAAACCGGTACCCGGGCAGTCCCGAATACTGGCGGGTGGCAAAATTGGGCCGATGTTTCGACAACCATCACTCTCAACCCAGGCGTCCAGATTATGCGGTTTCTGAGAGCCGGAAATGCCGAGTTCAACTTGAATCATTTTACCCTGACCAAGGTTGGTGACTACGACTTCGACGGCGATGTCGACGGCCGAGACTTATTGGTATGGCAACGCAGTCCAAGCATAGGGCCACTTGCCAACTGGCAAGCAAATTACGGGACTTCGGCTATTTCGGAGATCAGCGAAGTTTCAGCAGCGACAGTCCCGGAGCCTCAGGCAATGATCTTGATGTTGGTCGCGACAAGTGGGATGATCGCGGGTCGCCCAAGCTACAAGCGACAGGTTGGCAAATGAATTACAATACGCTTAACTAGTGCACCGGTGCGAACCCCTAGATTTTGGCGATCTTTATTGCATTTCACGACGGCGCCTCAACCGCTCTTGCCCGGCGCCCTTGATCGTGTTGTTAGCTTAAGTTTCGACCTCGTCTACTAGAAGCGCCGCCTTGCCCAACTGTACAATGTGGGCGTGTCATTTGTCGTTTTGGTTAGGATCCGCGGGAACAGCCAAATTAGACCACCTAAAGTCAAAGCGAAAAGGGGTGGGATCGAATCCAATATTCCCTCTTGCTGCCTCAACCCTGACCGATGTTCTGTCATGATTCCTCTACTTAGCAGCGCTACGAACCATCACGAGAATACCATCCTTAAGTGCGTCCGGCAGCGTCGACCAACGCAGGATCAATTCTTCGAGTTCTGGCGTTAGATTCTCCAAAAGTGCGCCGCATTTTGCGCCACTTTGTTTTGTGATAATATCATTTACCGAGCATTTTTGAGGTAGTTCGACCCCCGTACGGGTACTTTCACCAGTCGTGCGGCGCCGCAAGGCGTCGCACGAGTCTGCACTTCAGTTTGGATCTCTCGGGATTTTTTTCTCAGGTGATACTTGTACCCTTCCGGATCAACGTTGTCCCATTTCTTTTTGGGAAGCCTTTGCAGGGAGCCCTGGGTTCAGCGATCGTTGCCGACTAACTCCCGATAGACGGAAGTTTTCGGTAAGTTGAATCCCCGCTAGCTCGGCGATCCGCGAGCGGTTGGCTAAAACGTTTGAAGTCGAGGTCGACGAAGTTCTGATCAAGTCGTATTATGGCAAGCATTGCTTGTCCTTCGAAGTCAGCGAGTTAAACGCTGAGCACGGAAAATTTTAACGATGATCTTGGGATCGTGAGTCTCAAATTATCAACCTTCAATAGGAGTAATTGAGATGCCAAAGAAATCGACAAAAAAGAAGTTGCAGCGTAAGAAGGACACAAGTTTTGGTTCGGTATACTTCGATCATTCGAACTTACCTGCCGCGGCCACTGCAAGTAAGGGCTTTGTACTCAACCTCAGTCTCGACGAGGGACTCAAACTCCAACTCTGTTTGCAGCAAGCCTTGGGAGAATTGAATCGTTTGGATCGTCGTTTACCCGCATCACGCCAGACGGGTGTCGCATTGACGATGTATCCCGAGCAAAATCGGATTACGGTAAACATGGGTTCACTCAAGGAGTCTGCTCTTCCTAACGCTCAGTTCCAAGTAAACAAGGCTAAGGAAGCTAAGAAAAACACAAAAGTGAAAAAGGCGAAGCGTAAGGAACGTGACACGGAACTCGACTAGTATCGTTAGGTCAGTTGAATCCGCGAGAACATACGCAAAGAGCTTGCCTTTCGACTTAATCGATCAATTGCGAGTACTACTGCTTGGATGCCCCGTATTTTTCTCCACGCAGACTTTGATATAATTGTGCTCTGAGGAGTGTTGAAGTTGTTCGACCCCTGTACGAATATATATCAGCTCGGTATCAATCTTTGCATTGAGCTGGGCTTTTTTTATGTCAATCTGGCTCTGCGGTTGGAGTGTTAGGACTCACATGATTCGTGTTGTTTTCAAAGCGGCTAACTTATTGGGGTTATCCGTATTAGCGACTGTGCTCTACGCCGATCCGGGCGATCAAACATCTCTGCGTGCACAGCTCGATAATGCTCTCGATGATCATTCCACGGCGCGGCGTACGACGGTCACGCTCAAGGTGATCGACGTCGAGAGTGGTGACGTTCTTTTTGATCGCGGTGGTGATCGGCTGCTAACACCGGCGTCGAATCTCAAGATTTACACATCAGCTTGCGCGCTCGACTTGTTTGGTCCTGAACACCAATTTGAAGCCACAATCAAAGCCCAAGGGGAATTGAAGGACGGAGTGCTCTATGGGGACCTTGTGATAGTAGGTGGTGGCGATTCGATGCTCTCGAGCAAGGACCTGGGCAAACTTGCCGATCGCGTTGTTAAGGAATGGGATCTTAAAGCAATTCACGGCAAGGTTATTGTGGATAACTCGCGTTATTCACCGCCCGTGAAGGGGCCCGGTTGGATGTGGGATGACGACCCTGACTATTACAATATGTCGGTCACCCCACTGATGGTCGATTTTAATGTCTTGGACCTGCGCGTCGCTCCTGGAAAAGATGGGGCTATCAAGGCGAATCTTGTTTTGCCGACCAGCAATCCCAAACTTGAAGTTGTGCCGGCTGATTCCTTGGGAAAGGGAGTTCTTGCCACGCGGAGGCCCTTTACCCACCCCATTGTGATTGCCGACAGCGCCAAATTGGAAAAGGCCGAGAAGGTGCGCATTACGATGCTTGATCCGGGCGCTTGGGTAGCCGGTGTGTTTAGCGAGATGCTCAGCAAGCGGGGCGTGGAGTTTTCAGACGAGATTGCGGTGACTTCGACCTCAAGCAATGAAGCCCATACAATCGTTCACAAAGGACAGTCGTTGGCAAAGACGCTCAAGCATTTCAACAACGTCAGCGAAAACGCCGTGGGGGAAGTGTTGCTCCACGAGATCGCAATCGCCAACGGAGTTAAGAAGCCCAACTGGCCGGATGGAGCGAAGCTGATCACGGATTGGCTCATCGAGAAAGCAGGACTGGAAAAAGATTCCTTCCGCCTGGTCGATGGCTCGGGTTTGTCGCGCTATAACCTTATCTCGGCAGATTCCTCGGTGAAGCTGTTGCGATTCATGCACTCCCATCCCTACGGAAAAGTTTTCTACGCAGCACTTCCCACGTACGAAGTCGAAATCAACGGCAAGAAAAAGCCGGTCGTCTCCGCCAAGTCGGGTGGCATGGGGTCAGTTTCCACGATTTCTGGTTACGTGAAGACAACGAAAGGCCAACTGTTGGCTTTCTCGCTACTTGCCAACGGCTACATTGGTTCAGCGGAGCCAGTGTTTGGGTTGCGGCAAGACGTTTGGGAAGTCCTGGCTAATTACGATGGCGGCAAATAATAGTTCTGCTTGATGCCTTGAAAAGTTGAAATGCAATAAGCTTTCTTTATCAGCGATAATCAGCGTTCATCAGCGGTTTAAAAAATGGCCCCGGGTGTGCTGAAAGCGGGACTTTCAGATCACCCGGGGCTAAATGTGGGTTGGGAGAGCGCTTTTTCCGGGTTTTGATTTCTGGGCTAGCGTTTTGGGCGACTTTGTGAATAATTTCACAATTAGCAGTGCCGGCTGCGGTGTGCCGGTGCGCCCTGACTCCCAGATTGGTGCGGCCCCACGCCGCGGCGACTATGGAACAACAGGTCCAGAATTTTTTCCCAATCTTCGTCTATCTGGCGGTGGTGGTTGGGTTTGCGCTCACAACGCTGATCCTCACTCACCTCCCATTTATCAAGCCGTGGAAGGATACCACCGTCAAATCGATGCCGTACGAATCGGGCATGGACCCGGTCGAAGACGCTCGGCAGCACTTTGATGTGAAGTTCTACACGATTGCGATTTTGTTCCTCGTGTTCGACGTAGAACTGTTGTTTCTCTATCCGTGGGCCGTGGCGGCATACGCCAAAACCGGCGGAATTCCCCTGGAAGCGCGAAATATTGTTTTCGGTTCGATGATTGCCTTCCTAGTCCTGGTAGCCATCGCTTACATTTACGAGTGGCGGCGAGGAGGGTTTCGATGGCGCTAGATCTGCCCGAAAACGTTGTCATTTCTCAGCTTAACGTGGTTTCGAACTGGGCTCGCTCCAACAGCTTGTGGCCCATGCCGTTTGCAACGGCCTGCTGTGGCATCGAATTGATGGCCACGGCCTCGTCACGCTACGACCTCGCCCGGTTTGGTGCTGAGGTGATGCGGTTCAGCCCCCGGCAGTGCGATCTGATGGTGGTCGCCGGCCGCGTGGTGATGAAAATGTTGCCCGTGCTCCAGCGGATTTGGCTGCAAATGCCCGAGCCGAAGTGGTGCATCTCGATGGGTGCCTGTGCCTGCTCAGGCGGTGTGTTCGATACTTACGCCGTCGTGCAGGGTGTCGACCGCTTTATTCCGGTCGATGTTTATGTCCCCGGCTGCCCACCACGCCCCGAGCAATTGATCCAAGGAATTATGGATCTGCAGGAAAAGATCAAAAAGGGTGGCACGATGTTGGGTACTGAGTTCGAAGCTCGGACTACGCCTGAAGGCCCTGCGAAGTACGATCCGGGCGAATTGCGTCGTGTGATGTTCCGCGAGCCTCCTGGCCCCGATGTGCGGCAGATGGCGGAGAAGAGATAAAGCTTTAAAAGCATTGACCGCCGGCTTGCGCCGGCGGCTATTTAGAACAAGATGGTTCGTTAGAAACGAAACTTTGATTGCATGTTAGCTGAGACGTTGGAAAAATTGCGTGGCGCGTTTGGGCCGGATTCGCTGCAGGTGAGCGAGTTCCGCAACAACACGCGCGTACACGTGCCGGCTGCGAAAGTGTTTGAGGTTCTCAAATACTTGAAAGAGCAGCTGGGATTCGACATGCTCTCGGACCTAACGGCCGTTGATTATTTGTACTACCCCGACGCGACGGATCGGTTCGGCGTGGTGTATATCTTGATCAACACAACGACCGGTGCGCGACTCGTCGTGAAGACGATGCTCAACGAGCCGAATTTGAAATTGCCGTCGGTGTACTCCTTGTGGATGGGTGCCGACTGGATGGAACGCGAAGTGTACGACATGTACGGGATTCGCTTTGAGAACCATCCGAATTTGCTGCGTATTTTGATGCCACAAGAGTTTGCCGCGTATCCACTGCGGAAAGATTATCCGCTGCGGGGTCGTGGCGAGCGTCACAATTTCCCCGTGATTACGCGGGCAGAGAGTTAAGTTTTTTTGTTTGCGAACCGGGCCGAGACGACCCGGCTATTTAAATGCCACTCGCCGAATACGAACCGATAACTGCGAACGACCCGAATCAGCGTGAATATCACTGGACGCTGAACTTCGGTCCGCAACACCCTGCAACGCACACGACGTTGCGGTTGTTGTTGACGCTGGACGGTGAGAAAGTCGTGAAGGCTGTGCCGGATATCGGTTACCTGCACAGTGGCTTTGAAAAGTTGGGCGAAGATCTCGACTTCAATCAGTATGTGACGATCGTCGACCGGATGAATTACATTTCGCCGGTGGCCAACGAAATTGCTTGGCATCACGCGGTAGAGACGCTGCTCGGCATCGAACTCACGCCACGAGGCAGATATGTCCGCACGATCATGGCCGAGTTGATGCGGATTCAAGATCATCTCTTGAACGTCGGGACCTGTGCCCTCGACTTGGGAGCATTCACCGCGTTTCTGTATTGCTTCACTCAGCGTGAAAAGATTTACGACATTTGCGAACTTGCTTCGGGGCAACGCTTCCATGCGAGCTATTCTCGGGTCGGCGGCTTCATGGCCGACGTGTCGCACGAATGGATTGAAAAGGTTCGCGACTTTACCAAAGGTTTCCAGCGGGCTTACAGCGATGTCTCGCGGTTGTTGAATAAGAATCGCATCTTCATCGAACGCACGAAGGGTGTCGGGGTCCTGAGCAAGGAACTCGCGATCAGCACAAGTTGCACGGGTCCAATGGCGCGGGCGAGCGGCGTGGTCCGCGATCTGCGCAAGGACGAGCCGTATCTTGCGTATCCTGATTTCGATTTCAAAGTGATCTGCGCCGAGGCGGGGGATTGTTATGCCCGCTATATGGTGCGGATGCTTGAAATGCAGGAAAGCATCAAGATCGTCGAGCAGGCTCTGGAGAATCTTCCCACGGGACCGATCAATGCCGAGATCGCGGGCAAGGTGACTTTGCCGGAGAAGATGGAAGTTTACGGCAGCATCGAAGGGTTGATTCACCACTTTGAAATCCAGATGCCTAATCGCGGCGTGCCCACACCGATCGACGAAGTCTACGCGGCGACCGAATCGCCCAACGGCGAGCTGGGCTTTTATATTGTGAGCGATGGCGACAATCGTGCGTATCGCGCTCGGACGCGTCCCCCGTCGTTTATTCACTTCGCCGTGTTTCCGTACATTATTCCGGGTCAAACCTTGAGCGACGTCGTTGCCGTGCTGGGAAGTCTCAACATCATTGCCGCGGAGTTGGATCGATGAGTTCACATTCCAACAATGCGAGTCCGGCCAACAACGTGATTTCGGACAGCTTGAGGCAAAAGATCGACGGCTACATGCCTCGCTATCCGAGCAAGCAGGCGGTCACCTTACCGGCGTTGCACATCATTCAAGATGAAATGCGTTGCGTGCCGCAGGGGGCGATTGAAGAAGTCGCCGACATGCTTGAACTGCATCCTTCGCAGGTGAACGACACGCTGAGTTTTTACGGCTTTTTCCGACACGAAACGACCCCGCTGGGCCAGCATCGGTTGTGGGTGTGTCGGAGTATCAGCTGTATGTTGCGGGGTGGTGAAGAATTGTTGGTGGAAATCAGCAATAAGCTCGGCATCAAACCGGGTGAAACAACCGCCGACGGTAAGGTAACGCTTGAGTTCGCCGAGTGCTTAGGCAAATGCGAAGGGGCACCCTGCGTGTTGATGGACGACGAGTGCCACGGCAATCAAACACTTGAGTCGGTGATGGCTCTTATTAATGAGACGGGAGGTTCCAATGGCTGATAGCGATTTGGCCCTCCTGAAACGAATCAACCAAGACGATAGCCAGGCGCTTTCGGGCTATTTGGCTGACGGTGGTTACGAGGGCTTCAAGAAAGCGCTTACCATGTCGCCCGACGAAGTGACCGAGTTCGTCAAGAAATCGGGCCTGCGTGGTCGTGGTGGTGCGGGCTTTCCGTGCGGTCTGAAATGGTCGTTCTTGCCGAAGGATCATCCGGGCCCCATTTATATGTGCGTGAACGCCGATGAGAGCGAGCCCGGCACATTCAATAATCGAATTCTGATGGAGAACGATCCCCATCAATTGCTTGAAGGGATCATGATCGGCTGCCGTGCGACTCGCGCGACGACGGCTTATATCTATCTGCGTTACGAATATGGCCGTAGCTTCCGCACGCTTGAAAAGGCGATTGGTGAATGTTGTGCCCAAGGCTTACTTGGCAAGAACATCAACGGCACGGATTTCTCGCTCGATATTTACGTGCATCGCGGTGCGGCGGCGTATATCTGCGGCGAAGAAACCGGTTTGATTGAAAGCCTAGAGGGCAAGCGGGCTTGGCCGCGGATTAAACCCCCCTTCCCTGCCGTCGAAGGTGCCTTTCGCAAGCCGACGGTTGTGAACAATGTCGAAACACTGTGCTGCGTGACGCATATCTTGCAACGTGGCATTGAATGGTTTCAATCGATCGGCATTCCGCCCGATCCGAACAATCCGCGTGATGCTGGTAGCTACGGACCGAAGTTGTATCAAGCCAGCGGCCACGTGAATAATCCCGGCTGCTGGGAATTGCCGTTGGGCGTTACCGCACGGCAGTTGGTGGAAGACTATGCCGGCGGCGTGTGGAAAGGCCGTGGTCTCAAAGCGATGGTCCCCGGCGGTTTGAGCACCGGTTTTATGACCAACGCGGAACTCGACACACCGCTCGATTTTGCTGGGCCGGGCAAAGTTGGTTGCCTGGGCTTGGGTACGGCAGCGGCGGTGATCATCGACGATCACACGAGCATGGTCGACGTGCTGTACAACAGCTGTCGGTTCTACGCTCACGAATCCTGCGGACAATGTACGCCCTGCCGCGAAGGAACTTCGTGGATGACGAAGATTTTGCACCGCATCCGCACGGGCCACGGCACGCTCCGCGATTTGGATTTGCTCAAGGAAGTTGCCGATTCGATGGGCATCATTCCGGGCACAACGATTTGCGGTTTGGCCGACGGGGCCGCGTGGCCGGTGAAGAACGCGATTCAAAAATATCGCGGCGAGTTTGAAGATTACATCCAAAACAAAAAAACAAGTGCGGACCCGATTCACGATCTGGTCGGAGCGCATTAAGAAGCACTATGGCAACAGTCAACGTTAACGGACAAGACGTAACGCTCGGCGACAACGAGCGTCTCAACGTCGTACAGGCGGCCCAAAAGGCGGGAGTTGAAATCCCGCACTACTGTTGGCATCCGTCGTTGTCGGTCGTGGCGAGTTGCCGGATGTGCTTGGTCGAAGTTGGCGAGAAGAAGCCCGACGGCACCGTGGCGATGATGCCGAAGCTTGTGCCCGGCTGCCAAACGCCCGCCAAAGACAACACGGTCGTTGTCACCAACAGCGAGAAGGTGAAACAGGCTCAAGCGGCAACGCTCGAGTATCTGTTGCTCAATCACCCGCTGGATTGCCCCACGTGCGATCAAGCGGGCGAATGTTTTCTCCAAGATTACAGCTATCGCTTTGGCCGGTCGCATACGCGGCTACAAGAACCGAAGACGATCAAGCAAGACAAAGATTACATCGGCGATCAAATCACTCTGTTCACCGATCGCTGCGTGATGTGCTCGCGGTGCGTGCGGTTCACGCGCGAGATCAGTGGCACTTCGGAACTGCAAATCATCAATCGCGGCACTCATGCCGAAATCGATATCTTTCCCGATAATCCTTGCAACAACAAACTTGCCGGCAACGTGGTCGACCTTTGTCCCGTCGGTGCCTTGTGCAGCAAAGATTTTCTGTACAAACAGCGGGTGTGGTGGCTTAAAACACGCGACAGCGTCTGCCCCGGTTGCAGCACCGGTTGCAGTATTTTCGTCGATGAGAATGAAGATCACGTTTACCGTTTGCGGCCCCGCGAGAATCATCTCGCGCAAGGCAACTTCATGTGCGACGAAGGCCGGTTTGGTTTCAAATACGTGCAAGCGGAAGAACGACTCACCGTGCCGGTGTTGAGGCAAGCTCCCACGGAGACCAACGGCCACGCTGGTCCGCGGTGGATGGAAGCCTTAAACCATGTTCGCGAATCGTTCAAACAAATCGCCAAGAAGAACGGCCAAGAGATCGCAGCGGTCTTCTCGCCTTGGATGACATGCGAAGAAGCCTACTTGTTGGCGTCGTGGCTGAAGAAACTCTCGCCGAAAGTACGCTTGACGCTGGGCCCCATTCCGCTGGTGGGCGAGGATGATCGCTATCCCAAGAATTGGCGTGGCGAACCGATGGAGCCAACACGCTTTACGATTCGTGCCGAGAAGTGTCCGAATCGTTTGGGCGTGGCGGCGGTGCTGGCTCAATTCCAGCCTTCGACCGACGACTACTCGACGGTCCGCGATGCAGCGAACAACGGTCAACTGCAAGCCGCTTACATCGTGGGTGGTGGTCCTCCCGGCTGGCTTAGCAGCGACGATGTCAAAGCATTCGCAAAAGTGCCGCTTTTGGTTGTGCAAGATATTTTGATTTCGGAACTCGCCGAGGCTGCTCAGGTCGTGCTGCCGGGCGCTGCCTTCACCGAGAAGGACGGCACGTATGTGAATCATGCAGGCCTTGCACAGATGATCTTCCGTTCGACGCATCCCGTCGCGGAAGGCTACAGCGACGCACGGATCTTTATGGAGCTTGCTCAACGCGAAGGGCTGTTCAACGCCAGAGTGTTGCGGCAAGAGATTGCACAGCACGTCAGTGCATTGCGACCGCTGTCAGTGGGTGATCTCGGGCCGAATGGCGTGATGCTCCCCGCCTTACAACCCATGCCCCAGCAACCGATGGGGGCAAGCGTATGATCGAAACGATGCTCCCCTGGTTGATCAACATCGCAATCGTCATGGGTACGATCCTGACGGCCTGCGCGTTTTTGATTTACGTCGAACGCAAGCTGTCGGCCTACATGCAAGATCGGATGGGTCCCAATCGCGTGGGGCCGTTTGGCTTGTTGCAATCACTCGCCGATGGGTTGAAGTTCATCCTGAAGGAAGACGTCATTCCCCGGCACAGCGACCGCTTTTTGTTCCTGCTCGCGCCGGTGCTCGCCGTGCTGACGACGATGCTGGCCTTTGCGGTCGTGCCGTTCGGACCCACGTCGGAGAATCCCGATGAATGGCAATTTGTGATCGCCCCGAATGTCGACATCGGCATCGTTTATATCTTTGCGGTGGGCAGCCTGGCAGTGTACAGCATCGTGCTGGGTGGTTGGGCTTCGAACAATAAATACAGCATGCTCGGCGCGCTGCGGGCGAGTGCCCAGGTGATTAGCTATGAGATTCCCTTGGGAACGTCGATCTTGGGCGTGGTGCTGCTCACGAGTTCGTTGAATTTGGAAGACATTATTCACTTCCAAGCGGATAACGGTTTTTGGTATTGGAACATCTTTACCCAACCGCTCGCGGCGCTGATTTTCCTGACCGCGGCCTTGGCGGAATCAAACCGTATGCCGTTCGATTTACCCGAGTGTGAACAGGAGCTCATCGGTGGTTATCACACGGAATATTCCGCGATGAAGTTCGCCATGTTCTTCCTGGGTGAATACACGCACGTGATTACGATCAGCTTTTTGTTCTCGGTCATGTTCCTGGGCGGTTGGCATTTTCCCTGGATTGCCGAACCAGGGGCTAATACGACGCTGGACTGGGCCCTCAAGATCGGCGTGCTCGTGGCCAAGGTGGCGATGATTATCGTGCTGATCATGATGATTCGCTGGACGATTCCTCGCTTTCGGTTCGACCAGTTGATGGGATTGGCGTGGAAGGCCCTCGTGCCGCTGACGTTTTTCAATCTCATGCTGGTCATGTTCACCAAACAATTTGATTGGCCGTTGTGGGTGGTGACGATCGGCTCGATTATTTTGTTCGTTGGTGCCGCGGGCTTGAATGGCATTTTGGCTCAACGCCATTTGCGCTCACTCAGCGTTAGTCCGTCATCATCCACCGCACTGGGTCCGGTGTAACGAGGTTCTCCCCATGCCTATCGATCAAAAAGACATAACTTGGGTCGAAGAACCGAGCATCGGCCTGTGGGAATCGATGTACCTACCGGCGATTGCGCAAGGCTTGGCGACCACGGTACGGCACATCTTTCAAAAGCCGGTCACGCAGCAGTATCCCGAACAGAGACCGCAGTTGCCGCTGAACTATCGCGGCGTGCATCGCTTGAATCGCGACGAGCAAGGCCGCGTGAAGTGCGTGGCGTGTATGTTGTGCGCGACGGCTTGCCCGGCCCACTGCATTGAGATCATTGGCGACGAAGCGCCCTGGGAAGATCGCGACAAGTACCCGATTAAGTTTGAGATCGACGAGCTGCGCTGCATTTACTGTGGCATGTGCGAAGAAGCCTGCCCCGTCGATGCAATTGAGCTGACCTCGATCTTCGACCTGACCGGCTCGACTCGGCAGGAAATGATTTTTGACAAGGACAAACTGCTGTCGGTTTATGACAACACGGTCAACGACGGCAAAGACCCCGCGCGGACCACCCGTGGCGTGTTGGGACCGGCGTCGGATAATTTGGTGCCGCCCGAACGTATGGCGTGGCCCATTGATCAACTGCCCGCGGCGGAACAATAAGAAATTGGTAACCGCTGGCTTCCGCTTGCGGCTATGACATAGGAAAGCATGTTTGTGATTTCACCGTTACTTGCACAACAAACCACAGCGATTAGTCCCTGGGAATTGGGAGTTCCAATTCTGCTGGGAGTGGTCGGCTATATGTTAGCTGCCGCTGCGCCGGAACGTCGGCGGAATATTCCGTCGCTGGTCTGCTTGTTGGGTGCGGTCGTGGCGGCTTGGTTTGCCTGGTGGCAACCCGGCGGCAACATGGTAGAAGATGCATTGTTCACCTGCTTCGCGGGCATCGTCGTGATGGCCGGTTGCGGTATGCAAGTCGAAACTCGACCCGTTTACGCGGCCCTGTGGTTTGCTTTGGTCATTCTCGCCACGTGCGGATTGTTCCTCATGCAAGGGGCGGCATTCGTCAGCGCGGCGACGATCATTGTTTACGCCGGAGCGATCATCGTGACCTTCCTGTTCGTGATTATGCTCGCGCGGCAAGGGGGCAAATCGATCTACGACATACGGCTGATGCAGCCGATGCTCGCCATGGCCTCCGGCGGAATGCTACTCGCCGTTTTGGTTTATGCGATTCAGCAACCCTTGCCTGAAAAGTCCGACGCGCCCCCGCCAAGCGCCGTGAATTTGAGTGCCCCCATGGAAGGTGATACGAGCACCTTGGCAACGCTGGGCCGTTCGTTGATGACCGACCATTTGTTCGCGGTGGAACTGGCGAGCGTGCTGCTGTTGGTGGCGATCTTTGGCACGATGGTGATTGCGTTGCAATCCCGGGAGCAAGCCCGATGACGCCACAACTTTACAATTCACTGCTGATCAGCGCCGTGCTGTTTGTGCTGGGAACTTTAGGTTTCCTCACACGGCGGAATTTGATCGTGATGTTCCTCTCCGCGGAGTTGATGCTCCAGGCCGTGGCGCTCAATTTGATCGCCTTTGGCCGGGCCTACAACAATTATCACGGGCAATCGTTCACGATATTTGTGCTGACCGTTGCGGCCTGCGAAGCGGGTATCGCGCTCGTGCTGTTCCTGGCGTTGTATCAGCGATTCAATTCGCTCGACGTGAGCGTCTGGCATGAACTGGGTGAAACGGATGTGATTGATCTCGAACCCGAACTGCTCGCCAATCAAAAATTGGCAGAGGCCGATGTCTTTCCCGTTTATCCTCCGTTGGCTCCCGCGGGTCACGAACCATCACTGTCCTCCGATGGCGTGCCGTCCTCAAGAAAGGAAGTCGTGAAGCGTGGCTGAGTGGATGCTCTGGCTGATTCCTGGCGCTCCGTTGGTGGCGGCAATTTTGCTCGCGATCTTCGGCAAGTCCGTGCTGCGCGAGGTGAGTCCCCTCCCCTGCATTATTGGCATCGGGATTTCCGCGGTGCTGTCGCTGCTGTTGATGTTCACCGGCAATGTCGGCGAGGAACCGATGCGTGTTGTCGGTTACGAATGGCTCTCGATTGGCGATCTGACGGTCGACGTGGTGCTACAAGTCGACGCTCTGAGCTCGATGATGCTCGTAATGGTTTGTTGTGTGGCTTTTCTCGTGGCGATTTATGCCTCGGGATACATGCACGGCGATCCGGGGCAACCACGCTTCTTTGCCGAAGTAAGTCTGTTCGTGTTTTCGATGTCGATGCTCGTGCTGAGCGGCAATTTGATTCTGCTTTACATCTTCTGGGAAGCGGTCGGCTTGTGTAGCTACTTGCTCATCGGTTTTTGGTTCGAAAAACCATCAGCTGCCGCGGCAGCGAAGAAGGCTTTCCTGGTGAACCGCATTGGCGACTTTGGCTTTGCCTTGGGCATCTTCCTGATGTGGATGTTGGTGGGCGAAGCGTTAAATTGGACTCCACCAGCGGGCCAGCAATTGCTCGACTACCCGACCGTGTTTCAGGCCGCTAGAAGCGTAGCGGCGCAACATCCGACTTTGCTCACCACGGCCTGCTTACTGTTGTTCTGCGGTGCTGTCGGCAAGTCGGCCCAATTCCCACTGCATGTCTGGCTTCCGGATGCAATGGAAGGTCCCACCCCCGTGAGCGCGTTGATCCACGCCGCCACGATGGTCACGGCGGGCGTCTATATGGTTTGCCGATTAACACCGGTGTTTGCGTTCGCCCCCGACGCCCAAGCCGTTGTCGGAACGATTGGCGGCATCACGGCGCTGCTCGCCGCATTGATTGCCGTGACGCAAAACGACCTCAAACGAATTTTGGCTTACTCGACAGTCAGCCAGTTGGGCCTGATGTTCATTGCCTTGGGTGCCGGTTGCGGGGGAGATGAGATTCTGCCCATCGCTGGCATCAGCGCAATGTTCCACTTGTTCACACACGCGTTCTTCAAGGCACTGTTGTTCTTAGGCGCGGGAAGCGTGATGCACTCGATGGGGAACATCATCGACATTCGCCAATTCAGCGGCTTGCGCAAAGTCATGCCGATTACGCATTGGACGTTCTTGATCGCATCGCTCGCCTTGGCCGGGATTTTTCCGTTCTCCGGTTTTTGGAGCAAAGACGAATTGATCGCCGTCATTGGGCATGCCGCCGAAGAAGGGCCTTATCCGCGCTTGTTCGGGTGGCTACAAATCACGGCGTTAGCGGCTTCGGCCCTCACGGCGTTCTACATCTTCCGGGCGTATTTTCTCACATTCTGGGGTCCGGAAAAGTTTCCCAAGGAAGCAGGCCATCATCCCCACGAGTCACCGCCTGTGATGGCCTATCCGTTGATCATTTTGTCGATTGGTGCAGCCTTTATTGGCGTCGCCGTTGGGCCGACACATTACTTCTTCCACTTTTTATCGCATGCCCCCGGCTTGCACACCGAAGCACCGCATATGAATCCCATCGTGATGCTCATGGGCACTTTGGTGGGCGTGGGTGGTGCCGGTGCGGCGTGGTGGGTGTACATGGCACGCCCAGGCATTGCCGCCGGTTGGGCCAAGCGATTTCCTGGCCTGTATAAGATGTCGCTCGGCAAGTTCTACATCGACGAAATTTACAACACGACCGCCGTCCAGCCGCTCGAAGGGATTGCCTCGGGTTCGGCCCAATTCGACAAATCAGTGGTGGATAGTTTGGTCGATTGGACCGCGGGACGCCCGGCGCGCGTCGGTCGTTGGTTCCGCAAATGGCAATCCGGGTTGATCCAGTCGTATGCCGCGATGATGTTCGTTGGTCTGATGTTGCTGGCGGTTTATTTCGTGTGGGCACAGTGACTCAAAACAAACCATGAGATTGGCTTAGTGCCCTTCGTGGCTTAGTGGTTATCAAGTCATTCAGGAAAGTTGATGAATTCGTTACTCGTAGCAATGATTTTCCTTCCTGCGTTGGGGGCAATTCTTGTCGCCCTCGTGGGATCGAGCCGTCCCGACGCGGTGCGAAAGCTCACGTTGCTGATAACGCTCGGAACGCTGGCGCTATCGGTGGTCGTGGCCGCGAAGTACGAAATCACTTCCCCCGAGGTTCTGGCCGACGAAATCATGTCGCCACAGATGGTGACCCGTGCGACCTGGTTTGAATTTGAACGAGCCGATGCGGACCCCGTGAAGATTGAAGCCTATCTCGGGATCGACGGCATTTCGATTATGCTGGTGCTGCTGACCGCCCTGCTGTGCGTTTCCGCCGTGCTGGTTTCGTGGACGGCGATCAACGTGCGCGTTGCCGAGTTCTTTGCCTGGCTGTTGATTCTCGAAACAGGCATGCTCGGCGTGTTCTGCGCGTTCGATCTGATTATGTTCTATGTCTTTTTCGAGTTCACGCTGATCCCACTCTTTTTTATCATCGGGATTTGGGGCGGCACGCAGCGTGAGTATGCCGCGGGGAAGTTTTTCATCTACACCCTCACCGGCAGCCTCATCAGTTTGCTCGGTTTGCTGGCCGTGGTGCTGACCGTCCATTCGGTGAATCCCGACGTGTTCACGTTTTCGATTCCCGAACTGGCTCAAGAAATTCACCGCCAACTTGCCACGGCTGATCCCGAACTTCTGGCGTTTTGGGAGTCTGCTCAGTTTTGGATGTTCCTGGCGTTGTTTGCGGGCTTTGCCATCAAAGTGCCGCTGTTCCCTTTTCACACTTGGTTGCCGCTAGCCCACGTGGAAGCTCCCACGGCGGGTTCGGTGTTGCTGGCTGGCGTGTTGCTGAAATTAGGTTCCTACGGATTTCTGCGTTTGGCCATGCCGTTGTTGCCATTGGGAGTTGCCGACATTGGCGTAACGCTCGTGGCAACTCTGTCGGTAATCGGCATTTTGTACGGTGCCTTCTGTGCTCTGAGCCAACGCGACATGAAGAAGCTTGTGGCCTACAGCAGCGTGAGCCATTTAGGATTTTGCATGTTGGGGTTATTTGCGTTAAATGCCGAGGGGATTGCCGGTGGCACACTGCAAATGATCAACCACGGCTTGTCGACGGGGGCTTTGTTCCTGTTGGTCGGCATGATTTACGAGCGGCTCCACACTCGTCAGCTCGATGACATGGGAGGCTTAGCCGCGCGGTTGCCGGTGTTCTCTGTTTGCTTGGTCTTCGCCTGTCTTTCGAGCATGGGGCTGCCCGGCCTCAATGGCTTCGTGGGCGAAACATTATCATTGATCGGCATGTTCCGTGTGCACCCTGGCTATGCGGTTGTCGCCACGTCAGGCATTATTTTGGGTGCGTGGTACTTGTTGAATCTTTTGCGTTACGCGCTGTTCGGCACGCCAAGCAAGAAGCTTGCTGCTCACACCGATCTTGCCGATTTGAATAGCCGCGAAATCTTCTCGTTGGCTCCCATTATGGCGTTGTGTGTGTTGATTGGCGTGTTTCCCCAGCCGTTCATCGACGTGATGAAACCGGAGGTGGATGCGATTGCCGCGATTTATGCCGACAAGCTGCCCGATCCACTCGCAGTTGAACACATGGATGCCAATGGTCAATTAGCCGCGGCGTTGCCGACCAATGCAGGCCCAACCAATGCAGGGGAGGATGCCCGGTGAACGATCTCGCTGATAATCTGTTGGGAATCGCGCGGCTGTTGCTGCCCGAGTTTATTTTGATCTTCGCGGCCGCGCTGATCGTGCTGTGGGCTTCGTTTTCCTCGGCAGTTTCGCCCGAGTCGAGGGCCAAGCACCGCACGAAGAGCGTGTGGGTTGGCGCGATTGCCTTGTTCGCGGCTGCCGCGGCCTACTTTATTTGGCCAGCGGAGGTGACGCTCGATCCCGCGCGATCTTCGTTCCTGACCGACACACTTTCTGAAACCTTGCGGCCCGCGGGGTTCATTGTCGGTTTGATCTTGTTGATTTTTACCGCCGAGCAACTTCACCCGCGCTATGCGGCTGAACAGATCGCTTGCCTGTTGTTAATCGTGGCTGGCACAAATTTGACCGCAACTTCTAACGATCTTATTGCGATGTTTGTCTCGTTGGAGCTGGTAAGCATTCCAACTTATATCTTGCTGTACTTGTCGCGAACCGACAGCGGCGGTCTGGAAGCGACGGCGAAGTATTTCCTGCTCAGCATTTTTTCGTCGGCGTTCGTGCTCTATGGCCTCAGCATCTTTTTGGGATGCTCGGGCTCGACAAACTTTGTCTGGCTGAAGCAATCGCTGGCTGAGCCCACGGGAATGGTGAGCGTAGGCTTGTTGCAAGTAGCCGTAGCGATGGTCGTGGCAGGGCTTGGTTTCCGCATCACGGCCGTGCCGTTCCACTTTTATGCTCCCGACGTGTTTCAGGGAACATCCACACCGATGGCGAGCTTGCTCGCAGTGCTGCCCAAGATCGTCGGTTTTGCGGCGTTACTGCGGTTGGTGTGGTCGATTTTGTTGACGCAGGATTTGAATCCCGCGTTTGCCGCTTTGACCGTTCCCGCCCCCAAGGCATTGGCGATTCTGGCCATCATCACGATGACGTTGGGCAATGTGCTTGCCCTGTTGCAAAACGACTTGCGGCGGTTGCTCGCTTATTCCAGCGTCGCCCACGCGGGCTATATGCTGGTAGGCCTCGCAGTGCTGCCCGGCATGAGTGCGGAGTTCAACGGAGCACAGGCCGTGTTGTTTTACCTACTGATCTACTCAACGATGACGCTCGGAGTCTTCGGCACTTTGCTACTGTTGAAAAAGAATGGCAAGCCGGTGGAAACGGTCAACGATCTCGACGGCATCGGCTCGACCTCGCCGTTGCTGGCTTTGGTGCTCGCCATCTTTTTATTCAGCCTGACGGGCCTGCCCCCCACCGGTGGGTTTTGGGGCAAGTTCAACTTGTTCCTGGCCGCTTGGTCGACGGGTGACTCCACAATGCGGCTACTCGCTTTTGGATTGGCCATCAACGCAGCGATCGCCGGTTGGTATTACCTTCGTCTCGTGCGGCGTGCCTATCTGCATCCTCAAGCAGACCCACCCACGCTCGAGGTGAACAAGTCGTTTGCCTTGACCGCGGCGGTGGGTCTATGTGCCGTGCTGATCTTGGGGTTGTTCTTCTTCCCCCATCCGCTGTGGCAATTGTTGGCGCAAGCGAGTTAAGCCGCCGCTGATAATGTCACCAATTCGTCATCGACCGCGCGAAGTTGTGGGGCGTCGATTTGAGTGTCACCCGCGGCGAAGCCGACCATCAACGCCAGATCGCACAGGCGATTGATTCGCCGGGGAATACCGCCCGAGAGATGATGGGCCATTTCCAGTGCTGTTGAAGTGAAGAGCGGTCGCGTGGCCCCCGCCATGACGAGTCGGTGCTCGATATAACCGGCGGTTTCTTCCGAGGAAAACGGCTTCAAATAGACCTTCATCTCGAGCCGTTCGTCGAGGTTGTTCGTTCGTTCCATCGCCGAAAGTGCGGAAACTTGGCCGATGAAGAGCAGCGTGAACAGCGGCTCTCCGGCGAAGCGCAGGTTCATCAATAAGCGCAAAGGTTCCAAAAGCCCGGCATCTTCGAGCAGATGAGCTTCGTCAACGGCTAGCACCGCGTATTTTCCGCGCTGTCGGTTCTCGATCAGCAAGCTTTCCAAGGCGCGCAGGCTTTCATCGGTTGATGTCTGCGAACCGAGCGTCGCGCCGAGTTCAAGTGCGATGGCAGTGAGCAATTCACGGGGTGACAACAAAGGAAAGATCAGATGGGCTTGCTTGCCGAGGCTATCCCCCAGCTGGTTTTCAAGCGAATGCCACAACAGCGTTTTGCCGATTCCCGCGGGACCGACCAGCAGCGCGGCTGGACGACGGCTTTCAATCGCGTAGCGCAGCTTATGCAGCGCGGCCTGATGAGCCGGACAAGGAAACAGAAATCGCGCATCGGCAGCCGGCTCGAACGGCTTGGTTTCCAACTGCCAGTAATTCTCGTACATGTTGGTCGCCGCCTAGTTCGCCCGATTGCCGATGATGCCGAGGCAGAGCGTTCCGAGTACTTTATTGAGTTGCTCGACGGCGTGAACCGTCGCCACGTCTTTGTGGTTGCTAGGAGCCACAACAATTGCCCCATCAAGCCGACAATGTTCGACGATGTTGTGCGTCACGTTCAACTGCGTTTTGTCATGTGGCGCGCCGAGATCGAACAGCACGAGATCGTAGTGATAACGTAGCATGCCGGCGATCACCGACGACTGAATATTAGCCACGCGGTCACTTTCCGCCATGGCGGGACCACCGAGTGGGATCAGCGTCAATTTGTCGGCCAGCGACAACACGGCACACTCCGCAAGCGGGATTTGCCCGGTGAGGACGTCTTCCCAACCGGCATCGAATTCCAAACCAAGCGATGCCGCAAGATTGCCGCGGACGAAATTCGCGTCGACAAGTGCGACGTTCTGGCCCGACTGAGCGGCGATTCGTGCAAGGCACATCGTGACGGTGCTGACGCCAACGCCAGTCGCTGTTCCGGCGAGTCCCACGAGCGATTTACCGTCTTGGGACCCGGCGAGTAAGTTCTCAACAACAGGAAGCAAGAGATTCTTAGAGGACCGGAGCAAATCGTCGGTGATGGCTGGCCAGCGGAATTCATCCACCTCGAACAAAGGCTTGAACGCTGCGGTGGGCGCGGGTTTCGGCGCGGCGAAGGACGAAAGAGGCCGCCGTTCACTCACGCGCGAAGGCAAATTCAGCATTTCAGGTTCTTCAACACCTTGCGAAGAGTAATGATTCTGTTGCTCGGGGGCGATCGCCGCATAAGAATCCTCAGCGGGCCTAACGAATGACTGTGGCCGCATAACGACCGTGGGTTCGGCATCTTCGTAGCGGAGCGTTCTAGGAGGGCTTTCCACGCATTGTGCAAACACTCGCAGCTGCGGTCCTGGGGCCGCTGCGCGCGGACCAACAGATTGCCGTGGCAACGGTGGTTGCACGACGGTCGGTTGATCCATGTAAGCGTTAATAAAGGCTTGGTCGATGTTACTCATAGGAGGAATCTCAGGTCTTAGCGATTGATGGGTTCGGTCGTCGCTGCGTCTGCTCGTTCCGCGACGGCGGGGAGCGATTGTAAATCGTCGGCCGGTTGGTGCAGGGCTTTGCCGTAATCGAGTGCGAGTGGAGTATTAGTCACCGGAAATAACAGTTGACCGAGCAGGGCGGGCTCATCTGTTGTTTCAATCGTAGGCTGCAATGTTGCGGCACTTGTCTGGGTGGGAAATTCGATCGGACTGTTCTCAATCGATGTTGAGGGGGGCATGTATTCGAATTCTTCGGGCATGCTGCTTGTTGGCGTAGCAATACTCTCCGCTAGGGGCACCGTAGTGAGCGAATCCGTGGGTGAGAGTGGTGGCTCGCTGAGCTCAACACGGAATCCCTCGCCGGGGAGCGCAAACTCATTGAGTTCGGCGGTTCCTTGGCGGTTTGTGAGCATCATCCAGAACAGCAACGCAGCCGAGGCAAACAAGGCCGCGGTGACAAACAATCCTGCCAAGGGTGCGATTCGCTCATGCGTCTGCGAGAAAAATGTTCCCCAGCCTGAGGATTGTTTGGCTGAACGTGTGTGAGAATGACCACGTGGCTCGCGATCCTTGCCGCGCGTTACACGTTTCCGCGGCAAGTCTTCCTCGTGGCGTTCATCGAGGGATTCCCATTCACGGTCGATGTGGGCACGATCGACGAACCGTTTTTGACGGCGCTTGCGAGGGAGTGGCTCTTCGGTTGGCAAATCAGCCAGTTCGGCAAACGCAGGATGAGACGATTTCAAAGTTCGCGTTGGCTGAGCGGGCGATTCAACGGCCTGGGTGCGCGGAGCGGCGGCGACTTCCGGTGCTGCACCCACGTGGGGCAATTCGGCGAGCATTTTCAACCGCGTGAATGCGGAATCGTCGGTTAGGAAATCGGTTCGTCGGGGAATAGCCACAGGAACGCCCTCATGCGACGGAAAAGTTTTGCCAGCGCGTGCTAGCACGATGGGTGGTCGCACACCACTGCCTTGTCCTAGTATCGGTGCGGAGACTAACGACCTTGAGGGTCGCATCAATCGCGAGAAGATTGGCACGTGCTAGCAGCATGAAACGGCTCTTTCTATACTGGCCAGCGACTCCCCCAGCGGAATAAGAATCTCGCCATGAAAGCACTGCTACTAACGCAACCGAGCCAGCTCACTTGCGCCGAGGTGCCTGTACCCGAGTGCGCGGACGATGGCGTGCTGGTACGTGTGGCCGCCTGTGGCATCTGTGGCAGCGACATCCACGGCTACGACGGTTCGACAGGGCGGCGGATTCCGCCGCTGATCATGGGACACGAAGCCGCTGGGGTGATTGAAACCATTGGCCGGAATGTCACCAAGTTTCGCGTGGGGGATCGTGTGACGTTCGATTCCACAATTTCCTGTGGGAAGTGTTCGTTTTGTACCCGCGGTGCGGTGAATCTTTGTGAGAATCGCCAAGTGCTGGGCGTCTCGTGTGGAGAATATCGTCGGCATGGGGCCTTTGCCGAGCTGGTCGCCTTGCCGGAACGAATTCTCTATCTCTTGCCCCAAGGACTTACTTTTGAGCACGCGGCTTTAGTGGAGGCCGTTTCGATAGCCGTGCATGCTGTTCGACGATCAGGATTGGTAAAGGGAGAAACGGCTGTGGTGGTCGGTACGGGAATGATCGGCCTGTTGGTTGTGCAAGTTCTCAAACACTACGGCGCTTCAAAAGTTGTTGCCGTCGATCAGAGTGAAAGCAAATTGAAACTCGCACGAGAATTGGGAGCCGATCAAACGGTTCTCGTGACTGGTGACGAAACATTGATGCAACTCTTGGAGATTCAAAATGGCCCAGGCTTTGACCATGCGTTTGAAGTCGTCGGGATCACGCCGACCGTGCAATTGGCCGTGAATGCGGTTCAGCGTGGTGGGACTGTTACGCTAGTAGGCAACCTTTCTCCAGAAGTTGCCCTGCCATTGCAAGCCGTGGTGACGCGCGAACTCACCCTCCGCGGCACATGTGCATCGAGTGGAGAGTATCCCGAGTGCTTGGAGTTGATTGCATCGGGAGCCGTGCAAGTGGCGCCGTTGATCTCCGCTGTGGTTCCGCTGGCCGAGGGGCCAAGTTGGTTTGCTCGATTGCATGCCGGCGAGCCTGGACTAATGAAAGTGATTCTTAAACCATGAGTGAAAATCCTTCCCAAAACTTGTTTGATCTCACGGGCAAGGTCGCCATTGTTACCGGGGCGAGTCGCGGCTTAGGACAATATTTTGCCCGTGCTTTGGCAGGAGCCGGGGCGGATGTCATCATCACGAGTCGTCATCTCAGTTCGCTTGAGTCCTTTCAAAACGAACTTGCCGCCACGGGGCGAAAGGTCGTACCGCTTGAACTCGACGTTACGGATTACGACAGCATCCAACGAATGGTTGCTGCGGCGCATGCCGAACTTGGCCAGATCGATATTTTGGTGAACAACGCCGGCTGCAACATTCGCAAGCCTGCACTGGATGTGAGCTGGGAGGATTGGAACACGATTCTCAACACGAACCTCCGTGGACCATTCTTCGTGGCGCAAGCCGCCGCGCGGCACATGATTTCGCGTGAGTATGGAAGAATCATCAACATCGGTTCGGTCACGTCGGTGAATGGCTATGCTGGACTCGGGCCTTATGGTGCGAGCCGTGGCGGTATCAAGCAGCTCACGATGAGCCTCGCCGACGATTGGGGGCCGCATGGCATCACGGTCAATTGCCTAGCACCGGGGTGGTTCAAGACGGTACAGAACCAAGTGCTCTATGAAAATCAAGAATGGGTTGATTACTTGGTCGATCGCATACCCCTCAAACGTCCGGGCCAAGTCCACGATTTAGATGGTGCGCTTTTATTCCTGGCCTCGGACGCGAGTTGCTACGTCACGGGTCAGACGTTGCTTGTCGATGGAGGAATTTCAACCGGCGCGGTGAGGGCTTTGCCGCGGAAATGAGAGGTCATTTCTTCAACGCATGATACTGGTGACATTGTGTGCAACTATCGCCCGCGGCGCCCGGTTGGTGACACGACGCGCAGTCTTGCTTGGTCATTGCATGAAAGCCTGCGGCAAAGTTGTTGGCCGTTTGATTTTGATATGTCTCCATCACGGCAGCTGATTCGCTGATCTTGTGACATGCCGTACAGTCGGCCAGTTGTGGTTGCATCGTGTGGGGGGCATGCGAAAACAAAGTGAAACGCACCCCGGGGCTTGGTGCTTGCTGGGCAAACCAATGCACTTCAAGTCCGCCATTCGCGTTGCGATCAACACTATGGCAACTGCCGCACATTCCTGGGGCAGTCGGCTTCATCATTTCCAGGAGCAGGCTTTCGGCAAGTTTGCTGTGCGGCCCGCGCGTGGCTTCGGCCAACAGATCGATCCAAGCTGTTAGCCAGGGATCGGCATGTCGTGAGGGTTGATAACGGAGCGCGAAGATTTGATCGTCGCGAATCCAACCGCCACCGTCGATCCGCTCTTTTTCGTTGGCAGTAGCATCTGGTGGCGTCGATTCTGCTGGCGCAAACCATTTCTCGCCCATGGCCGTCATGTCTTCGGCTGGAAGGTGGGCGAAAATCGCCGCGAGTTCTTGATCGGTGACTTCGCGACCCAAGATTTTTTCCAAACGTATGCTGATACCTTTGTGACCTTGTGCGGAAAGATCCGTGAGATACTTTTGCAGTGCTGAGATGACACCGGCGGCTGCGGCGAGATGCGTGGGATCGTCGGGATCAACATCAAAGAAATCGAAGTCTACGCCCAGAAGTTGAATCCCTTTCGCGGCAGTTGGATTTTCTAGCAACAAAAACTTAGTGATCGCGGGCAAGAGGCCGTCAAAGTCTCCGGTCGCCTGTTCGGGCCAGTTGCCAACATCATGTCCAGCGTCACCGAGAGTTTCCGCATCGATGATCGGCAGACTGACAAAGGGAATGCCGGCTTGCCAGCTTGTTTCGAGATCGCTGTCGTGGCATTTGGCACAGCTGACTTCATAGCCGAGCGTTTGTTGAAAGCCCTCAGCCGATTGACGGTGGCACATCTGGCAGGCGAATTCCTGTTTTTCCGCGGGGAAATGTTTGGCCTGATGGGCCGCGTGATCGAACGCGATGCGTGTGCGACGTTCATTGGGCCAGCGATCAAACTCAGGGTGATCGGTGGCAAAACTCTGGAATTGTTGAGCATGGCACGCTTGGCAAGCCGTGTTGCTCATAAACGTCAAGTTGTGATTTGCCCCCTGGTGCTCGCGATGGCAAGTGCTGCAGGCAAACTCGCCGCTGGGATCGACCTTTCGAGAGGTAAGTTCCACCTCATCTGTTGTGGTCAACAGTTTCTGATCGATGCCATGGGCCAGCAGGGCCGTGGCAGCGGGAAATTCTTTCTGGTGGCATTCTATGCAGAGTGAGCTTTGAGTCGGTTCGGCAAGTTGTGGTTCGAGAGGATGCGAAAGCCATTGGAATAGTGTTTGATTGCCTGCGGCATGGCAACTTGCACAGCGCTGTGTCTGATCGCCTCCACGCGTGACGAGTTGGGCATGATGGACCGAAAGCGGTCCCGGCGCCAGGAATTCGTTCCGCCAGTTGCTGCTCAGAATCATACACAACCCGCCAAGAGTTGCGAGCGCCAGGGCCCACACAAAGCGGCCTCGTTGCGATCGCAAGGAACGCTCGGGCGTACACGAATAGTGGACGCAACATTCTCCGTCGGGGGTCGGCCCTGCTTCGCAGATTCCACCACGCAAAGTCGAACGATTACAAATCCAGCGATCGCCCTCGCGCACGGGATGGCAGGCCACGGCATGCGAGCAATGCCCATGGGCCGTGGGCCCGAGCGGACAAGGGGGGCCATCATCGGTGAGCCCACACATCCACGCTTGATTGGGCCGGTCGTAGGTATCTTCCAGTTCCGGTTTGAGCGGTTCTCTCACGGCAAACCCCCATCGAAGAGGTGCGCGAGACAACCGTGCAAACAAGCAAGCATCAGAAGCGGATACGTGAGTCCGATGTGTGCGAACAACCAAATCTTGAGTCGCCACTGCATCGCAGCCTGAAAATCCAAATCATCGCGGCGGCGTATGAGAGCGAAGAGTTGCTCGCTCGCTTGTTGTTCGGGAACCGATAAATATCGTGTGACTTCCGTTAATTCGGCGAGCAAGCGTTTTCGCAATCTGCTCGAAGGCTTGAACCAATAGTACCAACCCCGTGGCTTTTCCAAATAGCCTTCCAGCCGCGAACTGTAGAAATTGCCGAGCGTATCGCTCCCCGTGGCTCGCACGGTTTCCAACACCACTTGCTGAGACTTTTTGCGAACCTGATTGCGTAGAGCAGGGATTCGTTCGTAAATGAATTCTTCACTCACGCGGGCAAGTTGCACCGGCACGGTGCGTGTCCAATACAAGCCGACCAGGCCGCTGATGAAGGTCGCAACATAAAGCGTGGCTAGAAATCCTTCGAGCCAACCTTCCGGCAACCGCCAGTTAATATGCGTGGCAAATACAACTGCGGTGGCGAGCCCAGTATAGATATGCGCTTGCAACCAACCCGCGGAAGTCGTCCACGAGACGATTGGCAATTTCTTGCGAATGTTGTAGGCCGCAAGAAATGCGAGCATGCCCAGCAGCAGATAGCCGGTCACAAAGGCGGGGTGACCCAGCCGCACGTGAGACCACCAAGCGTAAGTGACTACGCCCGCCATTGCGGCGATTGTCAGCGTGCTATTCCGCAGTCTCCGACTGGCGAACGACTTCATGGCACTCGTGGTGGTTCTCGAAAAGAAAGTGATCCTGCACCCAGACTACCGTGTTCGCCGAAGACTGCGAAGGGCGAGGCAAGATTCAGACCAGTATCAACGGTTGACCCAAGCGGAAAGTTCCCCCAGGTTACCTAAGTCCATGCGCACCAAGGCATCGTGGGGACAGGCACGCTGACACGCGGGCCCACCGACTTGATCGGCACACAGATCACACTTGGTCGCTTTGTGAATCGGTTGCTGAGTGGCTTGGTCCACAATGATCGCGCCGCTGGTGTCGCGCACCTCGACCATTTGAATATTGTTGTAGGGACAACTATTCGCGCACGTGCTGCAGCCGATACACGTGAGATCGTTGATCCGCACGACGCCGCTGGCGGTTTCCCGGCCAATCGCGCCCGTCGGACAGCCGATCATACACACGGGATCGATGCAATGCATACAGGCATGGGCAATCATGAACGGCCCGTGGCGCTGCCCTTCGCGAATGAAGCGTGGATTGTTGTCGTGCGTGGCGGCACAAGCGCGAACGCAATCATCACAGCGGGTACAACGGTTCAGATCGATGACCATCGCTTGGATGCCGTTCATCAAGCGACGTTCCACAAGAAACTCCAACAGCGGAGTATCGATCTTTGATGAATCTTCGACGCTGTCGTGAGGCAAATCTTGAATGCCGTAAGTGGCATACTTCGTGGCGACTTGGGCCAGCTCTTCTCGTGAAAAGTTGGGAAACACATACTGATCGAGAACGGCTTGCGGAATACGCAACAAGTCGACGTAACCAAGTGCGCGTAATGAATTGCTCATCATAACGGGCTGGCCATCGCGTGCGGTCTGAATGGCTTCGGCAAGACCGTAGACTTGCCCCTTGCCAAGATAAGCAATCGTGCGATGACCGTGGCCAAAGTGATGACTCAGCCGTGCGAAGCCTGACCGTACAAGCAAAATGCCATCGCAAGCAGAGCCCTCTTCGGCGATCAGCGGCTCCGCGATGATCGCTTCGGGGATCATTCGCTGGGCAGGGTCGAAATTGGCTTGCCAATCAAAATTGCCGTGCGTTTCAAATTTTGTGGCTGCGACGACAGCTTCCAAGACGTCTGTCGGTAGCTGGGCCAGCAATGGCGTTTCGCGCAAATGGACCCGCAAACTGTTTTCACGATAGAGTTCCTCGATGTGGCGACGGAGCGCAGGGGTGCGGCTCATCATATCGCGCAGGCCTTGCCAACGAATCTCTAACAGCCAAGCATCGCCACGAGCGACCACCGTGGCGGAGCGGGGTGTACGAGTCAACGCAGCAAGTTCGCCAAAAACTTCGCCCGGTTTTAAGGAGACGGTTCGTGATGAACCTAGAACTCTTGGTACATCCTGCAAGAACACTCGCGTTTGAGTGAGGTCATCCACTTCGCTGCTGTCGTCGGCAACAAGTTCGCGTTGCGAGCGAACTTGCTTCCGTACCTCGGGAAGGTCCGGACTGCGCCACATATTCACTAACGAACGGAGAAATCCACGCTTGTCGGTTTTTTGTCGTCCGAGGATCGCGGGATCGAGTCCGGAAAGTATGACTTCCACTTTGCCACGCAACACAAGAAACGCGCTGTTGCCGTAGTCGCCTTCACGGACGACGATCGATCCTTCGGGATAGTGATTGATACGAGTGTCGTTCTTGAGGAGATCACGCAGAGGCAGTGCCGAGGGAAACGCCTGGGGGTCCATATCGCAAAAGGGCGGCAAGTCCAGCAGTTGGTCGACGTCCTCATCGCGCATCGCTTCGCCAAACGGAACATCCCAGCGGCGTGGGCGCTCGATGACGACTTCTGAGGGGACCATGGCGGTTCCTACTGATTTTTGTATTGCTCGGGTTTAGGGAGCAGTGGGTCGAGCGCGGCGAGTTTGTTGCCATCGGCATCTTTGGCAAACTCAAACGCTGCTTTGCCGACCGCATCGGCGGCGGCATTAAGTTCTGATTGGTGATTGAGCTGCAAGGGAACGGCGAGCGCGGCTTGCAACGCCGTATCTATTTGCGGGTCGCTGACAACCTGGCTGATGTCGTAAAGACGCTGCTTCAATCGCGCGGCACGCTGAGCCGAGGCGATCCCAAATCGCGCCTTCACCGTGGCAGCCGCGGTGGCACGCAAACTTGCTTCCAAGTCGGCGAGCACCCCGACGACGTAAATCTTGCGAAGCTCGGCCGGACTGGCTGCTGCGTTCGACGTGCCGTTGGTTCGCAAGAAATTGTGCCGCACCAAACCTTGCGACCAGGAAACAAGTTCAAATTCATGACTTCCCGCGGCGTGGCCACCGACATTCACGAGTTGCTCGTTAGGCGTGGTGTGGCAGCTCAAACATTGCCTTGCGATCAGATAAAGATTCGTCGGGTTGTTCATTCCCGCTTTCACGCTCGCGGCTATCCGTTCTTGGCGATGGGCGGGCGTTTCTGATTCGCGCGTAATATTGGGACCGCCATAATCGTTGTGAAGCGCGATCCAATCTTTTGCCGCGCCGTGGCATGATTCGCATGACACGCCAGCGATCACCCGAACTCGCGAACCGATTTGCTGTTGGGTGTAGTGACAGGCCACGCAGGTTTCGTTGCGTTTCACGCTATTAAGGCCCAGCCGATCGGCGATCGCTTTGGCCTCGGGCATGCGGTGCAACGAATCAAACGTTTGGAAATGAGGAGTCATGTGCCACTGCAACATTTCTTTTTCATGGCATTTTGTGCAGGAGTCCGGCCCCAAGATTTTGGCGGGGTCGTTGAGAATCTCGCCAGCAATGTTGTCCGTTTCAGCGGCGAGCACATTCAGCGACGACAGACACAGGATCAGGTGGGTGGCTAGTTGAAGATATTTTCGCATCCTGTCACGCCTCCAGAACGATGTCCCCTTCAGGGACACCGATGCAAGTGAGGCATTCGTCCGCCGCCAACGGCACGCCAGGAGTTTTGGTATGGCTGACTTTTCCATGGATGACTTTCAAAGCACATTGCCCACAACTTCCCGCGCGGCAGCCAGAGTCGAGCACAATTCCTTCTTGTTCTGCAAAATCGAGCAGTGACGAAAACTCTCCTTTCCAAGTCAACTCGCTGTGTGATTTAGCAAAGCCAACCTGACAAGGCGTGGTGAGCTTGGTGGGCTTTTGCAGACCCTTGAGACTCGCCGGGCCAAAGGCTTCGAAATGGATGTGGGCTTCGGGGACGCCCCACTTCCATAAGGCTGGGACCAGCTGTTCCATCATGCTGGGGGGGCCACACACATAGAAATGAAAGTTGTTCGAGGGCAACACCTGCCTCAAGCGTATCATCGAGGCGTGCCCCAGATGATTGTAATCGTGACCAATCCGGTCGGTCGCTAACGGCTTAGAATAGCTGATATCGCAGCGAATGTTGGGCGATTTGGCGATCTCGGCGAGTTGGTCACGGCAAGGGTGCTCGCTGCTATTGCGAAAGCCAGCGAACAGATAGACGCTCCGTTGTTGGCGGTCATGGACAATCGAACTCGCCATGCTCAAGATCGGCGTAATGCCCACTCCCGCAGAGATGAGCACGACAGGTAGTTGATCCGTGGGGTTGAGAAAAAACGCTCCCTGCGGTGCTTGAACTTGTAAGGTGCTGCCCACTTTCACGAGCGTATGAAAATGGCCACTCCCCTGCCCTGCGGGCAGCGATTGATTCGGAGGTTCCGCGAGTTTCACCGTGATTCGGTAATAGTCTTCACGTGGGCGCTCGGAGAGCGAATAGCAACGCACGATCGGTTTACGCTGGGGATCAACTGGCAAGCTCATCGTGAGATACTGGCCCGGCTCAAAGCGTGGTAACGGCTTGCCATCGGCAGCGACGAGAAAATAGCTTTTGTAACCAATCGCTTCGTCGACAATCGCCGCCACGCGAAAAGGTCGTTCGCCGGCCCAAGACTTGAAGATGGGCTTGGCTGCGCGGGCTCCGTTAAGCGTCCCAGTCAATTGTTGATCGAACAGGCCGCGGCGTTCCGCATAGCGGTGGCGACGCTTGAATTGGCGACGGCGGTTAACAACGAGCGCGGCAAGCGTCTGTAATCCGCTCGCTCCCAACAGCGCGGCGCCGGACACCATTCCTATCAACGGCCAATCCACTTTGCATCCTTGCAAACAGTTCTGTAACTGCACGCTCGCGACCGAACGACAGGCCCGGCATTTTTTCAGAACTGACCCAGCGTGTCGATAACAGATAGCCACCACTGCTAGCGTGCGATTGTGCCGATTCTGCCGGGCATGTCGACACGGTTCGGGGCTAGCATGACCTATCTTCTAATAGCGGCCAATTTCCCACTCGAAGACTTTGCTTTCGTGATCATGCTCGACGTGTCCGAGATATCTACTCAACGGCAATTCGCAGTCTTAACGGACAACGCTCCGCTGGCTGACGCTATGCAGGCAATGGGCGTGAGTACCGTGTCAGGACCTTCGTCGCAAACGATCACGAAATGGCTTTCGGCGGTGGCACAACTGCATCGAGCATCCGCCAACTCGCAAGAATTTTTTAGCGATGCCGCGCGGTTCGCCGTCGAAACTGTCGGGCTCGATGCCGCGTGGGTGTTGAGTTACACGCCCACAAGTGGTTGGCAAACCGTTGGGCAGCGCGCCAATCAAGATTTGTCTCACGAGCTGGACTTTGCAGCACTTGGTGCTTTGCACGACAAGGCAACCACGCACTACCAACCGGCGACTGATGGCGATTGTGCCCACGATCATGCAGTGGTGTTGTCCCCGGTGTTGTCGTCGACGCGAGAAGTGATCGGAGCCGTCTATGGCGTGAGAAACACTCGTGGAGAGAATCGTCGCCGGGGGATTCGGCCACTTGAAGCACGTATGATGCAGATTCTGGCCGAATCGGTTGCCGTGGGGATTGCACGATTAGCTAACGAAACCGAAGCTGCACGGACCCGTGTGTTGCTCGAACAAGCTTTTTCGCCGACGGTTGTCGAACACATCCATCAGAATCCCGAATGTCTTGCGGGCCAGTTGCGTGAAGTCACGCTATTATTTGCTGATTTGCGCGGCTTTACTTCGTTGGCTGAAATGTTGCCGCCTGCGGATTGCTACCGCTTGTTGAGTGAAGTGATGGAAGTACTCACCGAGGTCGTGATAGCGCATCAGGGGATCGTGGTCGATTACTACGGCGATGGGATGCTGGCTTTTTGGAATGCTCCGCTCGACCAAGAAGACCACGCCGACTTGGCATGTGGTGCGGGGCTGGCGATGCTCGATCGCATTACCGCTTTGTCTTTGGAGTGGAAGGGGATTCTTAGCGAACCACTGGAACTGGGCATCGGTGTCCATACAGGCCCTGTGCTCGTAGGGAATGCTGGCACAAATAGCCGATTGAAATACGGCCCCCGCGGAAGCAACGTTAACATTGCCAGCCGAGTGCAGGCCGCGACCCGGGAACTGGAAACATCACTGCTGGTGACCGCCGCGACAAAGCGTCGTTTATCGCCTAAGTTTTTTACGTTGCGCACTTGCACCGCGAGGTTGCCAGGTTTGGAACAGCCGGTGGAGCTGTTTACTGTTTTCCCAACGTGTGAAGCGCGCGAAGTGAAATCACGCCTCGATCAATATGCTCATGCCCTGCGGCATTTCGAGCATGGAGATCTCATTATGGCCGAGGTGTTGCTCAAAGAACTTGTGGCGGCGGGACCAATCACGCCGGCACGTTTCTTGGCACAACAGGCAGCTATCCAACGTGGCAGCGAGTTTGGCCGACGTTCCTCGGATCGCCAGATGACCGATCATGGTCCCATCATCGAGATTCACGAGAAGTAATCGATCATCACCTTTTAACCGTATCGTCTTTCGACAAAGGCAAGCGATCGGCAAGTTCCACGGCTTCTGCGGTTGCGGGGAGCCATTCTCCCTGCAAAGGACAAAACAACCGTACGAAACGGCTCAGTGGCAGATTTGAATAGGCAGGTTGCATGACGAGAGCCTTGCCATCAGCAACAACGAGGCAATCTTTCTCAATGGGACAATTTCCCGATGCCGACAGACCAGCAGCATCTAAATGGAAATGGCAAGCGAATTGATCGAACTTGAGCGGCTCCTGGGAAGACAGAACCGATTCGTCGTTGACGACGCAAAAGAGTCCCTTTTTAAGTTCAGTGAGCATAGCGGGACTGACCGTTCCAGACGAAGTTTTGAGTGTCCCTTGTGCTAGTTCAATTCGTTCGTCGCGCCAATTTAAGTTTTCAAACTGCAACTCGGCTTGCGCTGAGAGTTTTAATGACGAATGTTCGCCGACCCATTTCTGAGCGTCGATGGGAGCGACGTGGCCGCGAAAGCTACCGACCACTTCATCGGCTTGGCCTTGCCATTGCACGACGCCGGTGAAGGCGCCCCCTTGCCAACGCCCCGCCCCGGGGACGAGATTTGCCACTAACCACGTCGGCAGCTTTGTTTGCTGGGCGTCGAGCGTAACTTTCCATGATCCATCGTTTCGTCGATCGATCAGCAGCTGCACAGGTTTGTTGGATTCACCGAGCATCCCTTGCAGTGCGAGCCGTCGTTCTCCGCTCGGCAAGATTTGACTTTGCACGACGGCCTCACGCAGTTGGCAACTGTTGCGCATGCCATCGTCGAGGAGCACTTGGTCGGCTTGCAGTGTCACGCCGGTGAACTGGTCTCCAGCAAGCCAGATATTCACGGCGGATGCTAAAGTTGTTATTTGAAGCGAATCGAACTGCAATTCATCCGTGGTAAGAATTTGCCCCGGACCGATATGCAATTGTTTGATTTTCAGCAGCGTGGCTGCCGTACTCAAATCGCTGAGCCGCAGATCGTTGAGTGTGCGTTCCAAGGGACGTGGTGCCGAGACTTGTGTCAGGTCTGCACGAACATGAAGTGTTTGCTCGAATGTTTGCTGCCAATCGCGTTCCTGCCAGGGACGGTGAAAATAAAGCACCCACACGAGCGTCGCCAGCGTCGGCAGAGCGCACAGCGCCACGAAGGCGATCCGGCAAACACGGCGTTGAATTCGTTCATGCACTGAGAACATCCTTGTTCCCGCCGCTTGGGGCTTAGCGTAGGAGCGGAATCGATACGCTACCGCTCGGCAGCCATTTTTAAGAAAAGTTCGTAGCGTGCCAGCATCTCGGGCAAGCTGTCGCCACCAAATTTATCGACCACCGCGGCGGCTACCTCAAACGCAACTACGTTTTCGACGATCACGCTGGCTGCGGAAATTGCACAGACGTCGCTCCGCTCGTAGCTAGCAGATTCCGCCTGCTTGGTGTCGAGATTGATCGATTCCAGCGGTTTGGCGAGCGTGCTAATCGGCTTTTTCGCCGCACGGATGATGATTGGCTGACCGTTGGTCATGCCAGCTTCCAACCCGCCAGCATTGTTCGTCGGCCGCGTGTAGCCCAGATTGGGAGACTCTTTTTGGGTTTCGTCGTAATGGATCGGATCGTGAACCTGCGAGCCGGGTCGGCGTGCGGCTTCGAAGCCCATGCCGATTTCCACCCCTTTGATTGCTTGCACTGCCATCACCGCTTGGGCCAACCGGCCGTCGAGCTTGCGATCCCATTGAGCGTGTGTTCCCAAACCAAAGGGCACCCCGTCGACGCGGACTTCGATGATGCCACCCAGCGTGTCACCATCTTTGCCGGCTTTATCGATCATTTGCTTGATCGCCGGATCGCGTTCCAAATTCAAACCGTAAAGCTCGCTTTGATCGCGAATCGCTTTGAGTTCGGCGAGCGTTCCTGCAACGGGCTCGATCTTTTCGCCACCCACTTCCGTCACGTAACCAAAGACCGTGATGTTGAACGCGGCCAAAAGTTGCTTCGCGAGCGCACCTGCCGCCACGCGAACCGTTGTTTCGCGTGCCGAAGCACGTTCCAAGATACCGCGGATGCTGCCCAGATATTTGATCGCCCCGGTGAGGTCGCCATGACCAGGCCGTGGCCGTGGCAGATCGTCCAAGCGTTCGAGCTTATAATCGCGGTTCACCACTTCCAAAGCGATTGGGCTGCCGAGCGTCATGCCATGCCAAACACCGGTCCGCACGTCAACTTTGTCGGTCTCGATGCGTTGCCGTCCCCCGCGGCCATAACCCCCTTGGCGACGTTTGAGTTCCACGTCGATGAGGTCGGTATCGACGGTCACCCCAGCGGGAAAACCATCCACCAACGCGATCAAAGTTTTGCCGTGGGATTCGCCAGCAGTCCAGTAACGCAGCATGAGTGAGAAAATGGGGTTAGGGGCAGGAGCTTAGGGAGGGCGAACCGCCTCGGCGGGAGAGTAAGGCCCCGCTAGCTCCGACGCAAGGTGAGCAAAACATCAATTCTACATTGGCCAAACCGGGTGGGATAGGCAAAGGCAATAGCCGTGAAACGCTTACTTCCACGCAAAATCTTGCCCAGTAATCCGTTCAAAGGCTTCGATGTATTTCTCGCGGGTTCGTTCTACCACATCCCCGGGCAGATCGGGCGGTGGGCTCTCCTTGTCCCAGCCACAGTCGGTGAGCCAATCGCGAACGTACTGCTTATCGAAAGATGGCTGAGCCTGCCCCGGTTTATATTTGTCGGCGGGCCAGAAACGCGAACTGTCGGGCGTGAGAACTTCGTCGATCAGAATGACTTCGCCATCAACCAAGCCAAACTCAAATTTCGTGTCGGCCACGATGATCCCCTGCTTATGCGCGTGGGCAGCACCGGCTTGATACACCTCGGTGCTGAGCGTGCGCAGCTGTTCGCCCAATTCGACCCCCACGATTTCGCACATCTGCGGAAACGAGATATTCTCATCGTGCTCGCCTTGCGGTGCTTTGGTCGCGGGGGAAAAAATCATCGACGGCAACCGCGCTGATTCTTGCAGACCCGTCGGCATTTCGATGCCGCAGATCTTGCCGTAGTCGACGTACTCTTGCCATGCCGAGCCAGATAAAAATCCCCGTACGACGCATTCGATGGGAACCACTTCCGTCTTGCGGACCAAGATGGTTCGCCCCGCGAGTTCCTCGAGGTTCACGCCCTGGGGAAGGTTCATTTTTTTGACGTCGGATTCGATCAGATGATTGGCAATCTTCAGATGCTCGAACCAGAAATTGCTCAGCTGCGTAAGCACGCGCCCTTTGTCGGGAATCCCCGTCGGCAGCACCCAGTCGAAGGCGCTGATGCGGTCGGTGCTGACCAGCAGCAACTGATCCCCCATGTCGTACACGTCGCGAACTTTGCCACGCGTTACGGGTAAGCCTGCGATATTCGTTTCCATCAGCGGAGTTTGCGACATGAGAGATCCGATCAAGTGTCGAGGGAGCGCGGGCAAACGCGCGGAACAAGGCTTCCTCAGTACTACAAGCTGGATGGCGACAAGCCGGGCTTGCTCTCAGAAATATAACGGGTTCCCGCTGTCCACGGGACCCCCTTGGACTTTTCGTCGCTGCCATCCCGTTGCGAGGCAATAATTGATAGACTAAAAGTTCCTCGCGCTCCTGTGCGAGTTTTCTATATTCGGGACATGCCACCAGGAACAACTCATGGGACAAATGCGATTTCGAGTGCATGACCAGAGTCGCATTCCCCAGGGTGGCTTGGATCGAATTTACGTGGCAGGGGCCGAGGAAATCCCTTGGTCCACCCGGGCCCGCTGGCAGGGTGCCGAACTTGTCGTCGAACGCACGGTCAACGACTCGGGGTGCGTCTTCGTCCCCTGGTTGGTTGACGGCCAAGGTCAAAGTTTTCTCGCCACGGCGACGCTCATGGAGCGGCAGCAGCCCTACGTGCTCGAAGTCGAACTTGCGCGCGGCCTGGTGCAGCGCATTCGCAATCGGCTGTTCATTTGGGAATGGTTGGGGATGACCACCCCCGACGATCTCAATCAGCAGTTGCAGCTGGCCACGCGGAATTTCGCGCGCGCCGCCACGATGCAGAACAATCTCGTCGACGCCGCCGAGCATGCCAACACGGCGATCGCGCAAGCCTTGCGGATGTCCGAGGAAATGGTGGGTGTCTATTCGCGGCAAGCCACGGCATCGCGGATGCAGCAAACCCCTGTGTCGACGTTGATGGGTGTGACGCTGGGTCCCAAACTTCCCAGCGTCGAAACACGCCGCAAGTTGGTCGAAGCCTGTAACATCATTCAAATTCCGATTGCCTGGCGCGCGATCGAACAACGCGAAGGCAAACGCAATTGGAAACATACCGACGAGCAACTCGCTTGGTGCCAGCAAGCGGGATTGAAAGTCTCCGCCGGGCCGTTGTTGCAGATGGATGATCGCGGCATTCCCGATTGGCTCGTCTTGTGGGACGGCGATTTCGATAATTTGATGAAGCTGTTTCTCGATCATGTGCGGTCGGTTGTGACACGTTACGCTGGCCGGGTCCATTTGTGGCAAGTCGCTTCGCGAGTCAACACCGGCAAAGTGTTGTCGCTCGAAGAAGAACAAAAGCTGCATTTGGTGGCCCATGCCCTCGATCTCGTGCGGCGGATCGATCCGCGCACCCCGACCGTGGTGTCGTTCGATCAACCTTGGGCCGAATATCTCGGTGGCAAGGGCGACGATCTTGCTCCGTCGCACTATGCCGACGCACTGGTGCGTGCCGATTTGGGCATCTCGGGGTTTGCCCTCGAAATTAATGCGGGTTTCGATCCCGGTGGCAGCGTTCATCGCCCCACGTTTGAATGGGGACGGCTGCTCGATCAATGGAGCATGTGGGGCTTGCCGTTGATGGCTTCCATTTCCACGGCGAGCGCCACGTCGCGCGATCCGGCCGCTCGCAAGAACATCGAAGTGAGCTTGCCCGCCGGCATTAACGATACCGATCAGGATCCGCAGCGGCATTGGGCCGGCTCGGTGTTGCCGATGCTGCTCGCCCGTTCGGCCGTGCAGGTCGTGTTGTGGAATCAGCTGACCGATGGCGAACCGCATGAATTTCCTCACGCCGGGTTGTTCGATGCCAAGAATCAACCCAAACCGACGCTGGATCTGATGCGCGATCTGCGCAAGTCGCTGTTGTAATTGGTTTCTCAATAGTCCTGCTTGTTCTTTCTGTATGGCTGCTCCTGATCTCAATCGTGTCAAGGAAGTTTTCGAGCAGTGGGCGATGTACGAAACCATCGTCAACAGCGATTACATGAACCACGCGGAGCTTGTGACCGCACTCGGCACGTGGGCGACCAAGTTTGGCAAGCCGCTGCGGATCGTTGATCTCGGTTGCAGCGATGCCTGGCTAGCGAGTCATGGGTTTCGTACCGCGAACGTCGAACACTATCTGGGCGTCGATCTGTCGGAATCCTCGATTGAACGTGCCCGCGGTAATCTGGCCATTTGGCCCGGCAAGGTCGATCTCGTTTGCGGCAATCTCGCCGACGTGCTTGCTCATCAGCCCGCCGCATCGGCCAATGTCGTGCTCGGCAGTTATTCGCTGCATCACTTCGCGACGAACGACAAACTGCAACTCATCGACGAAGTCCGACGGATCCTCGTCCCAGGCGGCGCGTTCATCTGGATCGACGCGGTGCGCAACGACGACGAAAGCCGCGGGGCTTACATCACCCGTTTGACGCAGGCGATGTCAGACGACTGGACTGCCCTTACCCCCGAGCAACGCGCACGTGGTGTCGAGCATGTCCGCACGTCGGACTTTCCCGAGACAAAATCGTGGCTGCTCAACAAGGTCGCGTCGGCCGGCTTTCAGGTGAGTGAGACGTTGCTGGAAAACGAATTCTTCGCCGGTTGGGTCTTTTTGAAGTCTAAGTCATTCTGAGGGAGCCTAGGCAACCGAAGAATCTAGCCTCCACATCCACACGGTTTGTCTCTGTGTTCGTGTGGAAACAAGTATTCTTTTCTGGGGCTAAGAGCTAAAGGCTAATCGCTAACAGCTTCTCTTCAGCTTGGCCAGGTTTGCGTGGTTTGCAACTCCCTGAGCACGCAAGCTCGATTTTTCGCGTCTGAGTTTTTGCGTCTGGGCCGGGGTCCCAACTTTCGCGCCGAAAGTCTTGGGTTTTGTCACATGGCCGAGTCGCAAGTGTTGATCGCTCAAGCCCTTGCGAAACTCGCACATGCCAAAACGAGTCGACTTTTGGTCGAAACGTACGGTGAGCGCGTTCTAAAAGGACAGTCTACGGTTTCGGTTTTCAAAGAGCATGCCTACTGAAGGGCGAGCACCATTATCGCGATGGCGAATCGCTTCGCCACAACAATTCTTGGCCGGGTACACGATTGTTGTTATGAAGGGTAGAACTGATACTTCGTCCTGAGAATGCGCTGAATACCGGAAGGCTTTGCAGGAATAGTATCGGTGCTACCCAGTTAAGTTTGTGCCACTTCGATTTGAAGATTTTTTCATGAAGTTTCGATTTTCACTACGATTCGTATTGTTAACAACCGCTCTTGTCGGCGTAGTGCTCGCATTGCTCGTCTCCGCCGCACGGAGTGGGAAAGAAAGTGCGAAACGAGTCACTTGCTCTGCAAACGGAAAATATCTCTATTTCGCAGTTCTGGGTTATCGCGATAAATATGGAAAATTTCCTCCGCAGGTTATTCCTGGACCAGGCGGCAAGCCGTGGCATAGTTGGCGAGTTCTGCTGCTGGAGTTCTTAGATCGGCCTTTGTTCCAGAAGTACTCATTTAACGAACCCTGGAATGGTCCTAATAATGGTAAGCTTTTATCCTCAATGCCTCGTTACTATCGTTGTCCCTTGGACAACCGACCCAATGCATTTCTAACGTCTTATGTAGCCATACCATCTGAGGAAGCTGTCAGGCAGGATGACTGGCCATGGAAGATCGTTGAGTCGAGGGAGAATATACTATGGATGGAGCCGATCGATGTCGCCGGATTGCCCCAAGGGTTTCAAAAGGATGTTAATCATGAACGACCAGTGCTAATTGACGAAGATGGCGTATCGTCAGAACCCTAACATTTGCTAATCAGTTTTGGCTGTTCAGTGATTCAGTAGAAAAGCTAATACTGATTTTCAATTTCAAAATTAAGTCGAGTTCAGGAACTGGCACTCAGAACTAACTGCATACAATCGTTGCCCAGCCGCGCTCCGCGTTGCTGCGCAACTCGTCGCGGCTAACATTTTGGATACTGTTAACTGCTTTTCGCTGGATCAACGCCGTTGACCCACTCACCTGCCAGCCGTTGATAGTCGGGGGTAAACAGTGTGCTGCCGGTGTCACCCGCTTTCCAACCGGGAATATGGTGCGGCTTGGCTTGCTCGGCGGACATTTTCTCCCAACCTTGAGCCCAACTGGGATTTCCGTCGGTCACGCGCATGTTTTCGCGATCGAAGTGAAAGACTTTGCCCTGCCGATAGCTTTCCGCGCCGAGTTTGACGATGACCATTGCCGCGGCACCCAGTTCAGGATCGCATTTGACCTGACTCGGATCGCCTGCGAGCGCTGCGTCGCAGAAGTTTTCCAAGTGGGCTAAATGATTGTCAGCGATACCACCCACTTCGATATGTTCGTTCACGATCTTGCTATTGTGAGTGACCTGCGGACGCTCGGCCACGAAATCGTAACCCGTGAAGGCATCTCCCACGCCGAAGTTAAATGAACCGTTGTGGCCGCGGATGACCTGGCTTAAGGGAGTTTCTTGGCAACACATGCTGGCTGAAATGAACCCTTGCACTCCCTCATAGAAATCAGCCACAACGGTCGCGCAATCGGGGACTTGCCGCGTATCGTACTCCAGAAAAATACCTCCGCCGCCTGTCACGCGTCCAGGAAAGCGTAAGCCCGTGGCGGCCAGCATCGAAGTCATGCGATGGACAAACAAGTCCGTGAACATCCCCGAACCAAACGGCCAATAGCAGCGCCACTGAGCATACTTGGCCCGATCGAATGGCATATCGGGAACAAGTCCTAACTCTGTTCCCAAGAACATAGCCCAATCGATGTTTTTGGGGTTCATGTCCTCGGTGAGGCCGTAGTAGCGCCACTGTCCCATGTCGGAGTTGCGAAAAATTTCTGTTTGGAACTGCACGACCTTCCCGAGTTGGCCGGCTTGAATACGCTGCAGCGCGTCACCCCATACGGGAAGTTGAGTCGATTGCACACCAACTTGCATCACAAGCCCGGATTTTTTCCAGGCATCAAGGACGGCCAGGGATTCGTCGACCGTGTGCGTCATTGGCTTTTCACAATAGACGTGCTTGCCAGCTGCCAAGGCATCGAGCGTTTGGCGAGCATGCCAATGATCAGGCGTGGCGATGCACACTGCATCAATAGATTCGTCGTTAAGGATGTCGCGATAATCTCCTACGGATTTGGGCGCGTGCTTGACCCCCGCGGTGACTTTTTTGACGGCCTCATCTCGGTAGCGATTGAACACGTCGCAAACCGCGGCGATTTCAATTTTCCCGGTTTCATTTTGGAGCTTGATTGCTGATGTCAAATGCTGATTATTGCGAACTCCCAAACCGATGAAACCGACTCGCAAACGTTCGTTGGCCGAGGGCGTGGCCATTGCCTTCAATGCCGGCATGGCCAGAGCAGCCGTGGCGCCCGAGACTTGCATGAAGGTGCGGCGAGAAACGGGGTTGTCCTGGGAATTCATGCGAAATCGCTCCACTGTGAAGAATCAAAGCCCATTAGTATCTGAAACAAGTCGAGTTCGCCGCGAAGCAAGCCAGACCATGAATTGTAATAGTATCAACTGTTGATGTGGTTCGGGAACAATCAAGGTATTAGCCGAGTTGCTTAGCGCGATCCAACCATAGTTCTGACGCCAGCGCAATAGATCAGCAGCGTCGACTTTGCCGTCGTAGTTAGCATCTCCGTCCGCTGGAGTGGCACCGACCGTCATACCGACATTCTGCTGCCACACTAGAAAATCGCGGCCGTCGACGTCGGCATCGCCGTCGAAGTCGCCCAAGAAGTAGCTGGCCGTACGGCGGTCAACAAGGAGCTCCACGGCAGTTGCGCCGGGAATGTTGAGTTGATGAGCACCTGCGGCAAGGTAAGCAACATTGAATTCCGTCCAGTAAGCACCGATCTTGGCGACAACACGATAGCGATCTTCCGCGGTCACCGTAAAGCTCCAGTTACTGGCCCCAGCACTCGAGCCGACAATTGGCGCGGGCCGATGATCAACTGCGAAATGGGGATTGGCGGCTTGGCCTTCGCCAGCGACGTCGTAAAAAGCGGTGAGCTGATTTTTATAGAGATCGCGCACGCCGCTAGAGAACCACAAACTATGTCCGGCGGCCCCTTCAGTACGGCTCCGCTCGATCATGGCTTGGAGATCGGCGTAAGGCGTGCTCGGATCGGGATTGATCCGCAAGCCAAACACGAGCTTGTCGAGGTCGTCAGGTTCGAACGGGGCAACCTGTGCATTAACAATACTATTGAAAGAAGATAAATTGCTGCGATACATCTGAATGGCAAATTCGTCAAACAGGCCATCCGAGTTCCATTCGGGCCAATTGGCGTTGTAATTTGTCGTGGAGAACGACGTAATCGACGGGCTGATCGATACCTTGAGATCTGGACGGGCCGTTTTAACGGCCGAGTAAAGCTGGTCGGCAAAGGCGGTGACCTTCTGCTGCCGCCACTGGCTGAATTGAGAATTCGTGGAAGATGTCGGCACGGGATTTCCCGTTTCCGACGTGTACAAATTCAAAGTCGTGGCATCGAAGCCAAAATTAATCGGCCACGCCATATGATCGTCGAACTGGATGCCGTCGAGATCATAACGATTTACGGCTTCCAGTGTCATGTCGATGACAAACTGACGTACTTCCGGGACAGCGACGTTCATAAATGCGAAGCCCCCATTCGTGCTGTCGGCATAATCCCCCGCCTGATTCTGCAACAGCCAACCTCGTGACTTCATGTAATTGGACAAGGGATTGTTGGGGTTACCTTGAGGCCCAATGTACTGAGACATCACGCCATACTCAAACCAACCGTAGTAGGCCATTCCTTTGCGGTGGGCATGAATGAGCGTTTCTTGTACGAGGTCCCTTGAAGTCCCAATGGTTGGATTGCGGTCGGTTGTGCCGATGATCGCTTTGAGGGTTTGAGAAGGAAAGTTCGTGTAGCCGTTTTTCCAAGTTTCGGTGTAAACAGTGTTCAAACCGATCTGGCGAAGATCGCTCATGACGGCTTCGGTGTTGGCCCCCGTGCGAATATGATCGACACCAGTCGTGGTCAGCCATGTGCCGCGGACCTCGGGCGTAGCCGCCCAACCATACGGTGCTACCAATATGAACGCTACGCCAGCGGCATACAGAAGAGCACACAAGAGATTGAATAGTAATCGATTCATATCAACGAAGCTATTAGAGCAGTCGCTTTAGTTCGCGCTGCTGATGGTCCAATCAATAGGTGTGAGTTTCTTGATTAACTCTTGTAATTCTTCGATAGATTCATAGGCCTGTTGAGCTGATTTGCTGTTCTGAGCCATGTAGGCCGCGGCAACTCCGGCGGCCGTGCCCGTCGACCATTCCGTGGGATGCAAGCGGGTAGCCGAGTTTGTGAGGAAACTTTGTGCCATTGTTTTGCCCGCAACGAGCAAATTATCAATGCGATAATGAGTGAGCGCTCGGAAGGGGATGTAGAACGGCAAAGTGTCGTGCGCCGAGCGGATATAGTCGGGGTATTGGCAACCGGCCAGGGGATGAATATCCGCGGGATAAGCTCCCAATGCCACGCGATCGGCGAACTTGGTGCCCGTCTGTTCTTCCGCAGGGCCAGATAAATCATTGAACTTCAATACAAAGCCATCCAACCCGATGGCTCGACGGGTATCACGAATATAAGGGAGCTTAGCCAACCCATGCTCAGTTCCTAGTTCATCTCCCGCGAGCGTGATTTGTGCTGGCTTGATGGACTCAGGGGCATGTTGACGAAACCATTCGTGCCAGCCATAAGCGCGTTGTTCCGCGCCAGCGAGGGTTTCGAGATTTATGCCCCCCTGCCAATTATGAGTTTCCGCAGCGGTATCCTCGCGCGATTTGAAGAGATAACCGAAGGGGTAATCATTGCCCCCGTGAGACAACTTGCTGGAATAGCCCCAATTCTGCAAGCAGAGATCGCCTGGGGCCGGATCCTGCTCGCCGCGAATTCGGCGATAGGTCCAAATTTGCTGCCAGGCATTTGGTTTGTCGATGTAATCGCCGAATCCTTGGTTGTCGGGATTGCCTGGGGCTACAGTTTGATCTTGTGGCTCGGTGTGAATCTCTTGGACGAAACAGTAGACCGTGGATTGCCCACAAAGTGCGTTACCGCCCTTCTCACCCTCTTCGTATTCGACGCCCTGCAGATAGTCCGCCCCGCTAAGCGCGAGGAGCTCACCCCATTCGGTCGCTTCAATAAAGATGATTGGTTTATCAGCGGAATTTTCAAACACCACAACGGTTTTGTCGAAGCGATCGGAAGTTGTAGGTGAATACCATTCCGCGAGGTCTTCCGAGGGCAGACGGTCGTAGCCACCTTTCACACCTGCCTTGAGCTTGCGTTGGATGCATTCGAGCGATTTGATGCGGGTGCCTGAGTCATTGAGGACAATTCGCTTCACAACCGTCTCGGGAAAGACAACAAGATTTTCACCCGCCGCTTTTTGGAGTGGCAACAGCTGAGTTCGCAGATATTCGACGGGGCGAAAACAAAAACGACTGACCCAACAGTTACCGCAATCGCTCATGCCGGTAAGCGTGGCCAGGAAATTCGGCGTGATATTCTTGGGATCCCGAGCCAACTTGGCCACGTTGAGCAGCGGCTGCTGAGTTTGCTTGTCCTTGATTGTGTGCCAAGCTTCATCGATGGCAGGCACGGCGCTCGCCGTGAGTTGGCCACCGACCCAATCCGTGGGTTCGATCAGTGCTGTTTTCGCGCCCGAATGAGCCGATGCCAGCGCCGCGGCAAACGCAGCGGTCGAACCTCCGGCGATCACGACATCGAATTCGTCATGAACTGTTGGCGTCGGAGTGTCAGCTAGGAGTGGGAAAGCGGGAATGACCACTAACCAACAAATGCCTAGTGTGATGGATATTCGCAGCATAGTCAGCAACTTTGGACGAGGAACGAAAACGGAGTAAAAGCAAACTATTGATTGATCGGTTGCGACGCTTCCATGCGTCCGATATGCCAGTTGAATAAGTGACGAAAAACAACGGCAATTATGACGGCAAGAATTCCCAATTGTGACGCTAGAAAATATCCGCCGACTGCCAGTTGCGAGAAGCACAAGATGGCCAGTGCAATCCAGACTGCTCCGACGACGGCGATCAGCATGCCCGGGAGCAACAGCGCCGGCGCTTCCACGTATTCATCAGGGTACTGGCGGCGACACTCTTCGCGAATTGGTTTCCAGAGTCCGAGCGGTCGCGCGCGACGATAAAACTCTACCAAGGTTGTTTGAGACTCTGGAGCGGACGCGAGCGCAGTGAGCCACCAGCACACCGTTGTTAAGCCTATCGAAATGACGGCCTGCAACATGGCCATGGCATCGGCATTGGCGGGGCTGATTTGCAGTTGGGCATCCCACCAACTCCACATTGGCAAGGCGAAACCGAGCCCCAAATAAACAAACGGTCCAGCAATCATGGCAGCCAGCCAGGAGGCGAAATTGATTCGCCACCACCACCATTGAGCCCAAAAGAAGGCACCAGAAGCGCCGAACATCCCCGAAATAATCGTGGCAATACGGAATAATGAGCCTGCACTCAACATTACGAACACGCCAGCAACCATAATTGCGACCATGATCAAGCGCCCTATCCAGACACACGTTTTGCTATGTGTGTCGAGCAACGGCGTGTGAGGCAGCAGCGGTCGCAATACGTCGTTAACAGCTGTTTGTGCACCATAGGTCATTAATCCGCTCACCGTGGACATTACGCTGGCGAGGAGCGCGGCCATGGCCAAGCCCAAAACTCCAACGGGAAGATTCTCGGCTAGCAGCATGCTGTAAGCTTTTTCACGCTCGCTGGGCGAAGCGTGATACATTTCTGGATGATCGACGAGAACGCTCAGGATGGGGAGAGTTACTAGTAGCAGCATCACAAACAAGGTGCAAGCGGCCCAGATCGGCACCTTAGCGGCTTCGCGGGAATTTGCGCAGGAGAACATTCTCTGTCCGTCGACATCGACACTTCCACCGCGGCCCACGGTCGGCACGATCATCCATGCCAAGACGAGTAAAGGACCAAGGACTTCATGGCCAGCCACGGGGAGTACCGACAATATTTCTGGATGCTCCGCAGGGTGGGCCGAGGTGATGGCTTCGGCGAGTCCTTGCGGTCCATCGTGTTTAACGAAAATGCTTAGCAACATGACGAGACTTGCCACCAAGATGACCACAGTTTGCATCACATCGGTAATCAGTACACCCGCGAAGCCTGAAACCCACACATAAATCACGAGTACCGGTAAGGTAATCAGTAACAACGTAAACTTGCTGTCGATCTCAAAGATTGGGCCGAAGATCATATAGGTGCCCAACAGACCGGCTCCGATCCAGGGAATGATGTTTACGGCGATTGTAAAGAGTGCCGTATAGACGCGCACGAGCTTCGAACCTTTGCCGCCAAAGCGGAGCGAATAAAATTCCGGGCCAGTGCTGATGTTTAAGCGCCGCCACCGAACGGCAAATAGCAACGACACGATTAGCCAAGCAAACGCGAACCGCGAAAGGTAATACCATGCGATGGGTAGGCCGATGACGACCATCAAACCACAATACAGCGGTGCGACATCGGCATTCATGGCAGTGACGGCGTAAGAAACACCGTTGAGCCACCCCGACACATTCCTCCCCGCCAGATAGAAATCCTCTTCTCCTCCCGCAGTCGTCTGCATGAATCGACTTGCGAAGATACCAATTCCGAAGCTAACAATCATGTAAATTACGATGATCAAAACATCAGCGTAATGAACAGCTGCAAGCGGCATGTTAAATGGAAGAGCAGTAATCACAGTTTTTTATACGAGCTCGACAATTTGACCGACGTGGCTAGATTCATAAATCGCTTCGACCAGCGATTGGACGGCGATGGCTTGCTGGGGAGTGGGACCCAAGGGTTCTCGCTGCTTAACGCTCTGCATGAAATCACGAAACTGCTTAAGAAAAAAGTCGTCATCCACCACGGGTAGGGCTGAGTCGGAGAGTTTGCCTTGTTCGACTTGGGCGAGATGCACCTCAGAGCCGAACAGTTCAAAGGCGAGTCCCCCTTGGTCACCCAGGACAGCCACCTGCGACACAGGCATCAATTTGCTTGGATAATTGCCGGCCCAAGCAACATGGAGTTCGAGTGTCGCGCCATTCGTGAACTTGACCAGCGCCTCGGCGGAATCTTCGACATCGCAAATGCCGTCGTAATTCGGCGGGCCTGACCACATGTTCTCGTAGTCATAGCCTTTCATCCGGCGACCAAAATTTTGGTAGGTTTGTCCCAAGACTTGCGTTGGCTGGGGAAAATCGAGCAAAAAGAGAGACAAGTCGATCAGGTGGACACCGACGTCAATCAGTGATCCACCACCGGAAAATTCTTTGTTAGTGAACCATTTTCCTAACCCAGGCACGCCGCGGCGCAAGAATAAGTTTGCCCGCGCGTGATAAATGTTGCCAAGCTTGCCTTGCTGAATCAACTCACTGGCGATTTGTCCGACACCCGTGTAACGATGAGCGTAACCAATTTGCAGAATGCGGTTATGCAACTCCGCTACGTGGGCAATCTCTTGGCATTGTACAACGTTCAGAGCCATCGGCTTTTCGAGAAACACATCTTTCCCCGCGGAGAGCGCGGCGATGGCAAGCGACTTATGGAGCCAATTGGGGACGCCGATGATGACACTCGTCGTTGTTGCGTCGTCCCACAATGCTTGCGGAGATTCTGAATAGCTCGCCGAATACTCATCTGCCAACGCGGGACCAAGGTTGGGGTCGATATCGATGACCCAACTAATGGTCGCTCCCGCCTTGACGGCCGCCTCGGCGTGCTTCTTGCCTATGGCTCCTGCGCCAATGATTCCAATCTTCATGTTATGCCTTCTCCAATGGCGCAATTCGTTGCGATGAAGTTCGCGTTGCGCTGTTCCAATGCGGACCCTTGATTGTCTGCTGTGTAGTTACGGAATTGAGTGAAATCAGCGTGTGTCGTGATGGGTTACTTTCCACAATGTCGAGAATCCGGCGGATCACAAGTGTTTCGCTGCGGTCGATCTGCGCGATTCCTGCATCAAAAAAGTCGAGAATGCTTGCTGCGGCTTTGACGAAAAGTTGATCGCCGGCCACGACGACGTGCTCTGCCCCGCTAGGAGTGAGCAAGGTTGCGGTGAATGGCAATTCGGCCTGAGTATTGAAATCGATCACGGCCGTCCGCTCGTCGGAAAAAAGCAGGAGGAACTGCGGGTGGATGTCTGAACCCGCGCACATCAGCGATTCTACCGCTGGGCCCATACAACTAATCGCTAGCTCGACCGGGTGAATGCCATATTCTTCAAATGTTGGTCCCGCTGCGGTGATAAACATCGAACGCAAGGACTCGGCCGACTTAGCCAACTCCTCTTGAATATTACTCGTTCGCAAGGCCGACGTACTTTGAATCGGGGTGTTGTGTGCAGCCGCCATGTCGAAAATTTGCTGGGCAACCGCGAAATTCGGTGCAAACGTTTTGTCGATAAAACTCGGCTTGCCGAACGGTAGAACCTGCTCGCACATTTCCAAGTGCAACTCGGGGTTAGCGGGTGCTAAGACCATAAAGTTGTCGACGACGTCGGCAAGTTCTTTCACGGTGTCAAAATAGGTCACCGCGTTCTTGTCGGCCCAGGGTCGACTGCTCGCGGAATCCCAGGCAGTTGCGCCCACGATCTCATAGCCGCGCTGAGCAAGCACACCGCGGACCGCGGCGAGATAAACTCGGGCGTGAAAGTTATCGAGTTGGTAGTCAACAAGACCGATGCGCTTGTTCGCCATATCAGTTCCTAATCCAGCGGGCGTGTAATGAATCCGCCGCAGTCCGCCAAACGGCAGTTAGTTGTTTCAGGGGTTGTGATGGGTAATCCGCGCACTTGCCGGACAGCCAGCCAGGCGCAGCACTCCGCAGACATCCAACGTGAATTCAGTCCGCGTTCGCTGACAGTTTTCACCATGGCAAAATGCTTTTTTAGCATGCGATGAATTAACGGATGATCGCTTCCCGAACCTGTCACCCATAGCAGCTCTGGGAGATCAGGTAGCTTTTTCGCCGCACGAGCAAAGGCTTCGACGGTGATCGCGCACAGAGTTGCGGCGCCATCAGCCACGTTCAAACTCGCGACGTCGATGTGATCGAACTCATGCAATCCCGCGGCCTTGGGGAGCGGCCGCTGAAAGAATGGAGCGGAAAGCGATTCCTCGACAACCGCCGTGTTGACGGTTCCTTCCAACGCCAGTCGCCCGTCGAGGTCGTGTTGTACGCCCCCCATCTCTTGGGCCCATTCATTGAGCAACCCCACACCGGGACCGGTCGTCCCCGCGATGATCTCGTTTTGCTTGCTCAACCAAGTTACGCTCGCCACGGAACCAATGTTAAGCATTAATGCCGGGCGTGGTTCCTCGGCCATGAGTGCCCAGTGGAACATCGCAATTAGCGGGTCACCTTCACCCCCTATCGCCATGTCGTGCCGGCGAAAATCACTCACGACCGGTAGCCGAATTCCTTCGGAAAGCTGCCAAGGGTTTCCGATTTGATAGGCTAGGCCTTCGCTGGGGAGATAGCGGATCATGTGGCCATTTAGACCCACCAATTGCGCAGATTCAACTTCAGAGGGATAGGTTTCCGACAAGACGCGAAAAGCATCGATGTGATGATTGGTTAATGACTTTTCTAACCGCAGGATTTCGGTGGTGGGTAGATCATTCTGGGTTGCTTCTAAAATCCGCCAGCGGAGTTGTTCCGCGTAATCGAGCGAGATCCCCCCCAGAGGTCTGATCACATCGCGTCCGTCCGTATCAATGACAGCTGCTTTCACTCCGTCGCCAGACGTTGAACTTATAAGCCCGATGGAGCGATAGAGAAAAGCGGACGACATCAAGCATTAACTCTTGCGAACCAGAAAAAGTAGGTGCGAAACCTCAGTTTATCACTCTGTTATTCGAGCCAACTAACAATTAGCGATATTTTTTCCACTGATTGCGCACGCACGTTATTATGGATTAGAGCAAGCTCGCAGCTGCGGAGATCCACTTCCTTCCTACCCACATCCGGCATGATTCAGATCGACAAGTCCCGAGTGCGTGAAATCGCCGTGCTGGTTGAAACCGACAGCACCTGGGGGCGCAGCATCGTGCAAGGGGTTGCCAACTATTCCGATAAGCATGGTCCCTGGCATTTGCTTGTCGCGCCTCGCGATTATAGTCAGCGTTGGTCACTCCCCGATCGTTGGCGAGGCGACGGGATCATCGCGCGTATCAGTTCGCCTTTGCAGGTGGACGAAATTTTGAATTCCCAGTTACCGGCGGTGAACGTCGACGACGTAATCATCGATCTGGCGGGAATCGGTCGGGTGCAGACAGATGAAGCAAAACGCGCACAGTTAGCCGTCGAACATTTTCGCGAACGTGGCTTCAGCAATTTTGCCTTCTACGCCCCACCCAGCACGGAGTATTCCAAGAGTCGTGAACTGGAATTCAACGCCGCACTGGTCAATCGGGGCTTTGATTGCCATGTGTATCGTCCCGGCTATCGTGTGAGTCGCCGCGTTGATCGCGATGAGCAACACAACCGCGTATTACGTTGGCTGAGTGGGCTTCCGAAACCGGTTGCCGTTTTGGCGATTGATGCTCGCCGGGCCCGTGACCTTGCGGAAGTCTGCAACATGGAAGGCGTTGCCGTGCCGGATGAAGTAGCAATTTTGGCGGGAGACACCGATGATTTGCTCTGCGAGCTTTGCACGCCTCGGCTTTCCAGTATCCTGGTCGCCGGCCAGAGAATCGGCTTTGAAGCGGCCAAATTGCTCGACGAGATGATCCGGGGAAACGTCAAGCACGTCGATCCAATCATCGTGCCTCCGCTCGGAGTTATTGGCAATCAGTCGACCGACGCGATGGCCATTGGCGATCCTTTGATCGTGAAGGCGATGCGTTTTATACAGAATTATGCTTTTCAAGGCATCGTGGTGGACGACATTCTCCGCGAAGTTCCTGTTTCGCGACGTTATCTAGAACTTCAGTTCAAGCGATATTTCGGCCGGTTGCCCGCCGAAGAAATCCGTCATATACGCCTTGAACGAGGTAAGCAACTCCTGACGCAAACCGATGATTCCGTGGAATCGATAGCGACCGTCTGCGGTTACGCCGGCGCCACTCAATTTGGAGTAGCCTTTCGCAAACGGTATGGACTAACACCGCTCGCGTTTCGCAAACAGCTCCATCAGAGCTAAAAAAGCGGCTTTCACTTTACCGCTATGGCTAAGAGACATCGGCTTCCTGTGCGCTTTTAGTGGAAAGAATTGCGCAGATTCATTTTGTCCTGACTGACAAACTGGCTAGCATACTAGAGTTGGATTTTTCGTAGCCATCGATAGCTTTTCTCCGTCCGTTCATCTGTGCCGAGGGGTGTCTAATGAAGAAATTAGTGTTTCCGTTACTCTGTTTGACCATCGCATTTCAGTGTTTTGGCTCGCTTCAAGCCGCCACACTAACCGCACTTTCAACGTTTGGTGGTGGTGACGGTTGGATCGCTCCGGGGGATCATCCTCGAGTTGCGAATGACAACAACCAGCGTGGACTGGCTTACAATCCTGTGTCAGGCAATGTTTTGCTGGTCAGCCGCACGGGTGGAACTTTTGTCCAGAAGTTTGATGGTGTCACCGGAGCCGATAACGGGACTCTCGATGTGACTGGCGTCTCCGGTGGTACTTTTGCTCTGAATGCTATTGGAGTGGCGGGTGACGGAGCTATCTATGCCGCCAATTTAACCACAAACTCCACGGGCGCGACCTCCCCTTACAAGATTTATCGCTGGGATGACGAAAGCGCGGTTCCCTCAGTTGCTTTTTCAGGAGGCACCGTTGCTGCTCGCTTAGGAGATACTCTCGATGTGATTGGCAGTGGCAGTAACACCCGGATCGTTGCTGGTCACAACACGGCCGGTTTCAATAACTTCTCGATTTTCACGACTGTTGATGGCGAAAACTACGCTGGCAATGCCGTGACGATCGCTGGCCCACCCAATCCACCTGCCCAGTCGTTTCACTTGGGTATTACTTTTACCGATAACGATACAGTTATCGGGCGTGGTAACAATAACATAACCACAGTAGTGGATATCAATCCTGGACTGCTAACGGCTGGTCAAGTTGCGACCAACGGCCTGGCACCCGGTTCGACCCTACGACCGATGGATTATGTTGTACTCGGAAACGGTATTCCTGTTTGGGCAGTTCAGCAGACAAATGGGAACAGTCTCACACCGGGAGCAAATTCTCGCTTGTTTGTCTATGATCTCTCCGATCCCAACAATCCTGTTGAGATAGCGCAAGGGAACAACACTCTACTCGCGCCTGCCAACGCCAATGGTAACGCCTCAGGGGCCGTGGCCATCGGTAAGACCACTTATCGTAAGGCCATTATTTACTCCCTGGATACCAATAACGGTATTCAGGCCTTCGAACTCACCACAGTGCCGGAGCCTACAAGCCTCGTGCTCTGCGGTATGGGAGTTTGCTTGATGGGTGCCTTACGTGGGCGCCGCAACTGAGTTTGAGGTAACTATAAATAACTGCCCGCAGCCAGCCTCGTTGGCTGCGGGCGGTTTTGAATGAGCGACATTTCGCAGTGAAAAGTTAATATACATTTCGGCCTACTTTTCTGGACGCTTTGATTGATTTCGGGCGAGTATGCTTCTTGCCGACAACACGATCCAAATAAACATTCTGACGGAGATATGGCGATGACAGCCCGTGGCTTTTCCAGTTGTGTGTTGGTCTTGATTTGTGTTTTTTCAATGACAGTCCCTACGCAGGGCGTCGATTTTACCGAAATTGCCCGCTTTAATATCAGTGCCACGGGGAATCCGACAGTCGCGCCAGGTGATCCCTTGCCCCCGCCGGATGAGAATTTTATTGGTGTGGCTGCGACAGCTATGGCCTGGAACGGCTCGAAGCTTTATGTCGCAGGCTACAACAACAGTGGTATTGCTCCCCCTTCGGTGAATGCGGTCACCAGCATTATCGAGATTACCAATGCGACGGCGACCGGACTGGTGACCCCCACCTACAGTTCGCTAATGAGCACTCAGGTGACGCCCGCGGGACGTGGCTATACAGGCCTGGACCTCAATTCCGATGGAACACGCCTTGCGGCTTCGTTTAGCGACGGGTTTAGCAACACATCGCCCGAAGGACCCGCCGTTGATGGATTACAGCTTTTTGACACGAGCGATAATTCCAAGCTTTGGTCGTATCAAGAACGGGGTGACAGCGGTGTAGCTTTTGATCCTGGTTTCCCGGGTGGAAATGCGGCCCAAGGGACTGGTGTCGCTTATGTGGAATCGTTTGGTAGTGGGCGACGTTCTTTACTCGATGCGGCCACCGGGACGGATATCTGGACTCCCGCCGATGGCATGATTTGGATTCCCACGGGGGGATCAGCTGGCAACACTCGCGATATCACGTTTGATCCCGAAACCGGTGACATGTACATCCGTTCGAATAATGATTTGTTCTTTGCCAAGCGAAGTGCCGATAACGCGACGAATCAATCTTTGAATGTCAAGATTGTTGATAATGCCGATGCCCCCTTCGTGAATTTTCAACATCTGGCGTTTCTCAACACAACGGATGATGGGGACTTGGTCATTTACAATAACCGTGCCGTGGGTGCCACTGGACAAGACTTCTTCACGGTGAATCAGCTTGTCACAACGACTGGCGTTTCTCAGTCGATGAATTTCACTTTCCTACCGAACGCCGATACCACGGCTTTCTTGCCTGCCACTTCAGCAGGTTGGTACGACTATGATTTCGATGCTGCCACACAAACGCTGGCGATCCTTGATACCTCAAGTGCTTTGATTCACATCTTTCAGGTTGGTGACCAGAGCTCTGTTCCAGGGGACTTTAACGGGGATGGAGTTGTCACTGGGCGTGATTTTCTGGCTTGGCAACGTGGCGAGTCCCCTGATCCGTTTAGTGCAACAGATTTAGCAGCTTGGCAAGGCGCCTATAATGGTGGGGCACTTGCGGCTATTGGAGCCGTGCCCGAGCCAGGTTCGCTCACGATATTGGCGGTCGCTCTTGGTTGTATGGCAGGGCTGAAACGAAACGGCCGCTGAATATTCGATTAACTCATGGGTGCCTGACAGGGGTAGCAGGCACCCATGAATCATTGTGCTGAAGATCGTGAAAATGGTTGAGGACGACGCGCCTTTATTACCGCCTTTGGCGATTTTTATTTAACATCGGAAGTGAGCCATTGCCATGTCGCTTGTTCGCCCAACTCTTAGTAGACAGGCTTTTACACTGGTAGAACTGCTGGTCGTGATTGCGATCATTGGTGTGTTAGTGGCTTTGTTGCTCCCGGCCGTTCAAGCCGCTCGCGAAGCTGCGCGGCGGGCCCAATGCAGTAATAATCTGCACCAGATGGGCTTGGGCGCGCAAAATTACATGTCGACGAAACGCGAATTACCAATGGGGTATGGACGCGTGTTGGAAGACACGATTGATACTCGTCGGAATTTTGTGAAGACCGGTTTGTTCTCCTCCATCCTTCCTTACATGGAACAACAAGCCGCTTACAATTTGCAGGATCGCGATTTCTACACGACGAGCACACCCTATTTCAACGACCCTGCTCGCGATCATTTGGTGGAAACCTACATCTGTCCCAGTTGGCCATATGATCGTGTTAATCAATCCGCGCCTCCCAATTTTGAGTATCGGCTGGGAGCCCTGGTGACTTATGCCGGCGTTGCCGGAGCATTGAAGTCTGGCCAGACGACTATCTCCTCCGGCGAAGGCGCGATCCCCGACAACGGCGCCTTCACGATGCAGAAGTCTGGGCCGGGTAAATTTGACCCGCCTATTGGCAAAGCTCGCGGCCTGGGTGAAATTACCGACGGACAAAGCAATACAATGTTGATTGGCGAATACGTACATGTTAACTGCCAGTTTCAGGAAGTCGTACCCGAAGACGTTCCCGGAAATGTCCGACCTTGGTATGTGGCTGGTTTTGGCGATGTCCCCTATGCGATGAAGGTCCTTGAAAATGCCCCCAATATCTGTGTACACAGGCAAAATACGCCGGTCCCCTTCAATTACTTGCCGCTGGGAAGTTATCATCCAGGGGTGATCCAGACGGCTCATATCGATGGCAGCGTGCATGTCCTGTCGGATGACATCGATTTAGTAACCTACAAAGCCCTCGCCACTTGTAATGGGGAAGAAGTTGTCGACACTTCCGGAATCTAGCGTGCCGATTGTCGTGAGCAACTCATGTGGCAAGGCTTTGCTCCTTCTATTGCTCCTTTTGCTGTTGCCAGGTTGCAAGGAAGGGCCAGAGACCGCGCCCGCGCGAGGCACAGTTTATTACAACGATCAGCCTTTACCGTACGGCTCGATCATGTTTCAGCCGGAGCGGGGACAACCGGCTACGGGACAGATTCAGTCCGACGGCACGTTCGAGATGGCCTCGTTTCGCCCCGGCGATGGAGCCACCGTCGGTCCCCAAAAGGTGCGCATCAATTGCTACTCTTCGCAAGCTCCTGGTGAGCAGGCCAAACCGGTGGCAGGTGAACGTTCGATTGGCCGGCTACTTATTCCTCAGCAATACACCTCTTTTGAAATGAGTGGACTGACCGCGGATGTGAAGTCCGGCGAAAACGAGCCGTTCGATTTTCGTCTTACGGGTCCACCTATTCAGTTTCCAAAATAGCGCTGAGCCCAAGATGAATCGAGTGCTCAGATATGCTGTGATTCTCTTCACTCAATTGCTGGGTCTCGACAGTCATTCTCTCGGCGCGGAACCGCCACCCGTGCGTGGCGTGTGGGTCGCAAATGTCGGCTCCGAGTCATTGCAAAGTCCCGCAAGCATACGCGAATTTGTCGAGCTTGCTGATCGCGTCGGCGTGAACACGCTGTATGTCGTTGTCTGGAATCGGGGGTACACGGTCTATCCCAGTGCGATCATGCAGCGCGAATTCAACATGCGTTGTGATCCCCGCTACGAAGGCTTCGACGTTTTGAAAGAGTTCGTTGTGGCCGGACATGCGAAACAGATGCGCGTAATTGCTTGGTTTGAATTTGGCTTTGCCGCTTCGTACGACGATCCCACGGGCGGGCCGATTTTACGCGCTCGCCCGACATGGGCCGCCCGGGATTGGGATGGTCAGATTGCCACGAAGAACAATTTCCAATGGATGAATGCGTTTCGCCCGGAAGTGCAGGATTTCGTTTTGAGTTTATTGAAGGAAATTTTGACAAACTATGAAGTTGACGGCGTCCAAGGAGACGATCGCCTGCCGGCCTGTCCGAGCCTGGCGGGCTACGACCCTTGGACGGTGGAGTTATATCGGGCACAACACGATGGGAAATCGCCTCCGCGCGATGCGCTAGATCCGGCCTGGATTGATTGGCGAGCTCAATTACTGAATCAATTCATGCAACGCATGCATCATGAACTCAAAGAAATTTCGCCGAGGTCAATTATCTCTGCGGCACCTAGCGTGTACCCCTGGTCCAAGCAAAACTATTTGCAAGATTGGCCGACTTGGGTGGCCCGAGGCTGGGTTGATGAAGTCTGTCCGCAGATCTATCGCGAAGACGTCGCCAGCTATCGGAAAGAACTTGAGAAGATTCTCGCCAAGCAAGTCAGCAACGCGAATCATCCGAAGATCTTTCCAGGATTGCTGGTCCAAACCGCCGACAGGATGCATAACAATCGAGCGCACGTACTCGGCATGATCGCAGCCAATCGGGCGGCAGGCATCAACGGCGAAGTTATCTTCTACGACGCCGCGATCCGGGAACATCCCGAATGGTTTGAAGCGGCTTGGCGGGAAAACTGATTCACCGCCAGCGATCAATAAGCTGCAACGCGAAACCAATACTCGCTCCGCGTTGCTTCGCGGCTCAAATGCGATACGATTTGGCGATTCGTCTCTTACACACGTGCGAGTTCTTGGCCGCGGACGGCTTCTTCGCGCGTCATGAAATGGGGCAGCGCCTGGTCCAGCCGGCAGATGTGCAGCGCGTCGACGCATTCGGGCGACAAGCCACAAAGCCGCAATGCTCCGCCGTGCTTGAGCACGCGCTTGTGCAGCATGACGAGCTGTCCCATCAGTTGGCTGGGCAGGAAGTCGACATACTCCATCTCCAAGACCAGCCGATAGACGAAGTGCTGATTCAGCAGTGCCCACATACGGTCGGCGATGTTGTCGTACGGTTCGTCGGTCGGATGCAACGCGACGATCAACCAATCGGGCCCTCGATCGATTTTCATGGGAATACCCACCTTTATGCCATGTCCGTGGCTACCAGGAAGAGCCGCCTACGGCAGCCACGACGCAGCGAGAAAAGAATTTGCCTAACATGCTCCTCCAAGCGCATCTTACGCCGACTCAGAGGCCAGCTACAAGAGTACTTGCGAAAACGACAGAAACAAACGATGGGAAAAACCCGACCCCTTCGAATTTTCGATTTCACAAGAACCAACTGACAGTGAGCGGCGTATTGCTAGCTGGGGAAATCTTGGATCGAACGGGGAAGGTGCGTCGCTGCTTGAATGCCCAGCTTGTGACTGCGATTTTTCGTCGACAGGTGATTTTGCAGCGAGAGTTCGTTAAAATCACGGCATGGCTCGCGAATTCTGTAACGGCACCCTAACCTCGGGCATCAATAATGATAAGTGCCGCATCCTTTAGAACACGGCCACGCGGCGGCCACATTGGAGGCTTGAGATGCAGATGAAGTATTTAGGCCAAAAGTTTCGCTTTCTGTTGGTCGCTGGGATAGCGTGCGGCGTGGTTGCCGCGCTGTTGCCCGCCATTCATGCCGAGCCACCCACTCGTACGGAGAAGAAAAAAATGAACGATTCCAAGCCTGCGAACCTCGAGCAAGCCACCTTCGGAGGCGGTTGTTTTTGGTGTACCGAAGCCTTCTTCAAAGAGTTGAAGGGTGTGCATAGCGTGGAGTCGGGCTACAGCGGCGGTGCTCGCAAGAATCCTACGTACCATCAAGTCGGCAGCGGCCGTACGGGTCACGCGGAAGTCATTCAGATTGAATACGATCCGAAGAAGATCACGTTCAAGGAGTTGCTCGAAGTCTTTTGGAAGACGCACGACCCCACGACGCTCAATCAACAGGGCAACGACGTGGGCACCCAATATCGGTCGGTCGTCTTCTATCACAACGACGAACAAAAAGAACTCGCTGAGAAGTATTTGCAAAAGCTCGACGAGTCGGGCGCTTACGGCGCTCCAGTCGTTACAGAGATCACAAAGTTCGAGGCGTTTTATCCGGCCGAGGACTACCACCAGGATTATTACGACTTGAATCCCGAAGTCCCTTACTGCCGGTTTGTGTTGCAGCCGAAGCTCGACAAGTTCCGGCAAGTGTTTGCCGACAAGTTGAAAACTGAAGAGGTCGAAGCGCCCATGCCCGCAGATACTGATTTCAGCAAAATCAATTGGAAGGAGAAGCTTACTCCTGAGCAATATCAGGTCACTTGCCAATTCGGCACGGAACGTCCGTTCGATAATGAGTATTGGAACAACAAAGCGCCCGGCATGTACAAGTGCGTGCGTTGCGGCATGCCTTTATTTACGTCGTCGACCAAGTTTGATTCCGGCACGGGTTGGCCCAGCTTTTACAAACCGACCGATAATGAGCATGTCAGCGAGGTCGAAGACCGCAGTCACGGCATGGGCCTGCGCACCGAGGTGCGTTGCTCGCGGTGCGATGCTCATTTAGGGCACGTGTTCGACGACGGTCCCAACCCAACGGGCTTGCGTTATTGCATCAACTCGGCGGCGCTGGATTTCAAGAAGGGTGATCCCGACAAGCTTGAAAAGCAGGCGAAAGAAAAGCTCGCCGATGAGTCGGAAGCGCCCGTCGAAACGCCGTAATCAGTTATCGCGTTCCCACAATGCAGCGGCGATCAATTCCTCGGCCATTTGCAAAGTTTCTTCGGCCTCGAGTTGGTCGCCGTATAGCTGCCGGGCGATGAGCGAACTATCGAGTAGCGCGCCCAGTCGCGCGGCGAAGCGGGCAGGCTCATTGATTTTGGCCTGCTTGGCCGTGTGCTCGATAATATCCAGCACACGACGCTTATTGTGAATGGCCGTCTTGCGGGCAGGGTCATGTGGATCGCCACTGGCCACACCCGCGGCGATCAACAGACACCCACGGAACGTTTTGTCGTACTGCAGATTGTCCCAAGCGCTAAAGATGCCCAGCAGCTGATCCTTAAACTCAGCATCTTCGGGCCGATTGGCAAGTGCATCGATTTGCTTCATGAGCTGCATGGCGAACACGTCGAGCACGGCGCAGACAAAGGCTTCTTTCGTTTCAAAATACTTGTAGAAGGTCGTCTTGGTCACGCCCGCGTGTGACAAAATGCGATCCAAGCCGACGGGATGAATCCCATGGCGATGGAAAAGCTCAAGGCCCGCATCGAGTAAACGCTCTTGTGAAGACATGACGTCCTTAATTGTTTGTGAGCCCCCCCATCTGGCAGGGAATAGAATAGTATGAACCATAATCTCTACAACGCGAGTGACCATTGACTGAAAGTCAACAGTCATAGCGACTTGTGCTCATTTATGTGACACCGCGCGACGACAAATTTCACGAAGAAAAGGAATGCGCACGCGCCTGCAGGGTGCGATTAAGCAAAGCTTGCCGTTTAGCAGCGCTAATTGCAGCGATTAGTCACGCGCAAGCGATCAGGCTGAGTATGCGCTGCAACTCTAATAGTCAGATTGAAGTGCGTTCAACCACATGCAGCTAACTTGGTTCATAACCCAAGTTGGGGGCCAGCCAACGCTCGATTTCAGCGATGGTCATCCCCTTGCGCCGCGCGTAATCGGCCACCTGCTCTGCCGAGATGCGATCGACGGCGAAGTAGCGCGCTTGCGGGTGAGCGAAGTAAAGCCCGCTCACGCTGGCCGCGGGATGCATCGCATAGTGCTCGGTGAGCGTAATGCCGGTGAGTTTCTCGGCATCGAGCAAATTGAACAAGGTGCGCTTCTCGGTGTGGTCCGGCTGCGCGGGATAGCCAGGTGCCGGACGAATGCCGCGATACTTTTCGTCGATCAAATCGATGTTCGATAAGTTTTCGTTCTGGCCAAAGCTCCAATCGCGGCGCGCTTGCTGGTGCAAGTACTCCGCAAAAGCTTCCGCCAAACGATCGGCGAGCGCTTTCACCATGATCGAGTTGAAGTCGTCGTGATCGGCTTGATATTTGGCGGCGAGTTCATCGCAACCAAGGCCCGTCGTGACGGCAAATGCTCCCAGATAATCTTGGCGTCCGCTGGAGAGTGGCGCTACAAAATCGGAGAGCGAATAATACGTGTCCTGGCCTTTGCGTTCCCACTGCTGACGCAAACCATGGAAGCGGCACAATTCCTTGGTGCGTGATTCGTCCGTGAAGAGGGCAATGTCTTCGCCGACGCTAGCCGCAGGCCAAAAACCATAGACGCCGCGCGCGGTGAGCGACTTCTCATTAATAATTTGATCGAGCAATTCCTGAGCTTCATCAAACAAACGCTTGGCTTCCGCGCCAACGTGTTCGTCTTCAAAAATGCGCGGGAACTTGCCTTTGAGCTCCCAGGTTTGAAAGAATGGCGACCAATCGATGTACTCGCGAAGCGTGGTGAGCGAAAAATCTTCGAGTACCTTCGTGCCCGTGAAGGCGGGCGTGGGGAGATCGATGGTCGACCAGTCGCAGGTGAAACGTTTGGCTTGAGCATCGGCGTAGGGCAGCAGCGCGACCGCTTGCCGTTGGTTGTAGGAAGTGACCAGCTGCTGTTGTAACTTGCGATTCTCGGTTTCAAACAACGGCTTATTGTCGGCGCTGATCAGTTTTTCGACCACGCCCACCGAGCGCGAAGCGTCAAGCACGTGCGCAACGCAATGTTCGTAGTTGGGAGCAATTCTCACCGCCGTGTGTTTAGCGCTAGTCGTGGCTCCGCCGATCAATAATGGTTTTTCAAATCCTGTACGGCGCATTTCTTTGGCGACGTGAACCATTTCATCAAGGCTTGGCGTGATCAAACCCGACAAGCCAATAATGTCGACGTTCTCCGCCTTGGCCGCTTCGAGAATCTTTTCACACGGCACCATCACGCCCAGGTCAACGACTTCAAAGTTGTTGCAGCCGAGCACCACGCCGACGATGTTCTTGCCAATGTCGTGAACGTCGCCCTTTACCGTGGCGAGCAAAATCTTCGCCCGTGCTTGGCCCACGGTTCCCGCGGCTTCTTTTTCGGCTTCCATATAGGGCATGAGATACGCCACTGCTTTTTTCATCACGCGTGCGCTTTTCACGACCTGCGGCAAGAACATTTTCCCCGCCCCGAACAGATCACCCACGACGCTCATGCCGTCCATCATCGGGCCTTCGATAATTTGCAGGCACGTATCATATTTTTGTCGGGCTTCTTCCGTATCTTCATCGATGTGTTTGACGATGCCTTTAAGGATCGCGTGTTTCAAACGTTCTTCGACAGGACCGGAACGCCATTCTTCGTCGGCCACGATGGCTTCGCCGGATTTACCCTTAACCGTCTCGGCATGCTCGACGAGCCGTTCCGTGGCATCGGGACGACGATTGAGGATCACGTCTTCGACCAACTCCTTGAGCTTCGGTTCGATATCTTCGTACACCGCCAGTTGTCCGGCGTTGACGATGCCCATGTCGAGACCCGCCTGCACGGCGTGGTATAAGAACACCGAGTGAATCGCCTCGCGGACAATGTCGTTGCCGCGGAAGGAGAACGACACATTCGACACGCCCCCCGAGACATGCACACCGGGGCAAGTTTCCTTGATGCGCCGTGTGGCGTTGATGAAATCGACGGCGTAGTTGTTGTGTTCTTCAATGCCGGTCGCGACGGTAAGGATATTCGGATCGAAGACAATATCTTCGGGCGGGAACTGAATTTTCTCGGTGAGCAGTTTATAAGCCCGTTGGCAAATGCGAACTTTGCTTTCTTCATCGGCGGCTTGTCCTTGTTCATCAAACGCCATCACTACGACGGCCGCGCCATAGCGACGACACAACTGTGCGCGGCGCAGGAACTCGGCTTCGCCATCTTTCATGCTGATCGAGTTGACGATGGGCTTGCCCTGAATCGCCTGCAAACCGGTTTCCAGCACCGTCCATTTGCTGCTATCAACCATCACGGGGACAGCGGCGATGTCGTTTTCGCCCGCGATGAGCCGCAGGTATTTCGTCATCACGGCTTCGCTATCGAGCAGGCCTTCATCCATGTTGATGTCGATGACGTTGGCCCCGCCTTCGATTTGCCCGCGGGCGATTTCGATGGCTTCTTCGTATTGCTCTTCCCTGACCAAGCGGGCAAACTTCTTCGAGCCCGTGACGTTGGTCCGCTCACCGATCATCAGGAAATTGGTTTCAGGCCGGAGCGCCATCGGCCGCGTGCCGCTTAAACGAAACAGCGGTTCGACGCGTGAAGGCTTGTGCGGGGCGACTTTGCGCAAGCGCTCGCTGATCGCCGCGATGTGATCGGGTGACGTGCCACAGCAACCACCGACGATGTTGAGCCAACCCTGATCGGCGAACTCGCCAATCAAGTTGGCCATAGCTGCGGGGCCAAGGTCGTACTGACCCATTTCGTTGGGCAGACCCGCGTTGGGGTGACAACTGATCCGCGCGGGGGAAATCTGTTGCAGGGTTTCCAAATGGGGCCGCATCAACTCGGGCCCGAGCGCGCAGTTCATGCCGACCGACAACACGGGAAAATGCGAGACGGCGGTCCAGAAGGCCTCGACATCTTGGCCGGAAACAAACGTCGCCCCCCCCTTGTCGAACGTGCCGGAGATCATCACCGGCACGCGATGCCCCGTCTCAGCAATATAGCGGTCGATAGCAAACAAGCAGGCTTTCAGATTTAGCGTGTCAATCACCGTTTCAGGCAGCAGAATATCGACACCTGCTTCGATCAGCGCGGCGACTTGAGCGTAATACGAGGATTCCATTTCCTGAAACGTTACGCCGCGATAGCTGGGGTCGTCGACTTTGGTGCTGATCGCCGTTTGTTTGGTTGTGGGGCCAATCGATCCCGCCACGAAGCGGGGCTTCGAGGGATCGCGTTCGGTGAACTCGTCGCAGGCCTTACGGGCGCAAGCCACGGCCGCGAAGTTGATTTCTTCGACCAGCGACAGTGGCAGGTTGAATTCTTCCATCCCCACGGGGCTGGCGCCGAAGGTATTGGTTTCGACAATGTCGGCCCCCGCGGCGAGATACCGGCGGTGAATCTCGGTGATGTCGGCAGCTCGGGTCAGACAGAGAATATCGGCGAAATTTTTGAGGTCACGATCGTGCCCGGCAAAGCGTTCGCTGCGGATGGCATTTTCATCCAGCCCCAGGGCTTGGATTTGGGTCCCCATGGCGCCATCAAGAATGAGGATGCGGTCTTCAAGGAGGTTTTCGAGCGTGGCAGTACTATCGCGGTGCGGCATGTCTGTGGATTATCGCAAATTAGGGGGGATTAATTCCGTGAATCGAACCCGTAAGTATCGCAAATGCGGTTTCCGGTTACAATGCAGTCGGGCCACCGCTTTGCTACCGCTTTATCTATAGGAACAGAATGGTGTTGATCAGATCAGGTTCACTGACGAACTTTATGTGCCGGGTTATGGTCGGATTGGCGTGCTTCTTGGGCAGCTTATCCTTGAACGCTCAGACCGGGACTTTTATTGACCGGCAGCTCTCCAGCGATCTGCGGATGATGAGCTACAACATCCTGTGGGATTCGATCTTTCCCGACAGGGATCCCGTGAAGGCAGCCAAATTCGATCGGGTGATGGATGCGATTGATCCCGACATCTTGAACCTGCAAGAAATTGGCGATCCGTTCACTTCGGGATGGACTCCCAAAAATGGCAATGATGTTCGCGACTTGCTCAATTCTGTTTCACCTCTCCCCGGCGGCGCTTCGTGGAATGTCTATAAGGGTAACAGCGGCGACAGTGTGCTAGCCAGCAAATACCCGATCACGATGACGCGGAACTTCACGAGTCCCTCGGGCGACTTGGGCATGGCCATTGGATTGGTCAATCTGCCGGACGATCAGTTCCCTTCCGATTTTTACGTAATGAACAATCACTATAAATGTTGCGGCGGCAATGGCAGTACAGAGGATCAACGACGCCAAAGACAATCGGATGCGAATGTTGCCTGGTTACGGGATGCGAGGAACCCTGGAGGCGTGATCAACCTTGCGCCGGGAACTCCTTTCGCCGTTGTGGGGGATCTCAATATCGTGGGTAGCCAAAACCCACTCAACACCCTGATTACCGGAAACATTGTCAATGAAGCCTCCTATGGAGTCGACTCGCCTCCTGATTGGGACGGAACTTCAATCACCGATGCTGCCCCGGTACACAATGGCACGGGGTCGACGAATTACACGTGGCGCTCGAGTGGCTCGACGAGCCGCCTTGATTACATCATCTATTCCGACAGCGCGCTCGACGCTGGCAACAAGTTCGTGCTCAACACTGTTAGTATGACTGGCGCGGACAGAACTGCCACGGGGTTGCAGCAATACGACACGGCCCAGGGCAATTCTTCAACTTACTTCGATCATTTGCCGGTGGTGGTCGATTTCCGCCTGTTTGATTTCGCCGAGGCTGATTTCAACTACAGCCGTGGTGTAGATGCCGCTGACCTTGCAATTTGGCAAACTGGTTATGGCACCGCCAGCGGGGCAACCCGTCTGATGGGTGATGCCAACGGCGACGGCGACGTCGATGGTCGCGATTTTCTTGTGTGGCAACGGCAGTCCTCAGCAACCGCACCGGATTTTGCCGCCGTGCCTGAGCCGACGGGTTTCGTGCTCCTTCTTTTGGCTGTGATTGTCGCGCCGCTAAGCCGCCAGCGGCCGCTCGCGGCTTAGCGACAAACCCAGTCGCTCACGCACGCTTCAGGCTCGCCTCTGTAAAAATCTTTCTTGACATCTACTGGTCAACCAGTAGAATCGTGGTCGCAACTACTGCTTGGCCAGTAGATCGACTGCTCTGGAGACTTTAATGTCCGAAACGCCCACGGAACGCGAACTTGAAGCGCTGAAGGTCCTTTGGGACCGCGGCGAGGGGACGGTGCGCGACGTGTGCGATGCGCTCAATGCTGATGGTGAAAAACTGGCTTACACCACCGTGCTGTCGTTGCTGCAGGTGATGGAACAAAAGGGCTTGGTCACGCATCGTAGCGTCGGCAAGGCCTATATCTATCTACCAGCCATCGAACGCGAACGAACTCTTCGCCAACTGGCCACAGGCTTTCTGGATCGTGTGTTCGATGGCGCGCTCGATGAGTACCTCGTGCATGCCCTCGGCAAACGAAAAATCAGCACGCAAGAGATCGATCAACTGGAACAACTCCTCGCGGAGCAGCGGCAGAAAAACAAGCCAAAAAAGTAGTGAGGCGTTTATTTTAGATTGGCCACGAGAAACACAAAAAGACACAAAAAATTTGAGGCGTATTTCATTTCTGTGTCTTTTCGTGCTTTTCGCGGCTAGGAAACTAGCTATGAATCCGACTGGGGAACCCAAACATGAACTCGCTCGATCTATCGCGGTGGTTGTGGGATTTCTATTTGCTCGCGTCGGGACTGCTCTTAGCGACCGGTGTGGCAAGTTTTTTGATCGCTCAACCCGTGCGGCGCATGGCAATGGCCTGGGGGACGGCTGGCGGTTTGGTGCTGTTGTTAATGCTGACCGCGGTGCCGAATTGGTCGCGTTACTCGCTCGTCTCCCCTGCCCCGCCGGAGCCTGTTGGGAACGTGGTGATTGAACCTGTCCTCAATACCGCGATCGAGCGCTCTCCTCAAAGTGTTGGGCCTCCTCAAACCGTTGCAGCTCCAGTTGATTCACAAATCAAAATTATTCCCGCAGCTCGGACCTTTACCATCAACTGGGGATTGCTCGCCAACTTGGTTTTGTCGACGGGATCGGTCTTTGTTGCTGTTTGGTTGATACTCGGTGCCTGGCAAGTGCGGAGGTTGCGGGCTCGGGCGCAAGCAGTTCCGCAGCATGTCGCCGATTTGCTCGCGGAATTCCCGTCCCAGCCATCGGTTCAGCTGGGAACGCACACCGACCTGCCCGTTCCCGTGGCCTTGGGTTTGCGCCGGCCGATGATCTTGTTGCCGCAGTCGCTCCTATCGCGGGCGAACCCCACGGAACTCCGGAGCGTGCTGGCTCACGAGCTGGCCCATGTCGAGAATCGCGATTTGTGGCTGCTCGCGCTATTGCGCCTGTTGATGATTCTGCTGTGGCCGCACCCACTGTTTTGGTTGATGCGTTCGCGCGTGCGGCACGACCAAGAAGTCCTAGCCGACATGGCCGCGGCCGAACTCACGACGCGGACCACCTATGCCGAGCAATTGGTGGCGCTCGCCCGCTCGGCTGTTGCCACGCGCGTGCCGCGGTTGGTGTCGTCGGTTGGGTTATGGGAAAAGCCCTCGCAATTGACGCAGCGAATCAAGCTGCTGCTCGATGACAAGTTTACAATCATGCAAAGCTGCTCGCGGAACTGGCGGTTGGGGACCGTGGCTGTGTTGGGAGGGCTGGCGATAGGGCTGTCGTTGGTGACGCTGACGCCGGCGGAAACAGATAAAGATTTGTCACAGGCTGCAGCGCGGTCCGCCGAGGTAAAGCCTCAGCAAGACACCAAGATATTCAAAGAACTTGCCAATTCACTACGACCTAACTTGATTGTCGGTCTTTGTCTTGATGAAAAAAGTCGTCCTTTAGAAGGCGTCTTGATTGATTTGTATGAATCACCAGTTGATTCCAATGAACAACAGTATGTTAAGACTTTATCCACTCTTTCGGACTCAGATGGGAGATTCAGTTTCGTTGACGTTGTTGATATTAATAAAGAGTTTCCTGATGGCTTGGGAAGTACGTACTTTCCCGTCGCCGATCAGAGAATGTTTGCAGTAGTAGGAAGTAAGGCAGGGCGAGTAACGAATGCAATCAATTCGACTGATGTTCAGATTGCTAAAAGAGGGATGATTTGCAGTTGGCGGATGCCGCCAGTTCAGTCTTTACACGGTCGAATCGTCGACGAAGAAGGCAAGCCCGTTGTTGGTGCAGAAGTACGTGTCTTTCTCTTTCCAAAAATTGTTGGAATCCCGGCACTGCAAGTAAACACGGCAGTAACAAATGAGGAAGGAAAATATACCCTTGGTAATTTGGGGAGGTACGACGAGGCTCAGGCTAAGGAACGGTATAAACATGAACATGGCGAAAAGTTTGGCAAGAAATTTCAGGCAGATCCACGTTTTGCTGATTTCCTTCCTTGGCAGCAATACATGTTTGTCACCCACCCTAAATTTGCCGATCATCGAGTGAAAATTGCAAAAATACCCGGCGAATTAGATGTCACGTTACGAACCGGTAAATTAGTGACGGGCCGCGTCTATCAGCAAGAAGAAGTAGGACCCAAAACCCCCGCGATTGGTGTAGAAGTAATCGTATCAGGTGCTACAAATCCCAATACCACGACATTGAAAACAAAGTCCGAAGGTATCTATCGGATTGAAACACTTAAGGATGGCAAATATCAAGTAAATTTCAAAGCTGAGGGTTGGTTCGCTCCTGGCGTTGAAATCGACGTTAATGATAAGAGTCTAATTCAACTCGACGACATAGTGATGACGCGTGGCGGTCGAGTTCGCATTCAACTCGTCGATGCAAACACAAACAAACCGCTCCGATTTGCGAACAGAGTAAAAGCTTTTGTTGTTCCTCATTTGCAGCCAGAAAGTGAGAAGAAGTTATTCACAAATAACGTAGTAGAGTTTTCTATAGCAGGCGTCGGTGAACAGCAAGTTCCAGCTGGCAAATATCATTTCCTTGTCAGCCTACTGGGAAGTGATGAGCAAACAAAGTATAGAGATTCACTCTTCGCTAATATTCGCCACATAGAGGATTTATCATCGCATCCTGCCTACCAAGTCGATGAAGGTAAAATTCTCGATATCACAATACCTATGGTTAAGTTCAGTGGTTCCAGTGAAATAGAAACTCCTGTTTCCCCGCAGCGTAACGCCGCCTACGAAGACGCGGTGTTTGATCGACCGCCGCAGTAAATGAAAAGTGACCTTATGCCATAGCCGCGATTCAACGAATCGCTCGGACCTGCGATTCGTTGAATCGCGGCTATTCGGAATACCTGCAAACTTACTCCGGCGTGCCGCGCTCCATCGTGATGAATACTTTCTCGAACGTTGGTTTGAGTGTCTGCCAATCGGCTTCGGGGCACGTGCAATAAATGGTCAGCCCCTTCTCGTGGCCGATGATCGTGCCGCGGTAGCCGTGGAGTGTGCCGCCGAAGGCTGTTTTGGAGGTGAACTCGGTGCTCCGAGCGGGGCCGAGTTGGCATTCGATCACGTTGGGACTCGGCGAAATTTCGGTGTACTCGGTAAATTTTTCTTGGGCTTCTTTGAGGCCCGACTCGTGAATTTGATGCACCGGTTCCAACTCTGGCGGCAACCCTTCGGGAGGCGTGCCACCCATCGCATCGCTCAAGAGCGAGCCCGTAGCACTCGCCTTGATTTCGATCAATGCGGGGCCCGAGGCAAACTTGGCCCAGACGGGTCCCCCCTTCCCTCCGCCCCCTTTGTTCTCCCAACCCTCGGGAGCTTGGCAGGCGAACGTGCCGTCCTTGATGTTGAACAGCACATACGCGGTGGGAATCTTTACCGCTTCCGAACAGCCCGCGATCAAAGCAACAATCGCGACGGCATAAGAGGAAAACATTTGATGACGACGCATAAAGAATCTCCCTGCGTTAAGAACTTTTCAGACTCATCCAACGCGCGGCCGTGCCGAGTAGCACTCCGTAGATCAATAAGCACAGCGTAATCAAGGGCCCCATCACCGCGGCAGTTAGATACGGTGGATCGCGCCACGCCGCATGAAATGCTGTGAGCAACATGCTGATGAGTCCAAACGTAATGGCATACACCGTGATCCACATCAACGGCCGCGTCAGCAATGTTTTTGTGACGGGCCACGAGAAGAGTGAGAATGGAGCGCCCGTTTCGAGGCTTGATAATTGCAGAAAGGGATAGAGCGCGACCGTGGCCCAACCGACGATTTGCCATCGCGATCCATCAAACGGGAGACTGACGAAATAGCCAATGCCAGCCGACGCGGCGAGGATGCCGACGGTCGAGGGCAGCATCCAAAACCAATCTTGCCACGTGCCGCGCAAGGCTTCTTCCGGTGTTGTTTCGCCGTGCGACGTGGATTCGATGAGCCCCAAGTAATAGGCCGAGGCATACGAGACGGTAATAAAAGTGAGAATCCCGGTCGGAATGAGGACAACGCGGCCGACCATCAGACTAAAGTTCACAAGCACGTAGCACCACAACAGCACGAGCGATGTGAAGGTGATCAGCGGCAAGAGCAAAAGAAAATGCAAGTAGGTCGCCGACGTGATCCGCGGCACGAGCGCACTGACGGTAACGTGCGGCGAAGCAGCATCGCGGCGTGGTGCCGTCGGGCGTTTTTCTTCTTTCACCGCCAGCTCGGCATGCGCTTTTTGCATGTAACGCTGGGCGAGCGCTTTACGCGGATCGATTTCGGTCGCGTCTTGAGAATCCGCCATCCCATTTCCCCCGGAGGTTGGCCAGCACCAACATTTATAACCGGGTGGAATGGCCCGAACTAGTAGATAGCTTAACTCTTTTTGGCATTTAAGAGCAGCTAATGACCATGTTTGCCAACCCAATAGTCACGGAACGAATTGAGTCGAGGGAGCGTTTCTTTATCTTTGGCTCGTCCGCTGGCGACTTTACTCGCGATAATGTCATCAATGTGGCAAACTGGAAAACCTGCGACGTCGATGCGACGATTCCAAGCCTCGGCAAAGTGTTCAATTCCGTCAGGGGCAAAAATCAGATCCAAATCAAACGGGCCATTCTTAAGTTGAACAAAATCTTTACCGCGAAGAACCTCCGCGGTCTGTCCGTCATTGAGTGAAAAGCCTAACTCAGTAAGTGCCTTGGCCAATTGCTGGCAATTCTCTGAAGTTTTCTCGACGAACAAATCGGCATCTTGAGTCGTGTCAGGATAGCCGAGAAGAATCGCGCCGCTTTTGCCGATGAAAAGATAACGCACGTCGTGCAACGCAAATACATCCCGAATCTCTTCGGCTTGGCGATATTCAAACGCGCCCATAACCTAGCCAATCGGGGAGGTTGTCTTCGCACCACTGACGATATTCCGCCATCGTATCAAACGAGCGATAGGAAGCGTCATCTAATACCGGCTTGTAAGTGCGAATAAAACTGTAGCGGAATCGCTGCTCTAATGGCCGCGAACTGGCAGCCTCGAACTCTGCTAACCACTCCGCTGGTATGTGTTTAAATGCTGAATCGACCATATTTGTATTCTAGCATCTGAGACGGCTACTTTTCGTCCACACAGTAGAGCTTTTTGCTCGAACGGATGAAGATTTCGCCGTCGCTGATGGCTGGGCTTGCCGAAAAGTCGGCTTCGTCGGTGCCAAAGCGGTTGACGGCGATTTGCTTGATTTCGTCACCCAGCTCGAACACGTAAATCAATCCCGCACGGGTCACGAAGTAGAGCTTGCCATCGGCCACGACCGGCGACGAATAGCTTTGGTTCATAAATCCGCCGCCGCGGCCACCACGTCCTCCGCCCTCCCCTTCAGCCGGCTTTTCTTCAGCCGCTTCTGGTTCTGGGGGCGCTTCCAAACGCTGCTTGAAAAGCTCTTCCCCACTGGTTGCATCAAGGCAAGTGACCACATCGCGACTAATCGAATAGATTTTGCCATCGTGGAGGACGGGAGTTCCAATGCCCCCTCGTGCGTTGCTCGTCCATAAAATGTTCTTATCAGTGACGTCGCCCGTGCCGCTCGCTTTGACTGCGGAGGTGCCGCCGTCACGTCCACCGACTAAGTAAGCGATGCCTTCGCCGGGGATCACGCTCGTGCTGCATGCATCGCCTTCGCCGACGGTCGCATACCATGCGAGCTTGCCGGTATCGGGTTTGAATCCCCAAATCTCGCCCGGCACGGCCATCACGATTTCTTGTTTGCCATCTTCGGAATTCACGAGGATCGGCGAGCCCCAGGTTCCTTCGAAGCCTTGGGCTTCTTGTTTCCAAACTTCTTTGCCCGTTTCCTTGTCGAGCGCAACCAGGGCATGGCTTTCGGCGTTCGCCGGAACGATCACGAGATTCTCATAAAGGATCGGGCTCGAAGCCGAACCCCAGTCGCGTGGATCAGACTCGGTGCCGACGCTTGTTTGCCAGAGCTTCTTGCCATCCATGTCAAACGCGACCACGCCCGTCTTGCCAAAGAAGGCGAACACCTTTTCGCCGTCGGAGACGGGGGTGTGCGAGCTGTAGCCATGCTCGGCGAACATGCCGCCGTAGTTGTCTTCGGGGAGATAAGGATCGACTTCTTTATCCCACAGGATTTTGCCGTCGGCACGATTCACACAAACGAGATGCCGCTTGAGTTGCGATTGATCGCCTGGTTCTTCGCGACTCAGACCGTAGCCACTCCAGCAGGTCACAAAGACTTTATCTCCTACGACGATTGGGCAGGACGAACCTGGCCCGGGGAGATCGATGCTCCACTTCAGGTTTTCCTTGTCGGACCATGTGGCCGGAGTGGGGGCATCGTCGGGAGAAACGCCCGAGCCGTTCGGCCCACGAAAGCGGGGCCAGTCAGCCGCATCAGCCTGCCAACAATTGAGCGCGAGGATAACTAAAGCCAGTGGACCGATAAACAGTTTCTGCATATCAGTGCGTCCTTCCGGGAAGTGGATAAATCATGCTGTGGAAAGAATTTCCAAGGCGAACACGAAATTTTACAAGATGGGTCAGTTGCTCGGGAAGCGGGGGGACCGAAAAACACTGCTAGAGGTCAAATCTGAAAATGTCCATCGCTGCTAGAGACTTGACGACGCAGTGCTGGTAATCTGTGAGTTTTCAGAGATTGGGATTGTACCCTTTCTCCTTGTCTGAGCTGTTCTGATCGAAGGTTTTCGCCATGGGTCTGATCGATATCTTGGTTTTCGTGGCATTTATCGCTGCCGTGCTTTTTGTGGGGATTTGGAAAAGTCGCACGAAGCACGAGCATCAAAACGCACAGGACTTTTTTCTTGCGGGTCGCGGACTGACTTGGTGGCTCATTGGTTTTTCGCTCATCGCGGCCAATATTTCGACGGAGCAATTCGTAGGAATGAGCGGCAACGCGGCAAGTCACGTGGGCCTTGCCATCGCGAGTTATGAATGGCTAGCTGCCGTGACGTTGTTTGTAGTGGCGTTTGGGTTTCTGCCCTATTTTCTCCGAGCCGGCATTTATACGATGCCCGAGTTTTTGGAGTACCGCTATAACTCGGCGGCGCGCTTTCTGATGGCCGCGGCTACCGTACTCATTTACCTCTTATTGCTGGGGGCTGTGACTTATTCGGGAGCCCTGACGGTAGCCACTCTTGGCAAACGTTTTGGAATGGATATCGCGCTTTGGCAGCCGTCGCTGTTTATTGCCTTGATCGCCATGATCTATGTTGTGTGTGGCGGTTTGAAAGCTTCGGTTTGGGCAGACCTTCTGCAGGGCTCTGCCTTGATTATTGGCGGAGCGATCATCATGTGGTTCGCGTTCAGTAAGCTGGGCACTGTCGAGGATGCCGCCACGGTGGTCGATGTTACGACCGGCGAAGTCGCCATCCAATCCCTTGATGCCAGCCGTGGTCCGTTTCAAAGGTTTATGGACCTGAACGCCAACCAGCTCAATATGTTCTTGCCGGCATCGGACCATGTGTTGCCGTGGACGGCCCTGCTTTTAGGAATGTGGATTCCAAACTTCTACTATTGGGGGCTCAATCAGTACATCACTCAGCGAACATTAGGTTCGTCGTCGCTCGCAGCGGGACAAAACGGCATTATCTTTGCCGCTTATCTGAAATTGCTCATTCCTTTTGTGGTCGTGATTCCAGGCATTATTGCTTTCAATCTCTTTCATAAGGACATGCAACTTGAGGCAAGCAGCGATGCCTCGGCAGCGATGGCTATGTATCTCAAGTCGAATCCAGAAACAGAATTCGTTGCCACGGGGGACGAACTCGACGACGCGACCATCGAAGCGCACGAAGGGCCTGATTACATTGTTGCCCTGTACGATTCCGTGGGCGATATCCGAGGTCTTAAGGCGGCCAATCCCTTTGTGCTGCCCATGACCAGGGAAACATTCGACAAAATTGCACCCGCAGAGTTTCAAGTCTTTAACTCACGAGAAGATCATGCTTGGAAGTTTTTGAATCCCAAACTTGCGATTGAAATTGATGCCTACAACAAAGCTGTTGCCGAACGCGCGGCCGCTGCTGAGGGAACCGTCGTCTCCCAATCGCTCATCGCTTACAAGTACGACACGGCCCTCGGTCAACTCTTGGGAATGCTTCCCCAAAACGTCGGCCTGTTCGGGTTTGTCATGGCTGCACTCCTGGGCGCAGTGATTAGCTCGCTCGCTGCCATGCTCAATGCGGCGAGTTCAATCTTCACCTTGGATTTGGTCAACAAATATTTGATGCCCAATGCTTCGCAGGGCACGATTGTTCGCTTGGGCCGTGTAAGCGTCTTGGCCTTTGGAGTCATTTCTTGTGTCCTCGCGCCGATGTTGGGTGATCCCAACATTTCCAACTCGATTTTTACGATTATTCAAGAATCGCAAGGGCTCATTTCGCCCGGCATCCTGGCCGTTTTTGTGGTTGGCTTGATTCTGCGTACATGTCCCAGATCAGCAGGGGTGATTGGTCTCCTGACAAGCATCATTTGTTACTCGGCACTGAAGGTCGCTATGCCTGAGATACAGTTTCTCAACCGCATGGCAATAGTCTTTGGCATTTGTGTCGGGGTCATGGTTTTGTTGACGCTTATTGCCCCGTTGCGTGAACCCGTGAAATTTGAAGCTCAGACCGACCTCAACCTCGAGTCATCGCGTGGAGCTTGGCGTGCCGGAATCGTTTGCATGATTCTGACCGCGTTGCTTTATGTGATTTTCAGCCCGATCGGGGTTGCCGGCTGGAATACTCCGTAACAGCTGGCAACTGGTTTGGCCCAGGCAAACAGGGGGTTCGGAAAGGGTGGAGCGAAATCGAACAGGTCCATTCTTCGCGGGTTTCACGCTGCTCGACAGCCCCGCAGAGCTTGCCTAAAATGGATATCTGCTCGGCCCGAGTGCCGGCAGCCCTGCCAACCCCGGAGCCAATCGGCTCGTATGTCAATTCAGGTCGATCTTGATCAGCTTTCCGCTGCTCATTCTATCGCGCGACGGCAATTGTTAGCCCAACGCCATTCGCAGCCCCACTGGACGTGCCAACTGGCCAGTTCGCCGTTGTGTACGGCTACGGCCATCAGTGCGCTCGTGTTGGCGGAGCGGCACGTCGACGATTCGCCTGCTGACGACTCGATGTTGGAAAACAGTTGGCTGTCGGGCGTACTGATTCGGAGCGAATTGACCGAATTGGTCTCCAAGGGTTTGCGGTGGTTGGCTGAGCACCAGAACCCTGATGGCGGCTGGGGCGATACCGACCGCAGTCGGTCGAACATCGCGGCCACGCTGTTGGTGCAAGCTGCGTTCAATCTGACGGGCGTGCCTGTGAAGTATTCCAACGTGCTGCAAAAGGCGCAGGACTACGTCGATAAACAGGGTGGCGTGGCTGGCTTAAAAAAGCGCTTCGCACATGACCGTCAATTTGCCGCGGCGATACTCACGAATTGCGCACTCGCGGGAATGGTGCCGTGGCGCAAAGTGCCGTCGCTCCCTTTTGAGTGGGCCTGCTTCCCGCGGAAGTGGCAACAACGGTTGGGCCTATCGTCGGCATCGTACACGCTGCCAATCTTGGTGGCCGTGGGACAAACGAAATTCCACTACATGCAGCACCGCAACATTTTTGTGCGCTGGCTGCGGCGTTGGGCGGTGAAGCCGAGCTTCGCGACGCTCAATACAGCACAAGCACCGGATGGCAGCTTCGCCGAAACGACTCCGCTCACCAGCTTCGTGCTGATGTGCCTAGCCAGCATCGGCCACAATGAACATCGCATCGTCCGCCGCGGAATTGAATTTCTGCTGGAAACCGTGCGGTCCGACGGCAGTTGGGCTCCTTGCACGAATTTTGAAGTTTCCGACACATCGCGTGCTGTGCGATCGCTGGGTTGGAATCTTAACGACGATTTCCAGCCGATGAGTTGGTCCGCGACTCCAGAGCCCTCGGAACAAGCCGATGCGGTGCTGACTTGGCTGCTGGCCGGGCAACACAAAGAACAACATCCCTTCACCGGTACAGCGCCGGGCGGTTGGGCTTGGTCGAAGTCGCCGGGGGCGATTCCCAATGCCAGCGACACGGCCAACGTCTTGATGAATCTGGCCGATTGGCATAACCACTGGCCACGCCACCGCACGAGTGAAGTCACGGGTGCCGCGACGAAGGCCGCGCGGTGGTTGTTGGATTTGCAAAACCGTGATGGAGGTTGGGCAATCTTCTGCACCGGTTGGACAGGCACTCCCGGTGATTCGAGTTGCTCGGACGTGACCTCGCTCACCATGCGTGCGCTCAACAACTGGGCCAAGTTTTTGCGTTCGACATCGCCCAGCCATCCGTTAATCGCCCGCATCGATACCGGTTTGAAGAGGGGATTGGAGTTTTTAGAGAAGGAACAACGCGAAGAAGGAAGCTGGTGGCCGCGGTGGTTTGGCAATGAACTGCATCCGCAGGAAGCGAATCCTGTGATTGGGACCGCCCAGGTTTTGAAAACCCTCAACGAAATGCAGGCCGGCAAAACCGACATGGCCCAGCGGGCGATCAACTGGCTCACTGGGGTGCAATATCCCGTCGGTGGCTGGGGGACTGTCGCTCAGCGCGTGACGAACGAATCGTGGTATGGCCGAAAGCGCGACACCGAGGTTGAAACCAACTGCAGTCTAGAGGAAACATCAGTGGCGGTGGATGCTTTGCTCCCCTTCGCCGATGGCAATCCCACGGTCAAAAGTAGCGTGGAACATGGCCTTGGTTGGCTGATCGAGGCCTCGGCTGACACCTCCCGTTTGGAGCCGGCCCTTGTCGGTTTCTATCTCACCAAATTATGGTATTATGACGAATTGCTTCCCCAGACCCTCGCGGTTCGCACGCTCGGCAATGCTTGCCGTATGTTGGGCGTTCCCGCCGCGGTGGCTGCCGCGACCCATCCGTAAAACGGGGTTGTCTCGGCCGGTTGTGGAAGCCAAGATGTTCGGCCTGCCGGTCCCATTTTCGGCAGAGCCATTCCCGATAGCTCGCCAGCGCAATTTTGTCTTGAGAGAGTGGCTGTCTTGGGAGAGGAGACAATCGTGGCGAGTACGCGGATGGAAACCATGAACCGGGAAAATTCAGCAGCATCAACCGGCGTTACTAGCCGTGTCCCCGGTTTACTCAAAGAGATTCCTACTGATCGTAGCATCAGGGATCTCATCCGCCGCGAATGTTGGTCCGCCGCCCAAGAGATTGACCGCCAGGAAGGACTTTCCAAGGAACTCTTGGAAACTCACTCGCGACAGATTCTCGGCAAGCTCGCGCTACCTGAAGGTTATGTCGGCTGGACGATGGTGGTGTTGTCGAGCGAATTCTGGCGCGATCAGGTTGCCGCCGTGCCGCACGAGCGTCGTCTCTTGTTGTTGCCGCCGGATTCGGAAACATCATTTGCTGAGCTGCGCGCACAAGCGAGTCAACTTGGCCTGACCATCGCGACCACCGAGTCGTCGACCGCGATCATGGAAATCTTGTTCAGCGGCACGATCGACGCGATCGTTGGCGTGGCCAGTTTAGACATTCTGGAAAAGGCGATCGACAAGATTTTGCTCGTGGGTATGCCCGCGCTCGCCGTACCTTTGCTCTCCACAAGCGATGAGCCACCGATGTTCGACGCCGACTGGATTCAGGACATGCTTCATGTCGGCCCTGCTCAACAGCCGAACACGTCGAATCGCTATCGGACATTACTTCAAACCGCGCGGAGCTTGTTTGAGCCCGTGGAACTTGCCCGCCTCTTGCCACGGCAACGCAGTGGTCCCAGCCTCGCCGAAGTGAACGGCGCGGGGGCTTCGGGCCTCGATCCACTCGCCGCGACGGAAACCATCGCGCACGATTTTCTCGCCTTGGGGGGAAAGTATGCCCGGCCGTTTATTACGCTGGCCGCCTACGATGCGTTGACCGAGTCCGACTCACTACCCGATGCAGTGCGCAGGGTCGCGCTTTCGATTGAAAGCTTTCACAAAGCTTCGCTCGTGCATGACGACATCGAAGACTCTGATGATTTTCGTTATGGACGGCCGTCGTTGCATCGTGCCCACGGTTTGCCAACGGCAATCAACATCGGCGACTATATGATTGGCTTGGGCTACAGTTTGGTTTCTCGAGAATCGGCAGCCTTGGGCTCAGAAGTGGTGGGCGATATTCTTGAAATTTTGTCCGATGCCCATTTGCGTTTGAGCGAAGGCCAAGGGGCCGAACTGCTCTGGCGGGACGCGCGTAACAAGCAGCTGACACCGCAAGAAGCTTTAGAGATTTATTCGCTCAAAACGTCGCCGGCATTTGAAGCCGCGCTGTTGAGTGGACTGCGCTGTGCTGGTTCGTTGGAGAATTTGCAGAAGCCCCTCCAGCAATTCTGCGAGCACCTGGGAATCGCCTTCCAGATACTTAATGATTTGAAAGATTGGCAAGGTGATCAGGACAACAAGCTCGGAGTGGGGTTCGATACTTTGGGGGGACGGCCGACCGTGCTCTGGGCCTTGGCCTTGGAAGGATTATCTCCTGAATTTCACGAGGAATTACTAAGCCTCGCGGAATCTCAAGCCGATGCCGAGAAAAAAATCCTCCGCGTGCGCGAACTCTATCAGTCGGCAGGCGTATTTGACAAAGCCGCCGACTTGGTGCGCGCTCACCAAGCGCAAGCAGAAGCCATCGCCGGGCAGATTGCTCCCGAAAGTTTGCAACGATTGTTGCACTACTTGTTGGAAATCGTGCTCGACCGAGCTTCCGCACTTCCGAGTGCGACGGCACAGTGACAACGTCGCATCGACGACAATTTCGCATCGACGTGGCGTTGATTTAGCTAACGGATTTATAGCCTTTCAATTCACGGTGCCCAGCGAGCGATATTCCTGTGAGCGACATGATTAAGGAACTGTGTAATATTTTCTATCCTACGTCGGCCGAGGTGGGCTTGTTCGAGGAAGTCGCCGTCGGTGATCTCCCCGATCAATACAAAGCCCTGCTGGCTCACGACGATCACATGACCGTCACGGTTGAAGCTTGGCATAATAGCTTGGTCGAAGTTCACGTGTTGCAAGAGAGTCGCCAAGGAGATCACTACGCCCGCCGGATCGTGCTTGCTCTGCAGCGTGACGGTATGCCCGTGCAATTTGGAATCATGCGAATCAATCTGGCCGACTTGCCGGAGATCGTCAAACTCGAAATTGAATCCCAAGCCTTGCCGCTGGGGCGGATCATGATTCGCCACCATTTGCTTCGCGAAGTCGAGTTGTTGGGGTTGTGGCGGGTGGCAGCGGGGCCTGAGTTGCGAAAACAATTGAAACTCGAACGGGGAGCGGTTTGCTTTGGCCGGACGGCACGGATTCTCGTCGACAAGGTCCCCGCGGTAGAATTGTTGGAAATCGTGACGCTTTAATTCCGACACCACTTGCCGACCCGCCCGTGAAAATTGCTTATCTAGCCGCCGGTGCCGCGGGCATGTATTGCGGCAGTTGTCTGCACGACAACACGCTTGCCGCGGAACTTTTGCGTCAGGGCGAAGATGTCATCCTGGTACCGATCTATACGCCGCTGCGAACCGACGAACAAAACGTCAGCCAGCCGCGGGTCTTTTTCGGTGGGATCAATGTTTATTTGCAGCAGAAGTGGGCCCTCTTCCGCCGCACGCCCCGCTGGTTCGACAAATGGCTCGATCATCCGGCGTTGTTGAATGCGGTGACCGGCCGGGCCAGCAGCGTCGACCCCGCCGAGTTGGGGGATCTCACCGTTTCCATGCTGCAAGGGGAACAGGGCAACCAACGCAAGGAATTAGAAAAGCTGGTCGATTGGCTACTCGACGAAGTGAAGCCAGACGTGGTGCATCTTTCCAACTCGATGATGCTGGGGCTGGCAAGGCTGATCGCCGAGCGCTGCGGGCCGCCCGTCGTCTGCTCACTGTCTGGCGAAGATATCTTTCTAGAAAAGTTGAAATCCCCCCACTACGAGCAAGCTCGCAGCTTGTTGCGTGAACGTGCATGTGATGTGCATGCTTTTGTGGCTCTTAACAATTATTTCGCCGATTTCATGAGCGAATATCTCGACGTAGCGCGCGATAAAGTTTTCGTGATCCCGCACGGCCTCAATCTCGAGGGCCACGGCGAACCGCAAACAAATGCTCATTCTGACGACACCCCTCGGCGGATTGGGTATCTAGCACGCATTTGTGAAGAAAAGGGATTGCATTTGTTGGTCGAAGCGGGGGAGTTGCTTGCCGGCCGATCTGATGTTCCTGAGTTCGAGATACACGTCGCCGGTTATTTAGGAGCCAGCGATCAACCGTACTTGCGGGAAATCGAGCGCCGCGTGTCCCACGGCAAGTTAGCAGGCAAATTTCACTATCACGGCGAACCCGACCGCCAGCAAAAGATCGAGTTTCTGCAATCGCTGAATTTATTTAGTACCCCCACGATTTATCGGGAAAGTAAGGGTTTGCCGGCCATGGAGGCCTTGGCCAATGGGATCCCCGTGGTATTGCCCGCACACGGTTCGTTTCCCGAAATCGTCGCGGGCACACAAGGGGGTGTTCTCTTTGAACCACACAATGCGGCTGACCTGGCCGCCAAGCTTGCCGACCTTCTCCAGAACGCAAGCTCCGCGCGTTTGCTCGGCCAGCAGGGTAAACTTGCGGTACACCTGCGCTATCACGCCTCGGCGATGGCTACCCAAACTTTGCATCTTTACCGCACCCTTCTGGGGACTTCCCGTGATGCTGGTAGCTGAAAGGCCGTCCCCAGTGTACAACACGCATAAGGGTTTTTTCTGGGTGAAAGCCACTTGTCGCAGGGAGTGCGCTCTTGTCGTTCGATTCTTCTCAACAGATTTCGCAGAATCATTCCCCCGCGACAGCGGGAGCTGATGCCGCGCGCACGTTGGCGTTGGAACTGCTGGCCGAGACCTGTCTCCACTTTCAAACCGACGCCGCGGGAACGATAACGTTCATGAGCCCGTCGTCGCAGAAGCTGCTCGGCTATGCCCCCGAGGAGATGATCGGCCGCAGTATCAAGGAGTATTGCGACGACGAAAACCCCGCCCGGGCGTCATTAACTGAGTTCATCAGCCAAACGCCTGATGCGGCCAATGTCACGCGGCGACTTTCCATCGCTCGGCGCGCGGATGGCGAGAGCGCGTATTTGGAGATCAACGAAAAGACACTCACCAATGGGTCGGGCGAGGTTGTGGGTCGCGCAGGGGTGGCCTACGATTTGACGCACTACATTAAGAGCGATCTGGCCATTCGTGAAAGCGAGCGAAAGTATCGCCGTTTGGTCGAAGAGTTGGGCGAAGATTACATCATCTTTACAAATCTTCCCACCGGTCAGTTGACCTACGTGAGCCCGTCGATTTATCGCGTTCTCGGGTATAAAGCGGAAGAGATTACGGGCAAAAATTGGCGAGAAGTGATCGGAGAGAATTTCGTGGGGCGGGATCGCGCCGAAGAAGTACGCGGCGAACTCGATCGGGGCATCCGCTTTCACAAATTCACGGTCGAACTTCCCGACGCCCTCGGCAATATTCACATCGTGGAAATTCAACAGCGCCCCATCTTTTCGTCTGACGGACGCTACGTCTCGATGGAAGGTATTGCCAAGGACATCACCGAGTTCACAAAAAATTCCCGTGAGCTGCAGCGACTGAAGGATGAACTCGAAGAGCGCGTCGTGCAGCGCACCGCCGAGCTGGTGGCCAGCAACGAACGACTCATAGAAAGCGAATCCCGCTATCGGAACGTCGTCGAAGATCAAACCGAGTTTATTTGCCGTTGGCTCCCCGGGGGGAAGTTTACGTTCGTCAACGAAGCCTACTGCCGCTACATGAAAAAGCCGTATGGCGAATTAATTGGCCAATCGTTTCTTCCTTTGATTTACGAAGAAGACCGCGCGCGCGTTCAGGCCGAGATCGAAAGTCTGTCTCCCGCGAATCCTGCGATCACGATCGATCATCGGGTCGTTCGGGCAGACGGTTCGATTGGCTGGAACCAATGGACTAACCGCGCGATCTTTGACGAACATGGCCGATCCAAAGGTTATCAATCGGTCGGCCGCGACGTGACCGAGCTCAAGGCCGTGGAAGAGTTGGTGCTTGAGCGTGAAGAACATCTTAAGCGTATGTCACGCGTCGCCATTATGGGGGAATTGATCGCCGGCATCGCCCACGAGATTCACCAACCTTTACATGCGGCACAGCTTTTCTCGGAAGCTGCCCGGCGAAATTTGGAGATGGGCACCGAACGCGGCGTTGCCACGGCGATCGACTGTACCCGTGAAATTTCCAACGCCGTCACCCGGACCGCGACGATCATTCGTCACTTGCGTTCGTTCACAACTAACAAGCCGACCAAAATCGACCCGCTCAACATCAACGAGGTGGTCCGCGAAGTGGCCGACGTGATGAGCTACGAAACCCGGCGCGCGGGGGTGAAGCTGACGTTTGAACTGGCGGAGAATCTGCCAACTTGGAACGGCGACCGGGTGCAAATCCAACAGATTCTCGTCCATCTGCTGGGGAATGCCTATGAAGCGATGCCCCAGGGAGAACGCTCCGATTGGCGGGTGGTGATCGTTACCCGGCGAGAAAGTGATTGCATCCTGGTTGAGGTCGTCGACAACGGAATTGGCACGGAAAAAGAGGACGTCGAGCGTTTATTCGATGCTTTTTACACAACCAAGCAAGAGGGGCTTGGTATGGGGCTGTCAATTTGCAAAACTATAGCGGAGTCGTTGAATGCAGAAGTCGAGGCTCGCAAGAACCCCGAGGGCGGAATGACCTTCACCTTGCGACTGCCTTTGGTCGTAAGGTAACTTAAAAAAATATGAGCACCCCCTCCGTCGGTGAAGAGGCCGTCGTCTATATCGTTGACGATGACGAGCAAATCCGCAAAGCCGTGATGGCCTTAGTTGAGGCCATGGGAGTCGGCTGCGAAAGCTTTCCTTCCGCGGAAGATTTCTTGACGGCCTACGACGGCCGTCGCCCCGCGTGTCTGGTCACCGACGTACGCATGTTGGGGATGAGTGGGCTCGAACTTCAAGAGCGCTTGGTCGAGCTAGGTCACTCGATGTCGGTGATCGTGTTGACGGCGTTCGCAACCACGCCGACGACCGTGCGCGCGATGCGCAACGGCGCGCTCACGCTCATGGAGAAACCTTGCAACGACGACGAGCTTTGGGACGCTGTGCGTCGCGGCTTGGCCACCGATCGCGAGAATTACGACCTCGAACAACAGCGCAGCACACTCAGGCAGCGCTTAGAAGAGCTGACCCCCAAGGAACGCGAAGTCCTCGATTTGATGATTGCCGGTGACGCCAACAAGGTGATTGCCCGCAAGCTCGATTGCAGCATTCGCACGGTGGAGAATCATCGTCAGAAAGTCTTCCAAAAAATGTCAGCCGATTCCTTGGCTGAGCTAGTACGCATGGCTGTCGCGATGGGCATTGTTCCCAATCTCGCGTAGCTTCTTAAAGCTGTCGCCCCAGGGCGCCACAGCATTAATTTATTTTTCTTCTGTTTTGCGAGCAATTATCTCACTTCCGCGGTGCACTCGTATCGCTTGAGAGAATTCGGCTGTGGAAGTCCGCAGGGCCTTATCGGCTAGTGCGGATACCTGAAAATTGCGTGATTGCCGAATAATTGAGGAATAAGGCGTGGTGCCGAGCGCTGACCCTATGAGTTACGCATGTGAACAGCGGCACTTCTATCTGGAATACGGGAATGGGCAATTACGCGCTATCGAGAAGAGGCCTGATACTGCCATGAGTGAGATGAATTCTAACAGCAGCTCGATCGTTTATGTCGTCGACGACGATCCCCAAGCTTGCCAAACCATTTCTGAATTGATTTATTCGTTTGGATTTCAGGTCAAGTCGTTCCAATCCCCCGAAGAGTTTTTGACCAGCGTCGACGAATCGCAATCCGGATGTGTAATTCTCGATTTGCGGATGCCCGGCATCGACGGTATGGAAGTCCACCGTCGACTATTGGATCGCGGGATTGGGCTGTCGGTGATCCTGCTGACCGCCTACGCCGAAACCCGCATCACTGTCAACACGCTCCGCAGCGGTGCAATCGCCGTGCTCGAAAAACCGTTCAAAGATGAAGAGTTGTGGAGTTTCGTTCAAGAAGGCGTCCAACGGAGCGAGGTCGAGCATTTCCGCCGCCGTCATCTCAATTCGCTCGAAAAGCGTCTCAAAAAACTTGCCCAGCAAGATCGCGAAGTGCTCAAGTTGATGATGGAAGGTGTAAAAAATCGCTCCATCGCCAAGCGGCTTGAGGTAAGCCTTCGCACGGTCGAAAACCGTCGCCGCCGGGTGTTTGAAGTCATGCAAGCAGAGTCCGTGGCCCAGCTTGCCCGAATGATCACCGAATACGAGCATGGCCTGATCCCCAAGCCGGAAGCCCAAGATCAATGGCTCCGCCTGCCGTTTGAACGCGTCGTCTGCTAGTACGGCCCGATGTTTCCTGCATTTTCGCCGACTTCAGACCCTTCGCAGCCCGCTTGCGAGGGTGCACGAAATTGCTAGAATACAAGGCTACGCTACGGGCTTGGGCCCGCGTCTATCCCTTCACTGTCTTGATCGCCGAGCGGCGGTCCAAAAGAATCTATGTATAACAACAAGCGCAAGAGCAACAGCAGTAGCAGCAATAAGAAGATTGCCAAAAAGGATCCTATTTGCATCGACGGCGTTCGCCCACGTCCGATGTTCGTCGATTACAAGGATTTGGATTTGCTCAGCAAGTTGACCAATCGTCATGGCCGGATTGTCAGCCGTCGTAAGACCGGTTGCCAAGCCACGAGCCAGCACGCCGTCTCGAAAGCGGTCAAGCGGGCCCGCTTCATGGCCCTCATGCCTTACGAAGGCAGCTGATCGACGACGGAACCTCATTTGGTTTCCGCGCATGACAAGCCGCGCTCGGTCCCCGCTGAAGGATGTCAACTCGTAAGGATCATCCCATCATGGCCGAGCCTTTCCGTACAACTCGACTCGTTGAGTTTCACGATACGGACATGGCCGGGATCATGCACTTCGCCTCATTCTTCCATTACATGGAATCGGCGGAGCATGAGCTGCTGCGATCTCTCGGCTTGAGCGTTCACACCACGGTCGATGGCGAGATGCTCAGCTTCCCACGGGTAGCAACTTCTTGCCAATTCCGATCGCCGGCGCGTTGCGAAGATATCCTTGAGATCGCCATCGTGGTTTCGCGGTTAGGATCCAAGAGCATCACCTACGATTTCGATTTCCAGATCGCAGAACGGCAAGTGGCAACAGGGCAGATCACGTGTGTTTGCTGCCGCGTCATCCCCGGGCAGCCCCTGGAATCCGTGTCGATTCCCGCCGACGTGGCCGCGAAGCTCAAGCCATTTGTCGCCTGATCGAGCGAGCTTGGCCCCATCGCTTTCGGCTGTCACAATGGTCGCATGACATCACTCGTTGCCGAACATCTGGCCAAATCGTATCCCACGACCGCGGATCAAGCCCTGCAAGTGCTGAGCGATGCCTCGCTGCGGTTATCGTCTGGCGAAAACGTCGCGATCCTCGGTCCGAGCGGATCTGGCAAGAGCACGCTACTAGCAATCCTCGGCACACTGGATCAGCCAACGTCAGGCAAGTTCACGATAGGTGACGTTGATCCATTTCAACTTGCCGAGCCGGAACTCGCTAGGTTTCGCAGTCGGCAAATCGGCTTTGTGTTTCAAGATCACCACCTGTTGCCGCAATGCACGGTTCTGGAAAACGTGTTGGTGCCGTTCCTGGCCGACGGCTCGGCTGGCAAAGCAGAGATCGATGCGGCGACGGCTTTGATTGGCCGCGTCGGATTGGCGGAACGAGTGCTGCATCGCCCTGCGCAACTTTCCGGCGGAGAACGTCAACGCGTGGCCATCGCGCGGGCCTTAGTGCGCAAACCAGCGTTGGTCCTGGCGGATGAACCGACCGGCAATCTGGATGGGCATACGGCCGAGGAAATCACGCGGTTGCTGTTGGAATTGCAAGCCGAACAGAATTCGATGCTCGTGGTCGTGACCCACAGCGAAACACTGGCCGCCCAAATGCAACGGCGGATGAAGATCGCCGACGGCGTGTTACTTTAGGCCGAGTTCGTAAGCCGTCAGGGTGCCACTTCCTTCGTTGGAGAGAATCAACAGCGGCTTGCCATCAGGCGCATTTTCACTGGAGATGTAAAGCAATCCTTCGGGGGCGAGGTCACGCTTGCCGCCGCTTTCGTGCGGGGCAATATATTGAACGAATGCCGGTGCCGCCGGATCAGAAATCTCGTAGACCAGCGCGCCGCCGGTTCGCTCGAGCCCCACGACGGTAAAGCGCCGCCGCCCGATTTCAAACACCACCAGATTCTCGGGTTCAGGCCCACGGATCGGGCTGCGGACATCAATGGGACTATCAAGTTGGCTGTCGACGTTGAACAAATCCGGCGCGACTTGGGCAATCGTTTGTTCGATATCACTGCCACTGTCGAACACGAGTTCGAGTCCCTCATCGGTTCGTCGCCAAATAGAAAATGACCGTCCGCCAAAGCCAACGAGTCGATCCAAATCGCCGTCGCCATCCGTGTCGCCCGCCCAGCGTGAAACCTCCCAGCGGCCCAGTTGATCGTTGCCGGTGAGCCGTCGTGCGGGATTGGCCGGGTCGAGTTTAATGCCTGCTTTCTCGAGTTCGCTGACCGGAGCCGCTTCGTGAAAGTCGTAATAGTCGCGCGGATCGCCTTCGTTCGCCGTCACGAGATAGCGATCTTCTCCTTGCTCAAATGTCGCAATCCCGTCGGGTTGGTACATGGTCCAAATCGGCCAATGCCGAATACGCACCCCGCCATCTTGATCGCTCACGTCGAGTCCGGTGGAACTGGTATATGAAACCAACTTGGCCTCCCCTACCCCGCCCAAAGAACGAAAACTCTTGAGCCCCAGCGGATGGATCGCCGTGATGTCCCTATCGCGGATATCTAGCTCCGCGATTGCATTATTTTCTTGCAACGTGATCCAGGCGGTTTTTGCATCGCTACTGATCGCGATGTATTCCGGCTCAACGTCTTGCGCCAGGCTGGCGTTGTTAGGGCCAAACAGATGGACTCCCGCGGCGCGCAGCTCTTCTTTCTCGGAATTGAATTTGTCGAACTTCGCCTCGCGGACTTCAGCGGTTTTCCAATTATCCTTTTTGGTAATCACTGAGATCGACGCTTCTGGATCGAACGAATAGTCTTCGGTCGGTTCCCCTTCGTTGGCGGCGAGCAATGTTTCGCCATCCGGTGTAAAGACGATCATATCGGGCAAGTAACCCGCTTGGTGGGTGGCAAGTTCTTTCAGGTCCTTAGCGTTGTAAAACGTCACCTGTCCTCGCTCGCGTTTGTCGTCCGCGGCCCAAGCAACGGCAATCACATCTCCCGTGCAGGCCACACTTGTGGCATGAAAGCCGGTGGGAATCGCAATCTCGCCCTGGCGCGTCCCGCTGGCCGCCGACACCACATCGACGCCGCCACCGACGGTGACGAACAACTTTCCGGTTGCTGCCGAATACGCGGCAATTTCGCACGCACCGCTGGGGGCAGAATAACGCCAAGCGAATTCAAAATTCTCATCGGCCTGGGTCGTTGCCGTGAAGACAAAGAAAACGGTCCCAAGAAAAATACGCGGCAAGTTGTCAAGCATGTTGTTTCAAAGATTTCGAGGACGCAAACCAAGGTTGCGGCAAGCAAAGGGGAGGGATTGGGTAAGAATTCACATACGTTCACCCACAATTGTTAGGAATCTGTTAGCAACTCGTGAAGCCAATATTAACGTTTGGTGAACTCTTCAAACGGCGGTTGTCTCTTAACATGCCGCCGGTAAGATCATGGCCAAATGCATTGGGCAGCATGCATTTTTCTCACGACTCACACCACTGACCAACCAACAAGGGACGAGAATCCATGCACTGTTGTGACCTATTTCGGCGGCTTTCACAACTCTTCGCTATCACCACAATATTGCTGTTATCTGCGGCAAGCGTTTCCGCGCAAATGTGGATCAACGAGATCTATCTCGATCCACCGAGCTCGCTTGATAGCACTCACGAATACATCGAGCTGCGGGGCACGTCGGGAGCTTCGCTCGCTGATCACTACTTGGTGATTCTTGAAAACGAAGTCAGCGCCACAGCTAATCCTGGGCAAATCGAAGCTTTTTTCGACTTGGGCAGCCTGAGTGATCCGTTTTTCGGATCGAACGGTTTCTTGACGTTACGCCAAGCGGGCAGTCCGTTCAACAATCTCAATCCGCTCTCCAATAACCAAATCAACACGGCCACGGGAGCCACTTGGGGTTCCGGCGCGCAAAGCTCGGTTGGTTTCAGCGACGAAAACAACGACGGCATCATTGAAAACAGCGGCGGCACGTTTCTGTTGATCAAGAATAATGGCGGCACGGCCTCCAAGCCTGCGATCACCACTCCCAATTTAATCGATCTTGATGCCAACGACGACAAGATTCTCGACGACAACATTTATACGCAAAACTGGACGATCCTCGATTCGATCGGCTTCAACGGGGAATCGAGCGATATCAACGGTTATTTATATGCCCCCTTGAATTTCAGCCCTGGGACGCCGACTGGTGGCGGAAATGTCGCTCCTGGTGCCACATTTGTCGACGTCGGTTTTGAAATTGAATACCTCGCACGTTGGGGCAACAGCACGGGCAATGAAGCCGGTGACTGGCACGTTTCGAATCTCACCAACGAACCCGGCACGTCGGGCGCAGGCTATGACGGCCCCGATGATTTCCGTCAATCCGCGACTCCCCACGGTATTAACACTGTGAATCAGTTTGTCGAATCGAACCAAGGTGTCCCTTATGCCACGATTATGACAGACACACTAGGTTCGGAGAATTTATTCATCGCTGATGGCGATTTCAATGCAGTCTACAACGGCGAGGAATACGTCTTCGATGGTAAAGTCAATGGTCGAGATTTCCTGCACTGGCAACGCAACGTAGGCTTTGGCCTGAATACCTTTGGTTTTCCACGGTTTGCCAATCGCCGTCACGGCGACGCCAACGGCGATCGCGTGGTCAACAGTGCTGACCTGGCGATCTGGCAAGCCGCTTATGGGGCGGGGGCTTTGTCAGGCTTTGCGGCCGTGCCAGAACCATCGACGCTGGCGTTGCTACTCGTGGGTGGATTGTTCTGTGTTCGCCGAGCCCGCGGTTAATCCGGCCCGATATAGCAATGGTTTAAATCATTTCCGTCTTACTGCTAGGAAGCAAAATCGATGCGTCAATTGAGCGCGAAGACACGCCACCCCGCGGCGTTCACGTTGGTCGAATTGTTGGTGGTGATTGCGATTATTGGGGTGCTCGTGGCTTTGTTGCTCCCGGCCATCCAAGCGGCGCGCGAAGCGGCCCGCCGTTCGCAGTGCATGAACAATCTCAAGCAAATCGGCTTGGGTATGCTCAACTACGAAAGCTCCAAAAAGACTTTCCCTCCGGGACAGTTCAAGCCTGCAGGGCTCTCGGTGAAACGGGCTCTCGCTTGGCCTGTGTGGCACCTTCCCTACATCGAGCAGCAGAATGTTTTCGACCGCATTGATATGAAGTTCAGCGTGACCGAGTCACCCAACAATCAGCCGGACTTTTCGGGGCCGACTAACGCCGTGATCGATACGTATTTGTGCCCGAGCGTGAGCCGTCGTCAACTTTATCGTGGCCAGGATGGTCGACTCACGGGATTGCCTGATCCAGGGTCGGCCGGAGATCACAATGGCAACGGACTTGGTTGCATCGACTACATGGGCATTCCCGGCCCCGATGAAGGAATCATCAATAAGACTTCGGGCATTGCGTATGACAAAGAAGAGGGCAACTTCCTGGCTTACAAGCCCGGCCGTGGAATTCTCATGCGGCTCGATGCCAATCCCACGCCTTGTCCCGGTGCTACGCCAACGTGTTCGGCACCCGTGGTGAAGATGAAGCACATCATCGACGGCACGACCTACACGATGATGGTGGCTGAATCGAGTGGTCGTGGTGCGGAAGAGCAAATCAACTGCAACGGCGAAAATACGCCGATGACCGACGAATTTTCTGGCGCTTGGGCAAGCGAAAAGAATGTGAGCCGCGTGAAGCTCGACCCCGATCCTGTGGTTGGTAAGCCATATTGTGAGCAATATATTTCCGCGATTAATCCTCCCGAGAAATTTCAATTCGCGTACGAAGAGTTTTTCTCCGATCATCCTGGCGGCTTGCAGACGCTGCGTTGCGACGGCTCGGTGCAGTATTTACGCGACGACACCGAACGGGACGTCTACATCGCCCTTTGCACCCGCGACGGCGGTGAGCTGGTCGTTGAATAAAAGGCTGCGTGAGAATCAACATAACGCCCAGGGATTGCAATCCCTGGGCGTTTCTTAGTTTGCTTCTATCGCTTTGTTCTTCCGGTTGTTAATCCTAGCAAACCGACCAGAATCACGAGCGTCCCAGGCTCAGGCACGAGCGTCACGCTCATGCCCTCAAACCGTGCCCCATTGGCGATATCGCCCGTGGGAATTCCTTGGCTATTCATGGGAACATAGCCAGGCAGCAGCGCGGCGTAATCGACCTGCCCGTAGGTGAGCGTAAACACTTGTCCTGGACGGAAAGGGATCCCCAAGCCCGAAATATCGTCCGTGGCGTCGTCCGCCATCACAAAATTAGGTACGCCCACATCCTCGGTATCGAAGCCCTGAAAGTTCAGGCGGAACTCGGCCTCGAAATCGAAAATCGTTCGCACCGCGCCGTTAGGGAGCGTCAGCATGAAATGCTCAAGCGTTTCGTCTTTCATGCCGTCGAAATAGAGTTTGTCCAAATATCCCGTGCGGTTGAACGAAAAGCTGAGCGATTCCCCCTGCCCCGCGGCCGTGCCACCCATCAGGTTGAGCCGATTGGGGAACGGATCGGTCACTCCGGGATTGGGGCGAGAATCAACACCAAGCCGCCCCGCGTCGGTGGCAAAGATTGCCAATCCTGGGCCCGCGCTGAATGAAACCGTGACTTCGGGATCCGCCACATTTCCACCGGCGAGGCCATTGAGCCCGCTGGAATAGGCGTTGCTGAACACAAACGTGCTGGCTTGTGCCGGTAAGCCACTTAGCACGCACAACATAAGACCGGCCAATATTCTCGACATAGTTCAATATCTCCTGGCAAGAAAAAACCTCGGCCATCAATCCCATGATGGCCGAGGCTCGAAATTAAACAGAGAGTCAGTTGACTAGCGGCGCACTAAGCCTAGGCCAGCCAACGAGCAAAGCATCAACGCCACGGTGGTGGGCTCGGGAACGGCGGTCGGATAGGAACCGGGGTTTCCGAACAAGCCATTGGCATTTTCGAAGCTGCCAAAGTCATCGCCGAGGGTCGACAATTGCCAGCCCAAAACATTATTTGCACCCAAGAGGGCATCGCTGCTGGGATTGCCGCTGGCGGCATCAGTGCGGATCGAACCAGCAATGTTCACATCGCCGTAGGTCAAGCGATCGACCAAGGCGTTGAAGTTATCGTAGATATTGATTTCGTCATTGCGCCCCAAGTTGGCGGCATTGCCACCGATCACTTTCACCGAGGCGGGCAATCCCCAGTCAGCACGAAATGTGCTGGCCAAGGCTTCGGCCAGAATCACGGATTCGCCTACCGCGACGCTGCCAAAGTCCGAGAGGCTGGTCGTACCGGGGGTACGGCTGTCGTCGTCAAAGCTCCAACCAGTGAAATCCACGGCGGAAGGACCAAAATTGGTCAATTCGATGAATTCCGAGCCATTGTACATCCACTCGGAAATACGGACTTGGCCCATGGCCTGACCGGCCAAACAGAGCAGCATGGCTGCTGCACAAAATAGCTTCTTCATTAGCTTTCGCTCCTATTGGTGTGAATCGAGAAACAAATTTCTACGCGACTGAGGGGAATGCAAGACCGAGCGCCGTTACCAAGCGGGAGGCTTGCTGGGTGCGCCGCGGTCCATCAATGTTGAGAGTCAATGATCTGCCCCGAAAAACGCAAACCGCACACGGCCTTGCGTCTCCCTCAGTCCAACTGCGAGCAGCTTAGGGGGTCGGAGTGAAGAAAAGGTGAAGAACACGTGTGACTTGAGCGAATAGTCAGAAACTTTTACAAACCCCGCAAAATGTCCTATCTTGTGTTAATGAATTATTAAGATTCCGCGACCGACGCCGTTAACTGGCCCTCGGCAGCCGATCCCGCGACCGTGCTCAAAACTTCGTGCCACGCTACCGGTCATACCGATTGCACCGCTTGGCGAAGTGTTGATTCGTGGCCAGCCAGCTTTTCACCGACTTGCAGCGTTATGTCTCACAGCCGCGCGGTTCGATGCTAGTAATACTTGATATCACCCCTCACGGATGACGGCGATGATACTCCGCACACTCTACGCTTGCTCGATGGCCTGCGTGGCTTTGTTTGCCCAAGAGGCTGTTGGGCAATCGCTGGGGCTTTATCATATCCCCAGCACGATGCCCCAATTCTGCGGGCTTGGCTACGGCCCAGGGCATCATGTCCCCATGATCTGCAACAAGGATTGCCATCCCCCGCGGATGCAGCGCCGCGTTCATGTCTGCGGCTGCTCGAACTGCCCCCTGCCAATGGAAAGTTTCAACGGCTGCGCGGGGCCCGGTTGCCACGCGCAACTTGACCAAATCCTCGGCACGGGCGAATATGGCCGTTCGCAGATCATGCCTGACGAGCCCCAGAATCTCACCGAAGAAAGCATTTTGCCGCTGCCAGAATCGGCCGAGCCTCCGCAACTCGAGATGTTGCCTTAGAAGCCAGCTCCCCATTAGTCAGCCGCGTTATGAAAATTTTTGTCGCAGTGCTCGTGGGGTTGGCAGTCGCGCTTGCCCTGGCACTCGCTTGGCGAGGTCGGCGACGCACGCGGCACCAAGCGCTTTATCAGCGTGCGATCGACGAATTTCCTCAGCAGGCTAAGGGTTTGAGCCAAGTTTTTCTGGCTGCAGCTAACGCCACTGGCAAGCCACGCGGATTGACTTGGAAAAGCTGCGAGCTGCAGGGCGAACCATTGTTCGCAACCGATCACACGACCGGCGAGATTTACGGTCTGTCGGGAGCAACGATTGGCTTCGCAGCCGTCCCCGGCGGGGACATGGAAGAAGTCGAAGCCGTCGGCGATATTCGCTACGTAACGGCAGTGTTCGTTTATCGCGAAAACAAATGGCAAAGCGACGGCCGCGCTATTTTTAATCTCGAACCGGCACAAGCACTGGAGCGACTGCAAACCAGTCAGTCATCCTGAGAGAGCCTAGGCGACCGAACGATCTAGTTTGCCTACGTATTGAAAGTCGAGACCCATTTCATACTGGCTCTTTTCTCTCAGCTCTTCGCTACTAACTCGCTTTCACCTTCTTCCGCGACTTCGCAACGCTAATCGTGGCCTTATCACCCACTTCCTCGACTTCATAACCCGAAATTGCTTTTTTCGCTGGTCCCGCTTGCACCGAACCGTCGTTCACGTCGAACTGCGAGCCGTGCCAAGGGCACATCACCGTGCCGCAGGCCATCATGCCCCCGGCGAGCGAACCCCCTTTGTGAGTACAAGCGTCGTCGAAGGCCGTGAGACCTTCTTCGGTGCGCGCAAACACAATTCGTTTGTCATCCGTATGAACGAGAATCATCTGGTCAACGGCTAATTCTTTGACGCCTTCCACCGTGGCGAGTCCGTCGCCATCGACTTCCACATGTTCCTCGCGCCATTTCCCCGATTCTGCGTAACGATGATCCACACCGATCTGATTGCGATAGACGAGCGTCCCACCCATCCAACCACCGACGGTCATCACGCCGATCGAAGCAAATTCCAACACCACGGCCAGTGGCACTGGCTCGAAGGTTTGCCAATCGCGAAACGCCCAACCTACAGCCATGATCGCTAGCGCCACAAGATTCACGATCATGTGATAAGTGGCGCGCGTTTTGGCCGAACTATTCGGCGGCACGACCGTCACATAGTCGATGAACCCCGGCACACTCGCGGCAATGCCCGTTACCACGGCGGCGATGCTCGAATACGCTCCCACGGTGAGTAAGGTGGGCCAATCCCCCATCAGCCCCGCCAAATCGGCGAGTGGCGCGGCCGTGGAAAACGCAATTGGGAACCCCACCATCATCGGATGAATGGGGTGCGTCATGAAATTGGCTTTGCTACGCATGGCAGGCTTTCTATCTCAAATTGATGGACCTGTCGTTGAGCGGCATCAAAGCAACGTGCCAGCCGGACAACCAGGAGACATTGTGCGACGTAGGCCGGCTTGTCCCTGAACCGGCCGAACTAGGATGAGTGCAAATCAGATGCCCGCGGCGAGGCTGGCGAGAAGTTCGTACGATCGCAACCTTGCGTTGTGGTCGTAGAAAGCCGACGCAACGATCAATTCGTCGACACCGGTGCGCGCGATGAATTGTTGCAGGCCGGATTGGACGGTCTCCGCGGAACCAACAAACGAGCAACTAAGCATCGATGACGCTTGCGCTTTTTCGGCAGGGGACCAATAAGAATCGATGTCGTCGATCGGCGGTTGGAGTTGCCCCGGCTTACCGCGGACGAGATTCACGAATTGTTGCTGCACCGACGTGAATAGCCGTGTGGCTTCAGCATCGGTGTCCGCTGCAAAAACATTCACGCCTGCCGCGACATAGGGCTCGGCCAATTGTGCCGACGGTTCAAACTCACGGCGATAAAGTTCAATGGCTTCCATCAACGCCGCGGGGGCAAAATGCGAAGCAAACGCATAAGGCAGGCCCAGCACCGCGGCGAGTTGAGCACCATACAAACTCGAACCCAAAATCCAGAGCGGCACTTTGAGTCCCGCCCCCGGCACGGCTTGCACTTTTTGCCCCGGCTCGGCAGGCTCAAAGTAGTGCTGAAGTTCCACCACGTCGTTGGGGAACCGATTGGCCGATTCGATGTTGCGCCGTAAAGCACGCACGGTCTCTTGATCGGTCCCTGGTGCGCGCCCCAGGCCCAGATCAATGCGCCCAGGATAAAGTGAAGCGAGCGTCCCGAACTGTTCCGCGATCACCAGCGGCGCGTGATTGGGAAGCATGACACCCCCTGCCCCGACGCGAATCGTTTTTGTGCCACCGGCGATGTAGCCAATTACGACCGACGTCGCCGCGCTAGCGATGCCGATCATGTTGTGATGCTCCGCCAACCAAAAACGATAGTATCCCCACCGCTCGGCATGCTGTGCGAGATCGAGCGAGCGCTTGAGCGCCTCCCCCGGCGTCGAACCCGCCGGCACAAACGCAAGATCTAGAATTGACAGTTGGGGCATTTTTAGTGACCACTAAGACACAAAGGGCACGAAGAAACGATCGAGGAAATTAGACAGAAACATTACCTTAGTGCTCTTTGTGCCTTGGTGGTAATTATTTACTCCGTCTGACCACAGCGTAGCCATACTGCGTTGGCCAACTCGGATCAGCATGCAGGGCTTGTTGGGCTTTGATTGCCCAATACGGCTCGCGCAACATCTCGCGGGCTAACAGCACCAAGTCCGCTGCCCCTGAAGTAATGATCTCATTCGCTTGGGCGGCATCGGTAATCAAACCGACCGCCCCGGTCATCATGCCGGCCTGCGCACGAATCGTGGCCGCCAATGGCACTTGATAATTCTTCTCGACCGGAATCTTCGCGTATGGCACGATCGCGCCGCTGGAGGTATCAATCAAATCGACGCCACATTGCTTGAGTTCTTTGGCCAGCGCGATCGATTGCTCGATGTCCCAACCCCCTTCGACCCAATCCGTGGCCGAGATTCGCACGAACAGCGGCATTTCTTTGGGCATCAATTCACGCATAGTCTTGGCGATCTCGATCACCAATCGCATGCGATTCTCCAAGCTGCCGCCGTATTGGTCGGTCCGCTGGTTCGTCAACGGCGAGAGAAATTCATGCAGCAAGTAACCATGCGCAGCGTGGATTTCCAAAATGTCAAAGCCCGCCTTAATCGCGCGCTCTGCCGCGGCACGAAACGAGGCAATCACTTCGCGAATGCCCGCTGCATCGAGTTCGCGCGGCGGCACGTCCTGTTCATAAAACGGAATCGGACTCGGCGCCACGGTTTCCCAAGCCCCTTCACCATCTTTCAGTTGTGCGCCACCTTTCCAAGGAACGTCGGTGCTCGCCTTACGTCCCGCGTGGGCCAGTTGAATTCCCGCGGCGGCCCCCATCCGCTTAAGAAAGCGCACGATCCGCGCGAGGGGCTCGATATGTTTCTCATCCCAAATGCCCATGTCGCCGGCCGTGATGCGGCCTTGCGCGGTGACTCCCGTGGCTTCGACAACCACCAAGCCCGCACCGCCCACCGCGCGGCTTCCCAGATGGACCAAGTGCCAATCATCGGCGAGGCCGTCCTCAGCGCAGTACTGGCACATGGGCGAGACCGCGATGCGATTGCGCAACGTCACGCCGCGAATCGTTAGTGGGCTTAAGAGATCGATATCGGTGTCAGTGCGGTCGTGATCGACGTGGGAGGCACCACCGGCGGAGGGGTGGGAGGGGCCGGCATCAACGCGTGAAGACTCGCTCATACCTTTTCTCCTAGTGAGGTGGGAAACGCATTATACGCTTTATGAGTCTCCCTGGTTCGCTAGATAAGCGTACAGCCAACGGTCCAGCAGCACACCATCTTTGATGACACTTTTTCGTAAAATCCCCTCGCGTTCAAAGCCCATCTTTTCCAGCACGCGGGCCGATGCGGGATTCCACGAAAAGACGTAGGACTCGATTCGCGAGAGGCCAAGGTCTTTGATCGCGTATTCGGTCACCCCTCGAACGGCCGACGAAATAATGCCGCGGCCCCAATACGGTTCACCGAGCCAATAGCCGAGTTCGGCGCTGTGACGGCGTTCCCCTTCACCCAACGTGAGGCCAATCACCCCCACGGCTTTGCCATCGACTTCAATCGCAAAGACGCTCGTGGGCGATTGTCGCAACGTGTTGTCGATATACTGCTGCGTATCGGCGAGCGTCAATGGATGGGGAAAGCGGTCGCGTAGATTTCGCCACACGTTATGATTGTTGCCATGCTGCGCAAGCGACTGCGCGTCCTCGGGCCGCAGCGGTCGTAAGCTAAAATTGTCGTATTGGCGCAGCATAATGCTTCCAGATGAATATTTGGTCCTGACATTCCATTGGAATCAGAGTTGCACACACTTGCAAGCAGGCCCAAGTCCCGGGGCCGATCTTGCGGGAAACCTGCAACGATTATAGCAATCACAAGGAGTTGATTTTGCCCGCACCGATCTTGTTTGACCCCGATGACTATGCCGACCTCAGTTTAGGCGATCAGGCCCTGTTGCAATTGGGCTATGCCCGCGCTAAGGAAGCACTTGAACGGAATATCACCCCGGTCGGTTTTTCAGCCTGCTCGCTCGACGACAATCAGGTCCACGGCACCGACGTGAATTATCGTTCGGTGTGGGCTCGCGATGGGGCCAAGACCGTCATCTGGACGCTTGACCTTGAGGACGAACGCATTCGCAAGTGTCAGGAGCAAACACTCCGCACGATACTTTCGCATCAAGCCCCCGCGGGACAATTGCCGGCGCATGTGTTGATCGACACCAACAAACCCGAGTACGGCGGCGTCGGCGGGATCACTTCGATCGATAGCGCGTTGTGGACGATCATCGCTGTGTATCACTTTTGCCGTCACGCGCAAGATTGGTCGTTGGCGGATGAATATGGTGAGGTGCTACAGAAAGCCGTGGATTGGCTCAGTGGGCTCGATGCCAATAATTGCGGACTATTGGAAATTCCTGAAGCAGGTGACTGGACCGATTTGTTCGCACGCAGTTATCACGTGCTCTACGACGAAGTCCTATGGCATCGCTGCTTGGAATGTTTCGCAGAGATTCAAGACCATTGGGGCAACGCCGAGCGCTCGGAAGGCTATCGCAAATGGTCAATTCATGTGAAGGAAATTATCCTGCGCCGGTTCTGGCCATCCACAGCCATCGACGACACCAAAGTCGGACCCAGCTTTGCCGACGTGCAATACGAATTGGGCGATGCGCAGTATCTTGTCGCGCAGATTTCGCCGTTCGGGTATAGTTGGCGTTGTGATGTGTATGGCAACTTGCTTGCGTATCTGACGAATCTGTCTGACAAAGATCGCGCCATGAAAACGTTTCGATATCTGTGGGGCGTGGGGGTCAACCTGCCAGGACCGACGCGCAATATGTATCCCACCGTGCATGCGGGCGACCCGGAATGGCGTGATTATTTTGCCGTCAACTTGCTGAATCTTCCTAATCATTATCACAACGGTGGCATCTGGCCCTTCATCGGCGGGCTGTGGGTTCGTTTCATTCACAAATTAGGACTCAAAGACGTGGCCCGCCGCGAGCTGGTGAATCTCGCCAATCTGTGCTCCCAAGGCGTGAGCTTCGAATGGGAGTTCAACGAATGGCATCACGCCGAGACAGGCCGCCCGATGGGCAAGGCGTATCAGGCCTGGAGCGCGGCCAGCTTCATCAAGGCTTGTCACGATTTGCACGTCGACCCCGAGAGGATTACGCACTTTTAGTCGACAGCTCAGCCAAGTCGTTGTCGCTCACAGTCATCCAGTACTGAACTCCCTCGAGCACGCCTGCCGCGAAGTCTGCCTGCGCGAGATAAATGTGGGGGGCGTCGAGCATCTTGAGTTCGTCGAGTGCGTTGCCAACGACAACACCGCGGAACCCTTGCACGAACATGGCCGAATCGTTGCCCGTATCGCCGCAAGCGATCACGCGATCAGCCGGGATATCCCATTGCTTGGCAAGATATGCCGTGGCGGTGCCTTTGTCGCAACCGTACGGCAAGAAATCGAGATCACGCTGCGAGCTGTAAACCATTTGAGTTTTCATGCCCGCGCTGTGAAGTTTAAGCTGCCAGGTGATCAGTTCTTCGCTCTTTGCCCGCTGTGCGTAATAACTCACCTTGTACGGCGAAAGAAACTGCTCGGGCTGCAGTTTTAACCGTGGTTCGTCGCCGAGCAATTCGTGGATGATCCGGGCATCCCAGTGAATGTCACGTTCGGGCCAACCGGGCAGTGGTTCGCCCGAATCAAATAGTTCGATTTGCGTCCCCACCCCGCCGATGATAGCGTCCGGTTTGGGGAGCGCCGATTTCACGATCGATTTGCGCACCGATTCTGGAAATCGCCCCGAATTATAGACGAGGCGCACATGCTCTCGCTGCGGCGCAAGCCATCGAGCGAACTCCTCCAAAGCCTTCTCATCGCCTAAGAGAGTGCCGTCGAGATCACTCACGATCATGAAATTCTCTGGCACGCTACTCTCCGACAAGGCTTTCCGATTCTAAGGGAGTACTCCAAGAGAAATCCAATCCCGAGCCGGGAATTGCATCGACCAAATTGAGCAACTGCTGCGCGATGCCGGTCCAAGTGAAATGAGCCCGCGCCTTCTGGCAGCCATACTTTGCCAAGCGGTCGTAGATCGCATTGTACTGCAACACAAACGACATCGCATGACCATACGCCGCGGGATCAAACGGATTGGCAAAGAGCGCTTCGCGTCCCCAAGTGACTTGCTCCCACAAGCCTCCTTCGGTCGTAACAATCGTCGGCGTACCGCATGCCATCGCTTCCACGGCTGTCATGCCAAACGGTTCGTAACGACTGCTCAGCGCGAACAAGCCCGCCGCGCGATAGTAGTCGGCCAATTGATCGTCTGGAATGTAATCCAGAAATTGCACCTGTTTAGCGATACCCAACTCATGGGCGAGCCCCTTTAACTCTGCGAGCATTTTCTCTTCTTGCGGAGTCAGGCTCGTTGAGCCAACGGCGAGCACCAGCTTGGCATCGGGAACGCGATTGCAAACCTCGCTCATCGCGCGAATTAAAAGATCGTAGCCTTTGTTCTGAGCGAGCCGACCCAGGGCCAAAACAATCCGCCCTTCGAGCCCGAGTTGCTGTTTGAGCGAACGCCGTGAAGCCTGAGAAACCGGGAAGAAACGTCGGTCGTCGTATCCCGGCGGGATCACTTTGACCTTATTCGTGGGGACATTGTATTCCCCATCCCTCGCGGTCAGGATATCGCGCTGGGCCGGCGTGGTGGCGATCAGCAAATCGCATTCGTCGTAGACGACCTTTTCTTCGCGAATCCGCCGCCGGAAATTGTATTTCTTTTCCAACTCGGCGGAATCGCCATCCATGTTGTCGCGTTTCCACGAGCCAATCGAATGCGGCGTATGAAAATGGGGAATACGAAAACGATTAGCCAGCGCTTGCCCAGCAAGCCCCGCATCCCAGTAGTGGCTGTTGATGAATGTGTATTCATCGGGGCTAGCCGCAACGAATTTACCCACCCGCTGAACCCATTCGGGAATGCTGTTGCAGAGCGTTTCCTTGGGGATAAATTCGTTACCTCCACAGGGAAATCGCAGCACGCGCACGCGCTCGTCAACTTCTTCTTCCAGTGGCTGATCTTCAAAGCGGCGCGTAAGAATGTCAACTTCATAGCCCAGTTGTGCTAGGCATCGCGACAACTCCAAAACATAGACGACTTGCCCACCGGTATCCGGTTTGCCGAGTTCTGGTTCCGCGGCCACATACCCATGCGTTGAGATCATCATGATCCGTTGCGTTGGTTGGCTCATTGCTTCCTCCCACGGTTAAGGGTGTGATTCTTAATCTGGTTGGTCGTGCAAAGAATATACCAAATTTCATCGGCAGTGTCGTTTCATTCCTCCGGGATAATCGAGAAAAACATCCACAAACTTTTTTTCTTTGATCACTCAGTGCGCAACTTGATGCGAAGTTAACCACTCCGCCGGATCTTGCCCAAATAGCCGCACGAGCACTGAATACAAATCACTATGCTCCTGTTTTAAGAGCTGCGGCTGCGTGAAAAAACATTCGCACGTGACGGCGAAAAATTCCGCGTGATTGGTCGCGCCATATTTATCAAGCAGCGTCCGTTCACCGTGGCGTGAGCGTTCCACAAGTTGATCGTATTCCTTGCTGGTGATGTGATACCACTGCCGCTCGAATTTCAAATCGGTCATCGGCGGCGCGCCGTTGGTCGATCCGTCGAGACTATCCATGTGATGCGCAAACTCGTGAATCACCACGCACCGCGTGGAGTTCGGGTCGCGACCTTCGTGAATCACCGTCTGCCAGGCGAGCACAATCGGCCCCCCCTGCCACGATTCCCCCAACCGGGTGTCGAATTGTTCCTCGGGCAAATTGAACCCGCCCATGATGAGATCGCTCGTCGATTCCGGCGTCGCCGAGTAAGCCCCCTTGTAAACAATGATCGTGCGCAGCCGATCGAAGTACCAAGGCTTCTCGAACCCCAGCGTCATTAGCGCCGCTTGCCCGGCGATGGTCACCCGCATTTCGTCGGTCACGATCAGCCGATTGCCGCCGACCCAATCTTTTTCGTGCAGCATGATGCAGACGAATTCGCGGACCTTGCGCTGCTTGTGCTCGTCGAGATGGCCATACTGCCAGACGTTGAGCCGCAACCAGGCATCCCACTCGGCGGGAATCGGTTGCGCTAAAAACTTCTTGCGGCGGCGGTTCGTTAACCAGTCAAACATGGCGTCATCTCAGGGGGATCGAAAACAAGACTTCCGATTATATCTGTCCAAGGGAAATGAATAACGCCAATCTCACGGGCTGCCACACCCTATCTTGGAGCCCTGCGTGGCTTCGTGGTTCACGATTTTACTTGCCAGCAAGCGAAACTCATGCCATGCTGGTGGCTAATCACTCACTTTTCCCCTGCGAACCGTGCCATGGCCATTCTAACCGCGAGCAAAGACGGCATCCTCACTATCCACATTCAGGACGATCGACTCGTTGATCCCGCGCAGCTCACCCGGCTGTTCGACGACATCAACGCCGCGCTGGGCAAGTCCGACGAAGACCGCGTGATCGTCGACTTTACGCCGGTCGGTTTCATGGCCTCCTCGGCGCTCGGCAAGCTCATCCAGCTCAACAAGAAGGCTACTGAGTTCAAGGCCAAGCTCAAGCTTTGCGGCATCAATCCCCAGATCTACGAGGTCTTCAAGATCACGAAGCTGCACAAGGTGTTCGACATCGAAAAAGACGAAGCCGCCGCGCGGAAATCGTTCAACAAATGGGGGATTTTTAAATAGATATTAGAAGCTGGAGGTCAGGGGCGAGCGCTGAGATGTTCGTTGCCCTAACCTTCTTATCGCCAGCCCCCAGCTGCTAGCCTCCAACCTCTTCTTAGCTAGTTGGCTTCGCTCCCCGTCTGAGCTACAATGTCGTCTCGGCTTGATGCCGCCCTGCCTGGCCCGACCTTGACTGCCTCGACCGAAGATTGGAGTCCTCCCATGGCCAAAAAGACCACTCCCAAGAAGACAGCCGCCTCGACGGCTGCTGAACCCAAAGCTACGACCAAAGCCCCCAAGCCCGCGGCTGCCGCGAAACCAGTCGCTGCTAAAAAGCCACCCGCCAAGTCGGAATCCAAAGCGGCGAGCAACGGAGATTCTTCGACCGCAGCCACAGCGCTCGGCACTCATCAGATTGGCGAAACCGCCGGCGCGGTCTGGTACTATCTGACCGAGAACAGCGAGGCATCGCTCGCCACGATCAAAAAAGATTTGAACCTCTCGGCCGATCTCCTACTCGCCGCGGTGGGCTGGCTCGCCCGCGAAGAAAAGCTCGAGTTCAACGTCTCCGGCAAAAGCGTGAAGCTGTCGCTCAAATAATAAAGCGTTTTGAAAAGCATTTAGCCCCGCGTGATTGCGAAGTCCTGCTTCGCAATCACGCGGGGCTATTTTTTTACCGCGCTATATTTTTACCGTCGCCGCCACAACATCCCCGCGCTCCCCAACGCAAGAAGCGCCAACGACGATGGCTCGGGCACGGCCCCGAAGGCGAAGATGCTGAAGTGATCGGTCGTGCCGCAGTAGTGACCGTCTTTGGTTCGCACACCACTCGACATCACTTCCCACACGGGCGGGCTGACGCTGGTGTTCAAAGTGCGAAACGCCAAGTCGCGATGCACGATTCCCTCTTTGTGCAAATGCGCGAGCTTGGGAACACTGAAGCTGATATCAACGCCGTTGGGGAAGATCGTGAGATATTGCCCCGTCGCCACGTCGAGGATATTCACTTCAAAAACTAAGCTGCCACCGGGAACTGGCGGGAGCTTCGTGGAGATCGAATCGCCAAATGCCACTCGCAGCTCCACGTCCTGAGCACTGGCAAATTGAAGGGGATTGAAAATCAGCAAATCCGTTTTTCCTTCGAACAGCGGATTCTGGCCCGAGTTGCCGTTTCCTTCATACAGCGGATTCTGGATACCCACCCGATCGTCTTTGTCGTCGCAATCTTCGTTGCCGCCCCCTTCACCGCAACCGCCGAGCAGAATCGCAAAGTTGGTAGCCCGAGCCGGAGCGTTGTGCATAACAAAAGAGCAGACACCCAACAGAATGACGAACTTAAGCGACTTCATTAGCGGCACTCCCAGATACCATGTTTCGATAATAGGCCGAATGGCAGGCCCATTATGAGCGCGGTTCCGCCGGTCGTAAAGGAAAATTTGCCGTTAGCCGGCAGCGTCCCGCTGCCGCGTGCCTTTGGCCCACTACTTGCACCAAGTAATCAATTCCAGTGGAACTCTGAGTCCCGAGGAGGGCCAAAATCGTGTCAAATCGAGTGCCGACATTGTCGGAATATGGCGATTTGGTCGGCACTGTGGAGATCGATGGTCACTTAAGCACACCCTTAGCCGAGTTGGCGGCGCTGACGCGCATGCCGACGCATTGCTGTCCAGTGGGAGTGGAGATCGAGCTCTTCGAGTCGTTTGACACCATCGTGCATTTCGCGGTGCTCGCTTACGACTCACGCATCATCGGCTGCGATCCCAACAGCATGACGGCCTATGTCGAGCAAACGGGCAGCCTGCCGATCCAGCGTTTTCCAGGCCTGATCAGAAACGCGTCGGCTCATCGCTTTTTCAAACATTTCTCGATCGTGGCCCTCGATCACCGTACGGTCCACATGGGCGACCGGCTCCGGGTGATCGACAATGACGACCAATATTCCCCACCTCACGATCCGCCAAGCAACGGCATAAGCAAAGCCAAGCCAATATAAAGGCACAGCGTGTATGTTCGGCTTCTATTCCAATCGACTCGGCTGTGCAGGCTCGCTGCTCATTTCGGTGATCGGCACGGTTGTGCTTCTGCTACTGATGAGATCGTGTAGTTAGGTGCGTTAACAGTGGGGTGGCATGCCCTCTGAGGCCAACAAACAAAAAACACTGGCGAAGTGGGCATGTTGGTTAAAGCTTCATCATGCCCACTTCGTGCCTCAGAGGGCATGCCACCCTGGGAATGACTTCTGGCTAACAGCCAATAGCTAACAGCTGATCCTCCCCAACCATTCCCGCTTATCAATTACATCGCTAATAAACATCTGCTGGGCGACCAGGATCGCCTCATGCAGTTGCTCCGCGGTGACCGAGCCCGCTTTGTTTTCGACGTCGAGCGTACCCGTGGCGTCGCGCAGGAATTCTACGTTGTACCCCCGATGAAAGGCCTGCCGGGCCGTCGTGTCGCAGCAGACCTGCGTCATGTAACCGGCGATCGAGACCGTGTCGATGCCCCGCTCTTTCAAAAACTCATCGAGCGGCGTGCCCGTAAACGAGCCCGGCAATTGCTTGTCGATCAAAATATCGCGCGGCCGCTGGGCGACTTCGTCGTGCAGTTGCCACAGGTCGCTCTCCTTACGAAAGACGGGCGACTCGGGATCGGGCTGATGATGCCGCACCACGACGGTAGGAATATTCGCCCCTTGCGCGGCATCCATCACTTCGAGGATCGCTTCCAAATGCCCCACCGGATGCCGAATCGGAAAGGCCCCGTCGAAGTATTCCCGTTGCACGTCGATGACGAGGAGAGCACGATTCATCTGACAAGCCTTTCTATAGCCGAGGTCCTTTTATCCCTCTCCCTCCGGGAGAGGCTAGGTGAGGGTTACTCTTCGTGTAGCCGAGGTCTGTGACCTCGGAGTGTGGCACGAGTCTCCGACTCGTATTTCCGCGAACCACCGTTCTTATTTCTGAACCAAAATGAAATTCAACCCTCGCAGCAGCGGACCACCCACCCTGACAAGGTCTGATTCCTCTTCATACATATTCTGCGATTTAAGGAAACGCTTCGCCTGATCAAGGTCCGCGACGCTGAGGATAAGGCTGCGGATGCCATCCGTCTCTGCACCGACAACTTGTAGCGCCGGGCCGTCACCCACAAGCCAAGCACCTTCAGAGGAAGATTCAATCGGTTTGAGCAGCATTTGCCACTGCCGCCTTGCGTTCTTCACGTCACGAGTGCCATAGACGATCTGTTTCGCCGCATGAATTGACAGCGGTCCACCGTTTCGCAAGCGAAGTTCTTCTGCCAAGCGCTGTCTCCGCGTGGTTATGCCATCGTCATACTCGCAAAGAAAAACCTGGGTCGCGTCACACGAAACGTCAGGCAATCCGACCGTAGTCCAACGCGTTTTTAACGAACCGTCGGACTGAAATTCTCGAAACGGGGCAGGCAAGCCGTGTAGGATCCCGTGGGCGTCCAGTTCGGGCAGACTCGTTCGCAGTGGCGAAGGCTCCAGCGCGAAGCCGGTCCAATGCCCCTCGCTGCTTTCGCCCGGTGTTGACTTACTAATGATCTCCAGGTTCACGTTGCCCAGCGAGACCCCTCCACAAGTGAAGCCTCCATAGTCCGTCATGGGCCATGCGACGGGCAACTGAAAAGTTTCCGACAACAATGCAAACAGCTCTTTGGCCGTCGGCGAGACGATCAGGATGTGATCGATCTGTTTAACGATGGGCTCAACGGAAACAGGAGATTGCGCCATGCACGATTCTGCAAGAAGATAAAAGGCACTCGGCAAGACAAAGAAGACAACGGCCAATCGGCAGGCAGTAACTGAGAAGTTCATCTCAGCATGGTAATGTCTTTCTGGTTGATTGACAAATCGCTGGATAAGCAATCTGTAGCAGAGGTCACAGACATCAGCCACAGGAATATGTTAGCCGCGAGGCGGAGCGCGTCGCAGACGAGCGGGTGCCAGAACGTGGTAGCATGGACCCCCGGTCCGTGTTTTGAAATCCCCACGGCCGAGGCGGCCATGCTACTCATCTTTTAAGAATCCGCGGCGAGCGCTGTGCGGCTCAGTGGCCAAAGTTCTTTGTCGAATTTGGCCGCGCGATTGCGTAGAATGCGTTTCGACTCGCGAGAAATTCGTTCGTCTCCAGCCCCAAGTCCCTAACACCCAGTCCCAAATTCAGCTTTGCAACAACCTGAGGCCTGCAAACCAAGCAAACCTCGCAAACCTGGCAAAGCAGAGGGAAGAGCTGTTAGCCGTTAGTCGTTAGCTTTTAGCCAGAGAGGAAGAGCAAGGCATGAAGACCCTCCCCTAGCCCCTCCCCGAGTACTGGGAGAGGGAGGTAAGACACTGTTGGGCGAGCCGACTGTGGCACCTGAATGTCTGCGCAGACTAGAAAACTAACGCCTCGCGCCGAGGGACTCGCGACTCGAATACGCAACTTGATCAATCTCATCCGATGATCAAGTTGATCAAGTTGAACAAGATGCCATCCTCATCTTCACATAAAATAACATCTACGTGAGCGATCTTCGGGGTTTTCAATAAGCCTCATTCTCAAATGCTCAACTTAAAAACACGGGACTGGAAGTGTTAGAGCACAACCAGCCCCGCTAACCACCAGTAAGGAGTTGCTTACTATGGCTGCTGCTCATTCTATGTCTGGGCTTCTATCAATGCGAGAAGCCGCTCGATTCACAAACACCCACCCCAACACGCTAAGGAAGTATTCCGATTTGGGACAGCTTCCCGCGTGGAGAGTTCTCGGTGGACAACGCCGATTTAAGAAAGAAGATTTAGCCGAATTCTTCGGCATTAATAATACAAGGGAAAATTGTAGTGATGGGGGGGAATCATCCAAAATTTTAGCCTATGCCAGAGTCTCTTCAGAATCTCAAGCCAAGGGCCTCAATAAAGGAGAAGAGAATTCACTTACTCGGCAAATTGCCCGTATCAAATCTTTCTGTGTTGAAAATTATGGGCGGGAGCCTGATGAGTTGCTGAGTGAGGTTGGCTCGGCGATGAACTATGACAAAAAGAAGCTAACCGAATTGGTTAAGGGCATCGCATCGGGCAAATACGACTCATCGGTTTTAGTGATTGAACACGCCGACAGGCTCCTGAGATTCGGTCTCTCGCTCATACGCCATATCTCCGAAGTTCACAACGTAAAAATTGTAATCATTGAAAAAGATGAGAATCAAACTGACACCCAGGAGTTAAGCCAAGACTTGCTTAGCATCATCGGCTTATTCCACAACAGAGCTATGGGGGCTAGATCGCGGAAAGTCTTAGAGAAGCATATCGACCCCAAAGCCGTTCAGAGGATACATCAGTTGAGACAGGGCGGGATGGCAATCAATCGAATCTCAGAGGTAATGCAAGCTGAAAATTATAGAACTACCAAAGGGGGATTCATCACTGTGGGGCTGGTTCGTAAATACCTCAGAGAGAGGCCCCAGTTAGATACGGGCGGGAATAACAGCGTTCAGCAATATTATTGCGATTGCATTGAAGCGACCACCGATGAATATCGAATCTCGAAACAAGTCGTTTATGATCATTACGTGAAGTGGTGCCGCAACAATGGCATTAAGCATGTCACGATGGCAATGGCTGGCCGAATTCTACATGCTCTGGGATTGAAGGAATGCGTGATCCACCCCGCCCCAAACAAAACTGTTCTGGCTTGGCAATCTATCAAGATTAAAAATGAAAAACTTGAAATCAGAGTCGTGCCAAAGGGGGCTTATCGCGTAAGACAAACCCAAGTGAAGAAAGACAACTTCTACCGCTTCTACGATGAGGTGTTAAAGGGGCGATGGGCGGGAAATCGTGGCGAACTCAATGAGTCTTATCGAATCTGGGCTGAGCTGAATGGCGTGAAGTCTCTCAACATAAGAAAAGTAACCTCAATCTTAGAATCGCTGGGATACACTCCCCTAATTAGGGGCAAGGGGCATCTATTCGACTTTAGAGAAGCCCCAAAAACTCCCCCTATATTAACTTCTTCATGCGTTATGAATTCTTGTGAATTGGAAGCTTGCTGACAAAGTTCGGAGGAAGAAGCTGTTAGCGATTAGCTGTTAGCTGTTAGTCAGAGGAATCCACGGAGAGAAGAAGCTGGCTTCAAACCTTGAACGTTTGGAGGCGAGATTCTTCGGTCGCCAAGGCTCTCTCAGAATGACGCTTTCACACAACGTGCGCACCAGGAAAGCGAAAGCACGCAAGAGACCAATAGCTAACAGCTAAAGGCTAAAAGCTAAGAGCTTTTTTCACTGCCAACTGACTTGCAGTTGGTTCTCGATGCGCTCGACACCGTCCACCCGGCGCAGCACTTCTTGAGCCATCTGCTTTTGGTGGAACGAACTGACCGTGCCTTCGAGACGCACCAAACCATCGGCGGCTTCAATGCGAAATTGTTTTGCCGAAAGATAAGGGCTGCTCGTTAAGGCACCCCGCACCTGTTCAAAGAAGGGACATGCTGTGGCCATAGCTGGCATGATTCCAATCCGGTAATCGAGGAAGAAGGAGGGAGTTTCCCAGAGAGGGCCATCGACTCGGTGACACATCATGGCCTGAAAAAATATCGGCCACGTTTTGGGTCCGTGTCGGCGAGGGGCTCGTCTCCCAGCTGGAAATCTCTGAAAACTCGGCCGGTCGTGCTGGCGGTGCCGTTTGGACGCGGCTAGCTAGCACCCAAGACACAAACAGCAGACGGCTGCCGTTTAAAATCGGCATTACATTGGGGCGGACTGTAGCCGAGCGTGGAGACCCACTCCAGGGCAATTTCCCGTGGGGCAGTGCAATTTCCCAAAGGGATTTACCCTCGAAATTACCGAGAAACGGTGGCCGGTTGGCGTGACAGCCCGCCTGGTTAGCTTTGTAGCCAAGCAGGCAGTTCGCCAGATTCGGGCAGATGGATCACCCGGGCGCTACTGATCGACGGGAGCTTTTTCATGGATTCCAAGGCCTCGGCCGAGGGAGCCGCGTCGAGGTTAAGGATGCCGATGGCGTCGCCACCCGCCTGATCGCGGCCCACCGCCATCTGGCCGATGTTCACGCCATGTTCGCCGAACAGCGTGCCAACCTTGCCAATGATGCCGGGGACGTCCTTGTGGGTGTACACCAGCAGGCAACCGTCGAGATAGGCTTCGAGGCGGTAGCCGTCGATCGCCACGAGCCGCGGCATCGACTGGCCAAACACCGTGCCGGCGACTTTGTGGTGGCTGGAATCGGTCTTGAGTTCGGCGGACATCGTCGAGCGGAAGGCCCCCATTTCGCTGTGGGATTCGACCGTCAGCTCGATCCCGCGGTCGCGGAGCATATACTCGGCGTTCACGAGGTTCACTTCCTCGTCGAGGGCGTTCTTGAGCAACCCGGCCGCAAACACGGCGGTCAGCACTTTGGTATCGCGGTCGGAGATCTCGCCCCGGTAATTGATTTTGCACTCACGGACGTTGCCTTCCTGCAACCCGGCGATCAACATGCCGAGGCGATAGGCGACGTCGACATAACCCTTGAGCGATTCGAGTGTTTTGGCATCGAGCGGCGCGACGTTCACCGAGTGGCGGATCGTGCCGTTGATAAGGTAATCGGTCAGCAGCTGAACGGCTTCCACCGCGACGGAGGTTTGAGCTTCCTCGGTGCTGGCCCCCAAGTGCGGCGTGCAGAGAACGCCCGGCTTGCCAAAGAGCGGACTGTCGGTGCAAGGTTCTTCGACGAACACGTCGAGCGCCACGCCGGCGATCTTGCCCGATTCCAAGCCTTTGAGGAGTGCTTCCTCGTTGTAGATGCCGCCGCGAGCGCAGTTCACCAACCGCACACCGGTTTTCATGACTTCGAGCTCCGGCAGGTCAACGAGATTGCGAGTTTCGTCGGTAAGCGGCGTGTGAACGGTCAGATAATCGACGCTCGGCAACATGGCCGCGACGGTTTCGACGAGTTCTATGCCGAGATCTTGGGCCCGTTCCTTGGACATGAAGGGGTCGTAGCCCATGACCTTCATTTCAAGCGCGAGAGCGCGTTGAGCCACAGCCAAACCGATGCGGCCCAAGCCGACGACGCCCAAAGTCTTGCCGGCGACTTGCGTGCCCATGTAGTTTTTGCGATCCCAACGGCCTTCGCACAAGCTTTGGTACGCAGGGGCGACGTTCCGCGACATGGCGAGCATCAAGGTGATGGTGTGCTCGGCCGTGCTCAGGGTGTTGCCCGCCGGCGTGTTCATCACGACAACACCGGCGCGCGTGGCAGCGGCTTTGTCGATGTTGTCGGTCCCCACCCCGGCACGCACGACGGCTTTCAAACGGCGTGAGCCTGCGAGCGATTCGGCGGTGATCTTTACGCCGCTGCGGCAGATCGCGCCATCGAATTCCTGCAGCGCCTTGCGGAGGTCATCACCTTTGAGCCCGGTGCGGACTTCATATTCAATACCCGGCGCGGCATTGAGCAAATCAAGGCCTTCTTGGGACAAATCGTCGAGAACAATAACTTTGTGCATTTGGGGGGAATCGTGTTGGAGAAAGTTGAAAGGCCTAGCCGCGATGCAACGCACCGCCGGTCTTAAGTCGCGTGCTTGTCGCGGAAGTCGATCATGAAATCTCGTAGGGCTTCCACGCCCGCGACCGGCATGGCGTTGTAAATCGAAGCGCGGCAACCACCCACCGAGCGGTGACCCGCTAGAGCGGTTAAGTCTTGAGCTTCCGACTTCGTGAGGAACTCTTTGGTGAGCTCTTCGCTTGGCAAACGGAAAGACACATTCATGAGCGACCGGCATTTGGGCTTCGCATGGCCATCGTAAAAGCCATTGCTGCCGTCGATGACATCGTACAGCATTTTGGCTTTCGACTTGTTGATGGCGTACATCTTGTCGAGCCCGCCGATGTCGTTGACAAGCCAGTCGGTCACCAACCGCACGACGTAAATCGCGAATGTCGGCGCTGTGTTCATCAGCGAACCTTCGTCGGCGTGCAACTTGAAATTCAAGTAGGCACCAAGTTCGTCGCTGGAGCGGGCTAGAAGGTCTTTACGAATGACAACAATCGAGACGCCGGCGGGGCCCAAATTCTTTTGGGCACAGGCGTAGATCATGCCATAGCGGTCGATGGGAATCGGCTTGTGCATGAAGTCGCTGGAAGCATCACACACCAGCGGGGCATTGCCGGTGTTGGGTTCCGTGGGGAACTGCACACCTTCGATGGTTTCGTTGCAGGTGTAATGAACGTACGCCGCGTTGGGATCGAGCTTCAGATCGGCATCGGCGGGCGTGTAAGTGTATTTGCTGTCGGCGCCGTCCCAGGCGACGTTGGTCTTGCCTTCTTTCTTGGCTTCCTTGAGAGCAGCCTTACCCCACGTGCCGGTAAGAATATAGTCGGCGCTTGGCTGATCCTTGGTCAGCAGGTTCATCGGGATCATCGAGAACAGCAGTCGGCCGCCCCCTTGCAGGAACAGCACCGAATAGTCGTCGCTGATGTTGAGCAGCTTGCGGATGTTCGCTTCCGCGGCTTCGATGATCTCCTTGAATGTTGGCGAGCGATGGCTGATTTCCAAAATCGAAGCCTTCGGTTCAGGCAGCACCATGATCTCGCGCTGAATCTGAGCCAGCACCGACTCTGGAAGCACGGCCGGTCCGGCCGAAAAATTGTAAGCCCTTTGGGTCATGTGATGAACGATCCTTTCTTGTTCCCTCGGTGATCCCCGTCGCCCAACAAAAGGAACTATTTTAGTGGCTTGTGGCGCGGTTGGCGATGGGGCAAGTTTTGCTGTGATTTGGGCGGATTCGCGCTCTCGCGCAGGCGGCTCTCGTCCGTTGCTCGCCAGCATTCAGGTTGTTCAGAGGTAGAAGTCGCATTAGACTGCACAGCAGCAAAGACCGAAGAGCGTTTTCAGAAGTTCACGTTGGAAATTCCGCCTGCAGAGGAGCAGAGTGCTCAAGAAAATTCTTGACAATTTTGCCGCGATCTTTGACATGGGATCCTCGGGAAGGCTGCTGATTTACAGCGCCCTGGTGGGAATCGTTGCGGGCCTAGGGGCCGCGGTCTTTTACGCCGGATTGATGACGGTTCAGACGCTCGTGCTGGGCGACATTGTTGGATACGTTCCGCCTCCGGCAGGAACAGAGGGGGTGCCGCGCCCCACTCAATTGCCCACCCAATGGTGGCTGACTCTGCTCGTGCCGACGATTGGCGGCCTTGCTTGCGGTGCTATTGTCTACACATTTGCCCCCGAAGCAGAAGGGCATGGCACGGATGCGTTGGTGAAGGCCTTCCATCGATTACGAGGCAAAATTCGTGCGCGGGTTCCCGTCGTCAAAACGATTGCCTCGATCATCACGATTGGCACCGGCGGTTCGGCGGGCCGTGAAGGGCCTATCGCGCAAATCGGTGCCGGCTTTGGATCGTTTCTCGCGGATCGCTTGAAACTTTCCGATCGCGACCGACGGTTGTTGATGCTTTCGGGAGCCGCGGGGGGGATCGGCGCGATCTTCCGCGCCCCGTTGGGTGGCGCATTATTTTTGAGCGAGGTTCTCTACGGCTCGACCGCGATGGAAACCGCGGCGGTGATTCCCAATTTTATCGCCTCGATCACTGCCTACATGGTGTTCACCCAGATCTTCGGAACGGGTTTGGCGATCAGCATCCCTCCCGGCCTAACATTTGGCGGAATGAGCGAAATCCCGTTTTACTTGGTCTTGGCACTTCTATGCTCGATCTTTGGATATCTTTATGTGATTGTTTTTTATGGCGTGCGTGATCGCATTTTTCGGCCCATGCCGATACCCATGATTATCAAGCCAGCCATTGGTGGTCTGATGCTCGGCGCGCTAGCCATTGCCTTACCGCAGGTCATGGCGGGTGGATATGGTTGGATTCAGATGGCCATAGATGGCAAAATGGCATTTGGCCTGATGTTGGTCCTTTGTCTGGGTAAGATTTTTGCCACGGCTTTTACGATCTCCTCGGGCGGCAGCGGCGGCGTTTTTGCCCCGTCACTCTATATTGGGGCCATGCTTGGGGGCGCGTTCGGCGTTGCGGCAGAGAAATTCTTCCCCGACATGATTTCCCACCCCGAAGCCTTTGCGCTTGTTGGTATGGGCGGATTGTTTTCGGGAATCGCCCGCGTGCCGCTGACGGCTATGTTGATGGTCTGTGAAATGACCGGAAGCTACAACCTGCTGATTCCTCTGATGCTTGTCTGCATGGTGAACATGGCGATTCTCTCGCCGCGTTGGACCTTGTATGAACAGCAAGTGTTTGGTTTGGTTGATAGCCCGGCCCATCAGGGCGATTTTGTCATCGACGTGCTGGAGCAAATGCATGTTCGCGACGTCATGGACTTAGCGAGAAAAGTCGATCTGATTCCTGAAGGCATGCCGTTGGTTGAAATCCTGCGGATGGCTTCGCTATCAAACAACAGCTACTACCCGGTCGTGGATGCTGACCAGAAGTTAAGCGGTATCTTTTCTTTGCGAGACTTGCGGGCCGTGCTCGCCGGTGATCGTACGGGGACACTGATCGTGGCGGCCGATATCGCGACGCCGCAGGTCATCACCGTAAAACCGGACGATGATTTGCACACAGCACTCCGCCGGTTCACACAAAAGAACGTCGACTATCTGCCGATTGTCGAAGCCGATTCGCCCCGAGACGTGGTTGGCATGCTCAGTCGGCATGACGTGATTTCTGCTTATCATCGACGGCTGTCGGAAATCCAACGCGACGATATCGGTCCGCTTGAAGATTAGCGGTTCCACAGCGGATCATGCCTCGACGGCAAAGGCTTGCCAAATCCCATAGCCTGCCAGAGCCAGAATTGAGATGGCGCTGATCCAAAAGGCGACTTTATAAAGTCGCGTTGGTTCAAGTTCGGGGAGAGATCGAAACAGGCGAAAATAGATCGCGGCAAAGACGACGATCAGCAGAATTGCCGCTGTGGCCAGCCCGCCAAGCATGACCATGAGGACAGGCTGTTTGATTCTCAGAAACACGATGGTCCACAGGGCTGGAAAGACGCAGGAAAGGATCTTGATCGAGAGGCTGCGCTGCCGGGGATCGTGAAAGTGTATCAAACCAATCTGGCCGAAGGTATCAGAATATATGCGAGTCCAAGCTGCCAGCGCGGAGAAGACTGTTGAAAACAGCACAAAAAAAGCACCGGCCAGAAAAACGTCCTTAGCCCACGGACCGAGCGATTCGGTGTACATGTTCGAGAGCGCGTTTATCATCTCATATCCATCGGGGACCTCACCCTGCTGGTGCAAGACGGCAGCCCCTAAAATATAGAAGGCAGCGGTTACCGTTGTGTAGGCGATCATCGAAGCGATCGCGTCGAAGGTCATCACGCGAGTCCAGCCGCGAGCCCGCTTTTGCCAGGCAAGGCTATTGGGTTGATAGGGTCCGACGCGCGCCGCGTATCCCTTCTCGAGCAGCCAATACGTGTACTGCATAATCTCATCGCCCCCGACGCCCGTCAGGCCAAAGGCCGCGAAGGCAAACAAGATCGAGTTGGCGGGAAGTTTGCCTGTTAAGCCTGAGGCTATTTGTTCCCAATGAATAGCGTATTGCGTCCACTGCAAGGCGAATACGCAAATCAACGTGAGAATTGTGAATGCCAACGTCATGGCCAGAGAGGATAGTTCGATCAGTTTATATTTTTCACTGAAGATCAATGCGGCAACACTCGCGGCGATGATCCAACACCACGCTGTCACAGAAATTGCAGGGAAGATTAGGTTGAGCAGAATGCCCAATCCGCCGATGATGCCGCCAACTTGCAGAATTTTGACGGGAAGCAGCGCCAGCCATATCCAGATCGTCCAGTGGGCGCGTCCGAATCGCCAACCGGGCAGCTTGTTCAACGCCGTCAGCGAAGTTTCGCCCGATTGAATCGTGTGGCGACCAAACTCCAATTGCAGTGCCACTTTGACAAAGCAACTTAAGAGGATAATCCAAAGCGTGATGAAACCAACTTTGGCCCCTAGCGCCGTCGTCGCGATCAATTCGCCCGAACCGACAATTGAAGCCGACAACACAAAGCCAGGCCCACAATACTTGAGCTGCTCCCAAAACCGCGTGGGCGGATCTTGGATTTGGCTGCGGTCAAGAAGATAAGGATCCCGCTGTGTCAAAGCATTAGTTCTTTGATAAGAAGCGATTGATGAGTCAGTTTTGCGAGTGTAAACGCTAAGCGATTCTGAAACAACATCCCCACGAAGGCATTGATTCGCTAGCAGACAAGCCCTTCGGGAAACGCTAAAATACCCGGCGAGCGCCGACTTGGCGGCGTTCCGCGGCTTGATCTTCCCCGCCCCTTTGTAGGAAAAATTGAGAGACAATGGCCACTGCACTTAAGACCGACCCATTCTCCGCTCGCGACACCTTTGAAACTGGCCATGGCCCCGCGGGTATTTACCGACTGTCAAAGCTGGAAAGCTTAGGGCTCACCAAAGTGGCCGCCCTCCCCTACTCAATCCGCGTGCTGTTGGAATCCTGCCTGCGGAATTGCGACGGGTATGTCGTCACCGAAAAAGACGTCGAAGAGCTTTGCAAGTGGACCGACACGTGCGGTGTGTTGGCACCCGGCGACAGCGGCGTGGAAGTCCCTTTCAAACCAGCTCGCGTCGTGCTGCAAGATTTCACCGGTGTTCCCTGTGTGGTCGATCTCGCGGCGATGCGTGCCGCTATGCAACGGTTGGGTGGCGATCCTAAGAAAATCAATCCGCTTGTGCCCGTGGATTTGGTGATCGACCACTCGGTGCAAGTCGATTACTTCGCTTCCGGTCAGGCCCTGGATCTGAACATCGAATTGGAATTTTCGCGCAATCGCGAACGCTATGAATTCCTTCGTTGGGGCCAAGACGCGTTCAACAATTTCCGCGTCGTGCCGCCCGGCACCGGCATCGTTCACCAAGTGAACTTAGAATATCTGGCCAAGTGCGTGTTCTTGCTCGACGATCACGCTGGCAAAGTTGCGATTCCCGATTCGCTCGTCGGCACTGACAGTCACACCACCATGATCGACGGCCTCGGTGTTGTGGGTTGGGGCGTCGGTGGTATTGAAGCCGAAGGTGTGATGCTCGGCCAGCCCATTTATATGTTGATGCCGGAAGTCGTCGGCATGAAGTTGACCGGCAAACTACCTGCGGGCGCCACGGCCACCGACTTGGTACTCACGGTTACCGAAGTTTTACGCAAGGAAAAGGTTGTCGGTAAGTTCGTTGAATTCTTCGGCGATGGCGTTTCGACGATGTCGCTTGCCGACAGGGCCACGATTGCCAACATGGCGCCGGAATACGGTGCCACTATGGGCTTCTTCCCGGTCGATGCCGAAACGCTCCGCTATCTGGAGCGCACTGGCCGCACGAAGGCGGAAGTCGAACTTGTTGAACGCTACACTAAGGAACAGGGTTTGTTCCGCACAGATAGCGCACCGATTCCCACTTTCACCAAGACTTTGGAACTTGACCTATCCTCGGTCGAGCCCTGCCTCGCTGGCCCCAAGCGACCGCAAGATCGCGTGGCGTTGAGCGCTATGAAAACGAGCTGGCAGCGTGATTTGGACGAAGTTTACGGCAAGCGACCTGCAACCAGCGCTTCGCAAGGACGCTGGGAAGGTGAGGGTGGCCAGCCGATTGAAGAAACCGCTACCGCCGCGGTCGAAGAAGCGGTTGCGTTGGCCGATCCAGGCTTCGATGGCGTGGAAGTCACATTAAACAACAAGAAATTTCCCATCGAACATGGCAGCGTGGTGATTTCAGCAATCACGAGTTGTACGAACACCTCGAATCCCTCGGTGATGATCGCCGCGGGGTTGTTGGCTAAGAAAGCCGTCGAGAAAGGCCTGACCGTCCCGCCGCACGTGAAGACGAGCTTGGCTCCCGGCTCGCGAGTCGTGACTGATTACTTTGAAAAGGCGGGCCTCGACAAATATCTCGACCAGATCGGCTTCAACACCGTTGGCTATGGCTGCACAACTTGCATCGGTAATAGCGGGCCTTTGCCCGATCCGATTGCTGCCGCGGTGAGCGACAACGATTTGGTGGTCGCTGGCGTGCTGTCGGGCAATCGCAATTTTGAAGGCCGCATCAATCCTCACGTGAAGGCGAACTATCTAGCCAGTCCGCCGCTAGTCGTAGCCTACGCACTAGCCGGCACGGTCGATATCGATTTCGAAACCGAATCGCTCGGGATGGGAAGCGACGGCAAGCTCGTGATGCTCGCCGACATTTGGCCGTCGCAACCCGAAGTGCAAAGCGTTGTCGAAAGCAGCGTCTTGCCCGAGATGTTCCAGGCTCAGTACGACAATGTTTGGCAGAAGAATCCGAAGTGGAATGCCATCGAAGTCACCGGCGGTGAGCTTTACGCATGGAACGAAGCCAGCACTTACATTCAAGAGCCGCCGTTTCTGGTTGATCTCAAGCCCGAAGTCGAACCGATCAAGCCGATCATGGGAGCCCGCTGTTTGGCGGCGCTAGGAGATTCGGTAACCACCGACCATATCTCGCCCGCAGGTTCGATTGCCACGAGCAGCCCAGCAGGGAAATTCCTGCAAGCGGCTGGCGTCGAGCCGCATGATTTCAACAGCTACGGTGCGCGGCGTGGTAACGACCGCGTGATGACCCGTGGCACGTTCGCTAATATCCGCATTCGCAATCAAATGGCTCCCGGCACCGAGGGGGGCGTGACGCGGCATTTGCCTGATGGCGAAGTCATGAGCATCTACGATGCGGCAATGAAGTATCGCGACGATAAGATTCCGCTGGTGGTGCTCGCCGGGAGTGAATACGGCACGGGGAGCAGCCGCGACTGGGCCGCCAAGGGTGCGTTTCTGTTGGGGATTCGCGCGGTGTTGGCCGTAAGCTTCGAGCGGATTCATCGCAGCAACCTGGTGATGATGGGCGTGCTGCCATTGGAAATGCCGCCGGGACAAACGTGGCAAACACTTGGTCTAACGGGCGAGGAGATTTTTGATTTCCCCGAGCTCAAAGACGATTTGCGACCACGGCAGGCGTTGATGGTGAAGGCGACTTCCCCCGACGGCAAGATCAAGGAGTTTCCCGCGACGGTCCGCATCGATACGCCGGTGGAACTCGACTACTATCGCAACGGCGGCATCTTGCACACGGTGTTGCGAAAGTTGATGAAGGATTCACAGCCGACAAAATAACTGGCTTCTTGAATCCCGATCCAATCGCTTCGTGTTTAGTCGCGCCCTAAACAAACGAGACACATGTCATCGCTTTGGGGAAAGTCGCCGGCGAATTCGCGGACGTCGGTCAGCAGGTGATTGCCGATCTCCATCGTTTTGACGTCTTTAACGCTGATGATCTTGGTCATCCGCTCGATGCCATACAGTTCGCGCTGCGAGTTCATTGCTTCGCTGAAGCCGTCGGTGAACAAGGTGACCAAATCACCCTGCGCAAGATCGTGCTGATACGAATCGAACTCGAAATCGTCGACCACACCTACGGGCAGGCCCGCTTGCTCGCCACCGATTTCGGTAACTTCACCCGCCGCATTTCGCAGCATCGGCGGCATGTGTCCTGCATTCACCAGCGTCAACTGATTCTTATTGCCATCGATCACGGCGATGACCATCGTGACAAAGCGGTCGTCCCAACCGTAGCCTGAGAAGATTTGGTTGATCTTCCCGAGCGCCTTCGCCGGATTTGGTTCGATGGTCAACCATTGCCGCACGTCGCTCGAAAGTTTGGCCATCAACAATGCGGCAGGAACGCCCTTGCCGGCCACGTCTCCGATCACCACGGCCACGCGGTTGTCTGGCAGGGTGACGTAATCGTAGTAGTCGCCCCCCACTTGGTAGGCCGATTCATAAAAGGCAAAGAAATGATACCCGGCGATCTCCGGCGGACGATTGGGCAGCAACGTCCGCTGCATTTGCTTGGCCACTTCCATGTCGCGTTGCAGGGCCACTTGCGAGAGTGCTTCTTGATGCAACCGCGCATTATCGAGCGCGATGGCCGCTTGATTGGCGATCCCCGCGAGCACTTGCAAGTCGAGATCCGTGAAACGGCTCATCTGGTTGTTCGTGTCGATTTGAATCACACCCAGCGACTCGCCGTTGCTGGCGATCATCGGCGCGCAAATCAGCGAGCGAATCTGAAAATCGGCAATGCTCTGCGCCATGCCAAAGCGTTCGTCGGTCGAGGCATCGGCCGAAAGAATCGCCCGCTTGTCTTGCATCGCTTTGTTGACGATCGTGCGACTCACGCGCATTTTTTCTTCGTCGCTGCTCTTACGGGCCTTTGTGGCGACTGGCACGAGCGGCGCATCGGGTCGGGGACGCATCACGACAAAGCCGCGATCCGCTTGTACGAAAATCTTGAACAAACTGTCGAGAATCTTTGGCAAGATTTCCTTGACCGACAGCGTGTTCCCCAGGTTGTTAGAAATCTCCACGAGCGCCTGCAGCTGCACTTCGGGCTTGGCCGACATCTGCCAGATCGATCCCGCGCCGCGGCTCACGTCGAACGTGGCCATGATCTGGCTCGTGGCGTCCATGTCTTCTTCGGCATCGGTGAGCAGCGGAGCCAACAGCGAGGCATGTTCGGGTTCTTCACCAGCCAGTTTCGGCGGGGCGGTTTCGTCGTAAAACTCAAAGAGGATGTCGCAGATCAGCATCCGGTCGCCGTTACGTAGCGGCCCGCGATCCTCGACCCGATGAGCGTTGATATAGGTGCCGTTGCGGCTGCCTAGGTCCTGAACAAAGTAGAGACCCTCTTCCTTGGTGAGGATCACATGCCGACGGCTGACCGCGGCGGCGTCGAGCACGAGGTCGCACTCGGGGCTGCGGCCCATGACCCAGCGTTCTCCTTCGAGCGGATAGACCTTGCCGATCTCCCCCCCTTGAACAATTGTGAGATGAGCCATCGATCACGAGCGGCCAACCGGCCTGCACCCTTATAAATTCTGGCGACGAATTTTCAGCACCAAGCGTCAAAACAAACGATTTTAAGGCTTACCGCGCGGCAGCGTCAACCAACGGCTGGCAGCCATCGGTTCAAGGCGTCCAACTTTTCCAACTCTTCCAACTTGTCGGGGTTTATTTCAATAGTTGCGAGTCGTTAGGCGTTAGTTTTTCGTAAGCAAAGCAGCTACGAGGAAATCGTCATTCTGAGAGAGCCTAGGCGACCGAAGAATCTAGCTTCCACAATTTCACGGTTTGAAGCCACATTCTTTTCTCCGTGCCACTCCGATCTGAATGGACATAATAAGTCTGTTTTCCACAACCCTGCCGTACACAGCAGTCCTTCAACTTTGTCATCTTTCTCAACTTCAGCAACTTAGTCACCGCTCGGAATTGACAAAGTTGCTGAAGAACAGGGAAAGCAGCATCCCTTCTGGCTAACAGCTAAAAGCTAACGGCTAACAGCTCTTCCCTCTGCTTTGCCAGCTTGGCCAGGTTTGCTTGGTTTGCAGGCCTCCGGTTGTTGCAAAGCTGAATGGAAGCGACTGTAGACCATGGACTGTGGTGTTTCTTAAAGTCCACTGTCTACAGTCCACCGTCCATCTACGTCCGACACGGCTTTCACTGCTCCCCATTATCGCGATTTGTGAGAGCGTCGCCACAAGTATTTTTGGCCATCACTCAAGTCATTCCCGGGTAGCCGGGAATCCAGATTCTCACGCAGAGGCTTTGGTCGAACCGTAGGCCGGAACAAGCCGTGCGCAGTTCCGGCAAAGCGCCATTCTTCGCGTGGTAAGCGTTCAATGCTTCATTGCCGGAACTCACGTTGCTCGGTCCGGCCTACATGTTTTCGGGCCGTGTTTCGCTAATTAGAATACTTACATGTCCGACTACCGACGTTATTTCGTTCCCGGCGGAATGTATTTCTTTACGGTTGTAACTTACGGCCGGCGCGAGATATTAACGACCACGCAAGGACGCCTGTTTCTTCGCAAAGCAATTGCTGACATAGCACAAGATCGAAAGTTTCAAATTTTCGCCACAGTCTTGCTGCCGGATCATTGGCACTTGATCATGCAATTGCCTTCGGGTGACCTCGACTATTCAATTCGTCTCAAGCGAATCAAGGAGACATTTACTCGTCTATGGCTTGATGCTGGATTGGCTGAAGCTTCGATTACCGATGCACAGCATTCCAAGGGCGAGCGTGGAATTTGGCAGCCAAGGTTTTGGGAACATACAATCGAAGACGAAGCCGACTTGGAACAATGTGTTGATTATATTCATTGGAATCCACGTAAGCACAATCTCGTCGAACGTGTCCGAGATTATCGCTGGTCATCATTTCATCGTTTTGTTCGGCAAGGGCAATACGATCTTAATTGGGGAGGAAGTGAGCCAAAGACGATAAACGGTAATGAGAATTGGGGGGAGCCGTAGGCCGGAACAAGCCGTGCGCAGTTCCGGCAATGCGCTACGTGTTCCGTTTCATAGCCGGAACTCGCGTTGCTCGGTCCGGCCTACGGTTCGCACAATTCTTGCCGGGTTACCGACGGCGATCACGTTGGCGGGCAAGTCGCGAATCACCACTGCACCGGCACCCACGACCGTATTGTCGCCGATTGTGACTCCGGGGCAGACGATCACGCCGCCGCCGAGCCAGACGTTGTTACCGATGACGATTGGCTTGCTCCCTTCCCATTTCGCCCGGCGTGTTTCGGGATCGAGCGGATGAGTCGCAGTCAGGAGTTGCACGTTGGGTCCAATCAGCACGTCGTCGCCAATCGTGATCTGGCCCACGTCGAGCGCGACGAGTCCCCAGTTGGCGAACACGCGATCCCCGAGCGACGTTTGGTAGCCATAGTCGCAGTGAAACGGTGGCCGAACCGTGCATTCAGCGCCGACATGGCCGAGTAGCTCACGCAAGATTTCGTCCCGTTCGGCATCCTGTTCTCCCAGAGTGGCATTGAACTTGGCCGACAGAATGGCCGCGCGGCGGCGCTCGCGATTAAGGACCGGATCGTCAGCCAGATAGTCTTCGCCGGCGAGCATGCGATCACGATGCGAGCGGGCAGCGAGTTGACTTGGATCGTCCATGAAGTTTCTTGCCAGTGATTTTGTTGCAAATAGCACGCCGTTGGACGTATTTTAGCGACTCGACCAAAGGACCGGCGACCAAAAAAAAGTCCGAGGGGCCGGCCAGCTTGGCTACCATAGCAGGCTAGAAGCCTACTCCACGAGGTTTTTCTCGGGCTTTGGCTTCGGCGGGGAATTCGTTAGAATTGAGGGTCTGTGAACGGTAGGCCAGAGCAAGCCGCACGCTCACTGGGGAATAGTGTAACGGTAGCACTCCGGACTCTGACTCCGTCAGTCTAGGTTCAAATCCTAGTTCCCCAGCTTTTGTTACAGGCGCTAGAAGTGAGTTGCTAGGCGCTGGTCAATGAATTGTCATCCCGAGGGAGGCTTGCCGACAGAGGGATCTGGATTCATGGCCAGTGCGTTCTCTTGTGCGTGTGACGATCGAGGCCAGATTCCTCAAGTCGTAGAACTCCCTTCGGAATGACAAAGCTGGCTAACCGACATACGCACTATTTGGCCAATGGCTCTTCGGCCGAAATGTCGTACTTCAGCCGCGCATCCGCTACTGGGATGGGTGGCAACTCGGTGTCGGGCGTGACCGACGCGCAAGTCGCGTTCGCTTCGCAATTCTCGCACAAGTCTTCGACGACCCATTTGTAGGACGGCACCTTTTTCGAAGTGATTTTCTTCATCAGCTTCGTGCGGGTGTAGATCGTGGGCCCGCGCTTGGGGATCCAGTCGAACCAGACGAATGGCTTGGGTTTGCTGTGGACGCCGTCGGCATTGGGGCTGCATTCTTCACAGACCATTTCGCAATGTTTGCAGCCGCGACAACTGGGGCCAGGAACACAGAAGTCTTCGCACTGATAACCCCAACAGATGACTTCCACTTTCTTGTCTTCACAAACTAAGCGGCAAATTTTCTCGCACGAACCAATGCAGCCACAATGAGAACAGAATCCTTCGCGCCCATAGACCAAGCTCGCTGCGCAGAGGAGCAGTGCCGTGGCTAGAACCAGATTGAGTCTGTTGTCGCGTCGCATGAAATCACCTTTAGAAACTGAAGTCCAGTCGCATACCCAGAATGTCGGACTCGGTGGCGCCGAAAACCGTTTCCGGCGTGGTCACCGGGCGAATCCAGTCGAACATCACGCGCATGCGGTCGCTCCAATACCAGTTGAAGCCGAGCGTCATATCGTTATAAGCACCCGCGTTGACTTCATTCAAATCTAGATACGACCAACGACCTTTGAGTTCCCAGGCACCGGGGCCACATCCGCCGGGGACCAGGAAGAAATTGGAATAGGGCATTGCCCGACCAAACTGGGCCCCGTGCTGGCCAAAGCGTTCGTAATTGCGATTCTCACCGGTGAGAAAGTAGCTGGCGTAGACGTAGGCACCATAGAACGTGGCATCACCGGCTTCGAGCGCCGAGTGGTCGATGTACATTTCGCTCTGCACGGATAATGGACCCCAGACGGTTGCTAGCTCGACGTTGCCTGTGGTGAAGTCGCTCCCTGGCATCTGTCCCGTGTCGATAAGAAAAGGTCCTTCATGAATTTGGGGCCGAGCACGAAAGCGGATCAAATCGTCCTGATCGTGCGTGTAAAGCACGCCACAACCTGTGTGCAGCAAGTAACGGCCGTTGGAGGGTTCGTCGTAGTAAGGGAGCCATGTGAATCGCGCACTGGTGCGCAGGCCTTGGTTGCTATCGATGCGTTCTTTGAGCGATTCGCTGATGCTGTCGAAGAACGCCCCGAACGTCCACGTGCGGTCGAGCGACTTACTCACGCCGTAGAATGCCGTGCCGACTTCACGATCGGCTGTGAAGATGCCTTGCGTGGGGATCGAGCGTTCGAGAAACACAGAAAACGTGTCGTTGGTGACTTGCTCCAAGCCAAACGGCACAAAAAAGTTGCCCCAACGAATGCGATTGAAGAACGGCACTTCGTTCATCGTGAGGTAGGCGTCTTTGATATCAACGACTGGTGTGGTGACGCCGTCACCATTTTCTGGCTCGAACTCAACCTGAATGCGGAAGTCGTAAACGCCGTAGCCCACGCCATCGGCCAAGAGTCGCAACCGGCGGAATTCAAAATAGTTTTTGGCGAGCGGGCTGGTGATCGCGGGATCTTTGTACGGCCACAGGATTTGATCCATCTGACACTGCCCGCCGAGCTTGACCGTCCATTTCTCAGAGGAAATGTCCATCCACTCCGGCTCGATGATCGTGCCGTCAGGTTCTTCCTGCTCGGCTGTGATTTCTTCTAAAGACTGGACGCGTTGCCGTAGTTCTGCGAAGTCATCATCCTTATCGTTTTCGTCGAAGAGCGGATCAGGATTGTTCGGCGCAGGAAGTTCCCCCGACGAACTGAAGACGCTCAATTCTTCGCGCAGGCGGGCGATCTCTTCGTCTTGTTGTTTGAGCCGTTCGTAGATATCCGCGATGTCGACGGGTGGCAATTGTTCTTGCGCACGCGCAGGCGAAACGAGGCACGCAGCAAGTGCGATCGCAAGCAATATGCGCGCACCAAGCACGGTGCCAGTTAACTGGCGATAAGTCCAAAGCCGGCGAATCACGCGAGAATTCCTTCGGAGCGCGAGAGCCTGCGTGGGTACGGTTGGCGGCTCGCAAGCGCGGGTGGTGCCTCCCTCGGGCAGGGTCGGCTGAGGTGCTGGGTCTAAGCACCCATGAGCTATTGTCGGCAGAAGAGTTGCCGTAATCTGAATAACTCGTACAAATAGGCGCGCTCACAGCAGGCATTGCTAGCATGGCTGGATGTCAATCAGCGAGAAATTACATTTCGCTAGCAGGCGTGCGAATCACCAACAGCCGTTCCTCGGACATATCTTTCATCGCGTAGCGGATGCCTTCGCGGCCCAAGCCGCTGTCTTTCACGCCGCCGTAAGGCATGTTGTCGACCCGCCAGGAAGGAACGTCGCCGATGATCACCCCACCGACTTCCAAGCGATCCCACGCCTTTTGCATCTTATAGATGTCGCGCGTGAAGATGCCGGTTTGCAAACCGAAGACGCTATCATTCACTTCCACAAGGGCTTTGTCGAAATCCTCGAACTTGCTCAACACGGCGACGGGGCCGAAGGCTTCGTTCGTGCAGAGTGTTTGATCTTTGGGAACGTATTCAAGCAGCGTGGCTTCGAGCATGGCCCCTTCGCGTTTGCCGCCACAGAGGAGCCTGCCCCCCGCCGCGACCGCGGAATCAATCCAATCTTTGAGCCGCTTGGCTTCTTTCTCGTCGATCATTGGGCCGATGAAGGTGTCTTCGTTCTTCGGATCGCCACTGATGAGCTTCTTGGTTTTCTCGACGAGGCGCTGCTTCAATTCTTCGTAGACCGAAGCGTGAGCCAAGATCCGTTGCACACCGATGCAGCTTTGCCCCGATTGATAGAAAGCACCGATGATCAAGCGATCCACGGCGTCGTTCAAATCGGCGTCGGCATCGATCACGCACGCCGCGTTGCCGCCGAGTTCGAGCACGACTTTTTTCTTGCCCGCGCGGGCTTTGAGATCCCAACCGACCTCGGGGGAACCGGTGAAGCTTAAGAGTTTTAAGCGGTCGTCGGTTGTGAACAAATCGGCCCCGTCGCGATGGCAGGGCAAAATCGAGAACGCCCCGGGCGGCAAATCGGTTTCGGCAAGTATTTCGCCGATGATGATCGCGCCAAGTGGCGTACGGCTGGCTGGTTTCAACACAAAAGGACAACCCACGGCGATGGCGGGGGCAATTTTGTGCGCCGCCAAGTTCAGCGGGAAGTTGAACGGCGAGATGAACGAACAGGGGCCGATGGGGACATGCTGAACCATGCCGCGATAGCCACGGGCGCGGGGCGAGATTTCCAGATTGAGAATTTCGCCGGTGATTCTAACGGATTCTTCAGCCGCCACGCGGAACGTGTCGATCAGCCGGCCCACTTCGCCACGGCTATCGCGGATCGGTTTGCCAGCTTCCAGACAGAGTAGCTCAGCCATTTCGGCACTGCGTTCTTGGAAGCGTTTCACGCAATGATTCAAAATGTTTTGCCGTTCATACGCCGGCAAGCGGCGCATCGGTTCGGTCGCTTCAACGGCAGCGGCGATTCCGCGGTCGATGGCTTTGGCATCCGCGATTGCCACGCGCGTGACAACTTTGCCCGTGTATTTGTCGGTGACTTCGAGATCGGCGTTGGGCTGCTCGGCTTTGTTCGCCAGATAATACGGATATTGTTCGAGTGGCATGCGGGGCCTCACACAAGTTGGCTGCGTTCTTGGATTTCGCGATTCAAAATGCGGTCGTTGTCGGAGTAATCAACCGGCACGTCAATCAGATGAACACCCGAGCGTTCGTGGCACTTGGCCATCAACGGGGCGAGCTGGTCGACCGATTCCACACGATGCCCGACGGCACCGTAGCTCTCGGCGTATTTCACAAAGTCGGGGTTGCCATAATCGAGCCCGTAATCGCCGAAGCCCATGTGGCTTTGTTTCCATTTGATCATGCCGTAGGCATTGTCCCGAAGGATCAAGATCACGAGTTGCATTTTCAAACGGATGGCGGTTTCGAGCTCTTGCGAATTCATCATAAACCCGCCGTCGCCGCAGATGGCCATAATTTTTTTGTCAGGATAAACCAGCCGCGCGGCCATGGCCGAGGGTAACCCGGCCCCCATCGAGGCCAGCGCGTTGTCCACCAAAACAGAGTTCGGGCAATGAGCTGGGTAGTTGCGGGCGAACCAGATTTTATAGATGCCGTTGTCGAGGGCGATGATGCTGTCGCTCGGCATGACTTTGCGAACGTCTTCGACCAGGCGTTGGGGAGTAATCGGAAAACGTGGATCGTTCGCCGATTCGTCTTGATACTTCTTCGCCGCGGCGCGGACTTTGTCGAAGTACGAGAAATCCCAGTGGGCGTCCTGTTCAACTTCCGATTCCAACAGCTTCTGCCAAATCTGCCAGATGCTGTTGCCGATGTCGCCCACGACTTCCACTTGGGGGAAGTAGACCGCGTCGACTTTGGCGGAAAAGAAGTTGACGTGAATCACGCGCACGCCACCCTGCTTCATAATAAAAGGTGGCTTTTCGATGACGTCGTGGCCCACGTTGATGATCAAGTCGGCGTGTTCGATGGCGCGGTGGACAAAGTCGCCCGACGAGATGGCCGCATTGCCCAAGAAGCGCGGATCGCGTTCGTCGACTACGCCCTTACCCATTTGCGTGGTCACAAAGGGAATGTTCGTTGTTTGAATCAACCGCCGGAGCATCTTGCTCGAGATGCGGCGATTCGCGGCAGCGCCGATCACCAGCAGTGGATGCTTGGCTTCGCGGATCAGACTTACGGCCGCGCGAATGGATTTTTCTTCCGCGACCGCCCGGCGGACACTGCTGGCCTGCACGGGTTCGCCGTCGACTTCCTCGCGGGCGATGTCTTCCGGCAATTCCAAATGACACGCACCGGGGCGTTCTTCTTCGGCCAGACGAAATGCTTCACGCACTCGGAATGGAATGTTTGCACCGCTGACGATTTGTAGCGTTTGCTTGGTGATGGGATCCATCATGTCGACCACGTCGACGATTTGAAACTGCCCCTGCTTGCTGCTCCTGACAGGTTTCTGACCCGTGATCATCAGCATCGGCATGCCGCCGAGCTGGGCATAGGCAGCCGAGGTGACGAGATTCGTCGCGCCGGGTCCGAGCGTCGCCAGGCACACGCCCGCCTTGCCGGTGAGCCGGCCATAGGTGGCAGCCATGAACCCCGCGGCTTGCTCGTGCCGGGTGAGAATCAGTTTGATTTTCGATCGCGAGAGCGAATCGAGCAGGTCGAGCGTTTCCTCTCCGGGAATGCCAAAGATGAATTCAACCTTTTCATTCTTTAAGGAGGCGACAAACAGATCAGAGGCTTTCATTACGAAACCTTCGGCACGGCCGGGAGGGTCCTATTCCGCAGGACATTGGTGGCTGCCGTTCATGGGTGGGGCTATCAGACTCGTATTGTAGGAAACTCGTTGGTTCTCTGAAACCGCCTAACGACATATTGACGGGCTGGATAGGCAGGTCAGACTATATTTCAGGGCGGAACAGCCCTGTCACTTTTCTTTTTTGATGGAAAGATAATCTATGGCCTCGGTCACTCTCGATGGTGTGGCGAAAATCTACGCGGGCGACATCTATGGCGTCCGCGATCTCGATCTGAATATTGCCGACGGCGAATTCCTGGTCCTCGTGGGGCCTTCTGGCTGTGGCAAGAGCACGACGCTGCGGATGATTGCTGGACTGGAAACGATCTCGCGCGGTACGCTGCGAATTGGCGATCGCGTGGTCAACGACGTGCATCCGCGCGACCGCGACATTGCCATGGTGTTTCAGAATTACGCCCTCTATCCCCATATGACGGTGCGCGAGAACATGGCGTTCGCGCTCAAGATGCGAAAGACCGCGCAGCATGAAATTGACGAGCGCGTGCAGTGGGCCGCGGGGTTATTGGGTTTGGAGCCCTACTTGAATCGCAAACCCAAAGCGCTTTCTGGCGGCCAGCGGCAGCGGGTGGCCCTGGGGCGCGCTATCGTTCGTAAGCCGGCCGTGTTTTTGTTCGACGAACCGCTGTCGAATCTCGATGCGAAGCTGCGGGTGGAAACCCGCGCCGAAATTAAGCGGCTGCATCGCCAGCTGGGGACGACGACGATTTACGTCACGCACGATCAAGAAGAAGCGATGACGTTGGGCGATCGCGTTTGCGTGATGTGCGACGGCCTCAAGCGGCAATGTGCCCCGCCCTTGGAAATCTATCGCAATCCGGCGGATCGCTTCGTCGCGGGATTTTTGGGGATGCCCCCCATGAATTTCCTGGATGGGGAACTCGAAACCAACGGCGGCCAGTTGTGGTTTGTGAGCCGCGAAGGGCAATTGCGGCTCGAGGGCACCGACGAAGCGTGGCTCGATGGTTCAAGTCGTCGGCCGATCGTCGCCGGGATTCGGCCCGAGAGTTTTCAAATCCTAGATGCCGCGGTGGAAGGGCAATCGATCCCTGCCACGGTTCAAGTCGTCGAGCCGCTGGGCAGCATGATGGATGTCTATCTTGTACTCTCTTCCGGCAAGAGAGTGGTCGCTCGCATTCCCGCGGGTAAACTTTCCGAAGGAAAAGCGATTCACGCCCGGGTGAATCCCGCGGAGGTTCATCTATTTGAAGCGCCGAGTGCGGAGGATCGGTATGGGCGGAGCCTGCGCGCGGCGGGGATGCAGTTGGTGTAGTCCAGTGGAAGGCAGAGAGAATTAACCACGAATTGAACAAATAGCACGAATGAATACTATTCGTCTAATTCGTATTATTCGTGGTTTGTCTTACGACTGGTGATTCAGCTGCCCCGCTTAATCTTCCTTAGTGTGCATCCATTTCTGGAGCAGTGGTGAGATTGCCAAGCAGATCACGCCGGACGCAATGGCTGTAATAGCGATCTTTTGGAATACCCCGCCATAGATGTCCACCGTTTCGATGGGTGGCGGAATTATCTTCTCTGCCCCCTCGGCGTGCGAGACGCCAGTGAACTGGGAGATGATCGCGGCGAGGTACTGCGAAAACGCCGTTGCCAAGAACCAGCCGCCCATCACCGTGCTCACCAAAATTTTCGGCGAGAGTTTGGTAACCATCGACAGGCCCACGGGAGAAATACAAAGTTCGCCGGTGGTTTGGAACATAATGCCCAAGAGCAGCCAAAACAGTGGGACGATTCCCCGGGCATCGCCGTTTTCGGCACCCAACCAAAATGCCACGAACCCGAGACCTAGCTGAATTAGACCCAGCGCAAACTTGATGGGAGTGGTTGGTTCCAGTCCGCGTGCCCCTAAGTAAGACCAGAGGGCGGTGAACAGCAAGCCGAACAGCAAAATATAAATCGCATTGACGGCTTGAAACGAACTTGTTGCGAGTTCGCTGTTTCTCGTGGCGATGCCCATCCCGATGTTGTCTTCGGCGACGAGCCAATCAATCGTAAAGTCGGGGTTACTTTCTTCACCCTCCTTGCTTTGATTCTGTTGCCTCAACTTGTCCAAGGACGACATCGTGAATAACTGGTTGCCGTTGGAGAATCCTAGTTGTTCTTGCGTCGGCTGTATTTGCATTGTTTTGCCCACGTCGTCGGAAGTGATCGTGTGGGATTCGGCAACACGGTCGACGTTGCGATCCGTAAAGTTATTGACGCTGCTACCCGCTTGCTCGAAGAAGGCCCAGAACAGCATCGAAAAGAATGTCAGAATCAGAACAACGAACATACGATGCCGCGCGATCGTGTCGAGGCGGAACGTCTCGATGATGAGATAGCCAAAGGCCAACAGACCGGTCACCGCCAAGAGAATTCCCGAGGGCTTGCTGATCTCGTTCAAAAAGATGCTTCCCACTTCTCCCACGACGCCGCCAGCCGAGGCAATTTTCTCCACGGCTTCTTCGGAAAGGATCCGCAACGGTTCGCCGTTGGCTCGCAAGATGGAAAAATCGGAGACAAACAGCGACAGTAAAGGGATACTGATTGCTACGCCTAACAAGATTGGCATAAGTTTCTTCGTTTTATCACCCGGCGGCCTGCCGACTTCATCGGGAATGCCTCCTAATCCCAAGGCCCGCACCGAAATGGTGCCGGCCGCCAGCATGCAGATGGCAACAAAGATATTGACAAGTTTAGCCGTGAGGTTGTCAGGCACGAAATAGAGGAGCGTTGCCGCCGTACCCAAGGCCCCTAGACCGATCAAGATTTGCGTGACCAAAGTTGGCATCACAAAAATTGCCAAGCCGATCATCATGCCAATCGTGGCCAAGCCAAAACCGTAGTGCCAGCCATAGGTTTCGCCGATGTAACCACAGATCAACGGGCTCAACGAGGCGCCCAAGTTGACGCCCATATAAAACAGTGTGAAGCCGCCGTCGCGTTTGCTGCTTACGGCTGGATAAAGCTGGCCCACCATAGTCGAAATGTTCGGCTTAAAGAAACCATTGCCGGCAATCAACAACGCCAGGGCTAAATAGAACATCGTGGTGTTTTCTTGGGTCATTACCAAATGCCCGGCTGACATCAAGAGACCACCTACGATGACGGCTACGCGCGGCCCTAGAAAACGATCGGCGAGCAGACCACCAAAAAACGGGGTCATATAGACAAGTGAGGTGTACGCGCCATAGACCGCGTAAGCCCGCTTATCATCGTATTGCAGGAAGCCCTTGAGCATGTACAAGAGCAACAGTGCACGCATGCCGTAGAACGAAAACCGTTCCCACATTTCGGCGAAGAACAGTACGAACAATCCGGTGGGATGACCAAGAAATGTGCGTTCTTCGGTGGTGACCGTGCTCATGCCTGACTCCTGAGGTCGAGAATTGCTACTGAATTTGCTGCCCAAGCAAGTTTTAGAGTGTATCGCAAAGTGCCCAAGCTGACAGCGGCAATCTGAAAGCCTTTGATGTTGAGATTGGCGTGCCTCAAGTTGCCTCTACAAAATTGTTGGTTGAGCGGGGTACTAAGACATAGCCCTCGCCAGGAACTGTGGGAGACTGGCCGCATTTTGACCGGCAAGAAAGTTTGCGGAAGAGTGCAGATGCGGTTATGATTAGTTGGAAGTACTTACTTCTCAGCTTTTCTCGGAGCTTGGAGACGGCGCGATGAGGCGGATAATACATATTTTATTGTGGGGCGTTATTCTCCTCTTATCCCTCCCGATGGCGGTTTCATCCGCTCAAACACGGCATCTGCGTGTGGTGGCCCTTCAGGACGATGTTGCTCCCGGGTATTCTCAGTCCGAACAGTTTACGAACTTTCTTCTGGCCTCGATTAATAACTCGGGCGACGTCGCGTTTGTTGCTAATTCGACGGCAGGACAAGCCGTTTGGAAAAGCAGCAATGGTGTTCTACAACCTGTTGCTATGAGCGGCGCCTCGGCACCGGGCACCAGTGGCGGCGTGCTTTTTAGCACGTTCTTCCATCCCCATATTAATCACTCAGGTGAGATTACATTTACAACCAACCTAGCAGGCCTTGATGTTGACGGACTTTCCCAGGTCGGAGTTTGGAAAACGACGGGAGGTTCGCTCACGAAGGTCGTGCGGCAGGGTGATCCGGCTCCAGGAAGTTTGCCGATTCCAGGTGGGCAGATTTGCTTTTCATGCTCGAACCCCTTTCCGTCTTTGGCCAATGGAGAACTCTTCTGCTCGGTCGATCCAATTGGGATTCCGCTCTTCAATGAGCGAGGAGACGTCGTTTTCAAATCGGAGTTATCTACGATTACGTCGGACACACCTTATCCCTACGAGCCTGAACCTTACCGAGATGGCGTTTGGAGGAATCGAAACGGAGTCATTTCGAAAGTCGTCGCCATTGGAGATGTGATGCCAGGTGGTGCCGGACCAATTACCTCGTTCTCAGAATCTCTTATCAACTTTGCGAAGGTGAACGATCACGGTGACGTAGCGTTTACGGCAAATACGGCAAGTCTCTTTGGCGGAGCCTATTTCTTGCGCGACGGTGCAGCGCCCGGAGCCTTCGAAACGATCGTCACTCCTAACACACCCGTCGATCACGTCGCACCTGGCACGATAATCCTCGGTGCGCGTCTCGAGGGTCTTAATAACAATCGTCAGATACTTTTTGAGAGTGGTCTCAGTGGCCCCACAGTAGATAACACCAATAACGCGTCACTTTGGATCAAGGACAATGCGGGGCTCCATCTCGTGGCCCGCGAAGGCGATATCGTTCCTGGAACGTCGTTCAGGCTGGGTCGGACAAGTTCGCCCAATTTTTCATTCATTTCAGCGGCCCTGGGAGGCAATGGAACCGCCGCGTTTGCCGGCCAAACGAACTCAGGCAATGGGATATTCACAGCTACTGAAAACGGTGAACTCAAACTGCATGCTTACGGTGGTATGCAGGCCCCTGGGCTGGCTGCAGGCGTGGTCTTCAATAATACCTTGGGTAATGGTGGTAATATTGCGGTGAACGAACATGGGCAGGTTGCATTCTATGCGAATGTCACCGGGCCAGGGATTCCTGGATCGGTCCGGAGCGTTTGGGTCACCGACCGTATTGGCGATTTGCATCTTGTCTTTCTTGACGGTCAACAGCTTGAATACCGTCCGGGCGAGTTTCGCAGCCTCGGCGTCGGCATTGCTGACGGAGTAAGATCTGGGAATCAAGACGGTGACGTCATCGCGCTGAACGATTTGGGCGAGGTCGTATTCACCACGGACTGGGGGGTCTTCGTGTCGACCGTGGGCACGATCCCAGAGCCGACGAGTTTTGTGCTACTCGTTTTCGGATTGATCTGTTATCCGCATCGGCGCGAAATTTAAGCCTTCGTGCAATACGGACATCGCTCCGGAACGACGTAATCCGGCGATTGCTGTTCTTCGGCGGTTAGCGGATGTTGACAGGCGAAGCAGATCGTCGTGGGGGTTTCTTGCAAGTTGGCGTCGAGCGCCACGCGCTTGTCGAACACAAAGCATTCCCCTTGATAGTGCTCTTGTCCGCAGACTTCAAAGTATTTCAGAATTCCGCCGTCGAGTTGATAGACCTCTTGAAAGCCGGCCTGCTGCATGAACGGACCGGCCTTCTCGCAGCGGATGCCGCCCGTGCAAAACATGACAATCGGATCAGCTTTCATCTGTTCGGGAAGCTGTTCGACGGCACCTGGAAAATGGCGGAAGTGATCGACGCCGATGGCGACGGCATTCTCAAATGTTCCGAGGCGAACTTCGTAGTCGTTGCGCACGTCGAGCAATGTGCAGGGCTTGCCCGCGTCGAGCCAGGACTTGAGCTCCTCAGGCGAAATCTTGGCTGCAGGGGCCGCAAGCGGATCGATGCCGTCCACTCCGAAGGCGATGATTTCCTTCTTGATTTTGACCAGCATTCGGCTGAAGGGCTGGTAATCGCTCCAACTTTCTTTGACGTCAAGAGTGCTGATTTCCACATCGGCTTGAAGCACATTGAGCAATTGCCTGACCGTCTCGGCCGCTCCCGCGACGAAGAGGTTGATTCCTTCTTCGCTCAAGAGGATCGTCCCCCGCAGGTCAAGATTGTTGGTGAGATCGCGCAGGCCGTCGCGGCGCTGCACAAGGTTCGTGAGCCGTGCGAATTTGTAGGCCGCGATGTTGAGAATCTGTAATCCCGTCGCCGGGGGCAAGGAATCGGTGGTTTGGCTGTTCATCAGCATTCAATTTTTCGTACTCAAATAGTAGAATCCTGCCTACCAAGATAAACCACGCGGCCCAAATTTTCACCACCTGTTTGATTGAGACAATTATGAAGCGCATCCGCTGGGGAATCCTGAGTACGGCCAAGATCGGCACGCAAAAAGTCATCCCCGCGATGCAGCTTGGCAAACTTTGCGAGATCGTGGCCATCAGTTCGCGGAACCAAGGGGCCGCAGAGCGGGTCGGCAAAGAACTTGGCATTCCCAAAGCCTATGGCAGCTACGAAGCGTTGCTGGCCGATCCCGAGATCGATGCCGTTTACAATCCGCTACCCAACAACCTGCATGTGCCGTGGTCGATTCGTGCGCTCGGAGCGGGGAAGCACGTGCTGTGCGAGAAACCGCTGGGGATGAACCTCGCCGAGTGCGAGGAACTTTTAGCGGCGGCGAATCGCCATCCGCAGCTCAAAGTGATGGAAGCTTTTATGTATCGCCATCATCCGCAGTGGCTCAAGGCGAAGGAGCTTGTCGTGGCGGGTGAGATCGGCGAACTGCGGAGCGTGCAGAGCTCGTTTTCTTATTACAACGACGATGCTAAGAATATCCGCAACAATGTCGAAGCCGGCGGTGGCGGTCTGATGGATATCGGTTGCTATTGTATTTCAGCGGCGCGATTTATCTTTGATCGCGAGCCTGAGCGCGTTTGTGGTTGGTTGCAGAATGATCCCGAGTTTGGTGTTGATCGACTGGCAGCGGGAGTGTTGGATTTTGGTGACGGCTCATCCACGTTCACCTGTTCGACCCAGCTTGTGCCTTATCAGCGCGTTCACATTTTCGGCACGAAGGGACGCGTGGAAATCGAAATTCCTTTTAATGCGCCTGTCGACAAGCCTTGCCGCATTTGGCACGAAAAACAGGGCGAGTTGCACGAACTGTCGTTCCCAGTTTGCGATCAGTATACCTTGCAGGGTGATGTTTTTTCGCGGGCGATCTTGGAGGATACCCCAGTGCCAACGCCGCTGGCCGATGGGGTTGCCAATATGCGTGTCATCGAAGCGATAAAAACGAGTGCCGCCACGGGGGCATGGGTATAGAATTCACTGTTCTATGCTTATCTTCAATCTTCGTGATGGCTGTTCTTCAAACTTCGTGATGAAAGCGCCGCACATGGCGATCAGCGTTCTCGATCTGTTTACTATTGGAATTGGGCCTTCGAGTTCCCATTGCGTGGGACCGATGCGCGCGGCATGCTCGTTCGCAAAATCATTGCAAGCGAACGAACTAATTGAGAAAACCGCACGAATCCAGGTGCAGTTGTATGGTTCACTGGCCTTGACCGGGGCGGGACACGGCACAGACAAGGCGATTCTGCTGGGCTTGGCGGGCGAGGCTCCCGAGACCGTCGATCCTGCGAAGATCACCGGTTTTGAAACAGAAGTTGCCGAGACGCGCCACTTAGTTGTCGCCAGGAAGCGGCTGCCATTTTCACCAGCGGATAATTTGGAATTTTGCCGGTCGGAACTTCTGCCACATCACAGCAATGGCATGCGATTTACGGCGTTCGATCATAATGGGGCCGTGGTACACAACGCGATTTACTATTCGGTCGGCGGGGGATTTGTCGTCGATGAAGCTGGTAACCCCATGCAGGGGAGCCAGCTTCATGCTCCCCTGCCCTACCCTTATCGGTCCGCGGCTGAATTGCTGGAACAGACCGAAAAGGAACGCTTGCCGATCAGCGCAATCGCCCTGCGCAATGAAGCGAGCTTTCGCGACGAAGCCGAAACGTTTGCTCGACTCGACCGCATCTGGCAAGTGATGCAGGAGTGCGTACTTGCCGGTTGTGAACGATCCGTCGACAGCCAACTCCCCGGCAACTTACACGTCCGCCGCCGCGCTCCGCAGCTTTATCAAAAGCTCATCACGAACCAAACAGCACATAGCGATTCGCTCACGCCGCTGGATTGGGTCGACGTGTTTGCGTTGGCCGTCAGCGAAGAAAATGCCTCGGGCGGGCGAGTTGTGACCGCCCCCACCAACGGCGCGGCGGGGATCATTCCGGCCGTGCTCCATTATTACGATCGCTTCGTCGAGAACGCCGATCAGCAAGGCATCCGAAATTTTTTGCTCACCGCGGGAGCGATTGGCATTCTTTACAAACAGAACGCTTCGATCTCCGGGGCCGAAGTGGGTTGCCAAGGTGAGGTAGGTGCCGCCTGTTCGATGGCGGCCGCGGGACTAACCGAAGTGTGGGGTGGCACGCCGTCACAAGTCGAGCAAGCCGCCGAGATTGCCATGGAGCACCACCTTGGTTTGACGTGCGATCCGGTTGGCGGGCTGGTTCAGATTCCTTGTATCGAACGCAACGCCATGGCCGCTTCGCATGCCATTCATGCTGCGCGACTGGCGCTCCGTGGCGACGGCAAACATTGCGTGTCGCTCGACCGCGTGATCGAAACAATGCGGCAAACGGGGGCCGACATGCACTCTAAATATAAGGAAACGTCGCAAGGTGGTTTGGCCGTGAATGCCGTGGAATGCTGAGCCTTTTAGCGGCTGGAGTGTCTGAGTTTCTGCCCAGTAATCAGGCGTTGACGGTTACCGGTTTCAACGTAAACTGGTGGTTTGCCAACGATATGCCGGAGTGGCGGAATGGCAGACGCGCTGGATTCAAAATCCAGTGCCCGCAAGGGCGTGAGGGTTCGACCCCCTCCTCCGGTACTCTATAAAACAAGGGCTTTTCTGAGTTTCACCGCCCAGTCCATTTTAAGCCGCATTACCCTTTTACCGCACTTTTACCGCAGCCATTTTCGAGGCACGAAATCGGTAAATCTTGGCCTAAAGAGGGGCCATTCTGGTTGGACATTTGTGCTGCCATGGACAGCCAGACAGATTGGGGCACAGAACTCTTCGCATTCCTACGAGTTCCCAGTTTGATTGCGGCACTTGGGAGCAACTTGCTTCGGAAAACTCATCCAGCCAAATAGCCCAGATTGCAGTGCCACTGGTTCAATGTTTCACTTTGCACTGAAGCGCAAATTCGCAGATTCCATTTTTCACCTCACGAGACAAGCGATCTACAAGAACTTCTCCAAGCGAACCGCGCGAGACCTGACACTTTCAGCACCCGAATTTGAAGGACTCAAGAAGATAAAGATCGTATGGGTCAGTTATGGGCGGAAGTGGGAGCCTAGCATCATGGCGAGCTGATCCGTGCTTGCGTGTGAGAAGTTTCTCAAGGAGATGGAGCAGGGACAACATCAATCCATGGACGCTTGGGCACTCCAGCAAGTCGATGCCCTCGACCCGAGGTTTCGGTGTCAAGCAGTTTGTAGTGATATTCCTGTCTCATACCTCGATAATATTCGCTGTCAGAGCGGAATCGATCGATTTGATAGTGGCTTCCCGCCCCGCTTCAATCGTTCAAATTCGTGGGCTGGAATACGCCATTGGCCTGTTGCCGGATCTTTTTCGCACTCGATGCGAGCTTGGTTGCACCAACGCTCTTGTACCGTATGGCGGGTGACATTCATCAATTCAGCGAGATCAGAAGTCGAGTACCAATCTTTTTGAACTGTCAATTCGTCAAGCCTTGATTCCATCGAATGCATGCGGTCAGCAATTGCAGAGATTTCGCTTTGAATCATCCCCAAGCATCGTAGTATATCGTGGTTCGCGGTCGTGAAATCACTAGCAATTTCCACAGTTCTGACCTCCAAAAATCCTTTGCAACGCGGCAGTAATAAATCGCTTAATTGGTTTGCCGCTTATCACTCGGCAATAGGTGACGTATCGCGTTGAGTAACCCATGGACGAAACAAGCCTGCCATCCTTATTCGGGCCAATAATCCCTATTGGAAAGCGGCAGATCCGACTTTTACTAAAGATACCCGGACTGAGGGCAATTGAAGCCTGCAACAATGCAGCTTATTCGCAGGATCTTTGCAGTAGCTGATTTCTCGAATGAAAAGAGCTTTGAGGCTCTAACAAATCATACTGAAAAAATGCGAACAGAGTTGTAGTCTTTCAAGTTTATTACTCATCTCTGCCCTTAGATCAGTTGCTAAAGTCAGAGTCGAACAACTTCTGACGAATGTTCGAGTGACACTGGTCAAGAGCAACAGGGCGTTATGAGACTGTTCTATTCTGCAAGTGCTTTGCAAAGCGCTCGTAGGGACTCAATAAAACGCTCACCGTCATGCAAGACCTTTGTGGCGATGGGGAGCATCTGCTTCGCCGAGAGCGCGCTCTTGCTATGCTGGTCTATCCCGGGAAAGCGAAACGTCGCGGGAACTCGATACGCTCGGGCTTCAGGGTCGAATTTATAAGGCACGCCAGCCATTGCCAAAGTCTGTAGGACTCGCTGCACAGTACGGGGTGAGCACTCGAGTTCGTCTGCCAGTGCCTGTACATCCCAGCGGCCCGGTCCAGCGATGCATTGCAGCACTCGCAACGCACGGCTAATGCGTTCACATTGCCTAGCGCGGCGCTCGGCATCAGTGCGAGGGTTTTCGGCGCGGGGCTTTTTCTTGGCCATGGCAGTTAGGTTCTGGCAGATAGTTTGCTAATGGCAGAACTCTAGCAGTTTGGTCCGCCAACCGTGGGTCAGTGCATTGACCTACTGCTGACAACGCTCCGATAAGCCCCCGGCCCGCCGTTTCGCCATGGCATCGACTTTAATCTTGCATCGCATCTATCCACACACCGCCAGATCCTGCTGCGACCCACAGTTGGCGTAGTAGTCAGCTAACCTCATGCAAGATTCATGACTTATCGCTAGGAACCTGACATGAGTGACTCTATATTCCGCAGTTGGATGGAAAAGCTTCTTTCGGCCCGACGTGAGTGCAATGATTGGCCGCAGCAGTTTCTGTGGCTCCTGGAAGACGCTTTTAAGCGCGAGCAAAGTATCTACCGCCCCTACAGTGGCGAGAGAATCCTCATAGATCGATCACAATTGCCAATCCCGGAGAGCCATGGCGAAAAGCGAGCCACCTATGGCTTGTTTCATACTTGCCATCAACCCACTCGCCGTGGACTACTTTCGATTAACGATGATCTCTATTGGTTGATCTCTTGCGAAGTCCCTAATCAGCTCAGTGTGAGTGGTCGTCGTGCCGACTTGCTAGGACTATCGCGGTCTGGGGGGCTCTGTGTTTTCGAATGCAAGATTGGAATGAATGGCTATTCCCCGATGGCTGCTATACTGGAAGGACTGGACTATCTAGCCTCCCTCACGTGCAAGTCCAACTATGCACGAATTCAGCAGGAGTTCAGCAGCCTGCTTCTCACGGGCTCTCCTCCCCGTGGCTTTGAAGGCGTGCAACCCGAGATCGATGCTCGCCATGAAGTGATCGTGCTTGCAGATTCTGATTACTACGAGTTTCACACTCGTCGTCCTTTGTCTCAACATTGGGGTATGCTCAACTCACTTCGCGATTGCGAATCCCTAATAAGAATAGGCCTAGCTGAAACCGGTATCAACGAAGACGGAATCTATTGTCTGAAAAAGATTCAGTGGTACGATTCTCACGCGAACTGACTGCCCTAAACGACATTGAACAATTCCCCATCATTGAGTTGCAAGACATTCTGGAATTGCTGGGCGAGTTGTTGTCGCTCGAATGTATGCACTGGCACGATCGCGTGAGGCTTAAGCAATTCGACCAAGTCAAATAGATCTTCTTGTCGAATATGCCCCGAAACGTGAGCTTGAATCATTTGCCCATAGGCAGCCCTAATCGCCTGCTGCAACTCCTGGGCATCAAGTTGCTCAAGATAGCCTTCCCACCGCGAGTGAAAACACAACACACCGTCAGGTAAGTTCCCATTGAAATCTGTATTAAGCATCGATGCCCTGAAGACCATCAAATACTTTTCGGGGTGAAGCCTAATTTCTTCGATCTCAATTTGCTTAGCCAAGAATTGCGGACATTTCTCGGTGAGCATCTTTCGTTTGGATTCATTCTCCCAAAACAGTTTGGGAAAAAAGACTCTCAGTTTTTCATCGACGCCTGGGATGGGAATTTTTGTTTCGCGTGATAGCAGGTGCATCACAAAGGCCGAGTAAACATCCGCCACAAATATTCGCTTTGTCTTGATCGCCGTGCGAATAAATGTAACGAGCCGATCAACGTGCTGTGGTGAAAAACTCGCCAGCACTAAGCTCGGTGTATTCTTAACGTGTTCGACGATTTGGTCCTCAAGTTCATACTCTGTGGTCTGTTCATTTGAAACGGATCCCAGATGAGTTCCTTCCATCAGCAGGACATCCAGTTTTTTGTCCTGCAAGGCTGCGATCAGTTTCTTCGCCATCCCGGTCTTGCGACCATGAAGCCGTAAGTCTCCGGAATACAACAAGGACTGGCCATCAGACTCAACCAAGATGGCGACCGCTCCATAGATGGAATGGTCGACCGAGTACGCGGTCACTCGAAAGTTGCCAATTTGAATCGGCTCTTCAGGAACGAGCTTGCGAAATCGTGCGCGTGGAATCTCCACTTGCCCAGCAAACAAACTCCCGGCGAGCATCATTTTGCTGGTGCCGGTCGTCGCGTAGACGGGGATTTGGGGATTCGTGCGGTCGAGCAATCCGCAATGATCCAAGTGAGCGTGAGAGAGAATGATGGCATTGGGGTGGCGATCGCCGGTAACGAGACCTTCGACAGTCGGGATAATGCCTGACTTCAGCAGTTCGTCGGTTGATTTTGACTTGAACAGTCTTGTGTCGAGAGGTTGTCGAACTTTGTCAAACAGCGGCAGGCCGACGTCGAGAATAATTCGCGAATCACCGGACCGAATCTCGATGCAGCTACCACCAATCTCCTGGGTACCACGATGGATGATAATTTGCATGGCACCTCGCCGAGGGAGTTTCAGCAGTAAAAATGCCTCCGAGAACTCATGCTTCAAGGCTGAACGTCGGCCGTGACCCTTTCTGAGGTTGGTCAACAGAGCTTGGCGATCACTCACGGCTATGAGCCAACGGATAGTACCGACTCGCCATCCCTTAGCGGGACCTGCGTTTCTCGGAGGCGGTTCTTATTGTGACAATCGCAAGTGTCACGGGTGGGTCATCGTAATTGGTCAAAGCTGGAATTCCTTACAATACGTTAGCGACAAACCACTTCTGCTCGATAGGATTCCAGGTGAGGTTGAAGCGAGCAATCGTGGTCAGCGGGGTGCCGGCTTCCGAAGCCCATTGGAGGACGATATTGAATTGATAGGCGGGCCACGTCTTCCAATCAGCCGGGAGCGGTTTTTCGACGGTCTGAGCAAATAAATCCGCTTGGACCGGCACGATGCTGGTCACGTCGTAGCCAATCGGTGGCTTCAGTCCCGCGTTGCTGAAGTCCGCTTGACTGGTGGCACTCTCCTGCCCTGCCATCCAGAGGGACATCTCCTGTTGCAAGTGGGCTTCGGCGGCTGCTTGTGAGCCTTCAGAGCTGAAGTAGTTGCAACCGGCCAGACCAACCATAATTATTGAACACACCATCAACTTGGCAGTACGTGCTGAGTGTTTCATAGAATTTTTTCCGTTAGAGTTTTCGGGACATGCGTTTGAAACGAGCCTTGTGAGCTTTCCAGGCGGTTTTTGCGTAAACCAGCTCCAACCGTGCGATTTGACTCACACGGACATCAATGGATTTCACGGAACTGGTGGGATCTTGCACGAGGACAAATGGCAAACAAATGGCCTGCACTTTTTGAGGGAGTCCACCGTCCCCAGGGATGTAAGTGACTCTGACGGTTTCGCCACTGGGAGTGGAATCCCATTTGGTCTTGGGAAACTCTCGTGAGGAGTACAGCACCGCAACGAAATCACCGACCGCGATGTCTTCGGGAGCGAGGGCCTTGGCCAGATTGCTCTGTGTGTTTCTAGGGAGTTGTTGACGGTCGCTGGTTGCTGGCAATTTGCTCAAGTTCTCATTTCCCGGGAGTACTGAATCTGCTGTGACATACGTTGTAACGGCTGGCACTGCCAGAGGTGGGACAGTCACTGGCCTAAACCCACAGTTCACCGTTTACGATCCAGCCAATCGGCTAGGATCACGCATAAATCAAACACCAGGATGGCGATGAGGATGTCCATGTGAAATCTAGTCTTCGTTATCTTCAATACCCTGACGAAGTGCCTTTAGGAACGCGGCCTTCAGTTCAGGCGGCTGTTGGACTTGAACCTTGCCGGTCCAGGTCAGTAGCCAATTGAGGATTTCCTCGAGACCGTCGACCGTGAAGGTGAGTGTCACACTTCCATCCCGATGTTTGCTAACTTTTTGGGTGTGGTGCCACTGCGTCTCGACGACAATCTTGGCCGCTGGGGGCTTGAAGAGCAGCTCGACCTCATAGGTGTTCGCGCCGCGATAGACGCTCCAGGCGTTGCCGAAGTAGTCCCGGAGATTGAAATCGGCTGGAATATTGGCAGGGTCGTCGAGGAATCGTAAGGTCTGGAAGCGGGCAACCCGGTAAGTCCGTGGTACTGATTCGCCCTGCTGATGTCCGATCACGTACCAAGCGTTCTTGATCAGACAGAGTCGATAGGGGTGTAACTGAATCCTCTGCGATCGCTTCTCGTAGGGACTCTGGTAGTTGCCGATGAGTTGTTTGCCATGCAGTAAGGCATATTGGGCGGCTTTGATCGCTTCGTGATGCTGGCTATGGTCGACGAGTTTTAAGTCAAAGACTTCAATCAGCCGGGCAGCATCATGAAGTGTCTGCTGGATCGCTGGTGGGGAATTGGACGACAGCTTTCGAGTTGTGGGCTGAGAACCTTGCGAGGCGTCAAGTCCCACGGCACGAGAGACGGCCGTCGCTACGGCTTGCCCCGCCGCTTCGTCGTCGGTGAGTCCCAAGGTCGGAAAGCGAAAGTCGGGTCGGACCCGATAGCATTGGTCATCATCATCGAAGTACCAGGGGACACCGGCAAACTCCAAGACTTCTAAGTCTCTGTAAACCGTTCGTTCGGAGATTTCGAGTTCTTGGGCAATAGCCCGACTATTCCAACGACCTCGTGATTGGATCAAGCTGAGTATTTGTAAAACTCGGGCGATACGAGAGTGCTGTCGAGCACGGCGGTCTCGATCAGGTCTGGTCGGGACGGGCATCGTTCGACCGGGTGGGATCGACGGCTTGGTTGACTTGGATTTCTTGGGCAACTTCGATTCTCGCCATAACTTGCACAGAATGAAAAAATGCCCCCAACGTTCCGTTCGTTGAGGGCACTCTTTAGTGTGACAATTGCTTCTGACAGCGGTGGGTCAGGCAGCTTGCTCGAAAATCCAGGAATGGGCTTGGTCGACGACCTTGGCGAGATTTAACAGGTCATCGCGACCGAAACTGTCGGTCTGTTTCCAATCATCGCCATCTTTGTAGAGGCGGCTGACGGTGACATTGTGACGGGTGCCGACTGAGGTTTCGTTTTCCCAGATCGCGGCTTTGATGCCACCGATGCGGACTTCGTGGACGGGGGCGGCTTTAGACTTGGGTTTGGTGGGCATGCGTGGCTCCTTGGGGGTGAAATTGCTTACCTAATCAGTACCCCGGTATACGAAGGATTACGCTTCCAAGGATTATTGATTGCTGAGCAAGAATCGTTTCAAAATTAGCATTGGAATGAACGAACGCTACGCGAGCAAGTTGACCTAGTTCGACTAATGCACCTCGGAATTTACCACTTGTTCACTAAAAGGCTGCTGCCAAAATCTCTATACCAGAACGGTTTAACGTTGCGCGCTGAAGATTGAAGGCAGCGAACGCGCAAGACATCACGTCATGAACTCGGTTTGCAGGTTCATCCAAAGCCCCTCGTGATGGCCTTCCTTTAGAACGTGAATCGTCTGCTCACCGAAAAGAATTCAATCTTTGCAGCCAGGAACGGCGGGACAGGAGAAGTTGCAAAGTTGGGCTTGCTCGCGGCTATGCACACTGCTTTGGAATTGATGGCAGACCTGTAATGTAGCCCAAACCTCTCGAGAAAAGGTGATGGCTTGACGCATACCGGCAGTTATTCATTCGAGTGGAATGAATCATCCAGCGAAAGCCCATTTCGAGTAAACACGCGTAAATTGCGAAATCGAATTCGCGTGTTTAACATGGCTCGAATTACCAGATGGCCACAATCTAGTATTGCGCCGCTACCTGTCGACGGAAGATCATGAGCGTCGATTACTAATTCATCATCAACAGTGCCTCGTAAGCTACCATCTTTCTGTATAAATCGCAGCTGGTGCCAAGTTCCGACTGCGAGCCGCTGCGACTGACAAGTGTAGTATAGGGGGCGTAGCCAAGGATTCTTTACTAGCACATGCGAAGCTACGTCATTCCGTGCATCGGTCAACTGCCGGTAGAATTCCCAGTGGTAGTTACGAACATTTTCCCAACACACGGTCGACATCGAACCGCTCACGCGCGGCGGATTGTCGACAAGTATGTCTTCACGCTGCATCCCTGCGGCGTGAAACATTAGCAGACTAAGGCCGTTTTCCTGAATCGCCATAAACTCTAGCTCGACGGCCAGATCACCTTCAAAGCTCTCGCGCGTCCAAAGATACACTTGACTTCTGTCGCGATTCGGCCACTCATCGCGTTCCTCAACCGACTGCAGCATATAACTCGGCAAGGGCCCGTTTGTGATCGGATCGGTCATGGAAGACTCGCTACCCCAAAGAGGTGATTCCTCAGCAGAGAATCGGGGCGGTGTGCTAAGTTCCAAACCTTCGGGCCCAATACTTACTGCTGATGAGCATCCCTGCACATAGAACGAGTCGAGATGCTCGGGGCGATCTAACGACAATTCTAACTGAGGTGTCCATTCTGGTGTAGGCGACCAGGGAAGCCGGGGAATTCCCCGCCCTGCATATGTTCGCTCCAAATCGCTTTGGATCTGGGGGTACCTAACAGTTGCGTCACGCTCATAAAATTCCTGCAGATTACGTTGATCCAATATTTGATCAAAAAACTGAAGTTCCGATAGGGCAAATACAGTATTCCCTGCATAAAGCGTGGAACCACAACTCTCTGATGTTAGCTGCTGAAAGCGATTTGAAACGGCCACACATATCGAGTTCACATAGAGCCGATATTTACTGGCCGGTTTGTTCCATGTCAGTGCTAGGTGGTACCAACTGCGGCGATTAACATGCCAATGTCCGGCTGCGACGAAGCCTTTATGGACGGGGGAATATGCCTCGGGATAGATATTTCCCCGGTAGAATTTAGCAAAAAATTGAGGGTACCAACCGGAATTCCATACTAGTGCAAATGAGGCTTCCCGCCATTCCCTCAACTCTTGGTGATCGGAAAAGAGCGTGTAGGACGAATAATTGGGATCGAATGAACGAATGTGCTCTTGGTGACAGACTGTATCAAGTTCTTCGAGTGCCAGCAGCCAAACCGTCATCGAACCGACGGGTTCGTTTAGCAAATGCTGAGGAATGGCAATGCGTGTATGAGTACTTCGCGGCAAGATTCCCCTCCGACCGTCGATTTCGATCTCTCGAACTCGACCACTGATTTCGACATCTCGGGTGAGATCTGGGAAGTCGAAATAACGGAGATCCGGCTGAGGCAATGACATAGATATACTCCGAGGCAAGCGGATTAAAGTCGATCTAGGAGAGTTTCAAACCTGAACTTGGAAACTGGCCTGCTAAGCAAAGTCAAATGAAATATCGGTTGCATCCGATAGTCGATCGATTCTTCACTATGTCGAATTTCATCACACCAATTTGCTCTAATATTGAAACGAATATCAGCTTGTACCAGTTGGATACAGTCGCCATCCACTCTAAAGGGGAATGGTGAGTGCAAATGGAAAGCGATGCGGCCCTGGCATATCAGCTCTCCCTCGTCAATTACTGAGACTTGGTCGCAGTTCATGGACCGGATAGTACGACGGCATTCGCACATGTGATGTCGCCAAACATGTGAAATGTCAATCGAAGCGTTCATAGCTTTATGATCGCCATGGCCGCTGGGTAGAACGGATTGTTCGCAGGTAGCTTGATCGGGATAGCTGTCGTCGGCCAATATCGGTGTTACGGTATTGTGCAAATAAGTGCGCTTAAGCGAGAAACAGGCTGGATGGTCATACCGGACAATCCCTCGATCAATCAATAACCGCTCACCATCTGCTTCAATGGTGAAAGCACCGCGATCAAGATGGGCATGACTAGGCGAGGCGCACGCTCCACTCAAATGAATTCGCAGCGACCTACTACCGCACTGGCGGAAACTAGTGAGCTGTCCAACAACTGCTAAATTCCTAAACTCTGGCACAATCGCGCGGGCCGGATGAGCTTCTAGCGGCCCCATAAGAAACGCGAATAGTCCACCTGCATCATAGTGATCAAAATATGTGAACGGTCGTTGATCCGGGAGTAAGGTGGCGGAGAGTACTTGAGAGTAAGCGCTCTCCGGAAACAGCGATGAAAGCAGGGCGATCGCATCAAATGCCATACGGTCGGTCGAGTTATCGCCGTCCATCAATAAGCGGCCTGGCTCAACCGCCGACATTGTCGCTAAGAAATCTTCAGCTCTGTCAATATGCTCTGGGAGCAGGCTATGAACATCAACATCGCGTGCGCGGGCATAGGCACCGAGCCCTTGTAAGCCGAAACTTAGAGTTAGGCAAAAATAGCCCATCCCCTCCTCTACGCCGCCGTCCGATTTAATATAGCTATTCAATGTGCGCTGAAGGTCTTGGCAGGCTCGATCGACATAATTACCCACATGCGGCCAACTTTGCTCTAGCAACAAGCCGGCCAATATACGACCGCGACAAAACCACACAGCTTGATTCATTCGATGCACTTCTTCACACCGCATCATGTCGCGTTCTATAACGGCCAAGCCCTTTTCCCACAAAGCCTGATGAACTAGTACGCGAGCTTGATTGGTCAGCGAAAAATCCAACCAATCGGCCAATAGCGCAACGCTCGTCGAGGCCATTTCCTCCATAAAGCACCGCTGGTTCCAGGTGCTGCCAACGGCGCGGCTTTCCGCGGACTGACACCAATGCACTGTGTGGACCATACACATTAAATAGCGCGCTGCGTGCCGAATCATGCTAGCATCGTCGTTCACAAGACCAACAATCGCTAGGGTCAAGGACTGCCAATAGTAGCTTTCGCGGCCCCGCTCTCTTTCTCGAACGTATCGCTCATCTAACCACGGTAAGTAGAGGCCGAGATCGTCCTCGGGGCAGCGTTTTAAATACTCGGCTGCCCTCTCTTCAAGCACAGCGAAGTGTTGCTTCCAAAAGGGGAGATTCTTTTTTCGACGTAACGTTTCTAAATCGCTGGCAGAGAATAACAGCCCACGATAAAACTGCCGGTTATCCCAATGACTTTCATCTGCGATTAAGCCTGACCAGTTGGTGTCAGTCCACTTTCGCGACTGCTGGGTTTGTGCAAGGAGTTTGACGTCCGCGAGGCCAAACCAATGCAACCGTACAACAGCCCCCTTACCGTCAGTGCTGGCACAATTCATCCTCACTTTAGTTACCTGGCCGGTAGGCACCAATCCGGTAAGTTCCTGACGGCTACTTCGGCCAGTAACGGAAGGCACTATGCATTGCCAACGGCCTTCAACGCAGGCCTCGAAATCGAGCTTGATGGCTTCTGCGAATGTCACACAGAACAAGAACTGAGTATAGGCAAGTCCCGTCAGATCTACGTCAAATTCAATCCGGCAAGCTGGCTGCCCGACAGATGAAGAGTCCCAAAAGATATGAGTGGCGTCCCACAGATGTTCATAACGGCAGTTGGTTGAATTTTGGACATGCAATTGGATCGGCAGCGTAGGTGATAGTATCGGATCGTGGAATGGCGCGAATATGACTTCGGAATTCGCTTCGTCGAGTGCATAGAGCCGCATGCAAAGTTGACCTCTTCGTTACTGACAGGGGAGTTCGTGCTTTCACGCTTGGCTCAGCGGTTCTAGCCTATCGACTGCATGCAATATTCCTCGCAAGTAGCCTACCGTGAACGCGCGTGATCGTTCCTGCCACCCGCCGTCACCTTCCATCGTGGGGACATGCCCTGGGATAATCATTCCATTGAATCCAACATCGCGTAACAGTTTAAGAACTTCGAACGTATCGTAATAGCCCGGCTCGTCGACGAACACTTCATGCATTGGCTTTGGAAGGGAGTTCGAAATGGTTTGAAAATGCGCGTAGAACAGTTTTCCTTTCGCGCTAAAATGCTTGATCACATCAAGAATATCTTCTCCCATCAAAGCCCAATTACCGAGACAGAATTCACAACCATGATTAGGACTGGGCACCGTATCAAAGGCCCGGTCGTATGCCGCTCGACTTCGCATTAGCCTTGGCATCCCACCAATCTCGGGAACCGGGGGATCGTTAGGATGAACCGCTAACTTGATGCCCTCTGCTTCGGCGACTGGCAACACTCTTTCCAGGAAGTAGAAGTAGTTCTCCCACATTTCTTCCTCGGAATAGACTCGATCTGCCACCAGTGGGGCCCTAGCAAAATCGGCGAGGTCGATTGCTAAGGCTTGCGCTCCGCCGCGCGTCGGATATGTAGTAGTGCTACGAAGCACATCCCCCGCCTCCCAGAGGTATCCCAAAATGGGGATGCCTGCCCGCGCTAAGTTGACAATCGTTTCTTGAATACACTCAATTTGTCGATCGCGCCCCGGCTTGCCGAGAAGAATCTTGTCGTAAAAAGTTCGGGGAAGATTTTCGATCGCGTTCAGACGTAGGCCTGCATCTTCCACGCGGTTGCGAATCTGCAAAATATCCTCAAATTTCCATTTTTCTTCGCCCGGTAACGGCAATTGCTGGTAGTCGGTATCGATTAATGAGATCCGATACATGTTCAGCAGAATGTCTTGTACGCCTAGCTGACGAATGAATCGTAGTCGCTCTGGTGTGGGATGCATGAATGAACCGAGGCCAATTCGAATGGGAAGCTTGTCGAAGTCAATAGATGGATGATTCATAGACAAATGTGGACCGTAGGGTGTCGGAAATGAAGTTAAGGAGACTATGAGCTGCTTGTCCGTGTCATTTGGTCACGATGAACGCGTTAGACGGCCTGTGCGAGCAAGCCGCCATCAACTACGAGTGTGGTACCCGTGATATACGAAGCGTCATCCGATGCCAAAAAAATAATTGCCTTGGCTACTTCCACCGGATCACCGAGCCGCTTGGCAGGAAGCCGCTGCGCAAAACTCTGCCGAGCAGCCTCTGGCACCTCGAGCCGATCCCAGAGTGAAGTAAGAATCGCGCCGGGCAGCACTGCATTGACGCGAATCGTAGGCGCGAAGTCGATGGCCATGACGCGCGTGAGCCCTAGCAGACCTGCTTTGGCAGAGTCGTAAGCGGTATGCCCTGGAAATCCGGCCAACGAATGTACTGATGCTGTATTGATAATGCAGCCGCCCCCGTGCCTCTGCATTTCTGGAATACCAAACTTACTTGTCAGGTAGGCAGCCTTAAGGCACACGGCGAGACTTCGATCCCAGTCGGCCTCAGCAAGTTCAGTAACTGAACCATTCATAAACCATATGGCATTGTTATCTATGATGTCGAGTCGTCCGTAAACGGAGACTGTTTTTTCGATGAGGTGTTGTACATCTGCAGAGCGAGATACGTCGGTCTCAACAAAGAGGGCACTGCCCCCTGCCCCCTCAATTTCAGCTACAACTGCTGGTCCTCCATCAATATCTATATCGGCAAGCACAACTTTTGCGCCTTCCCTAGCCATTAACAGCGCGGTAGCCGCGCCAATACCAGTAGCAGCTCCTGTGACAATAGCGACACGTTCTTGTAACTTACTCACAAGCCTCTTTCATGTGATTATCAAGTTCATTATTCGGTGTGTAAATTGATTGGCACCTGAACCATTCCGGTAAGGTAGCTTCACTTGGAGGACCGGTTGAAGCTTGGCTGCACGCGCGTAATAGATGGGGGTCATGTGATAATTCTTAAATAAGAACCTTGCCTTTATTTGAAAAGAAAGCATTTCCGCAGCTGAAGAACTCTGTGAAATCATCCATGAATCAGCCAGACAATTACTGAGATCGTCGTTTTCTATCGACAGCAACGCATGCGATTACTATTGATAACAACAGAGTTGTCGAGGGTTCTGGGACCGAGGTAACTGAGGCGTTGATGGAAGAGATACCGTAGTTGGTCTGCCATTCCATCAAAGCTGTCGGACTTAAAGGTGGAGAAGTTTGCCCACGCTGCCACATTAGGAAGTCACGGCCATCCACATCACCGTCGCCGTCGAAATCGCCTGGTAGTGCGCTCGTTGCGAGCAACACTATATCATTACCCACAACGCTTACTCCAGAAAAGAGCCCTGCTCCAGGGCCGGTCAGTGATAAGCTAGTACTTTGATTTGTGATGCCGCCTGTCGCCGAAAGAATAGAAACGTTGCCCGTAGGGGTAAATCCCGCTGCGGCGTCTACAAAAACGGATATATCACCTTGTAGAGTGGCGTTACCCATCACCTGAAACTTGTCGGTTGTCAATCCAGCAGTAGTGCTGTTTATGTCTAGGTCGAGAGTTGCATCGTCGAGGACTAAACTTGCGGCAATTGTAGATAATCCAGCGGTTCCCAATGACCCGGATGCCACGACAGATCCACCGCCTACCGTGTCGACCACGCTATGATTTAGTGATGTAGTGCCCGAAAGTGAAAGAGTATTTCCTGATAAGTCGATCTGATTATTGAATTCTAGAGAAGAATCTTGCCCAACGATAACATCCGTATCTTTGCCCAACGCAACTTTGATTTGAAATTGATGGCTACCTGCCACGCCATTGACGTCACCCGTGCCCAATACGTTGATGCTCGCGTTACCGGAGACCGTGTCCAGGTTAACGACACCATTCCCTGCGATTGCATAAGAGTTAGCATTATTAAAAGTAATCGAATTAACGGTAACTGGCACGTTGGCAAAAACGGTTGCCGGGCTTTCGATTTCACTTCCGAATACTGCTGAGTGTTCGTTAGTAGTTGGTGCGTCAGGAACATCCCAGCTGCCTGCAAAAGTCCAGCTTCCCGACCCACCAGCCCAAACTCGAGGCCCGGGGGGTGTGAGGTTGACCGTCGAATAGAAGCGGGCCTCAGACAACCCATAAAAGTCTTGTGCGTTACCATAATTGCCCACACCCTGGCCACCTTCAGCAGTAATACGAATCGAGCGAGCGCTGATACCCACGCCAGGTGTTCCAAGTGGAATATCGTTTGTGAATGCCATGTCGGGCAATCCAGTACCCTCGGCCAAGATAAAGTCATTGTAGAGGAGATTACCAAGGCCCGTCGCGTCGACCGTGGAATACGTGATGTCAACCTGACGCATTCCTCGAGAAGGAACTGTCTCTTGATTGTAATTCCAAATCAACAGTTGATCGATTCCCGTAAGAACCTCACCAAAATCAAATGTGATCCAGGCATCACTTGACGGATCAGTGTGGCCATTGGCTAGCGCAAAAAAATCGGTCAACCACATACCGAACCCAGTTGCCTGATTATCAGAAAGCGCGGTCTTCAATCCAGCGTTATTATCGCTCATGCCTTGGCCATTGATTGCGCCATTAGGACTCAGGCCCGGACCTATGCTACTACCAGCAGTAGCCGTTTGTACCGGCACAAAAAAATCGCCTGCCGATGCTGCGGCGAACATACCCATCCAAGTAGCAGACAAAACTGAAAGTCCGATTACCCAGTTTCGAAGGCAAAGACACATAGAAAACTCCTAAGGTCACGAGAAGAGAAAAGCAGAGTAGGAAAAGTATTTGGCGTTCTACGTTACTTGTAGTTGCAATTGCACAGTCTGAGATTCGGACACGACAGATAAACTATTGGTAGCGCCCTATTAGTTATCCTGTACGATCCAGTAGAGTTCGTACAATGGTAATTTGCGAATGACGCGTGCTAAATCGCGAACATAGACTCGCGCAAGAGTCCTCTTCATAATGGAGCCAACAGAACTGTCGATTCAAACTGATTTCATTCTAGCCTCTCGCTTAGAAATATCTAACGAAAGTTCTCGCAATTATTCACTCCCAAAATTTCAGCACCGAAATTGCTACCTGCCACTGATCCGGACTGTCGCTTCGCCAACGGCGAGAGTCCTTCTCAGCACAATAGGGCCCCAAGGCTGCAGTTACGCGCAGCTCTGGTATCTTGTGTAGACAACACGCGTTGGGTTTAACCACGCCATGACCTTGCAAAAACTAGTTCTGCTCGTTGCGAAGTAATTTCGCGATATCTTTATTGTTTCTTGTCGTGCAAATAGTTTCGGGGCGATTAGCAAGCGAGTCTGGCAGATGTAGCTGGTCGTCAATTTGATCAGCAGTCAATCGGGCGCCGCAGGCATCGACAACATCGCTCCAGCTTACTAGCCGATCTGCTACTGCAGCTAAGACCACCGGAAGATCAAACTCTTTAAGAATGCCATATGATAAGCCCATTTGGTTGTATGTTGGCAACTCATGCTTAAGGTAATCCTGGTAAGACACCAACGAACCTTTACCTAAAACGCCTTTAATCTCCGGTTGAATGGCCGTGGTAAAAAGGGCGATAGGGGCGGCCCTGCCAACGCCCATGATGTAAATTGGAACTTGGCTGTATTTTGATTTTTCTCGAAGAAAGGCTAGAGCCAATTGCGTATCTTCCAGTTGCAGATGTGGAACGGAACTATTAAGTGACCATAGCCCATAGGTGATGAGCCGACTAATATCACACCAAGGATACTTATCCCATGGACTAGCGCGCGGATACAGTTGTCCAAATCCTCGCAAGTCGACGGCAAGTACGGCAATATCTTGTTCCAAATAGGCGGCCATCTCTTCCGCCCCGAGTTGCTCTCGCCCTTCGTCATGAAGGTATAAAAGTAATTGCTTGGGACTATCCAATGGCTGAGCCCAGCAGGCGGGCAGTTGCAATTGCCTCTTGGGCGATTCGAGAATCATCTCCTCGACAGTGCCCCCTGCAACTTTTCGGACGGAAACAGAGTCAACCTTAAAATCTCCAGAATCTGTCACTGGCTGGAAAAAGTTCTTCACGCGATGACAAATGTCATCAGCTTGTCGCTTTTCAAAGTTGTTTGATCGAAAATCAAATTTTTGTTTGCGAAACCGTTCTCCACGCGTCTTAGCGATCGTGTTTAGGTTTGTGGAACTAGGCTTCTTTACAGCTAGAGTTTCTGTTGATAAGAGTTCAAGACGGTCGTCTGTGATCGTAAAGTGAACCTCATCGGCCTCCCGCACTCGGTCATTCCATTCAGGTAAATTGTCTTTACGAGGTGCACCTAGCCACTGAGCAAACCAGAAGAATGCTGCCTCACGCATGGCTGGCGTATAGGAATGTATTTCGCGCGTTCTGACAATTCGTAACCGATCTGTACTATCCGCAAGTGCATAGAATTTCTTGGCCTGGTTGACGCCTTCATCGAACCCACCCTGTGTGAATAAACTGTCTTGAAGAGCGGTGACAGGCGCAACCGCACGCGGAATGGCTACGGTCAAAACGTCTGCCCACTCCATGGGCCAAGTCATGCCGCCCGGCGCGAAGTATTCAGGGCAAGAGGTATATTCACTCGCGATCGCACGCTCAAAAGTTTCAAGGAAGCAGCAGGGGACAGCGGCGACCACGCGATTGTCCAGTGCGGCGATCATCGCCGTCGTTGCTCCGCCGCCGGAAGTTCCGGTGACTCCAATGCGTGCCGGATCAACTAGATCGCGGCGGGATATCAAGTAGTCGATGCCGCGAAATGCATTGGTGACAAATAGAGTGTTGCTCCATAACCCCGTCAGACCAACTTGAGCACCATTGATAAAATGGTCGTTGCCACCCAATAGTTCACCGCGATCCGGATAATCGATCACTAGCGCGACATATCCGCGTTCGGCGAATGCCCGACCCTGACGCTGGTTATAAGGAGCAGCCTTTCCATCCTGAGAATGATCAGCGATACAGAGAATTCCTGGAACGGGATACGTCACATCGTGCGGGACGTATAGGGTGGCGGTGACCCAATGGCCAGGAACCGACTCGTAACACAGCTTGGTGAGCGTGCAGTCGGGTAATATCATTTGTTTTCCAACCACTTCGCTACGCAGCGGCTGATTCGGGACCGGCATCTCTTCTTGCTCAAACAATGCTTGCAGTAGTCCATGTCGCACGTGTTCGCGGAAGGCCTGCAAGTCATCCAGTGTGCGGACGGACTGCCGCCTCAGTTGGGCGGTAGAAGCCTGTCGACGTGCCTCTTTTTGAACTGTCTCAATGAGCATCGTATCCCATGATGATCCTCCCAGAGGCTCTGCGATGGAAGGTTGTGGTGTCATGGCGGACGCGACACATAATGCAGCAACACGCAAGCACTTGTGGAATGCCTGTTGTGCAATGGGCTCAAGCGGCGCTCGATTCGTGGGGATCCCGATGGGTTTTCCAAAGGCCATAAATAGGATTCCTGAGATGGCCGTCGGCAGAAATCTGCTTTAGAGCGAAGGAAAAGCTATCTGCTCGCCGTTATTGCAGGTCAAAATTCTGCTCTTGGACGAGTTCAGAATCTGATAAAGTTACTGTTAGCGTTGAGCGTGCATTGTATTTAGCCGGGATAAACTCTTCAACTTCTTCATAGGTTTGACCCGCATCGGAGGTGGGAAGATTCATCAGGCCCACTGGCCGTGGAAGAGTTCGTCCTGTTTTTCTTTGGCCGATCACTTCCACTCGATATGAGCCGTCTCGCACCAAGTGGCCTTCGCTTGACACCGTATATCGACCCTCCTTTATCTCCGCACTTGCCGATTGACCGGCCGTTCCTTCTAGCGGTACAAAGACTATTGAACCCATTTCGACGGGTTGCCCTTGATATGTGATTCTGCCGTTGACAGATACAGACTGTGAGCTTCCCGAACATCCAGAGAAGAGCAACAGCAGGGGAACATGTATTCCTAGTACGGCAATTTGCCAATAATTCATAGAACTACCTAGTCTACTTGGAAAGTCTCACCACCATCGATGCTGGCGAAGGCCTGCCAAACAATGAGATCAACATCGTCTCTCTGGTACGTGACGGAGCCATCAGCCCTTGTCACATGCACTCCGCCAGGATGATTGCTTCGGGCTGAAAAATTAACAGTAGTCCAACATGGCGTCTTTGCATCGCACGGAGCTTTTGTGGGATCACATAGATTCGGCACCGCGTTCCACACATTGTCTGGTAGCGTAGTATTAGGTGTTCTTAGATGCGTGTAATGCCCTCCCCAATCATTCCACCATGTTCCACGTACGTCTGCAGTACCACTCGGCCCAGTGATTGTCTCTGAAAAAGCGGCTGTGTGAGACGTGCCATCGGTAACATGCTTAGTTCCACGATTGACGTCGATATTAAACAGCGCAACCCGGGTTGCAGGATTCCGATTGGGCATTTTATTGCAGCCATCAACAACTGCTAAGTTCACGCCTGGTTCCACCATTCTCCCATCGGGGCTATAGCAAGCAACGTAGTTTGAGCGAGAGTAACCCTCCTGAGAATAGGCAGTACTTATTCCATGTTCGTCTGAAGGGCACTGATATTCAGGAATGATTGTTGAGAAGAGCAATTGATTCTCGGCTTCCCGCCTAAAAGCAAAACCGACTTCCCAGTCCGCGGCGTTATCCAGCGCCGTCTGTTCCATGTAGGGAAGGATTGCAAATGACCAGAAAAGTCTAGCACTGCTTTGATCAGAATGGTCATACCACTTCATGCCCATCGGGAAAAAATTACGAGCACTGTGATAATTGTGCATCGCAAGCCCTAACTGCTTCATATTATTGATGCAATGCGTCCGGCGTGCAGCTTCGCGTGCAGCTTGAATAGCTGGCAACAGCAAAGCTACCAAAACGCCGATGATTGCAATGACCACTAGCAATTCTACTAAGGTAAAACCAGTGCTCATCGGCAGTCGCGTCTGTCGACTTGCCCGTGCCCGCTGAGTTCCAGCGAGTTGAGTTTCCATAGCATGTCTAGATAAGGATATAGCCATCGAATCTACCTCTTCAATCCTGCTGCGTGAGACCCAAAAGGCGCTCAGGGTCCACCACACTTATCCTAGGTAAATCATTGCAACACATTACTTTACGTTTAGACTAAGCCATCGTTCCAATCAAAAAAATACTGTTTGCAATCGCGCATGCCTGCGGGGCCGAACGTCATTGCTGCAGACCCCGCAGACATGAATACACAGTAATCCAGACTAGAATCGATGTGGAAAAGGATGACTAACGAAACCGACGCCGCGAAACACCCACCAATCCTAGCAAGGTACCCAGAGTCAACGTGGCGGTAGCCGGTTCCGGCACTGCGATAAATTTGATCTCTTCAAGGGCAAAATAGGCATCGCCGCCATGATTGGTCTGTATATTGAGAACAACATAACGGGCCTGGACTGCCCCGCCAAAACTTAGGCTATCGGTTGCCAAAAGCCCAAACTGAGGTGCATGGCCTGGGTCCAACGAAGGATTCACATAAGTAACTCCGTCATACATCAGATGCGGACGTATGCCGGGCGCTTTCGCGAGTTCGCCCGACCACACAGTTGTCCAATTAATGTTATCCGCAGACACGTCAATCGACATGCCTTTTACCGCTCGTGTGTTGCTGATTACATTCCAGTTCGTATTCCAAACATCAGCTCCATAGATAGGCAGAACTTCTCCGAAGTCTGCGGCTACCCACTCGCGCGCCATAGTGCCGCTGGGGGATTGCTTAAGATTAGGGTCATTCAGACTGTGCCAGTTGCCATGGAAATCATCGCGAAGCGAAAACCCTGCAGCACCTTGGGCGCTTCCAGTTTCATAAGACCAATCACTTCGCCCGATGGAGCTGAAAACGTTACGCCCCGGATAACCACCGAGATCGCTGGATTCCGATGTGCTCATTGCAGGAGTCCACTGCACATACGGGAATGCCGATGCAACGTTAGCAACAAAACTAACGATCACTATCGACGCCAAGACTTTCGCAAACATACCGACCCGACCTCGACGGAAAATCGAACGACAGGCGCAAACACCTGGAGCCAGGGACACCGCGGAAAATGCCAGAGTACATAGTGTTACAACATGTTTCATTAGACTAGTCCTCAAGAGTTGCCAGGAAAAGAAAAAAGGGAAGTGACAAGGTGTCGAGACACGTAAAGCTCTTCTGTGAAACCTTCCTATGCCCAAAACAGTTACTCACCGATGACAAGAATTGCCTATCTCTTTATTCTTTACTAAAGAAGAGACTCGACATATCCTCTTATTTTAAGTTCGCTCCTTGTTCGTTCAACGGACTTAATGCGAAGAGCAGATGCCAATTCGCGAACAGCCTGCTTGCTCCGGGCCTGCAGATAACTGGCAGTATCAATTTCACTCGTCAACTTCAGACGATCCTGTAAAATCAAATGCATCTTGAAGAGGCAATCACGCCGCCGTTCCGACTAACCAACTCTTCCATTTCCTGCCGAAATCTGGACAAAGATTCATCAGGGGTCTGACCATACTCCGAAGCAAACCACTCACCACCTAGATATCCATTGTATCCACTTGCGATCAAATACTGCATCGTTTCGTTCATCGGCATACCTCCTTGATCGAGTGGCAAGATGACGGCACGATGTAGCTCGTCATCATTCTCAGCATCGTGCATGTGTGTGTGTCGAATCAACCCGCGCAATGCCTCAAAGGTGGTCGCAAGCGGCTCATGCATTCGATAGGGGTGCATATTATCATAGTTAATCCCGACAGAAGGATGCTCGGACAAAACGACTGCTTTTGCCGCGTCTGTGCCACGATGTAGCGTGTCGTGGGTCTCTAGCCAGATCTCAATGCCAAGAGGCTGGCCAATTTCTGCCAGACTCCTCAAACGAGCACCCACTAGGGAAATAACATCGGGGAGCACCATTCCTACTGGTGGCTCGCCACAGAAAACACGTATGGCCCGCGCACCGATGGAACTTGCTAGTTGAATACGTTCGAGGGCATCGTCTGACGAATTCATCTCCGCAATTTTGATACTTGTGGCCAGGCAGGGAATTTCTAATTCGACTGCTGCAAACTGTTCTCGCACCCGGCTACGAAACTTACCTGAAGAAGAAATTTCGACTCCATGCGACTGACCAGCATCGCAGCGAAACTCAACCCCATGGTATCGATGGCGTTGTGCAGCTGCGATGATCTCATCGACACTCCACTCGGGACATGCAAATGTCAAGAAGCTGATTTTCATCATTGTCGCTTAGCTCAAGAGTTTAAACAGTGACCATCGGCTTTGCTGGCTTAAGTTGAATTCGAGAATGCTCATCAATTTCGACTGCACAGCCGCTCTCAGCCGAAGCGTATACAGCGTCAGTGATGGCTTGAATTACCAGCGCCTCGGACGGTCCCGTGAGCGGCCTCTGTTCGGAAAGGATGGATTCTACAAAGTTGGTGATTGGAGTTGCATGAATTAAGTCTTCTGCATCGTTGCCCTCCCACAATACTTCAGTACACAGTTCGCCATTCTTGTCAACCGAGTCGAACACGACACGATTGGCGTGGTTCGGCAGTAAGTTCAGGCTGAGCGCACCGCGACTGCCGATAATCTGCCATGTACTCGGCAACGATGACGAAGATGATTCTGCTCGCTCATAATGAATCACTGCTTGATTGTCGCAACAAATCATTGCCGCTACATGAGATTCGACATCACTAACTATTGGCGACTGCGAAGGTAGATGTTTGGGGGGCATCCAGGTCCGCGCCAGCACTAGGCTCGGTTTCAAGGTCCAATTGCAGATGCCAAGCAGAAAATCGAGATCATAGCTGCCCCAGTTAGCGAAAACTCCGCCCCCGTTGAATGATTTTTTCAGTCGCCACTGCGGAGTGTCAGCGCTGATCAGCGCCTTCGAAAACCCGACTGCTCGACAGTGCAACAGCCGGATCTCGCCAAGCTTTCCAGAGGCGATGAAATCGGTTGCGACTTTCGCCGAGACCATGCCACGATTTCGTGACGAACACGACGCGATTACACAGTCGCCTTGAACTGCCATCAGAGTCTTAATTTGACTGACGTTCATAGCCGCAGGTTTTTCAAGTAACACGTGCTTCTTGCGATTAAGAGCTGCCAGAGCCAGCTCAAAACGAAGAGCAGTAGGGACCGCCAGAACAACTGCCTCAACGTCTTCATCTTCAATCAAATCCATACCGTCGGAATACACGGTACGCACACCGAATTGATCGGCAGCTAACTGCGCTTGGTCGCCACGCAAATCAGCAACCGCGACGAGGTCAATGTCAGGTCTCGCCGAAGCGTACCGCAGATGATAGTTACCGATCGTTCCGCAACCGATCACCCCAAGCCGTATTTGAGATTTCATGTTCATTCCAAACCTACGCTTTTCCGTTTCTATTCCGATGATGTTTCTATAGACTTGTAATTAATGTCGCCGGAATATGCCTTACGCTATTTTCGTGTAAGTCATATAGTCGCCGAGCATTTTCTCCTAAGAGAAGCTGCTGCTCATCGTCGCTAAATGCGTCCGCAGCACGAATGAAATTCAAACTTTGCTGATAGGTGAAGTCGATCATTGTCCTAGGGAAATCCGAGCCCCAGATGAGTTTTTCAATTCCTACCTCTTGCCTAGCATGGAGAATGGCTTCAATCGCTCCTGGAAATGGATATCGTTCAAGCCTATAAAGCCAGATGATACCGCCCATTTCGAGATAGACGTTTGGATAACGCGCCAATGCCAACTGTTCAGGCCAACCACCTCTGGTGGGGAGGCCAAAATGCCCTAATGCCACTTTCAGTTGCGGACACGCAGCCAGCACGCGCTTAAGTTCTTGCGTCTGCTTAACGTCGCTACCAAGGTCGATCGCAGCGACGACACCTTCCGATTCCATCAATTCCCAGAGAGGCATCAAGCGGGGATCGTCAAGCAAAACCTTCGAAACCATGTGGGTAGCCGGAACTTTGATGCCACGAAAACCCTTCTGCAGCAAGTGTTGGACTTCGTTGTAAGTTTCGTCCGTATCCCAGAAATTAGGCAATGCATGCAAGAAAAATCGGTCGGGCCATGCCGCTGCCACTTGTAGTAAATACTCGTTTTGCTCTCCGTCCATATAGTCCTGAACGACTACGCCCACATCGACGCCTGCAGCATCAAACTCCGCGATGGCGTATTCCGCGAGCGCCCTACAATCGAGCATCCACGCGGGCATGCCGAGGTACTCTTTATCACCAATCAGGATCAGACCATTCCTTAATGGTCTTACGGGCGTCTCATTGGCGATCGACCCTGCAATTCGATCCCACAAGTGCATATGTCCGTCGACGATCATGGATCACCTCGTCGATTTTGGAAGGTCTGACGATGCAGCGAAACAAGCTGAGTTACGGTGGATTCACGGTCGGCGACGCCTCGCAGAAATTCATTGATAAGCTGCCCACCTTGATCCTGGAAATCAAGGTACTTGATGTTGCGAGGTCTCATCCATGCAGTGCTTAACGTACGTCGCGTCGACTTGAAGAACTGACGGCAAGCGTCATTCACGTGGCTGTCTTCCCAAGCCAACACATTTGCCGGCTGACCACCCGCCTCGAAATAGATGGTTCGCTGGCAGTCGGCCGAAGCAATCCAGAATGCATAGTCTTGAGCAACTTCGACATGCTTGCCATGTACTGAAACGGCGATTCCTGCGCCGCCCAACTGCGTACCCACGTGGCCCTGCGGACCAGGGCCCAGCGCATCGACGAACTGGAGCTCGTTTGCCCGAAAGCCGTGTCGGGAGTAGTTGGAGTACCCATAAAGCAGCGGACAATATGCAAATTCGCGATTGGATTCGCGGGCCAGCCAATCCAACACTTCAGGTGGATTGAGCTCTAGACATTCGCGCGGAACAAACTGACTAAGCTCTGACATCAATGAAAGAACTTCATGTGCGTCCGACGCAGAAAGCAGAGAGCTCTCAGTCGTCGGCAAGGGCTTACCCAGATTTGCCAGTAACGTATTGAACGTGGATACGGCATCGACAGGCTTCGCGGGCCACAAGACTCGGCCCTGCCTCGCTAAGTCCAGCATCGCGCTCCAAGTCTGAGGGGGCTCACTGAGCAGGTCTGGGCGATAAACAGCAACCTGGGTCGCTGCATCAATTGCCAGTGCCCATTGATGTATTCCGTCGAAGTAGGAAGCATGAGACGCTCCTACTGATTGGCTGGACAACTGTGCCAATTTGTCGTCGCGTCCGATCCCATCGAATGGAGCAACTCCGCCACAGGTAGCCAGTGCCTCAAGGTGCGGATGGTCTACCACCAGTAGGTCAAACTGGCAACACAAATCGGGAAGCGGTTGGTCGGCAAACGCCTGCAAAGACCGCTTTTCCCAAGAGATTGACACATGGGGATTTAGTTGCTGGTATCGGCGCCCGGTTCCAACCATCGGATCAAATCCGCGCGGTTGGTCCCAGGTAATGCCTCGAAGTTGAATCATGAGTTGTCGAACCCCCGCGGCTGCCAGCCGAGTATTTCCAACGACGGCATCATCGCTGTCCTCCATCAATTCGCAGCTCTTCCCCGTGAAAATATTTCGGCCCATTGAGGGCGAACCAGACCGCCTCGGCAACCTCGTCCGATGTGGCAAATCGTTGCTCGATGGGTATGGTGCTGCGAAAGCTTTCGAGGTGCTCGTTAGACCATTGACCTCGTGAAATGAATTCCTGCAATAGGGGAGTATCGGTGGCCCCTGGGCTCACCACATTTATGCGGACACCATCAAACCCAAACTCTTGTGCTGCGTGGCCTACAAAGCGACGCATGAATGCTTTCGAGCCGCCATAGAGACTGTAGCTTGCATCACAACGAGTATCGGCTGTCGAACCGACATACACGATGCTCCCGCCGTGTTGCTTGAGGTACGGATAACAAGCCTGAATCAGCAGAATAGGAGCCAGGATGTTTACCCTCCATGTACGATCCAAGTCTTCCGGAGAAAATTCTATCACGGGTTTAAGGATCTCCGCGGCCGCGTTACAAACGAGGCCAAACAGTCCCTTTTGCAGCAATTTCAAGCGTGGAACGACCTCCTTGATTCGATCCACATCCTGTAAGTCTAGTTGCTGCATTTCAATCGCTTCGGGCCCAAATCCCGCGCCCATTAAATTGTCGTAGGCGGCCTGCAAGCGTTCTGACTCGCGGCCAATAATGATTGCTCGGCAGCGTTGCTTCAAGACAAGCTCGGCCGTGGCGAAACCAATACCGCTGCTTCCTCCGGCGATGAGAACCGTTCTTTCATTCATTGCGCCGTCGCTCCTGTATTGACGAGGGCCTCGTCATCAGGTGAACAACTCAGGACGTCCAATAGGTCCAATTGAGGGTCCAAGCCCGTACCAGCAGTTTGTGGCGCAAACATCTGGCCCCGCTCCACACGCACTGGGTGTTGCGGAAGATCATTCCAGTTCAAGTTTGAAAACTCAATTCGCTCGACCCGCTCAAAGGCCGCCGCAGCGTGGACGCCTAGCTCAAAAAGCATATTGCCAACGATGATTGGCAGGTCGTATTCGTCAGCTAGTTCAGCAATACCAAGGGCGAAATCCAGATCACTATGAATCCGTAGTCGCTGCAGTCCACCAACATCCAGTACTGGTCGCAGTTGGTCGGGGTTCGTGGCGTAATCATGCCCCACTACATCGATAGGCAGATGCTGGCTAAGCCGCTGGTAACCTGCCACATCGTCGAGCGGTAACGGATCTTCCACGTAGGCAAGTTTAATCCCCGCCTTGACAATAGCTGCCACCCTGTCGATGGTTTGTTCTGCTGTCCACGCAGTATTGGCATCGATGGCCAGTTCCGTCCCCGTTGGCATTGACTCTTGAACTAGTCGAAGGCGGTCGATGTCGCGCTCGATGCTGGGATGCCCGACTTTCACTTTGATCGCAGATAGCCCCAATTCGGTCGCCCGTTTGCATAGCTTCTGGATCTGAGTATCGGCAAGATGGAACTCCAGATGACTCGCGTAGGCCTGTATTGAGTTGCGTTGTCCGGACCCGATCAGCTGATTGAGTGGTACGCCCGCTATTTTTGCACGGAGATCCCAAAGGGCACCGCGGGCAGCCGTCGCTAGAAGATTAGGACACTGAATTGTAAACCTCAGCGAGCCGCTCGCGTCGGCAGCGGGACGGCCACGAAGCAAATCCCATAGATTGTCCTCGAATTCATTACGCAGCTCAAGAATCGAGGGTATTTCCGCACGCCAAGGCAGTGGCCGGGAAAACTGGCCATTCGAGACTCTCACGCCGTAACCCCAGCCAGTAAGTCCTTCCGCAGTGTCGAGAGCTAATGCGATCACTTTGAATGCCTCGTACTGACACATCCAATCACCGATCACCCTTCCCGCGGGGAGTTCGATGCGCCAAAGACGGTAATGGTTGATCGTATGTAACATTAACTGTTATTGCCCAAACTCTGCTGTCGACATAAAAAATTAAGCGCCAATGTTGACGATTAGCCAAAGGAAGGCTAAACAAGCTAGCACTCCACAACTGGCGGCAAGGAAGCCGCTCACATCAACAAGATGCCATTTGCGAAACTCCCAGTTTGAATTGGGAAATAACTTGGACGAATCAAATCGATGAGGATCTCGCTTGGATATTTCTACCTCTCGTTGATCCTCGATAGGATCCAACTTCACAGGCGTCCGCATCTTGGCGTAGAACTGATCCAGACGAGATTCGCTGTCAGGCGCCGTTAGTAACGAGACCAAAAACAAAGTGCCAAAGGGGAAGATTAATCGAAAAAGAAGCATTAAGGTCTCATTAAATGAATAAGAGTTTTTGGCTAGGTTCATTCCCAGCCAGTCCATTAGCAGCAGTTCAACTTTTAGCATGCCGCGTCCAGTCACTTTGTTATTCAATAGCACGACGTCCTCTTCCCAAAAGATTGACTTTTTTGGTAGCAAGAACGTGCGAGTAAACTGTTCACCAACAATAAGTGGCTGTGGGCGAGCACCCTCGATAACAGTCGACATCCCATTATCGTATTCAGCAATCTCCGCCGCTCGCTCACGCACATCGGCTTCGGTAGCTGTGTAAGTTCGCTCGACAGGCGAGGGGTTCGTCGTCTGAACCAGGTATTCATGAGTGCGAATGCCTGGGATGAGTGCAACTCCTACTGGCAGCACTAATGTGAATAAGGTCGTTAGTACAATGGAAGCCCAAGCGCCGACTGCAGTTGCCCGCCTCCAAAGCATGCCCAGCCAAAAACTTGCCGCCAATGCACAATTGAAGACCCACACAAGTTTCATAAGGCTAAAAACATTGGCGTACTGAATCGCGATAAGCACAGCGCCGACAATATATGCGACGCTGGTTATTCGGCCGACAAGCAAGTAGTGACGATCGTGGCGATTTGGCACAAGCGGACGATACAAATTGTTCGTAATCAATCCCGAAGTGGTAATCATGAGGGCTGATAGTGTCGACATTAGAGCCGCAAACATGCATGCGATCATCAGTCCAACCAGCCCTAGCCCTAGAGGCCCCAATAAATCGCGAGTTGCATATCCCCAGATGTAGTCGGGGTTCTTGATGGACGTTCCATAGAGTACCACCGTCAACATCGCGATGAGTCCCCACACAATTGTTAGCACGCGCTTAATGAATATCCCTACAGTCATACCGACACGCGCGGACAATTCGTCCTTAGCGGAACCACTGACAACCATTTGGTTTGCTTGAATCCCGACGTTGAGCATCCCGAGTACGCCCATCACTGCAATCCAATGCCAGGAAAAATCGACGACATTGGGCGATCCCCAGATTTCAAAGAACCATTGAGGAAGCATTTTATGCATCACTTGAAAGGGGCCAAGGATACCTTCGCCACCGTGAATGTCGTTGATTTTGATCATCGCAAAGGGGATCAAAATTAACGACAGGACGATGATAAAAGCACTTTGGATTATGTCGGATACGAACGCCGCCTCGAGACCGCCCGCCACTGAATACAAGAGCACGAAGAACGCTACGCACACGATGACGGCTCGCTCGTCCAAAAAGGTAAATTCTTTGCGATCACCCTGCAGTCGCAATTCGTGTAAGCGTTGCCGCTGCGAATCACTCATCGAATTGACATCAGCTCGTTCCAGCTCTTCAAGTTCAAGAGCGGACTGATACTCAGCTCTTTCGACCACGGTCAGTTGAGACTCAGATTTCGCCGAAATTGCTGCCACAGTCTTACTCATCGCGGAGAGACCTAAGGCAGCGACAATCATGAAAAAGACTGTCTGAAAACCGGCATAAAACCCGCCCATCGCGCGCGAGCCATATCGCTCTACAAAGAAATCCGCTAACGTCATCATCCTCATTCGGCGATACCAGATTGATGTCATCCAGAACACAGGCATGAACACCAAACCGCCAGCCAATGTTGACCAAATACCTGAAGCCCCATTGGTTTGAACGAGCGTAGTCATGCCAACCGCACTTTCCGCGGATGTGGCTTGGCCAAAGGACGCGAACGTCTGAATCAACTTTCCGAACTTGCGTCCACCAAGGAAAAAGTCTTCCTGCCCATGAATCTTTAACATCGCCCGCCAACCGATCACCAGGAGGGCTACGAGATAGGCAACAATTACCAAGATATCAACTAATCCAATTGGATAGCTGGTCGTTGCGGCGAATATTGGATCTGAGTATTTCAAGAAACCTGTACCCCTTAAGGCATTTGTCTGAGCATATGCCAGGACGACTAACGGCTATCACTCGGCAGAACTTGTCGGTGGGAATCTCGATACAAACCAATTTTCTCTAGTGGAATTAACTCGAAGCCGGGAATCTTTTGGCGGATCATTCCTATATCCTTGAAATGGAAGTTCAGACCGGCCAAGTCCACGAATGGGTCGTTTTCAGCTTGATAGTTATCCGAAACATCAACGATGCCTTTCGATACTTTCTCGTCAAACTCGAGTCTGATTTCTTTCGTCTTATAGAAAAGATTTCGACGGATCGAGTTGCCTTCTGGAACGGCCAACTGATCCATATCACTGGGATATGAGACCAGATGCGGGAAAGTGGTGCTCCATGGCGGTGCCCTATGGTCAACTTTCTTCAGCAGTCGGTTCCAGGCGACTTCCAATACTGGCCGAAACGCAGGAATAAGTCCGGCCGAGGTAATCTCAACTGGGGAACCTCCCTCGACAAACACATTGTTCTCTACTTTCACATCGCGACCACCATTTACGTGGATAATGTTCCTCTCTCCTCCGCGATAAAACACATTGCCAAAAAACGTATCGCCTGATGCATTTGAATCGAGATAAACGCTAAACACACCAAGGATATTGCCTTGCGACACCGGCCCACCAATATCGTAAAAGATGTTGTGGCGAATCATGTTGCCACATGTACTCAAATCTCGATCCGTCTGAATGGCACCGGCATCATTTGTATCCAAGCACACGTCATGGATGATGTTGAATTCAATTTCATGCAGATTGCCTCGCCAATCCATCGCACCATGAGGCGCATCATGGATGAGATTGTTAGCAATCCGATTTCCCACACCGTCCACTGCAATTGCGAACTGGTATGTCTTGGCTAACCGTGAGTAGTGATGGATATGGTTATTGATTGCCTCATGGCCGGCCGACTGAAGTGAGCGCTGGTCTCCACCAATTAATTGAATGCCACCGCGCCCCACATCGTGGATGTCACAACTTATCACCCCGTGCTGTTTGCCGCCATTGATCTTTATCGCCCACCCCCCCAAGTTTCGAAAGTCGCATCCTTCGATTCTTACCTGCTTTCCACCTGCTACTTCGATAGCCGTACTTCGCCCAGCCTCAAACGTGAGCCCTTTAAAGAAAACGTGAGAGACATGCTTCAATGCGAATAAAGGTCCTTCTAACGAAGAGATCACAATCCGTTGATCTACTATCTCTTCCGGGGGAAGGAAATAGACGCGCCCAATATAGGGATCGAGATAATATTCGCCGGGTTGGTCAATCTCTTCGAGTAAGTTCAATGCAAAGTAACGATCTCCCTGGCCAAGCAGACCGCCCATTCCATAGGCATGTGGGGCCGAGAGGGAAATCTGACTTTTTTTGGTATCAATAAAAGAAATTGGCATGCAATCGTCAGCCCAGTCGAAAGTCCAATAGCCTTCTAACCACACCTCTCGTGCACTTGTCCATAGCGATGGCCGGTCGCCGCGGTATTGAAAGATTCCTGGGATATACGCGGGCCCTTCGGTAGTAGGACGTTCAATGTCTGGGCGTCGATATCGAGGAGAGGAGCTTGGTCGCACCACCTTCTCAATCTTTTCATACCCATCGTTTGGCCAGCGGGCGACTTTCATCGGCTGATCGCCAAAGAAAAGTTCTGATGCCGCTGGGACAGCAGGCACTCCTTGCCCTGATCGTTGTCGAGGTGCGATCGCCTCAAGTGGCATACCTGAAAGGACAAGGTCGGCCTCAACGACTTTATCGCGTACTGCCTCCTCAATAATTCGTTGCCGCACTTTCACATCACTTATAGACCGAAAAGAGCTCGCAGGAATCTCCCAGCCGCCAGTCAGTAAAACACGTTCATTTTCGAAAGATGTAAATATCAATGGAGCGTCCGCGCGACTATTCAATCGAGCATCGAGTTCAATTGTCGCTTGAATTGGATACGTCCCCTCCCTAAGAATGACACTCACTCCACCGGAGGGCCAAGAGTCTTTCTCAATCAGACTCTGAATCGCATGAAGAGCTCCCTGAACCGTCCTAAAGGGCTTGTCTACGCTCCCATCGCTAGCGTCGTCGCCGTCAACAGACACAAAGAGTTGCTTGGACTCCGCACCCCGAACATCCGCTTGGATCAAGCAAAGTAATCCGAGCCATCCCGCAACCGCGGCCAAGCTCAAAAAAGTCCGCCCGAGTAGTGCCATGATGATTACCTAAACTACTGCAGTCCGAATGCAGATTTCCGAAATGTAGTGGCTGCTTGTAACGACAAGTATTAAAGAAGAAAAAAGCCAAACTGTGGCGTTGTTCTCCTAAGCACTGCATGAACACAGTAGGGCTGTACGGCTGTGAGTAGTGAGACGCAAAACTCGTTTGCTAGGGAGCCTTATACTCAACAGGTGCGCCTAACTCAATCTGCTCGTCGCTACGCAACTAAGTCCACCGAGAACTTAGCACCCGCTGAAATATTCAAGCTCAAACGGTCACTTGATTCTTCAGACATAGTCCCGATATCGTATCAGCCTAAGGCAAAGGCGTGACTAGCATATTGCATTATGTGAACTGCACTAATCTCATTTTCCTTCGACCTGAGGTCCTGACAATGCATCATCTACGAACGGATGGCGCACTTTTGCGAACTGCGTTCTGATTTGCTGCCGTCATATCCACCCATCTACTATTATGCGTCTTAGTCTCAATTTCATGGCGAGCCCATTTCCCACACGCATTCCTCCACTCTGGAAGGTCGATGGCGAGCGATTGATATGGAGTTCTGTCATCTTGTCTATGTTTAGCACAATAGCGACGGCTTTTAGAGTAAATTTCCTTTCTCAGGTGAGGTCGTTTTTATGTTGAAAAAATCTTTGAGCGCGATTGTCATCCAATTACTTCTTTGCCGGACTGCGATTGGAGATGATTTTCAGTTGCGGGCACTTGAGATGCTTGAGGATTGCAATGTCAGATGGTTGAGCCCAAGCGAAAATGCTTGGGGATCGATGCCGCTTGGTAATGGCGATGTAGGAATCAATTTCTGGGTTCAGCCAAATGGTGAGTTTGTTTTCTACATCAGTAAGAATGATGCTTGGAGCGAAGGAGGGGCACTACTCAAGATTGGCCGAGTCCGAGTGCGATTCGATCCGAACCCAATCGCTACAGGTCAGCCATTCCAGCAGGAACTTAAACTGCGCCAGGGCGAAATCACAGTAGTTACTGGCAAGCCCGGCGAGAAGGTCTCGGCGAGACTGTGGATCGATGCCCATAGCCCGGTGATCATGTTTGAATCGAACTCCGAAAAATCGGTTCAAATGCAAGTACAAGCGGAGGTATGGCGTACGGAAAGGCGTGAATTAACTGATATTGAAACACACACAACCTTAGGTGGAACACCGATTATTGACGCTGACAAGGTGTTGGATACTGGTAAGCACGAATTGCTCTGGTGCCACAGGAATGAAGTCAGCTATTGGGACTATGATAAACACGCCACATTGCATCCCGACTTGAATTTACCCAAGCTGCAGGACCCTCTTCTCCGCCGCACCTTTGGTGGACTTCTCCAAGGGGAGAACTTGGAGAAGACGGATTTCATGACACTGACGTCTATGAAACCCTCGAAAAAGAATCGATTCTGCATCTGTGTGCATACTGATCAAACTGACACATTGGAGAAATGGGAAAGTGCTATCCAGAGCATCAGTGTCAACGTGAGTTCACAAGAATGGGCACAGCGGCGTGAAGCGCATCGCAATTGGTGGGAAAAATTCTGGTCACGGTCGTGGATATTTCTAGACGGCGATGAAGAGGCTGAGAGGGTGAGCCAGGGATACAATCTCCAGAGGTTCATGAACGCTTGTGCGGGCCGTGGCAAACAGCCCATCCTATTCAACGGCTCACTCTTTACGATGCCAGTACTTAAGGAATTCCCAGAGTATAAACTGTCTCCTGGTTTAGAGGCAGATTTCCGTCTTTGGGGACCGCTGTATTTTTGGCAAAACACGCGATTGATTTACTGGTCGATGCTCGCTTCAGGCGATTTCGATTTGATGAAGCCGCTGTTCGAAATGTATTTCAAAATGCTGCCTCTTGCCAAGGCCAGGACGCGTTTGCATTTCCAGCACAATGGGGCGCTTTTTCCTGAGTTTAATCCGTGGTACGGGCCGAATTTCTCTGAAAAACCAAAGAGCGAACTATCTCACAGCACGTTTTACTATCAGAGTGGACTGGAAGTTGTCACCATGATGCTTGCCTACGCAACGGCTACTTCTGATCGTGAATTTCTGCAATCAGTTGCAATACCTTTTGCAAACGAAGTATTGCTTGGGTACTGGGAGCACTTTCAGAAAGACGATAACGGAAAACTTTATATGTCACCGGCTCAATCGCTGGAAACCTACTGGAACGTAGTCAACCCAACTCCGGAAATAGCTGGACTAAACTGTGTCATTCAAGCATTATTGGCAGTGGATGAATCTTACGTTACGAATAAAGACAGATCCTTTTGGAAGCAGGTCCAGAAAGCTATTCCTGATATTCCAACACGAAGTATAGATGGGGTTGAGATAATCTCACCTGCAGAAGTTTTAAATGATGAAGAGCGACATAATTGGGAGAATCCGGAACTCTATGCAATTTTCCCATACCGACAGTTCGGTCTAGGGTATGATCGCCTAGAACTTGCTCGTCAAACCTACGAAAAGAGGATCGAAAAAAGAACGGGCGGTTGGTTTCCTCCTAGCGTTCTCGCCGCCCATCTCGGCCTCGTTGATGAAGCGGCAAAAATTGTACATACGAATTTCACTATCGAGAATGCGGTAGGAATAGGCCACTTCGATACGCCCGACGAATATCGATTTCCTGGGTTTCTTGGACCTAACTGCAATTGGGTGCCAGATCAAGATCAACCATCGCTCGCGATGATTGCTTTGCAGAGAATGATCCTGCAAGAGACGAGCGATAAAATTATTCTATTCGGTGCATGGCCCGAGCGCTGGAATGCATATTTCAGACTGCATTGTTCAAATCAAACGGTTGTCGCGGGTAAAATCAGAGAGGGTAGAATTAGTTTTGATCTCAACTCGCTAAGTGATTTCACTAATAAGACTGTGGAAATTGGATCTCGCGAATGAGTCGTGTCGTTGCGTTATCGACCGTGGTTATACGGCTAAAAAAGGCGTCCATCGGTGCTAGGTAGCATAGCCAGTATCTCGCATCGAATTGCCGTCATGGGGATGCACCTAGCTGAATCGGGCTCGTGGCCTGTAGCCACTTCACCAGATTGTTTCAACGATCGGGCTTTAGAACTTTCCAATTCGGTCTCCAGCGACTAGAGCTTGCTTCACTCTACTTCTAGTAGCCCCAGGTGCCGCGACACTAAGTCCCAGAAAAACACTGCTTCCCGCGATAAATTCTGCTCAGTGACGCCTAGTTTGCAAATCTCTGGAACTAGGGCGCCCCTACCGTTGTCAAAGAGCATGGATAATGACTCAAGGATATTGCATGCCCGACTCAACACGTGCAGGCCTACCTGAAGAGTGATAAGGAATTTCTGAAAACACACCTAGAAAAAAGTAATCATTTTGGCCAATTACTGACAGCAAGGTTCGATCAAAACCTTGGAATCTGGAACTTTTTCGAGCAAGCTTTTGAGACAGAACTTGTGATACTTTTGCTCAGCCGCAGGTGCGCCATCGGAAGCTGCATTTGCTACCCAGAGGCGTGTGGTGGAAGTTTCAAACAGAACATTGTGGAGGTTCGTATCCATTGCCACGGGGCGATTCATAAGACTCATTGCACCCTTGGCGTCGAGTTTCCCATGGTGGGCTTGTGTTTGACGAGCAAGCTCACGATAGCGATCGCCCTGTGAGAGGAGAACACAATCCTCGACGGACAAAGGTAATTTTTCATTCGTCTCTCCCGGCCAGACGAGTTCGAATCGATTCCATGACGCCTCCATGCCAACGGCACGGTTCGAATTGCCGTCGCTTATCACATAGTAATACTCACAGGTTCTGGGGTTATTCCGAAAGACGTCAATCGCACTTTCTAAGTTATCAGCGGTTTCCAAGACTTCGCGTACGAGGAGGGCCATTGGCATGCCGTCCCAATGCCCCAAGCCCTGCCCCCCCATCTCTCCAATCGAGACATGATGAGAGTTCATTCCTGTTACTGAACCGATAAATCCTGCATAGGAAATGTTCACAAAAGGTATGCCCCCTGTGGGCTCGGCCACTATCAGGACAGCATGTTCCTGCAACCGCCAGTCGGTGGCATAGTCGAGCACCCGTCCATGATACAATTTACCGTCGGTGGTCGCAGAATTCATCACTGCGAACCCGCTGCAATGCATCAACTCTGGGATAAAGTTTCCCACTTCAAGATCTTGGATATTCAACCCAGCGCCTTTAGCCAGTCCTGCGAGTTCTTGCTTATATTTTTCTGGAGTATGCTTTCGTTGAAATTCGACTATCCCTCGAATTGTTGAGTAGAGAGTGAATCGAAGAGGGCCCCATTCGTAGATGAGCTTGTCCTTCATGAGTTTCATCATGTGAGACATATTCTCCCGAACATGAACTTTCATCAAAGTGCCATGCTGATATCCCATCTCATAATGAGTACCCTTGAGATGCAAGACGAGGTAATCGTCCACCTCCTCCAACCAACCTTGATCGCAGCGCGCGATAGTCCTGGCATGCAATTCATCGGCGACGAATAAGAGCAAACTTATAGCCGCAACAGTAACCAAGCGGAGGTGACTTCGCTTGTTGAAAAACTTGTAGTGAGGCAATGTTCAACTCCAAAAAAAGATTCACTTCTCCGTAGCCAAACTGAAGTTGATCCAGAATCAGAGAATTCGCAGAACCCGACGCGTCCTAGTCGAATCCAAATTCAAATGAACTTGAAGTAGTTTACCTAGCTTTGGCTTTTCCACTGTCACATTCGTAGCATAATTTACCAAGTTAACTTAGGTGGTGAACTCGTTCAACTTTCGTTTTCTCAACACCAGCTACCACTCCTTGCCTTCCCTGAAATCCCAGCGTCCGGTGCGATAAATTGCCCGGTAAGTCATATCGTCCTTCGCAGAGGCGGGAAGCACGCGAGTGTTCAACTGAATGCGGGGCCGTTCCGACTGATTGATCGCTACTTTGTGGTAACACCGTGAGTGAAGGAGAGCGAGAGTGCCAGGAACGACCGTTAATGCGACTTCACCAGGAATCGATTCTTGATTGCCACCGGGGGGAATGTCGCCCATCCGATGTGAACCCGGCACAACGTACAGCGGCCCGCCCTGCTGAGTCACTTCCCGCCCGTAGATCAAACGATTGACGACAAACTGACCTGGCTCATCGGTAAACGAATCTTGATGCCAGCCTTGCCCATATCCTTTTTTTGTGATCCAAGAGCCGATTGATCCCATACGATAATCGGGGCCAATCACTGCTTCGGTGATTTCTTGCAAGCGAGGATGATTTGCCATTTTCTGCGCGATCGGGTCATCGTTGAGCGTAGCACCTAATGATCCGCATCCGTAACGTTCCAGGCGAAACGACTGGGGCACTTCTTTTTCCCTAAACTCTGCTTCCAGCCGATCAAAAAGCATCAGGAGATTCTTTAGCTCTGACTCCGAGAAGAACCCTGGCATTACCAAATAGCCATCCAATTCGAATTGCGTTCGCAGAGAGGTACCTTCGAGCGTTGTTACCATGTCATACTCCAATGATAATGAAAATGGCCCTGTCACTAGTGGCAAAGTTATCGGATCCCCTGTGGACAAGAAATTTAAAGTTTCAATCGCTAATGGGCTTTAGTTCGCTCACTAAGTTTTTTAACATACTCTCGTGGAGTGAGACCAGTAGCACGTTTAAACACTTTGTTCAACCTGCGGACATCATAGAAACCACATCGTTGCGCAATATCGCTCAGCTTGATTGGTGGCTTAGCGGCCAATAACTTCATGGCCGCATTCACACGGATCTCGGAAAGATACTCGTGGGGGGTACTATGGAGATGTACTTTAAACAACTTTTCAAGCCAACGGCGTGAGACGCTCATCTTGGCTGCGATTTGCTCGATACCGATGGCTTCTTGATACATTTCCTTGATCAGGTCCAGGGCTTTACGGAGTGTTTCTTCCTCGACAGCCAACGTGTCTGTGGATTCGCGGCAGACGACGTTCAGGGGAGGAACTTGCAGGACGGGACGCGGTGACGCGGGATCTGCCATCAGGCGATCGAGTAAAGCCGCCGCCTCCATTCCTACACGGATACCATCGTGTGCTACGCTGCTCAATGACGGACTAGCAAACAAACACGCGGTGGGGTCATTATTAATACCAATCACAGCTACATCGTTCGGTATCTGTAAACCAAGCTCTTTACATATCTCCATGATGAGGCGTGCTCGATAATCATGAACCGCTAAAATTCCCACAGGCAACTCAATGTTGCGAAGCCAGTTACGAACCTCTTCGTGTTCTAACTGGCCAATCTTGGTAAGGCCCTCATAATACACGGTATCTAAACATGTCGTGCACATTCCACCTGAACTTTCTACGGTCTCGATAAAGCCTCGGCAACGCTCATTCGAGTACCACACATCGCGCATTCCATAATAACCAAAGCTGCGAAACTTTCGCTCTAGTAAGTGTTCGGCGGCAATGCAGCCAATTCTATAGTTATCACTCGAGACGGTCGCCAATTCTGTTCCAAACTGTGACGCGGAAAGGTTCACGACCGGCATCTTGAGCGACTTGGCAATTTTGACCTCTTCCTTAGTACCAATGAATGCGATCACACCATCGCCGCGCCAGCGTTGAACACACTTCAGGCTCACTGCTGGACCATCTGGACTATAGGCGAATCTCCACTCGTTCCGCTCGCGCGCGTACTTGAGGATTCCCTGAGTCATTGGATCCAAGTGCGGATTGAACACGGGAAAAACCAGTGCCACTCGCTTGAATTTGTGCATAGGGATGAGCCTCAATCCATCTAAATCTACTATGAGATACTTACACTCGCCTCAATCGACAGCCATTCCCGTGAGACAGCGCTCAATTTCCTCTCGGATCCGTAATGATCCCACATCGCTTGGTGTCCCGACTGGCTGGCGTGTGTGACCGAGTTCAAATCCCCGAAGGCTTACTGCTTGGCGAAACCCCAGCGGAAAATCTGAGTCAGACAACATAGCGTCGAATAGTCCAATCACATTTAACTGTAGTTCCTTGGCTGTTGTGATTTGACCGCTCCTTGCTAAATCGTAGAGCCTCCGGGTGACTTCGGGAACCACTCCACTCGTTGCCAGTGTCGCACCGTCGACTCCCATAAGTAGCATGGGCAGTAGTATCGGCTCCCAGCCGACTAAAAACGAGAAATCAGGGCGCGAGTGTTTGAGCACTGCCATCAGCCGCAATAGGAATGCTGCATCACCGGATGAGTCCTTGATCCCCACAATCCGTTCGCACTCGGCCAGCCTTCGAACCGTATGAACGTCTATCGGACTGGCAAACATCGGAATATTGTAGAGCGTGACATCAATGGGAGAATTTCGTGCGATCTCATGAAAATATTCAAAAACAGCAGAGGGGCTCAGCCTATAGTAGATGGGCGAGACAATCGCAACGGCACGAGCGCCGTACTCGGCGTAGAGTTCGCATGCTCGCACGGTCTCTCGGACATTCGCTTCAGCGGCACCTGCTAAGACTGGCACACGTCCAGCCACCTGATGGCAAATAATTTGGACGATACGGCGACGTTCCTCCACAGTAAAGCGTGTAAACTCCCCCGTCGAACCGTTTGGGTAGAGTCCGTGGACACCTTGAAGGATCAGCCAATCGACGTATCGGCGGAGTTCAGCCTCATGAATCTCACCCTTGCTATCAAGAGGAACCACATTAGGCGTGAAAATTCCAGATATCTTATCTTGTTGTGACACGTGAATGATTCCTACACAACGAAAGTTAAATCAATTAAATCGGCCAAGCATTTGGTTAATTGCTCGAAACCAATTCGAAGTCCTCAGGAACAATTTTTATTAAACTGCCAAACGGAGCTCGATTGATCGAATTAACACACATTTGACCATTTAGAATCGCGACTCTTGGCCAGCTCTCGCCTGTGTCGTCGATCCTAGTTGTATAAAGATCCCCGTGGACCTGGCCAACCTGTTCTCGCACGGAAGCTGGAAATGGCTCCAGCCCAGCGACGTAGTGGTGTCCGTTGCGTTCCATGTGGGTAAACCCAAGCGACGCCCCGACTGCTAAATCCTGCATTAATGCAATCGGGCCAATATTCATTAAGTCTTCTCCTGTCATCAGCCGCCGCCGCGGTGGATGCTGGTAATTGTACCAACGTACCAAACAAGCATTGGCTATACCCTTGAAGACACCTTTGCAGTTTTTATGACTCGTGCCATCGTAGCCTAATCGTAACGCTTGCGCGAAACTTCCGATCTCTGAATCTGACTCATCGATAATGATTGGCGGTCGTCCAAGCCAGCCGGCAAGATTCTGGTCGATCTGAGAGGAAAGTGCGGATTGACGATGAATCGGCTGTTCAATTAATAATAGCCCTCGCTCAAGGAAACGGCGAATTAGGCGATCAGAGTTCAACTCTGCCCAGTACTCAAAAAACTCTTCGGGGCACTGAAAGAATTCGTTACCATCCAACGTGAACTGCCCGCTGGGGCAGTATTTCTCAAGGATATGTGATATTAAAATCAGTCTTTCGCGAGCGACTGCCACATCAATCGGAAGTTTAATCTTGAAATACTGTAATCCATAACTTCGGATGCATTCGTCCAAGGCGAGCGGCAAATCATCCTTCCTTTGAATTTCTTCGGCAATATCGGCAATCGTCAGCGGATCGCCCAATCCCACGGTGTGCCTCACCGCAATGCGAGAAACCGGTTCGGAGTCGAGCAAATCATGCGGCGACAATTTGCCAAACTCGGGATTAAACTCGGACAAACAAATCTCAAATAGGTTCGATTGCAGCGCGGCGTGAAATGTTGTTGCATACCTGCGACAACTCGCATCAATCACAGCCCGCTCAAGCAAGGATACTCCAAATGTCTTGAGCAGCGGCACCAAGGCCTGTATTGCAACGTCGCTGAGCTGCCGAGCGAGCAATTCACGCCACCAACTATAAACACTTGTCTGTTGGCCAATTTCGACTGCCAAGGCCGCAGCTCGTCGAATCACCAAAAGCATGGCGCCCAGTTCCTCGGCAAAAGATTCGTCAGGCTGTTTCGTAAACCACTTCGGCGGAAGAATATCTGCGGAATAGCCACATGAATATTGGCCATTGATTTCAGCCTCGATCAACACAATTAAATACGGTACTTCCGTAAGCGTGGCAATTCCATACTGAAAGGGAAAACGTGTACGGACGCGGACTTGACGCAACTCAACTTGCTTGACGGCGATGACCATATATCTGCGTCTCAAGAAACCGCATTCAGCGACCCAGGAATAAATCTCGGCCACGAACCAAGTTAACCATCTTACGGTCTGCAACACTGCGCTTATTCATCCAAAATCCGCAATCGGGGTGGACCCATTTGACGCGACCAGGGCCCAAAAGCTTGGTCGCATCGTCGATTCGCTTGGCCACTACTTCGGGAGTCTCAACAGTGTTGACTTTGACATCGATCACGCCAATACCAAGTCCAATCCGCTCGTCGAGTTCTGACTTAAAGTGCGGCAACTCGGCGTACCCGCAAAAAGCAAACTCCAGCAAGACATGGTCGCAATGCAAACGATTCATGAAACCGATCAATTGCTTCCAAGTACCTCGCTGGATTGACTGGCCACCATAGTTGCCAAAGCAGATATGTACGCCTTTTTTCGCAGCTTGGCTCGCGGCGTCCAGCACGATATTGATGGCATCGGCTGCCCATTCCCCTTCCTGCGGGCTACCAGTAATATTGGCTTCGTCAATTTGCAGCACGTCGGGGTTAATATCGGCAACCTGCTTGGCAAGCGTTTGCGCAATCGCGACCGCTACCTCGGAATGCGAACCGTAGTGCTTGTCAAACAAAGTCTTACTGAGCATGTGTGGACCAGTTAACGTAAACTTGAGTGGGGCCTTCGTCAGATCTCGAGCACGTAGATAGTCACGCGGTATATTCATTGTCCCTTCGCCAATATCGCCCACGATGACACCTGCTGGTTCACTACGAAAGCTCATGCCGGGGATCTTGTGAAACTCCTTTATTTCTGTTCGAGTGAGATGTTGTCTGACACCGGCCATCGGCCTTACGAAGTAGTCAATCATTCCATTAGTATCGGGGTGATTCACATCCCACCGGTACAGCTCTCCGTCTGCCACAACATCAATACCCGCCACTTCCTGAGTCTTAAACACAACTCGTGTAGCGTCGATTAATGCTTGTTGAGAAGGTAGTGCAACCAGCCATTCCGGCACCGGATATGACCCTACGACCGTAGCAAGAATTTCAGAAGTTGACATAAATATTACCTCTGGTCAAAGATTTTTTATCTTGGCATGCAGGCGTAGATAATTGCTGGGCAAGTATCAATTTCAGTAGAAACGTCTGGAAAATTACATCGTGGTGGAGAGATATCGCACCAGTTTGCACGAGCGGTGGGACTAAAACGTTAGCCGATCTCAGTGGCGTGGAAGTACTGTGCCCCGTCCCATACATGCGAATGAATTCGTGTGCAAACAATGCTTCATCGGTGTGCATATTAGCAATCATAAGTAGCTGGCAACGCGCCACGATGCTATTAACTTGGGGACCAGAGATTGCGTGATAAGTCTCGAAAATTCTCTGCATAGTCGCCACACCAGATCACCTTTATCCCGCTGTACCATGGTCCATCACATAGATCGGTTCTCGGCCTCGCAATTGAGACTGTAACAGTCGCATAGCACAACTGTCAGCAGAGTTCGCATAAAGTCTGCCTCTGTTCGCTTTAGTGATGGTACTCGTGCGATGTGGCGACCTTGATCCCGTGCCAGCAGCGTTGTGCGACGTCACGAAGAGACGGATCGGGAGTGGCTCTTAGATTACGCTCGACAAAGCGACTTAGGAAGTCAAGTTCCGACTCTAGAAGGAAAGTAGGGAAGCACATCTGAAAGCTGAATTGAGTGTTCAGCTTGTTCCCGCACACTCTAAATTCTTGGCAGCCCATCGCTCTGACAATTTCTGAACTTCGAGTAGTCGATCGGGGCGACGCCCGGTGGAAGCTTCACGTACTGATCGCTCGGCGTACTGGGCCGCATAGGCATAACGCGGTTCATCAGTGTTATTTGTAAAGGAGCAGTGCATCGTGTTACGGTCAAAAATACAGGCATCGCCAGCTTGAAGTGTCGGCAACGGCTGGCCGTTAGGCGGAGCGGCTGCCCGGCGGTGCCCATCGACGATCTCAGCCGGTTGTACGCCAAGCAAATGGCTGCGGGGTGCAACCCAGAGAATAGCCTTTTCGGGAGTAATGTTGCAAAGCGCAATAAAAACATTTAGCGCTCTTCCCAACAAATGCGTGTACTGGTTATCTTGGTGCCACTCGAGACCTTTGCCACCCTGGGCCGGAACAACCGCCAACATACCAAAGAATATCGCGGGCTTATTTTCAAACAGCTGTTCAACTGCTGTGACCACACGAGGCTCGACCAAACAGCGGTGCAGCATCGGCTCACGGTCAGGACTTGTGAAATCGAACATTTGCGGCGTCCAGGCACCTCCCGCCTCGACAGCAAATAAATCAGCTGATTCGCGAACCGATTGAACTACGTCGTTGGGCACAAGTTCTGGTACGACGACATACCCCTCGCGGTAATAGGACTCGATTTGATCTTCTCGCAAAACATTCTCAGACATAAATGCGTTCCTGCTGCAAAGATGGTTGTTGCGTGCTCGCAGACCTAAAAGCTCAAACTGTGAGCAACTATAACTTTCGGCACTTATTTGTTCTTCAATCGGAAACCGAAGCTTGCCTGCCGATTCGATCGAAGGGGATGGGTTTAAAATCATCAATAACCTTAAAGACGGTCGCGTCTTTGCGAAGTGAAAAGTCTCGCTTCTCTGCATTAACGAATCCTGGGTCACGTTCCGTAACAAAGTTGTCGCGCTGCTCTACCTCGGCATAGGGAGCGCGGAGCTTCAGTACGTCGGCACATCGATAGATCACGTTCTTCGCCATCAAATTGCCACGTGGCCGCTGGCCCACTCTGGTTTTACCGTCTTGCAGATATTCCATGTAATCTGCAAGTTCTGGATAGCGAATACTGTACGGGGGCTTGCGAATGTCAACTAACTGCAGAAGGCGACGTTCAAACAAACCTGTATGAGCGGGATCGAACATAGCGTTTGGTGGCTGATCCCCTGTAGAATCAACTGGCGATCCGGGCGGTACTCCAAAGAAATTCGCACGGTGCTCGTCAGTAATGGCGTACCAAATGGAATTGAGTTCGACCGCAGGCCCTAAGCTCTCAATGAAGATGTTGTTAATTATCTTGACATCGTGCCCGCTGTTGCTGTGTACAGTGCTGCGGCTAGCAGTTCGATAGAACACATTGCCAAATACTTCAACGCCACAGGCACCGTCGTCAAGATAAATGCCCATTACCATGCGATCTCGGCGGCCAATATTCTCAAAATAATTGTAGCGGATTACGTTGCCACGATCGCTCGGATCGCGACCTATGTACCACGCCGACGTATCGTCCGAGTCCATCGCAAGATCATGGAAATAGTTATACTCAAACAAGTGGTCGTTGCCGCGAACATAGATTCCCTGAAAGTCAGAATTGGAAACTTCACAGTGAGAAACTTCATTACCGCAACCATCTACGTTGATACCTGAGCACAGAAACTTGTTACGACGATTGTAATTGTAGATCAAGCTGTTGGAGACCTTCGATCGACCAGCGGTGAGCGATTGCTTGCTACCGCCACTCAAGTAAATCCCGCCCGCGCCGGTGTTGTAAACGACACAATTGATGATTTGGTGTTCAAGCCCGGCATTTCGATCCCAAGTGGGGCAATCGTACAAGTGCGACTGTAGACTGCCAACCTGTCGCGATACAGGTTGCCCGACGTAATCGTCGTGGGTGATGTGAGGAAATGTCTGTTTAGCGCCCACCCCCATCAAGATGCCGGTGGTCCCGACATTTCTCACCATGCAGTTTCGGATCGTATTGCGCTTGCCGCCTTCAATATAAACTCCTATGCCACGCCCTGCTTCGAAGGTTAACCCGTCGACTGTGACTTCTGACGCGTTCTCTAAACAAACGATGGGCTCTTCCAGCAAGGACACCAAAATCGTAGCCTTCTCCAGATCCTCTTGGGGCCACAGATACAGTATCCCAGTTTCACGATCAAGGTACCATTCGCCTGGCGCATCAAGTTCTTCAAGGACGTTATAGACAAAATATTTTCGATAGGAGGCGTCACCTGCCAGTCCGTACATATGCTCACCGGCAAGCTTTACTTGTCGTTGTTCGCTATCTATCAACTCAATTGGAATATTGTCGTCGGCATATCCATTGTTGAGAGTTCCTTGTATCCACACATCGTCGACGCTCGTCCAGCGTGCATGTCGCGGGTCAGTGTATTCAAAAGTCCCGCCCCGCTCACTGTAGTCCCCGATTCGGGGAACGGAGCCAGGGTCGATAATTCGGCGTAACTCAATGTCGCCTACATTCGGATATCTCGCAAGCTGCCAAGCCTCCTGATTGACAAACAGCTCTAATGGAGCGCATACAACTGGGAGCATATGGCCGTATCGCCGTAGCGCGCCGTAATCAGTAATCCCAAGCTCTCGTAAGTTAGCTTGCACGACGTTCTCCCGAGCAGGACTACCTTCAAGCCGTTGCAAGACAGCTTGATCGGTCACTCTCTGAAAACTCTCGGCTGCAATCTGGCGGCCGCCTCGGACGTTGACTTTCGCCTCAGGTCTTGCTTGGTAAGTAGTGTGACTGTCTTGGGCACTCAAGATAAAGGGCTCTTGCAATTCGTAGTCACCCTGCTCAATCCAAACCTGTACATTGCTGGATAGCGGGAGTTTGCTCTCTTGCCGCTGGCGACGGACTAAATCGCGGGCCTGATTTAAGCTTGCAACGGGTCTTGCTTCAGTGCCCGGATTTGTATCTTTGCCCTTCGGCGACACATAGATGTCCCCATTGACAGAGCTTTCGAGGCTGAGAGCCGCGATGAAAGCGATGACCACGTATTTTGACATTCCAGCAAGTCCTGCATTCTGATCGACTGAGTATAATTACTTCAACTTTCACCACCTGTGAGCAGTCCATCCAGCGACTGCATGCCTTGTAGCTCTTCTTGACCCTCCCGGACCCGTAGAGACAGATGATAAGTGCGGCTTTCACCCGGATAGAGAGTCAAGTGCGCTGCGGGATGATCATCGCGGGCTTTACCAAAAATTGAGCCGCTAAAAGGTTCAAACGCAGCCAAATAGCTGCCGCCCTCGCCAAAATATTGCCAATTGCCGACGCGTGGAAGTTCCGAAATGGGGTAGGCCAGCTCTAGTCCGATATTCTTTGCATTATTAATAATGCCCACATGGGCGAGCCCGTCCTGATCGGCAGGAGGTGTTGCGATGAACATGCCCCCTCTGGCATCATAATCACCAAACAATTCTTCTCGGCGGTAAGGAATGGTCTTGAGTTGGGCAAAGTCATCAGTCGACTTGGCTGATGCAAACTGAAAATAGCCTTCGCTGCGACCGCCGCAGATCAATTGGCAGCCACTATCAACCAGTGGATACCCGAGTGTCACGTGGTAGAGTAAGGCGTTCGAACAGGGTCGATTTCCTGTATTGATTACCTCATCAACGATATGAATCGCCGAATCACCTAGCCGACATGTAATCTGTCGACGAACCTCAATGTTTGGCTCGAACATTCGCGTGTCTCGAATCGTCATTGCAATTGACATTTCGAGAGTCTTGGTGCGTGAATCTGGGTTGATTACTGCTTCGACTGATGCTGGAGTGTTTGAGAATCGCCCGTGTAGCGGAACATGCGTGCCGTCTTCTACCCGAGGCTCACCTATGTATTCCGGACCACCCGTGGTCAACAAACCTCCGGGCCATCCACTGAGCCATTCGTATTCGCGATGATATGCATGATTGGGTGGCTTGTACCCATTCTGTGTAAGAAAAGCCAGGTTTATCCCCTTATAAGTCGCATCGACGATATCACCGCCTCGGTCGAGTGCTACGACAAAACTGAGACCGCCTCCCGTATTGACATGCGCTACCCGACAAGACTGCCCTCCGTTCGGATTGGGATAATCTATAGATCCTGTACGAATGCCACCGAGTTGTAAAATCGTCTCGCACTTGCTTGTATCGAAAGTCATAATCTTGGAGTGCTCGTTTCGATCCATGACTCCTTCCGCCTGCGAGATTCTTTAGACATGAGAAAAGAAGGCTGGAAAAATTGCGTATGCATCCCTCCAGTACCTTAGTTATTTTGGACGCTTCCATTTGTACGAATCAAGTTCCATATTCCGAACAACAGGAGAAACTTTGCGAACTTTGCTATGTCGGCGCTATGACGGCCGCTTATTCGCCGTGATCTTTATTACAATCTATAAGGATGTAGGGCCTTCCATGTGCAGACGGTTGTTCGAACAAATCGCCGTATGCAACCCCGCACCCACCTCCAGCAGCATTCCCTAGTGCGATATTTATCTGTTCGATGATGACTCAAAGCCAATACCCGCAATACCTTTCAATTTTGCTAACGAGTGTGTTGGCTGTGCATATCGGTCTGGGAAGTCCATCTTGGCAGCGACTCACGGCCCAAGAGATACATCTATTGAGCCCAACTCCGTATGCTGTGATCCAACGACAAGGATTTCGACCCGCGACTGCGCATGAACACAACCCGAACGGACCCGACCTGGGTTTTGCGAATGTCCGACTGCATTTTCGATGCGATTCACTACCGTCGGCACAACTTGCATGGGAGTATCGTGTGGAGTGCTTGCCGAACGCCTTCGGCAGATCGCAGGAATGGCGGCCTCTTGCTATTGATCGATTAGGTGCCGAGTGGGAGGCAACCGCACGAGTTGCGGCGGGAGGCTGGTATCGACTGGTAATCCGAGCTACTGCGAATGGCGAGGCGGTTGCAACTGGCACGGTCGAACCAATTGGCGTTGGAGAGGTGTTTGTTGTTGCTGGTCAGTCCTATGCAGCGGGCGAGAGCGATGCACACCTCAAAATTTCCGATCCGCAGGAAAGAATTGTCTGTTTCGATTGGCGTAATGAAACGTGGCAAGTTGCTAATGATCCTTTCCCGCACGTAGGCGACGGTGGCACGATTTGGCCGCCAGTTGGCGACCTACTATTGCCTATTCTGCGTGTGCCGGTCGGTTTTGTGAATGTAGCGGCCAGCGGAACTTCATCCCAGCAGTGGTTACCAGGGACCCCCTTGTTTGAGAGATTAGATGCGGCAGGAAAAAAGGTCGAACGATTTCGTTTTGTACTTTGGCAACAAGGCGAGTCAGATGTTCTGGAAAGAACCACTACAGACCAGTACGTCGAGAATCTCACTCAAATCAATAAAGTGCTGAATGAGCGTTGGAAAAACGACGCGACCTGGCTACTTGCCAAATCTACTCTTCATCCCACCGTTTATAGCGAACCTCAGCAAGAGGCGGCCATTCGATCTGCCATTGAATTGTTATGCAAAAGCCCTGGATTTCGTCCAGGGCCTGACACAGACATTTTGGGGGGCGAGAATCGGGGTGATGTCAATTCGCGTCGACATTTCACAGAGCTTGGGCAGAAACGAGCAGCTTCCATGTGGTTCGCTGCGATATGGAACGAACTGCAGTCTCATGAAGAATTCTAAAATTTTCAATCAAATAAGTTTGTGAATCTGATTTTGGCATGTTCGAGCGAAAACATGGTCGCCTACTCTAGTGCAAAAACAATCATTTCAGAATTGACGGCGATTGTTATCGCTTGGGCCAAGGAGAAGATCCCGCATACATTTTGTAAGTGCGTTATCTTCCTTGTGCTATACGTGCTTTTGTACGGAAGTTGGCCTTCTGCCGAATCCGCCGAAGTTAAGCAAGTTACACCCCCGACTCCAATAAATATGGCCGAGGCCATCATTGAGCCTTTTTTTGATCCTCAACTTTCAGGCATTTCGCAGTGGCAAGTTGAACCACGAAGATTGGAGGGTCTGAGAATTGAACAATTTTGGTGTTGGGTGAACTTTGAATGGGCTCGCAAACCGGTTAATGGTCCAGTGCTTCGGATGAGCCGAGGCTTGAATATTCAGTGCACAGGGTACAACAAGCTTTTGCTTTCCGCAGTTGTTCCAGAAGGTACTGTGGTGCGTATTTTCATCGAAACCGACAATGGTGAAATCCAGTTTGAATCGGGAATCGCGGAAGGCAAGAAAGAGGAATATGCAGTTGATTTAGCTCAGGCAGAGGAGATACGCGATATCACACTTGAGCTTGAGCCGACTCGGGAAGGTCTTGGAGTCGGTTGGCTGAATTGGATCGGATTGCAAAATTCTGAATTGCTAAGCCGACACATAGACCAATGGAACCGTTTCGATTCCCAGTGGACTGGCTATCTTCAAGAGGAGGAGTACCAACCAGTATTTTCACCCAAATATGGAATTGTGATCCGAAAATCAGAGCTTCCAGCACTTCGTAAAAAACACCAAGCTCTGCTCGCCGTCGAAGGCCAGTCCTTTTTGACAATAGCTGCAAAACGGGCGGCCGCGATCGTACCAGAAAAACAAATAGGCGAATACGTTAATTATGGGCGTAATTCAAGTTATGCCCGCAATCGCGATTACGACAAAATACTAGTTGGCAAAAACATCGACTTGGGTTCCGACGCTGCTATTGCAGGACTTATCCTGCAAGATAAAGAGCTGTTGCGACTCGCGGCCCGCTATGCGATGTCACTGGCAATGTGTGACGAGTGGCAGGACTCAGCGCTTTGCCGAATGCCAGGTGGACTGTTTGATCACCGTTGCTTTACGTCTGCCCTGTGTGCCCGCCAAGTGGCAATCATTTTGGATTTGGCAGGTGAAATGTTTACGGATGCAGGTCGAGAGCTTCTGCTCCGTCGATTAGCAGAAGATGGCATGAGCACCATCAATTATACTACTTGGAAGCACGAGTACGTCTTCGACTGCAACCAACTGTCCTGGTTTACCCCTGGCCGTCTCTCAGGCTATTTGGTGATGGAGCGTGAATGGCCACGAGCTAAGCCGTATACCGATTTGGCGTATCAAGATTTACTTGAAAATATCAATAACATTTTTGGCACCGATGGGAGCTTTGCGGAGGGACCACGATACTTGACCCAAGTCTCGAAAGACGTGGGGCGGTCCGTAGAATATTTTTCTCAAGCAAGGGATAAGGAATTTCTGGATGTAGTTCCCGAGCGAATTAAATGCCTCGGAAATCTCGCTGAATTACTTGCTTCAACTGACGATCAACACGACTTAATTCCCATCTGCGATGGCGAGCCCAACCTTGTGGAAGACGAATCGATATCCTTCCTGGCCGCCGTACTCCCGAAGAGCTACTGGGTGAAAGTCTACCATAAATTCATGGATCGCCGAGATTATCGACCCAGTAGTTTGATGGCAATGAAGCTACGCGACGAGATCCCGCCTGATTGCCCGCCCGCCAAGGAATTTGTCCATCTGCCGACGATGGGAGCGCTCGCTTCGACACGAACAATTGGAGGCGAGTCAGTTAAATTGCTCGTCCCGGGAAACCAAGCCAAGGTAGGGCATGCCCACGAGGATAAAGGCAGCTTCGTTCTTGAGTTCGCAGGCGATACTTTTGCAATGGATCCAGGTATCTGCGAGTACGGACATCCTCTGTCTCTACAATACAAATACTGCCAACGACATAACATGCTTGTGCCCACTGGCATTGCCGAAAGACCCGCACCGAAGAATCCGTTGCCTTACGATGTGAAACCGAGTGGTTACGGCGATGGCGAACGATTTACGGCTTCAATCGATGCGGCCCCCGGGTGGGAAACCTACTACACCCGTTGGGAACGCACCTGGGAATCTGCACACCCCAACGAACTGCAGATCACGGATCGATATGCGTTAAATCGCGGCGATGGCGTTGAATTCTATTGGCAGACTAAGCTGCCAGTGAAAGTCGAAAAGACATATATCCAAATCACCGGTAGACGTGGCACAGCCAAAATTGAAATTCCGGTAGGCTGTACGGTTCGCCTAGATTCTCTAGAACTATTCAATGGCGACTCACAAAACCGGATTGCGATCTGCAAACCGGGTGCGAGTGGTAAGTTAGTGGTTTGCGTTAGACTCGAGACCTTCGATTCCCAGTGAATCAACACGAAAATCTGAAGTACAATAAACGATGACCAGCATCAACATTCACAGCCAATTACGTCCTCTAGTGATACAGCGTCGTCAATTTATCCAATCCTTAGCGGCTCTAGGATTCGCCTGGACTCCCTTTGACACTTTGGGCAAACCACTCTCGGAGATTCCGAACACCAATGCTTCAGCCATCGTCACGGGAAAGGACCAAAGGCTGATTGTACGGGAACTAACGCCGGTCGTGTTGGAAACCCCGTTGGTGTTGCTGGCCGAGCATCCCATCACGCCGGTGGACCGACTGTTTGTCCGTAATTGCCAGCAGCCACAGGGAATGGCGGACCTGAATGCTCGCCCGCTATGTGGATGGAGCATCGCGATTACCGGGTTGGTAAATCGAGGAATCTCTCTGGATGCAAGTGAGTTGAGTAAGCTTGAACAAGTTGAGCACGAAATGGTTCTCCAGTGCTCCGGTAACAGCCGAACTCGATACTCGGAGACAGCGCCGATTCCTGGTACACCTTGGGGAAATGGCGGCATGGGAAATGTCCGCTTTGGTGGGGTCCGACTACAAGAGGTACTTAACAAGTATAAAGTTGAAATTAATCCACAGGCCCGTTTTGTCACGGCCGAGGGAGCCGATCATTGCATCCCAGGTAAAGATGACTTCGCACATAGCTTACCGATCGACGACGTTCTCGCGCGATCATTCCTTGCACTCCGGCTCAATGGTCAGTCTCTGCCGTCAGTGCATGGAGGTCCTATTCGATTGGTAACGCCGGGTGTCTATGGCACGATGCACGTCAAATGGTTGCAAAGTCTCCACTTTGAGGCCATCGAAACGCGAAACTCTTACCAGCTTCCTCAATATCGGCTGCCCCTTTCACCTATCCTACCTGGCACGAAGTTCAAATACACAACTGCCAACAGCCGATCGAATTGGGATATGAAGATCAAGAGTGTTATCTTTTCTCCGAAGACAGGAGGTAATATTCCGTCCGGTAAGATAAAAATTCAAGGCGTGGCGTTCAACGACGGCAAGGCACCGATTGACTCTGTACTAATCTCATGGGACTGCGGTCTCACTTGGCGCCGTGCCAATTTGAAACTCGCCACAAGCCCCTATGCATGGTCGACTTTTGAAATGGAACCACGTCTTGAGCCTGGCCGCTATTTGATTTGGTCGCGGGCAATTGATGCACTTGGTCGAAGTCAGCCTCTGGACGGGTCGATCTTTTGGAATCCTCAAGGCTATGAATGGAATGGGGTCGATAAAATTGACGTCACAATCGTATAGCAACTGCCGCATACAAGAAGCCAAAACGCACTTGCGAGAATGGGTTGGTTACATCTTTCTTTTGAGTATGGTCGACACGAGACAAAGAGCGGTTGAACTTTCTTTATTGACCTTATTTTGAGTTACGATAAAGGAGGCTTAAGCTTGACTAAAGATTTTATAGCTGGAGAAGTCTTTATCTGAAGGGCGACCTCAGCGGGTGCTTCGAACCAACAGTCACTCCTATTATTATTTGAAGGGATTTCCATGTCGACCGCCGTATCTGCTCCAGATCAATTGCTACCTGAGGTCAAAGCCTTTCTCTCACAGTCGCCATTCAAGGCATTCATCGGTGGCCGGCAAGTGACGTCATCGACTGGTAGTACAACTTCCACATTGGACCCTGGTAACGGGCAGCAGATCGCTGAAGTCCATGAAATGTCGGCTCATGATGTCGATCACGCGGTTGAGTCAGCAACTACTGCGTTTCGAAGTCCTGCTTGGTCTGGACTGACTTGTCGCGCCCGCTGTGCGCTGTTGTATCGTTTGGCGGAAGCTGTCGAGCAGGAGCTGCCAATTATCGGGCAGATTGAATCTCTCGATGCGGGAAAAATTTATTCTCAGGCTTGTGGCGACGTGCAAAATTTTGCAGACACCCTCCGATACTTTGCTGATTTAGCCCTCCAGGCAGAAGTCAGAACTACTTTGCCGATTCAAAGCTATGAAGCGTGGACCGTTCGGCATCCCTGGGGTGTTTGTGGATTTATTTTTCCTTGGAATTTCCCCATCTTATTATTGGGGTGGGGAATCGCGCCCGCATTAGCGGCCGGAAACACGGTCGTGGTGAAGCCAGCCGAGGATTCACCTCTAAGCACGCTTTACATTGCGCAGTTGGCTCAAAAAGTGGGTATCCCCGACGGTGTTATAAACGTCGTTACAGGAACGGGCGCGAAGACCGGCCTTGCACTAGCGAGCCATCCGAGATTGCGCCGGATGTCTTTTACTGGTTCACCCGAAGTGGGGCGGATAGTAGCTGAAGCGTGCGGTCGCAATCTGGTGCCCATCAAGTTGGAGCTAGGTGGCAAAGGTGCCGCAGTGGTTTTTGATGATGTAAATGTTCAGGAAACCGCGACTAAACTGGCCGCAGCGATTACTTTTCATACAGGCCAAGTCTGTTGCGATGCCACGCGTTGGCTCGTACATCGAAAGGTCTTTGACCAGTTTGTGAACGAATGCATACAACAGCTTACAAAAGTCAAGATCGGCTACCAACTTCACGACACTTCCCAGATGGGCCCTGTCGTCAATGCCAAGCAGCGGCAACGAGTCTTGGATTATTTGCATAAGGGCCAGCAACAGGGCGCTGAGTTGGTACTCGAGGGAGGTAGGGCCGATGTCGAAAACCAAGATGGGTATTATGTCAAGCCAGCGTTGTTGGCCGGTTCGCTCGACAATGTTGCCGCTCAAGAGGAAATCTTTGGTCCCGTCGCGTATTTGGCGGCCTTCGACGACGAAGGCGAAGCGATCAACATGGCAAATCATACAGACTATGGATTAGCCAACAGCGTTTGGACGAATGACAAGATTCGGGCTAATCGCGTGGCTGAGGCTCTATGCGCCGGTAATGCATGGATCAACGCCCACAATCTCTTTCCATTTGGTGTACCATACGGCGGCGTACACAAGAGTGGCATGGGAGGGGGTGTTTTATCGATGGAGACATTGCAGGACTATTGGCGAAAAATGTCTGTAGTTCGACCATTCAACTAGTCTTGAATGAACGGAAAGGTAGTCAGGATGAGGGTATTGATTGCTCATAGGGAAGAGTTATCTATGTGCAGTGTTTTTGACCATACGCCTATCTTCTCAACGCAATCTGATACTTCTCTAAGCAGAACATGATCATCTTCGGACGACGGTGAGATTCGTTTGTGTCGAATGACAGTTAGTTAGTCATTCGATCCGAGAAGAGGAGCGGGTAAAATATACTTAGAGTAGATTATGCTTTTCTTAAAAATCCTATTCGGCTGGTTGCTAATGGCCGCCTGCGCTGTTGCGCAGTCTCCAAAATCGGAATTTCAGACTTCGATGATCTCGCTCCCTCCCGGTTCCTTCCAGCGGTCCGACGGCAAGCCCGTTCGGGTCGACGCTTTCAGCCTCTTAGCAACGGAAGTCACGTGGTCGCAGTTCAAAGGTGTTAAAGATTGGGCCGAAAAGAACGGCTACGATTTTGAGGAGGGAATCGGACAAGGTGATCTACCCGCGCAAAATATCACTTGGTTTGACGCTGTGAAATGGTGTAACGCGCTGTCGGAAATTTGCCGTACGACTCCTGCGTATTACATGGATCCCGAGCATCGAACGATCTATCGGCAAGGCCGTGCTGAACTAGTCAGTGCAAATGTCAATTGGGATGCTGATGGGTATCGACTGCCAACAGAAGCCGAATGGGAATATGCCTATCGCGGTGGCACATTGACGAACTACTATTGGGGAGATCATGCCCGAGCAGACCCAATCAATCATGCCTATGCCGCGTTCCACGTCTGGGGTACCGAAGAGATTGATGGTGGGCCTCTTGCAGTCGCCTCAAAAAATCCTAATGCGCTTGGCCTCTATGACATGGCTGGCAACGTCGAGGAATGGGTGTGGGATCGCTATGCGATTGATTATGCCGGAGTCGGAACTGACAATCCGCGCGGTCCTGATCAAGGCCCACTTCGGATCCTGCGAGGTGGCGGCTTTGTAATCGACCGCCTATTCCATGCCGATGTCCGTCATCCCACTTTCCCATTTCACGTCCAATGTGACATCGGCCTGCGCATCGCGTCGAGCAATCCTGCTGCAAGCTCTGAAGTTCTAGTCCGCATGCCCACATTGCCGCTCACAAATAAAGACACCATTCCATTCAGCGAGTCCAGCAAGACTCTCGATGTACGTGAGGACTCTGATGCATCAGCTTGTGCTCGCCTCATGCCACTGCTCAATATGAACCACGGAAACCTGCAAGCAGTGCGTATCGCTTACGATCAGCAGGACTATACCAGCGCTTTAGCTTTACTGCGCGATCTTTTCTGCGCGCGCTTAAAGACCAGTGATTTGGAACCTTGGTTGAGTGGTAACGTCGACATACAGCAAGCTGATCGATGGTTGGGCATATATCACGAACAACGACCAATCCGGTGGGCCGGCCCGGACTCAGATATATCATCACCGATGGGATTTATAGCTGATGAGCACTTGGCCCGGGCCTATGCCAAGACAAGCAAGCGCGAGTACGCCGATGCTTATTTTTGGATGGTCAATGATACTGCGCTCCATGCCAAACCAGCCTGGAACCGTCTGACAAAGGCTGAGAAAGGCTCGCTCGGGAAACCCCGCGATAGTTTTTATGCGTTCATCGGCTTCGATGCCGGCGATCCACTTAAACCTTTTATTTGTATTGCTTGGATGCTGAAGCACGATTTTCCCTTAGGAGAAGTCCCGCCACGTATTCTGGCTAATGCACTATATTCGGCCGTGGTGGATCGACTGGCTGCAGGGCTTCAGGACGATCGCGCTGCTATTCCCAACCAGCTTTGGGCCAACGCCATGACAATAGTCGAATTCAGCCACATCTTCCCCGAACTAAAGGACGCAGATTTTTTACAGGCCGAAGGCATTTCCCGTATCTGCAACGCGATGGGCACCGTCTTGCCTGACGGAACAGATCTAGAAGCGTCGCTGAATTACAACAAACAGCTGTTTGTCTACCGAGATAAACTTAATCGTTTTTTTCCGAACCGGGCAAACTGGCCTGTGTGGTTGGTTGACCTAAATCGTCGCGCTGATACTCGGCGTTTGATGTATGCCTCGTTGATGACCCCGTTTGGCACGTTCCCCGCAGTCGGCAACCAGCAAGCCACGGACCCAGGTGCACGAGCCATTCTAAAAGGATGGCTAAAAAATGGAGAAGTTAAGGGGCTAGAAGCCGCGATTAGTCCGTTGCTCTCCGACTCTAAGGAGATCATTCCAGAATCGCCCTCCCCCACCTTCACCTCGGTAGCTCTGCCATACGGTGGATACTATGCACAGCGGTCAGGCTGGGCCTGCGACGATTTATATCTCTTTATGCGATCTAGTCGTGACGGCGTTGGCCACAACCATCAAGACAACAACAGCATTCAGGTCGCGGCGTATGGAGCGTGGCTCCTAGTCGACAGTGGCTCGCCCGCTTATGGCCCCGCTTATCTTCCCGATCACCAAAAGAAATACTTCCACTACTTTGGTGAGCAAAGCCTGGGAAATGTATTCCAGGCAAATTGCCTCGCGGTGGATGGCCTTGCCCAAAGTGGACCGTTCGACAAACTCTCTCACCCCACTGCCGGCTGGCAAACGCCCCGCGAGAATCTTTTTCACCATTCCAAATTCTTTGACTTAACTGAGGGCGTATACGATGGCTGGTACGAATCGGAGCCACCTATTAGCGATACAAAAATGAAAGACCTTATCAACGACTTTGGTCGAGACGAAGTTGCGGAAATCGAAGCCTACAACGCCAGACTGAAGCGTGAAGGCCACCGTAGTTTGCGTGCTCAACATCGCCGCCAGGTCATCTTCATTAAACCTGAGAAACTCTGGATCGTGATCGACAAGGTAGATGGCGGAAACGAGTTCACTCAGACTTGGAACTTCCCTCCTATCAATGAAAGTGCCGAATCAAACCATTTTGCCGTTAAACAGAGCCGTGTTGACCGTGAATTAGATCAGAGGCAATCCTCCGGATATGCCCCGCAGGAAGTGGAAAGTAATGCCAAGGACAAACGTATCATTACAACTAGTCACGATGGACCGAACATTGCGGTCCTGAATTTCACGCCCGAGAGTGTCTGCTACCGCCAACACTATGGACACATGTTCCCGCTCCGCGGCTGGCATTCGTTCGATATTAGCGGAGAGAAAGTACCTGCCGTACAAATTGAGTGTACCTGGCGGGGTGAGACACCAATGCTCACGGTATTGTACCCGATGCAAAAGCGGCACACTAATTCTGACTCTTCTAACTTTGGTATGAAAGCCTTTAGGGACCTTAGTCGGAAAGCCGTGAGCGGCCTCAGCTATATTGGCGAGGAAGCCAAGATCATTTGCAAGTCAAGCCGCCAACCGACCAAACTCGTTGTTGGTCCAATTACTGCAAATGCATGTCTGCTGCTAGTTCGTGAGGCTGCATCAGGAAGCATAAGCGGTTTGGTGCTTGGCTGCACACACATAACTAGTGACGACGGGGTTTCGCAGGGTCTCGAAATACCTAATGTGGAATTTGAGTTCAGGGCTAGCCAATGGACTTTTGTTCCTATCAAAGCGCCTAGCAATTTCAGATGGCTAGATGCCGGCGATGAACAGCTACGCCCTGCTTATCAGTGAACGTGGGCAGTACATTAAGGCATGCTACTCGGATTTAACTCGCACATATTGGTTTGCCTGCTCTAAAGACGCTAAATGGAGTCGCCTACGACTATAAACACGACGCAACGCCTAATTCGCAAATCTTTGTCGCCGCATTTCTTTCGCGAGCGGAAGCTGATTAAGACATACCAGTATTGAGAATGCCGATCATGCTGTCTTTGTCCATGAACCCCGGTTGCAACACTCACAGTTGGAACGCCAGCTTTCGGCCGGTTGTGCCTTCCGTCTGAATATACTCCAGAGCAGGCTCACGTACGATTGTTCGCTTAACGGCAGGCAAGTTTCGCGATTCGGTCATAGCACGAGCCTGAACCGCATATACCATTAAAGTTGTGAAGTATCTTTGCAGGCGAAACACGCGGTGCTTTGTGTTCGTTTGTAGGTTCTTTGTAAGTGTGGCCGTACTTTTCCCGAAACGTCTTCTCACTCGAGTAGTAGTTTAATTTGGCGATAGCACCTTCGAGTGATCAGCAGCCGATTCTGTGGCTTCCTCTGTCTCGTCGCTACTGGGTGTAAAAATAGTGACAGAAAGAGCCCCCCTCAGCGGGAACTAGAATACTAAAACATAGAGCATACCGACTTACGATCATTTTCAAGCAGCAATTGCTTATCCGGCATGAGTTGAAAGGGACGCCAATGTCGAATTACATTCAAACAAGATCGCAGTTCTTCCTAACTTTATGTCTGCTTGCGCTGACTGCGGTGTTCGCGATTTTCTTCGACGCCACTAGATCGTTCGCAAACACCATCTTGATAACTGACTTTGGTGCCGTGCCGGACGACGACAATGATGATACCTTTGCGATCCAATCTGCGATTGCCTCCGCTCAGCCCGGAAGCACCGTACTTATCCCTTCCGGCACTTTCCACGTTTCTTCTTCCATAATCATGGGCGGTTCCAACGTGGTTCTACAGGGCGCCAGTCAAGCGACCTCGATACTCCGGCCGATCGGGGCGACGAACATCAATCCCGTCGTTCTTTCTGGAAATACCAATACCACCAGGAACTTTACTATCGACGGCGCAAATACGAACGGCTTTGCCAATGCGATATTGGTCGGTGGAGTAGGTGCAACGGTGGATCAAATGACAATTAAGGACCTTAACTCTACAGGTTTTCCACATGGTGTGTATGCGATCACAGCGAACGATGTGACGGTGTCGAACAGCTTGTTCGAGAATATACATGTCAATAGCGAGTGGGGAGCCGCTATCCGTTTTCAAGCAGGCGTTGGTGGAAATTTTTACGGAAATACCATTCGGAATGCGGGGCGCGGCGGCATCTTCGCAAATGACATCTCAGGATTCGGCAGCTCAGATATACGGGTTCACGATAACGTCATTGAGAATTCCGGAATGTATACGGGGCCCGGACAAGTCGCGATGGCCATTGAGATGGGGCCTTATACGAGGCGCGCCGTAGTTGAAGACAATACGGTGGATCACTGGATCAGCTTCGGCCCAATTGCAGACCAGGTTGCAATACGACGCAACACCATCGGTGATTCACGCTTCGTTGCCAATACATATGCCATTGAAGCGGCTGGAGGTACGACGAATATTGTTGTGTCCGATAACGTCGTCACCGATGGTACCGACTATGGACTGCTGATCGCGAATATAAATACGAAACAACACATGCTATTCCGAAATAATGTGTTTTCTGGAGCTCAACAACAAGGCATGCTCATCCAGGGTGACGCTCCTCCAATCACGACGACCTATTTTTATCAGAATGAGATTGTGAACAACGCCGCTGGTGGAGTAAGAATGCTGCGACAAGTTAACCATGTTACTTTCGACAGTAATGTCATCAGCAACAATACTGGCCCAGGAATTTCACTCGAGACAAATTCCCTCAACGCATTGAGCTTTGTGAACAATGAAATTCAGAACAACTCGGGTTTTTCGGTATCCGGTAATGTTGCGGGGCCAGATCTGGAATGGTCGAGCAATACGGTGACCGGTAATGGATTCAACAGAAACTTGACTTCGAAGGGGTTCTCAAACGCAAAACCATCACTTGCTTTTGTGTCTCAAGTGGACGGGGTGGCAGGCACCACGTTCAATGTGGGCGACCCTGTGAACTTTATCGCCAGTTTTAGCGATCCGAACCCTGCCGACAGCATGAGCGCTATCTTGTGGGATTTTGATTTTGGGTGGCCTTTGGACGTTAATTCGCCAACCATCGTCTTTACAGAACCAGGCGATTATCGCGTAACTGCTTTGGCTTGGGATCAAGCCGGCCGAGGGGCGTTGGCAGAGCAAGTCATCACAATCTTGTCCGTTGCTATACCAGAACCGAATACCGGAGTACTGCTTCTTATTTACACCTGCTGGGCTGGGGTTTTGAGGCGTCGCCACCTGTCCTAAGCGGAGATCAATAGTTATTGTTTAGCCAAAAGTGTTGAAGGCACTGATTTTGACACGACTTCACATACAGCTCCCGGATGGCGAGTGGCGTGTTCATTCCTGACTGGGCCACGGCGCCTTTAGTTGATAGAAGCGGTGCGAACGGGTTGACACCATGTATACCTGGGCATTTTACCACTGACACTCATTTTGTGTCGGCATTATGTAGCAGCGGCAAATATCAGCCACTCTATCGATATTATTCACAAAACCTACAACCGCAACCTGGCCCATGATTCAACGGTCGCCGAGCCGAGCGATCCACTTTAAAGGTCATAGCAATGCTGTTATCGATTGGTTTTTTATTGGTAGCCGTGCTGCATGGGATTAGTGCCTCACCGCCGCATCAAGATTTCTTAAAAGGCTTATGGAGTTGCCATTGAAACGGTTGGATCGACCAAAGCCCGACTGATTAGAGATTTGTCAAATGCGTGCAGACAGCCCTTGGTTGAGTTCAACTTCGCGAGCAATTCCTCGGGCATTCGAGGAGGGTCATTGGGCTGCGCTCATCCTCGATGTCTTGAAGTTCAAGTACATTGCTACGGTCTCGATCATTTTCCTCTCATTCCAATTCATGCTTAGGGATTTCTTATGAAGAACATCGAGGATCTGCTGATAGCTCAGCTGCCCCACAAATGGTCTTCTGGGCAGTTTGGTGAGCGACTCGCCATGCGGAATGGAGTCTTTTAATTGTTGTGGGTGTCGGTATTTGTTGACGATTTCCGTCTGCGGCTTCGGACTCACCAGCAGCACCACGAAATCCCGTTTCGGTATCTCAAACAATTTAGGTTCGTCGTACCAACCACATTGGGACAGACCAACTCGAATATTGCGAATCAATTGATCCGACGGATAACCTTTGCTTCCAAAATTGTGAGTCGTGGTTTCCGAGAGTTCGGAGCGGTATTTCATTTCCAAAAAGACAGTGGTCGGCGGATTCTCCCACTTGATTACCACGTCAACTTCCGTCGAGCCTTCGGTCCAGGGTAAGAGATGCTTTGGCATCTGTGGCTGACGTTGCCACAGTTCGATCCGGAGATTGCGATAAACTTGTGTCCGAAATCTTTGGATTCCCAATCCGACATTCAAGAGTTGCGGTAGCCAATAGCGGGGAGCGATTGCCTGCAGAACGCCGAACAGATTGCCGGTGATGGCATCTTCACTGTTGGGACGAATGATTAACGGACATCTCAGGGTCCCATCCAAGGCGGGCTGACAAACCCGGCCCCCCTTCCCTCCTAGTTCGGTAAGCATTGACCATTTCCATTAAGTTGGTGGATGGGACTTTCCATGGCGGGCTTCGGTGCCTGCCACTGCAGACACTCACTGCGATAAGAGCAGTTCGTGCAATTGAGTGGAGTCTCGATGGGATAGAAAACTTTGTGGGTGACACCGTGCTCGACGACTGCCACTAAGTCTCCCAACCTTCTTCGTTCCGCCTCCGTTCGTGCTGTCGAGATTTGCTGTAGTCGGGGCACTTTTGTTTTCAGGAGGATGGCATATTCCACTTGGGGACTTGTACCAAACTCCTCGATGATCGCCTGACTGTAGCAGGTGGCTTGGAGCGAACTGTCGACCTCGCCTTGAGAATAGGAGCGGCTCGCAGTCTTAAATTCGTGGACGACGAGACTTCCTTCGGTTTCCGTCAGTAAATCGATGACGGCCACCAAGGGAGTTTCCAGATAGTCTCCTTGATTGTTCTGGAGTGGCACGAGAAACGTTCGTTCCACGGCGACGATGTTTTCTGGGGCGGGATGACTCAGATACGTCGCGAGTAGTGCTTTGCCCAGGGCGAGTTGCGATTCGCGTGATTGACCTCGCTTGAAGAGCAACCCCTGGCGTGCCTCCCGAGTTCGCCAAGCTGCCTCCAACAGGCATTCCAGTTCTCTGAGATTTGTCACCTCCTGAAGCTGGATCTTGCGATGATAAAATGCCAACGCTTCATGGATCGCACTTCCCAGCACCAGATCGCTTGATACCCGCAGTTGCGGTAGACGCAACACTCTTTCAAAGTAGTATTGCAGGGGGCACCGCAAATACTGATTGATCGCCGAAAAACTCCAGTGGAAGCGATCGATAGCCATAGCTTCTCCCTACAAGTGAATTGCGTGACGAACTAGGACCGCGTTCCGGTCGTGGCATCGGCCATGAGCGAGTCGAGCACCAGGCCTGCTTCCTTCTTGGTGAGCTCGTAGACAGTCGCCTTTCGGCCGAATTGTTCGGCGATGCGATCTTCAAGTCCGCCTTTGGAGAGACCTTGTCGCTTGCTGAGATTCAACAAGAATTGGATCTGCTTATTGGTGGCCGGTTCGTCGGTCGTATTCGCTGGTAAACGGTTCACCGGTGCACTCCGTGGAGCTGGTGGCTCAGCAACGGGCTTCTTGGCGGTTGGCTTCTTTTCAGTAGGCTGCTTGGCAGGTGCAGGAATTTCATCATGTGCGGCGATGGCTGCATCGCTTTCATACCGTTCGATCTGGCGGCTCAAGGCTTCGTCAGCCAGGTCGTAATACTCTTGGATGCGTTCGACGACCGTTTCGGTGTCTCTGAAGTCGACACAGACTTCGCCTTCCAGATTGAGGCTAAAGCCATGGGAATTGAAGTTTTCAGAGAGTTTGCGGCTGAGACCGATGTTGATCTTGAGCATGGTAATGCCTCATGAAAGAATTGTGGTCGGATCGTCTATGACAAGTACTCGCAGGAGAGGGTCACGACGCTGGTGCTTCAGTTGAAAGAACTCATCGCCAGCGCATTCTTCCAAGCCTCGCCCTTAAGCTTGGCCCCGGAGCCAAACCACGCCGATTTCAGGCGAGCACTGGCCCGATCGTAGTAGCTCTTGCCACGCGTTTGGCGGTGATGATCGACGAACTCGGTCACCGCATTAAAGGCCGACCAAGCGGTAAGGTTGGTCTCAGAGATTTCTTGGCCACGGCCGTACTCGAAGAGTCGAAATAGTTCTCTGCGAATATTTCGGGCACGTAGCCGGTTGGCACCATCGAAATCGGGATAGAGACTATAAAAATAGTCTTCCAACTGTTGCCGAGAGGGATAGAAATTGGCCAAGCGGTTGATCTTCGCTTCGGCATCATCGTAGAACCGTTTGGCGAAGCCGAGGATCTCCTGGGCTTCGGCGATCTTGCTGGTCAGATTCCCTTTGTGGGCGATGGAGACGCCACTGCCACGGCTGCGAGTTTCGGCCATGGCCAAGGTGTTGGCACAGACGACGCGAATCGGAGTGAAAAAGACTCGAAGGGACGACGTTCCATCGTGACTGTTGTGGAGCAACAAAAACTTCTCGGTCACGTCTTCGGAGTCTTTGATGCGGATTTCCCCGGGGAGTTTGGCAAGCATCCAGATCCGTTCCCCTCGGCCGAGTGCTCCCGCTGCGTGGTATCGCAATTCACCCGAAGCGACAATCGCATCGAGAAAACCAAAACACAGGTGATTTTGAACAGGTTGGTAGCTGTTGCCGACGACACCCAGGACGGCATTTGAGTCGGTTCGCACGACGGCTTTTCGCAGGGGGACTATTGTGCCGTCGAAGGTTTGGAGTGGCTTGAGCGCCACGTCGAAATTGAGGCCGGCTTTGGTGATGGCTTCGGCGGCGGTGGCCGGTTCATCGAGTTGCGTGCCGAGGCCGTGCCAGGGGGTGTCACCAAAATACATCATGGCCGTGCGGCCATTGGTTGTCGCAAGTTCGTGGGACATCTATGTTTTCGCAGGGATAAAGGATTAGTTTTCCTAATTACCCCTAAGAATGCGACTAAACACTCATAGCAACGTGGACTTGCATGCGGAACCGTACTCTACCGTGCGATCAGCTTGATAAGAACACCGTGATGATTCAGAAAGCTACCGCGATCACCAGTTGAATCCGTAGGATTATTAGTTTTCCGATTCAAGTTAGATTTGCTAAGTCGAAGAAGTCCACAAAATCGGGATCCGTAGTGGCAAAAGTGTATTCGTCAAATAAACAGGCTGCCGCATTAGCATCAAGTATTGTTACAAGATCGAATTCGGGTCCTCCTCCTGCACTTTCGTCTAGGCCTTGACCAAATTGAACTCCTCCTCGATCAGTGAGTACATACCTGTTATGCAAGCAATTTTGGCGCCATCGTATAAATCGACACGATGAGCCTAGCGGCATTCTGCCTTGTATTAACCTGCGACATTGTTCCTGAAAAAACTGAATGCTCGTGCGATCACCCAAGTGGTACTCGATTTTGGGCCATTGACCTCGACGTACACCAACTGCAACCGCAGCCATGAAGTTCTCAAAGGGTCTCCTATGCCTAAGGTTCTCTGGGCCAAAATATGGATCCACAAATACGATTCGCGTGGCAGTGTTCAATAGGGGAGCGATTGCGCTTGCAAGTGCTTCGGGGGTTCGAGCAACTCTAACTGATCTGGGAACATTCCATATATCATTGTGCAGCGTCGGATCGAGAGTCTCAGGCTGCAAAACATGCTCATGATTTTGACCTGCCCCCTTCACCCGAGCCCACGTTTGGAGCGAGAATCTGGATGTTGGGCGACATTGTAAGGAGGGCATTTGATGCCACGCGGACAGAAGTTTTCAGCGGAACAGATCATCGCGAAGTTGCGTGAAGCGGAAGTGGAATTAGCACGGGGCAAGAAGGTTCCCGAAGCTTGCAAACAGATCGGTGTCACCGAGCAGACTTATTACCGCTGGAAGAAGGAATACGGCGGTCTGCGGATGGACCAGGCGAAGCGTCTGAAGGATCTTGAAAAAGAGAACGCTCGGCTGAAGCGACTCTTGGCCGACGCCGAGCTTGATAAGGCGATCTTGAAGGAAGCCGCCTCGGGAAACTTCTGAGCCCGGCGAAACGACGCCAAGCGGTCGAGCACGTTCGAGATGCCCTCGGACGTGGCCGCGTGTCGGAACGTCGGGCCTGTGAAGTGTTGGATCAACCGCGCAGTACGCAGCGGCGGAAGAAGCATGTCCCCAGTGACGAACCGCGTTTACTTGAGCGGATCGTGAAACTGGCCAGCGATTACGGCCGGTACGGCTATCGCCGGGTGACGGCATTATTGCGTGAGGAAGGATGGCGTGTGAACCACAAGCGGGTTGAGCGGTTGTGGCGTCAGGAAGGTCTGAAAGTGCCCAAGAAACAGTCCAAACGGAAGCGATTGTGGCTGGCCGATGGGTCGTGCATCAGGCTGCGTCCTGCGTACAAAGATCACGTCTGGAGCTACGACTTCGTGGCGGACCGTACGAGCGACGGCCGAGCGATTCGGATGCTAACGCTGATCGACGAGCACACGCGTGAATGCCTGGCGATCGACGTGGCAAGAAGCCTCAAGAGCGAGGATGTCCTGGAGCGACTGAGCGACTTGTTCGTGCGTCGCGGCGTGCCGACGTACATCCGTAGCGACAATGGGTCGGAGTTCACGGCCACGAAAGTACGTCAGTGGCTCACACGCGTCGGCGTGAAGACGTTATTCATTGAGCCAGGCAGTCCCTGGGAGAATGGTTACATCGAGAGCTTCAACGGTAAGCTCCGCGATGAGCTGTTGGCCCGTGAACAGTTCGACACGCTGCTGGAGTCAAAGGTGCTCATTGAGCGTTGGCGTAGACACTACAACACCGTGAGGCCCCACAGCTCGTTGGGCTACCGAGCCCCAGCCCCCGAGGCGATTCAGCCTGCTTCGTTCGCTTCGGCTACGCCTCAGCAAACGAAGCAGGCTGGTGTTGGAACAGGTTCAACACTAGCTTAAGAATTGGTTCCCTACACGGGGGCAGGTCATCTCCTGCCTCGAAGTTCATCTTGAAACAATTTAAGTGATCTTTTTTAAGTGTTATCACCACACTTTTAGTTCAATATTTAGTAGTTAATAATTTAGTTCTTTAGTGTGTTTTAGTTATTTGTTTTTATTCTTGTTCTTTGATTTTGTAATTTGTGTCGTTGTTCTAGTTCTGTTTCTTATTCTTGATCTTTGCCCTAGTCCTATTTATTCTGTTCTTCTAATGCCCAACCCAATTTATGTTTCAGCCCAGTTATATTTTGTAGTTTTGTAATTTAATTTTCATGTTCGTGTAGATGGTTATTGTGAATTTTGTGACCGACATGGCTGGTCACGCTCAACTTTCACGAAAGAGTGAAGTCCATGAAAGCAGCACTTGAGTCGAATCTCTTCAAGACGATTGATAATGCTTGAATCGATCTGGTTCTAATATCGTGTGCCACTGAATCGTAAGAATCACAGGAATTTAATGATTGGGAATCATCACCCTAGACCTCATTTGCCACCCCATATTCAGGAAGCAAGGGAGACCCTGAGTGATGCCTTAAGATGCACTGTCTTAGTGTTGTGTGTTATTAAACTTCACTCTCATAGCCTTCATTCGTTGGATCGTCTGCATCATCTAGTTGACTTCCAAACAATTCGCGAAGGTATTCCTCAGTCAAATTGCCCTCATTCTCAACAAGAACTTGACGTGGAAACTCAGCACATCGTCGCATTTCACAGTTCAAGGCCTTTGCCGCCTGTAGAAGCAGTTGCTCTTCCGGTTGTGGTAGTCCCAGCCGCTCAAACTCAATTTGCCAAGAGGCGACGACCTCGGGGGGCATTGGTCGAACTAATTGAAACTCGTAAGATTGAAAGCGATTGAGTAGTGCTGGATCAACCTGGTGACGGTGCGTCGTTGCAACGATTACTAATGCTTTGGGATTTTTGATTGCTAGGCGAAGCCGATTCTGATTTTCTTTGGAAGCATCCTGCAATTCGTCTATAAAAATGACTTTATCGCTGTGACGGAGCTCAAATTTTAAGTCACGAAAGAATTCATCATCCAATTGCCCTGCTCCATATTCCTCAAAATAGATTGACTCCTGGGCGAACACGGCTCTACAGTTCGAGCACTCACCGCAAGGTTCGTAAATCCCCAATTGCTTTCGAGTGCACAGTGCGACTGCAGCTAATATTGTCGCAACGGTTGTTTTTCCTACGCCTGTTGGCCCGGTGAAATTCACCTTGCGCGGTATGTGGCCCCGAGAAACTGCCGCCGTCAGGCGGCTAAGTTTTCTTTTAAGACCGACCAATTGGTCAAACTTGGTCGGTATGTCATCCTCGTTAAAGGCAGACTCTTGCTGAGTGATCATGATATCGCTTCCTTTATTTACATACGTCTAGTATCGCGCCGGCCTAAAACAAAGCCGATGCTTGAGGACTGCAGTACTGCAATCATGTCGTTAACTGCCACACACAAAGCGATTTAAAATTGCAGCTACTTTTGCCAGATTGCTGCAATCTCGTCGGCAGTGGGCAGATTTTGAAATGGGTTCCGACTTATGAAAGGTGGCGAGCGACCTTGCGCAAAGTGGAAGTGGATTTGGCGTCCTCGCTCGCGTTTCCACTTCGCTCGCGTCGACCTCAAAATTCCCTCATCCTCGAGTTCTTGGAGGTGTGCTTTTACAGTGTTGTAGGTATGCCCTGTTAGCGATTGAACACTCTTTCGATCAAAAGGGCTCTTGCCGAATTCTGGATCATCTGGGAGTGGTTCGCACTTCAATTTACCAGTTTCAATTAGTTGATAAATGTGCGTGCCAGTTTTGATGGCATGGGCAGAAAGTTGACTGTCTGATCGTGAGAGGGGTAAACTGGCAAGTAGTTGTCGTGCCACCCTGTAATCACTGAGTATGCAGTGCTGTGTGGTTTCTTCGAGTACACTTCGTTTATCTGACTTCCAACAGATTCGCAGTGCTGCTATCGTCCTCATGACGCGATGAAACAATACTGAGTCTTCGGCTCTAAGGTTTCCCCGAATGTGGCTGTCGAAGGGACAGCCTGGTCGAGTAATGGTACCAAGTTTTTCTACTAGCTCATGGAGCCGAGTTCGTGCATCGCCATGGTGGGCCGATTCCGGTGAACTAAATAAAGAACCACATCCCAGTAGAGTGCGTACGGATTTGCGCGAGATGAGAGTTAATACCGCCCCGATTGGCAATTGACCGGACTGGCGGTCAGCGATCACGATTAAACCGGGCAAGTGGGGATGTGAATCAAGATCACCTGCAATTATTTCACTGGCGTGTCGGAATAGATGCTTCTCATCGCGCCGTATCCAGATCAGGTAGAGGTCCTTAAAGTCGCGATTTGCCAAATCATGAAGGGCTTTAACCGTCTTCGGCGTCGCGACAGACGAGCGTCCAAGGCTCAGAATACGGTCAGTCAGCGGTATATCAATGCCGATCACATCGGTGATGACTTCGAGAAAAATCGGGCATCGAATGGCCGATGCGGCTAGGCATAGGAAGATCGAAAATCCAATTTGATCGCAGCCGATTTTGCTGTATGTAGCTAGCGTTTGGGCAATTTCTAGTGCGGGATGATTCGACAGCGCGGTTGCCAATTCGGGTTCGATACGAGAGGATTGATTTATTGGCTTGGGATCCATGGACGCCCCTTATAATGTTTATGCGATGGGTGCTCTAATCGGCTCACATTTAAATTCAGCGATTGCCAACTGCGTTCTTGCAGCGTTACCGCGGGAATAGCGAACATGGGGCACACAAGAATTAGAATGCGATCAACCAATATCTCGTCCACCCCAAACCAGCTCGCAAACATCTCGAGAAAAAGGCATTCTAAATGAGACAACGCGAGAGTAAGGAAAACCATCCGGGCTATGCAGTCGTTGGGCGTCCTGTAATAACTCATGAGCGTTGTAAAATCTTCTAAGAGAGCATGCCCTGGTAGGAGTTGCTCTACAGAAGTGTGCTTTGTCGTCAGATTATCTGCCATCTCGCCAACATCCAGGTTTGCGCTTTTCACGGGTCTCTGGACAGTATTGCAACCCAATCGAGACAAGTCTTCTTTGGAACTGCAGCAGCGCTGCAGTATTTCTGCCACATTTTAGATTGCAACAAAAAATGCTCACAGCCAATCGTTAAATATTGGCTGTGAGCATAATTTGCGCTCACGGTTTGATAGACTGCCTAATTAGGCGAATAATGGATTCGGATTGGTTCCTTTGTACTGGAGCTTGAAGCACATAGCTTTCGTCCGACATTTTAGGTGCAGAGGTATTTCGTAGCCCTCTAGCACTTCATTGACTCGAGATGCAGCACTTGTAAAAGTGCTGTCCGGTGGCACTTCCTGGTCGGAAAGAAACTTACTCACAGACGCAAACAGTAAGAGGTCTCCTCTTCGATATTGCTCGTAAGCTGCACTGAACAAACGTTGCGGCTGATCAGGAAACTCAGCACGGATGTGGCCCCATTGGAAAGATCCATCGTTGTTCATTCCGTAGTAGGGCTGAATTTTACCTCCATGTGGATTTATCGTGAGACTGGAGATTGTGGTGTCTTTGAAGCAGTTATAGGCTGCATCAACAATTAGTTCTAAGGAGCGCACATTCAAGTTACACTCGTACTGACGTCGCACATCATCAAACGTCGTCATCCTAAGTGGCGGACTAGGAAGTATCGTAGTCCAGTAGGGCTGGTCAAACAAACTGTTGAGCGAATTTGGAGAGTACCCAAACGATTCGGGCGCAGTCCGCGCAGCGAGTTGCCACAAAGTTCTTGAACCGAAGGATCTCGGGACTTCTAAGCTTTCAATGCAATTTTCGAGTGACTGACAGGTTTTTGGATAGAGCTTCGGCGGCTTGTACTCAATCCTGTAAGCACTTCGTGCAAGGAGATCCCAAAACTCAAGATTGGCACGAACTCCGAGAATTCTCTGAAGATCCGAGATAGTGATTTCTCGAAAGACGGCCTGGCAAAGCGAAGTAAGCTGCCAGAACAGCTTGGCATTCTTCTGAGCAAACAGGGTACGGAGGAACAAACTTATCTCAAAGTGCTCCTGCCCGTTGAGATCACAATTGTTAACGTTACTTAGTGCCTGCGCATGCTGCCGCCACTCTGCCGAGGACAGATTTACGGTGACGGACATAAATGATTTTGTGGCGGACTTGCAAAAGTCGGCCAATTGATCCCTGGCAGTTTTTTTGGGGCATGGTTTGGAAGTTTTTGTTCCCATTTCAGTTTCTCCAAGTTTATGTGTAATAATGAACAAATTGTTGTCTGGGAGAATTTGATTCCATCGACGCCGTTGCGGCAATGTCGGCGGGCTGAGAAACAAGGCTTCACGGAACGTACGGGCGAGGCGTCCAGTTTGGCGCGGCAAAAAAATCTCTTAGTTTTCTGTGTTTTGTGGACTCTTCAAAATCAAATTGAACCGCATGTCCTAAGAGGCCGGAAATTTCGCTGAAAAATACCTCTTCTTACCTTTGAAAGAGATTCCCGTCATTCCAGCACGCTGATCTGCCCTGCCCCGTCTTGAGGGAACAAGTGTTGGTAAAGGGATCGCATATCTTGTGTGGTGTGGCCCATCCATGCCCCAATTGTGGTTTCGGATACGCGACCGCTTCGGGCGAGGTTAGCGCCAAAAGAGTGTCTCAAAACGTGAAATCCCGTGACGACTTCCCACTTTGAACCTTCAAGTGTTGCCTTAAACTGGCGATAGGCTTGCATCCGGGTCATGGGGCCATGTTCCTTCCTGGCTTTCTGAAACGGCATTTCAAGCGGTACAGTAAAAAGGTGTCGCCCTCCGTTATGCTTTGTGAGCCATACCTGCAAGATCTTCGCCAAGCGATCGTGCAAAGGTAAAATGCGTGTGGACCCTGAAAGGTCTTTGCGTCGCTTGCATTCTCGAATCACAACTTCGTTTTCATCGAAGTCGACATCGATGATTTGGGCACGTAGCATTTCGCTACGTCGGCAACCGGTATAGGCCAGAAACGCCATCATCGGGTGGACGAAGTTGTAGCGAGCGTTTTTCTCGAAGTGTTCCAACAACTCGACGACTTGGCCATTGTCTAAATACAGTCCTCGCCAGAGATCTTTTTGATCCGCTTCGGAGAGATCTCCCGCGATAATTTGGCGCTGAATTTGACGCCAGGTCTGAAATCTCTTACCTTCAGCCGGTTTAGGTAACGGGATTTGCCATTGACCGTCCTCGTCGTAGAGCGGGCAGGCCGTTGAAAGCCGCTTATGTCGCTTGGCCCAGAGCCAAACCTGCCGAAATGTCATTAGTTCTTTACGAATCGTGGTGCCGGTAATGAGTTTGCCGCGAAACTTCATCTGACTTCGCTTTCTGGCATAGCGTTTTAGGACATCAAGATTGACAGCCGAGAGTAATGTTCCTGGTCGCAGTATAGATTTAAGACGGCCGATGTGAATTCTTTCGCCAGCAATCGTCGATTCTGCCTTTCCGACTTGGTCCTTCAGATACTCTTCGCAGATAACGGATAATCGCAGTTCCGCGGGACGCGCCGACTTTCTCGGGTTTACCACAGCTTTGCCACCAGAAAGAATCCAATCACCCGGATTGACGTTGGGTGGGATGACGACTCGACCCGTCTGAAGCAGAGCTAGAGTTTCCTGGACGATGCCCAATAAGCGCTGAGCAGCAGAATCTACTCGGGTGCGGCAAGACCGTGTATAGTGGACACCGTCCCATCGGAAGGATATGCACCATGAGTTACTGGTGGTACCGGAGGAACGTTTAAGATAGGCCATACAAAAATCAATCGTTGTCGGGGGAGTTTGCCAACAAAGTCGATTGATTTTTTACCGCAGTTTTACCGCAGAGAAGGCATTTACAGCGCGATGTCAAAGCAATGCCGAAATGGTGTTTGGCGCTCCGTTTTATGCACCAAAAGTATTGCTAAATAAGCACTTGTAGCGAAAAGTTGTTGTCATTAAGTGATTTGCATCGTATCTTGATAAAGTGCTGCGGCAATTTTCAAAATCCAGTGCCCGCAAGGGCGTGAGGGTTCGACCCCCTCCTCCGGTACTCTTATTGGATAAGGACTTACGTCAAATTCTGTGATCCCAGCAGCCCTCTCAAAAAGTGCGAGTTCTACATAAGTTCTACATTTTTCAGAGAACTTATTTTTCGTCCTGTTCATTGACCTGATTTTGGTCGTCAGGCTCACGGACAATTTTGCGGACCTGGGCTGCCGCTCGCATCGCGGGTTTCGTATTGATGTAGTATCTTTCGGTTGTCGTCACACTGGCATGACCTAGAAAGTCGCGGACGACGACCGTCGGAACATCGTTGGCGGTTAGTTCTGATGCGCAGGTAGAGCGGCAGTCTTTCGGGACATAATGTTCCCCGTCAGGTATCCCTGCGGCAGTCTGAATCAGATGCCAGTCGACATAGACTTGGCGATAAGTGTCATAAGGCCAAGGCAAGACAGAATCGTTGGGTGAGTTGAACGGACTTCGATCTTTCCATTGCTTGAGGACATCCGACAATTCTGCGGCAATAGGAACTACTCGATCTTTACGACTCTTAGATGTACCGGCTCGAATGCGAACCTCGTTCGCTTGAAAGGAGATATCACTCCAAAACAGGCCCAGCGCTTCCCCCCGCCGTACGCCCAAATAGTAGATGAGGTACAGAAAAATCCTCCACCAGTTAGGAGGCATTTTTTTAAGCTTGAGCTGAGGATTGCGTAGTGCCGCGAGTAACGCCATGAAATCCTCTTCTGGCATGATCGTTGGATCTCGACGTTCCTCTTTGATGAGAAGTCCAAAGAAATCTGGGATGTCGTCAAGTACACCGCGCCGTTTGGCCCAACGAAATAGAACTCTCAAATGTCGGAGGTCTCGATTGACCGTGGCAACTGCGGCACCCGCAGCCAATCTGGTTTGTATGAAGTTCTCCAAGAGAGTGAGATTGATCTCTGTAAGGGACTTTACATTCATTACCTTCGCAAATTCGTCAAAACTCAGTTGATAGATCTCGATCGTCTTCGGGGCTAGCCGGCCACGGTGCATCTCTACATACTCATCGACCAGCTGTTCCCATGACCAATCGAGTACGCTATCGATATCAATCTCCAGTTCCCGCTCGAGTTGTCGGCGGAATTGCTCGGCAACTCGCTTGACGGTTGTGCCGGTAGTTCGCCAAATCTCCTTCCATTTGGGTTTGCCTGGAATGTTGTCGACAAGTTCCCACCACCGAACATACCAATTGGGCGATTTGCCGTTGGGATGTTTTAGGAGTTGCACTTTTCGGATTTGTGGTGCCATTGCCAACTTTATCCGGACTTATCTCTAAATTTACAGAAACAAAAGTCGCTGGTTTCCTTGCTTAATACCCGAATTAACGGCTTTGGATGTGCGACTAAGAATGGATCGTACTGATCCGATCAGCAGGACAAAGAGCCTTTGACCGGAGTTACTTCTGGTCGAAGTTACTCAGAATCCGTGTGCAAAGCACCGCCGTGGTTGCAGCTTTTTTGCAACATACATGCAGCAAGACTCGCAGTGAAATCATTTCGAAAATGAGAAAGACTCATTCTTTAGCATCGTGCATGCGGCATAAAGAATGACGGATGTCAAACAAATATCATCGAAAAAGTCACGCGAGCTGATTCTTTGGCGACAAACAGGGACCAGTAGTGAATTACTGCAAGGTTTTGTGTTAGTTAGCACTGACCTTAACGTGAACTGATGATTAATAGAAAGTACTGATCAAAAGGACAAAAGACTTTGAAAATAGGATGCAAATATCTCTAGCCGATTCTTGCAGAGCGGCAAACGCCTCTCAACCGCAGTTTATTATCCGAAGATAACAAATGCCGGTTGAGAGGCATAAATTTAAACGTTACAACCTTTTCACTCGTATGAAGCATCTGCTCGCAAGGAATCTAGCGACTCAAAATCTTCACCGCATTTATTACATTGTAGTCTCGCTTCTTTCGCCGTCCCTGCATCTGTGAGTATTCGCCGGTAGCGCGTGTCATAGTCAGCGTGATCACAGTCTGAACGCGGAACGTCAGTGAATATGTCGGGAACCTTTTTCATTTGTCCCCAAACCATTTCTCGCTTGATCCGAGCCCAACTGCCATCGTTCCATCGCTCGACGCAGCTTGGATCAACACTCGTCGGAAACCGCTTATCTGCCCGATGAATACGAGTCTCGAGACACATTCGAGCCTCGACTTTGTCACTCAAAAGATTTCGCAAGTGCAATCGATAGTTCGCAGGCCAGTTATCCGAATCTACCTGGTCACTGCTCCAAATCACTACACGCGTCATTTCCTCCAGACTTCTCAGGACAATGATCGAGTGCGCCAAAAAATCTTCGTAAACTTCAGCTAGATCTGAACTGCTTGCGCGATCAGCATTCCCAGGATCAGATGCAACCTCACATAGAGCCTCCAACGCAAGCTGTGCTGCCGTAGCTGCCAACTCCATAGATTTCTTCAAGCTTGGAGAAAATTCGGATTCCATATATTCCGGGAGTGCATCTTCCAAACAAGACGTATATTGCGCAATCATTCCGATGTGAAGCAAACCTTGCGCGATATGCGTTTGATACGTCGTGACGTCATCAAGCACTTCGACGGCATGACCTGCCCCCAAGAATGGAACCAATTCTTAAGTTAGTGTTGGACCTGTTCCAACGCCAGCCTGCTTCGTTCGCTGAGGCGTAGCCGAAGCGAACGAAGCAGGCTCGATCGCCTCGGGTGCGGGTGGGCGGTAGCCGAGCGAGCTGTGTGGCCGCACGGTGTTGTACACGTGTCGCCAGCGCTCGATCAGCACCTTCGCTTCCAACAGTGTGTCGAAGACTTCGCGGTTCAACAGTTCGTCACGCAGCTTGCCGTTGAAGCTTTCGATGTAACCATTCTCCCAAGGACTGCCTGGCTCGATAAAGAGCGTCTTCACGCCGACGCGAGAGAGCCACTCTCGAACCTTCGTCGCGGTGAACTCCGAACCGTTGTCACTGCGGAGGTAGGCCGGCACCCCACGACGCACAAACAGGTCGCTCAGTCGCTCCAGCACGTCCTCGCTCTTGAGGCTTCTCGCCACGTCGATCGCCAGGCACTCACGGGTGTGCTCGTCGATCAGGGTCAGCATCCGAATGGCTCGGCCATCGCTCGTCCGATCCGCCACGAAGTCGTAGCTCCAGACGTGATTCTGGTAGGCCGGCCGAAGCCTGATGCACGATCCATCAGCCAGCCACAGACGCTTCCGCTTGGGCTGTTTCTGAGGGACTTTCAGCCCCTCTTGACGCCACAGCCGCTCGACCCGCTTGTGGTTCACTCGCCATCCTTCCTCACGCAATAAGGCCGTCACCCGGCGATAGCCGTATCGCCCATACTCGGTGGCCAACTCCACAATCCGCTTCATAAGACGCGGCTCGTCGCTCGCCGCATAGCGACAGCGTCGTTGCGTACTTCGAACCTGCCCTAACACGCGACATGCCCGACGCTCGGTCACGCACTGGCGGCCCAGTGCATCACGCACATACGCCACCGCGCGTCGCCGCTTCGCCGGGCTCAGAAGTTTCCCGAGGCGGCCTCCCGCAGAATCGCTTTATCCAGCTCCGCGTCCGCCAACAGACGCTTCAGACGAGCGTTCTCTTTCTCCAAATCCTTCAGACGCTTCGCCTGGTCCATCCGCAGACCACCGTACTCCTTCTTCCAACGGTAATAGGTCTTATCGGAAATTCCTAACCGCCGGCAAAGTTCAGGGACCTTCTGACCCTGAGCCAATAGGACCTCTGCCTCACGCAGCTTCGTGATGATCTGCTCCGCTGTGAACTTGTTTCCTCGTGCCATCGATGATCCTCCTTCGCTTACAACCACCACCAAATTCTCGCTTCAGGTGTGGTCTCGGGTGAAGGGGGCAGGTCAACTTTTTGAGGGAGTCCACCGTCTCCGGGAATGTAAGTGACTCTGACGGTTTCTCCACTGGGGGTAGAATCCCATTGGATCTTGGGAAACTCGCGTGAGGTGTACAGCACCGCTACGAAATCACCGACCGCGATGTCTTCAGGAGCCAGGGCCTTAGCTAAATTGCTCTGTGTGTTTCTAGGGAGTTGTTGACGGTCGCTAGTTGCTGGCAATTTGCTCAAGTTCTCATTCCTGGGACTACTCAATCTGCTCTGACATCCGTTGTACCGGTTGGCACTGCCAGAGGTGGGACTGTCACTGGCCTTGCTCAACTAAATTCGCAGTTCACCGTTTACGATCCAGCCAATCGGCTATGATCACGCATAAATCAAACACCAGGATGGCGATGAGGATGTCCATGTGAAATCTAGTCTTCGTTATCTTCAATACCCTGACGAAGACTGGTTAAGAACAGGGTTCGCAGTTCGGACGGCTGTTGAACTTGAACCTTGCCGGTCCAGGTCAGTAGCCAATTGAGGATTTCCTCAAGGCCATCGACCGTGAAGGTGAGGGTCACACTACCATCTCGATGTTTCGTAACTTTTTGGGTGTGGTGCCACTGCGTCTCTATGACAATCTTGGCCGCTGGGGGTTTAAAGAAGAGCTCGACCTCATACGTGCACGCACCGCGATAGACGCTCCACGCGTTGCCAAAGTAGTCCCGGATATTGAAATCGGCTGGAATATTGGCCGGGTCGTCGAGGAATCGTAAGGTCTGGAAGCGGGCAACCCGATAAGTCCGTGGAGTTGACTCGCCCTGCTGGTGACCGATCACGTACCAAGCGTTTTTGATAAGACAGAGTCGATAGGGGTGCAGCTGAATCCGACGTGCTCGATCTTCGTAGGGGCTCTCGTAGTTGCCGATTAACTGTTTGCCATGCAGTAAAGCATGCTGTGTCGCCTTGATCGCTTCCTGATGATGACTGTGGTCGACGAGTTTTAAGTCAAAGACTTCAATCAAACGAGCCGCATCGTCGAGCGTCTTTTGAATGGCTGGCGTTGAATTCGAGGACAGCTTTCGAGTTATGGGCTGAGAACCTTGCGAGGCGTCAAGTCCCACGGCACGAGAGACGGCCGTCGCTACGGCTTGCCCCGCCGCTTCGTCGTCGGTGAGTCCCAAGGTCGGAAAGCGAAAGTCGGGTCGGACCCGATAGCATTGGTCATCATCATCGAAGTACCAGGGGACACCGGCAAACTCCAAAACTTCTAAGTCTCTGTAAACCGTTCGTTCCGAGATATCGAGTTCTTGAGCGATGGCTCGACTATTCCAACGGCCTCGTGATTGGATCAAACTGAGAATTTGCAAAACTCTGGCGATACGAGAGTGCTGCCTCGCTCGGCGATCTCGATCAGGTCTAGTCGGTATGGGCGTCGTTCGACCGGGTGGAATCGACGGCTTGGTAGACTTGGATTTCTTGGGCAACTTCGATTCTCGCCATACCTTGCACAAAAATGAAAAAAATGCCCTCAACGTTCCGTTCGTTGAGAGCATCTTTAGTGTGACGGTTGCAACTGACAGCGGTGGGTCAGGCCGCTTGCTCGAAAATCCAGGAATGGGCTTGGTCGACGACCTTGGCGAGATTTAACAGGTCATCGCGGCCAAAACTTTCGGTCTGCTTCCATTCGTCGCCATCCTTGTAGAGGCGGGTGACCGTGACGTTGTGGCGAGTGCCGACGGAGGTTTCATTCTCCCAGATCGCGGCTTTGATGCCGCCGATGCGGACTTCATGGACGGGGGACTGCTTGGACTTGGGTTTGGTAGGCATAAGAGGCTCCTTAAATGAAAATGAACACGTAACTTCCTTAATACCCACTTAAAACGGTATAGGCTGCCCGTCTCCAAGGTTCAACTTATGGTCATCGCGCAACGGTGCAGGAGTCGAACTTGGACACAAGACCGTACACGCCGAGGCGTTTTGCCAATCATTTGCCCACCGCGGCAAGCCAATGATGACGCACCTTGCGGTGCTGGAACAATTGACCATCGTTCGAATCGACATTTGGACGGAAAACTTTAATTTTCGTTGTAGCAGCGCGCTGCGTGACGGCTTTTGCGGCGCAGGTCGCGTAGTCCTCTGTCAACTCTGGAAGTGCCATCCGACCTTCATCGTGCCCACCACTGAGGCGTTGAGAAGTATGTTCGGAGGCAGACGCTGGCGAGTTAGATAATATCTGCTTCCCATATCTGAGATGCTTGGGAGGCAATCCAAATGATACGGCCCAACTTCCTTTGAATCTCTTACAATTGCGAATTTCAGATTCACCACCACGAAGAGAACTGCATGAGACTCTTAAGAGATTTGGGAGCGTAGAACAGTAACGTCGACCACTGCGCACGCGTTTATAGGTGGGGATGTCAAAACCTAAGCCGGCATAGTAAAGGCACCAAGCCCCATTGAGTAAAGGGCCTGCCGCCCACCCAGCGGGGAATTGGTCGGAATGCCACTAAAAGTCCAACTTCCATGCAGAGGTGACTCGATCTTTTCGATCGGTTCTGGAAGGTGATCATTGTTCCAGTGATAGGTATGAAAACTATCGTAGCGACTTATTCGCATAAAGAGCGATGTAACCAAGGTAAAGAAAGAGAGCCCATACTTTTGCAGTTCGATACGAAACGGAACTAATGGTTGCGTGTAAGTGGCTCGCTGCTTTCCATCATTCGCGTGATCTCACTTGGACTAAGACTGCTATCTGAGATTACAAGCTCATCGATTTGCCCTTGAAATCTATCTTTCTTCGGACCGCCGCTACCGAGACGGCACCCTAGCCAAAGCACATCAGTAAGATTTGTGTCTTTCTCTTCAACTCCCTTGCCGAGAATGCTCAATTTTGGCCCTTCGATAACTCTATTACTTTCCAGCCTGCCATCTACATACTGCTTAACTTGTACAGGAGTATCAGAGTCCATGCCAGGAACAAATACAACGCTGATATGATGCCAACGACCATCACGAAGCGAGGTAGTACCCATCGAGTGCCCACCACTAAAATCAGTCCGTAAGGCACCGAGCGGACCTTCATCAGGATTACGATTCCAACCAACGTGAACGGGGCGCAAGCCGAGTTTTGAGCTACCCGCCCTCCAAGCCACCATGGAATAAGCGCCTGACAGCGCCGCATCACGAGGAACTTTCACCCAGAAAGAGACTGTCCTTGGCGAATTGCTAGAAAGTCCCGCGAATTCAGCTCGAGCGAATAGCTTACCGTCAAAATTAATGCCACCATCAAGAAAGCCATCGGCATGTGCTTCGTGAGAATCTTTGCTTAGATACATTATGGGTGACTTATTCGATATGGCATCTGACTCCGAAGAAATTTTTCTGCCGTTAACTTCATCAAAGCTCCATCTCACATGTTTAGGCAAGGCGGTTGACCGGTCAAACGAAACAGAGCTATCGTTTGGATTTTCCAGCGATTGATGATCCTTTTCAGGAACTTCGCCTGTTAAGGCAAATTGGCGCGATTCATTGGCATGAAGAAGTATGGCGTCCCGGTTTGAACCGTAACCCGGCATCGCCTCAACTTCGCCTTGGGTCACAAAAACGTTGGCAACTCCCTCGCCGTTAGCAAACATCGAGAATTGCGTGCCCAAATCAATCACTTCGACAGCGGGGTGGGAAATGCGAAATCCAATCGCCTGCGTCGGCGCGTTAACGGTAATGGACCCATGCTCCAGTATGGCATCCCAAGCCGAGTTAATTACAAGCTTGGCAGGAGCGTTGACAACCACAACAGCTCCTGAATCAAAAGTCAGTTCAGCATGTCCGCGAAATAGCTCGATATTATCATCGCGACAGAAGAAATCACCTAACTCCATACGGCGCCCCGCTGGCTTCCATTGACAGTCTTTTTGGCCGGTTAACTTGGCAACATACTCCCGCTGTTCGGGCTTGACTGTAGCTTTTTGCGGAGTAAAACTCGACCATGCGATTCCTACGACAAGAAACGTAGCCGCAACCGCGAGCCACACGGGATAGCGTTTTAGCAGAACCAGTGAGGCTCGCTGGTGTAGGTCTGGGGCTTCGATCTGCATTTCGCTCGCATAGGACCCCAAGCTAGCCGATTGATCCATTGACCGTACGTAAAATTGACGAGCGTCTTCCGATGCAACAACCCATCTTTCAAGCCGTTGTACATCACTTCCTGACAAACTTTCGTCGATCACGGAATTACAGAGTCGATGAAGCTCAAGTATCTCTTGATCGTTTATGCTCATGTGGCACCTCGGATCACCAATTGCTCTGATACGCAGTCAAGCAAAAGTTTGCGGATTCGACTGAGAGCTTTGTAGGCGGCCGTTATCGATCGTCCTGATTTCCGAGCAGCTTCTTCCACACCGCCCCCAGGTTCATACCGCGTCATAATAAACTCTTTGTCGCGAGTATGCAGTTTATCGAGGCAAATTGCCAATGCCGTATGGCGCTCATCCAGTTCTTTGGTCATCTCACCAGCAGTCTTAGCAACGACATCCAGTATTTCCTGACTAAAAAGAACTTTTGAACGCGCGTATTTTTGTCGTGCATAACGAACTCGCCAGTAAGCAATCTGAGATGCCCACGCGACAAAATCCGTTCCCTCGGTAAATTCGTCGAACTTTTCGCAGACGATCATAATAGTCTCTTGCAGTAGATCCTCAGCGTCCTGCCTACGGGGAACAAGGGTATATATGTACGAAAATATTCTGCGTTGATGCTGAGAGATCAGTGCCACCAATCGCTTTCGGGCTTCTCCTTCTGTTTTTGGAAATTCAGACATTGATTAGAACCCTGTTCGTCTATACGGTCGGACCGATTGCGCTACGAACTTCTGCGAGAAATTGGGGCACTAAAGTGTACGGATCGTAGGGTCGGCCGGGGACAGAAAGTGTTTCGATAGGAAGGTAACCACGATAATCTTGTTTACGCACAATCTCAATCAGCCTGGGCAAATCGGTTCGCTCAGTACTTTCCTTTCCGTAAGGACTTTCTTTAACTTGAAAATTGACCGCATATGGGATCACTTCCGAGATATCAGCATAAGGGTCGTCCGTTAGAAAGTAACCGGTATCCACGATCACACCAAACCAATCAGAGTTGACCATCTCGACAATTTTTAGCGTTTGCTTCGCTGTCTTGAGCATGTCGCCATGATTCTGTACACCGACTAATACTCCATATTCTTTTCCGTAGTCGGCACATTCTTTCAAATCTGCCGCCATCCACTCGGCAACCTCATCCCAGGAGTGTCCTGCAGGTTCAAGTCCTGCGAACACGCGAATAACGGGTGCACCTAATTTGGCCGCAACTTCAATCCACTCTTTAACGTGTTGAACGTCTGCGGCACGTTTCGCCGCATCTGGGGTGGCGAAATCGTTACGAACCCCTGTACCGCTTATATCAAGACCTAGCTGAAACGCTTTGCGCTTGAAATTGTTGATGTAATCATCTTCTGGAACAGCTGGATAACCAGGGAAGAAATATCCTGTAGGGTCTATCGCATCAAAATTGTGCTCAGCGCAAAAATCGAGTAGGTCAATAAGTGCCAGCTTATTCCCGCGACGATTCTTGTTGTAATTATTGAGGAGCTTGCTAAATGAATAAGCATTCAGGCTAATCTTTAGTTTGGGGCCGCCAATTCTTGTGATCGGCGTTTGAGCCGACGCAACTCCGCTCGCCAGGCCACCGACCGTGGCCGCTGCTAAAGGCATTAAAGAACAGTGGCGAATAAACTCTCTTCGACTTGTATGACTGTTGACCAAGGCTGACTCCAATCTCAAAAGCTAATTTACTAACGACTTCGAGACGCACCCAAACAGTAGTTTAATAGCAGTTTGTATCGGAATCAGGACAAACTCGTACACTCAATTATGGTCCTAATCGACGGCCAAATGGCTATTAAGAACTGTTGAATAAAGCTCTTTTCATCGCATACCGGCACCTCCAGAAATGAAGGTTACAAACTTGAAAAATTTCTTACTTCTCTTTGCTTTAGCTGGGGTGGCCGCGTGGCCTACAATTGCCACAGGAGCCCCTTATCCCAAGAATTCTCCGGAAAAACACTTTCCAGAGCTAAAAATTTATGACGATGAGGGTCAGCCTTACAGAATGGCCCGCGAAGACTGGCAAAATGCCCGGCACCTAGTGGCTCGCGATCCCATTTGGCAAAAATGGCTAGAATCCGAGCGTTCGGCCGTTGATAGATGGATAGCTAAGCATCGAGATCGGACTTCATGGATAGCTGGCTGGTCCAATGACTTCGTCAGCCCGAAGGATGGCTCCAAGCTTATCTGGACGGAAGCGATCCCTGGGGAAGAGACGGACCATTTTGCCAGCAAATCGGATCCTCGCGTCGAACTAACCGATAAACTAGTAGCAGCCTGGGTTCGGATTTGGCGTGAAAACCATGCTTTAATGATGGAACGCGCGGCACGACTCTACCGGTTAACCGGAGAGGTTCGTTATGCCGAATGGGCCGCAAGCCAAATGGATTTTTACGCCAACCACCTCCAAGAATGGCAACCTCAACGTCAAGGAGCACGGTTGTTTTGGCAGGTGCTCACAGAAGGAGTAAATCTCATTACCTATGCCCAAACGGTTCGCCTTCTTGGCGATTACGTTGACAAAGATCGTAAAAAACTCTGGCATGATAAGTTTTTTGTGCCTGAAGTCGGCGTGCTGAACGCAGGATTTCCAAAAATTCTCAATATCACATGTTGGCTCCGTTCCGCTTCGGCCCAGGTGGCTCTCGTTTTTGATGATAATGAGATGTGGCAGGCAGCGATTGACGGTCCCTTTGGAGTCCGTCAGCAAGTGGCCGAGGGCATTACTAGCGACTATCTTTGGTTTGAGCAGTCATTTGGTTATAACAGCTACGTCGTCAATGCTCTGGCTTCTTTGTTTGAAACTGCGGGACTTTACGACCGCGCAGATGACTTGGCTCTAGAAATGGCAACGGTTCAAAACCTGATGCTGTCAACAGTTTACTTGCGCTTTCCGAACGGACAATTGCCTACTCCCTCGGACACGAAAGGCCAACTTTTTTCACCCGATTACGAGCTTTTGGAACAGAATTATCGCGTCTTCCCAACGCCCCAAGGCATCGAACTCGCCAAAGAACGATACGACTGGGATACGCTTCTTGATCCCCCTGCCCGAGGAGAGGGCAAATCAACTCAATTGCCCCAAGTTACGTCGCGTAACTTCGAGACGTCCAGAATGGGAGTGCTTAAACAAGGACCATGGCAGGTGTTCATTCACTATGGCCAACCACCTGTCAAATCCCACTTACAAGCCGAAGTCCTAAATTTCTCCGCGTTTTATAAGAACACGGATGTTACGCATGACCCCGGAACGGTAGGTTATGGCTCGCCACTTCATAGAGAGTATTACATCCACGGCCTCAACCACAATGTGCCATTGGTAAACGGCGAGGGCCAAGAGCAACCCCCTAAAGGCCGGAGACCAGATCCCTTTACAAAAACTCGAGCGGGTGAACTCGTCGAATTCTCAACGGATCCACCTCGCATTTCTGTGTCACATCCCGTTTATCGACTTGACGCCAAAGCGAGTCGCACACTCAGTATCAAAGACGACAGGTTGATCGATGTCGTCCAGATTGAATCTTCAGCCGAGGGGCCTCAAAAACTGGGGCTTGCACTGCACCTCCAGGGTAAAGTTAGGTTACCTAAAACATTTGAACCAGATCAGCAATTTGCAGATGGTCGTCCGAAAGCCTTCCGTTATTGGCAAGATGTCAAAGTAGCCAACTACAGCGATAGCGTCACTTTCGATGTCGAATATGGTAAAGAAATACTCCGCCTTCGATTTGAGGTGCCTGGGAAGTTCGTGGTTTGGCATGGCTCGACGCCCGACATGCCACCACATCGCCGCGAGGGATTCTTTTTAGAGACAACTGGTTCGCAGGCTGTCTTTACCACTGTATTTGATGGCGACCGCGCAGAATCCCGGGAATAGCGCTGCAATCTTTGGCGGTACAACCGCGCTGGGAAGCTCGCCTGAAAAAATCAAAGAACTGTTAGCCTCTCAGCACCTAGAGAGCGCTACACAATTGAACAAAAAACATTGGTCGGTGACATAAAATGCCACCGACCAATAACGGCTTCCTTAAATTAGTCGTCGTTCGCGACCTACCCAAATTAAGTGCAATTAAATCTTACAACGTCTCGTGACTAGCAATAAGGAAGATATTGCCAACAACAAGGTCGTACTGGGCTCGGGAACTTCCACTCCCGTAAGTGCTTCTCCAAAAGTTGTAGCAACGAAAAGGTTGTCGATTAGCTGTGAACCTGTGTAGTCGTTGCTCTGACGCAGTGCATACGATTCGATTATTGTTCCGAATCCGCCGCCCGCCGCATTGGATAGGTTCGAACTGGATTCATTCACAGGATCAAGCCACAATGTGGATTCACCGGTCGCGGCATTGTACGCAGTAACAATTTTATAGGTCGTGTCGAACGAAAGGTCGATCGGCCAAAATAAGCCACCGCCTGCAGGATCTAATGAACTACCCGATGCGTGAAAGCCCAAAGCAAAATCACCGCCAGCCTTCGGGGCGACAACACCGACACGAGCCCTGAAGCCAGTGGTGGCGCTACTACTCTTGAAGTGGGCAAAGTATAGACCATCTGCGTCAGGGTCTACAGTTTGTCCACTGGGCAGCAGTAAGTCGAAACTCGCGTAGGTAATGTCTGTTGCAGATCGTGGAGTAAAACTTGTGTTAATGTCTTCACGACCGCCACTAGCCTGCTGTAACACAGCGACTCCCCCCGACACTTGAACAGGATTGCTACCACCGCTACTGTGGGCCGTCCACGCTCCACCGGGACCAGGAGTCGGAGTACGCCCCACAAGATTACCGTTTGGGTGCGAGAACTGTTCTTTAACAAGAATTCCTGCAAATGCCGATATCGGCAGAACAGTTGAAATAAAGGTCGCGAGCATCGCGTAGATAAGTTTGCGTAAGAACATTCAAGTCCCCCCCTTTCAAAAAGCAAAATTCAGTTTCGTTAGCGATTTCCTATAATCAAATGGATCCATTCGTTCAGACAACCTGTCTCGCCGACAGTAACATCACTCCAACAAGGATTAAACAAACCAACGTATGGGGTTCAGGGACTGCATTAGCAGCTACGAAAGGACTTTGGCCAAACTGTCGTTGCCAAAGCAAGAAATCCCTGCCGTCTACGTCGGAATCTGCATCGGCATCTCCTTGAGACTTCGTTGCAACACCCGTCAGACCATAGTTGGTTTGCCATATACCTAAGTCCGTGCTATTGACGAAAGTATCTTCATTGAAGTCAGCATCCAGAAAAATCGAGCCACCGGTCCCAGCCAAGGCTTCGGCAAAAGTTGTGGCAACTACCAGATTGTCAACAATCTGGGTACCGGTGTAATCATTGCTTTGGCGAAATGCGAATCCCTGAATCGACGTCCCGATCGCTGCTCCTGCAGAGTTGGCAATAAAGCTGCTATTTTCGTCCGTGGGGTCGAGCCACAATTTACTTTCACCGGTATTTGCATCGTAAGAAACAACCGTTCTATATGTAGTATCGAAAAATAAATCCACCGGCCACGTTGAGCCCTCGTTAAGACGAGCACCAGAAGCGTTCATCGCCAGGCCAAAATTTCCCCCGGACGAAGGCTGCACAATTCCCGATCGCGCCCTAAATCCTGTCGTCGGCAGACCTGAATAGAAATGGGCAAAGTATAATCCAAAGGAATCTAGAAGAGTCGGGCTGTTGAGATCCTGACCACCAGGAAGTTTGAAATCAAATCGAGCATAAGTGATTGCCGTTGTCGCCTGGGAAATAAATCCCACGTTAACATCTTCGCGGCCACCCGCGCCGCTACCTTGACTGAGGACAACCGAACCACCTAGAACTTGGATAGGAGTGCCGCCCAAGTCATCGTGTGCCGCCCACGCATTGCCAGGCCCCGGGGTGGGCGAATTACCAACAAGGTTGCCATTTGGATGAGAAAAAAACTCTTCAACGAGTATCTCTGCTTGGACGTTGTCGACAACTCCACAAGCTGCCACAATTAATAGCAAAAGAAGTAACCCAGAGCGATGCACTCGGTATGACATGTGAGAAGATCTCCTGCTAGTTAGCCTGAGCATTTCAGGCCATTCGTCGCGCTTGATGAGAGTAAGCACAGAGTGAATGGACCTCAAGCCAATGCTTACACTCGGCAGAGGGCAAGATCACTCAAACGCTTACACCTTGAATAGCTGTGAATCAGACTTTTAGGACAAAATGCGACAAATAACACGTTTATTAGCATGTTTTACCAACAATTCAGAAAATCTTGTCATGGAATCGAATTGAACTGCTATTCATAAATAGGATTGGCAATAGAACGCGTCAATCGTGCATAATTTGTGTGGCAGCACTCTCTAGCACTCTTGTCTGAACTCTGAATAAATGATTTTCAAGGAGCGTGGAGCTCTATCAACGTCGCTTCGGTATTCCTTGTCTTCTTTCTTATCACCAGCGTAATTGATAACATGCGAATTCCCAAAAATTTCGGAAAAGTATCACCGATCTTTCTTCCAGGCAGTGATTTTCGCAAATCCATTAGGGGCACGAAAGCGAGTCCACTCGCATTCACGCTCGTGGAATTGTTGGTTGTCATTGCTATTATTGGCGTTCTGGTTGCCCTATTGCTGCCTGCCATTCAAGCTGCCCGCGAAGCAGCACGCCGGACTCAGTGCGTCAATGGTATGAAACAGATTGGCTTAGCTCTGCAGAACTATCACGACACTGCGAAAAGATTTCCTTCTGGTTGTGTCCATCAAAATCCGACGCCTCCGTCAGTTTCAAACTCTTACCTGGGAAATTGGAGTTGGATGGCCTTGATTTTGCCGCAGCTTGAGCAAGGGGTTTTGTACGATAGGATCGGCGCCACTAAAGCTGATCTAGCCACATCTCTTGACAATCCGGAGAAGGTGGCAGCCATGCAGACCTCACTTCCCGTTTTTCTGTGTCCGACTACGGCAAGTCCAGGAATCAATGAAGAGCGGAGTATTCAAAGTCAAGGTGGCGCCCTCTACGGATTGGCAACATCTGACTATGTGGGCGTCAACAGTAGCAATGAATTAAGGCGGTATCGTGGTGCGCCAGGTGACGCTGCCAACGGAATATTTACCATTGAAAAAGGTGCTCGCATCTCCGAGATTACTGACGGAACCAGCAATACGTTCATTGTAGGTGAGAGAAGTTGGGAAACGACGCTGGTGGGCACTGAGGGTACCGTCCTAGGTCGAGCGGGAGTAGTCTTTGGAATTCGAGGTGTACGCGATAATTCTGAAATCGGTCTCGCAGATGCGATGGCGTGTGGTAAGTATGCCATGAATTACTCGAGTTCAATTGCAACGAAGTCGAATTCTTTTGCAAGAAGGGGCTTCTCAAGTCGCCATCCGGGGGGCGCCAATTTTGCTTCTGCCGATGGGAGCGTCTCATTCATTTCAGATTCCATAGACGGCGGTTTCGATTCGGAACAAACGGCTTTAACAGAAATCGTAGACACTCCCTGGGAAGCCTTGCTGGGAATTGACGACGGGGTTGTGGCGCAGCGAGATTAGTCCTCGACGACACGGCCATTCTTGTTCGATGTCTAGTAGCAAGTGTATGTGACTTGCTCGTACTGTTCGGGACTTTGTTTTTAATAGCGAACGTTGACAGAGAGCCTCAAATAAAAGATATGATAAGTAATATCAGTACGCGAGCCTGTACCAGATCAATCTTGCTATTGAGTTTTTGCTTCGCTCATGTGGGAGTTGTCTTCGCATTTGAGCGATCACCAAAACTCTCGACGGCACCCCCGCCTCGCGATGCCACAGTTCTGTTTGACGGCAGCAACCAAGATGAATGGGTTAGTCAGGCAGGCAAAAAATGGGAAGAGTCGGATGGGCCTGCAGACTGGAAAATTACCCAAGATGGATCGCTGGAAGTTGTACCTAATTCTGGTTCGCTCATTAGCCGTAGTAAGTTCAGTGATTTTAAGCTCCACTTCGAGTTTTTTCTTCCGCCCGGCGATGTGAATGGTGGAGTATTTTTGCTCGCCCGATATGAGTTTGGAATCAAGGGAGCAGAGAGTGCCCCCGAGGGATTGGTGTGTGGCGTTTTCGAGAATTTGATAAGACCTGTACGACCCACCACCGACCTCCACTGCGCCCCTAACCGATGGCATGCTGTCGACATAGATTTCCGAGCGCCACGATTCTCCGATGGTGGAACACTCAGAGAGGAAGCTCAAGCCTCAGTGAAACTGAATGGAATTTCTATCCACGAGAATGTGCAACTGGGGCCTCGCAAAGGGGCAGCTAAGCGATTGGGCGATGCTGCCGAAGGCCCAATCATGTTGCAGGATCATGGGGAAGCTTACAGGTTCCGGAATATCTGGATTGTCGATCGTTCGTCGCGGACGGATAGTTCAGTTGGTGAGGCCGCGCGCAAGACAGACAGATGATGAATAAATTGTTAATCAGCCTATGTTTGTTGTTTGTCCTCGTCCCCAGCGTAATCGCAGAAACTAACAGATTAGCAGGCGAGCATCTAGACAATTGGCACCAATGGCGAGGCCCCAATGCCGATGGCGTTTCTCCACGCAGCAATCCCCCAGTGAGCTGGGACGAATCGACCAACATCAAATGGAAGATCGAAATTCCGGGTAAGGGTAGCTCTACGCCAATAGTTTGGAAGGATCGGATATTCTTGCTGACGGCTATCGACACAGGCACAAAGCCGATTATCAGCCAAGCTTCAAAATCCGCCAATCAGAGTGGTCCCTCTCAAAGAAAAAATGGTGGACGGCGAGGTGGTGCAAAAAATGGTGAAGCACCACAGACAGTACCAAAGCCTAGTACAGTTCATCGTTTCGAAGTTTTGGCGTATGATCGCAAATCCGGTGATCTACTCTGGCGGCGAACGGCATGTGAAACGGTGCCGTTTGATGGCCATCACGCCTCCCACGGATATGCCTCGGCTTCTCCAACGACGGATGGCAAATTCCTTTACGTTTCCTTCGGTTCGTACGGGATTTATTGTTACACTCTCGATGGTGAGTTGAAATGGAAGCGGGACCTTGGAGAAATGCAAACAAGACGTGGATTTGGCGAAGGTATTTCGCCCGTGATTCACGGTGGCTCGCTAATCATCAACTGGGATCACGAGGGCCAGTCTTTTATAACCAACCTAGACCCGAAAACTGGCACCGAGAAGTGGCGGTCCGATCGAGAAGAAGCTACAACTTGGGGTACACCACTGATAATCCGCCACGACGGCCGCGAACAGATCGTAACGAATTCGACGGAGCGGTCTCGCGGTTACGACCTTGAAACAGGCAAGGTGCTCTGGGAGTGCGGCGGACAAGCAATGAGTCCGATTCCATCGCCTGTGGCCACGGCGGGAGTCGCATACTGCATGACAGGATATTTGGGCTATGTTGTGAATGCGATTCCACTAAGTTCGCGGGGTGATATCACCGAAACCACTGGTCCATTGTGGAATTACTCGACCGCAGCACCTTATGTTGCTTCTCCCTTGCTTTCCGAGGATCGGATTTATTTCACCAAGGGCGAAGCAGGCATTCTCTGTTGTTTGAACACTTATACCGGGGAAGTTATTTTTGGTCCCAAGCGATTGCCTGACGTTGGCAATGTATTTGCTTCTCCAATAGCAGCAGGGGGAAAGATTTACATCCTCGGTCGAGAAGGAACATGTATTGTTCTCAGAGATAGCTCAGAGTTCGAAGTGCTTGCCACTAATGCCCTTGACGACGTTTTCAATGCTTCGCCCATCGCCTTGGATGAGCAGATAATTCTGCGAGGCGATAAGTATATGTACTGTATCTCAGAAAGTAGACCTTAGGGTTAATTGACAGGAGAATCCGATGAAACATCTTCGTAGTTCAAGTAATATCGTGCACGTTTTCACGCTCTATTCGATGGTTTGCTTCTGTACGAGTGCGGTTCTTGCTCAAGGCACGGTAGTCAAGGAAAAACCTTCCGACGAACAGACACAAGCTGTCTGGAAGACGCAAGTAGATTCAACCGCCGAAGCCCTCAGTTTACCACCAGACAAGCGAGATCGACTCGCTGAGATATACATTAACCATCGTATGGCACGGCGTGAAGCCACCGGCAAGCTGTCGAAATTGGAACAAGGAAGTAGTGAAAAGAAAGAGCAGTCCGATAAACTTAATGACGAAGCTCGCGAAAAACTACGAGCCGAACTGGCTGGTTTATTGACAAATGAACAAGTGGAACAAGTCGTTCAGTCCTTAGGTAGCTTCAACCCTCGATGGGACCGCTACGTTCTTCAAATTCAGGAGTTCAACCTCGAAGATTCAAAAGAGAGACAGGCGCAACGCCTTGCCTATAATTACGTCCTCGACTATGGCAAGGCGCGAGCAGCAGCCGAAGCTGCCCAAGATAGGCTTTCGAGTGTTGTTGCACGAGACTTGAAATCCAACCTCGATACCGGCATGGCTAAGATTCTCGATAAAGACCAGTTAGCAAAGTGGACTGAGACAACCGCCTTTCGATCAGGAGGAGCGGGCGGCGGGCGTAAGGGATCAAGCGGAAAGGATAAATAGCACGCTGGTCGAAAACGATTTAATGATTTACTGACGTTGGAAATTTCAACGCGACTCCCAGAGTAGTGAAAGTAGGCTCAGGTGTTTGTAGTGTATCATCATGACCAAAACTCTCCGTCTGCTTCCATTCGTCGCCGTTCTTGTAAAGGCGGGTGACGGTCACATTGTGACGGGTGCCGACGGACGTATCGTTCTCCCAAATCGCGGCCTTGATGCCGCCGATGCGGACTTCGTGGACAGGGGCGGATTTAGACTTGGGTTTGGTGGGCATGCGTAGCTCCTTAAGTAAATTTGAATGTGTACTTCATAAATACCCACTTAAAGCGCTGTTTGCTGGCAGTCCTCTATGATCACACCGATAGCCTAGCTATGAAGGCGCAGGCGTCGAGTGTTAGCGCTGGTATACGAGTCAGCACATGCCGAAGCTGATCTGGATGCAAAATTTGCGAAATCTGATGCTGCGGGTGTGTTATTTACCCGTGGAATTCATTTAGAGAGACGCACTGATTCTTGATCAGTCGATTTTTGGTTGAATTTTACTAGGATCACTTTCCCAAACTTGCCATCGAAGCAGTTAAGTGGCACGTCCGCCGTTTTCCAAAACACAGGACTTTTCACAAAGGGCTGGAAACTGCAAGTAGTAGGCAGCAGACATAGAAAATCATCTCGTTCCTCTTCTAAAACTGAGTATCAATGAGATAGCAAGTGGCAGCATATGCTCGCTTCACATCGTTGCTCAGTAATGGGAGAAAAGGAGTTGTCAGGATTTTGAAAAATCGTAAAACCCTTAGCATTCGCCTCAATTCCTGAGGATTAATGCTGCCTCGAGTCTGCCGATACGCGTCAAATGCGACGGCAATTATGTCAGGAGTAGTCGCCGAATATCTAGAAACACTGCCTAGGAACAACCAAATTTCTCTTGCTTGAACGGCATCTGGCGTCATTGAAGACAAATCTTCTTCAAAATCAATTAAGCCAATCCCCTTGTCTGGGGAGTAAACAAAATCATTGATCTTTGCACGACCATGATATTGTCCCGCCAAATGAAGCAGGGCAAGTTGATGGGCACACGATCGAATTACAGAATAGATTTCATCGACGCTGGGTTTATGACTGGCGTGCAGATGTTTATCTAAAGATTCTCCAATGTCGGACAGCACAATCCAGCGATCTGTAACGGCCAACACTTCAGGAACTCGGAATCCTAATTCTTTCAATACTTTGATTCGGCTAGCCTCCGACCGTAGCGCGGCCGCGCCACCTAAACTCACCGTTGGCTGAAATGCTTCTATAGGAATAAGTCGAGCCAGACTTCGCTGAATTGCATGAAAGGTGGTGGCTTTGGAGGAAGTTGCTTTCTTAACCCAAACTTTCTGGCCCTGCCACATTTCAGCGCGCACTCGATCCGAACTTTCTTGGTTCGCTAACTCATACAAATCCTGAGGAATGTTCAAAGAATGGAACCCGTATTAAATATATACACTAACTAATTTGTTTCACCTTGGCTGAATAACTTCCAGACATGCTGGCACGCATCAACCATCAATGAGTGAATGAGCTAGGGCTACTGTGCTTTCCGCAGTTGTATTTGCAATAGTTGTTGAATTCGTGAATTGAACTCGATGTCAATGTTCTGCTCATTCATGGATCAACTCCTCAATCGGTATGCCCATAGCTCCAACCACAGTTGCCGCAGATTGAGCGGCTTCATTAAGCAGATCGAGGTAAGCTCGTTGTTTTTGTAATATGCTCGTTCGCGCTTGTATGGCTCTGACGACGTCAACTTCACCTTCACGAAACTGCCGCTCAAGACTTTGTAGCTCTTGGGGCATAACGAAGAGATTTTGCGAGCTTTCTTCAAGTGCTTGATATGCAACCTTGTAGCGTTCATAGGCTGCCAAGCCTTCGAGCTCGGCGCGGCGTAAGAGCTGGTTCCATGTCACGGATTGTTGGTTAAGTTCGGCAGATCGCTGTGATTGCAAGGGCCGTCCCGTATCAATCACCGGCAGATTAATATCCGCACGGAATCCGACATGGGTCAAACCGTCAGGATTCTGTTGGTAGTAAGGTCCGACGTTCACATCAGGAACTCGACTGGCGGAAGCGAGCCTAAAATTGGCTCGAGCGACAGCAATATTGGCACGTGCTGCAAGAACATCTGGACGTGCTGCGGCGCAATCCCTTATCCAAGCTTCCTCAAGAAATTGCTTTTCGGTAGCTAACTCAAGTGCTAAACTCTCGGCTGTCTCTTGCAAGCAGTGATTGGCTGGCAAGCGCCAACGGATTCTTTGAATATCTCCGACGAATTCGTACGTCGAAGTTGCAGGCATTCCCATCTGACGTAGTAAATCTCGAACAGCCGACTGATAGTTTGCCTCAGCGAGTTGCAGCTGTTGCAAGGTGGCATCGGCATCAAATCTTACCGTGGCCACGTCCGAGGCTGCTGCATCGCCTGCATTGAACCGCTTTTCGACAGATTCAAGCAAGAGGGCATTGTTGTCGTGACTACTCTGGGCAATGTCACGAAGTCCACGCCGATAGAGCATCGTGAAATAGAGTTGTGCGGTCAACGAGACTGCCTGCAACTCAGCTTGATGAATGTTCCAACGAATACCCGTCAATGCTGAAGCGGCAGATTCTTCACGATACTGTTGCTGGTGAGCAAGCTGCAACCGTTGCATCAATAAAACATAATGAGCTGTTGTCCCACCATCTTCTTGATAGGGTGTTGCCTGAACCTGAACAAATGGATTGAACGGATATGTATTCGCTACCCCTACGACGGCTCGCCCAACACGCTCTGTTTGCCTGAGTGCAATGAGATCGGGGTTCTGAGTTAGCGCAATCGAGAGAGTATCTCGAAGCGGAGAAAGCTCATCTTTGGAATGGGTTTCGCTGGGAATGCCGACACCGATTTCTTCAACTGATTCCGCCGAAACCTGAAGAACATCGGCCGATGGCTGTTGCAAATCTGGAGTGGCCACGGAATCAGCCGTGGCTGTGGCAGGAAGAGATACGTTTGTGCTAATACTGTGAGGTTGTGAAGCGGCGGACGTTTTGCATCCGCAAACTGCTAGCAGTAGAAGCAAATGATAGTTGCGAAAACGTCCCATCCCACCCCTCGTAGACATAGCGCTACACGTCACTCTTTCCATACATCTTCGCAATGGAGAAAGTTTCAACATGAGCACGAATTGGTGCTATAAGCGAGAGTTAATCAAATCATGAAAATGAATGCTATCACGAATGACAAACAGGTTAAGTTGCGATGACTTTACGGTGGTTTCAAAGACCATGGGATCTTTACTACGATCAATCTTCTGGGAGCTGCACAGCATTGCCACCCCAGAATAAATACAGAGGTGGTAGCAAAAACAGATTCAGAATCGTCGATGTAAACAATCCACCCACTATCACGACGGCAAGTGGATACTCAATCTCGTGGCCAGGCTTGTTGCCGGAAATGATCAATGGAACAAGTGCTAGTGAGGTAGTCAAAACCGTCATCACGATTGGTGCCAAGCGTTCCTCGGCTCCGCGCAATACCAGATCGAAGCCATATGGTACTCCCTCAGCCACCTGCAAATGGCGGTAATGACTTACAAGCATAATTCCATTGCGAGCGGCAATACCCAGCACGGTTACGAAGCCAACTAACGATCCGAGCGATAGCACTCCGCCGTCTATCCAGGCCGCAACAACAGCTCCAATCAAAGCAAATGGGATTGTTAGGCAAACCAACATCGTTAGCCTTAAAGACTGAAAATCAACGTAGAGAATGAGTAATATTCCCACCATTGCTACACCACCTAGCAATATCAAACGCCTCTGTGATGCTTGTAAAGCGGCGTATTCACCTAAAAATTCTGGGTGATAACCATTGTCGAACGGAATGCTTTGTACGACGTTGTGAACTTCCGTGGCCACAGATCCTAGATCTCGCCCTTTAGCATCACACGTAACATCGATCCTTCGGGAACCATTCTCGCGTTTAACCTCGTTGGGTGCGGGTACTATTCCGATCTCGGCGACATCTTTAAGTGGAATCTGGGCACCGGCTGGCGTATCGATGCGCAGTTCGTGAAGTGCAGTCAAATCAGTGCGCGATGCTTCGGTGCCCCAAACTATGACATCGACCTTCATCTGGTCTTCGTAAATTTCTCCTACTTTAGTGCCGCGCAGAAGGGTTGTTACTGCCCGCCGCACTTGTCCCGAGGTCAAGCCAAAGCGTTCTGCGGCGTTGGCTTTGAGACGTATGTCAACCTGTGGAACCAGCACTTGAGGTTCAACTTTAAGATTGCTAACACCAGGCACGGCTTTCATTGCCAAAGCAACTCGCTGTGCCTGTTCGCGTAAAACGTCCAGGTTTGGTCCATAGATGCGAACTACAATGCTTGAACTCGCGCCTGTCAGCACTTCTTTGACGCGCTCTCGCAGGTAGGTGAGTACGTCGCGATACAAGCCAGGGTATCCATTGATGGCCGCTTCAACTTTTGCGAGGGTCGCATCATAATCAACAGATTCGTCAATACTTATCCATAACTCAGTGAAATTGGGTCCGACGACCTCATCAGCGACTTCGGCACGACCTATGTGACTTCCAAAATTTCTAACTCCGGGGATAGAGCGCAATTCCTTACTGGCTCGAATAGTGATGCGATCCATCGCTTCGATTGAAGTTCCGGGCTTCTCGACGAAATGCATCAAGAAATCTGTTTCTTTAAAATTAGGGAGAAATTCTTTTCCGAGGGTCTGTAGCAAGCCAAATGTGCAAATGAAGGAAACAGCAAGAATAGCAATTGCGGTCATGGGACGATTGACGAACCACGGTAGTATTTTTCTATATGGTATTTTGATCCACTTGGTGAGTGGTGGTTCATGGTCGCTAGCCGTAGAACGAGGCAACATAATTAAAGACATGGCAGGAGTGACAATTACAGCAACGGCCAGCGATGCCAAAATTGCCAGCACATAGCCAATGGCCAGTGGTCGAAAAAATGCCCCAGGAAGACCTTCAAGAAAAAATACGGGCAAGAAAACGAGGATAATGATTGCGGTCGCATACACAATCGCGCTACGAACCTCAAACGAGGCCTCTAAGACAACGCGAAAGTTTGACATCGGTTTTTCAGCCGCGCGATTCAAACGTAATCGACGAACTATATTCTCTACGTCAATCACGGCGTCATCGACAACTTCTCCTAAAGCGATCACCAATCCAGCAATGATCATTGTATTAATTGTCATCCCCCACCAATGAATTAGTAGCACAGCCGCGATGAGAGATAGAGGAATAGCTGTAAGACTGATGATGGCAGTCCGCCAATCGTAAAGAAATGCAATTAAGACAACGACAACGAGTACGCAGCCAATCAATAAGGCATGAGTAAGATTGTCTATCGAACGCTCAATAAAAGTTGCTGGCCGAAAAATAGTTGAATCGATTTCGACATCTTTCAGGCCAGGCTTCAGAAGATCGAGTGCTGCCTCGACTTTCCTGGTGACTTCCAGCATATTTGCGCCTGGTTGTTTCTCAACAATCAGAAGAATCCCCGGCTGATCGTTAATAATGGCATTACCAATCGGCGGAGGAGAGCCGACTCGAATTTCGGCGACATTGCCAAGCGTAAGCGGTGAGCTTTGATTGAATGCAACAACGGTTTTCGCTAAATCTTCTGGAGATTGAACTGGTGCGAGCTGGCGGACGGCCATGCGTTGATTTGGTGTGTCCACGAAACCACCCGCATCGAGAACAACGGCATCCGTCGCTGCTCGCAACACAGCGTCGAGTGTCAGCCGATGTGCTTGTAACCGTTCGACATCAACTAGCACTTGAAGTTGTTTGTCACGCTGGCCCCAGATAGCGACGTTGGCAACTCCCGGAATAGCCATGAGTCGCGGTCGAATTGTCCATACCGCCAACTCAGAAACTTCCTGCTGAGAAAGCTTGTCGGACCACATTCCAATTTTCAGCATTCGGCTGAGCGATGAAAGCGGCTGAAGGATTACCGGCGGGCGGGCTACCGACGGAAGGCGTGGTGTTTCAACGGCAAGCCGTTCTTGCACTAACTGTCTTGCCCGGTAAAGGTCAGCGTCCTCGTGAAGCAGCATGCGAATTGACGACAATCCCAGCACCGACTTAGAACGGAGCGTTTGCAGTCCGGGCGTACCGACTAATGCATTCTCCAATGGGAATGTGATTAGATTTTCCACTTCTTCGGACGATAGTCCTGGTGCTTCGGTTTGAACTTCAATGTAAGGCGGAGCGAATTCGGGAAAAACATCTAGTGGCATGCCGGGGATCATTCGCAGCCCCCCAACGATCAATAACAGGGCGGCGGCAATCACAGCAACGCGCAATCGAAGTGCTGTCTCAACAAGCCACCGCATACATGTCTCCTACCAACTCAACACTTAACAACGAATAGAGATATACGCCGAAAGGTGCCTTGCAAAACTATTTCGCAAAGCCAAATTCGACCCCCGACAGTTCAGCTACCCCAGCAGTTACGACGACGGTTCCTACTTCTGGACCCCGTAAAAGTGCTGCCCAACCATCTGCAATCCAGCCGACTTCAACACGATGTCGAGCATACTTATATGTTTCAACTTCCTCATACACCCATTGACCTCCGTAGACATCATGGAATACGGCAGCCCATGGAACAGCTTTTACGTCTGTATCTTCATTGAGAGGAATATTGGCCGCGATGCGCTGTCCAGGTCGATATTCGTGGTCTAAATTTGCCACCTCATAATAGAGGTCTACCGCGGAAGACTGGGGAATTGCAGTGGGTGGAAGTGAGACAGGATTTGCAATCACGTCCTGTTCTGACTGAACTCCGTCAAGCAAAGTCAATCGGGCGGGCCGATCTGCAGAAATATCATTAAGCTCACCCACATAGACAGGAACTTTGACCCACATCATCGAGTCGTTCATTACTTCAAAAAGCGGAGCGCCTGATGCCACAATTTGTCCTGCTTGAACATGCGTCACCCTCACAATGCCTTTTAGCGGCGACACAATATCAAGTGGTTCCAATGTTCCAGCGTCTTCGTCCAAATTGATATTATCCAATAATTTCTTGCGTTCTTCAGAGGCCGCCAACGCCTGTTTCGCAAGTTCAAACTGAGCTTGTGCATCATCAACGGCTCGTCGAGTGCCAACATTCTCGCTAAATAAGCGTTCAGCACGGGCTAAAGCAATGCGCGCCGCCTCAAGCTGCACAGTGGCCTGCTCGAATTGGCCATTAGCATCAATTTGTGTTTGAGCAACTGTCGCTTTAGCTTCTGCAAATCGAATTCGCTCAGCGGGAGTGAGGACTTCACGCTCAGGAGTAAGCATGGGCAAAAGTTTGAGCAGTGTTTCACCTTCCTGAACCGGCTGACCAACTTGAGGAAATCCAACACCGTTTGGATTTCGCAGTGTTCCTGAAAGCGGAGCGGCAACAATCACCGCCGCGCCCGTCGGAAGCGTTAATTCTGCCCCATAGGATCGATGTCTGGGCATACTGCGAAGCTCTACGGCGTGTAATTTCAGCCCAAGACGGTCGAAGGCCTGTGGACTGAGTTCAATGGCATTGAGCGTGGCTTCATTCACTGTAGCCTTTATAGTGGCAGGACTGACGGTTTGCTTCGCTATCTGATTTCCTGGTCCTGTTGGTGATTTGGCCACAAGGCGCCAATTAAAAGAAGCAGCAGTAAAAGCGGCGATAGCCGCAAGGATGCAGATGTACTTAATGCGTGTCATCTAGCGATACTCCAATCTATGGATTTCATGGCCTGACCAATTTTCATGACTTGGCCATCCCTATCTATAGACGCGCTTGTGACAATTCAGACACGAGTTGCTCAGTGGGGACGCTCAACAATGGTAGGCGAATAGTAACAATCGTTCCAACTTTTAGTTCACTTTTAACATCTATCGTCCCGCCGTGCGCAATAACCGCCGTGCGTGCTATAGAAAGGCCTAGTCCGCTCCCACCCCCATCAATTTCTCGCGAACTATCAACTCTGAAAAATCTATCGAAGATACGCGGCAAGTACTCGCTTGCGATACCTATTCCCGTGTCGCTAATCTCAATAGTTGCCTCCTTATCATTGGTCCTCAGCTGGACGCAAATGTAGCCTTGGTGAGGAGTGTATTTGATTGAATTGTCTAGGACGTTAAAGAGGGCTTGGCTCAGTCGAATATCATCTCCACGGACTTCCGTTGGGGTCAGTGAATTGACTTCAATCTCAATCATTCGACTAGCCGCCAATGGCCTTAGCTGATCCGTGACATCGGCCAGTAAAGCATCTAGTTGAACAACATCTTGATCGCAAACGATAATTCCTGCGTCATGACGACTAAGGTGCAAGAGCTGGTCGGTCAAGCGGCTCAAACGTGTTGCCTCATCCACGACAATTGTCAGGGCATGTTCATACTCCTCAGGCGATCTCGTTGATTGAAGCGTAGCTTCGGCCTCCAAACGCAGCGTTGTTATAGGAGTGCGAATCTCGTGCGACGCATCAGCCGTGAATCGCTGAATTTCAGCCACCGCCTTTTCAAGACGCTCAATGAGAGAATTTAGTGAAGCAGCCAATCTACCGATCTCATCGTCGGAATTCGGGACCTCGATTCTTCGATCAAGGCAAGAAATATTTATTGAGTTAGCGACATCAACAACTTTTTGAACAGGGTCGAGCGCTCGCCGAGTTAGGAGATGACCTATCGCAAGCGAGATAACAGTCCCTAAGCCGGCCAAAACAGTCATCATCAACTGCAAGCTTTTAAGATCCGTGTATAGTGCCGATAGCTCGCGGTAAACCTGGACGCGAAGTCTCCCAAAACTGCTGGAGACTATCGCGGATGCAATTCTATACGGACCTAAACCGTCAATGATATGAGTTTCAAAGTGGGTGACTGCACTAGAACGTGTGACAGCCAAATTATGTGTCCCCTTGGCAACAAATCCAGCGCTCGAAAAAACCACATGGCCTTGTTCATCTGAAACGAGGAAATCATAAAATGAATGCTGCGCAAACCGTTTTTCCGCCGCCGCTCGTAGGTCGGCCTCATCCTCTGCTAGCTTAACCTCAACGGCCATCTCCTTGACTTCTTCCAAAAGGCCCGCGTCGGTGCGTGCGATTATTTGCTGACGCAATATGATGAATAAAAGAAGAGCGAATACACAGAGCATGACTGCGATCGAAGCACCGTACCACAAGGTGAGACGCCATCTGATTGAAAGCTGGCTCATGGTAATTCTCCCAGCAAATAGCCTTGATTACGCACAGTATGCAGGAGCGCCGGTTCACTTTCAGAATCAAGCTTTTTGCGAAGCTGGTTAATCTGAACCTCAATCACATTAGTCCAGGTGGCAGTCGGTTCTTTCCATACATCTCGTGCGATCATTTCGCGTGTAACCACCTGATTAAGGTGTTTAATCAAATATACAAGTAACTCAAACTGTCTATTTTGCATGTCAATAAGCTGATCACCGCGAAATGCCTGGCGCGAGACGAGATCAACAGTAATATCACGGAAGGCAATCTTCGTGTTCGCACCGTGGGTTTCGCGACGAAGCAACGCACGTACGCGTGCTAACAACTCATCGAGAGCAAATGGCTTTATCAGATAGTCGTCGGCGCCCGCATCTAACCCAATCACCCGATCATCGATTGAATCTCGTGCGGTAAGAATGAGCACGAGAGATCGATTGCCACTCCGTCGGATGTTTACTAACCAATCGAGTCCCGATCCATCGGGGAGCATAAGATCGAGTACAATTAAGTCTGTCGATGGCGTAATTATCTGCCTTGCTACTGCCAATGAGTCGGCGCCCAATACATCCCAGCCAGCTTCGCAAAGCGACTTAGTAATGCTTCTCAACAAACTTTTATGATCTTCAATAACTAGAATCTGAGGCATTTGCAGTAGTGCGAAAAAGTGAGAATGTGCAACTGCTGGCATTTACTCATAGCGGGACGACTATGCATTATCGCTATAGATCACGATTTCAAACAGATTCACATTGAAAGATAATCTCGAATTCATCTTTCAAGCCTTCAGATTCTAACTGACATTCGAGCGGTTTTTGTTAGATCTTGCGATCCGTACATCATTTGACTGTGCTTTTTCTACAAAAGATATGACGTGGTGATTATTTGAGTATTCGTACAAAGTCGAAACAAGTCTGGTTTAACGACGCTAAAGATAAATCACTTTTCATTTAAACATTCGAGCAGTCAAGCAAATATCTATTTAGAGTATGCGATAAGTGCTACCCCAACAAATGCCATAAGAACGCCGATCCATCCAAGCGATGAAATTTTCTCACCAAGCAAATAGACGCTGGCAACCGCAATTAGTGGCACGCTCAATTTATCGACCGTTGCTACTCCCGACGCGTCACCAATTGATAACGCTCGATAATAGCAAGTCCATGATATAGCAGTTGCTAATCCAGCAAGTGTGAGAATTATCAATGACTTTTTTGACAACGACAGTACTTCTTGAATATTTCCAGTCGCACTGGTCCATGTAGCTACACACAGCAACACTATGGCGGTGCGTACTAGTTGAGCCTGATCAGGATTAACTCCTCTCAGTCCCAGTTTGCTAAGTAGCGCGGTGACGGCTGCAAACAGAGCGGACAGGCATGCCCAGAAAAACCAATTATTCAACATATCCATGATCCTTTCGGGGACTATTCGACAAGTAGCGGACTTCTGCTGCCTAGTGCTAGCATCTTCAAGAAACGCGGAAAGTGGCAATGTTTTAGCCTTGATCGAATTACGAAAGGCTTAGTATAACACCTATCGTTAGAAGGATCTGGCAGAGCAGTTTTATGAAAATTAACCAATGCGAGCGGGGTCTTCAGTTGCAATATTGCAACTCCTACCGGCGCGGTTTTACCGTACTTGAGTTGCTAGTTGCAGTTGGCGTTATGGGCATTTTAGTTGCCCTTCTCCTCCCCGCCATAATGTCGGCGCGTGAAGCTGCGCGGCGAACGACTTGCATAAACAACCTTCGCCAGATTGGTGTTGCCGTGCATCAATACCATGATCGAGCAAGTCAGCTTCCAATGGCTTGGCAACTGGCGAATCAAGATTCCATGTTTGCTTATGGATGGGCAACCAAAATCTTACCGGACTTGGAACAAGGCGATCTTTTTCGGCAGCTTAACTTCAACGAGAGGCCAAGTGTTGATTCCGCCAACGAGATTACAATATTACCAGTCTTCGTTTGTCCTTCTGATATTATTGAGCCACTATTCGATTTGTCCGAGGATTCAGAGATAGCTGGACAACTTGCAGTGCTACCCACTGCAAACTATCAAGGTGTGTTTGGAGTTGCTGAGGCAGATGAGGCATACGATCCACACGCAATTTCCGATCCATTATTCGGCGAAGGATGCATTGTCCACAATCAAAGAATTCGTCTAACGTCCTTGGATCGCGGCCTTAGCCACACATTACTCATTGGAGAGCGAACCATGGCCATGGTTCCATCCACTTGGTTAGGTGTCGACCTTCGTGGGCAAGATTCCACGTGCAGGCTTGTGGGTTCAGCGATTACTCACCCTAACTGTAGTTCTTGCGATGAATGCGAGTTTGGAAGTCGACATGCCGGCGGGGCCGTCTTTGCGTGGGCAGATGGACATGTCGCATTGGTAAGTGAAGATGTCGATTCGATTGCATATCAACAACTTGCTCAACGCAGCGTCCAATAGGATCAGTTAGGGCTATGAAAGATCAGTCCGATTTAGCAATACTTACCTCGGCCGAGGCCGAAGTGATGAACATAATTTGGGATCTCTCGCCAACTTCGGTGGCTGATATTGTTCCTAGACTACCTAGAGAACTTGCATATACCACGGTCATGACAACTGTGCGTATCTTGGAGACCAAAGGATTTATTGAGCAATGTGGAAAACGCGGCCGTGCTTTTTTGTACAAAGCCATTGTGGACCGCGATGCCGCTCAAGGATCTATGTCCATGGAAGTTGCCAATCGCCTGTTTGGTGGTTCCATCAAATCTCTTGTACTTAATTTAGTAAAAGACGAGGCAATTAGTACGGATGATTTGGCCGAAGTGAAGCGATTGATTGAACGCCTTGAGGCATCCAAATGAATTCCTTGCAGTGGTTTCAAGTCGTACTATCTTTGGCGGTGCAAGCGACGCTTGTAACTGCTATTGCATGTGCGACGGAACGTCGCTGTGAATCAGCGGGTGTAAAAGCACGTATTTGGACCTGCTACTATTTCTCGATATTGGCTATTCTCACTGCCGGCTTATTGCTGCCTCGGGCGCATTGGACAAACCCATGGCAACGTCTTGCTGATAGCAACTTGATGAAAGTCGTTATTGTAGAGCAGTTCATGGCAACTTTATTTCTAATCATCTGGGGAATAGGAATACTTTATTTAGCGATCCGGTGGATCGTGGAGTTCTTTGAACTACGTCGATTTTTCCATAGTTGCAGACCCCTTGGATCTGCCGAACAAGTTGTCCTTACTGAGGCAGCACCCGCCACACTATTAGAACTCGAAGGACGCGCGATTGAATTTCGCATTTGTCCGGAATATCTTGGGCCTTTCTGCTATCAGTTTCATCGGCCTGTCGTATTCCTGCCGCAGTCTCTCGTCCAATCCTCGACAATTAAATTGAAGCATGTTCTTCAACACGAACTCACTCATTTGCGAACTCGGCATCCACTGCAAGTGTTTATGCAACGTTTAGTTCAAACCATATTTTGGTTTCTTCCGGCCATCTGGCGGGCTGGACGTTTCGCCAGTTTGGCTCGTGAATACGTCTGTGATGAGGCAGCTGTTGATTCTGGGGCCTCAACGGCAAGTTACTTAAGAACGCTATTGGCGTATGCCCAGAAATACCGAGACGAGAATAATGTGGTCCTGGCAATTGCTCCTTCTAGTAGCGAACTGCGATTAAGGGCACAACGCTTAGCAAATCCCCGCTCTACGGATCAAGGATTGTTCGGATCGTGGGCCCCCAGCATGATTCTGTTACTTTCCATAATCGCATCACAAATTTGGCTTCCGACAAATCCACTTGCCTCACCGAAAACTAGTTACTCACCTTGGCCAGCATGGTCTGCGGCGGCACTTCACACATTTGACATTTCCGTGAAAGACTTTGATCGATTCGATCCCCGGCTCCAAATGCACGATCTTTTAGAACAAGAAAAATCCCAAGAATAGCAACCTCAAGCATATCAAGCAAAAAATTTTGACTCGAACTCCTAATGTCTTAGTAGTTACTGTGATGCTAATCACCCGGCTTTCTAATTGAGAGTCGGAACATCAATGAAACTTAATATGTGATTACAGAAAGTGTGGACTCAGAGATGCAACATTCAACTAAACAACGCTATCACAACACAGCTCCGTCACGTTCGGAAGAAATAAGGACTACTCCACTCGCATTTCCATTCCAGAACGAAGCTAATCACATGACACGAGCTGTCGATCCGTCTCCTGTCCATTTTTATCAGGCAGGTTTGAGTAGTGAGTTAGAAGTACAGGGGGAGTGGCTTTTTCACTGGCGAAGTTACTTGCCCCTGCTTTTTGCTCCAATAATTTTGGTTGCTCTGCTTAAGACCAGCTGGCCCCTCAAAGGACTAGCTTTGCACGAAATCTGGGAGATAGTTTGCCTAAGTGTATCCGTAATTGGTCTAGGAATTCGTGTGCTTACAATAGGCCATGTGCCTGCTGGTACATCTGGAAGAAACACGCAACATCAGTGCGCCGCCTCGCTAAATCGATCAGGCATTTATTCTGTGGTTCGCCATCCCTTGTACTTGGGTAATTACCTAATTGGTTTAGGTGCAATGATGATACCCTTTGTGTGGTGGCTACCGTTGCTCTACTCATTGAGTTTCGCAATTTACTACGAACGTATCATGTTTGCAGAAGAATGCTTTCTTGTTCGCAAATTCGGCAAGACATTCATAGACTGGGCTGACACAACGCCTGCATTCTTTCCGAAACTTTGGCAATGGCAACCGCCGACCGAGTCATTTTCAGTTCGAAACGTGCTTAAGCGAGAATACACGGGCCTCTTAGTAGTTATATTGCTTCACACAGCATTCGAAACGGTTGTGCAATCACACATCCAAAAACACCTTGTATTTGATGTAAAGTGGGAGTTGCTTTTGATTGCGGGGCTAGCAGTATACCTGACTTTGCGATCGTTAAAGAAATATTCTTCAGTTCTCGATGTTCAAGGTCGCTGATGAGTTCTGAAATGGATATGTTTTTTTAACCTTAACTTCCCGCCGTGTCGCGGCCTGGCTGCGGCGTTTGCATTGCTCCTCTGCGGAATGACTATGTTGTCTACAACTCTTACCCACCAAGAAACGGTAGTCGGACGACCGCTCCTCGGCCCACGAGAACGCATAAAGCCGACTCTTGCCATCGCTTTAGCTTTGATCTTCTCAACCATCTTGTTTGTCCCGTGGCTAGGGATGCGTGATTTCTGGTTTCCTGATGAACCGGATGTCGCCGAACCTGCTATGACAATGTACCGCTCCGGAAACTGGATCACCCCAAAGCACAATGACGAGGCTTGGGCTGACTATCCTCCGCTGACCTATTGGCTCGGAGCTGCCTCGGCCCATGTTTTCGGCGGACCGTCGCCATTCGTTCTGCGATTTCCAGTGGCGGTCATGGCACTCTTGCTCCTTGCGATGCTGGCCTTCCTTCCCCAGAAACAACCAGATGGATTTTCCTCTGCGAATCTCTGGGCAGTCGTGGCGTTGGGTACGACACCCCTCTTTGTTTTTCAGTCCATTAATTACCATCCAGACATGGCATTCGCCCTATTTCAAACGGCGGGCCTCCTGCTCTACGGCGTATCATTTTCCACGGAACCGTTCCGGCAGCGCCCTTGGTGCTATCTCTTGCGCTGTGGGGCGTTCGCATGCTTTGGTCTGGCGGTCCTATCGAAAGGCCCCCTGGGACTTCTGCTGCCGGGCCTCATTCTGGCGATTTGGCTTGCCTCGATAGGGAACTGGAAGTCGATGTTGGCAATTGCCGGGTATAGCGTCATCTCGCTTGCCATATGCTTGCCATGGTATTTCGCGTTCGCTAAAGCCACGGGCGCAAAACACGTTTGGACCGAGCTGTATTTACAGAATTTCGCACGCTTTACAGCTGCTAGCCGCGGTCATGGTCAGCCGTGGTATTACTATTCCACCGGCATTTGGCCACAAATGGCCCCCTGGGCACTTCTTCTGCCATCGGCTCTCTGGTCCGCCGCAAGAAACTCCTGGAAAGACCCTTTTACGCGCCTCGTCCTCCTTTGGTTTGGGATCACCTTCTTGTTTTTGAGTGTGGCCGCCACTAAGCGACAGGTCTATTTGCTGCCCGCTTACCCTGCTGCAGCAATCCTTATGGGTCGCTACATACATACCCTGATCACAAGTCCGCCACTGCGGGTCTTCCAGGTCGGCCGAATCGTGATCGGCGTCGTCGCCATCTCGGCTAGCTTCCCATTGATCGCGAGCGCGCTATTCCCAGGGTTGCTTGACTATGCTCATCTTCCGGCACGAGCACACTCGGTCATTAGCGATCTTCGTTCGTCATTGCTCATCAGCGGCATTGGTACTTTTTTCCTGGGAGCATTTTTATTGAAAGATGCGAGGCAGGCTTATACGGCTCGCATTCCTCTCAGTACGGCAGGATATCTGGCCTTAATCTTCTTGACCCTTCAGATAGCAGTATTTCCTCGTCTAGACCAGGAACGTAGTTACCGCCCGGCGATGGATTACATTCGATCCGTCTCCCCACAAGGGCAGATACTCTATTTTATGCCAGGTGCTGAAATTAAACGTTGTGGGTTCCGCGTTGTCGACCCGCTGTTCAAAGTGCTGCCATCGTTCGACGACCCGCAACAGCTGGCGAATAAGCTCAAAACACCGGGTGCCGTTGCCATAGCAAAAACGGACCAGGTCGGCCGGATCACACCCTTTCTCGACAGCCCTCAGCAAGGGAGTCTGAAATTCAAAGAATTCCATCTAAGCAGCAAATCCTTCACAGTCATCCATAACAATTCGATGGTGCCACGATGAATATCTCACCCAAGCTGGATCGCGTCGGCGAACCAGTGCGTGTCAGCGTTGTCCTGCCCACGTTCAATGAATCTGCCAATATCAAAACAATCATCGCTGCAATACACGCTGCCCTGGGCGGCACGCGGCACTATGAGATCATTGTAGTCGATGACGATTCGCCCGATGGGACGTGGCAGTTGGTCGATGAGATATCGTCAAAGGACCGACGGGTTCAGTGCGTTCGCCGAATCGACAAGAAGGGGCTTGCCAGCGCTATCATCGACGGCTTGTCGCTCGGCAAGGGCGATGCCCTTGTGGTTATGGATGCGGATTTGCAGCATGATCCCTCATTGCTACCAGCAATGATCGCTTCGCTAGACAACAGCGATATCACCATAGCCAGCCGATATGTCGAGGGAGGCACAACCGGTTCGTGGGGAGGTATTCGTCTGTGGGGGTCCCGAACAGTAACCATGCTTAGCCGCCACATTCTAGGTATAGAAGCAACCGACCCACTGAGCGGATTCTTTGCCATCAGGCGCGAACTATTCCTGGCTATGGCGGCAGACCTTCGCCCCAGAGGTTTCAAAGCCCTCCTCGATATCCTTGTCCATTCACCCGGTGCAATCGTCCACGAAATACCGCTTCGCTTCGGGGAGCGACACGGCGGCAAATCAAAGCTCGGCATCAGCACGGTGTTCGATCTCTGTTGCTCACTGATCGAACTGCGGACGGGGCATATCCTGCGGTAAAAACCTGTAGGGAACGCCCTGTTAGGGTGTTTATTGCCGCCGCCAACCGACCTTCGCGCAGAAATCGACGACGAATGTCAGCTGGCGGGTTCTTGTCCTTCATGACTTTTAAGGCAAGTCGACGACCACTTGTCAGATGCAGAGCCAAAGTCAGAATATTCCTAACGCTGCCAGCTCAGTCGCACATTGAACTGTTACAATGTACATTATCCGATTGACGCTAAGTGGCTTCTCTATTGCCTGCTGCTGATTCACTACCGACTTTAGATTCAATTCGAGCAACTCATTACAACAAGGGCACTTAAGAAAAATTGAATTTGCATTCGATTCCCGCCGCCCTTTCATGAATGTCACTCTTCTACTTGGGTGGTATTAGTTGGCACGGTATCTGGCACGGAATCGATAGCTGTTCCTGAAAAATTCTGTAAAATTTGTCCGTACACACGTCGGGCAAAATGTCTTGCTGACCTACCTAAGTCATTGCCTGAAACGAGAATAACTATGCCGACCGTTGCTAACGCAAAACTCCCCGAAACTGACTCTTAATCAGTAGGTTGTTGGTTCGATTTCTAGAGTGGAATTCTTCTTAAGCTTGCACACAATGGCCCGAGGATAGCTTGAACGCGAAATACTCATTAAGCCGTTTCACTAGTTTTGTCTCGTTCCAATTCATTTTTGCGAAATTTTCATTTAGAACATCAAGAATTCGCTGATAACTCAACTGCCCCACAAACGGTCCACTGGGCAGCTCGGTTAACAATTCTCCATATGGAATTGACTTTCTAAGCTCTTGCGAGTCTCGGTACTTGTCGACTACTTTGGTCTGTGGCTGGGGACTCACCAGCAGCACGACAAAATCGCGCTTCGGTATCTCAAACAGTTTGGGTTCGTCATACCAACCACACTGGTAAAGTCCCACTCGGATATTACGAATCAATTGATCCGACGGATAACCTTTTTTGCCAACATTGTGGGTCGTGGTTTCTGAGAGTTCGGAGCGGTATTTCATTTCTAGGAAGACAATGGTCGGGGGATTTTCCCATTTGATGACCACGTCGACTTCCGTCGATCCTTCCGTCCACGGCAAGAGATGCTTCGGCATCTGCGGCTGACGTTGCCACAGTTCGATCCGGAGATTGCGATAGACTTGCGTCCGAAATCTCTGGGCTCCCAATCCGGCATTCAAAAGCTGAGGCAACCAATATCTCGGTGCAATAGCCTGCAACACGCCGAATAAATTCCCGGTAATCGCATCTTCGCTGTTGGGTCTTATGATCAGCGGATGACCTGCCCCCTTCACCCGAGACCACACCTGAAGCGAGAATTTGGTGGTGGTTGTAAGCGAAGGAGGATCATCGATGGCACGAGGAAACAAGTTCACAGCGGAGCAGATCATCACGAAGCTGCGTGAGGCAGAGGTCCTATTGGCTCAGGGTCAGAAGGTCCCTGAACTTTGCCGGCGGTTAGGAATTTCCGATAAGACCTATTACCGTTGGAAGAAGGAGTACGGTGGTCTGCGGATGGACCAGGCGAAGCGTCTGAAGGATTTGGAGAAAGAGAACGCTCGTCTGAAGCGTCTGTTGGCGGACGCGGAGCTGGATAAAGCGATTCTGCGGGAGGCCGCCTCGGGAAACTTCTGAGCCCGGCGAAGCGGCGACGCGCGGTGGCGTATGTGCGTGATGCACTGGGCCGCCAGTGCGTGACCGAGCGTCGGGCATGTCGCGTGTTAGGGCAGGTTCGAAGTACGCAACGACGCTGTCGCTATGCGGCGAGCGACGAGCCGCGTCTTATGAAGCGGATTGTGGAGTTGGCCACCGAGTATGGGCGATACGGCTATCGCCGGGTGACGGCCTTATTGCGTGAGGAAGGATGGCGAGTGAACCACAAGCGGGTCGAGCGGCTGTGGCGTCAAGAGGGGCTGAAAGTCCCTCAGAAACAGCCCAAGCGGAAGCGTCTGTGGCTGGCTGATGGATCGTGCATCAGGCTTCGGCCGGCCTACCAGAATCACGTCTGGAGCTACGACTTCGTGGCGGATCGGACGAGCGATGGCCGAGCCATTCGGATGCTGACCCTGATCGACGAGCACACCCGTGAGTGCCTGGCGATCGACGTGGCGAGAAGCCTCAAGAGCGAGGACGTGCTGGAGCGACTGAGCGACCTGTTTGTGCGTCGTGGGGTGCCGGCCTACCTCCGCAGTGACAACGGTTCGGAGTTCACCGCGACGAAGGTTCGAGAGTGGCTCTCTCGCGTCGGCGTGAAGACGCTCTTTATCGAGCCAGGCAGTCCTTGGGAGAATGGTTACATCGAAAGCTTCAACGGCAAGCTGCGTGACGAACTGTTGAACCGCGAAGTCTTCGACACACTGTTGGAAGCGAAGGTGCTGATCGAGCGCTGGCGACACGTGTACAACACCGTGCGGCCACACAGCTCGCTCGGCTACCGCCCACCCGCACCCGAGGCGATCGAGCCTGCTTCGTTCGCTTCGGCTACGCCTCAGCGAACGAAGCAGGCTGGCGTTGGAACAGGTCCAACACTAACTTAAGAATTGGTTCCATTCTTGGGGGCAGGTCAGCGGAGCGTGATTTACGGGCGGCACTCACCACCAAACTTACGGCCAGGAAGCACCATTCCGGGAGTGAAAGGGTGACACTTTTGGTAAATATTAAAGGGTTTGATGGCTGACTGGTGATTGCTTCGTTCATGGGAATTCTCTTTGGGAGTTGCGGGGACTATTGTTGATGATCGTGGTCTGAAAAATTAGTGGTTCCAGTAACCCGGTTGCGTCAGGAGCAAAAGTTTCTCGACCACCTGCGGTAGGGAGGGTTGGTCCGGTTTGTTCCTGCGCTTGGGTTTTTGATCAGGCCAGTGGCTGGGAGGTACGTAGCGATCATCGATAAACAGCAACCCCTGCCAGCAGGCTGCCCGCTGCCAGTAGCGAGCTTCGCGCGAGAGTTCTCCCTGCGGAGCAGTCCATTGCTTGACCGACCGACGGTTCCGGCGAGCGAAGATGCTGCCTGCCCGCTGGCACCACTCGGCTTGGGCCTTGCGGGCCTTAGCGAAAAACTCGCTCGTCCCGAGGCCGCAGTCGACTTGCGTCAGCGGATTCAGGTACAGGTACGATGGAGCATGAAGTTGTAATAGATAAAGTCGTTCGACGACCCCCTCCACCAACGCGTCGTGGTCAGGATTGTGTCGGACGACCGTGACGATCCCCTCAAAGGTCATGATGGTAGGTTTAGCTAATCGTTGTTTGAGTGCTGACATGTTGTTCCTTCCTCAGGGTTTGAGAAACAAGACTCCGACGAAGACTAGTTGCGCTTCGACTTAAACGAGCACGCCTCCAGCGAAGAACTCGCCTCGTTGAGCAGTTCGACGACGAAAGCCGACCAATTCATGCCGAGCAAAAGAGCTTGGGCTTTAGCTCGGTTGAAGATTGGCTCTGGAACTTGAACGTGCAAAACCCGCATATTACCCGCGAATCGCACCTCTGTCGGTGCTGGTTCTAAGACTGAAAGAGTCATGTTTTGTTTCCTTTTTTTCAGGAGTTAGTGGTCAAGCTGGGTTACGTTGATGGTTTCTCGATTCACAGAGAGTAGGAAGAATTGATCTCTCAAGTTTCTTCTGCCTCGAAGTTCATCTTGAAACAAATGAAGTGATCTTTTTCTAAGTGTTGTCACCACACTTTTAGTTCAATATTTAGTAATTAATAATCTTGTTCTTTGGTCTGTTTTAGTTACTTGTTTTTATTCTTGTTCTTTAAATTTGTAATTTGTTTCGTAGTTCTAGTTCTGTTTCTTATTCTTGATCTTTGCCCTAGTCTTATTTGTTTTATTCTTCTAATGCCCAACCCAATTTATGTTTCAGCCCTGGTATTTTTTGTAGTTCTGTAATTTAATGTTCGTGTTCGTGTAGATGGTTATTATGATTTTTGTGACCGACATGGCTGGTCACGCTCAACTTTCATGGGTTGTTGAGTTCCATGAAAGCAGCACTAGCAAAGTAGAATCCCAAAGATTGCAAGCCTTGAGAGGATTCATTTCGCTGATATCCATACTGACAACCGAATAGTTTTCTCGATTGAAAAGATGCCAGAAAAAATGCTTGGCTTGATAAAAACTTCCTTTTGAAATTTTCAGAATATGGCTCTTCGCGTGAGAATCGCCGTGAGTGATTGGCCATGCCTTGCAACGTGATAGTATAAAAAAGAAGCGGGCCGTAGAGATCGTCTGTCTCCACGGCCCGCTTGGTTGTCAAAGGTGGTTTGGCTTATTAATTAACAGGCGTGTTTTGCCCGTAAAGGCCATGGGCTATCAATAATCAAACTCCCCAACCATTTTCATCGTCGATCGAATCATCGCTTGAGAGGTGATTGTCGTCTCCCGCTTTGCCGAACAGCTCATCTAGATAGGAGTCGGTCAGTTCGCCATCTGTTTCCACTAAGACTTTTCTTGGAAATTCTGCACAGGACCGCATTTCTCGATGGAGACCAATAGCTGCTCGCTTCAGCTGCTGTTCATTTGAATATTTGATATCGTATTTCTCAAAGTCTCGCTTGAAGAAGTCGACTATAATTGGAACCCCTGGGCGTCCCAATTTATACTCATACGACTTCAGTCGACTAAAAAGTGCGTCGTTAATTTGATGGCGATGGGTCGTCGCCGCAATGAGGAACGCTTTTGGTTTATCAATAACACCACGCAATAGTGTCTGAAGATCTTTGTCGAGGTCTTGAATTTCGTCGAGAAAAATGATGTCGCCCTTCCTTTCCAATTCTAGATTTAAATCCAAAATATCTTCTTTCTTCAGTTTACAAGCGAGTCTTTCCTCGAATCCCCACAGTCTTTTTTCGTCGAAAGCTCGACAATTGTCACAGCGACCACAGGGCTCGTATTCCCCTGCTTTACGGTTCTCACACTTAACGCTTTTGGCGATCAGTCTTGCCAACGTGGTTTTGCCAACACCCGTCGGGCCGGTGAGATAAATGATGTGCGGAACGCGATTTGAGGCGAGAGCTTTAGTTATCCGACGTGTCGCAGCTTCGAGGCCAATCAGATCGGCGAATAAGCCAAGTTGCCGATCGTCATCGAATGGGGAGGTCGCAGTACAGATCATTCGTAAAACCTTTCGCACTAGGTGATGTCGCGGCGCGCAGCACCCACGTCACCAGAGTTGTGATATAAAAAAAAGGCGCGCAATCCTGCAAAGCAAACTTAAAGTGTTTCGAATGCAGAAGTTAAGTTTGCGCGTCAAGATTGCAAAGATTTGCAATCTCGACGGCAGTAGGAAGCGAATTGAATCGGCTTCTGCGGAGAAATGGGGGTGATCGAGCCAGCTGAAAGTAGATTTTTGTGCCTCGTCCTCGCTCAGCAGAAGCTCGAGTCGACTCAACAATTCCGTCATCCTCGAGCTCGCTTAAATATTTTTTGATGCTGTTGTATGACCAACTTGTAAATTCTTGCAGGTGCTTCCTATTGAAAACGTCACTGGAGAATTCACTGTCGTCAGGAAGACTTTCTCCGACAATTTCCCCGGTTTGTAGTCCACGATGAATTTTTGATGCCAACTCAATTGCTTTGGATGACAAAGATCCGTTGTCCTGCGCTAGTGGAATCGAGATCATCAGGTCGCGAGCGACTCTATAATCACAAAGAGAGCATTCTTGGCTGACTGCAGTCCTCTTCTGAACCATCGTTTCCCAGGAAATTCTCAGCGCTGCTATCGCTAACAACACCCGATAGAACGCAAGGCTCTCATCGGGAGAAAGATTTGACGATCTAATGTGTTGGCTGAATGAACATGTCGGCAGCTCTGATGATTCCAATTGTTGCAGAAGCTTTTGCAATTTGACTTTAGCAACTTGGGCAGCGTCCGATTCACCAGAGCTGTAAAGGTAGCCACATCCGACTAGGTAGCGGCTTGAAGTTGGCGTCAACAATGTAATGCATGGCCCAATCGGACCTACTAATGCCCTGGATTGAGTAACAAGCAGAACTCCTGGCAAATGTCCGTGAGAATTAAGGTCACCGACCGCAAGTTCGCATGCGCGTAGCAATAATCGCTGTTCATCGTGTCGCGGCCAGATGATGTTACAACCTTCGAAAGCACTCTGCTTGAGGTCGTTAAGTTCCTTGACCGTTGTCGGTTGCTTCACTTTCGCGGGTATAAGATTGAGAATGCGATCAACCATTATTCCATCCCACCCTGGCCAACTCGAGACGACTTGTAAGAATATTGGCGCCTTGTTGAGGGATGCAGCGAATGTGAGAAACGTCATGAGGCTCACAAAGTCGGCGCCTGTCATACAATATTGGAATAGTTCCTCGAAAACGTCTTTTAGCGCATGGCCTTGGAGCAGTTGGCTAATCTTTTCAGGGGGAGATTGGCGTGAGGGCTCTGCCATGAGATTCTGTACCTACAACTGCTTAACGAGACATGTTCAACACAGTATCGTGTTGATGAGTTAGCGCGTCATCGAGGCAGCTGCAGTATTTATGCAGTGGTTACGCAGTATTTCTCCACCGCAAAATAGAAAGAGCCAACAGAGGCCTGTTGGCTGCATCGAAAATCTTAATTGAACGAAAATTGGCTAATTATTATCATACGGCAAAAAGTGGATTTGGACCTTCACCGTAATAAACAATTTTGAATATCCGACGTTTATGAAAGTATCTGAGCTGTAGCGGAACATAGTACCCTTCAAGGATTGTAGAGATTCGACTTGCATCGCTTGACAAAGTACCGTTTGGTGTAGGCTTCGTTTGCCAAAGATCTCCTGTGATGTCATCTACGGGTAAGTCTTTGCCAGCGCGGTATCTTACAAATGCCTGGGCAAAAAGTTTCGCAGATTTGTCCTCAAATGGCACACGTATGGCACCCCATTGAAGTGAGCCGTCGTCGTTTAAGTCGTAATACGGTTCAATCAGTTTTCGATGCTTTGCATGAAAGGCGGAGCTGGCTAGAGCGACTGTGCTGCAAAGCGTTACAGCCTCAGCAAGCATATCGAGCGCTCTTTGATCGAGAACACAGTCGTACTCCTGTTTGACGCCTTCAAAAGTGCTTATGCGAGGGGGTGGAACAGGGTTTACTTGGGTCCAAAATGGTTGCAGGAATAAACTATCGGGCATCGAAAGCGGGTAGCCGAACAACTCCGGCAAGTTTGTTGCTGTAATTTGCCATAACAGCCGAGCACCAAAGGAGTTTGCATAGTCAAGATGACCGACGCAACCATCGAGCGTTTGGCACTCATCCGGATAAAGCTTTGGAGGCAGAAATTCGATTTTCGGTACCTTGCGTATCGATTCGTGCCAGCTGTTCAAATTAGCCAATCCACCGAGAATCGCCTGCTTCCCGTTGTCAGTAATATCACGAAAAGCATCGCGACACAAAGTTTTCAGTTCGGAAAACTTGTCAGCATTTCTTTGTGCAAAGTCTCGGCGGAGAATTTTGTGGAACTCAACTCTAAGAGCATTTTCATCTAACTCGTCTTGCCTATGTTCCAGCAGACTTTGCTCACGCGAGTGCCAGTCATTATCGAGCAAACTTTTTCGGACGGGTTTGAAGTATCGCGGAGATTTGGTACAAAAATCAATCAGCTTATCGCATAGGCTTTTGGGAGTAGATGTTTTTGATCCCATCAGGACCTCCTCAATTTGCGGACAGAAAGTGGACAGGAAAAAGACACTGACGAATTGATACGCGATTCGCAATAGTGGCAACGGCTCGACTTAGACGCTGAGGGGTCTCACGGCACGTAGCAGCCATGGGTGGGAATTGGCGCCGGAAACTTTTTTTCAACAAGTCGCAAAAAATGTCGACTGACACTTTGGAAACGGGAAAGCTGTTTAGCATCACTTCCCTTGAGGATTTGGGCCATCACCTATCGCGGTCGAATTCGCGGGAACGGTCCGGCAGATTTGGGGTTTCGGCAAACCTCAAAGGCTGGATCGGGCTGCTTATTTGGGGAGCTCCTGGCAGAGTTGCTAATTTCTAGATTTTCATGACTTTTCAAAGCCCCCAGCAGATCGTCCCGGGTATAGACCCATCGCTTACCGACTTTGCTTGCTTTCACTTTTCCGGCGAGGCGTAAGTCCCTGAGCGTCGTACGGTTAACGCCACAGGTTTCCGCAGCTTCAGTCTCGTTCAATGCGACGCGTCCTGGAGGCCACGACAGCACGCTCAGAGTTACTTCAAGAATCTCCATAATCAGTTCCCGAATCGCAGTTTTCGGCAGCGCGAGGATGATTTTGGACGAATTTTCTTCTACTTCTGGACCCTGCTGGTCGCAATTTCGATCTTCGTTGTTCATTGTGTTTTTTGGGGAGTGGAGGTGCCAAAAATTCTCTCTTAGCAACCTACCATGCACTTGCATAAACACTTGAGGTTGACTTGCAGCAAACTTGCAGCATTTATGCAAGCTGCTATATTCATGTTGCTTTACCCAATGGCTTGAGTGAAATTATGCTTTTGTTCTATTGAGAGTTCCAAGAATTCCTGAGACTGTAGACGTAGAAAGTTAGCACTCAAGTGGGGATTGTAGATTGAGAAAAGTTCTACAGGAGTTCTACATGCTTCGGAAAAACTTCCCTACGCAATTCGACCTTGGGACGTATTTCCCGAGAAAATAGGATAGTGTCTATACCCTGATGTCGATGTAAGTCGTTATTGAACAGATTCAAAATCCAGTGCCCGCAAGGGCGTGAGGGTTCGACCCCCTCCTCCGGTACTTCTTTGGGATAAGGACTTACGTCAATTTCTCTGATCCCAGCAGCCCTCTCAAAAAGTGCGAGTTCTACATTTTTCAGAGAACTTGTTTTTCGTCCTGTTCATCGGCCTGATTTTGGTCGTCAGGCTCACGGACAATTTTGCGGACCTGGGCTGCCGCTCGCATCCCGGGTTTCGTATTGATGTAGTATCTTTCGGTTGTCGTCACACTGGCATGACCTAGAAAGTCGCGTACGACGACCGTCGGTACATCGTTGGCGGTCAGTTCTGATGCACAGGTGGAGCGACAGTCTTTCGGGACATAATGTTCCCCGTCAGGTATCCCTGCGGCAGTCTGAATCAGATGCCAGTCGACATAGACTTGGCGATAAGTGTCATAAGGCCAGGGCAAGACAGAATCATTGGGTGCGTTGAACGGACTCCGATCTTTCCATTGCTTGAGGACATCCGATAATTCTGTGGCAATGGGAACTACTCGATCTTTACGACTCTTAGATGTGCCGGCTCGAATGCGAACCTCGTTTGCTTGAAAGGAGATATCACTCCAAAACAGGCCCAGCGCTTCCCCCCGCCGTACGCCCAAATAGTAAATGAGGTACAGAAAAATCCTCCACCAGTCAGGAGGCATTTTTTTAAGCTTGAGCTGAGGATGGCGTAGTGCCGCGAGTAACGCCAAGAAATCCTCTTCTGGCATGATCGTTGGATCTCGACGTTCCTCTTCGATGAGAAGTCCAAAGAAATCTGGGATGTCGTCAAGTACTCCGCGCCGTTTGGCCCAACGATATAGAACTCTCAAATGTCGGAGGTCTCGATTGACCGTGGCCACTGCGGCACCCGCAGCCAATCTGGCTTGTATGAAGTTCTCCAACAGAGTGAGATTGATCTCTGTAAGGGACTTTACATTCATTACCTTCGCAAATTCATCAAACTCAGTTGATAGATCTCGATCGTCTTCGGGGTTAGTCGGCCATGATGCATCTCTACATACTCATCGACCAGCTGTTCCCATAACCAATCGAGTACGCTATTGATATCAATCTCCAGTTCCAACTCGAGTTGTCGGCGGAACTGTTCGGCAACTCGCTTGACGGTTGTGCCTGTAGTTCGCCAAATCTCCTTCCATTTGGGTTTGCCTGGAATGTTGTCGACAAGTTCCCACCACCGAACATACCAATTGGGCGATTTGCCGTTGGGATGTTTCAGGAGTTGCACTTTTCGGATTTGTGGTGCGATTGCCAACTTTTATCCGGACTTATCTCTAAATTTACAGAAACAGGAGTCGCTGGTTTCGTTGCTTAATACCCGAATCAACGGCTTTGGATGTGCGCCTAAGAATGGATCGTAGTGATCCGATCAGCAGGACAAATAGCCTTCGACCGGAGTTACCACTGGTCGAAGTTACTCAGAATCCGCGTGCAAAGCACCGCCGTGGTTGCAGCTTTTTTGCAGCATACATGCAGCAAGACTAGTGGTATGCCAGAAAACCTTGCCAACACGATCTCGCCTTCAGAGTTTATCGACTTGGTCGTTGCTGATATTTGTGAGCCTTGGTTTTTTTCTCAAGCACAACACGTTTGGAAGAAAGTTCACAAGCCGACAAGCTCAATGTTCTTCTAATGGTGCAAGACATCAAGTTTTGAACTCGATGCCCGCGTGCCGCTGATCATTGATGTTCCGGCTATCCTTGGAATGTGCTATCTGAATTGCTGGTTCGCCTGATTATAGCTTGAGTGCGATATCAGCCCAAAATGCATTTCATAGGAATAGGATTCAGTCTACATATTGAAGCTGCCTTCTCAGGCGACTAAATCAAACATCCAGACTACCGACCCCGAAAATCAAGAAGCTCAGCAGAATTGGATGATTCGCCGTTACTGGAGCGAACTTCTGTCGTTGTAACAGTGTTTTGCAGACTGCCACGAAGAAGCAGACCTTCGATCTCTACTTCTGCAATACGAAGCATCCGTACTGCATCCAAGTAATTGATTTGTGTTTGCGAATAGGTGCGTTGGGAAGTCAACAATGCTGTGTAGTTTGCCTCACCCGCTTCATACATCTGTCGAGTCAGGTCCAAAGATTCTTGGGCCGCGGGTAGGATAATCGCATTGTAGCGCTCAACTTGATTGCGGGCATTCGAGTACTGCTCAAAAATAGGCGCCAGGCGATTCTGGAGATCAAGACTCAGTTGAGAGAGTGCTTGCTTAGCCGCGACAACTTCATGCTCGGCACGAGCGATGGCTCCTTGATTTCGATCGAAGAAGGGAATGGGGAGGCTGACGGCTACCCCGCCATCGGGCTTGCCACCGATGCCGTTATCTTGCCAGTTCACCAAGCCTTGAAAGTTCACATTGGGCACGGGTTCAGCACGGGCTCGTTGCAAGGCCAGACATGCTCGCTCAACTTCTATCGCCGCGGCTGAAATCTCTGGACTCAGCTCTAAGAGCCGTGCCAGCGATTCCTCAAACTCATATTCTCGGGGTGGTTGTTCGGCGTCACCTTCGAGGGGCTGCGGTGTTAACTCCGGAGCCCCCACGACCGCCGCGAGACTATGCCAAGCCGCGTCATGACGATTCTGGGCATTCTGTGCAAGGATTCGGGCGTTCTCGATTTCCAGTTGTGCTTGGAGAATATCGACACGGCCAACTTCCTTGGCTTGAAACAATGCGTCAGCCGATTGCGAACCCTCACCGCTAATCCGAATTAAATTGTCAGTGAGCAGAATTTGTCGTTGAGCCAACACAACTTCGTAGTAGGCAATTCTCACATCTGTGAGAACTCGCAGCTCTTGGGCGGCAAGTTCTTGCTCAACCTGCATTCGCTCCCGTTCTGCAACGGCCCGGTTAAGTCGCAATTTACCGCCGCGAACAAATTCTTGACTGAACAAGACACCGTGCTGCTCAGCAAGTCCGCCGCTCCCCAGCTGCTGGCCTTCATAACCAACGCTTGGATTGGGAGGTAGTCCCACTTGTACTAAGTTACCACGAGCCGCACCGACCAACGCCCACATTCTTCGCACCGAGGGATTTGCCGCGAGTGCCATCTGCTCTAGTTCTTCCAGAGTCAGAACGGCAGGTTCATCTGTTGCTGGCAATGGCACTGGCTTTGGTATGGGCAGAGCTTCGCCCTTGGCGACAATGCTCTCGGGATACTGTAGTGTGATGATCTCATCAGCTAAGCTGACGGATGCTATGCTGAATGCCAGTGCAAGGCCTAGACCTGACCGGATTAAGGTAGGCCATTGGCATGGCTTATAGCAGCGGTGATCATAGAATTGGTTCATGCTGGGAATCCTTCCCGCGCGATGGCGAGTCCTTGCCATATCGTGATTTCGTCCAGTTTCTTCTGTTTGGATAACCTATTTAGATGATTCCAATTTTCTTTGCCATTCTTTCCAGATTTCGGCTTATTACGGCTGTAATGACGCTGGCTCTGCTATCACGGCACGAAGGTCACGCTGGCTAACTATTGGGTCCCAGCAGGAACCAAGCGCCAATTGTCGCCGCAGCTAATCCGATCCCTAGAGCCATCGCCAGCCAAAATCCAATGCCTAATTCGTTGGCAAACGCAAACGGCACAAAGAACGGTAGGCCTAAGGGAACCAGAATCAACGTTTCTCTTGCGAGCTTGGAGATCGCCCCCATGTCATGATGCTGATGCCAACCCATGGCGAATGCCAAGATGCTGACAATCGGCAACGACAACAGCAGGGCACCATAGCGCGGATAGCGTTTGGACAACTCCGCCACTGCGACGATGGTGACTGCTGCAATTAGAACTCGTAAGATGTTCCAAAGATTCATAGTTCACCTATACCACCATATCTTTATTACCGGAAGCAAATTATTCATGGGGGTGAGTGTGTCCATCGGCATGAGTGTGTGGGATAAGCACAAACTCTTCCGAGCGATATTTCTCTCCATCAGCAGTCAAAGTAACTTCCACCTTCGACTTGAATTCCTTACCTATCAGCCAGCTTGGGTCTTGCCCAGAACTGCCTGGGAATATGAAATAGTTTGTCATGCCGTCGCGTAGATTGGCCTCTCCTTCTTCATCTTCGTTTTTCTCATTGTTTCGCACAGCGAGAGTAGCTGTCTTTCCAGCGACATCTTTGAAGGAGACATTGATTTTCGTCTCGGCTGGGAGATCCAAAGGCTCTTTCAATTGGCGATCCTTGCCGAGCCACAATTCAAGATCGCCTTTATCATCGTGGAGTTTCAGTTCCACAAAGCCAACCTCTTCGCCAGACTTTCCTTTCAGGCCGGCAATAACCCCATCATGCGGAGTGGCATGTTCATGGCCGTGACCATGTTCTCCTGCGGTTTCCGTAAACTCTCCCATCGCTGGTTTGCCATCAATCTCGCCGGAAAGTGCGCCTGCAAAGTCAGCGACGTTGCCGATGCCCGGATCGGTGCCCACAAATTTCGAGGCTTTGCCCTCTTTTCCATCAACTGGCAGCATGACCACGGTTAGGGGTTCAACCTTCTTACCCTCTGCCGTTTTCGTCGCTTTAGTGATCAGAATGAATTCGGTCGCTGCCACGCTGGCTGGCGATTTCTCATCGGCCCCGAGGAACACGATGGTGCATTCCTGTTTGTCGTGATCGACTGTGAATTCCGCATGGTAACTCCCCAGGTCAAACACCACGCCGCCGTTGGGCCCCGCGCCATGTGGCGCATGTTCGACCGCACTCAACATAGAGTTACTTGCGAGCAGCAAGGCAGCAACCAGAAAACTTTGAGACATCAATTTCATGGACTTCATCACACTTTCCCTCTCATTAGAAAACTAGAAACAACTTGTCATTTCAAACACTTTGCAGCAAATCGTTCTCTGAACTTTCGCTGTTTACCAATCGCTCGGCGTCCTTGCCACTAAACTTCCAGAACAAACCAGGATGCAGCAGAAACTCACAAAATGTGGACGTACTCAAACCGCCAAGAATCACCGTGGCGACTGGATAAAGAATTTCCAAACCAGGTTTCTTGCCTCCGACAACCAAGGGCACCAAACCAATCCCCGCCGTGAGTGCGGTCATGAGCACCGGAGACAATCGCTCCAAACTGCCGCGTAAGATCGTGGCCTGTGAAAATGGCTGGTCTTCCTCTTTCATCAAATGAAAGTAATGCGTCACTAGTAGGATGCCGTTCCTGACTGCGATTCCCCCGAGCGAAACGAAACCAACGAGACTGGCCACGGTTAGAGTTTGCTGCGTAATCATCAAAGCCAACACTCCACCAATAAATGCCGTCGGGATGGCATTGAGAATTTGAAACGTGATACGTGCCGAGGGATAAAGCATCATCAACACGACAAAAATGCCCGCGAGAGAAACACCGGCCAATCCAGTGATGAGCCGTGTTGCTGAACGCTGAGCTTCGAATTGTCCGCCGAATTCGATGAAGTACCCTGCGGGGAGTTGGACGCGCTGTTTAACTTTTTGTTCGATTTCTTCAATCGCTCCTGCTAAGTCGCGGCCCGTGATGTTGCATCGCACAGTCTGTTTGCGACGGACGTTCTCGCGGTTCACCAAATTCGGCCCGCTGGCGGCTGCAGGAAAGTCCGCCACGTCCTTCAACCGCAACTGCCCGCGACCGTCAGGCAGTTCTAGTCGTAACTCCCTCAAAAAGTCGGGGTCGGAACGATAGGGCTCTTCCAACTTAATCACTAAATCAAAGCGGCGCTGGCCTTCCAGCACTTTGGAGACGGATTCTCCCTTCAAAGCGGTCTGCACAAATTTAGCGACGAACTCGCGGCTGACACCGTGGAGAGCTAGGTCATCTGGCCTCAACACAACGTGCAGTTCATCGATACGCTCTTGAGGATCAATGATCGGCGGCGTTACTCCAGCCACTTCCTGCAAGGCCGCACGAACATTGCCAGCAATTTGACGAATCTTGTCCAAGTCATCGCCGAAAATCTTCACCGCGACTTGAGCGTTCACTCCCGAGAGCATGTGGCTGATGAGGTGGGAGAGAGGTTGTTCGGCTTCGATTTCGACTCCGGGGACTTCTGCTCGCAAATCAATGAGGACAGTTTTTAAGAACTCATCACGCTGTGTTGCCGCATGGGGGTTCATCGTGAGAATGTATTCACCAACGTTTACCGGCTGAGCATGTTCATCGAGTTCCGCTCGGCCCGTCCGCCTTGCAAAATGTAATATGGGGCCATTAGGGTTCTTATCAGTTATCCGCATAGATGCGAGCTTGCGGTCAATGACATCGGACACTTCGTTTGACGCCTTGAGTGACGAGCCGCCTGGAAGCGCCACGTTGATCTGGACGCTTCCCTCATCGAACTTGGGGAGGAAATCGGCACCCATGCGGGAAAGCTGCCAAACGCTAAAGCCCACAAGTATCCAAGTGATCGCCAACAACATACCCGCGTGCCGCATACTGAAGCGAATCAGCGGTGTTGCTAGTAACTTGAGCCAATGCAACATAAGCCCGTCTCCGTGACGATGCGTCGCTTTCGATTGCGGCAATAAGTAGTACGACAGGACAGGTGTCACTGTGAGTGAGACAACAAGCGAGGCTAGGATCGAAACGATGTAGGCGAGGCCTAAAGGTATGAAGAGTCGACCTTCCACACCCGACAGAGCGAATAGCGGCAGAAAGGCGAGGATCACAACCGCCGTGCCGAACACAATGGCTGACCGAATCTCGCTGCTCGCTTCATAGACCACCCACAGTGGCGGCTTTGGAGTTGGCGAGGCGTTATTTTCGGTGAGCCGCCGGAAGATATTCTCCACATCGACGATAGCATCATCCACGAGTTCGCCCATCGCGACCGCGATACCGCCAAGGGTCATCACGTTGATAGACAACTCGGTGCCTGTGAGCGTTCCGATCAATCGGAAAACGAGAGTCGTAATCACCAGCGACAACGGTATGGCTGTCAAGGTGATGAATGTGGTGCGAATGTTGAGGAGGAACAGAAACAGCACAATGACGACAAGTACCGCCCCGATAACAAGCGCTTCCTCAACATAATAAATACCGCGATCAATAAAACCTTTGAGCTGAAACAAGTCGGTGTTGATGATAATATCAGCGGGCAGTGTCGCCTGAGAGTCGCGCAATGCCGCTTTGACTTGCTGGGTGAGCTTGCGAGTATCGGCATGCGGTTGCTTGACAATCGTGATGACCACACCTGGATTGCCGTCGATGCTGGCATCCCCACGTTTGGGAGCTGGTCCTTCTCTTACGGTCGCTACGTGCCGCAGCAGTACGGGCCGTTCCGCGTTCAATTTGACGGGGACTTTAAGGAGGTCTTCGACGACTTGTTGCGGCAATGGTCCCAGTCTGCCGATGATCCGCACCGGACGCTCGTTCTGTCCCTCTTCCAGGAACCCCCCACTCGTGTTGAGGTTATTGGCTTTAATCGCCGCCTCAATATCTTGGAGCGAGACGTTATACTCCTGCAATTTGGCGGGATCGACGAGCACTTGATACTGCTTGATGTCGCCTCCCATGATGATGACTTCGGCAATGCCGGGGAGCTTGAGCAGTCGTGGACGAATGATCCAATCGGAAGTCGTACGCAAATCCATCCGTTCTTCTAAGGGCGTTCTGAAGCTGACGGAGTGGGGCCGACCGGCGAGGAGGAAGGAAACCTTGGGATGAGCAGCGGTTCCTTCCCAGACTAAGTTCTCGATGGGTACCTTCTCCCAACTGGCGAGGTTGTTATGCTCGCGTGGATTCCAGACCACAAGTTCTATCTGGCCCTCGACCTCAGTTCGCTCTGCCACAAATTTGCTGTCGCCGACTTGGGCGAGGTCGCCCCCTTGTGGCCCGTTGCGGTGATGAAGACCGACATGCAGGATTTGTCCCATGATCGAAGCGGGCGGCGTCATTTGCGGTCGAATGCCCTCCGGCATCGGGACGGCGGCGAGTCGTTCCATGACGACTTGGCGGGCATAGCGAATTTCCGTACGCCAATCGAACTCAACATAGATGACGTTCATGCCTTGGCTGGATTGACTACGAACCGCTTCCACTCCAGACGCCCCTAGGAGGGCGGTTTCAATCGGGAGCGTGACGAGCGTTTCGACTTCCTCCGGGGAGAGCCCCGGACATTCGGTGAGAATGACCACCCGTGGCCGGTCGAGGTCGGGGAAAACATCAATCGGAATGGTTGTCGTTAAATAGCCGCCATAGACCAGTACCACCAAGGAGGCAGCCAGGACCAACGTGCGATAACGCAAGGCGAGACGAATGACGGAGTTGAGCATGATAATTCCTTTTACTGCACCACTAGCGCTGGGCTTCGTCTTCGTTTTTGTGGAGGCTGCCGTCCGCATGGATGTGGAAGCCTTTCGGTACGTCGCCGGAACCCGACTTTGTCATGCGGTTCAATTGAGCAGCAGCTGTCTGGGCGATGGCAGCAATCGTTGACTGCTCTTGGCCCCTCTTGAAAGTCGGAAACGTACCGTCGTTAGCGAGCACCACTCGGTCGCGATCACGATACAAGACATGCACGCTCTTACGCTCGAATGTGTTGGCGTTCTGGGTAAAGACATAGGCTTCCGCTCCCTCCCAGACGACAGCGTCGGCAGGCAACACAAATACATTGATTAGTTTCTCAACGCGAATGCGCAAGAGAACTTTCTGCCCTGGTCTGAATCTCCACAACAATTGCCGCGTGTCACCATGATCGACGGTCTTATATTGATTCTCTAATGGCAGTAGAAAACCAAAAGTGCGCGTGATGGGGTCAATCGTGTTAGCGATGTAGCGGATCAGAAACGCTTGTTCCATGGGTGGCCAGTCGGCCTCGGCGTCTTCCTGAAAATCGACTTCCACGGGCCAGCCTTCTTTGACGCTCCGCTCTAAGAGGGAGGTTTCATCACGAAAGGCTCGGCCTTCGACGGCAAGTAACTGGTGATTGGAGAGGTGACAAAGCGTTTGGCCGGCCTGCACTTGCTCTCCAAGTTCGACTTTGAGTTCTTGGAACTCGTAGGCAAACGGTTGTTCTTCGACAGGAGTTACGGGATACGTCTGGAAGGTCGCCCGTGGCGGTACAACCAAGGAGATTTCACTCAGCAGGTTTCCCTCCGCCACGCCGTAGATTTCATCTTGTGATAAACCTCGATTGATTAGCTCTTGCTGGTAGGCTTGAGCGGCGATCTTCAGGCGAGAGATTTCGTTTTCGACTTCGATAATGCGGGCCTGGGCGATGGCTTCACCGCCGCTTGCGAGTCGTTGGCGGCGTGCCTCGGCGAGCTTGATATCTTGGCTTGTTTTGAATAATTCGGTCTGTGTTTGTTGGAGCGATTCACTGGCCAGCTTGAGGGTGAATAGGATGTCACCAGGACGAACCATATCACCAGGGACATGAAAGATTTGACTGATGGTTCCGATGGCCGGTGCGACGACTTCGCGGTCACTCATCCCAGGGCGATCGACGATCATACCTTGAATAGCGATTGTCTTCCAAAAAACTTCGGTTTGAAGTCGCTTAGCTGTCAGACCCAAATTCTTCTGCGCTTGATCCCCCACGATAATCGTGTCTGTGGGACCGGCTTCGGCCTCGACAGGCGGTGCCGCGTCTTTAGCATTGGCAGGTGAGCTTGGTTGCCAGTGTCGATAGCTCCACCAAATGCCGCCAGAGATCGCCGCCAGCACGCAGCTCACAATAGTCAATTGCACGATTGGACGAACCATAACGCACCTAGATAGAAACGACGCAAAACAGAGTGGAGAGCAGCGATTCAAATTCACTGCAACACTGGGAATGCCGCCAAGAGCGGGCCGTCACTTTGAGTAACGGCGAAAGCGGGCAGCGAAGAGCGCTAGCTCAAATGCGCAATGTGCGCAGTGCCAGATAGAGCGGACAAGCGGGACTGCATTTATCCGAGAAATTAGGCTTAGCCCAAGCCGTCGATAGTTCGGTAGGACTAATTGTTGCGACGGTGGAGAACGTCGCTATAACGAGCAGGTTATTGACGACATCAAACTCTGGGCCTGATGAAATCGTCGGAGTTTCTTCGGATAAGTAGACGGCGTCACTCTCGTGGTCTGGCTGGTTCGCTGGCTCCGATTGTGGAGCGGCAACGTGTTCGCCTTCGGTGCCGTGATGGTGAGCGTGGTCTACGTGGTGAATATGGCTGGCACGATGAGTGTGGCCAGCGTGATGAGAGTGCTCTCCATCCAACCATGAAACGTGGACGTGTGGGCGCGCCTCAGGGCTATGCTGGCTGTCGTCATGGGCGTGAGGCACCAGCGCCATTTGGGTGGCGAGGTAGGCCGTGACAAGCACAAGGGTGAGGCAGCGGTGAACCATGAAAACGTGAGTCCTTCGCTGTACTATAGGAACCAACAGATACCGCGACAAGCGGAAATGCTGGCTGTGGCAAATGGCGTCGTGCAGCAAAACCTCTCTGGTTCATCGACCAAACCTGCTGAGAGGCATTATCGAATACCTCCCTATCAGCAGAAAACCTAGCTTCAATTCACAATCGGATGAATCAAAAGTCCCGCTACCGCTGCTGTCAGAACCATGAAGTGTCCGGCAAGTTTCTGAATCGCCATAGATATGACTAGAGTAACACGCATGATGGATCACCTTAATGAGGTCCTTGAGACTCATCCAGGCTGAATAGATAGTGGTAGGCAACTTGAAGTCCGATCATGATGCCCTCAAGATGCTGTGCAGCGTGGACCGTCGGCGGTCCAAATCAGCGGATCGATGCACATTTGCCGCTTTGTGATGGCTTTATCCCAAGCATGATAGACCACGACTTCGGTTTTGCCATCGGGCGCGATAACGATGGAATGATGCCCAGGGCCTCGCACAACGCTTGGAACTTCATGCAAGACGCGAGCCGATTGCCCCTGTTCGGAATATGGCCCCATTACGGCATCGGCTACGACATAGTCCACGCCGTAGTTGGGCGTGCCGAAGTTTGAACCGCTGTAAAAGCAATAGTAGCGGCCATCGTGCTTAACCACCCAGGGTGCTTCAATGGTGTGCCAATCGAAAATCTGCCCGTCATAAAGATCCATCTTGCGATTGCCTTCAAACAATGTCCAAGCATACCGCGGACGTACAACAACACGCGGTTTGCCTGCGAGACGAGTCATATCCAATAAGCGATCGACGACGATACCAGTCCCCGCCATGCAGCCATCTTCGGTGTTGGGAAAATCCTTGGCGTAGAAGAAATACCAACTGCCGTCGTCACCTTGATAAGGATGTCCATCAATGAAAAACGGTGCTGACTCGCCATCTTTCAATGGCATGGCGTTATCGACATACGGACCTTCGGGCTGCTTGCTCGTGGCGACGCGAATCGAGAAATTTAGGTCGGGCAACGTACCAGCGGAATAATACAAATAGAATGTCCCGTTGTGATGCACGACCTCGGGTGCCCAATATTGGACTTTTGGATTCTCAAGCGGAGGTTGCAATGCGCCGCCTATCTCTTGCCAACTAACGAGATCGTCGGACGAGAGTACACGGAAAACCCGGCCATCGACCCGAGTAGCGCCAGTCGTGCCGAAAGCGTAATAGCGTCCGTCGAATTTTAACACGCCTGGGTCGGGCATGCTCTCGGGAAAAACTGGATTCGTGTATTTCGACAATTCCGAAGCTAAAGAATTCCTAGAAAGAACCAGCGCAGCCGTTGTAGCTGCGGTGGTTTGCAAGAATCTACGGCGCGGCAGGGTAATTCGTTCCAAAATTCTTTCCTTATGACAACAGGCTTTCCAAGGCATCATCAAGCGAAAGTAAGAACTCTTCGGACAGACTAATTTCCGCCTCGGCATCGAAAACCAGATCAAGATCAGAATTTACCGTGCCTTGTATCACAGACGAGTCCGAATTGAATTGCAAAGCGCGAATTTGATCGGCATGCAACAGCTCCCAGACGAGTTGGAACTCGGCCGAATTGAAACTTGATTGCTCAGCACTTATCAGCGGTGTCATGCGGGCGAACACAATGGCATCATTATCATCTGTCGTGCTTGTATTTTCTGCCGTCAGGGCCTGTACCGTTTGCACGGGTTCAAACAAGAATTCGGACACTTCAAGTGACCGATTGCTGATGCGAACTTCGTCGATGAAGGCATCCGTCCAATCCGCGGCATTACCATCGTACATGCCTCGGCCAACGCTGAAGTTACCAGTGGAATTGTAGAGGACTTGGCCACCTGTTCCGGCGAAATCATCGCCGCTCTTGGAATCGACGAGTTGGTATTCGCCGGTTTCGCCCAACAAGTATAACTCCGCGTGATTCGATGAGAGCACAAAGGCGACATGATTCCACGTGCCGGCCGTCATCGTCGTGCCGCTTGATAAATAATGCACGTCGCCGTCGCCATCGATCCATTCCACAAAGAGTTGATTGGCCGTGCCATCGGGAAAGCTGTCGCCACGAACTTTGATTTGCAGCGGAGCCACGGCGCTGGCGGTCGGTTTGCCGTCTTTGCCGAGCAAGGTTTGAAAGCCACCGATCGTGTTCATGTTGAACGCCAACTCGAGCGTCATCGCCGTGAAGAGTTGTGAATTAATCGGCTTGCCATCTGTGTAATTATCGTCATTCAGCCCTGCTCCATCACCACCGGGACCAAAATCGAGCGACAATGTGTTCTGTAATCCGCTCCGCAAAGGCACCGGCGAGACGGATGTCGTGTAAGTTGCCGATGTGAACGCGGGGTCGTAGGTCCGCATGTAATTACCATGCCCCGAACTATCGACGACGCTATTGGGACCAGGCGGGATCAACGCCCCTGCGGTACTACCTTCGTGTCGCCAATAAGCCAAAGTCTCGTCGGGCAAAGCGGTCGTGGCGTAGTTACGCTGCCAAGCCAGGAAGTCGCGGCCATCAACCACGCCGTTCGCATTAAAGTCGGCCGAGCTTCCCGGGAACAACGACAATCCATACTGGGCTTGCCACACAACAAGGTCGGAGGGCCCGACCGTGCCATCGGCATCGAAATCTCCGTTGAGAAATTCTCGTTCGGGATCGGCGGGGCCAGACGGCACATTGATAGGCGTAGTGGCCGGAACCGGCGGGCCAAAATTCGGCGTGCCATCAGCGTTGTACGTGAATGGTTGAATATAAACGTCGCGATCGTCCTGCCAGTTGTCGGCGTCATGATGCGCGTGGTAGACAATCCAATTCTCCGTACCGTCCGGCGAGGTCGTGAACGAGGCGTGCCCCGTGCCTACGATGTCGCCCGCACGCTGGAAGACCGGTGTAGCCGCCTTTTGCCACGACGATGCACTCGTGATCGGTCCCACCCCATCGTACGTGAGCCGACCCAACGCATAGTTTTGGCTCCAGTAGCCGCTGGCGGAGTAGATAATGTGCAACTTGCCGTTGTGATTCAGGATTTGCGGCCCTTCATTGATCGGCAAGCCATGTTGTTCCCAAGCATAGGTGGGTGAGCTGATAAGCGAGCGAGTGCCACTGATCGTGAGCGGATCGGACATCGGCGCAATGTAAAGATTCTGCTGGCCGTCGGTCGCCCCGGGCCAACCCGACCAAACGAAATAGAGTTGGTCGTTCCAGGTCATCGGCGTGCCGTCGATGGCCCAGCCGCCGGTGTTCAGTTGCCCTTTGAAAGTGTACGGCCCCATCGGATTGGGATCGTCGCGCTCAAGCACGTACATCCGATGGGTAGCATTGTTACCATTAGACGCAGTGACATAGATGTACCACTTGCCGTTAAGCCGGTGCAATTCGGGGGCCCACACCTGCTCGGAATAATTCGTTCCCGGTGGCGGCGTCCAAACAACCGTTGAAGCGCTTTCGGGAGTGCTGATGTGAATATCTTCCAGTCGCTCGGCACGTTCCATGCGGACATTGTTGCCCGTGGTGTTGACCATGTAGTACTGGCCTTCCCAGAACATGACATTCGGATCGGCTCCGGGACCAAGCGGGTTGGTGAACTGTAATGGAGTCGCCGCGGCGGCGCGTAGGTTCGAGCTGGGGACGACTTGAAACACATTCTCGCCGGTTTGTTGCTCACTCGACCACTTGAAGTCGATTTGGGCGCTGCCAGTTTTGTCGAAATATTCCAGCCGGATGTCATACCACTTACCGGCTTCCAGTTTTTTTGTGCCTTGAGCCGTCTGGGTGGGATGAGCCGTCCAATCATCAATGACCAGTTCGTTGCCAATCCACAACCGCGCGCCTTCGTCACTGGTGATTGAGAAAACGTAATCCTCGGAATAGTCGACGCGAATCTGTCCCGTCCATTTCACATTGACTTGATCGACAGCCACCGAGGGATGTGGACGTCCGGTGCCCCAATTAAAATTGACCGCGGAATCGACTCGGACAGCGTTGCCACCGAAGGAATCGGTGTACTGACCACGCAAGCCTTCGGGGCTGGCATACAACTGTGTGGCTGGGATGATCTGACGCGCCTGGCTGGCGCTCGACCATTCGAGCGAAATGTTAGCGCTGCCAAATTGCTCGTAATAATCGAGACGGATGTCGTACTTTTGCCCGGCAACCAGCGAGATTGTGGACGTATCAGTTTCTGAGTTGTGTGGTTCCCAATTGTCGACCAACAGTTGGCCGTTCACCCACAATCGCACGCCCTGATTGCTGGTGGTGTAGAACGTGTACGTTTCGGAGTGAAGAGCCTCAACTTGGCCAGTCCACCGCACGCTGTAGTTGTCGGCATCTAGCCCCGGCAGCGGAGAAGCCGGACCCCAATTAAAATCGACCGCCTCGGTGCGCTCGTCGGCGAGGCCCGTGAAATCTTCGTTGTGAAAATACTGTCCGGTCAAGCCTGTACCAGCCAACATCGCTCGGGATTCGAGGCGCTCGATGGCTAAATGCCGCGGCGCAGCAGCGGACGAATTTGATGTCAATGGTTGTCTAGGCACGGGTTGCTCTCTGGTGATCTGTTCCGAATCGCCGTTGTCCGACGGCGAAGTGTCAGCGACAAGAATTACATACCTACTTTTTTTTTGATTGAAGGTCCCAAGTCACGCCTGCAGGATTTTGTCCGGCCAATCCCGCTTCGATACCGAGCGTGGTGGCTGTGTTGTAGACTTCGGGGATGGGAATTGTTGGGTGCGTGATTTCGACGAGATACAATCCAGGCTGCATCACGGGGAGATTCTTGGGAAAATCAGACGGGCGACTTTCTGCGACGATCTCAAGTGACCCAACGCCTGTTGCGTCAGTAGTACCACTCGCAGGCTGAATCGCACCTCCTAAAAATGTCGCTGGAGTAAGTTTTACTTGTGCACCCTCAAGTGGCCTACCATCGAGTCGCACCAAAAAAGGAACGGATACCGCACCAATACCTCGCTTCGACCAGCCTTGCATACCGGCGATAAGCTCCGCCTGTGACAACGACCCGTCCTTGTCGATGTCATATGCCGGCAGGGCATTGAGCAAAGGCGGGCTGGCAGCTAATTCTTCAGCATTAAACTGTCCGTCGGAATCTTTATCGTAGAGTGTAATCGCTTCCTGGGCCGCGTCATCGGGATCGACACCGGGAGTGCTGATGCGACCTGGCCGACCACTGCAGCCCACAGCCACAAGACAGAGAAATACGCTCAATGAAAAAATCGTAAAACAATTATGAACCATGATAAAGCTTTATGAGGTACAAGGCCAAAGACAGTTTTTGGGTAAACTAAAACCCTGCTGATATTGTTTCACCACCATTGCGAGTGCCAAGGGCATCGTGAACAACGGGATCAATGTCGTAAGATATACCTTGGATTGAAGCATCACACATAGCCATAAAGAACGTACTTGGATGAGCACTGCCAAATGCCCGAAACCAGTTAAATCCGGGCTGATCGGGCGCCGGCCTGGCCTCGGCAATTGTGGCTGGGCCTGTAACGCGAGAAGAGTCCAGATCATCTGCAATCCAAGCACCTTGATCATCACCGATATCTTTTTCTTCAGACTCGGACGTTCGACCACCGTCGTAAAAATCTGGATTAATGTTCTTTTCACCGACCATATAGGTATTCGAAGTACCGTCTGATATGTGCTTCATTTCGATTTCACTTCGCTGGTAGACGATGCCTAACAGTTTGTTGAATGCATCGAACTTGGAGTGATAAAAATCCGTCCCTTGATCAGCTTGCGTTGGCGTCGGCCCTTTACCCCACTGATTTAGATATAAATTCCCATTAATCGTGGGGTCACCAAATCCAACCCTAATTAATGGCCCTAGGTTCGCCGCAAAATCTGTCCGAGCAAGTACCTGGGGATTCCCAAAGTTGAAGTTGATGCCATCACCAAGCCCTGCATCGGCATTCGTATAAGCATTCGGTGGTCTGCGGCTTGGACAATAGAAAGTCGCAACTGGCGTTTGTGCCAACTGCGTGAGGCCTTCCCGTTTCGCCGCGGCGGTACCCCCTGAACCAAGTTGATGAATGTTGCCCGCCTCTAAGTAAGGAAGAATACTGTACGCCCAACTTCCAGGTTGAGATTTACCCGTGCCACGATCAGGGTCTCCGATCCATGCGTAGCCCCAACCTCCGGAAGGAAAAAATTGATGCGTGTCGTGGTGCATCTGCCACGCCAGTGCAATTTGCTTGAGTTGATTCGAGCATTGCGAACGCCGGGCAGCTTCGCGGGCCGCTTGGATGGCTGGCAGCAGGAGCGCAACCAGCACTCCGATGATCGCAATAACGACCAACAGCTCGACGAGCGTAAATCCTGAACGAGAACGATCAAACCTTTTCATCGCACCACCTCTTACTATCCTTCGAGACAAGTTCGGCGAGGCCCTGCCCCCAAAGCCCCGCCGAACCTTTGATTTCTTCTAGCAAGCCGCTTACCGGCGACCTCGCCGTAAGAGCCCAACCAAACCCATTGCTGCTAAACAAAGCGACGTGGGTTCAGGAACAAACAAAAACTCATCACGAGTCAGCGCTACGTCGCTGATTCGAACTTCATCGATCAAGGCGTCCGACCAGTCGGCCACGCCGTTGTTGAACATACCCCGACCAACTGAAAAGTTCGTGGGATCGTTGATCAACACCTCTCCCGATGGACCCGCGAAATCCTGGCCCGTCAGAGAACTGAGCAACTTGTAGTTACCAGTCTCATCCGCCGAATACAGTTCCGCCGTGGTATCGGACAACACAAATGCCATGTGATTCCAGTTATTAGCCGTCACGGATTCACCTCCGGCGAGAAAGTGGATATCACCATCGCCGTCAATCCACTCGACAAACAATTGATTCGGAATTGCATTGGGAAAATCATCGCCACGAATAAGCACTTTCAATGGCGGAACCACACTCGGCGTCGGCTTGCCATCTTTTCCGAACAAAGCTTGGTAGCCTCCAATGGAATTCATATTGAATGCGAGCTCGACAGTCATGGCACTAAACAACTGCGAATTGACGGATGCTCCTTCGGAATAGTTGTCGTCGTTCAGTCCGGCATCGTCGCCTCCCGGTCCAAAGTCGAGGGACAACGTGTTGGCCAATCCGCTGCGTAATGGCAGAGGAGAAACCGACGAGGAATATGTCGCCGACGTAAACGTTGGGTCAAATGTCCGCATGTGATTGCCGTTGCCCGAAGCATCAAGCACCGATGCTGGCCCTGCCGCGATCGATCCGCCCGCGGGCCCCTCTTCGTGTCGCCAATAGGCACTGGTCGCAGCTTCTACAGACTGGGCTACGAATCCCAGCACGATCGCGAATGCCAATCGGCGAGTTCTAATCATTGAAGTACAACTCATGAGCAAACTCCCCCTCAGAAAAAAGATGAAAAGTGTGTATCCGTTACCGCCAAAACTCCTGAAATTTACGAACTTTAAAACGACTTACGTCGCCGTTGTGACAAGACGCCTCCTACCAATCCACAGATCAGCACCAAGCCGGCAGGCTCGGGAATGGAAACTAAGCCTGACAATGCTGGTGGATAGGCATTCTGCCAGTCGCTTAGATTGCCCAGGCTGGGATTGCGTTGCCAAGCAAGAAAATCCCGACCGGTTACAACCCCATTCCCATCAAAATCGCCAGTCACTCCGCCTGGTTCGGTGAGGAACAAGAAATTATTCGGCGTGAGCAGGGTATCGCTAATCCGCACTTCGTCGATCAAGGCATTCGACCAATCGGTCACACCGTTGTTGAACATGCCGCGACCGATCGAGATGCCTGCCGGTTCAAAAACCGTCACTTCGCCGGGTCCGAGCGACCCCGCAAAATCATTGCCTGAAATTGCACCCTTCAACACGTAGTCGCCGGTTTCTCCAGCTACCCAGAGTTCGGCATCTGTCGCTGAGAGAGTGAAAGCAACATGGTACCAGGTGTTTGCCTGTACGGTTTCGCCCGTGGCGATACTATGAATGTCACCATCGCCATCGATCCATTCGACAAACAATTGATTCTGAACCGCATTGGGAAAATCGTCACCGCGGACTTTAATTTGCAAGGGAGCGACCGGCGAATCAATTTCGCCAGGACTATCGCCCAGTGGCTTACCATCTTTGCCAAACAGCGTTTGAAAGCCGCCGATGGTATGCATATTGAACGCGAGTTCCACCGTCATCGCGGTAAAAAGTTGCGTTTGAATCGGCTTATCTGCGGTGTAGTTGTCGTCGTTACGGCCGCCACCATCATCGACGCCGACAGTGGGGCTCTCGCCAAAATCAAGGGCGAGGGTGTTGGACAAACCACTTCGGAGCGCCAATGGCGAAACGGAGTTCGAGTAGGTGGCCGCCGTGAAAGGAGCTGACCCGGATGAAAATGTCTGCATGTGATTGTCATTGCCAGACGAATCAAGCACGGTATCTGGCCCACCCGGGACAAACTGTCCTGAAGTGCCTTCTTCGTGACGATAGTAGGCCGCGGTATCGGCCCAAGAATTCGTTGAAGTAAAAGCCGTGAGCGCCACAAGCGCGCATGCCATGCTCATCGTTGGTAAGAACCTTTTCATGAAAACCTCCGCCGCTAAATCAAAATGTTGTCGAAAAGTAAATGACGCGTTCAAACAAATCAGACTTACTGAGAAGCTTTTTCCGCACTACCGCTTCCGAAAAGAAACTGCGTTTCTTCAAGGGCTTTCGTCGAGACGCGCACTTCGTCGATCTGGCCCACAAAGTCACGTCCCATCTTGCCCGCCTCACAGCCCCGCCCTACCAACCATGTGCCACCCTGCCTTGTGAGCGATCCCTCGATGCTCGCTTCTCCTGCAAGCACAAATGGTCCGTCCCCCTCATCGTTAGCCACGTAAAGTTTCACGATTCCATCCCTGCACGTGACTACCGTGTGATACCAGTGGTTAGGTTCCGCTTCGAAGTCGCTATGAATCACGATTTTGTTGCCCGCTTGATCAACAAGTTCGATCCCAATGGTGGCGGGAGTGCCAAACAAACCCAGTTGGAACAAGGGGCGAATCATTCCGTCTCGATCTTCTTCTTTGGAGAGCACAACTTGATTGCCATTGACTGCGACGGGACAAAAACTGGCTTCGATTGTCCAATCGGCAAACGGATAAAGATTCAATATGTCCATGTGTGTTCGCGAGACGTCGGGATTCGTGAACAAATCACGGGTTGCTCCCCCATCGACGGGCGGTTCGGAGTCGTTAAGGCTTTGCTTGTTAGCGACTCGGATCAGGCCAAATTGACGTTGTGGGACCAAGTTACCTATTAGCGGCGCATTAAGCGGAGAAAATGCAAACAGGTGATTGTTGTGCCCAGAAAAATCGCGAGCAGCAATCGCACCCATTTGCGCTCTTAAATCACTGACTGATTTGCCGACATTGCCATCTTCAAATCGCCACCACGCCAGCACCGAAGCATCGACGTTTTGGGCTTCAGTTCGCGTCGGAAGGGGCTCATACAATGCCAAGTTTGCTGCAAGCACCGTTTTTTCGTCGGGCTTGATCACGGCGCGATCGTAGGTCATCAGACCGTTGACTTCGACTTCGACGTCCGTCGTTTGGGTATAAACGGCAGCGCTCAAATGCGACTCAACGAGGGGGCGTAGTTTTGCCACGGCATCGGTATACGCCACCGTCAGTTGCTCAGGGGTTTCAAAGCTGCGATAACCCCAGTTTTCTTCTTGCTGCCAAGTGTGGCCTTTGAGCGGCAACCCAAAGCCCCCGAATTCACCCAACACGGCCGCTCGTTTGACTTCCGCTGGAGGAGCACCCGGACCGGGATAAAAATGGTCATCTTTGATGTCGCCGCATTCAAAATCGTTACCGCCGCTCGCCGCATTCACAAGGCGCGTGGGATCGTATTGTTTGAGCCAATCCACCACCGCCACCGTGTCGAACTGTCCCCAACCTTCGTTGAATGGAACCCAAATCACGATGCACGTCATGTTGTGCAACGCATCGACCATCTCCTTCAATTCCTGCCGGAACTGCGCGGCCGATTCGGGCGTGCGCTCGATCTCAGTGCCATCGGCGGGCCACGGGGCATTCGTAGCGCCGCTCGGCATGTCCTGCCACACAATCAATCCCATCTTATCGCACCAGTAATACCACCGTGCGGGCTCGACCTTCACATGCTTGCGAACCATGTTGAAGCCAAGTTGCTTGGTCACGTCCAAATCGTACTTCAGCGCTTCATCGGTGGGAGCCGTGTACAGACCGTCGGGCCAGTACCCCTGATCGAGCGGCCCATATTGAAACAACGGTTCGCCATTGAAAAAGATTCGTGTCAGGCCGTTATGATCCTTGCCGAGTTCAATCGAACGCACGCCAAAATAACTGGCGACGGAATCAATCGTTTTGTCGTTATCAATTAACTCGATATCAAGATCATAAAGGTAGGGGTCCGCAGGGGACCAAAGGTGAACATTCTCCAGTTTGATCACAATCTCCTGATCGGCGGATTGCTCCTGAGAGGCAACCACTTTGCCTTCGGCTTTAACGGTAACTTTTAACTGTGAGTTTTTAGAAGCACCAACCGCATCAGCTTTCACGGTGACCGTGCCTTGCTTGCGATCTGTCAAAACCTTCAATCCGCGTACATAGGTCTGCGGCACAGGTTCCAGCCAAACTGTTTGCCAAATACCACTAATGGGCGTATACCAAATCCCCTCAGGTTGGCGAACTTGTTTGCCCCGCGGTTGCGTGCCAGCATCGGTTGGATCAGTCACGCCCACCACTAGCTGATTCTCCTTGTCGAATTCAATGGCCTCCGTGATGTCAAAGGAGAACGGCGTGTACCCCCCCTGATGTTCGCCGACTCGCTTGCCGTTGACCCAAACTTCGGAGTGCCAATCGACAGCACCAAAATGCAGGAGAATGCGCTGGCCATTCCAATCGGCACCCACCTTAAATGTGCGTCGATACCAAGCCGTTTCGGTGGGCAAAAGGGAATGTTGCACTCCACCAAGATCACTTTCGATGGGGAAAGGCACAAGTATTTCGTCAGAGAACTTAGTAGGTCGCTGGGAATCCTTATCAGAGATCTGGAATTCCCAATGCCCGTTGAGATTCTGCCACTCGTCACGAACAAGATGCGGTCGTGGATATTCAGGCAGCGGCTTCTCGGACACCTCCGCAGCCCAGCGCGTCACGAGGTGCTCAATCGGTTCAGTCCATGCGTCGTTCACCATGACCAACATGATGCTGGCGATGAGCGCGGTTGTTGAATAGCCGATATTTCGAGAAGAGAGGTTCATCATATTACTAAAGAGAAAAGTTCCAGTCTCAATCGCGGCGCGTTTCGAGAATGGGATCAAGCAAAATTACACGATCATAAATCGGTCCATCGTTTCCATCCGTCACAATCAGGCTTAATAACCTGTCGGTGTCGTTCAATTCCACGCCAAAGAGCGCATCGCCATCTTGTCGACAGAAGTTGGCCCGTTCGTACCGCAATTCTCCATCGACATACACTTGGAATGTGACCTGGGCTTGAGGTTGGAATGGTTGGGAAACATACGACTGCTCGAGATGCGCGAGCACGCCTCGTAGCGATGTCAGCGAAGTTCCATAACCATTCCGAATCGCCGACAAATCCAGTGTGATGCCAACATTCGCGTGCATACCGACGATCCCATCGCGAACCCAGCGCGATCGATCAAGCAAAGCGGTCGTGGTTCCCGCGCCCCAAAATCCTTCGACGTCTTGATCGGCTTTGTCGGCAAGCGGATCGTGTCTGCGTTCCAAGCGACGACGTGCCCAAATCGGACCCCAGGCACCACCATTGATTGCAGGAGTTCTCACGGTTGCGCCATTGTGGTCGATGGCCGTCAATTCGTTTTGAGCACTGGGAATGAAGGTACCTTCCACCCAAGGATTCCAACTGACCGCAACCACATTCCCAGAACCCGACTTGCCACGGACACCTTTGGATTCCGACCAGGGGAGGCTGCTCCACGCCCCTGTCTCGGGATCAATCGAACCAGCCGTGCGATACTCGCCGGGAGCACTGCCGCAAATGACATCCACTAGGCTAATTTCATCGACGCCAAGATTGTTGGGACGTTGTCCATTAAACTCCCGATCAAATGCCGGTAGGTTACGATCCGCGGCCGAAGAACTAAGCCCTGTGCGATCGGCCCGAACCGACATGCCTCTGGTCAGGCGCACGGTTTGTTCGCTATCGGAGCTACGCTGGACATGAACTTCGCCATCGAACACCACGACATCCGTGCGTGCTTCGTCATCGACGGCAACTCCAAAGGCTGTGCCAACATCAACGACATAAGCGCTTGGCGTTTCGACGATGAAATGACCTTCTTCAGAGCGGCCAGTGAGCTTGCCGCGTTTCAACAGCACTTTGCCCGGCCCGAGAATCGTGAGCTCGGCGGGAGCACTCAGAACTGCAATCGCTTGCGAAGCGAATTCAAGCTTAATAATGCCACGTGTGAGCTTCAGATTGCTTCCCAGTGAAAGCCGCATCAGAAAGTCAGCCGGATTGCCTTCGCTGTCCCAGACAGCGTCTTCCGACATGGAAACGATGCGAGCAGCAAAGTCACTGGTATCAAGCTTTGGATCGACAGCCTGGGGTGGAGTTGATCGGGGTGCAACCTTTGGCGTCAGTGCTTGAGCGTCTGAGCTTGATTTATGCTTGTGCGCTGCTTTCGCGAACACGGGAGGCTCCGACGACGTGGCCCAAATCCAGTAAACACCGCAACTGCAAATCAAAAGCACGGCAGCAGCATAAGCAAATGCTGAGAACTTAAGCATACTTTGATTCTTGATCCGCTGAGCTGATCCCTGTTCAAACTTGTAGGCATGGTCCTCCGACTCAGGATTTGCGAGCGTCAGTATGCTGTCGTGGACTGCAGCAGCCGCACGGGCAGTACGAACCATTCCAATGGGCAGGGTTTTTTGCGATAAGCAAAAATGCAACTTGCTCAGCTCAACAAAGCGCTGTCGATTCTCATCCAAGGACAGCATTTCATTAAGGCGTTCTTGATCAGCCGGATCGAACTCGCCGTCCAAGAGTTTTCCTATCAAGGTATCGAAATCATCATTCATGACGTTATCTACTTATCCGGCATCAAGTGCCCTGCTCGGAAAGTCTAAGGTGAATGCAGCGCAAAAGTCCCGCCCGAATGTTTCGTAGCATGCGCTGGACATGCCCTGTCGTACGATTTAAGGCAGCGGCAGCCGTTTGTACATTTCCGCCATTTGTATAACGCAATCCCAAGAGTTCGCGCTCGCGATCCGAGAGTTTTTTGATGCAGTATTCCAATTCAGCTCGTTGTAGGTCGACGTCGTCCATGCGTTCAAGCGCTGTCGTGGCGATTGCTTCGAGAACCTCGTCAGCAAGTATCATCTCACGATGCCGATTCTTTCGTCGGTAATTGAGGACCTCGTACTGTGCCACTCGAGCTGCCCAGGAAAAGAAGCTGGTCCCCGGATCAAACTCATCGAACTTGCGCCATAAGACCACTAAGGTATCTTGAACAATCTCTTCAGCGTCCTGCCACGACGGCACTAGCGTATGCACAAACGCCGAAAGTCGATTGTGGTTCTGCACATGGAGTGCGAGGAACATCTCAGCACGATTGCGCTCCGAAGCATCTAAGTCGGTCGCGGCTGCAGATCCCAACGAATTGTCGATTCGTCGGCTATTCAAGATCTGTTCGATGCGATTGTTCATGGATCATGCCAGAATGGCAGCTTACGGCTCGAGCAAAACCTGATGACTGGATTGTATTTGGCAAATGCTAGAGGAGGTCGTTCCACGCAGCGCCAGAAAAGTCTTCTTTTATTAAACCGCTTGGAGCGCCCATAACGCGCGCACATTTTCAGCAGAAAGAAGAAAAACTGAAAAATGAGGTTTTCCACAGTAAAAGTGGCTATTTACCGACCAATGTCATCATGGCCGGTGCTCGTTTGCCAACCTAGCAATCGCTTAGCCGGTTAAATACCAATTGGGATTTAACTTGCCAATTTCTGCATGATCCCGAATCGAAACGCGCTCTAACCGCAAGATTCCGTAAAAGTCTTGCATCCCAGCAGCGGCAAATTCTGAAAGGAAAACGGATTTACACATGGTAGGGGAAGTTGACAAAATGATTGATCGCGTAGATCTCGAAGTATGTGGTAACACGCATCTATGGTGTTGCGAGATTTTTGCCGAAGTGAACCACTGTATTTTCCCATTCACTGATTCTTTTATCCAAAACCTTTTCAGTCCAATGGTCGACACTTTTCACAGCCTCAACGTGGCCTCCGGCATACTGCCAGCGATACGCCAGCCCATGACAGAGTCTTGATTGTTTCCCAATTTACCGCACTGCTCTGAATGACCGCCTCTTCGTCAACTTGGATCGATCAGCTTGCTCAGATTGTTGGCGCTGAAAAGACATTGACTTCGCCGACCGACATCGCCCCCTATGGCTTTGATGGCACAGCGGCTATGCGGCAACGACCGGCTTGTGTGATCTTTCCACAAAGCACTGAGCAGATTGCCAAGTGCTTGCAAGTCGCTTATCAAGCCCGCTTACCGGTGGTGACCCGCGGCTCTGGTACTGGGCTAAGTGGTGGAAGCCTCCCGGTTGATGGCTGCGTCGTATTGTGCACGGTTGATCTGAATCGGATTCTCGAACTCGATCAACAGAATCTGACCATGCGGTGCCAGCCTGGTGTCATCACCCAGACGATCGATCAAGAAGCCGCCAAAGTTGGATTGTTCTATCCGCCCGATCCGGGCTCGCAGAAGATTTCGACGATCGGCGGGAACGTTGCTGAGAACTCCGGCGGATTGCGGGGATTGAAATATGGCGTGACGCGCGATTATGTCATGGGGTTGGAAGTCGTGACCGTAGAAGGCGAAGTTTTGTGGCTCGGCAACAAATGCGTCAAAGACGTAGCGGGATACAATCTGCGTGACTTATTCATTGGTTCGGAAGGCACGCTGGGAATTGTCACAGAAGTCTTATTGAAACTTTTGCCTCGCCCGGAAGCGCGCCGCACTATTCTCGCGGGCTTCGCCACCCCGGAAGCAGCCGCGGAAACCGTTTCAGAGATCATCGCCAATCGAATTGTCCCCTGCACGCTTGAATTTCTCGATCAACAGACGATTCGCTGCGTCGAGAACTTCAGCCAAGTGGGATTACCGACAGATGTGGCGGCGTTGCTGCTCATGGAATCCGACGGCGCGGCGGTCGTGGTTGAACAAGAAGTCCAGGCGATGTTGGAAATTGCCCGCAAGCGGGGAGCGATCGTCGTTCAAGAAGCCAAGAACGAAGCGGAAGCAGACAAGCTGCGACTGGCACGGCGAAGTGCATTCTCGGCCTTGGCACGAGTACGGCCTACTACGATTTTGGAAGACGTGACGGTGCCTCGCAGCGAACTGGCAAAGATGATCTCGTTTATCAGCCAGACAGCTCAGAAGCACAACTTGCTGGTGGGAACATTCGGTCACATGGGCGATGGCAACTTGCATCCAACGTTTTTGACCGACGAGCGCGACGCGGACGAAATGCATCGGGTGGAACTCGCGCTTGAAGAGATTGTTGATCGTACGCTTGAACTGGGTGGCACGATCACCGGTGAGCACGGCGTTGGTTTGGCCAAAAAAGCCTTTTTGAAAAAGCAATTGGGGGATGCGAGCTATAATTTGCTCAAGAAGATCAAGCAGACGCTCGATCCACACGGCTTGCTGAACCCCGGCAAGATATTCGACCTTTAATCGTTGACCGATGACTAACGCTGATTCCGACAACTTGCTCGTCGCCCTCGACTATTCCGTGTTGCAGCAATGCATGCATTGCGGCATGTGTTTGCCCACGTGCCCGACGTATGACGAAACACGCCGCGAGCGAAATAGTCCCCGTGGCCGCATCGCTTTGATGCGCGACATTGCCGATGGGACTTTGCCGATTAGCCAAGATTTCGCGGAAGAAATGTATTACTGTCTGGGCTGTCTTGCTTGTCAAACGGCTTGCCCAGCAGGGGTCAGTTATACGACCCTGTTTGAAACGGCTCGAGCGGAAGTGGAACGCCGCGAAATCCTCAGTTCGCCGAAGCGAAACTTCTATCGCTGGCTTGCCTTGGATTGCCTGTTTAAGCGGCCACGATTATTGCATCTCGTGGGACGGATGTTGTGGCTTTATCAACGTAGCGGCCTGCAATCGCTTTTACGTACGCTGGGCGTGATGAAGTTGTTGCCGCGGAATTTGCGACGACTCGAATCGCGAACACCGACCATCAATGCTCCCTTTGCCGCGGGTCGTATCGAGGAATGGGAACGCCCGACCACTCCAAGTTATCGTGTCTTATTGCTGACGGGCTGCGTGCAAGATTTGCTTTATGCTGACGTGCATCGGGCAACCGTCGATGTGCTGCTTGCTAATGGTTGCGAAGTTTTCACACCACGAAATCAATCCTGCTGTGGTTCCTTGCATGCCCATAATGGCGATCTCGCCGGCGCGCAAGAGTTAGCCAAGCGAACGCTTGATCGTTTCGATCTGGATGGCATCGACGCGATTATCACCAACGCTGGGGGCTGCGGATCCCATCTGAAGCACTACAGCTCGCTGCTGGCGAGTGACGAACAATATGCCGAGAAAGCCGCGCGCTGGGACTCGCTGGTGAAAGACATTCACGAATGGCTGGTTGAGATCGAATATCGTGTACCGACCAAGCCACCAACACCAAGTGAAGTCTGCGTCACTTATGATGATTCCTGCCACTTGTGCCATAGCCAAAAAGTTTTCAAGCAACCACGCGAAATCCTGAACTCCCTCCCTGGCGTCAAAACAGTGAACTTGACGGAAGCCGATTGGTGCTGCGGCAGCGCTGGGATCTACAGCATTACACAACCCGAGCAGGCGGAAAAACTACTTCAGCGAAAGCTGGCACATATCGCTACGACCGGTGCCTCAGTCGTGGCCACCGGCAACCCGGGTTGTCAGTTACAGCTGTCGCAAGGATTGGCAGCCGATCCAGCATTGGCCCATGTCAAAGTTGTCCATCCAGTGAAGTTGTTGGCCGAGGCGTATGCTCGAGAGTGATTCCTACCACTCGATAATGGACCAAATCGGTGGGCCAGCATTCTAGTTGATCTGCGGCGCGAGATTCCCTTCGGTGATCCCAGGCCACTTGTCAGTTCGAAATGGCGAAGCGGGCAGTCCCGCACGGTTTTCCAGATTGCATATCGGGTTGTTCGCCCACGCATAGCGAACTGCCGCGGGTTTGGCCACGGCATCGCTCCAGACTTCGACTTGGTTATTGCCAATGATTTTGGCCTGAGCTGGCACAAACTTTTTGTCTTCGCCGGCAATCGTAAAGCCCATCAGCTCGTTCTTATCGAAAGCCTTGAGCGCGCCATCGGCATGTTCGCCGGTGTCTAACGTTACGACGATCTTATTGCCTTCAACCTTCATCGATTTGTAACGTGGGCTCGTGTAGGGCAACTTGATGCCGTAATCCTGGGCGAGTGCTATACGTGCCAGACGTAAGGCCACGTCGCGCTTGTCGCGGGGATGAATATCGTCTGCTTCGCCAATGTCGATAACGACGGCTTGGCCCGTGTTAGGAAGTTTATCGAGCGTGAGCGTTTGGGCTTCGCGGAGTTCGGCCCAATCGCTTTCGCCGGGCTCGGGAACTTCGCGGGTGAAGTCGGCAAGTTGTACCCAATAAAAGGGAAAGTCGCCGATCTGCCAATCCTTGCGCCAGCTTGCAATCATAAACGGAAAGAGTTCTTGATACTGATGCGCGCGTCCCGCGTTGGTTTCTCCTTGGTACCAAATGGCGCCGCGGATGCCGTAGCCGAGAATCGGTTTCAGCACGCCGTTGTAGATGTTCCCCGGACGATTTCGCGATTTCATTTCATCTGCCGGTTCCCATGGCGCGGGGCCTTGTTTGCCCCCATCTACCCACTTCTTGACTTGTGCTTGCCACTCGGTTTTTTTCTTTTGGAAATCGTAAGTCTTCTCGAATTCGACCCAATAATCATGCAGAGGCTTAAAGCGTTCGTCGTCAGCCAGCAAACTTCGCTCGATCCACGCTTCACAAGCCGAGCCACCCCAGGAAACGTCGACTAAGCCCACCGGAACGTCGAGTGTTTCTTGCAGTTGCTTGCCAAAGTAATAACCCACGGCCGAAAATTCTTTCACGCTTTGGGGGGAAGCCGTTTGCCATTCGCCCTGGAAATCTTTTTGCGGTTCTTGAGTTCCCACGTGCGGCACGGTGATCAAGCGAATGTTGGGATTGTCGGCGATCAATTGTTCGAGGTCGCCGTCATAGGCCAACTCCACGGACCATTCCATATTCGATTGGCCGGAGCAGAGCCATACTTCGCCCACCATGACGTCTGATATGGTGCGTGAATTCTTGCCAAAGATTTTCAATTCATGCGGACCACCGGCTGGAAGCTTCGCGAGCTTGACTTCCCAATTCCCCTTGTCGTCGGCCGTGGCGGAGTGTTTTTGATCAGCGATTGTGACCGTCACCTTCTCACCCGGTTCGGCCCAACCCCAGACGCGGTTTTCCAGGTCACGCTGCAGAACCATGTGATCGCCGAAAATCGCCGGCAGCGAAACATCGGCGTGGGCAATTGGCAGAATGAACAAACAGCCGAGCAGCGAGACAATCGCAATGAAGTAACGCATGGAAGTTCTGCAAGGAGGACAAGGAATTGAAAAGCGACGTAAGCGCCCAACTCCCAAGAAGTTACCCCGATCCCCGTGTTGAGTAAAGTCTGCCGCCTCATCGAAACTTCACACTCATTTGCCATATTTCAGTTGTAAGGTCACCTAAGGAATATCTGGGGGGAAGATCGAGCGTGCGTCTGTTGTGTTTGAGCTTGCTGTTGCACTTAACCACCGCTAGGGTCTTGCTGGCGGAAGACGTCGTCGAGTTGCGCCACTATGTTGCCCCTGAGGCAACCCAGGCCGTGGCAGTTGATGGAGAATATTTCTATGCGATTGGCAATAGAGTCATTGGCAAATATGACAAGAACACTGGCAAGCTGGTGAACCGCTGGACGGCAAGCGAAGTACTGCCGCTCGTGCATCTGAATTCGGGCATCGTACTCAACAGCGAATTGATTTGTGCCCATTCCAATTTCCCGAGCTATCCCGAAGTAAGTTCGATTGAAATTTGGGATACGCAAAACCTCGAGCATGTGCGATCGCACAGCTTAGGGATTTGTGAAGGGTCGCTCACGTGGGTCGATTGGCATGACGATGCTTGGTGGGCCGTGTTCGCGCATTACACGGAGAAAGTGAACGACGACCCTCACGCCAAGGATGCCCGTTGGACTTCGTTGGTTAAGTTCGACCGTGAGTGGCGGCGGATGGCGGGATGGATTTTTCCGCAGGAAGTCGTCGCAAGATTTGAACCTCACAGTTGCTCAGGAGGTGCTTGGGCACGCAATGGTTTACTCTATTGCACGGGTCACGACCGCGGCGAATTGTATGAGCTCGCCCTGCCCCGCTCGGCTTCGACATTGCGTTTAGTGAAGACATGGCATGTGCCAATCACAGGTCAAGGTTTTGCTTGGGACCCGACAGTTCACGGCAAACTCTTTGGAATTAACCGCCCGCTCGGTCAGGTGGTCGCCCTTCAGCTTCCTTCTCTCACACCGGCAAATTTGCAAACGGCGCGTCGAACGGTCGACGCACCCTAGCCGCTTTCAATTCGCCAGCTCGATGAAAAACTGGCACGTCATTTGCAAATTCATCCTGACGGAAACAGGTATTTTTCAAGTGCTTACTAGGAAGGAATAATTATGGGACTTATTACTTGGGCAATCATAGCGCTGATCGTCTCCGTCCTGGCAGGCGCAGCCGGGTTTACAGGTTTAGCCGCTGGCGCGGCGACGGTGGCACGGCTGTTGTTCGGCTTGTTTCTGGTCATCGCGATCATTCTGTTCGTGATGGTGCTATTGGGGGTCGGAGCGGTTGATGCGGTGACGTAGGGAGAAAAAACTGTTGAAAACAGGGCTCAAAGTTCTCCCCAAATTTTCCGCTTGCCAACCTTGCGATTCCTGGCAAGAATACAGACATGTCAGCTTTCTACGGCAACTTTTGGTTTAGCACCACTCGCTACTTTTACTTTACAAGTAGCGGGCCCGGAGGACGTGCGTAGCAGCTGAACATAAGCAGGCTTACGAAACACAAACCCCGAGCACCGCAAGGTTCTCGGGGTTTTTTCGTTTTTGGGTGGGTTAGTTCCGACTATCAATTCATAACAGCAAAGACAAATCACACGCTATTCTGGAGCAAAAATGATCATCGTCATGAAACGCGGCACATCACAAAACGACATCGACAACGCCGTAGCCCACGTCGAGGCCCTCGGCTTGAAACCCGTGGTGATTCAAGGGACCGAACGCACCGTCATCGCGGCGGTGGGCGAAGAACGAGTCGCGGGGATTAGCTCGCTGGAAAGTTGCCCCGGCGTCGACGAAGTCTTGCCGATTCTGGCCCCCTACAAGTTGGCGAGCCGTGAACTCAAGCCGGAGAGTTCGACAATCGTCGCCGGCAGCTTGTCGGTTGGCAACGGTTCGATTGGCGTGATCGCGGGGCCTTGCTCGGTCGAAACGGAAGAGCAAATCCTCGCGTGTGCCCATGCCGTCAAAGCCGCCGGAGCTTCGGCCTTGCGTGGCGGGGCATTCAAGCCGCGCACCAGCCCTTACAGCTTCCAAGGGCTTAAAGAGGAAGGACTCAAACTTTTGGCCGAAGCTCGTGAACAAACAGGACTAGCGATTGTCACCGAAGTTGTTTCGCCGGACGACGTTGATTTGGTGAGCGAATACAGCGACGTGCTGCAAATTGGTGCTCGCAACATGCAGAACTACCGCTTGCTCGAAGCGGTTGGCAAATCACACCGCGCGGCCCTACTCAAGCGTGGCCCCAGCGCGACGATTGATGAATTTTTGCTGGCTGCGGAATACATCCTCGATGGCGGCAATCAGAATGTGATGCTCTGCGAACGCGGCATCCGCACCTTCGAGAGCCACACACGCTTCACTCTACCCCTGGCCACGGTGCCCTACGTGCAGCAGCGCACCCACTTGCCGATTGTAATTGACCCCAGCCACGGCACGGGCCACACGAGTCTGGTTCCCGCGATGGCCAAGGCCGCGATTGCCGCAGGGGCTGACGGCTTGATCGTCGAAGTCCACCCCAATCCCGACAAGGCGATGAGCGATGGCTACCAATCGCTGAATTTTGCCCAATTCGAGGAAATGATGGCCGGTTGCCGCCGCATTGCCGACGCGGTGGATCGTACGCTGGGCGCGGCGGTGGCGGTGTAATTATCGACTTGCACTCGCAGGTGCGCGGACGTACGTAAGCTTGTTCACGCGGTCGTCGATGATGGTCGCGTGGTCGGCGTTGCCCCGCCATGCGCTTGCGGGATAAATGTCGAGTCGTGGTTCAGTTTGAAGCCTAGCCAGCGATGTGATTTGAATTGCTCCGCCAGGGGCGGCGCGCCAACCAAGGCCGAGTGGTTCGAGCACTGTGTCGAGCGCCTGATGCCACGGTTCATTGGCAACCCGGCACGTTACGAGCGAATCGGGCCAGATTTTGATCGTCGCCAGAGCGGGCCAATCAACAAAGATCGGCAGTCCCGCTTCGCCTTGCCAGTGGTGAAACACTTCGGCGAGCGGTGTGTCATGCGAGAACGTAAAGGTCGTGGGTGTGTTCAACCGGTCGGCAATCCCCACGCCATACGGCTTGGCGGAAAGTAGACGCTCGGGATAGCGACTGCGGAGCGGCAGTCCTTTGGCCAAGCGAATCCGTTCCAGGAAGAATAGGACTTCGTACTGCACGGCCTGAGTCTGTTCGATGCCAAGTGAATCGCCCGAAACAGTCAGTTGGCCGTCACCACCATTCTTTTGCCAGGACTCAGGGGCGACGAGCTCTTGAATCCAATCCGCGAATTGCTGGGCCGTTGTTTCGTTGCCGAGCAAGTCGTCGATGGGGTAGTTGACACTGCGAACCTTACTGGCGTCTTGCCGCACGATCACAATCTGGGGGCCATCGGTCACAACTTCCAGATGCAGAGGTTCCAGGACGGATCTCAGCGCGTCGGCCAAAGTGGTTTCTGTGATGTTGAGCGACACGGGTTTGCCGGGAGTTGTCCCCGCCATCATCAGTTGCTCTGGGGTGACGCTCACTGGCACACCGGAGAGTTGCCCCATGAATGTGATGAAATTCAGGAGAGGCATGTCCTGAACGGCTACGGCAGGAAGACTGCGTTCCAACTGAACCGCCGCCGATCGCCGTCCACTTTCACCACCCTGTTTGGGGTTAAGCTGGACCGCAGTGCTCACAACGACAGGAAGCGGTTCTTCTTGTGGTTCGATTTCACCCGGCGCTGCTTGACCTTCTCCGGCATCGGCTTGCAGATCCCCCTGCCCTGCCTCGCTCACGGCGTTGAGATTGAGTTGTTCGGGATCGAGGGCCAAAGGATCGAATTTCCGCGCGACTCGGGGTTCATCGGCGCTGCCAATCACCAATTTCTTTTGCGGCTCTTGCTCTGTTTCCGTGGGAGTGACGGCTGGCTCGGACGCGATATTTTCTTGAGGCGGTAATTTCACTTCGCCCGTGAGCGGTGGTTCTACGTCAGTGGCTTCAACGTCGAACGGGTTCTCTTCAACCGACGATTCATTGGCAGTCGTGGTAGAAACTGCTTCTTCTGCGGGAGTGACAACAGCGTCAGGCGTTTTGGCAGTTACAGGTTCTCGCTTGGTGGGCTCAACCTCGGCGACAGGCGTTGCCGTCACAGGAGCTTCCGTTTGTGGTGCAGCCACGGCGACCTCGACGGTTTCACCGGATCGCAATACCAAGAACATGCCGGTGATTGTGGCACCAACGACAAAACTCGCCGCGGCCCACAATATGAATTTGGCGCTTGATGTGGCGCCGGACTCCAGCACGCTGGTGATGTCGGTGGGCGATTCGACTTCTGCCGTTGGTTCCGCAGCAGGTGTTTCGAAGTCTTCCTCAAATACGGATTCGCTGAGTGCAGGTGCCGTCGCGGCAACAACAGGCGTTGGTGCGGGTGCTGACTTGGGAGCCGGCGGTGTGATCTCGACCATGCTGTTGCACTTGGGGCAACCGACGATCTGGCCGATGAGCGCAGTATTGCGAACTGACAGGCTAGCCTGACAGGTCAAACAAGTCACCTTGAAAAGTTCCGTGCTCGCCATGAGAAGGCAGGTGAGTAAGTCTGGGGTGAGCTGGTGAGTAAGTTAGTAGATGCTGTTCCGGCGTCTGGCTCACCAACTCCAGTATATCGATTATAGTGGGGGAACGCGAAACACTTCCGGCAATTCCTCGTTCCGTTGAGCAGCGGCCGAGCGTGTCGTCACAATGATTGCGTTATCACGAATCACATAAACCAACTTCTGTCGCGGATCGGAGGCACTGGCGGCCGTCCGGTCGGGATTGGCCTGTCGCAAAATCTCGACAAGAATCTCACGCGCAGGGCGCTCCCGGAGGTCCAGCGACAAGGTTTGGTTTTTTGTGATGCCCTCCAATTGTAGGTCACGGCCAGCGATTTGGATGGGGATTTTCAGGTCCCCGGAGAGCATTTCCAGGGCTTTTTCCAGGGTTTCTTTGGGAAACGAAAGTTTGGTCACTTGATCGAGTTGTTCAGTGACGGAGACAGGTTTCGCGATAGGGGTAACCGGTTGTCCTGTTTCGCTAAGCCGCAAGCGGCTGGCGAGCAGGAGATTGTGCGCGGCTGGTAGCGGCAGATAGCACCTGGCCATGGCGATGCCGTCGGCGTGTGATGTGCGGGTGTAGTCGCTCGTCATTTTAAGCATCGCGGGGAAACGATCTTCGACGGCCTCGCCGTAGGGATGTGGAGGATTGGATATAAGAAAAGCTGCCAGTTGTTGCTGTGCAGAGACAAGTTGCTTGGTGAACTTGTCGGCAAATCGATGAGCGGGCGCGTTTTGGATGGTTGTCGCTTGAAGCTCCCAGAAAAACTGATCGCCAAGATTGACGCTGATCGACACGGCACTCGCATTGTCGGGAATGAGTGCGTGAAAGGCTGTGCGCAACCCTTCGGCTTGTTGCGACAACAACTCGCGGCCTTCGGTATCAAAAAACTTGGCCGACATCAACAACGTGGCCGTGCGGTCGGCATCGGTGTGTGCCAGTAGTCGCTCTAAATCTCGAGCGAGAATAGCCGGCGCGTCTTCTTGCGTTTGGAGTTCTTCCACGAAAGAGCGGGGACATGAAACGATGACTTTCCCATGTCCTGATTTAGGTACAAAGATGGCACGATCGCCACGCATTGTCGACTTGCTGCGCTGGGCGATTTTGCCTTCGTCCCAAGGTTCCACAAATGAGGCACGCAATGAGTACTGCCACCCGTTATCGGCGCTAATCAAAGCTACGAGCAGCGTTTCGATCTCTGAAAATTCGACATAGAGCGTCTCTTGGATCTGCTGTACAGTTTCCTGGCCCCAAGGTCCTAACGCCGCAATCAGCTTTGCACCTTCGCGGTTGGCAAGCAGTTCTGCTGGTCGCAAAAACAAAAAGGCTTGGGCTCCCTGTGGAACATACTCCAAGGTGATCGGCGGGCCATCCGTGGGAGAGACCCATTGCAATTGCGACTCGTCAACGGGCGTGGATTTCTCCGCTTCATTCTTTGCCGTTGCTAACGGTTGTTGTGCCGATGGCTGTTCATTTTGTGCATTACGACTTGCCAACATCGGCACAGACACACCTACTAAATCGGCCAAAGTAAAAAAGGCGGCGATAATTAAAATCCAAAAGAGAACTCCCCGCTTCTTCTTAGGTGGAGGCGAGCTTTTAGCGGAAGAATCAATATTGAGAGGGCTGTCCGTCACAACAGTTTTATCCCGTCTGGCATGCAAAAATCGAACTTGAAAACCAAGGTCTGCGTAAAGCTATCAGCGTTCCAGCCCAGCGCAGCTAGACTTGTTTACCGGTCCGTTGCTTGTGCCCCGTGGCCGTTCCTTTTATTATCCACTGTTTCGCCAGGACTTTTCCAGCCTTAATAGTTTGTCGACGCCATGAAAGCCTTCGAAGCAGTTCAGCATTATTTCGACCGCGCGGCGGATCAGCTTTCCCTCACCAGCAACATGCGCATCTTGCTGATGACTCCCGAGCGGGAAGTGCAAGTTCGCATTCCCATCGAAATGGACAACGGCGAGCTCCACACGTTTATTGGTTACCGCGTGCAGCACAATGATTCCCGCGGGCCGATGAAGGGGGGCTTGCGCTATCACCACGAAGTCGACCTCGACGAAGTGCGCAGCCTCGCCGCGCTGATGACTTGGAAAACCGCGGTTGTGAATCTCCCTTACGGCGGCGCCAAAGGAGGCATCGCAGTTGATGCCCGCAAGCTCAGCCATCGCGAGCGGGAACGCATCACGCGCAAATTCGTCGATGGGATTCACGACATCATTGGTCCCGACGTCGATATTCCTGCCCCCGACATGGGAACCGGGCCGGAAGAGATGGCCTGGATCATGAATCAATACAACAAGTATCACGGCTTTAATCCCGGTGTGGTGACGGGGAAGCCCGTCGAATACTACGGAATCCCAGGACGCGAAGAAGCCACTGGCCGCGGCGTCGGTATTCTTACACTCAAGACCGTAGGCCGCTTGGGCCACAAAGCTCAAAAGACTCGCGTTGCGATTCAAGGCTTTGGCAACGTCGGTTCGCACACCGCCAAGTTTCTCCACGATGCCGAATGCCGCGTCGTCGCGATTAGTGATCTGAGCGGCGGCTACTACCGCGAGTCGGGCCTCGACATCGCCGATGCGTTGCGCTATGCGGCTTCCAACTCGAATTCGCTCGCTGGCTTTTCGGGTGGGGAGCACATCACGAACGAAGCACTATTGGAACTCGACGTGGAAGTGTTGATCCCCGCGGCGCTGGGTGGTGTGATCACGGCCGAGAACGCGAGTAAGGTTCGCGCGCCGCTGATTATCGAAGCCGCGAATGCCCCCATTCGCCCCGATGCCGACGACATGCTCACCGATCGTGGCACTCGAATTTTGCCCGATATCTTGGCCAATGCCGGCGGCGTAACGGTCAGCTATTTTGAATGGGCCCAGAATCGCCAGCATTACAAGTGGAATCTCGACCGCGTGCGGCAGGAACTCGACCGGGTGATGTCCTCGGCATTTGAAGAAGTTTGGAACCTATCGCAAGAACGGCAGGTGAGTTTGCGCACGGCCGCGTTTATGACCGCCATCAGCCGCGTGGGCCGAGCCACGGTGCTCGCCGGAATCAGTTAAAATCATAGAAAGTGTTGTGATGTTCATCGAAGCGCCTACCGTAGGAAGACCGACCATGCCAGCCAGTTCGCTTTCCTGTCTTGCGATCTTCAACAATTTGTCCGAGGCCGAGTGCAAGCAGATCATGTCGCTCGCGCAGCCGCTGGAAGTTCGCGCCGGCGAACAAATCATTATGCAAGGCAAGCAAACTCCGAATTTGTGGTTCATCGTCGAAGGACGGTGCCAGATCACGCGCAAAACCGAATCGGGCTGCGAACTCAAGCTCGCCGAGCTTGAGCCCTTCTCCCACTTTGGCGAGATGTCGTTCTTTCACGAAGCACCGCATTCGGCAAACGTAACAGCGCTCACCGATATGAAACTATTGCGGCTGTCGCGCGCTGATTTCGACAAGCTCTGTGCGACGGGCAGCCCCGTGGCGATGAAGTTGGTGCTGAACTGCGTCTATCAGCTTGCCAATCGTTTGCGTAGCACGGACAAATGGATCACGGAGTTGGTTTGCCAAGAGAATCACAAGCCGACACCCAGTGAATGGACTGAGTTTCGCGAGCTGATCTTTAAGGGCGTTTGAAAGACGTTTACTTAGCCACGAACGTCGGATCGATTCCTTCACCAGCCGCAAATCCACTGGCCACGTTGAAAAACGGTGCTCGGCCATAGGTGAAGACGCTCTTTTGCCATTCAGCGGCATCGGCGTATTTCCATTCCCCCGCCTTAATGGGGATGCGGTCGAGTGTATAGGTCACGAAGCTGGTGAACATTATCGCGGCGATCAAGCCCACAACTGGCCCGCCAAACTTATCGACCAGCGGGATGAATTTCATCTTGGTTTTGGACGTGCGGTCGAAGAGGATCCGCGTGACAAGCACGGTCAACGAAAACAGGCCCCACACCCCTGCAAAAATGAAAAACCAATATTGCTCGGTGTTGGCTCCGGCCCGCTCGGCAATGAGATTTCCCACAGGAACTCCCACGAAAATGCCAAAGACCCCACCCAGCAAGATGCAAAATAAGCTGATGGCGTTATTCCATAAGCCTTCATTGATGGTCATCGCCACCGCGGCGAAAAACACAAAGCAAACAAGGTAAGCGAGCAGCATGATAATACTTCAAAGCAAAATTTTATTGTTGCAAAACGCGAGTTAATTCTTGGAGCGATGTCGTGCCCTGGGCCACGAGCAACACCCCTTCTTCTTGCAGCGACCGTTGACGTGAATTGCGGGCGGCCTGTTTCAAAAGTTCCAGCTTGGGTTGCTTGATCAAAATCTCTCGTATCTGATCGTTGACGACCAGCAGCTCAAACAAGCCCGTGCGGCCCATATAACCCAAGCCTTGGCAGGTTTTGCAGGGCTTTTCAATTTCTTCCGGCTTGGGCGGTCGGTAGAGCTTTTCGACTTTGCCCGCCGGGATGCCAAGTTTCTTGAGCACGTCGGGCGGTGGGGTGTAGCCGACCTTGCAATCGGTGCATAACTTGCGAATGAGTCGTTGATACAGCACGCCCTTGGCCGCGGTGGCGAATTCTTTGGGAGGCATCTTGAGATGCAAGAATCGCAGCAGCGCTTCACCAGCTTCCTTAGCTCGGATGCTCGTAACCAGCAGCCGCTCATCGCCCACTTCGCGGAAGAGCAATTTCGCGGCTTCGACGTCGGTCATATCCCGCAAGATATAGACATTGGGATAGGTGCGAATCAGCGTTGGTAGAATCGTCGCAGGAGTTTCTCCCTTCGAGGAGTCGTAGGTCGTAACTCCGATGTTTTGAATATCATGCTCGCGGTTGTTGACGTCTTCGATCGCGGCGAAGTCACGCATCAAACGGTCGGTTTCTTCGAGCGATACATTCATCATCGTCGTCAGACCACCGCCGGGCAGCGCGGAGAAAATCACCATGCCCGCATCCCCGGCCATGATCTCGGCCCACTGTTTTTGAATGCCTTCACGCATCCCCAAGTCGGCATAATGAACGAGTTGCTTTTTCTCGCCAACGCGGGTGACGACCACACGTTCGCCGGTTTGTACGCCTTGGCTCATGAGAGAGCAGATATAGGTTTTGCCTTCATACTTCGCGCCAAAGCGGCCTTCTTGCTTCGTGCGGCGGTCTTTGACGTTGAGATTCGCCAACGTTTTCATTACGGCAAGCATGACGTCGCTCGACTCGCGATCGCGGGCCTCACCGGGATGCCACACACCATCGATTTCGTAACGCACGCTCACTGCCTGCGCCGAAAAATCGAGCATGATCTTGTCGGCCCGGCGGTTGATCATCTCGGCAATGATGTCCTTGAGCAGCAAATAGCCGGGCGAATGACGCGCGGTGAGCAAATTGGCATTGTTGGCCGTTGTGTCGGCGGCACCCATGGCCATGAGCTCGACCGGGGCACCTTGCTCGTAGCCAGCTGAGCGTTCCGATTTGACCTTAATGCCCATGCCACCCAGGATGGTCGCGAGCACGAATCGCCACCAAGAGCCTGTAAGCACCGTCAGGTGGGGTTCGACATTCTTGTTATGCACAAGCACATAAGGCAGCCAAGTGCCAAAGAACACCACGAACATGACCAAGGCTTTAATCCATGTCGCCAGTGGCAGGAAGAACATGATAAAGCCGATAAGCACGAACGGCACATAATGGATGAGGCTCCATTTTTGATAGACCAGGGCATAGATCTGCGAATCTTTGTTGACCCAGTCCCCAGCTGCCACCCACATCCAGACCACCGCCACAAGCATCAGCAGTTTTACGATCAGCAAGATATTTAGCGGCATTGTCTGGGCATGTTGCTGAAATATCGCAGCCTGATTGGCTTGGCTAGCAGCATCAGGCGCCGCGGCTGGTGCGCCACCCAGATTGGGATCCGGCTGCTGAGGTGCCGGTGCGGCGTTGCCGCCGTTGTTCATCATTTCGTTGCGTGCTTCGTTGGCCGCACCGATCTCGCTTAAGGTCGCTTGACCAAAAACGGCAGACGGCTCTGAGCATGCAACGGCTAACACCAAGACGGCGGTTACTGCTGAAGAAAAAAGGAAACGCATATTCATCAAACCATACCGCCTTGCGAAACATCGATACCTTTGAGTGCCATCTTCAATTCTTCGCGATTCGGCGCGACTTCGAGCGCCACTTCGCGGTCGATCAACTGATCGTCGACCAGCTTTTTCAGACTCTGCGTGAAATTCTGCATGCCGTCTTCCTTGCCGACCCGGATCGCCCCGCCGAGACGAGAATCTTCTTCGTCGAGAATCAGCTTTTGAACCGTGGGGGTAAAGATCATGATTTCGACGGTTGGCACCCGACCTACGCCGGGCTTGATCGACTTCAAAAGCTTTTGGGCGACGATTCCCTTCATGTTCATCGCCATCGCGCTGCGTAATGCGCTGTGCATTTCCGAAGGGAATAAATCCAAAATACGACCTACCGTCGAGGCTGCCGTACTCGCGTGAATGGTTCCGAACACCAAGTGACCCGTTTCCGCGGCATGGATCGCCGTCATGAACGTTTCCTTGTCACGCATTTCGCCCACGAGCATCACGTCGGGATCTTCACGGACGGCGTGCTTCATGCCGATTTCGAAGTCGACTACGTCCAGGCCGATCTCGCGTTGATTGATCAAGCACTTATCTTCGGTGAACACGAATTCGATCGGGTCTTCGAGCGTCAAAATATGTTTGCGATAGCGGGCATTGATCCAGTTGAGCATCGAAGCGATCGTCGTACTCTTGCCCGAACCGGTCACGCCGGCAAGCAGGATCATTCCCTGGTCGTAGGTGCAAAGTCGCTCCATCGACGGCGGCAAATTAAGGCCTTCGAAGTTGGGAATCCAGCTGTTCACGCGCCGCGCGACCATGCCGATGTGGCCCAACTGTTGCAAAAGATTGACGCGAAACCGCCAATTCGTGCCGTCGACATCGCACATGTGGGCAAAGTCGGCCCCGCCATCTTTGTCAAAAATCTTGCGACTCCGCTCGTTCATCAGCGGAAAGCAGAGCCGCACCATTTCTTCGTCGTCGATGGGGCCCCGATTCATCGGGCGCAACGAACCGTCGACGCGGACCATGGGCGGACGACCGACTTTCAGATGCAAGTCGCTCGCTTCGAGTTTCACGCAAGCCCGAAAGAGCTTGTTGATTTCCAGCTCCTGATGTCTGGCTACGAAACTGTCAAAATCCGCTTCGCTAACACCCGAGGATTTACCCATGACAAAACTCCACCGTCGTTGTCGACTGTGCGATTCGTTGAATCGCAGCTTTTTCTCAATTCCATCAAGCGGCTAGGCGAACCGCCACGCCGTACTCTGCCATGATTCGTTTGGTCTCTTGAATTGTAAATTCACCGAAGTGAAAAATGCTGGCTGCCAAGGCCGCATCGGCCTTACCGATGGTCACCGCTTCGGCCAGGTGCTGCGGGCACCCTGCCCCACCGCTCGCGACCACGGGGATCGAAACCGCCGAGCTCACCGCCGCGGTGATTTCCAAATCGTAGCCGTCCTTCGTTCCGTCGGCGTCCATGCTCGTGAGCACGATTTCCCCCGCGCCAAGTTGTTCGACTTTCCGTGCCCAATCGACCGCTTCGAGGCCCGTGCCGATCCGGCCGCCGTTGATATGGACTTCCCACAGTTCGCGGTCATTGCGCATCACGCGCTTGGGATCGATATTCACGACGATACACTGACTGCCAAACCGCAGTGCCGCGGCACGGACAAATTCCGGATCGCGGACCGCCGCCGAGTTGATCGACACCTTGTCGCACCCGGCCAGCAGCAATTGGCGAATATCTTCCAGCGAACGAATTCCGCCCCCCACGGTGAGCGGCATGAACACCTGCTCGGCCGTGCGGCGAACGACATCGAGCATGATGTCGCGACCTTCGTGGCTGGCCGTGATGTCGAGGAACACCAACTCATCGGCCCCCTCGCGCTCGTAGCGGGCCGCCACCTCGACGGGGTCGCCGGCGTCGCGGAGGTTCAGGAAGTTCGTTCCTTTCACCACGCGTCCGCGGTCGACGTCGAGACAGGGAATAACACGTTTGGCAAGCATGAAGGTGAGCGTTCCGAGGAAGGGCTGGGGTCGGGACGATCACACGCCTGGAAAAAACTGCTGGAATCGCCCGAAGTTCCCTAAACTCTTTAGTTTAAGTACGGTTCGGGGGCGGGTCAACTGAGTGGAAATCGTGGGAAGAACGACTGGTATTTGCATTAGAATTGATCGCGAAGAACGTTCTTACACTCGGGCATGACCACGATTACGGTTGGGGATGATGAATGCGAATATGGATTGTTGCGATCATCCTCACGACATGCTCTCAAATAATGGCTCAGGAGAATTCCGATCCGCTCACAATCGCCGAACTCGATGCCATCGACGGTTCCATCGCTCGCGCACTTGATTGGATTGCTGACAGCAGTCAACCCGACGGCTCGTTTGCAACCATGCCCGACGGCCAGCCGGGGATCACGAGTCTTTGTGTCCTCGCGATGCTTGCCGGCGGAGAGTTGCCCGGCGAAGGCCCCCGTGGCAAGAAGATGGAATCCGCGATCGACTATGTGATCGGTACGCAAAAGCCCAATGGTTTGTTGGCTCTGGTAGGGCCGGCGGGCGAGATTGCTTCCACGGCAATTAGTCAGCCAATTGGCCGCTCGGCAATTTACAATCACGTGATCAGTAGTCTGATGCTGGCCGAGGCCTATGCGATGACGTCCGAAAGCCAGTCGCAAGAAATCAAGCGAGCCCTCGAACAAGCCATCAAGTTTTCGTTAGAACTCCAGGGACGCCCCAAGGAGCGACCTGAGGATCGTGGGGGTTGGCGTTATCTGAATCTGGTCGACGACAAGGATGCTGATTTATCGATCATCGGTTGGCAGTTGATGGCCCTACGCGGTGCCAAGAACGCGGGATTTGACATCCCGGCCCAATCTATCGACGAGGCCGTCGGTTGTGTGGAGCGGCATTACTCGCAACAGTTGGAGAATTTCACTTATACAATCGGAGATAGATATACGAGCCGTGCCATGACGGGAGCAGGTATCTTGGCACTCGCTCATGCGGGCCGACATGAATCACCGGAAGCCAAGCAAGCAGGACAAAAGTTGCTCGCCCACTCGTTCGCGGAATACAACGGCAGCCCCGACGGTTTGGACCGTTATCACTATTCACTGTTTCATTGCACGCAGGCGGCCCATCAACTCGGCGGCGAATACTGGGAGTCGTTCTTCCCTCCCGTGGCCCGCGTTCTGTTGAAGAATCAAGCCCCCGACGGTGGCTGGGCTGCTGAGTACAGCCGCCACGGCGACGCCCGCTATGGCCGAGCCTACACGACTGCTCTGGTGGTACTGGTCTTACAAGCGCAGAATGAGCTTCTGCCGGTGTTTCAACGATAAACTGATCTTAGCCCATGCCCTGCCCTCCCAACCGACCTCGCGCAAATCAAACAGCTGCTCGATGCTGCGTTTGACGCCGCGGAGCCATTCACGATCGGCTTCTCGGCATCATTTCAGGCCGCCGAGCAAAGCCATCCTGCGCATTCCTAGCCGATTCAAGCCGTCTCGACGCGCTTACGAAGATCGGCCATATTTTTGATGCTTCCTTCACGTCACTCTCTGCCGACATTGTTATGTACGAACATCATTCTCATCCGTTGCTCACGCGGACGCAGTTTCTGTGGCGGATGGTGCTGCACGGATTGATGGGACTTGTGCTGCTCGTGTTTTCGTTGGCCCTTGGCATGTGGGGTTATTGGCATTACGAAAATTTAAGCTGGCGCGATGGGTTCTTGAATTCCGCGATGTTGATGGGTGGCATGGGGCCGGTGAACGCTCCGCAAACCAACGGCGGCAAAATCTTCGCCGGTCTTTATGCTTTGAATGCGGGACTCGTGTTTATCTTGGCGGCGAGCATTGTGATGGCCCCCGTGGTGCATCGCATCATGCACAAGTTTCATTTGGGTGACGACGAGTAAGACATTGGCAGCGCACACTGGCACTTTTCAGCAAAGTCGCTATATTGCGGGTGTCTCACCTGTCTCAACCTCTTCAAGGAGATTTCCCATGATTGAAAAGCTCGATCGTGGCACGGGCAAAGTCATCGGCTTCAAGCTCTCCGGCAAACTGCACGACGAAGATTACAAGCATTTCGTCCCGCTCGTGGATTCGGCCATCGCCGAGGAAGGCAAGGTGCGACTGCTGGCGCAGTTCCACGATTTTCACGGCTGGGACATGCACGCCCTGTGGGACGACACCAAATTCTCCACAACCCACTGCACCAAGATTGAGCGGATCGCACTGGTGGGCGAAAAGAAGTGGGAAGAATGGATGGCCAAGGTTTGCAAGCCGTTCACGATGGCGAAGATCGAATACTTCGACGCTTCCAAAATCGAAGACGCGTGGAAGTGGCTGGAAGAGTAAGCAGCGCAAACAGGTAATAGCCGCAGGCGGAAGCCCGCGGTCATTTCGAGTTAAAATTCTCGCAGCTTCGACCATCGGCTTGCGCAGACGGCTATTAAGTTTAAGCTTCGCTAACTCACGCGTTGCGTTATCTCTTCGACCACGTCGTCGACCTTCACGCGCCATTGCTCGAGCGTATCGCGATCACGCACCGTCACGGTGTTATCGGTGAGGGTCTGACCGTCGACCGTGATGCAATACGGTGTCCCCGCCTCGTCCTGCCGGCGATAACGACGGCCGACGGCTCCCTTTTCGTCGTAGAACGCCGGAAACTTTTTCTTGAGCGCGCGGTAAATGTCCTGGGCAACCTCGGGCATGCCATCTTTTTTGACGAGCGGAAAGACCGCCGCCTTGATCGGCGCAATTCGCGGATGGAACTTCATCACCACGCGGGTTTGCATTTCGCCCTTTTCGTCGGGCGCTGAGTCTTCGTGATAGGCTTCGCACAAAAAGGCGAGCGCACCACGATCCGCCCCCGCCGAGGGTTCGATGACGTGCGGAATAAACCGTTCGTTCGTGACTTCGTCGCGATAGGTGAGATCGCGGCCACTTCCCTTGTATTTGGGTTTGCCGTCGACCATTTCCACTTCCAGGCAGCCTTCGGCGTTCTTCACGAGCTTACCTTCCATGTGGCTGCGGAGATCGAAATCGCCCCGGTGAGCGATGCCTTCAAGCTCGCCATACTCACCGGCTGACAGGAACGGAAACGCGTATTCGATATCCGCCGTGCCGACGCTGTAGTGGCTCAGTTCGTCTTTCTCGTGTTCACGCAGCCGCAAACGCTCGCCCGCGAGGCCGAGGTCGGTGTACCACTTCATGCGGCGATCGCGCCAGTATTCGTACCATTTGCGCGACTCGGTCGGATGGCAGAAAAATTCAATTTCCATCTGCTCGAACTCACGACTTCGGAACGTGAAATTCCGCGGCGTGATTTCATTGCGAAAGCTCTTGCCGACTTGCGCGATGCCAAAGGGAATTTTCACCCGCGTGCTGTCGGTGACATTCTTGAAGTTCACAAAAATGCCTTGGGCAGTTTCAGGACGAAGGTAAGCGCGGCCTTCCTCGCCAGCGAGCGCGCCAATCGTTGTCGGAAACATCAGATTGAATTCACGCGGCTCGGTAAGAGTGCCAATTTCCTTGGCCTCGGGCGCGAACACGCTTTCCAGTGAATCGAGCTTGTCGAGCGAAATGACAGAACCTTCCCACTTAAGTTGGTCGACGTCTTTGCCGCGCAAGTTGAACGCCTTGAGGGCGCGTTGCTGAAGGTCGGCCTCTTCTTGATCGGCCTCGGCAAGTGTGGTGATGAAAACTCGCTTGCCCTTGGCTTCGACCCAACGACCGCGGAGCTGGTCATATCGATAACGCTTCTTACTCTCTTTGCAGTCGACCATCATGTCGACAAACAAATCAAAATGCCCCGAGCATTTCCACACCTGCGGGTGCATGATGATCGTGCAATCGAGGCCGGTCATTTCGTACGTTGTCGGCGCGCCGGGCTGCACCGCGAGCTCGTCGTGGCCGGTGACCATATCCTGCCACCAGGCATTCTTGATGTTGCGCTTGAGTTCCACACCCAGCGGACCGTAATCCCAGAAGCCGTTGAGGCCGCCGTAGATTTCGCTGGACTGAAACAAAAACCCCCGCCGTTTGCAAAGCGAGACGAGCTTTTCCATTTCCATGGTGATGACTCTAAATCTAATTAATAACCACGAAGGCACGAAGCACACTAAGGGCGACAGAGGTTCGAATCTGCTTAGTGGCCTTTGTGTCTTTGTGGTAAATGAAGTTAATGAAACCGGGCATTGTACCGGGACTCGCGGCAAAGAGTCTACCGCAGCGTGATCTGTCGCGTCGTGCGGTTGAGTTCCGGCAAAACGGCGAGCGAATCGAGTTGGGCGCAATCAATAAGGTCGCTTTGATGCCCCACTTCGAGCAAGTTTTTACCGCCAATGGTGTCCCGCAAAGCCACGGCCAAAACTTCGTTAATCGGGCGGCCTGTTGTCTCGGACTGCGTGAGAATTTTTTGCCATTCTTGCTGGGCGAATTGAGCGGGTTCGTTGAGTTCCCAATATCCGGCGGTGCTATCGCGCAACAGTTGGTCGGCGATCGCCCCCGCCGCGAGGATATCTTCGCCAGTGACTTCGCCATCCGTCCCCGCGCACAAAATATCAACTCGCGAGGCGTCGAGCGCCGCCGCGGCCACCGTCGCGCGATTCACAACCGAACCGACGAGGACGCGCCTCGCTTCCGACGTATGGGCAAGAGCCCGTGTGCCGTTGGTTGTGGTGAAGAGCAACATCTTCCCCACCACGCGCTGCGGCGTGTATTCCCGTGGCGAATTGCCAAGATCAAAGCCCTCGATGATCTTGCCCCGGCGTTCCCCTCCCAGCACCACGTATTCGCAACCAAGCTGCTGGCCCAGTTGCCGGGTTTCTTCAATTTCCAGAAGCGGTACAACGCACTTTGCCCCTGCGGCGAGTGCGTAGCAAATCGTCGACGTCGCGCGGAGCATGTCGATGACGATCGCAGTGCTGTCGGCAAGATCCGCTGCAGCGACGTGGATGGGCAGATTATGAACAAATAATTGAGCCACGCGAGCCGGGGCGTCCCGCCCCCGTCCAGTTTGTGAAGTGTTAACAGGTCATTGCCAGCACGGTTTGCGCTAGCGAAGCAACAATTCTATTGAGATACTGTTTGTTCAGATACAGTAACGAGGAATAGGCCGCGGATAAACGCTGATTGGGCGGATTTGCGCGGATCATTTTTGTGACATAAAGCAATCTGCGTACATCCGTTCAATCCGTGTTCATCTGCGTTCTATTTTTACGACATGCCCACTGACGAACAAACCGTCGATAAATCAGACGCGCGGGTGCGGGAAATGTTCGGCCAGATCGCTGGCCGCTACGATTTCCTCAACCATTTGCTGTCGCTCAATATCGACCGCTATTGGCGGTGGCGGACCGTGCGGGCTGTCCCGCCACGCCAAGGAGGCCGAGTGCTCGACGTGTGCACAGGCACGGGGGATTTGGCGATCGCCTATCATCAGGCTGCGTGGGGAGCCGCCAACGTGATTGGCGCCGACTTCTGCCACCCAATGCTCGCCATTGGCCGCAAGAAGGCCGACAAAATTGTCACCGACCGCCCCATTCTTTTTATCGAGGCCGATGCCCAGCACATTCCCTTGGTCGACAACAAGTTCGACGTGGTGTGCGTGGCCTTCGGACTGCGGAATGTTGCCGACACCGACCGCGGGTTGGCCGAAATGACCCGCGTGTGTGCCCGAGGTGGGAAAGTGGCGGTGCTGGAATTTTCCACGCCCCAGTGGCAGCCGTTCAAGGGAATTTACAACTGGTACTTTAAGAATGTCCTGCCCAGGATTGGCCAGTTTTTCGCGCGTAACTCCCACGAAGCTTATGAATATCTGCCCGAGAGCGTCGGCCAATTCTTGCAAGGCGAGGAACTGGCCGAACGCATGCGGGCCGCGGGACTGGTGGACGTATCGTATCGCTCGTTTACATTAGGAGTGGCCACACTTTACGTTGGCACGAAGCCGCTCTCGGAGTCCGTGCTGGCGATGTCGTTGAGGAAATAGGCATGGCATCTGGTCCAAAAAACATTTGTGTCGCGATCACCGGCGCGAGCGGTGCGGTGTTTTCCGTGCGGCTGATCGAAGTCTTGCTCGCGACGGGGCATGACGTGCATCTGGTGATCAGCCCCAGCGGTGCCCATGTGATCCGTGAAGAAATGGATCTCAACGTCGATCTCGAAGACTTCAAGCCAGCCCAGTTGATGCTCGACGACATCAAACACGCCGCCGACAGCAAGATTCAACTCTTGCAGGCGAGTGCCGGGATTGGCACGGCCGATAGCAATGTGCTGTCCGTCGAAGGGGGCCGCATTGGCGAGCTGACCAGTTACAATCACATGGATTTTCAAGCCGCGATTGCGAGCGGTTCGTTTATCACGCGGGGGATGGTGGTCTGTCCCTGTTCGGGAACAACGCTGAGCGGCATCGCCCACGGCTCGGCCAGCAATTTGATCCAACGCGCCGCCGAAGTTCATTTGAAGGAACGGCGCAAGTTGATTCTCGTGCCGCGCGAAACACCGTTGTCGCTGCCGCATATCGAAAACATAAGGCTGGTGACCTTAGCCGGGGCGGTTGTCATGCCCGCCTCGCCGGGTTGGTATCACGGCGTGACGACGCTCCGCGATTTGGTCGACTTTATGGTCGCACGGATTTGCGATCAACTCGGCATCGACAATTGCCTCATCAATCGCTGGGGAACAAGCGTTAATCCTTAAAGTCATGCTGCAAACCGTCAGCCATCTGCTTTCTCTGATTCGCTTCAGCCACACGATCTTTGCGCTGCCGTTTGCGCTGTTAAGTGGAATGATGGCTTGGCGGCTAAATGCGATTGATAAATCGGACAGCCAATCCATTACTGGCGGAGTTCTTTTTATTGGGCCGTTTGAAATCCCACTCGATTGGTTGTATGGAGTGAGATTCGATATCCGCTGGCAAGAACTTCTCGGCATCTTGCTGTGCATGGTCTTCGCCCGCAGCGCGGCGATGGCGTTCAATCGTCTCGTGGATCGACGAATCGACGCCGCGAATCCGCGTACGGCGGGGCGACATCTCCCCGCAGGGATCCTGAGCGTTCCCCTGGTGACAATCTTCACAGCCGCATGCGGCTTAGCGTTCATCACTAGCACGCTCTTGTTCCTGCCCAACCGCTTGCCACTTTATCTGAGTCTCCCCGTCCTGGCCTTCCTGTGCGGCTACAGCTTTGCCAAGCGCTTCACCGCGCTCGCGCACCTGTGGCTCGGCACGGCCTTGGCGTTATCGCCGGTGGCCGTGTGGATCGCGATTCGCGGCGAACAGGTTTTGGCCAATCCCGCGGATTTGCTTCCGGCCGTTGTTTTGGGGGGCGTGGTACTCACCTGGGTGACCGGCTTCGACATTATCTATGCCTGCCAGGACTTTGAATTCGACCGCCAGCGGAAATTGCACAGCATCCCCGCTAAGCTGGGGATCGCCCGGTCTTTGCGTCTGGCCGCCCTGTGCCATGCCGCCACGGTGGGGCTGTTGGTGCTGCTCCCCTTTGTCTATCCGGCGTTTGGCGTGCTGTATGGGATCGCCATCGTCGTGGTTGCCGGGCTGCTGATTTACGAGCACGCCCTCGTGCGGCCCGACGATCTCGACCGGGTGAATGTCGCGTTTTTCAACGTCAATGCGGTGATCAGCCTGGGCCTGTTTGCGGTTGGAACCCTAGACCTCTGGCTTGGTGCTGGGTGATAATGCTTTGTTCACATTACGGTCGAGACGACCGCGGCTAACGGATTACACAAAAAATCATGCTTCGCACTTCCTCACCCATTCTTCAACCGATTCGCGAAAAAGTGGAGGCCGGCGAACGGCTTACGCTCGACGACGGCGTTTTGCTTTATCAACAGGAAGTCCCCCTGCCGGAGCTGGGCGAGCTGGCCAACTTGGTTCGCGAACGCAAGAACGGCAACTTCGCCTATTACAACATCAACACGCATCTCAACCCGACGAACATTTGCGTTTATCGCTGCACGTTCTGTGCGTTCCGCGCCGACTTGCGCGATGCCAAGGGTTACTGGATGAACGACGAGCAAATCCTGGCGCGTGGTCAGGAAGCCGTCGACGCGGGTTCCACCGAGATGCACATCGTCGGTGGACTCCATCATCAGGCGAAATACGAATGGTATCGCAAAGTGGTCAGCCTGCTTCACGAGAACTATCCGAGCCTGCATCTCAAAGCCTGGACGCCCGTGGAGATCGATTGGTTTTCGCGGCAGACTAAGAAACCGATCCGCTGGGTGCTGGAAGATATGCTCGACGCGGGGCTAGGAAGTCTTCCCGGGGGTGGGGCCGAGATTTTTCATCCCGAAGTTCGTCAACAAATTTGCGAACACAAAGCGGATTCCGCCCGCTGGTTTGAAACGCACCGCACGGCCCACCAGTTGGGGCTGCGTTCCAACTGCACAATGCTCTACGGCCATATCGAAAAGCCGTACCACCGCATCGACCACTTGTTGCGCTTGCGCGAATTGCAGGACGAAACGGGCGGCTTCCAAACATTCATCCCCCTGGCCTTCCACCCCGACAACACCGGTTTGAGCCACATCACCAAGCCTTCGGGGCCAATGGATTTGCGCACAATGGCCGTCAGCCGGCTGATGCTCGACAACATTCCCCACATCAAGGCCTACTGGATCATGCTCGGCATCGGAACCGCCCAGTGCGCGCTTTCCTACGGGGCCGACGACCTCGACGGCACAGTGCGGCACGAGCTGATCTATCACGACGCCGGTGCCGAAACGCCCGAAATCTTGAGCGTCGAAGCGATCCGCCGCCTCATCGAAGAAGCAGGCCGCGAGCCGGTCGAACGCGATACGCTCTACCATCGGGTCGAGCGCACTGGCGATCGCTGGCGTGCCGGCGAGCAAATCGCCGTGGGCTGAGCTTGTCTGGCTGTTTTATCTCACGCTAGTCGCGCGACATGAACAGCTGCAACACGTACCAAAACAGCAGGATGACCGAGGCAAACAAGCCCAAGGCAGCCGCCACGTACTGGGTCGTGCGGTAGTTGTGCAGAATTTCCGACGTGTTGTAGAGGATCGAGGCACACGCCAAGGCGATCATCGCGTAGATGAAGATCGGACCAAGTGCGAAGTTGAACAGAATCGCACAGACAATCAAACCGGTTGCCGCGAAGAAGCCGAAAATCAATACCGATCGCAGGAACGAAAAATCTTTGCGTGTGATAAACACAATCGCGGTCATGACGCCAAAGAGACCCAATGTGGCGGCCGCCGCGGTGGGAATGACGTCAGGATTAAATGTCTTGGCGAAATACAGCAGCGGGGCCGTAATCACGGCCTGGGCGAACACGTAAAGCCCGAGGCCCATGTATTGCTTTTGCAGCGACACGGCGCTGAGCGCCCAGGAATTGGCAACCCAGCTCACGACCATAAACACACCCATCACAACCAGCCAGCCATACCGAGTCCCCACCATCAAACCGACCATTTGCTCGGTGATAGGCAGGCTCAGCAGCACAGCGGAGAGCGCCACGAAGGCGGCAATCGCCCCTGCGAGGTGCATGTAGGTCTTGGAAATGAACGTGGCCCGTTCGTCTTGGGTAGCTTGAGCCGCGGTGAGCGACATCATGCCGGAGAGCGAATAAGGATTCTCGGATTGTTGTGAGCCGTAGTTCATTTCTTGGTACTCCTAAGTAGGAATAAGTTGTGCCGAATGGCGGTGTGGGGTGAGTCTACCTTAAAAATCTAGCTCGGGCCAAACCGAATTTGGAAGTCGAACTCCCAAATTGTATCGTCCCGTGGCGAAATCGGGGTCAAGCGTGTAGGTTGAGCCGGTCTTGGCCGTAAAATTTCCTAAAATCGGCGATTTGGCGGTTGTTGAACCAAAATCGCAGTTAAACCGTAGAAATCCACAGTTCGACGAGGTCTGATTCAAGATCTCGCACCGGACGACGAAATATCACAAGAGGAAGACAATGTTTTTTGATCCGCTCTATTTTTTGATGATTGCCCCCGCCCTCCTGCTCATGCTGTGGGCTCAGATGCGCGTGAAGAGTACCTTTGCCGCAGCGCAGCAGGTATCGACACCGCTGAGCGGTGCCGCCGCTGCTCGCCATATTTTGGACTCCGCCGGTTTGCAGGACGTTGCGATTGAACAAGTCCCCGGCCACCTGTCGGACCACTACGATCCGCGCCATAAAGTCTTGCGGCTGAGCCAAGACGTTTACAGTGCTCGCACGACCGCGGCGGTGGGAATCGCTGCACACGAAGCGGGACACGCCCTGCAAGATGCCCACAGCTACATGCCGCTCGTGATACGCAACGCGGCCGTTCCCGCCGCGACGTTTGGCGGCAACATGAGCATGATCATGATTATTGCTGGTGCCCTACTCGCGGCTCCTAAGCTGATCATCGTGGGTATCGTGGCCTTCGCCTTTGTGGTGTTCTTCCAATTGGTGAACTTGCCCGTCGAGTTCGACGCCAGCAAGCGGGCGAAACTCCTGCTTGTCGAGCACGGCATTGTTGGCAGCAACGACATGGTCCACGTGAACAAGGTGCTCAACGCCGCTGCCTGGACTTATGTGGCCGGCACACTACAAGCCGTGATGACGTTGCTCTACTACATTGTCCGCTTCACAGGCAACGGTCGTGAATAAGAGCAAAAGCGCGCGAGCCGGGTCGTCTGAGTTTACCCGCCGTAGTGGGACCCCGATTACCCAGTTTGCAGCCTAGAAACGCACTCCCCAACCGGATACCATAAAGGGTTGAAAAGCCGCGTGATTTTCTGCGGCTGGTAACCTGGGGTGACGAATCTCACCCCGCCTGTTGCGGGAGAATCTCAATGGTGCAGCGGCTCTGTAACCACGCGGCCTTGGTGGTGCTCGGCATATTTGTCGGCATGGTCGTGTCAGTGGGCTGGTATGGACTCGGCCAAGGCACCCAAGTTCAGGCCACCGCCACCCACGGTGAGGCGAACTTCGCCATCGCCACCGGCTTTGTCGACATGGAAATCGAGGCGTTTTACTTTCTCGATTTTCTCACGGGCGATCTCCGAGCCGCCGTCGTGAGCCGCCGTACGGGGGCATTTGTCTCCTTCTTTGAGAAGAACATTTTGGCAGATTTTGGCACGCTGCCCAAAAACCCCAAATTTTTGATGGTCACCGGCATGGCCAACATCCCGCGTGGCCAGGCGGCCTACCAAATCGGCAACAGCCTGATTTACATCGCCGAGGCCTCAGGCGGCACCGTGAATGCCTATGCTTTGCCTTGGAACTCCACGTTGAACAACAAAGGCGAACCGCAACGAGGCAGTTTCGTGCGTGTGGCGGGCGGATCGTTCCGCACGGCCTTTGTTCGCGATGAATGAGAGAAGCATGATGCAACTCACGGTTAATGGCCAACCGCGTGAACTCGCAGAGGGATCGACCATTGCTGACCTTCTGAGCGAGTTGGAACTCGATCCGCGCACGCTGGCGGTGGAGCGGAACTTGGATCTTGTGCCCCGCGCAAAGCATGCTGAGACGCAACTCGCGGCTGGCGACCGCGTGGAAGTCGTGACCCTTGTGGGTGGTGGTTAAGGACAATACTAGCCGCGAATCAACGATTCGCAGGGACCCGAAAGAATGGCAACTGATCTACAAACAGAAAATTCGCTCACCATCGGCACGCACACGCTCAGCAGTCGATTGATTGTGGGGACGGGCAAATATGCCAGCTACGCTTTGATGGGCGAGTCGCTGGAACGTTCGGGCACGGATTGCATCACGGTCGCCGTGCGGCGCGAGCGATTGATTGATGCCGCTGGTAACAATCTGCTCGATTTCATCGATACTCAGCGGTATACGTTACTGCCCAACACGGCCGGCTGTTTCAACGCCGAGGATGCCATCCGTGTGGCCCGGCTGGGCCGCGAAATTTTGTTGGGTCTTGAGAACCCTGGTGCCGATTGGGTGAAGCTCGAAGTGTTGAGCGACACCAAAACGCTGCTGCCCGATCCGATTGCCACCTTGGAAGCGACTGAAAAGCTCGTGGCCGAAGGCTTTCAGGTGCTGTGCTATTCGACCGACGATCCCGTGGTCGCACGGCGATTGAAAAACGCCGGAGCCACGAGCGTCATGCCCGCCGGTAGTCCGATCGGCTCGGGCCAAGGGGTGCTCAATCCCAACAACATTCGTATTTGTTTGGAATATCTCAAGGAAAACGATCCTGAATATCCTGTGATCGTCGATGCCGGTGTCGGCACGGCCAGCGACGTGACCATCGCGATGGAACTCGGCGTTGATGGCGTGCTCCTCAACACGGGGATCGCCCACGCCAAGGATCCCTTGCGGATGGCCGATGCAATGCGTCACGCCACCGAAGCGGGGCGGCTCGCTTTCCTTTCCGGCCGCATTCCGAAAAAGCTCTACGCCACGGCCAGTAGTCCCGAAGAAGGAACGATCACCGCGCGACCGCGGTAACAAATTCTCTCACGGCAGAATGAAGGACCGATGCCGACCTCCAGTCAACTTGACGTTTCCGACATACTTGGGCCCGAGGGCTCGATTGCTCGGCGGTTGTCGCACTACGAAGAGCGGCCGCAGCAACTTGCGATGGCCGCTGCCGTGGCCGCGGCGATTCGCAACAAGCAGCATCTTGTCGTGGAAGCAGGCACCGGTGTGGGCAAGAGCTTCGCTTATTTGGTGCCAGCCATTTTGGCCGCGACGCAGGAAGAAGGCTCCGAATCTCAAGAAAAGAAGCCTCTGCGAGTCGTGATCTCCACGCACACGATCAGCTTGCAGGAACAGCTGCTGCACAAAGATTTGCCGCTGCTCAACAGCGTGATTCCACGTGAGTTTTCGGCCGTCTTGGTCAAAGGCCGCGGCAATTACATCAGCTTGCGTCGCTTACACAAAGCTATCGCACGCGGTGGCAGCTTGTTCGACAAATACGAATCGCTCGACGAGTTGCGTGCGATTCGCGACTGGAGCGAGACCACCACCGACGGCTCGCGGAGTGATCTTTCTTTCCAACCGACCCCGCAAGTTTGGGAAGAAGTGATGAGTGACCACGGCAATTGCATGGGTCGCAATTGTCCGACCCATCGCAAGTGCTTTTATTACCAAGATCGCCGTCGGGCACAGAACGCTCAGATTTTGATTGTGAACCACGCTTTGTTTTTCAGCGATCTCGCCTTGCGTCGTGCCGGCGTAAACATCTTGCCGGATTACGACGTTGTGGTGCTCGACGAAGCCCACACGATTGAGGGTGTGGCGGCCGATCACATGGGGATTCGCCTTTCCAACGGCCAGATCGAATACACGCTGAGTCGGCTCTACAACGAGCGGACGCAAAAAGGATTGCTCGCCGATTTTGAAATGCGCGATTTACAAAAAATCGTCGAACGTTGCCGCATGGTGGCGGACGAGTTTTTCGCCGATCTGTTGGATTGGCAGGAAGACAAAGCCCCCAGCAATGGCCGCGTTACTCAACCGCTCGACATCAAGAATCAACTCAGCGGTGAACTGCACAAACTCGCGCGGGAAGTTAAGCGAGTTGGTGATGCAAAACATGAAGAAACCGACAAGCAGGATTACATTTCCGCTCATGATCGGCTGATTGCCCTCTCGGGCGAGCTGAATTCCTGGCACCGCCAGCAACTCGCGGGGGCCGTCTATTGGGTCGAAGCCTACCGGACTCGTCGCGGTGTTCCGCGGCTCTCGTTGTTGGCTTCGCCGATTGACGTCGGGCCGGTATTACGCGATCAACTCTTTAATCAAGTCCCCTCCGCGATTCTCACGAGTGCGACCCTGGCCGTCGGAAGCAGCGACAAATTTGAATTCTTCCGCGATCGCATCGGTCTGGTGAAAAGTAACACGCTGAAACTCGACAGTCCCTTCGACTATTCCGAACAAGCGGAACTAGTGACTTTGCGCGGTATGCCCGACCCTTCCAGCGAACGCCAAGAATTCGATCAGGCATCGCTCGAAATGATTCGTCATTTTGTCCGTGAGAGCGATGGCCACGCGTTTGTGCTATTCACGAGTTACGAATCCTTGCGCCGCGCGGCCACGCAGTTGGCGCCTTGGCTGCGTGCCAACAACCTTAACTTGCTGAGCCAAGCCGATGGCACGCCGCGGACGCAGATGATCGAGAATTTCAAAGCCGATCCGCGCTCCGTTTTGCTGGGGACCGACAGTTTCTGGCAAGGGGTCGACGTGCCGGGCGATGCCTTGCAGTTGGTGATCATCGCCAAGCTGCCATTCAGCGTGCCGGATCGCCCTCTGCTTGAAGCCCGTTTTGAAGCGATTCGCGATCATGGCGGCGAGCCGTTTCGCGAGTATCAACTCCCCGAAGCGGTGCTCAAGCTCAAGCAAGGTTTTGGACGTTTGATCCGCAGCCGCACCGACACGGGCCGCGTGGTGATTCTCGATCCGCGGATTCACACAAAATCGTACGGCCGGACGTTTGTCGATTCGCTCCCCAATTGCCGGAAAACGCAATTGGACTATGCTGTGCTGATTGGCTCGTAAAATTGAGGACCCACCGTGGCACAGACTGTTGAACCTGTTATCGCCGAACAGACCAGTGGACGACTGCTCGCGCTCGACGCTTTTCGTGGCATGACGATTTTGGCCATGATTCTGGTGAACAATCCGGGCGACTGGGGGCATATGTATTGGCCGCTCGCACATGCTCCCTGGCATGGTTGGACACCCACCGACTTGGTGTTTCCCTTTTTCTTGTTCATTGTTGGAACCGCGCTGGCTTATTCGCTCCGCAAGTTCCGCAACGGCGCCGAAGTCTCACCCGCGGTGTATTGGCGTATTGCTCGCCGCACGATTGTGTTGATCGCCTTGGGGCTGTTGCTCAATCGCTCGACGTCGATTTTCAACTTTCTTTTGGGTCACGCCGACACAATCGTTTGGAGCAACTGGCGCTTTCCAGGTGTGTTGCAAAGGATCGGCTTGGTCTATTTGCTTGCTTCGCTTGTCGTGTTGCACTTGGGGCTGCGTTCTCAAGTGATCCTCGCGGCGGTTCTGCTGCTCGGTTATTGGGGACTACTGGCATGGTTACCGACGGATAATTACCAAACCAATCTTTCGCCCGACGGCAATGTCGTGCGCGAAGTCGACTTGGCTATCCTGGGACCAAGCCACATGTACACCCAAGCCACCAGCGAAAAGACCGACCCCGAAGGTCTCCTGAGCACCCTCCCTGCGATCGTGACGGCCCTGGCCGGATATTTGGTGGGGCTGTTCATTCAACGCCGCGGAGTAAACGTCAAAACAGTTGTGGGCCTGTTAATCGCGGGGGCCATCGCCGTCGCGATTGGATTGCTCTGGGGCACAGTGTTCCCCATCAATAAAAAACTTTGGACCAGCAGCTTCGTCGTCCTGACCGCCGGCTGGGGGTCGATTGTGCTGGCCGGGTCGCTGCTGAAATTTGATATCTGGGGCTGGCGAAGAATTGGCCGAACATTTGAAATCGTCGGCGTAAACGCGATTCTCGTGTTCGTGGCTTCGGGGCTATGCGCGGTGCTGCTGAGCGTAACGCACGTGGGCGAAGTTTCCACAAAGCAATGGCTTTACAGCACGCTCTTTACCTCGTGGATCACGAGCCCCGAACTCGCCTCGCTGGGCTATGCGGTCGCCACGGTCACCTTTTGGTGGATTGCCATGTGGCTACTCAGCCTCAAAGGCTGGAGCATCCGGGTTTAGCGTACTTGCTGAGCTCCGACGGTTGCCGCAGGTGGCGGTGGGAGGAGCAAGGTCGGCATGGCCGCGCGAGTCGCGTCGATGTATTCGCGCAAGAGTTCCATAGTCGTCTGAAATTCTGGTCGCGAAGTAAGATCGGTGAATTTCGTGTCGCCGCTCACCAGCTTAAAGCGACCAAACACATTCTCAAGCGCCGTGATATCAGCTCCGTCACCCGAGGTTCGCAGTTCGGGGGGAAGTGCCAAATACTTGTCCCAATCAGGATTGAGGATTTGCGCGAGCTGCGTGGAGGATGAGACCAGCGCCTGCCGCAGAGCTTCGACTCGCACCGGCGAAATCGCCGTGGCCGGGATGACCGAGCTATCAGGAGTCGTGGCCGCTTGTTCCGCCGCGACGGCTTCTACACGCATGCCCCCGGTAAGTTCGGTCACGAAGGCTTGCATTTGCGTGGCCGCTGGCGGAATCACTTGGGGCATGTTGGGATCCGTTGTTCCGTAGAACGACATGTTGGCGGCTTGATTGATTTCGAGCACCGAGCCATCAACCGAAGCCCCGAGGAATAAGCCTCGGCTGCGAGAGTACGAAAGAATCTCCGCTTGCAAACGCATATCCGTCGCAGCGGCAGCATTGCGACCGACGGGACCCGCGGCAGCGGCCGCATCGACGCCGATCGTGAACTTGCCATTGAGCAGACTTTCGACGCTCCGCCGGGTTGTGAAGACCAGCACCACGTCGGTTCCTTGCACGCCGGCTTGCCAACCGACGCTGCCCCCTGTAAGGGTCACAAACCGTGGCAATCCCCAACTGCCGTCGGCATCACGAATCATGACCACACCTTGCCCACGGCGTATGCCGGCAACAAAGCCAATCTTGATCACGCGGGGAATGATGGCCAAGCCTTGCGCTTCATTGAGTAGCCGTGTCGGAATCGACCGCCCGGGAATAGCGATCAATTCCGCCAGCACGTGTTCACTTTGGGTAATCGTCGTCGTGGGATCGTTCGCCCACGAGCGAGTTGTAACCAATCCAAGCGTGATAACAACGAGTGCGGCCAATCCGTGACGCATGGGAACTCCGTAATTTGAAAAACTCGTAAACTGAAAAACATAGCGAGGCAAGATAACTACGCGAAGCATCGCCGTCTGGGTCGAGATTCTAAACCAGTCGGGGAATTCTGAAAGCGCCAGAATTTTGGCAGGTAGTGCTAGCTGTTTTAGCGTGCCGCCGGTTTTATACTTGGTCGTTTCGGCCGTAGATGCGCCTGCGGTATTTGACCTTTTTGGGGAGCATCCAGTACTGTTTTCTAGAGAAATATTTTTCGAGTTTACCTCGCATTCGGATCGCCCGTCGGCGCAGGCGCATGATCGGTCTTAGCAGGTGGCCCCAAGAGTTCGGTAAGAATCGGCTTCAGCCCATCGGCCCAGACCTGATAGCCCTCGACCGTGAGATGTACGCCGTCATCCGTCATGCCTTCGGACAGTTTCCCCTCGCCATCAGCAAGCTTGTCGTTCACGTTGAGAAACCGCACTCGCTTGCCGTCGGCCAGTGTTGCAAGTCGTTTGTTGATTTCGTCAATCGTCGGCATCGCGGCCGAGTTGTTGTCGTTGCGGGGCATGATCGCCGTGAGGACGATCGACGCCTCGGGAGCTTTTTCTTGGCAGGTTGCGATGATCGCCCGAATGCCGTCGACGACTTCCTTTACTTTTGCCTCATCACCCGCCTGGCCGTTGACGTTGTTGGTCCCGGCCAGCAGCACAATCACTTTCGGATTCACGCCGTCGAGTTCGCCGTTTTCGATCCGCCACAAAATATTTTCCGTTCTGTCGCCGCCCCAACCAAAGTTCCCCGCGTTCCAACCGAAGAAATTCTTCTGCCAATTCTCAAGCATCGGCTTGTAGGCGGCATCGCTCGCTCCCCACCGCCGCGTGATCGAATCTCCCAGAAAGTACAGATCGATGCCCCCTTGCTTGGCCTTCGCGACCATTTGTTCGTGGGCAAGTTGTGAGTTGGCGTCTGTCTTTTCAATTGCTGGGTGTTTCTTAAAATTTGCCTGCGGGTCGTAGATTGGCACGACATCCAGCGGCTTCCCCTCCGCGAGCGTCGCCAACCACCGTGCCGACTCTTTATTCCACGGTTCCAACTGCTCGGGCGTAGCCAGATGGTTGTGCGGCGAATCGATGAGCGGCACGATTTCCTTTTTGCCAGGAATTAAATTGTAGGCTGTCCAGATTCCTGCGGGAGCCGACGTTTCGTCGACAAAACCCAACGCGATGAGCGTCGTTGCTTTGATCTTTGGTGCAAAATTCACGACGTCGAAATATTGCGCTGTTTCCATCACTTGCGGATTATCGGCAGGAAAATTCGGATAGCTGGCCTGCCGTCCACAATGGGGGCCGTTGGTGTCGCACCCTGCCGGCACGTTGACCATCAAGTGCGTGACCTTGGGATGCAGCCCCGCCACGCACAGACTTTGCTGGCCACCCATGCTAGTTCCGTAACAAGCCAACGTCTTGCCATCCCAGTCGGGATGACTCGCCGCATAGTCGACCGCGCGATAGGCGGCCAGATACATCCGCAAAAAATAGCTCTCGTCACGATCGTCGTTGCCGATCGATTCGTAGTGCTTAATTTCTTCCGGGAGATCGTCGTAGTATTCCTGCGGTTCGGTTGGCAGCACATCATGGGGCTGGATGTTGATCACCAGCCAACCTTGCGCGGCATGGCCCAGCACCCACGATTTATCAAGCGGATAGGGTGGACTGGCCCATTGAAAGATCAGCAGCACTGGTTTCTTGCCAGCCTTCTTTGGCTTCGCATATTGGCCATGAATCTTGCCCCCGTCGACGCGATCCATCGTAATGAGGCCGTACTCAATGTCAGGCCGGCCACTCTCGCCGGGAGTGAGAACCGGATTGGCTGGGACTTCCTCAAGCTTGGCGATTTTAGCCTGCCAAAACTTATCGAAATCATCAGGTCGCGGGACGCACGGTTGCAACTGGGTAGGTTCAACGGCGGCCCCTGCGATATCCAGCGGCTTCGCCTCATCATCAGAGCGAATTTCTAGAAATAGCATCGCTGGCTTGCCAGATGTGATCTCGACCTTAGCATCGCCATTGCCGAAATCCAGAATTCCTTCTTTGAGGACTTTGAAGTTGTTCTCCTTAACCACATATTTCAGCGGCGTTGTTTTGCCAGTTCGCTTGACGGTCCACCCTGCCTTTTCACCGAGATCATAAATTCCGTCGGCTTGAAAGGGACTGACCGTAACCTTCTGGGCCAAACAGACCGTGGAAATGCTCAGCAAGAATATGGCCAAGCAGAGACGCAATCGGAGCATGATCGATTCCTGGAAAGACAAGCGACAAGGGGCGAAGTATTACAACCAGAACGTCCAAAAGTACACAACCAGCAATGTTAACACGATTCCCAAGATCAACCACACGGGATTCATGGGGAGTCGTTTCTTCTGCGACTCGTCTTCATGCGCTTTATCAACTTTCTTCTGCTGCTCACGCTCTTTTTCTTTTTGTTGTTGATGTTTTTCTTGACGGTCCATTCTTGTGTTCCTTAGGAAGTTGATGCATCGCCGTGATGACATCTGCAATCAGACTCAGGCACGTATAAACTCAAGCAAATCATTGTTGAGCTGATCCTTGTGCGTATCCGTGATGCCATGCGGCGCGCCGGGATAAATTTTCAAGATGGCACCGGGCACAAGTCTGACCGATTCCTGCCCCGCCGCAACGATGGGCACGATCTGGTCATCGTCGCCGTGGATGATCAGCGTGGGGATGTCAAACTTTTTGAGGTCGTCGCGAAAATCGGTCTCGGAAAAGGCCTTGATTGAGTCGTAGGTGTTCTTGTGGCCTCCCATCATCCCCTGCATCCAGAACGAGTCGATCATGCCTTGCGAAGGCTTGGCCCCGGGGCGATTGAAGCCAAAGAACGGTCCACCCGCGATGTCTTTGTATTGCTGTGATCGATCCTTGATCGAACCCGCGCGAATCTCATCGAAGGTTTCAATTGGTAAGCCCTTGGGATTGTCTTCCGTTTTAAGCATCAACGGGGGAACGGAACTGACAAGAACGGCTTTGGCCACCCGCTGGGTGCCATGCCGACCGATGTAGCGGGTGATCTCACCTCCCCCCGTCGAGAAGCCGATCAGCACAATCTTGTTGAGATCAAGTTTGTCGATGAGTTGTGCCAAATCATCGGCGTAGGTATCCATCTCGTTGCCATGCCACGGTTGGCTGGAACGACCATGGCCGCGGCGATCGTGAGCGATACAGCGGTAACCGTGGTCAGCCAAGAAGAGCATTTGCGCTTCCCAACTATCGCTCGAGAGTGGCCAACCGTGGCTGAACACGATCGGTTGGCCCGAGCCCCAATCCTTGTAGTAGATTTCCGTGCCGTCTTGGGTGGTGAAGGTGCTCATGAAACTCCTCAAGTAATGTTCCTCGTGGCAACACGTACCTGAAGAGTATAACCGTTTTACCGGGGCACTTAAAAGTTACCCAGCAATTCGTTCGGCCAGTTGATCGATCTGGCCGCGCAAATTCGCCACGAGCATGTGGGGATTGGCCACTTGGCTGAAATGATGATAGTAGTTTTGACTAGCGGAGAGTTGCTGAGCGGAGATTGAACCGGCAAGCTCGTGGATTTCATCAAGCTGCTCGTCGACGCCTCGCAACTGATGATTCAAATGGCGACTGTTGTGCCACAGCCGTCCTGCCATCCAAACGAGTCCTACGATCAGAATTCCTTCCGCGGCGATTGTTGTCGTGAGTCCCCATTGCCAGATGCGAACTTGATTGAACGCCGCCGACCACAACAGTGTTAGCGAACCACAAACAAAAGCCAGAATTCCTCCTGAAAGAAGAAAACTCAACGGCAGCGATTTTTGTTGGTAAGGCAATTCCTCGGCTTCGCGCTCCACTTGCCGTGCGATGGCACGGAGTTGAGCCGAAGATTCCGGAGCATCCAAAGTAAGCCGCTCCCAAAACGGCGGGGCATCAAGGGCCACGCGTTGTTGATAGGGAGCGCGTAGTTGCCGCCCCAAGCGGCGCAGGTTTTCCCGCGATTCCAAATGCACGAGTGGGTCGATGGTTTCAACATTAGCAACCTGCGCATCAAAAGTTTCGAGGGCGATGCCCGTATCCACCAGCGTGGTCTGCGCTGTGAATTTGAGTTCGCGACTGCACTTGGCACAGGTTCGTGAACCACGTCCTTCCGAGGCAACCGCGGGGACATCCTGATGGCAATAGCTACACCACATGCGCGCACTTCCTTCGGCCGATATTTCGAGACTTTCGTCATTATGATCGACCAATGAAGCTGGCAAGCTGTAGCGATTTTAGAAAGTTTGCCGGCAAGCGTTGCTAGCATTACTTCTCGACAGTTGATGGCTCACCAGCATCAGTCACCATCCAATCACCGCGCAGCCAGTCGACAATCAACCCGATCGTGTGCTCATCGAGTTGATTGAGCTGCGGATTGTCGTGCGGGGCGAACGCCGGCATGCGGTCGTTGCGCGTCCCGTAGAAACGCTCGGCCGCGGGGTTCTTGATAAAGTCGATCATCCACTGCCGCGACATGTAACCCGTGAGATCGGGGGCCATCCCCAATTCGCCCGTATCATGGAATTTGTGGCAGTCGACGCAACTCATACCGTTGGGAACGATTTCCGCGAGACCACCCGTCATCAACTCTTTGCCACGGGCAATTGTTTCATGTGTCTTTTCTGCAGCGAGCGCAGAACGATTCCGCGGAATGTCAGCTTCGTTCGTGAGTGCATCGACAATCGCCTGCACGGCATTATCGACGGCTTCACGGTTCTCAGCCTCAACATCCTCGCCAAAGGCGTCACGCACGAATGTAACCATGTCGCCCTCGGCAAAGGGCGAGCCTTCGTAACCCAAGTGATCAGCGTCAGCAACTTTTTCAGGGTTTAGAATCGCGAGATTCCACTCGCGGCTACCAACCCCAGCGAGATTCGGCGCAGTAGGCTTGGGGGTGATGATCTTCATCCCACTAGCCATTCCCAGCAATTCATCGTCCGCTGAATTTGGCTCGTGCGTGTGACAACTCGCGCAATATTGCACGAACAACTTTGGCCCTTGGAGATACGGATCATTCTGCATCAGCGACAGCGCACCCGTCGGTGGAATTCGCTCAGCCGATTGGGCTAACTTGATGATTCGCTCGGCATCGCGGGCCGCTTGTTCTTTAGCGGTGATGAAGGCTCGAGAGGCATCGTAGTGCGTGGCATTGTCTTCGGTGCGTTCATGCCACTGGGCGTAAAAGTCGTCGTTGACCGCCTGAGCCGTGAGCAAGGCAATTCCACCCAACACGACCACCAGCAGGCCAACATTAAACTTATGCCCCGCTCGGCTGCGGCCAATCCACGGCATCAAAAACATGAGCGTGACAAAGATGCCGGGGATCACAAAAGCTCCCCACACTTCCAGATCGCCCGGGAACCACTTTAAGAATTGGAACAAAAACAAAAAGTACCATTCAGGCCGCGCGGCATTGTAGGGGCTCGATGGATCGGCCGGGGCGGTGAGATCCGCACCTCCTCCATACACGGCAAACACCAAGACAACGACCAGCACCCCGAGCGCCGCCACGCAATCTTTGAGCAACTGGTCGGGCCAAAACGCCGCGTCAGGACCCTTGAGCGGTTCCTTTGCATGCAGGCCGTGTTTGCGGAACAACATCAGATGGGGCACCAGCAACACGACGAGCAGACCAGGCAGCACCCCAGCGTGAAGCGCTAGAAATCGCGTAAGCGTTAAATGCCCGTAGTCGCTCCCACCGATGGCGAGCTTGCGAATATCCGGCCCCGCGAGCGGTGCTTGACTCGCGAGATTCGTCCCCACGCTCGTGGCCCAATAGCCTTTTTGATCCCAAGGCAACAGATAGCCCGTGAGTGCCAACCCAAACACGACCAGCATCAAAACCATGCCGATGACGAAGTTCAATTCGCGAGGTGCGCGGTAGGCACCATCCCACACCACTTGGGCGAAGTGCAAACCCAAGAGCATCACCATCGCGTGGGCCATGTAATGGTGAATACCCCGCAGCAGCCAGCCCCCTGGCATTTCGTATTGAATGTAGAACACGCTTTCCCAAGCGGTCTGCGTACTCGGGCTATAAGCCATCCACAGGAACGTGCCAGTGATGAGCTGCGTGAGAAACGCCACAACGAGCGTGCTTCCCCACACATACCGCCAACGTGCCCCGCCGGGGACTCGTTCATACAGCGCTTCGTGAACTAACGAGCGCACTCCGGCGCGATCATCCAGCCAATCGACGACTTTTCCAATCGTGCCGCTCATGTCGTAGGGACCGCTTCCTTGAGACCCGTTTGAAAATCAATGTACTCGACCCAGATTTCGTGAACCTTTTCCCCGTCACCCGCCGTGACGTCGACCAATGTCACCGGCAAGTGATCCATCCCCCGCGGTGCGACCTCAGCATCGCCGTTCACGCGAGTGCCATTAAGATTGAACGCACTCGTGTGGCAAGGGCAGCGAAACTTATCATCGCCCGGCGTGTAACCAATGAAGCAACCCGCGTGGGGGCATTTGGCCGTGAAAGCTGTGGGCTTTTCTTCGCCTGGTTGGCGAATCAAATAAATCGAGCCAATCCGCTGATCGGGATAACGATTCCAAGCATCGATGCGGTTGGCGATCACGGGGAACGCCCGCGGCACGCCGTCGTCGGGAACTTGACTCAACAACGCCACGCGAACCTTGGGACTGCCGCTTTTCTTGAACAACGGCGACAGAAAGGTCACCACACCTGCCAAGAGTGGCGTTACGACCGCAATCGTCCCGGCCACGATCGTCGTGATCGCCGCCACAAAGGTCCGCCGTGTTTTCGGTGATTTCTGATCCATGGCCGCTCGCGGCTTAGCGCTCTATATGTGTTACTTAAACTCTTCCAACAAAACCTCGGTGACCGCCGCCTGCGCTTCCGCCAGGCTTCCTTCAAACGCAATCCCTGCCGCAGCTCGATGTCCCCCGCCTCCGAAGCGTTCCGCCACGGCGCGCACATCGAAATCATTGCGGCTTCGCAGACTCACCTTCGTGATCTTTTTGAGCTCGACAAACAACACGGCGACTTGGCTCCCGGCGACTGTCAGTAGCGAATTGATGACATCTTCGGTGTCAGCGGTTTCCGCGCCGGTTTCTTCAAAGTCTTTAAGCGTGACGTGGGTGACCATTAACCGGCCACCGGCGAGCGATTCGATGTTCCCCAGAATTCTTGCCCGCAGCATCAGCCGGGCCAGCGTGTGCTGCTCGTAAAGTGCTGCGAACACGGCGGGAGGATTCGCCCCCGCGGCCACCAATTTCGCCAGCGCGAGAAAAGTTTGCTCGGTGACCGACGAAAAGCGGAACCAACCCGTGTCCGTGGCGATAGCGGTGAACAGGATCTGCCCAAGCGTCGGGGTCAACGTCACACCCATCGCTTCCGCAAATTCGAGAATCAACCGGCCCGTGGCTTCCGCGGTGGCGTCTTTGAACACCACCGCCTGCATGTCGTCCTGGCTGACGTGATGGTCGATCACCACCCGCACGCCGCTGAAGGTTTTCACCACATCGCCCATGGGCCCGAGTTGCACCCACGCGCTCGTGTCGAGCACCATCAGGACTTCAATCTCTTTCAGGTCCGCCGCGGTAACACCTTGGCCCAAAGTTTCGACACGCATATCAGGATCAAAGAATCGCAAATGATTGGGCACTTCGTCGCCGTTGACGATTCGTACCTGCTTGCCCAACGTTTCCAAAATTTCCGCCATCGCCAGCTCACTGCCGAGGGCATCGCAATCCGCACGGCAATGCGACGTCAGCAAAAACGTCTCGTGATCCGCGATGATCTGCTTAAGAGGTTGCCAATCAATCGTCATTTCAGCTCCACGGCAATGCCCTGCGTCGCGATTTCGCGCGTGAGCTTAATGTCTTGTTGCAATTGATTCACCAATGCCTCGGGACCAGCGAACATGGTCACGTCGCGCAACCGCGCGAGGAATTCCACTTCGAGCGGTTGGCCATACAAACTGTCGTGATAATCGAGCAAATGAATTTCCACTTTCAGGGCGGACTCGCCAAAGGTTGGATTCGGTCCCAGGTTGATCGCCGCGGGGTAGAGGATCGACTGCACGATCGCTCGCCCGGCATAAACGCCCGGCTTGGGAAGCAGTGTATCAATTCCTTCCAAATTTGCGGTGGGGAATCCGATGGAACCGCCCCGCCCTGCCCCGTGTGTCACCATACCTCGAATTCGGTACGGTGCCGAGAGCAACTGCCCAGCCGTCGACACGTTGCCGTCGGCAATCAGCGTACGAATCCTTGAGCTGGAAACCAATTCGCCACCCAAAGCCACGGGCGGCACAACGTCGAGTGTGATCCCCGCCTCTTGCGTGAGTTTGGCCAAAAGTTCGACGTTCCCCTCGCGGTTGTGGCCGAAATAAAAATTAGGTCCTTCGACCATGGCCCGCGCATCGAGCGCGCCGAGCACGATTTTGTCAAAAAAATCTTTGGCCGAGAGTTCCAGCAGTTCCTGATCAGTGTGATACGCCACGACCATATATACGCCGTGCGCGGCCAGCAGTTCCGCTTTGCGCTCGGTCCAAGTCAGCGGCGGCGGGCTTTGATCGGGACGCAACAATCGCACGGGGTGCGGATCGAACGTAAACACAATCGCGGGGCCGCCGACTTCACGTGCTTTTTCCAAGAGACGGCGAACAATTTCGAGATGACCCCGATGCACGCCGTCGAAATTGCCAATCGCTACCGCGCCTCGGCGGGCAGAGTCAGGCAACTGCTTGAGATCGCGGATGATTGGCACGAATGACTCTCACAAAAGGACGTCACAGCAAGATTCGATTATTCTGCCCCGCCAATCATTGGTCAACGATGATCCTCCGAAACCAAGAATTCATCGAATAACTACTCTACTTCATCGTGATCGCATGTTATTCTTGTGGAAGAGACCAAGGAAGCTGACAGGTCTGCGGTGGGGTCGACTGCGACACTGCCTTTGCAACGCGATTGGCAAATAACGGATGCCCCCAGCGATGCCTGAACAACAAAATTATCTGACTCCCGATCTGGTCCCCCGACTGGCCGCCATCGACGTCGGTAGCAACAGTATTCGTTTGGTGGTCGCCGAAGCCCAGTCTGATGGCCGTTACCGCGTGCTCGACGACGAACGCGAATCAACCCGGCTCGGCCGTTCCTTGGCGTCGACCGGCAAGCTCGACGAGGGTTCGATTGCCGATTCGCTCGCCGCGCTGCGCCGCTTTAAGTCGATTGCTAACGGACTCGGCATTGAAAATTTGCGGGCCATCGGCACCTGCGCCGTGCGTGAAGCCAGCAATGGTCCTGAATTTTGCCAAATGGTCAAAGACCAATTGGGCATCGATATCGGAATTATTAGTTCCCAGCAGGAAGCGCGTCTTGCTTTTCACAGCGTGAAACGCCGTTTCGATCTCGCGGGGAAAAACACGCTGCTCGTAGACATCGGCGGTGGCAGCACCGAGATCGTGCTCGCCACGGGAGAAATCATCGAAGCGATCTACGCCACGCAGCTCGGTGCCGTGCGCCTCAACGAGAAATTCGGTGGGGGCCAGTCGTTGGCGGGCGACGACTACGAACGTATGGAACGCTGGATCAACCGCGAGTTGAACAAAACAACCGAGAAGCCCGAAGCGCCGTTGCATTTGTTGATCGGTTCGGGAGGAACTTTTACCAGCCTCGCCAGTATTATTATGTCGGCCAAGGGCCAATCCCGTTTGCCGGTGGCTGGCTGCCGCGTGACTCGCGCTGAATTACGTCATCTGATCGACCGTTTGCGCAAGATGCCGCTCAAGTTGCGTCGTGAAGTGCCGGGACTCAATCCCGACCGTGCCGACATTATCGTGCCTGGACTCGCGGTGATCGATTGCATTATGCGCCGTTTCAAAGTGAATGTCTTGCAGGTGCATGCCTTTGGCGTGCGCGATGGTCTTTTACTGACGATGATTGAAGAATTGCAAGGCTCGGATCGCACTGATTTACCCGCCGATGACGTGGCACAAATGGAACGCTTCGCCACGGCCTGTGGCGTGGAACTTGGGCATGCGCGCCAAGTCGCGAAACTTTCCGGCGAAATCTACGCTGGTTTGTGCGAATACTTCGCCATGGACAAGGAAGACATTCGTCTCCTCGAAGCCGCCGGACGTATGCAGGATGTTGGCTATTTGATCGACTACGAAAGCCATCACAAGCACTCGTATCATTTGATTCTGCACAGCCATATCGAAGGGTTTCGCCCTGAAGAGTTGGAATTGATCGCCAACGTCGCCCGTTATCATCGCGGGTCCGAACCCAAAAAGAAGCACGACAATTTCCGCCGCTTGAATGCGGAAGATCAATTGCGAGTGTTGCGCATGGCAGCCGTGTTGCGGCTCGCGGGTGGACTCGACCGTAGCCACAATCAAACAGTCGAGAAGGTTGAAGTTCGCATGAACAACGATCTCTTGGAACTTGTGGTCTTCGCCGACGAATATCCGGAAACCGATCTCTGGGCCGCGCGCCGTCGCACGGGAATGTTCGAAAAGGTGTTCGACACAGAACTATCAATCGATTGGATCGGCCACATCCCCGCCCCCCAACCGGTCTAAATAGCAACACCGTCCTGCTGTTGTGAAATGGTCACGCTGCCGTGTACTCCTAACTTCACACGCGCTGAAACGCCAACGGCAGATAATCAACAATATCACTCGCGATCAGCGAAACTTCCCCCAGTTCCTCGGCCGCCAAATCGCCCGCTAGGCCGTGAACATGAACGCCTAAGCGTGCTGCATCCCACGGTGTCATCCCTTGCCCTAACAGCGCCGTGATGATACCAGTGAGCGAATCGCCACTGCCGCCGGTGGCCATGCCGGGATTGCCCGTTTGATTCAACGAGACTCGTTCTCCGTCGGTCACAATTGTGTGATCACCTTTAAGAACGACGATTCTATCTTGACTCGCCAGTGTGGCCGCTTGTTCGGCGCGTTCGTTTAGGTCATCTGCACACATTTCGCCGCTGAGTCTTTGAAATTCCCCCGGATGCGGCGTGAGAATCCGTGGCCCCGCGTTCAGCGCCAAGCCTTCTTTCCACTCCGACATGGCATTGAGAGCGTCGGCATCCACAACCATCGGCAGCGAAAGTTTTTGATAAAGAGCATGCACCAATCGCTGCGTGCTCGCGGCGGTGCTCATCCCGGGGCCCAGCGCCAAGCAAGTTTGATTGGCAGCCAGCTCAAAGATTTCGGCCAGCGATTCTTGCTGGAGATAATCACAAGCAGCTTCCCCCAAACCGACGGTCATCAGCGAAGGCTCAAACCCCGCCACGGTCTCTTGCACCACACGCGGCACAACGACGGTCACGAGCCCCGCACCGCTCCGCAGCGTAGCCATACCGGCAAGCGCCGGAGCTCCAGCCTTGCCCCGCGAACCGCCAATAATCATCGCCCGGCCATAAGTCCCCTTATGACCTTCCGGATCACGGGATGCAAGTTTCGGCAGTTGTTCGTGAGTCACATCCGTCAACATTTACTACTCCAGCCGCTCGCGGCTTAGCGCTCCTGTATCCACTCACTCCGCCTGTCGTCTCGTCGCCACCAACCCCGCCAAATATCCCGCCTTAAACCCCGCATCAATATTCACGACAGCCACATTACTCGCGCAGCTATTGAGCATCGCCAACAACGCAGCAAGTCCGCCCAGATTGGCCCCATATCCCACGCTCGTCGGCACCGCGAACACAGGGCACGGCACGTAGCCCCCCACCACGCTCGGGAGCGCGCCTTCCATTCCCGCCACGACCACAATCGCATCGGCGTCAGCGAACTCACCGAGCCTCGCGGGCAATCGATGCGGTCCCGCAACTCCCACGTCGTGAACCATCGTCAAGTGGACTCCCATCCACGCCAATGTTTCTCGCGCTTCTTCAGCCACCGGCAGATCGCTTGTCCCCGCACTTATGACGGCGACATGGCCAACGGGTGCATCGCGCTTTTGAAAATCGACGCGCAAAGTTCGCGCCACGGAGTTGTAAGTGGCTTCCGGCAATTGCTGACATATCGCGTCAGACTTCTCAGCATCGATCCGCGTGGCGAGCACATGTTGCCCATGATCGAGCAGCCGCCTCGCAATGCTGACAATCGCTTCCGGCGTTTTGCCGAGGCCGAAGATCACTTCGGGAAAGCCGCAACGCCGTTGGCGATCCAGGTCAACGGTCGCGGCATCGGTCTGTGCAGTCACGAGCGCGGCAGCACGCAAGAATTCCTCGGCCGAAATTTCCGAGGCCGCAAGCTTCCCGGCAAGCGTCACTAACTGATGAGAGTCCATTCCATCAGTCTAGCCCTTAGGCTTCACTTGCGGGAGCCCGTCAGCCGGCAGCGTCCCGCTGCCGAAGGCGAAACTTTTAGAGAAGACTTACTCCGCTTCGCGAAACTCTTCCCAACGCACGCCCAGTTTGCGCATCCGAGCTCGCAAAGTATGAGGATTGATCCCCAAGATTTTCGCAGCGCCCCGTTTCCCTTCCACGCGGCCTCGCGTTGCCGCGAGCGCTCGTTCGATATGCGATTTCATCGCCGTATCCAAACTCGCCAGTGCGATCGAAGGCGACGAAACCTCCTCCATAACCGAGTGACCATTCGATTCGTGCAGAGGTGGAACGCTCATCACGGGACCTCCTGGGCCTAGTGCCGCGGCAATTTCTAAACTTTTACCATTACCCAAAATTGCCGCACGATCAATGACCGCCCCTAACTCGCGAATGTTGCCCGGCCAGGGATAGTTAACGAGCAAATTGAGGTCGGCGGTCGAAGGTTCGACATAGGTCAAACCGAAACGATTCGCAGCTCGGTGGGCAAAATGTCGGGCAAGTGCGGGGATATCTTCCGTGCGATCACGCAGCGGCGGCAACAAGATTGGGAACACATTGATGCGATACCAAAGATCCTCGCGAAACGAAGAAGCCTTAACCATCGTCGCCAGATCGCGATGCGTCGCAGCAACAATTCGCACGTCAACATGAATTGTTTCTTGTCCGCCGACGCGTTCCACTTGATGATCTTGCAGCACGCGGAGCAGTCGCACCTGCGCGGGCAATGGCAGCTCGCCAATTTCATCAAGGAATAACGTCCCACCATCGGCACGTTCAAACCAACCTTGCCGTAGGTCTCCGGCCCCGGTGAAACTTCCCTTCTCATGACCAAACAAATGTGAGTCGATTAACTCCGCGGGAATCGCACCGCAGTTCACGCGAATGAACGGTCCCGAAGCACGCGGCGAGCCGTTATGAATCGCCCGTGCGGCCACTTCTTTGCCGGTTCCGGTGTCGCCCAAGATCAGCACCGGCACATCAGAGTTGGCCACCAGCGCGACCCGTTCCATCACGTGCCGCAAACCCGTGTCGGCACCGACGACCGCGTCACTCATCTCTTGTCGGCCAAGCCGATTGAGCAGTGTGCGTCGATCGGCCTCGGCCGCTTCGCGGAGCGCACGGAGTTCATGCAGTCGGCGATCGTTCTCCAGCGCAACCGCAAAGGGTTCCAACAATTGTTTGAGCATCCGCGCGTGGGCGGCCAGAAATTTCTCACCTTCGCGCGCCGTAAGGACAATTCCACCGCCGGCACTTTCAGTTCCCGCGAGTGGCCCAGCGAGCAAGTCATTGCCGTTCAAAACGGGCGCGAGCAAACTGAACTCGGTGGCATTCTTTCCAGAACGGCTATGAAGAATCGTCCCTGAATTCGACCACGCGACCAGTCGCCGCCACTGAGCCGTCGTGCAATGAATTGACGGTGCAAGCTGAGTGGCTTCCGGCGCCGTGCCCACGGTTTCCACGCTCTTGGAGGTCGCATCAAAGCGCAGCACGCTGAGCGAGGCCAGCGGCAAATGCTCCGCCAGCATCTCGGCTAGTGTGAGTGTGGATTCACGGATTTCAATGTGCCGGCACGCCTCGCGCCAGATGTCGAGGAGTAAGTCTGGAAAGTCGGTCATAAATTTGGAAGGCATGATACTATTAAATTTAACAGACATCTAGCAAATATCAATGAATATAATCCGTGTTATATGCTAGTTCCTGGGCTCCAAGGCCAAGTTTTCTGTTCACCAGCACCGTTTTCCTCGGTGTTCATGGCTATTTATGCAAACGGCACGCCACGTGCTTTTCCCTGCAACAGCCCACAAGGGTTCATCCGATTTGCTCGCGCAGGATGCCTGAAGCCTCTTACCAACAGAATTCTGTCATGAAAACAACTCACTACGCTTTCGGCTCATTGTCTGTCCTGATTTTGGCCCTCGCCGTTGGTTGCAGCTCTTCGGCCAACTCCAGTTCTGCTTCCGCGGAAAAGAAGGAAGGCAAGGAAATCAAGCTGCTCAATGTTTCCTACGATCCAACTCGTGAGTTTTATAACGAATTCAATGGATCCTTCGCCAAGTATTGGAATCTCAAAACCGGCGATAACGTCATCATCGAACAATCCCACGGTGGTTCGGGCAAGCAAGCTCGCGCCGTGATCGACGGCCTCGAAGCCGACGTCGTGACGTTGGCTTTGGCGTACGATATCGACGCGATCGTCGATAATGCCAAGCTGCTTGATGCTGATTGGCAAAAGAAATTTCCCCAGAACAGTTCTCCGTATACCTCGACCATTGTTTTCTTGGTGCGGAAGGGCAATCCCAAGGAGATCAAGGACTGGAGCGATCTAGTCAAGGACGGCGTGGAGGTCATAACTCCCAACCCCAAGACCAGTGGCGGCGCTCGTTGGAGCTATCTTGCCGCATGGGGATACGCACTCAAGAAAGAGCTTGGCGATTTTAGCAAGATCACGGACGAATCGGCCAAAGATGCCGTTGCAGCTGCCCAAGTGAAGGCCAAGGAGTATATCACCGAACTCTTCAAGCACGTCCCCGTGCTCGATTCCGGCGCTCGTGCCTCAACCAACACGTTCGTGCAAAGCGGTATCGGCGACGTACTTCTGGCCTGGGAAAACGAAGCTTTTCTAGCCGTCGAGGAAGCCAAGCAAGGGGGCAAGGAAGAGCTCGAAATCGTTGTCCCTTCGCTGAGCATCTTGGCCGAGCCTCCCGTAGCGGTGGTTGATTCGGTCGCCAAAAAGCATGGCACGACCGAAGTGGCCGAAGCCTATCTCGAGCATTTATACTCGCCACAAGGCCAGCAATTAGCCGCGAAGCACTACTATCGTCCTTCGATCGAAAAAGCGATCACTCCCGAACAGCGTGAGCAGTTTGTCGATGTCGAATTGTTCTCGATCGACGACGTGTTCGGCAATTGGCGTAAAGCTCAGAAAGAGCATTTCGACGACGGCGGCGTATTCGATCAGATTTATCAGCCAGGTCAGTGAATAAGATTTCACGATTCATAACAGGGATCAGTTAGGACCGTTATCATGGCTTTTAAATTCAAATCACATAGCGTGTTGCCGGGCTTTGGGCTCACGCTCGGCTATACGATCACGTACCTCAGCCTGATCGTGTTGATTCCGCTCGCGGCCTTGTTTCTCAAGTCGGCTTCGCTCCCCTGGGAGCGTTTCTGGCAGGCCGTGACAGATCCTCGCGTGATGGCTTCGTATCGCTTGACCTTCGGGGCGTCGTTCGTTGCCGCGTTGATTAATGCCCTGCTGGGATTCGTGGTGGCTTGGACTTTGGTTCGCTACCGCTTTCCCGGTCGGAAGTTTATCGACGCCATCGTTGATCTCCCCTTTGCCTTGCCGACGGCCGTGTCGGGTATCGCCCTCACGGCGATCTTCACCCGCAATGGCTGGTTGGGTCAGTATCTTGAGCCTCTGGGCATCAAAGTCGCCTTTACACCGCTGGGCATCACCATCGCCTTAATATTCATCGGCTTACCTTTTGTCGTGCGGACTTTGCAGCCCGCGCTCGAAGAGTTGGATGGCGAACTGGAAGAAGCCGCCGCGAGCTTGGGTGCTTCGCGCTGGACGACGTTCCATCGTGTGTTGGTTCCCACAGTGATGCCGGCTTTGATGACCGGCTTTGCTTTGGCATTTGCCCGGGCGGTCGGTGAGTATGGATCGGTCGTTTTCATCTCCGGCAACATGCCGATGCGCACGGAAATCACCTCGCTGCTGATCATCACCAAACTCGAGCAATACGACTTCGCGGGGGCAAGTGCCCTGGCCGTCGTCATGCTGTTGGCTTCGTTCACAATTTTGCTGGCCATCAATGTCATTCAGTGGCACTACAGCAGACGCATTCGGGGGGCGGCATAAATGAGTACCGCAACCAATGCAACCTTAGGGGGCAAGGCCCGTCACCAGATTCGCGATCCGCGCTGGGTGCAGGTGCTGCTGATCGCGGTGTCGATGAGCTTTGTCGGCGTGCTGCTGCTGTTCCCACTGATGGTGGTGTTCATCGAAGCCTTTCGCGACGGTTGGAGCGGCTACATCGCCAGCTTCAAAGACCCCGCCGCGTGGCAAGCGATCAAACTCACCCTGATTGCCGCTGGAATTTCCGTGCCGTTGAATTTGGTTTTTGGATTAATCTCTGCCTGGGCGATCACCAAGTTTGATTTCCCTGGCAAGAGCTTGTTGATCTCGCTGATTGATTTGCCGTTTGCGATCTCTCCAGTGATTTCGGGTTTGATCTATGTCCTCATGTTCGGCTTGCAAGGCTGGCTGGGGCCGTGGCTCAAGGAGCACGACATTCAAATCATTTTCGCGGTTCCCGGCATTGTGCTGGCCACGATTTTTGTGACGTTCCCCTTCGTTGCTCGCGAACTGATCCCGCTCATGCAGGAGCAAGGCAACGAAGAAGAGCAAGCCGCCCTCTCGTTGGGCGCCAATGGCTGGCAAACATTTCGCCGCGTGACGCTCCCCAACATCAAGTGGGCTTTGCTTTACGGAGTGATTTTGTGCAACGCCCGGGCAATGGGCGAGTTCGGCGCGGTGGCGGTCGTTTCGGGCAGCATTCGAGGCCGGACTAACACTTTGCCGCTGCACGTCGAGATTCTTTACAACGAATACAACGCGGTCGCGGCGTTCACGATGGCCTCGCTCCTCGCCTTGCTAGGCCTCGTGACGCTCGCCGCTAAGACTTACCTAGAATGGCGAGTCAAACAACAACTCCGACAGACGCTTGTCGGTCCCTTTGAAACTTGAGCCGCCAACGGCAGAGAAAACCATGAGTATTGAAGTCAAACATGTCAGTAAGACATTCGGCAATTACAAAGCGCTCGATAACGTCAATCTCAAAGTCAACGACGGCGAACTCGTTGCGCTTTTGGGTCCATCGGGTTCGGGCAAAACGACGTTACTCCGCATCATCGCCGGGCTGGAAACGCCCGACAACGAGCAGGCCACGGTTATGTTCCATGGCGAGGACGTCGCCAGTCAGCGCGTCGGTGAGCGGCACGTGGGGTTTGTATTCCAACACTACGCATTGTTCAAGCACATGTCGGTGTTTGAAAACATTGCGTTTGGTTTGCGGGTTCGCCCGCGAGCCCAGCGTCCTGCGAAAGAAAAAATTACCCAGAAGGTCAACGAACTGCTGAAACTGATTCAGCTGGAGAACTTTGGCAACCGTTATCCGGCCCAGCTTTCTGGCGGGCAACGACAGCGGGTCGCCTTGGCCAGAGCGCTCGCCATCGAACCGCGGGTCCTGTTGCTCGACGAACCGTTCGGTGCGCTCGACGCCAAGGTGCGGCAAGGTTTGCGGAATTGGTTGCGAAAACTGCACAGCGAGATTCACGTGACGACGATCCTGGTCACCCACGATCAAGAAGAAGCCCTCGAAGTGGCTGACCGGGTCGTGGTGATGAATCAGGCCAGGATCGAGCAGGTGGGATCTCCGGCCGAAGTGTTCCATCATCCCGCCACGGAGTTTGTGATGGACTTCCTTGGTCAGGTTAACGTGTTTCGCGGCCGGATTGAAGGAGGGCACGCCGTGGTGAGCGGCATGCAAATCGAAGCCCCTGCCCTCGTGGCTGGCAAAAGCGGTGCCGCCAATGTGTACGTCCGCCCGCATGAATTGAACATCGAACGCGAGCTCAACGGCAGCCCCGCGCTGACGGCCACCGTCACGCGGATCAATCCGGCGGGTTCGTTAGCCAAAGTGGCCTTGGCCACGAGCGAAGGCAGCCACATCCAAGTCGATTTGCCGTTTGACCGATTCAAGGAATTGCAATTGTTGACGGGCGAGCAAGTGTATGTTTCTCCCAAGCAAGTCCGTGTTTTTGCACCAGAATACGAAATTTGACGACGTAACTCCGTAGTTGCGTCTTTAACGGAGGACCTTTCTTATGAATGCCCACGAAACCAGAACCAATGGGGTCACACCTTTCCAGGCTCGTGATAACGATTGGCAACAAATTCAAGATGCCTTGCGCGGGTTGCGCTATGGTTCGGTGAACATCATTGTCCAAGACGGTGTCATCGTCCAAGTCGACCGCACCGAGAAGCGCCGCCTGCGTCAGACCGGTGGCGGACAGACGACGAACAATCACGCCGCGCCGACGAACCAACAGCGGGCGTGTTAAAGCCGCAAAATTCTTCTGCCTGATGCCGACTCGCAACAGCGAGAGGCTTCTCGAATAACTACCGCAACCGACTCAAAACAGAGGTTGCCATCTCAGACGACATTCCGAACGGCCAGCCTATTAAGTTTGGCCACGACTTGAGGAATCTCGCTTCCACCTTCGCCCGCTCTTAATGCGTGACGATGTTGCCAGCCAGATCCCTCGGCGAGCAAGCCTCCCTCGGGAAGACAATTAAAAACGAAAGGAATCAATCATGATCTGTTGCTGTTGTTGCATCGCCTTTGCTTGAAACTCATACCAAAAACATACACCAAAAATTAAGCGGAGTTCCCAAAATGTCAGAAAACACTATTACAGATCGGAGCGGCGACGCCGATTTGCTCACTCGCGTGGGCATCGCCCTCACCTTGCGATTGCGGCACACGTTGCACGCGGTTCATATTCATGTGGAAAACGGAACCGTCACGTTGCGAGGCATGGTTCCCACGTTCTACGATCGCCAACTCGCGATTGAAGTCACTCGACGGGTCGCGGGCGTACGTCGCGTTCTCGATGAGATTGCCGTCACGGGAAGCGACGAGACAACCGGCAAGCGTGCTCATGTGACCCGCAACACGGCAGCCACGAACGCGGTGCGCGGGGCCGGAACAGAATCCGCCCGACGTTCGGCGGCTGCCGCGGTCTCGCATCGGCCTCAAGCAGTTCAAGGTTGGAAGTCATTGTTCACCAACGCCGCCACGGTGCTGCGGGGCTTTTTCTTGGCCGTGGCCGTGATGTCCTTCGTGGGTTGCGGTGAGGCTCCCCTGGAAAAGGTTCCCGTCTTCCCCGCCAAAGGATCCATCACCTATCAGGGTAAACCGATCCCCGGGGCGATGATCACGTTGCATCCTGTCACGCCTGTTGAAAATGTCCCAACGCCTCGTGCTAACGTCGCAAAAGATGGCACCTTCAGCGTCAAAACCTATGGCACCGAAGAAGGGGCTCCCGAAGGCGACTACAAGCTCACCGTGCTCTGGTACAAGCCGATTTACAACGGGCCAGATTTTACCTCAGGTCCGAATGTGATCCCACAAAAGTTCACAAAGCCTGAAACGACCGACATCCAAGTCAAAATCGCCTCGGGTCAGAACGACCTACCTGCCATCAAGCTGTAGCGATCATTTAAACAATCAAAATCGAGACCATATTTTTTTAAAGGGAATAATCATGTCACGCAAACACAACGCTTTTACATTGGTGGAGCTGCTGGTGGTGATCGCCATCATCGGTGTCCTGGTAGCTCTGTTGTTGCCCGCCATTCAAGCCGCCCGTGAAGCCGCTCGTCGCACGCAGTGCGTCAATAACTTGAAGCAAATCGGCTTGGTCGTTCAGAACTACCATGATGCCAAGAAAGTGGTCCCCGTCAGTGCCCGGCCCGTTGGCTTGACCACGGCCCCCCGTATTGCCGCGATCACGCACATGCTCCCCTATTTTGAACAGGCCCAGTTGCGTCAACAGTTTGATTTGACATTAAACTGGGGACATGCCAAGAATCGTGACGTTGTCAACACGCCAATTGCGACGCTGCAATGCCCTTCCGATCCTGAGCCAGCCAGCCGATTGGATGGTATTCCAGAAAATTCTCCTTGGGTGAATGAAGTCAGTTCGCCAACGGCTTACTCACCCACCGTGTGGGTCGACAAACGATTGGCCGATGCCAATCTTGTGGACAAAACCAATGTCGATGGCAATGGAAACGCACTCGATATGCCAGGCATCATGGAATACAACAACGTCAAAGTGAACTTCAAGAGTGTGAGCGACGGCCTTTCCAATACGATTCTGTTCGCGGAGTCTGCTGGTCGTCCCGCTCGTTACTTCAAAGGAACTGCGAATCCCGACTTGACCGCGTCGCGCGTCAATTCCGGGGGTTGGTGCCGCCCAGCTTCGGACCTGCTAATTCAAGGCTGGGACGTTGTGAATGACAAAGCAATCGGCACCAGTGCAGTGAATGCCACCAACGGCGAGGATATTGTCACCGCAGGTTACCCCCATCCGTACTTGAGTACTTACGGCACGGGAGCACCTTATGCGTTCCATCCCGGCGTGAACAATCATGTATTCGGCGATGGATCGGTCCGCCCCATCAACGAAGACATCGACATCCGTGATTACGCTCGATTGGTGACTCGCGATGGTGCCGAAGTCGTCAGTGCGCAACTCTAGTTAGCCGGCAGCGTCACGCTGCCGTATAAATTGGAATTTCCGATAACGCCCAGGGATGGCCATCCCTGGGCGTTGCCGTTTTGATCCAAGATTGTGCTCGGAAATGTCCACTTTCTATTCATTCTGCTAGCGTCCACGTAGTCGCTGGCAACAGGCAACACTATGAAAAATGGCTAGAATCGAGACAAGCTGGCTCGGTGCTCAATCCACCTTGAGCGGTCGGCCTCGTTTTACTATCGTTCCGCTGCAACTCGTGGCATCGGCATGGCTCACGCACGTATATCCACTGCTATTCGACTAATCTTGGGTAGCGTTGGAATAATTGTGTTGCTCTTGCTGCAAACTGCGAGAAGTTTGACACCCGATCCACGAGGTTTTGGCACGCACGAACAACTGGGGCTCGCACCCTGCAGCTTTTATCGCTGGACAGGACGAGAATGCCCAACGTGCGGCGCGACCACCGCGTGGGCTTGGCTACTGCGGGGCGACTGGGCTGCGGCGCTGCAAACCAACTTGGCTGGCACGCTGCTATGTGTTGTTGCCGTGTTGAGCGTGCCGTGGCTGGTGGTGTCGGCGAGCCTTGGGCGATGGTGGATTGTGAAACCGACGGCCAACGCCTTGGTGCTTGTTGGCAGCGGATTGGTAGTGATTGCGGTGCTCGATTGGGCACAGCGAGTTTGGTTTTAAGATTGTGGCAGCCAGGATGGCTCGTCAAAAAATATAGACTTGCCTGCGTGGCAAAATCTCATCTGGAAAAGGATTGAAAGATGGCACGTCCTCTCTTAGCACAAAGCCGTTGGCTCGCGTTGGGTTTAACATTGCTTATGCTGGGATCGTCGGCGGGCTGCATCCATACCCTACTCGCCACGGGGGTTTACCTTTGGCAGGGTGGCAACGTAGTTTCCGCTCAATGCGAAAAGCTCGAAGGCGAACGTGTGGTTGTCGTTTGTCGGCCTCCCTCGACGAATGAGTATCGCCATGCGGGGGCCGCGCGCAGCATCGGCAAGCGCGTAAGCGCCTTGCTTAAGGAGAATATGAAGAAAGTTGACGTCGTCAGCCCCAGTGAAGTTGACAACTGGATTGACGAACAAGATTGGGAAAATTTTAAAGACTTGGGACGGTCTGTCGAAGCGACGCGGGTGGTTTACATCGAACTTGATAGTTTCGATTTATATAAAGGCACGACACTCTATCAAGGTGATGCGGACGTGCGAGTTACGGTCTATGACATGACAACTCGCGATGGCGAAGAAATCTGGACCCGGAACGTGGGCCAGATCTTGTTCCCACGCAATGCCGGCATCCCCTCTGCGGACAAGTCAGTCCAGGAATTTCAAAATCAATTTGTTGAAGTTGTGTCGGTCCAAGCAGCCAGTTTGTTCTACAAGCACGATCCGAATGCTCACTTCGCACTCGATGCCGTCGCGAATCGCTAAGACTTAAAGGGGTGGCGGATCGCGTCGCGGTGGCGGCGTGGGACGTTGTGGTTCGGGACGCGGCGGCCGTGGCTGATTGTTGTTATCCGGTTGAGTGAGCACCGGGATAATGGTGTAGCCTTCTGTCCACTGCCATCCCAAAGGGGTCTGGAGCTCACGTTGAGCCAACATCGCCCAGGGCGTGCCGGGATGTTCGCTCACGACGTGTTTCAGCAATTCCTCGGCATGTTGGCCGAGTGATTCTAGCGTACTGTTAGCCAAACTACGGTCGCCCTTCAGTTGCCAGGTATTGTTTGCATCCTTTTCAAAACTCATGCCTTGTTTGGCTTTGGCGAGCATGACGTTATAGCCATCGGTTCTGACCTTGGCCGCGAGCGCACGGCCCAATGCGAGGTCGAAACCCGCCTGCCAACGTGGACTGCGCAATTTGTTACGATCGGTTTCGCCATCAAGTAAAATCTTACATAAACGATCCAGTTGCGGTTGGTGAATCGCCGCGGCGCGTTGGGCTCGTGACAATTCCTCCGCAAGGCTGGCATCATCCCGGCGAGGAAACTCGGTGTCGAAATCCTCCATCTGTGAAGTCCACGAAAGCTGGGCCGCTTCAACCAGCGCAGCTTGTGCGCGATTACTGCTAATCTGCCGACGGTATTCTCGCTCGGAGAAGTAGTCGGGCTGGTACTTCTTCATCGCCTCGGGCTCAAAAAACGCCGCTAAATGCGCGGTCAGATTATCCGTTTCAAAACCGCTCACGTGTCGCCCCACAATACGGTTGGGATGCACCGCGAAGTACAGTCCGCCTGTCTCAAAGCAAAGCTTTGTGAGTCCATAGGGCCCAAAGCCCGAATCGATCAACTCGTCATACTTTCCCGAGCCGGCGAAATGTAACTTCAAAACCTCAGGCATCAGCGTTTCGGGCCCCAAACTCACGGGGACCCATTGCGGGCGTTGATCGTAGTTGGGGTCGGGATCAATCCATTTGACATAGGCTGTTTCCCGACCGAACGGCGCGGGACGGCCGACCACGTAAACGGGAATCGCGAGCTTTTGACAGAGCCTGATCGTCGTTTCATGCTCCGCAACATCGTCGCCTGATTCGTCAGTGAACACAACGATCATCACGTGGCGCAAGTTCTTTTGATTCAGCCGGTAGGTGCGAAACTTGTTCGCAACGTCGGCAATCGATTGAAAAACGTATTCATAGCGAGAATTGGAATCGCCAATTGATTCAACAGCCGCTTCAATCTCATCAATCTGATCGGTCGGCTTTTGAGTATAGAGTTGAATCGATTCGCCAAAACCGGCAACAGCCGTGAGCAGCGGTTTGTCTTCATGCTTAGAGAACACCGGATTGTCGGCCGCTTCAATCACGCCCAATTCGTCGTAGACGCGTCGAAATCTGCGCAGAATGCTTGCTCGTTCCCCCTTGAGACTTCCTGATTCGTCGAACAACCACACCACCAACGTTGGCTGTTGCTCGATGGAAGTCAGTATTTCCTGCGTGATACGGTCAATCGCACCAAGGGCTCCCGTGGTGCCGACGCTGCCGGATCCTTGGACCGAAAGTCGTTCAGACAACTCGGGACCACGAAAGGTGGGCGTCGACACATCAACGGTAAAACGTTCCCCAAAATCGCTGGCAGGTTCGTGCTCGAACAGCACGAGCGACGATTCGTCGAGCTCCATAGCCGCGGCAAGTGCGGAATCGGAGCCATGTTGGCTCAGAGCTCCGATCTCCTCGGGTGTCACGTCCGCAGCGACAAATTCCTCCGCCAGAAAATTTTCTTCGGGAAGCGAGATGTCTTCCAACGCCAAGGAGAGCTCTTCGAGCTTGTCAGGCACAACGATCGTCGTTAGACCGAGCGCGATAGTTAACAGCAGATGAACGGCCACGCTGGAGAACCAGGCGGCTGAATCGGCGGATCGGTGTAATAAGAATTTCATAGAGGACCCGCGATTTGGCCCAATCTGTCTATCACACAATTTTGGACGAGAAGAGCAAAGTCGGCAAGTTACCACGGATATTATAACCCCGGCTGTCGTCCATAGTGTCGAAGGCTGTTGGTGAGTAAAATAGAGTACGTCTCGAAATTTTGACTTTGTGAGGATGGCATGAATTCGCAGTATCCACGTTTCGCGATCTTTTGCTTGATTTGTCTGCTTGCAAGCGATCTTTTTGCTCAAACCCCCCCTCGGAGTGCTCGCCCAGCCGCTCCCGAAAACGTTACTTTCACAACCAAAGATAATGTCCGTCTTAGAGGGACTTACTATCGCAGCACGGCGGGCCGCGATGCCGTGCCGATTGTCATGCTGCACGACTCCAAAGAAAGCCGCACGATTTTCAACAACCTAGCTTTAGCCCTGCAATCGCCCAGTGATCCGCGGATTCAATCCCATGCTGTATTGACAGTCGACCTACGCGGTCATGGCGAGAGTACCGTGGCCGTGAATCCTACCTCGGGCCAATCGGTGGAATTGGATGCCGCCAAGCTCAAGCCCGGCGATTACGAAGACATGGTGCGTTTCGACATGGAAGCCGTGCGGCGGTTTCTAGTCGAGCGCAATGATCTTCAGGAATTGAATCTCAACAAACTGTGCCTGCTCGGCACGGGGATGGGGGCCAACGTCGCCTTGATTTGGTCCGCCGTCGACTGGGACGCTCCGCCCCTTGCGCAGCGTAAACAAGGACAAGACGTTAAAGCCTTGATATTGGCTTCACCGAGTTGGAAGCAGAAAGGCCTGCCATTGGTGGCAGCGCTGAAGCATCCGGACGTGCCCAGGCTTTTGTCAATTATGTTGGTCTATGGCAGCCAGGACGCCAAAGCCAAACAAAGCGCCGAGACGGTCTACAAGAACCTAGAGCGCTTCCATCCAGAACCGCCCATCGACCAAATTCAAACCATGAAGGATCTTTTTGAATATCCGCTGCCAACAAAGTTGCAAGGAAGCAAGTTGCTTGTCGATCCGCAATTCAAAATGATTGCGAACATCGATAACTTCATAAAAGCCCGGTTGGTCGATCAGCCATTTGAGTGGATCCAACGCAAATAGCGTCAGTCGATGATCCGCTCGGGATTGGCCGGGATGCGAAGTTCCACGCCAATCGGCAACAGGTGGGGATTGCTAAGCTGGTCGCGATTGAGATCGAAGATTTCCAGTGCCCGGCCTGCGTCATGGAGATAGCGCTCTGCCATTTTTTCTAAGGTATCACCGTTTGAAACGACATGGATCAACTCCGTCGGCCAGGGAGTTGATGCACTTTGGGTGGCTGCGCCCACCGTATTGTAGGCGGGTTTTGTGGTCTTCTCGTCGATCGACTCGGGCGTTGGCGTGACCGAGGAGGTTACGGGACTTTCTTGATTTGCGATCGCGGGATGATTGGCTAAGTCAAAACTTTCTAATCCCGCTACAGGTCCAGGCACACCAGACAAATCACCGGTGCTGGCCATTTGGGCCATGACTTGCCCATTGGCACTAGGAAGCTGACTGGAGATTGCCGGCGCTGATTGTGCAATGGGATCGCCGTTGCTAGCCCGCAAAATGGTTGCTGGCGTTTCTGAAGGCGCGTTGGAATAATCCAACTCGTCGGGCGATTTGCGAAATGGCCAAGCCAGCACAAATCCCACCGCGAGGATGCACCCTGCCGTCACCAATTTTCGTTTGCGAGTCACGGCCCAAATCCGAGAACGATGTGAAATTGATCACTCATCGTTCAAAATCGGATAGCCGAATACCCCCTGATAAGCCTTGTCGCCCAAGCGCGCATTGTACCGATCGCACGGGACCGTGTGTGCGGACTCGGTAAGCTTTGCGGGCTATGACCGTTGGTCACTTCGTCGCCGCGAGGTCGCGAGTGCTCACCTTGCTCGCGGATGGAACCTTGGAGCCGCTCTTCTCCTCGAACTGGCTCAACCAGAGCAGCACAGGCGAGGCGATGAAAATCGAGCTGAAAGTACCCACGATGATGCCAGCTGCCATGACAAAGGAGAATGCGTGCAGGCCCTCACCTCCCATGACATAGAGCATGATGACCGAGAAAATCGTGGTCAAAGAAGTGAGCAATGTTCGCGATAGAGTTTGGTTAACGCTCTGATTGATCATCTCACTGGTAAGTCGTGGACTCTTTCCTTTGACTTCACGAATACGGTCGAACACCACAATCGTGTCGTTGAGCGAATAGCCAATCAACGTGAGAAACGCCGCCACGACGGGGAGGCTAATTTGGAATTTCTCCAGCATCAATGCATGCGCCAAGCCAGGCGAGGCTTCGACAATCCAGCCGCAAATGGCCAGCAATCCCAACGTAATGAGAACGTCGTGAACCACAGCCACCAAGGCGGCTACACCGTAGGTCCAACCGTGGAAGCGGAACCAGATATAGGCCATGATGCCAATGAAGCTCACCACCGTCGAAGCGATGGCCTTGGTCCGCAGATCGTCGGCCACACGACCGCCAATCTTATTGGCCAAGGGGAAAATGGGTTCACTGTTTGTGGATTGTTCGAGTTCGGCAAAGACTTCAGCGGCCTCGGCGGGTGAAATTGCCAACTTGACGTCCCAAGTGCCGAAGCGGCGTCCGCTGCCTTGAGTGTAATCAGGATTGGAAATCTCGAACCGAGTCGAGCCATGTCCCTTTGCTTCCAGAGCTTCGCGAAGCATGTGCTCCACGGTCTCATAATTAACACCGGCATCAATGTCCTTGGGATCACCAAACATCAGTTTGGCTTTGGTGCCATTCGCGTACAAGTCCGCCACGGTCGCAGGAGTTGTCACAGCGGCAGGGGTTTCCGTGTTGGCAACAGGTTCTTCGGTTTCTTCTTCAACTACAGTGTCCTCTTCAACCTCGGTAGCATCACCCTCGGCGGGTTCGTCGACGGTTTCGTCTGCTTCCTCTTCAACTGCTTCGACTTGGAAGTTTGCCAGCCGAGCGCTCACTTGCCGACGCGATCGGCTCGCACCGGTCTGCTCGCTCACGGGGCCGACTTCGGAAATCTCAATGCTGTAGGTTTTGAGTTTATCACCGAACTTGTCCTGCAGAATTTGCTGCACGGCCTCAATGTCTTGCTCGATGCTGCTCACGGTGAAGCGTGTTCCCGTGTTACCGACCTCCACAAGCGAGAGGTTCTTGTCATTGAGATCCGTCTCCGCAAGGGTGTCCATCACTTCGGAAAACGTCATCTTGTTGTCGTCGGTGAGCACAAGCGTCACGGAAGTTCCCCCCGTGAAGTCGATGTTGAGCAAATCGGCCCCCCGATCGACGACGGCATACAAACCGATGGCGGTCAAAATTAAAGATCCAACAAACGCGATGCCACGTTTGCCCATGAAATCGAAATGAGTCTCGCCAATGATCTGAGACATTTTGAGGTCTTTGATTGTGCCCAACCGCTCGGCGACGTCGAAAATCAGCCGCGTAATGAAGATGGCCGCGAACAAACTCATCACCGTACCGATGATCAGCGTCACACCGAAGCCTTTCACGTTGTCGGGAGCAATGCGGTAAATCACGACCGCGGTAATCAGGTTCGTAAGATTCGAGTCAATAATCGCCGACAAGGCTTTGTCGTAGCCGTTGCGAATCGCCATACGCAAGGCGGCCCCGCGGGCGCGTTCTTCTCGAATACGCTCGAAGATCAGCACGTTGGCATCCACCGACATACCGACGCTCAGCACCAAACCCGCGAGACCCGGCAAGGTGAACGCCGCGTGGAACAAGACCATCGTCCCCAGGGTCAACAGCAGATTCACACACAAGGCGATACATGCCACGAGCCCAGCGAAACGGTAATAAATCAGTAGGAAGACAAACGATATCACCATACAGAGCAGCATGGCCACGTAGCTGCGTTCGACAGTTTCGGCGCCCAGCGTGGGGCTGATCGATTCGCGGCTGATGGGATCTTTGTTTAAAGACGCAGGCAAACTTCCAGAATTCAGAATGCCGACCAGCTCATCGACTTCCTGTTGTGTGCCAATTCCCTCGATCGTTCCCGTGGAAGTAATTTTGCTGTTAATATTGGGGGCCGACTTAAGATTTTTGTCGAGAATAATACCCAAGTTGTACTTCTGGCCCGAAGGGTTCGGCGTGTGGCTCCCCGTCAATTGGCCAAAGCGATAAGCCCCCTGATCGTCGAATGTGAAGAGAACCACGGGCTGGCCCGTCCCATCGTACGATGCCGAGGTCCGCTGCAAGTAATCTCCAGTAACGTCGAGTCCGTCATTAGTCAGCACCAATGCCTGAGGTTGATCGCCAACCAAACGCTTGACGACGCGGTTATCAGGCTGATCAGGTGCACCAAACTCGGCAACGTTGTAGGGCATCCACTCAGCGACTTTGCGTCCGCCCAGCATCACTTCGTTTTCACCTTTAGGCAGAGCTTTGGCCAACTCGATAATTTCGGTGTTTTCCGAAAAAATTGGCGATGCGGTGATGCGAAACTCCAGGGCACCGGCGGTGTAAATCCGCCGCTCGATCATGTCGAGTTCTTCTTGGCTCGCCTTGGGGATAATGATTTCAATTTGATCGGGACCATATTCACGAATCGAGACTTCCTTTGTACCGCTGGGATCGACACGCTCCCCGAGCGCACCAATGAGCTGCCGCACAAGCTGGCTTTTTTGCGAGACGGTCTTTCCCGTATTATCGACCCCCTGGGTCGTCGCGTCGGCGGAGGCGACGGCTGAAGTGTCCTGCAACTCGTAAATCAGGGTGATACCACCGCTGAGGTCCGGGCCGTACTTCAGTTCGCCTTGGTACAGCACCAGGGCAGCCGCCAGTACGGAACCGATGGCCAAGGCAAACTTCCAGCCATAGTCAGGCATCCGCCAGCGCTTGGCGAGATAGCTGCCGATGATGATTGGAATCACGAAGACCGCGATTACCATGCTGAGCATGATCAGCCCAGGAATGGCCGAGGCCACTTCCGCGGGTGCGGGGGCATCCGTATTGCCGGCGACACCGATCTTGGTGCTCACGGTTTCGGCACTTTCTTCAGGCGTTTCTTGCGCGATGATGGGCAGTGCCGACAGCCCCAGGGTCATGACCGCGAGTAGCAGCGCAAGTTGGCGCCATTGTGAGAAAAGCGTAAGCACAGTTTCTTTTGCCTTCGTTATCATTTCAATTTCCGTTAATGATCGAGAAGAAGTCGGGACTCGACTTCTGCAATCGTGTTAGCTTTCTGATTTGGTTTCTTCGTTAATGACGCGGGCGATGGCCGACGCGCTGACGCGAATTTTTGTGCCGGTGGTTTCGTCGACACGGACCGTGATTTCGTCGCGATCGCGTTGAACATTGGTGACGACGCCATGAATGCCGCCGATCGTCACGACACGATCTTTTTCCTTGAGATTGGCCACCAACTCGCGCAAGGCATTTTCTTTATTTTTTTGCGGTCGCAAAATCAGGAAATAAAAGAACACCATGATCGCAATCAAACCAGGCAGCATGCTCGTTATCCCCGGGGGAGAAGCTTCCTCGGCTTGGGCAAACAGCAGGTGGTTCGGCATCGCGAATGCCAATTCAATCGAGTTGGGAAAGATCATGCCACTTATCAAATACTTTTTAAGTTGATTTCGGCTACCCAAACGACATCGTGGGCGGGACTTACGACAAGAACTGCCGCCTCACCACGCCATCACTCCGCCAGCAGAGACCACCCGTGCCCCTAGGGACGAATAGTGGGCAAACCGAAGAATCGATCATCATAAATCGAAGCGCCGCAACGGACAAGGGCGACAGACGCCTCCCTAGGGGGCACGCCAACCGGCCATTTTGGCTTCCCGAAAGTCCCTAAAGGCGTCCGCTTCAATGGCAGCCCGAGCCTCGGTCATCAGCCTTTGGTAGTAGGTCAGATTGTGAATCGAGGTGAGAATCGGCCCCAGCATTTCCTTGGCTTGAAACAGATGCCGAAGATAACCACGGCTATGTTGGCAAGCGGGGCAAGGACAGCCCGGCTCCAGCGGGCTTTGGTCCAGTTCGTGAGAGGCATTGCGTAACCGCACGGGCCCGCGATCCGTGAAAGCCAGCGCATTTCGGCCATTGCGAGTCGGCATCACGCAGTCGAACATATCCACTCCACGGGCCATGCACTCGACCAAGTCTTCCGGTCGCCCCACGCCCATTAAGTAACGGGGCTTTTTCGCGGGCAAATATGGCGTGGTGAATTCCAAAGTTTCATACATTTGCCACGGCTCTTCGCCGACGCTCAGACCGCCGACGGCAAATCCGGGGAAATCCAAGCCCACGAGGGCTTCGGCACTTTCACGGCGCAACTGGGCATCAAGCCCCCCCTGCACGATGCCCAGCAACATTTGGTCGTCACGTCGCGATGCCTTGAGACAGCGCTCCGCCCAGCGAACGCTCCGGCGCATAGCGTCGGCGATCACGTCGGTTTGATTGGGGAGCGCAATCACGTGATCGAACTGCATCACAAAATCGCTGCCCAAATTCTCTTGAATTTCAATGGATCGCTCGGGGGTCAATTCCATCCGCGAGCCATCGATATGAGAACGGAACGATACACCCTGCTCGGTGACCTTAGACATGGCCGCGAGACTGAAAACCTGGAAACCTCCGCTGTCGGTGAGAATGGGGCCCGACCAACCCATGAACTTGTGCAGTCCACCGTGGGCCGCCACCACGTCGTCGCCTGGGCGCAGCGCAAGGTGATAGGTGTTGCCGAGAATGATTTGCGCGCCGGTTTCGCGCAGGCGACCGACATCCAAACCTTTGACCGTGCCGACGGTGCCTACGGGCATAAAAGTGGGAAGTTCCACGATCGCCCGCGGTGTATGCAAGCGCGCACGCCTAGCTCCGGTGTGCCGATCAACGTGCAACAATTCGAAACGAAAAGCGGAACTCGCCATCAGCCACGGCTCTCATCACTTGTGGCTGAGAGCCGATTGCTGACAGCCGATTGTTTTTCAGTCACCACGCAACTTGAGATTGGCTTGGGTGAGCTTTTCGCGAACTTCGTTGAGACTTGTCACGCCGAAGTTCTTGCACTCGAGCAAATCATCGCCCGTCCGGCGAAGCAGTTCGCCGATGGTCGACAGTCCCAAGCGAACCATGCACTTGCGGGCTCGCACCGAAAGGTTGAGATCGGAAATCGGCCGATCCATGAGGGCTCGTTCGTCGTCGCTCAGCTCGACGGCCTGATACTGAGGCTCTTCCTCACGCCATTTCGTGGCAAATTGGCCCAATTCCAGGCCTTTGGAGACTAGCATTTCCCGAATTTCCACAAGCGAAGTTTCGCCGAAATTCTTGCTCGCGAGCAATTCTTGCTCGGTCGTCTCGGTCAGATCGCCGAGGGTCATGATGCCCATCTTTTGCAAGCAGTTGCGGCTGCGAACCGACAACTCGAAGTCGCTCACAGGAACGCTCAAAATCTGTGACATGCGATCTTGGCGACGACGGGCTTCTTCGTCGTAGTACATGTCGCGCGAGGCATCGGCATCTTTGAAGTACAACCGAGCCCGCACATGGTCGGGATAAACATCGAGAATCCGCTGGTAGCATTGCTTGGAACGCTCGAAGTGCTCGATATCTTCGTAGAGCAAGCCCAGGTTAATGAGCGTGCCGACATGGGTCGGAAATTGCGAAGCGGCACGTTCGTAGAGCGAGCGAGCGTAGTCGTCGTTCCCGTGGCGATCGTTTTCCATGGCCAAGCCAAAGAGCGCGCCCGAATGGGTGTTGTCGGCTTCGACGGCCCGCTCCAACAGCGCGACGACTTCATTGGGATTGCCACCCAAGGCCGAAACCGTGGCGGAACGCTGATACAGATATTCAGCGGTTTGCTCGACGGCGCCCGAAAGATTGTCGAGAATCGTGAGCGATTCCTGAGCCTTGCCGGCATAACGGAGGGCTTCGGACTTGGCGAGGGCGACTTCATCTTTATTGTAGCCCGCTCGCTCTGAGGATTCGTAAGCCGTCAAAGCTTCCTCATATTTATCGAGAGCCAACAACGCCTTGCCCAGAAAAAAGTGGGTCAATGCTCCGCCGTCGGCATTGCGCAGCGTCTGCACGGCGGCCGAATAACGGCCCAGCAGATACTGGCAAACACCCAGGCGCACCGAAGCCGCGGGAGTACGCGATTCCTGCTGCTCCATCTCGTTGACGGCGTCCCGCAGCAAACGAAAGTTGCTGTAGTCGGACGAAATCGCACGAACGATCTGCTTAATCTCGTTCGGACCGAAGGTGCTGTTGGAAAGCACAATTTGCTTCAAATCGACTTCGAGAACTTGCGACATCTGCCACCCACTCCTATTAAGGTCGTTGCCAAACTTATCTGCTCTAAGGATCACCCAGGCGACGAAGCCCAAGCGATCAAATGAGCCAGTGGTGGGAGTCGAACCCACAACCCCCGCATTACGAATGCGGTGCTCTGCCAATTGAAGCTACACTGGCGATTGTGTTTAAGCTCATCAGAATAACGAATTTTATGCCGTGCGGCAAGTCTTGCCGGGTTGCGAGAATTGGCCGCTGGCGGGCCGTTATTTGGGTGAAACACGGGTCAGCTCGCCGTCCAGTTGGATGATTCCGTCGGTCGCGTTGACTTTGATGCTCTTGCCACTGTACTTCACTTCGACGGGCGTCTGCGGCGACTTCAGCACGCATGCCGTGAGTTTCCCATCCGCCCATTCGAGATCGATCTCCGCGCCGCCGCGAATTCGCAGGCCGGTGACTCTTCCGTTGGGCCAAGCAATTGGCAGCGCTGGCAATAACTCCACCAGTACCGCGCCGTCCACGGTTTTTAGGTGCGATTGAACCAGCATTTCGCAAATGCCGCTGGTCGCGCCGAAATTGCCGTCGATTTGAAACGGTGGATGAGCATCGAGCAGATTTAAGTAGACCCCGCCGCCACCGTCGTACTTTGTGTCTTTGATGCCCGTGGGACGGAGCAGGCGGGTCAGCAAGCGATGGGCGTGGTCGCCATCCTGCAATCGGGCCCAAAAATTAATCTTCCATGCGAGCGACCAACCTGTGCCGTCATCGCCGCGGGTTTCCAAGGTTTTACGCGCAGCGTCGGCCAGCTCGGGAGTCGTTGTCGGCGAAATTTGCCTCCCAGGATGGAGAGCAAACAAATGCGAGATGTGCCGATGGTGCGGATCGGCCTCTTCGAAATCTTGATACCATTCCTGCAACGTTCCTCGCTTGGAAATCTTAAGCGGAAAGAGCTGTTCGCGTTTGGCGATCAACTGTTCGCGGAATTCTTGGTCGATGTCCAACAGCTCGCTGGCTTCGATTAGGTTGCTGAACAGGTCCCAAGTGATTTCCATGTCGGACGTTGACGCCATCGAAACCGATTCATGCTGACCCTGCCAGACAAACTTGTTTTCCGGCGAGGTCGACGGGATCGTGACCAAGTGACCGTCTTGATCCTCTACTAAATAATCAAGCAAGAACTCCGCCGCTCCTTTCATGACGGGGTAAGCCTTTTCTCGCAAGAACTGCCGATCGCCCGTGAATTGGTAATGCTCCCACAGATGTTGGCAGAGCCACGCCCCCCCCATCTGCCAGTTCGCCCACACGGGATCTCCTTCGCCAAAATTCCCCACAGGGCAAGACAGCCGCCACAGATCGACATTGTGATGGGCGCACCAGCCATCCATGCCATAAGTGACTTCCGCGGTACGCTGGCCCGTGACCGCGAGTTCTTCGATCATGGTGAGCAGTGGCTCGTGCAGTTCGGAAAGATTAGCCGGTTCGGCGAGCCAGTAATTCATCTCGGTGTTGATATTCACCGTGTAATTGGAACTCCACGGTGGGCGCATCTTGTCGTTCCAGAGGCCTTGCAAGTTGGCCGGCTGTTCCCCTGGGCGAGAAGACGCAATCAACAAATAGCGCCCGTATTGAAACAGGAGCGCCGCCAAATCAGGATCGTCCGCCCCTTCAGCGGCAGTCTGCAAACGCTCGGGCATCAACATGTCCCGGCGTTCGTGGCCTCCGAAATCAATGGCCACGCGGTTGAACAAGTTTCCGTAGTAGGCCTTGTGACGTTTAAGCAGCGCATCGTTGTCGAATTCGCTGGCAATGTCTAAATCACGCAGAGGCTGGATCGTTTCGTCGATTCCCTGACCATCGGGCAGCTTATCAAAGCCGTTGAAGCTGGTATCGCAAGCCAGTAACAACGTGACACTACGGCAATCCTTGGCGACGATCTTATTATCGTCGACGCTGACCACACCGCCATCGTGCCTTACGCGAATTCTCGTAGAAAATCGCATCCCCGTGCCGCGCTTGTCATCACGCTGGATGATGGGGTTCTCGACGTGTTGATAAGACGGAGCCACATGAATGGGCGCGTGGCCACTCATCAGAAAATCGCCGTTCTCCGCGCGAGATAGCTTGTGCTCCAGCAAGCTATCCATCGTCAGCTCAAAGCTCATCCCCTGGGGGTCATCGGTTTGCAATTCCATGACGAACACTTGATCGGGATAGCTCACGAACATTTTGCGAGAATGCTTATGTCCGTTCGACTGGTACTCGACTTCAGCCACCGCGTCGGTAATGTCGAGGCTGCGTTGATAGTTGCTCGGATCGCCTAGATTCAGAAACTTGATGCGCAAATTCCCCAGCGGCAAATACGATTGCGAATAGGCCCCTTGAAGTTTCTTAGTGAGCTCGCCCGCTTCGTGAAATTTTTCGGCCAGAACAAGCTCGCGAATCTTCGGCAGATATTCCTTGCCGGCAGCGCTATTCCAGTCGTACGGTGCCCCCGACCAGAGCGTGCTTTCATTGAGCGTAATGGTTTCCTCATCGACGCCGCCAAAGACCATCACACCCAGACGCCCATTGCCCAACGGCAAAGCCTCTTTTTCCCAGTCGGTGGCGGGCTTGTCATATTTGAGCGCAAGGTGATCGGCAGGAACTGCCTGGGCCTGCGCACAAAACAAAGCTGTGAACAGGATCAAGAGAGCAATGCGCAAAGGCTCAGTCTGCGTTAATTTTTTCAAGATCAGCATCGAGAGATATTTCTTTATCGGCGGGTAATTCTAGTTTCACTTTCTGGCCATCATAGCGAACAATCACTCTCTTACCGAGTGTTGAATGCAGTTTGCATCCGTTGAGTTTGCCATCCGACCAATCCAAATCGACCACAAAGCCACCGCGCGTGTGAAGCCCCGTCACTTTTCCTTGGGGCCAAGCGCTCGGCAGTGCCGGCAGGAGATCGATGATCGTAGAGCCCTCTTCGTTTTTGAGATGCGATTGCACGAGCATCTCGCAAATTCCGTTGGTCGCACCGAAATTGCCATCGATTTGAAATGGCGGATGGGCATCGAACAAATTCGGATACACACCACCGCCATTGTGCTTGGCTTTGGGGGAGCCCGTGAGAGTCAGCAGATTGTCCAGAATTTTATAGGCATGATCGCCAGCGCGCAAGCGCGCCCAGAGATTGATCTTCCAAGCGAGTGACCAACCAGTGCCACCGTCGCCTCGCATTTCCAAGGATTTTTTCGCGGCCTCAAACAACTCGGGAGTTTCGGGTGTGATTTCATCGCCCGGAAAGAGCCCCCACAAATGGGACACATGCCGATGGCGGTTCTGGGGATCGTCGACATCTTCCAGCCATTCTTGCAATTGCCCATGTTGGCCGATTTTGTTGGGAGCGATTCGCTTGGACGTTTCGTCCAGTTCTGCTGCAAACTCCGCGTCAACGCCTAGCGTCTTCGCCGCGGCACTCGTATTGGCAAACAGATCGCGAATGATTTGGTGATCCATCGTGGGCCCCAGCACCAGCCCCCCTTGCTCGGGCGAATTGCTGGGGCCACTGATCAGCCATTTCCGAGGAGTGCGCGGATCGACAATGAGCGTATCGACGAAAAACTCGGCCGCCCCCTTCATCAACGGGTACGCCGTCTCGCGCAGGAAGACTTCATCGCCCGTGTGCTGATAGTGCCACCACAGATGTTGGCACAACCAAGCTCCCCCGGTGGGCCAAATGCCGTGATTCGACGCATTGATCGGAGCCGTGCCGCGCCACAAATCAAAATTGTGGTGCAACACCCAACCCCGTGCTTTGTAGTGTACGCGAGCTGTTTCCGCTCCTGATGCGGCGAGCTCCTTCATCGCGGCGAAGAGTGGTTCACAGCATTCGCCCAAGCCACAAGCTTCCGCCGGCCAGTAGTTCATCTCCGCATTGATGTTGCTTGTGTATTTGCTATCCCACGGCGGTGCCAATTGGTCGTTCCAAACCCCTTGCAAATTGGCCGGCTGATCCCCAGGGCGGCTGGCTGCGATCAATAAATAACGGCCATAGTGAAACAGCAACGCCGCCAGTTGGGGATCGCTCACCGATTTCGCGGCCAGTACACGCTCGTCGGTTGGCAGATCATTCGTAACGTCATCACCAAGAGTAAGCGTCACCCGGTGAAACAGTTCTTGGTGATCTTTAACATGATCGTCTTCAAGCTGCTTAACCGTTTTCTCAGTAGCCTTGCCCAGATCGTCTCGACTGCGAGCAACCGGATCGGCGGAAATATCTCGAAAGTTCACATGGTTGGTCGCGGCCGTGAGCAGCAATGTTGCCTGCGTGGCATTCTCGACGTTAATCGCGTCGGCACTTTGTTGCACTTGGCGATCGGTTTCAACACAGGCCAGATGGGCCGCGAATTTCATTTGGCCTTGAGGATTTCCCGCGCGCTGATTGTCGCTAGCGCGAACTCGCCCCGTCATGAGTTGTGTTTGCTCGTTGGCGGCAGTCAATTCAATCTCGGTTTGCGGGCTCGTCAATTTCGCCGTGAATGAGAGCTTTCCTCGCTGATCGCAAGACAACTTGATGACAACCACGCGGTCGGGATAGCTGGCGAACGTCTGGCGAGTATATTTCACGCCGTCGACTTCATACGTCGTTGTGATCGTGGCGGTATCGAGATCAAGTTTTCGTTTGTAGTTGCTGTAGTTTTCGTGTTTAGTAAACACCAACTCGACGTTCCCAAACGGCTGATACGCCATCTGCCCCAAAGGTTGGGACATAAACTCACGCCCGGCCAATTCCTCGGCTTCCTGTTGCTTACCTGTGAAGAGCAATTCCCGTATCTCGGGCAAAAAGCGATAGGCTCCTGGGTGAGCGTAGCTATGCGGTCCGCCGCTCCAGAGTGTGTCTTCGTTAAATTGGTATTTCGCCTGCGTAACGCCGCCAAAATCCATCACGCCCATGCGACCGTTGCCAACCGGCAGCGCTTCAACCCACTGGGTGGCGGGCTCATGATATTGAAGCAACCACGGAGAACTGAGTGCTGGTGTCATTAAAGACAGCACTACCACGGCTTGAAAGAACAAGGTGTGCAAAAATGCGTGGTGAGTTTGCAAAGAAGAGTTCCTTCAACGAGCTTTCGATACCGAGAATAGCGAACGGTAAGGGGAGAAATTTAGCAGAGTAAACAATCGCCAATTTCCAAGACTCTGTCTCCAAGGTATCCTAAGAAATTCATCTTGGCGAGCAATTGCATTCTCGGTCAATGTGATTGCGTGCAATAGTTCTTTTCAATCTTAGGGCGGACCTGCCGCCGCGAATGTAATGGCAATAACAGCTCCTCAGCCGACAACGCTCGGCATGACACCTTCGTTTGGCTTCGGCGATCGCATCGGTTTGGCGACACCAGGACACTTAGCCGCGCTGCGAAAAGCGGGCGGCGGCATCGCTCCGATCTTTGCGCAGCAGTCGATTCGCGAAATGGCCCGCACCAGCCGCAGCCCTGAAGGCGTAATGAACGACGCACTGCAGGCACTCACTGCTGGCGGTTGGATCGATGCTCACGGCGCCGACGCCGATCACCTCAAAACGCGCGAAGATGTCGACCGCACCGCGGCGGCGGGGTTTACTTTTTTCACGATCGATCCCTCGGGGCACGTCGACCAAATGGCCGACGACTATGATGAAGCGACCGTGCGCGCCAAATTTCAAGATATCAAGGAATACGCCGGTTGGGTTCCCGGCTACAAGGGTAACGAAGTCAAGCTCGCCAGCGGCTCGACGATCAATTTCGATGAACTGGCTGTGCTGCGTGCCGCGGTAAAATATGGCCGTGCCATCCGCGAAGCGATTGAACTGGCGATCTACATTCGCCAGGTACAGGAAGAAGCCAATCGGCCGTTTGAAATCGAGCTGTCCGTCGACGAAACCGAACAGCCAACGACGCTCGCCGAGCACTTTATTATCGCCGAGCAATGTTTGGCCAACGACATGAAGCTCGTGTCGCTTGCTCCACGGTTTATCGGCCACTTTGAAAAAGGGGTCGACTACATCGGCGACTTGGCCGCTCTCGACAAATCGCTGAACGACCACGCCGCGATTGCTCGCCAACTCGGGCCTTACAAAATCAGTTTGCATTCTGGTTCAGACAAAGTTTCGATGTACGCGGCTTTGTCGCGAGCCACCCAAGGGCAGTTTCACGTCAAAACGGCCGGCACATCTTATTTAGAAGCACTACGCGTTGTGGCGATTCACGAGCCCGAGCTTTTCCGCGAGCTTTGTGAGTTCAGTTGTTCGCGCTACAACACCGATCGGGCGACTTATCACGTGCACGCCACGTTGGAAACCGTGCCTGCGCCGAGTAGCTTAAGCGACACGGATCTCGTCAAGAAATATCTGGAACGCTGGGAAGACGTTCCCAACGGCAAGGGATTCACCGAAGCGGGACGGCAGATTTTGCATTGCACGTTCGGTTCGGTGCTCACCGATGAACGCTTCGGCAAATTGGTGCGGCAATGCTTGGCCGACCATCAAGACACGTATTCCGAGGTTCTGGAAGAGCACTTTGCTCGTCATCTCGATGCTTTGCGAGTAGGCATGTAAGCCGGCAATCGCCATGAAATTCTCGGCAGTAGGCAACACGGGCTTACAAATTCCACGCATCGTTTTCGGCACGAGCTGCTTGGGCAACTTGTACGAGGCTTTGCCCGATGAGACCAAACTTGCCATCTCGCGCGAGTGGTTTGCCCATCAAGAGCCACCCGTGGTGATCGATACTGCCGGCAAATACGGGGCGGGACTCGCACTGGAAATGATCGGCCGCAATCTGCGCGAGTTGGAGATCGATCCCAAGCGGATCATCATCTCCAACAAACTCGGTTGGAAGCGCGTTCCGCTGACCACGCCAGAGCCGACTTTCGAGCCAGGGGCGTGGGTGGATCTCAAGCATGATGCCGTACAGTGTATTAGCTATGAAGGGATTCTTGAATGTTGGCAGCAAGGTTGCGAATTGCTTGGCCCTGGTTACTCGCCACAGTTGCTCTCCGTTCACGATCCGGACGAATACTTGGCGAGCGCGAAATCGCCAGCTGAGCGCGAACAACGATTTGCTGATATTCTGGGAGCGTATCGGGCACTCCAAGAACTTAAGGCTGCTGGCAAGGCACAAGCGATCGGCATCGGTTCTAAAGACTGGCGGGTGATTCAAGAAATTGAACGCGAAACAGAACTTGATTGGGTGATGCTGGCCAACAGTTTGACGATTTATCGTCATCCCCCTGAACTGCTCGAGTTTGTCGCCAAACTGAATCGCCAGAATATCGCGATCATCAATTCCGCCGTGTTCCACGCGGGGTTTCTCGTGGGAGGCAAGTTTTTCGATTACCGCGTTGTGACACCCAACGAGAATCCCAACTTGTTTGTTTGGCGTGAAAGTTTCTTGAACCTCTGTCAGAAACACATGGTAAAATCGGCCACCGTTTGTGTTCAGTTTGGCCTGACCGTGCCGGGGGTGTTGGCCGTGTCGCTCAACACGAGCGATCCCGCGCGGATCGCCGATAATGTGTCAGCCGTGCAAGCCTCGATCCCCGCTGAATTTTGGTATGATGCCAAGCAAGCGGGGCTCATTGCCGCCGACTACCCGTACGTTGGATAAATTGTGGGAGATTCTTCATGCTTAAGTCTGGGATATTGAATCCACAGATCAATTCGCTTTTGAGTCGCATTCGTCACACGAATACGTTGGTGATCGCCGACCGCGGCTTTCCGTTTTGGCCAACAATCGAGATCGTCGACATATCTTTGATCGACGGCATTCCCACGGTACTCGAAGTCTTGCGGGCCGTGCAGCAGAACTTCGTGATTGGTAAAGCGTGGATGGCTGAAGAGTTTTTGGCCAACAACACCAAGCAAGTTATCGATCAATACGCATCGGCGTTTGAGGGTATCGAATTGACGCACGAGCCGCATGTTGACTTCAAACATCGCGTCCCCCACGCCATTGGCCTCATCCGCACGGGAGAGACGATTCAATACGCGAACATGATTTTGGAATCGGCCTGACATGAAAATCGATGCCCATCATCATTTCTGGCAATACAACCCCGTGGAGTTTGGTTGGATCGACGATTCTCTCGAGCGGATTCGTCGCGACTTTTTGCCCGCCGATTTGCAGACTGAAATTCAAGCTGCTGGCGTTGATGGGGTCGTTTCCGTTCAAGCCCGCCAATCGCTTGAAGAAACGTCCTGGCTCCTCGATTTGGCTTCCGCAAACGATTTTGTCAAAGGAGTCGTCGGTTGGGTGCCACTTGTCGACGAGAATGTTCACAAACACCTGGAAGAGTTTAGCACGAACTCTAAGGTCAAAGCCGTTCGCCACGTCGTGCAAGCGGAGCCCGACGATGAGTTTATCCTCCGCAAAGATTTCAATGCGGGAATCTCGGCGCTTCAAAAGTACGACTTAGTGTACGACATCCTGATTTTCGAGCGGCAACTACCCTATACGATTCAATTTGTGGATCGCCATCCCGATCAAATCTTCGTCCTTGATCACATTGCCAAACCACGCATCAAGGAGAACCTGATCGAGGATTGGGCAGCCAACATCCGCGAACTCGCCAAGCGGCCCAATGTCTTCTGCAAAGTCTCGGGCATGGTCACGGAAGCGGATTTCAAATCGTGGACGCCGGAACAATTGAAACCCTATTGGGAAACGGTCCTCGCCGCGTTTGGGCCAGATCGACTGATGTTTGGTTCTGACTGGCCGGTTTGTTTGGTAGCTTGCGAATACGAACGCTGGTTGAATCTCGTCGGTGAGCTTGCGGCTTCTCTTTCGCCAAGCGAGCAGGCAAGATTGTTCGGTGCGACTGCACAAAGTGTTTATAAGCTCAGCTAAACGGTTTGAGATTTCGTTATGAAAGCACTTGTAATTAACGAGCCGGGTAAAACTTCGCTTGTCGAGCGTGATCAACCACAGCCTGCGGCTGGGGAAGTCCTGCTCAAGGTGGCTTGCGTCGGTTTCTGTGGCAGCGATCTCAATACGTTTCGAGGGCTCAATCCGCTGGTGAGTTTTCCGCGAATTCCCGGCCACGAAGTCAGCGGTGTGATCGTGGATGCCGCTCGCGGTGCCTTAAAAGAATTTCAGCTTGGCCAACAAGTCTTGGTCATGCCCTACACGGCCTGCGGCAAGTGTACGTCGTGCCGCTGTGGCCGCGCGAATTGCTGTCAATTCAACCAAACCTTGGGCGTACAACGCGACGGTGCGATGGCCGAGTATATCGCCGTTCCCACTGAAAAACTTCTCGCTGCTTCAAAGCTTTCTTTGGCAGAACTCGCGCTTGTTGAACCACTCACGATTGGCTTTCACGCGGTCGATCGGGGCCGTGTGACCAGCAACGACACTGTAGCGGTGCTCGGCTGTGGTGCCATCGGCTTAGGCGCAATCGCTGGCGCGGCGGCGCGCGGTGCCAGAGTGATCGCCGTCGATATTGACGATGCGAAACTAGAACTTGGCCGATTGTGCGGGGCCAGTGAAGTCATTCATTCCGGTCGTGAACCGCTGCACGAAGCTCTCGCCCAGCTGACCGATGGTGACGGACCTCATGTCATCATCGAAGCGATTGGCCTACCTCAAACTTTTCAAGCCGCAGTCACGGAAGTCTGCTTCGCGGGCCGAGTCGTTTACATCGGCTACGCAAAAGCGCCGGTCGAGTACGAAACGAAATACTTCGTGATGAAGGAACTCGACATTCTTGGTTCGCGCAACGCCACGGCCCAAGATTTTCGCGATGTGATTCAACTCTTGGAAAGCGGTAAATTTCCTGTTCAGCGTGTGATATCCCACACGGTCGATCTCGCTCGTGCGGGCGAGCTGCTTCGCCAGTGGAGCGAACGTCCCAGCGATTTCACCAAGATCCAAGTCGTGTTCGATTAGACGAGCTATTTGGCAGCCACGGCATGCTGCTGTTGTTCGCCCAGTCCTTGCACGCCCAGCCGCATCGTTTGACCGGGCTGCAAGAAAACCATCGGCTTTTGACCCATGCCGACGCCGGGAGGCGTACCGGTCGTGATGACATCTCCTGGCCGTAACGACATAAATTGGCTGATGTAGCTGACCAAAGTTTTCACGTCGAAAATCATCGTGCTCGTCGAGCCGTTCTGATAACGGTGGCCATCCACTTCGAGCCACAAATCCAGTTGTTGCGGATCGGGAATTTCATCTTTTGTCACAAGCCACGGGCCCAGCGGAGCAAAAGTATCGCATCCCTTGCCTTTGTCCCACGTACCGCAACGGTCTTTCTGGAAGGACCGCTCTGAGACGTCATTCACCACGCAATATCCGGCGACATAATCAAGCGCCGTCTCTTCAGTGACATATTTCGCGTGCTTACCGATCACCACGCCGAGTTCCACTTCCCAATCGGTCTTGGTCGATCCCCGGGGAATCTCCACGTCGTCGTACGGCCCAGAAATCGCCGTCGTGGCCTTCATGAAGATCACCGGCTCGGTGGGGATTTGAGCACCGGTTTCGGCGGCGTGGTCGGCGTAGTTCAAACCGATTCCAATAACTTTGCTTGTTCCCGCAACGCATGGCCCAAGCCGCACGCCTTGGTTGACCACTGGTAAAGTGTTGACGTCGAGTTTCCGCAGCTTTATCAGCGACTCTTCCGACAACGCGTCACCGCTAAGGTCGCCGATCTGACCCTCCAAAGAGCGAATTTGTCCCGCCGCATCGAGCAATCCTGGTTTTTCTTGGCCGCGTTCGCCAAATCTCAAAAGCTTCATAGGAACTCCTTGGACAAACTGCCACCGATGGCAACAGGGCAATTGGCAAAAGATAACGGTTGGTCAATGTTAAAACCAAAATCAAATTGAAAATTGGGGGTTTCACAATGGCTTTTCATGGTCGAAGATGCCGAAGCAGCAGCTATTGCGATTCATTGCTCACTAAAAACAAATCGAGGAACGAAACATGGGGAAAAACTCGTTCCAAATTGTCGTGCTCGATGGCTATACCTTAGCTGCAGAGGACCTGAGCTGGGAAGGGCTGCAAGCACTGGGGCATTGTGCGATCTACGATCGCACTCCCGAAGACAAGATTGTTGAGCGCACCCAGGATGCCGACGCGGTTCTTATCAATAAAATTGCCTTAAGAGCGGCCTCACTCGAGCAACTGCCAAAATTGAAATACATCGGCGTCACCGCGACGGGCACCAATATCGTCGATCTGGCGGCCGCAAAATCCCAGGGCATCGTGGTCACCAATGTCCCCGGTTATGCGACCCGTTCGGTGGCACAATTGGTCTTTGCGCACATTCTCAACTTGGCCCAAGGCGTGGGGGATCACGCGGCAGCCGTGCGTGCCGGTCAGTGGTCGTCGTGCCCCGATTTTAGCTTCTGGAACACGCCGCAGATCGAGTTGGCTGGACTCACGTTGGGAATCGTCGGCTTTGGAGCTATTGGCCGAGAAGTGGCCAAGCTGGCCGATGCCTTCGGGATGAAAGTGCTGGCCACGAGCCGCTCCCCCGTGCAGCGGCCAAGTTACGTCAGCATGGTCGACATCGACATCTTGTTTCGCATCGCCGATGTGATCTCATTGCATTGCCCGCTGACACCCGAAACGCATGAGCTCGTGAATCGCAAACGACTGAGCAAAATGAAACGCACGGCGTTTATCATCAATACAGGCCGTGGGCAATTAATCAACGAAGTGGCGCTCGCCGAAGCTTTGTCTTCGCGGCAGCTTGCCGGTGCTGGTCTCGACGTACTCTCGGTCGAGCCGCCCCCCACTGACCATCCCTTGCTTACTGCACCGAACTGCTACATCACACCCCACCTCGCCTGGGCAACTCACAGCGCGCGGCAACGTTTGATGCAGACGGTCGTCGACAATCTGGCCGGGTTTCAAGCAGGCACGCCCAAGAACGTCGTCAACTGAGCTCACCGGTACTCACAGAGTTCCAGCAGGTTATCTTCCGGATCGCGAAAGTAAACGAGTCGCTTCTTTGCTCCGCCGGCATATTTCACTTGGCTATCGGGGACCGACTTCACATCGCTTTGAAATGAAAGTCCTGCCGCTTGCAATCGCGTGACTAGCGAGTCAATCTCCGAAACTCGAAATGCCATGTGCCGCAGACCAAAAACATGCGGCGCATTTGGCACGGCGGGCTCAATGGCAGCCGGTGCCCGATAGTCGATCAATTCAATCCGTGGCCCCGATGGCAAATCAAGATAAACAACATCCGCTTCGACGCCCGACAATCCGACCGTCTCGTCGATCCACGCCCCTGAGATCGTCACTTGCTTGGTAACCGTAAAGCCCAGCACGTCGCGATAAAAAACAGTCATCCGTTCCAAATCGCGAACGACGATATTCACATGGTCAATCGATTCAATCATCGCCGCGTCAAACCACCTTCGTCACGCCCGGCACGGGGACAGGGTAGTTCCCTTTGGCATCTGGCACGACCGGCGGCGCGGCGGCAAAGTTGTATTCCTTGGGCGACAGGTCAATCTCGGAATTGATCGCCTCGTCCCACTCCATCATCTTGCCGGAATAGGTCGCCATGCGACCCATAATGGCAGTCATCGTGCTGTGAGCGCCGTATTCCGCTTCATTATAAGGTTTCCCTTCGCGAATCGCGGCAAACAGATGATCGTGCTCCAATTGATAGGGGTCAGCGCGTTCGCCGTCGTATTTCCATTCGCCTTCAGGAGACTTAATCATGCCCGCGCTGATGTTCGATCGGCCTTTCGAGCCCGTGGCAAATTCGGCGACTTGATTCCAGCAACCATCCATGTGGCGGCATTCGCTCAGCATGGTCGAACCATCGGGATACGTAAACTCGACGACATGGTGATCAAAAATTTGGCCGAAATCAGGCGATGTCCGACGCTCGCGCCCGCCAGCTCCCTGAGCCATGATCGGATGAGCTTGCTTAACCCAGTTGCTGACGTCGATGTTGTGAATGTGCTGCTCGACAATGTGATCGCCGCATAGCCAATCGAAGTAATACCAATTGTTGACTTGGTATTCCATCTCCGTGGGTTCGTGGCCATACGACTTATAGAAGTCGCCACGGGTGCGCAACCACAACGGCCCGCTGTTCCAGTAAACCCGCGTGAGCAAGATGTCGCCGATCGCGCCGTCTTGCAATCGTTTGACGGTTTCGATGTAAGCGGGATCATGACGGCGCTGCAAACCCACGCCAACGCATAATCCTTTTTCTTCGGCCATTTTGCCGGCTGCTAGAATCTTGCGAATACCCGGCGCATCGACGGCCACCGGTTTCTCCGTGAACACGTGCTTGCCTGCCTTGATGGCGGCTTCCACATGTTGAGGGCGGAATCCCGGAGGCGTGGCATGAATCACAACGTCAACGCCACTGTCGATGGCTTGTTGATAAGCATCGAGACCAGCGAATTGGCGTTCGGCGGGAACTTTTACGGCAGCAGCTGCTTTATCAATCGCGTCACTACCCCAACGCTGTTCCAAAGTTCGGGAAATACGATCGAGCGATTGTTCAATTCGTTTGTCAAAAGCGTCGGCCATCGCCCACAAGGTGACTTTGCCATTCGTCGACAAGGCTTGCACCGCCGCGTCGGTGCCGCGTCCGCCACAGCCAATCAATGCGACTTTGATTTCTTTATCGCCTAAGGCTTGGCCCGCTCGTACTGTACTCAATCCGGTTGCCACAGCTGCCCCTCCCAAAGCCAAAGCGGATGACGCTTTCACAAACTCACGGCGGGTAGGCAAAGCGAGTGAAGGTTGAGGTTGATCTGCCATCGCGCGAAACTCCCTACGGTCAAGATAAGAGGACAGTACGACAAGTTCTACTATTATCCGCGATAAGAGAATTCATGCCAACGGGTTGTCAATGATCTTCTTGAGACAACGAAATTTCCGCGGTGGCACCCGGTAGGCGTGGATCCGCAGAAACTTTCACCCCACGGCCTTCCTCGAGCCGGTCCGCCACGTCCTGCTCGATCCGCTTGATATCGGCATCCCAGACTTTTTTACGAAGTTCGGCGTTCATCGGTGCGAGGGGCCGAATAATGCGAAATCCTACCCCCGTGGCGGGCTCTTCGGTGAACCACCAGGGGCTTGTTGGCAAGTTGGGATCGGAAAGCGTCCATTCCGGGTCATCGGATTGGTAACGCGCGGCACTCCGGCAGTCAGGGGCTTCGACCAACCAGCTGCCGCCACGTATCGCACGTGGAAACAACTTCGCTGGCCAAGCGACGGCTTCCGCCGCGGTCACACCATCTTTTAACTTCGAGTAGTGATCGGCAACATATTCATCGAGGACCCACTCAGCGACATTCCCATGCATGTCATAGAGTCCCCAAGCATTGGGTTTCAACTGACCGACTTCATGGGTTTCATAATCGGCGTTGTCCGTCGTCCAAGCATAGTCACCAATATTCGCGGCATCGTCGCCGAAGGAATAGGCCGTTGTTGTTCCCGCGCGGGCCGCATATTCCCATTCGGCCTCGGTCGGCAAACGAAATTGTTCGCCCGTAATGCCGCTCAGCCACTTGGTATATTGCTTCGCCGCAAACTGGCTCATCGTCACCGCCGGTTGCTCGGGCTCTTCGCCGGGGCCATAAGTAAAACTTGAATCGTAGAGGGGCGTAGGACAGGTGATCGCATCCACGTCGAGCGTTTCCTTCTCCAAATATTCTTTCACCTTGGGCATCGCCTCAAGTTGTTTCTTGGCCGATTCCATCCGCGTGCCCGTGAAACGCAACTCATCGAGCTTCTTAAAAATCTCATACTGCTGCATAAAGTTTCGGTACTCGGCCCAAGTCACTTCATGCTTGCCGATCCAGAACGGTTCGACTTTAACTCGCACTTGGGGACCTTCACCTTCGCGGCGATTTTCTTCGGTTGCTGGACTTCCCAACAAAAACTCGCCCCCTGGAATGGGAATCATTTCAAACGAAACCGTGCTGTCAGGAATGGTCACCGTATAGGGGACCATGAAACCGCCCCCTTCAATCGCTACGGCAGCCGGTTGGCCAGGGTCTTCCCTGACTATGCCCGGCGTGTCTATGGCATGCAGAAAAGAAAGCGGGTTTGAACCAACACAAATCAACAAGCAGAAAATTGCAGTCAAACGCACGATGAACCAACTCCCTGTTGAATGGCAGATAGAATCGAGGCTGCCGTCGGTAATCCGGAATCACAAATGGCTCGCAGCTTCAGCGGCACGCCATCCATTCTAAAGACCGTGCCGTCGCTATGCACGCCGGACGTAGTCGTAGTGATCTGGACTGTGGGAGCCAATGCCGGTGATTGGCCCGTATCGTCCAATAAAATGGACGGCAGTTTCTCTAATCGTTTACGAGCTGCTGGGCTCAAATATTTAAGTGATTCGCTCCCGGCAATCACCACGGCATCAGCTTCGCCTCGTTCGAGCATGGCATTGGCTGAATAAGCATAGGGATCGTAGCGCGGATAGCCCAAGGCGAAATTTACACCACAGGGATAACCCGTTTGCCAGGTCAACACGTTCTCGATTTGCGGACCACCTAATCCCATCGTTGCGCTGCGAGAGCGGTTGTTGAGTTGTCGAACCAACAAGAACAACGATTCAATTTCCGCCTGCCCGCCAATGCCCGGTCCAAACAGAACTGCGGAGTAATTCGCTTCTTGCAACCAGCTTGTAAGCTGTTTTAACTTTTCGACATCAATTCCAGCGATTGTCTTTGGCTCAATCTCAATGCCAGCAACGATCGCGCGTATGGTAACGATTGCCGCAAGCACATTTTCATGTTCGATGTTGAAAGTCAGATCGTCTTTCTGCTCGAAAGTCGAGTTAATAGAGATGATGCGGCGATTGCCAGCAAAGAATCTTCCTGTCGGAGCAAGAAATCGCTTAGATAGCTCTGGATGGGTTCTCTCTTGATCAGCTCCCCAGAGAACCACCACATCGGCCCGTTGTTTGATTTCGCCCAAGGTGCACGTCGAAATGCCGACAGATTGCAGGGCGACAATCGCATCGCGATGAAACGCGGGAATGGCCGGATCGATCGTCGCCCCCAAATGATCTGCGAGTGCAACGGCCGCCCGCTGCGTTTCCACAGTGCTGCCAGACAAGCCATAAAGCAGCGGCGACTTGGCCTCTGCCAAAAACTCCGCAGCTCGCTCGATTGCAACAGACTGCGAAACATCATGTCCATCGACTTTCGCTTGGGGGCCTTCATCTAGCGAACGACCTTTTAATCGGGCCGCGCAAAGCGGGCACGCATTTTTAACTTCAACGATCTGCTGCTTATCGATGCGCAGTGTGATTTCCTCGCAAACCAAGCCGCATGCCGCGCACGTTACGTTGTCGATGGTTGTTGTCATGCTAGCTCGCTAGGAAAACTTCGCCCCGCCCCGTCGCTAAGAAGTCGCCGTTGTACTGCTGCCACTGGCGATTAGCATTCCAAAGGTCGTTTTCAAATCCCAGCGTTTGCAGTTGCCGGCCGACCATGCCCAGCACCGGCGCATGTGTTGTGCAGGCGTAACGAAACGTGGGCAAGAGTTGTAAGGGCTTATCACCCGCTAGACAGAGCGTCCCACGTTTCATTCCTAGTCCAAGACTCGCGCCGCATTCTCCGCCAATCACAATTGTCCCCGCCAACATGTCGCGTCCCACGCAGCGGCCAGCGTTTCCACGAATGGCAATCAGTCCACGTCGCATACGAGTACCAACGTGATGGCCGGCATCACCCATGACTATGATCGTGCCACCGGTCATCCCGCGCGTTGATCCGGCACGTGCACCGCCGACCGAGTTCCCCGCCGAACCTGTGACATGAATGGTGCCACCTTGCATCTCAAGCCCAACACCATCGCCGGCATGGCCAACGATCTCGATTTCGCCTCCTTGCATAGCGCTTCCCACATCGCGGCCAGCATTGCCTTCGACTCGAATCTTGCCAGAATTCATCTTCGCGCCGAGGCCCACCGCGGTGGAAAGGTCGCCCACAAACTGCAGCTCTCCATCTTCAAGATCGCCAGAAATCTCAAAAAAATCAGCAACAGCTTGCTTCTCTCTCCCCAGATAAATCTCCGTGCGCAAAATCTGGGCGATCGGTTGATCAGCCAACGCTTCGGGCGTAATTCCCGCCAGTTCCAGCGGGCAAGAAACGCCTGTCTTGAGAGTGAAAGTGAGCATGTTCTTAGCGTAAGCTGCGATTGCTGGATCGCAAGCCATAAACAGACGTTTGCACCTCAGGAATTTCACGGGACAATCAATCCATGCAAAGAGGTGCGATCATTTTGTGTGGGGGCCAATCCAGCCGCATGGGCGTTGATAAGGCTCTCTTGCCATTCGGCGATGAAACGATGCTCCAGCGCGTCGTGCGAATCGTTGGCACTCAGGTCACATCCAAACACACGGTAGTCGTCGCTTCTTCACAGCAAGAATTGCCTGAACTTCCAACACTCGTTTGCCGCGACGACGAAGAATACCGCGGACCACTCGCAGCGATGGCACGTGGACTCGCCGCACTTCCAAATGATGTGGAGGCGGTGTTCATCACCGGTTGTGACGCTCCTTTGTTATTACCGGAGGTTCTCGATTTCTTGTTTGCCGAACTTGGTTCCGCGGACGCCGTCGTCCCGAAAGATGCCGAGCGCCTGCATCCCCTTTGCGCCGTTTACAATGTTCGCGTTCAAGAAAGAATTGAGCAACAAATCAGTCAGGGCCAACATTCCTTACATCAATTCATCAAGCAACTCGATGCGAATTTGATTGATACTGATATTCTGCGACCGATAGATCCCGAACTTCTCTCGCTGCGCAATCTCAACAGCCACGACGATTACTTGTCGGCACTCGCCGCCGCCGGATTTTAAACACCAAAGTTTTGCCAACTCACCGAATAGTTGCCTTCAAACCAAGTTTTGATGTCAGGTTCGAGTTCGCGATCATAATCCCGCTCGATGTGCAGCACCCTCCCGACGGGCGTGCTGCGAATTTCGCCCTGTTCGACGACGATCTCGCCCGATTTCATCACCAATCGCGGTAACTCGAACATCGTTTCCTTGTTTTCGTGCGGCGTGTAAATCGTAATGTCGGCATCCGCGCCAGGGCCCAAGTGACCTTTATCCTTCAATCCCAAAATTCGCGCCGGACCGGCACGGGTGATAATCGCGATCTCGTTGAGCGTGTACTCGCGATTAAGATCAGCCAGGCAAGATCGCTTGAGCAGCGTTTGCGGACAATCTTTCAGCATGTCGCTGCGATAAGTGCGATCCATCAGCAACCGAATGATTTGCGGGTAGGCCAAAAACGACCCGCCGTTGGGGTGATCCGTGCTCATCACGACCCGCCAGGGATCGTCGACCAACAAATACCACTCGAGCCCAATTGCCCACTGCAAGGCATGCACGAGCGACTTGTTTTTATAAGTAATCGGCGAAATCCCACAGCCCGCTTCCATCTCAACGTCGCAGCTAATCCATTTCGTTCCGTAAAGATTAGCGAGAAAATGCCCCAACGGCCCGTCGCCCGTCATGCTTGTTGTTTCACCGAACAAAACTTGCCCCACGTCGACCGTCAAATTTTCGTGGGCATTCACATAGTCGGCAAGCTGCGCGACCTTGCTCTTGAATGTCCCTTCATCAGCATCGCCGCCCCCATAGCTGTGAAACTGAATATGCGTGAGATGACCTCGGCGCCCCTCGAGAGAGTTCATCGTCTCCAGCGTCGTCTGCCAATTGCCGGGCATCCCCAACTGATTGCAATGAATATGAACCGGGTGGGGAAGTTCTAGCTCCGTGGCAGCTTGCGCAACCGAGGTGATAATTTGCCGCGGCGTGACATTGAAGTGGGGAACGACATCGTCGAGCCCCGTGTTGCGTGATCCGCTCGCGGACTTCCAAGTTTCAACGCCACCCGGATTCACCAGCTTGGGGGCGTAACCTTTTCCTGCTGACAACAGCCACGCCATGAACGCTCGCAACTTCTGCGGCTCATTCTGTTCGATCGCCCGCATGATGTAGTGGTTGTTGCCCATCAACAGATAACAACCTTTGTCCAGACAAGGCGTGTCGGCAAACTCCTCGTGGGCATGGGCGGCCAACAACGGTGGCACGGCCGCGTCGAAGGCCGTGGTATAACCCAAAGCTGCGTATTGGTATCCCGTGGCAAATGTGCTGGGGACGCTGCCGCGTGTCCCGCTGCGAGTTAGTGGAGTCCGTCGCATGGGTTCGGCTTGGCGATGATCTTCGGGTCGAAACTTGCGCGCCGCGTTGACCTTGGGCCCCGCGATGTGACAGTGCATGTCGATTCCACCGGGCATGACAACCAAGCCCGTGGCGTCGATAGTTCGCGCTGGCCGAGCTTTGGGATCGCTTGGCGTGGGCACCATCTTTCCGTTTTCGATCCACAGATCGCGCACCTCGCCGTCGATACCATTGGCGGGATCGTATACTGTTCCTCCTGAGATCTTCGTGAAATCGCCCATCAAAATTCCGCTGCGTTGTTCTCGTTGTTCGGCTGGCCGCTTGTGAAAGTTCCCATTGTACGCCATCCTGAATGACCAACTCTACAGGAAAACATGAGGGAGTCACGAACATGAAAGCCGTATGGTACGAAGCCGTTGGTCCTGCTGATCAAGTTCTGCAATATGGTGAGCTCCCTGATCCCCAGCCTCAGGCCGGCGAGGTCCGCATCGCCGTGCGTGTCTCGGGCGTGAATCCCATCGACGTGAAAAAACGAATGGGGGGACGCGGCGGCATGGCGAGCGCTCGCGTAATTCCTCATTTCGACGGTGCCGGGGTCATCGAAGCGGTGGGTGCAGGAGTTGATCCCAAACGGGTTGGCGAGCGGGTTTGGTTCTACGAAGCCCAGTGGCAACGCGACAACGGCGCGGCCGCCGACTTTGTTTGCTTACCAGCACACCTGGCGATTCCGCTTCCCGACGACGTAGATTTTGAAGTGGGTGCTTGCTTGGGCATTCCAGCACTCACCGCCTATGGGGCCGTGTTCTATGACGGCAAAGTCGAGGGGCAAACAATTTTAGTCACCGGCGGTGCGGGCTCGGTAGGTCGTTATGCGATTCAGTTCGCCAAACTCTCCGGCGCGCGTGTGATCACAACCATCAGCAACGATGAAAAAGCCGCCAGCGCTCAAGCCGCGGGTGCCGACGAAATCATTAATTACAAAACCACCGACGTCGCCGAGTGCGTGCTCAAACTCACCAAGGGGCAAGGGGTCGATCGCGTCGTGGAAGTGGAGTTCGGCGGCAACCTAGAGACCAATCTCAAGGCCGTTCGCATTGGCGGGATCATTGCCACCTACGCGTCCCAAGCCGTGCCCGAGCCGAAGCTCCCGTTTTACGACCTTATGTATCGCAACATCACGGTCCATCCGACAGTCGTATTTCAACTCCCCGCGGCACTCAAGGCCGAAGGAACGTGCGACATAACAGGTTGGCTCCAGGCGGGGAAGCTCACCCACGAAATCGGCGCACGCTTCCCGCTTGCCGAAACCGTCAAGGCGCATCAAGCCGTCGAGAACGGCACGATGGGTAAAGTGCTTGTCGTTAACTGAAGCACGATCAAGGACTGTGGACGATAGGACTGTAGACTGTGGACCCAATATATCCAAAGTCCTACAGTCCACAGTCTTCTTACAACTCTTTGGTCTCAAAAATCTCATTACCCGCGAGCAAATCACCGCTTTGCAAACCTTTGGTGAACCAGCGGACCCGTTGTTCCGACGTGCCGTGGGTGAACGATTCGGGGACGACGTAACCTTGCGTCTGCATTTGCAAGCGGTCGTCCCCGATGGCCGTGGCCGCGTTCAGAGCTTCCTTGATATCGCCCGGTTCGAGCACTTGCCAGTTCTGCTGCGCGTGATGGGCCCAGACACCGGCCAGATAATCGGCGTGCAGTTCCATCCGCACGGAGAGCTTGTTGTACTCCTTCTCACTGATGCGGCCTTGGTACGACTGTATCTTATCGGCGATGCCCAAGAGCTTTTGCACATGATGACCAACCTCGTGAGCCACGACATAGGCTTGCGCAAAATCACCGGGGGCATTAAAGCGTCGTTCCATTTCGTCAAAGAACGAAAGGTCGAGATAAACCTGCTGATCGAGCGGACAATAAAAAGGGCCTGTGGCGGCACTGGCAAAACCGCACGCACTCTGCACGCGCTGAGTGAAAAGCACCAATTTTGGTTCCCGATAGTCTTCACCTTCTTCTGCGAAAAGTTGATTCCAAACGTCTTCAGTTTGACCGAGCACTATGCGAATGAAGCGCGCCGATTCTTCTTGCGCCGGGTCGATAGGCCCCTGCTCCACGGGGGCTTGCTGTTGACCTGGATTGAGTACTTCAGCGACCTTGGCGGCCTGGCGAGGATCGCCACCCAGCAATGTAATCACCAGAAAAATAATCACAGTAATCAGTCCACCACCACCTACGACGGCCCCCGCCGAGATGCGACGACGATCTTCCACATTGGTGCTCTCTCGGCTTCCATCGGTGCGCATCGGGACAATCCTCTCAAAAATCATCAGGGAGTATGGTGGAAATTATTGGGACAGTTCAACTTGGAGTTCGCGTTCTGTGCGCGGATCGGCCACAGTGAGACGGAACGAGCGTTGGCCGGCGCTCAATGCTTGTTTCAGTTGATCAGGATGCAAAATGGGTGTGTCGCCGACATTCATAATGATCCAGCCCGGCTGTATTCCCGCGCGGCTGGCGCGACTGCCTGGCTGGACCGCGACAACCTGCACGGCAGCCTCGTCTTGGTAAAACGTAAGTTCAGTAGCCAATCCCCAGTCATCGGTGGGACCAGTTGAGACTGTTGGTTTAGCGACAGGCGGTGGCGTGGAAACTCTGCCAGTTGATTTACAGACGGCCTGAACGGGCACATCTTCACCACTTCGAGAATCGCGGACCAGAAGTGTCACTGTACCCCCTCCCGGGGGAAGCGAATTGGCAAAGGTGTCGGCATCCATCACGGATTGATCCTTGACGGCCAGAATCACGTCGCCGACTTCGAGTCCAGCTTCCGCGCCACCCTGCCCCAGCAGAACTTTGGTGACAACAACGGCACCTTTTCTTACCCCGATGCGCGTGGGCATGATTTCGATTCCCAAAGCATTGGTGATTACGGTCGGAGCGTCATCATTGGTCTTGGTTGTGGAAGGCTCCGCAGGTTTCGGAGTTGCCGATTGGGATGGCATTGCGGTGAGCGTTACCTTCGCCAAGCGGCCTGTATTGATATCAATCACCGTGAGATCAAGTGGCAAGGATTTGGCGGCGAGGTCTTCGAGAGTCGCGACCGAAGTCAGTGGCTTGCCTGAGAAGGCGGTAATGACGTCTCCCTTTTGAAAACCAGCATCGTGAGCAGGGCCAGTCTCTTCGACGCTTTTAACTTCAAAAGCCAGTTGTCCGCCAATGAATTTGGCTTCGCATGCCATGCCCCGCAGATTCAAAACAGGCGAATCGTGCGCGGTTGTGTCCGAGGTTGTGGGTTCAGAAATTGGAGTTGTGTTGTCCGTCAAAACCTCAAACGAATTGCGCCCCAGTGTTTGCCAGGTACCTGAAGAGGTTGAATACAATTGTGTGCGAATGACTTGTCCTGGCTGGGGGAGCGTGGGAGCCCCACCGCGGCGCGCGGTTTCATTATCTGCCGAGTCGTGGATGATGAAAAACGTCTCGCCTGGTGTCGGGAGCTGCATCCCGCGGGGAAGTGCACTGCTATTCAAAGAGACCGACTTGGGCATAAGTTGGATGGCGTAGATTGGCTCGGATATTTTCGTATTGAGATAGACAGCTTCGACAGTCCCATCGACCAAAATCGTGATCGCCGCGCTAGAGTCAAGTTGGCCGAATAAGGGCAAGTTTTCGCAATAGGCAAAGAGTGCGAATAAGAATAAGGACTGATAAAACTTGCACATGAAAAAACCTCTCGGAAACTCAATCGAGGTAGGATCGCAAAAACCAAATTGAGTTTAGAAGAAGCACTTCAGGCGTGCAATCGTCTCAAAATATTCAGATAAGATCAGCGGCAAGCGACTTATTTCGCATCGAAACGGCTGGGCCCGAACACGTCGCCCCGCGGCAGCTTTTTGCACAGCCAGATGCCCAAGAAATAGAGGGCCGTCAGTGGCAAGGCCATCATCAGCATGCTGCCCGGGTCGGCGGGGGTGAGAATCATCGCGATGATGAAGATCACCACCACCGAGATTCGCCAGCTACTCAGATACGACTGCACCGTGAAGATGCCCATGCGCTCGAGCGCGACCATCACCAACGGCAACTGGAAGCTCAAACCAAAGCCGAGTGGCAGGAACAACACAAAGCTCATCCAGTCGCTAATCCGCGGCGTGGGGGTAATGCCCATTTTGGCGTTGAACCAAAACAAGAAATCGAGCACAAAATCGAAGACCGCAAAGAAGGCGAGCGCAGCCCCCGCGAAGAACAAGCCCAAGCTCATCGGCATATACAGATAAACAAGATTGCGTTCGCGTTTGTAAAGTCCCGCGGCGACGAAGTTCCAGATGAAATAAAAGATGAAGGGGCTGGCAAGAATCGCCCCCACCACCAGCGAAGCCTTCATATAGATCATGAACGGCTCTTGGCCGCTGAGGCTGATCACGGCGACGCGCGGATCGTCTTCCAGCGGGCGGTACAGCCTGAGCTGAATCATATCCTCACGTCGAACGGCAAAGCCCTCCCCTTCCGCTGGTGCAGGAATTTCTATCCCGAGTGCTTTGGAAAGTTCCTGGCGATCGACGTATAAATCTTCGGGCATGAGGCCGTCGTCGGCGATTTCCTCGGCCGCAGTGCCGATATCATCTGGCACCGACTCACCCAGGGCTTGTTGTGCTTCCAGCCTCGCGACGATTTCCCCTTCGGACTGTTCGCGGTAAAAATTTTCGAGGGCCCGGCGGAGCGGGGTTTGCATGTAATCCACGACATGCCAACCGATACCCAGACCCACAAGCGTGCCGATCATCCAAGCCGCGAGCGACTTAAAGAGCGCTGTGCGCAGCTCTTCAAGATGCTCGGAAAACGACATTTTCGTTTTCTCGAGAAGGTCTTCGTCCTCGGGGGCAGCGGGCATGGCGGAGATGAACGGTTTGGGCGGTCGTGGAGCAAGTTCGGCACTGTCGGCCAGGCCAGCAGCGGCATCATCTTAGAATGCTTAAGAATACGACAGAGACACGCCGCCGGAGGGGCCCGCCACCAATCGTCCTAAGTTCCATGTTAACAAGGGATTGGAGCGTCGACAACGCGGCGAAAATACTCACCACTAAGGCACAAAGGAATGCGCAGCCACGGATCAAACACAGATGAAACACGGAAATTAGAACAAACGACGTTCTCCCGCAGACTGTGCCAAAAATATCAAAGGCCTTTCCGTAAAGATACTTTCTCTTAATCCGTGTTTTGTCCGTGAAATTCCGTGGCTCATCCGAAGATTTAGAAGTGGCTTGCCTTCGAGTTCTTAGTGGCTTTGTGGTGAATTGATTTGAGCAGTGATGAAAAAGTCGCTTGCTCAGAAAACGACAATCGCGATGATGGGGGATTCGAGTTTTCTGGAGCGAATCGAATGACGAAATCGTGTAATTATCCCCTCCGCTTTGAACCGTTGTTCCGCCGCTATTTGTGGGGGGGCCGCCGACTGGGAACCATGCTCGGCAAAGCCATTGGTTCTGGCGACGACTACGCCGAGAGCTGGGAACTCGTCGACCACGGCGACGATCAAAGCGTGGTGATCGCCGGGGCACTTCAGGGACTCACGCTCCATGAGTTGGTCACGCGGCATGGCGAGCAGTTGCTTGGTCGCCATGCGGGGCAATCCCAGTTTCCGCTCTTGTTCAAATTTTTGGATTGCAATCGAACGCTCTCGGTTCAAGTTCATCCCAACGACGAGCAAGGAGCTTTGCTCGATCCTCCCGATTTGGGTAAGACCGAGGCCTGGGTGGTGCTGGCCACCGAGCCCGGCAGCAAAATCTACGCGGGGCTCAAGCCGGGTGTCTCGCGCGAACAATTGGCCGCGGCGATTGAAGCCGGTCATTGCGAAACATGTTTGCACGAATTTGAACCGGCCGTCGGGGATTGCGTGTTCATCAAGGCGGGAACCATTCACGCTTTGGGGGCGGGGCTCGTGATCGCTGAAATTCAACAGGCCAGCGACGCGACCTTTCGCTTATTCGATTGGAACCGCGTCGATGCCGAAGGCAAGCCGCGGCAGTTGCACATCACCGAATCGCTCGACGTGACGGACTACCAGCGCGGTCCCGTCGCGCCGCAACAGCCAGCGCAGACCGATTCGCCCGAGCGGCAGCGATTGGTCGAGTGCGACAAGTTTGTGCTCGATCGACTGACGCTTACGAAACCCCAGACAGTGGGTGGCGACGAGCGGTTTCATTGGCTCGTGCCTCTGGCGGGTGCTATCACCGTGGCGGGGGATGCGGTGCAGGAACTGCTCGCCCTGGGCACTACGTGCTTAATTCCCGCCGCCGCGGGTGCCGTCGAGATCGTGCCACAAGCTACGGCTGTGGTGCTCGATATCTATCTTCCGTGAATTTTGGCCCAGCACTACAATTCGCCGCAATCTGACCGCTGGACGGTTATATCAGTGTCTGCCGCGAGCCAACATTATGTGGTGCAAAGTCTTCAAACTGACAATCGTGGGAATTTTCCTAGCAGAGCTTGCCGCCTGCTCACCGACGATCCGTTGGCCCCGGCTGGCCAGTCCCGGCACAGCCCCCTTCCAGCGCCACAATGCCGAGCAGTTTGATCCCTACCCGCAAAACGATATGGCGCCCCCAATCGTCGGTGGTCGACCACCTGATTACATGGTCCCGATCAACCAAGTCGAACGCTCCCGCCAAGGCATGCCCGTCGGCCAATGGCGCGAAGGGCCGCGATATTAAGTTTTGGCTTGGTTCCTGTGCCTTAGGACACGCCCACATGTGTGAGGTCGCGTCATAGACTAACTCGCTTCGGCGATTTAGCCGATGCGTCATAGCTCACTTTCGATTTATCGTATCGTTCGTTCCTCAAGTTGATTCAACGTCGCCATCGGGGCCACACAAATAGTCCTTGGCCCAGTGGAAAACGAAGTTTCCGGCACTTTCCCACTCCGCCAAATCAGCCTGAAGTTCGAGTTGTTCTTGCTCGTCTTCAGCGACACTTGCAGGATCGGCTTTAAATTCCGCCAAGTGCGATGGAAGCAATTCAATTCCAACGGATTGGCCGTCGACTGTGAACTGCTGGACGCGTATCGGCCGCTCTTTAAAACCAATGCTATGACTTAAACGGTCGATGTCTTTTGCCAGAGAACTCTGGAAGGTCGGGTCGTATATTTTGAATGGTCCCAAGCGATTCCCATCGATATATTCAACGCCTTTCGGGGTCTCCCAAGACACACGAGTAACCCCTATCCGAGGCGGCAACATGGTAAGGCTGTAAACGTCGTACGACAAGAACTGTCCGCCGGCGTCGAAGAACACAGCTACCAGATTTGGACATAGAAGTCCCAATATCACTTGACGCCCTTCGCTCGTGACGCCGGTAAAGAAATCTTGACCATACGATGTCAAAGAGAAGAGTTTAATTTGCCTTCAATATACTTCGGTTTCTGTCAATTCCCAGATTGCGTCGGATTCATTGCCCGACGGGCTCAAGAACCGCCTCGTTCGTAACCAAGGACGAACCGTCACTCCGCTCAAAAATCAAGCGTAATGACACTCCCTCCTTGGACAATCAAACGCTAAATAAATGGCGTAATCTAAATGTGAGGAAAACCGTGGGAGTCTCCAGGCTATTGGTAGAACGATACGACACCACGGCCTTGCGACGCAGCATTCTTGATACAGGTCCGAAGTATTACCCTTGCTTCTTCAATGTCGGGATCATCCGGATAAGCAATACGAATCTTTGAAAGCCTCTTGGCGTCACGCGCAGTCTCTTCGGCGGTGAGATGGCTGATCATGGGAAAGTCACCATAGGTCGCAATAGGGACAGGGTGGCGGACATGTTCGAGGAGCAGGTTCAGTTCCAGCGGCGATAGGTCACCAATCATCCCGCCGTCAGGAAGTCGAGTCCCCAATACATGACAAAACACTTCGAGCGCTGATCCGTGTGCAGCGCCAGTACGAACGAGGTTGCCAGATACAAGGTCAGAAATCGCTTCGCGAGAGACGTGAGTGAATGATGCTATCACGGTGTCTGTTTCTTCATGGTCCTCTTCTTCGTCTTCAGGCAGTGGTCGAAACAAGAACGGTCCACGCGACATATTCTCGGCGATCTTTGGATTGTCGCACTCGTATCGGAGGAGTATTTTCTCGATGCCTGAGTCGGGAAAGCACTCGTGAATCGCCGCCAATACACTTTGCGTCACACGGGACGGGTGATGTACGGTCACATCGAGAATAGTGATGCCGGAGCTGCTCAGTGCTTCCGCTACCTTGTCAATTATAATTGGCTGGTCGTCGAGCAAGATGCCGTCGTTAGCGATGCGCAGCGTAGAATCAGACTTAAGTGACGTGAGATCCAACGCAGGTGGTACTTCGCAGTCTTTAGAGTCTTCAACGGTCGCGGCCAGCAACTCGGCGAGCAGAAAGGAATCTTGTGAGCCAATAGCGCCAGCCAATTCGGCAATGTCTACGGCGTATAGCGACGTGGAATATCCCATTACACTGCTCCCTGCTGACGACCCAGCTCACCCGCACCGGCCGCTTAGGTGAGCTATGGTCGGGGAAAAACTTATATGCGGCCGGTGGTGGTGCAGCGACTGGTTCGGGGTGTGCGTAACTCCCGACCATGCGCAACACCAAGCCGAATGTATGGGGTTGTCGCGTCCCCCATCCACATGTTTTCCTTTGTCAAACGAAAAAGCTCAGTTGCCCGCCGTTAACTGAAAAAGGGGCCTGTACGAAGTATAAACGAAGACGGAGATCGCTCAACTACATCGATTTGTTAGGCCGACCGTGCTAAGCTGAGTTTGCTAAATTGACAGGCACGTAACCATTTGCTTAATTTCATGGCCGAACGCACTCTTTGCCCGCTGTGCTCTAAATCAGTACTCTCGTCCGCCTTGCAACGATATGACGGGCTGTGTAGAGGGTGTGCAACTCAACCAAGGAAATTTCGCAATTACGCCGTTGCTTGTTTTATTGCCTCGCTGCCGATATTAACTCTGCCACAAGCGCTGACATCCCATTTTCAACTGGCTGCGGAAACCGGAATAACGGTCAGACTACCTTGGCTCTTGGGCGTTTCATACAAAGCATTTGGGATTTCGGGCACCCGTTTAATTTTTTGGAGTGCCGGCGTTCTTTTGCTTTTTAGTGCCGGATACTTTGCACGGAGATGGTGCGCCGCTAGACGCAAAAACACCATTGCTCGCCACCAGAACGACTAAAGGCAAACTCTCCCGATGCGCGCTCAGGTCGAACCGACATTGGTCGAGTCATCATGTCCGCATAGGGTTTGAAACATTCAGTTGCCTTCTGCGATATCACGGAATCACTTGTCATTCTCTGATAATCCTATCGCTGGCGGATTTATTCATTCCACTAGTCCACCAAGGCCATCTCCCCCCTTCCCCATAGCCCCTGGGTTTCTGCTTTCGCGGCAGGTATGATGGGGGATATGCGGCCGTGGTGTTGTCGCTCTCCCTTTCGACCATGAGCCAGCGCGATGCCTCCCCGCAAAAAAACCAGCCCCAAAAAATCTCAACCGCGAACCTTCGGCAAAAAAGCGCCGCTGCGCGGGTTGCGATAATAAAGCGCAAAATAGGGCCGGAATAATCGGACGTTGGCCGTCGGAAGTTGACCACGGATTTGGGCCGATTATTCTAAACGTCTACAGGATTTGAGCTCCTCTCGTCCTATCCCACCCCTGCCGCCAGTCGCTTGAGATCGAAGCTCATGTATGCTCACCGCTGAAGTTAAGCTCAGCGCGTGGGAACGTCCTGCAGAAGTCGTCGAGCGAGCGGGCTGACCATGCATTCCACCGATTTGCCCATTGCAACCTTAGATGTCTCAACTTATGCCCCGACATTCCTACACATGCTTTGAACTTCGTTGCCTACTTGCCCGCTCACTGTTTCGCTTACTGGCCTTAATGGCAATTTTCTCGATGACGCTCACTCAGGTGCGGGCACAGATCACCTGGACTGGTGGCGTCGGCAATTACGGTGACGGCGCCAATTGGAGCGGGGGAGCCGTGCCGATGAATAGCGAGGCGATTCTGATCAACAATGGAGGTACCGCGCAGATCGCTGGTACCAATTCGTACTCGGTAGGCAACGTCACTCTAGGATCGGGTGGCGCCGGCACCCTGGAAGTTGGCAGCGGCATTAACACCGAGTTGGATGCCAACGAGTTCTACGTTGGGTACCAGGGATTGGGAACCTTCACCATCGGATCGGAGGCATTGCTGGGGGCTGGCGATTTCTGGGCCGGCTATGCTTCAGGCGCCACGGGAATTGTGAACGCCAGCGGTGCTTACTTGTCTCCCTTCACCGTCTATCTCGGCTACGGGGGCGATGCCACCGTGACTCTGGAGAATGGTTCCACGTTACAGAGCACGACCGGCTATGTCGGCTACTCGTCCGGTTCGCATGGTGTCGTGAATCTCACGGACAGTACCTGGAAGGCCGAGAATCAAGGCAATCCCCGTGATATCACGGTTGGGCTGAGTGGCTGGGGCGAAGTCCAGGCCATCACCTCGCAGCTATCGGTCGACAACCTTGTTGTTGCTGCCAACACCGGTTCGGTCGGCGACGTATCCGCCAGTGGCGGCACCCTCACCATCGAGCAGGAACTCACCGTCGGTAGCGCTGGTACCGGCACGCTTACGCTTACGAACGCGGCGTCCGCCCAGATCGGGGGAACAGTGTCGATCGGCATGGATGGCAACGGAACCCTCGACACGACCGACGCCGACTTTCAAGCTCCAGAGTTGTTTGTCGCACAGAACGGCGGATCGACCGGTTCGGCGACCGTGTCTGGCGGCACCATGACTCTGACGAGTGAACTCCACGTCGGCGCCGGTGGCACCGGCACGTTCACGCTTGAAGGTGGAGGAGATCTCAAAACCGACAAAGGCAATATGGGCTTTGCTACGGGTTCGTCGGGAACCATCGACGTCCTCGATGGCACCTGGACCAATACGCAGGCCATTTTTGTGGGGGTATCCGGCGAAGGAACTTTGAACATCGGCGCGCAAGGCGTCATCAACAGCGAGAGCGGCTACATCAGTCAGGAAGCCACCGGCGAGGGCAAAGTCAATTTCACCGGCGGTTCCTGGATCATGTCCAACACACTGGCGGTCGGCGTCAATGGAAATGCGGAACTCAACATGACCGGGGGCGAGATCTCCTCCCAATGGGCGCAGGTCGGGCTCTCGGGACATTCGTTGGGCGTTGTTCAAGTCGACAATGCAACTTGGACCACCGGCCAGACGCTGACGATCGGTGTCGATGGCAATGGCGGCGAGTTCTACGCAAGCAACGGCGCGGACGTAACCGCCGGTGCGATCGAACTGGGAGGCAGCGCGAACGTCACCGGTTTGCTCGAAGTTGTTGATTCGACCCTCACCACAGAGACTATTCTTCAAGGTGGGGGGAGTGGCTCGCTCTCTTTCTCGGGAGCTCAATTGAAACTGCTGGGGGGCTCGTCGGTTATCGACTCACTTCTCATCGATGGCTTCGCAGCGGACGCAGTGGTCTTAGGAACTGGGGGCCTGACAGTCGACACGCAAGGTGGCAACGCACAGATCCCCACCATCCTCAGCGGTACGGGTGGCCTGACCAAAGCGGGTGCCGGTCGACTCCGGCTCACGGCGGCCAATACCTACGTTGGTGGCACGACGATCACAAGCGGCTTACTCGAAATCACCAACAGCGGCGCACTCGGAACCGGAAATGTCGCCGTGGGATCCGGTGAGCTCCGCGCCTACGACAGCGTGACGCTCGCGGGTGATCTCAACGGGGGCATTCAACTTATCTCCGTGAATGGTGGCCAGACGGGCGTTTTCTCGGCGGCCATGAACCAGACATTCACGCTCGCGCCTCTCGATTTCCTGCTTGTCGATGGCTCGACGATGCAAGTTGGCAGCAGCGGGCAAACCGGCACCGTGGTCTTCGCGCCCACCGGGGCGGTGGCGCTTCCCGGTGATGCATCCCTCAATGTCACCGCGGGTACAATGGTTGCCGCCAGCAGCGGTCTCGAATTCATCACCTCCGTGGCGACCTCAACCACGGTAGAGTCCGGTGCCACGCTCGATTTCCAGGACCACCTTTCCACCGGCGGCATCCGGGCTCTGTATGGTGAGGGGACGGTCAATATGGGCACCTCTTCTTCGACCATGCTGATTGTCGATTCCGGCAACTTCGCTGGTAACATCGCAGGCAACGGCGGCCTCGTGAAAGATTCGACCGGCACCTTGACGCTCACCGGTCAAACTTCCTTCATCGGCGGAACGACCGTCAACGCGGGGACGCTTATTGTCGATGGTTCGCTGGCGTTCGGATTGGGATCGGCGTGGGTCAACACCGGCGGCACGCTGGGTGGCAGCGGCATGGTAGATGATGTGGCACTCAACGGCGGCACGCTTTCCCCCGGCAACTCGGCCGGAACGCTCACAATCGCCGATCTGCTCTGGACGTCTGGCATTCTGCTCTTCGACCTTGGGCCCACGTCTGCCGAGTCCGACTTGCTCAATGCCATCGAGCTCGAAGGACTCTCCACCACCTCCACCTACGAGTTCACCTTCGTGAACAACGGTTGGAGTGTTGGCACGACCTACGACCTCATCACGTTCGACGCTTCGACGATCCCCATCGAACAATTCAAGTACACCAACGGCCACGGCTTCGACGGCATCTTCGCCTACAACGGCAATACCCTGCAGTTCACCGTGAGTGTGGGGGCCGCCATTCCCGAGCCTTCCGCAGGGATGCTGCTCATGCTGTTCGGCGTGCCCGCCCTGGCGCATCGCGCCCGCAGTCAAAGAGCCACTCAGCGGTGATTTTGTCGCTAGTGCATGTCCCTTTCGATGTGTGCGCCCGTGTCGTCTTCCCCATTGGATGGTCCCGATCAACCAAGTCGAACGCTCGCGCCAAGGGATGCCGGTGGGCCAATGGCGCGAGGGGCCGCGGTATTAAGGTGCGGATTTCAAGTTCTACCACCAGGAGTTTATTTGGTACGCCCTTCCACTATTCGCCAAAGAAGTGCGCAAGTAACTCCGGACACGCCCACCTAGGGCAGTTAGATGAATCTACAATCGTCAGCCGGGAAGAAGCAATCTTGCGCCACGCGCGAGTCCTTGCGCCCTTGTTTGCTGGGCGTCATCACAGGAAGCATTTGTCGCGAGATCAACGCAATGTTACAGTGATAGTTTTCGGAGGCTTAGCATTATCGACAATGCGTCCGTCCTCCAATAACTTGGATACATCCACTTAGTTGTACGGCATGCTCCGCCATTACGCTGGCGGTATATTTGCCAGGATCACCCGACGTCGCCGCTGCTGTGATATCGCAAACTACACGAGGGATAGGGTCGTGGATGAGGGGCAAGAAGTTTGCTGTGGACGTGGCTGGAGGTTTGACTTTCGCCGCCTCATTTGGGTTCTGCTAGTTTTACGCAGCCCGTTGATCGATAGCTGGTTTGCGGCAGTCTTGTTCGTGGTCGGGATCACGGGAGTGGCTTTTGCTGAGGAACCTCAGTGCAATGTCCTTGTGATCATTGCTGACGACCTTGGTTATGGCGACATAGGCTTGCACGGAAACACAGGAGTCAAGACATCGAACCTTGATAACCTCGCGGCAGAAGGGGCTTCCTTCAGTCGCTTTTATGTCCAGCCAGTCTGTGCGCCGACGAGAGCAGAGTTTTTAACAGGCCGCGATCATCTGAGCGTAGGCGTGTCCGGTGTTTCAGAAGGCTCAGAACGTCTGGACCCGGATGTAACAACCATCGCAGACTCTTTCCGCGGGGCGGGATACTCTACCGGTCTGTTCGGTAAATGGCACAACGGGACCCAGCCTCCATACCACCCAATCTGCAGGGGTTTCGAGGAATTTTATGGTTTCACGTCTGGGCATTGGGGTCACTACTTTGACTTCTGGCTCGACCACAACAATCAGATGGTCAGTGGTCGCGGATACGCTGCAAACGACTTTACTGACCACACGATCAGTTTTATGGAATCGCAACGTGATCAACCGTTTTTCGCGGTCGTCGCGTTCAACACCCCCCACTCCCCCATGCAAGTCCCCGACGCTTGGTGGGCACGGCACGCCGGTCAAGATATCCAGCTTCGCGCATCGGAGCCCGAACACGAGGACATTCCCCACACGCGCGCTGCGCTTGCGATGTGTGAAAATCTCGACTGGAACGTAGGTCGATTGCTCAAGTGTCTCGACACGCTGGAGATCGCCGAGGATACAATCGTCGTGTTCTTCTCTGACAATGGGCCCAACGGCCACCGCTGGAACAACGGTTTGCGGGGTATTAAAGGATCGACCGATGAGGGGGGCGTCCGCTCGCCACTCTTTGTCCGGTGGCCGAAGCGAATCCCAAAGGGAACGCTTGTCACTACACCTGCGTGCGTGCTCGATTTATTACCCACGCTCAGCCGTCTCTGCTCAGTTAATCTCGTGGCATCCAGCAATCTGGACGGCTTGGACCTTTCGCCCTTGCTCCTCAACCAAGTCCACAAAGTCGCTGAAGATCGAATTATTGTCTCGCATTGGTCGGGAATGATGGCCGTGCGTCGTGGACAATTCCTTCTGGATCACCAGGGTCGGCTCTACGACCTCAATACGGACCCCGGGCAACTTCGAGACTTGGCCGCTGAGTGGCCGATAGTCGCAAGCGAACTGGCCACCGAAGTCGTACAGTGGAGAAAGCGCATTAATGGGGGCCGGCGACGGGAACCCATGCCCTTCACTGTCGGCCACCCAAGTCATCCGATGTCGATACTTCCCGCACGAGACGCCACAGCCTTGGGGTCCCTCAAGCGATCTAACCGCTACCCAAACTGCACCTACTTTAGTGAATGGTCAAACCCCAACGACGCTGTTGTGTGGGATGTCGAGGTCGTCACACCTGGTACTTATGCTGTGAAGCTCTTCGCAGCGGTTCCCTCCGACGCGGTCGGCTCGGAGGTCATACTCCGTGCCGACAACGCTGAGTCTCGCGTTGTCCTTACAGAAGCGACTGACTGCCAGCCTCTCGGACCGTCGGATGACCGTGTCCGACGACAAGAGGGACCTGTCAAACAGTTTCAGCAGATCCCTATGGGATCGCTCAAATTGAGATCAGGGCGCCAATCACTAAGCGTTTCCTTTCTATCGGATCGATCGGATGGCCCTGCAATTTGGCAGCTGAGCCTTGAAGCGGCTGACTCCAAACCGTGATCGAAGCCCCCGTTCCTCAATCTCGACCGTTCAATAGTCGGTAGTGGATCGATTGAGGGCTGGGTCATAGAAAGATTCTTGCTCGTTGCGTAAGGACGAACCGGGCATTAGCCATGTCATTATGTCCCCATGGGATTGAAGCATTCAGATGCCCTCTGCGGTATCTACCAAATTCTTTTCAAAACGAATACACTTGGCAGTATGCCCCGCCAACACATGCCATGCTCTCTGACAAGGAATTAGTTGTCATTCTCTGAACTCCAATCGCTGACGGGCTATTTCAATCTGCTGGTCCACGAAGGCCCACCTCCCCCCTTCCCCATAGCCCCTGGGTTTCTGCTTTCGTGGCAGGTATGATGGGGGATATGCGGCCGTGGTGTTGTCGCTCTCCCTTTCGACCATGAGCCAGCGCGATGACTCCTCGCAAAAAAACCAGCCCCAAAAAATCTCAACCGCGAACCTTCGGCAAAAAAGCGCCGGTGCGCGGGAAACGTCCCGACGCGCGGCCCAGGCGGCGGACCGTCTCCACGCCCCCTTCCGATTTGCCCGGTGAGCGGCTGCAAAAGTTCCTCGCAGCGGCGGGGATCGCCAGCCGTCGCGAGGCCGAGCAGATCATTCTGGAAGGCCGCGTGCAAGTCGACGGCCAAGTCGTGACCGAACTCGGCACGCGGGTGGAACCTGCCAAGCAAGAAATCTTCGTCGACGGACAGAAGATTGGCAAAGTGAAGCACGTTTATTACGCCGTCAATAAACCGACCGGGATCGTGTGCACGGCGAACGATCCCTCGGGCAGGCCGCGCGTGATTGATTTGCTGCCGCCCGACGTGGGCCGCGTTTATAACGTCGGTCGTCTCGACATGAGCAGCGAAGGCTTGATCCTCGTGACCAACGACGGTGATCTGGCCAATCTGTTGACCCATCCTCGGCATGGCGTGCGGAAGTATTACGAAGTCCACGTGGCGGGCGAACCGGGGCCGGACGTGTTGTCGCAACTGCGGCGGGGCGTGCATCTAGCGGAAGGATTCGTGAAGCCGGTCGACGTGCGGTTCAAAGGCAAGAAAAAAAATAGCGGCGTGCTTGAAATGGTCCTCGACGAAGGACGCAACCGCGAAGTGCGGCGGCTGTTGGCACGCGTGGGTCACAAGGTGCAACGCTTGATTCGCATCGCCGTCGGACCCATTCGCTTGGGCGAACTTCCCAAGGGAGCATCGCGAATGCTGACTCCGGAGGAAGTTCGCAAGCTGCGCGCGGCCGTCAGCGAACAACCCGTCGCGCGGAAACGGGCCCCCTCCCCTGCCGGCCAGGATGACGTCAAGAAACTGGCCGAGGTCGCGCGCGAACGTAAACGCAAAGCAGCGATGGGTAAGGCCACCAAAGGTTCGGCCCCAGGAGCTCGCAAAGGAACCAAAAAGCAAGGCGCGGGCCCGAGTGGCTCGAAGAAACCGAGCGGATTTGGACGGCCGCGAAAGCGAGGTTCCCGTTGAGCACCGCAGGATGCGATTTAAGCTCGAACCCGTTGTCTGCGGCGTATTATGCCGACCGCGCGCGGCAATATCGCGTGACGATCACTCAGAATGAATGCCTAGCGCGGAGCACCTACCGCGTGCGATTCGAGTGCCCCGAGCTGGCCGCGACGATCGTGCCGGGGCAGTTTCTGATGGTGCGGTTGCCGCACGACAATGACCCGCTGCTGGGGCGACCGTTCGCACTCTACGACACGGTGCTCGATGCGGGTGGCACGCCGATTGGTGTCGACGTCGTCTATTTGGTCGTCGGCAAGATGACCAGCCAGCTCGCCCACTATCAGTCCGGGCAGCAACTCGACGTCTGGGGACCGCTGGGGAACGGTTTTTCTGCAGAGCCGGTCGAGCATCTGGTGATGGTCGCGGGGGGAATTGGTCAAACACCGTTTCTCGCGCTGGGGCGCGAATTTCTGGGGAAGCGTTCGTATGGTTTGGGGGAACGCAACGTTTCGGCAGCGCAAAAAGTGACGCTGTGTTACGGCGTGCGAACCAAAGATTTCCTGTCCGGGGCCGAAGATTTCCGCGCCTGCGGCATCGACCTGTGGATCGCCAGCGACGATGGCAGCGTCGGTCATCACGGCTTAGTCACGGAAGTCTTGGAACAAGTGCTCGACATGCAGACCGCGAGTTCCACACGCATCGCCTGCTGCGGGCCCGAACGGATGATGGAAGCCGTGGCGGGCATCGCGCGGGTGAAGAACGTGCCATGCGAAGTGTCGCTCGAAACGCCCATGGCCTGCGGCATCGGCATCTGCTTTAGCTGCGTCGTGAAAACCGAACAGCCGGGAGGAGACTGGGACTACAAACGCACGTGCGTCGAAGGCCCCGTGTTCGACGCGCGGAAGATTGTTTGGTGACCGCGATAAATTATCTGCGATCTTAGCGAATATCCGAGACTTCTTGCGGATGTATTAAGCTGATTTGTTCAAAGCGTTCAAAGTCTGCCGTATTGAATGTCAATAAATGCTTAACACCGTGACGCATCATTGCAGCAACGAGACGTGCATCATGAGCGTTCTTGCCCTGGACGGAATATTTATTGACCAATTGTCTCCAATGGCTGTAAATGGCGCGTTCATCACGCAGCACGCGAAATAATGGTTGTGCATGTCTTTTCAATTGCTTCTCGGCTTCAGCTGCCGACATGCCTAATCCGTTGTTGGCTACGGGTCGCGTGGCAACAACCCAAAATTCATAATGATTTTGGGGGACCACGCACAGTTCATGGCCAGACTTCGCTGGTGTCTGCATCACGGCGACCGACAAATCATGTTGCGGATGATTGACTTCAGAAAATCGCAGCAACAAATTCGTATCGACAAGAATGAGCATTACACTCGATCCGGATACATGCTTTCACGAGAGTCATCCACGTTTGGATTCCGGGAACGCTGCTCACTCACCCATTCATCGAAATGACGTACCCATTCCTCATAAGAGATGGCGGGAGTACTGGACTCTTCAACAAGGTTTTGTTGAAGCGTGTCGAGCGCCAACTCTTCAGAACTTCTGCCTGTGGAAAGAGACAGTTCGCGCAGCTTGGCTTCGATCTCGGGCGTTAGATTTAATGTTAAAGTCATCGTGGAATCTCCCTGCCTAATTTTAGCATGCCACGAGGGGAGTTCCACAAGTCCGCTTTTTACCGGCCAGCCCACCGGCTTGCGCCGGCGGCTCTTGGTGGCGAACGTGGGCTGTCAGCGAACTTAGGCGCTGGCTTTGGCCGTTTTGATCTTCTTGATCGACGCCGAGAGGCGCGACTTCAAGCGCGAGGCTTGATTGTCGTGAATCACATGCTTCGAGGCTGCCTGATCGAGCTTCTTGGTGGCTAGGATGAATTCCTGCTCGCTCGTGGCGACGTCGCCTGCCAGGATGGCGGCACGGACCTTACGGATTTGGGTCCGGAGCGTGGACTTGATGGTGCGATTGTGGGCACGACGATCGATGCTCTGACGCAAACGCTTCTTGGCACTGGCTGAATTGGGCATGTTGACTGATTAACAACGGGACTACGGATTACTGTTGGCCACCCTCGGCCAACGAGAATCACCCAATATCGCGTAATTTGTTGATTTTGTCCAGCCGGTCGGCCACATCCCGATAGCTAAAATCGAGGCCCGCCAATTCGGTCAAATGTCGCTCGGCGCGGTCAAATTCTCGCATTCCCGTGGCCAAAACCCCCGCGCGATACAGCGCCAGGCGGCGGATTTCTGAATCTGGCTCCTCGCAGGCGGCCACGGCCTGTTCGTAGTTGGCCAGGGCCAATTTGTACTGCTCGATCTTTTGGAAGCACTCGCCCAGCTCGACCAAAACCTGGGCCCGGCGTTGAACGTCGCCGCGGGCGGCTTGCAGCAGCGGAATCGCGTCCTTGGGTTTGCCAGCCCGTTTAAGCCGCAGGGCGAGCTCATACTTCAAACGCAAATTGTGCGGATCACGCTCAGCCTTGGCGGCGTAGGTTTCCAGCTCGAGTTGATTCGCGCGGATACGCATCTGGTTGGCGAGCTGCTGATTCTCTTCCGTGGGATCCTGCTGATGATTCTGCTCGGCGATCGCCTGTTGCTGTCGCGAACGCCGTAACAAAACTTCTTCCAAGCGCTCTCGCACCGTGAGGTCGCCCCCGCCGGAAGCCTGCAAGGCGCGCTCGAGAACTCGTTCGGCCTCGTCGAAGCGTTGCTGCTGCACGTACAAATCGGAGAGCTGGTAATAGGACTGCAAATTCGACGGATCGCGCTCGATCGACTTTTGCAGCCGTTGCTCCGGCGGCAGGTCGATATCTTCGTCGGTCGCCGAGGTTTGATGATCTTTCGCGTTGCGGGCGTAATTAGCCACGGAGATTTTCGACGTGCTGCCATCCGTGCTGCCTTGCATCAACATGCTGGAATCGTAGCCCCCTTCGTGGATCGTTTTTTCCACCGAAAGCCGCGAGATGGCTTGCAGCGCTTCTTCGTCCTGCGGCTTGGCTTGTTCGACGCGATGCCAACAGGCGATCGCTTGATCGAACTGGCCCATCCGTTGGAGCGTCATCGCCGCTTGGCGGTTGGTGGCGATGTCCTTCGGCTTCGAGTCCAAGCCACGGCGCAAATACGACAGTTGTGCTTCGTCGAGCCCGAGCTCGCGGCAGACCTGGGCCATGCCCAACAGCGTGGTGATATCCCACGGATTGTACGCCAGCGCGTTGCAGCCGGCTTGCAGGGCTTCGGTCCAATTCCCTTTGGCGGCCGCGCGATTGAGGGTCGATCGCTGGCTTTTAATTTTCAGCGACGCCAGCATTGCGCCCGACTTATTATTCTTATATTTCTTCTGCAAGTTCGAGAAAAAGCTTTGCAGATAGATCGTGTTGCCGGGGTCTTCGACCACGCATTGCGTGAAAAGTTGCGTGGCGTAATCGAAATCGTCCTTATCGGCACAACGCTGGCCATGCTCGAAAACCTTCTGCAAACGCTGGCGCGAAGCGGGCGACAAGGGCGCAATTCCTCGCGCTCCGCGTGTGCCACCAGCTTGTTGAGAAGGTTCCATAACCATTATTCTAGCATTCTGTACTCTGCTCACCAATTTGCCGCGATCAGCAAGAATTTTGCCTCATGACCACCCCAACCGGCCCCACCACGATAGGCAAGGTGTATCTCGTCGGTGCCGGGCCGGGGGAACCGTCGCTCATCACGTTGCGGGGCTTTGAACTGCTCCAAAAAGCCGACGCCGTGTTTTATGACTACTTGGTCGATCCGGTTGTGCTCAATCATGCCGGCTTGTGGGACGAGAGTCAAACACCGCGCGAACTCGTCTGTCTCGGTCGGCATGGCGAAGGGCGATTATTGTCGCAGGACGAAATCAACGCCCAGATGGTCGCGACGGCTCAGCGGGGCAAGATGGTCGTGCGGCTCAAGGGGGGCGACCCCGCGATCTTTGGCCGCACGGCGGAAGAAATCGCCGCCCTCGAAGCGGCTGGCGTTCCGTACGAAGTTGTCCCCGGCGTGACCTCGGCACTCGCCGCGAGCAGCTATGCGGGCATCCCGCTCACGCACCGTGATCGAGCCTCCTGCGTCGCGTTTGTCACCGGGCAAGAATCTTGTCACAAGGAAACGGATTCGCTCGATCTGGCGAACCTCGCCAAGTTTCCGGGCACGCTCGTGTTTTACATGGGCATCACGACCGCGCCCCGTTGGTCGACCGAATTGATCGCCCACGGCAAGCCCGCGGCCACACCGGTGGCGATCATTCGCCGCGCGACGTTTGCCGATCAAGAAGTAATTAAAACGACGCTTGGTGAACTGGCCGTAATTTTGGGTCCGAAAAAAATGCGTCCCCCCGCGATCATCGTCGTCGGCGAAGCGGTCGACGCGGCCACGCAGTCGGCCTGGTTTTCGACCGAAGTTCAGCAAACAACGAAACCACTTGCGGGGCAAACGATTTTGGTCACGCGGCCCGAACATCAATCGGCCGATATGCTGCGCGAGTTGCATTCACTGGGAGCGACCACTTGGTGCCAGCCCGCGATCGAAATTTCCGCACCGGCGGATTGGAACGCCGTCGATCAAACCATCGAAGAGTTACCAACGTTTGATTGGCTGGTGTTCTCAAGCGCGAACGGCGTCGACTACTTCTTGCGACGTATCTTGGAAACAGGTCACGATCTGCGGCGCTTGGGCAACTGCCGCATGGCGGCGATCGGTCCCGCGACGGCCGAGGCATTAAAAAAGTTTCATCTGCACGCCGATTTGCAGCCGCACGAATACCGCGCCGAGGCCTTGGCCGCGGAACTTGCCCCGCAGGCCAAGGGCAAACGCGTTCTGTTATTGCGAGCCAGCCGTGGCCGGGAAGTGTTGGCCGAGCTGCTCACCGCCGCGGGGGCCGACGTTTCGCAGGTTGTCGTTTATCAAAGTGCGGACGTCGCCCAGCCCGCGGATCACGTGCTGAAACGTTTGCGGTCGGGACAAATCGATTGGATCACAGTCACCAGCTCCGCGATCGCCAGGTCGCTCGTAAAAATGTTCGGCGACGATCTCCAGCAGGCGAAACTCATCGCGATCAGCCCGCTGACCGCAGAAGTCTTGGCCGCCGCCGGTTACAAGGCCACCGCCGTGGCGAAGGAATACACAAGCGCTGGAATGATCGCGGCGCTGGTGGAGACTCAATAGCCGGATCGCCACGCGATCCAGGAAATCCCCCGGAGGGCGTGGCCCTCCGGCTAGGGTCTTGCGATTCAGAATTTCCCCGGCCTGGAACACTTATTGCTTCTCTCTGGCTGGCGATGGCCAGGATACATAATAAACGTGGGGAAACTTTCGGCGTTGGACGCGGTGCGTTCACGTTGGTTGAACTGCTTACAGTCACCAGCATCATTGGTGTGCTGGTGGCCATGTTACTCCCGGCCGTCCAAGCGGCACGCGAAGCTTCGCGGCGCATGACGTGTGGCAACCATGTGCGTCAAATTGGTCTGGCTGCGCAAAACTATCACGCGGCGTATGGCCATTTTCCGCCTGGACGAGGTGCTCCACTTCCCTCGGTATTTTCCACGCACGCTTTCTTGCTGCCATTTTTGGAGGAAATCTCGCTGCGCGAACTCGTTGACTTCGCAGCGCCACCCACGAGTTTCACAGTCGGCGCTACTGCTTACGACGGCACGCCGAATTACGCAGCGGCAACGCGCCGCGTGGCGATTTTCTTGTGCCCGAGCGATCCCGCCGCAGGAGACATTGCTGGCTCGGAATTTGGTGCAACAAACTACGCGGCCAATGCCGGCAGCGGTCGGCTCAACGCGGGAAACATCGTCGAGTCGGACGGCGTGTTTTACACGAACTCCGCGGTCGGGTTTCGTCATTTGCTGAGAGGCTCTTCCGCGACCGTGGCTTTCAGCGAGCGAACATTAGGCGTCGGGCAAACCAACGACTCGGCATCGAAAGACCTCATGCTGGAATTGCCGCTGGCGAGCGACCCGAGTGATAGCTCATGTGGCGCGACCAATAGTGGTTCTTGGTACGGCCAACGGGGGGAGAAGTGGATTTTGGGGAACTACGGTAACACTCTCTACAACCACTATTACGCGCCCAATTCTGAAGTCTGGGACTGTATGAATCTGTCTCAACAAAAAGGCTTGCTCGTCGCGCGGAGTCACCATCCGTCCGGCGTGGTGACTCAATACTGTGATGGAAGTCAAAAATTTATTGATAACGACATCGACGTGGAACTGTGGCGCGACATGGCGATGCGCTAGAAAGGTTTGAATATGAGAATCGATTACGTTTTGAAGATGGCATTAGCTTGCAGCTTGGTTTATGGAGCTCAGACGGCGGCTGTGTTGGCTGAAACGACCAATGAGTTGGGCCAGCAAGTGGCCAAGCAATTACCAAAGCCTTTTGCGACCGAATCGGTGATTAACCATCCGGAAGTGATCGGTTGGCCAGAAGGAAAGATGCCGCAAGCTCCCGCGGGTTTTAAGGTGAGTGCTTTTACGAAGGACTTAGACAACCCGCGCTGGCTGTATGCTCTGCCCAATGGCGATATCTTGGTGGCACAAGCCCGTACGATGCCGAAGCCGGCGCCCGATGAAGATGCCCCCACCGAAAAGCGCGAAGAGCAAGAGAAAATGCGCGCGGGCATGAAAAAATCGAAAACCACGACCGGCGATTCTCCTAACATCATCACGTTGCTCAGAGATGCCGATGCCGACGGCACTCCGGAGGTTCAGGAGACTTTTCTCAAAGATTTGAACCAGCCATTTGGGATGGCGATTGCGAACGAAACGCTGTTCGTGGCCTGTACCGATGGCGTGTGGGCTTACCCTTACGAAAAAGATCAAACGACCATCGACAAACCGGGCATGAAGATCTTGGTTCTGCCGGCCGGGGGATACAACAACCACTGGACGCGCAACATCATCGCTTCGCGGGATGGCACGAAACTGTATATCACGGTTGGTTCCGCCAGCAACGTGGCCGAACATGGCATGGTCGAGGAAATGCTGCGAGCCAACATTCTGGAATGCAACTTGGATGGCACGGGCCTGCGCGTGTTTGCTTCGGGGCTGCGAAATCCGAATGGACTCGCTTGGGAGCCAATCACCGGAGCCCTGTGGACGACGGTCAACGAACGGGATCAACTTGGCGACGAACTCGTGCCTGATTATTTGACGAGCGTCCAAGAGGAAGGATTTTATGGTTGGCCGTATGCTTATTTTGGAGCGCATGAAGACCCACGGCTCGAAGGCCAGCGGCCTGACCTTGTGAAGAAGACGATCGTCCCCGACGTGCCGTTGGGCTCGCACGTGGCCGCGTTGGGTTTGGCGTTTGACAAAGTCGATCGGTTTCCCGAAAAGTATCATGGGGGAGCATTCGTAGGCCTGCGCGGTTCGTGGAATCGCTCGGAGTTTTCGGGTTACAAGGTCGCCTTCGTCCCCTTCCGCGATGGCATTCCCGCGGGCGATGCCGAAGATTTCCTCACCGGCTTTATCGCCAACGACAATGAAGTTTACGGCCGGCCCGTGGGCGTAATCTTCGCCCAGGATGGTTCGCTGCTCGTCGCCGACGAACCCAGCGACGTCATCTGGCGGGTGACGACGGAGTAAGTTTGAGTGCCCCAATGAGCCGCCACGCGCTAGCGTCGGTTTTTTGATGGATGCTGAAAAATGGAAGGACCCACGGCTAGTGCCTGGCTGCTCAGTCGCACCAGAGAAGTCCCCTTTTACTTTCAAACTTCTTCAAAACCTGGAACAGTCATACAAAGCGCCGTCGACGATTGGGCTGTGTATGATAATGCTGGATCGGCACCGATTTTGTTGGAATGGAAAGAGCACTTATGAATCCCAAAGACATTACAACCGCCATGAACCCGGACTTACGTGGTTCGCTCGACGCTCTCCGACGAGCTGCCGAAATGGCCCGTCAAACTGCGATCCAAACCGAGACCGCGATCATCATCGTCCAAGACGGCAAACAAGTGCGCATCACCGCCGAAGAATTGCGCAAGCAACAAGCGGCCCGTGTGTGACAGTGCTGGAGGGTGTCAGCCACAGTCGAATTGCACGTAACTCTTGGATTGCTACCACAAGTTAAAATCGGTGTGTACGTCTGCGGACACCGAATACTGCGGCTAATGATGCAAGAAGAAATGCCGTCGGTTCAGGCACTAACACCGAGGGGTCTCGCGCTCCGAAGAGAAACATTCCATCGCTGCCCGAGAGGGTCATGTAGAGAAAGCCATTGACCGAGGCAAGATCGTAAATATAGTCGATGTCGATCGTGGCGAGTTCTGGAAAGATATCCATTAGGGGCGCTGCCCGGTCGGGAAAGCCAGGAACGATACCGGGGTAAAATGCGTAAGCCTCTTTTGGAAAAAAGGAATCCTGAATCACAGCAAAACCGCTGTGAGAAACGATCACCCCTATTTCAATAAAATTATTTGGATTACCTGCAATGAAAATTGGCGTATCACCGCCATACTTTATAGCCGGGATATCCCAAGCTGTGTTAACTCCCACACCATCCACACGGTCTCGAATAGACGTTGGACTATTTGATCCATCCAAAAACGAAAGCTCACCGGATGGTGACCAAAGGATAGGCGCCGAACCAATCGTTCCAGGAATGCCAGCAGACCCAAGCGCATAACCGCTTGGTGTCATAGAGTTGAGCCTAGTGGTATTGTTACTGCTATTAGAACCTGTCGGATATGGGAGTGGTTCCCTCAAACCGTCCAAAAGAAACTTTGTTGCCTCATCGCCATCATCGTAATCAAAGCCACCAAACGTCCGCAGATTGATATCAACTCCCCGTACGCGAATACGCGGCATTGCCCAAGTAACTATTGGCACAGTGGGTTGATTCAGTGGAAAGAGTGCCGCCGCAGCTTGATCGGTGAAACTATTAAAGTTTGCCGCGATGTAAAGTTCACCGTTAAAGGCTTTGACTACCCGTGTCACACTCGATGGAATGCTCAGTGTGGGGTGCGAGATGGGAGCAAATATTTGACTCCCCGAAGCGTTAACAACCCATACGCCGTCTGTGACACCCAGATAAGCCGTCCCATCGATCACTTCGAGATTGGGTTGCAAGGTTGACGACGTACTGACTTGCGTCAAACCCAGCGGAGGCAGGGCCAGCGCGTTTGTAACGCAGCAGGCGAAAAGGACCGAACAGAAGAAACCGCATAAAACTTTGATCGACATGTGAACGAACCTAGTTGAGCCAGGGTTTTTTAATCCCCTTATTCTAACGACATCTACGCCGCAATGCGACTATGGCCAAGTTTTTTAGTCGCCGAAATCATAATTCCTCTCATGGCCAACGGCCTCTCTCATCGTAGCCTGGGGCAACGCCCCAGGACTCAGACCACACGATCCATTTGGCCGAAGGCCATTGTCATCGTGAAAGACTCGGCCACAGTTGAGTATGGCCTTCAGCCAACGATGCGATGTCGATTCTATTCCTAGGGCGTTGCCCTAGGCTACGATGAGGCTTGGCTTTCAGCCAATGAATTCGAGCCTGTGTCGCCCCAGCCTGCATACGTCCATTCGTGCCATTCGTCTGATTCGTGGTTATTGAGTTCTGAGTTGCGGGCTTCGAGTTGCGAGAACAACCGACTCGTGACTCGAAACTCCTCCTTCCCCCCGGCCAAGAATCGTTGTGGCGAAGCGCTTCCCAATCGCGATAATGGGGTTCGCCCATTGTGAGGCGTGCTCTTTGGAAACTCGAACTGTGGAACGTCCTTTTGGAACGCGCTCAATGTACGTTTTGACCAAAAGTCGACTTGTTTTGGCACTTGCGACATGACCAAGTGACAAAACCCAGGAATTTCTGCGCGAAAGTTGGGACCCCAGCGCACGGGCGAAAAATCGAGCTTGGCGTGCTCGGGGAGCTGCAAACCGAGCAAAGCTGGCCAACCTGGCAAAGCTCAGTGGGACTGTGGGACTGTGGGACTGTGGGACTGTGGGACTGTGGGACGATGGGACGATGGGACTGTGGGACGATGGGACGATGGGACGATGGACGATAAGAAGCTAGAAGTTGGAGGCTAGTATTTCCGACCCCTGGCCCCTGACCTCCGACCTCTGTCCCATGATAAACCTTGCCGGCCGTGCTGGTTATTCGCTTCCCCTTATGACGTTTAGCGAACGGCTGCGGCGAAACGTCGGACGTTTGCAGTATGGTGAGCCAGTGGCCGATGTTTGTGTTGGGGGAAGCTTGGTGCTCGCGATCACCTGCGAGATCCAAGCTCCACAACATGGGATACCCAGTCATTCAGGGACAAGAGTATGCAATCCGACGGAAACCCAAAAGTGCGTGCCACAATTTACCTGCCGCTCGACGTTCTGAATGAGGCTCGGGACGCCGCGGTGCATTTGGCAGGTTACCCGGCACGGCTGACTCTGACTCAGTTGGCGGAGAATGCCCTCCGGGCCGAGTTGCGGAGACTCAAAGCTCTCTACAACAACGGCCAGGATTTTCCCCGTCGCGACGAAGAGTTGCGGGGCGGTCGTCCTATTGCCGCTTGAGACCGATTGAAAAAATGCCACGACCCACGGCAGTCGAAAGGGACTGCCGTTCGTCGTGGCGCATTGCAGTTGGTGAGGACAGAGAGAACGCAGTGATGGACAGAGTACCTCAAGGAAAACGGCGCAGGGATGCGGTTAGCTCAGCCACCGCGAAGGTGGAAGCCGCGCTCGCTTCACGTGAGGAGGCTGCCAAACTTCGTGAGCGGTTGCTGAAGATGATCGTCGAGAACGAACAGAGACGTCGTCAGTCTCCCACCGGATCGACACCTTCACCCACCCAAGTTTGACACCGCAGTGAAAGTTTCCAGAAACGAAACGATTGACCGTTGGCGTGTCCGCTATTGCCTGGCAATAGCGGGCACGATCATCTTTGCGCAGCTGGGCCTCGCGCCCGTGGCAGTCGCAGAGTTTTCAGCCGCCAACTTTAAGAACGTCTGGGCGCAAGAGTTTGGGCTTGGTTCGGAAACCCCTGCTCCGCCCGTGGACAGTGGTTTTCGTTCGGTGCCGCCAGCCACCATGCAACAGCCGCATCCGGCCGTGGCGAGGATTGTTGTTCCCGAAGGGGAAGCGACATCCATGGGGAGCGGCACGCTGGTGGATCTACGCGATGGCTATGGCATCGTCGTGACCAACTGGCACGTCGTGCGCGATGCTCAAGCGCCGATTGAGGTAATCTTTCCCAACGGATTTACGTCGAAGGCGCGAGCTTTGAAAGTCGATTCCGATTGGGACTTGGCCGCTTTGGTGATCTACGAACCCAAAGGCGTGCAGCCGGTGAAGATCGCCCCGACCGCGCCGCAACCGGGCGATCAACTGACGATCTGCGGCTACGGGCCGGGGATCTATCGCTCGGTGACGGGTCGCTGCACGCAGTATTACTCGCCGAAAGAACATTTGCCGCAGCAGATGGTGGAGTTGAACGTCGAAGCACGCCAGGGGGATTCCGGCGGGCCGATCCTCAATAGCAACGGCGAACTCGCAGGAGTGCTGTTCGGCGCAGGCAACGGCACAACGATGGGAAGCTTCGGCGGCCGCGTGGGTGAGTTCTTAGCTTCGCTCGCACCCGATATTGGCCGGCCAACACAGGCTCAATTGGTGTCCGCGCAAACGACAAGCGACAACGATTTCAACGCGGCCCCAACGGCCAACCCGTGGCAGTCGAACCTTGCCGAACAACCGGCTACGAAGCCCGCAACGACCGAAATTTTGCAACCGCCCGCGTTCGATGAATTGCAGGCGAATAACAATCCCGCCCCGGCTCCGCAAGTCGATGCGTTTGCCGCCCAATCGCCGAATATGATTGTGCTTCCCGAGGAAGACAAACCGCTGTTCGAGAAAATCAAATCAGGGCTCGCCGCGTTGGGGCTGTTTGCGATTGTGGTGATGTTTCTCAAAGCGGCGGGGTGATCGCTCAGAGTTTGATATTCTTGATGAACATTGTCGATTTTCTCGAAGTGCTGCACGCATATAAAACAATCAACCAGCCGTTGATTGCAGAAATTCGATATATCACCACTTGCCTTGCAGTTTAAGCTGTAGCAGTCCGAGTGACTTCTCATCTTTGAGTTGGTACTAACTCAGCTTTATTTACTGCAAGATAGGCACTTCATTTTGAGGCCCTAGGCCATGCGCCCCTGCATTTTCTGCTCCTTGTTTTTCATTGTCTTTGGCTCATTTGTTGAGGCTCAGGAAACATTTGTCTATCAGTTAGGAGGACCGGCTCCAGGGCAATGGGAGTCGTCTGGTAACTGGTCGGGTGGCAGTGGAAGTTTCAGTGCTTGGCCGGGAGAATCTCCTGAGATCGGAACTCTTGACAGCGCCAATCTCGCTGCGGCGCATCCTGCGAATTATTCGATAAATATTACGACGCCAGGTCTTACACTCGACAAGCTCACGCTGGGATCGTCGAGTCACCAAGTCGTGACGACAATCACAGGATCTCCGGGAGCGACACTCTCTGCCAACGAAATTCGCACAGGGAACAGCAACGTCAATGCTCATCAGATCAATGTTGATTTTGTGATGCCTTCAATCGAACTTGAGTTGGCGGATTCAGGTTTTCTGATACCAATCAACTTCAACGGCCAGTTTCTTAATCTCGCTCCGACTGCCAATACCTATCGAATTGTCGACAATCAATCGCGCCGCGCTATGACGGTCAATGGTAACATCGTTCTCTCTGATACGGTTACGGCAGGCCATTTGTTGTTTCGCAATGGTGGACTACCGGCCTTCACCACTATCAATGGTGTGATTGAAGATGGGACTGCTCCAGGCGGTGGCGTGAGTTATGTGCGCGGCAGGTTCGTTGTGACGAATGCCAACACATATTCGGGGGAAACTGTCATCGGGGCCAATAGTCCTGACGCTGAGACTCAAGTCGAGATTCATCATGACCTCGCATTTGGCACAGGACGGGTGACAGCAGGAGGCGGCAACGAGGAGCGGACATTGATTGCGATTGGTGGCTCGCGCACGTTGGCCAATGAAATACGTCTAGCACGGGATATGCAGTTCGCTGGCACCAATAGCTTTACACTCAATGGCCAAGTTTTTCAGAGCAACAGCCGGCGAATGATCAATGATCTGCCGATTGGTAAATCTTTGACTATAAATGGTGATATCTACGCTGCTGACGACAATACCTCGCGACCTTGGACTTTTGCCGGTACAGGTCGAACGACGGTCAACGGATCTATTTTCAATTCACTCGTGTCGGGTACAGCCTCAGGTTCATTAGTCAAATCGGGCAGTGGAATTCTTGAGTTGAATTCGGAGAGTTTTTATGTTGGTAACACAAGCGTTAATGCAGGGACTCTTGTTGTCAACAATTCTACAGGCTCTGCGACAGGCACTGGCAATGTCATTGTCAATGCAGTCCTCGCGGGCTCGGGAAGCATCGCGGGAATTGTGAACGTCAATAGCGGTGGCCAAGTGAGGCCAGGCAACTCCTTAGGGCAGCTGCAAGTTGGTGGTTTAAATCTGAATCTTGGCAGTACGTTGCAAGTTGAACTCGCTGGCACGGGGGGGATTCCGGGAGTTGACTTCGATCAGCTGATCGTCAACGGTTCAGCAAATTTAGCTGGCAGTTTATCCATAGTTCTGACAAATGGAATCGCTCCTAAAGTTTCGGACGTGTTTACGGTATTCCAATCCCATGCACTGACAGGTGAGTTGCTGAATGTTCCTAATGGCGAGCGTTTAGCGACCATGGACGGCATAGGTTCCTTTTTGGTCAATTACAGCGATGCCAATAATGCGATTATGCTTACGGAATTCCAGGCAACGCTGTCAGCAGATTTTGATCGTGACGGAGATGTTGATGATATCGATCTACAGCTTTGGCAAACCAGTTATGACATCAATGGTTTAGCTGATGCCGACGGGGATGGCGACTCCGATGGTAGGGACTTCCTGATTTGGCAGCAGCAGGCAGGCAGTACGATCTTCGCAAGTTTAAGTGCGATACCCGAGCCTACGGGATTAACGCTTTGTCTAACGGTTGTAATACTCAGAGTCCTCAGTCCACGATCTTCGCGCGTAAGTCGCCGACGATATCGCGGGGGACAAAGCGGGCCAACTCTTCATCACCTGCGAGCGGCGTGATCTGTTTGATCAACGAACTCGAGACGTGCGAGAACTCGTCGTCGGCCATGAGGAAGACGGTTTCAATGCCCGGATCGAGCTTGCGATTGGCGAGCGTCATGGTGAATTCGCTTTCCATATCGGTGAGGGAACGCACGCCGCGGATGATCACGCGGGCTTCGCATTGGCGGACAAAATGAACTGCCAGGCCGGTGAAGACTTCCACACGCACGTTGGTCAAGTGCTTGGTCGAGCGGGTGATGAGATCGACCCGTTCTTCGCCGGTGAAGAGCGACGATTTTTCGATGTTCGTGCCGACGCCGACGATCAGCTCATCGACCAAGCGGCTGCTGCGCTCGATGACATTAAGGTGGCCCAACGTGATGGGGTCGAAAGAACCAGTGTAGACAGCGCGGCGGGACATGAGTTTGTTCGCTTCATGGGAAAAGTTGTTTTGCAAGCATATTGTGATTGTTGTGCAAGGAATCGGCCAGTGCAAATTTTCGTTCGCACTGATATCGATAGCGACTCAAACACTAGGCTTGCGAAGCAAGCGGTTTCGACAATCGCTGATGGGTGAGCAAGTCCATTAACATATCAACCGATGGTGGTTTGACGAGGTGCTGATCGAAGCCCGCGGCTTTGGAGGCTTGAATATCTTCTGCTTGTCCATAACCGGTGAGCGCGACTAGGAAAGGCTGTTGAGCATTGACGTTTGCGCGGATGGTTTTGGCGACTTCGTAACCGTCCATGCCGGGCAGGCCGATATCGAGAAGCACCAAATCGGGTTGAAAGGCAGTGACGCTGTCCAAAGCGGTCGGACCATCATGAGCCATTTCGACTTGATGGTCCCCCAGTTTCTTAAGCAATAGCGAAACGACGCGAGCCGCGCCGAAATTGTCGTCGACCACCAGAATTCGGCGGCTAGGCGTTTGGACTCGGGGGCGAATCGTTTGCGGCGTGGGAGTTTGAGAACTAATCGGAAGTTTGACGGTAAACCGGCTCCCCTTCCCTACCCCTTCGCTATCGGCAGAGACGGTCCCCTGATGGAGTTCCACGAGACTGCGAACCAAGGTGAGGCCGATCCCCAAACCACCCTGCGCGCGATCCAAAGCACGGCTCGATTGGGTGAATAAATCGAACACGCGGGGGAGCAATTCGCGTTCGATACCGATCCCGTTGTCACGAATCTCCACGGCGACGTTGTTGTCGTTATGAGTCAGGCTTAACTCGATATGCCCGCCTGTGGGCGTGTACTTTGAGGCATTGTTCAGCAGATTGCCAAGAATCTGCACGAGTCTCACGGGGTCGGCATGGACATGAAGACCAGCCGGCGCCAGCGAAACCTTCAGAGATTGATCTTTCTCCTTGAAGGCCCAACTCACGGCGTCAACGGCACGCTCGACGAGTGGCACGATATCGACAACTTCCTTGCGCAATTCCACCTTTCCACGGGCGATGCGGGACACGTCGAGCAAATCGTCGACCAGTCGCACCAAGTGCTCAACCTGATTGCGCATGATGCCGACTGCTTCGTTGGCTTCGTCGTCTTGAACGGTGAGGAAGTCGAGCCCAGTGCGGATGGGAGCAAGGGGATTGCGAAGTTCGTGAGCCAGCATCGCGAGAAATTCATCTTTGCGATGGTCAGCCTCGCGCATCGAATTGATCATTTGCATTTGCTCGATGAACGCCGAGGCTTGATGGGCGTAGAGATCGAGCATCCACAACTCCCGGCGGGCGAGCCGTCGAGGCTGACGGAAGTGCGTTGCTAGAACTCCCAGCAGCAGGCCGTTGCGATTGCGTAAAGGGGTACATTGAATCGCACGATAACCGGCTTGCTGGGCGAATGGCAACAAACTGGCATAGTCGGCGTCGAGTTCCACGTCTTCGATAATGACTCGGCTTCCAGTGCTGAGCGCTTTGCCGCAGGCGGAATTTTCTGCGAACTCGGCGCCCCTGACTGTATCGAGTAATGCTTGATCGAAACCCTGTTGGGTGGCCATTTGAAACTTGTCGGCCAGCGGATCATACAAATGCACCGAACCCATATCGGCTTGTTGCATCGTGATCACCGAGGAGAGCACCAATTGCAAAGCACGATCCAAGCTCTGTGCGGCAAGCAATTGCTCGTTAAGATTATGTAAGCTCTTCATGCCGGCGAGTTCGGCGGTGATTCGCTGTTCGTTTTCGCTCAGAGCTTGCTCCGCCAACTTGCGGGACGTGATATCCGATACCGTGCCGATATATCCCAGCATTTTACCTTCGGCGTTGCGTAGGGGCTCAGCACAACCTTGCAGCCAGGCCACGCTGCCGTCGGGCCGCTGGAATCGAAATTCCGTGTGAGAAGGTTGCCCGGCATGGCAGGCTTTTTGCCAATCATCGATGACGCGCTGGCGATCATCGGGATGCACCGCATCGATCCAGCCGCTGCCGTTGGCTTCGTGCGCGCCGTAACCAGCAAGCTGGCACCAGGCGTCGTTGACGAACAGGGTTTCTCCCGCGAGGTTCGTCTGAAAGATTCCCACGGGAGCATTGTTGGCGAGCGTGCGAAAGCGTTCTTCACTTTCGCGCAAGGCTTGCGCTGCTTGCAGTCGCTCACTGATGTTCCGCGCTACTTTGGAAGCCCCGATCACCCGGCCTGTGGTATCACGAATCGGTGAGACGGTTAGCGACAGATCGAACAATTTTCCGTCTTTGTTCAGTCGCTTGGTTTCAAAATGCTGAAGCCGATCGCCATGGCGGATGCGGCCAAGGATTCGCAATTCCTCTTCGTGGCGGTCAGGGGGAATGACCATCAGGATCGATTGCCCAATGGCTTCCGCGGCCGTGTAACCAAAGATCCGCTCCGCGCCTAAATTCCACGAGGTGATAATGCCGTCAAGCGTTTTGCTGATGATCGCGTCGTCGGACGAAGAGACCACCGCTGCGAGCAAACCGCGATCCCCTTCGGCGCGGCGCTGTTCGGTGACATCGAGCAGCATATTGATCGCGCCAGTGACCTTGCGCCGCTCATCGAACAACGGTTGCGGATGGGGCATCACATTCACGCGCGTGCCATCGGGGCGTTCGATGACGACTTCTTCGCCAAGAACAGCCTTGCCATCCCGTAGCGCACGGACCATGGGACATTGTTCCCATGGTAACGGCGTGCCATCGGGACGATAAATTCGCATGGGGGCTGCCCAATTGTCCTCGCCGACCGGAGGCACAAAACCAAAGAGCTTGGCCGTCGCGTCGTTGAACAGCTCAATCCGTCCGAGCGCATCGCAGGTGAACACAGCCGCTGACAGGCTTTCCACGAGATGCCGATAGCGCTCTTGGCCTAATCGCGTGGCGTCCTCGACTGCTTTGCGGTCGGTCACGTCGCGAGTGGTGCCTGCGACGGCTTCGACTTCGCCGTCGCTATCGAACACGGGGACGAAGATATACTCGTATATTCTCGTCCCATGAGTGCCGGTGAAAGGAACTTCCCCTTTGAATGTTTGCTTTGTCGAGACCACATAGTCAAGTTCGCGACTATGCATGGCCGCATGCCATTCAGGATAGCCCAATTCAAGGCAGGTCTTACCGATGGCCTCGTCCCATGTTTTGCCCCAAACTTCCAGCAACGTGTCATTGGCATAACTGAAGCGATGATTCAAGTCGAAAACGTAGATAAAGTCGGGGGTCGAATTGAGAATCGTTGCATACAGTCGTCGCTGTTTCTCCGCCTCTTCTCGTGTGCGATGCACTTCAGCCATCGCTTGCCGGCGTTCCGTGATATCGACGGCGACTCCTCCCACACCTTGCACTTCGCCATGCGAATCAATCAGCGGAAACTTAACTGCCAAATAATCTTGGTTGAAACCCTCACGTTGGATGCGCTCTTCATGCTCAAGAGGCCTGCGCGATTCGATCACCTGTAAATCGTGCTCGCGAATCCGCTCAGCTGAACTGCGGTCCAAGAGTTGGTCGTCGCGGAACCCGACCACTTCGGGACGCCCCAAGGCCGTCGCAGCCAACGGATTAGCGAGCGTGTAATGACCTGCCAAATCTTTCAGAAAGATTGCCACCGGCGCGTTGATAATCAACTGCTCAAAGCGCCCTTCACTTTCATGAAAAGCCTTTTCGGCGCGGGCGCGTTGATCACTTTCACGCTGGGCCTTGCCGTAGAGTTTCGCGTTTTCAATCGCCAGCGATGCTTGCTCGGCGATGCCTTGCGCAACGCGCTCGGCCGCCTCATCGAAGATGCCGATTTCGGTATGACCAAAAAATAGTCCACCGATCATATCCCCTTGTGGCGACTTCACTGGCACGGCCAAATAGCTCCGCACGGGAAGATGGCCCAAGGGCATGCCTTGGTGTGGATCCATTTGTCCGTAGGCTGGATCTGCGAGCACATCGTCGAGTCGGACAATCCGCTCGCCGCTGAACGTGGGAGAGAACAACGGCGTGTTGCGGGGCAGGCCAAATTTCTCAAAATCTTCGCGGGCAGCACCGCTCAGCGTGTACAGCAAAAAGGCTTCGCCTTGCTCGTTGACCGTGTTGTAGAAGAACGCACCAAACGAAGCGAGGGTGAGCTTTGTGCCGATGTCGGTCACTTTTTGCAGGACCAGTTGGAGGTCGAGATTGCTGTGCAGATCCCGGGCGACCGCGTTGAGGGTTTCCGCTTCTTTGCGGAGCTGGATTTCGTGTTCGAGCGCGCCGGCGGAATTCTTCAACACGTGCTGGTCTCTTTGTTGAGAACGGTGCGCTGTGTCCATGGAAGATGCTCTGATTAGCTAGCACTCCAGTACAAACAATCGCAGAAACGGGAAAGCTTATTGTTGCACTCGCAGGAGCCATTATCAACAAGAGCCAGTTGATTCGGCGTGAATTGGCTAGTCGGCTCTCCGTAATCTCCGCAGTAGAGTCTGCCTAGCCCGTAGAGGCAAAGCGGGTGTGGTCACTACTTGACCAAGGCTGGTTACATTTCCCGCAGAACCGCCAAGAGCCGCTCCAAATCGGCTGCGTTGTTGTAGGCATGGGCACTCAGGCGGAGCCGACCCGAACGGCAGGCGAGCGCGACTCCCTGGCCTAAGCAGGCTTTGCGAATGGCTTGTGGATCGCGGCCAGGAAGTTCCCAGGAGACGATGCCGGAACGATTGTCCTCTTCTCGGGGCGAATGAATGACGCCCCCCGCTGCGCGCAGGCTTTCGCACGCTATGTCGGTGAATTCGAGAATCGCCGCGGCAATGTTTTCCACTTCGAGTGACAGAAGCAGCTTGATGCTGGCCCCCAGCCCGATGAAGCCCGGCATGTTGTAGGTGCCCCCTTCGTAGCGGGCGGCGGAGTTCTTCAACCTAAAACCTGCCTGAGAGAATTCGCCAGCATTCACGACACTATTCCAGCCAATACCGATGGGCTTTAAACGTTCGAGCCAACCTTCATGAATGTATGCTATGCCGGCTCCTTCAGGGCCCAACAGCCATTTGTGACCGTCGGCGGAGAGCACGTCGATTTCGTCGGCTTTCACGTCGATGGGAAACACGCCAAGGCCCTGGATCGCATCGACCAAGAAGAGCGCGCCGAATTCGTGGGCAACATCGGCGATGGGCTTAAGTGGGCGGCGACAACCGTTGCTGTAGCAAACCCAACTGACGCTCACGACGCGGGTCCGCTCGTCACAATATTCGGCGAATTGCTCCGGCGAGACGCGTCCTTCATCCGTGGGGACGAGACGAGTTTCAACGCCACGTTTCTCCAAATTCAGCCAGGGAAACATATTCGTCGGGAACTCATCTGCCAAAGTGACCACATTGTCCCCCGGCTGCCAAGGAAAACCTTCGGCGACGAGATTGATCCCAGCCGTGGTGTTGGGGACGAGGGCGATTTCGGACTCCCCTGCCCCAACTAACTCCGCAGCCGCTTTGCGACAACTGGACAGCTGTGCCGCCCAGTCGAGCCATTTGGTGTCGCCTTCGAGCGAAGATTGCGCGAGCCAATCAGCGAGAGCGTCATGGGCGGGTTGCGTGAGGGGGGCCACCGCGGCGTGATCGAAGTAGGCCCACTTACGAGCGACCGGCATCGCCGCGCGCAGTCGTTCGCGTGTTTGCTCGATAGAATTAGACATTGGTTTCCATTGACGGAGTTTTTTTGAATGCGTATGACAGTTCAGTTTATCGTATTCTGCGTACTTTGCCTGGGAGGACTCGTAGGCACGAGTGCAAGTTCACAGGCGGAAGAACTCTCCAAGGCCCGTGAAAAAATGGTCGCCGAAGAGATCGAAGCAGCGGGGGTGAAGAATCCCGCTGTTTTGGATGCGATGCGTGCAACACCTCGGCATGAGTTCGTGCTCGATAAATGGCGCGAACAAGCCTATTACGACACCGCTTTGCCGATCGGCGATCAGCAAACGATTTCACCGCCGTATGTCGTGGCCTACATGACCGAGCAGCTCGATCCACAGCCGACGGACCGCGTGCTCGAAATCGGCACAGGGAGCGGCTATCAAGCGGCCGTGCTGAGCCCGCTGGTGAAAGATGTTTACACCATTGAGATTGTGGATCATCTGGCGCGCCGCGCGACACAAACACTTAAGCGACTCAAATACGACAATATTCACGTGCGGAGCGGCGACGGCTACTTGGGTTGGCCCGAGGCCGCGCCGTTCGACAAGATCATTGTCACCTGTTCGCCGGAAGCGATCCCAGAGCCGCTAGTTGAGCAACTCGCTGAAGGGGGACAAATGATTATCCCCGTCGGCGAGCGATATCAACAGAATCTCATTCGCGTGACAAAGCGCGATGGAAAGTTGGTGCAAGTGCCACTACAAGCCACGTTGTTTGTGCCAATGACAGGCGCAGCGGAAGAGAAGCGTGAGGTGCTTCCCGATCCGATGAAGCCGCAGATCTTTAACGGCGACTTCGAGCAAGTATTCGGCGAGAAGAACTTACCCGTAGGTTGGCATTACCTGCGGCAGGCTGTGACAAGACAAGATGGTGAAGGTAATCGCTATCTGGCGATTGCCAACAAAACTCTCGGCAAGCCGACGCGCGCGTTGCAGGGCTTCGCAGTCGATGGTCGCGAAATTCGGAACTTCAAACTTTCCGCGCGGATTCGTGGTAAAGATCTGGGCCCCGATCCACTGGGAAGGCCGTCGGCAGCGATTGTCGTGACCTTCTATGATCAGCGCCGCGCAGTGATTGAGAATCAGGTCCTAGGACCATGGACTGGAACATTCGATTGGCGCACGGAATCGAAAACTTTGCGTGTGCCGGTGACCGCCCGTGAGGCCATTGTGAGGCTGGGACTTTTGGAAGGAACCGGCGAGCTAGCAATCGATCAGCTCGCCTTGGAAGTGACGGATACCCCATAAGGGCGAGTCGTAAGGAGCCTATTAGGGTCTACGGAAACCGCGCAACCCCTAAATTCGGCTAAATTTACGTAGCTTGCTTGAATTACACTCATTCGCTGCTAGATTAGTGCAGGTAGCGGGAAACCGTCCTCGCTCGACACGCAGATAGTTATGGAGACACCGGTGATGATAATTCTTGGCAAAGGCCGTTTTTCCGTGGCCTTGTTGGCAGCAGCTCTATTGGTTGGTTTGGTAAGTGAAGCAGGTGCTTGGTCTTACGGCAGCTGGGGATCCTCGGGTTCCTATGGTTCGTCGGGTTCGTACGGTAGCTCAGGCTCCTATGGATCCTACGGCGGCTCAAGCGGCAGCTGGGGTTCTTACGGTTCCAGCGCTAGCTACGGCAGCTATGGCCGCGTCGGAATCGTTGGCCGCATTCGTGCTCGCCACGCCGCTCGTCACAGCGCTGGCTCTTACGGTTCGTATGGCTCAAGCGGCAGCTGGGGTTCCTCGGGTTCAAGCGCCAGCTATGGTAGCTACGGCAGTTCAGGTTCGTCGGCCAGCTACGGCGGTGCCGTTTACAGCACCCCTGTCGAAACAGAATGCGAAGGCTGCACGGCAGAAGCCACGACCGACCAAGCTCTGAAGAGCTCGGGTAGTGCTGTGGTCGAAGTCACCGTTCCTGCTGACGCCAAGGTTTTTGTCAACGACAAAGCCACGACCAGCACCGGCAACTCGCGGAGCTACGTCTCCAACAGCCTGCAAGCAGGTCAGACCTACATGTACAATTTCCGCGTCGAGTTCCAAAAGGACGGCAAAGACGTTGTGAAGAACGAATCAGTAAAGCTCAATGCGGGTGATCGCGTGGCTTTGACATTCGATGCCAAGAATGAAATGAAGCTTTCCTCGGCAGTCCCCGCGGCTAAGACCGAATTGAAGCTGTCGGTTCCCGCCAACGCCAAGGTGTTCCTGGCTGGTGCCGAGACCTCGCAAACCGGTACCGATCGCACCTACGCCACGAGCCGTTTGGCCGCAGGCGAAACCTGGAACGGCTACACCGTTCGCGTGGAACTTGAACAAGACGGCAAAACCGTCGTTCGTGAGGAAACGCTGACGATGAAGGGTGGCGAAAGTTACGAGCTAGCGTTCGATTTCGAGCAGGCTGACGATCATTTGGCCGCGAAATAATTGATTCGCTATTAAAAATTGCTATTCACCCCCACATCGGTGTTGACCGGTGTGGGGGTTTTCATTTTGCTAAGGGTTCTTTCCCACGATGGAAAGAGTCGTTTGACCTGCGATTCGTTGAATCGCGGCTATTGGGATGTTAGGGATGACGCCCGTTCGGGGCAGATAAAGTGGGCCACGATGGCTAAAGTTGAACCTTCTCGCACGGAACCGCAGCGACCAACCCCACCCGGCCAGCAGCAGCCGGTTAAGAAACAACCGCCCCGCGCGGCGGGTGAAATTGGTTGGCACCCCGTTTGGCGGTGGTTGGTAAGCCTCTTAATTGTGTTGCATCTGACGGCGGTGTTCAGCGCGCCGTGGGACATGGCGACATCTGCCGCATTGCCTCCGGGTTATATCGCGCCGACCGACAATATGGGCCGTCCGTTGCCTCCACAGGCAGGGATTTTACAAGAGCCGATTTTGACGCGCGCCTTGCATCGGACGTTCTTCAACGACTATTTGAATCTGTTGTATCTGAATCACGGCTACGAGTTTTTCGCGCCCGATCCCAACGGTAGCAATTTGATTCGCTATCAGATACGTGATAGCGGCGGTCGCGAGATCACGTCGGGACAGATTCCCGACCTCTCGAAACAATGGCCGCGACTCCTCTATCACCGGCACATGATGCTTGCGGCACAGACCGGCGACATGGGCGAAGAATCCGGCCGCCGCTATGCTCAGCATCTGTTGAACGTGAACGGCGGGCATACGATTACGACGGAATTGGTGTTTCACAAGTTGCTGTCGCCGCAGGATGTGAAGAACGGTGCCAAGTTCGATGCCGCGGAGTCTTATCAAGTGTTGGCGAAAATCCAAGAAGTGGCTAAACCCAAACCGGAACAGCCGATTGCGCTGCCTTCCACGGAAGGAGCGCCGTGATGGGAGTCTTTGCCGACACACGCGGCTATGTCAGCGAAACGTGGCAAGCGTGGAACAAGTTTTGGTTTCAATCGGTCGATCCCGCAACACTTTGTTTGCTGCGATTGTTAGCGGGGACGCTGATTTTTTACACACACTTGGTGTGGTCGCTTGATTTGCAGGCATTTCTCGGTCCTGAGGGTTGGCTGCCGGTTGAATACGTACGCCAGGTTCAAGGCAATCAGTGGTCAGTCTGGAGCGTTTATTTCTGGATCAAACCGACGTGGCTGCTGTGGACCGTGCATATCGTCGCACTGTTGGTCTTCTTCTGTTTCATGATTGGCTTGTTCAGCCGCACAATGGCAGTGTTGGCATTTCTATTCGCTGTGTCGTATGCGCATCGTGTCAGTCCCGGTGCATTCTTTGGCCTCGATAAGGCCAACTGCATGCTCGCACTCTATATCATGCTAGGACCCTGTGGTGCGCGTTATTCAATTGACTCGCTGCGCCGTTCGCGGCGTGGCATTACGACGCCGGTTGCTCCAAGCACGGCGGCGAATCTTGCCATTCGCCTGCTGCAAGTTCATTTATGCATCATTTATTTTTTCACGGGCATGGCCAAAGTCATTGGCGAAACCTGGCCCGCTGGGACGGCCGTGTGGTGGGCCATCGCGATCCCCGAATACCGCTCCATCGATATGACATGGCTGGCCAACTGGCCCGTGTTCGTTGCCTTGGCCACCCACGCGACGGTCTTTTGGGAGTTGTCCTACTGGGCCTTGGTGTGGAATCGGTTCACGCGGCCGCTCGTGCTGTGGATGGCTGTCTTCGTGCATGGCGGCATCGCACTTGTCATGGGGATGATCACCTTTGGTGTGGGGATGATCATTGCCAATCTGGCTTTTCTACGACCCCAAACCGTGCACCGCTGGTTTGATCCAATTGCTGGCCGCTTCGCTCGACTGCTCGGGGCTGGCAAATAAAGAATCAGGAACATTCATCAACGCTCATCTGCGCTAATGTATTATTAGTGGAGATCAGCCATAATGAGTGCTCCCAATCTTTCTATTTGCTACGATCGCCGCCTAAAATTTCAACATGAGTATTTCTGAACAAAAACCCCGACTGGCGATCACGATGGGTGATGCCGCCGGCGTGGGGCCGGAAGTTATCATTAAAGCGTGGAGTGATTCGCGCATTCATGAAGCGGCTGACCTAGTTGTACTCGGCCATCCCGAAGTCTTGCGCGAGGCCGTCGCGCTGGTTGATGTGCAACTCAAAGTCAAACCCGTCGACAACATAACATCCGCCGACTCGCCCGAGTCCTCGATTCCCTGTTTGGCTGTGGGGAACAACGACATTCTCGAAGTGCCTCATGGGCAAGTCGACGGCCGTACTGGACACGCGGCGTATGAAGCCGTCATTCGAGCGATCGACGATACAAAGGCCGGGGTGTTCGATGGCATCGTGACCGCGCCTTTGAGTAAAGCCGCCTTGCACGCAGCGGGACATTTTTATCCTGGCCATACCGAACTGTTGGCCGAGCGTTGCGGCGTGAGTGATTTCGCGATGATGTTGTATCTGCCGACGCATGAACTGCCGCATTCGCGGGCCGGCTTGGGGGTGGCGCATGTGACGCTGCATATGGCGCTCCGAGACGTATTTGCCATTCTCAATGGCGATGCCATCTTGGAAAAGTGCCGGCTGGCCCATCGCGTGATGAGCGTCGGTTTTGGTCTCGCTGCACCACGAATCGGCGTTTGCGCTCTGAATCCCCATGGCGGCGAGAGCGGGTTATTCGGCGACGAAGAATCGCGGATCATTGCTCCCGCGGTGGAACGTGCCCGTGCTGAGGGGATCGATGCGCAAGGCCCCTTCCCTACCGACACGCTCATGGTTCGCGCGCGGGATGGCGAGTTCGATGGCATTGTGGCGATGTATCACGATCAAGGACACATCGCGCTGAAGTTGTTGGGGATGCACCGCGCGGTGAACATCACGCTGGGACTGCCTATCGTACGGACCAGCGTGGCCCACGGGACGGCTTTCGATCGTGCCTGGCAAGGAACAGCCGAATCAACCGGCATGGTGGCGGCGATCACCACCGCGGCGGAATTAGCGAAGCGGGGTTTCTAAGCGAAGCGGCTAAAGAGTTTATTCGCTTTCGGCTATGACTTCGCCATCGTTTGGAGCGTGATCGATGTCGACGACAAAATCGCCTGACAAGAAATTACGACCCAGCAGTAACGGATAGTCCATATCCGCGCGGTTATTTAGCGTCACCACGACTTCCTTCTCCACGTCCTTCCAGCGAAACGTGAGTGGAACTTTGTAGCGGACCTCATGCTTTTCGGAAGTCTTGATCGTGACACAGTGATCGATTTCACTTTCGACCCACGTGGGTTCATCTTGGTAATTACAGATCAGCACGCGGATGGGCTTGCCGATGTTGCTTTCCATGGACTCGGCTTCGTCATCGATTTCCCAGCCTTCGCAGTGGATCGAGCAGGAAGCGGCACCCGTGTCGATACGAGCTTCAAATGCCAACTCGCTCTGAGATTCAACAATCCGAGCGGTCGCGCCGATGACGTGTTTTTCAGAATGCTTGGGAATGCGCTTTTTGAGAATGTTCTCTTCGGAAGAGACCAGCTTTGCATGCCGTGAACTCTTCTTCTTCGGCTCAGCCTTTGGAGATGGCGCTGTCGCTTCAGACTTGTTGGAGCTTGTTTGAGCAGTATCTTCCGCCATGAGTACGGAGTATGAGCCCACCAACAACCAAGCGATGGCCAACGGTAAAAAGCGATGCATCACGTTTTCTCTCCGGGTGAAATACGAGCGGGAGCCCGTGGATCCCTGCCTGCGAGCAAGTTCCACCATAACAAACGCTCAGCGTGGAGTTCAACAAAAAACGCGTCTGGACAGCTACTACGCACGAGAAAAGACGAAAGATCGAGGGCCGCCTGCGCAAATTGCGGGAAATAGCAGAGATTTCGTGGGAAATCAGCGTTTATTTTCGGCGATCGGCGACGGCGGTCTCTGCTTCGCCTTTTTGTTTGATCACCTGATCGAACACCAGCGAAGTCTCGTCACTCCAATCAACGTCGCCCGGTTTAAATTGGAAGATCGTGTTGTCGACCGCGGCGGCGAACTGAACTTCGAAAATCTCGTAGCGAGTGAGCGGATCGTGCGTCGGCTTGAGGCCCGTGAGGTTGTCGGCCAGGGGCGCATCGGTTGCGCGGCGAAATTCGATCACGTAGGGAAATAGATTGCTTTCACCCACTAGCAGCAGTACGTGATGAGGCAGTTGCTCCGGCCACGGATGTTCTTCGTCGATGACCGTGCAAAGCTCGGCGAATTGTTCAGGTCGCCATTGGCCGATGAGGGCCTCGACGGCAAAGCCATTGAGCTGAGTGGCGCGTGGTGGAGCGAAGCGATAACGGCGCAATAAGTCGGCCAGCATCTGGGAGAGTCCACCGCGAAATTCGGCGCCACGCAAAAGTTCTTCCCATTCGCTCGTATCGTGCGCGGTTTTGGGATTGCTTCGTAAACGGGCTTTGAGATTTCCCACGTCGAGACGGTGGATTTCGCGCCCACTGGGTACATGTCGATCTGACCACAAATAGCGTCCGTCGAAGACTTGCAGATAGCTAGCATTCTTGCCGGCGACTTGTGTTTGCATTTCCCAGCGAGTCACCCGCTGAGGTCCCGCACCGAGCTGCCAGTAATGACCGGAGCCGAGCAACGTGTCGTTGCCGAGCCGGGATTGATGCCGCAGTTTGGCGGTGACGTTGGAGCGACGTTCCATCGCGGCCAGCACTTCAGCGACGAAAGCATCGCCGTTGACGGTGGTTTGCGCATAAGCAGTGCCTTGCACTGGTAGGAAAACCAAAGCCAGCAATAAGCATCCACGGACGCCCCAGGATGGCAATCCCCGGGCATTCATTCGTGCTAGCGCGAAGCTGCGTCGTGTTAAGCCACGCAAAATGGTTTTCCTTTGTCGGTTTTGGTGGATTTGCCAAAGATTCCGGTCGTACCATGTCGACCATTACTCACCGGAAGACTACCTCGACTCGTCGGGGTCACTTCCCCATGGCTGAGATGCCAGCGATTCAAGGTGCGGGATTCTAGTGAGATCCTGCCATTTGGGTCCACGGCAAACGGTAACAGCATCCTGGTGCAGGGTGCTAGCACCTTCGGCTATGAATTGAACGAACACGGAGACCCCCGCCGCACGGCAAGGGCTACTCCACAACCTCGTATGCCAAACGCATGTTCGTGCGACTTGAGGGGGGAAACGCGATGAAAAAACGATTGTTCACAGTTGCGATAGCGTTGTTGGCCATGGTGGCCGGAGCGAAGTGCTCTGCGCAGCATCACTTGGCCTACAACTTGCCGCCTGCCCAGCGGCTGATGGAACCAGGCCCCGGTGTGGGTGGCCCTGGCCCGGGCGTTTTGATGCCTTCCGCCGGCATGGGTGGTGGTGGGATTGCTCCCGCCATGGCCATGGGTGGCGGAATGGGAGGTGGTTACGCTCCTGGTTGCCCTCCGATGGGGATGGGTCCTGGGCCAACTTCTCAAATTGCCTTTCTGGGTGTCGAAGGGGGAGAAATCTCCTGGGACATCAGCGGGCAACAAATTTTTGATTCCACCCCGTTGGTGATGCCTGGTCGACAGAACTTTCCGCAGGGTGCGATCTATCGCTTGAAACTTACCAATCTGCCGAGCCGTGCCGGAGTCGAGCTGTATCCCACGTTGGAAGTCGCTCCGGTGACTCCACGGACCGATGCCTACTTGGCTCACGCTCCGATTCCTGTGCAATTCACCGACGAAGACTTGGACCAAGTCCTCAGCGGTAATTTTGTGACCAAAGTCATCTACTTACCAGACCCCGAGTTCCAAGAACTCGCGCTTTCGGGCGTCGAAACTTTGGTCAGCACGCGGCTTGATCCTGGTGTCGATCCGATTGCCGAAGCCGATCGTCGCGGTGCGATTCTCGCGATCTTGCGAGTTGGTAACCTCGACTTGCAACTCGGTGGTGGCGGCATGGCCATGGGCCCTGGCGGAGTGGAACACGCTCAATATGCCGAGGGTGAAGAGGGTGCTTACCCAGCCGAAGGTGGTTATGCCGAAGGCGTTCCTGCTGATCCTAATTGCTATCCCGGTCAAGGTGGTGGCTACGGTGGTGGCTACGGTGGTGGTTACGGTGGTGGTATGCAACCTCCGATGGGGATGCCCACGGCGGGTTTTGCTCCTCAAGCGTTGCCTCCGCACATGGTGTCGGGAATGACCACTCCTCAATGGGGTATGCCGATCACCGGCACTCCGATTGGGCTACCCGGTCCTCCTCACATTCCTTTGGGCCACGAAGCAGGCCTCACCAAGCACGTGATGAAGAATCACACTCGCGTGATGATGCCGCCTCCAGTTCACAAACAAACGATCACGGTCAAGCAGCGGCCAGGTATGAACTACCCACGCCCTGTGAACCACGTGAATATTTCCGAAACGAATCGTGCTGGCTTGCGTCTCTTCCACGGCACGGTGCCACCGTTGGTGCCCACCGCAGTGAAGAAAGCGGCTGCCGCGGCTGCCGGTTGCCACGATGGATCTTGCTATGAAGGCGAGTGCATCGAAGGTGCCGAATACGTCGAAGATTGCCAATAGCAAAAAGCAATTGGTGAATGGAGTTTTATGACAACGGTTCGCACTACTCAGCCATGTGATGCAAATCGCATGCAGGTCGCTGGCTCACTGCTGTTAGCAGTTCTGATTGGTCTAGCATGCGGCGCGGAAGCGCTGGCTGCGGAAAAATCAGCGCATTGGCACCACGCAGGTGCCATGCCTCCGGGAGCGATTGGCCGCCAGCGACTGCTGAGAGGTGCGCCGTTGTTGGGTGCCTGTCAGCCGGTGGAGATTCGTGCTCCTCAGGGAGCCCGAATCGCCCCGGCGGCGGGAACCACTTTTCTCGAAGGTCAGTCTGACCGACTTCTCGTAGGTCTTACGATTGGGCCGGTCTATCGTTTTCGCGTGACCGAAATTCCCGAACATCCGGGCCTCGAAATTTTCCCCACGGTCGAACTCATCGACCGTTTGTATCCCCCGCCGGGACAAGCCATGCGCTTTCCGGTTCCCATTGAGCTGACTCAATCCGAGTTGCTGCTCGCGGCCGAGGGGCGTTTTATTACACGGGTGATTTATCTGGAAGACCCGGATTTGGCCCCCGCGATTGCTCGCGACGAAAAGCAACAACCCTGGGTCGAAGCACGGCCGGGTGATGATCCGTTGGTGATGGCCGATACACTGGGTCGTCCGATGGCCATTCTGCGATTGGGTGGTCGGACCCCCGAAGGGGATGAAGCAACATTTTCTTATGGCGCGGTCGACCCCATAGTGTTGCAACAACCACCGGCCGATCATCCTAACAAAGGCTATGTCGATCACGCCGTTCAGCCGGCGATTCCGAACGAGATTCTTATCAATCCGGAAGACATGCCAGCCTACGGCACCGACCAATAAAACATCGAGGCAGTCCGTCGTGCAATCTGCTTATCCACAATACCAAGCTCAATACGAAGATTATTCGCGTCCCCCCACGTGGTTTCGCTACGGCGTGATCGCGGTGGCGACGCTGATCCTTTGTTCCTGCCGAGCGGTTCCGGAACAACAATCACAGCAAATGCACGGAATGCCACCGGGAATGCAGTTTGGTCCTCAAGGACAACAATCCGCACAACAACTTCCTTATCCTCCGGCAGAGTTTCCCCAAGCGGCGATGCCACGCCGGGAGGTGATGCCAGCCGTTTACAGCAACGATAGGCATGTGCCGCCATCGGCAATTCAGCAAGCACAGTATGCCGCTGGCATTGGAACCGGAGGTTGCAACACACCCGGTTGTGCGGCCTGTGGGTGCGGTTGCGAGAATTGCCCGATCGTTGGCCCACGTGATGAATACCTTTGCGATGGTGGCGATCACGGCACACCCGCCGGAGTGAAAGCCGATTGGGAAGTCACTGGCTTGGAAGAAGAAGACACCGTTGCTCATTACGACACGGTCGATGGTCGCACGATCATTACACCGAGCAATCAAGTCTGCATTTATGCCCCGCGGTTCGGCGTGGTCCGCCGCGTGATCGATTTACACGAATATGCCCGCTACGATGCTGCGAATGGCTATGGCCAGATCACGGCCTTGGCGAAAATCGACGAAAACGAAAAGATCATGACCTCACTTGCCAAGGTTGAGCCAAACGTCAACCGTGGCCGCGATCCAGCGAGCTTGCTCAAGGAACGTCAACAACCGGGGGAACTCGATCGTGAAGTCCGCTTGCTCTCCGATGTCGGTACGCTCGCGCCCTATGCAAACTTGCAGCTCGTGAAGGCAGGAACTCTCACGGGTGATGAAAAAGTCAAAATCGCTCGTGCGAGCTTAGCCGCCGTCACTTGGACGGGAGATCAAGCTCCGCAGATTACGATTGATAGCCGCAATGCCGTGGCCGCGGTCAGCGACCGCACGCCGGGCGTGATTTATCACTTGGAAGAACCCAATAAGCCGGTCTTGCGGATCGTGAAGCTTGCTTCCTGCGGTTCCGCCAAGCCGGGCGAAATCATCGAGTTCACTCTACGAGTGGATAACATCGGCAACCGCGAGATGGGGAACGTCACGGTTGTCGACAATCTCACGACACGGCTCGAATATGTGCCCGACAGCGCCAAGGCGAGCGTCGCGGCCGATTTCTCGACCGAGCCAAACGACGGTGGTTCCGAAATTCTCCGCTGGGAGATCAAAGACCCCGTGGCCAAGAACACAGGATTTATTCTGCAGTTCAAGGTGAAAGTGCGGTAAGAAACAACGTGCGAAGTTTCGCAAAGGTAAAGTCAGTCGTCCACGACCGCCATGCGAGTCGAGACGATGAGCCTCTTCGATCTTGCTGTTCTTCCTATTCATGCCGGCCTTAGGTTCCCGACTGATTCTGTTAGACCATTCACGGTCCGTCGCAATGTTACGCAAATTCTATTTAGGACAGCTGGCGTTGTCTTAATGGCCCTAAATTGCTTCTGTTTGATTGTGTGCGTATTCCGACCCATTGTTCGCGGGCGAAATCTCTATGATTGCGTTACACTCTGTTGCCACTTGTTCGCGCGAAGAATAAGTTAAGGGCAGTGAACAGTTAGAATCTTTTCGGGCTGGCATGCGATCAATACCAAAGCTGGCTTTTGCCGCGGATTGATCAATCGCCAAGCGAAATTCCTAAGCCACTACACGTCGAGGGAGGACGTACCATGAAAACTTCTGTCTTTGTGTGGGCCTGGTGTGGGGCCTGTCTGATTTTGCCACCGCTTCGCGCGGATCAAGCTGATGATGAGGCCGCGATCCGTGAAGCTGTTACGTCTTACGTTGCCGCATTCAATGCGCAGGATGCACCGGCTTTGGCTGCCCACTGGTCCGACCATGGCGTCTACCAAAATCCGCTGTCAGGTTTGGAAGTCAGTGGCCGCAAAGCCATTGAAGAGGAGTTTGCAGCGGTCTTAAAGGAGCTGAAGGGTGCGAAACTTTCGGTCAACGTGACATCGATTGATTTTGTTTCACCGAGCGTGGCCGTTGAACGGGGCATTGCGGAGGTCGTCGGTGCTCAATCAAGCCCCGAGACCACGGAATATTCAGCCGTTCACGTCAAGCAAGGGGATAAGTGGCTACTGGATCGGGTGACGGAAATGGGGGTAACAACGGTCAACTCCCATTATGAGCAGCTCAAGCCTTTGGAGTGGTTGATTGGGACTTGGGTCGATGAGGATGAAGAAGCGCGAGTGGAAACCTCTTGCGAGTGGGCTAAGAATCAGAATTTTCTAACGCGCACTTTCACGATTGATTTGCCGAACGAGCCGAGGCTCTCGGGGGTTCAGATCATCGGTTGGGACCCATCCGAAGGAAAAATTCGTTCGTGGACGTTTGACTCGGATGGCGGATTTGCTGAAGGAACTTGGGTTAATAAAGACGAAAGTTGGCTGGTTGAGACGGCCGCCGTACTCCCTGATGGACGCAAATCGTCGTCGATCAATATCACGAAGTTGCTGGATGACGACACGGTGTCTTGGCAGATCACTGGCCGTGACGTCGACGGTGAGATCTTGCCGAATTTGCCCGAAGTGAAGATCACTCGCCACAAGGCATCGGAGCCTGTGCTCGACTCGGAAACAGAATCTCCGGTCATGGTTCAATAACCTGCCGTCACAGCAAATCGAAATAAGGAATTCGTCAGATGTTCAAGTTACGTAAATTCACAGCCGTACTTCTTGTCGCCGTTTTGTTATGCCCAGTTGACGTATTTGCCCGCGGTGGGCGGGGCGGAGGCGGTGGTGGGGGCCGAGGAGGTGGCGGCGGAGGTCGATCGATGGGTGGTGGCGGAGGTATGAGTCATGGCTCGTCGATGAGTCGTGCCCCTTCCATGAGTCGACCGTCGATGCCCAGCCAGTCGCGGCCTAGCCCTTCGCGACCCACTAGCGGCGCTCGACCGAGCACAGGTGCAATCGGTAATCGACCAAGTGGCGGTGCCGGTGCGCGTCCTAGTGCTCGACCCGGCACGGGCGGTGCTGGCCGGCCAGGTTCTGGTGGCATCGCCGGTAGTGGGCGACCCAGCGCGGGGCAATTGAACAGTTTTCTCGATATCCCTTCACAAGGGGCACGGCCGAGTGCAGGCCGGCCCTCGGCAGGAACGTTGCCCACCGGTGGTAACGCTGCCGTGGCCGATTTCTTCCAAGGCGGGGGACGAACTGCTGGTGCGGCTGGCCAGATTGGAACTCGCGACGTGGCGGCCGGCGTAGGAGATCGAGCGACTCAGCTCGGCGATCGCGCTGCAGGGGCTCGTCAGCAAGACCGCGCTGGTGACCGTGGCGATCGCCAAGCGGCACGTGTTGAGAATCGAGGTGACTATCGGTCCAATCTTGCCGAGGGCCGTGGCGACCGACGTACCGACCGGCAACAACAGCGGGGCGATCGCGCGGATAGTATTCGCGATGAACTGAGCGATCGATTCGATGATAATCATCTCTTTGAAGACTTCTGGCGTGATCATCCTAATGCGTACGTTAACTTCCGGCAGAATCCGGTCTTTTGGTCATGGGCGACTTATGCGACTGTATCAGCATTTATGCCATGGAATTGGGGGACTGGCTATTACTACGACTATGGTAGTGGTGGGACCAGCGGATACTCGTCGGATACCGGAACTATGTACGCCGACGAGGCGACGTATTCCTCGCCCGAGTATTGCGCGGAAGCAGAGGCTCTAGCCGAGAGCGCGCCCGAGGAACCACCGGCCGACACGGAATGGCTGTCGTTAGGAGTGTTTGCCGCTACTGACGAGAAAAGTCAGGCCGTGCCCAACATGTTTTTGCAATTGGCGGTCAGCAAAGAAGGAATCATCGCAGGGACCTATCAAAATAAGACCACCGGTCAAACGGAGTCGCTAGAAGGCATGGTCGATAAAGAAAGCCAACGTGCGGCTTGGACCATCTCCGGGAAAAACACGCCGATTATGGAGACGGGGCTGGCCAACCTAACCATGAACGAGGCCCCCGCCTTGGCACATTTTGCTGATGGCACAACACAGCAATGGTTACTGGTCCGCGTGGCCAAGCCAGAGGAGACTTCTGCGGCAACGCCAAGTCCTTGATCATAAGTATGGCTGGGGAGCAAAAGTTGCGGATTACAACCGACTACTGTTGATGCATTCGGCAGAGCTGGATAGTCGTTGTTTGAGTTGTCCGTTAGACTCTCCCCATGCCGTACTTCTATTTCTTATTCAACTGCCTGATTTGGGGTTCAAGTTTCATCCTCATGGATCGGGCTGCCAACGCCCTAGGTCCACTCGCGATTTCGACGGGCAGGCTCTTGGGTGGTTCGTTGACGCTTGCCTTGTATTGGGCTTGGACGCGACCGCCGAGCCATCTCGCTAAAGGGGATTGGAAACACATCCTGTTTGTGGCCGCGGTGGCCAACGCGTGGCCGTTCACGGTGCTGCCCTTTGTGATGTCACAGGCTGATGAACATGGCTACTTCGGCATGATGGTTTCGTTGTTGCCGTTGGTGACGATCATTGTATCGATTCCGATGCTGGGCATTTGGCCCACCACGCGGCAAGTGATCGGCGTGCTTGGCGGATTGATCTGTTTGTCGGGCGTTGTGCTCGATGGTTCGCAGCGGGGAATCGCGCCGGGAGTCTTAGCACTCGCCGTGACCGTGCCGATGGCTTACGCAACGGGCAACACGTACATCAAATGGAAACTGTCGCATCTCGATTCCGTCGTGATGACAGTTTTGTTCTTAGGGATCGCTGGGCTCTTACTGTTGCCTCTCCAGTTGTTCCCTGGTTTGTTAGAACGTACCGGCTTGGCGGGACCGCATGAGCCCCGTGATTGGGGGCTAGCCATGATTTCCATGCTCCTGCTGGCCGTGCTCAGTACAGGACTAGCAACGTTGATGTTCCTGCGAATGGTGAAAGACCAAGGGCCCTTGTTTGCGGGAATGGTGACCTACGTGATTCCCATCGTTGCGTTGGCCTGGGGCCAGTACGACAGCGAACGGCTCACCACCTTGCAAGTCGGCGCGATTCTGGGTGTTCTTTCGATGGTGGCTCTGGTGCAGTGGCGGGCCGCGGGAGCCAATCAACCGCAAGCTGAACCGTTGGCCTAGGTGCCTCGCGAAACCGCAAGCGAATGGGTTATAGTGTGATTTGAATTTCTAACCCCCAGCCTCCAGCCCCTAGCCTCCTTCTTATGTCTCATCCCTGGTTAGCAGAACGTACCCGTGAATTCGATAGCTCCGGCATTCGCAAGGTGTTTGACCTCGCGGCGAAAATGAAGAACCCGATCAATTTGTCGATTGGGCAGCCGGATTTTCCCGTGCCCGACGCGATCAAAGAAGCGGCTATCGAAGCGATTCGCCACGACAAAAACGGCTACAGCGTGACGCAAGGGATTCCACAGCTCCGCGAAGAGTTGCAACGCCGCGTCGATGCCGAATATGGCCATGCCGACCGCCGGGTGCTGGTTACTTCAGGAACAAGCGGATCACTAGTGATGACGATGCTCGCCCTACTGAACCCTGGCGATGAAGTGATTTTCATGGATCCGTACTTCGTGATGTATCCTGCGCTGGTGAAGATGGTGGGTGGCAAGTGCGTGATGATCGACACGGCCCCTGATTTTTCTATCGACGTCGAGAAAGTCAAAGCGGCGATCACATCGCGAACGAAGCTGATTTTGCTCAACAGCCCGGCCAATCCCACGGGAGTGGTCGCGAGTCGCGAGAGCGTCAAAGCCTTGGCGGAGCTAGCAGTCGAGCGAAGTATTGCGATCCTGAGCGACGAAATCTATCGTACATTCAGCTACGACGGAGTGCCGGCCAGTCCCGCCGAGTGGAACGATCAAACGCTGGTTGTCGACGGCTTTAGCAAAACATACGCCGTGACGGGTTGGCGCATGGGCTGGATTCACGGTCCCGTGGCGATCATCGACAAGCTTACCATGATGCAGCAATACACGTTTGTTTGTGCGCCGCATCCCCTGCAATGGGGCGGCATCGCGGCGCTTGATACCGATATGACCGCGCAAGTGGATGAATATCGCAAGCGGCGTGATTTTATCGTGAACGGCCTGCGCGAGGCGGATTACGAAGTGGCTCCTACGGGCGGAGCATTTTATGTTTTTCCCAAAGTGCCGGCAGGTCTTGGCACTGGCTCGGAATTCGTCGCCCGCGCGATTGAAAAGGAATTGCTGATCATCCCCGGCAATATTTTCAGCCAACACGATACCCATTTCCGCATTTCTTACGCGGCGAGCTGGGACACGCTCGAGCGCGGGCTTGGGGTTTTAAGAGAGTTGGCAGGCTGAGAATTAGCCCCCATCGCTCTCATCGGTGGCGGAAAATTCTCGGCCACGTACAACCCCCACGGCGATGGCCAGCAGAATGAGTGTGTAGGCGACAAGTACGACCGCGTGTTCCCAGGCGGGCGGATCGCCGATAAAGGCGAACAGCACGTTCATGTCAGGGCCAATACTAATATCGCTCCACAGAACGAGCAATGTCCGAATACGATATTGCACGGTGAAGGTATTAATCAGCGCGGGGACGAAGCTAATAATCAATTCAAAAATGAGCGTAAAGGCCACCGCGATGACCATCGATCGTTTGGGAAACAGCGTACCCAGCAACAAGTAGAGTGCCGCATAAGCGGGGCACGAGAGCAGCGTGATCCGCGCGATGACCCAGGCGATTTCCGCGCCGTTGTCGTAGGGCATGACCGCGGTGGCGGCACAGAGTCCCACCAGTGCCGCACTTAAGGCCCATGTGAGCGAAACCAAATATTTGCCGATGAGCACATTGGTCTTCCCCTGTGGTCTGACCGCTAAGTAGACCCAGCTTTTGCGTTCAAGCTCTGCGGACACCACCGGCGTTGCCCAGAGGAATGTGGCCAACATGCTCACGAGCATCGGCACAAGAGTGAAGAGCGTGGCCATCCAGAGTTCTCTTGGCGCGGATTCTCCACGAAGAGTGAAGCGGATCATGCTGACGATCAACACGGGAAAGAGGGCCAGCACCAACCACCAAGCCATGCGAGCCAGCGTGAAGGCACGTCGCCATTCGAAGAAAAACACGGCGGCTATGCTGCTAAGGTTCATGCCAATTCTCCGCGATGAATCTTTAACAGCGAATTGAACAAGGCTTGTAGCGACTCGTCGGCGGAGTGCATTTCCTCGACGCTAATCCCTTTTTCAGCAAGCCAACTGGGGAGTTGATCGTAAAGTTTCATGGGATGCCGCGTGGAGACAATCAATTGATTCTGATCGATTCGCAGGGAATCAGTGATCTCGTGTTCCAAAAGCAGGCTCGCCAAACGGCGCGGGTCGCTCGTGCGAATCGTGATTTCATTGGGAACATCGACCAACAGCGCGTGGACTTCTGAAGCAGTTCCAGATGCCAACAACCGTCCGCCGCTGATCAACAAGAAGCTGTCGGTGATCGATTCCACTTCGTAGAGCAAATGGCTGGCGAGCAGCAAGCTTTTTCCCTGAGAAATCCATTGTTTGAGTAACGCCCCCATTTCGTGTCGGCCAATGGGGTCGAGGCCATTGAACGGTTCATCGAGAATTAAAAAATCGGGATTGTGGACGATCGCTTGGGCCAACTTCACGCGTTGCCGCATCCCGCGGGAATAGCTGGAAATGGCCCGATGCATGGCGTCCTTCATGCCGACGATGACCAGAGATTCTTGCGCCGCTTTGGTGGCAGCCGATGCGCTCATCCCTTGCAGTTGACTCAGATAGCGGACCCATTCGTAGCCCGAGACGTTCGCATACAGCCCTTCGCTACCAGGACAATATCCTAAGCGACGAAATAGCTCCGCATTGTTGCTTGGCGATTCTCCGAACACTCGCACACGACCAATCGTGGGGCGAAGCTGACCGGTGAGCAAATTCAGAAGCGTGCTCTTCCCCGAGCCGTTGGGTCCCAGCAGTCCATACGCTCCCGCCGGTAGTGACAGCGTCATATCGTTGACGCCGATCACCGTGCCGTAGAGTTTCGTGACGTGGGAAAGTTCAATCATGGCTCAATCTAAGCACGCAGTGGTGCGGAAATCCTGCGGAAAAGAATCACGGTGGAAATAACGGTTATCGTGGCGAGGATCGCGGCGGCGTGCTTCACCTGGTCAAACGTGGCAAAGTCGAAGACCCACCGCTGCACTTGTCCCAGCGAATGATAAAGCGACACCGTGGACCATTTTTCCAGCACTTCTGGCGCGTCGGAATTCATACGCTCCATTTCGATGCCGGTCATCACAACGTAAGTGAAAGCGCCAAGAATCCAGACGGCGAACCAGCCGAACCCCGCGTAGCGGCTCTCCTGAGTCATCGACGACATGCACAAAGCGAGCGAAGCCGTGGGAATCATCAACACAGCCGACGCAGCGATGATTCGCAGCGGTAAATCCCACGTGTCGTACACGACGTTCGCACTCGGTGAAAGCAACACACCGAGTATGTACAGCACCAAAGCCGGTGCCGCGGAGATCATGATCAAATAAAACCAGACCGTGGCCAGCTTGCCGAGCGCATACTGCCACCGTGCCAACGGACGCGAGAAATACAGGAGAAACGCGCGTGAACGGACGTCTTGCGAGATCAAAGGTGGGGCGATGATTCCCACCATCAACACCATCAGCCCTCCCTGAGAATAGCGGAGGAACAAATAGAGAAGCCAGGACCATACCGAATGGCGCGCGACGGCTTCATCTTCGATATCGAGAGTTGCGGACAGCCCTTCCAATGTTGCTGCCTCGCGAGGAAGAATAAATCTGAGGTTATCTCGCATTTCTTTCACTGTGAGTGAATGTTCCCAGAGAAAGAAAAATACTCCGAACCAAATTGCCGGTAGCCAAGCGAAGAACATCATCCGCTTGAGCCACGCGCTTTGCCACGCACGGCGCACACCGGCTTTAGTAATGACCACCCAGCGCGTCCAGGGGGACGCCAGCCGCTCGTGCCACTCGCGGTAACCCAGATCATGAATTGGCATCTGGTTGCTCCCGAACGGCAGAGAGGAAAATTTCTTCCAGCGAGTTCCGCGACGGTTCCAATGACCGAATACCTATATTGGCTTGATTGGCGACCTGCCAAATTTTAACCGCAAGTTCCGCGTGCTGGCCATCGACGGTGATCGCACCGAGGGCGTCGAAACGTGCTTTGAGTCCGGCGCGTTCCAATTTCTTTGCAAATTCTTCGGCGTTATCGATCACATGAATCTTGAGAGAAGGCGCAGTTGGCTGGCTCAAACGATCCAGGCGATCAGCCACGCGCACCCGTGATTTCGCCAGAATAATTACGGCGTCGCTTACAGCTTGCACGTCGGGCAAGATGTGCGTGCATAACAAGACCGCCTTGCCGTGATTGCGAGCCAATATCTTTATGCGGCTCAGCATGGTTTCCCGTTCGGCGGGATCAAGGCCTGACGTAGGTTCGTCGAGAATCAACAGTGGCGGATCATGCACCAACGCTTGCGCAAATCGCAGCTTTTGCCGCATGCCGGTCGAATAGGTCTCCACCGTCCGATAGCGTTCTTGGCCCATGCCGCAGAAATCGAGAATTTCGTGAGCACGACGGAGGGCTTCCAAACCTGGGAAACGCGAAAGCTGCGCGGCGAGCTGGACCGATTCCACGCCCGAAAGACCGGCGAGGTAGCAATCGTCCTCGGGCATGTAGCCCACGCGTTCGCGAATCTGGCGGTTGTGACGGCCGAGTTGGTATTCCAACAACCGGCCGCGGCCGCTCGTGGCCCGCAACAAGCCCAGCAAGACTTTAATGAGCGTGCTTTTGCCCGCACCGTTGGGCCCCAACAGGCTTGTGATGCCAGGCTCGATCTGGAGCGACACCCGGTCGAGCGCCCGATAAGAACCGTAGTTCTTGGTGATCTCTTCCAGTTCGATCAGTGGGGTCATCAAGGGCTCGCGCCAGCAGGTCGGTTCGTGTATCTCGCTAGGAAGATAATAGCGTATTCGCCGCCCGAGTGCGATTCTTGGCTTCCTTATTCTTCCTCGGCTTTGAGTTGTGCTTTGGAAATAATCTCCTGCTGGACGTTGCCGGGAACGACGTCGTAATGGGAAAATTCCATCGTGTAGCTCCCCTGCCCTCCCGTCATTGAAGAGAGCGTGCGAGCGTACGTTGATACTTCCGCGAGTGGGGCTTTGGCTTCGACCGTGGTCATGCCGCCGCCGACTGTTTCCATGCCGACCATCTGTCCACGCCGGCCCGAGAGATCACTGGAAATATCACCGACATTCCCCGCGGGGACGGTGATGTGCAGATTTACGATTGGTTCCAGCAAACCTGGGCGAGCCTGCTTGAAAATCTCCGCGAAGACGCGGCTTCCGGCGATGCGAAACGCTGTTTCGTTGCTGTCGACGGGGTGGTCTTTGCCGAAGTGGACTTCAACGCAAACATTTTGAATGGGGTAACCAGCGACAACTCCCTTGCCGATCCGCTCAAGAAAACCCTTTTCAATGGCGGGCATGAAGTTGCCCGGGATCGTGCCCCCCACGACGGAATCGACCCAGAGGAAATTATTCTTGGCGTGGTAATGCGTCGATTTGAGATGGGGAAATCGTTCCTTGGTGGCGAACTCTTCAGGATTAGCGCCTTCGGGGAAAGGGTAGATTCTCGCATGCACTTCGGCGAACTGACCCGCCCCGCCTGATTGTTTTTTGTGACGGTAGCTTCCTTCGGCGTCGGTCTGCACGGTTTCACGATAGGGGATTTTCGGTTCCTTGGCATCGACCTCGACGTGATCGCGCCGCTTGAGCCGCTCACGAATCATCGATAAATGCAATTCGCTCATGCCGGTGAGCACCATTTCTTTTGTTTCCGGATCATGGTCGAGATGGATCGTGGGATCTTCCTCGGTGATCTTGTGCAGCGCACCAGAAAGTTTGGCTTCATCGCCACGAGTTTTCGGTGCGACGGCCAACCCCACCATCGGTGTGGGATAGTTGATCGGCGGCAACTGGACGTCGCCGAGCGACATTCCTGTATGGAGGTCTTCGCACTTCGCCACCGCCACGATGTCGCCCGGACCCGCTTCATCGACTGCGGCCGTATCGTGAGCCTGTACGCTGAGTAACGCGGGAATCTTGATTCCTTTGCGCGAGCCGTTGGCTTCGAGCGTCGAATCCTTCTTGAGCGTTCCCGCATAAACGCGAATAAAACTCAAGCGATGCACGAAGGGATCGATGCGGGTTTTGAACACCTGTGCCGCCAGCGGAGCCTTGGCGTCGGCCTTAAGTGTCACGGTATCGCCATTACGACCGGCAGTCCGTGCCACGCTATCTGGCGGCAGCGTGGCCGTTGCCAACACGTCGAGCAGTTCCGTAACCCCGACATCCTTTTTCGTCGACACACACACAATGGGCGTGAGGTTTCCCGCGGCAACAGCCTGGACCAACAACTTGTTGAGCTCGGCTTGGGAGGGCATTTCACCTTCAAAGTAGCGCTCCATCACTTTCTCGTCGACTTCGATGATCGATTCCACGAGTGCTTCGTGGATCGCCTTGGGATCCATCACCGCGCCGTTAGTATCACCAGGGACTTCCAGTGTGTTAATGACCCCTGTGAGCGATTCCCCCAAACCGACTGGTATATTCAATAGCGCACAGCCGTTGCCAAATACTTCTTTGATCGTGTTGATCAAACCGGGGAAGTCGATATTCTCGGTGTCGAGCTTATTGATCACCAGGATCCGGCCGCAACCGGCTTTGCCTGCCTCGTTCCAAGCGCGGCGCGTGTTCACTTTAATGCCCGAGTGGGCGTCGATGGCGATGAGTGCCGTTTCCACGGCTCGCAAGGCGCCGACCATTTGGCCGACGAAATCGGGGTAGCCCGGACAGTCAATGATGTTGATCCGCTTGCCAGCGTGATCGAGATGGACGACGCTCGATTCTATTGAATGTTTGTGATGTTTCTCTTCTTCGTCGAAATCACAGATGCTCGTGCCGGCATCGACACTTGGCTTGCCATTCACTGCTCCGCTGTGAATAAGCAGTTGATCGACCAAAGTGGTCTTGCCGGCATTGCCGTGTCCACAAATCGCAAGGTTCCGAATATCGGCGACATTCCTGACCATGGTTGCTCCCTGTGAAAAGCTACTGAGCAAACGCACCAGCCGCCGCCGCGGCGCGCGTCTGTCATAATGTAATTGAAAAGTAAGTTCTTTAGCGCTCTGCTCCTCTGACTAAGGGGTTCTTGGTTGCAAACTCCGAGGTGAGTTGAATCGCTTCCGCCAGATCGATCGTGTTTTCGTACAAAGCTCGGCCAATAATCGCGCCGGCCATGCCGGCTTCGGCCAGTTGCTTCACGTCGTCGAGCGTAGTGACGCCCCCCGAGGCGACCACAGGCACGCCAACATGTTGCTGCATGCGAGCCATTTCGGGGACGTTCGCGCCCTGCATCATGCCATCGGTGGCGATGTCGGTGTAAACAATCGCTGCCAAAGGAACATCGCGGAACCAGTCGGCCAGTTCGATCGCTTGCATTTTGCTGACTTCCAGCCAGCCGTCGGTCGCAACATAGCCATCCTTGGCATCGATACCGAGCACGAGCTTCTCGGGATAGGTTTTGCACATCGTGCGAAACCAGTCGGCGTTTTTGAGGGCCTGAGTACCAAGAACCAAGCGATGTAAACCAAGTCCCAAGAGATCTTCGATAATCGCTTGATCGCGGACGCCGCCGCCGAGTTCACATTCCATGTCAACCGCGGCCACGATGTCGCGAATCACGCTGCGATTGGTGGGTTTGCCATCTTTCGCGCCGTCGAGATCGACAATATGCAGATGCCGAGCACCGGCTTGTTGAAACTTCAGCGCGAATTCGACGGGATTATCAGAAAACACCGTCACCCGGTTGTAGTCGCCTTGTCGCAGGCGAACACACTGACCACCCAGAAGATCGATCGCAGGCCATATCTGCATCGTAATGCCACCAACTTCCGAGTGCTAATTGACGAGTGCCTATTTGAAATATCGCATAGAAATGCGTGAATTTCAAGGAGCGGGGTCAGCAAGATTTACCACGAAGGCACCAAGAACACGAAGTAATCTACTTAGATTGATGCAGTTTTGTCTTAAGATACTTATTCTGGGAGTTCTGCTATTCCTTAGTATCAAGACGGCAAAATTCAGCTGTCAGCGAAAACTACTTTCCTTGGAGTTCTTCGTGTCTTTGTGGTTCAGGATTTACTTTAGCTCCGCGAAATTACGTAACACACGCAAACCATCGCTCTGACTTTTTTCGGGGTGGAATTGCGTGGCAAACAGATTATCGCGCCAAATCGATGCGCAGAAGGGATCAGGATACGACGCTTCGCCGTCGATTACACCTTTGTCCTCAGGCACAACGTAGTAAGAGTGAACGAAGTAAAAATGAGCGTCGTTCGATATGCCTTCGAAGATGGGGGCACGCCGTTGAAAGCGGACTTGATTCCAGCCCATGTGCGGCACTTTGTACTCCGAGGGAATATCAAACTTGCGGACCTCGCCGGGAATGATGCCCAGCCCTTCATGTTCGCCATCTTCAAAGCCGCGATCGAACAGGAGCTGGAGACCCAAGCAAATTCCCAAAAACGGTTTGCCACTTTCGATGGCATCGTTAATCGGTCCAACCAATTGGCGGCGATGCAGTTCGGCAATGGCGTCAGCGAAAGCTCCCACGCCGGGCAGCACAATCTTGCTGGCTTTAGCAAGAATACTGGGATCGCTCGTGATGGCCGCCGCATGGCCGACGCGTTCAAAGCCTTTTTGAACACTGCGGAGGTTGCCCATTTGATAGTCGATAATTGCGATCATGCGGTTGCCGTGGAGTAAAACAATATCAGCCGCTCGCGGCTTAGCGAATCCGTGGCCACTGGACGGACACGTGAGTGAATTCCAAGTTCACATTGTAACTCAGAAACCGCGCCATTTCTAAGGGCGGCTGGCGATTCGTTCGGGATAAACCACGAACTCGATGCGGCGGTTGCGCGCCTTGCCTTCTTCAGTCGCATTAGAAACGACCGCGTGGTTGCCGCCGTGGCCGATCACAAAGATTTGCACGGCGGGCATCGTTCCCTGCTCGATCACGGCATTGTAGACGGCCAAGGCTTGGGCCGCAGAAAGGTGATGATTACTGGGATGCTGCTGCGAATGAGTGGGCGAATCGTCGGTGTGGCCTTCGATGCCCACGATGTGCTCGGGAAAATTCTGGCGGAGATCGGTGGCGATGCTCACCAACAGCGGCTTCGCATCATCTTTGAGGTACGGGCTTCCCGGCATGAAGAGTTGATCGGCGGGAACCTCCACGCGGAGTTGATCGCCGTCCTGACGAATTTGCACGCCGGGCATATCGGCGATCTTCAAATTCTTGGTCATGCTGTTATTCGCACGAATCTCGCCCGACTCGCGCTGCGTGGCCGAGGCCATGAGTGCCGACGTTTTGTTGCGGAGTTGCGAATTGTCGTCCCGCATCGCTAGAAGTTGATCCGTCGTCGAACGAAGTTGATCGCGCGTGGCGCTCACTTCATCGGTGAGGAGCTGCACTTTTTGCCGTGATTGGGCAAGCAGTGTTTCAAGTTCTTGATTGTCGCGATCGAGCGATTGGGCTCGTGTTTGATATTCTTGACTTTGCTGTGCGACGAGCTGCATTTGCTGATCGGCCGCTGCGGCGGCTTGCGCATTGGGCTTCGAAGCCATGCGTCCACAACCGCTTGTGGCGAATAAGCTGAGACCGACAACAGTGATCAGAACGCGTGTGAGCATGTTTTGCTGAGATATACAGACGGCGCGTGCGGCGAATCGACCTCGCGCGAGGGCGGACGTTAGCAAGCACCGCCGAGAGCAACAAGAGCAGCTCAACAACTGCTAGCAAAAGGCAAACGGACGGCTGGATATTGGCCGTAGAATCGTTTGATGAAATTCCGATGCCAGCGTTGCGGTTTGTGCTTTTCCCACCCTTGCCGTGCTAGTAGCCGATCCGACAATCGACCATTGGCAGCATCGCACACAATCGCATCAATTTGCTTTTCGGCCGCAATGGCATCCAGAGTGGTAATCGCTGCGCGGCAAGTGGCGTAATTTGTCCCCATACTGGAGACCAAATATTTAAGGGCCAGAAAACTTGGGCAAGAGCGGGGTTGGTTATAGTACAACAGGCAGCGATCAGACCGCCCCTTGGCATGGTAGCGGCTGGCAACTGGCCACAACTCCGGCAGATCGATGAGTTTGGGAAACCAACGCAAGTGAACGGCCTGCAGGCGGCCCGCCGATGTTTCGATCACGGCATAGCGTGCCTTGCGAATCGCTGGCAACGCGGCGAGCCATTCTTCTGGTGTTCGACATAATAGAGTTTTCGCGAACCACATTATTCGCTCTCTCCCCAACCAAAGAGACGAAGCTTGATCTGCTGCCAGATAAACAGAATCACGCCTAACAGCAGGAAACACACAAACAGCACGGCCGGCATCAGCCAGCCCAACTGGAAGGCGAATTCCACGCGGTTCCACACGGTCGCCCAGTAAACCATCACAAATAATGCGCCCAGGCAGAGAAACGGACCGTAGGGGATCACGTCGTCGCGTTTCGTGACCGCTTGAGCAAGACCGATGACGAGTCCTGCAAACGGGGCGACAAAAAACACGACCACACAAGCTTGCCAGCCGAGGAACGTGCCGATCATCATCATGAGTGTGACGTCGCCAAAGCCCATCGCTTCGCGACCCAAGGCTGCCGAGCCCACGAGACGGACTATCCAGACGAGACCTCCGCTCACAACAAGCCCCACCAGCGCGGTGAATAACCCAATCCACGCCGCCTCGCCCCACAGCCAAACGCCGGCAATCGCCAGCGAGCCAACCAACGCAATCACGCCCAGCGGTGGCCGCGTCAGTTCGCGCACCACACGTCGAGTGATGACTTTCAATTTGCTGATCGCACTACGTCGTCCCCGCCAGATCCGCGGCGTGAGCGCGAAACACCACAGCCACCAACAGGCCAGTCCCGCAGCGAGCGATTTCCAATTGGGGGCACCATTGAGGCTTTCCGGCCAAGCATTGGGCGCAGAAAGCGTGGCTGGTTCGACATATGCAGTCAGTTGAGGGGCAAGTTGGGCAAGTGGTACTTCAGTTCCCAGCGATGGAACGGCGAGAGGAAAGGTCCCAATGGGCAGTAAACTCAAAGGGAGGCACGCCGCCAATATCAGACCGAGAAACGTGCCGGGGACAGTGATTTCGTCGGGGATGATTTTTTCATCGATATCGATGAAGCTGGCAGCAACCATCAGTGTGATTAGCAGTACGTGACTGAGGAACGTCGGCCAAACCGCTGCAAAGGGAATTAAGCTGGGATCAATTGTGATAGGTTGATTGGCGTTGAGTAACAGAATGTCTTCAAGTTGAGCAACCGCGAGTCCGCGCTGAAACACTTCCCACCAGCAAAGCGTCGCCAGGCCGAGACCCATGCCAAGTTCCAAAAGCATGGGCCGAATCCAAAAGCCACGACCATGAATTTCGCTCTCACGCGCCAGTCTTACCCAACCGAGCACCGGCACACGATCCCCAGCCGCTCGCGGCTTAGCGTCGGTGTGCATCGGCCCCCAAGGCGAAATTTCGCGTGGGTTCCAAGCCAAGCGATAGATGGCCCAATTCGCAAGTGCTCCCAGCACCGTGCCTAAAACAAAGATGGCCGCCAGTACAATCGCCATGGCTAATAGCCGCGGGCGGTAGCCAGCGGACGAGACAGTGCTGACCGCTGGCTACCGCCTGCGGCTAGGAAAGATGCTTGAGTTACCGAGCCCTGAGCGCCGCGAAAATTTCGTCGGCAATCTCGGCCGGTTCCTTACTATCCGTATCGACCTCAAGCGTAGCACACCCCCGATAAAATGGCTCTCGTTGAGCCAAGAGGGTTACGATTTCGGTCCGTCCGCCGTGATTAGTCAGGTTAGGACGCCGCGCGGCCGTCGTTGCATCCTGGTTAATCCGTTCGTCCAGTGTTTCCGCCGTGGCCCGCAGCCAGACAACGGCTTGGCACTCTGCAAGAGCCGAGCGGTTGGTTTCGCGTAAGATGACGCCTCCACCGAGCCCCAAAACGGTTCGTTCGCGGCGGCAAAGCTCGGTCGTGATTTGTTCTTCGAGATCACGAAAGGACGGTTCGCCGTCGTCGGCAAAGATCGCGGCGATGGATTTCCCCGCGCGGAGTTCCACTTCCACGTCGGCGTCTATCCAATCCCATGCCAGCCGCCGGGCGAGCAGCTGCGCGACGGTCGTTTTGCCCGTGCCGCGGTAACCGATCAATGCGATGGGGCGTGAATCGTTCATGGAGGGGAATTCGATCAACGACCTCCCCCGATGGGGCCGATCGCCTTCTTCAAAACTTCTCGCATCAGATTCGGCGGGGCTTCTTGCCGTGTGAACAAGAAGAACTGCAATTGTGCCTGACGCACGAACATCTCGACGCCGGTGATAACTTCGCAATTTCGCGCGCGGGCATCTTTGATGAGCAAGGTCGACTCAGGATTGTAAACTGTGTCGAACACCAACATCGAAGGTTTGAGGAACGTCTTGCTGATGGGGGATTCATCGACGTTGGGATGCATGCCAATCGGGGTGCAATTGACGATGATGTCGCATTGAGCCCGATGCCGGGCATCCCAGTCTATGGCTTTGCTATCAAACGCTTCGGCGAGCCGGTCGCTGCGCTGCTTGGTCCGCGAGGCAATCGTTACCAGTGCCCCGCGACTTTTGAGCCCATAAACAATCGGCCGAGCCACGCCGCCGGCGCCTAAGACCAGCACTCGCTTGTTCTTGACGGGGCTCGGCTTTGCGCCGATTTCTCCCAGCGAGTACTCAATGCAATCCATCGCCGCGTTGTAGTCGGTGTTGTAGCCGATGACTTCCGTGCCTTCGAAAACGACCGTGTTGACCGCTGCAATACTTTTGACCGCGGGGTCGACCTTGGTGAGGTATTTGGCGATCGCTTCCTTGTGGGGAATCGTGACGCTCAAGCCCTTCACGCCCAGACGCGGGGCATCTTGGATGAATTGGCCGAGCGCATCCGAGGGTACGCGAAAGGGTACGTACACCGCGTTGATTTCTTTGTTCATGAACGCCGCATTATGCACGTGCGGGCTCAGGCTATGGCCCACGGGGTCGGCGATCACGCCGTACACGGCCGTTTCTGGAGTGATGTGATTGTAACGATAGACCTCGTTCATCTGCTGAAAGCTAAGCTGCCCGGGCGCGAGGGTTCGCTCGTGATGAAATGTGGCGTAGGTGTAGGGCGCGCCAAACTTCGCGGCGAGGATTCGCGAAGGCGTGCCAATGTCTCCCATGCACATCGCCACAGTGGGAATCTCGCTCTCCTGCATCATCTCGAGCATTCGCAGATTGTCGTGCGGGTCGTTGGCCATCGTGGCGATCTTGATGATGTCGGGATCAAGCTGCGCCATTTCGGCGTGCAGTTCGCGTAAGTTTTCGGGTGTCTTGCGAAAATTGTGGTAGCTGATGATCCGCTTGGTCTTGCCGAAGCGGGGAATCTGCGAAGCGATGTCTTCTTCGATATCAACGTAATCAACCCCTTCGGCAATGGCTTCGCGCAAGAGCAGTTGTCGCGCCTCTTCGGTGCCGGACCACTTGCCACCGTCTTCCATCCGCCGGCAGGTGATAATGACTTGGCAATCCAAATCGCCTTGCTCGGCGAGTAACCGGCGAATGTTGATCTTGCTGGCGACATAATCCAAGCGCAGCTCGACAAGATTGGCCCCCTGCTCCGCCAGATGGCGATGCTCGGCCATGATGTGCTTGTGACGACTGCGTCCGATGGCAACACAAATCATGAGAAAAGAACTTTCAACGAATTTATAAAATATATGAACTATTTTCTGATGCCGCCGCTCGCGGTTTAGCGGCACGAACTCTCTATTGTGATAGAATCCCCGCCCCAATTCAAATCCGCTTGAATTGCCGGTCCAACTCGTCGCGGGTAAATGTGAGGGCCGTCGGCCGACCGTGCGGGCAATGATGGTGGTCCTGGGCCAAATGGCGTTGGGCGAGCAGGGCGTCGACCTCCTCGGGGGTGAGGGAATCCCCAAATTTAATCGCCGCTTTGCAGGCGATCATGTGCAAAAGCTCATCGAGCAGGTCGCGAGATTGCAATTGCTTTCCGCCGGCTTGCAGTTGCTCGACTAGTCCCGCCAAAACTTCCCGGGGACTAAAATTGGCCAGCATCGCCGGATAAGCTGAAACCAAGACCGTCTCACCCCCAAAAGGTTCAACTTCCAGCCCAAGCTGCGCGAGCACGTCGCGATGTTCGAGCAGCGCCCCCGCCTCGCTCGCGGCCATGTCGACCGGTTCGGGGACCAGGAGTTTCTGACTTTCGAGCTGACCTTGAGCGACTTTTTCGCGGAGTTGTTCGTAGAGAATTCGTTCGTGCAGCGCGTGTTGATCGATGACCTCCAGGCCATCGGGATTCTCCACCACGATGTAGCGATTATGAATTTGAATCGCCCGCGCGGCAAAATGCGCGGCGGGGATTGTGGCCGCTTGAGTCGCGGACGGCGCGGGATCGACTCTGAGCGTGGGAGTCGCGGGCGCGACACGAAATGATGCTTCGAGCGTGTGCAGACGCAAACCCTCGGCGGCCGAACCTTGGGGCGAATTGCTACCGAAGCTATTAAACTCCGCTTGCACTTCAGGGGTGCGGCTCAGTTGGTTTTTCGCCCAAGCGTAAAGCTCACTCGCACCAGCGGGCTCACCGTCGCTGACAGTCGATTGGCCAGGAAACGAGCCGCGGGCCACGAGGTCGGTGGTGAGAAACTTCGTGCGCAGTGTGCCCAACAGTTGGCTGTAAATCCGCCCTCCATCTTGAAAGCGAACTTCCAGCTTTGTCGGATGAACATTCACGTCCACCAGCGCGGGGGACAATTCCAAGTTCAAGAAACAAATCGGATAGCGGCCCGTCAGCAGTAATCCCCGATAGGCTTCCCCCAGTGCATGCTGCAACGAGCGGTCGCGAATGCAACGGCCGTTGAGCATGAGGTATTGCAACCGATTGTTGCCACGGCTTTGGCTGGGATTGGCCACGTAACCCGACAGCCGCACCTGCTCGTCGGAACTATCGATGGCAATCAGTGCGTTCGCGATTTCTTTGTCGAACAGCACGGCGATGCGCTCGCGTAGATCACTCACCGCCGGCAAATCGTGAGTCACCCGCGTGCCATGATTGAGGGTGAAGTGAACGTGCGGGGCCGCGAGTGCCAGTCGGGTAACCGCTTCGCTGATGTGACCCATCTCGGTTTGCGTGGTACGCAGGAATTTATGCCGCACCGGTGTATTGAAAAACAAGTGCCGAACTTCAATCGTCGTTCCCACGGGGCAGCCGACGGGGCGAATCGGCTCGGCACGGCCCCCCACGACTTCCAGTTCCGCACCCGCTTCACAATCACCGGGACGGCTGCGAAGCACCAGTCGGCTCACTTCGGCAATCGACGCGAGGGCCTCACCGCGAAAGCCAAGTGTCGTGACGTGAAACAAATCGTCTGCCGCGGCAATCTTGCTCGTGGCATGGCTCGCTACCGCGAGCGATAATTCATCGGCCGCGATGCCACAGCCATTGTCCGCAACACGTATCAACTCCACCCCGCCCTGCTCGACCGTGATATCAATTCGCGTCGCGCCACTGTCGACCGAGTTCTCGACCAATTCCTTGACGACGCTCGCTGGCCGCTCGATCACCTCACCGGCGGCGATCTTGTTAACAACACTCGTCGGCAGTTGGCGGATTGTGGGCATAAGCGAAAGTTGAAATAGGAAAGTGGAAAGGGGAAAGGGGAATCGCATTTCCACTTTCCTATTTCTCCTTTTACAAGTTGTATTCTTTGATCTTCCGATAAAGCGTCCGCTCACCGATGCCGAGCATTCGCGCGGCTTCTTCGCGGTTGCCACCGGCGAATTCCAACGTCTCGGCGATGAACATGCCTTCTAGGTCGGCCAGCGACTTGCCAACCAAACCCGAAAGCCCTTGGCCGCCGACTTCGACGGTGGTGTGGTTATTCGTCGCCGCAAGTTCGTCCGGCAAATCATCGACGTCGAGCACCTGATCGTAGTCGACGACGATCATGCTTTCGATGATGTTCTTGAGTTGCCGCACGTTGCCGGGCCAATCGTAGGTCATTAGCCGCCGCCGCGCGGCCGTAGTGATGCTCTTAATCTCTTTGTGATGCCGTTGGCTGTGGATTTTGATGAAATGATCGATCAACAGCGGAATATCTTGCGTGCGGTCTCGCAGCCGCGGCAAAGTGATCGTCACAACTTTCAATCGATGATACAAATCTTCGCGGAACGTGCCGGCACGGATCGCTTCTTCCAGGTCACGATTGGTAGCCGAGATGATTCGCACGTTGACTTTAATTGTTTCATTGGAGCCCACACGAGTGATCTCACTGCTTTCCAAAACTCGCAACAGCTTGATCTGCGTGGGAAGTGGCATGTCTCCCACTTCATCAAGAAACAGCGTTCCCCCGTGGGAATATTCAAACTTGCCGACGCGGTCGGCACTGGCGTCGGTGAATGCCCCCTTCACATGGCCGAAGAGCTCGCTTTCTAAAATGTGTTCACTCAGCGCGGCACAATTGAGGGCCACGAAGGGGCGGCTCTTGCGCGGGCTGTTCTGATGAATTGCCTGGGCGATCAATTCCTTGCCCGTGCCGGTGTCCCCTTGGATCAACACCGTGGCATCGGTGGGGGCGATCCGCCGCAAGCGGTCGATCACCTCATACATTTGCGGACTGTTGCCGATGACTCCTTCAAAGCCAAATTTTTCATCAAGCCGACGGCTCAGCTCCGCGTTGGCGCGGCGTAGATGTTGATTACGCGCGGCGTTGTCGACCACTGCGCGGAGTTGTTTCAAATCGAGCGGCTTGAGCAGGTAATTGAAGGCCCCCTGCTGCATCGCTTCGACGGCCGATTGAATCGTGCCGTGGCCCGTGACGAGAATCACTTCGGCATCGGGTTGCAAATCCTTGCAAATCGCCAAGATTTCGAGGCCACCCACGTCGGGCATTTTGAGATCGCTGATTACGATCTCGAACGTATCCTGTTCAAGCAGCTTGGCCCCTTCGGTGCCCGTAATCGCGACAGTGCACTGATAGCCAACCCGCGATAAGCTGTCGGCCATGGTTTCGGCGTGCGCAGCATCGTTGTCGATTATTAGAGCCCGAATCGGTGGGCCCGTGGTCGCGGTGGTAGTTCGGGATTCAGCCATGAATACTCGAAGCGTTAAAGAGGTGTGAAAGCAATCTTGGAAAATCGTGGGACAACGGTCAATAGTCGGTCGGTAACGTCACGACCGACGACGGAGTCAAATCGATGGTGCGGGTTTCTTGAGTTAATCGCGCAGGGATAGGCAGCTCGATCGTGATTTGCGTCCCGTGCCCAACTTCGCTCTGCACGGTAATGCGGCCATTGTGTGCATCGATAATTTTGGCCGTGGTCGGCAAGCCCAATCCCGATCCCCCTGGCTTGGTCGAGAAAAAGGCGTCAAACATTTGCGCGGCGGTCCGGTCGTCCATGCCGATGCCCGTGTCGATCAAGTGGATCGCCACGCTGCCGTTGGTGGCGGCGGTGCGGACCATCAGTTGCCCCCCCTCGGGCATCGCTTGCTTGGCATTCAAGATTAAATTAAAGAGCGCGCCTCGAAACGCTTCGCGATCCAAGAGCACCGTCGGCAATTCAGGATCGAGATAACGCACGATCTCTACTCCTGCCTCGGCGGCCTCGGGCTGGAAGAAGTCGAGCGTGTCTCCGATTTCCTTGTTGAGATCGGTTGGCGTCAGATGCAGATGCCGCACCTTGGCGTATTGTAGAAAATCATCCAGCAAATCTTGCAGTCGTTGGCATTCACGCTGCATGACGTCGATCCGCTTGGCCGCGCGACGTTGTGCAGGCGTTTGGGCTTCCTCTAAATCTTCGGCCAAGAGTTCCATGTTGAGCCGAATCGTCGAGAGCGGATTCTTGATCTCGTGAGCCAACGCCCCCGCGAGCCGAGCGATCTCGGTGTACTGATCCATCAGCCGCTTGACGGCTTCGGAAGTTTGCTCGGTACCGATGCTGGCTGGTTCGTGCGACATGCTTAGTATGATAGAGGAATTATTCCCATTTCTGGAGACATCACGCTGGGAATTAAGGCAGGAACGCTATTCTTCTGGATCACACAACAAAAAACGCTCAACGCCCTGCAGGTGCCGAGCGGTGAGCGATAAGCATTCTTAATGTTGGTCCGGATGCTATTCAGCAGCCGAATCGACCGTTTCGTTGAGCTCTTCCATCGCAGCACGACGGCTGAGCTTCACGCGGTCTTGCTCGTCGACGGCGATCACTTTCACTTTCATCGAGTCGCCAACCGAGCAAATGTCGGCCACGCTGCCGACGTACTCGTTGGAGAGTTCGCTGATGTGGCACAAGCCGTCACGACCGGGCAGGATTTCAACAAACGCGCCAAAGTCCTTGATGCTCGTCACGCGGCCGTTGTAGATCTTGCCGACCTGTACGCTGGCCGTCAGGGCATCCACGCGGGCCAAGCCTTCTTCCGCGGAAGCCTGATCGGCGGCAGCGACGGTAACCGTGCCGTCTTCTTCGACGTCGATCGTGCAACCAACATCTTCTTGGATACCGCGAATCGTCTTGCCACCAGGGCCGATCAACAGGCCAATCTTCTGGGGGTCGATCTTCGTACGCAACAACCGTGGGGCCGATTCAGCCGTGGTCGAGCGAGGACGGGGAATCGCGCTGAGCATCTTCCGCAAGATTTCGATCCGCGCTTCCCGGGATTGGGTTAACGTCGCGCGGATGATTTCCTCGCTGATACCCTTGATTTTAAGGTCGAGCTGGATACCCGTGATGCCGTTCTGCGTGCCGGCGATCTTGAAGTCCATGTCGCCGAAGTGATCTTCGTTGCCGATGATGTCGGTCAGCAGCGTGAACTTGTCACCCTCCTTGATCAACCCCACGGAAATACCGGCGACGGGATTCGTGATCGGCACACCCGCGGCCATCAAGCCCAACGTGGCACCGCAGACCGAAGCCATTGAACTCGAGCCGTTGGATTCCAAAATGTCCGAAATCACGCGGATCGTGTATGGGAACTTCTCGTGATCGGGGAGCACGGGATTCACGCTCCGTTCAGCAAGAGCACCGTGGCCGATTTCGCGGCGACCGGGACCACGAATCGGACGGCATTCACCGACCGAGAACGATGGGAAGTTGTAGTCGAGCATGAACCGCTTGGTGTATTCGTCGAACAGACCGTCAACGCGTTGCTCATCGCGGCCCGTGCCGAGCGTAACGGTGATAAACGCTTGGGTTTCACCACGCTGGAACACGGCCGAACCATGCACGCGGGGGAGCAAGTCCACTTCGCAATGAATGGGACGCAGTTCCGTGCTGGCGCGACCGTCGGAGCGGGTGCCATTAAGGATTTGCTCGCGAGTGAGCTTTTCTTCCAAGATGTGCCACTGCTTGTAGAACGAATCGAGTGTGTAAGCCCCTTCAGCTTTCGGATCAGGAATCAAAGCCGCGACGGCTTCTTCCTTGATCGCAACAACGGCATCGTGCCGAGCATGCTTGCCGTCAATCAAATTAGCTTCGCGATAGCGATCGCCATATTTCTCCATGATGACGTCGTACAAGCCATCCGAAGGAGCTGCTACGTACGGAACCTTCTCCGTGCCGACCTTTTGGGCCAATTCTTCTTGCAGTTCGCAAAGCTCTTTCACATAGCGATGGGCCGTCATAATCGCTTCGGCCATCACGTCTTCGGGCATCTCGCGCGAGAAGCCCTCGATCATCAGCACGGCATCCTTCGTGCCCGAGACGATCAAGTCGAGCGAGCTGACTTCCAAATCATCTTGCGTAGGGAACGGCACAAATTGGCCTTCGATATAACCCAGACGCACCGAACCCAAAGGGCCAGAGAACGGCAGCGGCGAAACGCACAACGCAGCGCTGGCACCATTCATGGCCAACACGTCGCCATCGGTTTGCTTATCGCTCGACATGACGAACGCTTGGATCTGAACTTCCTCGAAATATCCTTCGGGGAACATCGGACGAATGGGGCGATCCATCAAACGGGCGGTCAGCGTTTCTTTGGTCGTGGGCCGGCCTTCACGCTTCATGAAGCCGCCGGGGAATTTGCCTGCCGCGGCAGTGCGCTCGCGATAATCGCAAGTCAAAGGAAAGAAGTCAGTACCGGGACGAGAAGGGCCACCCGCGGCGGCACACAAGACAACGGTGTCGCCGTATTGGACGAGACAGCTACCTGCCGCTTGCTTGGCGAGATAACCGGTTTCAATGCTCAACGTGCCGTTGCCGATTTGTCTTTCAACGCGAATTTTATTGCTCAATGTTTTCTTCCTACTTTTGGGAAAGCCAATAACGCATGTTCAATCAAGGATTGGCGAGAAATTCGCGCAAAACTGCGCGAATACTCTGAGCCGACCGGCATGCGGCGAGAGAGAGCCTAAACTCATTGCAGAACGAAGTAATGGCCGTAGCTTGCGTTCGCACTTTCTGCGATTTACCTACGCCAAATTACTTACGCCAAATTACTTACGAATGTCCAGACGGCGTAACAGATCGAGATACTTTTGTGGATTCTTGCGCTTAACATAATCCAACAAACGGCGGCGCTTGCCGACGATAGTTAGCAGGCCACGGCGGCAAGCATGATCCTTGTCATGCTCGCGCAAGTGCTTGGTCAACTCGGCGATGCGGGTTGTCAGAATGGAAATCTGAATCTCGGGAGAACCCGTATCCGTCCCACCGCGCCCATATTCAGTGACCAATTCCTGCTTGCGTTCTTTCGTGACCGACATTTTTTCCTACTCTTGAACTGTTATTGCCAGCCTGTCACCGATGAGATTAGACGGTTCGTCCCGCCGACCCGAAGCCCATTGCTTCGTGAGCCAGCTTATCCAGCGAACCTCAGTGACATAGTGTTGCGGCTGTTCCTACCTACTCTACGTGTTACAAAATTAAAATACGACCCCTCTAATTTAGCGATCTTTGGCCTGCTGGCAACCGCAAAAATATGGGGAAAAGGGTGTAAATTGAACATGTGGCAGCCATTTAGCAGTGCTTCAAGGCCATCGAAGTGCTCTTTTCTGGTATGTTGAATAGCACCTCTTTAGAATACGGGAGGCATCACCTTTTGAGCGAGAGCATTTTCAACCATGCAAGAAATCACCGTCGCGCAATCCTTCGGCGATCAACTCGGCAAACTCGCCAGCCAAGCCATTGTCTGTGACAGCCATGGCAGGGCTTTGGGCATTTTTTCGCCCCTACCCGCTCATCCGCCCGTCAAAGATTTGCGGCTTGAGCCGCCACTTTCAATTGCCGAAACAGAGAACCTTCGCAGCGTGAAGACTGGTAAGCCCCTGGATGAGATTCTTAACCGACTTGGAATCCAATGAGCTACAGGGTCTTCTGGTCGCCTCAAGCTGAAGAACGTCTTGAGGCAATATTTGCGAACCGAGAAGATCGTGATCAATGTGTTGAGGCAGCGAGAGATCTTGATCGCGCCTTAGCCACGGACCCTGATGGTTTCGGTGAATCTCGCTACGATACGGTAAGAGTTGGATTTGCACTGCCCTTGGGCATCCAGTTTGAAGTGCTGGCAGACGTTGATACCGCCATCGTCTACGATGTATGGCGTATTGATCGTTCAATCGGCGAAATAGCTGCTGAATAATTCAAGGTAGTTTTAAATTTCTAAGCCATCACACGCCGCGTCATCATCGCACAGCCGGCAACGACAAGCAGACCAAGCGTCGATGGTTCTGGCACGGTCAGGTTCGCCGTGATTTCTATGTTGTCGATTTCCATCTCATCGTTGCCATTCCCTTCGACGAAGTCGTTGATGATGAGTTCGATCGAAGCGCCATTGAGGATCGAAGAAAGCGAAATAACTCCGCTGTCTGCGGATTGGTTCTCGGGGTCAGCAGGAACGTAATCCATGAAGCTCAGCGGTACGTTGTTCTGCGCTAGTAATCGGTACCAAGTGCCGCCCGTTCCGCCTGTGCGGAAGGAGATGTCGAATGAAGGCGGCAACTCGCCGGGAGTTGCTTCGACATCGAAACGGATCTCAAAATCTTCATAACCGGTGCCGTCAAGCGTGATATAAAGAAGCGCGTCGTTACCGAAGTTACCCGCTAAAGGTCCTGCACCATCGCTCTTGTCGACCTGAAAAGTGCTGACGCCGCCAATGTCAAAGTTACTTCCGCCCCCCTTGATATCGTCGAACTTGAGGGTGTTGGTGGGATCGAAGATAGCGCCGCTGGTGGGCGAGGTATATGAGACAAACCCTGTTCCGCCATTGTTGTCTAAGCTATTAGCGACTCCCAAAAATGCTTGCAGATTGGCGTTGCCTGCTACTGTGCCATCTACCTCGGGTGCAAAATCCTGTTTGTTGGGATTGGTGGTGAAGTCGTAATCGCTGGCGAATCCCCAGAAAGCAACCACTTCGCGCGCCGAAGTTGTAGAACTAGATGACAAGAGGACGCAGAGGCACATAAGCGCGGAACAAGTAAAAGTAGGTCGCATCATGAGTCGTATTTTCTGGAGAAGTAGTGAAAAGCAAGCGTGAAATAGTGGGATTGATCCACCTAGTATAAACTGGGAGAGAAACGCTGTATACTTTTTTGTTCTCCACCGGCTCAGACTAAAGCTCGGCTTGAGAAACATTGTTACACGGCTTGCTTGCGGACGTCTTTCAGTCGAATCACATCCCAAGCCAGCCCAAGCTTTTCCATCAGTAGGATGCACCAATAGGTGACATCGATCTCCCACCAACGGTGGCCCTGGCTGGCAACACGCTGATAGGCGTGATGGTTGTTATGCCAACCTTCACCCCAGGCCAAGATCGCCACCCACCACAAGTTACGGCTATTGTCGGTGGTGTCGTAATTGCGATAGCCCCATAGATGCGTGGCGGAATTCACGAACCAGGTAACGTGCAGCACGTAGACCATCCGCACGCCGAGGCCCCAAAAGACCATTGACCACCCAGCCCAGGCCGAGCCGAGTCCCCAACTTTCGGGACCAAAATAGCCCATGGCGAAGAGAACGCCACCCAGCAAGAAGTGCGAAGGCAAGAACATATAGTGCAGCACGACCATCACCTTGTCTTTGGTGATATCGGGGGCATAGCGGCTCAAAAGATCTTTGTGCCACTTGCGGCCGAAGTCCGGCATGAACCACAACAGATGGCTCCACCAGTTGCCATGCACGGGCGAATGAGGATCGCCATCTTCATCGCTATGTGCGTGGTGTTTGCGATGTTGAGCCACCCACGTGAGTGCCGAGCCTTCGCCCGATAATCCTCCGAGGAACGCGAGTAGCCAGCGGATCGGACGATAGGTTTGAAAACTCTGATGCGTAAGCAAGCGATGATAACCCATGCAGACGCCAAAGCTGCCGGTAACAAATGCCAGAATCACGCAAGTAATAAGTGCGGGCCACGTGAAAAAGAACGGTGCGATCACGGCCAGGACATGAACCACCGCGATCCAAATCACGATTGGCCAGTTTGGTCCCAGTTCATCGAAGGCTTGCTTGCCACGGAGGTAGGCAGCATTGGCGGCTGCCATCGCGGCCGTGCCCGATTGTTTGAGACTGGCCTGATAATCAGCGGCCCGTTGCTGCCAATGGGGATGATTATTATTGGATTCGGGCGAGGAAGATTCCGTCGACACGTTTGCTGTTCCTTAAAAGTTATGCAAAGTGTTGTTGATATCGAGTTTCAAGAAGTCGTCTCGATACATCAATCTTTACCAACTAACCCCCGGCAATCAATGGCTGGTTTTGGCTGTTTCAGGTTGCCACATAGTCGCCAACCTAGAAAGCATAGGGAATTTGGGTGTTTATCGATAGGGCGTCCAAAAGCCTGAATTAATTGTTATGCAAGAAACTGCCGCGAAAGGCGTGCCAAACGACTCCGGCAGAACTGACAGTAAAATCGACCGCACCTTCTTGCGAGGTGTGAAAGACTTGGGCTCCAGCTTTATTGTACGAGACCGTGGCGAATTGGGTTTGAGTAGGTTGATAGCGGCCGCTTAGGACCACCCATTCTGGCGTACACCAGTTGGCGAAACCCGGCGGGTCGCTGTTGTTGCTACCGTGATGCGGGGCGAGCAGCACATCGACGTCCAGCGGGGCTTCGGCCATCACGGCTTCAATCCCAGGAGATTCCAAATCGCCCGGCAACAGAATACGCTGACCGGCGAATTCAATCAGCAGCAGAACGCTGTTGGCATTATCGAGACCGGCCACTCCGAATTGGGGCGGATGCAGAACTTCGATGTTCACCCGTTCGTCATCAATGGGCAGGACATCGTTCATCCACACAACTTCCAGCGGCACACCTGCCTGAGTGATTTTTTCTTTCAAAAAGTTGGGTGCGGTCAATTCGCCTTGCGTTGCCCAGGGATCGAACATTAAGGGTGAGACGAAGATTTGATCGACGGAAAATCGCTCGAGCAAGCCGGGCACGCCGTTGTAGTGATCCACGTCGGCATGCGAGATCACGATGGCGTCGATGTGTGTGATGCCTTGTGACCAAAGAAAGCTGGAAATGACGTTTGTGGTTCCTTCGGGCGAGCCCAAACTGCCCGCATCGTAGAGAAACGTTTCGCCCGAGGGAAATTCCATAACGACGCACGTTCCATGTCCCACCGAAAGGAAAGTGCATTGCAGTTGATCGCTGGCGCGATGATTCCAAGTCGAAACGGCAAGCCCGAATGCAATCCAAAACATTGCCAGCACAGCCTGATTCTTAAGTTTCGGCCGCAAGTGGGGGAGCAAAGCAAACCAAGCCAGCGCTGCATAAAATACGACAAGCCACCACAGCGTTGGACCCGCGAAGTAGGCGTAGCTTCCCGGCACTCGGCTGCCCAGGTCAATGATCCATTCACTCAGTAGTAGGCAGATTCCACAGACTTTCCCGAGTAGCCAAGCAATGGGAGCAAACAAAAATCCGACCGTACAAATCAGTAACCCGGAAACCAAAGCAATTGACATCGGCAGCCAAGCGAGTGGCGTTAGCACAAACGATGACGGACTGATGATATTAAAGTTGTAAAGGAGCAACGGTGTCACGACGATCCAAGCCGCGATCGACGCGACGCATACGAGCCACACGCGATGCTTAAAGCCATCCCAGAAGAATTGTGGCCACGTGGAGTAGCTGGCGATCATCCGCTCTAGGGGATCATTGTCGTCGTGCGGCCAGATCCATGCGATTGAAGCGACGACAGCCGCGACTCCCAGAAAACTGAGTTGGGTTCCCGTGCGAAATAATTCCGCCGGGTTGATCACCATCACCAACAAAGCTGCCGTGGCAAGGGAATTCACGATATTGAGTTGACGAAATCGCGCGATCGCGAGGAGCGAGCAGACCACAAAGATTGTCGAACGCACGACCGAGGGTTGCGGCCCAACAATGGCTGCGTAAGCCAGGACGCAGAAAATTATCAGAACGAGCCTTGTCGACTGTGAAACAGGCAGAAAACTTGCAACCAGCCCAACTAACACGGCAATGAGGCCCACGTGCATGCCGGAAACGACGACTAAATGAATCGTCCCCGTATTCATGAAGGCGTCCATGGTTTCGTCGTTGAGTTCTCCCCGTACACCCAAGGTCAGAGCTTGCGCCATCGACTGTTGGTTGAAGCCGACATAGCGAGTGAGTTGCCGTTGACACCAACGGCCCATTGCAGCCAGCCAAGTATCGAATGACAAGGAACTTGCCGGCTCTAAAACTGACACGCAGGCGGGTGATTGAGTGAACAATTCGCAATGATGTCCCGCCGCGCGGTCGGCGAGTGAGAAATCAAACTGCCCTGGATTCATCACGGGTCTCAACTCACTCAATCGAGCGAAGATGAGCAACTGATCCCCCGGCGTAATCTCGGGCAGCACGCCATTGACCCGTAATCGCACCGTACCGCTGACCTGTTGCCATCTTGTGCCGTTGCGTAAGCGTGTAACTTGAATTTCGACTTCGCTGCGAGGCTCGGCGGGAATCGCTCGCAAAGGTGTTGTTTCCGCGGCGGGTCGCCAACTCGATGGAGTCGTGGCGGTGGCCTTCAGGCAAACCGGCTCCGTCGTGGCCGCCGCGTAACGGGCAAGATCGGTGTTAGCGCAATAATTCCACCGCAGATCGTGCCAAGACCCGCCTAAAAATAGACAGGCGAACAGCAGCGCTACGAGCGACGTACGCAAGTAATGGCCGTGATAGAGAAGTAGTGCCAGTGCGGTTGCGATTCCCGCCGCCGCCGCCCACCAATCGATGGCCGTACGAGATTCAAACCACACCGAGCCAAATCGATCGGCAACGATGCCCAAAGCGAATGCCACGGCCACGAGTAGCAAAGGCTGCGTGGCCAGTGCATGATCGCTGGCTCCAGCTCTGGACAACCCTGATTCTGGCAATTTCAGACGCATCGTGGACGTTTCGCGGCGTGGAAAATCTGAAGCTGTTTAGTGTAACGCGGGGCCTGAGCTGGCGAAATTAATTGTGCGCTTGTGGCAATACAAAAAACTCGAAACAATACCCGATTCCTTGCCTTGTCATGTCTACGGAGAATCCGCATGAAATATGCTTATCTTGAAATTTCCAGCCCACGGAAGTGGGCCAGCAGACTTTTTCTGGCTTTGCTCACGCTCGGCGGTGTGATGAACGCAACAGCCGCGGAAACACCAACCAAAATCAAATCAGCCAAGGAGCCCACCTTGATTCCCCGCAGTGTCTTGTTTGGCAATCCCCAGCGTGCGAGTGCCCGCGTCAGTCCCAATGGCAAATGGTTCAGCTACCTTGCCCCCGTGGATGGGATTCTCAATGTCTGGGTGGCTCCGATTGATGATATTTCCAAAGCCAAGCCCGTGACCAACGACAAGATTCGCGACATTCGCGGTTACTACTGGGCTTATACCGGTAATCACATCCTTTACACACAAGACAAGGCTGGCGACGAGAACTGGCACATTTATTCCACGAATGTCGGTACTGGCGAAACTAAAGACCTTACGCCGCTCGACAACATTCATGCTCAAGTTCAAGACACGAGCGACAAATTCCCCAATGAAATCCTGATCGGTCTCAACGATCGTATTCCGCAACTTCACGATGTGTGGCGCGTGAACATCGAAACGGGCGAACGCGAGCTCGTGCAAAAGAATGAAGGGGTCGCCGCCTATGTGACTGACAACGACTTCAATGTGCGGTTTGCCTTCAACTACACCCCTGATGGCGGCACCGCGTTGATGAAGCCCAAGAAGCCGGGCGATACGGGCGAAGGGGCTGAATGGGAAGAGTTCATCACCACGGGTCCTGAAGATGCGATGAACACGGGCCCCGCCGGTTTCGACAAGACGGGCGATGTGCTGTATTTGCAAGACAGCCGCAATCGTGACACCGGTGGGTTGTACGCTTTGAATCTCAATACCGGCGAAACCAAGCTCATCGCCGACGATCCCCGCGCCGACGTGGGGAGTGTGATGACCCATCCCACGGAGAAGACGATTCAAGCCGTGAGCTTTAATTACACCCGCGACGAATGGAAGATTCTCGACGAAGCGATTCGCGCTGACCTCGATTATCTGGCGACCGTCGAAGATGGCGAAGTGCTGGTCACGAGTCGCACGCTGGACGACAAACTCTGGACCGTGGCTTATATGCTCGATGACGGGCCGATCAAGTTTTATCTTTACGATCGCGACAAAAAGAAAGCCAAATTCCTGTTTAACAGTCGAGATGATCTCGAAAACTACGAGTTTTCCAAGATGCACACCCCCATCATCAAGAGTCGCGATGGGCTAAATCTGGTTTCGTATTTAACCTTACCCAAGGGGTCCGATCCTGATGGCGATGGCGTCCCCGATAAGCCAGTCCCCTTGGTGCTCGATGTGCATGGTGGTCCCTGGGCGCGCGATGACTGGGGCTTTAACAGCTCGCATCAATGGCTGGCCGACCGCGGCTACGCGGTGCTGAGCGTCAATTACCGCGGCTCGACCGGTTTTGGTAAGAATTTTGTCAACGCCGCCAACGGCGAATGGTCGCGCAAAATGCACGAGGATTTGATCGACGCCGTGAACTGGGCCGTCGACAAAGGCATCGCTCAACGTGACAAGGTCGCCATCATGGGTGGCAGCTACGGTGGTTATGCCACGCTCGTCGGTTTGACTTATACGCCCGATGTGTTTGCCTGCGGCGTCGACATTGTCGGCCCGTCGAGTTTGGTGACGCTGCTTGAGAACGTCCCGCCTTATTGGATTCCGTTCATGCCGGTGATGAAAGTCCGCGTCGGCGACGTCGACACCGAGGAAGGTCGCGCGGAATTGCTTAAGCGTTCGCCGCTGACTTTGGTGGATAAGATCGTCAAGCCGCTGCTCATCGGCCAAGGGGCCAACGACCCCCGCGTGACGCAGCTCGAAGCCGATCAAATTGTCGACGCGATGGAATCGAAGAAAATTCCTGTCACCTATGTCCTCTATCCCGACGAAGGTCACGGTTTTTCCAACGAACCGAATCGTATGTCGTTCAATGCCGTGACTGAAGCCTTTCTGGCCGAGCAACTTGGTGGGAAATTCGAACCGGTCGGCAAAGACTTTGAAGGTTCGAGCATTCATGTCCCCGTGGGCGCCGACGGCGTGCCAGGGATTGGTGATCACTTGAGTGCCGATCGCAAGGAAATGCCACCCGTGGAGGTGAAGTCTGAGAAAGCAGTCGAGTAAGCACGGCGAAACTTTCGTAGGTCAGCGCGGTTTAATTGAGTTGAGCCGGGTCGTCTCGACCCCGATCTAGCGGGAGAGACGATCCGGCTTGCTTGTTAAAAGGGACTTGCCATGCGCATTGTGTTCGCTCTGATCGTCGCCTGCCTACTCGCCACATCGCTTTTCGCCCAACCACCGCAAGGATTTGGACCGCCCGGTTTTGGTCCCCCCGGCGGGCCCGGCTTTGGCGGTCCTGGTGGACCGATGGGGCAAGAACGCAAGCTTGTGGCCGAGTTTGACGAAGATGGCGATGGCCGCTTGAATCGCGCCGAACGTGATGCAGCTCGCGAGGAAATGCCACCCGCCGGTGAACGACGAGGACCCCGGTTTGGTCCTCGCAACGACCGAGAACCTCCCGAACCAGGCGTTGCCATTTCCCCTGGCGATGTGACGAATGCCTCCGAAGCAGGGCTGTATGATCCCAATGCGTTACGGACGCTGTTTTTGAACTTCGAGAACGATGATTGGCAAGAAGAACTCGCCGCCTTTTACAACACCGACGTGGAAGTTCCCGCGAAGTTGATCGTTGATGGCCAGGAAAATCCCGATGTCGGGGTTCACTACCGCGGCCAATCGTCCTATTTCATGGTTCCCACGGGGTACAAGCGCTCGCTGAATCTCTCGCTGGACGACCTGCACGAAGATCAACGGCTTGACGGCTACAAGACGCTGAATTTGCTGAATCTCAACGGCGACGACTCGATGATGAGTTCCGCGTTGTATTCGCACATCGCGCGGACATATATTCCGGCCCCGCGAGCCAATTTGGTCCGCGTTGTGATCAATGGCGAGAATTGGGGCATCTACGGCAACGTCGAGCAGTTCAACAAAGATTTTCTCAAAGCGAACTATGGCAAGGCCAAGGGGGCACGCTGGAAAGTCAGCGGCAGCCCCAACGGCGATGGCGGCCTGAGATACTTGGGCGAAGAGATCGAACCTTATCGCGAACGTTACGAGATCAAATCAAAAGACAACGAGAAATCGTGGCAAGCACTTATTGAATTGTGCCGCGTCTTGGAAGAAACGCCCCCTGATGATTTGCAGGCCAAACTCGAACCGATTTTGGATATTGATTCGACGTTGTGGTTCTTGGCCCTCGACGTGGCTCTGGTGAACAGTGACGGCTATTGGACGCGGGCGAGTGATTACAGTCTGTTTCTCGATGCCGATGGGCAATTTCATTTGATTCCGCACGACATGAACGAAGCGCTACGCGAAGGACATGGACCGCCGGGAGGCCGTCGCGGCCCGCCCGGAAGATTTGGCCCACCCGAGGGCCGTCGTGCCGAGGGACCACCGCCGGGTGGCTCACCATTTGGCCCACCGGGCATGGGACCTCCAGGCTTTGGCCCACCAGGAGGTGGACGAGGCGGACCCCGCGAAGGGGGCGTCGATTTGGATCCTCTCGTGGGCTTGAAAAACGAGCGAACACCCCTGCGGAGTAAATTGCTCGCCGTGCCGGAACTAAGGGAGCGCTACTTGGCAGCCGTGCGGACGATTGCCGAACAGTCGCTCGATTGGGAGCAGTTGGGCCCGGTCGTGGCTGAGTACCGCGAGTTGATTGCCGACGAAGTCGCCGCCGACACGAAGAAGTTGGGCACAACCGCGGGATTCTTGCAGGCCACGTCCGACGACGTGAAGACGAAGGGATTAAAGAGCTTTGTTGAACGCCGGCGGAAGTATCTGCTTGAGAAGACCGAGGACGTTGACGTTTCACTAGCCCCGGCGACCCGAAGCGGGCCATGAGGTCAAGTGCCGGCTACCTCAATTGACTAAGTGGTTTCTTTACGGCTTCAGAGGATGGCGGGGATACATGGCCCTCACTCATGTGCCACTGAGTCGAATACATTTTCTTTTTCAATCAGCAGACATCGACGCGATATGAAACCGACCGCCAGACAAGTCCCGTAGGTTGCTGCCCGCACTGATATGCTCTAACATCTTATTGTTCCAAGAGACCGACGGCGGACTTCGAATACCTCTTGTTTTTTTGATGAGCGCTCAGTGAAATTGAAGAAGCGTCGCACGATCGACAAATGGGACGTTGCGCGTCGACATAGCTTGTTGAGTGCACAATGGCTGACCCCGCCGCGCTTGTTTGTCGGCTCGTTTGCCATCTTGATTCTTGTGGGCACACTCGGCCTCCTGTTTCTGCCTGGTCTCTATACGGGCGAACCGCTTGACTGGATAGACGCACTTTTTACTTCGACAAGCGCGGTTTGCGTGACCGGCTTGATTGTTGAGGACACGGCCACGTACTTTACCATGGCCGGGCAGGCGTGGTTACTCTTGCTCATTCAGTTGGGTGGTTTGGGGATGATTGCCTTTTCGAGCATTATTATCACCGCCTTGGGAAAAAGACTTTCGTTGCGACACGAGGCGTTTTCGAACGATCTCTCTCGCGCTGCCCCTCATGTGAATATGCGCCAACTCACGTTTGACGTGCTTCGCTTTACGATCGCGATTGAACTGCTCGGTGCTATCATTTTGTATGTCTTATGGATTTCACACATGGGGTGGGTCGATGCCGCTTGGCCTGCCGTGTTCCATTCAGTGAGCGCCTTTTGCAACGCGGGATTTTCGACTTTCAGCAACAGCCTGATGAGCTTCCAGAAAGCCCCAGCGACATTGATCGTCATCATGTCTCTGATTGTCGCAGGGGGGCTGGGTTTCCTGGCTATGGAAGAAATCCATCTCCGCTATGTCGCAGGTCAGCAAAATAAGATCTTCCGAATATCCTTGCACAGCCGGATCGTCGTAGTGACCACGATCGCGTTGATCCTCGGAGGCTGGGTCCTTTTTGCAAGTTTTGAAAAGGACGCCTCACTGAGGCATCTTTCGATAGCCGATCAGGCAACCAATTCCTTATTCTTGAGCGTCACGGCGCGAACGGCGGGATTTAATTCCGTCGACTACTCCCAAGCTAGCGACAGTGCCAATTTTCTGACGATCATTCTTATGATGATCGGTGGATCCCCAGGTTCCACCGCGGGGGGAATCAAGACAACGACCTTCGCGCTCATTGGTTTGGTTGCCTGGTCACGGTTTATGGGGTACGAATCGACCAGTTTTGCGGGGCGATCGATTCCCAAGGAAACCACCGAGCGAGCTATCGGACTCTTTGTCATGGCGTTTGGGCTGGTGACCGTCGGCATCTTGTTGCTCACAGCCATTCAGCCGGCGCAAGACCGGTTTTTAAGCCAAATGTTTGAGGTCGTCAGCGCTTTTAATACCGTCGGGCTTTCCATGGGAGAAACACCTGCGCTCAACAATCGAGGGCGACTGCTCATGGTGGTGCTCATGTTTCTGGGGAGGGTAGGTCCCTTGACTCTCGCCTCAGCTATTGCGATCGGTCAATACAGGCGTAGTAATTTCCGCTACTCGTATGAAGACGTCATCGTCGGGTAAAACGTGCTTTGAGAGAATAGTTATGAAACGATTCGTCATTGTCGGTTTGGGAAATTTTGGCGCGAGTGTCGCAGAGGCATTGTTTGCCAAAGGTCACGAGGTCGTCGCGATTGATCCTGACGAGAAATCGGTCGATCGTGTGGCCCCTTACGTCACGCGCGCTGCGGTGGGTGATGGACGCGACGTGCAGGTGCTCGAGCGTATAGGAGCTAAGGGGGCCGATGCAGGGGTGATCAGCACTGGAGACGATATCACGGCAAGCATACTTTCGACGATGGCCCTGCATGACATCCATGTTCGCGACGTTTACGTCAAAGTCATCTCACGCGATCACGCCCGGGTTATGGATCACCTGGGTGTCACTGAATCAATCTTTCCAGAGCGTGAATCTGCGATCTCACTCGGATCGCGCATGTCTGGAGTTGGCCTGTTGAATTATGTCCGACTGGGGCCAGGTTTTAGCATTCAGGAAATGGCGGTGCCGGAGTGTTGGAGCGGCAAATCGCTGCGCGTTTTGGAACTTCGCAGACAGTTCGGCATTTCCGTAATCGCAATTCACGACGTGCTGACTGATCAGATCGACCCTGCTCCGGATCCTGATGCTTTGTTGAAGGATTCAGAAACGCTGCTTGTCGCGGGCAAAGATGAGGATCTCGTTCGAATTGCCGAAGTCCATTAAGTGGCAACATTGGCTGGCCGGCTCGAAGCAAAGGCACCGAGGCGCACGGCACGTCACGAAGTCGCTTGCTCCCACGTATCCAACTGCCGCGTGGCAATCCACGGCCCGGCGACGCTCGCAAACCATGCAAAATGCTCCGATGCGGTGTGGACGTTGAATGCCGCTTCGTCGTCGTAGCGCTCAAAAATAAACACACGCAAATCGTCGGCGGGGTCAAATGCCACGTCGAACTGCCGGCAGCCGGTTTCTTTGGTAAGCGAGTTATTCGCGTGCCGCAATACGGCCTCGCGAAACGGGCCGACGTGCTCGGGCTGAATCGTAATGTAAACGGTGACAACGAACATTGAAATTTTCCATTTAGCCGAATCGTTTCGGTTCGGTATTTGTTACAAAGTGGCCATGTCAACGTTATTGAAATTGCGTTGATAGAAGCCCATATATTGCACTTTTCGCTCGAGGGCTTCAATCACAGGAATCGTGAAATTTACGTTTTCAAAGCTTTGGGCACTTCCCAAACCGCCGGGGCTGAAAACATTGATTTCCATCAGCTTGTTGCCAACGATGTCGAGTCCCACAAAGAACATGCCGTCGGTCACGAGTTTGGGCCGCACGATCTCTGCGATCCGCAAGGCGGCGTCATCCACCACCGCTTGTGCCTTTTTGCCCCCCGCGTGAATATTGCTGCGAATGTCGTCGCCGCTGCGAACCCGGCGGAAGGCGGCATATTTGCCTTTATAACGGAGCGGCTGGCCGTTCATCATAAACAGCCGCATGTCCCCTTCCGCGGCCAGCGGCAGATATTCCTGCGCGACGACATACCCATCACGTGAAATGGACTCGATCATTTGATTGAGATTGCCGAGCTGATCGCCCACGATGCGAAAGACCCCCTGCCCTCCCGAGCCTTGCAGCGGCTTAATCACGACGTCGTTGTTATGCGAGCGTGCAAAGTCGCGAATCTCGTTGCGATCGCGGGTGATGAGCGTGGCGGGGCGAACTTCCTCGGGAAACAACTGGAAGTACATTTTGTTGATGGCGTGATTCAGGCCGTCGGGATCGTTGAGTACAATCACCCCGTGGCGCATGGCGGCACGGCCGAAGATAATTCCCGCTTGCTGTGCCCAGCTGCGTGGTCCCTGATCTTGAGCCGGATCGTTGCGCAACATCAAAATATCAAGATCTTGCACGCTGATCCGCTCGATGATGCCGTTCGGGCCGCGCAATTCCTGAAGGAAAGTCTTCGTCGATTTATATTTTTGCCCCGGAGCCGTCCGCGCGCGGGCTCGAACTTGATCATCAGGATCAAACGCAAAATCGCCCGTGCCAATCATCCAGGCCTGATGGCCCTGATTGATCGCGGTCATAGCCAGCCGCGTGGTGGTGTAGCCTTCTTCTTCGGTCGCAATGTTATTAACGACAAAACCAATCCGCATAAACTGTTCCTGTGAAGAGCATTCAGTCTTCGATGAGATTGAGGACCGTCATCCCCGAGCCAAGTCGTTCCAGGCGTTCCGCCACGCCGGGAAGTTGCAAGTAACGCGGCTGGAGCGTCGCCGGTAATATTACCTTGCGATGCAACAACTCGCGCACGAAGCGAATATGTTCGCTCGCAATCTTACCTACGAACAAGGGGTCGAGCGTCCCCCCTTGTCCCAAATAGTCCAAGATTTCAACTAACCCCCGGAGATAGACGGCATCCTTGGTCAATCCGCCACCACGGTAGACACGCATCGTGACGGTATAAGCGACACGTTGAGCAAATTCAAACTCTTTGGCGAGCGCCCGAAAAGTTTCGACAAACGTAGCACCTTCCAGCAACATATGCACCGCCCACACTCGTGCGGCCAACAACCGCAACCGCGGCTTGCTCAACCCACCGACTAAATATTCGCTTAACACAGCGATACCTTCTTGCAGCGAATCGTAACCGGCCAGCCCCGTGTGCAGCAGCTTAAAAGGCTCGACAAGCCCGTTGTAATACGTAAGCAAATGCGTGCCAACTTCATGGTGCAAAAGCGCGTCGATCCGGCTGCGAGGAATTTTCGCGTCACGACCGATTAGCAGATCTCCGTCAGAGCACATCAAACCCGCGTACATGTCATCACGGATCACCACCTCGGCGGTGAATTGGGGCATCAGTTTTTTGTAGTAGTCCACCTCCTTGCGAGCATGTTTGGCAAACTCCGCGGCGGTGACTTCGCCTTGGCTCACATCCTCGCGGCTATGAGCCTTGATTTTTTCTAGCAAACTTTGTGCCAGGCTCAGCAAGCTCGCGCTCAATTCGCCGTAGACTTGTTGGCTGCCAAAGACGAATCGTTTGGTGCCCACGTCGCTGAGCATCGTGATCTTGCGGTCAAGTTCGTCGCGACGTTCGTGAAACAATTCATGCAGCGTCGGGTCTTCGATTTTGTCGATGGCGAGTTGAAACAGCTGCCGCTTGAGTCCCGACGGCTCCATCGCAAGCGGGCGATAGTAATAACGCGGCCCAGCTTCAAAATGCCCCTTCTGAAATTCATGCCACGCAGCCTCGGCGTTCACGGGCGTAACTTGCAGGAGAAAACTAAAGCTCTTGCTGATTTCATTGAGACGCCGATCGACGAAGCGTACCGAGTTAAGAATCGTGCTACGACCGAGCGAATAAAAATGCTCGGGGGTAGCGTTGGTGTGAACCTTGCAAAAAGCGAAGAACGCCTGCTTGAGAGCCCGTCCGATGTTGCGTTTCACCATCCGCAATACCGACGGATACAACTCCCCTGTGGAATGATTGCGATAAACGGGGCGAACGCAGATTCCAACGACCTCGGAACCCATCTCGTAAAGTTTCGCCGGGGTCAGCAGTGCGGCGACACTTCCTAAAGTTGCGTTGGGCGTGGTATCGACCGCCACGGCGGCCGCCTGTTTCAAATATGTGATACGTTCCAGTTGCCGACGCAACGCTTCGATAGTTCGCATTGGCGTATGCGGGCTGCGAGCTTCGATGGAGAATGCCGGGCGAAACTCCGTCGGTTCGAGCGCACTTTCGGCAAAAGCCGCTTTGACATCGGCATCTTCCGCGGACCAAACTTCAATAATCAGGAATGCCCCGAAGCGCTCGCGTTGCAATTCGATAATTGTCTTCAGGAGTTGCAGCAACTCTTTTTTGACCATCGAAGGGGGAATTATCAAATACGCCGCTTCACCTTTGACCAACTCCGCGGTGCCGAAATCATTCTCAGCAGTCTGACGGTACACCGCGAGAAACGGCAACGGCCGTTCCATATAGAGCGATCCGCCACCAGGGAGATCGCAGCTCACGGGCTGCCCCGCCAACAGCCGCGCATGGATGTCGTCCAAAAATTCTTGGGAAAGGGTCGATATTGAAGCGATTCCGCGGCTCAAAGCTTATCGACCTCCTCCAGCACTCCCGGGGCCGTGCTTTCGAGCGCCGCCGTGATCGCCGCGAGCAACGCCGGAATCGGCACACCGGTCCACTCGTCCATAAAGAATTTCTTGAACTCGATGCAGAGGTTGCACACGGTAGTCGGGAAGGTTTCGCCAACCCACTCCGCAAAATGGCCCCCCTCGAATTTGATGTTCTCGCGGACATCGAGTTTCCCGCCGGGAAAATCGTGTTCTCGCAAGTCGCTCATGAATCGCTCCAACACGGGTCGCCATTGTGGGTGGTTGTAAGCCGTGCCGAGATTAACCTGCGGATTGAGTTGGGGATCATCATACGGTGCCTGCGGCCCGAGGCGGTGATGATTGTAAGTGTGTAATTCGTAAATCACCACGCGGCCATGCTCGGCCACCTTGCGGGTGAGCAGTTCCTTGACCGTCTCGTAAAACTCGGCACGTATCGCTCGCGAGCGATCTAACACGTCTTCGGCCAAAGGCTCACGCCAGACGGTGAGTCCCCAGGCATCGGCTGGCGTCTGGTAAACCGCCTTTTCGCGTGGACGGTTAAGGTCGACCTCAAACCGCGAACGACGCGCAATCACTTTTGTGGGTGCGATAGCAGTCCACACGGCCGTAAAAGGATCTTCCTCTCGCAACCGGTCGGCTTCCGACAACGCGAAGAGCGGTAAGAGCTCTTCGCGCACGTTATGTCCATCATGCAGGGCGACCGCAACCACGGGGCCTGAACCCTCGACAATTTCCCAAGCTTGACCAGCGATGACGGCACCTCATTGATTAGGACTGTTTCGTTGCAAAGTTCACATGATATTTTCGCAAACTGTACGAGGGAAGTAGAGATGCGCCATTTAACCCAGCGGCGAAGTCATGTTAAGCTGGTCTGACTCTTCGTGTTTGTCTGGGAGATTTGCATGCGATTCTTAGCCCTCATCGTTAGCTTTTGTGTGCTATTTAAGAGTGTGTGCTTGGCCGCGGAAACGGAGCACAAGCTCTCGTTGAGCCAAGAAGACGATGGCGTAACGATCAACATCGATGGCGAATTATTTACCCGTTATCTGACCAAATCGGGTACGCGACCGGTGCTTTGGCCGGTGATTGGTCCAACGGGTAAGCCCTTCACGCGCGCCTATCCCGTGGGTGAGGGCACTGCCGGAGAAGCCCAAGATCATATTCATCACCGTTCGGTTTGGGTCGGTTACGAAGGGATCAACGGCATCGATTTCTGGCATGAACCCGGCTCGGGGGATAAGCCCTTTCCCTTTGGTGAACAACGGCAGCGAGAATTCGTTCGTGCTGACACCGACGGCGAAACGGCGACCATCATCACAAAGAATGATTGGCTCGCGCCGGATGGCGAAAAAGTTTGTGAAGACGAACGCACTTGGACTTTCGGCACGGATGGCGAAGACCGTTGGCTCGATTGCCGATTGGTGCTGACAGCCAGCGAAGGTGACCTAGAATTTTCTGACAGCAAGGAAGGCGTCTTTGCCTTGCGAGTCGCCGACAGCATGAACGTTGATCACAAGCAAGGTGGCCGCATTGTCAGTAGCCGTGGGCTCACCGATGACGCTGCGTGGGCCCAGCCGGCCGAATGGGTCGACTATCAAGGGCCCATCGAAGGCGAGCAGGTGGGGATCGCGATTTTTGCTCACCCCGAAAGTTTGAACTACCCCGCACCCTGGCACGTGCGGACTTACGGCCTCTTCGCTGGGAACCCTTTAGGTAAGCTCGCCTTCACGGACGGTGATGGCGATGTTCGCGAACGACCACTCCGCCTGACTTTGCCGAAGGGGGCTTCATTGGTCTTGCACTATCGCATCGTGCTGCATCGGGGTGACGAAAAGGAAGCGAAGCTGGCTGAGAAATACAAAGCCTTTAGCGGTGATTAAATTCGATTTCCGATGACTATCGTAATCGTCGTGTCGCGAATCCTAACAACGCGATACCAACGATCGCAACGCTGCTCGGCTCGGGCACGGTAGCAATACTTGCCAGCGGTATTGATTGGCCAACTGAATGTTGCCAAATGAGAAAATCTTTTCCATCAACACGGCCATCGCCGTTGCCGTCGGCTTCGGCTTTGGTGGTCGAACCATAATCAGCTTGCCAAATCGTCAGATCGGCCTGATTCACAACCCCGTCCAAGTTATAATCTCCGGCGGGCAGATTCAAAATCGAGACATCGGAAATGACAACGGCTTCGGTATTGAAGACATTTTGTTGAGCGATCACCTTTTGGAGATCGGTCACCGGAAAATCCGTGAATGCGCCACCCGCGTTAACGCGCGACAGCGCGGCGATACTGTCGACAACGGACATGCCGTTCCCCAGCACGCGGCCAAAAACCGTGAACCCACCGTTTTGATTGTCGAGATTGCTGCTGTTGTTCGCCAGGTTGAAAAACCATTGGCTGGTGGCACTGTTCGGATCTCCACCCAGTTTGGCATAGGCAACTGTTCCGCGAAGATTCGAAATACCAAACTCGTTCTGCACGGCCGGGTAGGTCACCACATTGGTAGGGTGAAAAACATCGGGGCTTAGACTAAAACCGCCTCCTTGCACGATGAAGCCTGGCACGCTGCGGTGAATGACCGTGCCGTCCCAACGATTGGCGTTCGCGTAGCTTTTAAAATTGTTCACCGACAGTGGTGTGGCCGAGTCGTACAACCTCACGTTGATCGTGCCGAGTGTCGTCTGAAACCGCGCAATCGTAGCGCTGGCGGTCTGTGTGCAAAGCGTCACTATAAGTATCAGGGCTGCGACGCGCGCGGCCGTGAGCTGGGAAAAACGCAAATTCATTATGACGACGTTCTGTTCCGTGAGAGCGAGCCGTGGTGCCGATCAAATGAGTGATTTCAATGGCTAGCCTTCATGGTAGTACGGCTGTCGCAATCCGTCCACAAAACGGCCCGTTCGCATCACCGCAAAAACTACCTATTTTGTCGCAAATTCATAGATTTTTCGGCCTTGTGGAATCCTGACATCAGGCGGGCCAACCGCTAGAATCGATGGATTAGGAACTCGCCGGGCCAGACACTTGGCCGCCGCGAATTTCCCAACGAAAGTAACTCCTCTCGCCTCGTCGCGAATTGTAAAAGATTACAAAGGTTCAACTTATCATGGCCGCGTTTCCCGAAATCAGCCGTATTCCCTTTGAAGGTCCGCAAAGCAAGAACCCCCTGGCCTTCCGCTACTACGACGCCGACGAAAAAGTGGAAGGCCGCACGATGCGCGACCACTTACGGTTCAGCGTTGTGTACTGGCACACGTTCCGCGGCACGGGGAGCGACCCGTTTGGTCCCGGCACGGCTGTGCGACCTTGGGAAGATGGCAGTGATTCGGTTGAGAATGCCAAGAACCGCGCTCGTGTGGCGTTTGAGTTCATCGACAAGCTCGGCGCGCCGTTCTATGCCTTCCACGATCGTGACGTGGCTCCCGAAGGGAAAACTCTCGCTGAATCCAATAAGAATCTCGACGCCGTTGCCGCGGTGCTCAAGGAAGAGCAAGAGCGGACCGGCATCAAGCTCTTATGGGGCACGGCGAACATGTTCAGCAACCCGCGCTATATGCACGGGGCGGCAACTAGCCCCAATAGCGAAGTCTTCGCCTATGCTGCCGCGCAAGTGAAGAAGGCCCTCGAAGTCACTCACGAATTGGGTGGAGCGGGCTACACGTTCTGGGGTGGACGCGAAGGTTATCAGAATCTTTGGAACACCAACATGCAGCGCGAGCTCGATAATCTGGCTCGCTTCCTGCACATGGCCGTCGATTACGCCAAGCAAATCGGTTTCAAAGGCCAGTTCTACATCGAGCCCAAGCCGAAGGAACCGACCAAGCATCAGTACGACAGCGATGCCGCGGCGTGTCTCAACTTTCTACGCCAATATGATTTGCTCGATCATTTGAAACTGAATCTCGAAACTAATCACGCGACCTTGGCGGGGCACACGATGCAGCACGAACTCGACGTGGCTGGCTCGGCCGGCGCGCTGGGCTCAATCGACGCCAACACGGGCGACATGCTGTTGGGTTGGGATACGGATCAATTTCCCACCGACATTTATCTCACCACCCAGTGTATGTATGAGATTCTCAAGTATGGCGGGCTGAAGACGGGCGGCGTGAATTTCGATGCCAAGGTTCGCCGCGAGAGCTTCGAGCCAATCGATCTGTTCTATGCCCACATCGGTGGCATGGACGCATTTGCCCGTGGTCTGAAAATCGCCGCCGCCATTCGTGCCGACGGCAAACTCGAAGGGATTCTTAAGGAACGTTACGCCAGTTGGGATAGCGGTCTCGGCGCCGAAATCGAAGGGGGCAAGCATTCGCTCGCTTCGCTGGAAAAGGTTGCGCTTGAAAAGGGTGAAATCAGCGGCAACCGCAGTGGACGCCAGGAAATGATCGAAAACTTGATCAACACCTACCTTTAATTCCTGCCAGCATTCCTTTAAACCGCTAATCTGCGCTAATTATCGCTAATATTTTATTAGCGCCCTTTAGCGTGGATTAGCGGTTTTGCTTTTCACAGTGTAATTCAGTCGCTGTTGGTCGAATCGTGTGGAGCGCTATAATTACGGCGTAACGGATTCCTTTGGTGATTGTTGGGCCTTCTCATGATTCGCGCTTTAGTGTTTCTGTTCGTCGTTGCGTTATGTTGCTCGCAGCTTTGCGCAGAAGAACTCTTTCCCACGGCACGGCATGGTCTTGGTGAATTGCGGTATATCAATTCAATTCCCGTGGTGACTTTGGTGGGCACGCCGGAAGAAATTGGCGAGCAACATGCCGCGCTCTTGGCGAAGCATTCCAGCGATTTGCTCGGCTTTCCCAAACGATTGTTCATTGAATCGGGGATGGAATTCTTTTATCCGCTAGCCGCCCAGGCGGGGAGAACGCTCATGCTCAATGCGCCCGAGCGGTACCAGCGAGAAATCAATGCCGCAGCCAACCAAGGAAAACTCGATCTGGAAACCTTGGCCGTGGGAAACACGCTGCTCGAATTGCGGCGAATCGGTTGTTCCACCTTGATTGTCGAACCAAGCAAAAGCGCCACCGGCAAAATGCTGTTTGGTCGAAACTTCGATTTCCCGCCGTTTGGTGTGCTCGATCGTTTCAGCGTGGTCAGCGTCGTGAAACCCACGGGCAAGCATGCTTTCGTGTCGATTGGTTATCCCGGCATGATGGGCGTCGTCTCGGGCATGAACGACGCGGGACTCTGCGTGGCGACGCTCGATGTTTATGACTCGGCGGATGGTTCCAGCCACTTCGATGCCTTGGGCGTGCCCATGACCCTCACCTTTCGACAAATCTTAGAAGAATGCACGACCGTCGCCGAGGCCGAAGCGTTGCTCAAGCGTACGCGCGCCACCACACAGGCCAACCTCGCGGTGTGCGATCCAGAGCAGGCCGTTATTTTTGAGATTACGCCGAAGCAAATCGCCCGACGCGATGCCACACAGGGTGTGCTGCCTTGCACGAACCACTTCCGCATGCCGGGATTAATTATCAACGACGAGTGCTGGCGTTATGACCGCCTGCAGACCGCCGGGCAGAAGTCGGCTCTGGGCGTTGCCGACATTCAGGCGGCATTGCATAGTGCCAACCAGGGCGAGATGACGCTGCAAACAATGGTCTTCGAGCCCACGGATTTGGTTCTGCACCTGGCGCTCGGCACGCCCCCCAGTTCCGCGCACACGATGCAGCGGCTAGAACTTAAAGAATTGCTCGCGCCAGCAGAGTGATCGATTCACCGCCTGTTAAACTTTGACGCCTCGGTGTTCTGGCGAAAGCGTTGAAGCGACGCCGTGCGAAACAATTTTGTTGAGCGCACAGGCCGCAATCGGCGATTTTTTCTAATGGATAGACTCGCCGATCTCTTTCTCGCTTCTGCAGGACTCACCCGTGGCTACACCCGACCTCTCGAAGTTGACTGCTATCATTCGCACCTTTGATCAACCCAAGGCCCTGAGTCGCTTGGTGAGCAGCATTCGCAAGTTTCACCCCGAACTCAAAGTGCTTGTGGCCGACGACGGCGTCGAGCCGACAAAATGCAAGCAAGCCGATTACTTCCGCCTGCCGAGCGAAAAAGGCCAAGCTGCGGCGCACAATGCCCTGCTTGCCCGAGTACGCACGCCCTATTTCCTGATGCTCGACAATCGTGCTGAAATCCACCGCGATAGTCAGCTCGTAACCTTGCTGGATCTCGTGGCAAGCGACCGGCTCGACGTGGCAGCGGGGGAAATCATCGGTTCGGCAAAGAAACTTTGGTTCTTCACAAAACGCAAGCCACTGCCCCAGCACGCCCTCTTGGAAATTGCTGGTGACCGTCTCGGCTTGATTGCAGGCTCACGCTCCCAAGGCGATGGTTTTTGGTGGTGCGATCTCGTGGGCAACTTCTTCGTGGCCCGCACGGATCGGGTGCGTGCCATGGGGGGCTGGGATCCCGAACTCCGTGACGATGCTCGCGAGGAGTTTTTCTTCCGTGCCCACCGCCATGGCATCCGCGTCGGCTTTCAGTCGGCCGCTTCGATCTGGCTGTGGCAGGAGAAAACCAAAGCCACCGAAGAGCCACAGCACGATCTGCTGGGACTCGCCGTTGCTAAGATGGGCCTTTCGCAGATGTCCGATCTCACGGGGCGGGTGATTCGTCCCCCCCGGATGGCCCGGGCGGCATAGCTCGTTCTGGCCGCTATTACCGGATCGCGTGGCGATCCGGCTATTCGCTGTGCCTAATGTTGCCTAGCTTGCCATGTTCGCAGCAAGTTTCCTCACTTGAATATATCGGAATCTTCCGATATATTTGAGTAGAAAGGAAATCCCATGGCTGCACAAACAGGTTCTAAAGCAAAAACACAGCGACGCAAAACGCTGACCCCCGAGGCATTTGCGCACGCTGCCGAATGCCTCAAGATTCTCGCGCATCCCCATCGGCTCAAGATCGTGCAACTGCTCCTCGACCACGAATATACTGTGGGCGAACTGGCCGAAGTTTGCGAAATTGTGCCCCACATGGCATCGGAGCATCTGCGTTTGATGCAGCGCTGTGGGTTTCTTGATAGCACCAAAGATGGCCAGCGGCGTTACTATCGCGTCGTCGAACCGCAATTGGCCAATATCATTCATTGCGTCGAGCAGCGTTTCGGGAGTTAGACTCCCAGGAGGTTGTTATGTCCGTTGCCACGATTTCTCCACAGGATTTATCCGAGCGCATCAAACGAGGCGAGGCTTGCGAAATCATCGATGTCCGTATGCCGGCCGAGTATCGTGAAGTGCATGCCACGGTCGCACGGAACGTACCGCTCGATGAGCTAACGCCGCAAGCAGTTCCTGCTGATCAAGGTCAGCCGCTCTACTTCATTTGCAAAATGGGGGGCCGCTCGGCCAAGGCTTGCCAAAAAATGATTGATGCTGGCGTAGCAAATGTCGTGAGCGTTGATGGCGGGACGCAAGCGTGGGAAGCAGCGGGGCTTCCCGTTGTTCGTGGCAAAAAGGCGATGTCCCTTGAACGGCAAGTTCGCATCGCGGCGGGGAGTCTCGTTTTACTGGGAGTGGTTCTCGGGTACTTCGTTCATCCCTACTTCGTCGGTCTGAGTGCGTTCGTGGGGGCGGGGCTTGTCTTTGCCGGTGTGACCGACACCTGTGGCATGGGGATGTTACTCGCGCGGATGCCGTGGAATAAAGTTTGATTCAATCTCTTATTGAAAGCGCAGGTGTAAGATGAAAATCGTCATCGTGGGTGCGGTGGCGGGTGGGGCATCGGCCGCGGCTCGGGCACGCCGCTTGGACGAAGACGCCGAGATCATTCTTTTTGAACGAGGCGAGGCGCCCTCATTTGCCAACTGCGGCCTCCCCTATTACGTCGGCGGCGTGATTCAGGGCCGTGATAAATTGCTCGTCGCGCCGAAACAGCGACTTATCGAGCGCTATCGGCTGGATGTTCGCACACGCAGTGAAGTGCTGAGCATTGACCGCCAAGCAAGAAAAGCACATGTCCGCGAGCTGGAATCAGGCCGCGAATACTCTGAGTCCTACGACAAGTTGATTCTTTCCCCCGGTGCCGTGCCAATTCGCCCGCCGATTCCTGGCGCGAATCTGCCCAATGTGTTTACGTTGCGCGATCTGCGCGATGCCGATCAACTGTTTGCGGTGACAAGCTCAGCGAAAAGTGCAGTCATCGTTGGTGCGGGCTTCATTGGTTTGGAAATGGCCGAAAATCTCGTCCATCGCGGGATTCAAACCACGGTGGTGGAACTGGCCAACCAGATTCTGCCTCCTTGGGACGCCGAAATGGTCAGCCCGATTGCCGACCACTTGCGTGCCAAGGGCGTGCAGCTTGTGCTCTCCGATGCCGCGGAAGCGATCGAACCTCAAAATGGTCAGCTGCATTTGCGCCTGCGGTCTGGTGAGCAACTCACTGCCGATTTTGTGGTGCTGAGCGTGGGCGTTCGGCCCGAGAACAAACTGGCCCTTGATGCAGAATTAGAAGTTGGTCCGCGTGGCGGCATCCGTGTCAACGAATACATGCAAACGAGCGACCCCGATATTTATGCAGTCGGCGATGCGGTCGAAACTTTCAACTTCATCGACGGGTCACCGTCGCAGATTCCACTGGCCGGTCCCGCCAACCGCCAGGGCCGCATCGCCGCTGACCATATATTTGGTTATGAGGCTCATTTTCGCGGTACCCAGGGCACGGCCATCGTCGGTGTGTTTGAGATGGCAGCTGCGATGACTGGATTCAGCGAGAAAGCATTGCGGGCGTCGAATACTCCTTACAAGAAAATTTACGTGCATCCCGCGAACCATGCGGGCTACTATCCTGGTGCCGAGCAGATGACTTTGAAACTCTTATTCGCACCCTCCGATGGCAAAATTCTTGGCGCACAAGTTGCTGGACGCTCCGGAGTTGATAAGCGGATCGACGTGCTGGCTGTTGCGATTCAAGCGGGTATGACCGTGTACGACTTGGAAGAAATGGAACTCGCCTACGCCCCGCAATTTGGTTCGGCGAAAGATCCGGTTAATATGGCGGGGTTTGTTGCGGCTGATGTACTGGAAGAGTTGCAGCCGATTGCTCACTTCGACCAAACGCAGGATAATGAGGACAAGTTTCTGGTGGATGTGCGTTCGCCGGAAGAATTCGCGCGGGGTAGTGTCCCGGGCGCGGTAAATATACCCATTGAACAGTTGCGTGAGCGGCTTGAGGAGTTGCCACGAGAGAAAACCATCTTGGCTTATTGCCAAGTGGGGCAGCGCGGTTACTTAGCAACACGCATCCTCGCGCAGCGGGGATTCAACGTGGCCAATTTGAGCGGCGGCTATACAACTTACAAACAAGTCATCGCTGCTCGCGAACAAAAATAAAATGGAGGATGATATGGAAAAAGAAACCCTGATCAAGAAGCTCAATGAAGATCTAGCGGGTGAACTCTCGGCGATTATTCAATATTTGACTTATGCCGCCAAAGCGACCGGGCCGTATCGTCCGCAACTCGCGGAGTTTTTCCTGGCCGAAGTGCCCGATGAACAAGGCCACGCGCAGTTCTTAGCTAACAAGATCGTGGCCTTGGGTGGCGAGCCGACGACGGTCCCCCGTCCAGTGACCGAAGCCCACAGCAATCACGAAATGCTCGAAGCGATCCTCAAGGCCGAGAAAAAAGCGACCGCCGACTACACTCAGCGGGCCAAAGAAGCCGATGCGTTCGGCGATAAAGGCCTGGCCGTGCAGCTCGAAGACATGGTCCGCGACGAAAGCGGCCACGCCGAAGAAACCGAACGGATCTTGCGCGATTGGCCGCTGAAATAATTGCTGCCGCGCAAACGCCTACGTACAGGGTCATCCTGAGAGAGCCTAGGCGACCGAAGTATCTGGCTTCAATCATCGCACGCTTACGAAGTGTGTGACGATTGAAGCCAGTTTATTTCCCTGTGATCAAATCTGATCGCGGCTAAACAATCGAAAGTTCGTTGCTTTATTAGAAGTTGAGCATCTTACGATAGAGCTCCATCCGCTCATCGATATCCGCACGGGTAATCTCGGTCAGCCGTTCCAGTCCAAAACCTTCGACATTAAAACTCGCCACGAGAATACCATAGGCCATGGCGGTCTTGAGCGTCTCGGGATCGAAGTTGTCACGTTCGGAGAGATAACCCATCATGCCGCCGGCGAAGCTGTCGCCCGCGCCCGTGGGATCGATGACGTTTTGCGTGGGGTAGGCCGGGAGCACATAGGTTTCATGTTCGCTAAAGAACATGGCCCCATGCTCGCCCTTTTTGATAATCACAAACTTGGGACCCATCTCGCGCACGCGATGTCCCGCCGTGACGAGATTTTCCGTTTGGGCGATCAATTTCGCTTCGCTGTCGTTAAGCACCAACCCATCGAGTTGCGTGAGTAGCTTGTTCAGATCGTCCCGTGCGATGTTAATCCACAAGTCCATCGTGTCGGCCACGGCTAACCGTCGGCCCGGTACTTGCGAAAGAACTTTCATTTGCACGGCCGGCACGCCGTTGGCGAGAAACACATACTTCGCCCGACGATAACTTTCCGGCAACACGGGATCGAACTCGCCGAACACGTTGAGCTGTACGTCGAGCGTGTCGCGGTCGTTCATGTTGTCGTGATACCGGCCGGTCCAAGTGAAGGTCTTACCCCCTTCCACTTGGTGCAGCCCTGACACGTCGATGTTGCGGTCGCTGAGCAACTTGGTGTGCTCGGCGGGCCAATCGGCACCGACGACCCCCACGAGCCGCACGCTTGTGAAGAAGCTCGCGGCATAGGAGAAGTGGGTGGCCGAACCCCCAAGCAGGTTATCCCGACGGTCAGTGGGAGTTTCGACGTTATCAATAGCGACCGATCCGACAACAACAAGTGGCATAGTTCGAGTTACGCGTGGTGAGTGGCGAGCCCGCTTCAGCGGGCGGGCAGTGAATTCTAAACGAACCCGCGATTATGCCCGCTTGGGCCCTACCATGACAAGGGCCGAAACCGCCAAACTTACGGTAGAGGCGTCAGTTCATTTCCGGCTCTGGTCAGTGCCCCCTTGAACCATGTGAGATCAATCTCGCCATTAATGGTTCGCACATGAGCATCAGCAAAGCTCGCCAGAAAAGTGCCTGGATGCAGGTTGGGGATAAGTCCATTGAGCGGATTTTTTTCTTCCAGCTCCCAGTCTTCGGGTTTAGTCCATGTCGTTGCTCGGTCATCGTTCACTTGCACGATCATGATGGTATTAGCCGTGCCGTCTCGAATTCCTGCAAAGGTAGTGCCTTTGTCGGTGCCATTAAAGAACATCTTTTCACCGACAACACCCAGATAATGAGTCTTGCCGTTGGCTGGCTGCCACTTTGAGCTTGGGTCGAGAAATTCGGGTGGCATCAAGGCAATCAGCTTTTTATTGTGATCGCTATCCCAAGGTTCATCGAGATGAAATTGGTCATAGAGCGCTTGCTGTTCAAAGAACGGAAGGATATGCACGCGCCAACTCAAAAGCGGCTTTCCGTCGGGGCTATAATTAGCATGCGCAGGGAAAGCCTTTTTCGTGTCAGCATAGTTGTGCAGCGCGAGGTTGATTTTCTTCATGTTGTTGGCCGATGCCATTTGCCGCGCCGCTTCCCGCGCGGCTTGCACAGCGGGGAGCAACAAAGCCACCAAGATTCCCGAAATGGCCACCGTTGTCAGTGCCGTGGCATCGCTCCCCTCCCCTGCAACACGAAAGATGACAAACTTCTCCCCTTCGCGTTTGGGCATCACCGCGTCGTAAGTGCTCGAGAGCATCCGCTCTTGATAACGGCCAAGCGCTTGTTGCACAGGATCGGCATCCGCTTTAAGCCGAGCGATCTCAGCGTTCGCTTGTGTCTTGATCAGGTCGGCAGTCTTCACCAGGATTTGCTCAAGCTTTTCGGCGTCTGCAGCGTTGTTGGCGTCGACGACCAGCTCGCTCGTGCCGGCGTTCGAAACATTCATGCGGAATTCAACCGACTTGATCAAGTTGGGCGCTTCATACAGATACCCCAACTCCATGGGGATTTCGGCTTGCATGAGACCCATGTTAATCATCGGGCGCAGCGGCGCAACGTCGACCGCGACATACAAATCATCCCCCGCCGCCGAGGCCAGCTGAGCATTGATGTTGTTCTCGTAGGGCGTGATCCCGCCGGTGAGAAACTTTTGCAGGACGTCTTCCGACGTGGCAAGAATCGTCCTGTCGGTGGGGAAATAGAGGCTCGGCTCGATCTGCTTGGGATTCTTGAAATGCGGCCGTGCGCTACCGACCTGTTCTTCCAAATTTTTTGTCACTTCGGGGACCAGTTTTCCGGTCACGTCGCTGGTGAAACTCATGATCACCGAATAATTCGGCGGGCCGGTGAGTGGCGGCTCCATCGAAATTAGCAAGCGGTCCATTTCCAAGGCGTCGATGCCAACGTGCTGGATGGAAGCTGCCTGCAACACTTCCAGCGGCATCATCTGAAACATGGGCGAGTTGTAAATCGCTTGCGGCCGCGCCGAGACGACGAGGCACGCCTGGGGTAGCACGTAAGTCATATCAATCGGCGGCACATCTTGAGCCAGCAACTGCCCACTCGGCGTAACCAGCATCAAGAACGCCAAAAACCAACACATGAAACGCGATTGAATCAACATAAGAAAAGTCTCCAGGCGAGCCCGCTTAAGCGGGCGGCGCCTTACTTAGGCCGTTGTTTCAAATACCGTTTATACGGCACCCCATCTAAAAAAGCATCCAGTTCAAGCGAACGCCGAATAGCGGACTCCACATTAACGTTCACTCGCGTGTGCGGATAGGACCGCCAATCATCCGCGAAGCCATGGCGGACCGCCTGCATCAGCGTGTACCGATAAGCCAACCGGCCTTGTCTTTCATCGCGGATCGCCCCGTCGAAGTATTCGTGACCTTTGGCATCGCGCCAAAAATTAAGTCGCCGCTCGGGCAACAAATCATTCACCAATTTTGCCACGGAACCGTGAAGTCGCTGCATCAACGGCGAAAGATTTCGCCCTTCGTACAAATAGCCAAGCGTGTGATAATGATTGTCCAGCAGCGAAGTCACCCAAGGCACGAAGCGAAATTGCTTGGTATAGTGCTCAAATCGATCCCAGAAAATGGCTTTAGCCGCTTCGCTGCGAAGTGCAGGAAACTGATCGCGACACCGAGCAGTAATGAAGTAAACTTGGTTGTCAATTAACCAATGCTCGTACCGATGCGAATCACGGTACTCAAGATTCCGACCTCGCGAGATTTTGCGAACAGGTTTGGACATGTGCCGCATTGTAATGGAGTTTTGACATCATGCAAAGCAGTTTTAGGCACCGCCCGCTGAAGCGGGCTCGCCTGTAGGCGATTTGAGTAGGCGAGCCCGCTTCAGCGGGCGGTGCATTCAATTAACTATGTAACCCCACTCCCTCATGAATTTCCTCGAACGCCAATTCCACCTCTCCGCCCGCGGCACCACCGTCGGCACTGAGCTCGCCGCGGGGCTGACCACATTCCTCACGATGTGTTACATCATCTTCGTGCAGCCCGCGATGCTTTCGGGAAAGATGTTCGGCATCGATACCGGCATGGACTTCGCCGGCGTCATGGCCGCAACCTGCATTGCCTCGGCCATCGCCTCAGTTGTGATGGCACTCATGGCGAACTACCCCGTGGCCCTAGCCCCGGGGATGGGAATTAACGCCTATTTCGTGCTCGCCTTGCTCCCCGCCATCGCGGCCACGGGTCATAACGAGCCTTGGCAAGTCGCGCTGGGCGTAGTGCTGCTAAGTGGTCTGTTATTCTTAGTGCTGACGCTGCTGGGCGTACGCGAAAAAATCTTCGATGCCCTCAGCCCCAGCCTCAAGAGTGCGATCGCCGTAGGCATCGGATTATTTATTGCATTGATCGGACTCAAAAATGGCGAAGTCATTATCGCCAACCCCGCGACGTTCATCGCTATGAATCACGTTGTTTACGATCCCGACGTGATCGTTTTCTTCGCGGGACTCGTGATCGGCGGAGCATTTTTCTCCCGCAACATCCGCGGGGCCGTCCTCGCGGGAATCGTAGCATCCTTGCTCACGGCTATCTTGCTGCAAATGCTGCTGCCTAACTTTGAAAGCTGGACATCAAATCCCGTCGTGGCTCAATCGCAACTCATGACGAAGTTACATTGGTCCGGCGATTGGATGGCCCCTCCCCCATCGCTTGCACCAACCTTTTTCAAATTCGATCTGCTCGGCGTGTTCGACCTGCGAATCCTGCCGTTCGTGGTCGTGTTTTTGTTCATCGACATGTTCGACACGATTGGCACGCTTATCGGAGTGACCCAACAAGCGGGACTCGTGAAAAATGGCAAGCTCCCCAATGTCGGCCGCGCGATGACTGCCGACGCCACGGGCACGATTTGCGGGGCTTGCCTCGGCACGTCGACCGTGACCAGCTACGTGGAATCCGCCGCCGGAGTGGAAGCCGGGGGCCGCACCGGTTTGACGGCAATCTTCACGGCCTGTTGTTTTCTCGCTGCGCTATTTTTCGCACCGCTTGTGGAACTCGTCGGTTCCTATCCACCGATCACCGCGTCGGCCTTGGTGTTGGTGGGAGCCATGATGGTTCGGAACATCACCGAAATCGAATGGCAAACCCCCGGCGAATCAATCCCCGCGTTCCTGCTGATGATCGCCATCCCCTTCACGTTTTCCATCGGCGACGGCATCGCGTTGGGCTTGGTCGCGTACGTGGCGATCAATTTACTCGCTGGCCGTAAACAAGCCGTCAATCTGACACTCGGAATTCTCGCAGCACTAATACTCGCTTACTTTGTGTTTGTAAGGGCGAGTGTTTAACTCTTCTTCGCTTCCTTCACCCAGCTATCGCGCAACGTCGAGGTGCGATTGAATACCGGCTTGTTCGGTTTCGAGTCCATCGGATCGACGAAGAAGTAGCCCAGCCGTTCGAATTGGTAATGTTCTCCCGGCATGGCGTTGAGCAGCGATGGTTCGAGTTGGGCCGTGGTCAGCACGTCGAGCGAATTCGGATTGATGTTATCGAGAAACGTTCCCCCTTCGGGAGCTTCGTCTGGATTCTCCACGCGGAACAAGTGATCGTAGAGCCGCACTTCGGCGTTGATCGCGCTTGCGGCGGAAACCCAGTGGATCGTCCCCTTCACTTTACGGCTGTGATCGGGATCGAACGTGCAGTGCAGTTCCGTGATTTTGCCCATCGCATCTTTTTTCACTTCATCACATTTGATAATTCCCGCGCAGCGAACGCGCACTTCGCCCCCTGGCTTCAAACGGAAGAATTTCGACGGCGCATCCTCCATGAAATCGTCTTCTTCGATAAAGATTTCGCGCGTCAGTGGGATCATCCGCGTTCCCATTTCTGGCTTTTGCGGATGATTGGGAGCTTCGATTTCAATCACTTCGCCGAGTTCGATATTTGTCAGCACGACTTTGAGCGGTTTCAGAACAGCCATCGCCCGCGGGGCCGCATCGTTGAGGTTTTCGCGAATCGCATCTTCCAGCCATGCCATGTCGATCGTGCTGTTGAACTTTGCCACGCCGATGCGTTCGCAGAATGCTTGAATCGCCTCGGCCGTGTAGCCGCGGCGGCGCAGACCACGAATCGTGAGCATCCGCGGATCGTCCCAACCCGAGACGTGCTTCTCGGTCACCAATTGCAATAGTTTACGCTTACTCATCACGGCGAAGGTGAGGTTCAGCCGTGCAAATTCAATCTGTTGCGGATGATGAATCCCTAGTGATTCACAGAACCAATCGTACAGCGGGCGATGATTTTCAAACTCGAGCGTGCAAATCGAGTGCGTGATTCCTTCGATCGAATCGCTTTGCCCATGGGTGTAATCGTAGGACGGATAGATGCACCACGTATCGCCCGTGCGATGATGGTGGGCATGCTTGATGCGATACATCACCGGATCGCGGAGATTGATGTTCGAAGAAGCCATATCGATCTTCGCGCGCAAGGTCCGCGCGCCGTCGGGGAATTCCCCTTTCCGCATCCGCGCGAACAAATCGAGATTCTCCTCGACGCTGCGATCGCGGTAGGGACTGTTCTTGCCAGATTCAACAAGTGTGCCGCGGTATTCGCGCATCTCTTCGGCGTTCAGGTCGCAGACAAAAGCCTTCCCACCTTTGATCAACTGCACCGCCCAGTCGTGGAGCTGCTCGAAGTAATCCGAGGCGAAGAACAACCGATCTTCCCAATCACCCCCCAGCCAGCGGACGTCGTCGAGAATCGAATCGACATACTCCTGTTCTTCCTTGGTGGGATTAGTGTCGTCAAACCGCAGATTGAATTTGCCGCCGTACTGCCGCGCAAGCCCTGCATTCAAGCAAATGCTCTTGGCATGGCCAATGTGCAGGTAGCCGTTCGGCTCGGGCGGGAACCGGGTATGGACGCGTCCCCCGTTCTTTCCGGCTGCCAAATCGGCATCGATGATTTGTTCAATAAAATTCCGCGAGGCTTTTTCCTCGCCGGGGGTCGGTGCGGTCGACATCGCAGGTCCTACTTAAAGTCGCATGATTGCCTAATCTCACTATCAATTTAGCAAATCTTGGCCGCCTTGAGGTAGGTGAGAATCAAATGGTTTTGGATTCACACACAGTAAATCATGAAAACATGGGGTCAATTAAAAAGCAGACAGCGCAGCTTTCTCGGAATTGAGTTGCAGCAACCACCTGCGGAGACGCCCCTTGAATCGCCAATTCAACAAGGATCACTACATCCCGAACAGTCCCTACGATTCTTAGGGCGTTATGAGCTACGTTATAGATGGGAGACTTTTTTAGAATTCTTGAGCGAGGAGCGGAACAATGGCTAAGCATATCCAACGCAAAAAGTATCTGGTCGATCAGGAAGTCCAAGGAGGTTTGCTAGGCAAGGCCGCCTGTTATTGGCTGCTCAGTCTGGCGGTGGTGACGGCTCTCAATGTCCTTGGCTGGGTTTACATCACTCCGGGTGCCGATGCCTTAATTCGGATGCGTGCCGAGGTCCCTTCACTCTTGGGCGCACTTTTGATTGCGGTTGGCAGCACGCTCATCCTGTTGCCAATTTTGATGTACGACCTTGCCAAGCACACCAATCGCTTCGCGGGACCCATCTATCGATTGCAACGCTGCATGAACGACCTGGCAGCCGGGAAGCCAGTTCGTTCGATAGCATTTCGTAAAGACGACTATTGGAAAGATTTAGCAGAATCCTTTAACCAAGTGGTTGCACGTATGGAAAGGCTTGAGCATGCCCAGCCTTCCACGGACTTTGTTGAATTCGACACATTGATCGCTAAGAACTAAGCAAAGTATTACTGATTGATATCTTAAGCAGAAGTACATCCCTCCTTGTTGGGTCGAACCATGTCAAGCTATCCCTGTGGTGATTCCCATTCCGTGGGGCGAGCAGCAACCGGATGTTAGGCAAGTATCATGGCGTCTGTGTATTGGTACGTTAAGGCGATTGAGCAGCTCTCTTCAATCGCCAAGCAATTGGCCCTGGCAACTGATCTCGAACATGTCGCGCTGCTCGTTAACCATGCGCTCGGCGAATTGCTCTCGGCCGATGGCGGCAGTTTGGTTCTCCGCTATGGCGATCAATGTTATTGCCTACCCGAACCTGACCAAGACATTCTTCACGACGGCCAACTGCTACCCCTGCATCTTTGCAACAGTGGCTGGGCCATGCTCAATCGTCGAGTCGCGGTTTGCCATGACATCAACCTCGACGAGCGTTTTCAATTCGGCGCGGATAGCCACACGTTCGCCAAGAGTTTGATAATCGTGCCGCTGGGGCATCCTCGTCCGCAGGCCGCAATCAGCACCTATTGGCTACAAAAGCACGAATCGTCTGACGAGGAAGTGGCCATTCTCAAGATGCTCGCTCACATGGTCGAGTTGGCACTCAGTCGAGTTGGCATCCCCGCGTTGCCTCGGCTACAGCGGATAGCCGTCGAAGAAATTCACACGGGAACGATTCTTTTTGCCCTGCCCTGCGACCTCGCCGAGTGTGTCGACGCAGAGAGAAACCCCAACTGTTTGGCAAATGTTTTACTGGTTGAGGATATAGAAGATCATCTACTTCTAACCAAAAGGCTTTTGTTTGAAAAAGGCGGCCTCGGCTGCAATCTCCAGATCGCCAACAACTCCAAGCAGGCACTTGATCAGCTGTACGAAGCCCACTATCGCCGCGAGCCCATTGATCTGATCTTGCTGGATATCAGTCTTCCCGGCATGGACGGCTTCCAACTGATGCAGCTCATCCAAACGAGCGACACCTTTCGTCACACGCCCATCATCATGTGTACCGTTTCGACCGACGCGCAAGACAAACAACGAGCCGCAACGTTGGGCGCGGCCGGTTATTTGATCAAGCCACCGCACCTCGAACGATTCAAAGTCATTGTCAAAAAGCTCGAATCGATTCAAGTGCAAGCTTACGGACAGGACCAGCGCCTGGTACGCAGCCTGCAAGCGGCTTCTTAAACGCAACTATTGCCCCTGCGCAGCTCGGGCGGCATAAACGCGCACGGCGGCTCGCAGCACGTCGTATTGATAAAGCTCATCCGCTTCGCCGCTGTAACGCATCAGCGCCAGATCGGCTTCTTGAAGTTGCTTGAGTTGTTGTGCGGTGAGATTCCGCGTCAAAAAATCATTCTCCGCCGCGGTCCGAACGGGAGAATAATCGCCGACTCTCAAAAACGGTCGGTAATCCGCGAGCCGACGATTCAGCACGGCAAGTTCTAATCGAGTTTGCACTGATGCATCGGCGAGGGCCTGACGCTTCATCGGCAAAGTCACTTGCCGATACTCAATGAGCTGTTGTCGCGCGAGTGCGTAGTCACGATAGGCATCCACCAGTTCCGGCGTCAAAACGATGGCAGTCGTGCCCTGGGGGAGACTTTCTTGGGCAGATGCGAATGACGAAAACAGCGCTAGCACAACACAAACAGCAAACAACAAACGCATAAGAATCTCCGAAAAGCAAGCGAGCGGGGGACGTAAGTCCCCTGCAGATTCGCTGGTGATCACCAACTTTTCAGAGTAATTACCAACTCAACGATTGCCAGTAAATCGTGAGATAAGTGGCCATTAGCCGTTACAATCGCCCTAACCCAACACAAGCAGGTTATTACGATGAACGATTTCGTCGTAAGGTCGATGGCCTAGCAACTCGGCGATGCGTTCGGTCGGTTGGCCGGCGATGATCTTCATTTCCTCGGCCGAATAATTGGTGAGTCCCCGCGCGAACTCGCGGCCCGTGTTGTCGCAGAGCGAGACTACATCCCCTTTGATAAAACTCCCAGCGACCGCGGCCACGCCCACGGCGAGCAAACTCCGCCCGCCGGTGGCGATGGCTTGGCATGCTCCTACGTCGAGCGTGAGTTTCCCCGCGGGGATCGCTCCCCAACCGATCCACCGCTTACGCGAATCAAGCGACGGTCCCTCGGCGATAAACAGCGTGCCGACATCTTTACCGGCGAGGATATCGGCAATCACGTTCTCGCGTCGGCCGCTGGCAATTACCACATTCTCACCGGCCGTCGTCGCGATCCGCGCGGCGTTGAGCTTGCTGGTCATCCCCCCCGTGCTGAGCTTGATGCCGGGGCGTTGCGGATTGTCATGCACCAACTGCTGCTGCGCTGCGGCAATGTCGGTGATGATCGACAACACCTTGGAATCGGGATCGCTCGGATCACCCGAGTAAACTCCTTCGATATCGGAAAGCAATACGAGCACCGACGCGCGGATCAGATTCGTCACCAGAGCCGCGAGTCGGTCGTTGTCGCCCAAACTCAATTTGAGTTCTTCGGTGCTGACCGTGTCGTTCTCGTTGATGATCGGCACGGCATTCGACTCGAACAATGCAAACAGCGTGTTGCGGATGTTGAGATACCGGCTGCGATCTTTGAGGTCGTCGGCTGTCAGGAGAATTTGTGCGGCATGCAGTTGAAACGGCTCGAGCGCGCGGTTGTAGGTTTCGATCAAATAGCTTTGACCCACGGCCGCCGCGGCTTGCAGTTGTGCCAAATCCGTGGGGCGCGATTTGAGCCCCATTCGTCCCAGGCCGGCCCCCACGGCCCCGCTGCTCACCAGCACGCATTTTTTGCCCGACTTCCATAAAGTCGCCAACTGTCCCGCGATATTTGCCACGCGATCTTTATCGAGCGTGCCGTCGGGATGGGTGAGCACCCGTGTGCCCACTTTCACAACGACCAGCTCGGCCGAGGACATGATTTCTTGACGTACGAGATCCGACATGTGACGAAAGAGTATAAGTAGGCTAGAGGCAGTTAACTATGTGTGGCCATCCTACCGCAGCCAGTGCTGATAACGCCAGCGGAAGATTAAGGATTCGTTTGATCGTTCGCCGTCAATTCTTCAATGACTTTGACGATGGAATCCGCCGCGATGGCGTACGTCTCCGTGCGGCCCGAACGGGCGACGTTGAAGCCCACGACTTCGCCATCAAGATTGACCGCTGGCCCACCCACGTCGGTCGGCTCGATCACGGTATCATGCTGAAAGGCACTGGCGAAGCCAAACCGGCGCTCGCTCAATTCGCTCCCCAAGCTGTTTTGGAATTCATTGCGTGTGGGACGCAAACCAGGGAACCGGCCCATCAACACGGCAGTCAGTTCCAACTCTTTGCCGCTGCGATCAACCAGCAGCTTCACCGTGTCGCCCGGGCTGTATTCCTGCACTCGTTTAATCAGTGCTTCACGTGAAGGCGTTGCGATCCCTTCGATCTGGAGGATCACGTCGTTAATGAGCATCCCCGCCTTGGCGGCCGCCGAACCGGGAAAGATCCGCACGATCCGCGCATCGCCGGTTTCGCTGTCGAGTTGCACTCCCAGAATGCCGGCTTGGTGGGGAATCACGCGCGGCTCGACGCTCACGACGCCAACTTCCACGGGATAGCTGTCTCTCCCCACCGAGGCGAGCCACGAACCGACGATCGGCACCGTCTCGGCGGAAATTTTAAGCGTCGGCAAATCCTTGGCGTCAACATTCAGTAGCGCCAAGTCGAACTCCCGACTCACTCCCGCCAACTCGGCCGGCAATTCCCGTCCATCCGGCAGGACGCAAGTCAGCGTTCCGTTAAGGGCACTGGCCTTGGTCAGAATTCCACCATTCGCGTTAACGACGCCGCCCAACGCGACTTTGCGACCATCCACGTGAACTTCCACAACGGCTTCACGGGCATCAGCCACCACGTCGCGAAACGCAGCCCGAACGTGCGGCCCGTGCGCGAATCTCCAACTGGGAACCGTGATCCGCTCCTGCGGATAATTCACTTGCAGTTCTTCTTCGCCATGTTGATGGGTGTCATGGGCCGTCAAATCGAGCGTCCCCGGCAAAGCATCGGCAATCAAACCCAGCCGCACCTTAAACGTCATCGGCTTGTTATCGCGCAAGACTTCGAGTTCGACACGATCGCCGGGATCTTTGGCCAGCACCAACCGATTCAGCTCATCGAGCGACTTTATCGCAGTATTGTTTGCCGTTTGAATGATGTCGCCGGGCTTCAGCCCCGACTTGGCGGCTGGAAAACCGGGAAACACTTGCGTCACGATACAGCGGTCGGCAACATCGCGACCCGCGATGCCGAGCATCACACGTTCCCCTTCGTTATCAGAATCATCGAACCCACGGCCCCAGACTTTACCCGCCACGAGCTCGTCCCAATTTGTCCGGATTTCTTCCACCGGAACATGAAAATTATGCTCAGCTTGCATGCCGATGCTCATGTGAATCGCTAGGACTTCCCCCTGCATGTTGAACAGCGGTCCCCCCGAGTCGCCCCCTACGAGCGTGCAGTCTGTGCAGATCCATTCGCCACCTTGTGCGAGAATTCGTCCCAAACGAATCGGCGGCGAGCGATCATCCAAAATCCCGCCCGGTTGCCCCGTGGCGACCACCCACGATCCCACTTCGACTTGTTCATCCGGCGCAAGGGGAGCAAACGGCAAGTCTTCGGGGACTTCGTCGAGTTGCACCATGCCGGCATCCATCGGATGATGTGCCCCCAAGGTGTGCCCCTTGAGCCGTCGCCCATCGGCCAGCACCACCGTCGCCGGCCGATCGGGTCCGCCAATCACATGGGCCGCCGTGAGCACTAGCCCTTCGGGCGAAATCAACACGCCACTGCCGATGCTATGGCCGACTTCAATCTCGACCGTCGCCGCGACGGCTTGGGTCGCAATTTTTTCGACCTGGCTTTGCAGCAGGCGAAGATCCGCTATGTTCTCGGGGTAGCGTTCCTCGAGGACCTTTCCCAACTCGGGCGAAATCGGAAGCGCATCGGCAGCCCAGCCGAAAATCGGTATTACGCAAATCAATAAGAATAAAACGGATCGCAGCATATCGACTTAATTATTCGCGGGTTCGACGGAATTGGGCAGCGGCAAACCTAGCACCGCGTGCAATCGCTCGAAGTAGCGACCATCATTCTTCAGCCAATCAGCTGGATAACGCAGCGGTGCGATGATCAGCTTGAGAATTGCGTCGGGGGCTTGAAAGTGCGATGCCATGCCCGCCATGTACTCAAGGCGAAGTGACGATTCCTGATTGATTTCGGCATCCGCAAGGACTTCCCCCAAATCTTTCCCACGGCCGACATAGTGATGGAACAATTCGAGAACCGTTCCCAGATTCACTTCTGTCAGCGCCTTTTTCAGATCCGGATTGGAATTGATCCGCTGCCGTAGCTTCTCCAAATCTAACGGTGTTTCGTCCACTTGGGCCACCGCGATGATGTCGTAGCCATGACTGCGATTCACGCCACTGGACCAGAGTGTGGCGTGGGGAAACACTTCCAAAAACGTCGCTAGCTCGCAGGAAACGGTCATCATATCCGTTTGATACAAGGGGATCCATTGAACGAACACTCCCCCGGGATTGAGATGCGCCTTGCAGAGTTCGTAGTACTCCTTGGAATACAAAATAGCCGAGCCACGCACCCAGGGATGGATCGAATCCGAGCTGATGATGTCGAATTTGTCTTTGCACGTCGCCATGAAATGCCGAGCGTCGTCGATCACAATTTCAGTTCGCGAGTCGGTCACAACGTTGTGGTTCTGCTCGTCGAAAAAGCGAGCGGCGTCAACGATGGCTGGTTCAATTTCGCAGATTTGAATTTTTTCGACTTCCGGGTAGAGCACGAAACTGCCGGCCGTGGTGCCCGCTCCCAATCCCACTGTCAATGTCGATTTCGGTTGGGGGTGAATCAGTGCCGCGACGTGTCCCAACATGCGCTGGCATCGCAGGTCAGCAACCATCGTCGAGGCCTCGACTTTCCCCGCGACGCAGAGAGATCGTAACCCGGTTTCTTTTTCTTTCATCACGACGACCGATGTATTTTCGCTCTCTTTCTCAAATAGATGATCAAAGTCTTTCCACGCCCAGGGCATAATCGCATTCCCCAAGATGCCATGTGGCAGTGGCCATAAGAAGATTAAGCACATGACGGCAATTGCGAGTGCGGCCCAGCGTGTTCGCTGACCTGTGAGCCAAGGCATGTCGTACCATTTTGTCCCCCGTTCAGCTTGGGGATGTCGGCTGTGTTCGAAGTGGAGCGTCAGCAAGGCCGCAGCGGCCGAGACGATCACCATCAATTGTTGGGTTCGTTGCGACCCGATTCCCGGCACCAGCCACAGAGTTGTGAGTATCGAGCCCAGAATCGCACCGCACGTATTCGACGCATAAAGTTGACCAACTAGACGTCCCGTGTCCGGTTGCCCTTGGCCGACTGAGGCAATCGCGAAGGAAAACGTTGCGCCCCACAACAGAGCGGCGGGGAAAACCGATGCCAAGCTCCGGATCGTATCGTGTAAGAAGACGAAATACACGTAGTATTTCCCCTCGACTTCGGGTGGCCAAAAGGGCACGATCCGCGTGATCACGGCATTAGCAATCACCAACGCCGGTAACAGTGCCAGTTGGCACAGAGCGAGCCAGCGAAGTGGATGATTGGTTTTGCGGGCCATATTCGCCGCGACGGTGCTACCGATACCAAGCCCCGCCAGGAAAACCATCAAGATAATTGCAAATGTGTAAGTCGTAGCCCCAAACATCAATGCCAAAAGCCGTGTCCATATCACTTCCGCGCTCAAGGCAGCAAAACCTGACAATCCCACGACTAAACAAATAATCATCGGCGCGTTCAGCGACCGCGCGGACGATGGGGAAGTCTTTTGCGTGGCTTCCCGCGTGTATGGCAACGAATTGGCAAGCGACAACGCCAGCAGGCCGACAATTAAGTTCACTGCCGCAGCGACATAACTGGCATAAACAATGTCGGACTGTGGGAGGAGGAAAAAACCGGCGATGAAGCAGCCTAATACCGCGCCCAGCGTGTTCATGCCGTAGAACAACCCCATCCGTGACAGTCCTACGGGGGTTGACTTCACCCAGCGGGCAATCGCCGGCAAGGTGGCCCCCATCAAGATGGTGGCCGGTAGTAGACAGCCGCTTGCGACCAGTGACCGAGCCAAAAGATCACGGCCTGCGGAATCCGAGTTCGACAGATAGAGATTTCCTAACCACGGCATCCAATGGGGCAAAGTCGCACCGATCAGTCCGATGCCGAGTTCCAGACAGGCATAAACTTTGAATGGATGATATTTAGGAGAGATCACCATCGGCAGCAGCAAGCTGCCAATGCACATGCCTCCCATGAACGTTCCCAGTACGATGGCCATCGAGACTGATGACCCGCCGATCACAAGCCGCAATAGGTGAAACCATATGATTTCGTAAATCAAAGCGGCGCAACCGCTTCCAACGAATAGCAGTCCAGCCTTCATCCAGGGCAAGGCATCGGCGTCAAGATTCGCGGCAACCTTCTCCACCCGTCTAGCGGACGCTGGGGACGCAGTACTCGACATAATACTCCTGGCGAAACTCACGTGGGAAGAAACGGACAGAGGATATTACGAGTGAACTAGCCGGAATCACTCGCTTGTCTTTGCATTCTAGCCAGTGACCACAAAGTCGGCACACCCTAGGGAAGACCACTTTTTGGGTCTAACCACAAAATACTGTACAGATGCGCTTGTCATGTGTACGAACGTATATTAAGATTGCTTGCTGACCCAGTTCGTGGGCCTTAGGCACATTCCTGAAAGGACTCCCCATGTCACTCGATCAACTCACGCAACGGCAACGACAGGTTTTCGATTTTATCCGCGATAAAATGACTGGCCGGGGCTATGGGCCGACGGTCCGTGAGATCGGCGAGAATTTCTCGATCAATTCGCCCAACGGCGTGATGTGCCACTTAAAGGCTTTGGAGAAGAAGGGCCTAATTACGCGCGAGCCCAACATGTCGCGAGCGATCCAGCTCACCGATGCGGCACGTGAAGACCGGGGCATGCCGCTCGTGGGACAGATCGCGGCAGGTAATTTGACCGAAGCCATCGAGCAAGCCGAGCGGTTTGAATTCGAAGATTGGTTCGGCCAAAAAAATCTCTTCGCCCTCAAGGTGAAGGGAGATTCGATGATCGAAGCAGCCATCGCCGACGGCGACGTGGTCATCTGCCGTAAGGCTCGCACCGCCGATAAGGGGGATATTGTCGTGGCCCTCACAGACGAAGGGGAATCGACACTTAAGTATTGGTATCCCGAAGCAAACCGCGTGCGGCTTCAACCGGCCAACTCATCGATGAAGCCAATCTACTGCCGCAACGTCAAAGTTCTCGGCATAGTGACTGGCGTCGTCCGCAAAGTTAGCTAATAATTTAGCCGTGGTGCTCGCACCGCGCTCACAAGATCACGCACTCTGCTCAAGCGTGCTCACCTGATTGATCTTGTTGTACAATGTCTTCAGGCTGATGCCCAACTCGTCGGCCGCCTTCGGCTTGTTGCCGTCATTGCGGTCCAAGGCTTCGTGGATCGCTTCCATTTCCAAGTCGCGTAAGGTAATCACACCGCGGCGACCTCGTGCCGCGCCTTGCAACTGCCGTGAAGCAAGTTGCGGTGGCAAATGCTCGGCCCGAATTGGTCCCGAGTCGCATAAGATCGTGGCGTGTTCGATGACATTGGCCAACTCGCGAACATTCCCCGGCCACACGTGTGACAGCAGAATCTCAATTGCATCGTCGGCAATCAACGCATCGATCGCCTGTTTGCCCCCGCGGTGACGGGCGAGCAAATGCCGCGCGAGATCGGGCACGTCCTGAACACGTTCCCGCAACGCCGGCAAGTTGATTTCAAAGGGATTGATACGATACATCAAATCCTCGCGGAAATCTTCCGAGGCGACCATCGCTTGCAAGTCACGGTGCGTGGCACAAATCACGCGGACATCGACCTGGGTGGTCTTATTCTCACCCACGCGGCGGATTTCGCCGCTTTCGAGTACCCGCAATAATTTAGCCTGCATTGCCTTGGGGAGTTCGCCGATTTCGTCGAGGAAGATCGTTCCCCCGTGGGCGACTTCAAACAAACCAACGCGATGGTCGTCGGCCCCCGTGAACGCGCCCTTGCGATGGCCGAAGAGCTCGCTTTCGATCAAAGTTTCTGGCAAGGCACCGCAGTTGATCGCCACGAACGGATTTTCCGAGCGGCTGCTATGTTCGTGCAGCGCACGGGCGACAAGTTCTTTGCCCGTGCCGGTTTCGCCAAGAATTAACACGGTCGAATTCGTGGGAGCAACCTTCTCGATCAGAATGCGAACCTTTTGCATCGCCGGAGTATGGCCAATCAGACGCGGCGTACCTTCGAGTCGCTGCACGCGATGCTGTAGCGCGCGATATTTTTGCGTGAGTTGCCGTTTGTCGGAAACTCGCTTCAGAAGTGCTTGTAATTCAACGAGTTTGCAGGGCTTGGTGAGGTAATCGAACGCACCGTGACGGAGCGCGGCAATCGCCGTTTCCATCGACGACTTGCCGGTGAGGACGACCGCCTCGGTGTCGGGCGACACTTCTTTGCAGTGCGCGATCACACCGATGCCGTCACGGCCCGGCATGTCGAGATCCACCAGAATGCAATCGTAGGTGTTCTTGTCGAGCGCAGCCATCGCCGTCAAACCGTCCGGACAAACAGTCACACGGTGACCCAGGCGGGGCAACTCAAGCTTCATCAGTTCTTGCAACGACGGTTCATCATCGGCAAACAACAGGGTCAATCCTTGACCGTTAGGCTGCTTGGTAGAGATGGCTCTTCTCCTTAATATTATGATGAGTCGGCAACGCAACCACAAATCGCGATCCGCATCCTACGCCCGCGCTTGAGGCTTCAATCGTGCCGTCATGTTCTTCCACGATCTTGTAAGTAATCGAGAGTCCGAGTCCGGTCCCCTGCCCTCCACGGCGGCGGGTAAAGAATGGCTCGAACAAATGTTTCCGCACTTCGTCGGTCATGCCACAACCATTATCCTCAACGATGATTTTAGCTAGGCCTTCGTTCTGAGTCAGCGACACTTTCACCGTTCCGCCGGTGTCGAGGCTTTCCAGGCCATTGGCGATCAAGTTGAGCACCACCTGTTTGATTTCTTGGGCATTGACGGCGATTAACACCGAGTCGCCAGGAACGAGTTCCAGGTTCTTGCCTTTGTGATTGCCCAGGTGCTGCACCATGTCGATCACGCCCGCGACAAGATCGCGCAGGTCGGTGAGAATCCGCTGCGAATCTCCCATCCTTGCGAAATCGAGCAGCTTTTCCGTGATTTGCTTGCAGCGGAACGCTTCCTTTTGAATCATTTGCAGGTAATGACGTACCACCTGCACGTCTTCATGCGACGAGCTGTTGGAACCGTCCAACAATTCTTCCACCCGCGAGTCGAGTGATTCGCTGCACAAAGCGATCGACGCGAGTGGGTTGTTGATTTCGTGGGCCACGCCGGCCGCCAGGAACCCGACGCTGGCTAATTGTTCGCTTCGCACGACTTGGCTGGTGCGTTCCTGCACTTGGCGGTCCAAGTCATCACGCACCTCTTGGAACCGGGCGGTCATATTGTTCATCGCCACGGCAAGTTCACCCATCTCGTCCGATCCGTCCAAATGAATGCGGTGATCAAACTTGCCCAGCGCTACCTTGCGTGAACCTTCTACGAGCGTTTGTAGCGGCACGGCAAACCAACGAATAAAGCCGCGTACGGAGATGACCAACAACACGATCGCCACGCCAACATTAAACCAAGCCACGATAATCGCCGTGCGATATTGGGCCTTTACGTTTTCAGCCAAATCTTGCAGCCGCGTATGCAGATAACTGGGAAGCTCCGCCACGTGCAGGCGAAGTTGATCCACTTGATTTCGTAACTTTTCCACCCTCGAGGGACGCGAAAGCCAATTGTCGCTGTTCTGAGCTTTTTCGTCCTCTCCTCCAAGCACGTGAACGGCCTCATCGATCTTGGTGAGCGTTTGGCGTTCGAGACTATCGTCACCCAGTTCGAGACCCCCTTCACTGCTCGTGAGGTCGAGTTGCCGACGGTAGCGTTCGATCGATTCAACAAGCTCGGCAAATTTGGTGCTGTATTGCTGATTCAGAATCAACAGGTCGTAAGACGAGATACGGATTTTGTGTTCGTCGTTGGAAAGATCGATTCGTTCCGTGGCTTGGCTGAGGATCACGCGCAGATCGTTGACGTGCCGTTGTATATCGCTCGCCAACGGCAACTCAGCCGAACGGGCGCTCAAGCTCCGTACCAAGCCGCGATAGGCGTAGAGTCCGTAATACGCACTGCCGAAGAGCGCGAGGATCGCCACTAGGAATAATCCTAGGCCGACCTTGAGCTTCGTGCGAATGGGCCAATGATGGGGCACCGACGACCTCCGTGTCGCTATTGGTGCAACGGCGTGCAAAAATGAGTTTCTCTGAAACTCAACGGGACGCGGAGTCTAGCACCGTTCTTGTAAAAATGACAATAGAAGTGTGCGAGTGCTATCACGGGGTCTGTTCGCTTCAGCGAACAGTCTATTAAAACCGCACAATCCGTCGCATCAAATAGACGCCAATCCCTGCTAGCACCAGATTTCCCAGCCACACCGCGGGGGAAGGGATCGTGCCCGACTTGGCCATGTCCAAACAGCCGACCAGCATGGGGTAGTAGATCAACAAAATGGGGGCGAAGCACATAAAGAAGCTCCCCCAGAATTCGCCATGCTTACGCCACATGGCCATTGGCGCGCCGATCATCACAAAACACAAACAACTAAAACCGTTCGCCCAGCGCCGATGGGGCTCGGTATAAAACCGCTGCAATGTGACCCGGTTGTATTCCAAGCTTTTTTGCTTAGCCAGCCAATTTTGATCCGCCAGCTCAAACGTGCGGCCCGTCATCAAGGCGTTGGAAACATCGGCGGCCATCTCTTGTTCCAGCTCGGCGACTTCCCGTGCTTGTTCCGCCTTTTGCACGCCGATTTCACGTAGGGCGTAATTGGAGGGGCTCCGAGTATTACTCGTTTGACCGCTGAATTCACTCAGCGAAATCGGAAACTCCGAAATCCCAGGATGGGAAACGGCCCCTTTGCCGCCGAAGTCAATTTCGGCATTCGTCAGTTTCAAAAGCACGCGTTCGTTCGCGGCGTCGGCACGAATTTCCGCTTCATCGGCGGTCAGCGTCCAGGCCGGATCGTCGTCGTTGGCAAAGAACAGAAACGTCGGTTGCAGCAGCCGTTTATCCTGCACCCGCCGCACGGTCACTTTGAGTTGGTCGTTGCTGTAAGAGCGGGTCGTTCTCAACCGGCCATAAATAATTTCTTCCAGCGAGCTGAAAAAAACTTTCTGCACGCCTTCATGTCCCCACGAGACGGCCATATCGTTGATCCACACCGTGGCGAAACTCACGAGCGTGGCCAGCACCAAAGTGGGCCACACGAGCGTCATCGGCGAGATACCCAGCGATTTGAGCGCGACGACTTCATTGGCGTTGGAAATACGGCCGTAGATCGTTGTCGTGGCGAGCAGCATCGTTCCCGGCACGGCAAATTGCATCGCCTGCGGCAACATGTAGGGCAGCAAACGCAAGAGTGGCACGAGCCCCAACCCTTTTTCCACCGCTTCCTTGCCGACTAGCACAAAAAAGACGATCCCCGTCATCGCCGTGAGCGTTAACAGAAAGACCGCTAGCAGGTCGAACACAATATAGCGCGTGAGAATCCGCATGGGCCAGACTGTAACAATCCCCACGCAACCTGCAAACGACAATCCGCATGCTAGCAGTCGCTCGCGGCTTAGCGCTCAATCTTGCTCACGCCAAATCCACCGTCGAATCACTCGGCTTGGCGAGCTTCGAATCCCGCAATGCCTGCATCAAGCGCCGCACGGCCGCACAGTAGGCCACGACCGCTTCTTGGAAATTACCGTGGGTGACCGCTTCATGCGCTTTTTCACGGTCTTGCTGAATCGATTTCCAGTCGACGTCCCAATTGCTGTGGCCTTCGAGGTCTTCAAGCTGCCGCACAATATCGCCCAGCGTGCTAATGCTCGTCGCACCGGGGGCACAATCATAGCGGCGATAAGGTGCCTTGCCATGCAGACCCATGTAATGAGAACTGTTGAAAGACCCACCGCCGTTCGAGCGTTGCGTCCAAGCGACTCCCGCTGAGACGAGCAACCCAGCCAACGCCAGACCGCTCCACGCATAATGCCCTGTCATCAGTAATCCAGCGGTCAGAAACGTGCATGCAATCAGCGATAACCAAGTGACAGGATGAACTGATTTTTTACGAGCGCTCTTGCGTTGCACAGGGACCGGGTCGTCAGGACTTGCTTCGAGCCCCAACTTGCCAGTGTCGGCCACCTCGACCAACACGGCGGTGATATTGTCGGGGCCTCCCAGCAGATTCGCGAGATCGATGAGTGTTTGCGCGGCGTCGTTGAGTGGCAAACTGCTCAGTACCGCGCCAATTAATTCCGGCTTAAGCGGACCGGTGAGACCATCACTGCACAACAGAAAGCGATCCCCCGGCTTCACGCCGAACGGCCCTTCGACGTCGACCGACACCGTGGGGTGCGGACCCAACGAGCGAGTGATCACATTTTTTGGAACATAGGCCGGAATCTCTTCTTCGGTGGCATGTCCCGCGGCCGCCATTTCCCAAACCAGGCTGTGATCGAAAGTGAGTTGTTCGAACGTATCATCGCGCAAACGATAAATACGACTGTCGCCCACGTGCGCTGCCAGTGCGCCTTGCGGCAACACAAGCAGGCAACTGCATGTGGTCCCCATCCCTTGAAAGTCTACGCTGTTCGAGCCCTTGGTATAGATGACCGTGTTGGCTTCCAGAACTGCATCGACGATGGCCTGACTCGCCGGCATATCCGCACGTTTGTGATAACTGTGCGGCACGGTGTCAGTGGCCAGTTTGCTAGCGAGCTCGCCCGCGGCGTGGGCCCCCATGCCGTCGGCGACCATAAACAGATGGCCATGCTTTTGCCACTGCGAAGTCCCCTCGGCGAGCAACACGGCCAGCGAATCCTGATTGCTCGAACGCCGCATTCCAACGTCGCTCACCGCCGCGCAGCGCAATCCGCCAGCAGAGTATTCCAGTTTTCGAGACGGGCTGCTCATGCGGCGGCAAAACCTGGCTTACCGCATTGTAGCGGTGGGAAAAAGAATCATGCATCCGGCAAGCTAGCTATTCTACCCAGCCTTGGGGGTGATTGATAGCGGTTCCAACCGTCTTACATGCCGGTCTATGCCCCGAAAGTCGCCATAGCCAGCAGAACTTATGATTTCTATACTTCCGCCCCCGTTTCTCTCGATCCCATTGGACTTATTCAGTATTTGAGTCGTCGTCATGCTCATTGGGCAACCAACTCCTCGATCGACTTTGCGAATCATGGCTTGCCTGGTACTGGTCAGCCTGATGGTGCTCCCGGGTTGCGTGCGCCGACGTCTCATGGTGCGCAGCAATCCCCCGGGGGCCATGGTTTATGTCGACAACCAACTGATCGGCACGACCCCATGTGCCACCGATTTCATTTACTACGGTACGCGCGAGGTTCGCTTGGTGAAGGCTGGGTTCGAGACGCTCACCGTCAATCAACCGATCCCCGCGCCGTGGTATCAGATTCCCCCGCTCGATTTCTTCAGCGAGAATCTTAATCCGCACAAAATTCAAGACTTCCGTACGGTCACATACGATCTCACGCCGCAAGTGATGGTGCCGACGGAGCAACTGCTCAACCGCGCCGAAGAATTGCGCCAAAGCACGCTGCAGGGAGCCGTGTTGCCGACTGCTCCCGCGGTCGCTCCGGTGTTGCCGCCGGGGACACCTGTTATTTTGCCTCCGGGCGTGCAGCCAGGCGTCACAGCGCCAGAAACATTGGGCCCCGCGCTGAACACGCTTCCCGCACCCTCGGGAACTCTCCCCCAAGGCGGCCAAACACTCGAGCCAGTCCAGTAGCCGTTTACGGCTTAGCGCTCCCGATCACTTCACCGGCGTTTCACGATTTTTTGGAACGATACCTCGAGCGATTCGTGCCGGATCGCGGGCCAGCTTATCAGTCAGCACCCAGATGTTATCGAGTATCTGTTGGATACGGCGTTGGATAAACTCGCTGTTGATCATCAGCCGTACGTCACGAATCGCCGCTTGGGCTTCGTTCACGGTGTTCCCCAACCGATCGTAAAGTTCTTGGTCACGCAGCAGTTTGCCTATCGTCCCTTCACCAGAATTGACGTTCTTGGCCAAGAGTGCAGCTTCGGCAAAGACTTGGCTAAGGTTGTCGATGCTGGCTTCCATGCGGTTGACGAGTTCTGGCCCACGTTCACCCAACGGGCCGGTAAGTCCCTGCAAGTTTTGTAGGTTTTTGTCCGCCGACGCGAGCGTGCGTTCCAACACTGCCAAGATCTCACGGGCATCCGAAACGACTTGCGGGATTTGAGTGAGTCCTTGCCGGAGATCGGCTTTGAACTGCTCATCACCCAGCACGTCTTCCACGTCGGCCATCACGCGGCCAAAGTTGGTAAGTGCCGCATCGGCGGAATCCATGACTTGCTTGAGCCGATCCATGTCGGTGTCGCCGATCACGCTGTTGAGTTTGCCGGCCAGTTCGGCCACTTGCTGGCCAGCTTCACCGAGCGACTGGATTGCGATTTTCAGATCGCCCTGCATATTCGAGAGTAAGTCCAGCGGACTTGGCACGAACACGCCGCGCAGTGGTGGCCCCCCCGGCTTCACCACGACGGCATTGGCAGCAGGCCCCGCCGGTGAAAAATCGATAATCGCGTCGCCAATGAGCGACGTAGTAATTCGCGCGACTTCGTTGCTCTTGATTTCTTTATTGCCGTCGATGTTCAGCGTAATCAGCGCCCCCGTGTCGGTATCGGCCACGGTATCGACACGACCGATGAGTACGCCGCGTCGACGCACGGGCGTATCAGGAGCCACGCCGGGCGCTTGGTCCACCAAGATTTGTAACTGATATTGGCTGCGGAACGGCGACCACGAGAAATCGCTGCTCATGAGAATCAGTACGACCGTGATGATCGCCGTGGCAAAGACCACCACGCCGACTCGAAATTGTTTTTTACGTTCGTCCATGTTCGTATCCTTGTGCGCAGCCTCACGCTAAGCGAGGCCTTCGCTCATTTCTTCAAGCCGATCGCCGGCTTCGCCGTTGTAAAACTGCGAAACCCGCGGATCTTTCGAGCGTTCGATTTCTGTTGGCGTGCCGTTGAAGATAATCTGGTGTTCATCGTCTTTCAGCCGCGACGTTGGATAGAGCATCACGATCCGGTCAGCAACTTTCGTGGCCGACTTCATGTCGTGCGTGACCATGATGCTCGTTACTTGGTTGTGGCTTCGTGTGCGCATCATCAGCTCGTTAATCACGTCGCTCATGATGGGATCAAGTCCCGTCGTGGGTTCGTCGTAAAGCAAAATCTCCGGGTGCATCACCAGCGCCCGCGCAAGCCCCACTCGCTTGCGCATGCCGCCGGAAAGCTCGGCAGGACGTTTGCGTAACACGCTCTTAGGCAGCCCGACTTCCGCCAAGCGAGCGTGCATTTCTTCGGAATGATTGCGCGCATCCTGCGGACGATGTTGCCGCAAGGGAAATAAAATATTCTCGGCAATCGTCATGCTGTCGAACAGCGCGGCATTTTGAAACACAAAGCCAAAACGCGTTCGCTCTTGGGCCAGTTGGTGATCGGTGAATTCACTGAGGTGGTGGCCATCAAAAATGACGTGACCCTGGGTGGGTCGAATCAAACCGATCAAGGTTTTCAAGAGCACGGTCTTGCCGCAGCCGCTTTCTCCGATGATGGCCAGCGATTCGCCCACTTTCACATCGAGCGTAATATCGCGCAGCACTTCCTGCCGCCCGAAACGGACTTCCAAATCGTTCACTTCTAAGAGGGCTTGTGCGGCAACCATTACGTTTTTGGCAGCATCAGGCTGTTGGGCCAGATCCAGCTATAAATTTGATCGAGGAAAATGCTTAGGAACAAGTCGAGCGTGATGATCATCACGAACGATTGCACAAATGCAGTCGTGGCGGCTTGACCCACACCTTCAGCGCCCGGTTTGCAGTGGAAGCCGCGATAGCAACTCAAGATGCCGATCGTTGCTCCGAAAAAGACGCTTTTCACAACGCCATAGATCAAGTCCCAAGTCTCGACAAACGATTTCGCATTGCGCGAATAATGCTGCATGTCGATGTTCAAGTAGAAAATGCAGAATGCCGCGCCACCCACCACACCGCAGAAGACGGCCATGATTGTCAGCGAAGGGATGAGTAATAAGCAACTCAAGAACCGTGGCACGACCAAATATTGAATCGGGTTAGCCCCCATGCTCGACAGCGCGTCGATCTGCTCGGTCACGCGCATCGTGCCCAGTTCTGCTGCCATAGCGCTGCCGACTCGACCGGCGAGCATCGTCGCGGCCAGCACGGGTCCAAGTTCGCGAAGCATCGTCCGATTGATCACGCCGCCGAGTTGTGTTTCCAACCCGAACGCGCGGAACTGATTGTAAGATTGCACTGCCAAGATGATTCCAATGAACGTTCCCGTGAGCGCCACCACCGGCAAGCTCAGCACGCCTATCTGGTACATGTTGTTGTAGAGCGTGTCACGACTCGGGAGCCGTGTAAGTAGCCACCTGATCGTTTGCCAGGCAAAGATCGTGATCCCACCGATCGTTTCGAGAAAGCGTAGTACGACCGCCCCCAACTCGGTGAGCGGGTCGGTGAAATAGGACACAAGTCCCCGGCGTCCATTCGGCGTGTAATCGAGGCCTGTCGACATGAAGGCATGCACTCAGGTGTGAAATCGCGGCGAGCGCGCAGTGCGGCTCAACTTCAATTTCGACCAACGGAGATTACTGCTTGAGCAAACATTGACGATTCGGCCGAGATGGCTGATTGGGGGATTTGCGAAGTGCCGCGGTTGCCAGCACAAAACAGAAGGAACCGGTTGGCCCTGCGAGGGATGCCAACCGGTTCCTCAATATGGTCCCACTCGAAATCGGCTCGTGGCGAGCTTTGCAGCGTCATACGATCGACGCACTAAGACGAGGTTGTGCGAAGACAAGCTCTTTCAACAAGCATCTCAGTGCGGGTGAGTTGTTTGTCGATCTGTCATGTCTTGCGGACGTGTTCTTCGTAACGCATCAAGCGTGCCAATGGTTCGCACTATCTCAATACACCGCGATTTGCCGACGAACTCCGTGCCAGCAGTGGCGATTGCGCGTGTAAGAATTGCAAATCATTCCTCGCTGGCAGCCAGATTGCGCAGCACGCTGGCCAGCATTGCGCGAAACACGAGCTCCACTTGCGCGAACTCGCGGTCTTCTGCCTGACAGATCAACAGGTAATTCGCTGCGGGTGTTTCGATTCCGCGTAGCCAACAGGTGTTCGTGAGGTCCAGATAGAAAAAATTGACCGTAAACCCCGTGACCGTAAAACCTTCGACCACGTCGTTTTCGAGTTCCACCTCGATCTCTTCATATTCGCTCCGCAAGGCTGCCAGCACTTCGTCGAACAATGGTTCAAGATCTGTTCCCGGCGGGTACTTACTCAGTTGCCAGAAGGCCGTATGGGGGCTGGAAACCACCACTTGCTGGTTGGAGTCAATATCCTCACTCTGATCGACCGACCAATTATCGGGATACTCAAAGCGGAGGCCAAATTGATCGAAAGTTGCTGGCATCGACGTCATCCCTTTCCTATCAGGGAGGGCTCGTGGGGTTATGTTTTGCTAGCACGCCAGCATATCAAATCGAATTCGACTCGCCCATGCCCAGCCGTTGGCAGCGAGTGCCGTTGTGGTACGTCAAACCGGTTTGCTATCATCCGCCGCTATTTTCCATCGCCTTCAGCACGGTCGACCATGGTTGGTTCTTTCCGCATCGTGTGGCTTGTCGCAGCGAGTTTGCTCGCGCTGTCGCAATACGGCTGCGCGCTCCCTGGCAAGAAAAAAGTCGTGCCCGATTCGTTGGTCGCATGCCGCGAACTTTCGCGCGAAGGGATCACCGCGATGGAAACGGGCGAGTACGATCGCGCCCAGACGTTGCTGGCCGAAGCCGTGACCACGAGCCCCACCGACGTCGATGCGCGGCGCAGTCTGGCCGAGGCATTGTGGCAACAAGGATCCTATCGCGACGCCGCCGTGCAAATGGAAGCCGCCGTGCAGCTCGACCCTCGCGATGCACCCACAGTGATTCGCGCGGGCGAAATGCTCTTAGCCGTCGGCGCCAGTGATCGTGCCATGAAACGCGCTGAACAGGCCATCTTACTCGATTCCAACTTAGCCGGAGCCTGGGCCTTGCGCGGGCGATTATACCGGCAACGAGGCGAACTCGATCGCGCGCTGGCCGACATGCAGCATGCCTTGCGTTTTGCGCCCAACGACTCAGGTGCCCTCCTGGAAGTCGCCCAGATCCAGTTTGAACTTGGTAAACCACAACGCAGTTTGGCGACGCTCCATTGTTTACTCGACACGTATCCACCCGGCGAAGAACCGCAACAAGTCTTGTGGCTCGAAGGTTTGGCGTTCAGTTCGTTGGGACGGCACGTCGAAGCGGTCGAAAGTTTGCACGCCGCCAGTGTCCGTGGTCAGCCGCGGCCTGAGCTTCTCTTCCAACTTGCTCAAGCCGAACAGAGCGCAGGTCAGCGCGATGCCGCCGAGAACTCACTACGCATGGCGCTTGCGCTCGACGAATCGCACGAGCCGAGTCGTGTGATGCTCGCTCAATTGCAGCAGCACGAAGACTTCAGCCAGGGCGGCACGATTCTCCGTTAGCCCGTGCAATTGGCGCGACCGTTACTATCGTGCCCCACTACGGCAAAGCACTTGATTTCACTCCTGAGGCTACGAAATAAGGTATGATTATTTTGTTTGCAACCCGCCTTAGCTTCGTCCCACCTGCCAGGAGCTTGACCATGTCCAGCCTTACCGCACCGTTGCCCCCCACTGAATTTAACGCCTCAGATTTTGTCGACCGCCGCGAACCGCGGGGCGAAGGCAATGCTCCCGGCAAAGAACGCCGCCAATTCGCCAACAGCCATGATGAACTCTCATCGGAGGCCGCCGAATTGGCCTGCGCGATCGATCAATACAAGCTTTTGCACCGCCGCCGATTTATCAACTTCGAAGAAATGCTGGGCATCATAAAGGCGCTTGGTTACAGCAAGTAAGCCACTTTGTCACGACGAAGCAACGCCGAATTGAATGAGGAACGCCATCCGCGGCGTTCCTTTTTTTTGTTGCACAGCGGACATTCTAGCTCACCCGCAACAACGCCATTCGCAGTTCACGTCCCGTCACAAATCCCACGGTTTTGCCCTCGGCGTCGATGACTTGCCCTAAGGCATCGTCGGCCTGTCCCAACAACCGCATCGCCGCCAAGCAGGAAATGTTGTCCAGCAGACGCACCAGCGGCCGTGGTTCGGGCAGTCCCGGCGAATTGTCGAGATATAAGTCCATCATCCGCAAATAACCGACCAATTGGCGTTTGTTATTGCGGGTCTCTTCCACGGGGAGCAAAGCACGCTGATGCCGCTGGGCGAGTCTGAGCACGTCGCTTTTACTCATGGTCGTCGTGGCTCGCACGACTCGTCCCGATGGCGAAGCAAAGGTTTTCACCGGCATACCCGCCACAACGAGCATCGCCTGGGCGAGCGATTGTTGCGAGGGTTTCAAGATGCCCGCTTCGTGTCCCTCGGTCAGCAAATCACCGAGCTCCCGGCGTGCCAGCCGCATGCTGAATTCTTGCGAAGGGCTGCGTGTAATGATTTGTGCCAAACGACTCAGTAACCACAGCACAATCGTGACCGGCATGAATAGGATGATGCAGACGAAAAACGGGATCGCAGCCCGCTTCAACAAGCGGTTCGGTGCATCGTAAAACAATCCTTTGGGCAACAAATCGCTGAAGAGAAACACAACCGGTGTCACGACGATCGTTTCCAAAATCTCCACCATCGCGCCCCCTTTCGGCGCGATCACGTGCGAAGCGAGCACTACGCTCGTCGACACCACGTAGTGCGAAAGGTTGGTTCCCACGAGCGCGGTCGCCACGAAAATCGACGGCTGGCTCCCCAACCACAACAGCGTTTTAGAAATCCAATTGCCGTTGAGTGCTTCAACAGCTAATCGTACGCGCGTCATGCGGAAGAAGCCCGTTTCGGTGCCGCTGAAAAACGCGCTGAGCAGCACGCCGATCACTAACAACATTACCGCGAGGATCATGATTCGGAACCCTCGTCGTCGGCGATGCGTTCCAGCTCGAGCATCAACGGTTGCGTTTCGGTCGATTCCAAAACGCGAAAGCGAAACGGCGGCCAGTCAATCACGTCGCCCACTTCTGGCATGCGCTGCAACACTTCTTGCGCGATTCCCGCGACGGTCGTGCTCTTGCTTTTGGGTAGTTCCAAATCAAACGTGCGGCTTAATCGCCGCAGGCTCGTCATGCCCGTGACGTGCCAACGATTTTTGCCGGCTTGTCGAATCGACGCCGTCGCGAGCAATCGCGCACTCCGGCTTGATTCATCCTCGAACACCGTTTGCAGCAAATCTTCAAGCGTCACGATGCCAATCGTTTCGCCGAACTCGTTGATGATCGCCGCGACTTCGCAATCCTCCGCGTTCAAGTGATCGAACACCGTCGCCACCGACGCGCTCCACGGCACATACACCACCGGCTTGGCGAAATGCTCCAAGTGATGCCGAGGAATTGTGGACAGCAATTTGAGCGGAATCGCCCCGACGATCTCGTCACTGTCCGCTTCGGTAACGAGCAAGTATCCACTGCGCGGGTATTCCCCTTCAAGATCTTCCAAATCCACGGGCGGCGCAAAGGTGCGGTACTGGGTCCGCGGCCGCATCAATTCTTCGGCCGTCAAATCGGAAAGCTGCACGATGTTTTGCAGCACCATCCGCTCTTGTGCAGCCAACTCTTCGTTGGGGGTGGATATCGTGATCGCCTGCTCGAGATCCGAAAGTTCCAGATAAGGTTCTTTCTGAAAATTGGGAAAGAACACTCGTCGCAAAGCGCGGTTCACCGCCGAAAAGATCGGCGCGATCGGGCCGAACAAGCGAATCGCCACGGTCAGCGGTACGCTCACCAAGCTGGCCATGAATCGTGGCGCGAGCACACCCACAGTCTTCGGAGTCATTTCGCTGAACAAGATAATACTGAACATCGCCACCAAAGCTACGATACCTGCTTCCGTTTGCCGGCCTTCATGTTGCAACTTGATGCTGACGATCGACGCAATCGTAAAGAATGTGATGTTGATGATGAGATTCCAAAACAATATCGCCATCAACAATTGCTCGGGCTGATCCAATAATCCCACGGCCATCCGCTGCGGCCGCGAGCCAGTTTTCAATATGCGGCGGTCCTCGGGCTGCAAAGAAAACAGCGCCGCCTCACTGCACGAAAAGAACGCCGAGGCGAAGGCCAGCACCACCATCGTTAAAAATGCAGGAGCGAAATCTTGCAACAACAGCACGGCAATTCTCGCGAGGCGTTAATCTTGACTCGTAGTGCGGCCGGTCGCAACGTCGAACTCATAAACCGCCGGGACAAGCATTGCCGCGGTGGCAAACAAATAAGTGACGAACGTTATGAGAAACGCCCCGCCGTAGCTTTGCTGGAAAAAATTGGTGATGACAATATACGTCGCGAACGGTGTCACGCCCGAAGCCAATGCCAAGGCCCGCGACGGATTGCGAATTCCCAAGGCGTAGAACATTCCTGCCCCGCCGCAAACCATGAACGCGATGAACGCCTGCAATTGATGCGTGAAAGAATTCTGAAACGCCATCATCATCCGCATGCACACCCCGATCCCCAGCAGCAAAAACAGCACCGTGCTTAAGCTCACGCCCACCGCGGTTTGCGACACGCCGTAAGTCATGCCGCAGTGAATTCCCAGTACCGCAGCAAAGATATTCATCACCAAAAACGAAATCACCAGGAACACCAGGTTTTCAGTCGTCAGGTAATCCGTCCACCACAACAGCACGCTCAGCGCGATGGGGAGCAGGATCATTTCCTTGGAGTTGTAAAACACGCCCCCAAGTTTGCCGTAGATAATCTCTTTCGGGCTTAAATCGGTGACGAGCAACAAATCGAGCGCGCGTAAATCGCGTTCGTTCGTCAGCGACGTCACCGCCAGCGCGTTCACCAAGATCAATCCGATCACCATCAACGGCACGAGCGGTTTGGCAAGCTCGGGCAGCATCGCGTTTTGCCGGCTGGCATCGCTTCCCAATTGCCCCATCAAGGCCGCGGCCGAGATCGCGAAAATCACCAAATAGGCAATCCGCACGACAACAATCTTCTTGCCGTAGGCCCAGGTGCAGATCTCTCGCCACAGGATCGGATTGTCCCAAACTTGTTTGGAACTCTTCGGTGCCAGCGGGGTTGCCTCAGCGGCCAGCTTCTCGGACTGTTCGTCGGTCATCCGTGGCTGGGCTTCCTGCGAAGGATTCCATACCCGCACACGGGCAATCGCCCACAGATTCAGCGCCACCGCAGCGGCCAGCGCCAACAGCATGAACAAATTAACGGCCCCGCCGCACCAGGCGAGCCGCGGCGTCACTTCTTGCAGTGGTTGAATCGCCACGAGAATCGCTCGCAATGGCGACAACACAGTGGCCCACTGTTCGGCTGATATGCCAAGCCATCTGCTTCCCACTTGGCCGCTGGCGATTGTTTCCCCCGCGATCAGCCACATCACCAATAGCAGCGCCGTGAGCGCCAGGGATTGAAACGTTCTTTCCCGCCATAGCGCGATTGTCGAACCCAAGCTTCCCGCCAAGATGGCCGAAGCAAACGTCACACCCACCACACGAAAGATCTGTCCGTAGGACACTCCTCCCAACAGCGCGAGCAACATCAACAGCGGCACCGCCGCCGCGATCAATACGAACACGCTCAAGCTACTCGCCAGCCACTTGCCCAGCACCAGTTCGCTGTTGGTCATCCGCGTCAGCAGCAGCAGGTCGAGCGTCTTGCGATCTTTCTCTTGCGCGACCGCCGCCGTGGTCAGCAGCGCGGCAAACGCGATCGCCATGGCCAGTTGCAGCGGGGCCAGCAACGCAAACACGGCCGATCCGAACCGGGCCAAGTCGCCCAGGCTCCGCACGTTCTGCGAGCCCAGCAAAATCAGCCATGCCGTGATCACCAATCCGAAGAGCGCGCCGACGTAAATCGCCCGCATCACATATTGCCGCCAGCCGCGGGGCGAGGTGGTAATTTCGCGCGTGAAGACCGGACCGATGAGCATCAGTTGAGATTCTAGAGATTCTGGGAGAAAGAAACGGGTGTCCGGAGCGATTAAGAAACCTTCACTATAGGCCCCAGCGCCGGGAGTGTCGACCATCGTATCGGTGGCTTCCAGCCGCTGTTTAGCTAACTGGGCAGCGGCTGGAAGCCACCGATACGAAAAACAGTGCGAACATCGAATTTACCCGACTCGCGTATTTCACGGCCCTTGGCCTGCTTGCCGGTGTTTCGTGAACCTTTGCCCGCTAATCCGCGTAATCCCTACGGTCGGCCCATCATTTAATCGCGCTTCTCGCAAGGAATTCCTTGGTGGCTGGCTAGCCAACGTGAAATGTCTAAAATAAAACCAGTGGTTTGCGGGGAACTCCCGCGCTACTGCAATCTCTGATCCAATGCCCTGCCCTGGCTTTGCGCGTTCGTTCGCGAAGCTTAGGCCGCGTGGGCAGACACTTTGAGGCCAATAAATCCATGAAGTTCCGTAATCGCACCTTTTCTTTTGTCAGCGGACTCGCGCTCGGTGGAGTCCTGTTTGCTCCGCTCTCAAGCGTCCATGCCCAAGCCCCTGCGGCGCCACCTGCCGATCCCATCTCGGGCGCGGCTGATCCCGCCGCTCCGACGACCGCCACGCAAGCGCCGGTCGACGTGCAAGGCAACATCCAAAAAATGAAGGAAGCGCTCATCGGCAATGCCGTATCGCTTTCCAATCTCGACTACGCCGAAATCGACAAAGCCATTCAGCGCTTTGGTAACAACGACGGCGAAGGCGCGCTCGAGATCCTCAAGGAAGCCAAGAAGAAGTATCCCAAGCTTCCCCCCGTCTACGTCATGCTCGCCAAGTTGCAAGTCATGGCCCAGAACACTCAAGGCGCGTTCAACTTGCTTGAACTGCAAGTCGCCGAAGAGCCCAACGATCCAGAAGCTTATTTATTACTCGCCGATCAAGCCTTCGCCGGTAATCGCACCGCCGAAGCCGAAGCCTTGTTCGAAAAGGCCGAACCGCTCGTCGAAGCTTTCAAAGACAACGACAAGCGCAAGCGTGACATGGAAATTCGCGTCCTCGCCGGTAAGGCTGCCGTGCAAGAACGCCGCGGCAAGTGGGAGAACGCGATCGAACTGCTCAAACAATGGGTCGCCACCGATCCCGACAACGCCATGTCACACGCTCGTTTGGGTGTGACTTTGTTCCGTCTCGACAAGGCCAAGGAAGCCTTCGACGAATTCAGCAAAGCTCGCACGATTAACCCCGAGATGCCGCATCCCTATGCGTCGCTCGGCCAGTTATTCACGCAGAACAACGATCTCGACAACGCCCGCAAGTCGTTCGAACGGGCGTACAAAGAAGATGGCAAGGACCCCAACACGGTTCGCAGCTATGCCGAATGGCTGTTGCAACAAAGCGAACTCGACAAGGCCCAGGAAGTTGCTGCCGAATTGCGTAAGCTGACCCCCGACAATCCGAATGCGGTGTTGCTCGACGGCGTCGTGGCCTTGATGAAGGGTCAAAGCGACCGTGCCGAGGAAGCCTTTATGAAGGTGCTCAGCCTGGAGCCAGGCAACGCTCGGGCGAACGATCTGTTGGCCCTGCTGTTGATCGAAAGCCCCGACAAGGCCGACCACGATCGAGCCCTCCGATACGCGGACCTCAACGCCAAGCAGTACCCACAGAACTCGCAAGCCAACGTTACCCGTGCGTATGTATTGCACAAGCTCGGCCGTGACAACGAAATGCAAGAAGCGATCCAAGTCGCCGGCCGCGGCCAATTGCAAATCGACTCGGCTTACTTGATTGCGAAGATCATGACCGACCTCGGCCAGACCGATAAGGCCAAGGCCGCGCTCGAACAAGTGCTCGCCCAAAAGGGTGGGTTGTTCATCTTCCGCAAACAAGCCCAAGCCTTGCTCGACCAATTGAACAAGCCGTAAGCGACAACTCGATTCATCGAGAAAAATTTAGCCCCGGGTGATTGCGAGGTCAGGCACCGACGCGCAGCGTTGGTCGCGAGCATCCCCCCGGGGCTTTTTCCTGCGCAGGATTCTGTGGCCGACGTCTCCAATTCATCTCGGCGACTTCTCAGATGCGGCGTACCCCATGTTCATCGATGACTATAACGACTCGGAAGTTGTGCAAAGTCGACAATTTAGTAGAGATTCAAAAAAAAGCCCCAGCAGCGCGAGTTGCGTTGCTGGGGCTTGTTATAGATTCACGAAAAACAACCGGCTTATTTGAAGTATTCAGGGTTGTTCTTGTCGAAGTCGGCGTCGGTGAAGCCGTTGTTCAACTTGATGTTCAGGTAGGTGTAGGCTTCTTCCAACGGGGGTTGCTCACCAGGATTTTGCGGCCACATGTAAGCGGCATAGCGGATTGGCAGCTTCAACTCGTTGTCGATGAAAATTTCAGCTTTGTGGAAGCGGAAGTTTTGGCGGGGAACCGGATGAACCACTTCGATCAAGGTGCAAGCCCGGCCATTGATCGCGCTTTGCTTGGTTTGGACTTCACACTCACCAAATTGCGTGTCGTTGCCGCCCACGACCGAGAGTTCTTCCATGAGGTTGCGAACGCCTAATTTCATAACGGGATATTTTTGGCCAGCCATCGCCAAACGGCCTTCGGGATCAAGCTCGAACTTGCCGAGACGTTGGCGAAAACCACAGTCGCGAGCCACAAGCACGCCTTTCGTGGCGTTGGGGCCATCGTTGTACACGCATTCCCGACCTTTGTGCGGTTGCAGGAAGTAGCAGTAAACTGAGAACGGTTGGTGACGAACTTTGACGAACGCCACTTCCTTGGGATTCAGTGTTCCGTCGATACGTTCTTCTTTGATCAGCATCGCGCTGTAGTCGGAGATCGTTGCATCAATGCGGGCCACCGCGTCTTGGGCCATCCGCACCGAGGGCATCAAGGGATGCTCACCAGGTTGGGGGTTCAAATCGAACGGGCCCGTTGTCGCGGGAGGGGCAATGCGCGAAGCAAGTTGGGCGGGCACTTGCGCGGGAGCTGCCGCCGCGGGTTGTTGATTTTCAACCCGGTGGATGGGTTCCACGAGTTGAGATTGCTGAGCAAATATAGTCGGACAGAACGGTGATGCAAGAAGAGTGGCGGCTAACAGCGAGGAAACTTTACAGCCCATACTAAGTTACTCCTGCGGAAGCGTTGCACTCCCGGCACTCGATTTCAATTCATATTGGTTAGTTGTGCGATGTGCACGACCCGTCGTGAGGCAGCTTTTCCCGACGGCGAGAACGGAAAATATTGCCGGTCGTACTAACTATCGCCCCGCACGGCAGAAACAATTACAATCAGCCCGTCAAAGCCGAGTTTCTACCTAACCTGCCTATTCGGAACTTTTTGGAGAGTAACGTTCTTGCTGCGGGTATCTGCGGGGGTGGGGATGTTAGCGGACTGGGCAAACTGGCGGAAGAGGAATTTCACTGCATGCATAAGTCGCCGCTAACAATTCAGAGCGTGGTTTCCATGCCCTTTGACGAGAACACCTACATCGTCACCGGCCCACGCGAAGGTGAGTGCCTGGTGATCGATCCAGGCTTCGATCCACAGGCGATTTTAGATTTGCTAGCGGAGCAGGAACTCACGCCCGCAGCCATTTTATGCACGCACGGCCATTCTGATCACATTGCCGGCAACGCGTCGCTCAAAGAGCAGTGGCCCGAGTGTCCGCTGATCATCGGCCATGGCGATGCTAGCAAACTGACCGATCCCGTTGGCAATCTCTCGGCGGGTTATGGCTTCAAACTGGTTAGCCCCCCCGCAGACCAGACCGTGGCCGAAGGCGAGACACTCGACTTGGCTGGCATCAAGCTCAAGGTTCGCGAAACGCCCGGCCACTCCGCCGGGCATGTGGTGTTCATCGTGGAAGATCATGCCCCCGTGTTCGTGCTGGGGGGTGATGTGCTTTTCGCCGGCGGCATTGGGCGCACTGATTTTGCCGATGGGAATTTCGCCGATCTAAAACGTTCGATCCACGAAAAGCTATTTACCTTGCCCGCAGAAACAATCGTTCTTCCCGGCCACGGACCGCAAACAACCATTGGTGAAGAGAAACAGCACAATCCCTATGTGGGTGTGAACGCCCACTACGAAGGTTGAGGCGGAGCGACTTTGTGCTGCTGCGTCGCGCGGTTGAGCGTGCCTGGCTCGCCGTCAAACTCTTCCAATTGTTCGCGGTTCGGCTGAGTAGCGGGAAGTTCAAGCGTAAACGAACTCCCCTTGCCTGGCTCGCTCGCCACCAAGATCTGTCCACCGTGCTCTTCGAGAATCTTTCGCGAAACGGGCAAACCCAATCCCGTGCCGCGTCCCCCTTTGCGGGAAACAAACACATGGAAGATGGAATCGAGGTCCTCGGGGGCGATCCCCGCGCCGTTGTCGGTGACCACCAAACGCGCCAACTTTTGTTCTGGGTCGTATTGCGAACTGACCGTAACCGTGGCCCCTTCAACTTCATCACAGGCGTCGATCGCGTTGGTCACAACGTTGAGTAGCGCACGGTGCATGGCTTCAGGATCAAACATCAACACCGGCATTGTAGGATCGATCCGCGAGTCCAATTTCACGTTCATATCGTTGGCATGAACTTGCATCAACTCGACGACGTCTTTGACCAATTCATTCAGATCCGCCGCCCGCGGTTCGGGCTCGCGTTCTTTGCTGAACGTGAGCATGTCCATCACGAGCGCGGAAATACGTTCCTGGTTGCGCTCGACGATGCCCCAGCCTTTGCGGATCGTGTCGACCGCCTTGTTCGTGGCTGCTTCGTCGGGCTCGCCTTTGCTCAGGGATTTGCCATGATCGGCAAGACCCAGTTCGATCAAATAGCTGCCGCCGCGCACCCCTTGCAGGATGTTCTTGATGTGGTGCGACAGCGAGGCAATCGTCTGGCCTACTGCTGCGAGCCGTTCCGCTTGCAGCATGGCCTTATAGTAGGACGTATCTTCAACCGCGAGCGCAGCCTGATGAGCAATCGCGATCATCAACCGCAAATGCTCCTCGGTGAACTGATCGATCTTGCCGGCATTCATCAACATCCGTTGCGGCGTGATCGAAGTATCGATGTAAATCACACCCACGACGTTGTAACGCCCCTGCATCGGTACGCAAATCGCCTCGCGTACACCTAAGCTCACAATACTGGCCGTGGGATCCCAACGTTTGTCGTCGCGGGCGTTGCTGGTGAGCACCCCCTCGTTGCGATCGACGACAAAGTCGAGAATCGTCTTGCTGATCGTAATCTTTTCATCGCTGCGAATCCCTCGGCGATGGCGACGCACTTTTGGTACGAGCTGTTCGCTTTCGGTATCGTAGAGCATGATGCAACCACGATCCGCGTCGACCCACTCGAAGATCATCTCCATGATGCGAGCGAGCAATTGGTCGATGTCCATCGTGTGGCTCACCGCCAAAGCCGTGCGATACATGATTTGCAAATTGCTGCGGGCCCGCGCGATCCAGGGGCTCGAAGAATCACGCGCGTCGGGCAAGAGCCAATCGCTGTTGTTCGAGTGGCTCAAAGCGGCCACGATTCGCGAACCGTCGTTGCTATCCGCACGGGGAATAATGTCGATCTGATCGGCGATGTTCTCGTAGGCGTTTTCGACAAAGCCGGTGTACAGCAACATCGAACGCCCGAACTGCAATTGATCGCCGCTCACGAGCTCGCGTTCGCTGGTGGGTTGGCCGTTCACATACGTGCCGTTCGAGCTGCTCAGATCGCGCAGCACATAGCCATCGCCACGGCGCACGAGTTCCGCGTGTTCACGGGAAACTTCGGTGTCGTGCAGACGTACGGAATTCGATTGGGTCCGCCCTACCGTATGGACCGGTTCCTCGAGCTGGAACCGCGTACCTTGGTCGCGGCCACGAATGACAAACAGAGATGGCACTTACCAAATCACTCCTGAACGATGAGAGAGGCGAGCAGTCACCGTTTGCTGCCCATTCATTTCTCCAATTGGCCAGCCCAACAAAGTCGAGCGTGGCCGAAAACTTCTCGCCTACTGCCAGTGATTCTACGGCTGAACCCCCGAAGATGGTAGGGTGAGTATCCGAAGTGCCTAGCAAATAAAGGACTTAGAGGCCCTGGCCGGTCCGTGTGCGACGATTAGGTAGCCGTTGCGGGCATGGCTCGACTGCCATTCTTCACACCTTGCTGGAGGTAGCCTGGATTGAAGCAGGGGGTACTCGCCCAAAAGGACGTGTTATTCATCTTCCGTCAACAATGCCCAAGAATTGCTCGACCAATTGAACAAGCCCTAAGCGAGTTTGCTGAATCGATAACAACTCGATCCATCGAGAAAAATATTTAGCCCCGGGTGATTGCGAGGTCGGGCACCGACGCGCAGCGTTGGTCGCGAGCACCCACCCGGGGCTTTTTCCTGCGCGGAATTCTGTAGCTGAGGTCTCCGACCTCGGATGTACGGCGAGCCTCCCGCGTAAGCGGGGGGAGTAATCAAAGCATTTTTCTCGTAGTGGTGGCTTCCAGCCGCCATCGTCGTTCCCGCGCAGGCGGGAATCCAGTCTTAGTCACGTGCGGGAGATGATCGTATTTCTGGGTATATCAAACCCTTGAACCATCTCCCCACTTCTGACTACCGATGGCCTGTTTCGTACCGCTCTGTTGAGATAGTTACATTGAACCTGTTATCATGTTGGGTGTCCTGACCAAAAGGATCCGAGGTAAACATGGTAGCCAGATCAACATCAATTGCTGAATTAATCAGTAAGAAGACCCGCCGAGAGTTACAGGAATATTTTGTTGGGACCACTCTGCGCATTATTGAACAAGCGTTTGAAGACGCAGGTATAGAGTGTGACTATAGTTGTCAGCCATCCGATAGTGGTCAGCGACGTTGTCTTGTTCAGCAATACTATGCGACAATAAATTTTGCTAACTACGATGACGTTCGTAAGTTTCTGAATGTTTACGCACATGCTCTCTTTGATTTAGAACAGAACTTTGACAATGGTTATTACGGAGAAGACGCCAAAAAAACACACCGGACTTTAATAGCGTGCCTTCAGATCGACGGCTATGTATATAAAGAAGGCAAAATTGTTCCCATAGGGTCGCTCACTGCAGCTGCATCGCTTAAGGCGAATGCGATAGCAATCGACTCGCCTTATATGTTGCAACAGATTGAACGTATCGAGAATCAAGTTGATTCCGATCCACGACTAGCAATTGGAACAGCTAAAGAATTGGTTGAGACCGTTTGCAAGACGATACTTTCTGATCGAGGAGTTGAGTTCGATCCTAAGTCAGAACTAATGGATCTAGTAAAACAGACGCGGGCAGAGTTGAAACTAGTTCCAGCTAATGTTCCCGAATCTGCTAGGGCAGCTGATACTATCCGAAAGTTGCTTAGTAATTTAGCAACGATCACGCAAAGTCTTGCAGAACTTCGTAATTCCTACGGTACTGGACATGGTCATGATGGTCGTCACAAGGGCCTGTCGCCTCGTCATGCCCGATTGGCTGCAGGAGCTGCATGCGTTCTTGCTAAGTTCTTGTTCGAGACACATCAACATTTAGATGATTCGGAATCAGAATAAGTCTTAACAAGAAGTTGAGTAATACTCGCTGGAAGCTTCTTGTGATGCTCGACTACTTCTGGGAGTTCATAGTCTGCTGCTGCGTCGAAGAACCCCACGCTAGCGCGTTTGGGCTCATGGGGGTGTTTCCTTTGTCAACAATTCTTTTTGTGCCATGTCGTGTTTTTCGTGGCTGATGAGTTGCGAGTAGCGGGCTACGAGTTACGAGTACACGCTACTCGCGACTCGAAACTCACAACTTCCAACTGGCCAAAAATCGTTGTGGCATTGCGCTCGCAAATCACGATAATGGGGTCTTATTGTTAGTGTCTTGTAGGCCGGAACAAGCGGTGCGCAGTTCCGGCAACGTACAACCAGCACCGGGACCATGCCGGAACTGCGCACGACTTGTTCCGGCCTACATAATTCACAACCCATTCGAGGGACGGAGGCTTTACACCCTCAGTCCTGGCCACGCCGGAGGTCTAGACAGATGACAAACACGATGAAAAAAAACACAATCATTTCAAAAGTGCGCACAAAAGTCTGCCAAGTTGGACAAGTTGGAAGAGTTGATTCCTCACTCTTCACATATACTGCTAGGGTAATCTGATTTACTCGGTGATTTTGAATCGCTGAGTTTGAGATACCCAACTTCTAAAACCACCTTGTTAGATTCGCGGCGAATCTCGCCAAGAATGAAGAGATAATATGAAAAAAATGTAAAGGGGGGGGATTCAACAGAAAACCCTACCAATACCCTTTAATCCGCTGTCAATTCCAATGCAATTCAATTGGAAGTCAGAAATTGAGAAATTCACAACAAGAAGAACAAAGGGGGGCAATTCGCAAACAAATACAGTGGAAAATTTTAGGGTAAAAAATTCCTCATCCATCCATTAAGGAGATTCTTGATTGTGGGGGGAATTGGTTCAAAAGCCCCCTAATTCTTCTTTATATTATTGAATTTTTAAGCGGACTAGCCGGAAGCTTGCAACGACCGACTAGCCCTAACCAACAACAACTTCAAAGGAGTTGCTATGGCTAGCGTCGATTGTACGTACCAAAGGGCATATCTCAATATGTCGGAGAGTTGTCGATTGCTCTCGATTCATCCCAATACTCTCAGAGCATGGCATAAGCAAGGGAAAGTTGAGGCATATCGGATAGGTCAAAACGGACAGAGAAAATTCTTGCGAAGCAGTATTCTAGCCCTAACGGGCGAAGAGAATGCAGGCGAAAAATGTAGTGAAATTGGCAAGCTACTGAGCTATTGTCGCGTTTCAAGTTCAAGTCAAAATCGTGGGGCTTCTCAGGGCAAAGAAACTAGCTTATCTCGCCAAGTGGATGCTGTAGAAAACTTCTGTGAAGAAAATTACGGAACAAAGCCAATCGTCTATAAAGAAGTTGGTTCTGCCCTCAACTTCAAAAGACCCCAGCTTGTCAAAATGATTCGAGATATTACCTCTCACAAATTCGATGGGGGAATACTCGTTTTACATTATAAGGATAGGCTCTGCCGGATAGGTGGGGAGCTAGTAACTCTTCTGTGCGAGATTCACAATGTAAAAGTTGTTGTGATCGAAAACAATGAATCAAAGTCAGATATGGAGGAGTTCGCAGAAGATATTGCCAGCTTCGTTCAATTGATGGGTGCGAAATTGTATTCTGCCCGTGGTGCAAAAGTTCTTGAAAAGCATATTGACGAAAAAGCAATCAAAAGAATCCTCGAACTTAGAAAATCTGGTTATGCAATAAATAGGATTAGTGAAGCGGTCACAAGTGAAGGATTCAAAACAACAAAAGGGGGTTTTATCTCTTGCGGGCTAGTTAGAAAATATCTCAAAGAAAGACCCACTTTAGATACTGGCGGGAATAACAGCATTCAATCCTACTATGAAGAATGCATCGAATCATGCAGCGAAGATTATCGCATATCAAAACAAGCTCATTACGATCACTACTTGAAATGGTGCAAAAACAAAGGCATAAAGCCAGTATCACAAAATATGAGCGGGAGACTCTTCAAACGATTAGGATTGAAAGAGTGTGTGATTCATCCTGTCGAAAATAAGAATCTGACATTATTAGCTTGGCAATCTATCAAGATTAGAAATGAGAAGTTGGAAATCAGAGTAATAACAAAGGGGGCTTACCGCGTTAAATCACGCCAAGAGAAGCAAGAGAACTTCCAGCGGTTCTATGATGAGGTGTTGAAAAATAAGTGGCAGGGAATTCGCTCTGAATTGAATGAGAGTTATCGAATCTGGTGTGAGTTGAACAATCTTAAACCGTTGAACACTAGGAAAATCGGACAAGCAATTGAATCACTCGGTTATACCCCCAAGGCAATTGGTAAAGGGCATTGGTTCGATTTTACGTTGACGCCACAAACCGATGGAAAAAATTGTATCAGTCTTCCAAATCAAGAAAAAAATGGGACTGATTCTTCTGTTTATTCTTCTGTAAAAGCCCCCGTATCTTTGAATTTAGGGGATGGCAGGAATTGTGAAAAAATGGCTTGCTGGCGTTTTTCTCGAAGAAAACGAGGGTCGCCAACAGAAAGCAACTTGGCAAAGTTGGACAAGTTGAAGGGGAGAAGAATTGCAGAGGGTTACGCGCTCTGCGTCGCCGACCAACGCTGCGCGTCGGTGCCCGGACACGTCGCGGCTAACGTCAATTCCACAACAAAAAAAGGTCAGGGCAAGCCGATCCGTCGTCTTGCACTGACCTCTATCCTGAAGCAAAACACGTCGCCGTGTCTCGCCCTCCCGTTATCGTTATACAGGAAGTATCGGCCACGACCGGCGGTGAGCTATAGCCGAATTATCTCGGTGGTAGCTTGTTGGTAAGAAGTTCGGATTGGCGAAGAGTTGCCACCGAAACGGCATGAGAACAGGGCGGCGAACGCCAAAAAAATCGGGCGGGCTCTCCAACACAGAGAGCCCGCCCACAAATCACCGGCTCCCACCGCGAACCATACTCCCCAGTAGGTTCGCAGCGAGGAAACCGGCACAGACTACCCGCCGAAGCGGGCTTTGGACGTTAATGATTGTTGGCCGGCAAGGTCCCTTGCGGAATCATGTCGTTGCCCGAGGGGATGTATTCGGGGGCGGCGGGATTGCCGTCGATCGGCGTTTGCGGATCGATTTGGGCCTTGGGCAGGATGTGTTGTAAAGGATTCTCGAGCACGGTTGGTCCGGCCTGGGGCTGAACCTGACCGGGCAGCAAAGGCATGCCGGCACCGAGTTGCAAGCTGCTCAACAGCGGATCGCCGGAAAGCGAAATCGCGCCGAGGACTTGGTACTCACTGGATTCGATGTTGGGGAGGTATTCGCAGTTGCCGTCGGGGCATTGGATGTTTGGACATTGGCCGTCGTAGCAACCGTCGGTTGGGGCCATCGCGACGTGGTAGTTCATCACATCGCCTTGGCACATCCCATTGCCGCACATGCCCCCCTGGCAACCGCCGCAAACACCTTGGCGGCAGCAATAGGGACGAGCACAGAACATGACGGCGAGGCAACCGGGTGGGCAACCCTGTTCGCACAAGCAAGGTCCGCAGCCAGTTCGGTAGGGGCCGTTGTAAGCAACGGGGCAGCAACCGCACTTGCGGGCGTACACATGATTTCGCCAACAATAATGAAAACAGCCATAGGGGCTGCAATAACCGGGATAGTGGGCATGGCAGCGGCGGCAAGCGGGCGACGACGTGCAATCGCGCTTGCAAGGGCTATAAAGTCCGTAGCGGCAGGTGCTGCAATAGCGAGGGACGAAGTAGTCGCTGTTGGCGTTCCAAGTGCAACCGCCCTCGGGCGTGGGAACAACCGAGCCGTAAGTTTGCCAAAACAACCGGGCGTCGGCTTGGGCCGCAAAGCAGCCAAGAAGCAACAGACTCAAAAATGCTGGGGAGCGCATTGTATGAACCGGTGGGTTGTGTAGGTTTGGGGAGGCGTTGACAATGACGAACAATGTCTCGCTGCCGAATCATGGGTCAGAACAGCGTGTTGAGCAAACGCCACAGGTCAGGTTTTACCATCACTAAACTTTTCGATGCCGAAACAACCGGATTAAGCTGATAAGTCCTCCAAAATGTTGTCAATTTTAACGGTTGAATCGAATGTCGTTGCCGGCGTCATGGCGTTGGTGGTATGTGGAATCGCTGGTTACGGCTGGCGAAGGTGGCGTGGGACGACGCTCGCCGCGCCGTGCATTTGGGTGGCGATTTCAGCCGCCTGTTTAGGTCTGCTGGCTTGTGCGGAAATGCGTGGCGAGGAATCGCTGAGGATGTCGGTAGCCCGGTTTGTCGCCGCGGCCAGCACGCTCACGCCGGTGATTGCGGTGCTGGGGGCCAAGCGGCCGCAGGATCGTGGCTGGCAGTGGATCGTGCTGTCGCTGTGGTTGATCGTTTCCTGGCCGGCGCTGCAGGCATTTGCCAATCCCGCGGGACCGCGCTTGGAATTATTTATGCCCTGGAAGTTGTTTATTGTGGCACTCATTATTGTGGGAATGCTGAACTACATGCCGACCAGAAATTCGTTGGCAAACGTGTTTGTGATTACCGGTCAATGTATTCTGTTCAGCGGCTTTCTTGGGCTGCCGCAACCAAATGGTGGGTTGCTTATAGCGGTTGTCTTCTTTGTCAGCGCAATAATCTTTATTGCCGTTCTGCGCACCGCTTCTCCTTTGAAATCTATGTTTTTGCCAGAACAGACCGAGAGGTGGCTTCAATTTCGCGAAGCGTTCGGCGCGTTCTGGGGTTTGAGAATTCTGCAGCGCGTGAATGAAACCGCGGGGCTGCGCAACTGGCCTGTCCGATTAGAATGGACCGGTTTTGAGCAGGTTGAAGGTGCAGAGGAAATAACGTCGGCACAGGTGGCAGAGATCGAACAAACACTCGATACCCTGTTACGCCGCTTCCTCTAGGCTGTCCGAGCCGGGGAAGCGCAAGTTGAACAGGCCGAAGATCTCCTTGCGCGAAAGTCCGAGCTTTGCTGTCGGCACGCCGTCGAACACGGCGTTGAAGAGCTCGCGTTTTTCTTCGAGCACGCGGTTGATGCGTTCCTCAATCGTGCCCGTGGCAAGAAAGCGAGTGACCGTCACGGGGCCAGTGGCACCGATGCGATGCGCGCGATTGATGGCCTGGTCTTCGACCGCAGGATTCCACCAGCGGTCGAACAAGAACACATAGCCCGCGAATTGAAGATTCAGCCCGACGCTCCCCGCGCCGTAGCTCATCAGGATGATGTGCTTCGTGGGATCGTCGCGGAACGTGTTGATCACGGCGTCACGCTTGTTTGAGGGAACACGTCCATGATATTCCACGGGTCCAAAATGTTTGAGCCGTTCGCGGAGTTGGTCGATGGTGCTGACCCATTGGCTAAAGATAATCGCTTTGCGACCACTAGCCACGCACTCTTCGAGATCAACAGCGAGTCGGTCGAATTTGGCACTCGCACCCGTGGCCGGATCGAAGTTGCAGATTTGCTTGAGACGGATCACCAGTTCGAACACATGTTGAATCGTGAGGGATTCACGCAATTCGGTGAGGTGAATGATCCCTTCTTTTTCGGCCATCTCGTAGGCGATTTGCTGGTCGGCGGTCAACTCGATTTCGGCATCGCGAAACATCTTGGGGGGAAGGTCGGTAAGTACCTGATCTTTTGTGCGGCGGATGACGTAATCGCTCACCGATTTGCGGATGTTGGCAATTTTCATCTGTGGCTGTAGGCAGCCGGGCGAGACGAATTCAAAAATGCCGAGCAAATCGTCGGCACTATTTTCGATCGGCGTGCCGGTGAGTGCCCAACTGCGTCGGCGGGGAATCGAGCAGACCACTTCATTGGTGGTGCTGGCGCGGTTCTTAATCCGCTGCGATTCGTCGATCACCGCGAGATCAAAGGGTTCATCCGCGGGAGGCAAATGCTCGCGATCGCGCACAAGTGTTTCGTAGTTGGCAAGCAGTACACCCTCTTTGACATTCTGCCACAGCCACTCGCGACGGGATTGTTTGCCTTCGATCACGGTGAGTGGAAGTTCCGGTGCCCACAGAGCAAATTCTCGTTGCCAATTCGTGACAAGCGGTTTGGGACAGACTAGAACGGCGCGTCGTACGTGACCTTGCTGGAACAAGAGACGCATGGTCACGATAGTTTGCATCGTCTTGCCAAGTCCCATTTCGTCGGCGAGGACCGCTTCGTGACGCGGGTAGAGGAACGCCACGCCGTCGAATTGGTATTTGAAGGGACGAAACGGAAAATCAAGAGTTTCGCTGGCAAAGATTTGTTCTAGCGGCGGTTGTAATAAATAGTACAGCCGGTCTTCGAGCTTTACGACATCGCGAGGTGGGCGAACGCGGGTGCAAGTCGTAAGTTGAAACAATGGCCCGATAGGCTGCTGGGCGGGACTGATCGATTGAACAAGAGGAAGCACGTCTTGCTGTTCAGGCTTAGCGACGAGCGGCTTCTTTTCTGGCTCAGGTTGGTCCTTGGCTAAGGCCGCACTCCCCGCGGGAAAGAGTACGCTCACGATCTTGAGTTTGGGGAACGCAATCGGGACCGAGATCGCGGCCAGCTCTTCAAGCGCGCAATCTAAGGAGACGCATTCAGGAGCTTCTATTACGAATGGATTGTTCACAAGCTCGTTTGTAGAGACTGATGACAAGCGCAGGGCTTCGCCGGAAAGTGTATGAATGACCGGCCGTTTATGCGCATCGCCTTGCGGTTCAAGCGGCATCGGCAAGGTCATGGCGTTCATCCGTGCTGTTATCAGTTACGCGCTGGGCTTCGCGTATGGCTTCTCGAATCCGTTCGAAAGGCTCGGCAAGATCGACGTGCGATGCCAGGTTGTGCAACTTTTCCTGCTGCTCGGTTGGTTGCCAAATACACGTGGCTGATCCAAACAAGCGATAGTTGCCAAGCATAAATTTTGGAATCGCCGTCGTATTCTCTAGGTCTTCATCGGCACGATCGGCAGATTCGACACACATTATGATTTCATCGCGGACCAATGTGAGACCAAGCATCTCGCGTTGATCGGTGAGGACCGCTTGCACTGGTAGCTGGCTTTTGGTCAGCAAAGTTTGCCCAATCAGATCGCCCAGCACATAGGCCCCTAAGGTTTTGCCGTACAAAATTCGCTGAGCCTGGTTAGGCATAACGGGTGTACTGCAATGAAATTCCAAGGGACGGCCTAATTCAGAGAGTACGAGGTACCCCCCGAAGAAGCCGTGTTGGGAGTCTTCCAGGGCTGTGAGAAAGCCAATGGCGGGCAACGATTTAGACACTTTGGTGACCAGCTAGGAGGAAAATCGCAAGGAGGCAATCAAGCTGCATGCCAACTAGCCGTTAAGGCTGATTCGCGTTTCCCTCATCGGGACCAACGGGGGCCCAACTTTAGCCCACGCTTCATGAGGGAATTAGTTGCCAATCGCTAGAAATTCTCTCAAGTTCCATTAGAATAGGTCCTATAGCCCGGGCAGCGGCTTGCGATCAAGTGGGGTCGCCTCAAGTCCTCCTGGGCGAGTGGTGCTTTCATGGGCGCATTCTCCGTGGCATTAATAGTTTCATACTATTAGCAGCGGCTGAAACACCACAGGAAACTTTCATTCAGAGGATATTCGCAAGGGCAACGCTCGCCGTGGCGGGCAACTAATCTGCGAGGGATGCAATTCGCGCATCCAGAGAAAGGAAACGATTTTTCGATGTCTCAAAGTCATTCTATTCCCGCGATGTTCACCCAGGTGGACGTAAGCGCTGGGAGTTCGAGTCGTGCTTCGTCGACAGGTGCCGTTGAACATGCTGAGCTATTGCGGGAAGTTTTAGCCGCTCAGGATCGCACCAATGAAATTCTGGAAGAGTTGGTCTGCGTGATGGGAACGCAGCAAAAGCAGCGTGCTCAGGAATTGCACCAATGGCGGAATGCCAATCCCCGACTTGCGGAAGCCTGCCGCAATGCTGCCGAAGCTCTTAGCCGCGTTCAAGTGGAATACTTGGAACGCATGACCGACGAGATCAACGATACCGCTGATGAACTTGCCGACGGCGAGTTTATGCTCAACGAGTTCGTTGATCGATTCGGCCCTCGGCTCGCTCATCTTAATGGCGTGATTCAAGTGCTTGCGCAGTTAAGCAGTTCCCCTGCTCCGGCCAATCAAGCCGACGACCTGGCGTAGTCGACCACACCATTGTTATTGCGGGAAAACCCCGCGCTTACGCGAAGTCGCAGGACTAGTCGAGTTGGCCTGCCCGTTGCCATGCGCCGGTAGGTCGGATATGGTTATGGGTGCGTTTGGCAACGCGCCTTTTCCAATGAGCAGGAACATGCATGGACCTGAACGGTTGTGGCCATGAGCTTGCTTTGCGGAGGGCTTCCCCCTACTCCACATGCCTTCTCCCGCCTCATGACTACGCCTATCGCAGTTTCGGCTGAATCGTTTGCCTCGGCACGTGAGAAACTTGATGCTCATACCGTGGAAATGGTGGCTTGGCATTTTCACGATTCAACGGGCTGTCCTTTTTGGTTGGAAAAGAAATCCCAGTTGAAATTCGATCCCCTCAAAGACATCAAATGCTTCGAGGATCTCAAGAAGTTTGATTCCTTTGAAGACGAATGGCTGCGTGGCGGGCCGGTACGGCGTTGGGTTCCGAAAGGTCTGGCCGATAAGCCGGTGTATGTCTTTGAAACGGGCGGAACCACGGGCATCCCCAAGAGTCGCATTGCGATCGACGATTTCCGCACCGACTATTCATTGTTCAGTGAAACACTGCCCGACAAATATTTTCCTAAAGGTAGTAACTGGCTCATGTTGGGGCCATCGGGTCCGCGTCGCTTGCGCCTGGCTGTCGAACATTTGGCCCAGCATCGCGGTGGGATTTGCTTCTGCATCGATCTCGATCCTCGCTGGGTGATCAAGCTCATCAAAAAAGGTTGGATGGAGCATCTCGAAGCTTATAAAAAACATTGTATCGAGCAAGCAATCACGATTCTTTCCGCAGGACACGACGTGAAGTGCATGTTTGGGACGCCAAAGTTGATCGAAGCTTTGTGCCTAGAACTTGAAGATCGTGGCAAAACACTGGCCGACATGGGAATCACGGGTATCTTTTCCGGCGGCACGGAGTTCACCCCACAATGGACCAAATTTTGTGTTGAAGAACTCTTCGGTGGTCCCCCCGAGGTGAGCGGAATCTATATGACGCCCACTTACGGTAACACATTGATGGGTCTGGCCTGCAGCGAATTGGTGAGCAAAGAGAACGGCTACAAAATCACATACCACGCCCCACAACCCCGCGCTGTGATCGAGGTCGTTGATTTTGACGAAACCGATCGCATTGTGGGATACGGCGAAACCGGCCGCGTGAAATTAACGACGCTCACGAAAGAATTCTTCGTTCCGGGATTTCTGGAACGCGATGAAGGCGAGCGCGAACCCGCCTGCGTACAGTATCCCTGGGATGGCGTGAGCGGAGTGCGGCCTTTCCATCGTTTGGCGGAAAGCACGACCGTAGGCGTTTATTGAGAGATTAAACGAATCAATGATTACTCTGCCAGCTATCCGATGGGGCCAGCCGTACGAATCGCTTGAGATCGAAGAAATCAAGCACTTTCTGACGGGTGAAACCGTGGCCAAGGTCAACACGGTTGGCTCGGGAATCATTCGTCGCGATGCGAAGCAATCGCTCAAAGCGCGGGAGGCCTTGCGAGCCTTATCGCCTGCGGAATTAATCCAGCGCTCTCAACGAGCCGGTGAACTTTTTGAAACGGGCACTCTGGCCGTGGGAGATTCTCAGCAAACTCCTGCTGACTTTGTGGCCCAAACTTCGGCGACCACGGGCATGCCGATCGCGATGGTGCAAGGGAACATCACCAAGAACGCTTTCGTGCTAAAGAACATCGATAAGATCTTGGCCGCTCTCACGCGCGGGTTAGATCTAGATATTCTGGCACGCGGCTATGGCGATGAAGGCCGGGGAGTAATTGTCAGCTACCAAGCGCAAACCGATGCTTTGGGTGCCGTCCTGCCCTCAAATTCTCCGGGCGTTCATACACTCTGGCTGCCGGTGATCGCACTCCAGATTGGGCTCGCCTTGAAGCCTGGTTCGCAAGAACCTTGGACACCTTATCGCGTCGCGGCAGCAATGACTGCTGCAGGCATTCCGGCCGAAGCGATTTCGATTTATCCCGGCCCTGGTGGAGAACTTGGCGGCGCACTGCTCGCGAGTTGCCGACGGAGCATGATCTTTGGCGGGCCACAAACGATCGAACAATATGCCGGCAATCCTCAAGTTCAGGTTCACGGACCCGGTTACAGCAAGATTTTGCTGGGCGACGACGTCGTAGATGATTGGCCGCAGTACATTGATATGATGGTTGACAGTGTTTATCGCAACGGTGGGCGAAGCTGCATAAATTGTTCGAGCATCTATGCCTCACGGCACACGAAGGAAATTGCTGATACCCTGGCCCAGAAATTAGGGCCCATCGACGTGCTCCCGCCTGATGATCCGTTGGCAGGATTGGCTGCGTTCACAACGCCAAATGTCGCGCCGGCTGTGTGGAAATCGTTAGAGAAATTTATTGAGAATGGCTCCGCTCGGCACGCTACGGCGAGCTACGGTCCACGCCTCGTGCAGCGTGAGACCTGCGACTATCTGCGGCCCACGGTGCTGGAGTGTGAAAGTCCCGAGTCGCCTGCCGCGAATGTCGAGTATATGTTTCCCATGGTGAGCGTCGTACGTTGCCCGCAAAACGAGATGCTCGCCGCGATTGGCCCCACCTTAGTGGGCACCGCGATTACAAATGATGCATCGTTCCGCAACGATTTGATCGCGGCCACGCATATCGACCGCTTGAATCTTGGGCCAATTCCTACACCCCAAGTGGATTGGCTCCAACCCCACGAAGGCAATCTTATTGAATTCTTGTATCGCAATCGAGCGCTGCAAGTGTCGCAGTGAGAATGTCACCCACCCTGATTTCTCATGAATGGACTTATGACCCCAGCCCAATTTGAATCGGCGACGCGGGTTGAGTTTGGCGCTGGTAAAGTGGCAACGCTCGGCGAGTTTGCGCGCGAGTTGGAAACGCTGAGAGTCTTTGTTGTCAGTGATCCCGGTGTGATCGCTGCCGGCCATACGGGACGTGGTATTGATAGTCTGACTGATGCTAATCTTGAGTTTCGCTTGTTCGATGGCGTACAAGAGAATCCCACAACCGATAACGTCGAAGCGGGACTGGCGATTGCCAGAGAATTTCAGCCGGATTTAATCGTCGGCTTTGGTGGCGGCAGCTCGATGGATTGTGCGAAAGGAATCAATTTCCTTTTTTCCTGTGGCGGGCGGATGCAAGATTATTGGGGTATTGGCAAGGCCACGGGGCCGTTGCTGCCAATGATTGCCGTGCCAACCACTGCGGGGACGGGAAGTGAAACACAATCGTTCGCGTTGATCTCGGATGCTGAAACCCATGTGAAGATGGCTTGTGGAGATAAGCGGGCCGCATTCCGAGTGGCGATTCTCGACCCTGAGTTAACAGTGACCCAACCGCCACGCGTGGCGGCGCTGGCCGGTTTTGATGCCTTGTCGCATGCGGTGGAAACTTATGTCACGAAGAAACGAAACGAAGTTTCTTGTGACTACAGTCAAAGGGCCTGGCAAGCGTTGGCACCTAATTATCTGCGCGTGCTCGCGGAGCCCAAGGATTTGGATGCGCGGGGACAGATGCAATTGGGAGCTTGCTTGGCGGGAGCTGCCATTGAGAATTCGATGCTTGGTGCGGCGCACGCACTCGCGAATCCGTTGACGGCCACTTACGGGATTGCCCACGGTGAAGCGGTCGCTCTGATGTTACCACACGTGGTACGATTCAATGGTCAAGAATGCGATGCGTGGTACCGGGAACTGCTTGCCACGACTGACAACGAACCAAATTGTCCCCATGGTGGTGCCGAAGAACTCGCGGGGTTCCTGAGGAATGTCGCCACAGAGGCGGGCTTGCCTGATAAACTAGAAGCATGTGGCGTCGAACGGGGGCGACTTTCTTATTTGGCCGAGGCCGCCGGATGTCAGTGGACCGCGACTTTTAACCCAATTCCCGTGGATCGCAACGAGTTGTTGAAACTCTATGAAGCAGCGTATTGAATTCGCGATTGTTCTGATCGTGCTGAGCCTGTGCAGCCTCCGTGCTGAAGGTGGGGATTGGCCTTTCTGCCGTGGTGATGCTTTAGCGACCGCAGCGGTGAAAGAAGATTTGCCGGCCGAACTTGAAGTTGTTTGGAAGCAGACCCTTCCCGACACCGGCTTTGAAGCGACCGCCGTGATCGCCGACGGGATTATCTATCTGGGCGACGTCGATGGCGGTTTTTATGCGTATCGTTTGAGCGATGGCAGCGAAGTTTGGCAGCAGAAATTTGAAGACAGCGGGTTTCTCGCCGGCGCGGCATTTCATGATGGCCGACTCTATGTCGGAGATTTCAATGGCATTGTTCGCGCGCTCGACGCCAAAGATGGTAAGGAGCTTTGGCAATACGAAGCCAAGGGTGAAGCTTATGCAGGCCCCAATGTCGTCGATGGGCGTGTGCTGGTGACCACCGAGGCGGGAGAATTGATCTCGTTAGATGCTGAAACAGGCAAACAACAATGGCATTTTCAAATCGAGGCGCCGTTGCGTTGTTGGCCGACGGTCGTTGATGGTCGAGTGTTGCTGGCCGGTTGTGATGAACGCGTTCATGCCGTCGATGTGGCAACGGGTAAGGAAGTCGACGGAGTCGATATCGATGGCCCCACGGGTTCGACTCCAGCGATGTTCGATGGCCATGCTTTGTTTGGCACGGAGCAAGGCAGCTTTTATTCGATCAACAGTAAGGATATGAAGATCGCATGGCGGTATTTGGATGACGAGAATATTGATCCAATTCACAGTGCTGCGGCTGTTGATTCGCGCATTGCCGTCTACGGCACTCAGGGGAAACTCGCGTATGCTCTCAAGCCTGCCAGTGGTGAGTTGGCGTGGACGTTTCCCGTCCGGAGCCATGTGGAAAGCTCGCCTGTAATCGCAGGGGATTCGGCATTTTTAGCCACCAAGCGCGGCATGATTCATCGCGTTGATGTGAATACGGGCGAGGAACTGTGGAATTACGAGGCGGGGGGCGATTTTCAGGCTTCGTTCGCGATTGCCGATGGCAAACTCGTGATTGGCAATACCGATGGCACCTTGTATTGCTTCGGCAAAAAATAGAACGGTCAAGATCCATGGCAACCGATACCGTCAAAACTGAAGTTGGCAGCTACTTTGTCAGCAATTATCCGCCGTTCTCCCAATGGACGACCGAGCAATTGGTCGACGTGCGCGAGGCGCTGGAAAGCCCGCCGGCGGATGTGCCCTTGGGTTTGTATCTGCATATTCCTTTTTGTCGTAAGCGGTGCAAGTTTTGTTATTTCAAAGTATTCACCGATAAGAATTCCGGTGAAGTCGAACGCTATGTGAGTGCTCTTTCGCAGGAAATAGAGTTAGTAAGCAAACTGCCTGTGATGGGGGAGCGGCCATTTCGATTTGTTTACTTTGGTGGTGGAACTCCATCCTTTCTCAGCGGTAAGCAGCTCACACGCTTGGTGGATCGCTTGAAGGAGAACATCAACTGGGATCATGCTGAAGAGGTGACTTTTGAGTGTGAACCCGGAACGCTGAGCGAAGCCAAGGTCCACACGCTACGCGAGTTGGGAGTGACTCGCTTGAGCTTGGGAGTTGAGCATTTTGACGACGAAATCCTACGCGACAACGGTCGTGCCCACGAATCGGGGGAAATTGATAAGGCTTGGCCCTGGATCAAAGCCGCGGGGTTTTCCAACACGAATATTGATCTAATCTCAGGCATGGTCGGCGAAACTGACGAGAAGTGGAAGTATGCCGTGCAGCGTGCTTTAGAGCTTGATCCCGACAGTGTGACCATCTACCAGATGGAATTGCCCTTCAACACCGTGTACTCCAAAGACATTTTAGGCAATCAAATCGAAACGCCGGTCGCCGATTGGCCAACGAAACGACGGTGGGTCGATTGGGCCTTCGACCAATTCAGCGCGGCGGGTTACAGCGTTTCCAGCGCTTACACCATGGTAAAGAACCCAACGGCTGTAAATTTCAGCTACCGCGACAACTTGTGGCGGGGAAGCGACCTGCTTGCCACCGGTATCGCTAGTTTTGGCCATGTATCGGGCGTTCATTATCAAAATCGAGCCGAGTGGGACGATTATTGTGGTTCTCTGGAAGCCGGCCAATTGCCATTAGGGCGCGGATTGCGTCTTACAGACGAGCAGCGTTTGATTCGCGAAATGATTTTGCAGCTCAAGAAAGGTTATGTCGATCTGGCGTATTTCCAACAGAAATTTGGCTGCAACATCGTCGACGAATGGCAAGAGGCATGGCAAGACTACGAGGCGGCGGGTTATGTTACTATCAGTGACACACGCGTTGAATTGACACGGCAAGGACTCTTACGAGTGGATGCCCTGCTGCCGGCGTTTTTCGAGCCCCAATTCCGCGACGTTCGATATACCTAAATCCAACTTTTTTGTTGACGCCGAGCGATTGATTCATGCGGACCAGCCAATTGTTCTGGAGGATGTTTCTCGCTTACGCTGGTCTGGTTTTGCTGGGAATCATTGCCTCGACCGCTTCGATTGCTTCCTGGGAGCGCGACCAGCTCATCGAACAGGCCAATCGTCGCTTGAGAGACGCTGGTATCTTATTGCGGGATCACGTCGCAGACCGTTTACCATCCAAGCCTTCAGAGCAACTTCAAGACGAAATTCGCGACTTGGGTAAGCAGCTAGAAATGCGGCTCACCATTATCGCGGCCGACGGCAAAGTCTTGGCGGACTCCGCTCAGGAGAATCTGACCGCTGTTGAAAAGATGGAGAACCATCGCAGTCGTACGGAGGTTGTCAAAGCCTTGCGTGCCGGTGAAGGAACGACGCGGCGTAATAGCCCCACTCTTGGCGATGCATACTACTACTATGCAATAGCGATCAATCAGGGAGATGAAAACGATGGCATCGTCCGCACGGCCCTGCCAGCAAGCTTGATACAAGGACAACTCGATGCGATGCGCCGCTTGGTGTGGACCATTGGTCTGGCACTGGGACTCTTAGGATTGTTGATCACGTACTGGCTTACGAAAAAATTGGTGAGCCCGCTCACTCAATTGGCTGACGCCGCGGAAGGGATCGCCGCAGGGAGGTATTCCCAGCGAATTCGGGTGAATTCCAGCGATGAATTCGGCATGTTGGCCCGTTCTTTTGAACGCATGAGCAGCGAACTTGGCTCACGCGAGGCTCAATTACGTGAAAGCGTGCAACGGCAGACTACCGTGCTTGGTGGGATGGTCGAAGGGGTGATTGCCGTTGACAGCGATCAGCATGTGCTGTTCGCGAATGTGGCCGCTGGCTCGAAATTGGGTTTTGCCCCCGACAAAGTCGAAGGCTGGCCTTTGTTGGAAGTCGTGCGGAGCCATGAACTTCGCGAGATCGTCCAGCAAGCTCTTGGATCGAATCAACAAACCGTGCGGGGCGAGATCGCCTGGCAATCACGAAAGAGGATGCTGACGCTCGACGTGCAAGCCACGCCGCTGGCCGGCAATCCTACGCCCGGTGTGGTGCTTGTGTTGCACGACGTCACTGAACTGAAGCGGCTTGAAGGATTGCGTCAGCAGTTTGTCGCCAATGTGTCTCACGAATTGAAGACGCCGCTCAGTTCGATCAAGGCCTACACCGAAACACTGCTCAATGGAGCGCTCGAAGATCCTCAGCATGCGCGGCACTTTCTCAGTCGTATCGATGATCAAGCCACACGGCTCCACGAATTGATCCTCGATTTGTTGAGCCTCGCTCGGATTGAATCGGGACAAGCGACTCTTGACATCACAAACCTGCCGCTCAAGAAGGTGGTGGCTCGTTGCTTGATCGATCACGAGGAGCGGGCCAAATCGAATGGCTTGACCATCGAGAATCAAGTAGCCGACAGCCCACTGATGGTGCGGGCGGATGAAGAAGGCTTACTGCAAATTTTAGGGAACTTGATCGACAATGCGATCAAATACACTCCCAAGGGGGGCTCAATCAGAATTCGCGGTCGCGAAGAAGCTGATGAAGCCGTGATCGAAGTGGCGGACACCGGCGTGGGGATCGAGCCCGAGCACCATAGCCGCCTGTTCGAGAGGTTTTATCGAGTTGATAAGGCGAGGTCCCGGGAGTTGGGCGGAACCGGTCTGGGGCTGGCCATCGTCAAACACCTCTGCCAGGCCATGGAGGGTACCGTCTCCGTAAAAAGTGAGCCCGGCCAGGGGAGCGTGTTTGCCGTGAGATTGCCGTTAGGGCCGAATAATTAACCGGAGATTTCCCTCGCTCCCCGAATCTCTTAAACCGCCAGTTTTTGCTGGCTTTTCAAATTCGCGTGAATCCACATCCCCGACTCTGCGATTCTTAACATTTCCTTCACACAATACGGCTACAGTACCGGGACTGAGTTCTCGAAATCCACGCAAACTAATGAGGAAGGCAACGTGGTGTTTCTCTCGAATTGGCGGGCATTGTCTGCCCCGGTCATGATGGCCGTGGTGCTAGCAGTTGGTTGTGGTGAATCCAGCACCACGCAAAGTATTCGCGTCGACGGCTCCAGCACCGTCTTCCCGATTTCCATGTCCGTGGCGGAAAGTTTCCGTGCGGATCACCCCGATTTGAAGGTTCCCGTACGTGCTTCGGGGACCGGCGGCGGCATGAAGCAGTTCTCCGCCGGTGATATCGATATCTGCAATGCCTCGCGGCACATGACCGACTCGGAAAAGGAAGCCTGCAAACAGAATAAGGTCGACTACTTGGAATTGGTCGTTGCCTTCGATGGTTTGGCCGTTGTGGTCAATCCTGAGAACGATTGGTGTGACTGTATCACCATCGAGCAACTGAAAAACATCTGGCGACCGGAAAGCGACGGCACGGTCACCAAGTGGAGCGATGTGAATCCTGATTGGCCTGAGGAAGAATTAAAACTTTATGGTCCGGGAACGGACTCCGGCACGTTTGACTATTTCACCGAAGTGGTTTGCGGAGAAGCCCGCGCGAGCCGACCAGATTACACGGCGAGCGAGAACGACAATGCGTTGGTCCGTGGCGTGGTCGCCGACAAGGGTGCTTTAGGTTACTTCGGTATTGCTTACTATGCGGAAAACAAAGACGAGCTGAAATTGCTCGGTGTGAAAGCGGACGGTGAATGCGTCGTTCCGAGTGAAGCGACCGTCCGCGATGGGACCTACGCTCCTCTATCACGGCCACTCATGATTTACGTCAACAAGAAGTCACTGGAACGACCTGAAGTCGCCGAGTTCGTGAAATTCTACTTAGCGAATGCCGGGAAAGCGGCGACCGAAGTCGGTTACGTTCCTGTTAACGACGAAGTTGCCGCTGAAAGCGATAAGGTGCTGTCCGAGGCGTTGCCCAAATCAGATAAAAACGGCACCTGAGCGACGGGAATCGTTTATGGCCTCTGTAACAACCAAGATCAATCAACTTGATGGCTCGACGGGGGGCGCGAAGTTTCGCGCTGCCGTCGAGTTAATCTTGCATGCTCTGTTATTTGGGTGTGCAGCCATTTCGATCATCACTACCGTCGGTATCGTGTTGGTTTTGTTTGTCGAATCGCTCCAGTTCTTTCGCGAAGTTTCAGTTTGGGAATTTTTGACGGGCACGAAATGGTCACCGCTTTTGAAGCCCGCCCACTTCGGCATCTTGCCTTTGTTTTGTGGCACGCTGTTGGTGACAGCCGGATCGGCAATCATCGCCATTCCAATTGGATTGGGGACCGCCATTTTCTTAAGTGAATATGCATCAAGCGGATTTCGCGACGTTGTGAAGCCGCTTTTGGAGATCCTCGCTGGTATTCCCTCGGTCGTTTTTGGCTATTTGGCCGTGGTGTTTGTTTCGCCACTGATTCGCCAGGTTTTCCCCAGCGCCGATTTGTTTAACGCTGCGAATGCCAGTATTGTGGTCGGCTTTATGATTTTGCCGACCATCGTTTCGATCAGCGAAGACGTGTTGCGTTCGGTACCCCGCTCGCTCCGTGAAGGAGCCTATGCCTTGGGGGCAACCAAGCTGGATGTCACGGCCGGAGTCGTCGTTCCCGCGGCGATGTCAGGCATCATGGCGTCGTTTCTCTTGGCAATCGCCCGAGCTATCGGTGAAACGATGGCCGTAGCCTTGGCAGCGGGTTCAACTCCCAATATGACGTTCAGTTTTCTGGAAAGTATTCAGACGATGACCGCTTATATCGTGCAGGTCAGCCAAGGTGATACGCCTGCCGGCTCGAAGGAATACCACACGATCTTCGCCGTGGGCTTGGCGTTGTTTATGTTGACGCTGGTTTTGAATTTGTTTGCCCAATGGATTCTCACGCGAGTTCGCGAGAAATACGAATGAGCATTTCCAAACATTCTGACGGTCGGCCATACGCAAAATTGGCCTCCACGCTCTTTGCCTGGTCGTGCGGTTTCTGCACATTTTTGTGCATCGCAGTGCTAGGGTTGTTGCTTTGGAACGTCGTGAGTTTTGGTTGGGAGTCGCTCTCTTGGAAGTTCCTGACGAGTTGGCCCTCGATGAAGCCCGCCAATAGCGGCATTTGGGCTGCGCTCGTGGGGAGCTTGTATCTCATAGGACTGACAGCGTTGTTCTCGGTGCCGGTCGGCGTCGGCGCGGCGATTTACTTGGAAGAATATGCTCCGCCCAGTCGTTGGCGGACTTTGGTCCAAATCAACATCGCGAACCTCGCCGGCGTGCCGTCGATTGTCTACGGTATTCTCGGTTTGGGTTTGTTTGTGCGAATGATGATGCTCGGTCGAAGCGTAATGTCGGGAGCGTTGACGCTCACTTTGGTCGTGTTGCCAATTGTGATTTTGGCGGCGCAGGAATCGTTGCGAGCAGTTCCCAGCACAATCCGTCAGGCCTCCTACGCCTTGGGAGCCACGCGCTGGCAAACGATTTGGTATCAATTGCTACCCGCATCGCTGCCAGGAATTATGACTGGCGTGATTCTGGCGCTTTCCCGTGCGTTGGGTGAAGCCGCACCGCTGGTGGCCATTGGCGCCGCGACTTATGTGTCTTTCACGCCTCAGAATATCTTCACCGACGAGTTCAGTGCCCTCCCCTTGCAGATTTTCAACTGGACCGACCAGCCCAAGAAAGAATTCCATCAGCTCGCCGCGGCGGGAATTGTCGTCTTGCTCACGGTGTTGATTTTGATGAACGCCGTCGCTGTGATCCTGCGGCAGCGGTTTAGCAAGAAAATCCGCTGGTAAACCCACCTTAGTTTGTTTGTGGTAAAATTAATTCAGTAGTTCAAGTCGAGAACCAAAATGATGGCCCCTGAGTCAATCGCGCCTGAGTTAATGGTTATGGACGAAGAGGAACGACCGATGAGTGAAGCGACTTCTCCAAGAACTCCGATCCGGGTGTCGGCTTCCCCCATACGGCGGCCTGTGACCACCAATGAAAAAGAAGACCTCGAGCGGCGAGCGAAAAAAGTTGTTGCGCACGACGTCAACTTTTTCTACGGGTCGCACCATGCCTTGCATGATATCAACCTCGACATGCCGGAGCATTGCGTCACGGCGTTGATCGGTCCTTCCGGTTGTGGCAAAAGCACGTTTTTGCGTTGCCTGAACCGCATGAACGACATGATCGACGACACGACGCTCCGCGGTCAGATTCTGCTTGATAACATCGACATCTATCAGCGCGGCACCGACGTCGTGGAATTGCGTAAGCGGGTGGGAATGGTTTTCCAGAAATCCAATCCGTTCCCCAAATCGATTTACGAAAATGTTGCCTATGGCCCCCGCGTGGCGGGTGTGAAGAAACGCGCCGTGCTGGATGAGATCGTCGAGAAGTGCCTGCAACAGGCCGCGCTCTGGAGCGAAGTTCAAAATCGGCTCAACGACTCGGCACTCCAACTTTCAGGTGGTCAGCAGCAGCGGCTTTGCATCGCACGGGCTTTGGCGACCGATCCCGACGTTCTGTTAATGGACGAACCGGCCTCGGCGCTCGATCCCAAGTCGACCGCTGCGATTGAAGACCTGATCTTCGAATTGAAGGACACTTATACAATCGTGATCGTCACGCACAACATGCAACAAGCGGCCCGCGTGTCCGACCAGACGGCTTTTTTCTATGAAGGCCGGTTGATCGAAGTCGGGCCGACCACCGAAATGTTCACTAATCCCAAGGAAAAGCGTACCGAAGACTATATTACTGGTCGTTTTGGTTGATAAAGGCATTTATGTCGAAACATCTCAGTCGTGATTTGGAAGCTTTGGAGCAAAACTTGCTCGCGCAATCGTCGATCGTCGAGCGGATGATCCTCCGCGCGAGCCAGTCGATCACCGAGCAACGCACCGACTTGATCCCCCTCCTCTTGCAGGACGAAGACACCGTCAATCGGGGTGAGGTGCTGATCGAGGAAGAATGCCTCAAGTTGTTGGCGTTGCATCAGCCGGTCGCGGTGGATTTGCGGCGCGTGGCGACGGTGCTCAAAATCAACGGCGACTTGGAACGCATCGCCGATCTGGCCGTGAATCTGGGCGAGCGGGCTCAGGCACTGATGCACTTTCCGCACTTCCTGTTTCCCACGCACTTGGATGAGATGGTGGAAGTTGCCATGTCGATGGTGCGCGATTCCTTGGACGCCTTCGTACGGCTCGACGTGGAACTCGCTCACGAAGTTTGCTTGCGTGATGATCAAGTCGACGAACTCAACCGTCAAACGATCGACGACCTTCAGAACTTGGTGATCAACAATTCCGCGGAAATTGAACCCGCTTGGCAATACTTCTCGGCATCCCGGCACGTCGAGCGGATTGCCGATCATGCAACCAACATCGCCGAGGACGTGATTTATCTCGTCGACGGCGAAATCGCCCGACATCGTCATGAAGACCTGTCGTTCTATCGGATGGATTAAGGCACTCTCGCGAAGAGCAGTCTGAAAGTTAGGGCAGTTATGGGCAAGGCAAGCATTTTGATTGTGGAAGACGACATCTCGCTGGGCGAGGTGCTCGAATACAACCTCCGCCAAGAAGGTTACGAAACCCATTTGGCTCGCGACGGCCATCAAGGTCTGCGCGAAGCGCGGCAGCATTGTCCCGACTTGATCGTACTGGACCTGATGCTGCCGTTGATCGACGGTATCGAAGTCTGCCGCCTGCTCCGGGCTGATCCCGCCACGCAGGAACTCGCGATTTTGATGCTGACGGCTCGTTCCGAAGAAAGCGACGAGCTGATTGGCTTCTCGGTGGGGGCCGACGACTACGTTACAAAGCCGTTCAGCGTGAAGGTTCTGCTCCAGCGGATCAACGCTCTGCTGCGCCGCAAGGAACAAGGCCATGCTGACCGCGAAGTCATGGTCAGCCAAGGGATCATGATCGACCGCCGCCGGCATCGGGCCACCGTGGGCGACAAGCCGCTCGATCTCACGCCGAGCGAGTTCGGTTTGCTCTCGGCCTTCGTGCGGCAACCAGGGCGAGCATTCTCGCGGGCGGAGTTGATCGACGTGGCTCTCGGCGACGATGCGATCGTGCTGGAGCGAACCATCGACGTCCATATTCGCGCTCTGCGCAAAAAGCTCGAAGCCCATGCCGACCTGATTCAAACGGTCCGCGGCATCGGTTACCGCTTCCGCGATCCAGCCGACGTGGCGATGGCCGAAGCTCATTGAAGCCGTCAGCAGTTCATTCCCACGCAGGCGTCGCGATAAGCTGCGCGGTGTGCAAGGTCTTTCTTTGTGCCAATGGTTGTGAATTCTCATTTCAAGATGGTCAAGTTGTCCAACGTGGTCAACTTTTCAGCGCGATTCACGAACGCGCGAATTGGAGAAAAATAGTTTTTGGATGTGGCCAGGAATTGGGATAGACACTGGGGGTCAACAACTAACGCGCTCATTTTAGCTGACGGCGTTGGCCAATTTAGGAGAGAAAATTTGCTCACGGGTTGGCTCGTTCCGCGTTGCTTTGCAACACGTCGCGGCTAACGGAAATTTTAAATTTTAGAACGTAGCACAACGCTTCCGCGCCGCGGCAAAGTCGACGACTTGCTCTAACTCGCACGGATGGCGGCGGAACCACTCCGCGAGGATTGTGAACTCGCTTCCTTCGCGGTCGTCGGTCTTGGGCATGACTGTGGCTGACCTCTTTGAGGTCGGACGTGTAAGAAGTCCGGATAATTTGTGTGGCATGCCCTCGGAGGTACGACGTGGGCATGTCCCTCATTGCTTCATACACGCCCACGAGTACGACGGCATGCCACCCGAGGTTATAGAATTTCTTCCGCCAGTTCGGGTTCTTCAACGCTTGGCGGCACCGGCGGTTCCGTGGGGACGCCGATGAATTCGCCTTCCACGCAACCGGGGCAGAGGCATCCTGCGCGGCCGCAGCAATCGACGAACACGCTGTTTTGGAAGCCGCAGGGCATCGACGGGCAGCGCATCGTGTCGTAGTACCATCGCATCACGCCGACGTGGTTCGACAGGCTCAAGTCGAGGATGCCGCGAATGGGGTTGTCTCCTTCAACGGAGTAGTTGCGCACGCCGCGATAGTTGGCCTCGTCGCCGTAGCCGCTGATGCCTGGCGACCAATAATTCTCGACCACGCAGGCATGCCGAGTGGCGGCGAGCTTACAGAAGATTTCCTCGTGCATCGAAGTGGGCGGATCAAGTAGCGTCAGTTGTGCCACTGGTCCGCGATCGCTCAAACATGCGGCGCATTGCGCGGCGGCGACCGTTCCCAAGCTGTGGGCGATGATTTGCGTGCAACGGGGATTCACGCCGCGGCAGCGCAAAGCCGAGGCCATCATGCGACCCTGCTGGCGACCAATACGAATCGGTTCGTCATTGAACGGCGAAATCTTAACGGCGTTCCAGTCCCAGCTCAGGATGTTGTAGCTATCGCCGCAACGGCACTTAAGCGCGTTGGCCCCCGCGATACCAAAGGTGGTGCGAATCTTGTTGGGAAGTGGGTTCCAGCCGTGCGTGATGACAATCGTCGGCTTCGTGGGATCAATGGGGTCGCACGGATGGGCGCCGCAAGAATAGTTCAGCAGAATGCCGTGACGGTTGTTGCCCCCCTTTTGGAGGACGGCCGTATTGAGCCCGCAGCCGACCGTCGAGGTCAGCAGCAGCATCACGAGAACAAGTTGACGTAGAGCATTGTCCATCCATGGACCTGCTAAACTTTCGGGCCTGTGCCGGTTGTGGCATCAAGCCTTGCGGGTGGGTTAAAATGGACCGCCTCATGCGGTTCCAGGGGGGTCGGGTCGTGCTTTTGGTATCGTCTTTTCCGGGATAAACTCTCTACAGCTCGCCGCAAGAAGTTATGAGATTTACACAACAACCTAGCCGGAGGGCCACGCCCTCCGGGTGTTATTGATTCACACTAGACCAATTATCCTGGACCGCGTGGCGATCCGGCTGGGGTTTAACTTCAGGATTCTCACCATGGCCAAACATAAATTCCCCGGTTTCCCCGAAGGGTTGGTTTCATTCCTCTCCGACCTTTCGCGGCATAACAACCGCACTTGGTTCAAAGCCAACCAAGATCGCTACGAACACGATGTCCGCGAGCCGGCGTTGGAATTCATCGCGGCCATGGCGGAACCTTTGCGCAAAATTTCGCCGAACTTCGTGGCGGTTCCCAAGAAGGTGGGCGGCTCGCTGATGAGGATTCATCGCGATATTCGGTTCGCCAAGGATAAGAAGCCCTACAAGACGAACTTGGGAATTCATTTCCGCCACGCGGCGGGGAAAGATGTTCACGCGCCGGGATTTTATTTTCACGTGGATCCCTACGACGTGTTTCTCGGCGCGGGGATTTGGCACCCAGAGTCCGATGCGCTGGCTGGGATACGCGAAGCGATTGACGACGATCCGGCTGGATGGAAGAAGGCGAAAGCCAATAAGCCGTTCGCCGCGAAGTTTGAATTTTCGGGGGAAAGTCTTCGCCGCCCGCCGCAAGGCTATTCGGGCGATCATCCGCTGATTGATGATCTGAAACGGAAGGACTTTATCGGTATCTATCGGCTGGCGCACGATGATTTGTTCGAGCCGTCGATTCTCGATCAAACCGTGGAAGCGTTTCGTACGGCGAAGCCGTTGATGGCGTTTTTGTGTAAGGCGGTGGGGGTGAAGTTTTGAGGGGTGGGGTGGCACGGCAGCGGGACGCTGCCGGCTAACTAGACTTCCTCGCCACGCGCGCTGATTATATCTCTTCGCCGCGGGCGAAACGCGCGAGTGATTCCTGGTAGCGTTTTTTGCCTTCTTCGACCACGCGGCGGATTTCGCGGGCGTTCTCTTCGCTTTCCTTGCGCAGCTCGGCGATCATTTGCAGCGAGTCGACTTGGTAATCCGAAATTGCCGTGACTAGTTTCTCCAGCGATTCAGCGGCGATCGTTGATCCGTAGCCCGCCTTGAGCGCGGCCCGCTCCAATTCGCGACCGAGCTCCGCGACGTCTTCCAAACTTTTGTTCACGCCCCGTTTCAAGGCTTCCGTCGATTCCGTGGCTTCATGCAATCCCTGCTGCGAAGTGTAGACCGTGCCAAGAATCGTGAAGACGTGCTCGTTCGTGGTGAAGAACGTCACCGCTCGGCGATAGACTTGGTCCTTCACGTCGTGCGTTTGTTTGAGCTTGGTGATCAGTGTTTCGCCGACGTCGTAGCCGATCGACAGGTTTTCGGAAATGTCCTTGAGCAGCTGATAAAAGCGATCCTGCTTCTGGAATTCGTTGCGGGCTTCGTCGCGGGCGAGTTCCAAGCGGCCCAGCGTGCTTTCATCGCCCTTGTGATCGTCGACCGCTTGTTGCGAGGCAGCGAGCGCGTGCTTGGCTTTATCCAAATGCGGCAGCTGAGCTTCGAGCAATTCCCGGCTGAGGATTTCGGCTTCTTTCAGTGCGAAGCGGAAATCGATGTAGCCGTCCATGATAGATTGCTCGCGATTGAGTTGATCCTTGGTGTCGGCGCACACGTCGCGGTAGACGTCGACGATCTTTTCAAATCGCGCGTAAGGCGTACCGCGCTGGAGACGCATCCACAAATTGGCGAGCTTCTCGCTAACACCGAGCTTGCCGTCGTCGAGCTGGCCGATGAGATTTTTCGAGTCTTCGCGGATCGAATCGAACATTTGGCTGATTTCGAGGAACCGATTTCCCACGTTGATATTTTCGACGTTCTCGCGCACAAGCTTGTTGAACGTGCTCATGTGCTTGACGGTCTTGGCGATCGCCAACGCCTTGGCTTCGTCGATGTGGCGGACTTCTTCGAGCAAGCGAATCAGCTCGGCGGGGACCTCTTCGTCTTTGGACAGGCCGAACTTCTCGAGCACGTCGACGGCCTTATCCAAATACTTCTGCATGTTCTTCTGAGCAGCGGGGGCCGGTTGGGTTTGAGTTGCTTGAGCCATGGTTCATCTCGGGGAGGTTCGGGAGTTGTCGGGTGCTATTCGCGGATGATACAGTAATCTTGCCGGTAAGCGTCAATTTATCATGTTGCCGGGCGAATCAATAGTATTGTCGATTGCAGGGAGTTCCTGGCCTGGGCGGGAATGCGAAACGGATAAACAGAATGGGAAAGATTCAATACGCCCAGCAGACCGCCCCGCCGGAGGAAGCTCAGGCCGAGATCGAAGCGGTACCACGCTTCAGCCGGCCGGAGCAATTGAGCCTGCCGGAATTGATCCGCATCATGGATGTCGCCACGGAGCTGCGCAAAGGGCAGGAAGTGGTCGAGGAACAGCTCAACATCGATCAAATCAAGGTGCGGCTGCGTGAGCGGTTGTTGGAAGCAGCCAAGGTTTCGGGCGAGCCAATCACGGCCGAACAGATCGACGCGGCGATCGAAGATTACTACGACAAACTCCATTCGTTCGAGGAACCCGCGTGGAGCTTTGATTTGCTGCTCGCGCATTTCTACGTGCGGCGGGTGGCGATCATCAAATGGGCCGTGGCGATTGGTGCCTTGATCGGCGTCGCGTGGGGTATGTCATGAACGCACGATCTGGCTATTCCGTGGGCAGCGTGCTGCAACAAGGTGTGCAAGGCCTCAACGGCCGCTTGCAGGAATGTATCAACGGCGTTGCCGAGCTGAACGAGAGTGCCGCTGACCTTGTCGAGCGGCGTTCCCAAGCGTTTCTGGAACTGGCCGAGCATTATCTGCCAACGATCGATCAGAAATCGGTGGCCGACACGTTTCAGGAAGTCCGCAGCCAGTTGATGGAAGTGCTGATGCGCAAGCAAAAGCACGAGCGCGAAATTCAGAAATTGCTGGAATCTGGTGCCCTCGACGCCGAGCGTTTAGAGAAAGATTTGGATCGCATCACGGTCACGCTCAACGAAAAAGTCGAGCAGCGCGAAGAACTCGAAAAAGTCGTTGCCGAGCGACTGGAAAAAGATGACGAGTTTCAGCGGCTCTCGAAAGAAGCGCTGGTCGCCGAGAAAGAACTTGAACGCAATGAGGGGCGCGTGACGGATATGCAGCAGGAAGCCGCTGAGAAATTGCCGTCCTACGAAAAGAGCGCGCTGTTTCAATATCTGCATAAGCGGGGCTACGGCACTTCGGGATATGTCAAAACGGGGCTGACCAAACGGCTCGATGGTTGGGTGGCGCGGATGATTGATTTCAATCGCGCGCGGCGCGGGTATGAATTTCTGCGCGTCACACCCGAATTGATGGCGCAAGAAGTGGGCCGCCGCCGGGATCAATTCAACGCGTTGATGGAACTTGTCGAGGCCTGTGAAGATCGTCACAGCGATGCCGTGGGGCTCACCGCCGTGATGCGTGAAGGCCAAGAGCTGGGCAAGGCGCGCGACAATCTAGTTGCCGACATGAGCAAGCAGCAGGAGCGGATGGACAAGCAGCAGCAAGAACTCACGCTGCTGGCGAGCTCGCGGAATGAATACTACGAACAGGCCGTTGTACGGATGAGGGAGTTTTTGGCGGGACTCGAAAGCTGGCGGCTGGAACATGCCTCGCGCGCCACGCCCGAGCCGCAGGACGATCAGATCGTGGCGGAAGTGAATTGGATCAGCGAAGAGGTCGAGAAAACGAAACAACACGTCGCCGAGTTGACCTCCGAACAAGAGGTGTGGAAGCGGCGGGTGTATGAACTGCAAGACATCTGGCTCCGCTTCCGCCGGGCGGATTACGATTCCGCGCGGTCGATGTTTCATCCTAATTTCGAGATCGAAGAGATTGTCGAAAGTTTTGTGCGGGGACAAATGAGCCGCGATGATTTGTGGTCGGCAATTCGCGCGGCGCAGCAATTTGCTCCGCCGTGGTATGACGATCAGAATCGTCCGCACGAGCGTCTGCCCACCGGGAACGATTTTTCTTATGTGCTGCTACGCGTGCTCACTGAGGTGGCCGGGGCGGCATTGCGGCACGCGGTCGAGCGGGGCATGGAACGTCGCGGGCCGATTCGTCAGCAGCAACGCGTGGAGTCGGGACGGCCAAAATTTCGTCCGCGGGGGTTCACGAGTGGCCGGGGATTCTAGTGCCAGCAACGCTCGGATTGCGGTAAATGGGCTATTTTTGACCACATCTCAGAAGCCCGGTGCCGGTCGTCGCGAAATTTGGCTATAATCAGCGCCCTAATTGAGTTTGCTGATTTTGGACCGTGAAAGGATTCCGCATGTCTTGTCGCTTTGTGTGTTTGTTTCTCTTGTCTGTGTTCGTGTTGCTGCAGACAAACACCGCCGAAGCTCAAATTGTTCGCAGGGTTCTCGAACGCCGTGCCGCATTGTTGGCACCGCCGGTCGATCCGAATGCCCCTGCCGCGGCACCGGCGCCCGCCACAGACGCAACCACTCCCCCGGTAGAACCACCGGTTCGCGGAGGATTTTTCGCGCGGCGTATGCAACAACGGCGCGATCTCGTGGCGCAACAAGCGGCCGAAGCTCAGCCCACGCCAGCGGTCCCAGGCCAAACGCCACCAGCCACGCCACAACAAGCACGGGCGCGTGCCTTCCAAGCCTTGCGACAAACATCCGCGACCGCGGCCCCCATGATGCGCGCCCTCTCGCCCATCGAAGTGAAGGGGATGGACGTGCCCGCGTTGCAGACGGCCCTCTCGAACACCGGGGGCGAACTGGGCAACGAGCTGAACCGCTTTACATCGGCCGCCAGTTGGCAAGGCTTCTTGGATTTGCCGACGGGAATCGTCGACGAAGGGACCATCGATCTCGCCGCGCTGCAAGCTGCCTTGCAGCGGTTTGATAACGTCTCGAACGATCCGAAGTTCGCGCAGATCTCTGAACTTCCAAGTTTCAACCAGACACGCATGCTGCTCACGGAACTGGTGAATCGCGCCGACGTGCCGGCCGCGGACGGCCCGCAATTGATCGATCCCTCGGGCGAGGCAGACTTGTCGATGGAATCGATTCAAGTCGAAGAGACGCTCCCCACCCCCCAGCCAGAACTCCCCCGCAACGAGGGTGAGCATTCGATCCTGGTCCGGACGAAGAAGAGTTAGAGGCGTTTGCTGCCATTCCCGCGAAGGCGGAATCTAGACCTGGATCACCGCCAGGCTTCCCAACCCGCACGCACACCAGACCCAGTGAGTAGGGGTTGCAGCCACACAGTTGGTTTTGGTCTGTGGTTAAGTGGTGCTGGTTGGATGTTCTGGTTTTGCTGAAAGCCACCACTGCATTGTCTCAAGAGCGAGAACTTCACGACTATCAGGCGGATATTCGGCAGCGACACGCTTTGCATATTGTATGACAGCATCGTGTCCAAAAGTATGCCTCAAGTACAACGGTAGCTGTTCTACACTTGGATTCCAGGTTGTGGCTGTTGTGCGCAGTATGTCATCAAGCGGGCGATAGCATTTCGGCATAAGGATTATGAGCAGCCGACCCGCCACCTCCTGCTCATAATACATAGATGAATTCGCCATGATTGCAAGGAGCGCCTCGGCTCTTAAGTCTGATCGAATCTGCTGCAATTTCATGCGCAGTTGATGCAGAGTATGTTTACCCGATTTAAGATATTCTCCAAATTCGGCAGGTGTATTCGGGGTGTGCATATTTAAGAGTTGCGAATAGTGGACAGAATAATTGCCACTAACTTATTGCAGTAATTGTCGCACGGTCAATCTGTGGCTTGCACGCCCGGGCGTATTGACCTGTAGGCTATTGTGTGAACTAAAAAAATTAAAGAGCCGAAAGACTGAGCGACTCCCGTTCCCATTTTTCACTCCCCCCTGTTCCTTTAATCACGCACCGATCATCTCAGCAATCGTCTTACGCGCGACTTCCAGTGCTTCCGGCAGACGCTTGGGTTCTTTGCCACCGGCTTGAGCCAGGTCGGGCCTGCCGCCGCCGCCGCCGCCGAGGGCTTGGGCGACCGGTTTGATCCAGTTGCCGGCGTGGCCGCCGCGGGCTTGGAGTTCTTTCGACACGCCGGCCACGAGCGTGACTTTGTCGTCCCCTTCGCTGCTGGCCAAGAGGACCGCGCTGAGCCCCACTTTCTGACGGATCTGATCGATCAGTTGCCGCATGAGGTTCGATTCTACCGTGGGGGCTTCGGCCACGATCACGGTCACGTCGCCCACTTGGGTTGCTTTTTCGAGCAAGCTCTCGGCGGTGATGGGGCCTGCCGCGGCGCGTTGCGCGAGCCGTTCTTGCAGGTGGAACACGTCTTCTTGAATCGCGGCCAAGCGCTCGGGCACATTGAGTGGCGACACCGACAGCAGCTTCGCCACTTCGGCGAGAATCGCTTTGGCAGCCGCGGGCTTGGGTGCTTCCTGGCTGATGTTGGTGGCCATGCCGCTGCCACCGACGTTGGGAAGCGTGCCGCCTGAGGCCAGTAGCTTCTTCAGATCGCGTTGCTTGTCCAAGAGTTCGGCGGCGTTCACCGCCAAAGCCAATTGCGCGCAGCCAATGGTCTCGGCCGCTTTGTGGACGGCATCAAGGGTTTGCTGCGCGTGCTCGGCGGCGCGTTTGCCTGTCAAGGCAACAATCCGCCGCGTGCCAGCCGAAACACCTTCTTCGCTGAGCACTTCAAAGGATTGCACTTCGCGGGTGTTGTTCAGGTGAGTTCCGCCGCAGAGTTCCTTGCTGAAGGAGCCCATCGAAACCATCCGCACGGGGTCGGGATACTTTTCGCCGAAGAGCATCATCGCCCCCTGCTTGCGAGCCTCGGCCAGTGGCAAAGTCTCCCACTTCACGGGCTCGGCGGCGGCAATGTGCTTGGCGACGTCTTGATTGATCGAAACAAGCTGTTCGGTCGTCACGGGGCTGAGATTGGTAAAGTCGAAACGCAACCAATCGTCGTCGACTTTGCTCCCCTGCTGTTGGGCGTGCGTGCCCAAATGTTTTTGCAGCGCGTGATGCAAAATGTGCGTGGCCGAGTGCGCGCGGCGGATGCCTTGCCGACGTTCGACGTCGACAATGGCCTTCACCTTCGAGCCTTCGTGAATAATCCCCTTGGTCAATTGGCCGATGTGAACGATCAGCTGACCATCTTTTTGCGTGTCGGTGACTTTGAATTCAAAGCCATCCCCGACGAGTTTGCCCGCATCGCCGACTTGGCCACCACTCTCACCATAAAAAGGCGTTTGATCGAGCACGACGCGCACGGCCGTGTGGCTCAGATCGTCGAGCATATCGCACAGATGATCTTCGGGGGCTTGGCCCACGATGATACCTTTCACGATGGCATCGGCTTCATTTTTTTCGTAACCCAAGAATGCCGTGCTGTGGAGGGCATGTTTGAGCGAATCGATCGGGCCCTTGGCACCCATGACGGTGTGTTGCACCTTGCCCGACGCTTCGCCGTGCAGCTCCATGGCGTGCTTGTAGCCGTCCCAATCGAAGGCCAGATTGTGCTCCGCGGCAAGGGCTTCAAACAATTCCGGCGGCACGCCGAAGGTTTGATACAACTCGGCGGCAATCTCGCCTTCGACCTTTACGCGGTTATGGCTCCGCATGTCGTCGAACACGCGCTCGATGCGATTGAGGCCAGCGTCGATCGTGCCGAAGAAGTTGGCTTCTTCTTGTTGAATGACTCGGGCGACGCGATCGGTGGTTTCGGTCAGTTCGGGATAGGCGCTTTTCATCGCCGCGACCACTGCTGGCACGAGCTTGTAAAGGAACGGATCGCGTAATCCCATTTGGTGGCCGTCGAGAACGGCCCGACGGAGCAAGCGCTTCACGACATATTTTTCTTTGTTCGCGCCGGGGTAAACATTTTCATGCACCGCGAAAGTACACGCGCGGATGTGGTCGGTGATCCGACGGCAACGGCGGCCTGCCTCGCTATCGAGGCTGTACTTTACGCCGCACACTTCCGCGGCGGCTTCGACGATGGGAAACAGCGTGTCGATGTGATAGTTGGTCGGCACCCCTTGCAGCGTGGCGGCGGCACGTTCCAAACCCATGCCGGTATCGATGTTCTTCGACGGCAGTGGCCGCAGATTGTTGGGTGGATCGCCCACGCGATTGAATTGTGTGAACACGAGGTTCCAGATTTCGACCGACTTGCCGCTGTCGGGGTGGAAATAAATTTCGCTGCACGGCCCACACACACCGTCGGGCCCTGCGCTGGGGGCACTGGCTGGCCAGAAGTTTTCCCCTTCGTCGAGCCGTTCGATACGGTTGCTGGGGAGTCCAATTTCATTGGCCCAGATGTTCGCTGCTTCGTCGTCGTCGAGATACACGGTAACGCTCAATCGCTCGGGCGCAATCGCGAGCCATTTTTTGTCGGTCAGGAATTCCCACGCCCAGTTGATCGCTTCGCGCTTGAAGTAGTCGCCGAAGCTGAAGTTGCCCAGCATTTCAAAAAACGTGTGGTGATAAGCCGTGCGGCCGACGTTATCGATGTCGCCCGTGCGCAAGCATTTTTGGCAGCTCGTCGCGCGGGTGTAGTCCAGTTTCACCTTGCCGAGGAAATGATCCTTGAACTGGTTCATGCCGGCGGGAGTGAACAGCACCGACGGATCCCACGTGGGGACCAGCACGTCGCTGGCCACGCGGGTGTGTCCCTTGGATTCAAAAAATGCCAAATACTTTTCGCGAAGTTCGTCGGTTTTCATAACGGCAAGTGTCGAGAGAACAGTGGTCGGAAATCGGGGAAATAGAATCCCTGAATATACCGCGAGAAAGCCAAACGCGGCAGGGCAATGAAGCCGTTGCCGTCGCGAGAAATAATGCCTTGTTGCCCGAGCGAACTACAGTGTCGAAATTTGGAACCGCCAAGTACACCAAGAGCGCCAAGAAGGAGGATTCACCGCTAATTTGCGCTACTGGTCGCTTATGGTTTTATTAGCGATCATTAGCGCAGATTAGCGGTCAAAATTCTTAACTTGGCGGACTTGGCGAGCTTGGCGGTTCAATGGACTTTTGCCTCTCCCCTGCCCCTCGCCGTTCGTCGGACAGGCCTTTATACTCACGGTTTCAGTTGTCACGGCAGGGAGCAGAGGGATTCATAATGAGCGACGAAGCAGCTACCACTGAAACCGGTCCCCGCTGGCGGCCCCTTGATCGGACGGAACGCCGGGTGCTGGGGGTTTTGATCGAGAAAGCCAAAACGACGCCGGACAACTATCCGTTGTCGCTCAACGCGTTGACCAATGGTTGCAATCAAAAGAGTAATCGCTTTCCACAGATGCAGCTGGAAGAATCGGATGTCGAAGACGCCCTCGAACGCTTACGCAAGATGAAAGCAGCGGCTGAGATTCAAGGGGATGGTCGCGTCGACAAGTTTCGCCACTTAGCCTACGAGTGGTTGGGTGTCGATAAGAAAGAGCTCGCCGTGATGGGGGAGTTACTATTGCGTGGCGCGCAGTCGATTGGTGAGTTGCGTGCGCGGGCCTCGCGGATGGAACCGATCCCGGGGATCTCGGATTTGCGGCCGCTGGTGGAAAGCCTGCGCAAGAAAAAGCTGATCATTCTGCTCACGCCGCCGGGACGCGGCTGCGTGCTGACTCATGCGCTGTACCAAGATCAGGAACTTGCGAAAGTTCGCGCCGAGCATGGCAACATGACCGTCGGGGACGAGCCGTTCACCGACGACGATGATGCACCATCTGCACCCGTGGCAGCCGTTGTTCAGCGCCCGAGTGTGAGTTCTTCACCTAGCGCTGCTCCGTCGAACGCACCGGCGATTAATTTCCGTTCCGAGCTTGCCGAGTTGCGTGAAGAACTGACCAATGAGATCAGCCAGTTGCGCCGGGAACTCGACGATCTTAAGCAGCAATTGGGCGTGTAGCGGCCGCTTCTTGCTCGATCACTCGCGCAGTGCGCGGTGGGGTGGCCCATAACGCCGCGACGGCGGTGATGACCGACAGTCCCGCGAACAGCCAGAGTGAATAGCCAAAGCCGCCGAGGTAATCTGCGCTCACGCCCATAATCACGGGGCCGATGGCGCTCGCCGCCACGGCGATGGTGAGCGACAGGCCGCGGATTTTTCCCAGATGCGTGCGGCCAAAATAGCGGGCCCACACCGTGGCCGAGACCACCGAAATCATCCCCTGTCCGCAGCCAAACACGCCGTAGCCGAGCATCAGCGTCGAAAGCGATGTCGGCTCGGAAAGAATCACGCAGCAGAGCCCCATCAGGGCCATCGCCGACATCAACAGCCAGCGCATCGTTAAGCGATCGGCGAGAACTCCGCCGACCAGTTGTGTCATGGCCGTCACGAGGGCCATCACCGTGATCGCGCGGGTGGAGTCTTGAATGCGAAAGCCGCTGGCTTGGAACAAGGCCACGAGATGAAAGATCAAGGCCGTTCCAATCATCGACCACACGCCAGTCGTTGTCAGCAGCAGCCAATAGGACCGATGCTGCATCGCCTCGCGAATCGTGAATTCATTGCCATAGCTGAACGGCTTGTAACGCAGCGAGGCATGAAAGCGCATGCCGTCAGGAACTTGTCCGATTTCGTGCGGTGATTGCCGGAAAAAGATCGCCATTAAAGGGAGAAAGCAACCGGCAATGATCGCGGCGAAGACGAGATAAGCACCTCGCCAGCCCACCGATTCGATTAACAACACGATGGCCGTCGGAATCGCGGCCGACGCACCCGCCATGGCGATTTGCGCGGCGCTGCTGGCCGTGCCCAAGCGACAATCGAACCACGCGGCCAAGCTGTTGTTGGCGAGCAAAGTCATCGTGCCGGGGCCGAAGAATCGCAGCAGCGTAAACGCGATGAACAAAGTAAAGATGCCCGTGGCTTGCGCGGCGAACGCGCAGGCGATGCCCATCGCGGTGAATCCCACGATGGTCATAATTCGCAAGCCCCAGCGGTCGATCATCGCGCCGATGAACGTCAGCCCCACCGAGGCCAAAAGCGTGGCGAACAAGTACGCCGCCGACAACGCGGTTTTGCTCATGCCAAATTCGGCGATGAAGGCTTCGTTGAAATAACTCACGCCGAAGGTTTGCCCTGGGCTGGTGGTGAGCATCATCAAGAAGGCCAGCGGCAAAATCACCCAACCATAGAAGATCGGCTGAGATTCGTCGTAGGTCCGGGTGGCCAATCCTCGGTTGCTCAAGGGAGTGGCCGCTAGTATTTCCGTCAGTTCAGCAGAGGGTGTCGACATCGAAATTATGCGAATTCGCGGCACGGTCGTGATGCGAATCGCGCTTAGCTTCCTATCCAGATTGATCCAGGTTGTCCCACAAAGGGTCGAGACACTAGCGCATCGATCCTGGTTCGGCAAGATCACTATCGAGGGTGAAACGTGGCGTAGTATTTGTTATTCTAATGATGTTCGTGAATCCGCCGCCGTGTGCAGCTATCACGGTTTGAGGGCTTTCCGCAACCATCGAATTCCACGCAGCAGATTATGGCGTCGGCTCCATCAATTGAGGACGAACCACCACGCAGAGGCAATCGTGCTGCCATTGTTGTCGGCTGGATGCACGATCATTTTTTATGGCTGCTCGTGGGATGCTATCTGCTGGCGGCGGTTGTGCCTGGTCCGGGTCTGATGCTGCGGCAGTTTTCCTGGGGAAGTTCCGATGCCGGTGAAATCACCGTGCCGGTGTTGCTGTTGACGTTGCTACTGTTTTGCGCGGCGGCGGTCGTCCGTTGGGAACAAGTGTGGCATCTGATGGAGCGGCCCGGAATTATCGTGCTCGCGTTGATCGCCACGTGGCTCGTGCCTTGTCTGTTTGTCACGGTGTTGGGTGGATCGCTGCCCCGTTTCTTTGCCAGCGAAGCGACCAGCGAACTGTTGGTGGGACTGGCGCTCGTGGCGGCAATGCCGGTGGCGAATTCCTCGGTGGCGTGGACACAAAACTCGCGCGGCAACGTGGCCCTGGGGTTGGGGCTCATCGTGCTCACCATCGTGATCAGCCCGATCGCCACGCCGCAGATGCTCAAGCTGATGGGGCTTGCGCTCTCGGATGAAGCGACCGAGCAATGCGAAGAACTTGTGAAGCGCTTTTCGGGGGCGTTTTTTATCGTGTGGGTGATTTTGCCGTCGCTCGCCGGGATGTTATTTAACCGCCTGGTGGGCGCGGAGGGGATTCAGAAAAACCGCGGCGCGATTCGGCTCGTGAGTGCGATCGCGCTGTTGGCACTCAATTACACGAACGCGTCGCTCGCCATGCCCCAGGTGTTTGAACGGGCAGCCCTGCAGATGATCGCCTTGGCATCGCTGCTGGCAATTTCGCTGCAATTGCTGGGAGTCCTCACGGCTTGGGTGATGTCGCGCGTGATTACGCTCGACAAGGAATCGACGATCGCACTGGTGTTCGCTTTCAGCATGAAGCACACGGGCGTAGCCTTGGTGCTGGCCGGGGTCGTGCTGGAAAGCAAACCGCGCGTGGTACTGTTGATTGTCATGGCCACTCTGCTGCAACACATTCTGGCCGCGATTGTCGATTGGACGATCGCGCGGATGAAACCAGCCACCTAGCCGGGCCGCCGCGCGGGCCGGGAAAGACACGGATCGCATTGCGATTCGGCTAGGGTACTACTGAATCGCCGGTTGCTGGACCAGCACCATCCAATGGGCCGGCAAGACCTTGGGCGTTTCGGTCATGACATCCTGAACCTTGTACTCCACGGGCTGGAAGGCCCCCCAGTAAGTCGTTTCGGTATTGATCGAGAGCGGATCGTGATAACCGGCGATGAAATGGTCGGTACCCGCATCCATCGCGGCGAGCACTTGGGGGCTGATGCGTGGCGGGTTGTCTTTGTCTTTCCACACCGAGAGCAGCGGATGATTGAGTATCAGGCCGCGCTCCGGAATTGATTCGTCGGTGGCCTTGTTGATTTGCAAATAATCGTTCCGCAAATCAACGAGCACAATATCCTTGCCGCGCTGCAGATTCGTGTTGAGCACTTCAAAGTCGCCCAGATCGACCGACATCGCCAACACGCCAATCACCTTGCGAGTTTCTTCGGCCGTCGGCTGGGTCCAGATCGGCACGGAAAACGCCACGCGTAGTTTGCCCGTCGTGCTGCTTAAGTACACGGTCGAGATGTACGGTTCTTGAATTGGTGCGATGCGATTTTGCTCGGCAACTTCCCCCTCGGCAAGCGGGTCGATCTCAGGCAACTCTTTCTGTTGGCCGTGGAAGTAATCGCGGTGGGCATAGTTCTGTAAGAAACTGTCGACGGGTTGCTTGGTCTCCGGATCGATCAGCGGATGGCGGGCGATTTGTTTCCCTTCCAAATCGACAATGAACCAACTGTCGGAGCGGGCTGTGTCCATGTTGTTTTTGCGATGATCTTCGATCCACTCGGCCAGACGATAGGTTTGTAAGTCTTCGCGGGCCTTGTCGGCATCAAAGTATTCCACGTCGTAGATGACGGCCGCTTCGGCGGCGGCTGATTGCAGAATAGCGAAACGCTTTTCGATCTCTGCCCCCACGATCTTGGCCGCTTGCTCCGCAGAGCTGGGGAGATTATTACGGGCTTGCTCCATGGCATTCGCGATGGTTTGCTGCCGCGATTGCTGCATCGACCACAGCAAAGCCCCAATTGCACCGACAATGATCAATAAGGGCACACCACGTTGCAGCAGCCAACGCCGCGAGGGCGACCATTCGCTGACCCAAGAAGAATGAGTTCGTTTGGAACTCCGCGTATCGAACTGAGCCCCCGAATCAATCCGTGTGTATTGCAGCGCGCTGGGATGGCTGCCGGGGTCGAGATAGCCGTTCACCAGCCCGGTGAGATTGTGCCCTTCGCAGAACGGCGACAGCTCCGCGGCAACTTCCGCGGGAGTCGCGTAACGCTCTTCCGGTTTCTTGGCCAACATCTTTTCGATCACGTCCCACAACTTGCGGGGGATATTGTTCGTGCGAATCGGCGGGACGCGCGATTTCTCGTGCGCCTTTTCGGGACGCAATTCCGAATCATAAAACGGCGGGTTGCCGGAGAGCAGGTGATAGAGCGTGCAGCCGAGGCTATAAATATCCGCGCGGATGTCGACGCTGGTGGTCTTCCATTGTTCGGGGGACATATACATGCCGGTCCCCATCGCTTTGTGATCGTAGCGTGTGAGACGTTCCTGGGAATCACCGGCCAGCAAGGCCAACCCCAAGTCGAGAATCTTCACGACCCCTTCCACGGGCTCGCCTGGATCAGAAGAGGTTTGCCCCGCCACGCCGTCGCTATCCATCAGCGTGATCATCAAGTTCGAAGGCTTGATATCGCGATGGACCATGCCGTTGCGATGGATGTATTGCAAACCACGGGCGGCCTGACGGACGATTTCGCACGCATCGGCCACGCTCAATCGCCCGCGCTGCTCAACGACATCTTGCACGGAAACGCCGTCGATGTACTCCATCACCAAGTAGTGCAAGCGGTCCGATGGCGATGACGAATCGATGGCCACCACGACGTTGCGGTGCTCGAGCGTGCCGATCGCTTTGATTTCTTGATAGAACCGACGGATAACATCGTCGTTACCGGCGGAAATGAATTGGGGCTTGATGACTTTGATTGCCCGCAGTCGGCCAAACTGCGTGTGACGGCCTTTGTAAACGTCGCCCATGCCGCCGCTGCCCAGCATCGCCTCAAGCTCGTAATTCCCCACGCGCTTGAGCATGGGAATTTCGGCCACGGCCGAGCCGCGCGATTCCCCCTGCCCTCCTCCTCCCAAGCCCGTGGGAATCACCGTCCACTGGCGGTCGGAGTGGCTGGAAGGTTGTTGCCGCAGTGGCCGCGGGCCGTGATCGTCGTACAGCATCTCGTGGACTTCGACATGGCCGATGCCCTTGAGATTCCGGCGGCCATGGAGATGAAAGGAAATGCCTTCGAGACCGATGTCATCGAGAATCGCCATCACGCTGCGCGAGACAAGTATCTGTCCGCCGGTGGCATGATCGTTCAGTCGCGAAGCGTAGTCGACGCTCTTGCCAACGAAATTGTCAGGAGCCGCGGGATCAACTTGCGGCACGCCGACGTGCATGCTGATCCGCACCTCGACCTTGCCGCCACCGGGTGTATCGATGGGATTGTCTTGATGACTTTTCTGTACGTCGGCTGCCCACGTCGCGGCGAGGATCGTGTTGTTGAACACCAGGAAGTGACCATCGCCCGCCGTCGAAACAACCCGGCCCGTGTTTTCGGCGAGGTTGGCTTCGATGCGTTCGCGATGGGGAATCAGGATTTGCTGAATGAACGCCATGTCGCGTTCGGTGACGCTCCGCCCCGACATCTCGTTCTTGAGATCGACGCTGCGACAGATGTCGGTGAAGACGAAAGTCTTGAGCTCAGCCATATGTAGGCGCGAGTCCTCAGTTACGAGGCGCTAGTTCTCGCCTGGCAGCATGAAACTGAGCGCGCCTCAATTTTTCAAAAACCGAAAAACACGGGAGCTGGTTGCACAACAACTGGCGCGAATGCCGTTCGATAGCGGGTGACCGAGCCCCCCAGAATCGGACGGTAGCGGGTGCGGGCCACAGGAACTGGTTGGTAAGTAACAACGGGTGCGGGAGCAAAGAAAGCGGTTTGGACGACGGGTGCGGGAGCAAAAAATGTGGTGACGGGAACCGCGGGGGCGAAATACGTGACACGGCGGACCTGAGCCTCAGCTTGGTTTGTCAGGGCGAGTCCCACAATCGCGGCGGCCAACAGCATTACGACACGTTTCATACGAAATTCCCCTCTCGTGTGATCGTTAGATTTTCTAAGCGCGGTAAATAGCAAGATGTTACGTCTAGGGAACCAGTATCCCACGACCGCCCTGGAGAAGCAACAGGGCCGTTCAGTACCCCAGAAACCGGGAGCTGCCGCTAGGCTGCCAGCAAAATTTGCTAGCCGGATTCTAGATACCCAGATTGGAAAGCGCGACCGCCACCTGATTGAGCGCGCTGGTGAGCTGGGGGTGATCGGCTTCAAACTTGAGCACCATGTCCTCGACTTGTTCGCTCAAAGGTTCCCCCTCTAGCTTGTCCTTCTCCGATTCGATGGCCCGCTCGATGTCGGCCACCAAAGCGCGGAGTTGGGCGTGGGTTTTGTCATCAAGCTTGGATACGCCAGCCAATTCGGTGCGGAGTTGTTCGAGTTTGGCGTGGAGTGATTCAGTGTTCATGGTGCGGGCCGCCTCAAGGGGGATGGGTCATCTCTAAGTATAAGCAATCGCGAGTTCCGAGTCAGCCGGTCGTATTGGTCGTAGTGAGAGGCAATTTCTCAGTCTGAACAACGCTCAGGGATGGCAATCCCGGAGCGTTCCCCGTTTTCGTTCCATCTGTAACGGTTACGTGAAACGTGCCGACGCGGCGTGTTGATTTTCTGCAACTTCTTGGCCGCGGGGACGTGGTGTTATCGCCACACGATGTATTTTTTCCCAGAGCCGCAAGGTTTGCGCTGTTTGCCCAGCACGTACTCGGCACGCGACCTCGACGGCCAACGTCTTCCTATCCCAGTTAAAGAAGGCAAAGAATCAATGAACGGTTTCCTCTCACGCTTGAGCCGCCCCGTGCGGCTGGCCGTGGTCGCCCTGGTGGTGATCGCCGGCACAACATCGAACAATCCTGTCCAAGCCAAGGGCAACAGCGGCTCGTGCTGCTGCGGCTCGCTTCCTGAATTGTGGGTGATCAACACGCGTTGTGTCCCACGCTGCAACAATCTCGATCGTGGCTTCGAGATGATCTCCTATCAACGCTTCGATCGCTGTCGCGGTTGTTTTGTGAAAGAAACGCGCGAATCGTTTCTTGCTCAAGAAGCAAGCATGCCCACCCTGTTCTACATTCACGGTAATACACTCAAGCACAAGGGAGCGATGAAAGGCTTCTGGGATGTTTATGAAAAGCTGTGCTGCTGCCCCGGCAAGAAGCGTTTGGTCTGCTGGTCATGGCCGGCGGAACGCGTGTTCAAGACTCAGGGTTTGCGGTTTCGTGAAATGATCCGCAAGAACTTGCAAATCAAATATGTTTATGCCGAGTACCAAGGCTACTACTTGGGCAAACTTGTGAGCCAAATGAGCCTCACACAACGCGTCACCCTGTCGGGCCATAGCTATGGTGCGATCACTTCGTCGGTGGCCTTACACTTGATGGGTAACGGCAGCGTTCGCGGCATGAAGCTTGCCGGTGGTGCTCCGGTGGAACGTGCCAATCTGCGTGCCGCGATGATTTCGCCGGCGTTTGATTGCGATATGCTCTACCCGGGTCACCGTTATGGCCAGGCGTTTGTCGCCGCCGAGAAGATCCTCTCGACGTTCAACTGCCACGACCGCACGCTGCGTAAATGGCCCAAGACAGGTTCGTTGCGTGGAATGCAAGCTTTGGGCTTCTCGGGCATGAATGCCGGTCGCCTGGGTCAGTTCCGTCATAAGTTCATCCAACTGAACACCTATCCTGAAAATGGCCGGTCGCACTATTTGGGACCGCACTTGAAGAACCCTCGTTTCTTGTCGGCTTACTGCCGGATCGCCTTCGGTGGCATCACCTCGGGTGTGCCAGTGACGGCGGACAAGATTGACCTTGGCAAAGAGTTAGTTGACGCCGCGCAGGAAGAAGCGGCTACGACCAAATCCAAGGTCAAGAAAGTTAGCGAGCCGACGTTGGCGGAGCCTCAAGCCGCGAGCGACAAGAAACAGAAAGCGGACATCAAAAGCGGGCAGGAAGCCCGCTCCGCCAAACTGCGCAAATCGGCCTAACGTCTGCTACCTCAGGGAGCCGCGTGAGCCACATCCGTCGCCGGAATGGGGTCCTTGGTTCCCGAAGGGAGAAAGTAACCTTTCTCGAGGAAGCGTAGCGTGGCGTCTTGAACTTGTTCGTTCTTGGGCATGAGTTGATGAATCCCTTTGATCACGATGAAATCACTCGCGCCAGAGAGCCGCGTCGTTGCGACCGAGAGTAAACCATCGTCATCACCCGGAATGGCCGCGAGATAACCTTCATTGTCTCCCGTGCCACCGGCAATGATGCCGAATTCGAAACTGGGCGCCGCGAGTCGCTGCTCCAATGATTCCCAGCCTTTGCTGGGGGCCAATTGTTGCAGCGGCTCTCCGGCGAATGTATTCGCCAGTTTGTTGTCGACAAACTCATCCGCGATTTCCGCCCCATGATTCGGCGGGGCAATCATCACGAATCGCTTGAATTTGAGCTTGGGCTGTTCGTCGGCTGGTAACTCCGCCAAGTCAGCGAGTGCATGACGGATCACAATGTTCCCCATGCTGTGCGCGACAAAGCTCACCGTTTCCACGCCGTCGAGATGCTTGAGCACATTCACGAGCGACGCCGCGTGGGTGGCGATGTCGCCATTGGTCGAGGGATAGCCAAAGTTAATGACGTTAAAGTGGCCGTTCTCTTTTAAGAATTCAGCCAACTGATCCATGAATTGCCGGCTTGCGCCGAGGCCATGGACGACGATCACCACTTCCTTGGGGAGTGGAGCAAGCTTTTCAGTCTTCTTGATGCTTTCGAGTTCGGCCAGGCAATTCTCATACGTGCCAAACGTGCGGCGGCGATCTTCGGGATCGATCAACCGATAGTGCCCGATCGTCGAATGCTTTTGAACGCGAAAGCCATCGTAGATCACTTCGTCGGACCAGATGAATCGCCCGCCAAGTGTCTTCGTGCCGATGCCCCCCAGAAAGGGTTCGGCTTTGGCAGTGACAGCGAGCAGGGCCAGGATGAACAAGCTTTCGAGCAGCAGCGCGGCAAAGCAGTGGTTTTCAGCGCGTTTCATGACGGATTCCTTTTCCTCTGTTACGCGACCGGCCTAACCCTTCGTTACAGCCTAATCGCTAGCGTGGATTGTACTCCTTCGGGGCCAGCTCCCCAATCGGCTTACGGAACGAGCGGGTGTGGGGTTCAAATCGGCGGAAATTGCCGGGAATTCACCTGTCAGCTATACTTAGGACATGACAGTACGAGTGACCATCGACAGCAACGGCCTTATTACAATTCCAGAGCAAATCCGCGCAGCGTGTGGATTGCAGACTGATGGCGAGCTAATTCTGGAAACCGTTGAGCAGGGGCTTCTGCTTCGCCCCTCCCCCAGTTTCACCGTGGAAGACTACACCGACGAACGGATTGCCGAGTTTGCATCGGAAGAGTTGACGCTGGGACGGGTGATCAACGCCGATTGAGACGGTTTCAACGTAGGGTCTATTCTTCGTCTGGCTCGTAGTCTTCGTGAGCCTTCCAAGCTTCACCGCAGTAAGTTTGCGTCATTTTACCATCGACGATTTCCCATCGCTCGTCGTAACTTCCCATGAAAAGATCTATGGGAAATTGAATCCGCGCAAATGGATTCATGCAAGTAATTATTCTAGGAGCAAAGCCTATAGTTGCAGGCATTCCTTCTAAAATTAGATCGCATTTGATCGAAAATAATTCCTTTCCTGAGAGATAGTATCCGTGCTGTGATTCGTGCCTTACTTTTATTTGTGTAACAGCATCAGTAAATCTAGGGTTTGGGATACGAAAGGTTTCAAGAACAATTATTGCGCTTATGTTTTTGGTTGACTCGTGAATCTCAAGTGGTAAATACTTTCTGATCATTTCACCACGACGATGCAAAAAAACATTCTGTGAATTGTCGCTATCTAGTCTCCCAGTGCTGGGGTCAAATGGCATCTCGAAACCTGGATTACCCAACATTCCACTAAAGATACACAGAGGATCTAGGCGAGTTTGACAATCCCCATTGTTATAAACAACTAACGCGCACAAGTGTTCGTCAAAACTCTTGAACTTTTCCCGTCCTTTGTCAATTAACTTCCGTACGCCTTTTATAGGGTCGAAGAATCGAGCTCCCGGCGGAAGGTCGGTAGGAGAACGCTCTTTTACATCGCAGAGTACTGATGTATCCGAATAACTCACACGGAAATCTGGCTTTTTGGATTGACCTGAAATTGAAGGTTCATAATCCCAAGTCATATTAGTAATGCCTAAATATTCACAGAATAGCTTTTCAGAAACAGTTTTAAATAGATTATCTCTCTCCATACATATGTTCCTTGATTTCAGTTGTTTTATCTTAATTTTACTGTTGTCTGAAATCAAACTCTGCATGGGCACCTTTCTCTGCGTCCCCGGCGCCTCTGCGTGAAACCTCTTCCTCCCCGGGGTGTACCCTCGGCGAGCCTCGGGATCACCCCGGGCTAAGTGGGGCCGCTCGCATTGTGTGGCGGGTTGCGTTACTCTAAATCTCATGTCATCCACCTATGAGTTCGACGTGATTGTAGTCGGGGCCGGGCACGCCGGGACCGAGGCGGCGTTGGCGGCTGCCCGGATGGGGGCGAAGACCGTTCTGCTGACCACGAACTGCGATACCGTCGGCCAGATGAGCTGCAACCCGGCGATTGGCGGCGTCGGCAAGGGCCAGATCGTTCGCGAAATCGATGCCCTGGGTGGAGCGATGGGTCGAGCGATCGATGCCACGGGCATTCAATTCCGCATGCTCAATTTGCGGAAAGGCCCCGCGATGCATAGCCCGCGGGCGCAAGCGGATAAAAAACTCTATCAGGCCGAAATCAAGCGGCTCGTGGAATCCGAGCCGAATCTTTCATTGCGGCAAGAAGTTGTTGAAGAGTTGCTGACTGAGGGTGGTACAGAGCGCCCTAAGATTGTTGGCGTTGCAGTGCGAGGGGATGCCGTTTATCGCGCGCAGGCGGTTGTGCTTACAACGGGAACATTCCTGCAAGCGCTCATGCACACGGGTGAGACCAAAACCCCCGGCGGTCGCGCGGGGGAAGGAACCACCGGTGGCATCAGCGGTGCGCTCGCTCGGTTGGGCGTGCGACTGCAACGCTTCAAAACGGGCACGCCGCCACGACTGAATGGCCGCACCATTGATTATGCGAGAACCGAATTGCAGCCGGGAGACGACGATCCGCAGCCATTTTCGTTTTTGAACGACAAGCTCGAACTCGAGCAACTCCCCTGCTACATCACATATACGAATCAAGCCGTCCATGATTTGATTCGCGCGAATCTGCACCGCGCGCCGATGTACAGCGGTCAGATTCAAGGTACGGGGCCGCGGTACTGCCCTTCCATCGAAGACAAGGTCGTCCGCTTTGCCGAGAAGACGCAGCATCAGTTGTTTCTCGAGCCCGAAGGCCGCAACACGCTGGAAATCTATGTCAACGGCGTGTCGACCAGCTTGCCGCGCGACGTGCAGGATCAGATGTTCAAGCTGATCCCCGGCTTGGAGAACGCCGAGATCATGCGTTACGGCTACGCGGTGGAGTACGACTTCGCCCCTCCCGAGCAACTTAATGTGAATCTCGAATCGAAGCTGGTCAATGGTTTGTTCTTTGCCGGGCAGATCAATGGCACGACCGGCTACGAAGAAGCCGGTGCCCAAGGTTTAATCGCCGGCGCCAATGCGGTGCTCGCGCTGCGTGGAGCTGAACCGTTGGTGCTCGACCGCGATCAAGCTTACATCGGTGTGTTGATCGACGATCTGGTTACTTGCGGTGTCGATGAACCGTATCGAATGTTCACCAGCCGGGCTGAGTATCGGTTGCTGTTGCGGCAAGACAATGCCGACCGCCGGCTGACGCCGTTGGCTCACAAGTTTGGCTTGGTCGAGAGCGAGCGGTTCAGCCGCTTCGAGCAGAAGCTTACTGAAATCGAATCCGCCACCGAACTATTAAATACGACTCGCCATCAGGGGACTGCGATTGCCCAGATCGTGCGGCGACCCGAAGTCGAATGGCACGATGTCGTGGAACTTGTGCCGAGTCTCGCCACACTTGGCCGATCATCCGCCGAGCAAGTGCTCAATGATCTGAAGTACGCCGGCTATGTCGCGCGACAAACTGTGGAAGTCGATCGGCAGCAGCGGCTCGCTGAGAAGCGGATTCCCCAAGGTTTCGATTATGCCCGTCTCACGCAGCTTCGCGCCGAAGCTCGCGAGAAGTTCCAGCGCGTTCAGCCCGTGAACCTCGCCCAAGCGAGCCGGATCAGCGGGATCACGCCCGCCGACATTGCGTTATTGATGGTGCATTTCGATGGAAAAGCAGCGCGGCGCTAATCATCGTGGCGATTTCTTTGGCAAGTTGGGGGCGAGGCGGTGTACTTCTTTTTTGAGCGTGGAACCTTGCGTATTCGCCTAAGTATTGTATTTGATTAGAGTTAAGGCGAATCAATCTCTGTTGACGCGGTATGGGGGCCAGCTATAATTCGGGCAATTGGCAATTCAGGGGATATCGGCAGATACGGAGAAGATTGCCGTCTGAACAGCTTTGCTTATTTAAGTCGGCAAGCCTGTTTGAGTTGGTAATCGAGGATTTGGAAAAATGCGTACTTCTGCCGGTGAGTCACCGCGCAGGCTAGCATCCCCCGCCAAGGATTTAGCAATTCATTCCCGCCCGGTAAGAGAGTCAAACAAGGGATGCTTGGCAATGCTCTTCAGGTTGGCATGAAAGCTCCCGAAAGCCCCCAGGTCAATTGACCATCGACTAAGGAGAGAGGTGGTTCGAGCTATGAAGACCGTTTTCACGACCGGCGAAGCCGCGAAGATTTGCAAGGTAAGTCAGCAAACCATCATTCGCTGCTTTGATTCAGGACAACTCAAAGGCTTCCGCGTGCCGGGCAGCCGTTTTCGCCGTATCCCCCGCGACCAGCTGTATGCTTTCATGCGGGATAATGGCATTCCGACCGACGCCCTCGACAGCGGCCGCCGCAAGGTGCTGGTCGTCGACGACGACGAAGATTTGGTCGAGCTGATCGTCGACGCCCTGGAGCGTGATGGTCGCTTTGATATCCGCAGCGTCAACAATGGTTTTGGCGCGGGGATGCTGATCAAAGAATTTCGCCCCGACATGATCGTGCTCGACGTGATGCTGCCGGATATCAACGGCAAGGAAGTTTGCACGCTCGTCCGCGGTGAAAAATCGATGGACGACGTCAAAATCATTTGCATCTCGGGTATGGTCGAGCAAGCGAAGATTCAAGAACTTCGCGACGCCGGGGCCAACGAATTCATGAAGAAACCTTTCGACGTGGAAGAGTTGATCGGTCGGATTTGCCAGTTGCTCGACGTCGAAATTCACTCGGCGTGAGTGGTTTAACCGCCAGGGCGCGATTTCATGGTCGACGAGCTTGAACGCTTGAAGCTCGATGCCTTGAAAGAGCTGGCCTACGGTGCAAGCCACGAGATCAACAATCCGCTGGCGAACATTGCTGCCCGTGCGCAGACCTTGCTACGCGATGAAGTGCATCCCGAGCGCCGCCGCGCGCTCGAAGCGATTCATCAGCAGGCCTTGCGCGCGCATGAAATGATCTCGGATCTCATGCTGTTTGCTCGTCCGCCGCAATTGGTGCTGGGCGAGGTGGAACTTTGTGGACTTTTAGAGCAAGTCTCGCAAAGTTTGCAAATGGAAACAGTGGCACGGCAGATCGAGATCGCCGTCAGTTTGCACGTACAGCCGATCGTGATTCAAGGCGATGCCGAGCAACTTACCGTTGCGCTCAAGGCTCTGCTTGTGAATGCCGTCGAAGCGATTGGGCGCGAAGGTCAAATTTCAGTTCTACTGCGGCAAGAAATAATCGCCGATCAAACGCGCGCGGTGATCGAAATTGCCGACACAGGGCCCGGGATTTCTCCTGAAATTCGCGAGCATATTTTCGAACCCTTTTTCTCGGGCCGAGAAGCTGGCCGTGGACTCGGCTTTGGGCTCTCTAAATGTTGGCGGATCGTGACAGAGCATCATGGCGAGATCGTTGTTTCGTCGCAGTCCGGCTCGGGGGCGAGCTTTACGGTCTACCTGCCAATGACCACCTAGCCCGATTGCAACGCAATCCGGGACTTCCCGGACCGCGTGGCGGGTCCGGCTAGAGTTTGCGGTCTTTTCGAGATTCCTCGGTGGTGAATTTCGTGACCCAGTATTCCACTTCCGCGGCCGAGAGTTGCGACATCGGTTTATCAAACTGGGCGTTCCCCGCGGCTTGTTCGGCGGCGAATCGCTTTTGCCACAGCTCGGAGTACCAGCGGTCGCTATCAATAAAACTGGCTCGGCGCCGACGTGCGGCGCGTTGGATGCGGTGATCGCTCGAGACAACGAGCAATGACTTGGGCACGTGATGGTCTTCGATCAATTGCTCGATCAGGGCGTCGGCATCGCGATAATCCGAGGCATACCGAACCGTGATACCACGATGGCTGAGCGTACGCGGCAAGCCGGGTGGCGCATCAGCGGCATCGAACACGATTGTCGTTTGCGAGAGTTCCGCCGTGGAAAGTGACGAGGCCAACAGATTCAGCAGCCCTTCTCGTGAACGCTGAAATGTTCCCCCCGGTCCCGACGAGTCACCGATAATTCCTGTGACGTGCAGCAGGTTGTAACCGTCGATGATGAGAGGCATGGCCCTGCGATACGTTGTATCGCGGCTAACGGTCAGGGTCCTGATATTGGCTACGGCCGCACGATCGCTTCATTGTAGTCATGCCACTCGCTGTACTCATCGTGGAAATAGCGCGAGATTTGATGATCGACGCCGAAAACCGCGGCCAACAGTGCCGCGCGGATCCACATGCCGTTGCGTGCCTGACGGAAATAAACCGCGCGGGGGTCGTTATCGATCTCGGGGGGAATTTCGCCGAAATGTTGATCGCGGGGGAAAGGATGCAAGATCGGCGCGTAAAGCTTCATGCGATTGACAAGTTCGCGGCTCAGCTTGTACTTCGACAGATCGAGCTTGGCGAAGTTGGCTTCCTCGGCGGGATTGTTGTGCTCTTTTTGAATACGAGTCATATAGAGCGCGTCGATCGCTTCGATCACCGGCGTACCGCCAATTTTTTCCTCGAACGAATCGACTTCAATAAACTTGACGCCGCGATCAGCCAGCCGCTGTCGCATATCGTCACGCAGGGCAAGCGTGGGGTCATTCGGAGCAATGAACACGAGTGTCACGCCCTCGTAATTGGCCAGCAAACTCGCCAGTGATCGGACCGTGCGACCTCGTCCGATGTCACCGCAAAAGGCGTAGGTTTTGTTGGCGAGTCCCTTGGAAAGTTCCGGATACTCGCGGCGGAGCTCGTCGAAACGGTTCGCCATCGGCGAGTCGTGGGAGTTGGCAAACTGGAAACTGCGCTGCAACGTATAAATGTCGAGCAGCGCTTGGGTCGGATGCTCGTCGGCTCCCGAGCCCGCATTAATGATTGGCACGCTGCGATTGCCCGTAGCTTCCAAATCGTTCATCAGGTAAGCACAGGATTCGGCCAGTCGCGCGAGCTTGCTCCGCATGATGATCAAATCGAAGTAGCTCGAAAACATCCGAATCGAATCGAAGCGGGTTTCCCCCTTGGTTTCCGACGAGGTCGTTGGGTCGCGGACTTCGTTGCAGGTGATTCCCAAAATTTGACACGCGGCCATGAACGAAAGAAACGTGCGGGTCGACGGCTGCGTGAAATAAAGCATCGCCCGCTTGTGGTTGAGCAGGCGGATGAGAAAGTCCTGACCGCCGCGCATTTTTGAGAGGGCGCGAATCTTGTCGGCCGTACCGGCAAGGTCTTCCAGCATGTCGACCGAAAATTGCCCGCTGAAAATTACGTGGCGGAGGCGTTCGTTGCGCTCGAATTCGGGCAGCTTCATCCGAACGGGCCGCTGAAAACGCGACTCGTAATGCAGCAAATCCAACTCATCCTGGGTGGGCGTGCGGCGGTTGTCCGGATCGCGCGACATCGAAGAATCCTCGCGGGGAATGGTGGGCGACTTCCGTTGTTATCGCACACGCAGAGTTTGGCCGTCAAGCTGCGCAAGATTAGACTTACCACGAAGGCACAAAGAGCACGAAGAATTCATAAAAAATTGTTGACTGCCGGCGCAATGATCAAACTTCAAGTTCTCTTTGTGTCCCTTGAGACTTCGTGGTTAATTATCCGAAACGCGCCAGCGGAAGTGAAACATCCCCATCACCGCGAGTAGCAAGACCGCATTGTAAATAACCGTGAATGTGAGATAGCCCCAGAACACCGGGAGCGAAATGGCCCGCGGCTGGGGCGAGTTGGAAACATCCAGCGGCAGATTGAACGCCGCGGCAAAGGGGCTCGTGATGCCGGCAAGGGTAGCGGTTTCCATCGCTTCGGGCGTTTTCACGAAAGTATCCACGAACCGTTCCGCGGCCAAAGGCACGAGAAACAAGACAATGATCACCAAATAGGTTGCAAGCAGGCTGGTGGAACTTTTGGTGAAGAGCGTCGAACAAAACAGCGCCGTCATCGCCGTGGTGACGCAAGTGAGCATCACCACGAGAAAATAGCCCCCCATCGTTGGCAGGTTGCGCCAATAGTCCAACGGCATGATGCAAGCGAGCACCACGGGCCACATCAGAAATCCGGTGAGCACGCTCGAAACGCGCAGACCCGAAAACAGTTTGCCCCACATCATTTGCCAGGGAGTAATCAGCGTCGTGAGCAGCAGATCGAGCGTTTGCCGTTCGCGTTCGCTGGTGACGCTCCCAGCGGTGAAGACCGGCCCGACGAGCATATTAAATATGAGTACATAAGCGATGTACCACGGTGCGTAGTAAGGCCGCAAGAACAAGCAGAACGCCATGACGAACATCGCCAGACCCATACTGATCTGGATCACCAGCCGCAGCATGAGCGTGCCTTGCGCGAAAATTTCGCTGCGGATTTCCTTCTCGTAGATGGGATTAGCATCCTCGGGCAGGAATGTTGTTCGCTTGGGTGGAGCAAACAGCCGGTCGGGGAATTCATCGCGTTTGATATAAAGCCCGACCGCGGCTTCGGCTTCGGTTTCCAGATCAATTGCCTCGCGGCCTGCGCTTCCGAGGTTCGGAGCTTGCAGCAAACGCCGCGAAACGTCGGCGAACAAAATAGCCGCGACCGAGAGACATGCCAGTGGAACGACTGTGAGCAAAATGAACAAGCGAGCTTCGCCCAGTTGTTCGAGCGCTTGCCAAATGAACACCCCCGCCATCGCCAGTGGCAGGATCATCAAATACGAAACCACCAGCGAGGCAGACGTCCGCACAAAATAGCTGCTGCACCACAGGCTGATCATCGTGAAAAGCGCGACCGACGAAATCATGGCGAGATAGGCGGCCAAGATTTCAAAAAACTGCACGCCCCCCAGCGGCAGACAGAGCATCACGACCGGCAGCGAACCAATCATTAACTCGGCCAGCGGACACAGCGATGCGGCGAATTTGCCGAACACGATCGCCGCAGGCTTCATGGGGCTGGCCAGCAGCATTTCGAAACTGTCGCGTTCCTTTTCGCCCGTGATCGCCCCCGCGGCAAAGCTGGGAGCCATCAACGACATCAGCATGTATTGCCCCAGGAACAGCAAATTCACCAGCGGTCGAGCCTTGTCGCTATTGGACATGTCGATCGTCTGATCGGCAGGCCAAGCGGCGTAAACCAGCAAACCCAACAAACCCACATAAGCGAACAGCAACACAAACGTGCGCGTCATGCGCAAGTTCGCGACGAGTTCGTTTTGCAGAACGGGGTTTTCGAAGAAGTACATAGTTTCGAGTTAAGTGTTTCGAGTGGCGAGTTCCTATTGCGAATTCCGCACGCTACGCATCAAGCCACTTAACATACGACTCTCGTTTTCGGCAATCATTAACACAGCCTCAATTTCTGAACGCTCCGCGAAGCCAAGCTCCCGAGCGATTATCAATTGTGTTTCCAATTCAGCTAGGGAGCCTTTAGCAATACTCAGGTAACGCTGTAACTCAGGTTGCGTTTTGCGAGCATGTCCCTCAGCAATATTCGAGGGGATCGAAACCGCCGCACGGCGGAGTTGGCTCGTCAGCCCATACTGTTCACTCTTTGGAAACTCAGAGCTGAGTTTATAGACAGATAGCGCTAATTCAATTCCTAGTTGCCAAACCTTTAAGTCTTGATAGCTAGCCATTCTTAACTCGCAACTCGTAACTCGGTACTCGTAACTTAATACTCCCGCGGCCGAACCTTCCCCAGTACCCGACTCGGCAAACCTTGAATCCTTAAGAAGCCCTCGGCATCCGTCTGATCGTAGCTGCCGCCGCCTTCCATGCTGGCGATGGCTTCGTCGTACAGGCTGTTCGGGCTCGTGCGGCCTTGGATCATGACGTTGCCTTTGTAGAAGCCGAGCGTGACTTCCCCTGTCACTGGCTTTTGCACTTCGTGAATGAAGGCCATCAGAGCGTCCATCTTGGGGACGTACCAGAAGCCGTAGTAAACCATCTCAGCGACTTCGGGTGCGATGCGGTCGCGCAAATGAACGGTCTCGCGGTCGAGCGTGAGTTGCTCAAGTGCAAGGTGCGCTGCGTAGAGCGCGGTCATGCCGGGAGCTTCGTACACGCCGCGGCTTTTCATACCGACAAAACGATTCTCGACGATGTCGATGCGTCCCACGCCATTGCGTCCGGCGTTTTGGTTCATGGTTTCCACCATCGCCAAGGCGCTTTTCTTCTCGCCGTTGATCGCAACGGGCACGCCGCTTTCAAAGCTGATCGTGACTTCTTCGACTTTGTCCGGCGCGTCTTGCGGCGAAACCGTCATGCCGAAATCGACAATCGCCACGCCGTTCACCGCGGGGTCTTCCAGCTGGCCGGCTTCATAGCTGATATGCAGGCAGTTCTCGTCGCTGCTGTACGGCTTGGAGATCGAAGCCTTCACGGGAATGTTCTTGGCTTCGCAGTAGGCGATCATCTCGGTGCGGCCGGGGAACAGATCGCGAAACTTTTTGATCCGCCACGGCGCGATGATCTGCACGTTAGGATCGAGCGCTTCGGCAGCGAGTTGGAACCGGCATTGATCGTTGCCTTTGCCCGTAGCACCGTGAGCATAAGCTTCGGCGCCGACTTCGCGAGCCACCTGCAAGCAAACCTTTGAAATTAGCGGCCGCGCGATCGAAGTGCCGAGCAAATAGATGTTCTCGTACTTGGCTTGCCATTGCAGTACGGGAAACGCGAAGTCGCGGCACAACTCTTCGCGGGCATCGATCAATTGCGAGGACTTGGCCCCGTTGTCGCGGGCCTTCTTGAGGATTGCCTCGCGGTCTTCGCAGGGTTGGCCCAGGTCGACGTACACGGCATGCACGTCGTAGCCTTCATCCTGCAACCAACCAAGAATCACCGAGGTATCTAAACCACCTGAATAGGCCAACACACAACTGGGCATGATCACGATCCTAATTAAACGTAAGTTGTAGGCCGGAACGAGTTTTACGAAGTTCCGGCAATGAAGCAGTATTGGTAGTGCCTTGCCGGAACTGCGCACGGCTTGTTCCGGCCTACATTGGTCGCCTTGCTGACAGCGAACTCCCCATTGTGGTTCACGCCCGTGCGAGTGACAAGCGGTGGATGATAGAACGCGGATGAACACAGATCAGGCGGATTTACGCGGAGAGCTTGATCGGCGAACATCCGCAAAATCCGCGTTCATCGGTGTTCTATTTCGCCGGCAACTCCGCGATTCGCAGACTCCGAAACAACAAATCCGTCGTCGGATCGTGCCCTTGAATGGCGATCGTGCCTGCCTCGGTGCGCAAGCCGCGGCGGGGGTTTTCATCGCTGGGACGGTCGTCGGTCCAGTCCGTCACTTGATAGCCGTTAACCCATACGGCGATGTGCGCGCCGGTGGCGACAATCGTTTTGGTGAACCAATCATGATCGCGCGGCACGACCCGCCGCGCGGTGGTGCGGCGATAAATGGCCCCCGTACCGGCGTCGACCGGCTGGGTGGGATCGCCATCCTTCATCAAATTGTGAATCTGGCTTTCATATCCCATCAACACGTCACCGGGGATGCAGCGGAAGAAAATGCCGGAGTTCAAGCCGTCGCCGTTCACTTTGGCATCGAGTTGCAGAACGAAGTCGCCGAACGAGTCGTTCGTTTCGAGTTGGCCGGGACCATTCTTGACGGCGATCTCGCCGGTGGGCGTAACACGGAATTCGCTCTTGTTGGCACGGTCGGTGGTCCAACCTGTGAGGTCTTTGCCGTTGAAGAGTGGCTTGAGCCCGAGCGGTTTCAAACGGATGTTGCGAAACGCAATATGCCCTTCGCGAAATTGCAGGCCGATGTGACCACAAGAAAGAGGATGGGCATCGGTATATTTTTGAGCATATTCATCCGATGGTTGTATCGAAATGTTTGGACCATCAACAATGATATTCACTGATACCCACTCTTCAGGCATTTCTACCGTAGGTTTTTCATGTTTTGGTTTTTCCGACAAGGAAGGATAGCTTGTCCATTTAAGCCATTTCATTCGTCCGACAATGGAAAGTGTAGGAAAGGGATTATCGTCTGGCGCGATATTCACCTCATAACAATCTTTCGTGGGATCTTTCGGATCGAGCGAAGTCCGCAAGAAGACGCCGCTGTTCGTAGTGGCGGGGGCTTTGAACTCGACATGCAGTTCGTAGTCGGCGAATTCGCTGGTCGTCATCAACCAACCTTCCTTGCCACTGTCGACGCGAATCTCGCCGTCTTCGACGTGCCAGTTGGCGTCGCTCGTGCTTTTCCAACCGAAAAGCGTCTCGCCATCAAAAAGCGCAATCCAACCTTCGGCGGCTTGCTCGGGAGTGACGACTTCCGTTTGAGCTGTTGCCAAAGAAGTAAGGAACAGGAGGAAGCAGAGTGAGCAGAGTTTGGGCATAATGGAATAGTCCCAGGAGAGATAGAACGCGGATGAACGCTGATTGGGCGGATTTTCACAGATTAAGAAGAAACTTATGTCTTATGATCCGTGTTAATCTGTAAAATCTGCGTTCGTCCGCGTTCTATTCAGTCTTTGTTAAAGGAGAGTTTGTTTATGAACAGCAACTTGGTATATGGTGATGTGACGGACGAAATTATCAAACAATACTATCACGTTTACAACACGCTCGGTTACGGATTTCTTGAGAAGGTTTACGAGAATGCTTTGCGCGTCTCGCTTTCAAAAAATGGCTTCGACGTTAAGCAGCAGTGGCCAATCGAAGTCCATTTTGAACAAGAGCCTGTTGGCGATTATTTTGCTGACTTGTTGATTGACAATCGAGTGATTGTCGAGGTGAAGGCGGCAGATGCTATCTCGCCGAAGCATGAAGCCCAGCTTGTTAACTATTTAAAGGCAACAGGAATTCAGGTGGGGCTGTTATTAAACTTTGGTCCCAAGGCAGAATTTAAGCGGAAGATATTTACCAAGACATAGAACACAGATTATCGCGGATTGAGCTGATGATCACGGATGAAATTGTATCAATTAAAATCTGTGTTAATCTGCCAAATCCGCGTTCCTCCGCGGCCTATTCTTTCTCTCTTACCCTTCGTCGATGTCGAGCCGTACCTGGAACGGTCGCTCCCCTGCCCTTTCGCCGGGCAGTTCGATTTCCAGTCTGTTCGTGAGCCCGATCAGCTTCGTCACTTCCAGATCATCGGCCAGAAGTTGCCCATTGAGCGATACCCGCGCGTCGGCGGGAAGATCATCAACGACGATCCACACCTTCTCGCGCGGCGTTAGCCCGGCGGGCCAATTGAACTTGCGAATCCAGCAGACGCAATCCTCGCGCGGCTCACAAATCCAAGGTTCGCGGAGACGGATAGAATGAATGTCGGGCATGGGGAGAGTTGCGAGCTATGAGTTGCGAGTTGTGAGCCTTCAATCTTAACTCGTTACTCGCAACTCGCCACTCATCACTTCGCCAAATTCCGCGTCACGGTCGTTTCGCGAATCTGCCGGCTCTCGGGTTCATACACCCGGAGCTTCACTTGAACCCCCAGCAGCGGAGAGGGATACGGCGGCGAGGTTTCACGCTCGCCGGGATCGTCGGGGCCGTTGATAGTCAACATCACTGGTGGTGTTGAGGGATCGTTGTCCGTGTCATAGAGACCAGGATCGTCGAGTCCATTCGTACCTTCATCTGCTCCTGTCAATATGTTGTTGTCGTCATCCATATTATCTTGGTCAATTTGATCAGTTTCGTAGTACGTAGTCCAAGTGTCGTAGACAACTGAGCGATAATCAGCAGTAGTTTGAGACAAGCCAGATTTAATCGTAGGCAGATCTCCAAACTGTTGGCGAGGGTCATTTGCTGTTGCGGTCCAGCGAGCCAAGGTAGGAGGCTGATCCCAAGGTGTATGGAGACTTCGCCAATAGAGATCTACGTAAGCTCCAAAGCCGACTGGCGTCTGGCTGGGAGACCTTTGACTTGGATAAGCAAGCACTGCCCATCTCGGACTACTCGGTTCCAGTATTGTTGCCGGTCCATCAGCTATTAAAGGCGCCCCAGGGTCATAAATCTGCACATCAAATCCCAGTACATCGGTCAGAACCAAATCTTCGCCTTGGCGCTCGCCCTGCAAACGTCGTAATGATGAATCACCTTCGTTGACTTCTTCGCAGATGTCTGGTTCACCTGTATCATAGGGAAATCGATGTGGATAATGATTGATCGCATTTACTGAATCATTCGGTGAATGAGCAAACCGATTCTGACGCTTTGCTAAATCAGCCAGCGTATTCGGAACAAGTCGTCCATTTTCTAAGCGAACAGAAACATCGTACTTTTCTTGAAAGTCTCTAAGTTCTAACAATTGTTGTTCGTGTGTGCTAAAGCCTCTAGAAACGAGGTCCAGTAGCGGATCACTACCGGTTGATGGTGTGCCACCAATTGTTTTTGTTTCGGTTCCATACCATGGTGCGACTAACAAGGTTCGGCGATAGACCTTCCGCATCCCGGGCTCGCCTTCAGAGCGGTCCGTTGGGTTCTGTGTGGCGAACCAAACAACCTCGGCTACAGGGGAAGAAATAGCCATGTCGATCCAATCACCATCTGTGTAGTTTGCGGCCAGCGTGCCAATGTTTTGGGGATCGCCTCCCGGTCGTAACCCGCGCCCCTTGCCCCGAAATTTTTCAACTTCGTTTTCGACCGTCATCGCCAGAATGTCGTCGTAGTCGCCCAGGCCGAGTCCGTCCGTAACTATATTGGGATCGTTCAATTCGCCTTTGCTATTTGCTACCTGGCTTGAAGATGGAATGAGAGAAGTCGCGGGATCGAAAGTCCCCCCTGGATTGTCATCCGAATATTCCCCCTCGACATACTCAAAATACCCATCCGGCGGATTGTTTGAGTCGGGTTTGAGCATCACTCCGTGGGAATTCTTCGGGTACTTGAGACACGTCGCCCCGGCGAGATCGTTGAAGAGCTGGGTCCGCGCGATCCGCAGATTCGCGCTGATTTCCATCGTGGCCCGTCGGTTGCGGACCCCCTGGCTGATGTTGGCAAACAGATTCACCACCGCCGCCATCATCACCAGCGTGATCGCCATGCCGATCAGCATTTCGATCAGGGTCAGCGCGCGGCGATTGTTTGAACTGAAGTTCGTCATGAATTTGCTCTGTTCCGGTGAGTGCCTCTGCAACTGGCAGGCCGCGAGAAGATACTTCTATTGCACCGTGAAACAAGCCAAAAGTCAAGCAGAACTAGCAGCCGTAAAGCATTTTGGCGGCGGGAGTTAGCATGCTTCCTGTGCAATCGTAACACACTGCACTGCACACTTTGTGGTGTTACAATACAGTTTAGGAATAGGCCGCGGATTGGTACGGATTGAGCAGATTTGACGCGGATTATTTCCGTAAGTTGAAAACAGACAGGGAGAGTTGGGCACCGCTAATGTTCGCTCATATCCGCTAATGTATTTTTGATTAGCGAGAATCAGCGTCAATAAGCGGCTTGCTAGTCTTAGAATCCGTGGCGATCAGTTCAATCCGCGTTCATCCGCGGCCAATTTTTTATGCGTATCAGCACCATCCCACAGCTTTACCGCAACATGAATCGTTGGGGAGAAATCCTCTCGATTATGAGCAAATATGGATTGGCGGGATGGCTCAACCGATTTGATTTCCTGCCGGGCAAGACACTGCTCAAAAACCGCAACGGCCAGGTCCTGGCAAAAGAAAATCGCGAAACGCGGATTCGCTTGGCTATCGAGGAGTTGGGGCCGACGTTTATCAAACTCGGCCAAATCCTCAGCACGCGACCCGACGTCGTAGGCGTGGAACTTGCCGAAGAATTGCAGAAGCTGCAAACCGAAGTTCCGGCCGACTCGCTGCTGTTGGTTTCCGCCGTGTTTGAAGCGGATCTTGGCCGGCCGATCGCGGCGAGCTTTACAGAGTTCACTTCCGAACCGGAAGCCTCAGCCTCGATTGGCCAGGTGCATCGCGCGCGGTTGAAAACCGGCGAGCAAGTCGCGGTGAAGGTGCAGCATCCCTCGATCAAGCAGCGGATCAGGGTCGACCTGGAAATCCTCACGGGCCTCGCGCAATTGGCGGAGCGCATTCCGGAATTGCAGCCGTATCGACCCACGTTAATCGTGGCGGAGTTTCAAAGGCTCTTGCGGCGGGAAATTGATTTCACCTGCGAGCGGCGCCATCTCGAACATTTTGTGCGTGCGTTTCGTGGCAGTGAGAAAGTCAAAATTCCTGTTTCCTATGCGGACCTCAGCACCGAGCGCGTGCTGGTGATGGAGTGGCTCGACGGCGTGCCTTTGTCGGATCCGCTCGGTGTGCAGGCGATGGGAGTTGACCTGGGGCAAGTGGCGAAGAATGGTGCGGAAGCCTATCTGGAAATGATCTTCAGCCACGGCGTTTACCACGCCGACCCGCATCCCGGCAATTTGCTGCTGATGCCCGACGGCCGGATCGGTCTGCTCGATTTCGGGATGGTCGTCCGCATGGACGACAAGACCCGCGATAACGTCGAAGAGCTGATGCTGGCGATTGTCGAGCAGGATGCCCACCGACTGTGTGCAGTCGTCATGCGAGTAGGAGATGTTCCCCCCGGCTTAGATGAAACGAGCTTGGGATTGGACTTAGCTGATTTCGTGGCCCACTACGCACATCAGTCGTTTGATCGCTTCGAGTTGGGTGCCGCACTCTCGGAAATGATCAATATCATGTTGCAGTACAAGATCGTGCTACCCTCGGCGATGTCGTTGCTGCTCAAAGTGCTGATCATGCTCGAGGGCACCGCCAAGAAACTCGAGCCGAACTTCTGTTTGATGGAAGTCTTACAGCCGTACCAGCGCAAGATCATGGCCCGGCGGTTGTCGCCGCGGCGGCAACTGCGCAAGGCGAAGCGGTTCGCGTTCGAAATCCAAGAGTTGATCGAAATTTTTCCCCGTCGATTACGCGACATCATGCAGCAAGTGCAATCGGGACGTTTCGACGTGCATCTCGATCACCGCGGGTTGGAACCGTCGGTGAATCGCCTGGTGTTGGGCATGATGACCAGCGCACTCTTTTTGGGATCGACACTCCTCGTGACGAACCACACCTGGCCGCTCTGGGATGTTTCGGTGCCGGGTGCCGCGGGGTTTGCCCTGAGTGGCTTCCTAGGACTGCGGTTACTGCGAGCGATCAACAAATCGGGCCGGCTCGAACGACGAAAGTAACTCGTTCACGCCGTCGCTTGCGACGGTCATTGCGCGACGAGTCGCTGCGTGTCAGGCCGCTTCTTGGAGAGGTATTTCCATTTTGGGGGCGAGATTCTGCAGCGCCGTTTCCAGCTCCTGGCACAGCGCATCGAGCTTCACGAGTAGCTCTTCGTGCCGTTGGTCCAGCTTGTGGAGGGACTCGCTATCGGCCAATTCTTTCATATCGGGTAGCCGTCGGGGTGGCAGTCGTCGAACCACGGAAAAGAATCGGCGTGCTTCAGGGGACGGGGCGAGCCAAGTTGGCCCCCGGCGGCTTGGCAAATCCTAGCGAAGGTGGGGCTGTAGCGGCTGTGGCGGTTATTGCGGTCGGCTAAGCCGGCAAGCGGACGCTTGCCGGCTTAGCCCGAGGCGAAATTGGGGAAATAAAGAGGGAGGGCCGTGGGCTGGACGGTTTGGCGGGCCGATGCTATCTTACGTGTTGGTGCATAACACGTTAGGCCCCCTCTACGAGAGTGTGGGCTGCCCATATTCATTAGGTTTGACCGATCGATTAGGAGTAACCCTTGGTAAAGTTGACTCTTCGGGAAAGAGAAACCGCTCAAGAGGCGGTTCGCAGATTTCGCAAGTTGGTGGAGCGGAGCGGTATCAAGAAGGAAATCCGCGTCCGTGAGTTCTACGAGAAGCCCAGCGAAACAAAGCGTCGCGCTCGCCTCCGGGCCCAGCGCCGTTCCCGTCGCGAACGATTGGTCCCCACGCGCTAGATATTTAGCGGCACAGTTCCTGTGCTGGTTCGTTAGCCGGCAGCGTCCCGCTGCCGTTGCCGTGTGCGATCACCATTACAACAAATACAGCCAGTCGCAATTGCTTGCGACTGGCTGTTGGCATTTCTGTAGGATTGGTATCCCTCGACTAGAAGGTCAACTCGGCACGGCCGAAGAACCCATCGAAGCCCAGGATGTTCGCGTCGTCCCACCAGGCACCTTGATTGGCAGCCAGTGGAACGATCGTGTCACGCATGCCCATATCGAACCAGGCGGAGAACAAATATCCGGCTGATACACTCAAGTTATTGGTGACTTGGATCGTGCCACCCGCTTCGATATCGAGAACAGGGAACAACTGAGTGTTGCTCATAGTCGTCACGATATTACCATTGTCGGCGCTATGCACCATATTGATGTCGCCCAGCAAGATTGCGGCATCGCTGGATGCGTAAATCGACAGGATGCGACTTTGACCGCAATAACGACGCCCCGTCAAACCAACACGAGGTCCGCCGCCTTCGAAATCCATGGTAGTTGAACCGACGATATTCGCGGCAGGATTAACAGTCGTAACTGTACCTACGCGTTGCCAATCGACCTCAGCAAAACGAACGCCAGCCCGCCAAGTGAAATCCCAAGCGGGACATGGACAACAGCAACCGCTACCCGACCCACAGCCTGAACCGCAACAAGTGTCGCAGCACGAATCACAACCGCCTTCACAGCAGGCCTGGTAGCACGAGCAAACAGGAATCGTTTTGCCAAACGCCAAGTCATAGGCGGCAATATCCACGTCGACATCTTGCCTTACGCGATCAACCGTACCCGCGGGAACCTCTTGGTGCGGGTCGCGGAAGATAATTGCAGTTTGAGGTGCCACGGGTGTGGGAGCTTCACCGCTATCAAAGTCAGAATCATTTTGAAAACGGGTGTAAGTAAAGATGATTTCTTCACCACATTCATCCCAGCGATAACCACCGTAGAAGCGGTAACTCGAATTGTAATCGAACTCGATGGGAATGTAGTCAATTTGTCGAACAGGCGGCGAAGGGTTAAAGTCGGTGATAACGATCAAGCCGTTCGCTTCGCTGAACGTCGGACGGACGTTCAAGTAATCGCCACCCACGACAAAGCTGCCTTGGCGGACAAAGCGGCTTTTCCCCCACCCCATGTGACCGGGCGTGTAGTCAGTACTTTGGCACTCGGTGTAGCTTTCGACGCTGTTGTAGTCAGCCATCGAATCGGCCGCCTCGGCCGTGGCTCCTGCCATTTGGTATTGCCGATTGTTGTCGGCTTGCACTGCCGTGGAATTCCACAGCGCAAGGCAAACTGCAAGCGCAGCCGCCCTCTGAAAACAGAGTTTCATCCTTGAGTCCCCCCTACATGAAAAGCATCGCGTTTAAGGCACTTTGCGGGCTCAAACGCGAAAGAAGGCGAAACTGCCAGCGCTGGATCACTTGCCAGGGCCGTCCGCCTCAGTACTTCGTTCACATAGAAGAATCGGAGGCCGCACTATCGGTACTTCCGCTTTTTTAGGAAAAATCCGGAGAATCGCTACCAGACGCAGGTTTTCTGAAACCAGAAGATGTTACGCAGTTTAACAGATGCAAATGCCAGCAAAAAAACAACGCCCGGGAACCGAAGTTCCCGGGCGCTCACAGGTCACAAAGTTGTCTACTAGGCTTCGCCTAAGCAGCGCGGCGACGGCCCAGCAAGAGGTAGCCAGTCAAACTACCCATGGCTAATACAATGCTTCCAGGTTCTGGAACGGGGACAATAATTGTGCCGTCAATTTCATAAGAAGGTACATAAAAATCAATGTGTTGATTGGGAGCAGCAAGTTGATCAATCCACTGATCAACTTTTGGTATAAAGTTTGAGAAAGGAACTGGATCAGCTTCAGTCACGTCCATCGTGTCGGGGTCTTGAAATACCACAGTCAACAGCGAGTCAGTCGAAAAGAACTGTGTCATCGCTGGCCAGGGAGTCGTGGGCGTTGCATTGTCGCGGCTCAATTGAACTTGCATCGTGGCCATTTGCCCTGGCAACAAACCACCGTTGTCAAAACTGATAACGAGCGTGTTTCCGCTGTCTTGCACGAAGGAAGAAACCGCCGTATTGCTTGGAACGACCATACCCAAAGCATTCGTGTTGCTTTTGAGAAGCTTCCCAAATTCATAGAGATTGGCCGTACTACCAAGCGTTATCTTAAATCCAATGATGTTGGCATCTGAATTTGTAGCATGCAGATTATTTGGGTCAGCATCACGATCATATTGATCGAAGTAAACTCCATTATTACCGCCGTCATAATAGGACTGATTTAATGGAGTAATCAGGGGATCGTAATTGGGGGATGTCGGATTGCTACTTTTTTCCACACCGTTGCCAATCGCAATCATAGGTTGGCGTCGTCTGGCCAATGCTGACCCTTTCAGAGTACACAAGGCATTGTAGGAACTCATAAATTGTTGTAACTCGGCACGTGCGAGGTCATGTTGGACCTGAGGGTTGTTGCCGTTGAGAATCCCCGATTCAATAGCCGCTTCGATAATTTCCAAATTGGCCTGATCGTTCAGCACCGACTCATGCTGGTCAAGCTTGAATGTAAAGGCCGGGCCAGGAATTTGAGCCTGAGATTTTGGCGAATCGATCGCAAGGTTTGCGAACAAGGCTAAAATTAGAGCGAACTGCGGAACATAATTTTGAAGCTGCTTTTTCATGGTGTGTCTCCCGACCGCCTGTTCTTTTGCCATCCGTTGGCCTTCCCGGCGCGATGCACAATTGCAATTGCGATGCATTGCCGAAGCAAAATTCCTAGCGGTGTGTATTACTGTTGTGACGTGTGACCTGGATTCGATGTATGGTTGCCAGATCGAGCAGCGAGCTTCATGAGAGAGTCAAACGCGTGGGCGTTTGACGGCATTCGAAGGGCGAATGGCGCGGAAAGATGCCTCTGAGCCCTTGTGTAAGAAGGGCCAAAGCAAAAACCTATTTGCGCATTTTGAGCGTGGCGAATTGACAGCGTTGTCGGATCTCGGGCGAGATCAATAGGTTGCAGACAGACTGCGCCCCAAAGGCCTACCTAGCAATCACATCATCGCTTGGAACCTGCTAGAAAGTGCCTGTCAGAATGACTTGCGCTATGCAGGAAAGATGGTGTGGTGAACCCAGGCGTAAGTGCCTTTTCGGACAACGACCGAGTCAATCCGACTCGTCGCCGATCGAATGTTCATGAGGTCCACTACCCAATCTTGGTAAGAAAAAAATACTTAAAAACCGAGCCTATTTCGCTCGGACATCTCTCATAATATCTACCCTAACCCCCAGTGTCAAACAAATTGCCCCAAAATAACTGGGAAAGTCCTAGGTGCCTGGACAAAGGCTGTGGGGGGTGATTTTGCCAGCACGGCGCAAAAAAAATGACGCGGCGGGGTCCCCTCTCGCTCCTAGCGTGACCCGCCGCGTCTGTGAAGCGGCACCCCTCCCCTCAGGTGCCATCTCTACTCAAACATAGTTCAAACTTGAGCGGTGCAGATTGAAAGCGGCTGTTGCAGGACAGTTGAACAGGATCTCGATGGAGATAAGTGGCAATCACGAGACATATTGCCGGAAATGCGATGTTGATTTTTTTCAACATGTGGCCAGCAGTGCCTGCACAGCCCGAAATGCCAGTAAAACAGGGCCTGCAAAGCTACGCCTGCCAGTCGAGTCCGATGTCGAGCACGCGGGCTGAATGGGTTAAAGCGCCCACACTAATTCTCTCCACCCCAGTGGATGCGATTTCCCGAATCGTGTCTAAACGAACGCCCCCGGAGGCTTCGAGTTCAACCTGCGGCGCGATTTTGTCACGCATTGCCACGGCCTCGCGCAAGGCTGTTGACGGCATGTTATCGAGCAGCACAATTTCGGGCTTCACGGGCAGCACGGCGGCGAGTTGCTCCAGCGAATCAACTTCGACTTCGATAGGCATGGCCAACTTCTGAGACTGGAGAAATTGCCGTGCCTCGACGACGGCTGCTGCGGCATCAGCGGGGGCACCGATGGAACTCCCCGCGCGCTGGGCCAAATGATTGTCTTTGATCAAGACGGCATCAAAGAGCCCGCTGCGATGATTACGTCCCCCACCGCAGTGGACGGCATATTTTTCCAACCGTCGCCAACCCGGCGTCGTCTTGCGGGTATCGTAAACGCGAGCCTTTGTCGCCGTCACTTCTCGGGCATATTGGCCCGTGAGCGTGGCAATGCCCATCAACCGTCCTAGCAAATTGAGCAGTGTTCGCTCCACGGTCAGCAGGTCACGAACGCTGCCAGCAAGCGTGGCCAACTTGGTCTTCGCAGCGAACGATTGGCCGTCATCGACGAACGTCGTGACGTCGAGCTCTGCTTGAGCTACCGCCAGAACGATTTCCATGGCCGACATCCCCGCCGCGATACCTGACTCGCGCGCCACGATGTCGGCCCTACCCTTCCGGCCCGCGGGAACGAGCGATACGGTCGTCCAATCTTGCTGGCCGTTCAAATCCTCGGCGAGTGCCAGCCGCACCAAAGTTTGGCAATCCTGTTGAAGAGCGTCGTCCCAGGTAAATTGGTGAAAATCCTGCACAAGAGCCGTCCAAAGTTGCTTGGGGGTGAAAAAGCTGATCTGCTATATTTGAGTCAGTCAGCCCTCATGCAGCAATCCGAGAAATCCCCTTATGCCGAAGAAGCGTTCGCCAGCGAATGAGTCCTCGACGGCGCATGGGCCTTGGATCAAGGAAAGCCAGCACAAAACGCTTTTAGCACTTACTTCGAGCGGATTGTTGCTGCTGGCGTGCTATTGGCTCTATCTGGGTGGGCATCGGGGACGGTTGATCGAGATCGATCGCGCTCGGCCACTGCACGCCAAGTATCTGGTCGACATCAACCGCGCCGATTGGCCCGAGATGGTTCAACTCCCCGGCTTGGGAGAAACATTAGCGCAGAAAATCATTGCCGATCGGCAGCAGCGCGGGCCATTTCTCGATCTGGATGACCTCGACCGCGTCGATGGCATCGGCCTACGCACACTAGATCGTATCTGGCCTTATCTGTTGCCGATTCCCAAAGATACCGACTGGGCGGGTTTGGAATTGGAAAGTACCGAGCATGTGCAGTGACCACCCGGCGTACCCGCTCTTACCAAATAAACCCCGTGCCAACGTTCATTCCAAAGAAGCCCAGGTTGCCTTCTTCGCTCGTGGCGTTGCCGGCCCCTTGCCACAGTTGGCCTTCCATAGCCGTGGTGACGAACGGCGTCAGCACACGGCCACGGTATTGCTGAGCATGCCAGCGCACGCCGAGCTGAATTTCGCCGATGCTAAACACATCGTCGCGCTCAGTGATATTCCGCGTGATGAACGAGTTCGCCACGTCGAGGTCTTCGCCTGCGGTCAGATTGCTCGAACCGTCGCCAAACAGCAGCGAGCCACGTGCTTTGACGAACGAGCCAATTTGCGGCGTCCAAGGGCGATAAGCTTCGAACGAAATCGTGGGACCTATTCCTTCCAGTGAGTGCCGGAAGTTGATGGCATCGCGCAAGACGTTGCCTGTCTCGCGAATTTCAGCCTGATAAGTTTGCTCGGTGAAAGCATAGCGAATGCCACCTCCCAAGCCGAACTGCCAACAACCCAACGAAGCCTGTCGAGTTGCTTCCAAATCGATTGCGTAAGCGTCGAGGTCGCTTTGCGCGCGATAAGTATCGGTGGGAATATTCGTGGTGATGTCGAGTTCGGGGAACGGACTGATAATCTCGCCGAAGCCGTTCGCGGGGGGATTGGCGCTCGTGCCCGCAGCAGCGTAATCAAACTGCCACCACGTCGCCCGCAGGCCAATGCCGTCGTTGCGTTCCCAGCCGAGGAATACTCGCGGCGCGACTTCCATGTCGTAATCGAAATCGGTCTGGCTGAAGGTATCGAACGTCGTGCCGTCGCTGGTCATCGTCGTGAACGCTTCATTATTTTCAAAGCGCGGCTTGACGATCACTGCCTCAAAGCCGACGTAAACATGCTGACCCGGCGAAAAGCTCATGTTGTTGCCGCAACAGATATCGCCGCAACAAGGATCGTTACAGCAAGTATCGCCGCAACCAATACAACCACCGCTGTCACACGAATCGAATTTCGAGCCTGCTTCGTAATAGGGTTCACTCTCTGAAGAAGTTTCATACGAAGCTTGGGTAATCGTATCAAAATCTTCTTCGTAGAATTCTTCTTCGGTGGGTTGCTCGGCTACCTGCGCAGCTTTTTTGTTGGGCTGCGCTGATGATTGAGTGCGCTGCTTGGGCTGCCGATCTTCGGGAGTCCAAGTCGCCAGTCGGCGCGTGCGCACCTCGGGTTCCATCTGTTGCGTAGTGGGATTATAGACCTGACGGCCTGCGGATTTCGCGTGCAGCCAGGTGCTATCACAAGCAAACAAAACGACGGCTGCTAGCAGCCATTGACCAAAGGGACGGAGGGCCCGTTTGCAGTCCATTGCCGGCCTCAATTTCTGGAAATCGATGAAGAAAAGCGGGCGCAGTGTGATTTTCCCAGGGATATCACGCCCACTGGTATCATCGGCAAGCTACGCAAGGAAATCCAGTTAAATTGAGTTTGCCGGCAAATGACCGCACGCTCAAATCAGGCTCGCAAACGCTGCGTCGAGACTTTCAAGAGTTCCTACCACTGCGGGATTAACAGGCTCTTTCACAATGATTGTGAAGGATTGAGTGTTGGCTGTTGAAGGCGAGTCAATTGCAATAATCGTAATTGTAAAAGTACCAATTGTGTCAGGCGTCCACTGAAACAATCCAGCTCCGTCAATCGTAGGTCCAACCGAGCCCGAGGGAAGATTGTCAGAATCAAGATAAACAGTGATTTCTGCGAGAGTATTGTCTGGATCAGTGATGATTGCTGTAAACTCGATGTCGTCGCCGAGAGTGATTTCGACGGGCGAATTATCATATGGAGCTGGCAGAGCCAAGCCGACGCCATCATTGACCCCGGTGACGCTCACGGTTGCTGTTGCGGCAGTGCTGCTATTCGCTCCATCATTGACTACGAATGTGATACTGCGATTCACTTCAGTCGGGTCTTGCGACGTATTGTTATAAGTTAACGTCCGCAAGACTTGTTGGTAATTCGCCAATGTTGCTGAACCTGTCAACGACAGAACACCAGTTGCGGCATTGTAGTTAGCAGTAATTGGCGTGCCCGTTGTATTTACAGCGAGAATTTCGGCATCGCCATCCTGCAGGTTTGTAATTGTGACCGTCGCGGATGCGAGGTTGGCACTATCGGTATCGGTCACAGTTAATCCGGCCGCGGCGACAATGACAGCAGGAGACGTTTGTCCTTCGGTAAACGACGCTGTGAAGCCGGTTCCAGTTTCTGCACCATTGAGGTCCACCACCGGAGCGGCGGTAACGATCGTGACGGAAAATTCTTCACTGTCGCTCAGCGCAGTACCATCGTCGTCGGTCACCAAGACTACGAAATTAAAGGGGCCAGGGCCGTCGGCAGCGCTAGGTGTCCAAGTAATAACGGCCTCATTATTGTTGTTCTTGGTGATTATGGCCGAGGCGGGCATGTTTGCTTCGGGATCGTCACCGTCGAGTTGATAAGTGAGGTTGTCGTTCTCCGGATCCGTGGCCGTAACAATCACTTGGAAGGGAACGCCCACGGTGGCAGTCTTGTCGGTAATTTCCGCGATATTAGGAGCGTCGTTCGAGGCAGTAATCGTGACGGTCGAAGTGCGTGCCGTGCTATTGTTCGAGCCGTCATTGACGACAACCAGAATGGTTCGAGTTGCCGATGGGTTCTGGGACGTGCTTGAGTATTTGAGCGTGCGCAGCACTTGTTGGTAGTTGGTGAGAGTGTCATTGCCGCTGAGTGTCAGGATACCGGTCGCCGCCACGTAATTCGCGGTGATGTTTGTGCCAGTCGTCACGACAGCTAACAATTCGTTGCTGCCATCGAGAGGCCCGGTGATGGTGATGGTCGCGGAGGCAAGATTCGCGCTGTCGACGTCGCCGATCGTAGCATTTGCACCAACAATCGCGACCGCATCGGGGGCATCTTCGGTATATGTCGCGGTAAAGCCTGTTCCCGAATCTCCACCGTTGAGGTCTACACTTGGAGCGTCATTCGCTCCTTGAATCGTGATTGTGGCTATTGCGGGAGTGCTATTTGAGGTTCCGTCATTGACCACGACATTCACAGTGCGCGTGGTGGTATCCGGCGCTTGTGAGATGTTGTTGTAAGTCAGGGTTCGCAGCACTTGCTGATATTGGGCAACTGTTGCTGTGCCGCTAAGCGTCAATACGCCCGTTGTGGCATTGTAACTTTGCGTAATCGGCGTGCCAGTTACGGTCACGGCGAGCGATTCGTCTTCACCGTCGGGGCGATTGGTGAGCGTAATTGTGGCCGATTCGAGATTCGTGTCGTCGGCATCGGTCACCGTGAGATCGGTGTCGACAATGGCTTTTGCTCCACCGTCTTCGACAAACGTCGAACTGAAGCCTGTTCCGGCGTCGGCACCGTTAAGGTCCACAACGGCGGCGGGCGTGGTGGCGATGACGTTGACGATAAAGACTTCCGCATCGGCGAGCGCAGGAGTGCCCTCGTCGACAGCGATCACGATAATCCGATGCGTGCCGATTTGCGCCGCGGTGGGTGTCCAGGTGAACACACCTGCAGTTGTGAGCGCAGCGCCGGTGGGTGTATCAGTTCCTACGTCGGGATCCAGATAATACAGGATTGTGTCGCCGGTGGGCGCGCCTTCGTCGTCGAGGTCTTCGACCGTGGCACCAGCGGTAATGAGATTGAGGGTGAGCAGTTGACCGGCAGTCACGGTTTGGGCGTCGACTTCAGAGAGGTCGAGATCAGGTGGAGAAAAATTGCCTGGGAAACTCACCGTCAGCATATGGCGAGCTTCCAGCATTTCCATGAGCGGCCGCCTTGAACCGTAGAGGAGACGAGACTGACTTTTCTTGCTTGAAAACGACGTAATGCGATCCCACAAAGATAAACGGCCCATGAATTAATCCCTAAATTCTGAAGTTGCGCGTTATGTAAAGAAGCTGCGAATGGCCAAGGCTATTTCATACCAGTCCTGGCTAGTGGGGATTGTAGCCCAGATAGGGGGTGTTTGAAACAGCCGTTTAAGAAGATTTTTCCGGTTAGGAAAAATGCAAAGTTTCGCGCACTTCGAGCACAGAGCCCCATCCTGGAAAGCATTTAATGTGCGGTGAATTAGACGAATTGCACGCTAATCAGCTGTGTGTCATCCGGACTATTGGCGGTATCACCCACGCCCACGCGAATTTGAATCGTGCCGACGAAATCCGTGGGAGGAGTGATCCTTACCAGACCCGTTTCGCTGACCGTGAAGGTGTAGTCGCCGCTGCTAACTTTCTGGGCGGTGTAAAATACGGCATCTCCCTCCACGTCGGTCGAAGTGAGTTGCACTTGGGCAACCGTGTTGCGAGTGGCCGTGATGGGACTCGTAATGGTGCCCAAATACGGCTCATTATTAACGGTGTCGTTCGCCACGGTCACCTGAAACTCGCGCTGGAACGAATTGCCGTTTTGATCAGTGACGGTCACGGTAACCGTCACTGGGCCGGTGGTTCCAGGGGCTGCCTTGAGCATCACCACCGCGTTTTCTTCGTCCGTAAAGATATCGATGCCTTCCATCACAATGTCAGTAAGCGGTTTGTTGTTCGGATTGCCGGAGGTAGCCGTATTGCTGATGGCATCACGGACGGATTCGCCCTCAACCATCAGACCAAGAATCGTGTGATCAAAATCAAGGGTGCGTTGAGCCCCTTCGGTGATAAAAAATTGTGAATCGTTCGTATCGTCGTCACTTTTGGCCATCGACAGCAGGCCCGTACGATTATGCTGCAGATCCGGATGATACTGATCATCGAAATCTCCGAGCGTGGAACCGCCGCTGCCCGTACCGGTGGGGTCACCCCCTTGAATGACAAAGTTATTAATAATGCGGTGGAAGATGATGTCTTTGTAGAAATCATCTTCAGCTAGCTCGATCATTCGCTCGGTGGCGCGCGAGGCTTTGTCTTCAAACAATTCAAAAACCATATCGCCATAACCGGCCACATTGATCCGAGCCGAGCGATTGCCGGTTTGCAATGTTGCCGTCACGCCCGGATTGTTGGTCGTCACGCTGTAAGTGAGCGTTCCGCCGTTGGGATCATACCCATCGAGCGGAATAAACAGTGGCGAACCGATTAGCAGCGTCGAACTTGGGATCGTCGCCAGGAATGGCTGCGTCGAGACCGAAATATCGATCCCCGTATGTTCCGACAATTCCTCCAATGTTTGAACGCCCACTAAGCGTGAACCATCGGCAAAGACCCATGTGGGATAGGTCGTGATGTTGTTGTCAGTGGCCGTTTGATTGGGGGTGCGGTTGGCATTCGTCACTTCCACGAAGGGCAAATACTGTCCACCGTCCTGAAATAATTCGCGCTGTTCGGTCGTATCGGCTGACCAAGCCGCGCCATAGAATTTGGCCCCCGCGGCGGTGAGTGCTTGGGCGAACGCCACGAGGTTCGGCGCCGCGATTTCAACCGATGCGGTTGCCACGTTGCTGACAGTTGAACCCACAGTCACGCTGATCGAAACTGTACGCGATCCCGAAGCTCCCTCGGCGACGTTGTTGTAACGCAGTGTGCGCAACACACGGGCATAATTTTCGGCCGTATCATTTCCCGTGAGCGTAAGGGTTCGTGTAGAACTCCGGTAAAGGGGGACTAGATTGGTGTCGAGCGTATCGATGTGCAGATATTCCCTCGTGCCATCCGGTGCGGCAGCCAGTTGAGCACTGGCCGATGTGATCGTCCCGTTGTTTGGCGAAAATATCGAAAGATCATCATCAACGATGATGACTTCGCCACCTCCTGGCACGAATGACGCCGCATTGTTATTACCCAGATCATCGGAACCGTTGAGGTCGATGGTTAAACCGGCTTCGGCAACCGTGACTTCAAATTCCTCGGTATCGGTCATCGTCGGTTCACCGTCATCGGTGACTATGACCCGGAAAGTGACCGTCTCGTCTTCATCTTCCACACTTGGAGTCCAACGAATGACCGCCGTGGTGTCACTCGTTTTGGTAATCGTTGCCCCGGCGGGTGCATTGTCCGGATCCAAAGTAAAGGTCAGCGTGTCGCCGTCGGGATCCGTGGCTGTCACAGTAATCTCCAACTGAGTGCCCACTGTGGCCGTTTTGTCGGTGATAGGTGTGATGTTCGGAGCTTCTTGCTCATCGTCATCGAGATCGTACCGCTGGGCATAAACGCCGTCACGGTCCGTGGCTCCGTTACCCGACCAAACGATCAGCGAATCCATCGCGTTAGCGGCGATGAACGAATATTGTTGATGTCCAGAATTAGCACCCGTTGTGCCCGTGTTTACTGTAAAGCTATTGCCATCAGCGGTGCCTGCTGCTGTGTAGGATCGTGCCAGAATTTCCCACCCTGCCCCGTTCGTGCCGGCACTGGTCCAAGTGGAAAGCAGACTGCCGTCGCTGCCAAATGCCACGCTGACATTAGTTTGGTGACCTGCCGTGACATTATTCATCACGAACTCGGTACCATCGGTGGCACCTGCGGCAGTGAAACGTCGGGCCACGATTCCCCAGCCCGACGCGTCTTGATTGAAACTTTGCCAACCCACAAGAAATCCGCCCGTGGGATCGATGGCCACGTCGGGATTGGTCTGACTGTTGTTGGTCGTGGAATTCGCGGCGAAAGCTGTGCCTTGCGCAACTCCTGACGAATTGTAGCGTTGCACGTACACGCCCCAATCGCTGCCATCTTGATTACGGCTCGCCCAAGCAGCCACCAAGTTGCCGTTTGCGTCATAAGCAATATCAGGGGTGATCTGGTCACTTGTGGTTGTTGTGTTGATGCGAACTTCGCTAGCCGCCGCGACACCGGCCGAGCTATAGCGCCGCATGAAGACGCCAGACACGTCGCCCGTGCCTACGCCAGCCCACGCAATAGTGAACGAACCGTCCGCGGCAATCGCCACCATCGGCGTTTCTTGAACGCCTCCGACGGTGGTGTTCACCCGCGTTTCGCCACCGACGGCCGTGCCAGTTGCCGTATAACGCTGAAAGAAAATGCCTTCGCGATCGCCAATTCCGCGGCCAGCCCAGGTCACAATAAAATCGCCCGATGCTCCGACCGCCACCGCCGCCGAATGCTGTTTGCCGTCCGTGGTGGTATTCACGCGGAACGTCGCCAACGTGGTCGTGCCCGACGGATTAAAGATCTCTGCATACACGCCATCGTCGTCCGAGGCGCTGTGACCTTCAAAGACGATAATCTTGTTCGCGCTGCTCACCGCCACGGCTTGGGCGGAGTTCTCGGTGGTTTGATTGCGGATCAACAAGTCGTTGACCAGAAACGGATTTCCCACCGATTCGGCCGCCATGGCGAGCCGCTGTTCCAGTTGCTCGGGATGAGAGAGTCGCTTTTTACCGAATTGGGAAGAGGGCTGCTTGCGCTTGGAGAATCTCATAAGTTGGATCGCGAAGTACTTGTTCCGGGAAGATCGCCGCCATGGAGAAGGTGCCTCAATCTCGTTGGCAATATCACTTCAGTATGCTCGCCAACTCAACTTTCAGCAACGATTTTGCCCTGTGCGCAAAACCCGAATGATCGCTACAACAAGGCTGAAGCGTAATGAAATCTGCCCAATTCCAGGAAAATTCGTGACAAGCGAACTGGCCTTCGGCCTTACCGCCTCGGCAAGGGTGCGTCACGTGACCGGAGTCCTGGACACTCAGCAAAATGTGCTTGGGCAACGCGGCGGGTTCAATTGACTGGCGCTTTGGCCTTGCGCAGCGAGAACGTGACCTTAGGCGGGACGAAGCCTCGCGGCAACAGGCCGCCCCCTTTCAGAAAGACTTCTCCAGCAAGCATATTGAAGTCGTTGAGACGGGCCACATGAATATGTGTCCCCCCATTGTTGTCGGGCCGATCCCATTCGAGTTGATCCCCCAGCAGTCGCGTTCCCGTGATCTCCATACGGAAATCGCCACCATCGGCGGCAAGTCCGCGGGCGATCATGTGGCCCTGCAGTTGACTATCGACGATTTGAAGCACCACAACAATGTCACTTGGAACGCCGGGATCCGTTTTGAGCGTTCCTTCCCAACGACCGACAAAAGGTGACAGTGCGTCCACGGCGGCAAAAGAACTTGCTCGCCTTTCGCTCACCGGCGGAGCGGTCGCCGCCTTCACTCGCATTCGTTCCAACTGATGGAGAACTTCATCGGAAGCAGGATAAAGCTCCGCAGCGCGTTCCAAGGTTGCCACGCTGGCTTGATAGTCTTCGCGATTGGCCGCGCGCTGAGCGACTTCCAACAAAGCGAATTCAGGGATCGTCACGTCAAAGCCATAGTCGTTCGACAGTTCACGATATTGCTCCTCGAGGGCCTTTAACGAAGCTCGGCTCGCATCGTGCCGCATTTGAGGTATGTAATCCTTAAATAAAGCTTTGAGCGCCTCAAAGCGCCCGCGGAAAGCCATGCCTTCATGGCTTTCATTAGGAATGGAGAGCAATTCCCACTGCAAGCTAGCCGACAACTTTGGGGAAATCCTCGGCCAATCATTCTTCCAGCCTTCGACGCTGTTTCCTTCGACCATGATCAAGCGCGGTGGATGCAGCGGCTTTCTTTGAAAAAAATGTTCCACGCGGTCAACCATAACTCGATCATCCCACCACAGCGCGGGTTCGAGCGTAACGATCCCTTGGAACAATTCAGGTCGATTGATCAGCGCATGTGTAGCGAAGAGCCCACCTAAGGAGTGCCCCACGAGCACTCGGAACGAGGCCACAGGATAGTGCTGATTGACATAGGGAATCAGCTCCTCGTGCAAGTACTGCAGATAGCGTTCTGCGCCCCCCGAGACTTTGAATTCCTCGTCAGGCGTTGACAAGGCAGGCGTGAAATCCCGCAGGCGATTGTTGCTGTTCACACCGACGACGATCGCGGGAGGCATATTGCCCTGGGCGGCCAGAAATTGCGTGGCACTTACCGTATGTAGAAACGTGTATTCACCATCCAGAACGTAAATCACAGGGCAATGGTGACTCCGATTCTCTGACTGCGGCGGCACATAAATCATGACTTCTTGTTTCTCGCCCAAAACGCGCGAGGGCAAGGAGAACTCTTGGCCAACGACAACAGGCTGTTCAGAAGGGCGCTCAAAAGTCGTATCGCCAACAGCCCAGACTCTTAACGAATGGATGATCAACAGCACACATAAAACCATACTCAGGCGGCTCATAGTGACTTTCTAAAGTCTAAGTTAATCGGTCCGTCGCGGCGGATTCCGCTGCCGCGAATCCATGAACAGTCTGTCCACATAATTAGTGCCTGGATAATTAACAAAGGGACCGCTAAAAAATCAAAGATGGCAAAAATAGCCCTCTCTCGTCATGCCAGGAGGGGCTACCGGAGGGTTTTTCTGGAAGCAGTTTCCGGCACGTTAAGTCGTCCAGGGAAAGGCTACAATCTCTTCGTACCGCTGCGGAAAATATTGTTAGTGCGAACCAAGAATCGAGCGCCTCATGAAATGCATCGATAACATCTATTCCGGGATCCCCACCGATCTCCCTGAGGAACTGCTTACGACACTCGCTAAATCGCAGCACGTGCGCATCGAACGGATTGTTTCCCAAGGCCACGCCTCACCCGAGGGATTTTGGTATGACCAACCCGAGCACGAATGGGTGCTGCTCTTACAAGGTTATGCCCGTTTACACTTTGAAGATCAGACCTTGGAATTGAAGCCGGGCGATTTTGTAAACATCCCGGCACACAAGAAACACAGTGTGGAATGGACCACGTCCGAGGAGCCGACGGTTTGGCTGGGGGTGTGGTATGAGGAATGAGTGAAGCATTGCCTGCCCCATCGGCAAGCAACAATGGCATTACTCTCTCACGGCAAGAAAAAGCCAAAGGCGATTTGCAGCCGATTCGCACTGCCGCTGTCGCCACTTACGTCCTCGCGAACGCCGTACAGGTATTCAATCCCACAGAAGACGCGTTCATAAGGATTCGCGATCAAATTGATCGCCAGATAGGTCGTGGCTTCCAAGTTGTCGGGGGCTTGGCCCGGTACATCATCAAGCCGTAGCTCGCTAAAGGTAAGATTGGAAGTCCACGAATCATTCCATTCGTGGTGCATGCCGATCATCCAGCCGAACATCGGCAGAATAGCGGCCGTGTCGGGTCCCGTGGCCACGACGTCGGGAGAACCCCGGTAGCTGCCGATCCCTTCGCCGAATGTGATTTGATAGTAGGCTTTCGTATCCTCAAGCAAAAGGAACGAGCCCGTGAAGTTGAAGCCCCACGCTTCCTCGGTAATCACCGGTTGATTGGTTGGCTGAAAACCGAGCTCACGCAGCACAAACGCGCTTTGAAATTCGCCCCAGTCAGGAGTCAGTCTGAGACGCGTAATAAAATCGGGCGATTCCGTGCGGCCCATTCCCGTCACCGCCGAGGGCGCTTCAATCATGATGTCCGGATTTTCAACGGCAACGGCCCAAAACAAAAAGTCATCCACGAGGGGTTGATCCCAGCGCACCAATCCTTGGCGACGATTGACGTTTGAAACAGCACCTTCGAAGTCAATCGTCTGTGGCACAGCCGAGGGATCGGTGAATGTTGTCCAGGTCTGTCCCGCCGTAAATCGCCCGAATTGGCCATACGCCTGCCGGAGTCGAAAATCATCGTTGCTCTGGGAGTTACTACCACTAGGGTCGTTTTCGTTAGGAGCGCCTCCAAAGAAGTCCCCTTCAATGTAAGCCCGCGCGATTTCACCATCGATCCGCCATCGTGTGTCGAAACTCAATCGCGATTGCCGCGCATGAAAGCGCGTGTTTTGATATGGCACGACATCCACCGGAATGGTCGTCGTGTCGAAAAAATCTTTGGACCCAATCGGATCAAAGTCGTGAATGAGATCCGCTTTGACATAACCGCCGATCTTCAGCGCCACGTCCGAACCATAGATCACCAGTCCGCGATCAAATACGGGATCAGCCGTAAAGTTGTTATTGAGTCGCGTGGCCGTGAAATCGTCGAAAGCCTGAGTTTGAAATTGAGTCGCGACCGGAGATTGCCCGAAGGCGATCCCTGAGTTCCCAGAGCTTTGGTTGTAAGCAGCCACGGCAATCTCAGACGGCGATGAGCATGCATCGATTGCTGGCACAACGGCTTCGTCGATCGCCGGCAAAGGCAGCGGCTGCGGCAACTCATTTTGCGCACGGCTCCAATTGACCTGCAGGCCGACGAGCAGCGCGAAAGCGGTACGTAGGAAGAGACTAAGCACAATCGACCGTGAATAGACGGCAAGGACGAGCCGGGGCGAAATGTTTGCATTTGCCCACATCATTCATTTCGGCGGTACCGTTGCGACGGCTTCAACCAGATCGGGCCGCGAGAAAAACTAGCCGCTTTCGATCGCAATGCTAGCTTCGCCAAATCAGCCATTTGCCGCAGTTTTATTGTCGGACGAACAGGAGTGAATCAAGCGAATTCATCAAGCTCCCAAAAAAACAGCGGCTGGCACTGCCACAGTGCCAGCCGCTGATCAATAGACTGAGGGTGCGTTGATTAGTTCGCCGAACGACGCCGCTGACGCAAGGTCAAAAACGATCCGAGCGCGAGGCTAACCAATCCGAACGATGCAGGTTCGGGAATGCTTACGGAGACGTTATCGAGATCGAATTTAAGATTGGTGAAGTTCGTGGTTGGGGGCACGTAGAGACCAATTTGTAGATCATTAATGTTCGAAAACACACTATTGAACGTGCCAGCGCCATATGACAAAAACGGTGGGTTGCTGTTTGCGATTGGCAGCGTCACCTTAGTCCAAGTGTTGGGAGCGACGGTGTAGGAGGGACTTGGGGCCGAACTGGCTGCCGCACCTGCCGAAGCATTCAGCCGTGCATAGAAGGTCAACGGTGTGGTGTAGTTGTGACGAATGGAGACGCTGAGGGAATCAACGCCACTAGTAATCCAGTTGCCGACAAAAGCATCGCCACTGGCATTTGCAGAATTGTTGCCCCGCATGAGGATCTGCAACGCTGGAGAGCCCATGGGACCCGATGCCCCGGAAGTGAACGTTGAAGTGTAAGAAATGTAACCCGAGTCGCCGACACCCCCGGTGGCGTTGTAAGTCGGGGCACTGTTCGTACCGGCGAGCCAACCACTGGCGTTGGTGTTGAATGTTTCTGTGAAATTCGTCACCGCCCAGGCGGCACCTGCCTCGCAGGCGAATGCCAAGGCGCATAGCAGTGTGAGTGATTTACGGATCGACATTAGGCATCTCCAGGTGGGATTACAAACTGCGGTTGGCGAATTGAGACTGAGTCTCTCTATCATGTATTTCCCGACGATTTTGGCTGCCGAGGCCGGGATTGTCAAGCAATTCGCCGCTGGTCTCTCACAAATCCGAGGATTCTAGCCAATCGCCAGAGCATTTTTATGTTTTTCAGAGCTTGATAGTGAATAGTGTACCACAGGCTGACTTGCCCAGCAGTGCATTGATTTCTAATCCAACACATCGTCCCATCGCATCGTCGCTTCGCGATACTTGCCCTGGCGGTTGGCTGGGAATTCAACGCGTATCTGCCGGTCAAGTTGCTGTTCCCACGTCGGCCCCAAGACGAGCTTCATATCTTGCCGGAGTGCGTGGTCGGATTTAATCAGGGCCAAAAGCTCCCGCACGGTCATGATCTTCGCCACGGTCATCGCCACCGGAGCCACCCCGCGCTTGCTGCGTTGTTCGTTGATCCACTCTTCCAGATCGTAGTGGCGAGTCATATCCGCCGGCTCGCCCAGCGACCAGGCCAGCGCCATCACCTTGCCGATCAACAGTCCGTAGCGAAAGTTATCTCCCTTGCCACTGAATTGGCCCAGCATGCCCGCCAATTCCTTGGCGGTTCGCTGAATCTCGGCTTCTGTACGCATGTCGCACTCCAGGGATAAAAGAGCGGCTTGTGAGTTGCAGAAATCTCGGTGAGCTATTTTCTGACATTAATAGCTTACACCATAGGTCAAGACGTTCGCTGAGAGTGGGAGTCTATCTCGCAATGAGTAACGAAGTGGCGTCACAACGATAGTTCAGGGCGCAGCACTGACGACAAAAGACTCTTTGTCATAACTCTAATTCAACGCACCTTGTTTTCTGGTGTTTGAATTGCCGTGATGGGAATCGCAAAAAGACGTGATTTGTCATAGCAGATGAGTGACTTCCCATCGAGAGCGAAGCCAGCGACATTGTAAGGTGATACATAAGTCCCCGACTCGTCACCCGGCAGCTTCCACAGATGCCGTTTCCGGTCTGCAAGATGATAAGATTCACCACTGGTCCCCCGTGGCAAACCAATCGTGAATAACTCATAGTCAGGAGACCACGTGACAGTTGGCCCACGTCGCAAGAGTGGAACTTTGCTCTCTATCCCGGGCGGGTCCGCGCGGATATGCCAAAATGATCGCATATGGATTCGTTCGTCCGGCACTAGCCCGACGTAGTTCTCTGATAAATCCAATCCGGAAAAATTCCGCGTAACACCTTTGCTACCGACTCGCACGAATTCGCCCCGTTGTCCCGTGAATGCTATTTTTTCCTCCCTATAGTCGCCATTGAAGATTTGACGTTCACCTGTTTTTAGGTCGTAGCGACAACCAACCCAGTTGCTGTACCAGTCAGAACCGATTTGCTCTCGCCAAATTGCAAATCGTTCGTCAGGCGACCAAATCATGTCGAAACCATATCTATTTTCAGGCATGATCTCTTCATAACGCGTAATGATATTGAAATCTTCGTCGACAATCACAAGTTGTCGCGTATCCTTCTCGATGCCAAGCCATCGCCCACTGGTTGGAGAAGGGGTTAAATAGGTGAACGGTGTAGCTCGGGGTTTGTTTGACGAAACATCCCAGATGAGCGCTCGGTGGCGGCCTGAATTGTTGACGAGATACTTCCCATCCCGCGAAAGGATGCCACCAACTCCACGATCCGTCGAAGATAACTGCATGCCGTCGGCGATTTGTTGTGGTTCGCCCTCGAGAGGAGCACGCCACACACGAACTTGCGTGCTCTTCTCTTTGTCATCCCAGCTTGTCAATGCGTAGACGATGGCAGTAGAGTCTGCTGTCCATTGAAAATCTTTAATTTCTGTTTTCGAAAGCTTATACAATTCATTGAATTTCGCGTGAGCCATTTTTTGACTCAATGAGTCCGGGTCGCCCCCCTCGTCTCCTTCGCCAGAATTGGCGAAGACATGAGTCCACGTTCCGGGAACTTCCGCGAGTCGCCGAGACTTGCCCGATTCGATGTCAGCAACGCAAACATAGCCTCGGCTTACATAGGCAACATAGCGTCCGTTGGGTGACACCAGCGGCACAGGTCGCGAGTAGATAAGGAGATTGTCATCGAGGATAGTCACCTCTTCAGGGAGTCCACCGGTTGTGGCAGCTGCATCCTGAACAAAACTGAAAAAGCAACACACTGCACCCAGCAACGCGCATTGAAGCCTACTATTCATTACTTGCCTCACGGTCGTCTGCCACTTTTGACACAGGGATAGAAAACAGCTTTGATCCCAATCTTGCTATTAAACTCTTACCCCCGTCCGCGAATGTAATTGGATAATAAGGGGTGAGATACTTATAATCGCCCGTTGGACCAAAAGGTTTTGCACTGCCATCGCGATCGACCAAGTGATAGTGGGCGCCTGGGGCTTGGTGCTCAGGTCTTGGTATCGGGACAACGACATGGCTTCCGTCATCCGCCGCGATGAGGGGCGGGAAAGTATAGGAGCGACCTGTGCGTGATTTGCGAACCTGCTTTGAGGTAAAAAGATTTTTCTTCGATCCGTCTTTGTCGATGGCAGTGACACAAGTCCCTAATTCGCCATCCGTGAAGCCCCACACATTGGCGGCAGCGATACGCAAGTGAAGAAGTTCGCCTTCTTTCCCCGTAAAGACAAAATCATCTTGCATATTAGCTTTGCTAAGCTCAACCTGCTTGCCGGTTTCGAGGTCGATACGAAAAGCGGTTGCTTTATAGCTGCCATAGTCATCGCGGATTCGGCAGACAGCAAATCGTTCATTGTCTGACCAAGTCAGATCGACGGACCTATCAACAGGAAATGTAACTTCATATCTTTTGGCGATCTGGAATAGCTCGTCAACGAGAACAAGCTGACGTGTATCGATTTCGATGCCAAGAAACCGGCCGCTCGTTGACGATGGCACAAGAAGATCATACGGAGTGGCCCGAGGTTTATCCGCTTCAACGTCCCAAATGAGAGGGTGGTATGACGAGACGATGACAAACTTTCGATCTTTTGTGACATGAATCTTTGTCATGTATTCGGAAGGGGTGCCAAAATTCCCCTCGATAGCCACGATTTGACCTACTTCCCCGCTTAATGTGGCGTACATGACGTAATACGTCGACACGGGTGAATCATCGCGAAAGCGTTTGCGCACGGTGTAGACAACTCCCCTCTGGTCGGGAGTCCACGCCAGACTGAACACATAATGCCTGTCTCTGTGCGGTGGGCCAAGAAAATAATTGTGGTGGCTATTGCGAGGCGATGCTGCGGCCTCTTGCCGCTCCTTTTCATTGGCCGGATCTGCCAGAATCGCAGTGATTGTATATGGTAAATCAGCAATCTTAACAGGTGGTCCAGCATCAACATTGCAAACCCAAATTGCGCCTCGACTAATATAAGCGATCTTTTTGCCGTCGCGAGACATGGCAAAGCAATGCGGGTCGACCACGTCCCAAATAAGACCGGAATCGAGAACCGTCGCGCCAGGAGGCAGGTCGTCGGTTTGGGCATCCACGCTATTCGCGAAGCTAATAACAAGCAAGACAGCCATGATAAACTTACCGACCATGAATCACCCTAAGTAAAGAGTGAGGACCACAATCGATTCTAGAGGAAATCTCGAAAAAGAAAAATTTATTTTTTTAGATAAATCTGGGAGATCGGAGGGCATTTGTTCTCTCCGTTTTGGCCGCCAAGGTTGATATAATAGCTTTGCACTGAAGTCGAATATCGTGTTGGCAAATCGCTATTTGTCAAATTCGCAAGTCTCTGCAAAGCTTCTTTGATGCGTGCTGCGGAGACAATTCTCCAAAAAATGTGGATCAATTACTTGCGATTTAGAGTTCGACGAGTGATATTGAGATAAGTTTTGATGCTTTTGAGTCGGGAGGTTTGTCTATTGCGGTACTTGGTAGCAATTGCTTTTCTGCTTGTTTCAACTACCACACAAGCAGCCACAGAGATTTATACGGATCAGAATCTGTTTGAATCTCAATTGCTGGGTTCCATTATCGATGACTACGAGCAACCTGCCTACAATGTGGGCAATCTAACAAATGCTCAGATGAATGCAGTTCTGAGCGAGACGAAGTATGAGCCGACGTATTGGCCTAACAACCGCGTCTACACAGAAGGGAGTAATCAAGCCTACTGTGCCGGTTGCAATGGGTCGTACCGGCTAGATTTTACCACTACGTCACTTTCCGATGGTACGGGTGTCGATGGAGTAGCCTTTGAATTCTTCAATGATCCTTTCAATTTAGGTCGACCTAACCCTGTGACATTTACTGCATTTGTTCAGTTTGGTGACGGGTCAACATCGAACTACTCACTTCCATTTGCCAATTATCAGGCAAATTTGACGGGATACTGGGGAATAATCTCTGATAAAAAAATTGCCTCAATCCACTTCGGACTGCCTGGCGGGGGTTCTACCAGTGACGGTTCATTTGGGCATGATAATCTCACTATCGGCCGCGTTGTTCCAGAACCTACTTCAATCATGCTTGCGGTGGGCTCGCTTCTAGCATTCGCTTTTGGTCGCCGGGTGCCACTGAACCAAACTCACTCCTGCTCTTGCTAACTGCCATGATGCTCATCCGTTCAAAGCGACGCATTAGCGTTAATTAGCGTCCATCAGCGGTTTCATCTTCTCCGGGCGCTGATTCCGCCTGCGGCGAACTTTCGCAGCGCTCCAGCGTTCACGGCTCGCCGATTCTATTCGTGCGATTCGTTTGATCCGTGGTTTCTCCCACCGCGACCACCGCGTCTCCGCGTGAAACCTCTTCGTTTTGGCCATCACCTCTGGTATAATAACTTCACACTGGCTAGGAATGTCATACTGTCAAGTAGCGAGGCGTTGTCAACCACAGATGTTGGCCAGCCTCGTCTGAAAAAAATCGATTCGCGGAAACGCGAATAGGGGTGGAAAAGTTGGACAAGTTGACCAAGTTGGAAGTCTTGAAATGAGAATTCCACTCGTGTGGCACAAGAAATGGCGATTGACGTGCCTCGAATCAAAAGATGATTCGTCATGCGAGTCGAGAGCAAAGAATTCACTCACGCCTTGCCAGAAGAAATTCTGGCAGAAAGAAAAAAGTGGAGCCGAGGGGGGTCGAACCCCTAACCCCTGGCTTGCAAAGCCAGTGCTCTCCCAATTGAGCTACGGCCCCAATCGAATGGGGATTGCGGAATTCGGATTGTCGATGGGAATTCCCAATTCCGCAATCCGAACTCTGCAATTGAAAACAGTGGGCGCACCAAGACTCGAACTTGGGACCTCAGCCTTATCAGGGCTGCGCTCTAACCAACTGAGCTATGCGCCCGCACGGCCTCAGCCAGGGTGAAGTGCTATCACTTGCCTCCCGAACTGGGGTCGAATCACACATTTTAGGTTGCTATCGCTGTCTGTCAAAGGGGGATTCAGGCGATTCTGGGCCTTTGGGAAATCAACATCGCTCTGGCCCGCTAACCGGTACAAACGCTATAACACCGCCACTTTTCGGAGGCCGAGACTTGCGGGCCGTGCGTTGTGCGGCTGTGTTCTCGATTCCCGAAATAAGGAATCCCCGCAACAAGGATTTTTGTGATGTCATATCGTTCGTTCGCCGTGCTGGTTGTTACTTGTGCCACTTTGTTCGCGCTGGCGGATTCCGCTGCCGCGGCCCCCACGGTGGCCGATGCTTTGAAGCTCACACCCGTGCAAAAGGGCATAGAATATGACACGCCGAAGGCCGATGAGATCGCGAAATCTTCGATCAAACCGGAAAAAGTCAACGGCATGACCGCGTGGGTCGTGCGCGGGCCGAACAATCAAATTCTCCGGCAATTCGCGGATTCCAACGGAGATAATGTCGTCGACGTTTGGAGTTACTACCGCGACGGCCTCGAAGTTTATCGCGACATCGATTCCAACAACAACGGCAAGGCCGACCAGTATCGTTGGTTCCACAGCGCCGGCATTCGCTGGGCTCTGGATGAGAACGAGGACAACACGATCGACGCATGGCGATTGATTTCGCCCGAAGAAGTCGCCGAGGAAGTTGTGACCGCGCTTGCCATGAATGATCAAGCCCGCTTTGAGAAGCTGTTGCTCACCGCCGAGGACATCAAAAGCTTGGGGCTCGATAATGTTCGCTCCGAGCAGGTGACCAAACGACTCGCTGCCGCCCCCGAGAAATTCAAAACGCTATCGGCGGATGCCAAGGAATTTAAGTTTAGTGACTTCGGCGGCACCAAGCCGGGCATGGTTCCCGCGGGTTCGCAAGGCGTGGGCAAAGATCTGCAAGCTTATGAAAGCGTGTGGGCGATGGTCGACACCGGCGAAGAGCACAAGCAATTGCAACTTGGCACCCTCATTAGCGTCAAAGGAGCTTGGAAATTAATCGACGGCCCTGCCCTGGGCACAGAAAACAGCGTGGCTGGATTCTTCTTCGATCCAGGTGGACGCGGTATTGGCGAACGGGCGACCGTGGAAGCTGACGCGGCCCCGACCGAGAAGATGGAAAAATGGATGACAGAGATCCAAGAGCTGGATCAGAAGCTGAGCGAAGCCGCATCGGCTGACAAACCGGCTCTCAACAAGCAACGCGCGGACTTAATGCTAGAACTAGCGAATTCGTGTTCCGACAGTAGTGATCGCGAGCAATGGCTCAAAAATCTTGCCGACAGTGTTAGTGCCGCCGCTCAGGAAGGCAGTTTTCCCGACGGTATCGCTTATTTGAAAGACTTGGAGGCCAAACTCGCCGCGGCCAAAGAATCGGAAGACTTGGGGGCCTATTTCGAGTTCCACCGCATGTCGGCGGAATATTACGGAGTGACACTTAAGGATCCTAAAGTCGATTTTGCCAAAGCGCAGGAAGAATGGTTGAAAGTCCTCGAAGCCTTTGTGGCGGCACATCCGAAATCGGAACATGCCCCCGAAGCATTGCGACAGATGGCGATGAGCACCGAGAATGCCGGACAGATCGATGCCGCCAAAAAGTGGTACAGCAAGATCTTGAGTGATTACCCGAATCATATTTCGGCTTCGCATGCCAAGGGAGCGATCAATCGCCTTACGAGCGAAGGACGCGAAATTGCTTTGAAAGCAAAAGATCTGAATGGCGCGGAGGTCGATCTCAAGGGTTTGCAGGGCAAGCCGGTTGTCGTTCAGTACTGGACCACGACTTCGGACGTCTGTAAGGCCGATCATGCCATTCTCAAGGATTTGGTTTCGAAATACGGCGGTGGCAATGGCTTGCAAGTGATCAGCATCAACTTGGATTACAGCCGCGACCCGCTCGACAAATATTTGGCCACCAATCGATTGCCTTGGAAGCAAGTTTACGAAGATGGTGGCTTCGACGGTCGTTTGGCGAGCGAAATGGGCGTGGTGACCGTGCCATTGATTTTGCTGGTAGGTCCCGACGGCAAGGTAATCTCGAGCAACATTCAGGCGGCGGAGATCGAAAGCGAGCTTAAGAAGTTGCAAGTGGCCGGCCTACCTGGCGGCGATAGCAAGCGCTAGACTTAAACTCGTTTTGAGACGCCGTTGTATTTTTTGCAATCGTGTTGTGTTAACAACAACGGCGTGCCGATCTTTTGTTTTCATAGGTGCGTATTGAAGAGAGTATTCGTCGCGCCACGTTTGGCACACGAATCGCATAACAAATTGCTGACTATATTAAGTCGTTGCTAGCGGAGTTCCGATTCATCAAAGATTGAATCGCGTGAACTAACAAAGCTAACAACACCCTCAGCAAGGAATCGCATCAGGGACGCCGCACACGGAATCGTCGGCGAAGAACAATGGACGGATCTATCGCTCTCGAAACAGTCTGGGTTGGGGTTCATATTATTGGCCTGACCGCCGCCTGGATGGTTCGCAAAGAAGCATCAGGTTATCGCCAACGCCTGGCCTACAACAGCTTCTTCGCCTGCTTGCCTTTGGTGGCCATCATCACCGTCGTGGGTCAGTTTCTGTGCCTGACGACTTGGCCCCTTTCTGCCGCGACTTTGGGTGTGATGATCGTGGCCGCAGTGGCAGACTTCGGACCGCGCACATCGCAAGCGACGACCAACGAGCGCTAGTAAGCCAGCAGCCGGAGAGTTCGCTTGAACTGCCTGGCTTATCAGGGCCGCATGTTTTTGTCGTCAAAATCGGAAAAAAACTCCCTTTCCGAACTCCCGACTGCCGAAACTCTCTTGTGACCGACCAACTCGTCTCAACTGCGCGGCTGTCTCCAACCGCCAGCGTCGACAGAAGGTTTTAGCAGCATCACGGAGGTGCTGCGGAACAGCAGCGAATCGGCCGCCCGCTCGACCCGAGTGGGAGCGACGAGAGCAGCAAATCATTAGGAGGGGGACCATGCGGAGTTTTATCTTAGGTCTGGCGGTGCTGAGCGCAACGCTGGGGACCGCAGTGCCTACGGCGCTTGCGGCGACCAACGAGCAAGCGGCCCAGCAAATCGCCAAGAATCTGAAAGACAGCGGTAAGCTCAAAGGCTACCGCGTCGGTGTGAAGTATGAAGACGGCGTAGCCTGGTTGATGGGTACCGTCACCAGCGAAAAGCAATTGCAGATTGCCGAGCAGATTGCTAGCAGCACGCCAGGCGTCGACCATGTGATCTGCAAGTTGGAAATTGCCGCTCCCGAAGCTGAAAGCTTCGAGCCGGCATCCTTCGAGCAGCAGCCACAAGCCGTAAGCAAGCCTGCGGTTCAACAGCCGCGGCCAGCAGCTGCGAATCGTCGCAGCAACATGCCTGTGCCTTATGCCTATATGGGTCAAGGTCATCCACGGAGCATGCCACCACAGGGCATGCCCCAACAAGGCAACGTCCAAGCTGCTGCATACAGCCAACAAGCACAGTATTGCCCCGATGGTGGTTACGGCGCTCCCGCGGGTATGAGCCACACACCCGCAGCTTCAGGTGCTGGCGTCGCTTATGACAATCCTCAGATGCCGGGTTATGCGTGGCCAAGCTACGCGGCCTCGCCGAACTACGCTGCTTTGAGCTATCCGCAGCAATATTCGGCTTCGGCCTGGCCTTACATCGGTCCGTTCTATCCTTATCCCCAGGTTCCGCTTGGCTGGCGGAAAGTAACCTTGGAATGGGATGACGGCTGGTGGTTCCTCGACTTCAAGGACAGCAAGCACTGCAAGTAATTGATGCTCGCTGAGAAAGAGTTAACGGTTCCCAACCCTCGCCGAACAGACTGTTCGGCGAGGGTTTTTCGTTTTGGTATTTCGCTCTTTTGAAGTTTGAGCTGATGCCACACAACTCATGCGCAAATCTTGCTAGCAAGAGTGCGTCGGAATTCTTGATTTTTTCGGCACAACCGGAAAAGGCCGCAAGTTCGACCCAGATTTACTCGATAACAGTAGCAGCAACTCGGCTACGTGCCGGATTGCCAAGCTTTTCCCACGAATCACTGGACGGTTAAAGGTAGATTCGATGTCACGCTCGCATAAGTTCACTACGCTGACTTTGGCTTCCATCGTGGCCATCAGCTCGTTGTCGACCACCGGTTGTTTCTGGGGGTTAACGTCACTAGGACCAAGCTTGGGCCCCTTCGCGATCCCAACGCCGATTAGCCCCTACTTCCAAAAGAAGAAGGAAGACGAATATTGGCAACAAGAACGCTATAAACGAGTTCCCATTTTAGGCCCGATCACTTCGGGCGCCGACATTGTAGCTCTCGATGCGCCAAGCGACGATGAAGTGATGCGAGCTCTTGAAATCGCTCAGCCCGTGCAAGGTGGAATTCCCCTGTTGCACGAACACAATCGCAACAATGTGCGAATCGTGAAGGAAAAAATTGCCGATTACATCGATCCTCCTCGGGTGTATCCGATGATCGGTCCGGCTCAACAGCATCATGCTCACTACAAGTGTACGATCTACTACGAAGACGTGCGTCGCATCGGCTGGCCTGTGCCACACACGCTACGGGATGAAGATGCCCGCGAAGTGATCTACGTCGACCATAACCACCTTCACATGGTGGGGAACGTCGAGAATGCGATCGAGGCTCCCCTGTTCTAAGACAGTCGCCTGATCAAAAGAGCTAACACGGGTGGGGCTTGCCAGAACTCCAGGGATTGGAGTGCTGGCAAGCCCTCTTTATTTGGGGTCCATCAGAGCTTTCTTATGATTCCCCGTTCCATTTATAAGCTGTTATTTTTGGGTGCTACTTGCAGTCTTTTTGCGTTGAATGCCGTTGCAGACACAGCAAGTTTTCAACAGGCTCAAGAGCTCTATAAAAAAGCAGCCTGGCAACCGGCTTTAGAAATGTTTGCCGCTGCTGTGGCAAAGAATAAAGACTCGGATGAAATCGCGACGGCGCATTTCTTTGCTGGCGAATGCGCCATGCAATTAAGCGATTATCGCCAAGCCCAAGAGCACTACGAGCAAGTGCTGGCCCTTGTAGGTGAGCAGCCACTCAAGGCAAACGCCCAATTTCGGCATAGTGAAGCACGCTTCTTGGCAGGTGATGTGGTCGGAGCCGCAAGGGACTTTCACGATTTTGCCAATAGTTATGCACAGCATAAGTTCACTCCATCGGCCTACAACTACCTCGGCCAAATAGCCGCAGAGGCAGATCTCCACGACCAAGCGGTCACATCTTACAACTTCGTTATCGAAAATTTCTCAACCGGTCCGGAAGTCGATCAAGCTCGTTTGGGACTCGCGCGAGTGTTGCTTGCCACGGGCCGTGAGAGTGAAGTGCCTGTCTGTCTGGGGCGGCTTTGCCAAGATGAAAACCAGACAACTGCCGCAGAGGCGATCCTGTTGTTAGGACGGTCCAAGTACGAAGCACGACAATTCGATCAGGCACTCAGCGAGTTTCGCCGGATTTACGAATTAGAGGCCACACCAGCGCAACAGCAGCGGGCCCATTTGGGAGCTGGCTGGGCGCTGTGGAACTTAGGCCGACCGGAAGAGATTTCTGTCGAGATTTCCGCACTCGCCAAGGCAAACGACTGTCAGACGGAATGTCACTATTTGCTGGGCATGGCCGCTTACAGCGCGGAGGATTGGGGCGTTGCTTGTCGTGAATTGGAACAAGCTTCAGTCGAACTCAGTCCGCACCGCCCTGCCGCATTATTTTATTTGGGCGAAAGTTTTCTAAAAGCTCAGAACACGAAGCGAGCCCAGGAAATCTTCGAGCAAGTGGTTCGTTCTGAACCACAAAGTGAATGGTCCGACGATGCCGCCTGGGGTTTGGCTCGGGCGGCGCAGGCCGCCAAGTCCAAGATCGAAATGGAGGAAGCCTGCGAACTCTTAAAAACCAAGTTCCCCCAGAGCGAATATGTAGCGCTGATTTCGATCGTGCCGCAAGCCGATTTTAGCGCAGCCAAAAATACGACCGGCTTTCCGCTGTTTGAAGAAGCAGTCGCACTAGAGCGTGACGGTCAATTCAATGCGGCCCTGGCAGCGTATCGTGAGTTCTTGGCAGACAAGAATGACATGACACTCCGAGCCGAAGGTTTGTGGCGAACTGCTCGTCTGCACGAACGCCTTAAGCAGTATGCCGAGGCAGAGCAGATTTACGGTTTATTACTCGCGGAGAGTTCACAATTTGAACGAAGGGCTGACGTTCTATTCCACCTCGCCGCGATTGAGGCAGGGCGTGGGAAACAAGCCGAAGCGAAAAAACATTACTGCGACTTGGTGTCAAACTTTCCCCAAAGCCCCCAGGCCGCACCTGCCGCCTATTGGCTAGCACTGGCTGCTGCCGATGAAAGGAATAATAGCGAAGCCCAGTATCAGGTCGATTGGTTGTTGGCCCATGGCGATCCCACCGAGCAATCACTGACCGAAGAGCAAACTCGGTTGTGGGAACAAACGCTCTGTTTGCAATGTCAGTTGTGGGCCGAGAGCAACAACTGGGAATCGATCAAAGATTTATTGGGCGAGAGCGAACAGACAGGAAATAGCGTAGCGAAAGCGCGGCTGGAATTTTGGCGGGCGGAAGCGGCACTTCGGTTGGGAAATCACGCCGAAGCCAGTGAACGCTTTGACAAGTTAGCATCGTCAACCGCGGGAATCGTTGAGGCCTGGGTGCCGATGGTCTCGTTGCGGCAAGCACAACTTGCCGCACGACGCGAAGATTGGCAGTCCGTGCTGAAGTTGGTGGATGTACACGACGCAAAGCATCCTGAATTTGAGCTCGCTTACGAATGTGATTACCTGCGTGGCCGAGCATTGGCAGGGCGTGGCGAAATGTCGTCGGCGCGAAGTGCGTATGGCGACGTTTTGGAGAATGAATGGGCGACCGGCACGGAAACGGCCGCGATGGCCCAGTGGATGATTGGCGAAACTTACTTTCATCAAAGAGATTACGAACACGCCGCAGTGGCGTATGAGAAAGTGATAGAGCGGCACAATCTACCCGAGTGGCAAGCACGGGCGGCCCTGCAAGCCGGCAAGTGTGCCGAGTTGAGGGATCATTGGGACGCGGCTCGCGAACAATACTCGCGGGCTCTGGATCGTTGGCCGAAGTCAGCTTCCGAACAGCAATTGGCAGCGCGGTTGAAATGGTCAGAGGAACGGATGGCACAACAGCCATCCACGTTGCTTAGATAGTTAAAATAATATCGGACGGCAGGGATGCATTTTCCAATAAACATATTGAACCAGCCTGGCTGCAAGTTTCTTGCAGGTCTGGTTATTGTGTTGGCTGGAGCTGTGCCTGGCTGGGCGCAAGAATCCGCCAGTGGTGCCGCTCAAATGGCCGAGAATTCTCGCACACTGTGGGATATGGTCTCGGCCGGTGGGCCGTTGGTGATTCCCATTCTTTTGTGCTCATTCGTATTATGTGTAGTTGTCTTTGAACGCACCTTAAGTCTACGTCGGGGACGTGTCGTCCCCCGTGTTTTTATCGAGCGTTTTATACTGCAAATCAGTGAGGGGGCCATCGACAAAACCGAGGCCCTGGAGCGCTGCGAACAAAATGGCAGTTTGATCGCCCGTGTGTTTGAAGCGGCCGTATGGAAGTGGGGCAAGCCGGCCGTGGAAATCGAGCAGGCCGTGCTTGATGAAGGAGAACGCGTTGCCAGCGAAATGCGGCGTTATTTGCGCGTGATCAACGGCGTATCAACCGTTTGTCCTTTGTTCGGATTGTTGGGCACGGTGCTCGGCATGATGGAATCGTTTGAAGTGATTTCCAAAAGTGCCGCGATGGGGCGTGCGGAATTATTGGCGGGAGGGATTGGGCATGCCCTGATGTCGACCGCGGCCGGACTCACCGTAGCGATTCCCGCTTTGATTCTTTATTTGTGGCTCACGGGGCGTGTCGACAGCTTGGTCATGGAAATCGACCGCCTGGGCCAGAATGTTGTTCACCTGATTTCCGCCGAAGGGATCGAAGAACGCCGTAATCGACCGAAACCAACACCCAAGCCCAAAAAGGTGGCATAGCATTGCCGTGAGAAATCATGCCACTCAAAACGCAAACCGATGAACTTCCAGCGTTGAATCTTACGCCGATGATCGACGTTGTGTTCTTGTTGATCATCTTCTTCATGGCGGCAAGCAAGTTCGCCGAAGTCGAAGCCGACATCGATCTGCAGCTTCCCGAAGTCGCTGCCGCGACGCCTCTGACCTCAGCGCCCAAGCAACGCACTGTCAGTGTTGAAAAAGATGGCCAGGTGCAACTCGACGGCGAAGCAGTGTCACTTGCCGAACTAACCAGCAAGCTGGCCGTCGCGCAGCGCGAGTTTGCGCATCTGAGCGTCGTGATCCGTGGTGATGCCGCCTGTGCGTTCCAACACGTCGCCGCGGCACTTTCAGCATGTAAAGATGCCAACATCTCGGAACTGGGCATCACCGTCAAACTCGCGCAGGGCAACGCGAATGTAACCCGTTAGCGAGTCCTCAAGGCCATGCAAAATCAGCTGCTCATTCTGCTGGCCTTTTGGGGGCTTACGACTCCGACTTGGATCGCCATGTGGTCGGTCCTGATAGTGCTCACGATCGCACTTGTCGTTTTACTGCGAGCCCGTTGGTCGAGAGAGCGCACTTGGCGAATGTGTGCGGTGCTTTCGTTATGGGTGCATGTGTTGATTGTGGTGTTCTCCATGACCGTGCGAATCGTTACGGGACCACCTGGACCTGGCAGCGGCGGACCCATCCGCGTGGCGGTCCTTCCTGCTGAACCAATCACAGCCAGTGAGTCCAACAGTGAAGCGAAAAAAATTCAACCCATTCTGGACGAGTTAGCCGCTCCTTCGCTGGTCGCTCCCACTGCTGAGCCGCTTGTGGAAGCGAAAGCTAAGACCGATGAGCAGCCCACGCCGGATGCCTTCGTCATGGAAGAGCTCACCGAGAGCTTGGCGGCAGCGGAACCCTTGCCCCCTGCCCCACTGGAAGCGCCGTCATTGATGCCGGCTCCCGTTGTTGAAGAACCAAAGCCCAAGGAAAAATCCAAAACCAAGGGGGCAGACAAGCTCGCCAGCGAAGACAAACCTCTGCCCAAGAAAGCTGAAAAGGAAACCGAGGCACCTACTCCGACAGACAAGTTGGCGGAAAGTGCTGAAACCACCCGAGAAACTTCGGCGCCAAAAATTGCTTCGAATGCTGAGACATTGCCAAGCATTGACGCCGCAATTCCTAATCTCTATGCGGATCGTTTTGCCGATGATCTGACGGAATTGGCGAGCGAACGTGGTGGCAGTTCACAAACTCAGGCGGCAGTCAATGCCGCGCTGGCATGGCTCGCGGCCAACCAATCGGCCAACGGCGGTTGGGATGCTTCTAAATTCGGTGCCGGTGTTGAACGTGCGGTGATGGGACACAATCGACAAGGCGCCGGTGCGAACGCGGATACTGGAGTGACTGGACTCGCGATCTTGGCGTTTCTAGGGGCGGGGCATTCACACACGCACGGGGACTATCGCAACGAAGTAGCCAGGGCTCTCGAATATTTGCGGCAACGCCAACGCTCCGACGGCTCGCTTTTTGGCGAAGCGGAATTGTTTGCTCGCACCTATTGTCATTCAATGGCGACTCTTGCCGTGTGTGAAACCTATGCCATGACACGCGACAAGCGGCTCGACCCTCTCTGCCGAGCGGCCGTATCCTATTCTCTGGCGATGCAGCATCCGACTGATGGCGGTTGGCGTTATCGCCGTGGCGACATGGGCGACACCAGCCAACATGGTTGGCAATTGATGGCACTCAAGAGCGCTCAACTCGCGGGGATCGAAGTTCCCGATATGACTTGGGCTCGCGCCGAGCGCTTTTTGCGTCGTGTGAAACGCGGCAATCACGGTGGCCTCGCGGCTTATCGTCCCGACGGCCCACCGTCGCGCACGATGACAGCCGAAGCCTGGTTCTGTCATCAGCTTTTGCAGGCGGATCGTGGTGGTTCGCTCAATCCGTCGGCGATCCGCGAGGCGGTCGAGTCGCTTGAGCAGGAACTGCCAAGTCCGTCCAACCGCAATTTGTATTACTGGTATTACGCGACTTTGGCTTTGCAACAGAATCATCACCACTCGCCGGAAGACAGCTCAAGCTGGGAGGCCTGGAATCACGCTCTCACGACGGCGTTGATTGCCACTCAAGAAAGCGACGGCAGCTGGGATGCCGACTCCGTCTGGGGCGGCTACGGCGGCAAAGTCTACACAACGTCGCTCTCCGCCCTTTGTTTGGAAGTGTATTACCGCTACAACCCGGCGCAAGGACCGAGCGAACTTGCGGATCGCGAGGGTTGGCAGTCGCTCCAGCGGTAAATTTGACATTGCATTTCCGACAGCCAGTCACGCGCAAAGTGGCAATTTTACGGGGTAAACTTGAGGGGGCCGAGCTTGGCGGTTTGACTTACCCTTGCACCCCTGTAAAATTAGAGTCATCTGGGCCGGGAGTTTGTAACCTCTGGCCGGTCCCTCTTTTATGGTGGCATGTATACAATGTTCGCATTTTTTCCGACGACCAGTGGAATGCTTATTTTGGGGTTAGTGGTCTTGTTGCTGTTTGGCAATCGGCTCCCCTCGGTCATGCGCTCCTTGGGCGAAGGGATCACCGAGTTTAAGAAAGGGATGAACGGCGAAGGTGCCTCCGATCCCAATCACCGAATCGAAGATCGCCGCGATTGATCGCAACTGCTTGATCGAATCCCTAGGCGAGACCTTTTCTGGAGTTTGTGACAGTGACGGGCCCCGATCTTTTAGTTGGCTACGATTTTTTTGTAGGCTACTTTGGCATTAGCCCGACCGAAATGCTGCTCGTTATGTTCGTGGCACTCATGCTCTATGGCGGTGAGTTGCCCAAGGTTGCCCGTTCGTGGGGCAAGAGCCTCGCTGAGTTTAAGAAGGGCATCAACGGAATTCAAAACGAATTCAACACGGTTTTCCAAGACGAGCCACCACGAATTCCCTACCATGATCCTGTTTACAGCCATAATGCCGGTACGATCGACGGCCATCTGGCTGATGAATCGCACCACTCTTCCGAAGAGGTGCATGAAGCCGAGATTTCTACTCAAGCTTCAGTTGCACCTCAGCCCGAGAGTCCCGTGGCATCCGAGCGTGAGAGCATCTAGGCAATGGCCCTTTCGGCCATTAAAATGCCAAATCCCCGGGCGGCTAGCTCAGTTGGTTAGAGCGCTACGTTCACACCGTAGAGGTCACAAGTTCGAGTCTTGTGTCGCCCACTCGATTTCTTCGCACTATCACGCAATCAGCGGTAATTTCAGCCGTTTCAGCGTCTTTGATTGCACGAGTTACAACGTCTTGCAACTGGTTGCCGGTCTTTTCTGCATCACTTTTTGGGGCTTCGACCGCTGCGGCGAAATGTTCGTTGGTCGTTTGCAGATAGTGCATGCGGGCGACGGCGGCGGAGTTGCCGATCCACTCACAAACAACGTGGATAGGGAAGCGATCCGCTAATTCAGTCTCGCGTGTCGATCTTAAGTTTTGGAATAGCTTAGGCCACGGCTTTACGCCTGCCCTTTCGATGATCCGCGTCAGTTGCGTTCCAAGATTCGCGGCACCGTGGCGATAGCGACCGATTGCGAATTCATCACCCTCCCCGGCCTGTTGGAATGCTTCGGAGAGAACGGACTGTAGCTCGGGGAAGATCGGGACGAATCGAGTCTCATGGACCGCGTGGTGTTCGGTCTTCACACAGCGAACTTTGAATTTCTGTTGTTCCCAAAGCACGTCTGACCAACGCAATGCGAAAAGCTCACTCGGAATTCGCAATCCGCCCCATCGGGCTAGTGCGAAAATCAATCACCATCCCGCGTCGGGACAAGCGGCTAACACTTTACCGGATACTACCGGCGAATCGTGTATCAATCGACGTTTCGTTGAACCGCCTAGACGAACATGGGCAAAAGTTTGTGGGAGCGATTCGAGACGCGGTGGAAACGATCAAAGGTAGCCGATCCAAAGGCGCTGTCTCTCCGTTCGCAAAACTTGAGGCCGAACCTACATCGTTTTCGTTTGGTCGTTCCCCTTAGACGGTGTTTCGGGAATGCGAGAAGGCTTCGGGCTAATCGTCCAACTTGTCCGGGGAATTTATTTTCTAGGTGTTTTTTTGGGGGCATTACTATGGAGAAATGTCTAATCCCTCACAAAGCGACACCGCGAAATCATTCGGCTTGCTTCTCTTGGCTGCACGATATATATGAAATCGGTGCAATTCTGAGCCTGTCGTCATCTACGGTTGATAATCATAAATTTGATGCGAGCGACACCTGCGAGACCGATGATCGCGGCGGCGAGCAAGATCGAGGGTGGCTCCGGAATAAATGTGAACTGAGTTATTAGACCGATGCCATCCAAGCCCTTTGGCAAGCTTCGATCTTCTCTATACACCCGATTCACCGAGCCGCTGGCTATATCGGCATCCATTACGGCTATATCTGTATAAACGAGCGACATCGAAAAATCGACCAGTAAGTTGCCGCCACTGTAAAAGAATGGAGATTCAAACCCAAAGCGAAGATCAAAAGGATTCAAGGGCAACGAAGTGCCTTCAAGGGCCCGAACGACGTACTCTCCAGCGCGGACCATTGTACGATTCAAACCGTGGTTAGCTTCAAAATCGCTAGTTATTGAATCGACCTCGTGAGGCGTCACTGACATTGAGATATCCAACTTAGGGTAGACGTAACTCCACACAAGGTCTTCGCCATATTGTTCGTCAAGACGAAATGCGATAGCAGTTATCTGTTTCCCGACTAATCAAAAAAGATCAGTAGCATTATAGATTTGCTGATACCGGGAAGTCTTGAATCTAAATGGAATGGCGTTGTTGACTGGGCCAGGCGCTTTGTCAAACCCGGCCGGAGCAACAAGCGTTCCAGCCGACAAGAATAACGATGAAAGAGCCCAAATGGACATACTCAGACAGATCAAGCACTTTCTTTGCACAACACCACTCCATCCGAAGTTGCGAATCCCACCTTGCGTCTTATAGGGGATCGGTTGCGAGCCTGTAAATACACGTTTGCCTAGATGCGAACAGCTTCGCCAACAGGGCCGTGACATACGGGGGCTATCAGCCACATCCAATTTGCCTCCATTGCTCGCTTTTCCGGAAAATCCGTGCAGGCAAAATGCGACGCTTGAGGTCAGTGGAAGTCCCGCGAATGTAACTGGACAAAGCTAATCGCGTGAGGTAAATCCTCCAACTTTGAAACGAGCACATGGATAACGCCTTTATGATTTTGCAAGCGACCGTGGGCAACGTATCCCGATGCGGTTCGTGCAATCTTGTAGAACTTGTTCCAAACATCCATTTTGATAATGAGATTGATTGGCCCGGTTTCATCTTCAATTGTGACGAACGTGATGCCCTTGGCGGTTCCGGGACGTTGACGAACCAGCACGATACCCGCCACCCGAACATACTTGCCGTTTGGTATATCTGGCAGTTGGTTGGCGGGAACAACCTTCAACTTGTCTAGCTGATCGCGAAAGAACTTAATCGGATGATCTTTGAGGGATAGCCCTGCCGCACGGTAATCGGCAAACACTTCCTGCTGGGGCGACATAGTTGGCAAGGCCGTTGTGTTGATTGGCTCATCCAAGCCGTCGAATAATGGACGTGCTTTGCCCGACTTCTCCTGTTGCAGCGTCTGCCAAAGCGAAGCACGGCGGCTGAGTTGCAACGAACCGAACGCATCGGCCCTAGCGAGTCGTGTCAGAGTTGCAGCAGCTACGCAGCTACGGCGAGTGAAATCGTCAATTGATTGGTAATGCTCTGCTTTGCGGTTAGCAACGATCAATTCGGCTTCGCTTGCTCGCAAGCCGCCGATCATTCTCATGCCGAGTCTCACAGCACCGCCTTCGATGGTTGAATCCCAATTGCTATGGTTTACATCCACGGGTCGAACTTCTACAAAGTGTTGCCGAGCATCCCAGACAAGTTGTGCAGGTGCATAAAAGCCCATCGGCTGGCTATTCAACAAAGCAACACAGAACTCTGCCGGATAATAATGCTTTAGCCATGCCGACACGTAGGCGATCAGAGCGAACGACGCGGCGTGCGATTCTGGAAAGCCGTATTCACCGAAGCCGCGAATCTGTTTGAACACTTGCTCCGCAAACTCCGTGGAGTAACCAGTCCGTTGCATTCCAGCAATCAACTTATTGCGGAACTCATCGATGATGCCGGGGGCACGCCAAGCGGTCATTGCTCGCCGAAGTTGATCGGCCTCGCCGGGAGTAAAGCCAGCGGCCACAATCGCCAGTTTCATGGCCTGCTCTTGAAATAGCGGAACACCCATAGTTCTTTCAAGCACCCCCTTTATCTCATCGTTGGGGTAGTCCGGCTGTTCTTCACCGCAGCGACGTTTCAAATACGGGTGAACCATTTCGCCTTGGATTGGCCCCGGTCGAACGATGGCAATTTCGATAGCTAGATCGTAGAAGCAACGCGGCTTGAGGCGTGGCAACATGCTGAGTTGGGCACGCGACTCGATTTGAAATACGCCCAAGCAATCAGCGGCGCAGATCATGTCATAAACTTTCTCATCACCTTCCGGGATATTGGCCGTCGTGAGCAATTTGCCGTGATGCTTCTCGACAAGGTCAAAGCACTTGTGAATCGCCGTGAGCATGCCCAGTGCGAGACAATCGACTTTCAGAATTCCTAATTCATCTAGGTCGTCCTTGTTCCATTCAATCACCGTGCGATCTTCCATCGCGGCGTTCTCGATGGGGACTAATTCGCAGAGTGGGCCTTGGGTTATCACCATGCCGCCAACGTGCTGGCCCAAATGTCGTGGAAAGCCGAGTAGCTGATCGACCAACAGAATTAGCTCTTTGGTTTGGCGAGCGTCGGAATTGATGCCTACCATTTTGCAATGCTCACCCATTTGTTTGGGATGACGGTCGATTGTCTTTGCGAGCGCATCGATCTTATCAAGTGAGAATCCCAACGCCTTGCCCACGTCACGAATCGCGGAGCGTGGCCGATAGGTGATGACTTCGGCTGTCATAGCCGAACGTTCTCTACCGTATTTGTCATAGATGTATTGCAGCACTTCCTCACGGCGTTCGTGCTCGAAATCCACGTCAATGTCAGGCGGTTCGTTGCGTTCCTTGGAAATGAACCGTTCAAAGAGCATGTCCAGGCGGTCGGGATCGACGGCAGTAATACCCAGGCAATAGCAAACGACGGAATTGGCCGACGAACCACGACCTTGGCAAAGTATGTTGCGTGATCGAGCGAAGCGTACCAAATCCCAAACCGTGAGAAAGTAGGCTTCGTATCCAAGTTCGCCGATCAATGCGAGTTCGTGTTCAATCAGAGAGTAAACTTCATCAGGTACGCCATCGGGATAACGTGTCGCTGCACCCTGCCACGTCAGTTGAATCAGATACGCCAGTGGCGTCATCCCGCGTGGGGCGAGTTCTTCGGGATAGTCGTACCGCAGTTCGTCTAAATTGAAATGACAACGATCTGCGATTTCGACTGTTCGACGTATGGCATCAGGACACTCAGCGAATAGCTCACGCATTGAATCCGGTGATTTCAAATATCGTTCGGCATTGGGCAATAGCAAATCACCCGCCTCTGAAACTGTGCAACCTTCACGGATTGCCGTGAGCACGTCGGCCAGCGGCTTACGCGCAGGATGATGAAAGCGAACGTGATTGCTGGCGACGAGCGGGACGAGAGTTCGTTTGGCAAGTTGCTTTAGTGATTCCAATTCGCTCACGTCGTCAGGACCGTAGAACATCTTTCCAAACAGGTAACAGCGTTCTCGAAACACTTCGCGGTATCGGCACAGTTCGTCGGCTGTAGCAGGACCGACAACGGCGGCAATCAAACCTTCCGAGTGGCCTGCTACGTCTTCCAACAAAATGTGGCACTCGCCCTTGGGGGCTTTGATCTTGCCAGCGGTGAGCAGTCGTGACAAACGGCCATAGGCTTTGCGATCCGTGGCTAGCAACACGAGAGGCGGTGCATCTTGCGGGGTAATCTCAGTACCGATGAGAAGTTTGAGGCCCGTTTTCTTTGCTTGACCGTGAGCACGGACAACACCGGCTAAGCTGTTGTGATCTGTAATCGCTAAGGCACGATAGCCGAGCTTCCCTGCCCTGTTGACCAATTCGTCGGGGTGCGATGCCCCTTGTAAGAAAGAGAAGTTGGTTTTGCAATTGAGTTCGGCATACGCAACCGTGGCTTGCTGTGCCATCGATATGGCCGGAATGTCGCGTGGCTTGTAAACGGGTGGATCGGGCATTTAATCAAATATTCCATGTAAGAACCAAGCACCGTCGCCACGCCGAAAGAGCCAGAAGCGGTTGCCGTTATCTGTTTCAACTTGGTAATAATCCCGACGCTCATAGCGAACACGCCACCAACCCGCCTGGATGCGTTCTGGCCCCCACGATTCTTTCACATCGAACTTTTCACCACGCCAATGAAAGATCTTGGGCGGACCTTCAACCACGCCTAGCACTTGAAGCGGGACGATCTTGGGTAGCAGATAAGTCGGTCGCTGCAACGGGCCACAAGACTTTGCCAGCTTCCGGCTAGAGGCTCCTTGTCGATCCGTTAGTGGCACATAACGAAAGGAAAACTCAGCCTGCGAGTCAGCCACCAGATACGGGCGAACTACCGCCGATTGCCCCAGGCGGCTACTGAGTCGATTGATGAGCGATGCCAGTTGGCGGTTCTGTTCCGCTACGTTGCCCTCACTGAAGAATTCGAGTTGAGACGTCTGCGTTCTTGCCGTTCCACAAATGAGCAATCGAACCTTGCTGATCGGTCCCGTGAATCGAAGGGTTTCCAATTGCAGCAAGGTAAGTTCGCTCAAGTGTTTGAGACTTGTAGTCGGTTGAAATAGCGCAACGATCATGCGAACGGTCGTTTCATGCTCGCAAGCGTAGTCACAGACAAACTTGGTTATTCCCCTTTGTTGGTGCTGCACCAGGGGCATGAGTCGCGTAAGAAGTTCGATTGTTACCGTGCCGATGGCTTCACGATTTGACAACGGGGCTTCAAATTCCAACGCTCGTGTGAGTTCTGGCGGTGCGTAGTACGGCTCAATGTGCTCGGGCTGAATGCCCGTTGCTTGGTCGAGGCGATTGATTAGCGTGGCGTCGAATCCTGATGCGAGTTCATCGCGCGGAATAGCCGCGAGTTGTCCAATCGTTTCAACTCCCAATTCGTTCAGCGTCGTTTCGATCTGTTCGCCGAGATTCAGGCCAGCAACAGACAGTGGCGATATTGCTTCGCACACCTTGCCGGGAGGAACGATGGCAACATGCTCTCCGCTGCAATGCGACAAGGCCCACGCCCCAACGTAGGTATCTGTGATCGCCAATTGCATGATTAAACTTCGTTCATGGAATGCCCGTCGCATTTGAGTGGCGAGTGCCTGTTCACTGCCGAATATTGGAACCAGCCCCGATACATCCATGTACAGGCAATCCGGTTCTTCGACGGCAATGGCCGGGCTGAATTGCTCGCACCACGCGGCGAGCTTTAGTAAAGCGTTACGATCCGACTGCGGATTAAACTTCTCAAGGTGGGGGTTAGCTAACGCCGTCGCTTCGGTGAGCGGCATCAAGGGTCGCACGCCTTGCCGCAGCGCGAGCGGGCAACAATCAACAACGCGGAACGTACCGGGTCGGTATTCTTCATAGACGACCAACGGCGAACGCCTAAGCTCCGGTTGAACGCTGTAGAGTCGCTGAATCGACCAATGTGGAAGCCAGAGGCAGAGGGCACGCTTTTTGAAGTCTGCCGTTATCATCGTTCATTTCCAACTCAATGCTGTCGTTACGGAGCGATCCCAAGATTGTCATTTTCCAGCGGCGTGTTTTGACGTCTGTGCGTTGTGCTTCAATCAGTAGCCTGACCTGCGCCCACGTCGGTTCCTGCAAAGCCGTGGGTGGTCGTATTAGAAACCCCATAGTTTTGCCGTGTTCTGCGGCAAGCTGCCATCGACGTAGCATCTTTTCGTTCGCCTTGTCGGGCCAGCACACAACCGCAGAGATCCCGCCTGACCGAAGGATTTGCAACAAGGTCCATTGATAGTCTCGGGTATTGACGGATTGGACGACGATTGTTCGATCTAAAGCGATGCCAAGCGCGTCGGCAGCCGGGGGATAGAACTTGCAACCACTATCGAGCACGACAAGTATGCGGTTTTCACATACGGCTTGAGCAGTCTTTAAGGCAATGGTGGTTGCTCCGCTGCCTGCTGATCCGATCCATTCCACAAGCGAGCCACGTTCAATCCCCCGCTTGCCTAGCAAGCCGTCGAGCTCATCGCACCCGGTTGAAACCACGTCACCCCGTGTGTGGCAATCTGTTTCCAGTTCGCGCACACGCCTGCGAAGTGTTTCGAGAGTTTGATTTCGATTTGACATGCTAGCACCACCGAGATAATATACTAACGTACACTATATCGTCAACTGAATGCATCTAAATTGAGTTGCTAATTGTTGCAAGCTCCACAAAATGAGGGGAGTTCACAACATCAACCTGAAAATTATGGAACAGTAATCTCAATGTGCGGAAGGTACACTCTCCATGCGCGGCTGAATGCGTTGCTTCAACAATTTGGCGCTGAAATGGCTCAGGAATGGGCGGTCGTACCGCGATACAACATCGCCCCGACTCAGCAAGTGCCAATAATTCGTTTTGTCGATGGGCACCGCGAGTTGAGTATGGTGAGATGGGGACTAGTCCCACCGTGGGCCGATCCCCAAAAGCCACTGCCGATGATGAACAACGCCCGCTCGGAAGAAGTCACCGAGAAGCCCACCTTCAAGTCAATCATCAGAACGAAACGCTGTTTGGTTCTTGCCGATGGCTTCTATGAATGGGAAAGAATCGGCAAGAAGAAACAACCCCACTATTTCGGAATCAAAGATTTCCGACCGTTCGCGTTTGCAGGACTCTGGCAAACCTGGAAGGGCGACAGTAAGCCTGTCGATTCCTGTACGATCATGACCACAAGCGCCAATGAACTCGTCGGCGAAATCCATGATCGAATGCCTGTGATCTTGTCACCTGAAAATTACGATCTGTGGCTCGATCCCGAGATGCAGGATCCTATCAAACTGAAACGACTTTACACTCCATTCCCTGCCCATGAGATGGAGAGCTATCTCGTGGATCCCGAAGTCAACAAAGCCAGCAACGAAGGGGCTGATTTAATTGAGAGGGTGGAAGCACCTGCAAGACAAAGTGACTTGTTTGGCGATAATCCGCCGAACTCCAAATAAATGCAAGTTTGGTTTTGATTACAGTGACGGAATCCAGAGGGTTTCAGTCATCGGCATATATCCATACAGTTTAGTCCCGCGCGAATCGAACATTTAGGAAAGGGTGGGAGTGGCGAACCTTCGCAATATATTGGAAATTCTTCTTCCACTGTCCTTGGTAAGACGCTGAACTTCATGGGTAAATACTTGGTTGGTAGCGTAAGGAATGACGATCACACTCCCATCACTAGCGGCAAAATCCTGGTAACCTTGCCTTCCAAGGGCGCATGCGGAACGTTCGAGTACTATCCCGCGAGATCGTGACAATCGGTCAATCTTGCTCCATATTTTTCTTGCTATCGCGGTGCTTGCCAAATGTTTGCTACTGACGGTTTTCAACGAGGAAATAATCTTTTGGTCTAAGATGTTATTCTTTTCAGCTATTCTTAAACAATCTTTGAGAAGATTACCGAGGCGGCATTAAGAATACTTTCCGACAGCCTGGGTGAATTGGAGGCGGCAGATAATTTTTAAAAGATCTGCGGAGAATATCTTCGTTATATTGCCATATATGGCGCGACTATCCGTTCGCTTTCATCAAGCGTAGCTTCCGCACTCGTGCGGTGGTAGAGTTTTGCCGTGAGGGGTGACTCATGTCCACTGAGGCAACAAGCTTATGCGAAGGTTGCAGTCAATTGGTTTATTTGCTCTGAACCAGTGCTGGATTTTTGAACTCCGACTTTTGCGAAAAAAAACATGTCTTGCAATAGTTGAAACTTGTGACTCACTGGTGTTTATCGCGTTAGGCGGTTTCGGTAAAATGTCACAGTACTTGCATACCATAGAGGTCACAAGTTCGATTCTTGTTGCCCTCACTAGAAAAACAAGTGGTTTTGAGCTTGTGGAATCTGTATTGACGATCACGTGACATGTTTGGGATCGTCGATTTTCTTACACGACCTCGGCCCTGCTTCCAGGTTCAAAGTTTGCCACTCACAGGTGGAATCCTTTCTAAGGAGAAATCGAGATTGTGTTTATCGTCGCCGATTTCAACTTCAAATTTACTGTCGTCATTGTAGGCCGAGGGAATATATTGCTCCATCAAGTCAGCGGGTGGGGTCGTACCCTCCCCGGCATTCTTCTTGCCGCTGGGACGCATCGCGATGATCTCGACGCGATATTTTCCTGCGGTGGGTCCTTCGTGGCTGGCAATGGAATAGCGGCCAGCAACGATTGGTCCACCCGAAGCTTTACCCGTGGCCGAATCGAGCGGTGAGAAAATGATGTCGCCGTTTTCGACAGGCTGGCCGTCGTACGAGATCGCGCCACTCAGTTCATAGCGTTCAGGTCCGCCCCTGCCGCAACCGAGCAGGGTTAAAAACATGAGCGCAGACCAGCATCGAAACTTCTGAAAGTTCATGCGATAAATCTTTTAGAGCGTCGATGAGTTCACGACTTCACCACCGTCAGCAGTACCCATCGCTCGCCAGATGATAACGTCCACGTCGTCAGAAACAAACCGAACGGCTGCATCGGCCATTGCGACATTCACACCAGCCGTATGATAACCGCGAGCGAATTGCTGCCATTTCCCTTCCCAGGTTCCGGGCGATGATGCATTGCATGGCGAGATCTCACGAGGCAGGCCGAGTCGATCACACCAACGGGTGTAATCAATGATTAGGCGATCGCCGTTATCAGGGTTGCGTGCGTCGAAAGCCACGTTGGGTTGCCAATCGTGCATGTAGAGGGCAGCCGGGCCAAAGTGCATGGCTCCGCGAGTATCGGGTTGTGCGCCGTTGGGTACCAGTCTTAGCTCACTGACCGCTGCGGTGTTGCTCGTGCCATCGGTGATCGATTCAAAGCGGCGACCCTCAAAGCTGCCTTTTACAGGCACATTATCGGGCAGGTTCGTACGCGGGATGCTGCCAACTACAAATGTTCCCAGCGCAGTCATGTTGACTGGGTCACCGATTCGAAGTGATAAAGGGTTCGCATTGGGATTACTATTGCGGTAGTTTTCCCAATCTTTAAGAGCAAGATTAGGCGTCAGATCCTCCGCCCAATAAAATCCCATTCCTGCGTTGCCTACGTAGTTGCCGCGTGCTCCATAGAAACTATTGACGATTCCAATTGAAGAAGGCTGATTGATTTCTGAGGGGCATGTAAACAATGAAAGTGGTTGATGGTGCGAGGTATCGCCATTGGCGTCGCGTGCTTCAAGACGTATGTTCCAATTGGTCTGGCCGAAAGCATTATTCTCTTCGATATAGGGCATGATGAGCGTCACCCAGCTAAACAAAGTTTTGATCTGTTGGCTGGTAGGCGGGATTGAGGGATCTCCTTCGCGAACCTCGGCAGGGGGCAGAGTCTTCCGCGCACTGGCATAATTATGAATCGCCAAGCCGATATTGTGCAGGTTATTCACGCACTGGCTGCGGCGGGCAGCTTCGCGGGCTGCTTGGATGGCCGGTAGCAACAACGCGACCAGCACGCCGATAATGGCGATCACGACCAGCAGTTCGACCAGAGTAAATGCTCGCCCAGAGGAAAATGAGCTACAGGAAAACGAGCCAATAGACCGACGGCGCATCACATGTCTCCTGAGAAACTGTGGAGGGATGTTTAGACGAATTGTTGTCTCCCTCTGACCGCCAGGAGTCGATTGTAGACAGTGGACAGGCTCCCTGCCAAGCCGATTTCAATGTTGTTCTTAAGTTCTGATGTCTTTGCTGCTGGCTAAGAATCGCTAGCGACGGCCAATTGCGGAAAATGGCAGAAAAAATTTCCTTAAATGTTGGGAGATTCCTTCGCGGTTCTGGCGTCCTTTGGCTACACTGCATGGTGATTCAGAGAGCGGCACTCGGAGAATCCACAGGGATTCTCTACTCCCGGGCAAGAGTTGTAAGAGAAGAAGGCATCGATCTTTCTCGTACATCTGTGGAGAGTGTCTAATGAAGTACAGCATGTTTTGTCTCGCACTCGCGACTGCGCTCGCGAGCGCTTCTTTGTCCCCGGCGGGGATTCTCGAAGATTTTCAATTTGAAGATGCCGACGGCACGTTGCTCAAAGATGCTGCCAACAGTATCAATTTTGCGAACAAATGGGCCGCCACGGATGCCGACATCACTCAGTCGTCGGTCCAAAGTGGCAGTTACTACATCCAGAAGCAGAACCAGGAACTTGGCGATGCCTTCTTGCAGATCGCCAATGTCACCAGCGGCAAGGCTTGGATCGTGACCGAGTTTGGCGGTTGGAATTTTAGCTCCGTTGTCGGAACCCACGACTACAACTCCGCGGAGCCTGAAGAAATTCGTCTCGCCTTTTTGGACAACGACACCGGCACGAGCGGCAGCACGATCACCGGGCAGGCTCAAATCCAGCGTAACGCCGCAGGGGGCATCGAATTGGTAGGCCAATTGCTGACCTCGGGCATTGATATTGGTCCCTTGGCATTGCCTTTGTCGCATCCTGATCCGTTCAAGATGATCTTGGAAATTGACGAAGACGCCAATACGTTTTCGGTGTGGTACAAGGACGCGGCAGGGCCTTACACGCTGTTAGGCACCGCACCCCACGTGGCAACACGCAACGGCAATTCGGTTCGCTTCCGCATGAACAATAGCTTCGGCGGTAGTGGCGAGTACGTCGATATCGATCGAATCTATATCAGCAACACTAGCCCAATTCCTGAGCCGTCGACAGTATCTCTGGTTCTCTTGTCGTTGGTGGCGATGAGTGCCACGCGACGTCGCGGTTAATCTTGCCCCCTTCAGTTTGTTTTCGGAACCTCGCCCGCGCGGCGAGGTTCCGCTTTGATTTTCCGAGCTGTTCATGATCACGCGAGCAATCATTGGGCTGGTGCTGTTGGCATTGTTTCAGACGCTGTCAGTTGTCGGACAGCAGCAGATTGAAGCCAGCAAGTACGCCGTGGCGAGTGGCCATCCCACCGCGACGACGATTGGGCTCGAAGTTTTGCGCGACGGCGGCAACGTGATCGACGCGGCGATTGCCACCTCGCTTGCCGTGGGTGTGGCGGAACCTTACGGCTCGGGCCTCGGTGGCAAGATTATCTTGCTCTATCGCGAGGCATCGACCGGCAAAGTGTATTCCATCGTCGGATTATGCACTTCGCCCGCGGAGATGGATGCTGAAGAGTTTGCCGACCTGCCGACTTCGCAGCGTGAATTGGGTTACATGGCCGTGGGAATTCCCGGGCTTGTGGCGGGCTTGGATGAAGCCTACCAGCGGTGGGGTTCCAAACCTTGGAAGGAACTGGTCGAACCCGCCGCGGAACTGGCCGAGGCGGGGATCATCATCGATGAGACGATGCAAGGTCTCTACAAAAGCCACGTTCGCGATTTGCAGGCCGATGAAGAAGCGGCAGCGTTATATCTTTACCAAAACGCACTCCCCCCAGTTGGCGCTCGACTGAAAAATGCTGACTTGGCGGCGACGCTGCTTGATATCGCCGAGAACGGAGCGCGTTCGTTTTACACGGGTCCCACTGCACGACAAATAGTCAAGGCGGCTCGCGCTGATGGTTCAGCGATGACGATGGCGGATTGGGAATCGTATAAAGCGGAAGTCGGTGAGGCGCTCGCCATCGATTACCGAGGAAATCGTGTTTATTCGTGCCCGCCACCGCTCACGGGTGGCACCACTGTACTCGCGACGCTTAAAGCCTTCGAGCAAATGCCTCGCCTTGATGCTTCGGCCACACCCGTGCAATATGCCAACCAAATGGGGCGCGTGATGCTCGGTTTGTATCCGCTGGTCCAGGCCAGGATTGGCGACGGGCCCAATTCGCTCACCGATGCACAAGAAATGATCGGCCAAGGCGCAGCCAAGCAGATGGTGGCTGTTGCTGAAAAGATTGATCCTCGAAAACCCTATCCTCGCAAGCAAGTTGAAGCTGCTGCCGATGGACTGCCCACCGCAAGCACGACCCATTTAGTAGTTGCCGACGCGGCAGGGAACATGGTCAGCCTCACGCAGTCGTTGAGTTTGCATTTTGGCGCTGCGGTGGTCGCACCCGGTACGGGATTTTTGCTGAACGATAGCTTGAGTAACTTCTCGGTCCACGATCCTGAGAATATCAATTACGTGGCGCCTAACAAACGGGCTCGCAGCACGATCGCGCCGATTATCGTCACGCGTGACGAAAAGCCATTGCTGACGCTCGGCATTCCCGGTGGGCAGCGGATCCCTACGACAACGATTCAATTACTATGGCAGCTTTTCGATCAAGAGAAGAGTTTGCACGATACGTTCGCTGCGTCGCGATTCCATTTGATGCGCCCGGTGACTTCCAAGCAGCCGTTCAATCGCCTGGAATTTGAAGCCGACGCCCCCGCGGCGTGGGATGACGAACTGAAATCTCTCAATTGGCGAGTGAAACGCTATCCGCGCAACGGCACCTATTTTGGCGGCGGGAATGGCATTCAGTATTCCGCCGACGGATCGTTGATTGGCGTGGCCGACCCCCGCCGTACCAACTTTGTTGCTGGTGACTAGCAGGATTGATAACAATAAGATTTGACACCACGATGCTAAGTTTGTGTTTTATTTTTAAGATGACGAAAAGTCTGCAAATCGCGGTCGTGGTTTGCTGCGCTTACGTGCTATGCATTTCCAGTACTTGGGGCGCGATCGTCCTCGACGGCGATTTCGATTCCGGCAGTCTCGACGAAGCCAATTCTTCGGTGTCCGGCAATTTGGTGATGCTTGCCGGCCGCGATAACTACAACACGGGCGATTGGAAGTGGCTTTACTTCAGCGCGGATGGCGTGAGTGGTCAGCAAGTCACTTTCCGTATCGGCGATAACTTCGATACCGGTGGGGCGAGTTTGCTGGGCCACAAGATGGTTTACAGCTACGATCAAGAGAATTGGTTTTTCTTCGAGAATAACGCCCGCAATGCCGCGCTCGATCGCTTCACGTTTTCTAACAACAATCCCTTTGCTCAAGATCGCGTGTATGTGGCGTATGGCTTGCCGTATCCGGAAAGCCGTGTTGATTCGCACACCGCGAGTTTGGTAGGCAGCCCCTGGGTCAGCCCAACTTTATCGGGTGATGCCAATCTGGTGATTGGTCAATCGCCAGGGGGTGTGGATGATCTGGGGCGCGTGATTGCTCCCCAAGATATGTATGGCTACAAAATCACCGATCCCAACGGCGGTGCCATCGAGAAAAAGAAAGTTGTGCTCTTAGGCGGCGTCCACGCGAACGAAACTTTGGGCAACTTCACTCTCGAAGGTTTGGTCGACTTTCTTGTCAGCGATGATGCTGAAGCTGCGATCTTGCGCAAGTATGCTGAATTCTATGTCTACCCAATGGCCAATCCCGATGGACGTCTCGCGGGTTACAATCGCAGCACGGTGCAACACGAGGATCTCGACCCTAACCGGTATTGGATTCCTCCCAATTACAACAACTTAGACGATATTGAGGTCGTGGGTGACTCGGTTCGCGCGGATACAGGTGTGGACGTGGATTATTTGGTCGACTTTCATTCGACCGTCAACGGCAAGACGGGTCACTACGGCTTTATCCTGCCGGAGTATCAGGCCGATCCGTTTTGGCAGAATGTTATTCAAGTGGAACCAAGCATTGATACCAATAATGCGTCGCTCGTAGACGATACGGGGGCAAAATTTGGGAGGGATTATCTCAATGCTGAGTTCTCCGCGACATTTGAAACGCAGTTTTTGCCTGACGAGAATATCGACCGCTTTTTGACGTTGGGACGAAACTTCGGCTTGGCGTTTCAACAAACTTTCTATGAATTCTCCGACTTGAATTTTGACGGCGTGCTCGATCCTTTGGATTGGCAAGCATTTCTTCTCGGAGCGGAAGCCGATTTGTCGGCACTTTCGCCCATCGATGCCTACGAAGCTGGTGACCTCAACGGCGACGGCACGAATGACCTGGAAGACTTTGGATTGTTCAAAGACAACTACATCCAAGTCAACGGCTTGCTAGCCTTTCAATCGCTCTTTGTTGCCGTGCCCGAGCCAAGTTCAGCCACATTGCTGTTGGTCACAGGTATTTTGATTTCCACACGCTATTATCGCTCAACATCTAATTGTTTGACGGGGACTTACTCATGACAAGGAACATTTCCTATTTGGCGGTCGTTTTGGCGATGCTCGCCCAAGTTGTATTCGATAAGCAATCATCCTTTGGCGTTGATTTTCATGCGTTTGAATTTAACGAAGGGAGCGGTTTGTTCCTCTCGGAAACTTTCGACACGGGTAATCCCGGTGGACAGGCGTGGGTGGAATCTAATCTGCTAACCGACTCAGAAACCAACGGCAGCGGTAGCTTCCGTATCACCAAATTTAACGACGACCAAGCCGACAACTATTTGCAGATTGATAATATCACTTCTTCAACCGTAGGTAGCCGCTATATCGTCGTTCGCATGTCGGGCTGGAATTTTGTGGATAGCGTCGTTGGCCAGGGGGAAGAAATCCGCTTTGACTTCTTGGACAGCGACACGGGTACGAGTGGTACCGCCGTCACTTCACAAGTTCGCATCGACCGCAATACTGACAACGGCAATATCGAACTACGCGGCACGGCCATCGGCGTAGGATCGACCGATATCGCAAGTCGAGCAACACTCAATACAACACAATCCGCCCCGTTTACGATGGTGCTCGAACTCGATAAGAAGTCGAACACGTACGAAATCTTTTACAAAGATGGAACAAATCCAGCACAAGCCTTGGGTGCCGCGCCGATTTCAGCGGCTCGCAATGGCAACAGCATTCGCTTTACGGTCAACAATAACTTTGGCAGCGATATCACCGAGTTTTTTGCCATCGACCGCTTCGCCTTGACCGACACGAATCCGCTGACCGATTTGATGACTCTTGAAGTGAATCGGATCACTGGCGAGATGAAGCTCAAGAATACGACCGGTTCCGCTTTAAGTGGTTTGCGTTCTTACTCACTGACTTCCGCATCAGGGGCGCTCACGGCTGCGAACTGGCGGTCGGTGACAGATTTCTACGATCAAGCTCCCGGCAATGGCAGCGTCGACGTTGATGGTGCGTGGTCTAAGACTTCGACCACCGCAACCGATTTAAGTGAAGGCGTGGTGGGTGGCAATGGCGGCAATCTGGCCATCAATCAAGAAGTCGTTCTTAGTTCGGGCACGGGTCCCTGGCTGCGTGGCATCTACGAAGATTTAGAAATGGTGCTCAACTTCGACGGCGGCATCACTCGCAAAGCCAATGTCAACTTTGTCGGCAACGGTGGGGAGCGTCTCGATGTGGGCGATCTCAACTTCGATGGCTCGCTCACGGCTGCCGACTGGACAGCCTTCATTGCCGGGGCAGAAATGGATCTGTCGGGTCTGACGTTAGCCCAGCAATACCAAGCCGGTGACCTTAACGGCGACGGTCTCAACGACATTTTTGATTTTGCAATTTTCAAAGATTCTTACGACGCTGTGAACGGATTTGGTGCCTTCAACACGATGTTCGCCGCGATTCCCGAGCCAACAAGTCTTGTTCTTCTATCGTTGGGCTGCGTGCTTGGTGGCATGCGCCGTTGCCGTCCTAAGTTTGTCGCACCACGTTTAATCTCTGAGGTGTCTTCCATGAAATCATTGGCTTCGTTTGTTGTGGTGTTAGCAGCTTGTATCGGCGTCAGCTTGAATAACTCCGGAACTGCTAACGCTGCTGTTCTCGAAGATTTTCCGTTTGGGGATTCGAATGGTACGCTCATCGGCGCTGCTGCCAACACCGCTAATCCGGGTAACTTTTGGGACGAAGATCCCACGGATTCGATTAATTCATCTGTTCAAAACGGTGTTTATCGAATTCAACGAAATGATGAGGAGGCTGCCACCAATTATTTGGATATCGAAAATATCACTTCGGGCAAGGCTTGGCTTGTTGCGGATATTGCTGGTTGGAATTTTACTCCGACACTAGGTGTTGGTGAGGTGTTTGAAGAGTTTCGACTTGCTTTTCTACAAAACGATCCTCCAGCGCAGGGCAATTCGACGCTGACAGCTCAGTTTGCTATCCAGAGAAACTCAACAACTAATGTTATTGAGCTCATCGGCAATCGCGCCGGTGGGGGTGCAAATATTGCTCAGACCCTTAACTTAACACACAGCAGAAATACACCATTTAGCGTTGCCCTGGAAATCGACGAAGATAATAACAGTTATTCGATCTATTACAAGGATAATACCAATCCTTACACGTTCTTGGGTTCGGCTGCGCACGATAGCGCCCGTGATGGTAATTCAATTCGTATGTTCATCAACAACAACTTTGGCGGAACAGGCGAGTTTTTTGATCTCGACCGTGTTTATCTTACCGACACCGACCCCACGAATGTTTCCAATGATCGTATGACGTTGCAGGTCAATACCGTGACGGGTGAGTTGAAGTTAATCAACGATACTGCATCTACGTTCGACATCGATGCCTATACGATCACCAGCGCAACACTCGCTGGCGATCTCAAGCCGTTGACTTGGAACAGCCTGAGCGACCAAGTCCCACTGATTGATCCCGTGGATGGACCCGATGGTGACTCGACCTTGGGCAACGGCACGGGCGAAACTTGGGACGAGGCTCCCGGCAGTAGCAGCAAAGTGTTGGCCGAACGCTTTTTGCTGGGAAGTTCCGTGTTCACGCCGGGGCGTGACGAAACTCTCGGCTTGGCGTTTCAAGTCGGTGGCGACACAAATGCTCTGACCTTCCAATATCGCAACGCCGACACCGGAGCTATACAAACCGGCCTCATTGAATTGATCGCCACGGGACCCAATGGCGATTTCGACGGCGATGGCGATGTCGATGGCCGCGATTTTCTGCGTTGGCAACGAGGTGTCTCGCCTTCGCCATTTAGTTCAACAGACCTTGCCGCCTGGCAGAATGCTTATGGCATGGGACCATTGTCGTCGCTTGAAGCAGTCCCAGAGCCAGCGGGGATTTTAGGAATCTTTATTGGGATCAACGTGCTTGCTACATTGAGAATTCGCCAGAAATGACGTTGGCACGCGAAGCACTTCTTATATCACTATTACAGATGAATCTGCCTTCAAGCGGTCCGCGTAACAGGCTGCCTAGTTGGGGGAACTTCGTGAAAGTTCTTGGTTACGATTTATAGCATTGCGTAGAAATGCGCGATGCCGACTAGTAATGTTGTTTATTCAAGTCTAGCTTCGCTTATAATTTTAGTTACAGGCAAAATAGATACTTTTTGGAGTGCCACTTTGTCGGTAACGTTCAAAACACGTGCTGAACCGCACATCGTGCACAGTTCCAGCCTCTCGCACGATCTGACTATCTAAAATAGTTACGATTTTTGCGGGAATTTTGCCAGCTGACATTTCTGATGTATGGCACGCGAATCGCTTCTTTAAACATGGGAATATCAAACCCATTTTTAGAGTACTGCCGTGAACACCTCGCCAAAACACCGAATCTTAATCGCCAAACCAGGCCTTGATGGCCATGATCGAGGCGCGAAATACGTCGCCCATATTCTCCGCGATGCCGGATTTGAAGTGATTTATACGGGCATTCGCCGTACCCCCGAGCAGATCGTCGACGCGGCAATTCAGGAAGATGTTCAAGGCATTGGGCTGTCGCTACTGTCGGGCGCGCACAACGTTCTCTTTCAACGAGTTCTTGAACTGCTACGCGATCAGCAAGCCGAAGATATCGTGGTGTTTGGCGGTGGTACGATTCCGCCGAGCGACATTGCCAAACTCAAGGAAATGGGCGTTGCGGAAATCTTTACTCCTGGTACGCCGGCGCGCGAAATCGTCGAGACGCTTCATACCTTATTGGATGAAAGGGCAGCAGTTTTTGCTTAGGCGCTGCCATGTCAGTTTCGATTGAAAAGTTGGTGAAGCAGATCCAAGAAGGTGGCCCCTTGTCATGTCGTGCTGCTGCACGCTTGATGACAATCCTCACCGACGAGCCGCAGCGCCTTGTCGAACTTTTGGCGGGGAGCCAGCATTGGCCGCAACCAAGTCTTGTACTAGGAGTCACCGGCGCACCTGGCTCGGGCAAATCCACACTCGTCGACCATTTGGCCATCGACTACCGCTTACGTTATCCGGACAAAAAACTTGGAATCATCGCCGTCGATCCTTCATCACCTTTCACCGGTGGAGCAATTCTGGGTGATCGCGTTCGCATGATGCGACACAGCACGGACCCGAACATTTTTATTCGCTCCTTGGCCTCACGAGGTCATCTTGGTGGCCTCACGCTCGGCGTCAGGGGAATCGTGCGAGTGATGGGACTGCTCGGCTGCGATGTGGTGTTCATTGAAACGGTTGGCGTGGGCCAGAGTGAAGTAGAAATTGCCAAGAGTGCAGACATCGTGCTGATTGTGCTCGCCCCGGGTCAAGGCGATTCCGTGCAGTTATTAAAGGCGGGCCTCATGGAGGCGGGCGACCTTTTTGTCGTGAACAAAGGGGACCGTCCTGAAGCTTTGCAATTAAGGCAACAGCTGTTGATGACATTGAGAACGGCTTCGCTAGCAACCAGCGACCATCACTGGGGACATCAAGATCCAGCAAATCAGAGCAGTGAGCTTCCCAATGTCTATGTTTGCAGCGCAGCTCACCATGAAGGTATCGAGGCGATCGCCGGTGAATTGCAACGACTGACAGAGCTCAAGTCAAGCGAATGGCAGAATAAGCGACAAGCTCACGCACTTGCGGAAATTAGACAAGCGGTTTTTGAAGAAGTCCAGCGGCGAGTGGAAGGCATAATCGGCAGCAACGGAACGGGCGAGGTAAATTTGCGCACGATTCTGGATGGCTCGAAATCATTGAAGTGTTTTGTTGACGACCTGTTGCAGCGGTCGAACACCACTTCCCAAGCGAACATTGGTAACACCGAGTTCTCGGTAACGGCAGAAGATCATGGATACATTATTAAGCAGTAATCGAATCGATACGGCTCACAAATGCTGGAATGATGGCTTGCTGGCGAAGACGTTGGCCAAGTTTCCTGAACAGCGTCAGCAATTCGTGACAGCTTCGGGGCGTCCTGTTGAGCGGTTATACACACCCCTAGAAAGTTCGGAAGGAAATTACGTCGAGCAACTTGGTTTTCCAGGTGAGTATCCATTCACGCGGGGTGTGCAACCTACGATGTACCGCGGGCGCTATTGGACGATGCGTCAGTACGCGGGCTTTGCCACGGCGGAAGAATCGAATCAGCGCTATAAGTATTTGCTCGAACAAGGAACGACCGGTTTGAGCGTAGCGTTCGATTTGCCGACGCAAATCGGCTATGACTCCGATGATCCCATCTCGGCGGGCGAGGTGGGAAAAGTTGGCGTTGCCATTGATTCGCTCGCCGACATGGAAGCCTTGTTCGCAGGCATACCGTTGGACAAAGTCTCCACCAGCATGACGATCAATTCCACGGCGGCCATCTTACTGGCCATGTATATTGTCGTCGCTGAGAAGCAAGGCGTTACGCCGGATAAACTCAATGGAACAATTCAGAACGACATTCTTAAGGAATATATCGCCCGCGGCACGTATCGGTTTCCGCCCGGACCATCGTTGCGATTAACCAGCGACATCTTTGCATACTGCACGCAGCACGTACCAAACTGGAACACGATCAGCATTAGTGGCTATCACATCCGCGAGGCTGGCTCGACGGCGGCGCAAGAGATTGGCTTCACGTTGGCCAATGCCATTTGCTACATCAACACGGCCTTGAACGCCGGTCTCAAGATCGACGATTTCGCGCCGCGGCTGGCGTTTTTCTTTGCGGCTCATAGCGATCTGTTTGAAGAAGTTGCCAAGTTTCGCGCGGCACGTCGACTTTATGCCGACATCGTGAAAAATCGTTTCCAGGCAACGAACCCCAAGAGTCAGATGTTGCGATTCCACACTCAAACCGGAGGAGTGACTCTCACCGCGCAGCAACCAGACAATAATGTCGTGCGCGTAACATTGCAGGCACTCGCCGCGGTTTTGGGTGGCACGCAATCATTGCACACAAATTCGAAGGATGAAGCCCTAGCTTTGCCGACCGAAGAGTCGGTGACCGTCGCTTTGCGGACACAGCAGGTGATTGCCTATGAATCAGGGGTGACCAATACGATCGATCCCCTTGCCGGGAGTTATTTTGTGGAACAACTCACGGATGACATCGAACGCGAGGCGAATGAAATCATTCTTGAGATTGAAAATCGCGGTGGCATGGTCGCAGCGATTGAACAAGGTTATGTCCAAGACCAAATCGAACAATCGGCGTATCGATTTGGGCAATCGATCGATGGTGGCGAGCGGACGATCGTGGGGGTCAATAAATTTGTCTCGAAAGAACCCCTCGCGATGAATTTATTCCAAGTCTCAGACACGATTGCCCAACGTCAGATCGAAAGCGTCCAGCGAGTTCGCGCCGAGCGTGACCAAGCTCGCACAACCGCAGCCCTAGAGGCACTTCGGCAAGCCGCGGCAGGACACGACACCCTCATGCCACTAATTCTTGAGGCTGTACGAGCCTACGCCACGGTGGGTGAAATTTGCAGTACGTTGGGCGCGCTGTTCGGCGACTACACGGAATCCAATTAACGAAGGTCTACTGTCATGATAGTTGCCAAAGCGATTAACCACATCGGGATTGCGGTCCGTTCAATCGAATCGCAGCGCGACTTTTATGAGAACATCCTTGGGGCGGAGTTTGAGATGATTGAGGATGTGCCCAGTCAAAAAGTACGCGTTGCGTTTTATAAAGTCGGCGATGTACGCCTGGAGTTGCTGGAACCCACCGATCCTGCGAGCAGCGTCGCTACGTTTTTGGATAAGCGGGGCGAGGGATTGCATCACGTCGCCTACACGGTCGACGATATCGAACAGCGATTGGCTGAATTGAAAGCAGAGCAGATTCGTCTGATTGATGAAACACCGCGCTCAGGCGCTCACCGTACACAAATCGCGTTTCTCCACCCCAAAAGTTCCGGCGGCGTGCTCACGGAATTGTGCCAGATAATAGACGGCCAAAAGTAAAGGCTTTGAAGAACATGTCAAATTCAGCATTGGAAGATGGTTATGTTTCGGGAAAGCCGAATCCAAGCGTGTCGTTGATGACAACGCTGCTTCGCGAACTTGAGGAACGTCGTGAGGCACTGGCACTTGGGGGTGGGGCCGAGCGGATTGCCAAACAAAAAGCGGCTGGCAAATTGTCGGCTCGCGAGCGTGTGCAAACATTCCTCGACGCCGACAGTTTTCAGGAGCAATTTGGTTTTGCCAGCCATCGCTGCACACATTTTGGCATGGAAAAGAAAGTCTTGCCGGCCGATGGCGTTGTGACGGGTTGCGGCACGGTCGACGGCAGGCTCGTTCATTTGGCGAGTCAGGACTTTACCGTGGCCGGAGGAGCCGCAGGCGAAGTGCATAGCGATAAGATCGTCGCGATGATGGAAGCCTCTTTAAAAACGGGCAGCCCATTTGTTTTCATCAACGATTCCGGTGGGGCACGCATTCAAGAAGGTATCGATAGTCTGGCTGCCTACGCGCGAGTGTTTTTTCACAACACGCTGCTTTCTGGCGTGGTGCCACAAATCAGTTTGATCTGCGGGCCTTGTGCGGGTGGTGCGGCCTACAGCCCTGCGCTCACCGATTTCATTATTCAAACGAAACACGCCCAGATGTTCATCACAGGGCCAAGCGTCATCAAGCAGGTAACAGGACAAACGGTTACCGCCGAAGAGTTGGGTGGAGCTCAAGCACACATGCACTATTCCGGCGTCGTTCACTTTGTGGCCGAGGACGACCGTGAGGCGATCAGCTTGTGCCGTAGATTGCTCAGCTTTCTTCCCTCGAACAATATGGAAGACGCACCTACGATTCCCGCGAAACCTGTGGTGTCGCTCGATCCCGAAATGCGCAATATCTTGCCGGAGAATTCGCGGTTAGGATACGACATGCACGAGGCCATCAAACGCATCGTCGATAATGAAGACTTTTTGGAGATCCAAGCTCACTTTGCGGAAAATCTTCTCATTGGCTTTGGGCGCATCCTCGGTCAAACCGTGGCCATCATTGCCAACCAACCTCAGTTCAAAGCTGGCTGTTTGGACATCGACGCGTCGGATAAGGGATCGCGATTTATTCGTTTCTGCAATGCGTTCAACATCCCGTTGATAACACTTGTTGACGTGCCAGGATTCATGCCTGGCGTGGAGCAAGAATATGGCGGCATCATTCGCCACGGTGCGAAGTTGCTATTCGCTTATTCGGCGGCAACGGTTCCCAAGATCACCATTATCATGCGCAAAGCTTATGGGGGGGCCTATGTCGCGATGTGTGCCAAGGATTTGGGAGCCGACCGTTGTGCCGCGTGGCCCACTGCCGAGATCGCGGTCATGGGGGCAGACGGCGCGGTAGAAGTCGTTTTTCGCAATGAGATTGAGAAAGCCGAAGACAAAACGGCCAAACGCGCAGAACTGATCAAGTTGTATCAGAATACGTTTTCGACGCCCTACGTGGCGGCTGGGCGCAGAATGGTGGATGATGTTATTGATCCCGCCGAGACGCGGCGGTACATTGCTCTCGCCCTGGCAAGTCTCAAGACCAAGCGTGATATACGTCCCGCGAAGAAACACGGTTTGATCCCGCTGTAAGTGAATCATGGTTGCATTTGAAAGTTTAATGATTGCTAAAAATGTCGATGGAAATAACTCCATGGGCTGGTTGCCGTTGTTGATTATGATCGTTGCTGCCCTCGCTTTGGCTTGGGTGAGCAAGATACTACGCACGAACCCTACAAAAATCACAGCATCGGAAGTTGTTTCATCTTCGGAAGGCATTAATCCTGAACTTCTTGTAGTCCTAACCGCGGCAGCAACTGCCGCTCTCGGGACACCTGTCATAGTTCACCGGATCACGTTTTTGAATCAAAATACCGTCTCGGGATGGGCCGAGGCGGGTCGAACTTCGTTACACTGGTCGCACAACGTGCGAAGGAATAATTAAGCATGAAACTTCGCATCACGGTGGAAGGAAAAAGTTACGAAGTCGACGTGGAGGTGCTCGACGACAGCGTGTCGCACGGCACGAGCCAGCCCAGCGAACCCGTGAGCATGGCTGCACCGCCGAGTTCCAAGCCGAAACCACCGGCGCCCAGCTCGGCACCAGCGGTGACCGGCGATCGAATCGTGAAAGCGCCAATCGTGGGGACAATTTTGAACCTCAAGGTTTCGCCGGGCGACGTGGTCACGACCAATCAAGTGCTGCTCGTCATGGAAGCGATGAAGATGGAAACCAACGTCGCTTCTCCCCTCGAAGGAAAAGTGAAGGCCATTCATGTATCTGCTGGCGATGCTGTTAAGACTGGCCAGTTACTTATGGAACTTGAATAAAGGCGTTATACGCTAATGTCAGGAGGGTTGCTTATGTGAGGACTGGACACAACATTAAGACTCGCAAAGCACTTCCTCGCGATGCCTTCAATAAGGTTTGATTTTATTTAAACGCGCAGTAATCCAGTGGAAAATTCACGGAAAAAAATCCAAGAACTCAAAAAGCCGATCACTAGGTTTCCATACTTCTTTGAGAGCCTGCTATCGTTCTTTAGCTTCCATCGCGAGAATGCGTTCCTCGAGTTTGTGAATTCTTTGCATCAAGATTTCTTCTTGATCTGTGAGCTCCTTGGCAGCTCCATTGAAAGGCTTAAAGCCATCCATCCAAACCTTGGCCCAATGCATAGGATTGACCAGTGCTTTCGCGCTCGCGCCATGCCGTTGCAGATAGTCGAGATACGTTAAAGAGTGCAAAAAATAATCTCGCAAAAAATCCGTTACCATCTCATTCGAGCGGACGATACCATGCAACATATCAACTGGGAACAGCAGAATCTTATCGGGTTGGCGATCAATGATGATCTGCGCAAGCACGGCTGCCGTTAGTGATTCTCCCGTCTGGCTGTCAGTCACCTCGACTGTTTTTCCTTGCTGCACAAACTCTTCAATTTCTTTCAGGGAGACATACTTGCTGGAATTGCGCGCATAAAACCGTCGATTCGGGTATCGCTTGATTTGAATAACTTCGCCTGACATGGGCATGATTCTTAAAAAGACTCTTATCCAGACTTCATGAATATGATGCAACGTCTAAGCTGCGCAACGAATTAGTTCACCAATCGTCATACAAAGGTAACTAGCCCACAAAATCTTGTTTTATGGTTAACCGTCAGCGCATCTATTTGAAGATTGTATTTGATTTAAACGGACTTTTAATAGTATTTTTTGCTGCTCACTCCGCAAAGAAGTACTCATTAAGCAGGCGGATGCCAACCAGCATCTGCCCAGAGCTCTCCACTCACAGCTGAATTGGAAATCATGAAACAAATTGCGTCGGCAATTTCCTCGGGACGAATCAAACGACGCAACTGGGTATAGGGTAAGACATTTTTGGCGACATATTCGTCCCCAAGACTACGCAGCATGGGGGTATCAGTGAATCCAGGATGGATAATCCCACATCGAACTCCGTAATACATGGCCTCTTTGGTGAGCGTAGCCGCAGCACCTTGCAAGCCTGCTTTGGTAGAGGCATAAGAAATCTGCCCCTTGTTCCCCTGCGAAGAAACCGAGCCTATGAACATAATGGTCCCCTGAATTTCCTCATGAGGCTCCCATTGCTTTCGACCTAGTTGCCAGCGGTGTTCTGCGATTCTGGCTACCATTTCAATAGCCCAGTAAACTGGTGCAATCAAATTCACTTCGGTAACTTCCCTAAAGGCGGTAATGGAATACTGATCCACACGACCTGTTTCTTTATTCAGCTTAACAGCTAAAGCATCGCGAGTGATGCCAGCTGCGGGCACACAAATCGAAACGACACCGTGTCTAGAAATTACATCGTCATATACTTGAGTTCGAAATGTATCGTTAATCGTATCGCCAACTTTTGCCTCGGCGACTTGTCTGCCTAACTGTGAATTGATGGAATCGACCAACTCGAACACGTGATCTCGCTTATCGACGAGTATGACCGCACGCGCACCCCGCTTTGCTAATTCAAGCGACACCGCAGCTCCGATTCCGCTGCCAGCACCTGTAACTATTGCCACGCTGTTATTGATTTTCATGACGGCACCTAATCCTGGAAAGCGTTGAACTGTATAAAAACACATGGGAACTTTTTAGAATTCCCATGGGCGAACGCTCGAGCGAACTTCCTACGGACCTTTTAATCCTCACGTACCGACTTTTGCAAATAGATCAGTCCACTTGGTGATTGCTTCTTGAAATTCCCTAACTTGAGTCTCGGTCATCTCTTTCATGCAATCGAGTGTTTTGCGGCAAAGCTGCTCGGATCGACGCCGAAATTCCTCTGGGGTGCCGGCATCAGAAATACTTAAGGCAGCATCCAACGACTCCACAGCAGCCTGATACTGCCGTTCGATCACATCCCGATGCTTGTGGGCCAAGGACGAAACGGTATCCACCCATTGCTTGCGGAATCCCTGCATGTGATTAAGCCAAGCCGTTTGTGGAGTGGGCATTCCAGGCCACAAGCTCGCCCATTGGCTGTAAATCTCTTGCTGCATTTTCAGATTGGCTTCTGCAGCCTTGCGAAGATTCTGAAAAACTTCCTCAAACACAGGGCTTCCTGTCATGGTCTTTGTCATGATTAGATCCTCCTCATAGAAGGGTTTACGGAAAAGCTTTTCCAAAAGAATGCGATGTGCATCCTTCTATTCCAATTATTCGCCTCGATCGAGACAAAGTCAACACCAAATGCTGCAAATGCAGCATTTCTGGAAAAGCTATAAATATAGATTAAATAGCTGTCATAATGCCCAATATTTTGGAAAAATAGATGCTTCTATAGCATTTTGTCTCGCAAACGCGACATAGTAAGTGTAAAATGCCTGATAGAGCCTATGAAACGGCGATTTTGATTGATTCGCCTGAATGAAACCCCGACTAACTTCTCTACACCTCTAGACTAAGACTTGTAGAAAGTGGCTAAAGATAATGGGAGCTATTCACTTTGTGATAAGAAAGCTTCATAAGAAATCACTGTAAAGAACACATCAAGCTAGTCGCTTACTTGGCAGGGATATATCTTGGGCATCATATGAGCTAGTCGGCTTACCTAGAGCACACTCCAATGCAAGAAATTGTTCGAAAATTAGCTGAAAAGCGAGCCGCCGCAGAGTTGGGGGGTGGACAGCATCGCATCGAAACTCAGCACTCCAAGGGTAAATTAACAGCCCGCGAGCGTATTGAATTGTTGATGGACCCAGGCTCTTTTGAAGAGTGGGATATGTTTGTCGAACACCGGTGTAATGATTTTGGCATGCAAGATCAAAGCATTCCTGGCGATGGAGTCGTAACCGGATATGGAACCATCAACGGAAGGATGGTATTTGTCTTCAGCCAAGACTTTACAGTTTTTGGCGGCTCGCTGTCGGAATCGCACGCCGAAAAAATTTGCAAGATCATGGATCACGCGATGAAAGTGGGCGCACCGGTAATTGGGATGAATGATTCTGGAGGTGCACGAATTCAAGAGGGAGTCGCCTCACTGGCCGGTTATGCAGAAGTTTTTCAACGCAATGTTCTTGCTTCGGGAGTCATTCCGCAAATCTCCCTAATTATGGGCCCCTGCGCTGGTGGTGCTGTCTATTCACCTGCTATGACTGATTTCATTTTAATGGTGAAAGATAGTTCGTATATGTACGTCACCGGTCCAGACGTAGTAAAAACTGTTACCCATGAAGTGGTCACGCACGAAGAACTTGGCGGAGCCATCACCCATACGACAAAATCGGGGGTCGCAGACCGAGCATTTGAGGACGATATTGATGCCTTGCTCATGATACGTCGTTTGATGAATTACTTGCCATCGAATAATCGTATGGCTGCTCCCTATCGACCAACTCCTGATAGTGCAGACAGGGCCGAGCCATCTCTTGATACACTGGTCCCCGACAGTACGACGAAGCCATACGACATGAAAGAGTTGATCTTAAAAATTGTCGATGACACTGATTTTTTTGAAATCCAACCCGAATTTGCCAAAAACATCCTGGTCGGTTTTGCCCGCATGGAAGGCCATCCGGTTGGTATCGTTGCCAATCAGCCAATCGTCTTAGCAGGCTGCTTAGACATCAAATCATCAATTAAGGCAGCACGCTTTGTGAGATTCTGTGATTGTTTCAATATCCCCATCATCACGTTGGTGGATGTGCCTGGATTCATGCCCGGAACTTCTCAAGAGTATGCAGGAATCATCAAGCACGGCGCGAAATTATTGTATGCCTATGCTGAGGCTACCGTTCCCAAGATCACCCTCATCACGCGCAAAGCCTATGGGGGTGCCTATGATGTCATGGCATCCAAACATTTACGAGGAGATGTCAATCTCGCCTGGCCAAGCGCGGAAATCGCGGTGATGGGCCCCAAAGCTGCGGTGGAAATCATCTTTCGCAAAGAGCGGGAGAATGAAATTCGCCTCGAACAACTCACCAACGAATATCGCGAACGATTTGCTAATCCCTTTATTGCCAGCCGGAGAGGATACATCGACGATGTCATTTTACCGCGTTATACGCGAAAGCGAATCTGTCGATCACTCGCTCTATTGAGAAACAAGAAACTCGAGAATCCGTGGAGAAAGCATGGGAATATCCCTCTTTAGTACCTATCTGTAATCCATTTTTACAGTCATCGTGGCGAGGGTTCTGGGTAGCGCTACCTGATTGTTAATTTCGGTTCTCAGACCTTGTCGAATAAGGATTTAACTTGTTCAAGAAAATACTCATTGCCAACCGAGGCGAAATTGCTTGTCGAGTGATAAAGACAGCCCAACGGATGGGGATTGCCACGGTCGCCGTCTACTCTGAGGCCGACAAAGACTCACTTCATGTTTCACTTGCCGATGAAGCAGTACTTATTGGCCCCGCAGCGGCCGCGAAAAGCTACCTTCTTATCGACAATGTTCTGGAAGCATGCCGTACGAGTGGAGCAGATGCGGTTCACCCAGGGTATGGATTCCTTTCGGAAAACAGCGAGTTTGCCAAACAACTATATCAGTCGGGGATTGCTTTTATTGGCCCTGGCGTGCAAGCAATTCATTCGATGGGAGACAAAATTGCCTCCAAACAACTGGCTCGTCAAGCTGGAGTGAACACAGTCCCTGGCTCCACGGAAGTCATTCGTGACCCTTCCATGGCAGCCCAAATTGCTCAAGAAATTGGTTTCCCGGTGATGCTCAAGGCGAGCGCTGGAGGCGGTGGCAAGGGAATGCGAATCGCATACAACGAAAGTGAGTGTCGTGAAGGATTTGAAAGAGCTAGTAATGAAGCACGCTCCAGTTTTGGAGACGACCGTGTGTTTATCGAGAAATATATCGAGTTACCAAGACACATCGAAATCCAGATTCTGGGAGACATTCACGGGAACATTGTTTATTTGGGCGAGCGTGAATGCTCGATACAGCGCCGTCATCAAAAAATCATCGAAGAAGCTCCTTCCCCCTTCCTTGATGAAGAAACTCGCACGCGGATGGGCGAGCAGGCCGTGGCACTGGCCCGAGCAGTAAACTACCATTCCGCTGGCACTGTGGAATTTATTGTCGATGCGGATCACAATTTCTACTTCCTAGAGATGAATACGCGTTTGCAGGTAGAGCATCCAGTCACGGAGTATATTACTGGACTTGATCTAGTAGAGTTAATGATCCGAATTGCTGCTGGAGAGCCTCTGCCTTTCGCGCAGCCCGACGTGAATCTTTCGGGGTGGGCGATTGAATGCCGCGTTTATGCCGAGGATCCCTTTCGTAACTTCTTGCCATCCGCGGGCCGCTTGGTCCGTTATTCTCCCCCAGCCGAATCGCAACACGTGCGGGTTGATACTGGGGTCTACGAGGGCGGAGATGTTTCCATCCATTACGACCCGATGATCGCCAAGTTGATTACATATGGCGAAAACCGACAGCAAAGCATCTCGCGAATGCGTACTGCGTTGAACGAATTCTATGTTCGGGGAGTTTCCCATAATATCAGCTTTTTGGGAGCTCTAATAAATCATCCTCGCTTTTCGGAGGGGCGCTTAAGCACGAACCTAATTGTCGAAGAGTATCCAAGTGGATTTGATGCTACTAATGTAGTGCATGATGACCCTTGGCTTTTGATCGTCACTTGTGGCGTAATCCACAGACGCTATCGGGAGCGCGCAGCTCAAATTAGTGGTCAGTTGCCTGGTTATGAACCCGAAGTGGATGAACATTGGGTGGTTATTCTCGGTGGTGAAAAACACTCCATACAAGTTTGTCCCGTCGAGAGTGGATATAACGTCGCGTATGCTGGCACTGTTTATCGAGTTCAAAGTCTCTGGGAATTTGGTCAACCCTTGTTCAAAGGTCGAATCAATGGAATTGAATTTTGTATTCAAGTAGAACGTCGTAATCTCGTCTATCGCCTATTCCATTGGGGTACTCAAGTTGACATGAGGGTGCTCTCCTCAAGGGCAGCAGAGTTGCTGTCTCTTATGCCTGACAAGCAACCTCCTGACCTTAGTAAGTACCTTGTTTCTCCAATGCCGGGCCTTCTTACTAAGCTCTCGGTCTCGGTGGGCGATGGCGTGAAGGCAGGTCAAGACCTCGCTATCATTGAGGCGATGAAGATGGAGAATGTACTGCGCGCTGAACACGACGGAATGGTAGCACAGGTAATGGCTTCCGTGGGCGAAACGCTCGCCGTCGATCAGACGATTCTTGAATTCGAGTAGTTCAAAAATTGCCTACACGAAGCTCTTCAGCAAGGGGGGGGTACTGGACCTATTCTAACCCAAAGACATCCATAATTTTCCGCGCGGCACTCTCCACGGAAATTGTCCCGGCGAGGACTTGTTGCTCCAGATCATAGCGAACTGCTGCAACAGCTGGATGAGCATACAGGGATTGTCGAAGTCTCTCTTCCACGATCGCCCAGAGCCAATGACGATTTTGGGTCTGCCTGCGTGTTATCAAGGTGCCGTTGGACTTCATGGAAGAATATCTCTTCAGCACTGACTGCCAGACTGCGTCGACCCCTTCATTATTCATCGCGCTGGCCGAGAAGACTTTGGATTCGTGAATAGCCTTGCTGCCGGAAATTGTCTCCAAGGCATTGCGATACTGCTGGGCCGCAACCTCGCATGCGTTACGCAGTTCGCCGTCCGCTTTATTGACTACCAGAAAATCCACAAATTCCAGCAGCCCTCGCTTGATTCCTTGAAGCTCATCTCCAGCCGCGGGCAAGACAAGCGCTACCAGACAGTCGGTCATGTAGGACACATAGGATTCAGACTGCCCCACGCCCACAGTTTCGATCAAGATGACATCGTAACCCGCTGCTTCGCACACGAGCATGCTCTCGCGGGTCCGCCGTGCTGCTCCTCCCAGCGTCCCTGCGGAGGCTGTAGGGCGAATATAAGCCTGGGGCTCGGCTGCCAAGTTCGGCATGCGGGTCTTATCGCCCAAGATGCTTCCGCCTGTAATACCGCTGGAAGGATCAATGGCGAGCACAGCCACCTTGTGCCCCGATCGTACGAGTTGTAGCCCGAGCGCTTCGATAAATGTACTTTTTCCCGCGCCTGGCGTTCCAGTGATGCCAACCCGAATCGACTCACCAGCGAAAGGCATAAGACGTGTGAGCAGATCCTCCGCTTGTAACTGATGCTGTGGGTTGTTCGATTCAACAAGCGTGAGCGCCCGCGCAAGCACCGCAGTCTGACCGGCCCGAACACCCTTGAAGTATTCTTCCGTCGAAAGTGTACTGCGGCGAGGATGCAATTGGGCGTTTCCTTGAGACCCGTTTCAGGTTCTCTTAGCTCTAGTTCGATTTGAAGGATGCATCTCCATCGAGGGATATCTCCAGGCGCTCTGCCAAAACCCGGATTAACTCCGCGGCGGCTTGTCCAATAACGGTCCCAGGGCCGAAAACCGCCACAGCACCACCATCGTAGAGCTCCGCATAGTCTTCGGGAGGAATCACACCACCGGCCACGATCAGAATGTCGTCCCGCCCCAACTTCGCTAATTCTTCGCGCAATTGTGGCACTAGCGTCAAATGTCCCGCTGCTAGGGAACTGACACCTACAATATGCACGTCGTTCTCCACGGCTTGGCGTGCCGTCTCAGCTGGGGTGCGAAAGAGCGGACCGATGTCGACATCGAAGCCGAGATCGGCGAAGGCTGAAGCGATTACTTTTTGTCCCCGATCATGGCCATCTTGGCCCATCTTGGCCACCAAGATCCGGGGCCGACGGCCTTCATGTTGTTCGAATCGCTCCAAGAGGTGCCGTATTTCTTGCACTGTTTCGTCCCCCCCGATTTCAGCAGCGTAGATCCCGCGAACGGCGCTTGTCGGAGCTTCGTAACGTCCATAGATTTGCTCGAGTGCTGCACTCATTTCCCCAACGGTGGCTTTAACACGTGCCGCCTTCACTGCCAATTCCAACAAGTTGCCTGTCTTGTTGCGAGCCGCCTCGGTCAGCGCGTCGAGAGACCGATCCACCTCGGTCTGATTTCGATCAGCACGTAGCCTGAGGAGATTTTCGATCTGCGATTGCCGGACCGTTGTATTATCGACGTGTAGTACCTTGATGTTATCTTCCTCCGCCAAGCGATACTTATTCACTCCAATGACCGTCTGTTGAGCAGAATCGATGTGCGCCTGAGTGCGAGCCGAGGCTTCCTCGATCCGCATTTTCGGTATGCCAGCCTGGATCGCTTTGGTCATCCCTCCGAGTTGTTCCACCTCGCAGATATGTTGCCAGGCTCGGCAGGCCAGATCGTGCGTTAACCGCTCGACATAATAACTGCCCCCCCAAGGATCTACGACATCGCAAGTATCGGTCTCCTGCTGCAAGAAGAGCTGCGTATTGCGAGCGATTCGAGCCGAAAAATCTGAGGGCAGGGCCAGTGCTTCGTCGAGCGCGTTCGTATGAAGTGATTGCGTGTGCCCATGTGATGCTGCCATTGCCTCAAGACACGTCCGCACGACATTATTGTAAACATCTTGTGCCGTCAGGCTCCACCCACTCGTTTGGCTATGAGTTCTTAGCGACAAACTTTTGGGATTGTTCGGTTTAAATTGCTTGATGAGCTTGGCCCAAATCATTCGCGCCGCCCTGAGCTTGGCAACTTCCATGAAGTAATTCATGCCAATCGCCCAGAAAAAAGAGAGCCGCGGACAGAACTCGTCAACTTTTAATCCGGCCATCATGCCGGTTCGCACATATTCCAGTCCATCGGCCAAAGTATATGCCAACTCCAAATCTGCAGTGGCTCCCGCTTCTTGCATGTGATAGCCACTGATGCTGATGCTGTTGAACTTGGGCATCCGTCGACTCGTGTACTCGAAAATGTCCGCGATGATCCGCATGCTCGGTTCTGGCGGATAAATATATGTATTACGGACCATGAACTCTTTGAGGATGTCATTTTGAATGGTACCCGCGAGTTGCTCGGGCTGCACGCCTTGTTCTTCAGCGGCCAAAATGTAGAGAGCCATGATCGGTAGCACGGCTCCATTCATCGTCATCGACACGCTCATGCGATCGAGCGGAATGCCGTCAAAAAGCATGCGCATGTCGTAGATACTATCAATGGCCACCCCAGCCATGCCAACGTCTCCGCTGACGCGGGGGTGGTCGGAATCGTAACCTCGGTGCGTAGCCAGATCAAAAGCAATGCTGAGCCCTATCTGCCCGGCTGCCAAGTTTCGTCGATAAAAGGCGTTCGATTCCTTGGCAGTTGAAAAGCCCGCGTATTGTCGCACGGTCCAGGGTCGCAACACGTACATAGTGGCGTAGGGACCACGCACATAAGGAGGAAATCCTGGCATCGTTGCCAAATGGTCCACGCCGTTCAAATCGCTCGATGTGTAGAGTGGCGACACGGGAATTTGCTCAGGCGTCATCCAAATCGGAACATCGGACCCGGCTAAGCCATTCATATTGCAAGTCGCTGTCGAGGCATTGTTCGCCTCGGCAGTTTCTAACGGAATATCGAAAAAGTTGGGGATTGTCACGATTCTATCACCCCTTCCTCACGAAGCATTTCATTCAGCGTCTCAAGCACATTGCATTTGATGTAAATGAATCGATCAACTCCTGCGTCGCGCCATTTCACTTCATTGCTTCCTGGATTTCCCGCCACCACGACCGATTTGGCCCCCGCCCGCTTTAGTTTTGATGCAATCTCAGGCACGATTTCGTCATACAACTTGTCCGAAGAACAAACAACCACAATTGACGCTCCGGACTCGGCAAAAGACTTCACAGCGGCATCGGCATTCGCGAATCCATCGTTGGTCAAGATATTGAATCCGCCCGCCTCGAAAAAATTCGTCGCATAGCTTGCGCGTGCCGTATGATGGGCAACCGATCCAATATTGGCAAGAAAAACCGCCGGACGCCGACCGTTCACAGATTCCCAGGCATCGACTGCGTCGCGTAGTTCTTCATAGGGCTGAGCAAAACTCCGGGCTTCGATCGCCTTCACGGTAACAGCGGACGTATGGAAGCCTACCATGCGAGCCAATTGCCCAATCGTGGCCCCCGTCTTGGCTTTGTGTACAGCTATCGACGTTTTAGAATCCATCGCTGATGCAGTTTGCACCGTTTCGAATTCTTTGCGTTCGTTCTGAACGCGATCAACTGCCGCCTGTCGAATTGCAGAGAGATTCGGAGCAATTTTATCAAGAGGAAGTTCGGCAACATTCGGAAATTCGCTGACCCCTGTAATGCCTTCCTTTCTTCGCGCTATATCTGTAGCACGAGGAATGTGAGCGGCTTCGATCTGGTCGGCTACCCACCCCGATTGCAACACTTCGCTCATGCCACCAAGCTGCTCGATCTGTTGAAAGATTTCCCAAGCTTCGTGGGAAAGCTGACTAGTGATCGAGTCGAGGAACCAGCTACCTCCGCCAGGATCAATTACTCGATTCAAGTGCGATTCTTCTTGGATAATCAACAGCGTATTGCGGGCCAACCGTCGGCTGAAGTCATCTGGTAAGCGAATGAGGCTGTCAAATGGGACCGAGGTAACAATGTTGGCCCCGCCGATGCTGGCGGCAAACATGGCAACGGTGTTACGCAGGATGTTGACGTAAGGATCTCGACGGGTAAGGACACGATCGCTTGTCCGCGCGTGAATAGTCATGGCCCCAGCTGCAGGTGAGCCACCGCTCACTTCTACCAGGCGTGACCACAGACGCCGGGCAGCTCGCAATTTGGAAATTGCCAAGAAATGATGTGTGCCTAATTCCACTTGAAACAAAATCTGTTTCGCTGCCTCGTCGATGCTCATTCCAATGGCTGTCATCGCACGTAGATAAGTTACGGCGGTTCCCATTTGAAAGGCGAGGTCCTGCGCAGCCGTTGCTCCCGCATTATGATAGGGAGACGTGCTGACCTTCACGGCCGTCACATAGGGACAATTCCGTGCGGTCCACTTGGCTAAATCTCCAAGCAACGTCAGAGAAGCTTCCAGCGACAGTGGCAGCTGACCGTTGCGAGCAAGTACTGCCAGGGGATCGCCGTTGAATGCGCCGCGGACTTCCCCAAGTTCAATTCCTCTCTTTTGCCAAATCGACATCAGCAGCGCCGCTGCTGGTAGGAATGCTGCACCCCCTTCCAAGGAAATACCGACTTGGTCCAGTGGCACGTTTCGGAGGGCGACATCCATGTCACCGTGCGAATAAACCATCACACCGTTCGAAGTGTGCGATTCGCCGAAAGCCATTTCATCAGGGTCGAAACCATGACAAGCGGCATAATCCAGATGAAGCTGGGTCGAGGTCACTCCTCCTGCAAGATCTGCAAGTATCTGTCTGTTGGTTTCGGCCGTGTCGGGATGAAAGTATTCTTGGCGAAGATCAGCACCGCGCTGCGCAAACTTCGTTGACAGAGAACCCCGCACAAAGGGTGGCTGGCCGGGAACGCCATAGTAGTCGGGCTCTTTCAATCCCTCTGTCCGAGTATAAACGGGCTGAATATTGATTCCCTCGTACGTATGAGTCACGAGCTTCTTGTCAAAGGGCGCACCCTTCAAGTCTTCCTCGACAAGTTCCCGCCACTGTTCATAGCTGACGGGGGGAAAGTCATCTTCAATCGTGAATTCAACAGGTAACTCCATTTGTCGCTCACTCTCTAACTATTCTCTAAGCATTTTTCCATCTCGTAACAAATTTTGATGAAGCTCAAAGCATTTCTTCAAATCGTGTCGAACATGCCCCGCGCCAGCCTTGCGCAAATAATCATGCAAATAGTCGCGATAGCGGGGGTGCGCGCAATTATTAATGATCAAGGGGGCCCGGTCCTCTGGAGACAGCCCGCGGAGATCGGCGATGCCCTGTTCCGTGACAACGACATTTACGGAATGCTCGTTATGGTCAATATGTGTGCACATAGGCACAACCGTGCTAATAATGCCATCCTTCGCAATCGAGGGACACATGAAGATCGAGAGATACGCATTGCGGGCGAAATCGCCACTCCCACCAATCCCGTTTACCACGGTACGGCCGAGCAGATGCGTGGAATTGACATTGCCACTAATATCGATTTCCAGGGCCGTGTTGAGTGCTATGACGCCGACCTGTCTTACCAGAGCAGGGTTATTGGAGATCTCCTGCGGTCGCAACACCAATCGCGGAATATAAAACTCGAGTTCTCCTACCAAGTCGAGCATCTGAGGGGGGGTTAGGGTCAAAGCACATGTGCTTGCCCCCAAAATTAACTCCCGCTTCATCAATTCAAAACCCGACGACTGAAACACCTCGGTAAACATCACGAATTTAGGGATATCCGGATGCTCACCAAGTCCGGCCAGCACGGAGTTGGCAATGTTTCCCACTCCTACTTGCAAAGGCAACATTTCCTCCGGCAGCCGCTTCTTGGCCATTTCTTCCAAAAGAAAATGCACGACATGTCGAGCGATCGTGTTGCTGAAATAGTTGGGGGGCGTGAACTTGATCTCATCATCAGGTCTATTTGTTTCTACAACTCCCACGATCTTCTCGGGATCGACGCGGGCAAACGTCTTGCCAATGCGTTGCAGTGGGTAATCGAGGTCCAACGCAGGTCGATGGGGAGGCGCCTTCGGAAGAACGATGTCCGCCATATCACTGATCTGTCCAGGGACATAATGATTCAATTCGATGATGACTTTTTCCGCCGCATGCAAAAAGGACGGAGACGCGCCAATCGACGAGGTTAAAAAGACTCGGCCGTCGGAAGTAAGCCGTGTGGCTTCAATGACCGCTACATCTATTTTTCCAAAGAATCCGAACAGCACCGATTGCGGCACGTGCGAAAGGTGCATGTCGACAAAGTCAACACGACCGTCATTGATACGCTGTCGGAGGGGCGGCGACGCCTGATAGGGTGCGCGCCAACTTATCGCATCCGCCTCTGCCAAGGCATCGTCGAGGCTTGCTCCCGTCGACGCTCCTGTGAGAACTCGAATTTGAAAGGGCTCCCCCGCTTCATGCAATGCACGTGCCCTTTTGGCAAGAGCCATTGGCACGTCCTTGGCAGACCCGGCGGGCGTGAAACCACTGAAGGCTACAAGCGCCCCATTGTGAATGATTTCGGCGGCCTCTTCGGCCGTCAATCTGGGGAACGAATCTTCAACTGACATAGACAAAACGCTTTCTGAAAAAGTCGGTCTTCTTGTCCGTAATACGTGCGTCGCTCGACTTGGCTAAGCTCCTTTAATTTAGCGGCGCCTCATGGGGGGGTTGGCACAGCTCGGTGAGTACACCATGCGTACTCTTGGGATGAATAAAAGCAATTTGCATATGGTGGGCACCTGGTCGTGGCGTCTGGTCGATCATCCTCAGGCCTGCTTGTTGCAGTTCGGCAATACGTTCTTCAAGATTCTCCACGGTGAAGGCGAGATGATGCAAACCTTCTCCACGATTTTCCAGAAACTTGGCGACTGAGCTGGCCGAATCCGTAGGTTCTAACAATTCTAGCCGTATGTTGTTAATTTTGAAAAACGCTACTCGGACTTTCTGGCTCTCTACTTCTTCACACCCTTCGAATTGGGCACCCAGAGTATGTTCGTAGTAAGGACGTTGCTCATCAATACTTTTCACCGCGATACCTATATGATTAATCGCTTTAACCGGAGTCATTTCATCACCTTATGGTATTTGAATCAATATCCTACGAGAATTTTTGGGAAAGATTTGGGGCTGAGCGCAAATCAATACAGTCTCGCCACAAAGCCTGCCAATAGCGTCCAACGATCATGGGAGAGCTCACCGCAGCTTCCGTGATATCCAAGTTCGAAAGTCTCGTTGCAAACGAACGAGAACTCGGGTCCGAAAACCACCGAATCGGCCACTCCCGTAGGAAGCTGCGCAGGAACTCATACATTAGAAGCTGATCGAGGTCAAAACTCCAGGCACCGATCTCACTAATAACTCCCGACAATGTCAACAGCGATTTGCGAAACATCACCAAATCGTCTGGCATACTCAGCCGAGCCGTTTGCACGGCCTCGTCCAGGAATCCTACAAGCCAAGAGAGGCCCGGCAATTCCCCATGACGAATCCTTCGCAACCAACGACCCACGCAGGTTCTCAGAGCCGTGGTATTGCATTGCTTCCGAATGTCGAGTCCCAGAATTATCGCCACCATCTTATCAGGTCTCATACTGATTGCAGCGAGCATAACTTGCACGAATGCAGTCCGTTCACTCACACCTAAAAAGCCTGCCAGGCTCCAATCGAGGATTGCCAATCGCCCATCGCGCGTGCTGAATAAATTACCGGCATGTGGATCACAATGAAACAGGGCCTGGTCATCCGCACACAAGATAGGCCGAACAATCAAAGCCCGCGCTGCCAGTTCCGCGAGCCCGTGTTTCTCTGTAGAAAGTTCAAATCGGTGGTCGGTTATCTTCTCCCCGAAAACCCGTTCCATGGCAGTAACTCGCCGAGTACAGTGGTCGAACAGAGTCGGGATCTGAATTTTAGGCTGATCAGAGTAGAATTTGGCTGCAAGTCCCAAGTGCCGTTGTTCCTCGTCGAGCCGCAATTCCCAACGTAACTTACTGCGCACTTGATCAAAAGTGTCTTGATAATTGAGCGGCGGGATTCCCAATTCGATCAAGCGATTGTCGAGATACCCACCTACTTGCGACAGGATTTCCAACTCAATATTCAGCCGTTCCTCGATACCAGGTTTCAGAATCTTAAAAACCCCTTCCGGTTGGTCGGGTTGACTCTTGTCTCTGTAAGGAATCACGACGGCAACGCTCGCTTCGGCGATTGCTGGAGGAAGTAGTTCGAGTGCTTTTATTTCGAGTCGACCCAGCTCCTTCACCAAGATGGACTCAATCACATCCTCAGAGACCGAGGACGACGTTGATTCGAGCTTGTTGAGTTCAAATCGCAATTGGGGGGCTAAACGCTGGTCGCGAGATAGAATTTGTCCGAGTTTTTGCAGGACCGGGCAACCATGAGCCAAACGACCCAATCGTTGAGAGAGTGATACTCCAACGGGTAGGTTAATCTGCTCCGCTAAAATACGCTCTTGAGCGTTTGCTGGCAGACTGCTTAAGAATACCTCTAGAGCTTGTTTGAAGGGGAGTGCAAAGCGGGAATATTCTGCCGGAAGCAGCTGAATGAGAGATTCCTCGTCAATAAATGATTCCCAGTTCACGATAGCGTTCCATTAAGGCATTCAAGCCGGCTCGATGGCAATGGTGACGTAGCGTTGCGCGCTTCTCATTCAGCCGACATTACTTCTGAACCGCCTATGGAAACACTGCGCTGTCAATCAGAACGTGCCGCCAACCAAGTATCGATATGAGGCCACGTTGATTTCTCGGCCCCACGACCAGCCATAATTCCTATATGACCTCCCCGAACACGAAACACTTCCTTGTCCTGACTGCCTACCAAATCCATCACCCCTTCTGATTGACAGGGAGGCGTAATGTGATCGGCCTCGGCAATCACATTAAAGAGATTCGCCTTCAGTTTACCGAGATCAACGTGCTCACCACGGATTTCGAGTGTGCCTTCGATCAAGCGATTCTCTTTGTAAAACTCCGTGATCAACTGTCGATAGCTGGCTCCAGACATAGGGATTAGGTCTCGTACCCACGTGTTCATGGCATGCCACGCCTCGACACGGCCTGCGTCGTCGATATTCTCCCATAAATTCACGTAGTTGCTCACGTAGTTCTCTACCGGCTTAAGCATCTTGGCGCCGGCGTCGATCATCTCTCCGGGCACATTGCCCAATGCCTCGACGATCCTATCGGGATCGAATGCCGGATGATTTACCCACCGAGAAAATCCCCCCGCTTCTTTGTTCGAGAAATCAAGTGGTGCGGTCAGCAACACCAAATTCTTTAAGCCGTCATCGGGGCGTAAGCACGCGTAGAGTGTGCTAATGAGAGCCCCCAGACACCAGCCCAACGTGCTGAACTCACCTGAGCGGCTCTCGGACTTAAGTTTACGAATGACGCGGGGCAAATATTCGAGCGTATAGTCATCGTATTTCAAATCACGATCTTCCAGCCCAGGAATTCCCCAATCGAGCAAATAAACATCATAGCCGTGGTCGAGCATGAACTCCACGAAACTGTGACCAGGACGCAAGTCCAATACGTAGGGGCGATTCATGACGGCAAAGACCAACAACAATGGTATATGATGTCGTTGCTCGTCGGAAACGCGAGGGATATAGCGATACAGCTTGGCCTTGTTCAAAGTCCAAATGAGTCGCTTGGGAGTCTGCGCGATCTTGGCATCTCTCGTTAACAACTCGTTGTACACATTGAGGTCCTTCGCCGCCTTATGCCACTGCTCGAACATTTCGATAAATGGAGAGATCATCGCCTTGGGATTCGCATTTAACATTTCGTTGACACTCATTTGACCTATCCTCCATTCGTTCGGTGCTGCGACTGCAAAGTCTGATCCAGCTTGGCATCCATATCGTCCAGGCGCATTTCGATGTTGGTCAAGCGTTCCGCGAGCCGAACGATGTCTTCGCTGGTGGGCAGTTGCAGGGCTCGCATCGATTGGCTAAGCGTGCTTTCCAGCAGCTTGCGAAACGGTGTCGAAGTTGCCAGCCAGGCATTGAGCATTTCTGCTTGTGCACTGGTGTACGAATCGCTGTTGACGAAATCGGTCATCGTCTTGGCCCAGTTCTCCATGCTGGCATCCCGCATGTTCTTCATAATCCCAAAGGGATCAAAAACGTTGACTGGTTCAGTTTTTTCGCTCATTGTCGTTACCGCTTCCTACCTGCAAAAAATTTCTACGTCGGAAACAAAGATTTAAAGATTTATTGTCTCTGTCACCAATTATTACGTGCACTAAAGTTTACTACATGAATGCACCACCATTGACATTGATTTGTTGGCCTGTGATATAGTCGCCGTCAACCGCCAGGAACAGCACCGCTTTGGCAATTTCTTCGGGCTTTCCAAATCTGCCGAGAGGTATTTTTTCTTTGATCTGATCTTGAATCTTCTCCGGGACGTTGGCAAACATATCCGTCTCGGTGAAACCGGGAGCGACTGTATTGACGGTGATGCCGCTTCTGGCGAGTTCCAAGGCAGCCGTCTTGGTGAACGCAATGATGCCGCCCTTGCTCGCGCTGTAATTCGCTTGACCAAAGGCTGCTATCTGGCCGTTCATCGAACTAATATTGATGATCCGTCCCGACTTTTGTTCGCTCATGATGGGAATCGCAGCCGACGTGCAATAAAAATACCCGTTCATGTTTGTCTGTATGACGTCCTGCCATTGCTCGTCGGTCATCTTCTTTAGCGATGTGTCCCTGGTGATCCCCGCGTTGTTCACGAGAATATCCAATCGACCGAACTCCTCTGCCACGCGCTTCACCATCGCCCGTGCTTCAGCAGAAATCCCCACATCAGCTCTAACCAGTAAAGCGATTCCGGGCAGTGCGGCAATCTCGTCGGCAACCTTTTGGGCTCTCTCTTCGTTTTTCTGATAATTCAGAGCCACTTTTGCTCCGGCACGGGCCAACTCAAGGGCAATACTCCGGCCGATCCCGCGTGAAGCACCTGTCACAATCGCAACTTTTCCATCCAACTTAGACATGACTTTATCCCTTTTTTCAATCAAGCATTGCCCCAGCAATAAACTTAGTCACGAGCAAACAAGGCCGCGATCCCCTGACCGCCTCCAATGCACATCGTCACCAACGCGCGATGGCCGCCAGTCCGCTTCAACTCATAAAGCGCCTTGATCGCAAGAATACATCCCGTGGCACCGATGGGATGCCCCAGCGAGATGCCACTGCCATTCGGATTGGTACGGTCCGCTGGCAACTTCAATTCTCGGGCAACGGCAAGAGCCTGCGCCGCAAATGCTTCATTCACCTCGAATAGATCAATGTCATCAAGCGAGATCCCAGTCTTTTCAAAAAGAGACCTCACGGCTGGCACGGGGCCGATGCCCATGTGCTTAGGCTCGACGCCCGCATAGCTATAGGCTACGAGTCGACCCAATGGCCTCAAACCACGTTTGTTGGCCATTTCTCGATCCATAAGCACAACAGCTGCCGCAGCATCATTTATACTTGACGCGTTGCCCGCCGTAACTGAACCTTCCTTGTCGAAAATCGGCTTGAGCGAGCCAAGTTTCTCAACCGTCGTCTCGGGACGAACGGTTTCGTCAGTGTCAAAGAACAAAGTATCGCGTTTGACCTTGATCTCTACGGGTAAGATCTGTTCCTTGAAGTATCCTTTCTCGATTGCCACTGCAGCTCGACGATGGCTTTCCGCAGCCAATTTGTCTTGGTCTTCACGCGAAATGTTCCATTTTTTGGCAACATTCTCCGCAGTCACCCCCATGTGACAATCATCAAACGGATCGGAAAGCGCCCCCACCATCACATCGAGCAATGGAGTGTCATTCATACGGGCACCCCATCGCATTGCTTGCGAGAGATACGGACTTCGACTCATGTTCTCAGCACCACCTGCTACGGCAATATCAACTTCGCCTAGCATGATAGATTGTGCCGCTGTAATAATCGCCTGCAAGCCGCTGCCGCACAAACGATTCAGTGTGAGGGCGGGGGTTTCAACAGGGAGCCCCCCGTTGATTCCAGCCACACGTGCAAGATAGTGGTCGTGGGCATCTGTATGGATGATATTCCCAAAGACGATGTGGCCAACCGACTTCGGCTCAATGCCGGCACGTGTAACCGCTTCTCTTACACACCTTGCAGCCAACTCGCTAGGAGCAATATCCTTCAAACTACCGCCATAACCACCGATAGGGGTTCTTACCCCACTCACCACGACTACTTCCCTTGTCATTTTGAACTCCCGAACATGATTTCACTAACAAGTTATTTCGCGACAACTCTTTCTGCATTGTTTGTGCCAGACTGGGTGCCCAAGAAGGGCCAGACGGCAGCTCGCGGTGAAAGCCAGGCAACAAGAAAGCGTCTCGACTAGCCATGCCAGAAACGCCGGGACTTATGTGAAGATTTACCTAAATGAATTGAGGTTCAGATCAGTGAGAAATTTGCTGAGAAACTATCCAAACCAAGCTCGAGAGCGTTGTGACTGCATCCATTCGTCCTAGAGATGAGCGAAATCGCACAGATGCACTCCTAACCCCCTATTTGCGAACTGCCTTTGGTCGATGCAATTCAGTTTGACCGATTGGAATCGTCTTTGCAGTTAGCTTATGTGTGCATGTGCTGCGATACTGCAGCCAAAAATAATATTCGTGCCAACGAGGCGCTAGGCTTTCAATAAGAGACTACACATGAAAACAATTAAAGCTACTTGGACACTACATTATGCACCTATCCGTGATTCGGATACTCACCCTTGGCACTGGTCTTACGGTGAGTCACTTGATGCATTGCAGCGATCATCGTCGCATGTTTCTGAAGAAGATGCGATGAAATATCTTGCCACACACCTATCCAAAGTGGTTGACGAGGGGCAAGAGATCCCTGTTGGCTCTTCGATCGATCGGAACTCGCATATTATCTGAATACAGGAGTATAGATCCGTTGGAAAGTGAGATTGCAAGGCGAGGGCAGTCAAACTTAACGCCTATACATACGTTCTAAAACGTGCTGTGAGACTCCGTGGTTTGAGGGAAAACATGAATAATTCCGAAGTTATCTGGAGAATTTATTACGCTCCGGAGCACGAAGCTGACAACCATCCTTGGCATTGCTGCTACGGTAATTCTCTCAGTGATCAACAGGGCTTATCACAGCATGCCTCTAGGGAAGAGGCGTTGGAATATCTAGCGACTCATATTGCTCAAGTGGCAAGAGAGCAGCGAGCACTTTCAATACGTCGGGTGTGAGAGCTTCCTTCGTAGTGGGAAAAATCGAGAAACTCGTTGTAATAGTCCACTAATTTTGAATCAATACAAAACAAGAGGCCGAGAATATATAAGGCCTGACCGTGGCGCAAGTTTTGCGATTAATCTCTCGATTATAGACGACTTATTGCCAAGGAAACGAAAGTCTACTTGTAATACGAATTGGCTTTTTTGATTGGTGCGGTACTTCTCTTCGATAAGTGTGATTGGTCGATGACTTAAACCTCCACTGACCATGGAGAATTAAGACTCGTAACATAGCAGGCGTCAAAAATATTAGTAATCGCTTCGAAGTCGCACAACTGAATGGAAGGAACTAATCAAGATCAAGAGTGATCGACGCGATTGAGATATGCACACGTCGCACTGCCGAAATCGTCTTTTTAAATCAGCTACAAGGCGAATTCAGCCATGGAAGTATCAAATAGCACAAAATCAGAAACACTAATTTCCTGCAGGTCGGGCATCTTGGATCGCTACGATCGAGAACGCTTAATCGAATTTGACTTTTTGAGAGCGACGGAAATGGCGGCGCTGAATTCCATGCAGTGGCTTGGAAAAGGCGACAAGATTAGTGCCGACGAGGCGGCGAGTGATGCTATTCGCGGAATGTTTGACATTATGGACATTCGTGGCGAGGTGGTGATCGGGGAGGGAATCAAAGACGAAGCACCAGGACTGTTCAAAGGAGAGAAAGTGGGCATGTGGCGCGAAGGGGCGCCGATGTACGATATTGCACTCGATCCGATCGACGGAACAACGAACTTGAGTAAAGGCTTGCCTAACGCCATTAGCTGTATAGCTGCTGCCTCAAGAGACGACGGACAAGATAACTGTCTGCAAGACATTCCCGCGTTCTATTTAAAGAAACTGGCTTACCCACCTGCGGTGCGACATCAGTTTATGGCCGATCCAATGCTACCGATAAATATCAACGCTCCCTTAAGTGAAGTCATCAAAGTCACCGCTCGAATTCTCAATAAGGAAATTCGCGATGTGGTGGTAATGGTTCTTGACCGACCAAGAAACAACGATCTCGTGGAGGAGATCCGTCGCGTCGGCGCATCGCTCCGCATGATAGGAGATGGGGATATTGCTGCGGCGCTCGCCCCAGCACTGTCGTCCTCGAATATTGACCTATATGCAGGCGTCGGTGGGGCTCCCGAAGGCGTATTGTCAGCGGCTGCGTTACGTTGCTTGGGGGGCGGCATGCAAGCCCAAATCTGGCCACGAGATGAAACGGAAAAGCAAAGCCTTATTGAACAAGGTTGGGAAGATCGTCTGCACAAAGTTTTCTTGTCGCGCGATCTGGCTCATGGCCAAGGCTTGTTATTTTGTGCGACTGGAATCAGTGATAGCCCACTCCTCAAGGGTGTTCAAGTCAACGGTTCAACCGCAGTCACACATTCGATCTTGATGCGAGTGAAAACGGGTACAATCCGCTTCATCCAAGCACATCACAATCTTAAGACCAAGACTCTGCGGCTTCGCTCCAAGCGCTCGGAAGTTGAGCTTTAGAATTCGTGAAGCAGACTTAAGACTCGATCTTATCGATAGGCCTTTACTGAAGGGCTCTCAGCCTCTTTCGGCGAACGTCGGGCTGCTATCGTTTTGGAAGGAAACATATTCGCCGTAGCGATTTTTTCAGGCTGGGTTTAAGTTGGATGCGCAAAATCAAGGATTGTAGTCAAGCATGCTAGACAATGAATATCAATCGCTTTCGAGTTGCGGTCCTTCGAGCGGAAAGTGGTTACCACACATTTGCAAAAGTTGCAATCGAGTTCCACTCAATCGCAGTGCCATGGCACATGCAGCCTGTCGCATGAACTCGACGCCAAAGACTGGGTGATCGGTGCAAAACTTAGACAACTCGGCACCATTGAATTTCATTGCTTTGACTGGCGTCAAAGTAGAGGCAGTATCAGAAAGTCGCGTTTTCCCTAGCAATGCAGACCAACCGACGAGTTCACCCTCGCCCACGATCGCTATCTGTCGGCAGCCTTGTTTGGGTTCACAGATAGCTAAAGAAACCTGCCCGCTTATGATCACATAGACATCTTTGGCAAGATCATACTCTTCAAAGATTACCATACGTGCCGTTAATTCAACCTCTTGACAGATTCTGGATAGCTTTTGTAATTCCTCCAACTGCATATTGCAGAAAAAGCAACTCTTTCTCAATCGCGCTACCGTGTCTTCAGTACTCATTGAACACCTCATTCCCTACGAATTATTGAATCTGACATCTGTTTGGCTGGGGTGAGAACAAACTCAAAATGCAATTAACTTAATTGCTTTCGCAGGAAGGCAGTCACTCGTTGGGGACTAATAACTCCCAATACATTTTGTTTGATATCGGTTACGGGGACATGGCGAAAGCCATTCACTGCCATGACACAGATTGCCGCCGCCGCCGAATCGGATTCATAAACGAAAACAGGATCACCTGTCATAACTTCACAAACAGGTTCATCCTTAATGCGCTCAAATTCTAAAGCAACTTTATCCAACACATCACGATCCGAGAAGACTCCCACGAGGTGTCCTTTGTCCTCGATCAATAGACACGCGACCTGTAGGCCAGATAATTGACTGATAGCATCCCTAATGGATGTATTAGCCGCAGCGATAGCTATAGGTTGATGCTGAATTGCCAGAACACTTTCTTCAGCAAGTGCTTTCTCCAAAACGCACGTATAGACTTTGGGATCATAATTCTGTAGCGGATCTTGAAACTCTTCTGGGTTGCCTTGGGCGTGATTATAGGACATGCTTATGCTCCTTCACGTTCGAGCAGATAGGGATTACCACCAATCCGTTGCACTAAAACTTGCTCGGGAAAATGTTCCGCAACATATTCCATGAGGCCCTTCTGGCCGGTTAAACCGACTAGCTGACCTTGTTCGTCAACAACAATCAGAAATCGCACATTATGGGATTCCAAAGCATCGAGAACTTTTGCAATCGGATTAGAGATATTCACCGTTGGCCAATCTCGCTTGTAAAATTTGGCCAACGGTTCACTGACAACAGCGGGGTTTTCGTTCAGCAATCTCGTCAGCTCCGATTCAGAAAATAAACCCAAGGGTCTCTTCTGTTTGTCGACAACAATTGCACACCCTAACTTTCTCTGACGCATCGCGATGATTGCGTCATAGATCATGCAATCCACCATGACAGTAACGGGGTCGCGAAGCGACAATCTCGCCACTTTTTCAGAATGCATATTCTCATAGATACCCATTCGTAATCCCCCGTATCTCAGGAATGTAAATCGAATAGCTTTACTCAAAACTCAAGGAAACCAATACTCCTTCGTATAGCTTGTCAGCGCCTTCATATAATTTCCGCGCTCAAAAGCGCTAGGATCTGGGCAGTTTGCACGACTCATGCTCCCCATCAACTGCTCCACCGACCGATATTCATTATTCTCAAGCCAACTTGCCAGTTCCGCAAGAATTGTCTCGATGTGACGCGGTCCTTTTTTCAGTAACACCGTGGTAAGCATCGCTACATTTGCGCCAACCAAGAGAACTCTAAGCACATCCGCGGCATGGTGTATTCCGCTTGTGGCGGCCAAGGAACAATACAGTTGATCTCGAAGAATTGCGATCCAGCGCAGTGGTAAACGCATTTCATAAGGCTGGCTGAGAACCAAGTCGGGAACAACCTCCAGTGTCTCGAGGTCAAGATCCGGTTCTAAGAATCGATTGAATAGCACAAGTCCGTCCACCCCAACGGTCATCAGGCGGAAAGCTATATTTGGAATGCTTGTGAACTGAGAGCCGATCTTGACCGCCAGAGGTATATTTATCGATTGCCGAACGCTTGCCACGAGGTCTACATATCTCTGCTCAACTTCAAGCGAATCCATGCCGCAGTCCGTTGGCACAAAGTAGATATTCAGCTCCAAGGCATCCGCACCCGCTTCTTGTAGCATCCGAGCATAGCGCGTCCAGCCACCTGGGGTATGGCCATTAAGGCTCGCGATGACTGGGATCGATAGCAACCTTTTCGCTTCCTCAAGCAGTTCAATATATTCTTGCGGACCCTTGCGAAAGTTTTCTGTCTCTGGAAAAAAGGACAAGGATTCCGCGTAAGAGTCGGCCTGATATTGATACAAACGATCGATTTGCGTGTCGTCATGCTCAATTTGCTCTTCAAAAAGTGACGGCATGACGACTGCAGCAATTCCGCTCTCCTCCAACTGGCGCAGAGCTTCTATTTTGCCAGTCAGTGGGCCTGCAGAGGCAACAAGAGGGTTCTTCAACTTCATGCCCAAATAAGTCGTCGAAAGATTTGCAAACATTGTTGTTCCAACCATCGTTAATAGATCACGATTACACAGTGGGAGGCTTCACTCCGACATGGTTCGATGGATACCTGCCATCTGCTCGTAATAGTGCCATTGATCATTGATGTCTTGCTGTGTCAATTTGAATAGTCGTTCAGCTTCTTCAGGATTCGAGCGGGCCAACATGCCAAAGCGTGCTTCCTGCATGGCAAAATCACGAAAAGTCATGCGTGGGGCCCGACTGTCAAGATGAAATGGCTGTCCCTCGGCACGCGCTTCTCGAGGATCGTACCGATAAAGTGGCCAGAATCCTGATTGCACCGCGTCCTTTTGATGGGACATGGAAGTTGTCATGTTAATGCCGTGGGCGATGCAGTGACTGTACGCCAATATAAGCGAGGGCCCTGGGTATGACTCTGCTTCGGCAATCGCACGTATTGTTTGCGCGGGGTTGGCTCCCATGGCTATCTGAGCAACATAGACATTGCCATAAGACACGGCGAGCATGCCAAGATCTTTTCTCCGAGACTGTTTTCCACCAGAGGCAAATTTGGCTACTGCGGCTCTAGGAGTTGATTTAGAAGCTTGCCCCCCCGTGTTGGAATAAACACCAGTATCCAATACCAATATGTTTACGTTTCTGCCAGTTGACAGAACATGATCGAGGCCACCGAAGCCAATGTCGAAAGCCCAACCATCACCACCCACGATCCAGACGCTACGTTTCACAAAAACATCTGCAAGGTACGAAAGCTTTTCCGCCTCTGGCTGATCGATGTGAGCTAGCTCTTTGCACAAGATCGCAACCCGCTGTCGTTGTTGCTCCAACTCCACTTCGCTGGTTTGAACGGAATCCAGCAATTCCTTGACGAGATTCTCATCCAAGCACCCCGCCAAATGAGCCAACAAGGCACTGGCATACTCGAGTTTGGCATCAAGGGCCAGTCGTAAACCAAGACCAAACTCGGCATTGTCCTCAAAGAGAGAGTTATTCCATGTAGGTCCGTGCCCCAGAGAGTTGGTTGTCCAGGGAGTCGTAGGCAAATTACCTCCATAGATCGATGAGCACCCTGTGGCGTTACCAATCAACATGCGGTCACCAAACATTTGACTTATCAACTTAAGATAAGGAGTCTCTCCGCAACCCGCGCATGCGCCTGAGAATTCGAACAAAGGTTCGAGTAACTGTGATCCTTTGACTGTGTCGACCTTGAGTTGCGTGCGATCGAACTGTTCAATGCCCAAGAAAAAGTCGAAACTCACTCGCTCTCTAAGAAGATGCTCATCCTTGGGTTCCATATTGATTGCCTTTTGACGTGCAACTTCCTTGCTTTTCGCAGGGCAAACATCGACACATACCCCACATCCAGTGCAGTCATCTGGAGCAACTTGGATCGTCATCTTTTGCTGCCCTATCTGCTTGTGATCTTGCCATGGTTTTGACAAAAACTCCGGTGGCGCGGATGCAAGCACTGATTCCGAAAAGACTTTCATTCGAATTGCGGCGTGTGGACAGACAAGAGAACACAGCCCGCAATCAATACATATCGAGGGATCCCAGATGGGAATCTCCGCAGCAATGCTTCGCTTTTCAATCTTGGCTGTGCCCGTGGGAAACGTTCCATCGACAGGAAGAGCACTCACAGGCAAGAGTTCTCCCCTACCAGCCAAAAGGACTGATGTAACTCGCTCCACGAAAGTCGAATGGCTCTTCTCGTAGACAACAGGCTCGACGGCAATATCGATAAGATTGACGTCTGGCACTTGGACTTCATGAAGAGCAGCCAATGCTCCGTCAACGGCCGAAAAATTTCGCTCCAACACAGCTTCGCCACGCCTTCCATAAGTTTTGAGAATCGCTTTCTTGATTTCCTCAATAGCTTGGCCGCGCGGCAATACATCGGATAAGGCAAAGAAGCAGGTTTGCATGATCGTGTTGATTCGCCCCCCCATGTCGGCCTCAGCGGCTACTCGCAGCGCATCGACAACGTAAAGCCTTAAACGCTTATTTATGATCTCCCGCTGCGCCCTCTGAGGCAGTTTGCTCCAGACTTCGCTCGGGCCGTAAGGGCTGTTCAATAGGACAATCGCGTTCGGGCCGGCAACCTGCAAAACGTCCATCTTTTCCAGAAAATGGAATTGATGGCAGGCGACAAAATTGGCTTTCTCGATGAGGTAGGTCGAATTAATCGGCCGCGGACTAAATCGCAAATGCGAGACGGTAATCGAGCCGGCTTTCTTGGAATCGTAAACAAAATACCCTTGAGCATACATGAGTGTATTTTCGCCGATGATTTTTACCGAGTTTTTGCTGGCGCCGACGGTGCCATCACTGCCTAAGCCATAAAAGACAGCGCGTTTCACATCGTCGGCCTCGGTTGAGACCTCCTTATCCCAGGGCAAACTGAGATGGGTTACGTCGTCGTAAATGCCAATGGTGAAATGTTGCTTCGGAGAGGCCTGAGCAAGCTCCTCATAAACAGTGACTGCCATTGAGGGTGTAAATTCTTTTGATGACAGTCCGTATCGACCTCCAATAATATGTGGAAATTCTTGTTGGCGACGATTTAGTTGGTCCCGACATTCAACAAAAGCGGTTAAGACATCTTGATATAGCGGTTCCCCCAAAGCGCCAGGTTCTTTCGTCCGATCCAAGACTGCGATCCGCCTAACTGTTGTTGGCAATGCGGACAAAAACGCATCCTTGTCGAATGGTCGATACAATCGCACCTTCAGCAGACCGACCTTTCCACCTGTTCGCAAAATACTTTCCAGAGCTTCTTCTGCGGCTCCTGCTCCAGAACCCATCATCACGATGACTCGCTCGGCGTCTTCGGCCCCAACGTAATCAAACAACTGATATTGGCGACCAGTAAGCTCGGCAAATCGATTCATCGTGGCCTGCACGATGTTGGGCACTGCCAAATAGTACGGATTACATGCTTCACGAGCTTGAAAAAAAACATCGGGATTTTGCGCCGAACCACGCAAAATCGGTCTCGTTGGATCCATCGCGCGATCGCGGTGTGCTTGGACGAATCTCTCGTCTTGCATCACCCGTATATGTTCTTCAGAGATGCGATCAATTTTATTAATCTCATGCGAAGTACGAAATCCATCGAAGAAATGCAAGAAAGGTACACGTGCTTCAAAAGTTGCCGATTGAGCGACCAGAGCAAAGTCATGGGCCTCTTGCACGGTGCTGGCTGCCAACATCGCCCAGCCCGTGCTCCGCACTGCCATCACATCACTGTGATCGCCGAAGATAGATAGTGCATGCGTTGCCACGGTGCGTGCCGAGACATGAATGACTGTAGAGGTTAGCTCTCCCGCAATCTTGAACATGTTCGGAATCATCAGCAACAATCCCTGCGAGGCAGTGAATGTTGTGCTCAATGCGCCTGCCTGCAAAGCTCCATGGACGGCACCTGCGGCACCGCCTTCACTTTGCATCTCTATGACTTGGGGAACTGTACCGTAAATATTGCGTTTGCCCAGAGAAGACCATGTGTCGCAGCATTCACCCATCGGAGAAGCCGGAGTGATCGGATAGATTGCTATGACCTCATTTGTGGCGTGTGCAATCAGGGCTGCAGCTTCGTTGCCGTCAATGGTGCAAAATTGCGGATTGCTCACGAGTTTTCCTCGAATTCTGAGAAGTTTTCCCGGGCTGATCACCTAAAGAGTTGGCGATTGACTAGTGGCCCAAGCTGACATACTAGATGCCAATTCCGTTGCGTCTTTTAAGCTTCGTTTTGCGGAATCTACCAGTCCATAAGCAAATGTCATTCCGCCAGAAAGTTAGATTAAAAAATTATCCAGTAACACTTTCCCTGGTTGAAGTTTCCCCGCACGTGCAATTTAAAAACTGGGCATGGCTAGACTCTGGAAACTTCTATCGCGTGTCTCTTAATCTAACGACATTTGTCGCGACGTTGTGTGTCAGATTCGCACGCGACTGTGCAAAAAATTTTCGCATTTTCAGTAATTCTTTTGAAGCGCAAATTTATGGACATTAAATAAAATACAAAACAACGGTATTCATCTCTCAAATTGTTGCGACTTGAACAGCTCCCCCAATGAGGCATTCACAGGGATGTTCGTGTTGGAGTCATATCATCCTGCAGTCATGGATGCTGCCTTGCAGGTAGGATAGGCAATCTCTTGCCCATAAGTCGAGTCAAGTCCCTCTGGGACTGAATGACAATCGAACTGTTCGGACGATAATTTGACCCGCCCCCTTCACCCGTTCCCACGTTTTGAGCGAGAACCTGGATGTTTGGCGACATTCGAAGGAGGTTATTCGATGCCACGCTCACAAGAGTGTACAACAGCGGAGCAGTTAATTCCGAAGCTGCGTGAAGTGGAGGTGGAATTAGCACGGGGCGAGAAGGTGACCGAAGCTGCGAAACAGATTGGCATCATAGAACAGACGTACTTACCGGGTATTGCTGGCCGACACTTGCTGCAATGCTTGTTGCTCACGCTGCGTGGTCTGTTGCAATGACGCGAGCCAGGGATATGTCACAATTGCAAGTGAGATTGCTACGACAACCAACACCACCAGAAATTGCAGTTTGGAGCAGTTCGAGGCGAGATTCTTGAACATCGCGACAATCCACTTCCAGTGCAGCGCAAGATGAAAGACTAGCACCGCCAGGAATGCATAGGCGATCCACAAATGGATTTCTCCCCAGTCGTGGCGGGTCAATCCACCGACCAAGTCGATGGGCCGATCCAACGCACCTAGACCACGCCCGAACGGCAAATGTCCGCCGCTCCCCGGCGGCAATCGAAAGGTGATTAATAGCCCCGTCGATAGCAACAGGAGCATCAAAAACATGGCTGCGCCATCCACAACAAAATTCAGGTTCACGCGTTTCATGGCGGATACCTTTCAAGGCACTAGTCTGTCTCTTGCACGTCATTAAACCTTCGTGCGAGACGTTCACCGAGGATATGCCGGCGGCGTTCGACGGTTTCCACGGCCGCGACCGCCATTGGTAACAGGTACTTCAACGGACAGGGACAGTTCGAAGTTTCCTTGTTAGCACAATCCTCACAGATTTCGTCGTGCAGCCGATCGAGATAGGGATCGATCAACGCACTGTCGACCGACCGGCAAATGGCCACAAGTTTTTCGAGGTGCTGCTCAACCCCGCAGCCAATCCCCTTGGGCTGGCATGGCGGGGCATTCTTAACTCTCGCTACGCAACGACGGCAAACTTGCAGTTCAAGTTCTTTGGCATATTCCTTGAGTTCAAGATTGGCAATCATGTCACACACTTCCTTCTTAACTAAAGCGATTAAGCTAGGGAAAGTATCAGCAAAACGCGGGCCAGGGATTCCATGACAGGAAACGCCGTTTCACGCTGTGCCGAGAGTAATCTCAGACTTGTTCTGTGCCTTATCCGAGGTTGAGTGTGCAGGGCCGCACACCAAAAATCATGGAAAATGCCGCCGATGTCTGAAATTGCTCGAATTTTTTCCTTAGGGATGTGCTAAGCCCCTGGCGGCATTTCATTTGCGTTAACTTTCGTCGCGAACACTGTCGAGAGGACGTCGTAACCCCGATTTCACCAATACAAGGGCCTTGTCATGGTCGCACGTGTAAGTACGCGGTCCGCACTGGAGATTGCCGAACGCGAGCACAATCAGCTGCACGACAAACTCAATACGTTAGCTCGCCTTATCGAGAGCAGGGCGATAACTCTCGAAAGAGTCGTTGAGCTACTTGAATCCCTGCGAAAGTTTTTCATCGCACATTTTCAAAAGGAAGAGCGGAGTGGCTTATTCGAACTTATCGAAGAGCGCGCACCCCATCTGAGCCGTCAAGTTCGCAAGATCATGGGCGAGCATGCGGAACTCGTCAAGCGGATGGACGGCATGCTTCGCTTTGCCCGACGTGGCACGGGACAGCCGCTGTGCTGGTGGATGCTCAATCACCGCATGGAAGATCTCGTCACCAAGCTGCGCAAACACGAATCGGAAGAGAACTGTGTTTTGCAGATGGCCTATTCAGATGATCTCGGCACGAAAGATTGAAGACACTCGGGAGCCTATCATGTTGGCCAACAGTTATTCCGTTGTGGATGGCAATGAAGCCGTCGCTGCCGTCGCCCACGCGTTGAGCGAGGTCATCGCGATTTATCCGATTACTCCCGCCTCGACGATGGGCGAGTTCGCCGACGAATGGTCAAGCAGTGGGCGGGCAAATGTCTTTGGCGCGGTGCCGCAAGTCATCGAAATGCAAAGCGAGGCCGGTGCCGCGGGAGCGGTCCATGGAGCACTGCAACTCGGCACTCTCGCGACGACGTTCACTGCCTCCCAAGGTTTGCTGCTAATGATTCCCGAGATGTACAAAATCGCGGGACAGCTCTTGCCATCCGTCTTCCATGTTGCCGCTCGAACGGTGGCCACCCACGCACTATCCATCTTCGGAGATCACAGCGACGTGATGGCAGTCCGAGGGACTGGCTGGGCCATGTTGTCGTCCGGCAGCGTGCAGGAAGCTCAAGATCTAGCACTCGTGGCTCACTCCGCCACGCTGAAGTGCTCGGTGCCGTTCCTTCATTTTTTTGACGGCTTCCGCACATCTCACGAAGTCAACAAGATCAAATGTCTGTCACAGGCAGACCTATTGTCGATGATCGATTTGGGCGCCTTGAAGAAATTTCGTGAGAGGGCGTTGAACCCAGATCATCCCTGCCTGAGAGGCTCAGCACAAAATCCTGACGTTTTCTTCCAATCACGCGAGGCGGCCAATCCGTTTCACGATGCCGTTCCGCATCTCGTGCAGAACGAAATGAACCGTTTCGCGGATCTGACCGGCAGACACTATCACTTGTTTGATTACGTTGGTCCTCCCGATGCACAAACCGTCATTGTCTTGATGGGATCAGGGGCTGGCGCCGCAGAGGAGGCCATCGAGCGCCTAGTCAGCGAGGGTCACAAGGTCGGACTGCTCAAGGTTCGGCTGTATCGACCCTTTGCTGGCTGGTCGTTCGTGCAAGCCTTGCCTAATGCGGTCCAACGCATAGCTGTGCTCGACCGATCTAAGGAACCAGGCGCGATAGGCGAGCCGCTCTACACCGATGTTGTGGCGGCGATCACGGAATACTGGCCCACGAAGCTGGAAGCCTTAGGCGGGCCGGCCCCCCATGTCGTTGGGGGACGTTACGGGCTCGCGTCGAAGGAATTTACACCGGCGATGGTGGCTTCGGTTTTTGAGAATGCGCTCCGTCCCACTCCTAAGAAACATTTCACCGTGGGAATCTATGACGACGTCACGGAGTTGAGCCTCGCTTGGGATTCCGACTGGACCACCGAGGCGAATGACGTCTTCCGAGCCGTGTTCTACGGATTGGGTAGTGATGGCACGGTCGGGGCCAGTAAGAACTCGGCGAAGATACTGGGCGAGAATACGAATCTCTATGCACAAGGTTACTTTGTTTACGATTCCAAGAAGTCGGGGTCGATGACGGTTTCGCATTTGCGATTCAGTCCCCGTCCGATTTCATCGACGTACTTGGTGAGCCAGGCAAACTTTGTGGCCTGTCACCAATTCCAATTTTTGGAGACTACGGACGTGCTAGGCGTCGCTGCGGAGGGCGCGACGTTTTTGCTCAATAGTCCTTACTCCGCTGTCCAAGTTTGGGGCAGGCTGCCCCGGGAGGTGCAACAACAAATTATCAGCAAGCATCTTAAGTTTTTCGTTGTCGACGCTTACGGCGTGGCCCGGCGAGCTGGCATGGGAGCACGAATCAACACCGCTATGCAATGCTGCTTCTTTGCTCTCGCCGGGTTATTACCTCGTGATGAGGCAATCGAACATATCAAGAACGCAATTCGGAAGTCTTACGGACGACGTGGCGAAGATGTAGTTCTGCAAAATATTGGGGTCATCGATGAAGCCCTCAACTCACTCCAGGCCGTCGAGGTTCCTCTTTTCGCCGATGGTGACGAGCTTCCTGTGCCTCGGCTCGCTCAAACGGAATCCGAGTTTGTTAATCGAGTGACGGCGGCGATGGCTGCGGGTCGTGGAGACTTACTGCCCGTGAGTGCGATGCCCATCGATGGCACGTTTCCCACCAGCACGTCACGCTACGAGAAAAGAAGCATCGCAGCGGAAATTCCAATTTGGGATTCGTCGCTTTGCACGGAGTGTGGCTTGTGTGCCCTGGTGTGCCCTCATGCGGCGATTCGCATTAAGGCCTTCGATGAAGATCTCGGCAAAGAATCGCCTGCGAATTTTCAATCGATCGAGTGGCGCGATAAAGATCACCCACGCCATCAGTTTGTGGTGCAAGTCGCTCCCGATGACTGCACGGGTTGCCGCGTCTGCGTCGACGTTTGCCCGGCCAAGAGCAAGGAAATTCCTGGCCATAGAGCCATCAACATGGAACCGAAAGTCGATCATTTGTTGGCGGAACGTGCCAACTTCGATTTCTTCCTGGGATTGCCTGAACTCAATCGGGCGGAAGTCAAAGCCGACACCATCAAGGGTTCGCAACTCTTGCAGCCGCTCTTTGAATTCTCGGGGGCTTGCGCCGGCTGTGGCGAAACGCCTTATCTGAAACTCATGTCGCAACTGTTCGGTGACCGTGTCATCGTGGCGAACGCGACGGGATGCTCTTCAATCTTTGGAGGCAATTTGCCGACCACGCCTTGGAGCACGAACGCAGCAGGACGCGGACCGGCTTGGTGCAATTCCCTATTCGAGGATAACGGCGAATTCGGTTTGGGAATGCGCTTGGCCGTCGATCAACAACACGACTATGCGACGAGTCTGCTTGCAAAATTGAGTTCAAAAATTGACAGTGAACTCGTTGGGCGACTCTTGCATGCCAATCAAACTGATGACGACAACATTGACTTACAACGTCGAAACGTGGCCGAGTTAAAACTGTTGCTGGCTGAGGTTGACGAACCAGCAGCGCGCGAATTGGCTACGATTGCTGATTCCCTCGTTCGCCGAAGCGTTTGGATCGTCGGTGGCGATGGCTGGGCCTACGATATCGGATTCGGAGGATTGGATCACGTCTTGGCGAGTGGCCGCGATGTCAATATTCTCGTGCTGGATACCGGCGTCTATTCCAACACGGGGGGACAAGCTTCGAAGGCGACCCCACGCTGTGCCACGGCCAAGTTTGCCGCAGGTGGCAAATCCACGCGGAAGAAGGATATCGGCTTGCTCGCCATGTCTTATGGCAATGTTTATGTGGCCCAGGTCGCGTTGGGAGCCAATCCCAATCAAACGCTCAAAGCGATGCGCGAGGCCGAATCGTATCCAGGGGTGTCGCTCATTCTTGCGTACAGCCAGTGCATTGCCCACGGGATCGACATGGCGAGCGGCATGACACATCAGAAGGATCTTGTCCAAGCGGGGCTTTGGCCGCTCTATCGCCATGATCCCCGCCGCATAGCTCATGGAGAGCATGAGTTTCAGCTCGATAGCCGTAAACCGACGGTCCCATTTGCTGAATTCTGCAAGTCAGAATCGCGTTTTGCGGGTGTCGCGAATGCTCATACCGCAAGCTCTGCTGAATCGATCGAAAACGCTCAGCACGATATCGACGAGCGTTGGAAGATGTATCAGCAACTGGCGAGTATGACGAACGGCGCAGAATAGTAGTGCCGTTGAGCCGTCAGACTTATGTATCCATATGGCGCGCAGGAGCGCATTGTGCCCGGGCATCCTAGCAACTTACTCGCAAGAAACGGCTAGAATTCCGCTTCATTTTCCCCTTAGGCGATTGGAACATTCTTTGCGATCCAATTCCGTTGAGCCGTAAGAAGTTTCCAATAGCACGCGGATGCAGGACGGTTCATCACCGCGTAGGTACGAGCAGCCAGTGCTCTCACAAGCCCCTAATAATCATGGATCAACTGCTACAGGGCATTTATGGCTTAACGCCTGGCGCCGTATTGATGTTTGGTATCGGGGGACTCATTATCTGGCTGGCAATCGCCAAAGAGTATGAACCCACTTTGCTCCTGCCGATTGGCCTGGGTGCTATCCTGGCAAACATTCCTTATTCCGCGGCCATTGGAACGGCCGCAGAGCCAGGCATACTGACCACGCTGTTTGACTTCGGCATCCGTACCGAACTTTTTCCACTTTTAATCTTCGTCGCTATCGGTGCGATGATTGATTTTGGCCCCTTACTGCAAAATCCCAAGATGCTGCTGTTTGGAGCCGCCGCTCAGTTCGGCATTTTCTTCACACTCTGCTTGGCCGTGGTGATGGGATTCACATTGAAGGAATCCGCCTCGATCGGCATCATTGGCGCGGCCGATGGCCCGACTTCCATCGTGGTGGCCAATCGTTTCGCGCCGCACTTATTGGGGCCAATCACCGTTGCGGCTTATTCCTACATGGCGTTGGTGCCCATCATTCAGCCGCCGGTGATTCGACTGCTCACAACAAAGCGTGAACGAAAAATCAGAATGGATAATGCTGGATTTCGCCCCGTCTCGCAACGAACAAAAATTTTGTTTCCGATTGTCGTCGCATTACTTGCCGGTTTGATCGTGCCAAGTGCTACGGCGCTGATTGGCATGCTTATGTTCGGCAACTTGCTGCGTGAATCGGGCGTTGTCGATCGTCTGTCCAAAGGGGCACAAAATGAGCTGGCCAATATTGTGACCATCTTATTGGGCATCTCGATTGGCGCGGTCATGACGTCCGACGAATTCTTGGATAAGCGCACACTCATGATTCTCGGTATGGGTATTATTGCCTTCGTCTTCGACACGGCAGGCGGTGTGCTGTTTGCCAAATTCCTTAACCTATTTCTCAAACATAAGATTAATCCAATGATCGGCGCATGCGGCATCTCGGCGTTTCCGATGTCCGGTCGTGTGGTTTACAAGATGGGCCTCGCGGAGGATCCACAGAATCACCTGCTGATGCATGCCATCAGTTGTAATGTGGGCGGCCAACTCGGTTCGGTGATTGCTGGCGGCCTCATCTTGGCTTTGATTGGTTAGGGAGCGGCAACAATGTTCGAAAATATGCTGTCATTTCGTGTGCATTCCCTTGCGACGGTGTCATTTGACGACCCCGTGTTGATGGAAGCACTACGTGTTAGCGGGATCGCACTGTTAGCAATCTTTTTGGTCATGGGACTCTTCGGGGTCATGATTAGTTTGTTCTCAATCCTATTTCCAGCGACTGAGGATGAGACGATTTAACGAGAGGGGCAATCGCCAGGTACCATGTTTTCCACACTTCCGTTCGGTCAAGAGTTTGTTTGGGGTGATTTAGGAATTGTCGGCTTGCTCATCCTGCTCGAGGGTGTGCTGTCGCTCGACAACGCTCTCGTGCTTGGCCTGCTTGCGAAACGCCTGCCCAAAAGCCTGCAACCCAAGGCTCTCACGTATGGCTTAATGGGTGCCTTCGCCTTTCGCGTGCTGGCGATCAGTGTCGCCACTTTCTTGCTGCAGTGGCGAGTCGTGAAATTGCTCGGCGGTGGTTATCTGGCATTCGTGGCGATCAAACATCTGTGGTTCGAACATCACGAAGATGTGGGAGATGTCGCTGTGGGTTCCAGTGGTGAGCCGGTTCTCGTACATGAAGTCACAGGCGATCCGCTAACGGTTGTCCAAGAAGATGTGGAAATTGAAGAACGAGTACCCTTTCCCCGTGCAACTGAACTTCTCGATGGGCGGGCCACTGATGGCAGAGCCAAGTTCTGGCCCACGGTGTTCGTCATCGAGCTAACGGATATTGCGTTCGCCGTCGATTCGATTCTGGCGGCCATAGCATTGGTGGGGCCCGCGCCTGCGGGACATGCCACGGATGCCGTTCACCCCAAACTGTGGGTCATCATCACGGGTGGCATGTTGGGAGTCGTACTCATGCGCTACGCAGCAGTGCTTTTCATTCGCTTGTTAGACCGTTTTCCCCGCTTCGAGTTGACCGCCTATTGGTTGGTGTTATTGATCGGTTTGAAGCTGCTTATCGATTGGGGTTTCAATACACCCTTGCATCCCCATAGTGTTGACTTCCATAATTTCCATGAAGCGCCGTTTTGGATCTTCTGGATTGCGTTGGCACTGACATTCTGCACGGGATTTTTGCCAAAAAAAGACTCGATAAAGATGTATAGCAGTTAGCTGGCTGAGGACTTTTCTCGCCTTATTCAAGACTTAAATCTGTTTAACTTCGGCTTCACATCCAATGCTTCAAAGCTTAGGGGACGAGCCGTCCGAAGCGAATTGCGAGCCAGGTCATTGTACTCGGCCAAAAATACCTTCTTTCGCTCCCCCCAGCACTGGAGATAATATCCACGCCGATTCAAGGCATGTTGCTTGGCAACAGTTGAATGGATGGATTATCGCACTTCTTACGCTTCCAATAGGTAGACACAATGAGCAAGATTCTTGCGCCACGAATCGCTAAAAACAGCATGAGTGAGGCTGTTCGCGAAAAGAAAGACGCCCAATATTGTGAGGCACTGCGGGCCGTAATGGGTATATTCAGCAAGAAAATTAATTGAATTTTGCGTTTGCTGGATTATGTTCGGGTATGTTTTTGCAGGCTAAATCGGTTTGTGGCCGAGCAAAATGCCGTCGATTTCGCACCGCGCTGCTGTTCATGGTTTTTAAGTGCAGTATTGCCGCGGTGGTAGGCCGTGTATAATGAAGCTTTCAATGTGTCGCAATGCTGGTGCATAAACACTGCGCACGAAATATTTGGCACTGATTGTGAGCAGGCAAAACCTTAAGCCAGCTTGGCAGCGTGGAGCGGAAACTCTTTATGACGCGACGGACTTGGCTGCCTGGCAGGCGAATTACGGCATGAGCCTACCAGCATCGGTAGCCAGTGTTCAGGCCATTCCCGAGCCGACAAGTTTACTATTGGTTAACATCTTGGTATTTAGCATTTCAATTCAGCGCAGTACGCGAGTCTGTTTGGCCTGAAAGAATATGAGTTCATTAGTAAATATTATTGATAGACGAGGCTTTCTGCGGCGATCTACGACTGCGATGGCTGCCGCCGCGCTTATGCCTCAAATCAATCAAACAGGAGTTGCTGCAGACTTGTCACCTTCGCCAGTTGGCAAGGATAAATACTACACAGCCGTCAAATGGGGCATGATCGAAATTGCTGGCACGGTCAACGAGAAATTTCAGCTTTGCAAAGACCTTGGGTACACGGGGATGGAACTGATTAGCCCCGTGGAAGGATTCTCAATTAACGAAGTCAATGCCGCTCGGCAAGCGACGGGTCTGCCCGTGCATGGCGTCGTCGACATGAAGCATTGGGATATTCGCTTATCATCTTCGGATGAAAGCATTCGCGACCAAGGAGTTTCGATTCTGCGGCAAGCTTTGGAAGACTGCCACGCGATGGGAGGCTATTCCGTTTTGCTCGTTCCAGGCAAGGTCGATGGCGATCAAGAAACTCACGACGATGTTTGGAAACGTTCGATTGCCTGCATACATAGAGTTCTCGATACTGCGAGCCGACTTGGGGTGCAAATTCTCATCGAGAATGTGTGGAATGGTTTCTGTGAAACCCCAGAAAAGTATCGCGATTATCTGGACGAAATTGATAGCCCGTGGGTCGCGGCTTACTTTGATATTGGCAACGTGCGAAAGTTTGGTCCTAGTGAGGATTGGATTCGCACACTTGGCAAGCGGATCGTGAAGCTTGATATTAAAGATTGGAGTGCCAACGACGGTTTCTGCAAAATTGGAGATGGCGACGTCAATTGGCCAGAAGTTCGCCGCGGGTTGGATGAGATTCAGTTTACTGGTTGGTGCACGGCCGAAGTCACAGGTGGCGGCAGGGACGAATTACAAGATATTCATAAACGTACGACAAATGTGCTCGGCATGAGCTAAAACTTCGACAGGTTTTGTTGAGAACACAACCTTAATAGATAGGTGTTGCGATGGCAGATTTTGAGATATCCAGCTTTTCAACGCGTCGGCAGTTTTTGCAAACTTCAGCGGTCACCGCGGCGGCTATTGGTACGTTGGGTTTGACTCAAGCTGCGCATGCGGGTGGCACCGACACGCTGAAAATTGGTTTAGTGGGATGTGGCGGTCGTGGGACCGCCGCTGCGATCGATGCCTTGAGCGCCGACCCGCATACAGAGTTGATTGCGATTGGTGATGCGTTTGCCGACCGTACGGCTTCCAGCTTGCAAACGCTGAAAGAAACTCCGGAAATCAATACCCGCGTGAAAGTCTCTGATGATCATGTTTTCACAGGTTTTGATGCTTTCAAAGGTGTGATTGATTCTGGGGTGGATGTTGTTTTGTTGGCGACACCACCTCATTTTCGCCCGGAACACTTCGCTTACGCCGTGGAAAAGGGCAAGCATTGCTTTGTCGAAAAACCTGTAGCCGTTGACGTACCGGGGGCTTTGAGTGTTAAGAAAACTGCGGAGGAAGCTAGAAAGAAAAATCTGGCAGTCGTTTCTGGTTTGTGCTGGCGCTATGACTTAGGAGTTCGCGAAACCATCAAGCGAATTCAGGACGGCGCGATCGGTGATATCGTTGCCATCGAGTCGCGCTATAACTCTGGTACGCTGTGGCATCGAGGCCGCGAGCCCGAATGGAGTGAGATGGAATACCAGATTCGCAACTGGCTTTATTTCACGTGGCTCTCTGGCGATCATATTAACGAACAGGCGATTCATAGCCTGGATAAGACGGCTTGGCTGACGGGTGACGTTGCTCCAGTTCAGGTCATGGGGATTGGCGGTCGCCAGCAACGTACCGATAAGAAATATGGCAACGTCTACGATCACCACGTCGTGTTTTATGAATACCCAAACGGTGTGCGCGTGTTTTTTACATGCCGTCAGCAAGACAATTGCAGTTCCTTCGTGGACGAAATCGTGATTGGCACGAAAGGGACGGCTCGGATTTTGACAAACCACATTAAAGGCGAAGAGAAGTGGAAGTATCGTGGCCCGAAGCCCAGCATGTATCGGGTTGAGCATGAGGATATGTTCAAGAGCATTCGCGATGGAAATCCCATTAATAATGGCGAATACATGACCAATAGCACATTGCTCGCAATCATGGGTCGCATGAGCACCTACACGGGGCAGGACATGTGTTGGGAAGATTTTATTGCCAATACCGAACGGCTTGGACCCACTAAGTACGAATGGGGCGATGCGCCGATTGAAACTGTTGCTATTCCAGGAATCGCCGTTCCTAGTAAACCGATTGCCTAATGGTTTGTTTAACCGCAGCCGCGCACTGCCGCGTCGTGAAAAACTGCTCAGTATCATTTCAAAGATTGTTGCTCGGCATTTTCCTGGCTGCAACAGCTTGCTGCTGCCATGTCTTTGGCGAAACGCCTGGTCTCTCCTCCGAGCCGTCGACAGAGCAAAAATCTGTTAGTGCCGACGAAGGACACATGGTGCCTTATAAACAGCAGATCCCTGGTTCGGAGGTTTCGTTCGAGATGCTTCCGATTCCTGCTGGCGAGTTCAGCCAGGGAAGTGACAAACAGGATGCTCCGGCAGACGAAACTCCACCGGTGAAGGTCAAAGTCGCCCCATTTTGGATGGGTAAATGCGAAGTGACTTGGGCAGAGTATAAGGTGTTCATGCAGCTTTGCTCGGTTTTTGAAGAGTTCGAGGATCAAGGGATTCGCAAAGTCTCTATAGACAACCAGATTGATGCCGTCACTGCACCCTCAAAGCTTTATGACCCCAGCTTTACGTTTCAAGCCGGTGAGGATCCTCGACAGCCAGCCGTATCGATGAGTCAATTCGCTGCCAAGCAATACACAAAGTGGCTGAGCTTGCTGACAGGAGAATTTTATAGACTTCCTACCGAATCAGAGTGGGAATATGCCTGTCGAGCCGGTAATCAAACGGACTACTTCTTTGGTAACGACGCGAGCCAACTGGAAAAGTATGCATGGTTTGAAGATAATGCCGACTTTGAAACTCATCTTGTCGGCCAAAAACTGCCTAATGCTTGGGGATTGCACGACGTGTTGGGCAACGCATCGGAGTGGGTAATCGATGAGTATCAGGAAGATTGGTATCAAAAGCTACAGGGACGACTTTTCACGACCGAGGAGACAATTTGTTGGCCCACCAAATTGTTCCCGCGCGTGTTGCGAGGTGGCTCGATCAACTCCGCGGTGAGTGATTGCCGGAGTGCCATAAGACGGGCCAGTAACGACGATGATTTACGCAGCTACGATCCAAACACTCCCAAGAGCCCTTGGTGGTTCGCCAGTGATGAGGCTCTCGATATTGGATTTCGTATCGTCAGACCTCTGGAAGTCCCAAGTCGCGAAGAACAAGAAAAATATTGGCAAGCTGATGTTCGTTCGATTAGCCGTGACGCGAATAAAAGAATTTTCGAGGAAGGCCGCGGCGAACGTGGCTTGGTCGATCCTCAGCTCCCTAAGGTGATTCAGGAATTAGAAAGCAAAGACACAGGCACCCCATGATTGTTTTGCTGACGCTGCTATTCAATTGTCTTTTGTCGGTGGCAGTATGTTGCGCTGCTGAGCCCGAGTTCGTTCCCCTGTTTGACGGCCAATCACTCGAAGGTTGGGAAGGTGCTGTGGAAGGTTATACCGTCGAAGACGGCTTGCTTGCATGTCGTGAGGGCGCGGTTGGCAATTTGCTTACAAAGAAGGAATATAGTGACTTTGATTTGGAATTTGAGTTCCTTCTGACAAAAGATGCGAATAATGGAATAGCGATTCGGGCGCCGTTGGAAGGTGATGCGGCTTATGCGGGGATGGAACTGCAAATCATCGACAACGAATCCAAAAAATATGGCGATCTGTTGGACTATCAATACCATGGATCGCTTTACGGAGTCGCCCCCGCCAAACGGGGATTTCAAAAACCGGTGGGCGAGTGGAACAAACAGCAAGTTCACTGCCAGGGACGCAACTTAGTTGTCACTTTGAACGGAGAGAAGATATTGGATGTGAATCTCGATGATGTCGCTCCCCAAGGGAAAACTGTCGATCAGAAAGAGCATCCAGGTTTGGCCCGTTCATCTGGCCGAGTTGGTTTCCTGTCGCACGGCGATAAAGTATTCTTCCGAAACATCAAGATTAAGGATTTGAGCGAATCAGCCGCGGCCAAGTAAATTCCTAATGGTTGAATGTTCAGCGCGCAGAAGTCGAGCAAAAATTAGAGGCAACTATGATTCGTGTTGGGATTGCGGGCATCGGCTTCATGGGAATGGTTCACTACCTTTCGTACCAGAAGCTGCGCGGGGTGAAGGTCGCCGCGATTTGCGAGAGTAAGCTTAAGCGACTGAAGGGCGACTGGCGAGATATCCAAGGCAACTTTGGCCCGCCCGGCCAGATGATGGATCTTGCCGGTGTTAATACTTACAGCAACATCGATGAAATGCTTGCCGATCCGTCTTTGGACATGGTCGACGTGACATTGCCACCGGCTTTACATGCCGACATCGTTATTAAGGCTTTGCAGGCTGGAAAGCATGTGTTCTGCGAAAAGCCCATGGCGATGACGGTCCGTGATTGTGATCGCATGATCGCCGCGGCCCGCGTAGATTAGCTTACCGTTTTCGTAATAACCCAAGAGCAGCGAACCAAAGCCGACCCGCGAACCGGTCGGCTTGGTATAACCGCCGATCACGAATTCCTGTCGCTTGATGCATTTCGATTTGATCCATGCCGAGGAGCGGGCTTCGCTGTAGCCGCTTTGAGTCTGCTTCGAGACGATTCCTTCCATGCCGAGTTGGCACGCATTATCGAGGACGGAACTCCCCTGCCCTGCGATATGATCGCTGTAGCGAATGATCGAATCGTCATCCAGATTCTTGAACAGTTGAGCGAGCAATTCCTTGCGTTCGATCAGCGGAGTTTTCAGCAGCGAATACCCGCTATAGTGGGGCGCGTCGAAGATGTAGTAGACGATCTCTTTGTCGTCACCCCGTTTGAGCAGGTTTTGCAATTGCTGGAAATCAGGTCGACCATCGCGATCAAGCGAAACTACTTCACCATCGAGAATGGCAGTTTGAATCGGTAGTTGAGCCAGCGCTTTGGCGAGCGTGGGGAATTTTCGAGTCCAGTCGTTGCCATTGCGCGTGACGAGGCGGATCTGGCCTTGTTCGATGAAGGCCAGGATGCGGTAGCCGTCGAATTTCATTTCGTGCAGCCAGTTATCTCCCGTCGGTACGCTCGTGCCGAGCGTGGCCAGCTGCGGCTTGAATTCGGTGGGTTGCGATTTTTTCTTGGCGTCGGTCAACGTCGAGGGATTGACGGTAGAAGGCTTGCCGTTTCGCGCGGCACGGCTTGCTGGCTTGGATTTGGCTTTCGCTTTCGTTTTATGAGATTTTCCGTTGCTTTGCCAAACGTGATCTTTGGCCGCGGCGATTTCGTCCATATCCCGGCCCGAGAGTACGCTGTTCGGCTCGGTGGTGAGAATGTTTTTCTTCTTGTTTGCGGAGGTGTCATCGCTTTTGATGAGCAGCCAATTCTTTCCGTCTTCCCCTGCCCGGCCACCCATACGAACCAGCGACCAACGGCCCGTGAGTTTTTCGCCGTTTAAAACGAACGAGAGCTTGCCGCGCTTGTAATCTTTGACCGCGTCGCCCTCCGGCTCCCAGGTGCCGCGATCCCAGACCATCACGGTTCCCCCGCCATATTGCCCCTGCGGGATTGTGCCTTCGAAGTTGGCATAAGAGAGCGGATGATCCTCGACGTGCACGGCAAGTGATTTCACGGAAGGATTCAGACTGGGGCCTTTCGGCACGGCCCAACTTTTGAGCGTGCCGTCGAGTTCCAAGCGAAAGTCGTAGTGCAGATGGCTCGCCGCGTGTTTTTGAATCACAAAGCTGTGCCCTTGCGCAGCTTGGTCGTTGGCCTCCGGCTCAGAAGTCTTTCGAAAATTGCGTTTACGTTTGTATTCGGTGAGGCTCATGGTTAACCGGTACGTCGTTTCTTGGCGGCTGCCTTCCGCGAGGGAGTCTTTTTCTTATGCGTGGCCGTCTTGCGTTTGGTGGGTGTCTTCTTTTTGGCTTTTCCTGCCCCCGCCACGCTTTTCTTGAGCACGTCCATGAAGTTGATGGTTTGAGGTTCTTCTTCCTCGTCTTCTTCAGCATCTTCCACGTCGATGGCTTCGGTCTTGCCCGACTTGATTTTCTTTTCGATGAGCTTCATTAGCACATCGCGATATTCGTCGTGATGCTCGGCGGCATCCCACTCGGTGGTCATGCCATCGATGAGTTGGGCGGCGAGGTCAATTTCTTTCTTGCTGACTTTCAAAGTTCGCAGGTCATGCCCCGGCAAATCGAAATCGCCGAGGTCACGCAGCTCTTGATGAAATCGCAAAAGTTCAACGAGCAACGCATCGCCACTGGCAATTAGTGCGGCCAAATACTGCCTCGAGCGAATCACCACGCTGGCGATTCCCGCCTTGCCGGAGGCGGCGATGGCTTCGCGCAGCAGGACGTAGCCTTTCTCGCCCTTCTTGTCGGGCACAAGCACATACGGTCGGTCGAAGTAGCGAATATCGATTTGGCTGAGATCGACGAACTGCTCGATCTCGATCGTGCGCGTCATTTCGACCGAAGCTGTTTCGAGTTCTTCGTCGCTTAGCAGCACGTAGTTGCCGGATTCGTATTCGAAGCCTTTGACGATCTTGTCCCAAGGGACTTCCTCACCGGTTTCTTCATTGACGCGTTCGTAACGAATGCGGGCCGTATTGCGGCTGTCGATGAGACGAAAGCTGATGTCGGCCCGCTGCTCGGCGGAAAACAGAACGACGGGAACATTCACCAAACCGAACGACACATGCCCCTTCCAAATCGGACGAGCCATTGAAATACTCCCCAAAACGGGTGTGGTTTCGTAACCACCACCATGAATGCCATGGCACCATCGCTCCTTCGGTAAATCTGCCTAAACGCAGTCCCTGTAGAGAGGAGAATGCAATTGGAGTGCCACAAGGGATCGCGGCAGAAACGCAGGCGATTTAGACTTCGTAGCGCGTGAGGCTCGCCTTGGGCGCGCAAAGAATGACGAGAATTCCCAGGGCGTAGATCAACGAACAGGCTGCGCCGATGGCGGAGTAATCGTTATTAAACTTTGAAAACAAAGCCCCCGCGGCGAGAACACCACCGGCTGTGGCAAAGCGGCCGATGTTCATCGAGACGCCTGCACCGGTAGCGCGAATTTGAACGGGAAAGAGTTCGGGCAGATACAGCGGCAACCAGCCGAAGAATAATGTGGCCACCAGTCCTTGAGCAAAAACGATGGGCAGAAACGAAGGTTCAAGCGGAGCCGTCCATTGAAACATGGCCCACGTCAGAATTGTCGCGCCGATGCTAATCAGGATATACGACAGACGGCGACCGATGGCTGCCGCTAGAGGAGCGCCAACGAAGCTGCCGATTGTCGCGCCGATGGCCCAACAAAGTTGCGTTGTTGATTTATATCCGGGGACAGTCGCACCGCCGACGTGATCGGCCCAGGGAATCATCCACTTGCTGCCGGCCCAGGCACCGACAAGCGGCACCGAAGCGAGCAAAATGCCAAAGATGGTTGGCTTGAGCAAATCCCCTTGAAAGAGATTTCGCAATGGCTGCTTCGGCTGTTTATTGGACCCGCGCGAGGCGAGCCATTTTGGGGATTCGGGAAGAAAAACTAACACAAGGATTCCCAACACCAATGGCACCGCGGCTAAGCCGAACAACCACCGCCAGGAATCGGGCGTGATTTTGTAGAACATACCGATCACCGAAAGCAATACGATGCCGGCATTAATACCAGCGCCGAGAATGCCTGAAACGGTGGGGCGTGATTTATCGGACCAACATTCGGCGACAAGCGCGACGCCGTTGGGCCACATCCCGCCCACGCCAAGCCCGACGAGAAAGCGGAGCACGAGCATTTCTTCGCACGTGCGCACGAACATTCCCAAGCCGGCGAAGGCGGAATAAAACATGATGCTCACGCCCATCGCCCGCGCGCGGCCAATGCGATCGCCCAGATTGCCGAGGAAACTTCCCCCAATTGCAGCGCCGAGCATCAACGATGCCGTGTACCAAGCAAACCATTGCCCGCCGAGCTTGTCGGTGAATTGATCGCCGAGCAAACTCTTGGTGACTGAAAGAGATGCCACGGGCATGAGGCCCAATTCGATGCCGTCAAACACAAGCCCCGCGAACGCGGCGGCCAACACGGCCCAGCGGCCTCCGCGGGTTAATTCAGTCGTTGGTTGCGGCAATGACATGCTTGAGAATTACAAATTATTGTGATGAGAGTTTGACGTAGTCTTGATACGCGGCAGCGAGATCAGGCTCTTTGCCGGAATGAAGGAGAATTCCGTAGCGCAGTTGGAGCGACTCGCCCGGCTTCACTTTGATGTTACTTTCGTCACCCTTGTGAAAGGCTTGTTGGCCAAAGGGATTGGCGACAAGCAATCCGTAATCGCGGGCATGAAACCAACTGGGGCGGAAGTTGTCGGGATGGCACATCAAAGTGACGCCGACAGGCTTGCCGTTGATCGTGCCGCTGAAATCGCACCATTCGGAGGAGTTGCCCCAAACTTCGGCACCATTCTTTCGGCCAGCGGCATCGCGGATGGTGCCGGTGCCCGCGGGGATCGAGCCGCGTGGTTGTTGTTCGGAACGAAGCGGTGTGGCGAGGCGGATGCCGAGGCCCATTTCTTCCTGATCGCCGAAAGTGAATTCATTGTCGGACGAGAACGTGGAATTCCAAACCAGGAGCGTGCCTTCGGGTCGTTCGAGGAGATGGCATTTAAACATTTCATCGCAGACAACTTGCTTGGGATCTTTCTGATCGAGATAGCGGAAGCGCGCCGCGAACTCGCCGCCGTCCGAAGTCGCGTGTGGTTTCTCGGTGAATTCGACGAACTCCACCTTGGCGGCGTTGCGCCAGTAGTCTGATTCGTTCAAGATTCCAAACGCTAACCAAATTCCTGGGTGGAACAGCGGATGGTCGGCGATGTCGAGCTTCGGATCAGGCGGCTGGGGGCGGGTGACTTGCTCGCCGTTGGGGGCATGAACGGCTGCGAAGTAGGGCCGTGGAATCTGGGAATCTTGATACACGTATTCGGCAAGTGGCTTTTCCGTGAGTGTGATGATGAGCTTACCCGGTTGTGACGAATCAAAGGCGACTTCACCGGCCGACGTCGCCGCGCTGAACATTAAAAGAATCAACAGAATGAAAAACCATCTCACGGCATTATCCTCGCGCTTGTTCAACGGCATGAATGATCGCCGAGTTATCTTGCTCACCAAAGCCCGCTGCTTCGGCGGCGAGCAGAAGTTCGCGATGCACTTGTGATAAGGGAAGCTCGATGCCGGCGCGGTGGGCTTCTTCCAAAATCAGTCGTACGTCTTTGAGATGCTGCGAGAGTTTGCCTTGTGGCGAAAACTCTTTGTCGAGCATCTTTTGGCCCTTCACGTCCATCACCACGGAATAGGCATTGCCAGCTTGCAGCACGCCGAGCGCCGTGCGGGGGTCCATGCCGATGGCTTTGGCGAAGACCAGACCCTCGGCCAGCGCCACGCGGTTGAGCCCGAGCACCAAGTTGTTCACCAACTTCATCTTCGTGGCGGCACCCCAAGGTCCCAGATAAAAACTTTTGGGGGCGAGGCAGTCGATCACTTCGCGGCATTGCTCAAAGGCGTGTTCGTCGCCAGCGATCATCGCCAGGGCTTCACCGCGGCGGGTTTGTTCGCTTGAGGCGGCGATGGGGGATTCAAGATATTGCACACCCTGCTCGGCAAGCTGTTGCCCGAGCGCCGAAGTTTGCGATGGATCGCCGGTCGTCGTGTCGATCACAATTTGGCCTGGCTTAAAACCGGACTTCATCTGTTCGAGGACTTCAAGCACAACGTCGGTTGTGTAGAGACTGATGACAATCGTCTCGCAAACGGTGATCGGATTGTCGGACCAGATCGCGCCAGCTTGGATCAGCTCATCCGCTTTTTCGCGGGTGCGGTTCCAAATGTGTGTGGGATAACCAGCACCTAATAGGCGTTCGGCAAGGGCTGTCCCCAAGAGGCCGAGGCCGATGACGCCAACCGCGGGACGAGATGTTGAAGAGTTGGCCATGAAGAGAGGCTTGCTGTTTAACGGTTTACGATAATTCGCTGGCGGTAATGTTCGTCCGTGCGATTGTGAATTCGCTCGACGTTGTGGATGCCCATCGGATGCGGACCGCCGAAGGCGTAGGTTCCGCAAAGGATGCGGGCCGTTTTGACCGCCATGGCGGTGATTGCTTGCACTTGTTTGGCGGTTGCCCCCAGGGCCGTGAAACCGTGATTTTGCATGTAGACGGTTTTCGGGGGATGACCGACGCGATCGAGATATTTTTCTAGTTCGTCGCGAATCACCCGCGCGAGCACCACGCCGGGATCGACGTAGGGAACTAGCAACGGCTCGGGACCGCAAACGACGACTTCATCGGGAAACAGCCGATTTCGCAAGGCTTCTTCAAACCCCTGCGAACACGTAAATGCATTGATCGCGGTGGGATGCGTGTGGCCGACGAAATTCACACCCGGAACCGACAAAAAAACGGCATGAAACGACGTTTCCACGGAAGGAAGGCGCGTATCACTCGCATCGACTTTGGTGCCGATCAACTGCTGACGAACGGCTTCGTCGGTGGCGTTTGTCTCGTCGAGCATCGCCAAGGTGCGCTTGATATCGACTTCGACGAAGCTTTGCTCATCGAGCGTGCCGAGTTGTGTGCCGCTGGCCTTGATGAGAAACGTCTCGTTCGAAAGCCGCGCGGAGGTGTTGCCTTCGCCGAGGATCGCGCAATCTTGCTCCGGCGCACCGAGCCACCGTGATAGGTTCACGAGATCGGCGACAATTTCCCCGCGAGTGGGCATAGACAACTTTCGTGTAAGGCTTAAGACGGCATCGTGCCGCAAATGCTAACTTCCAATCCCAGGGCTTCGGCCATCGAGGCCTTGGCCAACAACGCGGCATTGGCTTCGGCGGCTGAATGGGCGTAGGCGACTTGAATGTGGTTGCTCTTGTGACGGGCCATCATCTGATCGCGGGACACCCCGTAGGTGACTGCGTGCATGATGGGCCATTGTGGTGTGGTTTCCTGCCAGCGACGTTCTGTTTCGGAGAGCGGAAGTTCGATCACTTTCGCGCGGCCGCAGTCCATTTTCAGTTTGCCCTCTTCGACGAAGATTCGCGACCAAACAATTTCGCCCGGTTTGGAAATGCCTTTGATCGTGCCGCCGCCGTTGGGAAAGTACATCGCCGGCTGGCGAACGCTCGTGACCCCCGCCCAACCACCGATCAAGTGTTCGGGCGGAACGCTACCGCTGATCTCGAAGACCCATACATATTCGTCAGTGGTGCCTGATTTGTCCCAATCGCCCCAACGCAGGTCATGCAGCGTGTTTTCCACGGGCTGGCCCATCGCCTTGTGAATGCGGTAGGTCATCAGGCCGTCGAGCCCCGCGCATTCATCGACTTCGTTGAAGTGTGGGATTGGCTCGTTCTCGTAAAGCACTCGCGAACCATCGCGGCTCGTGACGGGGGGGCGGCTGGTGTTGTTGAGGGTTCCTTCGACCAGATCGCTGGCGGGGAGCAAGTCTTTCAGGCCCTGTTGATACTGAATGCCAATGCAATCGCAGCCGAAATCGTCGGCGATTCGTACCGCGGCGATGTACATTTTGAGTTGCTGGCGGAGTTGCTCGTCGGTGAGATGTTCGGCGTGGTTGGGTCCGGTTTCAAATTTGATACCCTGCTCTTCCAACCATGAACGAGCTTTGTCGGCTTCTGCATCGGAAACCTGCGTCGTTTCGTAGTACAAGGCCGATTGACTAAGACGTTCTTTGTAAACGCCGGTGGGATTGAGCAAGTGATCGGGAATGATCGCGTTGAACATGCCCATGCAGCCTTCGTCGAACACGCCCATGATGGCTTTGTCGCGCTGCAATTCCTCGGCGAGGGCTTGACCGAGCTTGCGTTCGGCATCACCGACGGAGATTTTCTTGAATGGTTGAACATGGTCGACGGCGTGAGTGACTTTGCCGGTTTCGAGCCACGTCTTGAGTTTTTCGACGAATTTGGGATCGGCGAAATCATCGGCCCAGAGTGTTGAATAGTTGACGCCCGCTTTGGTGAGCGAGCCGTTGAGGTTCAGCATTCCCACCAAACCGGGCCAAGTGCCCGACCAGTTGGCGAGCGTCAGGATGGGGCCCTTGTGAGTGATGAGTCCGTGCAGCACATGATGCGAATATTGCCAAACGGCCTCGGCGACGATGAGCGGAGCCTTGGGATCGAGGTTGCGAAAAACTTCGAGCCCCTCTTTTTGCGAACTGATGAAGCCGTGGCGTTGGTCTTCTTTATAAGGATGAGCGCGAACAACGGTCCAACCCGCGGCGGCGACGGCCTTGCCGATCGCTTGTTCCATTTCGAGCTGAGCTGCCCAGCAGTTTTGATTGGCCGAGAGACGCAAGTCGCCGTTGGCCATCAGATAGACTTGCTTGGCCGCGAGTTGCGGGCGCTTGGTAAGTTTGGGTTGTAGGTATGTTGTCATGAATAAAGCCGCCGTGCTGAATAAGCTATTGTCACACGAACTTGCACAACCGAGTTCGTGCAAGCATGAATAGAATCGCAATTATGTTCTGATCTGTAACGAGTGTTAATAGGCACAAGCGATGAATCAACGCGATTAACAGCACAATGCAATCGAAGAGGTCCTGAATTGCAATGTCGCGCCGCAGAACTCAGGACGACGCGCGAAATTGTTGAATGACGAAATCTGTAAAAAACTCTCTGTGTGAACGGCAAAGAGTGCGGACGCCAGGGTTGCGATATAATGACCAAATAATGCAAAAACGACCGCTAGTTTGCAAGTCATGGGTTTGTTTAGTCTACTTATATAGGTATTCGCTCGTCGTTTTGATGTGATCTCTTCTTTATCGCAGTCTCCTTATCAGGCATTCCCATGTCGTTAGCAAGTTTGTTTCGAGGCACGGCTTTGGTGGTCGCGCTGGCAGTCAGTTCGTTGAATTGCGTCTACGGTGAATCCGAAGAGGAGGCTTACAGCCGAGCCATCACCGAGCGGGCTGGAAAAATCATCACAGGGATGACTTTCAGTGACCCCGACCAAGGGGAACGAGTACGAACGCTGATTGCCGATCAGTATCGTACTTTGCGCGATATTCACGCCGCGCGCGACAGCCAAGTTTCCACAGTGAAAGATTCAGCCGCCGTTGCCGGTTTCGAGCAGCAAGCGAAGCTGGCGATGTTTGAATCCCACAATCGATTTCTCGCACAATTGAACGCGGAACTCCCCTGCGATCAAGTCGAGAAGGTGAAAGATGGGCTGACTTACGGTGTGTTGCACCACACGTACAACGGTTATTTGGGGCAGCTGCCCGATCTCAATGACGAGCAGAAGCGAGCGATTCGTGCCTATTTGCTGGAAGCCCGAGAAATCGCCATGGATCAGGGTTCGGCCGACGAAAAGCATGGCGTGTTTCGCAAGTACAAGGGCCGGATCAACAATTATTTGTCCAAGGCTGGTTACAAGATGTAGTCGGTTGGCTTTTCACGTTTTTGATGTGAGGTAGCGACAGTGGGTTTCAAATATCTATTCGCAGGATTCTTGGTGCTGACTTGTGCGCAGATAGTCCACGCGCAGTATCCCACGATCACGCCGGAAGTCGCTGCGGAATCGCAAAAACGTTACGACGCGATGCGGCAACGCTCGGACGAAGCCTGGCAAAAAGCTTTGCCCACGATTGAAGCCGGCGAAAAGCATGGCAAGCCTTTTATTCCTTGGGCCGACCATCCAAATAAGCTGCCACAGGCGGAGATTCCTGCTTTCCCCGGGGCCCAAGGGGGCGGGATGTATAGTTTTGGCGGACGAGGCGGCAAGGTTTTTGTGGTGACCAATTTGAACGACCATGGTCCTGGGAGTTTCCGCGAAGCCCTAGAAGCAGGCGGGCCGCGGATAGTGGTGTTCAACGTGGCGGGGATCATCAAACTTGAGGAGCGGATCGTTGTTCGCGCGCCGTATATCACGATCGACGGCAGCAGTGCACCTGGCAACGGTGTTTGCATTGCTGGCGATACCGTGGAGCTTGAAACTCACGACATTGTGATACGTCACTTGCGTTTTCGCCGCGGTGCGACTTGGGTGGGCGATCGGAACGATTCGCTGGGGGGCAATCCGGTTGGAAATCTGATCATCGATCACGTTTCGGCGAGCTGGGGGCTTGATGAGAACTTGTCGATGTATCGGCACATGTATCAGCCGCCTGACGGCAGCAAAGAAATCAAGATGCCGACGGTGAATATCACGATTCAGAATTCGATCTTCAGCGAAGCGCTCGATACTTACAACCATGCCTTTGGCAGCACGTTGGGTGGCTACAACAGCACATTCCATCACAATCTGTGGGCGTGCAATTCGGGGCGGAACCCAAGCGTAGGGATGATTTTTGATTTCACGTTTGCCAATAATGTGCTCTACAACTGGCGACATCGCACGGTGGATGGGGGCGATCATCGCAGCTTTTTCAACATCATCAATAACTATTACAAGCCTGGGCCGATTACTGACGTGAACGATTCGGTCAGTTATCGCCTGCTCAAGCCGGAATCACGCCGGAGCAAGTTTTTTGACGGGGAATATGGCAAGGCTTATGTGGCTGGGAACGTCGTCGAAGGGAACGAGAAGGTGACGCAAGATAATTGGAATGGCGGGGTTCAAGTGGAACCCCCGGCGGGGATCGATGCGGCGCAGTTTATTCCCAAGATTCGCGCGAATGCACCCTACCCTCATGCTTACATCAAGCTGCAATCGGCCGACGATGCCTACAAGTATGTGATGCAGAATGCGGGGGCGACTTTGCCGATGCGGGACGCGGTCGATGATCGCGTGGTGAAAATGGTTCGCAGCGGCACGGTTACCTATGAAGATGGCCAGGGAATCATTACCGATATCGAACAGGTGGGCGGATATCCCAAATACGAAGGGGAACCTTACGCCGATGCCGACAGCGACGGCATGCCGGATGAGTGGGAAAAGAAGCATGGTTTGAATCCCGGAGATGCGAACGATGCTGCGGGCGACCTGAACGGCGATGGCTATACGCACATTGAAGATTTCCTGTACGGCCTCGATCCCCAAACTTTCTACGGCAAGTGGGATGCGCCGCGGACATATCGCGATTTGTTTTGGAATAACTAAGCTCGATTTTTAGGCTGCAGATTAAGCTCGGAAGAATTCTGTTTGTTGAGTACGATAGTTTTTATGGACAGAATTATTGCGACCTATTGGATAGAAACTCCCATCGCCGTAGACGATGCTGCAGCGGCGCTCGCTGGCGAGCAATCGTCGGGAACTTTCGTGGCTGTGCCCGGCGAAACCGAGGAGCTCAAGCAGCGTTTTGCCGCGCGAGTGGAGAATGTCGAACTGCTTGATGAAGTCGCTACTCCTAGCTTGCCGGGGGCCAAATCGCCGACCGGCAAATTTCAGCGAGCGCAAGTTTCTGTTTCCTGGTCGATTGAGAATGTGGGCCCCAACTTGCCGACGCTCATTTCGACCGTACAAGGCAACCTGTACGAGCTACGGCATTTTACGGGTCTCAAACTGCTCGATTTGGAGTTTCCCGAGTCGTTCACCAAGAATTATGTCGGACCACGTTTTGGCGTGGCTGGCACACGACGACTGATGGGCGTTGAGCATCGGCCCATGATTGGCACGATCATCAAGCCCAGTGTGGGTTTTTCGCCGGGCGAAACGGCGATTCTCGTGAATACCTTGGTGGAAGCGGGCATCGATTTCATCAAAGACGATGAGCTGATGGCCAATCCGCCGCATTCGCCGTTCGATGAGCGAGTCGATGCGGTGATGGACGTCGTGAATCGCCACGCCGATCATACCGGCAAAAAGGTTATGGTGGCGTTCAATATCACCGACGAACTCGACCTGATGCACGAGCATTACAACAAGGTTCTGCGTAGCGGGGGAACAGCCGTGATGATGAGTCTTAACAGCCTCGGCATCGCGGGGGTGAAGAAGATTTGCGATCAGGGTGATCTCGCCGTGCATGGCCATCGCAATGGGTGGGGGATGCTCAATCGCTCGCCAGCGTTGGGGATTGAATTCGCTGCTTATCAAAAACTTTGGCGGTTGGCTGGGGTCGATCAATTGCATGTGAACGGCATCCAGAACAAGTTTTGGGAGTCCGACGATTCGGTGGTGCGTTCTATTCAAGCATGCCTTAAGCCCATCGGTGTGGGCGAGACGATTTTACCCGTGGTTTCGTCAGGCCAATGGGGCGGCCAAGCGCCGGAAACGTACCGTCGGACGCAGACGTTGGACCTGCTCTATTTAGCAGGGGGCGGAATAATGGCCCATCCGGGCGGAGCAGGCGACGGGGTACGGGCGTTAAAACAAGCTTGGGTGGCAGCGGCCGATGGATTGTCTTGGGAGGAAGCCATCGCCGAGTACCCGCTTTTGAAACAATCGCATGAAAAATTCAGTTTGAAGTGACGAAGGATTTTTCATGAACGATCTTTTGCTGACCTATTACGGCGACGATTTCACCGGCTCCACCGATGCGCTCGAAGTGCTGGCGACGGCTGGTGCGAAAACGGTGCTCTTCACCGAGCCGCCGACGCGTGAAATGCTCGCGCAATATCCGGATGCCCAGGCCGTGGGATTGGCGGGCATCGCACGGTCTTTGCCGCCGACGGAGATGGAAGCCGAATTACGCCCCGCGTTCGCGAGTTTACATGGTTTGGGCGCGCGACATCTGCATTACAAGGTGTGTTCGACATTCGATTCGTCGCCGGAAATTGGCAGCATCGGCAAAGCGATCGACGTCGGCTGTGAATTCAATGACGCGGCCGTGGTGCCAGTCCTCGTGGCCAATCCTCGGTTAGGGCGTTACTGCGTGTTCGGCAACCTCTTTGCGCAAGAGAGCGTGGCCCAGGGGGGGGTGGTGTATCGGTTGGATCGGCACCCGAGTGCAAGTCAGCATCCTGTGACACCCATGCTGGAAAGCGACCTTTGCCGGCATCTAGCTCAGCAAACGACAAAGAAAATCGGGCTCATTGACATTTTGAAGTTTTCATTAAGTTTCGGCGAGCAGCGCGAATATTTGCAGGAAATCATCGCCGAGGGTGCGGAGATCGTTTTTTGCGATGCATTATCCCCGGAGCAGATGACGCGACTGGGGGGCCTCATCGATTCTCTGGCTTCTGATGGCAAGACCCTTTTCTCGGTAGGGTCGTCGGGGATGGAGATGGCCCTGGGAATGCACTGGCAGGCGACCGGGCAGCTAGCAGGCCGTCAGAGCTGGCCAGCAGCCGCTGCCGGGGGGCCGATTCTGGTTGCTTCGGGTAGCTGTTCGCCCGTGACGAATGGGCAAATTGACTGGGCTTTATCCCGGGAATTTGCGGAAATGGCCCTCGAAACTTGCGTTCTTACGGATGAAGATTGCAAGTCTTATCTCCTGCAAGTCACCGCAAAGGTGGTTAACCTAATTAATGAAGGCAAGAGTGTGATCGTTCACACTGGTAAGCTCGATTTGGGCGCTTGGCAGACAAGCACCAGCGGGCAACTTGCCGTACGGAACGCACGCTCTTTGGAAAACCAGGCTTGGTGCACGCGTCGTTTAGGCGCGGCCTTGGGGCAGATCATCTCTTCGGTTGCGGAACAAACTTCGTTGAAACGTGTATGCCTGGCTGGGGGGGATACCTCCAGCTATGCAACTCGCGAAATGGGAGTGACGGCGCTGGAAATGATTTGTCCTACGATGCCCGGCGCTCCCCTCTGCAAAGCAACCGCCCCGGGGCGACCCGTGGATGGATTGCAGATTTGCTTTAAGGGGGGGCAGGTTGGCAAAGAGGATTATTTTGGCTCGCTGTTATAAATCAACAATTCGCAAGTAGCACATTTCCGTGGTACCGACGAAACGCAAAACTTTAGCCCTGATTCATACCTCGTCCACGCTCGAGCCGGTGTTCGCCAAGCTCTGCGCCGACATGGACTTGGCTGTTGATCTGTTGCATATCGCCGACGATTCGCTGATTCGCGACGTCATTGCCGATGGGGCACTCAGCGAAGGCACCAGCCAGCGCGTACGCGATCACATTGCCGCCGCCGAACGTGCCAATGCCGATTACATCATGGTGACGTGCTCCTCGATTGGCCCCGCGGTTGATTCCGCGAAGCGCAATGGTTCGGTACCAATTCTACGAGTCGACCAACCGATGGCTGATCAGGCCGTGCGGCTGGGCAATCGAGTGGGAGTGATTGCCACGTTGCCGACAACGCTGGTGCCAACCGCGGAACTCATTCGTCGCCGCGCTAACGACGTGGGTAAGGAAGTTGAGATTACCGCACATCTCTGTACGGGTGCTTTCGAGGCACTTATGAGTGGCAACGTTGCGGAACATGACGCCGCAGTGTTGAAAGCTTTAGAAGACTTGAAAGGCCGCGTCGACGTGATTGTGTTAGCCCAAGCTTCGATGGCGCGTGTGATTGAGCAAATGGTTAAGAGCGAAATCTCGGTGCCGATCCTGGCAAGTCCACCGATCGCGGTAGATTTCCTCAAAGACCTGCTGTAGCATTTGGGCATGAAGCGATCTTTTCTCTTGGGCGTTGCCATCGTTGCTTTCGCCCTCTTCATCGTTGGGCTTTCATTGGGACGCTCCGCGCTGTGGCAGCCGGCGCTGGTGAGTACGACAGTTTTGACGGCTGTGGGCTTGGGGGGGCTGCCGGCGTTTGCTGGGTATCAATTCACTGCATGGATTCTTGCCGCCGTGGCCGCGGCGATGTGCTATCCCGAGACGTTCCTCTACTTGGGACCGTTCTATTTCGATGGCGTGGAAGTCCCGCAGATCGATCTGCGCAATAAATGGATTTTGCTGGTGATCGTGCAATTGGTGATGTTCGGCATGGGGACCAAGATGAGCGTGCGCGACTTTGCGGGCGTGGCAAAGATGCCTTACCCGGTATTTATCGGCACGTTCTTGCAATTTTCAATCATGCCGCTCACGGGCTATGCCTTAGCAAGAGTTTTTGAGTTTCCACCCGAGATCGCAGCGGGAGTCGTTCTGATTGGCTCTTGTTCGAGCGGCTTGGCCTCGAATGTGATGTGTTATCTGGCCGGGGCCGACTTGGCGCTATCGGTGACGCTCACCGCCGTGGGAACCTTGCTCGCGCCTCTGCTCACGCCGTTTTGGATCTACATGCTAGCCGGCGAAGATGTGGAAATGAATTTTCTCACGATGATGAGCGAGATCATTCGCATTGTGTTACTGCCCATTGGTGCGGCGTTGCTGCACGATATTCTCAAGCAATCCTCGCCGATGGTTCGTCGTGTGATTTTCGCCGCGGCGTTTTTGAGCTTAGGCTTTCTGATTTTCTTGGTTGCTGGTGGTTGGGGCCAGATAGCAGAAATTGTTCCCGTGCCACTCTTGCAAACCCTAGCTATGCTAGCCGGCGGATTGATCGTTGGCGTAGCCTTTCACCTTGCCGCGACGCGCTGGCATTGGATCGAGGACAATATTCATCTCCTCTCGATGTTCGGAATCGTTTACTTCACGGCCGTCACGACCGCCGCGGGGCGCGATAATCTTTTGCACGTGGGTCTTGCGCTCTTTGCCGCCGCGGTGATTCATAACCTCGTCGGCTGGATTTTGGGTTATTGGCTGAGCTTGTTAGCGGGTTTGGAACGCAAGCAGGCCCTCACGGTCGGCTTTGAGGTGGCCATGCAAAATGGTGGCATGGCTTCGGGGCTGGCTGGTATGATGAATAAATTAGGCACGGTGGGACTCGCGTCCGCGGTTTTTAGTCCTTGGATGAATGTCTCGGGTTCCATCATCGCCAACCTTATCCGCCGCTACGCTCCCGTCCTCCCCGATTCGGCTGAAGAGCCTTCGTCCTAAATTTAATGCGACGATTCCTTCTCATTTTTCTGTTGCTGCTAGGTTTAACGAGCCAGGCGCTTGCGCAGCGGGCAGCCGTGAGCGTGGATCGTGTTGGGCAATTGTCTTATGCCAAAGATGAATTGGGAAATCGCATTCCCGATTTTTCAAGTTGCGGATACACGGGAGGAGATCGCGATATCCCTGATGTGAGCGTCAAAGTGCTCGTGAAGCCTACCGACGGCGATGATGGCGCGGCGATCCAAGCGGCGATTGATCACGTTGCGGGCCTGCCACTTGATGCGGATGGATTCCGCGGCGTCGTCAGGTTGGCGGAGGGTGAATTTCAAATTGCCGATCAAATTGTGATTCGTAATTCTGGCGTTGTGCTGCAAGGTTCGGGGGCCACGGAAAATGGCACGACTCTAATTGCCACGGGAACGGATCGACGCGATTTGATTCGTGTTATTGGTTCGGGGAAGCGAGCACTACTGGGGGATGCGATTGAGATTACCGATGAGATTGTTCCCGTCGGGGCGAACCAAGTTCAACTCGCTTCGGTTGAAAGTTTGAAAGTTGGTGATTCAGTCATTATTACGCGGCCAAGCACGATCGAGTGGATCAAGAGCGTGGGAGGAGATGCTTTTGGCGTTGGTTGGCGACCGGGGTCACGGGATATTCGCTGGGATCGAACGATTATGTCAATCGATGGCAAGACGGTGACGCTTGATGCCCCGGTGACGACTGCCTTGGAACGCCGTTGGGGTGGCGGGACTTTGCAGAAATATACGTGGCCTGAGCGGATTGAGAATGTTGGCATCGAAGATTTGAATTTGGTATCGGAAGTGAAATCCGAGAACCCCAAAGATGAAGATCATGCCTGGTTGGGGATTACGTTTGACAACGTGCAGAATGCTTGGGTGCGGCGTGTGACGTTCCGCCAGTTTGCCGGTGGGGCCGTGCAATTGCTGCCGGGGACGAAGTGGATCACCGTCGAGGATTGCATTTCGACGGAGCCGATCTCTGAACTCGGCGGCTATCGCAGGCATACTTTCTTTACTCAGGGTCAGCTTGGCCTTTTCTTGCGGTGTTGGTCAGAAGAAGGACGGCGCGATTTTGCCGTCGGGCATTGTGCGCCGGGGCCGAATGCGTTTGTGAATTGCATCGCAGACCGCGCGCACAGCGATAGCGGACCACTCGAAAGTTGGGCGTCGGGTGTGTTGTACGACAACGTCCGCCTCGAAGGGGGCGGCTTGCATTTGGTGAATCGCTGGACGAATCCCGCGGGATCTGGTTGGTCGGCGGCGAACTGTGTGTTGTGGCAATGCCGAGCTTCGACGGTGGACTGCTTCCGACCGCCGGGAGCGAACAACTGGTCGCTTGGCAATTGGGCGGCGTTTTCAGGTGACGGCACGTTCGAAGCGCGCAGCGATTTCGTGAATCCCCTAAGCCTTTACAAAGCACAACTGGCGGAGCGCGTGGGACCGGAAGCGGCCACGCGAGTTGATCCCATCTTGGGCGAGCCCGTAGGGGCTACGAACCCCACTTATGAAGAAGCCGCCAAGTTTGTGGCTGAATCGAATGAGCCCGCACGGCAACTTGTGGATGTGATTCGCGAGAATCTCGCTCATGCAGCACACCAGCGGCAAGCGGAAAGTGTAAATGCTGAGGAGATCAAAGCACCGCAGACAAGAAAACAGGCGGAATCGCATCCCTTAGCGATCAAGAATGGCTGGCTTGTGATCGATGACAAGGTCAAGACGGGCGGATACATGAACCCGACGTGGTGGCGTGGAACCATGCGGCCCGATGATGCCCCTGCCATGGGACCGAACATCAGCCGGTTTGCGCCGGCTCGAACGGGAACTGGACTTACGGACGACCTTGCTGCGGTCGCCGATCAAATGGTCGATGAGGATATCGCCGCGTACGAACATCACTACGGCCTATGGTACGAACGGCGGCGGGACGATCATCTCATGGGACGGCAAGAAGATGGGGCGGTGATCCCACCGTTTTATGAACAGCCGTTTGCCCGCACGGGTGAAGGGACAGCGTGGGACGGTTTGAGCAAATACGATCTCACGAAGCCGAATCCGTGGTATTGGCAGCGGCTCAAAGATTTTTCAAGACTGGGCGAAGAACGCGGATTAGCATTATTTCATCAGCATTTTTTTCAACACAATATTCTCGAAGCAGGTGCCCATTGGGTCGATTGTCCTTGGCGGCCAGCGAATAACGTGAACGACATGGGCCTGCCGGAACCGCCGCCTTTTATTGGCGATAAGCGTTTGTTCATGGCGCACAATTTTTACGATCTCTCTTACGAGCCGCGTCGGGAATTGTATCGTCAATATATCCGTCAGTGTTTAGATGCCTTGGCCGATTCGCCCAACGTGATTCAACTCACGAGTGCCGAGTACACCGGCCCGCTGGAGTTTGTGCAATTCTGGCTCGATACGATCATCGAATGGCAGAACGAACACGAGCGCGATGTCATCATTGCGTTAAGTGCCACGAAGGACGTACAAGACGCGATCCTCGCCGATCCCGAGCGAAGTCCCCATGTCGATGTAATCGATATTCGGTATTGGACATACGACAAGAATTTCAAATTGTATGCGCCGCCGGGGGGAGCCAATTTGGCTCCGCGGCAGCACATGCGTCAGTTGCAGCCGAAAGAGAGTTCGTTCGCGTCGATTGTGAAAGCGGTCCGTGAGACGCGACTGGCCCATCCAGAAAAGGCTGTCACGTACTATGCAGATCAGAATTGTCGAAGCGGCCGAGATGGTTGGGCCGTGTTGATGGGGGGCGGCTCGCTCGCCGACGTGAAGCTGCCGGACGAGTTGGCCGAACAGATTGTTTCGATGTTGCCGACCGACGATGTGGTGGATGGTGATGATGTATGGTGTTTGGCGGGAGACGGCAACTATCTCATCTACACAACCAATGATTCAGAACCGCTATCGCTAAACCTCGCGCAAGGAAGCTATAAAGCAAGGTGGTTGAATCCAAAAAGCGGCGAGGTGGTTGCCACGGAATCTGTGCAAGATGGCAAGGTGTCGCTCCCTACTAAGGGGCATGTGTTGTGGCTAACCGGGAAGTGACCTCTAAAATCATTCTGAGGTGAGTTCTGCGAGCTGAAGAATCTGGCCAACGACGCGTATACGATTTGAACATGTTTCGCAAATGCCAACCAGATCCCACGGTCGGCAAGCCTCCCTCGGGATGAAATATTCAGCGATTTATTTCACCGGCAGCCAAACGGTCATCTCCCCTGCCCCGCGGTTGGCCCAGGCGTAGTAGGGAATGAGCCGCAGCGGAATCGTTTTGGCTTCAGCAGGTTGCTTGGGCCGATAAAGTTCTGAACCCCAGTCGGTGGCTGGCTCGACAAGTGCTTCGGTTTCGACAACTTCAACTCCCCCGAGCAGATCGGCGTCGAACTTTGTCGTGAGCTTGGCACCGGCAGGGATCACGATGTTTTCAAGTTGAACATCCTTGGGCAAGTCGGCCGACTCCAGGCAATAAACGATGGGGCCCCGTTTGATGGCAACTTGGTTTTGGACTTCTTCGACAAGTGGATGGGCTTCCACGAGCTGCGTTGGCATGGGGAGAACGAGTTCGATGGTGTCACCTAGTTTCCATTTCTGGCGTATCTCGCAGTAAGATGATGGCGTGAGTGTATCCACTTTCCAGAATTCAGTAGGTGTATTACTTGATTCGTGCTTTGCTTCCTCATATCGGTTAATGACCAAACTTGCTCCTTCACTCCAACCCGGAATGCGAAGTTTCAGGGAAAATTCATCGCTTGGGCATTCGTCGACGGTGAGCGTAACCCTGCCATCCCACGGATAATTAGTGGTTTGCGTGATCTTGAGCGGGGCATCGCCGAGAGTTGTGTTGAGCGTGTTGCTGCCATAGAGATTCACATACACCGAGTCATTGGATTTGCTGTAGGCGTACCCGCTGAGTTCGGCGATCATGCGAACCACGTTGGGTGGGCAGCAGAATGACGTGAAGAATTTTTGCCGCGTGCGGGGATAGCGCAATTCAACTGGCAAAGGATCGACGACGCGCAACGGATTCACATAAAAGTATTCGGTGCCGTCGAGGCTGACTCCGCTCAGGATGCTGTTGTAGAGGGCGAGCTCCACGAGGTCGACATACTTGGCTTCGCCGGTGAGCAGGAACATTCGCCAGTTCCACATTGCCCCGGCAATGTTGGCACAGGTTTCATTGTGAGCGGTCGTGTTGGGGAGTTGATAATTACGACCGAAGGATTGATGCGTGCGCGTGATGTGGGCTTGGTCGGCACTTCCATCGGGTGAGGCACCATCGTAAAGAGCGCCGCAGGCCCCGGTGATATAAAGCTTTTTTTGAACCAAGTTTTCCCAAATGGTTTGCAGTGGCTCGAGCAAAGATTTGTCACCCGTTTCCGCATAGAGATCGGCTGCACCGGCATACAGGTAATTGGCGCGGACGGCATGGCCGACTGCTTCTTTTTGTTCAACAAAAGGAACAAGGTCTTGGTTGTCGTCGCCCCCTTCGGTCACGAGGTTACGCATATCGAGGAATGTTTGGGCAAGCTTGAGATACTCGGGTTTGCCTGTCGTGCGATAGAGTTCAATCGCGCCCATATAATGCGATGGGCAGACGGCGTTGCGAGCGAGTTCAGGAGTCGGATCTTCGAATGCTTTGATCATGAACCGAGCTGCCTTTTCGGCTGCATCAAGTAAATCTGTTTTTTGTGTCAGTCGGTAGTGCAGGCAAGCCGTCGTCATGAGATGGCCCATGTTGTACATCTCGAAGTTGAGGCGATTCTCGAACGGCTTAGCGGTCATGTCGCCATTGCGTTTGCGGATCAAAACGGGCGTGTGGATGTAGCCGTCCTCCCGTTGTGCGGCAACGATCGCGGCGATCGAGGTGTCGATTGCTCCGCCGAGTGCTTGGTCTTGCGTGACGGCATACGTGGCGATGGCCGCTTCGAGCCATTTGTAGAAATCCCCGTCGTTCCACTGGGCGCCGTGGTAGTCTCCCTCGGACTTGCCGCCAGCGATCAGGAAATGCTCGAGGAATGGCTTGTACGTGCCGTCGCGCATCAGGGCCCACATCGTGGGGATTGATTTGTTATGGCAAGTATCGACCCGGTCGGCCCAAAAGCCATCGGTCCAGCGGACCTCATCAAGTGGAATAGGTTGGACGACGGCAAACTTGCTGTTGGCAGTATCCGTGATCGCCTGGCCTTGAAGCAGCGTCGGAACAATCGCGACGACAAAAGCGGCGGTTGTCAGAGAAAAGTAATGCTTGGCGACGAGCATTTGCGAAATTCCATTCCTTGATTGCAACGGAGGTGTCTGCGATAGTTGATTGTACTCTTCGGAAGTCGTGAAAACCAACGACATTGCGTTTCGTATGGTCATTTGTCATCGTTGGTTGCAAACCCACTGAGTGCGGGTCAGGCTTGCTATAAAATCGGAGCCACGCGGCCCTTTTGATTGGACAAAAATATGTATCGATACCTTGCCCTCCTGGGATTGTGCCTCATCTGTTTGGCTGCGGATCGGGCGCTGGCAGCCGAGTCCTCTGCGGTCGAAGTCACGCCTGAGGTCGAACAATGGGGTACGTGCGAGGTGACGTTGAACGGCACAAAGGAAGGAAATCCTTTCGTCGACGTGTTGCTGTCGGCCAAGTTCTTTCAGAATGAAACCTCCGTTGAGGTTGATGGTTTTTACGACGGCGATGGCGTTTATCGCTTGCGATTCATGCCAGAGAAAGAAGGCGAGTGGCAGTTCATCACCAAGAGCAATCGACCAGAGTTAGACGGCAAGTCCGGCAAGTTCACGGTCACGAAGCCGACGGGGACCAATCACGGTCCCGTGCGGGTGGCCAACACTTTTCACTTTGCTTATGCCGATGGCACGCCTTACAAGCAATTGGGAACAACGTGCTATGCCTGGAATCATCAGCCGGAAAAGTTAGAGAAACAGACACTGGAGACATTATCCAAGTCACCGTTCAACAAGTTGCGATTCTGTGTGTTTCCCAAGCGTTACAACTGGAACATGGATGAGCCCGAGTTGTATCCGTTCGAAGGAACTCCGCCACGGAGCTGGGACACAGAAAAGTTTAATCCGAAGTTTTTTCAACATCTCGACCAGTGCGTGCTGGATTTGCAAAAACTGGGGATCGAGGCCGACATCATTTTGTTGCACCCTTACGATGAAGGTCACTGGGGGTTCGACCGTATGTCGCCCGTCGAGGATGATCGCTATTTGAAATATGTCGTGAGCCGATTGGATGCGTACCGCAATGTGTGGTGGTCGCTGGCCAATGAATACGATTTTATGACCGAAAAGCGCGAGGAAGATTGGGAACGCATCGGTGAGGTCGTCGACGCGGCGGATCCTTATGAGCATTTGCTGTCGATTCACAATGGCAAGGAACTTTTCAATCAAACGAGGCCGTGGTTGACCCATGCAAGTATTCAAAATGGGGCGGCTGTGGAAGATCCCGCTCGGGCGGAATTGTATCGTGATGCCTATCGCAAGCCGATCGTGTTTGACGAAGTGAAATATGAAGGGGATCTTCCCAAGCGTTGGGGTAATCTTTCCGCGGAAGAAATGGTCCATCGGTTTTGGGCGGGGACCATTGGTGGTACTTATGTGGGGCATGGCGAAACATATTTGAGCCCCGACGATATTTTGTGGTGGTCCAAGGGGGGCGTGCTGAAAGGGAAGAGCCCCGAGCGGTTGGGGTTCTTGCGCGAAGTGCTGGAAGATAGCCCCGCCGAGGGAATCAATCCGATTGATAAATGGCAGAACCCTGAATATGCGGGGCAAAGTTCCGAGTATTACTTGGTTTACTTTGGCAAGGATAAGCCCAAGGAGTGGAAGTTTAAATTGCCGAACCCGCCACAATTAAAAGGGATGCCGCCGGTGGAGGATATGAAGTTCACGGCGGAAGTGCTTGATGCTTGGGATATGACCGTCACGCCCTTGGAGGGGACGTTCACGCTCAAGAAACTCGACGACTATTTTTACGGCGATGCCGATGGTCGCAAGATTGAACTACCCGGCAAGCCCTACATGGCGATTCGCATCAAGCGAGTTAAGGAATAGTTGGCCACGGAATTGCACGGAGCGAACACAGATCAGATTTTTGGAGAGAGTTTAGCAGTGTTAAATCAGTGTTTCATCCGTGGCTCACTATTACTGGCACTTCCAACATTCCTAAATCTATTTGCCTATGCCGAGCCGGTCTTGCTGAAGCCGGAGAACTATCGGCACTACGTCGAAAAATTTAATGCCGCGGATGAAGAAGCGGTCGTGAATTCTATTCCCAATGCGAAGGCTTGGGGCTGGATGGTCGAGCAAATTCCCTTCTTTGATTGCCCCGCCGGACAGTTGGAAGAGCCTTACTATTTCCGTTGGTGGAGTTTTCGTAAGCACATTAAGCAGACGGATGAAGGCTTGGTACTCACCGAGTTCATCACGCCCGTCAGTCACGCGGGGAAACACAACACGATTGCGTGTGCTTATGGTCATCACCTTGCCGAGGGACGTTGGCTCGGCGATCAGAAATTGCTCGATGACTACACGCTGTTTTGGTTTCGCGGTGGAACCAATGGCGGACCGATGCCGCATCTTCATAAGTTCAGCAGTTGGGCAGCGTCGGCCCTTTACGAGCGCTTTTTGGTGACGGGCGACAATCAATTTTTGGTTGAATTGCTGGATGATTTGGTGGCCGACTATCGCATGGGGGTTACGGAACGCGGTCGGCCCGACGGCATGTTCTGGCAACACGATGTTAAAGACGGCATGGAGGAATCGATCAGCGGCGGGCGACACGTTGAAAATGTGCGGCCGACGATCAACAGCTACATGGCCGCCAATGCCGGGGCGATCAGCGCGATTGCGAAGATGGCTGGGCGTGATGATGTTGCGAATGAGTTTGCTCAGACAGCCGGCGATCTAAGAAAAAAGATCAATGAGAAATTGTGGGATGAAAATCTGAAGTTTTATGTCGCCAAGACCGCTGACGGTGAGTCCTTGAATGTCAGGGAACAAATCGGTTTTATTCCTTGGATGTTCAGCCTGGCTGACGACGATCATGCCAAAGCGTGGTTGCAGCTCAATGATCGCGAAGGTTTTTGGGCTCCGTGGGGCATCACGACGGCAGAGCGAAGACACCCAGCATACCGCACTCACGGCACGGGGACATGCGAATGGGATGGGGCGGTGTGGCCCTTCGCGACGAGCCAAACTCTCACTGGGCTCGCCAATTTGCTAAGGAGCCAAGACCAAGAGTTTGTCACCAAACGTGATTATTTCGAGCAACTGCTGACCTATGCTCGTTCGCATCAAAAGGATGGCGTGGCCTACATTGGCGAGTACTTGGACGAAACCACTGGCGAGTGGCTGATCACGGGCGAAAAAGAAAAGCGGAGCCGGTTTTACAATCACTCGACTTTCTGTGATTTGGTCATTAGCGGCTTGGTGGGGATTGTGCCGCAGGACGACAACACGTTGGTTGTCGATCCCTTACTGCCAGATGATTCCTGGGATTGGTTCTGTTTGGATGGTGTGCCGTATCATGGGCACAACGTCACAGTCATTTGGGACCGCACTGGCAAACGCTACAACCGTGGCACAGGGTTCATCGTGCTGATTGATGGTGAGGAGATGGCCCATACGCCGGGGTTGTCGCGAGTGGTGGTGGATCTGCCGGAATAGCTTGAAGGGCATCGGGACGATGCCGGCTAACTTAAGGAGTTTGGAAGATTTTCTTGAGGTAGCGGGCGTTCGCGCCGTAGTTGCCGCGTACGTCACGAGCATTTTTCGCGTCGCGGGAACGTTCCATCACGAGCCAGCCGCTCCAGCCCATGTGGTCGAGCGTTTTTTTGACCAACGGCATGTCGAGCCGTTTGTTATTTTCCAGCCAAACGCCATCCTCATCCGTGCAGTGAACCTGGCAAATTCGGTCTTTGCCCAGCGTTTGTAATTCGGTGATTAGGTTGCGATCGTTTTGCAGTGGGTTGGCAAAATTGAAGTAGCTGCGAATCGCGGGTGAGCTGATCTCTTCGAGTAACTCGACTTCGCCTTGGGCATCGAGGGCAGTTTCGATGCCGATGACCACACCGGCATCCTCGGCCATTTGGCCAACTTCACGCAGTCGTTCGACGATGGCGGGGCGTAGTTCGGGATGCAAGTTGAGATCACCCTGCACTCCCAACGGGAGAAAAGCCACTTTGACACCGAATTGGGTCATCGTCTCGATGCAATCGCCCAGCATCTGTTTGTAGGTGGGCCGCTCGGCGAACGATTGTGCGTAAAACCCCGACATGGCAATTGAGCAGATATCAATGCCAAGTGCCGCGGCTTGCTCTTGAAATTGCTCGCGGATTTTGGGAGCGGCGAGGGCGTTTTCAAACGTATCGCGTTGCCCCAGCGAACCCATGTCGAGTTCCACCCCGTCGACGCCAATTTCTTTGGCCAACGTAAGAGCCCCAGGTCTCTGACGCTTGAGGATCATCCAGTCGCAGACGCCGATTTTATAGCGATCATTTGTCGCTTCTGTGGCTGCGAGGAATTGATCGCCAAGTATAACAGTGCCTGTCGCCACGGCGGAAGCCGCCAGAAAGTTGCGTCGGTTCATCTATTGTTCCTCAAAGCTATTCTTCGACGGCGATGCCTAGAACAGTAAAACTGCCTTGGCCGCGCATCGTGAGTTTGTGTTTTCCTTTGTCGAAACGGAGAGCGTACACGTCGATGGGAGGTAACGTGTCCACGATGGCCGCATCCTGAATGTAAACTTCGGTGCCACCCCGTTCGCCACCCAGGGCATCCATTTCGAGCCGCGGTGGTTGGAGCCACTGCTTGTCTTCGTCGCGGATGTAGCCGATCAGCACGAGCACCGGCTCTTCGACTTCAAATTCCACGGGATCGTACTCACCTTGTGCCGCCGTGGTGTGAGGAAAGCGAATTCCTGTGAGTTGATCGAGTTCAGGAACCAGGGCTTGAATTCGCCATTGCTGATCGTTGTACGCCCGCGTGCCGGTTTGGACGGTGTAGGCTTCTGCTTGCGGAGTGAGAACTTTGACGGCCGCCTTGCGGAGAGGTTTCTTCTCGCGACGGAACAGGGCCGTCGTGTCACCGCCGTTGACGGCCGCGACGGAAGCTTGAAAGTCGGCAAGTTCTTGTTCGTAAACGGGCAGCATTTGTGACCAATGAAAGCTGACAGGCTCGGTGCCGATGGCCCCGGTCACTGGGATTCTGCGGGTGTCAGTTTGCATCGAATTGGCAAATTCATAGGAGCCATTGGTGAGTAAAGTTAACTTGCGAAAATGCTCGAGACTTTCCGCCAGTTGTTGTTCGGCCTCGTTGAGCAAGCTCGTGTCATGAGTTTGTTGGAACTTCATAACCAGTATGGCTGCGTTCACCTTGGCGGCGTAGTTTTGCACCATCGCACGGATGCAAGCGACATCATTCTTGAGTCGGTTGAATTCCGCTTGATTTGTCGAGACGTTGGAGGCGGCCTGTTCCATAGCGTTGACGGCCTTCTCTGAACATGCAAGTGCATCAGCCAGGACAGACACGGGAGTTTCGCCGGTATGCGGTTTTCCGGCGAGTTCCTTTTGTACGTATTCATCCAGACGCTCGCCGTGTGGCGCCTGCGAAAGCCATAGCTCTGGATACGGCCGGTATTTTTCAGGATTGATCAGTTGATCCAGCGTCATGCCTAACGCCAAAGTCTGGCGATTTCCCTCAGTGATGCCGAATCGACGCAAGAGCAAGGGCGCGCACTCGCCCGACTCGTTGTAAGCAGTAAGGATCTGCTCGGCCGCTGCGCGTGATCCATACTTCTCGGCGAGACGAACGATCCAATATTCCTGATCAGCGTCGTCTTCAATGTCGGGATTCCAAGCGTAGCGTGCCCAGGCTTCGAACCAAATCCAATCCCGTTCGATCTGCTGAAGCGGCGGCGTGACTTTGTCGGGAGCATCGGGCCAATTCCAATAGGCCAGCGGATATACGTGCAAGCCTTGAGCCCCCAGCCGATCGCGCGAGGCTTGCACCGATTTTTTGATGAAGCGCTGCGCTCCGTAACGGAAAGGTTCGAGGTTGGCGAGAATGTGAATATTCGAGACGTGAGTCGAACCGAGTTGACTCAGTTTTTGATGAATCTCCTGCCACAAACCGCGTGGTTCCCAGGTGGTGAGCGATTCGCCGTTGAACTTGGCCTCGGTGTAGAGATTGCGATACACCTCAAGTGCTTTGGGCATTACGACGGTGGCGTCGGTCGCGTGGGCACGGATCACGACGGGAGGTTCCTCTACGAGTCCCGCTGCTTGCATGCCATCTTTCACGCCGGGCAAAATCACTTCGGTACACCACTTCACTTGATTGTCGAGCGTGACGCAGGCTTCACCGAGACAAACCATGAGGCCGACGTTGGGATATTGCCGCACGAATTCGGCGATGGACTTACGAGTATAATCGGCAGCGATTGGATCGATGTGATCCATTTGCGTCGGAAGGCCATGATGCTTGGCAAAAGGTTGGGACACGATGATGTTGTAAAACATCTGCACAAGCCAAATGCCCCGTTTATCGCATTCCTTGGCGATGTAGCGGAACATCTCGACGTTCTTCTCGAACACTTCGGGCGAGACTTCGAGTGCATAGGGATAGTCGGGAAGCTGCACGAGCGAAGCGAACGGGTGGCCATTCCAAATGTAGAGTGTGTTCATGCGATTCTCGACGAGAAAATCGAGATACTGTTGCCAGTAGGCCTTGTCGTAAAAGAAGGGAAACAATTCGGGCGTGTATGGGTATTCGTAAACCTTGCGACCGGGGAGGATGCTTGTCTTTTGCATGCCGAAGCAAGGACCGCGCAATTTGAACACAGGGGCATCTTGAATGTCCAAGTTTTGGGGAAGCGTTTTTTCAGCCTCAATACGTCGGGCAAGCTCCAGACAACCGTAGAGCAACCCCGAATCCCCGCCGCCATGGATTGTGATTTGACCCTGGCTATTGGATTGCAGATGAAAGCCTTCATTGCCAAGTTCAGCAGCGTCCTGTGAATCGCCGATGAGGATTTGCGCGGCCGCATCGTTTGTCGTTGTTGCATCGATACCGCATTTCTCTAGCGCGCTGAGGATCCGTTCGACTCCAAATTGAACGCGGGGAGCGGCGTCAGTAGGAACCTTAATTGTGATTGGTTCGGCGGCTAAGGCTGAGCTGCAAAATAAAAGCAGTAAGAAGCCGAGCAACGAAACGCTGTGTTTGTTTATTGATTTCATGATGAGATTAGGAACGCTGATTATCGCTAATCAGCGCTGATAAGAGTTAGACGAGTGACTTGAGAATTACTTTTGGTATTTGATCTTTGTTTCGATTTTGAGAGAGGAATCAGGATCGAGGGGACGAAAACCGACATGCAGTGAATAGGGCTGAACTGGGACCGCATATTTGGTGAGCACACCCGGGCCGCAGCTGCCGTTGCCAAGGCCGCAGTGGCGTGCGTCGATTGATACGACGACTTCATTGCGTGGCTTGAGTTCGTAATTGTGCGAAGCGGCTGCTAAGTCTTGAGCGGTGAAACGCAAGGCTGATGCAGCGAAAGGTTCTCCTTCTGCCACGACGAGCAGTCCACTCCCCGTGGAATTGCGTAGTGCGAGCCAACGAACTCCTTCTTTGTTGCCGGTTTCTTGGGGGCGAGGATACGGGAAAGCCTGCTCGTTGACGGTGCTGTGATAGATGTCTAGCGGCGAACTTTCCAAGCGGTCGGCATAGTTTTCGTAAGGACCGTGGCCATACCAGGAAAGCTGATCGAAGCTGCCGGCAAGTTTCATGACGATACCAATACGTGGAAGTGGCGGGAGATCACCACCTGGTAGAAACTCTGCTTGAAGGTCGAGCGAACCATCGCCCCGGATGAGCCACGTCGCTTTTTGAGTGATCGAACCTTGGGCAACAGTATTTTTGATGACTGTTTCAATTTGGACGAGATTGTCAGCCAGTTGCTTCACCTCGAAGGATTCGATCCCGCGCTCTGGATCAGCAAGGCGCGCCTCTTGCCAGTTACGAGCCAGCCAATTTCCGAAGCCACGGTCATTTTCCGCAGGGGCTCGGAAGAATTGGGCCACCGGTCCAGCGGGTTCTTGCTCGACTGCCAATAACTCCTTGTCGTCGTATTTGAGAGACGTGAGCGCTGCCAATCGTCGACTGAATTGGGCGGCGAAATCCTTGCCGTTGATTTGCACAACGTCATTGGAATCCTTCACGGTGAGCGACGGCAATGTGGCTTGGTTTACGAGCTTAGGAGATGACTTTGTAGCAACCGGAAATTGATCCCTGGCGATTTCATGGCCCGCTTTCGCCCAAGGGGCATCATTGCGTGTTTGAAAGCTGATTTTGAGCGAGCACACGCCCTCTGAGTTTGCGTCGATTGGGATTTGTTCGAGCGATAGAGCCCCTTGCTTGCCTGCGGGAACGTCAATCGAAGGTAGTACCCCCTGCTCGGCAACGTCGCCATCACAGATGAGTTGCCAGCGAATGTCGAATTCCTTGAGATTGAGATGCGAATGGCGGTTCGTGATGTGGATCGTTTTGCTATCCGTAAGCGTTGCGTCGGCTTCCATCAAGATGGGCTGATAGATTTTTTTGACTTCCCAGAATTTCGATGTCTTTTCGCGCTCGGCCGTGACGATCCCTTTGATGCAGAAAACACGATGGTGGGGGGAATCGCCAAAGTCGCCACCGTAGGCAATAAACTTCTGGCCATCGTCGTTGGTTTTGTACAGTCCTTGATCGCACCATTCCCAAATAAAGCCCCCCAGCAGGCGCGGATCAGAATAGATTTCCTCCCAGTATTCACGCAGATTGCCCATTGAGTTCCCCATCGCGTGGGCATATTCGCTCGCCAAAATGGGACGGCCACTCGGATCGTCTTTCGCCAAATCGAGTAACCGTTCCCAGCGAGCATTTTCCGCGCGCTCCAATTCAGCATCACCCTTCGCATCTGGAGGATTTAGATATTCCCCCTGCACGCGAGGATAAAAACGGCTGATAACGTCGACCGTGTTGGGATCGGTGGGAGCATCCTGTGCCCCTTCGTAATGAATCGGCCGCGTGGGATCGAAGGCACGTAGCCAAGCCGAGATCGCCGCGAAGTTGGGGCCGTAACCCGACTCGTTGCCGAGCGACCAGAGAATCACGCTCGGATGATTTTTATCGCGCTCGGCCATGCGGACGGCGCGTTCAAGAAACGCGGCGTGCCAAGTTGGTTCGCTGGCCAGTTGGCCGCGGAGGCCGTGCGTTTCGATGTTGGCCTCGTCCATCACGTAGAGTCCATACACATCGCACAGTTCGTACCAGCGTGCGTTGTTGGGATAATGGGCCGTGCGAACAGCGTTGATGTTGGCTTGCTTCATCAACCGGATGTCTTCGATCATCCGGCTTTCAGAAATCGCGTGGCCCTCAGTGGGATCATGTTCGTGGCGATTCACACCGCGAAGTCGCACGGGTTGGCCGTTGACGAGGAGTTGGCCGTCGCGAATTTTTACGTCACGAAAGCCGACGTTGCTGCCAGTGGTTTCGATGACGTTGCCGTCGGTATCACGCAGGGTCAGCACGAGGCGATAGAGATGGGGAGTCTCGGCGGTCCAAAGTTTAGGCGATTCGATCTTCGCAGTGAGCCAACCAAATTTCGGTTGGCCACGCTGTGGAGTGCGTTCGACCAAGAGATCGGCTTTGTAGGTGGGATTTGCGATCTTTGCCGCGTCAGCTGTGAGCGGCTTGGCAAAGACAGGTTTGCCGCCGTCAAAGAGTTGGGCTTCGAGAGTCCAGCCGTCGAGCAATTGATTGCCTGATAGCGTAAGCTCTGGTTCGATCTGAAGTTCCGCATTTTTGTATTCGTCATCAAGCTCCGTTCGCACGGCAAAGTCTGCAATCGAAACTTCGGGGCGTGAAAGCAAATACACATCGCGAAAGATGCCGCTGAGCCGCCACATGTCCTGATCTTCGAGATAGCTGCCGTCGCTCCAGCGAAAGACTTCCACCGCGATGAGATTCTTGCCGGCAACGAGTTTGTCGGTGATATCGAACTCCGACGGCGTGCGGCTGTCTTCGCTGTAACCGACAAACTGGCCGTTGACCCAGACGTTGAACGCGCTGTCGACGCCAGCAAAATGCAGAATCGTGTGGCGCTTCCCCCATGTGTCGGGAATTTCAAACGTACGGCGATACGAACCGACGGGGTTGCGCTCTTTGAAAGCCGTGTATTCTTGCGGCGGTTCGGACGTCACGCGCGGTGGGTCGATCTTGAAGGGGTAGCCCGCCGAGACATAGATCGGCGTGCCGTAGCCTTGCATTTCCCAATTCGAGGGAACGGGAATTGTTTTCCAGGCCGAATCGTCAAAGTTGGATTTGTAGAAATCTTTTGGTCGGTCGTCAGGTCGTGGTACCCAATGAAATTTCCAATCGCCGTTGAGCGTTTGATACCAGGGCGATTGATTTTGCTGACCTAAGCGAGCTTGTTCGACGTCGGCGAACGGCGTGAACGAGGCTCGAGCAGGGAGACGATTACGAGCCATGACCTGCTCATTCTCCCAATCGGGCGGATCGGCCAGCACGGAAACCGCCAGGCAGGCAATCAAGCTCAGGAGTGTAAACGTGCGAATCACGGCTGCTCCGGCGTTGGACGCAAGTCGCGTGAGGTGGCCAAGGCAATCGTGCGATTGTCCCCCGCCACGGCACAATAAAAGTGGTAGACCACCCCGTCGTGTTTCAGGAGCCAAGGTTTGTGCGCGAAGGTTTTGTCCCAAGGCTCAGACGGTTTGATCAAATCTTCGCCCGACCATTTGGTCCAGTGCACTAAATCGCGTGAACTCGCAAACGTGTCGAACGCCCCTTTTTTCCAACCCGCCCCGAAATAGAACATCACCCACAGATCGTCCATGCGCACGATTTGCGGATCGCCCGAGATTCCCTTGAAGTTGTCGATGACGGGCTGCTTGCCGTAATGTTGCCAATGCACCATGTCGTGCGAAGTGGCCATGCCGATGCGTTCGATCCACGGCCCAGTTTGCTTGGCGTTATAATACATGACAAACGGAGCACCGAGGGATTCCGTTTTGTCCCACAGGATATGGCTCTTGTAGAGCGTTGCCTTTTCAAATTCGCGAGCGTTGGGATGGCCGGGCGTGAGGACGGGATTCTCTGCCAAACGATGCCAAGGCTTTGCCAGTTGTGGTTCGGTGGTCCAGGCCATGCCAATCGAGAGGGGATCGGTTTCATAACCTTGCTTGGCCCCACCGAAGTATGACATCCAATACTTGCCGTCAAAGGATTGCAGCTCTGAAGAACCGCCCCATTTGGGATCAACGAGCGCGATGCTGCCGTCGGCTTGCCATTTGTCCCAACCTTCGTTGGCGAACGGCAGAGTTTTCCCCAGTGGTTCCCACTTCAATAAATCGTCGCTGCGGGCAAGACATGTTTCGTAACCAACTTTGTCGGTGATGGCGACGTAAACCATGTACCAGGCATCGCCATGCCGGAAGACGTTGGGGCAATCGAGAAATTGTCCTTGCTCGGGTTCGAGCAGCACGCCGTATTTGAAAGGCGTTTTGACTTCCTCGAAGACAGCCTCCATGTCTTTCGGCGAAACCGCTGTTGCTTCGGATTGGACTTCCGTCAGCAAAGTCACGGGACCTAGTAAACCCCCGGGAAGTAATTTCGCGCTACTACGTAGTGGTGTAGCGGTCGTCCAGGTGATACGCTCCGCGGCAGGAAGTTGAGCATCGCCTATCAAGCGGTTGGCCCAAGTGTTGGTGACAGCGATCGATAGTTCGTTGTCACCTTCGCGTAGTGCTTTGGTAATATCGACACGATAAGGAGGCGTCCAGGCCGTGCCGCAGGCGATGCCGTTGACTCGCACTTCGGCGATGTTAGAAATCTGGTCGAGATCGAGCCACACTTTTTCTGTGGACTTCTCCCACTGAAATTTGTTTGTGTAGGTGGCCGTGCCGGAGTAGTGGCGTATTCTGGTGTCGCTATGGTGAGACCAATCAATAAGTTCGGCGAATTCAATCGTTTCACCGGGCCCGCCAAGTGATTCGTCGAACGATACCTGCCACGGTGTTATTAGTGCTTGTCGTTCTTGGAATTTCGGCCAATTGGTTCCTTCAGCTTGGCCTGTGACGTCGGTGGCTTCGCGAAACACGACAAACAGTGAACCACTGGGTTCGAGTCGCACGGGCAGAACGGTGCGACCTTTGACAATCGTCCATTTCTTGGCCTGCTGAATTTCGCCCGTCACCGGATTCCAAATTTCGGGCTGCATGCCTTGCTCACGCAAAGAAAGAATCACTTCCTGAGCGGCGTCCGCTTGGTTCGACACGAAATACCAATCGGCGGTTTCCGAACGTCGATGGTTCCAAGCGAGATTGTGAAGCCGTTTGCCGGTTGATGTGTAAGCGATGAAGTCGGGCTCGATACCGTAGTTCGAAAAAGAGTCAGCAGTGATTGGTCCGTAAATTAATTGACCCTGACCAATTCGACGGATGGTGCCAGGGCTCTCAGCAGGCAAAGTTTCGTCGGCGGTTGGTTCCCCCAACAGAGCAAACAGTTTTTCGTCGGCTGTGGGATAGTCTTCTAAACTTGGTGACTGACGACCATGCACGCACGCGACCACTTTGGCCCCTGCCTGAACGAGCGAACCAAGTTTATCTGCCACTGGGAGTGAAATTAATTCGGGATCCGGCGAGAGTGGCCGGGGCATTGGCATGACCAAAAGTTGATAACCACGACCGTTAGCAAATTTGAGGCGACCATCTTCGGCTTTTGCCAAGCGAAGTAGCGCATCGGGATTCACCGAGTCGTAGCTGTAGCCACGCAGTGGATCAATCCAATCGGCGGGATCGGTCATGTTAGCCGAATGGTTAACGCCTGCGGGTAATTCGTGCAGTGGCGTGCCGACATTGGCGAGCCGCTCGGTTTCACGAGCGACGGCCTCTTTGCCGACGATGCCGGGTAAGGTCGTGACCAGTGTTTCGGGCAGCAAAGCGCGCGACGGGATTCCTTCGCCGGTGAAGACGGCGATGTCGACCACCGTTTCGCCTGCTTGCAGCATCGCCTGACAGCGTTTTTGGTAGTTGATGAAGGCATTAACGGCAGGCCACCAGGTTTGATCACGTTGGATAAACAGCCCGATCTGATCGAGCGACATTCCAGGCTGGCGATCGATCCAGGGATTGTGATTGAAAATGTGATAAACGAAGCGATTGGCACCCAAGGCAAGCTGGCGGTCGCCGAGGGATTTTATCAGGCCAGGATGCTCATCCCAAGCCATTCGCAACTCCGTGAACGCTTCGGCTTGAACGATGGGTTTGCCATAAACGTGCGCGGCCGAGATGGCGTCACGCATGTCGTTGGGCTTGTCGTGAGTAGGGCTGCGCAGCCAGAACTCGCCCATGGGAAGATCCACGGCGCCGAAATGCCGCATGCCTTCGGTGACCATCGTGGGAGCGACGCATTCGGCGCTGAACTGGCAATTGTGTTCGTGGGCCAAGTCACGCAATGTGCCAAAGAAATTATCGACGATCAAATCTGAGATTGTCTGCCGCACGTCGTAGAGCACTCGCTCAGAAACGTCGGCGCTGGTGATGGGAATCCCAGCCAGCACTGGCAGATAGGGCATGAGATCGTAGCCGCGACGACGTTCAAATTCCGCGGCGAAGACGGGTGACCAATTTTGGCTGCCGCATTCCCAGCTATCGACGTGAAAACTACTGAGCACGTTTTCAGTCAGCTCGGGTCCGATCTGACGAATCACTTCGCCGAACCACCTGTCGAATTGCAGTTTGACAACCGCGGGATCGAACTTATCACATTCCAAACCACGGCCGCCTCCACCGGTTTCGTTGTGAGTTCCGGCGGAAGTGTGACCCATCCGTAAGATCAACCACTCGCCCACGGGGACGTTCCAATTGAGTGTCCCATCCTGCTGCAAATGGGCGGTGATATTCTTGATCTTATCGAGAGGTACACAATCGGCATTCGCAATCTGACCGTCGATCGTTCGTTGGCTCACCCGCCAGACGGAACCGTTTTTGCCTTCCACTTGGTGAAGGCGTGGATGATTTCCCAAAACAATGGAACGAACTTTGAGCGTCGGCTTCCACTTGGCGGAATCGAGGTCTTCGGCGCCTGGCTCGGTGCCGGCGGGATCGTAGTTAAAGCGAAAGAAGCGGGCCGTCGTTTCGGGAATAGTATGAGTGACCGTCCCAGAGCCGTTCTGCCAACCATGACGGGGAGGTTCGAGCCGAGCGACTTCACGGAAGGTATTGCCGTCATCACTCGCGCTCACAAGCAAACGATTCGCTTGAAAGCTGTTGCCGTCGGGAGTGATGGTGATCGTGCGGCAGGTGAAAGGTTCGTTGTATTCGTATTGAATCCAGCCGGGTTCCTCCAATCGAACTCGCTCATTGCTGTCTGACGATGTCAGAAACTGGGCTTCGAAATGGGGAAGGCTGGTCGTAACTTGCGGGATTTCTTGAGATGGCACGGAGTTAACGGGTATCGCGAAGACGGCAAGATCGCGGTAATAACCTTCGTTTGTTTCTGGTTGGGGAAGTTTTCCTTGGAATGGCTTGCCACCGGATACATAGGTCTCCGACCAGACGACTTTCTGCATCGATTGTTCGGGTGTGATCCAAGGTCCTCCGGCCGTGGCGAAGCCGTCGCAAACGTGCATGGCGAATTTCAGATCCAAGCGCTGAGCTTCTTGAAACGCATGCTTGACCAGCTCCCACCAAGCCGGCGTGAGTTGCTCGACGGGCGGATCCCAAAGTTTGGAATCGCCACCTTTGATCGTCATCAAATACGCACCACCAATGCCTGCGTCGTGCATGGCTTCCAAGTCGGCGGTAATCCCCTCGGACGAAATGGCCCCTTTGTTCCAATACCAAAAGGTCCACGGTGCCGTGTCGGCAGGAGGATGCTCAAAAGCCGATTGGAGTTCGTCTGCGTAGAATGGCTGTGCGTGACAAATCACAAGGCCAAGTAAGCAGGCGAGCATCCCTGCACGCGGCGAGATGCGAGTTCGATAACCAATTGCTATCATACGAGAGCGATGAGGGAGATAAGGCGAGAAGCAAAGTGCTGTGTCTCTATTTATTTTCCATAGATGCACAGAGGACGCAATGCACGCCCCGTTGAAAGATCGAGAATCGATTTTCATGTTTCACAATATTTGGAATAATTTCTGCGTTTTGATGTTAGTTTTCTCAGCAGGCTCGATAGCGTGCGCGCGAGAAACTTTTTTATTGGACTCTGATTGGCGATTTGCATTGGGAGAAAAACCGCAAGCCAACGCGCGGGATTTTGCAGACCAAAAATGGCGGGTTGTGAACTTGCCACATGATTGGAGCATCGAGGGGACGACCGACCCCGCTGCACCGAGTGCAGGAGATGGGGGGTATTTTCCTACGGGCGAAGGTTGGTATCGCCGTGCGATCGAAGCCAACCCTGAATGGCGGGGTAAGAAGATTTCATTGGAGTTTGCAGGCGTTACGCCAAAAGCCGAGGTTTGGCTCAACGGTGAGAAGCTTGGTAAGCATCACTATGCTTATACGCCTTTTCGATTTGATGTGACTGAACAGTTTCGATTCGACGAGCCGAATGTGCTTGCCGTGAGAGTGGATAATTCGCAGCAGCCGAATTCGCGGTGGTACACGGGGTCGGGAATTTACCGGCATGTTCGGCTGACTGTGACTGATCCTGTTCACATAGACCACGACACTCTGAGCATCTCGACGCGCGAGATCAGTGAAAAAGGAGCTACGGTCGATGTATCGTTGGCCTTGATCAATGATTCGGATTCGGCGCGAAATATTGACATCGATATCGAACTTGCGTGCCTCAACGGCAACTCCCAAAGTTCACACGAGAGCAGTGAGATACTCCAGCCGAAAGAAAGGCTGCTAGTTAAGCGAGAGTTGCAGATTTCCAAGCCTGAATTGTGGTCGCCGGATGAGCCTCATCTATATGGCGCTAACATACAAATTTCTGAGGACGGTGAAGCACTCGATGAGAGTCGAACCAAATTTGGTATTCGCATGGTTGTGATTAATGCTATGGACGGCCTGCTGCTGAATGGGCAACCGGTGGAACTCTGTGGTGCCTGTGTGCATCACGATAACGGTCCGTTGGGGGCTGCGGCGTTTGACTGCGCGGAAGAACGTCGCGTCGAGAAGCTCAAAGCCGCGGGATTCAATGCGATTCGCACGGCGCACAATCCTCCTTCAACGGCGTTTCTGGATGCGTGTGACCGGCTGGGGATGTTGGTGATCGACGAAGCCTTTGACGGTTGGGCGGCGGCGAAGAAGAAGCATGATTACAGCACGGTTTTCGCTGAGAAGTGGCAGCAGGACTTGCGGGCGATGATCGATCGCGACCGCAATCACCCGTCGGTGATTATGTGGAGCATCGGCAATGAAGTGTTTGAACGCGGCAAAGCCGAGGGGCGGCGTCTGGCTAGCGAACTTGCGGATTATGCTCGCAAGCTCGATCCCACACGTCCCGTGACGATTGCGCTCAATGGCTTAGAAAAGAATGAAGATTGGCCCCAGCTTGATCCGGTTTTTGATTCGCTCGACGTCGCTGGCTATAACTATCAAACGAATCAGCATCACGGCGATCACAAGCGAGTTCCCGAGCGGGTGATTTTTTGCAGCGAAACGTACGCCAACTCGGCCTTTGAAGGCTGGCAGGCATCGCACGATGAGCCGTATGTGATTGGCGATTTTGTTTGGTCGGGGATCGACTATCTCGGGGAGGCGGGAATCGGCCGCGTGTTTGCTCCAGACGAGAAAATGCACGAGTTTTGGGAAGAGTCGCAATTCCCTTGGCATGGCGGAGCGTGTGGCGATCTTGATTTGAACTGCGAGCGAAAGCCGTTGTCGCACTACCGTCAGATCTTGTGGGATCGTGGTGAGAAACTCTATGCGGCCGTGCAAGTCCCCGGGCCGGATAGTAAACCGTGGCAGATTTCCAAATGGGCTCATCCGCCGACGCAAGCCAGTTGGACTTGGCCAGGGCAAGAAGGCCAGGATTTAACTGTGGAAGTTTACTCGCGGTATCCGGCGGTGAGGTTGTACCTGAATGATAAACTGCTCGGCGAGAAGCCCACGACGCGAGAACAAGAGTACCGCACCGAGTTTCAAGTACCTTACGTTCCAGGCGTGCTGCGAGTTGTGGGGATTGAGGATGGTAAGGAGCCGGGAAGCTTTGAATTGAAGACAGCAGGTCCACCCGTCAAGATTCAACTCACGCCCGACCGCGACACGATTCAAGCCGATGGGCGAGATCTTTCGTTCTTAGAAGTTGAACTGTTGGATGAAGCGGGGACGTTGTGCCCTCATGCTGACAACGCTGTGGAGTATAAGATCGACGGCCCCGGCGAGATCATTGCCGTAGGCAGTGGCGATCTTCGCAGCGAAGAATCTTATCAAGCCAATCCGCGCAAATTGCACCAAGGGCGCAGCTTGCTTGTGGTGCGGTCCAAGCCGGAGCCGGGCGCGATCAGAATCACTGCGAAATCCCAAGGTTTACCCGAGGCGAACGTGGAGATTCGGTCGCAAGCAGCGCTGCCTGATTGAGCTTGCGATTTATGTGGAATGCGTTGCAAACCGACGCGGTATTGTGCTTGTCGTCAACTGATAAAATAAAATCTTGTCTCAGCAAAACTAAAAACGAGCAATCATGAGAAGTCTTTTCCCTCGGCGTTTGATCTTAGTCTGCATTTCATGTTGCGGCGTACTTGCTGCATCCAATGGTTACGCAATTCCTGAGAATCAACCGGGCATCGAGTCGGCTGAGTTCATTTACGAGTCGGCCCCCTTCCCTTCCTGTCATGCCGCCACGTTGGTAGAAACCAAAGAGGGTTTGCTTGCCGCGTGGTTTGGTGGGACGCACGAACGTCATCCCGACGTCGGAATTTGGACGGCCCGCTACCATGATGGCAAATGGAGCGAGCCGGTTGAAGTCGCCAACGGTGTGGAATCTGACGAACTGCGTTACCCGACTTGGAACCCGGTCTTGTTTCAACCACAAGCTGGCCCCGTGATGTTGTTCTACAAAGTCGGCCCAACGCCATCCGATTGGTGGGGCATGGTGATGACCTCCGAGGATGAAGGCAAAACTTGGTCCGAACCGACTCGTCTACCGGAGGACATTCTCGGCCCGATCAAGAACAAACCGATACAACTGGCGGATGGCACAATCATCTCGCCTTCAAGCACGGAGCACGACGGCTGGCGGGTCCATTTTGAAACGTCGACCGATGGCGGGAAGACGTGGCAAGCATCGCAAGCGGTGAATGACGGCGAAAAAATTCGCGCGATTCAGCCCAGCATCTTGCAGTACAACAACAATCGCTTACAAGCGTTGGGCCGTACTCGTTCGAGCGGCATCTTTCAGATTTGGTCGGAGGATGGGGGCAAGTCCTGGGGCGAGATGTCGCTGATTCCGCTACCCAACCCGAGTGCGGGGACAGATGCCGTCACGCTGGCCGATGGTCGGCAGTTGTTGGTTTACAATCACAACCCGAATTACAAAGGCCGCAGTCCGCTCAATGTTGCGGTTTCCGAGGACGGCGAAAATTGGCAGGCCGCACTCGTGCTCGAAGATGATAAAGGTGAGAACGGCTATTCTTACCCGGCTGTGATTCAAACTTCGGACGGTAAAGTTCATATCGCCTACACTTGGCGGCGAGAGCGGATCAAGCACGTGGTCGTCGATCCCGAGAAGCTTGAACTCCAGCCAATCATCGATGGGACTTGGCCCGGCAAGAAGCCTGGGCAATACTAAGTTCAACCTTCCCTTCCAGCCCACCCTACAGCAGACAAATTGCATGGCTCGCTCCGCATCGCTTGATTTTCACGGCATTATTCCCCCCGTCGTTACCCCGCTTTTAGATTCTGAGAGTCTGGACGAACAAGGGCTGGAGCGGCTGATCGAGCACTTGGTGACAGGCGGCGTGCATGGGCTGTTTATGTTGGGCACGAACGGTGAAGGGCCCTCGCTCGATGTCGATTTGCAGCGACAGTTGATCGAACGCACCTGTTTGTTGGTTGGTGATCGTTTGCCGGTGTTGATGGGGATTAGCAACACGTCGCTCAAGGAATCGCTCAAGGCGGCCAAAGTGGCCGTGGATAATGGCTGCGCGGCGGTCGTGTCGGCGGCTCCTTATTATTTGCCGTCCGACCAGTCAGAACTCATCGGCTATTTCCGCGAGCTCGCCCTCCGAGTTCCTTTGCCGTTAGTGCTGTATAATTTTCCCGCGCTCACTAAGGTTTCCATTGCTCCAGAAACGGTTGCTGTCTTGCTGGAAGAATCGAACATCGTGGGCATCAAAGATAGCTCGGGTGATCTCGATTACTTTGCCAAAGTTGTTGAGGTCGCCAAACAGCGGCCGGGATTTAGTTTGCTGGCGGGTAAGGAAGCCAACCTGTCGGATATTATTCGACTGGGTGGTCATGGCGGCGTGACCGGCGGGGCCAATGTGGCTCCGCGGTTGTTGGTAGGTTTGTACGAAGCGGCTGTTGTCAAAGATGCCGACCGCATGGCGAAATTGACAGAGCAAGTTGTCGCCCTAGGTAAGATTTATGCGGTGGCGGGCAATCGGTTTTCGTCGGGCGTGGCGGGGATCAAGATGGCCTTGGAAGCCCTCGGCATTTGTCGAAACGTACTTGCCCAGCCGATTCAACCCGTGACGGTGGAAGCTCAAGCCCAGGTCAAAGCGATACTTGATTCACTCGATCTTGCGTGACGCCCAGCGCGTTACGTCAGATGACTTTTCGTATTCTTATTCGTAAGAGGGAATTCGCGCGATGTCGGCGATCCGGTTCTTCGTACTTATTTTGAACGTATGTTGTGTTTGGGCTTCGTTGCTCGAAGCCGCCGAAGAGGAAATGGCGTGGCAGGTGACCAAGCCGCGCTGCGAATATGCCGTCGATCCGCTGGGGATCGATGTGGCCCAGCCACGATTGTACTGGCAGTTGGCGGGAAGTCGACGAGGGCAAAGCCAGTCGGCGTACCAAATTTTGGTGGCGAGTTCCGCGGATATCTTGGACGAAGATCGCGGCGATCTGTGGGACTCGGGCAAGCAAGATTCGGCCCAATCGACGCACGTGCTTTACGACGGGAAACCACTCAAGTCATCGCAGCAAGTGTTTTGGAAAGTGCGCGTTTGGGATGACAAGGATCAGCCCTCCCCGTGGAGCCCCGTCGCCACTTGGACGATGGGTGTGATTGGCGAGGATGATTGGAATGCCAAATGGATTGTCGCTCCCTGGCAGAGTGAATCAGTGCTGATGCGCCGCGAGTTTGAAGTGAAGCCCGGGTTCAAGCGCGCGATCGTTCACATGACGGGGCTGGGGCAATTTGAAATGTTTCTCAATGGCGAGAAAGTGGGCAGCAATCTTTTGTCGCCGGGTTGGACGAAATACAACCGCACGTGCCTGTATGAAACGCATGATATCACCGAAATGCTGCGGCAAGGGGATAACGCGATTGGATTAGCCTTGGGGGATGGCATGTACCACACCGAGCGCCGCAATCGGTTCAGTAAGTTTCAAGGGAGCTTTGGTCCCCAACGGGCGTACGGGCAGATTGAGATCGAATACGAGGACGGTACGCGCGAGGTAATCGGCACGGATGAAAGTTGGCGTGTGCATGCTGGGCCCGTGACCTACAACGATATCTTCGGCGGCGAAGATTACGATGCTCGTTTGCTTCAGACCGGTTGGGATAAGCCCGGTTTTAATGATCACAGTTGGGCCCATGCCGTAGAACTTGTGCGGCCTAGTGGAGTACTACGTGGGCAGACTTCAAGCGCCGAACCCCTCGGCGAGATTGAAATCATCGAGCCAGTGTCGATCACGCCATTGAGCGAAACTGTTGATGTGATCGATTTTGGGCAGAACGCTTCATACATGCCGCGAATTACCGTGACCGGACCCGCGGGGAGTATCGTGCGACTCACGCACGCTGAAGTAATAGATGACAAGGGTCAAATCAATCGTGGGACGTGCGGTGGGAATCGCGGTCCGGCGTGGTGGCAGTACACGAAGTCCACTGATGGCGAGGAAACTTGGTTCCCACAATTTTTTTATGCCGGCTGTCGATATTTGCAGTTAGATAAAATTCCTGTGGAAGAAGGTGGCGAGCTGCCTCAACTCGAAAACATCGAAGGGGTGGTGGTGCATTCGACGGCCGAGCCGGTCGGTAAGTTTTCTTGCTCGAACGAACTTTTGAATCGTATACGCACGTTGGTTCGTTGGGCGCAGCGGTCGAATATGGTCTCGGTGCTGACAGATTGTCCCCATCGGGAAAAGCTGGGCTGGCTCGAGCAGTATCATCTCAATGGCCCCGCAATTCGCTATGAGTTCGACGTGAACCGTATTCTCGCCAAGGGAATGCGCGATATGGCGGATTCACAAACCGACGAGGGACTCATTCCTAACATCGCCCCTGAGTACACCGTGTTTGACGGCACGTTCCGAGCGGCGGCGGAATGGGGGTGTGCCTTTATTGTCGTGCCTTGGCAGCAATATTTGTTCACGGGCGATACGGCGTTGCTGCGCGAGTATTACCCCGGCATGCAGAAGTACATGGATTATTTGGCCAGCAAGGCCAAGGATCATATCCTCGACGAGGGCCTTGGTGATTGGTACGACTTGGATGGCGAGGATCGGCCCGGACATGCCAAGCTGACTCCGCCCCCCATCACGGCCACGGCATTTTATTACTACGATGCCAAGCTGCTTGCGCAGATCGCCGAGTTACTTGGAAAAGATGAGGATGCCCAGAGGTATGCCAAGTTGGCCAATGAAATTCGCGCGGCTTGGCTGGCGAAGTTTCTTAACGAAGACGGAACCTACGGCACAAACTCGCAGTGTTCCAATGCTTTGGCACTGGTAATGGATTTGGTCGAACCGGCGGATCGAGAGAAAGTGTCGGCGGCGCTAGCGAAAGATGTGCGCGACCGTGGCAATGCCATGACAGCGGGTGATGTCGGTTTTCGCTATCTGTTACAAGGGCTAGCCCAAAGCGGCGATTCGGAAGTGATCTATGACATGATCAACCAAGACGAAAAACCCGGTTACGGATATCAGCTCAAGCAGGGGGCGACCGCCCTGACCGAGGCGTGGGATGCCAACCACAATGCCTCGCATAATCATTTTATGTTGGGCCACATCACCGAATGGTTTTATAAAGACTTGGTTGGCATTGATGCGGATCCCGAGAAGCCGGGGTTTGAGAACGTGGTGATCAAGCCAACGCCCGTGGGCGATCTGACTTGGGCCGAGGCGAGCTACGATTCTTTACGCGGGCCGATCAACTGCCGTTGGGATCGCGATGAGGAGGATTTTAAGTTGCGGATTGCCATTCCAGCGAATTCAACTGCCACCGTCTATCTCCCGGCTAGTGAATCGAGCAAAGATACCGAAAGCGGCAAACCGGTGGCCGAGAGCGAAGGCGTAAAGTTCTTGCGGCGCCAAGGCGATCGGAACGTCTATTCGGTGGGATCGGGAACTTACGAGTTTGAATCGAAGTTGTAACCCGACTCATTCAGGCAGTTCGCCGAAGTAGAATTTTACGCTTCCTGAGTATTCTCCTTGGCCGATGTTGGGTTGGCCTTGGGGGCCTGTCGTGGCGGCGGTTTTGAATTTGCTTCCCACGGGAGGTATGGCGTCGAGTAGGGCGATGCCACATTCGGGGAGTTTCAGTTTGGTTTCACCCTGAAGATCCTTGGGCGGGAAACTGGGCGTGAGCACTTGCACGAACGAATCAGGGTTCCCAGGCACAATCGTGATGGGGCCTTCGTCCGTTTCAAGCTGCAGCCACTGAACGCCGGAAAAACAGCCTTTGAACTCGGGATACTCCCAGCCCGCGTAGCCGGTGATGGTGTCGTTGAACTTGTTCTCCCAGACGTTCAAGCTCACACCATGTTGGCGATTCTTCCACACCCGGAAGGGCCCATTGCCGAGCCAACGCTTGCCGCGAACCAGTTTTTCGGGGTAATCGAACGTCACGCCGAAGTAAGGGTGTTCGCCAACGACGGGATAGATGTAGTTACAACTAACGCCGTTCTCGCCATGAAATCGCCAATTAATTAGGTTGAATCCTTCCTTGAACTCAGCCGTCACGATGATGCTATCCCCCTCCGATTTGTGCGTTAGAGATTTAAGAGTCCCCTTGCCGGTCGTTGCGATGGGGCCGTTGCTTAACGAGAATCGTTTACCATTGCGTTCAGCGCCGACGAGAAGGCCAGTTTTTTTGTCAATGGTAAATAGGCACTCGCCAGAAGTGATTTTGAGTTCGTTCTTGTGCTCAACTAGCTTTGGTTGCGGCAGTTGAGTTTGTTTTGGAATGCCCTGTTTTAGTGCGAGCGATTTTCCTGACCAATTCCAGGTCCACAGGTCACGGCCATACCCATCGCTAATCGTGATTGCGACTACATCGGCCTTGGTCGAGGATAACAAGGGCAGATCAAGTTTTAGTGTTCCTTGTTCACCGGGTGGAATGTCGGGGAGGTTTTGAGTTCCTTCTTCGATGATCTCAAATCCGGCTCCCTGTTCATTAGGCCGCTTAAATTTCCCCAACTGCCAAGTCAGTTTGCACTTTTCAGCATTCGTAAAGTCATAACGATTTTCGATTGTGAACGTGCTGTCGCCTTTGCGCTCCATCACGATGGGCGACCACAGTTCCTTGACCGTGTAAAAACTCGCTTCCCGCACACGGTAAGGACCAACGATGCCATCCGGCCCTTGGTTGCCGGCGCAATCGATGCTGCCGTCGGGGCCTTTGATCCCTTCGTCGAACAGTACCCACAGAAAAGCCCCCCCCAACAACGGGCTTTCGCGCATCATTTCCCAGTAGTCGGCGAGCCCTGCCCCGCTGCCGCCGTCGTACAATCCGTGCAGCATCTCGGTGGGCATATAGATGTACTTGTTGGGATCATTTAAGTCTTCCCATTCTTGGTAGACTTCGGTGGGTCCATGACGCGTAGGTGCGCCCTGACTGGCTACTTTGGCGCGGTCGAACTCCAAGTAGTGCGCCGTGTTGATGAAATTAAAGGCTTCCCAGGCATGCAGCACTTTGCGTTGCTGGGGGTCGTACTCATCGAATACTTCATCCAAGGCAACGTTAAATCCCCCTTCGTTGCCGTTATCCCAAAAGATCACGCTGGGATGATTCACGTCCCGCGTGACGAGCGATTTTACAAGCTTGCGGCCCACCTTGGTGTCGTAGTGCCAGTGCCAGCCCGCGAGTTCGTCGAGCACGTAGAGTCCGTGCTCATCGCACAGGTCGAGAAACTCCTGATCGGGCGGATAGTGTGACATCCGCACCGCGTTCATGTTCATATCTTTAATCGTGTTGATATCGAGCAAATGAACGTCTTTGCTCAAGCAGCGCCCGGAATCGGGCCAAGTCGAATGGCGATTGACCCCTTTAAGAATAACCCGCTGACCGTTCACGTAGATCCCGTCGCCGGGGCGGACTTCAATCGTGCGGAAGCCAAATCTCTGTTGGTAGCGATGCAACACCTCGTCGCCCTGCTTGAGTCGAAATTCCGCGAAGTAAAGGTCGGGAGTTTCCGCCGTCCATTGTCGAGGATTCTCGATTTGAGTCGATAAACGGGGCGAATCGTTTTTCACGTCATGCGAAAAAGGTTTTCCGATAGGGTTGCCATCAAGGTCGGTGATTTGAACTTCAACGCTTTGTGCGTCACCTGCACCGTTGATAAATACATCGGCGGAAAGATTGCCGTCGGCGTGGGCATTGATCGCGACACGTTCGATGAATTGTTGCGGCACGACTTCTAAATACACGGGGCGATAAATCCCACCGAAGACCCAGAAGTCAGCCGTGCGCTCGGCTTTGTTGACCGATTCGTTGGCCGAATGCTTGGCGACGTCGACTTCCAGCAGATTGCTTTGGCCGTATTTCAATAAGTCGGTGATCTCGTACTTGAAGCGATAAAACCCTCCTTGATGCGTCGGACCAGCCTGCTCGCCGTTGATTTTGACCGTCGTGTCGGTCATCGAGCCTTCAAATACGAGATAGACGCGATTCCCTTTCCACTTGTCAGGTGCAGCGAACTCGTATTCGTACAGCCCATGCTCTTCGAGCGCCGATTCGATGTCCTTCTTGTAATTGAGCATGCCAAAGCCGAGGACATCCCAATTCGAGGGGACCGGAATGGTCGTCCATTCGCCGGATTTCGCGCCGGTCGTGCATTTGAACTTCCAGGGGATCGTGTGATCTTTGTCGCGACCAGAAAGATAAACGCGCTCGGTTTCTTGAGACGACAAGATACTTGCGGCGCACAGACAAATCGCGAGGATCAGGCAAATAAGACTTGGAATTTTCATGCTGCTAGCCGTGGCTATTCGCTTACGAAGTGGTACGAGCCACTGCCGACTTGGAACACCGCGTGATCGGCCTCCATGCCAACAAGTTCAACCCCTTCGGCTTTGGCGGCAGGCTCGCCGCTTTCCTTTACGGAGTCCGCATTCGCTGCGGGAATGTAAACAGTCGCGGTGGTGTTGGCTGGCACGGTGATTTTCCAATCGAAGACGCCCTCTTTCTTCTCCCAATGGCTGGCGATCTTGCCATAAGGCGATAGATAGCTGGCCTTCGCAAACTTGAGGTCTCCCACGGGCTGTGGCCGCATGATGATATGCTTAAAAGCGGGTTGGGCTTCGTCGGGGCAGATTCCCGCGAGGTCTTCAAACAGCCAGATGACAAAATCACCCACGAGCATCACGTGGTTGCCGGAATTCATGGCCGGATCGGCCGTATCGCCGTTCCACAGTTCCCAAATGGTGGTCGCCCCCTTGGAAATCATGTAACCCCAGCTGGGGTAATCGGTTTGCGAGGCAATCGTGTAGGCAATATCTGAACGACCATTGTCGGCAAGCACACGGTTCAAGAACTGCCCACCAATGAGGCCCGTGCCGATGTGGCCTTTGGTTTGCACCATGATCTTCTCGACCAAGTGATTGAAAACCTTTTGCCGCATGTCATCGGGAACCAATCCAAAGTACAAGGGCAACACGCTCGAAGTTTGCGAGCCGTTGTCATAGTAGCCCTTTTCGCGATTGAGAAACTTGTTGTTAAACGCGGTCTTTGTTTGCTCGGCGAGTTGCTTAAATCGCTTGGCATCCTCTGGCTTGTCGAGCATTTGGGCGTAACGCTGCATGAGAGTCAGATCGTAGTACAAATACGAAGTCGCCAGTAGCGCCTTATCGGTGGCACGGGCTGGGTCTTTCGAGTGAATCAGCTTCGGGTCCTCGGGCGGTACACACCAATCACCATACTGATCGCGATCCGTGATGCCATCCTTGGTGAAGGTGAGCATGTAATCGATCCAGCGTTTGGCGCTGTCGTAGTGATCGGCGATGATTTGCTTATCACCAAACTGACGCAGCAACGTGTTGGGAATAATGACGGTGCTGCTCGGCCAGGTCACGTTGTCGGAGTAAATCGGCCAATGCGCGGGGCACACGTCGGGGACGCTGCCTGTCGGTTTTTGCGAATCTTCCATATCCTGCAGCCACTTCGCATACAGCGCGGCGTTGTCATAGATATATGTCTCGCCCCGCGATTCTTCGGAGCGATCCCCGAGCCAACCCTGGCGTTCGTCGCGTTGGGGGCAATCCGTGGGAATGCTGCGATAGTTGCCGCGAGTGCCCCACACGACGTTCTTATAGATTTGATTGATCAGCGGATTGGAGCATTCAAATTCGCCGATTTGCTGGACATCGTCATGAACAACGAGTCCTTCCAAGGAATCGAGCGTGGGTTTGCCGGGGAAGCCGGTGACTTCGACAAAGCGAAAGCCGTGGTAGGTAAACTTTGGTTCCCAGACTTCGGTCCCCTCGCCTTTCAGGGTGTAAATGTCGGTGACTTTCGCGCCGCGAATGTTGGCCAGATAGAGCTCGCCCTCGGGGGTCAATGTCTCGGCGTGACGAAGCTTGACCGACGTTCCCGCCGGCCCGCTGACCTTCAAGCGGCACCACCCGACTAGGTTTTGTCCCATGTCAAAAATGAAGACACCGGGGCGCGGTTCGGTGACCGCAATTGGTTTGAGGGTTTCGACAACGCGAATGGGGTCAATCGGTTCAGGAACCAACTCACCCGCTGGCACGACGGCATTCTCGGCGTTGAGATAGCGTGTGTCATCAAAGTCAGGCTGATCCCAGCCCGGCATTTCTTTGCGGGCGTCATACTCTTCACCGTCATATTCGTTGTTGGCGATGATCGGCCCATCGGTCGTAAGCTTCCACGAATTGTCACTGACGATTTCCGAAATGCTGCCATCCGTATGTTCGATGCGGAGTTCCAGCAGGAGCTTGGGATAACCAAAGTTGGTCATCGAGGCAAAGACGTCGCTGCGTGGGGAGTAGTACCGGCCATTGCCGAGGATCACGCCGAGCGCATTCTCACCTTCGTGCAGTGCTTTGGTGACGTCGTGTGTGACGTAAAGCGTTCGCTTGGGATATTCGGTTAGACCGGGCGATAAAACGGCATCGCCGATTCTTTCTCCATTGATGAAAAGCTCCGACAGGCCCAAGCCTGACATGCTGATCGTGGCGCGACGAATCGGTTTCTCGATGTCAAATTCTTTGCGAAGATAGCGGGCAGGCAGTCGACGATCCTCGGCATGACGGACCTCTCCCCAAGGATTCATGCCGACGGGGCCGACGACCATGGCGGCGGGCCATTTCTCGTCCGAAAAATCGAGGGCAAACCAGTCATCCACGGATTTATTGTTGGCTTTCCACTCGGCATCGGTGACGATCAGCAGCGGCTCGCCCTCAGTGAACTCCACTTTCAACCAAGCGACAAGCCCAGCGGGATTGGCGTTCTCTCCTTCATTTTTAGCCGAAACGGCGAGCACATTCTTGCCGAGTTCGAGGCGCTTGGTGACATCCATTTCTTTTGCCGAGCGATGGCCACTCCGGCTGCCGACATCGCGGCCGTTAAGAAAAATCGAGCAGCGATCATCGGCCGTGATCCGCAACGTGGCGCAGCGAATCGTGCGATCTTTGGGCACCTCAAAGGTCCGCCGGAAAAAGCGTTCCTCGGGAGGTGCTGATTCCGCGGGCTTACCTTCGGGGAACCAAATCCAATTCGTGTCGGTCAAAAATTCAATGCTGGGAAATTCTTCGCGGCCAATCCACTCACCATGCCAGTCGTTAGGTTGCAGCAGTCCCATGGACCAGTGTGCTACGTCGCTCCATGAGGAAGCTTTGCCCGCTTGATCCCAGACGCGCACTTTCCAGAAACATTCCTCATGCGACTTCAGCGGCTGGCCAGCATAAGAAACGAACAGCGATTGATCCGATTTCACTTCGCCACTATCCCACAGGTCACCTTCGTCGGCGTTGAGTTTTTCCCGCGAGCTGGCAACGAGAATTTGATAAGCCGATTGCGATTGGGCCCGTTTGTCGGAGGTGCTGTACCAACTGAGTCGTGGCTGCGCGGCATCGATTCCCAAAGGGTTGACAAGATGTTCGCATTCTAATCCCGTCACGGAAAGGTCGGCATAGGAATTCGTTGAAACCGCCGCCAGGCATCCCACAACAAGAAGGTGACAAAGGATGCGAACAAATTTTGTTGATTGAATCATGATAAACCGCCTGAATAGGTTAGCTCTCGTTGCGATTGGCCCGCTCGATGGCCACTGCCACAATAATGACCGCCCCTTTGACCACTTGTTGCCAAAACGGAGAAACTTCTAAAAGCACCATGCCGTTGTTCAATACCCCAATGATGAGACACCCCAGGACGGTCCCCCAAATGGAGCCCCGTCCGCCGGAAAGCGAGGTGCCGCCGATGACGACTGCCGCAATGGAATCGAGTTCGTAGCCCGTCCCCGCGTTGGGCGTCGCGGAATCGAGTCGCGCAGTGACTAATAATCCAGCCACCCCGGCGAGCATCCCCCCTAGAGCATAAACCATCAATTTGATTTTGGGGACATTGATGCCGCTAAGTTTTGCCGCACGCTCGTTGCCACCGATGGCATACAAATACCGGCCAAAGCGTGTGCGCTGCGTGACCACGATAAAGATGCCTACCAAGACCGCGGCGATGCACACCGGCATGGGTATCCCTAGAACGTAACCGGTGCCGAGTTTGCCGAAATCATCACCCAGACTCGTGATCGGAAATCCGCCGGTCCAAAGCATCGTCAGGCCGCGGGCAATACTGAGCATGCCGAGCGTGGCCACAAATGGTGGTAAGCGGAAACGCGTGATTGCGATGCCATTGCAAAGCCCCAGTGTTGTACCAACAACAAGCCCCGCAATGATTCCGCCTAATACCGTGAATTGCAATTGAACGCCGAAGCGGTCCAGTGTGATGCCGTTCTTCATCAGTCCAGCAGCAACAGCCCCCGCCAGCGCAAGCATCGATCCGACCGACAAATCGATGCCGCCGGAAAGGATGATCATGGTCATGCCAATCGACAGGCAAACATTGATCGAAATCTGCCGCAACACGTTGAGCGTGTTATCGACCGTCAGAAATCGATCCGTGGCAAGGCTCAATCCCAAGACCAGCAGAGAAAGCGCCAGCACGGACTGAAAGCGGACGGCCCATGATTTGAATTCACTCAGCGTCATGCACAGGCCTTTCCGGTGGGAAGTGCCGCGCGAAGAATGCATTCTTCGTTGGCATCAGCGCGAGTGAACTCCGCGGTTTTACGACCCTCGCTGAGCACGACGATCCGATCGGAGATCGCCAAGATTTCCGGCAATTCCGAGGAAACGACGATCACCCCCAATCCTTCCGCAGCGAGTTCATCAATAAGCGTGTAAATCTCGCGTTTGGAATTGATATCGATTCCGCGGGTGGGTTCGTCGAGCAGCAACACGCGGGGGTTAGTAGCGAGCCATTTCGAGAGCACGACTTTTTGTTGGTTGCCGCCACTGAGATTGCGAACCTGCTGGCGGAGCGACGGCGTCTTGAGTCGCAAACGGGTCGCATATTTTTCAGCGAGCCGTTGTTCTTTGGCGGAACTCAGAAAACCATAAGTTTCCGTCTGCTCAAGAGAAGCCATGCTGGCGTTCGCGGCCACGCTGAGTGGCAAGAACAGCCCTTCGAGTTTGCGATCTTCCGGAGCAAGGGCCAGACCAGCGGCAATCGCTGCAGCTGGTGAATCGATTCGTATTGGCTCACCATCGACAACAACTGAACCAGTCGTTGAATTGGAGTACAAGCCGAAAATTGCTTGGAGCAATTCGGTTCGCCCAGCTCCCATGAGACCAAACAAGCCCAGTACTTCGCCGCGGCGGACATGCAATGAAATCTCTTGCAAAAGAAATCGATCGTAATGTTGAGGATCGCGGACGGTGAGGTTCGTAATTCGCAGCACTTCGTCACCGAACTTGGTGGATGATTTCGGAAACTGGTCGGCAAGCTCTCGGCCTACCATGAGGCGCACCATTTCGTCGTGCGTGACTGACGCGAACGGCATGGAAGTGATGAATTCCCCGTCTCGGAGTACCGTGATGTCGTCGGCAATTTGCGGCAATTCGTCGAGCTTATGAGTGATGTAGATGATTCCCACACCGCTTCGTTTAAGCTCTGTGATAATACGAAAGAGCGCGGCCACTTCTTGCTCGGAGATCGCCGACGTCGGTTCATCCATGATGATCACGCGGGCATCGGTCGAGAGAGCTTTGGCGATTTCAACAACTTGCTGGGCACCAACACGCAAGCTTGAAATGAGAGCCCGTGGATCGACCTTCAGCTCCAGACGTTCGAGCAAATTAACCGCCATGCGATTCATGGCTTTGCGGTCGACAAAACCCAACGGCGTGAGCGGCTCGCGGCCAAGGAAAATATTCTCGGCCACGCTCAAGTAAGGAATGAGATTGAGCTCTTGATGGATAATCGAGATGCCGGCGTCGGTGGCTTCACGCGGCGTTCGAAATGCAATGGGCTTCCCATCGAGCAACAGCTCACCAGCATCCGCAGAAAACACGCCTGACAGGATATTCATGAAGGTCGATTTGCCGGCACCGTTCTCTCCCAGCACCGCGTTGAGTCGTCCCGCATGCACGGTGATCTGCACGTCGTGCAGCGCGCGTACGCCAGGGAATGATTTGCAGATTCCCTGAGCTGCAAGCAGCGGTGGTGGCGAAGCGTCGACGGTCATTCGGGAACTTCCACCTGCAAGGGGATCACGGTGAGAGGCAGAATTTTTTTGTTCGACGCACGGACTTCGGCGCAGCCGACAAAGCGAATCTTTGCGCCGACTTGGGCTTGTTTTTTGAGTTCGAGCTGAACTTGCTCTTCTACAATTCGGTTCAATTGTTTGGAGATGGCATTGAAGTCTTGTGAATTGGCGAATTTGCCGGCAACCAATTGCCCGGTCGCATCGCGAACTGTATTGCCAAAGAGTAAGCCCGTTTTCAAGACGATATCGGGGCTATCAGTAATCTTGAGATGCACCCCTGATTTGTCGATCGAAGTTACGGTTCCTGTGCCTCGCAAGAAGTAAAAATAAACGCGGCCGAGGCCCACCGATTTACCAAAAGTCTTGCGGGCCATTTCAGGGTCGTTCTGAATCGCGGGAATCAGTTCCGCGGCGTCGGTGGCTTGCTCGAAACTGGGGACGAGTTGCTTGGTCCAAAAGTCCATCGCAAAAGGCTTCGCGTCGAACTTCTGACTGGTGTTCGCCGCGGCCACCTGCTCCAGCGGCACGATACGAAACAGCGGAAACCAATATGTGAGCGCCAGGCCGATGAGAACGACACCCGGCACAACGAATCGGCGTTTCAGACTTGGCCCAGGCATATTGCTCAGTCTTCCTTCAGGCCGAAGTTGGCGTAGTCGTCGACGTTGTCAGGTGTAACGAGCTCGACGTCGACCGGAATCTTTTGAGGAAAGTCGCGTTTCCCTTTCAAATACTCGTCAGCGAATTCCGCCGCTTGGATCGCCATCAGCTTGGGGAACTGCATGCAGGTGGCCGCGACTTTGCCTTCTTTGATCAGTCGGACCACGTCGTCGGAGCCGTCGAAACCAAACACTTTGATTTCATCCTGACGATTAGCCGCGGCAATCGCCTGATACGCTCCCATGGCCATGACGTCGTTGGCGCAAAAGACGGCGTCGATTTTGGGATTGGCTTGCAGAATCGATTCCATGACTTCCAGCGCACGGCCTTGATCGAAATCGGCCGACTGCTGGGCCACCATTTTTAATCCTTCAAAGCGATCGACCACACTGTGAAAACCTTTCGAGCGATTCCAAGTATTATTGTCGCCCGAGGTCCCCATCAATTCGACCCAATTGCCGTCTTCACCGATAACGCTCACGAAATACTCGCCGAGCGCGACGCAGCCGGAATAACTGTCGGAAAGAATCTGCGACGTGGCGGCATCGGTCGCGTTGATTTCGCGGTCGATGCAGAACACAGGGATCCCGGCCTCTTTGGCACGTCGAACGCTGGCAATTGAGCCGTCGGCATCGGTGCAATTGAACAGGACCGCTTTGTAACCGGCGGCAATCAAATCTTCGAAGTGCGAGCTCTCCTTGGCCGTGTCGCTTTGCGAATCAAAAATCGTGGCGTCGTAGCCTAGCTCTTCACAGCGTTTTTTGGCTGCATCAGTAAGTACCACAAACCAAGGGTTGTTAAGCGTGGAAACAATGATGGCGATCTTTTCTTTTTCGCCCGCTTTTGGTTCCGCGTCGACAGTTTGGGCGGGTTGCTCTTTTTCCGGAGGGGCTTGGCTGCACCCGCTGATCCAGGGGACGGTTGTGACAATAAGTAAACTAAGAAGAGTTTTGAACATGGAATTCCTATCCTGTGCTTCAATTGAAAATTTTTATAGCAATCGCCCCACTGCAGTATGCCAGCCAGCAAGGGAGCGCTCGACTTCCGCCGCATCGCGATTGGGCCGATAAGTTTTGATTTCGCGTGGCAGATCGGCTAGATCCGTGAGCGACGTATGGATTCCCAAGCCAAGCATTCCCGCGGAGACAGCTCCCAGCGCCGACGACTCCGGCGTGTTAGTCGTGACAAGTTCGCGTTCAATCATATCAGCCGTGAACTGCATAAGGAACTCATTGCAGGTCGGCCCGCCGTCGGCGAACAAAATTTGCGGGGGGATACCACTCTCCTGCTGCATCATGTCGAGCACGTCTCGAAGCTGATAACTGATTGATTCCAGAGCAGCTCGCACCACGTGAGCTTTGCGAGTATGCCCCGTCATGCCAAAAATCGCGGCCTGGGCATCCGGTTTCCAATGTGGCGCGCTCAAACCGGCAAAGGCGGGTACCAGATAAACGCCGCCGTTGTCTTCAACTTCCGTGGCAAGCGGCTCGCACTCAGCCAAGTCGCCAATCAATTGCAATTGATCGCGGAGCCAGGTCAGCGTTGCCGAAGAATAGTTAATGAGACCTTCCAGGGCATAAGTTGGCTTGCCGTTCAAAACCCAGGCCAATGCCAACACTGAACCGCCGTTGGTAACTTTTGATTCCTGGCCAACATTGAGCAACACGGATGTGCCGGTGCCGAACGTGGCTTTGGCCATGCCTGGCTCGTAGCAGCGTTGAGCGAACAACGAAGCTTGCGAGTCGCCCATGATCCCGCAAATGGGAACGCTCTGAGGCAAATTTTCTGCGGCATTGGTTTCGTCAAACTTAGCGGAACAATCGCGCACTTCCGGGAGAGCCTTGAGTGGCACGCCAAACAGCTCACAAAGTTCTGCGTCCCAAGCGAGCTTGTGGACATCGTAAAGCAGCGTGCGGCTGGCGTTGGTGTGGTCTGTGGCAAAAACTTGGCCGTTGGTCAGACGATAAATCAGATAGACATCGATCGTGCCGACGAGCGCGTGGCCATTCTGAACGGCGGTGGCGACATCTGCTCGCTCACGCAACAGCCAAGCAATTTTTGAAGCAGGAAAATAGGTATCGAGCTTCAAGCCCGTGCGAGCTTGAACCATCGGTTCGTGACCAGCAGCGGTGAATTCTTTACAGATCCCGTCGCCACGGCGACACTGCCATACGATCGCATTGTGCAGTGGTTTACCAGTCTGGCGATCAAAGACGACAAAGGTTTCGCGCTGATTGGTGATGCTCAGCCCCGCGAGTTCACCAAGGGCTGATTGATGTCGCGCGGTGAGTTCGGCAATCACGGCGAGAACATTCTGCCAGATTTCCTCGGCATCGTGTTCGACCCAACCGCTCTGAGGATAAATCTGGCGATGCTCGCGTGCTACCTTGTCGACGATGCGGCCATTTTGATCGAACAAGATGGCTTTGGTGGCCGACGTGCTTTGATCGATGCCGAGGATGAGAGTCATCTTGCCGCTCCCGACCGCTTTAAAAGCGATTGGGCAGCCGCGGCAAGCCCTTCCATCGAGAGACCATAATGACGGAAGATATCGGCTTGAGCACCCGTGACGGTATCTTCGTCGGGAATTCCGACAATTTTCATCGGAACAGCAACGCCCGCCTGCATCAGCACCGCGGCGCACGCTTCACCCAATCCGCCATGAACGGAATGCTCTTCCGCGGTGACAATCGCACGGCAATTTTGGCCGGCATCAATGATCGCTGCCTCATCTAGCGGTTTGATGGTGTGCATACTGATAACGCGACAATTCAGTCCCTGCTCGGCAAGTTTTTCAGCCGCAAGGAGACAGTGGATAACCGTTTCGCCCGTGCCGATGAATGCGATGTCGTTGCCTTCTCGCAACGTGATGGACTGGCCGACTTCAAACTTTGTTGCCGCGGTGTGCAGATCGTACATGGCCGCTTTGCCGAAGCGCACGAAGATGGGGTGCTTGGCTTCGGCTGCGGCGCGGATGGATTCGCGAGTTTCAAAATTATCTGCTGGCAACAAGATTGTCAGGTTATGAATGGCTCGCAGTGCCGCGAGATCGTGCAGCGAATGATGTGTACTGCCGAGCGCGCCGTAGCTCACGCCCGCACTGATACCCACAAGCGTGGCGGGAACATCCGAATAGCAAACATCGTTCTTGATTTGTTCGAGCGACCGCGCGGTCAGAAAGCAGGCGGGGGAAACTCCAAACGATTTCTTGCCCGCCGCAGCGAGTCCCGCCGTGATGCCCACGAGATTTTGCTCGGCGATGCCGACTTCGACGATTTGCTTGGGCAAGGCTTTGCCAAATGGGCCCAGTTTCCCGGACCCACGCGAGTCACTGGTGACAGCGATGATGTTGGGATTCTCGCGAGCCAATTCTTCGAGTGTCGCGGCGAACTCTTCGAGATTCGCGCGGCCTTTTTTCAGGCCCAAGCGTGCAATAACTTGCTGGGCTTCCGGCGAAAACATCGATGGGGCAGGTGCGCTCATAGGGCCTCGCCCACGAGCGTTTGCTCGGCTGCGGTCAACTCGCTTTGAGCCAGCTCGTACTGTTCCGCAGAGGGAACTCCATGATGCCAACTCACGACGTTCTCCATAAAGCTCACGCCCCTGCCCTTCACCGTATTGGCGATGATCATGGTCGGTTTGCCAATTTGGGGTGGATCCGTGAGGGCGTCGGTCAGTTCGGCGAAGTCATGGCCATTCACACTGACGACATGCCAACCAAAGGCGGCAAATTTCTCGTCGAGCGGCTCGTTGCTGCACACGTCGCGCGTATGGCCGGTGATTTGCAGCGTGTTGTGATCGAGAATCGCCACCAAGTTATCGAGCTTGTAGTGGGCAGCGGCCATGGCGGCTTCCCAGTTGGAACCCTCGGCCATCTCACCGTCACCGAGCAGCGTAAACACGCGGTACTTGGCCACATCGAGCTTGCCCGCGATGGCCATGCCGACACAAATCGGGAGTCCATGTCCTAATGCGCCCGTATTCATTTCGATGCCCGGAACCTTGCGCGTGGGATGGCCCACGTATGGCGATTGATAGTGGCAAAGTGTTTGAAGTTCTGCTTCTGGAAAAAAACCTTGATCGGCGAGGACGACATACAAGGCCTCGACCGAATGACCTTTGCTTTGAATGTATCGATCACGGTCGGGGGATTCAAAATTCCGTGGCGAGACGTTCATCACGCGGTTGTAAAGCACATTGAGGATATCAACGCACGACAAGCTGCCGCCGGTGTGGCCAGCGCCGGCTTCGGTGATGTATCGCAGAATCTTCTGGCGATATTGAATCGATTTGAGTTGGAGTTCGTGATCGGTCATTGTTTAACAGTTGGCCTTGCCGTGGTAATAGGTTTCCCAGCCCAAGTAGTTGTTAAAGGCTTCAGCAAGAATGTCGGCGGAATGAGAGTTCGTCATGACCACGTGATGCTCGAAGCCCTCGCGGCAAACGTAGCGCAGCAAATCTTGCAGCCGCGGTACGTGAGCCACGGCCCGCGTGCCAAAGGTATTCAGCTCGTCGTCGGTGAGTTCTCCTTCACCAACGTAAGCGCGAATTTTGCCGTCGCAATCCGCCGTGGAAAGGCGGCCGTAGGTTAGTGGACCCGCGGGAGTGCGGCCTTCGAGCGCGCCATACGTGTTCTCCACGCCCAGCGTGCTGCCGAGGATCGGCGCGGTGGCGATTTTGATATCAGGGAGAAAACTCTTGGCCCAGTTGCCGCAATGGAACAGCGTGCATTTGTCTTCGTCATCGCCGTAGTTATTGTTCCAGTCGACAAGTGCCGCGGGTGATTTCGCAGCCAGCTGCATGGCGTACATCGTGAGCACGCCCAGCACGTCGACTTCACACGCGCTAGGGAGAAAATTCTCGCTCATCATGCTCATCAGCGTGCAGACATTGCAGCCGAGATTTTGTTGCACCGAAGTCCAACATTGAATCGCGGTCGCGTCGATGGCATTGAGTTTCATCCAGTTTTCCAAGACAACGCCCAGCTTCGCCATTTGCAGCAGTTTTTCGGAGGGAACATTCGGCGCGGGAGCATAGTCGGTGATCGCCTTGAGCTTGGCAATCACCGCGGCATCGCCGTCGGTAAGCTGCTCAACTTGGGCAATCAACTCCGACAAATCGACGGTGGTGACGCTCACGCCGTGGCGTTCGAGAATCTTTTCGCTGAAGCGGACAGTATTGAAAGCACCGGGACGCGCGCCGACAGCTCCTAGACGAACGCCTCGTAAACCGTTTACAACCCGGCAGACGCCGAGGAATTTTGCCAGGTCCTGTTTAAAATCGTCCGACGTGGGCGACGTGACATGCTTGTGGGTGAGCGAGAACTTGATGCCCGCCTGCACGAGGTTGTTGCAAACCGAGATCTTGCCACAAAAGCCATCACGTCGACGCGAAACGCCCAGCTGATTAAGATCGTCAGGATAGGCTTGCACCAACACGGGGACATTCAAATCGGCGAGCTTGAGAACTTCGGCCACCCCTTTTTCGTCGCCGAAGTTGGGGAGCGTCACCAGCACACCATCGATTTCGTCGCGATGACGCCGAAAGAGGTCCGCGCATCGGCGTGCCTCGGCATGGGTTTCCACGCCGCCGAGTTTGGTTTCCTCGGGCGAAACCCAAATCGGCCGGATGTTGTATCTCTCGAAGAGAGCAGTCAGATCGGCGCGAGCTTCTGACACCAACTGATCGGGAAAAAAATCCCGGTTGCCGACGATCACTCCGAGAGTGGTTGTTGAATTCTTCATGCTCAGTCCTTTTGATCGTGCGCCAGTTCCAGTCCGGTGATCTTTAGCGCTAAGGCAAACTCCGTCGGACGTTCGGCGGGAAGTTCCACGGCGAGGCCTTGTTCGGTTTGTTCCCAATCGAGCTGGCCTTCATGGCCCAAAAGTTGAACGCCATCAACCTTCCCGGCGGAAGCGGGTAGCGACTTCACGAGCAACTTACCGTCCTCGGGCCATGCCAGGGCAATCGCATATAAGGCGCCGTCTTTGGTGGTGAAGCGAAGGTCTTCTCCTGTGTAAGCTTTGCGTTCGGTGTCGGTGAACGAGCCGCCTACGTCGAGTGTTGGGCCTTCACCAAATTTGTGCCAAGGCCGTGTGCCATAGATGGCTTCGCCGTTGACGTTGAGCCAAGCACCGATGTCCCGAAGCATTTGCTGTTCGGTCTCGGGAATCGCGCCGTCGGCTTTCGGCCCGATGTTCAAAAGCAAGGCCCCGTTCTTGCTCACCACGTCGATCAGGTCGTCGATGATGCTGTCGACTTCCTTGTATTCGTGGTTCGTGACGTAACCCCAAGAGTTTTTGGATACCGAAGTGCACGTTTGCCAAAAGTCGGGGCGAATTTCCGCGGCGCGGCCACGTTCGATATCGAACACACCCGTGCCATCGGGAAATGAGCGACCCTCCCATTCCTTGAAATCGATGGCGACTTCCTTGTTCCATTCCTTACCGCGGTTGTAGTAGTAGGCCGCGAATTTTTGCAAGTAAGGTTGGAAGACAGGCTGGCAGATCCACCAATCGAAGTAGATCACTTCGGGCTGGTATTTATCGACGATCTCGCAGGTACGCAGCAGCCAGTCATCGAGAAACTGCTGATCAGGCATCTCGGCGTGAGTTTCGGCGACTCGTTTGTTGCTCGCCGGGCCATAAAGGCTGCTATTCTTAGCGTCGAGTACGTCGGAGTCGATATACATCCCTTGATCAAAGAACCACCAATGCTCCGCGCGATGGGATGAAGCGCCAAACACGATGTCCTGATCGCGTAGCGCTTCGGCGAGGTCGCCAATCACGTCGCGTTCGGGGCCCTTTTTGACGGCGGTCCACTCGGTGAATTCGCTGTCGTACATCGGAAAACCATCGTGATGCTCCGCCACGGGAATCACATATTTCACGCCAGCTTCGTGAAACAGCTTAGCCCACTCCTGCGGATCAAACTTTTCGGCTTTGAACAGCGGAATAAAATCTTTGTAGCCAAACTCCGCCTGCGAGCCGTACTTCTCGACGTGATGCGCGAATTCGGGCGTCCCTTTGAAATACATATTGCGGGGATACCATTCGCTGCCAAACGCCGGCACGCTATAAGGTCCCCAATGAATGAAGAGGCCGAGTTTTCCTTCGCGGAGCCAATTGGGCGTTTGAAATTTGCCGAGGGATTCCCAGTTGGGTTGAAACGGGCCTTGCTCGGCGACTTTGTCGATCGCGGCAATGCGTTTAGCGGTTTCTTCTTTCGAGAGCGCCGGTTCCACGGGAAGACGCACGTCGCGAATTTGTTCGCTGCCAACTCGCAGCAGATAAACAAGTTCTTTGCGTGAAATTTCGAGCACCGTGCCATGCTTGTGGCCCGGTGGAAAAGAAACCTCATTGGAAATATCAGTGAAGCTATTGAAATCTTGGGTCTTAGCAGCACCATAGGTGCCGCCGCGATAGGCGTCGTAATAGATGATCCAATCATCGCCGATTTTGATTGTCGAGGGGCCTTCGGTGAAATCGGCCGTGAACGCAGGAGAAATATCTTTCCAAGGACCGAGCGGAGACTTTCCAAACGCCACGCGCAGATTCCGTTCGGGTCGCGAATTGTCTTTCAAAATCAGCACATACCGTTCGCCGTCTTTGACGATCTGGCAATCGATGACATTGAAATTGGGGTCGAGGAACAACTTTGTGGGAGCGAACGTCTTGAAATCGCGCGTCGTTGTGTAGTACATCCGCTGGTTGTTATCGCGTTCTTCGCCGTTCTCCGGAAAGCGGCCGGGGATGGTCGAAGCCCAACAGATGATGAATTGCTTTTCTTTATCATCATAAAACAGCTCCGGTGCCCAGACGTTAACCGTGGTCGGCTCGTGTTTCATCACGGGGATGAATTGTTGCGGCGACCAATGGACCAAGTCCTTGGAACTTGAGTAGCCAAAGCCCTGATCTTTTTGCCAGCCGGTGGTCCAGACAAGATGATAGACGCCGTCGGGGCCGCGCAGCAGGCTCGGATCGCGCATCAACTGGCTGTCGCCCACGAGCGGCTTCAAAAATGTGCCGGGGACATTGCTCCACTTGTAGCCATCGAAGCTGTAAAGAAATTGCAACCCGTCTTCGCCGTTGCCGCGGAAGGAGGTGGAAAGATAAACGTTTTCAGGCACCGCATTCCTCTTGACCGACTCCGCGCAAAGCGCCGGCAAGCACGAGCCAATCAGAAAAACAAGCGTTAAACCCAATCGCGCGATCATCGGAGCCTATTCTGCCTTTACCACGCGAATATTGATGGGGCGAGTCAACGAATTACCGTCGGTGTCCTTCACGGTGAACTCAAAGCGGGCCAGACCGGCGACATTTTCCGAGGGAGTAAAGCGAGCCGAGGCATCGTTGAGCTGTACGGATCCTTGTTCGACATCGCCAATTTCAAACGTTCTTTCAGCCAGTTCATAGCCAACGGCCAACGCGTTGAGGTCCACATCGAGCGACTCGCCAGCCTTACACTCAAAGTGTGGTACCGCGAGCCAATTCAAATAATCTTCGAGGTTGGTGTAGCCATCGTGGTCGGGATCAGCATTGGCGTCTGCGAAATCATTGGCCGGTGATTGTGGATTGAGCTTGTGCAATTCTTCCCACCACGTGGGGAGCCCGTCATTATCCGGGTCCCAATCGGACATGCGTTGTTCGGTTCCATAATCGTCCCAGCCACCGACATCGTCTTGTGTGTCGGGCAGGCCGGGGAGTCCAGTGATGCTCCCCTTGAACTGCGCTTCGCCACGGAGCGTTTCGTCAATCACACGCTTATCATGGGGATCAAGCAGGGGTTCGTTGCAACCAACGTCTGACAGCACATTCTTGTATGCGGCCTCGGCGGAGGTGGTTGTTACGTAAGATTCGTAGAACGGCTCCTCGACGATCCAATTTTCGTGAGGTTCGCCGTGCCGCTCGAACACTCCGGCTAGCTTCTCGCTTGCATCGAACTTGCCTTCCATGACGTTGCCGTCCGCGTAATACATTTGCGGGCCGAAGCTCGGCACGGCTTCCCGTTCGGCCATCAGCACGTGAAAGACTTTGGTTGCAGCGCCTGGCTTATAGTAGTTGTTAACGAAGTTGACTTCTTTGGCCCCGCCATCGGTGGTGCGGTGGCTCCAGTTGTAGACCACGTTGTTGCGGATATCGAGTCGCCCCGCGTGGCGGGTGGCTTTGTCGAGTCCCCCAGCGAGGCTCCAATTGCGACCGGCACAGTGAGCGAGCAGATTGTGATGAAAACTGCCGATGTCGCCGCTAATACTCGCTGCAAAACCGTGCTGTTTCCCTTTTTCATATTTGGAATGGCCCGCGACGTTGAGCGCTTCGGAAATGAGCGTGTTTTGCAGCGTGATATTTTTCGCCCCGCGTGAGCTGAACGATTCATCCTGAGTCCAACTGATCGAGCAGTGGTCGATGATTGAATTGTCACAACTGGCGAGGCCCATGCCGTCGAGGGTGACGCCCGCGGTGTTGCCTGGCCGCACGCGGACGAAGCGTATGATGCAGTCGTGGTTCCCCAGCAATCCCAAGTTGTAATTGGAAACACAAATACCGGGGGCAGGTGCTGTTTGGCCAGAGATCGTGAGATAGGGATCGCGAATGATCAGCTTGCTATTGAGAATGATTCGCCCCGAAACATCGAAGACAACGGTGCGCGGTCCCGAAGCTTCCACCGCTGCACGCAGGCTGCCAGCGCCCGAATCATTAAGGTTGGTCACCTTCAAAACACGGCCACCCCGGCCACCGATGGCAAAGCGCCCGTAACCTTCGGCACCGGGAAAGGCGAGATGGCGAACGCGGAAATTCCACACATCGCCGCGAGTGACTTTGCCGCCGGCGTCTTCGCTGTCGACTCGCCAAGCGTAATGGGTTTGGCTGGCCGTGGGATTCACTTTCGTGGATTGTTCAGCGCGATCTGTCGATCCTAGGAATTCCGGCGAATCAGCTGTGGCAGCAACCGCTAAATTCTGTGCCTCATCCGCGCTGTCAGCAGAGGCAAAATAAACGTGATGCTTGACGGCATTGTCTGCCGGTTGCCAAGTAAGTGTGACACTGCCGGAGTCGCCATCAACATGGCCGTCGTTGTTACCTGGTGCAGGGCTTAACGCTTTCGCTTTAGGGTTCGTGGCATCAATTTCCAGCCCGTTGAGTACGATGCTCGGATCTCCCGTGATTCGGATCACAGCGGGAGTATCAGCCCTGACATCGAATTCCACATAAGCGCTCTCGGCCGCTTCGTTGTTTGCCACACGAATTGTTGGTTGAACGGTGGTGCTGGCTTCACTACCGATGACAGTAACGGTTAAGGGATTAAGCGGTTCTTTGTTTAAGCCGTTGTGATAGGTCACGAGCGAATGCCGACCCGGCTTCAGCCCAGCAAGTTCAATTTCCAGCGCGGGTGCCATCACGCCGTCGGTGGCCATCGTGGCACCGGTGCTCAAACCGGCTTTGTACCACTGCCCCTCGACGATGCTCCCTTCGGGAGAACGGAGCGTAAGGACAACGCCATCAAAATCGCGCGTGACATGTGGGCCGTTCTTCACTTGCCATTCCTGCCAGCCCGGCGTGGCTGTGTCGTTGCGGCCGGTATCCATGCCCAGGTCGATGCGAATTGGCTCGGCGCAATAAGCAGAGCCACATGTCATCGCCACGAATGTCAGGATTAAGAAAAGATTCTTCATGGCACTTAATCATCCGTTCGGGGTTGTGTGACATTGTCAAACGTCATTTTGCCAACATGCTCGAAGACGCTCGCCCGTTTGGCATTGTTGAATTTGCAGTTGCGGATTTGCACGTTGTCGATTTCGTGCCCTTTGATACCGACCAGATAAAGCGGCATATCGCTTTTTTGCGACGTGACATTCTCCATGAAAATGTTGTGTACCTGGGGTGGAAAATCGCCCTGTTCGTTGGCGTATTCCAAATCGATGTGCAAAACCGCTTCTTTCACCTCGCCCACTTCGACGTTGCGAACGTAGAGGTTTTCGAGAAAGCCGCCGCGTAGGAGGTTCGATTTGAGCCGAATCGCCCGGTCGAGTTGCGGGCTATCCATCCGACAATTCTCGACGAACACGTTGCGTATCCCGCCGCTCATTTCGCTCCCCAGCACGACGCCGCCGTGGCCGTCGGCCATTTCGCAGTTGCGAACAATGATATTCTCGCTGGGGACATTGATGCGCCGACCTTCGGTGTTGCGACCCGATTTGATCGCAATGCAATCGTCGCCCGTGTTGAAGCGGCAGTTTTCGATCAGCACGTTGCGGCTCGATTCAGGATCGCAGCCGTCGTTGTTCGGTCCGTGGCTGTCGACCGTTGCCCCACGGACGATCACGTTTTCGCTCAGCACGGGATGAATGATCCACATGGGAGCATTGGTGAACGTCACTCCTTCAATGAGCACGTTCTGGCACTTGTAGGTTTGCAGAAAGCTGGAACGCAGTCGGTGGCCTTCGCCGTAGATGCGCTCCTTGGCGGGAACTCCTTCATCGGCTTGCTTGCCGAGGGCGGCCACATCGGTCATTTGGTCGGGATCCCCCTTTTTCCAACCGATGTCGGTTTCGCCCCCCCAATGGCCTTTCCAGTTCCACCACTTGCCGTCGCCCGCTTGGCCGTCGAGCGTTCCTTTGCCCGTGACGGCAATGTTCTTTTGCTCGTAGGCATAGATCAGCGGCGAGTAATTCATCAGCTCCGTCCCCTCGAACCGCGTAAAGACGACGGGGAGATAATCGGCGGGGTCGTTGCTGAAGAGGATGGTCGCTCCCTCGGCGACGTGCAAATTGACGTTGCTCTTGAGGTGAATTGGTCCCTTCACAAACCATTGGCCCTTGGGAACCGTGACCCGCCCTCCCCCGGTCGCCACGCAAGATTCGATGGCTTTGTCGATCGCGGGTTTGCAATCGGTTTGGCCATCCAATTTGGCGCCGAATTCAGTGATGGGGAAATCTTTGTCCGGAAACTGAGGCTCTTGGATTTCCGCCAGGATCGCAGGGAGCTGAGCCCAGCCCGAGGGTTCTTCAGCCAGAATATGCTGTTGGGTAGACATAAGTACGAGCGCAGCTCCCCACATGGCGGTCAGCATCAGACGTGCAACAAAGTTCTTCAACGGCTGGTCCTTTCGGACGATTTCGGTGATCGAAAAGAACAAAGACAAGTGGGAACGTGCGGCAAGGCAATAAACCGTTCTCCAACAACAGTTTATTGGTTCAAAGTTACGTCGCAACGAGTGTCGTTTGCTAGGCGACGACATTCGGTGCGATGCAAACCTTGAGGTTATTATGGAATGACAATGCAATCAGCGGGCGTTTTTTGCAAATGCGGCCTGTAAAAGCGCATCCGCTTGGGTTTGCTGATCAATATTCACTGCGTTTTTAGGTTCTCGTGTTGCAACTTCCTTATCTTGAGGCCGTTTTTGGTCCCATCTAGATTGAAATTGCAGGCAGATTTCTGCGCTTATCGAATTCTTCTCCGGAACACAGAAGGTTGATTTCATGCTGAAGTCATACGCGTTGGCGTTATGTCTTGTTTTGTTGTGTGGCGTACAAATGGCCGGCGCGCAGGCGATTCCCGCCTTTTCAGGCGCTGATGGCGCGGCGGCTTATGCCAGTGGTGGCCGCGGCGGGATTGTTTACCACGTGACATCGATCAATTCTGCCATTGATGATCCCGCGCGGAACGACTTCGGCTCGTTGCGCTATGGCTTGAACAACGCGAATTTTCCCGCCGGGGTACCCCGCACGATCGTGTTCGACGTCGGCGGCGTGTTCAGTCTGGGGCGACTCTCGCAGGCAGGTTGGGACACCAACGGCAATGGCTGGGATTCGCAGTCGCGACTCACCATCGGCGGCACGAACATCACTTTCGCCGGGCAAACGGCCCCAGGTGCGGGTGTGATCTTCATGGGGGGCGGCCTCAAACCCCAGGGGAATAACAACATCATTCGTAACATTACGGTGGCTTCCGGCTACGGTATGCGGAACTGGTGGCAGCCGGGCGAAGCCTATCCTGCGCAGCCGGTGGCTGGAGATGTGGGCGTGGGCAATTTCCCCGACGCCACGGTGTTCGACGCCATGGATATTTCCGGCACGAATATCATGATCGATCACGTCAGCACGCTGTACGCGACCGATGAGACGATCTCGATGAACGAGGTCGCCAACAACATTACGGTCCAATACAGCAATATCTCGCAGGGCCAGAACTATCCGCAGTGGGACGCCGAGGGGGGCGGCTACACGGGTCATGCACTCGGATCGCTGTTAGAAGCGGGATCGCAGGCGAAAATCAGCTTTCATCACAACTTGTACGCCCACCAGAAATCTCGCATGCCGCAGACTCAAGGGGGCGGCACGGGGGCTTACTACGACTTCCGCAATAACGTCTTTTACAACTGGCTGGGTACGGCTGGCAGCCGCAGTGGAACCACATTTTGGAACCTGGCAAGCAATTTCTATCTGGCTGGCGACGGCGGCGACAATCCGGCGGGGGGCAACAGTGTCGCCATGAATCAATCGAGCGGCGGCACAGGCGTGATCGGCACCAATAGCAACATTTATCGCAACGGCAATATCCTGGATAGCAACAAGGACGCCGACGCCAACGACGGTGTGGCGCTATCGAATTCCGGCGCGGCTAATCCCCTCTGGCAGGGTGGCGTGCCAACTTATTCAGGGACCACCGATACGGCCACGGCTGCCTTCGAGCGAGTCCTCAACTACATGGGGGCCAACTGGTGGACCCGCGACAACGTGATCGATACCCCCGACGAGCGGCTGATCCAAGAAGCTCGCACGGGCACGGGCAAAATCTTGGGCTGGGCCGATGATCCTTGGAATAATGATCCCAACGAAGGGGCCGAGTGGCGAGCACTCAAGAACACTCCGACGACCACTCGCGGCATCGATTGGGATACCGAATCCAGCGTTGGTTATGGCGTGGGTGACGGGATGCCTAGCTACTGGGAATTGGAGCATGGCCTCGATCCCAACGCCCGCGACGATAATGGAGATTTCGACAGCGACGGCTACACGAATCTCGAAGAATACCTGAACGACACCGCCGCCTGGCCCGCGCAGGGGGCGATTCTGTTCGATGCCTCGACCAACAGTCGCTATGCGCAGATTACCAACTGGGATAGCAATCCCGATCCCGCCAGCGATCTCCCCTGGCAACCGTCGCGTTACGACACGGCGGTCATCAATGCCGGCACGGTCGTTGTCGATGCCGTGGGGCAGCACGCGGGGAATTTGCTATTGGCCACGAATCCCGGCGATAGCGCAACGCTGAACATCACGGCCGGCTGGCTCAAGGTGCAGGACGCTCCGCACGGTTTGAGCGATGGGACTGTGGTGATCGCCGATAACAATGCGGCCACGGCGACTCTGAATCTATCCGGCGGCAAGCTCACAACAAAAATGTTGCTCAAGGGGGCTGGCGGTTCGTTTAATTTCACCGGGGGTGTGTTGAGTGCCGAGGTTGTAGGTTTTGACTTGGTTAACAATGGCGGCACCATTTCGCCCGGCAACAGCCCTGGGAAAACCTTGGTCATGGGCGATCTGACGATGAACAGCGGTGCCTTCGACATCGAAATCTTCGGTAATCAGGCTGCCGACTACGACGCCGTGTGGGTCGATGGCACGCTCCACGCGGGTGGTAGTTTGAACGTGTTGCTCGAAGGTTATGCTCCCGTTGAGGGGGATGCTTTTGAGATTCTCAGCTTTGCCTTGGCCACGGGCGGGTTTGATCTTAACTTGCCGGCGCTTGCCGAGGGTTTGGCCTGGGATTCTTCGCAATTGCTTGTTAGCGGGACGCTGTCGGTTGTGGCTGCGATCACCGAGAACGCCGACTTCGATGGCGATGGCGACGTCGATGGCCGGGACTTTCTGATTTGGCAGCGGGGTTTTGGCGCGACCGGCCAGGAAAACAATTCCTTGGGCGATGCCAACGGCGATGGCACGGTGAACGCTGCCGATCTGGAAATCTGGCAGGGCCAATATGGTAACGCCCCTGAGGAATTGAGTTCTCTGTCCGTTCCGGAACCGGGTACGTTGGTGCTGGGGTTGGGGTTGTTGACGCTGTTAGCCCTGCGGCGATCCGGTCAGGGTATTGTGGTCTGATCTTGTGAGTGCCCCCTTCCGTTGTGGTTTGCCTGGATTCTACTGCGACTTTTTTTGTGGGCAGCTCCTTTGGTTCCAGGCCGCTAAGCCGCGAGCGGCAAGTTGATCATCTTGTTCAACTTTATCAACTTGATCACGAAAACGTTTGATCAAATTGGTGGAACTGGGACCATTTACCATCCCAACTCCCCCCACTCACGTGGGAGGCTCGCCGAATATATCACATCTGCGCGGCCAATTCAGGCATTCAATTTGGCCATCGCACGCTGCGAAGAATTGCCAGCATGTCGGCTTCGACCGTGGTGAGAAATACGCCACGGATCAGGGGGACTTGCTACGAGGTTTGGAGTAGCGTCGTTTGCGAAGCATTTAACGCGAATACTTTGGGTGAGTCTTAAAACTTCCAAATAAAAAACGCCCGGGTTTCGCGACCCGGGCGTCGGATTAAAATCGATTGGTTTTTATCAATTAGTTGATATCGCCGTCGGCACGGCCACCGATGCCATCCCAAACGAGAGGTTCAACGTCAAAGCCATACCCATGCACGGAACCATCGCACATAACAACATTCACGCCGGCGGGATGTGCACTTCCCATGCTTTCTGGGAAGCTTGCACCCGCATCTTTCGGATCGCGATTCAAGGCTGTATCTGGCATGGGTAGAGCACCTTGAGGCTCGCCAGAACCACTATAACTGCCACTAATGGCCCGCACGGTATCCCAGTCATAGCCTTGATACATAGAACTATTGTCAGCCGGATTGTCGGCGGGCTGGCCACTCGTTCTATTTGTGGCGATTTCATAGAAATAAGAGCTCACCCATTTCTCACCTGCAGCGGCTGTTTTGGAAGCCCCATCGGTAATTTGGCCTAATCTGGCGCCAGCGCGGTCGGCGACGATGCCACTCCAACTGGAAGCTAGCCAGTTGTCACCATTGACCCAGTCACAGTTGGGATAGCGATCTCGACAATCTGTAAACGAAGGAACCAACGGCGCTGGTCGACCACTGCTCTGAGTCACACTGTGGCCACCATTGGCAGCGTAATCACTTTTCGCCGCAAATTCAGATGGATTCGCGTTGAAGATTACAGTTTCATAATTTGGATATAGCTGTGAGGGGCGACGACTTGGACAATTGAAGATAGGGATGATCACAGTGGCTTGTTCTTGAAGGGCAGCACGCAAAGCAGGACCGGTTAGTCCACCCCCACCAATTTTTTTGACGTTTTGATTTTCGAGATAATCAGAAACTTGATAAATCCAACCGCCCATTTGGCGTGGGCCGTTACCAAAGTCGGGATTGCCCATCCAGTGGAAGCTCCAACCACCACAAGGAAATGTTTTGTTAGAGCTCTCGTAGTTAAGCATGCCGAGGCCAATCTGGCGAAGATTGTTCTTGCACTGACCATTGCGGGCCGCTTCGCGGGCAGCTTGGATCGCGGGGAGCAACAGGGCCACGAGGACGCCGATGATGGCGATCACTACCAAGAGTTCCACCAACGTGAAGCCAAGGCGTGTACGGAGCGACTGTGAACGCATTGCGTAGGTATTGTTCATGCCACTGATCTCCCAGATGAGACAGGCCCAACAAAAAAGTGTATAGACGATAAGCTGCTAACAAGACAAGGTTCGAGTGTGCTCCTTGACGAAGCCCCATCGATACCGGAATCTTATCCACCTGAGCCGTTGAAAAGAGGCACCCCCCCCGAAATCGGTGACTCCCTTTTCCTTAGTCGGTCAAGGCGGTCATTCTGCGATTCACGAGTGAAACTGTGCCCTCCCAAATCTCTTGGCGATAATTCTTAAGATACGCTGCTTTTTCCTTGCATTGCAGGGGCTGTTCTTGCAATAATAGGGCGAAAAGACGCAGCTTCTTTTTGCCTTATCAAAAGCTTATCTGTGAACAGGGAACAAACCATGGAACGAGTCCTTGAAATCGCGCTCGCGTATCCGCGCTTTCCTCATCGCGAATCGTTTTTTGAAGGGGTCTTGAAGTACGCGAAGGATACGAATCGCAACTGGTCGTATATCACCGGTCTGGAAGCTTTGTCGATGTCGGTGCTCGATCTGGTGGGGTGGCCCGGCGATGGCATTCTTGCCGCGATTTGTACCGAAGAAGAAGCGGCCTGCGCCGCGGCGATGCCGATTCCGGTAGTCAATATTTCCTGTGCTTTAGAGACCACGCCCGTGCCCCGTTGTGCGGCCGACTTCGTGGCGATGGGACGAATCGCGGCGTCTCATTTGTTGGACAAGGGCTTTCAGTCGTTCGCCTATTATGGCTTGAGCGATGTGGGTTATTCCAATCAGCGCCGCAAGGGGTTCGAAGATCGGCTCGAAGAAGCCGGTTTCAAGCCATCGAGCTACTTGTGCAAGCCGACCTTCCGCCTGGGGGGGAGTGAATGGCTGCAGCAAAACAGGGAATTGGCCGAGTGGATTTTAAGCCTCCAGCGGCCGATTGGCTTGTTTGCGGTGTCGGATTACCGTGCCCGACAAGTGCTCGATGCCTGCCGGCTGGTGGGGCTCAAAATTCCCGAGGAAGTGGCAATCGTGGGGGTGGATAATGAACGTATCATTTGCGATCACGTCCATCCGACGCTGACCAGCATCGCCCGCAATAACCAACTGGAAGGCTATCGGGCGGCGGAACTTTTGGACCGGATGATCCAAGGGGAACAAGTCCCGCTGGAGACGGAGCCGGTATCCCCCTTGGAAATTGTGGAGCGCGATTCGACCGCCACGTTTGCCGTGTCCGACCCGCGACTGCGCGATGCACTGAACTATCTGCACATGCACATCGAGGATCCACTGTCGATCGATGAAGTCACGCGGCATGCGGGTGTCTCGCGGCGATGGCTCGAGTATGCGTTTCGTGATGCTTTGGGCGAAACGCCTTATCAATATTTGCGTCGGCAGCGGCTGGCGCATGCGCGGCGTTTGCTCGCGAGCGACCCGAGCGCTAAGATCTACAATATTGCCCAGCGAAGTGGCTTCACTTCGGCGAAGCAATTGACGATCGCTTTTCATCAAGACTTCGGCATGAGCCCCCGCGAATATCGGCGAGCGGCTCAGTCATAGACAGGCTTTTTGGGGTTGTTTTCTTCCGGGGAAACGCAATTTTAGCGCGGAATCGTGCAATGCGTTTTTAGGGAAGAATTATGCGGCAAGAGCTTGTTTACAGCAATGCAGTGTCAATTAGATTGAATTCAGATGGCTGGAGCTATTGGGCTGTCTGTAACGAAGACTGACGTTCAAGTGGCGGATACCTTGGGCTCAGTTACTTGTCTCGACCACGTGGGCAGGACGTGGTCAACGGTACGGGGAGATATCGCCACGTTCTTTTCCGTTGACTATCTCAATCACTTTTCAGATGGGTTTCGTAGCCTGTCGCGTCTACCAATGGGAGTAATGACTAATGAAGAAACAACTGCGATTGACTGTTTTGCTGGCCTTTGGGCTGGCTGTCTCGCTAACGCAGGGTGCTTCGGCACGCGTGATCAGCACGTTTGATCCAGGCGGGATGGATGCGGAGGTTCGCGAAGCGGCTCCGACGACCGTTTTTGGAAATGGCGCTGAGTTGGGTATGCGGGTGGCCAACGCCAACAACCCCGCTGCACCAAGTGGCAATCACAATGGCCATGTCTACATGAAGTTTGGCGTGCAAGGTGTCAATGCCGCTAATCTGAACCATCCGATCACGGTGCGGACCTCTTGGATGCTCAACAACCTTGGCAACAATCGCATCGAAGATATCCTCGATCTGGACAATGCCCAATTTGCTGATCGGCCCAATGTATCTTTCGATTACTACGTATTGAATCCCAACAACGCTAAGGCCAACTGGAATGAAACGACGATGACTTACGGTGGTCCTAGTCCGGCGACCTGGGCTCCTGGTTTGCAAGTCGACTTCAATACGGCTACCAAAGATATCATTGTGAACGCTGCGAACTTTACTTATCTCGGTAACAACGAATTGCGCAGCTTGGCTCGAAATGGAAATGGTCCGGGTTCTGTTCCCATCGAGAATCGGATCCCCTTGGGCGAAGATTTCGACTTGGTTGTGAATCCCGGCAGCCCGCTGCACGCCGCAATCGTGGCTGCCCAAGCGACTGGTCACCAGACCGTGACGATTTTGGGAACCTTGGCTCACGATAACTTGACCAATCCCAACGTTGGCTGGCAGAACCATAATTATGTTTGGACTTCCAAAGAGAAGAATCCTATGAACACGGATGCCGCCTATGACAGCGATAACACGGATCCCAACAATCCGCTGGGCTCGCCTTATAATGGTGCCGCCAACACGGCCGCTACGCCGTTTGCTCCACGCATGGTGATGGTGCCAGAACCGAGCAGCATGCTACTGCTTGGCCTGTGCGGTCTGTCACTGTTGGGACGCCGTCGGGTTTAGTTTTAACGTTGAGCAAAGCCCGCGGAACTTTCCGCGGGCTTTGCTCAATTTACCAGCACACGGAACGAGAGTTCATCAAATCACTTTTCATGCGAAGAACGACGGAAGTCACGTTCCTTGCCGCAGTTGTCTAAGTTGAGACTTCAATGACAAGCCGAGTCGAGTGGGCGATGATTCCCTCGGTTTGCCGAAACAGTTGAGCACGGAACGCGCTCGACGAACGGCTATTCACAGACTAATCGATTATCTGCTTCAGCATTAAGGACAATATCCATGCGAAAAATCACACGCTCCTTGGCAGCCATGGCGCTGGCGGCATCGAGTTTAGCAGCTTATGCGGAAACCGATGTTGAGACCATCAATTGGGGTGGCACGACTGGTCCCCAGAATTGGCACGAGACGGGAAATTGGACGGGGGGCGTGATTCCCAATGATTCGCTCAAGCGAGCGAATTTGTCGGTCAACTTGGGCTCGGGATTGACCGTCGATATTGGTGCGACGGACACAACTCTTGCCGGTTTGGATATTGGTGGGACTTCCGCCGCGGTGACGACGGCCATCAATGGCACGGGCCGCCTGATTTTCCGTAACGATGATACATTCGTACTTTCGACAACGGCCAACGCCGACTTCGACAACAGCACGACCGTCGCCGGCCGAGACTTTTTGATTTGGCAGCGGAATGTTGGTGCGACGAGCCAAGTGAACAACGGCAACGGCGATGCCAATTTCGACGGCGACGTCGACAACTTGGACCTCGAAATCTGGCAAGAGCAGTACGGCTTGGGGACGGGCCTCTTCAACATCGGTACACCGAGCGTGGCTTCCAACGGCGTGGTCGGTTCGGTCAATACAATCAATGCTCCGATTCACATTATGAATGAGCAGTTGGAATTTGGCGGGACAACCAACCTGACGCTCAATGGTAACATGACTTACGAAGGTGATCCCGAAGCCGCCGGTGCGAGCAATTCTTCGTTTCGTGCCATCAATTCGGGCTTTACAGTGACTTTGAATGGAAATCTTGTGATTACCAATTCGGATGCTGCTGAAGCCGTCGATTTTCGGATTAATGATAATATTAAAGCTCAGGGAACTGTTGTCATCGATGGCGTTCTCCAGGGGAGTGGTGGCGATCTCCAACTTGGCGCGCAGAGTTCCGGATCTTTACTGCCGCTGAGTACCATTCGCTTGAACAACTCGAATACATTTTTGGGAAGCATCCGAGCTGGCCGCGGCAATTTGATCTTGGGCCATAATGATGCCCTCGGCAAGCCCAGCGAGATCCTCAACGACAATGGCACGCCAGGTGATCCGAACGATGATTTCTTCCCACAGGCTAACTATCGCCAAAGCGGACCAGTCACGTTTGGCTACAACATGATATCGACGGATGATGCCCGTGTGATCTCCAACGACATCGTGATGGCCCAATGGCAGACCGTTAAAGGTGAACACTCGCTTGAGTTGAGCGGTCATATCACGCAAACCAACAATCGTGGCATTATCAATATGTTGCCAGCTGGTAAGACACTTACACTGAGTGGCGACATGGACATTTGGGAAGACGACGAAGTCCTCGAACGTCGCTTTGTCGTGGATGGCACGGGTAAGACACTCATTACTGGTACGATCAGTGACAACGAAATTGGCGCAACGGGTCAAGATCGTCGAATTCAAAAAACTGGCACGGGCGTGTTAGTCATCAACGTGGCACCTGGTGCGAACAATCACAGTGGTCCTGAAATTGTAACGATGGGAAATCTGCATTACGCCAACAATGGTTCGCTGAATGTGAATACAACGGTCGCCACAGGTTACTCGGCGAATATTCGTGCGACTGGTGGTGCCGTCGGCGTGGACGTCCATCCGGTTGGTCAAAATATCACGACGAACACGACTTTTATTGGCAAGATTGATCCCACGAGCACCGGTGGTTTGATGTTGGCCGCCACGGATGCCAACGTGAATATCAACCTGTCAGCGGCTGCACTCAACAATGTTGAGAACATGAGTATTGCAGCTCCTGAAACGGGTTTGACATATACAGGTACGCTCACTCCGAATGCCAACCAATATCGTCTTGGTGGTGGTTCGGGGACTCTGACTTTGCCGAATGCTCAACTCACTGGTGCCGCCCGCTCGTTGTCGGTTCGCAACGGTGGCACGGTACGGCTCTTGGGAGCCAATAGCTACGGCGGGGCGACCGTCATCGAAAGCAAATACACACAGAGCAACCAAGAACGTGCCGCTGCAGATTCGTCTGCCGCGGATGAAATATTTATTGATCGCTTGGTTGCTCCGACTTTGGAAGTGAACACGCTGGCCAACGGTGGTGCGAATAGCAGCATTGGCAATTCTTCCAATGCCGCTGCCAATCTGTTGATTCAAGGTTCGACTTTGAAATATGTAGGCACGGGGCATTCGACCGACCGATTGTTCACCATCGGTACTGCCGGGGCCACCTTGAATGCCTCGGGCACGGGAGCCGTGAATTTCACCAACACGGGTGCGGCCGTGAGTGCCGATGCGGCGGATATCACGGGCACACTCGACGACTTTACGCTGAGCCCCAATGTGATTGATAACGTGTCCAATTCGCGTGATGTGATCGTCGGCATGACCATTCAGGACCCTGATCCTGCCAATATCTTTACAGACTTTACACAGGCACCTTGCGCCCCCGATGGTTCGAACTGCATCCCTGCGACGGATTCCCAGACTCCACCTCAACCCACGGTCGTGACTGGCGTGAGTAGTGATGGCAAGCAGATCGGCATCAGTGCGAATTATGGGTTTATCTACAAGGAGAACACACGCCTCGTCTTGGGCACAGTGGCTCGGACGCTGACTCTGAGCGGCACGAATGCCCAGGCCAACATTTTGAGTCCTGTGATTGCCAATTCCGCCAAAGGTGGTGTCGTGAACATCACCAAGAATGGAACCGGTACTTGGTTGTTGGAAAGCGTGAATACAACGACTGGCGTGACGACCGTTGACGCGGGTACCCTCGGCGGTAACGGTGGCGTTGGCGGAAACTTGGTCGTCAATACGGGCGGCACCTTTGCTGCTGGTGGTTTGAATACAGTTGGGGACTTCAGCGTGGGGGGCAGTTTCACGCTCAACACGGGCGGCATTCTCGGTGTGCAGTTGGCTGGCACGTTGCCGGCTCAGATTGATTTGCTGAGTGTGACCGGTGCAGCTACGCTGAGTGGTGCGTTGAACGTTTCGCTGTTGTCCTTCTCCCCTGCTTTGAACAGCACCTACACCGTGTTGACCGCCGCGGGTGGCATTACTGATAACGGCTTGACCTTAACCGGTGCGGCCGGTTTCCAAAAGCAGATCGTGGGAAATAGCCTCGTGCTCAAGTATGTGGGCGGTGCCCTCAGTGCTTTGGCTTCGGTGCCCGAACCAAGCAGCATGGTGCTGATCAGTCTGGCCATGATGTGCTTGGGATCACGCCGACAAGCAAGGTCGTAGCCCAACTCGGGTGCGTGATTCACCTTTAAATGCTTGATCTTTTACTGAGCAACCCAACGACCAACAAGTCGTTGGGTTGCTTTTTTATGCGCAGCAACAGATGCAAAACTTGGCGGCGAATTGTTGAATTTGCCTGATTGATTCAAAGCGCAGGTGTTATCACAGGCTGCGGATTTGGGATGATTAGCTGCAAAATTGCGGTGCCGTGAGACGTGGACAGTCGATTGACACACTCCGACTAGGCCAAAGATAATGGACGGTTTCAGCAGGTCTCGCTGAACCCAATCAAAGTTTAAGAATTCCACTATGAGCGCTGCTTCGACCGATCAATTCCGCCATGTTACTTTCCTTTGGGATGATGCCACTGCCGATAATCTCAGCCCCGCGGAGCGATTAGTTTATCGTTCTAACTGTTTGGGCGCGGATCAGCGGATTACTAACACGGGTGGTGGAAATACTTCTTCGAAGCTCGCGGAAGCTGATCCGCTCTCAGGTGATGATGTCGATGTGCTGTGGGTGAAGGGTTCCGGCGGGGATTTACGGACGAGCAAACTGGAGAATTTTGCATCGCTCTATATGGACAAGCTCATCGGCTTACAGCAAGTCTACGGCAGCCAGGCCGAACGCGGGCCCAAGACGCCGGCGGAAGACGCGATGGTTGGTTACTTTCCGCACTGCACCTTCGCGCTCAACCCACGGGCGAGTTCGATCGACACGCCGCTGCATGGGTTTTTGCCTGCGCGGCATGTTGACCACATGCACCCCAATTCGGTGATCGCCATCGCGGCCAGCCGTGCGAGCAAACGACTCACCGAGGAAATCTTTGGCGGTGAAGTCGGTTGGGTGCCTTGGTTGCGGCCGGGATTTGAGTTGGGCCTATTGATGCAGCGTGAAGTCGAGGCCAACCCCGACCTCAAAGGCTTGGTGATGAGCCAACACGGGCTCATCAACTGGGCCGAAGACGAAAAAGAGTGCTATGAACTGACGCTGTCGTTGATTGACAAGGCCGCGGAATATATTGAATCCAAAGACAAGGGCGACCAAACCTTCGGTGGGCGGAAGTATCAACCGTTGGATGCAACGGCGCGGGATGCCTTGCTCGTGGAATTGTTGCCGTGGCTGCGTGGTCAGGTTTCGCAGCAGGCGCGCTTCATTGGAACGGTACAAACAGATGAAACGATTCAGCGGTTTGTGAACTCCTACGATGCCGCGCGGCTCGCGGAGTTGGGAACGAGCTGCCCCGACCATTTTCTGCGAACAAAGATTAAGCCGCTCTATGTGGATTGGAATCCTCGGCAGGAAGACATCGCGGCACTGCGTGAAAAACTGACTGCGGGGTTAGCTCAATATCGCGACGACTATCGCGATTACTACGAACGCTGCAAGCATGCGAACTCACCCGCGATGCGAGATCCCAATCCGACCGTGATCTTGATTCCCGGCGTGGGGATGATTGCTTGGGGCAAGAATAAGAGCGAGTCGCGCGTGACGGCGGAGTTTTACAACTGTGCGGTCGAAGTGATGCGTGGTGCGGAGGCGATTGACGAATACATCGCCCTGCCCCAGCAAGAAGCCTTCGACATCGAGTATTGGCTGTTGGAAGAAGCGAAACTCAAGCGGATGCCGGCGGAAAAAGAACTCGCTCGGAGCATTGTCGTCGTGGTTGGCGCTGGCTCGGGGATCGGCAAGGTGATTGCCCATCGCGTGGCGAGCGAAGGGGCTCACGTGGTGTGTGCCGACTTGAATCGCGAAGCGGCCGAGGCGACGGCCCAAGAACTCATCAAGAAATACGGCCAAGGCATCGGCGTGGCCGGCAGCGGTATCTCGGGTTGTGGCCCTGCGATTGGCGCGGCTGTCGATATAACCAAGCGGGAATCGATCAACGAATTGCTCGCACAAACGATTTTAGCCTATGGCGGGATCGACAATTTGGTGGTGACCGCGGGAGTGTTTTTGCCGCCCAGTCGCGATGGGCGTGTTTCGGACGATGCTTGGAAGCTCACGTTTGAAGTCAACGTCCGCGGCAGCTACAACATCGCCGATGAGGCGAACAAAGTGTTCGTCGCGCAAGGTTTGCCTGGGTCAATTGTGATGACGACCAGCGTCAACGGCATGGTCGCTAAGAAAGGCTCGCTCGCCTACGACACGTCCAAGGCGGCGGCGAATCACTTGGTACGCGAGTTGGCCATTGAACTCGCTCCACTTGTACGGGTGAACGCGATTGCCCCCGCCACGGTCGTCGAAGGTTCGACGATGTTTCCTCGCGATCGCGTGATAGCCTCGCTGACGAAATACAACATCGCGTTTGCCGAGGACGAGTCGGACGACGGCCTCCGCAGCAAGCTCGCCAATTTTTATGCCCAGCGGACATTGACCAAGCAGCCGATCACGCCGGCCGATCAAGCCGAGGCGGCGTATTTTCTTCTCTCCAGCAAATCGAGCAAGACAACCGGCCAGATCATTTGTGTCGACGGCGGTTTGCACGAAGCTTTTCAGCGTTAGAAACCCAATCGCATGACGACAGCCGCTCACTTAGCGATCGATCTTGGTGCCAGTTCGGGGCGTGCGATTGTCGGCACGCTCGCGGGTGAGCCGTCTCGCTTGAAATTGGCCGAAGTCCATCGTTTCGAGCATCATGCCTGTCCCACCCCCGCGGGACCGGTGTGGGATTTGACCGGGATTTGGCAGAACATTCTGACAGGCCTGCGAACCGCGGCGAGTTGGTGCGCGGTGAATCAGGTCGAATTGCAGAGCGTGGGGGTCGACACCTGGGGCGTCGATTGGGCGCTGGTGGGTAAGTCGGGCGAATTGCTCGCGCTGCCCCACTGTTATCGCGATCCGCAAAACGACGGAGCTTGCGAGCGGGTACTCGAAAAGCTGGGGGGCTTCGACAAGTTGTATGCTCGCACGGGCATTCAATTGATGTCGCTCAACACGTTGTTCCAAGTTGCGGCGCGATTCGAGCGCGAACCGCGTTTGTTTGATGCCGCCGAGCGACTTCTGTTCTTGCCCGACCTGTTCCATTTTTGGCTGTCAGGCGAGTTGAGCACCGAGCGGACGATTGCCTCGACCAGCAGCATGCTCGACGTACAAACCGGTGATTGGGATCGCCCATTGTTAGAAAAGCTCGGGCTCCCCACACACATGCTGGGACCCATTGTCGAGCCGGGCACCGACATTGGCTCGATCCGCGCTGAAGTTGTCGCCGCCACGGGTGTGCCCAAATCAGTACGAGTGATTTTGCCACCTTCGCACGATACGGCCTCGGCCGTGGCCGCGGTGCCGGCGAGTGGTGAGCGCTCCTGGGCGTATTTGTCGAGCGGAACGTGGTCGCTTTTGGGGGCGGAAATAAACGAGCCAATTGCCACCGACGCCGCGCGACAAGTGCCGTTCACAAACGAACGGGGCATCAACGGCACGGTCCGATTCTTAAAGAACATCGCGGGGCTGTGGTTGCTGCAAGAACTTCGTCGCGAATGGGAGTTGCAAGGCGAACGGCGTGATTATGCCGAGCTAGTGATCGAAGCCGAGCAAGCTGAGCCGCACCGCACTCTGATTGATCCCAACCACGCCGAGTTTGCCAGCCCCGGCAATATGGCCGAGAAGATCTGCCGTTATGCTCAGAGTGCTGGCCAGCCTGTGCCCGAAACGAAGGGTCAACTCATTCGCTGTTGCTTGGAAAGCCTTGCCCACTGTTATCGTGAGACGACCGATCAACTCGAGAAAATATTAGGCCGGCGGATCGACGTTTTGCATCTGGTGGGCGGCGGAACCAAAAATCAATTGCTCAATCGCATGACGGCCGAGGCGCTCGAGCGACCGGTGATTTGTGGCCCCGTGGAAGCAACAGCGATTGGCAATTTGCTCGTGCAAGCGATGGGAAGTGGCGAGATTGCCAATCCCGCCGAGTTGCGGTCCGTTGTTGCCAGATCGTTTGAATGCGAAGAAATTAACACGCTGCAGGCAACAAGCTAAACAGTTTGCCGCGGCTCAAGACTTTTCCCGGAAAGATTCTCATGTCGAAAATCGAGAAAGCCTACGAAATCGCCAAGGACCAATACGCGGAAATCGGCGTCGACACCGAACAAGCTTTGGAGCGATTGGCGACGATTCCCATCTCTTTGCATTGTTGGCAAGGGGACGACGTCGGCGGTTTTGAAAACAGTGGTGAAGACCTGGGGGGCGGTCTGGCGGTGACGGGGGCTTATCCCGGCAAGGCCCGCACGGCCGATGAGCTGCGTGGCGATCTCGATCAGGCACTCTCATTGATTCCGGGGAAACATCGCCTGAATCTGCATGCCTGCTATGCCGAGACGGGTGGCAAGAAAGTCGACCGCGACGCGCTCGAGCCGCAACATTTTCAGCGGTGGATCGAGTGGGCCCAAGAAAATCATCTGGGGATGGATTTCAATCCGACCTATTTTGCTCATTCGCTCGCTGGGGATGGCTTCACGTTGTCGCATCCCGACAAGAAGGTGCGGCAATTTTGGATCGATCACGGCATTGCCTGTCGCAAGATCGGCGCGGCGATTGGCCAAGCCCTCGGCAAGACTTGCATCACGAATGTCTGGATCCCCGACGGTTTCAAGGATTTGCCAATCGACCGCAAAGCCCCCCGAGAGCGGTTGGCGGCTTCGCTCGATGCCGTTTTTGCCGAGTCGATTGACCGAAATCACAATCTCGACGCGGTTGAATCGAAGCTGTTCGGCATCGGTTCGGAAAGCTACGTCGTTGGTTCGCACGAATTTTATTTGGGCTACGCGATCAAGAATAACAAGGTGCTTTGCCTCGACGCGGGCCATTTTCATCCGACCGAAGTGATTTCCGAGAAACTATCCGCCGTTTTGTGCCATTTGGACGAGGTGCTGCTGCACGTCAGTCGCGGTGTGCGGTGGGATAGCGACCACGTGGTGATCTTGAGCGACGAGCTGTTTGCGGTCGCCCAGGAGATTGTTCGCGGCGATTATCTCCGGCGGGTCCACATCGGGCTCGACTTTTTCGACGCGAGCATCAACCGCATTGCGGCATGGGTGATCGGCACGCGGGCGATGATCAAGGCCCTGCTGGCGGCCCTTTTGGAACCGATTGACCGTTTACGAGATATCGAACTCTCTGGCGACTTTACCAGTCGATTGGCTATGCTGGAGGAACAGAAGACCAAGCCGTTGGGAGCGGTTTGGGATTATTATTGCCAGCGGTCGGAAGTGCCGGTCGGTCCTCAGTGGCTGGCCAAGGTGAAACAGTACGAAGCCGACGTGCTGGCCAAGCGTTAAATTGCCGCCGCCTAATCGATTAAGAAATTTCGCCGATGCGAGTTGGTCTGTTCATTCCGTGTTATATCGACCAATTCTATCCGCAGGTCGGCATGGCGACCGTCCAGGTGCTCGAACACTTTGGCATGACCGTTGTTTATCCCACGCAGCAAACCTGTTGTGGGCAACCGATGGCCAACGTGGGGCTCGCCGACGAAGCCCGGCCGCTTGCCGAGCGGTTTGTCGAATTGTTCGCGCCGTATGATTACGTCGTCGGGCCGTCGGGAAGTTGCATTTCGATGGTTCGCAATCATTACGCCGATCTGTTGGGCGACAATCCCACGTATGTCGATTTACAGCAGAAGACTTATGAGCTGTGCGAGTTTCTGGTCGACGTGTTGAAGATTGATGAAATCCCGGGCCGGTTCCCTTATCGCGTGGGGATTCATCAAGGGTGCCACGGTTTAAGAGAGTTGCGACTAGGAAGCTGCAGCGAAGTCGTGGGCCAGCCGTTCAACAAAATGCGGTCGCTGCTCGAACCACTCAAAGGGATTCAACTTACCCAGTTGGAGCGGCCCGACGAATGTTGCGGCTTTGGCGGGACCTTTGCTGTCGCTGAAGAAGCCGTCTCGTGCATGATGGGCCGCGACCGGATCAGCGACCACTTGCAAGCCGGCACCGAAGTGCTCACTTCGGGTGACATGTCATGCCTGATGCACTTAGACGGTTTGATCCGACGCGATCACAAGCCTTTGCGCATAATGCATGTCGCGGAGATTCTGGCCGATTGTTGCGCTCAAAATAAGGCGGCATCATGACCATGCAACTCGATCATCCGACTGCCGCGGCAGAGTTTGTTGCTGATGACGAGCGTGCCCATTGGCACGATCAGGCGTTGTGGTTCGTGCGTACGAAGCGTGATCGCATGGCGCATTCGCTTCCCGAATGGGAGGATTTGCGGGAACAGGCTTCGCAGATCAAACAGCACACGCTGAGCCGTTTGGCCGATTATTTGGAAGAGTTTGAGCGCCAGGCAACGCGGTTGGGGGCAGTGGTGCATTGGGCCGCGAATGCCACTGAGCATAACGCGCTCGTGCATCAATTGCTTGCCGATCGCGGTGTGAAACACGTGGCCAAGAGCAAATCGATGCTCACCGAGGAATGCGGTCTCAATCCTTATTTGGAAGAACGCGGCATCGAGGTGGTGGACACCGACTTGGGTGAGCGGATTGTTCAACTCCGTCATGAACATCCCAGCCACATCGTGCTGCCCGCGATTCATATCAAGAAGGAAGAAGTCAGCCAGTTATTTCACAATCGCTTGGGGACCGCCGCGGGCGCGACCGATCCACAGTATCTGGCCGAGGCCGCGCGGCAACATTTGCGGCAAGAATTTTTGCGAGCTGACGCGGGAATCACGGGCGTTAACTTTGCAATTGCTGAAACAGGCGGACTGGTTGTTTGTACGAACGAAGGGAACGCCGATTTAGGCACATCGCTGCCCCGATTGCACATCGCATGCCTGGGAATCGAAAAGCTGATCCCTCGCGCGGCGGATTTGGGCGTATTTCTGCGATTGCTCGCGCGCTCAGCGACAGGTCAGCCGATCACGACGTACTCATCGCACTTCCACGGTCCACGGCCGGGTGGGGAACTGCATATCGTGCTCGTGGATAATGGCCGTAGCGAACTGCTGGCGAGTGGTGATTTTCGGCGGTCGCTCAATTGCATTCGTTGCGGGGCGTGCATGAACACCTGCCCGGTGTATCGCCGCAGCGGTGGGCATAGTTATGGCGTCACCGTGCCGGGGCCGATCGGTTCGATTTTGAATCCGTTCATGAATCCCGCGGCACATAGCAGCTTGCCGAGCGCATGCAGCTTGTGCGGATCATGCACCGATGTTTGTCCCGTAAAGATAGACTTGCATCACCAGCTGTATGTGTGGCGTCGAAGGTTGGCGGAGCAGGATCTCTTGCCGTGGTCCAAACGGATTTCGATGAATTTGGCGGGTATCTTGCTCAAGCATCCGTTACTCTATCGAGCCGCCGGATGGTGTGGAAGGATGGCTTTGAAGATTTTGCCGCGGTGGATGATCTACAATCCGCTTAACGCCTGGGGGCGTGAACGGGAGTTGCCAACGCCCCCGGCGAAGAGTTTCCGCGAGTTGTATCAAATCGATCAGCAAACAAAACCGCGACGGCGAGAAGGACATCGCCATGAGTAGTCGCGATACGATTCTCAAACGTGTGCGTGCGAATCAGCCCGCACCGCTGGAGTTGCCGTCGCATTTGACGCATGGCGTTACATTCGCCGATCCGCGAGCGCAATTTTTGACGGTGCTGGAAATGGTTGGCGGCCGTGGCGTGGTGGTCGAAGATGTGGCAGCCGCGGAGCGTTATTTGCGTGAATTGCCTGTGGTGCAGGATGCCAAAGTGATCGTGTCGCTGGTTGACGGCATCGTGGGCAATCGCGAAATCAACGACTGCCCCGAGCCGCATGAGCTGGCGGATGTCGACGTGGCGATCTTTGCTGGCCAGTTTGGCGTGGCCGAGAACGGGGCAATTTGGGTGACCGACGAGAATCTCAAGCACCGCGCGATCTATTTTATTTGCCAGCATTTGGTGGTGCTCGTGAAGGCGAGCGAGATCGTCGCGAACATGCATCTCGCTTACGAGCGGTTGGGAAGTGCTTTCGTCAGTCGCGGCTTTAGCGGCTTTATTTCGGGCCCCTCAAAAACGGCCGACATCGAGCAATCGCTGGTGATCGGCGCGCAGGGGCCAAGGTCGCTGACGGTGGTGTTGGTCGAGCGGTGGTGAGACGGCAGTGAAGCGCTAAGCCGCGAGCGGCGGGGAGCTTGGTGAGTGAACTTGTCGGAAAATCTCGTTCGCGCGACAATAGGGCGTATGGGTGTTTTCCGATTCTTGATTGCCGTGGTTGTTACGTTCTTTAGTATCACCAGCTGCGCGGCGCAGACGGCTGGCACCGCCGCGTCAGTGATTCCGCTCAAGATCCTTTCCTATAATGTTCATTTGCTGCCTGATATTGCCGCGCGGGTGGCGGGGAAGCGGAGCAATAGCGATTATCGCGCTGAAGAGATTGGCAAACAGTTGGCCGGGTACGACATCATCGGCCTGTCCGAGATGTTTGATCAGAGGCGTGCGAAAAAGCTCCTCAAGGCATTAGACGATGCGGCACCGAAAACGTATGTGTATGTCAAAGGTCCAAAGCGTTCGGGGCCACATTTTACGAATAGCGGCCTGCTTTTGATCACCCGGTTTCCGATTGAGGAAACGCACGAAGTGAGATACTCCGATGCGTCGTGGTTTCTTGATTCGGGGTTTAAGGCCGATGGCTTTGCCGCCAAGGGGGCATTGCATGCGCGGATTCGCGTGAGTGATAAGCCGCGGGCTGTTGTGGATTGTTTTCTCACGCATTTGGAAAGTCGCGACCGTGAAGCTCGCGAGAAGCAAATCGTCGAACTCGCGAGTTTTATGGCTCAGCATATAAGTGCTGAGAATCCCGTGATCGCGCTGGGCGATTTCAACGTAGGGGCCAACACAGGTGAGCGAGATACCGATGCCGCGTCGATCGCGCATCACGAATTCTTACGTAGCCGGCTCGTGCACAATGGCGCGCGGCTCGTCGATACCTGGGAAAAGGTGGGCCGCGGCTCGCCGGGGACGAATGACCCCTTGGCCGACAGTGCTGGTCGACGGATCGATTACATTTTTATGAGCGATCCGGCGAGCGCGCGGAATCAACTGCGACCGTTAGCGACGGTGGCGCTGCCCTTTGCCGATGCGAAGGTTAAGGAAGGTTCGCTTTCGGACCACTTGGGTGTGGAGTGTCAAGTCGAGTTGGTGATTGGTGAGCACTAAGCCACGATCAACTATGGAAAATCAGGATTATCGCGGCTGACATCCACCACGAAATCGTCTTGCAGAAAATCGCGGCCGAGGAGTAGCGGGTATTTCATATCGGAACGATCGTTGAGCGAAACGATTGTTTCCTTCTCGATGCCGTGGCAGATCAATCTCATGCGAACGCGATAGCGAAGGTCAGTGCCAGAGGCATTGCGAATACCGGAGTAGCCGAGAATCTTGGCCGTGAGCCAGTGCGGTTGGCCGTCCGCGCTTTCCAAGAGAAAGCGAACCTGCTTGTCAGAATTTTCGGCGGGGTCGTCGGCTGGATCTTCTACTTCAATCTGTCGGCAATGCAGCGAGGAAATGGCCGCGCCGGTATCGACGCGGGCTTTGAGGACTGTTCCTGAAATGGGTTCTGTCACATCGGCGGTGGCACCGAGCGTGACTTTGCGTGGCGCGATCGTTGCGATTAACAGCACCGCCAGCGCGAATGAACATGCCCCCACGATGGCAAGGCGCCGGCTGTTGGCGTGCGTGGGCCTGGTCGGTGGGGGCGGTTGTTCTTGCATGATGGTATTTTGGATAGAGCCATCAAAAATCACAAACGGTGCCACCGCCTGCTGAAGCAGGCTCGCCAACGGCTACTTCGTCGAAAACTTGAAAACGGTTTGGCTTTCGTAGTTTTCGCCTGGATTCAAAATCGTGTCGGGGAAACCGGGTTGGTTGGGGCTGTCGGGGTAGTGTTGGGTTTCAAGGCACAACCCGCCGCGGTGAACGTACGTCTTGCCGCTTTTGCCTTTCAAGTTGCCGCTGAGGAAGTTGCCGCAATAAAACTGCACGCCGGGCTCGGTGGTGGTGATTTCCAACAGTCGGCCCGATGTGGGTTCGTAGAGAGTGGCCGCGAGTTCCAGTTCGCCGCCGCGCTTTACGCGCTTCAGCGCCCAGTTGTGGTCGTAGCCGCCGCCGAATTCGAGTTGCTCATTGTCTTGCTCGATGTCGCGGCCAATGGCTTTCGCTTCGCGAAAATCAAACGGGGTCCCTTCGACCTCTGCAATCTCGCCGGTGGGGATCATTGTCGCATCGACGGGGGTGTACTTGTCGGCATTGATCATCAATTCATGATCGAGGATCGTGCCCTCGCCTTCACCCTTCAGATTGAAATACGCATGCTGCGTGACGTTGACCGGCGTGGCCTTGTCGGTCGTGGCGGCGTAGTCGACGACGATTTCGTTGTCGTCGGTCAGTGTATATGTCACGGTGACTTTGAGATTGCCGGGATAGCCTTGCTCGCCATCTTTCGCAAGATAAGAGAGCTTCACACCGTTGTCACCCACGACTTCCGCATCCCATACGACTTTGTCAAAACCAATCGTGCCGCCATGCAGGCTGTTGGGGGGATTATTGATCGGAAGCTCGTACTCTTCGTCACCGATGGAAAACTTGCCTTTGGCGATGCGATTGCCGTAGCGACCCACGACGGCGCCGAAATAAGGCTTGTCGACCGCGTTGATGTAATCGGCCACATTGTCGTAACCGAGTGTGACGTCGGCGAACTTGCCATCGCGGTCGGGAACTTTGATTGAGGTAATAATCGCACCAAAGTTTGTGACACCGACCTCCATTCCCGCAGAGTTCTTCAGAGTGAATAACTCGATTTTGTCAAAGTCCTCGACCGTGACTTCGGCTTGGGTGAAACCGGAGAGTGAAACCAACAGTGTCAAAGCGAAAAGGAAACGTATCACGGCAACTCCTAATAACTCAGCGAGCTTAGATCAGACACAGGAAGAGATCGAAAAAAGTGTGACTTGAATTTAACGGTCGGCCGCCGCGTTGGCAACAATCGTCAAAGTTTCATGAAAAGCGCATCGGTGGTGACTTCGGTTGCAGGGACCATTTTTTGCGCCGGATATTGGCTTCCGTTCTCTCGATTGTCATTAGATAATGAGGATTCGCGGTTTTCGTGCCGCGCGTTAGTAGGAAATGATTGAAGGACTCGTTGAAGTTCTTTGTCAACTTGTCTCACAATTCGGAATATCAATTTTCAGAGGCCACGGATCAGCCATGAAACAATATGCCATCGGAGTCGACTACGGAACCAACAGCGTGCGGGCGCTGGTCGTCGACATTGCCACGGGTGAAGAAGTCGCCTCGGCGGTCTATGATTACCCCAGCGGCGAAGCGGGGATCTTGTTGGATCCAAGCGACCCGAACCTCGCGCGGCAAAATCCTGCCGACTATATCGAGGGCTTTTTTCAATCGGTGGGCCAAGCCGTAAAGGAGGCGGGTGCGAAGTCAGGGTTTAGTTCCAACCAAGTCGTGGGGATCGGCGTCGATACGACCGGTTCCACACCGATTCCAGTTGATAAAAGTGGCAAGGCGCTCGCCACGCTCGATAAGTTTAAGAATGAACTCGCCGCGCATGCTTGGCTGTGGAAAGATCACACATCGCATGCCGAGGCCGATGAAATCACGCGCAAGGCGAGCGAAGGCAACTATCCCTACTTGGCCAAGTGTGGGGGGACGTATTCTTCGGAATGGTATTGGTCGAAAATTTTGCATTGCCTACGAACCGCGCCGCACGTGGCGGAAGCGACTTATTCATGGGTCGAGCTGGCCGACTTTGTTCCGGCTTATGTTACTGGTAACACCGATCCCGACAAACTCGAACGCGGTATTTGCGCGGCCGGGCATAAGGCGATGTACCACGAAGAGTGGGAAGGTTTGCCGAGTGCCAAGTTTCTGGATTCGCTTGAGCCAGGGCTGTCGCGGTTCCGTTATACGACGAAAGCTGTCGCTTCGAATCATAAGGCGGGTGAGTTAACTGCCGAAGTCGCGGCGAAGGTGGGTCTGCCGACGGGGATTCCTGTTGCCGTGGGGGCGTTCGATGCCCACATGGGTGCGGTGGGTTCCGGTTGTGGTAAGGGAACGCTCGTGAAGATCATGGGCACCAGCACTTGCGATTGCATGCCCGCGCCGATGACCGAGAAACTTCCCGATGTACCTGGGCTGTGTGGCATCGTGCCCGAATCGATTATGCCAGGAATGTATGGCCTCGAAGCAGGGCAATCGGCAGTCGGTGACATCTTTAATTGGTTTGTGAAGCGCCTCACGCCGGCGTCCTATGGTAGTGAGGCAGAAGCTCACGGGAAGCTGACCGAAGCCGCCGCGAAATTAAAGCCGGGGGAATCCGGCTTGGTGGCACTCGATTGGAACAACGGCAATCGCACGGTGTTGGTCGATCCGTTGCTCACAGGGCTACTTATAGGGCAAACTTTGCACACGACCGCGGCAGAAGTTTATCGCGCGCTGATTGAGGCCACGGCGTTTGGCGCGCTGACGATCATCAATCGCTTTGAAGAATATGGTGTGACGGTCGAGCAGGTGATCAACTGTGGTGGCATTGCTGAAAAGAATCCGCTGGTAATGCAAATTTACGCCGACGTGTGTGCCCGACCGATGAAGATCAGCCGCTCGGCACAAACGTGTGCTTTGGGGGCGGCAATCTTTGGTGCCGTGGCGGCGGGGGCGCACCCTTCGGTGGAAGCCGCGCAAGCCGCGATGACGGGAGTAAAGGAAACGGTTTACGAACCGATTGCCGCGAACGTGGCCGTCTATCGCGAACTCTACAAGATCTACAAGACGCTGCACGATGCGTTTGGCACGAAAGAATTCACGGGCTCGCTCGCTGGCGTGATGAAAGATTTGATCCGCATCCGCGAGCGCGCACGCAAGGGAGCAGGTCATGCTTGAGGCACTCAAAGAACAAGTTTGTCAGGCGAATCTCGATCTCGTGGCCCAAGGTTTGGTGACGCTCACTTGGGGGAACGTCAGCGGATTGAGCGAAGATCGTCAGTATGTCGTGATCAAAGCGAGCGGTGTGGGTTACAGCCAGATGCGGCCCGAGCACATGGTCGTCGTTGATTTGGACGGCAAAGTTGTGCAAGGGGAATTACGACCGTCCAGCGATACGCCCACACACGTGCTGCTTTACAAAGCTTTTCCGCGTGTGGGGGGAATCACGCATACGCATAGCCGTTATGCTACGATGTTCGCGCAAGCTCGATTGGAAATTCCTTGCCTGGGGACAACCCACGCAGATCACTTTTATGGTGCCGTGCCCGTGACGCGACCTTTGACCGAGCAAGAAGTCGCTGATGCCTATGAATCCAACACGGGGCATGTGATTGTCGAGCGGTTTGAGAAGCTCAATCCCAACGCGATGCCAGGTGTTCTGGTGGCAGGCCACGCGCCATTCGCTTGGGGAACGTCAGCAGCTAAATCGGTGGAGAATGCCGTCGCGCTCGAAGCGGTGGCCGAGATAGCATGGGGGACGCGCATGTTGGTGAACCCTCCACCTGAACTCGAACCTTATGTTTTAGAAAAACATTATCAACGCAAACATGGGCCGGATGCTTATTACGGCCAGCGCAAGCGATAAGACTTGAGAAAGCAAATATGATTGATCTCAAAGAATATGAAGTTTGGTTTGTCACCGGCAGCCAGCATTTGTATGGCGTGGAAACACTCAAGCAAGTTGACCAGCATTCACACACAATTGCCAAAGCACTTAATGAGTCGAGCGAAATCCCCGTGCGGGTGGTGTTCAAGCCCGTGCTCACGACGCCCGATGCGATTCTCGAAATCTGCCAGGAAGCCAACAGCGCGAACAAGTGCATCGGGCTGATTACGTGGATGCATACCTTCTCGCCGGCGAAGATGTGGATCGGCGGGCTGAGCGTGCTCAACAAGCCGTTCGTGCATTTGCATACGCAGTTCAACAATGAAATTCCTTGGGCGACGATCGACATGGACTTCATGAATTTGAACCAATCGGCCCACGGCGGCCGCGAGTTTGGTTTCATGTGCAGCCGGATGCGCTTGCCGCGGAAAGTCGTGGTCGGGCATTGGCAAGAAGAACGTGTGCACCGCGAATTGGGAATCTGGACCCGCGCTGCCTCGGCAAAAGCTGATGCACGGACAGCGAAGATTGCCCGCATTGGCGACAACATGCGCGAAGTGGCGGTCACGGAAGGTGACAAAGTCGCCGCGCAGTTGCAGTTCGGTTATGCGGTCAATGGTTATGGTTTGGGCGATCTCGTCGAACACGTGAACGGCATGAGCGATGGTTCGGTCGACGCACTGTGCGACGAGTATGACGCAACTTATCAAATGGCCCCTGCCCTGTTGGCCAAGGGGGAACGGCGGCAATCGCTGCGCGATGCGGCTCGCATTGAGTTGGGATTACGTTCGTTTCTCACTTCGGGCGGTTTCGTGGGATTTACCGACACGTTTGAAAATCTGCACGGTTTGAAACAGCTTCCCGGCTTGCCGACGCAACGATTGATGGCCGACGGATATGGCTTTGGTGCGGAAGGCGATTGGAAGGGCGCGGCGTTGGTGCGAAGTGCGAAAGTCATGGCGGCGGGGCTCAAAGGAGGCACGTCGTTTATGGAAGACTACACCTATCACTTAATCGGCGATGAATCGTTGTGCTTGGGCTCGCACATGCTCGAAATTTGCCCAACGATCGCCGACGGCAAGCCGTCGTGCGAGATCCATCCGCTGGGGATTGGTGGCAAGGAAGACCCCGTGCGGTTGGTGTTCAACACGCCGGCTGGTCCGGCAGTGAATGCGGCGTTTGTCGACATGGGGAATCGCTTCCGGATGGTGCTAAGCGAAGTCGATGTTGTCGCGCCCAAGAACCCGCTCGAAAAATTGCCGGTGGCACGAGCCTTGTGGAAGCCCCGACCGGATTTGAAGACCGCGGCGGCGGCATGGATTTATGCCGGCGGTTCGCATCATCCCGTGTTTAGTCAGGCACTCACCACGGAACACTTCGAGGACTTTGCCGAGATGTGCGGCGTGGAGTTTTTGGTGATCGACGCCGACACGCGGATTCGCGAGTTCAAGAACGTCATTCGTTGGAACGATGCCAGCGGTGTTTATGATCGGAAGTTTTAGGACTGACTTCAGCGCATGATCGAAATCAATAAAGAATTACGGGCTGCCGATCTGTTGCCACGACTAGAGATTTTCTGGTCAGCGTCGGCTAATTGCATTCGCTCGATTGAAAAAAGCTGCCCGCCTGGTTCGGCTTCACCCGTGTTTACGGTCGCTGGAAAATACACCGCCAAAGGTTGGACCGAGTGGACGCAAGGATTTCAATACGGATCTGCGGTTCTGCAATTCGACGCCACGGGCGATGAAGAGTTTTTGGAGCTTGGTCGGCGGCGAACCGTGGACGTGATGGCTCCCCATTTGACTCACGTGGGGGTACACGATCACGGTTTTAATAATGTCAGCACCTATGGAAATCTCTGGCGGCTGATGAATGAAGGCTGCTTGCCGGAGAATGCCTGGGAACGCGATTTTTATGAACTCGCGCTTAAGGTCACCGGAGCAGTCCAGGCTGCGCGGTGGTCGAACACGTCACCGGCGGCGGCGGGCATTGGGTATATCTATTCGTTCAACGGTCCGCAATCGCTGTTTGTCGATACGATTCGCTCGTGCCGGGCGCTGGCGGTCTCGCATCAGTTGGGTCACGCGCTGATGGGGGAACGCGACCAGAAGATCAGTCTGCTGCAACGACTGGTGGAACACGCGACGAACACGGCCAAGTACAACGTGTGGTACGGCGAAGGCCGCGATGCGTATGACATTCGCGGCAGAACGGCGCACGAGTCGGTGTTCAACACCAACAACGGCGACTATCGTTGCCCTTCGACGCAGCAAGGCTACTCGGCGTTCAGCACTTGGACGCGCGGCTTGGCTTGGGCGATGGTTGGTTTTGCCGAAGAATTGGAATGGCTGGCCACTCGCACGGATGCTGAACTTGAATCCGTGGGCGGCCGCGCTGGTGTCGAAGAGATTTTCTTAAAAGCGGCGCGGGCAACTTGTGATTTTTATCTGGAGTACACGCCGGTGTGTGGCGTGCCCTATTGGGACACCGGTGCGCCGGGGCTCGCGCACATGGGTGATTATCTCGCGCGACCGGCGGAGCCATTTAATAACTTTGAACCGGTGGATAGCTCGGCGGCGGCGATTGGCGCGCAGGGTTTGTTGCGACTTGGGAATTTTCTCATCGCTCGCGGCGAAACCGAAAGCGGGAATCAGTATCGGCAGGCGGCGTTGACTGTTGCGAACACGCTGTTTTCTGATTTGTATCTTTCGAGCGATGCGCAGCACGAAGGATTGCTGTTGCACTCAGTTTATCATCGGCCCAATGGCTGGGACTCTATTCCACCAGGCCAAAAAGTGCCATGCGGCGAGGCATGCATGTGGGGCGACTATCATGCCCGGGAACTGGCACTGATAATTCAGCGTGAAGCCACGGGCAAACCGTATTACACGTTCTTTGGACCAACGAAGTAACATTTGTCATGGCTGTATCAACAAAAAAAGTGGCGCTGGTAACCGGTGGGACACGCGGAATCGGTCTTGGCATTTCGCAGCAACTCGCGCGAGATGGTTTTAGCTTGGCTGTAAATGGCCGCCGTGCAGAGGCTGATGTTGCGGAAGCGGTTGATGCACTTAAGAAACTAGGTGCTGAGGTGCTTTACTGCCAGGCAAATGTTGCTGATGCGGCGGATCGAGAACACATGGTGACGGCGATTCGCAACAAGTTCGGTCGACTCGACGTCCTGGTGAACAACGCTGGTGTGGCTCCCGACGTGCGGGCCGATTTGCTGGATGCCACGGAAGAAAGTTTCAATCGGTTGATCAGTATCAATCTCCGCGGGCCGTATTTCCTTACACAGCTTATCGCGCGGTGGATGATCGAGCAGCATCAAGCCGACAGCAAGTTTGCTGGCGTAATTGTCAATGTTTCATCGGTAAGCGCGACCGTGGCCTCGGTCAATCGCGGCGATTACTGTATTAGCAAGGCGGGGGTTGCCATGGCCACACAGTTGTGGGCGGCGCGACTCGCGGAGTATGGAATCCAAGTTTACGAAGTCCGCCCCGGCGTGATTCGCACCGACATGACGAGTGGCGTCGTTGAAAAGTATGACAAGCTGATTGCCGAGGGGCTCACGGTCGATCCACGCTGGGGAACGCCGGAAGATGTGGGCCGCGCGGTGGGAGTGCTCGCACGCGGCGAGTTGGCTTATGCGACAGGGAACGTGATCATGGTCGACGGTGGTTTGACTTTGCCGCGGTTGTAGCGGAACATCTAGCCGGACCGCCACGCGGTCCGGGCTATTTAAGTTAGTGAACAACCGGATCACGTTGCGATCCGGCTAGGTTAGGAAAAAATGTTGACCATACGGCTTTGTGTTTTCTTTTTTGTGCTTTCACTGACTGCCGCAACAAGTAGCGCCGCGGACGTTGAACTCTCAGCCGGTGACGTGACTCACCCCGTCGGGACGATCTTCGAAATCCCCGCGCCGCCGGAAGTCGATGCGAAAATCAAGACAGTCACGCTCATCAACGAAGAGGGTGCGCGACTGATCGTGCAGCGTGATCCGTCGAATCCGTCGCGGCTGCTGGGGATTCTCGACAAAGTGTTGCCCGCACATGAAACACGCAAGTATCAGATGACGATCGACGCGGCACTCGAGGCTTCCACGCCGCAGGTGGAATGTCTGCCCAAAGGCAAAGATTATGAAATCACCGTGCACGGCAAGCCGGTACTGCTTTATAACGCTGCGCTGAAAGAGTGTCTTGTCGAAGGCTTCGCGGAGTGTCGACGAAGCGGGTTTATTCATCCTGTATATGCGCCGGATGGCACGATTGTGAGCGACGATTTCCCGCCCGAGCATCCGCATCAACATGGCATCATGCTCGCCTGGGTCGATAGCGTCTTTCGTGGTAAGCCAATCGATTTCTGGAACTCGATGAAGCAGCAAGGCGTTGTCGAGCATTTTGCCGTGGTGGATATGCTCAACGGCCCCGTGTTCGGGGAACTCAATGTAGAACTTAAACATTCGCAAATTATTGCGGATGGCAAGAATGAACCCGTGTTAGAAGAAGCGTGGCGAATTCGCGTGTTTAATTCGGTCGATCCCCACGTGATTGAAGTGCGATCGACGCTCAAATGTGCGACGGATGATCCGCTGCATCTCAATGAATATCACTACGGCGGGATGGCCTTCCGCGGCGCGCGGATTTGGTCGTTCGGCAAGGCCGAGTTTCTCACGAGCGAAGGTAAGGACCGCGAAAGTGGCAACCACACGCGGCCGCTCTGGACGGCGATCACCGGTGATGTCGAAGACAAAAGCTACACCGTGGCGGGGATGGAGTCGGCGAAGAATTTTCGCTTTCCCCAGCCCGTGCGGTTGCATCCTGACATGCCGTACTTTTGTTGGTCGCCGTCGGTATTGGGCGAGTTTGAGATTGTTCCCGAAAAGCCGTTTGTTTCTGAATATCGCTTCTTCGTGTTCAACGGTGGCGCGGATAAGGGACGGCTTGATGAATTGCAGCGCGAGATGGCGGCGCCGTTGGTCGGGACTTTGGTGGAGTAGTAGATCAACGCGTGTACGGCAGCGGGACGCTGCCGGCTAACGTTTGGTTTCAAGTTGTTGTCCGAGCCACGCGAATGCTTCGTCTTGCATTTCCACGTTGAACACGTGTGGCACGTCCCAAAGTTTGGTTTCCAGTTTGCCGCCCGCGTTTTGTGATTCCCAGACCGCTCGCATTTTTTGAAAGGCTGTTTCCACCGCGGGGACGGGATAGATCGTGTCTTGGCGGCCGTTATAAAACAGCATCGGCTTAGGGCAGGCGATGCTCGCCACGTCGGGCGTGTCGAGCGAAAGCGACAACCCGGGATGCAGCATTGTGAATGACGATTGACCTTGTGTGATGTTGGTGCCGGGAACCATCAGCTCGGGGAGACTTGCCATCGAACAAAGGCAGAGACCCGCCGCAATGCGCTCCGACATCGCGGCGAGATGCCATGTGCGATTCGATCCCATCGAGAAGCCAAGTGCCGCGATTCGTTGGGGATCAACTTCGGGTAGTGAAGCCAGGAATTCGGCGGCCTGGAGGTCTTCCTGTGAAATTAACCCTGCATAGCTGATCCCCATTTGCATGAGATTCGACGCGAGGGCTTGCTGGTTTTCGTAGCCTCCTCCGCCGCGGTCGGACCAATTGAGGGCATCGGTCGCCAGACAAACATAGCCACGCCGGGCGAGTTCATCGCCAACAAAACGACCGCCGTAGCATTTGTCGGCATACTTTTCAGCCAGGGCGAGTTTTTCATTAGGCACCTCCCATGGCCGTACCATTTTTTCTTTGCCGATTCGGAACTCAGCACCATGGTCGTGAAGCAATAGAACGGCCGGAAATGGCCCTTCTCCTGCCGGGACCAGCAAGTAGGCGAGCACTCGGCTATCGCGCGAGATATTAAAAGCAACTTTTTGCGACGTGTAACCATCGTACTTTTTACTGGCGAGGATTTGTGGTTCAAAGTCTCGAACAGGCAACGTGGACAACCAGCTTGCGCGGACTTTGTCTTGTGCTTCACGGCGCCACGTATCAAACGATTTACCATGCTGTTGGGGCCAAGCCAATGGAAAATCGAGCCGATTGGTCATGGACTCGTAAAAAATTGGGAGCTTGTCGGCGACACCCACGGTTTGATAAGCGGACTCAGCCAATACCGGCAGGGTCAGCAGTGATGACAGCAGTAGGACGTGCAAATTCATTTGAAATATCTAGCTCTTGATGTGAACTCGGACATTGAACGAGGTCAGTTATCTTGAATGTAAGTAACTTTCCGCCTTTGGCAATCATGGTAAACTGACGGTACGGATTTCTTTTCTTCGCTTTGCCAAACGTACTCTACGATATGAAGCACTTTGTTTGGCTCTTATTGCTTTGTTTTGCGCTAGGCCTAGTCCGCTATGCTTCAGCCGAGGACGTGCAGTGGCCGGAGATCACTCAGACGGCGAAGCCGTGGACGCGGTGGTGGTGGCATGGGTCGGCGGTGGATCGCGAAAATATTACGCGGTGCTTGGAGGAATACGCTGCCGCGGGGTTGGGGGGCGTCGAGATCACTTGCATCTATGGCGTGAAAGGGACCGACGACCGGCAGCTCTTGTATCTTTCGCCGGATTGGTTGGACGCGGTGACCTTTGCTGTTGGGGAGGCAAAGCGGTTGGGAATGGGAGTGGATTTGCCGCCGGGTTCGGGGTGGCGGATGGGTGGGCCGGATGTAATGCTTGCTGAGAGTGATGCTGTGTGGGAGAGCGCTAAGCCGCGAGCGGCTTTGTTGGGTGAAAAAGTGAAACGGCCTGCGCCTGGGGGTGAGGGTTATACGATCAATCCGTTTTCGCGGGATTCAGTCGAGCGCTATCTCAACGCCTGGGGGAAGAAAACTGCGTCACTACCCAACGATTTGATTCGGGCGTCGTTTCAAGATTCGTTTGAATATGATGGCGATTGGAGTGATCGACTGCTTGTGAAATTTGCTCAAGCACGCGGCTATCGATTGGAAGATCATTGGCAGGAACTCGCGGGTGAAGGCGACCCCGAGACGGTCGCGCGGGTGAAAGGCGATTACCGCGAGACGCTCAGCGATTTGGTGCTTGAGGAATTGATCGTGCCGTGGGTGGAGTGGTCGCATGGGCGCGGGCAACTCGCGCGGAATCAGGCCCATGGCTCGCCGGGGAATTGGCTCGACTTATACGCGGCCAGCGATATTCCCGAGACGGAGTCGTTTGGCCGCTTGGAGGATGATGACGCCCATCCGCTCGTTCAGAAGTTTGCGAGTTCCGCGGCGCATGTGGCTGGCCAGAATTTGGTGGCCGCGGAAACGGGGACTTGGCTCGACGAGCATTTCCATGTGACGTTGGCCGAGTTGAAAGAGCGGATCGATCAGCAGATGCTCGCGGGAGTGAATCACGTGATCTATCACGGCACGGCGTATTCACCCGTCGAGGCTGTGTGGCCGGGGTGGTTGTTTTATGCGTCGACGCAACTGAATCCACAGAATCCAATCTGGCGAGATTTGCCAGCGCTCAACGCCTATGTTGCTCGCTGTCAGGCGATGCTACAAGCCGGTGAGCCGTCGAATGATTTGCTCGTGTATTGGCCGATTTACGACGTGTGGCACGATGCGAAGGGCTTGCGGAAGGATTTTCGTGTTCACAACTCCAAGGAATGGTTTTTCAATCAGCCGATTGGCCAAGCGGCTGAATACCTGGATAACATGAGAAACAGTTTTGATTACATCTCCGATCGTCAGCTTGAAAAGTGTGAAATAGTCGGCGATCAGATCAAAACTCCAGGATCCAGTTATCAAGCGATCTTGATTCCCGATGCCGAGCATATGCCGACGGCGACGCTGGTGAAGCTCAAGGAACTCGCCCAAGCGGGCGGCCGTGTTCTGTTTTGGAGAGAGTTGCCGGCGAGCCCACCGGGATTATTGAATGCGGGCAAGGAACGTGAGTTTTCCAACGCAGTTGCTGGCATCGAGAAGCTTGTTCAAGTGAACCCCAATTTTTCGGAACTCCTCAGCAACGCGAATATCATGGGCGATCGCACGGGACTAAAAATTATTCGCCGCAAGATGCCGGATGGTTGGTGCTACTTCGTAAAAAACACTTGGGATCAAGAACGCGACGAAACATTTGCCCCGACGTATGCGTGGGAAAGTGCCGTGCTGATGAACCCGCTGTCTGGCGAGATTGGCGAACCAGAAATCAAGGATGGTTTTATTCGCGTGCAACTTGCCCCGAACGAAACTCTCTTTGTGCGAACTTTTGATCAAGAAGTGAGCGCCGAGCCTTGGCAGTATCAGGAACTCGATGACAAGCCCTTGGTGGTTGATGGTGAGTGGGGCGTGAGGTTTGTTGCTGGTGGACCCGAGTTGCCGGAAGCGTTTCAAACCAGCCGGTTAGCAACTTGGACGCCACTTGCGGGGGAAGCTGGATCGAAGTTTGCTGGGACCGCCGCGTACACAATATCCTTGCCGCGATTAAGGTCCGGAAGATATTTGCTCGATTTGGGGCAAGTGGCCGACAGTGCACGAGTGTTTCTTAATGGGAGGGAATTGGGCGTGTTGTTTGCCCCGCCGTTTCAAATTCCCATTGAAATTACTGAAGCAGACAACACGTTAACCGTGGAAGTCACCAATGTGGCGGCGAATCGGATTCGCGATTTGGATCGCCGCGGTGTTGAGTGGCGAATCTTTGAGGATATCAATTTTGTGGGGATCGATTACAAGCCGTTTAATGCGTCGAACTGGCCGGTGCGCGAGGCCGGACTGCTGGGGCCGGTGACGCTTAGTGAGCTGAACGATTAGTTACGATTATTGACGGATTATTTCGCCCAATCGGCAGAGTGTGGCGCAATTGTGCTATGTAACGCGTGACAAATTCTGATCTCGCGCAAATGAAAACATACGCTGCGTTTTCGAGGGTATTTTTCTCGGCCGTGCGTCTGGAATTGCAGTAGTCGGCCTATTACAGTGGTGAATTACGAATCACCCGCCAAGTTTGCTGGCGGTGCTTTTCTTATTGTTCTTCTCTGAATCGACGGAAAGGTCATTCATGGAATCGCTTGATTGGATTGTGATCGCTGGTTACTTCGCGCTGTTGTTGGGGGTTGCCTGGTGGGTGATTCGCAAAAGTAAGAATACGTCCTCTGACTTTTTCCTGGCTGAGAAGAGCCTGGGCTGGTTTGTTGTGGGGGCTTCGATCTTTGCCTCGAACATCGGCTCGGAGCATTTGGTTGGCCTGGCAGGCTCGGGTGCCACCGACGGCGTGGCCTTGGCCCATTACGAACTGCACGCTTGGTGTTTGTTGGTCTTGGGTTGGGTCATGGTGCCGTTCTATGCCCGGTCTAAAGTCTTCACGATGCCGGAGTTTTTGGAACGTCGTTTTTCACCCGCCTCGCGGTATGTGCTGTCGATCATTTCGCTGGTGGCTTATGTGGTTACCAAAATTGCCGTCGGGATTTTTGCCGGTGGTGTTGTGTTTGCGGTATTGCTACCGGAAATGCGACTTGGGCCACTGGATAGCTTTTGGCTGGGTTCGATTTTGGTGCTGGCCTTCACAGGCATTTACACCACGCTCGGTGGGTTTCGGGCTGTGGCTTATACCGAAGCACTGCAAACTTTTATTCTGATCCTTGGCTCGGCGATGGTGACCTATTACGGTCTGGAAAAAGTTGGCGGGTGGGGTGAGCTGCGCGAAACGGTGGGCAGTGAGATGTTCAATCTCTGGAAGCCGATTGTCCCCGAGGGTTTGCCGGTCGAATGGTCGCCGGTTGAAACCCACAACGACCAAGGGGAGTTGACGAGCCAAGCCTGGTACTTCAATGGCAACTATCCCTGGTTGGGAATGTTGTTGTGCGCGCCGATTATCGGTTTGTGGTATTGGTGTACCGATCAATATATCGTGCAGCGAACTCTGGGAGCGCCCAACGAAACCGAGGCACGACGCGGCAGCATTTTTGCCGGCTACTTAAAGCTTTTGCCGGTATTTATCTTTATCGTGCCGGGGTTGATTTGCTGGGCACTGATTCTGAAATCGAGCACGGGGGAAGTTCAGGACATGAACTTCGCCGAAATGTTGGTTCCGGAAGAATCAATCAAGATCGCCGAAAGCGGCAAGGCGTTTCCGATGATGGTCAAAAACGTTTTGCCGGTGGGAATGCGCGGATTGGTCGTGGCCGGTTTATTGGCGGCACTCATGAGTTCGTTGGCCGGCGTGTTCAATGCTTGTTCGACATTGTTCACGATGGACTTGTACAAGAAAAGGTATCCGCAGGCGTCCGAGCAACAGTTGGTGCGTGTTGGGCGTATAGCAACCGTCGTGATGGTGCTTGTCGGATTTGCTTGGATCCCGATAATCCAAGGCTCGAAAGGCCTGTACGACTACCTGCAATCCGTGCAGGGCTATCTGGCCCCGCCGATTTTTGTGGTGTTCTTTCTGGGAATCTTCTGGAAGCGGCTCAACGCCCAGGGCTGTCTGGCAGCGCTGGTCGTGGGGTTTGCACTTGGGGTATTCCGCTTGGCGGTTGATACGCCTCCCAAGATTTGGGCTGACTTCCAATACATGGAAGGTTCGCTGCTGTGGATTGTTAACAAGATTTACTTTCAGTATTTCAGCTTGCTGATCTTTTTGGTGAGCGCTGCCGCGATGATCATCGTGAGCATGCTGACGCAAAAACCCGATTACGAACGCATCTCGGGTTTAACCTTTGGCACGCTCTCAGAAGCGGATCGAAGCAAAACCCGCGCGAGTTGGTCTACGCTCGACATGGCAGCATCGGTGGGTTTGCTCGTCATTATCTTGGCAGCTTATGTGTATTTTACTGGGTGAGAATTGTTCATTGTCAGGAGGTCTTGATGGCTTGTCCTCGAGTATGGCTTTTTGGCTTGATCGTAATCGCACTCACAACGATATCTTCAAAAGCTCAAGCTGAAGAGAAGCCGGCGCCGGGGCCAACTCTCACTTTCGAGCAGATCCCCTACGAGCCTTCGGCTGAAAATCTGGCCGCGCGGGAGGCGTTTCGCGACGACGAGTTTGGCATCTTCATTCACTGGGGCGTCTACAGCGTGCTGGGGCGTGGCGAATGGGTGATGAACAACGAAAAAATTCCGGCGGCGGAGTATGAGAAGCTCGCCAAGGAGTTCAATCCCACGAAGTTCAACGCGGCGGAGTGGGTGTCGCTCTTCAAAAATGCCGGGGCGAAGTACATCGTCATCACGTCGAAGCATCACGATGGCTTTGCGATGTTCGCTGCCGAGACGGGGGATTGGGACATCACAGATCGGACCGAATTTGGCCGCGATCCGTTGAAAGAACTTGCCGAGGAATGCGCCAAACAGGACATGAAGTTGTTCTTTTATCATTCGCACTTGGATTGGCATCATCTCGATTACTTTCCTCGTGGGATGACGGGCCACGGATCGAAGAGGCTCGACGGGGGCGACTTTGAAAAGTACTTGCAGTACATGGACGGTCAACTCGCCGAGTTGTTGGGCGGTCGGTATGGCAAGATCGGCGGCATCTGGTTCGATGGTTGGTGGGATCAGCAATCGAAAAGATTTGAAGGCACGAAGGAGGCCGATCCCAAGGCGACGCGACTCGATTGGCATTTGCGGCGAACTTACGATTTGATTCACAAATTGCAGCCGGCCTGCCTCATTGGCAACAACCATCACGTCGAGCCGTTTGCGGGCGAAGACTTTCAGATGTTCGAGCGCGATCTGCCCGGCCAGAATAAAGGGGGCCACAGCCCCGACGCGGTGATTGGCAAGTTGCCGCTTGAAACCTGCGACACGATCAATGGAGCGTGGGGCTACAACGCCGACGATAAGAACTTCAAATCGCCGAAGGAATTGATTCACTATCTCGTGCGGGCGGCGGGAAATAATGCGAACTTCTTGCTGAACGTCGGCCCCAAGCCGGATGGCACGATTGATGAAGAATCGAGCCAGCGACTATTGGCGATTGGCGAGTGGATGAAGAAGAATGCCGCGTCTGTGCGACCCACGCGCGGTGGACCAGTGAAGCCACAAGCGTGGGGTGCCAGCACACGGCATTGCGACACGATCTATTTGCACATTCTTGAGACGAATGGTGCAGTGGATGGTTGGCTCAAACTAACGGGAACCGAGGGAATGGAGGTTGATGAACTTTCGCACTTCCCTGATGGCAGTGCAGTACAAATTCGTCGAAACAGCAGGGGAGAGCTAGAAGTGAAACTCCCCGTTCAACGAGATGATATAGACATCATTCTGACGGGTAAAAGTCCGGCCTAATCCCTGGTTTGTAAACAACCAGAGGTGATGCTTAGCGTTCAATGATTGGTCGATCTCAGTCCAATCCATGGTCAGTCTACATTAGGTGTTTCGCAACTGGCTTTATTTGAACCAGCAATTGGCAGTCAGATGGTTGCACAAAATTCGAGCTTACACAGTACTTACGCATAGTTTTGTACGGTAATTGGACAGTTCAGCCAACTCGGTGCGAATTTCCATCTTTTTCCAATAATCGGCTCAGCTTTTGCTAATCCGAACCGTGCGCGAGTGTCGTATCTCTCGTAGTGCGTTTGAGGGGCAAGTAACTTTCTGCGCTCAGCAATGGTCGCTTCTTGACCATTTAATCTTAAGAATTTCATCAGTGAGGGTGTCTACTGACATGAAGAGAACATTATTTACGCTTCTTAGCGTAGGCTTGTTAAGCCTATCAACATCTGCGTACGCCGTGACGATTTACGGCGTGTCTGAAATTGGCGGCCAAACACTCGTGAGTTGGGATTCTGCTAACCCGACCGCTCTTCTTAATGGCTACAACATCAGCGGCCTGCAAAACAACGAGACGATCAAGGGGATCGATTTTCGTCCCTCGACCGGTGTCTTGTATGCTTTGGGAAGCACGAGTCGGCTTTATACTGTTGACGTGAACAGCGGTATGGCCACGGAAGTGCCACCCCCTGGCGCCTTCACTCCGACCTTGAACGGCTCGAATTTCGGCTTCGATTTCAATCCCGTGATTGATCGCATTCGCACCGTGTCGAACACGCGCAAGAATTATGTTCTGAATCCCAACGACGGCTCGGCAACCGGCGTCACGGATTTGTTCTACCCTGCAGGTGATCCTAATTTTGGTGTTTTCCCGAACGTCGAGTTCTCGGCCTATACAAACAGCTTCAATCCTGCTCCGATGACGACGCAGCTCTACGGTATCGACTCGAACCTCAACATCCTGGTTACCCAAGCCAATTCGGCGGGAACTTTGGGAACTGTTGGTTCACTGGGCGTCGACGTCACAGCCGTAGGTGGATTTGATCTCACGGGAGCAAATGTCGCTTACGCAGCACTGCTGCCCGCCGGTGCGTCTCAGTCACGGTTCTACAGTATCAATCTGCTGACTGGTGCCGCCACGGATTTGGGTGTTATCGATGGTGGTTTGATCATTGGCTCGATGGCGGTTGGCCCTGACGGGCTTGTCCCGTTCGTGCCCGAGCCAACCTCAGTTGTTTTGCTAGGTATCGCATTGGTCGCTTCCTGCGGACGCCGGCGTGCCTAAGTAACAAATTCTTAGGGCATTTTAAACGGGCTCGACATTGCGTCGGGCCCGTTTTGTTTTGATAATCTCAAAAAATGTTGAGCTTGGAGCATCCGTTGTGGTTTGAGGTTCGTAGTCCCACGGGGGTGTTCCGTAAGTTGCGTTAAGGGTTAATCTTTTTCGTTCGCAGGTCGTCACATCTATGTCAGATGCGAACACTACTACCCTTGATACCGAGAGCCGTGGCGGATTGTTCGTCGTGGCGGTGGTTTTCTTGAGCTTGGCGTTCTTGGTGACGCTGGGGATTCAATTCGCTTGGTCGCGATTTGGGCCTGTCCCCTCAGCCAGAAATCTGGAAGCGGTCAGTTCCAAGCAAATCGTGCAGCCTAAGCCCAACTTGAGTCCCGACCAAATCGTGGAGCTTCAGCTCAAGGGATTGGGTGAGTCCAACCCGGCGGCGGGGATCATGCAATGTTTCGCGTTTGCCTCACCGGGGAATAAGCAATCGACGGGGCCACTCTCTCGCTTTGCGATGATGCTGGAAAAGCCGCCCTACGATGTTTTCTTGCACCGTCATTTGTTGCTGATTGGCAGACCGGCGATCACGGGCGAGGAAGCCGCGGTCATGGTCACGTTGCTCGACGAGCATAATGAAATCCGCGTGTTTCATTTTCATCTCACCAAGCAATATGGCGAGTCGATCGAAGGCTGCTGGATGACGGAAGCCGTGTATCCTTTGCAGCAAATCACGACGCCAGCCATAGGACAAGAGCCCACTGTGTGGCGATCGCCTCAACAGGATGGAACGCGCTGCGGATGGTGGGCCCACTATGGATAAGCCCGATCCCACCTCGAAGGCCGGTGAAGTGCATCTCCCGGGATCTTTGCCGACAGACGACAAGTGTCAGCAAGACATTGCCTGGATGTCGGCTCTGCGGCATGGGGACGAAGCCGCGTTCTTGGGACTCTATCATGCCTACGGCGACCGCGTGTTAGCCGTGTGCTTGCGCGTGTTGCACGATCGGCAACTTGCCGAGGATGTGCTGTCAGAAGTTTTTTGGGAAATTTGGCGGCATCCTGACCGCTATGAAGCATCGAGAAGCACTCCGCAGACGTATCTCTTAATGGTGGCGCGCAGTCGGTCGATCGACCGACTGAGGGAAATCGCGCGCAGGGCACGTGTGTTGAACGCGGCGACCGAGTCGGCGCGGGACGGCGACGGAATATTCCCAGACATACCGCCTGAAGCTGGCTTAGTACGCCAAGAGCAGAACCATTTGGTTCGCACGGCACTCGACCATCTCGAGGACAATCAACGGCAGGTTTTAGAGTTAGCATTTTTTGGAGGTTTAAGTCATCAACAGATTGCCAAGCATTTGGACTCGCCGTTGGGAACGGTCAAGAGTCGCATACGGCAAGGCTTGATTCATTTGCGCGCTAAACTTTCATCCACCTTTCCAGAGCGGTTTCGATCATGAAATGCCATGACAGCAGGGAATTGCTGATTGAGTATTCGCTGGGTCAACTCGATCCGGCGCGAACCAGTGAGGTGCGTGCGCATCTCGCGAAAGGATGTCCTGTGTGTGCTGAACAATTAGCTGAGATTCAAAACTCGTGGGCGAGCTTGGCGGCCGGCTTGGAACCGGTGTCTCCTTCTCCCGGGGTCGAGCAGAAATTGTTGGCGATGATTCGCGGAGAAATCGCGCCACCGGTTGAGGTTACGAATCGGCAGGAGCATCGCGAACGATCGCGCTTGTTGGCTTATGTTTTGGCGGCATCACTTGTCGGTATTGCCACGGGGGTCGTGGTTTGGAATTTCACACCGTTGGGAACTCAGTCTACGGGACGCGATGTCGTCGTTGCCCCGGCAGATGCTTGGGGAGCGCCAGACGGGAGTGCTGATAAACCCGGTTTTCAAACTGTGGCGCTCGAGCCTATCGCCGAGCAAAAGGGTGTTCAGGTGGCAATTGTCATGAACCAAGCCACTCGGCAATGGCATGTGATTGGCTCGGGGCTTCCGGAAGTTGCCACGGATGAGCATTATCAGCTTTGGTTGGAAACTAAGTCAAAGCAATTCTTGCCCGTCGAGCAACTCACGGTCGATCACAAGGGCCACGGCGGCGTGATCATTGATTTGCCGAAGGAGCACGCGAATCAGTTGGCGGGGGTGTGGCTGACGGTCGAGAAAGTCGAAGAACCAACGCAACCCTCGCAGCAAGTGTTATTTCACGCCGCGATCAAATAAAGATGTGACTCGTCTGGTCGCCAGCCGCGGACTACACTTGGGGCATGCCTGAACCCAGTTACTGCCGCCCGCTTGCCTTTCATCGCTTTGTCTCTGCGCTGCCTCAGATCGACACGGCGGAGGGACTATTTCGCGCGGCCTTTGCAATCTCACTGCATGAGCGCCCCGAGGCCGAATTCGGGGAAGCGGAATCTATTGTCAACCAACTCAGCGAAGCAGTGCGGCAGCGAGTGCGATCCGCTAATCCCCAGGCGCTCTTAGCGCATTTGCACGACGTGCTGTTTGAAGTCTTCGGTTTGCGCGGCAACACACGCGATTACTACAACCCCGCGAACAGTTATCTGGGAGACGTGCTACGAAGCCGGCAGGGCCTGCCTATCGTCTTGGTATTGATCTATAAGCGAGTGGCAGAGCCGCTAGGGCTCGTTGTGCATGGCATCAATTCGCCCGGGCATTTTCTCGCGGAAGTGTCGACCGAACGGCCCAATGAAAAGTCGATGTTCGTCGATCCGTTTTTTGGCGGCGGGATTTTGACCGCTGAGGAAGTTTTTGAGCGGATCAGCCAAGCCACTGGACAAGCGGTGATTCCCTCCCCTGCCCTACTGTCTCGTGCGACTCCTGAGCAATGGCTGGCGCGGATGCTGACCAATCTGCAAGCGGCCTTTTCCGCGGCAGGACAGGAACGCAACGTATATGCGATGCAGGAGCTTTTTACGCTGATTGACCAGTGATTCGCTCGAAATACGAATGCAGGGTAAAATGCAAAGACTCACCGCTGCTCCCTTCGACGGAACTTTTCTTTGACGGAACTTTTGATCGTGCCTTGTGTCCGCCGGCTTATCATTTGTGTTGCGCTTTTGCTGTCGGGATGGTTGAGCAGCGGGATTTCTATGGTTTTGGCCGACGTGGCGGTGCTGAGCAATCGCACGGGGCGAGAACTTGTGGTCGAAATTATGCCGGGCGTGGGCGCGGCGAAGCAAATGGCAATCGCCAGCGGCGAATCACGGCCTGTGTTCTTTCAAGGCTTTGCACGGGTGCGGTTTGGCGATCAGTTCACGTCGCAATCTTATGAATTGGCCCCCAAGGCTGCCTACTTTTTTGCCCCCGATGCCGACGGGCAAACACTGCGTATGGAACGCATCGGTTTTGGGCCCAGCGATTCTGAACCGCTCAAGCCTGTGCCGTTTGATCCAAATCAGAAGTTAAGTGAAGGCGCCGTAACGGTGCCGATCAAAATTGCGGTCGATGATGATGAGCCGACTCACCGCACGGTTTGGGAACCGCGATTGCGGGACCGTGTTGCCAAGGCCTCGCAGATTCTTGAACAGCATTGTGGCGTGAAACTTGAAATCGTGGATGTGGCAACGTGGGAGTCGAACAATCAGATTCGTGATTTCTCGCGCTCGATGCGAGAATTTGAACGCGCCGTGCCCGCCACGCCGGCACAGCTGGTAATTGGTTTCAGCAGCCAATATGACTTTTCCGTGGGACCGATGCACTTAGGTGGCAGCCGCGGGCCATTGCATCCTTACATCTTGCTTAAAGAGCGTGCGCCCAATACCCAGGAGGCGGAAAAGCTCGAGCTGTTGGTTCATGAGCTGAGCCATTTTCTAGGGGCATCTCATAGCCCCGAGCCGAATAGCGTGATGCGGCCAATGCTCACCTTCAGCCAACTCCGGTCCACAGGATCCAAGATTTACATTGATCCAGTGAATGTGCTGCTGATGTCGCTGATGGCCGACGAAATGCGACAGAATAAGGTCAAGACTTTCGCCGAAGTTTCGCAACCGACGAAGGACCGCATGCTGGAAATTTATCGCGTGTTGCAACAAGCATTGCCGAACGACCCGGCGGCGATTATTTATCAAAGGTTGCTTGGCACTTCGAATGCGCCACAATTGGCGATGGAAGTCCGCGAGATATTGAGCCAGCTCTCGCAGTTCGCACGGCTCGAACAAGCGCGTGCCGAGAAAGCAGGAGTGAAAATTCCGGGCGACGATCTCACGGCGAGTTATGTGCGTGAGGCCGCGGTCATCGCTGCGGATCTGCAATCACCCACCGCGGCGAAATCCATGTTGCTCGCGTTGGGAGTTTTCTTCGATGACGTGGGTACGCTGCGAGCGTTTCCCGGAACGAGCAGTTTGGTTTCGCAATTGGAAACCGACGAACAACGTCGCACGCGGATCGGTGTGCTGGGACATCCCACGATGCGCGATCGGCCAGATCTCGCCAAACATTTCTTTGTTTCCGCTCACCTTGCCGCGACGATGGGGGGCAGCGCCGCGCGGGGCATGGGCCTCATGAAAGAAACTCTTGATGCGCAGGGAGGCTCGGGATTCAGCTTCGCGGACATGGCTGCCAATCGCGCGGGAATTGTGTTTGCAGAGAAGCTGCTTGCGAATGAGCTGACATTGGACGAGCTGACCAATTCTTTTGAGGTTGGTAATTTCATCCCCGAAATTAGCGAACTTGTGGAAGGTTTGCAGGGGGGCGATTTACAATCGCATCTTAAAAATGCGGAGACAAATCTCACCGCGGAATTGGATCAAATCGAACAGCGCATCCTCGATCTTCCGATTTATCAAAAAACGATTCGGAATTCTCGACAGCCGTGAGTTCCTCCGGCTTGGGGCAATTGCTGCTTCGATCTGAGGCGGCTAGAATGCGGAATTCTGGCATTATTTTGCGCCCCAGGTAAGCTGCGAAGCCGACCAGGAAGCGGTAGGATTTGTGTTTTTGCCGAACCGGAATTCTCGAATATGACTCGTCCCCGAAATCTTATCGTGGCCCAAAGTGGCGGACCCAGTTGCGTTATCAACAGCACGTTGCGCGGCATCGTCGAAGCAGCGCGTGATTCGGCCAGCGTTGGCACGATCTACGGTGGGCATCACGGCATCGAAGGAGTCTTGAAGGAAGAATTGATCGACCTGACGGCCCAATCGCCTGAAGAAATCGCCCTGCTCCGCTATACTCCCGCCGCGGGCTCGATTGGTACCTGTCGTTATAAGCTTAAGGATTGGCAGAACGAAGATTTCGACCGCATGATGGAAATCTTCAAGGCCCACGACATCGGCTACTTTGTTTACATAGGCGGCAACGACTCGATGGACACCGCCAACAAGGTGGCCAAGCTCGCCAACGAACGCGGCTTGGATATGGTGGGGATCGGTGCCCCCAAGACAATCGACAACGACGTCGGCGACAGCGAATTCAAGTTGATCGATCACACCCCCGGCTATGGTTCGTGCGCCAAGTATTGGATGCACATGGTGCAAAACGCCAACGAAGAGAACGCTGGTTCGTCGCCGGCTGATCCTGTGTTGGTACTGCAAGCCATGGGTCGCAAGATCGGCTACATCCCCGCCGCCGCGCGGTTGGCCGATCCGAAGCGAGAAATGCCGCTGCAAATCTATCTCGCCGAGCGGAAGTTCACGCTTGAGCAGATCGCCGATAACGTGAACGATCAACTCAAACGCGACGGCCGCGTGATGCTCGTGGTGAGTGAAGGCTTGGACGTCGGCGACATCGGCGCGGTGAAAGATTCGTTTGGACATACGTCGTTCAGTGCGAGCCAGATCAGCGTCGCGCAGATCATAACCAACTATCTCAACTCGAAGGGTTTGGCTGCCAAGGGTGCCGCACGTTGCAATGTTTCGGGCACCGACCAACGCAACTCGATTGGCTATGCTTCAGAAGTCGATCTCGACGAAGCCTACGAAGTGGGGGTGAAAGCTCTGGAACTTGCTGACAAGGGCCAGAGCGGCTTCATGTCGACGATCCTACGGAAGCCGGGGCCGAAGTATGGTGTGACGTATGACAAGGTTCCGCTTCCCGAAGTGGCGAACAGCGAACGGACCTTCCCCGACAAATGGATCCTGCCGAGCGGCATTGATGTGAGCGACGAGTTCTTGGCTTACTGCCAACCGCTCGTCGGCGACACGATGGTGCAACTTCCGATGGAAGAAGGCCGGCAGCGGCTCGCGCGGATCAAGCCGATCTTCGCCGAGCAAAAGCTAGCGAAGTATGTTCCACAGGCGGATCGTATGAAGGCCCCAGGCAATTAAAGTAAGAATGTTTACCACGAAGAGCACAAAGGTCACAAAGTTAATAATTTCAGAAGTGGAGATTGGTGATTGTCTTGCTACTTTGTGTGCTTCGTGTCTTTGTGGTTATTAATTGGATAGGTTAGGCATGAAAGATTACAAACCCCAAAAAGAGTTCTTGGTGGCCATCGATTCCGATGGCTGCGTGTTCGATACGATGGAGATTAAACACAAAGAGTGTTTTATTCCCGCGTTTATCAATCACTACGAACTGCAAGGCGCGAGCAAATATGCTCGTGAGGCTGCCGAGTTCGTGAATTTGTATTCCAAGAGCCGTGGTATTAATCGCTTTCCTGCTTTGGTCGAACAGCTCGAATGGCTCGCGCGTCGGCCCGAAGTAAAGGCCCGGGGGATCAAGGTTCCATCGCCGAAAGGCGTGATCGACTGGATCGCCGAGGAATCGAAACTGGGTAATCCGGCGCTGGAAAAAGCCGTGGCCGAGTCGGGTGATCCCGATTTGAAGGTGGCACTCGCGTGGTCGAAAGCGGTGAATGATGCCGTCGCCGACATGGTGCGTGGAGTACCTCCCTTTCCCAATGTGAAAGCCTGTTTGGACCGCTTTGCCGAGAAGGCCGACATGATCGTGGCCTCGGCGACGCCGAATGCTGCGCTCAAGGTCGAATGGGAAGAACACGGCATCGCGGGGCACGTACGCGAGATTTGTGGCCAAGAAGCAGGCACAAAAAAAGAAATCCTGGCGGTCGCGGCCCAATACGGCAAAGATAAGTGCTTGATGATTGGGGACGCCCCGGGTGATCATAAGGCTGCGGTGGCGAACAATTGTTTGTATTATCCGATTAACCCAGGGGCCGAAGAAGCAAGTTGGAAGCGGCTGCTCGACGAAGGCATCGACCGATTTTTCAACGGAACCTTTGCCGGCGAGTACCAAGAAAAGCTTGTTGACGAGTTCAACACCTACTTGCCCGCCACGCCCCCCTGGCCCGTGCATTAATAATATGAACCGTGGCCGAAGCGTCACGGACAACATCGTTAGCAATAAAGAAGCAAAACAATGGCTGAATTGTGTGATTTCGGTTTGATTGGCCTCGCCGTGATGGGTGAGAACTTGGCCCTTAACGTGGAAAGCCGCGGCTATCGCGTGGCGGTATTCAATCGCACGACCGAGAAGGTCGACGATTTGATGGCCGGTCGGGCGAAGGGGAAAAACTTCGTCGGCTGCCATTCGCTCGAAGAGTTGGTCAAGTCGCTCAAGACGCCGCGGAAAGTGATGATGATGGTCAAGGCGGGGCCTGCCGTCGACGATCTGATGGAGCAACTGATTCCCCTGCTCTCACCTGGCGATATTTTGATCGACGGCGGCAACACCTTTTATGCCGACACCGAGCGTCGCACCAAATATGTCGAAAGCAAAAGCTTACTGTTCTGTGGCACGGGCGTGTCGGGTGGTGAAGAAGGGGCGCTACTTGGCCCGAGCATGATGCCGGGTGGCAGCGAAGCCGCGTGGCCCGAGGTGAAGCCGATCTTTCAGGCGATCGCCGCGAAGGTGGGACCGAACAACGACATTCCTTGCTGCGAATGGGTCGGACCGCGTGGTGCCGGGCACTATGTGAAGATGGTGCACAACGGCATCGAATATGGCGACATGCAGTTGATTTGCGAAGCCTATTACTTGCTCAAAGAAGCGTTGGGCCTCACCAACGACGAACTCTACGACGTTTTCCAATCGTGGTACGACGGCGAGCTCAACAGCTATCTGATCGAGATCACACGCGATATTTTTAGCGTCAAAGACGATCAAGGGGGCGATGGCTACCTGGTCGACAAGATTATGGATAAGGCCGGAGCCAAGGGAACTGGCAAATGGATGAGCCAACTCGCGCTCGATCTGGGTGTGCCAAGCACGCTGGTGACCGAGGCCGTGTATGCCCGCTGCTTGTCGGCGATGAAAGATGCTCGCGTGCGGGCGAGCAAGGTTTTGAAGGGACCCTCGCCCAAGTACACGGGTGATCGCGCAAAGTTTATCGACCAGATTCGCCACGCTTTGTACGCCTCGAAGATTTGCAGCTATGCCCAAGGCTTTGTGCAAATGCAAGCCGCAGCGATCGAGCACGATTGGCCGTTGAATTTCGGCGAATGTGCGATGCTGTGGCGGGGCGGTTGCATTATTCGCGCGGTGTTCTTGGATCGTATTAAAGAAGCGTTCGACGCCGATCCCAAGTTGGAAAATTTGCTGCTGGCTCCGTATTTTCAAGAAACCGTGCAAAACGCGCAAGATGGCTGGCGGCATGTCGTGTCGACTTCGGCATTGTTGGGGATTCCCACTCCCGCCTTCTCGGCGGCACTCGCCTATTACGACGGTTATCGTCGCGACCGGCTGCCGGCGAATTTGCTGCAAGCTCAGCGTGATTACTTCGGCGCTCACACGTTCGAGCGCGTCGACAAGCCCGGCGTGTTCCACGCCGAGTGGATCAAGTTGCGTAAACAACCTGCCGACTGATTGTCTTTTCTCTTCCCGCACAAACATCACACCGCTTTCGAGAGTTGCATGGCTGCTGAGTTTCTTCAAAAACAGTTTGGCTTCGATGGCAAAGTGTGTGTTGTAATCGGAGGGACGGGTGTGCTGGGTGGGGCCTTGTGTGAGGGTTTGGCTCAGGCGGGGGCATACGTGGTTGTTGCGGGCCGCAATGAAGAGCGTGGCCAGGAGCGCGTGTCCGCCATCGAAAAGCTGGGTGGCAAAGCCTCGTTCGGCGCCGTTGACGCCACGTCGCGTGAGTCGATGCAGGAATTGCTCGATACGGTGGTGAGTCAGCATGGCCCCGTGTACGGCTTGGTGAACGGCACGGGCGTGAATTCGCCGACGCCGTACTTGGAGATTTCCGACGAAGAGCTCAAGAAGATTTTCGACGCGAATTTTTTGGGAACCCATTACGCCTGTCAGACCTTTATTCCGCACATGATCGAAAACGGCGGCGGTTCGATTCTCAACATCGGCAGCGTGACCTGCTTCTTGCCACTGTCGAAGGTTTACACCTACTCGGCTACGAAGGCGGCGATTTTAAGTCTCACACAGAACACGGCCCGTGAGTTCGCACCCCAAAAGGTGCGGATCAATTGCCTGTGCCCCGGTTTCTTTCCCGCAGAGCAGAATCGCAAGATTCTCAGCCCCGAACGAACCGAAGCCATCATGCGGCACACCCCCATGAATCGTTTCGGCAATCCCGAAGAATTGATCGGCGCGTCGTTGTTGTTGCTGTCGCCCACGGCGGGGAGTTTCATCACGGGGACGACGATTTACGTCGACGGCGGATTCACGGCGATGACGATCTGAGTACGCTGTCGGCTTTACAGAGTTCGCCAGTCGGGCTATCTTGCTGGCGCGTTGCGAATCGAACGAGAAACCTCGGTAGAGTCCTGCATGTCCGCCACGATTGTAATCTTTGGTGCTTCTGGTGATCTGACCAGCCGCAAGTTGATCCCCGCCTTGTATCAGGTGTTCCGCAAGGGACGCTTGAAGACGCCGCTCAATATTGTGGGCGTCTCGCGGACGGAATTTAGCAACGAGCAATGGCGGGCCGCGCTAGCCGAAACGACTGCCAAGTTCGCCGGTGACAGCTTTGACAAAGAAAAATGGGCGCAGTTCGCCGAGCGGATTTACTATCTGCCGGGTGATATCGGCAACTTGGAAGACTTTCAGAAGCTCGCCAAGTTTCTCGATGAGATGGAATTCGGCGAAGCGGGGACGCGGGTTTACTACCTTTCTACTGCGCCACGATTCTATATGCAGGCAGTCGAGCACCTGGGCAAAGCTGGAATGGCTTGCGAGGGAGACTGCCCGCGGCGGGTCGTGATCGAAAAGCCGTTTGGCACGGACCTGGCCAGCGCCAAGGAACTTAATCACGCGGTCCACGAAGTCTTTGACGAGCGGCAGGTCTATCGCATTGATCACTATCTCGGCAAAGAGACGGTGCAGAATCTGTTGGTGCTGCGCTTTGGCAATACCATCTTCGAGCCAATCTGGAACCGCAACTATATCGATCACGTGCAGATCACCGTGGCCGAGGAAGTCGAAATCGGCAGCCGCGCAGGATACTACGACACTGCCGGCATCATCCGCGACATGTTCCAGAACCATTTGCTGCAACTTTTGATGGTGACGGCCATGGAAGCTCCCGTGCGGTACGAGGCCGACGCGGTCCGCAATGAAAAAGTGAAGGTGCTGCATGCGATCCGCACGATGAGCCCCGAGAAAGTGCAGCACGACACATTCCGCGGGCAGTATCGTGGCTATACCGCTTCGCCGGGTGTGAAACCCACAAGTCGCACGCCGACGTTTGCCGCGATGAAATTGTGGATCGATAACTGGCGGTGGCAGGACGTGCCGTTTTATCTGCGAAGCGGCAAGGCGATGTCGTGCCGCACGACGCAGATCGTCATTCAATTCCACACCCCACCGCAAAAGCTCTTTGCCGGTGCGTCGTCGAACCTGTGCGAAGCGAATCGGCTGGTGATTCAAGTCCAGCCGGCGGAAGGCATTCAGATGCACTTCCAAACGAAGGTTCCCGACGCCGGGATGCGCACGCGCCAAACTGATTTGAGCTTTAACTATCAAAAAGAATTTCGCGACGTGATGCCTGAAGCCTATGAGCGGTTGCTCTTGGACGCGCTCGAAGGGGATGCGAGCCTGTTTGCTCGTGCCGACGAAGTGGAAGCCGCTTGGAAGGTGTGTGACCCCATCATTCAAGAGTGGAATGAACGGGATAAACCAACGCTGTTCATGTACGATCCCGGTTTCTGGGGTCCGGAAGAGTGCCAGGAATGGATGACCAACCAAGGCCGCGACTGGTTTGATACGTGCCCGGTGTTGGGGTAGGTGCTCAAACGGCGTGACAATGAAGAAATGCACAACGCCCAGGGATTGCAATCCCTGGGCGTTGACTTAATTGTTGTCCAAAACGAGGCAATCAGCTCAATGAAGCTTGTTTCTCGGCCGTGGGCGTGTACGCTAAAGTGTTTCACTAACGGCCAAGAATCACAGTAAGGCAATGTCCGAATCGAATTTTCCCACCCTTCCCGACAACATTCGCAGCGTGCAGCCCGGTGGCGGCAAATGCTACGCGATCGAGCTCGCATGGGGACGCTGGCGGCGTTGGTATCTCAAGATATTTCGCCCCGGCTACGTGCGCGAGATGGCCGCGCGGCGACTCGGGGATGCGAGCGGTGCGCCACACGAGATTCTCGATCCGCGCGATCTCAAGTATTGCTGCAATCTGTGTACGGCCCACTGGGCGCCTGAGGACGATCCGTTCTTGTGGCGGGAGCACTTGCCGTTCGCGCGGTGGGGCTTGGCGGAACTGCAACTGATGGGTTGGCCGCTGTTGGCAGCCACGATCTTGTTTGCTTGGTGGGGGCATTGGTGGTGGCTGCTCGCGGTGCCGCTCGCGGTGGTCTTCGGTTTGATTGTCTATTTCTTTCGCGATCCGCATCGCATTATTCCGCAAGGCATCAATGATATTGTTTCGCCCGCGGATGGCACGATTGCCGAAGTGACGGAAGTCGAGCACTACGATTTCCTTGATGGCCCCGCGGTGAGGATCGGGATTTTTCTTTCGATCTTTAACGTCCACGTCAATCGTTCGCCACGTGCGGCGCGCGTGGTCGATATGTGTTACAAGCCGGGCGAGTTTCTCAACGCGATGAACCCCGAGAGCGCGATCCGCAACGAATTCATGTGGATTGGCCTTGAGGAACTCGACAACCCTCAGCGGCGGTTGGCCGTGCGGGCGATTTCTGGCCTGATTGCCCGGCGAATCGTGTGCATTCTGAAGCCGGGGCAGGAGGTCCAGCGGGGCGAGAAATTTGGTATGATTAAGCTTGGTTCGCGGACGGAGTTGATACTTCCCCGCGATGCGGTCGAGGTGGCGGTCGTCGTCGGCGATAAGATCAAAGCCGGCAGCACGATCTTGGCACGTTACCGCGATTAATTTCCTACCAATCTGCATTGAAATAGCCCATGCGACCGATTCGCCCGATTGCCGTTTTGCCGACGTTATTCACGTTGGGCAATCTCGTGTGCGGTTTCTTCGCGATCGTCGTGGCCAGTCGGATCGCCAGCCCCGATTTGATCGATTTCGTGCCGGCCCCCAAAATCGATTCCGCACGGCAACTGCTCGACAGCACCGATCCCACGCACAACTTGATGCTGGCGGGACTTTTGATATTTCTAGCAATGCTCTTCGACACGTTCGACGGCCAAGTCGCTCGTATGACACGCACGGCGAGCGATTTCGGCGGGCAACTCGATAGCTTGAGCGACACGGTGTCGTTTGGCGTGGCCCCCGCGATTTTGCTCGTTAAGATGTGCCCTGATTTCAGCAACTTGCACAAAGAAGCCGTCTGGACGATTGCCGCGCTGTTTGCCTGCTGCGCCGCACTGCGGCTGGCTCGGTTCAACGTGGAAACCGATGAAAAAGACGACCACGGTGCTTTTTCCGGATTGCCCTCCCCTGCCGCCGCGGCAGTGATCGCCAGCCTCGCCGTGTTCTCGTACACGTTGCGGAACGAATTCAACTTTGAAAATTATGCAGGGTTCGACTGGTGGCTGCAAAGATTGTTGCCACCGTTCGCGGTGGCGGTGGCAGTGCTGATGGTATCCCGCGTCCCCTACCCTCACATTGTGACCCATTTGGTGCGGGGCCGTAAAAGCTTCACACACATCGTGGGGCTCGTGTTTGCGATCATGGCGATCCTGCTCGTGCGTTGGTTTGCCGTGCCGATTCTCTGTTTCGTTTATGTGACGGTGCCCGCCTTGCGATTCGGTTGGCAGTCGTTGAAGACGAAGCCACAAATGACGAAGCCGACCCAGCGTGGGGCCGTGTAGCCGATGTTCACGGGTCTTGTGCAAAGCTTGGCGGAAGTGAAATCGATCGTCCCAGTGGGGCCGGGCGTGCGGCTAGCGATCAGCGATGGCGAAATTGCCCAGCGCTCAGCGATTGGGGATTCGATCGCAATCAACGGGTGCTGTCTGACGGTCGTGGCGATTGAGGGCGCATCGCTCTCCTTTGAAGCGGGCGAAGAAACTTTGAGCCGCACGACTCTCGGCAACGTTCAGGCGGGGGATCGTGTGAATCTCGAGACTTCGCTCAAGATGGGCGATGAGTTGGGTGGTCATCTCGTGGCGGGACACGTCGATGGCGTTGGCTCGGTCGATGAACGAACCGACGACGCGGAGTGGTCGAAATTCTGGTTTCGGGTGCCGGCGGAATTGACCCGGCAAATGGCGAGCAAAGGATCGGTCGCCGTCGATGGCGTGAGTTTGACGTTGGTCGACGTCGAACATGAGCGATTCAGTGTGGCGCTGATTCCGCACACGCTTAAAGTGACGACGCTCGGCTTTCGGCAAGTGGGTGACCGCGTGAATATCGAAACCGACGTGCTGGCCAAATATGTGCAGCGCCAATTGGCTTGGCGAGACGAACAATAATTCTTCCTGCGATTCGTTGAATCGCGGCTTATGGGCATTATGAACAGACAAACAAAATCCTTTTTGATCTCACGCTTTCGCGAAATGGGGATTACCCCCGCGACGCGGCATGGGCAAAATTTTCTCATCGATTTGAATCTGCATCGCCTGCTGATCGATTCGGCAGAACTCACCAAAGATGACGTCGTCTTGGAAGTCGGCACGGGGACGGGCGCGCTCACGACGGAAATGGCCCGCCGCGCGGGGGGCGTCGTGACGGTCGAGATCGATAGCCATTTATACGAGTTGGCTAGCGAGGAGCTCTTCGAATACCGTCACGTGACGATGCTCAACTTCGATGCCCTGCATAACAAGAATGCCTTCGATCAACGGGTGATCGACGCCGTGGGTGAGAAACTGGCCGAAGCGCCGGGGCGAAAATTCAAGCTTGTTGCCAACTTGCCGTACAACATCGCCACACCAGTGCTGTCGAATCTGCTGCTCTGCCCGCACACGCCGGTGATGATGGTGGCGACGATCCAAAAGGAGCTGGGCGACCGCATCGTGGCCCAGCCTTGGAGCAAGGACTACGGGGCGCTGAGCGTCTGGATGCAGAGCCAGGCGGCAACCGAGATCGTGCGGATCATGCCCCCCAGCGTGTTCTGGCCGCAGCCGAAGGTCGACTCGGCGATTGTGAAGATCGTCACCGATTTCGAGAAGCGCGCAGCGATTCCCGATCTGAAATACTTCCATCAATTCGTGAAAACAATTTTCATCCACCGCCGCAAATACTTACGGGCGAATATCGTGGCCGCGATGAAGGAACATCTCTCGAAGCCTCAGATCGATGAAATCTTGAGCGAGATGCAACTCGGCGAAAATGCACGGACCGAAGAGCTCGACGTGGCAACGCTGCTACGGCTTACGGAGTTGGTACGAACGAAAGCGCCGGAGTGGAAGTTGTAAGGCCTAACGTTATGTGGAAGTGGTTAATACGTGCAGTTGTGGTCGTCGTGTTAGTTCTCGTATACCTAGTTTATCAAGGAATATCTACCTCTTTGCATGCAGAACATGTTTTGCACGCTGCGTTGCTTACAATCGATGTACTTAACGTATATGTTGACGAGCAGAAGGGGGCTTGGCCAAAGTCGTGGCGAGATTTAGAAGATATTAAGCCACGAAAGTGGGCCATGTTTTCTTGGCCCGAAGACTCTGACGAAATACAGAAGTACGTGGAAATTGACTTCAATGCGGATTTAGAGAGATTGATTAATCAGAAGCCTGGTGAGTTTGATGCAGTCCGACCGATTGGCCCCTCATATCCTTTTGAAGATAGTTGGACGGTAGAAGAACTTCAAAAAACAATACGCAAGTATTCTGTAAAGCAAGGCAAGCATTAACCACACAGGTGCTACGACCGCAACGGTTGTAACGGCCACGCCAGGGTATTGTTTCTTCCCTTGTTCGCTGGCGTTTCTGAACCCGTCGTGTGCTACCAGGGTCCGTGATAGGATGGAGTAGATGATTATTCGCGCGGTGCAAGAACCGCGGCTAAATATTGGGAATGATTATGGCACGCACGCATCGCATCGAGCGGAAAACCAATGAAACGCACATTTGGCTCGAACTGAACCTCGACGGCGAGGGGAAGTCCGAGATCAAGACGGGCGTGGGCTTCTTCGACCACATGCTCGAGCTATTTGCCAAGCACGGGGCGTTCGACCTTCAGGTGCGTGCCGAGGGGGATCTCCACGTCGATCAACACCACACTGTGGAAGATACCGGCATTTGCCTGGGGCTCGCCCTCCGCGAAGCACTGGGCAACAAGGCCGGCATTCGCCGCTACGGGCATTTCACGTTGCCGATGGAAGAAACTCTGGTGACCGTGGCGGTTGATTTCTGCGGCCGGAATATCTTGGCCTACAATGCCCCCGTGCCGGCGGCGAAGATTGGCGATTTCGACAGCGAACTGCTCGAAGACTTCTGGCAATCGGTGTCGGCCAATGCGCTTTGCAATTTGCACGTGCTGCTGCACTATGGCCGCAACAGCCATCACATTGCTGAGGCCATCTTTAAGGCCACGGCACGGGCGATGCGGATGGCGGTGGAAAGCGATCCACGGATGCCCGGCGTGCCGAGCACCAAAGGGACGCTGGAATAGCCGCGATCAAACTTGATCGCAGGGTTCCCAGCGATTCGTTGAATCGCGGCTATTGTTTAATAGCAGCCATCATTCGCCGAAGTGTTCGATGTAATCGGCGAGCGCGGCCCGGATCACCTTCTGGGCATGGTCCGCGCCGTAGGGCTCGCCAACCATCGTGGGGGGATCGTCGGGGGTGAGCATCTTGTAAGTGCGGAAGTAATGCCGCAGGCGGTTCACGAGAATGTGGGGCAGATCGCTGACGTCCTGCACTTGTTCCCACATGCCGTCGTTGGCCATGACCGCGATGATTTTGTCGTCGGCCTCGTGGTTGTCGAGCATGGGCAGGCCGCCCACGACACGAGCCTTGAGGATCACTTCGCCGACGTTGATCGGCCGCTCGCTGATGACGCAGATATCGAGCGGATCGCCATCGCCCGAAACGCATTCGGGCATCATCGACTGCACGCGGTCGCCGCAGAACGTTTTGGGGATGAACCCATACAGCGTTGGGCAAAACGACGACGTGCGGTTGGGGCGATCGACGCGCAAGTAACCGGTCTTCTTGTCCAATTCATACTTCACCCGGTCGAATGGGGTCAGCTCGATATAGGCTTCCACCACACGCGGCACATCAGGGCCCGGATCCAATCCATGCCAAGGATGGGGACGCCACTTATAAAACGGAGCGGGGAAGCTCATGAGGTTTCCAATTCGTGAGGCGATTAACGAGCGATTTGCCCGTCATCAACGTAGGTTTCAAGGAAGCGGGTGAGCCGCTGGAAGTCGCTGTCGCGTTCAATATAGCGTACAACCGTGACCAGTGTTTCAGGATCGACCAATTCGTCGAACGGCACGTATTCGAGCTGCAACTGGCCGGAAACGGAGACCATCACGCCGTTGAGCCGCTTTTCGATCAGGGCCCGGTAAGCCCCCACGCCGAGCTGGCTACCGAGCATCACGTCGAAGGCATGGGGCTTGGCACAGCGGGCTTCGTAGCCCAGTTGCATTGGGTTGATCTTGCGTTTCTTGCCGGTTTGGCGAGTGTATTCCTTGCTCACCAGATCGGAGAAGATGTCGTGCAGGTTGATCGCCGAGATATTGATGTGGCCGTGGTCGTCGCGGCCGATCCCTTCGAGATACTTGCTGGGAAGCAGTTCGGCCAAGCCTTCGGCGATGACGATGACGCCGTATTCTTTGCCTTCTTTTTCACGAGCGGTCATCGTGGCGACGATCCGAGGAATGACTTCCTCCATGTTCATCACGGCACGAGCCTTCTTTTCACCGGTCTTGGGATCGATCGTTTCCTCGGTCGCGCGATACTTGCCGTCGATGTCTTCGACGCTGATCACGAGGCTCGCTTCACCGGCAATCGCAACGCCGTAGGCCAACCATCCCGCACTGCGGCCCATCGATTCGCACAAGAAGTAGCTGCGATTGGCTTCCGCGTCGGCGAGTAAATTGCGAACTTCACCGGCGAGAAAATCGACGGCTGTGAAATAGCCGAACGTGAAGTCGATGCCGCGGTAGTCGTTGTCGATCGTCTTGGGGAGATGCACCACGGGAATGCGGTGGGCATCGAGCGGCAGACGCTCTTGGAACAGCTTAAATTTGTTGGCCGTCTTGAGCGTGTCGTCGCCGCCGATGGAAACCAGCAAGTCGACGCCAATCGAGCGCAACGCTTCGTAGGTGGTCTTGAGCGGGGCGCTCTTTTCGGGGTCGGTCAGATGTGAAGGATGCGAAACCATCTTGCCGGGGTTGGTGCGGGCCGTGCCGATCATAATTCCTTGCGAGTTGCGCGTGCGGCCCAGCATCTTGTGATTGACCATCACGTAGTCGCGACCTTCGACCAACGGGTTCGAGGGCGTGTAATTCACGAGCGATGAATAGCCGTGCTTAATACCAACAACTTCGATTTCGTTGCGCAAGAAGGCGGTCGCCGCGGCGGAGATCACGGCATTGGCGGCGGGGGCAGGTCCACCGGCGAAGAGAATCGCAGCCCGGCGGAAATTGTGGAGCATTTTGGGAGGACGCGAGAGAGTGTTCTCAGCCATGGGATTCAATCCAATCTAATTCAAGAAACTTTGCCTGGTTCGTTTTTTTTGAGCGTTTATTCTAACTGCCGCGAGGATTCGCGTGAATGGATGGTGGCGGGGTTGCGGACTACGTTAAGCGAACGTGAATTCTCGTTCGATGAACGTGGTATCGATGCGGCCTTCGGCAAACGCGCTGTGGCTCAGAATTTCCTGATGCAATCCGGCCGTCGTTTTGATGCCATCGACACGCAATTCCGCCAGGGCGCGCAGCATCGTGCGGATCGCTTCGGCCCGGGTGGGCTGGTGGACGATGAGCTTGCCGATCATCGAATCGTAATAGGGTGGGACAACATAGCCGCTGTATACGTGGGAATCAAATCGCACGCCGAAGCCGCCCGGGACAATCAGTTGCTCGATTTTGCCGGGCGAGGGGCGGAAATTGGCCTTGGGATCCTCGGCATTGATCCGGCATTCAATCGCCGCCCCGCGTTGGGGAATATCTTCCTGCTTCATGGAGAGAGGCTCGCCCGAGGCAATCAGAATCTGCTGTTTGATCAGATCGATGCCGGTGATCATCTCGGTCACGGGATGCTCGACCTGAATACGAGCGTTCACTTCGATAAAGTAATAGTTGCCGTCCTTATCGACGATGAATTCCACCGTGGCGGCGTTGGTGTAGTTTGCTTCCCGAATTAACCGGCGAGCGGCGTTGCACATCGCTTCGCGGGTTTCTGGCGTGATGCTCAGGCTGGGGCTTTCTTCGATGAGCTTCTGATGCCGCCGCTGCACCGAGCAATCGCGCTCCCAGAGATGCAGCACATTGCCGTGATGATCGGCGAGCACTTGGACTTCGACGTGGTGAGGTTGCTCGATGTATTTTTCGAGATAGACATCGCCGTTGCCAAAGGCTGCTTCGGCTTCGGTGCGAGCTTGTTGGAACGCGGTTTGGAGCGACAAATCGTTCTGCGCGACCCGCATGCCACGCCCCCCACCACCGGCCACGGCTTTGATCAACACGGGAAAGCCAACCTCGTGAGCGAAACGCAAAGCGTCATCGACGTTTTCGATGATGCCGTCGCTGCCCGGAACCACTGGCACCGAGGCTTTCATCGCCATCATCCGCGCGGAGTTCTTGTCACCGAGTTGGGCCATGGCCTCGGGACTGGGGCCAATGAAATCGATGTTGCAGCTGCGGCAGATTTCGTTGAAGTGGGCGTTTTCCGAGAGAAAGCCATAACCCGGGTGAATCGCTTGAACATTGCCTACTTCAGCGGCGCTGATCACGTTGGCAATGCGGAGATAGCTATCGGCCGCTTTGGCCGGGCCCACGCAATAGGCCTCGTCGGCGAGATCAAGATAATGGGCTCCACGATCCCCTTCGCTGTAAATGGCGACGGTTTCGATCCCGAGCTCCCGACACGCCCGGATCACTCGCAGGGCAATCTCTCCGCGATTGGCAACGAGAATTCTTTGATACATGGCTGGAGTCGCTTAAGGAGCGTGAATGCGGATGGGCGGGATCAGGACTTTTGGATTTTGAACAGTTTCTGACCGTATTCGATGGCATCGCCGTTTTCAGCAAGGCGGGCCAGAATTTTGCCTGAACACTCGGCGGGGATTTCGTTGAAGACCTTCATCGCCTCGAGGATGCAGACCACCGTGTTGGGGCCCACCGAATCGCCAACGTTGACAAACGCCGGTGCCTCGGGGCTGGCGGCCATGTAGAACGTGCCGACCATCGGGCTGGTGACGTAAGTGACGTTGGCCTCATCGACAGGAGCAGCCGGGGGAGTGGCACTGGGGGCAGATGGAGCAGCCACGGGGGCAGCAGCAGGCGCTGGTGCGGCGGTGGGAGCCCCCATTTGCACGACGGGCTCATGCCCACGGCGGAGCCGAATGCGTTGATCCCCCTGCTTGAGGTCGACCTCAGCCAGTTCGTGCTCTTTCATCAATTCGACGAGGCGTCGAACTTTGCGCACATCGAACACGTCGTTTGGGGCGGATCCTCCGTCTTTCATCTCGCATCTCCCACAGTTCTGTTGGGGAGGCACGCGATCATTCGCCCCCTCCCATCAATGCCATGTTGTGTTGCTTAGCTTCTGCTGCCAATTGGGGAGCATGCCTTCTTGCCGCTCTAGCCAACCACGCATTCGTCGATTTCTTTGGGCACCGAGGTCAACACCTCATGACCGTCGCGGGTGACGAGTACGTCGTCTTCGATCCGCACCCCGCCCCAACCTGGAAAATAGATGCCTGGCTCGACGGTCACGATCATTCCAGGTGCCAACACCGTCGATTGGTTTTGGGCCAATCGGGGCGCTTCATGGATCTCCAGCCCCGTTCCATGTCCGAGTCCGTGACCAAACTGTTTGCCGAAGCCCGCCTTGGCGATCACGCCACGCGCGGCTTGGTCGACGGCTTCGCAGGTGACACCCGGCCGAATCGCAGCGATTCCGGCCAACTGCGCCTTTAACACAACTCCATATATCTTACGGAGTTTGGGCGAAATTTTACCGGTCACAACTATGCGAGTCAAGTCGCTCATGTAGAGCCCTTCGTTCACTCCCCAGTCGATCAGGGTGAAGTCCGCGGCCCCCAATTTCTGCTGCGTCGGGCGGGCGTGGGGGAGCGCCGCACGGGCCCCCGTGGCGACGATCGCCTCAAAGCTCAGCCCCTTGGCCCCGAAGCGGCGAGCCCGGTACTCCAGGTCTGCAGCGACCTGGGATTCGGTCATGTCGGTGGTCAGACCCGCGGTGACGACCTCGAACGCCCGCCGGGCCTGTTCGCAGGCGACTTTGGTACGGGCCACCTCGTCGCGGTCCTTGATCATCCGCAGCTCTTCGATCCAGCCGGTGCTCGGGACGAGCTCACAATCGGGAGACGCCTTTTCCAGCCCCGCGTGGAGGCCCAAGGTCATGGAACTCGCTTCGACGGAAAGTTTTTTGAGTTTGGCCTTCTTGAGCACCTCGGCGACCGTCGGCAACATCTGCTTGCCGGGACCGCGAATCTCAAGTTCCAGGCCCGGGCATTCTTCTTCGAGCTGCGTGGTGTAACGCTCGTCGCTGATAACGACGTCGTTTTTCGTCGTGACCAACAGATAACTATCGTCGCCGGTGAAACCGGTGAGATAGGTGACGTTCGTGAAGTTGGTCACTAGCAGCGCGTCGGTCCCTTCTTTGCGAAGGAGACTGCGAAGCTTGCTGCGGCGTTGTGCGAAATTGGTCATGATGGTGCCCCATAATCAGCGATCGGAATCGGCCCAATATCGGCGAGTTGCGGAAGAATGGCAAGATCGTTAGCCGGCATCGTTCCGATGCCGTGTGGGACGAAGGAACGGCATCGGAACGATGCCGGCTAACACGGACTGCCGGTTTTTGATAACCTAGAGTGCTCCATCATGCACCGCTGAGGTTCTGCCCATGTTCCGAGTTACCCGCGAGATTGACTTCTGCTACGGCCACCGTCTGCTCAACTACGATGGCAAATGCCGCTATCTGCATGGGCACAATGGCCGGGCGGTGATCACAATCGAGGGCGAAAAGCTTGATTCGCGGGGAATGGTGCTCGATTTCAGCGACATCAAGAAAACCGTCAGCACCTGGATCGACGACAATCTCGATCATCGCATGATTTTGTGCCGGGAAGATCCGGTCGTGCCGATTCTCGAAAAAATGGGCGAGCCCTTGTATTTGCTCGACGAGAATCCTACGGCCGAGAACATCGCCAAGCTAATTTTCGTGGAATCGCAATCGCACGGCTTCCCGATTGTCGAAGTGAAGCTGTGGGAAACACCGCGATGTTTCGCGACGTATTTGCCGTGAGTGAATGCTAAGTTCCGCGTACTTAAGTTCCGCGGACTGGGCCGAACCATTCGATCTGCTTGCGAGGACAGAACGTCCAGCCGCGCTCTTGGCAGAGAGTTTCAAGCCACGCCGTGCGTTGAGCCAATTCTTCTTGGGCCGTCCCTTGAGGCATCAAGAGCACTCGGTCGGTACGAACTTCTGGGAAGTGTTGCAGAAATTCTTCGACTTCCGCCATGTCCGCTTTATTGTCGATGACAAATTTCAATTGATATTCGTAAGAGCTAATCAACTCGCGAATCACATCCGGCTGGAAGCGTTGCCGCTCGTGGCGGCGGCTCCAATGGGGATGCTTCTTGGCATCGGGACCGCTGCCGGCCAGCTTGGGGCTGATGGACATCAGATCGCACTGCACCGGCAGTAACAGCGTGCCGGCCGTTTCGATGGTGATGTGCCGACCTTGGGCTCGTAGGGTTTCGCACAGAGGTATCAATTCTGAGAACAACATCGGTTCGCCGCCGGTGAGCACCACGTGGCGGCAATCCCATTCCTCGACCTCGGCAACAATTTCGTCCACCGCGTAGTCGATCCCCTCGGGTTGCCATGAGGCGAACGGCGTATCACAGAACCAGCAGCGCAAATTGCAGCCACTGGCGCGGACAAACACGCTGGGCGTACCCGTGAGCAGCCCTTCTCCTTGCACCGATTTGTAGATTTCTGCGATTTTCATTTACACTTGATATTCAATCGGATCAACCAAACCTGCGTCCGCGAAGCCCTTTTTTCGCAAGTGGCAAGCATCGCAAATGCCACAAGAGATACCCGCTTCGTTGGGGGCATAACACGTGTGGGTGAGTCCATAGTCGACGCCCAACTCCGTGCCGCGTTGAATAATTTGGGCCTTGGTCAACTGAATCAAGGGCGTGTGGACGCGGAAGTGGGCTGTTCCTTCGACGCCGGCCTTGGTGGCGAGGTTCGCGAGCTTTTCAAACGCGGCGATGAACTCGGGGCGACAGTCCGGGTAGCCACTGTAATCAACCGCATTCACGCCGACAAAGATATCAGCGGCCCCCAAAACTTCCGCGTAACCCAAAGCCAGCGAGAGCATCACGGTATTCCGCGCGGGGACGTAAGTCACCGGGATGCCGGTGGAGATCTCGTCCAAGTTCCGGCCCTGCGGCACGGTGATATCGGCGGTGAGCGCGCTGCCACCCAGCGCGGCCAAATCGATCTTCACCAACTTGTGTTCAGCGACACCCATGGCCGTGGCAACGCGACGGGCGGATTCCAATTCAAATCGATGGCGCTGGCCGTAGTCGACGCTCAAAGCGTAGACCGTAAAGCCCTCGGCTTTGGCGATTGCAGCAACGGTGGCCGAGTCGAGCCCGCCGGAGAGCAAGATCACGGCCTTTTTCTGTGATTCTGACATAGAACGTGTGAACGATGGCGAAATAACGGGCGCTACTGTGCGCCCCCCGTCTATCATGGCACAATCGAAGGTCCATCGAAAGGCAGAACGGCTCAAAAGGAGAACGAGATGAGCGACTTCCGCAGCAAATTGGAAGCATTTGATAACAAGTTTCCGCAGCGTGACTATACGATCGAAATTGTGTGCCCCGAGTTCACGTCGGTTTGTCCCAAAACGGGCCAGCCGGATTTCGGTACGGTCACGATCAACTATATTCCCAACCGCCATTGCATCGAGCTCAAGAGCTTGAAGCTCTATATGCAGAGCTTCCGCAATGAGGGGATCTTTTACGAGAACGTCACGAATGTGATTCTCGAAGATTTGGAGGCCGTGCTGTCGCCTCGTTGGTTGAAGGTTGTGGCGGCATTCAGTGCGCGGGGCGGAATCACCGAAACCGTCACCGTCGAACACGAGTCGGTAATGTAATTCTTGTTTTAGCCGCAGGCGGCAGCCGGCGGTTGAACTACTACTGACCGTCGGCTTCCGCCTGCGGCTAATAAGATTGGCTTTTCTGTATGACCCAAGCACCGCGTGTGATCCTGTCGGCCTTTGGCGACGAAGGAGCCATCCACAAGACGGCGTATGAGCAATATGCCACGCTGGCCGCGCTTGGGTTGGAATTTTACAGCCTGCGTTTCATCGACATTGGCAGCGGCGTTAAGAACGTGATGAAGCTCACCAAGAGCGAGGTTACCAAGCTCCGCCATCTGGAAGGCGAGTTCGGACTCAACGTCGCGTCGATTGGCTCGCCGATCGGCAAGGTGAAACTGCTCGACGTAGAAGACGGCACTGAGAACCGGTTCGTGCCGTTCAAGAAGTATTTGGAAACCGAAGTCGCGAAGGCGTGCGAGATGGCCCATGCTTTCGAGACAAAGCTGATCCGTGGTTTTTCGTTTTATCATCCCAAGGGAAGCGATCCTTGGGAGCACTTGCCTCAGGCAGCCGAGCAAATTGCCGAGATCGCCGAGATGTGTCATCGCAGCGATTTGACCTTTGGCTTGGAGATCGAAGCCAACCTGGTGGGCCAGACGGGCCAATTGATGGCCGAGCTACATCGCCGAATCAATCATCCGGCGGTGGTGACGATCTTCGATGGCGGCAACATCGTGTGCCAAGGTTTCAACACGGCAGAAACCTTCGAACAATATCAGGCGATGAAGCCGAGCATCGGCTGGATGCACATCAAGGATTATCACGATCCTCATCCTAAGCAGCGGCAAGCGCACGTCGAGGAAGATACGCTCAAGAATTTTGTTCCTGCTGACATGGGAGACACCGGCCACGATCAAATCCTCAAGGATTTCGCCGCGGAGATTCCTGCTCTTGAAAAGCGCTTGACGCGCCGCGGTATTCCGGGAGTATTTCTCGATCTCGAACCGCATCTTAAAGGGGGCGGTCAATTCGGCGGTTTTAGCGGGCCCGACGGTTTGGCCGTGGCGCTCAAGGCGGTCACGAAGATTCTCGATTACGTGGGGATCGAATACCATCTGCGCGACTTCGCCGACGTCCGCGCCGACCGGGGATTTTAAGCTAGCAGTGCGTGGTTCGCATTGAGAGCTTATGCTAAGCGGACTATTCTCAAGGGCTGCATTGGTCTACCGAACTTGTATGGATCTGCGCAAAAGGAACTCTTATGCTGCCACGCCTGTTCCCGATATTTTTTGCCGCCATCTATTTACTTCACTCTTCTGATTTAATTGCTGAAGACAAAGTGGAAGTGCTTGCGGAAGCCAAGAAATTCGCAATCGAGGGCAAAAGGCTTTATAAGGCAGAACGCTATATCGAAGCGGTTGATCAAGTTAGTCGATCTATCGAATTGAGTCCGCAATTAGCCACTTATTTGTTCCGTGCATCAATCTGGGCAGAACTCAAAAAATATGACGCAGCCATCGAAGATTGTAACCAGGCGATTCAATTAGATAATGATTATGCGATGGGGTACACTTTGCGCGGCTTCTATTCTGCCCGTAATAAGGACTTCAACCGAGCGATTAAGGATTTAACTAGAGCGATAGAGATCGATAGTTCTAACGCAACATTTTTTATGTACCGCGCATCGGTTTTGGAAAGATTCGGGACATGAAGAATTAGCGATTGCGGACCTTAATGCGGCGATAGAGATTGATAATTCTGACGCAACATTTTTTATGTACCGCGCAATGGTTTGGAAAGATTCGGGGCATGTGGAATTAGCGGTTGCTGACTTTAATGCTGCCCTAGAACGATCACCAGATCGCATCGACCTTGTAAAGGCCAGAGCGACTTGTTGGGAATCTTTAGGTAAGTGGGATAAATTGCTCGAAGACGCTGAAAAAATAATCTTGGCGGAACCCGATGGCATTGGCGGTTATCTATTTCGAGCCCTAGCCAGAGGTTTCACTGGAGAATACGAACTTGCTCGTCAAGACTATCTTAAGGCAATATCTATAGATAAATCCGATCCTGCTCCACGAAGACGCTACGCGAATTTTTTAGCGGGTTGCTCCGATGAAAAGATCCGTGATGTCGATGAGGCGCTCAAATTAGCGACAAGTGCTTGCGAACAGACTGAATGGCAAGAGAGCAGAGCGTTGAGTGCAGTCGCCTACGCATACTATGCATTGGGGCAGTACGAACAAGCCATCAAGCATCAATCAGATGCTGTGAAGTTTGCATCGGAAGGAGACAAGCCTGAAGCCGAGCAGACTTTGACAGCTTACGAGGCGAGAACGCCAATGGTGTGGAATCGGAAATAGCCAAGTCGCTGACCGAAATCAGGTATTTAATGCCCTCCCAGCACTTCCTAGTGATCGTTAATCCCGCGAGTGGCCATCGGCGGGGACGGGAAGTGTTGGAGCAGGCGAAGCCTTTGTTTCACGCCGCGGGTGCTGAACTCGATGTCCGCATGTGCGAGCGTCCGCGGCACGCTTTGGAGATCGCCAGCGCGGTGGATCTCACACCGTATGATGGTTGCTCGATCATCGGGGGCGACGGGACGGTGCATGAGGTGGTCAACGGATTGCTCAGCCGTGGCGAGAAGATCGATTTGCCATTGGGGCTAATTCCGGCCGGCAGCGGCAACACGCTGCACTTGCATCAAGGGGGCCATGATGTGCCCGAATCCGTTCGCCGAATCTTGGCGGGCCAAACAACCGCGCTCGACGTAGCCCGCGTGATGACTGGCGGCGATGTCATCTACTGCATCAACATCGTTGGTTGGGCCGCGGTGGTCGACATCAATTGTTTGGCGGAGAAATTGCGACTTTTGGGGCCCATGCGCTACGCTGTAGCGACGATGCGATTCTTGGTAAATCCCAAGCCACGCCCGGCTCGGCTGGTTTTGGACGACGACGTGATCGACGACGAATTCCTACTCGTCGTGGGCTGCATCACCAAGTACACCGGCAACGGCATGCTGCTCGCGCCCCAGGCTTCAATCGACGACGGCAAGATCGACGTGGTTGTCGTGCGGCAGGCATCGCGGCGAGAACTTTTGCAACTCTTCCGCAAGGTATTCGACGGCTCGCATGTGGATTTGCCATTCGTCGAGTGCCATCAGGTTCGCCGCTTTGCCCTGGAACATGATGACCAGCGGCCATTAAATCTTGATGGCGAATCCGTGGGGCAGGCACCCTTCACAGTCGAGATGGTGCAGGGAGCTTTGCGGATTTTGGCTTAGTGCGCTGCCGACGCGGCATGATCGGACGTGCCGTCGATTGGCAACGCATCGTCGAGGCTTTGCAGTTCAGCCGGGGTGAACTCGTTGTTGATTCCGTCGCGGACCATCTCCAAAAAGACACCCAGCAACTTGAACCCCCATAGGGCGCCCACCACCGCCACGGCGCAGCCCGCGAGGAAATAGGGGCTAGTAAAACTATCGGCGGTGAACAGCATATAGGCGGCGGTGACGCCGGCGATCACGCTTACCAAAAGTTTGCCCAGTGCCCCTTCCATGTGGCGGCGTTTGCGGTGCTTGGCGATGGCCTGCCGTGCCGAATTGTTGGCCAGTTCACGCATTGCGGAAAGGCTCGTGGGCAGTGGCGGTTTCTGCGAGGTTTCCTTCAGCGTTTCCATGTCGATCAAAGTATCTTCAGCGGTCGGCTCGGCTTGCATGCACTGTGACGAGGAAACACGCTGAGTGAGCATCGCCATCCGCGTGACCGGATTGCTAAATGCAGCACGGCTTTCGTTGTCCGAGGTTTTGGCGAGCGGTGGAGTAACGGATTCCGACGACGTTTCACCCCGCACGCGCCGCATCATGTTGGCCATATAGGCTTCAAGAGCCGAATCGTCGTGCATGTCGAGATGGGAAAGATCTTCGGAAGTGGTTGTGGCAACCGGCGCGGGTTGGGGTATGGGTAAAGTCGCGGTGCCATCGGTTTCTTCATCGAACAGATGGCTGTAACGGTCGATAAATGAAGTGCTTTCCACCGTCGGCTTAGCTTCGGCAGCATCTTCGATCGTTGGCTCGCTGGCCACACTCGCCAAGGCACGCACGATCCGTGGTTCGTCATCGTCACGGGGATCGTCACTCGGTAGGAATGGGTCAGGTGGCAAGTCGCTTGTTTCAGCGATACGCGATTCGGTGGGAGCGACCGCAGCAACGCTCGCCTGCAACGCCGCCAAATCGATCTGCGCTTGCTGATACAACTCGTGCAGGCGTTCCCCTTGGGCGGCACAGTCGGTGAGTTGATCTTGCGTTTGTTTGAGCTCTCGCGCCAACTCGGCGATGTGCAATTCACGTTCGTTCAACGTGGCCGAGAATTTTTCCTCGGCCTCTTTAAGCTTGGCCAACAATTCAGCCGCCTGCACATCAATCGAGCTATTGCTGCCCTGAACAAATTGCTGCTGAACCTGGGCCAGTTCTTCAGTAAGTCGTGCGAATTGGGAATCGCGGTTCGCGAGTTCGCTGGCCGCTCGATCATGAGCACTGCGGAGTTCCAAGATTTCTGCATCGCGATCTTGGCGATCATGTTGAGCCGTGTTGAGCTGAGCGGCGAGCTCATTGATTCGCGCTTGCTGGGCATCAATTTCAGCGAGTGCTTTTTCTTGGATTTGAGTTAACTCGCTTGTTAGCTCAGCAATCTGAGCGTCATGTTCGTGGCTAGACGTTGCTGTTTTGCTTTGGGCTTCTGTCAATTCCGAAGTGAGTTGAGCGAGCCGTTCGTCGCGTTCACGCAAGTTTTCAGCGGCTTGTACACGGACTTGCTCGATTTCTTTGACCAGATCCTTGATCCGCGCCTCGCGGCTTTCCAATTCACGCGCCGCTTGTTGCTCGGCCGTCTGAATCTTGTGGGTCAGTTCGGCTGACTGTTCGTCACGCACAGTCAATTCCGCGGCAAGCTGGGTCCGCTCTTTTTCGGAACGAGTAAACTGGGCTTGCAGATCAGTGAGTTGCCGATGGGCGTCGGCGAGTTCTTGCTGGCGTTTGTCCAACTCCAGATGCACTGCCGACAACTGCACCGCGAATTGATCGCGCTCGGCGGTCGTTTCGGTGAGAGCTTGTTCGTGGGCCGCGAGTTGCTCGCGAGCTTCCGCGAGTCGGGCCGAAATCTGATCACACTCGGCTGACCATTCGACCGCTGCGGCGCATTCCAGATCAGCCATCTTGGCAGTCAAATCCGCCACATGAGCTTCAGCGGCGGTGCGGGCTTCTACCAAGCGGGTCGCCGTGCTTTGAGCTTGTTGCCATTCGCCAGTGATACTACGAACGTCGATTTCCAACAACTCAACGCGCTTCTGTGCCTCGCTCAATTGTTCGGAAAGCCGATGATTCTCCGTGGCAAAATTCTGCCGTTCTTCGCGCAACGTCGACAACTCGGATTCGAGTTCCGTCACCAAAGGATTCGGCGCTTCAAGCCGGGCGATTGCATCGCGGGCCACGACTTCGGTTTGATGAAGTTGGTGATGCAACTCGGCGATTTGCCGCTCGTGTTCGACCGCGGCCGAGTCGAGCTGGCTTTGGTGTGATTGCGCTTGCTTTTCCAATTCGGCCAGCGCCGCGGCGTGGGCTTGCTCGAATTCATGATGAAACTCAGCGACTTGACGTTCGCGCTCGGCGGTTACTTCGGCAATCTGCTGTTGCAACTCGTGATTATGTGATTGCAATTCCTGTTGCGTGGCAGCCAAAGCCTGTTGAACGTGGGCCAGTTCTTCGCGAAGCTCGGCAATCTCTGTATCGCGCTCATCAAGCAGTTGCTTGAATTGATCGGATTGGATGGCGTTAGCCTCTTGCGCTTCACGAAGCTGTTTGCAATCCGTGGTCAGCGATTCAAATTGCGATTGCAGCAGTTGGAAGCTCTCTTGCGCGGACTGCAAACCCTGCTCGGCTGTGTTGGCCCGTTCGTAGGAGGCCGATAGTTCAGCGATCGTGCGGTCGAGTTCTTCGCCAAATTGCGATTCGCGCTGAGCGGAGGTTGCGTGGGATTGATGCAGTTCCTCGGTGAGATGTTCTTGCAACTTTTGCGCGACTTGCAATTGCTCAGACAGCACGCGGACATGCTGATCGAGGCCGCGGGTTTCGTCGCGTAATTCGCGTAACGTGCCGATGAGTTGGCGCGAGCGTTGACGTGATTGCCGTGTGGCCGATTGCAGTCTGGCAATTTCCGCGGCGTTGTTGGGCTGTGGCTCTGCCTGCAGAGCCACGGTATCGACTTTTGCAGTGACTTGTGGAGTTGGCGTGACGGCCTGAACCGGTGGGCTGACTTCCGCGGCAACTTGTGCTTCCATGCGGTCGAGCAAAGCCACGGGGCATGGATGCGATTCGGGATCCCTGTCTGCTTCCTTTTGGGTGACTAATTCGAGCTGCACATCTCCGATGGTCAGGCAGTCGCCTGTTCGAATCGAAGCGGTGGTAAATTCAGCCCCATTGAGCAGAACGCCGGTTCCCCAGCGTGTGACCGTAAATTGATCGTCGTTGCGAATGATCAAGCACTGCAACGGCTTGAGTTGGCCGGTGATGACCCGGATTTGGCAACTTGGGCTTGAACCGATCGTGCATTTCCCGACCGGCAAGGCGGTTTGCTGGATCACCTGGCCGGCTTGCGTGACTTTGAGTTCCACCACGCCGGTTGGTTGGTGGGGTGGAGCCTGGCTCAGAGCGGGGTTATTTAGCAGCGTAGGCATGATCAAAGCGAATTGGGTTGCTAGCGGGGAAAAATAATCGGTAGGCGCACACAGAGGCCTTGTTTAGGCACTCTGGGCCGTATGCAACCCTAGGTCACGGAAAATGACGCGAAATCGAGGTGCAATCGGAACTTAAGGCCCCAAAGTGCGTGAAAACGCATATCTTGGCACCGATGTTGGCCTTTTGGCGGCCGAGAAAGTCAAATCTTGCGGATTATTCCAAGAAAGAGGTGCAGCCGCTTCCGAGAATGGCCGATCATCGAAAGTGAATAAATCCCCGATGCAGTTCGGGAGGTAGTGATGGTCATTGCCCAACCGCGGTTTACCACTTGGCCGGGGTTGTCCAACGATCAAATGCGGTTTTTGTGCACTTGGGATTACGCAGGCTAATGATCGCAAGTTGTTTGTTAATAACGGTTTGCGTTCACGGTTAGAGCGAGTGGGTGCAAACCACTAGCAAAATTAGCAACAAACGATCTAAAAAGATTGCAACACGTACTATAGTTACGGTGCACTCGCATGATTTTCCCCTGTAGAGGGGGGCGGGAGTAAAAGGCACTGAACAACCAATACTAACGGCCATTCTTCGGAACAGATTTGCCGTTGGGCTGGAACAGAGAAATGTGACCGCTGACGCAATCAGCAAACTAACAACCAACACGACGCCAGGCGTCACGGTTCACAAGTAAGGCAAACATTATGGCTCGTAAAGATTCAATCCTCAATTTGCGTGCACTCCTCGTTCAGCGTCGCGACGCCTTGCGTAGAGCCTTGGCTGGCGACTTGAGTTTGCTCAAGAGCATGGCCGAGCAGTCGGGTGGCGACGTGGTCGACGCCGCTTTGGACGCCGCCCAAGACGAAATCAGCTCTCAGCTGGCCGAAGTCGAAAGCCGCGAACTTGCGCAAATCGAAAATGCCCTGGAACGCATGCGTCAGGGAAGTTACGGCCAATGCGAAGTTTGCGAGACCAAAATTCCCTTGGCCCGTCTGACGGCCCTACCCTACGCGATGACCTGCATCGATTGCCAGCGGGCTGCCGAAGCGGGTGGCCAAGTTGGCAACAGCTGGGCGACTTTCATCGACAGCGATATGTCGTATAGTGACCTGGAAGGCTAAACCGTTTTCCATTCCGATTCGCCGGGCGGGGCGCCGCGTTCCTTTGGAGATGCAACTATGCGGCAAGGGACAAAGTGGTTCGCTAAGAAGATCGTTCCTGCAGCTTCGTGGCTATTATTGGCGACGGTCTGCATTTCGGCGGCCGCTCAGGTTGTCGACGTTGCTCCCGCGGTGAATGATCGCGAGCAAGCCTTCGTCGAACTCTCTCGCGATGTAGAAGCGCTCGAACCCCAGCTCGGTATTTTCAAGCGGGTCGTGCAGTTGGTTTCGCCGTCGGTGGTCCACATCGAAGCGACCCCCCTGCCCCAATATCGTTTGCGGCGTGACGCCGAAGAGGCCGGCTCTGCCGTGCTGGTCCGTTATCGAGGTGCCGATTACGCCCTCACCAACCGGCATGTGATCAAGAATTCGTCCGAGAATTTGATCTCTCTGGAACTCGCCGACGGTCGGCAACTGCATCCTAAGGAGATCTGGAGCGACCGCGAAACCGACGTCGCCGTGATGCTTGTCGAGGCCGAGAATTTGGTCCCTGCGCGGATTGGTAACAGCGACGGCATGGAAATCGGCGACATGGTGCTCGCCTTCGGCAGCCCCTTCAATTTGCAGCGGAGCGTCACCCGGGGCATCATCAGCGCCAAAGGCCGCTCGAATTTGGACCTCGGCGAAGGGGAAGTCCTTTACCAGAATTTCTTGCAGACCGACGCCGCGATCAATCCGGGCAACAGCGGTGGACCGCTGGTGAACCTCCGCGGCGAAGTGATCGGCATGAACACGGCCATCGCCAGCAACTCCGGTGGTAACGAGGGAATCGGCTTCTCGATTCCAATCAACATTGCGGTTCGCATCATGCGGCAACTGATCGACGCCGGCCAAGTCGAACGCGGCTTTTTGGGCGTGGCCCTCGATCGCAGCTTCGATGCCGCCACGGCCCAGCGCGTGGGACTCACGCGATTGACGGGGGCTCGGGTCACCAACATCACGGCCGGTTCCCCCGCGAGCTTTGCCGACATCAAGATCGACGACATCATCTTGCGTTTCGACGGAATGCTCATCGACAACGACGAGCATCTGATCAATCTCGTGAAACGGTCCGAAGTGGGCCGACGGGTGCCGATCGAACTCTTCCGCGAGGGTCAATTCTTAACCACGCACGTCGACATCGTGCGCTGGACCGACCCCAACGCGCCGCGACCTGAATAATCGCGGCACCCAGCGCGAAAATCAACGGCGAGCCGTAAGCGTCAGCGACCGGAGCATTAGACCGCTGATGCATTGCAACGTTGTCAAGGTTTCAACACGCACTCGGGACAAAGTGTCAGTATTACCCAGCTAGAATACCCACTGCTGGTATCTAATTAATCGAGCGATTTCTCGCAGAGATATTTGAGAGCATCGTATCCAACTAATGCCGTTGTTCGATTGCCCACTTCTTCGCAAAATTCACTTGTGAATCCGTCAATAATATTTTCAGATAGAACCTCGATACACTCCCGACGTTGACTAATCGAACCTAAAATAAATCCAGTTCCTTCAGGGCGAATATAAATCAATCCCTCCTGGTCGGACTCCATCGAATTAAATTGAAAAAGACGTTCAATTGCTCTCTTGGCCTGCCATTGAACCAGATCAAAAGCGAACTCAACGATTGGAAACGATTGCTCGTTATAAATGTCCATCTCGTTGCATCGAAGTTGAATGTCAGCCACTATATGAAGCAGCAATTCGTGAACCTCGGGAGGAGTCGATACAACTCCTTCAACTCTTAAATTGTTTAACCTATACTCAATCACTGGTTTATCGGATATGCCGTCCATATTTCCCGCAGTTCGCGTACGCGATTATGACGAAAATCTAAACCACTAACCGTTCTGCAACCCGCGCAAAATACAATCCACTGTGGCGGCGGCGTTGATGTCGGTTACGACGTCCATGTTCGGACGATGAGGCGTCACGCGGCGGCGGTCGATAACGGTGGCTCCGCGGGTGAGCTCGCCGCTGAGTTCCACGTCGCAATGTTTGCGCTCCGTGGTCACCAACTCGGGATGCAAGAGTGCGGCAATGGCCACGGCTTCGGGGACGACCAAGCCTTCGACCCCCAGGCGTTGATGCGAAGCTAGAAAGGCTCCCGGCAAGATCGCGCGCAAGACTTTGCCCAAGCGAGTCGACGACTTGGGGAGTTGATCGAGGACGTCGTAACGCAGCACGACCTTCGACGAGATGTCGAGCGGCAGCAGCGTCATCGTCACGGGGGCCAGAAAGACGGCCCGTGCGGCGTCGGCATCGCAGTAGATATTGAACTCGGCGGTGGGGGTGACATTCCCCGGGCCATCGAGCGTGCCACCGACGATGATCAAGTGCCCAATCATCGATGTGAGGTCGGGCTCGCGTTGGATCGCGGTGGCGATATTGCTCAGGGGTCCACAGGCAACCACCGTGATTTCACCGGGGGCGGCCTTCAATTCGTCGGAGAGGAGCTTCACGGCCGAGTGGCGGTGGTGCAGCTCGGCGACGTGGAATTCGGCTCCGCACAGGCCGTCCTCGCCCCACAGTTCGCGGCTGTCGGTGATCAGCAGTTGCTCGGGATCGGCTGCACCAATTCGGGGCCAACGGCGGGGGTCGAGCTGCTCGATGAGCGCTTGGACGTTGCGCGTGGCTTGTTCGGGGGCGACATTGCCGCCAGTCGCGGTCGCGGCCACGACTTCCAGCTTGGGATCAAACAGCGACATGCACAACGCAATCGCGTCGGCGACGCCAGGATCCACGTCGAGGATGACTTTTCTAGCCATGGGGCATCTTGCCGATCTGTTTGTAAGCCGAACCCTTTTCCGGCTGTGCCGCTCACTTTCGACAAAGACCGGGGAGACGAAGCCCTAGGACAAGTCCCGTTCACCTGCCAAAATTGAAGCTGGCGTACACTCTGGATGAGTACCAAAATCGCCTAACCATTGTAGAATTCCCCGCTTAAAGAAACAACCACACCTTCATCGGCACAGCATGGCAGAAAATTTCAATTCGTTGTTAGGTTTGGTGGTCGGTGGAGAAAACCTCAGCGCCGAGCAAATGAAGGTGGCCATCGGTCAGATTATGACCGGCGGGTGCAACCACGAGCAAATGGCGCTGTTCCTGACGGCGTTAAGCACCAAAGGGGAAACCGTCGCGGAATTGGCAGGCGCAGCCGCGGCCATGCGGGCGAACATGACCCCCATCATCAGCCGCCACAAAAAATTGCTCGACACCTGCGGCACGGGGGGCGGCGGCAGCACGACGTTCAACATCAGCACCACCGCGGCACTGGTGATCGCCGCGACGGGGATGCCGGTCGCCAAGCATGGCAATCGCAGCGTCACGAGCCGCAGCGGTTCGGCCGACGTGCTTGCCGGTTTGGGAGTGAACATCGAAGCCAACGTCGCGCAAGTGGAGCGTTGCCTCAACGAGTTGGGAATCTGCTTTTGCTTCGCCCCGCTCATGCACCCTGCTATGAAAAATGTTTCCGCCGTGCGTAAACAGTTGGGAATCCGCACGATCTTTAATTTGCTGGGGCCACTCGCCAATCCGGCAGCCGCGCAATATCAATTGCTGGGTGTGGGTCGTCCTGAAACACGGCCGCTGATTGCCTCGGCCTTGCGGATGTTGGGTACCGAGCGATCGTTCGTCGTGAGTGGCTCCGATGGATTGGGCGAAGTGACACTCGCCGGAACCACCGTGGGGGCGGAAGTGACTTCGCAGAACGAAACCGAATTTGCCTGGGAACCCGAAGATTTTGGCATCCCGCGGGCACCTTTGGATTTGATCAACATTTCGGGACCCGAAGAAAGCGTGGCACTGGTTCGCCAGGTGCTCTCCGGCGAATTCGGACCGGCCCGTGATATTGTGGTTCTCAACGCCGCCGCGGGGCTGTTGGTCGCCGAACGCGCGACCGATCCGCGATCAGCAGCAGCGATGGCCGCCGAGACAATCGACAGTGGCGCGGCGGCGGATTTGCTCGAAAAGTTGGTGCGGCTGTCACACGAACCTGCCGCCTAGCATAGAATGACGCAGTGCGTCGTCATGAGAAAAGGAACGGAGTGTTGTCTCGATTTCCAAACAGCCGCGATATTAGCGGGCAGCTTTTATTTCTCGGAACCGGTACGTCGGTTGGCGTGCCGGCGATTGGCTGCGACTGCGCGGTTTGCACGAGCAGCGATCCGCACAACAATCGCACGCGCTGTGGTTTGGTGTTGGGGCTTCCGCAGGGAAATCTGCTGATCGACACGCCGCCCGAACTACGGATGCAACTCCTCCGCGAGAAGATCGGCATTATCCACTCGGTGCTGTACACGCACGAACACGCCGACCACATCTTCGGCCTCGATGACTTGCGGCTGATGCAGTTCTATCTCGGCGGGCCGGTGCCGTTGTATTGCGAAAAGCACGTCGAAGACCGCATCCGTAAGTCGTTCGACTATGCGTTTCGCGATGCGTCGTCGCTGCATCGCGGGGCCGTGCCTCAACTCTTGATGAAGCACATCGATCTCGAGTCGTTTTCAGTTCTTGGCGCGGAAGTCATCCCGCTGCGGCTTGCTCACGGTCCCCACTGCCAGGTGCTGGGTTTTCGTTTCGGCAACGTGGCCTACTGCACCGACACCAACGCGATTCCGATGGAGAGCATGGAGAAGCTCCAAGGTCTCGACGTGTTGATCCTCGATTGCCTACGCCGCGAGCCGCATTCCACGCATTTCAGCTTGGACGAAGCGCTCGCCGTGGCGGCAGAACTCGCACCACGAAGGACTTTGTTCACACATATTTCGCATGATTTGGATCACGAAGCCACAAACGCGATTTTGCCACCGGGAGTGGAAATCGCGTACGACGGCATGATGATTCCGCTGAGCTAACAAAAGCTGAGCTTACAAAAAAAGCCGCGGAGCAAAAACTCCGCGGCTTTGTCGTTTCAATTTCTAAACAGGATTACCGCGTGGCGGCAACGCTGTCGTCATCCAACAGATCAAGATAATCCAACGAGATCGAAATGATTTCTTCGTTGTAGGGGGTCGCAGGAAACACAGGGCGGTCGTTGTCCTGGAGATCCTCAAACATTTCTTCCTGATCCTTGTCAGAGTTGACGGCCTCGCGCTCGGCCAGGAACTTTTCCTTGTTCAACGTCACGGTTGGTTCCTGCTGACGCTTGACGAGTTCCTTGATCTTCTCCTGCTCTTTGATGAAGAAGTCGGTCTCGGCAATACGCTTCGTGGCCTTATCACGCAGGCGATCAACGATCGGCTTGGCCGCTTGACGATAGTTGTCATGCGGTTGTGGCGCGACCTGATCGAACTTCAACGCATAGTCGAGGTCCGATTCGCCGATGCCTTCCCAGAAACTCGTGCGATAAGGCAGTTCGATATCCGACACAACGCCACGATTTTGCGTGCTGTCGCCGCTGGGGCGATAGAACTGCTGAATCGTCATTTTCAGCGCACCCAGGTTCGGACCGTCTCCCATGGGGAACAATTGCTGACCCAAGTCAAACAACTGTTGAACGGTTCCCTTGCCGTGTGTCGATTTGTCACCGATCACGATGCCGCGACCGTAGTCCTGAATAGCACCGGCAAAGATTTCGCTAGCACTGGCGCTGAAGCGGTTGATTACCACCACGAGCGGGCCGGACCAAACTTCACCGGCTTCTTCGTCGGGATACGGCGAAACGCGGCCATCTGGACCCTTCACTTGCACGACGGGACCCTTGTCGATGAACAGGCCGGTCACTTCCACCGATTCGGGGAGAGAACCACCGCCGTTGAAGCGGAGGTCCATCACGACCAAATCGACGTTCTTTTGCTTAAATTCTTCGAGCAGTTTACGGACGTCGCGCGTCGTGCTTTTGTAATCGGCCTTACCGGCACGACGGCCATCCATATCCATATAGAAGCTGGGCAGGCTGATGATGCCGATCCGACGAGTCGGACCATCGGGGCCTTCCTTTTGCTCCACGATTTTGCCGGTGGGCTCTTCGACCGACTCTGCGGAATCTTTATTCGGCTCGGTCAGTTCGGCCGTATCGGCAGCTTTTTCATCTGTGGTAATTGGAGTTTTCTTGAGCGGACGTTCCAGCACGGCGCTGCGTGCTTCGCTGTCCTTCAATTCGATTCGGGCACGCGTGATGTCATAAACCTTGCGGCCCGTCTTATCCTCGGGATCGACTTGCAGGCGAACAATTGTGCCGGGTTTGCCGCGAATCATCTGCACAACGTCATTGATTTTCATGTCGACGATGTCGACGAAATCTCCCTCGGGACCTTCAGCCACGCCCACGATCACGTCTTTCTCCTTGAGACGACCGTCTTTGTCGGCGGCACCACCGGGGACGATTTGGCGAACAATCGTTTCGCCGTACTTCGATTCGAGCGAAGCTCCAATGCCGTCAAGTTCCAGCCGCATTTGAATTGTGAAATTGTCGAGCGTGCTGGGTGACATGTAGCTGCTGTGAGGATCGAAGCTCATAGTGAGCGCGGTGAGGAAATCTTCCAGCAATTCGTCGTTGCTGTACTGCTCCCAGTTGCGTTCAATGCCGCGATAGCGTTTGTGCAGCTTATCGATCACATCTTTTTCATCGGCGTCTTCTTCGACTAATTCCAACAACAAGTCGTATTTCACACGCTTACGCCAACGCTCGTCGAGTTCTTCGTTCGTTTTGGCATATTCCATCTTTTTGGGATCGCGAACCATGTCCTCGTCGACGGTGAAGTCATGCTCGGTGTCGATCAACTTTTGCGCGACGGCAACGCGCTCAGAAACGCGCTGGAGAAAGCGGTCGAACACGCGCTTGGCAAAACGGACGTCTCCTTCTTTGACGTAATCGTCGATCTTGTCCTGATCGGCCATGAATTCATCAACGTCGCTTTGCAGGAAGAACAGCTTCATGCGATCGAGGTTTTCCAGAAACGCCTTGATCGTGCGCTGCGAAATCTCGTCGTTGACCTGCATCTCCGAGAGATGCTTGCGGTCCATGAGAGCCGAAACCATCAAAGCGATGTTGCGATCTTCGCGCGTAGGATCGGTGGGTTTGGCTTGGGCCAAGGGAGCAAGAAAAGTGGTTCCCAAACAGGCGGCCGTCAACAGAGCAACCATCACCGATCGGCGGCTCCGCGAACGTAAATACCTCTCTCCGTCGAGACTCATAACATTCCCTCTCTGATGAAAATTCGGGCAAGAGCAGCGGCGATGCGCTGTCGTGGTTGGCTCAGAAAAAGCTGCTGTCATAGTACAGAGCAGCCATTCTGCGGACAAGATCGAACGGTGTTCCGGTAGATAGCTTACGCTGGCACTTCCGCGATGGTTCGTAGCCGCAGAGAATCGCGGCAAATACCGAAGAAAATACCGTTATTGGGGCACACTTGGTGTCGATGTTTGCGACGCTTCTTGGGTCGTGGCGACAGTGGGCGTGTCGCTTGATTGACCATGATTCAGAAGCTTCTGGACGCTCCAGCGGATGCGCCGGCCGGAGGAATCGAAATCAGTCGATTGGGCTTCAATCTCCGCACCAGGGACTTCGCTGGAGAGCAGAACCATCGTCTGCGAATTCCCTTTTTCGCGGCGTTTTATCGTTTGTTGACTCACGCAGTCGAGAATCTTTCCTTCGAGAGAATAGGGAACCGAGCGTGCGACGGTCGTAACGGAATCAAGTGGCGCCGCTTCGACCGGTGAGGCTTCGGTTTGCTCGATCACGTTGCGAGCCAACACGTGAGGAAAGATTTCGGAAGAGTAATAAATCCGGTCGACGAGCGTTCGATTCTCGTCGTTATATTCGACTTCCCAAACCTGACAACTCACGGTGTCAATCGACAACGTCATCGAGTGATCGGCCTGGCGGGTGGTGGAGAAAATCGCACCAGCCCGATCCGTCGACAAACGCAAAACGCGCGTATTCCAGGGGCCCTCAATTCTTTTGCCCGAAACGTCGACCGTAGCTTGCACGTCGATAACGTAATTGTCCTCGGTCACGGCTTTGAGGATTTCTTTTTGCGTGGTGACGCTGCGACCGAAGAGCTTTCCGCTCTCGTCAAAGGTTTCGGTGGTGATTTCAATTTCACGCCAGGCACCGATGGGAAATCGAGCCCAGGGATGATTCTCCGCGGGGAGATTCCAGTCCACCTTGGGAGCCGTCGACTGGGGGCTGGCCGATGCCGTTTGAATCGGGACAGCCGTGGGCTTCTTCGCAACGGAATCGGCCTGGGCGTGGAGGGGCGAAAACTGCGAACCCCCAGCCAACAGCACGACCATCATGCCGAAGCGAATAGCAGCAAAATGAAAATTCTTCACGTAACGTGGCCCGCTGGTGAGAATCGTCAAAAAATCGAGAGGTAGGTTGGCTGAATCGGACAAGCTAGCATTTTACCGCATTACGGCGCGGCGATACTAGGGCGAATTGTGGCCATTGCCTACTCAAAAGCCGCCACAAGCTGCTGGTCCCAGCGGGGAAAAACACCGCGTAAATCGAGCCAAATTTCCTCTTGTTGCATTTGGGCGAGGATTTGTGGGCTAGATTCTTGCAAAGCGTTGACCACGGCTTCAAACGCCGCCGGTTGGGGCTTCACGACGATTGCCCAGCTGGGAGCTGTGAGTTTGGCATCGGTGGCGTCGCACCACAGGCCATCATAGTGCGTCGGTGTGGCCGTGATGATCTGTTCGTTAGCGCCAATCAACATCGCCAAGCGATTGGCCCGCTGTTCAAGATTCTCCAGCGGTGCGGTCAGTAATTGCCAAACGGGAATTTGATACACAGCCTGCGCCTTGTTTTGATAAAGCGACAGCGTGGCCATGAGCGCGGCAAACGTCAGGTCATGCGGCGTGGCGAGTTGAGCCAGTGTGCTATACGAGAGTTGGTCCACTAAATACTGCTTGCCAACGATGATCCCACACGGCGGTCCTCCCAACAGCCCTGCCCCATCGAGCACGATCAACTCCGTTCCCCATTCCAGACGCTCGTTGATCGTCGCGTAACCCCCCAGTCCATACTGTTGAGGGTTGATCAAACCCGCCAGACGCGATTGGTCGAACACCAGATTAGCCGCTCGTGCGAGTTCACAGGCCGTATGAAAACTATTGACGACAAACACGGCTTCGGCGCCGGTGAGTTCTTTCAGCGTGATCGACACGCGATCTCTTAGGGCTGTCCCGCCCGAGTGATATTCGGTGGCCAGACGCACGACTTCATCAACCGCTGGTTCGGCCAGTGGCAACGCAGGCCAGCGATCACCAATCACCGTGCCCGAAGCGTTCACCGCGGGGAGCGAAGTTTGTGCAGGCCCTAGCAACCGTCGCGCAAGGCGCTCGGCCAATTGCCCTAAGGAAGGAACATTGCCTTGATCGATCCGCTGCCGCAGATTGGTCTGCAATTCTTCCAGAAAACCGGTCGCCCGCTGGGCAATCGTGGTTTGATTCACTCGCTTCACAACTTGGGCGACCGTGGGATGGCCGAGCAATTCCGAAAGCGAGGGTAACTTCGAGAATGGGGATTCGGGTTTCATACACCCGATTATCCCGCTTTATTGCGAAGCGTCTACTAGAGCGAGCTGGAAATCAACGCAAAGAACCGGACGCTAGCGCGTGACGGCTGATTGAATTAGCCGCAGGCGCTAGCCCACGGTTTCTTAAACTACTATTTTAAGCCCACTTGTTGCGGAGTGGGGAACGGATCGTTCTTCACTTTTTTCAATATGTTCCGTTCTTCGTTCCAGGTGCTCAATCCTGGCAGACTTCCTGAAGATTGCCAAGTTGTACAGCCCACGCTGATCATAAGCAGAGCACTGCAAACCACACACTGCCAGCATCGACAACTTTTCAGCAAACCTGGCATCGATATTCCGCTGGTTGAGTAAGTGCGACAAACGAAACGAGGAGCAGCGAGTTACGGATCGAGCCGAGGTTGAGACATCCATTCACCCACTGTTTGGGGACCATCATTTTTCGGCGGGTCGGGCGTGGTGAGTCGTTCCCACAACCCTTGCTTGGGTTGTGAATTGTTCGCTTGCTGGGCATTGGATCCGCCGCCAAACGAAAACATTTCTTTCGTCCCTTCCCAGGCGCTCTTCGTGCCGGCGGTAACTTTGTTGTAACCCGATTTGAACGGTGCGGTCACCGACGACATGTCGGGCATCGTGAGTTTCGGCATTGTGAGCTTGGGCATCGGAATGCCTGCAAAGCCCGTCTGTTTCACGTCGGAATCTTCACGCATTTGAGGGGTGCCCCCGATGGACTTGTGAGATTCTTTTTTTTCTTCCTGGCCGCCGAACAGTTGGGCCGAGCAAGGTACCGCAGCAATCAACATGTAAGCAAGGATCAGTGACGAAAGAGAGGTTTGGCGTGCAATCGTCATACAAATGGCCTCCTGAAGATGGCCTGATAGGTTAAGACAGGGGTGTGCAGCCGCAAATTGCGGATTCAACTGGGGCGGAGTGTTTCAAATCCCCCGTTTTTCGTCCAGAGAACTTTGCCGAGGCAATGTGTCGCGATTGTCGAACCGTACAGCTTGGCGTACCATAGCCGCCAGTCATTCGCACACTAGCAAAGCTGGCGGACACTTTCGTGGCTGAATTCGCTCCAACAATCGGTTTTATTGGCTCGGGCCGGATGGCCACCGCACTCGCGCGGGGCTGCCTGCAAAGTGGCTTGGTCTCGGCCAAGCAAGTGCTAGCAGCCGATCCCCATGCCGACGCGCGCAAAGGATTTAGCGAACAAGTCGCCGGTGTCGAAGTCTTCGATGCCAACGGGCCAATTCTTTCCCGCGCCGATTTGATCGTCTTAGCCGTGAAGCCACAGGTGATGTCGACCGTACTTGCGGAGATCAAAACGCAAGTCACTACAAATCAATTGTTCGTGTCGATTGCGGCGGGGATCACAATTTCGCGATTGGCCGAGGGTTTGCCCGCAGGTACGCGGTTGATTCGTGTGATGCCGAATACCCCCTGCCTTGTCGGCTTAGGGGCGTCGTGTTTCAGTCGCGGCCCAACCGCTTCGGCTGCTGATGCCGATCACGTGCGCCAGATACTCGCCAGCGTGGGCCAAGCCTTTGAAGTGCCGGAAGAATCGCTCGACGCCGTGACGGGGCTCTCGGGTTCGGGTCCCGCGTTTATCTATCGCGTGATAGAATCGCTCGCGGCTGGGGGAACGGCCATGGGTTTGCCGGAAGAGTTGGCACTGCAACTTGCCGCGCAAACCGCCAAAGGAGCCGCCGAAATGGTGCTCACCACGGGACGTTCGCCCGCGGAACTGCGCGAGCAGGTCACGAGCCCTGGTGGCACGACACTCGCGGGGTTGAATAAACTGGGAGAACTCAAAGGGGCCGAAGCGTTTGGCGAAGCCGTGATCGCGGCGACCAAGCGCTCGCAAGAATTGGGTCGTGCTTAGGAATTCGAATCGTGTCAATTTTATGTCGTGTTGATGACAAGTATGTGCCGCTTTACCGCGTGATGTGGGTCGCGGCGACGCCTCACTTTTGTGGTGAGGAAGATTGCACGCGTGAGGGCTTTTACGAGATTCGCCTAGAACAAGGAGAATCCGTGTGGGCCAACGTCAAGGAATGCGAAGAAATGAATAAGCGGCTCGATCAATGGCAAGGGGGCCTCGGGCCACCCGACGACGAGCCAGGGGAAAGTCCGCAGTGGTGAAAACCGGCTGAGTCGGTAGGAAGGGTCCAACATGGCCGATAGCGATGAACTCTACTGGCGGGAAACGTACTTTATTTTGTTCCCGCAAAAACGTCGGCCAACGCTCAAGGAAGTTTCGGCCGCGCTTGCCAATGCCAATAAACGCTTTCAATTGGAGAATCCCGCTGCCGACGACAAGGGATTGATCGAATCGCTCTTTGTGGAATCGCCCGAGGATCATGCCGCGGTCGAGATCAGTTACGAAGTGGGGGACGCGATCATCGAGCAAAACCTGGCCTGGGCCAAGGAACTGAAAAAACAATTGTCGGCCGCGCAATTGCAGGAGCTGATTAAATCTGATGCCCGCCTGGACGTAGCCCACTTCGAGCGCATGCCCGCCAGCGGCGGAGCGGAATACGCCGCCGACAATTTCGGCGATGAATTCGACGACGAGGAAGCGGGCCTCGAAATGCTCGATCCGACCTGCCTGCTGACCGTCGTGGAAACCTTGGCCGATTTGACGGGCGGCTTGACGTTCGACCCCGCGGCTGGTGAAATTTTGAGCTAAAGGGGAAAGTCGAATTCGGAAAGGGGAATCTTGGGTTGCTCTTTTCTTGCGATTGAGCGACATTCTCCGCTTCGACATTTCCCTTTCCACTTTCGTATTTCGACTTTGATACTATGCTCGCTAAAGACGCCAAACCGGGTGCCATCGTTTTGTACAACGAATCTCCGCACATCATCGAAACGGTTCACGTGCAATCTCCCTCAGCTCGCGGTGGAACGACGCTCTACAAGTTCCGCGCCCGAGATATTGTGTCGCAGCAAAAGACCGATTTTGCTTGCAAGGGAACCGACATGCTTCCCGAGGCCGACTTTCAGCGGCGTGAAGTTACGCTCATGTACTCCGACGGCGATCAGGTTCACTTTCTCGACTCGGCCGATTACAACCAGTACACTCTTCCCGCGGCCGACATCGCCGAGCAAATGCAATACATCAGCGAGAGCCTGACGGGCATTCTGGCGCTTGTCTACAACGACGAATGCGTCGGTCTGCAATTGCCGCCATCGGTCGAACTGAAGATCGTGCAGTGCGACCCCGGCGTGAAAGGCAACTCGGCCACGTCGCGAACCAAGCCCGCGGTGACGGAAACCGGCGCGATCATTCAGGTGCCCGAATACATGAAAGAGGGCGAGGTCATCAAAGTCGACACCCGCACGGGTGATTTCACCGGCCGGGCGTAAAATGGTCCGTTCTCAGGCACGGCAGTGGGACACTGCCGGCTAACGGTATCAGAAAAGTTCTTTCTGCAGCAGGACGGGGCCGGATTTCTTTTTGACCCGGGCCGAAGTTTTTTTCTTCTGCGCTTTTTTCTTCACCGCTTGCGGTTTCGCGGCCTTCGAGACTTTCTTTTTCGGAGCAGTCTTTTTCGGCGCGGGCTTCGGCTTGGCTGCTTTTTTCGCCGCAGCTTTCTTCACCGACTTTTTCTTCGCAGCCTTTTTGGTCGGTTTGGCTTTCGGACCTCCGCCGAAGATACCATCCCAACCATCCGAGAACTTTTTAGTCGATCCAACCCGCACAACGCTCATCGATAACTCTCACCTAAATATTGGAATAGAACGCGGATGAACACAGATCGAACGGATTGACGCAGATTCTAGAAATAGAAATCCGTGGTAATCTGCCCGATCCGCGTCCCTCTGTGGCCACTCTGGAATTAGTTCTGCTGCAATTTTTTATACCGGAATCGATGCGGCGAGTCAGCCTCTTCGCCGAGTCGTTCTTTCCGTTCGCGCTCGTAGGCGTCGAAATTTCCATCGCACCAATGAACGTAACCATCGCCCTCAAACGCCAGGATATGCGTCGCCAAGCGGTCGAGGAACCAACGATCATGGCTCACCACGACCGCGCAACCGGCAAAGTTCGCCACCGCTTCTTCGAGTGCCCGGAGCGTATCGACGTCGAGGTCGTTGGTCGGTTCGTCCAAGAGCAGAACATTGGAACCACGTCGTAGCAGCTTGGCCAAGTGAACGCGGTTACGTTCACCACCCGACAAAACGCCGACCTTCTTCTGCTGGTCCGTGCCCGTGAAATTGAAGCGTGCCACATACGCGCGGCTGTTCATCACACGTTTGCCCATTTCCAGATTGTCGAGCCCACCGGAGATTTCTTGATACACCGTGTTATCGGCACCGAGGGCATCGCGGGACTGATCCACATAACCCAGATTGACCGTGGGACCCATTTTCAAGCTTCCGACATCGGGCTCTTCCATGCCCATCAACATCTTGAGCAGCGTCGTCTTGCCGGCACCATTGGGGCCGATGATGCCCACGATACCACCCGGCGGCAGACGGAAGTTGACGTTCTCGAAGATCACGCGGTCGCCGTAAGATTTGCCGAGATTCGTGGCTTCGATCACCATGTCGCCCAAGCGCGGGCCGGGCGGAATTTGGATTTCTAGTTCGTCAGGCTTGTCGTTGTACTCTTCAGAAGCCATTTGCTCGTAAGCTTTAACCCGCGCTTTGTTCTTAGCCTGCCGAGCCCGCGGAGCCATACGAATCCAATCGAGCTCCTTAGCCAGCGCCCGCTGACGAGCGGATTCCTTCTTCTCTTCGGTGGCCAACCGCTTGCCCTTTTGTTCCAACCACGATGTGTAGTTGCCCTCGAAGGGCCAGCCTTTGCCGTATTCGAGTTCCAGGATCCAGCTGGCCACGTTGTCGAGAAAGTAACGATCGTGGGTAACCGCCACGATGGTCCCGGTGTACTCCGCCAGATGGCGTTCGAGCCAGGCAATGCTTTCCGCATCCAAATGGTTGGTCGGTTCGTCGAGTAGCAGCATGTCGGGCCGTTCGAGCAACAACTTGCACAAAGCCACGCGGCGTTTTTCACCACCGGAAAGTATCGACACATCGGCATCACTTGGCGGCAAATTCATCGCGTCCATCGCGATCTCGATTTGCCGATCAAGTTCCCAAGCATTCGCCGCGTCGATCTTGTCTTGCAGCACCGACTGGCGATTCATCAGCTTTTCCATCGCATCGGGATCGTCGGCCACCTCGCCATATTTTTCACCGATCTCCTCAAATTCCTTGAGGAGCGCACGCGTCTCCGCGACCGCTTCTTCGATGTTGCCGCGCACGTCCTTGTCAGGATTTAGGTGGGGCTCTTGCTCCAACAGACCGACCGTGTAGCCTTCGGCAATCTTGGCTTCACCGTCGAACTCCTTATCACGGCCCGCCATGATTTTAAGCAGCGTGCTCTTCCCCGAGCCGTTGCGCCCCAGGACGCCAATCTTCGCGCCAGGGTAGAAGGCCAAGTTGATGTCCTTCAAGACCTCGCGCTGCCCGATCTTCTTGGTGAGATTATTGATTTGGTAGATGTATTTTAATGCCATAGGTCTGTTCTAATGTGAAATGTTGAATTGCTATGTTCAGATGCTTGTCACGCAGAGGCGCTGAGAGCGCCGAGTTATTAATTGATTGTTCTCAGCGTCCCCTGCGCCTCTGAGTGAATATTTTATTCCCATTCAATCGTTGCCGGCGGTTTGGAACTGATATCGTACACCACGCGGTTGACCCCTTTGACTTCGTTAATGATTCGCGTCGAAATCCGGGCGAGCAAATCGTAGGGCAAGTGGCTCCAATCGGCGGTCATGAAATCGTCGGTGTTCACGCATCGTACGGCTAGCGCATTATCATACGTGCGGCTATCGCCCATCACGCCGACACTTTGCACCGGTAGCAACACGGCAAACGCTTGCGAAGTTGCTCGATACAGCCCCGCGGCTTTAATTTCACCCACGACGATGGCATCCGCGGCCCGCAACACGTCGAGCCGTTCGCGGGTCACTTCCCCTAAACAACGCACGGCCAAGCCCGGTCCCGGGAACGGATGCCGCCACACGATTTCTTCCGGCAGGCCCAACTGAAGCCCTAGCCGGCGAACTTCGTCCTTAAATAAATCCCGCAGCGGCTCAATCAGTTCGAAGCCCAGTTCCGCGGGGAGCCCCCCCACGTTGTGATGCAATTTTATCGTGTCGGCTGGGCCATCCACGGCCGCGCCGCTTTCAATCACGTCGGGATACAGCGTCCCCTGAGCCAGGAACTTCGCTCCCGAAATTTTCTGAGCTTCTTCCGCAAAGCAATCAATGAAGGTGTGCCCAATCCGGCGGCGTTTTTCTTGCGGATCGATAATCCCAGCCAGCTCGTTCAAAAATCGATCTTCGGCCTTCACCACGTGCAGATCGGTTTTGAAATGCTTGGTGAACTCCTCGATCACGGCCTTTTCTTCATCAAGCCGCAGCAGGCCGTTGTCGACCAAAATGCACGAAAGCTGTGGGCCAATGGCTTCGGCTAATAACGCCGCGACGACTGAGGAATCCACGCCCCCCGACAATCCGCAGATCACACGATCGGAACCGACGCGCTGGCGAATTTGAGAAATCGTCTGGTCGGCGAAGTCACCCAGCTTCCAAGTTCCCGTGGTCTTGCACGCGTGATGCAAGAAGTTGGCGAGCATCTTGCCACCCTCGGGGGTGTGCGTCACTTCGGGATGAAACTGCAATCCATAAATCGGCAAACTGCGGTGCTTCACCGCCGCATAGGGGCACGTATGCGTGTGGGCGAGCGGTTCGAATATCTCGGCGATGTTCGAAACCTGATCGCCGTGGCTCATCCAAACTTGCGTCTGCCGCGCCACGCCATCAAATAAATTGTCTTGGGCTGTGATCTCGCATTCGGCGCGACCATATTCCCGCGCGGGGAAGCTTTCGACCTTGCCTCCCAAAGCCTGACAAGCAAGCTGCATTCCGTAGCAAATGCCAAGAATTGGTATGCCCAGCTCAAACAGCTTGGGATCGCACTTGGGGGCGCCGTCGTCATACACGCTGGCCGGCCCGCCCGACAGGATCAGCCCCATCGGCGCGAGCTCTTTCACACGCTCAGCCGTGATGCTGTGCCGCACGATTTCGCAATAGACGTGCTGCTCGCGGACCCGGCGGGCGATCAGTTGGGCGAACTGTGAACCGAAGTCCAGCACCAACACTCGCTCGGCGGCGGTACTGCGTTCAGCTACTGGCGGAGTGACCGTCATGGTTCTTTCAGCGGGAGCGAGTCGGGCCATCCTCGACCCTGACAATTCACTGTCCTCGTTCCCAATCGGGTGGGAAACTCGCCATTATAAGGGTGGGGTGGGGAGTTGCTAGTGGCGTGGAGGCTCGAAGAAAGCCGCGATTCGACGAATCGCCGGTCTCGGGCAATGTTGCATTTTCACACCATCGCGTTGAATTTCAGCACAAAGACCCGCTATGATGTGGAATTCTAAGTATCGACGGAACTCCTAGCCACACGGATATTTACGGCATGCGAATCTTGCTCACCAACGATGACGGCATCTATGCACCGGGCCTGGCGGCCATGGAACGTGAGTTGCGGAAACTGGGTGACGTGACCGTAGCTGCCCCCCTCACCGAACAAAGCGGCGTGGGGCATGCGATCACGTACCTGACCCCCCTGATGGCCCGGGAAGTGTTCGCCGAGGATGGCAAGCGGCGTGGCTGGGCCGTCGAAGGAAGTCCCGCCGACTGCGTGAAGCTGGCCGTTTGTGCGTTACTGCCGGAACGGCCCGATTTGGTCGTCAGCGGGATCAACAGTGGCATGAACGCCGGTATCAACGTGCTGTACTCCGGCACCGTGGCGGCGGCCATTGAAGGAGCCTTTTTTGGAATCACCAGCATCGCGGTGTCGCTCGAATATCACGACGCCCCGCGTTACGACATAGCCGCGGAAAAGGCGGCGGGCATCATCAAACAAATGCTCGCCCAAAAAGACGCGGCCGGACATTTGTATAATTTGAACATCCCCATGCGGGCGTTGACCAATCCGGCGGAAGTGAAATTCGTGCCGATGGCGACCGCTCCCTGGGGAGAAGATTTTCAGGCACGAATGGACCCCCGCGGGCGGCCCTACTTTTGGGCCAACGGTTTGCAACCCGACCCACCGCCGGGGGCAGACACCGATTTGTTAGAACTGCGTTCAGGCAACATTACGGTGACGCCATTGAAGTTCGACATGACGCATACCGCGATGCTCAGCGAAATGCGTGACTGGAAGTTTGAAAAAGTGAAAGCTTAAGACAACGGGCGGAACACTAATCATCACTAATAACCACTGATCTCATTTGCGAAGATCAGCGATTTATTAGTGTTCAAAAAGATCAAACTTGGAAAGCATAAAACACAACGGAATTCTTATCATGAAGGCCATTCCCTATTTCCTATGCGTGATCGCAATGATTTCCGGCTGTGAAGTTCCGGAACTGGAACCTCCCCAAGCTGCTGCGCCCGCTCAGCCGGCAACCACGGCGGCAACTCCTGGGAATACGGCTGCTGCTCCGACAGACACAACCGCTGCTGCGACCACTCCCGCAGCCGAGCCTTCGGCTTACGACCGAGCGGCCCATGTCGACCCCGAAGCGTTCCTGCCCGATGGCCGCGTTGATATGTCGGGCGTCGAAGGGGAACCACCGATGACCAGTGGCGTCCCCCGCGAGATTCACCCCAAGGATCCCAAGCAAGGCAAACTCTCCCGCCGCGCGGGTGGCACCTTAGGCAGCACGATGCAATCGATGCCGTGGGTTAAGAATGAAACCACTTTTAATCTCGTGATCAAGCCGGCCCTGCTGCAGTACGAAATCATTCATTCCCATTACCCGAAGGACCACAAAGAATTCATGGAGAAGTTCATTCCGGAAATGTGCCCGCAAGTGCTGCCGCTTCCGGAACTCGAACCCGGCGACGAATACCTTTACGATCCCGACGATCATTTGCTGAAGATCTGGCGCCCTGCCGAGGCGACGCCTGAACTTCGTGCCAAGTATCTCGGCGAAGAAGCGGCAGCATCGCCAACCGATCCAGCGGCAGCTACGTCGGCCAACCCGGGTTCCCCCAATCCCAACGAACCATCAGCTGTTACCAGCACGCCTCGCGAACTCACCGGCCTCGACCCCTCGAAGGGTAAGAAATCCCGCGCCGCGGGTGGCTACCTGGGTGCCGTCGGGGGGGCTCGTTTTTATGCCGAGCACTCGATGATCTTTAACAATATGAAGCGCGCGCTCGAAATATATAACGGAAACGAAGGGCATTATCCCAAGTCCCACGAAGAGTTTATGAAAGTGATCATTCAAGATAATCAAATTGCCTTACCGGAACTGGATCCCGGCGTGGAGTACATTTACGACCCGGAAGATCACAAACTCAAAATCTGGCAACCCGCAGACACAGAAACCGCCCCCGTTGCGATTGAAGAAGAGTCATAAAATATCCCCCTCTCAGTACTCTGGGAGGGGCTAGGGGAGGGTTTTCAGCAGCACCAATCCGCGCAACCCTCACCCAAAACCCATCCGCTTTCGAGTCATTTTTTGGTTGAAGTTCGATAGCGTAATTACAATGAAAGTAAGACCCTGCGATTCGTTGAATCGCGGCTAATAAACCCCCTTTTCAAAATCCCCCTCCTCCTCGCTTCTCTCCCCTGCCCTCTCCTCCCTCCTCTGATGAACAACATGAACACTCGCATCCCTTCGCTCATTTGGCGGTTGGTGTTTGCCGCCGCTTTGGTTGCCATCTTCTTCGCCACGCGCTCCCGCGCTAGTGAATGTTGTGGTGCCTACCCCCTCGCCACGGCTGCACCTTATGTATCGAGGCCCGATAGCTGGGTCTTCGCGCGGAGTCGTTACACGCACGATCCCGAAACCAATGCGCGTGTCGCGCAGTACGATCGGATTGAACCTGTCGAGCCTTTGGACGATCCACGCTTGGTCACCAGTGGCTACAGCCGCAATCGCACGGTGCTGCGTGGTGCCGATGGTTCGGCCAGCACCAACTACCAAGTCACCAGCTACGGCAATGGCCGCGGCGGTCTCGATGCCGAGTGGGAACGATTCCACGACGCCTGGCGGGGTTCGACCGTATCGGGTGGTTCCTTTGGCGGCGGCTTCGGTGGTGGTTTTGGCTTCCCCGGTTACGGCGGAGGTTATGGCGGCGGCTACGCCGGTGGCGGCGGTGGGGGCGGTTACGGTCCTGGTTGGGGTGGCGGTGGCCATCACGGCAATGGTCCTGGTTATCCGCCGCCCTGGGATGTGACCTCGCCCAGCTACGGCTACGGTTCCGCAGGCCCCGATCCTCGTCGCCTCGATCCCGATGCCGCCGACGGCTACCGCGATGGCGTGCAGCGGCGAGAGTCGACCCGCGAGTTCTTCCAACCGATTCCGCCCCCACGTGAAGATCTGTGGAATAACCAGCCGAATGATTAGCGAATTCCGCGCAGTCCCTCGGAGGCCTTCACCGGCTTGCCGCGAAAGCTGGCACGGTAGTCGGTGATCAGCCACTTGTCAGACGGTTTGTGCCAATCGAGTTCGACCTGATCGAAGTAGAACAGACGCACGCCGTTGCGAGTGTGCGTGCCGTCGATGCGTCCGCGAAAGAATGTCGTCGCTTTGACTGGGGCCGCGTTGCCGTCGATCTCCACCCGCACGGCCGTGGCCCCCGTTTCTTTGACTTTCACCTGCGGCATCAGCGTTTCCGCATCGTGGCGGACATGCGCGGCCTGCGGATCGATCTGCGTCAGCACGCCGTTGAGGTCATTCACTTCGATAGCGGCCATCACGGTTGCGACCGCTTGTTCAAGTTCTTCCGTGGGCGTAACGACCGCTCTTTCAATGAACAACAGCAGCACAGTGATCCCAATCACTGCCGCCACGCCCAGCATCGAACCAAGCGACCGCTTAGCAAGAAACACGATCACGCTGATCGTAAGCCCAACGGCGCCGAGGGCCCAAATCGGCAGCGGATTTTCAAGCAAGAGATTCACGATTCGATTTTCACCACAAAGGCACGAAGGACACAAAGTATTGAATTAACCGATTCATTGATCATGTCTCTTTCTTCGTGTCCTTTGTCTCTTCGTGGTTAAACAACCTCTCTCTCGCTAACATCGCCAGCGACCCAGCGCAAATCAGCCCCAACACCGTCGCCAACGGCACGAGTCGAATCTGTGTCTCCCCTGGCGCGGAATACTTGGGAACGCCCGTCGCCAGTTTCTTGCCACTCGCATCTTGTTTAACGTCGAGCCCTTCCGCCACCGCCGCGCGGGCTTGAGCCTTGCGTTCAATGTTCGCTTGCCGCGCTCCGAACTTGCCCCCCGTGGCCACGAGCGCGGTCAGCCCCACCGCAGTGAACAACGCGAACCAAAGCCAGGGCGAATCGGTGATCGGAGGTTTAGGCATGTCTCCATTCTAGCGGATACAGAATTTTGCCCCAAGGTTCCAACCAAGTTATTCTGTACGTTCGCCGCGAAGCAACGCGGAGCGCGCTATTCGCAGAGCGCGTACCCCAAACAAAACGCCCAGGGATTGCAATCCCTGGGCGTCCAAAGTTTTCACCACTTCTGACCGAAACCGGAAGCTGACGCATCCGGCTCGCCAGTTATTTGTACTTAAACAATGGTCCCGCGTATTGCGCCGCGTCACCGAGTTGCTCTTCGATGCGGAGCAACTGGTTGTATTTGGCCATGCGGTCGGAGCGCGAAGCCGAGCCGGTTTTGATTTGGCCTGTGGAGCATGCCACCGCGAGATCGGCAATCGTCGCGTCTTCGGTTTCGCCGCTGCGATGGCTCGAAATGCTCGTGTAACCGTTGCGGTGGGCCAGATTGATCGCGTCGATGGTTTCCGTGAGGGTACCGATTTGATTGACTTTAATCAGAATGCTGTTGCCGATCCCTTGGTCGATGCCGCGTTGTAGACGTTCGACGTTGGTGACGAACAAGTCGTCCCCCACGAGCTGGCACTTGCTACCCATGCGGTCGGTGAGCAGCTTCCAACCTTCCCAGTCGTCTTCGCTGCAGCCGTCTTCAATCGAGCAGATGGGATACTTGTCGACCCACGAGGCCAACAGGTCGACCATCGCGCCGCTGTCGAGTTCCTTGCCGTCGATCGTGTAAACCTTCTTTTTGGAATCGAAGAACTCGGTGCTGGCCACGTCCATCGCGAACCAAACTTGCTCTCCCGGCTTGTAACCAGCCTTTTCGATGGCGGTGAGGATCACGTCGAACGCCTCGGCGTTGGCCTTCAGGTCGGGAGCAAAACCCCCTTCGTCGCCGACGGCCGTGTTGAGCTTTTTGTCGTGCAAGACCTTCTTGAGGTTGTGGAAGATTTCGCAACCGCAACGCAAGGCGTCGCTAAACGAGTCAAACCCCAGCGGCATGACCATGAATTCTTGCACGTCGACATTATTGTCGGCATGCTGACCACCGTTGAGGATGTTCATCATCGGGGCGGGCAACAACCGGGCGTTCGAACCGCCGAGGTAGCGATAGAGCGGCAATTCGCAATACCGAGCGGCCGCGTGGGCCGTGGCCAGCGAGATGCCCAGGATCGCGTTGGCACCGAGGCTTTTTTTGTTGGGTGTGCCATCCAAGTCGAGCATCAGGCCATCGACGGCCATTTGATCGAGCGCATCCATGCCGATGAGCTCGTCGGCGAGCTTGGTGTTGATGTTCTCAACGGCCTGCTTGACCCCTTTGCCCATGTAAACGGCTTTGTCGCCGTCGCGGAGTTCCCAAGCTTCGTGTGCGCCGGTGCTCGCCCCGCTAGGGACTGCGGCCGTGCCCACGGTGCCATCGGCGAGCGTGACGTCGACTTCGACGGTGGGATTACCGCGGCTATCGAGAATTTGGCGGCCATGGATATCGACGATCGTGCTCATGCGGAGGGTTCCTTCTAGTCTTAAACAGATGCAATGCGGAATATAGAAATGCGATAGTTGTCAGTTGAGAAACCACCCATTTTAAGGCGAGAAGAAGGAATGTCGAGGCGTACAAAAAGCCCGAATTTTGCGGCGGAACTTGTTCCGCGCTGAGAATCGCCATGTAAGTTCGCGCGACTACACCCGTCGCAACTTGCTAACCCGACCCGTGGCGACCCACTCAGCCACGAAGATATTGCCATCGGCATCGAAACAGGCGTCGTGCGGATGGACAAACTTGCCATCCTGCCACTGTGATTCATCGGTGCGGATATTGAATCCACCGGTGTCTGCTTTGTTCTTTTGAATCCGCTCGGAATCGGTCCCCAAGTGGGCAATGACTTTGTTGTTCTTATCCAGCAAAGTCGTGCGCGCCACAAGCTCGGGAACGACCATCACATCGCCATGGATGTCGACATTCGCCGGCCAGAGAAAACCATCGAGCGTTTCGCGATGATTGCCGTCGAGCGTGAACCATTGCAGCCGATCAAATTCCCGATCGGCCACAACGATGAGTGGTTCCTCACCGCGACTATCGATCCAAATCCCGTGCGGCAGCTTGAATGTGCCATCCTTGCGTTCAGCGAGCTGGCCCACCGAACCAAACGTGCTCTGCCAATTCGAGTCGGCATCGTAGCGATGAACACAGTAAGCCCCGTAGCCATCAATCACAAAGAAGCCACCATCGGGGAGAAAAGCGATATTCGTGGGGATGAACCGATTCCGTTCCCAGGGATTGTCATCTTTCGCACGCGGAAATTTGTCTTCGCCCTCGGCATACAAGCCGCTTTCCATCGGCGCGCCCTTCCGCCACACTTGCTCGCCTTTGGTGTCGAGCTTGGCGAAGGAACGCTGCTGCTGATAGGCACACACGTACAGAAAGTCTTGCCCCCCTTCGTTGCGAATTTCCAAGCCGTGCCCGCCGCCGTTGAATTGCTCGCCGAAGGCACGAATGAATTTGCCGGATGGATCAAACACAAAGATCGTGGGATGGTCCGTGAGATCGATCTTACCTTCGTGAATAACGTAGAGATTGCCTTCGCTATCGAACGCGACGTTGTGCGTCGTCATCCAGCGGTATTTGTCGGGAAGTTGGGGGAAGTGGTGGAGCACTTCGTATTGATGCTCGCCCGTGCCGATGATCATGTTTTTAGCCGTCTTGGCTGCAGTGAGAATGGCCGGCGCGGCGAGTGTAGCGGCCGTGGTGGTGAGAGCCGTTTTAACAAACTGCCGGCGCGAGAAGGGGGAATTCATGCAATCCTCCATAAGAAAAGAAGAGTAGTACAAGAGAATCTTACAGGGGAATATTTACAGGAGGAAGCGGAGGGAACAGAGAATTTAAGATTGGCAATACCTTCAATTGTTTTCATTTATAGGAGCTTGTTGAATATTTTCCTTCTCAATGGCAGATTGTGGCGAAATCATCCACATAGCGAACACATCAGAGATTGTGATGACAATAAATGGTAAAGCGATCCAGAAGAGAATTTTCCAGCGAAAGGAGTACCAAGGTCGCGTTTTCATGACTCTGCTCACTCTGTTACCTCCTGTAATATTTTCTCACTCAGTCTTGAGCTCTGTGCTCAGATTTTCAGCCAGAAACGCGAGCCAATCGTCGCTCGGCCGGCCATAGGGGCGAAACTTGGTTTGCGAACCGGTGTCGTCGCGATAGAAGATGGCACGATGCTCGCCGAGCCGACCTGCGGCGGGGGAATCGATGAGACTCGTGGAATCCACGGGACTCATTTGCAAGGCCACACGGAAATCGATTTCACGCATGGTGAGGCGATCGACAAATCGCATCAGGCTGTTATGCGAATCGCACCAGATGAGCACGTGCACGCCAGTCGCGGGGCCTTCGCGCAAGATTTCGCGGAAGCGTTTGTCGGCGGAAGTGGCATTGCCGTTGGTCGTTCGGGAGAAACTGAAATCTTCTTCGGTGAGTCGTAAATCACGAATTTGTGCGAGATCATGAATTACCAAAATGCGAGGTTCGAAACTCGTATCCGGACTTTCCTGGCGGCGTTTCACTTCCTGGGCGAGCTCCGTAATGATTCGTGAAGCATCGCGCGGGACATGGACGGAAACCTTGGCGGGCAAATTGGCGGCAAATTTTTGCCAAGCACCATGATTGGGAGACTCGGGCCGTGTGCCGTCGAGAATTTCGATTTGGGAGGCGTCACCATTAAGTTGCGCGGCCAATCCTGCCACGGCAGTGGTCAATATGCCGAGTGCCAATGGTTCGTCTTGGCCCACGATCAAAAGGTTGTTGCCTCCTTGTCGGCGAAACGTCATCTGGCTTGGCGGCTCGATCCGCACCGCCGAACCGAGCCAAATCTTTGGCTCGCTGACAGTTTGTTCGCCGTCAGTTGTGAGCAGCTTGACGAGTTGTTCATTCTGCAGCGGATCGGCGGGAACATTTCCCTCAAACACGATGGCAGGTTGGGAAGTCGCTTCTTCGGCTTGATGTTTCGCGCGGATCTCCGCCAGATATTCTTGGCGCTGCTGATCGGACAGCCAAACCACTTGAAACAGATGATTGCCTTCGACCGTGCCATTCTGATCGTTGTAAATCGCTTCGCCCGGTCGCGAAAGCAATCGAGCCGCGGGGTTGTCGTCGCTCAAAATCAGATGGGCGTCGGCTTCACTGCATTCCAGCGCGATCCGGACGGCCATTTGCCCCAAGGTGCTACGAGCAAGCGAATAAGCTCCCGACAAGGTTTGCGAACCTAACAGCACATGCACACCGAAAGCACGGCCTTGCCGCACCAGACGGTCTAATAAGAGCGCCGCATCCTGGGCCAGCTTGTCGTCGGCAACGAAGAGTTCCTGGAACTCGTCGATAATCAGCAAGACACGCGGCAAGATATGTTTTGTTTTCTGTCGAAAGCTCGCCAAGTCCTGCACGCCGAGTTCACGGAACATTTCGCCCCGTTGCTGGAGCTCCGCATCAAGCCGTTCTAACACACTGACGCCAAATTCGCGTTCGCTTTCGATGGCAATCACGCGGGCATGTGGCAATTCGTGGGTGGCGTAGGTTTTGAATTCCACGCCTTTCTTGAAGTCGACCAGATAAAACTCGACTTCCTGGGGGCTATAGCGAAGCGCAAGATTCGTGACGAGTGCATGGAGCAACGTACTCTTGCCGGAACCCGTTTTGCCGGAAATCAAGGCATGCTGGGCCGTGCCGCGGCCGAGTCGTAAGGATTGCAATTCGTTCGCGCCGGCGCGACCAACGGGGACGATTAATTCATTATCACAAGTTTCCGACCAAATTTTGTCCACCGGAGGTGCGACCACGGCAAATGGCACTTCCACGCGGCTGGCGGCTCGTGATTCTTGGCCAGCATGCCGTAGCAACTCGTTGAGTTTGTCTTTCGCGGGCAATGATTCAAGCTGCAACGGAAGTTTCTCGAACAGCGGATACTTCCACTTCAACCGATCCTCAGACCAATCTAAGTGGACCGAACCATTCAAGATATCCGCGATGCTGAAATCCATCGGCAATTTGACGGAAGTGTCGATATGCATCAACGTGAACACGCCGCACTTAGGGCCGGTCATGGCAATGGTTTTGAGTTTGCGAATCGCGGCGTCGCTCAACCCGCCGGGGAAGTTGGCAACCACGAGGACATGATAAGGTTCGGACACTTCGCCTGCCTGAGCGTTGTATTCGTCGATCGTGGCGAATTCGTTGCGCAGATATTTCTGGACGACCCGTTCCATGTGATCGGATAATAGTGCAAGCCGCTCTTCGATTTGTCGCGGGTCGGTCCAAATCCGTTTCCCGACGAGTTGTTCATCGTGATCGGCCAGATGCATGAAGCCCGCAAAATTCTGTCCCAAAGCCATCGGGTCGATGATGGTGAAACGCAATTTCCCGGCAGGAACGGCAGTTAAGAAGCGAAACATCATGAGCTTCAACAACTCGGCGGCAACGGCGCGTCCTGGTCCATCGGCCGTAATCACCATGCGCGGATGCTCATGGAGCGACATCCATGCGGGAAGGGCGAGCTGAGTTTGTGCGGGAACGAGTTGCGGATCTTGGGAGATACCATTTTTGACTGCCTGCAGCGGCAACTGGCAGCGACCGAACTGAATTACTGGAGGAATCGATTTTGGTCGTGGCCATTCTTGCCATTCGGCATCGTTCCAATCAGGGAAAAATCGATCGCAGGCCGTTTGCATGGCAGCAAGCTCACCGGCAACCTCTTGAAAGCCAGCATGCCAGCGATTGGCCATCTGCTCCCATTCGGTGGCATGCTGCGCTTTGGCTGCGGTCGTGCGGTTTGAGTATCGAGTTTCATTCGCTTGCCAGGCTGCTTGCCGATCGGTGGCGAGTTGATCCAACAATGGCGGATACTTTTCATCCGCAGCCGCCAAAACGGAAAGATGCCGAGCTTGGGCTTCGGCTAGCCGCGCGTTGAAACGCTGTTGCGTTTGAGCGAGCAGTTCTGCTTTTTTAACGTCGGCTTCGGCGAGGGTTTTGTCTCGCTCGTCCTGAGCGGCTACCAGATCGTGTTGCTTGCGCTGATGAATAGCCTCGGCTTCAAGTCGACTGCGATTTTGTGCCCCCTGCCAAGCTGAGGTTTCCAAACGCCTGGCAATCCCCAAGTTCTGTTTGATCCGAGAATATTGATCGAGAGATTGCTTAACCGCACGCGGCTTGAGCAACAAATAACCGCCGCCAGCCAGAAGAGTTCCCGCCACGATGGCTCCCAAGGACGTACTAACTAGTGAAAGCCCTGAGAAGAATACCATTGGCAAAAATATCGCGATGATTGCCAGAGCCAACCAGATAAAGACGCGATTTCCTTCGAGAAGCAATGCAGGCAATGTCTGCGCTTGGAGCTCGATGACCGAGCGTTGCAATTCGCTGACTGACGCCTGGAGTTGCTCCTCGGCGTTTTGTTCATTGGTGGATGCCTGAGCGGGAATCTCAGTTGAAACTGCGTCAGCAAATTTGCTGAGATTGCGCATCGCAAGCAAAGTGAGGGCATCGCGTTCGAGAGCGTCGACTTGCAGCTTGCGTGTGTGGATCCGCTTACCGGCTTGGTCCAACGCTTGTTGTGGCGCGTCTTTGGAAGCGTCGAAGACGGCCATTGCTTCCCACTGTTTTTCCTTGTGTTTGCGTTCCTGCATCAAGGCATGCTGACTGTGGTCGGCCGCGATTTGATTTTGCTCGGCCTCGAGCTTGGCCGTGTATTCCGCCTTGGTATCACGTAGCTCCTGCCCCGCCGCGAGCTTGGCATTTGCGAAATCGTTCTCCAAGCTGCGACGTTTTTCCGTAAAGTCCTTGGTTAGCTTGTTGAGTGTGGTTTGATGTTCTTTTTCTGCCGCGACTAATTCTGTAGTCAGGGTCGTTGCCAAACGTGCTTCTTCCGCGGCGCGCGCATCGGCCAACTGCTGCAAATATTGCATCAGCTCCAATTCGCGGCGGGTGGAAAGTTGCACGTCAGTCACGCTGTTTGGGTAGTCCTAAATTCAATTTCTATTCGTTACATTCACGTTCAATACGGCCGAGCAGGTCGCGCATCCGATTGACCGCGTCAATGGTCATGCGGCCTGACGGAATCAGCGGATCGAGATGTTGCTCGGCAAATTGGCGGCTCACGCCATCGTTCCACGATTCGCAAGTGACGTGCCAGGCAAGCTGCAAATCCTTCAGAGCGCTGTGCAATTGGGCGGCACTGGTATCAAGATCGATGCGTCGCATGATATTTACTCGGGTTGGTTCGGTATCGGCAGGGTTGGGCTCGGCTCATACGATTCGGGGGGGCGTTCGATCGTGTAACCTTCAATTCTCCTGATAATCAAACTTAACTTAGCTCGGGCGGCAGGTAGATCAGTCTCCAGTAGCCTGCGTAAATGGCCAAGGCGGCCTTCATACTCATATTGCTCATGTTGCAACACGCCTCGCCAGTGACGGACTAAGTCGCGTTTTTCACGGCAATATTCCCAACGTTGCTGGGCGGTTTTCAAGACGGCTCTCTCTTCTCGGCAGGATGGTTTTTCCCCCGCGATGGGGAAAATCAAACAGCGCTCCAAATCAAGCTTGGCTTGATGCACGGCATCGGCTGCGTCTTTTTCTTGTTGTTGCCAATAGCGAGGGCAAGCGTGATCAAGCCAATCGGTCGCACGATTGAGTTCGCTTGATAGCGTGTCGAGGGCGCTACGCACGCGCTGCTCAAATTCGGCGAGCGACGCGCGAAAGCGTTCAATCGCTGCCACCGAACGGACTTGAGCGGGTCCCGACATGCTTGTTCTCAATTGGGGAATGATAACTGGAGGAGGCTTATTTTTGCTGCAAATATTCTTCGATGCGTTCGGCCTTTCGGAGCAGAAACGGCGCGTATTCGCGCGAGGCTTCAATCGACCGCGCGATCAGCTTCAGGTGGTGCTCAAACTCTTCAGCGAATTTGTGGTGTTCTTGATCCCGCCAACTGCTGTTGAGTCCGTGCAATTGGCTGGCGAGCGTGTTCACGCGATCTTCGAGTTCGTTGCTGAACTGGGAGAGCTGATGAGCAAACCGCCGCAACTCGGCGGGATCGACAATGGCTTGGGACATGGGGAGCCCTCCAGCGGTTAAGACAGTTGACAAGGATTTTCAAACACCAAGCCGATGCGACAAGTTTCGACAGCACAAGCTACCGGGCGACCGTGATTGGAATCCTTGAGCATGGTTTCCTGATCGCTGTGCGCGCACGACGACCAACATTCTCCCCATCACTATTCAGTTTAGTCGGCTGGGTAGGAGCGGTAAAGCAAACGCAAATCAGGAGTTAGGATGGGCGTGAGCAGACGGTAAAGTCGGCACAGGACGAATAATCCTAATGAAAAACGGCCGAATCCCCCGCCGTGACTGCCGAGTTTTCGAGCCGTCGTTTGTAATTGGGATCGATCTTTGCCAATTCCTCGGAAGTAGCCGACACGGTTGCGTGAATCTGTTCGTCCGTGTGGAGGCTTGTAATGAAGAAACGCAATCGGGCTGCACTCTCTTCGACGGCCGGATACATAATCGGCTGCACGTTGATACCACGCTCGAAGAGCGCGTGCGCCAGCCGGAGCGCGTTCTGCGAGTTGCCGGTGATCACAGGCACGACGGGCGTGTTGTTACCAAGGCCGGTGTCGAGCCGCGCGTCCTTAGCAAGCTGCAGGAACAGACGCGAGTTGTGTCCGAGTTTGTGAACGCGCTCGGGCTCTTTTTGCAGCAGTCGTAACGACGCGAGTGCTGCCGCGGTGCTTGGCGGCGGAAGTCCTACGCTATACACAAAGCCCGGCGCCGTGTATTTGAGATATTGAACAAGTTCCTTGGATGCGGCGATATACCCGCCCGCACTACCGAAGGATTTGCTCAAAGTGCCCATCCACATATCGACATCGCGGGGATTGATGTCGAAGTATTCGGACATACCCTTACCGTGCAGCCCCATTGTTCCCATCGAGTGGGCTTCGTCGACCATCAAGAAAGTTTTATGACGCTTCTTGAGTTCAACGAACTTGGGGAGGTCGGGATAATCGCCGTCCATGCTGTACACGCCTTCGAGGACGATCAGCACTTTGCGATATTCGTGGCGAAGCTCGGTGAGTATCTCGTCGCAAGCTTGCCAATCATTGTGCGGGAAGGGTCGGCGACGTGCACCGGAACTCATGGCACCATGCAAGATGCTGTTGTGTGACAGCGCATCGTGCAAAATCATGTCACCGGGGCCAAACAAGTGACTGATCGTCGTTTCGTTGGTCGAATACCCGCCGATGTAGACAATTGAGTCGTCCGTGCCAATAAATTCGGCCAGCGCCCGCTCGAGTTCTACGTGGATTGTTTTCTGCCCCGAGACCAATCTGCTCGCAGAAACGCTCGTGCCGAACTTGGCGGTGGCTTCCTGAACAGCGTTGATAACCACGGGGTCGCCAGACATGCCGATGTAGTTGTAGCTGCTGAAGTTGATGTACTCTTTGCCACCAATTTGTGCCCGATCGTTTGTGATGCCCTGATGTACGTTGAAAAAGGGAATGGGCAGACCGGTGCTTTGGGCCATGCGGAAGTTTTCCTGTAGTCGCATATATTCAGCCGACTTAGGAAAGTCATAATCCTCATCGGGAACGACGTAGTCAGAGGGTTTTGGTGCCCGCCGTTTCGTCCCGCCCCCCATGTATTGCTGGATCGCTTCGACAACTTCGCCGCAGGTTTCCATTGAGGGGAGCACCGATTCGGGGAAACGTCCCCCGAACGTCTCTTCGAGCGAAGCGACGATTTCCATCCGTTCGAGTGAATCGAGACCCAACTCAAGAATGTTGGAATCCCAATCCAATTCGCCGACTCGCTCGCGACCAATTTGGCGGACCTTGGCATAAACGATTTCTGCGATCTCGGCCGTTTGTCCGACGGGAATCTTCCCCGCAGGTTTAGATGGTGTGGGTTTCTCGGTAACAGCCGAGCCATTCAGTGCGGCGGGCTTCTCGTGTTCGAGTCGCTTTTCACGAACATCGCCCTCTTCAACCCAATCCGATTCTTCTCCTCGTTCGCGACGCACTGAAGGAGCGACCACCACGTCTCCCGACTCCACTGACCAAGTTGCTACCGCGGCGAGGGTGCCGGCGAGATAGCCATCGCGGCAGGCGTGACGTTGAATTTTGCCGCTGGAAGTCTTGGGAATGCTGCTTACCTTAATCAGCACAACGGCCGAGACGGGAATATCGTGTGTGAGTGAGACTCGCTTGCGAATCGCCTGGGTGATTTCAGCAAAATCGAGATCGCGGCGGCGCACCGTTTCTTGGACGATCACCAGTTGTTCGTTGCCTTCATCACCCACGACAATCGCAGCGCCTCCGCTGGGAACCACGTCGGGATGAGCCGCCTGAACAGTGTCTTCAATATCTTGGGGATAGTGATTCACGCCGCGGATGATGATCAAGTCTTTCAAACGGCCCGTGACGAATAGCTCGCCATCGAGCAGAAAGCCCAAGTCGCCTGTGCGTAAGAACGGCCCACGACCATCGTCGAGACGTGCCTGGAAGACTTGCTTGGTGAGATCATCGCGTTTCCAATATCCTTGCGCGACGCTGGGGCCAGAAACCCAGATCTCTCCCACGCGGCCATTGCCCAGATTGGCAAAGGTTTCGGGATCGGCAATCACGATCTGTTGATCGAGCAGATTGCCGCCGCTGCCAACCAGCATGCGCGAACCTTCGGCACCAGGCTTCGTTTCGACAACCAAATTCTTTTCGAGGTTGGCGACATCAAACGAGTGAATTTCCGGCGGCGATTGCTTGTAGCCACCCGTGACGATCAGCGTTGCTTCGGCCAAACCATAGCAAGGATAAAACGCTTCGCGGCGGAAACCGCATTCCGCAAAGGCTGCGCTGAAGCGTTCGATGGTTTCCGCACGAACAGGTTCGGCTCCATTGAAAGCCAGGGTCCAGCGGCTTAAATCGAGTGTTTTCTTTTGTTCAGCTGTAATCTTCTCTGCACAGAGGTCATACGCGAAATTAGGCCCGCCGGAGATAGTGGCGCCCGTTTGCGAGAGGATTTGTAGCCATCTCACAGGTTTCTGCAAGAAGTGGGTCGGCGAGAACAGAGTGTTGGCTTTGCCCATGTAGAGCGGCTGGAGAATACCACCGATGAGCCCCATGTCGTGATAGAGCGGCAACCAGAAGCAGCCGTTACCCGAGCGTGTGTGCTCGAAGGCATAGGCAATCATTGCCGAATTGTGCATCAGGTTGGCATGCGACAGCATGACCCCCTTAGGCGTGCCAGTCGAACCCGACGTGTATTGCAGGAAGGCGAGTGTCTCGCCATGCACATCGGGGCGTCGCCAATTATTGGCCAAGTCTTCGTTCCATTGGTCCGTCGCCCGCCAACGAAGTTGCTGAAGCGCGGGCGTATCGCCAATCATGGTTTGTACGCGTTCAAGCACGTCGACCGTTGTCAGTGCGATCTTGGCTTCGGCGTCGTTGGCAATCGAATCGATTCGCGCCATGTTGCGATTGCGACGTGGCGGATAGGCCGGGACCGCCGTCACGCCTGCATAGAGGCAACCAAAAAACGCGGCGACAAAATCCAGCCCCGAAGGATACAGGAGCAGTGCGCGTTCACCTTCCAGATCAAGCGACTGCAAAGAGGCAGCGATGGCTCGTGCTTTGCGGTCGAGGTCGGCATAAGTCCATTCAACGGTTTCCCGCTCACCGTCGACGACAAATCGGAAACCGACGTCATCCCCTTGATGGAGTGCGCGGTGCTGGAGGAGCTCCAGCAGATTCGCGGGACCAAAAAACGAACCGGGAAGATGATCGAGGTGCACGGTTGCTACCAATTTCTTGAACTTACCAGACAGCGTGTCAGCAGGCCATTAAGCTTGTTACCAGCATAGCGGCCACCCACAATGTGCTAAGCGGAACTTAAACCGAGATGTTACCGATGCCTGTTGTCTCCAGACCTCGCCAAAGCGGTTGATGCGGGCTGCGGGGAGTAAGGCGGGTGCCATACGCAGTGCATGGCGGCAATCCGTAAACTGCAACCACGCCAATAACCGCTGTACCGGCGAGAAAACCAAACCACTATTGTAAAGGGCCTGCATGGTCTACGCACCCCCTGCCGGGGGTAAATCCGAAGTGCCGTATTTACAAGGTTTTTTGGACAATCATGACCTTTCAATCGGCACTGTTCGCCTGTAGTAGCAAGCCAATCCTAGCTATGTTGTCGGATTGCCATGATCCCCACCGGATATTCCATAAGGCCAGCTCGCCATGGATAACGTGATCCGGTTGCCTCACATGTCGAGCTTGCGGGAATGACAAAATCGTCAGGTTCGCCAGAGGTTAACACCGCCGTCCCCCAAAGCGAGTTGATCCGTAACCGGTAACTTTGACAAGCCTTAACGTATTTACAGCCAAGTTCTGCAATTTTTCCGCACGACTTTTTCGCGGGAAATAGCAGAAGACTTGCTGGTTATCGCAGCAGCAATGATAATGAAGAAGAAGTTAATGATCTTGATCTCACGCTTGATCGTATAAGGAATACTATTTTGCTTACTGAAAACGAAGTCTCCCGAAGCTGGAGCCGGCTATTCAAGAATGGCCTTTCGCCAGAGGTCTTTGAGAATGCTGAAGACTTGCTCAACGAATTACGGCCCGAAAGTCCATTGCGCCATCGTTTGGAAGGCGAACTTGGCGAGTTGCGTGAACTGCATACCGCGCAGATCAAGGCTTAGGTATTTGTAGGGCGATCAAACGCTAAATGCTGGCGATTTCGCGAGTTGAAATCCACCAGCATTTTTTATGCGCAGAAGGAACAAGTTCAATAAAAAAGCCCCGGCCTTGCGCCCGGGGCTGAATTTCGTTTGTAAATCAATCGTTTGGTTAATAAACCACGTCGAAGCCGAAGTCCACACCGTTGATGTAGATTTCTTGCTGGCTGCCTTCGGTCATGCCGAGGTCAGGTATGTACCAGTTCACGATTTGCGATGCTCTTGTGATGTTATCTACAAAGATACCGGTATATCCTAGCCGAGCTGCCAGAGCACTCGTGACTTGATAACTCGCTTCGACTCGCAACTCCGCCGTTGGTGAGAAGTCGTTTTCTTGACGACCGTAGGAGACGGCATGCGGTTGAGCAAAGATGGGAGAATTCACGGCACCGGGATTAAGGTCTTCCCCGATCGCTCCATCTTGGCTTAGGTCCTGAATATTGTAACCAAACAGGAAGCGCCCATCGATACCGAAGTTCCAGCGGTTGACTTGCCGAGACCACCTCGCTCGAATCTGTGGTCCGACAATCTGATTTTCCGCCTGAGTCGTAGCATAAGTTCGACCTAGAATGCCGCCAGCACCATCAAAGGTGAATTTGTCATCAATGTTAAGGTACCGCACACCCACACCAATTTCAGCGAAATCTCCTTGCCGCTTGACGGGAAGGTGCTTGTTGTCGAGCGTGAAAGTCTTCATCAATTCCACGCCATCGGTACGAGTGCTATTGCGAACTTCCATTCGCTCGAATGCAACATTGAACTGGTGCAAGTCGCCATAATCAACGCCAGTTGCAATGATTTCGTCATCAGCGTTAACCACAAAGAAAAAGCCAGGTAAGGTATTACCGTTTAGATCATCCGCCTGTCCATCCGCGCCACTTATCAGCGTGATTTCAGTTACCTGAGGAATGCCATTGGCATCAACTTCAAGTACAAGAACTTGAACAGCACGGCCTGGGCCTGCAACATTCGGGGATTGGGTATTACCCTCGCCATTCACGTTATAGTCAACAAACCCACTTAGAAATCCTGTTGGAGTTCTAAAATTGACATGCACACTTCCCCAACCATTCCGTGAGGTAGCTATGTCGTCGCTGCCAGCGCCCGGTGGACCAAGCACTCCGCTCTCGAAGAGAAAATCTTCAAAATCAAAGTTGGGATCATTCACATTAAGAATTAGTGGAAGCTGATTCGGAACTTGGATACTGTTGAAGCCAAAGACTTCCTGGCCTTTCATCTCTGGGCCATCGAGGATTCCGACCGACCATGTGTGGTTTCCCGCTCGATATCCTATTTCATATCGATTGCCCCAACCGAAGTCGGCATCAGGTGGAGCATCTTGAATGCTATTGTTTATTTGATACAGCGGTGGTGGGCTGTCAATCGAGGCAGGGCTGTCTCCGTAGATCAATTCGGACAACACAACCTCATTTGGGTCGCCTACCGTTACCCGTTCGCCAGTCGCTGCCCAGCTCAATTTGTCGTAGCGGAAGATATATCCGTTGGGTTGGCCGATCGGTCGATTCTCGAAATCGAAATTTACCGGCGAAAAGAACTGCAAATCGTGGTCGGTGTTGTCCACGTAAATGCTGGTGTCCTTCATATCATAGTATTCGTCGGCGAGCAGCCGGTCGGTGCCCGCTGCCATCAGCAAGCCGGCGGCCAAACACTTCGAGAACCATTTCGAGATTGATGGAGCGGTCATACTTCCCACTACCCTTGTCGCAGGCACCCTGTTAGAGGTGCAGTTTCGTTGGTCCTGGCCCTACCTCGAGGGCCCAAACGGACGATCTGTGCTGGTAGTATCGGAAACGACGGTCGTGAGGGTTGAGTAAGTTCGGCAAAGTCTGACGAAAATAACGATTCTTCGGTTGCTTGCTGCTAGCGGCATTTGTTTGCCCGTGGCACGGCGGGTATACTTTTTCAGTATTCGACGCCCGTTCACGGTAGCTTATTAACCAAGGATATTCCGTTGATAAAGCCACTCTCCTGTATAAAGCTTGTGGTTTTTTTGTCGCTAGCAGTCCCAATTGGCCAGTTACAAGCGGAAACCCCTGCTTCTGAGACTAAGGCTGATCTTGGCAAAGAGTGGGTCCGCTTTACCAAAGACAAAGACGGCAACCCGCAGGCCTTGGAAATCGCCATCGTCCGCTATGTGCCTGCAAGAATGGCAGCACAATTCGCGGGTAAGGCCAAAGAAGGGACTTTGCCCAACGCCCGGCAGTATGTTGACTTGATCGGAGCCGTCCATGTGGGAGACAAAACCTACTACGAGGGGTTAAACGACAGTTTTCGTCAGTATCAGGCTTTGCTTTATGAATTGGTTGCACCCGAGGGTACGCGGGTGGAACGTGGTCGGGGGACTTCAAATCTCCATCCCGTGGGAGCCATGCAAAACGGCATTAAGTCTATGCTTGAGCTTGAGCACCAACTGGAAATGGTGGATTACACGCGGCCCAACTTCGTTCATGCCGACATGTCACCCGAGGAATTTGGCGAATCGATGACTGCCCGCGACGAAAGTTTCATGCAGATGTACATGCGGATGGCGGGGCAAGCGATTGCCGAGCAGTCGGGCGATCCGAGCCAAGGCTTCATGATGAATTTAGATTTGCTCTCCGCGATGGCTTCCGAGAACAAAGCTTTGAAGCTCAAAACCACCATTGCCAAACAGTTCGCCTCGATGGAATCGATGCTGTCAGGAATGTCCGGCCCTGAGGGATCCACGTTGATTACCGAGCGTAATAAAAGAGCCCTCGACGTCCTACGCAAGCAGCAAAAGGCTGGCAAACGTAAGATCGGTATCTTCTATGGAGCAGGGCATCTCAATGACATGCACGAACGGCTTGTCAAAGATTTCGGCATGCAGCCCGTGGGGATCACCTGGGTCGAGGCGTGGGATTTGCGGGAGAGGTAAGACTTTTCTAACCCCACCCGCACTTTCGGGCCCCCCAGTTCTTTGCTAAACTCAGGGGCTATTTCGCATGCAATCACGCCAAAAGGGAGATCACAATGGCCAAACCTGGTCGTAAAGTCAAAAAAGCCAATCACGGCAAGCGCCCCGCCTGCAGCCGGCCACGCAAGAGCCGTCGTCAAAAGGTCCGCACCTAAGCCACTTTTGGTGGCCTCTCAGTCTCTGCAGCTAAGGAACTACCTCGTGGCTGGCAAAGAGTGGATCGTTGACCCCGACGTGCTCGATTATTCCCACATTGTGGCGGATATCGATGCCATTCGGCAGATCAATTCGCAGCGCGGCGATATGGAGCATTTGACCGCTATCGTCTACGACGATGGTGAGAATAACGTCTGCGCCGGCTACTTAGACGTCTCGGACAAGGAATTCTGGATTCCAGGCCACATGCCGGGCGCTCCGTTGATGCCGGGCGTCATTATCTGTGAGGCCGCTGCCCAGGTTTGCTCCTATCACGCGCTCAAGCACGACCTGTTGGGTTGCGACATTATGGGCTTTGGCGGCCTCAGCGACGTTAAATTTCGCGGGGCAGTTCTTCCCGGGGATCGTCTGACCGTTTCCTGCATGCTTACCAAAATGCGGCGTGGCAGCATCGTGGTTAGCCGCTTTCAAGCGTTTGTCGGCAGGTCGGTCGTGTGCGACGGAGAGATTCGTGGCATCCCGCTTTGGAAAGAAGACATTCGCAAACTTGCCCAGCGTGAAGTTTAAACATGGGCCGGCGCGCATTACCCAAAGTCGATCCGCAGCTTGATTACTCGCGCAATTTCCGCACGCTCGAAGAGTTGCCGCTGCCGTGGAACCCCCCGGAACTTTTTGGCCGTGAGGCACCGCTCGAAGTGGAGGTTGGCAGCGGGAAAGGTTTGTTTTTGCAAACCGCCGCGGCCCATTGTCCCGAGCACGACTTTTTGGGGATTGAAGTCGCCCATAAGTATGCTCGCTTTATCGCGGCTCGATTGGCCAAGCGAGACCTCCACAACGCCATCGCCGTGCAAGGAGATGGATTGCGGCTGTTTCGCGAAATGATTCCCAGCGATTCCCTCGCCGCGGTCCATGTTTATTTTCCCGATCCTTGGTGGAAGAAACGCCACCACAAACGTCGCGTGCTTAACGAAGAATTTTTGCGCGATGTTCATCGAACATTGAAACCCGGTGGCCGATTTCACTTTTGGACCGACGTGAAAGAGTATTTCGACGCCACACTGGAACTGATGACTGCGATGAGGCAGTTCGGCGCTCCGCTCGATGTGGCTGAAAAACCACCTGAGCATGCACTCGACTATCGCACGCATTTCGAACGTCGCACGCGGTTAAAGGACGAACCAGTCTACCGCTCGGAATTTGTGAAGTAACAGTCACAAATCATCTAGCCAGTCGCGACTTCGTAGGTCCGCACGGGATCAGGACCCCCTGCGGCGGAGCTTTCCAACGCGATGCTATAGAGCTTTTGCCCACACGGTGTGGGATAGTCTCCGGTAATACATGCTCGGCAAAGTTGGTCGGCGGGCTTGGCCACGGCCCGTGCGATGGATTCCACGGGCAGAAATCGCAGTGAGTTTGCACCCAAATCGTTGGCCATGGCCGTGAACATTTCTTCGTCGCTGCGGCCTGCTTGCATAAATGCCGGTGCGAAGAGCTCGCCGATGGTCGACATATCGATGCCGTAGAAACAAGGGGCAATAATCGGTGGGCAGGCAACCCGGACATGAATCTCGCGCGCACGTCCGACTTCACGAATTTTTGAGATAAGGACGCGCATCGTTGTCGACCGGACAATCGAATCTTCGACTAAGATCACCCGTTTTCCCGCCAGAACTTCAGGAAGCGGCGTGTATTTGACCGAAGCCTTGGCCACGCGGTCGCCGCTTCCCTCGATAAATGTGCGGCCCGAATAGCGATTCCGAATCAAGCCTTCGATACTCGGCACACCCAACTGAAATGCCATCGAATCCGCGGCCGCCTTGCTCGTGTCGGGGACAGGCACGACGATCGTATCTTCATCAATCGTCAAATCTTCCATACGAGCCAGCTCTTCACCCAAGGCTTTGCGAGCTAAATACACACTGCGGTCGTCGAGCGTGCTCGCGACGTTGGAAAAATAAATCCATTCGAAGAAACAGTGAGCTCGCTGAGTTTCGTCCGAAAAGCGTTCGATTTTGATGCCGCGTTCGCTGATGGTGATCGCTTCGCCAGGTTCCAGAGGGCGGACCGACTTGGATTGAAAACCCAGATTCACTAGGGCCACGCTTTCGCTGGCCGCGGCGAATAGCGGACCCTCGATGGCATAGCACATCGGCTTCACGCCCAAGGGATCGCGGGCAATAAGCATTTCACCTTGAGCATTCAGAATCGCCAAACTGTAGGCCCCGTCGAAACGTGTGGCAATATTCCGCATCACTTCGATCAGAGGCAAGCGACTGTCACCCGACAGTTCGCGACTGATCTCGTGCATGATGATTTCGGTGTCGGTCGTTCGCGCGAGATGATGATCATCTTCGGCGAGCAATTTGTCGCGAAGTTGGGCGTAGTTGGCAAGCTGACCGTTAAAGGCGAAGGCAAACCATTTGTGCTTTTGGAGGTGATGCCGTTCAAACGGCTGGGCATAGCTGCAATCTTCGCCGCCGCAGGTCGCATAGCGCACATGTCCAATGGCCGCGCGCCCGGCATATTCCCGCATCAAGCTCTCAGCCTTGCCACGGTGATTGAGCCGAAACGCTTCGTTGACCGTTCCCAACTTACGGTACGTGTCGATTAACTGATTGCGATGCGGAGAGAATGTCGTCATTCCTGCCGAAAGCTGACCGCGATTTTGAATGTCGAGTAGCATCCGTGGCATAAGCCGAGACGCTTCCTCGGGCCCTTGGGGAGGGCATAACGGGCTCACTTCACGACCGGGGAGGTGATAAATGGCCGCGACGCCGCACTCGTGGTGTAATTCGCTCATGAAGAAGGCCTGGGGCCGATTGGGTGAGGGAGAATCCGTTCGCAGCCCTAAATTTTACGTTGCGGCGGGCAAACACTCAACGGCCCAGAGCTTTGCCACTTTAACGCCCGGTTTAGCGTTCTTCACATCATGCGCAATCTATTGCATAAGAAAAGTGAGCAAGTCGCGCAGATCCTCAACCGTCAAGCTTTTCTGTAATCCCGCCGGCATAATCGACGATTTTGAAGGTTCACGGTGCGTAATCGCTTCGCTTTCTAAATCGAATTCCTTGCCGGCCGTATCGGCGTAAGGTTCCACGCCATCGTCGCCTCCCTTGGGCAGTCTTTGCCCGACATGAGTTTTGCCGTCGTCGGTGATGAGGAGCCAAGTCTCATAATGCGGTGCGACTTCACGACTCGGATCGAGAATCGATGTGATAACCCGCTCCCGCGAATTGGAAGCGGCGAGATTTGTTAGATCCGGGCCAATGTTGCCCCCCCGGCCACTGTGACGATGGCACGCACTGCATCTTGGCCCAACGTCGCTGAAAAACAGTCGGCGGCCTGAATCAGCATTACCTGGCGCAGCGAGGAGTTTGACCCACGCGTCAACATCGCCGGCGTCGGGCTGCTCATCGAATTTGGCTGGACTGAGACCGCTCAGCCGTAGGATTCGCTGGGCTTCTTTGGCAAGGCTGTCATTGCCTGCAGCGTATCTTTCTAGCAATTCACGATGCTCTTCAGCCACCGAAGCCATGCCTGCCAAGGCTTCGACTCTCACCGCGTCACTCAATTTGGGATCTTCGGCGAGTTTGATGAGTACTGGAAATCGTTCCGAATTGGTCTGTTGGGCCAGCGTGCGGGCAGCGGCGATTTGCAGCGGCTCGTAAGTGTCTTGCAACAACTCAGCCAGCATATCCAGCGTCAAATCTTTGTAGTCTGGCGACATCAGATTCAAAGCCAAAGTTTTGACTTCAGAACTACGCTTGGAGTTGCGTAACTCACGAGCCAGTAATCCGTCGGAAATACCGGTATGACGCTGCTCCGGTTCGCGGCTGAGCCAATCAATCGCCGCCAACACGGCGAGGAAATAGCGCTCGCTCGGCTGAGGCGCGTCCAGAAGCTTTTCCACTTCAGGCAACAATTCGGTGAGATGCTCCTCGGCGAGCCAGCGAAGCGCAAAGAGCCGCACATTGGGGTCAGGGTTATTCAGTTGCTTGCGAAGAAGTTCAACCAACTCAGCATGCGATATCACTTTGTTCCAGCGAGTCTCGTGCAATTCCGCCAGCGCGGCTAATCGGGCAGCCGGAGATTTGGTTGTTAGCGGTTTGAAGTCAGTCTTCATGGCTGGCGGCAATTCTAAACGCCAAATCCGCCCTTTTCCATGAACGGGGTAACTGCGATCAACCCAATCCGCGAACCAGAGCGAGCCATCTGGCGCGACAGCCATGCCTGTGGGACGAAAATCGGCATCGCCTTGAACAACAATCGTCCGCTCCGCGGAATATGTGCCATTCGATTTCGGCGTTAATTTGTAGCGCTCGATGCGATAGTCGCCCCAACTCGTAACCCACAAATAACCACGATGAAACAACACAGTCGTGGGGGCTTCTCCCGTTCCACAAATCATGGGAAATGTGCCAGGAAGTTCGCCATTCCAGGCTTGCAGCGGATGCACCCCTGCCCTGCCGTATTCAAAACGGAAACCATAATCCCCTTGGGCTGCCACGTTGATCAACCGGCAAGGCGGGCTCGCATCGGGATCGTTATCGACGCAAAAAAGTTCTCCTTTGGCGAGGCACAATGAAAAAGGATTCCAGAATCCCTCGGCATATCGTTGGAGATTCGAACCATCGAGCTTGCAAGTATAGATCGTGCCGACACCGCCCACGTTTTTGATCGATTTCTCATCACTGCCGACAAGATCGTATTCAACGCCAAAGTTTTCTCCCACGCCGAGAAACATCCTGTCGCCAGCAGCGCTGATTCCACTCAGAGCATTATGGGGATAGTCAACGGCTGTCTTGAGCTGCACGATTTTTTCATTGAAATCCGCCACGCCATCATCGTTGGTATCCCGTAGCAAATGCACGTCGCTGCGTGTTACCAAATAAACATCACCGTTGGGCAGTACGGCGACGTTCATCGCATGGCGGAACCCCTCGGCGAATGTTGTCCAGCGGTCGAGTTGGCCATCGCCATCGGAATCGCTAAACATTCTGAGCCGGTCACCGTTGGGGCCTTCGTAGCTCTCCGTCCGCTGATGCGTGTGAGATTCGATGACTAAGAGTCGCCCCTTCGCAGCAAAGGCCATCCCCACCGGCGTGACAATCTCGGGCTCACGAGCGATTTGCTCAAGCTGGCAACCCTCAATGAGAACGCGAGGTGGCGCGGCCACAGAAGTCAAAGCTGAGAAAGCAAACAGAAAAGTCAATACGTAGCGAATCATGGCTTCGAGGCCACCGCCCGATGTACGCACTTAGCGATCTCGGTAAAGGCTTCCAAGAATCGGGCTTCTTCGCCATCTTTACCCATCAGAGTGATGATGTACGGTCTGTCCGCATATTCGACGAGTGCCCATTCGGTGGCCACGCCTGGGATGCCACCCGGTTTGTTGGCGATGAGAATTTCGGCAGGTATCGCTTTGCGAACGGCCGTCGACTTGGGCTTACGCAGGATTGCCAGGACTTCATCGCTCGCGGTAGGGTTGAGAAATTTTCGCTGTGCCAAAGTCTGCATGATCTTGGCGGCCTCGGCGGGCGTGGAAACATTCTCTTCACCCCGCGCGGCAGCCGCCGTGTCCATCATGACGCGGCGCAATCGGGTTTGTGGGCAGCCTAGGGAATCGAGCCGTTGATTCACGTTGTCCATGCCGACCAAATCGATCAGCAGATTCGTGGCCGTATTATCGCTCAGCACGATCATCATGACGGCCAAATCGCCCGTGCTGATCTGGGAACCACCGTCGGAGAGTTGCGAGAGTATGCCACTACCACTCACCTGATTACTTTTTGTGATTGGATAGGGCTTGGACCAATCGATTTTGCCAGCTTCGCGTTGGGCGATCGCTTCGAGCAGAATAGGGATTTTGATCGCGCTGGCTTGGGTGAATAGCTGGTCTTCGTTGCGGCTGAACAGCGTCTCGCCATCGACGGTTATCACGTAATATCCGACAAGCCCAGACGCACCGTCGGCAATTTGCTCTAATTTCTTAGCAGTTTCACTCATGCGTTGATTGTCCGCTGCGTGGCCCGGCGTTGTCGAGAGCAAGACGAACGCCGCGATTATCAATCGGACTTTACGGCTTGGCATTTTCTTTGGCCTTCTCGTCCTGTTTAAAACGCAAGGCCGCCACAAGCGATTCGCCGTAAGTTTCCCAAAGTTCTTGCGGATCGCGGCTCGTCTTGCGAGGAAGTTCGAGCGTGATAATCGGCTTCTGCAAAGTTTCGCCAACAAATGATCCCAGCGAACCCGGTAGGCCTCCAAGTTTTTTGACCGGTAGTGGACTGACTTTCCCCATCGCCTCGGCCAACGCTTTGGCCGGACCATCGTAATCAATGCACTCCAGCGGTTGGTGGATGCTCACAATGCGATTCGGAAAGTAACGCATGATCGCTTGTAAGATGGCCCGCGATTCGGGCTCGGACAGCGGCGTGTCGCCGTGCAACTTCACATCGCCTTCTTGCCAGTTGCCGGCGGGAAAGTTGCGGTTGAGATCGATTCCACGAGGATTAAATCGCACGTCCGCCGCCATGCCATCCGGATTCGCTACTGGTATGATCACGACCTGTTTGCCGTTTAATTCTTCGGGGTGAGCTGATAACCACTCACCAAATGCTGCGACCAATGGCGTACCGGCCGATTCATTGCCGTGGATCGTGGCTATCACCATCAGAATGTCAGAACCCGTTCCGTAGACTTCGCACTCGATGTGGCGGCCTTCGGCAGAACGTCCGATGACTGTTTTTTCGACTTCAAGTTCTACGGCTTCGCAGCAGACCAAGAAACTCGAACTGACGAAGGCACAAAATAAGAGGAGTCGGATCAACGCCATCAAGGAAAGTCCCTTCTGAGTTATTGGGAAAACTAAGCCGAGGCTTCCACCGCGTGCGCCTGCAAGTCTTCAAGGTCGACGAATTCCAAAGTCGACATGTGCGTCGATTCGAGAACCACGGGCGGGGCCATTCCCGCCTCAAGGGCTTCTTTCCAGCGCGGGGCGCACAGACACCAGCGATCACCTGGTAGCAAGCCGGGAAACTCATACATTGCGTTGGGAGTGCTGAGGTCATTCCCAACCGCCTTGGAAAAGGCCAGAAAATCCTCGTTCACTTGAACGCACACTGTGTGCAGTCCCATATCGTCGCGGCCCGTGCGGCAGCAGCCGTCGCGATAAAAACCCGTAAGTGGGTCAAGGGAACAAGATTGGAGCTCGGTGCCGAGGACGTTCTTGGGCTGATGCATAGTGAAACCTTGGCTGCGAAAAATCGCGATTGATAACTAGTTACTTCCGCCAATTTAATCACCGGTTACAAGCAAAGCCAGTCGCCCCATTCCTTTTAGGGCTCAGATGATTATTATGAGGCTCCTAGCGGCGTTTTATCGTGAACTTCTGAGAGCGTGATTATGGCACTCCGTAAATTGAAAACCGTCGCCGAAGCCATTCCCTACGGGGTTTCGTACGCTTGGTTAAAATACCAGATTCGCTCGCCCGAGCCGCTCAATGAGGAGGCTATCTGGCAAGAAATTACCCGGCCGCTGCCCCCTGCGATTCAATTTGTCCGTGATCATTGGCCCTTGCGGCCACTCCGTTGGGCTCTGCTGCATGCCAAAATGAAGCAGGATCACGTGCTTGGCATCTCCGAGCATTACGACGTGTCGAATGAGTTTTACAAACTCTTCTTGGATAAAAAGTACATGTTCTACACATGTGCCGATTTCCTGCGCGGCGGGGATGAGACCATCGAAGAGGCCCAACAGAATAAAGCCGACTACATTCTGCGACTGATCGATCCCAAGCCGGGAGAGAAAATTCTGGAACTCGGTTGCGGTTGGGGGGCTATGCTCAAACGCATCTACGAGCATACCGGCGACAAGCAGAATCTTTATGGATTGACGCTATCCAAGGAGCAGGTGGCTTACAACATCGATAATAATGGCTTCAATGTGAAGTTTGATGATTTCATCACTTGCGATTATGAGCCGAACTCCTACGACGCGATTTACTCGATTGGTTCTTTTGAGCACGTAAGGCCAAATGAACTAGCACCACTCTCAAAGAAAATCTATGCCGCTCTCAAGCCCGGCGGTCGCGCGGTCCATCATTTTTTCTGCCGCGTTCCGCCACATTTGTTCGCGACGGCGATTTGCTCTCAGATCTATTTCCCCGGATCAATCGGCAGCACCTATAAGGAGCATTTAGATGCATTTGAAGGTGCGGGTTTCAGGGTCGCGCATCGTTCGATTCACGACTATCGCCCGACCCTGCGGGCTTGGTTCGACAATCTGGTTGCCAACCGCGAGCGAGCCCTGCAACTGGTCGATGTCGAAACTTATAATCGCTATGTGACGTTCTTCCCGTCGTCGTGGCGGTATTTTAACGACGGTTATGGAATGCTCGTCCGCTGGGTTTTAAGAAAACCCGCTTAAATTCAAACAAAGGTTTCTTATGTTCAAAGTCAACGAATACTTCGACGGCAAAGTTAAATCCATCGCGTTTCAAACCAAGACTCTGCCCGCGACCGTGGGAGTGATGGCCGCTGGAGAATACGAATTTGGCACCAGTCAAAAGGAAGTTATGACAGTGGTCAGCGGCCAACTGACCGTTAAACTGCCCGGCAGCGATCAGTGGCAAGATTTCCCCGCGGGAAAGTCATTCATCGTGGCCGCAAATGAAAAATTTCAGCTCAAGGTCGCCGAAGAAACGGCCTATCTCTGTACCTACGAATGAGCGATCGTGCTACCAGGATAGACGGCAACGGCCGATCCTTCGGCGAGAAAGACTGATTTTGGTGGTGGAGTTAAGCATTCGTTGAACGCGGAGCCATAGACAGTTCCAACATCACAGCAAAACTCCGCGTTTGCGGCCAGCGAAACCCGCCACGGCGGATGCTCGACGCGATATTCACTTGTTCGTCCATCGCGACGCGCGGTGTAGCCCCAATAGTGTTCGGTGATGAATTCTTCCAAACTACCTCGTGCTGGAATGGTTGGAGGCGATAGCTTGCTTACTTCCAACCGATGCCAACCGCGAGCATCATTCCAGGCATATTCGACACGTTTAGGGAGTGAGGCAGATTCGTCCAACTCAATGGTGGATCGCATGGGATGCGCCACGAAATTTTCGTCGTAGAGTTTGCGTGCAACCAGTGCGATAGCACTGCGGGGGACAATTTCTTTGATAAACGCCACGCCTCGTCGCCAACCGTCGGCTGCACGATGACGGATATAATAACGCAGGTTCACTTCGGGGAAATTGCGATGCCAAGGAATTGCCAACCCTCGCACGCGTGTATTGCGGTACAAAAAACCGACGATGCTCACGAAGTGGTGACCATTAAAATCGTCCAACTCGGTTCCACGGGGCACGAAAGGCGCTAAGATCTTCGGATCGACCTCGTAGTTGAGCATCGCCAGATGGAGCCATTCGGTAGTTAAAAAAGGTTTCATGGCGTCGTTGTCAAAGACTACTTGTTCTCCAGTTCTAACCGCACGGCTGCTGGTGCTGTAACATAGAGAGAAACAGGAATCCGATCATGCCCAATCGAGTTGAGATACGCTACTGCCGCCAATGCCGTTGGATGCTCCGTTCGGCGTGGATGGCTCAAGAACTGCTCACCACGTTTGAAGAAGAACTCGGCGAGGTTGCACTCTGCCCCGGCACCGGCGGAATATTTGAAATTCGCGTCAATGACGAACTCGTTTGGTCGCGCGCGGAGTCAGGGCGTTTCCCAGATATCAAGGAACTTAAGCAGCTTGTGCGGGATAAAGTTGCACCTGAGAAAAACCTAGGTCACAGCGAAAAGAAGGTATGAGAGTGCCGAATATCGCTTAATATTAAAAGCTTTATTGGCGGACAAATGGTACAAATTCGTCAGCACGCGAGATTCCTTCCGGTAAGACAATCGGATGGAGGATTTCCCGACCATCGATGGATACAATCAGCGTTGCGCGACCAGGGGACAAACGAGGACAGTCACCAGTGATCATTAGTCCTGAGTTGCCGACGTGAGAGACGTTTAGTTGGGCACCGTCTTCATAAATAAGTGTTAGCGAAACATCAGTGGAATAACCGGTCGTTGCCATGATGTACGATAATAAGTTGCTTTTTGAGAACGTGCTTAATTATTGTAAGCGTAAGGTTGCAGACGTTGAGCGTCAAGACAGCCTGGGCCATGGCTCCGACGGCGCTGTTTGGAAGACTTCGATCCCCTCCGCAGTTAAAGCATTCTACAAACAAGCGAATTACAAAATCGAGTTAGAATGTTATCAAAGGTTGAAACAAGCAGGAGTAAACAAAATCCATGGTTTCAACATCCCCATGCTTGAAGGTTTCGATGACACATTACGAGTGATCGAAATTACCTTTGTAAGACCGCCGTATTTTCTTGACTTTGGAAAAGCAACCACTGACGATCGGCGTAAAGAATATCGCGATCCTCAATTTCTCGCCAAAGCCATTCATTCATGGCAACAAGATTTCGGGGCTAAATGGAAAGAAGTCGCGGCGGTTATTCATTACCTCAAAGATAAACACGAGATACTGTATTTGGATCCGCGGCGTGGAAATGTCAATTTCGGTGATGCTGAAGACGATAATGATTGGCTAGCCGAGCCTGGGATTGATTATTCAGAATACGAATAGCTCTGTAGCCCCGCGTGGCGAGCTAAAAGTAGTGAACAGAGATTGTACCTGCTAATCGTTTTCTTCTTCCTCTTCCACAACACCCATCTCGAGTTGCCGCATCTTGCGATAGAGATTCGAGCGGTGCAGCCCGAGTCGTTTGGCGGCCTTGCTCATATTGCCGTTGGCTTTCTCGATGGTTTGCTTGATAAATTTCTGCTGAAAATCGTGTGTTGCCGCGGCGAGAGTGGAATTGAAGTCAAATTGCAAAGTATCGCTGACCGCGCCAGCGTTGATAAAGGCCAACTCCTCGGCTTCGATACGATCTCCTGATGTCAGATAAGCCAAGCGTTCCATGAGGTTGCGCAGTTCGCGAATATTGCCAGGCCAGGCGTGCTCCAAAAGTCGTTTCTTGGCTGCGATTGTGAACTGAGGGCGGTTGCGGCCCATGTTGCGACAAAAGGAATCGAGAAAATAATCGGCTAGCAGAAAGACATCTTCTCCACGTTCACGCAGCGGTGGTAATTCGAGACTTACCACATTAAGACGGAAGAACAAATCCTCGCGGAACCGCTTTTCGCGGACCATCTTGCCCAAATCTTGATTGGTCGCTGCCAGGATTCGCACCTCGGTGTAAATCGGTTGCGAGCCGCCCACACGGACGACAGTTTTGTCTTCCAGCACGCGGAGTAATTTTGCTTGGCCGCTCAAGCTCATGTCGCCGATTTCATCAAGAAATAGTGTTCCTCCTGAAGCCAGCTCGAACTTACCTTGGCGAGTTTCTCGGGCATCGGTGAACGCACCTTTTTCATGACCAAAGAGTTCACTTTCAAGCAACGTTTCAGTAAGAGCCGCACAATTGACGGCTATAAACGGCTGCTCGCGGCGACGGCTCAAATAGTGAATCGATCTCGCGACCACCTCCTTACCCGTGCCGTTTTCGCCCAGTATAAGTATTGCCAAGTCGGTATCGGCGATCCGGCGAATCGTGGAACGGAGTGCCCCGATGGCTGGACTTTCGCCGATGAGTTGCAATCCCCCCGCGGCTTCCTCAACCATTTGTTGATGTTTGGTGAGCAAATCCTCCCATTGCTGAGTGCTCTCAAGCGCAACGGCCGCGTGAGTTGCTAGTTCTGTCAGCGCCTGCTCATCATCGTCTGTGAACAAGCCATTTTTCTTGTTAAGGACTTCAAACGCTCCTAAGCATTGGCCAGGAGGTGATATCAGAGGTACACAAAGTAAGGTTTTGGTTGTGTAGCCGGTTTCTTTGTCGATCACGCGGGCAATTTTGTCGTCATCGACACCGCCACCCACGCGGCGCGGTTCACGCGATTCGACAACTTGGCCAACGATCCCCGTGTTCTCGGGGATGCGCAGTTCCCCACCCTTTTTGATGCCAAGAGCGGGCCTTCCCACGAGCATTTTGTTCGGCTTATCCCAAAGAAAGATGCTGGCCCGATCGGCTCCTAACAATTCCGTCGCAGCTTGAGCCATCGCTTTGAGCAATGACTCCATGCAATCGGATTGCCCCCAGGTATGGGTGATCTCCAGAATTTTCTGGAGTCGAAGGATGCGTTGGGTGCGCTGCTGTTGTTCGTCGACAATTTTTAGGGCCGCGGAAAAGTTGCCAAGCAATTCTTTGAAATCATTGTTCGCAAGATTGCCGCGTATCAGCATGACTTGCTTTTCATCGAGCGGCACGGCGGCAAATTCTTCATTTCGTACCACTCTGAGTTTGTCGAGCGCATCGGCTGCGAGATCAGTGGGTAGCGATCGCGGCATATCGCCCGCGCTGCCAAGGACATTCCACTCGGGTGGAATTGATTCGACAACCGCCAACCCATGACTGGCGGTCAGTTTGACGAGCCAGGGAAGTGCTTCTTTGACAAACTTTTCAACCGATGAGGCAATGCCTGCTTGCTCTAAGAGAAAAGTCGTAAGCTCTTTATTATTCTTGACTTCTGTTTCCATCTCAAACCCTGATGACACCTCGAATGCGGCGTTTGTAATCAATAAAATAGATACTTAGTCAAAGTGACTAAGTAAACATATCCCACATGTGTCAAAAAAGCAACGGTTGTGAGTCAGTATTTTTGGTTGTGTGTATCAAAATGATAAATCCGTAGCGAATGTCGTAGGATATTGCCCAAATTTCCTGGTTTTAGCCCCCTGTTGGCACTCATGGCTAAGGTGTTATCCTGCGATGCTGGCTCTTTTGAGCCGCAAATCGAGGCACACACCGGCTAATTCAGTAGGACGAGGACGACGTCATGGGCTTATTTACTGGCAAAAAAGGACTTATCACCGGGGTTTTCAACAAGCAGTCCATCGCTTGGGCGATCGCCGACAAGATCATGAGCGAAGGGGGCGAATGTGGCTTTTCCTACATGCCTGACAAGCCTGATGACGAGCGCAAAAAGAACCTCAACCGCATTGATAAGCTCACCGAAGGCAATTCGCAGGTCAAGTTTTTGCAGCCGATGGATGTGACCAACGACGAACACCTGTCGGCACTTCGTGATGTTTGCAGTACCAAGTTGGGCAAAATTGATTTTCTGCTGCACTCGATTGCTTTTGCTCTTCCCGATGATTTGAAGCACGACACGATCCTGACCAGCCGCGCCGGATTCAAGCTGGCCATGGAAATCAGTGCCTACAGCTTGATCGCGTTGTCGAATGCCATGCAGCCTGTGCTCAATGACGGGGCCAGCATACTGACCCTCACCTACTATGGTGGCGAAAAAATAGTTCCGGGTTACAACGTGATGGGTGTTTGCAAGGCAGCCCTCGACTCGATCGTCAAATACTTGGCTTACGACTTGGGCCCCCGTGGCATTCGCGTCAATGCTCTCAGTGCTGGTCCTTTGCAGACCATCTCTGGTCGTGGTGCAGGGGTCGAGGAAATGCTTGGTTTGTACGAGGCCATGGCTCCCTTGGGACGCAACATCACGCACGAAGAAGCAGGCAACTGCGGCGCGTTCTTGCTCTCCGACATGTCTGCCGGAGTGACGTCGGAAATCCTGCATCTCGATGGCGGTTACAACGCCATGGGCTCACCCGGTCGATTGATTGATCGCATCAAGGCGGCTCAAGCCACTTGATCGTTTTCGGGCCTGATCGCTAGCGAATCACTAGCTAGCATGCTAGAAATTCTGCGGAATTTACTCTAGGTGTTTCCGCGCGCGGTCTGTAAATTTTGCAAAGTCATCGCGACGAATTACTCGTGCGATGGCGACCCCGCAGTATTGATTCGCCCCCAAGATCCCAGTTCCTTGCTGATTCGGCGAATGAGCGTTTGAGTTGTGCAGAGTTGGTCCGCCGTTTGCACGCTCACGATTCGCCTGAGTATTTTGCTCTAGGACATGGATCGTCCTTCAACCCCGCACAGGTTTGAGCATGGAAGCTCCCCTTTTTGGGACTAGTGGTCGTTGCGCCATTAAGTTCTTGTTATCACTCGTACTTCTCGCCATCATTCATTGCGCTGCGCAGGCCGGCGCAGGGTATCGAACACAAAACTTCACGGTGGATGCGCCCACGCCACAATTGGCGAAAGAGATCGGCGACTTCGCCGAAAAGTATCGCAAAGAATTGGCAATCGAATGGTTAGGGAAGGAACTTCCCGGCTGGTCGAAGCCATGTCCGATCAAGGCGCGTGTTGAACAAAACTTGGGGGCCGGCGGCGCGACAAGTTTCGTGTTTGATCGTGGTGAAGTGTTTGGCTGGCGCATGGATATTCAAGGCTCGCGCGAACGGATTCTCGATTCCGTGTTGCCTCACGAGATCACACACACCATTTTTGCCTGCCATTTCCGTCAACCGCTGCCGCGTTGGGCCGACGAAGGAGCTTGCACCACGGTCGAGCATCACAGCGAGATTTCCAAGCAGGAAAACATGCTGATTGAATTCCTGCAAACTCGTCGCGGAATTCCGTTCAGCCACATGTTTGCGATGAAGGAATATCCGCAGGACGTGTTGCCGCTTTATGCTCAAGGACACTCCCTCGCACAGTTTTTGATTTCCCAATACGGCAAACAGGCATTCTTGGAATTCGTCGCCGATGGCTTAACCGACGAAAATTGGCCTCGCGCGATCAAGGAAAATTACGGTTACAGCGACTTGCTCACCTTGCAGAATTCCTGGCTCGGTTGGGTCAAAGAGGGTCGGCCTCAGTTGCAATTGGCCAGCAATGCCAAGGCACGCGGAACCGTTGCTCAGCCAGTCTCTGCTCCTGCTTCCACGGTTGTACGTGGCCAGGATCCGGATTCTGGAGCAAAGTCAGGCGGATGGGTGTCCGTGGGAGCTGCGGCATCACGGCCCACTCCCAATCGGTCTGCTGAGCAACGCGAAGTCGCTGCTGCTCCTGCAGGGCCCAGCGTCTATGAAGCTTTGAGCAGCGGCGCTTTAGGTGGTGGAACTGTCCGGCGGTAACTATTTAGACGGGTTGTTATTAGCTTGGTTACCGTTGGCCTGGTCGCCATTGGTACTGGCCACCAAGGTTCCCCAGTCGGCAGAGAAATTATGCTCGCACTTTGGACAGCGTACTTGTTGCCCCAAAAATTTCGTCGGCGCATCCTTGCCGTGTTTACAAGCAGGGCATTCGATATGAAATCTTAAATGGCTATCCTCGGTGACGTTAACAAATACCTCCAGTGGCACATCCTTAAATTCCACGTCTTGTGGTTCGAGCATCGATAACTGCTCAACCGATAGCTCTGCAATTTCGGCAATGCGGTTGGCCATCAAGCGAATCGCATGTTCGAACAAGTTGCGAGCCGCTCGGCCATTGCCGAAGTAGCGGTCGCGACGTTGCCAGAGATAATCGAAGCCGACGATCACTTTCGCACGGGTTAACGGTTTGAGAGTGTATTGGTTTTTGTCGCACATCAAACCAAAGATTTGAGTCAGCTCCAGCGGCGAGTAGTCCAGAAACTCAAGGTTGCGGCTAAAACGGGACGACAGTCCGGGATTCGAGCGCAGCAGGATTTCCATTTCGAGCGGATAACCCGCCAAGATGACCACGAGTTGATCGCGGTTATCTTCCATTCTTTTCAAAAGGGTTTGCACGGCTTCATGGCCAAACGGATCTTCCCCTTCGCTGGAAATGAGCGTGTAGGCTTCGTCGATAAACAAGACTCCGTCCAACGCTTCGTCAATCTTCTTATTGGTTTTTGGGCCGGTTTGGCCAGCGTACTCGGCAACCAAGCCCGAGCGATCGGTTTCGACCAGATGCCCTTTCTTGAGTACGCCCATCGCACCGAAAATCGTACCGACGATGCGGGCGACGGTTGTTTTGCCCGTCCCCGGATTGCCGTTGAAGACCATGTGCAAACTAAGGTTTGTCGTGGGCAAGCCAGCTTGTTCACGCTGCTTCTGAACTTTCAGGAAATTGGTAAGCGTCCTCACTTCCTGCTTGATGTTGCCCAAGCCAATCAGGCGGTCAAGCTCGGCGAGCGCATCTTTCAAAACCTGCTCAGGAGATTTTTGAGGCTCTTGCTTGCCTTCTATTTCTTCAGCAATTTTGATCCTGGGCTGGCCGAGTAATTGGGGATCTTTCTGCACGGCTGTGGAACCGTGCCGTGTTTCGGGAAGCTCATTGCGATCGAGCAAAATTTTGTCGATCGCTTCGATGCGAGCTTGCGATTCCTCTTCGTGCTGGGTTGGCTCGTCGATGGGAATTTGTCGCAGGTGGCGGTGCAGTTCATCCTGCACCATCTTCACGTGGAGAGCTTCCCGTTCCTTGAGTGGGCCATCCGCGCGGGCAATCACGTTGGCCAGGCGCATCGCGATGGTTTCTAGTTCACCGACGCGCTCACGCAAAGGGGCAATTTGATCGAATGGTCGCACGAGCGCGTACCATTTAAGCGACGACGCTTTGCCCGACATGTCGTGAATCGCCGCCTTGAGGGCTTCTTCGTTGAGCCATTGGCTCCACAGATGAAAGAGCAGCACTTCGGCGAGAAATTTCTCGTTGGTGCTCCAGCGACGATCCGCTTCGCAAATCGTGATGAAAATTTTCACCACCAAGGCGCGATGCAGATCGTCCATGAGTTGGACGAACCCACTCCCCGACTGAGGAAGTTGATCGGGAAAATCTCGCACGCATTGTTCGCCAGCCGACAAATAAAGTTCGCGGCACTGGCCTAGAAGTTGGCGAAATTGGCTCGGCAGATCAGAAAACTCAAATGTCATGTGCCCCATTATCCGCTCGCCGAGCGTGCGGACAAGGCGGCAAATCTGTCTAAACCAAGCCCTTCCGCACGGCCCAGACCGCCGCCTGCGTGCGGTCCGAAACTCCAAGCTTACGCAACACGTGTTGGACGTGCTCTTTCACTGTTTCGTAGCTAATCGACAAAGCTTGGGCAATTTCTTTGTTACTTAGCCCCAAAGCGAGTTGTTTGAGGACCTCGCTTTCGCGTTTCGTGAGCGGTACTTCGAGATCGTTGGTCGGGCGTGAATTCGTGAGAGGCCCTGAAACACGGCGGAGGTTCTCCCGATTCCAGAGTGTCACGCCGGTGGCCACTTGTTGAACCGCGGAAATTAATTCCGCTTGCGAGGCACTCTTAACCAAGTAGCCCGCCGCCCCGAGAGCGACCGCGCGAGCAATGTATGTCGGATTATCATGGGCCGTGAAAATTACGACCGGAATATCCGGCATTTCGGCCTTGAGTTTTGACAGGCACGCCATGCCATCGGATTCGGGCATGCGCACGTCGAGAAGTACTACGTCGGGCCGATGTTGTTGTGCCATCTGGAGCGCTTGTGCTCCATCACATGCTTCGGCGACCACAGTGATGTCGCTTTCGCGAACCATCGACGCAACACCTGCCCGAACGACCGCGTGGTCGTCGGCAACTAGCAGGCGAATCGGCATTGCACACTCCTGGCTGTCAGTCCGATGAATTCATCGGGGCTTAGGTAATTCGATAACAGATACCAAGGGCTCTTCAACACATGCGGAGGATTTCTAAGTAATCATTGCGCATAGTTGCGCATACTTCTCTCAAACCCCTTCACTGTCACGTTAAATTACCCTGGCAACTGTGAGCATCGAGCAAACGATGCTGCAACAATCGATTCCCTGCCAAGAATGATCATTCGATAGCTGTAGGCAAGACGCAAATCTTGTCTCTAAAACCTATCGATGATTAATTAATCAACCCGAAGTCAACGCAAACGACTCATTCGTTAGCTGACTCCAAGGCTTCAACTTGTTGCTTTAACTTACCAACAGAAAACCACAAACAACAGCCTTATTTCAATTCCTGACTCTACGAGAAAAAGTTGATAATAGCAAAGAAAATCCCGTAGAATTCGCAATAGCTGGATAAGTTCGCGCGCTAATATGATGGCACTGCTGCCGACCAAAAATTGCTCCAGTTCAAGCTTTACACCAAATCAACAATCCACCATACTCAGCCCCCTACCCGCTGAGAAACGCCATTTTTAGGGCCTCTCGCAAGGTCTGCCGGTTAAGGCTGGTCGTTTTTCGATTCGCTTCTCGGAGCACACGGTGTTTTATGGATTTGAGCAGTGTTGCCGCTTGTCCCAAGTTATCGATGAGCGAGGTGACCACTTTCCGTTGGTCCTTCGAGCAGGATGTTTTCAACTATGCAGCGGCGGGCTACGAAGCGATCGGCGTATGGCGGCAAAAGTTAGCCGATTTTGGCGAGGAAGCCGGTGTTGATCTGCTCGCCGACAGCGGCCTGCGTGTCTCGCATTTGCTGTGGGCAGGGGGATTCACAGGGAGCGATGGCCGCACCTGGGACGAATCCATCGACGACGCCTGCCAAGCCATCCGGCTTGCCGGGGCGATGAATGCGGGTTGTTTGGTTGTTTATCCGGGTGGCCGCAATAATCACATTTACCGCCATGCCGAACGATTGTTTCGCGTGGCGCTTGATACGCTGCTCTCATTAGCTGAGGCCGCGGATGTGACTTTGGCAATCGAGCCGATGCACCCCGCCTGTGCTCGGGACTGGACGTTTCTGACCGACATCGAGTCGACTCTGGCCCTGATCGAAAATATCAATTCTCCGAATCTCAAGCTGGTTTTTGATACTTATCACTTCGGCCATGATCGGGCCATTTTGTCGAATCTTCGAGAGCTCGTGCCCTACTTGGCTCTTGTCCAGCTAGGTGATCGTCGTGTTCCCCACGGAGTCGATCAGCAGCGTTGCCCGCTCGGCGAAGGCAAAATTCCCTTGCGAAAAACCATCCTCGGTTTGCGCGAAGCTGGCTATAATGGCGATTTCGACGTTGAGCTTTCAGGCGTTGGTTTCGAAATGGGAAGCTACCATCGGCTACTTGCCGATTGCCGCCAGCAGTTTGAAGCGATGATGCCCGCCTTGAGCAAGTCGATTTCATAAGCACGGCGGCATTGCCGTCCCAACGGTATTGCCATGTCGCGCTCACTAGTCATCAATTCGCAGATTGTCATTCCCAGTTCGGAATTGATAGCGTCGTTTGCCCGTAGCTCGGGGCCCGGCGGGCAGAACGTCAACAAGGTCAACAGCAAGGCCCAAGTACGCTGGAACCTGCGTGCTTCGGACGCGTTGCCTGCGGAAGTGAAGGTCCGTTTCGAGGCCTATTTCCCCACGCGGATCAATCAAGCCGGGGAAGTGATGCTCAGCAGCGACAAATATCGCGACCAAGGGCGCAACCTCTCGGATTGTTACGAAAAGTTGCGTCAACTCATTCAGGCGGCTTTGATCGTGCCACGCAAACGCAAAAAATCACGTCCCACGCGAAGTTCGATCGAAGAGCGGTTAACTGAGAAGCGTCAAAAATCCGTTCAAAAAACTCAACGCAAGTTCCGTCCTTCTGACGAGAATTGAACACAATCGCCGCAAGTGCTTATCTGGCTGGCAGTTCGGGATTGGCTTCTGAAAAAGCTAAACTTGAATAGCACCAGGTAATTGCTTGTTTCGCAACTCGCGCGGTAAAATACAAGGCCTTCTCAAAGAGGCGACAGCGAATCTACACATCGCTGGTTGCGACTCCCAGGCAACTGCAGAACAAGTTTCCTCATTCACAAAGGAGCATGGTAACAAGTGACGGCTTGCCGCCAGACGACTCTTCGTCTGTCACTGCTTCAGCGATCACGACAACATTTCTAAGATCGATGTTACAGCGATGAGAAAGAATTCTCATCACGCAATGAATGGAGGATGTTCACATGCAAACCTTCGATATAAAATCCCAAGCCAATGCGGCGTGTCTCGAACACGAAATTCTTAACCATGTAAAACAAGCCTTGCGGGTGACGTTGGGCTGGAAAGTCCCTCCCGAGGGCATTTCTCGTAAGCTGTCCAGCGTACAGTTCACGCTCAAATCGTTTCAGCGCCATCTTGAGCGTTTGATGAACATCGAAGAGCAAGACGGCTACATGGTTTACGTGGAAGAAATCAAGCCCAACATGCACTTTCGTGTTGATCGCTTGGAACACGACCACAGCCGCTTCCGCCGAGTAATGGATAATCTGCTTCCCAAAGTCGATTCTTTAAGCGAATACGATGAAGACGAAATCCAGACTGTTTGCGAAGAAATCTATGCCTTGTTGGAACGCGTCGATCATCACGACAAAGAGGAAATCGCGCTGCTGCAAGACTCGATGTGGTTAGATGAAGGGGGCGAAGGCTGAAGGTGTCCATAATCTGCACCTTGCTGGCAACGTTTTCCACGAGAATATTCGCCACGAGTGGCAGCTTTAGGGTAAAATTCAATGTGACTTGATTCTCATTGAACGCTGCTTAACAATCCACTCATGGCTCGACGCATTCAACACCTCGACAATTACTTTGCCGATTGGCCTTTTGTGCCCGGCCAAGTCTTGGTGCGTGAAGTCAAAGGTTCCGATGGCCGGCCCGTATTACAGATGCGGGTCGACATGGGCATTGTCCAGATGGAGGAGACAGGTCGTCCCGACGGTGTCATGCCCGAAGGGTTTGAAACCTTTTACGACTACATGCTCTCGTTATCTTTCGCCGAGGGCCCAGCCTTTCAGCTTGATGGTCAGCGGTGCAACGAAATCGACCGCGAGTTTTACCAGTTCTATCACCGCCGCGTTTGCTGGTTGACTCTCAACCGCTACGCCGAGGCGATCAGCGATGCCGACCACACGCTCTCATTGATGGATTTCAGTGCCGCTTATGCCCCCGATCCCCAGTGGGCCATGATGCACGAACAGTATCGGCCGTTCGTGATGTTCCATCGCATTCAGGCCTTGGCGCTCGTGGAATTGGAAAAATCCAATCCCCGTGGCGCAGTGGAAGCTGTCGATGCTGGGCTGACTTCGTTGCGAAACTTGTTTGAATCGCAAGAAGCTTTAGAACAATACGAAGAAGATACCTTCGTTGAGAAATTGCGCGAGATGCGAGACTCGATCGCCAAGCACTACGAGATCGGCCCCTCGCTTGCTGAACAATTAGCTCAAGCGATCGCGACCGAGCAGTATGAGCTGGCCGCCAAACTCCGTGATCGCATGGATCACGAACCACAAAATTAGGGCCTTCTGGTTTTCGCCGTGTCACTGCGAATCTTGGTCGTCCGACGGCAAACATTACTTTTTACAATGCTGTCAGTCTAAAGCTTCAATATCGCCAATGTTCAACGATAGCTAGCAGTCGATGAATTGCCGAGAAATCGCGATTTTCTGGGCTTGACGAAATCTCGCCGCACCATTGGCATGCGCTGTGCGTAGTATCGATGCGTGTCTTAAACGACACCAACTTTTCTAAACGGAACGGAAGCTCATCTTACTAACGCAGGGAGTGTGTCATGTTAGTTCTCACCAGAAAGCAAAGCGAAACCATTCAAATCGGCGACTCGATCACCATCACCGTCTTGCGGATGAAGGGCAAGGCTGTGCGGATCGGCATTCAAGCTCCGCACGATTACAACGTCATTCGTGGTGAACTGGCGTTCGACTTGGCGAATGAAGCAGCCGGCGAAGGTGATACTGCTAAAGAAGATGGCGTGCCGACTTTGAAGCACAAGTCACGCATTCGTGAAAATCGGAATGACTCGTGGTCAACAGAGGCAAAGACCACTTTGGAATCGGTTGTCGGTTCCGCGGCTGGGGCTTGGAGTATCTAACGCAACTATCGTGCGATGGTTTCTGATGGTTCTCGAGCCACATCAACTTGATCATGTGGCACAAATTCATGTTGAGTGGGCAAAGGTGCCTCGGAATCGGTGAAGTAATCGGGTTCGACTTCCATGTGTCGTGGAGGAATGCCAACTTGGAGAACTTCGCCGTTTCCGTAACCACGGAGTTCGGCGACTTGCTGTAACAAGAGGCGGCGAACTTCGAGAATGCTTTGAGGATGGCGGTGTACCATACTATGATCCGCGGCCACCACGATCTGTGATTCGGCATCGTCGAGCTTGGCACTTTCGAGTGTTACCACACCATCTCCCTTGCCACTGGAGAAGAGAGTAATAATTCCTTTGTCGGGAATCTCGCCAATGATGTTGTTATATTTTACCCAAGGACCGTGATGGGCGGTTAGCAGCACGGGGAGAAAAGGGGAGTTCGGTGCTAACGAATCGATGCTCGTGCTAATGTCGAGTGGCGCATCAGGCCGGAAAAAGTCGGGATTGCGGGCGATCAATTGATGCCGGCCTTGGATCATCTTGGCTGGCACTTGAATAAGCTTACGACCTAACCACCGCGTCGTGTCGTTGGAAAATTCGCTGCCCCGATGGGGCGTGCCAATTGTGATCACCCTTCTTACTGACGGATTCGGATCAAAGAAGTACGTTTGCGCAAGACCATCACGCAGATCATCATCGGCGGAGAGTTCGGAAAAGGGCTTATCGCTGAGCGTCGCCCAAAATTCATTACCGCTGTCAACCGTCTGCAGTTTCGAAACCAGGCCACCCATACTGTGTCCCACTAGCACGGTCTGATCCAGTGCGGGACAAGTTCCCGCGGGGTCAAGTTTTTGCCGTACTTTGGCTAAGTCGGTCCGCATTTGCGCGGCGCTGATCCAAAAGGGTTGACCGCTCGGGTAAAGGTAAAACCAGAACTGATAGTGATCGCGAATTTGCGGATCGCTGCGTAAGTCATTGAACATTTCCATCCAAGTCACGGGGCTTGACCACAAGCCGTGGACCATCACGACTGGCACCTTGCCCGGTTGGAAAGGCTCGAGCATATACAGCCCCTGCTCTTTGGCAACTTTCTCGGGCTTGAGTAAGCCCAACGTTGAGAGTCGCGTATCGTCGAGCGCTGGCTGACTTAAAGTGTGTGCCAGTGGGGTACTGAGATCGGTTTCGAGCGGCACGACTCGATTGGCGACGGTGACCCTAGGTTCGTCGAGTGGATCATGTAGCTCCAAGACGGCCGTTTCTACGTTACTATTTCCACTAGCTTCGAGGTTAACTCTCATAAAAGCCGTGACAGGAAACGACAAATCACGCGGATAGAATTCCTCGCGCGGGTCCTCACCCTCATGACACTTGCGAACGGCGATCAAGGGTACGCCCAATCCGAAGTTGTGATAATGGTTCCTAAGACCATGAACTTCGTAATCAGAGACGAACTCAAAGTGATCGATGTCTTCGTCATGCCAGCCTTCGCTATTGAGCACGACTTCAATTTGACAATCGCTGTTGGCTGTTTTAATCGTTCGCATGGTCCCCGGACTCAGAGCGTCGCGGTTCTGCACGATCCGTAAACATCCTTCAAGTGCCGCATTGTAGAGGTCACAGGCTCGCCTAAATTCGGGGTCGTAGGGATTGCAGGCTGCACCATATTTGGTGTCAAACAAATAGCGGTAGGAGTGAAGCACCGCCGAGCTATAGAGTTCCACCGCCTGACCTTGCCGCATGGACCGTTCCGCCTGCTTCGCGCCGACGTAGGCCAGTTCAGCTTGCGCGTAAGCGTGCTCGCGATTCGGGCTTTGTTCGTCTATCTTGCTGAGTTCGGCCAGCAGCTCGTTACGATCTTCCTTAAGCGCACTTTCAAGGTTGTAGCGCCGCAGCAACTGGATGGTGCGTTCGGTCGGTTTGGCACCTTGTTTAGTCAGTAAACCAAGCGATTGGGTGAGCGGATTCTTCGGCGTGGAACGCAGTGCTACCCATTTGTTCGTGGAACTAGCGCAGCCCGTCAGCAAGGTTCCACAGATCAGCGCAATGAATAACGTCCGCGCAAGGTTAGCACGTACGCCGAGCTTCAAGGACTGATGGGGAAAAGATTGCCGCAACGCACTATCCCTGCGTGGTTGGCTGGTGACCAAGAAAAACAGTGGCGAAGAGTAGAAAACGCACCTTGAGCTGGCAAGCTCAGGCGGTTTTGCTAGCACGCTGCTGGCCTGTTGTCGGTCGGAGCGAAAACTTAAACGCTGCAAAGAACTTAAGCGTAGCAAAGCTTCAACGGGCGCATAGAAAAAGCCGCCCGCGGATCAGCACGAGACTGTCATAACCGACCAGTCTCGGCGTCCAGCACACCAAGTTAGCCTCTTGTGAATGGGGATCTTAGGCAACAGCAACTTGGTTGGGCGGCTTCGTGGGTTTCAATTGTGCGTCTGGCCCCCTGACGTTCCCCCTGTCCAAAACAGTCTCTCTCACTCAACTCAAACAGTTTCCGCGTGATCGAGTTGGAGTTCATGTTGTTTGACGGCTTCAGCGAGGAGACCTTCCACGACGGCAGCTTGAGATTCGCTCATAATGACGGTGTCGGTCGTCGATTGATTCAGGACACCTTCATCGAGCACGTCACCGGCATCACCGGCCTCAAACAATTCACCGCGGAGAATCCGGACGTTTTTGGGAGCACAAACGGCTAATGTCACTCTATTTCCGGCGACCCGGCGCACCTCAACGAAGATATCTTCGCCAATGTGAATACGTTCGCCCATCTTACGGCTTAAAACGAGCATCCTTACTTCCTCCTACGAAAAGCTGATGTGTTATCGGCGTGACTCTCTTTTGAGAGGTGCCCTCGCGTGTTGCGATGACTGTAATACGGCAACGCCTATGCCAAGGATGAGATATTGTCTTTCCAAAGCCGCTGGCAAGTTGTAAGTCTCGATAAATTAACGTTTTACGTCTTGCGATATCTGGGGGCGATAGTAGCTAGCGAGCGTCGTCTGTCAGAAAATCCATCCCACTTTGAGACGTCTGTCCGGAATTGGGACGATTCGACCCATAAAATCTCTCCACTCGCCCTAGCCGGAGGACCACGTCCTCCGGGCCTTCTTATACGCGATGCCATGGCCGGCAACGCTGTCGAAGCATCGCCCTACGACACTGAGCCGCAACGCGATAGCGTCGGGTGACCATAGGTAACGGCACGAATTCCAATCACCCGAGACCATTAAAAAATCCTGTCGCGCCTTCCGCTCAAATACAAATTCAACAATTTCAAAACACGTTCTAAAGCAAAATATGCACGTGGCATGCAGCTTTGGCTGCCACTCTGGAATCACGGCAATCAGTGATCTCGTCGAAAATCTCTATTCGGCCAAGCCGGCTGCTATCGCTCTAGTGTTAAAACACGTTGTCACAAGATCTTAACTTGCAATTGGCCGCGCATAGGAAGAAAATGGCGGGCGAGGCAAATTTTCTTCTGAGGAACAAATTCGATGAGCGGTCGCGTCGCTATTCTGTTGGTCTTGTTATTCTGCCCCAACAGCTTTGCTGAGGAGACGGTGGAGATACCACTGAGCGAGATATGGGGCATTAACTTACGTGAAACGAAGGCAGCTTCGAGTATTGAGCCAAAGCATGACAGCAAGAATGTTTGGACTTCGCTGACATATCAAATTCACAGGTCTCTCTCAGCTAAAAGACTGCCAAACAACAAAGCCTTGCGTCCCGGCTTTGCTGTACTTGGTGAAGGTCGCGAAGCGTTGGAGCAGGTCCATGCCGTACTTGTGGAAGATCAACCTCACCAGGATTCCTTTCCTGAGGGAAGTGAAATCTCGGCCGTTTTTTTTACCCACACCATTGGTTTTATGCAGTTGAGACGAGTCGAGCGATCAGATACTACGATCACCATCGAATATTGTTTAGGACCTCCCAAAAGTAGGCCGCTAGTCTCGCCGAAGGTGGCAATCATTCCTCTCGGAAAATTAATTACCGGTAAGTATCAGGTGAAAATTGTAGGCTTTACGAAAAAGACGAACTCAGTTGTAGACGATTGCGAGCCGGTCTTGGATGAGAGAGCAAAAATGCTTATCTGCCAGCCGTTCGATTTTTCGGTCGTGGAAAATATGTCGAGCAATAAGAATTCTTGAACTATTGGTTGTAAAAATAGGAGTTTACCATGAGCCGGCATTTGTTTTTTCCTTTACTTGCCGGGTGCCACTGCTAGCTTGCCTAGCAGTGTCTTCCACGACACCTGCCAAACTCTTAGCACTTAGTGCGGTGTGACATCGACAAGGCCTACAAAAACTCACTTGGCAGCCGGGCTAGCTCAGGTTATCGAGCAGAAACGTGTGCCCCATCACGGCGTGCCACGTAATGCCAATCGGTGATTGTTTCACAAAGCCCGTCTCGTTGGTTGACGTATGCTCATGAGGACAGAATAGACATCCGCCACGGACAACATTTCACCGGAATTTCTGGCCGAAGAAAGAGTTCATGAAGACACTGCTGGGCAAGCCAGCGGTGGCACCCAACTCGGCGACCGCCAAACGCATTCCTGCTTTTGCTCACTGCCATGATGTTCGTCCGTGCAACTCGATTCATCAGCATTCATTAGCGTCCATCAGCGGTTACTCAATCTTCTCCGGTCACTAACGTTCACGGCTCGCCAAGTCTATTCGTGCGATTCGTTTTATTCGTGGTTACTCCTACGCGACTTCTCCGTTTTGGCCACTCAATCGGGTATAATAACTTCACCCTGGCCAGGAATGGCATGCTGTCAAGCAGAGAGGCGCTGTCAACCACAGATTTGGCCAGCCCCGTCTGAAAAAAAATCAATTCGCGGAAACGTGAATAGAGGTGGAAAAGTTGGACAAGTTGACCAAGTTGACCAAGTTGGAAGTCTTGAAATGAGAAAATCAGAGGTTCGAGAAGTGATACTTATGGTAGTGGCATCGCGCTCATAAATCGCGATAATGACGAATCGGCGAAGTGGCTGAGTCCCGAGGGGATTTTGGGCCAGCATCGCTCTGACTTGCCCTCCCCTTGGAATCACGGAACAGAATTGATGGCTAGCGATCCTTATGAAGTCGATGTGGCTGGTTGCCGCTCCCGCCAACAACGGTTGTTGGCCGAAATGGAACTGCAAGGTTGGGAGTGGGTGTTGCTCACCCGCTCCGAGACCGTGCAGTGGCTCACAGGCGCTTATGTCGGGCCGCTTTTTTCGCCGGCAGCTGCGATGGATCGCAACGGCAAAGTGACTTTGGTCCTCCCGGCACGAAAGAAGGATATCCTCGTGGCCGCGGATGAAGTGCTAGCCTACGAGGAAAAATGGCATTCCACCTTACGCGACGAACAACGTGTTGCTAGCAACGCGGTGTTGCTACAAGCACTGCCGAAGACTCTCAAGCACGTCGGCGGGGAATGGACGAGCCTTGGCCCCGATGTAATGGCGGCTTGCGACGGTGAAATCGCGAATATCGAGTCCACGATCTTTCGCCTTCGCCGTAAAAAGGAACCCGATGAATTGCGGATGCTCAAACGGGCCAACGACGCGAATCGCGTGATGTATGCCCTGGCCCGCGAGATTGTTAAGCCGGGCGTCAACGAGATCGATGTTTATAACGCCCTGCATGCAGCGGCCGTCACTGAACTGGGTGAGCCGCTGACTTACTTCGGCCAGGATTTTCGGAGCAATGCCCGTGGCGGTGCGCCACGGAATCGGCGGGTTGAAGCTGGCGAGCTCTACATCTTCGATCTCGGTGTTGGCTTTCGAGGTTTCTACAGCGACAACGCCAGGACGATTGCCGTGGGAGGATCTCCGACGGAGAAGCAGCAGCAAGCCTGGCAAGCTGTGATCGAAGTGCTAGAGCTGGTGCGGTCCTTTGTAAAACCGGGAGCCAGTTGCCTGCAACTCTTCCAGCAAGTGCAAGCAATGCTGGATAAACGGTTGCCGTGGGTATTCAACCATCATCTGGGACATGGCGTGGGTCTCGCACCGCAGGAAGGTCCCCATCTGAACCCTTACTGGGACGACACTTTTGAAGAGGGGGACTATTTTACGGCCGAGCCAGGGCTTTATCACGAAGAATTGCACAATGGAGTACGGCTGGAAGAGAATTATGTCGTAACAGCTACGGGCGTGGAAAAAGTGACCGATTACCCGCTTAAACTCTGATTTTGACCTGCCTTGACCGCTTGGGTCGCGATTTCTATTCTCCAGCCGCTCTTATCCGACCCCTTCTTCTGCTTGCAGCGGAGCTCGCTATGCAAGGTAGCTTTGCCGATATCCATTGTCATCTTCTCCCGGGAATTGACGATGGTTCGCCCGATCTGGAAACGTCACTCGCGATGGCGCGGATGGCCGTCGACGACGGAATTCACACGATGATTATGACGCCGCACCAACTGGGCAACTTTGCGCACAACCACGGCGATGAAATCCGCGCTCGCACTTTAGAGTTTCAGCAATTTCTCGATGCCCACCATATTCCGCTGGAAGTTCTCCCCGGTGGTGACGTGCGGATCGAAGACGGCATGATCGAAAAGCTTGTCAGCGGCGAAGTGATGACGCTCGGCGATCATGGTCTGCATGTGTTGCTGGAATTGCCTCACGAACTGTATTTTCCAATCGAGGGCGTGCTCGCTGCACTCGAACGTCACGGCATGACGGGCATTCTCTCGCACCCTGAACGGAATCAGGGCATCATGCGAGATGTGAGCATGCTGGAACCGCTGGTCGAATGCGGCTGCCTGATGCAGGTGACCGCCGGCAGTTTGATGGGCACATTTGGTTCACGCAGCCAAGAGCTTGCCGAGTGGATGCTTGAGCACGGTTTGGTCCATTTCCTCGCCACCGATGCCCATGGCATAAAATCTCGTCGTCCGCTGATTCACCGGGCTTACGATCGCGTGGCCGAATTGGTGGGTGAAGATACCGCTGCCGACCTTTGTTCGATCAATCCCGAATTGGTCGCGCTTGGTAAATCGGTCGCTGGTGGTGTTCGCGTGCGACAACGTCGTGGTTGGTCAGGCTTCTTCTCATCAAAGAAAGTGGGCTGATGAGCCTGTTGTCACGCCGGACATTTCTGGCCGCCGGAGGTACTGCGCTCTTTGCGCATTGGCTCGGCCAAAATTCCTGCCGCGCCTCAACGGTTTGGCAGGACTCGCGTTCGCACGGGCCGTTTCAGCTTCAAGCGAGCTTCCCACTGGGCGATTTGACGCCGTTGTTTGAAGAACTCTCCGCCTTGGAGTTGGAACTCCAACGGACTCTGGCTGTTCCTACCGCACAACAGCAGATTGATGTGTATCTGGTCAACGACCAACGAATGCACAAGGAACTCCTTAAACAGCTCTATCCGAACGTGCCTTATCGCCGGGCCTTGTATGTCCAGCGTGGTAAACAGGCTGCCGTGTACGCTTATCGGCATCCTGAACTACCCGTTGACTTGCGGCACGAATGCACCCATTCCTTGCTGCATGCGAGCTTGCCCATGGTTCCGTTGTGGTTGGACGAGGGTTTGGCTGAGTACTTCGAAGTTCCAGCACCACAACGAGCATTTGAGAATCCACACCACGCCAAGATTCGTTGGCACCAACGGTTTGGCATGATTCGCAGCATCGAGTCTTTGGAAGAATGCGGTGATCTTTCGCAAATGGGTTCCGTCGAATACCGCTTCTCCTGGGCCTGGGTTCATTTCATGCTGCACGGGCCGTTGCCAGCACATCGCGAATTGGTGCATTTCCTGGCTGACATCCAACGGGGCAATCCTCCCGGTGTGCTATCACAGAGGCTGCGCGGCGCATTGCCCCAACTCGACAATCAGTTCGTGGCTCATTTCAAATCATGGTCTCGCTCGTAGCATTTATGGTTTGGTTATCTGCTTTACGTAAGCTTCTCGCATGTCATCATTTGCCAAATTACATAAACTTTATGGCCTAATCTGCTGGTAATGGCAGCAATGATGTCGGCCGCAATGTTTATGCAGTTTTTGCGATTTGTAACTTGAGCCAATTTGTTTTTTGACCGATACCCCCCGTATCTGTGTCATTTCCGGCTCGACATTTGTCCGTTGAGCCGCCGAGGTGATCCGCTTTGTTGGTGCAATTCAGGGGCCAACGAGCGCTTGTCTGAGAGGGTGGATATATGAAGACGAATTCGATCAAAATATTGGTCGTTGTCCTGTGGTGCATGGGGTTTCATAGTGCATCGCTGGTCAACGCCGAGACCATACTGCCGCGATCGGTCGACGTTGCTTTACAAGGCAATGGCGTGTTGATCGGGCAGGTCGTGAATGCCGAAGGCCAAGCCATGACGGGCGTTCCCGTAGTTTTAACCTCACGTGGCAAGGAAGTTGCTCGCTGCCAGACAGGCAAAGAGGGCGTTTTCCAGGTTGCGGGGTTGAAGGGAGGCACGTTCGAGGTGGCCGCCGTTGGGATTGAAGGTTCGTGTCGGGTTTGGGCACCGGGCACGGCACCTCCTGCTGCCCAGCAAGGATTGCTGGTCGTGGCTGCAGGTGACGTTGTGCGGGGCCAGCACATGGGCGGTCCAGTGCGAAGTGGACGAGTTCAGGGGCATGGAGGTGGTTTGCTAGCGTTGATGATTGATCATCCGCTTGTGACTGGTGCAGCCGTTGGTGCGGCCATTGCCATCCCCATTGCTTTGTCGAATTCTGGTTCGCCTTCGTCGCCTTAATAAAACACTGAAGTCGCCAGACTGCTTGCTGAGTTCGTTGCATGGTTGCCCTTTGCGTGGAGGGGAAGAATCGCTACGATTCGCCGCTCTGCAAAAAGGGAGGTATAGGGATTATTGAATTGATGGACCTTCCTCATCCAAACGGTTGGGGGCAGAAATGGAGTTCTTTCATGTCGAAATATTTTTCTAAGTCCTTGCAGCGAGGCGTGACGTGGGTCGCCGCCGCTGCCATTGTGACTCAGCCTCAGTTGATTTTGGCGGCTGAAGTGAATCAACCAGTTGTCGCTCGATCAGCCTCCGTCGCGGTCGCTCCACAGGACGTCGCTTTAGCCGATGGTGGTGTGTTGATCGGCCAAGTCGTCGATACCGCCGGCAAGCCTCAAGCGATGACTCCTGTTTCGTTGTCGACCGGTGGCAAGGAAATTGCTCGTGTCACGACCGATGCGAAAGGCGAATTTCGTGTTGCCAGCCTCAAGGGTGGCGTTTATCAAGTTTCGACCAAGGGCAACTCGAGCGTCTATCGCTTTTGGGCCCCACAAACGGCTCCTCCTTCATCGCTAAGTGGTTTGAACATGGTGTCTGGTGACTCCGTAGTTCGCGGCCAAATGGGTGGTGGACCCCTGGCTTCGGCCGGCCAATGGATTGCCGAGCATCCGATCATCACCGCCGGTGCGATTGCGACCGCGATTGCCGTTCCTCTGGCATTGGATGATGACGACGATAATCCCCCAGCGAGCCCCTAATTCGCTCGGATCAATCGAATAACATTACGACCACGCGACAGAACTTGTCGCGTGGTTTTTTTGTTTGTGACGCGCCAAAGGACAGGGCAGAAATGTTACTGACCTCCGGCCTCGCGCGTCGTCGTGCTCAACTTGGCAAACCTTGCCAAGTTGATTTCTGTTGGCGCCCCTCGTTTTTCTCGGGAAAAGCGTCAATTCTTCCAACTTGTCCAACTTGGCAGACTTTTCTGCGCACTTCGAAATGAATTGTGTTTTTTTCATCGTGTTTGTCGTGTGTCTAGACCTTCGGCGTTGCCAGGACTAAGGGTGTAAAGCTTCTGTCCCTCGGAATGGGTGTGAATTAAGTAGGCCGGAACGAGTTATACGAAGTTCCGGCATGGTAGCGGTGCTGGTCGTACATTGTCGGAACTGCGCACCGCTTGTTCCGGCCTACAAAGTGCTAGGTTGTACTCGCTCCGCGTTGCTTCGCAACACGTCGCGGCTAACGATAAGACCCCATTGTCGTGATTTTGGAGCGTGATGCCACCACGATTTTTGGCCATCAAGAATTTTCACGCTGAGACGCGGAGGGAAACCACGAATCAAACGAATTGCACGAATTGAATAGGCGAGCCGTGAGCGTCAGCGACCGGAGAAGAAAGAGTAACCGCTGATGGACGCTGTTCAACGCGGAAGAAGGATTTGTATTGCGACGACACTCTGTTTGTAAAAATTTGTCCAGTTACTTGACTTCAAACTGAAAGGATTTACAGACACGCTTGGCTTCGGGGATCACTACACTGTAATCGCCCGCTCGTAGCTTCCCGAGAGGTATCAATGCGAAGTGAGGGATCGTTAGCATTGTATGAAATGGTCCTTCGGGCACCTCGAATTGCACATTGATGCGATTACCTTCAATCGTAACGGGTTTCAAATTGAATACGTCATAGCTACCGGTAAAAAGCACAAGCGTCAGATCATTTTCTGTCGAGAACGATTTTTTTGCTTCGAGCCCATCGCACAAAATCATCTTGGCAGTCAGCAGGGCGGTCTTGTCGGGGCCACCAACCACGAATCCGGGTGGCATTGGGTCTCTCTCGGTGCGACTGAGGTTTATGTGGATCGCTTGGCTGGGCTGTGCTTCGACCCACTTTCGTATGGCCCAACGCACTTGCTTGTCGTTCGTATCTTTAGCCAGACTCATTATGTCGCTGGTGGGGAACAATTCGCCCGCGTTTTTTGTTCCTTTGATGTTCTGCCCCCACATTTCGGAGAGGGGTATCTCGACAATTTCTTCTCCGAAGCCGATCGAGCAACAGCAAACCAGCGCCACCACACCCATCAATCGAATAAACATTCCAAGCCTCCTTCTATCCCGCCCCGTATTCTCTTGCTAGAGGTGGCCAAATGCAAGAAGGAAAGGTTTGAGCGCGACCAGCGGCCGCGGCTTTGCAAGAATTTTTTGGGGCATTCTCTTCCGCAATCACTTATAATGTGGCCATGCTCAGCGCTCCTGTAATCGACATACAATTCGCCATGAGACCTGAAGTCAGAGTCGTCATGGCGAGCGATATTCACGCGCGGCTCTCTGCTTGGCAAACGTTCGTGGCACGCCAAAGCGAGTTTCCGCTGCATGCTGATCCCATGTGGCTGTTGGTCCTAGCCGAAGGTCGCGGTCACGTGCCGTATTGCGTGGAAGCGGTTAGTGCCGGTGAAACTGTCGGAGTATTGCCGTTGGCCTTAGTGACGAGCCCCTTCTTTGGACGATTTTTGGTGAGCCTGCCACACCTGAGTGGTGGTGGTGTTTGCTGCGATGATCTCGACACCTCTTTATTGCTGGTCGACAAAGCGATTGAACTCGCGGACGCGCTCGACGTCGATTTTTTGGAATTGCGAAACGAGCGCTTGCTACCGCACACACAACTTCAACACGTGGTGACCGATAAAGCCCATATGCGGCTAGCGTTGCCGTCGGATGAGGGTCAGTTGTGGGATCAGTTGCGGGGCAAGGTCCGCAATCAGGTGCGCAAGGCCGAACAGTTTCATTTTCATGCCACTTGGGGGGGAAGGGAATTGCTCGGCGAATTCTATTCGCTCTACACGCGGCGGATGCGTGACCTGGGTTCACCGACCGACGGCAAGATTTTGTTCGATCAGATTTTGAAGGGTTTCCCGTGCCAAGCGGAATTGCTAGTGGTACGCCAACAGAATCGCCCGGTTGCCACAGCGATGTTATTGCACGGTCAGGGAACCACTGAAATTCATCGTAGTGCCACAATCGTGGATCTGCGCTCGACGGCTCTGAACACGTGGATGCATTGGCAATGTTTGATGCGTACTCTGGAGCGAGGGAATCACCAGTTCGATTTCGGTCGTCCGACGGTGGGGACGAGCGTTTACACTTTTAAGAAGCGATTCGGCGCGACGGCTCATCCCGCGGCAGTCCAACATTATATCCGCCGTGGTTCGCCGGGCGATCTCCGCCGCAATGACGGCAAGTTCAAACTCTCCATCAAGCTGTGGAGTTGCTTGCCACTCGGTGTCACTCGTTGGTTGGGCCCGCTGATTGCCAACGGGATGCCCTAGGTTGGTCGCGCAGCGAGCAGCTTTCTCGGCGCTCATCACGCCAATGCGCACACTTTTGGCGCGCCTCCGCAGGGCTTGTTGCACAGCGACATTCATCGTTTAAGGTGAGACAAACGCTGCAAGTAAGCGGCGTACCGACTTTTCCACCTGGAGTTTTAAGGAACGATGATTAGTCGCTCGCGTTGGTTGCACGCACTCGCCATTTCCTGTTTCTCGTCACTTCTTCTGTCGGCTCATTTGCTCTCTGCGGCGGCGATTCCCGCTTACTTGCAGGGGATCACGCAGACGTCTTCGCCGTTTATCGGAATCACGCACTATCAGATTGTGCAGTCGTGGAACGATCCGCTGCCAAATCCGTTCACGCGGGAACTGGCGGTTCACATCGTGGAGATCGATCCCGCGGCGCCGGGGATCGCCTTTTTGGGAACCCCCGGCAATGGTGCGGAGTCGAATGAATACACACGAATGACGACCGGCGCGTTCGTGAACAACAACGATCTGGCCGTCGGAATCAACGGCGATTTTTATGACACAAGCACCGGCATCACGACCAATGTGAATGGCCTCGGCATGAGCAACGGCGAAGTTGTTTCGGAACCGGGCACGGGCGGTTCGCGGAATTCGCTCGTCGTTGATCAATTCAATCTAGCAAGGATTGTGACGCGCGGGACAGTCCGCGCCGATACATGGAATGCTGTCAGTGGAAATCAGCGGATGTTGGAAAACGGCGCGATCGTCACACCCAACGATAGTTACACAACGACATTGAATCCGCACACGGCCGTCGGGGTCGACGCAGATAACGGTCACGTTTTCTTTATGGTGGTCGATGGACGGCAGACAGATTTCTCGGAGGGAATGCGAACCGACGAGATGGCGCAATTGTTTCTTGACTTTGGGGTCGACAATGCGATCAACCTGGACGGTGGTGGAAGCAGCACGCTGGTGTTTGCCGACGGAGTGGGCGGATCAGCACGCACGGTCAATAGTCCCAGCGACGGCGCGTCGACCTATGCCCCTGGTTCGCAGCGTGCGGTGGGTAATCACTTCGGCGTGTATGGCATTCCAAATCCTGATTACGTGAGACTTGCCACGCCGCCCCGCCCTTCCGCTCCAGGCAGCGAGCCATTCGTTCCGGAATTGACAATTCTGGATGGCTTCGACGGCAATGAAGGTCGGTTCACGGCCCCACCATCTGGTGGCAGCGGCTCGACGACCGGCATCACCGCCGCAAGCACGGCTGTTTACACGACAGAAGAAGCTCACATGGGCGAGGGAAGCCAAAAAATTACTTTGATTCGCAACACGTCCACTGCTGTTTCGCGTTTGCGGCATTTGTCGGGGGGTGGCAGTCCCGTGAACAATCGAATCAATGTCGATGGCACGCCGTCGGCCTTGGCACCGTATGGATTTATTGGCTTCTTCATGAAGACGACACAGGACGACCTGAGCGTTTATATGGGCTTGGATGACGGCACGGCCACCACGACTGCCCTGGAACGCAGCACCGCCACGCCGGTGATCGCCGATGGTGAATGGCATCTCTACGAATGGGATCTTTCTGACCCCGATGTGTGGAGCAACTTTGCCAACGGGAATGGCACGATGGGCGGTCCCAACGCCTACTTGGATTCAATTTTTGTCGAATCGGGCAGTTCGACGTTGGGCGACACGTTTACGTTTTACCTTGATACCGTGGCGTACAATCCCAACGGCAGCTTGGCAGCCTTGATCACTGTGCCCGAGCCGATGACGCTGGTGATGTTGTTGCCGTTAGTTGGTGTGATGATTAGACGACGTGTGGTCTGATATTTCGCAGCGCTAAGCCGTAAGCGGCGAAGAGGAGTAGCACTGTGGCCGAGGGTTCGGGGAGTTGCAACGCTGAAATGGTATCAGAACCCTCGCCATAGTGCTCGTGCCAGAGGGCGAGATCGGCTTCGTTGACGAGCCCATCGTGGTTGCCATCGGCTCCCGAGCCCTGAGGGTTGGCGGACGAACCAAACTGCCGTTGCCAGAGCAGGAAATCGCGGCCGTTGACCGCCCCATTGCGGTCGAAGTCTCCGGCTGGCTGAAAGAGTTGCTCGGATAAAAACGCAATGGCCTCGGCATTGACGGTAGCCGTTTGAGTGCCAAAGCCGTGCCCTGCCCCGATGACGACACGCATCACGTGGTCGATGTTTTGTTCGGTCAAAGCCGTTTCCAGGCGAAAGCTTTGCTTGAGAGGCACCGTGGTATCTTGATCGCCATGGGCGATGAAAATCGGCGGGTCCGCGGCATCGATGTGCGTGATCGGATTGACCAAAGTGGCGAGCGCGGCCTTTTCGGGAAATGGTGCAGTTGGGTTGGTGAGATTGGCGCGCAGTACGCCGATGCCTTCTCCAGGATCAGCGAAGCCGATAAGTTTGGACTCCGCGGAGTTTGGCGTGTCATGACTTGCTCCACCCGGTGGTGTTGTGATGTCGAGCGTCATGTTGACGATGTCGGTTGGCCCAAAATAGTCGACAGCCGTTTGGAGTGCGCTCGATTGCTCGAGATTGCCGCCGGTTGTCCCTTCCAACTCTGCAACGCCCCCACTCGTGGCGAGCAGCGTCGTCAGATGGCCACCGGCTGAGCTGCCCCAAGCCGCGAAGCGCGAAGCATCGAGGCTGTAGTCGTCGGCGTGGGCGCGTAGATAGCGCACGGCCCCTTTGACGTCGTGAATCTGAGCGGGGAAGATCGCGGCGCCGCTGAGGCGATACTGGACCGATGCCACGGCGAATCCGGCGTCGAGCATGGCCTGCAAACCGGGAGGCGGATTGTTATAGGTGCCGCTTTGCCAGCCGCCGCCGTGGATCCATATGACTAGGGGGGCCCGTTCGGCTTCGCCCGTTGCCAGCCAGAGGTCCATGCTCAAGGTCTGCGTGCCGCCGGCATCGAGGGGGACCGTGGCGTACTCGATGTTATTGAAATTGGGCGTTTGAGCGTGAGTGAAAGCCGAGGCCAGGAAGGAGAAGCACAGAAAGTAGGCCGAAATTTTAGGCATGCTGTTTTAACACGGTAGAATGTTAAAAGTTTCGCGTGGGATTTTACTCTCACAATTTTACTGCCCGCTGCTGATTTGATTGATGTTGGGGGGCTCGACGGGCTGTTATAATGGCACACAGACTCCGGTGGCCACAAGGTTTTTCTATGTCCGATACGCAGCATGCTCAATTGATTGCCTGGCTTGAAGATCAGGGGCATACGCCCGCGGAGATTGAGAAAATCTTGGCGAAGGTGGCGGAGTATGATGCCCAAACACTGCATGAATCGATCTTCGATTCGATCAGCTCGGGGACGATTGATATCGAGCAGCTTGTCCGCGAAGCGTTGGACAAAGAGCTCGAAGCTTGATTCTTTTCAGGTTATAACTTCTTCAAGCGGATGTCGCGAAACTCCACCGGGTGGCCTTCTGACTGCAAGGAAATTGTTCCGCCCGTAAGCATTTTATCCGTGCCGGCTTCTAGCAGCTTCTTGGCGTTGGCATCCTTTTCGTCGAGCTGAGGCTCGCTGTATTCCATGACCGTTTCGCCATTGATCTTGTGCCGGATCACGCTGCCACCGTGCACTTCGATCTCGCCTTTGACCCATTGATCGCCGTGAAAAGTTTTGCTCGTGCTGTTGGTGCAATGAGGTGTGTGGAGCTTGCCGTTCATCACGACGTGCGTGCCCGGCGTGCAAAGGTTGGCGGTCGAACGTGGCTGCTTGCCGTCGCCCGCTAAGTATTGTACTTCAATCGACACGGGAAAATCTTGGTCAAGGTCCATCGACTCGGGCGTTTGGCCGTGGATCATCACACCACTGTTGCGTAACGCCCACTCCGGCGCATTGGGAGCTTGCTCGCCGACGATGCGATATTCAAACTGCAAGAGGTAATCGGAAAACGGCTCTTTGTAGAACAGATGCCCAAAGCGGTCGTTGAAATCGCCGTCGTATCTGTCATAGGAGACGACGATAGCGTTGTCTTTGACGCGGAAGGTATCGGCAAAGTTGTCGCCCGCTTTGTGGCCAGCAATTTTGGGCGTCCAGCCGGTGAGATCTTGCCCGTTGAAAAGCTCGACCCATTCGTCATCGGCACAGGCAAATGAACCACAAATCAAGAGCATACACACGAAGAGAGTGGTGCGAAGCAGCATTCGGACCTCGACTGAAGGTTTAGAAAAGTCAGGTCCAGTATAGAAATTGGATGGCTCCACTGCAAAAGGCAAAAAAGAGCCCTCCTCCGACCTGTGATCGGAGGAGGGCCAGGGCACTACGTCGCCAGACGTACTTTCCTTACCCAAACTACGAGGCGGCATTCTCCGCATCACGGAGATCGCGAACCACATCGTGAGCCGCCTTAATCTTCACGTATTGATGTTGAAGAACATCGTGCACCGCCGATCCGGCCGACTCGGTGAGAACATCCTCATACATATGCTTAATATGGTCTTCGCCACGCTCGGCTTCGTTCAAAACAGCTTTCGCGTCGTTGGAGCTTAAGGCGGTTTTGAGATCCATCCACGTGCGATGCAGCACTGCCATCACGCTGCCGTCTTCAACGGGGGCTTTGCCGTTGAGCTGCACGAATTGTTTTAGTTCAGCAGCGTTATTTAGGCGTTCGTCCGCAAACTGCCGGAAGATACGACGCAAGGCAACGTCTTCCACTTGCTCGGCTGCGTCACGAAAACCGTTTTCACTATCAATATTGACCCGCAAGAGGTCCTGCAACTTGTCGATCGTTTCCGAAGGCAAATTGCGTGTCGATTCAGGAGTTAAAATGGACATGTTTGTTCCTTTCAGACGAGTACTGTCCCTTGATACCGTACTGAAGAAATGCAAGATGCGTGCCAACAGTGAGCTGACAATCCAATAGTGCCCGAGAAATGGCTATTTCCAGCGACTAACGCGAATTTCCGCCATTGGCAGGTCAAGAAGATAGCAGTGCGATGGCAAATCGCCTGCCATGTTGTTTGCCAGCGAACCAAGAGCAATGGCGGTTCAAAAGACAGTGCGCGGCTTGAACTAAGCAGCGAGCTTGATTTTGACCGCTTCCTCGGCGACCGCGGGACGCATCACTGGAATGATTTCCGCGAGAGCTGCCCGCACGACATCGTTGGGTTCTTCGAGGAGATCGCTCAACTCGTTGATGTCGTGCAAGACTTCGATCAGACGGCGCGGCTGCCCCACCGCCGTCATGATCTTGTCATGATTGGTGGGGAGATGTTGCTCGTGATCGCTGTAAAGTTCTTCGTACAGCTTTTCACCGGGACGCAAGCCAGTGATGGCAATCTCGATATCTTCGTCGACGCGCAAACCAGAAAGTTGAATCATGTCGCGGGCAAGATCCATGATTTTCACGGGCTCGCCCATATCGAGCACGAAGATTTCGCTGCCGCGGCCCATCGCGCCGGCTTGGATCACCAACTGTGCGGCTTCGGGGATTAGCATGAAGTAGCGGACCATGTCGGGATGGGTAATCGTGACAGGACCGCCGCGGGCGATCTGTTCGCGGAAGATCGGAACAACGCTTCCCGCGGAATCGAGCACGTTGCCGAATCGGACCGTCACCAGCCGACATGGCGACGTGCTAGACTTCGCTTCTACATATTGTTCGGCGAGCCGCTTGCAGGAACCCATCACGCTGGTGGGATTCACGGCCTTGTCGGTTGAGATCATCACAAAACTTTCGGCGTGAAATTCCTCGGCCAAGTCGACGACATTCTTGGTGGCAAGCACGATATTCTTGATCGCTTCGCCGGGATGAGCTTCCATCAACGGCACGTGCTTGTAAGCCGCAGCGTGAAAAATGATCTGAGGTTGGTGATGCTTGAAGACCGTGTGCAGACGCTCGCGGTCAGTGAGATCGGCCATCGCGACTTCGACTTCAATATGCGGCGCGAGTTGGCGCAATTCGCGTTCGAGAAAGAATTGGCCCGTTTCCGAGCGGTCGACCAGCACGATCTTTTCGGGAGCGAGTTCCAAGACCTGGCGGCAAATTTCCGAACCGATGCTCCCTGCACTGCCGGTGACCAGCACGACCTTACCTGAAAGCCAATCGTGAATGCGGTCGATATCGAGTTGCACGGAAGGACGGCGCAACAAGTCGGTGATTGCGACCGAGCGTGGATTCACGTCGACACGCTCGCGAACCAATTGCTCATAACTGGGGAGAACCTTGACGCGGAAGCCACTCACAGCAGCGAGGTCTAAAAGATTTCGCACTGCTTTGCCGGACAGCGTACCACTAGTGATAAAGACTTCGTCGATGGAGTTTCTATTCACGAGTTCCGAAATTTCGCTTTGATTTCCCAGCACGGGAACGCCCGCGATCCGGCGGCCCTGGAATTGCGGGCGATCGTCGACAAATCCGATGACTTGGTACTGAAGCGTGGCACTCGTGCGCACGGAACGCAACAGGGCCTCACCGGCATCGTTGGCGCCAACGATCAGAACTTTGGCACCACGTGGCATTTGGAACGGTTTCCACTGAAAGTCACGAATCAAGCGGGGAGTCATTCGCACCCCGGCCAGCAGCATCAATGTCACACCCCAGTCCAGCAGGATGACGCTACGGGGTATGACCACAGATGTAAAAAGCATCGCATCGACTAATGTAATTGCTACCGTGGAGAGCGTGACCGTGCGCAAGAGTAGGAGCATGTCGTTGAAGCTGACGTAGCGCGCGCAGTCCTGGTGGAGGCGGGCGTGGAGAATTACTCCCATTTTTATGGCCACGATCCAAAACAGCGTCGAAATGAAAACCGTTCCTGCGTTGGCGGTGGGATGACCGTCGAAGCGCAACAAGAAGGCGATGTAATAAGCGGCTAAACAGGGTAATGCCAGCAGGAGCAAAACAGTGATTAGCCTTTGAATATGTTGAGATCCCATGTCATTTTACTTTGCTGGGGGTGTGTGTCGTTTTGGCAAGTCTTTGCATTTTTCCACGCGTGGCTTGCCGCAATTCAAGTTGGACTGGGTGGTGGTTCGGCAATTGCTGAGCACACCAGTACAGATGGTGTTCTGCAGCATCAAATTGGCCGAAAGCAATCAGGCATTTACCTAGTTTGCGTCTGACATCAATGGAATTAGGGTAAGCTTTGTAGGCCTGTTGCAAGCATTGATAAGCTGCGTGCTGATCGTTGAGCTTGAGTTGCATGTCTGCTAGAGTGCTCCAAGCTTTACAGGCGAACTCGGGCAAAAGGGTGGGTGAGACTTGCGCGATCTCTTGAGCGGCATAGTGCATGATGGCTTGTTGATCTGACAACGAGCCGTTCGCTTCGTAGGCCTGCCACAACATCTCCATGGCAGACCAGTCAGGCTTGAATTCGTGCAAGAAAACTTGTGCAGGAAGTTCCTGAACCAAGATCAAAGCAATGTACTGTTGATGAATTCCCTTGGCCGCGAATGCTGTGCGCCAGAGCTTCATGGCTTGCTCACGATCGTCGGCAATGAAATAATTTTTGCCAATGCCAAATAAATGCATAGGATTGAGCGGGTTAACACGCAATCCTTGTGCGGCGTAGGCGTTGTAGGTATTCATGCCCTGGCCTTCGAGAAAACACAATTCAGCCAGACAGATATAGGCCTCGGCTTGAAGTGGACAAAGCTTGAGCGCGCAGCGAGCGTGCATAGAGGCTTGATAGAGCAACTGACTGCTCTCGCCGAATGCGACTTTAAGCCAACTCCGTAGTTCGTGTTCTGAACGAAACTTGCTGGCTTGAGCAGCCTCGCGGACTTGGCTGAGCGCCATTGCATTGCCGTTTTCATGGCACGCGGTTTCAAACTGCTTAAGAAGGGCACAAGCAAGTTGAGCATGTGCCGACGCCGAGGAGGGACACTCTCGAACAATTGTTTGTAGACTTTGCAGCTCAATGGCTGCATTCATACGCTCTGCTTCTTCCAGTTCTTCGCGTAAATGTTGCCAACCCGCGTTTTTCTGTTTTGCGATGGACTCATTTCCCAGCCGAGCGCGTGTGTAAGTATCCCAGGTCAGTGACGACTTCGCAGTGGGGAAGAGTGTCATCACAATCCAAAGTGCCGCGACCCCGGTTCCCAGGACCATGTTAAAATTCGTAAGTTGCGAAACCGGTGGTTGGTGACTTCGGTCAGCATTGCGCACACTGGATAGCTGCCAAAGTCGTAACATGCAACCGGCAAGCAAGATCGTGACGGTCGCGCAAGCGGGAATATACCACACAAAATCCACAACGGAATGAACGGCGCTCGCGACGAGGGCAGCAATCATCCCACCCGCAAGAATTTGTGTTTGGGAGTTTCTACTCTCTGCAAATACGCTACGTATACCCCATGAAAATACGATCAACAGCGCGGTCGCTAAAAGTAGCAATCCAGGAAGACCATTTTCAGAAGCGATCTGCAGGTAGCCATTTTCGGCATGTGTGAATATCGTGGGAAAGTAGCGATCGATATAGATAGGATAGGTATATTGTTGCGTGCCGGCTCCGGAGCCTGTGAGCCAACCGGCGCGAAACGCGGCCAAGTTCGCCTGCCAAATACTGCGGCGGCCACCGCCGCTATCGACAATCTCAAGAGAAGTGCTCGAGAGCGAGTCAACGCGCTGCGCCAGCTTGTCATAGGTGCCGGTGATCGAAAGTGCCACGACAACAACTATGATCAGAAATCCCGCCGACAAGGCATGACCAGAGTTCAGGAGGCCGGCTTTTGCATAAATCAGAGTTAGGACCACTCCCGAGGCGGTCATAGCAAGTAGGCCACCACGCGAGAGTGACGCGAGAATAGCGAAAGTGACGATCACTGCGGCTACGGTTAAAACCAAGCAGGATGAGTGGTGTCCTGGCGAAGCCACTACAGATTTACGTCGTTGCCGACTGCTGGTGTGATCTTCGCGAACTGGGTTCCGCTTCAATACGGCGGATGCCACCAGGGCTGATAACCCGAGAACCAAGAAATGTGCAAAATGATTGCGCGACGTGAAACCTGCCTTGAAAGAATCCTTTGTGTCCACGAAGGGATAATCGTAGAACCAAAAAAACTTTCCATTGGCCGTGAAATACTGCACAATTCCAAAGCAAGCGACAATGGTTGCCGAAATGCCGATCCAGCGAACAATCCGTTTAATGTCTTCAATAGTTTCAAGACGCTGGACCGTGGTGATGAATAACAAACCATAGGCCATCAAAGTGGCAAGCGACGAGCGCGTTTCTTCGGGGCATAATGAGACAGTTTGCCATGTTCCCAACGACGGTGCCGACGCATTCGGACCGTTCCAAAGAGGCAGGATTTCGTTTATTCGTGGTGCGAGTTTGCTCAGCCATTCATGAGGCAGGGGTACCAACTGAAAGGCGACCCATGCGGTTGCGACTGCGAATAGCCAGACGGCCGGTGTGCTGAAGCCCGGAGACTTTTTTACCCAAAGTTGCCGGGCAAACCATGTGAAAGCCGTAAAGACGCAACAGCTAAGTATGGCAAAATGCCCAAGAGGGTGCCTGCCACCAAAGAGGTGTGGCCCAATGAATATAATCGACCACAGACCAAGATCGACAACTTGCAGTAGCGTCGTAGCTCGGCGTTCATCGCCCCGTGCGAGTTGTCCGCGGCTGGAACTTGTTCGAATTGCTTGCCAGGTCGCCATACCCTGTCTCAAAAACTATTTCTAAGCAGCTCGACGGGGCTGAACAGGAGAAGCTTCAGAGCGTCTACGAGGTGTCTGACGCTCTGGCGGGGAATATCGAACACTTGCATCTTCAGCGGGTAGGTCTTCCGGACTTTCTTCGTGACCGTAGGTATATCCATAGCCATAACCGTAGCCATAGCCGCCGTATCCGTAACTTTGGGAATCCGGTGATAAAGCATTGGCCACAACTCCCAGAACTCGGCAACCAGAAGCATGGAAACTTTCAACAGCACGAATAACTGCCCGACGATGATTTTTCTCGGGCCGAACAACCAGAATGGCTCCATCAACGAGTTGTCCGACGATTTGAGCATCGCTGACCGCGAGAATGGGCGGGCAATCGACGATTACGCGATCGTAGACAGAATCGGCCCATGCAAGGAGTTCGACAAACGCCTGACTGCTTAAGAGTTCGGCTGGGTTGGGACGTCGCAGACCGACAGGGAGGACATGCAGTCCTTTAACTGCAGTTTGATATATCAGTGTTGGGGCGGTTTCGGCAGGTGGCAGATTGGAGGTGATAACTTCCGCAACTCCGGGAATGCCCTTGAGATTGAGCAATGTTGTGAAGCCAGGTCGGCGTAAATCGGCATCAATGACCAAAGTTGATTTCCCCGCTTGTGCAAACGCGGTGGAAAGATTGGCCGTAATTGTCGTTTTGCCGTCACCCGGTTCAGAGCTGCAAATCAATAGTCGTTCGCAGGCCGAGCCCGTCATCGATAAGGCAGTCCTAAGCGTGCGGAACGCCTCGGTTTCGACGGCATTAGGCATGGCATGGGTATGAACTGTTTCCATGCCTGTGCCAGGCAAGGGATCCAATTTTCGTACCATAGCTAAGACCGGAACACCTAGTTGAGCCTGCATTTCCTCGGGAGAATTGAAACGGTCATCGAGAACGTCTTGGATGTAAACAATGATTGTGCCGAGTACCATCCCCCCCCCGAGACAAGCGACGATTAAGAAGCGAAGCTGAGGTGACACGGGAACAAGATTAGGAATTGGCGCCCGCACAACGGTTGCTTGGATAGGCGCTTGTTCCTGACGCATATCAACCGTTGAAATCTTTTCAAACAGCAAATCGTATTGGGTTTCCAAGCGTGTGACTTCTCGTTCGAGCATCCTTAATTGGACGACATCGCCACTGTGCCGCGCGGCTTCTTGGCGAGCCTCATCGAATGAAGCCGTGATCTGCTGCTCTTTCTGCTGAGTTTGACGAACGGCTTGTTCGAGCATTTTTTGGACAATTGGTCCCAGTTGTTGATTTCCGCCCGCTCCGAATCGCTGTCCGATATTCTGGCGGTAGGAGTCGAGAAATTGCTGAGTGTTGCTAATTTGTGCTTGTAACTGAGCGATATGCGGATGGTTGGGCCCATAGAAGTTGAGCAAGGAATTCAGTTCTTGTTTGGTCGCCAATAGTTGCTTCTGTTGGTCTTCAAGTACTGCTAGATCCTCGGTGCTCATTCCGAGTGACGAGAGGAGCATTTGGCGGCCGACGGTCTCTTCCATGCCCACGAGATGTTGATTGATATCTTCGCCGCGCTCAAGCGCGCCGTTAACTGAAGCTAAAGTCGCTTGCAGTTCGAGACGTCGTTCTTGTGTGTCGAGTAGCGCATCGTTGAGACGCAAAGCACGTTGAATAATCGGTTCGGTGACTTTATCGTCCGCATTGGCGGCTAGGTAGCCAACTTGTTGGCTAAAGGATTGCAGCTGATTCTGTTTCTCGGCGAGTTTAGCTTCCAACTCGCCTCCCTTTTCCAACAAACTTTGTAATGTTTCACCAGCCGTGCCCCGATGCTTCTCTTCAACAAACTGGAGATACGAGCTTATGACGGCGCGTACGACGGCAGCCGCGGCTTCAGGGTGCTTCGAGCGATAACTGACGTTGATGAAATTTGTTTTGCGCGTGACGCTCGCGGTGAGGTTGTCCGTAATTGTGTCGACCCATTCGTGAACGGGCACTCCGATCAGATCGACGCGAAATTGTGGCGGCAATTGCTTGATTGCATTTTGAACCACAATGGGACTCGAGATTAACTTCTGGTGCGTCGCCATCGTATCTTCAGAAGTTTCGTGATCGCCGACCGTCGAAAGATGGTCTTGCTTCTGTTGAATAATGAGCAACTCGGAAGTCGAGGAGTATTTGCGAACTGCCAGCGTATAATAAATTGTACCTAGAAAACTACAGCAGAGGATTGAAGTGACAAGGACCTGCTTTCGGCGACGGACAATCTGTAAAAAGCGCGCAATCGTAGCCACGATATCAACCGAGGGCGTGACATCAGGGTCGGACGACAGGTGAGGTGGCATACTTGTCATAGATGATTAGAAAAAGTTGCTTCCAGACACACCGACCGTGAGATGGAAGAGTTTCGAAAACGTCTCAAAGACGGCTGTGACCGGTGTTTGTTCGATGCTAATCATGTCGCCCTCAGCAAGAATCAGATTTTCCTGGCCGTCGTGTTTCGCTCGTTGCATACTGGCTTGGATCACGATCGGCTGGGGGCGTGTCGAGGTGGGTCTAATGATGTACACTTTGTCCGCGACGATCGACGAACTCCCTCCTGCGAGCGCAATGGCATCCAAGAGACGGACATTTTCGGTGTGTGAGAGTTCGAATTGACCTGGATTCTTGACTAGGCCGCCGACGTGAATAGTTCGCTTGGGTTTGCTCTGAACCATGACGACATCACGATCTTGCAACCGATAATCCTGATAAACATTGCGAGCTGCCACGTCAGCAAGATTGATACGTTGGGTCATTGCTGGACCATCGAGAGGAGCAACCGCAGGATCTGGAGTGTTGCTCAGCGTACTGTAAGCCGTGAGTTCGACTTCACCTGATTTGGTTTTTGATGAAGGCTGTTGCGCGAATCGCGTGTAGTTATTACTTGTTGGCATGTGTTGGCGAATGATTTCGACGTCCGAGCCGGCTTCTTTGGTTACTCCCCCCGCCATGGCAATCGCGCTGACGACATCACAAGAGTTGCGTGGAACTTCGATAAGTCCTGGTTTTTCAACGGCTCCCAAGACTGTGATGTGATTGACCGCTTTCTTCTTGAATTCCACGGTCACGTTCGGTTGAATATAGATGCCTCGTTCGATGGCAGTTGAGGCGATGAGTTGTCCGGCATCGACGGGATCAAGACCACCTACTTGAACCGGACCGATCGGAGAAACATCAACAGTTCCTTCCTTGCCAACGCGAACGACAACAGGCCGAGCTTCTTCATTGTCGCGCCCGGTAACGATCGTCACATCAAGCAAGTCGTCAGGTCCAATCACTGAGTTATCGTAGCCATTGCCAGTCATCCGCGCCATGTTGACGGAGACATCGCCTACGGTGGGGCTGGCCCGCAATTCCTGAGGAAGACTGTGTGCTTGAAACATTGCATTGCGGCAACCTGTCGTGAAACTTGCCGACAGTACCAGCATACAAAGCCACGCTAGGCGTCGAGAATTGACTGTAAACAAACCCATCTCGCGGCGCTGGAGATGCAGCCGAGTTCGATGAAATTTGTAAGTCAACGGACGCATGGTATTGGGTCTCGACGATGTGAGAACGCATCATCTCCAGGGGAAGTCACGGATAGCTCAAGCCACGGGATTGCTTAGCTACCTCTACCGAGAGGGGGTGAAATACTAACTCCCCCTTATTGCGGCAAGTCCGCTTTGAAATCCTGAGAGCTTTAGCTCGATGCTAGCGAATGTAAAAGGTGGGAATACAGTGCTATCAGATGCGGCTTTCCGATCTGGTCTTGTCATCGTTTAAGGAAAGCTCTTACACTCACGCCACCTATCAGAATGTCAGTTCACCCCGCAATCGAGCTGCCATTTGGTCTAATGGAAACAGCGATCGACCTCGCTTTGCCTCGCAGGGCACGGATGCCGACAGCGAGAAAGATTTCGACCATTACTCGCAGAAGGATGCTCGAGCAATGTTCAATGGACAAACACTCTTCGTCACGGGCGGAACAGGCTCGTTTGGCCACGACTTCACACGGCTCGTGCTTAGCCGTCACAACCCCCAGCGGGTGATCGTTTACAGTCGTGATGAAAAGAAACAACATGATATGCGGTTGGAATTCAACGACCCCCGACTCGAATTTGTGATCGGCGACGTTCGAGATCGTAATCAACTGATGATGGCGATGCGAGGAGTTGACTACGTCTTTCACGCAGCAGCCCTCAAACAGGTCCCTTCCTGCGAGTTTTTTCCGATGGAAGCTGTTCTCACGAACGTCGTAGGGACAAACAATGTTCTTGATGCCGCCGAGATTAATAACGTTAGGAAAATGGTCGTATTGAGTACGGACAAGGCCGTCTATCCAATCAACGCAATGGGCCAAACTAAGGCTCTGATGGAAAAACTCACACTTGCGAGAGCGAAGCAAAGTACTACCAAAACGATTTTTTGTGGCGTCCGTTACGGAAACGTGATGTATTCGCGAGGTTCCGTGATTCCTCTATTCGTGAAACAAATTATCAGCGGTGAGCCACTCACGATTACTGATCCGCATATGACGCGGTTGTTACTTCCGTTGGCTGAAGCCGTACGGCTAGTGACGTTTGCGATGGAAAACGGCGAGCAAGGCGACATCTTTGTTCGCAAAGCTACCGCAACTTCAGTGCACACTTTGGCCAAAGCCATGTTGAATTTGTTTCAAGCGAAGAATCCGATAAAAATAGTCGGGGTTCGCGCGGGCGAGAAACTCCACGAAATCTTAGTAAGTTCGGAAGAGCTCACTCGTGCTGAAGATTGTGGCGACTACTATCGGGTGCATTGTCAGCGCGATCAAAATTACGACGAATATTTTGTGCGTGGGATTGTCTCCGAAGAAATTGCTCGTGAAGGCTACACGTCCGAAAACGCGCCTCAATTGTCGGTTCGCGAAACCGAGGACTTGCTGTTGGAACTGCCGGAAATTCACCGCGATCTTGAACAATGGTTGCCGCAAGGTTTTGCTCGTCGGAGGGCCGCATGAGCGACCTAACAAATTGCGTGCAAGTGATTGGAGTCACTGGCCCGCAGGGATTTGTGGCAGGGCATTTGATTCGTACACTCCGGGCCAAGTCGAACATAAAAGTACTCCCCTGCCCGCGTGCGGCCTTTGATTGTCCTGAAGAATTGGCAGGCTTTGTATCCAGTTGCGACGTGATCGTCCATTTGGCCGGAATGAATCGTGGCGAGGAAGCCGAAGTCTATGCAGTGAACGTAGTGCTGGCTGAAAAATTAGTAGCGGCTGCTGATTCCGCGACGAAGCCTCTAATAATACTTTTCGCCTCTTCCACTCAACGCGATCGAGAGAATTCCTACGGCAAGTCGAAAAAGCATGCTGAGACGATTTTCGATGCGTGGGCAAAAGCCGGTGCTCAGCGATATGCCACGAGTCTAATTATTCCGAATGTTTACGGGCCAGGTTGTAAGCCATTTTACAATTCTGTCGTGGCAACATTCTGTCACCAACTGGCGCATGGAATCAGTCCGAGAATCGACGTCGACAGCGAGATTGAATTCATCTGGATTAACGAGTTGGTGAAACGGATCTGCCAAGAGATCGACCACGGCCAAAGTGTTCAAGAACTGCGGCTTGATGGAACCGCGAATTTGCGAGTCACCGAATTGTTGGTCAAGTTGCAATCATTCCAGACAAGCCACACCGTGCATAACATGGTGCCAGATATCAGTGATCCTCTGGATGCGAGCTTATACGCGACCTACCTATCCTATTTGGACCTCGACCAGCACGTCCACCGACCACAAATACATCGTGACGAACGCGGATCGTTGTATGAAGTCATCCGTATGGCAAGTGGCGGACAAGTATTTTTTTCGACCACCAAACCGGGCGTGATCCGTGGTAATCACTTTCATACCCGTAAGATTGAATGGTTCTGCGTTCTTAAGGGTGAAGCTGCGATACGCTTACGAAAAGTTGACGAGACCGAGGTGCACGAATTCCTTGTGTCGGGTGATTCTCCTCAGTTCGTCTCGATTCCCGTCCTCTACACGCACCAAATCGAAAATGTGGGCCAAGAGGATTTGCTCACGATGTTTTGGTGTAACGAGATTTATGTTCCCGAAGACGCGGATACTTACTTCGAAAAGGTCGCTTAGAAATGACGAAACAGCTCAAAGTGATGACCATCCTGGGGACGCGGCCCGAAATTATTCGCTTGGCACGCGTCATGGAGCTGTTGGATCAGCATACAGAGCACGTCCTTGTACACACCGGCCAGAATTCCGATTACGAACTCAATGAAGTATTCTTTAAGGATCTGCGAGTTAAGCAGCCGAAGCATTTTTTGAACGTCAACCGCGAATCTCTGGGCAGAATATTAGGCGATGTGCTGATTAAGTCGGAAGTCGTTCTGCGGCAGGAAAAGCCCGATGCGGTATTAATCTTGGGCGATACGAATAGCGCGTTCGCAGGGATTATCGCCCGCCGCATGAAAATTCCGTTGTATCACATGGAAGCGGGAAACCGTTGTTTTGATTTTAACGTGCCTGAAGAATTAAACCGGCGGATCATCGACCATATTAGCGATTTTAATTTGGTTTACACCGAGCACGCGCGTCGAAATTTGCTTGCCGAAGGCATTCACCCACGTCGGATTTATCTGACGGGATCGCCGATGAGAGAGGTGCTCGACGACAACAAGCCGGGAATCGACGCCAGCGACATACTGACAAAACTCCAGCTCGAGTCCCAAAAATACTTTCTTCTGAGCATGCATCGCGCGGAGAATGTTGACATCGAGGAACATCTTACCGAGCTTCTCGAGGCGATGAACTTGTTGAGCGATCAATATCAGCTGCCAGTCATCGTAACGACTCATCCGCGAACTAAAAGCCGGCTGGATGCGCTTAAATTTCGTTCGCGTGACAATATTCGTTTTCTTCCGCCTTTTGGATATCACGATTATGTGCGACTTCAATTGGAAGCGTATTGCACGCTGTCTGATAGCGGAACGATTAGCGAAGAAAGCTCAATACTTGGTTTTCCAGCCATCACGATGCGTACTGCGATGGAGCGTCCCGAGGCCATGGATTCTGGGCACATTGTGCTTACGGGACGTGACCCCGAGACAATTATGCGGAGCGTGGAGTTGGTCGTGCAAAGCGCGGCCCATGACAGGCTACAACCAATTGCGAAAGAATACGATGTTACCAACACATCATACCGCGTGCTCAAGCTTATTTTAGGCACGGCCAAGTTAGGGCATTTGTGGGATGGCATCGTCGCGGCTTAAGGACGGTACTCCTTTTGTGGCTAAGACACCATGAAAAACTTACCTGAGTCAGTCCAGATGCAAGCAGTTTATGCTCTTGGCCAAACCAGCGAACGGCCCATTTTTGCAAGTTTTTACCGACGGCATGGTAAACGGATATTTGATCTCGTTTTTGCTACGCTGACTTTGGTCGCGTTTTCGCCAGTACTCCTTTTTGTAGCTCTTAGTGTTCGCTTCAAAATTGGCAGCCCCGTTCTCTTTTGTCGTGCTCGAACCGGTTTGCAGGGAAAGTTCTTCAATCTCATTAAATTTCGGTCCATGAATGAAGCTGTGGACGAACGCGGGGAACTCTTGCCCGACGAACAGCGGCTCACTACATTCGGGAAATTCTTGCGAGCTTCGAGTTTGGACGAGCTTCCGGAGCTATGGAACATATTACGAGGTGAAATGAGCTTCGTAGGCCCGCGACCGTTGTTGGTCGAGTATTTGGAACTCTATTCGCCTGATCAAATGCGCCGCCATGAACTCCTCCCTGGGCTGACAGGGTGGTCGCAGATTCACGGACGCAATTCTTTGAGCTGGGAAGAGAAGTTCAGCCACGATGTATGGTATGTCGACCACTGCAGTTTTGCGTTAGATCTTCAGATTCTTTTTAAAACAATTGGCAAAGTTCTCATGCGACAGGGTGTAAGTCAGACTGGACACGCAACGACGGAGAAATTTAAAGGCACCAAGGAGCAAGCCATCGAAGAGCATCTTGATAAGGGTGTCATCGTGCTTGGCGCGGGAGGACATGCCAAGGTGGTCGTCAGTACTTTGCTTGCCGCTGGGTACGAGATATCAGGCATCTACGACGATGCACCCGAGTTGCTTGGAAAGAGTATACAAGGAATCGAAGTGCGTGGCAGCATTTCAGGCCTTCCTACCCTTTCCACGACGCGTGCTATTGTCGCTATTGGCGATTCAACAACACGACAGGCAATCGTTGAAAAATTTTCGTTTACTTGGATTACCTTGGTTCATCCGACGGCTTACGTAGACGCAGCCGCAAGCATAGGGGCCGGTAGTGTGATCATGGCTGGAGCTATCATCCAACCAGATAGCCATATTGGTCGTCATGCCATTGTCAACACGGCTGCTTCCATCGATCACGAGTGCCTGGTCGGAGATTTTGTCCACATTGGTCCAGGCTGTCATTTGGCGGGTGCTATTCATGTTGGCCAGCGAACACTCTTAGGAACCGGCAGCATTGTCGCGCCACGCATCCAAATCGGTGCCGACGTTGTGGTTGGTTCAGGCACGGTGATCATCAAGGACGTGCCTGACAATGTCACCGCCGTGGGACACCCGGCGCGAATCATCAAGCAAGGCGTCCAGCAGACGCAGGCGGCATGAAACAAATAGGCATCTGATTTATTATGCGTGTACTTATACTAACTCAGTATTACTCGCCCGAGCCGACGTTCAAATTCGCGGACTTGGCGCGGGGTCTGCGCGAACGTGGGCATGACGTTCAAGTCATTACTGGATTCCCTTGTTATCCTTTGGGACGAATCTACTCTGGATACCGTCAATCGCTCTATCAACAAGAAACGGTCGACGGCATCGACGTCACACGACTACCGCAATGGCCTGACCATAGCCGGTCGATCCTACGGCGAGTGCTCTATTATTTCTCTTTTGCGTTGTCGGCCGCGACAATCGGATTATGGCGGGCTCGACAAGCCGATGTCATTCTCGTTTATCAATCGGCGTTTCCCGTGGGTTTAGCGGCTTGGGTGATTAGCCGAGTCAAGCGTATACCGTATGTTTGCGACGTGGTGGACTTGTGGCCAGAGAGCGTGGCAGCCACGGGGTTTATGCGGAATCGATTTGCTCTGGGCATCATTCGGGCGATTGTAAAATTCGTTTATCGAGGCGCTGAGCGTATTAATGTGATCACGGAAGGGTATTGGGGCAATTTAGTAGATCTAGGAGTTCCGCCAGAGAAGCTCTCTTTGATTCACTGTTGGCCTAGTGCTGGTCAATTCGATCCAGTACCGAGAGACGCTGAATACGCGCATGCAGAGAAGCTGGCAGGTCGATTCAACGTTATGTATGCCGGCACCATGGGGCCAGTGCAGGATCTTCGCACAGTGATTGATGCAGCCCTGCTTTTGCAGGATACTCCTGCAGTACAGTTCATCATGGTTGGTGATGGCATGGAAAGTGAAGAACTCGCTGCCTATGCCAATCAGCGGGGATTAAACAACGTGCGATTTCTGGGACGTAAGTCGCCAAGCGAGGTGCAAAAGCTGTTTCCGTTGACGGATGCATTATTGGTTCATCTAAAAAGTGACCCAATGTCGAAGATATCTATTCCTTCCAAAACTTTTGCCTATATGGCGGCTGGTCGGCCAATCTTAATGGCTGTTGAGGGTGAGGCTGGTGCGCTTATTGAGAAACATGGTTGTGGAATTGCCGTGCAACCATCCCATCCAGAAGCACTAGCCAAGGCTATTAGAACTCTCTATAACCTGCCCTCAACTGAGCGACAAAACATGGCTCGATGTGCGTTGTCGGCTTACAACAATCATTATCATCCGGATCGGCAGATTATAAAATTCGAGACGTTGTTGCTCGACACACAAGGTAAAAATAAGTTCAAAAAAACGGTCGATCAACAACCGAGTCTGGAACTTGGCCCATCCTATCCTCATTCCTGAGAGATTTGATTTTTCTCATGCTAGTTGAACTGATAAATAAGGATGATGCTCGCTGGTCGGCCATGCTTGGGCGAGTGGAACATGATGTTTATCATTTGCCAAAATATGCGTCTTTGGAATCTCAACAGGGAACCCATGAGCCCGCCGCACTGTATGGAGTGAACGCCAAGGGCGATGAATTTCTCGTTCCTCTGCTGTTACGATCTCTTCCTGCACGCCTTGGACTACCCGATTCCTGGCGCGACGCGACGGTTCCGTACGGATATCCGGCACCGATTAGCTCATCTTACGACGATGCGTCGATGAATGAGTTTTTGCAACAGGCCGCGAAAGTTGTCCAAGACAATGACGTGATTTCAGTCTTTTTGCGTTGGCACCCCGTATGGCCACGACCCTCGCGACGCGCTATTACCAATGAGAAGATCGTCGATCATGGTCAGACTGTGTTTGTCGACCTCACGGAGTCGATCGAGGAATGGCACGCACAAACGCGAAACGAACTTCGATACAGTGTGCGGCGTTTAGGCAAACTCGATTTTAAAGTGGCTATCGACGATTGGTCGATGTTGCCAGAATTCCATCGGGTGTATCAAGCGACGATGGGACGCGTCGGGGCGAAGAGCAGATATTGTTATTCCTTGGAATATTTACATGGTCTTCGTGAAGCATGGGGCGAATGTCTTCATCTTGCGAGCGTCGTTTCTCCTGAAGGAGAAATCGCCGCAGCTGCACTCTTTAGTGAGTGTCACGGAATTCTGCAGTACCATTTAAGCGGTTCGGATGAGAAATACCTGCGCTTGGCACCAACCAAATTTCTGCTCGATCGGATCCGGTATTGGGGCAAAGATCGTGGCGACAAGGTTTTTCATTTAGGTGGTGGAGTTGATGGACAAGAAGATTCTTTGTTCGCATTTAAGGCAGCCTTCTCGAAGCATCGAAGTTCGTTCCAGACGTCGCGCATCATTACTGATACAAATCGCTACGAGCAAGCGATGATAGCCAGCTGCGGCAAGCCATCTCATCCTCAAGAGATGTTTTTTCCCACCTATCGCAAAGCAGCTTAGGTCGAGACTACAGTCAGCATTAAACCTTAGCCTGCCTGTGCCTGAAGATTCTCGTAAGCAACGCGCAATTGATCGCGGAGGTAATGTTCGGTAGGACTTGCAGAAAAGGGAAACTGTGCGGGCGGGGAGTTAATTTGCTTTACCGTCTGACCATTATTCTTAAGTACTTCGAGCAGTTGCTCAAGAACGCCTTGAGGATTAGTGCATAGGTCGCGATATTCAATTATTAGTGTGTTGTTGCTGCCGATCAGCTCAACTTGATCAGCAATCGCTCGCTCGGTAAAAAAGATTTGACCGGCAATCTGCGAGGGCACTGGTTGATGCTGCAGCCAATCATATTCCTTTGGCTTAAGTGAAATCCACTTATCGATAGAACCCAGTTGTGCTTCTCTGGCCTTGAGAATAGACAGCCCGTTGTCGATGGGATCTCGGCGTATCCAAAGAAAGATACTTTTCGGTAGTACCTGCTGCATCCTCTTCAAATGCCAAATCAATAAGAACGACTTAAACACGAGGGGCTTACCGAACGCGTGTGTCATGTTGATGAGCACTTTACGCAAGCGAACCCAATCGATGAGCTGTTCAAAGCCTGCCGGTTGTTCAGCCATTTCTGGATAACCCAAAAAGTATCTCCAAAAATAGCCAAATTCATGGGGTTCTTGAATACTTGTCGTTCGTCCCAGGTCCGAGCGATAGCTGGCCGGTCTCGCTCCCGCTAGCAGCTTTTCAGATAGCTGAATGCCGTAGCAAGGCGCTCGCCAGAAACTAGCGATGAAGTTATTGATATAACCGACATCCAAATTGGCACTAATCAGCTGAGATAAGAGCGTCGTACCAGATCGTGGTGCGCCCAAGATGTGGATTGTGGAATAGTCTTCAGGCAGATCGAGGAGATTTTGATCGTGACTGCTTGCCAGCGACTGATTGAGTGCCAAAAGCATCTGCTCATAACTCTCATCCTTCTTGTAGTGTCCGATCAAAGTGGGTTCGATTCGATCACAGGACATGCGATTATCTGCTATCTAGAACGGCCTTCTGAGGTATATCATCGACATGCTCTGGGTTCCTATCGAGCACTATGCCGTCGCCGGTAAGTATAACTCGTATAGTTTTCAATGCGATGCTCAGATCTAACAACAAGGAATAGTTGTTCACATATTGAAGATCAAACTCAATGCGTTGTGACCAAGGAAGTGTGTTCCTGCCGGAAACTTGGGCTAGACCCGTAATGCCGGGCTTCATGTCACAACGGCCTTTTTGTCGTGGCGTGTAACGCTCGTGGCGTTCTAAGATTCCAGGACGGGGCCCGATGAAAGACATTTGTCCTAAAAGAATATTGATGATTTGAGGTAACTCATCAATGCTTGTCCGGCGAAGGATACGCCCGATGCGCGTTATGCGATTCTCTAGGGGAGTTCCATGCTCATTTAAAAGCTTGTCGGCGTCTTGTATCATCGTGCGGAATTTGAACACATCAAACGGCCTGCCCTTGTAACCTGCTCGAGTGTGACAAAAAAATATTGGCCCACGACTGTCGAGCTTAATCAAAAATGCCACGATGAGGCCAACCGGTAATAGCAACATTAAAAGCAGTGCTGCGCTTACACGATCGAGCCAGTATTTAATGTGGATTTGAAGAGCTTTGAAAGGCATCAGATCTTATGTCGGCCGTGTTCAAAAATTGGACAGGATTGCGGCGATTCTAGTGACGACCATTGCTATCTACAAGACCAGACTCGCCTTGACGGGGCACAATTGCTGCCGCTATACGTCACCCGCTGTACGTCTCAAAGTGACGATGTTGCTAGCATGCAAGCGCCCCTCCAAATCGGCGAAATCAAGATGAAGTTCTCGGATTTTCCTGCATGGCCCGTATGTGGCGACGATGAAATCGCCGCCGTTGAGCGCGTATTACGTTCTGGTCGTCTCAATTACTGGACGGGGACGGAAGGTCTTGCCTTTGAGAAAGAATTTGCCGCCTATGTCGGGTCACGCTATGCGATCGCGTTAGCAAATGGGACCGTGGGCTTGGAGCTAGCGCTGGCTGTATTAGACATTGGGCCCGGTGATGAAGTCATCGTTCCGAGTCGAACATTCATTGCCACGGCGAGCAGTGTTGTCGCACGTGGCGCGCGGCCCATTTGCGTTGATATCGATCGCGCTAGTCAAACGATGACTGCCGAGACGATTCGCCCACATCTGACATCGCGTACCAAGGCGATTATTACCGTGCACTTGGCCGGTTGGCCATGTGATATGCAGCCGATCTTGGAGCTCGCAAAGCGTCTGGATTTATGGGTCATTGAAGACTGTGCGCAGGCTCACGGAGCCAAATATCGTGGCAAGCCCGTAGGAACGCTAGGTGACATTGGCGTCTACTCCTTTTGCCAAGACAAGATTATGACCACCGGAGGTGAAGGTGGTATGCTCGTGACCGATCGCGAGGAAATTTGGAAACGGGCATGGAGCTTCAAAGATCATGGAAAGTGTTACGAAGCTGTTCATAACCAACAGCATGCCCCCGGCTTTCGCTGGCTGCATAAGTCATTTGGAACCAATTGGCGGATGACGGAAATGCAGTCGGCCATTGGTCGCATTGTCTTAAGAAAGCTTGATGGCTGGGTCAAGATTCGCCGCCAGAATGCGGAGATCTATCGCAATATTCTCAGCAGTTGCGACGCAATTCGCGTGGCCCAGCCTGCAGTCGAAGATTACCACTCATTTTATAAATTTTATGTTTTTGTTAGGCCTGAGAGATTACTGCCCGGTTGGAATCGAGATCGTCTCGTCGCGGAAATCAATGCTCTAGGTGTGCCATGTTTCACGGGTTCCTGCAGTGAGATCTATCTAGAAGAAGCCTTCCCACGGGAATGGCGACCCGCGGAACGGTTTCCCGTGGCAAAAGAGCTCGGCGAAACGAGCTTGATGTTTTTAGTGCATCCTACCTTGAGTGCGAATATTGTGGGAAGTTGCGCACGCGGTATTTATGAAATTATTGAGAGCGCCACAATCAAAGACGCCTCGGATTGCCGTGCGGCGTGAGCAACATCTGATTTCCAAACACAGCTGAGCTTCGCGACAGAATGACCGAAGTGATATGAAAAAACAACTTGTTAAGGACTCAGTCTGGCTGGCTGTTGCGTCCCTCTTTGGGCGTTCCAGTGTAGTGATTTCATCAATCTTGATTGCGCGGTGGCTTGGCAAGGAACAATTTGGCCTCGTCTTGATGGCGCAGTCCACTGTGTTAATGTTTGGTGGTTTTCTGGGGATTGGCTTTGGCTTGGCCGCCACTAAGTTCGTTGCTGATGAGAGAACTGGGGTTACTCTAGAGCGACGCGGAGGTGTTGCCCTTCTGGGAGCAAGTAACACAGTACTAGCAATTATTGCTGCTGTTAGTTTGCTACTTACAAGAAATTGGTTGTCGCAATCCATCGTAGACTCTTCCGAATTGGCAAATCTCCTGGCGGCAGGAGCAGCATTGTTAGTGCCGACGGCAATCAACTTTTATCAGATTGGATTGCTGTCCGGGCTCCAAGAATTCCGAGTTGCTGCGGTCGCGAATGCGGTTTCATGTCTGATCACCTTGCCAGCAGTGATCGTTGGTGTGTGGCTCGACGGCGCAAGAGGCGCCATTCTCGGGCATGCCATTGGGATGACTGTTAGTTGTTGGATCATCCATGAAAAAATTAAAATTGCTTGTGAAGTTCACGACATAGATCGTACCTTTCATGGAATTAGGCAGCATGGTTCGATGCTATGGCATCTTGCCTTGCCCAATATCTTATTGGGCTCGATCAATGCTCCCATAGATTGGACGTGCTTAGCGATCCTAGCGCGTCATGACGCAAGTGCCGGCGAAGTCGCGGTGTTTTGTGCCTGCAATCAATGGTGTGTGCTGCTGCGATTTTTGCCCATGACCGTGGCGTCCGCCTTGTTGCCAGCTGTTGCGCAAGCTACGGCGGCGGGTGCCGGGGCCACTAAGGAGCTGATAGGATTTGCGTATCTTCTTAACGGTGCCTTCGCCGGTCTTTTAGCACTTTTGTTTGCCGTGGCGAGTCCCTGGATTTTGCAATGTTACGGTTCTGAATTCGCGTCGAGTTCGCCTGTACTCCTTCTATTGCTAGGAGCGGGAGTGTCGATCGCTATTCAGTTAGCGGCCGAGAGGGTGCTTGCGGGTCTCAATTGGGTATGGCCAGCCTTTTGGTTCAATGTTTTTCGGGGAATTGTTTATATCAGCATGGCAATTGGTTTGGTCACTTACGGTGCCTTTGGGCTGGCCCTTGCAAGGTGCGTGACTTGTCTGTTGCATGCAATCGTGGCGGTAGGAGCAAGTTACTACGTCGTTGGTCGAACAAAGACAATCGATGCGCGCCGCGACAAAATTGGGCCCGTCTCCGCTGGGCTACTTAACCTGAGACCTGCAACTCGTAAGCAGGTCGCTTGAATTGAGAAAGGGTGGAATAAGACCGTGTCCTGGGCCATGCGCATAGTACCTTTGGCAGCGTTGCCGCTTTTCATCTCCCTACCGAACGGCGATATTCCATTCATGCACTTGTTTGGCTATAGCATCGTGCGCGATTCGATTAGTCTTAATCTGAACATCTTGCAGTGCTTGCTGGGAATTATGTTCTTCTTTAGTCGTCCTCTGGACCGCAAGTTGAGCTACTTTCTTTTTTTCTCAGTTGTTTGGCTCATGGCCTCTCTGCTGGCTGGATTCATGCAGGAGTTTTCTGTGACAAATATTGCTTTTTATGTGCAAACAATTTTGCCATTATTCACTATTGCGTACGGGTATCAACTCATCCAATCAGAGAAAGATTTAGATCAATTTATTAGAGTTTCCACGCACACAACAGCGTGGTTCCTAGTTGCTTTGACGGCAATTGTCATGTCCCGATATGGACTGGCCAGCTTGCTTTCTGACCGCATGGGAGTGATGAGGGAATTGGAATTCGCAATCCCACAATTCAAGAGCTACTATGCCGTTGCCGTCCAATTTACATTCAGTCTCGCACTGGCTCAATATTTGTTTGGAAGGAGTGCAAATTCGCGATCCGTGTTCTTGACGTTAACAGCCCATGCGTTGTTTGTGCCATTTTGCTGGTCGCGAGCGGGACTTTTGGGAATTGCACTTAGTGCGGTCATCCAATTCGTCATAGCTGCCAGTTTGGGGAAGCTTTCTTATTGCCGTAGGGTAGCTGGAATCATTGTGGCCTTTGCGCTGGTGTTGCCATTTTTGTTCACTCAAATGGGCTCGACGGTATCCTCGCGGACCGACGTTGTCGAAATCGATAACGCTTCAGATACGCTACGCCTTGAGTTATTTATCGAGGGAGCGCTGCGAGTCTATGACCAACCGATCTTTGGAGATATGTTTGTGCCCTGTTGGGACGAGCGTATTGGGGGTATGGAAATCGACGTTAAGCGACTCTTTGGGGCCCACAATCAATACGTCGATTACGCACTTCGAGGCGGCGTGCTTTACCTCGTTGTCATCGCTATAATTATTATTGCCACCTATAATAAAGCTCGCTTTTTGACGCGAATACAGATGTCGGAGCAGCATCCTGAATACTTAGTCATTGGAGCCGCCTCATGTTCTTACTTGTTGGCAACTGTTGTCAGCTCTAACTTCCAGCTTTACCTCATTCAGCTTCAAACGGCGGTGCCATTCTTTCTTATGATGGGCGTCACCTATCGGACATGGCGGTTGGCCACAGCTAAGCTTCGTGCCACTAGGTCATCCGGAAGCTTGCCCCTTCCGACAAATCTCCCACGAACACCGCACCGATTGTTACAGCCAGCGGGATACGGCCGGGCACAGGGTTTGACGGTTGGCGGATAGTAATTCTATCCTAGGCGCCATTGTGCTCGAAAAATCGATCCACGTTGCCGGCAAATTCTTCGTCTGCGTCTTGACTTGGTGGCGAGATTGTTAGGCCACGTAGCCGACTCACGGCATCGACAATAGCCATGTTCGCTTGACGGATTTTTCCTTGCTCGATTATCGGCGAGTCGACACCATCAAGCTCATAGTAAGGCTCTTGAGCCGTGTAGTCGCTAGTTACAGGTTCGTTTGCCAGAGAGTCCGTGGATGCCATCCATTCAAATGCCGAAGCAATTGCACTAAGCTGGTTTTCAAGTGATAGAACCTGCGTGCCTAGTGCATGTGAAGTCGTATCTGATGCCGCCGAGATATATTGATTACCGCCTGAAGTAGGATAGTAATAGATGTTTCTAAAATTTTGAATCGAGCTAATAAAACCAGTGCCCGAGAGTGTCGCGTTTGTGGGTCCGTTCTGTTGCAAGACGGTACCCGACGCTTGGAAAATGTCGGCTCGGTCTACTCCTTGAGAAGAAGTCGATAATGTCGTGTCGAACCCCTGGGAATAATTAAAGAACCCCGTGCCAATCATCACGGAACTATCTGACCATGCACGGTACCAGTCGTTGCCTGCCGAATCGAAATATTCAACTCGATCGTTGCCCGTTGTAGCAAAACCTTCGACTCGGTCGAAGTTTGAAACATAGTTGAAATAGCCGTTGCCCAACATTACCGCTTGTTGTGACCACATTTTAAAAATGTCGTCACCAGCCGAGTCATAGAAGACTGCTCGGTCATAGCCTTGAGTTGCATAAGCTTGGACATTGTCATACCCACGAATGTAATTAAAGAATCCATTGCCGGAATAGACGTGATGATCACTCCAAGCTCGGAACAAGTCGTCCCCAGCACTGTCGTAGAGCAGGGCGCGATCGTAACCGCTGCTTGAGAAAGCGTAGGTGACATCAAAACCTCGCCCGTAATTAAAAAATCCCGTCCCAGACGAGACAAAATGAGTACTCCATTGGCGGAAAAGATCGTCACCCGCAGAATCGTAGCTGTAAGCAGTATCGTTTCCCGTGCTAGCCCAGGCCCAAACTTGGGCAAACCCTTGGGCAGTATTCGAATAACCCGTTCCCGCCAGAGTCGTTTGCGTGGGAGTATTTGTCATGAAATCGTCGGATGCGGAATCATAAAGATCAATCCGATCGTTGCCGCCCCCGCTTACCACCACGATATTTTCCACGGAATTCGCTTGAACGTTGATTCCCGTGGCTACGACACTCATTTCACCCACGCGCAGGGTGGCCGTATCCGTGCCGCTGGTGCCGTTGTAGGTAATCGAATCGGTGCCGCCCCCGCCGTTGATGTTGATCGCATTGACGGCGATCGAGCTAAAGTCGTGGGAAATGCCGTTCACGGTGAGTCTGTGCGTGCTGCCGGCTGTGAATTCAAACGTGTCGTTGCCGCTGGTGCCGGTGACGTTCACAGTGGTTCCCGAAACTGAAACCAAATTGCTCAGCCGCAACCCCGCGTCGGCGTTATTGCCGATCACACAGATATAGAATTCCTGGCCCGCAGTGGCATAGGTGTCAACGCGCGAACTACCATTGGCCGAATTGCCAGAAACGATGACTTCGCGGTTGGCATTGTAAAGCTGAACATTAAGTTGTCCGTTCGAGCCGTACAAACCTTCAATAGTGAGATAACCATTTTGGCTGGCTTGAACGCGGTACCAAGTTTCGCCGTTCATCGACAGGCCGCTCAACTGCGAATAGCTGATGACGCCGAGATCAGTAAAGGTGAAACTGCTGCCCGCCGTGGCGATTTCCAGATCGTAATAACCCAAGCCGCCGGTCGAAGAAACTCCGACCGTGTAAGTTTGGCCGGCGACAACGTTGAATGTAAATGTATCGCCATTATTGCTGAGTGAGCCCGAGCCGTTCGACAAACTCCAAGCAACGTCCATCTCGTGGGTCATGTTCGCGGCGGAGAACGAAACGGTTCCGGTGCTCGTAGCCGTGAACTTCATGTAGTCGACGTCGGAGAGCGTGCTAATCACTCCGCTCACTTCTCGTGAGCTATTGAGCGAACCCAGATTGTGGGCCGTGGCGACGGTCGAACCGTAATCGTCGGTCGGCATGAGGGCGTTGATAGCCGCACTCACGTTCAGCCGCTTAAACGTCAGCCCTGTCGACGAATCCACGAAAGAGGTGGCGGTTGCCATCATGTGGTCGTAGATCATGTCTTGGGTGATATTTACCCGGCCAGCGAATTCCATCGCCTGTCGAATCAGCACGCTGGCACCTGCCACATACGGCGACGCCATGCTTGTTCCGGAGAAAATCGCGTAGTCGTCGGCAACTCCATTTTTGTTGCCTTTGTAATCGGGCACAGTACTACGAATCGACGATCCTGGTGCCGCGATCGCACGAACGTCGCGTTGGCTGTAGTTGGCCAGCACACCTGCGTCGGTAACCGACATCACTGGCACGACGTACTGACTCGCGGCCGGATAGCTTAATCCGGGCGTGTTGAAACTTGCGTAAGCATTGCCAGCAGAGACTGCAATAAAAATGCCCGCCGCTTCGAGGTCGCGAAACTCGTCTTCGAGAGTTGACCAAGACGGCGCGGAATTGGCGTTCCAAGTCGCAACTCCCAACGAAAGATTGATTGCCGTGATGGGGTTTTCAAAACTGTTACGATTATTGATGACCCAGCGGAGTGCATTCTCAACCCAACTGAAGTAGCCAGCCCCCGAATCATCAAAGACGCGTAAGGCAACGAGATCGACACCGGGAGCTACGCCTTTGTCATTGCCTTCGCTGCCACCAATAATGCCGGCGACGTGTGTGCCGTGCGAACCCGATGGGCCATCATCGTAGGGATTGGCGTCGTTCTCGCCCGTGAAGTCCCAACCGCCGACGACGCGATAATTCGAACCGAATCCCCCACCGAGCGCGAAGTGGTCGTAGGCAATGCCGCTGTCGATGACGGCGACCGTTTGGCCTATCCCTGTAAAGCCGTAATTGGCAACGACTGAATTGAGTCCGGTCGTATTGTGCGCGCTATAAAGCGTTTGCTCGATGCTATCGAGTTGGTCTTCCAGATCGAGCAGAGTATTCGTATCGAGCCAGAAGTCAGGATCGGCAACGACTTCATGATCGATCTGAATTTCTTCTTCGCTATAGTGGTGCTCAATAGCACCACCAAACAGCGGATCGGCCGTCATCATACGGCGCTCTTCGAGAGTTTCGATGCATCCCTTCCAGACGAATTGATTTGTCTTTGCTTTGGCAGCCTTGCGCATTCCATTTCCCCTCTGGGCAACTCGCTTCGCAACGCAGCAAACGGAATCGCGCTGGGCGAAACTGTCTGCCGGCGAGCCAATTTCCATACAAGTGATTTGAGCCTTGGTGGCAGCCGCAGAGGGGTGACGGCAGCATCGTGAAAAGTGATAGACAAGCGAGCATCAACCAGCGCGATCCGAGCGCAGCGTTTGACACACTAGAAGCCTAGTTCACAAAGCCGGGGCAATGAGAGAAACTTTTCGCGACGGGGCGGATCAGCGATCCATCTGTGTCCTACTCCGAGGCTCCTTCAGCCGAGCGTGTTGCTGGCCATCCACTATGCCGCCGACGCGCTGATTAAGGGCAACCTTCTGTTGCCCATTTGCAACACCTGTATAGAACTACGTTGGAGAACCGCAACGGTTCGTCAACACAGTTTGCCCGCTGTTTTTGCCCGAACCAGAGGATCCATACCCCTGCCCTGTGGGGCGAACGCGAGTTACCATAAAGCAATATCACTTGCGGCGGCGACTGTGTCTACACAAGAAAAAGTGTCTTGCTGAGAAGTTGGACCATCCATGGCAAAAAATAAAGTTCAGGCCGGGCCACATTCAGATTCTGGCTCGGCCGAGACGATCGAGTCGCCCTTGCGGTTACTCGGCAAGGCGGCTTCGCCATCGTCGATGGATAATCGCGTTGCTGCAAGACGAGGCATCGCCATCGTCGAAGGCAGCGCACCGCACTTAAGCCAAGAAACGCTCAATGTTTTGCGCAATCGGTTGCGTATTGTGGCGATCTTGCTATGTGCCGGATTTGGCGTGTTTCTGTTGAGGTCGTTTTCGACTTTCGACGAATACACAGCCAAAGGCAGCGGTGAATTGCTTGTAGGCCATATTGCAGTGACTCTGTTGCTAGCATTCATGGCCTGGCGGCTTTGCGTGAAATGCAACATGGTTTGGAAGCATCTGCGGATCGCCGAGTTTTTGATCTTCGGCGCGCCAGCCGCTTACATGATGACGGTGAACGTTTACAACCTGATTGACTGTGCGCAGCTCCCCGATGGCCATGCGCATGTGCCGCATATTTCTTCGTTCTGGGTGCTGCTGATCTTCTGTTATTCGATATTCATACCCAACACTTGGCGTCGAGCCCTGGTGGTGCTCAGCATTTTTGGAGCAGTTCCATTACTCGCGATCATCATTGCTGATTTTCGCTCTCCTGAATTTGCGGCCTTGTTGGACCATGATGATTTTGATGGAACATTCATCGAACACTTTTTGATCATGGCCATCGCCGTGGCGACGGGAACAGTCGGCGTGCGGGCGATTGGCACGTTGCGGCAAGAGGCGTTCGTTGCCAAGCAACTTGGCCAATACCGCTTGCGGCAAATGCTCGGCAGTGGCGGCATGGGCGAGGTCTATCTGGCCGAACACCAAATGATGAAGCGCCCCTGCGCAATCAAAGTCATTCGCCCTGAAAAGGCCGGCGATCCCCAAGTGTTAGCCCGCTTTGAACGCGAAGTGCAAGCCACGGCCAAGCTCTCGCATTGGAATTCCGTCGACATCTATGATTACGGCCGGACGGCGGATGGGACCTTTTATTATGTGATGGAATTTTTGCCGGGGCACAACATCGGCGAAATCGTGGCCGATTACGGGCCGATGACCGCCGGGCGAACAGTTTATCTAATGCGGCAAGTCTGCGATGCTCTATCCGAAGCCCACGGCCATGGTTTGGTGCACCGGGATATCAAGCCCGCAAACATCTTCTGCGCCTATCGTGGCGGAATGTACGATGTCGCCAAAATTTTAGATTTCGGTCTGGCCAAACCTTTGAGCGATGCCAACGATGCGGGACTGACGCAAGAAGGAACAATCACGGGTTCGCCGCTCTTCATGGCTCCCGAGCAGGCCGGCGGGACGGAAGTCGATGCCCGTAGCGATATCTATTCCTTGGGTGCGGTCATGTATTTGATGGTCACGGGCAAACCGCCGTTCGATTATCAACAGCCGATCAAAGTGCTCGTCGCCCACGCGAGCGAGGCGCCCGTTTCACCGCGGGAACTCAACCCTTCGATTCCCGTGGAACTCGACGAGATCATCATGCGATGCTTGGAGAAAGCCCCCGAGGATCGTTTCCAAGACGTCGCCTCGCTGGCTGAGCAGTTGGAGCAGGTGCCGATTAGCGACCTATGGTCGAGCAAATTGGCTTCAGAGTGGTGGAACTGCAACGGCTGCCCCGAACGCAAAGCCATGGCGGCGGAAGCGGTGGAACTGGCTGCGGTGTGAAAACCACATCCGCGATATTCTTGACTCCACTCGCAGACTCTTTTCCCGAACCTCCTGGGAAAATCCCCTGTCTTTCACTCCCGGGGATCGCCGAATAGAATGAATTGTTTGTTTCCCAGGCTCCAGCGACCGCAGGGCCTGTCTTTCCACTCAGCTTGCCCATTTGCACACCTCACCAACCATGAAGCCACGCACGCTCTTTCAGAAGATTTGGGATAATCACGTTGTTCTTGAAGAACCAGGGCGGCAAACGATTCTGTACATCGACTTGCAATTGGTGCACGAAGTGACAAGCGCGCAAGCCTTTGATGGTTTGCGGATGACGGGGCGAAAAGTCCGACGCCCCGAGCGGACGATCGCCACGGCCGATCATAATGTGCCGACTTCCGACCGCAGCTTGCCGATTCTCGATCCGATCTCCAAAAAGCAGATCGACACCTTGCGAAACAACTGCCAAGAATTTGGCATTAAGCACTACGACCTCAATGATCCCAATCAGGGGATCGTGCATGTGATCGGCCCCGAGCTAGGTTACACGCAGCCCGGCATGACAATCGTGTGTGGTGACAGCCACACGTCGACCCACGGTGCGTTTGGAGCCTTAGCATTCGGCATCGGCACGAGCGAAGTCGAGCACGTGCTCGCAACGCAAACTTTGTTGCAGGATAAGCCCAAGACATTGGAACTCCGCGTGGACGGCCAGCTGCGTAGTGGTGTGACAGCCAAGGATTTGATTCTGTATCTGATCGGTCAGATCACAACGGACGGTGGCACCGGATATTGCGTTGAGTACACGGGCGAAGCGATTCGCTCGCTCACGATGGAAAATCGCATGACTGTGTGCAATATGTCGATCGAAGGGGGAGCCCGCGCGGGGATGATTGCCCCTGATGATACAACTTACGAATATTTGCGTGGTCGGAAGTTCGTCCCTAAGAATTTCGACGCTGCGGTGGCGGAATGGCGGAAGCTGCCGACTGACCCTGGCGCGACCTACGACAAGTCGCTCGTTTTTCAAGCGGCCGATATTGCTCCGCAAGTCACTTGGGGGACGAACCCAGGTTTGGTGGTCTCTGTGAATTCCAATGTTCCCAAGCCGAGCGACTTCTCGGATGCCACGGAACAAAAGACCGCCGCGAGCGCGCTTGATTACATGGGGCTCAAAGGTGGCGAAGCAATCACCGATCTTAAGTTGGATCGGGTGTTCATTGGGTCCTGCACGAACGCACGCATCGAAGACTTACGTGCCGCCGCCGCCGTGGCCAAGGGACACAAGGTGTCTGGCCATGTCAGCGCGATGGTGGTTCCCGGGAGCGGCCAGGTCAAAATTCAAGCTGAACAAGAAGGTCTCGACAAGATATTCAAAGAGGCCGGCTTCGATTGGCGCGAGGCAGGTTGCAGCATGTGCTTGGCGATGAATCCCGACAAACTTTCGCCGGGTGAGCGCTGTGCTTCAACTTCGAACCGAAATTTTGAGGGCCGCCAAGGCAAAGGGGGCCGTACACACTTGGTGTCACCAGCCATGGCGGCCGCCGCGGCGATCGCCGGTCATTTTGTCGATATTCGCGACTGGGAGTAATTCAACATGAAAGCATTCACTGTACACACCGGCAAAGTCGTGGCCATGGACCGCGCGAACGTCGATACCGATCAAATCATCCCCAAGCAATTCTTAAAGCGGATCGAACGAACCGGCTTTGGCGAATTCTTGTTCTGGGATTGGGCCAAGCTCGACGACGGTTCGCCGAATCCGGAGTTTGAACTCAACAAGCCCGAGGCCGCAGGGGCTACGATTCTGCTCGCGCGGCGTAATTTCGGTTGTGGCTCGAGTCGCGAGCATGCCCCTTGGTCGCTCGAGGATTACGGCTTCCGCGTGATTATTGCCCCCAGCTTCGCTGATATTTTCTACAACAACTGCTTCAAGAACGGCATACTTCCCATCCGTTTGAGCGAAGAACAGGTCGAAGATTTGTTCCAGCGGGCCGCAGAGCATCATCCTTATGCCCTCACGGCCGATCTTGAAGAAGAAAAGCTCAGCGATTCTCACGGCTTCTTCGCCAAGATCGAAGTGGACTCGTTCCGGCGGCATTGTCTATTCAATGGGCTGGACGACATTGGGCTCACGCTCGAACACGAAGAAAAGATTTCTGCCTACGAAGCGGCCCACGCGTAATTCCGCGGTTTTCGAGGGAGCGGTTATGAAACGCAGGACGCTGTGCTTGCTGTTGATTCTTGTGGCCATTCCGTTGCCGGTTCGTGCCGCGGAAGAAACTGCTGTGCCCCATGGCGACGAGTCAAATCGTTTTCAGGTCGAAGTCATTGCCGAGGGGCTCGACAATCCTGCTGGGCTTGTGATCCAACCCGCGATTGCCAAGGATGATCCACAGCAAATTTACTTGGCCGAAAGCGGCGCGGGACGAGTTCTGCGCTTTGCTGCCAATAACACCGCTGAAAGAGCGGAAGTCGTTACCGGATTTGCTCCGCACGCTTTGACTGACCAGATTGACCTCAAAGTCGGTCCTTGGGCGTTGGGATTTGTCACGCCGACAAAGCTGGCTGTGTGGGGCGGAACGACTCAGAACGGTGCAGAGCAAGTTGCCGTTTATGCCTTGCCGGAGGACGGCAAGCCACTGGCGGCAGACAAACCGGAGCACATTGCCGATCTGCCGCAAGACGATAAGGCTGTCGGTGTTGGTTTTCAGGGAATGATCGTCGGCGAGACGTCGGCATTTCTCTCACAAGGTTCGGCCGATGATGCAGGTACGATTTTCAAAGCGGCGCTGATCGCCAATCGCCTGGACGCGCCGCGAACGTTGACCCCCAGCAAACGCGACGGCCAGTTGCGTTTCCCCACGGGGCTATGCCTGAGCGCCTCCGCGCAACGGCAATACCTTGTCGCCGGATATTTGGGCGAACTCTCTGACAAACGCGATAGCCGCCTGGCGTTTATCATTCCTTCCAATGGTGACATTGCGTTGGAACTTGTCCCGGGTTTGTTTGATGTGGTTGGATTGGCTTACAGCCCGTTGGGGCAGTTGTATGCCTTGGATTTAGCGTGGGACAACGATAAGGCGGGCGGCGTCTATCGGCTGGACGATGCTCGCGAAAATAGTCAGCCTGCTTGCCGGGCCGTGAAGATTGCCACTGTTGTGCGACCCACGAGTATGGTGTTCGATAAGAGCGGCATTCTGTACGTCACGGCGCTGGGCAGCGGCACGAACGAGAAGCGTGGGCAGATTCTCAAAATCACTGGGGAGTTTTGATAACGATGAGCACACGGCGTGAAAAAATCGAGGCGATGCTGGCAGAGGATCCCAAAGATACGTTCTTGCGATACAGCTTGGCGATGGAACTCGACAAGGCGGGTGAGAACGATGCGAGCCTGGCCAAGCTTAATGAACTCACAAGAGATGAGCCCCCCTACGTGCCGGCCTATTTCATGTCAGGACAACAGCTCGTGCGGCTCGAACGCGTGAATGAAGCGCGGACCGTGCTCCGCGACGGCATCGAAGCAGCCCGCGTTCAAGGTGATGCGCATGCTGCCGGGGAGATGAGCGAATTTCTAGCATCACTGGGGAGTTTGGGCGAGTAAAGTTTTTCACGCAGAGGCGCTGAGATCGCGGTGTAGAGTTTCAGCTTAGATAGCGGTTCACTTTGATGACTCTGCTTCGCGCCAACATTGAAAGCATACCACTTTGGGTCTTTCACCACGATCTATTGCTTCACGTAATTCGCCAGAAAAGTCCTCTGGCGTTGCAGTTTCAAGTGTAGTGACCTTTTGACATTCAGGGCATTGAATTTTAATCATTCTACAGAGTCCGCATAGCAACCGACTAAAGTCTATTTCCTTTCGCCAATTGAGTTCTTAAACACGCATTTCATCAAGCAATTTCCCTGCGACCTCAGCGCCTATGCGTGAAACTATTTCTTCGTCCCACACGCACTCGCCACCGCGCAGGAGGTGCAACTCGCGCAGCCCCCCTGCCCTTTGGCTTCTTCGGTGCCGCAACCGGGACCGCAGCCTTCGGTGAGCGTGTCGGCGAATTTGCGGAACTCGACCTTCGCTTCGTACAGGTCGGCCAGTTGGTGCATCACCGGCGCGGTTGATTGCGGCACTTCTCCCAGGAAATAAAAGAACAACCCCTGCCCATCGAACAGGTGCTCGACGTCGACGAGCACCGCCGGGATTTGCGCCTCGGTAAGCAAATCGCAACACGCGTGATAGGCTTCGTGGCGGTGCTTTTCGAGCCGGGCGGCGAGCAGATCGTCTTCGACCGTCACCCGCCGCAAGATTTGGCCGTCGGTTTCGAGAAGCTGCTCGGTGGGTTCGGGCACGGCGAGAATTTCGCCGATTTCCAGCCCACGAGCGCTGCGGACTATCACACGCGCATTTCGCGGATAGCGCGTGGCGTCGACGGCAACAAAGCGGCCCACGTGGCCGAGCAGACTGTAACGGACGAGGTGATATCCCATGGCCTTATTCTGGCGGTTTGCGCGGCGTATGCCAAGCTGGCTTTGGACAGCACCGGCATCGGAACGATGCCGGCTTTCGGCCCTGGCCTTGTGAAATCAAGAGAGTTGCTCATACTAGGATGAAGTTTTTGCCCGCTTTTTAACCCCTAATTTAGCTTCACCATGACGAACGCCACGCTTGCCGAACAATCTGAAACTGCCGTCGAATCGAAGACCGCGAGCCGCTGGCAAGCCTTGGCGACTCGGGTGCTCGATGGCGGCAAGGTCACTCCCGAGGAAGCTGCCGAGATTCTGACCTGTTCCGATGATGAGATTCTCGATCTGATGCATGCGGCCTATCGCGTGCGGCAGCGATACTTCGGCAAGAGCGTTCAGCTTTATTTCTTGATGAACGCCAAAAGCGGATTGTGCCCCGAGGATTGCAGCTATTGCTCGCAGTCGAAAATTTCGGATGCCGAGATTCCCCGCTACAACTTGCTCAATCGCGAGCAACTTCTTGCCGGGGCCAAGGCTGCGGCGGAGCGTGATGCCAAGACTTACTGCATCGTGATCTCGGCTCGTGGGCCGAACGAGCGCGAGATGAAGGCGGTCGAAACTTTGGTTCCCGAAATCAAAGAACAGTACAACCTCGAAATCTGCGCGTGTTTGGGATTGTTGACCCAGGAACAAGCGGATCGACTGAAGGCGTGTGGCGTCGACAAGGTGAACCACAACCTCAACACCGGGAGCGAGTTCTACAGCGAGATCTGCTCGACGCACACGTATCAGGATCGCGTCGACACGCTCAAGGCCGTGCGGAGCGCGGGGATGGAACTTTGCTCGGGCGGAATCATCGGCATGGGGGAAGCCCCCCGCGACGTGGTCGACATGGCACTGGAGTTACGCGAACTTGGCGTGGAGTCGATCCCCGTGAATTTCTTGAACCCGATCGACGGCACGCCACTCTCCGGCAAGCATGAGCTCACGCCGAACTACTGCTTGAAAGTGCTGGCTATGTTTCGGCTGGTGAATCCCGATCGCGAACTCCGCATCGCCGGTGGCCGGGAACTCCAACTCCGCAGCATGCAAGCCTTGGGCCTCTACGCCGCGAACTCCATCTTCGTGGGGGATTATCTCACCACCAAGGGACAACTCCCCGAGGCGGATTATCAGATGATTCGCGATTTGGGATTTGAAGTAACGAAGTCTACGGGACCGGGTTGCTGCTAGCATTTGTCTGAGTTTCTCAATCTGCTACCGAGTAACTTTTCTTTACACGCAATCAATGCACTGCTGGGCAAAGCCAGCAGTGGCACCCGAGGCTTGGAATCCAACTAAAGTTGATGTCCCATTCTTTGCAGATTCCCCATCTTGTTTGACCGGAATTCTCTTGGATTTCGGTTTATCTTTCCCAAGCGTCAGGGCCGATAAATTCCGAGACGAACTAAAGTACGTCCTAACTCCTCGGCAGGGATTGCGATTATGGCTCGCGGATGGATCAACGGATTGATTGTGGTGGCCCTTGTGGCTGTGATGGCGTGCGAAAGCTCGGCGCAGACGAACGGCTATCGCAAGCCGGGCGGCACATCGCTGGCCTCGCGGTTGGGCCAGATCAAGAACGCTTTTTTGGGCGATAAGACTCCCGACGAAGAGGAGGCTTATGCCAACAATCAACAATCTTCCGGCAACCGGGGCGGCAACCAATCGCCGCAGCGCGTGGCGCGGACCGCCCCCCCACGCACTCAGCCTGGCGATCTGCTGCCCAAGGGCATCTTCTTTGATCGCGGTAGCAACCCACAGCAGGAAGTGGCTGTCGACGATTTTGAATTGGGCGATGAGGTATTTGATACGTCGGCTCGCCGCAGTGCGCCAGCCAAACGAAATACAACAGCGGCCAATGGTTCGCCCAGAAGGTCTCCGGCGACGACTCGCGAGAACGAACTTCAAGACGCTCTCGATGATTTGCTCGCCGTCGAGCAGCAAGAATTGGGCGATGCGGCACCGATTGAACCGTTACCTCGTGGCAACAAAAGTCAACCTTCGGCCGACACGCAGAATTTCGATCTCCGTCAGGCATTGATCAACAAAGCCAACTCGGGCAGTGATGGCGGTCGCTCTGAAGCGATGAACGATTTGCGTAAGCAACTCGAAAACTTGGAACCAAGCTCGACCGATCAAGCGGAGTCGTTTTCAGCACCTTTGGAACAACAGCAAGCCGAGGACGTGTTTGCCAGCCCCACACAAGATTATGTTGCACCACGCCAACCGGCCGTGCCACGCAGCAACACCGCTCGTGGTGGTATGTTGACCGCAGGCGGCGAAATGTTGCTCAACACCAAGCAACCGGTGATCGTTTCGCGCGTGGAAGGCCCGCGGCAGATTCTCGTTGGCCGCGAAGCCACTTATCGTGTGACCTTGGAAAATTCGAGCGAAGCCACGGCACGTACTCTGGCGGCTGAAATTCGTATTCCCGAATGGGCCGAAGTGGTCGACGTCATGACCACAAGCGGCGTGGTCGAGCGAATCGAAGCCGATGGCGCGGGAACTTTGAAGTGGCAGCTTCAGGAACTATCGGGCCGCTCGGCACAGTCACTCTCAGTGCGGTTGATTCCGCGCAGCGGCAAACCGCTGCACTTGTCGGTCGAATGGACCCAAGCCGCGGTGGCATCACAAGCCATGGTTGAAGTTCAAGAGCCCAAGCTCGAAATGAAGATTTCGGGCCCGCAGGAAGTCTTGTTCAACAAGGCCCAGCGGTTCCAACTTTCACTGCGTAACCCGGGCACGGGTGTGGCGGAGAATGTTGTGATCAAACTTGTGCCACCTGGTGGCGATGAAGATTCGGCGAGCTCGCACACGGTTGGCATTTTGGAAGCTGGTGCCAGCAAAGAAATTGAACTCGAACTAACCGCTCGCGAAGCGGGTGACCTGGTGATGAAGGCCTCGGCCACTGGGGCTGGTGGACTGCACTCCGAAGCGATTCGCAAAGTGCTCTGCCGCAAGCCGGAATTGGAACTTGATTGGCGTGGTCCCCAAGAAAAATACACGGGGACCGAAGCTTCGTACTTTTTCCGAGTGCGCAATACGGGAACCGCAGGCACCGAACCGGTCGCGATGCGGGTCAAACTTCCCGAAGGGGCTAAGCTCGTTTCAGCCAGCGAAGGTTATAAACTCGATACGCAGAACGGCGTGATCAGTTGGCAGATTCCCGAGGGTGTTCCCGCGGGTGAAGCTGAGTTTGTGCAGATGTGCTGCCAAATCGATCGCCCCGGCACGAACCGTTTCGAAGTTTCCGCCCAAACAGTGAGCGGTGATCTCAAGAGTTCCAAAGAAATCGAAACCAACGTGATCGCCGTCGCGGACTTGAAACTGACGGTGAGCGATCCGAAAGGTCCCGTGCCTGTTGGCGAAACGGCAATCTACGAGATTCGCATTCGCAATCGGGGCAGCATTGATGCTCAGAATGTGGGTGTGGTCGGCTTGTTCTCGGCGGGCATCGATCCCAACGCAGTCGAAGGCGCTCAGTTCTCGGTGCGTGACGGCCGGGTGAGCATTCATCCGATCAACACGTTGCCAGCAGGCGAGGAATTGGTGCTGAAGATTCGTGCCGTGGCCACGCAAGCGGGGACGCATGTTTTCCGTGCAGAAGTTTCTTGCCAGGATCTGGACATCAAACTAGCCGCCGAAGAAACGACCAAGTTCTATCAGGACGACTATCGGTGGGAAGACGGCGAGACGGCCTATTCCAACGATCCCAGTGCAGTGGGCACCCGATAGTCGCTTGCGGTTTAGCGTGGTTGTCTAGCTAGGTTTGTGAGGTTCGACCTTCTCGAAGACGAGCGGATCGTCGGCGAGCGCATTCGCAATGCGAATCGAACGTGTGCCGGCCAAGAGATCGTCGATCACGTTGCCGACGAGTTGAGCCCGCCAGCCCTCGGCGAGCACCGGAATAGTATCACCGCCGACGCCCATGCGGTAGGCAATCAATTCGCGAACATCGGTGGCCGTGCCGACCATGCTCGTGGCAATCTCTGCGCGGCGGCAAATCGTGCCCAACGCCGGTGCGAGAAACTGGCCGAGCAAGTTGAGCTGCGGCGGTAGCTCGTCGCTACGCGATCCCCGGGAAAGCTTTTCAACCGGGCCTTCTAAGCCACGCGTCACGCAGTCAGCGAGGTCTTGAGCTTTGCGTTTCGCTCCCCCACGGTCCATGCCGCGAATAGCCATGATTTGATCGGGGGAATCAATTTTGCGTTTGGCGATTTCCACGAGCAAGTCATCGCGAAGAATTCGCTTGGCGGGCTGATTGCGCCGTTGGGCCTCGGCCTGGCGCCAATTCCACAATTCGCGGACGATGGCCAGATTGCGCGGGCTGAGCTTGCCGATCCCCGAAACGCGCCGCCAATCTCTGCGGCTGTTCGCGGCGACGATTTCGTCCTGCCAGATACGCATTTCCGCGTCGAGCCATTCGTCGCGGTTGAGATTCTTAAGGATCTGAGTGAGCTTTTTGTGAAGCGGCAGCAAATAGCGGACGTCTTCCAGCGCGTAATTAACTTGCGCGCTCGAGAGCGGCCGGCGACGCCAGTCGGTACGCTGTTCCCCCTTGGCGGGCTGATGTCCCAGGAATTTGCTCACCACCGAACTGTAGGACGACGGGAATTCGTTGCTGCAAAAGCCTGCGGCGATTTGCACGTCGTAAATATGTTTTGGTAGTGCAGCGACGGGCGAACGGAGAAAGAAATTGAGTTCCTCACGCCCCGCGTGCAGCACGGTGATGTGATCGCCAGCCGTCATCACTTTCCAGAACGGATCGAGATCGGCGAGTGCCAAGGGATCGATCGCGGCCAAATCATGTTCGGTCGCCACTTGCACGAGGCAGAGCTGCGGATGGAAGGTGTCTTCGGAAACGAATTCGGTGTCGATGCCGATGATCGACGCCGATTGAAGTCGTTCGCAAAGCTGCTCGAGAGCTTGCGGGTCTGTAATGATCGGTGAAGGCACGGGTGAGAAGTCAAGCAAGCAGGATGGGAGCGGATCAAGACCGAGCCCAAGCAACTGCACAGAGCGAACGGCACGGTGCCTTATCTTACGCGATTTAACACGGATTTCACAAGCCGCGTTTTAATGTGTTTGCTCAACGGGTTCGGCGAGCGCAGGTGGAGTGGTAGGCTCGCCGTGGTCAAAATTCTGCCATTGGTTGTAGATCAGAATGGGTAGCAAGATCAGGCAACTGTAAGCCATGTAGCCAAAGAAACTCGGCATCTTGACGTTGGATTTCTCGGCGATGGCTTTGACCATGAAGTTGGGGCCGTTGCCGATGTAGGTCATCGCGCCCATAAATACCGCGCCGAGGCTGATCGAAATGAGAATCGTTTCGGGCACGCCAGCCGTGGGACCAGCCACGCCGGGGACTTGCGCCGTTTGGAAGAAGACCAAATACGTAGGGGCGTTGTCGAGGAATGAAGAAAGTATACCCGTAGCCCAGAAGTAGCCACCAGGACTGAGCTTGGAAGCGATCCAAGCCCCCTGCTCACTGAGGATTTGCAGGGCTGGCTGCATGCAGATGAAGATGCCAATGAACAGGGCCGCGACTTCAATGATCGCTCCAAAATTAAAATCGTTAGCGATACGAACCGACTTTTGCCCGAAGTAGAGCGAAATCGCAACCAGGGTCAACTGCACGATTTCGCGCAAGTACATCCAGGCATGCCACTCTGTGCCAGGAAAGGCTTTGTTGGGGTCGAGCAGTGCTACCGCGATGACCACGCCAACAAGGAGTGGCCCATTAATCTTGAGGCCGCTGATTTTTACTTTGCGGGTTTGCTCGATGTCGCGTTCGATGTCGCGAATGGTTTCTTTCGCATAAAAAAAGAAGTGGTCCATGATCACGTAAACAAGGAGCAAGAGTCCGTTCACCGTGAGCCAAGATGGCCAAAGGTTGAGGGTCCAAAGAAACTCAACACCTTGCAGATAGCCAAGAAACAATGGCGGATCGCCGATGGGTAGTAAGCAGCCGCCACAGTTGCAGACGATGAAAATGAAAAAGATGACCGTGTGGGCCACATGCTTGCGTTCGCGGTTGGTTTCTAACAGAAGGCGTACCAGGACCATGGCGGCCCCGGTCGTACCAATCAAGCTCGCCAGTAGTCCGCCGACGAACATGATCGCAGCGTTGGTCACCGAATCGGCACGTAGATCCCCTTCGATGCGGATGCCTCCGGCGATCGTGTACAGGCTAAACAGCAGAACGATAAATGGAATGAACTCAGAAAGAATCGCGTTTTTCAAGATGGCGGAGACAAAGCCCGTTTGCACGCCCGATTCGGCGGCATTCACCACCGAGTGGGCGGGCCAATGAACATCGACGGGGGCCCGATGCAGAAACGCATAGTAGCCGAGCGTGATCAGGCCTAGGCCAGCGGCGACGTAAAAGCGGTGCAGGTTGCTTTCCCACCAATGCTCGGTCTTGTGAATCAATGGGAATACGGCAATCGCGCCCAAAAGCAGAACGAACGGCGTGATGGTCCAATAGGGAGGGGCCGTGGCGACGTGTTCAACGTTGGCCTGCTCGGGGGCAGCATGCTGCTCTCCCGAGTGTTCTTCGTGATGGGCCGAAGCAAGTTGCGTGGCGTATTGCGGATAGCCTGCCACAGCCGTGGCAATATAGATGCCTATGATGGCCAGGAGGGCCCACACGACCCCGCGGCCGGAACTAGGTTGCTCGTTAGCGGTCATTTTTGCTGCTTTCGGTTCATCGCACCGTGGAAAATCAGTGGTCCGCCCATGGATTTTGCCAGACTAAACAGCTTGGCAAAACGTGTCCACCGCTATTCGGGCGATTCTCTACGAAAAACCTAGGCGCTATCACGAGCGATGATGCAAAGATAAACTCAACTGATTCAGATTGCTTTTATTTTGTGTTGCTTTCCGATCCATGACTGAAATTTGGCTCCGCTCGAATCGCCGCATCCTTGTCGTGGGAACAATCCCTGGCGTAATTCTGTGCGCTGCGTCGGCGATTCTAGCTGCAACGACAACTTCTGCGGGGCTGAGAATATTCGGCGTTGTGGGGGCACTCGTGGGGGCATGTTTGATCGCGATTGTGGTGCGACAGATTCTGCGGCCGCGTGTGGCTTATGCCGATGGGCATGTGCTGTTTTATTTGCGCGCTGGAAAACCGATTGCCGTGCCGGTGCAGATTGTGGAGGCGTTCTTTTTAGGGCAAGGCCCCGCGCATCTGCCCGGTGTGGCGGAAGATCGTGAAGAAACCGTCAATCTTGTCGCGCGGCTTTCTCAAAGAGAAACCGACTGGATGCGGCTGGAAGTGAAGCCCGCGCTGGGCAAGTGGTGCGAAGGCTATGTCTCGATTCGCGGCACGTGGTGTGAACCATTAACCAACGAAGTGATTCGCCGACTCAATCGGCGGCTGAGTGAAGTCTCTCGTGAAGTCGCGGGTCAAGCGACATGAGTTCTCCAGAGCGCTTGCGATTGTTGGTGAGCGTGCGCGATGAGCAGGAAGCGGCGGATGCGCTGGCCGGCGGGGCGGACTGGATCGATTGCAAAGAGCCACAAGTTGGTGCCCTCGGTGCCGTGTCGGTCGACGTGGCGCGGAGCATTGCCCAAGTCGTTGGGGGCCGTTGTTCTCTTTCCGCGGCTTTGGGGGAACTGAAAGAGTGGAATCAAGCACAGGCACAGCAGTTGCTGTCGGTTCCAGAAGTTCAAGTTGTGAAACTTGGTCTCAGTAACTGCACGAAATGCAAAGATTGGAGTTCTTGTTGGCGCGAGGCGTTTGAAACTGTCAATCACGCGGGTAAGCAACTTGCCGCCGTCATTTATGCAGATTGGCAAGCCGCCTGCGCACCGCACCCTGACGAGGTGTTGCAACTTGCCCGAGAAGTTGGTTGTCAATACTTGCTGATTGATACATTTGAAAAGAAAAGTGCATCGAGCTTGCAAATATTTTCGCGCACGGAAGTTGCACGCCTCATGCATATCGCTCGCCTGGGGGGCCTGCGCACAGTCATTGCCGGGAATTTGCGGGCCGCAGACTTCACGCAACTTGCCGATTTGCCGGTGGATGTCGTTGCCGTGCGTGGCGCGGCATGCGGTGGCAATCGTTTGGCGCGAATAGATACCGAGTTGGTCAAACGGTTGCAAAGCGAGCTAAGCACACTCAATTGTTGCCGTGAAATTTACCAGCAAGTTTTAACAACTTTGAACTAGGGAATTTGCTTGACTCGACACGAAAATCAGCGATACTCGCGTTTGTGAACTTGGTTGATTGACTGTCAACTCAGGTGGCACTAGTGATCGCAACGAAGACCCAGGCAGGCGTTTTGATGCGATCTTAGGATGAGGTGTTCTTTTAGGCATTCGTTGTTTGCGCGTTTGGGGGAATCAAGCCGTGCTTAAGTCGATTTTGGATGCCATCAAAGATGGAGATTGGGATTACGAGCCCGCTGAAATTGAAGAAAATCGATTTCATCCCACCGGAGCCATGCCCGGCACGCGCGAAAAATTGAGCGTGCTGGCCGACCGCGTACGGTCAGGTCTGCCGCTCTGGCACGGCCATGATCGTACGGAATACGACGACGAACAATGAACTGCTAGCCTTTGGTTTGCACGTTTTCCTCGATTTGCGTATCTTTTAGGGTCGTCGCATTGCGGCAGTCCTAAACCAAATACCACTTCGTTAGGAAGATATCGTGCCCAAAATCAATATGGAGATTCCTCACGCGTTGACTGCTGAGGAGGCCAAGCGACGTTTGGAAAACAAGGCAGAATTCTATCAAAGCCAATTTGGCGATCAGGTCAAAGATTTGACCCAGTCGTGGGCTGGAAATGTCCTGTCGTTTGGCTTCAAGACGATGGGGATGCGCTTCGACGGCACGATGGGCGTTGAAAACGACAAGGTCGTTGTCAACGCCGATATTCCCTTCGCAGCGATGATGTTTAAGGGCAAAATCGAATCGGAACTGAAGTCGCGGGTTGATCAAATCTTGCGAACCTAACTCGCAGGCAAGATTTCTAGCCGCTTTTCGTTGAGTTCAAAGGTGAGCCCCGCCGACGACAGGATCGCATCGAGTAGGGTCGGTAAATCGCCATCGACCACGTCACACGAAACGAGTTTTGTTTGCTGGTCAGCACTGAGTGCTGAATTCCAAACCACTTCCAGCCCCAACTGCGCGGCGAGTTGTGCGATCACTTTTCCCACGGGTTGATTTTCTAATCGCAAGCTGAAGACTTGCGCGGAAGTTCGGCCTTTTGGTTTTGGCGACTCATTTTTCGGGGGAGTGTTCCCTTGCAACAGTTGCGCGATACGCTCGTGATCCTCGAGACGTCCCGTGACCGCGATGTTGCTGCCGCTGCGGTTGACGGTCACTCCCGCAATGTCTTGAAGCTGTTGCACAAGCTCGCGCATTTGGTTGCCGGGACGGTATTCGCGGGTGAGCAACACGGGCCGTTCGATGGGCACGATCTTGCACGACTTCCCATTGTTCGAGATTTGGCACGTTTGATCGAAGCCCGCAAGCAGCAACACTACGCGATCGATGAGCGACATCGATGGCAGTTCCTTGGCATTCCACAGGTCGTGCGGAACCGCATCCGGATTTTCCAGTTCGATCCCTGCCGACATGAGCCATTCATTTAATACGGCGCGAGGTTCACTTAGTCGCGGCCAAGCGAGAGGAGATTTTTCCAGCCAAGGCTTGCGGTCTTTTGCGGAAACTTTAGCAAGCGAGTTCCTAGCAATTGCCGCGAGTGTCGGCAGATCGCGCGCGGAGTCGCTGGGACCAACATAAATGAAATGATCCAGTTCGGCCCAGCCGAGTGATCTTGGCTCGGTCAGTTTGTTAAGAACATCTGCGAGCGGTAGATCTTGAATCTTAATATCGACTGTCTGTTGAGGGTCAACGCGGCGGTCAAGCCAAATCTCCACGTGTTGGGTGGCAGCGATTCTGGCGAGAACGGCTGCTAATTCTTGCCCTTGCCACGTGGCCGTGAGGGGGCGAATGAGTGCTGCTGCCAGTTGGTCGTCGGCCACGAGAGAGATGTTTCCCACCCAATTGCCAGCCAGGCACCAGCCACTAGCCACCAGCCAGCAAATCTGACGGCCAAAGCGCAGCATGCGATTGTCTTTTTGGCAAGTGTTTTTTGTCGGTTTCAAAGCTTGGGTCACTGGATGCATGAATTACTACCTGAATTATGCGCTTCGGCAAATGCGGTGACAAATTTCATTGTTAATTCGGTAATGTCAATTACACTACGAATTGGGCAGCTAGGAACTGACCATCAGCAGAATTGCTGCTCGTGATGACACCCTCCTTTGAGCCGTCCCTGGAGACTAATGGAAAGGATCTCCGGACTTCCTGCCTGTTGAGAATTCGTTTGCATTATCACTGTTAACTGGTGACGAGCAAGAACATCTCTGCCCGCTCCCGGGATGACCCCCAGTATGAGCCACGACTACACACAACGACCGCTCTTAGCCTATCACTATGAGCGTTATTTGGTCGATCAGAACGTTGGGGCGTTCATTCGCAGCATCGGCTCGAGTTACACCGTTGGTGGCTTGGAACGCGTGGCCGCATCTTGTGATCCTGCTTCTCGCCGCGGTGCGGTGCTGGCACTCGGGCGGTTGGCCGACTATCGCAGCAACAACGTCCTCGGCCGGGCCTTGGTCGACAAAGACCGCGGCGTACGCACGCTGGCCGAAAATGCAATTCAGCAAGTTTGGCTGCGGATCGGCACGACCACGCATCAACGTCATCTCGTGGCGATTGGCGAGCAACTCGACGACCGTGAATTTGAACGGGCTGCCCAATTGGCGACGGCCCTCTTGGACGAGACCCCGTGGCTGGCCCAAGCGTGGTACTATCGAGCCAAAGCGTTCTTTCAACTAGGTCAATATGACGCAACGACCCGCGATTGCCATCAGGCCTTGGAAGTGAACGGTTATCATTTCTTAGCAGCCTCAACGATGGGGCAAGCTTATCTGCAACTGGGCGATCCCATTTCGGCGCTCGATTCGTTCCGTCGCGCCCTGCGGCTAAATCCCAACATGGAAGAGATTCGCGCCCAAGTGATTCATCTGCAACGCAAGCTCAAAGATAAGAGCTAAACGAACCAAAAAGTGCGACGGCGGTACGCCTCGTACTCTTCTCCAAAAGCTGCCGCGAGTGCGCGGTCTTCCAGCTTCGACCGGTAAAGTTGCAAAGCGACAAACACGACGTACAGGCCGATCCAGACCACGTGGCGGCGTGCAAAGAAGAGCCACACCCCACCTTGCGCCAAAAACTGGCCCAGATAGACGGGGTGGCGCACGAAGCGGTAAGGCCCGTTGGTTTTGAGTTCCCTGGCTTCGGGGACGATCCCAAAACTGCGGCAGAGCACGAAGTAGCCCCACACGTCGATTACATTTCCCAGCGTGATGAGCAGTCCGCCAATCAAGGCGGATACCCAAGTGATCTGCTCTGGCCACAGGAATTGGTAATACGACGTTTTCCAATTTTCGTCGATCATGCCCAATCCCCAGGGCAGCCACATCACAAAGATGAAGGGTGCAAACGCCGTGAAGAGCGTAATCAGGATGGCGCGACCATCGGAAGCTCGCTGCTTGGGATTAATCCGCAGCACAAAACTTGCCGCCATCAACAGATAGGTGATGTCGATGAGAATGGGCGTCCACGGCATGCGGACAATGCCCCAGCCGGGGATGTTGGTCCAGGGGACGATCTTCCAGAATGTGCCGTCCCAATATTTTTGGGCGCTGATCCAAATGAAAATGCCAAAGAAGCCAATGCCCAATGCGCGAAACAACCAATCCGGCGCGGCGAGCCACAGCCGCATGGGCCAGGCACGCTGTTCGGCTGGTTGAGCGTCATGAGTCGTATCGAGCGAACCGCTGATCATGCCAAGAGTCTAGCTTGCAAAATTGGTACAGGCGTTCGTTTGGCTTCGCCAGGCTATTCTACGTTCACCACTTCTACCGGAATGTGGGAATGGACCGTATACAGATCGTTCCGGCGATCTTGCAAGGGTTTGACGCTTCCCAAGTCGCGTTGGATGGCCAAGTCGTTCAGATCGAGTTCGGCGATACAAACTGTTTCGCAATTGGGATCGGCCTCCGCCAAGATGCCATCTTTGGGGAAGGCCACGTCACACGGCGAGCAAACCACGGCTTGGCCGTAATTGACTTTGAAACTTTTCACTTGCGGCAGGTTGCCAACACAGCCGGCTAGCACCACGTAGAGCACATTTTCGATCGCGCGGGCCTGGGAGCAATAACGAACGCGGTGATAACTCTTGCGCTCGTCGGTGGCAAACGGCACGAAGAGAACATCAATGCCCTTTTCGGCTTGTAACCGCGCCAACTCCGGAAACTCGACGTCGTAGCAAATCAAAATGCCAATCCGGCCGAGCGGAGTGTTAAAGACGCGCAGTTTGTCGCCGGGGCGTATGTCGTAGTAATGTTTCTCGACGGGCGTGATGTGGAGTTTCTCTTGCGTGTAGACATTGCGATTGGGAGAGAATAAATGAGCGATGTTACGCAACTCGCCGTCGATGGGAGCGGGAGTTGATCCCGCAATGATGTATAGACCATGTTCGGCGGCACAGTCTTTGAAGAGTTCGAGGTATTTGTCGTGATACCGAGCCACTTGATGAATCGCTTCGTGAGATTCCAAGTCGGGGGGGAATAAGCTGAATAGCTGGGCGGTGAAGAGCTCGGGAAAGAGCAAGAAGTGGCAATGGTATTCGTTGGCTGTTTCCACAAAAAAACGTACGTGCCGTTCAAAGTCTTCCCACGAGTCGATCGAGCGCATTTCGTATTGGGCGGCACAGACGCGAATTTTTCGCACGGGGTTGCGGATCGGCGAACCGGCAATCAACCGCTTCGCGGAATCGAAAGCTGGGTTTTCCATTTCGAGAAACGTGGCATAGTTCATACTCTCGGCATCGTTCAGATAGGCGTACTGAACCCCGCGAACCTTGTAGCCCGCTTTCAGATGAACAGACAATGCGGGATCGTCAAGCTCACCACGTTCGACGGCTTCGACATACTGCTGAGCCGTCATCTTCTTTGCATATTGCACATAGCCAGGAATGCGCCCCCCCGCGACCATGCGGCGTAAGTTGAATCGCTCGAGCAAGCCCTTGCGATGTACGTACAGCTTGTCGGCGATGCCATGCCCACGAAAGTCGGGATGCACGGCGATATCTGAGCCGTACAGCGTGTCGCCGCTGGGATCGTGAGTGCTGAATGTGCCAACGCCGGTGATTTCGTCGTAGGAGTACCAAGGGGCCGTATCGTCGAGCAGGACGATCAACGATGTGCAAAAGCCAATCACTTGGCCATCGACCTCGGCGAGAAATTGGCCTTCGGGAAAAGCCTCGAACTGAAACAGGAATTTTCGACTATCCGAAAGACTTTCCCGCGCGATGTGCGGGTAAGCGGCAGCCTCGCAGGCAGCCAGGGCCTCAATATCATCCTTGGTCCAAGTGCGGACCGTGACAGCAGGTTTCTGATCGGGCATGAGTCTCATCTTTAAGTCAAAAAGTACGTTGGCGGAGAATAAGTGGCGTTTATTCTAGCGAGATTTCCAGAGAGCACCTACGCGAGCTGCAGGAGCTTCGACGCGCGACATTGGTCCCTAGATTGGGATGGTCGGCGACAAAAAGAAAAAGAGCCTCTTTAAGCGTGCCGCCTTTGGTATGTCGCGAACTCTCGAGAAGCTCGCGGAAGACTGATTCTTTGGACCAGTTGACCGACGGCACGTGGCTTGAAGAGGCTCCACTGTGCTTCAGGTTATGGCCACTGGTCGATTTTAAGCAACTGGCACTCGTTTCCGCCGGGAAATTCGAGGCATGAAACGAGCAACGCCCAGACGCTGGCCCAGGCATGCTGGTTCTATTAGCGACGAATCGTGGCGTCGTTCGTGGCATCCATGCGATTCATGGCTTGGCGAACGCTCGCAGCATATTGATCAGGCTTGCTCTTAAAACGATTCATCGATTCTTGATTCGAGAATAAGTAGAACGCGCCCAGGTATTCAAATCCAAAGCGGCGACTTCCTTCAACAAGTTGGTTGTTGTCTAGGAGCAACACCGGATCCATGCCTGAGAAGACGGGGCAATAAGCATCGGGGTTGGCCAGGAACTGTTGGCGTTGTTCTTCGCCCATGAACAAGAACGTGCGGCCACGGTGGATGGCACCGAATTTGAGATTGCCCGCGACCCATTTGTGATTTGTTTTCAAAGCAACGGGGCAATAACCATCGAAAGCCAAAGGTGGGCTACCGGCTGGAAGTTGTTGCGTCACTGAAATGTGCGATGCTGGACTCACCTGCGAAGCAGCGGCTGGATTGGTGACCACTTGCGGTTGCATCGCAGGCGCGTTGGCGGCTGGTTGCGCCTGGGATTGATCGCGATAGCTATTCGGCATGGCGTTGGCAGGCATCGCTGGATTGGCGGCAACTTGATTGGCCACGGGCTGCGTCGCTGCTTGCATCGAAGGTTGTTGTTGAGCAGTCATGGCCGGATTGCCATACGCCGTGCTGGCCACGGGCGAATAACCTTGTTGATTGGCGTTCGCCAGATAAGGGTTGTTCGTTACCGTCGGAACTTGTGCCACGGGCTGATTTTGAATGGGCGCCGTTTGAGCAGCGGGCTGATTGTTGTATTGTCCGACCTGCAAGCCCGCATAAGCGGCTTGCACGGGCGCTTCATTTGCATTCGTGCGACCACCCGTTTGCTGACGGTAGTGGTCCGCCAGATTGCTGAGCTGCATTGTGTATTCGGTCGCATTCTGCGGACACGACAGACTGGCCACCACGTTCCCCTGATTGTTCAACACAATTTCTGCGGGAACGCGTTCAACCCGGAACGAGGCCGCGAGTGCTGAATATTCCTCGGCATTGATCTTCACCGGCACATAATTGCGCTCGATCTCGTCGCCGATCTGTGGTTGAGAAAACACATTCGCGTCGAGCATTTTGCACGGTCCGCAACTCGACGTATAAAAGTGCAGCAGCACGAGTTTGCCCGACTGCATGGCCTCGATCTTGGCGGCATCCAGATTGTTTCGCCAACTGACCGATTCCGCTCCGCGTGAGATGGTTTGGAAACCCAAGCCGAGAACAACGGAGAAAAGAACAGGCAGCAAGTGTCGATTGCTCATGGCGATTCCATTCGCTTTGATTCGTAGAGGAGGCGAACTGACCTAGCTGTCGGAATGACAGTCGCATCAACAGTCATCCCTTGACTAGATGATGCGCTAGGTCACGCTGGTCGTTAAATCGGACATCAAGGCCACCTAACTTTGTTAAAAATTAACGATTGGCGTGAGATTGCCGCCGTAGTCCCCTGCCCCAGTTGCTCTCTATGTTGGCATGGTGATTTTTTGTAAGTTGTTTTGTCACAAAGGTTTGCGGTGCGTTTCGGGCTGGGTTTGATGGAGCGGCGTTGTCCAAACGAGTTACCAGAATGCTTAGTCCACTTTGCCTAAGTGTTACAAAAGGGGAAATTCAGGCCGAAAAATGCCTTATAAGTCGACCAATGGCCACAATCTCAGCTTGACATGGCCGCGTCTATAACTAATATTGTTCTTGAGTTCATAACCCTGCGAGATCGCAGGTTCTATAGGCCAATGTTTTCGGCATCTTCTGTGTTACCCTCGGTAAACTTCGGAATGGTTGACCGAAAAGCATTTGGCTAGCCGAAGAAATTTGCAGGCGCTCTCGCTGGATACCTTGTTTTTGCAAAATTGCGTTTTTGCTCATTTGCGATCGCGAAAATCTTAGTGAGAAGCCCAGTTGTGTTTGCCAGTCATAGCCCAAACCATGGCCTTGGCAACAGTGTATTATTTTTGGGGCGGTTATGTGTTCTAACACCGGACTGATCCCAGAGACTAAGACAAGATAGAGTTGCGACTGGTTTCGCGCGCGGGGTCAGATTGGCTCCCGCGAAACATCATCGTTTGAGTTGATGACGAAGTCGCCGGTTGATGCCAGTGGGGGTGGCACAAACCATGAATGCTGCTTAAACTTGGCAGCACTCTTAAACAACAATATTTGAAATGGTTTCTGAGTGAAGAGCCGCAAGACCTGTGGCCATCAGAAAAAATCGCGTTTGCGAATAAGTCGCATTGATGTCTAGCATCAAATCTCGGTGAGTCGCTGGGCTAGTGCGTGTGAACACTGGCAATGAAGAGCGGGACGCTCTCCCCAACTGACCGTGGAACTAGGCAGACAGAGATTTCATTCCTGGGATTTCATTCCTGGCTTGGATTATCTCCTTAAGGGGATTTTATCCTTGATGGTTTGAATTCGAACGAGGTTCCATTTCCTTAAGGGAGATTTGCCTACTTAACCGTTTGTGACAAGGTTGGCTGGCAAGTTGTTTTGTGGGGGCAAGCTTTCAGGGTAAGGCACGCATGCCTTGTCGCAGAGATTCGCTGCTTTTTGTAGCCGAATGATTGGCTTTGCTCAGTTGAGTGGCTTCCTTTTCAGGAAGCCGGCCGTAATTAAACACGGCCTTTTCCGTGAGGTCCTACCTCGCGTAACGCTGCCAGAAGCCGCCAGAGATGGAGAGTGCGGCAAAGGGCTTCGACGGCGAACAAGTTCATTAATTTTGTTTTGAGAAACTAGGATTCTGACTGTGAACAAGCGTCAAAGATCGGGCGGTGGTGGTCAAGGTGGTGGCGGTGGCCAAGGTGGTGGCGGCAATAACCGTTACCGTGGCCGCAGCAACAACAATAACAACAACCGGCCCAACAACCGCCAAGGTGGCTATCGCAACAACAATAACCGCCGCCGGAACAACTACCAGGATTCCCGCGAGCCGGACTATTCCGACAGCGGCGAACCCCTGCCCTTGGTGCCGGGGTCCGGCGTGTTGGAAATGCATCCCAACGGCTACGGCTTCTTGCGTAACCCGTCGACCAATTTTACCCGCGAACGAACCGATCCTTTCGTGCCCGGCACGATGATCGAAAAGTTCGGTCTCCGCGAAGGCTTGCTCTTAAGCGGCATGGTCCAGCACCATCGCAAGCAGCAAGGCCCGCGGTTGCGTGAATTGCTCGACGTCGATGGCATTGCTCCCGAAGAATATGTCAACGTCAAGAACTTCGATCAGCTCACGCCGATCACCCCCGAGGAATGGTATCGCTTGGAAACCGGTGCGCAGCCCATTAGCACGCGCGTCATGGATCTGTTGACGCCGCTGGGCAAAGGCCAACGCGCCTTGATCGTCGCTCCGCCGCGAACCGGTAAAACCGTGTTGTTGCAGCATATTAGCAACGCGATTTCCACCAACTATCCGAACGTCGCTTTGATGGTCATGCTAATCGATGAGCGGCCCGAAGAAGTGACCGACATGCGCCGCAATATCGTCAATGGCGACGTGTTTGCCAGCAGCCTCGACAACGACGTGGAAAGCCACGTGCGGCTCTCCCAGCTCGTGGTGGCTCGTTGCCAACGGCTGGCCGAATTGGGCAAGGACGTGTTCATGCTGATGGACTCGATCACCCGCTTGGCCCGCGCATTCAACAAATGGGTTGGCAACACCGGCCGGACGATGAGCGGTGGTGTCGACATCAAAGCGATGGACATTCCCAAGAAGCTGTTCGCAACGGCTCGGGCATTTGAAGAAGGCGGTTCGCTGACCATTGTCGGCACGGCCTTGATCGACACCGGCAGCCGCATGGACGAACTGATCTTTCAGGAATTCAAAGGCACCGGCAACATGGAATTGGTGCTCGACCGCAAGTTGGCCGACCGCCGCGTCTGGCCTGCGATCGATATCGAGCAATCAGGCACCCGCCGCGAAGAGAAGCTGCTCCCGCCGGAGACGCTGCACGCGACAACGATGCTACGACGCACGTTGTCTTCGATGCACCACGTCGACGCGATGGAGCAACTCACCAGCAAGCTGGGCAAGTTCAAATCGAACGAAGAGTTCGTCATGCTCATCCAAGGCGCGAACGCGATCGATTGATCGCCGCGCCGGGCTCAACATTGCAGCATTTGTCGTTGCAGCATCGTTTGAGCGTTTTTATGATGAGCCTTGGATCAACTTGATCAGTTGAGTTGATGCTCGGAGGGTAAGCGAATGGCTAGCGGCCTGATTGGAATTCAGGTGCCGGGCAACCGGTTGCGGGTTCGAGTCCCGTGCCCTCCGCTCTCAAATTTCTTGGGGCGGAATAACGTCGCAACGGTGGCGCGATAAGATCCTACGGATTTGCTAGCGCCTTCAACAAAGGACATCCTGCGCCACCTGTCTGGCCCTCTCGATAGCGGGCCAACAGTTCCTTGGATCGTTGAGCCAGCATCCGGCGAACCTCCCGCCGTTTGCCCTTTTCGCGTGGGATTTTCATGGAATCGTAGCCCGTCGTTTGGTGGCGCATCCAGGCGATGACGGCCGATTCGGCGCGTTGTTCGACGGGGATACGCTTGGTACGAGCCACGGTGCCGCTGCCTACCGGTGTGGCATGATCGGCGACTCGCCGGGCGAGTTTGTTCGCCAGGTCAGCGTGAGCAGGATGAAAAGAGAGAAACTTCACAACGGATTGCGTGAAATCTTCAACGTACTCGGTTTGAGCTTGCTCACGCCGCCTTGCATCGCTGGCTTTCTTCTCGGCATAGCCCCTGGTTGATCGTTCGGCTTCGAGTTCACCGCGGATTTTTTCAATGGTTGCCGCAGGTGCCCAAACTCCACGGGAGAATATTTTTCGCCCCTTCTTTTCGGCAACAACCCAATGCTCGCCGGCCGCTTTGACTCGCCTCGTGAGTGCCGCATCGCCGGGTGGTAGAAGTTCCCAACCATTGGGGACGGTTAAGATCGTACCGTCGGCACCACGCACGGTGTGGGGCGCTGGCCCGGGGGTGAAAGAGAGTTGGCTCATTGACTTTTCCGGTTCCCTGCATGACCTCTGCTTGGTGGTTCCATCAGGCAAATTAAAGGAAAAGCCTATCGAACGCCATCCATTCTGAATATCGGCACAGGGGCAGGAAGTCGGAGTTACGCGACGCGAATCGGTTGTATTTCGCGCAAAGCGGAGAGCACGATCCGCAAATCAGAGACGTTTGACATCCCACCGCAATTCATGCTGCAAAACTGCCGACTTTCGCGGCGTTCACCCACTTGCGAATTGACGGTGTCCGTTGAGAATGGGCTTAATACAACTCTTTACAACGAATTCCGAATAAGGAACCGGCCGTGATTCAACAAATCATCCGCTCGCATGCACTTCGATTAGGTTTGGCCAATGCCGGCCTGTTTTCTTTCTTAGGTTGCAGCGGTGGTCCAGCTGCGGTGGAAGTCCCCAGCTTCGACGCCGAGGGTGCGGCAGCTCAGGCCTTGGTCATCTACGACACAGACAAGGATGGCTTCATCGGAGGTGAGGAGTTGGTGAAGGCTTCTGGAATAAATTCAGCGCTCAAATCTTTTGATAATGACAATGACGGAAAAGTGTCGGGCGAAGAAATTGCGAACCGAATTAGAGAATGGGAAAAAATGAGCCTTGGAATGACCAATTTGACATGCACCGTTTTGATGGATGGGCAACCATTGACTGGCGCAACAGTCACATTTGATCCCGAAGAATTTTTGGGGGGGGTTACCCAGCAAGCGTCTGATATTACATCACCAATTGGTACAGCCAGCCCAAAAATCCCTAAGGAAAAGCGTCCTAGCCCTGATAGTCCACCAGGAATTCAAGCTGGGCTTTATAAAGTGCGAATCTCAAAAACAGAAGGTGGGAAAGAGACAATTCCCGCTCGATACAATACAGAAACTACGCTCGGTCAACAGGTATCAAAAGATGATCCTTTGATTTCGAATAAAAGGGTGATTTTCGATCTGAAAAGCAAATAGTGATCTTGGGGGGCATTGCAGCAATTAAAAGAACCCCGCATCCTACAAGATGCGGGGTTCTATTTTTGCCAATTTTGTTCTTCGCTTGTGATTTATTGTTGCGCGTTTCGCCCATCCAATCGATTGGCGGAATAAGCATGGGTGGCGGGATCGATGTCGTAGTTGATTGATCTCACCGAACCGTCACAGAAAACCATGTGAAACGCTGCCGGATGTGAGCTGCCAAAGATAGCGGTATTCTCGTAGTTGAGCGTATCGGCGCGAGGCTGATAGTTTTCTTGCGTGCTAACCGTATCAAGATCGGGATTCCAAGTACGTCGTTGGTTATCCCATTCGTAACCGCAATAAGCAGCTTGGTTGGAGTTCAACGAATAACCTTCTTCGCCTGCTGCTGCTGCACCAGCATATTCGGATGGTTGCATGTATTTTTCACCTGCAAAGTACGTATTTGAAAGTCCGTCAGGAATTTGCTTGCCCTGCACTTCGCTAGCAATACCGACAACACCACTTTGACAAAAGTTTCGTGCCCCGCCACGTGTAGCTGGACCATCGCAAGTAGTCGTAATCTTTGATGGATTATTAAGAGCGCTCTCCAAAGCTGAATCTGCTGCAGAATAATTATTCCCAGAGGGAGCAGGTAAGCTGCCCGCCCATTGATCGCCGTCATAATAAATCGAATCGCCAGAGCTGGCAGCATAGTCGGCTTTAAAGACTCCTGAAGTGGTCGTTAAAGGCCTAACCCAGTTTCCTAAGTTTTTGACAGGGTCATTCCATACCGACAGTGGAAGACGCGCAGCACTACGCGAGGGACAAAGGAACGTATCTACAGGCGTCTGCAGCAAAATTGTCATTGCTTCCCTATGGGCTGTTGTACCAATCGTAGTACCTGAACCAAGGTTACGTAAGTTTTGCTGTTCTATGTAAGCTAACAAACTGTAGATCCACCCGGCCGGTTGCGATTTGCCATAACCACGATTGGGATCTGGGCCCCAATCGAACGTCCAACCTCCGGAGGGGAAGAACTTTTGAGTACTTTCATGATTCAACGCGCCCAAGCCGATTTGCTTGAGGTTATTCTGGCATTGGGCACGGCGGGCCGCTTCGCGAGCAGCTTGGATTGCCGGCAATAGCAAGGCGACCAAGACGCCAATGATGGCTATAACAACCAACAATTCCACGAGAGTGAAACCGTGCGACTGACGGCGGACAGATAAAGTTGCTGATAGCTTTGATTTCGTCACGGAGGTTCCCATCCTGATGTGGTCAACGTATGAATCGGATCAAAATATAAAATCCGCGCCTCTCTCACCATCCATTTTTAGCTGGAATTGCAGAACAGACAACGGGAATGAGCGCAATCCGCACTCGAAAATGCGCAGTATTACCCGCAACGAATGGCATAACCCGTCAAAGGGGCGGATGACAAAAAACGACCCCGGCAAGATCGACTCTTGCCGGGGTCGTATGCATTTTACGAAACAAGGTTGCTTAGCGACGGCGAGTCGCCAACAAGCCGAACAAGCTCAAGCCGACCAGGGCCATTGAGGTTGGCTCGGGGATCGTCACTTCGAGGTTGTCGTAAAGGGTGAAGACCGTCCCCGGATCGACCGAGGTAGCAAAAGTATCGGCCAAGCCGAGGCTGACCAAACCACCGAGGCTGCCGGTAAACGTGTCTTTCACGATATCGGTACCACCGAAGTTATACGTGATCGTACCGTTTTTGACCAAGACTTCGACAGTCGTCCAGATGTTGCCAGGGCTGCCAGCAACCGTCGAGGGAGGAGCTGGGTAGAGCGCTTGGTACAAAGCGGCGGTACCATTGGCACTGCCGGCCAAGTAACTTGGGTCCGCCCCGGGCACCGTTGTTGGCCCACCATTGGCTGCGTCTAGGTACCAACGATAATCCGAAGCGGAGCCGCCATCGCCCGTGAAGGCGATGAATGAGCCTGAACCCGAGATCGGAGTAAAGATCGAATTAAATGTCGCGCCGTCGCCGCCGACACCGACATGCCCATGTTCAGTGGTACCAGCCGTGCCAGAATAACCCATGAACACGTCAACCTTCATTTTGTAAATTTTGGATTTGACATTCGTGTTGTGGAACGCGGTGTAGGCATCGACCACTCCAGCTGAGTCATTCGCTGTTAGGCGTAAGCCCAACGTATCGCCGCCCGAGGAATTGGGGGCCAAGGGGATACCGGCAGTCACATAATCAAAGACAAAATCGACCGTGCCGTTGGGGGTCCCATCGTTCACGACGGTGTAGTTGGCGGAGGAGTCGACTTCAAAGTCATCGGAAATCAGTGCGGCAGAGAGCATGCCACAGGGGGTTGCCAGCGCGAGGGCCAGCAAGGTGGTTGTTAAGGCTCGCTTCATTAGGCTTGTCCTTTCAATTGGGAACGCGTGTGGTGTCAGTCAAAATGTGATATCAAAATCGGGTGCCGACCAACGGCTCCCGATGCCTTAGAGCTCCGCCACAAGCCCTCTGTTCCGCTGCGCAATATGGCCTTTAAACACAATCATCAATGTCTGATCGAATCAGCGTTAGGGGCAAATCCTAGATGCGATATTTCGTAACACCAAAACAAGTGCAAACCCCGGCAAGAGAATCTTGCCGGAGTTTGTGATATACGATTCTTGACCGTGCTTAGCGACGGCGAGTCGCCAACAGGCCAACCAAGCTCAAGCCGACCAGGGCCATCGAGGTTGGCTCGGGAATTTGCGACACGACGATGTTGTCGATCAAAGTCACGTTGAGCAAAGTGTCGTTCGGGTCAGCCGAGGATCCAGCGTTTGTGTCCCCGTGACCGAAGAGGATATTTCCACCGCCCAAGGTGACGGTACTGAGGTCAATCTTCGCGATGGGGAGGCCGTCAATGCTCCAGGTGGCGAAACCACCTTTCACATCGATCGTCACTTCACGCCAAGCGAAGCTCACTTCGCCAGCACTCGTCGAACCGGTCTGACCTGGGAACAAGCCAAGTTGTGCAGCCGGAGCTGAATTTGGGGGAAAGGCGCTTGTGTAATAGGCGCCACTCTCGTTAATTGTTCCGCCAGGGGACTGATAGACGGCATTTCCAGCAGCGTACGATGTGGGTGCGGCGCTACTATAAGCACGGTAGTCGGAAGCTGAGCCACCGTCCAAAGTCACGCCAAAGGCGACGCTTTCCTTGACAGCCGCACCGGGCCAAAACGAAGTCGTGCCTGATGTGCCAATACCGAATGTCGAAAGCTGAGTCGTGCCACTACCACCAGGGCCGAGCGGACCTACGTAGTTTTGCCACATATTGAATTTGACTTGGTAAGCGCCGTTGAAACTTTCACCAGTTGGCGAGACGCTAAAACCACTAAAGATGCCACCAGAATTGTTGGCAGTCATTTTGAGTCCGCGGGTGGAAGCACCACCAGGGGCCGCGGGAACTCCAATTGCTGAATAATCGTAGTTGAAGTCGACGATTATGTCCGAAAGAGCAGGATCGTTGACGGTCCAATTGGCCGAGTTATCAACGTCGAAGTCCTCGGTGTAATAGACGGATGCAGAAAATGCAGATTGGCTTGCCAAGGCAACCGCAATTGCGGTGCAGGCGGAGAGACAAATTCGCTTCATTAGACTAGTCCTTTCAGATGAAAACTCGAGTCGTATCAGTCAAATGTTCTTTATCAATCGAGACCGACCAACGGTTCCCGATGCCTTTGGAGCTCCGCCACAAGCCCTCTATTCCTCTTTTTACGCAATCTTCATAATAGCCACGACCGGCAAAAACGCCACAAAATCGAGCGCAAAAGATTCTCTTTCCTGCGCAGATTCAGCAAAAAGCCGGTATGTTCTAGCCTTCCTTGCCCAGCATCGTGCCAAGGCCTCCCAGAATCACAAAGGCGATCCCCGTCCAGCGGAGGTACTTGGACGAAGTTTGCGGCGATTCCTTGATCCCCTGGAACTCCTTGTTAAGGTCTTCCAGCCGCTGCTTCTTCTCGCGGTACTCGGCAATGATCTCGGCCGGATTGCCCGTTTTGACAGAATTGGGGTTCTGTTCAGCAGCAGACGCCTTGAACATTAAACCATGCACTTCCTGGTTTAATTCTGAGAGCTCTTTAGCCCGCTCGGGTGTCCATTGATTCGTGGCGGGGAAGATGAGACCCCAAACGAAGCTTAAGGCCACGAGGAAGATACCCAGGGAGACACCAGCGATTGGCAAGGCTTCTTTCATCAGCGATTTCAAATACCAGGTTTGCGAATAGTAGGCGAACGGCAACTATGGAAAACTATTTAACTATTGTTGGGGGACAACGTTTCCATCGCTGATATGAATCATGAGGCCCAAGATGGTTGCGTCGATATCCTCATTCAAAAAAAACACGCTGCCATCGACGTGTGTCGCGTTCACTCCACTGGGATGGAGACTCCGCGCAGCAGCTGTATGTGAATTTGTGTTTAAGCATGGCATGCCTTGCAATTGAGAGTCGAGATTGGTTTGACTGCCAGCCGTGCAATCTCGTACATCATCCTGATAGTTTGTCGCGTTGGGAGGAAGTGCTCCGAGGACGACGTTAGGATCAGGATCATAAGGAACGTTTTGATTACCGGCCTGATCGCCAATATTTCCGCCACCAGAAATTGTGGGTCCTCGGCCATGCATATCAAGCCCCAAGACACTTGTGCCTGGCCAAGCCAAGGCCCATGCCCCTCTTTGATCTTCGATATCTTCGCGAGTTCGTACCTCTGTGAGCATAATCACATTGGACGTACCATCAGTAATTACGTTCAAAGGCTGGGGCTTTTGTATTAATGCACCCTGCCAGACCAACGAACTCGTGATGTGCTCTGGGCATGAGTAGGCTGCGTAATTGCCTTTGGCAAACTTCCTGTTTTGAGCAAAACTCGACGATTCATAGAAGCGATTTTGAGCTGAGTCGCTGGGACAGAGCAGTACGGCAGGCTGCTGGGACTCAGGAAATGTTGTGGTGTTTTGAGTAAAAACTGTTTCTGTTGGACCGAACTCGAATTGATCGTAGAGCGACTGCAATTCCATGTAGGGAAGTGTGTACACGATCCAGCTGAACTGATTGCCTGTATACATATTCAATCCAAAAGGTACACCCCCTCGGCCACCCGAGTTGCTGTATTGCATGTTGCTCGAGGGTGGTAGCTCTTTCTTGGCGCTCTCATAGTTGGCGACCGCGAGAGCGAGATTGTGCAGTTGGCTTTGACATTGCGCGCGGCGTGCCGCTTCGCGTGCCGCTTGAATCGCGGGTAATAACAACGCGACAAGCACGCCGATAATGGCGATCACCACCAACAATTCGACAAGCGTAAAGGCCGCTCTTTGGCGAGCAGGCAGGCGGCGCAGGGATGGACCGCGAGAAACGGAAAGATACATACCGCATGATTCCTATGAATGATTGGGAGTTTGCCTCTCTCCGTCTGTTATTCTACTGGAGAAGATGAAACAGCAAAGAGCTTTTGCCTTGTAGGCGGTACTAAAAGAGCGCAGAAGTTTCGCGCTTGTGCGAAAGGTGCAAGTCGTCAGTAGTGGGTTGTCAGTTGATGAACGTATCTGCACCTTCCTCACAACTGACCACGAACAACACATCAACTGACTTCGTGAAACGCAGCGACCCCGGGTCCGACGGTGGCTCACCCCAAGTGAGCCAACCGCCGTTTCCGGGGCCGACTGAGCAAGATCGCTAACACGCCGCGTAGGCTTCCAGCAGAATTAGCAACCTCAACAAACAAGGACGATAAAGAGAGGCTAGAGGCTGGAAGCTAGAGGCAAGTAAATCTCACGACTAACTTCCAACGACTAACGACTCATAGATTTAACGATTAGCCCTGACGGCGAACCAACAGACCGCAGCCGGCGACACCCAACAGGAGGATCACCGACGTAGGTTCGGGGACGGCCGTCACAGCCGACAAAGCACCGCCGTTGTAAGCGGCTTGCCAATCTGCCAGAGCAGTGGCATCAAAGGCCGGAGATGTTTCGCCACGCTGCCAAGCGAGGAAATCGCGGCCCGTGACTTCGCCGTCACCGTTGAGGTCTCCAGAAACGACCGCACCTGGCAAGTAACCACCGGCTGCCAAGTAGGCCAGCATATCGGGGACATCCCCCGCATCGGCGACCTCGAATTCGAGGTTGTCGTAGATCACGAAGTTACCACCGTCGGGGCTGGTCGCGACCGATCCACCGAACAGATCCCAGAAACCCAAGGTGCCTGTTCCAGCAAAGCTCACGTTGGCCAGGTTGGGGGTATTACCAGCCTCGGGGGTGAACTGCTGAACGGGAACGCCATCAATCACATAGGTGAACGTACCATCAACCCAGTAAACTTCGTGGGTCGACCATTTGTTGTAAACAACACCACCGGTTAAGGCATCGTTGTCGCGAATGAAGGCAGGATCAGCGGGAATGCCCGTGCCACCCGTAAAGTGAGTTGGACCGGTCGTTTTGCCGAATTCTTCGAAGAAGAAGCTGCGATCCACACCCGAACCATCGGCCAAGAAGCCTCCTGGATTGTTCTTGTCGGGGCTGAAGAACAGCGAATCCCCACGGAAGATATTCAGATCGTTAGCTGGGCTGGTGTCAGTATCAACGAGTTCAAAGCCTTCAGGAATCCAAGCCTTGTTGATTTCTTGCGAAGCCAAGCCGGTGTCGACGCCATCGTCGGCATCGTAGGTTTGACCTGCTACGGTCGCGAGACCGACTCGGTCGCGATAGAGCGCACCACCCACTACAGGCACATAATCTTCGGCACCGCCCGAATCAGCAGTCATTGCCAAGCGGATGCCCTGGCCAGTGAGACCGCCACCCGGATTGTTGGCGACTTGCATTTGGACCGTGGTGTTGGTTTGGTTTACGCCTAGGAAAGCATAGTTGGTGGTACCAACCAACGAAACATTACCTGCACCGTCGTCGATGCCGGTACCCGTGCTGTGGAAGACGTCCACACGCATCACGTAGTCTTCGTTCCCGGTGCCGTTGCCGACGTTCACATTGGCGAGGGTCGGTGAAATCGAAGAAAAGGAGAGTGCGGTTTGGGCGGGTAGCACGTTGTTGGCGGAAAGGAAAACACCCGTGCCACCACCGCGCGGGGCGGCAGGAATGGTGACTTCGAGGAAGCCATCGCCGTATACGTCGAAATTACTGTAATCGAAGTTGAAGCGGATGTCTTGGTTGCCAACGCCACTCGTGGTGTAGTCTGTGGAGATGAAATCGTCGTCGCTCCAAATGATCTGGCCAAAGGCAAGCGACGGTAATGCCAGCAGTGTGGCACACGTCAAGGTTGCAAGGAGTCGTGGTCGGAACTGCATGTGTGGTCTCCCCTTTCAATGATGTTTGAATCGGTTAGCTCTTACTCAGAAGTAGTTGGAAAGCAATGCGAAAAAAAGAAGTGCCAGTGAGAAGGAACGAGTGATGTAAAGACATCACTCAGCGCCTTTTGCCTCCCTCTGACAAAAAAACCTCAGATGGCCAAGTTAAACTGCCACCCGCTGAGCCACCTACAGGTGTTAGGATAACAAACGGGGTGAAGACAATCAACAAAATTGGTGACAAATGGCCGCAAAAATCGGGAGAATCGAAGAATTGCCGGTTGCCTTTTCTTTGCGGATGCATAGCGCGCAAAGGGGTTGCCGAGCGAAGCCTTCAATCGTTTTGCGCACGTGCCGAGCGCGTTTGCGCAACAAACTGTTTGATTGAGAGAGAGAAGCTCGCCTCGACCAATTTTTACATTGAGTTCAGAGGCGATGCAGTGCGATCGGTGATGGCGCTAAAACTGGCTGTGGTCAACAACAAAGCCGTCCTCACGATTGCCCAGCCGATCAAAAAGTAGTGCGTCGATGTCGTAGTTAATTGCGTGGACCGACCCGTCGGCGAAGACACTGTTGAAGCCACTCGGATGGGCAGCGCCGAATTCAACAACGTCGGCGTTTTCACCGTACAAAGTATCGTTTGTCGTGCCATTGAGCGTGTCCATCATTGGCTGCCAGCAAGTCGAACGCATCGTATCCGGATCCCACCCATCGGACCAGCCACGATCATCAGAATCGCTGCCCCCGATATACCAATCGGGCCGTACGAATTTCTCGCCAATCATCATGGTGTTACTTGTGCCGTCCGAGATCTGGGCAAAACCAATTGTCGGAGTCACATTCGTCGCCGGCTGGTGAGCAATACCGCCTCTGCCACCGACTGAACCGACTTGTCTATGCGGTGTGCGAACAATAACGCCCAGATAGATTTCGTCGTCAGGAACACTTGTAATACAAGTGCTGGTAGCACAGCCAAAGAACCGCTCTCTGCGAACGGTCTGACTATCGGCCACTCCTCCGCGAGTGCTAGCCGAGATTGAAATAGGGACATAAGCGTTGGTCTGTGTGTAATTTTCGTAGCCACAGGGCATAGCGCCGACATAATCAGAAAGCGCAACCATTTCGCCTGCTTCTTCCGCGCGGGTTGGAGCTCGTCGAGATGGGCATACATAGACGGGTACGACAATCTCTTTAAGTTGATCAGTATTTCGAATCGAATAGGTCGTACCTTGTTCAAGATAATTGAGGATCTGGTAACCCCAACTAAGCCCTTGCTTGTCTGGACCCAAGGGAACGCCATTGACCATATAGTTTTGTACTTCAGGATAGATATTGGTGCCTCCGGTTGGGAACACCTTTTTGGCATCTGTAAAGTTTAAGATCGCCAGGCCGATTTGCTTAAGCTGGTTGTTGCATTCCGTGCGGCGGGCGGCTTCGCGTGCTGCTTGAATTGCCGGCAACAACAGCGCAACAAGCACGCCAATGATGGCGATCACCACCAACAACTCGACCAGAGTAAACGCTTTCAATCGCTTCGATGCTAGAAATGGCATACTTGGAACTCTTCTGGCTATCGGGACCTCAGACGAACCGGAGCAATGGCGTATTGAAGGCGCAGACCGCGCAAAAATTGGCCGAGAAAGTCGTTGCGAACCCAGAGCGCAAGAACTAAGAGTCTGGACCGCACGTAAGAGCGCTTCACAATCACCACAGTCTCGTCTGCTTAAAGAAACAGCAACCGGCCGCTACGGAAGCTCAAACGGAACAACACTGCCTGTATTATGCGCAAGTGTTTGCAAAAACTGCAACAAGAAGTGGTGAAATGTTTCGCGCGTTTGCGCAAGAGAGCCTGTCCTCTGCGCAATTGAGTGAACGGCCATGTCTCGAGTTCTTTAACCATGAATGGAACGATTAAAGAATGCTTAACCGCTCATGTGCGCTAATCGGCGCTTATCAATTGTTCATGAGCGAATAATAGCGTAAATGAGTGGTTCACTGTTCGTTAATTGAACAAATCACCCAACTCATCAAACGCTAAGTCAAATTCGGCATCAAGTGTTGAGCCATCGTTTGCACTCGGTTCCGTTTCCACCAAGGCGAAGCTCGGTGTAGCGTGAGCGGTGAGAATGGCAAAGTTTGTGGAAACTACGCCCTCTCCCGCCGCGAGAACTTCGTCGAAAACTTCTTCGCGATTGGTGCTGAGATTGTCGTGAGGCGCATTCAACGCGAACGAAGCGGCGGCGCTCGTTGCGTCCACAAAATCAGATTCCGATTCCAACGAAGCTGATGCCAGTTCGCTTTCCGCGGTGAACGCGCTCACGGCGAGTAGGGGCCCTGGCGTCGCATATTGATCCTGCCAAATGCCAAGATCGAGACCATCGACGAGGCCGTCGCCGTTGGCATCGCCGTCGGCGAGTGTCGGGTTGGCCACTCCGGCACCACGTTGCCACGCCAAAAAGTCGCGTCCATCGACGTCGCCATCCTGGTCGAAGTCGCCCGTGGGTTCTTGGCTGGCCACGCCAAAGAATTCGAGAATGCGATCCATGACCGCGGCTCGATTCGCGGCCGTGGTGATCGTTTCGAACGGGAACGCCAAATTGACCACCTTGGTCGCCCCGCCGTCGTACTGAATAGCCGCCCCGCCGCCCGTTCCGCCGACGTAACTCAATGCGGTGGTCGATCCATTCGAGGGATTAATGCGATCGGGGAAATTGACGTCGTAAAACTGCGAGCCGTTATCAAACGAAAAGCTCAGCCCCGCGAAGATCGAGCCGACGGCCCCCTGCACGTTGTAAGTTGCTGAGTCGTCGGAGACATAATCGGCGCGTAGCGAACTGTTGTAGAAAGTGCGGTCCGCGGCCGTCGGACCACTGGGGCGGTCCAAATCCCAACCGATTTCCGAGCCGGAAACCAGCATTTTCCCGCCACCGGCCAGATAGCTGGCAACCAAAGTTTGTTCCGTGGCGTTGAACGTTTCGTCGGCGGTCGATTCTTCGCCGGAGATCCACATCACGATGTCGTAATCGGCGAGATCAATTAATCCCGAGACGATGGCATCATTCTCTACGGTGTCGATGTTGTAATTCGTTTCCGCGAGCGCCTCGCCATACTGAATGACGTAGTCGAACGTATTGTTGTAGCGCGGCCGCACGCGATCGACCAAGTCCAGACCGTCGGGGTCTCCCGAAAATGGATCGGGATAGCGCTCATTTTGCGTGCGGTCGTTGCGATCAAAGCCATTCACGACCAGAATTTTGGGAGCAAGTGCCGAGATCGACCGTGCTGCAACAACGTCGCTGCGAGGCGACTCGCCGCCGCTGTTAACAGCCACCACCTCGAAGTAGTAGTTCTGGTCGCCGAGACTGGCGGCATCGAAGGTGTAGGAGCCCGCCCCACCTCCGGCGACTTCCACATAGCCGGCGTAGCCGTAACCGTCGTTGGAAACATAAACACGATACGACGTGGCTATACCACCCTTCACGCCAGTCGGGCCCGCAGCCCAAGCGACCGTGACATCGCCATCTGACTCGGTGACGGCACGGACGTTCAGTGGTGCGGCTGGTTGGCTCGTTGTATCGGCCAGCCCACCAAAATTGGCGAAATACTCGATCGTTGCTTCGTAAGTCGATCGACCAATCTGCTCGCGGACTTTGGGGTCGTTCAGCAAGTTAGCATCTTCCACGCTATCGTGGAAAGCGACTTCGATGATGGTCATGTCCATTTCCGCGCCGGGACCGCCATCGATTTCGCCAAACGAACTAGTATAAGTATGGGTCGTGCGATTACTCCAATTATGTTCATATTGGCCATTGAGGGCCTGCATGTCCTGGTTGATCTGACGACCCGTATAGAGTGCCAGGGCGGATTGGTTGGGAGTTGCGGCAGATGCATTGGTATTGATCAATCCCACCGCACCGCGACCGCCGCCCGCATTGGAATGAAATCCGATATAGACCGAGGTACCAAAGGCATTTGTGTCGGAATTCATGTGCTCCGCCATCAGATGGGGAGCGGAGATATTACTCGTTCCCACCACGGAAGCTGGGCTGTAACCTTGGCCGACCGCGCGCCATACCCAAAACAGGGAAGATTCGTCCTCGCGTGGAGAGCCCGACGTGGTGCCGCTGGCATGTCCCACGCCGTTGGGACCGTCTTTCAAATCTCCCATGCCGTTACCAAAGCGAATCGTATCGGCAATGACGACAGAACCACCAGCGGTCGATTGATTGCTAATGACCACGCTGCCGCTTGTGCCTTCGTCAAAGTGGTAGGTTCCTAAATAAACCCAACCTTTGCCCACTTTGCGATGATCGACACGAATCTCGGTAACGCCGCCATCACTATCGTGGATTCTATAGAGTTGGTCCGTACGATTGGTGGAATCAGCAACCCAGGTGTAGATCGGATAATAACCGGCCTCGGGAATGTCAGGGGTATATGTTGCTGTCGCGGTTTCGCTAGCGTTGATGGAAGAAAATCGATAAGAAACCGTGTCCGCTACCGCACCGTAGTCTTCATCATAGTAGATACTTGCAGAGCTGTTCGACCAAGCCCCCGCGAACGTCACTCCCGCTGAGTCATTATCCAAAACAACTTCATTGATTTGATGCCCAATCGGGCGCATGGGAGCTACGGTGGCGCCAGCCCGCAGCAAATACTCCGCATAAAAATACAATTGATCTTGATTGCCGAAGGCTTCGTTCACTTCGGTGCTCTGATATTCTTCACGGCCTGCGTAAAAGCCGATGGTGCTATTTACCCACTCCAGGCCATGGCCGCCCGAGGTATAAACAATCTTGCCGTCGAGCGCACCGGCCGGCATGGCCGTGAAATCAATCAAGTCTTCAGCTGCCAGTGCCAGCCGAGGTTCAAGAGACTCGAACTTAAGAGCCTTTAATGCGGATTTGTTTTTTTGCGGCATAGGATAATCTCAATAACTTGTTCAAGCTCACTTCGACAACGAATCGCCAAGTTGAGTGTACACTTCGTCGAATTCCAACCAATCGGTCGATTCGTCCGACTCGCTGGAAGTGTCGGACAAAAGCTCCGGATACTCTAATGAAGTCGACGTCAGAGATTCACTCGTTGGTTGGTCCGCCGCCAATAATTCCAGTGTAATAAGTTCCGTGAGTAGGTCGCTGGATTGCTTTTCTGAAGTGGCTGCCGCGGGAAAAATGAAGGGGGGTATGACATCCAAGGATGACGAGCCATCAAATTCTTGATCCACGCTCGAGACAGTCACAGTCTCTGCATCCGAAGCTGTGAATGACGCGACAATAGCTGAAACTGGGGCGCTTCCATACTGATTCTGCCACACTTCGAGATCGACACTGTCGACTAAACCGTCGCCGTTGGCATCGCCATCGGCGAGAGTCGGATTAGGCACACCCGCGCCTCGCTGCCAAGCCAGGAAGTCACGGCCATCGACGTCACCATCCTGGTCGAAGTCGCCCGTGGTTTCGGCTGTGGGAAGCGGGATGAACACGCGCACGGCATCCGCGATTACGACCGAACCCCCAGAGCTTGCTCCGGCATCGATGGTGATCGAGTGATTGCCTAGCGTGAAATCAAATGTGCCGAGCGATACCCAAGTCAGATCATTAAGCTTTTGATTGATGACCACTTGCTCAACGCCGTTGCCTGTGTCGATTTGGTAGACGGTGGATGATGCCCGATTGGTTGCGGCGCGGTATTGAACAAAAACTTCGCCTTCACCTGCAAAAGGCGAATAGAAATTCCAGGTCGCCGTGGCGTTACTGCCCGCTTGAATAAACTTGAAGGTCGAACCGTTGTAGCCAGGGCTAGGCGAAGTCGTCCAAGGGCTCGTCTCGGTATAAGTAGGGGCCCCGAAGTCGTTATCGATGATGACCTCGAAGTCGGAGAGTTCCGCGCCCACGGCAAAGAAATCGAGCACGCGGGCCATCACTTGGCCACGAAGCGCTTCGCTCGTGATCGTTTCAAACGGGAACGCCAGCATGACAACGCGAGGGCCGCTTTCGCCACCATCGTATTGAATGCCAGCCGTCGTGCCAGTCGAGTAGTTGAGAGCAGAAGTCGCTCCCGCTGACGGCGAAATCACATCGGGATGATCCACGTCGTAGAGATTCGAGCCGCTATCGAATGAAAAACTCAGACCATCGAAGATCGATCCCGAGGCACCCGTGACGTTGTAGGAATTCGCATCATCCGTCAGGTACTGGGCCCTCAATTGGTCATTGAGGAACGAAGCCTCGTTGCGCAGATCCCAGGCAATCTCGGAACCCGAAACCATGAGTCGCCCGCCTTGGTTGAGGTAGTTGGTCACCAAGGTTTGTTCAACAGAACTGAATGTCTCATCAACTGTGGATTCTTCGCCGGAGAACCAAATCACGATGTCATAGTTTGAAAGGTTGACCGCGCCGGAAATAATCGATTCGTTTTGGGCCGTGTCGATGCTGGCGTCTGCCGCGGCAAGCGCTTCGCCATATTGGATCACATAGTCGTAGCTGTTGTTGTAACGCGTGCGTACACGGTCGGTGAGATTTGGAGGGCTGAAAGGATAACGTTCGTTTTGTTGCCGGCTATTGCGGTCGAAACCGTCAACGATCAAGATTTTTTGTCCCGTACCGTCTTGCTTGCTGGCGGCGGTGACGGCGCTGCGGGGGGATTCGCCGCCACTATTCACGGCGACGACTTTGAAATAGTAGGTTTCATCATCAAGATCTGCCGCATTAAATGTGTAGGACCCCGCGCCACCGCCGGCGACTTCCACATAGCCAGCAAATCCATAGCCATCGTTGGACGCATAAATACGATAGGACGTGGGAGTTCCGCCTTGTACGCCGATGACGCCTGGCGTCCACGAGACGGTGATATTTCCTTCAGGATCGGTGATCGCTCGCACGCCAACCGGCGATGACGGAACACTCGTCGTGTCGGCAAGCCCCCCAAAATTCGCGAAATACTCAACCGTTGCTTCATAGGTCGAGCGCGCGAGCTGCTCGCGCACTTTGGGATCTCGCATCAATTCGGCATCTTCGGGGTTGTCGTGGAAGCCGACCTCGATGATCGTCATATCCATTTCCGCGCCCGGGCCACCGTCGATTTCGCCAAAGCCGCTCGAGAGAGTGTGATTGGTGCGAGTGCCCCAATTGTGCTCGAATTGGCCGTTCAGGGCTTGCATGTCCTGGTTGATCTGTCGACCGGTGTAGAGGGCGAGAGCTAATTGATTCGGAGTCGCCTCAGAAGGACTGGAATTTGCGAGGCCAATTGCGCCGCGTGCCATTTGAAATTCCGAGGCATTCGAGTGAAAGCCGATATAGACCGAACTTCCAAATGGGTTCGTGTCGGCATTCATGTGTTCGGCCATCAGGTGCGGAGCGGAAACATTACTGGTCCCCACGACTGAAGCGGGATTATTGCCCTGTCCCATGCCGCGCCAAACCCACAACAGCGACGATTCATCTTCGCGTGGTTGCCCCGAGATGGTCCCGCTTGAATGCCCCACGCCGTTGGGGCCACTCTTGAGATCGCCCATGCCGTTGCCAAAGCGAATTGCGTCGGCAACGACAACCGAGCCACCGTCGGTAGATTGGTTACTAATAACCACACTGCCACTGGTGCCTTCGTCGAAGTGGTAGGTCCCCAGGTAAACCCAACCCTTGCCGACCATGCGATGGTCGACACGAATTTCGGTCACGCCGCCACCACTGTCATGAATTGTGTACAACTGGTTGGTACGGTTATTGGAATCGGCGACCCAGGTATAAACTGGATAGAAACCTTCTTCGGGGATATCAGGCGTGTAGGTCGCGGTGGCTGTTTCCGTGGCGCTGATCGATGCGAAGCGGTAGGAAACGGTGTCGGCAACAGTGCCGTAATCTTCGTCGTAATAAACGCTGGCCGTACTGTCGCTCCAAGAACCGGAGAACGTCACTCCCACGGAGTCATTGTCCAAAACGACCTCGTTGAATTGATGGCCGACGGGTCTCATTGGAACGACCGTTGCCCCGGCGCGCAACATGTAATCGGCATAGAAAGTCATCTGGTCTTGGTTGCCGAAGGCCTCTGCGATTTCATTCACGTCGCTGCGATTGGTCGTCCAGCCACCGCTCAGATATTCCCAGCCATGTCCCGCCGACGTGTAGACAATCTTCCCAGTGAGCGAACCCGCGGGCATTGCGGTGAAATCGATCAAATTTTCCGCGGCGAGCGCCAGCCGCGGTTCCAGTGGTTCGTAACGGAGACTCTTGGTGTGATTCGATTTACTAAACGAAGAACCGAGCGCATGAGACTTGGTTTGGCCCCGTGAACGCTTGGGAAAAAATCTAAAAAAATTCATCGATGAATTTGCCGCCAAACTAAGAATGCCATTTCACAAAGAAGCCGTCTGCACAGCAGTCGCAAAAGAAGTCGAGAGACGGTATCTGGTTCCGGGAGAATATCCGTTTATTATAGTCGGCAGAGCGCGTGGTGAAAGCGATTTGCTGACACTGCGCAATCTAAACAGGCTGCTGCGCAAATGGGTGGTACCCGCAATTCTCCTGTCCGTGTTGCTCGAAACCGCACGAAGACTTTGTCATTTGGGAAGGTCCAATATGCTTGCTGAGACGTATTACAAAATCGCAGGATTCGGATTGCTTGGTTTGATAATGTGTGCCACGGTCACGGAACAACTCTGGGGTGAAGACCGCTGCGTCGTGGCCTCAGTGAACCCTTTGGCCACACAAGCCGGCTTGAACGCCTACGCTTCCGGTGGCAACGCACTTGATGCTGCCGTAGCCACGGCACTCACCTTGGGAGTTGTCGACAATCACAACTCGGGCCTTGGTGGCGGATGTTTCATTCTGGTTCGCAAACCGGACGGAACGATCCTGGCGATTGATGGCCGCGAGAAAGCTCCCTCCGCAGCAAGTCGCGATATGTATCTTCGCGACGGCAAAGCTGATCCTGATTTGAGCACGACTGGTGCACTCGCTGTGGCGGTGCCAGGAGCTTTCGCCGCGTATTCTCATGCCATTGAGCAGAGCGGCGATAAAGCGATGGCCGACCTGTTGCTGCCCGCGGCACGCATTGCCGATTGCGGTTTCCGCCTTGATTCCGTCTATGCCGCGAAACTCAAAGCAATGGCCAAAGTACTCGCTCACTTTCCCGGCAGCCGTGAAGCCCTGCTCAAACCGAATTGCTGCCCCTACACCGAATGCGAAATTTTGCGTCAGCCGGATCTCGCGCGTTCCTATCGCCAGATGGCAGAACATGGGACCGCGTGGTTTTATCGGGGCGAGTTCGCCGAAAAAGTGGGTAAGTGGATGGCCGAGAATGGTGGCATTCTCACCGCGGCGGATTTTGCCGCGTATGAACCGATCGAGCGCGAACCATTGATCACCACATATCGCGACTGGACAATTATCGGCTTCCCCCCGCCAAGTTCGGGTGGAATTCATGTTGCTCAAATTCTCAACATTCTCGAACCCTTTGACGTGGCTGGGGAGTTCGAACGGGATCCCGTGCGGGGAACGCACTTGATGGTGGAAGCGATGAAACTCGCTTTCGCGGATCGAGCCTACTGGCTTGGCGATTCCGATTTCGTCGACGTGCCGCGCGGATTGGTCGATAAGGAGTATGCCAAGTCGCTGGCCGAGCGGATTGATCTCACAAAGGCGAGCGCTGTTCCTTCGCACAACAATCCCCCGAAACATCAGGATGAGGTCTTCGGCAAACACACCACTCACATCACGAGCGTTGACAGCGAAGGCTATTGGGTCGCCATCACCGCGACCGTGAACACGGCATTCGGCTCGAAAGTGATCGTGCCGGGGACGGGCATTGTTCTCAACGACGAGATGGACGATTTTTCTAGTCAGCCAGGTGTTCCCAACGCCTTTGGGCTTGTGGGAGCCGAGAATAATGCGGTTGAACCAGGCAAACGGCCGCTCTCCAGCATGAGTCCCACGATTGTGTTGGACGCCAAGGGCAAGCCTGTTTTAACCGTCGGTGCGGCCGGTGGGCCGAAAATTATCACACAGGTGTTGTTGGCGTTGGTGGGTATGTTGGACCTTGAGAAGGATTTAAAGACTGCAATCGCGACGCCCCGGTTTCATCATCAATGGCAACCTGACAGCGTGCTGCTCGAAGAAACCGCGCCTCAGGAAATTCAAGACGGCCTCAAGAAACTGGGGCACAAACTCGAGATGATCGATAAAAGCGGCGTGGCCCAAGGGATCACAAGGACCGCCGACGGCACGTTGGTCGGCGTGAACGACCCCCGTATTCCCGGTCGCGCGGCAAGTGTGGTACGGCCAGCAAAAAGCCAGTGATCAGTCAGGCTTGGACTCGGGGGCCGCGGGCTGTTCCGCGGCTTCTTCTACTTTTTTCATCACGCGTAGCAGATTCTCGCCGAGGATTTTCTTGATGTCGCTCTCGCTATAGCCCCGATTCAAGAGGGCTTGAGTGATATAGGGATAGCAAGAAACATCTTCGAGTTGCGTGGGCAACACGGATACACCATCGTAATCCGAGCCGATGCCTACGTGATCGATTCCCGCAACCTTGACGAGGTGGTCGATATGGTCGATGAGATCGTGGATCGTGCCGCGAGTCATCGAACCGCTCGGTTCCATCTTGCGGAGTTCGGCTTGAATTTCCTCGGGGTCTTTCATCGTGGCTTTCAGTTCGCGTTCGCGTTTGAGCCGCGCAAGATAACGATCCGACGCCGAGGGGACGACAAACCCTGAAAAGAAATTGACCATCACAACGCCGTCGTTGTCCTTAACCAATTCCAGCACATCATCCGGAACATTGCGTGGGCTGTCGGCGATGGCTTTGGCGGATGAGTGCGAAAAAATGACTGGTGCCTTCGTGATCCGCAGCACGTGCTTCATCGTGTCGGGCGAAACATGTGAGATGTCGACCATCATGCCCAGTCGATTCATCTCGGCGATCACGTCTTCGCCGAACGGCGTAAGCCCGCCATGCTTGGCTTCGTCAGTCCCCGAGTCGGCCCAATCAATCGTATCGGCATGGGTGAGCGTCATGTACCGCGCCCCAAGCTTAAAAAGCTGTCGCAACACGTTGAGCGAATTCTCGATGCAATGCCCCCCTTCAACGCCAATCAGCGAAGCAATTTTCCCTTCATCGTGGATGCGGCGAATATCGTCGGAGGTTAAGGCCAGCTCAAATGTTTCAGGATAGCGCTTGAGCATCGCATGGACCAAGTCGATCTGTTCGAGCGTGGAAGTCAACGCCGTGCCGTCATAAGCCGTCGCCGAGGGAACCCAGACCGACCAGAACTGCGCGCCCATCCCCCCTTTTCGCAAACGCGGGATATCGGTTTGCAGCGTTGCTTGGGGCTTGGAGATATCCAGCTTCTCAAATGTGCTGCTCCCTTGTTTGCGAATCTCCCACGGCATGTCGTTGTGGCCATCGATGAGAATCGCGCTGCGATGAATGCGTTCTGCTTCGGGGGTCAGTACCACCGGCGAGCGATCGATCGTGGTTTCGTCGGCAAAACCCATGCTATTCATGATTGCCAAGCTCGCGATGCATGCTAAAAACTGACAGACGAATTTGCTCATGGTACCGATCCCAACTTGTCGTTGTTTGCTGTGTCAGCGAGTTGTTGCCAGGCCCAGCGGTAAAGATTCCGCGAATCAATATAGCGACCATCCGACGATGGGGCACCTAGCACCACAATGATCAGCGATTTGTCGCCTCGCGTGGCTTGAGACACCAAGCACGCGCCCGCGGCCGTGGTTGTGCCGGTCTTGATGCCGTCGTAACCTTCGGTCCCCAGCAAGCGATTGGTGTTCTTCCAGAACAGATTACGCTTATAACCTTCGGCCCCCGTCACGGTGCAGCCATGCTGCGGTGTCGAAACATACTCACGAAACAAGGGCTTCTGCATCGCGGCATGGGACAGCTTCAGCAAATCAGCTGCGCTTGATTGATGCCCTTCCTCTGGCAAACCGTTGGGATTGCAGAAATTGCTCTTATGCATTTTCAATTGCTTGGCCGCGTCGTTCATCGCCACGATAAAGCAATCGTAAGCGTCAGCATCTTCGCCTTCTGATTTGGCAAGTCGCTTGCCAAAATGTTCGGCCAATGCCACCGACGCATCATTGCCCGAGGGGAGCATCAAGCCATACAGCAATTCGCGTACGGGAATCTTTTCGCCGGCACGAACTCCTGCCGTGGAACCTCCTGTTTTGTCGGCACGCTCGGAAAACTCCACAACTTCGTCGAGCACCTCGGGATGCTTTTCTGCGAGCATCGTCACGACGTAGGCGGTCATGATTTTGGTCGTGCTGGCGATATCGCGTTTCTCGTCGTCGTGCAGTCCCCACAGCAATTCGCCCGTCTTGCCGTCGCCGATGGCCCAGGCCGCACAGGTCGTGGCGGGGGGAGCAGTAAGATCTTCGGCAGGCGCCTTCTTGATTTTTTCAGCGTTCACAACCGACGGATCGGGAGCTTCTTCTTCCGCGACCAAGGGGCCGAGGGCTTCCCAAGTTTTGGCATCCACTTCGCCCGTTTCAGCGAGTTTGTTCACCTTTTGAAAGGCTTTGACTGCCTGTTCAGTTTGAGGACCGAAATCGCCGTCGACGCCGATGCCGGGCGAAGGTTTGAGCCGGGCGTTGAGAGTCCGCTGCAATGATTCCACCAGCATCCCTGCGGAACCGGATTTCAACACCGAGGGATCGGATTTGGCGACGGTCTTTCCCTGATTGAAATAATCATAGGCCGCCTTAGCGACTTTCGAGCAAAGCATGTCCGCCGCGTTGGCGTTGCCATCGGCACGGTCTTCGATGTTGTTGGTGAGCACACAAACCGCGAATGGCCCCGTCGGTCCCGTGATAATTCCGGCATCGCAACGCGAAGCCGACACCGTGCCCGTTTTGTGTGCCACGACCGTCCCCGCGGGGAGCAGTCGCGGCATTTTCAGTTTGTCATCGCAAGCAATCAAGTGAGTCGTCATCTGCTTGCTGGCCGACTCGCTTACCAGTTTGTTGGTCTGCAACAATTCGAGCAGCTTGATCATGTCCGCCGCGGTAGTGCTTCCCAGGCCGTATTTCACACTCCGGTCCGGGGCAATCGACGTATCGCGGCGATAGACCTTGGAATTCAACAACGTGTCGTCACAGCCCAGCGACTTCATCAGTTTGTTCGTGGTCTCCAACCCAATCGCATCGATCACCAGATTGGTCGCTGTGTTGTCGGAGTAGGCGATCATCAATTGAATCGCATCCCGCAACGGCATTTTCACGCCATCGGAGAAATGCGAAGTGAGAATCCCCGAGCCAGGAACCTTGTCCTCTTCTTGGAGCGTAACTTCTTGATCGAGCGAAAGTTCGTTCTTGTCCACAAGATCATAGGCCGCGACCATGATGGGGAACTTGATCAAGCTGGCCGTGGGGAACGGTTCGTCTGCTTGGTAGGCAAACGTCTCGCCGGTTTTGAGATTTTTGACCATGACCGCGGCATCGCCGGCGAAATCGTCGATGAGTGGCTGAATCTGCTCAGCCAGCTCGTCGGCTGCTTGAACTTTGATTGCCCCCGTGAAAGAGCCAATGACAAGAAAGAACAAAACGATGCGAGACAAAATTGTTGATTTCATGTCAGTTCAGCAAGAAGTTGTGATCATGCGGCCGGTCAGTCGAGCAAAGTGACCCCATGACCGGGCGCATCGGGATAATGGCATTCGCCGCGAATGACTTCCACTCCTTTGGCAATGTCCTTGGCCAACAGGGCCGCGCCATCCATGTCGACGTAATCCAAGAGCGGCAGCAATTGGCCAATGGCCGAGATACCGACGCTCGATTCGGTCATGCAGCCGACCATGACTTTGAGATTTAACTCGCGCGCCTCGGCGATCATTCGCCGAGCAGGGGTCAGGCCGCCGCATTTGACCAGTTTGATGTTGATGCCGTGGAAATTGCCTGCGCAGGCAGCGACGTCGTCCTCAGTGATGCAACTTTCATCGGCAATGATCGGTAGCGCCGATTCCTGGAACACGCGCGGGTATTCTTTGTCGCCGGCCGGGAGGGGCTGCTCGATGAACTCCACGTTCAATGATTTGAGTTCATGCGACAGCGCAATCGCCTTATCGGCATACCAACCACAGTTGGCATCGACCCGAAACACGGCGTTGGTGTGCTTGCGCAACTCATGCACGATTTCCATGTCGTTGGGCGTGCCGAGCTTGATCTTGTAAATGGGCCAATCCGGCATTTCCTTCAGCTTGGCCACCATCACTTCGATTGTGTCGATGCCGATCGTAAAATTCGACATCGGAATGTGATCGGTCGTCAGGCCCCACAATTCGTAGACGGGCTTGCCTTGTTGCTTGCCCCACAAGTCGTAGGCAGCCTGATCGAGCGCACAGAGCGCGAACGGGCAATCTTTGAGTTGCGGTGCGACCGCTTCCCACAACTTGGGCGGATCAAGGTCCGTCTGGGATTCAACAATTGAGCGGACGCGTTCCAGCCCGGCCCGCATGTTTTCGAGCGTCATGCCGTAATAGGCATTGGTCGTGGCTTCGCCGAAGCCGCGATGCGTGCCGTCGGTCAGTTCAACAACGAGCGTCGGTTGAACGGAAGTCGACTCGCGAGAAATGGTGAACGTGTGTCGGAGGGGCAAATCAAAAGCGTGCGTCAGCAGTTTCACGGCTCATTCCGAAGTCTGCAAAGGTGGGGGCGTCAAGGCTGCCGGAAAGCAATCCCACTTACCGGTTTTCATCTTACAATCATGCACCAACGGTCGTGGGGATCAGTTGTTGAACGGCTTGCACCAACTCGTCGGTGCCGTGGCGAATCACATCGCAAACGGGCAGGCCAAACTCGGCTCGCAGCTTTTCGCGTTCGCGTTCGGTCTCTTCCTCGGTCGACTTACGGGAATTCATGGCGATGCCGATCACCTTCGAGGGGACCATCAGGTTGGCCATTGTTTCGTAAACTTTGATCAACTGCTCGATCGGCTTGAGCTGGATGTAGTCCATGCCGTAGACATTCTTACGGCCGACTTCGTAGCAAAAAACCATGCCATGGGGCATGCAGCCGTGCAGCAAGCCAAGCGTCACGCCCGAATATCGCGGATGCGACAAGCTCCCCTGCCCTTCGATGAAGAGCACGTCGTTATGCTGATGCTCGACGATCATCTTTTCCACGGCGCCGCTGACAAAGTCAGAGACGACGCAATCGATGGGCGAGCCGTCTCCTTCGACCATGATGCCTGTTTGGCCGGTGGCGATGAATTTGGCCTTCGTGCCTTGGGCTTTCATGGCGTTGCAAAGTTCCAACGCGACCAACATTTTGCCGACGCTGCAATCTTGGCCAACCGTGTGAATCCGCAAACATTCCTCGCGGATGTTTTTGCGATGGGCGACGTCGCGTTCATTGTTCTTGCGAACGTCGATGATTTGCACACCCTTCTCCGCGGCCGCTTTGGAGAACTCGGGATCGTTGCTCACGAATTCATGGAGCCCCGATACGATATCCATACCGCGATTGATCGCGGCGAGAATCACGGAGCGCCACGCCGGTGGGATGCGGCCGCCCGAGGGTGCAATGCCAAGCATCAGAGCATTGGCTTGCGGTGCGTCTTCGAGTGTGCCGACAATCGGAATCGAGCCACCCACGCCCAACAATTCTTGCGCGGTCTTGCCGACTTGAGTCGTATCCAACAACGCGACCACTTGCTCGGGACGGTAGCGGACCACGCAGGTGGCCGTCTTGCCGGTGACCGGTTCGGTATGACCCTCGGTCAGAATAATCAGGCGGCGGCCTGACAAAGAATGTTGAGAACCGTTGTTGGAAAACTCAGTCATGACTTCTCAATCTTTCATCCCCCGAGAGGGTCGTACAAAGAACTACAGAATTATTTGGTGGTTGCCGCCTGCTGCCAGTATGAAGTTTAATAGCTGTGCGCAACGGCGAGAAGTGATCCACGGCCGTTTACCTCACCATTTCGCGCAAGGTGTTATTCCGAACGCGCATGTCCTGTCGCACTAGCGTCACTGACCACTCAGAAATTCCGCTAGCGCTGCTTGAGAAACAAACACGTCGCTGTACACGCAGACTCGCTCGGCGGCGTCTGTATAGTTTTCGAGCGCAACTGGCGAACCCAGCGACACGAGAAGACAGTCGCGTTGGGCGGTCAATTCACGCACGTATTGATCCTGCTCGGCGAGCAAACCGAAGCGATACCACGCGGCCGGTTTGACCACCATGGCGATCACCACTTGCTGAGCTGCCGATGCTTTTTCCAAAGCTTGGGCGTAGTCGTCGGCAGTCGCTTGCGGGCCGAGTTCTTGGTATTCGCACTTGGAAAACCGCTCCGCCAGAAAACCACGCAGCGGCAATTCCGCCGGGTCGAGATGCGACTGATGGGGCCGCAGCATCGCAACGAACAGCGAACGATCCGTGGCCAGCGGAGTGAGTTGCTTATTTTGATCGAGGGCATGAATTGATTGCCGAGCAACCGATTTTGCGAGCTTCTCGCCCTGATCGAGAATTTGTGCGAGTGCTTTGCCCGACAAGACTGTTTCGTTGCGTCCGAAAATACTTTGCTTGAGTGCGAGTACTCGCGCACAAGCTTCGTCGACACGTGCCATCGGTAAACGCCCATCAGCGACCGCTTTTTCCAGTGCTGCGAGGACAACGCCGGGGTCGATGACGTCGAGTTGCAAATCCACGCCGGAGAGCAGCGTGTGCAGGACCAGATCCCCTTCGTTGTCGAAGCGTGCCTTGACCCCTTCCATGAGCAAGCTGTCGCTCACGACGGCACCTTGAAACTTCAATTCGCCGCGCAACAAATCGGTGAGGATCGGTTTCGACAACGTCGCGGGATTGCCCGAGTCATCCCAACCGGGATAACTGACGTGTGCCGTCATCAACAGAGGAATCTCGGCAGCAATGGCTGCACGGAACGGAACAAGTTCGCAGGCGGCCAGCTCGTCGCGATTGCCATGCACCGTGGGGAGCGCGTGGTGGGAATCTTCATGCGTATTACCGTGACCGGGAAAATGTTTGGCCGACACGAGAATACCACCCGCATGGGCTCCACGAGCAAAGGCGGTCACAAGCTCCGCGACGCGCTCGGGATCGTTGCCAAACGCGCGGGTGGCGATGATCGGGTTTTGCGGGTCGATATTCACATCGGCCACGGGCGAAAAATTCATGTGAATGCCATGAGCGCGAGCGGCAATACCTGTGAGGCGGGCAAACTCATGTACTTTCTGTGGTGCGTCGTCACCTAAGGCATCGAATGCCATCGCATGGGGAAACAGCGTGTAACCGCGAATTTGCTGACCCACGCCCCGCTCGATATCGGCACCAATCAACAGCGGGTACTGCGATGCGGCTTGCAGTTTCTCCAGCGTGGCCGGTGTGTGCTCGCGCTGACCGTTGAAGAGCAATAAGCCACCCAGTGGATATTCCGCGAGCAACCTGAGCACGCGATCAGCGTCTTCTTCGACCGTCCGCACCGGTGGCAGGTTCGAGCCAATCCGCACGTATAGCAATTGAGCGAGTTTCTCGCGCAGCGAAAGTTGTTCGAGCGTCATGGAAAAAGCGGCGCTCACTGGTCACCTCCAACGGTTTCAGGCTCGTCATGTTTTCGGCCAAACTCGGAATCCACCTCGACGAGCAGCGCCACGATGATACTAGGAATCGCGCAGATCATAATCCACACAAAGAAATGTTGATAGCCAATGAGTTCTTCGAGCCAACCACTCCACATGCCGGGGATCATCATGCCCAGCGCCATCGCGCCAGTACAGAGGGCATAGTGGACCGTTTCGTGTTCTCCGCGTGAGACATATATGCAGTACAGCAAATAGGCCGTAAAGCCAAAGCCGTAGCCAAATTGCTCGATACCCACGGCGGCGGTAATGGTCCACAGACTTTCGGGCTGAGCATAGGCCAGAAACAGGAACGCGAAATTCGGCAAATGAATGATCAGCGCCATCGGGATCAGCCAACGCCGCAAGCCGTCACGCGCGGCAACGAAACCACCAATGATGCCCCCGAGCGTGAGCATAATCACACCGACCGTGCCGTATACAAAACCGACTTCGCCCGTCGTGAGGGCCAACCCACCCGCTTCCCGGGCATCCAAGAGAAACGGCGTTGCGAGTTTGACCAGCTGGGCTTCCGGCAAGCGGTAAAGTAATAGAAACGCCAGAATGATCAGAATCCGTGGCTTCCGAAAGAAATCGAGAAATGGCACGAGAAAGCCAGTGAGCGAGCCTTGCCCAGGATCGCTGATACCTGCTACATCAGTTGCCGGATGAGGCAAAGCAAAGGCGTGGTACGCACAGAACATCAGAAAAACGGCCGCAATAAAAAAGAACGTTGCCGACCAAGCGAACGCCAGATTTCCGGAACGAATTTCAAACGCGGCTTGCGAGGGTTGATCGAGCTTTTTGTCGACTTGCACAATCGCGGCAAAGGGCTGCTTCCAATTTTCGTCGGTAACTTCGAAGCGTTCCCCTTCGATAACTTGGAAGCTGGCGTCGCCGCGTGAGAGTCCAAACTGAACAACTTGCGTTTCATCGGCAGGAACTGCCTTGGCCAGCCGCATCCAGACAATTGCCAAATCGCCCACGCGATCGTCGGTCGTCGCGGCTGTGGTTTGCGTGGGACCAAACCAATGGCGGATTGCGTTTTCCAAACCAACCAGCCAACCGGCATCCGCTTGAGCGGCAGAAGCCGTGATTTGTTCCGATGCTGCGTAGAAATCGTGTTCAACGTTCCAGTCGCGCACCTGCTTGATAATTTCTTGAGCAGTGGCCGAACTTTGGCCGCCAACACTTAGATCCAATTGATTGTTGGCGACAACGATTTTTTGTTCAGCCGCATCGCTCACTCCAGGCAGCGCTGCGGAATCAAACACGACGGCTTGTGGAGCACCCTGCACCGCGCGCACATCAACGGCAACATTCGGTAACCCCGTGGCGGTTTCTAATGCTCCGGCCAGCATGACCAACAAACCTTGCCCCGCGATCATCGCCATCCGGTAGGCTGTGCTGCGAATACCGACAAACCACGCTTGCTGATGGCTGGTCATCGCGAGCAGATAAAAACCGTCGGCGGCGATGTCGTGCGTGGCGGAACTCACAGCCACGATGGCGAGTGCCGCCAACGTGTAGCGAACAAAGTCATCAGCACTGATCGCCAGCGCCGCGCATGCTAACCCGGCTCCGATGAGCAGTTGCATCACGACGACCCACTTGCGTCGTGTCCCGAGTTTTTGAACGAGCGGGCTCCACAGCGGCTTGATCGCGTAAGGCAGGTAGAGCCAACTCGTATAAAGGGCGATTTCTTTGTTGCCGACCCCCAGTCGCTTGAACATGATGACCGCCACGGTCATCACGACGACATAAGGAATCCCCTGGGCAAAATAGAGACTCGGAACCCAACGCCAAGGGCCCCTACGCGAAGCGGCGACTTCAGAATCATTCACGTTCGTCGCGTCCATTGAGGTCAATCTGCTTAGTGGGGCTTTCTCGGCCGATGCGATCCACCGCCGAAACGGCAATCACCGCGGGAGCCTGACCTTTGGGGAGGAAATCCAAAACGAATTCCTCATCGGCTCCGGGGACTACGTCGAGATGCCAATCGTCGCCGTGTTTGGTCTTCACAACCCAGAGCCAAGGCTGTTTGTCTTTGTTGGCTTCACGTTTGACCACCCACTGTCGGCCCGATTTTTTAACTTTGACTTCGGGAGTTTCGGGCTTGGCCTGATCGGGGGTCGCCATCCATGGGCTTTCCGGCACCAGGGCCGGCTCGCGATACGGACCCTCGATCAACGCATCGGCGATGCCACCGGCGTTCTTCGTGAGCGCCTTCATACTGAAATGCACGTTGCCGGTTGCACCCTGCTGGGCACGGGTGGCCCAGATCTGGGCGATCAATTCATCCGGAGCCCAGGTTTGATTATCAGCATTGAGCATTCGCGACGTGTAATTGCCCGGCCAGAGATGACGCTTGGCGGTATTCTGTTCGGTCCACCACCAAAGCAATGCTGGATAGGCCTGTTGAGGCGGGCCGATTTTCCAATAAAGCTGCGGCGTGAAATAATCGCACCAGCCTTCTTTGAACCACTTTTCGGTGTCGGCATACAGCGATTCGTACTGATCGAAGCCTTTGATTTGCGGCGGCTTACCCGGTCGGCCGATGCCAAACGGACTGATGCCGAACTTCACCCACGGCTTGATCTTTTTCACGTCGTCGTGAATCTGTTTGACCAAACGGTTGATGTTGTCCCGCCGCCAGTCGTTGCGCTCCAGCTTGTTGCCCGCGGCTTGAGCTTTCTCCCAACTCGGATCATCGGGAAACGGCAGAACCTCTGTCTTTTCGTCCTTATCTTCTTTGTTTTTTTTGGGCTTATTAACCGGATAGGGATAGAAGTAGTCGTCCATGTGAACGCCATCGATGTCGTAGCGCTCGACGACGTCGCGAATCACGGCCATCGTGTGCTCAAAGGCCTCGGGCTCGCCCGGATCCATCCAGTGATAATCGCCATATTGTTTGACGATCTCAGGATGGGTCTTGCTGACATGATTGTCTGAGGCGGGAGTTTTGGTACCCGTGTGCCGCGTGCGATAGGGATTGAACCAGACATGCAGTTCGATGCCGCGCTTGTGGGCCTCTTCCACGGCGAACTCCAGCGGATCGTAATAGGGACTCGGAGCTTTCCCCATTTCGCCGGTCAAGAATTCCGACCAAGGTTCCAGCTTCGATTCATAAAGTGCATCGCAACTGGGCCGCACTTGCAGGATGATCGCATTAAGGTTCATCCGCACCGCGTCGTCGAGGAGCGCAATCATCTCCGCTTGTTGGTCGGCCGTGCTGAGGCCCGGCTTCGATGGCCAATCGATATTGGCAACCGTCGCCACCCAGGCCGCACGGAACTCCCGTCGTAAGGGGGGAGCTTCGTCGGAGTTTTTCTCAGTCTCGCTCCAGCACAAACTGCAACTCAACATGAGCTGCAAAACAACGGATGCCCCTACGAACCACGAAGACCAGCGGGAGACCCGCCCCACAACATTACGCACTTGATACTGCCCCCACGAATTGGTCATTGAGTGACAACCTCCCCACCATCGCGTGAGGCTTGTGAAATATAAACTTGAGCGTCTACTTCTTCAGACACAAAGTCAACGCTGCCGTCGGCCTTGCTGAAGTTAGCGCCACCGGGATGCATGCTCCCGAACGAAAGATTGTTGAACGGCACGATCTTGCGATCGGCGGCAACGTCGCCGGGACGATCTTCGGGCTCATGCCCTTTGTAATAGCCAACGGTTTCAAGATTGGCGTTGATCGGCTGCGTGGCATCGATGTTCTTGAGTCCACTCATGCAGTAGCCCGAAGCAGGACCCTGAGGAGGCTGCGGTTGTGAACCGGCCTGCAAAAAAGCTCCCGCGGTCCAAGCACGTAGTTGATACCATCGTTCACCTGCGAGGAACGTGTTGCTCAAGCCGTCTTGTATTTGTTTGAGAGCCACGCGGCTGCCGGGGAAGAACAAGCCATCGAAGTTTACCACGCCGCACAATCCCGAATCGTCTCCAACAAATCCATCCGCGGCATTGCGGCTGGCGGCTGATCCCGAGATGCCCGCGTAGCTCGAACTCGCGAGATGCGTGCCGTTGCGATTGTCAACAACTTCGTCATCGCTAGGGCAGATATACGGTGAGATCCGATTCTCGTTCACATTCTGTAAATCGTAAATGTTCTGCGGCTCCTTCGACGGATCGACTTTGCGGAAGGCTTCCACCTGACGCACGATCTCCGCACGCAGGTTTTCGTTCTCTAGATACGAGAGCAAGTTCACGTGCCAACTGAAACCGTTGCGACCGCTCACTTTGTTGATGGTCGAACCCGGCGGCAGGACCTTGTGGGCGGACTCGAAGTTCAAACTGGCCAACGTCACGTTCTTGAGATTATTCTCGCAGCTCATCCGGCGAGCGGATTCCCGCGCGGCTTGCACGGCGCTCAGGAGCAGGGCCACAAGCAGTCCAATAATCGTGATCACAACCAGCAGCTCCACCAAAGTAAAAGCCCGAGCTGCTCCTTGGCGAGTCGTAGAACATCGCATCGTATGCGTACATCATGGGGTGAATGAATTCACTTCGACAACAGGCCATTGTAAGTGAATCGCCGGCCTAGACCAACCGCGATGAGGAGTTCGGTTCTCAGGGTTGCGCAGGTAGCTATCGTTTTTGCGAATGCTTGGTGGTTACCGCACCGAAACAGGGCACACTTTAATTGTCGGAAATCGCGTGACAACTATAATCAAGGGATCGAACAGAGTTTCTTAGTTTGGCTTTCAGGGTCAGAGATCGAGGAGGCGGTGTTGGGCAAAGTCTATCAATCACTCGAGCAATGGTTTTGCAGAGTTCGTTACGCCGTCATTGCTTTGGCCGTTATAGCGCTGTTCTGTTGCGACGATCGTCTCGCAGCTCAAACCCGTTCATTAGGGCTTGATATTTCCGCTTGGCAGGGAAATATCTCGCAGACGACTTGGAATAATTTACGTAATAATGACGACCGGGATTTTGTCTTTCTGCGTTCCAGCCGCGGGGGAACGACTGGCTATTACAACCAAAGTAATGCTGATAATGATCCTCCCACGAACACACTGTCCCAACGTTACGACGATCCGTACTTCGTGCAGAACATCACGCGCGCCACGGCAGCGGGGATGTTTGCTGGCTCTTATCATTTTGCCCGGCCAGATATTATTGCAAGTACTCCTTATGCCGATGGGATTGCCAACACTGGGACTGACGAAGCAAACCACTTTATTCAAATGGCTGGACCGTGGATGCGTCCCGGCTACTTGCTGCCGGTGCTCGACCTGGAGGCAGGCATCAGTCAGCGCAATTCCAATCAGATGGCTCAATTCGCCATCGATTTCTCGGACCGCGTTTTTGAAGTCATGGGAGTCAGGCCCGCGATTTATATCGGCGCGAGTTATGCCAGTCATGTGCAATCCGCATCGGCGGCGCTCCGCGAAGAGTTAGTCACCAAAATGCCGGTGACTTGGCATCCCCGCTGGCCGAATGAATCAAATCCCGACTCGATTCCCGTGCAAACCGCGCATCCCGGCGACTACACACCGTCGATTTATGGTCCCTGGAATGACTATGGCGATTCTACTCCCTGGTCCTTCTGGCAATACACAGCGTCGGGAGATCTGAGTGCATATAGTGGCAATCTCGATTTGAACGTCGCTCAGGGGGGCATCGAATTCGTCAAAGATCAACTCGTTCCCGCGATCTGGATGAACGACAGCAGCGGTGAGTGGACGCTCGATGACAACTGGAACAGCGGGCAAACCCCCATTGCCCCCGTGCAAGGGCCCGGCCAAGTGGCACGTGTGGGAGCGATGACGCTCCCCGCTGAACGCACCCCGGCTGTGAACGATACCGTCATTCTCGAGCGCCCCGGAGATATTACCGTTACGCTCTCGTCGGGCACGCATTCGATCCGCAAACTTTACGCCCGCGAAGCGTTGAACATCACGGGTGGCACCTTGAATATTGGCTACGTGCCGAGTGCGGATTCATCGCCGCTTTCGGCCCAATTTTCAGCCAATGTCACCCTCAGCGGTACGGGAGGGATGAGCGTTCATACCCTGCAAGTCGACACCACGCGCACGCTTGCTCTGAATGGCGGTTCGCTGACGTTCAACAACATGATCCTCATGCCCAACACTGTCAGCCCTGCGATGATTACCGTGGGGGGCGATGTCACGCTCAATCCCTTAAACAATGCCACGGCCTTGATCGCCAAGGCCCTCGGCGCGGGGACTGGGTTTGTCGATCTCGGGGGAGCCAACCGCACCTTCACTATCGGCAATGGCAGTGCCGCGACGGATGTCAGCATTACGGTCCCTTTGGCCAACGGTGGACTCACAAAAAATGGCCCCGGCACTTTACGGCTGGCTGGTAACAGCGCTTATCAATCCGAGACAAGCGTCTTGCAAGGAACGCTCGCCATGGATGGCCCCTTCCTGTCGAACACCGCCGATGTTTATCTCAGCACAGGGTCGCTACTCGATTTGAATTTCGCTGCCACGGACACAGTCAACAAGTTCTTTATCGATGGCGTTGCGCAGGCGACTGGTATTTGGGGAGCTGTTGGCTCCGGAGCACAATTCACTACGGATCTCATTACCGGCACGGGCTTTTTGGAAGTCATGTCCACGATCATCCCCATCATCCCTGGCGACTTTAATGGCGATGGCTTCGTCGATGGCACGGACCTCGCCCAATGGCAAGACGACTATGGCGTGAATGACGAATCCGACGCCGACGGTGATGGCGATTCCGATGGCCGAGATTTTCTTGTCTGGCAGCGGAACTACACCGGCAGCCAGCCCCTCGCGGCCAGCGTGTCCGTTCCTGAACCGGCTACCTACAGTTTGCTAATGATGTCGCTGGCAGCTTTGGCTTGGCGACGGAAGTAATCCCAAGTCTTTCTTGTTCCCGTCGAGCTCGTGGTACAAAATAGGTTTTCTTGCTGAAGTCATCGGCAAGTTGATCTACCTTCTAAACATTTACGAGCATAGAACAGGCTATGACCATCTCACTGCGCCCATGGATTCTCGCGTCAATATTGATCCTCAGCCTGACGGCAAGTTTGCGAGCCGACTTTGGCGACCATCGCCCCCTGTTTGTCAGCCGCTTCGAGTACAGCTATAACTCGTCGAGCATCAACACCATCTTCCAAAATGCGGCCGATTTGGGCATCACCGATGTGATGTTTCAGGTGCGCGGCCGGGGCGATGCCTTTTACGACAGCAATTTCGAGCCGCGGGCGAACGGCTTATCCGTCTCTTTCGATCCACTGCAAACCGCGATCGACGCCGCCCATTCTCGGGGCATCAAGGTCCATGCCTGGATGAATGCCACGACGATGTGGAATACCACGGCTCTCAACCCGCCTGCGGGTCACATGTTTCACAACACTGATCCGAGCTTTAGGCTCGTCAACAGCAGCGGCACGGTCGAACCACAGGAAGGTTATGCCGGTACCGGCTATTCGAGTGTGAATCCCGTTCTGCCCGAGGTTCACAACCATATCAACAACGTCATCAACGACGTCGCCACGAACTATAACGTCGACGGTATCCATCTCGATTACATCCGCTACATTCCCGGAACAAGCTTCAGCACCCTGCCCCACGACGCAATTTCTCATCAAATGTTTCAGGCGGCCACGGGGCTCGATGGTTCGAATTCGGCCAATGCGTCGGCGTATCGCAACTTTGTGAAGGACCGGATCACCGATCTCGTGGCCTCAATTGGCCAAACCGTCGACACGGCCGAAACGACGACCGGCCGGGCCATTGAGTATTCCGCTTCCGTCTGGCGGGACCCGGATATCGCCGAGAACGACTACATGCAGGACTATCGCACGTGGCTGGAGCAGGATTTGCTCGACACGGCCATGCCGATGATTTATTTGAGCTCCTCGAACGATCACCTGTTCAATCCCAACCTCCAGAACACGCTTAACATCCCGACTAACACCAAGATCATTCCAACTTTAGGAGTTTATCTTCAAGGTGCGAGCAGCGGTGGGGTCGATCTGACGATCAGCCAATTGGAACGCGCTTACAACATGGGTGCCGACGGCGTGGCGCTCTACAGCTATCCGGCGATGTTCGAGGAGGGTTTGTCAGCGGCACGGCGGCAGGCGGTTTCTGCTTTTTACGCTTCGATCGAGCCACAACCTCCCGGGCCCGGCAATGTGCTCGACGATTTTGAAACCGACGAAGGGCATTTCGCTTGGCCGTATAATCAGTCGCCCGCTTCTCAAACCTTTGGGCTGGCGGCTTCAACGACCATCGAACGCGTCACGACCGAGGCGCAAGGCGGTTTGGCTGCGCAGGAGCTGAATCTTGTGGACAGTGGTGCGGGGACTTGGCAGTTGCGGCATAACTCGGGCATCGGCAGCGTGGCCGCCCCCGCGGGAAACGTGGCTTTGCCGGCGACCGGTTCTATCGGCTTTTGGCTCAAAACCGAGGACTCGGGGCTGACGGTTCAGATCGCTTTGGATGATCCCGGCACGGCTGACCGCGGCCTGCTGCAAGAAATCATCGCCGACGGACAATGGCATCTTTATCAGTGGGATCTGGCCGACGATTCGCAGTGGGACGGCTGGGTCAACGGCGACGGCGTAATCACGGGACCCACCGTGACCATCGATTCCCTGTTCTTCTACGGCGACGGCGATGCCACGATCTATTTGGATACCGTCTCGCACAATCCCAATGGCCCGTTGGCGGCATTAAATGCAGGCGACTTCAATCGCGATGGCTCGGTCAACGGTTTGGATTTGGCCCAGTGGCAAGAAGATTACGGCATCAATGGGGATTCCGACGCCGACGGGGACGGCGATTCCGATGGCCGCGATTTTCTAATTTGGCAGCGCAACTTTACCGCCGAAGAGCCACTCGCGGCGAGTACGTCTGTGCCCGAGCCGGCCACATGGAGTTTGCTGGGAAGCATGTTGATGGGGGCGGCGTTGCGACGAAAATAAACACAAACCGATCAGCATGGCACGGCATCGGAACGATGCCGGCTAACCAACAAACTCATTGCTGCGCATAAAAAAGGGCCACTTCCGTTGGGGATGCGGCCCTTTTTATTAATCACAAACTCTTGTCGCTTAGCGGCGATTTCTCACGCAGGCGAGACCCAAGCCCATCAAACCAACCAACGCCAGCGAGGCGGGTTCGGGAACGACGGCCAAGCTCACATTGTCGAAGTTTGCGCCACCACCCGCGGACGACAGTCCAAGTCCGAGGCGAACCGTATTAAGCGGAGCCGCACCATTGAAAACGACGGGAACGACCAAGGTGCCGTTGATATTGCCATCGCCATTCAGGTCGAGAGTGAACGTGGCATTCGCTCCATCGAGTTCCAGCCGGTAGGTATGCCAGCCTGCAACCGGCGAATTGGCGATGGGGTTACCAGCGTCATTCACCAAGCCGGTGAAAGCCAACCAACTGGGACCCGGCAACACCGCACGGACCGCGTAGTGGCTGGGGCCATTGTACATCCCCATTTCAAAAATGTTCGAAGCAGCGCCACCGCGAAGTCCAGCGGTCATACGTTTGTTAGCACTCGTACCGTCGTCGTAGATGTCGACGCTGAAAACAACCCGATCGGAAGTCGTTGGAGTAATGGGCGAAAAATTCTGTTGATTCTGAACACCGCCGTTTTGTCGCATCGACTGTCCAGGATTGCCAGCTGCGGTGTCAAGAGTTCCAACACCAGCTGCACCCCATACGGCCTGCATGGCTGCCGTGTCAGCATAAGATTCAAAATCGTCACTGACGATTACTGTTGCCTGAGCGGAGCTCAGCGCAAGGCCCAACACCAGGGCCAAAGAGGCGAATAGGTTTCTCAATTTCATTAGTCATCTCCCGTGGTTGTCCAACTCAAAAGGGATACGTGGAAAAGCAGATAGAATTTCGTGTTGCCGTACTTCTGTTCGCAATCTTCAGAATACTCGGCAATCGCGCAGCACACAAGAAAATATGCGCATGTATTTATTGGTTTTGCGCAGGATTATGAAGTGGCCGTTGGACGAGCAGCGACTTACTGCATTGTAAAGTCGACCGTTTGGGGACCACTTCCCAACTCAATCGTCGCCGACAGGCCCGAGGTCTCCTTGCGACTGAACTTTGCAGGAAGGGCGTTGGGATCAGGCGGAGGAAGTGGGTCGCCCTCTTTGAATCCCTCAGGAAGTTTGGGTGGGGCGCTCACCGAGACTTGATAACTCCCAGGAATGAGTTCAACGGAGTACTTGCCGCCGGGCATAAGTGACGCACTGGCGAGTTTGCCAGCCGACGGCTGAAAGCTCACCATGCCATGCTCAACCGGCTTGCCGGCATAGGTCAACGAGCCTTCAACCAAGCGCGTGGCTGGTTTGCTCTCACAACCCACGAACAGACTCAGGCCGCACAGCAGGACAATTGCAAAACCGGTTTTCATCATGGCAGTGCTTGGATCCCTGTTTCTCCACCATTCCGCGACCCATACGCTTCCCAAGTAACTTCGTCGACATCTTCGCTGACAAAGTGAACGCTGCCATCAACAAACGTAAAATTCAACCCGCTTGGATGCATGCTCGACCAATAAAGATCATTGAGTCCTACCGTCTGTAGCCCAGCTTGAACTTCGTCCATTTCACCACGAAACTGATTGTGGCTCACGTAATACCCAGCATTAAATTCCCCATTTGGAGGAACGGCAAAATCGATATTTTTGCATGAATACAACGTTTGTATTGTAGGTGAGTCAAGGGAGTTGGCACGACCACCTTGGAGCCATGATCTGACCTGATACCAGCGTTCACCCACAATGAAAGTATTGCTGGTTCCATCGGTCACTTCCTTGAGTTTTGTTTTGCTCAGAAAATAGAGCACTCCGTCGGCGTTGGTCGCGCCGGTAAATGAGGAATCACTTAAAACCTGCTGCGTGTCGTTACGCGCAGCCGCCGAACCTGACACACCCGCGTAGTTGGTGGCTTCTAAAGTCTTACCCCAAGTAATCAATGCTAAGTCATCAACTCTGACGCTATCGCTTGGACACTTATAAACACTGATTTTCATCTCATTTATGTTTGTCAATTGATAGGGATCTGGAGGAACTTGACGAGGTGTACCACGGCCAGTCGTTGTTGTTGTTAACCTTTTAATCTGTGCCTGGATTTCAGATTCCAGAGAGCTGAATTCAGCATAAGGTAAAATCTCAACATGCCATGAAAAGCCATTGATCCCAGTCTGAGGATCACCAGCTGTCATTCCAGATGGCAACACTTTTTGGGAAGACTCATAATTCAGCATCGCCAAACCCATTTGCTTCAGATGATTCTGGCAATTCATCCGCCGTGCCGCTTCACGAGCAGCTTGTATCGCAGGCAGCAACAAAGCCACCAACACGCCGATGATCGCGATTACCACCAACAGTTCGACCAGTGTGAAGGCCTTCCGCTGGGTCGTGCCAGGCGTATGATGCGAAAGAGAATGAACCGAGAAATTTCTCATACTACTACCCTGTTCAAGGTGTGAGCGAACAAGCCATCTAAGTACAAATAATAAAAGGGCTTATTACTCTTCTATAGTAAATGCAAATTACGAAATGCCCTAGAGAATGTTGCGCACCTTTTTCTCGATTACGCGCAGTCCCGGATGCGGCATTCAAACCGTCTGATGAATAAAATCGACAAGCAAACCAGCAGTGTAGTAATTGTAGCTGGCTCGGGCACGCTGACCAGTGTGGGTGTCCCCGTGTGATTGTGCTGCCCACAGAGATAATCGCGTCCATTGACGTCGCCGTTTGAAGTTTGTGATTCACTGGTTCGTCAAGAAAAGCAAAGGCCGCAATCATTCTGTTAAGTTTGCAAAAAAAATCCGCGCTATGAGCTGCCCCAGCCCCATAGCGCGGCGATTATGAAGATCAAACTGACTATCGCTTAGCGACGCTTCATCAACACGAGCGACGAAAGAGCGAAGCCCAACAGCACGGCTGAGGTTGGCTCGGGAACCGCGTTGATGGCTGCCAAAGGAGGATTGCCATACTGAGTTTGCCAAACACCCAGGTCAAGACTATCGACGTTGCCGTCGTCGTTGGCATCGCCATCGGCGAGTGTGCCTGTGCCGTCGTCGATCAAGCCCGACCGCTGCCAAATGAGGAAGTCACGACCATCGACGTCGCCGTCGCCGTCGAAGTCGGCATTCTCTGTGGGGGGCTCAACATCATTGTCAACGTATTCCAACTTGATGTTGTCGAACGCAACAAACGCAGAAAGGATGTTAGAACCACCGGACGAGGCAATCGCCGAAGGCGTACCAAAGCGGAGTTGGTCGAAGCCGTTTGCTGTCAAAGCTGCAGGAACAATGTCGAAAGCATCGATACCAGCTACTCCGACTCCCGGTTGAGGATCGAGGGGATCGTTCGTCAGGCCGTCAGCAAACAGATCGAGTTCAAAGCGAACATCGGTCAGGCTGATTTCAGCCGAGTAGCGATGGAAGCCACGGCCAACTTCCGAAGGAGTATCCGAGGTATCAGCAAGTGGAGAGTCGATGTCGTCGCGCGCGAAGTTGGACCAGCCACCAAAGTTAATAGGATCTTCGGAAACAACTCCGCCCGAACCAAACAGAACTGCCCGGTAGGAAAAGTGGGCCGTCGTTCCCGGGCCATTGTAAAAGCCCAATTCAATGAGGTTTTCCGCGGCGGGAGTTGTGGAACGCAAACCTACGGAATAACGCTTGTTGGCCGAGAAGGCATCGTCGCCGATGTCCATCGAAAACTTCACGTTCTGAGTCGCGGTTGGATTCACCTGCTCTGCCAAATTCATCAAGTTCACCGTGCCGCCACCAGCTACTCCAGCGTTGTCGGTCGCTAGATTGCAGTTGGCAATACCTCCCGCGTCGTTAGCCGATCCGCAGAATTGGGCGAACTTCGTGAGATTCGTTCCGCCGTAGAAAGGCCCATCTTCATCGCCGAGTGTATCGCCCGCAATGAGTCGGGTGGCATTATCGGGCCGAGCGGGATTACTCGAAGGCCAAGCCGCCAGCAAAGCGTTGTAGTCGCTGTAGCTTTCAAAGTTTTCTTCAAAGATGACTTGAGCATGCGCAACATTGCAAAGTGCAACGCTGAGCAACGAAAGGAGGGCAGTTTTCTTCAGCATGGATATATTCCCTTACCTGGCAAGAAAAGAATGAACTATCAGAGCGACTCACGATGTTTTGTGCGGCGAACGTATAGCACGCCCCATAGCGCGCGTGGCGACCACCATTGCATCTTAACGACAATGTAAGAATTCACAAAACAAATTGTGCGCAATTCTTTCTCGCCAATGCGCATAACCGCAGGAGGCGGTTGTGTGGCGAATGGTCGTTTGGTTTCCACTCTTAAGCAAGGTCGCTGCACGGGGTTGACTTCAATTCAGAGTTGATTACACCATTGAGACACTTACCAGCTATCGCCCTTTCTCGGCAGCGAACAAATATGAGCAAGATTTCAGTCGGTTTCATGAGCGGAACTTCTTGCGATGGCGTCGACGTGGCCATGCTCGAAACCGACGGAAAAAGCAAAATTAAGGTCCTCAGTGGCCTGACTTTGCCCTATGAAGAAGGTCTCCGGCTGCGACTGCTCGACGCCTCGCAGCACGATGTGCCCGTAACCGAGCTTTTGCGTTTGGAAGACGAGATTTCGCGACACCATGTTGCCGCGCTCAACAAACTTCTCGAGGAGCAGCCCAAGTATCGCTCCAAAATCTCGATCCTTGGTTTTCACGGCCACACAGTCCGTCACGTGCCCAAAGAAGGTTTGACGATGCAGATCGGGAATCCTTGGATCTTGGCCAAGGAATTTCAGATTCCCGTGGTCAGCGATTTTCGCCGCTGCGATATGGTGGCTGGGGGACAAGGCGCACCCCTGGTGGCGATGTTCCACCAAGCACTGTTTGCCCACGATCCGCATCCCACGATCGTGCTCAATTTGGGCGGCGTGGCCAACGTCACGTGGTTGGGGGAGAACGACGTGATCATTGCCGGCGACACGGGACCGGGTTGCGGCCTCATCGACGAATGGGTCCAAACGATGGCCGACCTGCCTCACGACCGTGATGGCAAATTGGCGTTGGCCGGTCAGGTCGACGAAGAGATTTTGGAATCGGCCTTTGAAACTCCATTTTTCTCGCAGCCGCTGCCCAAATCGGCCGATCGTTACGATTTCGATCACGTCGACGTATCAGGTTTGAGCGTCGAAGACGGGGCGGCCACGCTGTGTGCCGTAACGGCGGAAGCCGTGTACCGAGCGGTCAAAAAACTCCCCGCCATGCCCAAGCAAATGTGGGTCACCGGGGGCGGCGTTCACCACCCCGTGATCATGAAAATGCTGGAAAACCGCTTCGGGAAAATCAGCAACGTCCGCGAGCGAAATCTGAATCCCGACACGCTCGAAGCGGAGTGTTTTGCCTGGCTCGCCGTCCGGCATCAAGAAGGTTTGCCGCTCACGATTCCCGAAACAACCGGATGCGAAAAACCCATTTGCGGTGGCGTGACGACTCAGTTTGGTTGATCGGTGAGTTCGCGATTCGCCATGCGAATGCAACCCAAAACTGGCCGCGATACGACGGTGACGCTTGAAGGTGTGATTCGCAGTGTTTTGAGCCTTTCGAGCAGGCTCTCGCGAATCGCGGTGCTGCCGCACGCCACTCCCCCAGCCAAAGCCAACGGAAACGTGTCGCCCAGGTCCAACTTTTCTGCCGCGGAAATCACTAACGCTGCAAGCTGTTCGGCGGCTTGGATCACGATGCCTTGAGCCGTGACATCGCCTTGCGCGGCACAGTCGGTGACAAGTTCCGCCAACCCGGCCAGAGCACCGCGGACATTGTCATCGCGGGAGAGTGCCGTCAGCAGTTCGCGCGGCTCTGTGATCTGTAGTCGGTCCATGATGGTCGTGGTTAATAGCGTCGGTGAAGTGCGTCCGTCGGCAGATTGGGAAACTGCCCGGGCAGCGGCTTGGCCCAGCCAAAACGCGCTTCCCTCATCGCCAAACCAATACCCCCAGCCACCACTCACAGCGGTGTGATTCTGCTGATTGGCGGCAAAAGCGACCGCCCCCGTACCGGCGATCAGAGCCACCCCCTGCCCTGCTGGCGTACCGGCAATCAGCACCGGCAAAGCATCATGCACGACCCGAACTTGCTCGGCGATTTCGTGTTGTTTCGCCCACGCTGCGATCATAGCCTGGGTTTCAGGACGGCCCGCGCCTGAAAGTCCAAACACGGCCAACGGGACAGTTTCTTGAGCGAGATCAGCTTGCGACCACGCTTCATCAATCGCGGTTAACAGATTGGCCAGTGCGGCGTCTTCGCCCACGGCTTTGACGTTGGAAGATCCCGCTTGGCCGTTGCCGAGGATGCGTTCTTCGCCATCGGAGCCAATCCGCGCTAGACAGGCGTCGGTCTTTGTGCCGCCGCCATCAACACCGATTACTAAACTATGCTCGACCATCATGCGGCGAGTATAGCGGGCGGCGCGAGGTCACGCATGACCGTTTTCCAAGGCTTTCCGCAAATGTCCCTTCGAGGCTTGCAGGCGGATCCGTGCTTCGTCGGGCTCAAGGCCCAAGCGTTGAGAAACGATCGCGGTCTTAAGTTCACCGCGGGTTTGTTGCAGCAAGCTTGAGGCTGCTTCGGGGGTCACGCCCGTCAATTTGCAGACAATGCGGCGGCTGCGTTCGGCGAGTTTGACGTTGGTGGCTTGCAGGTCAACCATCAGATTGCCATAGGTTTTCCCCAGTCGCACCATCGCGCCGGTGGAAAGCATGTTGAGCACCATCTTCGTGGCGGTGCCGGCCTTCATGCGGGTCGAACCACTCAAAATTTCGGGGCCTACCACGGGATTAATGCACATATCCGCGCGGGCACTCATGGCTGGGTCGCGGTTGCAGCTCAAGCCAATCGCGTAGGCTCCTTGGCTGCGAGCGTAATCCAAACCACCCATCACGTAGGGTGTGCGGCCACTCGTGGCGATGCCAACAACCACATCGTGGCTGCAAAGCTCGACATTTTTGAGGTCCTGGGTCGCGAGTTCGGGAGAATCTTCAGCCCCTTCGACGGCCTTGAGCAATGCCCCGGGACCACCCGCGATAATTCCAACCACTTGGGCCGGATCGGAATTGAATGTTGGTGGACACTCCGCCGCGTCGAGGACACCCAGTCGGCCGGAAGTCCCGGCACCGATGTAAATCAACCGGCCTCCATGTTGGAGCCGATTGGCGATTACGTCGATGGCTTTGGCAATGACGTCGGACTGCTGATTGACGGCCTCAGCAACTTTGGCGTCTTCGGAATTGATCAGCTCAACAATCTCGCGGGTCGTCAAACTATCGAGACTTTCCGACGCGGGATTACTGGCTTCAGTGGTGAGATGTTCTAACATGTTTTCAATTCTAATCCGCGGTTGTGAAGACATGTAGCTGACATGCGCGAAAGAGAGAAAATCCTGCGCTGCGCTGGTTGTTTCACCTTTGGAGTTCGTTGTTGTGGCCACTTTATTCCTGACTTGCTGATGAACTCATCGACATTCTTTGTGTAACGAAATACCCTGGAACTTCTCGTAGATGACCTAGGCACCGTTTTTAGTCAGACGCACCGGCGAATTGCGAAGTTCCATCAATTCAATCGCGGTTGAAGGAACAATCCCGCCAGAATTTTCTCGAAATGTGCCGGATAACCCATCACCCTTAAGTTGATATTTCGTTTTGAACCTCTCGATTCATGCTATCGATGCAGCCATCATTGTCGGCTATCTGGCTGCCGTCATTGCCCTGGGACTATGGGTCGGTCGGGGTCAAAAAAACGCCGTCGACTACTTTTTGGGCGATCGTTCGCTGCCTCTGGGAGCGGTTCTGCTGTCGATCGTAGCCACTGAAACGAGCACGGTCACCTTTCTAAGCATCCCCGGTTTTACCTATGCCGAGGGCGGAGACATGCGATTTCTCCAGATCACCTTTGGGTATATCGTGGGACGCATGTTGGTCATTTGGGCCTTGCTGCCGCTGTATTTTCAAGGACAGTCCTTTACGGCTTATGAAGTGCTGCAGCGTCGCTTTGGAATTTCCTCGCGGCGAGCGACGTCGGTTTTGTTTTTGGTCACGCGGAATCTGAGTGATGCCTTGCGACTCTATCTGACGGCGTTAGCACTCCAGCAAGCCATTGGACTCAACCTGCAAACGTGCATCGTGCTGATGGGTGCGGTCACGATTCTTTACACGGTGCTCGGCGGCGTAAAATCCGTCGTCTGGAACGATTGTCTGCAGTTTTTAATCTACGTCTTGGGAGCGGTGGTTGCCTTAGGGGTGATCATCTCTCAACTGCCAGGAGGATGGCAACAATTCAGTGAGTTCGGTGCCCAGCAGGGAAAGTTTCGTATCTTTGATTTTGATTTCAGCATCGTCAAACCGACGATTACGTTTTGGTCCGGCCTGATTGGTGGCTTGTTCCTCACCGCCGCCACGCACGGCACCGACCAATTAATGGTGCAGCGCTATCTGACCGCCCGCAGCCAACGCGCGGCGGGCTGGGCTTTAGGACTGAGCGGCTTTGTGGTCTGTGCTCAATTCGCCCTGTTTCTTGTGATCGGTGCAGCACTCGCTTGTTTTTATGCAGAGTTTCCCCCCGAAGTACCATTTGGACCCAAGGATGGTGACAAAGTCTTTGCGCACTTTATTGTGCATAATCTTGGCCGCGGACTTGTGGGGCTAACTCTCTCGGCCGTGTTCGCCGCCGCAATGTCGACGCTCTCGGGATCATTGAATTCCTCAGCAACGGCATTAATTAACGATATCTACTTGCCCTTAACCCGCCAGCAGCCCTCTTCCGAGCGAGTCCTCTTCTTGAGTCGGCTCGCCACAATTGGCTTCGGCATTTTGCAGATTGTGATCGCACTCGTCAGCTATCATCTTGGCACATCAGAAAGCACGGTAAATAGTGTTCTAAAAATCGCCGGCTTTGCGTTAGGGCCTCTGCTAGGTTTGTATTTTCTGGGAGTTTTCGCCCAACACGTCAAACAGCGCGCCGCGCTCGGTGGGTTCTGTCTTGGGGTGATCGCTCTTTCCTATATCGCAAGCCAAACAGAACTCTCGTGGCCTTGGTATGCTGGAGTGGGAGCGCTGATGACTTTTCTCGCAGGTGTGGCACTCAGCAAGTTCGTGACCGAGCCACCGACAAACCAGGATGTGAAACATGCTTGAAGTAACGACAACGAAACGGCTTTGTCTTCTGATCCCGGTGCTCACTGGGAGCCTGCTGCTCAGTCAAAAATCGGTTTATGCGGAAAGCAATTCAACGGATTTGCTACTACGCTCGCCGGCTGAACTTGGCTTGTCAGCGAGCCAACTCGACCGCATCGACGACATGGTGGCTAAGGAAATCGAAAACGGCAACATGCCGGGATGCGTGGTGATGATCGGCCGACGCGACGGTATCGCGTTCGCGCGGGCTTACGGACATCGCCAGATCGAGCCTAGTAAAGAAGATATGACGCTCGACACCGTGTTCGACATGGCATCGGTTACCAAGCCCGTAGCGACGGCGACGAGCATTATGTTGCTCGTCGAGCGCGGTTTAGTTCGTTTAAACGAACCCGTGGCGACGTACATTCCCGAGTTTGCACAGAATGGCAAAGAATCGATCACGGTCGAACAACTGCTGACTCATCAAGGAGGCTTAATTCCTGATAACTCGATCAAGGATTACGAACATGGCGTCGACGAGGCATGGAAGCGTATGTGGGCGCTTAAGCCGGTGGAACCAGCGGGGACGAAGTTTATTTACACCGACGTCGGATTTATGACCTTGGGTGAGATCGTGCATCGCGTGACGGGGCAAACGGTCGCCGAGTTTGCCGCCGAGAATATCTATCAGCCCCTCGGCATGACCGAAACGGGTTACCTGCCGGACGAGAAATTAAAAAATCGTGCCGCCACGACGGAAAAGATCGACGGCAAGTGGCGGCGGGGTGAAGTTCACGATCCGCGGGCGTTCGCGCTCGGTGGAGTCGCTGGCCATGCGGGTTTGTTTTCCACGGCCAACGATTTGGCGAAATATGCCCGCATGCAACTCAACGATGGCCGCGTTGGTGATCAGCAGGTGATGCATCCCCGGACGATTGCCGAAATGCGTCGCCCACGCACGATCGATGGCAACAAACGCGCCCTGGGCTGGGATAATCGCAGCAAATATTCCAGTAACCGCGGCGATTTGTACAGCGACAAAGCGATCGGCCATGGCGGCTTCACAGGCAACGCTTTTTGGATCGACCCCGAACTCGATCTGTTTGTGATCTTCCTTTCGACGCGTTTGCATCCCGATGGCGTGGGCAATGTGAATCCGCTCGCGGGAAGAATTGGCACCGTGGCGGTGGCGGCGCTTCAGACCGGCGCGACTTCCAGCGAAGCCATCTTCAACGCCAGCACTCTTGGGTATCGATGTTTTGCAGCAAGACAACTTCGCCGCGCTCAAAGGCCGCCGCGTGGGATTGATCACCAACCACACGGGCCTCAACAGCGACGGCAAACGGACGGTCGATTTGTTGCACAACGCTCCCGACGTGGAATTGGTGGCGGTCTTTAGTCCCGAACATGGGCTCGAAGGCAAGCTCGATGAATCGAACATTGCCGACACCCGCGACAAAGCCACGGGACTGCCCGTTTACAGTTTGTACAACAAAACCCGCAAACCCGATCCGAAGCAGTTGGAAGGAATCGACACGCTCGTGTTCGACATTCAGGACATCGGTTGTCGGTTCTATACCTACATCTCGACGATGGGCTTAGCGCTGGAAGTCGCGGCTGAGCAGGATCTCAAGTTTGTCATCCTCGACCGGCCGAATCCGATTGGCAATCTGACCGAGGGTTCGGTACTCGACAAAGGAATCAAAAACTTTGTCGGACATCACGCTATGCCAGTCCGTCATGGTATGACCGTAGGCGAGCTAGCCAAGATGTTCGCCGCGGAAAACAAACTCGATGTCGATCTGGAGATTATCAAAGTCAAAAACTGGTCCGGCGATCAATATTGGGACGAAACGGGTCTCGTGTGGACCAACCCTTCCCCCAACATGCGCAGCTTGACCGAGGCGGTGCTTTATCCTGGTGTCGGCTTGTTGGAGACGACGAATGTCTCGGTCGGCCGCGGCACCGACACGCCGTTTGAAGTCGTGGGGGCACCTTGGATCGATGGCAGGAAGTTGGCCGCGTATCTCAACGATCAAGCACTGCCCGGCGTGCGATTCGTGCCGATTCGCTTTCAGCCCAACGCCAGCAAGTTTGCCAATGAAGATTGCGAAGGGGTGAACATTATCGTGACCGATCGCGCAGCGTTTCGCTCCGTGCCCGTCGGGTTGGCCATTGCTCTGGGCCTACGCGAACTGTTCCCCGACGATTGGGAGATGAAAAACTTCAATCGCCTGCTAGGCAGCGAAAAAGTCTTTTCCGCCATCGAACAAGGGACAACGCTCTCCAAACTCGAAGAGCTGATTGCTCCCGAGCTGGAGGAATACAACAAACGCCGGGCAAAGTTCGTGCTTTATCCGTGATCGCGGCGTGCTTTAGCTATACAGCCAATAGCCCATCACAATCGCGATCACGATTCCCGCGGCGTCGGCCAGCAGACAGGCCGGCAGCGTGTGCCGTAATTTCTTCACCTGAATCGCGCCGTAGTAAACGGTCAAAACATAAAATGTCGTTTCCGAACTGCCCATCAGCAAGGTCGCTACCTTGCCGATGAATGTGTCGGTGCCGTGCACGTCGTAGATTTCGAGGAGCACGCCTCGCGCGCCACTCCCCGACAATGGCCGAATCAGCGCCAAGGGAATCAGTTCCAACGATTCGCCGTACTCGCCGAGTCCCATTTTGTTCAGGCACCACATGCCGGCGACTTTGATGTCGTCGAAGGCGCCGCTAACGGTGAAGACCTTGATGATAAACAGGATCGCGACCAGATAAGGAATGATCATCACCGCGATGCCGAAACCTTCTTTCGCACCCGTGACGAATGACTCGTACATCGGCACTTTTTTGTACCAACCCCACAACAAGATCATCAGGATCACGAAGGGGATGGCCCACTGACCGCAAACTTCCATGAGGGCGAAAAAGTCGCTCATTCCGACACCTCATTTTCCGCGTCGGGTGTCTCGCTGTTTGAATGCTCGACCGCAAATCGGGGCGATTTGCTCAGGGTCCGCGTGATAAAGATTGCCAACAGCGTGCTGAGCAGCGTCGACAAAATGATGGGCATCAACGGCCCCACGGGATCTTCGCTCCCCTTGAGCGCCCGATATCCGATCAGCGTAAAAGGAATCAACACGATGCTGCTGGTATTAATGGCCAAGAACATCGCCATTGGATTCGTCGCGGTGTCCTTATGGGGGTTCAGCGTCTGCAATTCCTCCATCGCTTTCAGACCGAATGGCGTGGCCGCATTATCGAGCCCCAGGATATTGGCCGACAGGTTCATGAGGATTGCCCCCTGGGCGGGATGACCGTCGGGCACCTCTGGGAAGAGCCATCGCATCAACGGCCTCATCACTCGTGCCAGTGCCGCGACCATTCCCGAGTCTTGGGCAATTCGCAAGATTCCTAACCACAAGGCCATGAAGCCGATCAGGCCGATACAGATTTCCACGGCCGTCGTGGCGGAATCCATGATGGCCTTATTCATGTCTTTGCCCATCTCCATCAGATTGCGGTGGTCTCTTTGCTCGGCCGTGCGAGCCACGGGGCCAACTGGTGGGGCGTCCCCTTCCGTGGCCACGGCGGCTGGGATTTGGGCAGCCGAGTCGCCGTTCCAGCTATTCAAAGCCGCCTTGCCAAATCCATAGACGATGCCGATCACCAGCATCCCAAACCAAATTTTGTTCAGCATGAATTCCGCTTCCCCATGAGACTATTTCGAGCCTGCATAACAGTCATAACCCGCGCCGCCACTTGCGGACGTTCTCTAGCTTAGCAAGAGTCATACAAAAAACACTACTAAGCCTCTCGAAAATGCGCACGCTGCCAACTAGAATTGAGCAAGGGCCTGATGTCATCCTGCCGGGGCTGCATTTTCCTTCGAGCTTTCGCTAAATCCGTATGACGATTGATAAGAACCGTGTTCATCAAGTTGCCGTTCTTGTGGAAACCGAGGACAGCTGGGGGTGCAGTGTCATCCACGGCATCGCCGACTATTCCCAGGACCACGGCCACTGGAATTTGTTAATCGATCCCCGCGACCACGAACAGCGCTCGCTGCTGCCGGATCAATGGTCCGGCGATGGGATCATTGCTCGCATCGGCAACCGCACGCAGCTCGATCAAATTCGTAATCGCTCGGAACCCAAGATCAACGTCGATACCGTCTTCGAAGGCCTCGACGGCTTTTACGATGTGATCACCGACGACGAACAACGGGCCGATTTGGCTTTAGCCCATTTGCGCGATCGCGGGTTTGAAGAGTTCGCCTATTTTGCGCCCCCCAGTTTGAAATACTCGACTCGCCGTGGCGAAGCCTTTATCGCTGCAGTCACCAAAGCGGGTTACCGTTGCCGGGAATACAAACCTGGCTACCGCGTGGGCCGGAAGATTGGTTGGGAAGAACAACAACGTCGCGTGAGCCGCTGGCTAAAATCTTTGCCGCGACCCGTGGCGATTTTTACCGTCGATGCCAACCGTGGCCGACAGCTCACCGAGATTTGCTACCTCAGCGGCATTCGCGTACCCGATCACGTGGCGATTCTCGCTGGCGACACCGACGAGCTGATGTGCAGTGTTTCGACACCGCCACTTTCGAGCATCGCCCTCGCGGGACGGCGCATTGGTTATGAGGCCGCCGCGCTATTGGATCGCTTGATGCAAGGCGAAAAGCCTTCACGCAAGACTTACAAGATTCCGCCGCAGGGCGTGATCAGTCGGCAATCAACCGACATCTTGGCCATCGACGACGAATCGATGGTCCGTGCGTTGCGCTTTATCCAAACGCATGCGTTTCAGGATATCGTTGTGAAAGACATTCTGAACGAGGTTCCCATCTCGCGGCGGAGTTTGGAAATTCAATTCCAACATTATCTGGGCCGTTCCCCCGCCGAAGAGATTCGCCGCGTGCGGCTGGAAAAGGGCAAAGAACTTCTGGCCCGCTCGGACTTCTCCATCGGCGAAATCGCCGTCGCCTGCGGCTTCGCCAACACAACCCGCTTCGGCGTGGCCTTCCGCAAACGCTACGGCCAAACGCCGCTCGCGTATCGCAAGCAGCTCTCCCGCTCAACATAGTTCATTATCCAAACATTAGCCGCGACGTGTCGCGCAGCAACGCGGAGCGCGCGAGCCCTCCTGTGCTGGTTCGCCGTCTTTCCTAGCCGAATTCCCGGCTTCAGGGGCGAACTTCCGCCGTACTCTGGTGGTTAGCTTGTGGGTCTCACCCGCTAAAGCATAGAATGAGCGTGTTATTCACTCTTCCAGAGTTCGTGCGACCCGTCGCACGAACTAGGAAATTCATGCGGCTTGCCGATTTCATTGTCTCAAACATCGAACCCATTCTCTTGGAATGGGAATCATTCGCCCGTAGTATCGCATCCGCTGAGAGCATGGATGCCCTGGCTTTGCGGGACCATGCCGGCGACATCCTGCTGGCTACCGTGCGGGACATGCAGTCGCCACAGAGTTCCACCGAACGGACCGCCAAGTCCAGGACTCACTCCACGTCCAACACCGGCGAAGTGACCCTAAATGGAGCATCCGAACTGCATGCCATTGATAGGTTGGGCTCCGGCTTTGACCTGATGGAAGTTGTTTCGGAATATCGAGCACTCCGCGCAAGTGTGCTGCGACTGTGGGCCGACAGTGCACCCGACCCACATGCCAGTGCCGTCGATGATGTAACCCGCTTCAATGAATCGATTGATCAATCGCTTTCCAAGGCGGTGAGCTGCTACACGCAGCGCGTGAACCAGTCCCGGGATCTCTTTTTGGCGATCCTCAGCCACGACCTCCGTAATCCGCTCAATTCCATCGCCATGTCGGCGGCACTGCTTCCGCTGCTGGTTCAACCCGCTCCCGAAACGAATGAAGTGGTTGCCCAGATCGCGACGAATGCCGATGTGATGGGGCGGATGATTCGAGATCTTCTCGATTACACCCGCACCCGTCTGGGCGCAGGGATGCCGGTTAACGTGGCTCCCATGGATCTCGAGAGCCTCTGCAAAGAACTATTCAACGAATTCCGCACTGCCCACCCCAAGCGGGACATACGTTTTCAATCCACAGGCGATCTGACTGGCCAGTGGGACAGCGACCGCCTGCGGCAAGCCATTTCCAATCTCATGGGTAACGCCATCCAACACAGCACCCAAAGTGCGCTCGTGGAGTTGACGGCCAAAGGCGAAGGTCCCAGCGTCACGATCGCCATCCATAACGGCGGCTCCGTGATTCCACCTGGAGAGATCCCAAGCATTTTTGACCCGCTGGTGAGAGGCTCAAACGTCGAAAATCCTAAGCAAAACCGCCCTGGCAGCATCGGCCTCGGCTTATATATCTCCCGCCAAATCGCCCACTCACACGGTGGCACTATCAACGTAACTTCCACCCAGGAAGCGGGCACGACCTTCACCGTTCGACTACCACGCGAGTTCGTCAAGGACGTCGGACAGCCGATTCTGGACGAGAATCAAGTTCGCACGATGTGAATTGAATAAAGTGGGCAGAGTCTTAATTTCACAGTTGGATGCCTACAAAATTTGTGAATGCCAGCCTCAGCCCATGCGCGAATAGTAACGCATGAGCGGAGTTGATGATGCTCCGTGCAGGATAATGGACACGGTCACGGTTACGAGCGTGAGGTGAACAATGTCCTCAACAGGTTCGCCAGCAAGTCCGTGTGCGAGCGCATAGCTCAAATAGTACATCGAGCCAATGCCGCGGATGCCAAACCATGCAATGTAAGTGCGTTCGAGGTGGGGAAGGTTACTTTTGATAAGGGTTACGTAGATCGCGAGAGGACGTACAACGAAGATCAACAACATCGCCCACCCAAAGATGCGAGCTGAAAACATTTCGGCGGTCAGCAACGCTCCGGCAAGAATAACGAGTATCACTTCCGCAAACCGCTCAAGCTGCGCATTAAAGTTGAGTACGGCCTCGGCCATGTAAGCTGGGCCAGAGTCGCTGTCAGTTGCCAAATGCTCGGTGTCTGGGTTCCCGGCCGCTTGCCGCACTTCATCGGTGGGAGGAGCGGCCTGCGATAATCGTTCGACGCGACGGAGGGCAACACCGGCTGCAAAGACTGCGAGAAAGCCATACGCATGACACCAGAGTGCCACGCCATAAGAAAGGCAAATCAGGCCGACCGCAAGAAAGTTGTCGAGGCCGACGGCTTCTTCGTGATGTTTGCGCAGGTAAAGCACCATACGTGCGATGATAGTGCCAAAGACCGCCCCCACGGCGAGACCAAAACTGATGGCCCAGACGAGATCGACTGCCCACCATCGCCACCCCATCGCGCCGATCTCATGTACCCCGAGCAGGCCTAACCCCAACATGATGAATGGAAAGGCTGTGCCGTCGTTGAAGCCGGCTTCGCCCGTCAAGATAAACCTGAGCCTGTCCGAGTCAGTCGAATTCCTCACTTGAATATCGGAAGCCAACACGGGATCGGTCGGCGCCAGCACGGCGCCGAGAATGATAGCTGCGCCGAGTGGCAATCCAAGTCCCTGCACGCCTATTAACGTTAGAAAGCCAACGGTGAGCATCATACCCAAGGTAGCGAGTCTGACCGAGACACGCCATTCGCTGCGATCCAATGGCAGTCGCAGCTGCAATCCTGCGGTAAACAATGAAATGATGACGGCGATTTCTGTGACGATCTCTAGGAACTCGTCGTCTTTAACAAAGTCGAGCCGAATAAGGCCCGCACCCCCGGGCCCGAGCAAGACGCCGAATCCCAGGCAGATAATCGCTGTGCTCAAGGGGGACCGATGGAGAAACGACGAGAGCAGAGCGATTGCGATAAAAATCGCACCGACCGCCACAAACCATGGAACCAGAGTCATAAGTTCTCGCATTCTGCCCTGATGCAGTCAGCTATTTTGTAAGAGGTGCTTCCATCCGCTGCCAACTGTTAGCAACAAATCGATAACAATTGCTGCAAGCGCCATGCCGACCCGGCGCCCGCCCTGACAAAATGCGAGATTCGCTATCTACAGCCTTTTAACGCGAGCGGACTTGCAGTCACCCCGGAGCGAGCCGATGAAGCCTCTTCATTTGTGGCTGTTTCTCCAGGAGTCACGCTCCCTGCGCACCCAACGTTACAGTGTGAAACAGATCTTCGGTGGCATGAATCGCGAAGATTTGGCCTGGATGGGGCTATCCGCGCCGTAACAGGCACATCGATCCGATACAGAAGAGCAAGAGGGTCGATGGCTCAGGAATAAAAGTAACTTGAATGTCGTCAATCTCTAATGTCGGATTCAGACTAATCGAATCTCTGGTGATGAAATCAAAGTAGGGAATCCCAAAGAAGCCGGGGAGGTGAGTGAGATTCAAGTCGCCAACGTTTGTAATATCAACAGTTCCACCGGACGAAGTGATCAATGCCCATGAACCGTTCAGGCGCTCTATATCCAATGAATCCAAGTTGAAGAGCCTATCGGATTGCACGCGAAGAATATGGCCATTTATGTTACTTGTCATAGTTAGACTGGAATCATCCAGGGAATCGGGACTTATCGCCACGCAGGCGCACGACATCTCCACCGGAGCAAAAGTGAGATGATTTTCAGTATAGGGCAGTGGAGGGCTACCTGTTCCGAAGTCTATCGTAACACCGTGAAGATTCCTGCAGCAAAACAGCACCACAAACAGAATCGACGTTCGCATTGCCTGTTACCTCCGACAAGAATAAATCAGGAAACCTTTAGCGCAAACTTGTAGTTGATGTTCAGCGTGCTAAACAAAAGCCGGTGTCGCCCAGCAAGACAGTCGTGGGTCCAACTACCTCGAATGTTGAGCTTATTCTGCGGAATACAAAGCGTCAAACGAAAAGCAGGCACCACCACTTGCCAGATTTCCTGAAGAGGATCGTTTCGAGAAAAGATTAGGGGACGGGAGTCCTAAAAATCGACGCATGACTTCTTCTCCCCCTTACGTCAACACATGAGTGTCCACGAGAGCCCATGAGCGGTTCCTAGATACGGTGCCATTCGTCCGATTCGTAGTTGCCTTTCCTGCGTGTTCTCCGTGCCCTCTGTGGTTTAATATCTTCACCCCGGCCAAGAATTGTTGTGGCGAAGCACTTCGCAATCGCGATAATGGTGTTCGCCCAACTGTAGGCATGCTCTTTGAAAACTGGATTTGTGGAACGTAATTTTGGAACGCAGTTTCCGTACGTTTTGACCAAAAGTCGACTGCTTTTGGCACGTATGAATTTCGCAAGGGCTTGAACGTTCAGCACTTGTGACATCGCCAAGTGACAAAACCCAGGAGTTTCGTCACCAAAGTTGGGACCCCAGCGTACGGGCGAAAAATCGAGCTTTGCGTGCTCAGGGAGCTGCAAACTACGCAAACCTGGCAAACCTCGCAAAGCTGAAGTCCGTGCGGAGATGCTCGTCGTTAGCGCGGAATCATTTCCCCGGCGATCAAATCGTCGAAGGTCTGACGCTTGCGTACGAGATGGGCTTTACCGCCGTCGATGAGCACTTCGGCGGCCAGCGGTTTGCTGTTGTAGTTGCTGCCCATCACAAAGCTGTAAGCCCCCGCGCAGCCGATGACCAGATAATCACCCACGGATGCAACCGGCAGGTCGCGCGTGCTGACGAAGCCGCCGGCTTCCTGGGTAAAAATATCGCCCGATTCGCACAGCGGTCCGCCAACCACGACGGGCTGGAGATCGGGCGCAGCGGCGCTTCCATCACGAGGACAAATGGCAATCGGATGATACGCGCCATACAGAATCGGCCGCGCGAGGTTATTGAAACCAGCGTCGACCAAGTAGTAAGTTTTGCTCCCCATTTGTTTGACCGCGCGGATTTCGGCGATCAAGCTGCCACTTTCCGCGACGAGATACCGCCCCGGCTCGAGTTCCAGCGAAAGAGGATGGCCAAAAGCCTTGGCCAAACGCTGCCGTGTGCCATCCCAGAGCGTGAAGTAGGCACCAATGTCAACGCGTTCTTCACCTTGACGGTAGGGCGTGGGGAGCCCGCCACCCGCGCTGATCGTGTGCAGCGTGGGGCCGACTTCGAGCGCCGTCTGTTCCATGGCCTGACAGACGGTGCCCAAATGCTGCATGTCGGTGCCCGAGCCGATGTGCATGTGCAGACCGGTGATCTTGATGTTGGCCTTCGTAGCGCGTTCGATGCAGTTGGGAATCTGCGTGAGCCAAATACCATGCTTCGAGCCTTCGCCGCCGGTGTTGGTTTTTTGGCTGTGCCCGTGGCCGAAGCCGGGATTGATGCGCAAAGTGACTTCACGGCCCGGGGCTCGCGCGCCGAGTTGGTCGATCATGTCGGGCGAACCGCAATTCACCGGGATGTTATGTTCCACGACAAGATCAAGCGCTTCGGCGTCGAAAATATCAGCCGTGAACATGATCTCCGGATGCTCGCCGCCGCCCGGCTTGTAACCCGCCGCCAAGGCCCGGCGAATTTCGCCCGCGCTCACGGCGTCGACAAGCACGCCGTGTCGGCGCACAAGATCAAGAATCGCCAAATTAGAACACGCCTTTTGCGCGTAGCGTACAACGTCGAACGCGGAGAGTTCACGGATTCGTTCGACAATCACCGCAGCATCGTAAACATACACCGGCGTGCCAAACTCTTGGGCCAGCTGAGGAATCGATTGACCGGCGATTTGATTAACGCGAACAGGGAAGTCGGGGGCTAATGTCATACGAAATTCCTAAATCTTTCTCGCGAGTTAAGCAAACAGGTCGCGTCGTGCGAACAAACCAAAGATGCCACCAGTATGAATAAAGACCGTGACTCGGTTGGGATCGCGTGTTTTGCGATCCGCCAGCATGCCGGCCATCGCCTTGGAGGTGTAGCTAGGATCAAGGGCGATCCCCTCGGTGCGTCCCAGCAATCGAATCGCTTCGATCCCAGCCGTTGTCGGAATCGCATAACCATCGCCGATAAACCCATCGACCAATTCGATAGGCGTATCGGCTTCGCTGAGATTCAATTCATACTGAGTGATCGTGGCCGTGATAAGTTCGCGCAGCTTTTGGCGAAAGTATTCGGAGCTGTCACTGACCGGCACGCCGCGAATCGACCAATTCGAGCAATCGCAGAGTGCTCTTCCGAGAATCAAGCCCGCCTGCGTGCCCCCCGACGACGTGGCGCAGTAGATATCAACGGGTGTTTCGCGGCCCAGTTGTTCCACAAGTTCGGCGATGCAGCGAATGTAGCCCCAGCATCCCAGTGGAATGCTGGCCCCCACCGGAAAGAAGTAAGGCTTGTGCCCCGCGGCTTGTTCTTCCATTTGAGCCTTGGCAACCAAGTCATTCAACTGGCTGTTGTATTCGTCCGCACTATGAAAACTGCACTCGGCGCCAAAGAGGTGATCGAGAAACAGATTGCCCTCGTGTTCGGGTTGCGATTCCGGCGAGCGAAGAATCAAACGCAACCGCAGGCTGAGTCGAGCCGCCAGAGCCGCGGTGGCCCGGCAATGATTCGATTGCAAACCGCCATGGGTGATTAGCGTGTCCGCCCCTTGAGCAATCGCTTCGGCGACGACGTACTCCAATTTGCGGATTTTGTTGCCGCTGAGTTCCAAACCCGTAAGATCGTCGCGTTTCATCAAAAGTCGCGGCGTGCCGAGAGAATGAGCAAGTTGCTTGAGTTCCACAACCGGCGTGGGGAGTTGCGCAAGTTCAACACGCGGCGGTTCGGCGGGGTGCAGTTTCATGCGGTCACCTTGCGCGTTAGCCGGACTGGATTTTCCAGCAGCGTGATGGTTTTGGCATCGGCATCCAGTTCGACGGGAATATTCAACGGCAACGTCGCGTTGTCCGAGGTGTGCCCCGTGGGATAGTTTTTAAGTATAGGAATACCCAAGTCCGCGAGATAACCGTCAAAAATCTCATCGAGTGTCAGACTCGGCTTCCCTGCGGGCGGATCGCAATCGGTGAACTGCCCCAACACAACGCCAGCAAGCTGATCCAACTTTCCCGCCAAGCGGAGTTGCGACAAGAATCGATCGATTCGATAGGGAGCTTCAGCCACTTCTTCCAAGAGCAGGATGTTACCCGTCATGTCGAACTCGTAAGGCGTGCCGAGCGTTGCACACACGAGCGAAAGGTTCCCCCCCACGAGTTTGCCTTCGGTTTTGCCCGCAGCAAACGTCACGATGTTTTGCCGCTCGTCGTCGGTAAGCGGTATTTCGTAGCCCGATGCTTTGCGATCGGTGTAACTTTCGGCGAGCACGGCGCGCCAGAATGTTCGCGACGACAATGGCGTGAGGCCATCGGGCATGCCGAGACCATCCATGGGGTGCGGAGCATGAAATGTCACCCAGCCCGCCTGTTGTTGTAGCGCCGAATGCAGGGCCGTGATGTCGCTGAAGCCGGCGAGTATCTTCGGATGCTTACGAAAGAGGCTGTAGTCCAGCGAATCCAAGAGCCGTGTGACACCGGTTCCTCCCCGGGCGGGAAAGATCGCCGCCACTTCAGGATCGAGCACCGCCTTGGTCAGTTCTTCGATGCGGGTTTCGTCGTCTCCCGCCAGATACCCCCAGCGACGATAGATATCGCCGAAGAGTTTGATCCTAAATCCCATCTCTTCGTAGCGGCCGATCGCGCGCTCAATCTTTTCCGGATCAGGAACACTGGCCGGGGCGATAATCGCAATCGTGTCGCCGCGATAAAGGGCTGGTGGAACAAGAGTTTTCACTGCACGCCACCTCGCCGTCGGAGCAAGAGCTCACCGCTGGCTCCTGGCAGAAACTTGTGGTCGTTCACAACTAACTTTCCTCCGAGCATAACGTGTTTAATCGCCGCCGGTGAAAACTCTTTCGTACCCGAGTCGAAAAATAACAAATCGGCCGTGTTGGTGAGTCGGATATCACTACGACTCGTTAGCCCCAACTCATTGGCGAATTTGAAATTGCCATCGACCAAATTGCCAAGCGAACCCTGCGGTGTGAAATCTGTTGGCAAATATTCTTGTTTCAGAACTGGCAACCCAAACCAATTCAACACATTCTGCAAGCCATCCAACTTATTTCCTACGACACCAAGAACACCCGCCGCAATGCCGCGGAGGAGATGATCTCGCACTCTGGAATCGGCATTCGTTGGCAGTTTCGCCACAAAACCGACGTTCAGCGGCCAATTTGCGTTGGCAGATAATTTTGCTAGCGCATCAAGTTCCGCTGTCTCATTGAGGTTCACGCTGCCAATCACTGTTGTGATGCCTTGCTCTAGAAACATTTGAGCCCGTTCGGCCGTCGGAAGTTGCAGTGGGGTGATATCGGCCTGATATACCAAGCGGCCCGGCACGCACAGTAAACCTTGGTACTCCAAAACTTGCTTTCCGGTGGTGACACACAAGTCGCCAAAGTCGTCGATACGACCGCCGCGCTCGATGGGCACGCGGTCTTGTTGTTTTGTGAAGTTGATCCCGAGGTCGGCTTTGAACGGATCGTGACCGCAGGTTGGCACAACTTCGGCATCACGCACGACGATGTCGAATATGTATTGATCGCTTGATCGCGGCAACGCATCGTAATCCTTGGGATCAACCGTCGTATAACAGCCATTCGCGATGGCGGCGAAGGCGTTGATCATGCCCAGGAAATGCACCTGAACGAGTGGAGTCGTATCGACAGTCGACCACCCCCCTGCTTCAACCGTCAGCGTGGCAATCTTTTGTTGCTGCACCCACTCGCCAAAGCAGCGCGGCATGAAGTCGGCGTCGTACCGCGAGATCATTCCCTCGCAATGCGGCCGCACGGCATCGAGAAAAGCGACGGCCACTTGTCGGGCTTGCTCGGTCCATTCGGTCTGCGTGTCGGGCTCATCGATGGGAGGAACCAAGAGCGATACCGCCGCCACGTGAAACCCGTCGACCGACGTGCCTGGCTGTTGATTGTGCAAATTGAATGCGAACTGCGGTTTGACTTGCTCCACCATCTTGCGGAGAAGTCGTCCCTCGGGTGTGGCTAAGTGCAAGGCGTCACGATTGATGTCGATATCTTGCGCGTTGCGGCGGATATAACGCTCCGCGCCGTCGGGGTTAAGCATCGGCACGAGCGAGAGCGTGCATTCGCTGAGAATATCTTTAGCCACCGTATGATCGGGGTGTCGCTGCAAGAGATCGATCAAGTCAATGAGCACCGCCGTGTGTGTTGGCTCGTTGCCGTGCATCTGTGACCAGGCGAAGATTTTGATCGGCCCCTGCCCCATCGTGACCGAATGAATTGGCCGCCCTTCGTAGGATTTGCCAATTTCTTCGAGGAGCATGCCGTCTGGACGCAGGGCTTGAAGCTCCTTGAGGATTCGTGTGACGTCTTTTTCACGCAACTGAGCGGGCGGAACAGTCAGCAGCGGACTAGCCGCATAGTCTTCCCAAACAAACATAGGAACGGTCTTCATGGCGATTCACGGTTTAACGGCGGTGAGGAGCACTGATTATTCCTTAACTCCAACTGGCCGGGAATCCCTGAGCGGGTAATTCGTGTTAGCGAGAGTCGCTTGCGCAAAGTTTCGTCGCCGACCGGTAATGCGTTGATAGAATAAAGGTGTAAAGCCGATTTCTTTGCTCCTTGAGGTGAATCGACATGCCGACGGTTATCTTGCGTGGTGGTTTGTTGCTGGGTCTCGCGTTTATAGCACAATCGGCATTGGCCCAAAGTGCAGGCGAAAAGCTTGAACGAAAGGGCGACGAAATCGTCGTTTGCGGACAGTTGTACCACACGACCGCTCCCGTGAAGTTGTGGATGGACCCCGAAGGATACGACGCCTACCGCGTGGAGCGGCGTTTCGGCCCGATTGAAAAAGCCGATTGGAAGCAAACTCTCGAAGAAGCCAAGCTCGATTCGCCCAATCGCTACGGCATTCGCAAGGATACGCTCTCCGCCGAAGAACTGGAAAAAGTCCGTGGCGGTGGGTGGGATTTGCCGATGCTCCAAGACGTGGTCGATCAATTCGTGATGCACTACGACGTTTGCGGCACGAGCGAAGTCTGTTTCAAGGTGCTTCACGATTCCCGTGGCTTGAGCGTTCACTTCATGCTCGACGTCGATGGCACGATCTACCAAACGCTCGACCTTAAGGAAAGAGCTTGGCATGCCACGATTTCTAATTCGCGTGCCATCGGTATCGAGATCGCCAACATGGGGGCCTATACCGACCCCAATGATGAGGTCTTTAAAAAATGGTATTACACCGACGACAACGGGATCGTGGAACTCCGACCTCCGCGTGGCATCATGCATTTGGGACTGCGCAAAGTGCCGTTTGTGGGTCATCCCGCTCGCAATGAATTGATCAAAGGTGAAATTCAAGGGAAAGAATATTACCAATACGATTTCACACCCCAGCAATACGATTCGCTGATCAAGCTGACGGCGACCCTCAGCAAGATTTTCCCCAAGATCAAATGCGACTATCCTAAGGACAAAGATGGGAAACTTATTCCTCATGTTCTCACTGAGGAGGAGTGGCAAGATTTTGAGGGTGTGCTTGGCCATTACCATGTGCAGGCCAACAAGCAGGATCCCGGCCCCGCGTTTGATTGGGAAAAGGTCGTTGGCGGAGCGCAGCAACTTATCAACAAGTAGCAACAATACAATCTGCTTCTATCCCCGCTTCTGGAAATTCGCTTGACACTGCCCGTTCGCGCTGCTACTTTGTAACGCAAAGTGAAGTTTTGGGCAGCACACTTGTGGTACCGTCATGGAATTGCGCGAAGCACTTTTCCAAATTACCGAGATTCGTCAGCAAATGGCTCAAAATGAGCTGTTTCGTGGCTATCGTGCACTGACGGTCGCCTTTTCGGGAACCTTAGCCTTGGTCACGGCACTGTTGCAGCCCTACTTTGTCAAACCGGACAGCCAGCTCACTGATTTTCTTATCCTTTGGATATCAGTCGCCGGCATCTGCCTCATCGCTGCGGCGATTCAATTGTGGCGGCGGGTACGGCTCGCTGATTCGCGTCTTGCCCGGCAAGCGACGTTGCTCGCCACCGAACAATTCCTGCCGAGTCTGCTCATAGGCGCCGTCATCACGCTCTGTATTTATCGCTACGCACAGAGTCCGGCGTGGATGCTTCCCGGTTTGTGGTCGCTCGGTTACAGCCTCGGCATTTTCGCATCGTACCGATTGCTGCCCAGGCAGGTGGTGTGGGTGGCATTGTATTACGTTTGTGCGGGAGCGATTTGCTTGATTTACGGCCAAGGCCCGAGTGCTCTTGCGCCCTGGCAGATGGCTTTGTGCTTTGGTGGTGGGCAGTTATTCGGGGCTGCGGTTTTGTATTGGACTTTGGAGCGAAAACATGGCACGACAGAGTAAAGGCGAACAAGCGGGCCGTTTTTCTTACGAGGGCCTCGACCGCGTGATCCACGAAAAGGCGCGCTTAGGAATCTTGGCGTCGCTCGCTGCGAACAGCGGTGGTTTGCTGTTTAACGACCTCAAAGAGCTTTGCAATCTGACCGATGGGAATCTCAGTCGGCATCTTTCGGTGTTGAGCGAAGCTGGCTTGGTGGAGATTTGGAAAGGTCAGCAAGGTTCTCGCCAGCAGACGATGTATCGTCTCACCGCCGAAGGTCGCACGCGGTTCGGCGAATACATCAGCGTTTTGGAAAGCGTTGTTTCCGACGCACAGCAAAAGGCCAGCCAACAAGGGGCTGCTTCCGCGGCTGTCTGGCGTCCGGCTTAGGCACACTCTCTTTTTTTATCTTCTAACTTTGCATTGCAAAGTTTTCACCCACGATGAAAGGAAAATCAATATGAACATGCAGAACAACACAACGATTGGAAGTATGGATGTTGGTGGCGGTTGGCGCGGAACGCGGTGGCGGATGACCGCGTGGGCTTCGGTGGTGGGACTTCTTCTACTCGTGCCTCTGACCGCGATGCAGTACACCGAAGAAGTGAATTGGACCCTGTTTGATTTTGTTTTTATGGGTGCGCTGTTGATGAGCGTGGGTGCTGTTTACGAGGTAGCCATGAGAATGACAGATAGCACTGCATATCGAGTTGCCGTCGGCATCGCGGTCGTAACCACATTTCTGCTGGTGTGGATCAACGGCGCCGTGGGGATCATTGGCGATGGGCCGATCAATTTGCTGTACTTGGGCGTCATTATGACCGGCTTGGTCGGCGCGCTGATCGCAAAACTCGAGGCCCTGGGGATGGCCCGCGCGCTCATAGCCATGGCAATGGCTCAATTGCTCGTACCGGTTATCGCACTCGTAATATGGAAAGCCGGCTGGCAGGAGGCACTCATGGATCCGGACTCTCCCCATGCACCATTTGCGCCAGGCATCGGGCCGGTTTTTATTTTGAATTCGGTCTTCGCGATGGCGTTCGTCGCATCGGCGTTCCTGTTTCGTCATTCGGCGCGCAGGAACGTTGAACGCGGTGCGACATAATGTTCGGCCAAACCTGGAAGAACTCATACAGAGTCTTCATCAATTGCCGGTGTGACGCCGCGCTTTTCGTGGAAGGCGAACGCGAAAACTACAAAGATCGCACCGGCCATCATGGCTGGCAGCAGCCAAAACTCTTTCCATTCGAGCATCGTTTGTGACAGGAGTTGAGGATCGATGCCCTCAGGCAATTTGACGGAGAACATCCGCTCGAGTGATTGGCCAAAGGTCAGTTGTGTGTCGGTTTTTCCGGCTTGGATGGCGGCGTTGAGTTTGTCGTAATTCGGAACCGACGTGGCAAAACGGACCCCGGCAATCCAATAGCCAAAGAACATGCCAACGCCTTGCGTGAAGAACACGAGCATGCACTGAGCCTGCCCTTTCACGTCGGCGGGAGCTTTGGAATCGGTGTACATAAAGCCGGTGACGAAGAAAAAATCGTAGCACACACCATGAAGTAACACGGCCAGCAGGATCATCGACACGACTTGTTGTGGGGCGCCAAAGGCAAACAGCAAATATCGCGCTGACCAGGCAGCCATGCCTACCAGGATCATGTTTTTCACGCCCAGTCGACGGAAGAAGAATGGGATCAAGATCATGAAGAAGATCTCGCTCATCTGACCGAGAGTCATCGTGGCAGCCGGTTGTTCGAAACCAATCTGCCCCAACAGATTCGAGGTGAAACCGTAGTAATAGGCCAGCGGGATGCAGATCAGCGTCGAACAGACAATGAAGATGAAGAACGGCATATTCCCTAGCAGCTTGAAGGCATCCATCATCAGCAGCGTGCGCATGTTAAGCGGCTTGTCTTTAGCTGGCGGCGGCGTGTGCGGGAGCGTGAAGGAGTAAAACCCGAGAGCGACCGAGCAAATGGCTCCCAAACGGAAGATATTGAAGCTGCTCGACCAGCCTTGAAAGCCGACAAACAGCCCGGCGACGATCCAACCGATTGTTCCCCAAACGCGAATCCGTGGGAATTTGTTGGGGTCGTCGACGTTGGAAAACACGATTGAATTTCCTAAACCCAATGTTGGCATATAACACAGCAGATGACCTAGGATAACCCAAACCAACGCACTGCCGTTGCCGGCTTCGGCAAAGCCGGGGGCCATCCACAACAGTACGCCGCCGATCAGCATCAACATGCCCATCACCGCCTGCGAAGGAAAAAAGCGGTCGGCGATCAAACCTAAAAACAATGGTGAGATGATCGCGGCGATCGGCGCGCTGCCATACGCCCCACCGATAAAGTCCTTCAGTTCGTTCTCGCCCAAGCATTGGCCTAGCGTGGCGAACCAAGCCCCCCACGTAAAAAATTGGAGGAACATCATCACCGACAGGCGTGCTGCAACAGACATGAAAACCTCGAAAAGCGTTAGGCTTGCATCAGACGATTTAATAAGTCGACCGCGTGGCGAATTTCTTGTTCCTGGCGTTCGGGCTCTTGAGGAATTTCGCGTTCGATCGTAAGCGGACCCGCGTAGCGAATCTCGGACAGCGTTGCCAAGAAATCGGCAAAATTGACATCCCCTTCGCCCAGGGGCATTTCCTGGCCCCAGGTTTTGCCTGGCTCATCCGACCACTTGGCGTCCTTGCAATGAACGCTCCGAACAAAGCGGCTTAACCGTTTGAGGGCTGGAATCGGCTCGCCGCAGCCGTAGAGAATCATGTTCGCGGGGTCGAAATTCACAAACAAGTTCGGCCGGTCGACATCGGTCAAAAATTCTTCCAGCAGTTCCGCCGATTCCTGCCCCGTTTCCAAATGAACGGCCAACTCCTTCGCCGCACAGTAGTCACAGATATCGCGTGTGACATTGAGCAACTCCAGGTATTCCGGCGACTCTGTCTCGTGAGGCACGAAACCCAGATGCAGGCCCACGGATTTGACGCCCATCTGGGCGGTGAAATCGGCGATTTCTTTGAGCTCGGCCACGCGATCGCGGCGGGTTTCCAGGGGAACAATCCCAACCGTGCGTTCGACCGTGGGAATATCAGCGTAACTCTCGCCGTCGAAGCCAGCAAAGACACAGGTGACTTCCACATTCAATCGGCGCAGTTCGTCGGCCATACGCGCGGCTTCGGCGGGGGTGCGCTTTTCCTCGCTGGGGGCGTGCAAATGGATGGTGGGGATGGCGAGCTTATCCAACACGTCGAAATGAATTCCTAGCCCCGTATCGAGACTCGTAAACACGCCCAAGGGCCAACGAAACATGCATGCCTCCGACTGGAAAGAGTTTTCAAATTCAGCCGCATTTTAGTGGAAGTGCCGCAAACGTTCCATGAGCACATTTGCGTCGAAAATGAGATTTTCGTGCGCAATCGCAAGCTAGTGGTGCGCCAATTGTAGACAGTTCACTGCGCTGCACCATACCCTATTTGTTTTGGTGTCTATCTGAGAACTCAAGATGATCTTGCACTAGCTTTTGAGCTCAATTCCGTGGATAGTAGGAGTATTCGATTATCTTCCCGAGATGGGACCTAGATGCCATGAAGACTCACGAAAACAACTCCCAAAACGCCATGCACGCCGCACCCTTTCATTCCGAATCGCACCCGGAAAAAATCTCCTGCAACGTGTTTCGCAATGCGAAGGACGCCAGTCATTACGTAGCTCATCAGATCTCCGATTTGATTCGTCAGCGGACCGAAGCCGGCAAGATGTGCGTCTTGGGATTGGCCACCGGCAGCACGCCCACTTCGGTTTACGAAGAACTTGTGCGTTTGCATCGCGAAGAGGGCCTCAGTTTTCGCAACGTCGTGACGTTCAACCTCGACGAATATTTCCCGATGCAGCCTGAAGCTCTGCAAAGTTATGTGCGTTTCATGCGCGAGCATTTGTTCGATCACGTCGATGTCTTGCCCGAAAATGTTCATATCCCTAACGGTGTGCAACCTCAGGAGAATGTTGCGGAATACTGTCGTAACTACGAACAGGCAATTGTCGATGTCGGCGGGATTGACATTCAATTGTTGGGTGTCGGTCGCACGGGTCATATCGGCTTCAACGAACCAGGTTCCGGCCGCGAAAGCCGCACCCGTTTGATCACGCTCGACAAAGTGACCCGCCGCGATGCCGCGAGCGATTTCTTCGGCGAGGAACATGTCCCATTGCGAGCGATCACGATGGGTGTCGGAACGATCCTCGAAGCTCGTCAGATTTATCTGATGGCCTTCGGCGAAGGCAAGGCGTCGATCATCGCCCAGGCGATCGAAGGCGAAGTTTCCAAGTCGATCGCCGCGAGCTTTTTGCAGGAGCATCCGAACGCCAAGATCGTGATGGACGAAGCAGCTGCGGAAAAACTCACGCGGTATCAATCGCCGTGGGTACTGGGGAATTGCAATTGGACTGAAAAGCAGACGCGTAAGGCGGTGATTTGGTTGGCGCAGAAATTGAAGAAGCCGATCCTGAAATTGACCGCCGAGGACTACAACGAAGAGGGCATGCAAGATTTGCTGGCCAGTCACGGTTCGGCATATGATATCAACCTTTCCGTGTTCCGGTATCTGCAAGGCACGATCACGGGTTGGCCTGGTGGCAAGCCAGCCCACGCACGCTTGCCGGGCGATCGCCCCCAGCGTCACGACGATATTTTCCCTAAGCGAGTACTGCTGTTCTCACCCCACCCCGATGACGATGTCATCTCGATGGGAGGCACGTTCAACCGCTTGGTCGATCAAGGCCACGAGGTTCACGTTGCCTATCAAACGTCTGGCAACATCGCCGTATTTGACGACGACGTGATTTGCTTCGCCGACTTCATCGAAGAATTCACAAAATACTTTGGCCTGCCATGCGAACAGACCGAGAAGATTATCTCCGAAATGGAGCAGTCGCTCAAACACAAGCAGCCGGGACAGGTCGATAGCCCGTCGGTGCAGGCGATCAAGTCGATGATACGTCGCGGTGAAGCCAAAGCCGGCGCCCGGGTCTTCGGTGTGCCAGCCGAGCAATGCCACTTTATGGATATGCCATTCTACGAAACGGGACGCGTTCGCAAGAAGCCGCTCGGTGAGGAAGACATCGCAATCACGGTTGATTTGTTGCAGAAGCTGCAGCCCCATCAAATCTATGCGGCGGGCGATCTGTCCGATCCGCACGGCACCCATCGCACTTGCTTGAGCGCGGTGTTGCAGGCCTGTAAGCGCGTGGAAAATGAGCCGTGGTATAAGGTTTGTGAAGTGTGGCTCTACCGCGGTGCTTGGCAGGAATGGAACCCGCATCAAATCGAAATGGCCGTGCCGCTCAGCCCGCAAGAGTTGTTGCGGAAACGGAACGCCATCTTCAAGCACGAATCGCAAAAAGACCGTGCTTTATTCCCCGGCCCAGACCCACGCGAGTTCTGGCAGCGAGCAGAAGATCGCAATCGCGCAACGGCTCGGGTTTACGACGAGCTAGGCTTGGCCGAGTACGAAGCGATCGAAGGCTTTGTCCGTTGGAACGAAGACGTCTTCGGTATGCTTTAAGCGATTAAGCGTGCATTCGGTATTGCTCCAGCTGAGCGGATCGTTCGGTGTCGCTCCAACCAAGTTCTCCGGCCATCCAATCGGCAACTTTCTCGGCGATGGCCGTGCGCTCGCGGTGGTAATAATGCCAACTCGTGCGCCGGATCATTACGTCATCGAGATGGTATGGCCATTCTGTACGGCAAATTTCTTGCACCACTTCTTGACTGATCGGCGGGGGCAAAATGCCGCTGACATTTAATCCTTTGTTCCCCTCTTGAATGGAAAGTTCTGCCGTTGTGCATCGCCCGGCCTTAAGACCAAAATGGCGGACAATCTTGTCGACTGTTTCTTCGGCCATCAATCGATAAGTCGTCAACTTGCCACCGGTGACGTCCCACCAGCCAGGGTTGCTCATGTCAATGTTATGCCGGCGCGAGATGTCCGAGGGATCACCATTCGGATCGGCCACCAACGGCCGCAGCCCCGACCAGGTGCTGATCACGTCCGAGGGGGCGATATTGGCTTCGGGAAAAGTTGTACTAACCACTCCCAAGACTTCGGCAATGTCGCGAGCATCGCACGGCGGGTTCGCCAAATCGCCGTCATAGTCGGTGTCGGTCGTGCCGAGAATCACTCGCTCGCCCCAGGGAATGGCAAACAGCACGCGATTGCCCTCGGTCATGACCACGGCTTCGGGAACCGGCAGCCGCTGACGATCGACAACCAAGTGCACTCCTTTGGTGAGGCGCAGCTTGGTTTTGGAGTGTGGCAGCTTGTCCGACCAGGGTCCGGCGGCGTTCACAACGGCCTGAGCGCGAATCGTGAAATCGTGAGCGGTCAATTGGTCACGAACCGTGCATAACCAGCCCTTGTTTTCCGATCTGGCATCAAGAAACTTCACGTGATTAATCAACTGCGCATCATGCCTCTCAGCGGATCGTAGGGTGTCGATCACTAAACGAGCGTCATTGGTGAGTGCATCGAAGTAGCGGACCGCTCCAGTGAGATTTCTGGTAGTAAGCCCCGGAAGAAGTTTTTTCGCCGCGGCGATGTTCAGCGAACTCGACCGCCCAAAGTTTTTCATTCCACACAGCAAGTCGTAGAGCCTTACACCGACAGATAGCTTCCAATACGACCAGAGTGTTCCCCGCCAAGTGGGAAAGATAAACGGCAACGGTTGAGCTAAATGCGGAGCAATGTGGCCAATGATGGTTTTTTCTTTGCTCGCTTCGCGCACGAGTCCTATACGACCTTGAGCCAGATAACGGATACCGCCGTGCAGCAAACGGCTGGAGCGGCTGCTTGTTCCCGCGGCGAAGTCGGCTTGTTCCACGAGCCCGATTCGCAAGCCTCGTAGCGCTGCGTCGCGCGCGATTCCCGCCCCCACGATGCCACCCCCGATTACGAGAACATCCAAGGTGCTTTGTTGGAGCTTGGCAATCGTATCCGAGCGGTTCATGCGAAGTCGTCCTTTGCGATAAGATGCACGCCGTTCGCTATTAGCATACAGCGATAGCTAGCGTGATTGTAGCCGATGCGTTACGTTATGGGGGCAGCAATCCGCTCTTCTTGTTTTGACTTTTCGACAGAGTTTTCGCATGACTTATTTGCTGGCCCTCGATCAGGGCACAACTTCGTCGCGGGCAATCGTGTTTGACGAACAAGGCAATGTGCTTACGATTCGGCAGCGCGAGTTCAAGCAGTATTATCCTAAGCCCGGCTGGGTCGAGCACGATCCCGAGGAAATTTGGACGACGCAATTGGGCGTCGCGATCGAAGCCTTAGCGGCTTTGAAGCTCAAACCCAGCGACGTAGCCGCCATTGGCATCACCAATCAACGGGAGACAGTAGTGCTATGGGATCGCGAGACGGGTAATCCTTTGCATAAGGCCATCGTGTGGCAGGATCGTCGAACTTCAGATGTTTGTGCCGAGCTACGCGCCGCTGGACATGAACCCACGATTCGCGATAAGACGGGGTTGTTACTCGACCCTTATTTCACCGGAACAAAAATCGCTTGGCTGCTAGATCATGTGCCGGGTGCCCGTGCGGCAGCTGAGGCTGGCAAGCTGGCCTGTGGGACGATCGATTCTTGGCTGGCCTGGAATCTGCTGGGCGGCGAGCGGCACATTACCGATGCATCGAATGCCTCGCGCACTTTGCTGATGAACATCAATAAAGGCGATTGGGATGACGAACTGCTTCAACTCTTCCGCGTGCCTCGCGAAATTTTACCGGAAATATGTTCCAGTAGCGAAGATTACGGCAGCGTAGCCACGCATTTGCCTTTGGCGGGAATCAAGCTGACGGGCATGGCTGGCGATCAGCAGTCAGCATTGTTTGGCCAAGGGTGCTTTGAACGCGGTTTGGCGAAGAACACGTACGGCACCGGTTGTTTTATGCTGATGAACACCGGCACGGAGTTTGTAAAATCACAGCATAAATTGCTGACCACCGTTGCGTGCAAGTTGGGTGAGACGACCGAATACGCGCTTGAGGGTTCAGTGTTTATTGGCGGAGCCACAGTCGGTTGGTTGCGTGATGGCTTGGGCATTATCAAATCATCTAGCGACGTTGGGCCTCTGGCCAATTCGGTGAGTGACAGTGGCGGAGTTTATTTTGTACCCGCGTTTGCCGGATTGGGTGCGCCCGACTGGGATCCTTATGCCCGAGGCACAATCATTGGCATTACCGGTGGAACAACCGCGGGGCACATTGCCCGCGCCGCGCTCGAAGGCATAGCATTTCAAGTGGCCGATTTGTTGCAAGGAATGCAGAACGATGCCGGTTACAAACTTGCCGAACTGCGCGTCGATGGCGGGGCGAGCGTGAACGACACATTGCTGCAGATTCAAGCCGACCTTGGACAGATTTCGGTTGTTCGACCCAAAGTGACGGAAACCACGGCGCTAGGGGCAGCCTATCTCGCAGGCATGGGAGCAGGAGTTTGGAAGTCGCGCGAGGCGATCACACAACATTGGGCCGTCGATCGCAGTTTTGAGCCCCAAATCAGTGCCGATGAAGCCGCCGAACGCCGCACCATGTGGCGGCGTGCCGTGGAACGGGCCAAAGGTTGGGCGTCGAACTAATCTTTTGTAGTAAAACGTGAGAGGTTCATGTATGTCGCCATTCGTCGGTGAATTTATCGGTACCATGTTGCTTGTTCTCCTGGGCAATGGAGTTGTCGCCAATGTGGTGCTGAGCGAAACCAAAGGCCATGGCAGCGGCTGGATTGTCATTACCTTTGGCTGGGGGATGGCTGTGTTTGTCGCGGTGTCTTGTGTTACCGCGGCGAGTGGTGGCCATCTCAATCCCGCAGTGACGATTGCCCTGGCCGCAGCGGAGAAATTTGATGGTTCCGTTGGTGGGTACATCACTGCCCAAATGGCGGGTGCCTTATTGGGCGCTTTTTTGGTTTATCTGACTTACATTTCACACTACGCAGCAAGCAGCGATGCTGACGCGAAATTGGCGACGTTCTGCACCGGCCCTGCCATTCGCAGCACTTGGGCCAACCTGTTTAGCGAAATGATCGGCACGTTCGTGTTGGTCTTTGCCGTCTTGATGGCCGAGCCACCCTCGGTGGGTGAAGAGAAAACAATGCTCGGTTTGGGTGCACTCGGCGCGCTGCCCGTCGGCATGTTAGTGCTCGGCATTGGTTTGTCGCTCGGCGGTACCACGGGCTATGCGATCAACCCGGCTCGCGATTTGAGCCCGCGCATCATGCACTTTCTGTTACCAATCCCCCGCAAGCGCGACAGCGATTGGTCCTACGCTTGGATCCCAGTCATTGGACCCATCCTCGGTGGTCTCATTGCCTCGGCTGTGTACAACGCAATGTAGCGAATCAATCATAGAATAGATCGTGACTCGAAAGAGTCACTCATCGCGTTTTCGGTGAGCGGATTTGGCTCAAGAGAGTCATACCAAGCAAAAGATATGTCAGGCTCACCGGTTCGGGGATGGCAAGACCAGCGGTTAGGCCACTGAGCGGATTGACATATCCGTAATACTGTTGCCACAGAGCTAAATCAGCTGAATCGACAATGCCGTCGGCATTGGTATCAGCATCTTTTTGTTGCAGCGGATAGTAGCCCGTCTGGCCGGCTTGCCGTTGCCAGACCAAAAAGTCACGGCCATCGACGTTGCCATCGCCATTGAAATCCCCCGGCGTCAACACGGAATCAATAATCGAACGGGCTTCGTCGACTTCCAAATTACTCAGCAGTTGTGACGCTTGTTCGAGCAGAGCTTGCTTCGTGCTATTGCCGGTAAACTCTTTGCGAGCGCGGTAGAGTTGGAAGATCAATTCCAGTTCCGACTCGCCGTAAGAAACGCCCGTGAACTCCTGCAATTGCAACAAGTAGTCGTAGCCCGTTTCAACGGTCGGCTCGAACATGGTTCCTTCGCCAATGTCATTCCACGTGGCGAGTTGTAGGAAATCGATCTTATTGGCGTTCTGATTAGCGAGATTCAGCGTGTTGGCCAGGACTTGGCCATTGTCGTGCGGAATATCAAACGGAATGATGTCGCCCACGCCCCCTTCGTCGTAGTAATCGTCAAAACCTGGAAATGCCACGCCACCGGCAGTATTAAGAAGGGGGGTTCGGGAGTTGTAAAAGTTGTTGATGTGGCTTTGATAATTATCGAGAGGTTCGTCCTCGTAGATCCAAGCGTATTCGCCATCGGCGTTGGTGCCCGCGTCGTTACGCTCGTACCAGAGCGTGAGAAAATCGACGGGCTCGCCGGCTTGGCCGAGGATTTCCGTCCATTGCGCCGGTTGTTGAAACGTAATTGGGCCAAACACCATCAACAGCGGATCGTTATCGGCGTTGATGCGAATGTAATTTGGGTCATTGAAATAATTGTCACGCAGATATGCGACGTTAGCTTTGGCTTGATTGATGTTGGCGGAAAAGCGATCTTCTAGCACGACGTTGTAGTCCATGCCAAAATCTTGCGTTTGATTGATGATGGCGTTCGAACTGGTCAACAAATCGTTAAGATCGCCGTTCGTTCCCTGCACGCCATACCAATTGATCATCAAGCCATCCACGCCGCTATATTTCATAAGGAGCGTGTGATACTCAATCACGTCGGCATCGCGCGAGGCGTAGGTGCCAATCTGAGGATAATAATGCGCAGCGATTTGACGACGGCCCTGGGAATCCACAATGTTGGGATTCTTGTTGTTCATCTTCCAATGCCATCCCCAGTTACTGCCACCCATCGTCGCCGGAGTTTCAAACCACGGCATGTAGTGCATGTAGACCTTCATTGGGTTGGTCTTCACAACGTCGGTGGCAGCAAAAGAGCAGGTTGCCAGGCACGTTGTGAAGGCAATCCCAAGAAAGTACGACAAAAATGAGAAGCGTTGGCTCATGGATAAGATTCGTTCAGAAATAAGCCAAAAGGGCAGTTCAATAAAATGCAAAGAGAAGAGTCCGCTTAATACATTATATCCGCGGATGAACTTTTCATGTAGTTTTGGTTGGATCAACGGGAAGCTATTTTCAAGCCGTTCAGCGTCCATCGGCGGGACCCTGAGATTTCAGTTCCAGATTGATTTCGTTCGCCCCCGGTTGAACTTGAAAGGAAAGCCCAGAAGTATCTGCCCTGCTGTAACTCTTGGGTGTAATAGAGGCTCCCGCAGGGGGCGCACCGCCTGATTCTGTTTTCTCAGTCACTGGCTTCTGGCGTGCCACCAGGGTGACTTTGTACTCGCCGGGTTTAAGTCCGGGGAGTTGTCCCGTGTAGACTTCATAGTTGCCCGATCCATCGCTCATCGCATAAGCCTGCGTGCCGCCGCCAGCAGGAATGAACGAGATGTTTGCACCGGGGACAATACTGCCATCGAGCGTGACCACCCCAGTCACGCTAGCCTCGCCGGAATTACCACACCCGCTAATCGTGAGCAGCAACGCCGCGAGGCTCAGCAAACCAAATATCCTTGAAGAAGAACAAATGTTCGACACTCCACAATCTCCTAATAAACAATCCTATTGCAACATGGCAATTTCGCCACCTTCGCGTGTCGCGAGGCCGCGATAAGCTACGGTTTCAATCGATTCTTGCACAAAGTGAACTGACCCGTCCGCCATGACGAATTGTGCACCACCAGCATGCATGCTTTTAAATCCTCGCACGGCCTTCGACAGCGCCGGCGCCTCCTGATCCTTAAAGTTTTCCGGGCGCGCGTTGGCAGGCATATAGTTGATTGGAATACTTGCGGTTGCCCAATCACCGTCAGAGAAATAGGCCGCCGAATGATAGTCCATGAATACGACGTTTTCGCCAATCATAAAGGTGTTGCTGGTTCCATCGCTGACGGACTTCATGTTGAGCGGTCGCCAGATACTAGTCCGCTGAAAGATGCCGTTGTTAGACAGCGTGTTATGGGTATCGGGTGAGCCAGTGCCGCTACCGGGGATCGAGGGGTCTGGTGGCACAGCGGGGGAATCGGCATCCGTTCCACATCTTGCGGCATCCGCTGATAAGAGCGAATCGCCGATGCAGCCTTTGTAGCTGGTGGTCGCGGTGATCGTGCCGGGCTGTAAGTTCCAATACCATTGCTCACCATCGGAGGGCTTCGCCGATTCATCAGATGGACAACTCAAGATCGGAAGTTGCGTTGCCACGATATCACGAATAGCCATGTTCCCCATTCCGGCCCCGGCGCTGGCTCGCGCAATAAATTTTGCATTCGGCGCAGTACTCGTAATTTTATAGTTCTTTACGATTTGATCGTGAAATGCCTGTTGCTCAAGCTGCGGCAAAATATCGACGATCCATCCCTTGCCGTTATATCCGGTGGCGGGTCTAGGTTCATTGGCCGGTGCGATTACTGTCGCCCCAGGGTTACATTCAGCTATCCAGTTATCCAGATCCCAGTGAGGAATGCTTTGAGGGAATTTCTTCTTGGCATCATGATAATTTAAGCATGCCAAGCCAAGATTCTTGAGATTGTTCGAGCACTGACTGCGACGGGCGGCTTCGCGCGCGGCTTGAATCGCAGGGAGCAGCAAGGCCACCAACACGCCGATAATCGCGATGACCACCAACAGTTCGACAAGGGTAAAGCCCTTATGATAGTTTGGTTTGTTGGTATTAACCATTTGCCGACATGGCACCAATTTGTTGTTGAAATAAGACATGAATCGACTCCTTGGCGTTTGCCACGCCTTTCTCGCGGTCAATCTGCTCCGCAGTTCGCGAAATAACTGAATTGAAATCATCTGTTCGCTCTTTAACTTCTTACTCGACGAGTGCCGCACGCCGCCGGGAGGGGAAGGCGGCGTGCGACGCTGCCCCATCAGGCACTCTGGCCGCGAAATCTTCGCAGGCCAATGGCACTGATACTCGCGAGAATCATCATTCCGAATGTGCCGGGCTCAGGTACCGACGAGAACCCAGTCAAGGGTGCTCCGTACGCCGCCTGCCAATCGGACAAAAGCCCAACACTCGAATCACGTTGCCAAGCTAGGAAATCTCTACCGTCGACGTCGCCATCTTCATCAAAGTCGCCAGGTGTGGAGTTCAACGTTACGAGGCTCAACTCATTCCAATGCACGGTATAGGGGCCCTGTTGGCCGTATCCACCTGGATCAATCTGTAAGTGCATATGATCGATAGCGGCGAGATCCAAACCGGGCGTCGATCCGGCAGCTTCTACCCACGAGGGGGAAGCTACGGGAAGAGTCAAGATGTTATTGCCCAAGAGTTGGCCAAACCAGGCATAATTGTTTCGTGTGCCGTCGGCATCGACCAACGTAATGATTGGGCCTAAATGAGCTTCCGCGGCAGGAGGACCTTCCAGCGTCACGTCGAGTTTCACATGGGTGTTGCCCGTGCCGTCTATCCCGTAGCCACCGATGTACGTCCAGTTGCTCCCATATCCGGTTGCTGTGACGCTGTAGCTATCTGGGCCATATTCGATTGTCCCTGAAGCCCACGAAGCGTAGAGCGCATCTTCAAAGTAGGCATCATCAAACGTCGTGATAACAACATCGGCCCGCAAAATTCCGCTCCAGGCAACAACGGCATTTAGCGCCAAGGCCGCCGCAAATAATAAATTGAATATCTTTTTCATCGTAGTCGCTTTCCCTCTTATATGTTTTGAAGAGCAATGACGTCCGAGTCGGGGATGCAAAGCTAATCGTAAACCGGCCGTAACTAGGCCTGCCCGCCCGTGGTGTGATATGTTTTGTAACATCGTGCACTGCCGACTGCCCCGGCAGTGCACGATCTGGATCATCGTTAAATTATCTCTTACTTATGGCGACGGATACCAAACAGCATCGCGCAACCGCCCAACAAAGCAAACGAGCTTGGCTCGGGAACGAACAAACGCAGGTTTTCCCAAGCAATTGTGTATTGGCCCGACGTGCCTAACCCACCTGGATCAAGCTGCATGTGCATGTGGGTCAAAGTGTTTAGGTCGAGCCCTGGAACCGCACCTGGGACGGCCGTCCAAGTCGGCGAATCCACGGGCATGGTCAACACGTGGCTGCCCAAAAGTTGTCCGTACCAAGCAAAGTTGACATGCGTGCCGTCGCCATCGATCAAACCAACGATTGGACCCAAGTGGCCATCAGCCGCTGGTGGGCCGCTTAACGTGGCGGTGAGCTCGATGTATTTGTTGCCAGCGCCGTGGATTTCTGGAAAACCAATGTACTTGTAGTTGCTGCCGTAGCCCGTGGCGGTAATCGAGTAAGCATTCGGACCCGACACAACAGTGCTCGAGGGCAACGCCCACGATGGATACAGCGCGTCGGAAACAAAGTTATTGAAGTCGGTGATCAAGGCATCCGCCTGTGCCGTGGCCGTGAGCAACATCATGCTCAGTGCGGCGGCCAAACCGCAACGATTCAGTGTCAGTCTCATCGAAAGTTTCTCCCTTAAAATCTTCATTAGCCAGAAAAGTACCCTGAAAAAATGGTGATCAAAATCGCCTTGGCACACGCGTGCCAAGATTTCCTCTAATAACGATTGCCCTCCCCAACAGCGTTAGAGGCTAACTGAATAGAATGTGAGCCCTCGAAGGAAGGTCGCACGAATGAACGGTGACCATTCTCAAACGACGCTTTGTCGTTCGCAGAAGATATCGCCGAAAGATGCTCGATAAGGTGCCGCGCGGCGTCCGTTTCGCCGTCGGCTAACAATTCAGCCGCCTCATCCATCGATTTTACTCGTGCTTTCGCCGACTTTCTCAAACGGTACAGCTTTTCGGGAAGCCGTAGCGCAGAAGCCGTTTGCTGAAATTGTTGCCCATATTCATTACGACGCACAGATTGCACGATTTCTAAGAACTCATAACCAAATTCATGGCTCGGTTCGATCATTGTCCCCTCGCCGAAATCATTCCAAGTCACAAGTTGAATGACGGGCCATTCTCCAGCCATGCAAACAGCTAAGGTTTCTCGGAGCGTTTCACCGTCTCGGTGATCGATGTCGGGATAGCCCTTGTCATAGCGATCGTTGAAACCGGGGAATGCCGAAACGATTGTTTCTGTGGCAACTGGTGTGACGCTGTTGTATTCCTCGGCCAAGCGTTGTTCGGCAATCTGTGCTGCGGGACTGTCAGCCCAAACCTGTGGATAGACCCAAGTGAACCCGCCATCGGCTTGGACATCTTTCCACAGGTGATTGAGTGCGAAAAAGCGCGGCCGATTCTTGAGTGAAGCGAATGCTGTCTGCCAATCACCGGGCGAGGTGACGAAGATCGGCCCAAAGTTCAAGAGCAACGGTTGATCCGCAATACGAACATAATTAGGTGCGGCGAACCAATGATCATCCAGCCATTTGAAAGTTTTTGTCAGTTGGTCATCGACCTGATCTTGTTTTAATTCACCGCTGTCGACCAAATGCTTAATCGTGCGATCTTCATAGCACACGGCGAACTGCATTCCATATTTAGCGGCACCTGCGAAGATTGCCGAAGTGGCCAGATGAATCGCTGGATAGTCAGAACCTTGCGAAATTCCGTACCAATCGACAATGACGCCATCAATGCCGGCAAGTTTCATTTGCAGCAGATGGCACTCAATAAGATCGGGGTCGGACGAATCATAGGGTCCAAGCAGTGGATGATAGTGCGAAGCCAACTCGGGCAGGCCATCTTTGTCGAGCTTATCAGGGCTGAATTGCCCTCGATTGCCTGTCCAATGCTTGCCCCAGGCGCCACGAACCGACTTGCTCTGAAACCAGGGCATATAGTGAACGAGCAGAGTCTTTCGCGATTGCTCCGCCAATTCCTTACCGGCAATGTTTTCTTCAGAAACCTGCGCAGAGCCAGAAGCTGCCCCAATACAGGGGAGTATCAGGCAAACCCAGATCCACGATAAGGGATGTAGTGCGCCGAACTTCATAGCTAATGTCTAAGCGGTGCCGGAAACGAGAATAGAAGACTGAAACAAGCAGAAAAGGAAAAAACAAGTTATAGCGTTGTTGCACCTTGTAGCGTTCATGCTATATTGATAGGTATTGACTGTCAACACAATTGTTCTTGATTTTTTCTGAAAAGGGATTTTGTCCCCCATACGAATTGAAATGCGTACATATCGGACCAAATGACGTAGCCGTAGGCTGCGACGGGTCGAGGTGTGTCCGCTTGCTAGGATCAGGTAACCGCAACATGCCGTCTCAAGCCAAATACACGGAAGTGATGTCCGTTATTGAACGTCGCATCCGTGAAGGCGACTACTTATTGTCGAGCATTCCCGGCGAACGAAAGATCGCCGAGGAAACCGGCGTCAGTTATATGACGGCTCGCAGGGCTGTGTTGAAACTGCTCGATCAAAAAGTCTTGATACGCCAACCATCAGGCGCTCTCGATATCCATCCTTCGTATGCCATGCAAGCGCGGCCCGCCGAGGTTGTGCTGCTATATCCGGCGTACCCTTCGAATTACTTAACGCAACTGCGCGGATTGGTATCCGACTTTGCCGAGAAACGTGGCGTCCGTTTGCGGCCTGCCCAGTACGTTCACTGGGATGAAAGCACAGTGGTCGAAGCTGCGGAGCAAGCCCGCGGGGCCTTTGTGATTCCATCGGGAGCCGAGATCCCCGCACGTTTGATCGAGATTTTCAAAACCAACAAAGTCGTTATTCTCGACGGTGATTACGCAGGCACGGGTTTGCCCTCGATCCGCTTGTTTTCGGAAGAAAACATCGAAATGGTTCTTGAGCATCTCTACGAACTGGGCCATCGCCATATTGATTGCGTCAATACCCAGAATCAAAACGAAGAAATCGAACGCCGCATCGATATTTGGCAGCGGTGGACGAAGCGCAAAAAGGTCCAAGGCCAGTTGTGGGATCAACCCGCGCCGATGTTCACTGATCCCACAATTGTCTCGTACAACTTGATGGCCCGTTTGCTTGATGAGAACGAAACTCGCGCGACGGCCATGGTGGGCACGACTTGCCCCGCCGCGATTGGCATGATGCGCGCCTGCTGGGAACGAAGCATCCGCGTCGGCAAGGATATTTCCATTTGCTCGATCAACATCGAACCCCCCGCGGAGTTTTTCTGCCCTTCGATCACGGGACTCAACATGCCGAGCATTGCCGGCGTGCTTGAGAACTGCTTTGACTGGATTTTTGGAGCAGAGCAATACGCAGGACAATTGTTGCTGGAGCCCCAGGAAACTTCGCTATTTGAAGGAGAATCCACCGGCAAAGCCAGCCAGAAATACTAGTTCGACTGACACATCTTATCTCGCCTATCTACTAACTTTTCTTGTGCGCTAGCGTGAATGAGGCAGCACGCCTTGGCGCACAACGACCTTTCGCCATTGAATCGACACCCCATGTCCCGAATTTCACTTGTCGTTTGTTTGCTTGGTTTATTGTTTGCTCCCCAGCGGCTGCTTGCCCGGGACTATCAAGCCGTTTCACCCGATGGGCAATTGCAGCTCGATTTCAAGCTCGAAGATGGCACGCCGACATATTCGCTTACGCGAAACGGGGCGACGCTCGTCAACACCTCGCGATTGGGTGTGACGTTATCCGATGCACCCGCGCTTGACGGCAATTTTCGCGTCGTGGCTTCGCGCTGCACCTGTTACGACGATACGTGGACGCAACCTTGGGGCGAACGCAAAAAGGTTCGTAACAACTACTGCCAGTTGTGGCTCAAACTACGGCAACAAGATGAGCTCGCTCGCGAGATGATTGTCGTCTTCCGCGTATTTAATGATGGTATTGGCTTTCGTTACGAATGGCCCCAGCAACGCAACCTCAAGAATTTTGTGATCAGCGATGAACTCACCGAGTTCAACTTGGCGGAAGACAGTGCCGCGTGGTGGATCCCTGCCTACGAACCTGAACGCTACGAGTATCTGTATGATGAAAGCAAAGTGAGCGAAATGGGCACCGCCCACACGCCGGTCACATTTGTGCGTGAGGATGGTGTTAGTTTGAGCGTTCACGAAGCGGCGCTCGTGAATTTTGCGAGCATGACTTTGGAGCAAACGGACGGCGCTAAGTTGAAAGCCAATTTGGTTCCCTGGGCCGATGGCACAAAAGTGAAAGCGGCCACGCCGTTTCATTCGCCCTGGCGGACGATCCAAGTGGGGGCCAATCCCGGCGAGCTCGTCACGTCGTACATGATTCTCAACCTCAACGAACCGAATAAGCTTGAGGATACGAGTTGGATCAAACCCGGCAAGTTCGCCGGTGTTTGGTGGGAGATGCACCTCAACAAATCGACTTGGGGTTCTGGGCCTCAGCATGGTGCCAACACCGCAAACGTCAAACGGTACATCGATTTCGCGGCGGAAAATGGCTTTGCCGGCGTGCTTGCTGAAGGTTGGAATGAAGGTTGGGACGGAGATTGGACTGCCAACGGCGACAAGTTTAGCTTCACCAAGCCCTACGCGGATTTTGATCTGAAGGAGCTTGCCCGCTATGCCAAGGAAAAGGGTGTCGCACTGGTCGGGCACAATGAGACAGCTGGTTCCATCATTAATTACGAGGATCAACTGGCCGATGCCTTTAAGCTTTATGAAAGGCTCGGAATCAACGTACTCAAAACTGGCTACGTGAAACTTGAAAAGCTCATCAAGCGTGTTGATGAAAAAGATGGCGAGACCATGGAGTACCATCACGGCCAGCACATGGTTCGTCACTATCAGAAAGTGGTCGACGAAGCGGCGAAGCGACACATCATGCTCGATGTGCATGAGCCGATCAAACCAACGGGATTGCAGCGCACCTACCCGAATCTGATGACCGGCGAAGGAGCCCGTGGCCAGGAATACAACGCCTGGAGCGCTGACGGTGGTAACCCCCCCGACCATACGACGATTTTGCCGTTCACTCGCTTATTGGCGGGGCCCATGGATTTCACGCCGGGAATTTTCGACCTTGAGTATCCTGAGTTTCGCCCCACCAATCGGGTGAACTCAACGCTAGCCAAAGAACTGGCTCTCTACGTGGTGATCTACAGTCCGCTGCAAATGGTTCCCGATCTGCCGGAGAATTACGCTGCTCATGCCGATGCATTCGAGTTCGTCCGCGATGTCCCTTGTGACTGGGACGAAACGCAGGTGTTGCATGGCAAGATTGGTGACTATGTGACGATCGTTCGCAAAGAACGTGATGGCCAGGATTGGTATTTGGGCAGCATCACCGACGAAGAGCCGCGCACCTTAGAAGCCCGGCTTGCTTTCTTGAAACCCAATCAAAAGTATCTGGCGACGATCTATCGCGATGCCGACGATGCTGATTGGAAGACCGAGCCCAGCAAGTATGTGATCGAGCAACGCGAAGTCGACGCGCAAACGGTTATGCCCCTCAACCTGGCAGCCGGAGGCGGGCAAGCGATTCGCTTTTCGCCCATTTCACCGGCCGAGGAAATCAAAACGGCTCGCAAGCCTGCCGAGCGTTGAGTGCTGCCCAACCCGCACGCTCCGGAATTTCGCTGATTTCGGCAATTACGCAGTCTGGCCTCAATAATTCGGGCGAGACGGTCTGGCTTAGAATTCGCACCGAAATTAAGTTAGAGATTAACAAACTGTGAAGAATCGCAGTTTCTCGGCCGTTCCGCCAACGGCGAGGTCAGACAATTTCTCGAGCGAAACAAAACCTCTCTTGCGAAACACAGCGGGCCCATGCGGGATTATGCGTTAATCTATATCAACGGTATCCGACGTGAGATTCGCGGCAGTGAGGCGAGACTGTCGCTCTCCGATTTTCTCCGCCGACGGCTTGCACTTATCGGCACAAAAATCGTCTGCAGCGAAGGGGATTGCGGAGCATGCACGGTTCTCGTCGGCCGGCCCACCGAGCAGGGCCTTCGTTATCAGGCCGTGGATTCCTGCATCCAGTTTTTGTTCCAGCTCGATTGCACACATATCGTGACAATCGAAGGCGTGGCCAAGTCAGGTGAGTTAAGCGGCATTCAGCAGGCGATGATCGACTGCAATGGTTCGCAGTGCGGGTTTTGCACGCCCGGCTTTGTCATGACCATGACCGGCATGAGCGAAAATGATTGCGGAATGCACATCGAAGGTTTGAAGTACGGGCTGACGGGTAATCTCTGCCGTTGTACGGGTTATACGGCGATTATTGAAGCCGGTTTATCCGTCGGCAACGAACAGCAAGACCGCTTGGCGGAACTCTACCCCCCTGCCCCACTGCTGGCCGATTTTGCGAAACACGAACACGATGATCTTGTGCTCAGCGATGGTCAGCACCGCTCAATTCGTTGTCCCCAACAGCTGGCGATGGCACTTCAATGTTTGGCTGACAATCCTCAAGCGATGATCGTTTCCGGCGCCACCGATATTGGTGTTCGTGTGAATAAAGGTCTGCAACTGCCAGATCAATTGATCGATCTGAATCGCCTGGATGAGCTCGCTCATGTCGAACTTGTTGATGGCAAGTTAGTGATCGGTGCCCGCGCGTCGTGGACCGCCGTGGAAGCTGCTTATCGCGATCTTGTGCCCGAGTTTCATCGTGTGCTTAACGTATTTGGTGCGCCTCAGATTCGTAACGTCGGCACGATGGGTGGAAATCTCATCAACGCTTCGCCGATTGCCGATTCGTTGCCATTTTTGCACGTGATGGAGGCCGAGCTTGAGCTGTCATCCACTACCGGTAAGCGAACGGTGAATATCAACAATTTTTATCAGGGCTATAAAAAGTTCGATCTTCAACCGGGAGAACTGCTGACCAAGATCACCGTGCCCCTACCCGAGGCTACTGATTTGCTCGGACTTTATAAGATCTCACGGCGCAAAGATTTGGATATCTCTTCGTTTACCGCGGCGATCAAATTGCGAATAGAAGGCAACAAAATCGGCCAGGCCGCAATCGCTTTTGGTGCTGTCGGCCCAATTGTCCTCCGCGCGCGTGCCACCGAAACATTTCTCGTTGGGCGGGAATTTACTGAGGACACCATGCGTGAAGCCGGTGAAATTGCCGTCGGTGAGGTCACGCCAATCGGCGATGTCCGAGGTTCGGCCGATTACCGCTGGCAACTGACGCGCAACATCTTGGTAAAATTCTTTTTGGAGAATCAACCAGACGCCGTGTTGGTTTAGAGGATCGAAGCTACCATGCCCCAATCCGTTGGACGATCATTACCTCATGATGCGGCTCCGAGCCATGTCACGGGACGTGCGCTCTTTATCGACGACTTCCCTCAAGTCGCGGGGGAACTTCACGTCGGCTTTGTGGGCAGCCCCATTGCCAGCGGTAAATTGCTAAGCGCCGATTACAAACAGGCACTTGCCATTCCCGGCGTGGTTGGCTGCTACACGGCCGCGGATGTGTGCGGTCACAATATTTTTGGATTGATCGTTGCCGACGACCCTTTTTTGGCGGAAGGTGAAGTCCTGTATGTCGGCCAGCCGGTGGTTGTAGTGGCCGCGGAAACTCCCGAGGCACTCGCACAGGCTCGTCGGGTTATAAAAATTCAATGCGAAGCGACGCCTGCGATTCTCACGATTGAACAAGCGATTCGCGAAAACCGCTTCCTTGGTCCCATTCGCCGCATCGCGCGAGGCAAAGTCGACGAGAACCTCGCCGCCGCACCGCATTGCTTGTCCGGCACGTTCACTAGCGGCGGCCAAGAACAGTTTTATCTCGAATCACAAGCAGCGGTTGCCTATCCCGGTGAACAGGGCCAGATTGTCGTTCACTCCTCAACACAAAATCCCACAGAGATTCAGGCCGTTGTTGCCGAGGTTCTTGGTTTGGGACAACACCAAGTGGTTTGTATCTGTAAACGCATGGGGGGAGCCTTCGGGGGCAAAGAATCTCAAGCGTCGATCCCCGCGATTATGGCCGCGCTGGTCGCACAGAAGACTGGCCGCTCGGCTCGAGTCATCTACAACAAAGATGACGACATGTGTGTCACGGGTAAGCGGCACGAATATCTCAATCGCTGGGAAGTTGGTTTTAACGACGCGGGCCAAGTGCTGGCCGTGCGGTATGAGTTCTTCTCCAATGGCGGAGCAACCACCGACCTCTCCCCTTCGGTGATGGAACGATCACTCTTACACGCCGATAACTGTTATTATTTTCCAAATGCGGAGTTCACCGGCAAGATTTGCTTTACAAACTTGCCTTCCAATACGGCTTTTCGTGGTTTTGGTGGGCCTCAAGGGATGGCCGTCACAGAGAATGTGCTCGAATCGATCGCCCAATACTTGGGGATGGATTCCCTCGAAGTGCGGCAGGCCAATGTTTATGGCGTGGAGAGTCGTAACGTCACGCCTTATGGGCAAGTCGTCGACAAAAATCATCTTCCCGAGATTTTCACCAAGCTCGCGGAAACATCAGCATACAAAGCTCGCCGGGCGGAAATCGATGAATTCAACGCGAAGTCACGGCTCCAAGTGCGCGGCCTAGCCCTCACGGGAATCAAATTTGGCATTTCGTTTACGACGAAGTTCCTTAACCAGGGGAATGCCCTCGTGAATATCTATACCGATGGAACCGTGCAAGTTTCCACGGGTGCCACGGAAATGGGCCAAGGGGTCAACGTCAAAATCAAACAACTCGTCGCCGATGAATTTGCCATCGACCCGAGCTGCGTGATCGTGATGGCGACCAGCACCGAGAAGAACATCAACACGTCGCCAACCGCCGCCTCGGCCAGCACCGATCTCAACGGTGCCGCGGCGGTGATCGCCTGTCAGGAAATCAAAGCACGCTTACGGAACTTCGCCGCCGAACATTTGGCAGATAGCGAATCGGGGTTGGTTGCTTCGCCAGAACATATCTGCTTTGATGATGGGCACGTTTACGACGACCGCCAGCCGCGCGTGCGTGTCCCATTTGGACAGCTTTGTGATGATGCCCGCCGTGACCGGGTTGATCTGGGGGCACGCGGATTTTTCGCTACACCCGGCATCGACTTCAATCGTGAAACCGGTCGCGGCACGCCGTTTTTCTATTTCACCCAAGGCGCCGCCGTGGCCGAGGTTGTCATCGACCGCTTGACCGGCGAGATGCGCGTGCTGCGGTCAGACCTGCTGATCGACATCGGGGAATCCATCAATCCCGGCATCGATCGCGGTCAAATCATCGGTGGCTATATTCAAGGCATGGGTTGGGTTACGAACGAGTGCCTCGTGTACAACGACAAAGGTCATCTGCTTTCGCATTCCCCGACCACATACAAGATTCCGGCCATTACCGATATTCCCGCGGTCTTCAATCTCGATTTGTTTCCCAACGCCGATAACACACACAATATTGCGAGCAGCAAAGCTGTGGGCGAGCCGCCATTGATGATGGCCTTGGCCGTCTGGGCCGCGGCGAAGAATGCCCTATCTTATGTTAACGGCAAAGCCGAAAATGATTTGATGCTGCCAGCCACGGGCGAGGAACTCCTGCGAGTGATGACGACCCTCACGTTAAAAGCCGAACCCGCGAATGTTGGTTGAGTTGATTCAACTCGCTTTGTGCCAGTTTTATTCCGAAATCTGCAATCCGAATTCCGCGATTCTTCTATGTCTTCGCCTCACGGTTATGTTGAACGTCTCGCAGAACTCGCTGCCAGTGGCATGCCGTTCGTGAGCGTCACCATGGTCGATGCCGTGGGGAGCACCCCACAGGACACCGGCAGCAAGATGCTGGTGACGGCGGCGGGTTTGCATTCGGGAACCGTCGGCGGCGGCAAAGTTGAATTCAAGGCGATCCAATACGCTCAGAGTATGCTTAACCAACTGGGCAGCGAAATTGCGCCCCATCAATTGGTCGAATGGAATTTGCAGCGCGATGTCGGCATGACTTGCGGTGGCGTTGTGAAGCTCTTTTTTGAAGCCTACAACCATTGCGATTGGCGAGTCATCATTTTCGGTGCGGGGCACGTCGCTCACGCCGTTGTGCAATGCCTGGGGCAGCTTGATTGCCAATCCACGTGCATCGATTCCCGTGAGGAGTGGCTTGCCAAAATTCCCGATCGCGAACGGCTCACCAAGATTTGCACGGCGGACCTGCCCGCTCAAGTGGCAGCACTACCGAGCGATGCTTTTGTGCTCTGCATGACCATGGGCCACGCGACGGATCGCCCCGTGCTGGCCGAAATTTTCCGCCAAGGCCGCAGGTTTCCCTATCTGGGTGTGATCGGCAGCAAGGCAAAACGCGGCGTGCTAGTGCGCGAGCTTCGCGCCGAGGGGTTCTCAGCCGAGCAGGCCGAAGCGTTTCATTGCCCGATCGGCTTGCCGCTGGGCACGAATCAGCCGGGCGAGATCGCCGTGAGCGTGGTGGCTCAACTCATTCAAAAACGCGATGCTTGGCGGGATTCACGAGCATAAAAAAATAACGCCCAGGGATGGCAATCCCTGGGCGTTAGTCGTTTTCAAATTTTCAAGCAAGCAAGATTACTTGCGACGAATCAACAAACCACCCAAGCAAACGAAGGCCAAACCAAGTGTAGCTGGTTCGGGGATTTCGGTGCCTTGGACATAGAAGTTGTCCAGGCGGTTGTTGCCGTTAGTGCTCGAAGCGCCACTGTAAGTAATGCGAAACGCTGCGGCGGAGTTGTTATTCAGACCTGCAATGGTGCTCAAGTCGAGCGACACGGTCGTAAACGACGAACCAAGCGCTCCTGCGGAACCAGCGTAGGCGCCGATGTCGGTCCAACTTGAACCACCATCGGTCGAATATTCAAATACACGGCTGTTGTAGCCTGTGGAAGTACCACGTTGCGTCCAGGAAACAGATACGCCAGCGAAACCTGTGGTCGGAACACTGAATACCATCTTGGCCCCGTTGTTGGTATTCCCTACGAAGGAAAATGAACCACCGGCACCAGCTCCTTCAAGATCGTTGACGGTCGAACCAGCAAATGATTGGACTAAGGTGTAAATGCCGTTGCCATCTACGGTTGCGTCGAAGTCTGCAATGGTTAAACCACCTGCAGCAGGGCCATGATCATTGGCTTGAGGAAAGTCGGCAGCTTCAAAGCCGAAGCCCGTAGGGGCAAGAGGGTTGGCGTTACTGTTTTGATCCCAACCAGCAATGATTGCCGCGTTTGCAATCGAGGCAGTCAGCGCGCAAAGCGCTACCGCGCTAAAGATGAAGGAAATTTTTCGGATACTCATTAGCTCGTCTCCTGTTGAAAGTCGGGGTCACAATTTCGTGAAAAATGCCCAACGCCGCGGCTGCCTGACCCCTGAAATTAAAAACTTAAGCAGACAGCACGACGGCCTCCCTTGTCGCATCTAAGTTCTTCCATCCTATCAGCCCTGACAAGTGTTGTCTGCTGTTTTTTCCGAAGATTTGCTGATTCTTCATCTTCTATAGGTAGAAGACGCAAGTAGACCGGAAATGGCTTTAAAACAGCCACATTTTGTCCTCGTAAATCCGTAAGATCATCCATCTCAATCCTAGTATTAACAGCCTGGGATTGAAGCCTTGCGTGGCCGTGCTACGAGGCCGATCGAGCATGCGATACTGATCAAAAGCAAACCCGTCGGTTCAGGAATCACCACCGAGCCGAAAAGATTCAAAGTCAGATCGCCCAGACCGATAGCTCCCGCCAAATCCTCGTCTGAGAATTCCAGGGTATAAGTAGCGGAAAAACTCCCGATACTCGCAGTCGACATGGTCGCCGTGTAGACGTTGCTCAGACCGGCTTCGAGCGCCGCGACACCCGCAAAGGTCGTCAGATCGGTCATCAAAACCGAGGAGTCACCGCTGGCAAAAATGCTGTCGAGTTCCAAGTCGGCCGTAAAACCTAATGTGTTAGCAAGGTTGGCAATATCGAATTGGAAGCTGGGCATCGAACTGCCGACAAAGACTGTTCCCAGATCGATGCTGAGAGTATTGATGTCGCCAGCCAGCGAGAACGAGGGATTCGCGTGATCCAACACGTTCAAAGATACATTGATCGTGTCGTTGCCGTCATTGGCACCGCGACCTGTTCCACCTTCGGTCGTGACGTCGAGATTGTTAATGCTCACGGAGCCAGAACGCTGACCAGCGGCCACCGTGTTAGTGTTCAAACCAACGGAAAGGTTTCTACTGCTTGTGCCCGAGGTGAGCACGGGAAAAGCGTTGTAGCGACCGCTCACCGAGGAAGTGGCAGCGCCTGAAGCCGTGACTTCATAATAAGTGCCGTCGAGGCCCGACTTGTTCAGCGATACGTTTTGAGCCGCAGGGACCGCTGCACCCACCAGCACAGATCCCAAATTCAGATCGAGCGTCGAACTGCCATCGCTGCTGGGCGACCCGCCAAGATAGACCTGCGAATCGTTCTGTTGATCGACAAAAATCGACCAAACGTACTCAGGGTGATCGACGTAAGGATTGCGGTTTTGTTGGCGATATGCATTGACAATTGCCGGGCTGTTTTCGCCGGCTAAGCCGTAAATCGCATGATTGCGGCGTCGCTCGAAATCATCCGGCAAGTCGCGGAAATGGTAGTTGACCAGTGATGATAAGTCCCCCATTTGAGTGCCAGCTGGGAACGAATCGGTTAAGGATAAGTTGCTGTAACGTGTAGCCATGTAAAACTGTGCGCGGGCGACGTCACCGGCATCGGCGTCCCCGGGATAGTAATAAGAACCGATGGCACCATGATTGCCCGTCGTCGTATCCATGCCGAAGGGGTCATTGCCCCGCGAAGAGTTGATACTTGGGTTAGCTGGCCGAAGATTAAATTGATCCGTGGCGATATTTGTCGTGCTATTGCCAGGAGCACTCACGCCCAATCTGGAAACAGGCCAAATATGCTCGCGATTGAATGTTGTACCGCCATCCCAGACATTTGAGACCGAAGCTCGATTATAGATCAAAAGAATGTTCGACGAGTTATTCGGATCCTGATCCGTAATCGCTGCAGAGTAGCGAGCATCGCCATAATTAACGCCCGTCATGCTGCTGACAATCGATTGCAACTGGGTCTTAAGTGTTGCTCCCGTGCCAGTCGCGGAATTGTAGTACGTAGCGGGGGCATTGTACTGGGCCCGCGCGCACTCCATGGCAATGCAGCATAAGAATGCGACCGTCAACAAACGGCCGAACCAACTTGTCGTCATCTTCATTAGGCTAGCTCCGGTTGAAACTCATGGCACGCGGTTACTTCTATGTTGGTTGCCAAACGCAAATCTTGCAAGCGTTAAGCCCGCAGAGGCAAATAAAACCCATGTAATTCCCGCGGGCTCGGGAATTGCCTTGATCGCCACAAGTCCAACTCCGAAACGGGAACGCCAATCGTTCAAATCCTGGCTGCTGTGGGGATTTGGAGAACCGCCACGCTGCCATCTCAAAAAGTCGCGCCCATCGATATCCCCATCGCCGTCGAAATCCCCGGTATTTGAAGGCTCACCTGCCGAAAGAAAACTCCCCGGGCTACCGACATCCCCGCCCAGATGTAAGGGAATACCTCCCTCCCCGCCGGACACAAGAGTCGCCGCGAAAGAACCCAGCGAATCGTCATCGGCACTCACGGCCCAGTTGGAACCAGTTGCCGCATTCAGACTGAGATTTTTTAAGCTTAATGAGGCTCCTTCAGGTGGGTTGGGGAAACCGCTCGTCTGCATGAAGTTTTGTGTCACAACCGTCGTCCCAAACGTGTTCTTGAGGGTAATCGTGTCGCCCGTGTTGTTCAGCGTCAGCCGACTCCAATTTGTGACCGGGACCAAGTTAAGCCCCGATCCCCAGGCTCCGGCGAATTCCACCGCCGTTACGTCATCGGCATTGAACAAAATGGCGGTCCCTCCCGCGGCAACATTTCCACCCGCAATGTTGGCCGAAGTGACGACCGGATTGGCAACGTCATCGAGCGTGTAGCCTGCCAACGAAATTGCGGATCCGCTGCTGTTATAAAGCTCGATCCATTCCCAATCGTCATCGGGGCTGGCCGGGTCGAACATCACTTCCGTGACTTGCAGCCCTGAAACACTTGATATGCCTGGTGGTTTGATGCCCGGATTACCGATATCGTCATCGCTGTTGATTGAGCCTGGTATCGAAACCGCGCTGCTCGTCACGGCGCCGTTGATGCCTGAGTTGCTCAAATACCAGTTCGAACCCGCACCATGGCTGCCACTACCCGACCAGGCGATCGATTGCCCATCGGCTTGAGGAAAGTTCGCCGATGAAAAATCCAAGCTGAATGCGGCATGGTCAAAACGAGCCGTTTCGTCGTCGGTTTGATCTGCACGCCAATCCGACGCCGTGGCCCAAAAACCAATCGAGCGACCAGGGCTATCTACTGTGTTCGTGAGTGACGGTAGCGAATCCGCGGCGATGAGTTTCACCGCGGGCCCCAACCCCCAAGCTTGCCGAAAATAGGAATCGTTAAAATTGACCGAGTTGTCGTCCGAAAATTCACCATCGTAGATAACCGCCGTTTCTCCCGGATTGATAACCGTGTCGGGATCGAGCGTGGCGCTGATTGTGGGTGAAGGGGTCGCCACATCGGGGTCCCCTAACCGGCGAGCAAGCATGCCGTTGAGATTCACCGCCTGGCTACCGAAGTTGCGAACTTCAATCCATTCCCAAACGCTGTCGTCAATGGGGTTGTACATCACCTCGGTGATGCGAAGCTGGGCAAAGGCTTCATGCGTAAAGAGGACGCTAAATGCAGCAAAAGCGAAAGTGGCAAAACCCTGAAGAGTGATAGGGCGAAACCTGGAAGTCACTAGCCACCTCCCGATCATGGATGAAAAACTCTACGGCTAAAAACCTCCCCAATAATAATGGCGGGTCGTGGGCGTCACAACAAAATTTTCCCGTCGTTCTAAGTCCTAAAGAGACAACGACAAACGACGACGCGAGCTCCCCGAGAGGCCCGCCAAAACGAACAGGCACAGCACGCTGCTTGGTTCAGGGACGGCGACGGAAGCAACAACGGGTGGGGCAGCATACTCCGCCTGCCACAATTCCAGATCGCTGCTGCTGAAAGGATCGAAGGAATCGCCCCGCTGCCAGGCGAGAAAATCACGGCCATCGATGTCGCCGTCGCCATCGAAATCACCCGTTTCTACGGCGGCTGCTTCGACGATGCCCGACAAGGTGAGCGTCATCGCCCCCAGGCCAGCTGCACCGGGCAAGTCCTCGTCCGAGAAATTCAAGGTGTAACTGGCGCTGAAAGTTCCTTCCGCCGACGTGTCGATCGAGGCTAAGAACGAATTCGTGCTTCCCGCATCGAGTGAACTGAAAGCGGTGAGGCTCGTCGTCAGTGCCGAGATATCACCAGCGGAAACAATCGAATCTAAATCCAGTCCCGCGGTGAAACCAGCGGTCTCGATGAGATTGCCAATCTCAAACTCAAAGGCGGGAACCACGCTGCCCATTGTGACCGTGCCAAAGTCGAGATTCAAAACGTTTTCATCGCTCGCCAGTGTGAACGAAGGATTCGCATGCGACAGCACGTTGAGCGACACATCGATCGTATCATTCCCATCGTTATTGCCCCGCCCGGCACCGCCGTCGGTCGTAATATCTAAATTGTTGATCAAGACCGCCCCCGACCTTAGTCCCGCGGTTGCCGTGTTGGTGTTGAGGCCAACCGTCAACGCACGGGTATCAGTTCCCGAGGTCAAAACTTGGAAGGCGTTGTACCGTCCTGAGATCGAAGAAGTTGCCGCGCCGCTGGTTGTCACTTCAAAATAGGTGCCATCCAAACCGTTCTTACTGAGCGAAACATTCTGCGCGGCGGGGACGGCGGCACCGACCAGCACGCTTCCCAAATTCAAACTGTGCGTTGAACTTCCATCGGCACTGGGCGCTCCGCCAACGTACAGTTGCGAATCATTCTGCTGATCGACAAACACCGACCATACAAATTCCGGGTGATCGACATACGGATTGCGATTCTGCTGCCGGTAGGGATTCGTAATCGCCGGCGAGCCAGATGCACCTGCCAGTCCATAAATCGCATGATTACGCCGCTCCTCGAACGCATCGGGCACGTCGCGGAAATGGTAATTAATGAGTGACGATAAATCTCCCATCTGAAGACCAGAAGGAAAAGTGTCGACCAAAGAAAGCTGAGTGTAACGCGTAGCCATGTAAAACTGGGAGCGGGCCACGTCCCCCGCATCGGCATCCCCTGGATAGTAATAGGAACCGACGGCTCGATGATTGCCCGTCGTCGTATCCATGCCGAAGGGATCATTGCCCCGCGAAGAGTTGATACTTGGGTTCGCTGGGCGAAGATTGAATTGATCCGAAGCAATATTAACTGTGCCATTGCTGGCACTTGCACCGAGCCGCGATTGTGGCCAAATGTGCTCGCGATTGAAACTCGTTCCGCCATCCCAAACATTCGAAACCGAGGCCCGATTGTAAATCAACAAGACATTCGCAGAGTTGTTGGGGTCAGCATCGGTGATCGCTGCGGAATATCGGGCATCGCCGTAGTTGACTCCGGTCATGGTGCTGACGATCGTGCGCAGCTGGGTTTTGAGCGTCGCGCCCGTCCCCGTCGCGGAGTTGTAGTAAGTCGTCGGTGCATCATATTGGGCAAAAGCCATTTGCCGGCTCAGAAATGCCAATACGAACAGACCACAAAACCAGGCAATAGAGACTCTTCGCGTCATCGCAACAACCTTACTGTTCTGTAAGCAAAAATCAGGACACAGAAACGGCCATGCCCACTTTCGCGGGCATGGCCGTTTGATTAACAAAACATATCGTTCAGCTTACCGCTTGCGGCCACAAGCCAGCGGGGCAACCGCCAAAGCCAAGATCAACAACGAGCTGGGCTCGGGGACGGCATTCAAGCCCGATAGCGCACCGCCGTTGTAGGCCGTTTGCCATTCGAGCAGGTCCGCGCCACTGAAAGGAGTCGTCGATTCGCCGCGCTGCCAAGCCAGGAAGTCCCGACCATCGACGTCGCCGTCGCCATCGAAATCTCCATCCAGGCCTTCGCCAGGAATGGTGAAGAAGTCGACCTTGTCGCCGAAGCCAATCGAGGTGAACAGCGAAATACTGTCATCCAAATCCAAGAAGGAAGTCGTGACACCCGTGGCATAGTCGATGACCCACATGTCGAAGGCAAATTCAGGTGTTTCACCTGCGGCACCCGGAGCAAAGATAAACAATTGATCGGTCTCACTGTCCCAAGCTGACCACTGGCCACGCTCGAGGAAGCCGACGTCTCCGGTCGATTTTGTTGGGTTGAGAATGATCTTCTCGCTCCAAGCGCCAATCTCGATTTGTCCGCCATTGTCGTAGCTCACGATTTCGGCACGCAATAGGGCTGGTTCGTGATCACCAGCACCAATGCCGTCCAAAGTGTCATTAAAACCTGACTCGACAATGATGATATCGCCGGTGTCGAGGTCAACATGGATGTGATCACCTTTACCATCATTAGACACTGTGCTGAAGAAAGGATCATCATCCAAGGCAAACGCGGGCACGCCGCTCGTGAAATTGCGATACCCAACAAAATTGTTGGAGTTATCAATTTCCATGAAGGACACATCATCACCGGCGCCGTCACTTTCCATGACCCACATACCGCGGACGCCACTCACAGGATCATGATAATAAGCGGAAGCCGTGGGTTCACTGTGACCTTCGACATCCATATTAACCTTACCGATCCGACGAGAATTCCAAGATTCGGTTGTGCCGACGTTAAAGCCACCGTCTAAGAAGTCAAAGGCCGCGCCGTTGGCTGCACCGGGCGCAGTTGAAACTCGTTCAAGGACGCGATACTCGTGATCAGTAGACAGATCTTCAGGATCGCCATTAGGCGCAGAGGAATTGTCGAGGAGTAGTAAAGTATTTTCATCAACGAATTCCAGTGAAGTGGGATAGAAAGGTGATGGTTCGCCGAGGAAATTATTGCGTTTCACTTCGCCAATCTTCTCAATCGCACCTGGCAACAAGAAGGTATTGCTGTGGATCACAGCAAAGTCAAAACCTGGACTGTCCACACCGTAGGTCACATAGTCCCCGCGTGCGGCGTAAGCAAACCCAGCAGTGGGTGGGTTAGAAAATGGATCAACTAGACTTTCACCTCTCACATCGTGGCCTTGGTGATTCGTCTGCCAATAACTCAAGACATCCATGAAATTGATCTTGAGGATATCGAAATCACCGGAGGTGTCGACGGTGTCGACAGCCGGAGTACCGCTATCAAAAGCGAGAAGATAAACGTCGCCAGTCACTGGATCGACATCAATCGCTTGAGGTTCGTCGAAGTTGTTCGAGCGTTCGTAACCGGTGAAAACGCTAAACAGCGGGCCTTGATTGAGATTGTCAGCGTCGTAGAAAGAGACGCTCTTGGGTGAGTCGCCGTTGTTATTCTGCTCGTTGAGAACAATAGCAAATCGCGTTTGAGCAAACGTTTGCGAGACCAAGCCCGCTGCTGCCAACGCAGCGTAACAACAAATTAATAATCTTCGCACGAGTCTTTCTCCTGTTAGTCTGACCTTCAGAGTTGTTAGTAGGCTAAGTCCAAGCAGAAAAGCGCGACGAGTCCCTCTATGATCTTCTCTCGGCTTGACCTTCCTGACTCTATTCCGTTGCTACTATAGTGAGATTCACTTAAGAAAACATGAATTTGGCATGAATTAACCGCCAAGATTCTCAAACTATTGGCTCGCGAGAGCCGGGCGGATCGGTGGGCTTTCAATGCTCACAGTCTAATCAGTCGTTAAATATAATGCAAACAGGACGTACCTGGTGCGTAGTTTCCGTACCCAGTGCATTACTAACGACCAATCAGTTCCCATCTTTGCACAATCCCCTAAGATAAGGCCTACCGCAGAGAACATGGAACTTAGCGAGTCGCACGTTGGCAGGATCAGCAACCATATCAGTCGTCGTCTCTTTTGCCGTTCGGGCCATCTTCGTGCTGGCAGTCCTAGCCAGCATGGCCTATGAGGCTCCCGGCGAGACGGTTCGCTTCGCCACTTTCAACGTCTCACTTTATGGCAAGTCCGCGGAGGATGTGGCTCAACGAATCGCCTCGGGGAATGACCGTCAAGCTCGGTCGGAAGCCGAGATCATCCAGCGCGTTCGGCCCGACGTATTACTCCTAAATGAAGTCGATTACGATGCGGCGGGTCAATTGATCGACGCGTTTCAGCAGAAATATCTGGCGGTCGGACAGAATTTTTCGCAGTCCCCCGACGGTCCTGCTGAACCCATTGAATACAAGTATCGCTACTTCGCCACTTGCAACACGGGCGTTGCCTCGGGACACGACTTGGATTGCAATGGCCAAGTCGGGAGCCAAGTAGGCACGGTGGAATACGGCGGCGATTGCTGGGGCTTCGGCCAATATCCCGGGCAATACGCCATGGTGGTTTTATCGAAGCATCCGATCCAGACCGACGCCATTCGCACGTTCCAGAATTTTCGTTGGCAAGATATGCCAGGAGCAAAACTGCCGGACGATCCTGAGACCGATGAACCCCATGATTGGTACAGCACTGAGGTATTAAGTCGTTTCCCCCTCTCCTCGAAGAGCCATTGGGATGTGCCGATTCAAATCGGCGAGAAGACTGTCCATGCTCTTGTCAGCCATCCCACGCCACCCACCTTTGATGGTGCCGAGGATCGCAACGGCTGCCGTAATCACGATGAGATTCGCTTTTGGGCCGACTACATCTCGGACGACTACACCGGGGAAGGTGCAGCTGGCTACATCTATGACGATGCGGGGCAGCTAGGGGGCATCAAGCCGGGAGCAAGCTTCGTTATCATGGGGGATCTCAATGGCGACCCGCATGATGGTCAGGGGAAAGCAGGGATTTCCAAGCTCTTGGCCTCGCCCGAGTTGGCTTCCGGGTCGAACCCCGAGAGTAAGGGTGGCGTAGAACAGGCAAAGTTGCAGGGTGGGGTCAATGAGTTACATCAGGGTGACCCTCGACATGATACCTTGGACGCAGCGGACAAGGATGGCCCTGGAAATTTGAGGCTCGACTACGTTTTGCCGTCAAAAAACTTAAAAGTAGTTGCCTCCGGCGTCTTTTGGCCGCAAAATACAGACACACTGTTTAAGCTTGTGGGAGAATTCCCCTTTCCCAGCTCCGACCACCGGTTGGTCTGGGTCGATGTGGATTGTAGCGAGCCAAATTGATGAGGCGCCGTTTGGCACGCAAATATTTTGACAAGTCTTTAATAAACCTTCATTCTTTTCTCATTGAGTTTTTATAAAGTTATTAAGAAGCCATTAATCTCACCGAATTGACGGAGTAGCGCCATGCATCGTTTCGGATCCCCCTCTCGCCGTGCCGACGGCTTCACCCTCGTGGAACTCCTGGTGGTGATCGCCATCATCGGCGTGTTAGTGGCCCTATTGCTCCCGGCCATTCAAGCGGCCCGTGAAGCCGCTCGTCGCACACAATGCGTCAACAATGTTAAGCAAATGTCGCTCGCGGCGGCGAACTATGAAAGTGCAAAAGGCGTATTTCCACCGGGTCGTTTACGTCCAGAAGCAGAGCGAAGGACTGGTGCAGGTTGGGTAGAAGATTTTCCCAGCTCGACCTACTCGACAAGTTGGAATCCTAACCAGCGATACGGCAACTTTTCAGTTCATATTTGGCTATTGCCCTACATGGAAGCCAACAATGTTTACAACATGATCGACTTTTCGAAGGGTCAAATTAAAGCCATGACCACGACAGGTAATCCTCATTACAATGCCTATGCTACAGCTAGTGGTATGTTCTTATGTCCGAGTGATGGTGTTTTTGAAAAGATTATTTCCGAGAACAGTTATCGCGCCAATTTCGGTGGCTCAACTGTCTTCGCAGGTGCCACAGAAGCTGCTGACGTGGCTCAGCTAGACCTTGCCTATAACGCTGTATCTCCAGAAGGATTTCCTGCAGGTGGTAATGGTGCCTTTACAGCAGGAAGGACAGGTCTCAAAGCAGGCTACTATACGGACGGTTTATCGAAAACGGCTTTTTTCTCTGAACGTTTAGGCGGTAGTGGCAGTAATGCAGGTAGTACCCCTCCGACCAATAGAGATATTATTGGCTTGGGTCAGGGAAACAATGTTGCATCAATTACAATCGGTAACATTTATGATCAATGTTTAGCAGCCGCGAATAGTCCTCCTACAAGCAGCATGAATTTGACGGGTGCGGGGCGATGGTTGGAAGGAAGCCAATTCTCTAATGGTTGGCCGTTCGCTGGTTATGATGCGAGTCAATACAACCATGTCGCTACACCTAATTGGAACGGCTTGGATTGTGGCACTAACAGTGGTATTCCGGACACGGTTTTTGAGCATGCGATTATTGCGGCTCGTAGTGCACACCCTGGCACGGTGGTGGTTGGTTTTGGTGACGGACACACTGCAATTGCGAACGACGACGTCGATATTGCTGTTTGGCGTGCCATCGGCAGTCGTGATGGTGGTGAAACCGTCGATACCAATTTCTAGTTCCGAAATTTGTCACTCTTTGCGGAGACGTGTCTCGTGAGCATCAAAGCAGGTGTTATTCGTGCGCGGGTCGTGGCTGCCATTGCAGTCGTCGCCGCCGTGGCAGGTTGGGCCGCTTACGCTTCTTCGTCCATCGAAAAGCAAGCCCAAGAGCAGTACGTCAACCGCACGATGAGCAACTTCTTTGCAAGCCTGAGTCCGACCGTTGTGTTGGACCCCGTCTACAAAGATGCGGATAACGATCTGCTGCCTGATGCCCCCGAGAATGCGGCCTTGCAAGCCAAGCCAACCGAACTGGTCTTTTCGTTCATCACGTCCGAAGACTCCACCAACGAGCCCGCGCAATGGCAAGAAGTCATGGATGCCATCAAAGAGAAGACCGGCATCCCCGTGACATATCTCCGTCTCACCGATGCCCGCGAGCAAAACGAAGCGCTCCGCAATGGTCGACTACATATCACCGCGCTCAGCACCGGCGAAGTCCCCGTGGCTGTGAACACGGCCGGGTTTATTCCCGTCTGCATGTTTGGCAAGGAAGATGGCTCGAGCGGCTATAAAATGGAGTTCGTCGTCAAAGCCGACAGCCCGATCAAGAAGCTCAGTGATTTGCGCGGCAAGAAGATCGCCTTCACCCGTCCACGTTCGAATTCCGGCTGCAAAGCCGCGGCGATGCTGCTCATGAGCGAAGAGTTCAAGCTCGAGCCCGAACGCGATTACGAATGGCGTTACACCTACGGCCACGCAGGCTCTATCGCTGCCGTGCTGGAAGGTGACGTCGACGCTGCTCCCATAGCCAGCGACGTGCTCGCCCGCATGATCGCCAAGGGCGACGTCAAAAAAGAAGACATCCGCACGATCTACGAATCGGAGCAGTTTCCTCCCGCGGCGTTCGGGTTTGCCTATAATCTGACCCCGGAAATCCAAGAGGCCATCAAAACGGCGCTGCTGGAATTCAAGTGGGACGGCACGAAGGTCGCCAAGGAATTTGGTGCCGATGGCACGAGCAAGTTTGTGCCCATCACCTACAAAGACGATTGGGCCAACATCCGTCGCGTCGACATGGCCGCGGCTAACGCTCGCAACACACTGGCCGCCAATTAAGCTTCAGCCAACAACCGAGTATTCACCGCGTGAATGCGCCCCGCCGCACTGATGCCACGCAGCAGCGTTGCCAAGGCATGATAGCGTCCCATGTCGACCACATGCGGCGATTTCGGGTGAGTTGATTCCACACTGCCGATGGAATTGATTGTTAGCGTGACCGTGCCGTCTGAAAAAAGATATCCATCAGCGGTCTCAGCAATGCTCAACGGCATCCCATCAATTCTCGCTTCCAACTTCAGCGATCCCGACATGCCCGATAAGAAGAACCCGTCATGAGGTACGCCCGCCTCAAACGCCTCGCGGCTACCAAAAAAGCTGGGCTTCATTAAATACGGCCCATCGTACTCCGGGCAGAATGTGTCGCAGTTGCCGCAGTGATTGCAGTAGTCGGCGAAGTTGGCAATCTGCTCGGTCTTCTCCACGCGAAACGGCTTGGGTTCGCCGATTTCAACAACTCTGCCATCGGGCTGAACTTCGACATCGCAGTACAGGATATCCACCGCCGCGACGGGATACGCAAAGTTCGCGTCGTTGGGACAAACCGGGATGCACTTGTCGCAGGTGATGCAATCGAACGTGGTGAGATGCGAATTAATTTTCTTCGGCACGGCACGATTCTGCGCGGCATAGTAACGCGTGTCGGCTTGGATTTCCTCGACGATGATCGCGTTGTTGAGAAATCCAGCACGAACAGGATCGCCCCCTGCAGCCAAACGCTGTCCTCGGCAATCGAGCAAGTAATCATCAATCGTCTTCGCGCCGACGGCATTCATCGCTTTGCCGAGTTCATCAAAATACGGCGGCAGCCGCCCGTACCCACCCGTTTTCAAGAGGTCCGTGCAGGTCGTCACCGGCACATATCCACAGGCGACAGTCGAGGCGACGTTCTTGCGGTCGATCCCTGCCGAGAAAGAAATTGGCATCGCCGCGCCAATGCGTTGACGGAACTCATTGGCCAGCGTCAGCGTAATCACGTGCAACGGCAACCCCGAGAGATACATCACCTTTTCGTTAGGCGAGAACACGTCGCGATGGTTCGTGACTTCAAGCGTATTAGAGAACTTTGCCCCCAACCCCAGTTTCCGCGATGCAGCCAGCTTACTCAAACGCTCGCACATCGCGATCGACTGATCGAACAACAGCCCGCTGGTGTAGGCGTGAGGATTCACGGTCAGTTCCGTGTAGCCCATTATGTCGTAGAGCAAATGTTCAAGCCGTTCTTTGCCCAGCATTGGCGGATTCATTTTCACGATCACGTCGACACCGATTTCCGTGAGCAAGAATTCGCAGATACGCTCAATCTCATCCGCCGGGCAGCCGTGAAATGTCGACAGCGTGATGCTGCGGCTGAGCTTCGTGGGAAAATCCAGCTCGCGCAAAGCTCGCAAACGATGCGGCAGTTGATCGCGAAGTCGTTCGACGCTTTCTGTCGCGTCCATCATCCCGCGGATGAAACCTACGACTTTCTCGGTTTGGATACCCGCGAGGTCATAGCCCACGGACAAATCAAACACCGTTTCACCGCTGGTGCCCCCCATATCAGTTTCACCGAACGGACTGCCAAACTCCTGCGGCGCATGCCGAAGCATATGAATCAGCATAGCCCCTTGCACATATTGATCGAGCGATTCATGCACCTTGAGTTCCTGCGACCACTCGATGTTGTAGCCAACATTCGCTGCATCAATGCAGGGCCGCGAGATTTGCAGCGCATCGTTCACTTGCACCGTTTTAAGCTCCAGGATCCGCGAACCCGCGAGCCAGGACAGCACGAGATTCTGTGCCATTTGGGTTTGTGGGCCAGAAGCGGGGCCGACGGGATTCCCCGCGGTTTGCCCGTGGAACTTCACCGACAAATCGAGCGGATCTTCCGGTGCCGGCACGAACCACTTGCGGCGCGGCAGATCGAACATAGCTTGCTGCCGCGCGAACTCCAGACGCATGCGATCCACAAGTTCGACAAAGGGAGTGCAAAACAGATCGACCATATCACGTCGCTCGCTGGGTACTAGGTGATTTCCGCAACCAATTGTTCTGCCTCTCTTTATGATTCTAGCTTGGCTGACGTTGTTCCACTAGCTTCACCACGGCGAGTGGGTTAGAGTGCAAACTTGCATAAGTAGAGAAGGACATTGGGATGATCAAAGAACTCGTTTGTGTCAACTGTGGCACGACCTACAGCACGGCATCGTCGGATGCGCCGCAAGTTTGGATGACGTGTGGCAAGTGTGGGCCCGCTGAAGGTATTCTTGATTTTCGCTTCGATCTCGACGCTGTTCGCAAAGCTTGGGATGCCAAGCCACTCGCCTCGCGAGCACTCAACCATTGGCGTTACGCCGAGCTGCTGCCGCTTAAGCCCACTTCAATCAAATACGAGTGGCAAGTGGGTTGGACTCCGCTGATCGCGGCTGAGCGATTGGCAAAACAATTCGGTCTCAAGCGAATGCTGTTCAAGGACGAAGGCCGCAATCCGTCGGCTTCGTTCAAAGATCGCGCAAGTTCTGTGGGGGTCGCCCATGCCTTGGAAGTTGGCGCCAACACGATCGCCTGTGCCTCGACAGGCAATGCCGCGACGAGTCTCGCTTGCCACGCAGCCCTGGCTGGCATGCAAGCCAATATCTTTGTCCCCGCGACGGCCCCCGAGCCCAAGCTCGCACAGCTCTTGGTTTTTGGTGCTCGCGTCTTCGCTGTGGAAGGAACCTACGACCAAGCCTATCAACTCTGCTCGGCGGCGTGCGATAAATTTGGTTGGTATAATCGCAACTGTGCGATCAATCCGGTGTTGGTCGAAGGTAAAAAAACGGGTGGCCTCGAAGCGGCCGAGCAGGTTTCGCTGCTAGGCGAAGTTCCCGATTGGGTCGCCGTGAGCATCGGCGATGGTTGCACGATTGCTGGCATTTGGAAAGGCTTCGCCGAAATGCATGCCTTGGGCGTGATCGACCGCTTGCCACGCCTGCTGGGCGTTCAAGCCGCCGGTGTGGCACCCATTCCCTATGCCATGGAGCACAACAAACTCCCCGCCCCTGGCCAAGGCGCTACGATGGCCGACAGCATCGACGTGCAAGTTCCCCGCAATTGGAAAAAAGCCGTCAACGCGTTGCGGGATGGCAATGGTATTGTGAAATGCGTCAGCGACGAACAAATTCTCGAGTCGATTCGTTTGGGTGGCAAGCATGGTGTGTTTGCCGAGCCAGCCGCCGCTGCAGCTCTTGCTGGCGTGATGGCTGCGCTCGATGATAAAACAATTAAGCCTGGCGAATCGGTTCTCGCGATGGTTACCGGCAGCGGACTCAAAGATATTCGCAGCTCAATCCGCGCGGGAGGACACCCAATTCGCGTGCAACCCAACCTCGCGGCCATCGCGGAAGTTATAGAAAAATAGTAATTTATTAGTTAGCCACAGAGAACGCAGAGGAAACCACGAATAATACGAATCAGACGAATAAATATTATTCGTGCTATTCGTTAGACTCGTGGTTAACTCTTAATCCTTGTCGTTGTGGTGAGTTTATCTTCGGAGTAGGTGATGCAAATCAACGAACAAGTCTTGTCCCGCACGATCGAGCGCTTTCGCGAGCGGAAGATTCTGCTCCCAACGTTCGCCCAGATGCGCAGTCCTGATTCGATCCCCGACAAGATAAAAAATCGCCTCCGCCAAGTAGGCTTGTGGGATATCGATCCTGTGAATTTATTTCGTATCACTTGGAAGAACGAGCCCGTCGAAAAAGGCGGACTGTTCAACGAAGGGAATTGGATCGAATTTCCCTCGGAACTCACCGGCGTCGAAACTCGCATCATCGGCCTGATGGGCAAATACTTTCCCACGGGCGCTCACAAAGTCGGCGCGGCCTATGGTTGCTTGATTCCCAAACTCGTGAGTGGGCAATTTGATCCCACGTCGCAGAAAGCGGTGTGGCCCAGCACGGGGAATTATTGCCGCGGCGGGGCCTTTGACTCGGCACTCCTGGGCTGCACGGCCGTGGCGATTCTGCCCGAAGAAATGAGCCGCGAACGATTTGAATGGCTTAAAGAAATTGGCGCTGAAGTAATTGCCACCCCCGGTTGCGAATCCAACGTCAAAGAGATTTACGACAAATGCTGGGAGATTCGCAAAACACGTCCTGAGTGCGTGATCTTCAATCAATTTGAAGAATTCGGCAACGCCTGTTGGCACTATCATGTCACGGCCTCCGCAATTCTCGACGTCTTCCAGCAAGTCGCGCCAGGCCATCGACTCGCCGGTTATGTTTCAGCCACGGGCAGCGCGGGTACTATTGCTGCCGGTGATCGCCTGCGTAAGACGCATCCCGATATTCGCGTGGTTGCCACCGAAGCCCAGCAATGCCCGACGCTCTATCAATTTGGCTTCGGGGGACATCGCATCGAAGGCATCGGCGACAAGCACGTTCCTTGGATTCATAATGTCCGCAACACCGACATGGTGGCTGCAATCGATGACGAGCAATGCATGTCGCTCTTCCGATTGTTCAACGAACGCGACGGGCACGAAGTGCTGAGCGATGACTTACCCCCTGAATTTCTCGCGCAGCTTCCCAATGTGGGCATCTCGGGCATTTGCAATCTCGTCGCCGCGATCAAAGCTGCCAAATACTACGACATGACCAACCGCGACGTGATCTTCCTCTGTCTCACCGACGCTGCAGAACTGTATTCCAGCCGGTTGGAAGAGTTATCCTCGGAACGTGGTGCCTATTCAGCGGAACTCGCATCCAACGACCGGGCTCGATACCTCGACGGTATTTCGCTCGACTATCTGCGCGAGCTCACCTACGCCGACCGCAAGGCCCTGCACAACTTCAAGTATTTCACTTGGGTTGAGCAACAAGGCCGCACGGCCGACGAACTCCGTGAGTTGTGGAATCCTGATTTCTGGGATCAGACTTTTGCTCATGCGGGCGAGTGGGACAGACAGATTGAAGCGTTCAACAAGCAAACAGGCGTTTTAGAACTACTGTAAGTTATTCGGGTGCCACTGCTGGCTCGCCCAGCAGTGTCTTAGACTCACGGATAGGCACACCATCCGCGTGGAATTCAGACTCAATCTTGGTCAAGACGATGCCGACCTTATTTCGCGATTGCTTACTGGTCCAGTTAGACCCCCCGCGGGTCGAGCGGGGCGATCTGCGTGAGGCCGATGGCCGCATTGTTTCGGTGGGCACCAATCTTACGCTGCAACCTGGCGACGACATCGTCGATTGCTCTGGGGCCGTCCTGATGCCGGGCCTCGTCTGTGCTCACACCCATTTGTATTCGGCGCTTGCCGTGGGGATGCCTGCCCCACCACGTCAGCCCCAGAATTTTCACGAGATCTTGGAGCTAATTTGGTGGCGGCTCGACCGTGCCCATAATTTGGAGAGCGTCAAAGCGAGCGGCCAAATTGGTGCGCTCACGGCGTTGCGATGTGGTACGACGACCTTGATCGATCATCATGCTTCTCCCAATTGCATCGAAGGAAGCCTTACCGCGTTGGAGCAAGGCATCGCCGACGTTGGATGCCGGGGCGTGCTTTGCTACGAAGTGACCGACCGCAATCGCCCCACCGAAGGGAGCGAAGGACTGGTCGAAAGTGAACGCTACATTCGCCAGTGTCAGTCACGCAACAACGGACATTTCGCCGCATTAGTGGGAGCCCATGCCAGCTTTACGCTCAGCGAGCTGTCACTAGCGAATTGCGTCGAGATGGCCAGCGAATTGGGGGTCGGCGTGCATATCCACGTGGCCGAGGATCCCGTCGACGAGAAAATAACGCGCGAGCAATTCGGCTGTGGTTTGATCGACCGTTTCGAGCGGGTCGGATTGCTCGAAGTTCCAGGCACAATTCTTGGCCACGGCACGCATCTTTCACCAGATGATCACGCGCGGCTCGCCGAGTACAAAGAGTTGCTGCACCTAGCACACAACCCAAGTTCCAATATGAACAATGGCGTCGGCTACACCAAAGTAGCGAATGCCACTTTGCCAGTTACGCTCGGCACGGACGGCATCGGTGCCGACATGTGGCGTGAAGCTCGGCTTGCGGAATTCAAAAGTCATGATGCTCATTCCCCCCTGCCCTTTGGTGGTTCGCTGGGGTTGCTCGCTGAATCGGCTCGGCTCGCTTCAAAAAGACTGGGCGTGACGCTGGGCAAATTGGAAGTGGGGGCCGCAGCGGATTTAGTGCTTACCAGCTACCGCCCCGCGACGCCGCTTACGAGCGATAACCTTGCTGGGCATTTCTTATTTACGCTCGGGCCGGAATTCGTCGACAGCGTGATGATCGATGGTCGTTGGTGTCTGCGTAACGGCCAAGTCGTGTCGTGCGATGAAACATCGCTGCGTGCCGCCGCGGTGGCCACGACCCGCGAACTATGGGGCCGGATGTAAACCTTAGCCGGAGCACAACGTGCTCCGGGCCATAATTGTTAGCGCGGACCGGACCGCGTTGCTGTCCGGCTAGTCGAAGTGCTACTTCACAAACTTCGTTCCACTCGAACCCGCTAAGACTTCACCGAGCTTTTCCAAATGTCCGATATAGGCCACGGCGTTGGGCGCTTGAGAGTTAGTCACGAAATCGACCGCGGCTTCCACCTTGGGCCCCATTGACCCCGAACCAAAGTGCCCCGCGCCAAGATATTCTTGAGCTTCCACCAGAGAAACCTCTGAGAGCTGCTTTTCGTCGGGTTTACCAAAATTAAGGCATACCCGCTCCACGCCCGTGAGGATGACCATCGTCGAGACGCCCAGCTCACGAGCCAACAACGCAGTCGTCAAATCTTTGTCGATGACCGCCGCGCTGCCGCTGAATTTGCCTTGCTCGTCACGGCAAACGGGAATGCCTCCACCCCCGCAGCAGATGACCAATTCTCCGTCATCGGCTAGATTTCTGATCGTCGACAGCTCCATGATTTCCATGGGACGCGGCGACGAAACGATCCGCCGATAACTGCCGTCTGGCATCTCTTTGATCTTCCAGCCTTCGGCGTCGCGCTGTTTTTCGGCGACACTTTTTTCGAGCTTGGGACCAATCGGCTTCGTCGGTTTTTGGAATGCTGGGTCGTCCTTATCCACTCGCACGTTGGTGACAATGGTTGTCACGTGACTTTGTTGACCGCGCCCGGCGAGCTCGTTCATCAAGCACTGGCCGATCATATAGCCCATGCCCGCTTGGGTGTCGGCCACGCAAACCTCGAGCGGTATCGTGTAAAGCTCATGCTTAGCGAGTTCCACCCGCCGCAGGATATTGCCGACTTGGGGGCCGTTGCCGTGCGTGATGATCGGTTGGTAGCCAGTAAGAATCGCATCGGCGAGGAAAACAGCCGTCTGCCGGGTGTGCTCGAACTGCTCTTCGATGGTCCCTTGCTCACCAGGCACGCTGATGGCATTTCCACCCAGCGCAATCACCAACTTCTGCGGCGCGATACTCATGCAAGTCCTTTGCAACCTTGTCATCCCGAGGTGAGTTCTGCGACCCGTGGGATCTGGCTTCAGTCGTCACACGGATCCTATACTTACTCAGGTAGAAACCAGATTCCTCAGTCGCTTAGGCTCCTTCGGAATGACATGAGTTTTACCTTTCCGCACTAGAACGGCCGCTCGCGCATCGTGCACGACATGATCGCCTTAGCCGTGTGTAAACGATTCTCCGCCTCGGGGAACACCACCGATTGTGGGCCATCGATCACGGCATCCGTGACTTCCGAGCCGCGATCGGCCGGCAGGCAGTGCATGTAAACGGCCGTCTTTTTGGCGAGTTTCATACGGTTTTCGTCGCAGATCCAATTCTTGTACTTCGCGTTCATCGCGAGGCATGCCTTTTGGTTGTCGGCGATTTCATCCTTCGTCGTGGCGTTCTGCCGCTCAAGCATCAGATCATAAACGCCCCAACTCTTGGGATAAACAATGTCAGCCCCTTCAAACGCGGCATCCATGTCGTCGACGATCTCGAATTTGCCGCCCGATTCAGCCGCGTTCTTCTTAGCGGCTTCCAGCGTCCGACCGACCAGATTGTATCCCGGCGGATGCGCAAGCGTCACGTGCATGCCAAAACGAGTCATCAAGGTGATCAAGCCCTGCGGCACGCTCAACGGCTTAGCATAGGAGGGAGCGAACGCCCAGCTGACGGCGATCTTCTTGCCGCTCAAATCGTTGCCAAACAATTCACGCATCGTTTGCAAGTCGGCTAGGGTTTGCGTAGGGTGATCAACGTCACACTGCATGTTGATGATCGGCACATTGGAGGCCTCGGCCATCTCGCGCATGTACTTGTTGCCCTGGTCAAGCACCAAGTCGTGGCGGATGCAAATACCATGGCCCATCGAGGCCAGAATCTTGCCGGTGTCGGCCGGTGTTTCGCCGTGGCTGATTTGCGTGACGTCGGCATCAAGGAAGTGGGCATGACCACCAAGCTGAGTCATCCCCGCTTCAAAGGCATTACGAGTGCGAGTGGACTTATCGAAGAACAGCAAGAAAGCCGTTTGATGCGGCAAGAGTTGTGTGGGTTCGCCTCGGTGGAACTTCGCTTTGAGCTCCGTGGTGGTATCCAGCAGCAGGTCCAACTCTTCGCGAGTGAGGTCCTGAGTTTCGATATAGTCGCGGCCTTTAAGATTCGCCATCGGTCAATATTCTCCAACTAATGATTCTTTGGAATAGAACGCGGATTATCTCTGATTGTGCGGATGAACACCGATCAAAATCAGTGCAAATCCGTCCAATCCGCGTTCATCTGTGTTCTATTAAGCACTGTTTTTTCGTTTAAACGTCATCGAAGTTTCGTTCGGTCGACCTGCAGCCAGGTCGCAATAGGCCTCGCCGAAGCCGGCGTAGAATGCCGCACAGTCGATCAGGTGTTGGATCGGCACCGAATCGTTGACCGTGTGAGCCACGCTTTCCGGTGCCGGACCAAAACCAACGCAGGGTATGTCGTACATCCCCGCGATCGACACAGCGTTGGTGCTGAACGTCCAGCGGTGCACAACCGGTGCGCGGCCCAACACATCTTGATGTGCTTTGATCGCGGCCTGAATTTGCAACGACTCTTCGGGGAAGCACCATGTCGGAAAGTACTTCTCGGTCTCGTATTCCAAACCGGTATAGCTGGGCCGCGAATATCGCAACACTTCCACCTTGGCTTTCACGCCGGCCCGCTTCACAGCGTCTTTCACTTGCGCGACAGCCAATTGCTTGGTATCACCAACCGTCAGGCGGCGATCCAAATGTATGTAGGCCTGTCCAGGCACAGCACAGAGGCTGGGAGTCTTGCAGTCGATGTAGCTGACCGTGATCGTTCCTTTGCCCAGGAAATCATCCTTAGGAAGTCGCTCGTTCAGCGATTCAATCTCGCGAACGACTTTAGCAATCTTGTAAACCGCATTGTCACCTTTTTCCGGCATCGAACCGTGGCACGACTTGCCATCACACGTGACGCCAATTTCCATCCGCCCGCGCTGACCGCGCAAGATCGTGCAGTTCGTGGAATCGGTAACGACCACCACATCGGGCTTAATCTTGTCTTCGTTGACGATGTACTGCCAACAGAGGCCGTCGCAGTCTTCTTCCATCACGGTGAACGTCAGAAGCAAATAAAACTCCGACATGTCGACTTTAAGATCACGCAAGATTTTGGCGGCGTAAACCATCGCCGGCACGGCACCCTCTTGGTCTCCCGCGCCGCGGCCCCAGACTTTGCCGTCGGCGACTTTACCTTTGTAAGGATCATGCTTCCATTCGTCGCGGTTGCCGATGCCGACCGTATCGACGTGGGCATCGATGGCGATCAGCTTCTTACCCTTGCCGGGCGTGCCGACCTGTCCCAACAGGTTGCCGAGCTTGTCGACCCAAATCTTGTCGAACGCCTTTGTGGCTTCCATCTCCTCGCGGATACGGGCGATTACCGGCCCTTCTTCGGCCGATTCGCTGGGGATCGCGATCAAGTCCCGCAGGAACTTGACCATCTGTTTTTCGTACTTTTGTGCTGCTTTGAGGTATGTGCTGTTTTTCATAATCGGAGCAATCTACCAAAAACCCTTATTGTGTCTATGCGAAGGTCCCGTATTGTGCTTGAACCAAGTCTGTCCGTATGGCACACTAGTACTGGTGGAAGGATAGTCTCGCCCACTGCGAGGCATGAGTTGGCCACTACGACCAGGCAACAGTCACTGACCGGGTTTGCTATCAAACCCCCAAGGCGGAGGTTTTACCATCGCCGGTCTGGTTCACCTACACCAGTTCTCTGGAGGCCAACCCTGTGGCAACAGTTTCTGACCCTAACTCTCTCAAACTTTCGTGCCGAGTCAACGGTTCCGACGTTGAAGTCGAAATCCTCGACCACGAAGAGCTCACCTTGCTCGACGTGCTGCGGGATCACTTGGGGATCACCTCACCCAAGAACGGCTGTGCACCCCAGGCTCAGTGTGGTTGTTGCACAATTCTGCTCGATGGCAAGGCGACATTGTCCTGTGCGATCAAGCCAGCCAAAGCGGTTGGCAAGGAAATCACCACCCTCGAAGGGCTCGACGAAGAGCATCGCCAGCAGATCGCCGATTCGTTTGTCCGCTGTGGCGGGGTGCAATGTGGCTTTTGCATCCCTGGCATGGCGATGCGTGGCGTTGGGCTGTGCGATAAAAATCCCAATCCCACCCGCGAAGAAATCACCAATTCGCTCAAGCCCCATCTTTGCCGCTGCACGGGTTACGCGCAAATCGTCGACAGCATCGATCAGTACGCCAAACTCCGCCGCGGCGAAGAATTGCCGCCGCTGTCCGAGGCCGACCGTTCCGGCAAAGTGGGGACCGATCTACAGCGTTACACAGGCCACGACGCCGTGCTTGGCGATCGCAAATTCGTCGACGATATGGTCGTGCCCGACATGCTGTACGGCGCGGTGCGACTCACCGATCACCCCCGCGCGAAAATTCTTTCCATCGATCCCACTCGCGCGCTGGCACTCGATGGTGTGCATCGCGTGGTGACCGCCGCCGACATTCCGGGCGATCCGCTCGTGGGACTTATTGCCAAAGATTGGCCCGTTTACGTGGGCATCGGTGACGTGACCCGCTGTACGGGCGACGTGGTGGCTTCAGTCGTGGCCGACACACAGCACTTGGCCCGCCGCGCAGCCCAGTTGATCGACATCGAATACGAAGTCTACGAGCCGATCACCGATCCCGAAAAAGCACTCGACCCCAGCTTGGGCATCGTGCATCCCCATCTCGATACCAACCTACTGAGCAAATCGTCGCTCAAAAAAGGGGATGTCGAGGAAGGCTTTCGCAACTCGGCCTTTGTTCTGGAAGATACCTACGTCACGCAGCGGATCGAGCACCTGTTTCTCGAACCCGAAGCATGCCTAGTCGTACCGATCAACACGGACACCGAGTGGTCGCTTCAGCGTCCCGTAGAACCCGGCCTGTTTGTCTTTACCCAAGGTCAAGGAGTTTTCGACGATCAACGCCAGATCTCGTCAGTGCTTGGCATTGATAAAGAACACGTCGAAGTATTGCTCGTGAGCAATGGCGGGGCCTTCGGCGGCAAGGAAGATATGTCGATCCAGGCCCAGACCGCGCTGATGGCTTGGCTCGTACAGCGACCGGTGAAAATGACGCTCACCCGGCCAGAAAGTTTCCGTATCCATCCGAAGCGCCATCCGATTGTGCTGAATTACAAAATCGGTTGCGATGCCGAAGGGCACATCATGGCGGTGAAGGCTCGCATCATCGGTGACAAGGGCGCTTATGCCTCGGTGGGTGCCAAAGTGCTGGAGCGCGCCGGTGGCCACTGCACGGGACCTTATCGCGTGCCAAACATCGACATGGAATCGCTCGCCGTTTACACGAACAATCCTCCCTGCGGAGCGATGCGTGGTTTTGGCGCCAATCAGGCGGCATTCGCCATTGAAGGTTTGCTCGACCGCTTGGCCGAAAAAGTCGGTATCGATGCCTACGACATCCGCGACCGGAATATCCTCGAACGGGGCGAAGCCTTCGCCACGGGACAGATTCTCGATAAGCCATTCGGTCTGCGAAAAACGCTCGAAGCCGTTAAAGATCAATTCAAAGCCGCCAAATACGCCGGCATCGCCTGTGGCATCAAGAATGTCGGCATCGGCAATGGCATGCCCGACATCGGCCGCGCGGCATTCACGATTGAAGACGACGGCAGCGTGCATATTCGCACCGGCTTCACCGAAATGGGCCAAGGTCTGTTCACGATCTGCATCCAATTCGCGGTAGAAGCGACTGGCCTGCCTCCGGAAGTTTTCAAATGCTCCACCGACACGAGTCTCATGCTCAACTGCGGCCAGACGACCGCCAGCCGGGCAACCGTGCTGGCTGGAAATTCCATCGCCGAAGCGGGGAAAGCCCTCAAAGCCGCGCTCGACAGTGGCAAAACTCTTGCCGATCTCGCGGGGCAAGTGTTCCACGGCGAGTGGATTTGCAGTTACACCAGTAAGCTCGGCTACGACATGGACAAGCCCGGCGGGCCGAAGACGCACATCACTTACGGCTTCGCAACCCAAGTGGCGATCCTCGACGACGATGGCAAGCTCGTGAAGATGATTGCCGCTCACGACGTCGGTCGCGTGCTCAATCCAACGCACCTCAAGGGCCAGATGTACGGCTCGCTCCACATGGGGATTGGTTACGCACTGACCGAAGACTTCCAGAGCGAGGGAGCGGTCATTCAAGCGAAAAAGATGAACGATTGCGGAGTTCTTCGCAGCCATCAAATGCCGGAGATGGAGCTCATTTTCGTCGAAGAACCCGATCCCGAGTGCCCGTTTGGCGCGCGTGGGGTTGGTGAGATTGGCTTGGTGCCGACGGCCCCCGCGATTGCCGGCGCGCTCTACAAATACGATGGCCAAGTACGGTTGAAGCTGCCGATGAGTGATTCCCCCGCCGCGTTGGCGATCACCAAACCGCAAGCGGCTCGGAAGTAGCTTTCAAACCTTAGCCGCGATTCAACGAATCGCCGGTCCCAGCGATTCGTTGAATCGCGGCTATTTATGGTGAATAAACACAAACTACACGGCCTACTCCTCGCCGCCGGTCGTGGCCGTCGCATGGGGGGCAACAAGCAGTTTCATCTCGTGCCCACCGCCGACGGTGAGAAGCCTCTTGTCGCGGCGGCGTTCGACACAATTGCTTCGACTTGCGAAGCGATGTTCGTCGTCGTCGGCCACCGCGCCGACGAAGTCGTGGCCGCACTGGAAAATCGAAAATTCCAAGTTATCGAGTCCGATCCCGACGCACCAATGATCAACTCGATCAAAACCGGCCTGCAAGCTGCACTTGAGTTTAGCCGGACCGCCACGCGGTCCGGGGGTAATGTTTCCATTCTCCTCCAACTTGGCGACCATCCAACAATTAGTCCACGAACCCTCACGCAAATCTCAGCAATCGCTAACGAACATCCCGGCAAAGCCGTGATGCCAACCTTCAACGGCAACGGTGGGCACCCCGTGATGATTCCAGCCACGATTGCCGAACAGATTCTCACCGCCGACGAAGCCGGAGGCTTGCGCCAATTTTGGCTCGATCACCGCGACTTGTGCGTGCGGTTTGAAGTTGACGACCCAAGCGTGATCCACGACATCGACACCCTCTAGCCGCTCGCGGCTTAGCGCGCTTCCAACTCGCTCACCAACATCGGTTCGCCAGCCACGACTTCGCCCTCCGCTGCCGCCGCAAGGCTGATCTCCTCGGCCGAGATCGGTTCATCCGCCACGCGCAAATGACCTGCGAGCCACAGACTCGCAAGCGTCGATGCCACGGCGATCCAACCTACGGTGCCGAAATGCTCGATCTTGCCGCTGGGGGATTCGGCAATAATCATCCCGCCGATTGAAGCCCCCAAACCACAGGCCATGTGCTGCACCGAGGAATTGGCGCTCAAGAACGCGCCGCGGCGGCGTGGTTCGACGCTGCTGGTGACCATCGCCATCGCGGGGATCATGCGACCCACATTACACATCATCATGCCACCAAACACGAGCACCGCCACAACGGTCGGTACCGGCGGCAGATGGGTGATTAACAGAATCATCACCGCCGAAGTTGGGGCGACGAAGCGATAAATCTTGAGTTTGCCGAAATGGTCGGCGAGTTTGCCCACGATGGGTGCCGCGACAAAGGTCAGCGCGCCACCGGCAATGTAAACCAGCGGCAGTTGCTGCTCGCTCATTCCGACGTTGGCCACCAAATAGGCGCTCAAATACGGGAACACCGTGAAGTTGCCCACCATCAACGTGATGATCAACGCGAACGCCTTCAAATGATTCGGCTGCGAGAATGTTTCCATCAAGGAAGCAAGCGGATGTTCGTGAGCCTTTCCCACGTGGGCATCGAGTGGGGGTAGAGCCAACCGCGACAAGATCAATGCCGGCAAGCCGCCAATCGCCAGCACCACGAATGGTACGTGCCACCCGTAATTCGTGCCGAGATATAAACCAAACGGAACTCCGGCCACCGAAGCGAGTGCGAAGCCCGTCATCATCGAGCCGGTCGCCCTACCACGTCGCTCTTCAGGAAAGACGTCACCAATAATTGCCATCGCCATTCCGCCCAGAATACCGCCAAAGGCACCGGTAGCGATCCGCGCGAGCACGAGCGCCGTGTAATTGGGTGCGAGCGCGCAGAACAAAGTTCCCAGCAGAAAGCCGGCGTTCAACACCATGAACGTCGAACGTCGGGCAAAGCGATCAACAATCGATGAAGCGATCAAGCCTGCCGCACCAGCGGCGAATGTGTAGGAAGACACGACCGTGCCGAATTGCGCGGGAGAGATTTGCAGAGTCCGCATGAGCTGCGGCCCCAACGGCATAACGATCATAAAGTCGACGATCGTCGTGAATTGGACCGCGGCCAGAATTAAAACAACAATCCGTTCTCGCGTTCGCTGGCGACTTGCCTCATCGTCGCTTTCTCCTGATGCCATTGCTTCGCCTGCCTCGATGTACTGATTCCGTTCAATTATTATTAGCCAAACGCCGTGAGACGGACAGTTCGGCAATCCGTGGGGTTCGCCCGCTGGCGGTTTGGCCGCACCAAAACGCCCTATTCCCAGCTCTTTTTCCCCACAATAGGCAATGCAAAGCGAAATGCCTCTTCCCATTCCGTGGTATCCGCCGCTCGGAAGCACTCATAAATCAATTTTTTACCGTGCGGCTCACCATTGCCAGGAGCCAGTCGGCGCAATCCCAATCGCAAGCCACCCTCGTGCGGATGGTCCACGTGTCGGTGCAAAATGAAGGCGTCGATACCCTCGGTTTTTTCAACCTGTTTATAGGCCGCGCAGTAAGCGGCCGCTTGGACCAATTCTCCGTCCGGCCCATCGGGCGTGTGAAAACCTTGCTCGCTGAGTATGACCCGCCGGGGCTCGCCGTCATATAACAACTCGTCACGTTTCAAATACCGTGTTAGCACATCGAGATTTTTGAACGTGATCCGCGGAGTGTTTTCCTCGGATAAGGCGGTTGTGTCGTTCCAAAACCGCGGGTTAAACAAATCTTCGGGATACGGATGATACGCCACGTGCCAATCGAAATCCCCTGCTTCCCGAGCCTGTCGCGCGAAATCGTCGAGAAACGCTTTACCGCCAACGGCCTGCAGTTCCTCACTCGGCGGATTGCGCATCGTCCAGAAATGATCGAGTGAAATGTAAACGCGGGCCCACGACGATTGTCGCCGGACGGCATTGTGAATCAGTCGCACAGCGGCGTGATAGGCAGTCACGACGTCTTCTAACGAAGCGCGGCCCATGTTCGACCACCACCAGTGCGAGTTGACCTCGTTGCCGACAATGTAACCGGAGACTCGGCCAAACTTTTCATTCGGCCGGGACCAGCGCTCCGCAAGAAACTTCATCACCGCCGTGAGCCAGGCCTTCCCCTCGGGCGTCGTCGCGTTGAACATTCCAAGCCGATTCGGCGCAGCTGGGTCATAGCGAGGATGGAGCATAATCTTGTTAATATGCTCATCGGCATTGGCATACGTCAGCAGGATGAGGTAGACCACGACGCCGCGATCGGAAAGTTTCTTGATCTTGCGATCCAATTCATGCAGGTAACGGGAATTGAAATTGAACCGCCGTCCGCCAGTTATCCAATAAGGTTGGCCGTTGTCTTCCAAGTCGTCTGACGATACATCGACCAGTTGGCACAAATCGACGTTGATCGCGGCGTGTTTCACCCCCAGCCGCAGGGCATCGTCAACGTCTTCGACCTGCAACCCTTTTTTGGAAAGCGATGAGGGGAAGGAAGCTACGTAACGAGAATCCACGGGCTCGGTCGCCATTGTGGCCGTCAAGCCTGTGGCGATGGCAAACAAAAAGTAAACCAAGAATCTCATGAGCAGCTAATTGTAACCACGGAATCTTGTCGGAAATGGCCGCGCGATTTGGTACAAGAGGACTATGGGACAATAGAACTGTGGACAGTAGAACCAAGGACTGGAGAAGAGATCTCACAGTCTACAGTCCATCGACCACAGTCCTTCCCCCTGCTTTGCAACAATCGAGAGGCTGCAAACCAAGCAAACCTCACCATGCTGGCAAACCTGGAGGGAGAAGACAATTGACGATGGACTGTATGAGAGCGAACACCGATATTCCCAACAACTTGATCAAAGCAAAGGCATGAACAAGTTGATGAAGTTGATCAAGATGACAAAGTTCCGGACCTTAGCGCGGCCGCTGCGCTATTGCAGCTTGAACTTTGCCCACACGGGGTCGTGATCCGAGCCGTCGACTTCATCGGGGGCGCGCATCACCTGGCAAGAATCCTCGACGTAAAGCTTGCGCATCGCCGGCGATACGGTAATGAAGTCGATCGGCGCGCGGCCTTCGGGGAACTCAGGGTCGATGACGGAATCCGCTGTTTCCTTGGCCTCGGGAGCCCACATTTCTGTGGCGCCAGATCCCAAGATAATGGAAAACGGTTTGCTGTCGCGGGTGTCGTTGAAATCACCGGTCACGATGATCCGTGCGTTGGGGTCCTGCTTGAATTCTTCGTCGAGCAGTCGCCGAAGTTCCGTGGCTTCCGCCAGACGAATGGGCTCGGAAGTCTCGGCGCTATCGGCTTTGCTCTTGAGGTGAACAGGCCAGATTTCAATCGGGGCGGCATCCTTGGGCATCACCGTAATGGCGGGGACGTCGCGATTGAACCGTCGCAGGACACCGCCTGGGTCGCGAAATTCCAAATGCCGGCGAGAAGTGACCTCACCAATAGGTACCCGCGAAATCAGAGCCACATCGATGCCGCGGAGGTCATTGCCATCGAACTGCACGATGTAATTGTAACCCATGTCAGCGAGAAACAATTTGACGAAGCGCTCCAGATATCCGCGATTCTCGACTTCCTGCAAGGCAACCACGTCGGCGTTCACCTTGCGAATCGTTGCCGCGAGATGCTCGAGCTCTTCCCGCGGTTTTTCCGGAGTGCCTTCGTCGGTGGTGTAAGGATCATCATGACCATCAAACAAATTCAGCGTGTTCACGGTGGCAACGACAATTTCCTGGGGATTTCCCGACCAGGTTTCGACCTTTTTGTCTTCAAGCGTTTGCGTTTCAGGCAGTTCGTCGAGGATTGTAATTTGCTCGGGTTTAGTCACGACCACTTGGGGGCGATCTTGATAAGTGGTGATCAGTCCGCGAATCTCCACGTTCTTGTCGTTATACAAGTCTCGCAACTCGCCAGGAAATTTGTCCCAGTTGTCGTTGAAAATGACTGCTGTGAAGGCGGGGGGACGATTCTCGTCAAAATTGAGGAAAGCGATCCGGTTTGTGTTGCCGACGCTTGTGATTTTGCCGCTGACAAAGACTGTTTGGCCCACGGCGCTGCCCGCTTCGCTCCAATTGATGTGGGGAACGCCCTCGTCGGGGTCGATGGCGGGCTTGCTTTGGGCAAACGAAAACGAGGAAATCAGCGTAAGCAGCACGAGCGAAAGCACAAAACGTGGCATCATCAGACTCCGGGAACCGAGGCGTTGAGGTCCCCTATTCTGACATGCTATGCGCGACAATTCAATTGTTGGCCGATGAGCCTGCTGATTATGGCTTATCCGTCGAATTCAGCACGTCGGGCAAGGCGGGAGCAATCCTCGAATCTGTCGCGGCGTAATCGTAGCCCAACAGAGCCGCCACCGTCGCAGCAGTTTGACCTTGAGTTACTTCCAAATCCTTGCGAACACCCAGTGCTGGAGTATCGGGACCAATGATCGCACTCCAAACCCGCTCAGAACCCGGGAGGTCAACACTATGATTCTTCCAACCTTCGCGTCCATCCCCACGGCCATGATCGGTAGTGATGACGAGCGATGTATTGCCACGATAGTGGGACGAGCTTTGCAGAAAGTCCCAAATTTGTTTGAGATAGGCATCAGTGCGATGAGCGGCATCGAGATACAAATCATAGCGCCCAGAATGGCACCAGTCGTCGGTTTCATCGAGCGAGATATACAGAACTCGCGGCTGCTTGGTGCGCAAATATTCCAAAGCCCCCGCGATGGTGAAGTAATCGAAGCGGGCGTATTCCCACAAATGGGGCAGCTCGCGCATCGTGCGGTTCAAATCCGTGAGCGTTGGCGAATCGGGAGCGAAGTCAAACGGCTGCCAACCCGCGTTGACGTAAATGCCACTGCGCTCGGCATTGAGAATATAAGGAAACAGATCCCAGGAAGTGAATGCCGCAATCTTGCCCTTCAGTTCTGGCTGCTCGTTAAGCCACTCAAGAACCGATTTATTGGGGTTCGGGTTTTTATCGTTGGAGTTAATCTCGTCGTCGGGGAATCCGCACAGGAGCTCTTGGTAGCCGGGGTAGGAAAAGTATTTGCCGTTCTTGACCAAGTCAATGCAATTGTCCTCCGGCGAACCAAAGACTTGTCCTTGCTTGGCGATCATGTTCCAAAAGAACGGCATCAATCGGTCGCGGCGGGACATTTGATCTTCGCGCCAGAATCGAACACGCAGAGCTTCAGGGTTGTATACGCCACCTACGTCCTTATCGATCAGTCGATTATCCGCGCCGGTGAACAATTCTTGGAATCGCAAGCCATCGATAGATATATAGATGACGTTTTGAGTCTGACGGTCGGTTTGCTCGGCAACGCATGGGAAGCAAACGAGCAAAAGGCTGGTAAGTGTGAATACTATTCGGGTGATAAATATATTCATCATGGCTATGGTCAATTAAAAAACCCTCTCCCTTTGAACGAATCCAAAGAAAGAGGGCCTGGGAGGTTGTTCAATATGTTAGCTAATTAGAAGCGGCGAATTTTGAGGCACAAGAGCGAAGCCAGCAAAAGTGCAACGGTGCTCGGTTCAGGTACGCTGACGCCGCCTACCAAGGCGCCGCCATTGTACTCCGATTGCCACAAGGTCAGGTCGGCGCTGCTGAACGGATTGGGCGAGTCACCACGCTGCCAAGCTAAGAAGTCTCGGCCATCGACGTCTCCGTCACCATCGAAGTCAGCACCCGAGCCAACAAAGGGCGTGATGATGTCAAACGAAAATCCAGAGATACCAGCACTGGCACCGCCAGGAGCCGTCATCGCGGAGAATAAAAACTGATCGCCAGGCTGTGCGTCAATAATATCAAAGAAATGCATGTCGACGAAGCGGTTAGGGGACAGTGCTCCCGAGCTAATCGTCTCGACGGGCGTTTGATCAACCAAATGGGTCAAGAAAACTTCACCGGGGGCGAACTGAACGCCATCAAGTCCGTCGGTCATGACCCCAATACGAAAATGCGAAGGAACATTGGCACCGACTTGAAACCCCCAGCGGCCTGACGGATCAAAAGTTGGGTTTGCTCCCGTGATGGTATCCAGGCCGTCCAGGATTCCAAGTTTTACATAGGGAACAACGCCCGTGATATTGCCGGGATCGCCGGTGCCCGGATTAGGTCCAACTGGATCGGGATAGTTTGTGCCGTCAAACGTCCACTTGCGAATACCGCCCTGTAAGCGGGGATCGTCAATCAGTGCATATGACCAACCGGCGGCGATACGTGACGAAAAGATTTGATGTTGAGTAACGAAACTTGGGAGATTGAACAGATTTTCAAAGTTAGGATCGGTGATATCCATTTCGGGCGGAAGGAATGCGTTAGCTACGCCGCCGGGATTGGCATTCGGAAACGCGAATTGGGTTCCAAACAGCGCCCAACCGTCTTTCGCATAGTACCGTTGGCCGATCTGATCGGAGACGCTGTAAAAGTTCGCTTCCGAATCGCTGCGCCAGTTCGAAATCGAATTCTGAGGATACGAATAGGTAGGAAAAAACGTGCCGCCGAGATCCTCTTGAGTTGCAACAAACTGCAAATCAACAGCACCGGCTAATTCCACGCAGAGAAGTAATACAAAAGTGGCAGATAAGTATTTCATGATGACGCCTTTCATTCTCCGATCGCCGTATGTGTCAGCGAATTCAATTAATTACTTGTTAATGCAAAGTCGTGCTTGTCAGGGGTCTGATCCGTCAGTTCCAAATAAAGTTCTGATCGCGTGTTGTATTTCGCAGGAATGTATTGTTCGAGTTCTTCAGTGGATTGGTCCTCTTGCGAACGGGGATCGGCAGCTATTGTGTGTCCCGTCGGCCGATCGGCCGTGATGCGGACCAAGTATTTTCCCGTTTGAGCTGGGCGCTCGGCAGGAAGTTGATAAGTGCCGTTGGCGATTTGTGCGAGTGTCATTTTGCCGCCCGCTTGGGGCTCGAAAATAATCTGACCTGTTTCAACGGGTTTGCCATCGAATGTCACACCACCGGAAAGAGCAATACCGGGTTGACTCTTTGCGCAGCCGCCAAGGACGAGCAAACACAGCCCCAGCAGTGACAAGAAAGTGAAAAAAGTTCTGTTGCCGTGTTGGAAAAGCATTTTTTTTGGACGAGTTAGTTCTACTAGTTCGAAAGCACTTCTTCGCCGGCTCTCGTCGACATCCGCCGCCAGTTGGTCAAATCGACGTCGTCGGAGATATACCGCACGCTGCCATCGCAAAAAGACAAGTTAACGCCGCCAGGATGCGAGCTGCGTGAAGTTTGGCCATGGCGTCGTGGCGGAGCGGCGTATTGTTGGCTACATGGCGCGCCGGGATTAACGCTTCCTTGAGCATCATCCACTTTTGGAGGGTTGGATGCGTTGGTACAAAACTCCATGTAGTCGGTCGCCGCTGTGTTGGGTGCCGAGAAGTGACCGTACATTGAGCTAGCGAGATAGAGCATGCCTCGCGAATCTTCTCCGGGAAATTGTCGGACTTCACCCAGCATGGCTGTATTTGTCGTTCCATCAGTAATCCGCTTGAGAGGTATGCCTTTGCCACTCATGTCAAACATCTTTTCAAAAGGTCCCCGCATGTCGGCACTTGCGGCGGGGTCGTTGGCATAGTCCGCAAGATCTTGAGCAACTTCGGTATCGTGGGTTTGCTCACTTTCTATCTGCGACCACAACGGTCGCCAGCCCTGGTTGGCCACATAATTTCCGTGAGCAAAACAGGCACACGATCCTGTATGGATACCACGAGTTTGATCGGATGGGCACAAATGGATGTCGAGTTGTGTGTAGGTCCACACGGCGTTGGGGGGGCATTGATAACCACTGGCAACCCACGGCTGCCAAGCGGCTTGACTAAAATCGATTTGATCGAACATCGAGCCGGCTTCAAGGTAAGGCAAGATATAAGCAGCCCATGTGTGGTGTAAGTCATTGTCGCCGCTAGTTCGCGTGGACGAACCAGCTGGCAGGACCTTGTTAGCGCTTTCGTAGTTTAAGCAACCGAGAGAAAACTGGCGCATATTGTTGATGCACTGGCTCCGGCGGGCAGCCTCGCGGGCGGCTTGAATCGCGGGCAATAAGAGTGCCACAAGGACGCCAATGATCGCGATGACCACCAAGAGCTCAACGAGTGTGAAAGCTCGCCTGTTTGACTTAAAATGCTTTTCCATAGTCCACCTCTTCTCGAATCTCCCTAAAAGAACGCCCAATGTGATTTCCAACTGTTCTCTGCTTCTTGTTGAAAATGGGAGGCAGTGATACAAGCAGCGATCACTGCCTCCCTGACGTTCACCCTCAATCAATTAACGACCTTGGCGTCGCTTGGGAAATGCCACAAGCGATCCCACAGCCGACAACAGCAGTACCACGCCGGTTGGTTCAGGCACCACACTGTCAAAAGCAACGCCGGCGATCGCACCCTGGCCGTCGCCCGAGGCCTTGGCGAAAATGGCATAATTTTCACCAGCCTGGCCACCAACAATATCAAACGTATGCATATCGACGAATCGATTACGAGTTAATGCACCTGAACCGACGATGTCCAAAATACCGCCAACGTTATCAACGCGTGCCAACAACACCTCTGTTGCCGACCAGTTAGTGCCATCATACCCATCGCTCATCACACTCACTCGAACCGTTTGTGGCACATCAGCGCCCAACGTGAAACCCCAGCGACCTGCACCATTAGGACCAGAGCGTGCATTGTTTCCTAAAATGTCATTGCCTTCGATGTTGCCCATTTTTACATAGGGAGATTGTGAATTTGCTGGAACTACTGCTGGTACTTGTGTATTACCCCAATTGTAGTCGCGGTAGCCGTTGACCAGTGTCGGGTCATCGATCAAAGCGTAGTTCCAACCGCCAATTTTGTTATTAACGAGGAATTGTGATGCAGCGACGTAAGATGGCAAATCAATCAGGTTTGGATAGGTGGCGCTGTTCACAGCTTGCACCGAGCCGCAGCAGCCTTGATTAGGCCAATTGAATTGTGTTGCGAACAGGGCATAGCCATCGCTGCCGTAAACATTATTTCCATCGATATCAAGGGCCTTTGTAACTGAATCAGACCGCCAGGGCACGACGACATAGGGTGCAGAACCTCCGGGAAAGAATGTTCCACCAATGTTGTATTCAGTACCGGCGTAGTTTAGCGTTGCCAGAGCCGTACCTTGAATTGTCAACAAACAAGCAACGGCCAACGTAGCCGCGATCACAAGAAAAGTTTTCTTCATTAGACTCTCCCTCACAAGTAAGAAAATAGAACGTCATGACTCGTCCGGATTGTCGTCAACGCCATGAGCGTTGACCCTCTCCGCAGCGAGCCTCGGGTGATTGCCAGGCAATCTTGGCTCTTTCTTTCCGCTTCCAAGTCGTTTCAATTCGTCTCAGGTGAGATGTACCGATACTGCGCCTTCCGCCTGGCGCCAAAATCGCCTAAATTCGATCAGGCCTTTAGCCTCGTTCAGGCCCACCTCAGCTTTGACTCATCCAAATCCTCAAACATTAGAAAAGTAGTTGAGCAACTGTTTGGGGATTTGATTTCTCTATTACGATATTCGATGAAGATGCAAAAAACGTCAATTCAAAAATGCTAACCATTTGCTTTGTGAAATAACACGTGTAGATGTGAAATTTCAAAGTCGCAATATTGAATTTGCGTTAGATAAGTTTAGAAAAGTTCCGCCGTCTAAATCCTCTAAATGTATTCTACACACGAACTCGAGAAGGGAAGTAATTTCAGTGATCAACCCTCTGCGCATTTGTTTCCTCACGCTTTGTTTTTGCGCTCTGGCGACGTACTCAGCTCTCGCTGAAGTGCAACCGATTCAACCCGGTTCATGGACGCTGGTTATTCTTCCAGACACGCAAATTTACAGTCGCGCCTATCCCGAGCATTACAAGAAGCAAACGCAGTGGATCGTTGATCATGTAAAATCTCACAACATTAAATATGTTCTGCACGAGGGAGATATCACCGATAACAACGTCCCAGAGCAATGGGACAATGCCTTAGCGGCGATGCAGACACTTGATGGCAAAGTTCCCTACGCAATGATTCCCGGTAATCACGACTACGGGCCCAACGGCAATTCCGCCGATCGTGACACGATGTTTAACAAGGAAAAGTATTTTGGCGTTGGATCCACTTATGCTCAGCAACCCTCGATAGGTGCTTTTTTTGAAGATGAACAAACCGATAATTCTTTCCACACCTTTGAAGCAGGTGATCAGAAATGGCTTGTGATTGCCTTGGAATGGGCTCCCAGAGATGAGGTCGTTGCATGGGCTGAAGAAGTCGTGAAAAAGCACCCCGATCACCTAGTGATGCTCGTTACGCATGCCTACATGTACTACGACGATACTCGATACGATTGGGCCAAGAACAGCCACAACCAGACTTGGAATCCCCATTCCTATCCACTTGCGAAAATTCCCAATCAGACGATCAACGACGGCGAACAACTGTGGCAGAAGCTCGTCTCAAAGTATCCCCACTTTCGCTTTACTTTTAACGGTCATGTGCTGGAAGATGGCACAGGCCGGCTAAGTAGTGAAGGAAAGCATGGTAACACCGTACATCAGCTGCTGGCCAACTACCAATTCAAGGAAGAAGGTGGCATGGGCGACATGAGACTGCTGGAATTTCTGCCGGATGGCAAAACGGTCGAAGTGCGCACCTATTCACCCGTGCTTGATCGCTACGACACAGCCGAGGATCAACAATTCACGTTGGAATGTGAACCGATGAAGTAGCTCAACCTTCTCCTGGCCCTATCGTGCCGCCGGTGAATTTTTCATCCTCGGCGGCATGCCCCGTGAGAACCTCGGCGCGATAACCGCCGCGTGACTTGAAGTAAGCAATCAACGCGAGATAGCAGACGCACATAATCGCGGGCAAGACAGCGATTTTTGCAAGGGCGTGTTGCTTAGTTTGCGCGGAGATCTGGTTGATTTTTTCTTGATCCGCCTCTGGGAGTGATGCAACTTTGGTGTTATCGATGGCCTGATAGTTAAAAAAGAGCCCTTGTTGCTCCTGGGCGATCTCGGCATGAACGTTAGGGACTGCTTGGGCAACTGCAGCATTGATTGTTTGGTCCTGTAAAGTACCGATGGCTGGTCCACCCAGCGTACCGATCGAAATCATTCCAACGCCGCTAATCGCGTTCAATAAGAGTGCGCCCCCCCTGGGATATTGTTCCGACACGACACCAAGTGTGGTTGGCCAGAAGAAAGTTTTGCCCACGCCGTACAAAGTCGCGGCGGCAAACAAGGTCATCGCCGCGGTCCCAGCATTTCCGAGCCAGTACAAACCAACGGTTGCGAGTGCCGAACAACCCGCCAATAAACCAAGCGGCGAGATGCGGTGGACGATCGGGCCAGCAAAGAATCTCAGCACAAACATAATTGCCGAGGTGTAAGTTAAGAATAAAGTTCCCTTGATGGGGTCATCCAAAACCGCTGCCATAATGCTCTGAATCCAACCATCGGTGCCAAGTTCTGTGGTCGCCAACAGGAACATGACAAGCATCAAGAAAACGAACATTGGTCGACCGAAGCTAGGGATAAAAATTGCATACAAAACCGTGGGAGCGATAGCGTAGGCGAGCGCCATGTGGGGAGAAATAGGTGGATAACCAAATACTGTTAAGAGTTGGCTGATCCCCATGATGATAAGAAAGGAGACAATATAGGCACTGCCTGCTCCAAATTCTTCAAGCATCGTGCGATAACTGATACCTGCCTCAACACGTTCTTGTGGGGGAAACTTCATTCCTGCCAAAAGAAGGCCATAGGAAAGAATTGGCAGCAGCAAGATACCTAATTGCCATTGCCAGAGTTCACCGGGCAGCGATGCACCAAGCGTATTGCCCAAGGTTAAAACCAGGATAGATAGAAGACCACCCAGCACGAGTCCCCCTGGCCATCCCGCATGTAAGATATTAAGCCAGTGTGTCTTGTTTTCACGATGAATCGTCGCCACGACTGGATTAATCACCGCTTCAACCGCACCATTGGCTAAGGCATAGACAAAGGTCGCGACGTAAAGCGTGCGAAAATCTTTTGCCATAATTGTAAGGACGACCGAAACAAGGTGTCCAATAAAAGCAAACACTAAAATGCGGCCATATCCAATGCGATCAACAACTAGGCTCAGCAAGATGATGGAGATTGCAAATGGGAATAGTCCAACGCCTATCAATGTGCCGATCTGTTCTTCCGTGAGATCAAACGATTTTTGCCAACTTTCAATCACTTGTGGTGAATTGCGAACAGCAAACCCGAATGCCGTGGCCACGAGTGCCATAAAACAGCCGAGAAAAAGTCGCTTTTGATCGCTTGACTGGGTCATAAAGATTCTCGCCAAAAAAAGAGGAGTCGATTTCAATTGAAGAGATAGGCTGAAAAGATGTAAGAGTTATAGAGTGAACTTTGCTAGGGAGATAGGGTCATAACGCTCCAGCGGTATTTATTTTTGACGAGACAACCGACTGCGCTTGCGATAGTTCCGCGGCGTCATTTGCATGAAATTCTTAAACGCCACCGAAAAGTAATCGGGATTGGCGAAGCCAGATCGACTGGTAATCTCGGAAAGAGAAAGGTCCGTTTCGCGTAATAGACGGCACGCTCGTTCCATACGAATGCGAATAATCTCCGCATGAGGGGTGCGTCGCACAAGCTTCTGAAAACGATGTTCCAGCATGCGGCGTGAAAGCGGCACGGCTTTAAGAACGTCGGCTACGCCGATTCCTTTACAGGCATTTTCTCGAATAAATCTCAGGGCGGTAACAATGTCATTATCGTCCAAGGCATAGACGTCGCTCGATTGACGCTCCGCTATTCCCGACGGAGGAACCAAAATACATTCCTCTGATTTTTTTAAACTGTGCATCAATTGGTCCAGTAATTGTGCAGCTTCGTAACCCGTGCGGTGCGTGTCAGGTATGACGCTCGAAAGTGGCGGGGTGCAGAGTCGGCACAGACGCGCGTCGTTATCAACGCCAATCACAGCCACTTGCTCTGGGACAGCGACATCGAGTTCGCGACAAACATCTAATAACTGTTGTCCCGCAAAGTCATAGCATGCCATGACCCCTATGGGTTTGGGAAGCTTTTGCACCCAGGCTTTGAGGCGTTTGCGTTCGGTCGTCCATGAATAGTCGAAGTCGCTGCGACTTTTGCCGTCGAAGATAAAGCATTCACAGTCTGCTTCGGCGGCCGATGTTACGAAATGCTGTTGCCGCCACTGGGACCAGTTGAATTTCGGTTCGCCATAGAATGCAAGCTTTTCAAAACCTCGCTCAATCAAATGCTGGGCAGCCAAACGAGCGATCTCGCGGTCATCGGTTTCGACCCAGGGAATGTTTTTAATTAAGCGTGCTGCGCTTACGTCAACCATAGGGAGACGTGTTCGTCTCACCGCGGAAGCAATAGCTTCGGTTTCAATACGAGCGATGATGCCATCGCCCTTCCAATTCTTGACCCAGGTTGGCGGCTGCGCGCCACGCCCCTGCTCGCCGACGTAGATTGACCAGGGATCATGCTCGCGTTGATAGGCAATAATTCCGTCAAGCAATCCTCGCGCGTAAGCGTTGGAAGTTTCGATCAAAAGAGCTACAGACTTTCGGCCGTGCATGCGTCTGTCACCTCGTTGGAGGGCAAGTTGATGAGTATCGCAACCTTGATCATTAGACGAGCATGTAATAAATCACAGGTGTTATGCGCTTTTCTCCATACTACATTACTGACTCATGGCTAAAATAAAAGAGTGAAATCATTTTAAAAGGCGGTATTTTCCGCTGCTTATGAAGTGCTGAGGAAACTCAGCGCCGCATCTTTTCTATTGCGCAGGAACAACGAAAGTGGTTAGAGAAACACAAGTGTTGAATGCCGCTCTTGTCGGACTCGGTTTTGGCGCCGAGTTCATTCCGATTTATCAGAAGCACCCGATGGTGAACATCGCGGCGGTCTGCCGACGTAATGAAGCTGAACTCAATAAGATTGGCGATGCCTTTGGTATCCCAAAGCGTTACACCAAGTTTGCTGATGTACTTGCCGATCCAGAGATCGACTTCGTGCACATTAATAGCCCTATTGGTGATCACGCGCGCATGAGCATTGCCGCTCTAGAAGCTGGCAAGCATGTCATGTGTACCGTTCCGATGGCGACGACGGTTGAAGAATGTGAGAAGATTTGTGACCTTGTCGCCGAGACGGGGCTGAAATACATGATGGCTGAAACGGTGGTTTATAGCCGCGAGTTTCTGTATATCAAGGATATGTACGAACGAGGCGAGTTCGGAAAGATTCAATACCTGCAGGCATCTCATCCTCAGGATATGGATGGTTGGCCTGAGTATTGGCAACGCATGATTCCCATGCACTACGCCACGCATGTTGTCAGCCCCGTCTTGGGGTTGATGAACAGTCGTGCCGAATGTGTTTCGTGTTTCGGTTCCGGAAGCGTACGCGACGATATCCGGCAAAAGAGCGGCAGCCCCTTTGCCGTCGAATCGTGCCACATCAAGCTCGCCGAGAGTGATGTTTCGGCTCATATTTGGCGCTTCTTGTACGACACAGCTCGGCAGTATCGCGAGAGTTTTGACGTTTATGGGTCCAAAAAATCGTTTGAGTGGACGCTCGTCGAAGGCGAATCACATATCCTGCATACGGCCAAGCGGCCTGAGCACGAAATCGCTGAGCGGATCGCGATTCCTGACTTTGCCCACCTGTTGCCGGAAGAAATCCAGCAGTTTACCCGGTCAATTGTCGACGCCGATCATTTATCCTTCCTGCAAGGTTCCGGCCACGGCGGCTCGCATCCCCATTTGGTAAACGAGTTTGTGCAGGCCTTGGTCGAAGATCGCGATCCTTGGCCGAATGCCGAGACTAGTGCCAACTGGACGTGTGTTGGTATTCTGGCTCATGAGTCGGCAATGTCGGGGGGTGAAATTCGCTGGTTACCCGATTTTACAAGAAGCTCGGCAACCCGCATGGACCCTCAAGAAGACGTTAAACGTACTCATCACAAGGCACGTCAAGTCGTGTCCGCCGGTCAAAACGGCGATTCATTGAGCTAATCGCACTCATCGCGTGCGTAAGGGAATTGAAATATGACCGCCAGGAATTTTCTGGTTGGCTGGGTGCTGGCCATTTGTTTAAGTGCCACTGCATCCGCCGAAGACAAGCATTTCGTCCACTCGTTTGAACGACGACAGCTCAGCGATCAATTTACATGCGAAGGCGCAACGGCCGCCGATCTGAATCGAGATGGTCATCCTGATTTGGTTGCCGGACCATATTGGTATGCGGGTCCAGAGTTTACGGAGCGCACCGAACTCTACGCTCCACAGGCTTTTTCCATTGACGGCTATTCAGACAACTTCTTTGCCTTCGCACATGACTTTAATAACGACGAATGGCTTGATGTACTTGTCATTGGTTTTCCGGGCAAGGAAGCTGTTTGGTACGAGAATCCACGCGAGAAGTCTGGCCACTGGCAGAAGCATTTGGCTTTCCCGACCGTTGATAATGAATCTCCCACATTCGGCGATATCAATGGCGATGGCAAACCAGAGATAATATGTCACACCAATGGCCAACTCGGATATGCGGAGTACGACGCCAACAAGCCTGCGCAACCATGGTTGTTTCATGCGATTTCGCCTGATCGTGGCTACGATCACTTCCATCATGGACTAGGTATTGGCGACGTTAATAAAGATGGCCGGGTCGATCTGCTGGAGAAGCAAGGTTGGTGGGAACAGCCAGCGACTCTTGCTAAGGGTGAAAATTGGAGGTTTCATCCGGTTCCGTTTGCTGACGCCGGTGGGGCGCAAATGTATGCCTATGACTTTGACGCCGATGGCGATAACGATGTTGTTACAAGCAAGGCGGCTCACGCCTATGGATTGTCCTGGTTCGAAAATGTTGCCACGAGTTCCGAAGGGGAAATTGAGTTTCGTGAACATGTCATCATGGGCGAGCGGCCTGAAGATAATGAGTATGGAGTTGCTTTCTCACAACTTCATGCGTTGGCGCTCGCCGATATGAATGGCGATGGTGTGCTGGACATTATCACCGGCAAGCGATTTTGGGCTCATAAGGATCAAGATCCGGGTTCTCTTGATCCCGCGGTTAACTATTGGTTCGAGACAGTTCGTGAAGATGGAACAGTACGTTTTGTTCCCCATCTGATCGACAGATCATCTGGTGTCGGTACACAGATCGTTGTTGCCGATCTCAACGGCGACGAATGGCTCGACTTGATTGTCGGCAATAAGAAGGGAACTTTTGCATTACTACATCATGCTCAGCCAGTGGATCACGCTGCATGGCAAAAAGCCCAGCCTCGCCCTACGGCCGACGTCAAGTTGGTCGCTACTCAACGGCAAGTCAACAGAAAACAGCCGAAAGACGGCTATCTCGCGCAAGATCCAAACGGCAGAGTCATCAATCTCGACTTTGAAGCTGGTGACGCCCGCGATTGGACGGCCACGGGGTCGGCTTTTGAAAAACAGCCTGTTTGGGGAGACACCGTTCACACGCGACGCGGTGACATGATTAGCGGTCACCGCGGCGATCGTTGGGTAGGCAGCTTCGAGATTGGTGGTGACGAACCTCAAGGAACCTTTACATCTGCGAATTTCATTGTTTCTCATCCCTTCGCAACCCTCTTGGTGGGTGGAGGATCACAGAACTCAACTCGTGTGGAAATAGTCCGAGCGGATACTGATGAGATCATTTTTACAGCCAGCGGTCGAGATAACGAGCAGATGAATCCTGTGGTGGCTGATCTTAGCAACCATATCGGTAAAGAGATCTTTCTGCGAATCGTCGATGAATCAAGCGTCCCTTGGGGGCACGTCAACTACGACCATTTCCGCTTTTGGGATACCAGGCCACAGATCTCAGTTCTCGAATCAAATGTATTGCAACTCGATGAATATCCGCACAGTGGTCTATCGCCGGATGAATCCGTTGCCGAAATGATTTTGCCGGATGGATTCGAAGCAAAGGTATTCGCTGCGGAGCCAGACGTTAAGCAGCCCATCGCCATGGCCCTCGATGACCGTGGGCGAGTTTGGGTGGCCGAGGCGTATGAATACCCAAATCGTGCTCCCGAAGGTGAAGGACAAGACCGCCTGCTGATCTTCGAGGATAAAGATGGCGACGGGCATTTTGATAAGCGGAAGGTCTTCGCAGAAGGTTTGAACCTCGTCAGCGGTTTTGAAGTTGGATTCGGTGGGGTCTGGGTTGGTGCAGCGCCTTATTTACTATTTATTCCCGACAAGGATGGCGATGATGTGCCTGATGGTAAGCCTGAAATCCTGCTGGATGGCTGGGGATTTCAAGACACGCATGAAACTCTAAACACTTTCACTTGGGGGCCGGACGGTTGGCTCTATGGTTGCCACGGTGTTTTCACGCATTCTCTCGTCGGTAAGCCAGGAAGCTTGCCGAAGGATCGCGTGCCGCTCAACGCGGCGATTTGGCGGTATCATCCCACGCGACATAAGTTTGAAGTTTTTGCTAACGGGACGAGCAATCCCTGGGGAATCGATTTCAACGATCATGGGCAAGCGGTTGTCACAGCTTGTGTGATTCCTCATTTGTTTCACATCATCCAAGGGGGCCGCTACCATCGCCAAGCCGGCGAGCATTTCAATCGTTTCACTTACGACGATATCAAAACGATTGCCGACCATTTTCACTATCTTGGAGACACACCTCACTCGGGGAATGCGAAGTCCAATGAAGCCGGCGGAGGCCACGCGCACGCTGGTGCCATGTTTTACTTGGGAGGAGCTTGGCCCGAGAAATATCGGAATGCGATCGTGATGAACAACATTCACGGCCAACGTTTAAACACCGACATCGTCAAGCCTCACGGTTCTGGCCTCGTAGGGAGCCATGGTCCCGATTTCCTGCTGACGCAAGATCGCGCTTCGCAGATGCTCAACTTTCGTTACGGGCCTGATGGGCAAGTTTATGTTATCGATTGGTACGACATGCAGGCCTGTCACGATGGCAATCGAGATTTGCATGATCGGAGTAATGGTCGCATTTATAAAGTCGTTTATGGTGATTCGGAGCCTGTTGTCGTTGACCTCAAGTCGTGGAGCGATTTGGAGTTGGCCGAGGCCATGCTGAATAACAATGATTGGTATGTTCGCCATGCCCGTCGCATTCTTCAAGAACGCGCTGGTGATCGCGAGATCGATAACAAAGCTACAGAAAAACTCATCGAGATCGCCACAAAGAATGAAGACGATACTCGCCGGCTACGAGCGATTTGGGCGTTGCATGGGATCGGCAAGATTGACGCGGCGTTAACTCAAGAATTGTTAGCTGATGAAAGTGCTTATGTCCGTGGCTGGGCGATTCAGCTCGCGCTCGATCGCGGTTCTGCCAGTGCAGAGTTTTTGACAAAGCTTGCAGAACTTGCTCATCAAGATCCTTCGCCTGTGGTGCGGTTGTACCTTGCCTCCGCTCTTCAACGCATTCCGCTTGAGAGTCGCTGGGAAATCCTCGCGGGATTGGCAAGCCATAGCGAAGACGCGGGAGATCAGAATTTACCGCTCATGGTGTGGTATGCGGCCGAGCCGTTGGCGGAGGCCGAACCAAGCCATGCACTAGAATTTGGCCTTTCGTGCGGCAAGAACTTGCCAAAGGTTCGTGATTTCATGCTTCGGCGCGTGGCAAGTTTGGATTCACCAGAAGTTTTAACAGCGTTGGTTGCTGCGTTGGGTAAATCAACACAGCTTGATGAGCAGTTGGCGATTATCGCGGCGATGCGACAAGCCCTTGAAGGGCAGCGGCTTGTCAAATCGCCCGCCGAGTGGTCGAGCGTTTACCAGACATTGGGCAAGTCAACGGATGAAATCTTGCGCACGCAAGCGACTGCTCTCGGGATAAAATTCGGAGATGTGAATGCTTTTGCTGCGTTTCGGGAGTTGATCGAATCGAAAGATTCGGACCTTGATAAACGCCGTGAAGCTCTTAAAGCCTTATTGGCCGCTAAAGATCCTGAGTTGGTGAAAACTTTGCAGAAGCTGCTTGCCGAGGCTTCGATGCGAGACGTCGCGCTCAATGGTTTGGCGCTCTACGATGATTCAGCAACACCGCAAGCGGTCTTAGCGGCTTACCAAGTTTACTCGCTCGGTGAAAAACAAAAGGCGATTTCCACGTTGTCGTCACGCGCAGAATATGCCGTTGCACTATTGCAAGCTATTCAAGAGGGCCAAATTCCTAAATCTGATCTGTCAGCGGATCTCGTTCGTCAATTGAACAATCTTGAAAATGAGAAAATTAACAAACTGCTGACAGAGATATGGGGCCAAGTTCGCACGACCGCCGCCGACAAGTTAAAATTGATGGCAGACTACCGGAAATTACTTGCTTCAACAAAAGCGACTCAGGCTGATTCCGAATTAGGGCGAGCAGTCTTCAACCGAACTTGCCAACAGTGTCATACTCTTTACGGCACGGGCAACAATATTGGACCCGATTTAACGGGTTCCAATCGGGCCGACGCCGAATATCTTTTGACCAATATCGTGGATCCCAGCTCCTTGATTTCCAAGGAGTATCAAACTTCAGTCCTCATCACCGATACAGGGCGCGTGATCACGGGTATCGTCATTGCCGAGGATGACAAGTCGGTGACCATCCGCAGTACTGCCGAGACATTGGTTGTCCCCAAGGAAGAGATCGACGAGCGAATGCTTAGCGAATCTTCGATGATGCCGGAGAATCAACTCGCTCAATTCACTGAGGACGAGATTTTGGCGCTCTTCGCATACTTGCGAGGAAAAAAACAAGTTCCGCTGTTGGCCGCCGAGAGCAATGCGAGCCTGATTTTTAATGGCCAAGATTTGACCGGCTGGCAAGGCGACGAAAAATTATGGTCGGTTGAAAATGGTGAAATTGTCGGTAAGAGCGAAGGTCTTAAGCAGAATTCGTTTTTGCTTAGCGACTTAAGTGCCGAGAATTTTCATTTGTCCGTTGAAGTGATGCTAAAGGACAACGCTGGCAACAGTGGGGTTCAGTTTCGCAGCCAACCGATCAAGGGTTTCACGGAAGTTGCCGGCTATCAGGCGGATATCGGCCTTGATTGGTGGGGCAAGCTCTACGAGGAACATGGCCGTGAGTTGTTGTGGAAAGAATCTGGCGAGCAGTTTGTGCTTCCGGATCAGTGGAACAAGTACGAAATCCGTGCAGAAGGCTCACATATCCAAACCTGGATTAATGGCAACTTGTGCGTGGATTTAGAGGATCCCGAAGGTAAGCGACGCGGCATCTTTGCCTTGCAGCTACACTCAGGTGGTCCTACGGAAGTGCGCTTCCGCAATTTCAAGCTCGAGATACTACCAGACACTACCCCGCAGGTCCCAGCGGCTCGATAGCAGTAACTGGCTGAAGACACTTAAAGCGAGGCGTTGCTTACTTGTCGTAGGTCAAGCCATAGCCAAAAGGAAACAGTGGGTCATATTCATCGTCGCCGACATTGATTGGCTCTTGTGCGGCGGACTTAGGCCAAGTGAAGGAGAGCTTGCCCGTCGGTGAGAAGTCTCCCAGGAGCACGTCCACGATGCCGGCTCCTTCTGTTCCCGGCAACCAAGCCGCGACGAAGGCATCAGCTTGTCCAATGACATCACTGATATCCAATGGCCGGCCTGAATAAAGGACAACCACCGTTGGAATATTGCTCTCGCTGACTTGGGCAAGCATCGTCAGATCAGCTTTAGGAAGCTTCAAATCATCGTCGTCACCGGCCCCCTCGGCATAAGGGATTTCTCCAACCACCGCAAGAATTAGGTCGGCGCCTTCAGCACCACTGCCGTCGGTAGAAGATGTGACCTTAACATTATCGCCCAATTTTTCGCGTAAGGCGGCCAGCAATGTCGTTCCACCCGTGGTGACATCGCCTGCTTTGCCTTGCCAGTCAATCGTCCAACCACCGCATTGGATACCAATGTCGTCAGCAGCAACTCCCGCGACGTGAATATGCTTGAGGTTTTTAGAAAGAGGTAAGGTCTTTTCGTCGTTCTTCAATAAAACGAGCGATTCGCGGACCGCTTGCCGTGCAACTTTGCGATGGGCCTCCGAGCCAAATTGTTCTTTTAATGTTTTATCCGCTGTGAGCGTCACACCAGGGTCTAACAATCCCATCGCAGCTTTTACTTGAAGAATACGTAGAACGGCATCATCGATTCGTTCCAGCGGTACTTCTCCCTCGTTGACCAATTCGGTCAGCAACGTGATAAATTCACGATATTTTCCAGGTACCATGAACATATCCATGCCCGCATTGACGGAGATTTTGATCGCTTCCTTGTAGTCCTTCGAGATTTGATCGATGGCGTTGTAATCCGAAATGAGAAATCCTTCGAAGCCCAATTCGTCTTTCAAGATATCCGTGAGCAGCTCTTTGCTCGCCGAGCATTTCACGCCATTCCAGCTGCTGTAGGAAGGCATGATCGTTCCAACGCCCGCTTCGATGGCAGGTAAATAAGGTGCAAGATGGATTTCTCTTAACGTGATTTCATCGATTTCAACATTACCCTGATCGAGACGTAGTCGCTTTTCATCTCCGAAGCCCTCCCAATCGGCTAGTCTTATTTCGGCCTTTGTTCCTCCATCGGCAACGAAATGCTTGGCGCAGGCAAGTACTCGCGTCGGGTCGCTCAGGTTGTGGCCTTGTAAACCCAATACAGCCGCCTCACCCAACCTGCCAGAAAGTTCGGGATCTTCAGAGAAGCCTTCATAGGTGCGGCCCCAGCGAATATCACGCGGAACGGCGACACAGGGTGCAAAATTCCAATTGATTGTGCTCGCCCGAATTTCGTCGGCAGTGATACGATTTACTTCGCGCACGAGATCAGCACTCCGCGTGCAACCCAAGCCAATGTTATGCGGGAAGATGACTGCATCTAACAAATTACTGTGGCCATGCACGGCATCGATGCCGTAAAGGAGTGGGATCTTGAGTGGCGTTTTGAGTGCGGCGGCCTGACAATCTTCAACGGCCGCTGTCCAAGAGGCGAGGTCGTTGCCCGCCTTGGGGTCGGAACTACCGCCACTTAGGATCGAGCCCAGGAAGAGTTCCGTGATCTCATCGTAACCCTTGAGATGACCTAACTCGGCCTGAGTCATTTGCCCAATCTTCTCGGCGAGCGACATCCTTGCCAGAAACATCCTGGCCTGATCTTGATGAGCAGAAAAGTTTTTTAATTCTGTCCCGGTTTCAGCGAAAACCAAACAAGGTGTTTGTATTAATGTTGTGGCAAGGAGCAAAAACGCAATAAATCGCATATTGGAGATGGGTCAAGGTTGAGAGGGAAATTGGGGATAAGGAGGAGTCACCATTTTGCCTATCTCAACAACAAAAATCCAGGGCAAGCACAGGGCTCAAACCGGTTTTAAGGTTATCCCCCGAAATATCAGCCGAATCTGTTGCCTATCGCTTCTACTTTGAACCGTTACCAATGCACGTTGCCGTCTCATTCCTGCAGACGAACTATTAGAAAAGCATTTTTCCGTACCTTTCCCTAGCTTTGCAGAACGATCGATTCCGCATCCTCGCGCAGTGACGTGAGCGCGTGTTGTCTGCTATTGAAGCGTTGTAAGTCATAATTGGGCTTGTCATTCCAGGCGACCCAGAATCCGTCGGAGTCGATCGTCAAATGCATGTACGATCCCGTTGGCAGAGTAACTATCTCGGTTTGCTCCATCATGTGCCGAGCACTCTTGTAGCCGAGATCGTGAGCCAACTCTTCCTTGGCTGCCGTTGGCAGTGACTCCCGTGCATATTGATCTGCCTCAATTGCTTGCTTGGCAATTTCCGCTGACCGTACCACTTCTACCATGTGCATGGGGTCTTTGGCTGAAATGAATTTATGCTCGTCTGACTCGTGAGGGAGATGATGTTCGGGAGGGAGCATATTGATTCTTCGATTGGAATATGAGTTATTCATAATTCGCCTCTTCGTTCTGTCGAGTAACACTTCCGATTCTGTACTTACTTTTGAATGCATCTGCCGTGCCAAGCAATCATTCCGCTGTAATCTGAACGCAACTAGAAAAATGCTAATTCTTAATGGCATGCGCCTTGCTGATTTACTTTCTAGGAACAAATTCTCTTTTATTAATGCAACATTTCCTTAGCTTAGGCTTCATCACTATGTGTAGAGTCATCTTGTTAACGGTGCTGTTCACACTCCTGCCAATTAGACCGTTTAGCCCCCAATCTATCGCTCAGCCAGCTGCCGAGGAGCCAGCTGCCGAGGAGCAGGATGCCTCTGAAGAGATTGAAGTTCCAAAGATCGAACTGCGTGGCGTAATGATAATGCGGGTTTCCGAGCGTTACCTCGAAGAGCTTTTCGCGCGCGACATCAATAAACGCACTCCTGTAACACGAGTTGTTCTCGGCACCCATGCCACTGGAACCGCCCATACAAAAGGGCGGGCCGACGTTGATACTAAGGCCGATCAAGATAATGCTTCGTTTAACGTGAAAATCTCAGGTTCCACAGATTCTCGGACTGTAGGTCGCAACGGACCAGCGATTATTCATTCCCGATCGATCACGACTTGGACGGCCAAGAAGATTGTCCGATTTGATGGCGAGGAATTTGTCACCACTCCCGGTACGATTGAGAGTACGACCAGAATCATCCCTTTGGGCGCAGACTCGACTTTGCCTGGCTTAAGGGGACGGCTTGTGAGCCGAATTGCCACGCGGCGTGCGATTGAATGCAATGCGACGGCAGAGCGAATCAGCGGCGAGCATACCGACAAACAGGTACTGGCTGACGTTGATCGAATCGTCGATCAACAGATTGCAAAACTCAACAAACGTATCGATAATCGCCCGTTAATGTCGGTGATTTTGCCAAAATTAAACGACGCCGGTGTTCAGTTTTCCACGAGCTCGAATTGCATCAACGTCAGTTTTGCTGGTGGCGATGCATCGCCACTTGCGAAGGTTTGCCCAGTGGAAGGCGTCGACCCGAGTGATACCGAGCTCTGGTTTCAAACTGCACTCATTGCTAGGCCCGAAGGGACAATCCCAGAGGCAATCGATAATGCGGGGGCGTGGCTAGCCGAACAGTTGCCCGATATTGGTATCCCCGGCGTTGATCTAACAGGTAAAGACGGAGTTCTTCCCGTCAATGTTCAGGTCATCGATGGCTGGGTGCTCATTCGCACACAAAACCCTGAAACACAATCAGATGTTCAAGCTGACACAGAGGAACTTCCCGAAGCAAAGAATTGATTTAAAAAGCGGGCATTGATAGCATGCCCCTCTTTAACTGTATTGTCGAAACGAAGTTACATCATTCCTCAGGACCGTGCGAATCGCACGCTTCTCGGTCAGCGGCCTTATAGCGCACGTCGTCAGCTGATCCACAATTTTCACAAGGTGGCAGTTGCTCTTCGGGCCCCAGCAACTGAGCCACATAAGAATGGCATTTGCAGCAGCGATAACAGCCGTTGCCTGGCTGTTCTCCAATAGCAAACTCTGAAGTCGCAAGCATGGATCGTATCCTTTGATAAGATAGTGTTAAGAAACGTTCTCAGAAAAGATAAGTACGCTGTAGGGGGCGATGTTTATGGAACCACTAGCAGGGAGCCCATCGTATGAGATTGCTTCGGCTTGAACATCGCGAGAGTTAAAGTTATCGAATTCTTCACTATAGAACTTCGCATCACTATTGAATCGAAGCTGCCAATGTCCCTCACGCACAAAGCCGATGCGATAGTCTTCCCATGCCTTATTGGAGAAATTGGCGACTATGATTGTGTCGTCGCCCTGCCCTCCGTCTTTCCAGCGTCGGAATGCAATAAGTTTGTCACTATCATTTAGGTGATGGCATTCAATTTTTTGGCCCGTCAGTCCAGAAGTGAAACCCTTTTTATTCAGCCGTAAGCGAATTAGGTCGCGGTACAGGCGAACGATTCCTTCGCAGTCTTTCTCTTCACTCCAGTCGATCCCGCGCGAGTCATCAAACCAACCGCTACGGAGAAATTCTTGGCCTTGAAAGATCATCGGAATTCCCGGGGCCGTGAAGACCATGCAGGCCGCAAGCGTAGACCGTTTCTGTGCGTACCAACCTTTAGGATCTTTGGGATCGATTTCCGATGGGACACGAGCTTTTCCGTTGGCAACTTCGTCGTGCGATTCGCTGTAGATAACTCGCTCGAATGCGGAATAGTTGTAGCGATGGCACAGTGCATCACGGACCGCGAACATTGATCGATATTGGTCTTCCGTTTGTTGCACAACGTTGCGAATCGGATGCACGAAGCCAGCGTCCCATTGACTGGAAAAACCTGCCCCGCCCCAGTCGGCGGGTTTGGTCATCCAGTCGTTGTTTTGCAAGTCCTCAGCGATCGTGATTTTGTGCGGATATTTGAAATGGGTCTCGCGGTTAACCCACTGCGCCAACGACCAACCCTCTGGTAGCTCGCGTGCGCCGTCTACGGATCGCATGAAGAGCGTCATATCATAACGCAAACCGTCCATGTGATAATCTTCGAGCCACATCATGGCGTTATCGTGGATATAGCTACGCACTTCCGCGCGGCCGTAATCGGGGCGCGAATCTCCCCAAGGAGTGCTTGATTTCCAGTCGTTGTAGAAGTAGATACCCCCTTTGCCGTCTTGACTCCAACCATCAAATTGCCAGATATCGAGATCGCTCGGTCCGAAATGGTTGTAAACGACGTCCAAAATGACCGCGATGCCATGTTGATGGGCGCGTTTGACAAGTTCCTTCAAGCCACAGGGACCGCCATAAGCACTCTCGACCGCGTAGATATGGGCAGGATTGTAACCCCAAGAGAGATCCCCAGCAAACTCTGCCGTGGGCATGAGTTGAATGCAATTGACGCCCAAGCGCCGCAAGTAATCCAGCTTATGAGCTACTTGTTCAAAGGTGCCGGGTACATTAGGTCGGGAGCGATTGAATGTTCCGACGTGCATTTCATAGATAATGAGTTCGTTGAAAGCGGCAATCGTAAAATCGTCACTTTCCCAATCGAATTCAGGATCATGCACAACCGAGTTGCCGATCGAATTTGTCACCTCACGGCTGTAGGGGTCAATGCGACTGAGTTTTTGGTCACCATTGATAATGACGTAACGATACTCGTCGCCAATCTTTGCTTCAGGAACATTGATATACCAATGTCCGTTAGCCTCAGCTTCGAGGACATTGGCAGTCTCCTTCCATTCATTGAAAGTGCCAATCACGCTGACGCTCTCAGCGTGTGGAGCCCAAACTCTAAATGCAACACCCTCCTCGTGAAGTATGCATCCCATTCCTTCAACTTTCACGGTCTGAATTTCCTTCGTGGTCTGGCGATTGTTCGGCCCACAAACGGTTGACATTTCGCGTGCCTTTCATTTGGACTTAAGCTAACTGGACGAAGTGGAGAATCTATATACAAATATTGCATTTATTATGCCGACGTTAATATCAACCTGTTTCATGGGATATACCTGGTGATTTACTGAAGTACTGGAACATGATCTCAAAGAAGGTCATCTTTAAACCAATAGTTGGTTTCACGACGACCAGAAACTCTGCAACTTCGAGAAAAAGCCACTGTTTGCTCTCGAATATCTGACGGCATGGCATTTTCATAACAATATGAGTTATGGATAAAAACACACTTGTTATTTGGAATCCGAATGCAGGGTCAATCGAGCAAGCTGTGGCGATTCGCCAAAAATTCATCGATCATCCTGAAGTGACGATTTATGAGCCCACTTCCGCCACCGATGCTCAAGCAAAAGTGAGAATCGCCTGCGAGCAAGGAACCAAGTTGATTATCGCTGCTGGTGGTGATGGCACGGTGAATTCGGTGATCAATGGATTAAGCACAGCGCCGAATGATGTCACTCTCGGCGTCTTACCCCTTGGCACGGCCAACGATTGGTGTGCGTCACTGGCGATTTCGAACGACCCAGAATTAGCCTGGGAAACGCTGCAAAATCGCCGTGTTCAAGCTGTTGACGTGGTTGAACTGGAGACAGAAACGCTGACGACTCGCTTTGCAAACATTGCTACCGGGGGTAATAGCCATCGTGTGACTGAAGCAATCACCGCGGAGATGAAGCAACGCTGGGGAGCACTCTGTTACATCAGGGGGGCAGTGAGTATTCTCAACGATCTGAAGAGCTTTGATACGACGATAAGCATCGACGGTGCCGAGCCGCAGGACTACTCTGTGTGGAATCTCCTTGTCGCCAATGGGAAAACATCCGCTGGTCGCGTGGAAGTCGCTCCCCAGGCGCGGTTAAACGACGGTTTGCTGGACTTGGTAATCATCCAGTCGGGCACAATGATTGACCTTGCAGACTTGTCAGCTCGGTATTTGTTCGACGACTATATTGATTCCAATCAGGTCATTTACCGACAGGCCCGACATATTGCGTTGAAATCACAACCCCCTGTTAAATTCTCTTTGGATGGTGACATTGTCGATGAGCAACCGATTTCATTCCGCTGCTTGCCGGCAGCGTTGAATGTCATCGTGGGCGAGGAATTCCAGAACGGTTAAATTCTCATGCAGAAATTTATTGCTGCCGTCGTGCGCGAACCAGTGATACTGATTCTTTTGATCTTAAGTGCGGGAGGCGTGTGGACCTTTATTGAACTTGCGGATGCCGTGAACGAAGGAGATTCGCGTGAAATCGATGAATGGATCGTTTTGTCATTGCGTGATCCCATCGATAAATCAGACCCGATTGGTCCCCGCTGGTTCGAGGAAGTGATGCGGGATATTACGGCCTTGGGTGGGTATGCAATTCTTACCCCACTCACAATATCCGTCGCGATTTACGAATGGATTCGCAACCGACGTCAAACGGCCATGCTTATCATTGTGGCAACGGTGGGTGGCATTCTGCTAAGCACGGTGTTGAAATCAGCCTTCGACCGCCCACGACCAGATATTGTGCCGCACGGATCGTATGTGTTGACCAAAAGTTTCCCCAGTGGACACGCCATGATGGCCGCAACGACATATCTCACCTTGGGCGCTATCATGGCCCAAGCGGAGAAACTGCGCAGCTTGAAGATGTTTTTTCTAACTCTTGGCGTGTTGCTCACCGTACTCGTTGGCTTAAGCCGTGTGTACTTGGGCGTTCATTGGCCAACCGACGTTTTGGCGGGTTGGGCCGCAGGTGCCACCTGGGCATTACTTTGTTGGTCAGCAGCCCGTGCGATCGATAATTGGGTCGATTACCGCGGACAAAGCATTAGACCAACTGACTAAGTATTAGCCCACCGCATGGACCAATTCGTCATCCCACATCGGTTCTGAGGGATAAGAGTGCGATTCCAGTTCACTCCGCAAAATGCGAATGCCCCGGGGAGCTTCAATCCCAATGGACACAGCTTTGCCACGAATTTTCAGCACGCGGACAACAATGTCCAATTCGGGCAGCAAAATTTCATCACCTTCCTTGCGAGACAAAACTAACATTTTGCAGTTCTCCAAAAAGAGCGGTTTCCCCCTAAGTATGGCTCGGCATTGTGCAAATAGTGCGCCATTGAGATAACTGCCAATTTTTCACCCGCTACTTTTGTCTAATTTGTCTCATTTACCTGTTCCTCCAATAGCTTGTCTTTGTGCCATCCAACTGCATGGTGCCTAAGCTCCCAAAATGCTGTGTCAGAAATCATTATTTCTGATTGGTGTTCCAGTTATGAATTGCTTGTAATAGCAGAGTGCGATCAACAGGTTTTACTAGGTGCAAATCAAAGCCTGCGTCGTGAGCCGCATTTTTGTCCTGTGGCTGTCCGTATCCAGTCACTGCTATCAGAAGGCATCTGCCAAATTTGGCGTCAGAGCGTAGCTGGCGTGCGACTTCGTAACCATCGATCCCGGGCAAGCCAATATCGCAAACCACAACGTCAGGCTGATATTGATGAGCTGTTTGCACTCCACTTGGCCCATCAAAAGCGGTGTGAACGCGATGCCCTTCTTTTTCCAGAAACTTGATGATTGGGTAAGAAGCATCCCGGCGATCATCAATCACCAGCACTGACAATGTGCCAACAGAGGAATCGAAATTTTCATTGGGGCTAGGTGATTTCTGAGCGGGAAGTGTAGCTTCGAGCGGCAACTCAACTTGAAAGGTGCTTCCCTGATTCAGTCCGGCACTTGTGGCTTGGACTCGACCCTCATGAAGTTCAACAAGCCCTTTGACAATCGCTAGACCCAGTCCGAGCCCTCCCCTGCCCCTTTCCAACGAAATGTCAGCTTGAACGAAGGGGTGGAAGATGCTGTTGAGCGTTGTTGGGGACATGCCAATACCGGTATCCACAACTTTTATGACACCGTTGTTTGCGGACTTATCAACGACAACCTCTATTCCGCCCCCCGGCTCGGTGAATTTGCCAGCATTGTGAATTAGATTGGTAAAGACTTGGCGTAAGCGTTCCCGGTCTCCGTTGATTGGTAACGGTTCACTTTCAATCGACAGCGTTATAGTCAGGCCTTTCTCATCCATTTCGCGGCGACAGTCAAAAATCACTTCGCGAATTAACAGCGTGAGATCAAAGGTGCTTTTGTCGAGCGTCACTTTGCCACGAACTATGCGTGAAACGTCGAGCAAATCGTCGATTAAGCGTTGCATAAACCGAGATTGCCGCCCGATGATTCTTTGCGCTTCAATTTGATCTTCTGCATCATGTGTGGGCGACTCAAGGATTTCGATGCCTCCTAAAATGCCAGCGAGCGGATTACGAAGCTCGTGTCCTAGCGTGGCCAGGAATTGATCTTTACGTTGATCAGCCTCGAGCAAAGCATTCTCGAGCTCTCGTAGTTCCGAAATATCCGTGTTGGTTCCAAACCAGCGGACAATTTTGCCGTCCGAGTTGTGAATCGGCCGGGCACGCGAAAGGAACCAGCGATATTGTCCATCTTGGCCACGCAGAGGGAACGTATCCTCCCAGAATTCGCCCGTTACCAGAGCTTGCTTGAATTTTTCGGTGACTCGATCGACATGGTCAGGATGATGGATGGTTTGCCATCCCCAGCCTTTCATGTCCGCGAGTGTCGTTCCCGTATACTCTAACCATTGACGGTTGTACCAGAAGATATAACCTGTCTCATCGGTCATCCAGGCGAGCTGCGAAATATTGTCGGCCAGACTACGGAAGTTTTCCTCGCTCTCACGCACATTGGCTTCGGCCTCTACGCGCGAGGTAATATTTTCATGGGATATAATTGCCCTCGGGCCGTCACCAGACTCGAACCGATTCACCCGCATCAAAAACCAGCGTGAGGCATCCGGACTGTGGCATGGATACTCCATTTCAAAATAAGAGGTTTTCTTTGCAAGGACATCCCGGATGGCTTGTGCGGCGATAGCTCCATCTTGGCAACCTTCGCCATGGCCGTAGCTTTCGCAAGCCTGTAAGTAATTTGTGCCTACACCATAGTCAGCATCAATAGTTTGATTCTGCTTCGCAAACTGTTGCCAGGCATCATTGACCAACAGGATCGTGCCTGCCTTGTCGACCACAGCAATGTGAGCCGGTAACGCATCTAAGGATTCCACAAGAAACTGCCGCGATTCCTGAAGTTCTGTTTCGGCACGCCGACGTTCAGCGACGTCTCGGAAGACCACCACAACTCCCAAGATTTCGCCCTCTACGAGGATCGGAGCGCCGCTATCGTCAATCGGATGTCTCTGGCCATCCTTCGCAACAAGAATAGTGTGGTTCGCAAGACCAACGATGACTCCTTCACGAAGCACCTTGTCAACAGGACTTTCTACAAGTTCGCTGGAAGTCTCGTTAATAATATGGAATACGTGGTTAGCGAGTTGGCCAGCTGCTTCCTCTTGGGTCCACCCGGTCAGTTGTTGCGCAACGCTGTTTAGGAAGGTAACACGCCCTTCGGCATCAGTCGTCATGACTGCATCACCGATACTTGTGAGTGTTACTTCCAGCAACTTGCGATTTTCAGCCAGCAATTGGATCCGTTCAGCGAGTTCGGCTTTCGCCTTCTTTTCCTGAGTTATGTCGCGTAGATAGGCCGTAAATCGAGGCAAGCCCTCGCCTTGAATTCGCGTGATCGCTAGTTCGACGGGAAATTCAGTTCCATCAGCACGTAATGCGGTTAATTCCAATCTTTTGTTGAGAATCGACGATTGGCCTGTTTCAAGATGGCGAATCATACCCTGCTTATGGCGATCGCGCAGGCTGGGCGGGACAATCAGGTCGCCGAGTTCTTTTCCCATGGCGACATCACGTGAATAGCCAAAGATTTGCTCGGCGGCCGGATTGAATTCGATGACGCGGCCTTCATGGTCGCAGGTGATCATGGCGTCCAAAGCCGTATTGAGAATAGCGCTTTTAAGGGCTTCACTTTCTCGCAACGCCTTTTCCGACTGGCGATCTTCGGAAACGTCACGAAAGACCAGCACGGCTCCATGAATTTCTCCGCTTAAACCGCGTATGGGAGAGGCGCTGTCGGCAATCGCGCACCGGCTGCCATCTTTGGCAATCAATTCCGTGTGATTAGCTAAGCCAACGATCGTGCCCTGCTCAAGCGCCCGTAGGGCCGGATTATCAACGACTTCCCCTGTGGTTTCGTTGACGATATTAAAAACGGTGGTCAAATCTTGGCCGGCCGCGTCTTCTTGCGTCCAGCCCGTCAATTCCACGGCAATCGGATTAAGCATCGTCACACGGCCCTGGGGATCGGTAGCAATGACGCCATCGCCAATGCTTGTCAGGGTTATCTCGAGCTGCTCCCGCTCACGGTGAATAATTTCAGCCGCTCGATCACGATCGCTCATACTGCGAGAGACAAAATAAAACAGCATGCCGATGGCAAGAACTCCCAACAGCGAGGAAATAGCACCGCTAGTGACTGCTGTCCGGTAGCTATTGCGACTTTCCTGGGACCGACGGAACAGCAGAGCATGTTCTGCTTCCAGCATCTCGCTAATCTGCATCCGCAGCAGATCCATTTGTTCTTTACCGCGATCTCCCTTGAGATCCTCTTGCGCAGCTTCAAATCCCTCTAAATTGCGCTTGTCGAGCACATCCTTCAGAATTGCGAGACGACCATGGAGCGAAGTGTTGATGTCGGCAACACGCTTTTGTTGCCGCTCATTGTCCGATGTCAGCTTTTCTAGATCCTCCATTCGGTCATGGATCACGGACAAAGCTGAGTGGTAGGGTTCAAGATAGCTTTCCTTGCCAGTAATAATAAATCCGCGTTGGCCGGTTTCAGCATCAACCGCCGAGGCTAGTAGGCTGTCCAAGGCGGCGATTACTTCGTGGGTGTGAGCCACCCACTTAGAATCTTCATGCAGCTGTTTCGTGTTCAAATAACTCACGACGGCACTGACAAGTAACAAAACGACAATCAGTCCAAAGGCCGCAAATAGCCGATTGTCCAAGGGGAGTCGATGCAGCTGCAAGTCACGTAATCCTTCTGCAAAAGAAAAACAGCAGGAATGAACGAATTCAAGCCATTGTGATTTTAGCGAAGTTAATTCTGAGCGATTACAAACCAACCAAATCAATTAGTAACAGTATGTTCACTATGGGTTTGCCGTAGCAAGTGGCTCAGTTTGAGATTTGCCGTAAAACGCACGGCTACTTTTCTCGCCGCCCTATTTTGCTGCTCGCTCGTACGGCGAAATGGTTCGTAAACGTCCAGTAAATTGCCATCCGCTTTTTATTAGGCCCAATCTTTGGTTTAGTTCCTTTAGTGCGTACTAACGACCAATGACCGGCATAGTCTTTGCAACTCAAGATGCTCATCGCTTTCCAGAGAATGTCTGGGAAGAAACACTTCGGACGTTAGTCGCTCTGACGCCGATCTACTCGAATATGGCCTATCAAGGCCGCAATAAAGGAGAAATGAAGATGTCTGTCACGAAACTGTTTGGCGCACTCGCGATTGTGTTCGCCTGCGTCGGGCTTACTCATGCCCAAGAAGTACAAACCATTGACCCAAGTCTACAGAAACCAGCAGACCAGCAGCATTCGGCGAACTATCGTGGCGACGTTAACTCGGCTGCCAGCAAGATTCATCGTGCGAGTGAAGTCCTAGGTCTTAATGTCATGTCTCCGAACAATGAAGACACGATTGGCGAAGTTGATGATCTAGTTCTCGATGCCGAGAACGGAACTATTCGTTATGCGGCAGTCTCTGTCGGCGGCTTCTTGGGCATTGGCGATAAGATGGTTGCCGTTCCCTGGAAGGCTTTTGAATGCCGCAAGGACGAAGATGGCAATTCTTATCTTTCGTTAAACACAACCAAGGAAAAGCTGGAAAAAGCCCCTGGTTTTGATCAAGACCACTGGCCAGATTTTGGCAATGAGAAGTGGTCGACAGACAACGACCGTCATTATGGCGTGAGTGTCAACGTCAATACCAATCGATAATGAGTGAGTAATTGCTCACTCGACGATGCCGTTCCACGGGGCAAGCCGTGGGGCGGCTTTTTTTTATTCAATATCTTATGTGGGAGAATAACAATGAACTGGGATCAAATTCAAGGCAATTGGAAACAGATGAAGGGCAAAGCCAAGCAGCAATGGGGAAAGCTCACCGACGACGATCTGGATCGTGTTGAAGGGAAGCGCGAAGAGCTTGCCGGCCGTATTCAGGAGCGTTATGGCTACGCGAAGGAGAAAGTTGATCAAGAAATGGAACAATTCGCTAAGAGCTGCAATTGCTAATCGAATAATGGTGCACAACGAGCGGCGGTATTGCTCATTGTTCGTGAAACGTATGAGTTTCACAACATCTGTAATACGGCCGCTCTTTTTGTATAATTCGCTTGTTCAATTAATAACATTTCACGTAAGAGTCGATTCGGTATATGCGTACTTTTTCCTGCCAGTGTGGTATCCGCTTATTCTTTGAGAACACTCAATGCTTAGTGTGCGGCCGCAATGTGGGTTGGTGCGAGGCTTGCGGTCAGATTGCTTCTTTTTTGAACGATAACGAGCACTTTGTTTGCGACAACTGCGGCCAAGTCGCACAGAAGTGCCATAACTTTAGCGTTGAGCAAGTTTGCAATCGCTTCGTCGCGGTTGATCCTGAAGTCTCCCAGGATGCACTTTGCACTTCGTGCGTACTCACGGAAACAATTCCTGATCTTGCCATTGAAATCAATCGAGTTAAGTGGCGCCGGTTGGAACAAGCTAAGCGGCGACTTCTCTACCAACTGGATTTGCTCAATCTTCCCTATGGCGGTGTCGTGCCAGCACTGAGTTTTGACTTCAAAGGCAATGTGCTCGCTGACAATTGCGTTTATCGTAAAGGCGAAGAAACAGAGTACGTCTATACAGGACATGCTGACGGAAAAATTACGATCAATATCGACGAGGCCGACGATGTCAAGCGCGAGCAACTTCGTGTTGATATGAACGAAGCCCAGCGAACTTTAATCGGTCATTTTCGTCACGAAGTCGGGCACTACTATTGGCAGCTCCTTGTGCAAGACACGGACGAAGAAGCTTTCACGGCCCTTTTTGGAGACCATAATAATCCCGATTACGGATCGGCACTTACCCAATATTATGCCAACGGTCCACGTCCTGATTGGGCTCTCAATTACGTAAGCGCATATTCGACGGCACATCCTTGGGAAGATTTTGCCGAAACATTCGCACTCTATCTTGATATCCGTTCCGTGCTCGATACTGCGGAACATCTTAAATTGCCCTTGCCAGCTATGAAGATGAACGACGAATGCACCAAGTACATTACTGCTTATCAAAAGCTGGGCATCATCGTGAACGAAATCAATCGATGCCTAGGAATCTTTGATCTTGTGCCCGAGATTATTGCCGATCCGGTCGTCAAGAAACTTACTTACATTCATCAACTGATCCTCAATCCTGCGATTGATGAATCGAGAAAGTTGACCGATACTCCCAAGACAGAACCTCTTTCAGAAGCACTTACGGCGTCACAGGACTCGTAACTGGCGTTTCAGTGGGCGTTGTCGTGACAGGTTCCGTATCTCTGGAGTGGCGTTCTAATTCGGCGGAAGCGGTGCTTGGAGCAACCGGTTGCTCTTGGACTGTATTGTCGTCATTCGAAATGGCACGAGCTCCCGACTTGATCACCTCTTCCGTCTTTTCCAAGGCATCTTCGGTGTCACGCCGGATCTCATCCGTTTCAATAGTGACGCTTGTTTTGCCTGGGGCGCTTCCGAAAGTTAACCAGCCGGCGAATCCCATAAGCAACACAATTAAAGCAAGAACAATGATAGCTCTCATGGTAAAGACCTTAAATCAAGATAAACATTATCGCATAAAAAAACCGCCGCTAGCCTCATGAGTTCTAGCGGCGGAGTTTGCCTGTTCCACTATTTCAGTGTGTGATGTCCGCTATACGGAATTTCGCAACCGTGGAACCACCAAGCTGATCAGAAACAGGACTATAAAGACAAAGAACAATATTTTGGCAATGCCTGTCGCAGCTCCGGCAACACCACCAAAACCGAGAGCAGCTGCGATCAAAGCAACAATCAAAAACGTTAGCGCCCAACTCAACATCTCACACCTCAACTTTCCACAAGTGAATCTAAGATTTCGCCGCTTGACCCAATGTAAGTCGGCTTGAGACGTTCGAGTGAGCTCTTGCGTCTCGACGTCCTAAGTGGATGCAATCACTATGCCAAAACAAAAGCAGGCTTCGTTTTGTAGGCAATTTAATTGTCTCATTAATTTCTGCACTTAAATTTGCCAGAGCAAGGTTGAAGAGTTTGATGAAGTGCTGGTCGTTAAGCGATCACCCTGGACCGGGAGCATGCCGATGCATTTGCTTCATTGCAGTCTAAGAGCCGGCATACAAATTGCGACCGAGTTGGTCAACAAGTTTGCATTTCGATCACTGAGAAAGGGACTGCTATGTTGCAAAATGAAAAAACACAATCTACCAACATGATTGTTGGTGTCTTCTCGACGCTACATGACGCTGAAGCCGCTGTTCGAGGGCTTGAGAATATCGGGCTCACTCAAGAGCAGATTACTGTCATTAGTTCCAGCGACGTGGTTCGACAGCATTTTCCAGAATATCGCCCAGATGTTGATTCTGAAGATTGGAAGGGTGCAGCCGTGCTAGGAGGAACCACAGGTGCTGTACTTGCAAGTTTGACCTCAGTCGCAGCTATAGTGACGGGAGCAGGAGTGCCAATTCTACTTGCAGGTGGTTTAGCAAGCTTTCTGACCGGTGGAGTCGTGGGTGGGCTAGCCGGTGCAATGACCGAGCGTGGCTTCGAAACGGAAGCGGCAGATTACTATGAGCTCGCTGTGGCCGACGGCAAGACTCTGGTAGCTGTTGATTTCTCGAATCTTGAGCACACCGATTCAATGCAAGTTGACGCTGCCGGAGTGCTCGAAGCGTCCGGCGCAGAACCTTTAGAACTCAGCAAGAACCCTGATTTTTCCTCGAAATAGCTGGTCTTGTTGACTCGCCGGTTCGCTAAATGGAAGAATCAATAAATGGGAAAGTTCGATTTTCATCGGAAAAGCGGCCGCACAAATTACGACGTACAATTTCGTTGATTGGCACAACGGTTGCTCCTGTTAATTGCATATGTGCGTCAACCTAATTAAATGATCTTACCTTAATACTCTTACTTAAAGGGAGTCTTACTATGCTTACAAAAGAAGAACTGACCGGCACTTGGAACGATATCAAAGGTCGCGTCAAGCAGGAATGGGGCAACATCAGTGATGATGACCTCAAGCAAGTGGAAGGAAGCATTGACCGTTTGGTCGGTGTCATTCAGAAAAAGACAGGTGTTGCTCGTACAGAAATCGAGAACACTTTGAAATCTCTCTCGGAACAGTCCTCGAGTATGCTCGGCAATGCTTCACAAGCCGTGCAAGGAGCGACCCAGGCTGCACAGGAGTATGCGAATCAAGCATCTGACATGGCCAAGGAACAATATGGTCGTGCTCAGGATATGGTCCGGCAACGCCCTGCGGAATCGGTCATTGTTTCGTTCGGCACGGGTTTGCTTGTGGGGGTTGTCGTCGGTTTGATGTTCCGCTCCAAATAAGGCAATGCCTGCTTTGATATAAGGAGATTAATCATGATTGCTGAAAAATACGAAGATATGGCGAACTGTGCTGACGATTGTTTGTCGTCAGTTAATAATTATGTTCATCGAGGCACGGAGCAAATTTCACAGCTTATACAGGACCGCCCTGCTCGCTCGCTGATGGTGACCTGTCTTGCTGGCTTTGGGGTGGGGCTATTGTTGAGTCGTCTGTTGACCCACGAAGAGCCACGACGTTCGTATGGCGCATTTGATCGCCATACTGCAGAACGATTTGGCCGCAACTTGCTAGAACGGGTCGAACAAGCGATGCCAACCATGTTGCGCGAACGGCTGGGAAAATAAACTAGTTGGTAAAGGTGTTAAGATGCACATTAATGGCCGGCAAAATATCGACGAAGTACTTGCACGGATGGAGGTAGTGCGGGGGCGTCTAGATCGAGATGCGCAGGCTACGAAACAATCTGTCCAAAATATGACAGATTGGCGGTACATTGTCAGAAAGAATCCAATAGCGACTGTAGCAATTGCCGCTGTGGCTGGGTTTCTGCTTGTTCCAAGGAAACGACAACCGTCACCTTCTTTAACTACTGCCGACATCGAGAGGCTTGCAAAGGAACACACGGTTATTGTGACAAAAGAATCGTCGGCTTCGCCCGGTTTAGTAGGTACAGTTGCCGCGATTGCCGGCGCAGCGCTCACTCGGGCCGCCACAAACTTCCTGGCCACTAAGGTGAGTGAGTTTTCTAAGTTTTCAGAGCGGGAGGAGGTTGATCATGCCTAGTCCTGTCTACACAGAGCGTGAAAATGAGACGATCGAATTGCAGGAGCGAGCGCAACATCTCGTGGCAACTTCCGTCGACGCTCTCAAAAAGTCGATCCATAATCACCCGGGAATGGCCCTACTCGTTTCCGCCAGCATAGGAGTGGTCCTAGCATGGTTGACCAAACGCCGATAAACCGTTTTCACGGTTACAGCTGGGAAAAAGTTTCCCACGATAATCAGGATGCAGAGAATCAGCAGATGAGCGGATTTAAACAACTATTGGGTGATGTTGCTGAGTTGGCGGAACTACAAGCTCGCTTGATAGTTAACGATGTACGCAAATCGACAGTGGCAACGATTCAGCCCACAGTGTTTGTGATTGTGTCAACGACTCTGCTATTGGGGGCGATGCCAATTTTGCTCTTTGGCATCTCCTCACTCCTTGTTGAGGAACTGCAGTGGCAGCCACACGTCGCCCAGTTAAGCTGTGCGGGAGGGGCTTTATTGGTTGCCATGGGGCTAGGTGCCCTGGCGATTAAAAAATTTAAGCAATGTACGAATCCCCTGCAGCGATCGCTTAGCGAACTCGAGAAGAACTTTGAAACTTTGCGCGTGATGCTTGGGAAGACCAGCCAACCGTCTGCCGATCACCAGCTCTAGTCCCACACGCTCGAAATACAGAAACCGTCAACCTCAAGGAGTTTTCCATGTCAAACCAAAGTGGCTCTGCCGGAACGGCCTATTCGCAAACAACGACGCCTGCTAACCCATCGAAACTGGGAGCAGATTTGCAGCCCGCCCAGGACGCAATTGATTATCTGAAGGCTTATGCTCGTGAACGGCCCGAAGTCGCGGCCTTGTGGTGTTTTGGCATAGGCTTTGTCCTTGGTTGGAAGCTAAAGCCTTGGTAAACCGACATACTCACTAGTCCGTCGATTGCGCATTAATCGAAAGAGCCGACTCCATGTCGGCTCTTTTCCTTTTGATCCCAAACTCACTAACTACAGTGGCAAAAATCAGCCATACTGATCGTTCTCAGTCCACCCCTATGGGTGGTGTATTTGGGTGGCTATATAAAATGCCTTGTGAACAGAGCTTTTTTTCACGTTGGTTGTTTGGAACGCATGTTGCTTTTGAAGTCTACCACATAGTCTTTCGTTTGACTTGTTCGCGTTTTCGGAATTGAGCAAGCAAATTACGCAACAAAATAACTCACTTTTTGGATATGGCATGAGAAGTATACTAACCATCGATGATGACCGTTCGGTTCACCACATGATCAAGAAGAGCTTGGAATCACTCGATGCCGAAATGATCAGCGCGTTTTCGGCAGAAGAAGGCCTAGCGAAGATCGACGAGTACAAGCCCGATGCCATTTTGCTCGACGTGATGCTGCCTGATATGTCGGGACTCGAAGCATTCGGCATGATCCGCGACAAAGACAGTCGCCTGCCCGTGATTGTTGTTACAGGCTCTGGTTCGAGCGATACAGCGATTCAAGCTATGAAGCTTGGTGCCTTTGATTATGTCAACAAACCCATCGAAGTGGCTCGGCTACAAGAATTAGTCAGTCATGCCTTGGAATCTAGACGGATATCCAATGTTCCCGTAGGTATGCAAGGGATGCTCAAGCCCGACGAAAAGGGTGATGCATTCATCGGCCGTTGCGGGGCAATGGAAGAGGTTTTCAAAGCCATTGGCCGCGTTGCACCGCAGAATGTGACAGTTCTTGTCCGCGGCGAGAGTGGTACAGGCAAGGAATTGGTCGCACGCGCCATCTATCAATACAGCTCTCGAGCAAATGGACCATTTTTGGCCGTGAACTGTGCGGCACTTTCTGAAACATTGTTGGAAAGTGAACTGTTCGGTCACGAAAAAGGAGCTTTCACGGGCGCACACAGTCGACGTATCGGCAAGTTTGAACAGTGTTCCGGCGGTACGATTTTTCTCGACGAAGTGGGCGACATGTCGCCTCTGGTTCAGGGAAAAGTTTTGCGCTTACTACAAGAGCAGAAGTTTGAACGCGTGGGCGGCAACGAAACGATTCAAACGGACGTCAGAATTATTTCGGCGACAAATCGCGACCTTGAGCAAATGGCTGAGGAAGGTACCTTCCGAAGTGATTTATATTACCGACTCAACGGCTACACAATCACACTTCCTCCACTACGCGATCGCGAGGGAGATGTAGTTCTGCTGCTAGAGCATTTTCTGGCACTTCTCAATCGTCAGCTTGGGAAACAAGTCAAGGGAATTGCGCCGGCCGCGCTACAGCGTTTGTTGGATTATGAATGGCCTGGAAACATCCGCGAACTCCAAGGCATTTTACGGCAAGGGATGCTGCAATGTTCGGGCGAAGTTTTGCTTGAATCTTCGCTTCCTACGGAACTAAAGCCATCGTTAGTACAACATGGCCGAGAAAAGACCGTGGAGAGTTCTACCGCAAAATCTGCGGTCGGATTGTCGCAATTTATCAACGAACGACTCGGTTCTCTCTCCAAGGATCTGTATGCTGAGACTTTGGCTCAGATGGAGACTGAATTGCTCACGATGGTCCTGCAACATGCGGGTGGCAATCAGTCCGAGGCATCCAGAATTTTGGGCATTACTCGTGGCAGCTTGCGAAACAAAATTCGTACTCACGGCATTTCTATCGATCAGGTCGTCACCTTGGAAAATTGACCAGATAGCCTAATTGCCAGCTTTTTGGCGATAACGCTCAAGATTTACGGCCAGTTCGCTTGCTGCCGATTTGAGATCATTGATCAAGTTGCTAATGCCATGCAATTCTCTCTGCTTGGCGGCTGTCTCAATTTGCTGCGCAATATCTCGGGCTATGTTTGCATCGAAATTGGCGACCAATCCTTTCATGCTATGTGCAGCACGCTCAAGCGAAGGTGCATCGTTGGCAGTAGCCGACTCTTCCAATTTCACGACGAGAGACGGGTAGTCTTCCAAAAAGAATCCTATGAGATCCACTAGAAGTCCTTCGTCTCCATCGAGCCGACGCAGGGCCCGATCGAGATCCATGATGTCGCTTGAGTCGTTTGGCCGATAGGCCGGCATCGATGCTGATTGGTTATCGTCCATGCTTTGCTCGGATTGAGGTTGATTGTTTTGTCGCTTTTGTCCATGACTTTCCACAATTTCGATGAGCCGACGGATATTGATCGGCTTTGAAATATAGTCATCCATTCCCGCCGCTAGGCAACGATGGCGGTCGCCAACCATGGCGTGCGCTGTCATGGCAATAATCGGAATTCGTTCGCTTAATTCATGCTCTACTTCACATGCTCGAATGGCTTCGGTCGCCTGCAAGCCATCCATACTAGGCATTTGCACGTCCATGAGAATAACGTCATAGGAGTGCTGCCGAAATTGGTCCACGGCTTCCCGTCCATTGACGGCGGAAACGACATTATGACCTCGTTTGTGCAGAACACGTTCGACAACCTTTCGATTGGCGGGCGTGTCTTCGGCCAATAATACATTAAGTGTACGCTCCGGGGGACGACTGTGCTTCAAATCGCCAGGCCGCATGGGATCAATCGTGGCCACTCCCATTGCCGTGACGATAGCGTCAAATAGGTTGGATTGAGAGATCGGTTTTTCGAGTACCCCGTCAAATGACAGTTCTTGACAACGCTCTTTAAATGCGAGCCGATCGGCAGCGGAGAGCATCAGAATCGTTTTTGTGCCAGCTTTGGTTCTCGCCCTTATTTCCTCGACCAACTGAAAACCATCATGCTCTGGCATAATGGCATCTACTACGGCCAAAGGGATTGGCTTGCCGTCTGTAAGTGAGGATTCGATTTTCTCAAGTGCCGTTCGCGCATCAGCCGTTACCACCGGCATCATCTGCCAGTCGGCCAGTAGCCGCGCGATGATTTCGCGATTCGTTTCGTTGTCATCGGCAACCAGCACGGGCAAGTTGCGAAGCTGCGAGATATTAGGGCGTTTTGTTTTTTGCTCGACGACAATTTCGTCAGCTAGAGCGAAGCGAGTTGTGAAGTAAAATCTACTGCCCGAGCCCAATTCACTTTCAACCCAGAATTGACCACGGAAGCAATTGATAAGGTGAGTTGCGATCGCCAAACCGAGTCCCGTTCCCGCGAAACGGCGAGTCGAGGATGCATCGGCTTGGGTGAATGGTGCAAAGATTCGCTGTTGATCTTCCTCGGAGATACCAATGCCGGTATCAGAAACACAAAATCGCAGCACACAGCTCCGCCCCGAGCTGCTATCGACATTAACTTCAACGACGATTTCGCCTTCATCGGTGAACTTAATTGCGTTGCCGACAAGGTTGGTAAGAATTTGGCGTAAGCGTAGCGAGTCACCATGAAGTGCATCAGGAACATCGTTGTTCACGCGGCAGGCAATTTCCAGTCCTTTCCGATAGGCCCTTGAACCGATGCTCCGCAAGGATTCATCAATGAGTTCCCGCAGACTGAAGTTGACCTCCTCAAGAACGAACTTGCCCGATTCAAGTTTTGAAATATCAAGAACGTCGTTAACCAGCGTAAGTAATAAATCGGCCGACTCGCGCGTGGTTTCCAAATAGTCGCGCAGTTCGGGGGAAAGTTCCTCATCCAGGGCCAATTCCGTCATGCCGATAATGGCGTTCATCGGTGTGCGTAGTTCGTGACTCACGTTCGCTAGAAATTCGGACTTGGCTCGGCTTGCGCGTTCCGCTTCCTCCAAGGCATCTCGCAATGCCTCCGCGGCACGCACGCGATCGGAGATATCACGAGCAATTGAAACATAACCCTTCAATTGATCGTTCTTATCACGAATCGGCGACGCAGTAATAGAAACGGAAACGTCTGTACCATCGGCGCGTCTTCGTATCGTGTCGAAGGGAGGAACATCACGGCCCGCTTTCAGCATGGCAATACAGCGGTCGAATTCGAGTTGCCGATCCGGGGGTAAAATCGTGCTGATATGGCTGCCAAGGATACTCGTAGCCTCGTAGCCATAGATATTCTCAGCGCCATGGTTCCAATGCAAAATGATGCCATCAAGAGATAACTCGATGACGGCATCATTGCTGCTATCCAGAAGTCCATTTAGGATTGGGGCACCCTCGCGCTGTTTTTCTTCAAGGTTTCTATAGGAAAGAAAACTCCTTATCGCAGAGACGCTTGCGTCTTGTAATAATTTGGTCAGATTTTGAGTTTCTACGCCAGTCAACTCTCGCGGGAGTTGATCTCGTAGAACATTCATTATGGCATGCAGGAGTAATTGATAGTCGCGGATGACAAGTTCTAGTTCCCATCCTTGCTGCCAACGTTGAATACCGTGTTCTCGCGCGGCGGGTTGTGTCTTTGAGTTTCGACCAGAGCGGCCTGCGATAAGATCCTGCGAAAGCCGAGTTATAAACTGAGGAAGATGATCTCGAAGTTCAACTCGATGAGCTGTGCGACTAGAAGAAGGTAAACGTTGCTCAACTAACCTTTCCCAAAACTCCAGAATCGCCGCAGAATGCGCATTGACAGCCTTCCCCAATTCAGGCAATTGGTCAGGCCATTCGTCAAACGTCATTTCATACATTGCCGATGCATCTCTTAAGTCGGTCGAGCATATGTTCGTTAAGCATCGCTGACTATCAATACGAACGGTAGTTACGAGTTAAAGGGGTAAATTTGAGCTTCCCCCAAAGACTTGGCACATATCGGTTATGGCCAGTTCGTTCGCGACTAACACGAGAAACGAACTTCTAGAATTTGATGGCAATCATCGTGCCACGTTATGATGCGATCGCAATTTGCGTTAAATGGCTCGAAACGAATGCGGATTCGCCAATTTAACGCATCAATTGCCCGATAGATTCGGTTTATCCGAGGCCAGGGTGATTCATTAAAAACCACGCAGTGAACGATTCGTCTATTTCACGCACTCTTCGGATTCAAGACTATGTCTCGCATCTCAAATGACCAATACGCTATTTGGTACAGCCCATGTTGATGTCCCGGAACAAAATCGCTAGTGCCAAACGACTTTGGGCTAAGTTGGCTCTCAACTCCCGCATCTTCTTCTCTGAATCACTCCAGCTTTGGCGGATTTGCTTACACTTTGCCGTCAAACGTGATTCCATGCCGGTTGCTTTTGCTTGTGAAGTCATTTGGTAACTCCTTTCGAATGAAAAATGCTCAATAACGTAACGGCCCTGAAGTTAGCGAATTATATGCCAGAAAGTTTGTTCGCTGACTGGGCTTTCATACGTTAGTATCTTTCCCGAAGTTCATTTCACTTCTTGTCCGCTTCTGGCCGCGAAAAGTTCGAATTGGGCGATTGGTAGCCAGTTGAATCAGGACTCGAACCTTTAACGAGTAGTTTTTGACGATTATTCATTGGCACGTTATTAGCTAAATCGCATTTCGTACTATTTTGAGACTTATCCGGAGGAATGACCGATGAAATGCGAATTTCTAGAAGGCTTGTCGAGTGTGTTGACTTCTTTGCTGTTTTCTCTTGTTTTGATCATGCCGGCGACTTTTGTAGGGTGCGCTGAAAAGGAGAAGGTTCTAGACATCGAAACACCCAACGCGGATATCGAAGTGGAACGAGATGTCGACACAGGTGAAACCGATGTCGAGGTCAATCGTGAAACCCCAGCCCCTTAAAGCGTCAAATTATTTTTCGTGACTTAAGGGCGCAAGGATCTGCCTAGATAGACGCGGCGATTGTTCATCCTAATTTTGAAAGCTTTTAAGAATGACAGAGACTGTTCTTGAGTCTTCAACTTCGGTGGCACCGACCATAGAAGACGTATATGACCATTTCAATTCCAGTCCTTATCCCCATTTAGTAGCTTTTGTAAGCTGTGTAAAAAACTCAGAAGTGATTCTGAGCGGAGTTGCTATTTCCTTCCACTCCAAGCAATTAGCGCAAAACGTTGCTGCGCATTGTCCTGGAAGTACGAAGGTCAATAACTTGATCCGGGTGGATTACGCAAGCAACTATCGGCGAGTCGATACATACTCGAATGCATAAGAAAAGAAGTCGGGCCGACAAGATTTGAACTTGCGACCTTTTGACCCCCAGTCAAACGCGCTACCAGACTGCGCCACGGCCCGATTCGAAGAAAACTCTTTAGAGAGTCGCGAACGATCTGTTCACGACGCGGGGGGAATTGAGAAACAGCCAGTATTTCAGATTCACCCGCCCTTTGCAACGCCTGAATTTTTGGCCCATTGAGCCCTACTTAACCCTGCTATTATCATGCGGCTATGAAATTGGTCGCTATTGTTAGTTCGGGAGTAAGGCGTTGAAGCAATTTGGAGATCTGTTGGCGGAGGCCATTCGGCGTCGGGGCAATCCTGTAGTGGTAGGACTTGATCCGCGGTGGGAACAATTGCCAGCCGGTCTTCGGCAGGTTTCGATTGATAACTCAACGGCCCGCGCTCAAGCTTACGAGCGGTTCTGTTGCGATATTGTCGATACGGTTGCATCGCTTGTTCCCGCGGTCAAACCGCAGGCGGCGTTTTTTGAGGAACTTGGGCCTGCGGGATTGGTTGCGTTGGGGAATATCGTTACGTACGCCCGCCAACAAGGCCTGCTCGTGATCATGGATGGCAAGCGGAACGACATTGGTTCGACAGCCGAAGCCTATGCCCGTGGGTATTTGGGACGCGAATGGAGCGGTTGGGGTTGCGATGCTCTCACGATCAGTCCTTATCTTGGTGCCGATAGTTTGGAACCCTTTATCAATGTTGCCCATGAACGTGGCGCCGGGTTGTTCGTGCTTGTGAAGACCTCTAACCCTGGTAGCGGGATGCTACAGGATCGCCTAATTGACGGCGAACCGCTGTATCGGGTTGTCGCCAAATATGTCGAAGAGCAATCCGCGGCACATGTTGGCGAATCTGGTTATGGCAGTGTTGGTGCGGTGGTTGGTGCGACTTATCCTGAACAACTGGTCGAACTGCGTGCCGCGATGCCGCACACTTGGTTTCTGGTCCCGGGCTACGGCAGTCAAGGCGGCACAGCCAAGGACGTCGCCCCTGCCTTCGATTGCAACGGCCTTGGCGCCTTGATTAACAACTCACGCGGGATCATCTTTGCTCACCAACGGCCTGAGTACAAAGACTGCTTCGGCGAAGCTCGGTGGCAGGAAGCCGTTGCCGCGGCGACGACCGACATGATCGCCCAACTGCATGCTGAGATCCCTGCGATTCGTTGAATCGCGGCTTACTTCAATCGTTGCTGTGTGACTTCAATCGCTTTGAGCATTCCACGGGCCTTGTTCATCGTTTCCTGAAATTCCATTTCGGGCACGCTGTCGGCGACGATCCCCGCGCCGACTTGTAGGTACGCGGTATCGTTATGAATGATAACAGTTCGGAGCGCGATGCAGGTATCCATGTTCCCGGCGAAGTCGATGTAACCCACGGCCCCCGCGTAAGGACCGCGGCGCGTGGGCTCGATTTCGTCGATGATTTCCATCGCCCGCACTTTCGGTGCGCCGGAAACGGTCCCTGCCGGCAGGCAAGCGGCCAGCGCGTCGAACGCATCACAGCCTTCGCGTAGCTGGCCAGTCACATTGGAAGTGATATGCATCACGTGACTGTAACGCTCGATCACCATCACGTCGGCAATCTCCACCGAACCATACTGCGCGACGCGGCCAACGTCGTTGCGGCCCAGGTCAACGAGCATCACATGCTCGGCACATTCTTTGGGATCCGCCAGCAGTTCTTCAGCCAGCCGTTTGTCTTCGGCTTCGTCGCGGCCTCGTTTGCGCGTGCCGGCCAAAGGTCGCACGGTGACTTGGCCATCGACCACGCGGACCAATATCTCCGGCGAGCTACCCACGAGCGTCACTTCCGGCGTGCGGAGATAGAACATGAACGGGCTGGGATTGACCACCCGCAACGTGCGATACAACTCGAATGGCGGAGCGGCGAACTTGGTTTGCAAACGCTGGCTGATGACAACTTGAAAAATGTCGCCTGCGCGGATGTATTCGACGCACTTGCGAACCGAATCCTCGAACTGTGCTTGCGTGAGGTTCGATTCCGTTTTCAACGTCACGTCGCCGTCGGTCCGGATGTCGGCGATTTTCAGCGAATCGCTCGACGTCGCCAGCTGTTCGACCAAATGATCAACTCGCCGACAGGCCGTTTCATAGGATTGCTTCAACGCGGCAGTGCTTTTGTCGCGAACATCCGCGAGTGCCAGCACGATGACAGTCTTCTGCACGTGATCGAACACAACCATGTGGTCGTAGAGTGCAAACCACAAGTCAGGCAGATGCCGGTCGTCCTGGGGGGCGTTCGGCAGGTTTTCCACATAGCGAACCGTGTCATACCCCGCGTAGCCGATGGCACCGCCAATAAACGGAGGCAACTCTTTGAGATGGGCGACGTTCATCGCGTGAACGTGTTTGCGAAGTGTTTCAAACGGGTTGTCGACTTGGCTGGACTGCGTTTCCCACTGCGGCTTCTCGGCGGCGGTCTTGCTGGTTGGCCTGGTCAGTTGCGACACGGTTACGTCGTTACCGTAGGCTTTGATCCACAGGAATGGGTCGCTAGCCAAGAAGCTATAACGGCCAACTTTCTCGCCTCCGATGACGCTTTCAAACAAACAAGCCGCGGTCGTGCTGTCCAAACGCTGGAACGCCTGCACGGGGGTCAGCACGTCGCTGACCAGTTGCCGGAAGATGGGGACAAAGTCGGCGCCGGCGGCCAGTTCCGCGAATCGGTCAAAGTCGGGGGAGTAAATCATAAGAGAAACAGTGTTCCTAAATGGCCGATTGACTTTGCCCCGCGAGATCCCAACAAACAGGGCAGTGCCAGCTTATCACCCGGAATGGCCCCCAACAACAGCGTTCTTACTTCTGGGCGGGTGGTTCCATCTCGTGATGCAGCAAATAGTTAGAGGGATGAGGCTTCGCTTGACACTAGGCCTACCGGGGCTAGAATCCCCCGTACTTAAGAGGTCGAACTTTAGAGCGAGGTTCGGCCTTGCCCTGCGGCTGATTGCGTCAATGATTAATAGATGAATCGATGCCAGGCCAATGGGCGGAAAGTTGCGAGGGATACCATGTTGAAGTGCCAAAAATGCGATAAACAAGCGACCTTTCATATCACCGATCTGATCGATGGTAAGCCGAAGGAATTGCACCTTTGCGAAGAGTGTGCCCAGAAATTCCTGACTCCCAGTGAGGAAGACGCTGCGGAAGTGATGCCCGCCATGGCCGGTTTGTTGGCTCAGCATTTGGCGGTGGGCGAAACGGCCGATCAGCTGGCGCGGCTCGATCAACGCCGCTGCCCGGTTTGCTCGATCACATTTTTGGAGTTTCGCAAGCAGGGTCGGTTGGGTTGCCCGCACGATTACGAGTTCTTTGCCGAGGAGCTTGAACCTCTGCTCATGAACATCCACGACCAGACTCATCATATTGGTAAGGTGCCCAAGCGTTGCCCTCAGGGAGCCGATCAGCAAACGCAGTTGATTCGGCTGCGGCGCGAAATGAAGGAAGCGATCGCTTCGGAGAATTACGAACGGGCGTCGCAGCTGCGCGACGAAATCCGTGCCACCGAAGCCCAGGTTCGTACCAAGGAACCGACGCCTGGGGAAAGTTCCTAACACTTTCTGGCGAGCTATAAGGTAAGGCTTTTCTGCGGCGCTTTTCCCCTCACAATTCTGGAGGGATTTCGTAGAATAGCGGGTGTTGGTCATCAGGGAACGACGAGACGCAAGTGGAACATGGAATTTAACGATCTGACCAGTTCGAGTGGTGAATGGTTGCGCGGTGCCGGCCCCGAGTCGGATATCGTCATTAGCAGTCGCATTCGCCTTGCGCGGAACTTGGCGGATTTCCCATTTCTGTCTCGTGCCACGGACTCGGATCGTGCCGCGATCGAAGCGAGCTTGCGTGCGAGCGTGACGAGTTTGATGTCGTCGCATCGGCTCAACGAAGGGACGTTGTATATCGACGTCGGGAATCTCGAGCATCTGGATCGGCAGTTTCTCGTCGAGCGCCAATTGATCAGTCGCGAACTGGCCGATGCGAGTGGCGCGCGGGCCGTGGTGATCGATCCGGGCGAGAAGTTCAGCTTGATGATCAACGAAGAGGATCATTTGCGGCTACAAGTGATGCAGAGCGGTTTGAATCTGCAAACGGCTTGGGAGCAGATGACGCAGCTTGACGACCTGATTGAAGAGCAAGTGACTTACGCTTTTAGCGAACGCTTGGGTTATCTGACCGCCTGCCCCACGAATGTTGGCACGGGCATTCGCGTGAGCGTGATGCTCCATCTGCCGGGGTTGGTGATCACGCGGCAGATCGAAAAGGTCTTCAAGAGCTTGCAGAAGATCAATCTGGCAGTGCGTGGCCTGTATGGCGAAGGCTCGCAAGCGATGGGCGACTTCTATCAAATCAGCAACCAGATCACGCTCGGTCAAACCGAAGAAGAGTTGATCACCAAAGTTGCCGACATCGTGCCGGTGTTGATTGAGTACGAACGGCAAGCTCGTGATTTCCTGATCCGCGAAAGTCACGAAACGCTGCACGACCGCGTGAGCCGCGCGTTTGGCATTTTGCGGACCGCGCAGACGATCAGCTCCGAAGAGACCATGCATTTGCTTTCGAGCGTGCGCATGGGCGTGAATCTGGGGCTCATCGGTGAATTGCAAATTCCCACGATCAATAAGCTGTTCATTCATACGCAACCTGCTCACTTGCAGAAGATCACGGGCAGCGAGCTCGATTCCAACGATCGGAATATCGAGCGCGCCACTTATCTGCGGCGGCATCTCAACGCCGACGGCGGCAACGGCTCGGGGAAGAACTGAGCCGCAACGCGCTAGCGGCGAGTTCTTCAATTCTGGCACGGTGCTGACTCTCATTTCCGTGATTACCCGAGGCTAGCGCCTTCGGCTCAGTGGTTTGTTTCTCATTTCAAGACTTCCAAGTTGTCCAACTCTTCCAACTTGTCGGGCATCATACGCAAATCATTTTGTGATGAAATTTTTTTTTCGACGACATCGATTTCTTGTTCCAAAACTGTCGGTAGCGACCAAATCCAAAGACCGGTTGAGCCTTTGTGAGTGGTTCCGCCAATTTCACGCAATGCTAGTCGCAACGAGCGTTTGCCAATTCTTGCCACCGTGGCGGCGGCGAGGATGTCTTGGGCGAAGCGTTCGCCTTGGCTCAACTGTTGGCGGAGCCACTCGCGAATCATTTTGCGATGGACTTCGTAGCTGTTGGGCAGCTCAAGCAGTTCGGGTTTGAATTTCGAGCGCTCGACATTGATCTCCAGCGGTTGGTGCGCCCACGCAATGCGCGGCGTCTCGCCCAGCTGTTCCGACACGATGCCAAATTCCAGTCCGAGCCAATCACTCCCCAGATTGTTTTTCATGGGGAGTAGTACACGGAGATCGCGATGATCGCCGTCGCCCAGAATCTTCCAAACCGAGCGTGCGCTGGCCACAAATCGCGAATTGGCCTGCGAACCGTAATGAAACAGCGCGTGGCTGCCGCGGCTGAAGTGGCTGACGACCAAAATGGCGACACCATGCTTCACGGCGATCTCGACCAGTTCTTGCAGCAATGCCGAGAGTTCCCGCCGCGTGTAGTTGGTTTCGACGTAGGCCGAGAGCGGATCAATGATGATCAACCGGCACTTGGGGAGCCGCTTCACGCAGTCGCCAAGCATGTCGAGCTTACCCCCCACGGAGAACGGCAAATTATCGCTGTGCATAAAATCATTGGCACGGATAAACGAACGAACCAACGTGATGCGATCCAAATCGGCCTCCGCGGCCAACAGTCGCGGGCGGATCGTATCGTCGACATCGTCGAATTCCGCCAGCAACAGCACGTCGGCAGGCTCGCGTGGTTCGGCATTAGCGGGTTCATCCGGCCAAGGCCGACCGGTCGAAACCCGCGCCGCAATGTCGAGAGCTACGAGACTCTTGCCGACGCCGGGATCACCGACGAGCATCGTGAGTTTGTCGGCGGCGATGCGGCCGGGCCAGAGCCACTCGATCGCGCACTCCTTAGCTTCGGAGAGTGGTTCGAGCACGATGTGCGATTGATGCCGTTGGAAGTTCCAACGCTCTTCATTCAAAAGCTGGTGAATCCAATTCTGAAGATCGAGCTGCTCCTCGCCCGGGATGTAGAGCTTCTGCACGGCCGCGTCGATGAAGGCCTTCGTTTCGTCGTAGTCTTCGAGGTAGAAGAATCGCTCGATGCGAACACTTCCGCGTCGAAGTTCCACGGAGTGTTGCCCGGCAACGTCGATAAGCTCAGTTTTGATTTTGATCGGAGGAAGCGTGGGGGTGTCGGGCGTCTCTTCGGTAGACTTATTGGTCATAATGTGTTCCTGGTGTTTTTACATTTTGTAGGCCGGACCGAGTAACACGAGTTCCGGCAAAGTTTGTCATTCCCGCGCAGGCGGGAATCCAGTGGCCCATATTTATGCATCCAGGATTAGCACAAGTCGTGGCACAATTTCTACAAAAAAGTTTGGGGAAGGAATGATATTTCACGCAGAGACGCTGAGGCCGCGGGGGGAAGAAAATGGGGGGTGGCCACGAATGAAGGGTTGACGGTGAGAAGGGAAATCCCGGGAGGGCGTGGCCCTCCGGCTAAGGACACCCGCTAGCATGCGAAACGTCTCTTATCTTGTTGCTTTGGATTGAACGGGCTATGATTCGCGCCCGTATATCCCTCGCGCGCTGATTAGGAGAAAGCCGTTATGTTATTAAGAATAGTAATTCTGGGTGTGATGCTGCTTGCCATGCAGACCGCGAGGGCGGAAGAGACGCAAAGCGACGAGCAGCTTCTCAAGCAGAAATCGGCGGAACTGGATAAGTTGCAACGCGAGGTGCAACGCTTACGCGAAGTGACCGGGACCGAGCAACAGATTGTAGTGAAAGTGCAAATGCTGGAAGTCGACTTGTCGAAACTCCGCAATCGAGGTTTGGACACGGATTGGTTTTCTGACGGTTATGTGAAGCCAATCCAATTGCAGCAGTTGTTGGAAGCGACGGGCCAATCTGCTTACACAGCGAATGAATCAACTGATGAAGCTGAATCCAACGAAAATCTGCGATTCGTGGAATGGCTTAAACAAAAAAATATTGCCAAGGTCTTGGCTGATCCCACGATCGTAGCCACGAGTGGAAAGCCGGCTTCCATGTTTGTCGGGGGACAATTCCCGTTGCCGAGCAACGAAGAGTCGGCTACGGCTGTTGCGTTTCGATCCTTCGGAACAGAGCTCAACGTAATGGCCGAGGCTGTGGGAGACAATCGGGTGCGGTTGCACGTGAATGCGAACGTGAGTGCCCTTGATCAGAATCATGCCTTTGAAATTCACGGAGTCAGCATACCGGGATTAAAAGTTCGCCAGTGCGATACAGACTGCGAATTGTCCTTTGGTGAAACAGTGGTCCTCACCGGGCACGTGGAGAAACGCGTGGAGGCCATTCAGGGGCAAAATGGCGAAGTCAAAGAGGTCACGGTCGATGTGGGTTATATGGTTGTGGTGACGCCGGAGATTGCTCAGCCGATTGAGGGAAGCGTGGCGGGGGCAAGCGTATCCGAGAAACACAAAGAAAGTAGTGCACGGCAGCGGGACGCTGCCGGCTAACGACATCTATTCGACGACGATGCCGTCGAGGTTGGTTGCTGGGACTGGAAACTGGGGATTGAGCTTTTCGAGCGTCTCGCGCAGGATTTTGCTCACCACGAGATTGCGATACCATTTGCGGTCGGCGGGGATGATGTGCCAGGGGGCATGGGGCGTGTTGCAATGGGTGAGCGCGTCTTCGTAGGCGTGTTGATATTCGTCCCAGAGTTTGCGCTCGTCGAGATCGCCCATGTTGAATTTCCAACGCTTATTGGGATTGTCCAGGCGTGCTTGTAGTCGTTCGCGCTGTTCGTCTTTGCTGATGTGCAGAAAGCACTTCACGATGGTCACACCGCCATCGACGAGGAGCTCTTCAAATTCGTTGATCCGATCGTAGCGGCTCCGCCATTCTTTTTCGGGAACCAGATTGTGTACGCGGACGATCAGCACGTCTTCGTAGTGGGAACGATTGAAGATGCCGATTTCACCGCGACGGGGGACGGCGTGGTGGATCCGCCAGAGGAAGTCGTGATCGAGCTCCACCGAACTGGGTGTTTTAAATGACGTGATCTGAAAGCTTTGCGGATTGACGCCGCTCATCACCGTACGGATCGTGCCGTCTTTGCCCGCGGTGTCCATCCCTTGCAGGACTAACAAAATCGCGCGGCGATCTTCGGCGTAAAGCTTGTACGCCAAATCGGAGCTTACGGCCGTGTTCTCTCTGATTTGGGCCGAGGCTGATTTTTTGTCCCAGTCGGGGGCAACATAAAGTGGGTCGTAATCAGAGAGCTGGACCGGTGCGCCCACGGGAGGCATAAATGGCTGGGTCATGGGAGTGGTTTACCTGTGGCTGACCTCTGCGAGGTCGGACGTTGCAGTACCGAGGTCATAGACCCCGGCTACAGAAATTGAACCCTATTATTCTAATTCGCTCCAAACTTGGCTGTGTCCAGTTTCGTCGACTTCGATGCGAATCACGTTCGGGCAGCAGCAGACGGGGCAATCTTCAATGTACTCCTGCGAGCTGCCCTGCGAATAATCGAGCGGGATGACGACTTCCTCGCCGCAACTGCCGCAGATATAGCTGATTTCGTCTTCCATGGTTTGTGGCCGCCTGCTTCTTGGGCGTTAAATTGTGCTAGAATTGCTGGTTGTCTGAATTGTAACTGGTAGGGATTGGTTCTGTGCTCGAACTATCGCGACTCTCTGGAACACGCAAATCGCTCGCCGGTGCGATCACCGGCTTGGCTGTGATCGCCTTGGGCGTTGCGTTGTATTTAACTTGGGTGACCTGGCAGCAGTCAACGGTCGTGGGCTGCACGGGTGGGACCACAGTCGATTGCGACGAAGTTCTGAGCAGCTCCGGCTCGAAATGGCTGGGCATTCCCGTGAGCCTGCTGGGGGCACTCACTTATGCCGGTATTCTAGCCCTGGTTTGGCCCGCGGTGTTGCTGGGTGGTTGGGCGATGACGGGATTGTTGACGCTGGCGATGATGGCCGCGGGAGCGGGTGTGTGGTTCATCGGCACGCAAGCGATCGTGGTCGAGCATTTTTGTCTGTATTGTCTTGTCGTCCATGCTTGTGGTTTGGCGATTTGTACGCTGTCGGTTCTGCTCTTACGCGACAGTATGAAGGGCTCGATCCACAATCACATGCACGGGTATTTCGGTGGCGAGCAATCTTACGATGACGATGAAACGCAAGTTTCTGTTTATCAACCGCTGATTGCTGCGGGGGTGGCGAGCGTGGGACTACTTGCTTTGATTGGCGGGCAGCTTTTCTTTTCGCATGACACGATGGAAGTTGTCGACATACCTCTGGAGGTGGTGCAGACTTCGGCGGAAACGAATGCTGTTGAAGAGCCAGTTCAAGAGAGTCCGGACCCCAATGCTGATGAAGGGGCCGCTGACGAAGAAGTCGAGGTTGCGGAAGAACCCCCCGCCGAGAAATTAGAAATTATTAGCGGTGGCGAAGAGACCGCGACCGCACCGAGCAGTGATGCCGCTCCGCGGTATTTTACATTTAAGTATCTGGCGCGCGAGGTCGACGCGGCGGGGAATCCGGTGGTGGGGAATCCTTACGCACCGCATCGCTTCGTGGAGATGATGGACTACACGTGTCCGCATTGCCGCAAACTTCATCCACACATCAAAGCGGCGGTGGAACGGTACGGCGATCAACTGGGCTTTGTGATTTATCACGTGCCGCTGAGCCGGAAGTGCAATCCGCTGGTGAAGCTCGACCAATCAAGCCACCAAAATGCTTGCGAATATGCCAAATTGGCTTATGGCGTGTGGAAACTGGCGCCTGATCGGTTTGCCGAGTTTCACGAATGGCTGCTCGAAGGAAAACGCGCGCCGGCGATTCATGAGGCCAAGAAAAAGGCTCGCGAAATGGCGGGAGACGCGATCTTTTTTGATAAAACGATCGCGACTGAATCAAGTCGGCGAATTGGTGAGGCGGCGAAGGAGTTTGAGAAACTGCAAGTGGGGCTGCCCCTGTTGATTTTCGAGAACGGCGTGATTCGCGGAATGCCCGACACCGATGAGAAGTGGTTTGAGCTTTTGGAAGAGAAGATTGGTGTGACGGCGCCGGAATAAATTTTTCCGGATCGGGACGATCCGGCTATTTAGTCTTCCGCTTGGCTGCCGTCGCCGCACATTTTGACGATCCTTGGGTCGAAGCGGGCAACGGTCTCGACCAAATCTTGTTGGGCGGCCATCACTTCGAGGATGTTCTTGTAAACGCCGGGGACTTCATCCGATCCGGCGGAGAGGATTTCGATGCCGCGCTCTGCGAGTTCTTGCCGCACGTGGCTGAAGCGAAACGTGTTGTTCGCCTGCTTGCGCGACATCCGCCGCCCTGCCCCGTGCGAGGCGGAGTTTAAGCTTGTCGGATTTCCCAAACCGCGCACGATAAATGCGGGATCGGCCATCGAGCCGGGAATCACTCCCAGCACCCCCTGCCCCGCCGGCGTGGCGCCCTTGCGATGAACGACGACTTGCTTGCCGTTGTGCCATTCGAGCCAGGCGAAATTGTGATGATTCTCCACGCCAGCCACGATATGCGCACCGAGCAGCTTGCTCACGAGCTTGTGAATGACTTCATGATTGGCCGCGGCGTAATCGCCCATGAGATTCATGGCGGCCCAATATTCCTGGCCAGCTTCGCTGTCGAGATCGAGCCAAGCCAGACGCCCCAAATGCTTGAGGCGTTGGGGGAGGAACGTCTGCGCGATGCGGCTGTAGGTGTCGCACACAGCGGCGCCTGTGCCGCGGGAACCGCTGTGACTCAGGAGCGCCGTGTATTCACCGGGGTCGAGCGATAACTCCTCGCAGCGAGTGTCGAGTGTGAGCGTGCCGAATTCGACGAAGTGATTGCCCGAGCCCGACGTGCCGAGCTGCTTCCAGGCGGTGTCCTTTTTCTCACGCGTGATGCGGGTGACCGACCAATCCTCGTCGAGCACGGCGTGGGAATGCGGCGGTTGGTGCGTGCAACCGACGCCGAAGCGGGTCCCTTTTTCCAGGGCGGTGCGAAACCGCGAGCGATCCTCGGTGAGTCTAGTAGGACTAATGTCTAAAACGGAGAGCTTCATGCGGCAGGCGATGTCGACACCCACGGCGTAGGGAATCACAGCCCCTTCGCAGGCCAGCACGCCGCCGATGGGGAGGCCATAACCAACGTGGGCGTCGGGCATCAGTGCGGCGGCGACGGCACTCGGCACCTGGCAGGCGACTTCCATCTGGGCGTGCGCGCCGGCGTCGATGTCGGTGCCCCAGGTTTGATAGGTGATCGGTTCTTGCTCGACGAAGTTTCTTTCGCCCAAAAGTTCCGTGGCGAATGCAGCCCAAATCGGATCGGCGAGAAAATCTGCGGGCTTCTCGACGACTTGAGCGACCAACTGCTTGGCGCGATTGCCTTTGAGTCCCATGCCGAGACCTTGTCCGGCGGCGGTGCAGAGCGCGTCGATGGCAGCCTTGGCGCAGGTGGGTGGGACACCGAGTTTTTGAAGTTGGCGGCGGTTCATACAACAAGGCGGAAGGCGGAGGGGGGGAAAGGGGAAAATACTTGCGAACCTTGGGACACATTGTTGCGTCATCGGGTTATCTGCAAAATGACGGCAAATTTGAGTTCAGGAATTGATCTTGCCGGCCAAAATCAATATTTGACTCTCAAAGTTCGTGGTTATAATGCAGCTATGGGTCGTGGGACCGCACCACGACGGGCCCCTTTGGCCGCGCGAGTGACCTCTGGCAGCGTTGCTCCGCCGCCGTGACATTGATTGAAAGGAGGTGGTTTTTTGAACGATTATCATATACGCCAGTGGGGTGGTGCAAACCGTTGACCGCCGGCGGGTTGTCTACGGAGACAGCCACCACCTGCTTGTGAGTGCCCGCTTCATGAAAGGGAACTCGAGTAACTCCTGATTGAAGCCTGTTCTTCAAGCAACATTATCCAGCCCGGTCGTCCTTGTGACGGCCGGGCTGCTTTTTTGCGCGGTTGGTTTTTGGTGGAGTGCTAAGCCGCGAGCGGAAGGCACGAAAAATGCGGATTTTTTTAGCAAGGGCGTAACAATTTTCCCTTATCGGAGGACTTTGCTATGATTCGCAAGCTCGCTTCGGGCGAATATCGTTTGTATTCCAAGAAGAAGAACCCCAAAACCGGTAAACGCCGGAACCTGGGCACTTTCAAAACGCGCGCTGCCGCGGAGAAGCACGAGCAAGATGTGCAGTATTTCAAGCGACAAGGATAGTGATTACGTGTCACTACAGCATGTACCTAAAGCCCGATAGCTAAAATTTCGGAGCGTGCAAAGAAGCACCAACCCCGAAACAGAGAGCACCATTCCTGTTGGCTCGGGTGTGAAGTGAAATTGCGTAATTAATCCCGCACTGTCTCTGTAAGGTACTGGTGAAATGTCCTGAAGAAAAACTCTGCTGGTTGAGTCCGCGGCATTGACGGCGTCGAGCGAAGGAACTGGTATAAAAATGTCAGGTAATCCGAAATCGATGAGGAGGTTGCCTCCAGAATAGTCGAAGGGGACTTGGAAGTCGATTCTGAAGTCGAAAGGGTTTAAGGCCGAAAAAGCTCTAATAGGAGGAATTGTATAAGGACCTGTGCGCACCAATTGTGGATTGGGACCATGATTGCCGCTGAAATTTGTCGTCAAAGAATCAACTGCTAAGGGAGTGGCTGACAGCAACACGTCGAGCGAAGGCAATACGAACCCACCTGGCGTATCGCCATATCTAAGAGGACCATCCGCACGAAATGAAACTCCTGTAATCCTCTTGCCGACCATCGGTACTAAGTCTCCAGCCCCGTAGATTTGCTGGTATCTGGCATGGTAGTACGAAAAAGGAGCAGAGTTATTAATTGGTGCGTCAACAGACTCGTAGCCAGATGGACTGACTAAGTCCCTTGCGTTGACGTGGTTGGTGTAAGTCAAGGCTATGGCTATTAAAATTAGATGAATGGGCTTCATCAATAACTCCTATCGTATGTATAAGCGCCTAGATACAAATAATCTAAAAGTGTTAAGGATTCCCGTAAACTGAGTTCATGATATAGGGTGACGTTTGAAATAGCCATATTTTTTTGTGTTTGACTCAATTGTGGACAAGAAGCAAGCGGCTAGACTTGGAGATATGACACATAAATGGCTGCTGTATGGTGCGAACGGATATACGGGCGAACTGATCGCGCGGGCGGCGGTTAAGCGGGGGTTGCTGCCGATATTGGCGGGGCGGAATCGCGAGAAGATTGAACCGTTGGCTCAGGAGTTGGGGTTGGAGTGGCGGGCGTTTGGGCTCGACAATCCCGCGCAGGTTGCCGAGGGATTAGACGGCGTAGAACTCGTGCTGCATTGTGCGGGGCCGTTTTCGCGGACGAGCGCGCCGATGATTGAAGGGTGTTTGCGCGTGGGGGCGCACTATTTGGATATTACGGGTGAGATTGCGGTGCTGGAGCATACGCACGCAAGTGCGCAAGCGGCTCGGGCGAATGAGAAGGGTGTGGTGCTTTGTTCGGGGGTGGGGTTTGATGTGGTGCCGACGGATTGTGTGGCGCTACGGCTGAAAGAGTTGCTGCCCGATGCCACGCGGTTGTCGTTGGGCTTTGAAACCGATTCGGCCGCTTCGCCGGGAACGCTCAAAACGGCACTTGAAAGTTTGGGCAACGGGATGCTACGCCGGCGCGAGGGGGCGATTGTGAAGACCCCCGCTGAGGAGACTACGCGTGAGATTGATTTTGGCCGTGGCGAAGTACCGGCTATGACGATCTCGTGGGGGGATGTGTCGAGTGCCTATTACACGTCGGGCATTCCGAACATCGACACGTGGATTCCCGTGCCGGGGAAGCGGACCGGCGTGTTGAAAGTGCTCAATGCCGCGCGGCCGGTGTTGGCGACGAGTTTCATGCAGAGCCTGCTCAAAAAGCTGGTGACTAAGTTCGTGAAAGGTCCCACCACCACGCAGCGGCGGAAATCGCACACGTGGGTGTGGGGCGAAGCGGTGAATGCCGCGGGAGAGAGTAAAACCGTGCGGATCGAGATCGGCAACGTCTATGACGTGACGGTCGACGCGGCGCTCACCGTGGTGGAACATCTGTTGGACACGCCGCCCGTGGGGGGAAGTTATACGCCGGCGATGTTGTTGGGGAGTGGTGTGGTGGAACGGCTGGCGGGGGCGGGGAAGACGGAAGTTACCGGCTAGAATGCGAGGAGATAGAAGAAATGGGAGCGTTTTACGGCAATATAACGCTGATTGGTGTATCGCAAGCAGATGTAGTTGCAGTGCTGAATGGCAGAGACGCTGCTGTCTCGTGTGAAATCGGCGACTACGTAGTTGTGTTTGATGGGGCGCTCGATGATCAAGACTCCGCAGGAATTCATGAATTACTTTACGATCTAACAAGTAGTCTCGAATGTTCCGCGTTAATGGTACTTGTTCACGATGACGACGTTCTAGCATACGCGTGTGGCCACTGTGGAGAAGAGGTCGATAGCTACAATTCCTCGCCGAGCTATTTTGATTCTGACTCGAATGAAATATTGCCGCCGCGTGGTGGCGATGTAGAGAGTTTGGGTGCTATATTCCCAGCCATAGACCATGAGCTATTACACACAATTCTTCATAAACGAAAGTGTGATTTCGAAAGTGAGCGGCATAGGGATTTAGTGCAGGTTATTGGGCTTCCTGAATTCACAATCGGTACGTCGCTAGATACTCTCAAGCAAGGTAAGGAGGTTGTCGGTCTGCAAACGGATAAGTTAGTCTGGACTGAGGATTTATCTGTTGATGTTGACGAGCAAACTTGGCTTGATAAGCAGTTTTGCCAGCGACTTGGTCCAGAAGATCCTCTGAAATCATGCAGACGTTCTGGATGTCAGCACGGTGCTATAAAACTTGGAGTGCTTTGTGTTCGCCATCATTTCGAAATGATCAACGGTCGGCCCTATCCGTTTGGGGACTGATGCTAAACTGTATGTCGGTGCGGAACCCGGCGACCACGGCTTTGTTTTTTGTCGCTAAGCCGCGAGCGGCTGGGATTTGTATTTTGCCGAAACGCGATATAATGCAGGTCGTTTTCTGTTCAACTTTAAGGAGTTACCGACATGGGTGCTAAAGACAAAGGTAAGAAAGAAACCAAAAAAGAGCCGCAAAAGTCCACCAAGGAAAAGCGGGCCGAGAAGAACGCCAAGAAGAATTCCAAGTCGTATGAGTGATGCGCGCGAGGCTGCCGAGGGGTTCGATCCCCTCGAAGCCCAGCAGATGTTGTTGGAAAGCAGCTTGGAGCTGGCGTTTGACGCTTATGATGAAGCGTTGCGTGACAAGCTGCGCGATCCGGTCGTGTTTCTGTTGGATTGCGAAGACGAAATCGGCGGTGAGATCGCGCGGAGTTGGCTCGGCGTGGAAACGATCGCCGACGCGATCGCCGACCGCGCCGCGAGCGACGACGAAGCCGAAACGACCGTTTTTGCCCACGCCTTTCCGTTCGCGAAATGCCGAACGGAGGTGCCCGCCGTGTTCCCCTACCTTGAGCCCGCCTTGAAGTCGCCCCCCGCGGATGGGTTTTTGGCGATCTCCGTCACGTGTGGCGGAGCGTCGGCCTTGACCGTGCCGTTTACAGCGCGTCCTTAAAAATTTTTACAGGAGGGAGCGGAGAGAGCAGAGTTTTGCATTGGGAACACTAATAAACACTCATCTTCGCTAATTAAAAGATTAGTGCGGATAAGTGTTTATTAGTGTTCTGTCTGCTTTGTTTTTCTCTGCTGCCTCTGCTCGCTCCTGTAAAATTCCTGGAGAGTGAATCATGAGTTATCGCGTTGTATTGATCCCTGGTGACGGCATCGGTCCCGAGGTATGCGCGGCGGCGCGGGCGATACTCGACGCGAGTGGCGTGGCGATCGAATGGCAAGAGGAGCCAGCGGGGCAGATTGCGCTCGACACGTTGGGCGATCCGATGCCTCAGTCCACACTCGACGCGGTGGGGAACGCTGATGCCACGCTCAAAGGTCCGACGGCCACGCCCAAGAGTGGCGGTTTTCGCAGCGTGAATGTCGCATTGCGGCAAAAGTTAAATCTTTATGCCAACTATCGCCCCGCCCGTTCGCTCCCCGGCGTGAAGACGCGCTTCGAGAACGTCGACCTCATCGTGATTCGCGAAAACACCGAGGGACTTTACAGCGGCTTGGAACATATTGTCGTGCCGGGGGTGGTGGAAAGTTTGCGCGTGATCACCAAAGTGGCTTCCGATCGAATTGCCAAATTCGCGTTTGAGACCGCTCGTCGTCAGGGTCGCAAGCGAGTCACGTGCGTTCACAAGGCGAATATCTTGAAGTTGAGCGACGGGCTCTTCGTGAAATGCTGCCAGGAAGTGGCGGCCCAGTATCCCGATATCGCGTTCGATGATTGGATTGTCGATGCCGCGGCGATGAAATTGGTGAGCGATCCGCAGGCCTTCGATGTGCTGGTGATGGAAAATCTGTTCGGCGATATTCTTTCGGATCTGACCAGCGGTTTGGTGGGTGGGTTGGGAATTACCCCCAGTGCCAACGTGGGCGAGAAACTGGCCGTGTTTGAAGCGGTCCATGGCACGGCCCCCGACATCGCGGGCAAGGGATTGGCCAACCCCACGGCTCTGGTGCTGAGCGGCGTTTTGATGCTGCGGTTTCTAGGGGAAAAGGATGCGGCTGACCGCGTCGAAAACGCCGTGCGGAACGTGCTAGCCGAGGGAAAAGTCCGCACCGGTGACCTGGGGGGGAAATCGTCGACGAGCGAGTACACCCAGGCGGTGTTGGATCGGTTGGGGTAATAGCCGCGATTCGTTCACGGCATCGGGACGATGCCGGCTAACGTTTTGGTAATTCCCACTTTGGGTGGCTATAATCAAGGGTTGGAACTTCTCCCCTTTTTCTGCGGGTTTTCGTGCCATGAGATTTCTCACGAAACGCTGGTTGCCATTGTGTTTGTCAGTGGTGATTGGTTGTTGTTTAGTTGACAGTGGATACTCGCAGCCTCCTGGCTTTGATCCCAGCAAGCTGACGCCGGAGCAGCGCGAGCAATTTCGTCGCATGCGTCGTGAAGGCGGGATGCCACCCGGAGCCATGCCGGGACAGCCTGCGACTCCCCCGGACGACAAAAAGCCGGAAGAGAAAAAAGAAGGCGAAGGCGAGAAGAAGCCGGAGGGTGAAGGGGATTCCAAAACCATCAAGCGACCGACCGACAAGCCGCCGACGGTTGATCCGAATCGGCCGAAGCTCGCGCCCGACAAGAACGGGCTCGTGCAGTTCAATTACATGGGGCAACCTTGGGCCGAGGTGCTGCAAGATTACGCCGATGCGGCGAAGCTGAGCTTCGATTGGCAGGAACTGCCGGCGGACTTTTTGAATCTCACAACACAGCGCAAGTACACGCTGCCTGAAGCCCTCGATTTGTTGAATCGACATTTGATCGCGCGGGGGTTCACGATCATCAAGCAAGGTGAAGTGCTGAGCGTGGTGAAGGTGGCGAATCTCGATTCGAGTTTGGTCCCCGAGGTGAGCGCCGACGATTTAGATTCGTTAATGCCGCATGAGTTTGTGCGGGTGCGTTTCAATTTGCCAGCGGGGCTGGACCCCGCCAAGGCGGCGGAAGATGTGAAGGCCTTGCTGCGGCCCGACGCGAAAGTCACGCCATTGTTGGAAACGAAGCGCTTGCTGGTGATCGATACGGTGGGGAATTTACGGAACGTCCGCGGCTTGATTTATTCCGAGGAAATGGCAGCGAGCCAGTTTCTTAAACCGAAGGTCTATCAAATTCGTCATCGCCGGGCGGATTATATTGCCGATCAGGTGATGATCGTGTTGGGCTTGGACAAAGATAAACGGCAGTCGCCGCAAGAGCAGATGATGGCTCAGCAACAGCAGATGCAACAAATGCAGCAGATGCAGGAAATGATGCAGCGCGGCGGGGGGAATAAACAGGACCTCGCCAAGATGTTCCAAAAGGACGAGCCGAAAGTTTACATCACGGTGGATCGACGGCAGAACACGCTGTTGGTGAATGCCCCACCGGATTTGATTCCGGTAATCGATCGTACGATCGCGGAGTTGGACGTCGAAGAGCAGGAATTTGCGGTGGGTGCCTCAGGGCAAGAGAGTGGCGCACGGTACATGGAAAAGTACAGCACGATCACAGCGAGCCCGGACAAAGTTGTGAGCACGCTGCAAGACATCGGCAATTTGAATCCGCTCACTCAACTGCAAAGCGACGGCCAGGGCAAAACGATTTATGCGTATGCCACGGCTGAGGACCACGCGACGATCAAGCGGATGATATCGACGCTCGACGGTTCGGGGCGGCGGCCGGAAGTGATTTGGCTGCCCAAGCGATTGCCGGCCGATCAAGTGGCGGGTTCGATCATGGAATTGATTTCGGGCGAAGGTGAAAAGAAGGACGATGACAATGGATTTCCGTTCTTCTTTTTCCGCCGCAACAACAATGATGATGACAAGCCGAAGACGGCATTTCGCGTGCTTCCCGACGTCGAGAACAATCGCATTTTGTTATGGGCCACCGACAACGAGATGAACGAGGTGCGCAATCTGATCGCGAAACTCAGCGAAAGTGCCGACGGCACACTCGTGGGGGCGGATCGCGTGCGGGTGCTCGAGCAACGAAGCCCCGAGGCGACGCAGCGGTTACTGGAGCGGCTCAAGGATTCTTGGTCGGGTGAGAACGAGCTGGAGATTGAAATCCCCGAGGGGGGCGTTGCTCCGGCCGAGGAAAAGGAAGAACCGGCCGAGGAAGCCGAAGCGGATAAGATTACTGAGCAGCCCTTGGCGGGGCGGGCGCGGTTTCAGTTGGCACAGTTGAGTGATGAGGCCAAGGTGGAGGAGAGCGCTAAGCCGCAAGCGGCAGTGGCGAAGCCAAAGGTGAAAGTGACTGTTAATGATGATGGGCAGTTGGTGATTATTTCGGATGATCCGTTGGCGGCGGATCGTATGCAGGAGTTGATCGATCAACTTGCTCCACCGCAACCGGAGTTTCGCCATTATCGGCTCGTGCATGTGATGGCCGAGGATATGAAGGACATTCTGGAAACGTACTTTCGTGACACTATTGCCGATGATGCGGAGCCGATTTTGGATTGGTGGGGCCGCGTGCGGCGTGGGGACAATGATGAAAACAAAGCACCGGCCACGCTGGGCAAACCGCGCAAGTTGCGATTCATTGATGATTACTACTCGAACACGCTGATTGTGTCGAACGCCAGCCCAAGCCAGTTGCGGATCATCGAAAAGATGATCGGGCTGTACGACATCGAACCCGAGCCGAAGGGATTTCCCGAACGGCAGACGATCACTGTGAAGGTCAAGTATTCGCGAGCCCAGGATATCGCCAAGTCACTCAAAGAAGTTTATGCCGACTTACTGAGCTCCAAGGACAAGGAATTTCAAAATCGCGAACGGCAGCAAAGCTCCGGACGTTCGACGCGGTATATGTTTGGTGCGCCTGCTGAGGAAGAAGGCGGCAAAGGGGGCGTGTTGATTTCTTTTGAGGGCGCGCTGTCGATTGGGGTCGATGAAGTCTCGAATTCTTTAATCGTGTCGGCTCCGGCGGGTGTGTTGAACAGTATTAAAGATACGATCAACGTGCTTGATCAAGCGGCCGAGCCCAATACGGTGGTGCGCGTGCATGAAATTCGCGGGATGATTGAGCCGGAACGGTTGCAGCGGGCCGTGATGCAGGCGATGGCCGAGCCGTGGGTGGGTGGCAAGCCAGTGAGCCAACTCAACGCGAATCAGCCGAATCAAAACCAAGAGCGCCGCGACGGTTGGCGGGAGCGGGGTCGCGATCGTGGTCGGCGTGGTGGCGGCCGGGGTGGAAATAATTGATCTTAAGACTTCTAGTACTGACCTTTATAGTCGTCGATGACATTTTGATTGTTCAGGCTAGATCCCTCGGTCGCCAAGGCTCTCTCAGGATGACTTGATTTCGGCCAATGCTCGGTCGATGCGGGCGAGGCAGCGCTCGCGGCCTAGGATGGCGAGTGTTTCGAAGAGCCCGAAGCCAACTCCTTTGCCGGTGACTGCCACGCGGACTGCGTGAACGATGTCGCCGATCTTGATGCCCTTTTGTTCGACGAACGATTTGAGCGCGTGTTCCAAGGTTGCTGCGTCGTAAGGTTCAACGGTTGCGAGCACTTCGCGGAACTCGGCCAAAAGTTGCGGTGCGCCAGCGGCGTTTTTCAGACGCTTATCAAGCGTCTTCTCATCGTACGTGAGTTTGTCGTCGGTGGTGTAGAAATCGTCGTAATCGAGAATATCCCCCGCGACTTTGATACGGTCGCCGGCGGCTTCGACGATTTGCGATAAATAAGGCGCAGTCTCGCACGGCGGCGGGCTGGAGACGAAGCCTGCTTGTTGCAAGTAAGGAAGCACGAGCGCGACCTTTTGCTTAAGCGGTAGCTTTTGCATCGCGCGATCTTGAAACGCGAAAAGCTTTTGCGGATCGAAACTCGCGGGGGCTTTGTTCACTCGTTCCAGTGAGAAATGCTCGATCATTGCGGCGCGGGTGAACTCGTCGGTTTTGTCGTCGAGCGACCAGCCGAGCAGTACGAGATAATTGAGAATCGCGTCGGGCAGGAAACCGATTTGCTCGTAGAAATCGACGATCACCGGGTTGAAGGTGTCGCTCTCAACGGTGAGCCCCAGGCGGTCGGCGATGCGTTGGCCGTGGTCTTTGAGTGAGGCGAAATCTTTGTTCTTAAGATACTTATCGAGCTTGCGCTTGCTGAGTTTGTTTTTGCTGCCGGGTTCGGCGACATAGGGCAAGTGGGCATACTCGGGAAGCGAGTAGCCGAGCGATTGGGCGATAAAGATTTGCCGGGGCGTGTTGGAAAGATGCTCTTCGGCGCGGATCACGTGCGAAATCTGCATGTCGTGGTCGTCGACCACCGAAGCGAGGTGATACAGGCAGGTGCCGTCGGCGCGTTGAACGACGTGATCTTGTTCGCCCGCCCAGGGGAAGCGGACCTCGCCGCGGATGAGGTCGTTGATCACAAGCTCGCCCTCACGCGGCATCTTCAAACGCACGACCCCTTGCCGACCTTCGGCGGCAAAGCGCGCCGCATCGGCCTCGGTTTCCGCCATCCAGCGCCGGCTGTAAGTGAATTGTTTGCCGGAAGCTTGGGCCGCTTCGCGTTCGGCTTGAATTTCTTCGGTCGTGGCGAAGTCGCGATAGGCATGGCCACTGGCCAGCAATTGCGCGGCTGCGGCTTGATACTTCTCGCCCCGCTGCGATTGATAATAGGGGGCGTGTGGACCGCCCACTTCGGGGCCTTCATCCCAATCGAGCCCCAGCCACTCGAAGCCGTGTAAAATCGGGGCCAGCGCGGCCTCGACGTTGCGTTGTTGATCGGTATCGTCGACGCGCAGCAGGAATTGGCCGCCATGCTTGCGGGCAAAGAGCCAATTGAACAGGGCCGTGCGGACCCCACCGATATGGAGGTAGCCGGTGGGGCTGGGAGCAAAACGCGTGCGAACAGTCATGGCATTCAATTGAGTTGAGAATTGTGGCTAAGCAACCACTATCTCTCACGAAAGCGAGACTGTCTACCGCGGACTTCCGTCGGCGGCTAGGACAGGATTTCAACCGAATCAAGCGGCACGGAAGCAGCCTTTGCGGAGCCGTTTGCGGTCGGCCTTGCTCAGCGGACGGTCGTCGTCGGAGTAGTCGTCCTCGGGCTCACTGCCGTCGGTCCAAGCGACTTCCTGTTCGTCGTCAGTTGACGAATGGCTGCTGGATGAACTGGAATTCCGCGACGATGACTTAGCATCGCTCGCGGGCTTAGCAACTTCAACTTCGTGCTCGATGAGGCCCTGGACGTCGAGTACCACGTAGCGAGCGGTCAGCAAGGTTCCCGCTAACGCACACATGCAGCCGATGAGCGGCAAGGAACGGGTGAGCGTGTCGGCCCACAGGGTTGAGCTTATTGGCGACCAACCGGCCGCACAGATGGCAGCGATAGTAAAGCTCGCAGCCGACAGGGCGAACATCATGAGTGCCGTGCGACATTCGGCGGCATCGCGAATCAAACGTGCGAAAATCCAACCACCAACAAGTGCCGTCGGCACGAGCCACCAAGCGGCATCGCCCCCGAGCGGATGAAAGCCCGTGACGTGGCCCGCCGCATGAGCGAGCAAGCTGTGGAGCGCGATGACGCAATTCGCGCTCAGCACAATGGCCAGCAAGCTGGCATGATGCCAAACACGATAACGCCCACGCAAATCATCAAGGCGGTGACGTTTGAGAATGTAAATCACGCGAGCGTAAGCTGCCGCGACGACCAGGGCGATTGCGCTGGTCCAGCCGACGAGCCGGTCGGACATCGTGGCGGTGAGTTCTGTTGGTGTCACGCCGAGCATGCTGCTCAAGGCGTCGGCGTTGTGAGCGATAGTTTCGGCTAAGATGCCTAAGCCCGCGCCGCCGGCCAGGACCAAGCCCATAATGCGGAAACGGCGGGGAACATAGTCGGTGACTTGAGGATGATTTTCGATGTTCGCTCCGGCACCATAGCGCGGCGTGTCGCCGGGGGTGCGGTCAACGTCCGTCCCGCCATATATGACGGTCGACGTGGAGAGATCTTCATTCAGGACGCGACGCAGGCGTCCCCACCGTCCGTTATTGCGTGCCATAAGTCCGCTTAGATGTGATTGCCTGGGAATGCCAATTCAGAAGGATTGAGAAGGGAATCAAAAGATCCCAAGAACTAGCTGCCAAACGATTGGCGCAGTTCGAGAGCGATTCCCTTCCGCACAATCGGAATCGGCATTTTGACTGCACCAGCCGCTACGAACGTGCGCGTGTGCCCGTTGTAGCGATTAGGCAAGATAGTTCGGCGTTTGGTAGCTAGCGTCGTGAGTGTGGGACAATCTGCAGTCGGAAGGTGCGGTGTATCCGCTTCACGCGACCCTGGACGGCTTCGTCTGGGGAAAATGCCAGCCTTAGTGGTAAATCCTGAGAATACTGCGGCTAAAAGTAACCTAGTTTTTGAGTGACAACTGCAATGACCCCGAAGCGTGCGTAACCACGCTTTTGCACTTTCCCACCACGCACAATCCATGGCTGATACCACAATCCCCGCCGCTGCTCTCGATCCAGCCGCGCTCGCGCTGCTCAATGACGAGAATGAGAATCGCTCGCCTCGTCTTTCTTCCACGGAGACACGTGTTGCGGAAATCAGTTCGTTGCTTCACGCCCTGGAAGAAGTCGCGGGTGGGAATGGTTTGGCACCGCGGAAGGACGTTCCGCAGCCCCGGCCGTCTTCGAAATATGAAAACAAACTCGTGCAAGTGCGGCTCGGCATGGCGAGCAGCTTGTTCGTGGCTTTGAGACAAAAGCACCCACAATCTGCCGAACATTCGCTGCGAGTGGCGCTGGGTTGTAGTTCCTGGGCTTTGCATGCAGGGCTCGATGATGAATCACGCGATATCGTGGAAGTCGCCGCTCTGCTGCATGACGTGGGGAAAGTCGGCGTGCCCGATGCGATCCTGACGAAGCCGAGCCGGTTGACCTCTGATGAAGAAACACTCGTGCGACAGCAAGGGGAATTGGGGAGCATGATCCTCGCCGAATGCTGCAGCGACGAACGTGTGCTCAACGCCGTGCGATATGCCCATTTGCGTTACGATGGTCAGGGCGCCGAAGGGGTCCTCATCGCCGAAGCCATTCCGCTGGAAGCGCGGATGATTGCGATTGTCGATGCGTTTGATTCGATGACGACCGATCAAGTCTATCGGCCTGCCTGGTCGAGGGACCGTGCTCTGCATGAGCTGTTCGAGTTCGCTGGATCGCAATTCGATCCGCAACTGGTGAAAGAATTTCAAGACGTTTTGGCCCAGCAGCAGGACGTGCTCTCCAGCCGCGTTGCTGCGCGGTGGCTCAATGATTTGCAGGTTCGCCAGGAACAATTGCCTTGGCAGAACGTCGGGAATTCGAATGTTCCGGCGACCGACAAAACCAGCAAGTCGGTTAGCAAAGGCCGGTCGCTGTTCGAGCAAAAGCTGATCGACACGATGCACGACGGCGTCGTGTTCGTTGATACCCAAGCCAAAATCACGCTCTGGAACAAAGGGGCGGAACAACTTACCGGTATCAGCCGGGGTGCAGCGACGGGCCGCACATTTGCCCCCAGCTTGCTGGAGATGTGCAATCACGGCAACCGGCGGATTCACGATGGTTCGTGCCCAGTGACGCGGGCGTTGCGAACGAATTCGCAGATTCGTCAACGACTGTTGATTCTGGGCCGACAAGGGAATTTGGTGCCAATCGATTTGCACGCGATTCCCGTGGTTGGCCCGGACGGGGGCATTCAAGGCGCGACGATTCTGCTGCACGACGCCCAGCCGGAAGCCACACTCGAAGAACGCTGCGAAGCTTTGCATGCCGAAGTGACCCGCGATCCCTTGACCCGAGTGGCCAATCGGGCGGAGTTCGACCGGATGCAGGCGCTCTTTATTGAAGCGCACGAACAAGCCAAGCAACCTTGCAGCTTGATTATGATCGATATCGATCATTTCAAATCAATCAACGACACGTTTGGTCATCAGGCCGGCGACGAAGCGATCATCATGGTCGCCAACTTGCTGGCCACGATGTGTCGGGCGGGTGATCTGGTCGCACGTTACGGCGGTGAAGAATTCTCCGTGCTGTGTGCTGACTGCAACAACGCCGATGCGGCGCGACGGGCGGAAGAAATTCGCAATAAGCTTTCCGAGACGCCGCACTCGTATTTAGGTAATAAACGAATTACGGCGAGCTTCGGTGTGACCGAACTGCAAGCCGGTGACAACTGCGAAACGATGCTTCGACGCGCGGACCGCGCACTTCTCATGGCCAAGGAACAAGGCCGCAACCAAGTCGTGCAATTGGGGAATGGTATGGTAAAGCAAGCCGAGAAAAAACGCTGGTGGTGGTTTGGGAGTCTGACGGCCCAACCGGTGATCGAAACCGAGTTGACCACCGCCGTGCCGATCGACATCGCAATCGCCAAGTTGCGAGGCTTCGTATCGGATCACCAAGCGAAAGTGATTTCCACGCACGAGAATTCGGTGGAGCTGGAGATTTCGAGCGAGAAGGTTTCGTTCGATCGCCGCAAAAGTGATCGCAACGTCGACTTCCGCATCGAGATGGAATTTAGCGAACGCCGCGAAGAACGCAAAAACAACAGTGGGCTGGCCTCGGGCGAATACGCTTCGACGCATATCGAAGTGAAGATTCGCCCTCGCCGGGCCACGAATCGGCGCCGTGGTGAAATTGCCGAACGCGCGCGGTTGATTCTACAGAGCGTGAAGGCTTATCTGATGGCCAAGGAATCGGCCGAACGCGAAGCCGAAGCGGCCGAAGCAACTAAGACATCTTAAACCCCGTAAATTGAGTCCCCTCGACGAGATTGTGTCATGAGAAGTGAAATTTCCGAAATCAAGCGTGCCGTGAAAGTAATTTGCGCGAATGAAATGCGCATGAAGCGGCGACCCTCGATGAATGCACAGAATGCTCCCGCGGAGATGCGTGTGAACACATCTCTGACCACGGCGACGGTTGATGCTGTGTTTGAGGAAGAGATGGTTAGTTTTGTTGGTGAGGGACAGGACGCTAAGCCGCAAGCGGCTCGGGTGGAAAGCTTGGCCGCGCAGTTGGCGGCGCTGGAAAGTCAGTGCCAGAATTTGCGCCAGTTGTTGGCGTTGGCGCCGGCGCAATCTCATAGCTGAGAGCAAATAGTCCAGAGACAAGAGCCAGTTTCTGCGGGTCGCACAAAAAATTTTGATAGTGGCCCCTCTGAATGACTTCTCTCGAGCCAACGTGCGCATTCGTTGGCCGGCTCGCCCATTCTTGGGCCGATTGCCGGTGCAGTCTCAATCCGGTATGCTGCCTTAAGAGCGTGACGCGGCGCTTTGCGCTGTTGCACTCTTGATACGCAACAGAATGCTTTAACAGACAATATAGAAGGAGGTTTGCGATGGCTTATACTCTTCCCGATCTGCCGTATCCGAAGGATGCTTTGGAACCGCACATTGATGCCAAGACTATGGAAATCCACCATGACAAGCATCACAACGCTTACGTGACGAATCTGAACGCGGCACTTGACGGTGCCGGCGTGGCCGAGCAATCGATCGAAGATCTTTGCCGCAACATCGAAAGTGTGCCCGAGAAGATTCGCACGGCAGTGCGCAACAACGGTGGCGGTCACGCGAATCACTCGATGTTCTGGCTGATTATGAGCCCCAAGGGTGGCGGCGAGCCGACCGGTGCGTTGGCCAAGGCCATTGAGAGCGAACTCGGCGGCTTTGCCAAGTTCAAGGAAGATTTCACTAAGGCCGCGACCACGCGATTTGGCAGCGGTTGGGCTTGGCTGAGCGTAACCCCCGCCGGCAAGTTGGTGATCGAAAGCACTCCCAATCAAGACAACCCTTATATGACCGGCAACACGCCGATCTTGGGCCTCGACGTTTGGGAACATGCCTACTATTTGAATTACCAGAATCGCCGTCCCGATTACATCACCGCGTTTTACAACGTGATCGATTGGAATGCCGTGGGTGATCGCTATGCGAAAGCCAAGGGTTGATTGCTAGCATGTTTGGACACTGCTGGGCAAGCCAGCAGTGGCGCCCTTGCTTAGACCAATGATTAAAGCCTGCCACGGAAGTGGCAGGCTTTTTTTCGTAACGGTGGTTCCCAGCAGCTGAGCTGGCAGAGTGAGCAGCGGCTGGAAGCCACTGATACCAAAATGCCGTTGACCCCGGTTGTGGGTTTTCTATAATCCGCCGCGCGCTGTGCTATCGGACTTTGTGCTCAAGAATTGAAATGATTTTCTGTTCGGCGAGGCAGCGACTTGCCGACATAGTCCAATAGTGCGGGTTATAGCACTCGTGTCGGTAGTAATCCCTGGCACGAATAGCGTGACCTGATGCCCCGCGATTGAGCGCCAGGATGGCGCGAAGCAAAAACACAAATCACTTTGAAGGCACGGATGCCATGCGAGTCAGCATTCTTTCGATTGGGCTAGCCTTAGCAATCTGCTGCGGTTCAGTTGGCTGCAAATCAGCTCCTAAGCTGCCCTGGGCGAAAACAGCGAGTACAACCGATGCCGAGAAGGCCAGCACGGTGGCTGGTGCTCCTCAGTTGCCCTCGGAAATCGCGAAACAAGCGGAAGCCTTGGCAGGTGCCGATCCCGTGAAAATCACAACGCCAGTCGTTGCGGCAACGGCTCCGGTGGTGAAATCCGCCAAGGCAGCTGCGACGGCCGCAACCACGGCTCCTGCTTATTCTGCCAGTACGGCTGCTCCGAGTAGTTATCCCACTACCGGTGTGCAAGGATATTCTGCCGCGGCCACTACCGCCCCGGCTGCTACGACGACAGCAACCACAAGCAGTGCCCCGGCCGCTTCGAAGGCAATGCCATACAACCCTTCAGCGGTTCCACCTGCAGCGAGCCTTGCCTCGACACCGGCAACGACCACTCCGGCTGCTCAAACGGATCGTTATGGTATGTCGGCACAAGATCGCTACGCCAGCACTTACCCTACGACAACTGCGCCTACGAGCACGCCAGCCAATTATCCGACGACCACTCCGGCTCCTACACCCAGCAGCTATCCAAACTCCACCAATCTTGCCGCGACTTCACCAGCCGGTTCGAGCACACCGGTGAATGCCACAACACCAGCCAACTCCAGCGTGCCGTTTGCGTCGAATCCGAGTTCACCCGTGTTGGGTGATCGTTACGCGACACAGACGCCAACGACGGCATCGCCCGTCAGCACGTCCATGCCGGCCAGCGCACCCGTGCAGCCAGCTTCAGCGGTAGCGAGTGTGCAGCCCTATCGTCCCGGTGGCACAAGCTCTTATCCGGGAACGTCGGCAAATTATGAAGTCGCCACTCGGCCTGGCACGACGACATCGACAACACCAAGCAGCTATCCCAGCACGGGTGGCGTGCAGTATCGCTAAACGTGGATCGCGTTCTTAGCGTGTGGAAACACTGCTGGGCAAGCCAGCAGTGGCACCCCATGATGCAACGAATTGGTCAGATACTGGCTCTTACCAGCCCATGACCATGTTGGATTCGATCACTTTGCGAGCTTGCTCGAGGTCGGCGCCTGTTTCGTGCATATAAAGACGAATGGCATGCACCTTGTCTCCTTCAGCTTTCGATAAGCAGTCGCGCGCGGTGTGACAAATGTCGAACGAGCCCGACAGGCCTAGCGCGCTCTTGGAGATGACCCACGTATCGCGGGGTCGCTTCGTCATGCGAATGACAGAATCATTGGGATAGGCATCGGTCACGACTGCCGAAGCTTCGTCGTTGTCCTGGGCCCAAGTGATAATGATGTGACTATCCGTTTCAACCTCAAAGAGTGGCATGGCGATCTCCTTTGCATACGGACTTGAGAAGGGAAACAGAACGGCTTAGCTTGTCGGACATCCTAGCGAAGGGCTGACTCAGCGGTCGCGAAGGATGTCTCGCCCATGCTCCAAGTAAGTTTAATTCATTGCCACAATGACCGTCAACTTGCTGGAGAAATTCACGCTATTTCTGACAAGATTGATTGTGGAAAAATAAGTAAGTTGCTGTTGGGCTTGCTTACTGGATGGCGAGATTTGTGATGAGAAAGCCGCGAATTAGTACGTAATTTCAACCGGTTCCTGTAATTCGGCAGGAGCGCCAATAGATAGGTCGGCGGTGTCGATAGCGGGTTTGGTATCATAGGGACGAATCGATTTGCCGGTGTGCTGGTAAAGGCAGCTTTCGCCTTCGCTGCGAGCGCTATACAAGGCCGAATCAGCGCGGTTCAAAAGTTTTTCGGGCGCGTCTTCCTCTTGCGCTTCGACGATCCCGCCGAACACAAGCAGGCCAAGTTCTTGATGGGCTACGTCGAGCAGGCGTTGTGCGAAAATCGTCGCCCCGGCGAGACTCGTTTGTGGCATCAGCACGACGAACTCGTCGGGACTGTAGCGGGCCACGACGTCGGTATCACGGGCTGTATTTTCTAACAATCCGGCCATCGCGCCGATTTGGGCTTTGGTCACTTCGTGAGCGGCATTGCCGACGCAAAAGAGCGCAATCGCAAAGCGGTTAGAATCCACGGAGTGATTTGACAGTAAAACGGAAAGCTGTTCTTCCATCGCGCGGCGATTGCGTAAGCCAGTTTCCTGATCAGTGCGTGAGCCGGTAAACACCATCAGTTGCGATGTTTGCTTGCGGAGATCGTCATAGGCGAGCGATAAATTCGTGGCGAGCTTCATCGTCGGCGTGAGCAGCGTTTCGGCTTCTTGGCTAAGAATTTGCCAGCCGGAATTCGTCGTGCCGTGCTGCACGTCATCAAGCCGCGATTTGAACTGCGCGATATTAGTTTGATGGTTCGCGACGTCATCGAGAATGCGGTTGGCAATTTGTTGCATTTCCCGTGCGATTTGCGAGGCTCGCGAGAGTTCGAGTTGTAGTTGATTATCAATCGGTTGCTCAGCCGTGGCACGGGTGCGATGGCCGAAGAGGTAGCCAATCAGAGCAATCGCGGCGAGCGCGCCGGTGTCGACGAGCCCCCAGTGCAGAGTTTCGAGGAACGCGAAATGGATGGGCGGGACTGTCAACATAGCGTTGTCCTAAAGCGTGCCACGTTGGCTGAAGCCCCGCATACAAAAAAAGCCGAGGACGCAGACAATTCCCAGGACGACCATCCATTCTTGTTGGCTGAGTCCGGAGAACCATTGCCACGTTTCACCTTTGATAGAAACCAGCCAGGCTTGTGCTTCGTAGATGTATTTCATGGAATATTCCTCGTATCAAGGAAACGGACGCGCGCAATGCTCCCCAGGTAAACGATACGTCGCGATCGCGCAGGCTGTGGAGAAGCGGTGCGAAGATGCCCGGCGGCATGGTCGGACTTATCGGCACAATCGGCTGGTGGGAGCGACTAAGGAGTGGTGGGATAGCCGCTCAAGGCGCTGTCGGTGGCGAACGGCGGGGGCAGCACCAATTCCACAGGGGCATCGGGATCGACTGGGGCCGCGGGGTCGGCATCCTGGGCTTTCATCGTATTCTCGACGAACTCCTTGGGGACATTCACACCCACGACTAGCCAATCCTGATCGGCTTGGACGCCCAGGAATTGCAGTGTACTGAGCGAACCGAGTGAACCCCCTTCAGGAATGGAAACGCCGCCCGCATCGAGCACAGGGGCGAAGAAGGCACTCAACTTCTTATGCAAGAATTCGCGTTGGGCCGTCGGTAAGCTGGAATCGAGCTGCACGTCGGCCGTGCGTTCTAAATAGTATTCATCGAATTCATTCTTCACGAGCTCGTAGCGAACCGTGGCAGTAGTGGGTTCGTTGAACTTTTCGCCATCGACTTCGAGCGAAGCAATGTTGAGCGCGAACTGAAATTGATTCGGAGCCGGAATGCTCAATTCGAGCGGACGTGGCTTGGCGGCGATGATCGCCCAACGTGGCGTACGGGCGTGGACCATCAAATCGAGCGGCAACGTCGGTTGCAGGACTTTGGCGTACTGCATGAAGTATTGGTCGGTGAACATTTTCCCCGCCATGATGGTTTCCATCATGTTGTTGAGAAACGACACGTGCATGCGGAAACGAACGTCGCCTTCAGTGAAGTCGAGCGGACATGGCGTGGCCGCGCCGAATTGCTCGCGGCGTTGCGACATGATGTTGGCTGCGATGGCATCGGGTGCGGAAGCCGTGCTATGGAAAAAGGGGCGGGCCCCTTCGCGGACCACGGGGGCAAAAACGTCGCCGAATTCGCTGGCGTTGCCCTGCATGCGGGCGATCTCGGCCTTGATTTCGTCGATGGCCTCGCCGACCTTCTCGTCCATTTCGTTTTCCAGCACCTGGACGGCCTTTTGGCGGGCCCGCTTGCTGATGTGCGTTTTATTCTCGGGATCGTTAATGCGACGTTCGCCCATTCGTTGAATGAGGAAATTATCGGCGTTGATATTCGTGACGCGGGTGCGCACGCGGGGGTGAATGGATGTTTCGCCCATTTCGATTCCCGTGGGTCCGAAGGTGACCGGTTTGCTGGCCTTCATCGGGCCGATCGTGCGGATGTTAAACGTCACTGGCCCCGCATCGGCATGGCAATGGGAATCGACTTCGCCGTTGTAAACGATGCTGAGCTCCGCTTGGAGATCATTGGGGACGAGTTCCAGCGAGATCTCCCCCACGGTGTGGGCCGTGCCGCGGACGTGAACCATGCGAGGTATTTGAAACCGCCGCGTGGGGGGCGCTTCACCACTGTCAGCCACGGGCAAACTCTGTTTGACCTCGGGGCTTTGCGTCGACATGAAATTGAAGACCAAATTTTTGCCGACAAGAATCTGTGCGTTGGGGTGCGAAAGTTGGGCCCGCAAAGCGGCCACTTCGGTCGTGAGTTGTTGTGTCCGTTCTAGCCATCCCAACGTGCGTCCCAAGGCTGCGGCCTCGGCGTCGGTCGGATTGTCCAGCAAGTCGGTAATTTGTTGGCGAGCGGTCGCGACTTGGGCATTGAATTGCTGCTGTAAGTCGGATTGCGACAGGGTATAAGCCGCATCGAGATAGGCGTCGGTTTTTTCGCGCAAATTGGCGTAGAACGGAAGTTCCATCCCTTTGCGATTGGAATACATCCACCGCCGGGCGAGTTCAATTTCTGCGAGATTGATCTCGGCGAGCGGCACTAAGTTCTTTTCTAGCAACGACCAACGGAGATGCTCTTTCCAGGGATCCGCGTAGGCCGAGCCCAGGGCTTCGAGCGCGGCGGCGACGGTTTGCATTTCGTCGCGGAGGGCATCTTGGGTTTCGTAGAACCACGAAACTGGGGGGGCGGCGAACTTTTCTTCCGCACCGTCGAGAATGGCGCGCGGATCGCTGAGTTCTTGAGCCAGAGACTGGCCCCCGAAAATTATTGTGCCAAGAATGAGAAGGAGGGAGCTTCTCATGAGCAGGCGGGCAATGGTGCAATACATATCAATGAGTTCCAAGCGGCGTGCTGGTTAGGTTTCGTTTTTCCTGTCCAGCTAGGTACTGGTGGCCGGCATGAGTCAACTCTGGTTGTCCAGCCACCAATTATGTGATTCCTCCGCTATCAACTGCGATGTTTAGCATTACATCGGCAGTTGGCTCCTTGTGTCCTTGGCATTTGCGACATATGGCACCTAAGTGGTCAATTCCACAAAAACATTCGAATCCAACTTGCGTTTAAGATTCGGCACTTCCCGTGCCGTATGTTTTTCTGTTGCAGATACCCTGATCACAATGACCGCGGTACGTTTTCTTGTGGAAACATAGGTTGCAATTAATCTTCATTGTGATTAGCGGGAACACGTAGTGCTAATAAGGTTGGCCAAAAATGAGTAAGAAATTCCTTCTACGACATGCCATACCGGTTCTGACGATTGTGATGGTTTTCACAATCGCAAGGACGCAGGCGGCTGCCCCCCCCGAACTCACGGGTCGGTGGGGCGACACCCGCGTGCCGGAGCAATTGACCTACAACTACCCCAGCAAGAAGAACCAGGCGCTGGTGGTGGTGACCTTTTCGACGCAGTGCCCACTCGTGCGGCGACTGGTCCCCAACCTGAACGAGCTGCAAAAGCAGTACGACGAGGCGGGGATCCAATTCATCGGGCTGTTCACCAACGGTAACGACGAAATCGCGAAAATCGCCGAGTACGCGCTCGACAACGAGTTGATGTTTCCGGTGTTCAAGGATGACGAAGCGAACCCCTGGCACGAACAGTTAGGGCTAACAAAAACCCCCCAAGTGGTGGTGCTCGATACCCGCGAAGGTTTTGATCCCAACAAAATCTTCTATCGCGGGCAAGTTAACGGTATGTGGTTCGGCGGGGGGAGTTCGCAGAGCAAGCAGAATTATCTTGCCGACGCCCTGGCTGCCTTTGTGAAAAACGAAAAAGCTCCGATCGCTGAAACCGCGGCCTCGGGTTGCGACATCGCCAAGAAGACGGTCCGAGATTTGAGCAAACATGCTGGGGTTACTTATCACAAGGAGATCGCCCGGCTGGTGCAAGACAACTGTGTGAGTTGCCACCGCGCAGGCGAGTCGGGGGCGGAGTTGTTCAGCGCTTTCGATTCTTATGAAACCGTCGCGGGGATGAGCCAGGTCATGCTGAGCCGGATCGAGAATCGGATTATGCCCCCTTGGCATGGCATTACCGATCCCAACAACGGTGGCTTCCAGCACGACGTCCGTTTGACAGACGACCAGATCAACATGTTTCGGGCCTGGGTCGCGGCGGATTGCCCCGCGGGTGATCCGGCCGATGCCCCCGAACCACGTAAGTGGCCGAGCCCCGACGAATGGGCCATCGGGACACCCGACTTCGTGTTTGAGATGGAAGAACCCTATGTCGTGCCGCGATTCCGCTTAGACGAATACCAGTTCTATCGCATCAAAGCCAACTTTGCTGAAGATCGCTACATTCAAGCGATCGAGCTGAAGCCGGGGAATAAAGCCGTCGTGCACCATATCGGCGCGATCGTCGGTCCGCATAGCGACAAGCAGTTAGAAGCCACCAAGGCGATGTTCGAGTTGTATGGACTCACCGGCGACAAGGTAAAGAAGATCGGCGATTACGTTGCCGGCGATCCGTTCAATTCGCGGATCTATCCGGAAGGCTACGCCTTGCGACTGCCGGCGGGGCACGATTTGTTCTTCGAGATGCACTACACCCCCACTGGGCAGGCCGAGGAGTCCGACGTTTCGCGGATGAGCATCAAATGGGCCGAGCAAAAGCCCGAGCACGTGTTGGAGACCAAGGTTTTCAATCGCAAGGACATCCGCCTGCGTCCACACGACATGCACTACGGAAAGGCGAATTATTATCAGTTCCCCACCGACGTGTTGATTCATGCCTTGGCCCCGCACATGCACTTCCGAGGCAAGGACTTCCTGCTTTACAAGGCGACCAACCCGGGTACGCCCGAGGAAAAACGGGAGCTGATTTTGAAGGTCCCCGCGTACGACACCAACTGGCAGCGGACGTATGAGTTCGTGAACCCGATCCGGCTCAAGGCCGGTGATGCGCTATATTCGGTGACGCACTTCGACAATTCGCACTACAACCCCAACAACCCCGATCCCGAGAAGTTAGTGCGATTCGGCTTGAAGTCCGAGCAAGAAATGCTCAACCTGCGGGTGAAATACGAAGAAGTCGACTTCGGCAAGACTTACTAAGCGGTTTCAAAAACCGTGGGCTAGCGCCCCGCCGCTGATGAAATCAGCAGCCACGCGCTAGCGTCCGGTTTTGTTTGGCATTTGAACTCCGCTCGAAACAATCGGTGTTCGCAAGTGTTTGGCTAGCGGCAATTTGAGGCGTTGGATTTCTTCGACAGCGAGTTCAGCAACCCTCCGCGCCCCGAATTCCGAGTAATGCGTATCATCGGCCAGCCCGTCGGGAAGTTCCGGATGCTCACCGATTGAGAACCAGAGATGCAGCTGCTTGGAATCTGCTTCGCCCAGCTGCGACTCAAGTTCGGCGGTCCGTCGCTCGAGTTCGAGCAGTGGCACAGCTTCTTCCTGTGCAATCTTGCGCATTGCCGCGGGGTAATCGCCATGTGTTGGGACCAATTTACCCTCGAGCCACTTACGACGCGCGACGGGCGTTGCCAATACGGGCATCGCACCCCCTGCCCTGGTTTCGCGTAATAATCGGCGTAAGTTGTCGCTGTATTCCTCATGCGGGTGAGTAAAACGGGTAGGATCCAACTCTTTTTCGTCGTTGTGCCCGAACTGAATAATTACCCAATCGCCCGGCTTAAGCCGATCGACGACTTTCTGCCAACGCCCTTCTTCGAGAAACGATTTTGTGCTCCGCCCGTTGACCGCATGGTTTTCGATGTTGGCCGACTGCAAGACAAAATCGCGAAATCCTTGTCCCCAACCGCGTAAAGGAAGGTCGATGTCTGGGTTATCAGCCATTGTCGAATCTCCAACAAGGTGAATTGTTGGATTAGATCCATCGGCATGAACAGCTATGCAGCTAAAAAGTAAAAGCTTTATCGCCAACAACAATCCAATACGATTCACGCTGCATGTCTCCGCACGATGCCTAGCGAACTCAATGCCAAGCCCATTATTGCCAGACTGCCGGGTTCCGGCACGGCGGTTATGCCCGAAACTTCCAGCGAGTTGCCATACTGATCGTGCCAGATTGCCAGATCGAGTTCATTCACCTGGCCGTCGCTGTTGGCATCGCCGGTGGCGAGTGACGCTGGACCACCGAAGCCGCGTTGCCAGATGAGAAAGTCACGGCCATCGACGTCGCCATCGCCATCGAAATCGGCGCTTTCGAGAAAGATTGGTGAAGTCTCGAAAGCACCAAGATCAGGCGCGGTTCCGTTGAAGGGCAAGCCCACGTCCGTACCGGCATCAATCAAGTTGCTGTCGGCAGCAAGGCGTAAGAAATTGCTGATGGGCAAGCTCCCGTCAGCGTTTCTAGGACCGCGGGCAATTGAATCGTCCAAAGACAAGAAATCCGCGGCGTTGACGGGAATGCCGTTCCACGTATTGAACGAATGAACAACTCCCGACAAAAAGACGTCGCTGCTGTTGCCGCTGTAGGAAATGTTGTTTTTCAGGACATGGAGATTGTCAGTCTGAGAGGCGGTTTCGTCGAAATACCAATTTCTGTTGTTGTCGAAACCGATCGAATTGTTAACGACTACGCCGGTCCCATTGCCGTTGATGTCGATGCCATTGTTATTTCCCCAGGCGATGACGCGGTTGAGAACATGTGCGCCACCATCCTGGCCCAGTTTAAAGCCCGTGGCATCTCCCTGAAAATTCCCGGCGTTGAGATCGCCATTTTCGAGGGCATCCTTGGCTAAGAACTGCGGAAGCAGGATGCCGTTGTCAAACGCCCAAGAATCTTCGACGATAGCGCCGCCATTGCTACCCCACATATCCCAGCCATCATCGGAATTCCCCCAAGCACGGCTGCCACGAATCGTGTTGCCGGGGCCCAGATCTTCAAACTTGATGGCGAAGCCGTCGGCATTCTCGCCGTTGGACGAAGGGTCGTAATTCTCATAAGAGTCTGCGTTGAGAATCAAATTGTGCGCGGCGAAGCCGCTGAGTTGCAGTCCCGAATCACCGTTCCAGCGCGTTGTCATTTGCTCGAACTTGCCATAGTTGGCACCGCTCCAAATGCCGTTGTCGCGCGTATTTTGAATCGTGAGGCCTTTAATATGCAAGTAATCAGCACCCTCGTCGATTTGGATGCCGCGACCGCTCGAACCGCCCCACGCAACCGTCATGCTATTGAAATCAAGCACGGGGGCTTCCCCGGGATACGCCCAGATGTTGACCGGACTCCCCTCAAGGCCACCCTCATTGCTGCGAATTTGGATGCGTGAATTGAGGTTATAGGTGCCACCACGAACGAACAACGTGTCGCCGGGATTGATTTGATCGATGGCAAAATCAAAAGTTCCCCAGGGGCTGCCGATCGAGCCACCGTTGGCGTTGCTACCGCCCGGTGCGATGAAGTATTCCGCTGCCTGCGTGTGACCAGCTGCTAAGACGATGCCTATCGCGCATGCCGTGATGACCGCTTGATTCCAGCTTCGCATTCTCTGTTCCATCCGAAATCGATTGCTCATGCCCAATTGGTACGCCGGAATAGCAAGCCGCAGGCGGCCAAGCTAACTAAAACCAAGCTGCCGGGTTCCGGCACGGCCGTCACGCCCGAGACTTCCGGCGGATTGCCATACTGATCGTGCCAGATTACCAGATCGAGTTCGTTCACTTGGCCGTCGTTGTTGGCATCTCCCGTGGCGAGTGAGGCCGGTCCACCGAAGCCGCGTTGCCAGATGAGAAAATCACGGCCGTCGACGTCGCCATCACCATCGAAGTCGGCATTGTCGGCTATGACCCCGGTGATGACACTTAATTCGCCAGTTTGTAGCAGGTTGCTGGCGTCCCAAATCAATCCACCGCTGAGAGCGGGCAGATCGAGCGTAAATGAACCGAGCGAAGATGCGAAATCAAATAGATCAAATGAATCGCCCGCCGACGGCATGAAGCTCAGCAAGTCGATATCAAGTGTGCCGCCCGCCATCAACGCCCCGCCGATGAGCAGCTTGTCGAAGCTGGAGGTGGAGGCGATTTCCATTTTCAAAATACCGCCAGAGTTCTGGGCGAAGTTCCCGGAGACTTCAAGCATGCCCGGAGAGTTTCCCGGCGAAACAAGCCCTTCGTTCATAACGTTGCCGATGATTTCGCCCGTGCCGCTGAGTGTGCCTTGGGTACCGACGGCCACGATTGGTGCGAAAAGTGTTCCCGCGGATGCGATTGTGAGCTGACCTGTGCCACTGGCCGAGCCGACTTCCACCCCTTCGGCCGCATTGAGCCAACCGCTGGTGATGTTGAGTGTGGCGTTGTTCCCTGCCTCGGGGGCAATTTGCAGAATGCCCGCGTGTTGGCCGACTGCGTCGACAACGACCGTGCCATTTTCGATCACAGCAAGATCATACTTCGAAGGTTGCCAATTGGAGCCCGTGGTGATGCCGCCATCGTCGGTCTTCCAATTCATGATGTGGGCATAGCGATTGTTAAGGCCACCATTAAAAACAATTGGCGCGGGGGCGGGGAACTCCCCTTTCTCGTTGATGAATTCGATGAGATTGATGTACCCGTCGTTATCGAAGTCGGCGTTCCACACCAAATTGCCACCGTGCAGCGTTTCCCAAGCGTCGGACATGGCGTCGTTGTCGACGTCGTAACCTGCGGGGTGAGTCGTCATGGGAGTGGCGAGCAGGGCATTCAATTCACTGGCAATCGGAGCCGCGGCACCAATAGGTACGCCGGTGAAGTCGGTGACGTTGCCAATCACGCGCGAATCGATGGCATCGCGGGCCCACCACCAGTTGCCGACGTAGTCGACGATTTGTTCGTAGGCCTCGGGGGCGGTTTGCGTGGTGACTGCGGGGGTGGCAAACGGCGAGCCCATTTGCGTGAGGGTTTGGTCGGTCACCGGTGGAGAAACCAGGAACATGCCCCAACCTGTGTTCGAGCCATCGAGCGTTGTGTTCTTATTGGGATCGATATAATTGCCGGATTGATAAACGCGGGCGTCCATGTTTTTGTCGACGCTAAAGGCGATATTCGCATTGCCGGTCGTGCCAGGGCCTGCGATGACGTAGTTTCCGACATAGTTGATGTCGGCATACTCTTGTTCCGCCTCGCTGCTGCCACCGGCGTAGCTAGCGCGGTCGCGGAAGTTGTAAATGACGTTATTGCGGAAGTCAGCTGTGAGTGTTTCGCCGTTGTAGGTGCCAAACCGAGCCTGGCGGCTGGCGTTGTTGGCGTACAGGTTGTGGTGAAACGACACTTGCGAATCGATCCGTGGGCGAATCAACGAACCATATGCATGGCCGTTCACGAGCGCGTCGTGAATCATCGAATACTGCACGGTCACGTTGGTATTGTTGTTGGCGACCGAGAGGATTTCGTCTTCCGACCAAGAGCCGGTCACATGATCGAGCATCAAATTCGTGCCCAGGCCGCTGCCTGCGAGTGTGATCGAGTCGGAATTGTCGGCCGTCCCTTTACGGAAAGATAAGTATCGCAGTACAACGTTGCGATTCTCTTTGCCGCTGCTATGAGTGAGCTGCACCATGTCGCCGTAGATAGTGACGGGGCCCGGGGCGGTCTGACCGGCGATGTAGTAATTCGAGAGGTTTTTGATGTCGAGATTGTCGCTGGTGAGGTTAATCACACCGGCGACGTCGAACACGATAATTTTGTTGGTGCTGTTTTCCTGAAACGCACCGCGCAAGGATCCCGCGCCGCTGTCGTTGAGATTCGTCACACGGTAGACCGCCGCATTCGAGAGCCAACCACCCGCTGGTGCCGTGCCCGACCAGTTGCCGCCGTAGCCTTCCGCACCCGGGAAGAACGGAAGCTGGGCCTGTGCCTGGGAGCATACAACAACGGCCAAACAAAGAACAACGAGCCCAACGAACTTACGCATGACGGGTCTCCGCTTGGAAGCGTAGAAAAAAGGCGGTGTCCCGTCTGAGGAACACCGCCTGAATCCAAATTAAAAAGTACAAACTCTTAGCGCTGACGACGCAGCAGCAAAGCCAGCCCGCTCATTCCGAACAGAGCCAATGAAGCTGGTTCGGGAACCGCGGGAATGAATTCGACACGAAACAACGAAGTGTCAAACGTCGATGCCGTCGTGGCGGCATTCGAGGGACGCAAAGCGAACGTGTCGAAGGCAAATGAACTTGGTGTCGGATCGTTGACGCTGACTGTGGCGACTCCCGAATTGTTCAGGTTGCCACCGGTCATCGTGGAAACAATGTCCAGCGACGTGCCATTGCGCGTCATGGTCAATTCATAGGTGTAATTTACGCCTTCGGCATAACCTGCGGCGCCAGTCGTGGCACCGTTTGCCAGCGAGGACCAGTTGCCAGACGTACTAAGCAAATCACCCGCCGCACCACGTTCCCGCAGCTGAAAGGGATTGGAATTACCCAAGGTTGGGCTCATGTTCATGAACATGGAATAGCCAGTGTAGACTGCATTTCCTGGCGCGGCATTCGTGTCGATGCGAGAAGCAGCAGGTGAGTCAACAACTGCTAAACGATGGTTTTGGCTGGTATTGCCAGCACCAAGACCACTGAGGCTATATGCCCAGGTGACTTTAATCGCGTCACCATCATTGGCAAGGTTAATTTCCGAGCCTTCAGCAGTGAAATAGGTCGTCCAAGAGGCCGATGATGCGATGACGGCTCCGCGCAGTGGACCACCAACTCCGACCGGGTTGAGCGTGCCACCGCCACCTTGGAACCAAGCTGATTCGAGATCGCCGTCGGAGTCGGAATCGACGCCATTTTCAGAAAAGATCGGACCCGCTGGGTCGTCATCGGTGCCATCGATCCAGGTGTCGTTCACAACGACGCCCGCAACAGCAGGTGTGTGAATCGAGAAAAGCGCAAGTGCGCACACAAGACATGCAAGCCACGAACATTTCATTAGACAGTCCCTCCCGGTTAGTGAAAAACTCGCTGTAGTAGTCGATAAGAATAGTTGTCGGTAATCAAGATAAGTGGGCTAGCAACTTGCCCGGGTATGTGCGTTAGCTGGGGAGCGAAACGCACATTTGATTATCGAGAAAAGGTTACTGACATCGCCGCCGCGATGCCTCGTTCATATTACTTTAATTGACCATTTCCTTTTTGGCCTGCATTTACACTAACTCCGTGTTAAATTGCGCACAAGGAGCAGTTTTTGCATTCAATTCTCATTTTGCGCAAGATCGTAATTGCGTAATTTATGTCGCTGAACATTAGGGTTTGGTTACCTCGCCATGGTGCGCGCGGCGGTATTCGCGCGGGCTCATGCCGAAGCTTTGACGAAAGGCAGTCATGAATCGCTTCGCGGAATTGAAGCCAGTACGCTGAGCAATTTGGTAAATCTTGATGGCCGGGCTTTCCGCCAACAATCGCCGCGCATGCTCGAGTTGCTGTCGGCGGATGTATTTGTAAGGGCTCTCGCCGACTGTTTCGCGAAAGCTGTATTCCAACCACCGGCGCGACACGCCCACATGCAGGGCCAGTTCTTGCACGCCGAACGGCTGCTCGATGTGCTGGAAGATGTAGTTGATGGCCTCTCGGATGCGACTATCAGACACGGCGATGACCCGTGTTGATTCGCGTTCGACGATTCCCGCGGGGGGGATCGTTGTGAACTGGCTGGCACTTTTACCCTGCAAAAGATTGTGCAAAACGGCGGCGGCTTGATAGCCCTCAAGGCGGTCGTTACGGGCGATGCTGCTCAGCTGTGGCTGGATGTGTTGGCAGATGACTTCCTCGTTATCGACCCCCAACACGGCGATATCTTGCGGGACGTTAATTCCACTTTCTCTGCATGCGTCAAGTACTTGCCTGGCTCGGTAATCAGAAACTGCGAACAGCGCCACGGGGGCGGACAGATATCCGAGCCACTCGGCCAGGGCCTGATATTGCTCCTGCCAATGCAGCTCCTGCACACCAAAAGTGGGGGCGGCGAGCAGCACATTACAGCGAAATCCGGCCGCCGCGAGCCGCGATTCAAAGCCTTCCTGGCGTAGTTGGGAATACCCAACCTTGGTGAGGCCATAGTAGGCGAAATTCGAGAAGCCGCGCTGGATCAAATGATCGGCGGCCATTTTGCCCAACAGCAGATTGTCGATGTTCACCCGGGGGACGGGGGACTCGACCATCGCGCTCGAGATGTTGACCATCGGCACCCCCAATCGCTGGGCACAGGCCACTTCCTCGGCTGTGTTGAGCGCGGCGATCACGCCGTTGCCGCACCGTCCTTGGAGATCGAGGATCGAGAGCGAAAGCGATTCGGGGGCAGTAATAAACGACCAACGACAGCCATGCTCGCGTGCGTATTGCAATACGCCGTCGATAAGCATTTCCTGGTGGGCCCCACGAGGAAACGCGAGCGCGATTTGATGAGCCTCGGTCATTGGATGAAAAGTGATATTTTTCGCAGAAAAGGTACGCTATCGTGCGATGCGCATTGTTGAACCATTATTGCAAGAAGTGCCTCTAGAATGCAAACCATATTCTTTTAGAATGAATGAAGAACTTTTCAAGAGGCTTGCTTGCATATTTTTTCGCAAAGCTTAATCGACCTAAAGCGGGAGTCGTTTCTGATAGAAATTGTCCTGTTGGCAACGACAGGGCAGACAGGTTGATGAACGATTCGGAAGAACGCTGCGTGATTCAGTCTGCCAAAAAGCTGTACCGGGAGCACATTTAAATTAGGATAGGTTCTAGCGGCAAAAACTTCCTTTCGTTTGCTCTAGTCACTTATCGATTTGTTCCACGCTTGAAGATCGACGGCGCAATCTTGGCGAGCTTATTGCCAATAGATTGTTAGTTGACTTCTGGCAGTTGGACCCCTTTTCCAGAATTGCAAAGACGGCTTGGCCGTCAGTGAAGATCGTTAGTAAGAGGAACTGCTATGAGTCGATCGGTAGTTGTTAGGGAGAGCTTTCTGGGTCAGATCCCTAATTTCGAGGGAAATGGTCCAATTCTGGAGATTTGCCCCGCATCCCGCCGACGCGGTTTTACGCTCGTCGAGCTATTGGTGGTGATCGCGATCATCGGCGTGTTGGTCGCGCTGTTGTTGCCCGCGATTCAAGCGGCACGCGAAGCGGCGCGCCGGACGCAATGCATCAACAACATGAAACAAATTGGCTTGGCGACACTGAATTATCACGATTCACGGCGGGAATTGCCCCCCATGCGCATTGCAGATGGCAATCTAACGTATGCAGCATTGCTTCTGGATTATCTTGAGCAATCCCAAGCTAAAAAGCTGTGGGATAAGAATCGGGGTAGCTTCGGGTGCTTTTACGATCAGACCTTACAAATGAGATCGGCCACTGTGGATGCCTACTTCTGCCCTTCGATGAATCATGAATCGCGAGTGATGTTGGTTCGTAGGGCCGTAGGAGATGGTCATGGTCATCCTCATGGCGATCCCGAGCAATCGGGAACTCCACTTGGCTACTATGGCTCGATTTCAGATTACATGCCCGTGGCCGGTTCGACGTGCTCGATTTTCGACGATGGGGGTGTGCTTAGAACTTGGGAATATTTCGGTGGATTTACGACGGGAGATGCTCATCTCGTTGACGGTCCTGTGCCGCAAGTGAGACGGGCCACTGACTTAATTAAGAATGGCAACCGTGTTATCGGATGGAAGGGATTAACAAGCCTCAAGAGTATCACCGATGGCACGACCAATACCCTTTTAGCAGGTGAAGTTGGTAAGGGCCGTTCGGAGAATGCACACGCTTTTAATGGTGATCATTCCCCATTCGAATTTGTGGGTAACCGCGCCAATAGCGGAAAAGGATTTTGTGAACGCTGTGATTTACCGCCTCGACCGCAAGGTAATACCGAGGCCGCTATCAACTTTGGTGACAGTGGATTCGGTGGAAATCACCCGGGTACCGTGGTTTTTGCAATGTGCGATGGCAGCGTTCAAGGTCTCTCCAGGGATACCGACCTAAATATGCTTGATCGCATGGCGACCCGTGATGGCGGGGAGGTCATCGACATCAATGGGTCAGCGCCAGTCTGTCCTTAATAACAGCATTAATACTAAGGCATAAACTTTCCACCATAGCTTTTCTTTAACTTAGTCATCAAGCCAGCAAGTGTTTGGCGAACGAAATGGCATTCCACCATTTCAACTGGGAGAAACTCGATAATGATTGCTCGACTCTTTGGTGTACCTACAGTATTGAAACTTGTATCTCAAAAGTTATTGTTGCTAGCCGTTGGTCTGATGCTTTTTGCTCCCACAGTAGCAAATGCCGCTATCGTATGGGATGGAGAAAATGGAACGTCGTGGTGGTTTGATCCAGTGAATTGGAATATCAATTCCAATGCCAACAATGTTCTGCCTCCAGGTAGCGCAAGTGCAACCGATATTCAGATCAACAATGGCTATGGCATTAATGCGGAGGGCGTTGTCTACGATCCGACTAACGATCCAAATTTTGCAAATGTCGGTTCATTTACTTTTCCATCCGGATATGGCGCGCAGACTTTCGACAATCTCTATATTTCTCGAGCGACAACCAGTTCAAATTTATTGACCGTTAAAGGCGACATGAACTTTGTTGACGGGATTGTGGTCGGTCGTTCAAGCGGTGTTGATGGTGTGGCTACAACCGGTCGCATCAATCAAGTCAGTGGCAATTTTCTAATTCCATTGGATGAGTTTGATCTTGCGGGACCGGACACGTCTCAAGCGGGCATTGGGAACGGTATTTATGATTATCGCGGTGGTGTCTTCGATATTGGGTCCGTGGGTGGGCCAGGCATGAGAATGTCCCACGGAAGCGGAACGATTAATGGGACGACAGCCCAGCCAACAGGTGCAAGTGGAGTTGCTCGCTTCATCGTACATAATCCAAGTACGGGCGGTTATGCGAGAGCTTTTAACGTGGCAATTGCATCATTCGCAGGAGTTGCCAACACGACCGATGGTGGAACTACCAATCGAGATCCAGACGGTATCAATCGTGGCGTTGGCATTTTCGAATTTCATTATGAAAACGGACAGACTCGTCCGTTTCAGGTACCTTTTAACCTCTCAATAAACAACGGGTTGACTTCAGCTACAGGCGGAACGCGCTCGTCGAGGCTAGAACTTGTTCTGAATGAAGCGGCTTGCGTAGGTGCGGCTTGTGTTCCCAATGATATTGGGCTTTTTGACGTTGATTTCGGTGGGGTTTTCGGTGGGTTGATTTTGGGTACGGGTGACCTCAACGGCAACGGAAGTGAAGTTGATGATCGCGTTTTCTCAAGCGCCGACGGTACGACTCATTATCGTGAAGGTGATATGGTTTCTGCTGTATTCGGTTCGACTCAATACAACTGGACCATCAGCTATACTGGAGATATCTCTTGGATCGATGCTGATAATAGCGTGGTGGACACCATCCTTGGTGCGGGTAATGGTAAAGACGTTGTCTTGATCGGCCACAGCTCCGTCTCTGCCGGAACTCCTGGCGACTTTGACAACGACGGCGACGTCGATGGCCGTGACTTCCTCGCTTGGCAGCGTGGCAATTCGCCGGCGCCATTTAGCTCTGGCGATCTGAGCACTTGGCAAACTGCCTACAATGGCGGTGCCTTGGCGGGAATCGGTGCCGTGCCCGAGCCGACTTCGTTGGTGTTGCTGGGTCTGGCCGTTGTCCCTTTCATGGGACGCCGTCGGGCCTAAGTTCAGCAACGACAAACGCCTGAAACTATAGGGGCGGCTCGACTTTTCCAAACAATGATTGGGCAGAGTCGAGTCGTCCTTTTTTTTGTGTCGATGTTGTGGGTGACGCCTGAATAAACCGTGGGCTAGCGCCCTGCGGCTGATCAAATCAGCCGTCACGCGCTAGCGTCCGGTTCATCACTTTTTGTAATTGCTCTATTCTTGTGCGACCGCGGCACCGTCGACGGCTTGCCATTGTTTGAGCGGCAAGCGGACCGTCATTGTAGTCCCCTGCCCTGCGCCGCTTTGGCATTCAATCGTACCATTGTGCGCTTCGACGATGGCCTTGCAAATCGAGAGGCCCAGGCCGGTCCCTTTCTTGGCATCGCGATTCCGCGAGCGGTCGACGCGGAAGAAACGATCGAACAATTGCGGAATATCGTTGGCCGGAATGCCGGGGCCGGCGTCGGAAACCGACAGCAGCGCCGAGTGGTTGGCGGCATTGAGCACGAGCCGCACGGTCACTTGGGATTGCGGTGGGGAGTATTTGATCGCGTTGTCGAGCAAGTTATTGAGCAACTGCCGCAGATGAGGTTTGTTGCCCAAAACAAAAATGCCACGGGCGATTTCGGACTTTAACGCGACGTTGTTGGCTTCGGCGACGCCGCTAAACATGTCGACCGACTTGGCGACGACCTCGCTGAAATTCACGTCGGCGGGTTCACCAACGTGCGGTCGCGCGGCGGCTTCCGACATCAGGAGAAGTTGATTGACCAAGACTTCGAGCGATTCGCCTTCTTCCATCACTTCTTCCAACAGCCGACGATATTCTTCTTCGCAACGGGGCTTGGTGAGTGCGACTTCAATCGAGCTGTGAATTGCCGCCAATGGGGTCCGTAGCTCATGGGCGGCATCGGCCAAAAAATCGCGTTTTTGATTGATGTAGAGCGCGATGCGGTCGAGCAAGCGATTGATCGTCATTGCCAGTCGGTCGAACTCATCGTTCGTGCCGCGAATCGGCAAACGCTCGTCAAGCGCCGCGGGCTTGAGCCGCTCGGCTGTGGCTGACATTTCGTGCACGTCCTTGGTGGCACGACCCGCTAAGAGATAACCCAACAACGGCGAGAGCAACAAAATCGAAAAACCGGCGGTGACAACCAGACGATCGACGCGAGCAATGTCGGCGGTGAGATTATCCATCGCCGCGCCGACGCAAATTTTTGCGACACCATGGACGTTGGAATCGACTTTCCGGCAAAGTAAACGATTTTGATCGATGGTGCGTCGCGACCGGTTGGACAGCTGCTGAAAGTCGGAGAGGTTGATGGGTAGTTTTTCGCTTTCCCAGATCACATTTCCTTGGTCGTCAATCAAAATGACAAACCAGTCATGCTCTTTGTGCCCGAGGGCTTTGCGACGAAGTTCGTCTTTCAGTTGCAGGAATTGACTCTCAGGCAGTTCTTGAAGCGCGAGTTGAATTTCTTGTGCGTCCTCGGCGAGTAGGTCGTCGGTCTCTTGGAGCATCGTCCACCATACGCCTTGGCGGACGGCAAACAATGCGGCAAGCACAATGGCCGCAACGCCGAAGGTATTCCACAGCGCGATCCGGAAGCGCGCCTTTTGAAGAAAATTGGCCATACGACTCTTGGTTCAAGGAGTGACTGACAATTCAAGTTATGATAGTCAGCGATAGAAAGAGTGCGAAAGCCGCAATTCGCAAAAGCGAACCATTATTGAGCCGATGGAGTCAGTGCTGCTCGTAGCACATAGCCGCGGCCACGCACGGTGTGCAATAAGGGCTCGTCAAAGCCGCGGTCAATTTTGCCGCGCAGCCGGGTGACATGGACTTCAATAACGTTGGTCACTCCCTCCCAGTCGGCTTCCCAAAGATGCTCGCAAATCATCTTGCGAGTCAGAACCTGACCAGCATTGCGCATCAGAAATTCGAGTAAACTGAATTCGGTGGGGGTGAGATCGATTTCTTTGCCTTCCCGCGTTACGCGGCGCGTGGAGAGATCGAGCTGTAGTTGGCCGACTTCCAAGTATTGGGAACTTTGATTGATTGACCGTCGCGTGATCGCCACCAAGCGGGCCAGCAGTTCAGGAAAGGCGAACGGTTTGACGAGATAATCGTCGCCGCCCGCTTCAAGCCCCGCGACGCGATCGTCGACCGAGCCCAACGAAGTCAGAATCAACACGGGGGTATCGATTCCTTGCGCACGGAGTTGTTGGAGCAACTCCATACCATTGAGTTCGGGGAGCGCTAGGTCCAACACAATTGCATCGCTGGATTGCGATTGAGCCTTGGCCAAACCCGCACGACCGTTGGCAACCAACTCGCATTCGTGGCCTGCTTCTTGGAGGCCTTGGGTAAGCGCCCGGCCAATGACCGCATCATCTTCGATAACTAAGACTTTCACGGTTGATCCGCGGGGCTGGTGGAGATGTTCAATGCAAGGTTACTGAAGTTAGCAGCTCGATATGTAATTCTAACGTTTCTATTTTAACGATTTGTGGCCGAAGGGTAAAAGGCGAGCGATTCTTACGGAAATGTAATAGCGATCAATTTGCGATTGCAGCCACGAGAGCTTACAGGTGTCAATCGCGTGGTCTTCCTGCGATCATCGCCTTTCAGCCGAATTTCAGCCAATATCCCAGGCGAATTGACCGTGCCCGCCAGAACAGAAACCGTTTCGAAAAACGAAATCAGCCGCAGGGTTTGGATGACCCGGCGGCTGATTTTACTATTAGATATGATGGTTACGTCGGACAAACATTCAAAAGCGTTTCCTACGGCAGGTTAACAATCCAAACAGCGAAAAACCAACCAGTACGCTATTTGGCTCGGGGACTGCGGTGACATCGGCTGACAGTGTATTGCTGTGACTGCTTTGCCAATTGGTCAAATCGACCACGCTGTAGGGAGCTGGTGATTCACCTCGTTGCCAGGCCAGAAAGTCCCTGCCATCGACGTCACCATCGCCATCAAAGTCACCCGGCACCACGGGCGACGTTTGCGCTAGGATTAGGACTTCGTAGGGATCGAGCGAAAAGAGCGGAGTCAATGTCTGCGAGTCACCCGTAAATTGGTTGTACCAAGACCCTTGCCATTCGGCAGGAATTTGAATGGGATGCGAGCTATTACGCGTGTTAACCAATATCAGCACTTGATCATCCTCATGTTGTCGCATCAGCATCGCCACGTTGCTATTGCTTTGGTCACTCAGCGTTCCTTTTATAAGTGCCTCGTGGTCTTCTCGAATTGCGAACAGCTTTGCATACCACTCGGCTGTCTCGGCACCCGTCGTCCAATCAATTGGCGCCTTCGTGAAGAACGGAATATTTTCTTCCCAGCCGATTTCCTGACTACCGTAGATGAGTGGCGTACCTCCGTAGGCAATTGTCACCACATAAGCGGCGAGCGATGCTTCTAAGCTGCCAAAAACCTCGACGGGTGTGGCATCCCACGCGCTCTCATCATGATTTGTGGTAAAGCGAAGCACGCTTTTGCCGGCCGGAACTCCCGAGAATATCTGTTGATGACCCGCTTGCAATGTCAACGCTGAGCCAGACGAATTAAACATGTTCTTCACTAAGTTGGAGAAACTCCAATCAAATGTCAGGTCAAAGCCGGCTGCATGGTGATCGGGTCGATCCCCCTCGGCGAGCATCAAGAGCGGGCGTTCCGTGGCCCCGCGCACGGCGGGTATGGCTTGTTGCCAGAAATCATAAGGAACAAAGTTCGCAGCGTCAGCTCGAAACCCATCGATGCCGACTTCGGTCACCCAATATTGCATCTCGCTAATCATGGCCGATCGCATGGCAGAATTCGAATAATTCAAGTCGGCTACGTCGAGCCAACCCGTTCCCGGGGGGTGAACTATCTGTCCCTGCGAGTTTTGCGTGTACCAATCGGCATTAGATATCCAAGGGTGATCCCAAGCGGTGTGATTGGCGACCCAGTCGAGAATCACAGACATCCCACGTTCGTGGGCCGCATCGACGAGTGTGTTCAGCTCTGACAAACCACCGTATTCGCTGCTGACACTTCCGTAGTCTTGCACGGAGTAAGGCGAACCAAGTCCTCCGGCGCTCCGCTCTTGTCCAACGGGATGAATGGGCATCAGCCACAACACGTTGGCTCCGACCTCCTGAATCTGATCCAAACGCGCGGTCACCCCAGCTAAATTCCCTGCTTCTGAGAAAGCGCGGAGATTGACTTCATACAAGACGACGTCTTCAAGCGCGGGCAAGGCCACGACAGCTGTGGCGTTCAGCCAGACCAAAAGTCCGGTAAGACTACTAAACAAAGCCCGATTAAAGAGAGTCTGCCACATCCGCCAAAACCCTGGGTATCGATGAGACCCTCATTGTAACAGAAGCTGATTTACCTGTTGAGATTTTGTCGGCATTTCACCAACTGAAATCTGTCTTAAAATCAGGTCAGCGGAAGAGATGGCGAGCGGGCTCGATAGGGGAGAAAAAAACTCCGCACTGGCAACATCGCCAGCGCGGAGTTTTGTGATTTTCAACACTAGTTGGTGCTGCCGGGACGCATGGGAACGTCGGAACTGTCAGGAGCCAAGCTCTGGTCGGTATTCTGACCAGGAGTTCGCTCGACATCGGCGGCCGACCGTTGGTCGCCACGTTCATTGGGATTATTGCCTTGGTTGGCAGCGGGAGCCGAGTTAGCAGCCGTGGGAGGTGCGGGAACTTGGTTGTAGTCCGATTCATTGGAATACGACTGGTCATTCATCTGCGAGCTGTCAATTTTTTGAACTTGCTGCTCGTCATAGGTGCTAGATGATTCATAACCCGCCATGCCGCAACCACATGGCGCAGGCGCGGCCTGATGATGACACGTCTGAGCACAACATTGATGATGCGATCGATGTGGCCGACAACGCTTGCGGCAGCGCGCTTCGGCGCTCTCGCTCACCAAGCTAAACAGTGAAAGTGCGATGAGAAAACTCGCAATACCTTTGAAACGACTCATTTTTTGTCCCCTCTGTGAACAGGTTTAAGAGATCAGCCGAGTGCTGATTGATTCTGTTTAGAGCTGGCAACTGACGTGCCGACAATTTACGACTCGCTTATGCGAGTGGCCCGACCTAACACTCATGAGTAAGCTCCGCGAAAAGGGCTATTGGTGTTTTTGTAACCGAATTGACCGATTGATGGTCACCACATTGCGAAGGCGTTAGCATAGCCACCTGTCCACAGCTAATCGAGTTCATCGAGCAAGCCTTGGATTTCTTCACGGCTAGTTTTGCTCTCGAACACGATCGAGGCCAGGGGTTGATTGTTTGGGTCCACAGGTTCTTCAAGCGTGTATTTCAGCCCCACACTATCAAAAAGCACCCGAATTTGAGGAACTTGGACCGGTGCGATGTCGAGGCATAGTCGACCATCGCCATCCTCGTGGACTTTGATCGGGATATTGTCCGTGGTGCTCGCGTCGCGCATGAATTGAATCCTTTTCGGGGGTTACTTGTACAAATTGATAGAGTTATAAGTTGCAATTGAATTGCCGAGATCAGGCTCGATCCGAAGCCGCCAAGCTTATTCGAGTAAAATCCAAACCTCGGCGATATGCTCTTTCAAATCGTAGTGAGCCCGTAAGTCGGGCGCATATAACTCAAATGCATTTCCTATGCCCTTCGTCGTGTGGGAGTGCATCACGGCATTAAGAATGGAGTTCAGGAACGCCGCCTTCGGTCGACGAAAAGCGACGCAGTTCGCGGAGTTGCACCCGTTCCGCAAGAAAGTAGACAGGCGCAAAGCCCGGCGAATGACTAGGGAACAATCGACCACAGCGTTAGACGGGTTTTTTGGCCGGGCTGCCTAGTGGGCAGTTTGCTCTTTGACAATTTGGGTAGGTGGCTCGTCGGTCAGATCGTAAACGGCCGCGGTGGGGCTATGTCATTTCCGTTGGGTAAAGAATTCCTACAATATTGTTCTGCACCTAACGAATACGTGAACTAGACGAATTGTTGACGGCTATTAAGTAAAGGCTTTCAGACCCATGCTTAAGATACTTCAAGATAACCTAACCCTTTTAAGTATCGCTATTCCGATTTACGGAACGGTTGTACATATGAGGTATGACCAAGGTTATCTTGAACACTTCGGAGTACCGCTCAGTACCTTTCAGCCTTCACTAGGCGGAATGCTAGTTTCTCTCGCCAGTGTTGCTGGGCTTATACTAATGACTTTGTTTCTGTACGCGGTCGTTGGTATGCTGGAATGGATTAGGTTGCCGTTTCTAAAACGTATACAACAGAGTTTAACTATCTTCGTTCCGTTATGCTTTCCGCTTTTTCTGCTTTCAGATGGGGATGTTACGGTTAGTGTTTTGCTGTTGGTGATTTTGCTAATGCTCTTTTTGGTTATGTTCAAGGTTCCGAAAGGAGAGCGTCGCCAGTACGGGGGGTATTGGAGGGCATTGCAACAACGTATCAACCATTTTCAGTACCCGCCCGACAATGCGGAAGAACATGCATCAATGATGATGAGCGTCTTTGGCGTTGGCGTAATTATCCCACTTTTCATCGCCTACGCTCTAGGCGGACTTTCAGCCCGAAATCAAACACTGTTCCACGTAAAGGAGGGGAGCCAATCGGAAATCCTTGTGACACAGTACGCCGAAACTCTCGTTTGGGCGAAACTCGATGACTCCAGCCCGCCCAGGCCGATAGCAACTACAGTTCAACAACTAAGCGAAACCCCTATTACTTTCGTTCTTAAAGAGATAGGGTATGTTGCACGCGTCGAGACGGCTAACTAGCCCGCCCGGGCTGTGGAGAAGAGCCGGTTACTGGCTGATCGACATAGAATCTTTGGCGTCGACGGTAAACGCGGTGGTCGCTTGACAATACTCGGCTGGTCCGGCATGCGGAAACATTAACTCGAACGCCGCGGCGACTCGTTTGGCGTCTTTCTCGCAACCACAGCGGAGGGGGAAGCGAAGAATATCCGATTCAAAAACCCAGCCGTCGACGGAATTAACAATTCTGTTGAGTGGTCGAGCCATATTGACGGCGGTCCTTAAGCGAAAAATGAAAATTGGCTGGCCATGAACCAATCTATTGCGGTCGCTAGTATTTTGCAACTACTCGCATTTAAGAAATTTTTGGCAAGTGTTCACCCGTGCATTGATAATAGGCTTTTTCGAGAGGTATCAACTCACCACCGGAACCCCCCGGGCTGGGGTTTACGCACAGTTCGCGGATAGGGGGTCCATCGACGACATACGCGACGGCGAGAAACTTCATAAAGTCGCTAACCAAATTAACCGTAAAAGTTCCGCTAGAACGTTTAGCCAAGTAAGCGGTCAACGCCGCGGGAGTTGTAAAAGCCTGAGTGGCTTGGGGGGAATCGCAAGGTGTTTCGTCGGGCGGTGACTTAATGCCTTTGGCATCGGTCACAATCCAAAATGGAAAAGAGAGATTGGCCATGATCCGCCCCAGTTAAGTAGTTGAGCGGATTTAACTGTGGTGAATCTGGTTAATTAACATCGCCTAGTTTGAGCAAAAAACAACCAACTTGACACACCCACGGCCAGAGCGCAACAACGGGCCGTCAGCATCCGCTGGCCGTGTCTAGAAAACGCGAGAATCCAAGAGGAGTTCTCTTGTGTTCTCTCAAAACACGGTCTCAACGCCCGGTTGCGTGAGCCATCGTTCAAGCATCGATCTCACCTATACCATTACGATAGTATCCCTTGCACCTTGTGCGTGCGTAAGAAGCGATTGGCTGGAAACGCATCGGAGCCACGCCGGGCTCACCGTGAACAACGTGCCAAAGCGAAGTTGGCCGAAGTGTAGTTTTCTATACCCCGATGCCTGGGTAATTGCCTGGGGAGCGGGGAGATTATTTTCAGCGTTGGCGGCGGAATGCCAGCGGGAGCAAACAGCCTACTAGGATCAGTGTCGACGGTTCAGGAACGACGGTCGCCGTAAACGTAACTGTTGTGGGAGAGTTGTAAAAATAAAGATAGCCGCCGGAAGTCAATATCTGCGAACTCAGAGTTAAAAGGTTGTAACCTCGGCCAGTAATAGGGCCGAGCGACGAACCCAAATCCCATGTTGTGAATGCGTCGTTAGTGGGGCCGTTAAAAAGATCAGTGCCGTACTGATAGCCGTTGCCAAACCCAACCGTTGAAGTTCCGTTGTTTACAAAAGTTTTCGTTGGCATTGTGATAGCGAACTCTCCCAATGATCCGACTGAGACAGTAGCCGAATCGTGGATGATGTGAAGACCCGTACCCCAAACGCTCGGACGACGATTAGCAGTATCACCGTAGCCCGTTATCGTGATCGACAAGTCTGTAAAAGGAACAAAATTGAAATACCCGCTTCCAGTGGTTTGAACCGTGAACTTAGCCGGTGCCGCAACCGCAAAGGTAGGGATTTGAAAAAGAATAATAAACAGGAGCCATTTCATTAGCAGTTCCCCAGATTAAAAGACCATTTGAAAAGACTGCGAGTAGTGTATCTCGGTTGAATATTGAAAGCAATAATTTAACCCCCGTCTAATTTTCCGCAAGAAAACTAGAAGCCCCCTGCCCTTTGGCTAATGACCGAATCAAGGTTTACGTAGTTAAGTACCCAGGCCGTGTAAACCTAGTAATGCGTGCGCAGATCCGAAGACTGGCAAGCTTATTGCCAGATCGACCGGGACGAATAAGTGATGCGATTCCGAGTTGCTATGCGCACCTGAGATTGCTATCTAGCTGGATAGCAGGCCGGTGCAAGAGTGGAGCGGTAACTATTCAACAGCACACGAAAATTGAAATGAGGATGCAGAATTACGTCAGTCAAAGCGCGGACGCCACGGATGGAAAGTTTTGGCGGTGGTGCAGTCTCGATCTGAATGGCGCACTTGTGTGAATAACAAGCGACGCCGAAGGGTTAGAAACCGTTGGAGACTGAACCAGACCCGCCATGACGTTGCGTCTTAACGGCCATGCGAGGGTGTAAATCACTGGTTTGTAGATTTCGGGGAACGCTTCTTCCATTCCGCGTAATAGTTAAGGGCTTCTTTCATGTCGGCAAACTGAATAATCATCCGAACATCTTTTGCCGGAAACCAATATGTTAAGCCAATTCGCGGGTCGCCTGAATCATCGTCGCCGAGTTGACCAACGAAGAAAGTCGAATCGCCAACAGTTTGCACTTTCACATCGACCAATAATCCGCCTTGTGCAGGACCCTCAACCGTAAACATACCAACTTTAATTGTTTGCAAATCAGCCATAACTACCCTCGACACTGATTATAAATAACTATCGTCGAATTGTCGCATATTTTACATTTGTCACGCAATCCCACAGACGCATGACAATGGACCGAATTACCCTATGGCTGAAAAACTCACTCTGCTGCTGAAAAATCATTCAGCCGAGCGCTCCTGAGATTTTTCAGGACGGCATGACCGATGACCAAGTCGTGGTTCCCGAACCGATTGGCGGACCACAAGCGGACAGCGAAGGAAGAATTTGCTCTCCAAAAGAAGAAAGCCTAACAGCCATAAGTGACTGTCAGGCTTAGCTTTTCTTTAAGCGACGCCGACGGGGCTCGAACCCGCGACCTCTGGATCGACAGTCCAGTGCTCTAACCAATTGAGCTACGGCGCCGTGTTTCTGGTTTCGATTCGTTTGCTAGCAAATCCCGTGCAGGACAGGCCTTACACGGGTAGCGACTTTATCGGCAAACGAGACCCGAAAATATACTGCCAGCACCGAAGTCTGGCAAGGGGGCTTGGGGCACCCACCCACCGTTGCTGGGACCTCTCGCCAGGGACCGATGTTCACTTTATTTTCCCGGCAAATGCCAGATCGCGCTGTCAGCTGTAGGTTGAGCGAGCCGAGCTTCGGCAATCCGGTGGTCTAGGGCCTCGACGGCCGCGTCGTGGGGATAATCTTTGCCCATTTTGATGACCAGCTCACCGGCAAGCGTGTGATTCTTGGTTTCGAGCGCCGTCAGAACTTCCTCATACCGCGAGCAATGTTGCTGCCAATCGGGCGGCGTGCTCCGGACGATTTCGTACAGATCGAGCGGTTGTTCGATGTTCACGACTTTCACCCGCGCGAGGCGCCGCGTGGCGTGGGGTTGGGAAAGTCCGCTGAAGGTTGTCCCCGTGATGAGGCATTCCGTGCCGAGATACTTGGTAGACCCCTGCACGCGGCTGGCGATGTTGACGGTATCGCCGAGCGGGCCGTATTTGAATTTTTGCTTTGAGCCGGTGTTGCCGACCCGCGCCACGCCTGAGTTGATGCCGATGCCCAGATGGACATCGCGGCCGAGTTGGCGTTTCCAGCGATTGTTGATTTCGGAAAGCGTACCGAGCATCTTCATTGCTGCGCGACAGGCGAGGTCGGCGTGATCGGCTTGGGCGATCGGTGCCCCCCACATCGCCATCAATTCGTCGCCAAGAAAATCGACCAGCACGCCGTCGCATTCAAGTATGCATTCTGCAAGTGAACCCATCACGTCTTGCAGCAACGTCATCGTGCGCGCGGGGCCAAGTTGCTCGCTGATGAGGCTGAAGCCACGAACATTGGCATAGAGCACGGTGATGTTGGCATCGCGGCCCGTGAGCAGTTGCGGATCATTCTCCAATTGCATCGCCAGTTGCGGCGTAAAGAATTGCTCAAACTGCACGCGGGCCGCTATCGTAGCTTGTTCTTCCTTCACCCGCGCGAGTGCCGCGGCGATGCCAGTCGCCAAGACTTCGACGAGTTTGGCTTCAAACGGACTGATTTCGGGGATGCCCCCGGATTTGTGACTGCTCCTGTCACCGTAAAGGACCCCCAGCACGTTTCCTTTGCCATCGAGAATCGGTGCGGCCACAAGCGCGACGACGTTTTTCAAACTTTGTGCGGTATCGGGGGCGTTGGCGGGAACGTGGCGAAAGGTGCGCCGCTCGCGGATGACGCGTTTGAGCAGCGTTTGATTGGGGATCCACGTATCTTCGTTTTGTCCATCGACAAGCGAATGCAGCGCGGCGACTTTCCAGCGACCGTCGGGTTCGCATTCGATCATTGCCGCGGCATCGAGGCCGACGATTTTGACGAGCGCTTTGGCAGCAAGCACGGGGAAGTCGCGTGAGTTGGCGGCGCTTTGGAATACGCTGAGTACGGTCTCCAGCCATCTGATGAGAAGCCGTTCGTCCATTGTGTCGATGTTGAGTCGTCCCAGGCTCTGCTCGAAAACTTTTGTTCCCGGCGGCAGCGTGGCTTCGGGGAGCGGCTGCAGATCAAGATCCTCTTCCAGTGGCGGTTCCACTCGCACCGCATAGGTGCTGAACTGCGCGAGTAGCGGTGGGCTGGTGATTGTTTTCTCGCCGGGGTTGAGCATGATGTCTCGCGACAACCGCACGGGCTGAGTCTTGCTCAGATTCTTGATTTCAATCTCGTTGTCGCTGATCGCGAGCAGCGAAATGTGCGAGCGCGAAATGTCGACGTCGTCGTACGGAGCGAGCACGATCCGGGCGTGGTCGGAGCGTTCGATCCGCCGCCGGGGAGCCGGTTCGCCCGAGCGTTGTCGACCAATTTCCAAACGCGTGTCGAGCGGCGTGGCGAAGACGCGCTGATGGCGGTGATAGAACAAGACCGAGAGGATGGTCTTTTTGGCGGGCTGCAAAAGTTGAAGGGATGTAGTAGCCATACGGCTCGCGACGCTAGAAAACGAAAAGGTGTGGCCGGTTCCTTGCCTCTTTTATGGTAATCGACGCGGCGGGGTGAGCCTACAGGACGAGCCGAGGAGAGCACGGAATGGCTGCTGTTCTCGGCAAAATATGCGGTTTGGGGCTGTATTGATGATGCCTGGGTGCCCCTAGCGTGAATGCGTTTAACCCCAGAGTATTCCGATGCGACGATATTCTCGCTTGGCAGCGAAACGCCGGATTGGCCACGGGCGTGACCTTCGCCAAGGGGGACGCCAATCACGATGGGGCGATCAATGCCACAATATGCCAACGGATCGCTGGCCGGCTTGACGACTGTGCCCGAGCCGTCGACGTTGTTGCTCGTGAGCTTGTGCAGCGTGCTGGTGTTGAAGCGACGCTCGCGATAATTCGTCATCTTCGCCCAGGCGGAGATACAGTTATATGCAATTTGAAATCGAACAACGGGCCGACAGAGAAGTCGGCCCGTTTTTTTTTGGTGGACATCGAAATCTGAGATTCGTTTTTGGATCCACTGCTCAAATTCTGCTCGGCAGTAACAAACACCTTCACCTGACTATTTCTTTTCTTCTGCTTCCGGCTTGGCAGCATCTTCGGCGGCAGCTTCCTGGGGAAACAAATCTTTGTACCTGGGATTTTCCTTGAGCGCTTTTCGAAGATGTTCCGACCACTCGTCCTTGCGGGCTCCTATCGCCAGGAGCACGTCGTCGGGGGCGTTCGGGTTTTTCGCGAGCGTGATCTCCGTGCCGATTTGATAGGGCTTGCCGTGCAGGCGACGCAGAACTTCGGGGGGGGTGTTAGGATTTCCCGCCAGCCGGTTGTCGAGTTCGTAGCCTGCTTGCAGGCCCGCGAAGTTGGCGAGCGCTTTGAGTCGTTCGGATGAAGACTCCGTTGAACCAGCATCGACAAGGGCCCGTCGGGCATCGTGATAGACGAAAATTGACCAACTGAGCGCGCCGATCCAGAGCACGAGCAGCAGGCAGCCGAAGATTGACAGTCGGCTTTTCATTTCGCTGGTGTTGATCAAGGCGATGGCTGCGATACCCGTGACGAGCCAGAACAGGGTTTTCCCCACCAGATACATCAGCCAGACAGAGTGCTGCGAGTCGGCCCCGAATTCCGACATGAAGCGATAATCGGCGAAAGCTCGGACGGCAATGAGTAATAGAACGATCCCTAAAGCCAATTTTCTCACTGCGAAACCGCCTGCGCTGATTGAATCTGTCTTGCCTATGCGAACACGTAGAATTGCATTTTAGCGACTAGGCCGAGTGGCCGGGAGTGGGCGAGAACGTGCTGGAGCTCATCTGGCGACAGTGACGAGAGAAAAATCCGGCCTGCCCAAAGCGTTATTTCCAGCTAGAATATCAGCACGCGCCTGTAGCTCAGCTGGATAGAGCAGCGGATTTCTAATCCGCCGGTCGCAGGTTCGAGTCCTGCCAGGCGTACTGATATCTATGCTCACGTTCACAGCCATCGCCGTTGTGTTGGCCAATCTTTCGGCACAAATCAGTGGGCCGGCAGCTACCAACCTTCCCTCGCAGTTTGTTGACGATCCGCGGCTTTCGCAGTCTCTCAGCGAGATTGTCACCGAGCTTGGCCTTGATGGCGAGTTTCCGACCGAAGATGGACCCGAGCGGATTTCGCTGGCGGTCGTTGATCTGTCGGCCGATCCGCCGCGGTTGGGGGGCGTGCATGCCGACAACTTCATTTATCCGGCGTCGGTTTACAAAATGTACGTCGCGGCGGAGGTGCTGCGTCAGATTTCCGACGGCAAGGCCGAGCTTGATACGAAGTTTGTCGTAAAGGATCCCAACGTCGTCGACCGCGTGAAAGAAATCCCCACCGATCCGCGGCCGTTGTTGGTGAATGGCGACGAAGTGACGTTGGGGTATCTTTTGGATTTGATGATCACGCGGAGCGACAACACGGCGGCGAATTGCCTTATCGATTTTGCCCAGCGACCGGCAATCAATTCCTTGCTGCACGAGTATGGTTGGCAAGGGAGCGATGTGACACGCAAGTTTCTCAAGCGGACGGTCGAGGACCCAGGTTACGCCGACGTGCCGGGCACGGAAACATGTGCCCTGCATGCGGCGGATTTTCTGTATCACATCCACGCCCGCAAACTGGTGAATCCCTGGGTGAGCAGGCAACTGGAAACTTACTTGGGACGACAGCTTGATAACACGAAGCTCGCACAGAGGCTGCCCCGCGATGCGATGTTCTATCACAAGACGGGTTGGTACGCCGACTGGGCCCACGACGTGGGGATTGTCGACGATGGTAAGACAAAGTTTGTGATTGCATGTTTCTTACCACTCAAGGAAGAAGCCGCGAAACCTAAGTTTAAGGAACTGGGCGAGCGAATCTTTGCGCTGATGGCAGCACCCGAGAGAGCAGCATCTCCGTAGCTTAACTCCTTCTCTTCATGGCGGCGGCTGCCAAAAGTATTGAAGCGAGCAAAAGCGAACTAGGCTCGGGCACGGTGCCGTCAATCGTGGGATACTGCCGAATGGTAAATGCTGTGATTCCGTCGGGCACGTCGATGTGAAAATGGAGATAACCGACATAGACCAACGGTGGCACGACACCGTTGTAGGCATCGATCGTATCTTCGCCCACGACGATGGTCGTAAAAGGTCCCATTGAAGCCGGCGAATTTTGTTCTGGGAAGTCGAAGTCGAGCCCATCCCCCGCTGTTGAACGAGCAAAGTCGGTCCCCATGCCAAAGCCGAGTTCCATGTGGTAGTCGGTCCAAGGAATACCCGTGCCGTTGAAGACTCCTTCGCGGAAATGATACTCGGTCACGCCGCCAGAATCAGACACGGTAAACTCGATATCGACCGGCCCGATGCCGACGTAATTCTTTTGCGGGATGAACACTTCGTTGGGTGACGTGCCAACGGCGTCGTTATTGTTAGGAACGATCGGCGGCACGATCGGTTGAACACCCACCGAGGCGATTCCCGACGACCACGAGAAGCCAGTGATCTCGCCGGCATGCGTGTAGGTTGCCAGGAGTACGTTCACGGCGGCCAGCATTAACAATTGATAGCATTTCATGTTGTTGAATCCTTAAGGAATTGAGTTATCGATTTAGCGACGACGGAATGCAGAGACTGCGAGCCCACCAAGGGCGAGAACGAGAGCAGATGGTTCGGGCACGGTGCTGGTCGGATATTGTTGAATCCGCAAGATTTCGCCGCCGGTGGACGATGTCACTACGAGCGCTTGCTTATGAATCTCCAACACGTCACCGGGTAAAACCGGCTGACTGAATGCAAAAAGATCGAGCGTTTGAGTGCCGAGGCCCGCGGCAGAAAATCCAATCGGCGAATTGTTCACATTGAGACCCACGACGCTGCTCCAGGTGGCTGGCACTAAGCCAACGGGCGGTGGCAGAATGATCTCGTGCCAGTCGGTCCAGGGTTGAGTCCCGACGTTGACAATCGTTTCAATGAGGTCCACGACTTGTAGACCAGGTGGGATCGCATTGAGTGGGTCGCCGATAGATTTCAGCCACGAGTTTGGCGCGGGGCCAAGTGCCACAGGAATAGGACTTGTCGCGGTGCCGATGAGGATTTGGCCGTTTGGCTGAGCAGCGTGGATTGAGAACATTGGCACAGCGGTGCCTTGCGCCCAGGCGATGCTGCTTGTGATGAGTGTTGTAAAAACGACTGCCAAACGTATTTTGTTTTGAGACATGGTAAGGACCTTTCAGAAAGATGGAAAAATGATTTAACGAATCCTGCAACTTGAACAGGCAATTGCGACAAGTCCGAAAAGTAAGAGTGGCGTTGGTTCGGGAACGCTCGGCGGGACAACCGCCACACCCGAAAGCAAGAGCACGCTGGGCGGGAGAGTCGTGGTTTGCGGAGTCCAACTCACCCCTCCGTCGCCCGAGTAAAGCAACAAGCTACTGCTACTCGACGTGGAGAAATTTAAGACCGAGCCCACGGCCCAGCCGTTATTCGCGTCTGCAAAGGCGATGTCACGGAGAACGGTGATCGTGTTGCTGCTCGAGCTGATGTTCGTCTGAGCCCAATTCGCACCGCCGTCCACCGTACGGAGTATTTGACCGCCCGTGACCGAGGTTGCCCAACCTGTTTGGGAGTCGAAGAAATTCACAGCTCCCAGGTCGAATGTCGTACCCGAGATTTGTGCATTCCAAGATGCACCACCATCAGTCGATTTGAGAATCTTTCCGGCCGAGCCCACAGCCCAACCCGTAAGCAGATCAGAAAAATCAACACCATTGAGAATGCCGTTGGCAATTGGACCCGGCAACGAAATCGGGGCGGACCAGTTTGTGCCATCGGTCGTTTTGCGAATGACACTAGCCGTACCGGCAATTTGCCCTCCTACGACCCAACCCGTCGTTGACCCAGGATGAAAGTCGACATCAACAAGACTTTCATCGCTGCCGATGGTCTGCGAAGTCCAGCTCGTGCCGCCATCAGTCGTGCGGGCGATCACCCCTATGATCGGGGCTCCGACACGACGACCCACAGTCCAGCCGGAATTGGCATCTATGAAGTCGACGCCCCGCAATATGTCGTTAGCTTGCAACGCAGGTACGACGTTGGTTTGCGTGGTCCAGGTGCTGCCACCGTTGGCCGTATGCACGATCCGACCCTGCTCCCCCACGGCCCAAGCGTTCAGTGCGTCCACCGCATCAACGCGAGTGAGCTCAATGTTTACACTGCTGGTCTGACTATTCCAGGGAGTGCCGCCACCATCAGTGGTGTGCGCGATCGCACCGAGTCTCCCTGTCACCCAACCGGTGATAGGCAGGGCCATCGCCGGGGTCGTTGCCGCAAAAGCCACGGCCGCGATTGCTAAACATAACTTGCCATGGGTAGATAGTTTCCGTCGCCACCTCGATAGTGCAAACGCGCTTTTTGTCGCAGTAGTATCCATGATGTCTCTCAGATTTAGTAGGATTTAAAGCCGAATATGGCGGTACTGTTTACTTACCGATTGCCCGCCTACGAAGCGCGAACGCTGCCAAGCCAGCCATGGCCATCACTGCGGAGGCGGGTTCTGGAACGGAAAGCTTCGACCATGTGACGGTTACGCGCAAATGTTGCTGTGGAGGAATGACCGTACTGCCCATCGTGGTGGCCGTGGAGGGAATCGCCGTATCGGCGTCGACGGCGTTCAGCACTGAGCCGGGGAGGAAGTTTGGTCCCAAGCCGACAAAGCTGGCCAACACGTCGGCGCGGAGTATGCCTGACCCGAATACCAGGTCAACAGCCCCCAGATTGAGCCCGCCACCACCCGAGGCATTGGGATATACAGCTTCCACCGTCACATAGTTGCCATTGAGATTGAAGTTGCCGTTAACGTCGGAATAGAAGACGTCGTAGTTTTCGGTAGGCAACTGAGAAAAGTCATCGTTACCGGGGCCGAGAACGCCGACTCCCAGTTGATTTGTCATTTCCGAGCTGTTGGGGGCGAAGGTAAACGGTACGAAAGGCCCGGTCGCTTCCCAGAAACGGACGCCTATCAGACCAGGGGTGCTAATAATCGCCGCGTGCGATTGTTGACTTGCCACCATCACAACCAGCGTGACTACTGGCCAGCAAAAATTCTGAATCGATTTGAACATGATTAGATTTCCTGTTGAGATGAAAAAGTTGGAATGAGAAGCTCTGTCGTAGTTTGATGTTTTGAGCGACCCTAGCGGCGACGAATCAGCAGGCCGCAAACACTTGCCAAGAACAGCACGCAACTGCTGGGCTCGGGCACAGTCCGAAGACGAAGATCCGCCAAATCGACATAGCCGCCCATGCCTTGAGGGAGAGTCGAGTTCACATAGGCCAACTGAGCTTCGAGAATGCGAGTCCCCACAGGAATTGATGACCAGGGCACGCTGAACGATTGCCAAGTCACGGGGTTGGGGTCTAAAGCAGGTGTTACAAAAGCATTTGAACCCAGAAAGGTATTGGCTGCGGTGAAATAGCGGATGTAGAGCGCCCCTACGGATCCCAACACACCGCCACCTGTCGTGAAATTCGCCGACAGCATGGCGTCGGCGTTGCCGGCATCGATGTCGGTAGCGAACGCCGCGACGTTCACATGCTGAAAGATTTGCGTGACGACCAGTCCGTCGTCATCCATCCGCAGCATGCCGTTGCCTTCCAAGGGAGTGGCACCAAATTCGGCGCCAACAACAGTCGAGTTTTCATCGCCCCACACATTCAAAGCGAAGGGCGGACCCAGGACATTCAGATAACTTGTGAGTGGATTCGTGAGCGGCGTGTTGAAACCTGGGTCGGTCAGCAGGTTGGGGGTTAGCACGGCGAACGATGGTGATGTGGCAGTTAAAAGTGCCAGGCAACTCAAGCAAGTTGAGATGAAGCGTGGTTGAAGCATGGTGTGAATTCCTGTGTGATCTGGTACTAAGTTTGGAACTGATTGAAATTCGTGTGACCCTCCCCTAGCCCCCTCCCGGCCATCGTTTAGGTTGTTGGCGTGAGGAGATTACGGACCACTAGCCCCTCCCGACCCAAGGTTTAGATTGTGGGCGGGAGGGGGGATGAAAACTTAGCGGCGGCGGAGGAGAGTGCTTGCGAATCCGAAGATCAGCAAGATGCCGCTCGTCGGTTCCGGCACGGTTGTGTACAACTCGAACGCGAGGTCCTTGGAGTACTGGCCGATGCCCACGGCGCCCGGGACACTGCCACCAGGACCGTCGATACCGTCGAGATAGTGTGTTTCAGACATGTTTTGAAAAGGCTGAAAAACATTAGGCATGATGAGGCCGCCGGTGCCGGCAGTTTGAATTCTGACGTCTCCCGTGACGGCGTCATCTTGAAAATGCCAGACGGGTACAGGTTGAACAGCAGGACCAACCTGTCCGATAATTGCCTCGCCCGCTGGGAATGGAGGCCCTGTCACATTGGGAGAGGCAAGCGTGTTCTGCTGGGTATAGTCGCGATTGTGCCAACCCCATTGGGTTACTGGAATAAGTGACGAGTCAGGATTGTAAGGATCAAACGTTCCGATCGTAGCGGGAACGTCGACCATCGCGACAATCTTCAGCCAATAAACAGTATCCTTTTGCTGGGGGAAAGGTTTGTCGAGATGTAGCTCAGCATTATATTCGTAGAGCGATTCATTCAAGATCGGGTCTGGGCCACGAATCAGCTTCTCGGAAAACTCCCCGCCGGGCGAGAGGTCGTTGTCTGAGTCCCGGAACACAACTTGATTAAACTTGACATCTCCAGGGTAGCTGAATGGATTGGTGGAACTCTGGGGGATGTCGTTCTCGAACGAGATTAAGAACTTGTTCACCGGTGTAGCAGGATCGATAAAGTCTTTTAAATAAGATCCCCACCATTTGACATGCACCACGGGGCTTGAAAGATTGTCGGCAAAGTCATCTGCCATAAAGCGACCTTGATAGAGGGGAATGAGTGCCCCCGGTTGCTGCTCGAACCCATAGGCGGTGCTTAGTTCATCGTGACCGTAATAATCGTCGAGCACGCCGTTGTCGTTGAGTATTTTGGTCTGGATCATCGGTTTTTGGCTGAATTTTGGAACATCACGACCCGGCAGTGGATCGGCTTGTGTTTGACTGGTAATGAGTGCGACACAGCAAAGTGAAAAGAGAAGCGGTCGAAACGTTTTTGTATTCATGAGATCATCTCCGTGGGAATTTGAATTGTGTTGGAATCGAGTTGAAGGAGTTTCAGACACGTCGACGCATGACGATTCCTCCTAGACAGAGCAAAGCTAATGCGGCCGATGTTGGCTCGGGGACGTTGTAGCTACCGAAAATCTTGTCGACCCGCAGGCCCGTAGGACCACCACCCACCTGACCCACGAGGAAGTCGAGCGTGTTAAGTCCCACGTTGAACCCGCTCGTCACCGAGAAACCGACCAAGCTGCTAAAGCCAGCTGAAACTTGACTTGTAGAAATCCCATTAATAAGGATGTCGAGACCGGGGTCGTCGGTGGCCCACATGCCGGTAAGCACGACGCTGCCAAGGTTGGCGTTAGCTGGCAAGTTGAACGTTGTGCGATACAGATAGTTGCCATTCGGCCCATCGCTATACTGTGCGCTGGTACCAATCCAACGCGAGAACGGTGGGTTATTGGCGATCCAGAACGACGGGAAGGGATAGACCGTGTCGTCGACGGCCGCGGGCGTGAATGATCCGAGTGGAGAACTAATAACGGTGTAGTTGCCGTCAAGGCCCAGGGTAGGCAAGTAATTGCCACTAGCATCGAGACCCGTGTTGTAGAGATTGGCGATGGGAACGGCCCAGGCCGTTAGGGAATACAGAGTTAACTGAAAACTGAGCAGACAGATGAGAAGTTTGAAAGTTCGCATGGAATTTCTCCGAGTCGTGTGTGGATTAGCAGTGCCTTGGAATGAATTGAGAGTCGATTAGAAGTTCTTGTTTGGCGACTTGCGGCCAAAATTTCGCCAACGATCATGACGTCGCGACGAGCGTGTCGCAGCCGCTGAACGACCAACGGGCATCTTGCCGTCGCGGTGATGGCGGATTCGCTCGAAGGTGACGTTCTCTTCAAAGCTGTCGTAAAGTCCGCCGAAGTTTTCCAGAATTTCAAGAGTGGACATGGGGATCGATCCTTGTGGAAAGAATATATGTAAGAGTGAATTCAAATCTTGATGTGGTCACCGCTGGCGTGGTGTGCGTTCGTAGGTGCTTGTCGAGCAAGCGTTGCTCGGCAAAGTTCCAGCCAGGTGAGGGTTACGGGCTTCGACAGATAACCTGTTGCCCCGGACGCACGCGCAGCGAGTTCATCTTCTGCCGAGTAAGAATCACTGACTAAATAAAATGGTGTTGTCGGCCGTTTCGCCTTGATCAATCGCAGCAATTCAATGCCGGTCATGTCAGGAAGCGACATGTTGACCACCCAGAGCCGTGGGGGTCGCCGTGAAACGAGCTGCAGGGCCTCGTGTCCGTCGTAAGCGTGGGAGAATTCTAGTCCAGCCTCCTTGGCCGCTTTCATTAACGTCGGATATTGAGTGCGATTGCCGTCGACGATCAGTAAGTCGAGTTGTTGTGTGGCGTGAAGTCGCATCGTCACCTCCTCAGTTGATAGCCTTGGCAACGTTGAGTCGTTGCTTACGCAAAGAGGACTTCGCAAGCGATGTGCCAGGATAAGAAAAAAACACTCCATGAGATTGCCCATGGAACGTAAGTCTTGCTGTGCAAACAAGAAGAAAATTGCGATACGCTATTCGATCAAGGCAACGGTCATCACAGAGGAATTTTGCCTCGTCCGACTATGCGACATAAATGATCGTTATTGACTAATGTCAGTAGGGCAGTTCCGTCCGTTTACGAACACCTGCCAGTGCGCAAAATAAAAAGAGATTTGCCTGGGGGGAAAGCTGAGTGCGCAGAATGCGACTTAACGGCAGAACGCCGTTGAGAAAATGTGTTGCTTAGTGATTGCTGTCAGGTGGTAAGGTGTTAATACCGAGTCTGGCAATCTTGCGCAACAGGGCTTGCCGTGAAATATCAAGCAGCCGTGCGGCTGCACTTTTGTTGTAATAAGTATGTTCGAGTGTTTGCACGATCAGCCGACGTTCTTGCTCTTCGAGTTTGGGCCAATGGCCATCATCGGCCGGCAAGTTGTTGGGATGCTGTGGAAATCGTGGCTGTTGTTGAAGTGTGGGCGATGAAGGCCAAGATAATTGATAATTCCCTGCTGAAATCGGCGAGAGAATTCGCAAGATCGTTTCGCTCGAGATCCAGTAATCGTCCGTATCCAACGCGGCCTGTTCGAGCAGATTTTTGAGTTCCCGCACGTTGCCCGGCCAATCGTAAAGTTCCAGTAACTCCTTGGCACCAGGGGTGAGTTCGTGTCGCGGGTGTCCTTGGTCTTCAAGTTCCTTCAGGAAGTGGGCCGCAAGGACACCGATGTCTTCGGGGCGTTCGCACAGTGGAACCGTCTGAATGGTTACCACACTCAGGCGGTAAAACAGATCTTCACGGAATCGGCCTGCCACCACTTCCTGACGAAGATCGCGGTTCGTGGCAGCCACCACGCGGACATCGACCGGAATCGACTCATGGCTGCCGACGGGAATGACAGCACGTTCTTGGATCACGCGCAGCAATTTCGCTTGTAAGCACAGAGGTAATTCACCGATTTCGTCGAGAAAGATCGTGCCATTATGGGCAGCGCGAAAACAGCCTAATGAGCCTTGATCGGCACTGGTAAATGCCCCTTTGACATGGCCAAAAAGTTGGCTGGCCATGAGTTCGTCGGTCATGGATGCACAATCGACAGGGACGAAAAGTTGATTCGCGCGCGGGCTCCAATCGTGAATTTGTCGGGCAACGAGTTCCTTGCCTGTGCCGCTTTTACCGCTGATGAGAACCGTTGAGCGGAACAGCGCGACGCGCGAGATGGAGTTGAGCAGTGTTTGTGAGGCGGTCGAAACGCCAACGCAACGCAAGCTTGCGGAATTTGCGCTCGAGATGTTGGTCTTGCTCATTAGCACCCCCTGCAATTGCTGGCCGACAAAGAGAAGAGTGATGCGCGGCTGACTAGCTGATCAGATCAGATGCGGTGGGAGATTCTAGGCTGGAGTGAATTCGAGAAGCAAGTATCTCGATAAAAAATCTATCAAGTTAATCTATAAAGATTCAGTTTCAGCAATTTCTCTGCTCAGAACTTGGACAGTGCCTAGGATAAATCCCTCTCATAGGTGGAGAAAATTAATTCATGCGCGAATTATGTGCCCACAATCCAAGTGCAGGGTTACTGATATAGTAAATCTCTTCGCCGTTGTGGGTCTGCATGCCGTCGCGGAGTTGTTCGATTGGATAACGGCGTGAATATTCCGCCAGATCGCCATACCGATAGCCAACGCCTTCGACTTCTTCGCGCGTGAGTTCGCCCGGGCAATAAGTGATCGTGAAGCGATTCTCCGACGAGCCGTGGATCAAATGGGCCGCCGCCGACAGATTGGATCGTAGGTCTTCATTCTTCGCCACAAAGTTGAGCACCTCGGGTGTGGTGCGATAGCCATATTTACGAATCATGCGGTCGATCTCGGGATCTTCGCCAAAGGTACGCACCGATGGCCCCAACACAATAAGCTCACCCCCATCGGCGATCGCCATCCGCGTGCGATAGATCGACTTGTTTCCCAGCCAAGTGCTGTGAAATTCTTCGGGGTCGAGATAAACCACGACCTTGTTAAGCGGCTTGGGAACCATTTCAAAGTTCACGGCCAACGACAATTCGCTCGCCTGCTCAAAGCATTCGACATCGTCGCCGATATAGAGGCCGCGGACAACCAGTTCCCGCGCCTCGTTGTAGCCGACAACTGTCTGCACGTAGAGCAACGGTAGATGCTGGCAGAAATTGTCCTGGGCGTAGTTCAAGATTTTGCGCAACGGATTGTCAGCCCTTCCGAGGATGCGTTCGATGCCGTAGACCGCACCGACGTAATGACTCTCATTGATACCGCGAACGCCGCCGGTGCCGACAAACAGATTCTTGTTGTAGTTGGCCATGCCGATAACCTCATGTGGCACGACCTGGCCCAGCGACAAAATGAGATCGTGCCCCCCTTCCCAAATCAGGCGGTTCAGCTGGCAGGGCCACGGTTCGCGATAGATCCCATCGGTGACTTGCGTGACAAACTCGGCGGGGACTTCGCCGATAGTTTCGACGTCGGTCCGCCAGTTGTGGTAGCGGAACAATTCATTCGGCACGCCGGGGAACATCTTTTGTCGTTGCCAGAGCGGCATTTCAAAATGGGTGCCCAGGGCCGGCAGCACATCGACTAGCGCCTCGCCATAGTATTCGTGGCTGAGGCAGGTCAGTTGGCCAGCACGGCTATTGAATCGCGTGAAGTCCGGCGGGACTGCGATCACCCGCTTGCGCTCACCGAGTTGGTCGAACACGCCAAACAGTGCGTTGCGAATGTCGTTCTCCGAAAGCTTGGTTGTTGGCGAACCGGTGGCAAAGTAGAGCATGGCGGAAATAGGTAAGTGGAAACCAGAATTAGCCGTGATTCAACGAATCGTCGTGCGGTATCTATCCTACTCAAATCCACATCGATTCGCAGGGCCTGCCGCGCTTGCTCGAAGTTTTGCCAAGGAAGATAATTGCAGCATGCCCACGCCGCTTGACCCCCCTGCCCCGTTGCGCGAGCCGCATCTGCTGAAATTTCGGCTGAAGCAGATGTTTTTGGTCGTGACGCTATTAAGCATCTTATGCGCCTTGGTGGCTCTAACGGACGGCCCGGTTCCATGGGTGATCGTGATCGGTGCTTTGCTGATCGGGGCCCATGTGCTCGGGAATCTCATCGGCACCCGATTGCGAGATACCTCCACAGAAGTGATGCGATGGCGAAACGCGGACCCGCGCCAGTCGCCCGACGATCCGCACGTTACTTCGGCTGATGAACTTGCAAATTTGGTCCCCTTGCCGGAAACAAACCTGCGGAACTTTGGCCGTTTGGTGCGAGGGATGAAATGGATGCTGCTCGCAGGTTTAGTGGTGGGGTCCACTTTGGCCGGCAGCGTCGTATGGCTCACGATTGGCTATCGCATCGGCTGGGCTGGTTGGGTCGTGGCAACAATGTCTGGCGGAGTGCTGGGAACTTGGCTCGCCTTTCTCGCCGTGAGCTTCACAGCGATCGCCCGCGACGCCTGGCGGCAAGCGCATGGACGGGATGTATAAGTACTGTCGTGTTAATTGAGGGAACGAGCTACCCCTAAGTCGGTGACATTCACCGGCGGTACCTGCCCCAAGATGAGCGACCGCATCACCACGGCCGTGGCGGGGGAAAGTTGAATTCCCGCGCGGAAATGACCGGCGGCGATCCAACCATTTTCATGGTGTGGCAGCCGGCCTAGATAGGGCAGATCGTCGGCCGTGCCGGGCCGCAAACCTGACCAGCTTTTCTCTAAGGTGAACTTTGCCAGTGCGGGGCAAAGCGTCCGAGCAAAATTCATTAACTCGGCCAAACCTTCGATTGTGTTTTGCTTGTCGAAGCCGACTTCTTCCTGCGTGGCCCCCACGAGCACGCGGCCATCGGGCCGTGAGGTGAGATAACGGGGGCCCGCGTTGACGATCCGTCGCAGCGTATGAGGAGAGCCGTTGAGTAGCAAAATCTGTCCCCGGACGGGACGAATCGGCAGGCTCAAACCCAGCCCCGCGGCGAGCGAACTGGTCCAACAGCCGCTCGTGAGGCAATAATTCTCCGCCGAAATGGGGCCGGTGCTCGTGAGAGCAGCTGTGATCTTGTTGCCGGTTGTTTGCCAGCCCAAGACTTGGCAACCGGATTGCAACTCGACTCCCGATTTTTGGCAGGCAGCCAGTAAGGCCTTGAGATGACGCGGCGGGCGGACCTGAGATTCACTTGGCAGCAAAACGGCCTCACCCGTAACGGCCAACGCGGGCTCGAGGTCGCAAAGTGATGTGGAATCGAGCGAATGCTGTTCGAGTTGCCACCTCTGCCATTCCTGTTGATTTCTTTGCAAGGCGGCATTGGCTGCGGGTACGCCATCGGCGATGTAAATCGCGCCGGTCGGACGGTAACCGTTGTCGATTTCAACATACTCGCGAAGTCGATCGTGCCACTGAGGGTGCAGCTCGTGGCTGAGACCTTGAAGCTGCTCGTAAGCCGAGCATTGTGGCCACAGAGTGCGATTCGGTCCCGGGGGGAGCATACCCGCAGCGGCCCACGAGGCTTCACTCCCCATCGGGCCACTATCGACGACGCAGACTTTGGCACCGTATTGGGCCAGCTCCCAGGCGAGCGACAGCCCCATCACGCCCCCGCCGATTAGCAGGACATCAAAGGTTTCAGAAGATTTGGCATACGCTTGCATGAGACAGTCTAAAGTCTACTTCAATAATCGCTTCAGCAGGATGGGATCCACCTTGCCACGAAAGCGAATCTTGCCGTCGATCTCGACCACAGGCACGCACACATTGAACTGATCGCGGAGTTTGTCGTCGGCATCAATATCTTGAAGCGTGGGTTCAACTCCATGTTCGCGTAACGTGGCCAATGCAACATCGCAAAGATGGCAACCTGTTCGAGTGTAAAGAATTACGTTCATCGCTGGTTTGTATCACGCGCGAATAGTGATGACTACATGTTGTGTTGTTGATTGGCAGTCATCAGTTGCCATTGAGACGAACAAAAATAATAAACATCCGTACACATGTCTGTTCCCGACGAACCGGACTGTCCACCCCCGAAGGAGGGGGTGGCGGGGATCGCTTAAGTTCATTGCCAGTCGCCACTTAAGGCACTTGTTTGAACCCACAGTGGCCGGCAAGGTATGCTGGAATAAGCTTCAAACGGGCCCACCAAGTCTCCTTTTGGGCCTTCACAAGGGTCGAACATCCCCGCCTCTGACCTTTGAGAAGCTCTCCTTCGGGAGCCGCCGCAGCAAAGCCCCTTTGCCTAGAGGTTCCAACTATGAAATCACGACGACAATTCACCCGTAACAACTATCAAGATCGCCGCCCGATTGTCCAGTCGAAGGCCGTCTGGTCGCAGCGCGCACGCAATCTGCAACTTGGCAGTCGCGATGCCCGCGCACCCTTTGCGCCTCCCGAAGATTGGCACGAACCGACCGAAAATGGCGCGGATTACCAGATTATCGTCCAAGATCCCGGGGAAGGCTACAGCCACATTCTCACCCCCGAGCAAGTGCGTGAGCGCTTATCCCAAGTGCCGCAAAAGTTTCTCAAAGGTCTCGAGAACGTGCAGTTTAGCCGCATGACCCGCAAGAAGATGAGTTTTCCTTGCTACGGCATGCAATGGGGCGCGACTCTTTACCTGTATCCTTTGGAAGAATCACGCGAAGAAGTCTTCCATGCCCCACCCCGCCCCGAAACGGTCAACGAAGCCAAAATGTACGGTGGACGCTGGGATCGGCCCGATGCCTATTCCTGGCGGCTGACCTGGAGCGAGGAAGCCTTACAGGATTTTTATCTCAACAACATCCTGATCCACGAGCTGGGCCATTTGGTCGACGATCGTAATACCAACTACACGGACCGCGAGCGGTATGCCGAGTGGTTTGCGATCGAATACGGCTATTTGGCCAGCGGCGGTCGCGGAGCACGTCGACCGAAGTCCGAGAAGGTGACAAAGCGTCATCACAAGTGGTAAGTGAAAGTGGATAGCCAAAAGACCAGAGTCTAGAGCCAGAACGTTTGGCTCTAGACTCTCGTCCCTCAGTTATTGGCTTAGATGACTTCTGGCAGTCGATTGTCCCTTGCTGTCTTACCCAGCTTTTCTTGCTTTCCATAGCCATTTGCGGTGATAATTAACGCAAGCTCGTAAGATTTCGAGCGAAACTCGCGTAGTGCGAGTAAAGAATTACGCTGTAAGTAATGTGCCAATAGGTACTGGCTTGGAGTGGCTTGTCAGCATGAAACGCAAACCGGGATTCACCCTCGTCGAATTGCTCACCGTGATTGGAATCATTGGCGTACTTGTGGCGCTGCTGCTTCCCGCGATTCAACGGGCGCGGGAATCGTCGCGGAGTACCCAGTGCAAATCGAACCTGCGGCAAATCGGGCTGGCGATGACCCAATATCTCGACCGCCAGGGGGAACGCGGCAAATTCCCGATGACCGCGCGATTGCCGAAGACCGAAAATCCCAGCAAGTTGCCTTCGCTTTATGATGTGCTGGCCCCGTTCTGCGAAAATAATCGCGAGATTTTCCTCTGCCCCAGCGACTACTATAAGCAGATCCCTGATGAGAACGGCGACATCGCCGAGGACGACCGCTTCGAAACCTGGCACGAGCGTGAGGGTTTAAGTTATGAATACCCCTCGGTGCGGTTTGAGAATAGGACGCGTCCCGAGGTGTTGGATACCCGAGTGGGAACCGTGGGGACGGGCGAAGTCTGGATCGTCTATGACTTCGATGCGTTTCACGGCTCGCCGGGCGAAAACGGTGCGAGAAACTACGCTTATCTCGATGGGCACGTCGACGCGGTCGTCGTTCCCGAGGAGTAATGATGGATAAGAATAAGATCATGTATGGTGCCACGGCTGTCGTGGTGTTGCTCTTTGCCGCGTGGGCTTGGGGCTGGTTCGACTCCAAAGAATACAGCAGCGATCCCAAAGTGGCTGAGCTCCAGAAGATTCGCGACGAGAACGTGGCCAAGATGAAGGAGTCGCCCGACGCTTTCCGCGACCAGCGTAACGCCATGCGCGAACAGATGGCCGGCCTCTCCGAAGCCCAGCGTGCAGAGTTTTTCGAAAGCAGCATGCCGATCTTCATGCCGATGATGGCCAAGCGCTTCGAGGAAGAATATGACAAGTACATGGAGATGACTCCCGAAGAACAGCGCAAGGCACTCGACAAGCGGATCGACGAAATGGAAGCCCGTGGTGGCGGACCTGGTGGCCCAGGAGGTCCTGGTGGCGGTCGCCCGCCGATGGATCCCAAGCGGATGAGCGAGATCGGCAAGAAGATGCTCGACTGGACCACGCCCGAACAACGTTCAAAGTTCGAAAACGGCATGCGGATGATGAACGACCGCCGCAAGGAACGCGGGCTGCAGCCTATGCCACCTTTTGGCGGTGGCGGGTTTTGATCGTGTCGTCATTCCCGCGCAGGCACTCCCCAATGTCGGTTCGACATGTGCGCACAATACTAAAAACGACGCAACACGGAGCCGCGTTCCGAAAACGGTCTATTGTTGGTTTGTGAATGCCCTCATGAGTTTCTGAGGTCGACATGAACCGACGACGGTGCAATTAAACCGCAACAGCTTCGGTAATTAACCGAGCAAAATGCCGTTGTTCCGCGATCCATGCCGTACAGCGAGCGCCATAGCAAGCGGCATCGATTTCGTTTATGGTGTTAAATTCGTGTCGGACGTTCGCGGCGATCGTATCGCACAACGACCTCTAAAAATTCATCGACTTCTTCTATGCCGCCACAACGCCATTAGACCGCCGCACATTCCGGCAATCGCGAGGCCACCAGGCTCCGGCACAGCTGGTGTGAAGTCGACGGTCAATAGCGGCCGTAAATCTACGGACAACGCTTCGCTGGAGCGATAGGAAATGCCGCCAGTGGACGTCGGCACGATTGCCATGCCGTAGTTGCTGGCGCCGTTTGACCAATCCTGAACGATGGACGTGATAGTCATTATCCCACTCGTTGAACCGCTGAAGCCTGGCGTCGGCACAAACTCACCCGCTGGGTTGTTATCCAGTCCGTTCGTAAACAAATTCCAGGTTGCCGTGAGATCGCTCCAGGGGATAAGCATTCGATGAATGGCGCCTGTCGTCGGGACGGTGAACCCGGTGTGGAGAACTGTTAACGTAGCGGAGTTGATTGTTGAGCCTGATGGGATTTGGGTCGGCAAGTTTCCAAATATTCCGTCGAATTGCATTAACGTGTGAGCTTCATTAGCAGTGCCCAAACCACGGGTATTCAGATTCGCCGTGGCGGAGTTCAAATTCGGAGCGGAAAAGTAAAGCGGTGCATCCTTTGCCTGCGTATAGCCACCGACTCCCTGTCGAAATGTGAGGACATCGGCCCGACTATTTGCGACCGAGAGACAAATCAACATTAAACTGACTGGCACGGATCGATGGTTACTAACCCAATTCAGAATGTGGTATACGTTCATTAGCTTTCTCCAGTTTCAATTTTGTAAGAGTAGAATGACTCGCAAGATGAATCCCAGCCTCATCGGACCAGTATAGCTAGGTTAATAGACTTTTCCGATTTGGCAGAAGCCTGGAAACTCTCCAAATTTGCAAACTTTAGGCATTATAACAACGCGGCCCTCCTGCCCGAGTCTATCACGTAGGGAGTTTTTCTCCATTTATTTGAATACGATTCCGGTTTTCTAAGTCCCACGGCCGGAGCTATGTCGGATTAGGTGCATTTCTGTCCTAATCAAGCCTCGGCTTTGAAACGTGAATCTCCCCCGGAAAAGGTTGGTTTGACAACGCAGCTTCGGACGTATCCACTGCATATCCGAGTCAAAAGGTCCAAGCAAATTTTTTTTCGGTACGGGAATCCATGCACCGAAAAAGGTTTGTCGCGAGGAGTGGTACTTTGAGGCATCGCTCGCCCCCCCCTCTTTTTGAGATGACTCCTATTCTGCAATCGTCGTACGCGGAACGGCTTGGTAGGGATCGGCGTGCCCGATCTTGGTATCTCTAGCTTTTGTACCAGGCATAATTTCAAAACGCGGGTCGAAGTCGACCAACGTGGTGGCAAGCTGCTTCAACACGCCTACGTCACCTTCGACTTTCGCGGTTCCGTCCGCAATCTGCGCATCCAAGGTCTTGGCGCCCATCATCGTCTGTTCCAGATCAGAGCGATTGATGGTGAGGGTCAGGTCGGGCTTATCGGCCAGGAAACCCTGGATGTTCGTGAGCGTGGCGTTCTCCAATTCGACCAGGAATTTCTCGCTGTTGTCCGGCGTGATGAGGTTGATCGTAAACCGCATCCCTTCGGCTTTCCGGCTGTCCATTCGGATGCCAAGGAAATTAAGGAACAACTCCGTGGACATCGCTCGAATTACGTCGGGGCTGCTGGAATCAGCAGTTTCACCCTCGGGAATTCCCGACCGTAGCTCGTAGGCAGCGGCGAGGTAGCTGTTCCGCAAACCAGGATTCTCCTGCTGGTAACCGATCTGTTCGAAAACGTCTGCCAGGAGGTCCTTAGCGGTTTGGTTGTCGGGTTCGGCCTGTACTAGCTTATTGAGGATTTCCTGGGCGTATAGGTACTTGCCTTCATCATGAAGTTCCCGGCCGCGCGCAAGAATCTTTGTCGCGCCGCCCATCATTTCGACATAGAGGGGCGCAGAATCGCTTGGCGAGAGCGGAATGAGCGTCGTTGGGTTGCAGTCCCAAAACCCGAGGAACCGCTGGATGACACCGCGGCTGTTGTGTTCGGGAGAACCGTGATAGCCCCGGCAGTCCCACTTAGCCAGGATGCTCTTGGGCACCTCATAGACATTGTGAATTTCGTTGATGGTCACGCCTTGGTTGGCGAGGTGTAACACTTGGTTGTTCATGTTGGCGTAAAGGTCGCGCTGGCCCCGAAGCACTTCCTGAATCCGTGCGTTGCCCCAACGCGGCCAATGGTGAGAAGCGAACATCACCTCGGCTTCCACTCCGAATCGGTGTAGCGCTTGGCTGATGTACTTCGACCAGTTGAGCGGATCGCGAACCGGAGCGCCGCGCAGCGTGTAAATATTGTGAAGCGAAGCAATCACGTTCTCGGCCATCCAGAGCGCCTTCATCTCGGGAATGTAGGTATTCATCTCCGTGGGCGCTTCGGTATTCGGAGTATCCTGAAAAATCATGCGGACGCCATCCACCTCGATTTCTTCGATCTCCTTCTCGACGAGCCTGTTCGGAGCAATCAGCCCCATGGCACCTGCCGACACAGCCTGACCAAGGCCCTGGCCGACATATCCATGCGGACTGGCGGGCAACAGTAGCCCGTACTGGTAAAACAGTCGCCGGTTCATGGCGTTGCCCGCATACACGTTCTCGGAGATGGTGTGCACCATAAAGTTGCGTGGTGCGATGATAGGAATCTTCTCCGATTTCAAGTCGGCTTCATTGATAATTCCACGCACGCCGCCCCAGTGGTCGGCATGCGAGTGAGAGTAGATGACGGCCGAGACGGGAAGACCCTCGCCCACATGCTCCTGAAAGAGCTGCCATGCTGCCCGAGCTGTTTCTGCGGAGACCAAGGGGTCAATCACGATCCAGCCCGTCTTGCCCCGCACGAACGAGATGTCGGAGAGATCGAAACCTCGTACCTGATAGATACCTGGGACGACTTCATAGAGTCCGTAGTTGTTGTTCAGCACCGACTGGCGAAGTAGTGATGGATGAATGCTGTCGAATTCTTCTTGCTCTTCCAGAAACTGAAACCGCTCCATGTCCCAGGCGACATGGCCGGCGTCCGCCATGATCTTGAGATCCTGCATAGGAGCAATAAATCCCTTCTTCTGCTCCTCAAAATCTCGCTCATCGGCAAACGGCAAGGTGGATTTGGCCTCCTTAAGCACATCGAGCGTGAACCTGGATGGCGCTTTGCCCTTGGGATGAAAATGTCCTGCCAAGGGGGCAGGTGCTTGAGCCCGTGTAGTGCTTTCATCCAAAACCAAATGCCCGGCGACGGCGAAGGCTGCCCCCACTGCGGGAATAGATTGTACGAACTGTCGTCTGGTGGTCATCACGTGCTCCAAATATTGAGAGGTTGATCTGTCACAGGGCGCCCGCGCAGACAATTACGATACCCGATAGGAGACAAGAAGTGTGCGATCAGGCACATCGCCCTGCATTCCTGTAGCGCAGCTGCTTATATTCTCGACGATCTCGAAGTCGAGCTACTGCACGTGCACTTTGTGTACCTACGAATGAGCAACATTGCGCCCAAATCGCGCAAGCAGGCGAGTTCTCACGCCCAAATTCTACTTCGTCAAGCAACTCGCGACCAAACTCCGCCAAACGTTGGCTTAACGTCATTATTCGCCGCAAGTCTTGTGGCCGATAAATCTTCGGTGCTAACGTTTCAGAACATGCCGAAAAATGTTGTCAAACGCACTTTTTGACACAGCTCTACACGACCAAGTTGCACACTGAGACGCCCTTCGAAGCGCCAACCCCTTAGCGTCTAACTAACTAACTAAGGAGGGCGTGTCTTGCATCGGCTAGCGCGTTTTAGCATCCCGTCGCAACTGACGTAGAGTCCGGTCCTATGATATGGTGTCGGCTTCGTTTACAAACAGATGAACCGGCCATAGGAGCGTGCCCCACTTCTGCGGCGGCGGATATTGATCCAGCATCATCATTTAGTCCCGCTTCGTCATCCCCGCGCAGGCGGAGATTCAGGGTTTGACGGAGTTCTCTGGACTCCCGCCCCCGCCTCCGCGAGGGGCAAGCTCTGCGCGGGAATGACAGGAATCACCAATGGCAAGAAACTCCCCGAGCGGAAGCCTTCCAGGTCGATCGTCACAAAGCGGAACCCGAACTCGCGCAAGCGGGAGGCAATCTTCGTGCGCAACTCTGTGTCGGCAAACCGCGCGATTTCATCGGCCGCGACTTCCAGCCGGGCGAGGTCGTCGTGATGGCAACGCACTCGCACCCCCGTGAAACCTAACTCCTTGAGCAACGCTTCGGCTGCATCGATCCGAGCTAAACGTTCGGGCGTGATTTCGAGTCCATAAACCACGCGGCTGGATAGGCAGGGCGAGGCGGGTTTGTCCCAGACTTCCAGTTGCCAATCGAGAGCCAGTTGCCGGACTCCTTGCTTATCGATGCCGCATTCGACGAGCGGGCTGAGCACCCCCTGCTCTGTTGCGGCTTGCAAGCCGGGTCGAAAGTCGCCGAGGTCATCGCGATTCGTGCCGTTGGCGATTTGTGTCATGCCCAACTGTTGGGACAGCACGCGGATTTGCGAATAGAGTTCGTTCTTGCAGTGCCAACATCGCGAGGGGGCATTGGCCAAATAGCCGGGGTCGTTGAGTTCGTCGGTGTTGATGATTTCATGGCGAATGCCGATGGCTGCGGCAATGCGTCGCGCGGCTTCGAGTTCCCCCGTGGCGAGGCTCGCGCTCACACCCGTGACGGCGACGGCCCGATTTCCCAACGCAACCTGGGCGGCTTTAGCCACGACCGCGCTATCGACGCCGCCTGAAAATGCGACGAGGCAATCAGGCAGCTTGGCGAGAAACTCGACCAGTTGATCTTGGGAAGCAGACGACATGGATTCAGTCATTTGTGTGCGATGCACTGGCAAAGACTGAATTCTAGTGCCCGGAGAGATCGCGGACCACTGGTTCCATGATCTTGGTGTTTCGCTCGATGGCGAGAATCACGGTCCGTTGCTCGACACCGTCGCAGGAACTGGCGACGATCGGAATCACTTGCCGCAGTTCTGGGAGTTTGATCTTGGCCGAAAATGTGCCGTCAGGACGAACCTGCACCGGCGCGCCTTTGAGTGTTACGTGCGAGTGCTTGTTAGTGGCCCCGTAAATGATGACTTCGGCATCGACGGCCAACGCCATGCTTTCATCTTCTTGGAGCAATGCCGCCGCGCCGTTGCCAAAGCGTGTGTTCATCGGCGAACCGAGCGGCCGACGGAGACGTTCTTCCAGCAATTCTTGCAATTCGCGACTTGTGCCTTGGGGAGAATAACCGCCGCTCATGGCGTAGATCATGTCGGCATTCTGGGCGACGTCGGACCAATTTTCGTCGACCGCGTCGCTGGAGCCCGCGGGCGGAGTTTGCACGGAGTTACTGCGAGCGAGTGCATAGAACATGCCGTCGGCAGAGAGGTAGCCGATCTCCATGCGAAAGCTGCAAGGTGGTTCGTTGACGTCGACGTACCAATTCGACACGCCGCCGTGAATCGTAATGTCGCGTTCGATTTTCGAGGTGCCGGCTTCCATGATGCGAATCACTCGCAAGGTCGGCTGAGCCGTGTGCCAGCGGGGTCCCATGGCCACTTGCGCGCGATCGACGCTGCGCTGCGAGAGATCCCAACAGGCATGCAGCCAATAAGGATCGCGGACCATCACGACCAAGCGGTCGTCTTTCACTTCGTTGGATAATGGCTTGGCCGAGTGCGCGAGGTTTTTGAGATTCGCGAGCTTTTGGTGCAGTTGTTCCAAGCTCTTGCGGACATGCGCGGGAGTTTGTGTGCCGAGTTGCACGTCGCGGCCGTTGGTGGCATGCCCATTGCCCGGTTGTCGGGTTTCGAGATTCCGTTTACGAGCGATCACCACCAGGGCATCGATCAATTCTTCTTTTTTCATCGAATGCCAACCGGCCACGCCATTTTGACGAGCCATTTGGGCCAAGTCCTTTGCGGTGCGGGAGCGCAATGCAGCAGCAGTCATATCGCAAAACCCCTGCGTTCTCGAACGCGATTACTCTCGAAGCTGATGGATACGGATAGAACATCCGTGTGAGAGACGCCGAATCAGAATGCGGCGGTGGAAAGTCTGGCGACATCCAGCCGAATTGCCGTGCGGATTGTTGTTTGGCGTTCCATGACCAAACGAGAGCTTTGCAGAAATCTGGCCCGCCTTTGTTGAGAGTCGGCAATTCCCGCAAAACCCATACTACCCTTAAATTACGGAATTGCAAGCTTTTTGCTGCCATTTAGCGTCGTAAATCGTTATCGGGCGAGAGCTTGCAACAAATGGTCGCTGGTAGGTTGTTACTAAGCTTGCTTCAGACCCTGCTTGTCGACGTAAGCCCTTATGCGCATTTCCGAGAATATCTCATAACCAGCTATGAAATAACGAGTTATGAAAACACAAACTAATTTGTGAAAAAATTCACGAATACCCCTTTGCGCCTTTCTGAATCGTAATTAGATTAATCAAGTCCGCGAGGGATGAAGTCTTGGGCTGGAGGTCTGTGACTCATTCTAGGCGGTCCGATTCTTTCGAGCGCAACCTCTACAGGCATTTCAAAGCGATGTCATTGCGGCCCCCAGTTGGTCAAGATGACGCTGCTCAAGATAATGGCGACGCTTCCGACGGACGTTCGGCCACGGCGAGAGCCTCCGAATGGGCGTCGCGGATCATGACCATCTCCTTGGAAATGGTTCTGCCGGGACTGGCGGGTTATTGGTTGGATAAGAGGACAGGAACACTACCCTTGTTTCTGCTCCTGGGCTTTGCGGCGGGGGGGTATTTGGCCTTCAAACAGTTGAAGGTAATTGCCCAGTCTGCCCCGAAGTATAAGGCTAAGAATCGGTCAGATTTGCGCTAGCGATCTTTAACATTTTTTTGGTGAACCAGAAAGTCATCCCGTGACTCAGCAAGCCCCCAGTTGGCCGACCAGCAACTCGGATAACAGCTTGGTCGCCTGCGCTAATAGCTTTGTCGCGGCCGCGATGATCTTAATTCTGTCACTTGTTGGTTTCACCCTACTCTGTCTGCCGCTGGCGATTTGGATCGGCGGCAATGGTGTCGAGGCCCTGCTCTCCGCGACCGGTGTATGCATTACCCCCGGCCTCGCGGCATTAACGATTTCGCATTATTTCGCTCAGCGTGGCCAACAAATGGCCGGTGTCTTGCTCGCGATGGGATGCCGGCTGTTGCCACCCTTGGTGATGTGCATGTGGTTGGCTCTGCAGAAGAATGGCCCGCAAGGCCAAGTGTTTGCTGGCTTCTTGATCATGGCCTATTTGGTTTCGTTGGCAGTCGAGACATTTCTCTCGGTACGCTCGATCACCCCGTCTCACAACAGTGGAAAGATTGAGCTGCAATAGGTTTTACTATGGCCAATCCCTTACATCCCAACGAACTCTTCGGGCATGTCGAAGACTCGACTTCCTTCCATTTGCCGCGTGCGTTCACTTCGCACGACGACCATGGGCACATTGAGCTTCCCCAACCTCTGGCTCCTGATGAGCCGCTCTTCGAGATGCACACGGGCAATGCCCTGCTCGATGACACGATCAAACCGCTCGACTTGCGATTGACCAAGTTCATGGTCTTGGAAGTCATCATCGCATTGATTATTTGCGTGCTGTTCATCGTGTTGGCGATGCGAATCAAAGGGGGCAAGGTCCCCAAGGGCAAGTTGTGGAATTTGCTCGAAGTCTTCTTGCTTTATATCCGAAACCAAATTGCCCGGCCTTGCATCGGCGAACACGATGCCGACCGGTTTGTTCCGTTCCTGTGGACCATGTTTTTCTTTGTTTTGGGCTGCAACCTGATGGGGATGATCCCCTGGATGGGTTCTCCCACGGGGGCTTTAGCCACGACCGGCGCACTCGCACTCACGACATTTCTCGTGGTGTGCGGTTCGAGCATCAAGCAGTTTGGCTTTTTCGGATTCTTGAAGGCTCAAGTCCCTCACATGGATCTTCCCAAGCCGATTGCGATTGGCTTGGTGCCATTGATCTTCGTGATCGAAATCTTGGGCTTATTTATCAAGCACTGTGTGTTGGCCGTTCGTCTTTTGGCGAACATGATGGCTGGCCACGTGGTGTTGTCGGTGGTGATGGCGTTTATCGCGGCTAGTGCCGTGGCGGGCCAAGCGATCTGGGGTGGCGTTACCGCTGCCAGCGTTTTGGGTGCCACTGCCCTAAGTTTACTCGAACTGTTTGTGGCCTTTTTGCAGGCCTATATTTTTACCTTTTTGTCGGCCTTGTTTATCGGAGCGGCGGTCCACCCGCACTAAAGATTGGCAAACCGGCTTACCCGTAATCGTTCCACTTTTTGCTTAGTCGAAGGAGACATTAACGTGATCAAGTTGGCGAAAATGATGGTGTTTTGTTTGGCGTTGGTATTTATGGCCAGCCCAGCCATGGCTCAAGAAGAAACCGAAGGTGCCGCTGTGGTTGCTCCTGCTGGTTTCAGCCTGAATCCTGGTGCCGCGTTTGGTGCAGGTTTGGTGATCATCGGTGCCGCCATGGGCATCGGCAAGATTGGCAGCAACGCCGTTGAGAGCATGGCTCGTCAGCCCGAAGCTGCTGGCAACATTCAAACCGCGATGATTATCGCCGCCGCTCTTATCGAAGGTGCGACGTTCTTCGCGTTGATCGTTTGTATGTTGTTCAACAAATAGTATGGCCGTGGCCAGTGGGGTCACGTGCCGCTGTGGAAACTGCGACAGGTGTTGCGCATGAACATTCGTCAATTTGGCTTTGTTGTATTCTTGGGTTTGACCCTGATGGGTTGGCTTGCCAACACAGCAGTTTGCCAGGCTCAAGGCGATGATCACCCGGCTGAAACTGCCGAGCACGGTGACGCGCATGGAGGAGAGCATGGCGGGAATCCCAATCCACTGGCGATTGATCCCGACCTCGCGATCTGGACCGGCGTGGTGTTCTTGCTGCTCTTTGGCATCTTGAGCACGTTTGCCTGGCCGACCATTTCGGCGGCACTTACCGAGCGTGAGCAGTCGGTTCGTAACAACCTGGCCGAAGCTGCTGTTAAGCACGAGGAAGCTAAGCAAATGCTCGTGCAGTACGAGGCCAAGTTGGCCAGTGCCGCCAACGAAGTTCGTGCATTGTTGGAAGAAGCCCGTCGCGATGCCGAGCACACGAAGACGGAAATCTTGGCCGAGGCCAAAACCCTGGCGGATGCCGAACGGGATCGGGCGCTGAAAGACGTGGAACGGGCGGCCGATCTCGCGATGAAAAACATCGCCGAGACGATTGCCAACCAAGCCGTCGATTTGGCTGGCAAAGTGGTGAGCCGGAATCTCACCTCCGAGCAGCATTCCCAATTGGTGCGCGACGCCCTGACGACCTTGGCTGCCAGCAATAACTAAGTGAGAGCTATGAGCGACTCCGTAACCCAACACTTCGCGCAAGAATCGGTTTTCGACGTTGACGTCGAAAAGCTGGCGAAAGTGTACGCTCAGGCTGGCCTCAACTCGGCGGGTAATTCTCAAGCTCAGCAAAGTTTGATGGATGAGCTCAACGCCGTAGTGACTGAGGTGCTCAACAAGTTTCCAGACTTGGAGAAGGTGTTTGCCTCGGTGCTGGTTTCCAACGACGACAAGCTTGGGATCCTGGATCGTGTGTTTGCGAATCAATTGTCGGCGAAGTCTCTCAACTTTTTGAAGGTGATCGCTCGGCACGGTCGGTTGGGTGTGTTGCGGCAGATTATTCGCAATGCGAATGCCCTGTGGACGATTCGCAAAAATCAAGTCGCAGTGACGCTCGAGTTTGCTCATCCTGTTGAAGAATCGCTTCAAAAGGAAATGATCGAGCGACTCGCCAAGAAGCTCGCGGCCGAGCCCTTGGTGACCGTGAAGATCAACCCCGAGCTGATCGGTGGCTTTGTGGTTCGCACGGGGGATCGCGTGCTGGATGCTTCGACGCGGTCGAATTTGGAACGGGCCCGCCAAGCGATGATCGCTCGAGCGGTCGAGATGATTCAGCAACGCCCCGAGCAGTTTTACCAAGAGTCCGGGGCCTAATGGCTTCGACGACTAACTAAGCAAAACATTAAAAGCAAAAAGAAATATCCGGGAGTGCTTCGATGAAGTTCAATAGCGACGAAATCGCTTCAGTGATCCAAAAAGAGATCGAGCAATTCTCGACACACATCGACGTCCGCGACGTTGGCCGCGTGTTGGAAGTGGGCGACGGTATCGCTCAGGTGTACGGCCTGTCCGGTGTCATGGCGGGTGAAATGGTCGAGTTCGCCAGCGGCGTGCGAGGCTTGGCGTTCAACCTCGAAGAGAACTCCGTCGGTGTGATTATCCTTGGCGACTATCTGAACATCAACGAAGGCGAAGAAGTTCGCAGCACGGGAACCTTGTTGAGCGTCCCCGTGGGTGACGAACTCTTGGGCCGCGTGGTCGATCCGCTGGGTAACCCGCTCGACGGCAAAGGTCCCATCGTGACCAGCAAGCGTCGTCCCGTGGAAGTGATCGCCGCGGGCGTGTCGGAACGTCAGCCGGTGCACGAGCCGCTGCAAACCGGTATCAAGGCCATCGACGCGATGACCCCGATTGGTCGTGGTCAACGCGAATTGATCATCGGCGACCGTAAGACAGGCAAGACCGCAATCGCCATCGACGCGATCATCAACCAACGCGATTCAGGCGTGAAGTGCTTCTATGTCGCCATCGGCCAAAAGGAATCGACCGTGGCCGGCGTGATCGAGAGGCTCCGTGAAACTGGCGCCATGGATTACACCACTGTGATCGTCGCCGGTGCCAGCGCCCCTGCCCCGCTGCAATATGTTGCCCCTTACTCGGGCACCGCGATGGCCGAAGAGTACATGTTCAATGGCGGTCACGCCTTGGTCGTGTACGACGACTTGAGCAAGCAAGCCGTGGCCTATCGCGAATTGTCGCTGTTGATGCGTCGTCCGCCGGGTCGCGAAGCGTTCCCTGGCGACGTGTTCTACTGCCACAGCCGTTTGCTGGAGCGTTCCTGTAAGCTTTCTGCGGCGTTGGGTGGTGGTTCGATTACCTCGCTGCCGATCATCGAAACGCTCGAAGGCGAAGTTTCGGCCTACATTCCCACGAACGTGATTTCGATTACCGACGGTCAGATTTATCTGCAACCGGACTTGTTCTTCGCCGGGGTGAAGCCCGCTATGAACGCGGGTATCTCGGTGTCGCGCGTGGGTGGTGCCGCTCAAATCAAGGCCATGAAGAAAGTGGCCGGCGGTCTGCGTTTGGACCTCGCTGCGTTCCGCGAACTCGAAGCGTTCGCCCAGTTGGGTACCGAACTCGATCCCGCGACTCAAGCTCGTTTGGATCGCGGTTACCGCATGGTGGAATTGCTCAAGCAGGGCCAATACAGGCCGCTCAACGTGATTGACCAGGTGCTAGTGATCTTCGCCGGTACGCGTGGTTATCTCGATAAGTTGCCGACCGACCGCGTGGCCGAGTGGGAAGACAAGTTCCTGAAGTTTATGTCCGATCAAAAGTCGGAAATTCGCAAGGAACTGGCCGAGAAGAAAGATCTCGACGATACGTTGACCGCCAAGATTCGCGCCGCGATCGACGAATTCAACACGCAATTCGTCGGTGTGACCGAACCCGCGACCGTGACAGTATAAGACCTGCGATTCGTTGAATCGCGGCTAGGATTTCGCAAACCGTTTTCAAGCACTAAACATGGCCAATCCCAGAGAACTCGATAAACGCCGCAAGTCGGTTCGCAACATCCGCAAGATCACGCGGACGATGGAACTGATCGCGACGGCGCGCTTCAAGAAAGCAATGGATCGAGCAGCTGCGGCCACCGCCTACACCGACCGCATCACGAAGTTGGTGGCCGACCTGACCAAAACGGGTCTCCAAGTTAGCCACCCGCTGCTGGAGCAACGCGACGAGGTGAACAACGCCACGTTGTTGGTGCTGACGGCTAATCGTGGGTTGTGCGGTGGTTTCAACGGCAATTTGATTCGCGCCGGTCTCGAGCGGTGGAGTGGACTACGAGCCGAAGTGCCTCAGTGTCGGTTGGAACTCTCTGGCAAACGCGGTATCGCGGGCTTTAAGTTCCGTGGTTATCAAGCGGACCACACTTACACGCATTTTGAAGATAAGCCATCGTTCGACGAAGTTGAACTACTCGCCAATCGCTATCTCGAAGAATACATCACGGGCAAGCTGGATAGGCTCGACGTGGTGTACATGAAATACGAAAGCATCGCCCGTCAAAAAGTGGCGGTCGAGACATTGCTGCCGCTTGGCTCGCTGGCTGCGAGTGTCGAAGACGATGCCGCGCAAAACACCGGGCCGCAGTACGAATTTCTGCCTTCTCCAGAAAGCATTTTGGAAGAGGTCGTTCCCACGAGTTTCAAGGTGAAGCTGTTTAAGTGCTTCCTCGACTCGGCGGTGAGCGAGCAGATCGCCCGGATGGTCGCCATGAAGGGTGCCACCGAGAATGCTGGCGAATTGATTAAGAGTTTGAGCATGCAATACAACCGCGCACGACAAGGCCGGATCACGTCGGAATTGATGGACCTGATCGGCGGCGTTGAAGCGTTGAAATAGCTGAGAGGCTAAAGACGAGAGTCAAGAGCCACATACACAATTTATCCTACAAACTATTTTGAGAGCCTATTCGATGGCTCTCGACACTAGACTTTAAGCACTAGACTAAAAATCATGGCAACAGCTACTAAGAACATCGGCCATATTACCCAAGTGATCGGTTCGACCTTCGACGTCGAGTTCTCCGACGATTCGCTGCCGGCGATTTACAACGCCGTCCAAGTCGTGTCGGATAACAAGGGCGTGAAGATCAATCTCACGGGCGAAGTCCAACAGCAACTCGGCGGTGGCCGCGTGCGTTGCATCGCTTTGGGAAGCACCGATGGTTTGATTCGCGGCCAGGAATGCGTCGACACCGGCGGACCGGTGAGCGTGCCCGTGGGTGAAGCCACGCTGGGCCGCGTGTTCAACGTGTTGGGCGAAGCGGTCGACGGCCGTGGACCGGTGGACGCCGCCGAGCGTTGGCCGATTCACCGCGAAGCTCCCAAATTGGATCAACTCTCGACTAAAACCGAGTTGTTCGAAACCGGTATTAAAGTGATCGACCTATTAACCCCGTTCGTTCGCGGTGGTAAGGCCGGTCTGTTCGGTGGTGCCGGTCTTGGTAAGACGGTTATTCTTACCGAGTTGATTGCCCGTATCGCGTCGGCTCACGGTGGTTACTCGGTGTTCGCGGGCGTGGGTGAACGAACCCGTGAAGGAACCGACCTGTGGTTGGAAATGCAGGAAGCCAAAATCGGCGACACTGGCCGCAGCGTTATCGATCAAACCTGCATGGTGTTCGGACAGATGAACGAACCGCCGGGTGCCCGTCTCCGCGTGGCGTTGTCGGCTTTGACGATGGCCGAATACTTCCGCGATAAGACAGGTGCCGACACGCTGTTGTTCGTCGACAACATTTTCCGCTTCTCACAAGCGGGTAGCGAAGTGTCGGCCCTCTTGGGTCGTATGCCTTCCGCGGTGGGTTATCAACCAACTCTCGCTAGCGAAATGGGTGCGTTGCAGGAACGTATCGCGTCGACCAGCAACGGGGCTATTACTTCGGTGCAAGCCGTGTACGTGCCCGCGGACGACCCGACCGACCCTGCTCCGGCGACCGCCTTCGGCCAGTTGGACGCGTTCATTTATCTGGAACGTTCGATTTCGGAAAAGGGTATTTACCCGGCGGTGGATCCGCTCGCCTCGTCGAGCCGTATTCTCGATCCGCAGTACGTCGGCGAGCGGCACTTCAACTGTGCCCGCCGCGTGCAGAAGACTTTGCAGCGTTATCGCGAACTTCAAGACATCATCGCGATCCTCGGCGTCGACGAACTTTCCGAAGAAGACAAGTTGGTCGTCCACCGTGCCCGCCGTATTGAGCGATTCCTCTCGCAACCGTTCCTCGTGGCAGAAGTTTTCACCGGCAAGCCGGGCGAAATCACGCCGCTTTCGGACACGATCCGCAGCTTCGAAGAAATCTGCGACGGCAAGTGGGATCACCTGTCGGAAGATGCCTTCATGTACGTCGGTGCCATCGAGCAAGCCGAAGCCCAATTTCATAAATTGCAGGCCAGCGCGAAAGCTAAGTAATCAAGCTAAGTAAAGCGACGATCTAACTCACCATGAGCACAACCGAAACTATTAACGCCGTCTTGCGCTGCATCGTTGTCACGCCGGAAGAAACCGTGCTCGACACCGAGGCCGATTTTATCGCGCTGCCGTTGTACGACGGTGAGGTGGGCATCAGCAAGAACCACACGCCGTTGATCGGGCGTTTGGGCTACGGTGAGCTGCGTCTCCGCCAGGGTGCCACCACGATCAGCTATTACATCGACGGTGGCTTCGTTCAAGTGAACGACAACCTCATCTCGGTGCTCACAAATCGGGCTATTCCTGCCGGAGCGGTTGATCAACTGGCCGCGGCCGAGCAATTGGCGTTGGCCTTGGGCCGCCAAGTCAGCGGCGACGAAGAATTGGCCATTCGAGATCGCATCGTCAAGCAAGCCCGCGCTCAGTTGCGAGTTGCGGTGAAAGCCAAATAGTTGGCGGCGGATGCTACGGTGCAGAGGGTGGCGCCGGCGCACCTTCCGGTTTTCCCGCCGTAAACTTCTTGAGCTTGAGCAGCGCCTTGATGCCTGCCAAATCCAAACCTTGCTGAACGATCCCCGTCTCGGGAGCGAACCAGTAATCGCTCACAAAAGTATCAGGTCCCACGGTAGTCGAGACGTTTAGCTTCAACGCTTTGAATGTGCCCGCGGGAACTTTGACGTCTTCATAGTCGCCGATGACACACTTCACATTGAAATCTTGATCGCCGACTTTTGTGACTGTTTCCCACTTTTCACCGGGAGTCGGCGGGTTCTTTAAAAGGATGATCGGAGGTGAGAATTCCAACCCATTGAAGCGGTCGCGATACAACCCGGCTTGAGCGTGGCGGAGATGTTCGCTGGCTGAGACATTCCCTCCGGCGGAGGTGTCGACGCGATAAAGTGTTTCGCCGTCGATGACTTCTTTTTTTGCCACGCGATTCGAGATTTCCGAAACATTGCCGTTGGCGTGGACTTCGTAGTCCCATTGATTCCCCACGGCCAAGGGATAAAAGGGTTCCGTGGCGGTTTTAGTTGTCGCAGGAGCGGTCTCCGCGGCGATTCCAATGCCGCAGAGCAATAAACAGAACGAAAGCCAACTTGTCCTGAAGAGATATTTGGCGAGAGTGTTCATGGCAGCGACCGCGTGGTGTAAGTGTTAAATCGCTTCAGGCCCGCGCTCGCCGGTGCGGATGCGGATGCAATCTTCGAGCGGCAGCACAAAGATTTTGCCGTCGCCGATCGAGCCATCGTCCCCCGTGCGGCCCCCTTCGATGATCGCGTTGATCGTCGGCTCGACGAAATGGTCGTTCACGGCGATCTGCAACTGCACCTTACGGAGCAGATTGACCGTGATTTCCCGGCCGCGGAAGACTTCGGTTTGGCCCTTTTGCCGGCCGAAGCCTTGGACGTCCATGATCGTGAGGCGGACGACTTCCACTTTCGAGAGGGCGGCTTTAACGTCTTCCAGTTTGCTGGGCTGGATGATGGCGATGATGAGTTTCATGGGAGCAACGACGGGTTTTTCGGCGGCCAAATAAGTCCTTTGCTTATTATCCTAAATCCCCAGGTCACAATCCGAAATCCCAAAATCCGTGCCCGGTGGCTGAAAGAGCGGGAAAACAGCACGAGATACCCGCTTCTCGCGCCGGTTGGTGTTTATCACAGCAGTGGCTATACTTCGGGCAATCCGCTGTCATCGTCGTGGCAGATCAATACTGGGAATCCTTGTCGGAAGTCCCTCAACCTTCTCCAAGCTGATGACCGATTCCGCCACACCGACACCGCGCCGCAATCTGAAGTTTCTGCCGACTTCGGCCACGTTCAAGTTGCTGGAACCGCTAGGGGTTGGCACCGTGGGTGTCGTCTACCGCGCGGAAAGCCCCGACATCGACGAACCGGTCGCCGTCAAACTGCTGCATCCCAACATTTCGCACGATGACAACATCGTGAACCGCTTCCAACGCGAAATCGTGATTATGGAGCGGCTCAAGCATCCCCACATCGTCCGCAACTATGGCGGGGGGATCATGGATGGGCAGTATTTTTATGCCATGCAACTTTTGGAGAAAGGGAATCTCAAGACCCGCATTCAAAAGCAGGGCACACTCACCTGGCAGCAAACCGCCGCCTATGCCGCGCAGATCGCCTCGGCACTGCAACACGCGCATAACCACGGCATCATTCACCGCGATCTCAAAACGAGCAACTTGTTTTTCGACAAGGACGGTAAGCTGGTGTTAGGCGATTTTGGCATCGCCCGCGATACCCACGACGCCGACATCACCGACACGGGCATTACCGTGGGAACCTATGCCTATATGTCGCCCGAGCAAATTTGCGGCGACAAAGCGATCACCGGCAAAGCCGATCTCTATTCGCTGGGCTGCGTGATGTACGAAATGCTCACCGGTAGTCCCCCGTTCGCTGGTGCGAATTTCGCGCAAGTTTGGAAGCAGCATCTGAGCGAAAAGCCCAAGGGTTTGCGCGAACAAGGGATCGATTGCCCCGAATGGCTCGAGCAAATCATTATGCAGCTCTTGGAGAAAGACCCCGAGAAGCGGCCATTCAACGCCCGCATGGTGCAGGGCAATCTCAACGATCATCTGATGAAAGAGTATGGTCCCGATTTATCGCGGTTTACTCAATACGTGCCGCCACTTGAAGAACACCGTGCCAGCGTAGACGAGCCCAATACAAAACGTCTTGTGGCGGTTCTTATAGTGCTTGCCGCTGTGGTGGCGGGAATCGCCATGTTTAGCAAGTAGGCTGCCACGGCACACTTCAAAACGGCCCAAAAGAAAAAGTCCAGGAAAGACACCCCGGCCTGGGCGGGATTAGGCGGAAAACCCACCCAAGCCATTGGGGCATCCTTCTGGACGGGCCATAATCCGATTCAACGCAGACGCTTAAACGCAGAGTGCGCGAAGGCGCAGAGATTCGCAGAGTGTAAGAAGATTCTTGTAAGATCGCTTCTTGCGGCCCTCAGCGACTTTGCGATCTCTGCGTTTTGCTTGTTTTAGACTGTCTCATTTTGATTTGATGACGTCCCGGCTTGGTCGCACTGTAGGCGGCAAAGCGCGACCAAGCCACATGGGACATCATCGGCGACCCAGGCAAGAGTCGATCCAACATTATCAAGGACACTTGTCGGGCGGCGCTATCCGTCGCCCGACAAGCGACTACTATCAACTTTCTAGGCTTGATAAGCCTGCATACCATGCTCGCTGATGTCGAGCCCCTTGGTTTCTTCATGCTCGTTAGCTCGCAAGAAGCCAACTGCCTTGAGAATTCCAAAGAGGATGAACATCGTAACGAACGCCCAACCGGCGTAGGCCATCGCACCAATCAATTGCGTCTTGAAGCTGGTCGCTGCGACAAAGTCAGCGGCTGCCGTTCCACGCAGTTTTTCTGCAACCGAGGCCGTGGTATAGACGTTTGGCAAAATGCCGATTGCCATCACACCCCAGATGCCACACAGACCATGGACTGGGAAGGCACCGACGGGATCGTCGATTTGCAGCTTGTCCAAGAGGACACAACCACCCATCACGATGAACGCCGCGATCACACCAATGAGGATTGCCATCTCAACGGTGAAACAGTCGCAACCAGCTGTGATGCCGACCAAACCGCCAAGGATGCCGTTAAGGGCCATACCCAGGTCGGGCTTGCCAAACAACAGCCAAGAACCGAACGTTCCCGCAGCGCCACCAGCGGCAGCAGCCAAGGTCGTCGTGACCGCAACATGCATGACAATATCGATTTCAGCCGTCGCTTGGAAACCAAGTTGGCTGCCGGGATTAAAGCCAAACCACCCCAGCCACAGGATGAACACGCCGAGAGCGGCCAGAGGCAAGCTATGTCCGGGCATCGGCACGGCCTTGCCACCGACGTAGCGACCAATACGAGGTCCGAGCAGCATCGCACCAGCCAAACCGGCAAATCCACCGAGAGCATGGACCACACCCGAACCGGCAAAATCTTGGAAAACCATGCCGTCTTCGAATTGTGTTAACCAACCGCCGCCCCATTTCCAGAAACCGCTGATCGGATAAACAATCGCACAAATGAAAGCACTGTAGACGAAATACGCACCAATCTTGATACGACCGGCCACGGCACCCGACACGATCGTCGCGGCAGTCGCGGCGAACATGCATTGGAAGAACCAGTCCGTCGAAGGACTGAATTCCCGAGGACTCGAAGCTTCGTACAATCCCGTGCCACCGAACGCAAAGTATTTGTGTTCAGTGACATCGACTCCATAATTACCCGGATACATCAATCCGAAACCTACGAAGTAGAACAGGATAGAGCCGATGCAGAAGTCCATCGTGTTCTTGAACAAGATGTTGATTGCATTCTTCGAGGCATTAAAACCTGTTTCCACCAAGGCGAAACCGGCTTGCATGAAAAACACGAGACAGGCACAGACGAACAACATGATGTTGTCCAAAGCGTAGCCCAGACCAAGATCCGTGGGTGCTTCGGTTTCGGCCTTTTCTGCCTCAGCAGCTTCGGCTTCCGGAGTTTCCGCGGGGGCCTCTTCGGTTGCGGCCTCTTCTTGTGCCCAAGAAATTTGGGTCATCATTGGTGTCGCTTGCAGCGACAAGATTAGGGCAACTAGCAGATACTGCCAGCTGCGCAGTGTCAAAACACTTGACATAAGATTCGCCCTTATTGGATTGTCAGAAGGATTAGTCAATCAGGACCTGGAAGTATCTAGAATTCCGCCTTTATAGTCCTGGAAGCGTCACGACAACGCTTCTTGGGTCGCCAGAGAACGCTGAGTCCTTGCATCTATGGCGACATCCGAATCGGTTGGCTTTGCGGAGAGCAATCCCCATGCCATGCCTGGCTTCAGAATGGGCAGGATTGCTGTAAAGTGCCAATTGGCAAGAGTTTGCGCCTGCGGCTTGAGCAAGAAAATCTGGTTGTCACGAGCGCAACCTTACGATTTTGCCAGCAAGGTAATCACACCATGTCGCGCTTGTAGGCAGAAGCCGCAGGAAAAAAAGAGCAGCAGCTTTAGGCAGATGCTGGGGCGGTCTTCTCGATATCTGCGAAGAGCGCGGCCACGAAGTCGCCAGGGCTAAAGAGAGCCCAATCTTCGGGCTGTTCGCCCACGCCGACATACTTCACGGGCAGACCCACCCGCTGTTTGATGGCGACCACAACGCCCCCCTTGGCCGTGCCATCGAGCTTGGCCAGCACGATCCCCGTGCAATCGACTGCCTCGGTAAACTTTTCCGCCTGGCTAATGCCATTTTGGCCCGTCGTGGCATCGAGCACCAGCAACACTTCGTGCGGCGCGGTGGGAATCAGTTTCCGAATCGACTGCTGAATCTTCGTGAGCTCGCTCATGAGATTCTTCTGCGTTTGCAGTCGACCTGCTGTATCGACAATGCAAACATCGGCACCCGTGGCGAGGCATTCTTCCACCGCGCGATAAGCCACCGACGCGGGATGAGCCCCCTGCTCTCCCGTCACGATATTCACACCCAACCGCTTGGACCACAGCGTGAGCTGCTCCACCGCGGCGGCACGGAACGTATCTCCAGCCCCCAGGACGACTGATTTCCCTTGGGATTTCAACAGATGCGCGAGCTTGGCGATCGACGTCGTTTTGCCAGCACCGTTGACGCCGCAGACCATGATCACGGTCGGTCCCGACTCGGCAAAGCGGATCGGCGAATCGGCCTGACCCATCAGCTCGGTGAGCTTCGCTTTCCAGGTGGCCACAACATCTTCCAGGTGAACGACCCGACCGCGGAAATTCTTGGCCACCTCGGTGACGATCTCTTCGGCCGAGTCGTAGCCCATGTCGGTCTTGAACAAGATCGCTCGCATTTCGTCGAGAAATTCTTCGTCGATCAGCCGGCCTTCGCTCTTGAATAAATCTCGAACGTCGGTGAAGAGAACATTCTTGGTCTTCTGCAGACCGCTCTTAATCTTGTCGAAAAAACCCATGAGCTTTTGAAAGTGGTCCTGTGATTTATGTAGGCCGGAACGAGCGGTAGCACTGTTCCGGCAGTTTCTCGGATGTTGCGCCGGAACTGCGCTCGGCTTGTTCCGGCCTACGCTTTCTTCTCGATCAACTTATCCAGAATTCCATTGACGAACTGCGAGGAATTCGCGGCACCAAAGCGTTTGGCCAGTTCCACGGCCTCGTCGACGGCCACTCGTGGGGGTGTGTCGGTGTAGCGAATCTCGTAGGCCCCCATCCGCAAGATATTGCGATCGGTCGCGGCCATTCGCCCCACACTCCAGTTATCGGCCTTGGCGGCGATCAAGGCGTCGAGTTCATCACGATTGCGCAGCACGCCCATCACCAGCGACACGGCAAAGTCGCGGAGATCCGGTTCCTTGAGGCGGTTCTCTAGCAATGGCATGACCTGATCGCGGGAATCTCGGGGATTGAGATCCTCTTGAAACAGGGCCTGCAAGGCAACTTCTCGAGCTCGTGTACGTCCAGCCATCTTCTACAACGCAATCTATGAATTTCTAAAACACCTGCCGTCTCATTCAGCAAATGCAGAACGCTAATCGACGCTTATAACCACTAATCTGGGATCAGTGATGATTAGCGCGGATTAGCGTTCCGTTTCCTCGTGGTCGGCTATCCCTATTCTATTCGGGCGGGCAATTCTTGAGCAATCCGACCATTTTTAGGGCCGCTTCGGCACATTCTACCCCTTTATGGCCAACGTTTCCGCCAGCCCGATGGACCGCCTGTTCCATTGATTCGCAGGTGAGAACGCCAAAAATCATCGGTACTTCGTTGTGCAGGGCAATTTCTTGCAGTCCCAAGCTGACCGCCCGATTGATGTGCTGGTCGTGCGTGGTTTCTCCACGAATCACAGCCCCCAGCGAGATCACCGCGGCGTAGAGCTGACTCTGCGCAAAACGCTGAGCCACAATCGGAATTTCCCACGCCCCCGGCACCCAAGCGACGTCGATATTCTCAGCCGCAACGCCAGCCGCCGTGAGCGTTGTGACGGCACCATCCAAAAGTTTGCCGGTGATCGATTTGTTCCACTCAGCGACGACAATCGCGTAGCGATCTGCAGCATCATGCGGAGCGGGTTCAATAATATTCGCCATCAAAGCATTATCGCACTTAAAAGGAGCTGGCGTAAGCCGTTAAAATAACGCTCAAGAAATCAAATATCCCGTAACGCGAAATCCGAAAGCCAGGAATCTCATCCATGGAACGCTGGGTCATCTTTGCCATCATTTCGATGGTCTTCGCGGGGCTGACAGCGGTCATTGCCAAACAAGGCCTTACGGGAATTTCCGGCGAGCTGGGCCTCGCGGTGCGGACATGCTTTGTGTTCCTTTTCGTGATTGCCTTTGCAATGTTCGCTGTTCCCAAAGCACAGATTCAGCAGCTCACTTCGAGAAATTATTTCTGGTTAGTTTTATCCGCATTAACGACGGCGATCTCGTGGGTTTTCTATTACAAGGCCCTTAAATTGGGCGAAGTCTCCACGATCGCCTTGATCGATAAAGGGAGCTTCGTGGTTGCCGTCTTGCTGGCGTGGCTATTTTTGGGTGAGAATCTCACCCCGCGGATTGCCGTCGGGAGCCTACTGATTCTGGCGGGATTGGTCGTCGTATCCGGAAAGTAGTCAGCAGTCTTAAGGAATCGTAATTGAACTCGTCATGACAGCTATCTGGACTCGCCATACAATAGCACCACATTCCCTAACTCGCTGGAGCAACCGCCTTGTCACTGAAATCAGAAATGGAATTGCACGGCGAATGGTTATTTCGTCGGCGTAGTTATTTGCCGCTTATTGCCGTTCCAATTCTTATCGCCGTGCTGGCAAATATGGTCTGGCCGTTCGGCAGTCTTGAGTTTCACGAAACTTGGGAATTCATTTGTCTGGCGATTTCGTTCGTCGGTCTTGGTGTGCGCATCATCACAGTCGGATTCGTCCCCGAAGGGACTTCGGGCCGTAATACCAAAGGGCAAGTGGCGACTGTTCTCAATACGACCGGTATTTATTCTACGATCCGCCACCCTTTGTATCTGGGAAACTATCTGATCGGCTTGGGTGCTGTCCTTGTGCCGTTTGAGTGGTGGCTCCCGCTGCTCTACACGACGGCTTTTTATCTTTATTACGAACGGATCATGATTGCCGAAGAAGCGTTCTTGCAACGTAAGTTCGGCGAACAGTTCGATCACTGGGCGAGTCGAACGCCCGCGTTCATTCCACGTTTCTCTCAGTGGAAAGCAGCTACGCGCGGTTTTTCGTGGCGCACGGTTTTGCGGCGCGAATATACCGGCGTGTTCATGGTGATCTTGCTGCACACCGCCATTGAGGTGATCGAGCATTGGTTTATCGAAGATCGGCTCACGCTCGAAGCGGAATGGTCGCTACTCTTTGCCGCAGGCGGCATCATCTATTTGCTGCTGCGCACGCTCAAGAAGCACACACAGATTTTGTATTGGGACGAAGTGTAGACACCATAGGAGCCTCCCGCGTCAGCGGGGGGAGCTCTTTCTAAAAATCTCCAAAAACAACCCTCGACAAGTAAGTGTTCGTAAGTACACTATCTGCATCATTCCTTGCATATAGGATTACTCACATGCCTTGTTGGCTCATCACATCGACATTCTATGGCCAATGGTTGCCGGGTAATAAACGAGGGTCCGTGACGAATGTTCGAGAACGGCGCTCCAACGACGCATTGTCATCAGTGCGGCGTGAACATTCTCAACCCGGGCAAGCCTTCGACGGTTCGATGCCGGGGCTCTATCAAGCAGCGCTTGAGCAATTGAAAGGTCAGCCTGTTTGTGTTGATCTCGCACAAGCCGATCAGTTACTCGACCAATTTTTAGAAACGGCTGCCTATCGTGGTTGGGTGCTGGGTGCTGTGTCGATTATGGAGAACCATGTGCATTTGGTCGTAGAGCCTCCCGCGTCAGCGGGGGGAGGCATCGCCATGAAAAGCCAACTCTTGCGAGATTTTAAAGGTTATGGATCGCGAAGGCTGAATCGCTTATTCGGTGAACGCGAAGCGGGGACTTGGTGGTCGGATGGAGGATCAGCTCGGATTGTGAAGAATAAGGCTACGGCGATTCACTATGTTTGTCATTGCCAACCATGGCCGTTGGTTGTGTGGAGTCGTGAACGCGGGAGAATTCCCGTGGAAGAGTCGAGTGTGGGGAATAGGAGATACTGATAAGTGCTGGCGCTCCCCCCGCTTACGCGGGAGGCTCGTGAGCTGACGCGGAAGTTTCCTTGTTCACATACGAGCCTTCCGCGTAAGTGGGGGGAGTTCTTCGCATCAGAGCAAGCCTTTTCACGCTCGGCGCAATTTCTGCTGTACTTTGCGGATTGCTTCTTCGACGCTGCAGTTGAGATGGCCCGTGGAAACGTTGTCACCTTGGCTGACCATCCGCTCGATTTTCTTCTGCGCGGAGATGACCGTGCTATGACTGCGGCGGCCAAAGAATTCGCTGATTTCACCAAGTGCCGACCGCGTAAATTGACAAGCCAGCCACATGGCCAGCATACGTGGCTCGGCCACGTTGCGAACCTTGCTGGCCGACTTGAGACTGCTCGCCTCGACGCCGAACACTTCGCACACGGCCCGTTGAATATCAGCCAGACGCACGGTCGGCGTGATTTGCTGCATGTATTCCGCGAGAATGCTGCGGGCGAGGTCCGCGGTGAGCGGCTTACGCAAGGCTTGGCTGGTGACGATCAAGCGATTGATCGCTCCGCGCAGCTGCCGCGCACTGCCGGCGACTTGCGTGGCGATCACGACAACCGTCTCGTCGTCGATGGCCATGCCAATCACGGGATGCATCTCGGCGATAAACTTCCGCACCAAGGTTTGCCGCGTGGCGAAGTCAGGCATTTCCAATGGCACGGCCAATCCGCCAGAAATTCGCGTTGCCAATTCCGAGCTGACTTTCAGCAAGTCCGTGGGGCTCGTATCACAAGTCAGGATGACTTGCTTTCCCTTTTCCTGCAGCGAATCGATCGTGACCAAGAGCTCGTCGAGTGTGGCCCGTTTGTTGACCAAGAATTGGATGTCGTCGATCAAGAGCACGTCGACCGAACGATACTTATGACGAAAACTCGCCAAGGTGCGCTGATTCAGGGCATCGAGAAATTCGGTTGTGAATTGCTCCGCCGTGAGACGCAGCGCTCGCACGAGCGAATTCGTGCCGCGCAGGTGGTGCAGCATCGCATAGAGCAAATGCGTTTTGCCGATGCCCGAGGGACCGTACAGAAATAAGGGGCCGTAATGGCCAAGGCGTTCGGCCACGGCGATGGTCGTGCGGTGGGCTAATTCATTACAGGGCCCACTCACAAAATTGGCGAACGTCGACCGCGACATGGCCGAGCCCGCAGACCGCGGCGGCTTTTTTGTTGCGACAGGCGGTTGCTGGATCAGCGTGGCGGGCATGACATCGTTGACGGGGGCTAGCGATTCGTCGAGCAAACTTTGCTGGACCAACTTACCATCGGTCTTCACAGGAAGATTTTCGGCCAATTGCACAAAGTATTCAATCGCGACGTCGTGACCGCAGATCAATCGGCAACTTTCCGCAAAGCTGGCATGAACGTGACGGCGAACGCATTGCAACTCGAACTGCGAGCGAGCACCGACTCGCAAAGCGTGTAGGGTAAGCTCAAGCGACGTCTGTGGCCCGACCCACAGTTCGTATCGCTCTCTTCCCAATCGCTTGACAAGTTCAGCGCGCAACGCGGACAGCCTGTCCGAATCGTCCATGTTCACTTCCTGCAAGATCCGATTATCGACTTTCCAAGGCGAGTATCCAATAACTCGCAGTCCTCATTTCCGAGAACCTGACTCCCGCTTGAAAATCGGAGAAAAAGATTGCCCAAAACTCACAGCCGAACTGGCATGTCCGTTTGTCACCGTTTTCCGCCATCAGAAGGTGACTCGCGGTTTCCCTGCCCCGTCGGCAGCCCAATCATTTCCTGTGTGGGGGCTGATTCTAAGAGTGCTAGCACTCGGTTGCTAGGTCTTGACTGTTGCTATGCTCGTGTCCCTTTTCAGACGGTTCACTAAAGCCCAATTTCTGGCCACTTTCTGAGAGCAAAAAGTTGGAAAAATTCTTTCCAAACCCTGACCACCCCTGTGGATAATCTGTTTGTGTGTGACGAGAGACTCGGCGGTCGTTCATCGCAGTGGGGAAGTCGTCGAAATCGTCGAGTAACCGACGGGAAATAAGCGTCACCACAAAATCCTGTGGCCTCTGTTTGCGAGTGACACACAATTTCAACTCGCCCAATTTAACATGTCCGTTTATACGCCACGGCCACGCAACCTGGCATAAACCGTGCGACGATCCCACATCACAAAACCGAGCCGGCGATATAACTCAAATGCCGGAGAATTGCGCTCATCGACGGCCAGCACTAAGCGTTCAGCATTCATTTGCTTGGCCCGTTCGATAGCAAACCGCACAATCTGCTCGCCAAACCCTCGGCCACGCGCGTTAGGGGTAACACCCATGTACACAAGTTCACAGTTTTCGCCCGGTTGGTGCTCGGCGAGGATCAACACACCCACATCTTGATTCTCGTGCCGCACAAGAAACCAGTTTTGGGGATTGAACTCTCCTTGAACCTTGTAGCCGTCGATCACCTCGGCGGGCGTGCGTAAATCGTTCAACTCGGGGCAATCGAGCGTTCCGGCGTACGACTGTTTAATTGCGATCTCCAGACGCTGCTGATGCTGGTCCGCGTGGGGCAAGAATTCCAAAGTGTGACTGTTGGCGAACTTGGGAAAATTGGAACGCTCGAGCGTCAGATACGCCAAATCGACAAGCCGGTGAAATCCGCCAACAGCGAGCAGGTCTTCACGAACAGATTCTGTGGCGGCGATCACGATTTGTGCGAGCGCGATCTGGTTTTGCTCCAAAAGCTCGCCGACAGATTGGAAGAGTTGCTTGGCGGCGGGGCTGTCAAACCCAGGCGGCCACACGACTGCTGCCTGGCCGGGCGTGAATTGAATCCACGTTGCCGCGATCAAATGGCCATCAGACTTGGCAACCAGCAAACCCGCAAAGATCGATTCGTCACCCCCGCGCAACAAATCAAGCGTCTGCACCAGTGACGCTTGTTGATCGACGGAAAGCCCGTCGTGCAAAACCTTGAGCGCGGCTTGGAAATCGGTGGCAGCACAGCGCGATATTTCAATGGAACTCATCGCGGCAGCATACCAAGCGTTCGACACTTACTACCAGATGCGGTCCTGCCGCTCCAAGTTTTTCACTTGCTCGGCGGGGATACGGCTGCGGGGAAAAAATGTCTTGAGCGATTCCGAAAAGCTCTTTTGCTCTGCGGGAGCTTCAGTTTCCGCAGGGCCTGCAGCTTTTGCGGTCGTGGCGGCTTCCTTCACTTCTGGCAGCGGCGCGAGTTTCGGCGGCAGCGGCGTCATGGCCTCCGGGCGTTGCAAGTCCATTTCGACGGCAAAACTATCGTGTGGTGAACTCGACCACAAAACAGCCGACGGTTTAGTGCGGACTTCGCTAAACACGTCGTCGCCACGTTTCATTTGAAAAAGTTGCTCGCCCACGATCGGTGAAATTTGTTGTTGCAATCCTTTTTGCTGCGCAAGCGCGAGTACGCGGGTTGTATCACCCGTGTGGCCTTTGAATGAAATCCGCTGGACTTGGCCAGCTCGATCAAAGAAATATGTGAGCGAACCCGCGACGTCGTGAATCTGTGTCCCACTCACCAACGGCACGCGCACTCCATAAAGGCCAAGCTCAGCCAGTGCTGTCGACTTACGGGCCCAGCGTTGGTAGACCCATTCCTTGGTCACATCGAAGCGAAACACTTCTTCAAGGCTGGCACTAGCATCGCCCTCGAGCGGAGTGCTGATGGGATAGATTTCGTGCCCCGGACCTTGCGGCAACGGATCGAAATGACGGGCCTCCGGAACTTCTGCTATATCAACGTCGGCCGGGGATGACGCGCTGGCCGAGTTCCACATCTCTTTGATGCCGTCGGTCCCTTTTGAGAAATACGGGACGGCCACGGCCGCACCCAAAATCACGGGGATTGCCAAAGCTCGCGAGAACATGTTGAGAATGCCTGCATTTGTACCGCCCAGCCATCGAGACGGGTGGGGGTCAGGAACGTGATCCGCTAAAATCGTGGCGAGGCCACGCTGGTTTGAGGAATCCGTTCCTATTGTGTTTTATCGACCGCCGGGTTTCTTTGCTTGCCCCGGCGCCGACTAGCCGGTGCAGTTTGCTTGATAGTGCCGACAGGCCCTAGCTTGCTTGCCAAGTAGTAACAATGAGGAAAACTTGACCGATCTTGCCGACTATCAGTGGCTCGTGAGCGACGAGGCCCATCGCTGGCTTGCCGCATGCGCGGGTCAGGAACCATCGGCGCGGCTGCAAAACCAACTCCGCAAAGAACTTTCCAGCGATCGAGCTCGCCTAGTCGCCGAACAAGCGATTTTGCGGCAGAAAGCGGCCAAGAAATTTGGTGAACCTGCGGCGCAAATGTTCTTTACCGACATTGGCCTGCAACAAGCGACCGACTGCTGGGTCGCCGCCTATAAGGCCCAGCGATTTCGTGCGGATCAACCAATCGTCGACTACTGTTGTGGGATCGGCGGGGACTTGCTGGCCCTGGCGGGACATGCACCGACGGTTGGTTGGGACCGTGCTCCTGAAATAGCGCTCTTCGCCGCGGCGAATTTGAGAGCATGGCAATGCAAAGCCGATGTGCGAACGGGACTTGTCGAAGAACACCCGCCGCAGCAGGATGAACAATGGCACCTTGATCCCGACCGGCGCGTTGATGGCCGGCGTTCGATTCAATTTCAATGGCATTCGCCGAGTGAAGTAATCATTCAAAGTTGGTTGCAGCGATCCCCGTCGGGAGCGATTAAACTCGCCCCCGCGGCAGAACTCTCTGCAGAATGGCAGGCAAGCGCCGAGTTGGAATGGATCTCGCGCGACCGCGAATGCCGGCAGCAAGTGGCTTGGCTGGGTGATTTAGCCCGTTCATCGGGAAAACGACGTGCGACTTTGGTTACCACAGAGACTCATGCCTCATTTGTGGGTGAGCCCGATGTGCCGGCCGAGATCGCGGACAGCGTGGGCGCTCACGTGTACGACACAGACACCGCCATTCGTGCCGCGCGGCTGACCGGTGCGATCGCCGAGTCGCTTCAGTGCCATGTTCTGACCCCCGGCGAAAGCTACCTGACTGCGGACCATAAAATTGAACATGCGTTGCTCTCTTGTTTCCAAGTTCTCGATGTCTTGCCGCTGCGAACAGCGGACCTTGTCAAGCATATCAATACACTTCAAATCGGAGACCTGGAAATCAAAACTCGCGGCGTCGCTGTGCGGCCTGAAGAGCTGCGTAAAAAACTCAAGCTTTCCGGCAGCAAATCCCTCACTCTTTTACTCACCCGGCATGGTAAAAAAGAAATCGCGATCCTGGCCGAGCGGCAAACATAGGGGTAACAGCCGTGGCCTGGAACATTAGAATAGATCGCTTACTGCTTTTGCTTGCCGGAACAATCTCGTGAAACTCGCCTTCAGCTCCAACGCTTACCTCGCCTTTTCCATTGAAGAAACCATTCGCCGCATCGCAGGCATGGGCTATCGCGGCATTGAATTGCTGGCCGACGTGCCGCACGCTTGGCCCGCGGGCTTGCTGCCCGAACGCCGCGAAGCGATTCGGCAATGTTTAGATGATTACCAGCTGACGATCTCTAACATCAACGCCTTTATGATGAACGCCGTCGGCGATCCGCGGCAACCCTATTGGCACCCGGGTTGGACCGATCCCGATCCGCATTATCGTGCGATTCGCCGCGAACACACCAAGCGTGCCTTACAACTGGCCGCAGATTTGGGCGCGCCGCACATCACGACCGAACCCGGCGGGCACCTTGCGCCCGAACAAATACGCGAGCAAGCGGGCAACATCTTCTACGAAGAAGTGATGCCCTGCGTTGAAGTGGCTGAACAATTGGGCGTGATGCTGCTGATCGAGCCCGAGCCCGAGTTGTACATCGAGCGGTTTGAGGAATACCTGGAATTTGTCGCGCGGCTTGATTCGCCGCTGGTAGGACTGAATTTCGACGTGGGACATGCTTACTGTGTGAGCGAAGACCCACAGGATTGGGTCGCACGGATGGCCCCCCACACGGTTCATTATCACTTGGAAGACATCGCTGCCACCCGCGTTCATAAGCATCTGATCCCCGGCCATGGTGCGATTGATTTCCCGGCCACACTTCGTGCAATCGCAGATACGGGTTATCAAGGCTGGCTAACCGTCGAGCTTTATCCCTATATTCACGTGCCGGATGAAGCCGCCCAAGAAGCACGTACATTTCTCACGAACACGCTCAACGTTCTAGGCATCGCGGAGTCGCCGTGAGTTCTTCCCGCCCGATTGATTGGCCGGCGTGGTGGCAAATCCTGCGAGCCACCAATGTGTTCACCGCGGCGTCGAACGTCATCGCCGGGTATCTGTTAATCAATCACGGTTGGCAACCGCTCACGCCGTTGCTGCTATTGATCGTTGCGTCGGTCATGCTTTACGAAGCGGGGATGGTGCTCAACGACGTTTGCGATGCCGCGCTCGATGCCAAAGAGCGCCCCGAGCGACCGATTCCAGCAGGGCGAATTTCCAAGCAGGCAGCGAAATACGTGGGAATGAGTTTGCTTGTTGGTGGAGTTTTTGTAGCTCATGTTGTGAGTTGGCTTACTCATCAATGGCTAACAACGCAAATCGCCTTGGCGCTGGCGGCAACAATCGTCGGTTACAATGTTGGTGTGAAAGCCACACGCTGGGGGCCCCTGGCGATGGCCGGCTGTCGCATGATGAATGTGCTGCTGGGGGCGAGTCTTGCGGGAACGATGTCCGCCGACTGGTCGAGCGCCTGGCTGTTGGCGTGGGGGCTTTTCTTCCACACGTATGGGCTCACGCGAATTGCTCGGCACGAAGCGGATTCGATCGACCACTTGGATTTGTGGGCTGGCTGTATCGCCGTGATCTTGGCCCTTTTCTGGATCGTGGGTTTGCCACTGGCCATGGAAGAGACGGCCATTTCGCTCAAAGCGTGGTTTCTCGTTTGGTTGGCGCTGTTGAGTTGGGAGATCTATTTGGCTTACCCCCTGCTTACGGTTCCAAATCAAATGTCAGTTCGTCAAACCGTTGGCAGTTTGATTGGCGCGTTTCTGCTGATCGATGCAGCCGTCGCCACACTGGCGGCAGGTTGGGTGGCCGGGTTGGTCGTCCTCAGTTTTTGGATTCCCACGAAACTGCTCGCACGCCGAATCGCGATGACTTGAGCGCGCACCGACATTGGCGGACAATCGATTGATGCGTCTTGGTTACAACACAAACGGGCTCGCCCATCATAGCCTGCCGGCGGCGATTGAATTGCTAGCCGAGATTGGCTATTGCAGCGTGGCGATCACGCTCGATCACGCGACGCTTAATCCTTATGGTTCGCATTTACGCGAAGAACTGAATGCCGCTCGATCAATGCTCGAAAAACATGGGATGACTTCCGTCATCGAAACCGGCGCGCGTTATCTGCTGAATCCACGCCTCAAACACGAACCAACGTTGCTAACAGCCAATGCGGCCGATCGTGAGATCCGCATCGACTTTCTGAAAAAAGCCATCGACATCGCCGCTGAACTGGACAGCGATTGCGTTTCGCTCTGGTCGGGGATTTTGCCGACAGGTGAATCACGTATGGCAGCAATGCAGCGTTTGGTCGAAAGTTTGCGAATCGTTCTCGATTACGCCCACGCAAAGAAAGTCGTCCTAGCGTTTGAACCCGAGCCGGGGATGCTCATCGACACGATGGCCAGTTTTCAAGAATTAATCGATCAGATCAATTCTTCTCAACTGATGCTCACACTCGACGTGGGTCATCTGCATTGTTTGGGAGAAGTTCCGATTGCTGACGTGATACGCCACTGGCATGACCGCCTTGCCAACATTCACATCGAGGACATGCGAGTGGGTGTCCACGAGCATCTCATGTTTGGGGAGGGGGAAATGGATTTCCCACCCATTGTCGCCGCGCTGTGTGATGTGGGCTATGATGGACCACTCAATGTGGAATTGAGTCGTCATAGCCACATGGGCCCCGCCGCGGCGCAGCGGGCTTTTGATTTTTTGAAACCACTTATTGAACGCACGAAATAACAATGTCTGAATATGTTGTCTTGCTCTCGGTCCCCGGTCTGCGACGGCAAGACCTTGCTTTGATGCCGCGGCTGTCCGCACTTGTTGGCGATGGCGATTCCACGGAGCTTGTGCCGAGTTTTCCCGGCGTGACTTGCACTGTCCAGGCCAATATGACGACCGGACTCATGCCGAATGAGCATGGCGTGGTGGCCAACGGATTTTTCTTTCGCGATGCGAACAAAGTCGAGATGTGGACTTCGCCAAATAGCTGCATCCAACGGCCGCAGTTTTGGGATTTGATGCACGAGCAGAATCCCGAACTTACCGCCGCGGCTTGGTTTCCGCTGCATAGCATTGGTGCCGGTGCGGACGTCATTTGCTGGCCTGCTCCCAAACACAATCCCGATGGCAGCGAATCACTGTGGTGCTATACGAAACCCGAGTCGCTCTACCCTGAGCTGCTCGAAAAGTTCGGCCACTTCCCGCTGCAGCATTTCTGGGGGCCGTTTGCCAACATCAAATCCACGGAGTGGATCGTCACATCGGCCCTCTTCGCCGCCGAGCGCTATCGCCCTAACTTGTTTTATATTTATCTGTCGCATCTCGATTACGCCGCCCAAAAAGAAGGTCCCGACAGCCCCGCTGCGTTGCGAGCCGTGGCGGAACTCGACCAGCAGATTGGCCGACTCGTCGACGGTTTTTCAGCGGCCTACAAGGATGTAAAACCGCTGTGGCTCGTGGCGAGTGAATATACGATCACGCCGGTCGATCATGTCACGTATCCCAACCGCTTGCTTCGTGAAGCGGGCCTCTTGCAAGTGAAGCTGGAAGATGGCCGCGAACTGCTCGATGTCGCGGCAAGTCAGGCTTGGGCGTTGGTCGATCATCAATTCTCGCACGTGTTCGTTTGCGATTCTAATCCCGCGGTTGTCACTCAAGTCCGCGATCTTTTCGCCAATCGAGAAGGCATCGCGGAGGTCGTGCCGCACGCGGAACTCGACAAGTACGAGCTCAATCACGAGCTGGCTGGCGACGTCGTACTGATTTCCTCGCCCAACAGTTGGCAGGCCTACTATTGGTGGTTCGACGATGCGCTGGCCCCCGCGTTTTCACGCACGGTCGATATCCATCGCAAGCCGGGCTACGATCCCGTCGAGATGTTTTGGGATCCGATCAATAAGGGCATACCACTCGACGCCAGTTTAGTTCGCGGTTCCCACGGCGCCCCCGCGCGGCAACCCAACCAGCGCGGGGTGTTGCTCTGCAGCGAACGCGGCGTGTTCGTGGAACAACCGCTCGCCGACACCGACGTAGCTGATATTGTGCTGCGGCAGTTTGGGATTTGAGCGAAGCCACAAAGCCGCGACCGCCGGTTGCGGAGGATCGCAACTCATTCACCTTTTAGCCACAAAGTGGCGACCCTAAGCCAGCCCAGGCCAACGGCCTGGGTGAAAGGGAAAAACATTGATACATAGCCTCAACGGGGCGGCATTACTTGCTACGCCGTCGCGTCCCCCAGCAACACCCCAACATCCCCGCTCCTAACATCACCAACATCGCGCTACTCGGCTCCGGCACGGCGTACATCGCTATGTTATCGATGTCATACGAAACGCCCGTTCCATTGATTTGCGATGAAATGCTAAGCAAAGCCGTAGATGACGACGCGGTATAGAAAAAACGAAACTGCGTCCAATCTGGAATATTTCCAGGCGAGTATGCCGTGAAAAGATAGTCGCCGTTTAGGGCCACGCCAAAGCTGGGCACATCGAGCGGCAGGTTGGTGCCGCGAATTTTTCCTTGGCGATATTCGCCTGAAATCAGATAAGACTGGTTGAGCACAAGATTGGTGATGGTTTGGCTCGCCGTGGGGTCGGATAAGGATGACGGATTGACGTTATCCAGTTGGACTCCTCCGGGAGGATTGCCAACGCGGGAGTGATAGCCAAAACCGCCAGGGGTATTCGCGACGGTCCAGCCATTCGAGTTGGCGTTGAACCCACCATTCATCACGAGATTCTCTTGTGCCTCGACCAAGTGAGTCATGACGAGCGACAACCAGATCATGAGAGCTAAGAAAGTATTCTTCATTACGCTAACACCCGAAGAAAAGAAGTTGTCGGTCAGCACGGAGTTGGCGTCCAACTGGGAATCTATTGTCCCTAGCGGCAAGCGGCGGTCAACAGAGAGGTGGCCAAAAATAATTTCCATCTCAAGCCATTTTTTACGACTTCTAAATGACAAGTGCCTCTGAGCAACGCCAAAAAAGCCAGGGGCTTTTTTGTAGAAATTGTGCCACGACTTCTGCTATGGTGACGGTTGCAAACGTGATGCGTTTACGGGAGCAGATTATTCGCAGGCCGCGAACGAGTTTCACAAAGTTCCGGCAATGGCTTCGAGACGTGAGAAATGGCAACCTAGATTATTTCCGCCTTCGGCGGACCTATAGGCTCCCTCAGAATGACCAGGAGTGTGAAGCACGGCCATTTGCAAGATTCAGCCAAGAAGGAGAAAAGCATTTGCAAGACCGAGGGAACTTGTTCAATCTCCAGGCGTGATCAAGTTGATGAAGTTGAGCAAGATGACAAAGTTGCTTGGCCACATTTGATCTGCTGCAAACCTGGAAAACCTCGCAAACCTGGCCAAGCTGACAGCGGTTTTGTAGGCCGCGAACGAGTTTTACGAAGTTCCGGCAAGAAGCGGTGTACGCAGCGCGTTGCCGGAACTGCGCGTAGCTTGTTCGCGGCCTACACATATCGCCGGTGATAGCACGGAATTCAGGCAAGCTGGGAAGACTCTGTCTGGCGTGTCGGTTGAACCGAATCTCCAGCCTCTGGGTTCCGATACTCCTGAGGAGAGCACCCCGCAGAGCGCTCCTGCCCCAGACCATTCACCTTCGCCGGGAATGAATTATGAAACATACATTTGGTCGCTGCATTTCCGCAGCCGTTTGTGCCTTAGTTTTGGTGAACACCGCCACTGCCGCTCGGCCGCTGATACCGGGTACGGGCGCGAGAATCGACTACGTTGGCGACGATTTTGAGGACACCGAATGGAGCTTTATCCACAACTTCCCCAAGAGTTCGCGTGAACAGGATGAGCGTTTGCGTTCGCCGACGGGCCGTTCTACAAACGGCTTGTGGGTGGAAGGCCCTGAACGTGGCCAACCCGATCACATGCAAATCGTGCCCACGCCCGCAGGTGGTTTGCCTGGCAGCAAGCACGCGTTGCTTGTTCGCACGTTGAACTCCGGCATCCCCGGTTACATGTCACGTGACACGCAGCAAGACGACCTTGTGGCCAACAGTTTGGCTCGCATCGGGACGATTCCCGTGAGCGAAATGCCGAGTGCCACGATTCGTGTTTACTTGCCCGAAGCTGATGAATGGGAGAATCGAACCGGTCCTCACTTTGGTTTCCGCATTAGCACGTCGACCATCAACACCAAGTCGGAATCCAAGGGCGGATTCTTCGGCGGTTCGCGGACCGTCACCGAGAACGAACCGTATTGGCCGGGCTTGTGGATTCACTTCCGCAGCAAGGGCCACAAGGGTGCCAAGGAAGATTCTGCCTTCTTGACCTATCGCGGCGATACCCGTGGCCGTGATATTCGCTGCAAGGAAATTCCCGCCGATCAATTCGGTTGGTGGACGTTGGGGTTGTCGGTCACGCCCGATGGTCAGGTTCACTACTACGCCAAGCCAGGTGTTGAAGATCTGACCGCTGCTGACTACATCACCTCGCAATTCCCGTACGGCTTCAACGCTCAACGGCTGCGGACGTTCTTCATCGACGTGTGCAACAACAACGACGGCAAGACTTGGTCGACGCCATTCGTGATCGATGATCCATCGTTGCACGTGGTGAATTCATCGCGCATCGAGAGCATCGTTCAGCGTAAGGTTGACCGCGAAATCCGCAATGCCGAGGCTCGTGAAAAAGCCAAAGCCAAGCGGCAGCAGCAAACAGCCAACCGCTCGCGTCAATCGAACAAGTAGGATTTAACACCTACTGATGATTTCAAACCAACGCCCAGGGATTGCAATCCCTGGGCGTTGGCTATTTGGGTTCAACGAACTTAAATCCGCGGCTTTGACCGAAGAACCGCAGGGGGTTGTCATAAACCACCTGTCGGATGAGCGCTTCGCTGTGACCCCGGCGGCGCATTTCCATGATGAAGTCGGGCACGGCCGTTGGTTTCGAAGGGCCCCAATCACCCGCGGAATTCACGAGCAAGCGCTCGGGGCCATACATTTCCACCATGTCTGCTGCGCGGGCGGGCGTGCATTTGCTGACGGGGTAGAGCGTCATCCCCGCCCAAAAGCCGGCTTCCAGCACGGGCCGGATCGTGTGTTCTTCCACGTGATCGACGAGCACCCGGCTACGATTGAGGCGGCTGTCGCCCTTCAGCATGTCGAGAATCATCCGCGTTCCTTGGTGTTTGTCTTCCAAGTGCGGTGTGTGGATGAGGATTTGCTCGTCAGTCTTTACGGCCAAATCGAGGTGCTCGAGGAACACGATGGCTTCGTTCCGGGTGTTCTTGTTGAGTCCGATCTCGCCGATCCCCAGCACGCCGGGGCGGTCCAAGAATTCGGGAATCATCGCCAAGACTTCGCGTGAGAGCGACACATTCTCGGCTTCCTTGGCATTGATGCAGAGCCACGTAAAGTGCTGAATGCCGTAGCTGGCCGCGCGTTTGGGCTCGAAACCGGTAAGTTGAGTGAAGTAGTCGCGAAAGCCGTCGACACTCCCCCGATCGTAGCCGGCCCAGAAAGCTGGTTCGCTCACCGCTACGCAACCCATCTTCGCGAGGGTGTCGTAGTCGTCGGTCGTCCGCGAGACCATGTGGATATGGGGATCGATGTAATACACGTTAAGCCGCCTGCTACTTCACACCCAAGGTCTGCCGCCAGTTTTCGTCAAACGCGCGACTGAATAAGAGTTGCACTTGCTCGGCGCGATCATTCTCGTCGTTAAGCAGCAATTGAATTGCCGTTTGCAGTTGCTGCCAGCGGGGATCGTCCGGCGTGCCACTCCCAGATCGCGAAACGCGATCGAGAGCCGCCGCGATTTCGAGAATCTTCGCCCGTGTGGGCAAATATTCGCGATCCATGATCTCGCGGCTAGATTGTGGAGACGACATGGCAGGACTCCAGCTTATTCCGCTTCGACCACGGACTTGTTCGATGAGGAACTAACGGCAAGGCCGAGCACCATCACGGCCAATTGGCTCAATACGAAAAGCAGCAGCCATTTCACCCGGCCTTCCGTAAAACCGTAGGAATGCAAGCCTACGCCCATCAAGTTCACGCCGAACCAGGACCAAGCGGTCACGACATTGCCAAAAACGGCGAGAATCGCGAGACCACGATGGGCGATCATGCCGCCCCAACGGGCATGCAGCACGAGCGCATTCCAGAGCACGATAATCAACGCCCCGTTTTCCTTCGGATCCCAGCCCCAGAAGCGACCCCACGAATCGTCGGCCCACAAACCTCCAAGAACCGTTCCCACGAAGCTGAAGAACGTCGCGAAACAAAGTGTGCCGTAAGTCATGCGAATGAGTTGCTTGCGGCTTTCTTCGTCCAGTCGTTTGAGCCACAAAACCATCACGACGTACACGATCCCCATCATGCCGGCGAGAATCGTTGTCGAATAACCCAGCGTAATGCAGACCACGTGAGTCGCTAGCCAGAACTGCGTGTCGAGCACGGCCTGCAAAACCATGAAGGTATCGCCGTCACCGGCAAGGTTGTAAGCGATGAACAGCGTTGGGAAGCCGACAATCGCGGCGAGCAAATTGCCAAGTCCTTTGCGGTAGACATATTCATACACGAGGGCAAACAACACCGCGGCCCAGCCGATGAACACCGCCGAAGAATAGAGATTCGTGACTGGCGGACGGCCAGAGATATAAATCCGGGCAACAAGCGCATAGGTGTGCAAACCGAACGTGAACCACAGCAACCAGTTGGCCGAGCGATTGAGAATCTCGGACCAACCCAACCACGAACAAGCCGCGAGTACGAAGCAAACCAGATACAACGCCATCGCCAACACGAACGGATTGAAGTGATTGAAATAGGCCTCGTAAGCGATGCGGCCCAAATCGAGTTGCTCGGCAGTCTTGCGTTCCCCAGCGGCCTGTTCCTTCACGAGTTCTTGTTGGTAGGCGGCATCAGCTACGGCACGTTCAGCCACAATCTTCCGGTAGCCAGCCAGCGAGGTGTTGAACTTGTCCAGATCGTCGGCCCGATAAGCGTCGAGGATCGCACGAAACGCTGGTGTGGCTTCGTTTTGCGGCTTCTGCATGAGCCCATTCACGGCGTATTCGACTTCCGCGGCAAAGACGATTTGCCAAGGCTGATCGGGTTCGACAGGTGGAATGGCGCGTGGCCCCGCTTTTTCCAGCCGCTGCATTTCTTGGCCGATCATCGCCAGATCAGCCCGTAGATTTTCTTCAGTGTCGGTACGAATCGCGGGATTAGCAAACGAATCTTGCAGCGCCGTGTAGAGGAAAATCCGCTTGGTAAGCTCCAGCATCTTCTTTTGCTCGAGCGTTTGTTTTTCAGCCGGAACTTCTCGTGCGAGTTGCCATTGCTTGAGCGTTTCTTCCCGGCGATCGGTGAGTTCAGAGACACTGTAACGAAAACCGTCACGCGGCTCTAATCCGAGGGTTTGCAGCAGGTCGAGATTCTCGATTCTGAAAACTTGATAATCCTGCGCCCTGGGTGAACCGGTAATGACATCGAGCAGCCATTTTGTTGCAGGAACTTTTGGCTTGATGCCAAACAGGCTTTCTTTATCGAGTTCCACCGTGCCGTGGCCAGAAATGACGGTCAGCACATTACGAGCCAGCGTATCGAAAGGCTGAATGCGTCCCTCATAAGCGAGCGGCAGTTGGCCGAACTCATAGACATTCATTTCGTTGGCCGGAATTTTGGGGGCACGAGCACGTCCCGACACCCAACCGGCGAAAACGAGGACCACCAAAGTTGGAACCCACACCGCAGGGGATTTCCAGTTGGCCAATAATCCCGAGGCTGTTTCGCTGCGAACTACAGATTTGGGCGACGTTTTACGCTCGGCGAATCGTACGAACGTCAAACCGAAGTGATAAAGCATCCCCGTGCCGACCAACATGCACGACACGTAGGGGATCATCCAGCCGGTGTTGCTCACAACTTGCAGCACTGTCCCCTTTTCGGTTTCTTGATCCCAACTCGCTTGATAAAGCGTGTCGGCCCCGTAGCGCAAAGGATTGTTCATCCAAATCTTGGCCGTGCGATCGATGTTGTTATCCGGATCAGCGAGGCGTACTTCCGACGAAAAATCTTTGGGAGTGTCCGTCCCCACATAGCGTTTGAAGCTGAAGTCAATCAGATGCACCGAATAAGGTTTGTACAGTCGTTCGAAACGCATTTCGATTTCGTAGGTTTTGCCGTCCACGCTCACAACGTCGCCCTGCGCCACCGAGGAAGGCAATGCCCAAGCCAAATAGAGACCGAGCGGCTTGTGATCTTTCTTTGAGAGGATCTCGATAGTGGCGGCGGGCAGATCTATGCCTTGTTCCGAAGAAGCTCCCGTGCTCCTGGGGCGTTCTTCAATGACACGCAAACTTCCCCAGCCGGAGTCGACTTGCGACGTTTCGCCCGGTTGAGCCAGCCGTGTTACGGCGTTGGGATAGTACTCGGTCACGCGAATGGCAAAAGGAAGCTCATCGCTTTCAATAATCTCTTTCGAATCAAATGCTTGCCACAACAAATCGCCGGGGATGACCGTTACCTTGTCTTCTTGGATGTTCGACTTGTCGATGATCGCCAACTCCGTGTGGCGAGTGTCTTCAGCAAAGTTGACGGTTTGGCCTTCGGTGATGCTCATCCGGGCTTCTTGGTAGTTCAGCCCCGTATGGAGTTCGCTGAACATCAACAACGCGATGCCGCCGTGCAGCAGCACAACACCGGCTCGCTTGCCAAAAACAAAGTAACAACCGGCCAGCAAAATCAATCCCGCGGCAGTTGCTTTGAGCAGCTGCCACATGATTCGCAATCCCGACGGATCGAGCTTCGCTTGGGGATTCAGGAACAACCAGATCGTCACAGCAGCGAGCGCGGTGCAGCAGGCTGCACCCAGCCACCATAACCAAGCAGAACCTGTGGCCAGGCGGTTGCGATAGGACAGTGCGAGTCCGTAACCAAAAAGCAGCGTGCCGCCACCCAAGGCAAATCGTAATGCGTGCCACAATCCGTTGGAAAAGCCCGAAGATAGTTCGCTGCGCACCGTGTCGCCCAAGCCGCTTTGCACGACGGCATAAGTAAAGAACATCCCGAAGGCAATCAGCCCCACGCCCAACCATAGTTGACGACCGTGGCCGGTGACTTTGAATCGCGTGAGGTGCGCGGCGAGCAGGTTGGCGGCTAAAAACGCTCCCAACATCCACCCGCCGGGGAAAGGAAAAGCTCCGCCTACGTTCCATTCACGCGGAAAGAAAATCTTGAATTCGATCCAGGCGATCCACGTTCGGAAGTACTCGTGAACCACAAACCACACATCGTGATCGATTTGCGCGAGCGTCCCGGCTAGCACCAGAAAAATGCTCAGCGCGAACAACACAACCGTCAGACGTAGCGAGGCAAACGCCGACAGGGCCGTGGAAAGGACGCCAGCATGATCAGCAGCGTGTACCGGGCGAGAGTGAGGAACTGAACTGGTCTTTTCGTAATTTCCGAGATCGGTAGTAGCCACGACAATTGCCAAGTGGGTGGGGAATCCGCCTGTATGATTCTTTAAGTTTACCGCTCTAGGCCCAGTTCGGTAACGCCACTCCGCGGGAATTCGGCTATTTGAATTTCACGGCGTCCGTGAGTTTGCGGAAATTCTCGGTTTCTCGTTCGACAAGTGGTGCAGCTCCAAAGAGCTTGAAAAACCAGACTTTTCCACTGCGCACGATCATCGCTGCCAACATCGCCTGCCGTGGATTGGTCCCTTCTGGCCCGACGAGATTGACGAAACTTCCCTCGGTGCCGTCGATCTCAATTTTTTCGACAAGCCCCGCCAGTTTGTCGTCAACGGGAAGTCCAACCTGTGCCGCCCAGCGCTGCACGTTGGCCATCACATCGGTAATTTGTGCCCCACCTGAGGCGGGCAAATCAATCAGCGTGAACTCGGCCTGTTGATCCCCATCGGCGATCACAAACGCGGCTTTACGCATCGCCGAGACGCGGCCCGGCTGCCAACCGTCGGGAGTCGCCAGCGTGAACTCGGCACTTCCTGCCGCCGGAGGAGTTGTGCTCGCAGCAGGAGGAGTCATCTGGGCTGGTTCGGTAGTGCCTGCCATGTTGCCATGAGGGTTCATCGCCATCGTGTTTTGCATGATGCCGACAAGCTCAATCACCGTGGCCGGTCCGGCGATGGTTTTCGTTTCCTTGGTCAGGTTGAGAATTGTCTGCCGTGGCAATTCCCCTTGTCCCAGTTGGCCCAGCCATCGATTCACGTTCGACGACACGAACTCGCCCCAATTGTCGGACTTCGGCAGCGACGAAATCGCAATCTCCAGGTCGCCCGCTTCATCAGGGACTACAATTGTGTTAATCCGCATTTCTGAGGGGCCTTTTTCACTCCAACCCGTGGGCAACTTCCAGGTGAGTGGACTTCCCGTGTCAACATCGGCCAAGAAAGCCTCAAACTCCGAGCGATGGCGGTCAATGGCCGCGCTCTTGCCGACCAATTTGAAGAAATAGACCTGATCACCGACAGGTAGCATCGCAGTGAGCATGCGATCGAAATCAGCGGCGACATCTTTCGCAACGATCGCCTCGCGTGGAGGCCGCGTGCGTTCAACTGTGTAAGTGCTGATTTCGCCTTGTGGCTTGCAGCCCAGGCAAAGAAAAGGAATCAACGAAGCCAGACCGATAAAATGTCGAACACCCAAGGTGGTCATGAGAGAACCTGATCACGTCATGCAGTTGTCGGGGAGCCAAAACTGCAGCGTGACCGATTCTATTGATGTTCGCAAGGCGTGACACCGGCGAGCGGAATTAGCGTAAGCCGAAGAGCCCCAGAATAGCGTCGAGCATGGAACTGTTGACCGTGTAATTGCCGTTCCAACTCCAGACGTTCTGCAGCATGTCGAGCATCATGAAAACACCGAAGCCAAGGAACATGACGCTCGCAACTAACAACAAGATGCTGCCAATGCCGAATTGAGCCTCGGGGCCTGCCACAGGCACGGCGACCGCGCCTGCATAAGCGGCCATGCCAAGGTCACCAGCAGGGGCTTCGCCAAAATCTTCCGTCAGGACAACACCCTCGTCATCCGCCGAGAAGCCATCTTCCAGCAGGCCGGCACCTTCTCCATCGAAGCCACCCAGATCGGCATCCAAGGCAATGACTTGCGAGCTGCTGTCGCCGTCGTCCAAGCCCCCTTCGCTCAATGGGGTCAGTTGGAAGTCGTCGTCGGTTTGAAGAGCCGCACCCGAGGCACCCGCACCGACATCGCTCCCCAGCAGCGAAATCTCGGGGTCAGAACCTTCTAGAGACAGGGAACTCAAAATCGCCGAGCCGCCGACATCCAAGGGAATGTCGTCGAGAGCGAGGCCGCTGTCCGAAGGCGAGATAAGATTGATACCGCTGTCGCCGCTGTCGAGCGTGAGGTCGCTGCCGCCCGCGTCGGCGAGGATCAGATCGTCATCCCCCGCGAGTTCCAGTTCCACGTCGCCGTCGGCTTCTTCGAGATTCGTGCCCACGGCCGCCAAATCTTCCAGAGGCACGTCGGTGGAGCCCATATTGCCTTCGTCTTCGGACTCTTCGTCGCCCAGCTTGAGATCGCTATCTCCCTTGGGGCTCGTTAGCGACTTGCTCGCCTTCTCTCTGGCGTCAGCCACATCGGCAGGGTTCAAGGCAAGACTCGACTCCGCGGCGAGATCGATTTCCAATTCTTCGAGATCTTTGAACGCTTTCTTGGCATCGGAAAGATCTTCCATTTCGTCCAGCACACCCGAGCCGGCAACGGTCGAAGAAAGCACGTCCGAGGCACCTGCCGCTGAGAGCTTGGTGTCTTCTTCGTCGGTGACGTCGTCGAGCTCCAGTTCCAGGTCTAGATCGGCATCCGGCAAATTCAGTTCTTTGCGGCCGATAATTGTGCTCAAAGAACCGGTGACCGATTCTCCCAGTTCTTCATCGCTCAAGAGAATCGAATCCGTGGGATCGCTCGGTTCGTCGGGAGCATCCAAGGAGAGATCGCTCGTTCCTGCCGTGACCGTATCTTCTAGTCCAGCAAGTTCGAGTTCGCTGCCCGCCGATATCGAATCGGTATCAGCCATTCGAAGATCGAGAGCCGATTCATCGGGTTCGCGTGAAGAGCTTGGCTCATCGAGATCGATCTCGGGCAGATCCGCGAGGCCCAGATCGTCGTCAAAGTTAAAGTCGGGTAGCGGCTCGGCGTCGACCAAATCAGAAGGGTCGATCAAGCTGATGTCACTCGGCGGAGGCAGATCGGGAACGCCTTCGTTTGACATCCGATCGATTTCTTCACTCCGAAACTTCCAGCTCGAGCCATCGCGATAGGCCCGCAGCATATTGTTCTCGCGCAACTCATTGAGTTGTTCTGCCGAGATGTTGAGTTTCTTGAGTGCGTCTTCAAAATTGACAAATTCCATCGCTGCCTCTGGTGTTCCAAATGGTTTGGATTCACGTTTCGGCTCGGCGCTAAAACCTCCATGCGAGCAACGAGCATTTATCTAAATTGTCGAATCGTTCGAGCTTATTGTCGTTCCAAGGTATTTTGTATGTCGGCGGGCGAGAGGGTATCGCTGTTGAACTGCAGCATTTGCAAATCGGCGTTGAAATTGCGAATGCTTCTCGGCTGGATCTCACCCGTATCGCGGCTGATGTCGTACACGCCCATCACACGCTGAGCGGGGTCGATCATCACCACCCGCAGCAGCTTGTTATCAAGTTCTTGCACATGAGTAATTAGGCCCGTCGATCCCAGGCCGGCATTGAGTGGAGCGGCAAATGCCGTCTCGTGACCCGACTGCCAACCATTGGCCAACAAACCCAACCCGAGGGCTACCACCGCCAAGACAATCCATTGCCGCATCGCTCGATCTCCTCCATTTTGGGTAGAATCAACAGCGGGTGACCCTCAACCTCTATTCTAAGAGCCGACCCCTCCACTTCAAGGAAATTTCACCCCATCCTATTGCGCCATCTGGATTTACTCAAACAGCATAATCGCCAGAATCACACCCACGGCCCTCAAGAAACCGCAACTAGGCGATTTTCGGGGCGTTTGCTAACTTGGCAGCCATGAGCAACGCAGAAATTACAAGCCGGTTGGAATATGCCGTCGAAATCGCTCGAAAAGCAGGCGATTTCACCTTGCAGCACTACCGCAAACCGGGGCTGGCCGTGGAACGCAAAGGGGATGGCTCGCCGGTGACAGTCGCCGATCAAGGTGCCGAGAAGCTGTTGCGGGAGCTCATTTCGCTGCGTTTTGCCGACGACGCCATCATGGGGGAAGAATTTGGAAAAACGGCTGGCACGAGCGGCTACCAATGGATTTTGGACCCTATCGATGGAACCAAATCGTTCATCAGCGGGGTGCCTTTGTACACAACCCTGGTCGCCGTCATGCAGAACGACGAGCCGCTGATCGGGGTAATTTTTGCCCCAGCCGTGGATGAAATGGTGTACGCCGCCAAGGGGCAAGGCTGTTGGCATGTCGTCGACGATGGGGAACGGCATTCGGCCAAAGTTTCCGAGGTTAGTTCCTTGGCTGAATCCGTTTATTTGACCACCTGCGTGCGTTCCTACACGTTGGACCGCCCACAGGATGGGCGAGGGGTTTTCGATAAATTGGCCGAATCCTGCCGGGTGAGCCGTACTTGGGGCGATGCGTTTGGATACATGCTCGTCGCCACGGGCCGGGCGGAAATTATGATCGACCCCATCATGAACCTCTGGGATGCCGCCGCATTGCAGCCGATTATCGAGGAAGCCGGGGGACAATTCTTCGATTGGCAGGGCGGGCCGACCGTTCACAGCGGCGAGGCCGTGGCGACGAATGGCGCCCTGGCCGCCCAAGTTCGGCAAATCCTCAGCGATTCCTTAGCTGAAGAAATTGCCGATTTGGGCTAAACTCTGTCCTGAACAGCGGTTGCGTTCTTTTTGCGAATCGCTATATTCAGGAGTTTACCCAACAATCAATTGAATATAGCTCTGTTTACGAAGGACCAGCGACATGGCCCGACAATGTGACGTTTGTGGCAAAGGCCCCCAAGTCGGTAACTCGGTGACGATCCGCGGTAAGAAGAAGTACCTGGGCGGCGTCGGTACGAAGATCACCGGCATTACCGCTCGGCAATTCAAGCCGAATCTACAACGCATCCACGTGACGACTCCTAACGGCACGCACAAGACGATCCTGGCCTGCACCCAGTGCATCCGCTCGGGCACGATCACCAAGATCGTTCGTCAGGCGCCGTTCAAGGTCCCCGATCAACCGGCCACGACCTAAGTTTCGAATCCGTGACGGTTGTTCGCGGTTCGTAGGTGGGGATTCTCATGGCGATCACACGTGCCGACGTCGAGAATGTGGCGTTGTTGGCCCGTTTGCAATTGAGCGATGCGGAGCTGGATCGATTGGCGGGGGAACTCGCGAATATCGTCGGCTACGTGGATCAACTCGCCGAAGTCGATACCACGGGTGTTGAACCGATGGCCCACGCGGTCGAAGTTCACAATGTGTTTGCCGACGACGTGATCGAGCCGAGCTTGCCGCGGGAAGCTGCCTTGTCGAATGCACCGCGGCACAATGAACGTGGCTATCTTGTTCCCCCCGTGCTTGGTGAATGAAATTTCTCTGTTTGGGTTTTCGCAATGTCGCTTGTCGAGACGTCGGCCACCGAGCAACTAGAGCGACTTGCCTCCGGCAATATTACAGCCGTTGAGTTGACCCAGGCCTATCTCGATCGTATCGCTGCAATCGATGGAAAAGTCGGCGCGTTCTTGCGAGTCGAGAGCGATGCCGCCCTCGCTCAAGCTGCAGATGTCGATGGTCGCCGCAAGGCAGGCAAACCACTCGGCAAACTGGCGGGGCTACCTGTTGCCGTGAAAGATGTTCTGTGCGACCGAAGTACGCTGACGACTTGTGGTTCGCGGATGCTCGAGAATTTCCGCGCTCCCTACGATTCCACGGTCGTGGCGAAGTTGAAAGAGGCGGATGCGGTGCTGATCGGCCGCACCAACATGGATGAATTCGCCATGGGGGGCTCGACGGAAAATTCCGCTTTTCAACTCACGAGAAATCCCTGGGATCTGGAACGCTCTCCCGGCGGTTCGAGTGGCGGCGCCGCAGCCTGTGTCGCTGCTGAGATGGCGCCACTTTCTATCGGTACCGATACAGGGGGGTCGATTCGCCAACCCGCGGGATTGTGTGGCGTTGTAGGACTGAAACCGACCTATGGCCGGGTGAGTCGTTACGGCCTAGTGGCTTTCGCGAGCAGCCTCGATCAAGCAGGACCTCTCGCGCGGACAACTCAAGATGCCGCGCTGCTGTTGGAAACAATCGCCGGGCATGAGCGCCGCGATTCGACGTCGCTAGATAAAGCGGTTCCCGAATTTTCTAAGACCGTAACGCAACCTCTCAAGGGTTTAAAGATCGGTTTGGCGCGCGAACACTTCGCCGCGGGGCTTGATCCTGAAGTGGAGCAAGCAGTTCGCGAGGCGGTCAAAGTTTATGAATCGTTTGGAGCGACCGTCAAAGAGGTCTCGCTGCCCAATAGCAAATACGCGGTGGCGACTTATTACGTGATTGCCCCCTGTGAAGCGTCCAGCAATCTCGCTCGTTACGACGGTGTCCACTATGGCCATCGCACTGATGAAAAAGCGATGCTGGCCGACCTGGCGATGGAACGCAAATCGTTGGAAGCCGCTGGCGATCAAGTTGCCCTGCGGCGACTCGACTCTTCGCTTGTGCGGATGTACCGGCGTTCGCGATCCGAAGGTTTCGGTGCTGAAGTGAAGCGTCGGATTATGCTTGGCGCCTATGCTCTGAGTGCCGGTTACTACGATGCATATTATCTCAAGGCATTGAAAGTCCGCCGATTGATTCGTCAGGATTTTGATGCAGCGTTTGCGGGTGTTGATTTGATTCTCAGCCCCGTAACGGCCCAAACGGCTTTCAAGATTGGCGAGATGGTCGATGACCCGCTTGCGATGTATTTGGTCGATCTTTACACCGTGAGTGCGAATCTCGCGGGTTTGCCGGGAATCAGCTTGCCGTGTGGATTCAGCAAGGCGGGCCTTCCTATTGGCTTGCAATTGATGGCCCCGCCGCTGGCAGAGGAATCACTTTTACGCGCGGCTTACATGTACGAAAACGCGACCGATTGGCACAAACGTCGGCCGAAAATTTAACCACGAAACACACGAATGACACGAAAAAATAAAAGAGTTTATCCCTTTATTTCGTGTCTTTAGTGTCTTTCGTGGTCAAAAACGTAGACTATGTCAAAACCTTACACCACCATCATCGGTTTGGAAGTTCACGTGCAGCTTGCCACGAAGAGCAAGTTGTTCTGCCGATGCAGCACGCAGTTTGGTGCCGAGCCCAATACGCAAACATGCCCGGTTTGTATCGGTTTGCCTGGAACATTGCCCGTGATGAACCGCGAGGCTTACGAGTTGTCGCTCAAAACGGCACTCGCGATTAACTGCGAGATTCCTGAATTCACGAAATGGGATCGCAAACAGTATTACTACCCCGACTTGCCGAAGGGCTACCAAATTAGCCAGTACGACTTGCCGATGTCGTCGAACGGTTATCTTGAGATTGCTGACGACAAAGGCGCGTTCGAGCCCAAGCGCGTTCGCATCACACGGGCCCATCTTGAAGAAGACGCGGGCAAGAGCGTGCATGATGAAGTCGCTGGTAAGGCCGACAGCGAAATCGATCTCAATCGCACGGGCACACCGCTGTTGGAAATCGTTTCCGAGCCTGATATGCGTAGCTCGGCCGAAGCGAGAGCGTTTTTGCAAGAGCTAAAACTGCTCCTGATGCACATCGCGGTCTCCGATTGCAACATGCAAGAGGGAAGCCTGCGAGTTGACGCCAACGTGAACCTGCACATCGACACACCGCAAGGCAAAATTGCCACGCCGATCGTCGAAATCAAAAACATGAACAGCTTCCGCGCGGTCGAGCGGGCTCTCGACTACGAAGTAGAGCGGCAATATCGCGAATGGCAAGAAACTGGCAAGAAAATTGGTGATGCCCCCAAGCAAACACGGGGTTGGGACGACGTTGCGGGAGTGACACGCGGGCAACGTAGCAAGGAAGAATCGAGCGATTATCGTTATTTTCCCGATCCCGATCTTGTTCCCGTCGTCGTGACCAAGGAGCAAATCGAGGGTGTGCGGAACTCGCTCGGCGAATTGCCCGCGGATTTACGCAAGCGATTCACGGAGCAACTCGGTCTTTCAGCGTATGACGCCAACGTGATCGTGAATCAAGGCCGACCGGTCATCGAATATTTTCAAGAAGCTGCTCAAAAGTGCGGCGATACCAAAGCTGCGTGCAATTGGATCTCACAAGACATTCTGCGTTACTTAAAAGATCACGAACAAACCATCGCCGAGTTTCCGATTTCGGCTGCAACACTTGCCGGCATGATCTCGGCAATTAATGACGGCCAACTTCCCAAGCCGCGGGCCAAAGATGCGTTCGAGCTCATGCGGAGCGAAAGCCTAAGTGTCGCGGAGGCCATCAAGAAGCTTGGAATCGAGCAGGTTGATGAATCGGCCATTGAGGATCTCTGCCGGGATTTGCTCACGAAAAATCCCAAAATCGTGGCCGATGTCCGGGGTGGCAAAGCTCAGGCCGTCAGTTCGCTCATCGGGCAGGCGAAAAAGCTGAACCCTAACATCGATCCTGGACGTTTTCGCGAAATTTGTCTGGCGCTGATCGAGAGTGGTAAAGTGTAGAGGAAGCCTATGTCCTCCACGATTATCACACTTACCACCGATTTTGGCGTATCGAGCCCATATGTCGCGGCGATGAAGGGGGTGATGCTCGCGATCAATCCAGCACTGCAGATCGTCGACATCACCCACGCGATTCCGCCGCAGCAGATTGCGCTTGGAGCCATGGCCCTTGCTGATACGACCCTGTTGTTTCCCGCAGGGACGATCCACATCGCGGTTGTCGATCCCGGCGTTGGCAGTTCGCGAGCCATTATTTATGCCGAGATTGCCGAACAGCGGTTCGTTTGCCCCGATAATGGGCTATTAAGTCGGTTGGCGGACCGGCAGCCACCTACTAAGATAATCCACATCACTGCGGAACAGTATTTTCGTCAACCTGTGGCACCCACGTTCCATGGCCGGGACATTATGGCCCCGGTTGCGGCGCGGCTCAGCTTAGGTTTGGATCCCGATCAACTTGGTCCAGCACACTTGGAATTGCAGAAACTGGCTTGGCCTGGAGCAACGAGAATGGCAAATCGGATCGAAGGAAAAGTGGTGGCGGTCGACTCCTTCGGCAACCTGATCACCGATATCACGCGCGACATGCTCGCCGACGTGCCGACCGACGAATCGGTGACGGTTCGTTGCGACGAGCACGAAACACAGTGCATTTTCAAAACCTACGCCGACCAACCGCCGATGACGCTCGTTGCCTTGATCGGATCCAACGATCAACTGGAAATTGCCATCGTAGACGACAGTGCCAAGATCATGCTCGGCGTCGGCGTGGGTGCTCCCGTCGAGGTTTGTTGGTAACCCATTGAGTTCGATGCCCACTTCCGCAGAACTTATCGACTGGGACCGCCAACATTATTGGCACGCTTTCACCCAAATGGCGGAATACGTACCGTTGGTGATCGAACGTGCCGAAGGGGTTTGGCTGTACGACGTTGAGGGGAATCGCTATCTCGACTGCATCAGCAGCATGTGGTGCAATCTGTATGGCCACCGCCATCCCAAGATCGATGCAACGATTCGCGATCAATTAGATCAGGTGGCCCATGCCACTTCTCTTGGTATGGCCACTGTGCCGACGATTCAATTGGCCAAACGATTGGCCGAACTGGCGCCTGGCGATCTGAATCACGTGTTTTTTGGCAGCGATGGTTCCTCCGCCGTCGAGGCCGCGATCAAGATTGCGTTTCAATATTGGCAGCAATGTGAAACTCCTCAGCCAAAGAAGAAACGTTTCATCGCGTTGGGCGAAGCCTATCATGGCGACACGCTGGGTAGCGCCAGCGTGGGAGGCATCGACCGGTTCAACGCGATGTTTCAGCCGCTCTTATTCGACGTGCTTCGCCTGCCGATCCCCGATCGGGAGAAATTGCCCGCGGGGGCCGATGCGAGTCACTATCTGGCCGATTTGGAGCGTGTGCTTTCCGCGGAACATGAAAACATTGCTGCGATGGTGATCGAGCCGTGTATTCAAGCCGCCGCGGGGATGATCTTTCATCCCGCGGGCTATTTGCATGGCGTGCGCGAGCTGACGCGGAAATACAATGTGCTGTTAATCGCCGATGAGATTGTCACCGGTTGTGGCCGCATTGGTAGAATGTCGGCCTGTGAACTGGAAGGCGTAGTGCCCGACCTCTTATGCTTGGGCAAGAGTCTTTCAGGGGGATATTTGCCGATCTCGGCGACGATTGCTACGTCTGAGATTTACCAAGCGTTTCTTGGAACCGCCGCCAGCGCGCGATCCTTTCGTCACGGCCACACTTATGCCGGCAACCCGCTCGCGGCGGCAGCGGCATTGGCGGCGTTGGAAATTACTCAAGATTCCATCGGCGCGCAAGAAGTAGGCAACCGCCAACAGCAACTGGACGAGATTTTAGCGAGACTCGAACGTCTACCACACGTGGCCAGCACGCGACGGCTGGGGATGATTGCCGCCGTGGAATTCAGCCCCACGCGACAAAAAGACGTACCTTATCACACTGATTTAAGAATTGCCTACCAAATCTGTCGCGAAGCGCTCAAGCGTGGCTTGTGGCTGCGACCCCTCGGCGACACGCTCGTGATTATGCCGCCGCTGTCGATCACGCGAGACGAACTCACATTCTTCGGCGAAACGTTGCACGATTCAATAGCAACAGTGACAGCCAATCCGCTTCCGCCCGATGAAGTGGCACACCTCGCGGGTGATGATTGATCAGTACGTGGGCTGCGGTTTACGTGGGCGGAATTCCGTAGCACCAGCAGAGGTGCGGGGGGGCTTATATTCCCCAGGTTTTTTAGCTGGAAAGTCATCAGGCTTGGCCGAGGGACCTAAAGTCACCGTTCTGCGATCCGCTTTCCAGCCCATGAGATTTAGAAATTCATCAAGCGTGATTGTTTCGATTCCTAGACGGTCGGCGGCTTCTGTCATCGATTCCCAAGCAATCCGCTGGTTTTCGGCATTGGCAACGGATGTCTCAGGAAACTTGCCAAGAATCAGGTAACGAGTATCAACGGTCATTTCACCCGCAACTTCGCCATTTTCGGCCGGTTGGGCGTCAACTTTACCGTTGTTTAAGGCGATGACGGTTTTCAGCTCTTCGATGTCGGTCTTGTCGTCACCATCCATATCAAGAATACCTGCCAAAGCAAAACCCACTTGACGGCCACGATTCCAGACTTGGCTGTAAATCTTGTCACCTTCCATCAAAGGCCGAGTGGGAATATCGTTGGTAATGCGTGCCTCGGCCAGATGCGGGCTCAATATCTTCGTGACTTCGATGCTTCCCTTGGTGTCGGCTTTAAGGGCATCGGCTTCGTCGCCGCTATAGACGCTGAACGTCACCTGCGGACGCAGGGCATCAGCTTCGCCAATGTTGATCCAAACTTTGCCCTCTTTTTGATTGACCCAACTGACCAAGCCGTCTTCGGGCTGGGCGAATGGATCCGGATCAAGTTGATTACCACGCAAGATTTCGATGTCCTGCTTCATTGCGGTCACTTCTTCAAGTTGCTTCTTTGTAGCTGTGGAAGCGTCGGCGTTGACCTTGTCGATTTGGCTGCGTTGGTCGGCCAGTTGCTGAGAAAGCTTTTGGTTTTCAGTATTCATCGCGGCCCGGGATTGGTCGAACTTGGCCCGCTCCGCTTTCAGGTCTTCTACGGCCTTGGCGGCTTCTTTGCTGAATTGCTGAATCTGTAAATCTTTCTCTTTCTCCGTGGCGAGCAATTTTTCTTTCAACTGCTTATTCTCGGATTTAGCCGTAGCTTCGCTCTTAGAAAGATTTTTATTCTCTTCAGACAAATTCGCTAGCAGCGGGCTGTAAAACCGGTCGTTCTCTTCAAACGAAGTGCCGTACTTGTTAATATCTTCCTCGAACGATTTTTGGATCGTTTCTAGTGTGTCGTCTTCACCAAAACCCATCCAAGTCTTGTAGCTGTTGGCTTCAGCCTGCAACTCGCTGAGCGAGCTTTGAGCTTGCTGAGCCTGTGTCGAGGCATCATTCGCGCGCGATTGTTCCGTTTTGCGTGCATTGTTCAGCAGAAACAAGCCCACGAACATCAGCAACAAAAGCAGCACGAGCGCGATCACGACGCCCTGCAAAGTTGTGTTCTCTCGAGACGCCATCTTTTCTCTGTCCTAGAAAAAGCTGTGAACGGTGGTGTGCTGGGCTTTGCTAAAAGGGGCCGCCCATCAGTTCGCGATGTTTCGTCTATTGTAGGTACGACGATGACCGCGAAGCAAAAACGAATAGAGCGCTGCGAGTTTGCCACGGAATCGCAACTAGGAAAATTCGTCCTAAGTCGAGCTTAATTGTGGGATTACGTCATGTCAACAAATGGCGGTTAGGCGCTTTGGGAAGAGCTGCCAACCGGCACGGCCCTGGTCATCAGGCGGTCCGTTGAGCGATACTTAGGAGACTCGTCGGGTCGAATTCTGGCCGGGCAATTCACACAATCCGTCTTTCCGTACTGCCGCATCCCCCTGCCACCCTGACGACCCTCCATGGCCAAGCAATCCCAACAACCGTCACTCCCCGGTATGGAATACGACGAGCCAGCCGTGGTGCCCCCCGTCGCAACGTTGGCCCGCCAAGAAAGGCCGGAAAGTCAGCCCAGTTCGCTCGAAGGCTGGAACATCGTGGCGGTGGATGCTCATTCGCTGATTTTCCAGGTCTTTCACGCGATTCCGGAAATGACCAGTCCTCATGGCGAGCCGGTGGCAGCTGTTTACGGCTTCACGCGCGACGTGTTGCAGCTTTGGGAAACGCGGCAACCCGACGCGATCTTCTGTGCCTTTGATCTGCCGGGTCCCACGTTCCGTCACGAGTTTTTCGACGCGTACAAAGCAGATCGCGGCGAGATGCCCGCCGACCTTCAGCCGCAGATCCCCAAGATTTGCCAAGTGCTCGATGCCTTGGGCATTCCGGTGCTAACCAGCCCAGGGTTTGAAGCCGACGACGTGCTGGCCACCTTGGCACGGCAATGCGATGAACGAGGCGCCAACCTGCTGATCGTCACGGGAGATAAAGATTGTCGGCAGTTGATTACCGATCGTGTGTCGCTTTTCAATATTCGCAAGAATGAAGTTTATGATGCCAATTCGTTGATGCAGGACTGGGGAATCCGGCCCGATCAAGTGGTCGATTTTCAAGCCCTTGTCGGGGATAAAGTCGACAACGTGCCTGGCGTACCACTGTTTGGCCCCAAGCTCGCTCAAGAACTGTTGGCCACGTATGACACGCTCGAAAATGTGCTCAATAATGCTTCGAAAGTCGCGGGGGCGAAGCGGCAGCAGAACCTCATCGAGCATCGTGGCGATGCGTTGCTCTCCCAGCGACTGGCGCGGCTTGATACCAACGTGCCACTGGAACCCGATTGGTACGACGCCCGGGAAAGGCCGATCAATCACGACGAAATCGAGCGACTGTTTCGAGAGTTTGGATTTCGTTCGTTGGGTCAACGCATTTCGGCTTTGGATCAAGCAACGCCAACGCAGGTCAAGGCGGCTGCCTTCGCACTGCAAGTGCAAGTCATCGACACACCGGAAAAACTTGCCGAGTTCGTCACCAAATTGCAGCACCAGCAATTAATTTCCATCGACACGGAAACAACAAACATCGACGCACGGCAGGCCGAAATTGTTGGCTATGCGATTTCGATTGTGCCCGGCGAGGGTTATTACATTCCCGTCCGCGGTCCGGCGGGAGAAACCTTGCTTTCCCCAGAGCTTGTGGCCGATACTTTGCGACCGATTCTCGAAAACCCAGCCATTGCCAAAGTTGGCCAAAATCTGAAATACGATTACGTCGCCATGCGCGGGGCTGGAATCACGCTTGAAGGCATCAAGTTCGACACGATGATTGCCAGCTATTTGCTCGACGCGGGCGAACGGAGCCACAATCTTGATCAGCTCGCTCTTCGCTACCTGGAACACGAAACGATCAAAATCGAATCCTTGATCGGCACGGGCAAGAACCAAAAACGCATGGACGAAGTGCCCGTCGCGCAAGTGGCTCCTTATGCGGCGGAAGATGCTGAAGTCGCTTTGCGATTGGTGCCGCTGTTGACCGCGCGCTTGGAAGAGCAAGGACTGGAATCGCTCAACGAGGCGGCGGAAGTGCCGCTTGTGCAAACCTTGGGAGACATGGAGTTTGCCGGGATCGCGATCGATACGAATCGCTTGGCGGAACTCAGCAAGCAATATCGGACGAAACTCGATCAGCTCACGATAGAAATCGAGGAGCTAGCCGGGCATCCGCTCAATATTGCTTCCCCCAAACAGCTGGCCGAATTGCTGTTCAGCGAGTTGAAACTGCCTGTCATTAAGCGGACAAAAACGGGCGCAAGTACTGATGCCAGCGTATTGGAAGAACTTGCCGAGATGCATCCACTCCCCGCGAAGATTGTCGAGCACCGCCAGTATGCCAAGCTACTCAATACGTATGTCGACGCTCTTCCCACGATGGTGCATCCGTTAACTAAGCGGGTTCACGCATCGTTCAATCAAGTCGTAGCCGCGACCGGGCGACTCAGTTCGAGCAATCCCAACCTGCAAAACATTCCGATTCGCACCGCCGAAGGGCGTGAAATTCGCTCGGCGTTCAAGGCGGGGCCAGCGGGTTGGAAATTGCTCGCCGCCGACTATTCCCAAATCGAATTGCGAGTGCTCGCGCACTTTTCCGGCGACGAGACATTGCTCAAGGCGTTCGCCAACAATGAAGACATTCACACGCTCGTGGCGAGCCAAGTTCAGAATGTGCCACTCGAGGAAGTCGACAGCAGTATGCGCCGTAATGCCAAGGCGGTGAATTTCGGAATCATCTATGGCCAAAGTCCGTTCGGATTGGCCAAGGGATTGGGGATTTCCAAAGAAGAAGCAGCCGCGTTCATTGAAACCTACTTTGCCAGATATCCGGGTGTGTTGCGGTTCATGACCGAAACGCTTACTCGCTGCCGGCAACAAGGCTATGTCTCCACGCTTTTGGGCCGACGGCGGTCAGTGCAAGGCGTGCGCCCGGTGCCACTGGGACTGCGTGAAGAGAAATCGGGGCTCTTACGACAATTGAATTTAGCGGAACGGACGGCCGTGAATTCGGTAATCCAAGGCTCTGCCGCTGACTTGATGAAGCTGGCCATGATCGGTGTCGCGCGAAGACTCAAAGATTCGCAATTGCCAGCGACGATGCTACTGCAAATCCACGACGAACTCGTGTTTGAAGTTGCCCCCGACAGCATCGATGCGCTCGCACGGCTGGTGGTGGAAGAAATGAGTGGCGTCATGTCACTGGCTGTTCCATTGCAGGTCGATGTTAAATTTGGCGATAACTGGGCCGAGTGCGAATCATGGCAAGATTCGTAACCTTTCATCATCCCTATTGGACTTGTTGGAAATCGAATGGATTCCCACCTTCGCGGGAAAGACGGTAACGAAACATGCTCATCATTGGACTGACCGGTGGGATCGCGAGTGGCAAATCGGCTGTGGCTGAGGAGTTGGCGGCGTTAGGGGCCGTGGTTCTCGATGCCGACAAAGCCGCTCACGAAGTCATCAATTTCCCCGAGGTGAAGAACGCGCTCACCGAGCGTTGGGGCAGTGAAATCCTGCAGGCCGACGGTAACGTTGATCGCAAGGCGGTGGCCGAGCGAGTATTTTCGGCCCAGAAGCCGACACTCGTGGAACGCAAGTTTTTGGAGAAAATCCTCCACACCCGCATCAAAGATGAGTTTGAATATCAACTCACGCGGCTGAAAATTGCCAAAACTCCCGTGGCGGTGATCGATGCTCCGCTGCTATTGGAGGCTGGTTGGCAGCAAGGTTGCGATATCGTGCTGTTTGTCGACAGTCCTTTGGAAGATCGCCAGCTGAGGGCGAAATCCTCGCGAAATTGGACGGTGCAAGATTTCGCAACACGAGAAGCTGCCCAAATGCCGATAGAAGAGAAAAGACGCCGAGCCACGCATGTGATCGCGAATGATGGCACGCTCGACGAGCTGCGCCAGCGCGTCGAGGAGTTCTGGAAGTCGCTTTCCCTGCCGATATGACGGGGAAACCGCATCCGCGACTGCTTCCCTCGTGGTGGTTTCTGTGTCATAATGCTTGCATCGGTCGCTGGTTCACCACCAAGGCCGCCCCGCCTGACACGAATCGAGTGTCAAAAAAATCCCGCCAAATTCGCTTTCCATTTTGTTTGCTTTCCTGCCATAATGCGGAGTATCTCCACTGGAGTGCCTCCTCATAGATCCGCGCTTTTAACTTTCCCGCCGGCGCCGTTCGCGCGCCAATACCCTCGCTTTTCAGGAGTTTGTTGTCATGTCCGAAACCGGCAACCACGGTACAAGGTCTGGCCGTAGTTTCTCGCAGCACCGCCATCGTCGTCCCCTCGAATCCAACGGCACTTACATCGACCGCGAAGCTCTCGCCGAACTTGAGCGCGAAGAGCCCCTTTCGATTGCCGAGGAACTCGACAAGGCCGCCGAGCGGGTGCGTCGCGTTGGTAAGTCCATCGAGCGGACCGATAAGCCCGATGCTAATATGCACATCGCTGCGCTGCAGAAGATGGGCATGCCCGAATTGATCGAAGTCGCCGAGGCTGAAGGGGTCGAAGAAGCCGCTGGTCTCAAGAAGCAGGACCTGATCTTCCGCATCCTCAAGCAGCGGGTGAAGCTCGACGGCATGATGTTTGGCGAGGGGACGCTCGAAATCCTGCCCGATGGTTTCGGCTTCCTGCGTAGCCCCGATTACCACTATCTGTCGTGCCCTGACGATATTTACGTTTCGCCCAGCCAAATTCGTCGGTTCGGTTTGCACACTGGCGCGACCGTCTCGGGAACAATTCGTCCCCCCAAGGAAAACGAACGCTATTTCGCGCTCTTGCGCGTAGAAGCGATCAACGGCGAAGATCCCAATCTGCTCTCCCGCAAGGTGTTCTTCGACAATCTCACTCCCGTTCATCCCGACTCGCGAATTGCCCTCGAGGCCAGTCCCGAGGGAATCGAGATGCGCGTGGTCGACATGATCGTGCCGATCGGTTTCGGACAGCGCGGTTTGATCGTGAGCCCGCCGCGTGCCGGCAAGACGATCCTCATGCAAAAGATGGCCAAAGCAGTACTGGCCAACTATCCCAACGCGCATGTCGTGATGCTGCTCATCGATGAACGGCCCGAAGAAGTCACCGACATGGAACGCGAAGTCAAAGGTCCGAACTGCGAAGTGATCAGTTCGACCTTCGACGAACCCGCCGCGCGGCATATTCAGGTCGCTGAAATGGTGATCGAAAAAGCCAAGCGGATGGTCGAATACGGCCGGGACGTGGTGGTGTTCCTCGATTCGATCACGCGGTTGGCGCGGGCGTGGAACTCGGAATGCCCCAATTCGGGCAAAATCCTTTCTGGCGGTATCGATGCCAACGCGATGCAGCGGCCCAAGCGGTTCTTCGGTTCTGCCCGTAAAGTGGAAGAGGGTGGCTCGCTGACGATCATCGCCACGGCCTTGATTGACACCGGCAGCCGCATGGACGAAGTCATCTTCGAGGAATTCAAGGGCACCGGCAATCAAGAGATCGTCCTCGACCGCCAATTGGTCGATAAGCGCATCTGGCCGGCCATCGACATCAACAAGAGCGGCACCCGCCGTGAAGAGATGCTCATGGATCCCGAAGAGTATCGCCGTGTCTGCATGTTGCGGCGTGTTCTCAACGAAATGAATCCCGCGGATGCGATGGACTTGCTGACCACTCGCCTGCGTAAGACGAAGTCAAACGCTGAATTCTTGATGAGTATCAAGGAATAGGCAGCATTTCCAAAATCGCAGTTTGAATTATAAAACAACAGACCTCAAGTAGCGGCCTTGGGTATTAAACCATCCATCCCTATTCTGATTTACTGTGGCTTAGGAGCCATTCATAGAGTTTGGGATTCTTGTAAGTTTCGGTCCAACTGTCGTGGCCGGCATTAGGATAGACTGTGAAGCGTGCGTCGTTATCCACGGCATAAAGTGCGTTGATCATATCGGTCATTCCCGCAAGCGAGACCACGGGATCGAGCGCACCGTGAAAAGCCCAAACGGGAATATCTTTAATCTTGGCGGCTTGCGAAGGTTTGCCATGGCCACAAACTGGAGCAATCGCGGCGAAGACTTCCGGCCGGCGTATCGCGAGATCCCAAGTAGCGAATCCTCCCAAGCTGAGACCCGTGAGATAGACACGATCTTCGTCGACGGGTAATTCCTCGAGCACGTGGTCGACAAGGGCTGAGAGCATGTCGACATCCCAACGTTCATCAATGGGTGTTTGAGGCGCAACGATGATGAATGGCAGCTTCAAGTCAGCAACGGTCTTATAAGGGCCGTGAATCGCGACTTTCTCAAGATCGTCTCCGCTTTCACCACGTCCGTGCAGAAAGATTAACAACGGATAAGTTTTCTTTTTGCTATAACCTTCGGGGGTCACTACGAGGTAGGGAGCGGCGACTTCCTTAGTGATCGTTGCTGTGAATTTTTCGCCAGATTCTTCGCCGTGTGCGAGCGTGGATGCGATGCAGAAAATAGCGAGTGAAACCGAGAGGGATTGGATCATGATAGGTTTCCTGAATTAAAGGTTTTCGTCTTAAAACTCAATTTGTGCTGACCTATTGGTAAGGGCAAGCCCTACGTCTCGCGTTTATACACTTTAGAGAGTATTCTAGTGTGGCACGTGCTTTGCTTCTCGTTTGTGTGAGGGAGATTTGATGAAATCCGTGGTGTTATTCGCTGCGCTGTTGGCGCTTGGCGTTCAGGTTGGTTGGGCCCAGAACATGAGCAATTTTCCGACTATCGGCGAGGTGGTGCAGGATGATCCTGCGCTCAGTGAACTCGTGGATCCTGATGCCAAGATCGAAGTGCTGGCGATGGGTTTTGAGTGGTCGGAAGGGCCGGTCTGGGTGCCGCGCGATGGGGGATACTTGTTGTTCTCCGATGTGCCGAAAAATACGGTTTTCAAATGGCAAGAAGGCAAAGGAATCAGCGAATTCCTAAAGCCCTCCGGCTATACGGGCATCGGGCGTTACAGTGACGAGCCAGGGAGCAACGGTTTGACGCTCGGCGGCAAGGGGCAATTGATTTCCTGCGAACATGGCGACCGCCGGGTGTCGTCGATGGCCTTTGGAGAAGGCAAAGTGACGCTTGCCGATAGCTATGACGGCAAGCGCTTCAATAGCCCCAACGATGTTGTGGTTCGTTCGACGGGCGATATCTATTTTACTGATCCGCCGTACGGCTTGCCGAATCGCGAGAAGGATGAGCATCAGGAATACGGCTTCTGTGGCGTGTTTTGCATTCGCCCCAACGGCGAAGTGACACTCGTGAGCAAGGAAATGACGCGGCCGAATGGCATCGCGTTTTCACCGGACGAGAAAATTTTGTATGTCGCGCAAAGTGACGGCAGCGCGCCGATCATTCGGGCGTTTGATATTGCCGAAGATGGGGCGGTTTCTAACAGCCGAATTTTTTACGATGCTTTGCCGCTGGCCAAAAAAGGACTCAAGGGTTCGACCGATGGCTTGAAAGTCGATGCCAAGGGAAATCTGTTTGCGACCGGCCCGGGTGGGATTCATGTCATCACGCCGGCAGGGAAACTTTTGGGGCGGATTAACACCGGCGTGGCGACCGCAAATTGCGCCTGGGGGGGCGATGGCTCGGTGTTGTACATCACCGCGGACATGTATTTGTGCCGCATTCAGACCAAAACCCGCGCCGCGGGTTGGCGAATGGAATAGTTCTTAGCCGTGGAATTGCCTTTTCTAAGCGCGAACTTCCTTCTGATTGGTGTGGTCCGTGAGGAAGTCGGTCGGTAGGATTGGTCATGTCTTTCGGGACGGCACCATGGTCCTGTCCTAGCGGACAGCTGTGGCGAATTCCTGCCCATCTTCCCACCTTCTTGAATTTCCATCGACGATCTTTCCATGAGCCAAGGTGTCCTGCTCGAAGCTGACGCGAAACGCGAATTTGCGAGTGGCATCGGCCTCGCGTTCTTAGCCTTGTCGCTGGGCCATTTCTTTATCGATGCGTTGTCGACGCTGCTGCCTGCGAGCTTGGGACTGATCGAAGTTCGGGCGGGCCTCACACCTGAACAATCGGCGTGGCTGATCGGCTTGGGGTCTTTGACCTCGGGACTTGCGCAGCCACTCTGTGCCGTGATGAGCGACCGGTTCCGCACGCGGATTATGACCGTGGTGGGGATCTTACTCGCTGGGTTTGGGTTTGCGGCGATCGGCTTTACCGAAACAAGCACCCTGTTGGGACTGGCTTATATCGCCGGCATGATCGGCAACGGCGTGTTTCATCCCATCGCGGCGACGACCGTCGCCCAGATGTATAAGCACCGCCGCAATTCGGCGGCAAGCATTCACTTCGTGGCTGGCATGGTGGGTGGCGTGGTCGGTGCGATGATCTTTCCTCGCTGGCTATCCACGAGCTACGGATTCGAGACGCTGCCGTACATTGCGCTGCCAGCGATCCTCTTGGCAATTTTTGTCTATCGATGCCAATCCTTGCTGCCGGCAGTGCAGATTCATTCCAAGCAATCGCTCGATTTGAGCGTAATCAAGAACAATTGGAAGAGCGTGTGGTATTTGTATGTGTCGTCGGCACTGCGGTATTGCGTGAACACGGCATTGGTTTATCTATTCGTGCGTTGGGCTCAAGATAACGTCGCGGCGCAGCACACGAATTGGAGCTTGGAACACGTCGCAAAATCGGCGGCTCCGACGGTGGGAAATCTCAATGCTGCGATGATTTTGGGTATGGCGATGGGGGGCATTTTCGCGGGACGGTTTGTGCACGCCAACCGCGAGCGGATGCCGATGATTCTCGTGCCGCTGGTCTTCTCACCGGTGGTGGCTGTGCTGCCATTAATGCCCGTGAAGTTGGCTTACGTTTGCGCGGCCATGGCGGGGGTTGGTTTCTCGGCGATGATTCCGATTTCGATTGCGCTCGCGCAGCATTTGTTGCCGCATCGGGCGAATTTGGCTTCCAGCCTGATGATGGGGGGGGCCTGGACCGTGGCGACCATCGGCCCGCGGAGTGCTGAATTTGCCGTCACGCATTGGGGCATTAACACAGCGTTTCTGCTAACGGCGGGCATTTTGGCGGTTTCTGGGATCGTTTGTACCGGTTTGGCGGTACCTAGCCAGGAAAATCATGTTGCTAAACCCGTTTAAATAGGTGGGATACGCCGCCTGGGAAGACTATTCTAGAGGATGTTGTCGCACCTCCTCCGGATTAGCAACCTTGAATCGATCATCTCCATACTTGCGCCGGCCAACAGGCTTCACACTGGTTGAACTGCTGGTTGTGATCGCAATCATCGGCGTTCTGATCGCTCTGTTGTTACCCGCCGTGCAAGCAGCACGCGAGGCGGCGCGGCGCACGCAGTGCACGAACAACATGAAGCAGTTGGGCTTAGCTCTGCAGAACTATCATGCGGCCCATCAGAAATTTCCGTTTGCCGGTGCGGACTATGGTTGGTGTCGGTACCCAGAGCTTGCAGGCTCATGGGACGTTCGCAACTGGAATGGCTTAGTATTTTTACTCCCCTATTTAGAAGAACAGACGATTGATAGTCAATTCAACAATCAGCACGCAGCATCTGACGTGATGGCTGGTAATAATTCATGTTGTTCGCCGACTGATGCGAAAGGGCCGTTGATTGGTAACCCGGTTACTAGTGGCAACGCTCAGCTGTCGACGAATATCATTTCATTACTTCTTTGCCCTTCGGATTCGGGCGAAGTCTTTGTGCCTGCAAGCGGTTACTATGCAGCGGCTCCGGGAATAGCGGGTGCGAAGTCCAATTATGATTTTAGCTCAACTGCACGCTATGACTGTAAAGCATGGCATCGATTGCCTGAAAATGAGCGACCCATATTTGGTGAGAACAGCGTTGTTAGCGACAGAAACGTGAGCGATGGTCTATCAACGACGATCGCTTTTGCCGAGACTATGAGAACCGTTTACAACGGGCAAACAAGTGCCTGGGGATATCGGGCTTGGGTAATGACCGGCATAGATGTCGGACAGAATTTGATCAATGTTTACACTTGGCCCGGTGTGATAGCAGAACCAGACCGCGGTCGACTAAGATCATTTGGCTGCGCAGGCAGCCTGCACGGTGACGGCGCGAATATGGTTTTTGCCGACGGTTCTGTCCATTTTCTTAACGAAGAAACAGAGCAGAGCATTCTGGCATCGCTCTCTGCCATGGCAGACGGTGAAGTGGTTCAGTTGCCATAAGCTTGGGGATCACGCGGTTACGAAGAAATACTTTGTGACGTGATAAAACACCGGGGCTGCGAAGCAGATCGCGTCGATGCGGCTCAAAACTCCGCCGTGGCCTTCGATGAGCGTTCCTGAGCGGACTTCCCCACGATCTCGCTTGATGGCGGCCATGGTGAGTGCTCCCGCTGACGCCATAAACGCGACCAGCACCGACATGATCATCACTTGCCAGAAATATTCAAACGGCGTGGCCCAGTAGAGAATGATTCCTAGAACTGCGGTGGCCCCCGCCCCGCCGAGCAAGCCTTCCCAGGTGCGCGATTCGTCGATCGTTTCTGCAATGATATGTTTGCCAAACGAGCGGCTGCACAGGAATTGAGCGAGCTCGGAAAAGAGCACCATCGTAATGAAAAAGAACAGAAGCCGCGCGTTGACCGATGCGTCGGTGTCGGCCTGTTCGAGTTTCATGAAAAGCAATGCGGGTGCGAAGCTTAAGCAGTAAACGCACACCAGCAGACCAAATTGGATCTTGGCAACGCGCTCTAAAAAGCGGTGGAAATCACCAGAGATTGCCACACGTGTGGAAAGAAACAGGAACGCGTAGACGGGGATCAGAATGCTGTAAAAGCCATACAAGTTAAGTCCAACGAGAATAAACTGCATCGGCGTAAAGAAGCAGAACACCCAAAATAGAGCGCGATGATCGCCGATGCTCGTGGGGGTGAGCGTGATATATTCGCGCAGGGCCCAAAATGACAACAGCCCGAAGAGCACGACGGTCGTTGTGGGATGAAAAAAGGCAATTCCCAAGACGATCGAAAAGAACCACCAAACTTGGATGCGGCTGTTGAAGGAATCAACGGCCTTTTGATCCAAACCGAGCGTCGTTTGGCGCTTCAGCCATTGTCCACCGAAGGTGGCTCCGATCAAGAGCAGCAAAACAGTGCCGATCAATCCCCAGTTTTGCATGATCACGAATTCCTCAAATTCAGTACGGCCATACGGGCGCGATTCAAAAAATCCATTTTTGGTTCGCCGGCTTCGAGCCACATTGGAGGTCCGAAAGTCAGCGACGACAACAGCGGCACGGGGAGAAATTCGCCACGGGGTAAGATCCGATTCATGTTATTGATGTGAACGGGGATCAATTCCAGATCAGGCCGTTTCTTGGCCAGATAGTACAAGCCGCTTTTGAATTCGCCGACTTCTTCTCCTGGGCTACGGCCTCCCTCAGGAAACAAAATCAGTGAATGCGTGTTGCCAATTTCACGGAGCATCATGTCGACCGGGCTTTGGTGGACCTTGATTTCGGTGCGGTCGATGAGCATCGCGTTAAACACCTTGGCCAAATAAGGCCGCAGGATGCCGCGGTCCCAATAATCTTTGGCGGCAATCGGTCGTGTGAGATGCCGCACGTCGGACGGCAGTGCCGACCAGACCAGCACCACGTCGAGATGACTCGTGTGGTTGGCGAAGTAGACACGTTGGCAAGTGTCGGGCTGCGAATCGACCCAGCGCACGCTGACACCGCTGATAATGCGGGCGGTCCAAGTTAGCAGGGTCTCGGTAATCATGCGCTAGGTGTGAACTTTGGTTCGGATGGCAATCAAACGAGCCTGAACAAGTGGATGGAACTTTGCTGGAAGTGTTTGTGATCGATTTCCGTTTTGCCCTAAACCCTCTATCCTATCCAGCCGTTAGCCCTGACGGAAGAGAGTCCCGTCTACCGCATTCCGACGGAGGCGGCTTTACGGGTGGAACTTGTTGCCGGTGCGACGGATTGCTTGGTCTTGAGCGAATAAATTCGTGCGAGCAACGATTCGTAGCCGCGCACCATCGCATCGAGCGAACGACTTTCGATCACCAATTGCCGGCCTGCTGCGCCCAATTTTTCGCACAAGATGTCATTCTCCAGCAATTCGAGAACTGCGTTGACATAGGCAGTTTGATTTCCTTCAGGAAACAATTTGCCGGTTACATTGTCGATCACCGTTTCACTCACCGAGCCGACGTTGCTGGCCACGCAAGGAACGCCACAACTGAGTCCTTCGAGAATAGAAACAGGGCTGGCTTCATTGTGCGACGTGAGGGCCAACACATCGACGGCCTGCAGCACGTGCTCGACGTCGTGACGTGAGCCCAGGAATTGCGTTACGTCAGCCACGCCCCATTGTTGAGCGAGGTGTTCCAATTCGCCGCGCAGTGGGCCGTCGCCGATGATTAGAAATCTTGCGCGAGGTTCCCGGCGAAAAATTTCGGTCGCACCAGAGAGAAACATCGCATGATTCTTTTCAGGCCTTAACGCGGCCAGAATGGCGACGACTTTGGAATCGACGGGCAGTCCTAGATCTTGCTGGGCGTGCAATTTGTCACCAGGACAAAATCGCGCGGTGTCGATGCCGTTGTAAATGATCTGAACTTTCTCGGCAGGGAAATGCTCGTTTTCGATCAAGTGCTGGCCGTGGGCATCGGCCACACCGATGAAGGCATCGGTCAGCGGAGTAAGCATACGATTCAAGCGACCCACGGAATCGGGCCAGCCCGTGCTATGCAGCGCGGAAGCGATTACGGGCACGCCGGCGAGTTTTGCGGCCAGACGTCCCCAAAACATTTTGTCCCCTGCCCCGACGGTGACCACGGCGTCAATTTTTTGTTTACGCATCAACCGCCACAAACGAGGCAACACCAAGAGGTCGAACTTGCACGAAATCAAATTGTGATACACGGGCATTTCGCGTGCGAGTTCTTCGCCCAAGGGCCCGCGTTCTTTTAGGCAAGCAATCTGGGGAGAGAATTGCTGACGATTGAGGCCACGGACCAGATTGAGGAGCAGTGTTTCAGCACCGCCGACGGGCATGCTGGTCACGAGAAACAAAACGCGCAACGGATGATTATTTTCGTGGGCGTTCATAATGTTTCGGTTGTACGTGCTGGTGTGAGCTTGGGAAAAGTCGATCTCAGTTTGCTGAGAGCCATCTCCCACAACATGTGCATTTGGGAGCGTTCTTCGGCGTCGAGAATCAAGTTGGTGCTGAGTCCAACAATTGCGACTAGCACAAAGGCCGCGGTGGCGACGTAACTGCCGAAACCCAAGGTGACGGGCAGCGCGCAGGTGATCCACGTGCCGGGATCGAGCTTCATGCCGTGACGCTGGCTCAACAGCAAAATGATGGCCAGACATAGTACGGTCGAAATGGCCGTGGCCAACACGGCACCATGCAAACCCCACCAGGGAATGAACAGAAAATTGAGCATTATGTTGGCCAACAAGCCGATGGCCAATGGCAAGGCAGCGAGTCGTGGGTGCTCGGCACACCACAAGTAGTTTTGCGCGACGACATACGTTCCTGAGATCACACAGCCGGCGAGTGTCCACGGCAGCACGGCCAACCCATCGTTGTACTTGCCCTGCAAAATGACGTCGAACATGAATGCGGAGAGCAACAGCACTCCCATCCCCACGGCGTGCATACCAAGCGAAGAGAGCTTGACGGCGAGGTTCAATTGACGGCCAACCTGTTCGCGGCGGCCTGATTCCCAGTCATGACTCAGATGCGGCATAATCAGACCGCTGAGCAAATCGGCAAACGAGACCAACAACAGCGGCACGATTCGGCTGCTGTGGTAGTTGCCGACTTGTTCGAGGGCAACGACCGAATCCAGGCCACTGCAATGCAGGACCATCATGCGGTCGACCACGGCAAACAAGTGCGAAAGCAGATTGGTAACCCAGACAAATAAGGCAAACCGCAAAAGCCGCGACCAGAATGCAAGGTGCGGAATATGGGTCGTTGTTGCTTCTTCCGACTTGAGTCCCGGCCAGACCCACCAGATGCCCCACAGTGATGCGATCAGACAAGCAAACCCGTAGCCACCTACGATGCTCAACACACTGACATGCTTGGTGAGCAAGGCGAGTGTCAGACCAGCAAAGAGCAGGCTCTGTAGGAAATTCATGATCGTAACGACGCGGAACAGTCGCAGCGCCGTTAACAGCGAAGTCAGAGTGTGATGTAAGATGACTGCCGCCAGGCAAGCTGCAATCGCGTAAATACTGCTCACGCTGCCGTCGGTGCCAAACACAAGGCTGGAGAATTGCGGCGCGAAACCGAGCAGAATCAAGATCGAAACAGCACTACACACGGCTGTCCAAATCATCGTGCGTTTTAAGAACAAACGTAATTGGCCGCGCTGGCGGTAATGTTCCAGATAACGGCCGTACGAACCGGGTATGCCCAACACGGCGAGAGGCGCGAACAGCAGCAAAAAGCTGTACGCCATATCCCATTGGCCAAGCGTTTCTGGGGACAACCACCGGCAGAACAGCACGCCTCGGCCAAAACCGACGCTGCGCTGAATGACGGTTGCGACGATCAGTATCACCACGCTCGCGGCGAGCGTGTCGGTTCGCATGCGGGCATGTTGAGCCGAAGCCAAGTTTTCGTGTGGAGCGCTAATCGCGGGAAACCTCCGTCGAGAGGTTTGCTAGCAAAGCGTGACGGTATGGACCCGTGTCAAACGGAATTTGCTTGTAAATTTTGCGGGGGTCAACCGTCATCCAATTCAAGAAGCGTGACCACTGAGGATCGCCGTGAATGCGTTGAATGTGGAAGCTGTCGTCGCCGGGCATGTTGTACGCACCATAAGCCGAGCAAACCCCGGCGAAACCAGCTTGATAGGCAATCGCAAAACCGGCGGGGGTCATGTTCTCGTGCAAGCCGTAAGGAAACGCAAAATATCGCACGGGCTTTTCCAGCAAGGCCTCGAGATCTTGTTTCGAGCCGACTATTTCGTCGGTGAGTTCTTCGAGCGAAGTGACTCGACCTAAATCGGGATGAGAGCGCGTGTGGGCCCCGATCTCGATGCCTGCTGCGGCCATATCGATAATCTGTGCGGCGGTGTTCGGTGGCAACGGACAATTGGCGGCCAGATCATGAGGAAACGACTGGCCGGTGAGAATATTGTTGCTGGTGACAAAATAAGTGACCGGAATCTTTTGCTCGATCAGCCAGGGAATCGCCTTGTCGCAATTCTCGGCATAGCCGTCATCAAACGTGATGCTCACCGTCGGACGCGAGTTTTTGCCTGCGGCAATGCGGCGCTGCGCTTCTTCGAGCGAGACCAGATCGAAGTGCTGCTGCAGCCATTCCATTTCATAACGGAATTGCTCCCAACTGATCGTCCAGGTGTTGGGATGTGTGTCGGCAACGCGATGATACAAGAGCGACATAATCGGCACCGTGCCGGCTTCGCATCGCTGCTCAGCCGCTTGTCGCCTTTGAGGCAGTGTGGCTAGGTAATACAGTCCCAGAATCTGACTTTTGTAGTTGTCCAGCATTCACGCGCTCCGTTAACTCAGCAAGTTCGTGAATTGGCGGACCAGGCGGCCGGCGCGGCGAAGACCATTCCAAGAATAGTGCCGCAGTTTTGCCAGCGTACGTGGCGCGATTACTTCAATATCGCTTGTGGGTGTAGCCTCGGCGCGCCAATGGGCTTTGTACGGTTCATCACCTCGCAGCAATTCAAAGCGTGTGCAGCCCGCTGCGATGGCGCGTTCGATGCATAGTATCATCGAGAGTTGCCCCGGTTCGTCATCGCGACGTTCGGGATCGATGCCCCCTTGATAGGCATAGATGGCGCCATTTCCAGCAAGGTGATATTCCGCCGCGATCGGTTCGCCATCGAGTTCCACAACCGACAATCGTAAGCAGCCTTGAATCAGGAATTCCAAAGCGACTTCGCGATGGAAGTTGGCCCATTGGGGCGACGCGAAGCAACCCGGTTCTCCCAAGCTAAGGCGACGGCGCTGGTGGAGATCGATGAGAATCTCCCAAGCCACGTCAAACTCACGGAAGTCGCTAACTTCGTAGGCGGTGGCGCGCGGGCTCTCAAGGACTCGGCTTTTGAGTTGTCGGAGCTGCTTGCGGTGCGATTTCGACTGCATCGCAAGAAACTCTTCCCAAGTGGCTGGCAGAGGAATCGACCAGCAATTCACACCGGCCGTGCGATTCAATTCGCAGCTGGCCATTGTCAGGGCCACTAACAAGGAATCGAGATTCCGCGTTCCTTCGGCCAAAGCCGTGAGTTTGAGTGCGTCCCAATCGTCGGCGTGTGCCACGAGGTATTCAGCAAGTGCTTGGCTCGCTTCATCGAGTTCGTTAGGCACGCACAACAGATCGAGATGCTCACTGCAAACTTCGCCATCGCCCAACAGCCGCATGACGCTCCCTTGGGTGTGGCTGTGATCGATGTACAAGGGAAGTATGGCGACGAGCTGTTCGGCAGGTAGTGATTGGTTGCGGCAACTGACGTCAGCACTGCAACTTGAATTGTCGTCGTCAAAGAGCAACAGCACATTCAGTGAGCGGCCTGTGCCATAATGCTTCCACCAAGTGGTGAGCCATGTCCAACAGCGAAACGGACAATCCCCGGCAAGCTCATCCCAACGTGCTTGGAACGGCGCGAGATCGTCGATGTTGTTGATTGGGCGTACGAGCATGATTGGCTTCAAAAGCTAATGAGCGACGTATAACCTGTGCGTTACACAGGATTTCATGTGGTTACGGGTACTTAAACCTAGGACAGAAAACACAGATTTCGCCGCGGATTTGGGAAAAACACCGTGGAGATTTCGCCACATGTGGCGTTTTGGCAACACCGAACCGAGGTCACATGCCTAGCTGGACCCAATCGCTTGCTGCGTAAGCTACGTTCTAGTAGGGAAAACTAGCGGCCCATGCCGCGTGAAATCGTTCTTTTCCTCGCCGGCGGGTGATCACCCCGTGGGGTGGATGAGATATTTGTCCAGCCGTGGCGTGCCTTGGAAGGGAAACACTGATGAACAACGCCGAAACTTTTGACCTGACGCCCCAACGCTGTATCAAGCTGATTATCGAGCGCCGTCGTGATTGGATCATTCCGATGGTGGCTTGTGGCTTGCTTTCGCTAGTGTATGCGGCGTTTATGACTCGCAACTGGGAAGCATTTCAGGGTATGGTTGTGCGCGAGGAGGCTTCGGTCTCGACCGGCGCGAAGCAGCCCGGCAAGTTCGCCGACTTGTACGAAATGCGGACCTTTCAGGAAACGATCCTCGAACTCGCCAAGAGTCATCAAGTCGTCAGCGCCACAATCAAGAACGTCGATCGTGCCGAGGGCCTACCAGCCACGGAGCCTGATGCGGAGCAAATTGAAAAATTTCGCAAACGGCTCAGTATGACGCCACCCAACGGCGCGGAATTTGGCAAAACGGAAATCTTTTACTTCGGCGTGAAGGACCCCAGCCGCGAACGGGCGATTGCTTTGGTGGGTGAACTCTGCAAACAACTTTCATTGCGTTTGAGCCAACTACGGCAGGAACGGTCGCAAGGATTGATTAACGATTTGGAAAAGCAGGTGGAACTCTCCGCCGAAATTCACCGAGCAGAGAATGCCAAACTCAAGGAGTTTGAAGCCCAAGTCGGTAGCGATCTTGGTGAACTACGGATTCTGCATTCCGCCATGGGTGGACAAAGTGACCTTCGCCAGCAACTCGTGGAACTCGAAAAAGAAAGCCGGGCCGTCGAAGCTCGCTTACGCGAGGCGGAAGACCTGCTGATTGTGCTCCAAGGCGCTCAAGACAATCCACAAAAGCTTGTCGCGATGCCGGGGAGCTTGCTGAAAATTCAACCGACCCTGCAGCGACTCAAAGATGGTTTGGTTGACGCCCAACTGCAAGTTTCCAAACTCAGCGGCACACGAACGGCGGATCACCCCCACGTGCGAGCCGCGCAGGAAACCGTGGTTCGGATTCGGACGGAGTTGCATCGCGAACTGGCCGTGGTTGTCGAAGGTTTGCAAGTCGATGTTGGCTTGAGCCACAATCGATTGGAAGTTTTGAATTTGCAAATTGCCGGACTAAAAACGCGACTCAATGGCTTGGCGGAATTGCGGGCCGAATATTCAAGTCGGGTGGCGAGCGTCGACAGCAGCCGCGCCATCTTGAGCGAAGCCCGCAAGCAACTCAGTGAAGTTCGTGCCAAACAAGCCGCTGCCGCGAGTGCTCAACTCGTGACCCCGATCGATTCACCAGAGACGGGCCCCTACCCCGTGGGAATGGGACGCACGACCGTGGTGATGCTCGGTACCTTTGCGGGGATGGTGTTGGGTCTGGGATGGCTGTTCCTCAGTTTGCCAACAGCACAAGACGTAAAACAAACAGAACCCCAAACAGTTCCACTGGCCGAAGTTCCGCAAGTCACTCAGCCGGTTATTCCACGGCCTTCGACCGCGGGCTTTGATTTCAGCAGCTACACGAAAAAACTGCGCGAAGCGAATGCCATCCCCGCCCGCAAAGTGGAAACGACCAAGCCAGCGACTTCTTCCGTTGTGCTGCCACTGGGAAGTGGTTCATCGTTTGGCGTTCCCACGTCCGTTGGTTCGTAATACGTGCCATTTGCTAACGAGATGGAAACATGGAAATTTTGTTGGCAATCCTCGGCGTAGCGGGCTTGGCGTGGGCGTTGGCCTATAGCCGGCACGGCTCGTTGCTCGTGGGATGCACGGTGTTCATCGCTTTTGGGTATATTCTCACCCGAGATTTTTGGGAAATCCGGCTGGGACCGTTGCCGTTGACCGTGGATCGCGTGCTGATCGCAGGTCTTGTTTCGCTATTTGCTTGGCGGTGGTGGCGTAAGGAGTTTTCAATCGCGCCGCTTACAGGGGCCGATTGGCTGGGGCTGTTGCTCGTGGGCTATCTGACGGTGCGTTGCGTGCTGACGGAACCACCGGGCAGCGTGGCTTCAAGTGTGCCACCATTCTGGCGGTTGATCGCGACGTTCTGGATGTCGGCGGCGTTGTATTGGGTGGCACGGAATTCGGAGCTCGATCCCAAGCATTGGAAGTGGTTACTCGCGGGGCTGTCGTTGCTCGGATTGTACTTGGCCCTGACCGGCATCGCCGAAGTCAAAGAGCAGTGGTGGGCCGTGTTTCCCCGCTTCATTGCCGATCCGAAACTTGGCACGCATTTTGGTCGTGCGCGTGGGCCTGCGTTGATGTCGGCTAGCTTGGGCGTTTATCTAACGGTTTGTTTTTGGGCGGCGTGGTTTTTGTGGCAGCAAGTCGGACGCTGGGGCAAGTTAGCATTGATGGCTGCGATGCTGCTGATGTGTGCCGCGCTTTATTATACCTACACTCGATCATGTTGGTTGGGACTTGCGGGGGGATTGGCCATCATTCCGTTCTTGCACTTTCCCAAAACTTGGCGACCGGCGGTGATCGCTGGCTTGGTGTTGGGAACCGGAATAGGCGGCCTATTCGTCGGTGGCAAAGTCATCAACATGGGCCGCGACGATTCCGACGGCGATGCAGGGCATTCGGTCTATCAACGGGCCTCGTTTGTATATGTGTCGATGCGCATGTTCCGTGATGATCCGTTATTTGGGTGCGGCTTTGGCCGGTTTTACGACAAGAAGATGCCGTATTTGTCGGATCGCAGCCAAAAAATCGAACTCGAATCGATCCGTCCGCTCGATCATCACAACACTTTTTTAAGCATTCTTACTGAGACCGGCATCGTCGGTTTGACTCTATTTGTCGGCTTGCTGGTGGCGTGGGGACGTGCGGCCTGGCAACTGATGGCGAACACGAGCGCAGCTGCTTGGATGCGTAATCAAGGTTTATTTTCGCTCGCTGTGCTAATCGCTTATGTCACGAATGCACTGTTCCACGATCTGACACTTTCGCCCAGCGAGCAATGGGTCCTGAGTTTGACCTGTGGCGTGACCGTGGGGCTACAGGCTCTGTTGCGAGCACAAACCGTAAGGCAATCGAAGCCAGCGAACTCTGCATCCGTGCAAGACTTGAACGGCATGCGTTTGGCAACTTGAAGAGGAACCGGTCATCAATGCTCAACACGATTTCACTTTTCGGGATGAGAATTCACACGATCGACATGCCCACGGCCGTTGACACGGTGTTGGGGTGGTGTCGCACGACGGACAAAGTGCCTTGCCGTTATGTGGTAACGCCGAATGTCGATCACGCGGTGATGTTCCAAACTCGCAGCGACTTGCGGCAAGCATATGCCAACGCCGCACTTGTGCTGGCCGACGGCGCGCCCGTGGTGTGGGCATCGCGGTTATTGCAGCGTGCACTTCCCGAACGCGTGGCCGGCAGCGATTTGGTGCCAGCGTTATTCGAGGGATGCATGAATAAAAATGAGCCACTCCGAGTGTTTTTGCTTGGTGCCGCTTCCGGCGTGGGGCAACGGGCCGCGGCGAACATTCATGAGCGTTGGCCAAACGTCGACGTGGTGGGCATATATTCGCCACCAATTGGTTTTGAAAATGATCCGGCTGAGAACACACGTATTTTGAGAATGATCGCCGATGCCGATCCGCAACTTCTGTTAATTGGTTTGGGTGCTCCCAAGCAGGAATTGTGGGTCGAACGTCACGCCGACCAAATGCAGGCCCGCGTGGCCTTGTGCGTGGGAGCGACGATCGATTTCCTCGCCGGTGAAAAATCGCGGTCACCACTCTGGATGCGGCGGATGGGGCTCGAGTGGTTCCATCGCTTAGCGACCGAGCCATCGCGGCTGGCGATACGCTATTTGCGCGATGCCTGGATTTTCCCGCAACTTGTGTGGCGAGAATGGCGCGGCGCAAGGGCGTAGGCACTGCGCTAAATCGCTTCTATCCGCTATAGTAGTGCGATGGAAAATCGCTTGGCTTTGGTAATTGCGGTGGATGGTTTGCGTGCGTCGGCGTTGGGCGCTTATGGGAATACGGCGTTTCCCACACCGCTTTTCGATGAGCTCGCGAGCCGTGCACTTGTGGTCGAATGGCTGCTTGCCAAGTCCCCTGCCCTGGCTGATTTTTATCGTGAAGCATGCCCGCAGTTGAAATCGCCCACGCGGCGTTGGTTGATCACCGATAATCCCACGATTGCTGAGCAAGCCGATAGTTTTGATGAAGTGATGCACGTCGAACTCTCGACTGATCAGTCGGTCGACCAAAGTGAAGAGACTCATGGCGCGCGATTCTTTGCGCGAGTTGTCGAGCAGTTTGCCGCGTGGCAAAAAGATGCGGCGGAACATCAGGCCGATAGCTTGCTCTGGGTCCACTTCAGCGGATTGTGCGGGCCCTGGGACGCGCCGTTGGAATTGCGTGCAAACATGATGGATGAGGAAGACCCGCTGCCCCCGGAGTTTGTTGATCCACCTGCGAACTTGCAAGGCATTGACGATCCCGACGAGTTGCTGCAGTATCGTGTGGCTTACGCGGCACAAGTGAGTGTGTTGGAATTGTGCGTGGCAGGGACGATTGAAGCTTTTGAGGGTCTCGCTGGAAGTGAAAAGCTGGCGATGATCCTTGGTTCGCGGGGATTTTCTCTGGGAGAACATGGTTGCGTCGGCAGCGATTGTGCCACCCTCTACAGCGAGCAATTGCATTTGCCGTGTTTGATACTGACGCAAGAAAGTCTGGCCCCGCTGCCCCGAGTGATCGGATTTACTCAACCCGAGGACGTTGCGGCCACGCTGCGCGATTGGTTCCGCACCAGCAGTTCAGACGGAAAGTCACTACTGCCGGCATTGGGGGGCATGCCACTTACGCTCCGCGGCCTTGTCACAGCTAGCAATAAAGACCAGCAAATGGTGCGGTCGCCGGCATGGATGCTCGTTCGAGGTGAACATAGCGAGCTCTATGCCAAGCCCGACGACCGTTGGGAAGCGAACGACATTGCCAGCCGTTGTTCGGAAATTGTTACCCTACTGAGTGATAGCGCGACGGCCGAGCAAGCACTGCCCGACGAACTTGTTTCTCCTTGGCGATGAACTGCTAGCAACCGCGAGGCGCCTTCCAGAAATTCTCTTGGCTAGCACTCAACTGGTCTGGCTACCCATGATCGTGCTATCTACAATCCGCCACCCAATTTAGGCGATTTGCCAGCACGCGCAAGTTCAGGATGAATCTCGCGCGACGAAGCTGTTTCGCTCTTACTCTGACAATTTGGTGAGCCATGATCGGACAAGGACGTCCGAAAATGCGGAAGCTCTACGGCGGCGTGTGTCTCGCGATGCGCAGACAACGCTGGCTCACCCGTGCGATGCTCACGTTGCTCGCCACGCTCTTAGTGTTTTCTCAGTGCTTTGCCGAGGACATCACTCTGCGGTTGCGCGTTGCTTGGAGTAACGGCGATCGTGCTAAACATCGCTGGACGGGGCAGATCAGTTGCGCAGGTGCCAAGCTCACCGAACTTCAGCCGCTGGGCATGGAAGCCGATGCCCCCATCGCGATTCAATTGCGCGACAATCAGATCAAAATCGCTCCCTGGGAAAAGCGTGGCTTTGACGGCTGTGACATCACCATCGCGGGCGAGAGCGAATCGCTATTGCGATTTGAAATGCAATCGGAACAGGCGAGCGAACCGACAATTGTGGAAGTTCCGCTGAGCAAGTTGGCCAAGGAGCAGCTTCGCGAGCCGATCGATTCGTTGGGGAGCTATCTGTTGGCATACCGTTGTCCGGGAGATCGTTTCCGAGTCCTTCCATCACGCGAAAACTTGATTTTTGCCCCCAAGGAAAATTGGCCGTTGCGATTGCAAACTGATTTCACTGAAGAACTGGCCGTGGGACCGGTGATCTTCGATGCCGTCGTGCGAGCGATCGGTTCCGAGGCCATCGTTTGGCAATCGTCACAAACCCTTATGACAGGTTCACCCGCGAATGGGCAATTGGCACTCGACGTTGTGAGCCCCGGCGCGGAAGGAGCTTATCGTCTTTCGTTGAGCGCTAGACACGAAGATGGTTTCGCCACGCGGTTTGTTCCGGGCCAAGGGAGTAAGCCGTTCGCCACGCGCGAGATCGATTTCGTGGTGATCGACCCCAATCAAAAAGTCCCGACGCTCGGCGATCACTGGCTCACTGTGTTGTCGATTGATCCGGCCAATCCGAGTTGGTGGCAACGCTTTCCCACATGGGCTCAAGTTTCCAGGCTCACCGGCAAGCCCCCAGGAGCGATCGGCAATGTGCGTTTACTAGCACGCGAGGGCGACACTCATGGGCTCGTGGAACTCCCGCCGTCAACTAATCCGCAGGATCCTTCGTGGCAGGCATTTACACTGCCCGTGCTCGAAGTGGGTGTGCCCCATTTGGTCGAGATCACCTATCCGATCAATGAGAAACAACATTTGGGCGTAAGTTTGATCGAACCCGATGCCGCGGGGCGTGTGACCGCTCCGGTGCTTGATTCGGGACTGCATGTCGATGACGTGATTACCACGGATCCCTCACAGACGGCCACTCACCGCGTCGTCTTTTGGCCACGGACGGGCAGTCCCCAACTCTTGATTGTGAATCGGCACGCGACGCAGCGGGGCGTGTTTGGAAAGATTACCTTATCGCGGCACGATGATGCGGCTAGTGCCTCGGTTACTGAAACGCCTTCAACCTCCGATGGCCGCATAGTGGCGGGGTATATCGCCAAACCGCTATTTGCACAAAACATGGGTGCAGCGGAAGTTATCGATCCGGCAAGCGGCATTAGCGTGCAAAGTTGGTCGACATTTCTTGACGGTGCCCGGCGTCTCACACAGCATTTGAAATTATCGGGCTACAACAGCCTGATGCTCTCGGTGGCTGCCGACGGCAGCGCGATCTACCCTAGTAGCATGTTGCAGCCCTCTCCGCGTTACGATACGGGCTTGTTGGCGGCGTGTGGGCAAGACCCCGTACGCAAAGACGTATTGGAAATGCTGCTGCGGGTCTGCGATCGCGAAGAAGTACGAGTGCTCCCCACGATTCAGTTGACCGCCCCCTTACCGCGATTGACTACCTCGAACGATGCTGGCGGCAAAGCCAGTTACAATCTGCTCGATGTGCGCGTGCAGCACGAATTGGAAGCCGTGGTGATGGAAGTCACCCGCCGCTACAGCCGGCACGCATCCTTCACAGGAATTGCGTTGCAGCTTGATAGCCGAGGTTACGGCATGCTTGGCCCGCTGGATGTGGCGATGAACGACAAAGTCTTAGCTGCGTTCAGTGCCGACACCGGCATTGAGCTTCCGCAGGAAACGGTTGCTGCCGCACTTGCAGGAGGACACCGACAAGCGTGGATTGAATGGAGAGTTGAGCAAGTCACGCAGTTTTATGCTAAGCTCGTGAAGCAACTCCGTGCTCAACGGCCTGATATGAAACTCGTGCTGACAACCGAGAATCTGTTTGCAGATCAGGCGCTTGCCCAAGTGGCGCGGCGGTATGTGACGAATCCTAGCCGCAACTCAGAAGCCCTTGCCGAACGGGGCATCGATCTGGCCAAACTGGCAGGGATTGAAGGGCTCGAGATTACCAATACAAGCCGCCTCAGCTCGCGAAATCACGTTCAGGAGCAAGTCGCCGACCTCGTGTTGCACGATGTGACTGCCGGCGGAAACTCTTTATCGCATGAGATGGTGTTTCATCCGTCGCGGCAGACTCGACTGGCATCGTTTGACGAGCGGAGTCCTTATACCAAGGATCGCACGTTTTTGATCCTGGCTGAACAATCCATGCCGACAAGCTCGCTGAATCAAAAGCCGATCCTGCGTTCGCTGGTCAACGGCGAGCTAGGTACGGTTGTCGAAGGGGGCGAATACTTGCCGATGGTGATCGATTCCGAGCACCGCGACTATTTGCAGTCGCTCGCTGAACTTCCGTCTCAAGGAACGGAGTCGCGCACTTTGCGCAAGCAGCCGCTTGTGATGCAGCTTCGTCGTACGGAGAACGAAACATTCTTGTTGTGTATGAATGAATCCCCCTGGCCCGTGTCGGGGACGCTCGAATTGGATGCTCCTGCGGAAACGACTTGGCAAGAACTAGGCCGCCGCGATGAAGCAACGACGGAGTTTGCTAAGTTCTCAGGTAAACTGACGACCGGTCGATCAAACTGGCCCTTGGCGTTGGCGCCTTACGGCTTGCACGTGTGGCGGTTTGATAACGCCAGTGTTCGTTCCGGTGAAGCCAAAGTTAGCTCAGATGCCCTGGCACGAGCCTATTTGCAGCGTCGGATTCAAGATATCGAAAACCGCACGGGCAATCTCAACATCGCTCGCGATTATCCGCAGCTGCAGAATCCTGGTTTTGAATTGGACGACACGGCGAGCCGCATTTTCGGCTGGCAACCGCGCAAGGGTGAAAAAGGTTCCGTCGAATTGGAAACAACCGCGATGCGGAGTGGTGCTCGTTCCGTACGACTCAAGAGCGAGGACTCCGTGGGCGTGGCGGTGCAAAGTCATTTATTCCCGCTGCCCGAAACCGGCATGATAGTCGTAAACGCTCAAGTGCGTGCCGAGGAAATTTCCGGAGATGCTCGGCTGGCTATTGCCATCGAGACGGAAGACAACGGCCAAACCTATCGCCGCGTGCAGACCTTTGATGCCCCCGCGCTGGAGAACCAATGGAAACCGCTGGAAATGCTGGTAAGCGATCTACCGGTGGGGGATGCGAATCAAATCCGGGTCCAGTTCCACATCGTGGGACAGGCGAACGTACTGATCGATGACGTAGCATTGTGCGATTTGCGTTTTGACGATTCCCGTCGCAGCGAGCTCGTCAAACGGGTGTTCGCGGCAAAGACGGCTCTCGAAGACGATCAGGTGGTCGATTGCCTGAGGCTGCTGAACGAGTATTGGTCGCGCTATCTTGTCGAATATGTGCCACCCCTGGAACGCGTGCCGTCGGCAATTGCCAAACAGCCGGAAGCACAGGAAACCGACGAATCAAAGACAAAGCCCGGTGGCCGGTTGCGTGGCTGGGTGCCAAAGATTTGGCGGTAAACTTAAACGCAGAGTTCGCCAAGACGCTAAGGTTCGCAAAGATATTTTACTTTGTGGTCCTCTGCCACTCAGCGATCTTTGCGTTTCAACCTCTTTATCTAGCGAGTGATTCAACTTGGTACTGTAGCGCAACTAATCGAGCGCGGATTCGGTTCTTCCACCACAGGATGCAGGCCTGGGCCATCGGTGCTATACCATTTTTCTAATACCGACCGCCAACTTCCTGGTTGTTTCACCTTGCAGAAATCGGCGCGGACGAGCTCGCCCTGCGGATGCAGCCGCGAATACTTGATGCCGAACTTTCGCATGTTTGGCAGACAACGCTCAGGGCCATATAGTTCTTCGGCCAGCCGGTAATGCTCGGCAATCACGTCGCGTTGCTCGAACAGCGTCGGCGGAGCGGGAAGTGGCAAACCCGCCGCAAGAGCCCGAGTTTGTTGAAAGACCCACGGATTGCCAATCGCGCCACGGGCCACGGTCACGCCGTCGACTCCCGTGTAGCGGAGCATATCGATGCAGGCCTGAGCATCAAAGAGATCGCCGCTTCCCAGGATGACGCGGTTGCCGGCGTACTCTTTCAACTCGCGCAAGAATTCCCACCGCGAAGGACCCTCGTACCGCTGCTGGACCGTCCGGCCATGCACTGTTATCGCGGCCACGCCGAGTTCGTAAGCCTTATCGAAGATCGTGTAAAAGTCATCGCGGCTTTCGGCGGTGTCGTCGATGCCGCGACGCATTTTCAGAGTCACGGGAACGTGGGCAGGAACGGCCGCACGAACACGCTCGATGATTTCGATGGCCACAGCGGGTTGGCTCAAATGAAAACCACCTCGGCAACGTCCCAGGACTTTTTTCACCGGACAACCGAAGTTAATGTCGATCACGTCGAAGCCCTGCTCGACGAGACGCTGAGCCGCAGGTCCGAACTGGCTGGGATCAGCCCCCATGAGTTGCCCGGCGACGGGATGCTCTTCGTCGTCGACGTGCATGATGTGGTGGGTCCGTGAGCGCTTGCGAACTTGCAAGATGAATTGATCGAGCAGCACCTCGCACAGCGTGTAAGGCGCGCCCAAACGGCGAGCGATCAACCGCATCGCCGTGTCGCTGTAACCACTGAGCGCCGCTTGCACGACGGGGAAGTCGAGCGTGATCGGGCCAATTGGCAGCGTTTGGGGGATGGGGTGGAGCATGTTGTTTATTGTCGATGAGGAGTAGGAATCGTCAACAGCCCCGGGCCGCATGGCGGTCCGGCTAGCAACAAGCATTAATTCGCGCAATCGCCCACGCAGCAGCTTCGCGAACCACAGGCTCGCGATCATTCATAGCCTTTTCAAGTGCGGGCAGCGCTTGCGGATCGCCGTGATTGCCAATCGCGATGGCGGCGCTGCGCAACAATCCTCGCCGATGGGCACGCCATAGCGGCGTATGACGAAAGCGTGCGCGAAAGCCGGCTTCATCCAGATCGAATAGTTCCACAAGATTGACTGGATTGAGATCAGCTTGCGGCTGGAACGATGGTTCCGTCGATTTCGGCGCGCCGCGATTCCAAGGGCATACTTCCTGACATACATCACATCCGAAAACCCAATCTTGCATGCCTTCGCGAAGTTCTAGTGGCACTGCATCATGCATTTCAATCGTGAGATAACTGATGCACCGCGAAGCATCGAGCACGTACGGTTGCGGAAACGCTTGCGTGGGGCAGGCATCGAGACAAGCCGTGCACGTGCCGCAATGATCGGCAACGAACGGGGTGTCGTACTCCAGTTCCACGTCGGTGAGCAAAGCGGCGAGAAAAAAATAACTGCCGGCATGTTTGGAAAGGAGCAAAGTGTTCTTGCCGACCCAACCGAGACCGGCCAGCTGAGCGAATTCGCGTTCCAAGAAAGGAGCCGTATCCACCACGCCGCGCGTGTTGGCAGCGGGCACGAGCTCGCGTAAAAAATCGGCCAGAGTGTGTAATCGATCACGAATGAGATCGTGATAGTCAGCATTCCCCCAGGCGTAGCGGGCAACACGACCCGAGGTCGAATCCGTGGGTGTGGGGTCACTCGTGGCGTACAGCATTCCCAACATGACAATGCTCCGTACGCCCGGCAAAACGTGCTGCGGATCGTTGTAAGCCTCGCGGCGGTCGGCGATGTACTGCATCTGTCCCGCGTATCCGGCGGCGAGCCATTCATCGAGCCGCGCTGCACCCACGGGCGAGCGGCTCGGGCAAATGCCGCAGAGCGCGAATCCCAAATCCTGGGCCCGTTGTCTCAATAAGGTGGTCACGTCGAGTTGCGGCATGGCACAATTCTAGCAGCCTCCGCCGCCACTCACGAGCCGACCGGTCTCGCCCGTCTGGGTTCAATTGTCTAGACTTACTCATTCCCTTAATTCGCTTGCTGTCCCGGAGAAATTGACCGATGCGGTTTGTTCTGCTTTTGATGTGCGTCCTGCTGTTCCCCTGCCAATTGCTTGCCGCGGAATTACGTTCCGGCATTGATAAGAAATACGTCGATCCGAGCATCCGGGTGCAGGACAATTTGTTTTTGCACGTGAACGGCAATTGGCTCAAGCACACTCCGATTCCTGCGGATAAATCGAATTTCGGCTCGTTTAGCGTTTTGGAGGACGAGGCACAAATCGCGATTCGCGAAATTTGCGACCGCCTGACCGAGGGCGATTATCCCGAGGGGAGCATCGAGCAGCAGATCGGCGATTTCTATTTGAGCTATATGGACGAAGAAGAAATCGAGAATCAGGGAATCTCAGCCCTCAAGGTGCAACTCGATGCGATCGATCAGCTCAAGAGCCACGACGATCTGATCAAGCACTTTGGCTATTTGGCAACAATTGGCGTTGATTCGCCAATTGGGATTTATGTCGATCAGGACGACAAAGATTCGTCGCAATATCTGCTGGCAATCATTCAATCGGGGACCTCGCTTCCCGACCGCGATTACTATCTGGAAGACACAGAAGACTACAAGGCCGCTCGGGAGGCACTCGTCAAATATGTCAACAAAGTCTTCGAGCTGAGCGAACTTCCTCACGACGACAAAATCGGCCAAACGATTTTGGATTTGGAATCGAAGTTGGCCAAGTTGCAATGGACGCGGACCGAGCTTCGCGATGCGCACAAGCGTTACAACAAGCAGTCGATGGAAGACCTGAAGAAACTCTCGCCGAGCATCCCCTGGGATAAATATTTCGATGGGGCCGAGGTCGTTGATCTCGAAGAGTTGAACGTGGTGACCCCCAGTTTCTTTGAAGAACTTGATGGGCTCGTGACGGACACGCCGCTGGAGACTTGGAAGCAATATTTGCGCTATCAATTGATCGACAGTTTCGCCAGCGGCATGCCGGCTGAGTACGTCGATGCCCAATTTGACCTGTATGGCAAGCAGCTCGCGGGCGTGCCCGAACTCCAACCCCGTTGGAAGCGGGCCGTCGAAGCACTGGCCGGTAAGCGGGGCTTTGGTGCGCTGGGTGATGCCGTGGGTCAAATTTATGTCAAAGAACACTTTCCGCACGAAGCCAAGGCGCGGATGGACGAGCTCGTCGGCAATTTAATGCAAGCCTACAAAGAAAGCATCATGGGGCTTGAGTGGATGACCGATGCCACCAAACAGCGGGCCGAGGAAAAGCTTTCGAAGATCACAACCAAGATTGGCTACACCGACAAGTGGCGCGATTATTCGACTTTGGTGGTTGATCCCAATGATCTATTGGGCAATCTGATGCGCTCCGCGCAGGTCGAGTACAAGCGGATGGTCGATAAACTTGGTAAGCCCGTGGATCGTTCTGAGTGGTACATGACGCCACACACGGTGAATGCTTACTACAACCCAGGGCAGAACGAGATCGTCTTTCCCGCGGGGATTTTGCAGCCGCCGTTTTTCGACGTCACTGCGGATGATGCCGTCAACTACGGCAGCATCGGGGCGATCATCGGCCACGAAATCAGCCATGCTTTCGACGATCAGGGAAGCAAGTACGATGGCGATGGGAATCTCAACGATTGGTGGACCGACGAAGACCGTGCGGCGTTTCACAAGCAGACAGCCAAGCTGGTGGATCAATTCAGCAAGTATTCACCGCTGCCTGATAAGACAGTAAACGGCGAGCTCACCCTGGGCGAGAACATCGCGGACTTGTCGGGGATGTCGATTGCCCATAAGGCTTACAACATCGCGCTCGACGGCAAAGAAGCGCCCGTGATCGATGGCTGGACCGGCGATCAGCGATTCTTTCTGGGATGGGGTCAGAGTTGGCAGCGCAAATATCGCGATGCCGAGATGGTCAATCGCTTGCTGACCGATCCCCATTCGCCGTCCATGTATCGTTCGAATGGTCCCGTCTCGAACTTCGACGCGTTCTACGATGCGTTTGACGTGAAGCCTGGGGACGAGCTCTACCGGGCCCCTGCCGAGCGGATCAAGATTTGGTAATTCGCTTGCGGACCTGTTTTGTGCTGAAAATGGCCTGAATTTGCAATACTTTGGCGAGCAATTATTCTGGAGATAGCGGTTGTGATGGCTATTTTCTAGCGTGATTGATTCACCTCTGAGGTTTGCGGCGATGATCAAGAGAAGCGGTTTGTTGACGATGGCCCTGTTGTGCGGCTTGGTGGCCGGTGAAGCAAATGCCCAATGTGGCGGTGCCTGTGGCGGCATGGGTGGTTTTGGTATGGGTGGTTACTGGGACATCGGTCGGTTGTATTCCGTGCTGGCTCAGAAGGTGCCCTATTACGCAGCCTTCCCGCCGGTGTATTACAGTGCTCCGGTTCCACGTAGTTACGGTTACAGCCCGTTTGCTTATCCGCCCGGTACGATGACTCCCGAAGTCGTGGAAACAGTTTCGGCTCAGGAAATCGTGAATCCCTACGTCGAGCAAACGTCCGTCGAAATGCCGGCGGCTGAAGAAGACAAAGTCACGAAGGCCTCAAACGCCCCGGCACCGTTGGTGGTGATGAATCCGTTCGTGGATACGGATGTGATGCACACGGCGTCGTCGAAATAACATGTGCATAAAACGAGAAGCTCGCTCTTATTGTTGGGGGCGAGCTTTTTTTATGCGCCTGGCAAATGCAACACCGAGGGCCATTGTGGCCAAACTTAAGAGCGCGGGCACGCGACGGTCGGGCTGCATCAGAGTGTTGGCGATGGTCCAAGTGACGAGAACTAAATAGAGGATAGGCGGCAGCGGGTAAAGCGGCATCCGGTAAGGTCGATCCAATTCACGGCGCCGAATGGGAAAGATGCTGGCGATCATCAACCCCGACACGGCCGAGAGCCCCACGGCGACATAATCCAAAAGTTGCAAAAAGCTGCCCGACCACACGAGCACGCAGGCCAGCACGCCTTGCAGGAAGATCGCTGCAATGGGCGTTTGCCGCGTCGGGTGCAAATAGCCAGCGAACGGAAGGAAGGCACCGTCATTCGCCATGGCTAGTGCAACACGTGGCCCGATCATCATGTAAGCACTGACCGAAGCGATCAGTCCCAATCCCAACAGCATGGCCCCGACAGTCGCGGCGGTCGTTCCATACAGCTGCTGCATCGCCATTTCGGCAACATTCTCGACCTTATCCACGGGCAACTGCTGCATAGCATGTGGGTCTAAGGCGATGACGTACGTCAGATTCAATGCCAGATAGATGACGATCACCGTCACCGTGCCGCCGATTAAAGAGCGTGGCAACAACTTGGTGGGATTCTTGATTTCACCCGCCAGATAGCCGGCCCCGTTCCAGCCGGAATAGGCATAACAGACGTAGATCAAATCGGTGGCGAGCAGTGACCATTGATCGCTCGGTGGCCAACTACTTTGCTGCAAGTATTCCCATTGAGCGTGGCTGGAAAACAAGCCGGCGAGACACAAAAGTGCGAGTACCAGCAGTTTGCTGATGGTTGATACTGTTTGAAATGTTGCGCTTTGGCGATGACCCAACACGTGGGCGATCGAGCTACTGAGGATGATCAATGCAGCAACGGATTGCGGGCCGTAACCTGCAATGAAGTCGAGCCCCTGCTCTCTGAGGAACGTTTCATACGGGTCAATAAGATACGAGCCAGCTAACCGGGCGATGACTGCCGTGGGCGCGACGAATCCCAAAAAGAAAGTGGCCCAACCGGCGACGAAGCCTGTTGCGGGACCAAAACCTTCGCGGACGAACACATAGTCGCCACCCACGCGCGGAAAAGTTGTGGCCAATTCGGCGACCGTCACAGCGCCGGCCAAGGCCATTGCGCCGCCGACAATCCAAAGTGCCAGAAGGGCCGCGGGATTGCCCGTATCGCGCAAAATATATCCCGACGCGGAGAGAATCCCCGCGCCGATCATGCTGGCCACGACGACAAAATGGGCCGTCCAATAGCCGTAGAGCCGAGGACTTTCAGTTGGTGTGTTACTTTCGCTAACTGCCACACACTCTCCAGTGATGCATCGTAGAGCGGGTTCGTACTCTGCCTATTCTACTTATTTGCCTCAAGGCCTGCGTAGCCCGCAGGTTTCTCGAGGCTCGCGCTGATGATCGTAACAAATTGGGCAAGTTCTTAGCAGGTGCCTCGCGTAGCTGGCAAATCTGTCTGGACACAATCGGCAAGTTGGTTAACATTCGCACTGTAGCCAGACGTGGCTTTGTTTTTCGCTCCAGGCGGTGGAAAGGAATCTACCGATGCGGTGGGTCATCGCAATCATAATGCTTTGCGTGATAGGCGGATGTCGCTCTCAGTCGACGCCGCTCACGAACCCTTTCGCGTCTGCTGATCGCGTTCCACCACCGGCCACGCGCACTCTCGCGCCGGGGACGGCTCAACCTTATTATCCTGGTGATCCCGGTATGGCAACCGCGCCGGCCGCAGTTCCTGGTGCCGCACCAGCGACAACGTTTGCTCCGGCCAGCACCGCGATTCCTTCGGTGACCGCTCCGCCACAAACACAGCCTTTGCAAAGCGCGCCTGTCACGCCGCCCGGCGGTTGGAATCAACCCGCTGCCAATCCGTATGGCGCACCGCCAGCCACGAGTTACACCCCTGCCCCCACGGGTACGGAAAACTCCGTCGTGCGAATCAATCCTGACGATCAGAGCACGCGATTCGCATCAGTGCCCAACAGCAATCCGAATGACATTCTGCAGGTCGCGGCGAATCAGCAGATGGGCACGAGTACGCCGTTTGTTTACTCGCCCCCTGCGATTGAAACTCAAGGCTTCCCAAACTCGGTTCAACCGGCACAATACACGGCTACGCCAACCCCAGCGGCGGCGAGTGATGGTTTCCGTCCGCAAGGGAGTTCTCAACAAGCAGCCGCAACAAGCACGGTCGAACCAATCCCCGCGCAAGCTCCTGGCACACCTCAGGAAGATCCGGCCCGTTTTGGCTTTGACGGTTCCTACGCCACGCTCCGCGGGCAATTGCAATACTATCCACAAACCGGCTACTGGGGCGTCCGCTATATTCCACTGCAAGGGGCACCCGATCACTACGGCGGCGTCGCGGTGATTAGCAATCCGGAAATTCTCGGCGGATTGCAGCCCGGTGAGTTCTTGCTGATCCAAGGATTCATGGAACCTCACGACAACGGCGACGGCACGTTCGTGCCCTCCTACACCGTGCAAGGGATTCAACGTCAACGGTAAGTCATTCTCCAACCGCGCGTGTCCCGGTATGATTGAATCATTCAGAGGGACTTATTCTCTTTCTCTGGTCCAGACATCTCGCGGTAGTCAAGCGTGTCGAAAATTCCCAGTGGTTTGAGTTGCACCATCCGAGCCAAGCTTGGAGATCATCTTGCCCGCTGCGCGAGTTATGTCCCGCTGGTCAACGCCCTTGAACCGCAGATGCAGCAGCTCAGCGACTACGACCTGCGCAAAACGAGCTTGGGATTGCGATATCGTGTCCGGAGCGGCGAATCGCTCGATAAGCTGCTCGTCGAGGCGTTTGCCCTCGTGCGTGAAGCAGGTCGCCGCAAAATGAATATGCGGCATTTCGACGTGCAAATTCTGGGCGGAGCGGCCGTGCATCATCGTTCGATTATCGAAATGCAAACCGGCGAAGGCAAAACGCTTACCGCGACATTGCCGATGTATCTGGCGGCACTCGAAGGTAAAGGCTCGCATCTGGCAACGGTGAATGATTACCTAGCCCGCCGCGACGCTGAATCGATGAAACCACTCTATTCCGCGTTGGGTATGACCGTGGGAGTGATTCAAGGCCAGCAACCGCAGCCTGAACGCCGCAAGGCCTACACCTGCGACGTGACCTACGGCACGGCCAACGAAATGGGCTTCGATTTTCTCCGCGATCGCTTGCTCATGCGATCCCAAGGTGAAGGCAATCAGGATTTGTTCGGCAAGATGCTGGGCACGGTGGGCGATGCCGCTGGCGATCAACCCGTACAGCGCGGTTTGCATTTCATGCTGGTGGACGAAGCCGACAGCATTCTCATCGACGAAGCTCGCACACCGCTCATTATAAGTGCGCTCCCCGGCGAAGACGAAAAAATCGCGACCGAAGCCTATCGCTGGGCTGCCGAGAGGCAGACCGATTTTATTGAAGACGAACACTACGTTTATGATCATGATGACAAAACCGTCGAGCTTTCACTCGCCGGGCGGCAACTTGTGCGGATGCTGCCCAAGCCGAGCGCGATGGATCGTTTGCCGTTGTCATCGATTTACGAATATATCCAGCGCGCAGTTAAAGTGGACCGCGAGATGTTTCTCAATCGGCAGTACGTAGTGCGAGACGGCGAAATCGTAATCGTCGACGAGTTCACAGGCCGCATGGCCGAGGGGCGCAAATGGCGGGCTGGGATTCATCAAGCGGTCGAAGCCAAGGAAGGGGTCGAAATCACGTTCGCCACGAATCAGGCGGCGCGGATCACGATCCAAGATTTATTTTTGCGCTATGAACGCCTGGGAGGGATGACTGGCACGGCCTCAACGAGCCGTGGCGAACTGAAAAAAATCTACCGCGTGAAGGTGGAATCGATTCCGACGAATCGCCCCCCGATTCGCAAGCAATTGCCAACGCAGGTCTACGGCACGATCGATCAAAAATGGTTGGGAGTCGTTGAGGATGCTATCGCCGAACACCAAAAAGGCCGGCCAGTTTTGATTGGCACACGCTCGATTGATAAGAGCGAGCACCTAGCCAATATGCTCGCTGAACGAGGTATCGAACCGGTTGTACTCAATGCAAAACACGTCGCACGTGAAGCCGAAATCGTCGCGGCTGCGGGGCAAGAAGGCAAAGTCACCGTGGCCACGAACATGGCGGGGCGTGGTACGGATATTCGATTAGGGCCAGGGGTGCATGAGCTTGGCGGCATTCACGTCATTTGCACGGAACTCCACGAAGCCAAGCGAATCGACCGCCAGTTGATTGGCCGCTGCGGCCGCCAAGGTGATCCTGGTTCGTACCGCCAGTTTCTCGCGCTCGATGACGAGATTTTGCTCTTGGGTTACGGTCCTAAGAAAGCAACGCGACTACGTGAGTTGGGCCTTCGCTCACAGGGAGCGCTCAAGTCGATGGAGCAGATTTTTCACAAAGCCCAGCGCCGTGTGGAACGACGGCACTTCCGCGATCGAAAAATTATGCTCTATCACGAAAAAGAACGGCAAAAAATTCAGCGCGCCATGGGCCAAGACCCGTATCTCGACACGCCAGGCTAAGAAGTTTTAACCGCTAATTCACGCTAATGATCGCTAATAAAAATTAGCGAATATCAGCGTCGATGAGTGGTTTACTATTTCTTGTTTTGGGCGAAGTTATAATCGAATGCGATTTGAGGAACTTCGATTTCGCCAATTTTGATGGCAGGGAACGAAATTCGGAAACCCTTGCGGTCGCTGCTCGCTTGATACTGAGCGGCTTTGCCGTCGATGGGATTTACGGGTAGTTTCCCGCCAAAGGTTGTGGCGACTTTTGTGAGATTGGGCGGGAAGAGTTCTCCCTCTCGCTGAGCACAAACGGCAAGCGTCACATCCAAAAGCCGGAAAGCGGCTTCGTGGGTCGCATAGAATGCAGCGATCTGGCCAGGGCTGAGCGTTTCAGCATTTCCTATTCGCAATAACTGATCGGCGAATTCCGTATGGACTTTTTGTCCTGTGAGAATGGCTTGTTGTGGTGGCAAAGCCAACGCCGCGAGCGTTCGTGCATAATATTGCCTGTTGACTTCTCGCATGTGATCAGCGAATTTGTCGAACTCTTCGGCGCTCGTGAAAACCGAGTCCGGCACGCCGTGTTTGATGGCCTGCGATTTGGCGAACTCTTGCCAATCGGCAACGTCTTCGGCTTCTGGCTCATCGGTAATCGTCGCCAGCAAAATTTCTGGCCAATTGCCGTTCGGATAAGCTGCTTGGAGTTGAGTGATCCGCAAATCCACGATCGCGGCTTCGGTATTGATCGCGTTGAGCGGCGATACCGATCCGGAGTTGGCTGCCAACAGCGACAGCCGCGCTGACGCAGTCAGTTTATGATCCGGGCAATGAGTGGCCCAGGTGACGAGGCTGTAATAACCTGTTTCGAGAATGCGAATTCCTTTGGCGGATTCCCCCAGTGTAGGCTGCTCGGTGAGATGCTGTCCCATCCGCACGACACTAAGATACGTTTCCGCAGCATCGGCCCATTGTTCATTTCCCTGCTGCTGCATACCGTACAGCGAAATCAGCTTGGCCAATTGCCCCAGCGATTCCACATGCGGCAAAAGAATTGCCGATCCGTAGGCGCGCAAATCGGTGCCAAAATCAGCCGCGCTCTGTTGCGTGCCGATCATCCCAGCACGCAAAGCATGGCGACCCTGAAAAAGAAGCTGCGAGATTTTGTTTTGTTGATCGCTCGTCATGTCAGGCGTAACGAGTTTCCACAGCGGTTCGTCGAGCAATTTTCTTAACTCAGGATCGACATTGTCGAGAAACAGAATCGCCCGTTGGTAGTGCAAGGCCGCATTGCTCGAGCCATTGGGAAGCGGCTGGCGAATTTCTTGGGCGTGTGCTGAGCCTAACAGCATTAAGGCGCTGAGCATCAGGCCAAGAAAACGAGATAAGCAATGAGAGTTCATATTTGAAACGTCTGCTATGTTTAGTGGGTCAAATCGTAGCGCAATTTTAATAGACGAACCACGGGCTAAAACTGCGCAGAATTTCCGCGCGGGCCACATCTCGACTTGAAACGAGGGGTTTCAGCGCTCGGGCATACTGCGGGTCGGAAAACGGCTTTTGGACGGGCTGCTGAGGTTGCCGCATCGGAGTATTCGTCACGGGCCGCCCCGACGAGACATTGCTGCGAGTTGCCACGGGATTGCGAAAGCCGCCGACATTTTGCCCGGGCAAATTTCCTCGCGAAGTATCACGCCGTAGATTTGACCAGCGGGCTTCTTCCTGCTGCACCTGGGCGCGTTGAGCTTGATGTTGAAGCAGCCAAGTTTGCATTTGCTCGGGAGACATCGCTTTAAGGTCGGCCATATACTGAGCGGCTTGCTCGTCAGTAATCTGGGCGGACCTTTGGAACGTCAACTCCATGTGAGCCCGCGCTTCGAGCATCTCGGGGCTGTTCCAAATCTGTTCTCGCGCGGCATCCATTTCCCCAGTAGTGGTCGACGGATGAGGACTGTCACCGACGGGTTGCTGTGCCACGGAAATCAAGGGCCGGATGCAGAGACATCCTGCCAACAACGAGCCAGCGATGAATAGGCTCACAAATCGTTTCATGGCCATGCCTTGGGGAAGCGTAATTCAAAGAGGATGAGTGTACAGAATTTTACATTCCGCAGCGAACTAAACTCTTAGCGTAAGTTGAGCGTTGCCAGCAAGCAAGTCTTTGCCAGCAAGATTCATCCTAAACGGGAACTGCTTAACGAATTGCTTACTCACCGAATTCCGCCGCAAAGGCTTTGGCATTGAGTTCCTCGCCGGTGGCATGCTTGGTGAGCTCGTTCCAGGGAAGCATCACGCCGGGATCGAAGACTTTTGCCTGCATGAACTCGCCGACACGTGGGTCGCGTGTGTAGATGGCTTGGGCCGGATCGCCGGGAAGTTTCAATTCTTTGGCAATCGCTTCGTGGACTTGGCAGGCAAACAGTTCGCCCATCATGTAGTTGTGGTAATATGCGGGGGCCGTGACGATGTGAATCTTGCTTGCAAAATCGGGTGCATTGCGATCCTTGGGTCGCTTCACGAGTTGATACCGCTCGACCAGATCCCACCATAGTTTGTTCAAGTCTTGATCGGGATTTTCATACATGGCCATTTCAAAGCGGTACATCACCTGACACCAACGCGAGAAGATCAACAACTTGTCGCGTCGCATGCGATGGCTCGCGGCGGTGTAGGCCGCGGGGTCGTCGACTTTCACACCATAGGCTTTGAGCCAGTCGGCACTCGTGGCGAAACGCTCGAACATCATGGCCACCCCTTCGGTGGTGAGAATGTGCGAATTCACCCGCAGCAAGTAAGGGAGCGAGCTGGGGATGTACTTACTCGTGTAAACCGAATGGCCCAACTCATGCAGCATCGTTCCCATCCAATATTCGTTGGGAACGATATTGGCCAGTACGCGCACGTCTCCTTCGCGGTCGATGTCGGTGCAAAAGGCGTGCGGGCTCTTGCCCGGTTTTTCGTAGAGATCGCTCCGCTCGATTACATCGTCGATCGGCAAGCCAATGCCTTGATAAAACTCACGGCAGATTTGGAGAATATCGGCCTGTGCAAACGGCCCACTGAGGTCGACCTCATAGACGGCGGGAGGCTCTTGAAAGAATGGGTCGTGATAATGCCAGGGCTGCAATTCATCCACGGGGATATTGCTATACACAGCCAGCGAGGCATCAATTTCCTGCTTCGCATTGGCATAAGGTTCGCGCGTGAGCTCATCGAGTTCGTCAAAAAGCGCCAACACTTGAGCGGGATCTTGCTCGTTGATCGCCAGCTGCATCACATGATAATTCTTGAACCCTAGTTGCTGCGCCGCCTGATTGCGCATCTTGACGAGCTCGCGCAAATCCTCGGCAACTTTTTCACCGACCAGCTTGTAGCCTTCCCACACGGCCTGCCGCTCGGCGGAATCCTGACTTTTGAGCAGCACTTCGCGAACCTGGCTGTCAGTGAGCGACTTGTCGCCAACCGGCGCGCGGAAAGTGTTGAACGTTTTTTCAATTTCGTTGGCTTTCGACGACATGCGGTTGAGCAGTTTGATATCGACTTGCTTGCCCAGGTACAACAGATAAAGCAACTCGATTTGGCGGGCCACTTGAGGATCATCGATCTGTGCTGCCTTAATGAGTTTGAGCTTTGCGAAATCTTCCTTAGAAGCCAAAAGCTCGTTCAGTTGCTTATCGAGAGCTTCCTTTGACGCAAACGCTTCATCACTGCCGGTGGTGTTGGCATCCCACCACGCGCGGCTGAGAGCGATTTCGATGGGGACGACGGTCTCTTCGTAATGCTTGATGAAATCCCGCGCCGCGACGGTGTTGTCTTGGGCGGAACTGGTTGTGCTATTCGTTACTATTATCATCGTGACTAAGGCGACTAACGCAGAAAAATGATGAAGCATAAAACCTTTCCTTGGATTGATTGATCGCTAAGCCACAAGTGATGGTTCAGGAGTTAAGGTTACGACCACGCACTTGAATGCAGGAGTTTTGCTATCGGGGTCGAGATGACGACTGACCAGGACATTGCATTCGGGATAGTACATGGCCGCGTTGCCTGGTTTGATTTGGGGGAAGCCATGAATACGCACACCGTTCATCGAGCCTGCCGGCCCGTGGACAGACACCGTTGCAGATTCTTCCAATCCGAAGACCGCAACATCATCGGGGTGAAGCAAAATAACTCGACGATCGGGCACGCCGCGATAGAGATCGTAATCCTCATACACGACGGTATTGAACTGCCCTTCACTACGAATTGTCATGAGGCGCAGTTCGCCAGGGATAGCCCCATAAAGTTCGGGTAATTCGTGGGTGTGCAACACAGCCTTGCCATCGGGAGTCGGAAAACTGGGCTCGTGGATCGTGCGGCCGGCGATTTGGAATTCTTCCTTCGTACGGTCGATGTCTTTGATTTTGTCGAAACCGGGCACAATGGCTGAGATTGCTTCTCGGATGCGGCCTGTGTTGCGCATGGATTTCCAATCGATGGATTTCAAACCAGCTTTTACGCAGCCCGCTGCACCGCCCGCTGAAGCGGGCTCGCCTGTGGCGATATTGTGCGCGATTGTGGCGATGACTTCGACTTCGCTTTTGGGGCCCGCGTGGCGGCGTGGGCCTCCGTCACTCAATCGCACGAGATTGAACATCGACTCTTGTGTGGTTGCTTGTGGTTCTTCATCGCGCGCGAGCACGGGCAGAATAATCGTTTCGCGTGCCAAACCATAAGCATGGCCCGTGTTGAGAGTTGTGCTCAAATAGACGAGCATATCGAGCTTCTCGAGAGATTTTTGCGCGAATGTGGCGTCGGGATTGGAACCGTACAGATTTCCACCCAAGCACAAACCGAACTTCAGTTTGCCCGCCGCGGCCTGTTCCATGCAGCTCATCGTGTCGAGCCCCGGCGTCGTGGGGAGTGTCACACCAAAATGAGATTGCAACCTGTCAAAAATCGCATCTTTCAGTTTCGGAGTGACGCCAACTGAACCGATCCCCTGCACATTGGAATGCCCGCGAATCGGTAATAATCCTGCACCGGGACGACCTACCATCCCCCGCATTAGTGCCAAGTTAGCAATGGCCTGTACGTTTTGCACGCCGTGAGCGTGGTGCGTGATGCCCATCGTCCAACTAAACACGGCATTCTGAGATTTTGTATACCGCTGCGCGATCCCATCGATCTCTTCAAACGTAACGCCTGACTTTGAGATGATCTCGCCCCAAGAGGTCTCGGCGAGGTTTTCTTTCAACGCCGGCCAGTTGTTGCAGTATTGTTCCAAGAAGCTCGGTAGATGGGCATTCAGCTCGACGATCCTTTTGGCAATGCCCGTAAGCATCGCGAGATCCCCACCAATGTGTGGCTGCACATAAAGGCTGGCGATCTTGGTTCCAAAAAATAGCGAACGCAAATCACTCGGCACGCGAAAATTCATGAGGCCCGTTTCCGCAATGGGATTGATGACGATCACTTCCCCACCACGACGACGGACTTCCATTAAGGTGCGCATCAGCCGCGGGTGATTGCTGGCCGGGTTGCCGCCGATTACAAAGACCAAATCCGCTGCGTCGAGATCCTCGAGCGCAATCGTGGCCGTGCCGCTGCCGGTGCTGCTTGTGAGCCCCACGCCGCTGGCTTGATGGCAATAAAAGCTGCAATTGTTGACGTTGTTCGTGCCGTAGAGCCGCGCGAACATCTGCAGCAGGAATCCAGCTTCGTTGCTGCTGCGGCCACTGAAATACCAAAAGGTCTCATCGGCAGAGAGTTCTCGTAATTTACTGGCGATTCGTTGATAGGCACTTTCCCAAGAAATTGGTTGATAACAACGTAACTCTGGTGAGTAGAGCAAAGGATGCGTCAGTCGACCGCAGTTTTCCAACTCGCGCGGTGTGAATTGTTTGAGCTCATCGGGGGTGTACTTTTGCCAGAAGTCGGTGTTGATCGCCCCCTGCATGTCGGCGACCATGGCTTGCAGAGATTTCTTACAGACCTCGGGGAAGTGGCCTTGCTCGTTGACCATGCCGCCGCGTTGCCCACCCATGCCTAGGGCGCAGGTCTTGCAAGCGTTTTTGGAACGCATCGCCTTCCATAGTTTCCAAAGCCCGCCTGCTTCGCGGCCTTTCCGTAGCGTGTACCAAATGGCTGGCCAGCCGCCGCCGGAAGAAACTTTTTTCATGGGAAGCGCGAGGGTGTGTGGTGGAGTGCGTCGACGGAATTGGCTTGCGGGTGGCAGAAGAGTGTTAGTCGCGATATTCTAGTCCTAAGCATACACGCCGAGCGTCAAACGACCAATCGCGCGTGGGCGGCGATTTTCACTAAGATTTCTTAATTCACCGATTTATGTCCGCTGAGATCGAGATACAACCTGTCGCGGGGCTGATTCGTGGCCAAGTGCGTCCCCCGGGGTCTAAGAGCATCACCAATCGCGCGCTAGTTTGCGCCGCGCTTGCGCAGGGTGAGTCGTTGCTCACCGGGGCACTCGACAGCGAAGATACCCATGTGATGATCGCCGGGCTCAAGCAGTTGGGGATCGATGTTGAAGTGAACGATGCTGGCGAGACACTTCGCGTGCAGGGCTGCGGAGGAAAAATTCCCGCCAAGGAAGCTGATATTTTCGTCGGCAATAGCGGTACGACGATTCGCTTTCTCACGGCGCTGGTGACCTTGGGACAAGGCAAGTATCGGTTGGATGGAATCGAGCGTATGCGTGAGCGCCCGATTGTCGATTTGGTCGACGCACTCAATCAGCTGGGGGCAAAGGTCGTTTGTGATGGGGCCCAAGGTTGTCCCCCTGTTGTTGTGCACGCGGATGGCCTCGATGGGGGCTCGGCAGAGGTGCGCGGTGATATTTCGAGTCAATTCCTAAGTGGGCTTCTAATGGCCGCTCCGTGTGCCAAGAATTCTGTGACCTTGAATGTCGTCGGCACGCTCGTTTCGATTCCTTACGTGGCGATGACGCTCAAAGTCATGCAATCGTTCGGTATTGAGACCATTCCTGCTAGCGATTATTCCAAGATCGAGATTCCAAGCGTCGGCAACTACACCGCTACCAATTATGACATTGAGCCTGATGCCTCGGCGGCGAGTTATTTTTGGGCTGCTGCTGCGGTGACTGGAGGTGAAGTCACGGTCAAAGGCTTGAGCCGTGAAAGCATGCAAGGCGACGTTGCTTTCGTGGAATGCCTGGCCCAGATGGGCTGCAAAGTTCATCACGAAAACGATTCGATCATGGTGATCGGCATGCCGCTGCAGGGAATTGACATCGATATGAACGGCATCAGTGATACCGTGCAAACGCTGGCGGTGGTGGCGCTGTTTGCCGAAGGGACTACGCGGATTCGCAACGTTGGCCACATCCGCCATAAAGAGACGGATCGCATCGCTGCCGTGGCGACGGAATTAAGAAAACTCGGTGCCGACGTTATCGAACACGCCGAAGGCTTAGATATTACGCCCGGACCACTGCGTGCAGCTGCGATCGACACCTATAACGACCACCGGATGGCAATGAGTTTTGCGATTGCGGGGTTAGTACAGCCCGGCGTGGTCATCCTAAATCCGGGCTGCACTGCCAAAACGTACCCACGGTTTTTCGACGATCTAGCGAGATTGGTCGCAAAGGCGAATTGATTAAAATTGCCTAATCCGTGAAGAGCCTAATCGAGTGCGTAACAGCTCTCTTCAGATTTGTTAACCTTCACCGCTTGCAAAAGCTCTTCAGCACGCGCTAGCAAATTGAGCGACGATTCGCTGGCACCGTCAGAGAAATAAGGGGGATCGCTCGTATCGAACTGAGCCGAGCAATGTTTGCAGGATACCATCTTCCCGAGGTATTCGACCCGCACTTCGAGGGACCTGCCGCAAGTAGGGCAACTACGAATGAAATAAGCACCACTTGGCATAGATTACCTCCTGTTAAAGCTTGTTCGTCCAGAAACAATCCATGGCCGCGCTGGTTAATAACGTAACTGATCCAATATCGAAATGCAATTCCTGACAGCACGACTTTGTGTCATTAAAACTTGGTTAATTTTCATACAAAGTGCAGTCGCTGCATCCAGGTTATAACCCAGACACCCTAACAGTTGTGGGATGCTAGTTAGGATTCAAAATCCTTATTACGGGTCATAAAGCACAAGATACTGGAAGAGTTGACAGCGCGAACCGTCTGTCGGTTCAGCCAACTATGCAAGAAATGGGCCAACAAAGCCGCATCCAAGTAAATATCACAATGATCGATCCTATACGGAGAAAATTCACAGTTGTTCACTGTGTTTTTGTAAATTTGCGATATTCTGTCGCAATTACGCGAGAAGTCGGATAGAATGCAAGCCGGATCAGGAATAGAAGTGGCGCTGCCCCGCTCGACCCGGGCCATCGTGAACCAATTTCCAAGCCAACCAGACCTAGAGTTGTGTAGGTCGTGTTGAGTTTGGAACTAACTACTGGGCTTTCCTTACCCTGGAGCCGCGCCCATGGCCAATAAGATTTTTGTGTTAGCTGTGGTTGTGCTGTGGTTATGCAGCATGACTTGGCTATTCACGGATCGCATTCTACCCACCTTTCAAGATGGGCAACCTCCTGCTATCGAAACCTACGAAAACGGCCAAGCCGTGGCGTGGAATGTCGAATGGGAAGGCAAGAATGTCGGCAAAGCGGCCAGCGTTCGCGTACCGGGGGCCGGTGGTAGCGTCGAACTTCACAACCGCATTTCTCTCAAAGAAATGCCGATAATCGATCTCGCTCCTGCTTGGATGCGCATGGCCGTGCCCAGTCTGGGTGAAATGTCGTTCGATGTGATCTCGCGGGTTGAATTCGATTCGCTCGGGAACTTTGCTTCTTTTGACAGCAAGGTGATGCTCAACGAAATGCCTTCGGTGCTGCGGCTCTCTGGACGGGTGAAAGATTCATATTTGCGGCTCAACGTGATTTCGGGCCAGCTTCCGTACGAAGTGCCGATCTACATGCCCGATAGCAAGTCGCTTAACGAAATGCTGTTTCCCGATGCCCGGCTCCCTTATATGTATGTCGGCCGCCATTGGCAGGAAGAAGTCTACAGCCCGTTCCGCGCACCCGGTGAACCGACCGAATTGATCCATGCCGAAGTGGTTGGCGAAGAGCAGATTGAATTTGGAAAGGAGTCGCGTCGTGTGCTGAAGGTGGAATACCACGGCATTATCGGCTCGGGCATTTCCGACAAGGCGCGGTTACAGGCAGTTTCTTGGGTCGAGCCCGAAGGAACCGTGCTGCGTCGCGACGTGTTCTTGGGAACTGCCCGCCTCCGTTTCAATCGCCTTTCTGACAAGCAATCCGCGGCGATTGGTCAAGAACTATTTGACCAAATCGTTGATCTGGAACCGGTTGTGTTCTCGAAGCATCAAAAAGTGGAGCGTTTGTCTCCCACTCCCTTGGTCGACATGCTCAACGGGGGATCGCCCTTTTCCCCGGCCACGACGAATCCTTGAGCAGAACTGCTCGGGCGATAATAATCGTAAGTGTGTCAGAACCGCTTCCTCCCATGATCAGCTTCGAAGACGTCACCCGCGCCTATGGCAATCGGGTTGCCGTTGATCGCTTGAACCTGACGCTGGGCAAAGGGGAATTGCTCGCCCTGTTGGGCCACAACGGCGCGGGAAAGACGACATCGATTAAAATGCTGGTGGGATTACTGAAGCCGAGCGAGGGGCAGGTTCGCGTCGGGCCGTATGTCGTTAGCGAAAATCCTCGCGAAGCCAGCCGGCTCATCGGCTATGTCCCCGATCAGCCTTATTTGTACGAAAAACTTTCCGGGCGGGAATTCCTGGAATTCGTCGCGGAACTCTATGGCCTCTCCGCCACGGAAGTTCGTAATGCGGTCGATCGCGAAGCCGAACGCTTTCAACTCGGGCCATTTCTCAATCGGCTCACCGAAAGTTATTCCCACGGTATGAGGCAACGCACGGTGTTTGCTGCGGCGTTGATTCATCAGCCCGAAGTGCTGGTGGTCGACGAACCGATGGTGGGGCTCGATCCGCAGAGCATTCGGTTGGTGAAAGATCTACTGCGCGCTTATGCCGACAGCGGCCGCACGGTGTTGATGTCGACTCATACATTGCAGATCGCCGAGGAAATTTGCGACCGCGTAGCTGTAATGAAGGCCAGCCAGCTGGTGTTCAGTGGACCGATGGCGGAATTGCGACAGCGTATCCCCGAAACCGACGGCCATCTGGAATCGCTCTATTTGGCGCTGACAAAGGATTAAGCACTGCGATGGCTACGGCGGACGTTCCTTTTCAGCCCGATTATCTGGCCGACGTCGAGCGGCTGCCGACGCATGAACGCGAAGGACGGCTGTTTTGGAAACTGCGCTTGCGCGAGTCGCGTAGCCAGCTCAAGCATCTGTTCACCCATTCGCGGATGCGGACCAGCTTGGTAATCTCGCTGAGCATCTTTTTCTGGGCCGGCTTGTTCGCACTCTTTTACATGGGCTTTTCGTTTGTGGTGTCCAACGTCGGCCCACCTGGGGCGACCTATCACGCACAAACCGTGCAGTTTGTTTTCACGCTGTTCTTCATGTCGCTGCAAGTGATGCTGATATTTTCCGCTGGCATCATTCTGTACGGTGGGCTTTATGCGTCGAATGAAACATCCCTGTTGATGACGCTTCCCGTACGCGATTCGCGGCTTGTTTACTATCGCTTTCAAGAAGCACTGTTCTTCAGCAGTTGGGGCTTCTTTCTGCTGGCCAGCCCTATGATGGTCGCCTACGGCTTGGTCGTGAAAGCCCCCTGGTATTACTACGCGTATCTGCCGGCGCTGATGATTTCGTTCGCATACATTCCTTGCTCAATCGGAGCTATTGCCTGTCTGATTCTCATCAGCCGCGTGCCGCATCTGCGACGGATAATCGTCGGCGCGATCGCGCTCGTGGTCGTGGCTATCGCCTACAGTTCCATTTGGCACACGCTGGATATTGATAACGCCGATCTCTTGGGCACGGCGTGGTTCAAGCAAACTTTCCAGCGGTTTGAATTCACGCGCGGGGAATGGCTGCCCAGCACGTGGCTGAGTAACGGACTGCTGGATGCCGCTCGTCGGCAGAGCGATGATTACAACGATCTCCCTTGGTTGGATAGCGGTAAGTATCTCGTCGTACTCGTGTCGAACGCGCTTTTCTTTCATTTGGTGTTATTGTGGATCGGTGGGCTTGTCTTTCGCGATAGCTATTACGGCCTGAATTCTCGTCAGGCTCGTGAAGCCCACGCCGGCATGATTTGGATCGATCGTTTTTTTGAAAAGCTGATGTTCTTTCTGCCGCGTGAAACGCAACTGTTGATCATCAAAGACATCCGCCTGTTTCGCCGCGACCCCGTGCAATGGTCGCAATTCATTATCTTCTTTGGCCTGTTGATGCTCTACTTTGCCAACATCGATCGCTTTCGTCAGCATCGGGCCGATCTGAGCATCATGACGTGGGTCAATATCGTCAGTTTTTTGAATCTGGCCGTCGTGGGGCTGATTCTTTCGACGTTCACCACACGATTTATCTACCCGCTGATCAGTCTTGAAGGACGACGGTTTTGGATTTTGGGACGCTTGCCGATCAAACGTGACACGATTCTGTGGGGCAAGTTTGTCTTCGCGGCGTGCGGATCGTGGTTCCCCTGCGCGGCCCTGGTGCTGGCCAGCGATATATTGCTCGACGTGTCGCTGCTGGTGACACTGGTGCATCAATTTATCAGCGTGCTGTTGTGCATCGGACTGTCAGGTATGGCCGTGGGATTGGGGGCGATCATGCCCGATTTCCACGAGCAATCGCCCTCGAAAATCGCGGCAGGCTTTGGCGGGACGCTCAATTTGGTGCTAAGCGCGATTTATATTTTGCTGGTCGTGTTGATGACCGCCCTTCCGTGCCATTTTTATCTGCTCACCAGCGATGCCGATCTGCAATCACAAATCGGTCATCCCGGCAATTTGCAACTATGGGTCGGTCTAGGACTCGCAGGAGTGATTATCCTCGCAGCGATCGTCACGATCATTCCCTTACGCAGTGGTTTGAAGGCGTTTCGGGAATTGGAGGTGTAAATCTTGCCGTTGCCATCCGGGCCAGTCGCCATACAATTGCGAAACAACTTAGGAGGAGGCCATGATCAGTATTCTGTTAGCGATTGCCGTTGGCCTAGCCACGACCGCGATTGAGTTCACCGATGATTCGCTGGCGCGAGTCAAAGAAAATATCACAAAGAAGAAGGCCGTGCTCGTCGACGTGCGTTCCAAGGATGAGTGGGACAAAGGCCACGTCGCAGGCGCGATTTTTCTACCGATCGACACCTTGGAAGAATTGCCCGCCGAGAAAGTCGCGAAGATTCTTCCCAAGGATCGAATCTTGTATACGCATTGCGTTATCGGCATGCGAGCCGAAGCTGCGGGCGAAATCCTCGAAGAGCAAGGCTACAAGGTCCGCGTGCTTAAGCCGGGATATAAAGAATTAATCGAGGCGGGTTTTAAGAAGCACGATGAAAGTCCGCGATAGTGGCATGCCCGAACCTAGTTTCGACATTTTGCGCTGAGTTAATTGCGACACTCTATCTGCGGGTAACCTCGTGGGAAGCGACCACAAAAGCCGCCGATGCAGTCCGCCTAGTCGGCCCTCCACAGGCCCTCTATAATCGCTGCATCGGCCCGCTTTCCACGAATATCCCATGAATACCTCGCACGACAATTCTGAACTTCGCATCGGTGCGGTCACCTATCTCAACACCAAGCCGCTGGTTTATGGCCTCGCGGAAATGCTTCCTGATGCCGAGCTTGTATTCGACTATCCAAGCCGCTTAGCCGATGCGCTTGCCGCGGCAGAACTCGACATCGCGCTAGTCCCCTCGGCGGAAATGCTCGCCCATCCCGATTGGACGATTGTTTCCGATGCCTGCATCGCATGCCGCGGACCCGTGCTGAGCGTAAAACTTTTGTTTCGCGTGCCTCCCGAACAGGTTCGCACTTTGGCGCTCGACGAAGGTTCACGCACAAGTGCCGTGCTGTCGCAAATTTTGTTACGCGAACTTGCCGGCGTGAAACCAAGGCTTACCAGCTTGCCGTTGGGGCAGGAAGCCACGCAAATCGATGCCGATGCGGTTCTCGTGATCGGTGACCGGGCGATTCGCTCGCCCGACGACGAGTTTATTGAAGTTTGGGATCTCGGCGACCGTTGGTGCCGCTGGGCGGAACTTCCGTTCGTGTTTGCCATGTGGGTCGCGCGACCGGGCATCGATTCGGTTGCCGCGGAAAAAGCGTTCACTGCCGCACGAGATCGTGGCTGCGAGAATCTGGCGGAGATCGCCCGCGAGCAGGCGATTGCGATGCAGCTTCCTTATGATTTAGTATTTGAATATCTGTCGCGGAATTTGCATTTTGAACTTGGTGGCCGAGAACGCCGCGGGTTGCAATTGTTCCGCGAAAAGGCGTTGTCTCACGGATTAATTTCTCACAATTGCGAAGGAGTTGTGCGGCGATGATTGCTCAACCTTCGATCCCTTACATTCTCGACAAAGCCGTGGCCGGTGAACGGATCACAGCCGACGAAGCACTGCGCTTGTTGGAATCCCACGATCTGGCCTCACTCGGCCGCGCGGCGGATGAAGTCACGCGCCGGCTGCATCCCGAGAACTATCGCACCTACAACATCGACCGCAACATCAACTACACAAACGTCTGCACGGCAGTTTGTGATTTTTGTGCCTTCTATCGTACGCCCAAATCGAACGAAGGTTACACGCTCGACCGCGGCCAGCTGTTGCAGAAGATCCAAGAAACGGTCGAAATCGGCGGCGATCAAATTCTGCTGCAAGGGGGCCTTCACCCGGAATACAAACTGGAATGGTATGAGGAAATGCTCCGCGACATCAAACGCGAGTTTCCTCAAGTGAACATCCACGGTTTTAGCCCGCCTGAGATTTATCACTTCACCAAAGTTTGCAAACTGCCCACTCGTGAAGTGCTGGAGCGACTTAAGGCTGCAGGGTTGGGTAGCCTCCCCGGCGGTGGCGCGGAAATATTGGTCGATCGCGTGCGGCATGCTATCACTCGCGGCAAAGTGCTGACCGACGATTGGCTCAACGTGAATCGTGTTTGGCATGAATTGGGTGGCCGCAGCACGGCGACCATGATGTTCGGCCACGTCGAAACGCTGGCCGAGCGCGTCGAGCACTTGGATCGCTTGCGCGAACTGCAAGACGAAACTGGCGGTTTCACGGCATTTATTTGTTGGACCTTTCAGCCCGATCACACCGAGATGTCGAACGTCCCCCCGGCGGGTTCGTTTGAATATTTGAAAACCAATGCGGTCGCGCGGTTGTATCTCGATAACTTCGCCAACATTCAGTCCAGCTGGGTCACTCAAGGGCTCAAGATTGGCCAGATGGCGTTGCTTTATGGTGCGAACGACATGGGCAGCCTCATGATCGAGGAAAACGTTGTCGCCGAGGCGGGGACCGTTTATCACCTGACGCTCGATGAAATTCGCGGTGCCATCGCGGAACTCGGTTACGAGCCCCGGCAGCGGAATGTCTTTTACGAGTTGATCGACCGTCCGGTCGAATCGATTGTGCGGCCTGGTAGTGCGAACCTTCGCAGCCTGCCCATCGTAAACTGAATCGGGCCAAGAACTTGCTTCGCAAATCGGGCGGTTTCTGTTATCCTTCAAACAGGAACAGATTCTTTCGCACTCGTCGGCGGACGCCATAATTGGCCAGTTTGAGGCGGTGGCGTTTTCTTTGCAGCACTCGTTAGGACATCATGTCGTTGTCAGACACCGTTGTCGAAGCTCGTTCGTTGACAAAGTCTTATACCGACTTGCGACGTGGCGATTTCATCGCACTCGATGGTTTGAGCTTTTCAGCCAGTGCTGGTGAAGTGTTCGGCCTGCTCGGACCCAACGGTGCGGGCAAAACGACGGCTCTGCGAATCTTAAGCACGGTGCTGCAACCCACGAGTGGCACAGCCAGCATCAACGGCTTTGATTGCGTCACGCAGCCCTCGCTCGTGCGGCACCATATCGGCTTTATGTCGGCCAACACCGCGGTGTATGACCGCATGACCGCCTGGGAAATGGTCGAATACTATGGCCGACTGTACGGCATGGCTGAACAACAGCTCCACGAGCGGATGGAGGATTTGTTCGAGCGCCTGCAAATGCAAAATATCCGCGACCTGTTGGGCGCGAAAATGTCGACCGGCATGAAGCAGAAAGTTTCGATTGCCCGAGCGATTGTCCATGACCCCCCTGTGTTGATCTTCGACGAAGCCACGAGCGGGCTTGACGTATTAGTGGCAAGAGCGCTACTGGACATCGTTGCCGAGCTGCGTGACGAAGGAAAGTGTATTGTCTTTTCCACGCACATCATGCGCGAAGCCGAACGGCTTTGCGACCGCGTGGCCGTGATGCATCGCGGAAAGATTCTCGCCGAGGACACGGTCGACAACATGCGCAACCAGCATGGCGGTGGTGACTTGGAAGATGCGTTTTTCGAACTCATTCGCGCCGAAGAGGCCGCGCTGGTCGAGACCAACTAATTCCGCATGAATCTACGCAACGTCAAATTGGTGTATGCCCGCGAGATGCGGGACCAACTCCGCGACCGGCGGACGTTGTTCTTGATTGCCGTGCTGCCATTGTTGCTTTACCCGCTGTTGGGGATGAGCTTCTTTCAGCTTTCGCAGTTTTTGCGAAACAATGCCTCAAAGGTGCTGGTGCTGGGGGAAGAGCAGCTTGCGGAGAGCCATTGGCTACCCGATCTGTTGCACGAAGATCGCTTTGTGAGCAGTTGGTTCGTGAGTGTCGACGATAGCAAGAGTTTGCAGGTCATTCGTCCTGACGAATTGTGGAAAGACGAGGAAATTCCACAGGGCAAACGCTTGCTAGAAGCTTCTCGGCAGGCGATTGAGCAGGGTGACGTTCAAGTTGTGCTTTATTTTCCACCGGGGTTTGGTGAACGGCTTGAAGAAGTACGGTCGGCGCTGATGAATCGCAGTGCCAACGACGAGGTCGCCGACGAGGCCAAGGTGCCTGAACCGGAGATCTTCTACAATTCAGCGAATGAAAAATCACGGATTGCCCAATTGCGGGTCGATGCCGTGATGCGGGATTGGCGCGTGGCGGTGACTCAAACGAATCTCCGTGACAGCCATGTGCCACTCGACGCCACGAATCCTTTCCAAGTGCGACAGCAAGATGTGGCTCGTGAGCAGCAACGCTCGGCGGCGATCTGGTCGAAAATCCTGCCATTTATCTTATTCATTTGGGCACTGACCGGCGCGTTTTATCCGGCTATTGACCTGTGCGCCGGTGAAAAAGAACGCGGCACGCTAGAAACTTTGCTTGTGAGTCCTGCCGAACGTCGCGAAATCGTGTGGGGCAAGCTGCTCACAATCATGACGTTCAGTATTGTGACCGCCCTATTGAACCTGAGCAGCATGGGGCTGACGGCGAAATTTATTCTGGGACAATTCCAAGAAATTGCGAGCCTGCCAGGAGCCAAAAGTCTGGCCCTGCCGCCGCTCGTTTCCGTGATTTGGTTAGTGATCGCGCTACTGCCGATTGCGGCGTTCTTTAGCGCGATGTGCCTCGCCTGTGCGGCGTTTGCTCGCAGCACCAAGGAAGGTCAGTACTATTTGATGCCCCTGTTGCTGGTGATCATGCCGCTGATGATGTTGCCGCTCTCACCCGGCGTGGAACTCAATCTCGGCAACAGCTTAATCCCTGTCACCGGTGTCGTGCTTGTGCTGCGGGCCGTGATCGAAGGGCAATACTGGGAAGTCGTACGTTATTTGGTTCCTGTCGTGGGAGTCACGCTCGGCTGCTGTTTGCTAGCCATTCGCTGGGCCGAAGATCAATTCAATCGCGAATCCGTACTGTTCCGCGAAAGCGAACGGCTCGACTTGGGGCGTTGGATCACTCATGTGTTCCGCGACCGTGCCGACACGCCGACACTTGCGCAAGGTTTACTCTGTATCGCCGTCGTGCTGATCGTGCAGTTCTTCGTGAATCTGTCGCTCTCGGCCAAAGCGGGGATGGGAAGCGATTTTCTTTCGCTTGCCCAAATGTTGTTCATCAGTCAGGTGGTCTGCATCGCGCTGCCCGTTGGATTGATGACGCTGCTATTCACTCGCCGCCCAGCGCGAACGCTGCTGCTCGACAAGTTGCCGCGGTTTTCGCATGTCGTTGCAGCGGCACTATTAGCCTTACTTGTCTTTCCATTGGGGCATCAGGTGAGCCAATGGGTGCAGCAACTTTATCCGTTTTCAACGGAAGTTCAGCAGCAAATCATGGCCCTCGAGCAAACACTGGGCGACGCGCCGAATTGGTGGTTGCCGTTTGTGTTGATCGGACTTTTGCCGGCCGTCTGTGAAGAGATCGCCTTCCGTGGTTTTGTGCTTTCCGGCCTGCGACATCTGGGCCACAAGTGGTGGGCGATCAGCATTTCGGCCATCGCGTTTGGCATGGCTCACTTTATCTTACAGCAAAAGATTTCCGCGGCAGCGGTGGGACTCGTGATCGGCTTCATCGCGGTGCAAACCAGTAGCCTTATCCCCTGCATGCTATTTCATGCGATCTTCAACAGCCTGACGCTGGTGTTAGCGAAGATTGCCCCGCAGTTTGAGAAAATCGTCGACGACTACCCCTTGCTAGAGTATGTCGTGCGCACCGACGGCGAAGGGATCTTTCAACCTGGCTTTATGATCGCATGCTTGTTTGCCGCGGCATTGGTCCTGTGGTGGCTGCATCGCCTGCCGTATCGCCGCACGCAGGAAGAAAAGTTGCAAGAAGCGCTCGATCACCAGCAATTCGCGGGCGCTTGAGCAATGCTCTCCGCAAGGCCAGAATAAGTGCTACACATTTTGAGCACATGCTTTAGGCCGTCATGACACAAATTTCTCTCCGCGCTCGTTGGGTTGTTCCCGTTGCTTCTCCGCCGATTGCTAACGGCGTTGTCACAATTGAGGGAGAGCGAATCGTCGCGGTCGGTCCAGCTTTCCATGGCCAGGAGATCGATCTGGGCGACGTGGTCCTCATGCCTGGACTGGTGAATGCCCACACACATTTGGAGTTCAGCGATTGCCAGAAACCACTTGGGCGAGCAGGTATGGCACTGCCTGAATGGATCCGCCAGGTCATCGGCACACGGCATCGGGCTGATCGCGATCCCGCCGCAGCCATCTCACTAGGATTGAATGAATCCCTTCGCGCGGGAGTAACGACACTCGGAGAGATTTCAACGACGTCGGCATCCGCTTACGGCGGATTTTCTGGCTCACAGCTGTTGGCCTTTCAAGAGGTGATTGGCTTCTCCGCCGCCCGCTGTGACTCCGTGCACGGAGATTTGGAAGATCGGCTAGATGCGTCGCTGGAAAAGCATCTCAACGTCGGTATTAGTCCGCATGCTCCTTACACGGTGCATCCCGAATTGTTGCAACGATTGATCGACAGCGCTGCTAGTCGAAACTTGCCGGTAGCGATGCATTTGGCTGAATCTCTCGAAGAGCTTGAACTCCTGAGGGATAACACCGGCCCGTTTCAACAATTGCTCGCCGACCGCAGCATGTGGGACCCCGAGGCGATCCCGCTTGGCAGCAAGCCGCTCGATGACTTGCGTGTGTTGTCACAAGCGCCACGGTCGCTCGTGATTCACGGCAACTATCTTTCGTCCGAGGAAATTGCTTTCCTTGGTGAGAATCGCGAAACGATGTCCGTTGTCTATTGCCCGCGAACGCATGCCTTCTTTAAGCATAGTAAATATCCGCTTGCTGAAATGCTTGAAGCAGGCGTTCGAGTCGCTTTGGGAACAGACAGCTGCGCATCAAATCCCGATTTGAATTTGCTCAGCGAAATGCGTTTTGTAGCGAAGCAATTCCCGAATCTTACCCCCGAAACAATCCTGCAAATGGGAACGCTGTGGGGCGCTGAATCCTTAGGTCTGAGTCACGAAGTTGGAACACTAGAGCCTGGCAAATTGGCCGATCTTGTGGCGATTCCCTGCCCCGGCAGCGATGATCCGCTTAGCAGGATATTGCACGGCTCGGACCAGCCCACGCATGTGTTTGTGCGTGGTGAGCAAGTTATTGCAGCTCAGTGAGCAAACATCTTTTCCACTTCTTTGGTGAACTTCGACATCGCTTTCGAGGCTTCCACGGGCAATACGATCTCGCCTGACCAGGCCACATCGCCGCCGTTCATCGTGAGGGCCAATGGTGGTGCGCTCGGGTATTCCGGCAACTCGGGAAACGAGCCCAAGAGCATCATCGACTTCAAAGCATTCTTCACGAGCGTCATAAGGCCTTCTGGATTCAATAGCCCCACCCAGTCGGCCTCGACGTCGGTTAGCTTGAGCGTCGTTTGCACTTGGGGATCTTTGCTGAGGCCGAAGTCTTGCTTCCTAAAGTCGGCGATAAAACTCTCCAATTTTTCGCTCGACTCCATCCCAAAGAAAATGTGCAAATCATCGGTAGTCACAAAATAAAGCGACAATTTATGATCGATCCCCAACAGCGAGGTCAACATGGTTTGCCAGATAATGTTGTCTCCGTCGCCGGCTGCTTCATCCAAATCGCAAGTGACTTCAATCCCTTTCGCGCCGGCAATTTCGGTGTCTGCAATTTCATAGACCAGCTTGATATCGCTTTTCGAGCGTTGAATCAACTTGTTAGACAGATCGAACAACTCCTTAAGTGACTGCATATACTTGGCGGAATCCGCAACCGTCAGTTGAGCGAACACAACCGACAACAAGGGTTCCCCTTCCTTCCCGGTGGTGATCAAGTAAGAAACTTTCTGCAAATCAGCGACGGCCAATTCATACGAATGTTGCACTTCCTGCCAATCTGCTTCGGTGAAATCATCGCGGCCATCCTGGGTGGCCATCTCTCGAGATATGTTTGTGAATAATTCCGGCAGCCATGTCCCCGTGCCGAGCGGAACCGGCCCCCCTCCCGCAACGACATACGGCTTTGCGGCAAAACCCGTGAGTGACTTTTCCGCGTCGACCTCCGTGAGTTTGGCCTCGGCGATGGGCTGTTGAAACTGAACCTGCCAGCGAACGCGGGCATTGATTTCTTCGTCGATCGCCATGCCGAGAGCTGCCGACTGAATGTTCTCACGGAAGAATTCGGCGAACGGCAGGTCGTCGCCTAAAGTGAGCATGTCATTGGGAATCGCCGAAGGCTGGGCGGGAACATCCGTGGCATCGGTGGCTTCCAGCTGGCGTTTATTTTGTTCCGCGATGTAAGCGATCCCCGCTGGCGAAACCACGATCGCGATATCATTGACCGCGAGCCACTCGGTCAACTCGGCGACCGCCGCGGGAGTTTTCTCGGGTTGAGCCAGGACCTTTTGCATCAACTCGCGATGTTCAAGATTCATGACCACCGCGAAGTCGGCCCGCTTGGCCACCAACACGTCTTGATTGGCGATCGAGATGCGGCAGATTTCGCCCGTCGCATCGGCTTTCATCGCCTCGGCGAAAGAGTTGTAATCACTCACGGGCAGCAGAAACATCGGTGCGGGAACGCCCTGCTCGCTCGATGGCAGCAAACCAAACAACAAATCGCCTTCGAGATTGAGTCCTGCAGAGAGCCCAGTCATCGCTTGCACCATTTCCAGAGGGGCAGGCAAGCCATCATGAAACACACCCACGAATTTCACAATCTTATCGTTGGCCGCCTGGACGTTGCGCACCATGGCGAAGCTCAGCACGTCCTCTGGCAAATAGGAAAGCCCGTCGACGGCGCGGACTGTGTTCGCTCCTATCAGCCACAGAGCTAGAAAAACAACTAAGCGAGAGTTCCGGGAAAGAATGGATTTCATCGGTTGCGGACTTTTCTAAAGGGTTAAAAAATCGAACTCGTCACATTATCCCCAGAGAGTTTTGTCTCACAAGCGGAGACTAAATTAATTCGTGCTATTCGTAAGATTCGTGGTAAAAATCAAACGGCATCTTCGATTGGCAAATAGGGCCGATTGGCGATTGAATAGACAAACGCCCAGTGGCAGCCCAGGCCGATCAGCACCGCCACGTGGAAGATTTCATGCGACTGGATCACCCCCGTCACGATCACTGGCCACTGCATGCTGTTGAGAATCGCGCCGAAGGTGTAAGCCAGCCCGCCCCACATCACCGGCCGGGCAAACTCAAATCCATAGCGCCGCACCAAATCGCGCCACGAAATCAGTCCGATCCAGCCCATACCGATGTACATGGCCGTGCCGGCAACCGGCGGGATGGAATCAAAGTAGATCGACTTGAACGTGATGCCAAGCACGGCAACGGTCCACACAATCGCCAGCACCAGCCAGCGTTCGCGGCCGCGAAACAGGATCACGTGCATGGGAGTGAACGAGCATGCGATCAGTAAAAAGATCGCCGCGTGATCGAGCCGCCGCAGAAATTCGTGACTAGCTCCTGGCGCCGTAAGATGCGTTAGACCGCTCACCACGAGCAAGAAAACCGTACCGCAGCAAAAGATCACAAGGCTGGCCACGCGCAGTGGATTACCCCAACCGCGCCGCAGCAAGAACACCGAAAACACCGCAAAGATCGCCGCACCCAACAAGTGCGACAAACTGCTGAACGGATCAGCAAAGCCTGGGATTGAAATCACCTGCGCCACGATACATCCGATGTTAGCCGGCATCGTCACGATGCCGTGGACCTTGGCGACACGGTTATTTCCCGAGTTGTTTCTTCGCGGCTTCGACCATTTTCTCGGGAGTGATCCCCACGGCTTTGTAGATCTGCTCGAACGGAGCCGACATACCAAAACCGTGCATTCCGATGAACGCACCACGACCCGCCAGATAGCGATCCCAACCCTGTCGCACGCCGGCTTCGACTGCCACGCGAGCGGTCACCGTCGGTGGCAAGACTTCGTCTTGATAGCTTTGTGGCTGCTCATCGAACAGTTCGAAGCACGGCAAGCTCACAACCCGGGCTTTGATGCCGGACTTGGCCAGTTCCTCTTGCGCCGCGACCGCGATCGATAGCTCGCTACCAGTTCCCATAAGAATCACATCAGGCTTACCGCCGGGAGCATCCGAAAGAATGTAACCACCCTTCATCACCCCATCCGCCGCGGCATATTTTTCGCGATCCAGCGTCGGCATGTTTTGCCGTGTCAAAATGATGGCCGAAGGGCGGTGGTTGTTGGCGAGCGCTGCCTTCCAGGCGTATACCGATTCGTTAGCATCGCCGGGGCGAATTAACAGCAAATTTGGAATGGCACGCAAAGCTGCCAGCTGTTCCACGGGCTGATGCGTAGGACCATCTTCGCCGACGCCGATCGAATCGTGAGTGAACACAAAAACCGACGGCAAATTCATAATTGCCGCCAATCGCAGTGACGGACGGCAGTAATCGCTGAATACAAAGAACGTCGCGCCATAGGCACGCAATCCGCTGAGGACCATACCATTCACAGCCGCTGCCATCGCATGTTCGCGAATGCCAAAATGGAAATTCCGCCCTGCGAAATCTTCCGCGGAGAAACTGCCGGTGCCGTCGAATTCCAATAGTGTTTTCGTCGAAGGAGCCAGGTCCGCCGATCCACCCACGAGCCAAGGAATGTTCTTGGCGAAAGCATTAAGCGCTTTACCGCCCGAGTTTCGTGTGGCATTCCCCTTGGCATCCGCTGGGAATGTGACGATTTCTTTATCCCAACCCTCAGGTAGCTCATTCTGTTGCATCTGGTTGATCTGCTCGGCCAGTTCCGGATGGGCGGCTGTATATTTCTGGAAAAGCTCCTCCCAAGCTTCGCGAGCGTCGCGGCCTCGTTCGCCCAGTGTGTTTTGGAAATGCTCGGGCACTTCGGGGGGAACCAGGAACGATTCATTCTCAGGCCAGCCGTAAGCGGCTTTCGTGAGTTTGATTTCATCAGCCCCCAAGGCTTCGCCGTGAGCCTTCGAGGTGTTGGCCTTGTTGGGCGAACCGTAGCCAATGATCGTTTTCACAATGATCAACGTGGGGGCGTCGGTCGTTTTGAGAAATGCCTCGTAAGCCTTGGCCAGCGATTTGAGATCATTACCATCGGTGACGCGAATCACATTCCAACCAAGACCCTTGAAACGTGTGGCCACGTCTTCGCTAAAGGCCAGATTCGTGTGGCCTTCGATCGTGATCGTGTTGTCGTCGTAAATCCAACAGAGATTATCGAGCTTCAAGTGGCCCGCGAGCGACGCGGCTTCGCAGGCAACCCCTTCCATTAGGTCGCCGTCACTGCATTGGTTGTAGACATTGAAGTTGAACAGTTCGTAGCCGGGTTTGTTGTAACGTGCGCCGAGCCATTTGCTGGCGATCGCCATGCCAACGCTATTGCCGCAACCTTGCCCCAGCGGACCGGTCGTGGTTTCAACACCCGTGGTGTGGCCATGCTCAGGATGTCCGGGGGTCGCGCTAGCAAACTGCCGGAAGTTCTTGAGATCGTCGAGCGAAACCGAAGGCTCGTCAGTGAGCTTGCCATCTTTAATCGTTTTCACGCCTGCCAAGTGCAGCATCGAATAGATCAACATCGATGCATGGCCACAGGAAAGGACATAGCGGTCACGGTTCGGCCAAGCCGGAGACGAAGGATCATAATTGAGCACTTCGGTCCACAATTGATAGGTCACCGGTGCGAGCGCCATCGGTGTACCAGGATGCCCTGATTTCGCGGCTTCAACGCCGTCCATTGCAAGGGTGCGGATCGTGTTGATGGCCAATTGCGAAAGGTCGTTAGCAGTTTTCGGCATGTGTCTTATAGCATGAAAAGGTCGTGGCAAAGTACTCAACCCGAAGCACTAATATAGGGGCATTTCGTGCGAAGTGTCAATTGACCGAAAGTGTTGCCGGGCAACGATCTAGGTTCGATTAAGAAGACATAAAAAACGAACTTCAGCGGCGGATTTGCGAAAGGAACTCTGGCGGGTCGGAATGCTGACCCGGTTCCGACAACTTGTCTTTGTAAATAGCGCTGACATATCTTGTTGGCATGACTCATCAAGAACCAATTGATATGCGCGTCGCGGCCTTCTTAGCTGCCAAAGATGAAACGGCAATAATTTCTCTGCTCCAGCAGAACGAGATCGAACCGGATCAAATTTTTGTTGTGGGAGGCGTCAAGCAGCGGCTCCTGGCGATTGCTGCGAGCCAAAATTTCACCGATCTCACACTTTATCTCATCACAAATGGTGCTGATGCCGATCGGCGTACCTTTGGCCGCACGCCGCTTCTGGACGCTTGCGATTGGAAGAATCACCAACTCATAAAGGCTTTATTGGCCGTGCATGTGAATGTCGATGCACGGCAAGCGGCCGGCTCAGGTGAGTCTGACGACACTCCCCTGATGATTTCCGCTGAACGTTGCGACCTCGCAGCGATTCAACTTTTACTCGCTGCTGGTGCCGACGCATCGGCAAAGAATCGACATTCGCAAACAGCGGTCCACGCCGTCCTACGATCTTATGCTCCGCAAGCTCACAAGCATCCTGATGCCCCTGAGATTGTGCAGCGATTGATCGAAGCGGGGGCACCATTGCTGGGAACCGAATTGCATTTCCCCATCTATCGCCGCGATTTGCAGATGGTTTCGCTATTGATTGCACCAGGCTGTCCCGTCGACTTACCGCTATCCAAAAACGAGGAATACGGTCCCAAGAAAGGTGATACTCCATTGGCAACGCTTTTGCGTTTTAACAACTTTGATTTAGCAGGCGGTTCGTTTGACTACGAAGTGACTGATCCGGCTCGGCTCGAATTATGTAGTCTGCTTCTGAGGCATGGCGCGAACCCCAATCAACCTGTTGCGAAGGGAATCACGCCGCTACGGCTCATTTTGCCGAAAACTCATGACCCATTCAATTTGCAATTGGCGAAACTTCTCGTCGAAGCGGGTGCCAACCCGCATAGCGTTCCGCCTGGTAGCAAAGATCCATCGGTAGCTGATTTAGCAGTTGAGCGCGGTTTGACAGAGTTTGTTGAACTGTTCGCAAGCGTGGCCGATGGTGGCAATCGCTAATACGAGTTCATTTTTTAACAAAATATCCGCTGCCCTGTCTTGCAGCTTGCCTTCGCCTGATTCGTGATGATAATTGCCTTGTGAGCGTCGTCGAGGCTTGCTGTTTTGAGAACCAAGCTGGACACCGCGCGGTGAAAAGTCATCAGCAATTGCTCGCCGACATTGCGTTCGTGGTCGAGCTTTTCCATGTGTTGGCCTGCTTTGTCGAACCACGCCACGGTGTTCGGCAGATCGACAAACGCGATGCCGTTGTCGCACACCACTTTGAGATCTGCGGGCCGACGATACGCGAGTGATTCTTCGAGCGACTCGGGGACATAGTTGCCGCAACCAATGATCGCCACGGGCCCGAGACCAAACTCAGCATTCGGCGAGAAATCCAAACTCACGGCAAAGTAATCGTTGAACGGTGTTTCCGCCGAGCGGTGGGCTGTGGCAATGAGCGAAGTTGGATCTCCCTCGACCACGTAGCGGCACCAGTCCACAAGCTCCACCAGATCGCGGGCACAACGGTCGCCATTTTCGCATTTGATCGGCGAGCTACGGCGGCGATTACAAAACAACAGCCGAGGCTTGCCCAGCTTCGTGGCGAGTAGTTCCTTAAGCCGCAAGGTGGCTGGCGACAAACGGCAGGCGAATTCCGCCATGAAGGCAATGCCCGACTCCTGCACGCGCTCGCGGAGGGTGGTGGCTTGATCGTCTTCCAATTCCAGTGCGGCGGCGCAATAGACGGCTTTGCCATACTCACAGGCAGCAAAAATCGGCGTCGGTCCGTAAAAATGGGCCGAGAGCAACATGACGCCGTCGATGTCGTCGCGATCCATTAACGAGCGGAAGCCATCGTAGACCGTCGCGTTGAACTGTTTGGCAACCTGAACCGCGCGGTGCTGCACCGGATCGCAAACCGCGACAACCTCCAGTCGATCCGACAAGGCTTTCAAAGCGGGGTAATGCCGCGACTCCCAAGCGGATCCAATTCCAACAACACCGACCCGCAGTTTCATAACCGTTCCGAGGGATGCTCAAGATGTGCTGTCGCGACAATCATCATGCCACGATCAGCTTGAATTATAGGGGCATTCACGGGTTTGGCTCAATCGAGATTTGTTCGATCATCTCGGCCAGCAATTCCATGGGGAGGCCAATCACATTGGATTCGCTCCCCTGAACGATGCTTAGCCAACCGGGGCGATCCTGATAGCCAAACGCACCGGCCTTTCCCCGCCACAGGCCACTTTCTAGATATTCGTCGATATCTTCGTCAGTCAGGTTGTCCATCTTGAGTTCGGTGATCGCAATTCGCGTGCGGGGAGCCGTCTTTCGCTGGGGCGAACAAGATTGTAGCCGCTGCGTGGCGTCGAGCATCCACAGACAGAGCCCACTGTACACACGATGCCGCTTGCCACGCAAATGCTCGAGGATTGATCGGGCATGGTCTTCATCACGTGGCTTGCCCAAGATCATCCCTTCGCATTCGGCCACGGTGTCGCAGGCCAGAACGATGGTGGGTTCCTGCGGGCGACCCACCGCGCGTAGTTGACTCACCACGTCGGCGGCTTTGCGGGCCGACAGATCGAGCACCAACTCCGCGGGTCCGCATTGGCTGCAAATTCCCCCTTCGGCGGCTTCATCGGGTGGAAGAATCTCGAATTCATAACCTGCCTCGGCAAGCAGGCTCTTTCGTTGGGGCGAGCTACTGGCGAGAATCAAAGGAAGCTTTAACATGGGCCCGATTGTCTGATTTGTGAATATGCCGGAACGCTTCAATCATAACCTGGATGTGCTGTTCGAGGATAATCATTTGCTGGTCGTCAACAAGCCCGCGATGTTGCCGACGATGGGCGTGGCGGAAACCGATACGAGCCTGTTAAAGCTCGCCAAGGAATACATCCGCGAGAAATATCAAAAGCCGGGGAATGTCTATCTCGGCATCGTGAGCCGGCTGGATACTCCCGTCACGGGGGTGACAGTTATAGCCCGCACTTCCAAAGCCGCTGCGCGGCTCTCCGAAGCGTTTCGCGAACGGAGCGTCAAGAAAGTTTATTGGGCCGTCGTGGCAGGTGAGCTACCCGAACCATCTGGCACGCTGGAAAATTATCTGCGCAAAGACGAACGCCATCGCAAAGTGCACGTCACCCATGCGACCGCGCCCGATGCTCAATTAGCGCGGTTGCGGTATCGCTTGCTCAAAACTGTCAGCGGCTTATCGCTGCTGGAGATTGAACTCGAAACAGGCCGCAAGCATCAAATTCGCGTGCAACTGGCCAAGTTGGGGTGTTCAATCGTCGGCGATCGCAAGTATGGCAGTCAGCGCGAGTTTTCGCGGGGGATCGCCCTGCATGCTCGGGAGTTGGTAATCGCGCATCCTGTACGTGGCGAACAGCTGGCATTCGTTGCACCTCTCCCCAAGGCTTGGCGAGCGGATCATCATTTTGCCGGATTATTCTAAACAGTGTGTGTACATGCTTGGCGCTCTTGGAAACGAGAAACTAGACTTAAATAACCGCGATCCACCAACTTCTTGAATTCTCCCAACGGCCCGGGCCAACTGCGTGCGAACAGAACGATCTATTCTTGAACAAGCCGGTTTGGCCAGTGGCCTGTTGACCGAGGAACAGATCGACCGCGCTTGGCAGGTGCTCATCGAATCGTTGCCGGCGGCGGACGTCACGCTCGAAAAAATCACCGACGAGCAACTCGCCGCGCAGATGATTGCCCTGGGTTACTTGAATCGCTGGCAAGCGGAGCAACTTCGTCAGGGCCGCACCAAGTTTAACTTGGGTGCTTATCGCATTCTCGATGCCATCGGTCACGGTGGCATGGGTTGGGTCTTCAAATGCGAACACGGTCTCTTAGGTCGTGTCGAAGCAATCAAGGTCCTCCCCAAAAATCAAACCAACCCGAATTCCATCGCCAGTTTCTTGCGCGAGATTCGTGCTCAAGCACAGCTCAACCATCCGAATCTGGTCCATCTGACGTATGCTGACACCGACGGCGACACCTATTTCCTCGTGACGGAATATGTCCCCGGCACGGACTTGCGAAAAATGGTGCGGCATCACGGTCCGCTGATGATGAACGAGGCGGCGGTGATTATTTCGCAAGCCGCCGAAGCTTTGTCCCATGCCCACGGCCGTGGACTCATTCACCGCGACGTAAAGCCTGGGAACATATTGATCACGACCGATGGCCGTAGCAAATTGGCGGATCTGGGCTTGGCCTATTTTTATTCCGACGATCAGCAGTCGGGCCAGAAAAAGCCCCGGCACATCGTCGGCACGGCTGACTACATAGCCCCCGAAATTATTGTGTCGCCCGATGTCTTGCGCACCGTGAGCGACATCTATTCCTTGGGTTGCACGCTCTATTACGCCGTGACCGGCAAGGTGCCATTCCCCGGCGGTGACACTGCCGACAAGCTTCGTCGCCAATTGGATGAAGCCCCGATCGCGCCTCAGCGGTTGAATCCCGCGGTGACGGAAGAGTTTTCCCAAGTGATTGCCGCGATGATGGAAAAACGCCCCGCCGACCGCGTTGCGACGGCTGAGGGAGTGACTGAACTTCTCAGACCTTGGGTCAATAATTCAAGTAGTGCCGCGCAGCAGCACGTTGGCAACCTCACGAAACTGCCCCCCAAGGTGAAGCACGAATCTCCTTTGGCTGATACGATTGCTGTGGAATACGAAGCTGGTGAAACCATGGGACGCCAAGAGGAAAGCACCGATTCCAGTTCATTAGGCGGAGCGACGCTGCCGCAAATCGTGGCTGAAGAACGCGCGCGGGCCGAAGCTGAGCGGCTCAAGGAATTGGAAAAAGAACGCGCCAAAGCCGAGCGTGTTTTGCCGCTCGATCGCATCATCACCGTGATGGTGACGCTCGCCGTAGTGATCGCCGGTGCGGCGGTTTATCTCATGGTTACCGGGAAATAGCGCGGGCTGCTCGCTTAAGCGAGCAGTCCAGACATTCAATCCCTACACGCACACCCCCAAAGCTGCTACGATCCAGCCATCTCTTTTCTGCTGCCGGATGGGTTTGAGGACGTGATGGCAACTTCTCAATCAGAAGAATCTCGCTGGGACGATCGCTTCATACGGTGGCTGTGGTGGGGACGACCCGCGGCAACGACCGTTGAAGAACGAACCCGCCGCCGTGTCTGGCTCCATCTGCTCCCGATTCTTTTTGGCCTGTACATTCTCGCCTACATCGACCGCTCGAATATCGCGGTGGCGAAATTCGGCATGAACCGGCCCGTCGAAGAACAAGGGCTCGGCTTCAATAACGAGATCATCGGCTTCGGCAGCGGCGTTTTCTTTTGGGGATATTGGATTCTCGAAATCCCCAGCACGCTCAGCGTCGAACGCCGCGGTGCCCGCCGTGTTTTCTTTCGGATTCTCGTGATGTGGGGACTCGTGGCCGTGCTGATGGGCTTTATGGGAATGCCCATCATGGAAACCTTGTTCGGCTGGTTACCCCAACTCCCCGCGCCGGCAAGTTGGCCTTGGCTGGCGAGCATCGCGCGGCATTGGAACGAACTCGGCACCAACCCCGAAAGCCAGTTTTACTTTCTGCGGTTCATGCTCGGTTTTTTTGAAGGGGGCTTCTTTCCCACGGTCGTCATGTACCTGTCGATCTGGTTCAAAGCCCAGCATCGTGGCAAGGCCATGGCGAGTTTCATGGCCGCGATGCCGTTGTCGATGGTGCTCGGAACACCTCTTTCGCAGTGGATCGGCGACAACATCAACTGGGGCGGGCTCGCCGGGTGGCGTTGGATTTATATTCTCGAAGGGATCGCGCCGGTGCTGGCGGGCGTCGGCGTGTGGTTCTGTTTGCCCGACCGTCCGCAGAAAGCTCAATGGCTCAAAGACGACGAACGCGAATGGCTGCTGAAAACCCTATCCGATGAACACGCCACTCGTGCAGCTCGCGAGCAAGGCGCGTGGCACAAACATGTGGGCATCGTCTTGCTGCTCACGCTTGTCTATTTTTGCCAGAATGCCGTGGCTTACAGCATCTCGACATTCATGCCAAGCATCGTGAAGGCCCAAGTCGGCACCAGCGAAAATGCTGCGGCCTGGATCACCGCGCTCATTTACTTCGTTGGCTTCCTCGGCATGCAGTTCAACGCCTGGCATTCCGACCTCAAACACGAGCGTATCTGGCACGTCGCGATCCCCATGCTTTTTGTCGGAACGGGACTGCTGCTGGTGAGCCAAAGTGCCGGCCAGCCGCTGCTGGGGCTGATGTTCCTGATCGCCTTTGTGGGGAGCAACATGTACACGCATGTGCCGCCGTTTTGGGCCATCCCCACGCTGTTTCTCGGATCGACCGCCGCCGCCTCGGCCATCGGCTTTATCAACATGGTGGGCAACTTCGGCGGCTCGGTGGGACCTGTCATCGTGGGCGAGGCCGCCGATCAGGGGGACTTCGCCACGGGCTTGATGCGGGTCGCCCCCTTCCCACTGATTGCCGCCACGATCGTGCTGGTGATCGGTTATGCACGCCGGGAACGAAAGCCCGAACCTCGCTGAGCCCGCATGGTCCGTACAATCGTTAGATCAGTTTTGCCGGCAAAAATAAGGTAGGCTTTGGCCTGAGAACGGCCCCCGCGAGCCGATTGACACTCCCGGGAGTCCTTTCTACGATGGCAAATTACCCGCGACTTGTTGCGGTGTTGGTTAGGTAGCTCAGTTGGTAGAGCACTGGACTGAAAATCCAGGTGTCGCCGGTTCGATCCCGGCCCTGACCACTTTTTCTTTTTTGGCTTTCGGCCATTCCACCTGCGGGGTGCTGGTTTTTTCCGCTCTTTTATCGCAGCGGACACGCTGCTTGTCTAAAATCCTCGACATTCTCTCGAAGCGGCCAAGGATAGACCACGTTTCTGGCCAAGCGGCCAACATTTCCCCCAAGTGGTCAAAGTTTTTAGGGGGGCAACTGCCACTTGGGATTCCGAGGACGGAATCTCAACGCAGAGGTAGCGCAGTTGATCGGACAGTCCGAAAGTCCGACCGTACCTAGGGCCAATCGACGTCATATCCGATGGTCGGTTTATCCAAGTTTTCAAAGAGCAAAGCCTGCACGCGACGGCAACCCGCTGTGTGACAATATACATCAGTACACTCTACCGCAGCGGGTGGCCAATTTCTATCACAAAGAAGACTCTCGCGGAAAAAAAACGAGTTTCTCAACTTCGACCCCAGAAACTTCCAGGAATCGGTTACGCGTTCCATGCGAAAACCCACAACCAAGTGTGGTCGCGGCTAAGGTCGGTTTGGTGTATTTCTTGTCGCGGCTGTATATTGGCGGTCGATCTCCCTCTATGTCAGGCAACTAAATTTATTCATTACGCGGATATGTGGCTCGGCCTCCAAATTTGTTGGCTTGCATTCGCTGTGATAGCGTTTGGCTACGGTTTCTACACCGAATGGACGCAATCGAGATCTGATGGACGAGTCGCAATTGTAGCGACACTTCCATTTGCTGTTGCTGCTGCACTTTTCCTTTCAATGGCGTTCGCAGCTCCACCGGGCGGTGTCCCCTGGTGGGGCGGGCTACTGGCATTTCCGATAGTCACTTTGGTGCTTGGGAAGTTAATCTCAATGGCGAACGGGAAACGCTTTATTTCCCTACCCCGATGTGCCAACTGCGAAGCTCCTGAATGTTCTCTGTGGGTGCACTTTGGGACACATCGTCAACCGCAACTTGTCACAATTCAGATTGGCAACTGGCTCTCGCTTCAGCGATGCGATGAGTGTGAGGCGCTGTGGTGTACGAGCCCGTATGAACCTTATGCCTCATTCGAATACTCGGTGCTCTGGCCGTATTCTGTAGCAAAATGGTTACACCTCCATTCTCTTGACGATGGACAAACGCTTCGCAAGTGGCATGCATTTGCGATTGGTCAACGATACCGTGCTCTCCCCTATGAACAGCGAAAACAAGTAGACCGACACCGGCAACGTAGCGGCGGCCATAATCCAATCGACAATCCTCAGGCATTCGAGGCAAGTCCCTTACCTGACAATTCCCAAAGCACCTAACAAGTTGCTACCGTTGCCCCGCGAACAAGTGTGGTCGCGGCTAGGGCCGGTTTGGTGTTTCTTGTCGCGGCGGTATACTGGCGGTCGATCCCGCTCGCTCGTGGGTGGGAGTAAGTCAGCCTTTTTGCTAGGATAACTTCAGATGTTCGACCCGGATGTGGCAGCAAGCGCTGACCCGATCGTGCATTATCAGTTTGCCCATCGCTGCCAATCGTTTGGTGATTTCGAGACTGCAATAAAGCACTTCAAATACGCAATCTCATTAGATCCAGATCATCTTGATCCCGAGGTGTATGCCTTTACTGCTTGGTTGCTCGCTATGTGTCCTCAAGAGGCAGTTCGCGAGAGTTTCTTGGCTGTCGAATACGCCACTATGGCCTGTGAACTTACTGGGTGGAAAGAGGGTTGGACCATGAGCATTCTTGCCGCAGCGCTAGCGGAAACCGGTGATCTTGCTCAGGCGATTGAACGTCAATCGCAAGCATGCGAGCATGCGTTTGATTTCGATTGTGAAATGCTGCAGGAGATTCTTAAATGCCTCAAGTCGGGCCGTGCCATTCCGTTCGAGTACTACCCTTAGCAGCGCCAGTTTGCTACCAAAGACCCGCGACCAAGTGCGGTTGCGGCTAGGGCCGGTTTGGTGTTTTTCTTAGCCTATACTGCCGCTGACCGGGCGATTTCTCTCGCCAATGGTAAACCTTAACGGCTATTCCGCGCACTCCTATTAATTCGGTGGAGTCATGCGTGGGGTAAATACCGCGCCAAACTGCTAGCTGTAGCCGATTCCTTCTTTGAAGTCTTGATGCAATGAGGCACTCGCGCTCATTGATCGTTCCAATCAACGGAGTGATTGTATGTCTGGCAAATGGTATCTTGTCGGCGCGGTAGTTCTTGGCTTTCTAGCAGGCCGCGAGGCTGAAGCCGCAACGTCACTAGAGGTCGCATTGGCCGACGTGGTGTGGGACGAACCAACACTAAGCCTTGACGACGATTCCAACTCCGCCGTTCCCTTGGCTGGAGAGACCTACGCGACGGACGCAAGTTCGCTCATCTCCTGCTGTAGCTGTGAAGAGAGTGTCTGCGACGATTGTTGTGGCGCAGTCGATTGTGGCTTGGGCGTAAATTACTGCTGCCCTAAGTGGTACGCCACCATCGGCGCCGTGATTTTGGATCGCGAAACGCCGTCTGCGGGAACGATTATTGCCGCCAACCCAGCTTTAACTCCGTTTTCATCAGCCCAAGATTTTGATTTCGATTGGGAGGGTGGCCCCGAGGTCGCACTCGCCCGGCGCTTCGATAATGGCTATATCGTGGAAGGTCGTTACTTCGGTGTCGATCATTCAGCGGACATCGCATTCATTACTCCAGGTAATTTCATCGGCGCGGGATTCACTGGTCCGGGCGGAGTTTCGTTCACGGGTCGTTATCTGACCAAACTCGACAACGCCGAGATCAATGTTCGTAAGCAAGTCGGTGATCGACTCACATTGTTGACGGGCTTTCGCTGGCTTGAGTTGCAAGACGAAGTGGACTACACGATTAACGCCGGCGTGGCTCGGGGCAATTACGCTTACGACAATCGCCTCTATGGTGGTCAGGTGGGCGGGAATTTCGCCATTATTGAACCGGGCCGCCGTCTGATGGCGAACATCGAAAGTAAGGCGGGCATTTTCGGCAACGACGTCGATGGTGGTATTAGGGAATTCCAAGGAGCTAACCCGATCGGTAGCTTTCTTGGCAGCGACACGACCACATCCTTCGTAGGTGAAATCAATCTCACCACCGGCTACCGGCTCACCAATCACATCGCCGTTCGAGGTGGTTATCAACTTCTGTGGATCGAAAACTTGGCGCTCGCCAGTGACGCTGCCAGCCGCAGCTTACAGAATCCGAGTCTATTAACCACAGTCTCTGACGATGCCGGCCTCTTCTACCACGGAGCGACCTGCGGCATCGATTTTGTGTGGTAGTCGTCGAGCCGATTTCAAAAACCGGGGCTAGCGACCTGCGGCTGACAAATCTGCCGCCATGCGCTAGCGTCCGGTTCTGCTTGTCATAATTGACAACCGCTATTCAAAGACACAGAATGCTCGCAGAATTATCCAGGAACAACTTTGTAAATCCTTGATAGGCGCTGCACACGTGTCGAACATGCCCACCCCCAACGAAATCGCCACGACACCCCAGCCGCCCTACTACGCGGTCATTTTCACTACCCTTCGCACTGAAGGCGACCGAGGCTACGGCCAGATGGCCGATCGCATGGTGGAGTTGGCGTCACAACAGCCTGGTTTTCTCGGCATGGAGAGCGCGCGCACAGCCGGGGGCTTGGGCATCACGGTCTCGTATTGGTCGAGTGAAGAGGCAATCGCGGCTTGGAAGGCCCACGCCGAACACGCTGTGGCCCAAGAGACGGGCGAGCGAGTCTGGTATTCTGATTACCATTTGCGAGTTGCTCGTGTTGAGAGAGCGTATGGGAAGCATGTGGCGTAACTAAAGCTGCCGAAGACCCGCCACCAAGTGTGGTCGCGGCTAGGGGCCGGTTTGGTGTTTTTTTTGTCGCGGCGGTATACTGGCGGTCGATCCCGCTCGCTCGAGGGTGGGAAAGCAATTTTTTGCGGGTGGGCGGAATCACGTGATGAATGAGCTTTCATCAGGTTACCAAACCATGCGTGGCAGCGATGTTCAGCGCAATGGGATGTACTTGGAATTAATTGAAGTAAGCACTGGCGACGAGGTCGCCGAAGTGTTTTTTTCAGATTCGACACACGAAATGGTGATTTCGATTTTCAAGCCGGAGTTGCCATTACCAGTTGTCGAACTACTTATTGACAGAGCGAAGAACAGTTTACCGCCGTCACATCTGGCCTAGTTGGTGCCTGTCGTGTGCTATCGAGGAGTCACGGTCATGAAAGAAAGCGCTCGTTACGTCAAGATCGTCGAATGGTCTGAGGAAGACGCATGTTATGTCGGAAGTTCACCAGGACTTTTATTCGGCGGCTGTCACGGCGACGATGAGCAGCAAGTGTTTGACGAACTCTGTCAGATCGTCGAAGAGACTATCGAACTCTATCATCAAGATGGCAAACCGTTGCCTCCTCCAACTTCAGGTCGCGATTTTGCGAACAGGATGCAGGATGTCGCCTAGAATCTTCCTTGAGCCCAAACGCGCTAGCGTGGGGTTCTTCGATGATTGAACACGGTCCGTGAATTTCAAGAACCCGCGGCTAGGAGTAAGTTCGTTAACGGTTCTCTTGAACGGCTTGCACTTTCGATAAGTTCTCAACCATGAACAAAGCCTTTGTCCGTGAGCAGGAAGATGACGGTCGGGCGTATTGTCCGCGTTGCCGGTCGCTGGGCATTGCGGTGGAAGCTGGGCCGCTCGATACGCACATTCGGCCTGAATTCCGCGCAAAATTGGGCGACTACGCCTGGTGCTGCAATTATCAGTACTGCGATGTCGCGTACTTCAACCAGTTCGAAGTGACTGTCGCCATCGGCGAGCTGAAATCTCCTATGTATCCGAAGGATCCCGATGCTCCGATCTGCGCCTGCTTCGGCTTCACCTACGACGAGGTAGCCGCCGACGCGCGAGAAGAGACGCCCTTGCGCATCCGCGACCTGCTGGCGAAGTCGAAATCACCGGCGGCGAATTGCCGAACACTTGCCGCCGACGGCCGCTGCTGTATGACTGCCGTGCAATCGCTCTATATGAAACTGCGATCGCCAGCTTAAATGCGAATCAGCAGCAGCTCTGGCGTTGGCCAAACGGCGTGGTGCGGTAGGCCAGTATTGCAGTATGATTGGGGCCTATGAGCTTCCGTCTCTTCGTTTCCTGTGCTTGGTTTTTTCTTGTCCTGTTTTCGTATTACGTCCTAAAGCCGGTTCGCGATGCCTTGGCGACCGAGACGCGGCTGTTTGGGCCATTATATTTGGCGACGTTTCTGGCCGTGTGTGTTGCACTGCCGTTGTATTGGCGGATCGTGGCGCATACCACGCGGCGGCAGCTGGTGTTTGGCGTCTATCAGTTTTTCGTGGCGTGCCTGGTTCTGTTTGCGCTTCTTGTAGAACGCGGTTACGGGGACACGGTGTGGCTGCGAAATGCGTTCTTCGTGTGGGTGAGCGTCTTCAACCTGTACGTCGTGGCCGTGTTCTGGAGCGTGATGGCGGATTTGTTCTCCGCCGAGGAGGGGAAGACCTGGTTCGGCGCCATGGCCGCGGCGGGGACGACGGGCTCGATTATTGCGTCGCTCGTCGGCAACGTCGCCGCGCAAACGTTGGGCGTGGCCGGGTTGATGGTCATCGCAATTCTAGCGCTCGAACTCGCGATCGCGCTGGCGTGGTTGGCTTTGCGATCCGAGCAACGCGGCAGCGGCGAGACTGCACCCACGAGCGGTTCGCTCCGCGAAGGGCTGCGCACCGTGTTGGCTTCGCGCTATCTGCTGATGATCTGCGCATTCACAGCCATCGGCAAGTTCGCCGCGACGTTTGTTTACAACAACTTTCAGCACGCCTTGCGCGCCCAGGAGCTGGCGGTCGCCGAGCGGACGGAACTGTTTTCGGCAATGAATTTTTATTCGCAAACCGGCACACTCGCGTTCCAAGCCGTGCTGGCCGCGGCGCTGATGCGGCTGGTCGGCGTGGGCGCGACGTTGGCGGCAGCGTGCGGGGTGATCGTCGGCCTGTTCGCGTGGCTCAGCTTCGACGCGACCCTCTGGCCGCTGATGGTCGCCAAGGTGGTGCAGGAAATCGTGGGCTACGGCCTGCTGGTCCCCGCGCAGCAAGTGCTGTTCACAGTGGTCAGCCGCGCGGAAAAATATGAATCGAAGGCGTTCATCGACACGGTGGTATTCCGCGGCAGCGACGTCGCCGCCTCGAACGTCTGCGACGCGCTGGGGCGTTTTTCGATCAGCGCCGCGGTGATAGCAATTTTGCCCCTCACCGTGGCATGGATGGCGCTAGGGGCGTGGTTGGGGCGGGAGCAAGCGGGGCGGGCGAAAGGTGGGGATGGGAATTGAGGGGCGTAAATTTTCGATTTGTTGCAACCCGTGCAGCACACGTACGATTATGATTGCTTCCTGCCTCGGGCGGTAGAAAATGAGCTAGTTGCTGCGAGTGTGACTGCGAGAATTGCGCTCATTGCGATTGAGTTCGGTTCTGGAACGGCAGCGAAGGCTAGTCCGGAGGGACGCCCTAATGAGGGTCCAACCGTCGTAAGTGAACCATCGGCAAGATCGATTTTATAGAGGTTATAATCGGGCCCGTAACCGATGCCGTACATTGCACCATCCTCCGGTCTGACCGCGATATCTTCCATGCGTGACAACGCCAAAGTGTCGATAACTGAGGTCGCCCCGTTGGATTTATCAATCGCGACCAGATTGTTACCATTGCCCACACCGTACAAATTGCCTTGTACGTCGAAACCAAGTCCTTTCTCTACCTGTACGGTTGTGTTGCCGACCAACGTGGCAACTCCGGTATTTGGGTTCAGACGATAGAGTGCGCTGGCCGTGGTTGCATAGAAGCCGCCATCGATTGGGTCAATCGCCAGAGTCTCGACTGTATTGACGAGATTTATATTGACCATTGAAACGAGTTGATGTTTGGCAGGATTTACTGAGAGCAACTCGTTGCCCCCACCGCCAAAACGCACGGCCCAAACGAGACCGCCCTGCGAGATGGGTTCGGCAGCGAGGTCGCGCACTGCCGTGCGGATCAATCCGTCACCACTTTTGCTAACTGCCCCAACACCGCCGGTCGATTGATCGACCGGATAAAGATCGACCGACCCACTATTTCCAGCTACGACCGACCACAATTGCGATGCTGATAAGGGAACTGATAGAAACAGCGAACCAAAGAAAAGGGATACAACCGCGGCATAGTTCGAGCTTTTCACGATTCAATTCCTGTGACATCGGTTTAGCGGCGAGAATGGAGATTAGCCTTAGATATCAGTTTATCCGTTGGGTGCTTTACGACTACCCGAGGTGTCGTCGACCCTGGGACGCCGTGGTTTAGCGGGGTTGCGAAACCGCTCGGCTTTGCTTCGCGACGCCTTACGGCTAACGCACTAAACAAGAAATCTAATCCGGGATTATTCTGAGTAAAAAATTCTTGGGCTGCACGTTATTTTTCCGCATTCTTCTCTTGAATCGGCAGTTGCAGTTCCCAAAAATTTTTGGAGCGTTCGAGCATCGGGCTGTTGTAGCCCAAAATGCGATAATCGCCGGCCCGTTCCACGTCTGGCAATTCCTTGAGTCGCGCTTCGATGGCGGCTTGGCCCTTCTTGACCAACTCCGGTTTCGAATCACCCTGATAGGCAATGCTCAGCACCCGCATGGCGGGCATGTCGGCCACTTCCACGGGCCCCGCCTCGTGTGGCTTGTCGAGGGAGTTCTTTTCGAGCAGGAAATGCATCCGGTCGAAGGGGACAGGGACACCATCGCCGGGGGCAGGCTGGCTCGTGTCGAGCTCGGGGCTGCATTCCATGACGACGGGGGCAGTCATCTTATGTTGATTCGTCGTGAGATAGACGAAGCATTTCATGAACGAATCCGCGCCGGTTGCCGAGTAGGAGCGCACCACCGGGTAGGTCTTTTCGACAACCTTGCCGGGTTCGCTCGGCGGCGGAAACCCTTCGGGAAGCGGGGCCTCCTCGACATAGCCGGCAGGAAGATCGGCTTTCTCTGGAGTTTCAGCCAGCGCGGCCTGGGTTCCGATCACGTTGGTGATGAGACAAACAACAAATGAGAACGGGGCGGCAAGGGAGTTAATATTCATGTGAGAGCTTAGTTTCGATAAATTGCGTGTGTCCAGGTTTAGCGGGCACCTATTGATTCGCTCAGACAACGTCGGTAGATGCAAACTAAGAAAAACGACTGTGAAGCAGCGTAGTTTCGGGCAATATTTCACTATTCATTTTTTGTGCCAACCTGCTCTGCTGCCCGTGCGAGGTTCCGCAACATGCCGGCAAACACGCGTTGGTGAAGGGGATAGATGCCGTACCAATAAATCAGTCCGAACAGCCCCAGGGGATCGAAGATCGCTGTTTGACGAATCGTGCTCCCCTTGGCAGTCGGTGTGACTTCAAACTCTAGCCACGCCCGACCGGGAAGCTTCATTTCGGCATTGAGTCGCAATCGATGGGGCACTTCGTAATGTTCCACGCGCCAAAAATCGACGGGATCGCCGACGCGCAGCTGCTCGGAATCGCGGCGGCCACGGCGCACGCCGACGCCACCCACAAGCAAGTCGAGGAAACCGCGCAGCGACCAGAGCCAGTTGCCGTAGTACCAACCGGTGCGGCCACCAATGCGGCGAATCGGCGTGAAGGCCTGCTCAGGGGGAACGTCGACCGTGACGGTTCTGGAATCGACGAGTCGCGAACCAAAACGCAAGCCACCCCAGCTACGCGGCACTCCCGCGGACGAGTAGGCGTCGGACCAGCAAGTTTCGGCGAATTCGCGATCTTCATTCACTAAGGCCCTGGCAATCGCCGCAGGGACCGAGCGTGGCCGGACTGAGAATGTGGTTTCGGCCAAGCGGTTTGAAACAAGCGTCGGATTGCGCAGGCTGTCGACAAGTTTCCGCCCCACGCGGGCATATAAAGGTGTGACGAGCCCCAGCCACAGGCTCGATAGATAGGGCGTTAAGAAGGGAATTGGAATCATCCAACGCGTAAGCCCGCGCTGGCGAGCGTATTCGTTCATGAGTTGCCCATAGGAGACCTGATCGGGCCCCCCGATCTCAAAGATTTGCGAAGCCGTTGTCGGGAGTGAGATCACTTCCAGAAGATAACTCAACAAGTCTTCGACCGCGATCGGCTGGGCCTTCACCTGCACCCAGCGAGGACAGATCATCACGGGGAGCCTTTCAACCAGTGCGCGAATCATCTCGAATGAAAGGCTACCCGACCCAATGACTATCGACGCCCGGAACTCGATGACTTGCGTATGATGCGTCCGCAAGATGTCGCCGGTTTCTTGGCGACTGCGGAGATGCTTGGAAAGTTCTCGGTTGGCGTCGCCAAGTCCTCCCAGATAGATAATGCGGCGAACTCCCGCGTCCGTGGCGGCCTGGGCGAAGTTCTCCGCGGCGGTCCGGTCGACTTCTTCAAAATCACGATCCGCGCCCATCGAGTGGACGAAATAAAAAGCGGTGTCAACATCCACCATGGCTTTTGCCAGTGAGTCTCGATCCAGCACGTCGCCCGCGACGACTTCCGTCGACTCGCCAACGCGACCCGCCAGGGCTTCGGGACGGCGTGTGAGACAGCGCAGCCGATAGCCATTTTTTTCTAAGAGTGGCAATAGTCTGCCGCCGATATAGCCCGTCGCACCGGTGAGCAGGATCAGGTTGGTTGGATGCTTCTCCATCGCGCCTCGAGTTCAAAGAGTCTGAGTTGGCAGTGCACATCGTCCAAACAATTCCAATGCCCTGCTAAGGTTCAACTGGAGAGTCTGCGCTTCGGCTGCACGCGTGACAACCCTCCGTCGACTCCAATGACTTGGCCCGTGATCCAGTCATTGTGTGGATCGAGTAACCAGGTTGCGAGTGACGCCACGTGTTCGGGCTCTCCAATCCTCCCCAAGGCGTGCATCTCAGCCGAGGCCGTGGCCGAAGTGGAATTCTCCCAGATTCTGCGCGTGAGTTCGGATCGAACCAATCCCGGGCTGATGACGTTGACCCGGATATTGTGGGGAGCATAGGTGGCTGCGGCCGAGCGGGCCAGACCGACAACGCCTGCTTTGGCAGCGGCAATGGCTTCGTGATTAGAAATGCCAATTTCAGCGACCGCCGAGGCGAACAGGACGATCGATCCCCCCTGTTTGCGGAGGAGTTTGCCTCCCACGCGGACGGTCGCGAAAGCCGTAAATAAATTGGTCTCGAATACCTGTCTGAATTCTTCGTCCGAGGTCGCATGGGCCGGCTTTAGCAATAATGACCCACAGCAGTTAACCAACCCCGCGTAACCCTCACAGAGTTCTGATTTCGAGTTCAGCTCTTTTTCCAGAGAATCTGACGAGGTGAAATCGACGACTACAAATGGCTGACCGAGTTCCTTTGCTTGGCGGGCGAGCTTTTCATGATCTCGGCCCACGAGAAGCAGTCGTCGACCAGCACTCGCCAACCGCTCGGCCAACGTGCTGCCAATTGTTCCTGTCGATCCAAGTATGGCGATGGTTGACATAAAATTCAGCGAGTCTGCTCGGCACAGTGTCCATCAGCGAGCTCTTGGTGAACATTCCGACAAATTGCTCCTGCTCAGCCTACGGAGTTGTACCGTAGCGCCGAACACTTTCTTAACTGAACGCCGCCAAAACAGTGATCCGCGTGTAGGCAGTATGTCAATGTTCAGGGCGCAACAAAAAAGCCCGAGGAGATTGCTCCTCGGGCTCTTGTATGTTCGCCTTCGACTGGTTGATCGGTCTCTGTTCCGAAGCTCACGCTTCGTCGCAAAAACTTAAACCATGTCCTTCAACTTCTTCAGCGGACGAATCTTGATGATGTTGCGGGCTGGCTTGGCCTTGAACATCGTCTTTTCGCCGGTGAAGGGGTTGATGCCTTCGCGAGCTGGCGTGGCGGGCTTCTTCTGAACGACGATCTTGCACAGGCCGGGGATCGTGAAGGTCTCGGGACCCTTCTTGCCCAACGCTTTGGTGATTTCATCGTTGAGTGCGTCGAAGACAGCGCTCACGTCCTTCTTAGCCAGACCGGTTGTCTCGGCAATGCTGGCGTAGATCTCGGTTTTGGTAGGTGGTTTTTTTACTGGTGCAGCGGCTTTAGCCATGTTTGGAAACCCTCCATAGTGCTCTGGGTGATTAGGGATGCTAGGAATACGCTCTGAACCCTAGCACCTACAAATTGTTCGACGAGCTGATTTAATGCCTGCTGGCACGAAAATACAAGGCATATTTGCCTGTTTTGGCTAGAAAAATAGGGTTTTTTGGCAAAAAAGGACCCAGAGGGGCCATTTTGTCGCGGTTTGAGACGGATTTGTGATGATTTGCCGCACGATTATCGGCTTTTTCGCTACTGCGAATCTTCTGACCCGACGAATTCAATTGCCCGATTGGCAGTGGTGATCTAAGATTATACAAGGTAAAGATTTACGTGCTTTGGCCTGCCCCGCCGCCTGGGAAATGCGGCAATTTGGAACGATTTTTCTCGAAATAACGTCCATATAAGGCAGCTATCGCACGACCCGCCGCTAGAATTCCTTCGCCACGCTATGTTTTGGCTCTTTGAATTTGTTTGATGAATTCTTTTGGCCGTGCGTGGCCGCTTGCTCGTAATGGATTGAGTCACAAAGCATCGTTCGTCAGGAAACGTCTATGAACGCTCGGCACACCAAGCAACTTATCCCCGCACCGGGCCGGTTGATTCTCCTGCCGATAGCACTGTTCTTTTTGACGGCAATCAATGCTTCGTGGGGACAACCGCGCGTGATCGTTGGTCCAGGTGGTCGAGCTGTGATCGATCAATCGATGTCGACGGTGGATCTGCCGACCGATCGCACGATGGCCCGCGGCATCGACCGCGCGAAAGATCGGATTGCCGAAGGGGAATTCTCTCAGGCGATTCGTTTCTTGGATGAAGTGCTCTCCGGCGAACAGGATTCGTTCATCGCCGTGGGCGAAGCAGGTGAACACGCTGGTTTGAAAGAAACCGCCAGCGACATGATTCGCGATCTCCCCCCCGCAGGCCGTGAGATGTACGAATCGCTATTTGGCCCCGTGGCGCGTAAGAAATTGAACGATGCCGTGGCGACGGGCAACGTCGTTGGTCTGCGGCAAGTGGCTCAGCAGTATTTTTACACCCCCGCCGGTTACGAAGCGGCGATGATGGTCGCCCAGCACGAAGCCGACGCGGGCCGTCATTTGTCGGCGAGTCTGTTGTACGATCAACTGCTCAACACGGCCGCAGCCGCCGAGCGTTTGAATCCGCAACTCGCGCTGCTGGCCGCGCGAAGCCGCTTGGCACTGGGTGAAACCAAAAAAGCGGGCGAGGTCGTGGCCTCGGCGAGCGAGTATGACGACACCGCGCAGATCGCCGGCCGTAAAGAACAACTCAAATCCGCCGCTGACAATCCTCTCAATTGGTTTGAAAAGATCGTGGGTCTGCCCCGTCGCACCGATACGGCTCTGATCGATCAATGGCTAATGCCCCGCGGCAATGCGGCCCGCAACGGTCAAAGTGAGGGGGGCCTGCCCCACATGCGGGTGCGCTGGGAAGCAAGGCTATTGAGCCATCCCCAGTACGAAACGGTCCATAATGAATTGTGGACGTCGCTCGAACAGCGCAGGCAAGCTCTCCCCACCGCGGGAACTCCGCTGGCGATTGGAGACACGATCATCGCGACCACGGCCCAGAATGTCGTGGCCGTTGATTTCCGCACGGGCAAGCGGATTTGGCAGACGCAGCCGCAACGGATCACCGAATTCGAGCAATTGCTCAATGCCGCAACCGATATGAACCAGTTCGATGCCACGTCGCCGCTTGTCCAGGCTTTTGCCCGGCGGTTGTGGGACGATTATCTCTACAACAGCGTGAGCAGCGACGGCCAGCGGGTGTTCGTGATCCGCGATTTGAAGCTGCCCGAGTTTATCGATCCCGATCCTTTTGGCGGCATGGGGTTCCGTGGTGGTGAGTATGGCGATCAAGTCGTCGCCAATCGTTTGTGTGCTTATGACCTGGTGAGCCAAGGCAAGCTCGTGTGGGAAATCGACGGCGCGGCGAGCGAAGGGGAACTTGCGGGGGCTTATTTTTTGGGTGCCCCCGTCATTGTTGATCAGAAGCTCTATTGTCTCGCTGAAATCAAAAGCGCGATTCATCTAGCGGCCATCGACCGACATACGGGCCAACTTGAATGGTTGCAACAGCTTGCCGGTTTGCAGAACGGCATCTATCTCGACCCGTTGCGGCGTTTGCAAGCAGCGATGCCTTCCTATGATTCGGGAATGCTCGTGTGTCCTACGGGTGCGGGCGTCGTGATTGGCATTAACTTAGAAAAGCTCGCGCTGGCGTGGGCCTATCAATACGACACGACAAACAACTCGATCAATCAATTTCGCCGCGAAGGGGGCCGGGTCGTCGAACAACATCCGACGCAGTGGATCGAAAGTTCCGCCATCCTTGCCGACGGCAAGGTGTTGCTCGCTCCTCCGGAATCGAACTGGCTACATTGCCTCGACTTGGTGACAGGAAAAGTGCTATGGAAACGCGGTCGCGGCGACGGCATTTTTGTCGCGGGTGTGGAAGGCGACTCTGTGCTGATTGTCGGGCAGCAAGGTTTGACCGCGCTGAACCTCAAAACGGGTAAACCGATTTGGAAAGAAGAAACACACGCCTTGCCGACGGGTTCGATGCCGAGTGGCCGTGGGTTCTTTAGCGAAGGCAAATATTTCTTGCCGCTCAATACGGCGGAAGTCGTGGCCCTGGATATGACCAGCGGCCAGATTGTCGAACGCACGCAATCACGTTTTGGCACCGTGCTCGGGAATTTGATTTCCCACGAAGGGGCCATTCTGTCGCAGAACGGCAAGTTCCTTGATTGCTTCGATCAAATCGACGTGCTCCGCGAAGACACTGAAATGCGACTTGCCAAGAATCCTGACGATTTCGAGGCTTTGCGAACGCTGGGCGAGTTGACCTACAACGAAGGCCGGCTGGCCAAATCGATCGAGTTGTTGGAAAAGGCCTACGAACTTTCCGCCGATGATCCCCGCACCCGCGAAGTGTTGGGCGATTGTCTGCTCGAAGCGATCGAACAAGACTTTGCCGCCTATCACAACCGCTTGCCGGAATTGCGTGAGATCCTCGCGGATCAGCCCTCCAAAAAGCTGACATTGTTACGGCTCGAAGCGCAAGGCATGTTGGAGCTCAACAAGCCGGTCGAGGCCTTTGAAGTCTGTTTGGAAATCGCTCGCACGGCTGGTGAAGATCAAGAGATTTTGGAGATTGCTCCCGATCATCAAGCCAGCGCCGCGAATTGGCTACGGGCGCAGATCGCCGAAATCTGGCGTGAAGCCGACAGCCAAACACGCGAAAAAATTCTGGAACAATTGGCAACTTTGAAAGAAGAAATGCCGACTCACGATCCGGGATTGACCTCGTTCTTAGCGGGCCTGCCGGGGATCGACGCAACAGTTGATGACGAATATGCCAAGATCGCATTGGAACTCGCCAAGCAGAACCAATTGCTCGGCGCGCAGCAATTGCTCCTCGACTACACATCAAACGAAGGACCGCACCAAGCTGAAGCGGTTGCCCTTTGTTCGCGGATGCTGCATGAGCGAGGATTTAGTCGCTCGGCCATGTCGTTTGACGAATTGCTTGCTGGTCAGTTTGCCAACGTTCCTTGCTTGGACGGCAAAACGGGCCAGCAATGTCTGGCTACGTGGCGGCCTCAGGCTGAGATTAACACACTCCAGTGGCCCTACGGCAAAGTCGAGGTCGACCAAGCACCACAAACCAATCCCACGGCACCGCGCCGCGCGCAAGTGCCACTGGCGGAGATACGTTTGGAACATGGGGACGAAGTTCTCGACGGTTCCAATCTCTTTTTCTGCATGCGAGTTGGCGAGCTCTTGATTCGCGATAGTTACGGCCGCGAAGTGTTTCACAAAGTCCTCGGGGAAGAAGAAAAGCAGCTGTTCGACCCCCGAGGAATTTACGGCGTGTCCCGCGGCAATCTGTTGATCTGCTCGATTGGCCAACAGATCACCGCGATCAACACCCTCGCTAAAGAGTCTGACGCGACCGCGGTGCTCTGGCGAAAAAGCACGGTCCGTCTGACGGGTGACCGCTTCCGCTTTCAAGGTCAAAGCGTTTACGGTGGTGAGCGTCCGGGTTCGTATCGTCCTCCCCGATTCCGAGAAAGCGATCGCTTTGTGGGCGTGTTGGCTCCGCTGACTCGTGATAGTTGCGTTTTCCAAGATCAACGCGGTTTGCACTGCGTGGATTCGATGACCGGCAAATTGCGTTGGTCGCGTTTGGGCACGCCCAATGCTTGCCAACTTTTGGGTGACGAAGAAGTGGTGATCGCCGTTCCAGAAAGCACCGGACCCGCGCAGGCCTACAGCATGCTCGACGGCCGCAGTTTGGGCGAAATGATTCTGCCACGGTGGCAGGAACAACTCGCGACACAAGGTCTTAACGTGATTGCTTGGACTCGCTCGGACAAGGGTGAGCACATTCTTTCACGCCGCGATGCGATGACCGGCACGGTGGATTGGGAGAAAACGTTTGCCCGGGGTTCACACGTCGACGTGGCACGCAATCGGTACATCGCCGTGGTCGAGCCGACGGGAAGTTACCATGTGATCGATGCCGTCGATGGCCAGACGCTTGTGGAGTATAAGACTGACCCGATCCCAAGTTTGGGCAAGATTCATCTCTTCGCCGGCAGCGATCATTATTTGATCGCCTCCGAGGTGAATCTCCACACGACCGCCGACCGCACGCACATGCCATTCAATCCGTTTGATTTTGTGATCTTCAACGGTCAATTGATGGCGTTTGCCGCCGAAGATGGTAAGCCGCTGTGGTCCCGCCCCGCGGAAGTGCGTCAGGAATCGCTTATGCTTTCGCAACCAGTTGATTCGCCGATCGTCACGTTCGTCAGCAACCACACTCGGCAGGATGCGAATGGCTCGCGGCAATTGGTTGACATGCTGCTGCTCGAAAAAGCGACGGGTCGAGTATTGTTCTCGGAAGAAGGTCTGCCCCAATCGTCGAACCATTGTGTCGCGGTGGCCAACCCGGCGACGGATGAAGTGTTCATCGAAATGATCAACCGGCTGGTGCGACTCAAGTTTACCGACGAACCCCGCGCGCCCGAGCCCCCAGCCAGTTATGAGGCCGCCCCGTCGGATCAGGAAGGACCGAAGGGAATTTTCGGCATCCTGGAAAAATTCAGCGGCGTGCCGTGACACTCGCCCACCGTTTTCTTAGCACGATGCTCCGGATATAAATCAGAAGCCTTATTGCCCGCCTGAATCACTTTTCCAAGTTTTATGCCCTGCCTGTTCAGATCACTGGGTTCGTCGTCGTGGCTCACGCTCGTATTCGGTCTAGCGTTGTGTAACTCGCTGTTTAATTCAGCGTTGGCCGCGCAAACAGCCAGTGAAGCACAAGTCGATGAGCGTGTTCAGCAAGGTTTGGATTGGCTCGCCTATCAACAAGAAAAAGGGGGGCATTGGACCGCCCAGGGCCGTTATCCCGCCGCGATGACGTCGCTGGCCGGGCTTGCCTTTCTTTGCGAAGGCTCGACCACAACTCAAGGTAAGTATTCCGAGAATCTCCGCCGTGCGGTTGATTTCCTCGTGCGCCGCGCGCGGCCGAATGGACTGATTGGCGATGCAGGTGACGACCGCTATACCTATGGTCATGGGTTTGCGATGCTGTTTCTTTCGCAAATTTTGGGCGAGGAGGAAGATTTAGAACGCCGCGAGGATTTGATCCGCGTATTGACCAAGGCCGTGGTTTTCACCGGCCAGGCCCAGACCGCCGCCGGAGGTTGGGGCTATGTGAGCGCCAAAGACGGCAGCGGTTTTGACGAAGGTTCCACGACGATCACGCAAGTGCAAGGCCTGCGCGGTTGTCGTAACGCGGGAATTCCCGTCCCCAAGGAAGTTATTGATAAGGCGATCAACTACATTCACCAGTGTACGACCAGTGAAGGGGGCGTGCAGTACAGCTCCAAAGGGGGCGGCAGCCGACCCGCGATTACCGCCGCCGCGATCGCCTGCTTGTACAACGCGGGCGAATATGACGACGAATATGTGCCTCGGATGTTGGAATATTGTGAGAAAAATTTGCAGCCCGACCAACACGACAGCTTTGGCCATTGGCATTACGCCCACTTTTATTATTCTCAAGTCAACTATCGCCAAGGGGGCGACGACTGGGATAAGTATCTCAAGACGATTTCGCAGCGGATTCTGCGAGAAGTCGAGCTAATGAAAGTCGGCGACGAAACCGTCGCGGTGTGGAAGCAAGGGATGGTGGGTCCCGTTTATACGACGGCGCTCAATTTGATTATTTTGCAGTTGGATAAGGCTTGTTTACCGATTTATCAACGTTAATTGCCACGCAACAGGCGTGAATAGGAAGAGGCATATCCGGATGAGTTCTCTTGATTCGGCAAATGGAAATGGTCAGGTCATCGAACGCTTGGCCGCGGCGATAGACGGGATTCGCGATCAGCTCAGCCAAGTGATCGTCGGCCAAGATGAAGTCGTAGAGCAGCTGCTGATTAGCCTGTTCAGCCGCGGACACTGCATGCTGGAAGGTGTGCCGGGGCTAGCCAAGACGTTGCTCATCAGCACGCTCGCGCGGAGTTTGAACCTATCGTTCAGCCGCATCCAATTCACGCCCGACCTGATGCCCGCCGACATCACGGGGACCGACATCATCGAAGAGAATCGCTCGACTGGCGAACGAAATTTGCGTTTTCTCGAAGGCCCGCTGTTTTCCAACATTATTTTGGCCGACGAAATCAACCGCACGCCCCCCAAGACACAAGCGGCCTTGCTCGAAGCGATGCAGGAACGCCAGGTGACCGTCGGCCGCGTGCGTCATCAGCTTTCCGATCCGTTCTTTGTGCTGGCCACACAGAACCCCATCGAACAGGAAGGGACCTATCCTCTCCCCGAGGCGCAACAAGACCGCTTCATGTTCAAGGTGTTGGTGACCTATCCGACGTTCGACGAAGAATTTGAAGTCGCACGGCGAACAACGACGACCATGAACGATTCGGTAAAACCAGTGGTCTCGCCCGACGAAATTATCGCCCTTCAAAAACTGGTCCGCGAAGTGCCAGTTTCGGATCACGTGATTCGCTACACATTGTCGCTCGTGCGGCAAACGCGCGTCGGCGAGAAGGGCATTCCCGAATTCGTCGCTGAACAGCTGGCCTGGGGCGCGGGACCGCGGGCCGTGCAGTTTCTTATCATCGGAGCCAAGGCACGGGCGCTCATGAATCGCCGTTCGCACGTGACCGTGGCCGACATTCAAGCCCTCGCCAAGCCGGTGCTTCGCCACCGCATCGTCGTTAACTTCGCCGCTGAGAGCGACGGGGTCTCTTCCGACGACGTGATCGATTCTTTGCTTGCCTCGACGCCGACACAGGAGGATGAGTTGGCCAATGACGCCCGATTCCAAGCGATTTTTGCATCCTGAAGCGATCCGACGCATCAGCCGTCTGGAACTCCGCGCCCGACATATTGTCGAAGGCCTGTTGAGCGGTATGCACCGGAGTCCCTACTTCGGACAATCAGTCGAGTTCTTGCAGCACCGGCAGTACACCCCCGGCGACGATCTCCGGCACGTCGATTGGAAGGCCTGGGCCAAGCAAGATCGGCTGTACGTCAAACAGTTTGAAGAAGATACGAACATGCGGGTCACGATGCTGGTGGACGTGTCGGCCAGCATGCAGTACGGCAACGGTCCGCTCAATAAATATGAGTATGCCGCCACGGTGACTGCGAGCTTAGCTTATTTATTGCTCAAGCAACACGACGCCGTGGGGTGCGTAGCGTTCGATAGCACGATTCGCGCGCGTTCGCCGCTTAACAGCACCCGGCAGCATTTGTATTCGATTGTCAAAACGCTTGATGCCACGAAGCCGCAAAATAAAACCGACGCGGGCACGATCTTGCGCGAAATCGCTGAGAGTGCGCCACGTAGGGGCATGATCGTGGTCGTTTCTGATTTATTGGGAGAAGTGGAATCAACATTACGTGGCCTGCGGCTCTTAAGACAACGTGGGCATGACGTGATGGTTCTACACGTCATGGACGATGACGAGTTGGATTTTCCGTTTGAAGGGCCAACACGCTTCGAGGGTTTAGAAATTCCCGACCATTTGAACTGTAATCCGCGGGCGTTGCGTGAAGGTTATCTTGCGGCACTAGAAAAATTTCTGACCGAGTTGCGGCGAGGCTGCGCCCGCAACGAGGTCGACTACGCATTGGTGCGCACGAGTGCCCCGCTTGACGCGGCTCTCACGGCGTTTTTGAGTCATCGATTGGCCGCGGAACGCACGCGATCGGTCTGAGAATCACGTTTTAGAAAGTTGTTCGTTGTCATTTTTGTTTCAATCGCTGCTTTGGATCGGTCTGCCGTTGGTGGCCGCGCCGCTGTTAATCCATTTGATTAACCTGCGTCGGCATCAGCGCGTCGAATGGGCGGCGATGGACTTTCTGCTCGAAAGCCAGAAACGCAATAAGAATTGGATCCGGCTTAAGCAACTGCTGCTATTGCTGCTGAGAACCTCGGCGATTTTGCTCGTGGTATTGATGCTCGCTGGGCCCGTGTTGATGTCGCAATGGGGCAGTTTGCTGGGAACAGGTCAGACGCATCACGTCGTGCTGCTCGATGATACCTATTCCATGGCTGACCGCTGGCAGGACACGAGCGCTTGGGATCAAGCCAAGCAAGCCGTCGGCGAGATTCTCGAGCAAGCCACCGCGAGTGGCGGCAGTCAGAAACTCACGCTGATGCGATTTTCGCAAGCTGCCGACGCCACCGCCGGGCAAGGGCTGGAGTTTTCCGACAAACCGCTCGATCGCGAAACGCTCAATCAGGTGAACTCGCTGCTGGAAAGAACGACCGCGAGTGAAACAGCCGTGGGGCCAGTGGAAGTCATCCAAGCCGTGCTGGGACTGCCCGCCACGACCGCGGAATCGAAGATCGTGTATTTGATTTCCGACTTCCGCAATCGCCAGTGGGCCAACAATCCTCAAGCCAAACAAGTGTTAGGCGAGCTCCGCGAACAGGTTTCCGATCTGCATCTCGTGCAAGCGATCGACGAAACGCGGCCCAATTTGGCGATCACGCAACTGGAACCCGAGTCGGGCATCCGCGCGGCTGGCGTCGAAACTTGGATGCTGCTTTCGGTGGCCAACTATGGCGATGAAGCCGCCGTGGCCGTGCCGGTGAGCATTTCGCAAGACGGTCATAAACTGCCTGCGGTGGAATTCGATGAAATTGGTCCTGGGGAAGAAGTGACACGACGATTTCGAGTGGCATTTCCCACCGCGGGCCCGCATGAACTCGAAGCCCAAATCGCCAGCGACGCGGTCACTACCGACAACAAGCGGTTCTTCGCCTGCGATGTCCCCAACACATTTCCCTTGTTGCTGATCGACGGTTCTCCCGCAGGGGATGACGGCTACTATTTGCGGACCGCGTTGAGTCCCGGTTCCAGCAAACCGGGTTGGAGCCCACGGGTCGAGCCCCCCAGCTTTTTGCGCGATCACGACGAGCTCAAGAAATTCGCGGCCATCTTTTTGCTCGATGTCCCCCGCCTGGACGATGCCGAAGTGACTGCGTTGGAAGATTACGTCAAGCAAGGCGGTGGCCTAGCCATCTTCCTCGGCCCGGAATCTCAACGCGCGTTTTATAACGACCATCTTTATCGCGATGGCACGGGCTTGATGCCGGTTCCATTGGATGTGCCATCCCAACTATTGAGCGACGGTGCGGAAGAGACCCCCGATGTGGTGGTGACCGATCACCCCGTGTTCCGGATTTTTGCCGGCCAGCGCAACAGCTTTTTGTCGGTCGCTCAAGTGAACTTGTATTACGCGACCGCGCCGCAAACTTCGGCGGACAATCCCGACGTCCGTGTGATCGCCCGCTTGCAGAACGAAGCCCCCTTCGTGGTGGAAAAAAAATACGGCGCGGGCCGCGTCGTTGTGCAGCTGAGCAAGTTGTCGCCCAAATCGACGGACCTTGGCGTGTGGAGCAACTGGAGTTTGAATCCCGTCTTTCCGGTCGTTGCCAATGAACTGGCCGGATACCTGACCGCAGGGGAGCGCGAAGCCGACGTCGAGCAGGTTGGCAGCGACATCGCGTTTGATTTGCCGGAAGATGATTACGAACCCGAAGTGCAGGTTCGCACGCCCGCGAGCGATGCGCTCGTGACGCTCACCCCGCAAGCGAAAGATGGTCGTTATGTGGTCGATGCTGGTCGCGGCCAGGTGAGCGGCGTTTGGCAATTCGCTTTGCAGCCCCGGCAGCAAGCCCCCGCGAGCCATTTGGTCGCCGTCAATGTGGCCAATGGCGAAGGCGACGTGCACCACATGGATCGCGCGGCCTTGGCCAGCGAACTCACTGGGATCGACTACCAATTTTCGTTGGCCTCGCAAATGACCGCCGCCGATGATCAGCTCGCCGGTTACCGTTTGGGCGACACGATGCTGCTCTTTTTGTTGGGGGTACTCCTCGCCGAGCAGTGGCTGGCGTACAAAGTGAGCTATCACAGCCCCGTGGGGAGCCGGTCATGATCCCTACGCTCCCCATCAATTTGCTGTTTGCCGCGGCAAGTGACGCGACGGCACCTACACGTGAACTCGTGACCTACGAATTTCGGCGACTCACGCAATTCGACGATCCGCGCATCTTTTGGGCGTTGCTGGCCGTACTGGCCGTGTTGATCGCGGCCTATATCGTGTGGCTCTACCGCCGCGAAAGTTCGACGCTCTCCCCTGCCCTGCGGTTAGTTTTCCCCGTGCTGCGAATTATCGCGTGGACCGGGGCAATCCTGTTTTTCCTGGGTCTCGAAAAGCGGGTCGATCAACAAATCGTTTCCGATTCGCAAGTCGTATTGCTTGTCGACACCAGCCAAAGCATGTCGGTGGCCGACGTGAATGCCGAAAGTCGGCAGCCGCTCACCCGTGGCGAAGCGGTCGCGCAAACGCTTGAAGAGTCGCCGCTGGTGAAATCGTTGCGCGAACGGCACAAGGTTTCACTCGCCACGTTCGACCGCGACTTGCGGCAGATTCGCAGTTGGGATCGCGGCACCGATATTTCGGAAAAGCCTGCTGAAACGGCTGGTGTTTCGCCACAGGCGTTGCAGCCTTTGGATTGGGAAGATGCCCTGCAACCGCGTGGCGTCGAAACTCGGCTTGGCGACGCTTTGAAGGGGACACTCGATCAACAACGCGAAGGTCCGCTCGCCGGGATGATTGTCATCACCGATGGCGTGCAGAACAGCGGCATCGAACCACTCTCCTTGGTCGAAGGCGACGAGCAATCTTCCGTGCCGATCTACACCGTCGGCATTGGCTCGAACGAACCTCGCCGCAATTTGCGAATTCAAGAACTGAGCGCACCCTCGCGGGTTTATCCCGAGGACCGCACGATGGTCACGGCAATGATTCAGGGCGAAGGCTTTGCCGGCCGCACCGTGCCGGTGCAGCTTTACGCCCGTGAAGCGGAATCCAAAGACGCCGTACCCGCATTGGTCGGTGAAGCCCAAGTCACGTTCTCCGAGGATTCGGAAATCTTGCCCGTGGAGTTTCCCATCGAGCCTGCGGAGATTGGCCGCTTGGCGTTGGAGCTGCGCATCATGGCCCCGCGCGAGGATCAATATGCCGGAGATAATGAGCGCGAAGTGGAAGTGGAAGTTGTCGAAGCCAGCACCCGCGTGCTGTTGATCGCTGGCGGTGCTTCGCGTGATTATCAATTCTTACGGAATCAATTGTTCCGCGATCGTCACGCGACGGTCGACGTCTGGATTCAATCCGCCGACGGAGGCATCTCGCAAGAGGCCGATCATATTCTCAACGGTTTCCCGAGCACCCGCGAGGAACTTTACAACTACGACGCCATCGTGGCCTTCGATCCCAATTGGGAACTGCTCGATGCCGAGCAAGTGGAAATGCTCGATTCGTGGGTCGCCGAAGAAGCCGGTGGGTTGATCGTTGTCGCAGGACCGATTTATACGCTCAGTTGGTCGCAAAGCCCGGAACTCGGCAAAATCCGCGCGCTTTATCCCGTCGAGTTCCAACGCCGACTGACTCTGCTTGACGATGGACTTTATGGCAGCAAGAGCCCGTGGCCCATTCTGTTCACCCGCGAAGGGGAAGAAGCCGAATTTTTGTGGCTCGCCGATGATGCCGTCGAAAGCCGCGTCCGTTGGGAAGAGTTTCCCGGCGTATATGGCTGCTACGCCGTGAAAGGTCCTAAGCCGGGGGCGCGTGTGCTGAGCTACTATGGTGATCCCGACGCGAGTCTTTCCGGCGACTATCCTGTTTATATGGCCGAGCAATTTTACGGCAGCGGTCGTGTGTTTTATTTGGGAAGCGGCGAGCTCTGGCGGTTGCGTTCACTCGACCCCGCGTATTTTGAAGTCCTCACCACGCGACTTATTCGCCATGTCAGCCAAGGCCGGTTGCTGAAAGGTTCGTCGCGGGGGCGCTTGCTTGTCGAGCAAGATCGTTATTCCGTCGGCGATGAAGTCGTCGTGCGGGCGCAACTTTTGTCGGCGAGCCGCGAGCCCTATCTGGCCGATCAAGTCACCGCCCAAGTTGTGGAAGATGGCGGCCGCAGCAGCACTCTCGTGATGCAACCCGATAAAAGCCGACCGGGGAACTATATCGGGCAGTTCACCGTCAAAGGGGAAGGCTCCTATCGCATTCAACTCGCCGTGCCCGATGCGGTCGACGAACAACTGGTGCGCCGAATTCAGGTGGTGGTTCCCGATTTGGAATTCGATCACACGCGACGCAACGATGAATTGTTGGCGGCGCTCGCTGCTCGCACGGACGGAAAGTATTACACAGATTTGACCGCCGCTGTGAATGGCACCGACGATGTCAAACCGATCGGCGAGCTCATCGAAAGTCGAGCCGAGACGCGCACCTTGCGTGGCACGCCCGACCCGGTGTTTGGTGAACGATGGAACAAGATTTTGCTCGCCGTCATTTGTGGCGCATTGTGCCTGGAATGGCTGCTTCGTAGGTTGGTGAAACTCGCGTAAGAAAGTGTATGGCCTCCGCTTCCCTATCCACTGCAATACCCAAGACGATTGCCCGTAAGGTGCAGTGGTTGCGGCTGCTCGTGCGCGGATATGTGGCCGTCGAGGGTCTTGCGGCGACGACGATTGCCGCGGGACTCGCCTTTTGGATCGCTCTGTTCTTGGATTGGTCGTTTGAACCGAGCGCTGCGCTGCGCGTGATCATGTGGGCCATTGCCGCCGCTGTGGTCGGCTTTGTGGCGTGGCGGCAATTTTTCTCGCGGTTCTTTGCCCGGCTCTCCGACAACAACATGGCCTTGCTGTTGGAACGGTCGTTTCCCCAGATCAATGAAAGCTTGGTCACAACGCTGCAAGCCGCGCACAGCCGGTTTAGCATCTCACCGCAGCAACGCGAATTGCTGACCAACACGAGCAACCAAGCCAGCCACCGATTGCAAGAAGTTTCGCTCACCCGAGTGTTTCGGTACCAGCCATTGATCTGGAAGTGTTTGGCGGCGGTCGCACTCGTGGGGTCCATCGTCGCCTTCGCTACGCTGCGTGCCAACGCGTATCACTTCTGGCTCGACCGGATGGCCCTGTCTCATGATCTTTGGCCGCGGCAAGTGCAGCTCGCGGTCGCGGGTTTCGACGAAATGGATGGCGAGCGAGTTCGCAACGTCGCCCGCGACGATGACTTTGAATTGCAAGTACTGGCTTCGCTCACAGACAAGCACGTTGCCCCCGAGCAAGTTGAGATTCGTTATGAACTGGCCGATGGTCGCCGGGGCCGCGATACGCTGACTCAAATCGGTGCCGCGGTCGCTGGGCAAGATGATGCCCAAAAGTTCCGTTACGACTTCAAAAATCTATCGGGCGATATTTCGTTCGATGTCATCGGCGGTGATGACCGCATTCGCGATCTGCGATTGCATGTGGTCGAGCGCCCCCAGATTTTGCAGACGGCAGTAGAGTGTGAGTTCCCTGCTTATTTGGATTGGGCACCGCGTTCGATTCCGTTCACGGGGCGGGTCGAAGTCCCTTATGGTTCGCAGATTGTCTGCAAGGCCGAGGTCAACAAGCCGCTCACAGAGGTTCGCGTTTACGACCCCGCGACCAAAGAAGAAATTACCGCGGAGCTTTCCAACGACAAGCCACGCGAATTCAGTTTCCCGCTCTCGACGATCAAGGAAGACCGGATTCTGCTCGTTGATTTGCGCGATCAGGATGGCGTCGTCAATCGCGAACCGTATCGGCTGATGGTCGCGATGGTGCCCGATGAACTCCCCGAGGTCGCCGTGCAACTCCGCGGCATTGGCGCGGCGATCACTCCCCAGGCGACGATTCCGCTCGTCGGCACGATTGTCGATGACCACGGCGTGGCTGAAGCGTGGATTGATGGTCAGATCGATAAACATGAGCCCCAGCGGCGTCCGCTCGAAAACATTGCCGACACGAGCCGCGAGAATGTGGAACTCGGGCAGTTTGATTTGGCGGCAATCGACCCCGAAACGCAGGAACGATTGCTCGTCTTGAAGCCGGGGCAACAAGTGACGCTCTCGGTCAAAGCGCAAGACGCCTATGACTTAGACGATGCACCACACGTCGGTTCGAGCCAGCGGTTTGTGCTCGACGTGGTGACTGATTCACAGTTGCGATCGCTCTTAGAGAAACGCGAGTTGGGTTTACGACAACGGTTTGAAGCGTTGCACGAAAAGATGGTTTCAACCCGCGAATTGCTCACGCGGATTGAACTCAATCCCCAAGGCGAGGACGGCAAGCCGTTGAGTGCCGACGAAATCGCTCAACTCAAAGAACGCGATAAACTGCGGGTCGTGGGCGTTTTGCAGAATGTGTCGCAACTTGGCTTTGAGACGTTTGGCGTGGCCGAAGGGTTTGAAGATATTGTCATCGAACTCGAAAACAATCGCATTAACACCGAAGAGCTCACGCAACGCTTGGGCCGCGACATCGCTGAGCCTTTGCGGGTCATGGCGGCGGATTTGATACCCGAGCTAGAAAAACGTGTCCAGAAAATCCCTGCAGCCCTCGACGACGGTAACGGAAATGCCGACGTGCTTTCCGCGGCAATTATCCAGTCCGATGAAGTTGTTGCGGCTATGCAACGCATTTTGGACCGCATGCTGGAGCTAGAGAGTTACAATGAATTAGTGGACTTGTTGCGCGGCATCGTGGAAGACCAGAAGCAATTGAGCGAAGAAACCCGAGCCCAACGCCGCGAGCGACTACGTAGTATGCTCGATGAGGAATAATCGAGAGCGAAGACCGATGATCCAAGTTTTCAATCACTGGCGATTCTTTTGCATGAGCGTGGCGCTCATGCTCACGCTCGCGGTCGCGGTCGGTCCACTCTTCGCTCAAGAAGAAAAACAGAAATCGGACCTGGCCATGCAAGAGCAATCCCTCTCCGAACGCTACGACCGCTTGGAACTGTTGGCCGGTCGGCTGGCGGAAATGTCGAAAGCGACGCAACCTCGCCGTGCGGAGCTTTTGCAACAACTCGTAGCCCGCAGCCGCGAAAAGGATTTGCCAGGCCGCTTTGAAGCCATCGTCGAAGCGCTTAAGACCGACGATCTGAGCAAAGCGAACGATGGTCAAACGTCCTTGCAATCCGATCTGCAAGCGATGCTCGAATTGTTGTTGCAAGAAGATCGCGATCGGCAGATCGAATCCGAGCGGCAACGCATCAGCAAGTATCTGGCGGAACTCAACAAAGTGATTCGCCAGCAACGCGGAATTCGCGCTCGCACGGCGGGTGGCGATAACGAAAAAGAGCTCAGCGACGAACAAGATCGCACGGCCGACAATACCAAACAGCTGGGCAACAAGATCGAAGAGACCGAAGTCAGCGAAAAAGACAACTCCTCGGAAGCTGATTCAGAAGGCAAAGAGTCGGACGCCAAGAATTCCGACGGCAAATCCGCTGAAGGCAAACCAAGCGAATCCGATTCCAAGGACGGTAAGCCGGGAGAGCAATCGGAATCAAAGAACGGCGAATCAAAAGAAGGAAAGCCAGGCGAGCAATCGGAATCTCAAGAGAAAAAACCCGGCGGCTCCGAATCCAAGGAAGGCCAAGCCGGTGAGAAATCCGAATCGGAGTCAAAGCCGGGCGAACAACAAGCGGGTGAACCCAAGCCGGGCGAATCCGACTCGAAAGAATCAGGTGAATTAAAACCCGGGGAATCGAAGTCGAGCGAGGGACAGCCCTCAGACTCCAAGCCCTCCGATTCCCAATCCCAGGGTTCGCCGAGCGAATCTCAAGGTCAGCCCGGCGAATCGGGCGAAAGCGGCGAATCGTCAGAGAGCCAAGAGCAACAAAAATCACAAAGCCCTGGTGAAAAAGCGGTTCAAAAACTTCGCCAAGCTCAACAAAAGATGAAGCAGGCGGAAGAACGCTTGAAAAAAGCGGAACGCGAAAAGGCCGTTGAAGAGCAAGAAGCCGCGCTGCGGGAACTTGAGCAAGCCAAGGCCGAACTCGAAAAAATCCTCAGGCAACTGCGTGAAGAAGAAATGGAGCGGATGCTCGTGCTGTTGGAAGCCCGGATTCGCAAGATGCTCGACGCACAGAACGAAGTTTATGACGAGACGGTGAAGTTGGACCAAACCACTAAGCAGATCGCTCATCATGAACTGGAAATCGCGAGTGCAAGCTTGGGCCGCAAGGAAGATCAAATCGTCAACGAAGCCGATCGCGCGCTGGTGCTGCTCCGCGAAGATGGCACGTCGGTGGCGTTTCCTGAAGCGTTGCAGCAAGCCCGTGAAGATATGCAGACCGTCGCCGAGCGGTTACGCCGCGTGAAGCCCGACAAGATTACGCAGGGGCTGGAAGAAGATATCATCGCCACGCTGGAAGAAACGCTGGCGGCATTGCAGCAAGCACTCAAAGAACTGCGCGAGCAGAAGGCCTCGCAGCAAGGTGGGGGTGGCGAGCCCGGCGAGCAAGCTCTGGTAGACCAGTTGGCTGAATTGCGTATGATTCGGGCATTGCAAAACCGCGTGAACGACCGCACCGAGTTTTACGACAAGATCATTCTCGAAGACCGCACGTTCGAACCAGAGCTCCGTGAAGCACTCGATGGCTTGGCGGAACGCCAGGAACAGATTTTTGAAGCGACCCGCGACTTGGATCAAGGCACCAATCGATAACAGACATGTTTTCGCACACTGACAAAACTTGGTTGGCCGTTGTCACGCTCATCTCTGTGAGTATGGTTGCGCCCGCGCGGCGCAATTGAGCTTCGAGCCGAGTTGGCAACTGCCCGCTTATGAAGATGTGCGGGGAGAGGTGTTCGAGTGGATCGATCAATCCGAGGCCAACGCCAAGTTAAAACAAGAAGCGCGGTCGCTGTGGCCGTCGGTGGCATTGCGAGAAATGGATGGCCCGGCACTGCTGGATAGCGTGGTCGAAACTGCAGCCCTGCTCGATCCGCAAGTCGCCGAGTTGGTCAAACAAAGCAATGCCGAGGTGCAAATTCCCAAAGCACCCGACGTGAGCTGGATCGGCGACAGCGATTTGCCGGAGTTCGTTCAGCAAAACCTGCGGCTGTATGTGGCCCGCTGGCTTGGCCAGCAAGCGATGTACGATGAAGTGCTCGAAACGGTTGGGGACATTAAGCCCGACGATGTTGTCGACCCGGCCAGCTTGTTGTTCTATCGAATGGTGGCCTACCATCAAATCGTCGAGCCCGATCAAAGCCGTGTCGCGCTCGTGGAACTATTAGAACACGAAGATCAACTGCCAGTGCGTTATCGTCAAATTGCCGAGATGATCCGCCAAGATCTGGCGGGGCTTAAAGATGAGTCGCTCGATCACATTTCGCGTCGCATGAACGACGTCCGTCGGCGGCTGAAATTGGGCGAAGCGGGTAAGACGGTTCAAGTCGTCGAAAAAGGGGTGTCCGATTCGCTCGACAACATGATCAAGAAGATTGAAGAGCAACAAAAGCAACAACAAAGTGGCGGTGGTGGCGCGGCCCAAGGTTCCACACCGATGCAAGACAGCCAACTCCCCGCGATGCAAGCTCCCGGCAAGGTCGATCCCAGCGACATTGGCCACAAGTCGGGTTGGGGGGATTTGCCGCCCAAAGAGCGTGAAGAAGCGATGCAACAAATTGGCCGAGAATTTCCCGCCCACTATCGCCAGTTGATCGAGCAGTATTTCCGCGATCTGGCCGATGAATCGACCAACGAGCCTCAGAAGTAACCCCGCCGAATATTATGTCGCGAATTTTTCCCCTAACCCGCTGTGTGATTGTGTCGCTGCTGTTTTTATCAACAGCATGGGCGCAGCAGGTCGAGTTCACCCAGCTCGATGGTAAAAAATCGACCGGAGAACTCACCGATTGGCAAAGTGATCAACTGACCGTTGGAGTGGAGGGGAAAGCCACGACGATCCCAGCGGCAGATTTGCTGTCCGTGCGGATGGTCGACGCGCCCGTGGCCAAGGTGGTCTTTACGCCAACGGTCGAATTGGTCGATGGCACACGCATTCCGTTCACAGAGTTCACAGTCGCTGATCGACAAGCCAAGATTGTCACACCACTCTCTCCGCAGCCGATCACGATCCCTACGCAAGAGATTCGCGGCGTGCAGTTCGTAGCGTTAAAAGCCGGCACGCAACCATGGCAGCAAGATCTTACTGCCGACGTGCTGGTGATCACCAAGAAGGATTCCGATCAAACCGAAACGCTCGAGGGAATCATCGGCGACGTGCTACCTGAACAGGTGTTGTTTTCCTGGGATGGGGACACGATTCCCGTCAAACAGAGCAAGATCGCGGCCTTGGGATATTTTCACGCGCAAGCGGCTGAATCCGGCGAGCCGGTTTGTTTGTTGCAACTCGTATCGGGAGCGTTACTGCCTGTAGCTAAGATCGAGCAATCGGGTGATGAACTGCGCGTAACGACCGTTGGCAAATTGGAATTCACACTGCCGCTGGCTGATATCATCAGCGCCGACTACTCTCTCGGAAAGCTGACCTATTTAAGCGACCTTGAGCCGCTCACCTCAAGTTGGACGCCACTTGTGGCGCTGCCCACAAGAGCGGAATCAATTCAAAATTTCGGTGAGTTCCGTCGGAACATTTCCTTCACGGGTTCGCCACTCACGCTCTCGTGGCCCGGCAAAGATAACACTGCGCTCACGACTTACGATAAAGGGTTGGCGATTCGCAGCCGCTCGGAACTTGAATATCGACTGCCTCGAGGTCTGCGGCGATTCGTGGCAATTGCGGGGATCGATCCGCAAACCCAATCCCAGGGGAGCGTTGATCTGGCAATCGAAGTCGACGGCGCCCAGGTCTTCAAGCAAACCATCGACGGCACCGCCGAACCGGTGGCCATCGATTTGGATATTGCCGGCAAACAGCGACTCAAGCTGATCGTGGACTATGGAGAGAACCTCGATTTGGGCGACCGGCTACACGTGGTCGACGCACGATTGGTGAAATGAAATACCCGCTACTAATCAACTGTTGTTTGCTGCTGGCTGCGTTCGGGGGAATTGCGCGTGGCGAAGTCACGCCTGATCCGCAGGTGCTTGCCACCGAAGCCGAGCGCGTGGAAGTCGTGAAGCGGGCCTCAGCCGCCGCGGTCGCCATATTTGAGTCGAGCGGCCAAGGGGGTGGTTCAGGCGTGTTGATCACGCCTGATGGTTTGGCGCTCACCAATTTTCACGTCACAGCCCCCTGTGGCGCGACGATGAAATGCGGACTCAACGATGGCCAGCTTTATGATGCAGTGATCGTGGGCCTAGATCCCGTGGGCGACGTCGCCTTGATTCAATTGCTCGGTCGTGATGATTTTCCCACGGCGGAGCTGGGCGATAGCGACAAGGTGCGCGTCGGCGACTGGGCTTTCGCGATTGGCAATCCGTTTTTATTGGCCGACGATTTTACTCCTTCCGTCAGCTATGGATTTATCTCGGGTGTGCATCGCTATCAGTATCCCGCCGGCACGCTGCTGGAATACGCCGACTGTCTGCAAACCGATGCGGCGATCAACCCCGGCAATTCCGGTGGCGCTTTGTTCGATGCCGACGGCAAACTCATCGGCATCAACGGCCGTGGCTCGTTTGAAAAGCGTGGCCGTGTGAACGTCGGCGTCGGTTATGCTATTTCGATCAATCAGATCAAGAAATTTCTCTCGCACCTTGAAGCGGGACGGATCGTCGATCATGCCTCGCTGGGCTTCACCGTGAGTACCGGCGAGATCGGCCGCGTTGTGGTCGACGATATTCTGGAAACCAGCGACGCCTATCGCCGTGGCTTGCGCTATGGTGACGAAATCGTGGAGTTCGCCGGCCGAGAAATTACCACGGCCAATGCGCTCAAGACTGCCCTTGGTACATTCCCGCGTGATTGGGTGACAACACTCACCTATCGCCGCGACGGTCAGAATCACAAGGTGACTGTGCGACTGCCTGGCGTACATGACCCCGCGCAGCTGATCGACATGATTCAAAAGCAAGAAGCGGAGCCTATGGAGCCCTCGGAGGAGAAACAGCCCTCTGACGATCCGTTGGAAGAGCCCAAGGAAGGCAAAGAGAAAAAGCCGGGCATGATTCCCGATCTGCACAAGCTGCTCAAGAAAGAGCCCGAAATGCCTGCCGCGGTGAAAGCGCGTTACGAAGAAGTTCGCGGCTATGCCAACTATTGGTACAACCGGCAGAAGCAAGAGGAACTTTGGAACAAGTTTCGTGCTGAAAATCATCTGGAACAAATGGGCATGAGTTGGCAACTTGCTGGCACCACCAAGGATGGCGAGTTCACGCTCAAGATTGGTCCTGACCGCGCGGAGATGCGTTTGCCCACGGGCCAGTTTGGCGCGGTGTTCGCCGGTGATCTCGACACACAACTCAGCCCCCCTGGCTCTGGTGGGTTGTTATTGTCGCTGCATCTATGGCAGCGGATGTTCGACAAAGGCCTGCAGAAGTTCGGCGAAGTGTTTTATCTCGGGCAATTGCCGCTGGGTGAGAATGGCGAACTGGTTGATTGCCTGGTCGGCTATCATGCTGGTCTCGAATTCCGTCAACTCTTTTCACCGGCCACGGGTGAGCTCGTGGGGCTGGAGATGTCGCCGTCCGATGATGCCGACCCCTGCGTGATTCATTTCTCAGAGTACGGTGAAGTCAACGGTAAGCGTTTGCCCAAGCGGTGGCGAGTACGTCACGGCGACAAGAAGTTTGCCGACTTGCAGATTACTTCCTGGCAGATTGATAACGCGGCCCCTGCCCCGGAGGCGACCAACTGATGAGCCGTGCCGTCTGCAAAATGATTTGTTGGTTGGCAACGCTGCTCATCATCGGCGATTTACAGGCTCAAGATCTCCACAAAGTCATTCGCCAAGCTCAGCAGAAAGTCGTCAAGATTTATGGTGCGGGCGGATTGCGACAGATGGAGTCCTATCAATCCGGCATCATCGTTTCGCCCGAAGGGCATGTGCTCACCACGTTGAGCTATGTGCTTGATACCGATGACTTGGCGGTGGTGCTTGATGATGGGCGTAAGTTTTTGCCCGAGCGTGTGGGGACAGATCCCTTGCGTGAGCTGTCGCTCTTGAAACTGCCGCTCGAAGAAGGGGAAACCGTTCCCTACTTCGATTTGAAGCAGAAGCCCGAAGTCACCATCGGCGAGCGAGTGATGGCGCTCAGCAATTTGTACGGCATTGCCGCGGGTGATGAACCTGTGAGCGTGCTGCAAGGCATGATCACCGCGATCGCACCGCTTGATGCGCGCCGTGGTTCGTTTGCCACGACTTACCGTGAAAATGTCTACATCACCGATGCATATGCCAACAACCCCGGCGCAACGGGTGGGGCGCTGGTCAACTGGCAGGGCGAACTCTTGGGCCTGTTGGGCAAAGAACTCAAAAGCCGCGTAACGGGCACGTGGCTCAACTATGCCTTGCCGGTGACGAGTTTCGCCGAAAGCGTCGACAACATGATTGCCGGTCGCGCGAATAATGTGGAACCGCCGTCGCAACTTCCCGAGGAATCGCTGAGCCCTGAATTGCTCGGTATCCGTTTGATTCCCGATGTATTGCGGCTCACGCCTCCCTACATAGACGCCGTGCGGCAAGGCTCGAGTGCCGAGCAAGCTGGCTTACGGCCTGATGACTTGATCGTGTTCGCCGCGGGCAAGCAAATTGCTTCCTGCCGGGCGCTTATTGAAGAATTGTCTTATCACGATCAGCGCGAGGAAATCGATCTGGTTGTGCTGCGTGACGGCGCGATTGTCGAGACGAGTTTGCAACTCGCGGAAGAACCTGTTGCAACTTCTGAAAACTCGCCAGCAGAAGAAACGAGCACAGACGAACCCACCGCGGAAGATTCCGAGGAGGCCGCGCCTTGAATTGCAAAGCCTTTTTCGTGATGTTGGCGTTGTCCCTTACTGCGACTGCTAGTTTTGCGGCGGATCGCGATTACGCTCTCGAACAACAAGCCATCAACCAAGCCACCCAAGCGGTTGCAGATTCGGTCGTCCAGATTCGGACGGTGGGTGGCTTTGAGCGCATCGGCGAAACGACTGTCTCGCAAGGCCCATCAACCGGTTTGATCGTGACCCCCGATGGCTACATCGTGTCGAGCGCGTTCAACTTCGCTCAACGCCCGAGTTCGATTCTTGTGACGCATCCCAGTGGCAAGCAACTCCCCGCCGAATTGGTGGCCCGCGATCTCAATCGCATGTTGGTGCTGCTGAAAGTTGAAGCCGAGGACGAACTCCCCGTGCCGACGTTTGTTCCTGAGCGGGAGATCGCCGTGGGGCAATGGGCCCTGGCCTTGGGCCGCACGTTTCAGACGGACAAAGTCGATACGTCGCTCGGCATTATCAGCGCGCTCAACCGTATGCATGGCCGCGTGGTGCAAGCCGATGCTAATGTCTCCGCGGCCAACTATGGCGGACCTTTGGTCGATATTCGCGGCCGCGTGTTTGGAGTACTCGTTCCCATGTCACCGCAACCTGCGGGCGCTGGGGCGGAAAGCGAAGTCGCCGGCGCCGAGTTTTACGACTCGGGCATTGGCTTTGCGGTTCCGCTGGAGCATGTCCTCACGACGCTCGACCGGTGGAAGGAAGGCGAAGATTTGCTTCCCGGCAAACTGGGCGTGGCCCTGAAAGCGGGTAGCCCGTTTGTCGAACCTCCGGTGATTCATACCGTGTGGCCCGGTTCCCCCGCGGCTGAGGCGGATTGGCAGACGGGTGACACAATCATCGCGGTCGATGGCAAAAGTGTTGCTACGCAATCGCAGCTTCAGTTCTTGACTAAGCCGCTTTATGCCGGAGACACGCTCACGATTTCCTTGCGCCGCGGCGAAGGAGACAAAGCGGAAGAACTCGACACCGACATCACGCTCGCCGGTGAGTTGCCGCCCTATCGGCATGCGTTCTTGGGCATCTTGCCGAAAGCCGAGCAGAAAAAAGCGAAAGACAAGGGAGTCGTCGTGGCCCACGTGTGGCCCGGTTCGCCCGCGGCCCGCGCCGGTGTTGAAATTGCCGATCGGCTGACGAAAATCAACGACACGGAAATCGCACATCTTCCCGCGGCGATGGCTACCCTGCGAGCTTTGCAACCCGAGGAAGAAACTAAGCTCACGATCATGCGTGATGACAAAGAGCGGGAACTCTCGACCGAGCTCACGACTCTGCCAGACAACATCCTGACGAGCGTCGATCTCGATCAACAGGGCTCGCTCAAACCTGCCGAGCCGCGTGAACTGGAAACCTTGAAGCTGCCGCAATTTCCGCAAGAGGCCAAGTTTCTTACGCCCGATAGCAAACCGGACCAGCCCGGACTGCTGGTTTGGCTTCCCGAGAAAGGTGAGGAAGAAGAAACGGCGCTGGCTAAGTCTTGGCAAGCCGTATGTGATGCGCAAGGCTTGGTGCTGCTGATGCCGCGACCGAGTGGCGAAGATGGTTGGCAGTTTGAAGACTTGGAATATCTCGACAACTTGGTGCGCATGGCGAAGGGAAAATTCAACGCGGACCCACTGCGGACCGTGATCGCCGGCAGCGGCAAGGCGGGCCAAGTAGCCTATGCCCTGGGGCTGCGGCGGGCCGACGAATTCAGCGGCGTGGTTGCCGACAATGCCCCCCTCCCCCGTACGCTGAAGATCCCCGACAACTCGCCATCGAATCAGTTGTCGCTACTGACCATCATGCCGGCGAATTCAAGCTTTGCCCCCCTCGTGAAGCAAGACATCACGCAGCTTCGCGAGAAAGGGTTCGCAGTGAGCATCCTCGAACGCCCCGCGGCAACCGACGAAGGCCAGCTTCTCGACGCCAAAACCCGCGCAGCGCTGGCTCGTTGGATCGCTGGGTTGAGGCGGTTTTGAACCAGGGGAGTCATCCTGAGAGAGGCTTGCCGACCGAAGGATCTGGCCTGTAGTACCCTCACGTATTGAAGACGCGTAGGTCAGGAAGCTAGATTCTTCTGTCGCCTAGGCTCCCTCAGAATGACAAAAATTTTCTCCAAGATTCCATCCTCCCCGGCGAATAGCGAACAACACGAAATCATAATCGCGGAGATTCGACGCATGACCGCCAATGCCGGTGCCCTCGGGGCCAACGACAACCTGCTGTTCAAGGAGATCGAATATCAGTGGGAGGAAACCGCCCTGGGGCTGTGGCGGAGATATGTTTATCCCAGCGGCGCGCGATTCGAGGAGTTCAAATCACACGGCTATATCGGCCCGCTGCCGATTCTTCACTACACCTACGGCAAGTGCCCTGAGACGGGGAGGCGAATCGTCGCCCACGGTTTCATCGCGGTCGGCCGGCTCGCAAGAGGCGTGATCGCCATCGGCCATGCCTCGGTGGGAATCATCGCGATCGGCCAACTTGCCATTGGCTTGGGCCTGGGCTTAGGCCAAGCCGCCACGGGGATTGTTGCCATCGGCCAATTGGGAATCGGCGCGTACTTCGGCCTCGGCCAATTTGTGACGGGGCATATCGCCATCGGCCAGATCGCGCTGGGCGGCTACGTCCTCGCACAAGTAGGCTTCGGCTCGCACGTGTGGGACAGCGTCCACGGCGTCGACGCCGGAGCCAAGGCGTTCTTCGGGCCAGTCCTGCGGTGGTTTGGGATTGATGTATAATGGCAGTGAATGATTTGGTAACGAATCTCCAGAGCCGAGTGTTCCATGTCGGAAATTCAAATTAACTTGCCCGATGCAGCAGCTGAATTTGCAGGCGCACAAGTGTCGTCGGGAAGATTCCCATCCGTTGACGATTATTTTCATGCTCTTGTCCAGGCCGACCAATTATCTCGAGAAGAGCTTAATTCCATTTGGAAGAGTCCTAAGCTTGAGAAGCTTTTGGAAGAAGGAATTAACAGCGAGTCGTCGTATGAATGGAATGCAGAGTCACTTGCGAGACTTAAACAGCAAGTTTTGGATCGTTCGTCAGGAAAGCACTCGTAATGCTTACTTGTAAGTACACGAGCCATGCGGAAGTGGACTTGGCATCCTGTTCCGTGTATTTGCAAACACAAAGCGATGACTTGGCGATTCGCTTTCTCAACGCTTTTGATAAAACCGTTAACTTCCTCAAACAATCACCATTTGTCGGCAAGGTTTGCCCCTAACCCCAATCCACTTCTCGAAGGGACAAGAGTTTGGCGAATCAGTGGATTCAAGAACCACTTGATCTTTTACCGTGTCATTAAAAACGAGTTAAAAATCATTCGCGTTCTGCATGGCTCGCGAGATTTGGAATCAATGTTTGGCCATTCCGACTTTTGACCCCTACACCAACTCGCTCAGCTTCCGCGGCTTTTGGCCTTCGGGGGTTTCGTCGCTGTCGATGTCGAACCATTCCGGCTTGAAGTCGATGCGTTGGTTTTGCTTCATCGCGATGTTCGAGGTCAGTGCGATCACCGCGTCGGCGAGTGCCACCTTGGGTGGGCATTTGGGCTGATTGGCGGGGTCGGGATTGCGAATGCACCAGGCCCAATGTTCGATCTCTTCTTTGTAACCGCGACTGACGTCCTTGGGCAGCGCCGCTTCGGCGACCGCGGCTTGTCCGCCGCCTGTTTCGTAAGTATCCATCTTCGAGCCGCCGTCAGTCACGGAAATCTTTGTGGCCGTGTCGGACTTCTTGAACAGCATCGCTTCCTGCTCGCGGTCGAGGATCAGCGTCCCCTGCGTGCCAAGCACGACTTCGCCGTAACCGCCGTAACCATTGCCGTTGATCGACGAGTAAGTGACGATCGTCTTCTTGCTGGGATCGGCCACCTCGCCCTTGAAGCCTTCCTTGTAATAACCCTTGGCCGGATATTCAAAGATCGTGTAAACGTGGTCATCGACGTCGCGGTCGGCGGGGAACAAGGATCGACTGCCGTTGCCCGTGACGCTCAGCGGCAAGACTTTTTCATGGGCCGGATTCTGGGCACTGATGAAAATGCTCGCCGCATCGAGTTGATGGCTTCCCAGTTCCGCCATCAAACCCCCGCCCGTGCGATCCCACAACCGCCAGCGGATCAGTTCCTCAAGCGGAGTCCGCTCGCGGTTGAGCTCGGTGAGCATCCGGCTTTCGTAACCATAAGCGGCGGCATCCACTTGGGCGTCTTCGAGTTGCTGACGCTTCTGCGCGACTTTAAGAGCCCATTCCTCCGCAGCTGCACCGGAGCTTTGATCGCGTTGCTTGGTCCAAGCGTGAAGTTCACGCAGCAATTTGTATTCGTTCCGCAAAGCAGCGAGTGCCGCATCGCCGCCGCTGTTTTTTGCCGCGCGCTCCATCTCGGCGAATTCGCTGGGCGACAAAACATTCGTCGGCAATGCCGGTTGCCAACTGTCGTTGCCCGGCAGGTTGTCGCGATGCCATTGGGCGCGAATGTGATGCACGTAGCCCAACAGACCGCTGGAAATTTGATCGACCGCATTGGCGTAGAGAATGCTGTAATGCCGTTGATGACCGGTGGCGAGTATCTTGCCGGTTTCTTTCGCGACGCGGCCCATCTCTTTGCATTGGCGTACACTGTGAGCCATCAGTTTTTCGGTCAGCACGTGTTTGCCAGCACGCATCGCCTTGATCGCCGCCACGTCGTGGAGCCACAATGGCAGTGCGATAATCACAGCTTCGACGTTGGGATCGTTGATCAGCTCGTCGTAGGTTTGACCTTTTTCTTGGCAATAAATCTTGACGTTCTTTTCACCCTCGGCTTGATCCTTCCAACCATAAACACTGCACAAGCCCGGGCGGGCCTTAGCGGTGCCGGGGCTCGAAAGATCGCCATAAAACGCGCGGTGGATGTTGTAGGGACGAATGTCGGCGATGGCCACCACGTCGATGTATTCCGGATTGAGCGCGCCGATCAACACGCCCCCTTCATCTCCCGTGCCGATGATCCCCACCCGCAAACGGTCGTTCTTGATCGAGCCGTAGCCAAAATACATGGCCCCCAGCGACGCACCGGTGACGGCGCCACCGACCAGCGCTCCCTTGAGGAAGTCGCGGCGATTGGCGTTCAGATTGTAGCCGGTCGCTTCTTGAAAGTTTTGCTTACCGACGGCTTTTTCTTCGGGGGTGAGATTCATGCGTTAACTCCCTGGGCACTGCTTTTTGGAGTGACTTGGCGTCTGCTCCACAGTCCCTGGATAATAAAGTCGAGCCCCGCCCAGTGCCCCGCGCCGATGGCCGCGAGATAGATGAGGGCCGCGAATTCGACCAATTGATAGTAGAAAAACATCGCGTTGGCTCCCGCGACCCACGGGGGTTGCGAAGCCATCACGGACAACAAAAACAGAGCGCCGACCACCGCGGCCACGCGCGTGAAAAGTCCCAACATCAAGCAAATGCCCCCCCCCGTCACAACGCACGTGATCAGCACGTTCATGCGATTGAGTCGCGTCACTTCGGGATTGGCAACCGCCGCGTCAACCTGGTTAGCTAGCGGCGATTCCTGTTCTGGTACGGTCAAAATCCCGCGGAGTTCGTCAGCAAAACCCTCATCGAGCGATTTTGCCTGGGCCACCCACTTGCCGGGGGTCCGGTCGACCGTGGCTTGCTGGTCGCTCACCCGGGCGATTTCAAACGGCACTTCATCGAAAGCGGGCGTTTGTTTGGCCGTTTCCAAACGCCAAATTTCATGCTGATAGGCCTCAATGGCCAGGGCTTCTTCGGCTAGAAAATCGGCCAAATAACGCTCATGCTTTTTGAACGCTTCGTCAGCCTTTTCGAGTTGTTCCTTGCTCAGCGATTTAATCTGTTTGAACCGTTTGAGCGTGTCCTGCCAATCAGCGCGAATTTGCTCGCCCCAAGTTGCCGCGGGGGAAAAATCCGCGAACTGGGCTTCGGTCGGCTTGCCGCTCTTGAGTTCCCCCTGCCGCCGCTTCACGTAGCTGGCCACCCAACCGGAGAGCTTGGCGCTCTTCGCAGGATCAAGCTGCTTGGCGACCACCAAGTTGTTGCGCCACTTGTGGGTTGTGGGGGCTTGGTTCTGAAAAAACGGGGCCATCGGTCCCTTGGCTCCGTTCAAAAATCCTTCCGCCGAGAAGACCATCTTCCACTCGCCGCGGCTGGTGTCGTGCTCGACCTTTTTGATTCCTTCGCTGAAAAAATGCCAGCCAATGCACAGCCGCAGAAACACCAGCGCAACAATCGCCGACCAAACGCAGCAACTCACGCCCGTCGGCGTACAACTGTTCTTCTCAACGGTGGAGTTTTCGCTCACAATCGGAAACCTCGGTCAGCGGTCCGTCGAATGACGGAGGGATGGATATAGAGTTTAGGTGGGATATCTGAAAAGCAGGATGGCTGGCGACAAGATAACGAACGATTTTCTTACATGCCTAAGTAACTCATTTTAGGCCACAATTGCGGAATTCTCCAGTCCCTGGCGGCCTCGAAAGTTCCGTAAACTCGACAACTTACCCCGATTTTTCCCATGCGTATTGTCCTTTGCTATCCGGTAGAAGATCGCCACCTCGCCCAAATTCGCACGGCCTGGCCGGGCTGCGAAATTATCGACGCGGGACAGGAACGCATCGCCGAGGAGCTTCCCACGGCCGACATCTATTGTGGACACGCCAAAGTGCCGGTGCCCTGGGATGAAGTGGTCGCCGCAGGGCGGCTCCAGTGGATTCAATCTTCTGCCGCGGGGATGGATCACTGCCTCGTGCCGTCGGTCATTAATTCTGAAATCCCCGTGACTAGCGCTTCGGGCGTGCTCGCCAAACAGGTGGCCGATCACACGTTGGCGCTGTTGGCCGGAATACTTCGTAACCTGCCGACGTTTTTTCGCGCCAAAGATGCGCGGGAATTTATCCGCCGCCCGACCCGCGATCTGCACGGCGCGACCATCGGCATCGTCGGCATGGGGGGCAATGGGCGTGTGTTGGCCCGCGTGCTCAAGCCGTTCGAGACAACCATTCTCGCGACCGATTGGTATCCCGAGAACAAACCCACTGAAGTCGATGAACTTCATCCTGCCGATACGCTCGATGAGATTTTACCGCGCTGCGACATTCTCATCCTCGCCGCCCCGCTCAACGATTTCACCCGCGGCATGATCGACGAACGCCGGTTGCGATTACTGCCCAAAGAAGCTGTGATCGTCAACATGGCTCGCGGGCCGTTGATCGTCGAAAGCGATCTGGCCAAGGTTCTCACATCCGGCCACCTCTGGGGCGCGGCGATCGACGTCACCGAGGAAGAACCACTCCCCGCGGATAGTCCCCTGTGGGAGATTCCCAATCTCATCATTACCCCGCACGTCGGCGGTCAGCGCAAGAGTCGTATCGACGACATGACACGCTTGTTTCTAGAAAACTCCCGCCGCTGGCAAGCTGGCGAAACACTCATCAACCGCGTGGACAAGCAGTTGGGATTCCCCGAGCACGGGGCGATTTTGTTCTCGCCGTGAAGTGTCATAGCATTTAGCTGGAGTACGTAGATCGTTAAGTGTCATTCCGAGGGGCCCAGCATGTTTGTTGTAGCGCGACCCGAGGAATCTGGCTTCTAGCTTTTCACGTTTTCCCTACGAGATCGTGCCGCGCACCAGCTCCTTTCCACCTGTGGCGGATCAAGCCTCTCTCAGGATGACACATTGGGCGGGCTGGGCTAGTCATACTCTCCAAACACCTCGTGATCTTCTTCTCTTCTGAAGGTGTCTGAAAATCGTACAACCCGCATGTTTTCGCTGAAAATGCGGCCAAATTTGCGATCTGGACTCCCCGCAATCGCACACAGTATCATTTTCTTCGCCTCTGATCCTGACTAAGATGAAATTGTCGGGCCTCGAATCTGTCGGTTTTGGCCTGGCAGTTAGCAACCCACCTTGCCCTCCCCCTGGTCGGCATGACTTATTTGATGCACATCTTGAGCTCTCGACTCTCCTATCCCATGCACCCAGGTAACGGATGAATCCTTCGACAACGATCCTGCAAGGAACGCGGACGATCACTTTCGATGGCGAGCAATCCCGCCGCTGTCCCAACGAGCTGTATCAGCGCTACGAGCATCTGCTCAACACGCAATACATCGGTTGGACAGAGCATTTGCGCTTTCGTCGGTTGCTGGGAACCGGTGGCCAAGGCGTGGTGTATCTCACCGACCGCCGCGGCTCCGACGGTTTTACGCTGCCTGTCGCGTTGAAAGTTTTTTCGCCGGAGCGTTTTTCCTGCCAGCAAAGCTATGACTTGGCGATGGAACGGATCGCGCAAGTCGCCAGCTGCGTGGCCAAGATCCAGCACGACAACTTGCTCGACGTTCAGAATTTCACCGAGCGCCGCCGTATTCGCGTAATGGAAATGGAATGGGTCGACGGCTACGACCTCGACAATTTGCTCACCCCTGCGATGTTTTCCCGTGTGCAACAACGTGTGAGCAATCGTCGCTGGAAATATATTAACGACGTGATCGTCACCGCCGGCCCCGTGCGGCCCCGTTTGAAACCGGGCGTGGCGGTTGCGATTATTCGTGCCTGTCTCGCTGCACTGGCTGCACTGCACCGCGAGCGAATTGTCCACGGCGACTTGAAGCCGTCGAATATCATGGTCAAGCGCACGGGTCATCCGAAGATCGTCGACATTGGTTCGGCTTTGCAGCTCGACAACATGCCCGAGCAGCGCACCTGCACACCGCAATATGCCGCGCCGGAAATGCTCGAGCGGAACGAATTCACTCCGCGCGCTGACTTGGCGAGCCTTGGTTACGTGTTGATCGAAGTTTTGGCGGGTCGGCCATTGTTTGCTGGCTTACGTAATCTGGGCGAACTGCTCGAAGCCAAGTGGACCCTGCCGCAACGACTTGAGCGCATCTTGCCCGAGGACGTGGCCGACAGCGATTTGCTGATGAGTATTTGCCGGCGTCTCACTTCCCCCGATCCCGTGTTGCGGTTTGGCAGTGCCGAAGATGCCGACACCGGCAGCGGCGGGTTGGCCGAATTCCAGCGTTCACTCGTGATCGGCGATTTGGCCAGCGAATACGAAAACGAGCTCCGCGTCTGGCTCGAAGAATTGGACTGATAAGTTAGCCACGTCGCTTGCGACGGTTTGCCGAAAACACGGTAATTTGGGTCATTTGCCGCGAGGATTGACGTTTCTCACCCCTCATGGCAAGCTAGACTTCCCTTGGCAGGGATGCCCTGTCTGCAAATCCGCCCGCCGCGAATCTTGCCTAAATCGCCACAGGAGTTTCAAGCGATGCAATCCACGCTCATGCTATTGGTTGTGTTTCTGGCTGCCCAAATCGGCGATCGCTATCCCGATTTGTCCCCACCGCCCGCTGAGGAAACCCCTGCGGAAGCCACGACCGAAACTCCGACAACCGACGCTCCTGCTGGCGATTCGACCGACGTCACGAGCAATCTGTTTGACGAGATCGATGCCACGGCCCAGCCCCTCGCGACTCCCCCCGATTCCAATCCGCTGAGTTCCGAAGAATCCCCCGACCTCGATTCTCCCACAACGACAACTCCCAATACTACTGCTCCAGCTTTTGGCGCCACCACTCCACCCGCCACGCAGCCTCCACGCACTCCCACCACAACAGAGACGGCACCACCCGCCAGCGAAACCGATCCGGCCAAGCTGCTCGCGAGTTTTTTGGAACCCCCGTTGGGGGAACAACTCAAGGGCACGCCGATCACCTTGGCCCAGGCGGTGAATAATTCACTCTCACGCAACGAGCAAACGCAGCGCGTGATCGCCTACTGGGAGTTGTCCCAAGCCATCGCGAATTATTACCTCGCGCTCGACGACCGCACAAAGCTCGTGGCTCTCGAACAGGCGATCACACAACCGGGCCCCGAATGGGAGCTTGCGAAACAGACCGCCGAAAACCGCGTGCAACTTGCTCGCGACCGGGCGCGCGTGGCTCAAGAAAATTTAGCCGCGATGATGGGCAACGTGACCTTCGGCTTCATGCCGTTGCCGAGCGATGCCCCATTTTCCGACGCCTACGAAACCCGCTATGCCGAAATTTTTCAGAATCGCCCTTCGCAGCTTGCTCAGCAGCTGAATGAACTCTTGCCGCGGGCTTATACCGACTTGTCGACGCGCACGCTGGAAATCGCCGATGCCCGCAAGTGGATGTTTCAGGTGAGCGATGCCCGCAGCCCGCAATCCGATGGCAGCGATCTGTTGATGGCCTTTGAACTGTTCTCCGCCCGGCGGCGGATGTTTGTCGGCGCGGTCAAGGAATACAACCTCGGCATCGTCCGCTACACCGAGATCGCCACCCCCGGCACGCTCGATACGGACCGTCTCGTAGCGATGCTGATCCGCACCGGCAGTTCCCCGGCAAGCACGTTCGACACCGAAGTGCAACGCGCGAACGCCGTGGAAGGACTCAACGATTCATCAAGCGTTGCGCCGCAGACACCCAGCGTCAGCGGCTGGCAAGGCGTCCCCACCAACGGCTCCGAACGCTCGATCTTAGTTCCGAAAAGCTAACTCGCTTGCGGCTTAGCGCCCCGTTGTTTGAGCGCCATCAACTCCGCATCGACATCGATATTCGCTTCCGGCTCGCAGCACTCCCCCAATTCAACCGTGCGAGTCGCCGATTGTAATTCCGACATCGCTTCGGCCTCAGCCTCGGCTTGTTCGACGCGATTCCGCAGGCGCTCAAACTTCGCGAATGCATGTTGATCGAGTTCCGAAGGAGCACCCAAATCGACGGTTTGCATCTTCTTGCGAAACGCGGCCGCGCGATGCCGCACCGACAGATTCGCCAAACTACGTTTCGCTTCCGTGAGTTTTGCCTTCATCGCTTCGAGTTGCCTCTTCAAGGCTTGAGCCGCTTCCTGCGAGGCCGTGAGTTGATCTTCGAGCGCCGCCACAAGTTTTTCGTGCTCTTGTTTCCGCTTGATCGCCTTGCGAGCCAATTCATCATCGCCGGCCTGGACCGCTTGTTCGGCCCGCTCCAGCCATTGCGTGGTTTGCACTTGGTTGGTTTTGAGAGCCTTAGACGTGATTTTTTCGCTGGCCAGGGCTCTGGCCGTTTCCTCGGTCGCCTTGGCGATCGATTCTTCCATCTCGCGAATCGCTTGCTTCAACAGCTTTTCGGGATTCTCAAAGCCGTCGACGAGTTCATTAAAATTGGCCGAGAGAATATCGCTGATACGTTTGAAGATTCCCATGATCGTTTCCTGCACACAAATTGTTGGCTTGGCGGCCGAACAACACGCTCTGGCAACGCCTCTACCAACCTTCATGTCAGGAAATTGGAAAACTCGTAAATAATTTCTCTGACAGCCCAATAGCCGGACCGCCACGCGGTCCGGGGTCTTCAAGACAGCATTGATCTCAGCAGTCCAGCGGCAGCTTCGTCAGCGTCTCCCGAATCCGCGTTGGCTTATGAGCTTCCAACGACTCGCGTTCCACGAATTCCTGCCCCCCGCGAATTGCCTGCTCCAGCCCGCCGTGATCGTGCAGATATTCGCCCAGCCGATTCCATTCCGCCGCGAATTCCTGCTCAACCTCTGCTGCATCACAATAGCGAACCACGTGCGAGCGAACCGCCGACTCCAATTGCTCATTAAGCCGCTTGCGAGCATGGCGGTAATAATTGTCGACGTCGCTGGTGCTGATGCCGAGTGCCGTGGCGGTTTCCGTAATCGACAACTCTTCGCAAATCCGGCCGTAAAGCACGCGGAAATAGTTTCCCTTGCCAGCCGCATGATATTCGCGTGCCATCGTGCGCAGCGTTTGTTGCAACAATTCCTCAGCCCACGCGGCAAAGAAGGCCGTGTCGACATCGGCGGAACTTGTGGGCCGCGTGTGTAGCAATTCCTCGGCCAAAGCTTGCTCGAATTCCCCTTTCTTGCGCGTCGCGCGAAATTCATTCGCTTGCAGCTTGCAAACAACGCTGCACAACAACGTGCGCAGCTTGGCTTGCCGGCTGCTCACCCACCGCTCGAGCAACTTATTGCGAATGACGACCTCGAAGCATTGCGAGGCCAAGTCCTCAGCCGTGGCCAGCGTCGCCGCACCACGCCGCAAAGCAAATCGGCAGATTGGTCCCCAATAATCGGTCAGAAATTCCTGCCAGTCGCGTTCACTTTGACCGTCAACGAGTCGCAGTATCAGCGTATGCCGTGTTTGGGGAAAACTCATGGTAGAAAATATATCCCCCTCCCCTGTACTCGGGGGAGGGGCTAGGGAGGGGGAATTTAGCAGCATCACCAGCTACACTATTCTAGCAAGCGTCGTATTAAAAGTTCTTCTGAGATTTCCATCTTTGCTTTACGAATTGTCTCGCCAACGGACATGAACTTAGTGATCCGCCCGCAAAAACCCTGCTAACTTGTCCCGTCATGCCGCAACTCTCACCCAACAACCTGACGGATTCAATCGACTCGCCCGCCCGGCGAGCCCAAATCCTCACGTTGTTGAACCAACTCTGTGAACAAGTCGCCAAGCTGCACGCCAATGGCCAACTGCATCGCGCAATCAACGCCGAAAACGTTTCCGTCAGCCCAAACTTTCAGGCCACGTTATCCCCGCCCCAGGAAATCGCCGTTGAATGCGCAGGTCCTTGGGCCTCTGTTCCGCCGGAATTAGAATCCGCGACCACGCTGCTCGCTCCTGCCGACATCAAGCAAGCCGAATCCGTTCTCCGGCGTGCCGACATTCACTGCGACCCCCGCCGCATCGACCTCTTTCAAATCGGCCAGCTCGCTCTTCAATGGCTCACCGGCGAATCGGTTGAAGCCTATCTCACGAGCCCGCAAGTAGCCGCCAAAGTACCCGCGGAGTTTCGTGAGTTGATTGACGGTGCCTTAGGCTACGATCCCGCGCGGCGTTTCACCAACAGCCAAGAAATACAAGCCGCACTCGCAAACGTAGCAAAGTCCATTACGGCCAATAACGAAACTCCAGCACGCGGCACTGGCATCGATGTCCATCACGACACGCCCGCCTTTGGTCATCAGCAAGCACAAACAGAAATCCCGTTTGAACGCTTGGGGCCTTATCGTATCGACGCCAAAATCGGTGCGGGCGGCATGGGCGATGTTTACCGCGGTTACGACGAACGGCTCGAACGGACCGTCGCGATCAAAGTCTTGCCGCGCGAATTGGCACGGCAACAAGCTTTTGTCGACCGGTTTACTTCTGAAGCCCGCGCGGTGGCGAAACTCGTTCATCCCCACATCGTGCCCATCTATCAAATCGGCGAAGAGCAAGGGCATCACTACTTCGCGATGCAATACATCGCTGGGGGTTCGCTCACCGAGCTGTTGAAGGCGAACGGCAAGCTGCCATCTCAATCGGCCGTGCAGTTGATTGCCCAAGTCGTTGCGGGGCTCGCTCACGCGCACGAGCAGGGTCTCGTTCACCGCGACATCAAGCCGGGCAACATTCTGATCGATCACCTTTCGGGCAAAGCCCTGCTTGCCGATTTTGGTTTGGTGAAGTCGCTCTCCAGTGAGTTGCAACAAACGGCCACCGGCGTCGTGATGGGGACCGTCGATTATTTGTCCCCCGAGCAAGGCCGAGGGCAACCGGTCGATGGCCGCAGCGATCTCTATTCGGTCGGCGTGTTGCTCTATCAGATGCTCAGCGGGCGGTTGCCGTTCCAAGCCGACAGTCCCACGTCGATGATCTTTCAGCATGCGTATGAAATTCCGCCGCCGCTCACCGAGATCATTCCTAGTGTGCCAGCCGACGTGGCCCAGATCGTCCATCGCTTGCTGCTCAAAGATCCCAACGCCCGCTATCAAACGGCTGGCGAATTGCTCGCGGATCTCAACCGCGTGCAAGCGGGCCAATCGCTTTCCCAAAACTCGGCGGCGACATCCCGGCCTACGTCGGTGATCTATCTTCCCGCCGAACCGGCGAGCCCGTCTTCTGCCATCGAAAACTATCCGAGTGCGTTCGAGCAGCCCGCATGGCCAGCGCGATTGCGAGCGTTCTTCAATCTGCACGCTCCTGAATCGCTCAAGAATTTGCAGAACACGCAACAATTGGTCGATGGAGGCTTGGCCGTCTTTCAGCACCGTCGCCAACAACTCGCCGCGCTCGCCGAAGAGGCTTACGCCGTCGAACGCGCGCTCACCGATCAAATCGCGCTCGAGCAAGAGAGCCTGGCCGAATTGCGGCAACAACAGGGGAACACGCCCAGCGCAGAATTGGAAATTCCCATCGCCGAACGGGAAACGAATCTTGAATATTTGGAGAGCCAACTCGTCGAGCAACGCCGACAGTCGCAGCAAATCCGCCAGCGTTTGTCTGATATCAATGCTCAGTTACAGAATCTGCGTTCCCAACGCGACTTGCTCCGCGCACGATTGGAAACGACCCAAGATCGGATGGCTATCGAGCGCGGCGAAACACCTCCAAGCAAATTCCATATTCCCCCGAGGGCTGCCCTACTTACAGCGGGAATCGTGGGGATTGTGCTCCTGGGCTTAATCTCGCGCAAATCGACTCCTCCTTCTGAAAGATTCTCTATCGGTGTACCGGCGCCCCCATCTCCGGGATTGACGGGAGGCGACACGATCACCATTGCCAAGGGTTCCGTCGATCTCATGTCGTTGATCGCCGTCGAGCGGGATGCGATCTCCGGGATCTGGCGGCGAGACCCCCGCGGTGATATCTGGCGAGAGCAACGCGATTTGGGCGCGAAAAGCCTCGTCGTGCCAATCCTGATTGATGGCTCTTATGAACTCTCGGCCCGATTTGAGGTTCGCGCCGGTGCGCCTAACCGAGCCGTCGGTTTTCAACTTCCATTCGGCGCGGGCCGTGGCATGGTCGTGTTGGGTATGGATCATTTGCAATCCATCAATGGCGTGGGTGGAGTGATGGGTTTAATGCCCTATGACCTGGCCAATCCCACCTTTAATTCCGAGTATCGGTTTCATCCAGGATTCGAACACAACGTCGTGATCGGCGTGCGTCTGGCAGGGAAAAATGTTTCGATTCGCGTGATGGATAATAATGAAACAGTCATCGATTGGACCGGTTTACAAAGCGACATTCATCGTGGTTTGAGCATAAAGGGCAGTCCTCCCACAGACGATCGCTTTATCATCAACGTGTGGGGGAGCACGGTGATCTTCAGCGAATTGAAGTTGCAGATGTACGATGGCCAAGCCACGATCCTTCAGCGCGAAGCCGCAGTGCCTAAGAAAGCTGCCCCTGGCCCCTATCACGGCACGTGGCAGATCAACTTCCCCGCCGGTGCCCAGCGGGCGGTGACGATTCTCTCGATGCCCAAGGACGAGCTCATGCTCTACGGCAGTGGAAATCTCGATGGCCGCTATCGCTGGGAGGAAGACCGACTCGTGATGGTCGAGCCCGAGGACAAACGCTACCAACATTTGATCTGGGAGAAACAAGGCGAGGATCTGGTGCTCGTCGAAGAGCCCCCCGATCACCCCAGCGGCGCGCGCTACGTCGGCGTGCGACTTAAATTCATTTCCCAGGACACTTCCAAGGAAACCCAGGCCACGGTTCCTGTCTTGCCGGTGAAGCCCAAATAGCCGCTTGCGGCTTGGCGGCCTGCAAGAACTTCTTATTTTCGCGTACAATAGCGCATCATGTCGCTCACCGAATCCCCACTCGCCGTTGCGCCCATCGCCAAGCCGTTTTACATCGGCCCGCTGCTGATTGATCCGCCGATCTTGCAGGCCCCCATGGCGGGGTTCACCAACTATGCCTTTCGGCAGATCGTTCGCGAATTCGGCGGGGCGGGTTTGTTGGCTACCGAGATGGTCAACGCCCGCGGCTTTGTGTGGCTCGATGAGCAAGAAGCCGAGCACCCCGACCGCTTGTGGGGCGTCGCCGAAGAGTCGCGGCCACTTGCTGTGCAGATTTGGGATAATGAGCCCGAAACGCTGGCCAAAGTGGGTGCTCGGCTCGCTGGCGATGAATACGGCGTGAGCGTTGTCGACATCAACTTCGGCTGCCCCGTGCGTAACGTCACACAAAAAGCTCACAGCGGCTCTTATTTGTTGAGCCAACCCGAGCGGATGGGTCAAATCATCGAGCAAGTCGTCGCGGCCTGTGCCCCGACGCCGGTCACCGCGAAAATCCGTCTCGGCTGCACCCGCGACACAATCAACGCCATCGACATTGCCCAAGTTGTCGAGGGAGCCGGTGCCGCGGCACTCACCGTGCATGGCCGGACCGCGCAAGACATGTTCACCGGTTCGGCCGATTGGGATCGCATCGCCTCAATCAAACCCCATTTGAAACGGATTCCGCTCATCGGCAACGGCGATCTCGACACGCCGCAGAAAGTGGTCAATGCCTTCCGGCGTTACAACGTCGACGGCGTGATGATCGCCCGGGCATCGCTCGCCAAACCGTGGCTGTTCGGGCAAGCCGCCGCGGCGATTCGTGGCGAGCCGATTCCCCCCGAGCCGACGCTCGAAGAAGAGCGGCAGCTTCTGTTGCACCATTTTGAACTCGTGTGCGAACGCTTCGGCGACGAGCGAGGCACGATGCTGATGCGCAAGTTCGCCTGCTGCTACGCCCAAGGCCGCCGGGGAGCGCGCGAATTCCGCAAGCACGTGGCGACGATGAAAACCCCGGCGGAATTTCGCGCGATCGTCGCGGAGTATTTTCCGCGGGAAATCCTGGGGCACTTTCACACTTAAGCGGTGTCTCAAAGAGAAGAACGGGTCCATAAAATGCCTATTGATCTCATCTCCGCCGTCAAAGAGGGAAACATCGAAGACGTGCAAGAAGCACGTCAACATTCGAGGAACATCAATGAAGTCGACCGCGAGGGATGCACCGCGCTGTACCATGCTGTTATCCAACGCGACCTTGAGAAGGCTAAGTTCCTGTTGCAAAAAGGCGCTAGCCCAGTAGCCATTGCTTTAGAGCGGATGCACAAAAGCGCCTTGAATAAAGCCGCCGAACGGGGGTATTTGGAAATTGTGGAGGCCATCTTGGACGCGGGTGTTCATCCTGACGCGGTTACCGAACACGGGTTTCCTACTGCACTCATGAGCGCAGCACTCAAGAACCGTTTGGAAGTCATGCAACTTCTGCTTAATCGAGGCGCCAACCCTAACTACAAATCTGTTGATCGGCTACGTCCAATCGATTACACAACTGGTGGACCTACTTTGGAGGCCTACGAACTTCTCTTGCCGTTGACGGATCGCTGGTACCGTAAGACTGCAAAAAAGAATTTGGAACAACGACAGTGGCTCAATGCACAGCGAGCGGCCAAAGAGACGCCCGAGTTTAAGGCGGAGCAGCAGCGAAAGTATCAAGAGTTTGTTGAGAATCAGGAGGAAGTTTCTCTACTAGACCAGCTCATTGCAGGTAAAATTCATATATCAGACATTAAGCCCTATAACGTCGAAGATTTCGACAACTGAGTGTGTTCTCTCTGACTTTGCCCGAATGCTGACGCAAATCGAATTCACACTTCTTACCCTATATATTGCTCCGTTCAAGGCCGCCGGGGCACGTGAATTTCGCGAACACGTGGCGACGATGAAAACTCCGGCGGAATTTCGCGTGATCGTCGCGGAGTATTTTCCGCGGGAGAGCATACACTTGGCGGGCACCTAACTCGGATGCCGCACTTCAATCGCTAGCGCGTGCAACGTCACGTTCACGTCGCGCAGAAACGACACCAACGAGCCGATGATTCCGAGCATGCTGCCCATGAAAATGATGCTAAGGAGCCAGCCGATTTCCCACTTCATCAACACGCTCAGGAAGACCAAGATGATCAGCAGCGCCGCGAGTAACGCACTGGTGGCTGCCATGAAGATTGCCGAACGAAGTAATCGACCTCGGTGAAGCAAGACTTTCAGCTGCGATTGGCTATTCTCCTGCTCTTCGTTCTCGGCTTGTTTCAGGATCGAGACTAATTGCCGTGAACGGTCGATGACTCGGCCCAAACGATTGGTCATCGTCAGCAGCAGCAGCCCGTCGCCAGAAATCAGAATTGCCGGGCCAACGGCGATCTGCAACACGGGAATCAATTCATTTAAGATCATGCCAGCCACTCAATCCGCATCCTGCGTGTCGCCCGTGTCGATATCTAACGGAGCTTTCATGCTGTCTCCGAGTTCGCTCGGAGGCAAGGTGAGAACTCGATACATGCAAAAGCTAACGAGTCCTAAAACACCGCACACCGACGCGATCATAATCATCCAGCCGGATGAAGTCATAATAAGTTCCTCGCAAAACTGCGGCTATTACAAGCGGCCTTCGCGCTCCCAACGTCGGCAGGCGATATTAGTCAGAATGCTCATAAATATTCCCACGATGATGATAAAGCCAATCGACATCATCGCGACCCTGTTGTAGGCCAAGGCCTGCACGGTGCCGATTGAAAATCGATTGACACGCAGCCCCGACTGACCTTCGTCATTTTTCGCGATTTCAAACGTGTAGAGCGGCTTAGTTGTTTCGTCGCGAATCATCCAATACGGTTCGCCTTCTTCGGTGGTGATGGAAAACGTCGTGGGAACGGTTTGCTTGTTGTCATTGAGCACACTCATCACGTTCTCGGGGACCGTATTGTCGAAGACCTGCGGGACTTCCTCACCGGGTAGGAAGGCAATTTCCACGTCTTTGCTCACCAGCGATTGCCAACAGAACATCCCAAAAATGACAAACAAAAAGAGTGGCGAAACATATTTCAACATGAACTGCACCAACCGCGGCACGCGCAAATGGGCGCCGTGGTGCATCTCTTCTTCGCCCTTCTCAATTCCTAATCCCCACCCATACAGCAGCGTCTGAAACATGGCCAGCACATAGATGAGGAATGTCCCCACCCAGAAATCCATCGTATCGAGGGCGACGGTTCCTTTGGAAAAGTAAACGCAAAAGCCCGTGCCAAACGCCGCGATCAACCCAAGAAATGTCACCGAGGCATGACGCTTCAGCCCTAAACCCTCTTCAAAAAAGGCGATCACTGGTTGCAGCATCGACAGGCTGCTGGTGATGGCCGCTAAGAACAACATAAAGAACCAGACGAAACCAAAGAACCGACCACCGGGCATCACGGCAAACACGTTGGGCAGTGCGTTGAAGCCCAAACCAAACGTCCCCATCATCGTGGCACTCGCGCCTAGAAAAATAAATGCCGCCGGCAGGGTAATCATTCCCCCCAAACAGACTTCGAAGAACTCATTCACGCTGCACGCCGTCAAACTGCTCAGCGCTACGTCATCTTTCTTCTTCAAGTAACTGGCGTAATTGATGATGATGCCAAAACCGGCAGAGATGCTGAAAAAGATCTGCCCCGCCGCAGCGAGCCAGGTGTCGGGCTTCCACAGAAACTCGGGATTCGGGTTCCACATCGAGCCCAAGCCGTTAACCAAATTGTTTTCGGGATGCGCGGGATCGGGCGTTCCCAGGGTGAGAACACGAATCAAAACGCAAATCGCGCACACCGCCATCAACGGTATGGCCACGTTGCAAAATTTTTCGATCCCTTTGCTGATCCCGCGATAAATCAAAATGAAATTTAGGATGAAGACGAAAGCCAGTATCCCAACCAGTTCATTATTGCCCCCTTCGTAGATAAATCCGTCGGCGTTTTTACCGACAAAATTATCGAAGTAGGCCGTGTAGGCCGCGGGGGTCGGTTCGATATTATTGAAGTTGCCCACGAGATAGTCGTAAGCGTAGCCCAAACACCACGCTTCGATCAGCACGTAATACATGTAGATCACCAGCGGGATCAGTAACGCCAGCGAACCGAAATAGCGCGCGATCTTGCTGGGCCAGATGACGGAAAAAATTCCGGGCGCGGAATTGAAGCCTTTGCCGCCGCCATAACGGCCCATGGTCCATTCTGCCCAACACATGGGGATTCCCAGGATCAGGAGGGCCGCGAAGTAGGGGAGCATGAAGGCCCCCCCGCCGTTTTGAGCGGCTTGCCCAGGAAATCGCAAGAAATTTCCCAAGCCCACGGCCGAGCCAGCCACAGCCAGAATGACCCCCAACTGCGAACCCCACTGCTCCCCTTGTGGGCCTTTTGCTTCGCTCATGCTCTCTGCTCCCAATCGGGGAAGTTGCTGGTCGGGTTCCGTGTGCTAGCAGGCACGCGAATTTCCATGCTACTTCTAGCTAATAAACTGTTCTGGGTCAACACTTTACGATTTGTCACTTATTTTTCAAACCAACCATTGTCAAAAATAGCCGATTCGGTACGATAACTAAGGAAGTAGTAGCCAAGCTTTTTCAGAGTAACGACTTATGTCCGTGCCTCACCATCAATTTTCGGACGAAGAGCATGCCGTTGGCGACCGCGCGGTGGTCGAATACCTGCGTCGCCAGGGTGCTGCCACGGTCCAAGACTTGGTCGACTACGCTGGCGTGACCGCCACGGCCATTCGCCAACGCCTGACTCGCTTGATGGATCAGGGCCTGATCGTTCGCGAATCAGAAGCCGCCGGACGCGGGCGGCCCACACATCGCTACTCGCTCTCCACGGCAGGAGTGCGCTCAAGCGGCACGAATTACGAAGATTTGGTGGGTGTTTTGTGGACCGAAATTCGGGCCGTGAAGGACCCTGATGTCCGTTATGGTTTGCTCAAACGGATTGTTGTTCGTTTGGCCGAGCTTTACCGCGATCAAATCAAGGGCGAGTCGGTCAACGATCGAATGGAATCGTTGGTCGAGCTGATGCGAGGTCGCGACATTCCGTTTGAAGTGATCAAGCCCGTCGAAGGGCAACTGCCGGTGCTGAAAGCGCTGGCCTGCCCTTACCCGAGCTTAGCCGAGCAGGATCGCAGCATCTGTTCGATGGAAAAGATGCTGTTTGCCGAAATCCTGGGGAGTGGCCTGCGACTGAGCGACTGCCGCTTGGACGGGGCGACCCATTGTACGTTTGATATGAACCCTCACGTGGCTGCCTCGGTTTAGCGGTGGCTTCCAGCCGCTGCCAAGTGACTTGGCGGCTGGAAGCCACCACTACGCAGCACCTAGCCACTAGGAAAATACCGTGTTACTCTTGACCGATTCGAGCGGTTCCTGGAAGGGACCGCAGCGCGAACAAATCAGTCGAGAGAAACCCTTGGAAATTGGAAGATTGTTATGAGCCAGCCATGGATTGAAGGTCGCTTTGAAGAGAACGTCATCACCACGACGGTCGAGCAAGCCATTAACTGGGCTCGGCAGTCGAGCATTTGGCCGATGACGTTTGGACTCGCTTGTTGTGCTATCGAGATGATGGCCGCGGGCGCTAGCCGCTACGACATGGATCGCTTCGGTGCGGGGGCGTTTCGCGCAACTCCTCGTCAAGCCGACCTGATGATCGTGGCCGGCACGGTGACCTACAAAATGGCGAGCCGCGTACGCCGACTTTACAACCTGATGCCCGATCCGAAGTTCGTGATCGCCATGGGTGCCTGCACCGTCGGTGGCGGTCCTTATTTTAAGTATGGCTACCACGTGGTGAAGGGTGTCGATTTGGTTGTGCCCGTCGACGTTTATGTCCCCGGCTGCCCGCCGCGTCCTGAAGCCTTGCTCGAAGGACTCATGCGTATCCAAGACAAGATCAAAGGCCACCGCATCGGCAAAGCCGCCGGCACTGCAGGCCCAGGTTTGCTCGGTCGTAAGCTCGAAGACGAACTTCCGATGCCTCACCACAGTGGCTATGTCGCCTCCGCGGTCGAGATCGACCCTGTGTACGACCACCAAAAAATCACTGGTTAATTTTATTCCGTAAACCGAATTTCGAACTCCGCAATTGAAAATGACTGAAACGCTGAAAATTACGAATCTCCATGTCTCCGTCGAAGGCAAGCCAATCTTGCGCGGCGTGAATCTTACGATCAACCGTGGCGAAACCCATGCCCTCATGGGCCCCAATGGTTCCGGCAAGAGCACGCTCGGCAACGTCATCATGGGACATCCTAACTACGAAGTGACCGAAGGCACGATCGAGCTCAACGGCGAAGACATCTCCGAGTGGGATGCCACGGAGCGGGCCCGCGCGGGGATTTTCATGGCGTTTCAACGTCCGATGGCGATCCCCGGCGTGAAGATGGCCGACTTCCTCCGCCATGCGACGACCAACGTTCGCAACCCGGCGCGTAAGGAAGGCGAAGAGCTGATCCCCATGCGGCAGTTCCGCAAGGAATTGACTGAGAAGATGGAACATCTTCGCATGGACGTCGAGTTTGCCCGCCGTTATGTGAACGATGGTTTTTCGGGTGGCGAAATGAAGCGGGCCGAAATCCTGCAGATGGCCATGTTGCGGCCCAAGTTCGCGATCCTCGACGAAACCGATAGCGGTCTCGACGTTGACGCCGTTAAGTTGGCCAGCCAGAGCATCGCACAAATCGGCAAAGAGACGGCCGACAGTGCGGCCATGGGCATCCTGATTATTACCCACCACGACAAGCTCCTCGACCAAAACACGCCGGACTTCACGCACGTGATGCTCGGCGGCAAGATCGTCGAAACCGGCGGAGTCGAATTGGCTCACGAGTTGTTCACCGATGGCTACGACCGCGTGCGGGCGAGCTATCCCGAAGCAGCTGCCCAAGAGCGCGAAATGGCCACCGCCGAAGCTGCTGTTTAGTAACGCATTACTGTCATTCCCGCACAGCCGGGAATCATGAAGACACCCACCCGCCTCGTTTGAGAGGGGATAAATATTATGGCTTCCGATATTCTGCAAGAACCCACCATCGGTGAAATCAATAAGTACGATTTCATCACACCGTCGCACGATGTGTTCAAGGCCAAGCGTGGCTTGAACGCCGAGATCGTCGAGCAAATCTCCGACATGAAAAAAGAACCCGCCTGGATGCGGGACTTCCGTCTCGAATCGCTCAAGATTTTCGAGTCGAAGCCGATGCCCCAGTGGGGTGGCGATATCGGGATCGATTTCCAGGACATTTTCTACTACTTGAAGCCCACCAACGAGCAGGGCAAGTCGTGGGACGATGTGCCTCAGGACATCAAAGATACTTTTGACAAGCTTGGTATCCCTGAAGCGGAAAAGAAGTATCTGGCGGGCGTGAAGGCCCAATTCGAGAGCGAAGTCGTCTACGGCTCGCTGCAAGAAGACCTCGGCAACAAGGGTGTGATCTTCACTGACACCGATACCGCCGTGCGGGAACATCCCGAATTGCTCCGTGAGTATTTTGGCACGATCATTCCGCCGTCGGACAACAAGTTCGCCGCGTTGAATTCCGCCGTATGGTCGGGTGGGTCGTTCATTTACGTGCCCCCCGGCGTGAAGATCGAGTTTCCGCTGCAAGCCTACTTCCGCATCAATGCCGAGCAGATGGGGCAGTTTGAGCGGACGCTGATCATTGTCGACGAAGGGGCTTCGGTTCACTACGTCGAAGGTTGCACCGCCCCCATGTATACCACCGAGAGTTTGCACTCGGCCGTGGTGGAAGTGATCGTCAAGAAGAATGGCCGTTGCCGTTACACGACGATTCAAAACTGGGCCAACAACATTTACAACCTCGTGACCAAGAGAGCCGTGGCTTACCAAGATTCCTTGATGGAGTGGATCGACGGCAATCTCGGCAGCCGGCTCACGATGAAGTACCCGGCCGTCTATATGATGGAACCGGGGGCCCGTGGCGAGATCCTGTCGATTGCTTTTTCGTCGAAGGGTCAGCATCAAGACGCCGGCGCGAAGGTGGTTCACTGTGCCCCGCACACCAAGAGCCGCATCATTTCCAAGAGCATCAGCAAGAACGGCGGCCGCAGTAGCTACCGCGGCTTGTGCAAAGTCGAAGAGGGTGCGACCGACTGCAAGAGCAACGTCGTTTGCGACGCATTGATTCTCGATTCGGACAGCCGTAGCGATACCTATCCGTACATCGAAGTCGAAGAGCAAGACGTGCAAATCGAGCACGAAGCCAGCGTCTCCCGCATCGGCGAAGAGCAACTCTTTTACTTGATGAGCCGCGGCCTAACCGAAGCCGAAGCGAGCTCGATGATCGTCAGCGGCTTTATCGAACCGTTGATCAAAGAACTGCCGATGGAATATGCGGTCGAGATGAACCGGTTGATCGAACTGCAGATGGAAGGCAGCGTGGGTTAAGCCCGCTTCCGTTCCTTTCGTTACAAGTATTTTTTTGAATTTTTGATTGAGTTCTATGAGCGTGACTTTGCAGGCAACTGGCTTTTCGCAAGAAGTATTCGATTCGTTCCTCGCCAGCCGCGACGAGCCTAGTTGGCTTACCGATCGCCGCGTGGCCGCTTGGAAACAATTCCAGACCTTGGCGATGCCCAGCAATCGTGACGAAGAATGGATGCGGACCGACATCCGGCTGTTCAAGTTCGATCGCTTCACGCCGTTTGCCGAAATGGAAACTCCCGCGCACAAACCGACTGGTTTGCTCGCCGAGGGCGTGCAACTCGCTGGTCAAACCATTTCGCTCGATAGCCGCAACCAAGAAGGCGAGCTCTCGGAGAAATGGGCCAAGAAGGGCGTAATCTTCGGCAGCCTCGATACTCTCATCGCCGAGCATGGCGACTTGCTGCGGCCTTATATCGAACGCCAGTTGGTGAATCCCAACAAAGACAAATTCTCGGCGCTCAATGCGGCATTGTGGAGCGGTGGCACGGTGCTGTTCGTTCCGAAAAACGTGCAAATCTCCGAGCCGCTGCACTCGCTCTCGATTATGAATGCGGGCGGCGTGGATCTCGGCAAGACGCTCGTCATTTTGCAGGACGGAGCGGAAGCGACATTATTATCCGAAACGGCCAGCACCGAACACGAAGGCGAAGGGTTGCATTGTGGTTCGATTGAGCTGATCGTCGAGCGCGCAGCCCGCCTGCGTTATGTGAACCTGCAAAATTGGGGCACGGGCGTGTGGCACTTTGCCCACCAAATGGGCCACGTCGGGGAGAAGGCCGGATTGCAATGGACCATCGGTGCCCTCGGCAGCCGGCTCGCCAAGGTGAATCAACACGTGGCCCTCACCGGCCAAGATGCCGAAGCCCAAGTCAACGGCGTGATGTTCACTCAGGGCAAACAACATCTTTGCTACAACACCCACCAACATCACAAAGCCGCTTACTGCCGCAGCGATTTGCTTTACAAAGCCGCGTTGCAGGATAAGTCCCGCACCGTTTGGCGCGGCATGATCAAAGTCGACGAAGGGGCCCAGCGCACCGACGCCTATCAGCGCAACGACAATCTCATGTTGTCGCGCGATGCCCGCGCCGATTCGATTCCTGGTTTGGAAATCGAAGCCGACGACGTGCGTTGCACCCACGGCAGCACCAGCGGCCGCGTCGACGATCAACAATTATTCTACGCCATGACCCGTGGCTACACCCGCAAGGAAGCCGTCCGCATGATCGTCGAAGGCTTCTTCCAACAGGTGTTCGACCGCATCACGATTGAAAGCGTCCGCGAAGCCCTGGGTGAAGCCATCGGTCGCCGCGTGCGAGATATCGGCGAATGAGCGATTTCCATCCGGTTGCCAAAGTTTCAGAGCTTACCGACCCAGGCTCGATGCTCGTCGAGGTCGAAGACCGTTTGGTCGTATTGATCCACGCGGCGGGACATTTCTATGCCCTCGACGACGTTTGCACACACGACGGCGGCCCGCTCTCCGATGGTCCGCTCGATCCGAAAGCAGGTACAATCGCTTGCCCCCGCCACGGGGCGAAGTTCGACATCAAAACCGGCGCCGCCGTGACGATGCCCGCGACGAAGCCTACAATAGCTCATGAAGTGAAGGTCGAAGGGGATCAAATCTTCGTGCGACTTAACGAAGCATAACCACCAGATTTTTGTGAGGTGCATCATGCCCATAGCCGAAGACGCCGTTCGTGAAGAACTCAAAAAGGTGATCGACCCCGAGTTGTTCGTCAATATTGTCGATCTTGGCCTGATCTATGAGATCAAAGTCGACGAGACCGACGAAGGCAAATCTAACGTCGCGATCAACATGACAATGACCAGCCCCGCCTGCCCCGCGGGTCCGCAGCTGCTCGGCCAGTCCAAGGATTTCGTCAGCCGAATCGAAGGGGTCAACGAAGTCGACGTGCGGCTCGTGATGGAGCCACCCTGGACCCCCGACCGCATGACCGACGACGCCCGCGATCAGCTGGGAATTTTCTAGTAGTTTGCGTAACTGTCATTCCGAGGGGAGTTCTACGACCCGAGGAATCTGGCTTCGGGCTTTTCACGTTATCCATGCGAGATCGTTGGGCACACCAGATCCTTCGGTCGGCAAGCCTCTCTCAGGATGACATGATTCAGACACACTCCCCTCATGCACATCTTCCTCTACGAGTGGATCACCGGCGGGGGACTTGTTGAAGAACCGAGCCCGCTCCCCGAAACGCTGCTCATCGAAGGGGAGGCGATGCTCACGGCGCTGGTGAGCGACTTTGCCACGATCCCCGAGACGCGCGTAACCATTCTTCGTGATGCCCGGCTCGATCCGCTCACCCTGCATCGTTGCCAGGTCGTCGACGTTCACTCCTGCGAACATCATCTCGAAGAGTTTTCACGACTGGCGGCCAAAGCGGATCATACGATCGTGATCGCGCCGGAATTCGACGGCATTCTTTCCGACACAATTCGCACCGCGCGCGACGTCAACGCCAAGTTGATTGCCGCGTCTGATGAGTTCATTCGCATCGCGTCGAACAAACACTTAACCGCCGAAACTCTCACCGCCTCGGGCGTGTCAGTTCCCCCGGCCATTTTGCTCGACGCCGACGTCGAAAAGCTGCCGTTCGATTTTCAATACCCGGGCGTCTTGAAACCGCTCGACGGTGCTGGTTCGCAGCATACTTTTCAGGTGACGAGCCGCTTCGACGAGCCGCCGCCCTACCCCTGGCCGCGCAGGCTGGAACAGTTTATCCCCGGCATCGCGGCCAGCGTGGCATTTTTGTGTGGCTCCGAACATCGCGTGGCCCTCGCAGCTTGCCGACAGCATCTCACCGACGATGGCCGCTTCGGTTATCTCGGCGGTTCGCTGCTGTGGGAAACAGACCTTGCCGAGCGTGCCGCAAAGCTCGCCGATCGCGCGTTGGCAGCCATTCCGGGCGCGTTGGGCTATGTGGGAGTTGATCTTATTCTCGGTGAAGCAGAAGATGGCAGCCAGGACGTGGTGATCGAGGTGAACCCTCGGCTCACAACTTCCTACGTCGGTTTGAGAGCGATGACACACGACAATCTTGCCGCGGCGATGCTCGAAAATGCGGCGGGCAATCGATTGACGCCACAATTTCGACTCGATCCCTTAGAATTCTCCGCCAACGGCGCCGTTCGCCGACCATTAGGATAACTCTATAGCCGGGCCGCAACGCGGGCCGGGAGAACCATGAACCTCCTCGCCCTCGACATCGGCGGTGCCAACATCAAACTGGCTGACGGCCAAGGCTTCGCGGCGAGTTGTCCCTTCGCGCTCTGGAAACAGCCTGAGGAACTGGCAACCCAGCTGTCCCGTTGCTTGGCCGAAGCTCCACCGCACGAGCGCATTGTGGTCACCATGACCGGCGAGCTCTGCGACTGTTTTGAAACCAAACGCGTAGGCGTGCGGCACATCGTCGACGCCACGTTAAAAGCAGTCGGCGAAACGCCCGTGTTGTTTTACCAAACAACCGGCGAGTTTGTTTCCGCCGACCAAGCATATGAGAAATATCTGCTCACCGCGGCCAGCAACTGGCACGCGCTGGCCACCTTCGCCGCAACTTTCTGTGACGACAAGCCGGGCATGTTAGTGGATATCGGCTCCACGACAACCGACATCATTCCCATTCTCCACACTCAAGAAGCGGGTCACGGACGAACTGATCCCGATCGACTCAAGTCCGGCGAGTTGGTTTACACCGGAATCGAGCGCAGCCCCGTCTGCGCAGTAGTCTCTCACCTGCAATGGCACGACAGTGCGTGTCCCGTGGCTCAAGAATTGTTCGCCACCACGGGCGACGCCTACCTGCTGTTGAAAGAATTGGCGGAAGATAGCGAAAATCTTTCCACCGCGGATGGCCAGCCGTTTGACTTTGACTCAGCCCACGCACGCCTCGCCCGCATGGTTTGTGGTGATTGCGAATTGGTCAGCCGTGCAGAGGTCATAAGTTTTGCCGAAGAGATTCAAGAGGCTCAACTCAGACTTCTCGTGCCTGCATTTTCGCAGGTGATTGGTGTCATGGGACAAAGTCCTGAGGTGATTGTGCTAAGTGGCCACGGAGAGTTTCTCGCGAGACGACTTCTCAAGCGTCTTGAGTTCGACGTTTCCGTGATTTCACTCACAAAAATCTTGGGCCCGGAAGTCAGCCGCTGCGCGACGGCGCATGCCCTGGCGGTAATCGCTTCTGAAACAAAGTAGCCGCGATTCAACAAATAGCACGGTTTCATGCCAAAACCCTTTATACGAGTCGTCAAAGTCGGTGGCAGCTTATTGAATCTGCCGAACCTGGGCGGACAAATTCAAAGATGGCTCAATCAACAAGTTCCCGCACAGAACATACTCATTCCAGGCGGCGGCATTCTTGTCGATGCCGTGCGGATGGAAAGTCACGGCGACGACGCGACCGATCACTGGTCCTGCATCGCGATTATGAACGCATTGGCGCTGACTTTCGCAGGCAATGTTCCCACCGCACAGTGCATCACTTCCCCCGATAATCTGGCGGAAACCGATGCGTGCTATGTTCTTGCTCCAGAAACTTGGTTGCGGGACTGCGAACCTTTACTCCCTGGCACACGCCTCCCAGAATCCTGGGACGTCACCAGCGATTCCATCGCCGCGCGCTTGGCAATCTGCCTTGATGCCGACGAATTGGTGCTGCTCAAAAGCGCTGACCCGCCCACTGGCGATCTGCAAGAACTGAGCGATCTCGGCTACATCGACAAGTTCCTTCCCAAGCTCGCCGCGGAATTGCCGCCGTGGCGGATGGTGAATTTGCGAAGCTTCACCGGCGATTCGTCGAATCGCGGCTAATCCAGCTCTCAGAAATCAACAGCTCTAGCCGCGAACCGATGGTTCGCCGGTCCTACTTCGCAATCAACCCGCGCAGCGTTCGCAGATTGATCACATCCAAATCCTCGCCGTCTTCTTCGCCCTTGGCGGTTTCCAGATACATCGGCACTTTTGCAAATCGCTTATCGTTCATCAGATTGCGGAACGGCTCGAGCCCCATCTTGCCGCGGCCGATATGGGCGTGGCGATCAACGTGCGAGCCCAGATCCTTGAGACTGTCGTTGAGATGAAACGCCTTCACGCGGTCGATGCCGACGATGAGATCAAGCTCCTTCATCGTGGCTTTGTAATTTTTCGGCGTATCGAGCGGATAACCGGCCGCGAAGATGTGGCAGGTGTCGACGCACACGCCCACGCGGTCGGGATCTTTCACCAGATCGATAATCGCAGCCAAGTGTTCGAACTTCGCGCCGAGATTGCTCCCCTGCCCTGCCGTCGTTTCCAACAGGCACTTCGCTTGGCAATCGGGCAACTGGCCGTGAACTTCATCCAGCGCTTCAGCGATCCGTTTCAGCCCCGCCTCTTCGCTAGAAGTCGTAAACGCCCCCGGATGTGCCACGACATAGGGAATCCCCAACTGCTCGGCCCGTTGGAGTTCGACCACAAACGCATCGATCGACTTCTGCCACAACTCTGGGTCGGGGCTCGCCATGTTGATCAGATACGAATCGTGCGAAATCGGGTGCGAGATGCCCAGCGACTTGAGCGAATCTCGAAACTGCACCGCTTCGGCCTCGGTGATTTCCTTGGCCCGCCATTGATTGTTGTTCTTGGTGAACAACTGCACGCAATCGCAGCCCGCCTTGCTCGCGGCTTCGACGGATTTGTAATAACCGCCGGCAATCGACATGTGAGAACCGAGGATCGGAGCGGATCGACCTACGCTCACTTTTTCGAAGCCTTCTTGGCTGCCTTTTTCTTCACGGCCTTTTTGCTAGTCTTGGGTGCAGACTTCGTAGCAGCTTTTTTGGCAGTCTTCGTTTTTGCCGTCTTCTTCTTGGCAGTTTTCTTAGCCGACTTCTTCTTCGCTGTCTTTTTCTTAGCCGTTTTAGCCTTGGGGCCAACTCCTACCCAGCTTTCGACCGTTTCCACGATTTCTTTGATCTTGCTCTTTTTCTTCGCCATGAATCACTCCTTGAATAAAAAACTAAGACGGGAAGTCATCAACCCAGGCACACTATAAGCTTCACAGATTCGCGCGCCTACTCTTCGCAGGGTGAGCGCGTAAAATTATCCAATGCCGATCCCACTGATCAATAACAAGTCGATCCTTACCCCGACGAGCGGCTTCCTTGGCTCGGGGTTCACGCACACGATCAATATCTATTCAGGCTGCGCGTTCGCCAGCTCGGTCTGCGGAATCTATTGTTACGCTCAGCACAACCACTGGATCACGCAGGGCCGTCCCTGGGGATTGTATGGAGCGAAACACAATGTCGTGTCGGCCTATGACAAGGAGTTTGATCGCCTGAAGCAGCCACGCCGCGGCGATCCCAAGTTCTTGCGCATCTACATGAGCTCCAGTACCGACCCTTATCTCCCTCAAGAGCGGTCGCTGGGGCTCACTCGGTTGCTTCTGGAAGCGATGCTCGTTCGTCCCCCCGACGGCCTCGTGATTCAGACTCACGCCACGTTAATCGAAAGAGATTTCGATCTCATTAAAGATCTCGCCACGAGAACGGCTCTCTGGGTGTCGATCACGGTCGAGACCGATCAGGAAATTCTTCCCGGCTTTCCTCAACATGCGTCATCACCCGCGGCGCGGATCGCAGTATTACGCAAATTTCGAGAAGCCGGTATTCCGACGCAGGCAACAATCAGTCCCTTGCTCCCTTTGGCCAATGTTACCAGCTTTGCCCAGTCGCTATGCCAAGCCGCCGATCGAGTCGTTGTCGATCATTATCTCCTTGGTGACGGTTCGAACGGTGGCTGGCGGACGAGGCAAACCGAGTTTCCGAAGTTGCTCGAGGATGCCGGGTTCGGCGAGTGGAACAGCCTCGATAAATTTTGGGAGGTCGTGTCGACCTTACGCACGGTGCTGGGAGCGGATCGAGTGCTGGTGTCGGAAGCGGGGTTTAATACGGCGTGATCAAGGGGAAGGTGGAGGGCGGAGGGCGGAAGGGGGAGAACGGCGAGCCGTCAGCGTGAGGGCCACGTGTCATTCCCGCGAAGGCGGGAATCCAGTATTTTGAAACTCATCCCTCCGTGTGCCACTGGCTCGCCAGTGCTTTTCGACGACGCATGACCGACAATCCATCGTGACAAACGCACCACCAATCTTGCTGGTCACATTTCTTCTAAGACAATCCGCAAGAGCTTGGCTTTTTTAGACACTGGCAAGCCAGTGGCACGCGGAGTGAGCGCCCGGAGTCTCATTTTTGTGAACTCTCGTTAGCCATCTCTCGGAGAGAATAAGGCAAGACCCCAGCTCTCAATATTACTAAAAGCTCGTCGATCGTCTCTTCTGGCAAGCCGATGAAATCCAGGGGTTTCTCTTTCAATTCGCTTAGCCCAGCGGCACCGTAGGCTTTGCCATCGACAAACATTCCGCATACTAATTTTGTTTGGCCTTTGTCAGACCTCAGAAAATCGGCCTGATCCTTTAAAATTGACTGTCCTTCGGAGTTAAGAGTAATATTCAGGACTGGAGTATTTCCGCCATCAATCGCTTTCGACGCAGACATTAGATATTCCCCGCTCAACTGCGACTTTACAATCCACGTAAGAACTTGAGACTGAGATTGTCTAGTTCGTACAACTAGACAATTGTCACGATGAAAACGTGGAGAATATGTTGAAAGTGGGAGCCATTCCGTATTGATGGCTTTGTTTCTTTGTTGCTGCCATGAACTCGCAAGAGCCTGATCGATAACCTTGCGATTACTCTTCTCCCAGGAGTCAACGTAAAAACGCAATTTGACCTCTCCGTGAGTCAGTCTTCTCTTGATCTTCTCCAAATGATTCAAGTCAAGTTTGTCGCTAATTCGAACTCCAATCTGATCATCACCGTCTTGAAATGCTTTGCCGAGTCCCGACAATCTCTCATTCACAACGGTCAGCAAACTTTCAAAGTCAGTGCCGTGACTACCCGGCTGAGACTTGTCAACGGCGTAGTAGAGGGTTATCCCTTTTTCAGTCGCGGCAAGAATCGGCATCGCAGAGCAAAATGCTGCTGCTATGAAGAAAAAGCTTCGTAAAAAGAAGCATACGGAGAATGGCATAAACAATCTCTTTAATCTGGTGACGTTCTTAAAAACAGTTTTTCGTCATAGCTAATCATAAACAGCTGCTTGGCAATCTGACAGTATCCAATGAAATTGTCGCTGACGCACGTCGATTCACTTGTTAATAATTTTCATCATCTCCTATCATTCACCGTCAACCCACCATTCTTGGCCACCCCGCATTTTCTTCTCTCCGCGGCCGCTGCGTCTCTGCGTGAAATAATCCCTCTCACCCAGATTTTTTTGTAGAAATTGTGCCACGGGTTGTGCTAAACCTGGATGCAACGTCTGGATTCCCTCCCCCACGTCCGTGAGGGCAGGCTCTGCGCGAGAATGACAGATTTTGCCGGAACTGCGCATCCGCCTATGGCGGATTCCGGCCTACGTCCTTAGTAATTTTGCATGAGTGGTGTTATGTCTGGCAGAAGTTATCGTCCTTATCCTTTAAAGCCGCGGGAATTTTATGGCGACAGGCCGCTCGTTCAATCGTTGGGCTGTATTCCTGAAAGTACCGTCAAATGGCTGTGGCGCGATTGGTTCCCGGCCAATAAGGTTTCGATGATTGTCGGGCCCGACGGCATCGGCAAAAGTATGGTCGCACTCAGCATTGCCGCGCGGGTCACCAATGGTCAGGCTTGGCCAGACAAGGCAACGAATCACATCGAACGCGAAAGTGGCGTCTTGTATCTGACTGAAGCGGATGCCCCCGAGGACACGATTCGTCTGCGCCTTCACAAGATGCGCGCCGTCCTAGATCGGGTGTTCATTCTTCAGGAAATCGAAAAGGCGGGGCCGATCCCCGGCGAGAAAACCCATTTCTCGATCGAAGGGACGATCGAGATGCTCACCGAAATCATCGAGAGTATCGATGACTGCCGATTGCTGGTGATCGATCCGCTGTCGAACTACTTAAACCCAAAGGTTCACGAACAGAAACTGATGATCGCCAGCCTTGTCGAACTTGCGCAGCGATTACAGGTGGGGGTGCTGCTCGTCAATCGTACCCCCCACTTTGGCGAGGCGGCACGGGCGGTTTGGACAATTGTCCGCGACCGTCGGGATCGTGCGTGCCGGTATCTCGTACCGGTGAAGAACAGTCTGGCGCCGGATAGCCACGCCATGAAATTTCGGATTGCGGGCAAGGACTCGTATGAAGCTCCTTGTTTGGAGTGGGAGGACACGCCGGTGGAGGTTTCGTCGCTCGATCCCATGACGACAGGCATCAGCAATCTCTCGCAGCTACCGACACAAAGCCTGCGTGAAGTGGCTCGGCTTTGGCTGGTAGAACAATTGGGTAACGGGCCGCGACCTTCGCAAGAGTTGTTTGCCGCGGCGCGTGCTGACCAAATCGCCGAAGCGACGCTGCGCCGTGCCTTGCACGATTTGGGCGGGGTCGCCCGCAAGGCATCAACGGGGGCGTGGTCGTGGAATCTGCCGCTTCTGCAAGCGAACGCCATTTCACCAAGCCCAGTTGCGGAAATCCTTCAACTTGCTCAATGAGGAGGCGTGACAAAGTTGATGAAGATGAACAAGTTGATCAAGTTCGCCCTGAAACAGCGACCTTGAGAGGGAGTTGAATTTGACTTAAAATTCGCGATTCCCTGCGACTCGTTGAGTCGCGGCTATTGTTTTGTTTTTCACAACTTACCACTGACAACAAACGACTGACGAACCATGGAACGCACCTTCATTTTGCTTAAGCCCGATTGTGTCCAACGCCGCCTGATGGGCCAGGTGATTTCTCGTTTTGAACAAAAGGGCCTCAACATCGTGGCGATGAAGATGCTCAAGATTACGCCCGATCTGGCTAAGCAGCACTATGCCGAGCACGTGCAAAAGGGTTGGTACCCGACGCTCGAAGCATTCGTGACGGGCGGTCCCGTCGTGGCGGCCGTCGTCGAAGGCTTGGAGGCGATCAAAGTCGTGCGCGACATGTTGGGCGCGACCAACGGCCTGAACGCCGCCCCCGGCACGATCCGCGGCGATTTCAGCAGCAGCCGGCAGATGAACTTGGTGCACGGCAGCGACGGCCCCGACGCCGCTAAGCGCGAGATCGCACTGTACTTCGGCGAGAAGGAAATCTGCGAGTACACGCCCACGATCACGCCCTGGATGCGTGCGGCGGATGAGTAAAAGAAATTGTCATTCCGAGGGGAGTTCTGCGACCAGAGGAATCTAGATTCGTAACTCACACGTGTTGATGCGCGTGTAAAAGTTGAAGCTAGATTCTTCAGTCGCCTAGGCTCTTTCAGAATGACAATAGCGCAACGCCTACGACGCTTGCTTTTCTTGCCAGACGCGGGGAAGCACGACGTCTTTGACGAGGCCGACTTTTTTCAGCGCGAGAATCGTCAGCCACGTCAGGTCGAATTCGTACCACTTGTGGCCGTGGGCGGCTGCGCGTTGGTCAGCATGATGATTGTTATGCCAGCCTTCGCCGTTGGCCCACAAACCCACGAGCCAGTTGTTGCGGCTGTTGTCGTCGGTTTCGTAATTGCGATAGCCCCACACATGGGTGAAGGAGTTCACACTCCAGGTGATGTGCCACGTGAGAACAGTCCGCACGAACACACCCCACACCAACAGGCTCGCGCCAAATTGCACGCCCCCCGAGGTCCCCCACAGCGGCCAGCCGATCAAGAAACCCGCCGCGAAAAACACAGCCATCGAAATGAAATAAACCTTGAGCCAGTTCTCGTTCTTTTCGAGCTTCATATAGAACGGATCGCGGAGGATATCACGAGTGAAGCGTTGGTAGTCGTAGACGTTCAAGAATTCACGATTCAAAAACATCAACCAGCCGCAGTGACCCCAAAAGAAGTTCACCAGCGGGCTATGCGGATCGGGGCGATCGTCGGAATGCTTGTGATGAATCCGATGCATGGCGACCCAACACGCGGGGGTGTCTTGCATCGTGCAGACGCCCAAGATCGCAAAGGAATGTTCGAGCCACTTGGGGCACGTAAAGCCTTGGTGCGTGAGCAGGCGGTGATAACACAAGTTGATCCCCAACGTGCCGAACACGTAGAGGCCCAAAATCGCGAGCACCACGCCGGTCCAACTGAAGAAGTACGGAAAGAACGCCAGACAGGCGAGTACATGGACAACGGGAATGCCGATCGCATACCGCCAGCGAACTTTGACCGGATCGACCGCCGTTTCGGGCCACTGGAGCTTGCGGCCCGCGGCCGAGGTCAGCCCCAAGTTCTCGGCGACGATGTCGTCGTTCGGTTGGGATTCGGAGTCCAAAACAGGATCAGCTTCGTCGATGATTGTGTCGGTTGCCATGAATTCCACTCAAATAAACAGGTCGTCCGGCCTCTGCGGTTCACCCCATAGTATACAGGTCGAGGCACGGCGGTTAACAGGCGAATCGCAGCGGTTTTCCGAGTGTGCGGGCTCGCACAGCCGTTATTTTCGGCAGTTTGATGGAAGAGGCTGGCGAAGTTTGGGAAAAAGTCCAGGCATTCTTTGGACGTTCCCACGACACTTTATCGTGGATCGAGATTTTCAAGGCAATTTACTCAGGAATCTCCCGGCCGTGGGGATCTTGAGCCGAAGTTTCCAACTCCGCGGCAATCCGCTTTTGAATGTCTTCGTCGATGTAATGTTCCACGCGGTGAGCCGGGTCGTGAACGTGGTCGAGCGGCAAACCCAAGTGCTTTACTAAATAGGCTTCCCAAAGGCGGTGAGAACGAACGAGTTGGCGAGCAGCATCGCGGCCCGTGTCGGTGAGCAATAGGTGGGAATCGCGTTCGACGATCTGGTCCCGGCGTTCTAATTGGTTGGCGGCAATGCGAGCGAGCAGCGTGCCCCCCACGGCGGTTTGGGCTTCGTGGGCCGTGAGCAAATTCGTACTCCCAAGTTCTTCCAAGCGATACAGCATCGCCAGCAGATCCTCGCGCATCACTTGCAGCGACATGCGAAAGTTATGGGCCACTTTGCTGATCACCCCGTACTGCGGGGCAAAGAGTACGGCAATCGTAAACAATCCCCCCGCGGCAACGGTCATCATGCCGCTGATACTGGTATCCCAATAGACACCTGCCGCATAACCCAATACCGCCGCGAGAATGCCAAGAACGGCTGACAGCACCACCATCACCCCGAGGCGATCTGTGAGCAGAAAGGCCGTCGATGCGGGCACAATCAGCATGGCCACGACGAGAATCGATCCCACGGCTTCGAACGAAGCAACCGTGGTGACAGAAACCAGCGTCATCAGCAAGTAATGCATTGCCGTCGCGGAGAAACCCATAGTCGTGGCGAGCTCCGCATCGAACGAACTGAGCTTGAGTTCTTTCCATAGCAAGACAATGACCAGAATATTGACCACCATCACGACCAGCGAACTGAGCAGCGGTCGGGGCAATCCCCACACGCGTTCGGCAAACGGCACGTACTCCAGTGCTCCTTCATAAACGCACCCAATGTCAAAGTGCAGCCCCCCGGCATAGCGCTTCACGAGAATGACCCCCAGCGCAAACATTGCCGTGAATACGATTCCCATACTGGCGTCACTGGGGACGCGGGCATACTGATGAAGTGTTTGCGTGAGGAATGTCGTGAGTAAACCCACAACAACCGCACCGATGAACATTGGCACGATCCCCATCGAGCCACTCAACACAAAAGCTACGACAAGGCCGGGCAGAACGGCGTGAGAGAGGGCATCACCCATCAAACTCATCTTGCGCAGGATTAAGTACGATCCCAGCAACGCACAGGCGACGTTGACAGTCGATCCCGTCAAAACGATCCAAGTCCCAGGGTCTGGTTCCGCGAAACCGATTGGAGGAGGCATCATAGCGTTGTGCCCCCCTGTTCGGCATGAATCTCATGCGGCGATATCGGCATCTCGGCCACGACGGTCGGCAAGCGACCTTCGGCAGCCAATTCTTGTTCGAGCTTGGCTACCAAGGATTCCGGCAGAAGGTGCTCAACGTCGTCGGCATCGCGGTCGACGTGATCGGGGGCAATGTCGGCGTGCCGCACCAGATACAATTCCCACAGCCGGTGAGCTTTGGTGATCTGCGCCGCTCGCCGCAGACCCAGTGGCGTCAATTGCACTTGGTTCTTATCCCACTCGATCAGTTGCTCATCGCGCGCTCGTTCCAACAAGCGCTCCAGCGACCACCAATGGCGATAGTCACGAAGCGTTGAGAGATTGATCACCGGCACGGCGGGGAGTTCGGCTTCGCCTAGTTCAAACAGCGCACGCAAGAGATGCTCTTCGGCCACACGGCGACGAAGGCGATACTCAGACAGTAGCTTGGAAACGATCCCGCGCTGCGGTGCAAAGAGTAGGGAAACTAAAAACAGGCTCGCTGCGGTAAGCACAATCGCTGCGCCAGCGGGATAACCGCGTCCCACTTGTGTGCCGATAAGCCCTGCCGCAGCACCGACGAGCCCACTCACAAGCAACAGCACGGGCAAGCGATTGGTCCAAAACCGGGCCGTTGCGGCGGGCATAATAATCATCGCTGCCATGAGAATGACGCCGACAATCGGAAGCCCGACGATCGTCACCGTGGCGAGCATGGCGAGCATCGCTAGATCGAGCCACAACGTCGGCCAGCCTTGCGAACGAGCAAAATCCGTATCAAAGCAAGTCAGCTCAAATTCCTTGAAGAACAGAACCACTGCCGCGAGCACAACCACCGCCACGACCGCCAGCACAACCAGGTCGCTGTTCAGCATTCCTCCTGGTTCGCCGAAGAGATAGGAATTCAGGCCCGCCTTGTTACCACTGGTTGTTGGCTTTTGCACGATCGAGAGCAGCACCACACCAGCACCAAAAAATGTGCTCAGCACGATGCCAATCGCCGCGTCTTCCTTGGTGCGCGTCCAACGTGTGATGACAGTCACCGCGCCAATCGCCAGCAATCCGGTCACCAAGGCCCCGGCCGAAAGATTGAGCAAATTACGTTGGCCTGTGATGAGAAAGGCCAGGCAGACACCTGGAAGTGCCGCATGGGCGAGCATGTCCCCCACGAGTGCCCTGCCCCGCAGCACGGCGAAACTGCCGACAACACCAGCCATCCCGCCCAACAAGGCGGTGCCGATCATCACTTTGTCGCTGAGTGAAAGACTGATCATGGCAAAGGTTTCTGCCGGCGGATCGCTTCGGCGGCTTCGTCGAGAATCGTCAGCCGCCCGCCGTAGGTTTTTTGCAGATTCTCGGTCGTGAATGTGGTCTCCACAGGCCCGCACGCCACCAGCCGCATATTGAGCAGAATCACATAGTCAAAGTAATCGCTCACGGTTTGCAGATCGTGATGCACCACCAACACGGTCTTGCCGGAAGATCGCAGGGCATGCAAGAGCTCAACAATCGCCGCTTCCGTGGCGGCATCGACGCCGGCAAACGGCTCATCCAGAAAATAGAGCTGTGCGTCTTCGGCCAAGGCTCGGGCCAGAAAGACTCGCTGCTGCTGCCCGCCCGAAAGCTGGCGAATTTGTCGCTTGGCATACCCCGCCATGCCGACTTGCTGCAAACAGCGGTCAGCAATTTCGCGTTCCGCTTTGCCAGGTCGCCGAAACCAACCCAATCGACCATAAGTTCCCATCAGCACAACGTCGCGCACAGTAACGGGGAAATCCCAATCGACCGATTCGCGCTGCGGCACATAGCCGATCAAATGACGCTGCTCTTCGTAGCTCTTGCCGTAGATTTCCACTTTACCGCTGGCAAGGGTGACCAAACCCAACGCGGCTTTGATGAGGGTTGTCTTGCCCGCGCCATTCGGGCCGACAATGCCAACAAGTTTCCCTTCGGGAATCGAAAGATCGATATCCCACAACACAGGCCTGCGTTGATACGCTACGGTCATGTCGTGCACTTCAAAGGCGATCTTTTCCATAGTTTGCCTTTTCACTTCGAAAGTGCATCGACGATTGTTTTCACGTTGTGGCGAATCATACCTGAATACGTACTGTCGTCCGTTCCCGCCGGACCTAACGCATCGGCGTACAACTCTTCTTTGGGAACCTGGAGATCGTGTCCCGCCGCGTGGCACGGTTCAACCAAGGCTTGAACGGTCCGTGGTGCGATGGCCGACTCGACAAACACGGCGGGAATTTTGCGATCGACCAGCATTTTCTGGATTTCTTCCTGATGTGCGAGATCAATTTCATCCTCGGTGCTGATTCCCTTCAGACCAAAAACTTCCAAGCCATAGGCTTTGCCGAAATAGCCAAAAGCGTCGTGAGCGGTCACGAGTACACGCTGTTTTTCAGGAATCTTGGTGATCTCGGTTTTGCAGAATTCGTTGAGTTCCGCCAATTCCGCGCGATACTCCGCGGCATTCTCTCGATAGTTAGCCGCATGCGCCGGATCGAATTTGGCAAGCATTTCCGCCACATCGTTCACGGCATCACTCCACAGTGCCACATCATGCCATACGTGCGGGTCATACATACCTTGGAATTCCGGCGGTTCACGCAAGCGTTTGTCTTCGCGAGAAGTCAGTCCTTCGGTGACTGCGAACGTGGCCTTACGCCGTGCCATCTGCACGAACAAATCAGCCATCCGTCCTTCCAAATGCAAACCGTTGTAGAAAATCGCATCGGCATCGTTGAGTTTAGTGACATCCGAGGCAATCGGTCGATAAAGATGAGGATCGACACCGGGGGCCATCAGAGGCTCGACCTTCACGTACTCGCCCCCCACGCGCGCGACCATTTCGGCCACAGGCCCGGTGGTGGCCACGATTTTGATGGGATACGTGCCGCTGAAGGTGTGCTCGCTAGACTCCGGCTTGTCGTGGGAGGAATCAACAGCAGAACCACATCCCGCCAGCGTTAACAAGAACGCGATTAAACCGTAGCAATTGAGACAAGCCGTTTTATTCATGGTCGAACCTTAGCGGGCGCAAAATGTAGCACTGGCTACAAATCTATCCTGCCAGCGTTCACAGGTCAACCGCAGAATGAAGCAAGAAGCCGACTGTTTAGAAAAATCGGAATGAAATGCCCGAGCCGACAAAATAATCGTCGGCCGCTTCGCCTATTCCCAGACCGGCGCGAATATCCCACATCACATTGTTTGTGAAGTAGTAGCTATAGCCGCCATTGAAGTACTGTTCGGGCTGAGCGATGTCAGAGCTGTGGGGAATCAGGCAATACCATTCGGTGTACGCATTCAAATTCTCAAGGAGCGAATAACCAATCGTCCATGATTGAGCAAATTCTGAATATCCCTCGGATGGCAGAGTTTGAACTTGGCGATTGAATTGCGTGCTGCCACCCGTGCTCAGCACGTCGTTTAATTTCCAGCTGTAAACCCAGTTCAGGCCAGGGAGGACTTCATTTGCGCTGAACACTTCGGCCCCCGTGGGGACGGTCATCTGCGGAATGATTGCCATCTCGGGCAGAATGCCGGCTTGGCCCGTTAATGCCAACTTTGTACCCAGATAAAGGTCTTCCGATCCCGACTCATCAATGCCGTTCAGTTGTTCGTTGGCGTAGTTGTATTGGACACGCAGCTCCAACCAGTCTGCCCACACTCCGAATCGCCACAACGTTTCGGGATAACTATGAGCGATGGCCTGGTCAGTCGAAGTGTCATCAAATGTGTAGGTGTAGCCACTTTCGATCTGCACGACACCGCGCCCGACCGTTGTGGCTGCCTCCGTGAAATCGGGGCGATCCGTCACCATCGGTTCATCGAGATTTGGTCCCCCCTCCTCGGCCTGGGCCGAATTCCACCGCATCAGGGTGGGCGCTTGCGCATGAGAGACTTCTCTATCAACGACCTCCCACGCCACAAGCGTGGCTAGGGCCGCAATTAACCTTCGTATGCAAGAATTGGTGACCATAGAACCTAGGCAGAGTGAGGGAAAACCGCTTCCTGGGAATCTTGTCGACCGAGCCGACTCCCCAGGGAAAGCTGTTTGCGATAAAATTGCCACCATCAAGTGCTAGCAAGGCAACGCTGGCGTATTTTGTCCTTGCGAAACTTATCGGCAGTAATGTAGCAAAAGCTACACTGCTTCCTGCATGGCGGGAAACTCCGGCAACTTACGATACACCATGAAAGAAACTCGCAAATTCGCTGATGGCCACCGTCGTACGCGGCGCGATCATGCCGCCGAAACGGCGGAAGATTACGTCGAAGCGATCAGCGAAGTGCTAGCTGAAAAGGGCGTGTGTCGTGTCATCGATCTGGCTCGGCGGTTCGATGTGAGCCACGTGACGGTCACCAAGATTGTGGCCCGGCTGAAAGAACGCGGCTTGGTTTCCAGTGAACCCTACAAACCGCTGGAGCTAACGGACTCAGGAAAACGCTTGGCGGCCAAATCTCGCCGCCGTCACGAAATTGTTCACAAATTCTTGCTGGCGATTGGCGTGAGTGAAGCGATCGCAACCACCGACAGCGAAGGGATCGAGCATCATGTCAGCCCCGAAACTCTCGAAGCCATGCGGGCGTTTGTCGAATCGGTTGAGGTCAAACAAAAATAGCTTGCCGCAAATCCATTACGGATATTTTACTTGATCATTCATGAGGCGGCGTGCCTCGCTCGTGGCGGTCTGCCAATCACCGGCCTGGGCAAATGCGAGTATCTCGCGCAGCATTGTGGCTTCTTCAAAGGTGATCGAATTATCTGCCGTCCCGCTTTGCACAAGCTGATCGATACTCGCGAGCTTTGCAGCATCTTGGCGATTGCATACGGAATACATCGCTGTGGCGATTTCATAAGTTTTGTCGCTGACTTCGCCGTAACCGCTGGAACGCAAGCTTAAAAATGCGACCAGCGAGCAAAGCACGACTGCACCGAGAATTTTAAGCCCTTGAATTTGATTCGTGCTCATAGCTCTTTTGTAGAAACCTCTCCTTCAGAGATGCTCGAAATTTCTGCCCAGAGCAAGAGATCCACGTCGTCGGAGGCGAATCGCACGGTGCCGTCGCCAAAGCTGACATTTCCACCACCCGGATGTTCTGAATACATCTGCCCGACGTGAAACGTGGGAAAGTTCACGGGATGGATAATCGGAAAACCAGTGATGTCTAACTCACCCCCTGAGGGCCCGCCGTGCACAAGCACCAATGTTGCGGCGGCATCGTCGCCGTTCTCGGGCGATTGGAACTTTGGCAGCGTCAGCGCTCCGGGTACAACACCCACCCAAGTCTTGTCGCTCAGCGCCGAGGAATGTTCACCTAAGAAAATCGTGTTCGACAAACCATCGGTGATCTCGCGAAACTCAACCTTGGAATTCCGATAGAACGGACCATCGCCAACTTTCGAGACATCGCCGTTTACTTCCACGACTGTGGTTTCACTCGTGTAGATATTTGTGAAGACCGTTGCCGTTGGATCGGCCCCGCAGGTTCCCCAACACGATTCCTGGCCGTGACTCGCCACATAATTCGATCGGCCCAATTCCACTTGGCGTCCATCAATCGAGAGGGGTTGCCCTGAGGGATCGGTCACGAAGAATGCTTCTCGCTCGCCCGAATCCGTGGGGCAGAGAAAACTATCGATATTCGTGCGAATTAATTCGGCATGCCGAGGATCCCACAACGGCGTTTCCATATCCGCTTGCCCGCTGATGCTCGCTTGTTCGAGATACGGCAACAGAAACGCCCCCCAACCCCAGCCGGGCGGTGCATCCCAAGTTTCAGGGTCACGCGTCACCGGTGCTGGAACTGCTAAGGAGTTTGACGCGTAGCCGGGAGGCATGTGATTGTTGGCACTTTCAAAATTCTGAATCGCTAGCCCCAATTGCTTGAGATTGTTTGTGCACTGCGCACGCCGTGCCGCTTCGCGTGCTGCTTGAATCGCCGGCAACAGCAGGGCGATCAACACGCCAATAATGGCAATCACGACCAGGAGTTCAACCAGCGTAAACCCAGCTTTATTTCTGCTAATCATTGTCACTCTCGCTGTAAAATTTGTAGCCTCTGCTACAGGCGGCATTTTAAATGTACCGCCGGCTACACTTTCTACAAGAGTTCTTGTTTTGATTTTTTCAAAATGTTGTGTTCGCTTTTTATAGGAACAAGGGCTATTCGGAAGAAGGCCGGGCAAACAAACCGAGATTCATATCCTTTTCTATGAGTGTCCAGCACCACAACGAATCCGATTCTGCCGACAAAGCTGGTCGCGGCGCCGCCAAAATGTCTCAATATTCGGCAACTTCATGCGAAATGCTTTTCTCCGGCGCGGCTTATGGTATTCTTAGAGAACTCACGGAGTGGATCCGGACTGAACCGAAGGTTCGCCTTGCTTGCCATGCGGTTTATGAATTTTCATTATGTGAAACGCTATCGCATGGAGTTAAATCTTCAGCGCTGGCAATCTCCACCGCTGCGACTCCCCAGCGGCTACCGCTTGGTCCCTTGGCACTCGTCGCTGACAAGAGTTCACGCCGAAGTCAAATACCACAGCTTTCAGGGCGGCATCGACGCTCAACTCTTCCCCTGCTTAGGTGAGCTAGAAGGCTGCCAACGCTTGATGAGCGAAATTAAAGCCAAGGAAGGGTTTATTCCCGAGGCCACGTGGCTGATCGAATATGTCGGGGCGGGTATCCACCGCGCCGAGTATTGTGCCACGATCCAAGCGGTGAAAATTCAAAAATACAAAGCCAGCGTGCAAAACATTGGGGTCACCCCCGAACACCAGGGCCGGGGCCTCGGCACGGCCATCATCCAGGCCAGCCTGCTGGGCCTGCAACAAGTCGGTATCTCGCACGTCGGTCTCGAAGTGACCGCCGAAAATCAAGGGGCCGTCCGGCTCTACCGAAGACTCGGTTTTCGCACGGTTCGCACTCTCTATAAATCAGTTGAACTTGCCTACAGCAGCGCGGGCCGGTAGGCTGCTAGTTTTCCCGGTAAGCTGAAAGCACGCTGTCCCGCCGCCCGCTCCGCCGGTCTCGTTGCATAGAAAACCAAGCCGCTTTGATGACCGTAACTAGTCACGTTTCTCACAACGACATCTATTCTCATCGCCTCGCCAACGGCATGATTCTCGTCGGCGAACCCAACTCCACGGTGCAATCCGCCGCGATCACGCTGCTTGTTCCCTCGGGTTATATAACCGATCCAGCAAACCGATTGGGGCTCTCGTCGCTGGTTTGCGACATGGTCTTGCGGGGTGCCGGAAGTCGCGACAGCCGGGCTTTGATTAACGACCTGGAAATTCTGGGAGTCGAACGCGGCGAATCGGTCGGCGCATCGCAAATCAGTTTCAGTGCCGCCACGCTCAGCGAGAATCTCGACGAAGCGCTGTCGATTTACTCAGATATCATTCGCCGACCCCATTTGCCTGCCGATCAAATCGAAGCGGGGCAACAAGTTTGTCTGCAAGAGATTAACGGCATCAACGACGAACCAGCCCAGCGTTTGATGGTGGAGTTGCGAAACCGCACTTATCCACAACCTTGGGGACGTTCGAGCCATGGCACCGAAGCGGGTGTGAGTGCCTCGACGGCCGATGATGTTCAATCACATTGGGCGAAATACTTCCGGCCGAATTCCGCCATCTTGGGCGTGGCGGGCGACTTCCAATGGCCGCAGTTGATTGAACGGATCGAAACGCTGTTTGGCGATTGGAAAGCGAATGATGTCCCCGCTATTGCTGAAACGCAGCCCCAATCGAGCGAAGCTCACACGCATCATGATGGGAATCAATGCCACATCGGCATCGCGTATCCGACGGTTCCTTACCGCGATCCCGACTACATGCGGGCGTGGGCAGCCGTGGGTGTGCTTAGCGGTGGGATGAGCTCGCGACTATTCACCGAAGTCCGTGAAAAACGTGGTTTGTGTTACACGGTCAGCGCATCGCTGCAAACGCAACTCGATCGCGCGCGGGTGCTGTGCTACGCCGGCACATCCAGCGAACGGGCCCAAGAAACTTTGGATGTCACTTTTGCCGAACTCTTGCGACTTCGCGAAGGCGTGCTTGCCGATGAGCTCAAACGGCTCAAAGCCCGCATCAAAAGTGGACTCATCATGCAGCAGGAATCCACAAGCGCCCGCAGCGGAGCGATTGCCCGCGAGTGGTATCATCTGGGCCGCGTACGCACGCTGGATGAAGTGGGCCGCATGGTCGATGAGCTGACCAGCACGATGATCAACGAATATCTAGAACAACAGCCACCGCAAGATTTTACCTTTGCGACTTTGGGCCCGACCCCCTTGGAGTTGCCGCGTGAAGTTTCGTAGTCATACGCTCGACAATGGCCTGGAAATCGTCGCCGAATGCAACGACGCCGCCCACTCGGTGGGGCTTGGCTTTTTTGTTCGCACGGGCGCGCGTGATGAAACCGACGAAGTTGCTGGTGTGAGTCATTTTCTCGAACACATGGTCTTCAAAGGGACGCCCAAACGTTCCGCCGACGATGTGAATCGTGATTTCGATGAGCTGGGCGCGCATTACAACGCGTTCACCAGCGAAGAGAACACGGTTTATTACGCCTCGGTCTTGCCAGAATACCAAGAGCCGGTGGTCGATATTCTCGCCGACATCATGCGGCCAAGTCTGCGCGATGAAGACTTTAACATGGAAAAGAAAGTCATCATCGAAGAGATTCAGATGTATGCCGATCAACCTCCCTTCGGCATGGACGATAAAATCAAGGAGCTGCACTACGGCAAACATCCGCTCGCCCGCAGCGTGTTGGGAACGGAAGAAACCGTGGGCGGATTGGCTGTCAATCAGATGCGCGACTATTTTGAATCGCGTTACGCTCCCAACAACATGTTTGTCGCCGCGGCAGGGAAGATCGATTTCGACGCGCTGGTTAAGCAGGTGGAAGCGCGTTGCGGTGCCTGGAAGTCTTGCCCCGCGGTGCGCGAAGTTCCGGTTTCAAAATCTCAAAGTTCTTTCCATCTGATGACGCGATCTTCGTCGGCCCAGCAGTATGTTCTGCAGCTGGCCGATGCCCCCGCGGCGGAGGATGCTCGCCGCTACGCCGCAAAGCTGCTCGCCACGATCTTTGGCGACGATTCCGGCAGTCGGTTGTATTGGGACCTCGTTGATCCCGGTTTGGTGGAAACGGCCAGTCTGGGCCATTACGAATACCAAGGCGCAGGAATGTACTTCACGTGGGTCAGCTGCAACCCCGAAGACGCTGCCGAGAATTTCACACGTGTGCAAGAGCTACAAGCCATTGCCGAACGCGACGGATTTACCGAGGAAGAACTCCACCAAGCCAAGAGCAAAGTGAAATCTCGCGTCGTGCTGGGCAGCGAGCGCCCACGCAATCGCTTATTCAACGTTGGCGGCAACTGGCTTCAGCGACGAGAGTATCGCAGCGTAGCCGACGATCTCCAGGCACTGCAAGCCGTGCAACTTGCCGACGTTCACACCGTGATGCGCGACTTTCCACTCAGCAAGCACACCACCGTGAGCATCGGTCCGTTAGAAACTTGGAGCTAGTCGGTTCGGCGCAGTGAATCCACTGCCGATCTCTAGCCATTGAGATATCGATCCAACTCGTTGAGCCGAAACCACTCGCGGTCCCAGCCTTCGTCAGTCAGCAGATCACGCCGTGACGCTGGCACGATATAGGCATGGCATTCTAAGTCCGCGCCATCGGCCGTTTTCACCGTGACTGGCAACCTCTCATAAAAGCTCGATTCGTAGGTATCGAGTTCAAACAGCGTGTCTTCATCGAGGTCGGCATACACCAACCCCTGCACTTCCGCCGCGTCGTCGCCACGGATGATGCCGGGATAGACCGCGTCTTTGACGCGATACATGGCATAGCCACGCAACACGGCCGGCTGCGAAGGAAACTCGCCAATCGAGATGCGTCGCCACACCTCAGGGAACATTAATGTGCCGTAGGTAAACAGATGCATGAGACGTGCGTAAAACTAAACTTTAAAGAAATCCATCGAGTACTCAGACAGACCCACAGCTTACCGCAGCCGGTTCGGATGCACCACCATAGACGTGGTTGAGTTTGTTGAGTCCGTTGTACGCCGCCACTTTATAACATTCCGCCAAAGTCGGAAAATTGAACACGTTGTTCACGAAAAATTCAGCATCTCCACCGAGTGCCATCACGGCCTGCCCGATATGCACGAGCTCCGTCGCGCCCGTGCCGATCACGTGAACTCCGAGAATTTTATGCGTTTCCTGGTGAATCAGCATCTTGAGCATGCCCAATTCGTCGCCGAGTAGCTGCCCCCGCGCGATTTCACGGTAATTGGCGATGCCTGCTTCGTAGGGAATGCCCTCGAACGTGAGTTGTTCTTCGGTTTTGCCAACCATCGAAATCTCGGGCACCGCGTAGATTCCGTAGGGAAATAACGAGGTGTTGTAGTTCGCCACGTCGCGGCATCCGAAGGCGTGACATATCGCCCGCCGCCCCTGCTCCATGCTGGTCGACGCCAGCGCCGGGAAGCCAATTACGTCGCCGGCAGCGTACACATGCTCGGCACTGGTTTGATACCACTCGTTGACTTGCAGTCGCTCACGATCATCAAATTCGATGCCAACATTACCCAAACCGATATCTTGGCAAACCCCCTGACGACCAACCGCATACAACAGCGTTTGTGCCCGCAAGGTTTTGCCCGATTCCAGTTGCGCTTGCACGAGATGATGCTGCGTGCCGTTTTGGAATTCGACTTCGCAAATCCGCTCGACTTTTTCACCGAGCCGCAGCGTGATCCCCTGCTGCCGCATGAAGTATTGAAACGCGTCAGCAATCTCCAAATCGAGGAAGCCCAAGACCCGATTTCGGCCTTCAACCAGCGTTACTTGCACGCCGAGCGTGGCCATGATGCAAGCGTACTCCGTGCCGATCACACCACCACCCACAACGATCATCGTCTTGGGTAGCGAAGTAAGCTTGAGCACTTCATCGCTCGTAAAAATGGTTCGTTCATTGAATGGCACCGAATCGGGACGAGCCGGTTTAGTTCCCACGGCCACCAGAAAGCGATCGGCTGACACGCGCTCTTCACCGTTGGGTCCTTCGACCGCGATTTCGTGCGGCCCCGTGAATCGGGCCTTACCCCAAATTAAATCAATGCCATTGCGGTCGAATTGATCGCGGATCACGGCCCATTCATGGCGAATCACGCGCTGCGAAAAGCTCACCAGCTCGGCAATAGTAATGTCTTTTCGGGGCCGCGACACTTCGCCGAACAGACCCCGCGAGTTGCCCGTCAAATGGAGGACCGCTTCGCGCAAAGCCTTCGACGGGATTGTTCCCGTGTTGATTTGAGCTCCGCCGAGCACCTGATTCTTTTCGATAATGGCGACGCGCTTGCCGAGCTTCGCGGCCTGGATGGCACCCTTTTGGCCAGCGGGACCAGTTCCAATCACGACACAATCGTAGTGTTTCATGGGAGACGGCGCTTCAGTTGGGGAAGGCGGGAGGTTGGCGGGAATGCGACCAAAGAGGCTGTTTGGCCTTCCGTCGCATCGGCGCAGTTTACCACTCTCCTTGAAAATAACAAACCTTGCCGGTATTACCGGCTCCCTAGGCGGGGCAACCGGCACGGCGTACAACGATTATAGGAAAAATAACTGTTTTACCGGATCGTCATCGTGTCACTCTTTGAAGCCGCTGAAGCTGAAAATCGTCGGAGCGCCCAGCCGCTGGCGCTGCGGATGCGCCCACGCACGCTCGCTGAGTTCGCGGGCCAGCAACATTTTCTTGGCGAAGGCAAGCTCCTGCATAGACTTATCAAGGCCGATCGATTGACCGCGCTGTTGTTCTACGGCCCGCCAGGGACCGGCAAAACAACGTTGGCTCATTTGCTTGCCGCCGAAACAAAATGCCGCTTTCGTCAACTCAATGCTGTCACCAGTGGCGTGAAGGATCTACGCGAAGTCATCGACGAAGCCCGCGACGTGCTTGCCGCCGAAGGGACGCGCACGTTGCTGTTCGTCGACGAGATTCATCGCTTCAATAAATCGCAGCAAGATGCCCTGCTCCCCGACGTTGAAGACGGCACGGTGGTGCTGGTGGGGGCGACCACGTCGAATCCTTTCTTTGCAGTCAATAGTGCGCTCGTGAGCCGCAGCCGCGTCTTTGAATTTCAGCCACTCAGTCCTGACGATATCAAATCACTACTTAAGCGGACTTTGGCTGATCGCGAGCGCGGGCTGGGTAAGATTCCCGTCAATTTGCATGATGACGCCGCGGAGTTCATTGCCCAAACTTGTGACGGCGATGCGCGGCAGGCACTCTCAGCACTAGAGATTGGTGTTTTATCCAGCGAAGAGCGTCCGGTGGATTTCACACTCGAGCTGGCCGCTGAAAGTGTCCAGCGCAAAGCCGTGCAATATGACCGCGATGGCGATACGCACTACGATTCAATCAGCGCCCTAATTAAGAGCATTCGCGGCAGCGATCCTGACGCGGGCATCTATTGGCTCGCTCGGATGCTCGAAGGGGGCGAAGATGTTCGCTTTCTCGCGCGGCGGTTGGTCATCTTGGCAAGCGAAGACGTTGGCAATGCTGACCCCCATGCCCTTCCCTTGGCGATTGCGACGATGCAGGCCTGCGAATTCATCGGCCTGCCCGAATGCCAATTGAACCTCGCGCAGACGGTCGCTTACTTGGCATGCGCTCCTAAATCCAACGCCGCGACCGTGGCCATCGGCGAAGCACGTGCCGACGTCCGCGAAGGGCGCACTGTGCCGGTTCCAATCCACCTGAAAGACGCACACTATTCAGGTGCCAAGCGATTGGGCCACGGCGAAGGTTACGAATATGCTCATAATGCCGAGGACGGCATCGCAGCTCAGGATTACTTGGGGGTGGAACGAGAATACTATCGGCCGGTGAATCGCGGCTTCGAGCAAGAATTGGCCGCGCGGCTCGAATCCATCAGGAGTAAACTTCGCTCGTCACGATCCACGGCCTCGGAAAACAAGCCAGAATGAATTCCGTCTTCACCAAACCAACATGGCATGACGCCCGGTTCTGGAAGCCCTCGGTCCTCTCGCTGATCGCGGCCAATTTCCTCCCGCTGCTGGGAGTGCTCTTTCTGGGTTGGAGCACGTTTGCCATCGTGGTGGTGTATTGGGCCGAGAACGTGATCATCGGCATGATCAATGTACTTAAGATGATCGTCTGCTCGCCGTCGCGCGAAACGATTCAACTTGCCGAAACCACCGACAAGCAACGCACAGGCAACAGCAAGCAAGTTCTCGACATGCTTGAGAAGCAGGCCCCTCACCTCGCGGCCTTTCATCACGCCTCGAAGTTCTTTTTCATCCCGTTTTTCATTTTTCATTATGGGATGTTTTGCTTTGGCCACGGTGTCTTTGTTTTCGAACTGCTTGGCAAAGGGGGCGCGATGTTCGGCGGTCCCTTAGAATCCTGGTCTTATTTCTGGGAACAACTGCGCGCAGAAAAGCTACTCTGGGCCGTCGCCGCGCTCGCAGCCAGCCATTTGTTTTCGTTTTTTACCAACTTCATCTATCGCGGTGAGTATCGGCGTGTGACCGTCATGCAACTGATGATCCAGCCTTACGGACGAATCGTCATTCTGCACGTAGCCATTATTTTCGGTGCGATGTTGATACAATTCCTGGGATCACCCGTGTGGATGCTAGTGCTGCTGGTCATCGGCAAGACAATTCTGGATATTGGTATGCACGTAGCAGAACGCGAGCGGAATTCAATTGCAACTAAAACTTCTAAAGTGTTACCTCCAACTGCCTAAATGACTCTGACACCCTCACAACTTGGTATTCCCCACGACAAGATCGCCGTGATTCTCGTCGACCACGGTTCGCGCCGTGACGAAAGCAATCAGCTCTTACTCAACGTCGTTGCCGCGTTCCGCGAGCACTCAAGCTGGGCCATTGTCGAACCGGCGCACATGGAACTGGCCGAGCCGTCGATTGCCACGGCATTCGAACGTTGCGCGAAACAAGGGGCAGAATTGGTGATCGTCTTCCCGTACTTCTTGTCTCCCGGGCGGCATTGGAACGAAGATATCCCCCGCCTCGCTGCCGAAGCGGCCCAAAATCACCCCGGCCTACGCCATCTCGTCACTGCACCATTGGGATTGCATTCCTTGATGATGCAGATCATTGATGAGCGTATCGCCACCTGCTTGCAGCGCGTGGCTGGCACAAATGTCTCTTGCGACTCCTGCTCTGATAGCACCGGCTGCACGCTATCATCGCCTAAAACCTGAGTTGGTCGACTTTTCCGATTAGTAAAAGTTGAGCGCGCCCCTGCCCTACGCCGATAAACCCAGCAGGCGGTTTGCGCAGAGGCAGCTCCGCGCGGTCACCACTTTTCTCGCTCATCGCAGGACACAGTTATGTCACGCTTTTCTTTGGCCATCGCGGTTCTCGCTTGCTTAAACCAAGTGAGTTGGTCCGCCGACGAACCGTTTGTTCCTGGCACGGGTATCAAAGTCTCGCAAGTTGGCGACAACTTCGAGGACCCCAGTTGGAGCTACACGATGAATGGCGCGAAAGCCAGTCACGAGCAGGACGAGCAACAACGTCCGCCCGGTGGCCGTTCGCGCAATGGCCGGTGGTACGAAAGCGCAATGCGTGGCCAGCCGGACTTAATCAAACGTATTTCCACGCCACCCGGTGGCATTGAAGGAAGCAAAGGTTCGTTGCTGTTGCGAACCCGTCTTTCCGGCATCCCCGGCGAACTGGCTGAGAAACAAATGCAAGATGACTTGCTGATGAGCGTGATGCAACGCATTGGTCGCCCTGTACCTGTGAGCTGGAGCCCTAGCTTTACGGTCCGTGTTTACTTGCCACCATTTGACAAATGGGAAGATCGCACGGGTGCCTCGTTCGGCATTCGCGGCGATTGCCGCGGTATCAACACCAACGGCGAAATGGAAGCCTATTGGCCCGGCTTCTTCATTTTGTTCCGCAGCAAAACCAGCAAAGATTTCGAAGAAGACTTCGCTCAAATCGCCTTCCGCGCGCAACAGTCGGGCAAGGATTTGCCCGGCCCCATGATCTACGAGCATGGCTGGTGGACGTTTGGCATGTCTTACACGCCTGATGGCCGCATTCATTACTATGCCAGCGAAGGGACCGATGAACTTACCGAAGACGATCATCTCTTCAGCAGTTTTGCTTATGGGTGGGAGTGCAAATTTTTTGACAACATGTTCGTCAACGTATGCAACTTCGAGAATGGCACGAACTGGTCGACACCTTGGGTGATCGACGATCCGGAATTCTTCGTCAATCCGCCCGAGGGACAATCGCTGGCCAATCTGGTCCGCCGGAATCCACGCAACAACTCCACGGCCAACGGCAACAACGGCGGAATCAAGAATATTTTCAATCGCGCGATCAGCCGTTAATCGACTCGCCAAAAGTCCTGTGGCTTGGGCAAGCGGTGTGATATGCTGGAACGCATTTGGCGTTTCAACATTTAGTCCCTCCGCTGCTCCATGACTCAATCAACGTGGGAATTTTGGATCGACGTCGGTGGGACATTTACCGACTGCCTCGCCAAGCGTCCCGATGGCACGATTGTTCGGCACAAGCTGCTCAGCTCTGGTGCCACGAAAGGCACAATCGGAGATCATTCCTCGGCACAGCGAATTGATGACCCGCTCCGTGCGAACGATCCCGCCAACTTCTGGCAGGGTTATCGCCTGACGGTTCTCGATCAAAATGGCCAGCCTGTTTGCGATTCGATTGTCTCACGATCCAATGGCAGTGAACTAACGCTAGAACAACCACTGGCGATTTCACCGCCGACTGGATCGAGCTACGAGCTCAAGCGCGATCTCGAAGCCCCCGTGCTGGCGATTCGTTATCTGCTCGGTTTGCCACTGAGCGAGCCAATTCCCCCCGTCCGCCTCCGCTTGGGAACAACACGCGGCACGAATGCACTCCTCACTCGCACGGGAGCGCGCACCGCACTGGCTATCAACCAAGGTTTTGGCGATTTGTTGGAAATCGGTTCGCAAGAACGCCCCGACTTATTTGCCCTCACGATCGTAAAACCACCGCCACTCACCGAGTGCAGTATTGAGATCGCCGAGCGTGTCGCCGCCGATGGGACGATCTTGATCGATCCCAATCCGCAAGTGATTCGCGGGCAACTCAAAGAATTAAGGCAACGCGGCATTGAATCTCTGGCCATTTGTCTGATGCACGCGGATCTCTATCCTGAACATGAAATCCTCGTTGAACAACTTGCACGGGAAGTCGGCTTCACCGAGATCAGCCGATCGAGCGAAGTCGCTCCACTAGTCAAAATTGTTCCTCGCGCAGAAACGACGGTGGTTGATGCCTATCTCAATCCGGTCTTGCGTAAGTATCTCGACAAGTTGCAGCAGGCGCTCCCAGGTAGCCATATTCGTTTGATGACCTCGGCGGGGGGATTGGTGGGTGCCAATGCGTTTCATGGCCATCAAAGTGTGCTCTCCGGCCCTGCGGGTGGTGTCGTCGGCTATTCGCGAATTGCGGCGGCCGCTGACTTCAACCGCGCGATCGGCTTCGACATGGGAGGCACAAGCACCGACGTGTCGCGCTACGACGGTCACTACGAATACGAATTTGAAACTCGCAAGGCCGGCGTTCGGCTGGTCACGCCGATGCTCGCGATCAGCACCGTGGCGGCGGGTGGTGGCTCGATTTGTAAATTCGATGGCACGAAACTGACCGTCGGCCCAGACAGCGCGGGCTCCGATCCCGGCCCAGCCTGCTATGGCCGTGGGGGACCGCTCACGGTGACCGATCTCAATTTTTATTTGGGACGGATTATTGAAGAACGCTTTCCATTTCGTCTCAACCGCGCGGCCGTTGAAAAGAAACTCAAAGAACTTGCTGGGCAAGTTGCCTCCGCAACTGGTGAAAATCTTTCGCTGGCGGAACTTGCTGAAGGATTGCTCGCGATTGCCAATTCCAACATGGTGCGTGCGATTCGTGGCGTTTCAATCGCCAAAGGGGCTGATCCGGCTGACTACGTGCTGGTCTCGTTTGGTGGTGCCGCGGCACAACATGCTTGCGCGGTCGCGCGCGAATTGGGGATGAAGCAAGTTCTCAATCATCCTGACGCCGGAATTTTAAGCGCCTATGGCATCGGAAAGGCGGATGTCACCCGCCACGCGGCACACGGTAAGTCCGAATTGCTAGAAGCCTGTGATATCGCTGGGCTAGCTGCCCAGTTTGCCGAGTTGGAAAGCGCCCTACTAGCAGAATTGAATGACGAAGGAATCGCTCCGGAAAAGATCGCGATCAACCGCACGCTTGATCTGCGTTACAAGGGAACCGACGTTCCTCTCAATGTGTCGTTTGATTCCATGTCGAACGTCTTTCATGAATTTGAGAGGCTCCACAAACAACAGTTTGGCTACATCCCCAACAAAACGCCCATCGAAATCGTCGCGTTACGAATTGAAGCCATCGGGCAAACAGCTGAACCATTGCCCCCAAGCATTAAGTCACGTCCCCAAAACATTCAACCATCCTCCACAGCCGCTTGCCGGCTTAGCGGCCAAGACCAACAAATCGCCTGCTTCGACCGCGCCCACATGGTCCCCGGCAACTCACTCACCGGTCCAGCATTAATCTCCGATCTGCACTCGACTATCGTCGTCGAACCCGGCTGGGAATGCGAAATGCTCACCGGCGGCGAACTTTTGATGACAGATAACGCCACCAATTCACAAACAGCCGCAGCCGCTTCCAATGCGGTCATGCTCGAAATCTTCAACCATCTGTTCACAGGCATTGCCGAACAAATGGGGCACGTCCTACGGCGAACTTCCCTGAGCGTAAACGTCAAGGAACGACTCGATTACAGTTGCGCGGTTTTCACCGCCACGGGCGAACTCGTGGCCAATGCGCCGCATGTGCCAGTGCATCTCGGCGCCATGGGCGCAACCGTTCGTGCAATCCTTGCTGAGAATCCAACACTCGCTCCCGGTGACGTGTATGTCACCAACGATCCCTACCGCGGCGGTTCACATTTGCCGGATGTCACTGTAGTTACGCCCGTTCACGACCCGACAACTCACCAGCTTTTATTTTTCACGGCTTGCCGCGCTCATCATGCCGAGATCGGCGGTGTGCGGCCAGGCTCGATGCCCCCCAGTTCGCGCACGCTTGCCGAAGAGGGCGTACTGATTTCCAACTTTGCACTCGTGCGAAATGGAATCTCTTACGAAGCCGAGTTGAAAGAGCTTCTCACAAATGCCCCGTATCCCTCACGCCGAGTGGAGGAAAATTTGGCCGACTTGCGCGCCCAGGTAGCTGCCAACCAGCAAGGGGCTCGCGACCTGTTGCAACTCGTCAGACGCTATTCGCTCGCCACCGTTCAACAAAAAATGCTGGAGATCCAAGATGTTGCCACCACGAAAGTCCGGCAAGCGCTCGCCAAATTCGGAAATCAAACACGTTCGTTTACGGATTATTTGGAAACGGCCAACGGCAGTAGCGTTCCTATCTCCGTAACGATCACGTTCCACCCCGATTCAACCGAGTCCGCGGCCACGATCGACTTCACCGGCAGTGGTCCCGTCGTAGATGGCAATCTCAACGCGAATCCCGCGATCGTTTCCGCGGCCGTCCTTTATGTGCTCCGGTTACTGGTGGAAGAAGATTTGCCGCTCAATGATGGTGCTCTGCGGGCAGTGAGTATCGTCCTGCCGCCAGGGCTACTCAATCCATCACCTGGCGCAACTCCCGAGGAAAGTCCCGCGGTCGCCGCTGGGAATGTTGAAGTCTCACAGCGCGTGGTCGACGTTCTGCTCGGCGCGCTCGGCATCGCCGCTGCTAGCCAAGGGACGATGAACAATCTCCTCTTTGGCAACGACAAGTTTGGCTATTATGAAACCATCTGCGGCGGTTCGGGAGCGACTGCCACGGGCAACGGTGCGACCGCCGTTCAAGTTCATATGACGAACACACGTTCCACCGATCCAGAAATTCTTGAACGCCGTCTGCCGGTGCAACTTTGGGAATTTAGCATCCGCCGAGGCTCTGGCGGAAAAGGCCAGCATCACGGCGGCGATGGAATCACGCGACGGATGGAATTCCTTACCGAGCTGGAGTTGTCACTCATCACCGAACGTCGTGGGCCGCATCCACCGTACGGGATGGATGGAGGCTCTCCTGGTGCTTTAGGGAAAAACACTTTACAACGCGCCGACAGGAAGCCAATCGAACTTCCCGGCATTTGTGAACTTTCCGTTCAGCCCGGTGATGTGCTCACGATTGAAACCCCCGGCGGAGGCGGATTTAGGCAGCCATAGGACTTCATACAGAGCACGACGGCTTTGATAGATGCAACCGGAGGGCTTGTCCTATTTCCCCCGAAAAACGATAATTTTCGGCATCGCGACAACGCGGCTTTTTCGGAACAATTCACCAAATCACTCACCACATTTTGATGTAAGGGACTACCATGCCGCGAAACAAAACTTACGACCATGCCGCCGCCGCGATTGGCGATACCCCCATGATCAAGATCAACCGCTTGATCCCCGCGGGACAGGCGACCGTCTTCGCAAAGTGCGAGTTTTTCAATCCGCTCAACAGCGTGAAAGACCGTATCGGCGCTGCGATGATCGAAGCCGGTGAAAAGGCGGGCAAGATCAACAAAGACACACTCATCGTCGAACCAACTAGCGGCAACACGGGCATCGCGCTGGCATTCGTTTGTGCCGCCAAGGGATACAAGCTCACGCTGACCATGCCCGAATCGATGTCGGTCGAACGCCGCGCTTTGCTGCGAGCACTTGGTGCAGAACTTGTGTTAACCCCTGCCTCGGGCGGCATGAAAGCTGCGATTGAAAAAGCTGGCGAGATCGTCGCGAACACACCGAACGCGTACTTACCCCAACAGTTCGAGAATCCTGCGAACCCTGCCATTCACGAACAAACCACCGGCCCTGAGATTTGGGAAGATTCGGGACACAACATCGACGCCATTGTGGCGGGTGTAGGCACAGGGGGCACCATCACCGGCGTGTCTCGTTACATCAAACCTAAGAATCCCAACTTCAAAGCGATCGCCGTCGAGCCTGCCGATTCGCCTGTGATTAGTGGTGGTTCGCCTGGCCCACACAAGATCCAAGGCATTGGTGCCGGCTTCATTCCCAAGAACCTCGACACGTCGCTGGTCGATGAAGTCATTACCGTGACCAATGAAGAAGCCTTCCAATGGGCGCGTCGTTTGGCACGCGAAGAAGGCATCATGGCCGGTATCAGCAGCGGTGCCAACATGTGCGCCGCCGCCAAATTGGCTGCTCGTCCTGAGTTTGCTGGCAAGCGAATCGTCACCATCATGTGCAGCCTCGGCGAACGCTATCTGTCGACGCCGTTGTTTGAAGGCCTGACGGGCTGATTTTTGCTAGTTACCACTAAGACACGAAGGGCATAAAGAAGTTTGAGATATAATCCTAGTGTTCTTTGTGTCTTAGTAGTTATCCAAAGTGTGACAGTATTTGATGAACCAGCTTCCTATTGCTGAACCTAACCTGGCTCGCCCGCGCCTGCCCGAATGGCTGCGCGTAAATCTCCCGGCAGGGAAGGCTCAATCCACCTTCAACAGCACGCAACTGGCCGTGCTCGGCAATCAACTCCATACGGTGTGCGAGGAAGCTCGCTGCCCCAACATTCATGATTGTTGGGCCCGGGGCACGGCCACATTCATGATCGCAGGCAAAGAATGCACCCGCGGCTGCCGGTTTTGCAGCGTCGAAACGCTCAAAACACCACCGCCTCTGGAAGTCGACGAGCCGGAGCGATTGGCCGACGCCGTCGAGCGCATGGGCTTGGCTCACGTGGTGATCACGGTCGTCAATCGCGATGATCTTGCTGACGGCGGTGCCGACCATTACAAGCAATGCATCACGACAGTCAAAAACCGGCTTCCAGCAACGACAATCGAACTCTTGTGCAGCGATCTCGACGGCAACTGGACCGCGCTGGAGCATTTGCTCGACAATGTGCCGCTCGCTGTGTTTGCTCACAATGTGGAATGCGTCTCGCGCTTGGATCGCACGGTGCGTGACCCCCGCGCATCATTTGCGCAAAGCCTGGAGGTCCTCCGCCGCGCCAAACAGTTGCGTCCCGATCTTTGGACCAAAAGCAGTATCATGGTCGGCTTGGGTGAAACCGATGACGAAGTCGTCGAAGCGATGCAGCAACTCAACGATGCAGGTGTCGAACTTCTGACTCTGGGCCAGTACCTTGCTCCGGGCAAACCGGGTACGCGATTCTTGCCCGTGGATCGCTACGTACATCCGAATCAATTCGAAGTGTGGACTAAGCAGGCTTATGAAATGGGATTTCTAGGCGTCGCCGCCGGGCCACTTGTTCGCAGCTCCTACCGCGCTGGATTATTAATGGAGCAAGCTGAGCAATCCAAGAAGAAGATTTTTAACCACGAATAGAACGAATACCACGAATAAAAATCATTCACGCTATTCGTAAGATTCGTGGTTTCTCTATTTACTAATTAAGTACTATCACAAAGTCCTGCGGGAACTTTGAATCAAGCACCGCTATCTGCTCCCTCAGCTTCGCAAAATCAATTCCGCAGAAATTCTGTTCGTTCACCACGCCGAGCAACTCGCAAGCCCGCTTGAGATGCCGCTCAACTCCCGCGGCGTTCCCTTCGCTATGCTTCACGCCCGCCGCGGCCAGTTTGATTAGCCCTTTGAGAAAATCGGCCATGACACCTTTGTGCCCGGCCGCGTGCCAGAGCGATTCCCACGCTTCATGGGCTTCCCAGTAATAGCCGTGATTGAACAAATCAACGGCGTACAAATAAGTCTCGTTGGTCGCCCAATGATTTGTATCAAGCGGCTTCGGCAATTCGTGTTCAACACCGTGCATGTGTCCGCGGGGATCGCTGACGGGATGCGGTGTGCCACTTCCCGGCACATAACTGTAGGGCGGAAAGGGCGTGCTTGAATAACGAATTCGTGCTGCATCACTCATGGCAACGCCGCGGCGGATATTTTTAGATCCACATGGGCCTTCAGTTCTCCGTCCGCGACCTCAAGATCCCCTTGCATGCCACGAAACCAGGAAAGCAGTGGCAACTTGAACTCTGCGGGAACTTCGGTGAGTAAGTTGCGATTCTGAGCGGGCAGCGCCGTTGACGACCACACCGGCAAACTTCGCGCGGATTCAAACAGCTTGTACTCACCATCCAGCGGGCACACAAAGGTTGCATCGAGTAGGTGCTGTGCGAAATCGAGTGACTCGTCGCGCGGCACTTGGAGCAGATTGCTGAGCGAATTCGCCAGCCGGCTGGGGGCGACCGAAGTTTCTCGCACCCGCATGTAACCTAAAGCGTTGATCGTCTCGGCAATTTGTTTATCCGCCAGATCGACAATCATGAGTCGCACTTGCGCGGGTCGCTCGGCTGGCTCGAACATCAGCTGCGGCTGCACTTGTTGGATAACGTCGGGCTTGAATGAGATCAGCAAAAACTCTTCCGCCTGGGCATGCCACATTTGCTCGCCCAGCGGTTGCGGCTCCGTGCCTGGTTGCTCCGACGGCCCTTGGAGCATTTGCAAAATCCCCGGCCGCGGCCAAGCACCTACGTAGCCGCGAACTAATTCACTTCGCTCCGAACCTGCGACGACTTTACCTTGGCTCACGGCAAGTGGCGAACGGTAATCACGCAATCCCGCAAACAAGAGATGCGGCTGGCTTTCGCCACCAATCAACGGCACCGGCAAGTTGAGCGAAACTTCCAGCGAAGCAACATTTCCCGCAATCGGCCCAAGCTTTTCATCGGTTGGCTCACCCAGCGAATCGATGACTTTCCCCAATTTGACACTACCCAACGGTCCAGCGAAGACATCGACGGCCAGTGACCGCACGTCCCCCGTTTCATTGGGAAATCGTTGCACGCCAAACGCGATCGGCGGCATCTGCCCCACTTCCACCGCAAAGGAATTCAAAAAGTTCGTATAAGCTTGTAACTCCGCGGGCGAGAATTCCTTCGGGGGCAGATCGCCCACGGCGACAAAATAGCCTGGCGCACCTCGGAGCGAATCGATCACGCCATTGTCGGTTTGTTCGAGCGTGCCACCGTCCACGCGCACTCCAAAACCCGTAGGCAAAATGTTCGCGGCGATAAGCTCATCGATTGTCTCCGCGTTGCCTCCTTCGCACTTGGCCGCATAGCGCGCGAGTTCCACTACCTCCGGCTGCTGCATGCTCTCGCGACGGCGCTTGGCTTCCACCCAATATTCAATCGTGCATAAGTTTTGGAAGAACTTCTCAGATACGAACGCAAACACCGTATCGTCACGCTTCATTGGCAATTCACGGCGCGCATTGCGAAAACTCGGCAAATTGGCCAGCGATCCCTTCCCCTGCCCCACTTCCAAAAAGCGCTCGGCCAGTTTTCTCGACGTCGTCACCAAATGAAAATCGCCGGACTGTGCATAGTAGGACCGCACCCGCCCATCAGGGGTGGCAACGAGCGAAACATCTTGCCCAGCAAGTTGCACGGTGGTTTCTGCTGCATCAGGAAATGCTTGCAACGCAGCTCGGCGTTGCCGCATGAAGTCTTGTGAGAGCAGTTGGTTGTTGCGAGCTTGCACCAAGATTCCCACCGCAGCGCCTTGCTGCACGTAAGGGTCCAGGCCAATCAATGCGGCATCGCTAATAAATTGCGGGGCCAGAATCCTTGAGAGCGCATTTTCCTTGAGCGAAAGCTGCTGTTCGATGCGGCTCGTGGCGAGTCGTTTCAGTCCACGGCGAATGACCATGTTCTGCAAATCGCCGTCCCACTTGGTACTCAAATCGCGAAACCAAAAATAATTCGTGAAGTTCCCAAATCGAATATAGAAGCACTCCTCCGGCACATGCGCAGCCATTGGCTCGACTTCGACTTCATCCAAAGCCACCGGATCAATCTGGGGTTCTTCCCACGCCACCGGCGCGGGGAGTGGCACCTCTTTGTCAGAGACATTGCTTGCGCCCAACAGCATCTCACGATGCAAACCAAGTTGTGCCGCCTCGCCACCGAACAGTTTTTCGAGCGCCGTGACTTTTTCGGTTTGCAGTCCCAACAAGCCGGCAGGCACGGCGGGAATGTCTCTGTTCAATCGCCGTGCAAACATCGCCACCAAAAAATTCTCGGCGATCGGTGGAAACTGCGGATCCTTTTGCAAACGCGACCATCGCTCGGTCGTTTGCTGCCACCATTCTTCCATGAGTCGCCGATGGCCCTGGGGATCGTTGCGTGGAGTGACACGTGCCCCTTGCTCCAGCGGAGAATAAACCGACAAATCAAATGGCTCGTCGCCACGAAACAAAAAATAAAGTGTTACATTTCGCGGCGTTTCAATTCCCAACAGCCCCCGCAAGAACTGCCGCGCTGGCTCGACCTTGACCACCGAATAAAGCACCCGGCCGCTCGCTTCCAGGGCCGTGAATCGCTCGTCGTTGAGTGGGAGTGACGGCTCACCGCGAAACACGGGCACGGTGACGCGTCCCACGCCAAACGGCTGCCCCGCATAGGCTTCGACATCCGCTTGGCATTCAGAAACTGCGAAACAATGAGATACGAAACAGGCCACCAATAGAAGTGTCGTACTCACTTTTGGTTTCGCGATCAATCTGCTGTGATCAAGAAACTTGCTGCTCATCACCCCTCCTCCAACGATTTCTGCGGCTCAGCTGTGCTATTTATGCTAACGGCATGCCGCAGCACCGGCCAGGGGCTTAATCCGCCCAACGATTCAGCCAGCACGCCCCTGCCAAACACTTGCTTAGAGCCGATTCCGTCTGCGACAATAGCACTATGATCCTTCCCCGCTTTACTCTACGTGCCACCATCGCCGCGGTGACTTTTTTCGCGCTGTTCAGCCTCGTGCTGGTCCGCGCGCAAGCCGGGGATACCTGGGCCGTCGCGGCGAGCATGGCAGTGTTCAGCTTGTTGGTGATTGTTCTCGTGCATGGTTGCCTGTATGTCCTGATTTCAGCAACCGCCCGAGTGATTGGCACACAATCGTTACCCGCCCGTACGCGGCAGGGTGGCGTGCAACTGAGTCCCGACGAGCAACTTCTTCCCGGAACAGCCTCCCCCGCGAGCGAAACTTAATCAGTCCTCTTCAATATTCTATGCCCCATCGATTCGTGAACCTTCGCTTGCTGCGTCAACGACTACAACTGTGCTGTTTGCTTGCGTTTGTTGGTTCGGCACAAACCGCCCTCGCTGCTAGCGGCGGCCTTATCGAGCTGCCGCAATCCCCCAGCGGTGCGATGGTTTATTCCAAGCAATCAGGTATCGACCTGCGGATTGATACCACTTGGGCTGGCGTGCATGGCTATCGCCCGATCACGTGCCGCGTCACTGCCCAAGCCCCCTCGCAGGCTGACAAACAAATTAAGATTCGCTTCATGGCCGGCCAATGGCGCAGCGATCAACCGGTGATCGTGGCCGAGAAATATTTTGAACTCCCCGCGGGAAGCATGTCGGTCAGCACCACACTCTCCGTTCCGCAGTACGCGGATTGGCGAACCATCGGTTGCGAAACCTTTGTCGACGGCGTCCGCGATGACGATCTTTGCCAATCGCAAGTTCCGTTCAACAGCCCCAACACCGGCCACAATTTCACGGCCTTGATGCTCGACGACATCGGCTTTAGCGCATTTCGATTGTTTCGCGATGTTCGTGGTGGCCCAGCCGAAGTCTTTCTCCCCACGTTCAACGTGCAGCAAGAAAACTGGAGCGAATACTCATCAATCGACGTGGCGGTGACGAGTCCCAGCGATCTTGCTTCCCGGCGTGAGAAAAATCCCGACGAACTTGCCGAGTTGCTGAAGTGGGTCCGCGCGGGAGGCAATCTGTGGGTCATTTCTAACGCCGAAGACTTTCAAGACGCTCCCGGCATTGAAGAAGCACTAGGAATTTCCGCCGACACACAGCAACAGTTTGATTTTGATGCGTTACTAGCTCGCGGTTGGCGGTTTCCGAAACTTGATAATCCGGCGAGCGACTCGCTCGACAAATATAGTCAACTTCATGGACAACCCAGCACCGAGCCAGTAAGTAATAATATCGTTGCCGGTCAAGAAGCCCCGGAAGATTCTCGCGAATGGTTCACAACCCGCCCGTTCGGCATGGGGACCGTCACACTCTTGGCGTTTCCAGAAACGATCTCCCGCCAAGAGTCTCGCGAAATTCGCTGGGCCATCACGCAATCGCTGCTGGCCGATCGCTTGTCATGGGAATTGCGGCACGGCACGAACCCCGGCCGTGGTAACGAGAATTTCAACGACTTCTTAATCCCCGACGTTGGCACTGCGCCGGTCACATCGTTTCAAGTGTTGCTATCGCTCTTTGTATTAGGCATCGGTCCAATCAACTACTTCTTTCTCAAGAGCCGTGAAAAATTGCCGCTGCTGTTGCTCACCGTTCCCGCCGCGGCGCTCGCGACGACGATGTTTTTGTTGATTTACAGTTTCACATCCGAAGGGTTCGGCACGCTCGTTCGCGCACGCAGTTTCACGCTGCTCGATCAAACCGCTGACTCGGCCGTCTGCTGGTCGCGACTTTCCTATTATGCGGGGATCGCCCCCGCCGAGGGTTTAGAATTCCCCCAAGATGCCCTCGTTTATCCGATCCTGCCGTCATCGCGTCTCACCGACCGTCGCGAATCCCGCCGCTATGCCGGCCAGCGTCGTGAGATAGTGTGGGATGGCACGCAACAACTCACCCGCGGTTGGCTGCAATCGCGCACCCCCACGCAATACCTCACCGTCACCAGTCGCGATACGAAAAAGCAGATTCAGTTTGAACCCGCCACCGACAAACTCACGGCCACCAACCAACTGGGTGCGAACATTCAACTGTTGGTTGTCGAAGATCACGACGGAAAGATTTTCCTCGGCGAGCAACTCGGCAACGGGAAATCCGTCGCGCTCGCCCCCAGCGATCAAGTTCAAGCGATGCTCAAGCTCCGCACGTTGCTCGCCGATAACGAACCCGAGTTCCCCGCCGGAACAATCGAATCGCTTTCGCTGGGTAGCGGTATCGACCTGCTCCCCTTCTCGCAAAATTTGATGGAGACGCAAATTTCCGCCATCACTTCGGCCGTGACCAAAAGTTGGGGGCCCGGCAGTTATATCGCGGTCACCGATCGTGGCATCGACCTCTCGCTCGGCATCGACTCCGCCACCGAGAACACGAGCTTTCACGTCGTGCGAGGAGTCTGGTAAATGATTCACGCACGACGACCATTGATCGAACTTCGCAACTTGCACCGTTATTTCGGCAAGACCCGCGCGGTGCAAGATATCAGCTTTGAAGTCTACCCCGGCGAAGTCTTTGGTTACATCGGTCCCAACGGGGCAGGCAAAACCACCAGCATGCGAATTCTCGCCACGCTCGACGAACCGACCTACGGCGACGCGTTTGTCGATGGTTTTTCCGTGGTCGACGATCCCGACCGTGTCCGCCGACGCTTGGGCTTTATGCCCGACAATTTTGGCACGTACGAAAACGTGAGTGTGATCGAGTATCTGGACTTCTTCGCGCGGGCCTATGGCCTTATCGGAAAAGAACGCCGCGTGGCGATCGATTCAGTGATGGAATTTACACTGCTCAACACGATGGCCGAAAAGCCGATTAACGGCCTCTCCAAAGGGATGAAGCAACGCCTTTGTCTGGGACGCACGTTGATTCACAACCCTTCGGTGCTGATTCTCGACGAACCCGCGGCGGGGCTCGATCCCCGGGCACGCATCGAACTGCGCGACATGATCGAGCAGCTCGCTCGCATGGATAAAGCGGTGCTCATCAGTTCGCACATTCTTACCGAGCTTGCCGAGATCTGTGACAAGGTAGCGATCATCGAACAAGGCCAACTGCTTGCCACGGGCAGCGTTGACGAGATCAGTGCTCGCTTCGAGGCGGCCAGCCGTGTGCGGATGCGCGTGCTGGGCGATCAAGCACCGTTTTTGACTTGGCTCAACGCTCATGACGATACCAGTGAAGTCTTCGTCGACGGAGATGTGATCGTCTGCACCCACGGTGGTGGGCAAGATAAGCAAGCCACCCTGCTCCGCGAAGCGATCGAAGCTGGTTTTCCGCTGCACGAGTTTTCCAGCAAAACTCGCAGCTTGGAGGATGTGTTCCTGCACGTCACGGAAGGGAGAGTGCAATGAGTACCGCCGTTGTTGCTAACGAACAATCCGCCGCAAAGTCGAATTGGCTCTCGGACCTGCTCGTGAGACTCGAAAAATACGCCGACCGCCTCAACCCAATTCTGGTCAAAGAAACCCGCCAAGCCCTTAAGAGCCGCCAATTCGTCGTCACGTTCTTGGTGGTACTGGTCGCGTGCTGGACGGCCAGCTTCGCCGTCGTGGCCATCGTCGGACCCGATGTGTATTACGTCGCGTCAGGCCCACGGATGCTCTACGTCTACGCCATCATCTTGGCATTCCCATTGATTCTGATCATCCCGTTCTCGGCATTTCGATCTCTCGCCGCCGAGCAAGAAGAGAACACCTACGAGCTGCTTTCGATCACAACCCTCACCGCCGGGCAAATCATCACTGGCAAACTCGGCTCCGCCGCCGTTCAGATGATGGTCTACCTCTGCGCGGTCACTCCCTGCATTGCGTTCACCTATCTGCTCCGGGGTGTGGATCTCCCCACGATATTTTTCATGCTGCTCTATTTCGTATTCCAATCGATGGGTCTCTCGATGCTGGGACTGTTGGCCGGCACGAGCGCGAAAGTCAAACATACCCAAGCACTGATTTCTCTACTGCTAGTACTCTGCCTGGCCTTGGTCTTATTGGGCACGATCAGCTTGATCGAAGATTTCGTCGATCGAAATTTCGTCGACGTCATGAGCCCCATGTTTTGGCTGGCCAATCTCGCGGCCTTGTCGTTCTATGTCGCGATTTTTGCTTTGCTCCACGCCGCCGCGACCGCCCAGGTTTCGTTCCCCAGCGAGAACCGCTCGACCGCACTGCGCATCCGCATGTTGCTGCTCCAAGCCTGCTTCATCGGCTGGATGAGTGCGATCCCCTTGAGCCTCACCGGCCCGCAAGATTACATGCAAACGATCCTGTTCATCGCGGCCGGGTCGATGATGTTTTGGTTTGTGATGGGCTGGTTGCTCACGAGCGAATGGCCTCACTTATCGCGGCGAATGCTGCGTACGCTCCCCGCCAGCACGGTCGGTCGCATTTCACTCACATGGCTCAATCCGGGCCCCAATACAGGATTTGTGTTTGCCATTGGTTCACTCACCGCGGTGCTCGGTGCGCTACTCGTGCTCACATTCCTGTTGCCCCCTTCAAGTTTACTGGCCTGGCCCGGACAGCAAGCCCTCGCCTATTTTCTTGTCTTGAGTTGGTGCTACGCCGTGTTCTTTCTCGGCCTCGGCAAACTGCTCGTCGCCGCGGTCCGCACGGTCACTTACGTTCAACTCTCCGCCGGTTTCTTGTTGCACCTCGTGCTGTTTCTGATCGCCTGTGGCATCCCTCAGGTGATTTATTTGATGACGCCGTCGCTCCGCTCCAGCGAACAATTTTCGTTCTTGCAAATCACCAATCCCGTGTGGGTTCTCTTTTCGGTGATTCAAAGTTGGCCGATTGAAGAAGCTAATATCCTGTTGTTAATTGTCGGCGGGGCCGCATTGTTGATGCTACTGTTGAATCTCCGCACGATCGCGCTCGACGTGAGCTACCGTCCACGGATGCTGCCCACCCGTGTGCTCGAAGACGAAGCGGAACTTCACCCCGCCCCAAGCCATCAACCCACCAATCCCTGGGAAATCTCGGCGAGCGATCCCTAGTACTGGCCTATAGATAAACAGATTGATCAGCAAAGAATCAGGGCCTCTGCCCAACATTGAGATTTTTCCCAGAAAATTTCTTTGCAAATTAGGCACACGGGTTGCTTTCGCGGTAGGGCAATACCCACCATTCTAGGGAATGCCCTTATGGAAAAACACGCACACCCCTTGCATGGAATCGATCACATACCCAATGACGGGTGGCAAGTCTGGTCACACATCTTGCGATATCCCGTTCGTTGCCGATGCCCCAAAGACGGTAAGCGGGTTGCCCTCGCTCTAGAGGCTCAATATCCCAATGGTGCAACCGTTGATTACACGCAAATCAATCAAGCCATCGCCGAACAAGACGCGATAGACTCGGAGGTATTAACAAGCGATGCCCGAACCTCTTAAACTAGTTCTAAAGCTATCAACGGCCATCATGGCCGTTGGACTGCTAACCGCCCTATTGCTGGCGGCGATTTCTCGCTGAGAAAATCTCCTCGAATTTGGCCGCGCACTCTGCTATATTGTGGGCAAAATGGATTAGAAGACTGTGGACGGTAGGACTGTCGACTGTGGTCTTTGCGTGCCGCGAAACCACGGTAGATGGAGCTTGTGATAGTGCGCCATCAGGAAATCGCCCTTTGCAGCTTGCCTGGTTTAACTTGATCAAACGCAATGCGTGAACAAGTTGATGAAGTTGAGCAAGATGATCAAGTTCGTTTTTTCTGCTTTGCAACAGCAAGAGGCCGCAAACCAGGCAAACCTCGCCAACCTGGCAAAGCTGGAAGAAGAGCTATTAGCTGTTAGCAATTAGCTCTTAGCCAGAAAAAAATTCATGGCGTGTACCTGGATTCCGCAATCCGAAATCCGCATTCCGAATTCAACTAGTTTTCCAGCGTCGCTTGCCAACGCTCGCGGCCACGTTGTAGGACGACCGCGGGGGGTTGAATCGAGATGACTTCGATCCCCGCCGTTTGCGCGCCTTCGGCCATCGGCACGACGTCGCCGTTGATCGAGAGGATCACCCGCTGACCGTCGACATTTGCAAACCCCAGGAGCTCCACGGATTGTTCGATGCCCCGTTTGTTTTCGTGCTTGGCACTCCGCTTAGGTGCGAGGAACAAATTCTCACGGTGCGGATACGGTGGTTTAAAGACGACTTCGGCCGGTTTCTCCGCGGGCTTGGTATCAACCTTGGCTGGTGCAGGTTTGTCCGCTTGAGGTTTGACCTCAGGCTTAGGCTCAGATTTCGCGATAAAAGCTGGCGCTTGAGTCAGCGCGGCTTGAGGAGCTACCTTCGACTCGCCGCAGCCAACGAGCGCGCAGCCCAGCACAACGAGCAGCGTGATTCGCGTTTTTGGCACGGCGGGCATGGAAACTTGGCTTTCGAGGGGAATGATCCAACCAAGTTTAGCACGCCCCAACGGCCAACTGATTCTTCGGCGAATGTGCCCGCAAAATCGTTATTTCTTGAACATCCGCGTCCAGACCTGCGATTTCTTGGCGGTCTGTTCCTTCTCACTGATCGATTGCCGCAGGGGTGCCGAATCGCCAGTCGTGCGGTACCGTTCGTCGAAATCCTTGCGCAACGGTTCATGCTGGCTAGTGAGATCGACCTGCTCGGGCATCGTCTCTTCAGCTGGGAGTTGGTACATCTCTTCGCTTTCGATCGATGGGAAAGGGATCGGTTCGTTGCAAGGCACACAATTGGCGTTGGGCATCCCTTCGGCCAGTGGAATGCCATTGAGCCGACTATCAAGAGTCTCGGCTGCCATGTATTCGCGGGAACTCATGACTTGGTCGTAATCGACGATCTCCGGTTGGAGGAACACCAAGAGCTCGCTTTCGCGAACATTGGTATCACGAGCCCGAAACAACGGCCCAATCACGCGAACGTCTTTCAGGAACGGGATGCCGTTGAAATCTCCAGTGTCACTCCGTTGCCGCAAGCCGCCGATGACGACGGTGCGTTTGTTGGCCACGCGGACGGTGGTGGTGGCAATGCGGGCGTCGACGATCGGCTGATCGTCGGTTTCGGTGAAACCAGCCACACGGCTGAATTCCTGATTGACAATCATTTTCACCGTACCATCGGAAGCAATCTGCGGGGTCACGTTCAACGTGATGCCGACAGGCTTGAACGCCGTCGTGCCGATTTGCCCACCCAATTCCGATTGCGTGATTTGCTGGAAAGGAATTTCCTGCACGCTGCTCAATTCGGCCATCTCGTTTTCTTCGACCGTCACGTTGGGATCGGCGAGCAAACGGGCATCCTTGGCGTTTTGCAGCGCGAGGATCACGGCACGGATGTCGAAATTGGTGGTGAAGCTCTTCACCGTGACCGCTCCGCCGCTCGAGCCCACGTTGAACGGAGCGAGCGTTTGCGTATCGAGCTTCAATTCCTGGTTGGGAACACCGTCGGCGTTGACATCGTTGCCTTTGATGTTCTGGTTCCAGTTGATGCCCAATTGCTCGACATCTTGGAGGCTAATATCGTAGATCAAGCCGGTGATACGTACCTGCGGTCGGGGGCGGTCGATCTTTTCAAGCACACGTTTCACCATGTCGATGTTCGAGGGGTAGTCGACGACAACCAGCCGGTTTTCCGCGGGCATCGTGGCGAGTTTACCCGTCGCACTCAGGACGGCCGTGAGCGCTGGCTTAGTATTATCAACGGGTATGTATTGAGTATGAAAGTAAGCGACTTGCAGCCTCTTGTACGACTCCGACGGAATGCCCCCGGTCGACTTCGAGGCAGCGGCATCCATCTGTTCCACAAAATTCCGAATCGATTCGACGCGGTCGGCAAAGTCGACAACCAAGATGCTGTTCGCCGATTCCATCGACTGAAGTTGGCCCTGGCTGCTCAGCAAGAGCCGCGCTCCTTCGACGACTTCTTGCAAATCGCTGTGCGTAATAGGGATCGCAGCGGATTGAAACAGCGGGTTGGCGCTCCCCACTTCCTGCGACTTCTGCACGACAAGGCTTTGCCCGACGGCTCGATAGCTATATCCGTTGGCGAGCAGGATCGCATCGAGGACTTCCCGCAGCGGGGCCTGGGTGTAGATGCAGCTCACCGTGCCATCGACTTCCTTGCCGACAACGATATTCACGTTCCAAGTGGCTCCGATTGTGAAGAGCGCCTTTTGAATCGTCGTATTTTGCAGCGATAGGTCGCCGCGGGTATCAAGTGCTTGTTCGAGCGGAACATGTGCCTTTTGCTGTGGCGGTGCGGGAGGAGTCAGCACCGGCTCTTGGGCGAAGATAGCTTCCATAAGTGCGCAGCAAAGAGCCAACAAACAGACCAGCATCTGGCCTGTCGAGCGCAATCTTCGACTCGCGCTACTCGTTGGCATGTGTCCTCCCTGACACGGTTGCTCGTGTTGCCGTACTACGTGGCTAGGAACTTTGTCTGCTCAAAGCAAACAGCAGCAGTTCCAGATCCATCGTCACTGTTTCACCATTTTGGCCGTCTGATTGGATTTGCATCCGCTCGGGGTAGGCCAAAGTGTTGTCCTGTTGCAAGCGTTCCAACAAACTGTAGATGTCGTGCGTATTGCCGTTCACCGAAAGTTGGATGCTGCGACGTTCCAGGAAAAATGGTGTCGCCTTCCCTGACGAATCACTCACGTTTCCTTCCTGGAGGGGGTTGTCCCCTGCTCTCCAGGGTCGACGGGCAGGTTCGGCCACGTCGAGGCGGCGGATTTGGCAACTCGATTCGCGGATCATGTCCACGAGCCGAGTACGATAAGTGCTCACCGTTTCTTCCGAAACGGAGCGCCCCTCCAAGATCCCCAACTCTTCGGCAACCGCGGCCATTTGCTTCTCCAACTGGGGAAGCTGCTTGGCCGTCTGTCGTGCATTTTCCAATTCTTCGGCAAGAGCCCTACGACTCTCCTTTTTGTCAAAATAGTCATCGGCCAACGTGGTAAATACCACCAGACCAAGGAGGATTGTAACGGTTGCAACGATTAGCGAGCGATGACGGCTTTCGCAGAATCTACGGAGCAATGTCTCATTCATGGCGGGCCACCTTCTTGGCGGGGGCGTTAGGGTCTGCCAGGCTTAACTCAACGTCAAAGTCAACAGTCGGTCCTGCCACGGATTGACCACTTTTGGTTCCACGGAGGGCTACGCTATCAAAACCAGGAGCCAATTCGAGCCAGCGAACGAAGTCGAATACACCGGCTTCCAAATAGCTTGAGCCCTTGAGTGCTAGCGTGTCGTCATCATTATAGCTCAACGAGCTGAGCCATACGTCGCTCGGCATACACTGGGCAATCCGGCGCATGATTTCGGCATTGGGCGGTGAAACTAGCTGACTGGCGAGTCTATTGAGTTGGTCGAGCTTGGCTTCCGAAGCGGCCTGTTGTAACCGTAATTCTCGAGCGCGGTTTTGGGCCACGGCGAGTTCATCAAGTTGTTCCTGCAATACATTCAAGGCACGCTGCTGGTGAAAGTCGACGCCGGCTATACCCAGTGCCACAAGCAACACGGCAGCGATAGGAATCGCGCTGCGTATGAGAATCGGCTTCATCGGCTCACGGCTCACCGCGATGATGTGGTCCATGAAATTGGGAGCGTCGGATTCGCCTGCGGGCAAATATGTTCCGAGCATTGCGCCAAGTGCCGGGATCGTGGAGGGATCGCTGGCTCCTGCCGTGATCTGCCAGGTCGCTTGTATCTCTGCAGGTGAAACGATTTCCAGTTCCATGTCCTCGACCTTGCCGAGGGCACTCAGCACACTTTGAATCTGCAGACGTTCACCCGTGAGATAGACATGCCGTAATTTGGGAGTCGCTTCGCCCAGGAGACGTCCAACATGTCGTTCCAAGCGGCCAAAGTGCGTACGAACGACTTCGATCAGTTCTTCAGGAGTTTCACAGGAACCTGGGCGATATTCCAGCAACAAACGTCCCCGATGGCAGACCCCGATTTCAACCGTCGAATTATCTATATGAATCAATAGCGTGGGTTGGTCGGGAGCATTCTGCAAGCGTCCTACTGCGCGACTATTGGCCACCAGCGCGGGCTCAATCGATTCTATTCGCAGGCCGGTTCGCTCACTCGCTTCGTACAAGGTGTCGAGCGTTTTCGCATGGCAGACAGAAGCCACCGCATAGGTATGTCGGGCGTCGAGCGGTTTGCAATGGCTCACGGTGACTTTTTCGCCAGTACCAAGCAGCAAATAAAGCTGGCTGCGTTGTTCGAGCTGTTGAAGTTCGTGGCGAACCTCCTCCGTGGAACCAAGGATGGCTTTGGTCACGCAATAGCGTCCACCCAGCACGTAACGCACCGAGCAACCAGCGAGGTTGTGCTGTTCCACAAGCTTACGTAAAGCTGCAGACAGCTCAGATTGGCCTTCAGTCGAATTCGGTGAATTTGCTTCTTCACGCCAAGGAATTGTTAAGGCTTCCACTTGGTCGCGACCACCATTGGCGGCACGCTGCAATATGGCTACACGCAAATCGGATTCAGCCAACTCAATAACCGCAATTCGATTGTCAGTGCCTTTACGGCGCTCTCGCGGTCGGCGTCGCTCGCGGCTTTGCCGCCGTTCAGCTTTTGCTCGTCTGTCGGACATCTGTGCTACTCAAATTAAAGTTCAATCGTTGCTTGCAAGTTGCGGACCACGTCGCCGGCGACACCGCTCGACGTGACAATCACCGTTGAATCTGGTCCATCCACGGCTTCGGCGAAGTAGCTATCGTCAGCCGGAAATGATCCATCAGTCACCGTGCCACGCCAAGTGCTGTTGGTTTCCAACGTAGCCGCGATGTGATGAACCCCGGCATTGGCTAGGTACATTGCTCGTTCATAATCCATGGAATTTCTGAGCGTTGACAGCTCCAGCGTGGTTGTGTCCAGCACATTCACAACCATGAGTGTGACCAACGTCAGAATAAACATGCAAAACACAAGCGCGGCCCCGCTTCTTGTTTTTGAGTTTCGCTTTGAAGTATTCATAGCTACCACGCCCTCAACCAGGCTTGGCACGATGCGGCAACCGGTTCGAGTCCATTAGGTCGTTCCAGCTGAACTTCAGTCGCAGCTCGGACGGAATGAATTAACCCAACGTCAGTGCTCGCAGTCGTGCCATCGGTACGCAGACCCACGAATTTCAGCTGTTCGATGCCGGTAGCGAGCACCTGATCGGCATTTGTTACTCCAAACAAGACTCGCTTCGTGCCCGAGTCGTGATCCCAAACCAGTGTCTGACCTGTGGGCGTCAGAATAGATAAACTTCCGGAATTGTCCGTGGCCGATGAAATAGCAGAAACTGCGGTCGCCTGACGAACATGCCGTACGATATGGCGTAATACGGCAATCCCAGCTTGCCGCGTCTCTTGATCCTCTTCATGGCGATTCCACGCCGCGTACGAAGTCCGCACCAACACCATCGTGGCAGTCGTCAACGCAGCCAGCATGGCCGTTGTGACCATGAGCTCAAGTAAAGTGAAGCCGTGTTTGGTTTGTCTATTCTTCATCAACGTAGGATTGCAGGTTAGCCACCTTGGTCCGATACAAAACGCTCAACTCGTTGTCATCGAACGTCGAGTCACTGTCCGCGTCGTCAAAGACAGTCACTCGAATGTGCATCAACTGACCCGTAAGACCACCGCTTGCAGGTGCATCCGAGCGAACAGCGCTGTAACGGATATTCGCATAGCCATCGGCAGCGAAATTCCCCGTGGTTGTTGTGTTCGTCCAATTTGTCATGGTTTTGGCCGCCTGTGTTTCTAGCACGCTCACCGCGTAGTTCGATAGCAAATTGCGCCGGTTGAGATCGCGACTTTTGGCCATGGCGTCGCGCATGACGGCCATTGTTGGAACCAATGTCCCCGCGACCAAAGTGGCGGCCATCACCATTTCCAACAATGAGAATCCTGCCCTCGCAGTAATTTTCTTACCGAGAATGTTGGAATTCACCGTCTGTGTTGACCACGACACCATAGCGAGACCTTGCACGCGACCTGTTTCGAAATGCCTAGAAAAGATAGGTTACGGAACCGTGTCCGCAACCGTAAAAATCGGCTCAGATACTACGGAGTGTTCTCTGTTACAGAAACGCTGCCGGTGAGTGTTACGACAGAAAGATTCCAACTACGTTGATCGCCTGCCACGGTAATCGAATAGCCCCCAAGTGCCGCCCCATCGAAATCGAACTCAAGAACCGCATGCGACGAGCTGACAGTGACATCTTGGGGTACGGATCTCGACGTATCCACCGGGACGTTTCCACCGCTCGTGCGACGGTAGAGCGTAAAACTCGTGGCATTTGTTGCGGAAGGACTGAGTTGAAGATAATGGTTGTCGCCCGTAGAAATCGTGGCTCGACGAGCGTGTGTCAGCGCTAATGACAATTTACGAACAAAACCTTCGGCCCCCCCATTGCTGAGGGTCGAACTGCCAAAGGATGTTATAGCTGTTATGCTTAACAGTCCCACGATGGAAACTACCACGGCCAGTTCTAAAAAGCTCATAGCTCGACGCACCGGAGTGCGCCGAGCCATGAAAATCGATTCTGTGTGTTGGCAAGCCATAGGCTTCGCTGCCCGTCGGGCTATTTCACGCGGTGGGTCGTGGTGTTGAGCGAGTAAGCCGAGCCATCCACGGGATTGGTCGGGAGACCATCTGGGAAGTAATTCGGATCTTTACCGATATCAGAAAGATCAGCCGCAGGCCAAGTGCTATTATCGACGTAATATCTTTCCACGGCAGCGTTGATTGTCGCTTTGTGATGCTCGCTGACGCGTTCCTTGGCGGTATCGCTCGAAATCGAGACACGTGGAATGATGATCGCGGCAATGATGCCGAGGATCGTCACAACGGCCAACAACTCAAGCAGCGAAAAACCACTTGTCTTGCATTGGTTCCGCGACTTCATGGTAAGTGACTCCTCAAACAGGGACTTATGTGGTGAGGCAAAAGCTGCCAGATTTTCTGCGTTTTTTACCGCTTACTAAGGAAACTTAGGTTACGATTCGTGACACAAGAAAAATTTTTGAGTTTTAATGATTGTGCCCAGAAACCCTACCCGTGTTAGGATCAATCGTATAGTTCCCACCATCCACAGGGCATGTTGGCGCGCCCTCGGGGAAGTAGCTCATATCTGATCCAATGTCACTCAAGTTGGCTGCCGGCCAGCTGCCTGTATTGTGCATCCAAAGTTCCGCTTGAATCTCGATATCACCCTTATTGGTTTTACAGGCGGCAACTTTGGCTTGTTCATCACTTCCCGCAACGCGCGGCAAGATGATTCCCGCCAATAGCCCAACAATCGCCAAAACGGCCATCAGCTCGACCAAAGAAAACCCGTAAATGTACTTTTTATCCATGACAAAACCCGTGGGTTACGCTTACTTGATGGTGTTCACCATGTCGAACATGGGTAGGTAGATTGCTAGGAGCACAACTGCAATCGCACTGGCAAGTCCGATCGTTAGAATCGGTTCCAGCGCCCCAACCACAAGGCTGCTTTTTCGCTCGATCTCACGCCGCAAGTAATCGCAAATATCTTTCGTGGCGCGAGTGAGTTGCCCAGTGCTTTCTCCCACGATCACCAATTGATTCACAATTGGAGGAAACAAGTCTTCGTGCCGTTCTAGCTCGCGGCTGAATTTTTCGCCGCGATTGATCGCTACTTGAAGATCATTGACACCCTGTCGGACTGCTCGATTACTAACAGATGACGCCGTTTCCCTCACGGCTTCGGCCAATGTATAACCAGCCGCCATCAAACTGTGCAGCACTTCCATAAGCTGCAATACAGCCATATCGCGCATCCAATTGCCGAATAACGGGGCCCGCAGCAAAGCCCGATCGATCATCACGGCAAATTCGCTCCGTTTCCGGAGCTGCTGAATTGCTGCCGCTGTAAGAATTCCAATTCCGATCACCCAGGGGCCATATGTTTGCATGATCCCAGAAAATGAAATCAAAATACGGGTGATCAGTGGCAGTGGAACCTTGGCTTTTGCATAAGTCTCTTCAAATACTGGCACGACGTACATCAACAAAAAAGTCAACAAACCGCTGCCCAGGGTAATCAATAACACGGGATAAGCGAGCTTCTTGATAACTGCTTGCTTGAGTTCCGCGCTCTTGCCACGGTTCTCTGAAAGGTGTTGGAGAGTGTCTGCCAAAGTGCCCGACCGTTCGCCCAGGCGAATTTGACTGGTAGTAATCGGATCGCAGACTTGTGGGAACTCGGCGAGTGCAGTGCTAAAGGGAACGCCCGATTCCACTTTTCGCCGCAATATTTCCAGTAATTGCCGATGTTTCGCCAGCGTTTCTTCGCGAGCCAGTGTTCCGAGAGCTTTCGGGAGCGACACACCGTTGCTGACCAATGTCGACAAGGTGCGCAGAATAAATGTCAGCTCGTGGGGCTTTAATTTCTCGGACGTCTTCGACGACGAAGTGAGTTTCATCCACCAATGATCGAGCTGGAACGAGCCCGATGAATTCGCAGCATGTGCCGAGCTTAATGCGAGTTGCTTGTGACGTGACATGGCGACGATCGACTAACCTGAAATTTTGTAGAAAACTTCTTCCACGGTCGTGTGGCCCGCCAGAACCTGTTCCAAACCGGCCGTAGCCAGTTCGACCATACCTTCCTGCACGGCAATTTCTCGCAACTTCGAGCTTGGCAAACCCTTTTCGATGGCCATCGCAAGTGTTGGCGTCACGGTCATGATTTCGTAGATGGGAATACGACCAGCGTAGCCCGTTCCCAAGCACTTCTTGCACCCTCGCCCGGCAAAAAACACGGTTTCGGCGGGTATGTCCAAACTATGGCTCAGGGCGTTGAGAAAATGTTCGTTAGGATTCACAGGCTCCTTACATTGATTGCAGATCGACCGCAACAAACGCTGAGCAATTGCACCTAATAGCGCGCCACCCGTCTTGAAGCTATCGATACCCAAGTCGTTGAGACGCGCCACCGATCCTACGGCATCGTTAGTGTGCAGCGTGCTAATAAGCAAATGCCCTGTCAGGGCGGCTTGCACGGCGGTTGAAGCTGTTTCGTGATCACGGATTTCACCGAGCATGATCACGTCGGGGTCCTGACGCATGATGTACTTCAGCGCGTTGGCGAAACCCAGCCCATGTTCATTGTCGGAAGCAACTTGATTGATCCCAGGCAGTCGATATTCGACGGGGTCTTCCACGGTCACGATATTACGGCTCACGGCATTCAGTTTGGAAAGCAACGCATACATCGTTGTACTTTTACCGGAACCCGTGGGTCCGGTAACCACGATCATGCCGTGCGGCTTGTCGATCAAGCCTTGAATCTTTTTGAGGTCTCGCTCGTGCATTCCCAATTGATCGAGCTGAAAGATACGGCTGCCTTCGTCGAGAAGACGCATCACTACCTTTTCGCCACCTACAGTGGGAATTGTGCTGACGCGGAAATTCACGCGTCCCGTAACTTCGTTGATGCTGAGCTGACCGTCTTGAGGCCGGCGATTTTCGGTCGTGTCCATGTCAGCCATAACCTTGATGCGCGCGACGACCGATTCTTCAATATGACGTGGAATTGTCATCACGGCCTGCAATTGGCCGTCGACGCGGTATCGTACCCGCATTTCGGGGTGATGCGGCTCAAGGTGAATATCGCTCGAACCAGCGTTGATCGCACCCATGAGAATGGCTCGCACAAGACGAACAACGGGGGTTTGATCTTCATCGATTGTGATTTCATTGGTTAGCTCTTGGCCGATCATGCTTTCAGCCGCAGCCAGATCGGCCATCTTCATGTCAACGATCGTTTGCCGAGCCACCACGCGGTCGTCAAAACCACGGTCCAGAGCGCCCTCAATGGCATTTTGAAATGCCACCAACGGCACGACTTTGTATCCGGTGATCAACTCGGTTTCGCTGATCACGTCGATGTCGTCCGGAGCCATCATGGCCAATTGCAGCGAACGTCCAGCCACCGCTACAGGAACAACTTTGTGATCGCGCGCCAATTCTTCAGGCAGCAAACGTACGACTTGGGGGTTGATGCTTTCAGGAACAATGTCGAAGAACGGGACACCGTATTGTTCTGCGAGAGCCTCACCAAGTTGATCGCTTGTGATCAGGCCACGACGAACGAGAATTGTTCCTAAGAGGCCACGTTCCGAGCCTTGCGCGGAAAGAGCACTTTGGACTTGCCCTTCGGTAATCCAACCATGCTTAACCAGTATGTCGCCAAGACGTGCCATGACTCAACAATGCTCAAGAGATGTTATGATTTCGCGGTGTAGGTAGCACCTACAAGATTCTGAACTTTCTTTTCCAACATCAGCGGATCAAAGGGGGTCACTAGAAACTCGTCGGCACCAGCGTTATACGCTTTCTGCACGTCTTCCAAGTCCGAACTACTCGACAAATAAATCACCGGGATTTCGCTTGTCCGTGGTTCGTTACTCAACTGGTTCAAAAACTCAAACGCTCCCGCATCGGCAACTTGTCCGACAACAATCATGTGGGGAACTTGCGTTAGTAACCATTCACTGGCCTGACTGGCACCTTCCCACGCAAAGACCTCGTAGCCTAGTAATTCCAACCGAAACGTGGTTATCTCCCGCAAAATGGGTTCTTCTTCCACAAGCAAGATCGTGCAGTGATGGTGAGACATAGTTGTCGCAACTTGGGGGGCAAAGCTTCTAACGGCTGATGGGGCGGATTCCAACGCACAACCGTAGCTTGCTAGCCCGTCCAGTCAAAGACAGAAGTGCGGACTGACCATGCGTTGCTGTGGTTGAGAAGCCAGCAGACCGCAAAATCAGATCAACTGCTACATCCCCCAAGAGGTGCCTCTCATAATCCGAACTCATTTTCTTACAGCGCTATGTGAGAAGCTAGAATTCTTTACATGTTCTCAAGGCAACTAGGGACTTAAGCCAGATCGCGATCAGGCCATCAAAGATGTCAACTCACTCCCTGTATTCAAAACTACCGCGACCGCAGCAAGCCTTCTCGCTGCTTGAATTGATGGCGGTAGTGACGTTGATCGCTGTGGTTGCGGCAATCGTGGTTTCTCGCGTCACCCAGTCGACCGACACCGCGAAGTGCAAAGCCTGCCGTCATAATCGCTTAGAGTTGAATGCCGCAATTGAGCGGTATCACCTCGACAATGGCAGCTTTCCCACGAGTCTCAGCGACGTTGCCACGACCAATTATCTGCCTGCAGGCTTGCCGGTTTGCCCAGTCTCAGGTGCCGCTTATTCGTTGAACTCAGCGACTCATCGGATTGACGGTCATACGATCGATTCGGTGCCAGGCGACCACTAAGATTCGCTGCCCGATTGCAATAAACTACCGCGTTTCGATCCAGCGAATAATCCGCACCCCTGCGGGCCGTCCCCCTTGGTAGATTGCGTTGACTTCACCGGGACAGATCGCACGACTGTAAACTCGCACGTCGTCGAATCGTCCATCAAAATAGCCTCCCGACGCGGTCAACACTCCTTCACCAATCTTGAATGCTCCTGTGTTGGTGCCGTAGTTCGAGGTTGATGATCCCCCCGAACCGACTTCGCTGCCGTTCACATAGAGGCGCAAGTTTGTGCCTTCTCCCACTGCGACGACATGCGACCATTTGGACATCGCCAGCGGTGCTGTTGCACTTATCGATCCCCCATTGCTGGTCCAAAGATCAATGCGGTCCGTCTGTGTATCGATACCCAACTCGATCAAGCCGTTTTGGCCAACAAACGACTTGTCAGGCGTCAGGCTATCGGGGCGGACCCACACAGAGAGTGAGAATTTTTGCAATCCGTTCAACAAGCTCTTGCCAGCCGTGACATATTGGCTCGATCCGTTCAACTCAACCGCCGTCCCGTTTGCGGAGTTCGTCCCCCCCACGTTCAGTGTAGGATTGCCTACATAAGTCGCATTGTTACCTCTAACGCTCGAATCGATCGCAACGGTCCCGTTCGATTCGTTGAGTTGCCATCTCGCGATCACACCAGCCAACTTGGCAATTTCAGAGTTAAACATGGGCCGATTGTAAATACGAAAATCGCGGATCGAGCCTTCAAAGTTGTTTAGACTTCGCGTACCAGAGCCAAACCGCAACTTTCCAGGAGTTTGGTCTTTCATGGCAGTCGTCGAAAGTCCCGTCTTGTCTAATTCCCCGTTTATATGAATCGAATAGTTGTCGGTGTCGGAATCATATTGAGCAACCACGTGATACCAACGGTCCTCAAAATCCAACGGCGTAGTTGTGATAAAGCCACCCTTAGACCCATTGGTCGAGAGATCGCAGCTAATCAATCCGTCCGAGCCTTGCCACACCTCATAATTGCCCTTGATCCCCCATAAGCGTTGGTTTCTGGCCGGAGTACCGGTGCTACGAAACCAAAAGGCCACCGCACCTTGAGCGGGTGGATCAAAATTATTTGTTGTTACTGCCGAATCATTGAAACCATCAAAATCTAAAGCCGTGTTGCCGGCGCAATCGCTGCTCCAAGTCGCTCCACTAACTGACGCATTATTGCCGGCACCCGAGGAGTCAGCGACAATTGTTCCCGTGCCTTCGTTAAAGGCCCAATGGCCCATTAAGCCAAACAACTCGCCAATTTCCTGATCGCTGAGGGCCCTTTGATACAACCGCAGTTCATCGAGTGTTCCGCGGAGGCACTGTGAATTACTAAAACCTCCGCCGACGCTGTCTTGCTCTTGAGCAACGATCAAACCACCGACATCAATTGAGTAGGGCGTGCTCCCCGCGCTGATCGATTTGGTTCCCATCGAAACCTTATCGAGATACATCGTTGTCGTATTGGTGTCAGCCAACGAAACAACAACAATGTGATGCCAGTTGCCGTCGGCGATTGAGGGAATTCTCCATGACTGTGTACTTCCATGACAATAAATTCGAAACTCAGTGTGGCTGCCGAAAAACAACAAAAATTCATTGTCCTTCGCAGTGTTATTACCGCTTACGATACTTTGCTCACCTGTGTGAGTCGTCTTAATCCAAAACGACGCCGAAACTGTCGAGGCATCATGGATTACTGCTCGCGGCAGTGATAGATACTCGGCCAAAGTGGCGCTATTAAAAGTCGTGGCTAAATCATAAACGCCGGTTTGCCCCAGCGTCGGATTACTCGTGAATGTGCCATGATTCTCGGCCTCTGAACTATCCGCGGCTATTGTTCCCGATATTTCTTCTAACTTCCAATACCCAGCATTGCCATAGAGCTGTGCAATTTCCTGTGCCGTCAGGGACCGGTTGTAAATCCGCACATCATCAAGCGTCCCGTCGGCTGCGAACTTATTAGTGCCGCTTCCTGGGCTAGCGATACCTAACTTCCACGTTGAGGTCCCTTGCTCGAAAGCCGCTTTGTTGGGCGTGAAAGATTGGCTCGATTCCAGTTGGCCGTTGACATACAGTGAGAGATTACCGGTCGCTCGTTTTACAACGACCACCACGTGATGAAATGTTCCCGATGCGAATGTGTTCGTGGAATTGGTCTGCAGAATACTTCCATCTGCGAACGGATGAGCCATCCCAAATTTTTGTTCGTACGTGTACCCAAGTCCGCAAATGGCCCCGTTCTTTATAGCCAAGGCGTACGTACCGTCGTTCGTAGTTCCTGTCCCTGGCGGCACGCTCGCTGGCTTAAACCACATGGAAAGCGAATAGTCATCTTCCTGCACGTCTTGCAACGACTTCGAATTGGGAATTGTCACATAATCGTCGCCATTTGTGTAATTGAAGCGATGACCATTACCGCGTACCGCTGTTCCCCATCCTGCCGTTCCTGACACGGTGCCGTTATTTCCAGCCCCCGAAGAATCCGCAGCTGTCGTGCCAGTGGTTTCATTGAGTTTGAAATGCCCGACCAACCCGTAAACCGCGGCAATTTCCGCTTGCGATAATGCGTAATTGTAAATTCGCACGTCATCGATCCGACCATCCATGTCGTAGATCGCGGCGCCATTGCCGTGCCGCCCCACAACGGTCGCCGTGCCTTGACCACTGTAGTTAATTGTAGCCGTTACAGTAGCAGTCGTTACCAAGACACCATCGATATAGATTTTCAGCGTGTCCGAAGCGTCATCGAACGTAAACGCATAGTGATGCCAACCCGCTCCCACGGGAGCAAACGTAGCACTTGTCGTCAGCCACGTAGAGCCGTTATAGAGCACGGCTCGCACCGAGTTAGCAGTCAGTCGAAAGTTCACATGGTCGCCTATGGAAACGATCTCCGCGCCCGAAGAGTCGGGCGCATCGAGATCCACCCACGCCGCCATGCTGATATTCGCCGGATTGCCTAACTCGCTGTTGGTTTGAATCTTCGTCGTGCCGTTAAAATCAAACCCATTATCGCGTACCGCGGAAACCCAAGTTGCCGTCCCTGTGACGGTCCCCGTGTTCCCATCACCCGATGAGTCCGTCACAGCCGTACCACTTGTATGATCGAGCTTGTAATGCAGTAATAACCTTTTACCCGTGGCCCATTGCAAGGACTTTTGGAGTATCAGCAAACCGTCGGAATTGAGCACGCTCCAATTGAAGCTGTCGCCCCCCCACGGCAGATGAACGCGACGACCTGCTGCCGTGCTATTTCCAGCGACCGTATTGGCCAAGGTTGCGCCAATATCAACGACCGTCAGGGCTTTGTTTCCCCAATGTTGTTCGGCAAGAATTGTTAATCCAGAGGCAAATGTGGGATTCATCAACGTCATCGGCTGGCCCGAGGAATTGAAAATCGTCAGATTGCCCGTGTTAAAAGAACTCGTAATCTCGTGGGTGTTGTTGGTGATGCTGATTTGCGTGTAAGACGTGGTATCCCAGCCAGGTGCGGTCGACAGGCCAAAATTGTCATCGAGATAGCGTTCCTCGCAAACAACCCCTTTGGAACAGTTACGAAGTTTGTCCGCTAATTCCCAGTCGGTCACCGTACATGGGATATATACGACATCTGCCACCGCAGTAGCCGCATCAATCGTGGCTTGGCTAGCACTGTCGAGAATCGTATTGACCGTGAAACCCCAGGTTTGCAACTGAGTCCGGCGCGCGGTTTCGCCCGCGTTAAGAGTGCTGGTATCAGTAAACATCAGCACCGTTTGGGCCGATGCGCTAAGACCCGTCAGCCAAAACAGCAAGAGCACGGCAACGACGTGAGGAACTCGCATTAGTTGACGTACTCTTTTTTAATTGCGAACTAGTTAAAGGACACACGCCATCAACGTGGCTTCGTAGATACCCTTGAGCACATCCCGCCGCGAAATCAGGCCGACAATCTGCCCATTCTCAACCACAGGGATACGCCGCACGCGGTGCATAATGCACAGGTCTGCCACCTTGCGAATCGGATCGTCAGGGGCAACAAAGATCACATCCGTGGTCATGTGCTTAATAACTTTTTCCTGCCGAACGTCCACGTCGTAGGCCATTGCCAACAGTGCAAACTCCGTAATCACGCCGATCAACTTGCCGTCGTCATCAACAACCGGTAAGCCCGAAATTTTCCTACGCATCAGCGTTTCAATTGCCTCCTGCACCGTCGCATTCGGGCTGATGGTCAACACATTGTCGGTCATGATGTCTTGAGCAGTAAGCATATTCTCCCTCGTCCTTGGTGTGATCGTTGGCGTTCGATTTGCTGAGGGATCAGCGAAATCTCAACACAAAAATAGGTCAAATCCTTCGGGAGAGGGTCGCGGTTTTCCCTATGTACTCATGGTTTTCATGCTTTCCAGGCTCATTTTTTGGAGACGTATTTCCAAGTGACTGATTGAGATCATGCCTACAACTGCTACAGCCCACACCGTGCACAAAAAACGAATAAAAAAGAACGTTTATCCCGGTTCGTGCGTAAAACCGATAGCATTCTCATAACATGCAAGACCAGGGCCGCCTTTGATGCCAGCCACTTTGTCAAACAAACTTTCGCATGCCGCGTTGGCCTTTCGCGGCTACAACGTAACTAATTTGGGCCGCACGCCCGAATTGCTCGATGTGCCAGCATATCGAAGCATCGTCGAATATGAGCTAGTCCGATTCGGCCATGTCTGTGCGGAAGTTACGAACAAACATGTCGATTTGGTCCAGCACGTTACCGATCGTCAAGAATTTGGCATCGAAACCTACGCCGAAGCCATCGCTTTGATTGTCGCGGCGGAAGTCGCCCAGCTTCGTTTGCTGCAAGAGATCTTTGAAATCGACACAACCCGCGTCGGCTTGTCGTTTGGTTACAGTCTCGGCGAACTTGTCGCGGTGAGTTGTGCGGGCATCATGGCACCCGATCACATGATTCGCGTCCCGTTGGCCATGGCAGCCGATGCGGTTGAACTCGCAGCCGATGTCACGATGGGGGTTCTCTTTTCCCGCGGACCATCGATCAAGCTAACCCAAGTCGAGCGGCTGTGTGAACTGATTACCTGTGAAGGTCAAGGAACTATTGGTGTCTCTTCGATTCTGTCGCCCAACAGTTATTTGTTGTTGGGACAACGCGACACCATCAATCGTTTTCGCGCTTTAATGAAGCATTCACTGCCACACCGTGCCCAGCTGCGCGTCAATGAGCATCGCTGGCCGCCGTTGCACACAGCAATTGCCCGACAGCGATATATTCCCGATCGTGCATCGCTGATGATGGAAACCTTGCCCGACGGCAACGTCCCCCCTTCCCCACCTGTGCTCTCACTTGTTACGGGAAAGCAGAGCTACATCGACACTTCACCCCGGGAAATTCTGCGAGATTGGGTCGACCATCCTCAACGACTTTGGGACGCGGTGGATTACACCTTAGCAGCTGGCATCGAAACCGTGATTCACGTTGGCCCCGAACCCAACGTCATTCTCGCGACATTCAACCGCCTCAGTGAAAATGTTCGCGAGCAAACCCGCGGCAATTCGTTTAGCAGCCTCAGCTTGCGAGCCGTGTCGGGTATTGCAAGAAACTCGTGGCTGGCTGGCTTGCTTCCGGCAAGAACAAATTTGCTCCGCGCGCCCTATGTCGAGCAAATCATTTTGGAAGACTGGCTGCTAGAAAACGCCCCCAAATGATGTTCACTTCTGCGCCGTTGCGACGGGCTTTTCTACCATTGGCATCTTGAGACAAACGGCTTGCTCGTTGTTTCTTAGCAGGAAGTACGGGGCGCTAAAGGCCGGATTATTCCACGTGACCTGCTCGGGCGGAAAAACTCGCATCGCGGCAAGCTCTCGATATTCCTCGGGATTTGGATCGATAAGAATAAGTTCCCCGGCCTCGGAAAGCACCACCAAAACATCACCAATCAGCATGATCTGGCCATGGCCGATCGCGGGGACGCGGCGTTTCTTCCATTGACTCTTACCTTCTTCAAGATCGATGCATTGAAGAATGCCTCCGTCGAGGCCATAAACATAACCGTCGCGAATGACGACGTTGCCCATTTTGGTCTTCATCACCTTGCGGATCGTTGGGCTCCATAAAGGCTCGGCCACGATCTTCCCCTCTTCATCCCGCGACAATTGCAGAAGTGAAGATCCAATTCCATAGCCTTTGGATAAAAACAGCTGGTCACCGGGCAACGGAATCGGCTGCGAAGCCGTGGCATCGCTGTCGCTGTTTCCAGGCCATTCATGGGCCCACACGATCTCCCCGTCCGCCACACGGTGGGCGGTGAGCAAATCTTCGTTGATGCTTAAAATCAGTTTCTCGCCCAACAACTCAGTAACCACGGGCGTCGCATACGACGATCGGTTCTGCCCGGCCGACCAAATGATTTCCCCCGATTCCGCATCATAAGCAACTAGGGAACCGGTCGGCGAACCGACGCTCAGCACAACCAAGGTCGGACCTTCCGCTTGCTCGACAATCAACGGAGAACTTGCTTTTCCCCACATGATATTGTCGATCTTGCCCTCGGCATGCGTATCGTGAGCCCACAGTTTTTCCCCCGACCGCGCATCAAGGCAGTTAAAAATCCCCGTGGCTCCAACCGTATAGACTTTGCCATCAAAAACGATTGGAGTCGCTCGCGGTCCGATGCCGCCCAGGGCCCCTGCGCCGATCGGATCAAAACGGACCGTATCGGCATGGCTCCAGACTGTTTCACCTTCAGGATTATCGGTGCTAATGCGATAACAAACGACGAGTTCTTGGTCACCACGCTGTTCTTGTGTGATGGCATAGTCTCCCACCAACGCAAAGCCAGACCAACCCGCCCCCACATCAGTGCGCCATAGTTCCTGCGGCGGGTTCACCGACCAATCGGTCGCAAGCTCCACGCCAGGAACCTCCGCCCAATAGCCATTGCCCAAAAAGCGAGGATAGTCGTGCGGAGTTGTTTGCCAATCTTGGATGATATTGGTCGAAGTGACAGGAACCGATAACGTCTCGTCATGCTTAGCGCCCCAGCGCCACTGCCAGCCCACAAAGCCCACGTCGCCGTTGTTGACCAGTTCAATCGCCGAAAAAAAGGCAATCCCGAGTCCCCAAGGAATCAAGCCAAGTGCCAATCTCTGCCGACGGGGTAACCCACTACACAACAGCGTCCAAGTCGATAGACCAAGAGAGAAAATGATTGTTCCCACCATCAAGACGGTGTTCTTGATGTCCTGGTCTTCTCCCGAAAACTGAAATCCCAGGCAAATCACCGCGGCGAGTACGAGCCAAATGAGTGGGAACCTACGCAAGCGCACGCGCGTTGCCGGTTCAATGCCACGCCACTCAATTTCAGAATTCGCCATGAAGTACTCGATGATGTTTCACCAAATGCACGCTGGAACTATCGTAGAAATCAGCGTCAGATCTGACAACTCGGATTGCGGTATGCCTCTCGTCAACCAAGCGACGGCAAGCGATAATAAACCTTCGACCTCTGTAACTTAATTCACCATGCCAGCTGACATTTCACAATCGTTCGACGGAAAATGGGCCCTGGTCACAGGCAGCTCCGGAGGAATCGGTGCGGCCATTGCCACCCAACTCGCCGCGGCGAAGTGCAATCTCATCCTTCAGGGGCATCGGCACAAAGATAAAGCGCGGAAACTGGCTGCGATGTTACAACAGGAAGGTGTTTGCGTTGAAGTGATCCCTTGTGATTTGGCGGATTCAGCCAATTGCCAGACACTGGCCGATCAAGCCTGGAGCATCGCGCCGCTTGACATCTTAGTGAATGGTGCCGGTGCAGACGTGTTGACCGGTGAAGCGGCTCAAGGGAATTTTGAGCAAAAGCTGACCGCTTTATGGAACGTCGACGTGCAAGCGGCAATCCTGCTGTCGCGGGCGATTGGTGCCATGATGAAGAAACGCGGCCAGGGTACGGTCATTAACATCGGCTGGTCGCAAGCGGAAATCGGCATGGCGGGCGACAGTGGCGAATATTTTTCCACGGTCAAGGCCGCCGTAGCGGCCTTCTCACGGAGCCTAGCGAAGTCACTGGCGCCGTCAGTGCGAGTCAATTGCGTCGCGCCGGGTTGGATTCAAACCAAGTGGGGCGAATCGGCAAGTGACTACTGGCAGCAACGTGCCAAGAGCGAATCGCTGCTCGCCCGCTGGGGACAACCCGACGACGTCGCACGAGTGGTCCGTTTTTTAGCATCAGAAGAGAGCGCCTTTGTGAACGGTCAAACAATTCACGTCGACGGGGGCTTCGCGGGCTCTGCCGACGAACGTGGCTGGAGTTAATTCGCAACAGCGTCAACGATCATGGCACAGGAGCACATTCAATTTGTCACGGGACGTTTGGCTCGCCATGCGCTTGAACAATTGCTCCCTGGTCTGGCTCAAACGGTTGGCTTTACTTACACAATCGATGTTCTGCCAATTACCGTCGCTGCTTTGATGTCTCCGGTTTGGATCTCAAAACATATCCAAATCGACCCTCGGGCGACTCGCGTCATTATTCCCGGATACTGCGAAGGCGATCTCACGCCGTTAACAGAGTTAACCCATATTCCCGTCGAAGTCGGTCCCCGCGATCTACGGCAGCTCCCGCGATTCTTTTCAGCGGAGACGACCGCAACGGAATACGGGGCTTATGACATCGAGATTTTGGCAGAAATCAATAATTGCCCACGTCTGTCGCTGGGCGAAATCCTAGCAGTGGCCGAGCAATATCAGCTTGCGGGCGCAGATATTATTGATCTTGGATGTGACCCTGGCCATACGTGGTCCGGAGTTGCCGAGGCCGTTGCTGCTTTGCAAGATCGAGGGCTGCGGGTTTCGATCGACAGCCTGAATCCTCAAGAAATTGCCGCCGCTGCCAAAGCGGGAGCCGAATTGGTGCTGAGCGTTAATTCGTCGAATCGTGCTGCCGCCGCGGATTGGGGAATCGAAGTCGTTGCAATTCCGGATGATCCTCATTCCCTGGCCGGTCTGAGCGACACGATTGAGTTCCTGGCCGCAGCCGACGTGCCGTTGCGTATCGATCCTATTTTGGAACCGATTTCTTTCGGTTTTGCCCAGAGCCTCGGCCGATACCTGGAAATACGCCGCCGCTATCCCGATGCCGAAATGCTAATGGGCATCGGCAATTTGACCGAGTTAACGGACGCCGACTCCGCAGGAATCAACACACTGTTGCTTGGCTTTTGCCAAGAACTTGGCATTCGCAGCATCCTCACAACACAAGTCATCAATTGGGCCCGCACAAGTGTTAAAGAATGCGACCTTGCCCGCCGCTTGATGTATTACGCGGTCAACAACCAGTTGTTACCAAAGCATGTGGAATCTCGGTTAGTCATGTTGCGAGATGAGCAGCTTGCTGCCTCCACGATTGATGAACTCACCAAATTGGCCAACGAAATTCGTGACAACAACTATCGCATTTTTGTCGCCGAGAATGAAATACACTGTATATCCAGTCAGCTAGAATTGCACGATCGCGATCCCTTTTCCTTGATGGAACAGCTTCGCCAAGCCGGACCCCACGGCAGCTTGCCCACGAATCTTGATCCGAGTCATGCCTTCTACCTCGGCTATGAAATGGCCAAAGCGAAAATCGCCCTCACGCTCGGCAAGAACTATGTGCAGGATGAAGCACTTGATTGGGGATTGGCGACCGAAAAAGAAAATCGGCATTACCTGAAACGCGCTCCGCGGGGTCAACGTGAGCAAGATTGATTTCCCCGTCATCGTCGAGTTGCCAGCGAAATTGACAGCAGTCGCGGCCTTTGAACGGCTGTCTCGACTCCCGCACGCCGTTTTTTTTGACAGCGCCAGTACGAATGGCCGGCTGGGTCGCTATTCGTTCGTGGCAGCCGACCCGTTTAACTGGCTTGAAGCCCAATCAAACGGAGGCGATCTCTTTGCGAAACTGGCGCAGAGCATACAGCAATTCCAATCCGAACCCATCTCCGGCCTTCCCCCGTTCCAAGGAGGTGTGGCGGGGCTGTTTGGCTACGAACTTAATCGCAGTCTTGAACAATTGCCGAGCCCGCGTTTTACCGATTTTTCTGTCCCCGATTTGGCTGTCGGATTGTACGACGTGGTGCTCAGCTTTGACCACCAAGAGAATAAGGCTTGGTTGATCTCACACGGTTTCCCGGAACTTGATCCAAAGCGTCGGCAAGCGCGGGCGCATGCTCGGCTCAACGAATTTTTGAAGAACCTTTCTCTGCCTGTAACTGACGTTAGCCAGAAGCCGACTGAGAAGATTTCCAAGCAGGCGTTGGCTCCTCAGTTTGATGTCGGACTGGGCGACGTCACCAGCAACATGTCCGCCGAGCAGTATCAACAAATGATTCGACAAGCCGTCGAGTACATCCACGCCGGCGATGTGTTTCAAGTCAATCTGGCCCAGCGGCTGCTCGCCCCGGCTAAAACCGACGCCGTTTCGCTTTATCTCAAACTCCGCGAGAAAAATCCCGCGCCTTATGCGGGCTATCTCGACCTAGGCAATTGGCAGATTTGCAGCAGTTCTCCTGAATGTTTCCTACAAGTTCGAGACAACATCGCTGAAACCCGCCCGATCAAAGGCACCCGTGGCCGTTCTCATTCCCCCGAGGCGGATTTATTCGTTGGCGACGAACTGCAACTCAGCGCCAAGGATCGGGCTGAAAATGTGATGATCGTCGATCTGATGCGCAATGATTTTGCGCGTGTCTGCACAATAGACAGTGTTTGCGTTACCGAGCTTTGCCAAGTGGAAACTTATGCCCATGTCAAACATTTAGTGTCTGCCGTCCGAGGCACTTTACGACCGAATGCGTCGTCGCTCGATTTGCTGCGAGCCTGCTTTCCCGGCGGGTCGATTACCGGTGCCCCTAAAATCCGAGCGATGGAAATCATTGCCGAACTCGAGCCAACCGCGCGAGGGCCGTACTGCGGTTCACTCGCCTATATTGGCTTTAACGGCCAGATGGATAGTAGTATCTTGATTCGTACGATTACCGCTGGTGGCGGATGGTGGCAGATGCCCGTCGGTGGCGGTATTGTCGCTCAATCGGATCCTCTTGATGAATATCGGGAAACCTGGCATAAGGCCCGTGGTTTGTTGCAGTCGCTTGAATTGGGTTAAGCCAACTCCATGATTTTGTTGATCGACAACTACGATAGTTTTGTTCATAACCTGGCGCGTCATTTCCAACGACTCGGTCAGGAAACGCTGGTCGTGCGTAATGATACGACAACTCCCGCCGATGTTCGACATCTCAAACCGCAAGCGATTGTCCTTTCACCAGGACCATGTACGCCGACTGAAGCAGGTTGCAGTTTGGATTTAGTTCGCGAGTTATCTGCCGAGATTCCCATGCTCGGTGTTTGCTTGGGCCACCAAACAATCGCTGCCGCTTTTGGTTCTAGAATTGTTCGTGCCATTGAACCAATGCATGGCCGCACTTCGGATGTCTGGCACGAACAAACAACCCTGTTTCGCGAAGTTCCTTCGCCTTTTACCGTGTGTCGTTACCACTCGTTGATCGTGGAAGAAGCCAGTTTACCTGCTGAATTTGCAGTTACAGCGCGCACAGGGGATGGCACAATTATGGCAATCGAGCACCGGCGATTTCCCGTCGTTAGCGTGCAATTTCATCCCGAAGCGACCCTCACGCAGTTCGGTTATCAGTTGCTCGCCAACTTCCTGCGGATGGCAGGGATTGATGCCAACGTGAACCCCCAAGAAATTGCCGCCAAGGAATTGCGCTTGTCACAAAATTACAAACCCCACTTGCCGACTCGGCCAGTCACCTTTTAATGGGAAACTTCATGTCCACGGATTCCGTTCCCCAACTTGGTGCAACCGGTCGAATTCTCGAAGGGATCGTCACCACGCATAATTCGGCAGGTGCGATCAACATTGCTCCCATGGGGCCTGTGGTCGACGACGAGTTTGAAACATTCGTACTGCGGCCGTTTCAAACTTCAACAACCTTTGAAAATCTGGTTCAAACTCGCGAGGGCATACTGCAAATCACCGATGATGTGGAACTCTTCGCCGCAGCGGCAATTGGACGCGTGGAAAAACCCACGTTTTTATCGGATCATCCGTTGGTGCTCGCGAATGCCTGTCGCTGGTTTGAATTCAAGGTGATTTCGATTGACGACTCACAGCAGAGATCATGCATCATTGCTCGAACTCAAGCTCGCGGTACGCTGCGGGACTTCTTTGGCTTCAATCGTGCCAAACACGCCGTGATCGAAGCCGCGATCTTAGCCACGAGACTGCATATCTTGCCATCGGAGGAGATTTTGGCGGAGCTTGTACGTCTGCAACCTCTGGTCGACAAAACCGGCGCTGCCGGCGAACACCGTGCTTTTGATCAGCTCCGGCAGCATATCGAGCAAACACTTGCGGCGGAGTCAACACGATCATGAAACGCCGTGTCGAAGTTCATACCCATTGTCGCCTGCATTTCGGGCTCACGAGTCTCGGGCATGATGCCGATCGCCCACAATTCGGTGGCATCGGGGCCATGGTTGCTGCGCCGGGCGTGGAGTTGGAGATCACCGCGGCCGATCAATTCCAAGCCACAGGGCTTTTGAGTGATCGCGTCATCACATTTGCTGATTCCATCGCTGATCACTTGCAGCTATCGATTCTGCCGCAGATCTGCATCAACGTTCGCGCAGCTTCGCGTGAACACACGGGTCTCGGCGTGGGAACACAACTTGGCTTGGCCGTGGCGGCGGGAATTGCTGAAGCCATGGGCTTCCCCTGGCGTGATCCCGTCAGGCTCGCCCAACTGACGCGGCGCGGGCGGCGTTCAGCCATCGGCACGTACGGTTTCCTACTCGGCGGATTCATCGTCGACGCAGGACATCTTGCCAACGAACCACTGGGAAGTCTCGCTTATCGAGGCGAATTCCCGGCCGAGTGGCGCTTCCTGCTGATCACTTCCAGCAATCTCCAAGGACGCGCCGGGCTGGAAGAAACTCGCACGATCGCTAAATTGCCAGCGGTTCCGTCGTCTGTAACCACTGAATTGGAAAGTCTCACTCAGCTCGAACTTATCCCTGCGCTTGAAGCCCGTGAAATCAGCAAGTTCTACGAAGCACTCTATCAATACGGTTGCCTCGCCGGAAAATGCTTTGCTCCCGCGCAAGGTGGGATTTTTTCTTCACCGGAAACGGCGCGGCTGATCGCTTGGCTTCGTGCCCAGGGAATCACCGGCGTCGGCCAATCCTCATGGGGGCCCACGGTGTTTGTTCTGCTGCCTGACCAAACCTCTGCCCAACAACTTTGTCAAGCACTTCTCGCCACTTCAGAATTCCGCGGCTACGAAACCCTCATCGCCCCCCCCGCCAATACCGGGGCCAACATTCAAGTTACTGATTAAAGCAAACCGTATTTCGTTAGCGTCTTACGCAGCGAGGCTTCTTCGTCCTTGGTGAGCGGCGTCATCGGCAAACGCAATTCGCCCGTGTCGCGACCCAGCATTTTCATCGCGGCCTTGATCGGAATTGGATTTGTCGCCAGTCCCAACATGTCGCGGCAGAGCGGGAACATTTTGTAATGCAATTCTTGGGCTTCCGCGATCTTGTTCGCGTTGAAGGCCGTCAGCATCGCAATCACGTCCTTGGGAACGACGTTCGCCGCGACGGAAATCACGCCACCACCACCCACAGCCATGATCGGCAGCGTCAAACTGTCGTCGCCGCTCAGTACCGTGAGGTTGGTATTGGCCAACACAGCCGAGGCTTGATCCAGCGAACCCGTGGCCTCTTTCACGAGGGCGATGTTCTGCAATTCGGCCAGTCGGATGATCGTTTCCGGCTCAATGTTTTTGCCGGTTCGTCCCGGAATGTTGTAAATGCACTGTGGCAGGTTCGTTTCTTCGGCCAGTCGCTTGAAATGCTCGTAAAAGCCTTGTTGAGTGGGCTTGTTGTAATACGGAGCTACCTGCAGCGCGCCATCAGCACCAGCTTTTTCGGCCGATTTTGTCAGCCGCAACGCTTCCGCCGTGCTGTTGGAACCGGTGCCTGGCATCACTTTGATGCGGCCATCGACGGTTTCGCAGACGAAGGCAATCACCCGCTCATGTTCGTCGTGCGAAAGCGTCGGCGATTCACCGGTCGTTCCCACGGGACACAAGCATGCCACTCCGGCAGAGATTTGGAACTCGACTTGTTCCTTGAGACGGTCGTAGTCGACTTCATCATTTTTGAAGGGCGTGACAATCGCGACCGAAACGCCGGCAAATTCCTGACCTTTTCTTTCCATTACTTGATTCCTCCCTGGATTGTATTACTCATGATCTCACGCCCCGTGGAATCCCGCATGATAGCGACTCAGGCCGTCGGCCTGCAATCGCCCCATCCGCTAGAGGGCCATCTTCAGAGGGTGATCAGCCGTTTCATATCGCGGACCGCCTGTTCGAGCCCCACCATAATCGCTCGCGACACAATGCTGTGCCCGATGTTCAGCTCGCACATATTGGGGATCTCGGCAATCGGCCGCACGTTGCGGTAAGTCAGTCCATGCCCAGCGTGCAAGATGAGCCCCGCATCGTGAATCTGCTTGCCGGCCACGATCAAACCGGCCAGTTGTTTGCTTGCCGCGAATTCCGCCGCGGCATGGGCGTAGGCACCCGTGTGCAGTTCCACCGCGGTTGCGCCGGTGGCAATTCCTGCTTCAATCTGCGCCGGATCGGGATCGAGAAACAAACTGACTACAATCCCCGCCTCCTGCAACCGCTTCACGGCGTCGGTCACACGTTCTCTTTGCCCGACAACGTCCAACCCTCCTTCGGTGGTCACTTCCTCACGGCGTTCCGGTACGAGCGTGGCTTGATGCGGGCGAGCATTACAAGCAATGTTCAGTACGTCGTCGCTGCAAGCCAATTCCAGATTCAGCTTCACGGCCACGGTCTGACCTAACAGAGTCAAATCGCGTTCTTGAATGTGGCGGCGGTCTTCGCGCAAATGCAGCGTGATGCCATCGGCACCGCCGAGTTCCGCCAGCGTGGCCGCCCAAACAGGGTCTGGTTCGTTCGTCATCCGGGCCTGACGCACGGTGGCCACGTGATCGATGTTGACTCCCAAAGTGGGCATATTCGCGGTCTCTAAAACTTCAATATGTTGGGGCCGTTTGTAACGGTTGTAACCGCCACGCTTCAGCGGACACACCCAGCCAACGGCGGTTCACGGTATCCCGAGATAGGCTCAAAAACCGGAGTGCGGTTCCTACTCACATCATAACGATTCAACGCGCGTTTGTAAGCTAAGCTTTGACAAACGGGCACGCTACAGAAACGGAAATAATGCTCGTTCAATACTTTTCACCAGCGGAATCTTGTCTGACGGAAGTCGAACTTCAAACCACTGAAATCGCCTGCCGCTCACCGCTCAATACCTTGCGTTAGCATCCAGGAATACGTCCATGAATTGCGAAAAACTCGCGGGCTTGATTCAGGAAATTCAACCCGAAGCCTCCGCTCAAGACGTGGCACGATTGTGTCTTTTGATCACGAACAATGCCGACCGTTTGGACGAACTGCATGAAGAAAAAAATCTTCGTGCCGCCTGGAGCGAAATGGGCCTCAAGCTTCAATTCGCGACCGACCAACATGCCGCGATGACCTACGAATTGGAAGAACTGGCCAGCTCCGATCCGGAGAAATTCAGCAAAGACCAAATCTGGGTTCTCATTCGTGCGATCAAAGTGCAGAGCCAAGTCCTGCAAATGTATGTGGGCCAGCCGCTGCTGGATGTTTAAAGAATTCTGATTTATTGATTCTTATCAGCGTTGATCAGCGTCCATCAGCGGTTAAGAACTTTGCTGCCCCGGGTGGACGGTCGGCAGAACCTCCCGATCACCCGGGGCTAAATTTAGCCTACAGACTCGACTTGAGCAGCCAGCCTGCGACATTCATATACAGTACGATGCCCACAATATCGCTGATGCCCGCGATAAACGGGGTACTCATCAACGCGGGGTCAAAGCCCAGCCAATGAAATAACAGCGGCAACAGCGATCCTAACAGCGTGCCGCAGGCCACCACGAGCACAATCGTGAGTGGCAACACGAGCGCATCGATAAACGAGGGAGCCATAAAACAGCCCACCATGTAGCCGATGATCGAGAGGCAGCCCCCTAATAAGAAGCCGATCACCAGTTCACGCACAACGACGCGCCGCCAGTCGGAGGGCGAGATTTCTTTGGTCGTCAAAGCGCGAATCATTAACGTCGCCGATTGGCTCCCCGAATTTCCTCCCGTGGAAATCACGAGCGGCACGAACCACGCGATCCACGCAAATTCTTGCACACTGTCGTTATAAGACCGCATAGCAAAGGTGGTAAACAACGCCCCGGCGAACAATAAGGCCAGCCACCCTGCCCTGTGTCGCGTGAGCTGCATCCAGGGGGTAGCTAAATAGGTTTCGGTCAGCGGCCCCACGGCACCCGCCAAGTGCGCGTCGCGGGTTGCTTCTTCTTGCAATACGTCGATCACGTCGTCGTGCGTAATAATGCCGACGAGGCGTTGCTCGCTGTCGACCACCGGGATCGCCAGAAAGTTATAATCCGCAACCTTCTCAGCCACGGTTTCTTGATCGTCGGTTGCCACCACCGTGACTAAGTCGCGAGTCATCAACTCGGAAAGCAGCAGGTTAGGCTTACCGATGTGCGTAACTAGCTGCCGCGCCGACACGACTCCCCGCAGGTGCATTTCGGCATCGACGATGTAGATGTAATAGATCGTCTCGAAGTCGTGCGACTCGCGACCAATCTCTTCAAGGGCATCGCGAACCGTGAGCGTCTCGGGCAGGAACGCCACTTCGGTGGTCATCAACGCCCCGGCGGTCCCTTCCGGATAGGCTCGCAGGCGAAGAATGTCGCGGCGTTCCTTGGTCGGCACCAGGGCCAACACTTCTTCCACGATCACCGGGTCGGCCTTTTTCATCAGGTCCACCCGGTCGTCGGGGGGCATATCCGCGATGAGTTGGCTGACTCCTTTGGGATCACTGGTTTCAAGAATCGCCACCTGCATCTCTTCGGGCAGATAGCTAAAGATCTGAGCCCGCGTGTTGCGATCCGCGGCCTGCAAAACAGCCCACGCTTCGTCGGGAGACAGACCTTCCATGAATTCCGCCGTGCGAGCTGGATGCAGCGCGGTGCAGAACTCCTGCAGCTCGCCCAGGTCGTGGGCGGCCAGCATTTCGCGTAGTTCCGGCAGGTAAAGCGTGTTAATCATGGATACCGAGCATCAAAACGTGTGAGGGAATCTTGCAGTGTATCTGTTCAATCATTCCCTGGGCAGGCTTCATTTTCGATGACAACCCTTGAAAGACTACCCCAGAAATTTGGCCACCCCCACACCAACGATCTGCGTTAAACCATGAACTTTGGGCGCTAATGACCCATGAGCGACGCAACAAGAAGAATCGGAACCCGTTGGACGGCCATGGCTCGCGTTGACACTTTTTCGGGTCGTGGGTAGCCTAGAATGAGTGCGAAAACGCTTGTGCCGCAGGGTTTTAGGGCAAGTGACATCAACTTCGCATCTATGATCACCCGCTCGCTGAGAGTTTCTTTGTCTGAATCAAATTCCTCAACACTGACCGATCTGGAAGCCTGCCAGGAGCAGATCGGCTATCGTTTTCGTAACGTCGAATTTCTCAACGCGGCCCTCAAGCATGCCTCGGGGGTTTCGCATCGCTTGGCATCGAACGAGCGGATGGAGTTTCTCGGCGATGCCATCCTGGGCTTTGTCGTTTGCGAACAGTTATATTTGCAATACCCTGAGTATCTCGAAGGGGACCTCACGAAGATCAAATCGGTCGTGGTGAGCCGAGACACTTGCGCGACGATTTCGGAGAACTTGGGTCTGCACGAATTCTTAATGCTCGGCAAAGGCATGGCTGCCGATCCCGAGATTCCGCGTTCAGTGATTGCCGCCGCGCTCGAGTCGTTGATCGCTGCTATTTATATGGATGGCGGCATCGAGCCAGCCAAGGCATTTATTCTCAAGCACATTGAAGCGGAAATCGAGCAGACCGTTTCGGGCGAGTTCCGCGGCAACTACAAATCACAGCTGCAACACTATGCGCAACGCGAACATGGCGTGACGCCGATTTACAATCTGCTCGACGAAAAAGGGCCTGACCACAGCAAGTGCTTCAAGGTGGCCGCTCAGGTCGCGTCGGTCCTGTTTGCACCGGCGTGGGGCCGCAGCAAAAAGGAATCAGAACAACGGGCCGCTCATAATGCGATTAGCCAACTCGGCGGCAAGCCGGTCCCCTACCCCACCGACGATTTATTTGAAAATGGTGATTGAGAGTGGGGTGATTAAGAGTGGATCTTGATGGACCGCCACCGCATTCTCGGGAGCATGTCGTGGCCAATTCCATTTCCGACCTGAAAGCCTGTCACTGCTGCGGCTTGATTCAACACATTCCCCTGCTCGCTGCGAAGCAAGTTGCTGCCTGCTCGCGCTGCGGGGCCACGGTCAGCCGCTATGGCGATTATTCCGCCAGTCGCACTGCCGCGTTGGCCATGGCCGCGTTTGTGCTGTATTGGCCGGCAATTTTGCTGCCGATTCTAGAAATCGAACGCCTCGGCCGACATCATCAATCCAGTTTGCTGATGGGAACCATCGAACTGATCCGCGAGGGGAGTTGGTTCGTTGGTTTTGTCGTGTTGCTCTTTTCGATTATCTTTCCCTTGGTCAAAATTGTGCTGCTGTTGGAATTGAGTCTCTTCGGGATTCTTCACCGCAATCACAAAGCACTCACTTATCGCATCATGGAACAAGCAGGCCGATGGAGCATGATGGATGTGATGCTGCTGGCGTTTTTAGTGATGCTGGTGAAATTGGGCACGCTCGTGGAATTTCATATCGGTCCAGCTGTGTGGGCATTTGTGCTGTGCGTGGCGATGAGCATGCTCGCCTCGTTGTCGTTTAACCCTTATGCGATTTGGGAAGGTGACAATGAGTGACGAGACTCCCCCACAATCGGAATTTCCCACGGCTGAGGTTCGCAATGTTGCGCATCCGGCGCGTGTCGCGGGACAGCTCACGTCACGGGTCTGGAATGTGACGGCCCTTTGCTTTTTAGTGGCGATCGCCCTCATTTGGGCCGCGCTCGATACGTCGGGAACTCAAATTCAAATCGCGTTCACCGAAGGCCATGGTTTGGTGCCTGGTGACAAGGTACGCTACCGCGGCATCGACGTCGGTGAAGTGAAATCTCTAGTGCTTGATGACGACCTCAAACACGTGACCGTCACGGCGGAACTCACGGCCGAGTCGGCCCCCTTGGCCCGTGAGGGAACACGCTTCTGGATCGAAAAGCCGGATATTCGTTTGGGGCAGATTCGCGGACTCGATACGTTACTCAGCGGACGCTACGTCGGCGTACTGCCCGGCTCGCCGAATAGCGCACGCGCGACAATTTTTGAGGGACTCTCCGATCCCCCCGCCTCAGTGGAAGATATTTCTGATGGATTAGAAATCGTGTTGGAATCGATTCAGCGTTTTGGACTGCAACGTGGTTCGCCGGTGAGTTATCGCGGCGTCGATATCGGCCACGTGATTAGCGTGGGGCTCACTAATGATTCGTCTAATGTGGTGGCACGCACTTACATTCGCCCCGAATATCGTTCGTTGATTCGCGATAACACGCGATTTTGGAGTAACAGCGGCATCGATCTGCGGTTTGGCTTTCAAGGGTTGGAATTTGATGCCGAAACGCTGGCAACAATCGCCGCCGGAGGTGTGGCCATGGCAACGCCAGATGCCGCTGGCGAGCGAGTGAGCACCGGGCATCGGTTTGAACTCACGAAATCTCCGCGCGATGAGTGGCTGAAATGGCAACCGCGGCTCGCGATCGGCAGTGCTTCGCTTCCCGATGATTTTATTTTCCCCCAGCCGACGATTGCGATCTCGCAAGGCAAAGGCGCACTGGCCGTGTTTGGCCACAACCGCCGGCGCGGCTGGTTGTTGGCACTCGAAAATCGAGCCATTCTCGGCCCGGCCGATTTATTGAGTTTCGACAAAGAGGACGAGCGGACGCTTGAAATCTGGGGCGAGACGATTCCCATCGTCGCAGAGGGAATCACCATCAGCGGCGGCTTAGCCAAGCGCGTGTTGCCGGCCGAAGAATTCAAGGCGGAATCGACTTGGCCGCTGGCGAAGATTCAGCCCAACGCCGACTTGAGCAAGTATCAAGAACTGATCGTCACCTGTGGCAGCGACAATCTCACCACGCCCATTGCCACTGACCGATTAACGTTTGCCGACGAGCGTTGGCAAATTGATTCCCGTTTGCCGTTCGACGAAACCTGGCACGGGGCGTGTATCATGAGTTCCAACGGCAACTTGCTGGGGATCATGCTGCAAACCGAAAACGGCATGGTGATCGAAAACATCAAGCCCGAACTAATCCGCTAAGGTTCGGTTAGCTTTTTTCCAACTCTTCCCACCGCACGTAAGCCGTGGAGAGTTCGGTTTCGAGAGCTTGCAGTTCCGCCTGCTTGGTGGCAATGATTGGCCCGGCTTGCTTGAAGAAACTCGGCGCTGCCATGGCGACGTGGAGTTCGCCCACTTTGGCTTCCAACTTTTCGATCTTCGCCGGCAAGCCGGTCAGCTCGCGCTGTTCGTTGTAGGAAAGCTTTCTCTTAGCCGCTTGCGGCTTAGCGGCAACAGCAGTCACAGCGGCTTTTTCCTCGGCTTGCTCAGCAATGATTGCTCGTTGACGCAACCAATCGTCATACCCGCCAACGTATTCCCGTGGTCCCGCTTGCTCGAAGGCAATCGTGCTCGTGACGACGTTGTTCAGAAATTCGCGGTCGTGGCTCACCATCAACATTGTGCCGGGGAATTCGATCAATTGCTCTTCCAACAGTTCCAGGGTCTCGGAATCCAAATCGTTGGTCGGTTCGTCGAGCACAATCAAGTTGGCGGGTTTGGAAAACAGCTTGGCGAGCAACACGCGATTTCGCTCACCACCTGAAAGGAACTTCACCTGCGTTCGCGCCCGCTCGGGCGTGAACAGGAAGTCCTGCAAATACCCGAGCACATGCCGCGCCCTGCCGTTAATCAGCAGTTCGTCGCCCCCTTCGCCCACATTATCTTGAACGGTTTTCTCTTCGTTGAGTTGATCGCGGAGCTGATCGAAATAAGCGATCTGCAAATTCGTTCCTAATCGCACGCTGCCGCTTTGGGGTTCCAGTTTACCGAGCAGCAAACGCAAGAGCGTCGATTTGCCCGCGCCATTGGGGCCGATGATGCCGATCTTGTCGCCGCGCATAACCTCGGTTGAGAACTCACTGACGATATCGTGACCATCGTAGCCAAAGGAAACTTCCTCGGCACGAATCACCAGCGCCCCGCTCCGCTGCTCGGTCTGAATATTGACCTTCGCCTTGCCGACATTGCTGCGGCGTTCGGAGCGCTTCACGCGCAGTTCCTTAAGCGCCCGCACGCGGCCTTCGTTCCGCGTGCGGCGAGCTTTGATCCCCTGGCGAATCCACGCTTCTTCCTGCGCGAGCTTTTTGTCGAATAGGGCGTTTTGTTTTTCTTCTGCGGCCAGCGCAGCTTCTTTGCGTTTCAAGAACGTGTCGTAATCGCACGACCAATCAAACAGCTTGCCCCGATCGATCTCCAAAATCCGCGTGGCGAGCTTACGCAAGAAGGCCCGGTCGTGGGTCACGAATAAATACGTTCCCGACCAACGTACCAGAAAATCTTCCAGCCAGATGATCGCTTCGATATCGAGGTGGTTCGTGGGCTCGTCGAGCAGCAGCAAATCGGGGTTGGCCACCAACTGACGCGCCAACAATACACGACGTTTCATCCCGGCGGATAGCGTTTCGACTTGCCGCTCGGCGTCGAGCGACATTTCCGTGAGCAGCCGTTCGAGCCGCTGTTCGCCTTCCCAGTCGTGGTGGTACTCGTCTTCAACTTGGTCCAGTCCGCCGCGGACAACTTCCTCGACTGTGCCTGTAAGACCCAGCGGCACTTCCTGGGGCAGTAGCGATACGCGGGTCTCGGGGGCGCACAAAACCTGGCCATGATCGGGCAAGATTTGCCCCGAAAGGATCCGCATCAGCGTGGTTTTGCCCGAGCCGTTACGACCCAGCAAACCGATCCGCTGGCCGCGCTCGATCTGACAATCCACGTCTTCCAGCAACGCCGGTCCGCGGAATCCGACGCTCAAATCACTCAGTTGTATTAATGCCATCGCTTAAAATCATGACCGCGGGAAAACTTCCCCACCATGATACCAGTTGGCACGCACATTGAGAACGCCGCGCGAAGCGTGCGGCTAGCGGGCTTTTTCCAGCGTGGGTAAGCGCAAACCGTTCGTGAGGACGCGAAAACGCTCGGCCGGCGGCGGGGCGGTTGTCGAATTGATCTCCAACCACGCGGATTGCACATAGTTGGCTGTTACAGGGAGCGATTCGCCTTTGATCAGTTGCATGATGCATTCAAACGCCACGCTGCCCAGCAGCAGCGAATCCTGACAAATGGCCGTCATGCGGGGATACAACTGGCTGCGGGTATCGGTGTCGTCGAATCCCACGATGGAAAGCTCATTCGGCACTTTGATACCCAAGGCGTGGGCTTCGTTGATCAAACCAATCGCAATGAACGGATCGGCCGCGAAGACGCCCGTTGGCGGATTGGGCATCGCCATGAGCTTGCGCAACAGCTGCGCGCCATCCATCCGATGAGGTGGAATGCGGCTGATATAGTCTTCCTTATATAAGCCGGTCGATTTCATGATATCGCAATACGCGGCAAAGCGGTCGCCGTGGTCACCGTCTTCGCAATCGCTCGCGGCAAACGCAATGTTGCGATGTCCCAGCGAAATCAGATGCTCCATCGCCTCGCGGCTGGCGTTGCGCGAACTTGCGTACACAAATGGCAGACGCGGATGCTCGAAGTGATCGCCGAGCACAACAATCGGAAACTGTTCCTGCGCCATCTTCATTAGAATCTCGCGATCGGCCGCGGTCGAACGTACGATCGCGCCGCAGATACCTTTACGGCCAAAAAACTGGCGATAACTTTCGTCAGGTTGTTTATCGCGAGCCAGATCGATCACAGCCAAATCGTGATTGCTCTTCCGCATGACGTTGATCATGCCTTCGATACAGGCCGAGTCATACGGTGAGCCTGGACTGAATTGCCCGACGTAGAGTAACGCCACGGAATCACAAGCGCGCCGTCCCACGGAGGGGAGATAATCGCAACGATCAATGGCTGCGAGAACCTGATTTTTCAACTCTAGGGCAACAGAACCGTTACCATTAATGACGCGAGAAACAGTGGCGATGGAAACGCCGGCTTCTTTAGCGACTTCGCGAATCGAAGGCATGGCCGAACCGTATGAGGAGAATTGTGACAAGAAACAGTTACATCACTCAGTGTAATCACGAAGTTACTCAGAGGAAAGACAATTTTGAAACATTTTCTCAAAGAGAATCTCAATAAACCCGGTTATTTCAGCCACTTTCCTTGGCCAAACAAATATCGCAGGCAAAATAATTCTCGTCACACAAAATTCGGAAAATTTGTTGACACCGTTGTTACCGTCACTTATGATACTAACTGTTTCGCGTGTGTTACTTCTTAGAAACAGCTTTCCTGGGGCCAGCAGGGCTTTTCTCACACGCGGCTACTAGTCACGACTTTTCAGTGTTCTTGTTTGTTGGAGGCTTTGGCGACGAATTATTTTCGCGCCAGAAATTCGTCAGTTGTCTTGCCGTGGCACTGCTTGCGAATTGCGTTCTTACTATTCCGATCCGACGCGGCACAATCTTTTGGGAGAGCGACTAATGAAACGTATGATGGTTATGTTTATTGTGGCATGTGTGGCCTGGGGCGCTGCACAACGTGCAAGTGCAGCCACCGTGAGTGTCGATCCAGGGGCCACATGGCTCGGATTTATGAATGTGTCTGATTTGCCGTCCAATGGCGGTGCTTATCAGTTTGGCAGCGGCTGGGGGACTGCGGACCTCGTAGCTTCATTCTCTGGTCCGGTTTTGACCTTGGCTCCGAATACAATTGGTGATCCCAATCCGTACTGGTACACACCCGCGGGTGGTCCTGGTGCTGCCGGCAACAAGATCATGGCAGCCAGTATGTATGTCCAAGATGACTCGCTCGTTGGGCAGAGCGTAACGTTTGTTGGCAAGGTTCTGAGCAACTCGTTCACCAGTGCACATAGCACAATAGCCTTCATCAAGGATTTTGCTCCGGACTACTCTTCCTTCAATGTGTCGTCAGTCCCTTTATCTTCAACGGGTGCTTTCAGCATCAGCTTGAACACGATCCCCGTGCCGGGTCGTCATGTCCAATTTGGTTTTGAGACCACAGGCGTGAATGTTTGGGTGACGGACGTGGCTCCTTACGGAAACATCCAAATTATCGGCGTTCCTGAACCGGCCAGCTTGGCCATGGGCGGGCTCGCGATGATGGGTTTACTTGTCGGTCGTCGTCGTCGTTAGACTTTATCATTGTGTTGAATACGATTAATCAGAGTCGCCGCGACCGGGGCAGGCGCGGCGGCTTTTGCCTAATCTTTTAAGCTAATCGGAATAACTTGTCGGGAGGAATCAGCTGTGAAATATTTGTGTTGCGTGCTTTCGCTGTGTGGAGCGATTGTCTTATCTTCTGTTCAGTCACAAGCTCAGGTCACTTATAATGTCGAAGTTGACGCACCCTGGCTTGGATATATGAATGTCTTTGAGACTCCTGAGAACCTGGGAACTTTTGTTTTCGGCAGTAACTGGGGTGTTGCCGACTTGGTATCAAACTTTTCGGGTACAACGTTGACTCTTGCCCCCAATTCGATCAATGATCCTAACGCGTTTTGGTACACTCCTTCCGGTGGTCCAGGATCGGTCGGAAACAAAATCATGGATGCCAATCTGTATGTTGAACTCCCCATCGATACCGTTTCGGGACAAACCGTCACGTTTGAAGGCGAAGTTTTGGCCAACACTTTGACCAGCGAGCACGTCGCCACGGCCTTCATCCGCGACTTCGCCCCTGACTATTCGTCATTCAATACTTCAACCGTAGCCCTGACTCCCGGCCCTTTCAGCGTCAGCTTAGCAACTGATGCCGGTGCTGGCCGTCATGTTCAGTACGGTTTCAATTTCAACGGTCGCAATGTTTGGATCACCGATGTCGCTCCTTATGGGACCGTTCAAATCGAAGCGATTGCCGATGTTGGTATTGCTGGCGATCTCAATGGTGACGGTGCCGTGACGGGCCAAGATTTTCTGTTTTGGCAACGTGGGGCCACAACCCCGGCATTCGATGCCGCCCTGCTCTCAGAATGGCAAGGTGCGTACAATGGTGGAGCGCTCGCTGGTGTGACGGCCGTTCCTGAACCCGCTTCGTTGACACTCATTTCGACAATTGCTTGTGGCTTGTTGTTCAGGAGATCACGCGTCAGCGCGTAAGCAGAAATCTGGATATGGAGTCTTATATGTTGTACCGTCGTGCTTTGATGCGGCGTGGTTTCACGCTGGTCGAATTGTTGGTGGTGATTGCGATTATTGGCGTGCTGGTGGCACTCTTGCTGCCAGCCATCCAGGCCGCACGGGAGTCGGCCCGGCGGTCGCAATGCATCAACAATCTGCGTCAGCTAGGAATCGCTTGCAATCTGTTCGAGAGTTCCAAGAAAGCCTATCCGTCGGCAGGCGGGGCGGTTGAACAGTTTACGACTCAAACTGGCCAATATACCGAAAAGGTGAAGTCGCTGTTTGGCTATGAGAATGCTGGTTGGATGTATCAGGTGCTACCTTTCATCGAGCAACAGAATCTTTATGATCGGCGGCGTGGTGATGGAACCGAGGCTAACAGCGGGTTTTTAAGAACCGGCATCGTTGAGGTGAAAGTCCCCACGTTCCAGTGTCCTTCCAGAAACGATCGTATTTGCATAGCAAATGGGATCTACGCATTCGCATTGGGAGATTACGCGGGTGTGGTGGCAAGTCACTTCACACCGAACTGGCCAGGTTTTGCGTGGCAAAGAACCGTACCGCCGGCTTCAAATGCCGTGGGAACGGAAGAAGAGCTCACCTGGACGGGTATCATTGCTAAAGGTGGACATGTTAACGTTAATGGAGGTCCACAGATTTGGAAGTTTGCTCCCGTGAAATCCAAGTCGATTGTCGATGGCACTTCGAATACCATTCTCCTGGCTGAAAAAGCTGCTCAAGCAAAATATTGGACAGCTCCTAATCCTGCAGCAGGTCAAGCGGGTGGGAATCCTTATTGGGAATTGTACGGTTATTATGTCGGTGCTGACTGGCCACATATGCGTCAGTTTGCCGCACGCCCTGTTGGTAATACGAGTTCAAGACCTGAGTATCTTATCCGAGGTGACAGTGATGCCCGCATAGGAGATACAGACTCTTTTGTGCCCGACGAGCAGGGTTTTGGTTCAGCCCATCCGGGCATTATTTGTGCCGTCTTTGGAGACGGTTCCACACGTACGATTTCGCAAGATGCCGACGTGTTATTGCTCGACAGTATGGGCAAACGGGCCGACCAAGTAGTGGTATCACAAGACAGTCTGTAAGGTTGATAGGATCACTTTATGCGACTCCAAATGATGTTCAAGTCTTTTTTTGCTTGCTCGGTTGCTATTTTTGTTGTTGTAGGTGCGTTGACGGGATGCAATTCGAGTATCAATCCGGATGACGCTATTGCTGCTGCAAATTCAAGTAACATCCAGCGCGTGACGAATTTGTATCTTGCTTATCAGGCCAACAACAACTGGATCGGCCCGGCTGATGAAGCAATATTGAAGGAATTTATTCGCGGTCTCCCCGAATCCCAGTTAACTCGAATCGGTGTGAACACCTCTCAACTCGACCAGTTGTTCACGAGCGAACGCGATGGTCAGCCTTTCAAAATTCGCTACGGTGTTGTAGGCAACGTTAGGGGAAGTGACGAACCAGTCGTTTTTGAGGTAACAGGCTCGGGCGATCAACGTATGGTTGGGTTTCTCAACATGACCCAACGAGATGTGGACTCGGCCGAAGCCGATGCCATGTTTGCTGGCAAGGGGGCAACTCAGAGCGCGGCGAGAAGCAATTAACTTGCAACAGTTAACAGGCAAGAGGAACAATGGCAGCTTCAAATAATCACGCGACCATAATTCGTGGGCGCGTTCCGGCATTCCTGTTGGCGTGCGTGGCCGCTCTGTTTGGTTTTGAGTCCGTGGCGATGAGCGCCGAGGGTTGGAGCCAAGTCTGGGCCGACGAGTTTGACGGCAATGCGGTTGATTTGACCAAATGGCAGAATGAGATCTGGACGGCACCCCATAACAATGAACGCCAAGCCTATGTTCCCAGCCAAGCGACGGTTGCCAACGGCTTGCTGACGATTACCGCCACCAACCAGCCCTACGGTGGGAAGCAATACCGCTCGGCCCGTTTGGAAAGCCATTACACCAATCAATATGGCCGTTGGGAAATTCGTGCGAAACTGCCGTCAACGAAAGGAACCTGGCCAGCCATCTGGTTGTTACCTAATGTCGACCAGTATCCATGGCCCAGCCAGGGCGAAATCGACATCCTCGAAAATCGCGGGCAGCAACCCAACTTAACGAGCAGCGCCTTCCACTACGGTCCGAATTGGGAAGCTCATCAGTACAAGTACGACGAAAATACTCAATCGCGCTTCGGCCAGCCGGTGAATTATCACGACGGCTTTCACACCTATAGCGTGGAATGGGACGCCACGAAGATTAAGTTCTTTGTCGACGACATCAATTGGTACACGCTGTACGACTCCGATGTGAATGGAACAATCAGCAATAACGCGCCGATGGAAACCGTGCTTAATGTGGCCGTCGGTGGCGACTTCCTGGGTGGCAGCGATCAGCAACCCGACGGATCAAGCGTTTGGCCTCAAACGATGCAGGTCGATTTCGTCCGCGTTTTCGAGCGTGATAACAACGTGCCACTGAAAATGGTGAATGGCAACTTCGAGGACAACGATGGTTCGCTCGCTGGGTGGAGCATCATCAATAACGAACCTTTCACCAACAATGTTTCAATTCACAATGAAGCCGCCAAAGACGATGCATCATTAAAAATGTTTGGCCGATTCACCGGCAGTGCGAATCCCTCGGGCATCTACCAAGGGATCTCGGTCGAGCCGGGCGATGAAGTGCGGGCTGATGTGAGCCGCTTCATTCGCTCGCAGGACTCGATCGTGGGCACGAACAACACCGTGATCATGCGCATCGAGTTCTACAACAACTTTGGCGCCAAGGCCGGGTCGTCGGCCATGCTGCAGCGGAACGATTTGACCATTGCCAACGGCAGTTCGCCGAACAATGTTTGGAATGATTTCGATCTGACGGCAGTTGCTCCCGCCAACGCGGTCGAGGCACGGTTGTCGCTGTTGTTCAACCAGCCTAACAACCAGGGTGGGGCCGTGCATCTGGATGATGTGAAGTTCATGAATCTCAACCTCGCAGCCGGTGCGGACTTTAATCTCGACGGCGAAGTCAACGGCCAAGACCTCGCGATGTGGCAACAAGGCTATGGCATGACCACTGGCGCGACGCGCGACAATGGCGATGCCGACGGCGACGGCGACGTCGATGGTCGCGATTATCTGGCCTGGCAACAGCAAGTCACGACTGCCGAGCCCTTAAGCAGCGTGGAAGCCGTATCCGTGCCCGAACCAACCGCCGCCTGGGCCGCGGCGATGATGCTAGTTCAATCGCTGCTTTCGCGGGCGATGGTTCGTTAGAAGTGGTTCTTCTACTTCGGGTGGCAGCGACACTCGACTGGCACGATGATTGTGTGCGTTTTAAGCGTGACCAGTCGAGTGTCGGTGTCACTTGTGACAAGACGTATTTGGGCGATAAGTCGAACACTTCTTGTGCTGCGCACCCCGACACGTGTTCGGTGATGTTTTTCTTGTAGGCGGAGCTGCTTGCGAACGACGTGTCGCGGATACCCGTTACTGCTCTTCAACTGCTGCCAATTTTGCTCGGCGTTCACGTAGTTCGGCGGTCATTTCTTGTTCCATCGCGCGGGTAATCACGTAGGCGAGGATCGTCACGCCCGAGAGAAAAAAGATGGTCGCTGGCAGAATGGTCATCATCACACGAATGCCTTCGACCGCACCGGGCGTTTGCGCGACTTTGGGCTCGTAGCCAATCATATTAAGAATCGACGCGGTCAGCGCCTGGCCGATCCCCTGCCCGATCTTAAAAAAGAAGAGCGTGGCAGCGAAGGTAAGGGCCGTGATCTGTCGACCCGACCGCCATTCGCTGAAATCCGCCACGTCGGCAATCATGCCCCACACGATAGGAACCGTGACACAAAAGGCGACTTGAAACAGGAAGTGCATCGCAAGGATACCCCAAGCGGCATCAGGCGGCACAAAATACAACAGTGCCACCAGCAAGGCCGACACCACGAGTCCGCCGCTAAAGGTGTTGCGTTTGCCAAACTTGTGGGCGAGCGATTGCGAGAAAAAGATGCCGATCAGAGCACCGATCATGCCCGCCGCATTGAACGCACCATACAAGCTGAAATCACCAAATAGATATTCGCGCTCAACCACATACTGGAAGTAGTAAATGGCCGCACTTCCCCGGAGCCCATTGCAGATGTAAATCAAAAACGCCGCGATCGCCAAGACTCGCCAAGCGGGATTCGCCAAGAGTGCTTTGAAATCTTCACGCAATGATGTGTGCTTAGTCGCGACCGGAGCAATTCTCTCCTTGGTCGAAAAGAACGCTCCGAACGAGCATAAAATGCACAGCCCTGCCCAAATAGCCATCGTTGTTCGGTAGCCGCTTAGCGCGTCGCCTTGGCCGAACTCCTTCACCATATCCAGCGTGTAGGTCAGGACCAAAAGTGCCGCCAGCATCGCAAAGGCCATTCGCCACGAGGCCACACTCACGCGCTCGTCGGGATCGTCGCTGATTACTCCCCCCAACGCGGAATAGGGGATATTGTTCGCGCCGTAGCAGATGATCATTAAATTCAGCGTCACCACCGCGTAGATGATTTTTCCCGTCGCACTGAGCTCCGGCGCGGCAAAAATCAGGTACCCCGTCACGCCGAGCGGAATCGCACTCCAGAAAATCCAGGGGCGAAACTTCCCCCACCGAGTTTGCGTGCGGTCGGAGAGCGTGCCCATGACCAAATCGTTGCAGGCATCGGTGATGTGCGAAGTGGCCATGATCACGGCTACAACCGACGCCGTCAGGCCATAATGATCAGTATAGAACACCATCAGAAAGGCCAGCCGCATTTGCAGCACGAAATTCGCGGCGGCATCGCCCAAGCCATAACCGAGCTTTTCACCGAGCGAGAGCTTGTTCGGAGCAGAGGCCATTGTCGAGGTCTGCCGAACAACAGGTGACACGCGAGTCGCCCAGCGGCAAGTTTCCCGTGGGGGGACGAGGATATTCTAGGTCTCGGCATTCTATCGGCTCGCGGCGTATTTGCAACGCGAGCCCACTGGCCTTTCGGAAAGCGGAACTTGATTAGTTTCCTATTCCCAACCACGCTTGCACGATCGGCGCGAACTTCACGACCACTGGCGCGAAGACCACGCTCACCATGGTCACGAGCTTAATCAGAATGTTGAGCGCGGGACCACTGGTATCCTTGCAAGGATCCCCCACGGTGTCGCCGATCACGCCCGCCTTGTGGGCGTCGGAGCCTTTGCCGCCGTAAGCACCTTTCTCGATATACTTCTTGGCATTGTCCCAAGCCCCACCAGCGTTGTTGAGCGTCGTTGCCAACACAAAACCGGTCACGAGGCCCCCCGCAAGCATTCCCATCACGCCAGCCACACCGAGGATTAGTCCCGTCGCCACGGGCGCGCCAATCGCCAGAATGGCGGGGGCAATCATTTCGCGCTGTGCCCCGGCTGTCGAAATCGCAACGCAACGGGCATAATCCGGTTTCTCCATGCCTAGCATAATCCCCGGATGCTCACGAAATTGCCTGCGGACCTCTTCGACCATACTGCCCGCCGCACGTCCCACAGCTTTCATCGTCATCGCCGAGAACACGAAGGCCAACATGCTCCCCACGAACATCCCCGAGAGTAAAAGGGGATTCATAATCGTGAGATCATGCGCGATCACGGTCTCTTCTAAACTCGAATGAGCGGCCAAGCCCGGGGAATATTCATCCGACGTCGCAACGAGGATTGCAGTCGTGGCGTCGGCAACTTGCGTCACTGCGGGCACATCAAACCGATCTTCCCACAGCCGCACTTCTTCCACGTAAGCCGCCAACAGTGCCATCGCGGTTAACGCCGCCGAACCAATCGCAAAACCTTTTCCCGTGGCGGCGGTCGTATTGCCCAAGGAATCGAGCGCATCCGTGCGCTCGCGAACTTCCTTGGGCAAATGTGCCATCTCGGCGTTGCCACCCGCGTTATCGGCAATCGGCCCGTAAGCATCAGTCGCTAAAGTAATGGCCAATGTCGAGAGCATTCCCACCGCCGCAAAGCCGATCCCGTAAAGCCCCATCGTAAGATCGCTAAACCCACCGGCGAAGCCAAAAGCGGCGAGCATACCAATCACAATCACGACCACGGGAGCACCGGTTGATGCCATACCCGTGGCCAGACCGTCGATGATGGTAGTGGCGGCCCCCATTTGCGTTTGTCCAGCTATGCCGCGCGTGGGTGCGTATTCGTCGGACGTGTAATATTCCGTGGCTTGGCCGATGATCACCCCCGCAACCAACCCTGAAATCACCGAACCCACGATTCCCCAACCGATGAGATTCGTGCTGCTTGCCACCACGATCAACGCCACGATGACCATCACGCTGCTACCGAGCGTTCCGAAGAGCAAGGCCTGCAACAATTGCTTTTGCGAAGCCCCTTCGCGACACCTCACCAAAAACATGCCCAGGATGGAAAACAAGATGCCGATCCCGGCAACCACCATCGGCGCGATCACAAGATTGAGCACTTCGGAAATTGGCATGCCTTCGTAAACGTGGCGTGTGCCGACGGCGGCCCCCAGCGCGGCTGTCGCTAGAATTGCACCGCAGTACGATTCATAAAGATCGGCTCCCATCCCTGCGACGTCGCCGACGTTGTCCCCCACATTATCGGCCACTGTGGCTGGATTACGCGGATCGTCTTCGGGAATACCGGCCTCGACCTTGCCCACTAAGTCGGCCCCAACGTCGGCGGCTTTGGTGTAGATGCCACCACCAACACGCGCAAGAAGCGCTTGCGTCGAAGCACCCATGCCGAACGTGATCATCGTGGCGGTGATCTGCACCATTTTGTCGAGGTCCGTCATCCCTTGTTGAACGAAAGTCACACCCCACAGCGACAAACCCTGCTGCATGTGCTCGGGTGTATACACCCACTTATCGAGGATGAGATACCACAAACAAATATCAAGAAGCCCAAATCCGGCAACTACCAACCCCATCACCGCCCCAGAGCGGAAAGCTACCTGCAATCCCTGATTCAAACTGGCAAGGCAACCTTGGGCCGTGCGCGAGGAGGCGTGCGTGGCGGTGACCATGCCGATAAAACCGCACAGCGCCGAGAAAGTTCCGCCCGTGATGAAAGCGATCGGCACGAACGGGTTTTGGATTCCAAACCAGGCAAGCACGCCTAACACAAACATCAACAGCAGAAACACCTTAGCAACAACACGATATTGCTGTCGCAAGTAGGCCATGGACCCCTCGCGGACGTAACCGGCGATTGTTTGCATTAGCTCACTGCCCGGTGAGGCGGCGAGCATCGCGCGATAGAAGTAATAGGCAAACGCCAAGGCCAAGATTGAAGAAATGGGTGCGATCCACCACATGCCGGGAGTAAAAGTTTCCATGGAAATAAACTGCGTACTACTTCGTGTTTCGTGCCGCATCCGCACGGGTGTGCGTGGGGTGCGCGCTCGATTGTTGGCTTTGACCTCCCATAACGTGGGAAAGTCCCGGGAAATCTCGATGCCATGATCAATCTTCCCGCGGTCGCGAGTAAGAAAAGGCACACGCCGTGCCACTGCAACGCAAAAGAAGCTTCAAACGCTTAACGCTTAGGACTGGCTGCGGTCACAAACTTTGGCAGCTCATCGCGCGTAATCACGCGCTCATGGTTGTAGGCCCGCTTCAGTGCTTCGCGATCGTGATCGAACAGATAGCTGCCGTGCCAAACCATCCACCACGACCACGGTGTGCCGTCAGCGAAAATTTGATCGGGATCGGGGATCGTGCCGCACTCATGTAGGGGAATAGGCATATCATCGCCGTAAACATTCTTCACCCACTTGTAAAGCCACGGTTGCATGGCGTGGTCGTAAGTGTCGATCCCTACGAGATCGTAATATTCCTTACCAGGATCCCAGCCCGCGCGGGGCCGGCCGCTGTGGCACAAGACCCAGATCAGATTGTCGAGTTTGCGCTCTTTGGCAAAGTAATCGAACATCGTCCGCCACAGCCGGATAAACTGCTCATCGGTCCCCATGCCGTACCAGAACCAGCCGCCGTCGAACTCATGCATCGGCCGCCAGAACACAGGCACGCCGGCGTCGCGGAGCACAGTCAAGTGATCGGCGATCCGTTTGAGATCGTCCCACATCGCTTTGTTTTCGGGCGTGCCTTCTTCAAAACAGCGATTCATGTCGATCGCCATCTTGCTTTGGCCATAACCCTCGCCCTTGGTCGGCGCTCCCCAATGCCACATGACGGTGGGAATTCCGCCGGCGCGCCACCACTCAATCATCAACTCATTGCCGCGCTTGTTGTCGTGCTCGAACATGTAGTCGTGGCCTTGAATGGCCGGCAACTTGCCCGTAACTTGTTCGATATATTCGAAGGCGTCGGGCCTCCAAGGCACCCAGATTTGCCCGGAGAGCGTCTTTTTGCCCTTCATCTCGTTGAGATAATCGAGCACCGCCCGCGCTTCCGGCGAGGCGTGCGGAGTCACAGGCTCAACGGCATAGACGGAACTTGTCGCGAGCGCAACGCAAAGAATAGCGAGTTGGCCAACTAGACGTACAAACATAGTTTGTCGAATCTGAAAGCTTATTTCAGGATTACGTCGAAAAACCAAACGCAAGCAAGCTATTGGAGCTGGATCCGGCGCAGATGGATGAAGACAACTAAAACTTATCTCTAGTTCCAGCCGTCATTCTTGCGGCCCGACTTGCGCTTTTCGGCGGCAGTCAGCGTCTCATCGAGCTTGCTGATCTTGTGCTTGATGGCAATCCGAGTCAGCAGCGTGGCTTTATCGGTTCCCAGCGTTTTCATCGCAGCGGCCTTGTGATTGTCGACCGTGCTGACGGCAAGGTTTAGGATATTGGCAATCTCACCCACGTCGCAGCCCAAGCTGACGAGACGAACGACTTCCAACTGGCGGGGGGTAAGGGATGCAATACGGTCTTTCATGGTGGGTCTTCCTTTTGGTCGGGGGGATAGCCTAATCGTATTAGAAGATCGCCGAGCGCCAAGGGGGTCCTCTCTAGCGGATTGACGCACATTGCCCATGCTGTTTATGGTAGTGACCATGCACCAATCCCTTATTACGAAATGCTGATGCATTTCAAGCTGAATGCGGGCACGACAGGAGCATACAGAATCCGAACGGGCGGCCTGGATTATAGAGACCCGGTCATATAAGAATTACCAAATTAAAAGACACTGCCCTACGTGCATGCCAGAATATCAAGTTATCCTCAGCAACTTTGTACTCCTGTGGGCGGTGATCGATCCCATAGGCACGATGCCAGTCTTTGTGGCTGCGACGCGTGGCCGGTCCGAAGCTGAGCGACGCAGCATTGCCAACCGCGCGTCGGTCGTGGCCGCGGGAATTTTGCTCTTCTTCATCCTGGTCGGCGAATACGTGCTCAACGCGATGGGAGTTTCGATCTCCGCGTTTCAGATCGCGGGTGGCATCATTTTGTTTTTGTTCGCGCTCACGATGATCTTCGGTGAAAGCAAACCCGAAGCCGAGCGCAAAGATATCAAGCATGCCGACGACGTGGCGATCTTCCCCCTGGCAACCCCGTCGATCGCTTCCCCCGGCGCGATGATGGCCGTCGTGCTGCTTACTCGCAACGACCTACACACGATCGACGAGCTTTTTGTCGTCACGGGATTGATGCTGATCGTGGTCGGCGCCGCTTACATCCTGATGCGAGCTTCGTCGGTGATTATCAAGGTGATCGGCGACGGCGGCTCCAGTATTATCAGCCGTGTGATGGGCATGATCCTGGCATCAGTCGCCGCCTCGCAAGTGCTCGATGGAATCAAGACCTATTTCGGATAGGTCATGCGGGCGATGAGTGCCCCAGATAAATCTTGAGATTGGCAGCAATCTTAGGCTTAGCAGCTCGATTCTTGTTAGGCCTTGTCGCCAACTCAACCTGATCGGCGTGCGCATACAAACTGTCAAATGAATTCGAGAGCCACAAACGGCCATCCTTCACAATCGAGTCGATTCGATAGAGCTCGCCCGTCGTTTTTAGTCGCACCTGCGTACCAACGTGCCATTGAGCCATCACTTTACCCTCCCACCAAGCCGACGCAGAATCGCAACCCGCGAGATACCCAACAACGTTCAACAGCGGCCTGCATCTCCTGCGAATGACTTGGCTACGCGTAATATTCGCAAGGCCTGTGCCATGCTGGAATACCACAGATGTCGCCGCAAAATCGTTGTCTTAGGCACTACCCACTACAATATATGTCCCAATCGTTGCAAACATCAAACGCGGGAGGTGGTGATGTGTGACGAGCGCGCCAATTGGATGCGCACTCTGTACAGCAACAAAGAATCGGCAAGGCAGAATGAGAAAAGCTAAGCCCCACAGAGTTACTCTAAAAAGAAGAAGCAAAACAGTACAGCCCACAGGAGTCGAACCTGTAACCTTCGGATTCGTAGGCATGCCCGAGTTTCTTAATTTTCGCAGTATTTCCCGGTGATTTCTTTACATTAACGGACTTTTGGTACCTTTGCAAGTCATCTCATGGAAATGCATTCTTGTGCGAAGAATAGCGGTAACGGTATCGATTCGTGAGCTTGAGAAACTGTACATACCGTTTTTGAAATTTGACCCTGAAGAGCCGCTTGATCTCTCGTTGCGCTACACGACATTACGTACCAATTAGACTCGGTAACCAAGATGTAACCATCAAAATTTCATGGTCGAGCGATCATGAGGCCTCCAAAACGCTGTAAAATTAAGCGTCTCTTGCAAACCTGTTGGGATCAATCACACCGCTCTCTCGCGCGAGAGGGAAGATTTTGTAGAACTACTGAGCGCGTGGGCCAGCAAAATTGCTATTCAGACCATGTTAAATGCTAACTAACCAAACCTATTGGCGATGTCACATTACCCATTTTGAACATGTTTCATAGCTTCGGCCAACTCAATATTGACCAGTAGCCGCTAGCTGTTTGCTCTGGCATCAAAGGCAGCGAAGTCACCCTCTATGTGAGAGAAAATGGCCTGTGTATTGACGCGATTCAGCAAATGCGACCTGCGATGACTCGGCAAGATTCTCAATCGGAATAATATTTCCGCCCAAACTCAGGCTGCCCAGCACCACCATTTGAGGCTGGATCGGCTTGCCGAAGGCGACAGAACGCAGAGCGGCCAACGTCATCGCTGTTGTTGGTCTTCTGTCCCATTCCGGCACTGCTGGCTCAACCACTCTGCACCAAATTGACGGATTGATCTTGTCAGGTTGCTTGCGGTTAACTCCGATGGCTCTCGGCGGTTTGATGTCAAAAGCCGTACGTGTCTGTTAGCCGAATTGGGTCGATGCAACTTGCCACACTTGATCTTGTCGTGATCGCGGCCTACTTCGTGGGGGTTGTGGGGCTTGGCTGTTGGTTTGTCCGGTCCAGTCTCACGTCCACCGACTTTATGACCGCCGGCGGTTCGCTGCCGGCATGGGCCATTGGGCTCTCGATTCTTGGCACGTACCTGTCGAGCAACACCTTTATTCTGGTTCCCGCGCGGTCCTACGCCAGCAATTGGGACTATCTGTGGTTCTCGCTGACGCTGCTCTTTGCCGCCGGGATCGCCGCCCGTTACTTCGTGCCGATGTACCGCAATCAGCAAGGTGGCTCGGCCTACCAACGTCTCGAAGAGCGTTTTGGGTCTTGGGCGCGAAGCTACGGCGTGATCTGCTACTTGCTCACTCAGCTTGCCCGCACGGGGGCCATCTATGCCGCCATCTCGTTAGTGATGGTTACTCTGACGGGTTGGTCGCAATGGCAAATCATTGTGGGATCAGGCGTGGCCGTGACACTGTACACGGCCTTGGGTGGCATTGAGGCTGTTATTTGGACAGACGTGGTCCAGTGCATCGTGCTCATTGCCGGGGCCATCCTAATGCTACTTGTGATGTTGCTTGACATGCCTGGCGGTCCGGCCGAAGCGATCTCGCTGGCGAGCCAAGCAGAGAAGTTTTCGCTAGGGGGCACTGAGTTCGATTTGGCGCTGGGCAGCACCGCCCTGTGGATACCGCTCTTCTATGGGCTGTGCGAGAACACGAAGAATTTTGGCATCGACCAAGGTTACGTGCAACGGTACCAAGCGGCCAGCAGCACGCGCGACGCCGTGCGTAGCCTCTGGCTGGGGTCGCTTGTTTATGTGCCGCTTTCGCTCGTGTTTCTCGCTATCGGCACGGCCTCGTATGCCTACTATCAAACCCATCCCGCACTCCTCAGCGACTTGCAAACGCAAATGGCCACAGAGCGGTTGGTAAGCCAAGGTCAGGAAATAACCCCCGACAGTCTCGCAGCCGTGGTGACTGAACTGGAGCAAACTGAAATCGGCGATCGCGTGGTACCACACTTTATTTTACGTAAACTTCCTGATGGAATGACAGGGTTGCTGGTGGCGGCGATTTTTGCCGCCGCGATGAGCAGCATCGATACTTCGCTCAATAGCTCGGCGACGGTCATTTATCTGGACATTTACAAACGCCACTTGCGACCTACCTGCGGCGAACGCGAAGCCATGATTGTGTTGCACGCCGGCACTTGCCTGATGGGCTGCGCCGGCGTGGGGGTGGCGCTCGCCATGATCGGCGTGAAAAGCATCCTCGATGCCTACTGGGTGCTGACCGGCGCGTTCTCGGGCGGACTCTTGGGCTTGTTCTTGTTGAGCCTGATCGCGCGCGGTTTGCCACAGCTGGCGGCGGCCATTGGGGTGTTGGCGGGAATCTTGGTGACCGCCGGGCTGTCGTTCCCCGACTGGCTGGCACTCCCTGCTGGTCTGCGATTATCACTCCATGCCAACATGATCACGGTTGTGGCTACACTGGTCGTGTTTGTGGTTGGGCTCGCCTGCGCACGGCTACTTGCCTGGCGTCAGCGTGTTGAAATCTAATTCGATTCACACTGAATTCATTGAACTGCTAGCCTTGTGTGAAGCCTGGTGCTTGCTGTGCGTCGCAATTCGTTGTTAGCAAGCTACAATGCCAATCCCCTCATGAGCGTGATACTTCACTCGCTGATTGTGAGCAATTCTTTGATCCCTTCCCCTTGTTTCGACCCGCCGCCAGCAATTCGCGCTGGCGTTGTTCCCGCGTCGGAGCATTGAATATTCCAAAACGCCGAACTGGTTGAACAGGAACAGCGGGTGGTAGCAGGTGCACTCGAAATGACCGCAGTAGGAGACCCCTTATTGGTCGCCATCGGCGACATTATCGGTGGGCGGCAGGTAGCCCAGGTGCCATATTTTGTATGGGTGTCGCTGGCGACCGTCTTGCAACTGTCGATCACGGTGATGAATTGGCAATCATGACGGTAGGCGAAAATGCAGACCTTTTTCGATTCAAGGCGACGGCTTATTTCGCCTACGTATTGTTTTCATGAAAAAGATGCCAGCTCCAATCACACAACCCAAACCGATCACTGCGTAGCCAATTTTAAATGCTATGATCTGGGTCGTCTTGGCTGTTGGCTCAAAGGTCGCCAAGAAGCCGAAGAGACAGAACGCAGCCGCCGCTAGAAGGAGCAGAGAACCAATAATTTTCATGATTTGTCGCCGTTGCTGATAGCCTTGTCGTCACGGTTCACTGTACAGTTTTGGGCGAGGGCCCAGAGTTGTAGACCTGATCGGTCATATCGCATCGGCCTCCTTGCGTAGCTTTTGCTTGGCGGTCTCGTCTAAGTCTCGCCAATCTTTTCCTTCGAGAGCTGCTGCCAAAGCCCAGAGTAGGTTAAGGCTAGTCTTAGGTTCCCGTTGCTTCACAATCTTATAAACGACAATAGCTCCCAGTCGTTCGAGGTCAGCAATCGTGGTAATGCCAGCATCCCGTAGCCATTGACCACTTTTAGGACCGAGGTTGGGCAGTGATTCAATGGAGTTGGTCATTATTTTTAATTTTTACACCCTTACAACGTTTTCGTTAACTAATTTATGCTCGTGATTGAACAGATTACTCGTTGACGTCGGCGATGGCTTTTTGAATCGATTCATTCACACCCATCGGACGAATCGGGAATCGGAGGCACTAGTCAAGCAGAACAACCGGTGAAGTCGGTGTTTCAGCCATTTATGACCCCTGATGAGAGCATAATCTCTGCTCGAATTCGCAGTTAGCAAACGCTTTGTTCTGCGGATAGTATAGGAGAGTATCTTACTGCCGTTTCTCAGTCCGAGGAACATGCTTAGCGGAGAGTTAGAGCAGGAATGGGGATGTTGTCGCTAAGAAAACCTTCAATCGATTCACTAAATAAATTCGTAGCCGAACAAGCGAACTTGCCGTTTAACTATTCCGCTGTGGGATCAACCGCTACGATTCCTCCCGCTGGCTACGTCGTTGATAGGACTCGAATCGAGCTGGGGGAGGGACAGGCTGTTTTTAATTCCGCCAAGGCAGCATTGCAGAGGTGGGAACAGTTCCGACTGGGTTGGGTTGAGGTCTGGTCTCCAAAATCGCCGCTAGTACCTGGCAGCGTTGTGGCGATCATGGGTTGGGCAGTTGGGTTGTGGTGGCTCAACTCGTGCAGGATTGTTTACACGGTGAACGAGTCGGGGGCAGTTACCAAATTCGGTTTTGCCTACGGCACGTTGCCCAGCCATGTTGAGAGCGGCGAGGAAAGATTCTTGATTGTGTGGGATCGTGCCACTAGCACGGTTTCCTACGACATTCTGGCTTTCTCCAAGCCCAACCATTTCCTTGCCCGGCTCGGCTATCGAATGGTTCGTAGCAAGCAGAAACGATTCGGTCGAGATTCGGCGGCGGCGATGTTTCGAGCCGTCAATGAGTCAGCCGTGATGCCTAATATATGCCAGAGTACCGATTGAACAATCTCTCAAATCGATAAGGATGGTCATGGATACTTTTGAGAACGCCAATCCGCCGCAAGAGCAGCCAGAGAAGGTTCTAGCTCAATGCTGGGAATGCGGCGAAACCAAAATGTGTTTCGAACACATCGTCTGCTGTACGGGAACCCATTTCCACACATGCCCGGAGTGTCGTAAAAAAATCGAACACAGCGCGCCCAGCGATATGGCGCGATTATTACCAGTGTTGCCTGCTTCATGATCGTAAAGCGTTACCGAGATCGTGAGGACAATCACAATGACAAGTGCGACACGGTATGGATTCTCCGCTGACATTCATCACCCGTAAAAGATCGTCAACCAAATCGTCGATTCGATAGGTGTCGTCCCACAAATGAACTCCTTGCCTGAAATCCATCGACAATTTTCCACAATGAGCTACTGATCTCGATCTTATTTCAGCTTCGCTACAATCTTGTCCATCTCCGCCCCCGTAAATGCTCGGACTGTGGACGTTTGGACGAACCCTTTCCCTGCCAGATGGAGGAGTGAGCTGGTGACAGTCTCATCGTCGGGAGCTTCGAGAATCAATACGCCGTCATAGTCGCCTAAGGTCCAGTAAATGTCCTTGACCTTCACACCAAGTTTCTTGGCGGCGGCTTTGAAGGCATTGGCACGTTTCGTGGACTCACCAATCTCTTGAATGCCTTCGGCAGTAAAGTTGATGGTCGTGATAAACGTAGCCATGACTACTCTCCTTGAAAGACCCGGAAAACGGAAACAATAATATATCTAATAATCTGACGCCATTTCCTACCCAAACAAAATTTTCCTTATTCAATCCCCGTTTGCCGTTCCATCGATACGCAACTAAGAATCCCCTTTTGTCGAGGCGCTACAGTAGACAGTCAACATACTAAGTCAATAGAACGCTTAGACACCATTTCCGAAACGAGTGATCAGGCTGAGTACGACTCGATACGTGGTCAAAGCCAATATTCTCACGGATCGCTGGTGATGGGAAGACAACGCAGTCAGGCCCTCTAGCCTCCTAGATTGACCATCAGCTTTCCCGGTGGTGATTCAAGCCGCGTCTACTCGCTTCGGCTACGGCCTAACAACCAAATCGAGCCAGTCTAGATACTACCCTGAAACTAACTTAAATTTAGAGTGAGTAGGCGACGGCAGGTCAATCATGACGAACACAGATTTTTAAAGCATTTTAAAATTTGCTGGTGAGTACAAGCATGAATTCAAAGCCAGAGGGTAGCGAATCGCGAATCGACCACGTCTTGGCAGAGTACTTAGCTCGCCTTGACAAGGGTGAGAGTGTGGACAAACAGGCACTTCTCAAGGCTCATCCCGAGCTTGCTGAAAGGCTTCAACAGTTTTTCAGACTGGTTGATGGTATCAATCATCAAGCCCATGCCGGTGGCCAAGATCAACCAATTGATCCGGATGAAACTCAGCTTCACACCTCGGGACTAGGGGGTGAATTTGAATGCAATCCAGGGTCTGATGCAACTGTCGATCATACGCCGGGTCGCTCGCGAGGGCTGCACATTCGTTGCCCGCACTGCAGTAACGGCGTGGAACTCTTGGCTGATACTCCTTTTGAAGAAATTACCTGCCGCTCGTGTGGAAGCACTTTCAATCTGGCAGTGCGCGAGGAACAGACCTCGGCGGCGACAGCGCTCCAGCGCGTCGGCCGTTTCGAGTTGGTATCACGATTAGGAGTCGGTGGCTTTGGCACGGTGTGGAAAGCTCGCGATACGGAACTCGATCGCGTAGTTGCCGTGAAGATCCCACGAAAAGGCCAGTTGAGTTCGCTTGAACTCGAACAGTTTTTTCGTGAAGCCCGTTCCGCGGCACAGCTCCGTCATCCCAATATTGTTCCCGTCTACGAAGTGGGCAAAGAAGGCGACACGATCTTTATCGTCTGTGCCTTCGTACGAGGCGTCTCTCTGGCGGACTTGCTAACAAGTCGACGGCCAGATTTTCGAGAGGCGTGCCTCATTACTCAAACTATTGCCAACGCCTTGCATCACGCTCATGAACACGGGATTATTCATCGCGATCTCAAACCGTCGAATGTCATGCTCGATCAAGCTCAAGTGCCATACTTAATGGACTTTGGGCTCGCCAAGCGTGATGTGAATGAGATCACGATGACCGTGGAGGGTCAAATTCTCGGCACACCAGCCTATATGTCCCCGGAACAAGCGATGGGACATGCCCATTGGACCGATCGCCGCTCGGATATTTATTCTTTAGGAGTCATGTTCTTCGAGCTTCTTACGGGCGAAAAGCCGTTTCGTGGTAACGCACAGATGCAAGTTCATCAACGCCTGACCGAAGATGCTCCCGATCCACGCACGCTCAATCGCCACATCCCAAAAGATCTGGCGACCATTTGCATCAAATGCATGGAACGCGACCCCAACCGTCGTTATAACACCAGCCAGCAGGTTGTGGATGAGATCGGTCGCTATTTGAACGGCATGCCGATCCTAGCCCGGCCTGTAAGTCGTACGGAAAAAATCGTTCGTTGGTGCAAGCGTAAACCAGCACTCGCCACGGCCGCCGCTTTGACGACGATTTTGGCGATCGCCGGCCCCGCGACGGCCTATCGCATCGAAACTCAGCGCGAACGCTTAGCGGACTTGGTTGATGAAAAGGACGATCTTATCCAGCAGATGTCTGCCGAGAAAGAAGCTAACGTCAATCAATTATCGGTTCTCGAACAAGACCTGAAGCTATACACAGGCACGGCGAACCCTTGGGATATTTGGCCTCTGGAGCGCGAGAAGGGACCGAAGACGCAACTTCTCGACCAAGTTTATAAGTCGCACTACCGACACGCGAACGAAACATTCAATAAGGAAACTTACAGTGAACTGGACAAGGCCTTCGGCCAGCTTGGGTTGGCGATTCTTGCCGAACAAGTTCAGCAACCCCTAGAAGCCAGAAAACATTACGAAGCTGCCAAGTTGCTGTTTGAAGAAATTCCGGCGAGATCGCCGGACCAAGCCGAGGTACTGCTAGCGCTGGCGGATTGCCATCTCGGTCTCAGTCGATTTTATAGTCCGTCAGAGAAAGCGAAAGCCGAGGAAGAACTGCGCGCGGCGACCGAAATCTATCAGCAAGTTGGCCGAGCCCAACCCAAGAAACTCAGTTATGAAGCCGATCAACTCGATGCCGAAATGCGACGGGCCGTGTTCGCGGGTGCCCTGGCGGCACAACAAAACTTGACGCAATCCGTGATGCTTATCAAGAACATGGTTAAGAAATGGCCCACGGAACCGAGGGAATTCTACGCGCTGGTGGCTCAAGTGGCGAATGTAGACAATCCCCATCAGGGGCAGCCAACTCCGTCACCCGAGAATCCGTCACCTGAGAAATAGTTAGGGAGCAGGAACTCCACGATGTAGGGAACGCTGTCCCTGGCGTTGCGTGAATAGCGAGACGCTTTCCACCCAAACAATGGAACGCCGTGGAGGGCGTTCCCTACCGTTTCCCGAACAAGTGATTGCGTGACGGGCGTGGCGCGATTACACACACGATGCTCACAGCCGCCAAAAGCAGCATTGAGGGCTCCGGCACATTGATCGAGTAGGCTTTGATTCTGTGAGTGAGTTGCGCGACGGGCATGCCCAGTAAAGCGGCGAAGTTGTCGATATCGTCGACGTCCAGGTCGTCGTCGCCGTCGAGACTTTTCGAATCGGCCGAAGCGCCGTACAAATCGCTATAGGCCCTAGGTTCGGTCAGGGCCATGGCAAAGGCGGCCACGTCATCGGTACCAAAGCCATTTTCAAAGTTAAAATCCCCTTCATGGAAACCGTCCGTCGATAGGGCCACCAAGTCAGGTGAGATCTGCTCGATACTCAAGCGGAAATACAAATCGTTATCGTTGCCGATGACCTCGAAGGAACTCAGGTCTTCCGTGATGGTTTCGGCCGTAAGTATCTGGATGCTGTCGCCCGCTTGGATCGTGCTACCCGTAATGTCGAGGGTGAGGGAGCCTTCCAAGATGGCCTCGCCGGTGACGGAAATTGTGTCGCGGATGGCCTCACTGGTGGCTTCGATCACCAAATTACCTTCGGCTGTTAGGTCGAGATCGCCATCGATGTCGAGATGCCCCACGGAAAAACCCGGGGCAATCGTGCCACTGGTGACGGTGAGCGTGCCGACAGAGGTCTCACTCGACAAGTCAACCAAGCCATTACCTTTGAGCAGGCCTCCAGCAAGGGTGACTTCAGATGTGGCAAGCGTGCCTCCATTCATCGCAATCACGCCGTTTTCGTCAATCGTCACATCCAACGTGGAGGAAAGATTTCCGCTGATGTTCGATGGCGTGCCACTGCCGATCTGAACAGTGAGATCCTCCGTGCCTCCTCCAACCGTCAGCTTGGCGACTAAGGCGTTGGCACTCACGATTTCCACTTCCTGAGCAGTAGCGGTCAGGTTTTGGATCGAGATGTCGTTGACCAAAGCCGGCAAGACTGGGGCACCAGGATTGTCAGTATCTTCCCATGTGGTAACGCTATCAAACCAGTTGGCCGTTGTATTGGTCGCGTCATCAAACACGACGTTCAACTCAGTGGGCACAAAACTCAGTCGAGCACCTTGATCTGGCCCCGAAGTGATGTATTCGACATCGACAGTGAGATTGGGATTGATGAGGCTGAGTCCGGGAGCCACCACCGCGCTGAATTCGCCCGTCACGCTGCCAGCTGTCAAGAAATTGATAGGCGGCAATCCCAGTGTTGGTCCCCCCGAGGATTTCAAGGGATCGATCACGGGGACTTCCAATCTTCCGCCAAGCATAGCCGCGCCAGTCACCTGCAGTTGGTCGTGATCGGTGCCGGGCACCCAATCAGGCATAGCCATCGTGCCTGAGTAGGAAGCAACCTCGATCTCGAGCGAGCCATCAGCCGCTTGCGTGTAATCGCCGGTGATCGTGAGAATTCCAGGAGAATTGCCGGGACGAACACTCCCGCGGTTGATGACGTCACCGTCAATGGAGCCGCTTCCTGAAATTAGTCCGTCACCCACAACTTGGAGAGTGCCTCCAGTGTTCGTCGTCGCACCCTGCCCAACCGTCACGATACCTGTTCCGTCGGTGAGCGACAAATTTCCGCCCGGCCACAGATGTAGCCGCTGACCAACGGATAGACGACCATTAGTGGTGACTTCGACTGTGCCTGAACCGCCAGAGGAAACACTATCGCCACCAATATAGAGATCTTTCTCGACCGACCAACGAGAGTTCAACCCGTCGATCGAAACGATACCAGATGAACCTGCGATCTGAGCAATCTCGCCACCCACGGACGCCATCCGGCCACCCAGGTCGACAGTGACTTCCCCCGCTCCTTCGGCTCCAACGATGATTGAGCCTTTGGATTCAAACTTCGAACCGGTACCGGTGATGGTTAAGAGCGCGGCATCGTTGGGGCTGGCGGCCGCACTACTGCTTATGGTAGATGTTGCAGGGCTCGAAGCGAGAAACCGGCCGCCGTTCTCAACGTGGATTGAACCATCGGTGAGTACCTCGAAGCTGTCAGTCACCAACGTTCCGCCATTGACATCAATCACACTGTTGTCGGCTACCTTGACGCCCGTCAGAGCCGAAAAGTTGCTGCCTGGTCCAATAGCCAAGGTGAAAAGTTCGGCACTGCCCGAGACTAATAAATTATGGACGAATACATTCTGGGTCACGTCCACGCGCTGCGGCGCACCGGCAAGGTTATCCAGCAAGACAATGTTAGCTCCGCTAGGAGTTCCTCCCGCGGACCAATTCGCGATGTCCGACCAATTGGAGTTTGCTGTCGATCCCTGGAAAAGATTGGTACTAGTGGGCTGCACGAAACGAAGTTTGATCTCGGTAGCACTCTCGACAAGCTCTAAACCCAGTCCGCCACCGGCGGTCGCCAGGTTTGGCGAAGAGAGCGTTTCGAATTGCCCTGCGATTGAGTTCGCAGCAAACACTGTGATTTCTTGATTAACACTTGGCACGAAACCATCGGGCAAAGTTGCGTCGAGCTGGCCAGCCAAGTTCGCTGCACCGCCAACAGTCAACTCACTAAGAGAGAGGTTGACCTCCAAAGTACCCGCTGATTCTTGGGTGAAGTTACCCAAGAACTCAAGCGACCCAATAATGTTTCCTGCGCCAACTGTGCCACGATTGGTCACGTTGGAATCCAGAGAGAAGGTCCCATTTCCAAGCAGACCTCCATTTTCGACGATGATCTCGGGGACTGTGATCGTGCCTCCGCTAGTTCCTCTCAACTGACCGCCGGAGCCAATCACCAGACTCGACCCGACACTTAGCAGCCCTCCGGCACGCACCTCCAAACTCACGCGACCGCTGGGATCACCACTCACGTCACCGAGAATCAGGTTGTTCGTCACGTTCCAAGTGCTATTTTCAAGAATGCCATCCGTTACCAAGCCAAGATTTGCAAGCAACTGCGCTGTTGATGTTGTCAACGTCGCTCCCCCGGTGACCTGGAGATGAGTAACATCAACGAGGTTGAAAGCGCCGTCGACTTGGACATCGGCACCATAACCGACGATAAAATCACCGGCATCTTGTTGATAGTCCCCCAACACATGCAGGGACCAGCCACTGTAGATCGCCGTAGAGCCGTGGGTCGTCAAACTGCTCAGCGTCAGGTCAGTGCCAGCGTTAACGTCGCTCAAATTAAGCTGAAATTCCCCCGCTTCGATAACGCTACCGGCTCCATTGCCGACACTGAAACTCCCGTCCAGCAGATAGAAGCTCGGGCCGGTGTAATGGAAGGCTCCTCCCACCTGCACATCCGCACCATCTGTCACACTAAAGGAGCCGCCGGTCTGGGTATAATCGGTCAGTACCTGAAGTGAGGTCCCCGGCTCGGCGAAGATCACATTGTTGCTGGCCGTGAACGTGTTGACTGCGATCTGGGAACCGCCACGCACCTGGACCAACCCGCTTGTCTCAATCGAACTGCCCGCCGGGTTGCCCACGGCGCTGAGCGTCGCTCCGCCGGTGACCAGAAGTTGAAAGCCATCAACGAGGTTGAAAGCGCCGTCCACCTGAACATCGGCACCATAACCCACGATAAAACTACCGGCATCCTGCTGATGGTCACCAAGCACGTGGAGGGACCAACCACTGTAGATCCCCGTGTCGCCATGGGTCGTCAAGCTGCCGAGCGTCAGATCAGTACCAAAGTTAGGGTCGTTCGCGTTAAGGATAAATGTATCCGCCTCAATCGAACTGGCCGCTCCATTGCCCACGCTGAAACTTCCGTTCAGCACTTGGAATCTCGAACCGGTGTAATTGAACGCGCCGTCGATCTGGACGTTGGCGAAATCCGTCACATCAAACCAGCCGCCGGTCTGCGTGTAGTCGGTCAGCACATGGAGCGAAGTCCCAGGGTCGTCGAAGGTCACATTGTTGCTGGCCGTGAACGTGTTCACCGCAATCTGGGCACCACGCACTTCGGCCCACCCGGTCTCGATAGAACTGCCTGCCGGATTCCCCAAGGCGCTAAAGGTCGAGCCATCGTAGATATTGAAAGAACTTCCATTGACGAGATTGAAGGCGCCGTCAACCTGAACATCGGCGTTGTGCCCCACGGCGAAATCGCCGGCGTCCTGGTAATAGTCTCCCAGCACGTGCAGCGACGTACCATTGCCGACCACAGTGTAACCATGCGTCGTCAAGGTGTTGATCACTAGGTCAGTGGTGCCCTGGTTAAGGATAAATGTATCCGCCTCAATCGAACTGGCCGCTCCATTGCCCACGCTGAAACTTCCGTTCAGCACTTGGAATCTCGAACCGGTGTAATTGAACGCGCCGTCGATCTGGACGTTGGCGAAATCCGTCACATCAAACCAGCCGCCGGTCTGCGTGTAGTCGGTCAGCACATGGAGCGAAGTCCCAGGGTCGTCGAAGGTCACATTGTTGCTGGCCGTGAACGTGTTCACCGCAATCTGGGCACCACGCACTTCGGCCCACCCGGTCTCGATAGAACTGCCTGCCGGATTCCCCAAGGCGCTAAAGGTCGAGCCATCGTAGATATTGAAAGAACTTCCATTGACGAGATTGAAGGCGCCGTCAACCTGAACATCGGCGTTGTGCCCCACGGCGAAATCGCCGGCGTCCTGGTAATAGTCTCCCAGCACGTGCAGCGACGTACCATTGCCGACCACAGTGTAACCATGCGTCGTCAAGGTGTTGATCACTAGGTCAGTGGTGCCCTGGTTAAGGATAAATGTATCCGCCTCAATCGAACTGGCCGCTCCATTGCCCACGCTGAAACTTCCGTTCAGCACTTGGAATCTCGAACCGGTGTAATTGAACGCGCCGTCGATCTGGACGTTGGCGAAATCCGTCACATCAAACCAGCCGCCGGTCTGCGTGTAGTCGGTCAGCACATGGAGCGAAGTCCCAGGGTCGTCGAAGGTCACATTGTTGCTGGCCGTGAACGTGTTCACCGCAATCTGGGCACCACGCACTTCGGCCCACCCGGTCTCGATAGAACTGCCTGCCGGATTCCCCAAGGCGCTAAGCGTTCCGCCATTGTAGATATTTAAAGAACTGCCATTGATGAGGTTGAAGGCGCCGTCGACTTGGACATCGGCACCATAACCCACGGCATAATCTCCGTTGTCCTGCTGATAGTCACCCATCACGTGGAGTGACCAACCACTGTAGATTCCAGTAAAACCATGCGTCGTCAAGCTGCCGAGCGTCAGATCAGTGCCAGCGTTAATGTCGCTCAAGTTGAGTTGAAATTCCCCCGCCTCGATGGCACTGGCAGCCCCATTGCCTACGCTGAAACTTCCGTCCAGCAGTAAGAATCTTGTACCCGTGAAATTGAACGCGCCGTCGACCTGGACATCGGCGAAATCCGTCACATCAAACCAGCCGCCGGTCTGCGTGTAGTCGGTCAGCACATGGAGCGAAGTCCCAGGGTCGTCGAAGGTCACATTGTTGCTGGCCGTGAACGTGTTCACCGCAATCTGGGCACCACGCACTTCGGCCCACCCGGTCTCGATAGAACTGCCTGCCGGGTTGCCCACGGCGCTGAGCGAGGCACTACTAGAAATTAGGAAGCTAGTAACATCAACGAGATTGAAAGCTCCATCAACTTGGAGATCGGCATTGTTTCCCATGAAAAAACTGCCGGCATCCTGCTGATAGTCACCCAACACTTGCAGGGACCAACCGTTGGCGACAGTGGTGCTGCCATGAGTCGTCAGGGTGTTGAGGGTTAGGTCACCACCTGGGCCAGCAGCCCCCAAGTTAAGTTGAAAGTTGCCCGCCTCGATGGTGCTGGCAGCTCCATTGCCGACACTGAAATCCGACTGTAGCAGGTAGAAGCTCGAGCCGGTGTAATGGAACGCACCGCCGATGTCGACGCTCGCACCGGCTGTAAGACTAAACGAGCCATTGGACTGTGTGTAATCATTGAGTACCTCCAGGGAGGTCCCAGGTTCGGCATACGTCACGTTGTTGCTGGTAGTGAACGTGTTGACCGCAATCTGGCTCCCGCCGCGTACTTGGCCGGAACCCGTCCAGTTGAGTAAATCGTTCACCACTAAGTCAAAAGCTCCGGTAATCGTCCCGCCCGAGAACGTCAGGTCTTCGAGGGTGATATTCTGATCGAGCGTCACCGTACCGCCGTTGATGACCGCGTTGTAGTCGTTCCCCCCATTACCGTTATTGGGGAAGAGTGGATTGGTACTCCATCTTGTGGAGTCACTCCAATTCCCCGTCGTGCTGTTCCAGATGGATGTCACCTGGGCAACCGCCGAGCTAGGCAAAAGCGATTTCAAGGTCAACAGCAGCAGCCAGAGAATGGTGTAGCGCCTGAGATAAAATCGTCCTTGCGTGGGAATTTTGTTCATGTCGCAATTCGCTAAGGTAGTTTATCCACCACTTCACCACCATCCTTGGTGGCCATGGCCTGGAAGGTCGTAAAATTTATCGCATCGTTCAAAAAATGCACACTGCCGTCTGCGTAGCCGAAGTGAGCGCCGCCAGGGTGTCGGCTGGCAAACGGAAGCTCATTGAGGCGCATTTTTCTGTCGGCTACAGGGACGGAAAAGTCGAATTTGTAATAGCCGAACTCGTTGTGATCGGCGTTGATCGGAAAGACGATGTTGTTGGCCCCGCCCATGCCGATCTCCGCCGTCGGAATAAAGTCGCTCAGCGATGGAGCACGCCCTGGCGGGGGAGTGATGCCGTACCAAATGGCCCCTTCCATCCAGTGCTTGAAGATGTAGGTTCGCTCGCCGATGGCGAGAGTATTCGAGGTGCCGTCGGTGATTTGACCGATCCGCGTATTGCTCTCGGGAAAGAAGATGCCGTTGGTATAAATATCCCCGAACTTGACGTCTTCGAGGTCGATATAGTCGCTAGTGGTGTTGGCTCCCGCGACAGCCGAGTAGTGGGAATTCTTCCCGATGTTGGGATCGCTTGATGGCGGATCCTGCGAGGGGCAGACAAAATCGCTCAAGCTCGTCGTCTTGTGGGTGTCACTGAGGGCGCCCCCATTTGTCTGGGGGTCGATCTCGTTGTAGATGTTGCCGAGCTCAACAAACGGCAACAGGAGCACCCGCCAACTCACGCCGACTTTGTCTTGTTGGAGATGCAGCCGCGTTCCGGGTGGGAAATGTTTGTACTGCGTATGGTAGTTTTGCAGCCCGAGGCCGATCTGCTTGAGATTGTTGGTGCAATGCGAACGGCGGGCCGCTTCACGAGCCGCCTGGATCGCCGGCAGCAAAAGAGCCACCAGCACGCCGATGATCGCGATTACCACCAACAGCTCGACGAGCGTAAAACCGGACAAATTTGAGATGCGAGATGTGTGATTGATGATGTCAGAAGAGTCGTTGTCGGTGGCAGAAGTTCTGCGCGCGCGGCGATTCATGCGTTCCTGACGTTTTCTGACATCCAATATCTTACATCTCAGATCACACATTTCCGGCTCTTGTTAAACTCGAAGGGTCAGCGCGAACCTCGAGCCAGGCGGGGATTCATCACCATTGAGAGGAAACTTAGCAGCACGGCCGTGGCTGGTTCAGGGATATGATTCAAGGCAGCCAACGCGCCGCCATTATAAGTACCCTGCCAAGCGGCCAAATTGGTCGGACTAAACGGAACCGGCGATCCGCCCCGCTGCCAAACTAGAAAATCGCGGCCATCGACATCATTATCGTCATCAAAATCTGCAGTCGGAGTATTATTGGAGACAGCAATATAGAGGTCGGCGGTCGCGCTATCCTTGTTTCTTTGTGTGTTCGCATTGAGAGCCGTATCGCTGACCCAGCCGAAAACGACATTGGTCGCCGACGAACTTTCGCCCGTGTGATTGATGCCTTTCTCGCCAATCTGGAGACGGATCTCTGCCGTACCGAGTACGCCGTGCAAGGAGTAATTGACACTGCCCAGTAACCAAGCGTTGGCTCCAGGATGGTAAAGCGGATCATCAAACAAGTCGGGGGTCATTCCTTGTTGTACCCCATCACTGGCCGGACCAATGCCTTTTCCCAAACGGGCAACACCAAAAACATTGAGCCCCTTCAGACTGTCCGTGGCAAGGCTGGCCCCCGTGGGCTCATCAACGAACTCCCAACGTACGATCGGAATAGACATTTGGCCCCCAGTATTGCCCAAGACCGGATTAAAGGCTTCGACCGACGAAGTGTTGGAAGCGTTAAACGACACCACGCTGGTATTGGAAGAGACGACTGTCAAGGACCAGTTTTCGAGCGTCTTGGTAGCCGTGGGCCTTGCCCAAATGTAAAAAGTTCCTACTGTGGCGCTGGGTAGATGCGTAATCGTTGGTATGTCACCCAAGCTGGCAGGAGGTGTGGATCCCGCCTCGATACACCCTTGTGGAAGCGGAAGACATCCGCTAGTCGAAAGCCAGAAGTTGGCCCCCAAGGCTGGCGAAAAAGCGGCCAGATAGCAAGCCAAAGCTAATGGAATGCGCAGCATCTCGGTACTCGAACTTAGAAAGTGAATCAATCAGCTACACCGACGCCTGAACAAGTATAGTTGTGGCCAAAATCCCCCGCAATCGAACGGTTCGACCCCCCGACAGGGTGTTTCGGGCGTTTTTTTGAAGATTTAGTGAGTAAGCCAGCTCTATGTTCATAGTTCTAGGCACGGCTGGCGCATTGCATGACCGAGAATTCTTGGATGTTTTTATAAATTTCCTGTGCCGATGCCTTGCATGCCAATATTCTCCCTACTGAGGCCAATCAAGATTTTGATTTAACCGTTGCGGTTCTACATAACATTTTTAGTGCCTTTTTCTATTGGGTGACCACATGGAAGAGCGTTCCACAGGGTCTGACTTTTTGACGCAAGGGCTGACCGTGGCACTGATGGCAGCGAAGAACGATCAGGAACAGTTGAAGGGACTGTTAGACTTGTGTCGGCCATTACTGTTGTTAATGGCCCGCCAATCCCTCGGGCAAAAGATTCGTACCCGTGAGGGGGATTCCGACGTAGTGCAAATTACCGTCATCGAGGCCCACCGGGATTTCTCCATGTTCCAAGGTCGCACGATAGCAGAGTTTTTGAGCTGGATTAAACGTCTGCACAAGAACAATATTTTGAATCTTGTTCGCTATCATGAAGCCGACAAACGCGATTTTCGACGAGAGGCAGATTTAGCCAAAGCCAATGAGAATGATATCAGCTTGTCGTGGTATGCCATGGCCAAGACAGCCCCACCTGAGGCACAACTCCTTAAGACCGAAAAATCGCTCGCCCTGGCCGCCGCGATCGCACGGCTCCCGGAAGCCCAACGCAACGCCGTCACCATGCGTCATATCGAGGGGCTCACTCTAGAAAGTATCTGTCAGGTAATGGATCGATCACCCGCCTCAGTGGCTGGTTTATTACGTCGCGGCCTGGGTGCCTTGCGCCAACAAGCAGGGAATGAATCAAGCTGGTTTTAGTAGCGCCTTCCCAAAAATACTTGCAATATAAAAAACCTCTGTTATGTTGCCCATGAAGCATCGAGTGGCTTGACTCGTTTTCAGTCGGAATCGCTCCATTTTCAACTCAGTTGTTCCCTATTAGTTCTATCTTTAGGAGTACGCTAATGACGCAACCTCAGCTTGAAACAACAACCTTGGCGACCGCCAATATTCCGACTATGGGCAAAAAGAAACGCCGTTCCTCCAAGTTGTCCAAAGCGGTTCGCAACTTAGGTGCCGCGGGCGCGGGCGTCACGGCATGCTACGTTGGAGTGGCCTCTGGTGCCCCCATATCTGTACCGATCAATCAAGATCTTACCTTCCCCAGTTCTTCTATTCCTCAATCGTACTCTTTTGACCTAAACAATGATTCTCAGACGGATGTCGAGCTATTCAGCTCTGATTTCGGTGGAAAGCTTGCTCTATCGTTCAAATCTCTGTCTGCGTTTCCTTACTTCGACACGACTGCCTTCGATGAAGTGAGTGAACTCAGTACACCTTCAGGCTCGACAACGACCGAAGCTGCTAAAGCTTTTGAGTTTGGTGAACTTATTTCGGCCACTCCTGAATTCCAATCTCAGCCAGCTCTTTTGGCTTTCAATTTGGATTTTTCAAATGGCACGGGAGACGGTCATTTCTTCAACTCTGCAGGCCCTCGAATTGCAGGCTTTACATTCTTGATTGATGGATCGTCCCACGCAGGGCAATTAAGGGGGAGCATCAGTCTTCTAGAAAATGAGACAGCCGTTTTTTCTCTCAAAGATTTCATTTATGAGTCTCAGCCCAATGTCAATCTCTCTGCCGTGCCAGAGCCTGGTACCGGTGCTCTGGCGCTCTTGGCAACAGGAGTCGCGGGTATAGCGATACGGAGACGTGTTGGAAACAATGTTCATTGATCACTGAATTAAGTAATTGTTGGCTGATAGACTAGACTGATCCGCTTTGCATGAAGACAAGATTGCTCTTTGTCGGTTGGGACGGTGCGGACTGGCGGTTCCTCCGTCCTTTATTGCGGGCCGGTAAATTGCCCCACCTAGCCCGGCTAATCAATAATGGTGCCCATGGTGTGTTGCGCGCCTGCCTGCCTTATGCAACTTCAGCCACTTGGACGACGATCTTAACCGGCACGGATGCGTGCCAGCACGGAATTGTGACAGATATGGAGCCCGACGGGAGGGGCGATGTTCAGCCACCACGGTCCACCTCTCGTCTTCAGCCGGCTTTATGGAATTACGCCACACGGCATGGTTTAGCGTGTGGCGTAGTAGGATTTCCTGCAACCGTACCCGCCGAGCGGATCTTAGGCGTAATGGTAAGCGACCAGTTCTGTGAACAGTCGACCCGCGTTGGGCAGATGTGGCCTGCTGATGAGTCTTGTGTTTCTCCTCGTGATCGATTTCAGGAATTCTGTGAGCTGGTTGTAAGTCCCGAGGAAATCACGTTCGCAGAAATTGCGGCGATCATCGGGGATGCAGCTCCCGCCGGTAGAGAGGCACCAATTATTCGAGCGATCGTCGCGGAGCTTCTCGCCCAGACAAGTACGGTTCACAATCTAGCCACGCACTTACTTGATCAGGCAGACTGTGCGGTTGTCGGGATTCGCTATCGATTTGTTCTATCCCTTTGCCGTTGCCTCTTCGGCATAGAGTCCCGTCCTCTGAAACTTGACGAAGCCGTCGAATGGAGCCAACGCTGCTTGGACGTTGCATACGAATTATTAGACATGATGCTCGGGCGTCTATTGGAATATTTGGATACTGATACTCATGTGTTCCTCGCATCGAATCATGGTTTCAATCCGAGACCGAGAGTGATTGTCAAAGCTCCCTGGGAAGGTGATATCGAACGCTGGAAGAATGTTCCTGAGAAAGAAAGAAAACGGCGATTGCCTCATGAGCCGGAGAGGCATTACACGCCGTATGGGATGTTTGTGGCAAATGGAAAGAAAATCTTAGGAGGACGTTTGAGCTATAGCGTGAGCCAACTAGAGATTCTGCCCACAATGCTTGCGGCACTTAACATCAGCGCACCAACAGCATTAGATGGAGAGCCTGTTGTACTTCCAGCTAAATTGAATGTCAAAAGCGATTCACCCCTACTCGCGATCTCAGATGATGATGGATCCTGGCCCGTGGGTTATGTGGCAAGCCCCTGGTTCACACAAGAATTGATTGATTGTATTGCGGAAGTGGGAGCATGGAGGCCGTCCCAGCCTGAAGCTGCGGTTGCCCTCGAACAGGCGATGTTGAGGCGATATCACCACTTGGGGCGTGCTCATTTCCAGGCCGGTCGCTTCGAGTTGGCGCTGCGAGCTTATTATCGATTATCGACGCGCGACACCTCCTTTTATGTAAAGGTTCACTTGGCAGAATGCTTGTTGGCACTGGGGCGCTGGCAAGAAGCGAACCAAACAATCGTTGAAATGGAAGCTTCTGCTCCGCGAGCAACAGTCGTCAGGGCGCTGAGGGCCCATTGGTTTTCTCGACAAGGTCGATATGAAGAAGCGACGGCTCACCTGAGTCAAGCCGTCAGAGAGCAGCCTGGAGTTCCCCAGCTCCTTCAGCAATTTGGGTGCTCCTTGGTCGACAGCAAGCAGTTTGAGGAAGCTCTTGCTGTGTTCCAGGAAGTCCTACGGCTCGACGAACAAAGACCCCAAGTGCATGCTGGAATTGCCGTGTGTTACGAAGTCTTGGGAGACGTCCGAGCTGCGCATTTTCATCGGTGTCGCACTCGTGAGTTAGGCGGATCTGACGAAACTTGGCATTCTCTTTTTACAGAGGGGCTGATTTGAAATTACCACAAAGTACGAGTGATAGATGGCAGGGGCTGATGGATGTCTTGGCGGCACCAATGGCGGAGCTTGATGCTGAGAAAAAGCATTTTCCCGAGACACGCTCCCAACTTCGTGATACCCTGGCTCGACTCCAACGACTGAAATTATTTGGTCCTCTGAGTCTTGAACAGTTTCATCCTCAAACGAACCGTGCCATACACTCTTTTGCGGTACGCCAACACGAAGGAGGCGAGCAGGAGGGATACCGACAAGCGGTGATGCGTGTGCTGCAGTCGGCAACTTCTCAAGATTTGACAATTCAGAGTATTCGTCGTTGGCATCGGTTGCACATGGGGCCCACAGTCGATCATCGGGGTGAATGGAAAGTAGAAGACAACGTACTTCCCCGACGTGGGCCGGATGGAACTCTCTACGGGACTGCGTCAACTGTTGATAAAGAACTGATTCCATGGGTTATGGAGCAGTTACTCAAGGATTTTCAATACAATTGGAACGAGTATCCTGAAAAGCGTTTTCTGATTGCCAGTGGGTTGGCACTCGATTTTCTCAAGGTTCATCCCTTTGCCGATGGCAACGGCAGGACGGCACGACTTATACTCTTATTTTTATTCTGCAAGCTCGAACATCGAATATGGGAACATGTCAGCCTCGAAGACGAAGTCACCTATTACCGCCAAGCCTATTTGCGAGCATTACAGGCGACCGGGCAAGATTGGTCAGACTGGCAAAATGATTCCGTTGATTGGTATCGATTTTGCTTAAACATTAATCGCGGCGCATACGAAAAACTGAACCATCATGCTAGCGCGCTTGCTCAACTAGCCGATCAGGCAGAACGAATCGACTTTCAGTTGCCAAATATGCCTGATCAATTTAGCCGTCAGCAGCTACTTGAGCAGTTGGACGATGTTGATCCACAAGTGGTGGATCTCATGCTCGATGCCTTAGTGCAACAAGGGCTTTGGGATGTCATCCGCGTTCAAGGGCAGACTTGCTGGTCACGGCGCGGCAGACCAAATTGTTGAATCATCCAGAAGCTAGTGAGCTGACGAGCAGCGTCAGAAGTCGCTTTGTGCGATCGCCATTTGCTCACGCTTTTTCTGAGCGTCCAAGATATGGCTGAAGAGTTCTTCGATCGTCTTGGGACTAGGAAACCAGCGGTCCCAGCCAATGGCGGGCCAGTCTCCTATCGCATTGCGTTCGGGACCAGGAATCGCCTGCCAGAAATCTTTCAGCATTTTCAGCGACGGAATCGGCTCGCACGCGGCACAGTGCATCCGGCCGCCGACGTCTTCCCAGAAGTAGGCACAGAGACAGGGCTGGCAGATCTTCGGCTCCGCAGCGGGCTTCCTGGTCAATTCCTCGTAGCCCATCGCGATCTTGCCGGGGTCGTGCCACCACACGCCGAGCTTCGGTTCGCGAGCCCAGGAGCAGTCTGTGTCGCTAGCATCTGAGTCGGCAGCATCAGCGGGGTCAGCGGGTTTAGCGGGTTGTGCTGGCGGCCGGGGAGGTTCAACCAAAGGAAGAGACTCGCTAGCAGGCGGCTCTTCGAGGATTCCTTGCTTGAGTTGATGGATTAGGAGCATTAGGTAATCCTGTTTTCGTTGTGTTCCAAGAAAAGTGGAACGGCGGAACGGAGTCTCGTTTTGTAAGTTGTTGTAAACAATGAACTTGCGTCGCTGTTCCATTGTTCCACTTTTTTAGGGATAGATACATATATGTAATTCTCTCTCTCCCCCTCTCTCTTAATTCAAATAACCCTCTACACGTATCTATCCCCAAATTTAACTGGAACAATGGAACACTAACTACTACTAACTAACTAACTACTACTACTATATATACTTAGGAGAATTGAATTGCGTTCCGATCGGCGTTCCTTCGCGTTCCCTTTTTTTCTGAAGTGGCAACAGCACTTAGACGAATTCCTGCTGACCACTCTCGGGGGCGTGTAGATAATGTTGCTCAGAGACCAGCACGCCTCGCTGCGGGGCCCCAGCAATGCGTTGTTTGCTTCTGGCGACTCCAGGGAGCCTCAAGAGGATTTGATCGATTCTCTTGCCATCCCAAGCCGTCCCCTTCAGTAGCTCGCGGCTAGCCAGGCTCGTCTTGATAAATAAGCCCGTCCCGTCGATCAGCCGCACGCCGACCGCTTCCATCTTGGCATAGTTGTCCATGTACCGGCTCGATGTTGGCCCCTCGATGATCTGTGCCACTGATAGCATCCCGTGAGGGTGGCCACAGTTCACCTTGGCCGACATGATCGCGTCGAGCAGATCCTCCTGGTCGGACATCCCCTGGGAGTCCTTGTCGATCGATCCATCCGCCAGCTTCTTTAGGAAGGTGCGAGTCGTCTCCTCGTCATACCCCATCGCCATGCCCAAGATGGCTGCTGGCACGGCATACGACTCGATGGCGCGGGCATCGACCTCGCTCTTCGTGTCCTTGATCCGCACCGCTAGCGATTTGGCCTGGATGGCGAACTTCACCGAAATCGCCAGCAGCTTCTGGCCGAGCTCGTACAGCTCCCGGCCGCCAGGCAGGACCAACTTGCCATGATCGGATCGATCGGGCCGCTTTAGCTCAAACTGGATGAACCGGTTTAAGTCCGGCTGACTCTGCAGGCCAGCCTCAATCGCCGCGGTAAAGCAAATATGCCGCAGCGTGAACTTCTTTCCCTTCTGGTCGCCGGCCGTGCCGCGGGCAATGGTGTCACCACGCGTGCTGGCCCGCATCATCTCGAGAATCCGGACCCGCTCGCTCGACTTCTCGAATTCGTCGCAGATCACGACCTTGCTCGTTTTGCCGACCCCTTGGCGAATGCCTGCTTCCGTCGACTTGGCCTGCTTGAACGACAGCTTGCCAAATAGCCCCAGCTGATGCTCGTTCCCGCCCAGGGCTTCGAACAAAAACGACTTGCCGGAGTTCGATTCCCCGACGATCGAGACCAACGGCCGCCACTTCCAGAGCGTCTGGATCCATGTCGCCAGGCAGAGGCCCGTCATCAGCGTGGGGTCGACGTCGGGGTTCTTCCACTTCCAGCGGGCGAAGAGATTGATGGTCGTTTCAATGACATTGATCCGCCAGGCCTCGTCGGCGGCGCTCTTCAAGTTGCGATCGAGCAAATCGAAATCAAACCAGTCGGGGTCACCCGCTCCGAAATTCAGCCACAGGCCATCTGCCGCGGGTTCCAGCACTGGCCGCAACACCTCATCGCCATTGAGCCGAGCCCCTTGTGCATTGTTTACTAGCACGACGGTTCCGGTTTCATTGCCGTAGGCATCGAGCCCTTGCCAAACACCGACGCCGTGGAGCTGATTGTCGCACGGCTGCTTCGAAGCAAAGTAGGCGATCGTTTCCTTGACATCTTTGAGCGAGAACGTCTCTTCGTTGTCAGGGTCTTCGGATACCAGCTCCATCGCCGGCGGGCCACAGGCAAAGATGAGATTCTCTTTGCGAATGCGTTCGACGCTCCTGAGTACCGTCGACTTCCGCAGCAGCATCGAGAAGACGCGGATCGCGCCATTCTCTTCCACATCGACGATCCGCAGTTGCAGCTTCTCCATGATGAGCTTTTGGATCGGGTACTCTGCCGCCAGCACATCGACGCTGCCATCTTCATTGCGAGCAACAATGATCGGCTCGGTGCGGTCCACCAAGCCCAACAGATCGCCGTACTTATTCCCCTCGTTGATCCAATCGCGGATGTCGTTGCCCTTCTTCTCTTCGATTGTGTAGGGCAAGATGATGTTACGAACGGCTCGGCCGTCAGCGATGCGGCCAGCGATCGATTGGCTCCACTTGTCGGCTCCTGCCTGCCCTGGCTTGTCGCAGTCATGCAATACGCTGATATTGAAGTTGGAAAGGATGTCCGCTTGCCACTTCGGGTTTTCCCTAGACCCGTTCGCCGTCGTTATCACGACATGCGTGGCACGTAGATGCTCGGGAATTGCTGCCCACAACGCGGCCTGGTCCGTGAGTCCTTCGCACTTCCAGACGCACTCGACGAGTCCGGTCATTTTAAGTTTGTTGATCGCATCGAGGCCGACCAAACCAGGGTCCGAACCAGCAACAACTTTCTTCTCGACCGCGTCGATCTGCTCGCCCTTGAAGTTGTAGACAGGAATCTTACGGCACTTGTATTCCATCACGACGTAGCCGCATGGTTTCTCGGTATCGAGATCGGCACCAATGACCGGCCAGACGATCACGGTTTGACTCTTGTACCGTGCCATGCGGCAGCCTTGGGCCAAGAGCGAGGCTTCGGTGATCCCCTTCTTCGCGTCCAAGAAGTGAGCGGCCAGGAGTGGGGCCCATGGCATGAACTCCAAATCCTTGGCCGGGTCCGCCGCGGGCTTGGGTGTCGATGATTTTTTCTTGCTGGGAGCCATGCCGAAATACTCAGCGACCTTGGCCACTGCCTCGGGGAACGAGCAGCCGAGCATCCACCTAATCGTGTTAAAACCGTCCCTGTTGTTTTGGTTATGGCACTGATTGCAAAAGACTCCGCCGGTTTGCTCCAAGTCGTCGAAGGCCCTGTACCTGTCGGTGCCACCGCACTTTGGGCAGGGTTGGTGCCGCGACTCCATCTGTTCCGGTGTAAGCCCGCAAATGGACGAGAGAATACCTGACCAGTGGCCTGCTGCCATCTGTTTCAAGTTATCTGCGTTGAACCGTTTTTTAGTCATAATAAATTCATGTTTGAAATAAGCGAGTAGCGCAAGTAGTGATGCGCTTACTGGGCTGTTGAGAAAGTAAAATCAAAGGCCCGCTTGCTCGCACTCACGTTCCGCTTGCGAAACGCTGGCTTCGCGCTGACGATTAGTCTGCGGAGCAATGGCTGGACCATCAGTCGCCTCCGTGACGGCAGCCAAGAATCGCCGTACGGCTTCGGCGCTACACAGGCGCCTGCCACCCAATTTCACGGTAGTGAGTCGAACGCCATTGATGCCTCGAATGCGGTGCCGATGGCACGTAGACAAGTGGGGGCGGACACCTGTCGCTATTTCATAGGCTTTTGGAAGTGAATAAAGTTTTTCGTTGGTTTGCATAAATAATCTCCATCCTTGACGAGTAATTATTCCGTGGGCTTCGAGAATCGAAACACTCCTACTTGACGCTAAGTGAGCGCCACAGCTTGGGAATTCGCAAACTTTCAACGTTGTGAAATAGAAGGAATGGAACTGGCAACAATTGGATGCGTAAGTTCCTATTTCCCAATGCTTTGCGATGAGTTGCTAGGTTAAGGAATTTTTTTGGCAATTTTTTTTAGCGCACACTTGGCTCAGTGATGGCTCGCGCTGACCGTGTTGAGAGGACCACAAGAAACTTGGGGTCTGAACTGCACTCACCACTGGTCAGTACATATTTGCGATAAGTAATTGATGCCTGACGTAACTTCTTTCTTGTCCCCAATTCTGAAGGACACTCTGCTTACGGTTTGTGTCCGTCGGATCATTCCTGCGGCCGGTTTAACTGAGTTGAACGTCTCAACCCATCAGCGCGGTCGAACAACTTTGCTGAGCAATCTGGGTTTTAGGCACCCCCAGCCTTAAAAGTACACTCTCCGTTCATGGCTGCTGTTTTCCCAAATGAAACCCCGTTATATTGGAGGTTCTCGCTCCGTTCCTCGAACCGCTGGAAAGACTCCAACGCGTATGGCTAAGAAAGCTGCCAAGAAAAAAACCGCGACCTCTGCGACCGCCAATGTCGGCTTTGAAACCGAGCTCTGGAAAGCAGCCGATGCCCTCCGCTCCAACATGGATGCGGCTGAGTACAAGCACGTCGTACTCGGTTTGATCTTTCTCAAATATATTTCCGACGCGTTCGAAGAACAGCACGAAAAGCTGCTAGCCGAAGTAAAGAGCGGAGCCGATCCGGAAGACCCTGACGAGTATCGTGCGCTCAATATCTTCTGGGTCCCGCCCGAGGCCCGCTGGTCCTATCTCAAGGGCCGGGCCAAGGATCCGAAGATCGGCAAGATCGTCGACGACTCGATGTTGGCCATCGAGCGGGATAACGTCTCGCTCAAAGGGGTGCTCCCCAAAGACTATGCCCACCCACGGCTTGATTCCCAACGTCTTGGGCAACTCATCGACATGGTGAGCAACATCGGTCTCGGAACCGAGGAGCATCGCGCCCGCGATGTGCTGGGTCGTGTCTACGAATACTTCCTCTCGCAGTTTGCCAGTGCCGAGGGTAAAAAGGGTGGCCAGTTCTACACTCCCAGCAGCGTCGTCCGCGTGCTGGTCGAAATGCTTGCACCGTACAAAGGCCGGGTGTTCGATCCCTGTTGCGGCTCGGGCGGGATGTTCGTGCAGTCGCTCAAGTTCGTCGAGGCCCACACCAGCGGCAACGGCAATGGCGGCAAGGCCAAGGGAAACATTAGCGTCTTTGGCCAAGAATCGAACCACACCACGTGGCGATTGGCGAAGATGAATCTCGCGATCCGCCAGATCGACAACAACTTAGGTAGCGAGCACGCCGACAGTTTTCATCGTGATTTGCATCCCGATTTGAAAGCTGACTACGTCCTGGCGAATCCACCGTTCAACGACAGCGACTGGCGGGGCGAACTGCTGAAAGAGGACAAGCGTTGGCAGTACGGCACGCCACCCACGGGGAATGCCAACTTCGCTTGGGTGCAGAACTTCATTTATCACTTGGCCCCCACTGGCACGGCCGGCTTCGTGCTTGCCAACGGCAGCATGAGCAGCAACCAATCTGGCGAGGGTGAAATTCGCAAGAATATCATCGAAGCCGACTTGGTCGACTGCATGGTCGCACTGCCCGGCCAGTTGTTCTACAGCACGCAGATCCCCGTGTGTCTGTGGTTCCTCGCACGCGATAAGAAGAACAGCAAGCGGAGAGACCGCCGTGGAGAAGTGCTGTTTATCGATGCCCGCAAGCTGGGGACCCTCGTCGACCGGGTGCATCGCGAACTCTCCGACGACGATATCACTCAGATCGCCGACACCTATCATGCCTGGCGCGGTGACCCGGCTAGCCCTGAGCGTGAGCGACGGGACTACGAGGATATCCCCGGCTTCTGCAAGAGTGCCACGCTGGATGAAATTCGCCAGCATGGCCACATCCTCACCCCCGGCCGCTATGTAGGTGCGGCTGATGTTGAAGACGACGGCGAACCTTTTGAAGACAAGATGCAGCGGCTCACCGCGGAACTTGCCACGCAATTCGCCGAAGGCAAAAAACTCGACCAACAGATTGCCTTCAACTTGGCCGAGATTGGGTTCCAAATGGAGTTGCCAAAATGAGTGAAAATTTGCCCGCACCCTCCGAAGGCAACTTTCTGTTTTATGCCACCGATGACGGGATTACCCGTGTGCGGTTGCTTGTCGAGGGGCAGACCGTGTGGATGCCTCAAAAAACAATCGCTGAATTGTTCGACACCACCGTGGCAAATATCAACACCCATATCCGTAACATTCTGGCGGAAAACGAGTTAGCGGAAAATTCAGTTATTAAGGATTACTTAATAACTGCAGCGGATGGCAAAGCTTACCAAACTAAGCACTACAACCTCGACATGATCCTGGCCATCGGCTACCGGGTGCGGAGTCCGCGGGGCACGCAGTTTCGGCGGTGGGCCACAAAAACACTGCGAGAATACCTCATCAAAGGCTTTGTCCTGGACGACGAGCGACTCAAAGCGGCGGAGACGACTTTCGGTGCTGACTACTTCGAAGAATTGCTCGAACGCATTCGAGATATTCGCTCCTCGGAACGCCGCTTCTATCAAAAAATTACCGACATCTACGCCACGAGCATCGACTATGACCCGAAAGCTGAAGTTTCGCAGGAGTTCTTTGCCACTGTCCAAAACAAACTCGAGTGGGCGATCACCGGGATGACGGCCGCGGAAATTATTCAGTCACGCGCCGACGCCAGCCAGGAAAACATGGGCCTCGCCACTTGGAAAAATGCGCCCGACGGGAAGATTCGTAAAACCGATGTGACAGTGGCTAAAAACTATCTCGACCGCGAAGAGATCAGCGAGCTGAATCGCATCGTTACCATGTATCTCGACTATGCAGAGGATCAGGCTCGCCGTCATAAGTCAATGACCATGGCATCCTGGGTCGCCAAGCTCGACGCGTTTCTCGAATTCAACGATCGAGAAGTCCTCAAGCATGCAGGTCGTGTTCGCAAGGAGGTGGCTGATCGATTGGCACTTCAGCATTTCCAAAAATTCGAGCAGCAGCAACGTCAGATAGAAGCCACGCAACCGACCAGCGATTTTGATAAGTTCATCGACGAAACCAAAAAGCTCAAGCCTCCTCAAGAAGATGATAGATTAGGGCAAGATGACAAGAAATGAAATCAGATGGCAGCGGACTATGCAAAGTAAAGGCATCTTAGTTTTGCCGGAGCGTACACCGTGACAATGGCAGCTCCAGCGCCGATGCTACTCCTCCCCCAGGTCCACGTGCCTGTGGCGGTTGGTGTCTCTCTGCCCACATCTGCCGAGAATCTTTTTGAGCGGTTGATCCGTGATCCGACGGCGCCCAATCGACCCGCCCGAGAACGGCTCTGTGCCGAGATGCTTTGCGGGCTGTTGATCAATGCGCCCATGACACGGCAAGCGCTGATTCGCCTGCTGGCCGAATTGGCAAGCACAAAGGCAAAACCGCTTGAAGAACTTGATTGGCAGTTTGCCACAGAGCAGGCGATCGGAGCGAAACGCGACGATCTGCGGATCGAGGGCTGGACTCACGACGACGAGCCCGAGCGTGTCGTGTTGTGGACCGTCGAAGTCAAAGTTGGCGCAGGAATCCACGTGAGTAGCAATCAACCGTGGGACGAGGACGAAGATGCCGCCGAGGTGATGGTTGAGGAAACAGACCGTGAGCTTGTCAGCCAGATCCAAAATTACGATGCCTGGCTCGCCAAGCAATCGGCGCAACATCGGGCAGGGTTTGTGTTGGCGATCACCGATCAGTCGCAGAATATTCCGACGGCGCTCGGCATGCCATGGCACTGCCTGCGGTGGACGGACCTCGTCCGCGGGATCGAAGAGGAGCTTCGCGCGGGGCGGATTCCCGATTCAGAGCAATTGCTGGCCCGTCACTTCTGTGGTTTTGTTCGTAGCCATTTGTGGAATGAGGACACCATGTCTGAAAGTCGATTTGGTTTTGATGACTTGGCTCTGATGCGAGCGTTCACACAAATGGGTTGTGACTGCTTTCGCAAAGTTTCAGCACTTTCCATTGGTTGCAAACCCATCTTGCAAAATCTACTCGGAGACTTAAGCAAAGAAGTTTTGCATACTAATACTCTTCACAGTAATAACAATCGGTCAGCGGCTTATATCAAGTTCTTGCCCGAAGTGCCGAAAGGCCCTTTATCGCCGGTCCTCTACTCTGGGATTGCCGGTGGTGAAGCGCGTGTGTGGCTGGAAAGTTCGCCCCCGTCACCTGCAAGACCTATAGTACGTGGAATTGTGAAGCGAACTATCGCTACTCTCAAGGAACGCAATCCCAACTGGGAAGCCGTCGAAGACTCCACGTGGACCGATCTGCAATTGAGCAAACCTTTGGAATGGTTGTTAACCGCCGACGATCAACAAGCAGCGCTCAACGAGTTTGTGGCCGCGGCTGTTGTCGATCTCAAGGAAACAGGCTTGATCGCTGAACTTGTGCTCGCGTTGACCCAGGAGCAGCCATGAGCCAGCCGAAACAAGATTTTGCTGCCGCGCAGCGCCATGTGCTCGCTTGGGTCAAGTCGGAAGGGGTTGGCTATGCTGGGTGAACTAGCTCCCTTTTCTACTTTGCTATCCAACGTAGTCGATAACCGAGGAAAAACTTGTCCAACAGCGCCGACTGGACTTCCGTTGATTGCGACGAATTGCATAAAGAACGACTCCCTATATCCATCCTACGAGACATCACGATTCGTTGACGAGCAAACTTACCGATCTTGGTTTCGAGGACATCCTTTGCCGGGCGACTTATTATTCGTCACCAAGGGGAGTCCAGGGCGAGTGTGCGTTGTGCCTGATCCTGTAGACTTTTGCATCGCTCAGGATATGGTTGCAATTCGCGCCTATGAATCGAAAATTTATCCGCGATATCTTTTTGCAGTCCTACGATCGCAAGCAGTTCAAGAGCAGATCGAACAGCTACATGTCGGCACGATGATCCCGCACTTTAAGAAAGGAGATTTTGACAAACTTTTCATACCCATACCGGAAAGACCGACACAAGAATTCATAGGAAACCTGTATTTCTTTCTTTCGGCAAAGATCGAGGTCAACCGGCGGATGAATGAGACGCTCGAAGGGATGGCCCGCGCGTTGTTTAAGAGCTGGTTTGTCGACTTCGACCCCGTCCGGGCGAAAGCCGCGGGCGGGCAGCCCCAGGGCCTCAAGCCAGAAATCGCCGCGCTCTTTCCCGCTGCGTTCGAGGACTCGGAGCTGGGGGAGATTCCGCAGGGGTGGCGAGTCATGTCTACTTCTAACCTTTTTGACGTACGTGACGGCACTCATGATTCACCGAAGCCTCAATCAGCTGGTAAGCCGCTGATCACCTCGAAACATATTACAGGTGGCTATTTAGATATTGAGAAGGCCTACTTGATATCCGAAAACGACTTTGCACAAGTAAATAAGCGAAGCAAGGTTGATCACCTTGATATTCTGTTGACGATGATTGGAACAGTCGGGATCCCGCACTTAGTAATTGATCAGCAACCCGATTTCGCGATTAAAAACATAGGGTTATTCAAAACGTCCAGTGCACCGGAATTGAGCTACTACTTCTTTTTGCACTTGAAGTCGGAAGTAATGCAACAGTTCCTAGAGTCAAGGCTCGCGGGGACAACCCAGAAATTTCTTTCACTCAAAATATTAAGAGAGTTACCCACTTTAATTCCTAAACCTTTGATCATTTCAGCATTCAATCGTATTTGCAGTCAACTATTTAATGGGATGCGTGCAAACTCGTGCCAGTCTAGAACACTTAGTTGCATACGCGATGTGTTGTTGCCGAAGCTGATCTCGGGCGAGCTGCGCGTGCCCGACGCCGAGCGGATTGTGGGGAGGGTGGTGTGATGAAAAAAGTCACGGAGTTCAAAACTTTACGAAGAAATACGCCTAACTTGCCAGTGCAATTGCGTGACTGGATGTCGTCTTGTGAGCATTGAATCAGTTGTTCGAGGAATCTGCATATGGCTAGTTCAACAACATTAACTAGTTTAGCGATGTTAAAGGTTAACATCGACTCACGTGGCATCGACTACATTGACTATCTTAAGCCCTTCGTAATAGAAGCATTACGGACGCATCGACCGGATGTCGTACAAGACGGCTTGGTTGCAGAGTTTATAAGGCAAGACTTTGGTTTGCAGATTCCAAACGCTGGTATTCACCTTGTCCTTCGAAGACTTGCGAAGCAAGGTTTATTGCGCCGTGAACAGACAATGTACTACATAGTTCATGAATTGCCGGACACTCACTATTTTGATGCCCGCTCAGATGCCCAGCGACGTATTGAGGTACTTCTTACACAATTGCGAGAGTTTGTACTTGACAAGTTTAAGCTTACCTGGTCCGAAGAAGACGCTGTTGCTGCACTTACATTGTATCTAGCGGATTTTGCAGTCGAATGCCTGCGATCATATATCTACCATACTGCGTTGCCAGATATTCCACCGAAAAGTCCAAAGACTGTAAGAATCTTGCATACTTTCGTGAGAGACTATTGTCTTAAGTCGGTCGAAGCATTTGAGAACTTTATTACTGTTGTCAAAGGGCACATGTTAGCAAACGCTTTGCTGTGCCCCGACGTCCAATCGCAACAGCAAAAATTTGAACGGGTGACGTTTTTTTTAGATACCCCTCTGGTTTTGAGGGCCCTACGCATGTCGTCGCAATCTGCAGCGGAAGCCTCTATTGATTTGCTTCGGTTGTTAATAATATTACGGGGGCATTTAGCCATATTTGAGCACACGCGAGCAGAAATCCTGCGTGTACTCAAATCAGCTGAAGAAAACTTTCATCGAGAAAGCAATGTGGCCCAACTCGTGCGAGAGCTAAAGAATCAAGGGAAAACAGTAACTGACGTATCTCTCTTACGAAACCAACTAGAAAGGCAATTGGCGGGTTTCAGCGTATATATCAAGAATGCTCCAAAGCATGTCGCAGAATTTCAGATTGATGAGACTGTACTCGAAGATGTTATCGAGGAAGAGATTCTATATCACAATGCCCAAGCACGGATCCATGATGTTGACTGCATTCGTTCGATATTCACTCTACGTAAGGGTTCCGCTCCGGTGCGACTGGAGGACGCAGTAGCGGTGTTTGTGACGACCAATACAGTTCTCGCAAAAAAGGCTTTCGAATACGGACGGCAATACGAACATTCCAAAGAAGTTTCGTCGGTGATAACAGACTTCAGCTTAGCAAATATTGCCTGGCTTAAGGCGCCATTAGCAGCGCCGGACCTGCCGGAACGAGAAGTTCTGTCGGCCTGCTATGCGGCGTTGCAACCACCAAGTGAACTCTGGAGGAAGTATTTGGCCGAAATCGATGAGCTAAAGCTAAACAACCACATCACTGAGGCGGACCACGTTTTCCTGCGGCACGACACGATCGCAAAAGAGGAACTGATGAATCTTACTCTCGGAGAGGTAGCGGCGCTTAGTGTTGAGACTGTTCCCGAAATCTTGAAGCGAGTCAAAGATGAAGTCATTGGTGAAGAACGCGCGAACTCAAGGCGTCTTTCAGAAGAAAACACTGCACTGAGATCGGCGAAAGATTCTCTGTTAGCGAGACTGTACAAGGCTTCGCAATTATTCGGTACTATAATAGCCAGCGGAATGGCGGCAATACTGGTCGTGTCTACTTTTTTCGCGTCTGGATTGATTCCTGATAGCTGGCTTACAGTTCTTCACCTCACTCGCGGTATGTCAGCTTTCGCTTCAGTATTTGGTATCGCCGCCGTATTCAGTTTGTTTGGCGCAATATTTGGTTGGTCGATAAAGGATACATTCTATTGGATTCGGGATAGATCCGCCAATGTTTGCTTGAAGACATTTTGTTGGATTCTGAGTTTATCGATTGAGTAGTTCAGGGCGTCAAATTGATTCAAGTAATGGACTGAGTGGTATTACCCAGACAACCGTTTGTACAATACTATGGACGCCAAAGCCAAAGCCGTTCGAGAAATTCTCCACTCAGGTGATCAGTTTTTGGTTCCGTTCTTTCAGCGGAGCTACTTCTGGCAGCTGCATCTCACGAATTTACAAATGCCGCTAGCAACAAAATGAACCGCTTCTACGTTTACAAGTGCATTGTTGATGATGGCGGCGCACCCTGCGTCGATGACGGTCTGTTATCGCTGTGTATTTGTAAACCGGCGATCCGCAGCACAGCACGGGTAGGTGATGTGATTTTCGCGTTTGGCTCGAACTCAGAACGACCCGCCAATCGGCTAGTCTATATTGCCGAGGTGACACGTCGAGTGACTGGTTGCGAGTACTACAATCTCGAAGAGTTTCAGGATCGTCAGGATTGCATCTACGCACGTACCGCAACCGGTCAGTTTCGCGTGCGACCCAATGCGACGCACCACGGCACTGGTGCCAGATGACTCGCGACATCGGAACACCGCCAAGTTATGATAGAGCAGAAGGGTTGTTGAGTACCAATTTTCGATATTTTGGGGCTTCAGGCACGGATGATTGGAAAGAACGCTCGCCGGCCCTCAAGAGGCTGATCGAGAATCTGGGACAGGGACACCGCGTCAATCACACGGAACAGGTGAGAGCTGAATTGCTGACGCTGAGGATGCTAGTTTGGCACATGTATGATGAGAAAGTCCTCGGCAGGCCCCTGCACTCGGTCTACCACGGCTGTCACGATGAAGATCAGACACAAGCGAAGGGGTGTGGCAAGCGGATATCAGCAAAAGTCCAGGCACCAAAGCAACGAGAGGGTCGCCCACGTAAGTGTTGAAAAATCAACTCAGAACGAAGCTCATATCCACAACAAGTATCCTGAAAGTTACTTTTGCAATAATTATCGAATATGGATGCCAAAGCCAAAGCCGTTGAGGGGCACTAAGTGCAATGTCTAACCGCTTTACCGAATCCGTAGTCGAAGAAGCCGCCCTGGAATGGCTGGCGGAGATGGGCTATACCATCTTGGCCGGTCCCGATATCGCACCAGAGGGGATCGCCGAGGAACGGTTTGACTACAGCCAAGTCGTACTTTCGGCTCGGCTGAAGGCCGCCCTTGCTCGACTCAATCCAGACATTCCAGCCGATGCTCTCGATGAGGCTTATCGAAAGCTGACTCGGCCGGAACTTCCTTCCTTAACTGCCAATAACCGAGCGTTCCATAAGTATTTGGTCGAGGGAGTGCCGGTGGAGTATCAGCGGCCTGACGGGTCGTTTGGTGGCGACTTGGTTCGCGTCATTGATGATGTCAACGTGGACAGCAACGAGTTCCTAGCCGTCAATCAGTTCACGGTCGTCGAAGAAGGCCACGAACGCCGACCGGACATTGTGCTGTTCGTGAATGGGCTCCCCCTGGCTGTGATCGAGCTGAAGAACGCCGCCGATGAGGGGGCGGATATCTGGCGAGCCTTCAACCAGCTGCAGACGTACAAGACTCAGATCCCCTCGTTGTTTGTGTACAACCAAGCACTCGTGATCTCAGACGGTATTGCCGCGCGGATCGGTTCACTCACGGCTAACAGCGAATGGTTCATGCCGTGGCGGACGATTGAGGGGGAGGAGCTTGCCCCTGCTAATCTGGCTCAACTACAGGTCGTGTTGGAGGGTGTCTTTGAGAAGCGGCGATTTCTGGACTTAGTGCGTTACTTCATCGTGTTCGAGGAGAACGACGATGGCGTGCCGATCAAAAAGATGGCCGGCTATCACCAGTACCACGCCGTTAATCGGGCGTTGGAATCGACGGTGGCGGCCTGCGGCGAGGATGGCAAGCGACAGGTGGGCGTGGTCTGGCACACGCAGGGCTCGGGCAAGAGTCTCACGATGGCGTTTTATGCGGGACGGGTGGTGATGCATCCCGCCATGGAGAACCCGACCATTGTCGTGATCACCGATCGCAACGATTTGGACGACCAATTGTTCGGGACGTTCGGGCGCTGCCAAGCGCTTCTGCGACAACCGCCGGTGCAGGCTACGAACCGGTTTCACTTGCGAGAGCTGCTCAACACAGATTCGGGGGGAGTGGTATTCACCACGATACACAAGTTCTTCCCAACGGACTCGGAGGATCAGCATCCAGAGTTGTCTTCCAGACGGAACATCGTGGTGATTGCCGATGAAGCTCACCGCAGTCAGTACGACTTCATCGACGGGTTTGCTCGGCATATGCGAGAAGCATTGCCTGGGGCCTCGTTCATTGGCTTCACGGGAACACCCATTGAGTTGGTCGACGCGAATACTCGTGCGGTGTTCGGCGACTATGTGAGCATCTACGACATCGAGCGGGCCGTTCAGGACAAGGCGACCGTGCCGATTTTCTATGAGAGCCGACTCGCAAAGATCGAACTGGACGAGATGGAACGACCGAAGCTTGATCCCAATTTTGAGGAGGCGACCGAAGGGGAAGAGATTGATCACAAAGAGAAGCTCAAGACGAAGTGGGCAGCGTTAGAAGCACTCGTTGGTGCCGAGAAGCGAATCGAACTTGTGGCTGAGGATTTGGTCGCTCACTTCGAGAAGCGGCTGGAGGCGATGGACGGTAAGGCGATGGTGGTGTGCATGAGCAGACGAATCTGCGTCGACATGTACAACGCGATTGTGAAGCTGAGGCCGGATTGGCACAGCGAGGATGACGACGAGGGCATGATCAAAGTCATCATGACTGGTTCCGCCGACGATCCACTTAGTTGGCAATCTCACATTCGTAACAAGAAACGTCGTGAGGAATTGGCCAAGCGGTTCAAGAGTGCCAGCGACCCATTTAAGATCGTCATCGTCCGGGATATGTGGCTCACCGGCTTCGATGCTCCGGCTCTGCATACCATGTACGCTGACAAACCGATGCGTGGGCATGGCCTCATGCAGGCGATCGCGCGGGTGAATCGCGTGTTCAAGGACAAGCCGGGGGGCTTGGTTGTTGATTACCTGGGCTTGGCCCATGAGCTGAAAAAGGCGCTGGCCAACTATACCGAGAGTGGAGGAACGGGCCGCACCGCGATCGACCAGGAAGAAGCAGTTGCCTTAATGCTGGAAAAGTACGAGATCTGCTGCGGCCTGTTTGCGGGCTTTGACTGGTCGGCATGGAATGGTGGGCCGAAAGAACGATTGTCCGTGTTGCCGGCAGCTCAGGAGCACATTTTGGCCCAGTCTGATGGCAAGGAGCGATTGGCCACGGCTGTCGTCGAGCTTTCCAAAGCCTTTGCCTTAGCTGTGCCCCATGAATCGGCGCTCGAAATTCAAGATGATGTGGGATTCTTTCAGGCTGTGAAGTCGGTGTTAATGAAGAACACCACGAGTGAGCGTCGACGCAGTCCTGAGGAAGTCGATCACGCGATTCGCCAAATCGTGTCGAAGGCGGTAGCTTCCGAAGAGGTGCTCGATATTTTCGCCGCCGCGGGACTCAAGAAACCGGATATCTCGATCTTGTCGGACGAGTTCCTCGCCGAAGTGAAGGGGATGCCACAACGGAATTTGGCCGTCGAGATGCTGCAAAAGCTGCTCAAGGGAGAAATTAAGACCCACTTCCGCAAGAATCTAGTTCAAGCCCGTTCATTCAGCGAGATGCTGGAGAGATCGCTGATTAAGTATCAGAATCGTGCTGTTGAAACAGCGATGATTATTGAGGAGTTGATCGAACTCGCGAAACAAATGAAAGCGGCGGAACAACGAGGCGAAGAACTTGGGCTGAGCGAGGACGAGATCGCGTTTTACGATGCTCTGGAAGTTAACGACAGTGCCGTCGCGGTGCTGGGCGACGATACACTGCGGCTGATCGCACAAGAGTTGGTGCAGGCCGTGCGAAATAGCGTGGCGATCGACTGGACCGTCCGTGAGAATGTGCGAGCCAACATGAGGGTCATTATAAAACGTATTCTCAGGCGTTACGGCTATCCGCCGGACAAGCAGGCTAAAGCGACGGAGCTAGTGCTCGAACAAGCCGCCGAGTTGTGTAAAGATTGGGCACTATGAAGCTTCGCACCAACTTAATGTTTATAACTTTTCTCGTATGCTGACAGACATAACCTCTATGCACAGGCAGTATCTAAATTGACTATTTTAACACCAATTTAAGTATCGCAATTATCACTCTAGGTATCTAAGTGTCTTTTGGTCGTTACACGACGATCGGTGGTAAAAATTCCTGACTTCGATGGGCCCCCCACGCAACATACGCGGCAATTATTCCCCCTGTTGTGGGCCATGAGTCATCGCGTTGGCGATCAGTAGCAGTGATTTGAGTAACCAAAGCCATCGTACGGCTTCCAACTTTGTCTTGCTTTTGGAGGTCATGTGCAGATCTTATCCCGGCTTGATCTGAGTATGCTTGCCCTGCACAGTAAAACGTGCTAACCGCGTCGACTTACTGACATATGCAACCGTGCCTGACGAGCCCCCATTATGAGTGCTTTAGCAGATTTTTTCCCCAATGACGAAGCACACGCCTGCCGTATTCGCAGGCCTTGTTGCAGGAATTCCGGGGCCCACGTGCTTGCCGTACTCGACCATGGGCATCAACCTCCACCGAGGCCCGCTGGTCCTCGTAGTCGACGTGAAACAAGAAGCACTCACCCCGGACAGCGCGATCCGAGTAAGACGCGATACAGTGCTTCATATCGACCGATTCCCTAATGATATTACCGACGCTCTCAAGGAACCGGATCCCTACGACATCTGGAAGAGGAATAGATGGCAATTGCGTGGGCGTATCGGAATCGGGCTGGCCCAGTTGAGCTTCTCGCCACCGCTCCTCTTCATGCCATCGAACGGCACGCCTCACGGATGTGGGCAAGTCGCGAGCAATATCGGGGCAGTCGATCACGTAATTGACGAAGTTGCCGACATCGCGAAGTTCGCGGGGGTTCAACGTCTGACCTAACTGCTCCCCCACAGCGTGCATGCCAGCCACGATTTGCTCATGCGTCGCAAACATAAATGGCCGCAAATGCGCGGGTGTTCTAGCGTGCTCGGGCAACTGGCTCTGAGCGAACAGAAGAGTTAAAAGTTCAAGCCGATCTCCAAACGGTCGTTCGAGGTAGATCTCAGCTAAGTGGAGCAGAAGTTGACTAGGGATGCCGCTGGGCAGATTTATCAGCGTGCGACTCAAGCTGCGATAAGAGTTGCCAGTCGGCGAATAGAGCGACTGCCAGTCGCTAAGCATACCAATTACTTCGTGCGTCGGAGGCGTCGATCGGTCGTCTGGTGGTGCAAAATAGAACTTGCCCTTTGGAGTAGTTGCCTGCCTGCTGAGATTTAAATCTCTGAGCTCAGCCAATTCAAAGGCGATCCCCACGCTCAACGCTGCTGCCCGATAGCGACGTATGTCAGAGACGAGGTACTCTTGGCGGTAAAGCTCGATTTCGTGCAGCAAGCGGGGATGGGTTTCATTCTGAACGAAGACCGCCTGCTGGACGCTTCGGATAATCGGATTGGCCTTGGTAACGAGTCGTTGCCACTGTCCGTAAATGCGTTTAGCCAGATCACGGCAAGATTTCCCCAAGATCCCTGGCTCGGACCTCCAGTTTTTGGCCAATCTGTCATGGGTGTGTGGCAAAAAGCCTTGTATGACTAAGTCGATAAGCAGCCGATGATCGATGAGAGTCGTATGGGGCCGCTTCCATTCAACATAGTTATCGCCACGTCCTAGATCGTCGAATAATTCGAGCTGGCGGCGAACTAGCGGCTCTATTCGGAAACCGGTTTCAACATGCGTCACTCGCGTTGCGACGAGGGTGACCCTGGGGGGAGTGCTAAGGATGAAGCCGTCCTTCAGCTCATCAATTCTGCACGTGGGCACGACTGCTCCTCCTTGTTCGTCCGTGGCTGGTCGACGCCCATTTTACCGCTGAGTATCCGAAACCGCTCGTTAACCCAACATCTGGTGGGCAAGTGTCGGACAAAAGCCATAGAGCGACCAGCAACTCGGCCGTTCGTGATAAATGACCTTAACCATGAAACGCGCGCACGAGTTAACGTATGCTAGAATGCCTGTTCAATCTGTGCTTACGTAGTAATCGGGACATCGTTATGCCGTGACTTTCGCGTCATGGTTCGGTTATCGGCCCACGAACTGCATTTTGAGCCTCCGCTAGCCCGAGGATCTCCTGGCAACGTTTGCAGTGGCAGCCATGACCAACCGAGTGCGACGTACTAAGTCAGAGCGCGAGGCATTCTGACAGCGCAATTCAATGACCAAAAGGCAGCCAGTGAGTAAGTCCTTCTTGTCCAGATATCTCTCAACGCACCACTTGCGGCGGTGCAGCTGCCGGCAGGAGCTGACACGCCGGTCGGCGAATCTAGTATCTCATGACGGTTCGACATGTGCGAGCAAGTTTGACTTGATCACTGCGTTCTCGGAAAAAACGGTCTATTGATGACCAATGTCACGCGATGATGAGTTACTCGGCTTTTTATGCAGCCCATAGTCGCCGGAGGCTCCGGCCAACCGTCCGCCAGGTACAGACGGCCCGCAAAAACACTCGTCGAGTCACTCGATTCGCACGAATCAGCTTCGCCAAAAGATTTTTCTCCGCGAGCAGAAACTGACTGCAATGCCAACTAGCAGTGTGATAATGACTGCCCTCACAAATCCCATCCACGGCGATGTGACCATTCGACTCAATATCTCTTCGAGCGACGTCAGCGCGAGCAACGGGAGAACGAGGTTATGGATACCCACGTAGGCCATCATCGGGTTCTGACCGTTATCAATCAGCATCGCTACCCAGCGTCGTCGCTCCAACACATCCACGAGAATGGTGCACGCAATCAGTACGCAAATTGCTAGACCCACCGTGACGAAATAATAACTCATGGTCGCGTGATCTTTCTTGATGCCGCCTTCGTAGGGCTCGAAGAACAATCCTAAGACGAGCCAGTAAACTGCCCAATGAAACAGCCGTTGGAGGAATTTTTCTGTGTCGTCGCCCGGATTTCGCATCAGCCACGCGCCGAACACACACAAGGCAAACGTGGCCAGCGTTGTCGGCCGGAGCCACCGCGCATAGAGTCCAACCAGTAATACGATCACCAACACGATCATCAGCCCTGCGATTCCCACGAATCGGTTGCGCGACCATTTCGATTTGGCTTTCTGGGAATTGCGCTTCATCCAATCGAGCAGCAAGTCGCCGACGATGGTTCCAGGGATCACAATGAAAAGGTATTGGCAATATTCAAGCTGGTAAATCCACTCGGCGGGCGACCACATCCACAGGTCGTGCACCCAACCCTGTGCCGTGGTCGGGATGTTTGAAAGACGAATCGCCAGCAGCACGCCCAGGATGCCAAGGCGGAGCAGCAGATTGTTCCATGTGGCCCACCAACAGAGCGAGCCGAACACCACCATATTCGCCAGCAGCACGATGATGATGTCGCTGCGAGTGAGCGAGAAACCAGTGTTTTCCGGATAACGCAGAAGCGCGAACAACGCAATCGCACCTGCCCAGCCAGCAAGACGAATACCCCAACGAACGTACCGCGGCCACGTCTCCGGAAATCGCGTAAAGATCGAGAACAGCAACCCGAACGCCAGCAACGCGATGAGTTGCGTGGTAGCCGTGGGACGATCGCTGATTATACTAGGCTTGATGGCTTGCACGAAGAGGGCGAAGAATGCCAATAGCACACCGCGTTCGAGAATGAAACGGGCAATTTTCCAGTTCGGCTCGCCGCGCTCAATGCGCCGCTTCAACGCGATGGGAATCGCGGCGCCCAATGCAAACAGGAAGAAGGGGAACACCAAGTCGACCCAAGTGACACCGGGCAGGCTGCCGTTGAATATGTCATCGGGCGGCGGAACCTGAGCGTGGTACATCCACCCCGGCAGGGAGAGTTCGCCGAAGGGAAGCTGACCGGAAAGCAACATGCCAAGAATTGCCAATCCGCGCAGCGCATCGAGTCCCTGTGCACGAGCTAGTTGTGCCGCGATCCGACCTGAATGGTGCTCCGTCAAGTGTCCCCCCTCGGTAGTTTTACTGTCGGCTGCCGAATCCGGTCCCGCCCGTGCGTAGCTGGCAATCAGATCCTGGTGATTCTGGACAGCAGTTTCTCGAATCCGAGCATTATCCGGTATTTGGGTCGCGAGGTCACGCTCGAATCAAATGCGGATGCAGAGTTATCATGTCTGCTCATTGGGATATTCGTAGAGTCCGGAGCTGGCAGCGTCTCTTTAGATAGATTAACTGAATTTCCGTAACGCCTGGGCGCGCGAAGTGATCTGTGCATCAAGGCCGATGAAGTCTGCGTCAATGAACCGACCATAGCCCCCTGGATTTGTGACGGTGACGAATCTCCCCAGGTCACGTTGAAGCCTCAACTACGGCAGCTTCACTGGGTTCTCCAGTAGAGCCCGACCCAGAAAAAACGATCAGAGTGACGCCAGGCGTCCCCTAAATCGGGAATCGGCACGACAGCCACCCGCACGCCGTTGCAATACGCAGCGGAGTTGATGACGCCGCCGCGTGGCAACGCCGACGTGTTATCGGATTTCTCGGGAGTCACGATGTTCTGCTATACAAAGAAGTTTGGATTGATATTCCGATGGTCGTCCCTCTCGCAGCGATTCAGTTCTATCCTGGGAATGCATTGCCTCTACAACAAAATCCCTTCGATTGCCGCCATTGTACACTGCGCCCGAACTGCATCAATTTCCAGCGCGCTAACAGGATTGGCCTGAGCCTTCGCTCGGTAGCTCGTTCCGTAGCCATCGGACCAACTGCATTAGCCCCGTTCGGGCGTGCCCAGATGGGCGTCTCATTTTCGCTTGACTCCTCGAGCGAATTGGCGATTCGTCATGCTCGCGTAGCAGTCAACCCATCTCACCCCGGGCGGCGTCCCAAAAATCGGCCGATGTGCCGGGTGGGATTTGCACCCACGTGCGTTTGCCGACTTGCACGCCGCAACGTAATTTGACCAGGGCCATTCCTTAGCGAATTGACCCCGCGCGACTGCGACGGCAAGATCCCGTCACAACCATCCCCATCAGTAGGACGAGTGTGGAAGGTTCAGGCACGGCTAAACTGTTTGCGGTGAGTGTGCCTGCCCCAAAGTTGTTCTGCCACGAGGCCAGATGGCCGACATCGGTGTTCCGCTGCCACGCTAAAAAGTCACGCCCATCGACGTCGCCGTCGAAATCGAAGTCGCCGTCAGTGAGCGGCTCGAGAAAGAGCCCAGCCGAATCGATCCAGATCGCGCCATTGTCGGAGCCAGGTTGTCGGAAGACGAACGACAGGCGAGCCTCGACGGCATTTGCCGGAGCGACAGCTTCGATTTCGTGATCGAACCAGATGTTTTCGGCGGTAGTCCCATCATGGATGAGTTGAGACACCTCGCCCAAAAAAGCACTCGACCCAGACGCAGCCCCAAAGGCACTGTAGAATTCCAACTTCATAGTCACATCATTGCTCTTACCAAAGAGGGTGTCCCAGGAGGGAGTGCGAGAACTTGCCACCGCTCGCAACGAGTCGCCTGCTGTGATGGCTACGCCCTGCGTGACGCCGGAGAAGTTATTAGGGCCATTGAACTGCCCATAGAGCTTCAGGGCGTCTGAGCCGGTCCTGGCCAGATCGCCATTCGCTGAGACATTACCTATGGTGTTTCCGAAAGTGTTCCACCCAGTGAGCGAGCCGCCGGCGGCGTCAAAGTCTGCATTGGTAAGTAAGTTGCTGCCAGGCTCGGGGTCAATCGCCTCTCGTTGCCAGTACCGAACATAGTCAACAGTCATCGTCTGGGGCCAGATGGTTGAACCATTGGGATCGCCGCCGAAATCGCCGCCGACAGCCAGATTCACAATGATGTTTTTCGGTGTTTCAAAGATCGGCCGATCTGCCGTTTCGGTGACCGTGAAATGTAGGTTGCCGTCGACATAGTATTTGATGCTCGTCTCGTCCCATTCGGCGGCGTAAGTGTGAAAGCCAGCATGGAAGTTAACTGGCAGGCCACCAACGTTGGCGGTGTATTCATCGTAGACGAATTGATGCTGGCCGCAGCAAGGGCCCGGATTCGTCTGCCAATGGTAGGCGCTAGAGACGAGGTTGGGTTGGCTGCCACGATTTTCCAAGATGTCGATCTCACCCCCCTGGGGCCAAGGGACTTGATTCGCGTTCAGCCAGAACGCCGGCCACATCCCTTGAGATGTCGGTAGGTCGACCCGCGCCTCGAACCGCCCCGGGCCGAACAGATCTTTGGAAGTAATTAGACCCGATTGGTAACTTTTGCCTTCACGAGGCACATTGATGGCCGTGAGTTGCAAATTACCGCCAGAAACCGCAACTTGATTCGGATGGTAGTACTGCTTCTCGTTGTTGAAGCTGTCTTTCCGATCGAGTGCTGTCCAGTTTTGGGAATTAAGTGAAGTACTGTCGAACTCGTCGTTCCATACTAAATCCCAGCCAGGAACATCGGGAATCTGCGCTGAAACAATATTTGCCAGACATCCCAACCCTAATATTGCCAGCAGGAAACTGTTTCGGCTAAGACCACCATGTATGTGGCAACTGGAATAAGATTTGGACATGACACCCCTAATGCACTGAGTTTACCATTGACGAGCGTCTGACAGCTCTTCATGCACTGTTTCCTTAGACATTGTAGCCAAATGCTGGCGTACAGGCCACTCTTTCCGAGTGTTACTAGTTTAAGCCGTGTAGCATTGGCGTACTGGCATTTTTAGCCAGGACAATTTCTGGAAGCTTACTCGGAAAGCGCGTACTTTGTGTTTGCCAAGAATTTGAGTTGGGTCTGTCAGCCGCCTCACATAGCGTCCGATTGTTGTGCAGGAAGTGGGAGCTAACCTCTAAGTTGGGTCTGACGACCAATAAAACAGGATTACACGATCAGGGCTCTCCAACGTCTGCTTACATGTTACATGGGCGGTACTCGGGTGGACATGTCGGTTGTTCGTGTGACCTTCTTTGGCGCACTGGCGATGGCGTCAACAGCCGGGATTGGTAAACTATTTAGTGTCGCTATATGTCACTCACTGCAGAAATGCGACAGAACAATCGGTTGATCATGAGTGGCGGGCCAAGTCCGACATAAAGCAAGGCTTTCTTGCGGCCGCCAAGTTAACCGTGGCGTTATGTGGTAATCTTCCGTCTGGCCATGGAGAGGATCCAATAAATGACACCATCCACGAAAAAGAAACTCATTGAAGGTAATGCTGCCATCTGGGCCATCGCATCGTTGTTATCTTTCATCCTGCCGATGGTCGCAGAATCAGTCTCCGATGGCCCTGCAGCCTTCCTCAAAATGATGGTGCATACTGGGCCATTGCTGATAGGGCTCTTTTTATCCAGCGTTCTGATCAACAAGGCAATCGGCCAGACAACAGAATGATTCCTGGGCCGTATTTGCAGTTTGACCAACAAAACGATTCATTGATCGCGGCATTCCCTATTGAAAGCGGATTCACAATTCGACCGCTGTTAGTGCCATTGAAGTAATACTAATGCTCAGCAAATATCAAGACGCCGCTCAACAATTCAACATTCGCAAGACGTTCTGAGTGAAATGTCGATTCGTCATGTGCGTGCGAGACGCGGTCCCATGTTCCGAAAAACGGCCGGTTGCTGACTTGTCTCACTCTCCATCCAGTTCTGTCACCAATTACGCGATTCGCCGCTTCGCAAATCTTGCAATGATTGTCATCAGCAAAAGAGCAAAACAGGATGGCTCCGGTACGGCGGTGCTCGTCGCGGACAGCGAACTGAACCCGTAGTTGTTCTGCCAATCGCCAAGATCTCCGAGACTCGGATTGCGTTGCCACGCCAAAAAATCCCGTCCATCGACGTCGCCGTCGAGGTCGAAGTCACCGGGCTCGAACGGAGTGTATTCCAATGCAAGGCTCAACGGAGTGTCTTGAACGACGCTGAAGCGGCCGGTGGGAATCCCATTGGCGGCGGCGAACTGCGCATCGTCTACAATGAAATTGATGTCTTCGATGGGCATTCCCGAGAAGCCAAGAGCGGTGTCAATGAAGGGCCAAACGTACTCTGCATACGGATCGAAGTCTAGTAGGGCACCGGGCGTACTGCTTCCCATGAGGAGCGAAGTCATTTCAATCGTCATACCTGCCCCCGGCTCGGCTTCGAACTCCACACCGCCGTTGATGACGAACAGCCTATCCCAGGAATCCAAAAGAAGTTTGTCGATTTCGAAGCTAAAGGTGCTGTCGCCGGGATCGTTCGACATCACCCACGTCAGCGCATTGCTCGCGGTATTGGTAAAGTGCAGTGGGCCCGGACTGTATCCCGGGGCCAGCGCGCCGCCGGCATTCACTGTGACGACGCCGGCGATTGCTCCAGTGCCGGCCAGCGTGGCGCCGTTGTTAATTGTAACGGGACCGGAGCCAGTTGCACTGCCGTTGAATGGATTATTGTTGGCAGCCAACGTGCCGCTGTATACGATGGTTTCGCCTGTATAGGTATTCGAACTGGTGAGCGTCAGCGTACCTTCATCATACTTAGTTATGTTGCCAGCACCGGAAATCTGGCCAGGATACCAGATATTATCGGCTCGCCGAAAAACCACGTTGCCGTTATTCACCACGTTGCCGGATACGAAGCCTTCGGTGCCGCCGCTTCCGACGTACAATGTGCCCGATGCACCAATGAAAATGTCGCCCGTTCCGGTCGCGCTGCCAGTGGCATTGTAAGCGTAGAGATTGCCGTAGAGTGTGGTGCCGCCACTGTACGTGTTTGCGCCGCTGAGGTGGAAGTCGCCCGTGCCGGTTTTTGTTAAGCTACCTGAGCCGCTGATGACGCCGCCGAAGGTGGTCGATGTGTCGTTGCCGCCACTCGTAAGGTGGCCGCTGCCGAGGGTAACGTTGCCAGAACCTTCGAGCGAACCTATTGTCTCATGGAAGTTATTCAGATCGAGTGTCGCGCCACTGGAGACGGAGACAGACGATAGATCGGGAATTCGTTCATTGTTCCCCAATTGGATTGAACCCTCACTGATCGCAGTGTAGCCCTCGTAACTGTTGGTCCCCTCCAGCCGCAGCGTACCTGCGCCGGATTTGATCAAGTTGCCACCGGCAATGGCTCCAAGCCCGGCGGTGCGTGTTAGTGTCAGAGTCGTTCCCGCATTAGAAACTGCGATCTTGCCAGAGCCATTCAGTGTCTCAATAGAACGATTCGTTGAAGCACTTGAGCCGGTGTACTCCAACGTCCCACTGATTCCGATCGAAAAGTTTCCTCGCCCAAATGAGGAATTCGAACCGATGTTCGCGATTGTATCGCCGCTGAGAGTGCCGCCAGAAACACTGGTATTTCCGGTGTAGCTATTCATGCCAAGAAGTAGCAGCTTGTTGTTTCCCACCTTGTTGACGTCGCCCGATCCAGTGATTGTGCCGAAGAAAACGTTAGCAGTAAGGGAATTGCCGACAATTAAATCGCCGCCGCCTGAAAGCTCGATGATGCCGACCCCACCGACCAGGGCAACGGTCTCATTGAACCCGTTGAGGTCGAATGTTCCTACTGAGGAAAGAAATAAAGTGCCACTATCAGCGACTTGTTCACTTGCACCAAGTTGCAACACGCCGCCCCCTACAGAAGTATCGCCGGTGGAGCTGCTAAGGGCGTTCAGTTGAAGGGTGCCTCCACCCTGTTTAAAGAGGGTTCCTTCACCGCTAATAACTCCGGTCAAAGTGAGAACAGCATTGGGAGCAATATTGATGATACCTCCGCCTTCACCTAATTCGATAGTACGATTGGTGCTGTTGGATGGGCCCGTGTAGTCGAGCGTCCCGCCATCGGAGAGTGCAAAGTTTCCTCGGCCAAAAGCAGAGTTTGAGCCGACATTCGCAATTACATTACCGCTAAGTTTGCCGCCGGAAATGATATTTGTGCCGTTATAGTCATTGTTTGAGTTAGAGAGCGTAAGAGTGCCTCCACCCTGTTTAACGAGGTTTCCTTCACCGCTAATAACTCCGGTCAAATTGAGGACAGCACTGGAATCAGTAATACTAATGCCACCTCCGCCTTCGCCTAATTCGATAGTGCGATTAGTGCTGTTCGATGGGCCCGTGTAGTCGAACCTGCCACCGTTTGAGAATACAAAGTTTCCTCGGCCAAAAGCAGAATTGGAACCGACGTTGGCAATTTGGCTGCCGCTAAGTATGCCGCCAGAAATAGTATTCGTACCCGAATAAGAGTTATTACTATTAAAAAGTACCATTGAGCCGCCACCAGTCTTTGTAAGGCCGCCGCCGGAGCCGCTAATGACGCCGGCGAAACCGGTAGATGTACCGTCGCCGCCGGTTATGAGCGTGCCGCTGCCGAGCACGACGCTCGCGGTTGCACTGGGGCTGGATAATGAACCAATGGTTTCGCTGAAGTTGTTGAGGTTAAGGACGCCGCTGGCATCGAAAATAACTGCAGAATTATTAGGAATACGTTCGTTGCCTCCAAGGCGCAATGTACCAGTCCTAACCTGAGTAGCGCCTTCATAGGTGTTGTCTGCATTAAGCTGGAGAGTACCTTCTGATTCGATATAAAAATCTCCGGGGCCGCTGACGACACCCTGCAGAGTAAGTACGTTGGCGGGGTTGTCCACATCTATGGCACCTCCGCCAGTGCCAAGAATGAATGTGCGATTGGTTGACGTGGCGGGGCCTGCATATTGGAGGCGAGCGTGATTGCTGATCTCAAAGTTCCCCTGACCGAACGACGAATTGGCGCCTATGTTGGCCATGGTCGAGCCACTAAGTGTGCCGCCTGTGATAATCGTGTTTCCCGTGTACGAATTGTTCGTAGCAGAAAGGACGAGCCCTCGATCACCGCTCTTTGTGAACGAGCCCGTGCCGCTCACAAGCCCGCTTAACGTGAGAGTCGCACTGCCGCTAACCCGGGAGACAGAGATGCCCCCGCCATTGTTGAGAGTGAAAGTGCGGTTGGTAGAGACTGTCGAACCCGTGTAATCCAACGTACCTCCGTTAGTGAGCGCGAAGTTACCTTGGCCGAATACCGAGTTTGAGCCGTTATTGGCAAGCGTCGCGCCGCGGAGGGTGCCCCCGGAAACCGTATTGAGCCCAGTGTGCGGGCTACTTATCGTAAGTGTAAGAATACCGGCTCCGGTTTTAGTAAATCCTCCGGAGCCACTGGGATTATTCGTGAGGGTGAGTTCGGTACCAGAATTGGTCACGTCGATGATTCCGCCGCCCGAGTTCATGGCAAACGAGCGATTAGTGGATGCCGACACACCGGTGTATTCGAGCGTCGCGCCATTTGTAAAAGTGAAGCCGGTGGCAGTCGCTCCGAACGCGGAATTGACGCCTCGGTCCGCGATCGTATTGCCGCTGAGGGTTCCGCCGGAAATGGAAGTGTTTGCAGTGTAGGTGTTCGTCCCGGAGAGGATTAACTTACCGGTCCCATTCTTGAGCAATCCTTGCGGCCCACTGACCGTTGTTTCAATTGAAAGTGATCCGTCCGTCACCGAGATTTCGGGTGTTCCGGTAGTGATATCAAGATGGACCGTCCCCGAGCCCGAGATTGATCGCGACGACGCATTGGAATAAAAGAGGTTGGTCAACGTCATGTTGCCATCAAGGGTGAAATCACCCGCGTTGAGCGGCATACTGCCGATGTCCGCCGACTGTCCAAGCCCGTTTGGTGCAACACCTCCCACCCAATTCAAACCAGTTAGGAGGTCGCCGGGATCGATGGCATCCCAGGTTCGCGTTTGGGCACTCGTGGCGACCGGAAATGTTGCCAAGGATGCCATCATTGCCGCGGCGTGGAGGAATTGGAAAATTATCGCACGACAAAGTCGAGAATAAGGCACAGTGAAATCTCCATGTGAGCATGCTCGTATGTTGCGCTGCAAATTGACTACTTTGTTCGCCGTTGATAAACAATGAGTATTGCGCTGACCAGCAAGAAATATGTGCCCGGCTCTGGCACGGCAGTTTGTGTTGTTATCAACGAGCCCGACCCATAGTTGGCCTGCCAATCGGCAAGATCGCCGACTTCTGAATTTCGCTGCCAGGCCAAAAAGTCACGGCCATCGACGTCGCCATCGAGGTCGAAATCGCCAGGCTCGAATGGAGTGAATTCCAGTGCGAGACTCAGAGGTGTGTCTTGAATGACGCTAAAGCGGCCCGTGGGGATGCCATTGGCGGCGGCGAATTGAGAGTCGTCAACAATGAAGTTGATGTCTTCGATGGGCACTCCTGAAAAGCCGAGGGCTGTGTCAATGAACGGCCAAGCATACGCTTCGTAGGGACTGAAGTTCAAGAGAGCGCCGGGCCCAGCGGACACGCTGCCGGCTTCGCCTGCTCCGTCGCCGAGCGCTGAAAATGAACCGCCTCCTTCGTCGACTGCCAACGAATTTACCTGAACCGTGATACCCGACTCTGAATCCCCTTCGAAAACAACGCCCCCTTGGCTGGCAAGGAGCTCGTCCCACCCCGAAGCTGCCCCCGCGACGCCATCGGCGTTGTTAATATCGATTTCGAGTGTGCCGGCGTTGGGGGCATCAGGCAGAACAACGGTCACGGCGTCGTTCGTTGGCTTTTTGAATACCATTTTGCCAGCGCTATTAGGTAGGCCAACATCGATATTGAAGATCTCAAGGCTCCCGATGATGGTTTGACTGCTAGTATCCACCGGCCCTGAGAGATCTTTAGCTTCGATGAGTCCTCCGTCAATGGAGCTGCCCTCTCCAAACGTTAGCTTGTCAGCCTTAATTGTTTGAGTATTGATGACGAGTGTGCCAGGGAGTATCTCAATCTCTTCCCCGCTGGCGCCGTCAAGCACGGTGTCGATCGAGATCCTGAGTTTCGTAAAATTGATCCCCGGCCAATTAACGTAACCGCCATTGGGCTCGAGTTCCCCCACGACTATCCCGGTTCCAAGCAGGGATCCTCCGGCGTCAACGCGTACTTTAACGGGGCGGTCATTCGCTCCGATCCGACCCTGGCCCTCCATCGTCACGACGCCACCAGCTTCGATGATAAAGGCGCCGTCGTCCCCAAGCACAGGGTAATCGGGACCGACGACGACGCCTGGCAAATCTAACGAACTGCGGACGTACGTTGATCCGTAAACGTGTATGGCGGAGACAATTTTAGATACTGTAGCCCAAGCCTCTTCGGAAGGTTCAATAATCAAATCATCGGAGATTTCGAAAAGTTCGGTCACTTCCTCGCTCCGCTGCGTCCTTCGCAAGTAGCCGCCGCGAAGCGCAACGGAACCGTCAATTAGTCCAGCGCCTTCGAGTTTAGCACCTTCGACAATCACGTCCGAAGCAATGGTTCCATAGTTTGTGAGCGCAGCGTATTCGGTTTCAGAAGTCCCGCCAATGTAAAGCGGATCACCAGTCGTCTCGATTGTGCCGCCATGATCGTTTAGGATTTCGCCGTCAAGGAACTGCGTGTCGCCACCGAATTCGAGCGCGGCCCCATCCGCAACGGCAAAGTTGCCAATGTTCGTACCACCGGACAAAAGCGATAGTTTTCCATCGTAAACACTAACCGTCCCGGAGTTGTTAAAAGTTAAGCCACCGTAGAAGCGAGTCGTGCCGGTGCCTTGCTTGGTGAACGTACCGGCGTTGTTAAACGTGTTGGTGCCTCCATTGCCATGAGCGTAATTGGTGCCGCTACCGGCACTGGTAAAATCGCCGTTATTCTGGAACGTGCCATTGGCCATTCGCAGATTGCCGGTCCCGATCCACGTCACTGAACCCTCATTCACTAACTCTCGATTGAGGTCGTGATAGTAGTTCTGGTTAATCGCCAGCGTTGCGCCTGATGAGATCGTCGTCTGGCCAGCACCGCTCATCACGCCGTCGGTCCAGGTTGAGGAGCCGCTGAGTGCGATGTTGCCCGATCCGCCGAGCGTACCACCGGACAGATTCAACGCGTTGGCCGTCGTTGTGTTGTTGAGCGTGGCCAAAGTGACCGATGAACCGGTCACCGCCAGCGTGTCGACCGACACGGGTCCGGCAACTGTCATGCTTCCGCCTTGAAAGGTGAGCGTGCCGGTCGTGCTAATCGAACCATCGTAAGTGCTGCTGCCGCCGGTTACCTTCACATTAAGCCCACCCGTAATGTCGACATCGTCCGTCATCACATGATTGCCGCTGAACTCCAAGGTAGCGCCGGATAGTCCCGTAAAATCATCGGTATGGTTACCGCCACTTTCTAAGCGGAGGGTTCCTTGCTGAACGTCGACCGTCCCGGAGTTGTTAAATGTTAAGCCATCGTAGAAGCGAGTCGTGCCGGTGCCTTGCTTGGTGAACGTACCGGCGTTGTTAAACGTGTTGGTGCCTCCATTGCCATGAGCTTGATTGGTGCCGCTGCCGGCACTGGTAAAATCGCCGTTGTTCTGGAACGTGCCATTGGCCATTCGCAGGTCGCCGGTCCCGATCCACGTCACTGAGCCCTCATTCACCAACTGTCGGTTGAGGTCGTGATAGGTGTTCTGGTTAATCGCCAGCGTTGCGCCCGATGAGATCGTCGTCTGGCCAGCACCGCTCATCACGCCGTCGGTCCAGGTTGAGGAGCCGCTGAGTGCGATGTTGCCCGATCCGCCGAGCGTACCACCGGACAGATTCAACGCGTTGGCCGTCGTTGTGTTGTTGAGCGTGGCCAAAGTCATCGATGAACCGGTCACCGCCAGCGTGTCGACCGACACGGGTCCAGCAACTGTCATGCTTCCGCCCTGAAAAGTGAGCGTGCCGGTCGTGCTAATCGAACCATCGTAGGTGCTGCTGCCGCCGGTCACCTTCACATTAAGCCCACCCGTAATGTCGACATCGTCCGTCATCACATGATTGCCGCTGAACTCCAAGGTAGCGCCGGATAGTCCCGTAAAATCACCGGTATGGTTACCGCCACTTTCTAAGCGGAGGATCCCTTGCTGAACGTCGACCGTCCCGGAGTTGTTAAATGTTAAGCCACCATCGATGTTAGTCGTGCCGGTGCCTTGCTTGGTGAACGTACCGGCGTTGTTGAACGTGTTGGTGCCTCCATTGCCATGAGCTCGATTGGTGCCGCTACCGGCACTGGTAAAATCGCCGTTGTTCTGGAACGTGCCATTGGCCATCCGCAGATTGCCGGTCCCGATCCACGTCACTGAGCCCTCATTCACCAACTGTCGGTTGAGGTCGTGATAGGTGTCCTGGTTAATCGCTAGCGTTGCTCCCGATGAGATCGTCGTCTGGCCAGCACCGCTCATCACGCCGTCGGTCCAGGTGAAGAGAGTATTCACAATGAGATTAAACGAACCGGTAAGCGTGCCGCCGGCAAGTGCCAATCCTTCGATGGTGATATCCTGGTTTAGCGTGACGCCGCCGCTATTGATCACGGCGTCGTATGTAAACCCGCCGTTTCCATTATTTGGAAAGTCGAGCGACGTCCAGTGGGGCGAGGTCCAATCGTTCGTCGTGCCATCCCAAAGTGAAGTTACATCGGCTGCTGACGAGGCTCCGAGAAAAATCACAAAACAGATCATCCACCCGAAGACCGATACGCAAATAGTCTGACGTAGCGTACTCATGTCCAACATGATCCCCCCAATAAACGTTAATGCTCAGGACGCGAATCACTTTCACACTCACTGAGTTAGCCGTCAGCGCTGCTTTTTTGTCACCGAATCGTAGCAGAATTCTCGTCACCACGATAAACGGCGGCAGCTTTTCTCCGCTACAATTAAATTTCAGGAAAACCGGTGACGGATTTCCGTCTAAACCGGCTTATATCTTGGAGGAACTTCATGCCAGGCGAGCCACAATCAGAGAGCAGTGACTTGCTTTCCCGTGCCGCGTCTGGCGACCAGCGGGCGCAAGCCGAATTGCTGAGCAGATATCGCGACCAGCTCCGCCGGGCGATTACCATCCGACTGGATCGCCGGGTGAGTGCCCGCGTGGATCCCTCGGACATCGTGCAAGAGGCGCTTAAAGTCGCCCACGAACGGTTGCCGGCCTATCTGGCCGATCCCCAAATTCCTTTCTATCCCTGGCTCAGGCGGATCGCGTGGGACCGGCTGGCGGATGTCTATCGTACGCATGTGGCTGCTGAAAAGCGTACCGTTCTCAAGGAACACGCTTGGACTCCCAATCTCAATGACGAATCGGTGGCCGAATTAGCGCGGACCATCGTCACGAGTAGCATGAGTCCTCACGAGATCGTTGCGGACGCGGAACTTCGAGCCCAGGCAACTGAGGCCCTCATGCAACTCAGGCCGCAAGACCGTGAGGTATTGGTGCTCCGTTATTTGGAGCAACTGGGCGTGTCAGAGATTGCAAACGTATTGGGTATTAGTCAGACTTCAGTTACGTCGCGTCACTTGCGTGCTCTGCAACGCTTGCGGCGACATCTCGGCACCAGTCTGGAGTCCTGATTTCGATGAATGCCTCGGTTGCATCTCTTAATTCCCTTGATGCGGTTGATCCCAAAGTGGCAGAGATTGTCGAGGCGAGGCGATTACCGCCATGGTTCGCCCTTCTTGTACCGTTCCAAGTGCCTCTGAAATCGTGCAAGTTCGTCGGGCCGGGATGCTGTTTTAATTGCTTTCTCAGACCACGAAATAGCGTTCGGAAAGTCACCGGTTTCGGCGAATCCGGCTGCCAATGTGTCCATAACGTTTCCTACTTCGTAGTGGGTGACGTCTGCAGCTCTCGAGGCTAACTGGATTGCGCGTTTTCCATCACGAACCTCGTCTGAGTCGGATGTCGCCAGTAGCCACGACAAGCGGTTGGCATTATGCCAGTCATTGACCGACAACACTCTGACCGCATCATCGATGTAGTCGCGTGCCGTCGATGGATCTCCATGAGTGGCATGCCATCTGCCCAAAAGGTACAGTGGGCTCGCTAATTCGTGGGAGTCTGATCCAAACTCTCGTCTAATCAGCACGAGCGATTCTTCAAGTTGACCCTTCGCTTCCTCATGTTTGCCTTGCCGACTAAGCACACTGTACCGAATATCCATCGCGAACTGCACAATTTCAATTGACATTCCCGTGATGCGGCTTCCTATGTCTATCACCTGTTCGCTGAGTGTAAGAGCGTCGTCGTTCTTGCCTTGAAGAGAATAAACATAACTAAGCTGCTGCATTGCCTCGATTGTGAGCCGATGTTCAGGACCAAATTCTTTGCGGCGAAGTTTGACGACCTCCTCCTGCAAAGTTGAGGACTCCTCAAACTTGTGTGCACCTCGCAGAGACGTTGCCAGCCGCTCCTTCCATCTGACAGTCTCGTTTTGGTCGGGTCCGTATAGCTCACGACATACTCGCATGCCGGTTTCGCAAAGTGCCTCGGCTTCCTTCCACTTATTGAGTTTTAGATAAGCGAAGTATAATTTACTCATAGTCCAGTTCGTCTGGCTGTCCTTTATTCCTAGGACATTCAGCTCGCTTTCGAGTAATTCCTCATACAGCTTTGTTGCATCGTAATATTGCTGGCGTTCAAGGAATAGAATGCCGAGATTCCTAGTTAGACTCATTGACAAGGGGTCCCGCACGCCCAGCACCCTCCGACTGGTTTCCAACGTTTCCTTCCAGAGCTTATCAGCTCGCGACACATTGCCGTCATAAAAGCAAAGAACAGCCTGGTGTTGTAACGCAGTGAGTGTTTGACGGTTTTCGGGACCAAGCACCGCAAGGCTACTCGCCAGAGCCTCCTCGCATAAACGGTGCGCTTCGCTACGACTGGATTCGTTTTGCCCGCTGTCTGCAGTGAGAACTGATACTAATCGATTCTTTGACTCAATAGTAAGTGGGTGCTGCGATCCGAGATCATGCAAAGTCACTTCTAAGGCAGCCGCGCATAGTGCACGCGCCTCATCGATCTTTTTCTGGCCAAGTAAGACATCCGTTAGCGTCGTTGTCGACTCGAGCGTTTCGCGGCTGGTACGTCCTAATAATTGGCTGCGAGTCTGCAGGCCATTGCGTGCATGAGGTTCCGCCTTCTCGAAATTCCTCAGAGTCAAGTAGGTTTTGGCCATGGCCGTCCGGATTGAAGCTTCTACAAGCGGCTGATCAGAAAATGCGCCTGGTATGCGTGCCTCCGCATTCGCTAGGACTTCGCTCACTGTGACCTCTCTGTCCTGCGCCTTTTCATCGGCAGTGGCCGCCAACAGGTCATTTACCAAGAAGTTGACAACGGCTTCACTTCCAGCCGCCGCGCGCTCGGTACGACGGCGCTCGGCCAAAAGCATGCCGGTCGATGCGAGCGATCCAACTGTCACCAGCAGAAGCACGGCGGCCGTTCCTGCGACTAATCCCCGGTGCCGCCGCGACCACTTGGCAAGGCGATCAATCGCCGTCGGCGGTTTCGCCTTGATCGGCCGATTTTCCAGAAACGCCCGCAAGTCTTCGGCCAACCGTTGGGCCGTCTGGTATCGCTCCTCGGGATTCTTCGCCATCGCCTTGAGCACGATGGTTTCCAACTCGGGTGCAATGTGGCGGTCAATCTTGCGGAGCGCTAAGGGCTCCTCAAAGGCGACCTGCTTCAACAATTCCGACCGATCGGTTTCTCCGAACGCCGGCTGGAGCGTCATCAGTTCATAGAGTGTCGCGCCCAACGAATAAATATCCGCCCGATGGTCAATGAGCACCCGCTTGGCGAGAGCCTGTTCGGGGGCCATATAGCGGAGAGTGCCGATGATGTCGCCGGTCATCGTGAGGCCGGCGTCGGACTCGATCCGTGCCAGTCCAAAGTCAGTGATACAGAGTAGCCCTTCTCCATCCAACATGAGATTGCTGGGTTTGATGTCGCGGTGCAGGACGCCCATCTCGTGAGCGTGCTCCAAAGCCTCGGCGGCCTGAATGCCCAGCCGTGCAGCCGTGCGATAAAACTCCCCGGCGTGACGTGAATTGGCCGCCGGGATTGTGGAAAGTGCGGCGACCGGTTGGGTGTCAATCGCGGAATCGCATGTAGCATTTCTTTGCCCCGATTCCTTCCCTCTTCCGCCCTCTCCTTTCCGCCTTTCCTCTATGAATTCTGCCAGCGTCCGCCCGCAGATGAGCTGCATGGCGTAATAGTGAACTCCGCGATCTTCGCCGACCGAGTACACCGACACGATATGCGGATGATCCAGCGCGGCCGCGGCGCGGACTTCGTTGCGAAATCGCTGCAACATTTTTTCCTGCGCTAGCGCCGCGAAGGGAAGCACCTTCAATGCCACGTGACGGCCCATCGAGATTTGCTCGGCCTCGAAGACGGTCCCCATCCCACCCCTGCCTAGTTCGCGGATGATGCGAAAGTCCCCAAGCTGTTTTATAGCAGGTGGAGCCGTGTGATTGGCACCCGGCGTTTCATCTGCAAGTCCAGGCATATCGCCGAGTCGCAATAGGGCTTCCATCGTCGGCAGCAGCTCGCGAAGCTGATCCGCGTACTCGGGGTGCGCCGCGGCCAAGGCTTCGGCATCCACTCGCCCGCCATCTTGTAGTCGGCCAAGCGCGGCTTCGATGATATGCTCGACCTGAGGGTCAATTCTGTCGGCCGTGCTCAACGAGGAAACAAGAGATTTCATGATTGTTAGTAACAAGTCGCAACAGAAGGGTTTACAGGCAAACCCAAGGGAAGTGGCGATTTACGTTTTTGAAACCGCTGATCGACGTCAGCAATCGCTAATAGACATGCATAATGCCTATCAGCGACGATTAGCGTCCACTGGCGGTTAGCGTCTTCTCTGATGAATCTGTTCGTTCCTGTTGATGAATCTCTACCTTACGCGTCTCGACCTGTGCATCATCCTCACAATTCGTCCCCGAGCAGTCGCCTGAGCCGCTGCAGGGCGCGCAGATGTTGCGAGCTCAGTACAGTGTGACTGATCCCCAAGAGGGCGGCAATCTGCCCGACCCGCAAATGCTCCAAATACCGCAGGACCAGCATTTCACGATCGTGCGGCTTGAGCTGCAAGAGGGCGGCCTTGGTGCGGGCTTGCATCTCGGCGAGATTAAGGACATAGAAACTAATCCACGATGGTACCGCGCTGCGAAGGGGTGGGGGCGGATTCAAGACTCCGCCGTTCCCTACTACACCCGGTGAGGATTTGAAGTTTGATCGAAAGGCTCACATTTGTCTGCGCCGTGAAAGACAACGACGTGTAGTTTGCCAAAAGCAGAGCGATTTGGAACAAACGGGCTAGCTTACCTGGCTCGCCTGAAACGAACCGTCATCACGCTCTCAAGCGGTCTGAGTCGAACCGCGAGGAATTTATTGTAATTACGCCCCCCTCTTCTTCTGCAACGTTCTCGGCAAGGGGTGTTCGGGTTATCAACCGAAGTATAACAGATCGCCAGGAGAGGACCCGACCGGGGGATGGTCATGCAATTCAAGCATCTGGAGCGAAATGACGGTTCGACCTTGGTCTCAAACGTAGGTCTGAACGCGCTGCCCGGCGTAGTCGGAGTGACCGCGCCTCGCCACTGCCGGAAGTGCGGTCGGAGCGAAAGACCATTGCGAATTGGTGCGGTCGGCAAGGTGTAGCGGCTGATGCGTCCGCCGGCAGATGAGCCGCCCCGCCGATGCATTGTTGTGAAAACGCCCCCTGCTGGCGCAGAACTGCTTTATGCGTTGCTTGTTGAGGCTGCTAGTCGCCGGTAAACTGTTGCCGAGACATGGGTTCCGTGAATCGAAGACTGCATGGCGGAGGCGTAATATACGGCCGAGCGCCAAATTATCTCCGTCTTTCGAGCACTATGCGGCGCTACTCCTTAGAAATCTTGTTAGACGGCGGCACACTCCCTAAAAATGTCATGCCAAAAATACTTCGAACCAAGGAAGCTCGAACAATGGCGCGGACGATCCATATACGAGTTCTTGGGTGTGAGATTCTTCAAAAGATATCTCCTGCCTACTGAGCTGTTGCTCTTCCGTCTGCGCGGAACGAGGGCGATTCAGGGAGGTCGAGGGGTCCTAAAGGCAGAACTGAAGCGGCTCGAGTGGGAAACAAGGAGGAACGAAACAATTCATGTGCTGGCCCTGCTTCTTATCGGTTGCATTTTGGTATTTAGATTTCCACGATTGTCCATAGAACAGTTTCTTATGATCTTCGCCATCAACCTGTATGTAAATGTCTATCCCATTTTTTTGCAGCGCTATAATCGCTTTCGAATAGTGAGGTTATTGGGAGAGGCAAGGCGATGAAAGGCCTAGTCACAACGTCGCCTAACCATGGCGCTGCAGCGCACCGCCGCCCCGCCGGGCAGGTGGACGGTTCAGGTAATTTGGCCGCGACTGTTGCAGCCGACCGGGCGTTTCCGGCGGCGGTCGCTGAGCTTGATCGTTATCTGCCCCAGGCGGGCGTGACATTACGCTTGACTTCCTGAGCGAAAAGTCGGTTTGACATGGGGCACGAACAAGGTCTCTTGCTGGCAGAGTGCTTTGCTCGGTTTGACTTCGCCCTTGGCGGCCTCGATTTGATATCGGTCGCTTTTTCCGCTGCGGCTTGCGCCTGACCGCAATCTGCCGCAGTTGATGCAACTTCAGCGAGATAGTACGTCGCCAAAGTGAGCGAAGTCAGGTTCACTGCCGATGGTTAACGCGCGAATTTGTTGACGGGGCGTGTAGACACAATTAGTTTGGTCATAGGATACAAATTCAGACGATACGGCCGAACTTTCAATTGACCGGTTCTAATCTTGCTCGCGAATTGCGCACTGTTATATTTGGTCGCTCCGTCATGTGCGTGCGGTTTGGTTGCGGGGTCAGCCGATATTCAAGCAGCCATACGTATCGCGAGCTTCGACTCATCCGGGCATGCACGCACTATTCAACTTCGAATGATGTATCCCAACTTCACCTTTAATGCGGAAACGACGAATTGGGCAATCGACCTGACAACAATCTTGCGGTGGCAAGAGCTAGAAAGGCCAACAGTGTGAAGGCAAAGCAACCTGTATCTCGGATCGCAGAGAGGCCGCTTCTATGGTTGGCGATGTGGGCGTTGCTAGTCTGGCCGTCATTCGCTCAGTCAGCCGACCTATCAGGCTGGGACAGTGTCTGGAGCGATGAATTCAACGGCTCGTCGATTGACTACAGCCGCTGGGAAGTTGCCAACCGCGAGTTCAGTCCTAACAACGAACTACAGTTCTACCGGCCCGAGCAGGTCTCGGTCAGTGGCGGCCAGCTGCACATTACGGCGATCAACCAGCCGCTGGCCAGCAAGCCCTACCGCTCCGGCTTAGTCCGCACGTGGCAGGAGCACCGCTTTGGGCGGTGGGAGGTCCGCGCCGATCTGCCTTGGGGCCAGGGCATGTGGCCGGCCATCTGGCTTCTGCCCCGCGACCTCGGAGCCGGCTGGCCCACTGGTGGTGAGATCGACATCATGGAGAACGTCGGGAACAACACGTTCTTTGTGAAGGGCTCGTATCACTACAACTGGACTCCGGGCTCTCCCATCACTAGCAACCAAGATTACATCACTGGGGAGGACTTCGCAGCAGGCATGCACGATTATGCCGTGGAGTGGGAGCCGGACCAGATCCGCTTCTACGTGGACAACAATCTGTACCACACGGTTGACAATCCGATCCAGCCGGACGAAAAGCCTATGAGCCTGATCATCAATCTCGCCGTTGGTGGGAACTGGCCGGGGTCGCCGGACGGCTCGACGGTCTTTCCTCAAACGTTCGACATCGAGCACGCCCGGTACTGGACCCGCGACGAGACCGAGCTGATCAACCCCGACTTCGACCGATCAGGATGGGGGCTCAATGGCTGGACCGTGTTTGGCGATGAGATCGGCAACGTTTCGGCCCAGACCGAGGCCCCGCTCGACGGGACTCACTCCCTAAAGCTTTATGGACAGTTCAATGGGACGACGAACTTCTCCGGTGTCGCCCAGGGAATCAGCGTTCTCCCGGGACAGAACATCGTTGCCGAAGCCAGTGCCTTCGTACGGAGCCAGGACTCGATCTTCGGCACCGATAATCAGGTTCTCATGAAGCTTGAGTACTACCGCAGCTTTGGCGCGGCCTTTGGCGGTCCGGAATTTCTCGGCGAAGTCCCGCTGGTGATCGCTGACGGGACCACTGCGGAGGACGCTTGGGCCTTGCATCAGATCACCGATGTTGTCCCGGATGACGCGGTAGAGGCCCGGATCAGCTTCGTGTTCAGTCAACCAGGGTTCGGCGGCGGTGCGGTGCATATCGACGCTGTCTCGCTCCTGGCGACCGACCCCATTGCCGGTGATTTTGATCGTAACGGCATCGTCGACGGTAAGGACTTCCTACTATGGCAGCGTGATCCTAGTGTCGGTTCTCTATCTGACTGGCAGGCCAACTACGGTGCTTTCCTCAGCGCTGCCACGACGAACGTGCCCGAACCTGGTGGGGCTGCGTTGGCCCTCTTCGCGGTCGCCTTAATGGTCATTCGACATTACCGCTATTGAGTTCGGCACGCCGCGAAATTGGGCTTGCTGACAAGCTCCTCTGCAGCAGCGTTATCATTGCAATAAGATTGCGTTTTTGGATGGGGAGGCCCGCCTTTTCGCAAAAAATCGTGACCAATGCGGGCGTGACATATGTGAAATGTGCATGTTTTGCTTTGCCGCATGCTTGGACCTTCTGTGGAGAATCTAGATTACCTGTCAACAGAATTGTATTGGTTGGTACCCAACTAATTTGTAGCTCTTTGAAAAGCCGCATAAGGTCAAGCTTCTAGGATCGACGCGATAGTCCAATCTGATATCGCAGATTGACTATTTTGACATTCAATACCCACTCTCTGTCTGAGTCAGGGTATCTAACCTCCCTGAGCTCGATCTCGAGCAAGCGGTGGGTAAAAATCTTGCGGCCATGGGGCCCCCCAATCCAGATAGAGAATCATTGGGATCAGTCCAGCAAAAAATGATCTCGCGTCTGCGGCTTCAGAAACCTTGTCTCGCGCGTCTAAGGTTAGTCTGGATGGAAACCAGAGTCTGACACACGACGTCCTACCTAAGCGTTCTCATGCGTTCCAGGGACCATTCTTCACGTGGTGAAGAACTCCCTCAAGCGAATATCGACCGTGGTCTCTTGCAATCAGACGCAAACTCTTGCATTTCATAGCGAGTATCGCATCTCAAAACGCAACCGGTCAGCGATGATCTGCTCGCTGACCGGTTACGTGTCTTTTCTCAGCCAATCAGCCGTGCGACTTCGAGCCCCTTGGCCAGATCACGTTCCGCATAGACCTGGGTGACGTCGGCCGCACTATGACCCAAGATGATCTGCGCGGCTTCCAGTCCAAACTGCTTGCGGACCTCGGTCGCCGCGGCGTGACGCAGCTGGTTAGGAGACCAGCGATGGTCGGATTGCCACTGCTTGAGGGTGGCGACTTCGGCTGGGCTCAGCGAATCTCGGATGATCGATCCTAGCTCCGGGTGCGGAAAGGCTTTGTCGCAAGCGTAGTGGATGGCTCTACGATAACTATCGGTCGCGTAACGATTACCCGGGGATCGTTGAGGCTTTCGCTTGCGATTTGTGCCGGGACGGTTTCCGCAGCTTAAGGGTGTCACCCGCTTGGCAGAATCGATAGCACGCTTTTTGGCGACACTGTCGCAGGGCTTAAAGCAGTATTCCTCCTCACCGCGAGCCAAGTATCGCCAGAGAATCCCTTGAGCTTGTGGCCCCAGCAACACTTTTCGAGGTCGTCCATGATGCTCCGTCTTATGAGTCGAGGGTTGATAAAGCCAAACGTCTCCGCTGCGGTCAACGTCACACGGTCGCAGCAAACAGACCTCGGCAGGACGCATCCCGGTAAGCCGCTGCAAGCGGACCATATCGGCCACAATAGGGCCCATGTAAGGCAAAGTCAAGTCAACGGTCTGGTCATCTACTGGCAGGATGGGGTCTGTTTCCCGGGCTCCAGAGCGACCCACTCTGAGGCCGGCCACAGAGAATAGGGCTTGTGAGACCGCAGCTGGCAACAGTTCCTCAGCCACGGCCCATTTGAACATCCGCTTGATGCGGCTGGTTTGAGCGTTCACATAGCTGCGCGAATGATTCGCGTCGATCATCCGCTGCCGGAGAGTCTTGAGAGCCAAGGGACCAAACTCAGCTGCAGGTTTTTTACCGTACCACTCGCGCAGAAAACGGAGGGCCAAACGGATGTTTGGGGCTTCTCGCGTGCAATTGCCGTTGCGCTGGTAGTACTCTATGGCGAACTTGTAGTAACGGGCACAGATCTCAACGACGGTGATGCCATCGCTTGCTGCCACCAGCGGATTGCGGCTGTTCTGCAGCCACTCTCCGACCAGACGATCGTAAGCGATCTTGCTCGTCTTCGTGTTGTGTGGCCCCAGATAGATATCCCGACCGTTCAGCGTGACGACGGCCTGCCCGCTCGCGCGGTGCTTGCGATACTTGGGCAGATGATTGTTCGACCAAGGCATGATGCGGATCTCCTCGAAAATCCAAAAACGGTATGTACCGTTTTTGAAGCTTGGGAAACGCCGCGCTGTCGAACGTCGACAGGTAACAGAAACTCTTATTTCGGCAGAGGTTAGAAGAAGTACAGCCCACAGGAGTCGAACCTGTAACCTTCGGATTCGTAGTCTAGCCTATTCATCCGTACACGTTTCGGATACAATGCGAACACCGTGTTTTGTAGGTTCAACCAAAATTGCAATTCTGTCTTGCGTGACGATTCGGGCGCGATTTAGGTAACATTCTTGGTAACACAAACCAACTAGCGGCTTGATCACCGCGTCGGCTCCCATTCGCTGCTTAACCTTCCAGTGGCGGCGGATGGGGACCGGGTTGGAACTGGAAGGATTCTCATGCCGGTTCATATCAACGAAACAGCCGACGGTATGGCGGCTATCAAGGCTTTCAAAGACAAAGTAGCCGCATTGTCAGGACTCGGGAAATATCCGACCAATAACGCGGAATGGGTGACGGTTTTGACTCGTGCCGGATTCTCCGAAGAAAGAATCGAGCAATTCCTAGCAATGAGTGGTGCAGACGGTTTCGACTCGGTAGGGGAACTGCCATCCTGTTACATGTCGAGCGGGTCCGATGATTCCCCGCTTTTCTCGGTTCGATTGCTCGAAGGATTGCAACTCTGGTTCGACCGGCACAAGAAACCACCTGGAAAAAATAACACTCTATTCTCGCAAATTAAGGTAGAGCGAGGACCCAAGCAAGATTTCGTGCATCTAAGCAACACTCGATACGCCGTCACACCCGATTGGGCTGATGCGTTTGAGGCACTTATCTCCGCGAACGGACAGCCGGTTGGTATCACCAAAACAGCCGAAGGGGCTGGCTACGTCCGCAAGCCAAAAGACCAGATCAAGAACCTCAAATTACATCCAGACCTAGCGGCTACGTTTGCGAGAGGCAACGGAAATAGCGGCTATTTTCTGAAGCCTGAATTCTGCGCCCAACGTTAGGCGCATTTCGACCGATGGTTGGGCGCCACCGTCGGAAACTATAACTCCTATAGCTGAATCGCACTGGTTGGCGATTCGATTCTAACCGCTATGGAGTTTTCTAAGATGGCTGACACGCAACGCGAACCCGGCGTGATTCGCGCGGATTGTGCCTATTCCCTGGAACAAGTGAAATCCCGTTTGGGACTCGGCACGGCTGCTATTCGCACAGCACGGCGGAAGGGACTCACTGTGAGGCGCGTCGGGCGGAAAAGTTTCATTATGGGCGCGGATATTCTCGCCTATCTCAAAGAGCACGCCACGATTGTCGTGTGACCAACAAAAAACCCGCCACGGGATAAATCGCCGTAACGGGCGCACGGAGGCTAACCATGCACGATCATTCTAACATTCTGGAAGCGGACCCGCCAACAGATAGCAAGGCGGCTCGATTTTTAAGCGAAGCTCACCGGCGGGAACTGGTCGAGGGTTCGGGACTCACCGAAGCCACGATTGACGCGGCGGGATTTTATACCGAACAAAGTACGACCGCATTGTCGGCTCTGCTGAATCGGAAGTATCAAGCCAAGTACGGCGCGGCTCTGGTTATTCCCTACCACGATGAAAGCGGCACCGTGATACTACGGCGGGTGAAGCCGAACAATCCGCCGAAGGATGCGAAGGGGAGATCGAAAAAATATCTTCACCCCAGCGAAACCGGCGCTCGAGTTTACTTTCCGCGTGACGCATGGCGAGCGATTAACGACCCGACGGCACGGCTCTTGATTACCGAAGGGGAAAAGAAATCTCTTGCCGCAACGCAATCCGGGTTTGCTTGTCTTTCACTCCCCGGGGTGAACACGGGACAACGCAAACAAAGCACCGGATTGTGTCCTGACCTAACTCGAATCGAGTGGAAGAATCGGGAAGTGTTTATCGCGTTCGATTCTGACGCAACAACCAACGACAACGTGGAGCTGGCGTCTCGCAAGTTGGCGGCGGCTCTGGTGGATCGCGGCGCGAAGGTTCGCATTGTTCGCATACCGACCGCAGAGAATGGCGACAAGCAAGGCATCGACGATTTTCTTGTTACTCATGGTGCTGGCGAATTCTCCAAGTTGCTCGACAAAGCTCACGACCCGGAACCACCCGACGCGGGAGAGTTGAAAGACAACGCCAAGAACGCGGATCCCGCGACCGAAGCCGACGCGATGCTGGGCGGTTGTCAGTCTCACGGATTGTCGCGGCTTCGCTATTGGCGTGGTGGTTGGTGGTGGTGGTCCGCTGGTTGTTATCGAGAGAAGCCAGCCGACGAAGTGCGCGGCGAGACCGTCAATAATCTCAATCCTCGGTGGTTCAATATCAAGACGAACCATATCTCGGATGTTCTCGAACACTTGCGAGCGAAGTCGATGTTATCGGCAACAACCGAACCGGGAACGTGGTTGGGGAAAGCTCCGTTCGGTTGGAACGCGGCGGATTGTATCGCCACGAAAACGGAAGTGATTCACCTACCGAGTTTGGTAGAACGCCGGGAAGTGTTTTCTTGGATTGCCAGTCCGGCATTCTTCACAACCACAGCGTGTGAGTTCTCGATTGACGTGAACGCACCATTGCCGGAAAAGTGGCTCAAGTTTCTCGATTCACTCTGGCAGGATGACCCGCAAAGTGTCGAAGTGCTGCAAGAGATTTTCGGCTATCTTCTCACCGCCGATACAAGCCAACAAAAAATGTTCATGCTGGTTGGTCCCAAGCGTTCCGGCAAGGGAACGATTGCCAGAATTCTCACGGCTCTGGTTGGCAAGGGGAATGTCGTGGCACCAACTCTATCGGGACTCACGGGTGCGTTTGGATTGCAACCGTTGCTTGGCAAGTCTCTGGGGATTATTGCGGACGCGAGACTATCACGCCGACCGGATGAAGCCGTTATCGTCGAGCGGCTTTTAAGTGTCAGCGGCGAAGATACTCAAACCGTCGAGCGAAAGCACCAAACCGCTGTCACCTGCAAGTTGCCGACGCGTTTCCTGATTTTATCCAACGAATTGCCACGGTTGAACGATGCGAGTGGTGCGGTGGTGTCTCGCATCATCATGCTCAACACGATGCGAAGTTTCTATGGAGCGGAGGACCACGGCTTACTTGAAAAGTTGCTCCCCGAATTACCGGGAATTTTCTTGTGGGCGGTTGGTGGTTGGGCACGACTGCGGGAACGTGGTCGTTTCATCCAGCCAGATTCAAGCCTAGAAGCTCTTGGCGAGCTGAATGACTTAGCATCCCCGGTGGGTGCGTTCGTGCGCGACTGCTGCAACGTGGGACCGGCGGAAGTGGTTCCCGTGGCTGACTTGTTTTCGGCTTGGAAGAAGTGGTGCGAATCCCAAGGCAGAGAAAAGTTTACCGGGACTTTGCAGACATTCGGGCGGGATTTACTAGCCGTCGAATCTCGCATCCGCCGGGCACAACCCCGTGAGAATGGTGGTCGAATTCGGGTTTACCAAGGCATCGGATTAAAGGATGGATTTTGAAAGTGGAACGCAGTGGCACGCGGTCCCTTCTATTGCACGCGTAGGCGGGAAAACAAATATGAGTACAGAGATAAATAACAATATAGAGCTGCAATGGGTTGGCTCGCGTTCCATCGCGTGCCAGTCTCTCCCGTGGTGGCTGGCATCGGCTGCCGTGGAAACCCCGCAAACGCCAGAAACCCCGGCAATCCCAGCGGAAACCACCCCCGACGAATCGGAAACCTATTTCCCCGACGCGGTGGACCCTGCTGAGTTCGACGAAAACGAATTCTTCTGGTCCCATCTCTCCGACCGCGATCACGCCTATCTGACTTCTCCCCGCGAATTCCCGGCGGCTTGTCCGTGGTGCGGTGGTAGGACTCGGCATAGTCCGGCGTGTGAGGAACTGCGGGACCGACCGGGACAAGTTGTGCTGGAGTTCGGGAAGTACAAAGGCAAAGCGATTGCATCCGTACCACCCGACTACCTGAGCTGGCTATTGAGCTGCTGCGATTCCTTGCGGCAAGAGACACGGCAAGCCATTGGCGATTACCTGGAGCAAATGCGATGAACACCACCACCCGACAACGTGAACTGCCGTTCGATGAAGCCTACAACCGTGCAAGAGAAACCAAAGCCGAGCGTGTCGAGCGGCTACTTGGCAAAGCTCCGAAGCAACTGACCACGGCGGCGCGGATGTTCGATGAGAGTGCTTTCGCTGAAGCCAGCCGCATTGCACGCGGGGTTGGGTGGAGTGAGTTACATGCGGTTGCTCATTCGGTCGTGGCGGCTGAATCGTTCGGCGAAAAGGACCCACTCCTAAGTGCTGACAGTGTAAGGACTTGCGGAGCGGGTCCTTCCTGGAGTTAAGGCACTATGCCGCACAATGAATAGCCAATAACAACACTAGAAAAAAATTGTGACAATGCGACAACTCACGAAACCCGCCGAGATTGAACTGGTCAAGCTGCTGGCTCGCCATCAAGCACCGTGGCAACCGGTGCGGCACGACCGCGATAAAGCTCCGGCGATTCATGCCGCACGGCTTGCCGGTGGTTGGTTCAGCCTGGAACGCCTGGACATAGCAGAGCGGAAGCGGCGGGAACGTGCCATCGACGTACTAATTGCCAACGGCTTGCTCGAATCCCCCAAGGTGCTGACGGCGGACGGGAAGCGGCTGGCGAGATCGTGGACGTGGACCTACTCCACAGAGACTCTCTGCCGAGCCGTTCAACGAATCGCGGAGCGGGTGACGGCTGGCGATTGCCGACATGCCGGGTTGGTCCCTGAGACTCTCATCGTCGGCAAACAATGGGGTGATGACGTTCGACCGTTCGCGGCTTTGCAATCCATGCTGCAACCATTGTTGGCGGATGGCGTGATTGAAACCGAAAGCACTTGCCACGGTCAGACCTATTACCGCTTGGCGGACTCCCTAGGGGATGCTATCGCGGCGGCTCGTTCGCTGCTGGTCGATGGCGTGGCAATCCGTGGCGAGTTGCTGGACATGTATTTGAACACCTACACCACGGCACGGCGGGAGTTGCTGACTAGTGGTGCATCCTATCAAGACATTGGCGGCATCTCGTTACCGCTTTGCGTGGAGCTAGATAGCGGTCGTGATGATAACGACCTACAAAAAATCAGTTGTTTGTTTTCCAAGGATTTTTTTAACGAAGGAGTTTGAGATTATGGCAGTTGCCACATTGAAGAAACCAAAACAGGTAGCAGAGCCTCGGGTGGTGCTTGCCGAAGGGCTGGACGCTAATCATCCCTTGGCACTGGCTGGACCGTCGCAAGGCGATTTGTCGCAGGCGAATCAGTCAGCACTAAATGCGTATTGGCGGACGGCACTCGATTGGATTCGCGATGCAGAATCGCTAGTCGAGGACAGGGCGAATCTGTTAGCCAGCGGCATGGACAAGAAGGTGCGAGAAGTTCTCGCCACTTCCGAAAAGATACTCACCCGCCGGGCTGAACTGGAGAATGAACAGAAGCGTTTGAGAATCGAGAAGTATCGGATAGCGGCGATTCTCAAGCCTGAGTTTGCCAGAATCAAGCAAGAGTGCGCGGCGGCGCTCGATCGAACGATTACCGACACAATCGAGGTGATGAAGGCGGAAGGCATCAATCTTCACGAATCGGTGTTGCGACATCAGGCGGCGAATGAACGACCCGTGCTGGTGGCTCGATCACGGCTCACGACAGCCACACAAGAGCTACAGGCTATCGAGGGTCTGGCGGAAGTCGCCAAGAGAAGTGCCGAACAGTTTGGCATTCAAGAGATTGTGTTTCCGGTCCCCGATGGCGAGCAAATGATTATTGCCCGGTTGGCCAGTCTTTAACCAAAGGAGTTAGTTGAGATGAAATCGAAAATTAAGTTTGGAAATCAGGGTTTCAGCATTCGCAAAAAGGTTGCGAGGATCGACCAAAAGAAAGCCGAGCTATCGCGGACGATGACGCGATTCGAGCGAAAGCTGGTTGGCCTTCCCGATCCGCGTAAGGCATCGGTCCGATTGATCGGCAAGCATGTCGAGCGGACCGATGCCGATGGCACGATCACTCGCTACTTGGCACCGAAGCCGATGTTTCCGAAGAAAGCCACAAAGATGATCGCAGTTTAATCAATTCCGCTGATCGTGGAGCCGGATGACAACGGCGTCGAAGTGATACAGCGGGTGGCCCTGGCGCCCCGCTACTCTGGGCGGGTGGCTCGCAGCGACGCACCTCTACATCGCTGTGAGCCTGCCGGGGTTTTTAACATAGGAGTTTATTTCAATGGATGCGTTTGGCTCAAAAGTTTTGTATGCGGTCGTGGCTGAGAAGTACGACGGCGAAAAGTGTTGCATCAATAAGCACAACGAGATTGTGCCGATGGGCGAATCGGCGGGCTTTGCGGTTCCCAAGGTGATGCAGAAAGTTTTGCGAGATGCGAAGAGCGGACAAGTGCCGGGCGTGAAGCCTGAATCGGTTGAGTTCCGCAAGTTCGCTCGTGGTGGTGGGCTTCCCAGATAAGGGGTGCTCGTTGCTCCCCCCAAGCCGTCGTCGTCGTGGGAACGGGCGGCGGCGGTTGATTTAATTCAAGGCGATGATGGAAGTCAACCCAACGGAAGCCGAGATCAGGATTGCTTGTGCGAAGATTCAAGCCGGTTGGAGTGAAGCCGAGCGGCGGAAGCGTGGGGCGTGGATGGTGCAGGAAGTCGTGACGATCCGGGTCGTGGCAGATTCCGGCGAGCTTGGCGAGTTGGTCGACGGGATGATTGAGATGGACCCGCAACGGGTAGGTGTCAACATCAAGGCAACACGTTTGAACGCGGGAGAAGCCATCCTATGCGATTGATTTTTGACAGAGTTGACTAAAACGGATCGATTGAAGCAAAATAGCGTTATCAAAGCTCGAAAGAGCACAGCAAGAAATTATCAAAATGAAAGCAAGAAAAAAGAGCGCGTTGCTGCGCGGGTATGCGGTATCCGTAAGGACCGCGGGGGTACTTGCTACTCCTGATAGTGCCAGCGTAGCAACGCGCTTTTCGTTGCGCACTCTGCGCGGAAAGGTTTCACCATGCAGGATGAAATCAAAGTCTATGTCGTGAAGTATCCCGGGCGCACTAACCTAATGATGCGATACCTGGACCCGGCCACCAACAAACAAGTGGCACGCACCACCGGGACTAGCAAGCAACGGGAAGCCGAGAGAATTGCTTACAAGTGGGAAGCCGAGCTACGGAAGGGGACCTACCAAAAGCCTAACCGCATGACCTGGGGAGACTTCCGGCGAAAGTTCGAGACGGACTTCATGCCGGATATCAAAGGCACCTCGGCGGCTAACTATGATTCGACGTTCAAGGCGTTCGAGCAACTAACAAACCCGCAATACCTAGCAGACCTAACCACGGCGCGGGTAACAGCATTTAAGCGCGAATTGCAGAAGCCGTACACAATCACTAGAGGCAAGGGAAAGAAACAGACAAGCCGGGAGTCGAAACGGAGTGATGCGACCGTAGCGCGGCACCTGCGGCACCTGAAAGCGGCGGCACGTTGGGCGCACGAACAAGGCTATCTCTTGAGTGTTCCCAAGTTCAAAATGCCGGACGGCGTTAGCCGCATGAAGGGGAGACCAATTACCGGCGAGGAATTCGACCGCATGATTGATGCCACAGAGAAGATCGTCGGCAAGAACGCTGCCGATTCGTGGAGATTGCTGCTACGCGGGTTGTGGACTTCGGGATTGCGGCTAGGCGAGGCTCTGGCGTTACGCTGGGATGCCAAGTCTGGTTGTCCCCGTGTGATTCTCAACGGCATGAAAAGCGTTCTGGCGTTCGATGTTGATAGTCAGAAGTCGGGTAAGGTTCAACTAGCACCCCTAGCACCGGAAGCCGTGAACCTGTTGAAACCCATAGAACGCCAGCAAGGGTACGTGTTCTCTTTATCACTCAACGGCGATCCGGTTCGCCGGGAAGTCGATACCGTCGGCAAGGTAGTTAGTGCGATTGGCAAGGCGGCTGGCGTGGTGGTTGATGCCGAGCGTGGGAAGTTCGCCACGGCTCACGACCTGCGGCGTTCGTTCGGTTTTCGGTGGAGTCGCAGCGGAATCAGTATTGCCGAGCTGAAGGAACTGATGCGACATGCCGACATCGAAACCACGTTGACCTATTACGTGGGACAAAATGCCACAGATACCGCAACAAGGCTCTGGCAGGCGTTAGGTAACACTTTGGGTAACACCCCAAAGTCAGAAGAGCAAAAAACACTAGAAAAACAGTACAGCCCACAGGAGTCGAACCTGTAACCTTCGGATTCGTAGTCCGATGCTCTATCCAATTGAGCTAGGGCTGCAAGTGTATTGATTTCAACGCGTTGTGCCGCGGGCGTCAATGGGCCTTGAACCCCACTGGTCGCCTTTCTCGCGCGGGCTGCTTACCTTACGAAAGCGAACTCACGCGAAACGAACATTCTACACAAATTCCGGGCGCCGTTAAGGGCCCGTGAGTTACCGCTTTTCCGGGCCACCTGGGGCCGCTGATGCCAGCCTATCGTTGGCAGATAGTGCTATTTCGGCAGTCTCGCGCCCGATCTCGAAGCCACCGCCGCCCCGGCCAAACAGGAGGCCCAAGCGGAATATCTTGCCAAGGGAGTGACACCCGAGGATGGCTTGGGTTCGGACTAGGGCTCTGCGCTACGGGATTTCATCATCGGTTTCCTGTAGTACAAGACTCGATCGCGTGCCACTTAAATTACTTCTTGGAGACCGCCTTCAGCGATTCTAGCACTGCGACGATCTTCTCGTGATTACTTTGAGTTTGGCTTACCACCAACGAGTTATTCTTATCAAACGGCATAATTTCTCCTTCGCCCGTGCCTGCCGACATCCATGATGCCGGTTCAACGGTGGCTTGTAGGTGTGCGATGAGAATGGACGCATCAAAAACAGTCCCATCCTTTGAATCTTTGAACACTGGCAAATCATCAACAGTGTAGACAATGCGGATCAGCACATCACTTTCATCGACCGCAGCGGTGCTGATCCCCGCGATGGCGATCATCACTGCCGATATGGCAACTAGCTTGACGAATTTGGGCATGGGAGAATCCTTTCAGATCGGGGAAGAGTCGTTAGATGGAATCATAATCCTAAGCCAAGCGAAAGACGTAGATCAGTTTGCCCGGGAAGTGGAGGCATTTCCGGCATCGATTGGAATGGAATAAATTTTTGGTTGGAAGCTTGCTCTCCACCTCTACTCAGCAGATTTGCGAACAGAGCTGAAAACAAAATAGACCGGGATCATCTTGCGCAATTTACCACTCAATTAAGTTGATCGCCGCCCAATCGTGCCAACCTTGCCGAACTCCACCTTGGAATCTTTCGCCAAAAACGCTATACCAAACTCACCTTCCCCGCGCTTCTCCCTCCCGCTCTCCTTTCAATAAGGTACTCCCCATGGCGAAATGGTTTGGCCTGTTTCGGTTCGTCTCTGTCTGCCTCGTTGCGCTCGTCTGCGAATGGGCTCAGGCCGAAGGGCCGTGGCCGCAGTGGCGTGGTCCGCAGCGTGACGACATCTGCACCGAGACGGGACTCATTCAGGACTTCCCCGAGGCGGGGCCACCCCGGTTGTGGATTTTTGAAGACTGCGGCGCGGGCTATTCCGGTCCGGCCATCGTCGGCGACAAGGTCTACATCTTGGGCGGACGCGAGGGCAAAGACTTCCTGCTTTGCCTCGACGGTAACTCGGGCAAGGAATTGTGGGCGACGGAACTCGGCACGATGTTCGAGAACGATTGGGGCAACGGCCCGCGCTCGACGCCGACCATCGAGGGCGATTTCATTTACGCGATGGCTTCGAGCGGCAACTTGGTTTGCTTGAAAGCCGCCGACGGCGAAGTCATTTGGACCAAGGCGATGCAGGATCTGGGGGGCAAGATCCCCGTGTGGGGCTACAGTGAATCGCCACTGGTGCTGGACGATAAAGTCATTTGCACCCCGGGTGAACAGCAAGGGGCTATTGCCGCGCTCGACAAAAAGACGGGTGAGCTGTTGTGGCAGACGAAAGACTTGGTCGACGTGGCCCACTATTCGTCGGTGATGCCGATGGAGCATGACGGCAAAACAATTCTGGTCCAGCTGTTGTTCAAAGAACTTGTCGGCGTTGACTCTGCCGACGGCAAAGTGCTGTGGACGGTCCCCTTCCCCGGCAACGTCGCGGTGATTCCCACGCCGATTGTCTCGGGAGATAAGGTCTACGCGACGGCGGGTTACGGTGCGGGCTGTGTGATGCTGAAACTCGATGGCGATAAGGCGGAAGTCGTTTACGAAAACAAGAATATGACCAACCATCATGGCGGCGTGATTCTGCTCGACGGCCATATTTATGGTTATTCGGATGGCAAGGGCTGGGTTTGCCAGAATTTGGAATCAGGCGACATGGCGTGGCGCGAACGCGAAGCCCTCGGCAAGGGAGCGATTGGCTACGCCGATGGGCGATTTTATTGCCTGGAAGAAGATACGGGCGAAGTCGTACTGATCGCCGCGAGCGACAAAGGCTGGGAAGAGCATGGCCGATTCACGCTTGAGCCGCAAAGCAAGATACGCAAAGAACAGGGCAAGATTTGGACCCATCCCGTGATCGCCGATGGCAAGCTGTATTTGCGCGACCAGGATTTGGTGTACTGCTTTGATGTCAAAGCGCAGTGAGCTATACGGGGTCGCTTTACTTGCTGTCCGGCGCCGCCGTTTTGGGCTTCGGTTTGAGCACCACCCGCACGGGTGTTCCCAGTCGTGGAATCTTCTCGGTGTTGGCTTCGAACATCAGGCCATCATTCACTTGGCTGCTCTCAACGGGGATATCGAGCATCGCGGTTGAAAAGTTCGAGACGCAAATGAGATCTCCCGACTCGGCTTTGTAGTATTCCTTACCGGTCTCTTCGTCTTGCCAAAAACCGCTGCCAGCAAAAACCCACGGATAAGTCATCGGTTTCTCGGTGCGAATGTCTTTCACCCAATCTTGGGCCTTCGTGCTGTGCCATTTGCCTTCCTTATCGGGCCAGCGAATCTCAATTTCAATTTCCGAGCCCGCGGGCGCGCGAAATTTGGGACGAAAGCTCGCTGTATGCCCAACTTCCGCCCCTACGGCCAAGAGCGCCGCATGCAAGGTTTTCGCGCGGCTGAACACGGCCACGACCGATTCATGTTCTTTTGTGCCGACGGGGCAGGCCAACATTTCGAGCATTCCTTCGCGGAGCGACACATAGCCATCCACGTAGACCTGCTTGTTTTTCATATCCACCCAAACCACATCCGGCTTGGGAAGCGCCTTGGCACCCTCGGGCGCGGGGATCTTGGGGGGCCGGGTTTCGCCCGTCTTGGGATCAAAATACATGTACAACGCTTCTTGATCGCTGACATCATCGCCGGGCTCGCGCGGCGATTCGGCTGCCGCCTGTGGCTCAGCGGCTGGTTGCGTTTCCGCCTTTTCCTCAGCTGAAGAAACGCTCACTGCAACTGAAAGCAGTGCCATGATTGCCAGCAAACCCCAGGCGAGTGAATTCTTGTTCATGGCCAACCTTCGCCTATTCCGGTTTTTGTGCAGATTTTTAGAACTTCAGTTGCCGTGAATTATAGCGTCTTAACAATTGCCTGTCCCCGAAACTTCCCGAATAAAAATCCGTCTTCACCCCGTGAAGTTACGCTTCCCACACCTTAAAATGGCACCGCCGCTTAACCGTGCAATGACGCCACGAAACCCGTTTGAATCCGCTCAGCAAAATCTATGTCCGCTACGATTGACACCAACCTCGAAACGTCAACATCCCTCAACGGCCACGCCACGGCCAAATCTTCGTCGCGACTTTCCGCGCAAATGGGCCGCGCGAATTTCTGGCGCGAAGGTGCCCCCAAGAAAGTGAACGGTAAAGACGGCTGGCAAGTTTGGTCGAACCACTTGGCCAAGCGTAAAGCGCCGCTATCGCTTGATCGACTTTGCAAGGCAAAAGGGACCGCGTTGATTTGGGGGCTGAATCCCGCGCAACTCCCCACGGCCACTTTTGAGTTGTTGCAGCTGGTCGCGCAAATACAACGCAAGACGCCTCCCAAGCCGATCGTGCTTACCGACGCGCTCACACAATGGCTCTCCGGGACTCAGTCGCAACCACAGAGCTTGGAGTATGCACTTGAGTGTTTAGCAGTCGCTCACTTGCTTCCCTTCGCTGCTGCGCACATTGAAGGCGAACTGTGGTGGTCGGCGCTCGATACCTTGGCCGACACGGTCGAGCAATCACACAATTGGCATATCGATGCCGAAGTGCCTGCCCAGCAAGGATTGGCTCATCAACTGTTGGTTGGTGAATTGCCTTTGACGCTCGCTTATTTGTTTCCCGAAATTCGTCTGCTGTACAAACTTCGCACGGCCGGTTGGGATACGCTTGCCGAAGGGCTTGTCGAATTTCTCAATGGAGCGGGTTTGCCCCATGCGAGTTTTCTGCCCATCTTTCGCGGACTCATCGCCTGTTGGACGCGCTGCTGTGCGTTGACCGACGGGTCGAAGAAGAACATCTGGAGCGATAAAGCCGAAGCTCAATATCAAATGGCGGTCACGCGATCGCTTTGCTTATCATCGGCCACGGGGGCTGCCCTGCTCTGCGGCGATGACGTGCCGAATTGGACACCCGACTTTCTGGCCTGCATGCTACACGTCGGCGGAGATTCTTCCGATCGCAGCGCCGCGCGGGACTTGTTCGACAAGAAACTCACCAAGCAACTCGCAGGAAAATCAAACAAGCACGTCCCCGAGTTTTCGGAATCGTGCGAATGGGCGGGACTGGCTATGCTGCGGACCGAATTCGGTCGCGATAAAGCCGTACTTGCGATTGATTACTCGACCCCGCAGATGAAGCTCGATTTCTGGTGCGGCACGCAGCAATTGCTCACCGGCATTTGGATCGCCGAGCCCACTGCAGAAGGGAAAAAGCTCAGTCCCATCGGCCAGTGGGAAGAAACTTGTTGGTTCAGTGATTCCGACATTGACTACATCGAATTGTCAATTGAATACGAGAACGACTGCCGGATCGAACGCCAGATCGCCTTGGCACGCAAAGACAAGTTCTTGCTGCTGGTGGATAATGTCATGGATTCGCCTGGAGAATCGACTTCGCATCGTATCGTCTTGCCGTTGGGCGCCGGTATCGGGTTTGTTCCCGAAGCCGAAACCCGGGAAGGCTTGTTGATGGCCGACAAACCCATGGCCCGTGTGCTGCCGATCGCTCTGCCCGAATGGCGGGTTGATCCCCGTATTGGGGAGCTCACCGCGATCGACGGCCAATTGCAGCTTGTCGAAGATCGCCCCGGCAAGAACCTTTCTTGCCCGCTGTTCTTCGATTTCAATCCCAAGCGATTCAATCAAGCCAGCACGTGGCGGCAACTTACCGTGGCTCAGGCGCTGGAAATTCAACCTCCCGACGTTGCCGCCGGCTATCGAATTCAATGCGGCAAGGATCAGTGGCTGGTCTATCGCTCGCAGGCCGCCCCCGCCAATCGCACCGTACTGGGCTACAACTTGTCAATCGAAGGGGTCATCGGCCGGTTCCGCAGTCCCTCGGGCGAAGTGGAAGAACTTTTGCAGGTTGAAGGATAGAACAATCCTCGGTGAACATCGCGCAACTCATCGCCGATAACCTCGCTCGCGTTCAGGAACGCATCGCTCATACCGCGACATCGGTCGGACGTTCGCCCGACGATGTGCAACTCGTGGGCGTGAGCAAGTATGTCGGCATCGAAGAAACGGCAGCCTTGCTAACCGCGGGTTGCTCGATCTTGGGCGAGAGCCGGCCCCAGCAGCTGTGGGACAAAGCCGAAGCGCCCGCACTCGCCAACGCGAAATGGCACCTCATCGGCCACTTGCAACGCAACAAAGTTCGCCGCACGCTGCCTGTGGTTGATTTGATTCACAGCGTCGATAGCTGGCGACTGCTCGAAACGATTGAAGCCTGCGCCGCAGAAATCGGCAAGCCCGCGCGCGTGCTGTTGGAAGTCAACTGCTCAGGTGATGCCGCTAAGCATGGGCTAACGGGCGATGACTTGCGGCGCATTTTGCCGGACTTACCAACCCTAAAACATGTGTCCGTCTGCGGCCTGATGACGATGGCTGCCTTGGAAGGGGGCGAATCTGTAGCCGCCCAGAACTTCGCCGCCTTGAGACAACTCCGCGACGACGTTCAAGCAATGTGTCAGCCCGGAATCGAACTACACGAACTTTCCATGGGAATGAGCCACGACTTCGAAGCCGCCATCCGCGAGGGGGCCACTCTCGTGCGGGTTGGCTCGCTGCTCTTCGAGGGACTTTCGGCGTGATTCATTTGAAAGAAACGACCCAGGGGGTTATCCTTTCGGTCCGAGCTCAGCCAGGAGCCAAGCGGAACGCGATTACAGGTGTGCATAATGGCGCGCTTCGTGTTTCGGTCACCGCCGCCCCCGACAAAGGCAAGGCCAACGATGCGATTATCAATGTGTTAGCTGAATCTTTTCAATTAGCGAAGTCTTCGATAACCCCGCTGGGTGGTGCCACCTCGCGGCAGAAGACTTTTCTCCTCCAAGGCGTCAAATTAGATCTGGTGAAGTCGCTGCTTGCTAAACGACTCGGCTAATGATCTATCAGTCGAGAGCTCTGCGGTTTTGTGAAAAAATCTTTGAAAGCGATTGCACTCATTCGGGACTTGGAGTATTTATAGCCCTTGGAGGCTCGTTTACAGCGTTCGTAGCCGTCGCTGATCTTTTCAACGAAGAATACTTTTTTTGCTTCGATCTGAGGTAACACGCCCATCTCAACTGAGATGCAGGTCGCATTTGTCTTTTTGTCTAGTACTTCCAGGGTGTTTTCATGTACCTACATTTGCACCGTGGATGAAAGCCTTTTCACTTCATTACTCTTGTTAGGGGACGACTCATGAAAAAGAACATCATCTTGGCGCTAGCTCTCATCTATGCCGTAACTGCCTCACTGACGGCCCAGGCAGCCACTCTCTTCTTCGACTTTGGTGATAGTTCGCAGTTAGTGCCAAGCTCCGAAAACTACAATTCCATGACGGTCAATCCTCCCGGAACTCCGACAATCTTCAATGCCATCGATTCAACGGGAGCGGGCACAGGAATTGGAGCCAGTCTTTCCGGTTTCTTTAATGGCTCAAATACCAATGGCACAACGTCTCCAACGGGTGCAGCCGCCGTTTTCCACCCACAAGCCACTCGCGACAATGGTTTCGGACATGCTCAGGCATTTGGTGTTAATCCATTAACTCCAGAAGGAAAGATTGCTTTGAGCGGATTGGATACTTCAGGGAACTCCACTTATACTTTCACCTTTTTTGGCTCACGCACCGGCGTCGGTGACAACCGTGAAACCGTCTACACCGTACAAGGTGGCACGTCCAGCGCCAGCAGCTTGAACACCGCCAACAACACCAGCAATGTTGCCCTTGTTTCAGGAATTCTTCCGGATGCTAGTGGTGAAATTGATATTCTCATTTCAGCTGGCCCGAACAACACCAGTGCAAGCAGATTCTGGTATATCGGTGCCATGAGCATTGAAGTAACGACCACATTGGTTCCAGAACCAAGCACGGTTGGATTATTAATGTTTTCTGGCATGGCATTGGCTATTACTCGTCGGAAGAGATAGTTCGCACCTTCTCCCACACGATTAATTGCCACTCTCCGTTCTTCACGATCTGTGAGGCACGGCATGGCTCATACCATTTTAATCCTTCGAGCTGAGGTTTTTCTTCCATGTTTCATGCAATCAAGAAAACTGCGCTATCAATAATTTTGTTAGCTTCGTCAGTAAATATAGCTTTCGGCCAGGCTAAGGACATTCTTTGGTTTGGCAACAGTTTCACCAATGCCACTTGTTGTGGAGGATCGCAAAGTGTTCCCAACACATTTAGCCTGATCGCAATTGCAGCCGGCGAAATAGCGCCTCGCAACCGCAATGCGTCATTCGATGGTCGAAGTTTGCAGTGGCATATCGATAATAATTCCACCGTGATCACGACTGGCATCGTAGCCAGCGAGAAATGGGAGCATGTAGTTCTCCAAGATTTCTCCACGATGCCGACCCGCTTAGGCAGCACAGCTCAACACATTTCGAGCTCGGTAGCCCTTTACCAAAAGGTGGCTATCCACAGCCCGAATGTTGTTCCCGTGATGTACGAAACTTGGGCCCGCGGCTTTGGCCACTCCTACTATGCAGGTGGTGCCGGAGCGACCTACCCAGGTGGTCCTTCCGAAATGCAAGCCGAAACTCGTAGTGGCTATCAACAGTCGACTGCCGCAATTAATGCCGCTGTTGCTACAGACATCGGCAAATACGCCCCCGTGGGCGACGTGTGGGAATCGACCAACTTCGCAGCCAACATGTATGCCAACGATATTTACCACGCCAACGATCGTGGCACGTTGTTGAATGCATTGGTCCTGTACGCCACGATTTACGAAGATTACACCGTCAGCGATATCAATCTCAGCACGGTGTTGACCAATTTCAACCCGGACTTGACCCCTACTGATGCCACCGCGATTGCCGGTGCTGTAGACGCTTACTTTGCATCGCTGGTTGTCCCCGAACCCAGTTCAGCCGCTTTGCTGCTGGTGAGTACGGTCGGCTTGTTGCGTCGTCGCCGCTAAGCTTGACAGATATTTGAAGAACCTCGAACCCGGCGAGACAAAGTGCCTCGCCGGGTTTTTCTATGCGCTAACGCTTCAGCAATTTCTCGAATTTCTTCCACGGTAATGTATTCGCCACGTCTGCGGCGGTCAGCCCGCCCCGCCGTGCTTGGAGCACGCCGTACCGCATCACATTAAGCCCCTCTTCGCTGTGGGCGTCGGTGTTGATCACAATCGGAATGCCATGGCGCTTGGCCGCCGCGCAGTGGATGTCGTTCAGATCCAGTCGCGCGGGGTTCGCATTGAGTTCCAGCAGCTTCTTGCACTTCGCCGCCGCGGCGAACACCTGGTCGATATCCACGGCGTAAGCCTCACGCTTATTGATCAACCGCCCCGTGGGGTGAGCGATGATATCCACATGGGGATTCTCGATGGCCCCCAAGATTCGCTCGGTGATTTTCTCGCTCGGCTGATTCTGGCCGTAATGAACGCTGGCAATCACCCAATCCCCTTGCGCAAGCACTTCGTCGGGCAAATCCATTCCGCCGTTTTCCAGTATGTCGCATTCGATTCCCTTAAGAATCTGTATGCCAGCGAACTGCTTGCGAATGCGATCGATTTCCGCCCACTGCGCGAGCACACGCTCGCCGTTGAGTCCGTTGGCCATGCTCACGCGCTTGGAATGGTCGGTGATTGCGATGTATTCCAGTCCGCGTTCCTGAGCCGCCGTGATCATCTCTTCCAACGAGGCATGGCCATCGGTCGCATTGGTGTGCATGTGCAAATCGCCGCGGATATCCGAGAGTTCCACGAGCTTGGGGAGCTTTCCCTTCTTAGCCCATTCAAATTCTTCGCGGTCTTCACGCATCTCTGGCGGGAAATCGGGCAACCCTAGCGTGTCGTAAATCTCCTTTTCCTTTCTCCCCGCAAGATAAGTTTCGCTGCCGTCCTCTTCGACGCGAAAGATGCCCCATTCGCTGATCTTGAGTTGCTGCTTCTTCGCGAGTCCACGTAGCTTGACGTTATGAGCCTTCGAGCCCGTGAAGTATTGCAAGGCTGCTCCGAACGATTCTTTGGGCACGACCCGCAAGTCCATCTGCATGCCGGTTCCCAGTCGCACCGACATCTTGGTATCCCCTCGTGCAATCGTTTCTGCGATGCCTGGAAACTGGCCAAAGTGTTCCATCACCTCATCACTATCTTTTGCTTCCACCAGAAAATCGAGATCGCCAATCGTTTCACACCGCCGCCGATAGCTGCCTGCGGCTTCGATTTGTTTAATCCCTTTGTGTGTGCGCATGTGTTCGAGCACTTCCGCAACGATCGCATCCGCCACGGCCCACTTTGTCCGCTGATCACCGGCCTCGGCAATCGAAAGGCCCTTGAGAATCGTTTCCTCGGTTTTCGCGCCAAAGCCTTTGAGATTGCGAACCCGTTGCTCCTGGCAGGCGACCCGCAATTGATCGAGCGTTTCGATACCCAACTCCTTGAACAGCACAGCCGCTTTTTTGGGTCCCATCCCCGGCACACGCAAGATCGCCAATACCGTGGCCGGCACCTGGGCCTGCAACTCTTCCAGATATTTCAAACGCCCCGTCGTGACCAACTCGGTGATCTTATCGGCCAAATCCTTGCCAATTCCCGGCAAGTCGGTCAGTTTGCGCGTGGGGTCGGCGACTATCGCATTCACCGGTTCGGACAGGTCCCCCATCCCGCGTGAGGCGTTGCGGTAAGCCCGTACGCGAAACGGATTGGCATTCTGAAATTCTAAAATATCGGCGATTGTATCGAACGCAGCGGCAATATCTTTGTTTGTCATAACTGCCATTCTAGAACTCGGCAAAACGTCCTCCTAGCCATGGTCCCAAGTCTTAAAAACACCCTGTTTTCCAGACATTTTCCACCTGTCGCAAGCCTCATCCGCGTGAACTATACTTAAAGATTACCAACTTCCTAACAGAGCATGCCGAGTACTTTTGACTCGGCACACAATACTTCGCAGCCCGGAGCCCCCATGTCCGAAACCGCACCTTGGATTACCTACCGCCCTGAACTCAAAGTGCTCGATTGCACGATCCGCGATGGCGGGCTAATCAACAAGCATCAATTCTCAGACGAAACCGTCCGCGCGGTTTACGACACGTGCATCGAAGCCGGCATCGACTACATGGAAGTCGGCTACAAAAACTCACACAAGGCGTTCCCCAAGAGCGATTTCGGAGCGTGGCGGCATTGCGACGAAGCGGACCTCAATCGTCTCTTCGGCGGACATGATCCCGAACGCACGGGCTTGAAACTCTGCGCAATGGCCGACGCCGGCAAGAGCGACTACAAGGAGCAGATCGTTCCGCGTAGCGACAGCGTGCTGTCAATGATTCGCGTGGCCTTCTATGCTCATCAAGTTTCCGAAGCCGTGCAGATGATCGAATACTGCCACAACCACGGCTACGAAACGTGTGCCAACTTGATGGCCGTCTCGAACGTGGAAGATGTCGAAATCGACACGGTGCTGGCCGCGATTCGCAACACGCCAGCGCAAGTGATGGTGATCGTCGATAGCTTCGGCCACTTGTATCGCGAACAGATCGACCGTCTCTACAAAAAATACGCCGCTGCCCTCGAAGGAACCGGCAAGGAAATCGGCATTCACGCCCACAACAATCAGCAGCTGGCCTTCGCCAACACAATCGAAGCGATCATCCTCGGCTCAAACCGCGTGGACGCCACGATGTTCGGCCTGGGCCGCGGTGCTGGCAACTGCCACATGGAATTGCTCCTCGGCTTTCTGCGTAATCCCAAATTCAAGATGCGACCCGTCATCAAACTCATCCAAGAGCAAATCCTGCCACTCAAGCAAAAGATCGATTGGGGCCCCAGCATTCCTTACAATCTAGGTGGCCAGATGAATCTCCATCCCCGCGATGCGATGGAATTCCGCGAAGGCAAAGATCCCGACAATTACATCGCGTTCTACGATCAGTTGATGCAGGACTATTGATTCCTCATCACATCTCGAAAAAATTTAGCTGACACGAGCAGCATTGGCTAGCTCCATGCGCTGAGTTCTTGAGATGCACAGCTATTGTTGTTAATCAGTCGACACCCACACAACCGTTCCAATCGGAACTCTCTCGGCGACTGCTGGTCATTTGGCGACCTATCTTTGAGCAGCAGTTTTCTCGGGCAAGCCTGTAACATATTTCGACCCTTTAAGTCGCTCGCGACTTAGCTGGACTCGTCGCCATGCTCTCCAGTTTCTCATCACCTATTTGCAGGCAACTGCCACCTGGCCCGAAAAATGGTCCATTCGGCATTCGCCATATCTATCGCTGTAACACGCAACCGCTTAAGTTCTACGCTCGGCTGGCGAGCTACGGCGATCTGGCGACCTTTCGCATGTTCGGCGTGCGCGCGTATTTCCTGAATTCCCCCGAATTGATCCATACCGTGCTGCGCGAAACGGAAACCCGCTTTCGTAAACTGCCGCGTTCTTTGAATATGCTCTCGAGGGGCCTTGGAAAAGGTTTACTCTCGACCCAAGGTGCCGATTGGGCTGCCAATCGACGCATAGCACAAGGTGCCTTCACTTCGCGAGCGACCGCTGGAATTATCGATGCCGTTGCTCCTTATGTCGAAAAGTCGTTGAATCGATGGCCACATAAACAAACTTTTGAGCTGTTTGCTGAATTGGACCGCCTTACGATTGGCGTGGCCGCGCGGGGACTGCTCGGGGTGACGCTTGAGCAACATGCCATGCGAATTGGCCAGGCGGCGCGCATGCTCTCGGAAAGCTGGGCCTACTCTGTCAGACAGATTTTACCCATGCCAGCCTGGGTCCCATTTTCTCGTCAGCGTCATGAAGCACGTGCAGTGAAATTCCTACGCTCGACAGTATCACAGATCATTGCCCATCATGAAGACCTTGCGAGCGATAAACGCAATCTGATTTCGCACTTGATCGCTGCCTACACAGCAAATGGATCTGATGAACGTGACAGTCGTGAGCTCCTGATCGATCAACTGCTGACGATTCTGATTGCCGCCTATCATGCCAGTACGGTCACATTGTGCTGGACGCTGTATTTGCTTGCCAAGCACCCTGAAATCGCCGAACAAATTGCTGATGAAGTGAATGCGGTCCTAGGCGATCGCCTGCCGACATCTGCGGAACTTGGCAGACTCGACTTTACTGAAACCGTACTGCTCGAGTCGATGCGAATTTACCCTTCCGCATGGGAAATGTTCCCGCGGCAGGCCGTCGAGAACACAAAGTTAGGAGAATGGGCCATACCGCGCGGAGCGTGGATATTTATGAGTCCTTTCATCACCCATCGCGACGAGCGTTTCTTCGAGAATCCGCTCATGTTTGATCCCGACCGCTGGTCACCCGAGCGGATCAATTCCATTGATCCTCGTGCGTATTTCCCTTTCGGCGGTGGACGTCATATCTGCATTGGTCGTGACATGGCCATGAACCAGAATAAGCTTATGCTTGCGATGATCGTGAGACGGTTCCATTGTCATTTCAAATCGAACGACCATGTCCCAGCACCACTCCCACCGATGGCCCTCGTTCCCCGGGATCCGATGTGGGTCACTCTTGAGCCACGCTACGCCAACACCTTGGTGACCGTGTAAAGAGTGCTACCAACGGAATAAAAACAGCGCGAGCCCCAGCACCGCCAAACTTGTGGTTGCGGGTTCGGGAATGAGCGCCGCCACGAAATCTGCGTTTGGCTCGCCATACTGTTCATGCCATACCACGAGGTCCAACTCGTTGACCACTCCGTCGAAGTTGGCATCACCGGTCGAATTGTCGCTCTGACCACTCATCCCAAAACCGCGCTGCCAAACAAGAAAATCCCGGCCATCAATATCACCATCGCCATCAAAGTCGGCCGACGGGTCCATTGGTTCTGCAATGATGGGGTTCCAACCGTCTGTCCCGGCCAGCCAATTTTCTTTGGAATAGAGAGCGACTTGTTCAACCGTGAGTTGATGTGACCAAGCAGCTCGGCCGGAAACGTTGATGGGATTCCCCGCCAAATCCATGCTGTTGTATTCGGCGAAGTACGACGTCAGATGATTATTGCCTGACCACGTTTGCCAACCAAGCGAATTGATCAGCGGCCCCATTTTTGTGTCAATGAATATCGACCTCGAGTACGCCTGCCAAGGTCGACCCAGATACACGCTGCCGTTGGGGGCCGTGCCGGTGATCGTCGAATTCTTAAAGACATAGCCATTAGTTTCGGCGGCTGATTCGCGACCTTGGGCAGTCACGTAACCACCGACCTTCGCGAACAGCGTCGAGTTCTCGAAGAAGGCCGTTCCCTTACCGTAAATAAAATCGACACTCCCTTCGACGTAGGAATCGTAAAAGTAGTGTCGCCCGGATTCACTGCGGAGCGTATCCTGCCAACCGAGAAAGCGGCAATTGTTGAAGATCGCGCGATCGCCACGCACATAAATGGCCAAAGCCTGACCAGCATTCTGCCCTGCCGTGTTTTCAAAAGTGAGATTCTCGGCGATGAAATCCTTCCCGCGAATCACGGTACTCGCATGCACGGTCGACTCATTCGGCGGAGTGTTGGCGGTCTCGTAAAATGTCAGCTTTGTGTCCGCCGCGGTTGCCCCTTTGCCGCGCAATGTGATGAACGGCTTGTTATCCGGAACAATTACTCGCTGCTGATATTCCCCCGGCGTGATCTCGATGACATGCCGCACCGTGTTGTTCGCCGGCACGGCATCGACCGCGGCTTGCACCGTGGCATATTGACCGCTAGGACCAACGGTGAACGTCACATCTCCGCGCGCCATGTTCACCATGACGCACACAAATAGAGCCGTCGCAAAAGAGTAGCCTCTAAGCATCGTTTACCTATCCTTTAGCTGCTCCACCGCGTCTGCAAATCCCACCGATCAACAGTCCCATTACCACCATTAAAGAACTTGGTTCAGGCACCGCCGTTGAAGCGGCAAGTTGCCCAGCGTTGTAACCATTCTGCCACTGCTCCAGCTCGGTCGGGCTGTGAGGTTCGTTCGTCTCACCCCGTTGCCACATGAGAAAATCGCGGCCATCAACGTCGCCGTCGCCGTCGAAATCGCCGTCTTGAGCAACTGCAGCGACGACTGATAAAGCCCCACTAACGAGCAAATCCGAAGAATCCCAAGCCAGACCGTTCGCTAGTGCTGGCAGATTAAGATCGAATTCACTCGTTGCGAGGCTGAAACTGAAAATCTCAAAAACGTCACCCTCAAGGGGCGAATAATCATCGAGCAGCACATTCAGCGACCCACCCGCCGCGAGCGTGCCATCCACCCACACGGCGTCGTATTCGTTTGCTGCATTCCCAGCGATCTCGATCTCAATTGCGCCGCTGTTCATCGTGAGGTCCCCCATCACGTGAGTCACGCCAGGACTGTTGCCCGGCGCGATCGTGCCACCATTATTCGTGAGCGTGAATCCCACCGTCTCGGCACTGAGCACGCCACCCGTGAAGTTAAACGTGCCGCCCGAACCTTTCAACATCGTCTTCGTTGTGAGCTTGCCGCCGGAAAGATTCAGCACAGCCGTAGCCGAATTGTTATCGCCAATCACCGTGGTGCCATCGCTCATGCCGTAAGGAGCATCTTCGACATGGAGCCAACCATTGGTGATATTGAGCGTTGCGTTGTCACCCGGGTTCATTGCCAAAATGACATTGCCCGCGTGTTGCCCGACGGCGTCGACCACGACAGTGCCGTTGTTGATCACGGCCGAATCAAACTTTGACGGCTGCCAATACGACGTCGGCGTGACTATCCCCTGCCCCGCGATGTTGACTTGCTGGCCTTTGACTTCCCAGTTTTGAATGTTGGCAAAACGCCCGTTGGCCAGATCATTTTTGAACTCAATGGGTGTCGCGGCGGGCCACGCCGATATCTCGTTGAGATATTCTTCTAGGTCGCTGTAGCCGTCGTTATCGAAGTCGGCATTGTTGTTCGCCACATTGGCATCCAGCCCGTGATGCTGTTCCCAATGGTCAGGCATGCCGTCTTGGTCGGTATCCCAATTCGCAGCGCGGGTAAAAGGAGCCACACCACCGCTGGCGACTTGCGACAAAACCGTCGACCATTCCGTGGCCTGAACTCCGGTCGTAAGGTCGTTGATTACGCTGCCCGTCCCCGTGCGCACGCTCTGCACGATCCGTTCATCGATTGGATTGCGGTTGGTCCAGTTCGCCCCGCCATAGTCAAGCACGCGCTGAAGTGCCACGTCGGCCGTTTCTAAAACCGATGTTCCAGCAACTGGAAAAGCTTCGTTCACAAACACCTGTGTGCCGGCAAAAGCCGTGGGGCTCCCCGACGTTCTGTTGAACACCGTGCCATCAAAGGTGCCGTCTTTATCGAGATCGCGTTTGTTCCCGCCATTCTCGTAGATCTTCGTCGTGCCCGTGGGGGTGGCGTCGTCTCCCCCTGTGAAGATCGTCTGCCCGTTGTTATTCCCTTTGATGTAGTAATTGTTCAAAAAGTTCGTGCTGCTGTTTTGATCCGTTCCCGAGTAGCCGGCTCGATTGACCCAGTTATAGAACACATTGTTGGCCATATTCGTGACGGCACCGGTTGCTCCCGTCACGCTTCCCAACCGTGGCATACGCGAGTTGTTGTGCGCATACAAGTTGTGGTGATATGACGCCTGAGCGCCATCGACTTCCGTCGCAATGATCGAACCGTACGAATGTCCGTTATAATTGAGCCCCTCATTGATCAACGAATACTGAATCGTTGAATTAGCCCCCGCGTCGGTCTGCGAAATCCCTTCGTCGGTGAACCAACTTGCCGTCACATGGTCAACCACGGAATTCGTAAGCTGCAAACTAAACGCGTCGTAAGTAAAGCTCGTGGGATTCACCGGGTCCTTCCCCGGCCGCACCGTGATGTTTCGCAGTATGACGTTGTCGCCGGTGAACTTCGTTGCCACCCCCGCGATCGTGACACCTGCTCCCGGCGCAGTTTGCCCAGCCACGGTGATATTGCTCTTACCAGAACGGAACCACCAACTCGACCCGCCGCCGTTCTGAAAGATCGTTCCCCCCACGTCGAACACGATCGTGCGCCCAGCGGCAGGCGCATTATTGATCCCATACTTGAAGCTGCCAGGAATGAGGCCGTCCTTATCGAATTCCAGATTCGTGACATGGTAGACATCGCCCCCACGCCCGCCCGATGCAGTCGCCCCTGGACCCTCAGCCCCCGAAAAGGCGGGGAGTTGGCCATAGCCGAAGGACGGCATCAGCCCGCTCAGAGCCACTACGACAAAGAGATAGCGATTCTTCATACCGATGGCACGCCTCGAAACAGAACAGATGCCGCGACCACGCGGAGTTCCGCTCACCGCTTGGCGTTGCGTTAGGACAAAGAGAAGTACGAAAAGCGGCCCAATTGGCCGACTCTCCCAAGCTAATCGCGGGCCGGTTTTCGCTCAATCGGGCGTTGTTGCAATTTAGGGAGAGAAATACGCAAGGCGGGGCACTAGTGCTGCTGTTGCGACTGCTGGGCAGAGCCGCCTCAGCTTCTACTGAAGTGTCATTATTGCTTTCTTTGTCTGACAAAATGCTGTTCCGTGGGTTATGTTTTTCTGAGTTATGAACCACGTGCGTTAATGCCAATTTTTATGGCAAATAGATAGCGATTCGTTGTTCGCATTGATCCTCAATTTGGCACAACTTTCAAATGTGCCAGACAACCTTCTCGGGGCACTTGGTCAAATTTTACGACCCCCCTACTCCATTTCTTTTGACCACTTGTCTTTTCTGCGGCGATTAAGGCCGCTATTCACCGCATGTATGCCTTAAAATTGTTGCCCATGCGGCGAATAGGTGCTACATTCACCGCATAAGGTGCGGCGAATAATGGCTTATATACACGAAATACCGGGCTGGCCGGAAGTTGAATGGGATAGCGAAAAACTCGCCAGCCCCTTGGCCAAAGTACGGCACAAACAGGGGCGGCTCCTGGGAAAAATGGAAGCCCTGGGCTTCGATCTCATAGCTGAAGCCAGTCTAACCGTCCTCACTAGCGATGTCGTCAAGTCTTCGGCCATTGAAGGGGAAGCCCTCGATCCCGATGAGGTGCGATCATCGATTGCCCGTCGATTGGGCCTCGATGTGGGTGGGCTGCCTAAAGCGAGCCGAAACGTGGAAGGCGTCGTCGAGATGATGCTGGATGCAACGCAGAACTACACGGCCAAACTTACAGAAGAACGTCTATTTGGCTGGCACTCGGCTTTATTCCCCACGGGACGAAGCGGTATGTCGCGGATCGCTGTCGGTCAATGGCGACCTGTGGAAGCTGGACCGATGCAAGTTGTCTCAGGGCCCATCGGGCATGAGAAGGTTCATTTTAGGGCCCCCGATGCCAAGCGGCTCAAAGCGGAAATGGAGTGTTTCATCAAGTGGTTTAACAGCCCTCCGTCGATTGATCCGGTGCTCAAGGCGGCAGTGGCCCATTTCTGGTTTGTCACGATCCACCCGTTTGAAGATGGTAATGGCCGAATTGCGCGAGCCATCGCGGATATGGCGCTGGCCCGAGCTGACGATACCAAGGATCGCTTCTACAGCATGTCGTCGCAGATTGAAGCTGAGCGAAAAGAGTATTACCAGCAATTAGAGACAGCCCAACGCGGTGATCTCGATATCACACGATGGTTGTCATGGTTTTTGGCCTGCTTGGACCGGGCCTTGGATGGTGCTGAGCATGGGCTCAGCAGCGTCCTTTATAAAGCTCATCTTTGGCAGCGAATTAATCGCCAACCCGTCAATGAACGGCAACGATCGATCATCAATCGAATGCTCAACGGATTTGAGGGATTCTTGACGACTTCCAAGTATGTGAAGCTTGCGAAGTGTTCGTCAGATACGGCATTGCGCGACATTCAAGAACTACTGGCTCGCGGCATTTTAGCGCAAAATTCGAGCGGCGGTCGCAGCACAAGCTATCGGCTGGCGGAACCTGATGATGTCATCAATTGACATAATATTGATTATCACTTTATGGAAAAGCTATGGGATTATTCTAATCTCAGACGCAAAAAACGCGGCAATAAAATCGCAACCTACACGGACCCGCATAACTCTTAGATTGTTCCTACGAGCTTCCTTAGAAATGTACGTCTGCTAATACCAAATAAAGTGGCCAGAGATGCAAGGAGAGATGTCGTTGGTTCAGGAATCATCACCGAGGGATCGTGGGCACCAAAAAGAAAAAGACCATCAATGCCATGGACAGTCATATAAATACGATTATTCACAGCATAGGTATCTGAAATGCGTTGAATATCAATCGCAGCAAGCTCGGGGAAAATGTCGAAAAGATTTACTGCTGCTTCAGCGTCGTTAGGGACGATGCCAGGGTAATATCCGAAAAATTGACCCTCACTCGGTGCAGAAAGGACAACGAAATCACTTTGAGCGACCAGCGTATTGCCTTCGGGCAACTGATTATTATTACCATCGTGCGATAAGAGAATGTTGGAATCTCCTAATCGTATTCTGTAATCTCCGAAATCACTGCGTATAGCAACATTCACACCATTGCCTTCCAGGCGATCAGCAATGTTGCCGCCAAGTAGTCCCCCTCCCAACAATACGGTGACAGAACCATCGGGTGCCCAAAGGCCGGGGCCTGTTCCAATCGTGCCAGGAATAGCGACTTCACCCAACGCAAAACCAATTTCAGTAACATCAACGACATATTGGCTTGATTCACACACCCCAACAGCACAGCCTGTCGGTACACCCAGGGGAACGATGGAGCCATCTGCGCGAAAATCGGCGGCAAACTCCCCTATGTCTCTGCCTAAGGTTCGTAAATCGCGATCCACGCCAGCAACATAGTCAGCAGTTAGCCATGTGACAAGCTCATTGGTAGGACTATCCAATCTAAATAATGCACTTGCGCTATTGTTGCTAGGCTGCACGAAATTCGCCGCGACATAAATCTCACCGTCAAACGCCATAATAACTTGCGTTAAGGGATTAAATCCAACTGGCGAACCAAACTGGGAGTGTTCAATCGGAACGAAGGTGCTACCCGGGTTATCATCAAGTCGCCAGACGCCAGTCGAGACACTGATATATGCAGACTCGTCTATGACCGACAAGTTGATTCCGAATGGGTTAGATTGAACCACGGGATCAACTAGCGTCAATCCGAGCGGTGGCAAGGCGTAGGAAACACCTACTCCCCACGAGCTAGCGAAACACATAATGAGCAGAATTGCGCGACTCACTTGTATAAATTTGTTTCTCAACGGTGTATAAAACATCGATTTCTCAGTTGATATTAGTAGAAAAGATAAGGGGTCGGGAGTCTTAAAATTCGACGCCTGACTTCTTCTCTTTACGGCGACACATGAACGTGCTTAAACGGTTCATAGATTCGTGCTATTCATTCAATTCGTGGTTATTTCTCTTCTACCCCCTGGTCCCTCCTCCTTTCACCCCGGCCAAAAAACGACGTTGAACGGCTGCTTGGAATCGCGATAATTCTGTTTGCCCAATTTTAGGCATGATCTTTGAAAACCGAAATCGTAGACTCTGATTTGGAACGCACTGAGCGCGCGTTTTGTCCAAAACTCGACTCGTTTTGGCACGTGTGATTGCTGCAATGGCTTGGAATCTCAAGACTTGCGACACGGCCAAGTGACAGAACCCAGGAGTTTCGTCACCAAAGTTGGGACCCCAGCCCAGACGCAAAAACTCAGACGCGAAAAATCGAGCTTTGCGTGCTCAGGGGGCTGCAAACCAAGCAAACCTGGCCAAGCTCGCAAAGCTGCGGGGGAAGGACTGTAGGACCGTGGACTGTGGGACGATGGTCCTGTAGGCCGCGAACGAATGGCAAACTAGATTCTTCGGTCGCCTAGGCTCTTAGAATGACCGGAGTTCCAGACTGGATTCCCGCCCCACTTTCGTGAGGGCAAGCACTGCGCGGGAATGACGGGCTACTTGTGTCCAACCAACTTAATCAACTCAAGGAATGACTAAGTTGCAAAAGTTGATCAAGATGACAAAGTTCGTGATCAGGCTTTGTTCCCGAAGAGACTCATCGCCGGGCCGATTAGCCTTGCCGACGCACGAGCAAACCGCTCAGGCAAACCAAGCCCATGGCCACGGTCGCTGGTTCGGGGACCGTGTGGGGCTGACCGCTCGGAGTGACGGTCACATTAAAACCCTTTTTGTCGATCAGGGCACCGGTGCCCACGCCGACGGTCGCGGCATAAAGATGATTGTCGACGGTCACCAAGACTTTCGTCACATCCACCGGCAACGGCACAAGCAGCGAACCGGCCCACGCGGTCGCGAAGCTGGGACCACTCGCATCGGCGGAATGCAGGAACGAACTATCCGGAGCAAAGTTGTAGAAGTGCGTTGTAGAGGGGGCAACGACACCCACGTGATTGATTTCCAACACTTTGATTTCGGCGAAGGCAAGAACCGAAGTGAACGCGTCGCCGCCAAAAGGGGCGTTGAGAATGGTCAAACCAATTTCGTCGAAGTTCAAAGCGTCGATGAAGGCACCCGGCTTCGCTTCTACCGTGAAGGTGAGCTTGCCGTCGGTTTGATTCGCGGGACCACCACTTGTGGAAACCGCGGAAAACCCGGCCGTGGGCGAAAAGATCAGTTGGTCGGCCACGGAAATTGGCTGACCATAGAGCGGCAAGGTATCGCCCGTGGGCGAGCCTTCCGAAATGTTTGTGAACCAGACCGAATTGCCTGTGACGTTCGAATGGATGATGTCCGCGTGGGATTGTTGCACGAAGCAAGCAGACAAGGCAACAACAGCCACCAACAACGAATGACAAGCTACGGTTCTCTTCATAAGTCCACCCACATTCCGGAGATGAGTAATCAGTGTTTTAAAAACATGGCGCGCAGGACCAGCACAATCGTGACGTTGGTGCGCAGCATCACGTTATTAGGTCAATTTGGAGGGACGTTCCGTGCGTCTAGATTCCGACGCGATAGCCCCTATTGGCATTGCAGCTGCCCGCTGCAGTCGTTCCGACAAAGCCCTTTCTCGGAAGAGCGCTCATCGTGAGCGTGATTTCCTTGCCTCAGAATTCACTTTAGTTGGCCATGCCGTTACGTCAATTTTTTTGAAGCAACCTACGGAATTTCCTCAAATTAGTACGAATTTTGGCCAGCAGACAACCGCAAATGTCCACCTTTTTTACGGTTTGCCGTCGAAAATCGGGCGATTAGAGTCGCCCGATTCGTTCTTGCTGGTAAATCGGCAGGTGGCGGTAATACACCTCCAACATGTAGGTCGACAGGCAGGTGATAAACAACCGGCCCCCTTCGCTGTTCCAACGGAAGCCGCTGGGGTCCCAACTCCCCCGTTCGCGGCCAGTTTTTACCTGCTTTTGGGGAAGCAGTTCGCGCATCACGTTGTTCCAAGCTTGCCAATGCTTGCCTTCCATGTGGTGACAGACCTGCGTGGCGTAATACCAATAGTAAGCATCGCGGTCGCTACGGTCCCAATCGGGCAAGTTCTCAATCAAATAATTCGCACCAACAACCAAACGGTCGTCATCACGCTGCCAACCCAAGTACTGCCGGCAGAGCAATCCTTCGGCGGTCATGCTTTTGGATGGCGGAGAATTATCTTGATAGGAATAGTAGCTACCGTATTCGTGACTGACAGAATCAAGGAATTTGTTGATCTCTTGCAAGGTTTTTTCCGGGACTTTCAGTTCACCCATCCGCGCGCTTTGCATAGCCATCATGAACCAACCCGTGACAGAGAGATCGCTCCCCGAACCTGGGAAATACTTCCACCCACCTTCGGGAGCTTGCACACTTACGCAGTAATCAACGGCCAGCTGAGCTGGTTTGCGATAACGCTCATCGCGCGTCATGCCGTACAGCTCGCAAATGGCAATCGTGCACAAAGCTTGCGTATAAAGTTGCGCGGTCCCCTGCCCCGACTGAAAGAAATTCCCCGTGTCGGATTGTTGTTTCAAAAGCGCTTTCCAACCCCGGGTGACGGTTTCGGTGAACGGACCATCGGGATCGCTCTGCGGAGTATAGCCCGCTCCTTGAAAGGCCAGCAGCGCCATCGCCGTGGCGGCTTCGACGTTTTCGTTCACGGACCCGTTTTTATAGGGTCCTTGCAAACTCCACAGCCCTTGCCGGCCCTGATTTCGCGCGAGCCAATTCAGGGCTTCTCGCACCGCGTTTTGGGTTCCTCCCGTTCCGCCATACGCGCCCAACAGCGCCTCCTGCATCCCCGACTTGCGGCCGGAAAGTGCCAAGCGAATTGGCTCGACTTCACCCGTCAACGAGTCGATTGGAATAAGTGGATCAGTGACTGTCAGAGCTTCAGTGGCAAGCTCCTCAACTTCCAGAGGAGCTTCCGCCTCAAGCAAGGCATTCATTTCACCCTCAGGCACACCAATCGGCATGTCCAATTCACCATCGATGGGAATCTCCGAGTCGACCGTGTCGAATTGCAGCGAAAATCCTTGCCGCAGGTTTGGCTGGATGACAATCAGTCCCAGAATGATGACCACCAGCATGTGAAACACCGCGCTCACCAACCACGGCGGCGAATCTTCCAGAAGTTCGCCTAGCGTGGGCAGCCCCGGGAGTGAGTCGTCATCACTGAAATCCGATTGAGATGCGGGAGGCGGTGGCGGAGGAGGAGCAGGCGGTTTGTTTACAACGACAATAGGCACAACGGGAGCTGCATCGACCTTCATCAGGTCGTCGCCGACGCCTAATTGCGGCTCCGCACTAGCCATGTCCCACCACTCCGTCCCGTCGCGGCACTTTTCGGACAGGCGCCGAAAAATTCTCGCTCAATGCAGTCTACGAGTCACTGAAATACTGGACAAGCAAAGACCTGCGTTCCCAAACGAATTACCCACTCAGCGTCCACGATTTTGTCGGGCATAGAAAGAGCCAAACCAGCGACTTTCGAGCACTGCCAAGCGGTGGCCCGGCGATTGTGCGGCTCGTGCCGATTAGCAAAACTGGTCGGCGCGGCTAGTCGCTACCGAGAAATCTTGGGCATGATTGCCGATAGTCTGGGGGTCCGAAACGTTTGGCCGCGTGAATCGGGAAAAGTGCCACTTTCCCATTCGTGATGATCATGCTAGGATAACAAATCTCAATGACGCGGGGTGGAGCAGCCAGGTAGCTCGCGAGGCTCATAACCTCGAGGTCGTCGGTTCGAATCCGGCCCCCGCCACTTTCTTTAAGTCTTTGCTGATCAGTCCTTTGCGACGACCTGCCGACGTTCGGTAGTGCAGCTTGTTCGAAAGAAAAGTATCCAAAGTGGATACTTTCTGCGATTCAAGGAGGCACTAGCTATGTCGAGCGTTTCTATCAGCAAGCCCCCCAAGTATTGCCGTCAGCGTGACAAGAATCGTGGCGATCGCGCGTACGTTCGCATCGACGGCAAAACAATCTGGTTGGGCAACTATGGTTCCCCTGAAAGCAAAGAGCGGTACGCCGAACTAATCGGCAAGCCGACTGACCCAAAGCCTGAGTCTACCGACGACACAACCGTCGCTATGATCATGGCGGGTTACCTTGAATACGCGGAAACCTACTATCGTACACCCGATGGCAAGCCCGGTCGTGAGTACGAATTGATCCGCGAAGTGTTGCGACACGTTCGCCAGAATTGCAGCGATTTACCTGCCAAAGAGTTTGGACCCAAGCGACTCAAAACGATCCGCGAAGCCCTGGTCGAAGCCGGGCATTCTCGCAAATTCATCAATAAGAACATCGACCGGGTTCGCCGGATGTTCAAATGGGCTACGAGTGAAGAATTGATCCCCGTCGCAGTCCATTCCGCCTTAATGTCGGTCGTGGGATTGAAGCAAGGGCGCACAGAAGCCCCGGATTTGCCGCCAGTCATGCCTGTGAGTGATGCAGATGTAAATGCAACCCTCGAGCATTTACCGCCGGTCGTGGCGGATATGGTGAAACTGCAACGGCTCACCGCCATGCGTGGTGGCGAAGTCGTTCAAATGCGGCCCTGCGACGTTGATCGTAGCGGCAAGGTTTGGATTTATCGTCCTGCGACTCACAAGACTCAACACGTTGGCAAAGAGCGTGTCGTGATGATTGGTCCCAAAGCTCAAGCCATTCTGTTGCGATACCTAGTGCGTGACTCGCAAGCCTACTGTTTTCGTCCCTGTGACAGCGAAGAAAAGCGACAAGCCGAGCGGGCAGCGAATCGTAAGACTCCCCTGAGTTGTGGCAACCGCCCTGGCACGAATCGCGTCAACAGTCCGAAGAAACAAGCGGGCGAACGCTACGATACTGCCAGTTATCGTCGGGCAGTCCATCGCGCTTGTGATAAGGCATTCCCCGCCCCGGCTGGACTTAAAGGCGAAGCTCTAGCGAAGTGGCAATCGGATCATCGTTGGTGTCCGCATCAACTACGACATTCAGCCGCCACGGAAATTCGCAGCAAGTTCGGTCTCGAGGAAGCGCAGATTTTGCTAGGTCATGCCAGTGCCGACATCTCGCAAGTGTACGCCGAGCGTGACATGCAGAAGGGTTTGGAAGTCGCCGCGAAAATCGGCTGAGCGTCAATAGTGTACAAAAGTATTTGACACGAAAGAAAAATTTTGTAAAATCAAAGGCGTCAGGAATTAGTTGCCGGTGGTGAACAGAAATCATCGGCAACCCTGCAACAATTTGTTCGCTGGCACACGGCAACCGCAATATAAGATTACACCGTGTGCAGGGGTTACGACCGTACCTATTGTTCGCCCGCCTGCGGCTAATTAAGCCGTACACGGGCTGCATATCAAGTCGACCGGGTTTGCTTGGGTTCCCGGAGGCAGGGCGGTACTGACCGACTACGTGATTTTTTCGCGTTGTCGGTCGGTGCTGCCCTTTTTCGTGCGCATGATCGGCAACGCAACAACAACCATTTTGTTGCGAGGTCATTGCCATGGTGCACATTCTGAAACGTGAACCGGTCACATTCGCGGAAGCCTGCAAGGTTTTTCCATCTCGGCCCCATATCAACACGGTACGCCGTTGGGCGTTTGACGGCATCAACGGCGTCAAACTTCGCCACTTCAAGTGCGGCAATCGGCCCTGCACGACTCACGCAGATATCGAAGAGTTTCTCGCCGCGATCAATCCCGGCTATCAGTCCGAGCGGAAGCAAGTCGCAACTCCCGCCCATGAAGCGGCGGAAGCCAAGCTCGACGCGATGGGCGTCTGATTCTTTCACCACCCCGGCGGGCGCATAAAAAACCCGCCACCCAGGTTGACGTTTGGGTAGCGGGCGAATGGAGTATGCAAAATGAATTCTACCAAAGTGCGGAAGAATCCGCCAACTAAGGCGCGAAAACAATTTTATGAGTCATGCCTTACAAAACGAAATCGACGTTCAAAGGCTGACATCGACACGATCAAGACCGCGATCATCGAAGTGCTCGAATTGTCGTACCCGATGACAGTGCGGCAAATTTTCTATCAGCTTGTCGGTCGTGGAGTGATTGATAAGTGCGAAAACCAATATAACAACACCGTCTGCCGTCTATTGGCGATCATGCGGCGTGATGGCTCGATTCCTTACAACCGTATTGCAGACAACACCCGATGGATGCGTAAGCCAGATACTTACTCCTCGATGGAGGAGATGCTGGCTATCACAAAACAGACTTATCGCCGCGCGATTTGGGACAATCAGGACGCCTACGTCGAAATTTGGTCAGAGAAGGATGCTATAGCCGGTATCCTTAGCGACGTGACCTACCCGTGGGACGTTCCCCTTATGGTCTCCAAGGGCTTCGCATCAATTAGCTATTTGTATGGCGCTGCGGAAGCCATGCGAGCGACTGGCAAGCCAGCCTATCTGTACTACTTCGGCGATCATGACCCTAGTGGTTTGATAATCACGAAAAGCATAGAGAAAAATCTACGCGAACTTGCTCCGGATGTTGAGCTTCATTTTGAGCGCGTGGCCGTGACTCCTGAGCAGATCAAAGAATACGATCTGCCAACGCGACCGACAAAACGAACTAGCAAGGCAGGGAGAGACTTCGAGGGCGATAGTGTCGAGGTCGATGCTATTGATCCTGGCACGCTACGTGATTTGTGTCGCAAGTGCATCACGCAACATGTCGACGCGACGGCTTATCGCCAACTTAAAGCGGTCGAAGCTGCGGAGCGTGCAACGCTTGCCAGCATGATCGAGGACATGGGAGGCGATTTGGCGTGAAGGATTCACGGTCCCGTATTGGCGATCACCTGAAGGATGATTTCCTCATGCTGTCAAAAGCTGCGGTCAATCAAGTCGGTCAAGCTGCGCAAACACTCGCCGGGCTATACCTTGCCGTCGACGATAAGAAAGGGCAGACATTTGCGAGACGGTCGATCATCGCGGAAAAGTCGTGTCGACCAGCACGAAGCCTTGATCGTGATTTGGAAAAGCTGGAGCGGCACAAGTGGCTCATCAATCTCGGTCGTAAAAAGTTCAATCCAGGTATCCCCAAGGTTAGACGCACAAACACCCTGGAACTCACAGAACAGGCCTACAGCCGCCGTAAGCCATTCCTACGGCTTCCGAGATGGGCCTGCGAATTCTGTCCAACGTGGGGCGAGCGTGTTGTGTTCGCGGCCATTGTGACTCGGCACTTAATGATTCTGGATCTCGGCATCGAGGCGAATCATGGTCGTGAGGGCTATTCGGTCAAAAAGTTGTCCGAAGATACCGGCCTCACCGAGAAGTCGGTTATTGAAGCCAAACGCAGGTTGATCGAAAGCGGCCTCATCGAGATAGATCGCAGCGATACTTTCCGCAACGAACTGGGACAAGTTCACCGCTACAGAGATGAAATCTATGTCGCCGTCGAGAAGCTTCTGCCAATCGAGACACCGGACTGTAAAAGTGGCAACCCAGTTAAGGGTACAGATACCCTTACCGGACTGGAAAAGTGGCAATCGCCCCCCTGTAAAAGTGGCGACCCACCCACTGTAAAAGTGGCAACGACCCCCTGTAAAAGTGGCAATCGCAATGATCAAGAACATTTAATAAGAACTTCTATAAGCATTAAAGAAAACAACACCCTCGCTGCGCAAGTGCGGTGTGTTGTTTTAGACAAGGATTTGGAGATACAGGAAACGAAGAAACCAAAGGCTAGACCGACATACTCGGAGATCGTTGAACGCCATAAACGATATCAAGAACAATTTGCACAACTCTTAGCTGAGGAAGAAGCACAGCCGATTCTCCCAAGAGCCGAGATCGTCGACACACAGATTGCCGAATTCAACGGCGCTAAGGCTCTGCTCATCGAACTGCTCAAGGATGGTCCCAAAGCCGAGCAAGAAGTCATGGAAGCATGTGCCGAAGCTGAGATACGTTTCGATTCTCTGAGTGCAGCCAGCAAAGCATTGGCAATCAAGACACTCAAGGTTCCTGGTCGTGATGGTGCTTGGCTCTGGGAACTGCCATCAACTCAAACAGGAAAGGCGATAGCGATATGAACACCACCACCCGCCAACGAACTTTGCCGTTCGATGAAGCCTACGACCGTGCAAGAGAAACCCGCGAGCAGCGTATCGAGCGGCTACTAGGCAAAGCTCCAAAGCAACTGACCACGGCGGCCAAGCTGTTCGATGAGCGTGCTTTCGTCGAGGCAACAGCGATAGCACGCAAGGGGGTACACCGTGGCGAGTAGTCCCTTAGTACGTTGTTCTGCTGCTGGTTGCCGTACGCTGATTAGATCGGGCGAGGGTGGACGTTGTGACCTACATCGGAAGCAACAGCGACGGGAAGCAGACCAGCGACGCACCAAAGATATTTTCTACTGCGGCAGACCGTGGCGACGGCTAAGAGAAACATTCTTGCAGTCGAATCCGCTTTGTGTTGATTGCCAAGCGAAGGGACGCATCACAGCAGCGGAGGAGGTTCACCACGTAGAGGCACGCAGGGACGCACCGGAACGCCAGTACGACGTTGAAAACCTTCAAGCCTTGTGCAAGTCGTGCCACAGCAGACGCACGGCACGCGGCGAATAAGGGGGGGGTCCTAAGATGCTTCAAAGTTGAAAGCGGATAGCCGATTATCCCAGTCCGTGCAGCTTTCTGTGTACCCCGTTGAAAAGGAATTTTGACTATGACCGAAAACACACCCCCCGATCACTTAAAACCGGCCACACAAGCATGGTGGCAATCCGTCGTCGATGAGTTCGACGGCTTGGAAGATCACCACCTGCGATTGCTGACGCTTGCTGGCGAGGCGTGGGACCGTGGCCAACAAGCCCGGCAAGCGATCCAAGAAAAGGGGCTGACGTTCGACGACCGCTTCGGCGCTCCGCACGCCAGACCGGAAATCGCCATCGAACGAGATTCGCGGATTGCGTTCGCTCGACTGGTTCGTGAGTTGAGCCTTGATGTTGCCGAGCCAGCGAACAATCAAGTGCGACCACCCAAAATTATCGGAAATGCAAATAGAAAAGGGGCCTGAGATATGCCACGGAAAAACCTACTCGTGAAACGTCGAAAGCAAAGTGGATACACCGTCCATCACCTGAAATTCTTGGAGATGGGTTTTGACTTCGGTTGGGGGCAAGGTTTCAGCCCTGAAGCCGGGCGCGATCGTTCGGGAACACGGCAGGACGCGCCGGAAGTTCGTGAAGCGTGGGAGATATTCAGGGAGCAAATTCTACTCGATTGGATACGCAAGGAACCACGACCCGGTGGGGATGGTGGCCCATTCACTAGACCGTGGGCGTGGTGGAAATTCGACGCGCCGGAACGACGGCAGCGAAAAAATGGAGTGCATCCGTTTGATAATCCCGAGCGGCAAGCCCACTGCCTTAAGTTCGATCAAGAACATCCTGGTTCCATGCGGGATGCTTGTAGCTTGTACTTTGGTTTGCCCGGCCAGCTCATTATTCGTGATGATTTCGACGCGATCTACGAAAGCCAACGCGACTACCTCGTCCGGCTCAATTTGTTGACCGATCACGAACGCGAGCTACTGGAGGCGGAAAAGTGAACAGATTCAAACAATGCAGCAAGTGCGGCGGCAAGCTAGGCACCCGCACAAGTCGAGATTTGCTAGCCGATGGCACGCGGCGCGAAGTCTATCGGGAGTGTAAGGCGTGCGGACAGCGGGATACGGTCGTTATCAAACAAGAAATTATTTTTGTGAGTTGTTCTGGTCAGAACAACAGCCGTTAGGTGAACACTTGCACACAAGGTAGAATTGACCCATGCAAACAAAACAATCCCTCATCGACGAACTGGAAAGCCTTGCCGCAACCCCTCGGGGTATCGGCTTGGAAGTGTATTTGCCAAACGTGTCGGATGATGGAATTTGGAAACTCGGTCGATGGGCCGAAAAATCTAACGACTCGGCACAGGCGCTATCGGAGTGGTTGCACCACGTCGCCGTCGAGGAAATTTACCGACGCAGCGAATCATCGCCTATTGAGGCGAAGACTCCGCGCATTCCAGTGGACTGGAACAATGACCAATTAGCGGATGCGCTGATTGCGAGCTATGCGATGATGCGTGCAAACCGACTACGTGACCTAGATGATTTCTTCCGTGAACTGACCATCACGATATCCGTGTTGGCATCCGACCGGCTAAGAAACGCAATGGATAAAAATAATGATTGAAGCAATAAGCCCCCAAGCCTTGCGGGGAAAAGCTAAGGCAGTGCTTGCGGAAGCTGAAAGTCTCAACGATTTGGTGGCAAGCCAGAATCGAGAGATGACCCCAGCCGAGCAGGCACGATTCGACCAACTACTTGCGGAAGCCGACGACTGCGGCACGCAAGCGGCACACTATGCAGAAACTCAAGCCCGTGGGGAGCAAGCGGCACAAGCTGCCATGCGTGCGGGTGTTTACAATCACAGCCCATTCGGTGGTGCATCCATCGAAGATATTTACGGACGAAAGAAAATGGAAGTCAATGTTATCGCGCCCAAATTGAGCGCATTCACGGGACCGGAAGCCCAAAAGAACGCCTACGAAAGCGGATTGTGGCTACGGAATTTCATCACGGGTGGCATCCATGCCGCGCAAACTGAAGGGACTCCCGGTGCTGGCGGCTATACGGTTCCGACCGAACTGGCGCGGGCGATTATCAACGTGCGTGAAAACCACGGCGTCAGTCGCAAGTTGGCGAAGGTCTACCCGATGACCAGCGACAAACTGGACGTGCCACGGCTCTTGACCGGCACGACCACCACCTACCCCGGCGAAGCTGCGGCGATCACAGCCAGTGACCCGACCTGGGGGCAAGTGTCGTTCTCTGCCAAGAAACGCGCGAATCTGGTCAAGGTCTCCAACGAACTGATGAACGATAACGTCGTGATGATGGCTGACTTTGTTGCCGAGACTATCGGCAAGGATCAGGCATCGACTGAGGATGGCGAGTTCATCTTGGGCGATTCCACTTCCGCCTATGGCGGCGAAACTGGTCTGCTGTCGGCTCTCGGCGCGGCTGGCATTTTCACCTGCGGAACGGGTGTTGATACGTGGGCTGAAATTGCGATGAGTGACTTCACCGCGACGATGGCGAAACTGCCGTCGAAGTTCACGGGGCCGCTATCGTGGTTGTGCAGTCGCGAGTTTTATTACAGCACGATGTTGCGACTGTTGGCGGCGGCTGGCGGCAATAACATCATGGTATTGGAAAGCGGCGCAACTGTGCCGTCGTTCCTTGGTTCGCCGGTTTACTTTAGTAGCAAAATGCCGACATCCTCGGCGGCTTCGACGGTTGCGGCTTTGTTCGGTTCGTTCGGTGAAGCCACGGCAATCGGTGACCGGCAAATGGTGCAAGTGCAAACCTCGCAAGATCGTTTCTTCGATGAAGATTGCACCGGCATCCGTGGAATCAGTCGCTACGACATCAACTGCTACGACCTGGGCGATGGCTCTGCCGCTGGTGGTGTTGTCGGTCTCAAGACGGCGGCTTAGTAAGTTTTGAAGGTTGCACGAGTGTAGAAACGGCGCACGTGCAAAACAGCCGACACCCAGCCGGTTGCCCGCCGGTTGGGTGTTTTACTTTCTAGGTGTCACATGACCAAAGCAGAAATCGAACATCTCGCCAAACAGCGATACGGCTACCCATGCCAAGTGACTCAATTCACGACCAAAATGGATGGCATCGGTACGCCGTGGCACATGCTGGAGCTACTGCTGGCGGCTGGTGGTCGAAAGATTGTCGGTTGCCGTCGTGAGTTGTCCGAACTTGTGCCGTTAATAGATCGTGGTCCCGCGATGGAAGCGTTCAATGGCAAGTAGCATCGACCCTACCCCGGCACAGATTCGCGAGACCTGCGAAGTGATACAGCAAACGTGGTCCGCTGAAGTGCGGCGCAGTCGGCTGGGCTGGTATTCACAAGCCGAAATCGTGCGGATTCCGGTCGTGTCAGATTGTGGCGAACTTGGCGAGTTGGTCGACGGGATGATTGAAATGGACCCGCAAGTGTAGGTGCTATTCTTGGCGTTTCTCGCCATTCCGCACCACAGCCCGAAATTCGCGTTCTGAGGCGTTTTGGGTATCTGGACGGGCGAACAGTCACCTCGGTGCGTTCGAGCGACTCCTGGGGCAACGTCGTGGGCGATGTCCTCTTACCGACGACCTGCGAGGCATCGAACCTCGATCTAATAAATCGACCGTCTCAAGAGTATCCAAAGTATCCAAAACCGACGACCCGGTATCCAAAACCGTTGACCCTGAGGCACAATCTCTCGGATACTTTCCTGGATATTTGTGGATAGATTTGGTGCGATTTGAGCTAGCAAAAGCATCCACTCGATTTTAGAATATGCCTTAAATTGCAGCGTACAAGCGATGCAAAGACTTACAAAATCTCGCTCATAACCTCGAGGTCGTCGGTTCGAATCCGGCCCCCGCCACTTTCTCTAAGTCTTGCTGAAACCTCACGTTAGGTTACCTGTCATCGGTTGGCAGTGCGGCTCATTTGCAGCGCAAAAGGGGTATGCTAAAGGGGTAACACCCGGCACGTACCCTGTTTGGCTTTTAATGAGCAGGATTACGCACGTGCCACGTCTCTTTCACAGACCCCCTAAGTACCGTCTCCATAAAAGCACTAATCAAGCCGTTGTTTCCTTGAACGGCAAGGTGCAACAGCTAGGTCCCTATGGATCTGAGCAAAGTCACAGACGCTATCGCCAAGTCCTAGATGAGTGGCAGGCGATCCGTCATCAACAGCAGCAGCAACCAAAGCCTGCTTTATCGCCTCACGAGCTGATTGCTGCCACCATCACTCCGGAATCACTCCGACAAAAATGGAAACAGGGGCTACCCGTTTCTGTCTACGAGCTCATCTTGGTCTATCTAAGACATGCCAAAGAATACTATCGCAAAAATGGGATAATCACTCGTGAAGCCGAATTGATTGAAGAAGTCCTTTTGCCTCTCGGCACCAAGCATGGTCGTGACTCAGTCGACAAGTTTGGACCGGTGGACCTCGACAACTTTCGCGACGATTTAATCAGTGACTTTGATTGGTCGCGTAAACATATCAATAAGCAAATTGTTCGTCTGATTGCCATGTTCAAATGGGGCGCAAAGAAAGAGATTTGTGCCGCGGGGGTCCATTCGCAACTCGCAACGCTAGGAGGGTTGAAAAAAGGCAGAACTCCAGCACGTGAGACACTGGGTGTCTCTTATGTTCAAGATGAAATTGTGGATCGCACACTTCCTTATCTTCCTGAAATCGTGGCAGATATGGTGAGATTGCAAAGGCTAACCGGGGCACGACCGGGAGAGGTCTGCTCGCTACGTCCGGGAGACATTGATCGGTCTGATGACGTCTGGCATTACTGGCCCCATGGGCACAAAACTGAGCATTTGGAAAAGGATCGTATCGTGATGATTGGACCACAGGCCCAGCAAGTCCTTGTTCCTTATTTGACACGTGATACGCAGAGCTACTGTTTTTCTCCCGCCGAGTCGATGGAAAAGCTCCGCCATCAGCGGGAAGCTCAGCGAAAAACTCCCACAACGCATGGCAACCGCCGCGGCACAAATCGTTTGAGCGATCCCAAGAAAACTCCGGCAAGCAGATATACGACCGACAGTTACCGACGTGCCATTCAAAGAGCCTGCAAAAAGGCTCGTGTTAGCATGTGGCACCCAAACCAGCTTCGACATACAGCCGCCACAGAAATTCGGAAGCGATTCGGACTCGAAGCAGCACAAGTCATCTGCGGTCATCAGACGGCTAACGTTACTCAAGTGTACGCGGAGCGAGATTTAAAGTTAGCAAGGCAAGTTGCGAGTGAAATCGGTTAGCATTAGCTAGGATCAGCTACGACTGTTACTCAGCAGGCTTTCGATAGCATCGTTTACGCGAGCGTGTTCTGCTGATGCAGCTGATCCGACGCGAAACTTTAAAAGCGCTCCTGTGGTTGTATACAGGATTCCCCCAATCAGCTCCGTTTTAAGCACTTGGCCCCGAACTCCCTTTGTTGCCCACCGATAGACGGTCGAATAGTGGACCTTTTTGCCGTTTCGTTTTGGCAGAAAATTTGGAACTTCTTTTAGCGAGATGTACTCATCGGTTGGTATGGAAAAATCAAAACTCATAGAACACGCCTGCTAAAGTTTCGACCGGATCCAGGGAAAAATTGGATAACGGCAATCGTTGCCTCAAATCAGTGAAAATGAACAATACCAGTGGGTGAGGCTGCCAGGTATAAACACATACCCAAAGTTTAGACTTCCCCCGCCTGCAAATGTGGGCGGCGAATGCAGTAAAGTTGCAGCATTTGTGCAACTATGAGAATGGCTTTCTCGGCCGAGAGAGAGGTCAATTTTCGGCGGACGATTTACTTGCACTTGTACTGCAAGTGTTATTATTTGCGTATACGTCGAACCAGTATCTCATAGGAGCAGCGCGATATATTCAGCTCTCAAGCGCTACACATAATCTTTCGAGTGACTCACCAAGCCTCTGACCAACATAAAATGATGCTTGTTTGTCCAATTCTATTAGATCCACGGTGCTGGGCTGAAGTCTGCCGGCAAGCTTCAGGGACCTTTTGACCCTGAGCCAACATAACCTCTGCCTCACGCAGCTTCGAGATGATCTTTTCCGCCGTAACTTCTGTCCGCGTGGCATCAATTACCCTCCTTAAATTGTCGCTCAACACCTGGATTCTCGCTCCAAACGTGGACACGGGTGAAGGGGGCACGTAAGGGCCAGGTCAAGTACGGTCAGAAACTACTTTTTGCCTCTAATAACCTTGTTACGCTGAAGCATTGTCTTCTGTGAAGATTTTCGGCTCTATTAACAAGAGAATGGCGATTTCGTTTTCAAAAACACCAGATCTATCTGAAGCATGAAAACTTCGGTTGGAGTGAAAGAATTTGTCAAACTTACTGAAACTGGTCTTTGATTTCTCGAAATATTTTGAGTTCAATTTCGGCTTCCCATGGCGATGGTTGCCCATAATATCGCATTGCGCTTGATCCCTCATAACCACCCTCAGCGAGTACTCTTCGAGAAGGAATGTACGCCATGACGTCATTCGTGTAGCCAAAAGTCCAATACTCATCTCCCAAATCACGCCGAACCCTTAACGCATAATCAACGACAACTTCACCACCAATCATAATCCAAGTGAGTTGGTCGCCGAATTGGCACGTCTGAATCGGAAAAGGATAGTCAGGGGCCAACTGGCCACGATCGGACCATTGCTCTAGCAAGGCCCTGGCCCAGTTAATATCGTACTGGTCACTCGATTCCAATTTGCGCAGCAGTTCTGTCCGAGAAGGCAAATTCGCAAACTTTATAGGTATTTCGCGATAGCATGACTCAAGGTCTCCTTTTACATCTATCATGGGGGAAATCAATACTTCATCGACCGCCTGTGCCAATTGCTTACCATATTCTTTCGCAAGTGCGACAGTCTTTCGCGGCAATGGGTTTTGGTCGGCGCCACAGCCGGCAGCAAACAAGGCCACTGTACCTTTATGGCGCGCCTCGAGTTCGATTTGAGCGAATCCCGGATAGTCACCTGACCATTCGTTAAATCTCAATACAGTGGCATGGCAAGCATAGCCGAAGAATACGGCTTTCAGTCCTTCATCCGACTGTACCCTCAAGACTGGCACCCTGTGGTCAAAAGGTCCTTTGAGATTATTACTGTCTCGAAGTTTGGAAACATTCTCCTCCACGTTCTCACGGCGATTCACAGCAAAGTTGGCTGATCCAACCCCAAAGCTTACATCGACTGGTTCGAGATCGAAAAAAGCCTGATTAATCACGCTATTGACTCGTCCGATCAACCATTTCGTATATTCGTCAACTTGACGTATTTCAATCTCAGAAAGGTCAAACATCGCGCGCAGATTCTTACCCACAATCGGTCCAGTGTGGGTGTGCGATGAAAAAACACAGATATTGGCTAGGTCGAAGTCGTGTCGTTGACAGGCTTGGGAGCGTATTGTGAGGGAAGTTTGCCGATCTATTCCGACCAAGTCTAGCGTAACGATAACGAATAAGTTGCCGTTCGAATCTTTCAGAACCAACGCTTTCGCCCAAAGGTCGGTGAGTTTTCCATTCGAAATGCCGGTTCGGCTACCATAACCAGACATTCGCATGGGCTCGATTGGCGTGATGTTTGCGGTCGCAACCCCGGCTGCCCAACCATCAGCCCCTGCAATACTCGAGCCAAGCATGAATATCGAAACAGTAAAACACAAAACTGAACGAATCATTGCTCTGCCAATGGAGAATTGAGCGAAGGCGACTTCACCATTTTATGAAAGAATAATTCTTAGTCCAGATTTGCGAGGCTTGTTCAATGCGATGTGTCGCAAGGAGAGACCTAGACTTGATATTGTCTCATCAGAAATCAAGACGATTAGTGTATCCTAAGAACCAGCGAATGCTTACGCATGATATCAATCATCGATTTCTGATACAGATACATATGATGCTAAACCACGGAAGTAACAGAGACTCCGGTGCAAGCGTTTCCGTCTAGGCTCGGTTCGGAGCCAAAATTTCAGTATCTGGAAGCATTTTGCCTCTGCCGTCCGCTTCTCAAACATCATTCAAGTGCTGTTGGCTATCCCTGTTAACACAAGATCCTGATATACAATTACCCGAAAATCCAAGATTTTTTGCCCAAGTGTTGCACGAGAACCATGGGGGAGCTAACATGTGTAGACACCTGTGGACACTAGGGTTTTGTGGGAAATCTTAGGAAGCCATAAGCTTCGAGTTTATCAGTCCAACTCTACTTTCAGGATCAAAAACTCTCTCTCAAAGAAACTTTTATGCATCAAGGTAACCGTTTATCAGTTGCTTGTTGAACTTTTTAAGGAAAAGAGTACCTCGGATATGAAATACATTCTCGCTATGTATGTCGCCCTTGTTGCGTGTTCGAATTTATTTGCGGCCACGGCTCAAATTCAACCTGATCAGCGGAGTTGGCTGGCGCCGACGATTTCGACAACGGAAGTTGAAGCAGTCACCCTCACTTGGGGTAGCACCGAATTGATTGTTAATGGTGGCTTTGAAAGTGAACCGTGGAGTGGTAGTTCGGCCACTAGCACCACGTTTGCACGGACCGGGTTGCAAAGTCTCATCTCAGCTGGCGGCGCTGGACCGACGGTAGCTCAGGACACGGTCGTGAGCGAAGAAGGAGCGATTTACAACGCGAGTGTTTGGGCTGGAGAAGATGGCGATAATATTTCGCGAATTATCTGGTCTGTCGGAGGTGAAGTACACACGGTGACCAACGTGGGTGATAGCGTCAATGAGCCCTTTGAAATCCGTGGTTTTGAGGAATACACCACATCGTTTACGATCCCTGTTGGTTTTTCCGAACTTCCAACCGATTCCCAAAAAATTAGAACGAACCTCGACCGTCAAGGAGGTGGCGACCAAGTCTACTGGGATGATGTCTCGATCCGACCTGACAGCCTGTTTGTCTATCGAAGCACCAGTCCGTTTACCAATACAAGTGCCGCGACACTTATCGCTACCTTGGATGGCGAAACTGCGACAGGGTTTACAGATACAGGCCTCAGCGGCGGCGGTGTTTTTTATTATGCCGTTTCGGCAACCAACCTAGCCTGGGAAGTCACTTCCCTCGAAGGAATTGCGCTAGATTCATCGGGCCTCGCTGGCGACTTTGATCTCGATGGTGACGTCGATGGCCGTGACTTTCTCTTGTGGCAACGTAATCCAACCATTGGCAATCTGGCCGACTGGCAAACCAACTACGGAGTAACGCCAATCTCAGCTGTTAATGCAATACCTGAGCCCTCATCTGTAATCCTGCTTGCTATGGCTGCTATTGCGGTCGCCGCTAAAACCGCAAGGAAATAAAATGCCCGTCATGAAATCGCTCATTAGAAACGTAGAGGCTAGGCTTCTAGAGCAGAAATTGAATTTAATACGATTATAAATGTATAGCTCATTCCAAGGAGAGAAGGTGTGTGGCCCAACTTTGTGCAAACACATCAGCGCTGTTTGCACATTCCTGATCGCTGGCTTGTTATGGAGTGGTGATGCGAGGAGTTCTTCCGATGAGTTCTCTTGGCGAGCGGGAGTCTCCAAAAGGGTTATTACTCCCGAAACTACTGTTTGGCTCGCTGGATATGGGGAAAAACGCGTACCAACAGGGCAACTTCATGATTTGTGGATGAAGGCTTTAGCACTTGAAGACAAAGATGGCAAGCGTGTTGTATTAATCACGAGCGATTTCCAAGGTGTTCCGAAAAGTATGAGCGACGTTGTATTTCAACGTCTGCAAGCGGAACTAGGCTTGGCTCGCGATCAGGTGATGCTCACCTTCTCACACAATCACTGTGGCCCTCGCTTAGGAGATGATTTAGTTGACTACTACCCTTACGAGCCGAAACAGGAAGAGTTGATTGCCGCATATACTGTAGAAATGCAGAATGAGTGTGTGGCATTGGTCAGGGAGGCTATAGCAAACCTTGCTCCGGCAGAACTTGAACAAGGTTGCGGTGTAACGACGTTTGCAGTAAATCGTCGCAACAATTCAGAAGAAACCATACCTCAGCTTATCGCCGAAGGCAGGCCACTTGCCGGTCCCGTTGACCACGATGTTCCTGTACTAACCATCACAAGGGATGATGGTCAGATTGCTGCAATTCTCTTTGGCTACGCCTGCCACCCTACAACGCTTCGTTTTACGAAGTGGTGTGGTGACTATCCGGGGTTCGCTCAACTTGAGCTAGAAAGAAGACACCCAGAAACGGTCGCAATGTTTGTGAACACATGTGGAGGTGATCAGAATCCTCTTCCACGTCGTGAGGTCGAATTGTGCGAACGATATGGGCAGATGTTGGCAAACGCTGTTGACGAGGTTCTCGCACTGCAACGAACACCTGTAGCAGCCGAGGTTGTCACAAGTTTCAGATATGTCGAACTCGCGTATCAAAAAGTTGTCAACAGGACGGATCTCACTGAAGCAACTGCTAGCAATCACACGATCAAGAGACGTTGGGCAGGTCGTATGCTGCAAAAACTAAACAAAGGAGAAGCGTTTCCCTCAACCTATCCTTATCCCATTCATGCATGGCGTTTGGGTCACGAGATGTTAGTGATTGGTATGGGAGCAGAGACAGTTGTTGACTACGCACTCCGATTTAAGAAAACCTACGGCAAAGGAACATGGGTCTGCGGTTACGCAGATGATATGGTGTCTTACATTCCCTCTCATCGCGTATGGTTGGAAGGTGGATACGAAGGAGGCATGAGCCTATTTGAGTATGGTCGGCCTGCTTTTAGTTGGGCAGAAGACGTTGAAGATAGAATTGTTGCAACTGTGCAACGAGAAGTAGAACAAGTCGGTTGGCGCCCGAAGCAATGATCTGCTCCCCTAGGCTTAAATCAGGAAAACTTTCATTCAATAGATGTATACCTTCTACAAAGGACGAGTTCTTTGCAATCGAAAAGTCGACTTCTGCTTGCTGCATTGAAAACCGTAATCTTTGCGCTAGGGGGTAGTGGGTGCGGCATTTTGGCGGGTGAAGCAACTGAACTGCTAAAAGAGAGTTATAACGCTGCCCTGCCGAGAATAACGCCTACCGAACCCAAGGATGCTCTTAAGACATTCCGGCTTCGCCCTGGTTTTCGTATCGAACTCATTGCCTGTGAACCATTGATACGGGATCCGGTGGCAATGGACTTCGATGCCTCTGGTCGCATCTACGTATGTGAAATGCCTGAGTACAATCAATATGCCAACCCGCATTTCCAAGAGAAAGGTGCCGTCAAACTCTTAACTGACAACGACCATGACGGCATTTACGAAACTAGTACAACTTTTCTGAAGGGAATCGACTCGCCTGCTGCGATAGCTTGTTACGACGGCGGTGTTTACATTGGGTCGGTTCCCAATATTCTCTACTGTAAAGACATCAATGGTGACGGAATTGCAGACATTCGTCGAACCGTTTTTACTGGCTTCGGCCGTGACGAGGCAGGCGAAGCGATGATGAACTCTATTCGCTGGGGATTAGACAATCGTTTTCACATGTCAACAAGCAATGCTGGTGGGAATGTAAAGAAACACGATGAAGTGAAAACATCGACTGTCTCAGTTCGAGGGCAAGGTTTCGTGTTTGACCCTGCACACGAAACATTTGAATTGACCAGTGGTGACGGACAGCACGGCATGAGCATGAACGATTGGGGAGACAAGTTTACATGTACCAATAGTGCGCCTGCTCGCATTATTATGTATGACGGTCGTTATTTGGAACGCAACCCTTTTCTGTCTGCTCCAGCAGCGGGGGTTAGCATAGCACCGGATGATAAATATACCAAAATCTTTCGCGTTAGCCGCATTGAGCCGTGGCGCGCAGTTCGAACGACCTTACGCTCAAAGGGATTGGTCGCGGGATCTGACGAAGGCGGACAGCCTTCGGGGTACTTTACGGGCGCTACAGGTGCCACCATTTTACGAAGCGGAACTTGGGCTGATGAATACAAAGACAATCTGTTGGTCGGTGAGGTGGCTGGCAACTTGATTTACCGAGCTTCAGTTGAATTTAGCGGCTTAGAGGCCGTGGCAAATCGAGCTGATAGAGATGCTGAGTTTCTCGCTTCGACTGACAATTGGTTTCGACCGGTTCAAATGGCCAATGGACCTGATGGCAATCTATATGTACTGGATATGTACCGGGAATTGATTGAGGGTGCGGCCTTTATCCCTCCTCAAATTCTGAAGCATCTTGATGTAGCAAGTGGTATCGACCGTGGAAGAATTTATCGAATATCGCCGGCAAAAAGTAGTCATAGGCCCTTCACAAATTTGTCAAACAAGACGTCAGCTGAACTTGTAAAGTTTCTTGATCATCCCAATGGATGGCACCGCGATACAGCGTCACGTTTACTATACGAGCGACAAGACGAATCTGCCGTTGAACCATTGCGAGAACTCTCACATAACGCAACGACTGATCAAGGGCACGTTCATGCATTGTCCTCGCTCGCTGGTATTGGTTCACTAACACCGGAAGATATTCTACCCCACCTACGCCACGAGAATGAGCGTGTCCGTGCCCACGCAATCCGTCTCTCAGAGCCGTTCCTTGAGGAGTCGACTGAACTCCGCCAAGCTGTATTTAAGATGGCACATGACAAGCAATTGAGAGTACGCTATCAGCTTGGCTTTTCAGTTGGCGCATGTACACAGCATGACATTTCTCCAATACTATCTCACCTTATTCAACGAGATGGAAATAACAAATGGATCAGGTTGGCTGTTCTCAGCTCTGCATCGAGTTGTGGCAATAAATTATTCGAAGAATTGGTGGCGTCCGAATCATTTGCAGATTCTACATCTGGTCGGACGTTTATCCTGGAACTCTCAACGCAGTTGGCTAAGCGAGCTCACCCACAAGATATTGCTACTTTAAGGTCATCAGCCAAACGCCTGATGACTGCGGATAAGCCTCTGGCCGCAGCAATTGTGCGTACGACAATAGGAACAGATTCTGCGGCAGGATTCTCCAAAACAGAGGATCAACGATTGGAAAGTTTCGTCGAAAAGATGATTGAAAATGCTAAGCGAGAGGCTGCTGAAGAAAACCCAGTTGAGCATTTACGAATCGAAGCCATCAACACTTTGGCACTTTCCTCTTTAGATAGCGTCGTCGAGTTACTGTCAGAATTGCTTAGCTTCAAGCAGCCACAATCTATACAATTTGCAGCACTAGAAGTTCTTTCGCAATTTGATGACGACGAGGTTCCTTCAACAATACTCGACCTTTGGAGTTCAATGGGACCTAGCTTGAGAAGTCGGGCTATTGAGGTGCTTCTATCACGAAACGATTGGATACCAATCTTCCTTGACGCGATTTCTAGCAAAACAATTCCGAGAGGTGATGTCGACCCGGCTCGTATCAAATTACTTATAGATCAGACTACAGGTAGCCTGCATGATCGAGTGATGGAGTTATTTGGTGCAGCGGGCTTGCCTAGTCGAGCAGAGATAGTGGAGCAGTATCGTCCCATCTTAGAAGAACACGGAGATGTCTTTGCAGGTAAACTCGTATTCAAGAACGTTTGTTCTAGCTGTCATCGATTGGAAGGGATTGGTGCGGAAGTCGGCGCAGACCTGTCAGCAATACAAGATCGTGGTTCTGAGGCGTTGCTGCTGAATATTCTAGATCCCAACCGCGAGGTCAAGCCACAGTATTTGAATTATGTCGCGATCACATCACTGGGAAAATCTATCGCAGGAATGATAGTCGAAGAAACGGCCAATAACGTGACCATTCTTAGTCCCGATGGCAACAGAAGCCAGATCATGCGAATAGATTTAGAAACTCTTGAGAGTACGGGAATGTCATATATGCCCGAGGGCCTTGAGCGTCAGATCAATCATAAGGCTATGGCAGACTTGCTCGCTTATCTCAAGTCGCAGAAATAGCATCCAGTATCTTTTATATCTTGCCTATATATTTATACGCAGTAGATACTACCCAGACAGGCGTAGAAGACCATGGCCCCATTTTGGCACTCGTTGATCTTTTCAATTGTATGCTTGATTCTAGGCTCAATCGCCAACGCTCAGGACGAGCCTCCGAGGAAGTGGCACTCTCTGTTCAACGGTGTAAATCTTAATGGCTGGCATGGTAGGCATCATTTCGACCCATCCAAGTTCGCTGCGATGAGTCCATTGGCCAAAGCTGCGATGAGAAAAGTTGATTTGGCAAATTTGAACGAACATTGGCGCGTCGAGAATGGTGAAATTGTCAATGACGGGCAGGGAGCATTCCTAACAACCGACATAGATTACGGTGATATCGAGCTTGAGTTGGAGTACAAGATTATAGCTCGAGGAGACAGTGGTGTTTACTTGCGCGGCACACCACAGGTACAGATATGGGACAGTACCGAAGCTGGAGGATATTGGAAACTGGGGTCTGATAAAGGATCAGGCGGACTCTGGAATAATTCCACTGGCGCAATTGGGAAAGATCCCTTAGAGCTGGCTGATCGTCCCCTAGGTGAGTGGAACAAATTGCGTATCTTGCAGATCGGCGCACGAACGTCGGTCTGGCTCAATGAGAAAAATGTGGTGGATCATGCGGTCATGGAGAATTTCTGGAACCGAAAGATTCCATTATTTCCACGTGGACCTATACAACTGCAGACCCATGGTAACGAAGTGCGATGGCGGAATATCGCATTACGTGAAATCTCATCTGATGAAGCTGGTGAAAATCTCTCGTCCAGATATAAAAATGAGTTTGAATCGATTTTCAACGGAAAAAACTTAGATGGATGGAGTGGAGCGGTCGAGGAGTTTGAGGTACACGACGAATCTATGGTCGCAAAAACAGGTCATACGGGAATTCTATTCACCAACAATACTTACACCGATTTTGTTGTGCGATTGTTTTTTAAACTTACGTCTGGCGGGAATAGCGGCTTGGCAATTCGTTATCCAGGAATCGGAGTTCCTTCTTCAGATGGTATGTGCGAAGTACAGATACTTGATTCGGAACATCCCATGTACGCTGACCTCGATGACAGACAGCACCACGGATCCGTCTATGGGTTGGTGCCTGCGGCGCGTGGATACTTGCGGCCCGTCGGCGAATGGAATTTTCAAGAAGTCACCGTCAATGGTACATCCATAATTGTAGAGCTTAACGGCACGGTCATTTTAGACGCTGATCTAAGTGAAGTTACTAATAGCATGAACAACAAAGAGCACCCTGGCAAAAATTTAACCTTAGGGCACTTCGGGATCGCAGGTCACAACGATCCTATCGAATTTAGAAGGATCATGATTAAGCGACTCGAATAGTCAGCTCGTGGCATGCTGAATTCCAGCGACACGAACAAGACAGATGTGTTATCAGACGCCGTTCATCGATCGAATAGGCCACATTTGCTCAATCGTCAGATTATTGCGATTGCCCCGGAGGCATTATAGCGACAATCAAACGAAGTGAGTATATAGAGAATTACGCTGGCACTACTATCGAATTTAAGCCGCAAACCTTCTAGCCATGAATTCTAAAACTGAAATGTCACAAATTGAAATGGGTGGTATGTGATTCTCTATTCGAATAAAAAATTGATCACCCACAAGTCCTTATTGCTAGCAGTTGGCATCTTTTTTGTGACCGCGCCTCACTGTAATGCACTGGAACAAGACCTTCCGACGAAAATGTCGGAAGATGTTAGAGAACAAGCGATCGGCGTTCTTAAGCAAGTATTTCGCAGTGGAACAAGCGCGGATAAGACTCAAGCAGCGATTTATCTTTTACTGCTCGACTACCCACTGGATGTTTCTGAAAACTCCCGTCGAGAACTAGCCAAGCCCACAGAAAACTACTCTTCTCAGATTGATTTGTGGCATTTGATGGCACTTAGTGCTGAACAAGAGCAACAGAAAGAGAAATGGATCGAGAAGATTCGCGACGTATTTCTTAATGAACAGGCCTCTGATCGCCTGCAAGCAGCACAGGCATTAGGCATGCTCGGCTATGTGACCAGACCTGAAGACCACGATCTTATCATTCGAGTTACAAACTCAAAAAATCGCACGTTGGCCGTCTATTCTCAATGGATTCTCGCCAACTCAAATCCTGAAAAAGAAATCACTCCTTTAGCTGACTTTCTTAAATCGAACCAAGAGGAAGTGCGACTAAGGGCAGTTCAAGCTCTTTTGTTGTTTGACGGAGATCTTCAATCAATTAGAGGTCAGCTTACTGAATCACTTCAAAACGAACGCCCTACTTCCCGAGTGCGTTCTTATCTACTTGCGTTAGCAACAATTCATTCCAATGATGAAGACAGAGCCTTCTTTAATGATCAGTTGCTCGACATCTTGTCCGAAGGAACAGATCAAGAAAAATTGCCCGCATGTATCGCCCTGTCGCGAATCGGAACAGATGAGGATTTGCCACAGCTCGTGGGTCTCCTTGAGGGCACAAATCCATCTCTTAGAATGGCGGCATCTTTTGCCATTTTACGTATTGATCGCCGACAACCGCATGGATTGGGCACATTCGACTGGACAGTGATCGTAATATATGGCTTAGGAATGCTGGTTGTGGGATGGTTCTACGGGAGTCGGACTTCTACTTCCGAGGAATACCTGCTAGGTGGTCGGAATATGAACCCCATAAGCGTAGGCCTCTCCTTGTTCGCGACTCTACTGAGCACACTCTCTTTTCTTTCCATACCTGGAGAACTTATTCAATACGGTCCTGCTTTGCTGCTGGGTGCGGTAGCTCCCCTGCCGTTCGTGATTATCATTGTTGGTTGGTTCATAATTCCACAGATCATGAAGATTCAAGCGTTTAGTGCTTATGAAATACTTGAAACCCGATTCGGACTGAGCATACGACTGCTAGGGTCATCTCTGTTTCTGACGCTCCGACTTTTCTGGATGGCAGCGATTCTTTACGCAACAACTAATACTGTTCTGATCCCTATTCTTGGCCTAGATAAATCTTCATCACTCCAGGTGTGTGCGATTCTTGGTCTAATCACGATAGTTTATACTACGATGGGTGGACTTCAGGCTGTTGTTATGACAGATGTAATACAATCGTGCATTCTCTTTGGAGGCGCTATAGCAGTACTTGTAGTGGTCTCAACAACTTTAGGAGGAATCAGCGGTTGGTGGCCGACGGAATGGCCAAGAAATTGGCCGGAACCTAGCTGGGGGCTGGACACGAGTCTCCGCACCTCGTTTGTTACTGCATCTGTCGCTACATTTACGTGGTGGATATGCACATGTGGCTCTGATCAAATGGCTATCCAACGATATCTGGCCACGAGAGATGCGGCTTCAGCTCGCTCTGTGCTTTTTGCGTCAACAATATCAACCGTACTAATCTATCTGGTTCTGGGATTGCTAGGGCTTGCGCTTCTCGCATTCTTTCGGACCCACCCACATTTCATACCAGATGGCAAGTCTATGGTTGCGGATGCAGATCAATTGTTGCCTCGCTTCATCGTCACACAATTGCCAGCCGGGATCAGCGGACTAGTAATCGTTGGGCTTTTGGCGGCAGCAATGTCGAGTCTTTCATCCGGAATCAATTCTTCTTGTTCCGTGATTACAGTTGACTTTCTCGATCGCTTTAGAAAGCGAGATGACAAGGAATCAGACACGGATCACATGCGGCTTGCCAAGTACGTATCAGTTGTTCTTGGGGTTATGGTGGTGTCCATGAGCTCTCTTGTCGGTGCAGTGGAAGGAAACTTAATGGATATCTGTTTTAAGTTTGTAAATCTATTGGCTGCACCACTGTTTGGATTATTCTTCATGGCAATGTTTGTCCCCCGAGCCACTACGCGGGGCACCCTAGTCGGAACAGTTGCAGGAATTATCGTCGTCTCTGCTATAACTTTTGATGCGTCACAATTGATCACTTGGGTACCAAGAATCAGTCACCTCTGGGCAATGCCGGTCGGCTTGTTAGTGCAAGTAGGAATAGGTTACATGGCAAGCCTTAGCGAAAATTCAATATTCAGGCTAAGTAAACCTGATTGCTAACCAGCATCAAGTTAATTGCCAACGCTTAGTTTGAGACCAAAGAATATGAAAAGATATCCAAGTGCCATATTGGCAACATGTGTATTACCGTGGCGATCCGACTACACCCTTGATGAACTATTGTTCCGTAAGCAAATACGCTTGCTACGTGACCATCTAACTAATCGACTCTATATATTTGGAACTGCTGGTGAAGGCTATGCAGTATCTGATGATCTATTTGAGCAGATCGCTTATATCTTTCGATCAGAGATGGAAGGTCCTGAAAATAATCCTATGGTGGGTCTGATCTCTTTGTCTCTGCGGACAATTCAAAAACGGATCGAATATTGCATATCGCTAGGGATTAAGGATTTCCAACTATCGTTTCCGTGCTGGGGCAGCTTAACCGACCATGAGGTAGACGTATTCTTTCTTGAGACATGTGGGCGTTTTCCTGAGTGTCGATTTCTGCATTACAATCTACCGCGATCACGACGCATTTTGACCGGATTAGACTACTCAAGAATCGCCGCGGCTTACCCGAACCTTGTCGCGGTTAAATATGGAGGCTCTGACGAAGAGGCATGCCTCGACATGCTGAGAAGTGCTCCGGAATTGCAACTCTTTGTTGGCGAGTCTGCATTTTCAAGTATTCGGGACCAATACGAATGTGGACTTCTTATTAGTTTGGCGGCAATAAATTTCCAAATGGCGATAAAGCTCTTTCAGGCTCGTGGCAATGAACTGAGTCGCATGCGAAAGGATATTGATGTGATACTCGAAGCAATATTGCGTGCTGTACGCGATCAAGGTCATATGGACGGGGTGTACGATAAACTTCTGATCCGGTCACATCTACCGGAGTTCCCTCTGCGCCTACTTCCCCCTTATACATCGGTCAGCGAACGTTCTGTGAAAGTGTTTCAAGACAGCCTGCCACAAAATTGGCGTGTTCTCCAAATGCCAGACCTGTGAACGCCCGAGTTGGATGTATGTGATTTCACTATAGCGGGACTTTGTCATGCTCGGGTTCTCCTCACTTCGAAATAACGCCCTAGATTCAGCCTAAGAATCAACAGATTCTCCTTCGAAATTTGAAAATTGCCGTCATAACTATTGCTCCGGCCGACATCCATGGCTAACATGTGTAGACACCTGTGAACACGTCTGGGGCTTAACAAATGCTGGCTCGAGGCCGTGAGGCTCCTAGCTGCCTTGGATCGTCGGTAAAAGGAATTGAAGAGGTATTTCAAGTTGCTGGATTTGTGCTGATTGCACGAAAGCAGGTCTCCAGTGATTTTCGCAATTTTCTTGGGAAAAAGGGGTTCGGCTAATGAAATACATCATTTCTTTGTGCATTGCTTTAGCAGTGGTGTCCACCACGCGTGCAGCCACACTACAAATCCAACCGGACCAGCGAAGCTGGCTCTCACCGACAACGACTAATAGCGAAGTTGAATCAATTACGCTTTCTTGGGGGAGTACCGAATTGGTCGTAAATGGCGGTTTTGAAACTGATAACTGGGCAGGTGCGCTGAATAGCACAACAACGGCCTTTAAAGTCAGTGGCCTGCAGTCGCTACTTGGACAGGGAGTTGGAAATGTTCAGCAAGACGTCGACGTAACCGGAGACGTTGGCGCCACTTACAATTTCAGTGGATGGGGTGCTGAAGGTGGGGGTAACATCTCACGTTTTATCGTCACAGCACAGGCTGCGGTTAACGATGTTCAGGTTAAGAATCTGACTAACGATATTGCAGTTGATGGGTTTGTTAACTACACCCACTCGTTTGTGCTCGGCCCTGGAAGCACAAAAATACGAGTTAATCTCAACAGGCAAAGTGGAACTGGTACTGTTTATTGGGATGACATTTCAGTTCGTCCTGACAGTCTTTACGTTTATCGTAGCAGCAGCCCTTTTACAAACACCAGTGCTGCAACCCTTATTGCAACTTTGGATGGCGATTCTGCAACGGGATATACCGACAGTGGAATCGTCGGTGGTGGAGTATTCTATTACGCGGTTTCAGCGACAAACGCCGGAGTTAATATCACCTCGTTTGAAGGTACAGCGATTGCTGTCCCAGAGCCTGCGAGTTTGATCTTAATGGCATGCTTGGGCGTTTGCTTTGCTCAATTTGGGCAAAGAAGACTGATATAGAATTTGTTGTTCGCTGAAGCATCTGCCATGCACTTGGGCAGAGTGTATGGCAGTTTGCTTCTTACAATCAGTGACATCAATACGGTAATTGAATAAGATTAGGCTTTCTGTAACTGCCACAGTTAATCTTTAAGGAATACTTGAGCTACGATCACTTCTTGTTTTATTGCGATAGAAATTGCGATTGCGCACACCACACTTAGGCGCCATTCAAATGAACTATGCTGATCGCCGCCGATTCCAAACCTGCATCCCTCTGGACAACGCAACGGGTTTCACACTCGTTGAATTGCTGGTAGTGATTGCAATTATTGGCGTTCTTGTCGGGCTTTTGCTTCCTGCCGTACAGTCAGCTCGTGAGTCGGCTCGGCGAATGAGCTGTATCAACAATCTCAAACAGCAGGGTGTCGCCTTGCACAACTATCACAGTGCTAACAAAGAGTTCCCCTATGGCGGTAGCTATGATACCGGAAGGCTGCCTGGTAGTACTGGAGATGGTGCACTGAACTGGCGAGTTTCCTTGGCGCAATACCTGGAACAAGGCTCCATCTATGAGGATATGATCGGCAGGATCTCTCCACTTGAGTTCACCAATGCAGCAGGTGCTACGGAACCCTGGAGAGCGTCTTACGCAAATGCCTTGGGACATACGACGATAGTCAGTGCATTTCAATGTCCCAGTGATCCTATCTCCAATCAAATATTACCTTTTGGCAGAGTAGGCTGGTCTCTTATTCCGTCAGTGCTTCGTGCGACAAGTACTTCTAATTACTTCGGAAGTGCTGGTCCTGCAAGCGTTGGAACAGGAGGCGGAGGGCCAGACGGAGGTTGCGGACTTTGTGGAAATAATTTGAGTTGCCATTGCATTGGAACGAACTCATGGATGGGAAGTCAGCCCGACAGTTGCGTAGGCGTATTCTGTATGCGGCGGCCAGGAATTTCAGCGGCGGACATCACTGACGGCACTTCGAACACACTCGCTATTGGAGAGCAAATTCTCGATGTCAAAAGCAACGGAAGTGAGCTAGCGTTCGGTCTATTTAAATCATGGATGGAACCATATTCATTGGGAACGACCATCTGGGGTATCAATGCTGATCGAGATGTCGCAATCTTTGCTTACTATCAACAAGGATATTCAAGTTATCATCCAGGGGGAGCAACATTCCTACTCGCAGACGGCTCGGTTCATTTTATAAGTGAGGCAATTGATCTCTGGGCGTTTGGGCGTCTTGGATATCGCAATGATGGTGAAGTTGCTGCGGTCGAAAATTGACGAGGAACTGAGATTTATTTAGTTTTTTATTCTTGTCGATTGAATTTACAAGCTGAATCGCAGCTTAAAAAATAAATACTGGTGATCTCATGACTCCTTATTCCGAATCGAGACACAAACACTTTAATCTTTCTTTGAAGATTGATTTTCAAAAGCACATTTCGTTAAATCATTTTTTAGCTAGGCTATGCATGCATTATCAATTTGCTGCTAGTGCTTTCCTGCTATTCTTGTTTGTCGCTGAACCCCTAGAACTTGCAGCACAAGCACCTCCTGGATATATCGATGCTTCGACATTTGGATATAATCCATCCGATGCCACAGCGGCTTTACAGGCTGCCATTAATTCTGGTTCTAATGTGTACGTGCCCAATATGGGCACTGATTGGATTGTCCGACCGATCCAGCTGACCAATTCTAATCAGGAGATTCTTTTTGGCACCGGCGTTAATGTCGTGGCCAAGCCCGGCGAGTTCATGGGTACGGGCGATAGCTTGTTTAGTGCCTCTGCGGTAAGCAACGTCAAGATGACCGGCTATGGAGCCACGCTTCGCATGTTAAAAGATGACTATCTCCAGGCGCCCTACCCCGACGGCGAATGGCGGATGGGAATTGCGTTACGAAGCGTGAGCGGGTTCGAAATAACAGGTTTAAGAATTGAGGACACGGGAGGCGATGGAGTTTACATCGGGGCTAATTCCGCGACGCAGTTTTCCTCTGATGTACTAATCAAAGATGTAGTCCTTCGCAATAATCTTCGACAAGGCATCAGCGTTATTAGTGCCAAAAATCTTTTAATAGATAATGCGGTAATTCTCAACACGAATGGCAAATACCCAGCCTCGGGTATAGATTTCGAACCAAATTTTGCAACACAAACGATTGAAAATTCCACCATTCGAAATAGTATTATTCAATCTAACGAAAATTGGGGAATACTTTTTGCCACAGGAAACACTACTATACCTCTCTCCGTTGCTATCGAAAATGTTACTATTTATGGCAACGGTCGCGACGGCATTAAATTTACTGAGATCGAACCTGGCGTAACAATCAAAAATACACTTGTCGTTGGTAGCGAACAATATGGCTTGCGGGGCGCCCCTACTACTGGCCAGCTTCTTCAAGACGAGGCTTTAGGAGTAGCTCCTCCCCGCAACTCGATTGATTACAGCGTGCTCTCAAACAACAATTTTGGTAGCAGAACGGGATGGACTGAGTTGGGACCAGGAACGCAAACTGGTATCACGCCAATCTTTCACTCGCTTGATCCCGACGATCCGCATTTTATGTACTTGACCCCGAGCAACAATGCCTCGATTCGTACAGGTGCTCAAAACGGTGGACACATCGGTGCTAGGCCGGTGTTTGATCCCAGCACTCCTCCATACGATCCAACTCCCACGGCTCAAATTCAACCTGATCAGCGGAGTTGGCTGGCGCCGACGATTTCGACAACGGAAGTTGAAGCAGTCACCCTCACTTGGGGTAGCACCGAATTGATTGTTAATGGTGGCTTTGAAAATAGTCCATGGGGTGGTAGTTCCAACACCAGTACCACTATTTCTCACAGTGGGTCTCGGAGTCTCATCTCAGCTGGCGGCGCTGGACCGACGGTAGCTCAGGACACGGTCGTGAGCGAAGAAGGAGCGATTTACAACGCGAGTGTTTGGGCTGGAGAAGATGGCGATAATATTTCGCGAATTATCTGGTCTGTCGGAGGTGAAGTACACACGGTGACCAACGTGGGTGATAGCGTCAATGAGCCCTTTGAAATCCGTGGTTTTGAGGAATACACCACATCGTTTACGATCCCTGTTGGTTTTTCCGAACTTCCAACCGATTCCCAAAAAATTAGAACGAACCTCGACCGTCAAGGAGGTGGCGACCAAGTCTACTGGGATGATGTCTCGATCCGACCTGACAGCCTGTTTGTCTATCGAAGCACCAGTCCGTTTACCAATACAAGTGCCGCGACACTTATCGCTACCTTGGATGGCGAAACTGCGACAGGGTTTACAGATACAGGCCTCAGCGGCGGCGGTGTTTTTTATTATGCCGTTTCGGCAACCAACCTAGCCTGGGAAGTCACTTCCCTCGAAGGAATTGCGCTAGATTCATCGGGCCTCGCTGGCGACTTTGATCTCGATGGTGACGTCGATGGCCGTGACTTTCTCTTGTGGCAACGTAATCCAACCATTGGCAATCTGGCCGACTGGCAAACCAACTACGGAGTAACGCCAATCTCAGCTGTTAATGCAATACCTGAGCCCTCATCTGTAATCCTGCTTGCTATGGCTGCTATTGCGGTCGCCGCTAAAACCGCAAGGAAATAAAATGCCCGTCATGAAATCGCTCATTAGAAACGTAATTCAAAAATGAAACCGGCCTGCAATTCTATTAATCAGTACCTGACACATGCTTTGCTTGGCCTTGTCGTATTGTCCGAAGGTTGTAGTGACCAATCGTTCAACACTACATTGGTCTCAGGACGCGTGACCTACAACGGTGAAGCCTTGGTTGGCGGTGGCATCTCTTTTTTCCCAGTCGACAGGGGGAATGGCCGGCCTGCTAGAACTAAGATAAATGAAGATGGAACTTTTGAAGTAAAAACCTTAACCGATACGCCAGGACTTGTTCCAGGGACATATAGGGTTTCTGTCGCATTAATGAAAGCTCCTCTTTTTGGCGCAACGCCGGAACAGCTAGCTGCTGCGAAGGCCAATCCGATGGAACTGCCAAAGCATTTCTCTAATCCAGAAACCTCAGGACTTGAATTCACGGTGAACTCTAACAAAAAGCGACAGATATACAACATAGATTTAGTTGATTAGCACCAGTTCTAAAGTCTATGCCCATATTTTGTTCCCGAGGGTGCTAAAAAGTAGATCCTTTTTGGCAGAGGCGTGAATTTTGTCAGAACCAATGGTCGAAAGATTACTGTGCGGTGGGCTTCAAATTAGCACTCAATTGTGTATAATTGGTGCTGTAAACACATGTCAACAGCGTGGCGGCCTTCGGTTGCATTGAAAAGTGCAACGTGGAGGATGGAGGAATACTTTTGAAGACATTAATTGCCGGGGATGTTTATTCGTTGCTTCGTAGACGCGTGGCAAGCGGAAAGCTCACTAGTGGTACTCGAATTTCAGAACTCGCTTTGTCCAAGGAACTTGGAGTAAGTCGTGGACCAGTGCGCGAGGCCGTTATGAGGCTTACTGGCGAAGGCTTATTGGAACACGTAAATAGCGCGGGGACATTTGTAAAAGAGATGACTCGTAAAGACATTCAGGAAATCTATCAACTTAGAATTTGGATTGAAGGCGAAGCAGCTGCAGAGGCAGCCGGACAAATCACAGAGCGAGAGATAGCGGAGCTGCAAAAGTGTTGTGAAGAGCTTCAGGTATTCGATACTTCGCCGGTAACCTCGGAGAGTATTAGTCGTATCGTAGTCGCGGACTTCTCGTTTCACGCAGCCCTCATGAAGGCAAGTAGAAACCTGCGTGCTGTAAAGTTGCTCGCCGACCAACATCTGCTAAGCAGCCTGATTGGTAGGGCAGAAGGATCTTGGGAGGCAACTTCACTGAAGCTCGTATGCGAAGAACACTTTGCAATCTCGCTGGCGGTACAAAACAAGGACACGGCGTTAGCTCGACAACTCATGCGAAATCATTTGTCTGCTGGTTTAGACAACGCTCTTGATATATGCGATCGTAAGGTCGCTGCATCGACTGCGCTTGAAAATTTTGGCGTCGAGCCTGAAGTACTTACAAAGACACTCCGCAACCTGGAAGATCAACAGTTACGCGACCAAAAATAATGCTGGATTCCAGGATGTCAGATAACAACGCTTGACTTTAATGATCAAGCCGCAGAGTTTCCGCTCGAGTTTGTCGGAATAGTTCAAGGAAAGAAATTGATGTTGGAAAGTTGTCTACCAGAAGCACATTCTGCATCTCAAAGTGGACTGGTTTATCGTTGTTCCCATAATGAAAACATGGCTGTCGCAACAGGCCCCAGATCCGTCCTTCTAAACAACGGCGACTTGCTCTGTACATTCATGGTGCAAAGCGAACTAGGCGTTAATGACTTTAAGCCTATGATCTGCAGGTCTACGGATGAAGGTCGTACATGGAATGATCATGAACTGATTTGGCCGGAACTAGGAAGCGAGTGGTCGATTTTTGGGTCGATTAGTCGCGACAATCAAGGAGTCGTCTTTTTCTATGGCTCTCGCACCCCTATCGATAAGCCCGGCGAATTGTTTTGGCAATCTTCGAACAATGGAATCAAGCAAAACGAACTAATTTGGTCACGAAGCTTCGACGATGGAATAACTTGGGCAATACCACAACTGATCCCTCTCCCTATTCCAGGCAGTGCTGAGGCTCCTGGACCCATGTGTATCACCCGATCTGGACGCTGGGTCTGCTGTTATGCACCTTATAATACTTTTGACCAGAATCTAAGCGTCGATCGTAATCAAGTAATAGTGCTGACTAGTGATGACCAAGGAAATACATGGTCGCACACAAGCATGATGCGTTTTAATCACGTTAATAGTGGTGGTGCAGAGGCCTGGGTAATCCAGTTGAGCGACGGTCGGTTACTCGGCACCTGTTGGCACATCAATCATGATCCAGATGGTGAAGACCTGCCCAATGCCTATTCTATTTCCCACGATGAAGGCTCGACTTGGACGGAGACGCATTCAACCTCTATTTTCGGGCAGGCCACTGCGTTGGTGTCGCTTCCCGAGGGCAAAGCGATTTTCGTTTATAACGACCGAAAATTACGGCCAGCTGGAGTTAGAATTGCTGAGATTCAGCCAACGGAAAAATCCATAGCTGCCTCCGCTAAGAAGCTTGCTTGGTCTGCACCCCAACCTTCCCAAAATGGATTTGGCACTGACTTCGAGTCTTGGACGGACTTCTCATTCGGCGAACCCTCGGCGACTTTGTTAAACGATGGCACACTTCTCGTGTGCTTCTGGTGTATACATGCCGAAGGCCGCGATATTCAATACGTTCGCCTTGCCTGGTAGTCATCTATTGAACGGAGTTCTAGTCGACCTTAGAAGCTTGCTTATTTATCTGAATTATTAGGGGAGCCCGAATGGCCATTCATAAGGAAGCTGCCTGGAAATGGTCGTTAAGAGCCGTGGTGAGTATCACCACTTGTTTTGCACTTCAGTTTGCTTCAGCGGACGAATATTTTCCCATCGTCTCAAAGCAACAAGCACTTGTGGACATTGTAATTCCTGCCAATTCTCCAAGTGAAGTACAAATGGCTGCTGAGAGATTTCAGTGGTATGTTCAAGCCATCTCTCAAGCCTACATCCCGATTGTCAACGAGGGCCAGTCACCTCAAAGTTCGGAATCTGCATGCCACATCTTTATCGGCAACACTCGTCAATCGGCGAAGTATTTAGATGAATTGAAACAGCGCAAAGCGGACCCAGAATCGTCACTTGTCGTTACAGATGGCGCGGGTAATGTGCATATTGTGGGCGTTGACCCGATAGGGACGCTTCACGCGGTCTATTTTCTGCTAGAGGATTTCGGCTGTCGTTGGTACTTTCCGGCCGATTGGGGCACGGTCATCCCTAATAGCGAATCTCTAGCCATCAAAGCTCAACACAAGTTTCGCAGTCCAGATTTCAAATTGCGAAGTGGTTTGTTTCATACAACAACGCGAATCGATGAAGATCCGACGTGGGCCGCTTGGGAATGGGGGCGAGGCAATCATTTAGGAGGGTGGAGTTCGTGGGGTTCCGGCCATAGCTATCGTCATTTAATACCGCCAGAATATTTCGCAAAACACCCTGACTGGTTTGCGCTCGTAGACGGCAAACGGATTCCGGATCAGTTGTGCTTGACACATCCTGAAGGCCGTGCATTCGCACTGGATGTTGTGAAAAAGGCGATGGGGAGTAATCCTCCAAATTTGGTGTGCATTAGCCCCAACGACACGAAAGCAAATAAATTCTGCCAATGTGACAACTGCGCAGTATTTGTGCGTCAACTACCAGATGGAACTGGAAAGGACTTCTCTGAAGGAGAAGACCGAATTATCGCCTATGCGAATTACTTTGCGGATGCTTTGAGAGACGATTTCCCTAATACTCTGTTCACTTATTATGCAGACTATCATTCCTATGTTTTCCCAAACCTTCAGAAACCAGCATCAAATAGCGCTCCGTCTATTGTCCATTGGCGTGGTGACCAATTTCATGGACAAAGTGATAATACAATTGTTGGAAAAACACTCTCCAACTGGGGACAATTTCATTGTCCGATAATTATGCATACCTATTGGGGAAGCCATACTTCTTGGGGTTTCTGGCCCGTTGTACACACCCTCGAAAACGACATTCGCTATTACCATAGCAAAGGTGTGGTGGGCGTCTACTCTGAGACGCATGAGAACTGGGGAACTGAGCATCTCAATTTCATAGTGTTTCCCCGACTGTTGTGGAACAAAGATATAGATGTTGATGAATTGGTAGACGAATTTTGCCACAAGTTTTATGGACCGGCTGCGAACCCGATGAGACGCTATTACGCTCTCATGGAAGAAGCCGCCGAAAAAGGGCCTCAGCAACTAAGATATCGTCAATGGCTGATACCTGTATTCACTCCTGAAGTTCTCACAAAAATGCGTCAATGTTTTATTGAAGCACACTCATTAATTGAGGGACATGCGGAAGTATATCGCCAGCGATTAGATTTTGTGTATGCAGGATTTCAGATAGCAGATAATTATTATTCCGCGGAACACCTCATGCGAGCAAATTCAAAGCAAAAGAACTCTGCGAGTCGCGACGAGATACTCCAATTACTGCGACGAAGCATCGCTGTTCTAGACGACCCCCGCTTCCATGACCTACAGACTCCGGGTAGGTCGCATTTGCTTGAATCTAGCTTACCAGAAGTAGATCTGCCGGCCCAGTTACGCACCTTGCTATCACAGCATGAACAAGGCACCGGTTTCAGTGTTGAAGATTCTGTCTACTTTGAGGATTACTATCTCGGAGGACGAACCTTTATCGATGCAAAGCACAAAGAAGGCTTTAAGGATGGCCTATACGGCTTAGTATTGGATGCGGATTCGAAGGGCACATTGATCTATCAATTTGATACCAAGAACGCAGGTTTTGAGAACGTCCATGGCTACGTGGTCGTAAGCAATTCTATTTTAGAGGTGCCTATCTCTGTTGAAATTAGCACCAAGATCGATGGCCCATGGGTTTCTGTATTAGAAAGCGCAGCAACAAAGTCTTCACAAGAAGATCCATCTGACCAACGAAAATTTGATTTTGATCTAACTGCTAAACTAGTAAGCCATAGTAGATTCTTCTTGCGCATTCAACTCGACAACCAGACAGAGACAGATAGACATGTATTGCATCAATTACATCTTGATGCAAATGTTCGTGAATAGAGGAATACTTTTCATGAGTAGAATCAAGGCCATTTCTTATTGCGTTGTGACATTGTTCTTCACGCTGTTTGCGTTGGACATATCAGCAGCTCGCGAAACCGATCGTAAGGTGCGTCCAATTGAATTCGAGACTCGAGTTGAAACTGTTCTCGAACATGATGATGGCAAGTTTTTATGGTTTCTCCCACGCGTCGCGGCAATTCCGAAACAAGGCCGGGGCGATCCTGCCGTGATCATGACAATGCAAAAGCATTTGAAGGTTAGCGATCACTACTCCGACATCAGCTTCATGCGAACGGACGATCTCGGTGCGAGTTGGACTGGGCCCGAAGCCAGGCTTGAGTTTGCATTGAAAGAAGATGAGACAGGTGTGACCAACTGTGTATTGGATGTCACACCAGGCTGGCACGCGTCAACTGGCAAACTTTTGGCAATGGGTTCACAGGAAAGATACAACCAAGATGGCACAAGACCGAACGATCGAGAAAGACAGAACCAGCCCGCTTATGCTATCTACGACTCAAACACCCGTCATTGGACTGGCTGGAAGGAACTCACCTTGCCGGCGGATCCTATCTTTGATCGCGCCCACAGTGGGGCTGCTCAATGGTTAGTCGAGCCTGATGGAACGATTCTGTGGCCTATGTATCCTGGCGATGGAAAATTCTCCGTAATTGTAGTGCGATGTTCATTTGATGGCCGAGAGCTTAAGTATATCGAGCACGGGAATTTGCTCAAACTAGATGTTGAGCGAGGACTTCACGAGCCTTCACTAGTGAGATTTCAGAACAAGTATTATCAAACGATTCGCAATGATTTAAAAGCCTATGTGACAACCAGTGAAGATGGTTTGCATTATAAGGAAATTGTGCCCTGGGTTTTCGACGATGGACAGGAATTAGGTTGTGAGAATACGCAACAACATTGGGTTGCACACAGTGGCGGCCTATTTCTAGTTTATACACGAAAGGCTGATAATAATCAGCATATTTACCGACATCGCGCGCCATTATTCATCTCTCAAGTCGACCCTGTCAGGTTAAGAGTCATACGCGATACTGAAAAAGTTCTTATACCCGAACGAGGTGCCACATTAGGCAATTTTGGCGCTGCGCCGATTAATAAAAACGAGTCTTGGGTTACTGTCGCTGAAGGTATCTGGAATGACGATGCAAGGGACCGTGGCGCCAAGGGCGCAGTATTTGTTGCGAAAATAATTTGGTCTGAACCTAATCAATTAGTAGAAGAGTGAGTGCTTCTGAGACGTCTATATCACCCGGCACGATTCCGTTTTCTGGATAGAGCTAGCAGACACACGGGGATATTGTGCAAATGATCACAACTGAGTCCTGTTAATCAGTAGAGAGTGTGCTACATAATGGAGCCGTCTGCGCGATTATCCCCGTATCGCAATAGTTGTTGTTTCTAAATATGAGTTTCTCTTTTTTTATTCCAGATTCGTTCCGCCTATCCTGATGCTCACTCACCAACTTGTGTTATAGAGTGAGCTATCAAAAGAGAAGTCACATGTCAAAAACTTATCATCAGCAACCGCCCCTGGCTCGCCGTCGTTTCTTGTGGATGGCCTCTTCTGCAGTGGCGGGTCTTACATGGACTGCTTCTAGCTATGGGCGTATTATCGGTTCCAATGACAGAATTAGAGTAGGTTTCATCGGCGCTGGGGGTATGGCTACCAATCACATGAAGGCCTATCTCAATCTAAAAGTTAAGAACAACCTTCAAGCTGTAGCCGTGGCAGATTGCTGGGAGAAAAGAGCGGGAGTTGGCGCGGAACTCACCGGGTCATTTGTATTACGGGATTACCGTCAGATGCTTGATCGTCCTGATATCGATTATGTTACCATTGCCACTCCCGAACATCAGCATGCTCAGATGACTCTTGACGCACTTGATTCGGGCAAGGCAGTTTATTGTGAAAAGCCCTTGACCCATACGATATCTGAGACGATAGCAGTTTTGGACAAGCAGAAAGAAACTCAGCTACCAATTCAGGTCGGAATTCAGGGAATGTCTGATGATAGTTATGTTTCCGCAGGTCAAGCAATTAGGGATGGCGTCATTGGAAAGGTCGTTCATGCCCAGACTGAATATGTTAGACGTTATGGAGCACAGGGGTTGTTTGTCGATCCAAGTGTGACAGACGCCATGCCAAAGCCTGAAGACCTGGACTGGAAATCTTGGTTGGGTACCGCTCCACCGGTAAAATGGAATCCCCATCATTACTTTGAATGGCGATGTTACTCAGCATACTCAGGTGGGATCGCTACAGACTTATTAGTGCATCGCCTAGCACGTATCATGAAAGCATGTGATTTGTTATACCCAAGGCGAGTTGTTGGTATGGGAGGTATTTGGCATTGGAGGGATCATCGAGACTTACCTGACAACTTCGAAATGATTTGCGAGTATCCTCGCGGCATGACTGTCTATGTCCTGGGCACTCAAAGTAATCGCGTTGCAAATGAACACTTAATACGCGGATATCGAGGTACTCTCTATTTCACGCCTGAGGGGTGGACCGCCAAGGACAAGGATGACAAAGAGTTAGCTATGTACAAAAAATCAGGTGCTGAAGACGTCAGTTTACATCATACAAACCTTCATAACCATCTTCGTAATGGAGAGGAGCTTAATTGCCCTGCTGAGTTTGCTGCTGCTGCTGGTGCCGCGGCTATCATGGCAAATGAATCATGGCGTTTAGGCCAGATGATAAGCTGGGATGATAGGACGCGAAATACGGTTCCATCTCATTCAGTCGCGCATAATCCATACGCTGAAAAAGCTGAATAACCTCAGACTCATATCCTACAAATGCAGGAATGCTAAAGCCTGTTCACTCGTCCATGAATTGGTCCACTGAGTCCTATGTAGCACAACTATTCACTCCTAGTTACACAGCTTGCCTCAAGCTCGAGAAATCTCTGCTTCAGGGCAAGCAATCCCTGACGAAGCAATACTACATCTGCACCGTGAAAGAAGAGGCGACCACCCATTTTGTATAAGCTACGATAATGCTCGTCGCTAAACACAGGCATTCCCCAATGCTTTCCAGCTGCTCTCGCAGCCTCACTGATTCGTATGGTGGCTTCCTTCACCATAGAGTGACTAAATTCCCCAGGAATGCCTGCAAGCACAGTAAAGTCAGCCGGTCCAAGCATCAGTGCATCTACGCCATCTACCGCAGCAATTTCATGGGACTGATCTATAGAATTTTGATCCTCCAACTGGATAATAATAAAAGTTTCTTTGTTCGCATGTTGTAAATACTCTTTAATGCTGTAGGCCCCGTAAGATGAGTCCGGACCGGACCCATCAAAACCCCTAGACCCCATTGGCGCAAATTTAGCCCAGCGAACTACTTCAGCGGCCTCCTCCGCATCGCAACAGCGAGGGTACATGATGCCTTGCGCTCCTGCTTCAAGTAGCCGCCCCAACCGCATAAATTCCCCCTTTGCCGGACGAGCAATAATATCTGAGTTTCCTACCCGAGATGCACGAATCAAATGAGAAGCTGATTCTAGCGAACGCCTGTGGTGCTCAAGGTCCATCCACAAACCGTCGAAGCCCATTCTGCTTGCCATCTCGTAAATACTAGGCTCATTTAGATGGAGCTGAGTAATGAAGACAGGCTGGTTGATGGCTAATTTGGCCTTAATCGTACTTGATCTCATTTTGCGATTTTCCCATAAACTGATGTTGTTAGTCGCATAGTCTTGCAGAAGTCCACGATATTGAGACAGTAATGAACAGCATTTCCTTTTGTACAACCGTGCGTATAAGGATGCGAAATGTTAATGGATTTTGTAGACGAGCGATTGGTGAAGTCGCTGGCGATTATAGGAGACTTCGAAGTAATTGAATACGCTCAGTATCGCGAATTCAATATCTGCGTTTGAGTGACCAGAAGAAGCGATCTGCCAAGCATTATCATTAGCAGCTACAAGAGCGCATCTTGCAGTAATCCAGGCCGAGCGTTCTCAATGTCCCCTTATAATCAAATATGGTAAACTGTCAGTAACGATTCTGTGGATGAGCAACTCGCGATTTGTCAGGCAGGAGGTCCCGATCGCCTGAAGTGGCACTCTAATCACCAGCGGTATTGCCAACGAGTCTAGCAACTGCCTGCACACGAACTTGCAGCTGAAGAGGCCAATGTTGAATTCCATTTTCTTGTGATCGGCTGGGGTCAGTAGCCTCATGAACTGGATCAGGATCCAAGAATTGAAATCCAATAAATTAAGCCGAGGATAGCAAAGCAGATTGCAACGCACGCTACAAATCCCCAAATGTCCTCTTTGCCTGGCTTTTGAAATTCAAACGAACTACCCGGGAACAGTTTGGTCTTTTCAATTTTGTCTAGGGTAGCATATGAATGCTCAAGAGCTTGCTCGTCTTCCTGTGGTGTAGATTGAACAGGCGTTTTCATTTTGGCGTAGTAACGATCAAGAGCCGTCTTACTGTTTGTGCGAGTTACCAAACTCACACCAATCATTACTAGGAATGGAAGGAATAGACGAAGAGGTATTCTTAGAGTTGCAAGCAGGGCGTCATCGGTTTTTCGCAACTTCATACCGAAGAGGTGGAACAAGTAGTAATCAATTTGAAAAGAGCCTTGACCTACGAAAGATCCCTCATCTCGAGTTACAACGATTGACTTACTCTCTTTTGGTACGGCGAAGTTTTTGACTACACGAGTAAGGGTTTCGCCTTTTGGAAGGATGCCTTCATTCCAAAAAACAGGCTTACCTCCTGTTGTAAATTGATCAATAAATTCATCGCCAAGGTTCAGACTTGTAGGTTTGATGCCTTTTCCATCATTGCTAATCGCCCAGAGTCTTATGGCAGCCTCTCGCTTAGCAACATCAGCTGCAGAGGCCCTACGAACATAAGTTGTTGATACCTTATCAGTCGCGAAAGCAAATTCAGGGTTGGTTCTGAGCGAGGGCCAAAGACCCGGCAACAAAGTGGGTAGGATGAAAAAGAATGACAACGAAAAAGACACAGTTACCCATGCAGCCATGGTAGTGGCACGCCGCCAATACATTCCTAACCAGAAAGGTGCTGCGAATAGTATCGCAATCTCCAAGGCCAACTTGTATTGTGCGAACACATCAAACCAGATCAGCGATACTACCGAAGCTCCCAGAATGACGAGAAAGCTTGAAAGACGTCCGAGAGCTACATACTTCTTTTCAGTAGCCGAGGAGTCGATAAATGCTGCATATACATTTCTTACCAGCAACGCAGATGTTACGAGCATATAGCATGAAGCGGACGACATCAAAGCGGCCAACAAACAAGCGAACATCAACCCTACCAATCCCAAGGAAATACCGGCGATAGAAATGCCACCAAGAATTTCACGAGAAGCAATTCCCCACGCACGATCTGGATCATCGTTGATTTGCAAATTGTCTGCAAACAATGCGACAACGATGAGCCCTGAAATTGCCCACCCTATGGAACAAAATCGCTTCAAGAAATTACCCGTCACTAGGCCAATTCTGGCTGAGTTCTCGGATTTGGCGGAACCACCACCGACAGTGATAAAGTGCGGTTGCACGACGATTCCCAGCAATGCCAAAAGGGAAAAGAAGATGACAAAATGAAGTGGGAATTCACCTGAACGCGGACCGCCAAACAGCTGAAAGTAGCTCTCTCCTAGTCGGTGATGCAAGATAGACAGCCCATCGCTCAGCCCAAGTTGATCCACCTCCTGATTGGTTTGAGACGCATACTGGCTTCCGAATCTCTCTACAAGTTTTGATAATCCAGTTGGAATCAACAGGATTGACAGCAAGATAATGCACAGGCCCTGCACTAAGTCCGTCCAATAGGCTGCGGCAAGACCGCCCACAACGCCATAAGCGACTACTACACCAGCAATCAGTGGAACCAAGACGTATTTTAGATCGCTTGGATCATCTGACCCAATCCAGCTCACTAAGGACAGAACGGTCTCGTCGCCAATTAATGGCTCGGCAACCTTTGAAATTGCTGAAAACATGGTTGAAAGATAGAAAATATAAAAAACAAAACCATATACTGTGTAAGCAGCCCCTAGGGCCGGGCTTTCGTACCGTTCCACAAACCAGTCGCCCAATGTCAAGTGACGCATTCGTCTATACCAAGTACCGAATATCCAATAGAATGGGGTGACATACAACCAAACAAAAGTACTCCAGATACCACTTAAACCACTCGTCCAAGTAGTTCGCCCTACATTGATCGGATCTTGTGCGCCTGTACCGGCTCCAAAAGCGGCAAACGTTTGAAGCAGCTTCCCGAATCCACGCCCACCAAGAAAGAAATCTTCTTGGTTTTTAGTTTTAAACGCACAGGCTATTCCGATGGCCACCATAACTACGAAGTAGCCGATCAAAACTATTATGTCGGCCGTGTTCATGAAAGTACTCGCTGTATAGACAAACGACGTGATCAGGTTACTTTGAACAGCTCTTCAATGCGCACGGGATTATTGGATTCAATCGATAGATAGCCGGCTATCCCAATAAGTGACGAGTAGACTCCCGCCAAAACACCGGCCCGGTGTCCTAGGGGGTCTTTGCTTGTTTGGTCAAAAATTTGTTCCTTAAGGGCAGCATCAGCCCCCCCGTGCTCACCTTCCACTATCGCCAGAGGGATCTGCTCGGAGTGGTGGGGGCTATGAGTAATCAAGCGAAGTTCTGCTTTGCTCTCAGGTTTCCACGGTTGTTGATTGTAGGACCGCATTTCGATTCTGCCTTTGCTGCCATTAATTGCGACAATCTGACCCTCAACAGGTGATGTGGCATTAAGCGAGTAATTCAGCAAAACTCCATTCTTATAACGACACTGAAGACTCATCGTATCGTAGATATCAACGTCAGGCCGATAAACACATGCATCTCGCAGATAGCCATCGACATCCTCATTTTCTACGTACAACTTCATATCTCTGGGTGAAGTTGCAATATCCCAGTAAAATTGGCATTTATCATGATGGTCACATTTTCGGCAGTGAGTACTGCTAAAGGGGCCTTCGCGACCGTATTCATTGAGGTTTCCAAATGCAGTAACAACTTCTGGCTGTGAATTAACCCACCAATTGACCTGATCAAATTGGTGGCTTGATTTATGACAAAGAAGTGTTCCTGAATTCTTCTTTAGAGCATGCCAGCGTCGGAAATAGTCCGCGCCGTGCCTCAGATCTAGAAGCTCTGCGTAATCCACTGAGTAAAGTTCGCCAATAACGCCAGACAGGAGCAACTCTTTAATTTTGGTTGCTTCTACGAAGTAGCGCGCATTGAACGCTACAGTGACATTCCGACCTGTTAGTTTCTGGGAATCGTATAGCATTTGGCAATGCTTTGCCGTCGTCGCTACAGGCTTTTCGCAAATAACATCGCACCCGTGTTCCATGGCCGCTATCGCAAGAGGTACGTGCGTCGCATCAATAGAGGTCACCAGGATGGTATTAGGAGAAGTTTCATGAAGCAGCCTTTTGAAATCTGTGTAAATGGGAGGCTTGGAAGCAAACTGAGATTGCGCGTAGGAAGCTCTCTTGCCATTGAGATCACACAACCCCACGAACTCAACCTGTGAGCTGTATTCCTTCTCAACAGGTGGTCCCCACATACTAAGTAACCTGTTACCAGTACCTACGACCCCTATCCGAATTCGGCGAGAATCGCCTGTAGCCCCTTTTGCGACATCTTCAATCGAAGCAAACGCCGAAGTCACTCCACCGATAACTAAGGCATCTTGAAGAAATTCTCTTCGCGAGCAATTCAATTCAGTGCTTTTCAAAGGATTATCTAACATTGCTATAAAATACTACCATTTGGTCCGTACAATCTGGCATTGCACGGATCAATACTAGTGCTGCCAAGAGGGAAACAATATCTTCCCGAGAAGCTTGACATAATGTAACAATATATCATAATCACACGCAATAGACCATTACGGTGAACCATGCCGAGAAGTTCTGCAGAAGGAAACAAGCGTCGCCACGTTCTGGCAGAAATACTGAGAGCCCACGAAAACGTTTCTACGGCTGAATTAGCAGTTCGCTTCGCAGTGAGCGAAATGACTATCCGTCGTGACCTGAAAAAGTTGCAGGAAGAAGGGATCGCCCTGCCGTTTTACGGGGGAGCGCTGGCCGCTCAAAGGATCACGTTTGAGTTTGAGTTTGACGAAACTCGTCGCATGAACATGGCCCTGAAAAAGAGCATCGCTCTTGCTGCGGCCTCGGAAGTGAAGGAAGGCCAGACAATTTTTATGGATACTGGCACGACAACTCTTGAGCTGGCGAAAGTGCTCGCACAATCCTCTCTTCAGATGACCGTGATCACTGCCAGTCTCGTTATCGCGAGTGAACTTTGGGCGAGAGGAAATATTCGACTTCAGTTGCTCGGTGGACAAGTGAGAGGGGGAAATCCTGATTTAGCCGGCCCGCTGACAGAAATCATGCTGGAAAGATTATCTGCTGATGTGGCATTCCTGGGAAGCGACGGAATCCACCCTACGCGAGGGAGTTTTGCAAGCGACATGGAAACAGCACGTATTGCTGAACGAATGGCTGCGTGCTCTAACGAGGTTGTTGTCATTTGCGACAGTTCCAAAATAGGGCGTGCAGGAGCAGTTCGTTATTTGAAAATCGACGAGATTGATCAGTTGATCACCGACAATAATGCAGATCGATCAGTCGTGAGTCAACTCGCAAATAGAAAAGTCAAAGTCAGAAGAGTTTGATTCAGCGAAGCTTTTGTTTTTGATATATGTAATCTTAAGATAAGGATAATCAATCTTAAATGGACGGACGTGAAATTAGACTGCAACGACTCGTGGGCGGAGGTCGTTCCGTAGTAATTGCTATTGACCACGGCCTTTTTGACGGTCCAATTCCTGGCCTTCAGGAGTTGACGACGATTGACAGGAAGATTAATCCAATAGTCGACGCAGTTTTGGTCGCACCCGGCATGCTGCGTCGATGCAGTAGTCTGTTCGCTCATCCGAAACGTCCTCTGGCAATCGTACGACTGAATTGGAATACCGTATACTGCTTTAAGTTTGGCTATCGCGACGCTAAGAGCGTGTCTATTGCAATCCCGGAAGACGCGCTTCGCGAAGGGATGGATATTGCGCTAGTCTCGTTGACTCTAAAAACAGGCTCCGAAGAGCGCGACGCAGCAAACGTAGAAGTTTTCTCAAAATTATCTAATGCATGCCATAGCCTTGGTATCCCTGTGATTGGGGAGTATTTTCCAACCGGGCACGCAGAGATGACTCCGGAACAATTGCATCTCGATGTCTTAACAGGAAGCCGAATTGTAGCAGAGCTGGGAGCCGACGCGATAAAGACTTTTAATACCTGTCGCTTTAAAGAAGTGATTGCATGTTCTCCAGTTCCTGTTTTCGGGTTGGGTGCTGAAAAATTACCTACACAGAAAGATGCATTGGACTTGGCCGATATTGAGGTACGGTCAGGTGCTAGAGGGGTAGTGTTTGGTCGCAATGCGATTCAAGTTCCTAATCCACTTGCCTTTCAGGCTGCCCTATGTGAAGTAGTTAAAGATTCTATAAAGGTCCAAGATGTCGTCAGCAAATATGATCTCGTCTAGTGCTTATTTGTCCGAATGGGCATCAGTTGATCTGCAGCGCACCCCCTCCGTACCCTTTGTCCCTCCGGGGCCTAAGTCACAAGAACTACACGCAAGATGTACCAAGTACTTCAAGGGGCTTAGTTCTCAGGTCAAGTTATTCCCTGTTGCATTTGAATCAGGCAAAGGTTGTGAACTGACCGATGTCGATGGCAATAAGTACTTGGATTTTTCTTCGGGCATTTATGTAACAACACTCGGTCACTGTCACCCTAAGATCACCGAAGCCATTGGACGCGCGCTATCTACATTGATGAATTGCCATGATTTCACAACGGAAATCAAGACTCGATTAGTTGAAAAGCTAGCCGACGTGTTGCCAGGAGATCTCAATGGATTTCAATTCTACGACTCTGGCACAACAGCCGTAGAAGCAGGGCAAAGACTCCTTCGTGCGGCCACTGGTAAGCACGAAATGATTTCCTGTTTCTATGATTATCATGGAAAAACCTATGGCGGAGTTTCGTTAGGACACATTCGCTCTCCTGTCTATGGTCCTGTTCGGGCGCCCGGCATGCATATGGTCCCTAGGCCGGATGTATATCGCCCATTGTGGACAACAGAAGATGGCTCGATAGATACAGATAAATATATCGAATTCTACGATGAATACATTGACAAGGCAACTGTAAACGCGGTTGCTGGTTTTGTTCTAGAACCGATTCAAGGCTGGGGTGGTACGATCATTCCACCAGATGATTTCTTTCCAAAACTTCGAAAGTTCTGTGACGAACGACGGATTTTATTGATGGCGGACGAAGTGCTCACCAGTTGGGGGCGTACCGGAAAATGGTTATGCATGGAGAATTGGGGTGTTCTACCCGACATTGTTTCTATTGGCAAAGGGTTTGGAAACGGATTTCCAGTGACTTGCGTGGCGGTTCGTGAGCCATACAAAGAGTCATTTGAGGCGATCTCTGCATCCAGCAGCTACGGCGGCAATCCGATGGCCTGTGCGGCGGCATTGGCAAGCACGGAAGTCATAGAAGAAGAGAACTTGCTCGCTCGGGCGACTTATCTAGGTGAACTTGCATTGTCAAGGATGGAGAAAATGAAACACGAACACCCAATTGTGGGTGACGTGAGAGCTAAGGGCTGCTTGATGGGCATCGAATTGGTAATAGATAAAGACTCTAAAGAGCCCTTCCATGAAGCTGGCGCGATCGTCTACCAAAAAGCCTTCCGGAAGGGTCTGGCCTGGATTCCTGCGGGCCACATTCTACGCATGAGTCCACCGATTGTAATGGATGATGCAGCATTACTTAAAGGTCTGGACATCATCGATGAAGCCATTGGTGAGACTGAACGAGAACTGGGATTCAATTAGGAGTAAGCAATAGCGTGGGATCAACTTTTTCATACAACGAATTTGATTACGAGCTTTCTCAAAACTTAGATTTTCGAGACAAGGAAGTTTGTCGACGAGTTAGACAAATTAAACGAGAAGAAATCACACATTCGCCATCCGAAATGCTCAAAATCCGAGTGATTGAGCATGAATTGGCTTTTCATTTCAGTTACGTCATGAGCATTGTGTCTGGCATTAAAAGGGCGTTAGACGAAGGACGAAAGCAGTATATCCTCATTCTACCGGCGCCCAATCCTAACTACGCATTTGTGGCGAAGATGCTGAACGACTTGAATATCCCCTGCCATCATGTTCATACATTCAATATGGATGAATATGCAGATGAGGAGGGAAATACCGCTCCCAAAGATTGGAAGGGTGGCTTTCAGTATTGGATGTACCACGATCTGTTCGATCAAATACGTCCTGAACTACGAATGCCAGAAAGCCAAATTCATTTCCCAAGTACTTCCAACGTTAACAACTACAGTAAAATGCTAGAGGATTTGGGGGGAGCTGATGTCTGCTATGGAGGAATAGGGTGGTCGGGACATATCGCTTTTTTCGAACCACATTTGGGTCGTGAATTTATTGGTGACATTGAGGGCTATCTTGAGCAAGGAACTCGTATCGTCGATCTGCATCCAATCACTGTCTGCCAAAACTCACTTTATGCAGATGCCGGAAGTGCCGGTGACTGGTCGTGGGTTCCACCTAAGGCTGTCACGATTGGACCACGCGAATTAAAGAACTCTAAGCTTGTGAGTTTTTGGAACGGCTTTGGAGCGGGAGAGTCGATTTGGCAAAGATTTATCACGCGACTGGCTGCTTTTGGCCCCGTGACTCCACTTGTGCCTGCAAGCATTCTGCAGATTATTACTAGTGAGCTTATTCTCTCTGGTTCCGTCGCAGCGGACTGCACTTCGCTATCTAGTGAAAGGCGTATCGAGATCGCATTTTGAATTTTGTTGGCTCCGGATATATTTTATGGCTACCAGACATTTAAGCCGAAGCGATCTCGAAGGAAAGCTCATTGATTGCCATTCCCACGTCGGTGTAGGTATTGGTGGATTTCTCCGAGATGAGTATCCCTATGCGCAAACTGCCGAAAGCCTCTACTATCGCCAACTAGCAGGCAGAGTAGACGTAAACGTTATTTTTCCATTCTTACCGGACCTTAGTTTTGATCTTTCAAAGCTTAGAAATGGGCAGAAAGTGCTTGCTAGCAAACCACTTTCTTGGCCACCGTACTCGGTCGAGAATCGCATGTTAATGCGAGAAGTGTTTGACTATTGCCCTGAGCTGTCTAGGAGATTTTTGCCTTTCGTATCTGTTGACCCAGCACGACACATTGTTGAACAACTCGAATCACTCGAAGAGCTTGATAAGAACTACCCTATTTACGGCATAAAAGTTCATCCAGTTGGTTGTCTGTCACATGCAGCCGCATTGTTGCATGAAGGACAACTACTACTAGACTTTGCGGAGAAGCGAAACATACCCTTTTTGTTTCATGCGACAACACTGCCCAACGATGAGTATTCTCAAGCTTCCGACCTCTTAAAAATCGCCGAGAATAGACCCAAATTGCGGTTTTGTTTAGCCCACTGTCTAGTTTTTAACCGTGAGATGCTGCTCGCAGCAGACGCGGCAGCCAATGTTTGGGTAGACACCGCGGCAATCAAGATTCAAGTCGATCTGGCTGTCCAGTGCGTCGCCGATGGTATGATCACCGCAGCTTCACTATTGGAGGCCGATTACTCAGATTATTGCAAGGTTATGACTGTGATCTGCGAGAACTTTCCTAACACAATTATTTGGGGAACAGACTCGCCTGCCTACACCTATTTTTGCACTCGACACCAAGGAGATGGGATACTTCAAGAATATGCATTGAAAGGCCGCTACGAAGACGAAGTCACTGCCCTCAATGCTTTAACTTCCACATTGCGTAGAATAGTTTCCAATAAGAATACCCTTGATTATCTTTTTGGTAGCACATCTTGATAGGAGGGTGTTTTTATGTATTTAGGCCTTGATTTGGGAACGTCGAATGTGAAGGTTCTTGTCGTCGACGAACTAGGGCGTGTTGCCGCACGTTCGAGTGTATCGGTCAATCGAATAGAAACAGGTGATGGTGGCGTTGAACAAGATATTGAAGAGATATGGCAAGCCACATGCACAGCGATTCGCCAATCAGTTTCCGCTATAGATATTGAGCAAATCTGTGCAGTGGGAGTTTCAAGCCAAGGCGCGGCATTACAACTTTTGGACAACAATAATCAGCCGTTGGGAAAAGTAGTAAGCTGGCTAGATAGTCGAGGCCTACCATTTGATAATGCACTTACAAAAGAGCTCGGCGGCAATTATTTTATCAAGCATACAGGACATGGGACTAGCGGTCTGACTATCGGCCAGCTTTTACGAATCCAGCACCTCTTTCCTGGTACATTGACGCGAGATAGACAAGTCGCTTTCGTCGGTGACATTGTCGTAGGCCGGCTTTGTGGTAGACGTGCCCACCATGCCACGTCTCTTGCTATTGCCCTGCTTTACAATAGCTGGCTCGGAAAGGCCGATCCGGATCTGCTAACGCGACTTGGAATAACTGAGCAGCAACTGCCTGACCTGCTGTCTATTAAGACTCCTTCCGGCGAGATAACGTCAGATGCAGCCAAACTAACAAACCTGCCAGTGGGTATTCCCGTATCGGCGGCAGTTCACGACCAATATTCAGCTTCTCTGGGAGCAGGTTGTGTTAATGCTGGTTCCACATGTATCGGGACAGGAACCGCTTGGGTAATCCTTGCGAATACTTCTTTGCTACAAGTTCCTGTCACCGAAAATGCATTTGTTTGCCAGCATCTTGTTGAAGGACTTTTTGGACAGCTACTTTCGTTGGGAACGGGTGGCTCGGCCCTAAATTGGGTGATGGGATTAGCCCGCACAGGCATTTTCTCAAGAGAAAATGTCGACCAATTGGTGCAAGAAATTAAGGCGGGTAGCGATGGGCTCGTATTTTGGCCGCGCTATCCTCATCTAGCTTCGGAGCAAAAACCGATGGAGTCCCAACTTTCAGGCATTAAACCATGCCATTCTTTCCAGCACCTACTCCGGGCTGTTTTGGAAGGGTTAGTCTGTGAATTGAATCGGCATTTGCAACTCCTAGAAGATTCCAACGTATCAGTCGGCGACATATGTCTGTGTGGAGAGGGCGCGGCAAGTAACATTACGCCGCAAATCATCGCTGATATTTCAGGGCGGCCAGTTAGATGTATTAATGAGCCATTTGTAAGTGCCCTCGGTGCAACATCAGTGGCCAGATATCTGGCAAACCCAGTCGGACGAGATCTGCGGGACGTAGTTCTAAGTAACATTCCGTCTGCTCGCACTATTGAACCTATGAGTAAGCACAAAGTTTATCAGGACTTGTTCGCCAAATATATGCAGCCATTTTCTGCAAACTAGCATAGAGCTTATGAATCCAACGCATTTGCATCATGTCTGGGAATATAGAGATATCGATCTGCAATTTTGGCAGGATCATCTTGAAGAATGGGTACCTCGAACCATCTTTGATTCGCACACACACATTCACGAGCCTGAACATCGCCTGCATCCGATGACCGACGAAATGCGCAGACAGTATTGGGTTAACGAAGTTTTCGAGCCTATTGGGGCTCAAGCTGCCCAGCGTTGCTACCAAACTGTCTTTCCTAAGAGAGATTTCTCTTGCTTGGCGTTTGGCATGCCGAGTCTTGATTTTGACATCAATTCTGGCAACAAACGTCTTTCGGCCGAAGTGACCGAAAGAGGCTGGAAATGCCTGGCACTAGTTCGGCCTCAATGGTCCACAAACAAACTGCAAGAAGAACTTGATCGTCCAGGCGTTGTTGGAGTCAAGCCGTATTATGCACTGATTGAACACACCCCCAATAGTCGCGATGAATATCTCGAGGCCAGCATTTTTGATTTCTTGCCTCACCATCAATTGGAGATACTTGATTCACGCCGATCATGGGTAACACTTCATGTTCCCAAGGCGACTCGGCTGGGCGATTCGCAGAATATCGCTGAGATCAGAGCAATCCGTGAACGTTATCCTGGCATCCAATTAGTATTAGCTCATCTAGGAAGAAGCTACACCCTTCCGCATGCCGAAGAGTCGCTTCCTTTGCTTTCTGATGACCCAGGAATTTATTTCGATGTTTCTGCTGTCTTGAATCCTGAAGTGTTGCGATTTGCTCTAGATGTTATAGGTCCAGAACGAATTCTCTATGGGACTGACAATCCAATTTTTTATATGCGAGGGAGACGTAAATGGCACGGAAGATCTTATCAAAATCACACCAACTATCCCTTCCACTTTAATCAACAGCGAGAGTCTCCTGAAATTGAAAAGAGATACACACTCTTTATGTATGAGGCACTTAAAGCGTTGAAGCAGGCGTGTGAAGAAACTTCCCTAGAGCGGCAGCAAATCGAGCAGATTTTTAGTGGCAATGCCAAATCGCTTCTCAGGCAGATAATCAAACACTCCACGAGTTGATATTCACGAAGCCTTGCGTTCTACGAATAGACGTATGTTTTCTGCTTCAAAAAATGTCCGGGTAAGTATTCCTTCGCTTGTCTCTTAGATCGAGAATCCACTTGTTAAAATCATATCGTATAAATCGCTTGTTTCACCCACGATCACATAGATGCTTTAACGTAGCAATTGATCACGGATTCTTCAACCAGCCAGGCTTCCTGCAGGGGATTGAGGATATTCGTTCTGTAGTTAAAGCACTTGTTGAGGCAGGGCCTGATGCGATCCAACTTACCGTTGGCCAAGCCAAACACCTTCAATCTATACCGGGCCGCCAGAAACCCTCGCTAGTGCTGCGTGCCGACATTGCGAATATCTATGGGCACGATCTTCCCACCTCCCGTTACAGTGCAATGTTAGCCAATGCGGCGATACAAGCAGTGCAGCTTGATGCGACATGTATTTGTGTAAATCTGTTCCTCATTCCTGGGGCACCAGATGTAAACCACCAATGTATATCAAACATCCTACAACTTAAGCGAGAGTGCGATTCTTTGGCACTGCCTTTGATGATAGAGCCCCTAGTCTTTCGACCTAATTCGGAAAAGGGAGGATATATGGTTGATGGCGATGAAATCAAGATAATGCATCTCGTCCGACAAGCTGTTGAGCTAGGAGCAGACATTATCAAGGCAGATCCCACAGATGATGTAAAGGTCTTTCATCGAATCGTGAAGATAGCAGGAGACGTGCCCGTGCTTGTGCGAGGCGGAGGAAAAGTATCGGATAGTGAAATCTTGGAAAGAACATGGCACCTGCTGCAGCAAGGTGCATCCGGTATTGTTTACGGGCGGAACGTGATCCAGCACAAGAGTCCTTCGGGGATTACGAAGTCCCTGATGGCGATCCTGCACGAAGACGCAACACTTGAGCAAGCAAAGCAAATTCTCCTCGACTATTCTTCGAGAGAGCGATACGTAATCTGAATCTCGCACCGGTCATGAATTTATTTCCGTTTTCGTGAAAAGCAATCATATTCCTACCTTTTGAAACCAATACTGAGTTCAGTTACATGAAGATCCTAAATCAGAGCAACATAACATTCCATATACATCCTTCCAAGGACGAAGCCGGACGTGCCGCAGCTAAGGCAGGCGCAGAAGTAATCCGACAGGCGATTGCAGAACATGGCAAGGCCTTCATAATCGTTGCGACAGGCGCTTCACAATTTGAAATGCTTTCAAATTTGGTACGGGAAGATGACATTGACTGGTATTGTGTAACGGCCTTCCACCTGGACGAGTATGTAGGGCTGCCTATTTCTCATCCTGCTTCCTTTCGCCGCTATCTTTGGGATCGCTTCATCAAACAATTGCCAGCGCCACTCCGCATGTTTCATTTTTTGAATGGTGATGCTGCCGACCTGCAGACCGAATGCAATCGCGTTGGGAAATTGATTCAAGACTACACTATTGATGTCGCATTCGTCGGAATAGGTGAGAATGGACATTTAGCGTTCAACGACCCACCAGCAGACTTTTGTACAGATAAGGCATACATAGTTGTCGAACTTGATCACAAGTGTCGCTTGCAACAGTTCAATGAGGGTTGGTTTCCAGATTTGGAGAGTGTCCCTTCTGAGGCCATCACAATGACAGTGCCGCAAATCATGAAAAGCACGTCTATCATATGTACCGTACTTGACGAGCGCAAGGCAGAAGCCGTTAACAATTGTTTTTCAAATGAAGTAAGTCCAGCCCGACCTGCTTCTGTTCTACAGCGACATAAAGGAACGAAAATCTATCTAGATGAGAATGCAGCGTCACTTCTAAATATGGAGTATTAAATTAGTGAAGCCTCAATCTGAGTCAAGTGCTGGCCGTTGACTCATCATTCTTTCAGCGTAAGAGACCGGTGAAGAGCCACGGTGATCCTATAGCACCCTGTAGTTGGTGAGATTTTCTGCCGTGAGTAAAAGTAAATTTCAATGCAAGAGTGGTACATTGAGACGATCTCAATCTGTGAGAATCGATCTGGAAAAGAATAAGGTCTGCAGCACTCTGGAGTTAACATCATGAAGGCGAGCGTTCCAAAAAGGCGGGTGGTTCTATCGCTACTAGCGCACCCCGACGATGCCGAAATTCTCTGCGGAGGAACGCTACTTCGTTTGCGAGATCTGGGTTGGGATGTACACATTGCCTCCGCCACTCCAGGTGACTGCGGTTCGGCGACTTTATTGCCAGACCAGATTGCCTCAATTCGACGCAGCGAAGGGCAAGCGGCGGCCCGTTTGTTAGGTGGTACATTCCATTGCCTAGAGGAACGCGATGTCAATGTTGTATATGACAAAGGCACGAATCGAAAGGCAATCGACTTGTTTCGTCGTATTGCACCTGTATTGGTTTTTACCCACCCTCGATTTGATTACATGCTGGATCATGAGCAAGTCCATCAACTTTCGCGAAGTGCTGCTTTCAGCTATTCGATTCTCAATGCATCGACGTTGCCTTTGCATGCTGACTCCGTGATTCCCTGGCTCTACTACTGTGATGCGCTAGAGGGACGTGACCCCTATTCAGGCCACTTAATAGAACCATCTGCTTCAATTGACATTACCAATGTCATGGAACGTAAAATCGAGATGCTCGCCTGCCATGCCTCTCAACGCGAATGGCTACGTGCCCACCATGGCATCGATGAGTACCTTGAACACATGAAACGCCATAATGCCATGCGAGGTCGGGCTATCAACTCTCAATTCGCCGAGGCATTCACCCAACATCGCGGACATCCTTTCCCCACAACGGACATCCTTCACGAGCTTCTAGGAGGCAATAGAAATGCCACGACCAATCAGTAAGGTGGCCGCAGAATGGTGGGATTACACCACACTCGACCCCGAAATACTAAGTGACGCCGCTCGTCTGTCTGTCGAAGATCTTCTCGCTCTCTCGCGAGAAGGTTTTACTATCAAAGTGTATGATACGTTAGAGGAGTTCTATTGCGCTGAGGCTCTTGAATACATCAAAGTCTGGCAACAGAGCACTTCTGACAATCCGGTAGGGATATGCGGACCCATCGGGCCAACGGAACAGCTTCCGCTAGTAGCCAACATAGTCAATGCCCTCGACATCAAACTTCGTAATGCACATTTTTGGGGAATGGATGAATGGGTTGAAGATGGCAAGGCAGTTTCGACTGAACATCCCTTATCATTTGCTAGGGCCGATATGGAATTGTGTTTTAACCGAATTCGACCGGCGTTAGCGATGCCCGTTGAGAATATTCACTTTCCAACGAATCTAGAGGCGTATTCCAAAAGTTATGATCAAGTGCGTTGTGCGCTGATGCAAGGTGGGCAAGGAGAAGTTAAGCACTGGGCATTTAACGATCCTCCAAAGCGCGAAGGCAAGTATAAAGATCAACCGCCCTCACCAGAAGAGTATCGCCAGCTTACTACCCGGATTACCGATCTCCACCCGATGACTGTCATCCAAAATGCACGGACTTCGGGAGGGGGATATGTACCTCAAGTTCCGATTCGCGCTGCGACGGTAGGCCCGGTCGAAACTTGGAAGGCCGACTGCGTATCGATTTGGCATCCAGGACATCATGACAATCCTTTCGGCATTCGTCTTTCGGCACTGATGATTAGCAAGCAGATTCCTGACTCCTCGGTACCCATGTCGTTACTCGCGGATCATCCCAATGTTTGCTTCAGTTACTATCGCGGTGGAGTCGGAACGGTCGCAACAGAAATGCATTAACGCTTTGAAGACAATTCCAAAAATACATGGTTGGTGTTTTGGACTCCCATGAGAACTAAGTCACTCGACAACAAGATTGCTAATATTCTCGCGAATACTTCGTCTCCCGACTTCATTTTGGCTGACGCAAAAGACGCTGATATGGCTTTTGGCATTGCTGCGCCAGGCAGAAATGATGCGGAGAATCGCTGGCGGACGTTGCAAGAATATCGAGAGATCATCCGGCAGAACGTCGAGCAAGGCTTGATCGACATTATGCTGATGAGCGTTAGTTCCCATGAAGTTCTTACTTCTAATCGAAAGATTTTTGAAGAAAGTTCCGTCACACCGGCCATTCGTGCTAATGATACAACTGATATATGGCTTGCACGTGGCGGAATCTATGCCAATCAACCTTCTTGTCCATTTGCGTCGGCGTTGCTCGGTCGCAGAAGAGACGAGGATTTTCCGTTGCCTGAAGAGAGAGACGCTGATCTAGGGCTTTACTCGATAACGTTCAACAATGACTCAATTCTCGATGCTCAGTCCCTCGCCGCATACCAAGTATTTCGTCAGAAGGCCGAGAAACTAGGCTTCCGCCATTTTCTGGAAGTCTTTGACCCAAACTGCCCGGTGCATCCAGTCGCTGACGTTGGTGCGTTCGTGAATGACCAAATCGTACGCACGCTGGCAGGTGTGGCGGAACGTTCACGACCGTTGTTCTTAAAAATGGTTTACCATGGCCCTGCGTCCTTGGCAGAACTCGTCTCGTATGACTCGTCCCTTGTCGTGGGAATACTAGGGGGATCAGCTGGCACGACCTACGATGCTTTCCTTCAACTTTGGGAAGCCAAGAAATATGGCGCACGCGCGGCACTTTATGGTCGCATGATCAATAACGCTGAACACCAACTTTCTTTTATCCAGCATTTACGATACCTGGCCGATGGACAAATCACTGATCCAGCTGAGGCCGTTCGATCATATCACGGCCAACTCCAGCGTCTTGGCATTCCACCTCGTCGCATTCTCTCAGACGATCTTATAGTCACCAATCGTGTTCTTGATTACTCAGCGACTCGGCGACTCACACCTGCAGCATCCGAAAAATCAAGCTTACAGCGCTCGACGCCAGAAGTGGTGGTGGCCGGACATATTTGTCTGGATGTGACGCCTAGGTTTCCGCAAGTGAATACTAAACCATCAATTGCCCCAGGAAAACTTTATGAAGTTGGTCAGGTCGACTATGCTGCCGGCGGATGCGTTGCAAATACGGGACTAGCATTACTTAATCTCGGAATCCCCACTTCGTTGATGGGTAAAGTGGGAAACGATCTTTTCGGAATGCAATTGCTGAAAGAGCTTGAAGAAACCGACGCGATTTCAGCCAGGGGAATGATCATCACTTCTGATCAACCTACAAGCTATTCGATCGTGATTGGCCCGCCTGCGGTAGATCGTAGTTTTCTTCACTATCCTGCGGCGAACAGCACATTCATTGAAGACGATATTGAGCTATCAAGAATCAACGGCGCCAAGGTATTTCACTTTGGCTATCCGCCACTTATGGAAAAGTTCTGGAATGATGGTGGAGATGGTTTGGCCAAGCTTTTCCGCTGCATCAGAAAGGGTGGAACAATGACCTCGCTGGACATGGCAATGCCTGATCCGTCCACCGCAGCTGGTCAAGTCGATTGGTCAGCATGGCTTGAGAAGGTCCTACCTTACGTTGATCTGTTTTCTCCGAGCATAGACGAAATAAACTACATGCTCAACCCAACCTCTTTTGATAAGCAAGGGAGTGAATTTGGCCATTTGGAAACACAGAGAATTAATCTAGATCAGCTCAGAAACACTGCAGATCGATTGATCTCCATGGGTGCCACCATCGTCGTCTTAAAACTTGGCGCCTTAGGTCTTTATCTGAAATCTTCTGCTATACCACCTCAGATCACTCAGGCTTTCTACAAAGGAAGAGAAAATATTGACCAATGGTTGGAACGCGAGCTCTACACATCTTGTTTTGAAGTGCAGGTAGCATCTACTAATGGAGCTGGGGACCGAACAATTGCAGGTTTCTTGGCCGCGTTGGTGCGCGGCGCCGACCCGCCTCAAGCGTTGGAGAATGCGGTGGCCGTAGGCGCGGCTAGCGTCGAGTGTCTGGATCCAGGCCAAAAAATGGTCTCCCTGGATGCAATCAGGGAGCGAATCGCCGGCGGTTGGAGACGCAACCCAGTAGAGAACTGCATTAAGTTGCAATTCACTCTTGGGAAATATGGATGCTGGCGAGGCAATTTAGATCAAGCATCAACTACCGGCCATAAGTAACAATGTGGCGAAAGATGATATCGTAGGGAAAGTAGCAACAAGAATCAAAGGCTTCATATGAGACCTTCCCCAGGTTTTGTGGATCTTCAAGTCAATGGACATGCCGGCGTTGATTTTAATGGAGATCATTTAGACGTTCGTGAGGTTGAACTTGCCTGTGACAAAATGCGTAAAGGCGGAGTCGCGGGAATCCTCGCTACAGTGATTACCGATGATATCTCATTAATGTGTCACCGAATCAAGAATATTGTGCAGGTCTGTAATACAGAACAATCGATCAAGAATATGATATGGGGTATCCACATTGAAGGACCTTTCCTCAATCCTAATCCTGGTTTTATTGGCGCTCACCCGAAAAATGCAGTACGTCCCGCAGACTTAACTTTGATGAGTCTCTTACTTAGAGCTGGCGGGGACTTAGTAAGAATTGTGACCCTGGCACCCGAACAGGACCCAGATTGCAAAGTTACTCGCGAGCTCGTTTCACGTAGGATTATCGTTTCCGCTGGTCATACGGATGCAAGCATCGACCAGCTGCGTATAGGAATTGAGGCAGGCCTATCAATGTTCACTCACTTGGGCAACGGCTGCCCACTCCAAATGCATCGGCACGACAATATCATACAAAGAGTACTTAGCCTAACTGATCAGCTATGGATCGGATTTATCGCTGACTGCGTGCATATTCCTGCGCCCGCTTTAAGAAACTATCTGCGTCTAGCAGGTGAAAATGCGTTTGTCGTGACCGATGCAATTCAAGCCGCTGGACTCGGACCTGGAAGTTATAAATTGGCAGGACAAACTGTAAATGTTGATGAAGATCTATCGACATGGTCGTCCGATAGGAGCCACTTAATCGGATCGGCCTCTACGATGTCTAATGCCGTAGCGAATTTGCACGACAAACTAGGCCTCAATGAAGATGAAATCCACAGAATGACTTCCACGAATCCACGCCGCATCCTGCTATTACCAGACGATTGCTAGAACAATCACCGTGTTCTTTAGCACATTAATTACGCGACTTGTTCCCCATGATGAGTAATACAGATTTCATTATCCGAAGCCCTCTCGTCCTTAAAAATTTTTGTGATTTCAACTGCTTATTGCGATACGTTATGAGAGATTTGGTTCAGGCTTGAATCCTGCCCTGCACGCAATAGCTCAACTAAGTACTGCTGCCTAGCTTGGAGTCTGTGCGGTGTTGGAGAGAGTAATATGGCTAGCTCGGCAACAAGAAAATGGCAACGACATTGAATAACATCATTGATTCTAGGAGCGAAGCAACTTGTCGCATACTAAATCGCCAAGGCAACAAGGAGCAGTGCGACTATAGCAACCTCTGCGTATGCATGCGATTGCCTGTCTTACTTAGATTGTAAACAAACATTGTCTATGAGAGGTGCTGAAAGCATGAGGTTGGCAACAATTGACTGGCTCATTTTAGTAGGCTTTTTTCTATTAACCTTGGGAATTGGGTTTGCCGTTGCCAGGCAAGCAAGCAAAAATTCTAGCGAGTATTTTTTGTCTGGTAGAAATATGCCGTGGTGGCTGCTCGGCTTCTCAATGGTGGCCACCACCTTCTCAACGGACACGCCAAATCTTGTCACTGACTTGGTCCGCGAGAAAGGTGTCGCGGGTAACTGGGCCTGGTGGTCATTCTTAATTACCGGCGTTGTAACGGTATTCTTCTATGCACAGCTTTGGCGACGCACAGAAATTCTGACTGACCTTGAATTGTACGAAATTCGATACAGCGGCAAGGCAGCACGATTCCTACGTGGATTTCGTGCATTATATCTGGGTATCTTTCTAAATATTATAATTATGGCGTCGGTCTCCGTAGCGGCAATCAAAATAGGCGAGACCATGCTGGGATGGAATCGCTATCAATCTCTAGGGATCGCGATGGGAGTCACTGTTGCCTTCAGTTCAATGGGAGGTTTTAGGGGCGTAGTTCTGACCGATTTCGTTCTATTTCTGTTCTCTATGTCAGGTTCGATAGCGGCGGCATATTTTTCATTAAATCATGAAAAGGTCGGCGGCCTCGAATCTCTATTGGATAGTCCTATTCTTGCGGGAAAGCTTGATATGCTTCCAGGAATCACGCCTGATTCACCATCAGAATGGTCATCGCTACTTAGTCTTCTACTAATTCCACTCTTGGTGCAATGGTGGAGTACCTGGTACCCAGGGGCTGAACCTGGTGGTGGTGGATTTTTGGCTCAGCGTATGTTGGCCGCAAAAAGCGAGAATCACGCAGTTGGTGCAATATTCTTTTTTCAAATTGCTCACTATGCGATAAGGCCTTGGCCTTGGATAATCGTTGCCCTTTGTTCTCTGATTGTCTTCCCAACAGTGGAAGACATTCAGGCAGCATTTCCCAATGCGAAAAATGTTGCGAATGACAGTGGCTACTCTGCCATGTTAACGTTTCTCCCACCAGGCTGGTTTGGATTAGTTCTCACTTCTTTAGCTGCGGCTTACATGAGTACTATATCGACGCACCTCAATTGGGGAGCATCTTACGTTGTAAACGATTTTTGGAAGCAGTACATCGAACCCACAGCAAGTGAAAGGAAGCTAGTTTGGGTTGGCCGCTTGTCTACTATCGGCATGATGCTAATAGCTGCTTTGGTAGCATTTAAGATTGAGAAGGCAAGCGACGCCTTTAATCTCTTGGTCGCCTTAGGCGCTGGGACCGGTGGAGTTCTCATGGCGCGATGGTATTGGTGGAGGGTCAACGCTGCATGTGAAATAGTCTCTGCCGTTGCGGCGGCTGTGGTCTGCCTGACCTTTCAGCTTGCTTGGTGGGATACCAGCATATCCGATTACCTAGGAATCTGGTCGATTCCTCTTCAGGTAGCTCTGGTGACATCAGCATGGCTCATTGCGATGTATCTAACAAAACCAACTGAGTTTTCGGTGTTAAAAAAGTTTGTTGAGCATTCGAATCCTGGAGGACCAGGTTGGCGATATGTTTTCGATGAAGCGGCCCGGCGCATGGAGAAAATTTCCGTCACCAAAGGTGGAACTGATTTTTTCTCGTGTATTCTAATCACCATTCTCTCTTGCTTCCTTATCTATGGACTTCTATTTTCGACGGGAAGTTGTCTTTACGGAAACAGAATTCTCAGCGTTGCCTGGGCAATAATCGCTTTAATATCAGGAGTGGGAGTCAAGCTTATATGGCCAAACATTACCAAGAGCCTCAATGAATAATGCGATAGCTTATGACTTCCAACAGTCGCGGGAGCCGGAGAGTATTTGCTTAACAAAGCCCCCACTATACAAGCAACCTAAGTAAAGTCGGAAGTCTTAAAGGGAGTATTTAGTTCGAGATGTGGTGCGGTAAATCATTGACCTGCCCCCAAGAATGGAACCAATTCTTAAGTTAGTGTTGGACCTGTTCCAACGCCAGCCTGCTTCGTTCGCTGAGGCGTAGCCGAAGCGAACGAAGCAGGCTCGATCGCCTCGGGTGCGGGTGGGCGGTAGCCGAGCGAGCTGTGTGGCCGCACGGTGTTGTACACGTGTCGCCAGCGCTCGATCAGCACCTTCGCTTCCAACAGTGTGTCGAAGACTTCGCGGTTCAACAGTTCGTCACGCAGCTTGCCGTTGAAGCTTTCGATGTAACCATTCTCCCAAGGACTGCCTGGCTCGATAAAGAGCGTCTTCACGCCGACGCGAGAGAGCCACTCTCGAACCTTCGTCGCGGTGAACTCCGAACCGTTGTCACTGCGGAGGTAGGCCGGCACCCCACGACGCACAAACAGGTCGCTCAGTCGCTCCAGCACGTCCTCGCTCTTGAGGCTTCTCGCCACTGACCTGCCCCCTTCACCCGAGACCACACCTGAAGCGAGAATTTGGTGGTGGTTGTAAGCGAAGGAGGATCATCGATGGCACGAGGAAACAAGTTCACAGCGGAGCAGATCATCACGAAGCTGCGTGAGGCAGAGGTCCTATTGGCTCAGGGTCAGAAGGTCCCTGAACTTTGCCGGCGGTTAGGAATTTCCGATAAGACCTATTACCGTTGGAAGAAGGAGTACGGTGGTCTGCGGATGGACCAGGCGAAGCGTCTGAAGGATTTGGAGAAAGAGAACGCTCGTCTGAAGCGTCTGTTGGCGGACGCGGAGCTGGATAAAGCGATTCTGCGGGAGGCCGCCTCGGGAAACTTCTGAGCCCGGCGAAGCGGCGACGCGCGGTGGCGTATGTGCGTGATGCACTGGGCCGCCAGTGCGTGACCGAGCGTCGGGCATGTCGCGTGTTAGGGCAGGTTCGAAGTACGCAACGACGCTGTCGCTATGCGGCGAGCGACGAGCCGCGTCTTATGAAGCGGATTGTGGAGTTGGCCACCGAGTATGGGCGATACGGCTATCGCCGGGTGACGGCCTTATTGCGTGAGGAAGGATGGCGAGTGAACCACAAGCGGGTCGAGCGGCTGTGGCGTCAAGAGGGGCTGAAAGTCCCTCAGAAACAGCCCAAGCGGAAGCGTCTGTGGCTGGCTGATGGATCGTGCATCAGGCTTCGGCCGGCCTACCAGAATCACGTCTGGAGCTACGACTTCGTGGCGGATCGGACGAGCGATGGCCGAGCCATTCGGATGCTGACCCTGATCGACGAGCACACCCGTGAGTGCCTGGCGATCGACGTGGCGAGAAGCCTCAAGAGCGAGGACGTGCTGGAGCGACTGAGCGACCTGTTTGTGCGTCGTGGGGTGCCGGCCTACCTCCGCAGTGACAACGGTTCGGAGTTCACCGCGACGAAGGTTCGAGAGTGGCTCTCTCGCGTCGGCGTGAAGACGCTCTTTATCGAGCCAGGCAGTCCTTGGGAGAATGGTTACATCGAAAGCTTCAACGGCAAGCTGCGTGACGAACTGTTGAACCGCGAAGTCTTCGACACACTGTTGGAAGCGAAGGTGCTGATCGAGCGCTGGCGACACGTGTACAACACCGTGCGGCCACACAGCTCGCTCGGCTACCGCCCACCCGCACCCGAGGCGATCGAGCCTGCTTCGTTCGCTTCGGCTACGCCTCAGCGAACGAAGCAGGCTGGCGTTGGAACAGGTCCAACACTAACTTAAGAATTGGTTCCATTCTTGGGGGCAGGTCACGATCGTCGGAGCGGTGGCCAATCTCTGGCGTAATAAATAAACTGCAATTGTCTCGAAACAGACGCATGAGGGACGTGGCATTGGACCGCCGTGCGTACCTGCTATACTCACATCGGTGCTGAGATGCCACTGCAATTATTCGACGCGGAGCCGTCACTCACGTTTCGCATATGGCGGGACAGTTTACTATTTTAGGAGCGTGCTATGGGCAATTCTACTCATCAATTAACGGCCGAGGATTTGATGCAGCGAGACATTGTCGCCGTCAAGGCCAACGATACATTGAGGGATGCCCTCAAACTGATGACAGAGAACCATGTGACGGGTTTGCCAGTCATGGATGGAAAAGGCCGGTGCATTGGGCTAATTACGGCGAGCGACATTCTCAATTACGAACAAGAGCACGCGGATGACTCGCCGGAGGACGGCACGGCACAATTCTTCGATCCGGAGACACAACAATGGAATAGTGTGCCGTTGTCGGTGTTTGGCCTGGAAGAGTTCGGGGAGGTGCAGGTGGGCGATGTCATGAGCAGACAACTTATTTGGGTCGACCGCCATACGTTACTCAATGATGTTGCCCGGCGCATGATCAATGATCGCGTCCATCGCGTACTGGTAATGGACGCAAACTCGAATCTGTTTGGCATCATCACAGCATATGATGTAGTACGCGTCGTCGCTAAGGAGTGAAAGTCTGGCAGGTCATGTTGTCGCGTTTGACGCCACTTAGCTGCTCATCGCCATTCTAACTGATTTGGTTTCGAAGGCACCGTATTCGCGGGACGCGTCCGATTCATCCTGCCGGGGGGAGCGGCACTGACAATGTCTGCTTAGCCAACACATCGAGCTTCTGCACCGTCTCGCCCCTTCGTGAGATGACGCACGTGGGGACGTTTTCAGGCGAGGCCTACCTCAAAAAGCTCGGGGACACGTTTTTCGGCACAGGTTTCGTGCGTCAGAAAACGTGTGTCACGAGGGTGGATTTTTGACTAACTGTTACGCATCAATGAGTTCGGAGACTCGCCGACGCCTCGCGAGCTTTCCAACCGCTACGGTGAGCGACAACAGCATCCAAGTTGACGGCTCCGGAACGGCTAAGATTGTAACCAGGGGTGGTGGTGATCCGTAGTTGTTCTGCCAAGCGGCTAGGTCTCCGGGACTGGAGCCGTTCGGCGAGCCGCCGCGTTGCCAAATCAAGAAATCTCGTCCATCGACATCTCCGTCATTGTCGTAGTCACCATTTGGACCGGTAGACGCGACCGAGACCGAAGCGTTGTCGTACCACAAGTGGGCCGTGCTTCCAATGACGGCGCCGTTGGTCGCGCCGAGCTGAAGGGTCACGCCGCCGCTCACATTAGTTCCGGCGGTGGTCGAGAAAGCAAAGTGGGTCCAGACGTTCGGGTTGACGTTCAAGGCCAGCGGTCCACCACCGAGGATTTGGGCCTTGGAAACACCTCCACCTGAAATCTCGGAAAAAAACTCGGCAAACGCAACTCCACCAACTCCCAACGATCCGCGGGCGTCAAACGAGATCATGATGGCCTGGCCTGGCGTGACGATGCCGACTCCAATATTTGCTTGCTTGATGAGCGAATTGCTAGTAATTGTACTGTTGTTGATTTCGCCGGCGAACGTTCCCGCAGCCGGATTGACGGTCGTAACCGTTTGCTGACCGACACCGGTGGGTAACTGAGTCCATCCTGTAAAATCACCTGTTTCAAACCCTCCGTTGGTGGTCAGCTCGGTGGCTGAGCTAAAAGGGCAACCGATCGCGGCTGCGGAGGCAAACAAAATGAACCATACAGATTTAATAAACATGAGTTCTCCCTGACGAAACAGCACAGAAGAACTCTCCCTGACAAGTTCGCCGGCGCTACCGTTCGATCCACGCAATCGTTTCCCATTTGGATTGAGCCTGGAACTGATCCGTGCTCGTCATGTAGCCCATTGTGCCTTATTACACTGAAGTTACTAGATAACAGCAACTGTTTCCCGAATATCTGCTTATCCCAGAGGGAAATTATGGCATGTCAAAAACCTTTCGGCGGCTCTGTGAGGAGGTGAGTACCAAACCTTCAGAATCGTTCGTTTCTCGGTAAAAATCGCCCTAAAGCGTATCGCCAACAAATCTTCCGACCGCAAGTTCCCCAAACTTGTGTCGCAAATCAAAGTGTCATCATACGTAGTTTTTGACACAGCTCTACGGGGCCTCGGGACCAAGTTGCCAAACCGAGTCGCACTTCGAAGCAGTCAAACTCTCACCGCTATCTGACCAATGAGGGCGTGTCATTACGCTTGACTTGTCGAGCGAAATGTCGGTTCGTCATGGGCGCGCAACACCATGGCCTGACCAGGGCGGCTAGAGCGAACGAAACAAGTTTGCCGGAACAAGCGTCGACTGAGAGTGCGTATGAAAAAAACGGTCGAATTGCGGCAATTGTCAGGGATGGAAGAGTTTCTAACTTTAGCTGTTCGAAGCATTGCTCGTCCGGGCTTTGTGAGTTCACTTCTCATAGAACCAAGCACCTGCCAGCGTTGCCACAATTATGGCAGGTACGGTAGCTGTCGCCAGTACGAGAACTTCCACTAGAGGAATGGATAGGAGCGCAATCCATTTAGCAGACTGCATGGTGGCGATCACCCACCAGGCAAGTCCAGCTATAACTGCTGTCTTCGGTCCTTGGCCGTAGCTTTGGTCGGAGAGCCGCATAAAGCCACATAACCCAAACGCCCGCCGCAGAAGCCGATTCAAACCACAGAGCTAAACCAAACGCCCAATCGGGAGGGGCATGACCAGACTCCCGCCACCAACCAGCGCCGCAATTTTCGACCGGCAACCGCTACAATTTTCAATTGCGATTTACAGCCTCCAGCGACTTGCCGGAATGAGGCCCGCCGAGGTCTGTATCATGCGTCCGCGTGATATCGACAGGTCGAGCGAAGTCTGGATCTACAAACCCCAATGGCACAAGACCGACTACGCCAACAAAGAACGGTCGATTCCCCTGCGGCCTAAAGCACAAGGAATATTGCTTAGATACCAAGCCCGGGACGCGGAAACCTATTGCTTCTGACCCTGCGATTCGGAGGCCAAGCGTCGCGCCCTGCAGCACCTTAATCGAAGGACGCCCATGAGTTGCGGCAACCGTCCCGGGGCGTGACGGGTCGCCAAACCCAAGCGGAAGGCCGGCGAGCGAGCCACGGAAAGATTGACCGCATTGGCGCTGATGATCGAGTCTTGGAGGATCAAATCTTCCTTCTTCAAAACTGCTAAACTACGAATCTAGCTCGGCCCATTCGCCGCGCAGAGATGCAAACCTCTCGTCGCCCACTACAAAGAATTCTCCATGCCGAATCCCCTTTCTTCAGAATTGAGCCTTGTGACTGGGGGGACCGGGCTGATTGGCAGGCATCTTGTTAAGCGATTGCGTGCCAACGGCCATAGGGTTCGCGCTCTCGTTCGCACCTCTAGCAGAGCAAAGTTTTTGGGGGATCTCGGTGTCGAAGTTGTTCCAGGAGATCTCTGCGACACAGCCAGCGTTTCCAGTGCAGCACGAGGTGCCGCGTATGTCTTTCATTGTGGCGGACTTGTTTCCGACTGGGGGTCTCGCCAGGAGTTTCACGAGACCAATGCGATTGGTACTCGCAACGTCGCTCGGGCGGCAGCGGCGGCGAACGTAAAATGCATGGTCCATCTCAGCTCAGCCTCGGTGTACGGCTATCCCGCGAGCGGCTATATCTCTGAACGGTCGCCGCTACTTTCGCGCAACATTCCCTACATTGAATCCAAAATTCAAGCAGAATACGAGATCAGGCAAGCAATCCAGGAAGACGGGTTGCGTGCGACCATTCTTCGTCCAGTCATGGTGTTTGGGCCGGAGTGTCAAAATTATGTTGGTCAAGTTGCTAGGCTTCTGCAATCTGGTTCCATGATGCTGCTGGACGGCGGTCGACATGTAGCGGGGTTGGCCTATGTCGAAAATGTCGTCGATGCGATATTGCTGGCTGCCGCTACACCTGCCGCTCAGAGTCAATCTATGAACATATGCGATGATTTGCCGGTCACTTGGAAGGAGTACATCGACGCATTAACCGACGGAATCGGTGCCCGGCGGGTGCGATTCTCTTTGCCGACGCGATTGGCGTATCCGCTGGCGATGGCTATGGAATCCACCGCAAAGGCACTGCGTCGCAAAGAGCGTCCTCTGCTGACACGCTTAGCCGTATTGGAGCTTGGGCAGTCTCAGGTTTATGATATTGCCCTGGCTCGTCAGGTCCTAGGCTTTACCCCCCGCGTATCGTTCGAGGATGCGATGCACTCAACCCTTGATTGGATTAACCGCCACCTGTGACAGTAACTATCCAGCTCGTGCAAACACTACAGCAGTGGCGCGAATTCGTGCGTCTGGCCCGACGTATCAATGCTAACCTGCCGCTGTGGGTTCCCAATCTGGACAGTGAGTCCCTCAAGGAAATCACGCCCGGAAAGAATCCCTTCTACGAACACGCTACCGCACAACTGTTCCTGGCTTTTCGAAACGGTGAGGCGGTCGGTCGCATTGCGGCTATCGAAAATCCTCGTCACAACGAACACTGGAAGGATCGTGTGGGTTTCTTCGGACACTATGAATCCATTGACGATCTAGAGGTCAGCCAGGCGCTCTATGCGGCAGCCGAAGCGTGGCTTAGAGATCGAAACCTGGACAGCATGCGAGGACCCACCAATCCCTCGATGAATACGAGTGCTGGTTTTCTCAGTGAAGGGTTCGAATTCACGCCCACGATCCCGATGCCCTATACGCCAGTGTATTACCTCCGCCATGCGGAAGCGTACGGTCTGCACTCGGCCATGGAACTCTTTGTCTACGGATTCAAGTTCGCAGAGCATTCCCAGGCAGAAAAGGATCACACCTGGCAACGCGTCCAACGCATGAGCAACTATGTCCAAGAGCGGGCGGGGGTCAAAGTTCGTACGGTCCGAATGGATGCTATCAGTGAGGAACTCGAACACGTTCGCTCGATCTGCAACATTTCTCTCGCCGACAACTGGGGCTATATTCCAATGACCCCGGCCGAACTCGAGGCGGCACGTGAGGAACTACAAGGAATAGTTGATCCCGCCTTGTTTCTCTTTGCTGAGATCGACGGCCAGCCCGAAGCCGTTTTCATTGCTTGTCCCGATTATAACGAACTGCTGAAGAAAATGGATGGCCGCCTCTTTCCCACTGGCTGGTGGACCTATCTCCGCGAGCGCCGTCACATCCAGAAGCATGTCATTTATGTCTATGCCGCCACCCCCAAAGCCTACTCTGTCGGTGCTGGTGCAGTGCTCTACGAGAACTTTTTCGGCGAGTGTTTGCGTCGAGGAATCAAGCATTTGGAAACTGGCTATATCCTCGATTCAAATACGAAAATGCGCAACTCGATTGAAAAGTTCGGCGCGGAAGTTTGGAAGCGGTATCAATTGTTTGAAAAGAAGTTTTACGGTTAATCAGGTTTCATCTCTGTTCTTGTCGCACCGTGGGACTCTCAAAAGCAAAACGCAAGTATATAAAACTCCCAGCCGGTCAACGTACTTATGAAGAGTTGCAAGCCCAGCAACACGATCCAGAAGATATAAGTGGGGCCGAACTCGCAAGGCCCAGGGGGTGTAGGAATCTTCCGCAGCGCATTGATCATTAGCACGAGCCAGAGCGCGGCGGTGATGCTCAGGAAGGCAAGGTGGATGGTCAGCGTCATGTAGGTGATTCGAGGGATGGAATTCACTTCTTCGCCAAGACGCGTCCGCCAGTCATAGGAAAAGAACTCAAACGCAAACAAGCCAGCCGCAACGGCAAACATAGCAGTAACGATCAACATCAAACGTTTGTGGGCCTGGTAATTTTTTCGAACCAACAGCAGTTCCAAGCCATGAATGAACAGTGGAATGACAGCCAGTTCGAGGAGAAACGCCACATCGTATGCCAACGACGCGCGCGATCCGAGGAAACCGTTGATGCCGAGATAGTTCATGGTTTATTTGAGTCCGAGTCACATTCGCTTGGCAAATTCGCTACAACTGGGTGGGCATTTCACGCTGAATGAGCCCTGGAGTGTTCCTTTAATCTAGCAGATAGCAGAGCGAAAAACACTAGTGGGCCCCCGATTTCCCCAGAGAGCTTTCCGCTATTATGGGGTGAAACTGTACAAAGGTACAAAATCCGTCATAGGATTCTCGACTTCGCCGTCTCACGCGGCGATGAGCATTTTTGAGACTCACCCACAGTGATTCGCCGCCACCTCGCGAGCTTCCCGCTCACCGCCATGAGCGACAGCAGTACCCAGGTTGAAGGCTCCGGCACGCTCACGCTCGCGGCGACCAAAGACCCCGTGCCGTAGTTGGTTTGCCAGTCGGCAAGATTACCGAGACTAGGATTGCGTTGCCACGCGAGGAAGTCGCGGCCATCGACGTCGCCATCACCATCAAAATCGCCACCCAGACCTGCAGCGACGCTTAGCACGCCGAATGTGTACAGCGCCGAGGTGTTCCATGCCAAGCCGGCAACCGCGGGCAGGTCGAGCGTGTCGAATGTGCCGCTTTGGCTGATCCAATCAAAGAGGTTGAATGACTGGCCGGCGGTTGGCGTAAACCCATTGATGAGTGACACACGTAAAGTGCCATCAAACGATAGCGCTCCGGAGGATTGAATTTGATCGTAGCCAATACCGGCAGCCGAGCCGCCCAGCTCCATGATGAGAGTGCTGGTGGGCGATAAAGCTGTGTTTCCAACCGAGAGGATCGTGGGCGACAGGCCGGGCGAGAACGTGCCCGTGAAGCTCACATTGTCAAACGTCCCGACGCCTTTCACGTAACCACTAAGCGTGATGCGGTTTGCTACCGAAGTGCCCTGTAGCGACCCATTGTTGACAAACGGCTTGAGGGAATTGTTGGGTGTACTAATCAGGCCGACACCGGTCACGTTGTGGCCGAAATCGACGACAGCGCCATTGGCCGCGGACAGAGTGCCAGCCGTGCTGCCGCTGCCCAGTGTGGTGAGCGACCCGAGCACCGCTTGATTGGAATCGAGCAGGGTCACCGTGTTGGTGCCCGTGCGCAGCTCTCCTTCGCCCACATAGCCATCGACCGCGCTGGCGCTGCCCAGCGTGAGATTGCCGGTGGCCACAATCGTCGAGCCAACGCGCTGCGCCACGCGGGCGCTGATCGTGCCCGCGCCTTGGAAATTGTCGCCGGAGTCGAGCGCGACTCCGTTGGCGGCAGTGAGCGACCCGCCGGCCGCCATCGTCGTCAGGACACCCAGATTCGCGAAGCCGAGCGAGCGGAGCGTTACGCTGTTGGCACCGACCTCCAGCACACCCGCATGGTTAAAGCCCAGGAAGCTGTTGCTAACACCCAGTGCCAGACTGCCCCCTTCGCCGCGAATGGTCGACTGCTGCGCACCGCTCAGCGGTCCCGCGAGGTCGCCGTTGCCTGCCAGCAAGCTGAAGTTAGGCACAGCCAGCCCGTTGGGCACGAGACTGTTACCACCGGCAAAATGCAATTCTCCGCGATTCCACAGAATCGTGCCTACGGTGGCGTCGACGGATGTGGCGGTGAGGGCTCCGCCGTCCAAATTGAGCACGCCGTCGCTGGCGAGCGCCAGGGCGCCCACGGTCGCACCTGAGCCGGGCGCCATTCGCAGGGTGGCCTGAGCCGCAGTGCCGTCGCCGATGGTGAGCGCGGCGCCGAGGTTGCTGCCGGTTCCGAGTAAATTGAATTGACCCGCATTGAGGTCCGCGGGGCCAGCCCCGGCAAGGCGTTCGAGTCGGCCGGCATTGATCGTGCCGCCGTCCAGATAGAGCGCACCGGCTGTCCAGATTCGGAGCGTGCCCGCAACGTTTACAGTGCCCCCGGTATACACGTCGAGGACACCACTACCGCCTGCCGCGCTTGCGGTCCCGCCAATGGCCAGGTCTTGCGAGTTGTCCCAGATGGAGCCGGCCCCCGTGACAGCGACGCTGCCGTCGGCACCGGCGAGGGCGCCGAGGGTGCCTGAGGTATTGCTGACACGGCCGCCGTCGCTGATCATGAGCTGGCCTGCGCCTCGAGTGCCGACCGAAAGGGCGCTGCTGTTGTTCCACAGCGAGCCGGCCCCAGTGACGGTAGCGGCGCCGTTGCCAGTTGCGCTGTCGGCAAGGGATCCGACCGTGTCGTTAACGCGGCCACCGCCGCTGATCGTGAGTTGGCCCGAGCCGCTGTCGGCGACTCGAATACTGCTGCTATTGTTCCACAATGAGCCGGGACCCGTGACGGTAACGCTGCCAGTGGCAGCGGCGACGTAGCCGATTTCACCGGTGGTGTTGTTGACTTGGCCGCCGTCACTGATCGTGAGCTGGCCCGCGCCTTGAAAGCCGACGAGAACAGAGGCGCTATTGTTCCATAGCGAGCCGAGTCCCGTGACCGTGGCGGCGCCGTCGCCCGTGGCGGAGTAGCCGAGAAAGCCGGTCGTGTTGTTGACTTGGCCGCCGTCACTGATCGTGAGCTGGGCGGCACCTTCGTCGCCGACTTTAAGAGTTGCGCTATTGTTCCACAGCGAGTTGGTCCCGATGATCGAAGCGCTGCCGATGCCAGTGGCCAATATGCCGAGGGAGCCGTTTGTGTTGTCGACCCGGCCGCCGTCGCTGACGGTGAGTTGGCCTGTGCTGTGGTAGCCGACGAAAAGGTTGCCACTGTTATTCCACCACGACCCGACCCCTGTGACGGTGGCGCTACCGTTCGAGCCGGCTTGTAGGCCGACGAAGCCGGCCGTGCTGTTGACCCGGCCCCCGCTGCTGACCGTCAGCCTGCCAGTGCCGCCAAGGCCGACGTCTAACTCGTTGTTGTTCCACAGCGAACCGGTCCCCGTGACCGTGACGCTGCCGTTGCCAGTGGTAGAGCGGCCAAGGGTGGACGTGGTGTTGATGACCTGAGCGCCACCGCTGATCTCCAGTTGGCCCGTGCCGTCGTAGCCGACGCCAAGGGAACCGCTATTGTTCCACAGCGAGCCGGCCCCCGTGATGGTCGCGCTGCCGTTGCCCGTGGCAGAGTAGCCGAGGTAGCCCCCGGTGTCAGTGACCAAGCCGCCGTTACTAACCCTGAGCTGGCCCGTGCCGGCGTCGCCGACGTAAAGTGGGCCGTTATTGTCCCACCGTGAGAAGAGCCCCGAAACAGTGACACTGCCGTGCGAGTTCGAGGCTTTGCCGACGTAGCCCGTGGTGTTGGTGACCTGAGCTTCACTGCCGATCTCCAGCTGGCCTGTGCCGCCGCTGCCGATGTAAAGTTCAAAGCTATTGTTCCACAGCGAGAGGGGCCCCGTGACCGTGACGCTGCCGCTCGACTTCGGGCCGTTGCCGACATAGCCGTAAAAACTGTTGACCCGTCCGCCACCGTTGATATCCAACTGACCCGAGGCGGTGCCGTCGCCCGCCACGCCTCGGCCGACGTAAAGGAAGCTGCTATTGTGCCACAGCGAGTCGGTCCCCGTGACGGTGACGGCTCCGCTTGAGTCCCCTTGAGAGCCGATGTAGCCGATCGTGTTGTAAACATAACCGCCGCCAGCGATCGTAAGCTGGCCCTTGCCGAGGGAACCGACTGTAAGGTCGTTGTCGTTGTACCACTGCGAGTTGGTCCCCGAGATGGTGGCACTGCCAACGCTAATGGCAGATAAACCGAGAACGCCATTCGTATCAGAGACAATGCCGCCGTTGCTGACCGTCAGCTGGCCCGTGCCAAGGGAGCCGACAAAAAGTTGGCCGCTATTGATCCAAGCCGAGTTGGCTCCGGTGACCGTGGCATGGCCGACGGAGCCGGCGTTAACGCCAACGATTCCATTGTCGTTCGTCTCCGTCGTGCCGCCATTGACTTGCAGGAATCCAATGAAATCGATGCCAACATCCCAAGATGTGCCACCCTCCTTGTAGGCGTCGCCGGAGTACAAGAGCACCGCTGAAGCGAACCGACAGGGGACAATTAGCAGTGCTGCGAAAATCGCAACGCTTAAACCAAACGTGCAGAACCGGCGATGATTGGTATTCGTTGCAGGCGATGCGACGGGCGAGTGCGGTACACGGTTACGGGTCATGGGATATGGCCTTTCGAGGTTTCAAGAGGTTGAAGCTTTGCTTAGGTTCTCAATGGGAAGTTGGTTTGTCTTGTCGGCCCCAGCGGTGGGGCGCGTTTCGTTCGACCTCGACTCCTATGGGATGCTTTCGAGGGACGGCTTGCGAGCGCTAGTTTTTTCACCTTGTTTGGTTCGAAGCTCCGGCAGCGCTTCTTGCTCGACTCGATTACGGGCCACAGCGTCACTTTCAGAAGCGCATACAAAAAGCGTTGGCGCCTTCTCCGACTCGGTGCGACTAATAAGTCACCTGAGGTGGAAGAAGACGCCAACGCCTTCTATCAGATCAAATAAGATAAAAGTTATGTCTTCGGGCTAGCTGCGCTGCCAAGGACGAATCAAGTCCTCCAATAAGTACGATAGTCTCTTGCGGGCACCGAGTACCCTGGATGGCTTTAGATTGTCGCACGAAACTTATCCAATAGCAAACTGCTGCAAAAAGGCGGGGAAACTGGTCCGGGCCGTGGTCAACGATGCCCGATACGCGTCCTTGATGTTTCGCAAAGGCACCTGCCACAGCGCTGTTGGCGTTTTTAAAACGTTCGTTTTTCGACTCCCGTCGTACCAAGTCCCTTCTGCGTCGAAACTTACTGCTATTGTGTCCCAAATTGCCGTCTCGTAAATCAAATTCCCGAAAAGTCGTGGGAACACCGAGTTTTTGAACAGGCACGAGCGGAGCCCCACGGGACAAGGCGGTGGCGGGGCGAACTGACTGCGTAACTGCGTAATGAGGGCGTGACATTTTCGCTTGACCGCGCTAGCGAAATGTCGGTTCGTCATGTAATCATTGGCAAAGTACTTCGCAAGCCGCCAAACTTTGCCAGGTGCGATTCGCTTTGACTACGCTTTTCACTCACTCGAACTCGCTGAAGCGTCTGCCGACGCGAGACACCTCCAGCAGTTCGCCAAAGTCCTAAACCGCCTCGTTTGATGCATCCTCATGCATGAAGCAATGAGCGGAACTGCAGGCAGTGAAGACAACCTCAGCGAATTGGGAGATCAGCAGATTTGCGGCGTTCAGCCGAGCGCCGTTCTTTAGAGCGGCAAGAGCAGCAAGATTGGGCGTCGGTGGATTTGTAAAGCCGATTAGTGCTCGTTCTCACTTCCACCGGTATGCGGACAACCCGTTCAATTCGCGCACGTAGATCTCTTCACCTGACACTGCCAGATGTGCCCACGTCTCTTCACTGGCCAGCTTTGCCTCGCCGAGCAGCGTGAATTCCTTGGGGTCGGCTGCTAACAACAGTAGGCGTCCATCTTGAACAAGCGCCAGAATCTTGTTACCACGGGCGACTAGGCTGGCGTACTTGCCATAGGGCTTTGACGTCCAGGTGCGCTTACCATCGGCTAGGTCAAGGCATGCGAAGCGACCATTCTGCAGGTGCATGTAGACGTGGCCGTCAATCATTACTGGACTCGACATGTAACCCTGGGCGTTGTTTTCCCAAGCTGTCGTAACCTGATAGCTTCCGTCCGCATGTGAGATTTCGTAGAGCCAGGCACGGTTTTGGTAACTGCTGGTGAAAATTGTGTCTTCAACGACCAACGGCGTCTGGATGTTCATTCCCTGGAACGCAGGTACGGTTTGCTTCCAGAGCACGTTCCCAGATTCAAGGTCTAGTCCGGCGAGTTCGGTGCGGGTTTGTACAACGAGCTGGCGTTTCCTGGCCACTGAGGCAATGATCGGAGAAGAGAAGGCCGAGCCATTCATGCCTCCGCCGTCCTCCATCGAGCGCCAGATGACCTCGCCGCTCAGCTTATCCAGCTTGGCGACTCCTCCCCCTGCCTGAACGTAAACGGCGTTGTTGTCGACGAGCGGCGAGCAAACGAAGCCGAATGTGGGCAAAGACGCCCCAAACTTCTCAACGAAATCGACCTGCCACACCTTATCGCCCGATTTGGCGTCCAAACAGATGAGGACATCGCGAATCCCCGCGACGTAGAGTCGCTCACCGTCATACGCCGGGGTCGAGCGTATCCAACTACCATTGGAGGCGGCAAAGAAGGGAACCTTCATGGACCCCTTCCACTCGGCGCGCCAACGTTCGTCGCCTGTCGTGCGATCCAACGCGTAAACGACCTCGTCCGACTCGCCCCGTGTCTCCGTCGTGAAGACCAGTTCATCAGAAAGCACCGGTCCGGAGTAGCTTGGCCCGAGTTCGACTCGCCAAAGCTGCTGGAGAGACTCCTCGGACAACTCATTAGGCCAATCACCGTCGATTGAATGACCGTCACGGTTTGGGCCCCGCCACTGCGGCCAAGTCCGACCTGACGAATTCCAACGATTGATCACGAGTTTCTCAGTGTCAAAGTCGGCGTTGCGTGCAATGGCGACCAATTCGTCGAGCTTCTCCCGAGGAACCGATGCAGCGCGGGTGAGAATCCACAACGACTTGTGATTGGGTGTGCCTACGACTGCGTGCTGGTAGTCTTTGTCGACGTACATCACGTAGTAGTTCGCGTCTTGCGGAAACTCGGGGCCAAAAGTCACTGCCAATCGTGGGGGATCACCCGCAAGAATCCGCGCTTTTCCCTTGATCTTGGAGATCACTTTACCATCGGGCGTGTATGCCGTGTTTTCGACAAGCACCTCGTCGTCGGCGCTACCCGCTGAGTATTCGGCGGCAGCAAGGGTGCCCTCTGGCTGCATCGACGTCGGGAGCCGCGCCGCTTCGTACCACTTTCCGAGATAGCGCGCCGGCTCGAAGTTCTTTGGGAACGGCAAGCTCTTAATGTTCTTGACTGCGCCTTCTCCAATCGAACTTGATTCCTGAGCCACTACCGCACAAGTGCAAACCAGGAGTTGGAGAACGACGCTGCACGCAATCTTTCGGAGTTCCATTTGCATTCTCTTTCGGGTGCGAGACAGGCAGACCGCCGATTCTTGAGAGGATCCGAACGCGGCAGAGTACTGCGATAGCATAGGGGGTTCCACATGGGATTTGAAGTGGCACCTGCTGTGCTTGCGCAGTAGCACGGACAAGGCAATGGCCAAGTCACGCCGAAGTCTGCGATCAGACTCAACTCGCTTCCCCGGCCGCCAGAGATGAAAGCTGACTAGCGCAGCGGTCCCGCCACCGACGTCAGTTTGTGGCATCTCGAACTCAACGAAGCTGGACCACTCGCAGTTACGAACGGTCGGTTCAAACTGTAGGAGGTGAGAAGAACCTCTGCAGCTGCGCCACCAAATCGACGACAGCCTGATCCTGCTTGTGGACGAATCGTAATGGCCTTCCGCTCGTGCACAATGAGGGCGAGTCATAAGTCGTCTAGATACCAAACTCGTTCCAAACAGGTCGATAGTCCATCAGGTAGATTTGCTTCCTGGGACTATTAATTACGGGCTTTATTGGACTCTGACCACTGAGAACCGTAAAAACCGTTGCACACAAATAGGCCGCTAACTTAGATTAACGGTGTACACAATCGAAAAACGATCGCTGGCGCGAGGACTCAATCAATTCGAGATGGGTAGGAGAAAAATTCTATGAAGACACTCTTTCTAGCTTTTCTTTGCGTGCTCACTCCTCTAATTTCTGCGCGGGCCCAGTCGCCCTGGACCCCAATTCAGCCTACTTGGCCAGTCTATGGACCTTATATCCCACCCGACATATACCCTCCGCGTTCTTTCTCTAACCGGGTGTATATCATCGAAGGTTATGGGGATGGTGGCAACATTTATCCTAAACGCTATTACAGGCCAACCTGGGGTGGACGTTTTTATCGGAGCGAATGGTAGTATTGCGGATTGGTCACGAGCAAGGGTTGGACATCTTTGAAAAATGTAAAACACACTTTAGATTGCCCGGGCAAGCTGTGATTTGTCTGGATTTTGCAGATGATGAAAGAAATTAGCTACGCTAATCGAGCCATGGATTGGCTAGAGTCAACAAGATTGCGTGTGCGGAACTTTGGGAGTTATTCATAAGTTACATTCGCGGGGTAAGCAATCATAAGTTCGCTATTTTACCATCCTGGTTTCATGTCTCCGTTAATGCACTAGATATATGACTACCAATTGCGAGCATTGTCGGGGAGTGGTGGTAAAAATTTCTGGTCCTAAAGGGGCCCCCTCAGGCGATACTACACCGAAAGTATTGAACGCCTCTAAATGAGGTCGCGGATCAACGTGAGAAAAAGATTCCGAATGCAGCAAAAGGGATATCTCCCATGTCCTACATCGGAGTGCCTGAATATCGATCATTCCGAATCGCCCCGATTATATCGGTTTTTGCCGAGTTCTGTGGCAATTAGATGACAACGGATAGGTTGTCAGAGATCAAAATAACAAAATGTCACACAAAATTTTAGCCTTGAACGGGAGGAAAATGTCGTCCAGAAGATCAATAACGGTGTCAAATCAGTGTCTAAAGGGCATTTTCGTGAGGGTAGTAAGGAGTCAGGATGATCGAGACATCGAAAGAACTCGGTTGCTGTTCCCTCAGATGAGCGATTTGTGAGTATTGTGAGAGCGCAACTCCAACAGACCACTATGGTGTTGCGCTACGTACCATCGCCAGGATGCCAGCCTTTAGCGCCTCGGGCAGTGTGGGCCAGTGAGTGATCAATTCTTGTAGTTCTGAGGGTAAATCCGCAGCAATCGCGCCGGATTTCGCGCCGCAGAGATCGTCAACTGCTGAATTTCCTGAGGAATAGGCAAGGTGTTCGAATCCGGCCCCCGCCACTTTCTTTATGTCTTGCTGAAACCTCACGTTAGGTTACCTGTCATTGGTTGGCAGTGCGTCTCATTTGCAGCGCATAAGGGGTATGCTAAAGGGGTAACGCCGGGCACGTACCCTGTTTGGCTTTTTAATGAGCAGGATTACGCAAGTGGCACGTCTTTTCCGGACTCTTAGCAGCGTTCGCCTAGACAACCGGATAAGTCATAAATTGGACGACGCGAAATTGAGCTTGTTCTCGCGACGCAAAAATGATGCTCTGGTAATTTCGGGTGATGTGACGTAACAAAGTTCGCTTCAACCTTGCTAATCCTGATACCGGAAGCTGACACCGTCAGAGTTACTAGTAATGTCAAGCAACCTATCATTGAATCTAACGTTGAGTAGTTCTCCTTCGAAGCCGCGGTCGGTTTCCGACTTATAGAGCGTAAGTTCTTTCCCTTCTTGTGGACGGAAGCCAAACAACGTGCCAATAATGACCTCGGCAAAGGCCCCTCCACCAACACTTTCACGCATACAGGCCCCTCGCATGGCGATACGAACTGGGGCATCTCGGCTCGCGCGATTCTCGCCATAGTATTCGCGAGATTGGCCGTAAATGCCTTCGTAGAGCACACCTTGAGTGTCAGCGAAAAATTTAACACCGTCTTTCCAATCGCCCAACATGCACATCACCTCAGCAGTGAACGCGGGCCACGCATCGTAAGCGCCCATGGGTCCGTGATCGGGACGATCAGAATTTTCGGCTGCCTTGTCTTTAGGCGACATGGCTCGCATCCACGTGGGCGTCAGCAACTCCCGTTTGACAAAATCGACCATTTCACTTTTCATCGACGGGTTGAGATCATCGTTCATATATCGGCCAACGCAGACGAAATCGTAGCAATGGCGCAGTTCAACCTTTTCGCCATCTCTGTGCAGGGCATACCACACTCCATCGCCAGCTTTATACAATCCAAGGACGGCCTGCCCAAACTGATCAGCCCATTCACGCAGTTCGCTGGCTCGCGCGGTATTTCCGCGTTCTTCCTGAATATTAGCCATCGAGCGCATCATCCAAACGTTCGCGGCGTTGAACGAAGGCACACGGTGAATATAAGCCGGTGCACACTCCAGCAGGTTTTTGTTTTCGCCATAGTCAGCCAACATAATACTCTTGTCGGTCTGAAGTTCTTGCCAGTTGGTAGCCAAGGAATCGAGGTGTTCGAGGACTGTGCGATCATCAATCTTTTCGTCTAAAAACTCTTTGTCGCTAGTTGTATTTAGATATTCGTTAACAAATGTGAAAATTGTCGAATCATTCGCTGCATACCAGCCCTCCCACTGTTGGCGCGTATCCATACTATAGACAGGGCCTTTATGGGGATCGCAAGCCAAAAATATCTTTGCGTGCTCTTTCATGCCCTTTGGCTCAAGGAGTCCAAACACCTTGGACCACATCGATGTATCCCAGAAAAAAACGACTCCCTTGGCGCGTTCACCGCTCGTAACAAAAGTCCGATCACACGCCTTCATGTTTGTTCGGTGCAATACCAGGAGAGTTAGAATGCTCCGATAATAGATATCGCTGAGTTCTTTGTTGCTCGTATTAAGAACCGGCAGATGTCCGGAAAAGTGATCGTTTCCTGGTGTAAACATTTGCTGCCAACGATGCTCCCAGCTCGATTTGATTCCATCCCAAATTTGGGTGAATCGTTTAGCCGAATCCAGGGCCGTATCGACGAGTTCTGGCGATGGAAATTTGCCTGAGTTCCAATCATGAACCATCACAAGCTGCACCTGAGTCGACTCCCCAGGTTTCAGGACCTTTTTCCAGGTCGCGGCGACGTGCGAATCGTCACTCTTTAAGCTTTCAGGTAGTTCGACAAAGGCATGGACCATCTCCAGTTTCGCGTCTTTTTCCTTTTTTCCCGTCGAATCACCAAAGCCATGTGATGTTGCGAGCTTCGGGTCGTTGGACTCATAAGCGATCGCCCGAACTGGTGAACCTGCCACCTCACTCCCGGGAATGTCCATCGTGAGGTCCACAGTTTTCTCTTCTTGAGAACTGTTGGTGGCCGTCACTTCATACAAAAGGCCGCCCCCTTCAAACATCATCCGGACTACTGTCTCAACAACGAGTCCATCCATGCTGTGCTGCCTAACAGCTTGATGGGGGTACCATCTGCATTTCGTCGTTTCATACTCATGGCCGTTCACTTTGAGTTTCACAAGTGGGAGCGTCAGATAACGGAACCACCGAGGGCCCGTTGGCCAATCGAAGAGCTGACCATCGGGATTGTAGTTCACCCCCATCAGATCGGGTGAGCATGCCGCCATGTCATGGAAGTTGTGTAATGAGGGCATGTGTGCCAGTTCGGCCACTTCGAGCCACTCGCTCGCCATCTCGTCGATGGCCGGGACGTATTGCATACTCTCTTGCGTTTCCGCGGGAACCTTCTCTGTCGTCTGGGCACTTGCAACGACACTAAGTGTGGACGTCACTGACATTGTCACGAGCGTTGAAATTAAAAGCGTCGAAGAGATTAGAGAGAATCGCATAGGTCACTCACATTTTCGTTACAAGCGATCAGCGGCCTTAATGAATGCCTTGATCACTTTGACAGGAGATTTACCGAGATTGAGAAGTTTGTAAGAGCCGGCGGCCGCGGGTACCACGAAAGTTTCGATAAAGTTAAATCGCGCAGTCATTCCATTTTGGGTTTCGACCATCACGCTTGTACCTTCGACCACCATCAACACGTGCGGAGAGCCGTCGGTTTCGCCGACGATTTCTGTTTCGAACTCATAGCGATGAACATCGTAGAAGTGTTCCTCGTGCGTCGGCAAATGAACGACCCGCCAATCATCACCGTCAGAGATGACTTTCGGCTTGCTGATGAGTTGCCGCAGAGCTTCATCGCCTCGCCGTTCAAAATCGAGATTCTCGAATGCGCGCTCAATATTTAACGGCCTGGGAACACCGTCGAGGCCGAGTCTCAACCAATCGTACATCTTGAACGTAAAAATATACGGCGTAGCGCTGATTTCCAGCACCAGAATATCTTCTCCCGAGCAATGAATCGTGCCGTTGGGAATAAGCAATAACTCGTGCTGGCGAGCCGGCACGGTGTTAACATATTTCTTTACGTCTACTTTGGTCGAGTTGCGATAGCTCTCTTCCAGCTCAGCGCGGAATTTGTCGGGATCAATGTCCTCTTGGAAACCAAGATAAACTTCTGCCCCGGGTTTACAGTCGACAAGGTAGTACGTCTCGTCTTGTGTGAATGATTCTCCAAAGTGCTCTCGGATATATTCTGGCCGCGGATGGCACTGAACGGAGAGGTTGCCTCCATCAAAAGTATCGAGAAAGTCGAAACGAATAGGAAAATCAGATCCAAACCGATTTACACTCTCGCCCAGCACTTCACGGGCGTTATGGTACATCAACCAATCAAATGACACTTCAAGTTGGTGGCGACCATCGGAGAAAGCAATGCCATTTTCCGGCGTGATAAGCTCGAACGACCAAGCATAGTTTGACTCTTCTTGAGGCAGCTGATGGATACGTTCCTTGAGCCACTGTCCTCCCCACGGCCCAGCCTCAAACCAAGGTCGGACGCGAAAAACGTTCGTGCTCATCCGATCCAATGCATCCCGAAGGATGGGCCCCGATATCATCGCCAGTTCAGAGGGCCGCTGTCCGTCGACAAACCAGTCCACTTGGTTAATAAGTTTTGACTTGTGCCGATTGAGGATCGGCCAATCGACGAAATAGAACCGTTTGTACTGCTCCTTAGGGGACACGTATCTATCAGCGGCAAGATTGAGAACATTGCCCATCCGGGACCGATATTGCAGCTCATTTTTGGGCAGATCAACATAGAAAAGGGGACCTTCCCAATCAACCAAGGCCGCCCCGCAACCATAGAGGATCGTCACGGTCGCGTTACTATCAGGAATTAGTGCGGCCAGACGACTTGCGTCGAAAAAATCCGTCAACTCGCCGATGTAGCGCGTACCGAACAATGGGTCGTGGCCTCCCAGAAAGGGCTCCACCATCGACTCAACTTCCGATGGACTTTTCTGTGCCTGGGAAACGTCAATCCATTTCGCTTCGATGTTGATACTTGAGAGGGCATCCTTGAGCTTTTCACGTAAGCCATCCCAAAACACGCCGATGAAGCCATCGATGCGGACGGCATGGTGAGAGACAACTTGGTCGGCGAGCGCGTCAAAGCCATACTTCACAGTTCCCGGCGGGACTGGAAACGCTGGATAGAGGCAATAGGCCTGATCGACGCTGAACGTCGGAATTATCGGAGCCAGCCGCTGAGTCGACTTCCGAAATGTTACATCATTTGGTTTGGTGGTCGGGCTGTCGTGCACGTTTTATCCAGACTCATAAGTAGAAGTTCAATTTTCACACTTGTTCACACCTGGGAAGTCAATAAATCAGCGAAATTGCTGAAGCATCGATAGCTTGCCCATAGCGTAGAATTCGCTCAAAAAGAGTGTGCAGAGCACGGAACCGGTTTACAATTTAAACTAACATTTTGACCATCTACGTCAATACTTCTGCCCGGAATGTAGTATCTATTAGACCAATATTGTATTCTGTAGTTGGCGATACCCCTTGCTTGTCGTTAATACGTTAGCCTGGAACTTCTATGAAACCTGACGGCAATCATCTCTCGACACTCTCTTGGCTTGGCAGCATAGACCCGCAGAAACCACGCTCAAGGCAACTTCACGACGTTCTCCTTGAACGCATTGAGAGCGGCAACCTATTACCTGGCGCGAAGTTGCCTACAGAACTTCAGTTGATGCAGCATTTTGATGTCTCGCGCACCACAGTGTCGCGGGCAATGCGTGACTTGGAACTTCACGGCTTCGTTCAACGGCGGCGCGGATCAGGCACCTATGTCAAACAACGCGTCCAAACCGAACAGTTAGACTTATCGTTTTTCGTTCCTTGGGTCGAATCGGGTGTACCTCTGCCTTATGTTGAAGGTCTAATTCATCAGCGCTTGGCAGACATTGCTTCGCAGCGGCATTCAACATTGATTTTGAAATGCTACTCGGGTGAAGGGACCTTTAGTGAGCGGGTCATCAATGCAACTAAGTCGTTGATCGACTTGCGAATTGACGGAGTTTTCTACTATCCTGCCGAATTGCCCGACGATCAAATGCAGTTAAACCGTATTGTCGTCGATATGTTAGTCAAAGCAGGTATTCGCGTGATCTTGATCGATCGGGACATCGTGCCGTTCCCAAATCGCAGCGAATTCACTCGTATTGGTTACGATAACCGTCGAGCAGGAGTCGCACTTACGGAGCATCTGATTGAATTGGGGTGTGAACGTATTGCCTTTGTGGGAATACCAGAAGTGTCGACGGCAGTCGCTGATCGCCTCGCAGGGTACTACGAAGCTCACCGCATGCACGGACTGCGCCTCTGTCCACGATTAGTCCACATGGTCGACGAAATTGAGTTGACGCGAACATTTTGCGAGAAGTTAGTGCGAGTTGAATCACCCGATGCCATCATCTGTAAGATGGACCGCTTTGCCGCCCTCATAGGCAGGCATCTTATGGAGCAAGGATTGCAGATTGGTCGAGATATCAAGCTGGCAGGCTTCGATGATGATCCGATAGCTGAATTGCTGCCGGTATCACTGACGACCACCAGACTGCCCGTACAACCCTTCGCCGAAGCCGCATATGAAGCGATGCTCGCTATGATCGCCGGTGTTGAGACAAGTCCACGACAGGTCATTATTGACACTGAATTAGTAGTCCGAAACTCGACGGACATCAGAACTGGGCAAAAGAATGCTGTGGCTCACACAATGATCCGCGAGGAACAGGTTCAGTAACGATGAAAAGCTTCAGAATGGGTTTCAATCTATGAGCGAACAGGTTGTGATCGGTATCGACGGTGGCGGGACCAGGCTACGCGCCGCCATTGTTTCGTGCAGTGGAGAACTGCTGGGACTTGGTGAGGGTGGTTCAGGCAATTACCACGACGTCGGGGCAAATCAGGTTCGCACGAATATTAGTGAGGCTGTTTCGCAAGCGTGGACTGCTTTCGACAACAGCCCACGAGAGGTCGCTGCCATTTTCCTTGGCCTTGGTAGTATTGTCACTCGCGAAGATCAAGAGGCCATTCGCGAAATCGTCACTGAGTTGGCGCTAGTACCCGCGGATTTAATCGGTGTTGACCACGATTTGCGGGTGGCATTGATGGGAGGCTTGGCCGGCGAGACGGGGATCGTCTTGATCGCTGGCACCGGTTCATCTTGCTACGGACGCGACAAGCATGGCAACAGCTGGCAATCGGGCGGCTGGGGACCGACGCTGGACGATCCGGGCAGCAGCTTCTGGTTGGGACGCATGGCAATGGTCGCCGCCATACGCGACTACGATGGCCGAGGCGAAGCCACGATGTTACGAGACGGTGTAATCGACGCGTTGGAGTTATCCGATATTCGGCAGATTCTGCGGCGTGTTGAGTTGCAGGGAATGACGCGCACCGAAGTCGCCGTTTTGGCTCGTCTCGTCACAGAATCGGCCGCTCAAGGGGATTCTGTCGCTTGTCAAATTATTCAACAGGGCACCGACGAGCTCGCTAAGATGGTTGCTGCAGTAGCGGACAAGCTCACAAGCAACAACGAGACAACGCAACAAATTCCCGTGGTCGTAACAGGCGGGCTTACTTCTGCACGACAGATCTTTATGAACCCGCTCGCTCAGTCTCTACGGTGCATCGCACCGACGGCTATTTTGAAGGAAGCCTTTCTTCCACCAGTGCTTGGCGCCGCTCTGCTTGCTATGGAACTTACAGGCGAACGACTTTCCTCCAGCGTAGCGAACAAGCTTGAGGCAGAATACTCCGCGGTCAAACACGTTTGCTCGGTCAAGTGATGCCATGTCGCAGGATTCGTCGTATTCGACCCGCATAGCACATAGCAACGATGCTAAAGCTGTTCGAATGTTGCTATCGTCGGCGACCGACGTGTTTGAACACGTTTTGGTCGCCGAAAGTGAACTCCCACAGCGTATCGTTGCCGCGGGAGCGTTGACACGATCAAGGCGACCGAAGCCTCTGAAAGGTCCGGGAGTGACTCTGCAAGTCATCGAACCTTTCAGACGCAAGGGCATTGGAAAAACATTGCTGTCGCAACTTGCCGCGCGTGCGATGCAGCTCGGTGCAGAGGCCATCTACGCCACGCAGAAGGTGGATGTCAACAGCGAAGCCATGCGAGCTTGGGCTGCTTTTGGCTTCTCCCCTTGCGAGACTGTCGAGCACCATGAATTGCCACTCGACCAGTTTGAACCCCAATTAGCTCCGCTCTATGATCGAATGCGTCAGAAAGGAAAGATACCAGCTGCTGCTCGTATCATACCTTTATTCGACGCCGACTGTTCAGAAGTTCTGCGACTTCACCTCGCCACAATGGGAGGCGATCCGATGACCCTCTCGCAGAAACTTCGCGGCGAGGTAAACGGTTCGTTCACGCCAAGACTTTCACGAGTTCTTATAATCGATGAACGGGTAGCTGGTTTTATTCTTGGCCACCTCGTGTCGCCAGAGACCGCCTATGTCGATGCCAATGTAGTTGCACCTGAAGTGCGTGGCAGTTGGGCAAATGTGTGGCTCAAACTTGAAGCGACCCGAGAGGCCATGCGATGGGGTATCAAGCAGTTTGTTTTCACTTCGTTCGATCACTATAAAGACACTCGAAGCTTCACCGATAGAATGCGTGGCGTCACGGTGCGGAAGTCGGTATTGATGTATCTTCCACTCGTGCCAGCTCACGTCAGTGATGCCGATAGCGGATAACTGCGTTGCCTTGATCGAGACATACCTCGGCCTGTGATGGATTCGCGAGCAACATCCGATAGACTCTGGCCATCCAACGGTATGGCGCAGCAGCTCGCGGTTCTAAAGCCGCCCACGAGTTCAGTGCCTGAAGTGCCCCCTCCGGCTTATTGAGAAAGAATAATGCGACAGCTAAATGATAATGTGCCTTACCAAATCGCATATCTTTTTCTAGCGCATCGAGTGCGTAAATCGCAGCATCTTCATATTCACCCAAATGCAATTTGACAGCTGCCAGCCCATCGAGTGCAGCAGCCGAGGCGCCATCGTGTTCGAGGGATTGTTGAAAACTTATCGCGGCCGCAGGGAGGTCGCATTTCCGTAGATGAACAGTCCCCGCCAATAGGGACAGGCCAAGAGGCATCGCTTTGCCTCGACGGGCGCAGCAGAGCGCTTCCAGCGCCCGATCGAAGTGTCGATCCGCAATTTCGATGGCGGCGGAAAGCAGATAAAGTTGCGGCTTCTCGAACCCGTGACACGTCAGCCAGTCAACTTCTTTCCTGGCAGCAAAACGCTGGCGTCCCCGAAGATAGCTTTCGGCAAGTAGCGAACGAGAATGGTACCAATCAGGGTTTTGACATGTAAGTTCCTCGAGCACGGAAGTGGCCTGATCGTGCAATCCGGCGTCCATCAACGATATTGCCCGATTCAAAGTGGTGTTACGCTGACATTGAATCGCCGCTTCGCTGGCTGCCACATCAATTGGATCGGTGTAACCTAACTCAACGAGGTACTCGTATTCCTGATCATTGGCTCGATCATTCTCTGTATCTTCAAGAGCGGCCAACTCGGGATTCATCCGCGCCTTTTCATCGACTAGGTGAGAATCCCATGTTGCGATCGCCTTCGATCGGAGTCCGCCCTCAAACAGATCCTCGAGGGGTCGGCCACTCATATCTTCTCCATAGGGCACACCAAGCAGAGAGAGAATTGTTGGAGCGACGTCAAGTAGACTTCGCGGCGTGATTTCTAACCGATGAGTCACTCCCGGTCCAAAAATCACAGCCAGACCGTTATTGCGAGGAACTGAACCCGACAGAGAAAGGGCATTTGTTTCGCCATCCTCAGAAGATGTCGTGGACGAATTTCCATTTGCAGAGACGATCATCACGTGAGTATCTTCATCAAGCTGAGACATCAATTGCCCGAGAAGCAAATCGTGGTGCTCATAACAACCTGCAATCAGAGGTAGGCACAATTCAGCGGCAGCTGGCGAGAGATGACGCAGCCAGTTTGCCAGTTCATGACAGCGGCGCAATCCAGGAAAGATGCATGTCGCAAAGTCCCAAGCCTGCGCGCCGAGACACCAACGAATCGCCCGAAATAAGGTCGCTGTTTGGGCTAGGATATCGCGACACATCGCCTCAAGTTTTGCGTGTTCGCGCAAACCAATCATGTGAGATGGTAGCAGTTGGCCAAGAGTCACATCTTCGACTTGGTGGGGCGCCATACCTCGCTCACTCAACACTTGCCCTGCCTGAAGAGGCATAACAGTCGGTCCTGCAGGCCGCGGAATTGCCCTGCCTGGAAGGTCTGGCGTGAAACGATCTGATACACAAATTCCTGCGAGCGACTCGGCCGGATGTGTGACGGGCCAAGCGACAACATGGGTCCGCAGACCAGCATGGTGCAGAATATTCCACACCGCGCTGCATTCTCGATTGTGACGCGTCACGGGCCGAAGCTTGGAGCATCCGGCAACCGGATAAAAAGCGTGTAGTATGCCGTGCTGATGCGGTCGTTTTCCGGTAGCTAAAGAAGTCCACGCGGCTTGATTGAATGTCGGTCGCGATACGGCTAGTTCAAGTGCGACGCCGCCATCCACGAGCGATTTAAGGTACGGCAACCGACCAGCTTCGAGTAGAAACCTTAGGGTGCTAAGCTCTGCGCCATCCCAACCAATCAATAAAACACGTTTTGCGAACCGCCTAGCCCCCTCTACGCCAGCTTCAGTGGGCGTTTGCTCGGGTTGCTGATCCGCCATCGTGATATTCGTAGTCTTATGGGCTAATGCCGTCCACTACGACCTTCCGCCACTGAAAAACCTTCTTGACGCGAATCCACCCAGGAGCAACATGCCACCAATCGCTGTCATGAGCATCGATCCTGGTTCCGGGATCGCGGTAACAGAGGCAATATTGGCCACTAAGCCACCGCCAACGCCGTAGTTGGTCTGCCAGCTTGTTAGATCACCAGCAGAGAAGGGATTGGGCGACTGCCCTCTTTGCCATGCGAGAAAATCCCGTCCATCGACATCGCCATCGCCGTCGAAATCCCCGGCCTGAGTTTGCTCACCAACATCGCCTGCGACAATAGACACACCCTTTGTAGTCTCGTAGGCCCAGCCAGTAATTGTACCAGTAGCATCTGCTTCATTATCGATGCGAACACCGATCCAACCGTACCAGTATTGATTGGCATTGTTGTTCAATCCCGTCCTGCCGGCATCGTTCAAATCTAAACGAACACCCAAGTACCGGACTTCTCCATTATTTCCTATAAAATCGTCGAGCAAAGGAAATTCTGGCTGCGGACCAAATGGAATTGTCAGCGGTTTGCTAGGTTGGAGCGCGGTGTCGATTTGACCAGCGTCTTCGTCGATGAGCCGATTCGCACGAATTCTCGTACCCGTTCCAAGAAAGCTATCCCCCTCTTGGAAATCCCAACGCGTTCCTTCAACGAGCCCGTTGGCGCTCGACCCTGTAGCACCGATCAAATCACCGGCTTTCAACCCAACGGCATACCCGCCTTGGTCGCCAAAACTGTTTGTGAACGTCAAAAATTCGGAATCACTGTTGGCAGGAGTTCCATTTACAGGGAATGTGGTGAAATTGTCGATCGGCAACGGATTAGCGGCACTCGACACATCGTTCTTATCGACTTGCAAGTAATCGAGAATGCTTCCACCGGAAAGGACATACCGATCGTGATCTATCTGAAAGTCGGTCTGGCCATCGAGATTGAAATCGATGTTAACTTCTTGATTAATACCAATGGTATGCGGCGTCGTGTTCGACACCACAACACCTTCCGCTGTCGAAGCCGAGATAGCACCTACACCTCCTGCAGCAACAAGATAGGCTTTCAGGCGATTATCAAGACCTGATAATTGATGGCTCGATTTATGTGAACGACTGAAAATATTCATAGCAAGTTTCTTCCTGATGCAGCTTCAAAAAAGCCTCAATGACATTCCTAGGTATCGACCGCATGCCGTCATACGGAGTTCAATACCGCACACAACAACTTGTCGGAGATGTTGCGGAAATTGAGTGTGAAAAGGAGTTTAATCGCGGCGGAACAAAGTATTTGTTCCGCCGCGATCGTTTAATCTCAATCTGATATCGCAGATTGTCTCTATTCGACTCGTCTGCCACGGCGACTAAACAGTCGTCCTCCAATAAGCGCCGCAGCGCCGAGGCCGGCTGCCAACAACGTTGATGGTTCGGGAACCTGACCTGCGATTATACTTGCACCGGTCGTCTCGTAACCGTAACCAACAACCGCGCCTGTAGCATCGGCTTCGTTGTCGATACGAATCCCAATCCAACCATAAGTGATCGGATTAGGATCGCCTTGGAGCTTCATCTGGACTCCGAGATACCTCACTTCGCCGCCCAGACCAAGGAAATTCGGTCCGTTAGTCGGCACGGAGACATCAGCCGCTGCGGTCCCACCTAATACTTGGTCGACTTGGCCAGCGTCTTCATCGATAAGTCGATTGGCTCGAATAATATTTGTATTAGGACCAAAGCCATCGCCCTCTTGGAAGTCGAATGAAGATCCTGGACCGATCGAAGTCCCTGCAACCAAAGCGGCAGGATAGTCGCCAATTGTCCCTGTAGGGATGACATACTTTGGATCGAACGAGCTATTGAGGGGGTTACCATTTGGCGGGAACCCATCGAAGATGCCCGGAATTGCCAAAGGATTGATTTCGCTTGTGCTGTCGTTTTTATCGAGCTGCAAATAGTCGACAACATTGCCACCGCCGAGGTCAACGCGGTCATGATCGATTTGGAAATCGATTTGGCCATCGCCGTTGAAGTCGATGTTGACTTCACCATTGACGCCAAAGAGTTGTTCTGTCGTGTTGCCGACAACAGCTCCTTCGGATTGGGAGGTGGCAACCGTTGCCATCAAGCCACTGACTGCGAGGTAGCTGGCAAGCTTGCCGTTGAGACGCGAACGAATGTCGCGACCAAGAGAATCGTTTCGATCAACCCATGAAGTCTGGATCATTAGACACCTCCCAAGAAGCTAAAAAAATTTGCAGATCGCAACAGCACAATTCAGGGCAGTTGACGAGACTATCAAAGTGAGAAAAGACGTGAATTTGGCCCTGACGCCATTACTTAGTATCAGCACATGCACCAAGAGCGTCAAGCAAGTTCACGAGAATTCCCCCTCGGCCGCTCGATATGCTACATCATTTTGAGCCTATAAAATCAGACCTGATTGGTGCCTTTGTGACTCGGACTCCACATGAATACAGCTACTAAAGCCGTCTTCCCTCTCAAAAAAATCGTGCAATAAGTACATCAAGGGGAGCAATCTGTTCCCCAAGTGACGATCAAGTTGTGACCCGCTGATATACTGACATGTGGGAGCAGCACGCCAATTCTCTTGTCCCATCTCTTCGTTGGCATCATATGCGGTGGTATATCCTAACACTTAGCTACTGGTTCCTAATGGCGGCTCTTGGCTCTCCTGCCATAGCTCAAGAATACTTTGGGATTCAGGTGCTTGATGCTCAGACCCTCAGAGGTGTGCCCCTCGTAAAGCTCAGAGCGCAAAGCGAGGACTATTACACGGACAGCAACGGCTTTATTGCCTTGAACTCGCCAGGTTTGCTCAACCAAAACCTCGACTTTACTCTCACCAGTTTTGGGTATACCAGCAGGATCTCACCGCTACAAACCACGCCGGGCACAACGAAGCAAGTGACTATCACTCGGCAACAATTGGCCGAGAGGTTATATCGTGTTACTGGGACCGGAATCTACCAAGATTCTGTTTTACTCAACCAGGCCGTACCCATTCAGCAACCACTGCTCAACGCGAATGTTCGGGGGCAGGATTCTGTTCAGACTGCAATGTACAAGGGTGAACTTCAATGGTTCTGGGGAGATACGCTTTATGAGGCTGGATTTGGAAACTTTCGCGCGGCCGGTGCAACTTCCCTGTTGCCGGGTCAAGGCGGTCTTTCCCCATCCGTCGGTGTTGACCTCGAATACTACGTCGATGCCAACGGCTCGGCCAAGCAAATGATGCCGCTATCCCAACCAGGACCGGTGTGGTTCGATGGCTTGTTCACCATCGTAGACAATACGGGGCAGGAGCGGATGTTGACGCATTACTCGCGAAGAGATCCTAATAACGCACTCGGGGGACAGGTCGAGCACGGCTTAGCACGCTTTAACGATTCCCAGGAAATTTTCCAACGCTTCCAGGTTTATCCCTTGGATGCTCCCATCTCTGCCGTCGGTCATGCCTTTGAAGTCTCAAAGGGCGAGGATGATTACATTTACTTTGCCGAATCCTACCCCAACATCCGCGTGAAGAAAAATTGGAACGATGTGAGTGATCCCTCAAAGTGGGAAGCATTTACGCCGCTGCAGCAAGGAACGCGGTACAACGCGGCAAACCCGCCGCTTGAACTTGATGCTCAAGGAAACCCAGTCTATGGGTGGAAAACAAACACCGATCCACTTACGACTGACCGGCTTGAAGAACTTGTTCAGAACGGCCACATCGACCGTGAGAAATCGCCGTTTCGGCTCAAGGATTTCGAATCGGGTAGCGACGTCCGCTTGCATCGCTCGTCGGTCTTTTGGAATGACTATCGAAATAGCTGGGTGATGATCGGCAATCAGTTCTTCGGCGACAGCCTCTTGGGCGAAGTCTGGTTTGCCGAAGCACCGACTCCAGAGGGACCTTGGGAGAACGCCGTCAAAGTGGTCACACACCACAACGACAGCGAGAACTACACCTTCTACAATCCGAAGCAACATCCTTATTTCAACGAAGAAGGGGGACGATTTATCTATTTCGAAGGTACCTATGCGAATACGTTTTCAGGCAGCCCGACCGCAACGCCGCTGTACGATTACAATCAGATGATGTATCGCGTGGACCTGTCTTTCATCCCCAGATTATTTTCGATTCCTGGCGACTTTAACCAGGATGGCTATGTTGACGGTGCGGACCTTGCAATCTGGCAGCAAAGCTATGCAGATGTCGGAAGCGAGTTTGCTGATGCTGACTGCGATGGCGACACAGACGGTCGCGACTTCCTGATCTGGCAGCGCAACTACACTGGGCAATCGCAACTCGGACTAATCAGTGAGATTCCCGAACCAACGTGCGTGCTGCTCGCGTTGATGTCGGGCGGTGCGCTACTTGGCGGCTTGAGAATGCCACGAAAACTGGAACTCATTGAATCTGATTGATCGCAGCAATATCAACGACTTTTCAGGTCCACGCTGAAGTTGGGATTGCCCTTCTCGGTCTCGTAGCCGAGGGTCGTTTCAGTATTGTACCTGGCAGGAATCGACACGTCAGGATGAGTAATTTCTATCTTGTAGGTGCCGTAGTGAATTCCCAACAAGCCATGATCTGACTTAGGTAGGTCCGCATCTCGGATATCCATCGTTGCGAGTCCGCGTTGATTGGAAGTCCCGATGGCGCCCTTCACTTCGTCACCCAGATATTTTTCCGGTATCAGCTTAACTTGGGCCCCCTTCAGCGGCCGACCATCTAGTCGCAATTGCACACTCAACATCGTAAGACCCACTCGGGAAGATCTAAGCTCAGCAATTTGTTTTTCAATCTCTTCCTTCGATACTGAACCGCTTTTATCCGAGTCGTAAAGCGATAGATGGCCCAAGATGCCGGGACAAGCCGCCAACTCGGCTTCCGTCAGCACGCTATCGTGGTCTTTGTCGTAAAACTCAATTGCCGACTGGGCGGCTTGGCCTGAATCGACTTCGGGCACTGAGATCGCGGCAGGTCCTCGGCTGCAACCCGCCAGCGATAGGCCTAAACCAACTAACAAGGCAGTAACCCAAAATCTTAAAACAGGCGTCTCAAGATCTGCAGAGAGGCGAGGGAATGTCATGGACAATTACAACCAATACGAGAAAAAGCTCGAAGCGATCAATACCCGAAGAATTCAAGGCAAGGGCACGTTGCCTTCTTGCTCAGGAAGTATTCCACCTTCATCACTCCGATGGCCGGCACGACGATGGACATCATAATCCACGTCGAAGGAAATATTCGAGACCGATCCGTCGCAATTGACCATATTGAAACCGCCACTATGGGCACTGCCAAAAGCGCCATAGGGCAATTCATAGTTGGGTCGATCCTGCTGTGGTGGAAACGATCGGCAGGTCCAGCGATTCACGTCCCAGTCGAATCCCACATACATACTTTGATTATCACCAGGATCGACTCCCGTATCGTAGGCTTCTGCATTCAAGTACTTCTCACCAACAGCGTAGGTGTTCGAGGTCCCGTCAGTGAGGTCTTTAAAGCGAATTTCAGCACCGGCGTAATTAATCCCTGTCTGTCCATCAAAAGGATATGCGTTTTCCGAAGAACCACCGTAGTTCGAATAGAAGACCCACTCACTCTTCGTCCTGACGGGAATGTATTGTTGTGAAGAAACGTCCCATGGGTCCATTCCCCGTTCGCCGTCTCCTGAGTTAGCAGCATAGTCGCTACGGGCAACTCCAGTCTCACGCGCGATGTCGCCGTTGCGCGGAGTCCAGGCTGTGGATAACATATAGGGATACCTTTGCGGAGGACGACGCGAAGGACAGTTAAATCCGGAAATCGGAGTGCTTTGCAACACAATTGACTGCTGCTTCTGGTTGGCAGTAATGCCCGCCTTGTCGCCGTCGCCAGTGAGATTATAGACCGCCTGCTGTTCTACGTACGGCAGAACCTGATAAATCCAACTGCCTGGCTGATCACTGCCTGCGCCCAACAGCGGATCGCCGACGTAATAGCCGCTAAGTCCGGCACAAGGGAGGAAACCGTGAGTCGACTCGTGATTCAGAAATCCAATGCCAATCTGCTTCAAGTTATTGATGCATTGCGAGCGTCGCGCTGATTCACGAGCCGCTTGAACCGCTGGCAATAGCAACGCAACGAGGACGCCGATGATTGCGATTACCACCAGCAACTCGACGAGCGTAAAACCATGTAAACCACGTGACCGTTTCACTGTGGAACTCCGTGCTGCTGAGTTGGATACGAAATGACAAAGACAATGAGCAGTTGGACGAGAAAAAAGGAAAAGCGAAGTCAAAACTGCTTGTGCTGTTTAGCTATGAGATAAATTTGATTATTGCTGATGCGCGACTTATGGTCAAACCAAAACGGCGAATATTGACCGCCGTACAGTCCAAATGCCGCAGCCTTAAATGCTGTAGCAATTGATTGCGATCACCCAATGCGGGTAGTTCCGGAATGAAATCACCGTGCAATTTGGCTAAGTAGAATGTTGCGAATATTCCACAACGCTAGTACTGCAAGTTGCTTTGATTAGAATAAACGCCGCACCACGATTCAACTCCATGCGGGACGTTCAACATCGAGTTTGGGAATCGGCAACTGCTCTCCAAGGCCCAAACACGGACACGCTCTCCGGTGTTCAGCTTGACCTATGTGGTGCTGGAATCCATTTCAGCCCATCGGTCTTGATGAGCCTAGCCGCATGTGGGCAGAACCTTGTCGGAAATAACGCAGAGCCTTTATTGAATTCCAAACCGTAATTCGACTCCACCGATGGCACTGCAACTTTTCGCTTCTTATCTAAGGTGAAAACTCATATGAGTACGCGATCAAATGTCCGAAGCGATTGGTTGTGCTTGCTTGCTTCAATGGGATTCGTCGGTTTAGCAGTCAACTTGTCTGCCGATGCGGCGCGTTATGAAGAATCTGTAATCTGTGAGAGTGGCTTATGTGTGACAGCCTCGGCCTGGCCGGAAGCTGATGCCATGTTCCATCGCGACCCCCAATGGCTCGGTGGTGATGATGCTTATTCGGTAGACTTGGGAGGAGGACGCGTCGCATGGTTTTTTGGCGATAGCTTTGTTACGCCAAAAACACTTGGTGAGCGGCGTGGGACCACCATGGTTCGAAACAGCGTAGGCCTGCAAACAGGTTACGACCCGACGACTGCAAAGTTTAAAGCTTTCTGGCGCGACGAGGATGGAAAGCCGAAGTCATTTATTGCCGACGAGGGCAAGGAATTTTTTTGGCCGGGCGGTTCGCTTCTCGATAAGGGCAAGTTGCTGATGTTCATGATGCGAGCCCGCGATGCCAATCGGAAACTCGCTTTTGACGTAACCGGTTGGGGAGCAGTTCTAATCGACAATCTCGAGGCAAGCCCCAATGAATGGAAAGTGCTGAAGCTCTCGGCACCTCAAAATCCATTTGGAGTCTTAGTTGGCTCGGCAAGCCTCTTGCGAGATGGTGATCACTTGATCGCGTTCAGTGTGGCCGACAAAGATCACGATGTGCACCTCGTGCGGTGGCAGCTGCGGGACGCGTTTGAAGGCGATCTCTCGCAACCCGAGTGGTGGGCCGGGGCCGAGGCCGGTTGGGTCGCTCAAGATAAGCTCACCAAGTTGCTCTCACCTGTCTTCAAAGGCGGGCAGACCGAATTTACGGTTCACTATGATGCCGACTTTGAGCGCTATGTTCAGTTTCAGTTCGCGGGCTTTCCACTTTCTCCAATCGGATTTCGCACCGCGCAAGTCTTGACCGGGCCCTGGTCAGAACTCGGTGATTTTTACGAACCCAAGAAAATCAAGGCAGACGACCCCGAGCAGTTGCTTTATGCAGCGAAAGCTCACCCCGAGCAAACTGCCGATGGGTTGGCAATGACCTACTGTTCCAATACTTTTCAACTCGAGAGTCTTTTCGAAAACCTGGAACTCTACTTTCCCCGCTTCTTGCAAGTGAAACTTACTCCAGCTTCCAAAAATGATTAGTCGCTGGAAATGAATTTTCCTGAATCACAACCCTCAAAGGGCTCATCAGAATGTCTACGCTCGATGCCGCAATCATTCTTCTCTTTTTCGTCGCCTTAATCGGCATTGGAGTTTGGCAACAGCGCAAGGCCGCTGCGAGTATGGAGAACTACTTTCTTGGAGGAAACCGGATTCACTGGCTTGCACTGGCTATGTCGGGTTCTGTGTCGACCTTCGATATCAGTGGCACGATGTGGATGGTCACGTTGATCTATCTGTTCGGCATGAAATCGGTTTGGAACCACTGGATGTGGGGCTTCCTGATGGCGGCATTTTTCATGTCCTACATGGGCAAGTGGGTCCGTCGTTCACGGGTCATGACGGGAGCTGAGTGGATGATCACTCGCTTTGGCGACCGTGCGGATGGCCGAGCCGCTCGGTATGCTTACGCGCTGATGGCTGTCATTACCCTTATAGGTCTCACGAGTTATGGGTTCGAAGGGATCGGGAAATTCTCGGCCGAGTATGTTCAAACGGGCCTGGAACCCGAAGCCAACGTACGCGTCTGCGCTTTAACCATTTTTGGAATTGCGACAATTTACACATTGCTCGGAGGATTGGAAGCGGTCGTCATCACTAACGTCCTTCAGACTTGTATCCTCGTCGTCGCTAGCATTGTCATTGCCGGCATCGCCTATTTCGAATTGACCCCGGAAAGCGTTGCTGCAATCGCGCCGGTTGATGGTGGTAGTTTCACAAGTCTCTGGCCACAATGGGAATTGACCAATGTCGAGACATTGCCGGCCGGATATCAAGGCTACCGCATGTTCGGACTGCTCGTGCTGGTGTGGGTCGCCAAAGGACTGATGCTCAACCTCGGCGGGCCTGGGCAGATGTTCGACTTTCAAATGTTTCTCTCCGCGCGTGATCCGCGTGATGCAGCTAAAGTTGGCGCCGCGTGGAGTGCCTTCTTGGTCGTGCGCTGGGCAATGGTCATGGGAATTGCCCTCCTGGCGATTTCAGCCGGCATTGCAATCGTCGATGGACAAGGAACACTCGACGCCGAGATCGTGATGCCCCGGGTGCTGGCCAAGTACCTCGGTTCGGGCGTTTTGGGATTGGTACTGGCAGGTCTGTTGGCTGCTTTCATGTCGACCTTTGCCGCCACGGTCAATTCAGGGGCATCCTACTTGGTGCGGGATCTATGGCAACCTCTCTTCCGACCCCAAGCAAGCGAAAAGCATCTCGTGAGAGCTAGTTACATCGCCACGATCGCGATCGTCGGCGCTGGAATCCTCATCGGACTCTATGCAAGCTCGATTCGACAAGTTTGGGACTGGATCATGATGGCGCTCGGCGCGGCGTTTGTGATTCCCAATGTGCTGCGCTGGTATTGGTGGCGGTTCAATGGCACGGGCTACGCAGCCGGTACGCTCGCGGGACTAGCCGGTGCGATGCCATTGTTGTTCATGTCGTTGATGAATATCGACCCACCTATTTATTATACGTTTCCCGCTCTTTGTGGCGTATCGCTGGTGGCGTCGTTGATTGGCACCTTCATGGGGCGACCAACCGAAGACGCCGTGCTACTGGAGTTCTACAAAAGCATCCGACCTTTTGGCGCGTGGGGATCGATTCGGAGTCGTGCAAATCTCTCGGCTGAAGAACTTAACGACCCAGGCGAGACCGTCGGATATGCCGTCATTAATGTTACATTAGCATGCGTGGCAATCTTTGGGGCCTATGTCTCGCCCATGTACTTGGTGGGACATTGGCATTGGAATGCACTGGCTTGGGCGGTAGTGTCGGCGGCAGCCATGATTGCGCTCAAATTCACATGGTACGATCACCTACCTCAACCGGAAGAGGTTCTCAGATAAGACGGTGTTATTTCAACGTCACTTCAATGAGTTGCGGTGCGTAACTCTTTGAATCCACGTAGGTTACATAAATAATCTCACCATTCTCACGGGCCAACTCAGGGTGCTCCTTCGCGGCATAGAACAGTTCCGATGCGTCCTTTTTCTCAGGACGAAAGATGACCTCTGCTTCACTCCAAGGCCCTACAATCTCGGGTGCTGTTCGTAAAACTATTTCATTTTCGCGTAAGCGAGTGTGTATGGCCGTGTAACAGCCAAGATGCTCGTTGTAGGATGCCGACATTTCATTCGGAACGGAATCAAATAACACTGCCGTCGGCTCGAATGCTTTCGACCAAACGGATTTTGCTTGCGGATCGGCCGTCGTGGGTGCCGCAATTAGGTACTCATAGCTTGCGACATCCGCAATCTTGTCCGGGCTGGTGCGAGCCAGGAACATGCCCGTCATCAGGCTTCCCCACACATAAGCCACACCGTCTTGTTCTTGCACGAAAACCCCAAACGTGGGTTTGTCGCCTTTCCAAAATTCGTAGCCACCATCGGGAGCAGTAAGGCGCTCGAACTTCCACTCTCCGATTTTTGCGCGAGCAATGCCCATCCCCTCAAGAGTAAAGTTATCAAAAACATCTACACCCGGGATCAACGAAATCCGGTGATAGAACACATAAATCTGCCCGTCACTACATAGACCATGAATCGGCCAGATGCGTTGGGCAGCGGGTGATTCATCGCCCATAAATGGCACGATTTGGCGGGGCCGCTTACCATCTGGTTGTGTAATGAATTGAAATGTCTTGATACCCTCGGAAACATCCTGCTTGGGAACGATGGCCGCTGTGTTCGACAGCTTGTCATCGAGGGCGAGACCACGAATCGTCTCAAACGGCCCCTCAATCGTATCTCCAAACAGCCAAAAAGCTTCGCCTGAAGGCAACCCGATGCTCGAAGCGCAGTCCTGTCCAGTCACCCCTACCGGATTTTTTTGGAACTGCTTTCCGAGATAACGTACGGCTGAAACGCGCGATGAGTCCGTCGCTTCTGCCATTGAATGTAAACCTTGGGCCAACACTGTACCGAGCAGCAATCCGCTTATCGAATATTGAATGAATCGCCGACGTGATATTGTCATAGCAGCCCCTATTAACCAGCCTTCACGGTTCGTTGATGTTGTTCGCCCAAACCTTCGATCCCAAGTCGCATAGTCTGACCCGACACAAGATAGACCGGCGGCTTCAGACCCAAGCCAACGCCTGGCGGCGTACCTGTCGAGATCACGTCACCCGGTAGAAGTGACATGAACTGGCTCAAATAGCTCACCAGCTTGGCGACTCCAAACACCATCGTGCTCGTTGAACCATTCTGATAACGTTTCCCATCGACATCGAGCCACATCGAGAGATTCTGGACATCAGCAATTTCGTCTCTGGTCACCAGCCAGGGGCCCAGAGGCGCAAAAGTATCGCAACTCTTGCCTTTCACCCACTGTCCACAACGTTCGAGTTGAAATTCGCGTTCAGATAAGTCGTTAACTACGCAGTAACCAGCGACGTGCTCCATGGCAGCATCTTCGTCGACGTACTTGGCCTTTGTGCCGATTATCACTCCGAGTTCAACTTCCCAGTCGGTTTTCTGAGAATTACGAGGGATCTCGACGTCGTCATTCGGGCCACAGATCGAGCTCGTTGCCTTCATGAAAACGACTGGCTCCTTGGGAACCTCCATGCCCGATTCACGTGCATGGTCGGCATAGTTGAGACCGATGCATAGTATCTTCGACGTTCCCGCAACACATGGCCCAATACGGGTCTGAGGTTCGACAAGCGGCAGCGTCGCCGGGTCAATGGCTGCCAGTTTCCTTAAAGATTCGCTTGAGAGAACTTCACCCCCGATATCAGCAACGAAGTTAGACAGTGAACGAATTTTTCCATCTTGATCCAGTACACCGGGGCTCTCTTTTCCAGGTTCGCCATATCGCAACAATTTCATTTCATAGACTTTCTAGAATTTTATACAGGCAACTTTCGCAAGACATTAAGTGAGTTACGCTACTATCGATGGCTTCGATTATCGTCGTATGGTATAGTCCTGACAATCCTCGCATAGTCTTTTGTGGCGAAGCTTTTCATCATTCGGGAGATCGACACGTGTCAGATATTCCTCTCTCATCGTTTCGTGTGTTTGCCGACGGCCTCGATCACCCTGAAGGAGTCACGCTCGGACCAGACGGTCACGTTTATGCTGGGGGAGAAGCGGGCCAAGTTTATCGAATCTCGTCGCAAGGTGAGGTAAACCTCGTCGGCAGCACGGGCGGCTTTTTGCTCGGGCTGTGCCTTGATGCTCATGGAAACATCTACGCTTGCGACCCAAAGAAAAAGATCGTTGCCCGCATGTCTCCTCAAGGTGAGGTGACCATCTATTCCAGTGGGACGCCTGACCGACCTATGATTAATCCCAATTTTCCCGTGTTCGACGCCGCGGGCAATCTCTATGTCGCAGACTCGGGAAATTGGCATGCAAATAATGGTTGCATTTATCGCATTCGACCGGGAGGAAGTACCGAAGTTGTGAGCACTGAGTTCGCCGAGTTCCCCAATGGCTTGTCAATCAGCCCCGATGGCAAAGAGCTTTATGTTGCGTTGTCGACCCGGCCGTCAGTAGCCAAAGCAGAAATCTTGCCTAACGGCCAACTGGGTTCGCCACAGATGATTGTGGAACTTCCGCGAACAATTCCCGATGGATTGGCATTTGATCAAGACGGAAACTTATTCATCGCGTGCTACACGCCCGACATCATCTACCGTTACACACTCTCGGGAGAATTGAGCGTGTGGGCCGAAGACTGGGAGAGTACGATGATCTCGTCACCGACGAATGTGGTATTTGCCGGCGAAAATCTCAAGACGATGGTCGTTGCCAGTCTCGCGCGCTGGCATTTGGCCAGTGTCGACGTTGATGTGCCTGGGTCTCCTCTGAATTATCCGGCGATCAATGCCAACAACTCGCATTAGATACCGTATACTCCGTCAATCACGTAGACCGCCCTCGTGGTGATTGTCAACTCGCCGGCAGCAAAGTAAATGGCCAATTCGGCGATTTCCCTGGCGTTTTCAACCGTCCCATCGGCTGTTGGGAGATGATCGACGCAAAGGTGGTTCGAAATCGCCTTGAGCCGCAAAACGCTCTATAAGCGAGGGAATGTGAACCGCGCCGGGACAAATCGCGTTGCAGCGGATGCCTTGTTTGGTGAAGTCTGCCGCAATCGATTGGTAAGCCCGATTACGGCCGCTTTGCTCGCACCATTCGCAAATCGATTGGGAAAACCTTGCGGCTGGAAGCAACGATAGTTTCATGATGGACGTAGCCAGCGCAATTCATCAAAACATCTACCGTGACAATGCTTCCCGCAATCGCTTTGATCGCGTCACTATCAGTGACATCCAGAGGCCGACAATCCAACAGCGGTTGGTCACTTTTCAATGGCTCGAATAAATCGCGATTCATGTCCGTTGCGGACACGTTCGCGCCTTAGCGGCAAAATGTCAAGACCTAGACACGGCCGATCCCCTGCCCCGCAGGCGTTACAAATATTTTTTGCCTTCGAGTCTTGCCATGATCAACCCTCTCGCAAGTTGGCACTCTGAGAATTCCGAACCGGATGTCCGAAGACAGACTCCATAAGGCCCTTGAGATACCCAATTGCAAATGTATGTCCGTACATGCCATAGCCATCGTAAGGGGCCTCTTCTGTGGCTAGCAGCGGAACGTGGTCGACTCGAATGAAGCCGTGATAGTCGGTCTCGCGGTAAGCGCGTAAAACTTCCAACATATCGTTTGCGCCATTATCGGGGAACGATTCGTAAAAGTCTTCCGGCGAACCTTGGATATCTCGGAAATGAACAAAATGCGTTCGATCCTTAAAGTGCCGCACCACGCGGGGTAGATCGCACCCCATTTCCGCAAAGCAGCCCTGGCAAAGGGTAATGCCGTTGACAGGCGAGTCCACTATTTCAAGCATTTGGTCAAAATCTGCAACGCTACGCATGATTCGGGACAAGCCGCATAACGGAGATATCGGTGGATCATCTGGATGCATCGCCAGGAGAACTTCTTCTTGTTCTGCAACAGGGACAACACGTTTGAGAAAGTATTCAAGGTTGTCCCACATCTGATCGTCGGATGTGGGCTGTTCGCCATGTGGGATGCATTCTGGTCTAAAATCGATGCTGCGAAACTGACTCGTGAGTGCCCCGCCGCGTTCTGGGAACGTCATCGAAGTCCGCGCGACCATCGCGGCACTGGTGACTTGCGGCATAAAATTATAGCAGAGCACACGAATACCCAACCGCCCCATGTTCTTGATTGATTGAACATACTCTGCAATTTGCTGATCGCGACCCTCCTTACCCATGACCACCTGGTCGATTGGCGGACCACCTTCGATCACCGAAAGACGTAAGCCCTCGTTCGTGACAGTCCGGTTAATCGCTTCGAGTTCCTCGAAGCTGCCGGGCATTCCTTTCATGTTGTAATAAACGAAATCGTCGACACCAATCTGTTTGAGAAGCTTCAGATTAGTTTTGGTAAATACTTTCGCCACGCCAGCAATTTGCATATCTACCCTTCCTAGTGTGTTTGAGTTGTTCGGCATTATAAAAATGAAAAGCCTGGCTGAAGCGTTTTGTGAATTTGGGATTCGCATCGCGTTTGCTGATGAGCGATGGAAGCAATGATCGTTGCGATGGAATCAGCATCATTGAAAAATGACAACTGAACTGAGGCTTGCAGACTCTCGCCCGGTCCTAGCTGAGGAACGCGGCCGAGTTGGCGTTCCAAAGGCTTGGGGTTGGGGTAACTTGTCCCGGGCTCTATTCCGAGGACATATCCGTCTCGCTCCCCCGCAAAGTTTTTCCAAAGAGTCAAACAAGGAAGCCATTGCGTGTTGAACATGATTTGAACCGCAAAGTCACCCGTAGAATTGCAGAACAGAATTGTCGCAAGTCCATCTGAATCGGCGATCGGTTTCACGAAATAGCATTGCTGAACAAAACCGGCAGTAGGTTTGCCACATATGTTCCAGCTTTCACTACTCTTCGCTGAGTGTTCGTCGTAGGGGGCCAACTGCTCGACCGCAGCGAAGATTTTAGCCCCTTCCCCCAACAAAGGCGGTCCAAAATTAATGTGATAAAGAATTTGCCCCTCGGCCGACATGTCGCTGCAGTTGGTGATCGTGTCGTTGATTTCGAGACTATAGGAACCCGCAGTCATGTGCAAAGTACTGTCGAGTCGTAAGCAGCCGCCAAACAGTGCTGCTTCCTCGACAATTCCACGCACACTTAGCTTGCCTTTTCCAGCCGTGTCGACTTTGGTGGAAACAAAGTGCGCAGGCAGATTGGCGATCCTCCCATGCAAGGTCGAAGGCCGTTCGATGACAGTTCCATCTTCAGAGTACGTCGAACTTGGCGCTCCAAACGAATGTAATCCGCATCGGCACATCAACTCGTTGAATCCTGTGAGCCAACCGGTATCTCGTTGGTCAGCCAGATTGACGAGACTTGGATGAACTGGAAATCGCACAGGCGATTGCCAACCAAGATTCTTTCCTCCAAACGTCCCTTTCCATAAACCCATGCCACGGGTGGGCAAAACCTGCACAGAAAGAACGCCATTATCCATGGTGATGACGTCGATATTCGCAGACGGTCCACCGTGAAGAGTTCGTTTCGTAATCGACCAATCGACAGAGCCTTCGAGTGTCAGGTTATCAGCCGCCGAAATATGAAAATCTTTCAACCAGAATTCTGATTCAGCGTCTGTCAAAACATCTTCTCGAACCGCCATTCAAACACCTCGCCGATCACCGAGCACTGCCACCGATTTCGAGTCCGAGCCCACCATCGATCCTGATGGCCTGCCCCGTAATGAATGAGGCGGAATCACTCAACAAGAATACCACCAATTGTGCGATCTCCTGGGGCTGTCCGATCCGCTTCAACAAATGCATATTTCGGCATTCCTGCAGCAGGGCCTCTTGATCGATCGCGCCTTCAATCGCGGCGGCTAACATCGGCGTATCAACGGAACCTGGGCAGACCGCGTTGCTGCGTATTAGAGGGGCATGGTCAACAGCCATCGCTCGAGAAAGTCCAATGATCCCTGCCTTACTCGCACAGTACGCCGGAACCCGACGTTGGCTAATAAAGCTTTGCACGCTCGCGACGTTCACAATTGAGCCTTTTCCGGCACACTCCATAAATGGGATCGTTTCGCGGGCACAAAGGAAGTACGACTTCAAATTGACGTTCAATACCCGGTCCCATTCGTCATCAGTCGTCGCGGTCACCGTTGCGTAGTGCCCGATTCCCGCGTTGTTAACCAACAAGGTAGGCGGTCCGAGTTCCGTAGCCACTTTTTGGCAAGTTGTGCGAACGGCCTTTGAGTCGCTCACATCGACAAAAAAACCCGCGCAACCCGTGCCGAGCGTCAATGCCAAGGATTCCGCAGCCTGTCCGTCAATATCGAGAATCGCGACGTTGGCACCGCAATTGGCAAGCAATTGCACGCACGCTGCGCCAATTCCTTTCGCACCTCCGGTGACAATTGCGGTTCTGCCTTTGATGCCCGGATAGGTTTCGTCAGCCATAATTAGAAATCACCGAAAAAAATCGCGATGCAAAAAGAGAACTACCATTTAAAGCAACAAACATCCAGTTGCCAATCACAAGGCCACGAATAGGTACGTCCCATATAACTCGCTCGCGCTATCCGCGGCGGTTGATGACAATTACAATTTCACGTTGTTTCCAACTGGAAGTCAATTATAAATCATTATTTTCGCGGACGTTTCGGCCTACGTCGAGAAGACAACCCTCTTTGGAATTCCAATTTTTACCAATGATTGACGTTTGATGCTAATTATCAGCATTCCATACTCGAGCGCAAACGTGGTAATAAAATCACTTTCAAGCCTGCAACTGCAGTGGATTCTGCGTTTCTAAGATAGTGGCTCATAACCTCGAGGTCGTCGACTCGAATCCGTCCCCCCGCCACCTTTTGTAATTTTTTTACTAAGAAACCCTCTGAGTAAGCTGTCGGCGACTTATTGACGAGAGTTTAACAGCCATAAACGCCGCCGTTGATGTCGAGTGTTGCGCCGGTGATGAAACCGTTGTGTTCGCTGGCCAAAAATGCCACGGCCCTGGCAACGTCTTCGGGGCTGCCGGCACGTCCCAGTGGGATGCCAGAGATTGTGGCCGCGGCTGATTCTGGCGTGGTGTGTGTCGCGTGAAAGGAAGTTCCCAGGATCAATCCTGGTGCGACGGCATTTACGCGAATCCCCGATGGGCCGAGTTCTTTGGCAAGCGATCGTGTCCAGGCCAGCACGGCTCCTTTCGCGGTCGAATAAGCGAGCGAGCCAGGATGTCCTCCCATCCGCCCCGCCAGTGACGCGACATTGACGATGCTCGAACAGGACTGAGCCTGCAAGAAGGGGAGTGCCGCGCGTGTCACATACATCATACTACTAAGATTGACGTCGAGGGTTTGGTCCCAAAAATCGTCGTCAATTTCACCGAGCCGTCGCCGCCCAAGAATGTCTCCCGAATTGTTGACGAGGATATCGAGACCGCCCAAGAATTTGATGGCCTCATTTACCATCGTTGCCGCTTTCAATGGATTCGTAAGATCCGCGGCAAAGCATTCGGCACGCGTTCCTCCGGAGGCTAAGCCCTTAACCTCTTCTGCGCCGTCTGCACTTTTGCAATAGTGAATCGCAACGTCGCATCCCGCGTGCAGTAACTCCTCGGCGATAGCTCGGCCAAGGCCTTGTCCACTCCCGGTCACTAAAGCTTTTTTACCTTGGAGTCGGTGCATGGTTTAATCACCCTGAGCCATCGATTCACGAAATTGTGGCAGCGGTTTTAGAGGGCCCATCACAAAGATTATCAATCCTGCTGCTATCAACGGCATAATGCCATAGGCTATGAACACGGGAACATAACCGTATTGGTCGATAAGCCGACCGCTAAGCCAACTAAAGATCATTCCGCCGAATCCAGATCCCATGCTTGCCAAGCCCCAGACGGTAGCCACCATCGATTTGGGAACCACGTCGGGAGGGAAAGCAATGGCATTGCTATTGCAGCCCGTGTAGCCAAAAGTTGCGACAGAAATTAACGCTATTGATACCCAGGAATTCTCGGCAAGCACGGCGGGAATGGCTGATGTCATCAAAAGCGCAAACAAACCAAACACGGCCTTGCGAGCGGTTGAGACTGGAACTCCGCGTTGGATCAATCGCCCCGTGAGCCAACCGCCAACCAAGTTTCCGAGGTCTGCCGTCACGAAGGGAATCCACGCCGTCATGCCGATCTCTGCCAGATCGAAGCCACGGACGCTTTTAAGATATTGGGGAAACCAAAAAATATAGAAATACCAGACGGGATCGAGAAAGACTTTGGAGAGTGTGAGCGTGGCTAGAAATCGCGTTTGCATCAGTTGCCAAGAACTTACAGCCTTATGTTTAGGTGCTGCTTCAACCGCCGACGGCGTGTAGTAGACAAGCCACCACGCCGCGAGCCAAGCATACCCGGCGAGTCCCACGACAATGAATGCCGTTTGCCAGTCCCAGGTGAGTACCAGCCAAGTCACTAAAGGGGGTGCCATGATGGCCCCGATCGCCGCACCGCTGTTGAAAATCCCTGCTGCGAATGCACGCTCCTGAGCAGGAAACCATTCTGAAACCAACTTTGCTCCTGCTGGCCAGTTGCCGGCTTCACCAATGCCCAATAAAAAGCGAAATCCTCCCAGCGACCAGGGACCAACAGCAAACGCATGCAAAATTCCCGCTGTCGACCACCATGCCATGCAGAGTGCATATCCTAAGCGGGTACCAAGCCTGTCGAGCATCGCCCCCGACAGGCCGTTGGAAATTGTGTAGGCCAACATGAACGCCGAGAGAACATAGCCATAATCCTCGTTGCTCATGCCGAATTCTTCGCGCAAGGCCGGGGCAACGACCGAGAGGGTCTGGCGGTCCAGATAATTGATCACCGTCGCCGCGAAGGCAAAGCCAACCATAACCCAGCGAATCCGTAGGGGCTGAATGCCCGCCGCGTTTGGCCGGTCGGCAAGACTAACAGACTGTTCAGCGAGCATCTATGAAACTCTCCACGCTGAACCAGCGTTAATCAGGCAGGGGCTTGCCTTTGGTCTCAGGTCCGAACCAAATGATGACCAGTCCAATCAGATAGATGGCCGACAAGGCAGCCCCGGCTTTGGGGAAAGCCTCGATCTCAATTCGATCCGCTGAAATGCCCGTCGCGAAAAAGGCCGTGAGAGTCGCCGTCTGCAATGAGCCAAGCGCCGAGAGCACCCGACCAAAGTTGTATGCAAAACCTTGTGAAGTCGCTCGTATACGGGTCGGAAATAGCTCGGGCAGATAGAGCGGGAACCAGCCATAAAATGCCGCCGTGATTCCACCTGCTACGAAGACCGACACCAGCAACTTTGCGCCGAACGCATCGTTCGCTTGATACATATAGATAAGCGATATGCATGATCCGATGCAAAGCAAGGCGTAAGTAATCCTTCTGCCGAGCCATCCTCCCATAAGTGCGGCAACCATCGTGCCCAACACGGCACCCGATGCTGACGCGATTTGTGTGTATTCCTTGGCGTGATAAGGCCCTTGATCAGCAGGAAGCTCCGCAGCCAAAGCAATCGCCCATTTTGGGGCCCATTGCAAAGAACCCCATGTCCCCAAAAGTGGAATACCGGCAAGACAAGCTGCGAATAGCATCATGCGCAGATTTCGCGAGGCATCGCCCGACGATAATGTTCCAGCGTATTCAGCGCGATGCAAATATCTCATCACGGGATAAATATAGCCAACCAAGGCTACGACCAATCCAATAAGAGTCACCCCGATACGTAGCACTGTGGCAGTGGTTTGTTCTGCATCAGCATCAAAAGCGCTATGAAAAAAGGGTGACCAGACGGTGACCACGGCAATCGCCCCTAGAGCGCCCACGACGACCCCCAGAAGATCTTTTGTAGCCCAGTGCGATGTGGCCCCTTGCTTCTGCACAGTTTCCCATTTGTGCGATTCGGGAACGAACAAACGTATAAAGAAGACAAGCAGTGCCGGTAAAGCGCCCGCAATCATCATCAGTCGCCAGCCGTCGTTGTGCAGCAGATACTCCACGGTGCTCGGAGGCGTGCCCAACGAACTAAGGAAATTTCCAAAACCTTGTATGAAATTAACGAGCACAAGACTTAGCAGGCCCACCAAGAGCATGCCGACGTTCGCGGCCGCACCGATTAAGCCTGCCAGCATCGCGCGCGATTTATCCGGCCAAATTTCAGTCACAAGCGCAACGCCCAGGGCCCATTCTCCCCCCATGCCCAGCGACGCGATAAATCGCAACACCGCAATGTGCCAAGCTTCCTCCGCGAAGCCACACAAACCGGTAAATAACGCGTAAGTAAAAATGCTGAATGACATTGCGCGGACTCGGCCGATGCGATCGCCGAGCCAACCAAAGACAACGCCACCTGTGGCCGCGCCGACAAGAAACACCGACATGATGACGCCAAACCACTCGGCCTTGAGAGTCGGATTGTCAAGCAACTGGCTTCCGAGCAAATCGTCGAGCGCGCTCGGCCCGACCAAGGGGAACATACCGATTTCAAAACCATCAAACATCCAGCCAAGAAAAGCCGCCGTTAGGGCCATCCATTTGCCGCGATCCGTGGCAACAGTTTCTGTAGCATTCGTCATGACAAAGCCTGTCGTGAAGATCTATGCGGATAACATTCCTTTGAGAGTCTGCAAATCCGTCTTAAGAGCTTGCAGGTTTTCTTGGGCATCCGCTTTGGGAAGATACTCGACATGCACCGAGATCGGTCCTGAAAAATCGGAGTCCGCGAGCAGCTTAAAGAACTTCTGGTCGAGCCTTCCCTGTCCCAAGGGAGTGTGCTGCGACTTGTTGCCGTTCCAGACATAATCTTTGATAGATACAGCCGTGATATTGGGCTGCATCAAGTTGAACAACTGCGGCCAAGCCTCACCGGCTTCCACCGCGGCATGGCGAATATCGAAAACGCATCCAATTTCCGCTGGTGGAATATCCTTGAGCATTTCATGCAAATCCCACAATGTGGCACTGAAGAAATTCTCGCCACAATGGTTTTGATAGACCGCGGAAATTCCAATCTCACGGTTCATTTCGGCAATGTCTCGAAACTTTGGCTTCAATTCGGCAAGTTGAGCGACGATTGGCTTCTTAAGATCGTACCGATAAAAGCCTAATCGATAAAATGGTATCTTGAGCGCAGCTGCAGCACGCAACATTTCTTTAGCGTGTGGCTGGTCGGCACTCAGAATATCCGTTGTCAGGATCGTGATTTGCAAACCACGTTTCGCAAGGGCTTCCTGCAATTTCGGAAGTTCCTCTGAAGCGGCAGCGGGATGAACATAGCCTTCGACTTCGCGCGCCGTCACTTCAACACCGTCAAAACCCGCGGCAGCGATACCATCTGCCAGTTGTTCGTAATCAAGATCCCGTAGAAACTTGATAAACGCACAGAACTTTTGAGGCGAGGTCGGTTCGGCAGCGGCAAACAAATCGCCTGTAAGCGTAGTGGCCGCGGCAGCCAGCGCTATCCCACGTCCGAATTGCCGCCTTGTCAGTGGTTTCGAAAAGTCATGATGAGACATGGATTGATTCCGTTAATTCAAGAACTGTGGTTCACTCATTCGCAGAGCGCTGCTTGGAATAGCCTGCTGCAACAAACGGAGAGTAATCAAACGAAGTAGCCTTCTTTCGATAGTTGGTTGAAACGTCAAGCCAGCGGGGTTCTTGATAGCGAACCGATAGCATACGCAAAAACTCGTTAACCCGTGGCGAGATTTCGTACTTGCTGATCTGCTTGTGTGGCCACGGCTCGTCGCCAGTCACGTAAGGTAGCAAAAAGAGCGAGGCAGCTTGCATACCCTGATTTTGCTGTCCTTTTTCATGCCACAGATCTTCATTGAGCGATTCGGCCATGCGCGCGATCGTCCCCAATGCATGTAAGTTGAATAAGCTGTAGTGAAACGAATTCGTGCGCGCGAGCTCATGGGGTTGCGTGCCATCTGCTTGAATTTGGGCTGGAATGAGATTGTCCTGAACATGTTTCAATAACTGCCGGGCAAAGTCTTCCTCCTGCAAATACAAGGCGATTCTCATGGCTTGGGCCTGATACCAGGCGCCATGATTATTTAAAGCCGAGCTTTCTTTCTTGCCATGCTCGCTCGTTTGCAGCCATTGAAAGAAATCGACAAACCAGTTCCTCATACCCTCGGCAAACTCGGGGGTGTAGGCAGGGGAAGACTTGAGTAACTCCAAAGACTCCAGCACGTAGATAAAATCGCGCGTGTCGATGATCCCCGTGCTCTTGCCATGATTACGTCCAAGCACCGCCTGGGCATAATCGAGGTGGGGATTCATGCGGGTGTCGGGATTAAGAAACCAGTCGTTGAGCAACTGGATCGCATGTTGGGCATACCGCTCGTCATCAAACAGATAATAAGCCAGTGAAAGCGTTTCAACGTCCTTGAGCAACGCGCTGAGATTATCCTTGTCACCAAGACTTCGTTGCTCGCGGTTTGTTTCGCCGTCGCGACGAATATACGGCAAGCCATCCGGCTTCGTGGGATCGGGCCACCAATAGGCCCCGAAGCTGACATAATCATGCTTGTCACCGCTGGGCGGAACAAAGTCGTTGTAAGTGACTGAATAAGACTGATTCTTCAGCGATTTTTCGGCCTGTCTCTTCAACTGATCCGCGGCTCGAGACAATTCGGGTGTTGGATTTGTTAACGCAGCCTTCGAAGCTTGCAGTTGTTCCAACTCCCAGACCAGAAGCTGAGGCTCGGAATTCTCCGCAAGTACGACTTGCCCCAAAAGCGAAACAACGATCAAAGCAAATGACGGTATGAAGCGATACATGAGGGTAAAACACATCTCCGCTAAGACTAGTTCTTAACAAAACTGCCGAACTGGGCCACCGGCGGATCGAGCTGACGATGGATTTCATCGATTCGATAACCAAACCCCGCCCCTTTAATGGATCGCAGGTCCAGTTGACCCTGACGGCGTTGATAAAGCCCAGGATGAACGCGCGCTTCCGGAATCGATGCCTGCGGATAAAACTGCATGGAATTGGATTCCACCCCCATGATCGTGTCAGCATGGGCAGCCAATGCCACGTGTGGAATCTGCGCCAGCATGGGATTTGTGAGATCTTGAACCATAACGCTCATGCCGTGGGCCTTCGCCCAGCAGAGCGTGAGAATCGCGCCGGTTTGTGTCTTACATGTCTTGAGTGCGACGCCCGTCCAACCAAGCTCTCGCCCTAGCCGTACGAGTTGCCAGTTATGGGCACTTTCGTCCATCAGCAACGGCTTGCGCCGCGAGACGCTTGAAACGTCAATCTTGTTGGCTTCCAGGTCATAAGGAAACGGCTGTTCCACGTAAAGAATCGCGTCGAATATTTGCGGATGCTCCAAAGCCAAGCGATCTAAGATCAGGTTGACATATTCTGGCTCGCGCACGGTGCAGTTAAAATCTGCGCTGAGAGTATAACCGCCATGTCGGCTGGCGATGTTTCCAACTTCGACCAAGCGGTTGAAATCCCAGACGGCATCATTGCCTCGCAACTTGACTTTGAAGCAACGAATCCCATCTTGCTGAATCCAATCCTCAAGCAGCACCGGCACGTCATCCGTCGAATGTGTGCCATTCAATTCCGAGGTATTGAGCGGATCCACCCCTCCCACCAAATGCCAAACGGGGATTTGCGTCAAACTGTCCGTGCCGAAATAATCACAGGGATAGCGCCCTTGAAAATCAACCTGCGAACCTTCCGCTGGCTCTAGATAATAAGCCAAGTCGTGGTTCATGTACTCGGCCGTGTAACATTCGTACACAGGCTTGCCATGCAGATTGCCGTAGGCATCGTGTAACGCGATATCAATCGGCGACGAACCAACGAGCCCAGCCAAATAGGGAATACGTTCCTCAGGGGCACAATCGCGATTAAAACCCGCCAAGAGCGCGGGCAAATTATTGACTTGAAACTCATAGCCGATTTCCAACGGATGACCATAAGAAGAAATCGCACTCCAAGCTCCCGCTAGCTGTTCGCAAAAATCACGCAGCGCCAAATCTCGTGTCCGATGCGGTAGCGTGCTCGGCCATACCCAGGGGACACTGAGCGGAGTTTCACCCCATCCTTCGGCTTTACGTCCAGAACGATCTTCCACCATCACTCGCGCGCGGGCACAAGTGACCGAACTAAGCGTTTCGGCCCCAAACTTCAATGGCACACGCGTCGTCACAGGCAGAAAGTACAACTCCACGCCAGAAATCGTGACGTCGGTTGACTTGCCAACTGCGAGAGTCTTAGCAAGCGTCTGTTGTGTAAGTGGTTGTGACATAAAGGCAAAGACTAAGAGACAAAGTTAAACATTCCAGGTTGTGCGTGTGTCGCGATTGAGGAGCGCGTTCGCTTCGTTGTTGTCCACAAACTCTTCTTTGTTGGGATCCCATTTCAAGCTTGCTTTGAGCTTCATGGCGATGTTGCCCAAGTGACAGATGGTAGCGCTACGATGGCCAACCTCCACCGGTGCCGCCGGTTCCTGGCGAGATTTCACGCACTCGATAAAATTGCGTTGATGATCGTCGTTGCTGGGATAGACGTCTGGAATCTCCGTGCCAAACTTCTCGGCACGCAGCTTTTCGGGAATCGTGACGAAATTACGCCCCTGATTATCTATGCGAACCGAGCCATCGGTTCCTTCAAATTCACACCGCACGTCGGGTGAACCGGTCATACAATCAAGCACAACACCGTTGTCATAGGTGCAGCGGAAGTGCGTATAAGTCGCGGCATTAAACAAACTCCCTTCCGGAAGATAGTCAGCATAAACATGCTCGACTTTCACAGGACCGGAGTTGTCCATTCCCAAGCCCCATTGCGCCATATCCAAGGAATGTGCGCCAAAATTGGTGACTTGGCCGCCGGCATAATCATAGTTGAAGCGGAAACGATACAAGCAACGATCCGCGTGATACGGGGCGTCAGGTGCGGGACCTAACCAGAGCTTGTAATCAAAACCTTCCGGTACTGGCATCTCTTGCCAGCCTGGACCCGGTCCGATCATGTTGTGCCGCCCCACATTCGCAATAACACGCTTGACCTGGCCAATGCCGCCGCTTTGCACGAGCTCAACAAGCTTCTTGACATTGGGATTCGAGCGTTCGTGGCTGCCTGTTTGAAGAATTCGTTTGTGCTTACGCACGGCCGCGACCATGGCCTGTTGGTCACCGATCGTCAGCCCTAGCGGTTTTTCGCAGTAGATGTCCTTACCGGCTTCCGCAGCCATCACTGTCATGATGCTGTGCCAATGATCGGGCGCGGAAATCACGACCGCATCAATATCTGGTCGGCTGAGAATCTCACGAAAGTCGTTATAAGCTTCACAGCCTTTGTATGTGTCCGAGCCATTCTGCTTGGCATAGTGGGCTTCGACTTCCTGGCGTGCCGGATCACGGCCATAAATTTTTCCGGGCTCTTTGTAGCCCGCGCTGCCTTTATTCACATCGCAGACGGCCAGAACCTGGCACTCTGGAAACTTCAAGAAACGTTGCATCACAGGTAGGCCTTGATTGCCGACGCCGATGCATGCCAGCGTGATGCGATTGCTCGGCGAGTTGGCGCCAAATACACGAGATGGCACAAAGTACGGTACGGCGAGGGCGGCACCTGCCAAAGAGCTTTTCAAAACATCTCGTCGTGTGACAGATTTGTTATTCTGCGGATTATCCATTGTGTTACACCCTTTCCGTTTTCTCATGCGAACGAGTAGGCAAGCGGAAGCGATAGCCCCAGACGCTGCCGAAAAGTAGCAAAGCAATCGCGGTCGGTTCCGGCACACTGCGAACCACTGCCGTCAGTACGGCAGGCGGTGAGAACTCACGCTGCCAAATCATGAAATCCCGACCGTCGACGTCGCCGTCGCCATCGGCATCGCCTTGTGAAGACAAAAGCGATTGGCTACCGCCGTAATTGGTCTGCCAAATCAGTAGGTCGTTACCATCGACAAAGCCATCTTGGTTGAAATCTGCCGCCGAGTATTGAATTGCAAACAGGGCGTCCAACTCGGCCTCGGTTAACGACTGATCAAGATTCAAAACAAACGCATCAAAGTAGGCCGACTCTTCCCGCTTGCCGATACGAAACTCAAGGGGCACGCCGACATTCGATTGCGTGACGGTGAACAGACCGCCAACTTCCCAGCGATAAGTGCCGTCTTGAGTCAGTGTTTCCGAATTGTCGGGATCGACATTAAAACTATCGGGAACATACATGCTGTCGGAGCTGCCATTCAAGCCCTTAGCACGATAGTAAGCTCGATAGGTTCCAGCTTGCTCGAAAGTGACGTCATAAACAGCGAGGGCATCGTGGGGATTCCCTGGCACGTCGGTACGATTGCCCGAGGGCGCTCGCAAAGCTTCAGACCCTAACGCTTGAGCATCCGTCACCACGGTCCAACTCGATCCATTCCCGTTGGGATCAAGCAGCGCCGAATAGTCTTCAGCCTGAATTGCACAACCAGCAATCACGCAGCCTGCGCTGCCCCCTCCGCCAGGAGGATTGTCCAACCAAGTCGGACCGACATCGCCGCTTTGCAAAGGTTTACGCGAGATGGTCGCCGTGGAAAATTCATCCGCACCAATATCGAACACATTAATGCGGGCTTGGCCGTCCATGTCGACGGTCACAAAGTCGGAGTAGTCACCAACCGCAGCATCACGCGCGGGACTTATCGAACTCAACCGCCAAACATTGTTCGCATCAAGTTCCAATTGGGGATTAATGTTGGCAATACCGGCATCACCAGCTTTAGGTCCTAAGCTGCCGCCGAAGGCGATGTTTCCTTCCCAAGTCCAGTTGGCTCCCTCGTTCCCCTCGAAGATTGTTGGTCCGTCACTCCGGAATATGTTGTTGGCCACGGTGACATTCTCAGGCAGCAGCGTACGGCCACTGCTCCCCAAGCCGTCGTCGAAAGTGAGCATCACACCGGTCGTGTTGACCAAAGTATTGTGAGCTATGACAGCATCTTTCACTTGGTAATAGCCGCTCAACGGAGAGTTGGGCACGCCAGCCGATAGTGAAATCGCGCCACCGGCGCGATCGTCAACATTAGCAATGTAGTTGTTGACGATCGTCTGCCGCTCGCCGATGACGCGAATGGCTCCACTGTTGTTCCTGTCTTCGCCGAGAAAGAAATTGCCTTCGACCAGCGTGTCGTTACCATGCCGCAACGTCAAAGTTCCCTGGGAATCGCGGAACGTGTTGTATCGATAGGTGTTGTGTCCCGACTTGTTGGAAATGATCTCGATTTCCCCGTCCAGCCGTTCAAACAGGTTGTTTTCGACGACTGTAAAGGAGTCGGACAACGAGTCGGTACTCGTGCCGATACGAATCGTCTCGAAGCCATTCGGGTCGCTGGGATTCACGGGGACCGGGCGGTCTAAAAAGTGATTGGCGTCAACCAAGTGATGATCGGAAACTCCCTCATCGCGCCAAACTGTGAGTGTTACCCCCGAATGTGTTTGCCCCTCGAAGCGGTTGTGATCGACGCGGTTGTTTTGGCCATAGAGCGACACCCAGAAATAACGTGTGTCGACGCTGGCCGGGTTGTAGTCGATGATCGCTGAGTTCGTGAAACGTGAGTTGGTGGCTTCGCCGTTCACCCCGCGAAATTCAACGATATGATCATCTGCGGCCAATGCGCCCCCTTCAAACTTCAAGCCGTCGACCACCAGCCAATCGCCAGAAATCTGAATTTTGGAATTGCCATTGAGCACGACCCCTCCTGGCGTTTGCGGGCGAAGCGTGATCGGATTGGCTGAGCTTCCGAACCCGGCAAAACTAATCCGTTGGTTGGTCCAAGTACCATCGGCCATGACGAGCGTATCACCGGGTTGCACTGTGGTACGTAGAGCAGCAATTTGTGATGCATTAGAAACCATATATTCAGCCGCTCTGGCGTGGCTCTCACTAATTGCCACGAGTAACGCGATCACTGGCATAAAGCTTAGTAATCTCGTTACCATACTGTTCCTAATTAAATCCTTGACACGATTCATTGAACGAACGGTGCCCCGCCATCCCAAGTCAATTCGATCTTCAAATCGTCCGTAGGTTCTGTGATTTCATATTCCAACTCGGACGTGCGAAAGTCGGCGTACTTCTGAGGAGCATGCCACCTGACTTTACTAGGACCTAACACCTCAACCGCGGAGACTTGAGCACGATGTTTGCCGGGAACGACTCCATCGTCCCCATCGTAGCAAGTCAGAGTAAATCGTCCCTCGGAATCAATTTTGCTCGACGAAGGTCGCGCACCCTCTGGTACGAACTTAATGTTGCCCACGGTCAGCGGCTGGCCATCGATCAACACTTGCCCTGATACGGTCACTCGAACAGGCCTACCATCGCTGCAACCAGCAAAAACCATTACAGTGATATAACACGTAATCAATCGCCAGATACTGAACCATCGTTGTAGGGATGTCATCGAACCTTAGATTCCTTCACTTCTGGCGAGCCATGAGTTTTCACATCGGAAAAGTTTTGGTCTTCGTCACGATACTCACTGCCTTTCCATGTCAGATTGACGACCAAGTCATCACGCGACTCGAAAATTTCATGTTCGATACCTGACGACCTAAAGTCCGCATATTGACTAGGAACCAACCACTCCACTTCTCCCGAATTTTCGTCGATCACTCGAGAGGCGGTTACACACACTCGGTACTTTCCTGGCAAGACACCATCAGTCATTCGAGATGAATTCAAAGAAACTTCAGAAAGTGTAAAAGAGCCATCCTTCATAATTCGGCTGCTCACAACTCGACCATTCGTAGGAACAAATCGAACTGTACCCACACTTAACGGTTCACCATCGATCAATACCTTACCGGATACTGGATACCTCGGTGAGCGATCGCTGCATCCGCAAATAGGAAAAACTAAACAAAAACAACAAGCTGACATCCACAAGCGAAGAGCAAACATGTTTGAACACAAAAAATCTGTTAAGCCGATCAAAATCGATAGCAAGTTCCAGTAGGAGAGGTCTTGTCGTCTATTCGGTCCATAGTTAAGGGCTCTCCGGCTATAGTTGACATGTTTTGATAGGTATCTAAATCTATTGAATCTTGAACAAACTCCACATGGCCATCAACATAGACGAATTGAGCGCCCCCGGGATGGCGACTTGCGAAGGCTCCGTTCACGATATCTCCTTCGACATTAACTGTTTCCATCCATGGAGGAGTATTAAGGGCAACCGAAGTCGTCCTAAACCCATCGAGGTAGCGGAGAACGACTGCCCAAATGTTGTGCGAGTCGGCGACTGTTGGCAGGCCTTCATTCATGCGTCCTACGGATGTTTCAATAACTTCACCAACAGAAATCGTACTGCTAGTTCCGTCTTCGATCTGCTTGAGTTTTATTCTCGTGTGGTATAAATGAGGACCAGTATTGCGATGCTTGACCATGCAAGCATCAACAAGATTGTAGGTCACTCCACTACTCACTCCACGATGACCTGCAACAAATGCATAGGAGGCAGTAGCGGGTGCTGGATTGCCAAAGCCCGAAAACTCAACATAGAGCTCACTTCCCTCAGATGGGCAAATATACGCAGCAATGCTTGTCGCCATTGCCCGCGATCTTTCTGGGGTCCGCCAATCAGGCGTAGAGAATTGGGCCGCAGGCCATATACTTTGATTTTTATAGATGTCGAGTTGCTCAAATAGTGCTTGCAGTTCAATGTGTGGAAGCAATAGCACGAATCCACTCGCCCCCGACCGCTCTTCGGCAGTTCTCAAATTCCGAAAAGTATTTGCATTAGTTGAATCCGGTCCGAGCCGAGCCGTTACGAGATGCCCGTTCGTGCTTTCAAAATTCAAATCCGCTAAACCGATTTGTTTGAGATTATTGGAACACGACATGCGCCGTGCCGACTCCCGCGCGGCCTGGACCGCTGGTAGCAGCAAGGCGACCAAAACGCCGATAATCGCGATCACTACCAAGAGCTCGACCAGCGTAAAGCCGACGCGAGCACAACTCCGTTGATTTGTCGTGAATGCTGGATGGGCGTTCATAGTCCACTCCTAATAGCCAATAATCATTCAACTCGCCTCGACATTCCCTCGTGAGAATGCCGAGGCACTCATTCAAACAATTTCCCAAGTCTCTAATTGCAATTTCGTTGGCGACGAGCTAGTGCCAAGCCTGCTAGCCCCAAAAGAGCCAGACAACTTGGCTCGGGGATGGCAATAAATTCAATCGTGACGTTGGAAAAATCGATGCCGTTGTTCGCAACCCCCGGCGTCGAGGATGATCCGAAGATGTTGGAATTCGCCCAGAAGCCGAGCATCCCATAGCTCGTCGAATCAAATTCATCGATCACGGTATGGCTTGCCGCTCCCAATGTTCCTGTAATTGACATTTCCGTGGCACTTATTCGCGTCAGCGACACTGAACCTGTGTAAGTTGTGTTCGCAGCGAATTCATAAGCCCCATCAGGTCCCGTGGGTGAAATTTGAGTAAAACCCGATGTCGTCCCCATGAGGCGTCCTGAAGGGACAACCGTTCCCGTATCGTGAGTGCGAAATGACAAATCATCTGCTCCCGTACGCATGTCCATATCCATCATGTAGCCCGGCAAGCCAGCCGTACCCGGCCCACCTGCCCCCGTCCCCCAGCCGTAAACCGCATTAGGTGTACCAGAAGATGCTGTGATATCCGCATTCAATCCGGCACGTCCCAGCGTATCGAAAAGCCCCACGCGAAAAGCTCCTGTCGCATTACTGCCAATGGTTGCTGGTGTTGTGAACGTGTATGTCGCGATCAATTTGTCTCCGACGTTCGCTAGTGTCTGTGTAGGAAAGATGGCATGGATACCTCGGCCTGACGTGCCAGTCACCAATCCCATGGAACCGGGAGAAACTTCAATGCCGGCCGCTGCGGCTGAAGTCCACCAATTCGCATCGAGCGGATCGGCACCGTCATTACGTCCGCCATCGGCCCAACTGTCGTTCACGATAATTGCTGCGTTGGTATTGGCTCCCAGGATCAAGCACAAACTCAATCCCATCAGGCCCAGCACGCTGGGAACTTTTACCAGGGTTTGTATTCTCATTAGACTCACCTCCCAAAGAAAAGATTGCGGTTGGATGTATCCTCTTAGTTACGAGCCCCTGCGCCTCTTTTGACGAACAACGAAAGTCCTAACAGAGCGAGACATAGCGCACTTGGCTCGGGCACAGCCGAGACTGCGCTGAGAGCGCCACCGTTGTAAGCCGCCTGCCATAATGCCAAATCGCCAGGACTAAATGGGTTTGGCGAACTGCCCCGCTGCCAGGCCAAAAAATCGCGACCGTCGACGTCGCCGTCACCGTCGAAGTCGGCCGTGTTTTCTTCAGCATTACTGCCGAAGATCTCGACCATCACATTGTCGATCACAAAATCGAAATCAGCCGTATTCCGGAAGGCAATGTAGTCATAAGAGAACGCAGGGGGACCAAGCACGTCGAAACCGGTGTCAGTCGTCTTGATCTCATCGCGTAAGAATTCGACTTCATTGACGAGTGTAGCGACCTGGATCAAACCATCCTCTAACCGGATGATTTCCAGTGAAAGCGTGCTAGGGGACAGATCTGAACTGTGGATAATTCCACCAGTGCCGTCCGTGGTGGGCGTCGCCACTGTGCCAACGTCGCCACCCGTGCCCGGCGCACTGGAAACACCGGTCCCTTCCAGAATTCGACCGTTATTAGTGGTCCCGTTGATACCTGCGACGTTATATTCCCAATTGATACGGGCATTGCTTGCAAATGCATCGACACCCATTTCGAGTTGGGTATAGATCCCCTTGTCGCCTTCTGCCCCTGGCTGACTCGAAAACCAATTGCCATCATCCTTGCCCCACTCAACGGTGGCACCAGGGGGAGCACTCACAGTCCCACTACCATAGGGTGCGGTCATGCCTAATTCGTTATCAGTATCTTCGTAAATACCCCAACGGAGCGTGTCAAAAGCAGCAGGAAATTCGATGCGATTCGTCGATTCCCGCCAGTAACGAAAGTCAAACGAGACGACAACTTTGTCCCCAGCCACGGGCCCCAAATCAACGGATGAGGGAAAACGGCCGATAAACGAGCCACCGCCACCTCGCGGCTCGACGCTCAATGCCAATCCAGAATTGTGAATATCGGACTCCGTTTCAACGCCAGTGGCAACGTCGTCATTGATGATCTTGAGATTGGCCTTGGTAAGATTTGCGGCGGTATCGAAACTGCGAGTCCCCAGCCAGATGAGGCCGGTGTCGCTGGGGTCCGTGGCGGCTGTGACTTCCACGATTCCACGACTTGACAGTCCGGCATCCAAAGTCGCATCGTTCCAACTGCCACTGAGATTGATGTCGGTGTCATAAAAGTTAACGACACCATCGTTATTGCGATCAGCGTCACCAAAGCCATCGAAAAATTTCACGACGGCGTAGGTGGAGGGAACAAAGCAGGAATTAAGGACAACTATCCCCACCAAAGAAAGAATTGATTTGACCTGGGCCGCTGCCATGACATGTACCTTTCCAAAGAAATATCACTGCGGATGCAAAAGAGTACGGACAAGCTCAACGGGAGTTTTGCCTCAAACTCGCCGAGAAGGAACTAACAGAAAAGCTACAGAAGAGACCTGACTAAGTTGTAGGATGCCCCTAATTGAATTGGGGAACAATCCGATTACTCAGACACACACTCCGATTTTTCGACTTTCTCAGAGAATCGAGGTTGCCGGATGTACACTCGATTCCCTGATATATTTGAAATTTAGACAGTAAGTTACATTTGGTCACGAAACTTGTTTCGATAGTCCGAGGGGGTCATCTTTTCGTTCGCTCGGAACACGTCGCAAAAGTATTTGGACTCGCTAAAACCGGTGCGCGACGAGACTTTCCACACAGGTAAATCGGTTTCGCACAGCAGCAATTTGGCTCGGGCCAACCGCACGCGGGTGATTTCCGCCTTAATAGTTCGGCCCAAAATGCGCTTGATTCGTCTTTCGAGAGTCGTCGGTGACCGAGTCGCGAGATCGAGCACATCTTTGACTCGGATGCCTTCGACGGCTTTTTCCCGGATAAATCGTATCGCCGAAGTCACTTCATCATCTGCAACGGCAAGCACGTCGGTCGATTGTCGAGCAGCCACGCCACGTGGCGGGCCCAGCAAAACAGGCTCGGAACTAGCTTTTTTGCCCGTCATATATTCATGGAGCACCCGCGCCGCTTCAAAGCCAATCCGGCCGGGATTGACGTCGATGCTCGTCAGCGGCGGCGTGCAGAGATTGCATAAATGAGGATCATTATCGACCCCAATTACCGCCACGTCATCCGGAACATGCAAATCGGCTCGCCGGCAAGCATCGAGGACTTCGTGCCCGCGGCCATCGTGACATGTCATAATTCCAACCGGACGAGGTAGCTGTTTGAGCCATTTCACGATTTGTCGCTGCTGCTTGTCCCAATCGACGGCACGTCCCTTACGCGATTCACCTAAATAGATTTCGCATTCATAACCAGCCGAGCGAACGGCCTCGACAAAGTAATCGCAGCGGCGATCCTGATTCGGATTCTCACCACGCGGCGTGCCGCAGAAAGCGAAGTTTCGCAAACCGCAATCCTGGAGATGATTGAATGCCAATTGCGAAACAGGCCGATTGTCGACACCAATAAATGGCAATCCGAGGTCTTGAAACGCGCCCCGCAAATCGACCGTAGGTATCCCCGTTTGTAGGATCGCATTGGCCATCCGTTTGTCGTCGACGCGTGCCAAAATTCCATCACCCCGCCAAGTTTTCAGCCAAAAGGGCGGAGGATCATTCTGCCCGTGGGGTTCAAAGAAGATGGACCACGGACCATGTTCTTGATGATAGCGAGCGATGCCTCGTAACAAGCCTCGCGCATACTCGCGAGAAGTTTCCACCAATAGCGCAACGTGCAGCATGTTTCGCCTACTTGCACATGAACTCAAAAGAAAAGACGCGAGTTCAAATTTTCGGAATAGTGGTCGTCATTTTAAGCAGGGGACAGCTGACAAGGAATCCAAAAAATCCGCACGGTGTTCCAGATATTTGAAAAAAGTCTTTGTGGTTAAATTGAAAGCCCATCAGATGCTGCGTGTCGAAAAAGTGGTATCACGATCCATTCATTCTGGTTGCCACGACTTCATTTCCGGCACATTATGAAGTGTTCTTGGAATCAAAGTGAACAAGAATCTTGTCTGACTTTTCCTCAATCCGTGCGTCACTCGTTTCGGGAGACGTGTGTCACTCATCCGGTTTTTCGCTTGCTTATGGCTGGATCCACTCTCAAAACCTGGCTTCGGCTCACCGGCCAGGCACTTGCATGGCTGAGCTTGAGTGGAGCAATTTGCCACGCCGCTGAGAGTGCTTGGGTCAAAACGGGAACGACTGGGCGCCTGATCTATGTTCCCGATGCCCAGGGTGATCGAATTCTGGACTTTTCGGGGGTTGGCTATCGAGGGCAGGGCAGCCAACTCATTCCAACGTCGGTCACGAACGCCGTAACAATTGGCCCTACCGGAGGCGATGACACGGCCCATATTCAAGCGGCAATCAATCAGGTTTCGTCGTTACCACTGGGACCCGATGGCTTTCGCGGGTCTGTGCTGCTGCAACCCGGCACGTATGATATCGCCGATCAATTGGAGATACGCGCAAGTGGCGTGGTCTTGCGTGGCAGTGGGTCGGGCGTGGGAGGAACAGTGCTGCACGGGCGGAATCCGCTCACGGGAGGCACCGATCCTAATCAACGTCCATTGATTCAAGTCTACGGCAACGGCAGTCGCTCCGACGTTGGTTCGACGCGAAATATGATCGATAAGGTGGTGCCCGCCGGCGCAACAAGCTTCCGCGTCAATTCAACGTCCGGTTTTGCCGTCGGCGACAGCGTTCGCGTGGAGCGCCCGAGCACGACTGAATGGATCGAAGCCATCGGCATGGATAGTCCGCCGGATGGCGATCCCCCCTGGACTGCTGGTTCAATAAACTTGCGATATGACCGCGTTATTACTCGTATTGAAGGCAACCGCATCTTTTTGGATGAACCCCTGGCCAATTCGTTTGAGTTGGAATTTGGCGGCGGAACGATCCGCGAGTATAGCTGGGCGGGGGCCATTCAAAATGTGGGAATCGAAAACTTGCGGGGCGATAGCGACTACGACTCAGCCACGGATGAAGATCATGCTTGGGAATTTATCTCGATCGGCGACAGTCAAAATTCCAATCGCGCACAAAATGTCTGGGTCCGCGACGTCGAAGTTCAGCATTTTGGCGACTCCGCGGTGGTGGCCAATCCCGGCTCGAAATGGGTCACAGTCGACAATGTGACCAGCAGTGAACCCGTCAGTTTGATCACGGGCGAGAGACGCTACACGTTTGATTTAAGTGGCGATCTCGGGTTTGTGACAAACAGCCACGCCGACGAAGGTCGCCATGACTTTGTCAATAACAGCACGCGTCCCTCGGGACCGAACGTCTTTCATTCTTCGACAGCGACAAATGCGAACAACGATAGTGGTCCCCATCAACGCTGGGCCTCGGGTACCCTGTTCGACAATATCACTGTCGAGGGGGATGCCATCAATGTCCGCAATCGCGGCAGCTTAGGCACCTCTCACGGTTGGACCGGTTCCAACATGGTGATTTGGAATTCCACGGCCGACAGTTTCCGCGTGCAAAATCCGCCGACGTCTCAAAACTGGTTGATTGGTTCTCAAGGCACAATTGTCGAAGACACCCAATTCGGGCCACAACCGCCTGGCTACTACGATCAGTCTGGTCCCAGTGCAACGCCAGTCACCGTTGGAGGAACGACCAGTCTTTACGAAGCCCAATTGAACGATGCGCGTGTCATTCAAGAATTTCGCGATCAAGGAGCGACGGGTAACTGGTCAGACCCCGCATTTTGGCAACAGCAAGTTGCGCCCATGGATTCGTACTCGGTATCGGTGCGCGACTATTTGGTCGGCGACATCGACGATTTCACATACGATGGTGCCTCGAGCGTTGACAATGTTCCCATCGACCCCAGTTGGCAATCAGCAATTGCCGGTTCCTCGGCGCTGCCAATCACGAAGCTCGATGACACTTCCGGTAACGAGAATGTGGCTTTCACAATACAGCACACCTTAGACCCAGGCGAACAGGTTATTCATGGTTCATTGGCCCTCGCGATGAAACGCTCGGGAGACGCGGCCAGCAGTGATTTTATCCGGTTATTCAATATGAACCCCGAGAATCGCTTCGACTTTACGGCACTGGGTTGGGATACAGAACTCGCCGGTACGGAAAAGTTTGTAGGAGTGCTTGATCTGGGTGGTAGTCTCGAGAATCTCCAAGCAGGAAGCATCAATGTGCAGATCAACGACGATACGGCATTAGACTGGGCCCTGTATGCCGCCACAGTTGCTACTCCCCGGAACGATAGTTCTTCAACGGCCGTGTTCCTCGATCAAGGCGGTACAGTCACCCTCGACTCTTCTGCGCCATCGATTGGCCAACTCACGCTTGGTGGCACAGGCTCAGGTAACTTGCAGCTCGCGTCTACGGCAACACTCGACATCGCCGAAAACTTCAATCAGTCGGCGGGGGGCACTCTAGCCATTGAACTCGATGAAGTCTTGTCTGCCAGCCTTTCCGTCGGCGGTACAGCAAGCCTTGCGGGCACACTACAGATTTCCTTAGACATAGACTATATACCTGATGTGGGGGATGCATTTGAATTGATTTCCGCTGCGGACATAGTGGACACGTTCGATGATGTTGAACTTCCAGAAATTGAAGCGGGTCTTGCTTGGCATCTTGATTATGGAGCAACCAGCGTCGATTTAGTCGTTCTCTACGCAGCCGATTTCGATCATAACGGCACGGTCAATTCGCTTGACCTGTCCGTGTGGCAGGAAGCCTACAGAGCGAGCTCCTTAGGTGACGCGGACGGGGACGGCGATACCGACGGCCGTGATTTCTTGATCTGGCAACGCCAATTTGGGAACTCCGTCCCTTTGAGTCTGGGTGCACAGACTATTCCCGAGCCTAGTACATTCTTAATATTCGTCGCTGCATTGATGGCAACTCCACTAACACGTGTAGGAAGGTGATCATCGTGATTAGTTACTTTTTGCGACGAATACCGTCTTATTGCTTAGTAATAGCTGTCCTCTTGTCACAGACAACGCTGCGTAGCACGGAAATCCGCCAGCAAGAATTTGATATGCGTGCGCCCAAAGCGGGTGAATTCCGTGAAGAAGCTCTTCTGGAAAAGGAGATCCCCGAGGTTACCTCCGATCACGTGGCCCTCGCGGGACCTATCAGCCATTCTGAACAGACTGCTGATGATCAAGCAACGATTCTTCTTTTTATCGAAGGCCATGGAACCCTTAGTTTTCTTGGTAACGAGTACCAGATTAAGACTGAAACAATTGCTTTGCCAATTTCGAAAGGTCAAGTAAAGATCGATGTTCCCTCGGGTGAAGTACTGCACTATGTGCGCATTCTGAAAGATCTGTCGGAGGAAGATTTCGCCGACATCAAGAATCTCACTGCGCGTGCGGATCGCGACATTTATTTCACCACGTTCGAGGCGTGCGAGCCCTACCACGAAGCAATTAAAAGTCCCAAGACAATCAGCCGCACGGTTTTGCCCAATCAATACATACCGCGTGTTGCTATGGGAACTGTTCAAACGACCGGTCCAGATGAAGTCGGTGCCCACCGTCATCCGATGCTCGACCAAATGTTTTTGGGATTGGCAGAAAATGATGTCGTTGTCACTGCGGACGAAACTCATGCGCGTTTCAAGCAATATTCCTTGCTGCACATTCCTTTGGGATCGCTGCATGGCGTCAAAGCCGAGCCCAGTACAAAAATGTACTACATGTGGATGGATTTCTTTCTCACCAAAGAGGGCGAAGAGTGGCTGAAAACACACAAGCCAGTCACCGAGTAAGGAATTTGAGCGTGCGAATTTCTGCCTTTAGGTTCAAAGTTGTCATACTTAGCACAGTGGCATTCTTCGCTCTGCTAGATTCAATCCAAGCAAGAGAGATAGCCGCAGGAAATGCCGATGCCTTGTCTGCTGCCCTGGAAGCTGCACAACCTGGTGATGTTGTTGTGCTGGCTGATGGGGAGTACCGTGATCAGAAAATCGTTATAAGCGGCCAAGGAACGGACGAAGCACCGATTACCGTCAGGGCGGCCACCCCGGGAAAGGTCATCGTCACGGGCAAAAGCATTTTCCGGATCGGAGGTGAATACCTTGTTGTCGACGGACTCGTATTCAGCGAGCCAGATCAAACCGTTAGCGACGTCGTGCAATTTCGCGTCGACTCGGATGAGCTCGCCCATCATTGCCGGCTGACGAATAGTGCCATGTTGTCGACGCAGTCCGACAATTCTGCAAGCGAAAGCCGTTGGCTAGGCTTATATGGTTCCGAGAATCGCGTAGATCACTGCAGCTTCGCAGGGAAATCGAATAAGGGCACGACGTGCGTTGTCTGGCTGAGTGACGGCAGTCATGGAAAGCACCAGATCGATCACAACTATTTCGGGCATCGCGAGAATCTCGGCCAAAATGGTGGCGAAACCATCCGTGTCGGCGATAGCAAGACGTCTATGCTTGAGGCCAAGTGTGTTGTTGAAAACAATCTTTTTGAAAAATGCAACGGTGAGGCCGAGTGTATTTCCAACAAATCATGCGGCAACATTTACCGCAGCAATACTTTTTTAGAAGTGAGCGGCGCACTTACACTGCGTCATGGAAACGGCTGTCTTGTTGAAAGCAATGTCTTTCTTGGCAATAGGGCCCGTGGAACGGGTGGCGTTCGCATTATCGGTGAAGACCATGTCGTACGCGGGAATTATATGGAAAATCTCACCGGCGACGATGGTCGATCGGCCCTATCGATGATGATGGGAATTCCAAATTCTCCCGCTCATCGCTATGCGCAAGTCAAACGGGCACTGATAGAAAATAACTCCCTCGTCGATTGCAAAAACTCGGTACTTATCGGACTCGGCGATGATAAAAAAGCGACGCTTGCGCCCATCGACTGCACGGTGCGAGGAAACAACATCAGTTCGCCGAAACGCCAGCTCGTAGAGGCACGCTGTGATTTGTCTGGCATCACCTGGCAAGACAATCACTTTGTCGGCAAGAGTCTCGGTATTGATCCAGTGGAAGGTATAGCAACGATTAACGCCAAGCCAATTCCTCTCCCTCCCATCGAACGAAGTTTGGTTGGTCCCAAATGGCAATCAAAGAACTGAGCTTACTATTCGCACTGTTGACAACTTTCTTATCAACGGAAGCCAACTCGCAAGAAGTTGCACGCCCTCCCTTGCCACCAGGCGTGCGCGCATTTCTTGATGTTCCCTATGTGACTAATGGGCATGAAAGGCAAAAACTCGATCTCTATTTGCCCGAGAAACCCGACAACTCAAAACGACCAGTGGTGGTTCGTATCCATGGCGGAGCCTGGCGGCATGGTGATAAAAGTGGGCAGCAATCTGCAGCTAATTACGTCAAGCAAGGCTATATCGGCGTGGCAATCAACTATCGCTTCAGCCAACATGCTCCTTTTCCAGCTCAGATTGAAGACTGCAAAGCTGCCATACGCTGGCTTAAGGCACATTCTCAGAAATACGGCATTGATACAAATCGTATAATGGTGATGGGTGGTTCGGCTGGAGGCCATTTGGCAGCACTCTTAGGCACCACGGGAGACTCTCAAGTTTTTGACGTTGGTGAACATCTAGACCAGTCAAGCGACGTTTGTGCAGTCATCGATCAATACGGCCCAACCGACCTGCTGCTGGCAGCAGATACTCCAGGATATAGAAACAAGGTGTCGGCAGTGACTCAGTTACTCGGTGGTTCCCTTACGAATAATCGTAAGCTTGCTATCCAAGCGAACCCGATCACTTATGTGTCTGCCAACGATCCACCTTTTCTCATTCTCCACGGCGACGCCGACCCACTTGTGCCCCTCAACCAGAGTGCTGCACTCCACGAAGCTCTTGAAGGAGTGCATGTTTCGTCAGTATTTCACGTGGTGAAAGGCGGTGCTCACGGCGGCGAAGCCTTTAAAGATCGTAAATGCAAACATCTAGTAAAAGGGTTTATACAAGAACATCTCAATATGAGTACAGAATAATCAACTACCCAACGAACGCCCTTGTTGATATGCCAGAAATTAGTGGCCTATGGCCAGGATACGCTTTAGGACGCTGTGCAGGAAATTCTTTACCTCGAGGTGGATTGTTAAAACCGAACTTGCCACTTGCAAAACTACCGTACGGCATCACTGGCTAATCTGGCCGCGCTTGACCAAGCTAAACGCGGATCAAAACTGGCACAAGAGATGGCCGATGCTGAAGGAATGTGGTTGGGCCGTGCCGATTCTGATTTACTGACTGCAAACCTGCGGGAAATTGCCGCTTTTGACGCTGAACTTTTGGCGATCGATGCCGCGGCCGAATACTTCATGGCGAAGGCATTGCTAAATGATGCAAAGGGAAATGAGTTGAACTTTCAGTCCACTTTTCTGGGAATTCCCGATTAATTCCATTTATCAGGAGCCAATTAGTTGAATAGCATGAAAGAACTGAAATTAAGTTTTCTATCCTTTTCATTAACAATTCTATATTGTTGTTCCAGCGATCCGTATGATTCATTCAAATAAAAAGTAGAACTATTTTATGTTCCTCCTTGCGATCACATAAATGAGATCATCGCCAAAGTATGGAATTTGTAAATTACTAGGAAGCCAAGCCAATGCCGTTGATAACAATGTCCCATATTTGTGCCGTAGTAGCGATTTTGCATGTCCGACTTGAATCCAACGTTGCGGCCTTCCTGATTCCACGATTGTAAATCCGTGTTCACTAATCAATTGAGTCAGGCGTGCGCGAGTAAACCAGTGCAGAACACTCGGTGGACTATATTCATGCCAACGACGGCCCAATAATCTTGCAGTCCAGCTACTGCGATCCCACGTCTCGATCAACAACAGCCCACCAGGAATCAATAGTTCAGCCGCTTTTACAATTGCCTGCTTCGCATTCACAACGTGTGATATCACCTGAATCATCGAAACGGCATCAAATTGGCGTTCAGTAACGAAAGACTCAAACGAGCTACAGATCGAATGAATGCCCAGTGATTCTTGCGCATATTTTACAAGCCGCTGATTGGGCTCGACCCCGAGACCTGCCCATCCTTTATTGGCCATCCCCTTCAGTAAGAATCCAGCCGCCGAGCCCACGTCAACTACGGAACCAACATTGATGTGCTTTGCCAGGATTGTCCCGTAATACTCACCGCGTGCTATTAAAAGTCTACTCTCATCAAGATAGTTTTCGTATCCAGCCCCATCGCCAAAAAAATAGTCATCATCGTATGTTTCTAGGATATGACTATCAATATTCTCTGGGATGGCAAATTGATGGTTGCAACTTTGGCAATCATTAATGGGCAGAGCAAAGCAGTCATAGCGCACTTCCGCTAAACTTTCACAAAGTGGACACACTGCGTTGGAGTATGATGTCACAATAGCACTTGCTCACTTGGTTAATGCAGAGACACCGTTCTCTATTTCAGGGAGACACTTTTCTTGAGCCACTACACGGTATTTTTCGGCGTGCCTGCTCATGGTAACTGCATGGAAGTTTTTCTGCAGCATGTCAACAATTCTTTGCACAATATCGATTTTCCATGCAGACGTGCGATTCATCACTGGAAAAAATGAGAGATCACGATCATCGTCAGAACCCAAGAAATCGAGCGGGTGCAGCAACAGCGATGGCTCGACCCGGAACAATCGGCAGAGCCCAAGAGCCATTCGCCAGTACGTCATCGCCATGAAAGACGAATAGTTGGCGAGATATAAAATATAGCTGGCATGAATCGGGACTTTGAATATAGGCATCGTCGTGACGGGAATTTCTACGATCGGCCCCGAAGCAGTTGACCAAATGTACGGTTTGAGTGGCATAAAACCGTCGCGCATTTTTCCGAAGAGCTGTTTACGTTCTTCCTTCTGTTCATGCGAAAGTTTGGCCGTGCAGAAGTAATACAACCGTGCCAAAGGACCAAGAAATGTCGGAAAAGTGGAACAATCGTATTGATATCCACGTTTTGCAAGTTCCTCGAGAACCTGGGGAGACTGGCTAAATCCTGGGCCTCGAAAGCCTCGTGGCATAACACCCGTCGCGTCGAAAATCGCTTCTTCCGCTCGGCCGATTTCCGCGGAAATTTCCTCAGATGTGTAAAGGTGCAGCCACGGCTCATGATGGAACGAGTGATTTCCGATTTCGTGTCCCGCGTCAGCAATGCTTTTTAAGACAGGCTGGCTAGCTGACTGATCTGCATCTTGACCAACTATAAAGAACGTAATTGTTAAATCTCGTTCCTGAAGAAACTTCAAAACCCGCGGCACAACAACTTCCAAGTAGCTGGGAAAACTCTCCCAGCCTGGATCACCGTGGGTCTTCAGATAAGACCATTTGTTGTCGAGATCAAGCGACACGCTTGCCAATCGTTTAGGCATGAGTGGCTACTGCAACGGGTTCATTTTGGTGGGCAAGTGTCGGCTGCAAAAAGTCATGAAATGCATTCTCAGCGATCTCGATGACTTCGTTGACATTAAGTGTTCCCTTAACGATCTGTGCCGAATTGACCGCAAAGACGTTCTCTAGCGAAGTCTTGATCGGAGGGACTTGTGTCGAATAATTCAATGTCGGCAACGCCATGACCTGACGAACCCGAGATAGGCGAAATGCTCTTACGTCTTGTGGGGAAAAATGAGCGTACATTTTCTCAAGTGCGGCCAGGAACTGCTCCTGAATATCCTCATCAGATCTCTGCCAAATAGGATCATCTTGACTCGCGTAGCGCGGCAAATAAATAAGATGCTGCCCACCAAATTCGGTTGGGTCAACCAGTGCAGTCATCTCGATGACAGCCGTAAATGGCAAGCCACTATCAACAATGTTGGTCACATAGTAGTTCGCCAACGACTTTTGCAAGACTACGGAAGCACAAACGATTCCTAAGTATTCGATTTGTTCGTGGCATGCATGTTCGGCAGAAGATAACTGCGGGCACAATTTGCTGACAACCGACGAAGGAGCGGTGAGCACAACTTTGTCGAACTGTGCTTGAGTACCGTCGACTAGTTCGACCTGTACTTCGTCAGACGCCGAAGTGATACGGTTGACTCTTGCGGAGCAACAAATTTTGACACCTAACTCTGCCAGTAAACTTACGTAATGTTCTAGGATTCGAGCGTAACCACCAGGCAGGTAACCGAACATTTCTTTTTTAAGTCCGGTTTGACGCGCTCGGTACATGCGTGAGATCGTGGCCCAGATAAACGCGGCAGAGACTTTTTTGTAAGTGTTCCCTAATTTCGCTTGTAGCAGGGGGAGCCACATCTTGCGAAATGTTGATTGCCCCGACCAACATTTGAGCCAATCAGCAACAAGAACATTTTCCAGCTTACGCCAATTGCGAATACGCGAAGCGAAAAAAATTGTGAAGCCTAAACGCAGTTTTTCCCAATAATTGAGAGGAGGAAACCTAAGGAACTCCCAACTATTAGACATTGAATAGAGCTTTCCCTTGGCGTAGAAACCAGTTTTGGTTTCTACCCATCGCATGTCCTTTTCAAGCGCAAGTTCGGTGAGCATCTGCCGCGTGAAGGAGTCAGAAAGCAATGTGACATGATAGTGTCGATCCCAAACAATGCTTCCAAGATTCCACGCACTCGCTAAGCCACCAACATCGTCGGCACTTTCAAGAAGCGTGACTTCCTGTCCCGCTTCGGCAAGCCTGCGAGCAAGCGTGAGGCCCATGAAGCCCGCTCCGACGATGCACCAATGCTGGCGGTTCGCTGCGACACTCACACTTAATGCCTCTGCTTAGCCACAGAGTTTATCTCCAGTTGTTCCGTGACAATACCGTGGGTAATTGAATAACTGCGTTCGCACCGCTGACAGGCTATTGTGCCGAGACTAACTAACTCTCCTGCTGACCACTTTTCCAGGGGTTGGCCGCAGCGACAGACACATCCTACTGACCTCGCAGGATTTCCGAGAACCAAATGAAAGTCTTCCACCGTATGGGGGACAACACTTCCCATGCCTATCATCGCAAATCGGCCAATGCGCAATCCACTGCCAATCACACAGCGGGCACCAATTGTCGCACCTTCGTTGACAAGTGTTTCGTACGTACTATCGTCAGGGTCAGAAGACAATAATTCAGTAAGATCGGGTGTACACGCACGAGGAAAACGGTCATTTGTGAAAATCGTTCCCGCGCTGATCATCACGCCGTCTTCGATCTTGACGCCATAACAGATGTAAACAAAGGCATTGATCTTCACCCGATTAGCGATCTGTACATCGTAGGCGATGTAACTTTTTTCCCCAACGATACACTCGCTCCCGAGATGAGCACCGTGCCGAATATGCACGTTGTCCCAAACCGAAGTCCCCGGCCCGAGAACCACTCCGTCCTCAATTATTGCTGTGGGATGAATGCGGATAGTGTCGTTCATAGCTCTAATGCATTCATTTTCGAAGGCTGACGGGTTACGCAACCGAGGCAGCTGTTGCAATTGGCTCCCAAGCGCCTTTAGCCATTGAACGATAGGCCGCTTCAATGACTTGCACTGAAGCCAGGGCATCGTCCTGGGTCACCATCAACGTATCAGTGCCTCGTATCGCATCGCCAAAATTGTCAAGCTGCCGCGTAAATGCACCTACTTTGCTGTAACCGTTGCCAAACACAGTCCATTCAGAATCACTGGCTCGTCGGTATTTTGACTCTTTCCAGCCTACAAGCAATGTGCCAGCGCTACCGTAAATGGAAAGATAATAGGGTTGTTCTTTGCTCACGCTCCAAGAGAGATCGATGCTTGCTAATACATCTGACTTGCTGCGAACGAAAAGCTTTACAGTATCTTCGACGGGCAAGTTTTGAATTCGATGCCCCTCGATCACCTGCACTTCAGCGAGTTCGCCTAGAAAGTAACGGGTAATATCGAGGGAATGCGTGCCGTTGTCGATCAACACTCCTCCGCCTGAAATCGTTGGATTGGAATTCCAGCGCTGCGACATATCCACGCGGCCAGTAAAAACATTATCAAAAAGCACAAGCTGACCAATGACCCCTGATTCGATAATGGCTTTCGCTCGTGCGACGTCAGCCACATAGCGAAACTTGGACGCCATGGTAAAAACTCGATTGGCCTGCCGCGACGCATTGATCATATGGCGCGCCGATTCGGTGTCGATCGATAGAGGTTTCTCGCATAAAACATGCAATCCATGATCAATCAACCCACAACAGACGTCACGATGAGTGACAGGAGGCGTAGCAACGAGCGCTGCATCCAGTTCCATTTCCGCCATCATCTGCTCTGCAGATGTGAATGCTGCGCACGAACTCGTCTCAGCTAATGCTTGAGCAGCTTCAATTCGAATATCGGCAATAGCACGCAACGTAAAATGCTTCGATTGCGAGCACGCTTCTACATAGGATTGAGCTATCGCGCCCGCGCCTACGATCCCCAGTCTAAGTCGAGGTGAATTTTCCATCATAGATCTCCGCTTAGTTCTTCGGCGACTTGACGGATCGATTCGACAACATACTGCACGTGCTGTGAAGTATAACGCTCGTTTAATGGCAGCACGAGAATTGTTGCTAATGCTTCATAAGTGCCTGAAAACTTGTCTTTCGAATAATCTACTGCTTCTGACCGCGCTAAATTAAACGGAAAGCGGCTATCTCCAAAAGTACGTTGATCGCGGATGACTTCGCACTCGAAAGCTGGTTTTTGAATATACCGGGGTGCACAGAAAATATTGCGACTTTTCAGTCGACTCGCGAGTTCATCCAAGCCCCCAGCAAATTTCGACGAATCAACCCGCAAGCAATATTTCCAATAGGTGTGCCGGGATTCAGGCGTCACGACGGGAACTTCAATTCCTTCTAGGCCAGCTAGACCCTCGCCGATCTGTCGTGCGATTTCCACACGCCGCGCTACGAAACCATCCAATTTTTTCAATTGGGCGAGAGCTACAGCTCCTGTTAGCTCATTCATTCGGCAATTCAACGCCAGAAAATAGTGGTCAGGATTCGGGTCGCCATAGCCCCAGGCTTTGTTGATGAATAAATTCATACGTCGTGCTAAGCCAGCATCACTGGTTGTAACGATCCCACCCTCACCGGTGGTGATATGTTTACCTTGTTGCAAGCTGAAGCAGCCAATGTCACCCAAGGTACCAATCTTTTTGCCTTGGTAAGTTGCTCCGAAAGCTTGTGCACAGTCCTCGATGACCGGGATGCCTGTCTCGCGAGCAAGTGTTAAAATGCCGTCCATCTCGGCGGGATTACCAAACAAATGCGTGACGACAATAGCCTTTGTCCGCTCGCTCAGCACAGAAGCAACCGATTCCGCAGTGATGTTGTAGGTCAGCGGATCGACATCAGCAAATACTGGGATTGCTGCCTGATAGAGAATTGGCGTGATGGCTCCCATATCGGTAATGGAAGTCGTGACGATCTCATCCCCAGGTTCAGGATCAATCGCCGCAATCGCACAATGAACGGCCGCACTGCCGGATGCACACGCATAGCCGTAATGAGTACCAAGACGTTCAGCAAACTCGCGTTCAAATTGCTTGACGAGATTGCCCTTAGTGCTGTTGAGCGTACCACTCTCAATGGCGATGCCCAACTGAACCATTTCATCATCACCCAAATCACGGCCTGTGGCATCTTGATCCGAGGGAAGTTGAATCTTGGGTAAAGGATTGGCAGAAAGCTTCATAGGTGTCCTTCAAAAGATACGAAACAGCAGACTTAGGATATTTCAGATTGTGGGCGAGCAACCGCCTGAGGAACATTGGCCGACATAAGCAAGCGGGAACGTCCAATTCGGGCCATCAAAAGCAGATGGCCCAGCATCGCCCGAACAAGCTTCATCTTGGATTTGCCAATTAACCTAGGACGTAAGATGGCTGGATATTCAACAATTTTTAGCCCGGCAAGATCTGCTTGCCAGAGGAATTCCGCCACACCAACAAACCGTGAGTCCTGGGTGGTAATACTCTTGCAGCGTTCCCGACGGTAAACACGAAAGCAAGACGTATAGCAGTAAAGCTTCTGCTTCATGACCAGACGATACATCTGTGAAGCACATTTCGATAAAGCGATTCGCCAGGCCGAAACATTTTCAACACGACCGCGAGGATGATAAGGTGATGCTACGATAATATCAACATTGTTTGCATACTGTTTCAACATCGGTAGCAACAGTGCAAGGTCGTACGATCCGTCCGAGTCAATTGATACAACACAATCGCCCGTGGAATGAAGCAGCCCAGTGGCTATCGCACTCGCAATGCCCTGGTTTTGTTGATGACTGAGTACGATGCAATCGGGGCGTGAGCCGACAAGTTGTTGAAGTTCCTCAGCTGTACCATCACTGCTGCCATCGTCAACAAAAACGTATTCCAACTCGGCATCCAATCCATTGGCCTGTTGAAAGGCATTAAGTCTATCTAGCAGACCTTTCAAGCCGTGGAGCTCATTGTACAAAGGCACAACAACTGAGATGCGATTGATCTCGATTGCGCAGGGATGATCTCCAGTTGTGAAATCACTGGTCTTTGCCGAAGCAGCTTGATCGATCGTTAATTGCATATGGCCCGACAAGAAGCTAAACCGAATAAAACATCATTACTTTTTTAGAGCATCACAGAAAATGGATGGTCTTGTCCTAGGAAACCATTTGCTAGCTAGTAGCTATGCAATGATACCCAGGACTTTTCCATCCATCATAATTAGTTCGCGGGCCGCTTCCACTGCTTCTTGGTCCAAAACGGCCTCGGAACTGCAGACAACTATTCGGTCTGCATGGTCAACCAAGCATTCGAGGCGTAAATGCTGCCCAAGGCGAACTCCGCTTACCAGGACTATCGAATAAGCCTTTTTTAGTTCAACAAGCAGGGTAGCTATTCGATTTTGGTCCATAAGCTGGTCTGGAACCATCATTGGGCCACGGCCAAGATACCAGAGGTTGTGGACGGTTGTAGAACGAACTACTAAATCTCCAAATGCCACTTCTCCTTGCAAATAATCTCCAACTCCTGACAGTTTTACATCATCTGCGTTGCTGGAAGCCCCTGGCGATACTTCGCCAGCTAAATCTACACCCGTGTACTTGATTTTTCTCACTTCAGATCGTTCGGAACTCTTGGGAATTTCTCCATCCAAATCAACAACAACAACTGATTCGCCGCACTTTGCTAGCGCCTCCGCCAGGAGACGCGTCCGGCCCGAGCATCCAATCACAAGCAACGTAGCATGCTGCTCGGGCAATTGACGTTGAATGCGTAGAGCCGCCGAAGCAATATGCTCACCAAAAACTTTGTTGCGTGAGAGATCAGCTAATAAAGGAACTCCGAATGCCCGAGCGACATTAGCCGGCGTCTTTCGATTATTCCGTTGCCACTCGATTAAGAACAAAGGTGCGATTAACAAGCCTACTGTGGCAATCAAGGCAGCACCAAATAATTTACTGGCGTTAGACCGTATTCCGTCAATCGTGGGAGTAGGAGGTTGGACGACTTTCAGCTCATGAACTTCTGATTTATAAGCTTGATTGAATTGGTCCGCTAACGATTGCATGCGGTGGGTTTCATCGGCTGCTTGTGCCAATGAGACTTTCAACGGAGCAATTTGCTTTTGCAAATCCGCCAATTGCTCAAGTTCTTGCGTTTTGCTTGCTAATTTTTTGCCCAGACCATCAACTTTGTGCTTAGCCCCGACAATGTCGAGTTCAAGCAATGCGAGTGATTGATCGAATAAGTGCGGCTCCTCGGCAAACCCTGCGAGCATGACCAATTCATCTGTTTCATCTCCCCCTTTACCCACAAGCCTGCGTGCCAGACGCTGCTCAACTTCTGTAAGTTTGCCTTGCAGCTGTTCAACACGCACATTCTGCTCGGCACGCAATATGTCGAGTTCGCCTTCGATCCGCTCCTTCTCGGCATCGCTAATCAGCCCTTGGCCGTGTAGCTTCTTAACCCGTTCAAGCTCCCGTTCCTTGACGCTTAATTTTACTGCGTAGGAAGAGTCTTCTTGTTCTTTGGCGATTTGGTCACGCAGGAACTGACGTCTATCACTATCAGTAGCACCGTTGGGAAGAGTCTTGGTTCGCTTAACCTGCTCGTTGGCAGGGAGACTATCATCAATCGGAATTTCTAAAGATTTAAGCCGATCTCTTTTCGACTGAGCCGCGGCAAGTTCGATGTTGGCCATCTCGAGTTCAAAGTCGAGCTCCGTCACTGAACCCTGCAATGCCGTCAGTCCCGATTCCAAACTTTCTGACGATTTGAGTTTATGCTCTTCGAGAAAAGCTTGCAGTTGGGCATCAATTTGTTCATAGGAATCTTGCGCGTTTTCAAAGTTGGCACGGAATTCTTTAACAAACGGGCCTATTGCCTGTTTGCTGATTTTTCGAGATTCCTCTGCAAAGGAAGACATCGCCGTACGAAGGACTCGCTCTGCTTCTTCTTTATCCGGGCGAATCACCCGAATAACAAGGGTATCACCACTAGGAACGAGCTCAACCGAAACGTTGCGTCTTAGCTCAGACAGATCTGATCCTAGCTGACAACGCTGATTAATTTGCTCAAGCATCGCAGGAGTATCGATGGCATGAATTAAATTTCCGAGCAATGGTGGTCGGTAATAAGGCGCCGTAATTTCATTTGGCGAATACAGCAAGGCTCCATGAAACTCGTACCTACGGTTTTCCAACAGAAAGGCTGCTGCCAAACCGAGAATGACACCTATAATCACCGAGAGAGCAAGATACTTCTTCCAGCGCAGCATTCCGCGCAGGGTCTCTTCAAGTGTCTTTTGCAGGCCAACAGACGCACCTGCTTGAATGGGTCGCTGTGGAAAATTGGAAACGAGATTGCTGTCCATCAATTCGCGATTAAAGCTTCGCCGGACAGCACGTTACTTCATCCTGTTAAACGCACCGCGCGGCTAGTTTGCCAAATCCACGACGCATCTTGGTCGATGATCACCGGCTAGAAATCCATTTTTCCAGCATATCAGAACTGGGTAGAGAGGCAAGCGAATTGAACGAGTCGACCTTCTGCTGGTGCCGAATGTGCGGATTGGATCAATTGTAGGGGGGCGCAATCTGCTATCGGAGAAGCAGCTACTGTTCATCGCTCGCAAATTCGAATACCGGCGAGGTAATATTCGCCTGAAAATTTCGTTCGGCAACGGCCAGTTGTCGATCGCGCCAAGACTCGACCAGCTGGAGCTTGGCTGCCGCCAAAGTCCGCTCCGATTCGACTAATAGAAAAATATCCACTCGTCCCTCCTCGTACAGCGCACTGTAGGCATCAAGCTGCTCTTGGGCGACAGCTACTCGACGAATCTGACCCGCTAGGATCTCCTCTTCCGACTTTAATTTGTCCTCTGCTCGGCGCAGTGTCGACGAAATGTCGTACTCAATCTGATTGAGTCGTGCGATCTCTTGAGAAATCGTAATTTCCGCGCGCTCGCAATCTGCTTTTGCCGAGCGCAATCCAAATGGTCGCTCATAAATCAGGCCAACTGCCCACGTGTTATACTCGTGTCTAGCAATCGTGCGAATGGATTGCCCGAGATTTTGATCGAGTCCCGTTACAGAGTAATCAACACGGGCCGAAAGATCCGGCCTCAAATCATTTCGTGCCCGCAATAAGTCGGCCTGCACACCGGAAATCACGGCCCGCTGAGCCAGAATCTCAGGCCGCTGCAATGCATAGGGCAGCATCTCTGTGATTGGTCGTAAGGCCGAATCCGTTTCGCCTTCATCAGCAGCCGCTAACGGTAAGCCGCTTAAGTTGAGCAATTCTGGCTGAGGAGGTGACTCACCAGGCGTCCACATGTCTATCCCCATGATTTGCCGTAGTTCACTTTCGGCAATATCACGTATTTTTGCCTGATCCATCTCGAGGACGCGGAATTCCTCATAAAGTGACTTAACTTGCAACATGTTGGGCAACGCACTTTGACCAAGCTGCACGCGTTGCGACTCTTCATCGAGCAAGGTTTCCACTTGATTGAGCAACTGCTTAGCTACCCGATGACTTCGCTCAGCACTCGCAAATTCCCAGTACGCAAACTCAATATCTCGAGCAAGCTCGCGGATCTGTGACATAAACGTAAATCGTGATTCCTTAAATCTCGCTTGGGCAATCTTCAAAGGCGCAAGCGTAGAGGCGCTTCCTAGACCCTTCATCAATGGCTGATCGAAACGGAAATTCAGGGCGGAATCCCAGCCAGGATTAACGATCAATTGATCACCCGGCGGAAAATAATCCTCGTAATCCGTCGAGAATCCAAGCTCTGCTTGTCCACCACTCACCGTGTTACGCCGCAAATACAGATTGTTGGGCTGATTGAAAGGCTGTAAAAAATTCGTGTCCAAAAAGTCTGACGTGGACCCAAAAGACTGAATCAAGCTGCGGACCTGCACGTCCGAACGTCCGCCATAGGCCGCAGCACCCCGTATGGGATCGAAGTACGACTCTGCATTTTGGATTAAAGTTTCATCAACTGATGGAGTATAGCCTAGCACGATCACTTCTTTGCTCTGTTGCAAACCAACTCGTACGGCTTCGGCGAGTGACAAAGAATAGATACTTGGGCGATCGATCCCCAATGGGGGATTGAATATGCCTCCCGGCAATTGAGTATTTGAATCCTGGAGAGTTGGCGCAGGCAAGACTTCTGTTGGTGATGCAACGGCTGGCTCTGACTGCTCAATCGCAGGCAATGGAGTTGTTGGGGCTGGGGGAGCAAATAAGTCAGGTTGCTCTGCTACCCGAAAGATGTCGGGCTCGCCTTCATCCTCAACCGCAGGCAGTGGGATAAAATCCGTTGAATGTTCAACTACTTGTACAGCATCAGGAGGCGCAAACAAAGACGTGGACGCGTCGACAGATGCCAGTCGAGCCCCGCAAAAAGTGAAGACACTGAAGGTTGCTACGGAAACACTCCAGCGACCGAGCCAATATGGAGTTTTTCCAAGGCGCATAAATTGTGCTATCACTCCCAAAGCAATCCCAAGCATCCTTGAACTGCTCATTCATGTCACGCTTAATGCGTCAAAAACACGTGAGATCCCTGTCTCGACAAATCTTCTCATCGACGCTCCTGCGTCAAGTAAAATAGGTACGACTAGTACAACCGGCATGAAACTAGCCCGTTCGAATGGCATAATTCATAAAGTCGGTATATTTTTACGTCATCCAGATTGGTTGCGTAAAACGTACTATCTGCGTAAAAAAGAAGGCTTTTTTCGTCAAGGAAGCTACGACTAGACCTTTGAAAGGTAGATTTTTCGGACTGCACTGGGCATATGGCCAGAATTAATGCAAATATCCGGAAAATCCTTACAGAATCTTCAGCTTGCTTGACAGCCAACATTCCTACAAATAACTTGGTCAGAATAGTTAGATTTATCGATGGGATTCGGACACCGACGGCAAAGATTTGCATCATATCCAGTCATAGATTCTAGGCATGGCATCATTTGAATTGATGCCCTTTGGAGGTTTTTCTGCGAACCAAGCGGTTAAGACACCACGCTCACCCACCTTCGACTCAACCAACCTCAGTAACCGACGCCAAAATACCGCCGCTAGCGGCACGGAATTTGGTTCTATTTGCGCCCGGCTATCATCGCTGGTTTGTAAAGCGATGGTCTGAACGATTGTTGGCGTGGATGGGTATAATTCTACTCAGCCCACTTTTAATGTCGCTTGTAGCGATTGTGCGCGCGACCTCGAAAGGCCCTGCCCTGCTGTGGCAGGAACGCGTTGGCCTAAATGGTCAAGTGTTCCAGATCGTTAAGCTGCGCTCCATGTACGAAGATGCTGAGCAATGGTCTGGTGCGGTATGGGCGTCGGAAGATGATCCACGCATTACGCCTGTTGGCTGGTATCTTCGCAAGTTGCATCTTGACGAATTGCCGCAACTTTGGAATGTGGCTAAGGGGGAAATGTCCTTTATAGGCCCCAGACCTGAACGTCCTGAATTCGTGGACGATCTCATTGAACAAATTCCAGGATATGCATGCCGCCTTGCCGTGCTCCCGGGCGTCACAGGCCTCGCCCAGGTCAATCTGCCTGCGGATCAAACTTCTGACTGCGTGCGTCGCAAAATTGAGCTTGATCTGGAGTATATTTTTACTGCCGAACCAAGCCTGGATTTCCGTATCGCAATCTGCACTGTTCTCAAGATGCTTGCCATGCCACGCGAACGTTCGGCCAAGTTGTCTTACATTTTCAGAGAACCCTCAAAACTTCCTGTTCTGCAATTGAATACACAGTCAACGGGTGCTCTATCACATTCTGAATCAATCAATATCAAGGATTCGCTTGCCGATTCTGACTCTTCGAAACATACTTGGCTAATTAGCACCTAACAATGCAGGGGTAAGTGGTGCCCAGTCAAGTTACAGTCCAGGAAACAATGCCACAACGCATTGTCCATGTGTCATTCGGCCTGGACATGGGTGGGCTTGAACGCCTTCTGCTTGAGATCGCAGAACAAACTGATCCGCGGGTTCAACAGCTATTCTTCATTTCGTTGGGCTCGATCGGTTCGGTCGGGCTTCAACTTCGACGTATGGGATGGCCGGTCGTTTGCCTACACCGACCGAACGGTATCCGACCTAGTTTGATCTTCTCACTGGCCAGGATATTTCACGGCATACATCCGGCCATCGTGCACACACACGATGCACGCGCCCTCATCTATGGTGCTCCAGCGGCACGGATGATGGGAATTAAACGGGTCATCCATACGCAACACGGTCAAAACTTAGGCATGACGCCGCGGCGTTTAAAGCTGATTCGATATACTGCCAAGCTCGTGCAGAGCTATGTTTGTGTCTCACGAAACGCTTGTGACGTTGCCGCGAATCAGGGAATTCCAGAGGATCGCTTACGTTTAGTCTACAACGCCATTTCGGTCGAAAGATTTAAGTCTGCGATTCGTTCTCAGTCTCACAGCTTAGACGAAAATCAGAAATCCCTAGTGGCCATCGCTCGCTTAAGTCCTGAAAAGGGTTTGTCGACCCTGCTCAAAGCAGTCGCCTTGATCCATAAAAGTCTGCCTGATCTTCGTTTGGAAGTTGCAGGTGAAGGGCCCTGTCATGCTGAATTGCTGCGTGAAGCGAATCATTTGGGTATTTATGAAAAGGTTCAGTTCTTAGGACAGGTTTCTGACCCCGAGAATGTCTTGAGTCGAGGCCGCGTTTTTGTGCTGCCTTCCAATTCCGAAGGCGTTTCATTAACGCTTCTGGAAGCCATGGCTGCCGGAGTGCCTGTTGTCGCTACAGATGTCGGAGGCACACCTGAAGTTCTCGAAAATGGCAAGTCCGGATTGTTGGTTCCACGCCAGAATCCTGAAGAACTAGCAAACGCAATTAAGCGACTGTGGCTCGACGACGATCTGCGATTTCGGCTTTCGCTTGCCGCGGATCAGAGAGTTTCCGAACAATTCGACATAAGTCGGATGACACGGGAATACAACGAGCTTTACTTCGGTGCAAATCAGTCGGCATCTCAGCTTTCAATAAGAAATGCACCCTTCCACTACGATGTGCCTGCCGGTGTGGGGAAGCAAGGATGAAAGTTGTCGTCGTCGATTGGGATATCACTTACCCGGTCAACTCGGGTAAGCGACTTCGCACGCTTAACTTGATGTTGCAACTTGCTCCTCGGCATGAGATTACCTATCTCTCACGAGGAAGTGTCGCTTCGGGCGAAGGCAAGGCGGCTCATGAATTCCTCAACGACCACGGCATCGAGACAGTTTTTGCGGACGTGCCGATGCCACAAAAGTCTACCTGGCGGCATAGAATCGGACTACTCACTCATATGTGGGCAGCCGACCCGTTAGCAGCGTGTGCCCATCATAGCCCCGCATTCAAAGATGCAATTAGAAGGTATGCTCGCGATCATCGAGTTGACCTGTGGCAGCTTGAATGGACTCCTTATGTCGATATGCTTCCACGCTCTGCCAATGTCAAAAGCCTTGTCTCGGCGCATAACGTCGATTCCTTGATTTGGCAGCGATATTACGAAACTGAACAAAACCTGCTACGCCGTATCATTTTAAAAAGCCAATGGAGGAAGTTTGTGCGATTTGAGAAAAGAGCTTTATCAAAAGCCACTCGAGTAGCCGCGGTGAGTGAGATTGACGCGAATCTTTTGCGACGGGACTTTGGCATCCCGCACGTTGACGTTGTGGAAAATGGCGTCGATGTCGACTATTACTCTTCGATCCATGCTGTTCGTGACCCACATAAACTCTTGTTTTTAGGCAGTTTGGATTGGCGGCCAAATTTAGACGCCATCAACACTCTGCTTGACGAGATTATGCCTCGACTTCGTCGCACACAACCCTTGGTGAAATTAGAAATTGTTGGTAGAAATCCTCCTCGCTGGCTCGCCGATAAGGTTGCAGTTCAACAAGATATTACCTTACATGCTAATGTGCCCGATGTCAGACCTTTTCTCGCCACGGCAGGCATGATGGTCGTACCGCTACGAATTGGTGGTGGGTCACGGCTTAAAATTCTTGAGGCGTTGGCAAGTTCACTTCCAGTTGTTTCCTCAACTATTGGCGCTGAAGGTTTGGAGTTAACTCCAGTTGACGACTTGCAAATCGCCGATACACCTGATGAAATGGTTCAAGCGATTCTCCAATGGATGTTGCATCCCGCACTTTCCGCGACCACAGCACAGCGTGGATTTGAGGTTGTCAAAAACCATTACGACTGGGAAAAACTTGCTCAAGTGCTGGAATCCGTGTGGGAGAAAACTGTCAATTCTACGAACATGGTTGCTTCACCATGTTGAATCCCGCTTTCATTTTTTGGGCAGCTACGCTGACGGTCGCGTACACGTTTGTAATCTATCCGTTGTTGATTGCGCTCGTCGCTCAATTCAAGCGTAAGACACTAGCGCAACTCGCTCCCCTGCCCTCTAGTTTCTCGCTCATCTTGGCAGTGCGTAACGAACAAACGCACATCAAGCGACGCTTGACTGAGTTGGCAGGAATCTTGAAGAACTCGCATGTACTGGCTGAAATCATCGTGGTTTGTGATGGCTCAACCGATGACACGCCTAAAATAGCTCGCACATTCATTAGCCCTACAATCAAAATTGTCGAATTGCCAACGAATCTGGGCAAAGCGGTAGCGATCAATCACGCCGCTGCTGAATCTCAACACGAGATTTTGATTTTTGCCGATGCGAGACAAATATGGGAGGAAGATGCTGTACAAGAATTGATGGCTTGTTTCCAAGATCCACGAGTTGGGGCTGTGAGCGGACAGCTTGTGCTAAAGTCATCCGATGGGAAACTGGCGGGTGTCGGCATGTACTGGAAATTTGAAAAATGGCTACGAGCCAATGAAGCACAAGTCCATTCTCAAATCGGTGTCACCGGCGCGATCTGTGCGGTTCGAAAAGAACTATTACCACTATTGCCCGCCGGCATCATTTTGGACGATGTCTATTGGCCAATGCAAGTTGTGATGCAAGGCTGGCGAGTTGTCTATCAACCCGAGGCCATCGCGTTTGATCAGCTTCCCGACAGAAGTTCTGACGAATTGCGTCGCAAAGTCAGGACTCTAGTCGGCAATTTCCAACTCCTCACAATGAATCCAAATCTACTTTTGCCTTGGAAAAATATCTTGTGGTGGCAATTTCTATCCCACAAAATCATGCGACTGATCGCGCCCTGGGCATTACTGATCATGCTTGCCAGCAGTGCCATTATTGAGAACGGCATTTACCGAGGCCTATTTTTCGCTCTGGTAGGGTGTTTGGTCGTCGGTGTCTTAGGAATGCTCACACCATTGGGCACAAAAAATCGCCTTTTTTCAATCGCAGGTTCATTTCTGCTGCTGCAATTTGCCGCTTGGTTAGCATTTTGGTATTGGATTTTCGGACGCTCGGGAAGGATTTGGTCTTCGCTACCCTCTTCGCCAGCAACAGCAGATCAAGTCTAGGTATAATAAAGTCTTTTTCTGAGACAATTGGCCCATGACCGACAGCGTAGTCGCCGAATCTGGCACCGCCAGCATTCTTGCTAGTCCGCCCAACGGCGAGCGAGAAGCGCCGCAGAAGATTTCGCTGCGCCAACTCTTGGGCGACGTGATGGTGTATGGCATGGCCAGCATCGCCGACCGTGCCATCGGCTTCTTGTTGCTGCCGATTATGACTGCAATTTTGCAGCCTGAGGACTACGGCATCATGAGCCTATTCACAACAACGGCTCATATTCTGTTCATCGTTGGTTCGCTGGGGATCCATCAAGGATTTTTTCGTTACTACACAGAGGCTCAGGATTCCGATAGCCAATTGCACGTTTTAAACACGTCGGTATCACTCGCTATCGGCTACTGGGCATTTCTTCTGCCCTTTTTCTGGTTCTTCCGAACTCAACTTAACCAACTTATTTTTGGCATCGAAGGTTCGGCATTAACGCTTGCACTTGCTGCAGCGATGCTGATTCAAGTTCTCGATTCCGTGGCGAGTAATCGCCTTCAAGCTGATGGTAGACGCTGGTCTTACTTCCTTGTTGTAATCTGTAGCTCCATCATCTTACGAACAACGGCCATTATCCTCGTGTTGCAAGGCATGGGAGCCTGGGGCTGGGTCCTGAGTGATACCTTAGGACGATTGATCGCTGTTATTCTCCTGTTGTTTGTAGCTATGCCCGATATAAGCATCAAGCTAAAACGAGAATTGGTTAAGCCAATCGCATCTTATGGAATTTTATTAGTTCCAGCGCTGATTTCATACTACATCATGATAGTCGCGGATAAATATCTGATTCGTGCCCTTTCTGTTCATCCCCTTCAAGATGTTGGTTTTTACAGCGTAGGGGAAAGAATTGCCGGTGCTATGCAACTCGTGAACCTTGCTTTTATCTTTGGTTGGCAACGATTCGCTTTTCGCAATATGCACCACGAAGAAGGCCAGCCCTTGATCGCAAAAGGAATGCTGTGGTTTGCAATTGGGGCAGGTTTTTTTGCTTTAGCGTTGGCAATGCTTGGCGATGATTTGTCACGTCTGCTCATTGCACAAGTTTATGAGCCTGGAATCGTGGTCATCACCCCACTGACTATTGCTGCCCTGGCGGGAGGCCTCGCGAGTACCGCGGAGATTGGACTTCATAAACAAAAGAAACCGCTCTATATAAGCTCACTGAACGGCATTGCAGCCCTACTGAATGTGGTCTTCAACCTATGGGCGATTCCGAGATGGGGGATCGCAGGGGCGGCCTATGCGACGATGATTTGCCAATTCTTGCGAGTGGTAGTGATTTGGTGGGCCGCCAATGCGATTTTTCCTTTGCCCTTCGAATATGGCCGATTTTTTGGCGTCACAGGGCTGTTTTTGGCTATTTATCTTTTGGGCCAGGTTCTTGCTCCAAGTACGATAGGAATTGCCACGATTGTTCAATCCCTCCTCGTTTTGGCAGCCCCAATCCTGTTGTGGTTCTCAGGCTTAATTAACGCAAGTGAAAAGGCTGCTGCTAAGGAACTTTTCCTAGTTCTCCGTACGGCAAGACTGTGAACAACACGATTACAAAGCATGATTCTGCCCAGCCATCGTCCGTCGCCTATCGCGACGGATGGTGGCTATTGCTAATTGTATGCCTGGGAGGGGCGATAAGATTTCTTGGGCTCGGCTGGGAAAGTCTGTGGTACGACGAGGCATGTACCCTAGATATGGTTTCGGCATCGCTGGCTGACATTGTGTCAGGCAAAATGCTGACACCAGGCAATCCTTTCGGATATTTTGCGCTGCTGAGATTGTGGTGTGAGCAAGTAGGCTTTGAAATTGAAAGCGCGCGAGCCTTCTCGGCGCTGTGCGGAACACTCGTCATTCCTGCTACTTGGTTAGCCGCCTCGCGAATGACAGGGGATCGACAAGTGAGTCTACTAGCTGCCCTATTGGTAGCATTCAGTCCCCCCATGGTGTTTTTAAGTCGGGAAGCGCGCGTCTATCCACTGCTTGCCTTGTTTGCTGTTCTCGCCACGATGTACGCAAATGATATTGTTCGCACCAGAGGTAAGCAAGGTTGGGTTGGCTTCACGATCACTTGTGGGTTGTTGCCTCATTTTCATTATTACTCGTTCTTTTTCCTGGCCGTCTTGGGCTGCCTCATATTATGGGGCATGCGCGACTCGCTGCAGCAGACGGTTGGCCGCTTGTTCTTGAGTTACTTAGTAATCGCTCTGGCGTTTCTCCCCGGACTCAATCTGTTTTTGACACAACTTAGTATCGTCCAAGAAGTTGCGGTCAATTCCTTCTTGCAAACTCTCTCGTTCCCCGTGTTTGTCTTTGGTGACCGTACGCTGGTATGGAAACAGGACGGAGTTTTTTGGCTCGGCTTAGGAACACTCATCGTTATCGCAGGAATTTGGCTGCCGGTTTGCATTCAACTTCTTAAAGATCGGAGCGCTCCTTGGTTCGCATTTCTTACGAGCAGCGGAGTATTTTTGATCGCCGTCGCTGTGTCGGGAATTTATATGTCAATGTTCAATGCACGATATGTGAGCTTTATCGTGCCCACGTTATTGATTGTCGTAGCCTACTCAATTGTGAAACTCCTGCGACAAGGAGGTTTTGTGAGAGCGATGCCTGCGGTTCTACTCGCAATTGTGACGTGTGTTTCCCTTGTCAGAATGTTCACGGAAGTGCAGAAAGATGATTGGCGAAGCTTGCATGAGTATATTGCCTCAAACGGGCCGCAGATGCCAATTGTGTTCTACGAAGATATCGGTGTAACCACTTTTAAATATTTCCAGCCCGATCAACCCTACATTCAACTCTTTGAGGAATTTGGAAACGATGGCCAGACATGGAAAAATGCGGGCTACGATAAGGCCATCAACAATCTAAATGACTACTGGGTTGTTGTGTCACCTATTTGGTCGGACGACGTACCTCAACAGGTCGCGCAGTGGTGTTCTAAGTTTAGTACTTTGGTTGATGAAAAGTCCTTCAAGGGCTTATACCTGGCAAGGTTTAGCAAGAAGACAAGCCTGGAACCTAATCGATCAGCAGAAGCTGCTGCAGAAACCGGTTCGTATCCGGCAACTAAATCTTCAGAACAAAACGACCTTTAATCTTCGTCGATTGAGATATGAAAATCCGAGGATTATCCTTACCCACTGTACTTCAACTACTACGTAACCGATCCGCGCCAAACTTAAGCTCCCCGCAACATGTTTTCATTTGTGTTGCGGACCATTTTGAACCAATGTTTGCCAGTTCTTCGCAGCGATTACATCGCGAACGTGTTCAACGCTGGTCCGATTTGTATCCAAACCTTGCCAGTCAGTTTGAAGATTCTCGTAGCCAATCCTGCAAACACAGCTTTTTTTATGCGGCAGAACAATACCAACCCCAGCTAGTCGAGAGCGTTGCCGAGATCTGCCGCGCAGGCTTTGGTGATATCGAAGTACAAGTTCATCACGACAATGACTCTGCCGAGAATTTCCGTGATACGCTTCTGACGTTTACTGACACACTTTATCACAAACACGGCATGTTGCGTAAATGCAGCGATGACACGATCGGCTATGGGTTTGTCCATGGGAATTGGGCTCTCGACAATTCTCATCCAGAAGGTCACTGGTGTGGGGTCAACAACGAGATTAGTATACTGAACGAAACGGGTTGTTACGCTGATTTTACCCTTCCCGCGGCCCCTGATCCGTGTCAAACAAAGACTATCAATTCAATTTATTATGCAGTCGATGATGCCGTAAAATCAAAATCCCACGACTCGGGTGTGGCAGCTAAACGTGGTCAACGACCTCCCAAAAACGCACTGCTAATGATTCAGGGACCTTTAATGCTGGATTGGCAGAACAAGAAGTGGGGAATACTGCCAGCCCTTGAAAATGGCGATTTGCAAGGCATCAGGGCTGCTAATTGGCATCGATTCAAGTTATGGCATCAAGCGAGTATAAGTGTCGAAGGTCAACCAGAATGGCAATTTATCAAGATTCATACACACGGCTGTGACGAAGCCAACCAAGAAATATTGCTCGGTACGCCGATGCGCGACTTTTATCGCTCATTACAAAAACACGCGCAGAAATTTCCCGAGTTCAAATACTATTTTGTAACTGCCTTCGAAATGGCCATGTTGGTCCACCAGGCTGAGCAAAGCTACTGCGAACCTATCTTTCCTGTCAGAGACAATCAATGGCAGGTTGAAGCGCACAATTTTGCGAGTATTGATCCAGGTGATGAAGGCAAGCTAGGCAACAACAGTCGTTAAAACTGACTCAGCAAACCTCAATCATGTCCTTGATTGAGTTTCCAAGACCGTTGCCTCTAAAATAGCAGAGCAACGCGATACAACCGCAATGAGTGAAAGAATGATCATAAAAATCATATCGTAACCACGCGAGAGGAATGCTGCTCCAACAATAAATCCTGTCACTGACGAGAGTAATGCTCCGTCTAGCATTTGCAATTGTTCGGCAAGAATCTTTGTTGAATGAGGAACAAATGCCAACAGTTGATTCAAAACACGGCGAGATTGTAAGAGCGATGTGACCGCCCAGGAAAGTATTGCAATAAACAAAATGATGCCAATAACCCCCAGTTCGGCTGCAATCTCGACATACGAACTATGAGCAGCCCGCCAAATATTTCCGGCCCCTTTGCGATCGATATAGTGTTGTCCATAAACACTTTCGAATGCCCCCGCGCCCACGCCGGTGAGGGGATGGTCTACACACATGGCAAAGCCTGCCGTCCAGACGGCCAAACGCGTCATTGCGCTTTCGTCTTTTTGGTATTCCGTAATCGTGCGGTATCGCTCAAAAACGTCGGACGGCAGAACAATTACGGAAAACGCAATCGCAGCTACAAGGATAATAGCCAATTTCCCCAACATTTGGCGTCCCTGGCAAGCAATCAGTATGAATATTGCCGCAACCAAAGAGAGCAGACCGCCACGCGACTGCGTGGCAACAATTCCCGCAATCATGGCCAGCATCGCTCCATAGAGGGCCAGTCGCGGCCACTGCGACTGGACGATTGTGCTCAGCCACCATGCCAAGGGCAATACCATGACCAAGCTCAAAGCAAGATCGTTCGGATCTCCAAAATAAGGCTCCGAGATTCCGGTCAAGCGCTCTCCACTACCGCCCGAAAAGTCGATCACGGCAGCTATACCATGATAGGCGCAGGCGGCTACGAAAACTCCAATAAAAATCTTCAGTCGGTCGAGCGACTTGACCAGGTTGACAATCAAAACAAAGAGTGCGATCTGCTTCATGTAGTCCGTAGCAATCGAAAAGCTTTGCGATTGCCAATAAGAAAACAGCACCGAGATGCAGATCATCGCGAGAAAAGCGATGAGCAACTTCGCAGGACGTACCTCCCAAAACTCGATGACCGGACGGCTCAAGATAAACGCGGTGATCGTCAAGGCAGTGATCAGCATCATCGGACGAACTGCGCCCAAAATCGGTATCATGTCCCAGGGTCGCAAAACGAACAAAGCAAGCATAATCGTCAGCAACACGAATGGTGTATGCTGAGCGGAATCACTCTGCAAAAGAGTTGCCGTCGGATCTTCTCTCAGGGAAGGCTCTGTAAGCTGCTTAATGACGGCTCTCATACTATTGCTGTCTACAAAGTGAATCCAAATTATGCGACACTTAAACCATGGGCCGTGGCGCCATTACAGCATTTTCGTTGGAAGACGAAGCACCGTCAAACGGTTCAATCTGTAATCGTGAGTCCCTGACATTCGTGCAACCAAATGCTGTTCAATTCTTTCACATTCTGGGTATTCTTTGCCTGCGTTCTGCTGCTCTATGCAGTGCTGCGGCATCGCGGCCAGAATATCATGCTGCTAATTGCCAGCTATATATTCTATGGCAGTTGGGATTGGCGCTTTTTGACGCTGATCTGGTTATCAACTGCCGTTGATTTTTCGGCAGGCCTCATCATTGATTCCAGCCTCTCTGCTTCGCGCCGACGGGCCATGTTAGCGCTATCGCTTTGTTTCAATTTGGGATTGCTAGGTTTCTTTAAGTATTATGATTTTTTTGCCGTTCAGCTAAACACACTGTTAAATTTCGTCGGCATCGAAGACTCTCTGCCCATCCTAAACATACTTCTTCCCGTGGGCATATCGTTTTACACGTTTCAATCGATCAGCTACACAATCGACGTCTATCGCAGGGAAATCAAGCCGACTCGCAACTTGCTCGATTTTGCTCTGTACGTTTGTTTTTTTCCTCAACTCGTCGCAGGCCCGATCGAGCGTTATACACAGTTGATGCCACAGGTAGCCAACCCCAGGCGCGTGACACGCGATGGCTGGACCGAAGGCCTCTACCACATCACGATTGGCTTGTTTAAGAAAATTGTCATCGCCGACAATTTGGCAAGCTTTGCACAAGCTATCTTTGCGACGCCGGTAGAGCAGTTGAGTGGCTTTGAATGCTTGATCGGCACCTATGCATTTGCTATGCAGGTTTACGGCGACTTTTCAGGCTACTCATCAATAGCTCAAGGTGTTGCCAAGCTCATGGGCTTCGAACTGATGTACAATTTTCGCATGCCCTATTTTGCGGCCACTCCCAGTGATTTCTGGCACCGTTGGCATATTAGCCTGTCCTTATGGCTAAGAGACTATTTGTACATTCCGCTGGGTGGCAATCGGCTGGGTAATCATAGAACTTACTATAATCTCATGATCACTATGGTCTTGGGAGGGCTTTGGCATGGAGCTGCTTGGACATATATCTGGTGGGGAATTTTTCACGGTGCACTGCTTTGTGCCTATCGACCTTTTGAGCAACATTTACGCCCTTTGATTTCTTCACAACGGTGGGGATTATCACGTAACATTCTGATGGTATTCATGTTCCACTTGGTTTGTATTGGCTGGATTTTCTTTCGAGCAGTCAATATCGAACAGGCTTTCACAATGCTTGCAAAAATAACCTGCGATTCCACTTGGCTCCAAATCGGTTCCTATCCAGAGCGATTTGCGCTAGCGTGGACCGGAATAGGTCAAATATTGCTATTTGCAGGACCTTTGCTGCTATTTGAATTCTGGGTGGAACGAACAGGCGACATGTTGGCTTTACTGAAAGTCCATTGGTCCTGGCGTGCCATGGTTTATAGTTATTTCGTGTTAATGTTGATCTTCTTCCCTCCTATAGTCAAACATGAGTTCATCTACTTTCAGTTCTGAGTCGGAATGGAAGGTTTGGGGCGTCGTGCTTGTCGTACTTGTGACGGCAGAGATCGCCCTGCGCAGCTTACTCCCCCACCTATCTCAAGATATCGTGCATATCCAACAGATTCCAAAAAGCGTTGAACGCCTGTCAAATAGCCAAGGAACTCGCATACTGTTTCTGGGAAATTCCATAACTCGCAATGGAATTGATATCAATCAATTTAAAGAGCAGTTGAAAAGTCCTCGACCAGTTGTCGTCGAGGAAATCTATCCCGATGATACAGCCGTAACAGAATGGCTCTATGCGTATCTGCATTTTTTCGAGTTGCCGGATAAAAAGTTAGATCAACTCATAATTTGCTTTGCTGAAGATCAGTTGCAAGACCGATCATCCGTAGATGTCAGAAGACTAGCGGCTAACTTCTCCGACTGGAGTACTATGCACACAACGTTTCAACAAGAAAAGCTAACCCTCGACCAACAGGTTGAATATATTCTCGCAAAGTTGTGGGTCTCTTACGCTAACGCAGAACGAGTACAAAAACGACTGCTGGATTCCTTACTGCCTTACTACCGACAGACGGCTGGGGTCATTAACTCTTCCCTTGCAAGGCCAGACAATCCCAAAGGTGTAGAAATTAAACCGAGCCCAACCTATCTTCGATTGAAGCGATTGATTGAGTTGGTTGAAGCCAAAAATATTGATCTTATTGTTTTTGCCTTCCCTGTTGGCAAAAACTATGAACTTGAGCCAAGCTTGGAACAACTACTTAGGGCTCACGATATCCCTTTCCGCGATGTCCGGAATCTCACCGGCCTGGAACCCGAGAATTTCCCCGATGGTTATCACATGGATGACGAAGCTGCACAACTTATGACCACCACTGTTGCAAAACAGGTCACCAAAGTGCTGGAAGGTAAGTAGCAAATAATTGTGCAGCGATTGGCGCTTTTTTGGGATATCATAGGGCTATTAGCCAAATATTTTTCTTGATCAGAGTAATCTCGGTGCGTGTTCTCTACGTTGAAGCTGCTTACGGTTTTGGGGGATCATTAACAGGGCTGCTCCACCTTTTTTCTGCATTGCCGGCAGACGTGGAACCTATCCTGTTGACGAGTTTCGACCCAACCCGCTACATCGAGATGCCGCCCGAACTGACGTATCGAGTTGTTAATATCCCCGAACGGCCGCCCCATCCTGGCCATTGGCTCCCGGGTTTGATTCAATACTATCGCTATGTCGTTAAGCCTTGGTCGCAAGCCGTGGGACAGGCTATTGCCGATTATCAACCTGATTTAGTCCACGCTAATAATAGCGTAACGCTCAATCTTGGTGCCGGACTCGCAGCTCGCAAGTCAGGCGTTCCAGCCATCTCGCATCAAAAACATTTTGAGTACCCCGAGAAGCTAAGCCGCCTAGCATTCAAACGAACCTGCTTTTCCCACCATATCGCCACTTCCGACTTCGTCGGTGCACACATGCGCGAGTTCGGGCTAGCGGCGAACAAATGCACACGCATTTATGAACCAGTTGTTGGTCCCTCTGAAGATCAACTTGCTAATCGGTCGGAACACCAGATCCCAACAGTGGCTATGCATAGCATGTTGGTCCACTGGAAAGGTCAACATATCTTTCTTCCTGCCATCGCTAAGGTTCGCCAGCGCTGCTCGATGCCGTTTCGGTGCGTTATTGCGGGGGGACCACCGGCGAATGACCAAGAATATGCTAACGAGCTGAAGATGCTGGCAGCTGAGCTCAACTTGCAAGATTTCGTCGAATTCCGCGGCCACGTGCGTAACGTGTACGACTTTTTGGCTGAAGTTGATATCGCAGTTCATGCGGCCATTGAGCCAGAGCCCTTTGGCAGGGTCGCGGCAGAAGCCATGTTGGCAGGACTACCAAACGTGGTCACTATGCAAGGCGGCCCAGCTGAATACGTTAAAAACGGCGTGACGGGCCTACATGTTCCCAGGGGCGACGTCGATGGTCTAGCTGACGCGATCGAAACGCTGATCAAATCGCCCGAGCTACGACAACAAATGGGCCATGCTGCGCGGCAATACGCCCTCGCGGAATTCTCTCCCACAGAACTAGCAAACCAAACGACCCAACTTTATCGCGAACTTCTGATGCCGTCCTTACGATGATTGAACAAGGCGGTTAAACAGGGCACTGTATCGTTCTGCTTGTAAAGTCGTGTTGAAGTCTTTCGCGATTTTACGCGGGCCTGCTTCTCGAAATTGTGTTCGCAATATAGCGTTGCCTAGCAATTCAAGAATCTTTCTGGATAGCTGTTCAACATCATTCGGCGGCACCAAGAATCCGTCCACACCATCCTCGATGACTTCAGGAATTCCGCCAACTGCCGTTGCAACGGTCGGCAAACCAGCTGACATTGCTTCGAGCAACACAACCGGTAACCCTTCCGTACGAGAAGGAATCACAAAGACATCTGCCGACGGCAATAGTTGCTCTAAATCTGAACTAAACCCCGGTAAGACAAAATGTTCATCGAGTTTATTGCGAGAGATTCGTTCCGTAAGTTGAGTTCGTAATGGGCCTTCACCAAATATCACAAAGCCCACACCGTGCGTCTCTAATTTGATAGAAGCTGCAGCGGCTATCAAGTTATCAAAACCTTTTTCAGGACTCAGGCGACCCGCTGCAACGACAATTAAACGTGGCTTTTTCGGAAACAATGTTTCGAGCGCATTACGTGCCAACTCGTTAACTGCATTTAGCTCGCGAATGCCGATTGCATTGGGTATGGTCACCACCTTATCTGCGTGGATGCCAGACTGAAGTAGCTTATCCGACTGAGCTTGCGAAACGCCGACGACGGCATCGAACTTCCGCATTTGCCGCCTGTCCACGAATTCGTTCAGGCGAACTTTCCAAGTCGCGCCAGTCCAACCATGGGCGATTGCCACCACGGGAATTTCGGCCAAGCGGGCTGCTCGCAATCCAATGATGTCGGGCTTATAGCCCGATGTGCATAAGACATCAGCTTGCCGTGACTTTAGTTCACTAGCAATTTCATCTGCAGATCGAAAATAATGAGGCCAATTCTCACAAAGCTCGACGCCGTCAAAACCGGCTGCGCACACATGGTCTAGGAATGGCATGGCTTTCCCTTGCTCGGCAAACGTCAGGAAAAAGCTCTCGTGAGGTTTTCGCATCGCCAAAGCGAGACCAAGGATTTGCCGCTCAGGGCCTCCAAAGAATGGTGAAGCGAGCAAGTGGGCGATCCGCATGCTAAGGCTTACTTTCTTTGGAATGCTGCAGGATAATTTCCGCCAATTCTCGCCGAGCTGCCTCCCACTCGTCAGAATTAGTTGACCAAGAAATATCCGTCCGTACCCAAGTCGGATCGCTCTCGTCATCTATTCCGTACTCCCAGAGAATCTTGGGGACCATTCGGTTGACGATTTCCCTAACTCTCTCTGGATCGATGTCCGCAGCCATCGTGAGATAATCGTGATCCTGAATGCCACGCCGCCAATGCTTCAGTCGTAGCGATGCAATTGGTCCTGGCAAGTTGTAATTCTCTTCAGGAAAGATTTTGTCCGTGCCAGGGTAAAACAATACGCCATCTCCATTGTTGTAGTTCCAACCAGTCTCACCCATGACCGGATCCGGATCACTCTTTCCGCCGAAGGTTTGTGCTTGCTGAAAAACGTTCGTTTCTCCCAATCCACCTTGAAAATTGTTATAATAAGTGCTCTCCCAGACAAACCAGCGCTCGACGTCCATTTTGAACTGGCCCCACGCGAGTTCACGCAGCGCGATCCCATCGTCCTCGGTGGTCAGCGTGCCTGAGGCCGGTCGATATCCGTTATACATGTAATATTTATGGTCGGGTGACTGCTGATAATTGCGCACGGCATCCACCCACTCTTGAGTTTTGCCTACCGTCATCGTGGTAGTCGGAATGACTAAACTTGGTGCCTGTTTCCAAGATTGCGGTGCAGACACGGTAGCCATTGTAGGCAGGCTGTTGCCGATGCCAGCATTCTTTTTGACCCACTCCGACCACTGCTCGATCTGTGGAAAATCAGTCGATTCATCGATCAGAAATAAAAAATAGTCGGTTGGCGTGTCAAATTTCTTGTCCTGAAACCATTGGACCCAACTATCACTTTCCTGTTGAAGCGACTTTTCAGTTGCATTCTCACGGGGCCACGAGCCATACGTTCCAATGCTATAAACATTATTACCCACTCCTTCGCCGACACCTGCATAGCCCTGGTCGGCAGTAAATAACTTTCCGTTTAGTCGATCCTCCCACTCTTCGGCCACTTGTTCGACCGGCAGGTAGCCATCGATGAGTGAAATCTTATGACGATGTGCCATTTGAAAGTGGCGATCAATCACAGTTTGAGATTCCTCAATCAGCTTAGGATTCTTCGTGTCGTGGGGATATCGTTCATGGAAATATCGCTGATTAATGTTTTCCTTACTACAGAACAGCATCGTGCGTGCGCTCGGCAAGTCTGGAAGCGTAATATCTAGGACCTCAAGTTCCACGGGGACCGTTCGCACCTGCTTATCTTGCTCGGTGACAACGACATCGCCACGGTAAATTCCTGGCGCTGCATCGCGGGGAATATAAATGTCGACCCAAATGGATTGATTTGTATTCGCATCAACCTGGAAAGATTTGTGCAATTCAAGCGGCACGGCGATATCTGGGTAAGATTTGTCGTGATCGGGGCGATCTTTCCAAGTACCGCGCCCATAACCATTCGCGTCGTAGGGTCGACGTAAGCGAGCCGGAATGTGACGCTCGTCGTAATGGTCATAAGCGAGTTTCGAGATCCCTTTGATTGGCAAATATCGGATAAAAAACAACTCAATATTTCGGCCAACGTAATTGAAAACGTCTTCATCAGGCTTGGGCGTGCGGCCAGTGATTTGCGCTCCATCAGGTCCAGTAAGCCGATCAAAAGCGACACTGACGTCCCTAGCGGCGACATCTCCCGTTTCGAGCATCAAATTGAACGCGATGGTTTCATTTCGCGCACCGAAAAGCCGTATTCCTTTCCCGTCCCAAACGGAATTTTGGGTTTCCTTTGGTCCGCGAGTAACCAGCAAATCCTCGCGCGGAACCTTGTATTCGCCCGTATTAGCCCATACGAACTTGATATTACTGGTAGCAGAAGCAGAGCTGGTTGATTCAGCACTTGCCCAGCTGGCAAAACAAAGAATGCATATCAGCAAGCCTACGATAGCACCAAATGAAGAGGTGAGCGTGCGGCTGCCAGGGGGGTAAAAACGCGAAGTTATTGCTTTAATGACGTTTTTTGCCAACCAAGAATTTGACCCCGCACTATCAAAATGATTATGATAAAAGCCATTCATTGAGAGATTAGACCGTCCGAATTTATTTACATTTGACAAGACATAGATACCTATTCTTGTCAGCATGGCTGTGAATTACTAGTAAAGCTCGATGACGTTGACACATCTATTTGAGAGGCAAGCTAATGATGACGTCCTTTTCCAACAAATCCAGAATTTTCAACTCCCTGTTCTGCACAGTCCTTTTCTTAGGTGTAGGTTCCGAAGCAAGGGCTCAATTGAGTAATCCCAGCTTCGATTCGCCCTATTTGACATCCGATCTCGCTCCGTGGGGTGGAACAGGCTTAACAGCAGTTGATAGTTGGGCAGCAGAAGCCGCGGAAATTGTAGGAGCTGATAACGGCATTACTCCACTCGTTGGAGACCAAATGGCCAAGCTGCTAGATGATAGTAGTTCGCTCAGCGAGATTAAACAACGGATTGGTAGTATCGGCTTACTTACCAACCCACAAGTTGATACGGGAGCAGCCTTGGCACTTTACTTTGCCCATCTCAATGTGCCAGCAAGCGCCCCAGTCGGTGTTACTGCTGAGATCCTGCTCCAGTTTCTTGATGGCGCTCAAAATGCTTTAGGCGCACCAGCAACACTTCTCTCGGGTCCGTTGGATAATGACCCAAGTACATGGGAAATTGTACAAATGACCGATGTTCCTGTCCCAGTGGGAGCCCGAGGTGCCGAGGCAATTATTCGGTATAACATTGCAAGTCTGACCGGGCAGAGTGGTTTCGTGCCTGGCTATGTCGATAGCACGCATTTGGGATTTTCATTTGTGCCGGAACCAAGCACTTTCGGCTTGCTACTGATTTGTGGTCTCTGGAAAGCGGCCAGTTCACGAAGAAATCGTCTTTGCTGAACGACGCTGCCCGCAGCTGTTCTAAAAGGTCTATCTAAGCAAGCACACTGGCGAGATGCTTGACGATGCGACTACTGGCTTGGCCGTCGCCATAGGGTGATGCGACCTTGGCTATCTGCGCATAAACTCCGTCGTCAGTCAGCAACCGACTCGCCTCGGAAACAATATTTTCTGCGTTCGCGCCAACCAGCTTCACGATCCCTGCCTCAACGCCTTCAGGTCGTTCGGTAGTGTCGCGCATAACGAGTACTGGCTTTCCTAGTGAGGGAGCCTCCTCCTGAATACCCCCTGAGTCCGTGAGTATGAGCCGGCTTTGTGCGGCAAGAGCTGTAAACTCTCTGTAACCCAAGGGCTCAATCAATCGAATTCTCGAGTTATCACCCAAACGCTCGTAAACAGTTGCGCGTACGTTGGGATTGAGATGCACTGGGTAGACGATGAGTAGTTCCGGAAACTTTGTCGCGAGCATTACGAGAGCCTTACAGATCTGCTCAAAACCTTCGCCAAAATTCTCACGCCGATGCCCCGTGATCAAAACGATCTTCCGATCTCGCCAATCATCGCCCAGCAATGGGTTCAGGTAGGCATCGATCTGCATTACTACCTGCGGCGAGCTTTGGTTGATACGCTCCTGTAGCAAGGCGTCGACGACAGTATTCCCTGTAACCAAAATTGACGAACTCGGAACACCTTCGGCAATCAGAGCCTCTCGTGCTCGAGCGGTAGGTGCATAGTGCCATTTAACAAGAGTCGTCGTGAGCCTTCGATTGGCTTCCTCAGGAAATGGAGACGCCAGGTTGCCAGTTCTGAGCCCTGCTTCGATGTGAGCCACTGGGATTCGATGATAAAAACTTGCCAGTGTGGCACATAAAACCGTTGTTGTGTCTCCTTGTACGACAACGGCATCCGGCTTGCTCAATTCGAGAGCTTCATCAATTCTTTCTATCAAGCGAGAAGTCAATTGCGGCAATGATTGATTGGGCTGCATCGCCCGTAAGCTCGCATCGACTTGGATTCCAAAGAGATCGATAATCGGTTGAATAAGCTCGTTGTGCTGTCCGGAATTGATGACAAACGGTGTCAACGAAGCATTTTTTTGCAACTCTGCCACCACACAGGCCAATTTAATGGCCTCAGGCCGAGTCCCCATAAACACTGCAACTTTAGCGGTCATGCCCTAAATGATACAAACAATACCTGACCTGACTAGCTCTGTTAGTAAGAGCGAGCTCGTGGATTAGCAAGGATGGAAAACAAAGGTGAGGCGATGAATCAAAACTTGCCAGATGTCACGGAGGCATTCAATGCCTTGCTCAGCTGATCAGAAATCTCTCCCAAATGAGCACGAGCCAGATCATTCATATCAACCTTGTCATCCTCCAGAGTTTCATCAACAAGGGCATGAATTTCCTTCAGATGCTGACGGGCCAAGGCACGGGCATCAGCCGGAAATGGGTCATCCGAGGTGTTGAACAGGGCGAACGCGATCCAAGAATTATCGTTCTTCGGACCGAGCACGATATTGATCAAATACTGCAGATAAGCACGTTGCATGTTGCGACGGACCCGGGTCAACTTCAACTTCTTATCTGATTTATCGTCGAGATCCTTGAGGTTGGACCAAACCGCATCAGTATAGGTGCGGAAGACTTCTCCGGCTTCCAAGGGCTCATCATCTTCGTCAACAAGAGCTTCATTGTTTTCAATGATGTTGAACCGCGAACCGCCTCCGAAGAGCTCAGACATTGCGATATTTTGAATCGCTTCTACATAGTCAAAATAAGGCACGGCAACACGCGAAGCGGATACGCCGGCCTGCGAACCCCAGTGCATCCAATGCTCGCTCGACACGCGGCGCAACAGTTCCGGCCGCATGGGAATGGGATTATCCACCAGAATGTTGTCGGCAATAAACTTCAACGCTTCGCGTTGCTCATCCCCGGGCACGGGCACAACAGGATCTCGGGAGTCTTTGCCCCGTGCATCACGCGAAATCTTGCGTCCGCCGACATAACGAGTCGCCATGTAAGCCGCATCGCCATATTGCTGCAAAACGGTCAAAAACGCGGGACGTAAACGAGCCCAAGATTCGCCATCCTGCACGAGATTCTGCTCCAAGTCCTTGAGAACATCCTCTGCGATCAGCATGCGGAGCTTGGCGTACTCCAAAGGATTCGAGCCAAGGTCATAGACATTGTCGCGAGGATCGTAGGAATCGTAGAGATCTTCATCCGTGGCAAAGTCGAGTTCAGGTTCGGGGGAACGAGCGGCAATTTTCTTCAACTCTTCTTTTTCGTTGCCAGAAATTGGCTTGTAAGCGTATTCGATTGCCCAGTAGTCATACGGGCCGAGAGTCGTGGTGGCATAATCACCTTGCTTCTCTCCCTTGCGAGCGATATTGACCGGAGTGTAATCCATCACGCTGCCCACGAGACCTTTTTCGCGGGTGATACCTGTGTCGTGAACATCTTCCAGGTCGAGCATGCTGCTCGCGCGGAAGTTGTGTCGCAGGCCGAGCGAATGCCCAACTTCGTGCATAACGACGCTTTTGATGACTTGTCCCAACAGCTCTTCCGGAAGTTCGGCACCGCCTCCGCGAGCAGCCATCGCCATCGAGGCCATGCGGAATTGAGCCTGCATGGACGCCGCGTATTGGCAAGCAGCACAGCAACCAGAATCCGAAGCCTTGCGGCTCAAAGCGGCGTGGAAGGAACTCCAGGTATCAGGAATGGCAGACAAAGTGCGCTCACCATGGAGCGTGGCTTGGACAGGGACCTGGCCGAGTCGGCCGCGGAGCGACATCGGCATGCCATAACCTTTTTGCACGGCCATCATGGGGCTGATGATTTCACCGACTCCCAGCATCGTCGTGGACTCCTCATCGTCCTCGTCACCTTCACTGGTGGGTGCGGCTACCAAGTAGGCATATTCTTGCTGCCACCAGCGAATCCAACTCGCGTCGAAAATCACGTCGCCGTCGATCATCTCGCCAGTAACGGGGTTTGATCGCAAGTTGGACATGGCGAACGTCACAGGGGTAGTCACCCAACGGAACGTGCAGTAGTTGATGTCCTCGGGATCGAAATCGTCCTGATCGTTTTGCCAACGGACGCTAATCGCATTGCGGAAGCCTATTTTCTCGAAGGCCTTGTTCCACTCCAAAATGCCTGCTTCGACATAGGGGCGATATTCGTGAGGTACGGTATCCTCGACCCACCAGACAATTTGCTTTTTGGGGGATGAAAGCTTCGCGTCGGAATCGGCCTTTTCTAGCCGCCAACGATTAATCCGCCGGACAAACGTCGTATCAGGATCGGTCGAACCAAAATCCTTGGTGGCGCTCAGGAAATACCCCACCCGTTGGTCGGCCATACGCGGTCTATAACCGCTATCAGGCATCTTCACGAGGCTGTAATGCAACACCATCGTTATGCCGCGCGGATCGACGTACCCATAATCGCCGTGGCCGCCGCCAGAAGAACTGCCGCTGAAAGTGACCTGAACTTGGAGTTCTAAGTTGCCCGGATAGGCCTTGATTTTGAACCAACTTGCCCGCGAACGATCTATGCTCCCCGCCGCGAGATTGGCAAAGTCCGTAAAGAAGATGTCATTCAGATCAATCAACACTCCACCGCCCGGTGCATCGTCGCTCACAATAGGCAACGCCATCAGCACCGAGTCGGTATAGTTCTGTTGAACTGCCTTCTCCAAAGGCGATCCCTTGGGGGCTTCGTAACGCAAGTTTTTGCGGATCAAATGCACCCGGTCGCCGACTCGCTTAAACGTAAGAATCCATTGCTCGTCAAAATTCAGCGACAATCCCGCCGAGGCAGCACCACGAGCAATCGTCATCGGTGCCAAAAAAGGTTTGTCGAAATCACTACCACTCAACACGGCATAGAGATGCTGATCTTTTTCGTAGAGATCAAGTAAACCTTCATATTTCTTGGCCCCTTCGGTCACCTCGCTAAACTCTTTGAATTTCGAGGGCTTTTTAGGCTTGGCAGTGGTCGGCGTTTCAGCCCCACATGCAGTCGACAGAACGCCGCAATTTGCGAATGCTCCCAAAAGAGCTAAAAAAATTCCTGCTAAGCTAACTGCTTTTGGAAAAGACATTTTCGATTCTCATCCCTCATGGAAAAATTAAACGCACCCGGCAAATGAGAAGTCGCGCGGTCGGTAACGCATTTTAGTGAATTCTTACGCTCGGCGAAGCTCGCTCGAATTGTGGGCATCTATTGCGTGGGCAAAACCTGTATAATTTGTATTGTAGGCCGAACACCCAAGGCGGGTGCGTGTCGAAGTTTCCGACACGCATGTCATTTGTCATACAGCTATTTTGGCCGAACCGGCAGGGGAGTCAACTATTCGGCCTATCCAGCGGTTTTTCAGGGGTTTCCAGTGACCAGTAACTACTCCATTTCCGGGATGCATTGCCAATCTTGTGAAAGCAAGGTGCGGGACGCAATTCGCTCGGTCGAAGGCGTAACGTCGACTCAAGTATCGCTAGCCTCGGGTACCGCCATCGTTGAATCGAATGTAGCCTTGGCCTTGGAAACCTTGCAAACTGTCATCGCGAAGGCTGGTGATTATGGAATTACACCTATCGAATCGGCACAGAGTGGCGAAGCGTGCGAACTTAGACCGGCCCAGAAATCGTGGCCGCAAACCTACAAGCCGTTACTCACGATTGCCGCCTTCATCGTGGGTGGCGCTTTGTTGATTGCCGTTTCCACGCAAAACTGGCATGCCATGCCGCTCATGAACAGCTTCATGGGTTTATTTTTCGTTGTGTTCGCTTTTTTTAAGATTCTCGACATCCCAGGCTTCGCGCGAGCCTATCAATCCTACGATGTCATCGCCGCGAGATGGCCAACCTACGGCTATGTCTATCCGTGGATTGAATTAGGACTCGGCATAGCCTATTTGCTGCACGTATGGCCGATAGCAACAAACTTTATCACACTGATCATCATGGCCATCGGGACAATCGGAGTCGTAAACGCGGTTCTCCGAAAACAGCAAATTCAATGCGGTTGCTTAGGCACCGTGTTTGAACTGCCGATGAGCACCGTCACGATTGTTGAAGACGTGTTCATGTTAGTGATGGCTGCAACGTCGCTCATAATGCTCGTGTAATCAGCTTGTCGCCCGTTGACCCCATGGACCGGTGATGGCCAAGGTCATGTTGCGCGCTTGCACGTTGACGAACAAGGTGGAACCATCCGGCGAGAAAGTCACACCAGCAAACTCTGAATTCAAATGATTCTGGGCAAGAGGATAGAGCCGACCATTCGGCGAAATTCCCATAATCCGAGCATCTTTGTCGTGATCTTCACAGATAACGATGTCCCCCCAAGGCGAGACTGTCATGTTGTCAGCGGCCTGCAAGATGGAAGCGTTATTGGGTTCAATATAGAGTTCGACGGTTTCAGCCTCACTTGAGCCAAATTTCTTAGGAACCAGACGCCAAATCTGGCCCGTCTGTGCTTTGCCGCCATTCGTACATGCAAAGAAAACCTGACCGTTGCTGTACCACATTCCCTCACCGCGCGCGAACCGTGCTGCCCCCGCTTCAAATCCGCGATAGCGCAGGTCGTCCTTGGGCGAGGTGACATCCGCCATGTCGATCCACTCGATGGGATGCTTCTTGCCCACCTCAACTGTTTGTTTTTCCCAATTTCGAGAATCAATCGCAGCACTTTCGCGAAATTTGAGCGCCTGCAATTTTCCCCCTGCACGCAAATCCCCGAGCTTGTTGGGAATAAAACGATAGATCAATCCGTCATCACGGTCTTCCGTTTGGTAGACGATGCCAGTATCGGGATCGACCGCAACCGCTTCGTGATAAAACCGTCCCATATCTGTCAACGGCAGAGCTTCTGCCATAGCGACATCGGCTGTAGCGGGAACTTCAAAGTTGTAACCGTGGTTTTTCTCGCTACGATACTCGCCATCGGTACCGGGGCCTTCGTTGACGACGCTTTCTTCGCAAGTGATCCAGCTATTCCACGGGGTAGGCCCTCCCGCACAATTGCGAGTTGTGCCGGTCAAACTTAAGAAATCTCGCACGACCTTCTGCTCGCGGGTATCGTACACTAGCGTGGTCGTACCGCCATTGTGTGGCGTTTTGCCATATCCGCGATCGTAAATAAAGCGATCCTCAATCCGGCTGAGCAATTCATTCTGCTTGCCATAGGGAGTAGGACCTTCAAACGGCATCAGCTCGTGATTTCTGACTATAATCGTCAAACCATCGGGGCCTGGAAACGCTGCCATGCCATCGGGTAGGCCAGGAGTGATAAATCCATCACTCATCGGCTTGCCACTTACCGAAATGACCTGATACGAAAATCCCGCGGGAAGATCAATTACCCCGTTGGCATCGCCGACCAAGGTTCCGTAGGGGGCATCCACGGAAACTTCGATCCCGTGAGCCATTTGGTCGCAAAAGCTACGGAGCGATAAAAAACCCGCAGCGAAAATTGAAGACTGACGGAGAAAATCACGACGAGACGAATTCATAGCGCACTCTCCCTAAGCGATTGAGAATACTGCTACGGTAAAACAGAATACACGAGAATTCAAGCGCAAATGCCGCGCGCGCCAAGTCCCAAAAATCACAATTCCTTCATCGTGCCTAAACAATGCTACGGTAATAGGCGATTGAGCGTTCAAGCCCGTCGTCGAAGCTAACCTGCGGTTCGAATTTCAGGAGCTTACGGGCTAGTGAAATATCGGCCAGGCTTTCTCGAACATCACCGGCTCGGGCAGGGGCAAACACGGGTTCAATGCTTGTACCGAGGACCTTATTAATCGACGCGACCAAGTCGAGCAGTGTGAACTGCTTGCCGGTTGCCACATTGATGACCTGACCCGAGGCATCACCGGCTTCCGCTGCCAAGAGATTGCCCCGCACGATATCGCTCACAAACGTGAAATCTCGCGACTGCAGCCCATCACCAAAAATGGTTGGCCTTTTTCCCTTGAGCATCATCGACACAAAAATAGGGATCACAGCCGAGTACTCGCTTTCAGGATCCTGCCGCGGCCCAAAGACATTAAAATAACGAATCGTTACCGTCTCGAGGCCGTAAGTCGCCGTAAACGACCGACAATAGCCTTCTGCCGCCAACTTAGCCGCAGCGTAGGGAGAAATCGGTGCCGGCACGATGTTTTCGCTCTTCGAAGGTGTGGGATCATCGCCATACGCACTGCTGGAACCTGCATACACAACGCGACGCACGCCGGCTTTCCGCGCGGCATCAAGTAGGTTCACGGTTCCGGTGACGCACACGGCATTGGTATCAAGCGGCGCATCGACGCTACGTGGTACGGAAGCCAAGGCGGCTTGGTGAAAGATGATTTCGACATCCTTGACCGCTTGAGCTACCGTCTTTGGATCGGTAATGCTGCCTTCAATCAATTCGACTTGATCAGCGACATGGGCCAGGTTCTCGCGCTTTCCTGTATCAAAATTGTCGAGCACTCGCACTGAGTCACCACGCTCGACAAGCGCAGTCACGATGTGCGAACCAATAAACCCTGCGCCGCCGGTTACTAATGAAATCAAGCCTGTACTCCAGATCAGAAATCGAATGCAAATCGCATCCCGAAACCATCGAGGCTGCCGTCGTTCACAGCCGTCACAGCCCCTAGATTGTTGACATGAACGTTATCTACTTTTTCATGCACATAGTTAAACTGTAGCTTCGAGAACGGATTGAAAAACCAATTTAAACCAATCGTTAAATCCTGAATATAACCACCTTGCACGGCGTCATCATTAAGATCCAAAAAGCCATATCGAATGCCTACTTGCCAAGCTCCCCAAGATTGAATTCCGCATCGATTCCAGACGGCGTTGCTGTGAGGTTTTGCGCGTCCAAAACGACCTTCGTAGCGTTCGTAATGTCGATGTTCACCGGTAAGGAAGTAAAGCACCTCGACGTATTGTCCCTGAACAAACACTTGTCCTACATCGCTGGTTACACCACCATTGGGGGTAAATTGAGTATTATTAATAAACCCGGCGACATATTCCGACTGCCATAACCACGGTCCATAAACGAGTGCAATCTCGGGTGCAATAAGTGCTTGATTGTCGGCAAACAATCGGCCCGTAAAGTTGGTATCCGCCAGATGGGGGTTGAGTGGCCCGGGTCCATTACGCAGTGATGCACGACTACGAATTCGTATATTTCCTGTCGTAACTGAAGTGTCCTGATCGTATCCGCGAAAACTTGCAGCACACCCTAAGTGCAGCAAGCGTGCATCATCCTCGGATGATAAAGGAACACATGTCAGACGTCCCGTCAATGCATACTCACCATTTCCGGTATCGTAAGCAAAGACGTTCTCAACATTTTTGTAAATACCGAGCGACCCGGTCACAGTTGTCGCCTCATTCACTTGAAGCAGACTCAAGCCGGGCGTAAAGCCATTATTGAACGGTCCGTAGAACGCATCTTGCAGATAAGAACGCTCCATGAAATCAAGAAAACGGCTGCTGCACAAATGTTCCATTCCTATCGGTTCTTTTTGATTACCAACTCTCACGACTCCTAAATAGGGAACATCGTTGAATGCGAACCATAGGTCGGTGGGAGCAACAACATTCCCAACATTCCCACCAAAAGGTGAAAGCGGCGCTGCCGGGTCGGGGGGATCAAAATTTTGACCGTTAACAAAATCAAATTCTGCTGCCCAAGTCATACTTTCATACATCGTGCCATCGACCCGAATTCGTGCACGACGGAAATCGACCGCATCTTGAGTCCCCACGCCACCGAGTACTAGGTCGGATCGCTCGAATGCCACGCCGTCGACCTGCACTCGACCACCGACATGGACTCGAAAACTCTCGTCGCTTGAGATGACTTCAAAGCCATTTTCTCCCCACCTAGCCTTCATGGCTTTGGGGTCGGGTTCACTGGCGATTGCTGGCAAAGGCTGCAACGTCGCGAGCGTGAGCTCCAATTCAGCAATACGCTCTTCGAGAGATTCGATTTTCTCCGCATTTTCAACGCTCACCGGCTCTTGACCAAAGGCACAATAGCCCCCGCTGGCGGTGAAGAAAATCGCCATAAAGAATGAATAGAAGCGTCGCACCCGTCCCCTCCTTGATTTCGCGCGCAGCAAACCACTGCGACAGGCCATCGTCAAAGTTTTCGGATCGGGAGCAACCCGCAAAATAGTTACAGTATAGCTATCACGCAAACTCTATCTATTTATCGCAATTTAACAGCACTACGATTTTCATGAGAAGCCGCCAATCAGGTCGGAATTAGCGTTCAAAGAAGGCTCTCAGACCACAACTCGTCCCAAACAACTGCTAGCTCTTCGTCTGAACGGCAAACGGCGATGTCTCCGAAATCCGCCGGAGCAGAGTCAACGACTGGGTATTGCTCAAAAGCATCATCGAGTTCGGGTTGTTGGATCGCTTCTGAAAATTCAGGTGAGAACTCATTCTCATTGGATTCGCTATCCAAACCGAGTGGCCACCAGAAAGCGAGAGCCGCTGGCGGATCTTCTTGGCTATCATACGCTTGAATTTCGCTAGTCAGAGCGGCCAATGTCACTACTGGTGGTGGCGAGCCATATTGCTCTTGCCATACCAGCAGATCAGCAGCATCCACTTGGCCATCGTTATTGGCATCGCCGTTCGCCTTGGTGGGATTGGCCATGCCGTGACCGCGTTGCCACGCCAGAAAGTCCCGACCATCGATGTCCCCATCGTTGTCGAAGTCGGCCGAATCGGGCTCGTTCAATTCGCCGTCAGTCCCCGGAGAGCCTCCTTCAATCAAGCTGGCACGCCAGTTCACAGGATTGTCAAACGGATCTGCTGGAGAACTATTGCGCGGATCCTCACCGCCACCCAGTGGCCCAATGTATTCCAGCGAGTAGCCATCGCCATCAGGCGTTACAGGCCAGCCGGCCACGTTGCTATCGCCATAAATGAACGATTGCAGAAGTTCTCCGAGAGGACCACGTAGCGAGATCAATTCACCCTCATTGGCCAAACTTCCCGAGAAAACGCCTTCTGCAACATTGGTAACGCTCGGATACGCTGCCGCGAACGCCGTTTGATTTTTCACCACAACAATCCGCTCGCCTGCGGCAAGTGTTTCCGCTCCAAACGTAAAGCCTCCCGTGGAAAACTCAGTGATTTGCACGCCTGTCAAATCAATCGTTTCGTCTCCAAAGTTTAATAGTTCGAAATACTCGGTGTCATCGGCGGACCCAGGCGGATTGTACATCACCTCGACGATTCGCAGTGGTAACGCTTCTTCTAACGCGAAAGTCTTGTCAACAACTGGGCTCCAGTCGTTCGCGGTACCTGAGTTATTGAAGTAGATACGGGCCTTCACCTGTGTCGAGGAAATCAAATCAATTGGAGCGGTGTACGGAATTGCCGAAGCGGAAAACAGATTTGTCGACGGATCGCGCGGATCACTTCCATCGAGCGTGTAATAAATGACCGCTCCCCCTGGTGAACCCGCCGGTTTAGAAAGCGTCAGATCATAGCCAGAAGCGATTTCGCCGCCGTATTGACTGAATAAAGGAGCATCGAGTGTGGGGATCCAACCGGCAGTGTCGAAATGCCCCAACACTGCACTTGTGCGTACCGGAAAGAAGTCAGGCACTACGGCACGACCGTCTCCCGTGGGATCGCTGTTCACTCGCAGAAAATCTTCTCGCGTATAAGGATCGTTGGGGACGCGATTATCGCCCCAGCGAGCCGATTCGCCGATGATCGCTTGGTCGATCTCGCTAAGACGTGCTTGATAGGCGGCAGCCGCGGCGGCTTCGGTCAGTGCTCCACCGTTGTACATAAGTTCCTGAACACGATCGGCAAATCGCAAGCGATATTCGGCATTGTCGATCAAGTTTTGGTGAATCTCGGTGGGCGCTTCAAAATCGTCTTTATCAGTCAAATCTGAAGTTTGGGTAAATGCATCGCCATTGTCCGTTGTGGGAAAAGCATGTTCATTGTCCCAGGCATGAAATCGCCATTTTCCGCCGACAGAATTCCGCTCGGCATACCAGTTGTTATGTGCCCAGTCGGCGTCGTTGCCACCATAATAGTGAACGACCATGTAGTCGATGAACGCATCAATATCGAGCACGCCCTGCACGGCTTGGTAGTTGGCAGCACTCGTAGGATTACTTTCCACGGCGCGAGCAGCATTTAACAACGCAAGATAATCTTGCTCGGCTGTGATTCCCCCTTCGACCCAAGTGTATTCGTGATTGATGTCTTGGTTGGCGTGTTTAACGACATAGTAGTCATCTTTATCACCGCCATGATATTCCGCACCGTATCCGTCATCGGGACGCTCATGAACGTTGTACAAACCCCAATACAATCCATTGAGATACAGATGCACGTATTTCCCATGGGGTCCACCACCGCTGGCCGCGTTTTGCAAATCGGCGACAACTTGGTCGGTCACAAAGCGGGCATAATCACGTTGCACGACGTTCGAGTGTACCCACGAGTAATTGAACATCGCATCGAGAATGAGACCGTCGAACTCATTGGCGGCGTTATTGCCATCCGGCGTGCCGGCAAATAAATCGTATTCCAGTTTGGGATCACCAAATGGCCCTTTGAACGAAAGCTGGAAAGACAGTTTGTCCGAGTTCCACCGTCCTGGGCTAGAATGCCCTTGGATTTCAATAGCTGCATCGATCTGAAATTGATCGTTCGCCAAGTTGGGATTGAAATATTCCAGCGAGGTCGCACGTTCTTCGCTTCGGCCGTGGATGTAAATGCCTTGTGGCACCGGAGCAACCGTTCCCGAGCCAGCAGGCGTCCCCGGCATCGGGGTTCCTCCAAATAAATCATCCCAATCCATCACCAGCGACATGCTGGGAATCGATTTCAGGGCGTTGATGACCGAGGTTTCATTCCCATTGACGATATCAGGGTCCATCTCCCAATCCGCTTCATCGTCGAGATTGTAGCCGGATGCACTATCTCCATCGGGGCCATCGTGCCCCCAGGTGGCATAGGGCTGGGAAACAAAAGAAGCATCTTGTTGAATGACATCAGCCAAGAAAACGTAAGTCTGAGTATCGACATTCGTCGAGGAAAATCCTGTTACAAACGCCGTGGCGCGCAAGGTCGTTGTCGTTGAGATGTTGATTGGGCCCGCATACACGGTGCCATTGGTTGCCGTTGGCAGCGATCCATCCGTCGTATACCGAATGGTCGCACCTGGAGTGGGGGTCGTGATCTCTAATGAAAATGGCGCGTCGAAGAATCCGCGATCCACGGAAAACTGCGTATCGGCTACCACTCCTAATGTGGCAACGCCATTGTTGGCCCCTGGCGTGGGCGCAGCCATGTAACCCAACAGGGATCCGGTGGCCCGTGTGGCAGTCAGCTCTGGCTGAATGAGAAAATCGAGTTTATGCTCGTTGCTATTGGCCGTGCTGCGACTGTTGACTCCATGAAACGCGAGGACATTTGTCCCCTCTTGGAGTTCCGACAGAAACGGCGTTAAATCGAACAATACGATATCACTGGCTTCGGCGGACCTTTGCACGTTGCCAGCCGTCGAGCTTGTACCCATCTGCAATCCAGCATAAGAATCCCAACCCGGTTGTGTGTACACAAAGTCCTCGGCGAAGTTGGCGCGAGCCACGCGTTTGCCGTTGAGATAAGCGATAAATCCATCATCGAAGCGTAATGCCAGTTGCAACGAAGTTAACTCATCTTTATTCGTGACGTTAAACGCATATCGCACATAGGCCGAGTATTGTGGCGTAGCATCGGTGCTATCCATCTCGCCAGCGGTTAAAGTCCGGCCAATATAAGACGAGAGATTTGGTGCAGCAGCATTGCGATCAAAGCCCACGCCCCCGGTTCCACTCAACCAACCGGAATCGTCATAACCCACTTCTCGCCAATAGTCATCCCGTGCTGCGTTTTCACTCGTCGGTGAGATCACTCGCACCGGCGTGCTTGCGCCGACCAATGTTTGATTCGATGTCGTTGCCGCGCTTGCTCCTGGCCCATACGACACATCTGCCACCTGTGTCGGATAAGGATCGTAACCGTCTTCAACTGTCGTGCCGTTCGCCCTCACTAAACCTAAATACTCGCCCGCTAGCCCCAATTTGAAATTCGTATGTAGCTCACCCGAAAACACCCCGTTCTTATCCGACGCATAAACTAAAAGCACTTCCCCTGACGCGAGGGACTGCGTATCCGGTGTTGCCGGGATTTGCCACTTGGTGAGATTTAACGCATCGTCGGTGAGATACCAACCACTAATATCTACCGTTGACGGACCGGTATTCTTGAGTTCGATCCAGTCATGCCTTTCTCCAGAAAAATCACGGATGCCCGACTGATTCTCGACCAAGAACTCGTTGATGACGACCGCCATCGCCAGTCGATCTTCCAGGTGCTCGAAACTCAGTGAACTCGGAGTGCGCCGCTTTGAAAAAGAAAACCATCTACGGCCATGACGATTTGTTTGCCTCTTGCGTGACATATTACTAACGCCGACAGCGCTCCCGCACGACAACGCCGCCGGTCGCGGTGGTTGCCAAAGGAAAAGGGTGTTCCGTACTGATTCGCACGAAGAATAAGGGGCAGACAAGCTGCTACCTCTCTTGTATTCGACCCTGAAAAACGAGTCAATTTACAAGGCGTCAATCACACACAGATTGCAAACTCGTGGGGGATGGAATGCACCGAAATGCCAGTTTGGGACGGAAATCTCATGCAGAAAGGACTATTGGCCAGAGCGTTTGGCGGCGTACATAGCCGTGTCCGCGGCGGCTAATAAGTCTTCGAGAGGCGTCTCCACACTATCGGCTAGCGCGACGCCAATCGTCACCCCTATCTCAATTGATCGCCTGCCGATTTCGATAGCCTCACCCGTAACTCGGCGGAGTCGATCAACGATAGGCTGTGCCTCTTGAAGCGATCTAACACCCGCGATAATCGCTACAAACTCATCGCCGCCGTAGCGAACGATCAAATCCTTACCGCGCAATGACTGCTTCCAGCGACCGGCAAGTGTCAAAAGAACTTGATCGCCGACCGCATGGCCGAGTCCGTCATTAATCTGCTTGAAGTTATTAAGATCCAAAAACAAGACGGCGTGATGAAACTTGCCGTGAGGATACTCGCGACGCCAACGTGCTCGATGCGATTCGAGAGCCCGACGATCGGGGAGATCAGTAACAACGTCGTGATACTCGTTGCCAGAAGTCGGCGATATTTCAATTCTCAATAACGACCAATCTCGACCTTCTCCTTCAAGAGGTGTGATTTCTACCGTGGCGAACTCCGGCTCTTTTCCAAAACAGCACAATCTCGTGTGCTCAACCATTGATCCACCAGTTAAGTTCAACTGCAAATCGGGCAGGAGCGAATTCAGCGAGCGATCGCCTAGCCACATCGCGAGCACGGCATCTCGCGCAACGAATTGGCCGGTGCTTTTATCGAGCACTCCATTAGCGACTGTTGGGTTCGGCACACTGTTCATGGTTAACTCGAGACGTCTTCAAACAATCAAGGACTAAGCCGTTCTGCAACGCTTTGACTTTCACGTACACCAACTGTGCCATCGGGGTGACGCGAGAAAAACATTGCGGCGACATAATGTTTTTCGCACCATTTTAACCCTTCCCTCTCACCTAAGACCAAGAGCATCGTATCCCAACAATCCGCCTGCATCGATTGACCGGCAAACACCGTGACACTCGCCAAAGTATGAGGCACGGGACGACCGGTTCTAGGATCGATCACGTGCGAGTATCGTCGGCCTTCATGGCTGAAAGAGTTATTCCAATCTCCCGAAGTACTTACCGCTGTATTTTCCAGTGGAACTTTTTTCTGGACCGGTTTGCCCGCACCATCAGGGCTTTCGATCCCAATCTGCCATGGCAAGCCATCCGGTTTTGTGCTATTCGCTCGGATGTCACCGCCGATCACAACGAGCGATTGCGAACAGTTCGCTCGCATTAATAGCTCGGAAATCTCATCGACCGCAAAGCCTTTTGCCACTGCCGACAAATCAACGTAAATGCCGGGAACTTCCTTTCGCAGCGCCGGGGGATCCTTCCGCACGGCAAGCTTTTTGTAACCAACTCGCTTTAAAGCTTTGGCAATTGCCGCGTCTGTGGGTGGTTCTTGTCGCCGTTCTTCGGGACCGAATCCCCAGAGGTTTACTACGGGCCCAATCGTGGGATCAAAAGCACCGCCCGATTCTTGCGCGACTTGCAGGGCAAATGCCACCACAGTTGCGGTCTCTGGGGAAACCCTGAACCAATCGGTTCCTGTAGTTTGATTAAATCGCGAGAGTTCCGAGTCGGGATCGTAGGTTGACATCTGCTTGTTGATCTTAACCAGCAGCGCGTCAACGCTCTTTTGTATTTCCAGAACATCTTTACGCTCGGCAATCGTAACCGTGTACCGCGTGCCCATCGTGGCACCCGTGAAGGAAACTAATTCCTGTGCGGTAACTGGCAAGCAAACCATAGCTAATAGCAAGGTTGCTAAATTGGTCTTTATTATTGAAAACTTTCGACTCATTACTAATTATTGTTGTTTGCTGCTCGTCGCCACATCAATGCCACGAGCCAAAAGGCAAAGCAAAGAGTTGGGAACTCCAGTTCCTCTCCGAATGTCTCGATGACCGCACGACGAGTGAGCAAATGAACTGGCTTGATCGTGAAAAGGGTACGCGCATTGAATTCACCAAGAAAGCTTCTGCCGAAAGCGGATTCGGCCCGCAAAGTGAGCGTCGTTTCCGCGAAACTAAGTTCAATGGTTCGCATGAGGGGATTCGATTTCCTCGCCCAAACCAGCGGCTCGTCATTCTGTTCCAGTGACCACTCACCACTGAGTGGACCGTGCTTGCGTACAGCATATTCCACGTCGTCGAGCGTAATACTCCCTTGCTCGCTCAACCAATTAAACTGCAAGTAGGCTTGCTGGCTCTCACCGGTCAAATAGTAGTTCCAAGAACAAATGCTCTGCGGCTTGCATGTAATCGCGGCCATTCGACGAACCTGCTTATAGCAAAAATTGAATCCTCCTAGCGATAGGCAACAAAAAACAGTCGCCGGAACGGATACAAAATCTTGCCGTTGGATTGTGGCGGATAGGAGTTCTCAATCCGCGAAACTAACTCGACTTCAAATTCTAGCTTCTGATCGGCGCCGAGGACGTTCAAATACGGCCGCAAACCCGTGCCACGCATCCACTTGATGATATCAACATGTCCGTCAAGCTGGTGAATGTAGTTGGTCACCCACAGTTCAATCCGTTCGGAAAGGCGCGACAGAATCTCGTAGTAATCCGCGGGATCGCTGGCTCGCAGTGATCGCTTGGCGGGATTCGTTAGATCGCACCACCGCGGGTCATCCGCGACTTCCAAAATGTGCCGGTGGACTGGTTCGTTGAAATTGATCGGAATTTGCACCGCCAGCGCGCCATCCTCGGCAACGGCGCCGAACCAATTCCCGATTACCCGCGCATGATCTGGCAGCCACTGAAGCATGGCGTTGGAAAACACAACGTCGTACTGCCTGTCGGTTTGCCAAGCACCGGCATCCGCTTGAACCCACTTTACTTCCGGCAGCTTCAGGCGTGCGGCGGCCAACATCTCAGCATCGCTATCGAGTCCCGATATGTCGGCCTCGGGCCAGCGGGCTTTTAGCACGGCCGTGCTATTGCCGGGTCCACACCCCAAATCGATAACGCTTCGTGGTTCGGCAATGTCGATGCGCGCTGCTAGGTCGATGGCCGGCTGCGTCCGCTCGCGATCAAACTTCAGGTAAAGCTGCGGATCCCAGGGCACGCATATCTCTCCGCTGGCGGCTATCAACAATCAAAGTTGCCTCACCCACGTTAGCGCTACTTTGCTCCAACGTTGGGCAGCGCCGACTTATGCACAATCAAGCGCAGCTTGCCATCCGGGCACCTACGAAATGCAAATACCTTATCAACAAAAATCTCTTTGCCGTCCTCACCAGTTAGGAACACATTGCCCATCGCTAGTGCCACATTTCCATGAATCTGGATGGCGTTGCTCCCTTCCACGGCATTGTCATAGCGCGCCTTCACCCAGGGTGATAGCGCAAATCCTTTGTCGTCTGGAAAGTTGGCATCACCGCCAACAAAATATGCCAGCGCGCCTGCTTTGCTTGTGCGAAACGCCTGGGGTGCAGTTGCAAGTGTGGGACGAAAAAAGGTCCGTCCCCCCGTAAAGTCATAAGCATCATCGATAAACTTGCTGGCTACGCCCATATAGTCGCCACCCTCTTTATAGACTTTGCCGATGTTTACCAGACCGTCACACCACGCTTGCTGGGCCGCGTTGACTTCTTCAGGCGTGATAGTTGCTTCTTCTTGGGCATGGCCGTTTGACAAACCGATCAATAGACCACCAACGATGGCAAAAGCTGCGATGCCTTGACTGCGTAAAAAACTCGATTTCATATTAACTGTCCTCCAAGATTGACTTCTTTGCCTGAATACGTCCGACTCGCCACTAAAGCGCCGTGCGGACCAAACCACCTTCGGCGCGGATGTTGGAACCGTTGATAATCGCCGCGCGCGGACTGCAAACAAACGCCACGATATCGCCGATTTCTTTCGGCTCGATAAAACGGTTGATCAGCGACGAGGGCCGATTCTCATCGAAGAACCGCCTCTCGGCTTCGGCTTGTGGGAGTCCTGGAAAAACATCGCCGATGAATTTCTCGACACCATCCGTCCATGTTGGCCCCGGCAAAACGCAATTCACCGTGACGCGGGTGCCTTTGGTCAACTCGGCAAGCGCCCGGGCAATGCCAAGTTGCATGGTCTTGGTGGCACTGTAATGAGCCATCTCCGGCGCGGGGCTCATTCCCGACTCACTGGAAATGAATACGATACGCCCCTGCCCCCGATCCAGCATCCCCTTGAGGTAATGCCGTGCCAGCCGCACACCGCTCATAATGTTCACTTCAAACAGCTTCTGCCAAGCGGCATCGGTTTCGTCAAAAAAGCCAACCGCCTCGTAAATGCCCAGGTTGTTCACCAAGATATCGACGCTGGCGTATGTCTTGATCGTGGTCTCACAACCTTCCGCGGTACCGTTGTCGGCCACGAGCGGTTTGAGCTTGGCATTGGGCACAGCGGACTTGATACCCGCCATTGCCTTGTCGACACTCTCCTGACTGCGGCCGTTAACGATCACGGTCGCACCTTCTCGAGCGAGCGAAGCAGCGATCTCCTGGCCGATGCCGCCGGTTGAGGCAGTCACCAATGCAGTCGAGTTCTCCAGATCAAGGTTCATGAATGCTTCCCGTACAACGAGGTCGGCGAAATCGCCTGCTTCAAACGGCGGCGTATTTCTCTCTTCATCTCGTAATGCAATTTGATTCGTTGCCAGATTGTGGAAGTCTCGACCCGCTCTGGGTACTCGGCTTCCACAGCCACACGAATTTCTTCTCGCAGAGCAGTCTGATAACGCGACTCCCCATCCGCTAAAAACCGCTGATTCAATTGCATAGGAAATACTCCTTACAAAAACATCAACCCTTCGAGTCGCGGCGTGCTTGGGCCCGTTGTCCCCGAACCATCGTATGGCCACGCATTCTTGAAGTGACGCCGCTCCGATCCAGGCGGGATTGTTTCGCGGCGGTCTTCGCCTGACGGGCTTTGCCTTTGTCAAAATTCAAACCGGGATTGCCCACGGGCGCGGTCTTAGGCCGAGTTCTTTTCACGGCCTTCTTGACCGGTTCCTCCGCAGCAACCGGTTCGGCAACTTTCTTCTGAGCAACCTTTTTCTTCGCAGCAACTTTCTTGACTGCCTTTTTCTTAGCGGCCTTGCGAGCTGGTTCTTTGAGCGATTCCTTCACCTCTCTTAATTCCATACGCACGTCGAAGCGATCCGCGCGGTGACCGGCGTTTCGCTTCTTTTTGGTGACTGCCTTTTTCTTGGGCGCGGCGGTCCCTGGTTGCTTGGCGAGTTGATCCTCGAACGCCTTGAGCGCATCGCCGAAGGCTTCGGTCTTGAGCTTCGTATTGGCTCGGGATTCGCCGAAACCCACTTTCTTGCTCTTCGCCCGCGATTGTTCGCGACCAAGAGCAAGCCACTTGTCGTGCAACTTGCGAGCCACCGCCGCATGCTTCTTCAACTCGGCGGCGGAGAGCTTTTCCAACTCCGGCTTCCGGCTGGCACGCACCAGCTTGGCTTCCTCGGCGGTACAGATTTCCTTAATTTTCGCGGCGGGTACGGCCATGTGTTGTTCTCCTCACAAGTTTTGGTGCTAAAGACGAGGACCGTAATATACAAAAACCATGCCACACCGGCCAGATAGACCTCCTATGTCAGCATTTCGATTTGTCCATTCAAATCTATGAGGTGCAGTACCTTAATCTGAACTCGTGATGCGGCATGGCAGACATCGAAATTTTTATGAAAAAGTTTTTGTGGCTCAATTTAATTTTCAAAAAACGAGCGGCCAAGTTTGTCAACTTGATCAACTCTTCCAACTTGGCAGGGTCTATTCGCGAAACGAAATATTGTTTTTTGCAACGATGCGATTATCAGCAGTGGGATAAACGCACGAGAACTATGCAAACACGACTGCGGAGCAAACACACTCTACCACAGGTGCGCGGCCATTTCAGCTACGATTTTTGGCCAGGGGTTTATTACCCTAGAGAGTGGAATTGAGCGTCATCCTGAGAGAGGCTCGCCAATGACAGAACCAGTCTGGAAGAAAATTTACCCGTTGAAGCTAGCGGGATGGTTGGATTCACACGTCTGCCAAGTAAGTGAAGATCCTAACAGCTATCTAGACGAGAAGCGACACTTTAGATCGTCTCTTCAGGTCGCCGTGTGAGTGCAAAGTAAATCACGTAGAACCACGACAAGACGCCGGCCACAATCGCCCAAATGATCGAGCGATTGCGTTGCCACGAGCAGACGACGGCAATCGCCGCGCCGAGGCTAATGCCGGAAGTTGTCACTGTATGAGCGGCTTGGTTGGTGACATCGGCAAGGATCATGATCATATTCTCGTTGAATGGCTTAAGTTGAAACGTCGCGTGCTCAAGCTTTTGCGGCAAAAGTGACGGCCAGGATATTATCGCGAATCAGAATCGGTGAAGCCACAGCAGTTTTTGGCCGCGCGGAGTTTTGTTCTAGCGTTTTAATCCTAGCCGGAGGGCAACGCCCCTCCGGGGGTTTGCGTGGGCTTTTAGAATGCTCCCGGCCCGCTTAGCGGCCCCGCCTATTGGCATTATAAACTTGTTATTTGAGAGGTTTGGCTCTTTACAAGGACTAGTTGTACAATTGTATAAATCATCAGTAGCCCTTCAGAGAAAAAAGCCGTGACGACTCAAGAACTCAACGACTTCGTCGAGCGAGCCGAACAGATTTACGATTCGCGTTTGCGTTCGCAGCTTGAATCTCAGCATGCCTATGCGTTTGTGACCATCGAACCAGACTCTGGCGACTACTTCTTGGGAAACACCGTGAGCGAAGCGATTGGTGCTGCTCGGCAGGTTCACCCTGACAAGCTGGCCCATGCGATGAGAGCGTGCCACAAAGCCGCGGTGAATTTTGGGGCTCAGCTTCGATGATCGGGCATGTCGATGATCAAGGCCGCGCGCGCCGATGTTGATCAGTGGGAAGGATTCAAGCGCAACGATGCGGGTGGCGAGATTCGGGAAACGGAGAAGAAGGAAGCGAAGAAAGCGGCGTGAGGGTAGGTCAGGCTCCGCCTGACAAGTCAAATTTAGGAGTCAGGCAGAGCCTGACCTACGAATTAGCGAGTCTTTGTGATGTCGGTACTTATCAAGAATCGAAACGGTGATCTACTTAAAACATTAAATAAGGGGATCAGTGCTGACTTGAGCGATCAGGTATTAATAGAGGCCGTATTTGACGATCTGATACTTGAAGGGGCATACTTTGCTAATTCCGACTTGTCAAAGACGAGCTTTCGTCATGCAGACTTGTATTGGTGCAACTTTTTTAACGCCAATTTAGAAGGCGCAGACTTCACAGAAGCAGATTTGCAGGGAAGTGATTTTTCAAGCACCTGTCTCCTGAATGCGAATTTTCGTCAAGCGAACATCGCTCATGACAACGTCGGAGGAGTTGCCGTTTTCGATGGAGCGAATTTGGCAGGGGCTGATTTTCAGAGGGGCCGATTTATCTGGAGCAGATTTCAACAACGCGAAATATTCGTCGAAGACATTGTTCCCTGCCAGCTTTGACCCCAAAAATCGTGGCCTTGAATTTTTGTCCTAGCCAGCATCTATCGGAAATACGTAACCATCGAATTCCCGCTGGCTACGCCTGCGGCTATTGGAATCGGACACGCACGAAGATTCCTTTAGCTCCCCGCCTTGGCCGAAAAGTGCAATAGGTCAGGCTCCGCCTGATAAGACAAATTTAGGAGTCAGGCGGAGCCTGTCCTACGAACTGCGTTTCCCCCGGCCCGCGTTGCGGCCCGGCTATTGGCTGGTATCTCTGCGCGATAGGCGAGTCTTTATCTCGCGGCCTAATATCAGAATCCGCTCTTTCTCTGCCACCGTTTCGGCAATGGCTTGTTTCCAGCGTGTCAACTCAGCAGAAGTGAATTCGCGGTAGATTCGTTTGGCTATTCGCTTGGTCATCGCTTCAGCACAAAAATGGTCTCTTTAAATTCATTACTGTGAGATGAGTTCATCAAACAAGGCCTCACCAGCGTCAGTAAAATCCATGCGATTGTCAGTTCGCCAAACCAAATTTAACTCGATAAGTTGTTCAAGCACTTCTTTTGGAATTGCCTCGCAATCAGATTCTGAGTCGCCGATTTGCAACATCACATTCTTTTGAGCCTCTGTGAGATCCATCATTCATATCCTCAAAAAGTTTGACTTACTCCGCACTAATTAACCTAAATATACAGTGATTCATTTTCGTCTGGAATTCCCGCCCGTTGACCCCCCTCCCCTGGCCGCGCTATACTCGCGGTTTCGCTTAATTCCGGCTTCGCAGCGATGCCGGCTAACCTGCCTCTGCGGTCGTCGTGGGTTCATTGCCCCGGGCCCGCCTAATTGACAACTTAAATCATGAAAATTCACGAATATCAGGCCAAGGAACTCCTGCGTCAGGCCAAGATCGCCGTACCCGAGAGCATTGTCGTCCGCAATGGCAAAGAAGCCGCCGACGCCTTCAATAAACTGGGCGGCAAGATCGCCGTGGTGAAGGCTCAGATCCACGCCGGTGGCCGCGGCAAGGGGACGATCAAAGACAACCCCGCCCAGCGCGGCGTGCAGTTGGTGAAGTCCGCCGACGAGGCCGCGAAGGTCGCCGACAACATTCTGGGCAAGGAGCTGGTCACGATCCAAACCGGCCCCGAGGGGAAGCAAGTCAACCAAGTGCTCGTCGAAGCCGGTTGCGATATCGCCCGCGAGTTGTACATGGGTATCGTGATCGACCGTGCGGCGGGCTTGCCGGTGTTGATGGTCTCCAGCGAAGGGGGCATGAACATTGAAGACGTCGCCGCCGAAACGCCCGAGAAAATTTTCAAGGAACACTTTTGCCCCGACGCCGGCTTACAGCCCTATCAAGTCAACAAGCTCTGCTATCGGCTGGGGATCAAGGGGGCGAGCGTTCGCAGTGCTCAATCCTTCATGCGAGCGATGTGCAAACTGTTCGTGTCGCTCGATTGCAGCCTCGTCGAAATCAATCCGCTGGTGGTGACCGGTGCCGGGGATTTGATCGCGCTCGATGCGAAAGTCACCTTCGACGACAACGCGATGTTCCGTCACAAGGATCTGATCGAACTCCGCGACATCGCCGAGGAAGATCCCAACGAAGTTCGTGCCGGCAAGGCGGGACTCAGCTATGTGCAGCTCGAAGGCAACATCGGCTGCTTGGTGAATGGGGCAGGGCTCGCGATGAGCACCATGGACCTGATCAAACTGCACGGCGGACAACCAGCGAACTTCCTCGACGTCGGCGGTGGCGCCCAAGTGGAAGCGGTCACCGAGGCGTTCCGCATTTTGCTTTCCGACAAAAACGTGAAGGCGGTGCTGGTCAATATTTTCGGCGGCATCATGCGGTGCACGACGATCGCCAACGCGGTGCTGGAAGCCTACAAGCAAGTCCCCTTCAACGTGCCGCTAGTGGTGCGATTGGAAGGGACCGAAGTCGAAGAAGGCCGCAAGATTCTCGCCGGCAGCGGCGTGGATATCATCTCGGCAACGGATTTGACCGACGCAGCAAATAAGGTCGTAGCGGCTGCAAAAGCTGGTAAATAAAATCTTTACCACAAAGGCACGAAGAACACCAAGAATGTTCTTCGTATCCTTTGTGACTTAAATGGTTACATAAAGAATTGCAAATACTGATGAGCATTTTAATCAATAAAAACACCCGCGTGATTTGCCAAGGCATCACCGGCAAGGTTGGCGAATTTCACACCAAGGGCTGCAAAGATTACGGCACCAAGATGGTCGGCGGCGTTACGCCCGGCAAGGGTGGCGAAACGGTCGAAGGCCTGCCGGTGTTCGACACCGTGATCGAAGCCGTCGAGCAGACCGGCGCGGATGCCTCGATGATCTTCGTGCCGCCGGCGTTTACGGCTGACGCGATTCTCGAAGCGGTCGACGCGGGGATCAAAGTCATCTGCGCGATCACCGAAGGGGTACCCGTATTGGATATGGTGCGCGTTTACAGCCGCATCAAAGATCGCGACGACGTGCGGCTGATCGGTCCGAACTGCCCCGGCGTGATCACACCCGAGGAATGCAAGATCGGCATCATGCCGGGCTACATTCACAAGAAGGGCCCCGTCGGCGTGATGAGCCGCAGCGGCACGCTCACCTACGAAGCGGTGTGGCAATTGTCGTCGCTGGGCCTGGGCCAATCAACGTGCGTGGGCCTGGGCGGCGACCCGATCGTGGGGACATCGTTCATCGATCTGTTGAAACTCTATCAGGCCGATGACGACACCGAAGCCATCATCATGATGGGCGAAATCGGCGGTAGCGCCGAAGAAGAGGCCGCGGCGTTCGCCAAGGAGCACGTCACCAAGCCGATGGCCGCGTTCATCGCTGGCCGCACGGCTCCTCCCGGCAAGCGAATGGGACACGCGGGTGCAATCATCTCCGGCGGCAAAGGAACGGCCGAAGAAAAACTCGCCGCCTTGGAAGACGCAGGGATCGAAATCGCACAAAGCCCCGCCGACATGGGAGCCGCGGTGAAACGGGCGATGGGGCGTGGGAAGTAATTTGTGAGCCAGCGGGCCAACTTTCAATAGATAGTGGACCGCCGCGACAAGCCTGGTGGCTCAATTTGGTGGCTCTTACAGATTCGAACTCGGCAAATAAAGATTGGGCGCTTGAAGTGTCAGTAGCGCCGCGGCGGTGCAAAATGTGCGGGCCGTGATGCAGTGGTGGCCGGTCCAGCTGCCGTCGTTGTTCTGCATTTTGATGATCCGCTTTTGAACGGTCGGATACCATGTTTGCCAATCCCCGTCGCGCTCGTTGAGCAAGCATTCGGTCACAAAGAAGAAGGCCAGATATTCTTCACCACCGGCTTGTTCGAAGGGGCGGGAATCTTCGCCCGCGATCCGTAAAATGCGTTTCACGCAATCTTGAAACACGGGATCGCCGCGATAGTTGAGCGAATACAACACGCGAATGCTGGACGCATCTTTGTAAAGACTGTGCATCCAGCTGCCTTCATCTTTGCCGTTGTTTTCGCGAAGCTGTTTGAGCAGCGCGTCGCCCGCCGATTTCGCGGAGGCGTTGACCTTGAGGCCGGTGGAACTCGAAACTCGCAAGCTTTCCCAGCCAAGAACGGTGCCCAACACGGGGGCCCAACTTTCGTTGCCCCAGGTGCCTTGCTTGCCTTGGGTTTGGCAAATGATCCAGACACATTTCTCGAGCGCGCGAGTGACGTCATCCTCCGCCGCGGCGGCTTCGCCGCGCACCTGGCTCAAAAACAAGGCTGCCAGAAAGATGTCGGCATTCGCGCCAATCTTGCGCTGCACGAGAGTTTGCTCGCGCGCGGGAATTTGATTGTTCGGAAAACGGTCCAGCATGTTGAGCACGGCATCGAGCACGCGCATCAATTCCTGCTGGTGGACGCCGCCGGTGGGGCAATTTCCTTCCGAAAGCAACGCCAAGCCCAGCATCGCCGTGCAGCCCAAATCGGGCGGATGGCCGATGTCGGTTCCCACCGAGCCGTCGTTGCGCATTGCCGAGAGCAGCCACGTCATGCCGCGATCGATTGTCTTACGGCATTCGGGCGAAATTTTCTGAGCGGGGGTCGAGCTGGCTCGATTGCCGGAAAGTGACGGGGCGCTATCTGCCCCCCATGCCGGTGATATCACAGATGCCAACATGACCCAAACGGCCATGCACGGCTTCAATCGACTATGCATAAGATTTCCCTGTCCAACTGGGACTCGCCGCGTACCTGGTTTATTTTATGCAGGAGCGTGCAAGAAAGAACAGCAATTTGCATTGATTGCTGGGCAAAGGCGTTTTTTTCAGCGTTGAATCAATAGGAGCAGCCAATTCTCCACAACAGGGTGTCGTCTAAGTCGACATTAGGCGCGTTTTCGAAATCGAGCTTACGGTTAAACACAAAGCCGACGTCGGTCCTCCAGTTGAGTCCCCCAAGGCTTTTTCTTTCGAAGCCAGCCAATAACCTTATGTCACTGGCCGCCAATATGTCGTGTTCACCCGTGGATGGGTGCTCGATCGACCATCTGCCACCGGCAAATTCACCGCCGAGAAAAACCCAGCGTGTGACGCCTGTTTGGGGATCACCCCAGGGCAGCTTCCAAGATACCCTTGGCCTGGGGAAAACGAATTCATAAGTGATGTCGGGATTCGTATCGTTGATCATACCCACGATCGGTAGGACGGTTGTCTCGCCAATGTTCACGTAGGCTGCCCCGAGGAGCCACTTATGTCCTGACTCGGCGACATAAACGGCCATCGCACGGCCCATGACTTGAAACGCATCGGAGTTGTCGGCCTCCCAATCGCTGAAACTGCCGAGCGTCACGGCCACGTCCATTCCCCAGGGCCCGGTGCCAAACTTGCGCATGTGGCGAAAGTCGACCGAGGCGTCGTAGACCTGGTTTGGCAAATCAAAATTCTCCGCTCCCTCGATGAAATGAACCCCGAAACGGGGCGTGATGAGTAGTGGTGTATCGATCTGAAAAAATGGAAAACCCAGCACTACAGCGGTTTCAACGTCGTTCCAACCGAGATCAGCCGAATTGGGTTGCGGCACGAGCGTATAGTTCACGAGCAGCTTTTGAAAGATTCCCTTGCGTACCCCGGGAGGCAATGACGGTTCTGCTTGTTCCGTGATGCCGTCTTCGCCCGTCGGCATCATGTCGACTGACACGTCGGCAACTTTTATGATTTCAGGATCGGGAACGACTGACTCGAGTTCGACTTGATCGGTTTCTGTGGTCCAATGATTGTGTAGGGCTTCTGGTTGATAGGGAACTCGCTCGGCGATGGCGGTTCCACCATAAACCGCTTTGGTTTGAGCGTAGGAATTGACACTGCAGTCGGCACAAAAGAACGACCAGCCCGCGGCCCAGCAGAACCCTATCCAACGCCATGAAGGGGTGTTATGCATGGTGACCTAAAATTCGATGCCGGCGCGAAGCATAATCGTGTCATCAACGTCGAGCGTGCCCATTCCCGATTCCGCGTAATAGATTTGGCGGTCGAAGACATAGCCTACTTCAAAGTGCCCGCGGGCTTGCGTTTGTGTTTCCCATTCGACGCCCCAGATCGCGCGGATGTCGTTGATGTCGATATCGTCGGGGACACCATCGCGGTCGACGGTCCAGCGGCCACCCGAGGCACCGTATTCGCCGGAGAAATACATCCAGAACTGAGCGGTTCCCATCGTGGCCCAACGGCGGCGAATCTTGGGGTTGGGAAATACGGCATAAAAGTCCCACAATCCGCCCGGACGCCAATGCACACCACCGGCAGGCAAAATCTTGATGTCGTTGCGATCCAAGTACCAGGCACCGAGCAGGAAGTCCATTTGCGGCGTCAGCGACATCACGCCAAGCCCGCGACCCATGATGCGAAACGAATCGCTGTTCACTTCTTCAAAGTCGCTATAAACGCCGGTACGCAGCCCGAGATCGGCTGAGAAAAACTGACTGAATTGGGGATGCCAAGCCGTGTCGAGATAGGCGTCGTACACGCGAGGTGGCAAATCGTAACCAGGTAACCGAGGTCCCGACAACCAGTTGAACGCAAAACCCGGGGTGATCAAAAGTGGCGTGTCGGGATTGGAAAATATCGGCAGGCCGAACGTCACATCGAGTTCGGTGCGATTGATCCCTAGAGCATCGGGCGAGCCGTTGTCATACAGCCAGGTTTGTTCCCAACTGATCTGCTGCATCAAACGTTGGAGCTTGGCCACGCTTCCGTCGGGGTTGCCGTATTGGTAAGTGCTCGAGGAACTCTGTGACGGTAAACCGTTGGGATAGAGCGAGCCACTCTGCTCGGTCACGCCGGGGGTCACCGGTGGCGCGGCTTGCGGCAGGATGGGCTGGGCTGTCGTCGGCTGAATTCCTGTCGGAAAGTTCGGAGTTACGTTGTACGGAATATCCGCGGGGGGCGTTCCCAACGTCGGGTTGGTGTAGGGATCGAACGTCGGCGTGATCGCGGGAGCGGGGGTGACCGGTGCCGATTGAAAAGGAGGCGCGGTCGTGGGCGGAACCACCGACGGAAATTGCACACGTTGAGCGCAAAGGAGATTGGTGCAAACCAACCAACCGATGATTCCTAACAGCAATTGCCGACAAAAACGCAACACGCGAGACCTGGGTGGGCGGGGGACCACGGGACGAAAGGACGACCGGTTCGCCGATTTCGCGGTGCAATTCGTACTTTGCCCGTGGCCGGGCGTCAAGCTTGATTCAGGTGCTAGCTGGGTGGGGATACCGTGGCTTGTGCTGGCAGATGAGGAAAATCTCTAAATCTTGCGCATCGGCTGTAGCCGAGGACGGAATTCCACGGCCTGAAACGCTGGCTGCCGCCTGCGGCTAGCACTGCGATAGCTCTACTATAAGTTCAGATGTCCCTTATCCGGCACGCCGGGGTGGCCAGAGTCGGTGCGATAGCGGCGCTGGATACTGCCCCGTTTGATGCGGCGTTGGGCTCTGCTGCGTAGTGCCACCAGACAAATCTCTTGGCGATTGAAGGCCAATTGCCGCACCCGCACGTCGCGATAGCCCCAGCTGCGCACGCGGTCGACGAACTCGCGGACATTCTCGGCCAGCGACCACTCGGCGAGCTTGAGGGTAAGGACCATGCCGCGGATCGTGTCGGTCTTGTTGCGAACAATGTCTTCCACGGCATCGAGCGTGTAAGACGGCGGGACATTCATATCGGCGGCGAGCCACCGCACACGGTTGAAGTCCTTTTTGGGGACTTCGGTGCTTCGGCGACGGACATGTAGAAAATTCGGATGCGCGGCCACCAAGTCATCGACTTCCGCCGGATCGATGCCGATCACAAACAACCCGCGCTCAAGCAGCGCTTGTGCGGCACCCCCGGGCGAGCACCCGAGCTCGGCACAGACTTCGCCCCGTGCGAGCGGCAAGGCGGCCCATTCCAGGGCCTCGGCCATCTTGAGATACGCCCGGCTGACCATTTCCTCGGGCGGCGTGATCTTCGGCACTCCCCCCACCCAACAGGCGGCACGGCGGCTGGTTTGATGCACTCCAATCCACCATTCCCTGGGCTCGACAAGGACGACATCCAGAACCCAAGTGTTGGGCTGGCTTGCTCCCTGGGAGGCATAGGAATGAGTCTTGAGCGATTCATTCGGTGAGCTGGCTCGCAGTGCAGCATCGACTTCGGCTGCCAAAGGCGTGGGGCCGGGCTCAAAGCCGTCGCCCCCCGGAGTCGTGCGGTCACGCTGCCAGACATGCAAATCGCTTAGTTTTTTCTCCGCGAGCGCCTCGGTCACGCCGGGCAGGTGCCAAACCGCGGTGGCCAGTTCTGCGATTTTCGTGCCGATGACTTTTCCGAGCGAGAAGCCCCACGTCCGCGCGAAGGTGCTGCGCAACTGGAAGCCATCAGGATTCTCACACGCCGCGTCGAACTTGAAGGTGACAAATCCTGGGCGCGAAAATGAGGGCCGCAGATCGGGGTGGCTTTTGGCGAGCTCCGCTTTGAGCGCAGACTCAGCCCCGCATTGACAGGAAACGAACAGATATTGGGGCGACCAGGGCATGGTGAGTTAAGAAGTGCCTTCTGACTTGAGTTGTCATTCCGATGGGAGTTCTACGACCAGAGGAATCTGGGTTCACTCGTCACACGTATCAGAGGACGTACACGGGGGTAACCCAGATCCCTCAGTCGGCAAGCCTCCCTCGGGAAAACATTCTATGCCAGAAAGGCTTCGAGCATCACTCCCAAACCCACTCGGCCCCTGGTTCGGGTAAACTTTTACGGACTTCGCCGACAGAGGCAATCTCTTCGACTTGATCGGTCAAAGCCCACGGGACAATTTGCACGCCCCCAGAGGTGCTGATGACGAAGTCGCGACGGCGACGCACGAAATTGGCCTTCGAGGCCACTTGCTGCGGGGCATTGTACTCGGACAAGGCCACGTCGTGGGTTAGCTTGGGCAATTCGAGATTCGCCTTGGCCATCAAGCCTTCTTTATCGAGCAATGCAGCCACGACGGCCAGATCCATCGCGTTTCGCAACTGGCCAAACGACGAATCGTGGTCAGCCAATTCCGTGAAACGTTCGGTCAGAGTATTCGCCCACTTCGTGGCGGTTGCACTTCCCTTGCTGGACGCTTCTTTCTTGCCTTCGGCGTTGAAATGGTCTTCTTCGGTCATGCACTGCACCCCTTGGCCACGAATTTGCCAGGCCAAACCTCCACCATCACGGGCCAGCGGTTCGTACTTGGGGGCGAGCCACCAACGCGGGGTGGCACTCTGGCTACCGCGGCTTGTGGCCAGCATGTCCATGAAGCTCGGCATGTTGCCGACGGGGGATTGCTCAAATCCCATGGCCAGCCGCTTCATGCGAAAGTCCGCCGCCACCAACGTGCGAGCAAAGTGGCTCGTGCGGGGCACACCACTCACGGTCACCACTTGGGGACCAAGAGCTTGTTCCATGGCAGGCAAGGTTTCATCAGGATTTCCCATTTCGCGGAACGTGCTGAACACTTCGTTCAAACGTTGCATGCCTTCGGGCGTAGGATCGATGGAGCAGGAAATCGCTTCAAGTTGAACCGTGTCGCGTGAACGCAGGGCCACGATCAAATCTTCAAGCAACAATACGGGGCGGCCCGTCGTGGCACCGACGACGTTGCCCAATTGATCCATCCGCCAACCTTCAGCGGGACCGGCGATCACAACGTCGTTCTTTTCGGGATAAACAAAGACATATTCCACCCGCTGCAAACCGGCGAGATAACGAATCGCTTCGGGCAATTCTTTGCCTTCAGCCAAGTGCTTGGCAATTTCCGCTTCGAGTTGCTTGAGCGACACGGCCCGCAGATCGGACCAAGCTTGCAAGTTTTCTGGAACCGCATCGAGGGCCGTCTCACGCACAGCGGCGAGAGCGGCTTCGTCTTCGACCGTGGGTGCATCAACCACACCATCGGCATTGACCGACACACCACCGACCGCCTGTTGAACGATCTGAGCGTGTGTACGTGCCGTGGTGAACGTGAGTGCCGCGCACATCGCAAAGGCGACAAGAAAACGACGCGAGAAGGAAATTGCTCTGTTCATCTCTGTGAAAACTCCTCAAGACCGATTGCAATGCAGCTCGGTGGTCATGTGTCTGGACACGATGACGACAAAACAATCCGAGCGGTAGCCCCGCGGGCTCGGTCGGAAACATGCCGCCAATACCTTCCAGACTAGTCGCTAAACTATTGATATTCAACACTTTTTGCCCGTTCTTCCCAGCTTGGCAGAGAACGGGAGAGCCGGCGCAGGGCCAAAATATCACGGGAAACGGCAATCGCGGGTCATCGCGCCCCCGCCAAGGTCGCTTTGTGCCAATTCTGCGGCCGTGGGTGAACGCTTGGGACCGGCCACCACCAACATTGCTGGCGGACGATCCTAGGCGGATCGGATACAATAAAGGTCTGAGCGTCTCTTAAAACTATGGGCCAAGCATGAATGCGTATTTGATCATCCGCGAGGGCTCCAAATGGGCCGACGTAATCCGGCTTGTTCCGGGCGAGTCGGCAACCATGGGGCGTGCCCCGACCAACACGGTCGTGGTCAAGGATGAACGCTGCAGCCGCAATCACGCTGAGATCTTTTTCACGCAGGGCCGATGGATCTTGCGCGACCTGGAAAGCCGCAACGGCACGCTCGTGAGCGGCGAGAAGGTGACCCGCGATCACGAGCTCCAGCCGGGCGATATCGTTCAAATTGGCAATTCGCATCTGGCGTTTGTTCATGATCTGACACAGGCGTTTCCAGAAACGGGCGCACTGCTGAAATCCTCCAAATCGGTCGCCGACGCCGACGAGATCACCGCCGGACATGGCGACGATGCCGATAGCATCTTCGAGGCCTACGAGCCGACGACGATCACGCACCGCAAAGATCAAAGTAAGTTCCTCGATGAACCTTCTATCGACGAAAGCGACGAGATCTTTCCGAAAGTGGGACGGGCGGCGGCGAAGCTCTGCCGCTTAGCGTTTGAACTTGCCAAAGCAACCGACGTGGTTTCGCTCGCCAACGGCGCACTCACCGGATTGTTCGAAGGGACTGGCGTCGATGCCGGTGCGATCTTGCTGCGATCGCATGATACGAGTGGCAAGCGTAAAGCCGATGAACTCGACGTCGTTGCATCACGCAGCGACAGCAGCCATTCCTATCATCGCGTCTCGCCATTTTTGACTTCGACCGTGCTGCGTGACGGCCAGGCCGTGATGGCGCGCAATGTGATGGACGACAGCAACCTCGGCAATCGCGATAGCCGGGGCGAGATTCTCGCCACGAGCGTGATCTGCGCACCCATCCGCATGGCGGGCAGCATTTATGGCTTGATTCATTTGTACACGACCGACACGGATCACTACACCGACCCCGATGATTTGGAATACACCCTGGCTGTGGCCGACACGGTGGGGGTCGCGCTCGAGAATCTCAACAAGCGGCAAGAGCTGGCCGAGAATCTCAACCAAATGCGATCGGAGAACGTGCAACTCCGCGAGCAGTTGGGGGTGCAAAGCGAAATCGTCGGCTCAAGCGACGTTATGCACCAAGTGACGCTACAAATCGCTCGTGCCGCGCCGAGCCGCGCGACGGTGCTGATACGCGGTGAAAGCGGCGTGGGTAAAGAACTTGTCGCGCGGGCGGTGCATTACTCCAGCCCGCGGGCCAAAAGCCCTTTCATCTGCCTCAATTGCGCGGCACTCTCGGAAACACTTTTGGAAAGCGAGCTCTTCGGTCACGAAAAAGGTTCGTTCACAGGTGCCACGGAACGCAAGATTGGCAAGTTCGAGCAGGCCGACAAAGGGACGCTGATGTTGGACGAAATTGGCGAGATGAGCCCGTCGATTCAAGCCAAGTTCTTGCGAGTGCTAGAAGGCCATCCTTTCGAGCGCGTGGGGGGCAGCCAGCAAATCAAAGTCGACGTCCGCGTGATCGCCGCCACGAATCGTGACCTGGAAAAAGACGTCGCCGAAGGAAAGTTTCGCCGCGATCTTTATTTCCGGCTGCATGTGTTGGAAATCATGGTCCCCGGGTTACGTAAACGTCCCGAAGACATCCCCGAGTTGGCTGAGTTCTTTCTACGAAAGTTCAGCGAAGAGACGGGCCGTAAACTCAAAGGTTACACGCCGCGGGCGATGGAAGAATTGCTGCGTTACCGCTGGCCGGGCAATGTCCGCGAGATGAAGAACGTCATCGAACGGGCCGTAGTGCTCGCGCGTGGTGATTATGTCGACCACAGCGACTTTGCTCTCTCAACGCTCAAAACGGCGGGCGATACCGAAATGGGGCATGACCCCGCCGCGTTCCTGCGGGAGTACGAACCAATGTCGCTCGCCGACGTCGAGCGAATTCATATTCTACAAACGCTTAAAGCCACAGGTTGGAACAAAAGCCGCACGGCAACAATTCTCGGCGTTGAACGGTCGACTTTGGACCGCAAAATCCGCCGGTATGGCTTGTTGGAAGAAAACACGCGGCAGCGATAAAGAAATGGAACGCGGATGAACGCTGATTAGACGGATTTACGCGGATAAATATTTTTAGCTAGTCTGCGGTAGATCCGTCGCATCCGTGGTAATCTGCGTTCTCTATTGTGGACCTTCTCGTGGAAAAAGCTTTTGATCTCATCGTCTGCGGCTCATGCGTGGTCGACGTATTGGTACGGCCCGTGGCGCTTGATGTCCCGATTGGCGGTGGGCAGCTTGTCCGCACCGAACCACTGGTCATCACCACGGGTGGCATTGTTTCCAACACCGGCACCACGGCCGCGCGGCTGGGAATGCGAACGGCGGCCTTCACCTATGTCGGCAACGACGAGTGGGCCAAGATCATTCGCGGCCGCTATGAGAGCGAAGGTATTGATACGTCGCATTTGATGACGCATGAATCGGCCCCGAGCAGTACGACCGCGGTGCTGATCGATCCGAGCGGCGAGCGAAGTTTTCTGCATGCCGTCGGCGCACCGAAACTGCTGAACAAGGATTCGTTTCTCGCGCAGCTTGATTTCTTTGCCAAAAGTCGAGTCATGTTGTTGGGCTATTTCTCGCTGCTGCCAAATTTGCAAGACGATTTGCCGGAGGTGCTCGCCGCGATTCGCAGCGTGGGTTGCCAAACGGCCCTCGACGCGGCAGGGAGTGGCGGCACGCTCGATTCGCTCGCGCCCTGCCTGCCGCATTTGGATTATTACGTTCCCAGCTACAAGGAAGCCGTGCATCAAACGGGGGAAAGCGAGCCTGAAAAAATCATCGCTGCGTATCGTGCGGCGGGAGCGACGGGACTCTTGGGCGTAAAATTGGGAACCGACGGGGCCCTGCTAAGTCCAGTTAATAGTGAATTGATCAAAATTCCCGCGATTACTCCGCCGGGGCCGGTGGTCGACACGACCGGCGCAGGAGATTGCTTCTTCGGCGGACTGCTCGCCGGTCTACTTCGTGGTCTTAATATCGAAGACGCCGGCAAACTGGGGGCGGCCTGCGGCGCGTATTGCGTTACCGGATTGGGGGCGACGACGGCGATTTGTGATTACGCAGCGACGGCGAAATTGGCGGGGATCTGACTAAAACTCATCCGCTGCGACATAGGCATCAATGACAGCTTGGTCCCCTTCGGCTCCTGGCTTGGAGTTGCCGTGCTCCATGCCGACAATGCCTGCAAAGCCTTTGCCGTGGATATGCTTGAAGACGTTGCGATAGTTGATCTCACCCGTGCCCGGCTCGTTACGGCCGGGATTGTCGCCCACTTGAAAATAGGCAATCTCATCCCAGGCCTTATCGATGTTGGGGATGATATTCCCCTCGGAAATCTGTTGGTGGTAAATATCGAATAGAATTTTGCACGACGGGCTGTTCACGGCCTTGCAAATCAGATGGGCTTGCGGGGTGAATTGTAGAAACTGTCCAGCGTGATTAGCCCACCAATTCAACGGTTCGAGCACCATCACCAAATCGTGCGGTTCGAGAATCTCCGCCGCACGGCGTAAGCTCTCGATGACGTTGGCGGTTTGATAGTCGATGTGCTGGCGATTGTCGACGTGCCCCGGGACGACGGTCATCCACTTGGCATTGACGCGTTTGGCGACTTCGACGGCGCTGCGGATCCCGGCCAGGAATTTTTCGCGGCCTTCCTCGCTGCCGCTGGTGAGTTCCGGCTCGCCCCAAGGAATCGCATGGGCGACGAATACCCCCATTGTCATTCCCAAGTGGCCCATCGTCTCGGCGATCTTTTCCTGTTCTTCAACCGATCGACCAGCCATGCCGTTGTCTTCCCAGGCCATGAAGCCTTGCTCGCTGGCATAGCGAAGTTGATCGAGCAAATCCTTGCCAGCCAGGTTCTCGAACATGCCAAAATGCGGAGCATATTTCAGCTTGAACTCTCGGATCGAACCCGTTTGGGCCTGGGTGCTGCTGGTGGTCAACATGGCGCTGGCTCCCAGCACGGTGGTCGCAGCCAAAAAATCGCGGCGCTGCATGTGGTGTCTCCCTCGTGGAATAGAAAAGATTGCGAGGGTATTGTAACCAAGTTAGTCGGCAATGTACCACTGCCGTGTTTTGGGCTTATACGGCATCGGGACGATGCCGGCTAACTGCTACACATCGAATTTGATGCCTTGGGCGAGAGGCAAATCTTTGGAGTAGTTGATTGTGTTGGTGGCTCGTCGCATGTAGGCCTTCCACGAATCGCTGCCCGATTCGCGGCCGCCGCCGGTTTCTTTTTCGCCGCCGAACGCGCCGCCGATCTCCGCACCGCTCGTGCCGATGTTCACGTTGACGATGCCGCAATCCGAACCGGCTGGCGAGCAGAACAATTCCGCTTCACGAACGTCGCTCGTGAGAATCGCCGATGCCAAACCTTGGGGTACGCAGTTATGAATGCCGATCGCTTCTTCCAGATTCTTGTACTTCATGACGTACAAAATCGGGGCAAAAGTTTCTTGTTGAACGATCGCGGCATCAGCGGAGATTTCGACGATGGCTGGGCGAACATAGACACCCGATGGCACGCCCTTTGTGACTCGGCCACCGCCATGGACTTTACCACCTTGCTGTTTCGCGGCGGCGAGGGCGTCGTCCATCATCTTGCCGGCTTGCTCGTCGACGAGCGGGCCGATTAACGTCCCTTCTGCCGTGGGATCGCCAATCGGCAACTTTTCGTAAACTGTCAGAAGCCGTTTTAGCAACTCGTCGGCAATCGATTCGTGGACGATCAATCGCCGCAACGTTGTGCAGCGTTGGCCGCAGGTTCCCACCGCGGCGAAGGTGATTGAACGAATCGCCAAATCGAGATCGGCACTGGGGGCGACAATCATTCCATTGTTGCCACCAAGTTCCAGCAGCGAACGACCCAACCGCGCGGCGACCGTTTGCGCGACGGCTCGGCCCATGCGGGTAGAACCGGTCGCCGAGATCAGCGGCAACAGGGGTGAAGCGGCAAGTGCCTGCCCCACGTCGGCGGCACCGACGACCAAGCAGGAAATCGCGGGATCGATGCTAGGATTATCTCGCAAAGTTTCCGCGACGATTTGTTGGCAAGCAATCGCCGTGAGCGGAGTTTTTTCGGATGGCTTCCACACGACGGGATCGCCACAGACCCAAGCCAGGGCCGCATTCCAGGCCCAGACGGCGACGGGAAAATTGAACGCCGAGATCACGCCAATCGCCCCCAGCGGCAGCCATTGCTCGGCAAGCCGATGGCCGGGCCGTTCGCTGGCGATCGTTTTACCGTAAAGCTGGCGACTCAAACCGACGGCGAAGTCGCAGATGTCGATCATCTCTTGCACTTCGCCGAGGGCTTCTTGCGTGATCTTGCCCGCTTCCCAGCTCACGATCTCCGCGAGCGGCGCTTTGTATTGGCGTAGCTTCGCGCCGAACTGACGCACAAACTCGCCACGCACGGGAGCCGGAGTTGTCCGCCAAGTCCGAAACGCGGCATTCGCGGCCGTGATCGCCGCGTTGGTTTGCTCAGCCGTGGCCATGGGGAACTGCGCGAGCTGCTCGCCATTGATGGGCGATTTCACGGTGAGTTGCTCCCCCTGCCCTCCTTGCCACTGGCCACCGATTGCCAGAGCTTCCAAGTTTTCGCCCATGGTGAAGATTTTTAGAGCGTGTTGTAGTCGACTGTTCATATCGATTGCTTTTCTTGTGGCCCCCGTGGCTTGCGCCTGGGGCTATGAGTGGTATATCTCAGTTTGCGCTGAAGCGGGTTGAGATTTTGGAATCGTAGTGCTTGCCGAAGCGATTGGCCAGGAATTTTTCGAAGTCCACTTCTTCCTGCCGCACAAAACCGGAACTCGGCAGCTGCCCTTGCATGTGCATATCGAGCACGGTGCAAATGCCTGCTGCGGTGGTAATTTGGATGGCGCTCCAATTTTCGCCGTCGATCTTTTCGTGGTAAATCTTGCGAGCGTCGGTGATCTGAACGAGTTGCCCCTTACGCATGCCGGTGACCGTGCAGAATGTCACGACGACGTCTTGGAACGTGATCGGCACGGCGTGTTCGAGAATATCTTTGAGCAAATCGCGGCGCTCGCTCAAGCGAAGTTCATTTATCAACAGCAGCATGTGCTCTTGATGGCCCATGTAGCGAATCGTTTTGTAATTGAGCATTCGCACCTTGCCGTCGAGCGATTCGCAGAGCGTCCCCAAGCCACCGCTTGTGTTGAACGCTTCGTATTTGACCCCGTCGAGCGAAAAATGCTCCAATCCTTCCAAGGGCAACACATCGATTCGCTGCGACTCGTGAATCGCTTCACACGGATTGCAGTATTCGTTGATCAAACCGTCGGTCGACCAAGTGAGGTTGTATTTGAGTGCACCAGTGGGGAATTGCGGCAAGGCGCCCACACGCATGTTCACGGAATCGATCTTGTCGAAACCTTTGGTCAGATGATTGGCCACGATCGAAATAAAACCGGGAGCCAAACCGCATTGCGGCATAAAAATTTGATTCTTCCCCGCCTTGCCCGAAATCGCGTACACGGCGCGGGTGGTGGCTACGTCTTCGGTGAGATCAAAATAGCTGGCCCCCGTCTCAAGTGCGGCTTGCGCGACCAACGGGTTGTAAGCAAAGCTCAGCGCCGAGATCACCGAGTTGCAATCTTTCATCGCCGCGGCCAGTTGCTTCACGTCGGAAGCATCGACCACCTTGGTGTCGACCGCGACCGCTTCGGCGATTCGCATGAGCGCGGTGGCATCCGCATCGGCAACAATGACTTGGTAGTCGCCGGAATCAACCAAGAAGTGAGCAATCATACGGCCGATTTTTCCGGCCCCCAACAACAACACGCGGTGCATACACCAACTCCAAACCTAAATAAAACCGACGAATGAAAGAAACCAATGCTCGTTGCCGCCAATTTTCAGAATAGCAGAAGTGCTAAACACGGGAACAGACGAGTTGCGCCGTTGCGTGAAAAAGTTGCGCAGAAAGCGCAGGCGAAAACGTATAACCGGGAGGACCCGGACCGTGTGACGGTCCGGCTATACAGAAACGGATCGCGGATTAAATCCCGAGTTGCTTGCAAACTTGGGTCATGGAGGTTTCTTGGATCTCGCTGTAGTAGTCGTACATGTTGACCACTTCCCGGCCCAAAGCGACTTCGAAGGTCTTCTGCGAATCGGGTTTCGCGACGCCGACGTTGCTGACATCTTCCAGGCCGATATTGGAGTTGAAGATATTCGTGGCGGCAGGGCCGAAGAAATCTTCGTACTGCTGGGGCACAAGGCGAATCGTGCCTGTGGCGAGCAGATCATCAATCAAGGTGTCGCTATCACTCCTTGGCAGCTGGGCTGGGAGCGCCGCTACGATTTCAAACCGGAAGTAAGCGAGGTCCTGATCCCAAAGCTCTTGCATATCGCTGGGGAAACTCGCGAGTGCTTCACGCATCACTTCGTAATAATGCTCGGCATAGCCGGGATCGCTTTCTTTGAGCTTGAGATTGTGTTTGCCTTGATCGAAGAGCGCCTCAAACATTTCGCGGCCCTGGGGAGTGAGCGCCTGCAAGCGTTCCTCGAACTCGACAAACGTTTCCTGGTACTGGGCTTCCTCGAAGGTGCCATCGCCGTTGGGGAATTTCAGCGTCACGGGCGGTGCTAAGCAGGAAGTTTGCCGCAGGATGAAATCTTTTCCCACGGGTCCCTGCCAAACGGGAATTGTTTTGATGCCCCGCTCGAGCATTTCTTCATGTGCCGCGGGGACGGACGCTACTGAGGGCGTGAGATGATTGAACGCCAGCGAGTTGCTTACCAGCACCTGGCAAGCGACTTTGTTGATCTCGTTAAGCTTCTTGTACTCAGCACGGCTGATAAGAGCTTCTTCCGGGCGAGTGAATAACTTCACACAAGAGGCAACGAACCGGTCGGCTTGTTCTTGATTCAGGCCCCCCTGCTCTTTGCCTGTTTTGATCAATGCCAAGAGTTCATCGCTAAAGATATTTCTCCTAGCGATGATCGATTCCACATAGGGGCGATGTTCGGCCGGGATACAATCCAGCGACAACCGCGAACAGAAAATGCGAAAGCCGTTTTGCTCGATTTCTTCCACCGTGATCGGACGGTAGGCCGTGCTTTCCACTGACACTTTTTCGCGAAGGTCGTAATAGTTGACCGGATAATCGCCCATTAAGGCAAATAGATCGCTGATCGTGCGGAGTTCTTCGTCCGAAGCACAGCGAATCGCGGCATGCATGATTTTGCCCAGCCGCTTGGCTTCGCTCTCGCCGGCCTTATTGTTGATGTCGCGCGCGACGGCGATCATTTGCTCGTAGATCGGCATGCTCTTTTCGAACATGGCTAATATCTTGTGAACGATCTCGCTGCGGATCCAACTGGGCTTCACAAACTCGGTAGACATAATCGCGATCCGATTGGGCAATGGGAAAGTGTTTGCTCTGTTGTCAATTTAGCATGGCTCGCGCTGAACGATAAAGCCTCTCGTTTGCGTTTAACGGAAACTTCTCTCGCTGCCTGGCGACATGAAACCAATTGCCAGCGACGGCGAAACGGTTATTGTGTATCAAAGCTTGATTCGCGCTTTTCCGTTTTCGATTCTCTTGATTTGTAGGGCTCCTCATGAATCCGCTGCTCGGCGTGTTGTTTCATTGGATCGGCGGTTTCGCCTCGGGTTCGTTTTACGTACCTTATCGCCGCGTGCGCAACTGGTCTTGGGAAACGTACTGGCTTGTCGGCGGGGTGGCTTCGTGGATTATCGCGCCGTGGTTGTTCTCTTTCATTATGACTGAGGACACGATCGGAGTGTTGCGCGCCCAATCTTGGAGCACCCTTGGTTGGACATACCTCTTTGGTGCGATGTGGGGCATGGGGGGACTCACCTTTGGACTCACGATGCGCTATCTCGGCTTGTCGCTTGGTATGGGCGTGGCTCTGGGATACTGCGCGGCCTTCGGCACGCTCGTCCCGCCGATTGCCAAGAGTTTGTATCCCACTCTGCCGATTGATACTCCCACGCTCGGCGAAATTGCCGCAACGTGGCCCGGCAAAATCACGTTGCTTGGCGTGGGAATTTGTTTGGTCGGGATTGCCGTCGGCGCGCTCGCGGGATTGACCAAAGAACGCGAAATGCCCGAGGAGAAAAAGAAGGAGTCGATCAAAGAGTTCAATTTCAGTAAGGGGATCGCCGTCGCGACGTTCTCCGGCATCATGAGCGCTTGCTTTGCGTTTGCTCTCACTGCTGCCGATCCCATTGCGAAGACAACGGCCGCGGCTGGAACGACCGAACTGTGGGTGGGTCTGCCGAAATTGGTTGTAGTGCTCTTGGGTGGTTTCACCACCAATTTCCTGTGGTGTGCAATGTTGAATCTCAAGAACCGCTCGGGCTATGAATATCTGGCGAGCGAGCTTCGCGCCCCCACGCACGGTAGCAGCGACGAAACGATTGTCGAAACCGCGACCGACGCCCCGGGTGAAGAGATGGCGAAACACGCGGCGGACCTTAGCGCCAACGGCGATCGCAGCGTTCCGCTCGCCAACAACTACTTCTTCTCTGCCTTGGCGGGCACAACGTGGTACATGCAGTTTTTCTTCTACACGATGGGCGAAACCCAGATGGGCAAGTTTGGCTTCGCGAGCTGGACTTTGCATATGGCAAGCATCATTATCTTTAGTACGCTCTGGGGAGTGATCCTCAAGGAATGGCACGGCACGAGCAGGAAGGCCAAACTGCTGATCACGGCCAGTATTGCTCTGCTGATTTTCTCGACCGTGGTGGTGGGTTACGGCACCTTGCTTAAGGGACAGGCCGTCTCGGCCCATTAGCCAAGCCTTGATCCGGCATCTATCCATTGCCCAGCATCTATCCATTGCGCTAGGCAATCATTAAAATGCGCATGTTTGCAGCGCTCCACCGGCGCGAAGCGTAGCCACGATCAACGTTTGGCTCGCCAGCGGCGGCACCGGTCGAGCTATTGTTAAAACCATAGAAATCGTGCGGCTGCCCCCAGCGGCCGTGCCAATCTTTGCCCGCCAATCCTCGAAAGGTCCCGTCGTGTTTGAAACCAACTATCGCAATATGCCTCTGCCGGGCGATTTGAAGGATCTGCTTTCCTCGTGCAAAAGCTTTTTGGTACCTAAGGATCGGCAAGCGATTCTCGACTTGGCCCTGGGACCCTATCAAAAGGGAACCTACGAAGTGACCTACGATGTTCCAGGCAAGGGAAATGTGGTCGAAGCGGTCGTGGTGAAATGCAAAAACGGCCTGTCGGTGAATTATCCTGACCCCCTGATGCGCCGCCGCGACCCCGATTGCATGGTCGTGGCCGACGATCAACCATCGGACAAGCAACGCTTCAGCGACCGTTTTGGTGAATCGTTCACCACACTCCGCAACGACACGTTTGAATGGCTTAAGGCCCAGGACCTCATCTTGCTGCCGCTCTATACCGGTGGCAAGGAACTTGGCTTCCCCACGCTGTTGGTCGCCCCCAAGAATGCGGCGTTCTTCGTGGGGGCTTTGGCGGACCTGCAAGAAATGCTCCCCGCTGGCCTTGTTGAGGCCGACTTCAATCCCAAAGCGATCATTTATCTCGCGCCGCCCTTCCGCCATACGCACTTTCATGGCCGGCAAGTTGTCGTGCATCATCGGCTGGAAGGTATGCACGAAATTTTTGCATACAACCTTTATCCTGGCCCCAGCGCGAAGAAGGGTATCTACGGCGTTTTGATTCACCACGGCGAGCAAGAGGGGTGGATCACGGCCCATGCGTCGACGGTGCAAGTCATCACGCCGTACGACAACGTCGTCACAATCATGCACGAGGGAGCGAGCGGCGGCGGGAAGAGTGAAATGCTCGAGCCTGTACATCGCGAATCCGACGGTACCTTGCTCTTGGGTCACAATCAAATCACGGATGAACGCCGCAAGTTGACGTTGCCGCGTGGTTGTGAGTTGCATCCCGTCTCCGACGACATGGCGTTGTGCCATCCCAACCTGCAAGAAGCCGATCAACGGTTAGCGGTTGTCGACGCCGAAAATGCTTGGTTCCTCCGCTTCAATCACATCAGGCGCTATGGCACGGACCACTACTGGGAATCGATTTGCTGCCACCCCCCCGAGCCACTCTTGATGCTGAACATGGACGGCAAAGAGGGGGCCACTTGCTTGATCTGGGAACACATTGAAGATTCTCCCGGCAAGCCCTGCCCGAATCCGCGGGTGATTATGCCACGTCGCATCGTGCCGAACGTGGTGAATAATGCCGTCTCGGTCGATATCCGCAGCTTCGGCATTCGCACGCCGCTGTGTACCAAGGAAGAACCAAGCTACGGCATTCTGGGGTTGTTTCATATGTTACCCCCATCGCTCGCTTGGCTCTGGCGGTTGGTTGCACCGCGGGGTCATGCCAATCCCAGCATTACCGATTCCGACGCGATGAGTAGCGAAGGGGTAGGCTCGTTCTGGCCATTTGCGACGGGTCGCCGGGTGACGCAGGCGAACTTGCTGTTACGTCAAATTGTCGACACGCCCAAAACTCGCTATGTTTTGGTCCCCAATCAACACGTGGGGGCCTGGCACACTGGCTTTATGCCGCAATGGCTGGCGCGAGAATTTCTTGCTCGCCGCGGCAGCGCGAAATTCCGGCCCGAGCAAATTCGGCACGCGCGTTGTCCCTTATTGGGCTTTGCCATGCGTTCGATGCAAATCGAAGGGACAACAATCGCTAAATGGTTTTTGGAAACGCACACGCAACCCGAAATCGGCGAAGAAGCTTATGACAAAGGTGCGGAAATCTTGTACGACTTCTTCCACCGCGAATTGGCTAACTACTTGGAAGACGACCTCGACCCGCTGGGACGGAAGATCATCCAATGTTGCCTCGACCGCGGCTCGGTGGATGACTACATTTCGCTCCTCCCCGGCGCGTAAGATTTTTTAATAGCTACCGGCGCAAGCCGGTGGTCGCATCTGCTTCAACCCCCGGCTTGCGCCGGCGGCTAGGCGAATTGAACATTAGGCGGAAATTGATGGAAACGAACGACCTCACCTTGAGCGATCTCGCGGAGCGCACCGCGGCAGCCTTTCAGAAGCACTTTGGCCGTCCCGCCAAGTACATCGTGGCTGCCCCTGGCCGCGTGAACATCATCGGCGAACACACTGACTACAACGACGGCTTCGTGTTGCCGATGGCCATCGATCGCTACACCGTGATTGCCGGTGACATGGCTCACGACGACCGCCCCATCCGCGCGGCACACATCGTGACGAGCACTTTGGGCGAAGAGCACGAGATTTGCCTCGCGGGCGAACATTCCGCCCCGCTACCCACTTGGGCGAAGTACATCCGCGGCGTGTTTGAAGCCGCGGCCGAACATGCGCTCGTCCCGCCGATCTTTGATGCCGTGGTGGATTCCAACGTCCCGCTCGGCGGGGGACTCTCCAGCAGTGCCGCCCTCGAAGTCGCCACGGCCACGTTGCTCGAACAACTGGCCGGCAGGCAGCTAGATCCGAAAGTCAAAGCCCTGCTCTGCCAACAAGCCGAACATCGCGGTGCCGGCGTGCCTTGCGGCATCATGGATCAATTCAGCAGCGTGCTGTGCGAAGCGCGGAACTTGATGCTGCTGGATTGCCGCAGCCAGGAAATTCGCATGGTGCCAATGAGCGACCCCAGCGTCACCGTGCTCATTATCAATACAAATGTAAAGCACGAGCTCACCGGCGGTGAATACGCCGAACGCCGCGCACAATGCGAAGCCGTCGCTAAGATTCTGGATGTCCCTTCGTTGCGGGAAGCTACTCCCGCTTTGCTCGAAGCGAAAAAACCCAAGCTCGACGACGTGCACTATCGCCGAGCTCGGCATGTGATCGGCGAGATCGACCGCACAGTCCGTGCCGCGGATGCCATTGCTGCCGGACAGTGGGACACGGTCGGAGAATTGATGTACGCCAGCCACGATTCCCTGCGCGATGACTATGAAGTGAGTTGCCCGGAACTCGATGCGTTGGTAGAAGCCGCCCGTGGGCTCGGGACAAGCCAGGGCGTGATCGGCTCGCGAATGACCGGCGGCGGATTCGGCGGTTCCACGGTAAGCCTTGTGCGTACTGCCCAAGCCATGGAAATCGCCGACGCGATCTGCGAGCAATACCGCCAAGCCACCGGCATCACGGCCACGCCGTTTGTCACTCCCCCGGCACGCGGGGCGCATGTGATTATGACAGCCTAAATATCAAGTCTGGAATTACGCACTTCGCAACGGTTTGATCCGCGCAATATCTTGCTTGATTGCCTGGGAGGCTTGCCATAAATCGACGGCCCTTTGTGCGTTGAGCCAAAACTCGGGCGAATTTCCAAACAGCCGCGCGAGTCGCAACGCCATTTCAGGACTAACGGCGCGGTGTCCACCCAATAACTCATTGACCGATTGCCGGGAAACGCCAATTGCCTCGGCCAGTTTGGCCACAGTGAGTCCAAAATCGGGCAGAAAATCTTCCTTAAGCATTTCGCCTGGATGCGTCGGCTGCCGTCTCATCTTTGTATTGGGAATCGTCATACTTTTGAATTGTACTCAGAAACTGCTTTATACCGACAGGCCATCGTCCTACAGTCAATTGTCCACGGTCTTCCTTATTCTTTCACCGCCCCCAGCGTCATTCCCGACACCAAATAGCGACTCAGGGCAATAAAGACGATCACTACCGGGATACTGACCAGAATCGACGCCGCGGCGTAGAGGGACCATTGCGTCGACATGCTCGCTTGGAAACTCTTGATCCCTAGCGGCAATGTGAACATGTCGCGGTCTTGCAAAACCTGGGCGGCCACGATGTATTCGCTCCACGCGGTCATGAAGCTGAAAAGCGCGGTGATCACCAACCCCGGCACGGCAATCGGCAGAATAATTCTCCAGAAAGCGCTGAATTGGCTGCAACCATCGATCCGAGCGGCTTCTTCGAGCGACGGTGGAATCGTGTCGTAAAAGCCTTTCATTTGCCAAATGCAAAACGGCAAGGCCGTCGAAACATAAAAAATCAACAGCCCAAAGAATGTGTCCACCAGATGCAGCTTCGCAATGATGATGTAAAGCGGCAGGAGCAGCATCGTCGCGGGGAACATTTGTGTCGTTAGAATCGCCAGCATCGTCGCCTGTCGGCCGATGAATTTGAAACGGCTCAGCGCGTAGCCACCGATCGAAGCCAGCACCACGCCGGTAATCGTCACAAGCGTCGAAACAATCAGCGAATTGCCAAGCCACTTGAGGAATGGCTGCTCGGTGAAGAGTTGCTTATAAGCAGCGAATGTCCAATTTTCGGGGATGATTGAGAGCTCGGTGGATTGGAGTTGGTTCCCCGGTCGCAACGAAATCGAGAATACCGTCAGGACGGGCCAAATGCTGATCGCTGCGAACAGCAACAGAAAGAGGTGCCGACAAATCGTGATGTAGCGGGGTTCGTTCATAGCTTAGGTGTACACGCTTTCCGTTGCGCGGGTTTTGTGCAGCGAAAACAAACTCACGGCCAGCAGCATCGCGAAGATCACCATCGAGAGCGCCGCGCCGTAACCGTAGCGATAAAAACTAAACACAGCCTTGTAGACGTAGGAAACCAGAATGTGTGTTTGGTCAGCCGGTTCGCCGCCGTTGGAGACCAACCAGATCACATTGAGGTTGTTAAAAGTCCAAATTGCTCCCAGTGTCACTGCCGGAGCCAACACCGGTTTCAATAATGGAAGCGTCACGTTCGTAAACTGCTGCCAACGGTTTGCCCCGTCGATGCGAGCGGCTTCGTAGAGTTCGTGCGGGATTCCTTGCAAGCCACCCAGTGCGATCACCATCATAAACGGATAACCCAGCCAGACGTTGGCCACGATGCACGCCGTGAATGCCAGCCCCGGCTCACCGAGCCAATTCAATGGCTCGATCCCGAACCAATTGCTCAGCACGAGATTCACTGCGCCGTAGTCGTAGTGAAACATGCTCCGCCAAGTGAGGGCTGTGATGTAAGCCGGCACGGCCCAGGGAATGATCAGCAGCACGCGGTAGAGCGTTTTACCGCGAATTGGTCCGTTGAGCGCAAGTGCCAGGGCAATGCCGATGCCCACATGGAATACGATATTCACCACCGTCCAAACGATGGTTTTCAGCAGCACCCAAAAAAATATGTCTTCCGTGAAGACTTCCACGTAGTTGCGTAGCCCGATGATCGACCAGTCCTGAAAATTCGTAAGCGACATGTTCGACATCGAGAGCAGCACGTTATAGAAAAACGGGAACACCACCGTCGCAAACATCACGAGAATTGCCGGGGCGATCAGCAAATAGGCGAACGGCTGCTTGCGGACGTCGGGCAAGAAGTTGAACAGACTTTCGCGCTGCCAAACGACGAGCGTTCCGCAAATGATGATCCCAGCGAGTTGCCAGACCCACGCGGCTGCGCTCGGCTTGGATTCCCGATGGATAAGCTCGATAGCCTGGAGCGCATTGTCCTGCATCGCATCGGCGGCTTCTTGTGGCGTGTTGCTACCACCGAGCAACGACTGATACGGAGGCCGCATAGCATCCCATGTCGCACGCATCTCGGTGGAGACGGGCATGATCCGTCCCCGATCGAGTTGTGTTTTCGAGGCTTGCAAGGTGGCATCGCTCTGCATCAAAGGATCGTCGAGCAGTTTTTTACGCGAAGGCAAAATCCGCACTTGCTCCATGAATTTCCGCTGAGCCTCTTCGCTCGTCATAAATTTGGCGAACTCCATCGCGTCGTCGGCAGCTTGTGGCGAAACAAACGGGTTGAGCGAATAACCCTTCGGCGAAACCATAGGTGCCATCGGTTTGCCCGTCTCGCTCACCGTCGGCAGCGGCGCGATGGCGGCATCGATGCCTGCCGTTTCCAGATAGTCGGTCCAACTCCAATCGCCGTTGATGATCATCGCGGCCTTGCCCGACTTGAAGAGCGAATCGGCCGTCTCATAGTCGCAGTTCCGCGGCACGACTTTGTGCTTGTCACGCAGCGACAAAATAAACTCGTAGGCCTTGGCGCTTTCCGGAGTGCTCAAGGCGGGAACGGATTGTCCTGAATCATCAAAGACCCAAGCCCCATAGCCGGTGATAAACGGCACGGCAAAGAACGGTTCGACGAAATTCCAAACCAGTCCGTAACGATCTTTACGGCCATCGTTGTCATCATCGACCGTATTCTCGACCGCGAGTTTGATCATCTCGTCGGTAGTTGTCGGCGGTTCTTTAATAAAGTCCCGGTTGTAAACGAGTGCCAAATGATTGCCAAAACGATCTGGCAGCAGCAAAAGCTGCTCGCGATCCTCATTTATTGGATCAGGCAAATAAGTGAGCGCACCCTCCACGAAATCGTCGGCCATCTCGGGCTCCACCCAGGGATTCATGTCGGCCACGATGCCCATTGCGTGAAACGCGCCCAGCACGTCCGATGGGCCGTATATCAGTTCGGGACCGATGCCCGCGAGGGCCGCCGCTTGATACCCGCTCCGCAGTTCTTCGGTTTCCTTGTACAGCGTGCGGACTTCGATCTCCGGATGCGCGTGCTCAAAATCCTGGACGAGTTGATCGAGCATCACCCTGTCGCGGGGAACCATCTGATGCCACAGCGTGATCACACGCTTATCGGAATGTTCACCGCAACCAGCGACGAGCAACAGACAAGCAGCGGCGAACGCAAATCCGATGCGAATACCAACCGCTTGAGAAAACATGCGTGCGTCACTCCTGATGAGCTTTCTCAACTAGGACCACACCTTCCAGCGGCGGGACTTTGATCACATGAACGCCGTCGCGTTTGTCGATGGAGATTTCCGGATTTGAATCTGAAGCTGCCTCGACGAGCGACAGCAATTCGCCGTTCTTGCTCGGAATTTCCCAGGAAAAGGTCGCATCGCCCCGATTAATCGCAATCAACATTTTTTGCCCGTTGGCTTCACGTTCGAAGGCGAAGAACTTAGCGTCATCGTCACTGGCTATGGGCTTAAAACTACCGTGCGATAACACTGGATTCTCACGGCGCAACTGGATCATGCGGCGATAGAAATTATGCAGCTCCTGGTCGAACGCCACTTCGTCCGGTTCGCGTTCACGTTTGAGCGGGTCAGCGGCTTGTGGTTCGTACGTCAAATCGTCCCACACCATCGGGAGACGATTGCAGGGATCGTCGGCTCCCCACATGCCCGTTTCGTCGCCGTAATAAACCATCGGCGCGCCGAGAAAAGTCATTTGCATCAACGCAACCAAACGCTGAATCTGCTTTTCACGTTCGTTAGGTTTGCGCACGCTGTAATCGTTGGCGTAACGAGGCGAGACTCGTTCACTCACGTCGTAGTCAAACCGCTCGGGCTGTAAGTAGGGCTTACCCGTGGCATTTACGATCATCGAGCCGACTCGTTCGGTGTCGTGCGAATCGATCAAATTCTGCATCGCATACTGCATAACCGGCGGATATTCGTTCAATCGGTTAACAAGCTCCCGACCAAAGTCATGCGGCGTGAGCGTGCCGTCGACGAGATAGCCCTTCACCAAATAGGCGAAGCCGTGGTAGTTCATGGTTCCCGAGAAATGGCCATCGATCAGATGGTCGCGGGCGTTGTCCCAAAATTCGCCGACTGTGTAGGCCTGGGGATTCAGTTTACGGACCAACTTATTCCAATCATCCCAAAAGCCCATGGGAACTTCGTTGGCCACGTCCAACCGCCAGCCGTCGACGCCGTCGCTGGGATCGCCGTCGCCATTAGGATCCATCCACCGCCGCGTGATATCGAAAACGTATTGCTTGGGCCCTGGATGAAGGTCGTCTTGCTCTTTTGTGTCCGCAAACTCAGGCAAAGTGTCGAAACCCCACCAACTCTTGTAGCGAAATTCGTTGTGCGACGTATTAGGGTCGTCGAAATACTGCACGATGTACCAATCTTTGTACGGCGACTTTTCTTGATTCTCACGCAAATCAGCGAACGCAAAGAAATCGCGTCCCGTGTGATTGAACACTCCATCGATAATCACACGCATGCCACGCTTGTGGATCTCGCTGACTAATTGCAGAAACAACTTGTCGGCGGCGGTCCACTGCCATGTCTTGGGATCGCTCGTCTCAGCGGCAATCAATTTCAAATCGCCGGCGGGATCGGGCCCAAAATAGGGATCGATATGGTGCATCGACGAGCCGTCGTATTTGTGCAACGACTTGCCGTAGAACACGGGATTGAAATAGATGGCGTTGATGCCAAGGTCTCGCAGATAATCGAGCTTATCGAGCACGCCTTGCAGGTCGCCACCATAACGTCGGTTAAACACACCCTTTTCAAAAAAGTTCTCGCTAAGCTCGCGTTCCCAATCGGCTTGGCCGTACCAATCGCTCGTCCAGGGAGTGATCTGCCAATTCTGGGGAACACCCGCGTGATCTTCCAGCGATTCGCGCACGGGATTGTTCTGTGAATCGCCATCCCGGAAGCGATCGGGAAAGATTTGATAGAAGATCGCTTCCTTGACCCAAGCCGGCACGAATCGCTCAGCAACCTCGGCCACTGGGTCTTCTTCGGGCACTTGGTCATCTTCGGGCAATTCCGACGGGTCGTCGATATTCGCGACGCGAACTTCGGCCTCCGCATCGTTTTTCGCAACTTTGGCAGGCGCAGGCTTGGTCGTGATGGTTAGTACGGGAGATTCCTGACACCCCGTAAGCCCTAATCCGCTGAGGCTCGACCCCAATAGCAAGATCCATGTCCGTGTTTGCAACCAACCGATCATTCTGCTCAGCCCAAAATCTTTCTGGATCAAATTTGCGATTTGCAATTCGTTTTATCGTAGAGAGAAAAATTCAAAAATAAGGGCTGGCCGCGATAGTGGGGTATCGCGGCCAGCCGGAGGAAGTCCACAACAAGCTTTAGGCTCGTCGGCGAAGCAGACCGCAGGCGGCAGCGGTCACGCTCAACAACACCAACGAACTGGGCTCGGGGACTGAGGTGAGAGCCAGAGCGGCAACACCATTAGGAATCGTTACGAACTGCTCACCGTCGGCCTCAAACTCCAGATCCGGAAACAAGCTGCCAAAGTTGCCACTTAAAATTCCCGTTCCCGAATATTGGTTCGATGAGAAATCGTGACCTGTTCCGTTGACATAAGCCAACAGTTTGATGTCGCCTGTTGGGTTACCAAGCGCAGATAACGGAATTGAGAATTCCAAGCCAGTGATGACGTTTTGGGGATCACCCGTGACGATGGCGCCACTACCTCCTTCTACACCAGCCACATTGCTGTTGTTGAACGCCATTTCCAAACCGATCGTATTGTTGAAATCGCGGTGGTTGAGGGCGTTGGTGGGATCGTTGGAGTCGACCGGCAAGGCCAGCTCAAGCTCAGGAGCCACGCAACCGGCGCCGCCATCGGTGGAATCAGCCGTACATCCCCCTGCCCCCAAGGCATAGTTCTGATCAATCAACTGACCCTGGGCTAAACCTGGCAAAGCTGGTCCTATCAACTGTGTTGTCGAGGGTCCACCAATGAAGGGATTGAAAGGAAAGTCAGTCAAATTGCGATCTGTCGCGTAACGATCTTGCCATTCTTGCAAATCAAGTCCATTAACCGCTCCATCACCGTTGGCATCCCCCTGGGCTTTGGTTGCTCCGGTCGTAAGTTCAGCATTCCGCTGCCAAGTAAGAAAATCACGACCATTCACGGAGAAGCTGCTATCAAAGTCCGGCCCCAGTGGACCACGTAAAACATTGGGCATGCCTAACGGAGCCATTTGATAACCGGCACGTACAACCTCTCCAGCCGTCCCTTGGGTCAAGTCGGCATAGTGAGCGCTGATTGCCCAGAATCCACGGCCGCCTACATTCTCGCCACCATTGGAAAACGTGAGATAACGATCCGCGTTGAAGTCGGCATCAAAAATTAATCCATCTTGACGCTGGAGCGCGCCATCAGTCGTGCCAAAGCCTCCGCAGCAGAACGCGTCTACCGCCGCCGGCAATTGAGAACCGATAATCTCGTTCACGCCGCCCGGTACCGAATCAATGTACACTTCGAGCTTGTTGAAGTTCGTTTCCAAATTGCCGGTGATCGTCACATACAGTCGGCCATTGGCAACGGTGCCAAAAACTTGATTGATCTCCGAGCCCCCATTGGCGGTTGCAACTAAGTCGCCACCGTTATTATCTCCGAACTGTGTTTGCGTATTCTGAATCGATAGCGCCGCGCCATAGCCGTCGCCAACGGTCGCCGAACCGTCAATCGTTGGGGCAGCCAATGCGTTGCCCCCCATGACTAAAGCCGCCGAGACAGCTAAACCTGCAAGAAAAAACTTTTTGGAACTCATTGTCATTCTCCCTCTACTGATGCTAAGGCCATTGATGGCCAACGCCCTCTTTTGAAATGAACGATAGCTGATTTAAGGTTTCCTGAAACGTCGCGGTAACACACCGCACATGCACAAAACAAATCCCAATAAGGTCGACGGTTCAGGAACCGTCGCGATACCTGTTATTGTGGCCGTTTGGCTCGAAAAACTAGAACCATAGGCCGCTTGCCAGATAGCCAGATCCGCGGCATTGATGACGCCATTAAGGTCGGCATCGCCTTGATCGTAGCGCGCCCCTGCCAGCAGGTTGCTGTTTCTCTGCAGGATCAAGAAATCACGACCGTCGACGTCGCCATCGAGATCGAAGTCACCATTGACGGTCTGCACGATATTTGTCAGCAATGTTTGCACGTCGAGAGCATCGACAACGCCATCGACGTTCAAGTCGCTGAACCAATCGCTCGTGCCAAAGTCGGCATACATCGCGGCCAAGTCGCTAACATTGGTCAAACTGTCCTGGTTGATATCACCACGACGGAGCAGAACACCGTTAAAGGAATTCAAAATCGTCGGCGTCACTCCCGACGAAACAAGGTGTGGTCCCAAGGCGAACAAGTCGAGATTATCGACTCGCCCATTGCCGTCGAGATCAGCGGCGGCATTAAACTGGGCGTTCTGGCTGTAGAGCACCGACTCGAACGAGCCGTTGCCGATGCCAGCCAGATCCGAGGTGCGAACCTGACCGTTAAAATTTAGATCCCCAAAACCGGCACCTACGCCAGTGGTCGTAAACATTCCCGGCGTTCGCTGAATCGAATATCCATGGGTGCCATCGTAGCTCGGCTCGAACGTCACAACGGTCGCGACGTGATTGCCTGTGCCGACGTTGTTGAATCCATACACAAATTTGCCCGCGTCATAGCTGCCTGCGCTGTTCTGACCGTTGAGCGCCATCTGCAGAATTTGTGCATCCGACAGGCCAGCAGGTAAGTCAAGAAACAAATGCATGCCGCTGGCCGTGCCGTCGGTCGATTCCACGACCAAATCGCGGTTTTGCAGCGTGTTGGGACTGGAAGCATAGGGAGCGAAGCTCACGATCTCCGATTCCGGTGCGAAACGGTCGACGTAAATTGCTCGTTTGAAATCGGTAAAAACCGCGGGTCCGCCATCTCCACCTGTGCCGGAATCGCGATGGCGAAAAGCCCGCACGGTGATAAAGTGCCGTCCTTCGGCAAGCTCCGAAGTATCGATCGTTTGCAAGTAGGTGCCGTTGCCGCCGTTGGTGTAACCAGGCACGCGAGTGTCGGTAAATTCTTCAAAACCATACGCCACGCTGCCGGGCGTAGGGTTGTCAATGCCCGCCAAATTATTCAAATCCATGCCATCGTTAATCCGAATTACGGCTGTATCGCCATCGGCGTGGTAATCGCGCACCATCTGGCCGTTCGTGGGATCGAGCAAGCTCACAGGCGTCGTGTTGAGTTGTACTACAAATGAATTCTCACGGATGATATCCATGCTGCCTAAACGGGCGGTCCCGTTATTGGCGGCGGTTGGAGTCGTGCCTGCAATAGAACCAGCCGTATTGGAAATGCTCAAGTTCCCTTGCGGCGTTGCCAAACCGTAAATGACATACCCGCGACCGTGAGTGTCGTTGCTCGGAATGCTCATATTGATCTGTCCCGAGCCATTCACTTTGATCGTCTCGGGAATCACATTATTCGGATCAACAAAAGAATCGGCGGCATTGCCGGTAAGTTCAACAAGAATCGAGCCCGGCGCAAAACTCGTTTGCACGCCGTTGCGAGTTTCGACGTAGGCATCGAGCCTGCTGTTCAAACCCACGATGGCCGAATTCGAGCGCTCATAGATATAGATATTTGATTCCTGATTTCCATTACCATTTCCATCGCCAAAAGCCTCATCGATCCACCGCTCCTGAAAGTTGCCTCTTCCGTGCGAATTGCGAATCTCCACGAGCTTGGTAATCGTGCTACCGTAGAATCCGCCGAGAGCATCGTCTTTGCCGTCGTTGGGAAAATCGCGGTTGTCGCCAAACTCGCGGGCATTCAGATAAACATTGGCCTGCCCAGGCCGCATCAGCGTGTAGGCGTAAGCGACGTTCTTGAGATAAGGAAATCCGCCACCCAAATTGTCGTGGCTGTCGACAAACGACACGCCTTGACTGCCATTTTGCAGGCCATCGTCCTGAAAATCTTGGCTGGCATTGCGGATGCCGTGCCAGTTGTTGGCCAAGCCGTTGCCCGAAAGATTGTCCCGCATCGCATAGAACAAGGGAAAATCCAACGCATCGCGATTGCCACCCACTGTGGTGTTATCTTGGGCAATCGCGTATTGGCTTGGCAGGTCGTGGCGAATAAAGGTTTGCAGGTATCCCTTGTTGCCGTCGAGAATCTCACCAAAGGAATAAACGGGCTTGAACGTGCCATCGTGATTCAAGCGGGGATTCGCGCGAAACACGGCCTGATCCATATAGTTCAGGACCCAAGTCGGCATGTGCTTCACTGCATCGGTGCGAAAACCATCAACCCCGATTTCTTGGACCATCCACCGCGCGTTCCGCATCAATAGCCCAGTTGCGTTCTCCACAACGGGATCACCACTGAGCGGCGACTCTGTGTTGAAATCGTAAAGGGTCACCGTGGCGTTGAGCGCGGGATCAAACACTTGGGTGCCGCCCAAATCTTGATCAGCATAAAACCGGGCATTGTTGGGATCGGGCTGGTTGTAGACCGTGCCCGCGGGAATGTTATTGGGATTGCCTGCTTCCACAGGGTTACGAATAAACTGATAGTTCTTTTCCTGGGCAATGTCGTACAAGCCAGCCAGCCGACCTTCCAACGGGTTGTTATCAAAATTGATAAAGGGATCGTGGAAATCGCCATAAGCGTCGCCAGGTCTTGTCATCACGAAACCTGGATAGCCTCCTAAAGCCACGAAGCCAGGATCCAAGGACGAGCCAAAGCCGTTGTGGTTCCAAATGAGATCGGTATAGACGCTCACGCTCGCTCGATGGGCCGTCTTCACAAGCGATTTCAGTGTATTCTCGGTGCCGTACAGCGTTTCATTCTGAGGCTTGCCCAAGTCAAAACGATCAAACACATCGTAGCCGACGGAAAAACCGCCGGTGTCCGCTCGCGTTGGAGGAGGCAACCACATCGCACCGTAACCCGAGTAAAACACGTCAACCTGTCGATCTTCGATCGTGCGCCACTTAGCTTCGAACATTTGCAGCGTGGCAGGTTGGGAAACGTCCTGAGCCTGCGCAAGTTGACAAAATGCCAACAGCAGCCCGCTCCAAACGATTCGCCAAGTGGTCAAAAAACTTTTCATCAACTTTGCCTATCTCTGCTCTCTGTTCACGATCAACACGCTATTAACGTCGCTGCGCTGTGTTTTGCCACCCTGCGGGTGGTGTCGAGGTGAGTTCCAAATTGATTTCGTTGGAACCAGGTTCGACGCTAAAGCTCAAGCCCGAAGTGCTCGGGGAGGCATACCACTTGGGTGTGATCTCTTTACCCGGAGGAGGTGGACCACCGCCTTCGGATCGAGTCCTGGAGGGCTCCCTCGCAACTACGGAGACGTTGTACTGCCCGGCAGGCAGTCCGACCTCACGGCCTGTAAAAACTTCGTAACTACCAGATTGATCTACTCGTGCGTAACCTAGAGGGCCTCCCGAGGCAGGTACAAAAGAGATGGCACCAGTTTGAACTGGGCTACCATCTAATGTGACCATCCCCACGACCGTGGCATCGTAAGGCCCACCACAGCCAATTGATCCTGCCAGCACTAAAGCAATACAACTACCCCACCATAGCTCTCGCCTTGCCGCTACCACAATTTTCCTCCCACAAAACCAACAAGTATTTCAAAACGCTTACGAGCCGCCGAGCGTCTAATTCGTGGATTCATCCGCAAATAAACGCGTCTTGAATAACATCACTCTAAACTACTGAATCGTCGCCACTTCTCCGCCTTCCCGCGTCGAAAGCGCTCGATAACTTACCGTATCTATATTTTCTTGGATAAAATGGACCGACCCATCAGCCATCACAAACTGAGCGCCGCCCGGATGCAGGCTCTTAAAACCTCTGACGCTTTTCGACTCAGTTCCATCTTGTAATTCTTCGGGTGTATATTTTAGTAACGTGGAATTAATCGGGATGCTGCATGTCGCCCAGTCTCCATCGGCAAAGTATGCTGCAGAGTGATAATCTTCGGAGACAACGTTCTCGCCGACCATGATTGTGTTGCTGGTTCCATCGGTCACTGATTTCAAGTTAAGAGGAATCCAAACGCTCGTTCTCTGAAAGATACCATTGTTGGACATAGTGCCGTGCGTGTCGGGTGATCCACTTTCAGGCGGAAAAGCTGCTATTATGTCGCAGGGAATCGCGCTAATTGATAGTAAGGAGTCACCTATGCAGCCCTTATAGCTTGTTGTGGCAGTGATGGCGCCGTCCCACCAAAATTGTTCGTTGGACGGCTGGGCCGACGCATCAGAAGGACATGTTGTTAACGGAAGTTGCGTTCCTACAATGTCACGGATGTCCATATCCCCCATTCCTCGACCATTGTTGGCTCGTGCTGCAAACGAGCCACTGTAATTGGCCACGATACGGTCGTGGAAGGCTTGCTGCTCGACTTGTGGCAAAATGTCGACGATCCAACCTTTCCCATTCAAACCCGACGGTGGGTCTGCAGCCGCAACAGTGGTTTGAGTGCTGCCGTTCGCACAGTCGACTGTTCGCTTTTCAAATCCCCATTGGGTCACACTTTGTGGGATATGCTTCTTCACGTCATGGAAGTTGATTACTGCCAAGCCAATGTTCTTCAAGTTGTTGGCACACTGCGTTCTTCGCGCCGCTTCGCGGGCCGCTTGCACTGCCGGTAGCAACAGCGCCACCAAAACGCCGATGATGGCGATCACCACCAATAGCTCCACCAAAGTAAAAGCCCGCTGGCCACGACAACGAGTAAAAGCATTCATGACAAGACAATCCTTGGAAAAGATCCCTCGAAACAAATAGCGCTGACGCGCTTTAAGGTGGCAACCGCCGATCGCTTACCAATGCCGGGGAGCACGGGCAAGCGAATCGGCGACTGCCCAACAAACAAGGACACAATTCCGTTTCCCGAAGGAAACGGCTAACTCTTAACGGCGACGCATTGCCAAACCCAACAACGACAGACCCATCAAGGCCAGCGAAGTCGGTTCGGGGATATCGCGCGGAACAACAAGGCTGAAGAATTGATCACCAGCAAAGTTATTGAAGTTAATACCTGACAAAGTTCCAGTAAAACCACCCGCGCCGTCACCACCCAAATTTCCTTGCGGGGCAGGCAGCCCACCCAAGATTTGATTCGAGTGATAATTGTTATCACCGTTGCCGTAGGCAGCGTGAATTTTGATCAAGTCGCCGGGGCTTGGATTGCCAAGATCCGACAATGCAATCGAAAACTCAAAACCCGTTGTAACCGCGGCGGCAGCAGCTTGATTGGCAGCCGCAGTACCACCGAGAACACCAGCGCTGTTGCTATTGTTGAATCCAAATTCCACGGGGCTACTAATGAAGCCCGTGAGAACTCTATTGCCGGCATTGTTCAAGCCGTTGTTTCCTGGATTGACCACTCCGGAGGCGATTGGACCAGGACCAGCACTGGCACCACCATTGACACCGACGACGGCATTGCCACCGCCAGCGCGATTGGCCAAGTCAATTTCAAAGTTGCCCCCACCCCAACGTCCAAACAAGTGGTAATCAGCCGCAAAGCCCGCGTCGAAAGTTAATCCGCCAAAGTTCTGGCTCACATTGTTGAAATCGTATTGAGGAATATTGGTCAATACGTTCTCACCACCAGCCACGGAATCGATAAAGACATTAACTTTATTGAAATTCGGCTCGATATTGCCAGTAATCATCACATAAAGTCGGCCACCCTCGATCGTGGCATAACCTGCGTCGAGTTCGCCGCCACCACTATTGCCGCCCGAGGAATCTCCAAACTGGGTCTCAACCGTTTGCACGGCCAAGGCCGAGCCATAAGCTCCGTCCAAGGTGCCATCCACACTTGGTGCAGCGATCGCGGGAGCGGCCATCAAACAGCCAATGGCCAAACAAAGAAGTCGTCTCATTAGTCCACCTCCGGGGTTTTTCCCCAACACGTTAGAACAAACAACAATGAAGCTCCGCAAAGTTGAACCGTACACGTGTAACGGTCGAGCCCTACGTCACCCCTCCAATTAGTGCCTCTTGAAAATGCCCCACCATCCCGAAAAGTCTTAGGCAGGCCGGGCCCTCACGACCCTGCCCACATTCTCAACCGGGCTCGGGACGAGCCGGCTCACTGACAAGCTCAAAATAAGTTAATCAAACAAGTGACCATGCGTGAGCGTCGCCAAGCTGACGTTGCCCCCGCGTGGAAAAATTCTCATCACAGGTTCGTCCTTAGCGATTGCATGCCGCTGCATGCCTCGCTTGCCTCCCCACCGCCCGGTCACCGCTAAAAAGTGCGTTCCAACGTGGATCTCATCAAGTTCGTGGATCTTGGCTCCATGGAAACTTGCCATGCTGATCCGATCGAACGCAAAGTTACCGCGTAGCACCGCGTCGACCGTGGATGCTTGCTCGTCGCGCAACGATTCGGGATTGCGAAACACTTCCACCACATCTCTATTTTCCACCCCGAATGTGATTTTAACAACAAAAAAGTTTTCTTCGGTATTCTCTTCACCGAGGGCTGGGAAGTTCTTCGCACCGTAGACATTATAATTCGACGTCACGCCATAAGTGGTTTCCTCGGCGCCGTGGCCAATTGACAGTACGCGATTGGCATTTCCATCGCTCCGGTGCAATTCGAAGCCATAGAAGTTGTCGGCGGTCGCCGAAACTCGTTGTACGAAACTGACATACACGTGCCGGCCATCACGCCCGATCAGCCGCACATCGTCCTGGCTTTCGACCAATCCTGCAGTATCAAAAATACTTCCCACCGAGGTTGCCAAAGTCCGGCGAATGCGATTCTGAGTGGCCGTTTGTACGGCACGGTTCCCCACGGGCACAATCCCCTTAGGGGTCAAACTTCCGCGACTGACTCGGTTGGAATCGGCTCCCGCTTGGCTGTCGGCCGCAATACTGAACCAAGCTCCCGCCCAACCGAAGCCACCATTCTGGGCATCGAGCGGGCCTTCGGGATAATCAAAACCTTCGTAGGCTAATAATCCGTCACGAGGGCCGGTGGTCGGCTCCAAACTCCGCACAAAGGCTGCCACGTCGGCAGGAAATTCCGCAACGGTCGTAGAAATCGGATTTACACTGGCGGCTTCCGACGAATTCAATTCTAGGCGACGCGTCGCCCGGCCACCGCTGTCGAGGACGTTGGCTTTCACCACACCATTAAAGACGTGAACTTCTGAGGCCCCCGATTGCTGGGCCATCAGGCCGAATTCCGTCCCAACGTCGAACACGTCGAGCGATTTGGTATGCACGCGAAAGCCACGGGATTGGGCAGGCACAACGGCGGCCATCCGACCTTCATACAACTCGACTTCATGGGGAGCGTTCACCACGAAACGTGCGGGACTTTCCAAAAGTACGGTTGCGCCATCTTGAAACGTCACTTCCGCTATCCCTTCAGTGAGCATCAATTCTTGTCCGGCGACAAGTTCCGAGCCGTAACCCACACGATGAGCAGCGTTATCTTTCCAAACGCTATTTTGCGTGCCCGTCACGCGAGCCACAATTTGGCCCGACAATTGGCCACTTAACTCGCTCTTGGAAAAGGAATAAGTCAGCACGCTGGAAAAGAGTGCCACTGCCGCCAACGCCGCGGCGATGGCCCAAGTCGGTAACCTTCGCCAAATGGATTCGCGTTCGCCAGCGTAAGTCGTGTGTTGATTCCCTTGAGTGGCGATTTCTCGTCCCAGAGCTACTAGCCCGCGATCGACTTCGCCATCTAATGCATTGAGCGCGGGATTGGCCAAAGCCGAGCCTTCCGCATCTAGACAAGCATCGAGTTCCATGTAATCCATGTAAACCGCGCGGGCCACGGCACTTTCGGCGAGCGTTTCCTGCAACCAAGATTCGTCCAGCGGAGCAAGCTGCTCGTTGCACAAGTCGCCGAGGACTCGCAACAGCTTTTGCTTCTGCGGAAAATCTTGTTGTGAAATGTCGCTCATACCAAACCTTCTGCATCGAGCGTGCGGTTGATGCACTCAAACAGCACGCGGCGAATTCGATTCATCGCCTTATAAACTGTATTCTCAGGCCGGCCCAGTTTGTGGGCCGTCGCCTTGAAGTTCACTTTATGATCTTGATAACACTCTTGAACCAAGGTTCGATCCGCGGGGGTCAGTTTTGTCAGACATCGCCGCAAGGCATCGCGTCGATAATCAAACAGATCCACGCGATCCACGGCCTCGGTTGCCAACAAATCAAATGTCACTTCGTCGAGCTGAAAGCCGACTTGTTTGCGTTGGCGGCGGAACTTGCGAACCTGGTTGTGGGCGATCACCGCCACCCATTTCACAAAGTCCGTCCCCAACTGAAACGTCTCATACTCCCGCCACAGGATCACGCACACTTCCTGAAATACTTCCTCAGCCTGAGCCGTGTTTCCCAGCAGCGTGACCAAATACGAGTACAGCCAACGATCATGCTTAGCGAACAACCGGGCAAAGGCATCCCTTCGGCGACTCTCATCATCGAAAGTCTCGGCATCCCAGTCGTCTTCTGAATGTTCTAGCCCTGGCTCGTGAAAAGTCACGGTGCGGCTCCTCCACCCAACCGCTCGAAAAGTGCGTCCTAACATAGTTAGGCGCGACGGCGGCGAATTTGGTATCGAAAAGTCTGTAAGATTTTGAGGTTTTGGTTAAGCAATCCACCCTTCTCGTTATAAGCCATTGCGAGCCTTAGGTTTAGGACTTATCGCCTCGATCTCCCGAATTATTCCTGGCACGCGAACTGCAAGTTTACTGAGCCTCTGGCAATCTCAGCTCACTCATACTCAGGAGGCTATTCCGATGAAACCGAATCCCCCAGCACCCCATCAACCGCATTTGGCCCCGAATACGAACGAAGACCGTCGACTTAATACACCCAATGACGTCGAAGAAAAGATCGACTGGCAAAAGTAAATGGGCGATGGCGACAAGTCGCGAAACCTGCGCGGCAGCGATGCCAAGCGTCTCAAGGGGGGAGAAAAAGGAGCTTAAAGCGGGGCCGAAGCGACCTTCTCGAGGGACTGCTGACGGGGGATGTGTCGATGCGATACAATACGCGCTTCATCTCCGCCAGTAATCCGCAGGAGCCCTCGCCATGTCCACTGCCCAAGCCTGGGTTGCCCCCGCCGCTAAAGAGATGTTTGTCCGCCAGGAAATCGATCTGGGATCGCTCGCTCCTGACGACGTGGAAGTCGCCGTTGAGCATTGCGGCCTTTGTCACTCCGACCTTTCTGTATGGCACAATGATTGGGGCGGTTCGACGTACCCGGCGGTCCTGGGGCACGAAGTTATCGGCCGAGTGACAGCCGTTGGTTCAGCCGCGAAAGGGCTTCAAGTGGGCCAGCGCGTCGGCGTCGGCTGGACGGCAGGCAGCTGCATGTGTTGCCGCCAATGCCTTTCCGGCGACCAGCATTTGTGCGCGCAAGCCATCCCGACCATCATCAAACATCTTGGCGGTTTCGCGAATGTGGTTCGCTCGCATTGGGCCTGGGCAGTGCCACTTCCCGAGAACATTAACGCCGCCGACTCCGGTCCCCTGCTCTGCGGTGGGATCACGGTATTTAATCCACTCGCCATGCATGCCAAACCCACTGACCGCGTGGGTATTGTCGGCATCGGTGGCTTGGGACACATGGGTGTAAAATTCGCGGCGGCCTATGGTTGCGACGTGACGGCTTTCACATCGAGCGAAAGCAAATTTGAGGAAGCCAAAGGCTTCGGCGCCCATCATGTTGTTTCCAGTCGCGATTCCGCAGCCATCGCGAAACTGGCCGGATCGCTGGATATGCTGATCGTGACCGTGAATGTCCCGCTCGACTGGAATGCGCTCATCGGTTCCCTAGCGCCAAATGGTCGGATGCACGTGGTTGGTGCGGTGATGGAGCCGATTCCAGTTGTCGCGATGTCGCTCATCATGGGCCAAAAGAGCATGTCGGGTTCCCCCACGGGTTCGCCCATCGATATGCGCACGATGCTCGAGTTCGCCGCGCGGCATAATGTGACGCCCCAGACCGAGCATTACCCCATGAGCCAGATCAACGAAGCCTTCGCACGACTGGAAGCGGGCAAGGCTCGTTATCGCATCGTGCTCGACGCAGACTTTTAACCTCTTACCCAGGTCCCACGGTGTTGAAAACATCGCTGACCCACCATTCGATGTAGCCATCGACGATCGGCACGGGGTGAAAAACTATCATAGGGTAATACAACCACATTACGCCGTAAAAGCCGTCCCAGCGCGTGGCTTCGCGCAAGCGAAAGGCGATTCCCAGCACCGGCCCTATGCTGAGCACATAGAGGAAAACGACAACGGTGATGATTATCACTCTGCGCCGCCACCGGCTGGGCGTAGGCGCATGAGAATACCGATCTTCTGGCATTGTTTGCATCAGCTACCCCCCAAACCGCCCCGCCCCCAGAAACTCCACTGCCAACTCCGTCCCCCCTGCGAGCGCCATATCCGCGAGCGCCTTACCCAACACCGGTACAAACTTGAAGCCATGCCCCGACAATCCCGCGGCGAAGACGACGTTCGGCTCACTAGGATGTCTATCCACAATGAAATTCTCGTCGGGTGACATCGTGTATAAACACGTTTGATGCTCCACCAAGCCGTTAGTAACTTCCGGCAAGTGTGCCTGAATAAAATTCTGCACACGCTCGGCGTCGTAAGCTTCGATCTCGCGATTGTATTGCAGTGGATCATGAATTGTTTGCCCGCCAGAGTGTTCCGCGACTTTCAAACGTCCTCCGATTTCGGGAAATCCATAAAACACTCCGTGCGGCAGTTCATATAAATAACAAGGCACCTTGGCATACGGTTGCCTCGCCGCGTACCAAAAGACGCTCTTCCGCCGCACTTCGAGTTGTAAGTTGAGATCACCGAGCAAACTCTCAGCCCACGCCCCCGCAGTAATGATGAGCTTATCGGCGATGATCATTCCTTGTGTGGTGTGCAAACGAATGGGGGTCCCTGGTTCCCAATCCAAGACTTCACAGGGCGCTGCAATGGTCGCCCCCGCTTGCTTGGCTGCTTCCAGATAGCTGGCTACGCATTCTTCGACCAGCAAATATCCGGCACGCGGTTCGAGCACGCAGGACAACTCATAGGGCACCCGCAACGCGGGCCACTTGGCTTCGACTTGCTGCGCCGTATAGTGCTCGACGCATAGGCCATGTTCCTTAGCAGCCTGAAGAACGCCGGGGACCACTTGCCCATTTTCGGGTCCGACCTGCAACAGTCCCGACTCAAAAAAAAGTTGCTTGCCGGAGTGTCTTTCCAGTTCACTCCACAGCTTGTAGCTTTCCAGCAACAGAGGCGTGTAGCGTGGATCTTCGAAGTAGGCTTGGCGGATGATTCGCGTCTGGCCATGCGAACTTCCTCGGTTGTGCGGCGCGATAAACCGGTCAATACCGATTGTGCGGGCCCCAGCCGAGGCCGCCTGCATTAAAGCGGCACTGCCAACGCCACCTGTTCCCAAAACAACCACGTCGTAGTTGGCCATTTTTAAGCTTTGATCCGATTACCATTCGGGGAAATGCCACAATCCACACATCTATTATGGTGGGTACTCCACACTCGTGAGATAGGTTTTGATATCGAATCAAAATTTCTCGTCGCTGCAATCTTATTTGTGCACCAAGGATCAGGCCACCGATGGAAGCCGTGCTCGAAAACACGGATGTTGGCTCATTACCGCTCATCGATTGCGTAAATTGCGTCAAAACGCTGCCGCTACGCATCTCACGCGACATGGAACAATCATCCGTCTGGATCTGCGCGGGCTGCGGCGTCTCGTTTGTCGGTCTGGCTCATCCAGAATTGCTCGAGCGCCAAGGCCGTTTGATTCGCCTGCACGATCAATATTTCGATGACACGACACTTCCCGATATTCCGGTACATATTCGCCGACACATTGCCTCGCTCGCGACGCGGAGTGCTCTACCCGCGCATCTGGAAAAGCGACGCTCGGAGCGTGTCTATAACGCGATGGTCATTCAAGCCGTCGAAATGGATCACAACTTTGTCCTCCAAAACAAAGTGATGAAAGTGATTCTTACAGACATTTCGCGCGACGGCGTCGGGCTCGCGATTCCTCAAACATTGTCGCACAATCTATTGGCCCTAAAATTTCCAGCGACCAGCGGTAGCGCGATCCAAGCGATTGTTAGCGTTGCACGGCAACGCGACTTGTCTCCCCCGTTTATCGAATTCGGTTGCGAGTTCGTCGCGCGGTTGGGCAACTAGCGTCGATTCGTCAGCGTCACAACTTCACGCGGCGCGGGTCCAATGTATTCGGCCAGTGGTCGCACCAACCTATTGTCGGCCAGTTGCTCGGACACATGCGAAACCCAACCCGCGGTGCGAGCCATCACGAATATCGGCGTGAATAAGTCGATTTCAAAGCCCATCAAAAAGTAAGCCGGTCCCGCTGGGTAATCCAAGTTGGGATAGATTTTCTTTTGAGCAACCATGTGCTCTTCGAGGATATTGGAAATCTCGACCCACTTCTTTTCGCCTTTGAGTTCGGCCATTTGGTCGCGGAATTTGGTCATCGTGGGGACGCGCGAATCGCCCAACCGGTAAACACGATGGCCAAAGCCCATCACTTTTTCTTTTTTCGCCAGTTTCTTGTCGAGCCATTCCTTGGCTTTATCCGGCGAGCCGATTTCTTGCAGCATGTACATCACTTCTTCATTCGCGCCACCATGCAGCGGCCCTTTGAGAGTTGCAATTGCTCCCGTGATTGCCCCGCACAAATCGGCGAGCGTCGACACGACGACCCGCGCCGCAAAAGTGGAAGCGTTGAAACTATGCTCCGCGTACATGGTGAGTGAACCATCAAACGCCTTCACGACTACCGGATCAGGAACTTCGCCAAAGCACATGTGGAAGAAGTTGGCCGCAATCGACAAATCTTGCCGCGGTGCAATCGCCGGTTTGCCGTGACGCATCCGCTGAAACGCGGCGATCGCCGTTGGGATTTTCGCGAGTAGCAGCGTGCCTTTGGCCAACGCCGACTCGGCGGTTTCGTCGCCAGCAAATTCGGGCTCCATTCCTAAATAGCTGACCGCAGTACGGATCGCATCCATCGGATGCCCCTTGCGGGGAAAACGCTCGATGACTTCGAGCAAGGGGGCACTGAGCTCGCGGGCAGCACGTTCTTTCTTTTCAAATTCTTCAAGCTGGTTCTGTGTCGGCAGTTCGCCGTGCATCAACAGATAGGCCGTCTCTTCAAAACGGCAATTCTCAGCCAATTGCTGCGCTGGATAGCCACGGTAATAGAGCGCCTTTTCCGTGGCGATCACGTTGGAAATCGCCGACGTATCGAAGACAATCCCTTCTAGGCCCTTCTTGGCAACAAATTTATCGTAATCAGTCATGAGATTGTCCCGCCGTTACAGTTTGAAATTAAAAAGCTCTTTATCAATGGCCGCGTATTTTTCGTAACCAAGTAGTTCGTAAAGCCGCGCGCGAGTTTGCATCTTGGGCACAAGGGATTCTTGAGTTCCCTCGTCGGCAATGACGCGTAAACCATCTTCGACGGCTTTCATCGCCAGCCGCAATGTGGTGACCGGGTAGATGACCAAATTGTAACCCAATTCGGTCAGTTGCTTGGTGTTCAAGAGCGACGATTTCCCGAACTCCGTCATATTGGCCATCAACGGCACGTCGATCGCTTGCCGGAACGCCGCGAATTCTTTTTCATCAACGAGTGCCTCGGGAAAAATCATCTCCGCGCCTGCGGCGACATAACGGTGTGCCCTATCTATGGCGGCGTTGAGGCCATCGACACCGCGAGCGTCGGTGCGCGCAATGATCAAAAAGTTGGGATCAGTTTTCGCGTCCACGGCGGCTTTAATCTTTCGCACCATGTCGTCGACGCCGATCAATTGTTTGCCATCCAAATGTCCGCAACGCTTGGGGAACAATTGATCTTCCAAATGGCAACCAGCCAGTCCCGCTTGCTCCATCGTTCGCACGGTGCGAGCGACATTCGCGGGTTCGCCAAAACCCGTATCGATATCCACCAGCGTGGGCAGATTCACCGACCGTGTGATAGCCTCCGCGCGTGCGGACACTTCAGTAAGGGTCGTTAAACCAATATCAGGAAGTCCCAAGTCGGCCGACAACGCAGCGCCGGAAATGTAGACCCCTTCAAATTGCAATTCGGCGATCAACATTGCCACCAGCGGCGAAAACGCACCGGGAAAGCGCAGGAGCCTGCCACTCGCCAGTTCACTACGAAACTGCTGACGGCGTTCGGCGGCATTAACGACTTCATTCATCAGAATATCCCCGCCGTGTTGCGCTCAGTCGAATCGACAGATCCTGCGGGGAGTTGCACGTTGAGCATGCCGATTTCCGCCGCCGTTAAATTGTTCAAGCGCTCACACAATCCGAAAAAGCGTTCCTGCTCGGTGGCTTCCACCAAACCGGCTGTAATCGTGCTGAACTTATTCTTGTAGTCGGCCCGTGCAAATGGCCGAGCACCAAAGGAATGGGCATTCGCTACCGCAAGCTCGTCGCTCAGCTTCTCGCCGTTCTTGAACTCGATCACCACGCGCCCGCCAAACGCCTTCTTAGCGGGATCAGCTGTGTGATAGCGCTCGGTCCATTCGGGATCTTCGACGGTTTCGATCTTCCGCCATAACGCCACCGTGGCTGGCTGGCTCGCTCGCTCCGGCGTGTAACTATCCACATGATGCCAACGCCCATCTTCGAGTGCCACCGCAAAGACATACATGATGCTGTGGTCCAGCGTTTCACGCGAGGCCGTCGGATCGAACTTCTGCGGATCGCCCGAGCCGGTGCCAATCACATAATGGGTGTGATGGCTGGTGTAGATCGTGACTCGCTCGATATCGTTGATGCTTTTGATCTGTTCGCGCATTTTGAAAGCCAGATCAATCAACGCCTGCGATTGATATTCGGCGGAATGTTCTTTCGTATAGGACTGCAAAATTGCTCGTCGCGGCTCGCCCGGTTCTACTAATGGCACTATATATTCGCTTTTCGGTCCATCGAGCATGTAAGCCAACACGCTGTCTTCGCCTTCGTATATCGGCGAAGGACTTCGTTCCCCGCGCATCGCACGGTCGACCGCCTCGATGGCCAGCTTTCCTGCATGGGCCGGGGCGTAGGCCTTCCAGCTGGAAATCTCACCCTTCCGCGATTGGCGCGTTGTGAACGACACATGCACCGTCTGTTGAATTGCTTGATAGACCACTTCCGTGGGGAGCTTGAGCATCGCCCCAATCCCCGCAGCCTGGGCAGGGCACAAATGGGCGATGTGATCTTTCTTGTGCTTGTGCAAGCAAATGCCGGTCACGAGCGACATCTGCACTTCGTAACCAACCACCGCGCCGCGCACGAAATCCGCGCCCGAACAACCGAGCTGCTGTGCCACCGCGAGAATCGGCGGAATATTGTCGGCCGGGTGGGAATAGTCCGCGGCCAAGTACGTGTCGTGCATATCGAGTTCGCGCACCGCCGTACCATTCGCCCACGCAGCCCACTCGGCATCAAACCGCTTGCCGTTATTGATTCCAAACAGCGTTGCCCCCGCTTCGCGAGGATGAGCCAACGCCTGCTCACGCGCGGTTCTCACCGGCTGCCGATTGATAGCAGCCACCGCCACGGCGGCATTGTCGATTACGCGATTGGCCACCATCTCGGCCACGCCCGGTTCGACCGGCACGGGATCGGTGGCCAATTCGGCTAATTTCCACGCGAGTTGCTCTTCGCGCGGTGGCGTGGCGGCGGACGGAAAAACTCGAACGGTATGCTGCTTCATCGTAGATTGGGTAAGGTGCCGAGAATGAAAGATTTCTATTTTGCACAACCTGCCCACTCTATGCGAGGGCACAGCTATCACAACTTGCCAAAAGTAAACCCGTGTTGTGGTAATCTCGGTAATCCGGTACGTTGCCAGCCGCTCTAGCACTCGCCGACCTCCACTCCGCCGGGGTCAGCGACGCGCGACCACTTAGGGTCCGCGACGATTGCTTATTTCAAGGAAGAACCCATGAGAATCGCCCAGCTAAGCCTCGAAGGACGAGGGGCCTGGCCCGACCTGCATATTGAGCAGCTTGATCCCCAGCTTAACGTATTTTTTGGTAAGCCCGCCGCAGGCAAAAGCTCGGTGGCTCAGCTTGCCAATCACTTGATCTACGGAAAATCGCATAGCCCCTGGCGGCAGCAGTTCGGCCAAACCGTTCCGCTGACCGAAGGCCGGTTGGTCGTGGAAAGTTCCCGCGGCAATTTTGTGCTGCGCCGGCATTTGGACACCGACCGCACGAGTCGCCTGACAGTGGCTGCCGTGGGGGGTGGGGCTGTTGATAGCCGCACGGTGCAACAACTGCTGGCTGATCTCACGCCGCAAGTGATCGCCCAATTGATGGCAGTCGACTTCGCGGAAGCGCCGTCGGTCGACTGGTTGCTGAAAAAAGATTTCACACGCGAGCTAGCCAAGAATCATGGCAAGCATTTGAATTCCCGCGCGGGGAATTACTGCACTGTGGGTCAAGAAATCGAACCCACGAATTCGCTCGATCGCCGGCGCGTGGATGAGCTCATCCGCCAGCGTGATGCGATCGCCGAGGCGATTGAAAAGCAATTGGGGATCCGCCGTCAAGAAGGCAGCGTGCTCTCCAATGAACTCGCCGACATCGAACATTTGCTCGAATCCAAACGCCGCGAACTCGAAGCCGTGCAAGCCGACTTGCGGGTCGTCGTTGGCGAAATCGCCGAGTGCGAAACACGCCTGCGCTATGTGTCGCTCGAAACGGCGGTCACAAGGCAAGCCAAAGATCACAACCTGCAGGCCAAACGCCAAGAACTCACGCAGCTGGAAAGCGAAATCACGCGCTGCCGACAAGCTCTCAATGATTTGCAAGCTCGTGAAGCGGTGGTCCGCGCGGAATTGGCACAAATAGCCCCCGATGGCACGGCCGACCGAGTAAGTTATCTAACCGATAGCCGCACAACGCTCAATGTGCTCGAAAAACTCGTGGCGGACCTCGACGGTGAAGTCGCCCTGCTCGCCCGTGCGCATGAACCGGGCCGCTGTTTGGGGCACGATTCGCATGCCAAATTGTCCCCCGTCGCCGCGATGCTTCGCCAACAGGTCTATACGCTATGCGGATTGGTGACCGAACAAGAACGCTATAACCGCCGGCAACAACTCAACATCGAATCACGCCAAGTTTCGCGGGCCCAACTCGATTTGAGCGAACGCCTGGAACACTTGCTCTCCCGGCGTGAATCGTTGGTGAACGAATTGAATTCGGTGGGGCAACCCGTTCTCTTGCGGCCTCAATCCCCAGCGGTCGAACATTGCCAATGCGATCATCACGCCGAATTTGTCAGCCATGCCGATCCTTTGCTGGTTGGCTACGGCACGCGTCATCCGCAAGAAGCCGAATTACGTGCTCAGTATCAACACTTGTTGCAGCGGCAGGAAACTTTACAGACTGCGGCCGATGCACTTGCCCATGATCTGGCCGATTTGGAAACACGCTGGAACGATGTTCAGCGTGAACGCGCCGGCCTCGTGGGCAATGCCAGCCTCGAAGAGCAACGGTTTGAGCTGGAGCGGTTGGAAATCAAGATACGCGAAGCGCTCAAGCCAGCGACTCAAACTGTTCCAACACAACAAGCCACTTGGCGGGCTTCCGATATTCTCGCGCAACTTACCGCTGGTAAGCTCGTCCAAATTCGTTTGGAGCGTGATGGCCGTCATCCCGTTGTGATCGATCATCTCGGCCAAGCCTACGAACTGGGTTCACTGAGCACAGCCGCACATGACCAATTGTATCTGTCACTCACGCTTGCGCTCGTTTCTTCGTTCGCTCGCCGTGGCGTGCATCTGCCGTTGATTCTCGACGAGCCGTTCCTCCGCCAGGATGCCAGCGGCAGTGCCGCTCTGGCAGGTGTGCTTGACGAATTCGCTCGCGCGGGACATCAGATTCTCGTCTTCACGGAAGACATGGACGCACTGCGACGATTTGAATCGCTCAATTCGACAATCCACGATCTGGCTCGCCTCCGCCGTCAGGTAGCTCCCGAACCGGCCACAGAAGTGGCCACCGCGGAAACCACGCTCACTCGCTTAGTCCGTGAAACGGAAGACGGGAGAATTACTCCCATCCTGCAATTCCGCGATCCTGGCGTGAATCCGGAACATCACTTTTACTTGACCGAGAATAGTTCGCTGGCAGAATTTCCTGTCCTAGGCAGCGGCACGACTGAAGCTTTTGCAAAGATTCAAATTGTCGAAGTCGGTCAGCTCATTGCCGCGGACCCTGTGATTGTGGCCACGCAATTGAATCGCACTTCCGTCACTGCGGAAACCGTTGCCTTGTGGCAATCGCATATGCGGCTCATGTGCGCTGTGCCGGGGCTTACACTTAACGACGCGCAAGTTCTCACGGCCTGTGGGATTCGCAGTTTTGCTGAATTACGCAAGGCCGTGCCTATCGAACTCGAAGCCACGATTCGCGAATTCTTGCGCAGCGATCGGGGGCAACGTTTTGCCAATGCGATTGGCCGATTCAACGCATCGCAAATCCGCGAATGGGTTCATCTCGGCACACATACCAACAAACCAAGTCAGCCCGCGGCACGAAACACGACAACGCCAACTCCGAAGGCACCTAAACTGCGAACGATCACATCCGCAGATCGTGAACCACAATTTCACTTGAGCCTTCACAGCGAAATCGAAGCGGCACCTTCGATTGGCCCTCAGGCGGCCAAGTATTTCAATGCCGTGGGGATTCGCACGGTCGCGGATTTCTTGAATGCCAATGCCGCGTCCGTGGCGGCGGAACTGGGACAGCATCATATTACGGCCCATACGATTGCCGATTGGCAAATGCAGGCACGGCTCGTCTGCCAAATCCCCGAGCTCCGTGGTTATGGGGCGCAGCTTCTGGTGGCGTGTGGCTTCACGTCGCCCGAGCAAATCGCGGGCACGCGTGTGGCTGACCTGATTCGCAAGATTCAAGCGTTCTGCCAATCGAAGCAGGGACAGCGCATCTTGCGAAACAGCGAAGTACCTTCTCCCGCGAAGATCAAGCGGTGGATTCAAAACGCTGCCCAGCGTCGTCCGCTGGAAGCCGCTTAACGAAGCGAACGGCCTGACAGTAACAATACACTTGCCAGCAGCAGAATTGTGCTTGGCTCGGGCACAGCCACGATTGATGTAAGTGGTCCTGGCCCCGTATAGGCCCGTTGCCAGAACAGAAAATCCCGGCCATCGCTGTCGCCGTCGTTGTCAGTGTCGCCGTTGGGATTCACGCCGTAGGCGCTTTGCCAGATTAACAAGTCGGCACTATCCACGTCGCCGTCTTCATTGAAATCGGCCGGATTAAACACTGGTGTCGGGTTGATGGTCGTGTAACCGACATCTCGCAAAAAGGCCAAATCGAGCGCCGTGAGCGATTTCCGGGTTCCAATGGTGATCGTGGGATCCATCACCGCTTCTTGGGCCGCACCATCGGAAATACGAGTGCTCATCACTCCCGAAGCGATGTGGTCGCCCGCGCCATTGATCAGCCCTGCTCCGCTCCCCTGTAAGGCGATCACATTCGATCCGGTCCAACTGGTACCCGACACCTTCGAGTCCCAAGTATCCGAAGCGCCAATGCCGATGGCATGCAGCATCTCGTGCAAGGCTACGGAATAAAGATCGTTCTTACCGGGAGCGACGGAAATAGTATGATCAAAATGCCAATAATTGCCCAAATCAGTGTCGTTATCTTTTGCACCGTTGTTGTTGCCGTCCCAGTCGAGAGACAATGAGCCGTAGCTAATGCCAACATCAATCGAGTAATTGTCTGTAAAGCTTCCGACTGTCGATGATCCCGTTAAGGTTCCGATCACCGGTCCCCCACCTCGTGTGTAAGCCGCTTCTGAAAGGCTCTCGGCTTGGTTGACCGCGCCGGGCCATTGGCTGGGGTTCGCGGGGTTATATGTGCCGCTCAGATTAAACCCCGTACCTGCTGGTCCGCCAAATCCCAATGTGTTACCACCTATTGACCGGGCACCGACAATGATCCTGACCGTGTTCGCGGTAATCGTTGCATTTTCTATCGTGGTCGACGTGCTATTCACAGGATCGTTGTATTGGAAATTCCAGTCGAACTCTGCTTCTGCAGCACCGTTCGTACCTGTGTAGATGTCAGTTGTAATGGCTGTCAAATTGCTGGTGATTGCCGCCGAAATGTCGCTCGCGGCGGCATTAATGGCCGCCTTTGCTGCGGTGTCATGTGTGGCAGAAAAGAGAACTCCGCTCGGGTAAGTGAGACTGATATTGATGGCTGAAGCAGCCTGGGCTACTGCGAGCAACAAAAGAAATGTAGCACAACCCTTCAATACAAATCTTCGCCTCATACTTTGACTCCCTGAAGTCGAAATCTGTCTCTACCTTACTTTAATCAGACATAGCTGCACTGAGAACCTTATTTGCGATTGATGTTGCAAATCGGTCAGATTGCTCCATATCTAGCAACCGTCGCTTCATCGCCAAACCTTCTGCCGCAGAATACCCGCCGATTTTCCCGCCGGATGCCAACACCCGATGACAGGGCACGATCAGGGGAAAGCGGTTCTTGCGCATGACCGTCCCCACGGCCCGGGCGGCACCGGTGTGGCCCACTTCCTCGGCCAATTCACCGTAGCTAACAGTTTTACCCCGGGGAATCGCTCGGCAAGCGGCAACAACTTCGGCTTGAAAGTCACTCATGCCGTATAGCGAGAGCGGCACATCATCGAAATCCACCGACTCACCCTCGGCGAAGCGAGTTAACAAGTCGACCACGTGATCGCTGGTCCGCGCCGATGCCGTCGAGTTGTCCAGCATGGCCTCGCAAATTTGGTCGCTTCCTTCATCAGCCTGAAACCGCTCAAGGGACTGCCGCGCGGCTCGAGCCGACGGATGCCCAAACGAAATGCCAATGACTTCGCCGTCTAATACGGCCAGCGACATGTATCCCAATTCCGTGGCAAACTCGACAATCATCCTCGACCTCCTTCGGAATCGACGAATTTCTAAGCATGCTCATCATAGCCGATTTTTCCCCTGATCAAAGAAAAACTTGCAATGGTGCAGTTTTTCACGGGGTTTCTAAGTCGGCAGCCCATACCTATACTAAAATTAAGCCCGGAACTCATGGATTGAGAAACAGAGTCACTCCGGGCCGATCAACTGGGATGCCCTCACACGATGAATTCGTATCATTCGCTTGCCGACGACTACTACGTCAACATGAATCTCAGTACCGAGATGGAGCTTCCCAGCAATCGGGAAACGGTGCTGCATTTCTTCGAGCAGCTTCAAAAAGCCTATCCCGAGATGCGGAACTTCTACACCCGCGAGAACCGCGATTTTGTGTTGGAAGAAGACAAAGATCGTGCCAGCCATCGCTGGTGTACCGTCGAACCTCGGAGAATTTCCTCGGGCTGTGTTAATCCCGAGGAGTTTGATACGGCGCTGGTACAGCATCGCAGCGTGCTCGACATCGCGCCCTATGCCCTTTCGGTGAGCCCACTCGATTGCGAGGCGATGGATTTGCTGATGGGCTTCGATTTTAACTATCGTGGCAACCACAACCAATTGATGGCCGAGGCTTTGGGACTTAGCCCCGCGGTGGAAGGTTTAGCAGCGCTGCCCGGTGCGACCATCATCAATCACGAACCCAGTATCACGATCGCGCTCGATGATGATTGCCGTTTGCAATGCCGCTTGAGCGTCGAATCGCGAACCAATGCGTTTCAGATTCGCACGGGCGATTATCAAGACGAGCAATTGAGCGTTTACGTCACGGCCCGCCACTACGGCAGCCTGCCACCCGGACAAACTTATCTCGACGTGCTGGTGCGTTTGCAAGAAGTTTGCCGGAAGGTCGTCGACAATTACGCCGTAGAAGCGGTCTTGCATCCGCTCGCCCGAGCGATTGCCCTCGGTTAAGTTGGCCTACTTGGTCATGCCGTATTGATCGAGCTTGCGTTTGAGCGTCGTGCGATGGAGTCCCAAAGCCCGTGCCGCGGGGGCGCATTCATTCGAATAACGATCCATTGCACTCGCTAATAGCGCGGGCTCAAGTTCTTCAAGAAACTTTTCGTAGACGAAGCCCTCGGCTTCGGGATCGTCGAGCAAATCCGTGGCCCGTTGCTTGGCCAATTCCTCCAAGGTGTCGTGCGATCCCAGTCCTGTCGACTCCGTCTGCAACATCGGCAGTGCCGCCGGCAAATGCTCTGGCAACACAAGCCCCGCCCGCGCAACCACGAGGGCGTGTTCGATCGCGTTGCGCAACTCGCGAACGTTCCCATACCAAGGCCGCGAACTCAGCTCATTGATTGTCTCTTCGGCAAAGCTCACCGTGGCGCCACGTTTTTCGAGTGCAAAATGCCGGGACAGCAGAGGAATATCGGCCTGTCGTTCGCGCAGCGGTGGAATCTCAATCTCAAAAGCGCTCAAACGAAAATACAAATCTTGCCGGCACTCACCGGTTTGAACTTTGCTAAGCAAGCTTTCGTCGCTCGCCGCAATCAAACGGCAATCCATTTTTATTGGCTGTTCGCTCCCCGCTGGAACAATTTCGCCCGACTCCAGCGCTCGCAACAACTTGGCTTGCACGCCGAATGGTATCTGAGCCACATCTGCCAAAAACAGCGTTCCACCCGTGGCTTCAGCCAAGTGCCCATCCCGAGCGTAACCATTGCCTTCGCCAAACAATTTGGCTTCGGCCTGAATTGCATCCAAGCCAGCCAAATTCACCGTCACGAATGGCCCCGGGGAGCGAGCGCTGTGGCGATGAATGGCCCGCGCGGCTGTGGCTTTGCCAACACCGCTTTCCCCTTGCAACAGCACGGCCGCATCGGAACTCGCAGCCAAGGCAATCCGCTTGAACACGGCCTGCATCACTTGTGTCTTGCCAACCATTCCCTCAGTTTGTTCGTTGGGTTGTTGATTGCTCATCACCTTATTCGCAAGCAAAGCACGCCGGATCGTGCCACGAATTTCCTCCAAATCAAAAGGCTTAAGCACATATTCGAACGCCCCGTTCTGCACGGCTTTCACGGCCGTGGGCAAATCGCCGAAGGCCGTGATGACCACAATTGGTGCCTCGCCCAGAATACGGCGAAACTCCTGCATCGCGCTCAGACCGTCCATGCCCGGCAGCCGCACGTCGAGAATGAGTAAATCAGGCTGACTTTCCGCGGCGAGCCGTAGCCCCTGCTCCGCCGATGAGGCGACGAAAACTTGAGCCCCCAGCGACTGCCCCAGTTTTTCGAGGCCCCAACAAATGGCTTGTTCGTCATCCACGACGAGTATTTTGGACATATGTTCCGTTCCTTTCTTCGGAGGCCAAACTTATAGCAGCAGCGGCAATCGCAAGCGGAAGCTTGTTTGGTTATTCGTTCGGCTCCAGGCAATCTCGCCGCCATGGGCTTGGGCCACTTGCTGCCCAACGGCCAGACCTAATCCTACTCCCTCGGCCTTGGTGGTGACAAATGGCTGGAATAACTTTTCCGCCACTGTATCCGACATTCCCGCCCCCGTGTCGTTGACTACTAGTTCAACCGAATTGCTATCCGTCAGCCCTAGTCTAACCTGCACCTGAGCTGAATTCGTGTGGGAAAATTTCTGCGCGGCCTCGATCGCGTTGAGCAACAGATTGACAATCACCATGCTCAATAATTCACGGTTGGCGAGCACTGTGATGGCTGCTTGACTCGGTTCCCAAGTCAGCGCCACATTCGTATGACGTGCCGCGGGACGGACCAGTGGTATCAGTTCATCGAGCAACAATTGCAAATCGAGGGGTTGTTTGATTGTTGTCGAATCTTCGCGGCCCAGTTGCAGAAAACTCTGCAACCGGCTTTCCATAAGTTGCAACTGACTTTTCGCGACGGTCAAACTGTCGTCACTTGTTGAAAGTGAACAGTTTTCCGCGTGAAGATCGACCGCCAACCGGCAACCCGTCGCCGCATTGCGCATTTCATGGGCGAGTCCTGCACCCAACATCGCTACGGTCCGTACTTGTTCGGTCTGCCTGACATGCTGCTCGTATTCGCTCAGCCGTGTGGCCGTTTGATTGACAGCGATGGCCAAATCTCGCACTTCATCGTCGCGCTCAGGGAGTTCCAGTGGCTTGAATTCTCCGCCGGCCAAGCGCTGCACACCGGTTCCCAAGCGCGCGAGATTGCGGCTGATTCTTTGCGCGATCCACTGCGTCACCAAAGCGACCGCGAGAACCGCGAACATCCCGATCACCAGCGGCGGCAAGAACGCGCTCCTCCAAGCTGCGTCATACTGTTCGCGAGGAAACAACACATGCAGCACACCGCTTGCCGACTCACCCCAGGGCCGCTTCAATTCCACGGCCGTGTGAAAGTACGCTTTATCACCCAAGGAAATCTGCGGGCCCAAGGCGACATCTTCAGTCGTGTTCGCCAGCGGCGTGCGGGGAAGTTGCATCGACCCCGGGGAAATACTTTTGGAAATTGGCAAACCTTCCTGACTTATCAAAACAAACTCCGCGCCGGAAAGATCCTTCATTTGACGCAGCACCGCGTCGGTCAATGGAAAGTTCGAAGACTTCAGAACCCGAACCACCCCCTGCAATTGGCGGTCGATGGAAGCCTGCGTTTCTTGCGTGGCTCGCCGCGCATTGATAGCACCAACAGCCATTAAGCTCGCCGCTGCCACCACCACCAGCGGCATCATGATTTGATATTGAAGGGGAATTCGCACCGATACGCTCGAAATACGGGCCAATATGCCAGTGTCGCGCAACTCGACAGGGGCGACGAATGTTTCAGCAGGCAATTTTAGATCAGGTTTAAACGAATACAATCTGTCGACGGCTCATAGACTCACGGCCACCGACTTTTACGAAAAAAGAGATTCTTATTATGACCAAATACAACCCGCGTCGAAATGGATTCACGCTCGTCGAACTGTTGGTGGTCATCGCTATTATTGGCGTGCTCGTGGCCTTGCTGTTGCCCGCAATTCAAGCGGCTCGCGAGGCGGCACGGCGCTCACAATGCCTTAATAATATGAAGCAAATGGGCCTAGCCTTTCTGAATTATGAAAGTGCTAAGAAAGAGTTTCCACTGGCAACAATCAATCCAGACCCTAATGCACCCACTGGAACACCTATCCCTGGTATTAACAATTGGGCACCTTTCATCTTGCCTTACGTTGAGCAAGGAAATTTGATCGTAGGATACGATCTCGACGTCGATTGGTGGCGCGAACCCAATCGTACAATCGTACAAAATCCCTTAGCACTGTTGCTTTGTCCGTCGACCCCCATTCAGCAACGGTTGCAGGATAAACCGGAAGCGAGTCCACCCAATAAGACGGGTGCTTGTGGAGACTATTTCACGCCAACTGGCGTGCATATGGATATCAACACCTCTTTGGCCGCCGACCAGCAAGTGGTCAACTACAACGAAAAACTTTCCACGGGGGCTGACAACCTCGTCCTCGATGGCGTAATAGCCGAGCAATACGAATTCAATAAAAGCAATCAAATCAAGAATGTCTCCGATGGAATGTCGAATACGATCATGCTCGGCGAATGCGTGGGACGCGAGGACGTTTACCGTGGGCGGGAGTTCTTTGGAGTCGATTACACCGGAAGCCCACCTATTCGTGCCCGCGGCGGAGCTTGGGCGACTACGGACAACCCCTACCCCATCGGTTCGCGTAACCCTTGGAAGGCTGCTTTTGGTACGATTCCCGGCACGGTTTCGATTAACAATTCCAACGAATGGGGCCACTGCTATTACAGCTTTCATCCCAGTGGTGCTAACTTCACTTTTGCCGATGGATCGGTTCGCTATTTGAGTGAGGATATCAGCCTGCGAACCCTTGCCGATCTTACGACCCGTGCCGGCAGAGAAATCATAAAGGAATATTAGTGGGACGCTTCGGCATCAAGGAATTCAATCGCTGTAAAACTGGTTTTATGTTGCTCTTGGTTTGTTCGGTATTTGCCGGATGTGGAGAAGCATTGCCGACGCTTGCGCCCGTGAGTGGCACGATCACACGAGCGGGCAAACCCGTGGCGGAAGCTAAAGTTACTCTTTTTCCTCAAGGTGAACGACTGGCCGGCTTACCGCTGCCCATCGCGATCACTGATGAGAGCGGTAATTTTTCTATAACTACGATCTCAGGCAATGACGGCGCACTTCCGGGGCCTTACACGGTAGCAGTTGAACTGCGGGCTCCTCGGCGCGCGGGTGAAGAAATGGTGCGCGACGGCACACATCTGCTTCCACCCCGCTATGCCGATCCTGCCACCAGTGGGATCGTCAAAGAAGTCACCGCGGAACCCAATCAGTGGGAGCCGATTGACTTGCCGGTGCGCTAGCTTGGCCGTCACTCACGAATAAACACGTCGTGATATTTCCGTGCTTCGTTTTGCCATTCGAATAGCACCTCTTTGTCGAGCGGCTGGGGCGTGGCGAAGCTTGCGCCCAGAACTTCGATTTCGTTCTCGCCGTCGGCATCTTTCGCAGGCTCCACGTAAACAATCTCGAGCCCTAACAGCTTGTGAACGTCGTGGTGCCGACGGTCGCGATCGAGCAGCAGGTAGTCACCCAAGAATTCTCGCACGGTTTTGGCGCCGGACGATTTCAAATTCGTGCAGAGCTTTCGCCATCGCATGTTGGGAAAGTTCGCCGACGCCAGTGACGGTTTCTCATAGGAAACGGGACTAGCCCCGGAGAGCAAATCTTCGCTATGTCCATCGGCGAATTGGGCGTGAAAGACAAACCAACCGTCGACTGCTTCGTGGATATTTGTGAACATCTTCCAGCTTTGCCGCCAGCGAAACACTCGCTCCAGATTTCGCACGACTTCCGGCATTCTCCAACTGGGGGTGACAACGGTTATGCAGGACCAAAGCGATACCAATATCGCCAACGCCAGAAACGTCTGCTTGCAGCCCCGCAGCACAACGTGCGTTCTCGGTGGCTGATACATTCTCGTTTCGCTGGCAGCAGAATCTTTGAGCACTACGGCCCAAAATTTTTCGGGCAGAAATGCGGTGTAAGCCACCAGGCACACATACGGGAACAATCCAATCGTAAAGCACGCCGCCAAAGCGATATGAAAAAGAGCTAAGACCGCCAGCACCGCCACGCGCAACCAACCTCTTGAAAGCAAAATCGCCAGCGGGCTCAAGAGTTCCAGATAGAGCGTCGCAGGCGTGAGCGGCTTGAGCAATTCAGGATGCCCGGCAAGCCACTGTCCCCAACCAGTGACGACATAATCTTTGGAAAGCGCCAGTTGAATGGCATCGCCCGTTTGCCACACGTTCTGTTGCCACTTGAGCAGCGCGGTGCTCACATACACGAACGCCACTTGCGAATAGAGTGCAAAACTCGCCAATGAAATGACTGCCGCAGCGGCGGTCTTATTACTCTGCCTGGCATCAACAGACCATTTCGCACCCAAAGGCAAAAAAATCCCCCAAAACGTCAGCAGTGCCAGATACTTGTCCCCAGCGTTGAGAATCAGCGGGTTCCGGAGGTGAAGCGATGCCAAGAGTACCCAAGAAATCGTCGCGGCCCAGGTCGTTCGATAGCCGGCAACCAACATCCCTGCGGCGATCCCCGCGACACAAAACAACAGTGCCTGAAACCAGGGCGCACCATTCACCAAATGCAACGACCAATGAGTCAGTGCATTTGGGCTGGTAGTGAGCAGCGACCGCGGCAAGAGACCTTGATCGGTGTAAAACGCCACGAGATCGCGCGAACGGAGCAACAGATCGATCAGGATCAGCAGCCCCAGGCCGATCCGCAAACAAGCGAGCGAGCGAAGATCGAGCGCAAACAAACGTTTGATCGGCTCAATCACCGACGAAAGTCGATCCATCGATTTCGCTCGTCAAAATTATGTTGCAGAATTGAGATCGCCCAGGGATTGCAATCCCTGGGCGTTTAGATCGTACTCGTGCTTCGATTTAGGACCTAGTCCACATCGGCTGCTTCTGCAGCTGATGCCGCTTCCTCAGTTTCCGACTTTACCTCATCAGCCTCGTCTGCGGGCTCGGCACTTTCCTCTTCCTCGCCGCCTTCGTGCTCTTTCAATTCGGCAGTTGCCAAATCTTTTCCGGCCAGGATATCGTCCAACTCTTGGGTGAGTTTCTGTTCTAGGTCGCCCCCAAATCCCACATGCACAACTTGCACGCGACCTGCCTTATCGATCAACACCGTTTGCGGAATTCCCGACACGCCGTACAGCTCGCTGACCGAAGAATCTTCGTCCAGCAAGACCGGAACATTCAGATTGCTTTCGGTAAGAAACTCTTTGATCACGTCCGGCGTTTCAGCCACATTCACCGCGTAAAATACGACGTTCTTATCAGCAAACTCGCCGGCAACCTTCGAGATGATCGGCAGCGCTGCCGTGCAAGGTCCGCACCATGTTGCCCAGAAGTCGAGAATCACCGCATCTTTATCTTTGTAGGACGCCAACGAAACTTCATTGCCTTCCAAATCCTTAACCGTAAACTCCGGTGCTGGTTCGCCCAGCAGCGGATGTGGCGGCTGCTTGGGCGTCAACGCCTCGGCCAACGAATCGGCCTTCTTAGCTCCTTCGGGAGGAGTAAACACAAAATCGCCTGCAGCAGGTTTTTTCTCGAGGTCCCAGTCAGTGAAATCCAAGTTGGCGACAATTTTGACCGAGTCGGCCTGGCCGGGGGGCGCGATCTTCGTAACGTCGGGCACGATCTCGACTCGCCGCACAAGCATGTGATTCGCTGGATCCGCCCAGACCTTCAGCTGCGTGCCGTTGTCGCGTTCAAAAGACGCGACCTGATATTCTTTGCCATCAATGACTTCGCTGGGCAATAGTTTTGATTTCTTCTTGTCTTGCAGTAAAAACTTTTCGAGCCCCTCGCCCTGGAAAATCTGTGCGAGTGAACCAGCCCCCAAGATCATCAACGACTGTTCATCGTCGAGCGAAGGGATCGTCTCGTCGGATAATTTTTCAACGACATAGCTATTGACCATAGGGAGATAGGTGGTCACCTGTTCGCCATCGGAAATGCTTGTCCCCCCCATCGCGCCGCTTTTACGAACGATGGCCCAACGATTCGGTTTTTCGATCACGATATCGAACGCCGCGTCCATGTTCTGCTCTTGGCCTTGGACCGAGATATCGAGCGCCACTTCCAAGTCCGTGCTGTAGAAAGGCAATTCCTTGAGCGATTTCTCGATCTGCTCTACGAATTCCTGGGGAGTTTTGGCGGCTTGATTCGAGCAACCAAACAAAGCGCACATACAGAGACAAACAGCGCACCAAACCGAGCGAGTCATGGTCAGCTCAACTTATATGAGAGTAAGGCCAAGAAAAGCGCACGAGCCAGCCGTGCCACGGCCACTCATTATCTGCGACTTGTCGAAAACCGGCAATTAGCAAATCGGTCGAAAACGCCGGTTATGGACCAACTCATGCACTCAGCAGACGGTCAACGCTTTGGATCAAGCGGTCCATCGGGAAAGGCTTGCGTACGTAATCATCGACGCCCAGCATTTCGGCGTAGGCTTTGTGCCGTGCCCCTTCGTTGGCGGTGATCATGATGATCCGATGCCGCTTTTCGCCCATGCGCTTCAAGCGTTCGAGCACAAGAAAACCGCTCCGCTTGGGCATCATCATGTCCAGAATGATCAAATCGGGCGATTCACGCTCGATCAAGGCGAGCCCTTGATTGCCGTCGCGAGCCACCAGCACTTCATAGTCGTTGGCTTCCAAAGCCAGACGCAACGATTCGATGATTTCGGCATCGTCGTCGACGAGAAGAATCCGTTTACTTCCGCTTGCCTGACTATTTTCGCTTGACTGGGCCATGACCGGTTTTTCGTTCTGGGTTGTGCGTACACTGGCAAACCCTCAAGATTACCGATCTACCGGCAATTTACAAGGGTAAGGAGCCTTGGGAAATCGACGGATTCCCCGCTATTTCCGAGCCCGCATGGCCGCCCGCTTGTCGCGAATGAAGGCCACATGATGGGGAATGTGTTTGCTCACCCGCTCGATCAACTGCCGCAACGTGAGCGGGCCATCGGTGCTATGAATGCCGCTGCGTTGCCAAGTTTCATCGGGAATATTTCGCAAGATGAGGGCTGTTTGGTTGCGAATCGTCTGAATCAACAGCAGCTCTTCGGCAACGTCTCGTTTTTCGTAGAACAACGTGCGCTCAAAATCATCCGGCTCGCCGTTGAATAGTGTCGGATCATCTTCGGCTAGCACCCGGCGAATCCGCTCGGCATTAATGACTTCGAAATCGGCAATGTGGCAAACAACTTCCTGCACGCTCCACTTGCCGGGCGCGATCCGCGTTCGCAGTTCCTCCGGAGTGAGATCCGCAACCGCGTCGACTAATTCTCTCGCGGCATCTTGGTAAGCCGTGATGAGATCGTTGTTGGAAAGTGAACTGGTATCCATGCAATTACTCCTTTGATTTTGCGTAGAGTGAGCGTGGTTGACTGGCCCGAAAATTGCTACGCTAGTCCCCTTTATCGAGTCCCACGCATACACCGTCAAGTTCGTCCCTATGAGTAAACAACCCGCTAAAAAACCTGCCAAGCAAATCGCATTTCCGAATTTACCTTATCTGCCGCGCGATCCCAAAAAATATTCGCCGGAAATCGCGCTCATCGGTTGCGGTGGTATCACGAAGCATCATCTTACCGCCTATCACGCGGCGGGCTACCGTGTGACCGCGCTCTGCGATGTGAAAATCGAAAATGCCGAGAAACGTCGGCAGGAGTTTTATCCCCACGCGCAAGTTTTCACCGACTACCGCGAGATGCTCAGGCTGCCCAACATCGAAGTCGTAGACGTCACGACTCATCCGCATAATCGCCCACCAATTATTAAGGATTGTCTCAAAGCGAAAAAGCACGTGCTCAGCCAAAAGCCGTTTGTGCTCGATCTTGACGTGGGCGAAAAGCTCGCGGATCTCGCCGATCAAATGGGTGTGTCGCTGGCCGTCAATCAGAATGGGCGTTGGGCACCGCATTTTAGTTACCTGCGTGAAGCCGCTCATTCCGGCCTGTTGGGCGAAATCGTCGGAGTGCATTGCGGCGTGCATTGGGATCATAGTTGGGTCAAAGGAACTCCGTTTGAACAAGTCGAGCAACTCATTCTCTATGATTTCGCCATCCACTGGTTCGATTTTCTTTCCACGGTGATGAGTGCGGAAGCCCCGACGCGCGTTTATGCTTCGACGGCCAAAACTAAAATCCAAACGATCAGCCCCGCGCTGTTAGGGCAAGTGCTCATCGAATACGACAATGCGCAGTCCACGCTCACCTTCGATGGCAACGTGCCCAAAGGTTCATGGGATCGCACGCTCATCTCGGGCACGCAAGGTCTGATTCGTTCCGCGGGAGTGAATCTCGCGGGGCAACGAATCGAAATCGTCACCGCCGACGGAATCATTTCGCCCAAGATCAAAGGGACGTGGTTCCCCGACGGCTTCCACGGCACAATGGGCGAACTGCTGTGCGCGATCGAAGAAAAACGCCAACCCTCGCACAGCGCGCGAAACAATCTGCGAAGCTTGGAACTCTGCTTCGCCGCAGTAGCGAGTTCGTTGCGGCATAAACCGATCGTGCCAGGAACTGTGCGTAAGCTGTTGTAAAAATATGTTCCCGCTCGCACAGGATTGAGCCACATTGCACGAAGCTTTGTGAATTACATGCCAAATCTCTTGCGGTCCCTAGGCCGCAAAACGCTTCTTTTGTAGACTGGCCAATGGATGAGCATGCGGACGCGTAAGGCTAGCGCCGCAGTTGCATCGGACGTGGACCATGTTGCTAACCGAAAATTTGCTGTTTGCCGAATGGTTGGACGTGGTGATGTTGTCGCGCATTCAGTTCGCGCTGACCATCATGTTTCACTATCTGTTTCCCCCGCTCACGATCGGTATGGGGGTCGTCCTCGTCTATCTCGAAGCCCAATACTTGCGCACTCGGGAAGCCATCTACGAAGAGGCCGCGCGGTTTTGGACAAAAATCTTTGCCGTCAACTTTGCCATCGGCGTGGCCACCGGCATCGTCATGGAATTTGAGTTCGGCACGAACTGGGCAACGTATTCCCGCTTCGTGGGTGACGTGTTTGGTTCGGCGCTGGCGGCGGAAGGCATTTTTGCGTTCTTTCTCGAATCGGGCTTCCTGGCCGTATTGGTGTTTGGCTGGGACAAGGTGAGCCCAGGCTTTCATTTCTTTGCCGCGTTGATGGTGTCGCTTGGTTCGATTTTCAGTTCGATCTGGATCACGGTCGCCAACAGTTGGCAACAAACCCCCGCCGGACATCATATCGTCCCGATCATGCGCGACGGCCAGCCGTGGGTTATTAACGGCGAAGTCATCCGCCGGGCCGAGATCACCGACTTCTGGGCCATGGTTTTTAATCCATCGACCGTGCACCGCCTCATCCACGTGTGGTTGGGGTGCTTTATTCTCGGTGCGGCGTTTGTGATGAGCATCTCCGCCTGGTATTTGCTCAAGAACAAGCATCGTGACTTTGCGGAACGCTCGTTCACAGGTGGATTGTGGCTTGCCACGATTTCGAGCCTTGCCATGTTAGTGAGCGGACACTTCCAGGCCCACAAAGTTTATGAAACGCAACCGGCGAAGCTCGCCGCGTTTGAAGCCCATTTCAAAACGGGCCCCGCGGATATGAGCATCATCGGCTGGCCGGATTCCGAATCGGAAACAATCAAAGGCAATCTCGCGATTCCCGGCGGGTTGAGCATGCTGTTGTTTAACGATCCCGACGCGACGGTGATCGGCCTCGACAAGTTTCGCGAAGAAGATCGCCCCCCCGTGGCGATTTCATTCTTCAGCTATCACATCATGATCGCCATCGGTATGTTTTTTATTGCCATCACCTTGATGGCGACGTTTTTGCGATTTCGCAATACGCTGTTCAATCACCGCTGGCTAATGTGGACGTTCGTCTTTGCCGTGATTCCCGCGTTCATTGCCAACGAAGCGGGCTGGGTTGCCGCCGAAGTGGGCCGTCAACCGTGGATTGTCTATCCGCCGTTTGAACAAACGGAACGTGGCGAGCGGCTCATCAACGACGAAGGTCAGTTCGTTTACGACGAAGAGGGAGGTTTGCGAACCACCAAAGCCGTGTCGCAAGCCATTACCGCCGAGCAAGTCGTCGGTTCGATCATCATGTTCACGGCCATCTACATGTTGCTCTTTGTGATTTGGGTTTATGTTTTGCATCAAAAGATTCAAAAGGGCCCGGAGAGCGTGTCCCAGAAAGTGACGACTGACAAACCTGGTGCCATGGGTGCTGCCACGGCGCGTGTTGAGCATCGCGAGTCGCTCACCGATGCCAAGGAGCAGCATTAACCATGGATTTGAATCTGATTTGGTTTGTGCTGCTGGGGATTCTGCTTGCTGGGTATGCAATTCTCGACGGCTTTGATCTTGGCGTGGGCATTCTGCATCCGCTGGCCCGCAGCGACGAAGAACGCCGGCTCGTGATGAGTTCGATCGGTCCGATCTGGGACGGTAACGAAGTCTGGTTGGTGACCTTTGGCGGTGCGCTCTTCGCCGCATTTCCCGAAGCTTATGCGACGATCTTCTCGGCATTTTACACGCCGTTTATGCTGCTGCTGTTTTGCTTGATCTTTCGCGGCGTGAGCTTAGAATTTCGCAGCAAAGTTTCCTCGGCCCAGTGGCGAAATCTGTGGGACTATGCCTTTTTCGGCTCGAGTTTGATCGCGTCGTTTTTGTTTGGTGTCACCACAGCCAACGGCCTGCTGGGTATTCCACTCAACGAACGGGGCGAATTCATCGGTGGCATTCACGATTTGTTGCGCCCCTACCCCATTCTCATTGGTCTGCTCACCGTGGCCATGTTTGCTTTGCATGGCGGGCTTTACTTGCACCTCAAAACCGAAGGGGGCACGCAGCGACTCTTCTATCGCTGGATCTGGCATGCCTGGGGTCTGTATCTCGTGCTCTGGAATTTGGCGACAATGTACACGCTCGCCGAAATTCCCCGCGCGACGGCCAATTTCAATCACGCCCCGTGGGCCATGGGGATCGTGTTGATCAATGTGCTAGCGATGGCCAACATCCCGCGCTGTATTTATTACAAGAGTATCGGCCAAGCTTTTATTTCGTCATCTCTAGGAATCGCCTGCCAGGTGGCACTCGTGGGGATCGCGCTCTTTCCGAATCTCGTAACAGCGAGCAACGACCCCGCCAACAGTCTCACGATTTACAACGCCGCATCAAGTCAGAAAACGCTGACGATCATGCTGATCATTGCCGTGATCGGCATGCCCGCCGTCATTAGCTACACGACGGTCGTCTATTGGACCTTCCGCGGCAAAGTGACCGAAGACATTTACGGTCATTGATTGCCATCTAGGCGGTCCGGGAAGCAGGACGAAGAAGTTTTCCCCGGATTGCGTTGCAATCCGGCTATGAAGAAAACCGAAGATTACGCCGCGATGTTTTTCTTCGCGCCATACAAAGCTTCGCAGATCGCACTGGCTATCTCGGCCGAAGCAAGAGGACGTGCCAAGCCTCGCATGTTGAGCGCCATCGTCTTACGCAAATTTTCGTCAATCAGGATATGCGTCAGTTCGCGAGCTAGGGCTTTATCGAGCGAACCGACTTGCGACGCCTCATCAATCAAACGGCAAGCCTTCGAGGCGGCGTAAACTTTGGCATTCGCGAGTTGCTGATCTTCGCGTGAAAATGCGTAGGGAACCAACAAAGCGGGCACACCGGCGAGTGCTAATTCCGCGAGCGTCGTGCCACCGGACCGGCAAACAACCAAATCGCTTTCGAACATCACTGAGGCAATTTCATCGATGTACGTCACCGCCAACGCGGGCACGCCCAACTGGCGGTAACGCTGCTCGGTTTCTTGCAATTGGCCTTCACCCGTTTGATGAACGATCTGCCAATCGGTCAAAAGTTCTTGCAGCTGCTTGAGCGCCGCTGGCATCGATTCGTTGAGCGAACGTGCCCCACCGGCACCGCCGAGGATGACCATTCGCTTCTGCCGGAGCGGATTGGGTTCGCGCATGCGTTTTTGCTGCAAGCGATTAAACAGCGCTTCGAACGCTGGCCGGACGGGATTCCCCGTCACTTTCACAGGGGCTTGCACATGGAGATGGGGCTTAGTTTCTTCAAAAGCCACGCACACCATTCGGGCCGCGCGTGCCAGCCAACGGGTGGTGCGGCTCGGCACGGAATTTTGTTCGAGCATGATAAACGGCGTACCGCGTTCGGCGGCGGCTCGCACGACTGAGGTGCTCGTGTGCCCGCCGAGCCCCACGACTAGCGACACATTCTGCTCCCGCAGAATCCATTTCGCGGCGCAGTAACCAGCGATGTTGTCCGTGACAAACCGCAGGGCCTGCATCGGATTTCTCGGCAATGGCTGCGACGGCACGGTCACATATTGATAACCGGAAGTTCGGACAGAATGCTTTTCACGGCAACGGCCAGGACCAGCGAACGAAATCACGGCCTGAGGGATTTGCTGGGCAACGTGGGCTGCCACCGCGATCCCGGGAAAGAGTTGCCCCTGAGCCCCACCGCCGGCAAACATGATATGAGGCGACGACGTGGTCATGATTTGTGATCGCTACGGGTTTCAAGAAAATCCGCTGAGCAACCGGGGCAACGCGACGCGTTACCCCGGTGCCCAGACATAAGCTTCATCGTGAAGCACCTATCAGGCAGCTGACCCAGAAGCTGCCTCGGATAGGCTCTATTGCTCCGACCCCAGGGAGGGCAGTTTGTCAGACCCCGCAATCCAACAAAACTTACGATGAAGCTTCAACAGTTTCCAATAATTTCAATGTTCGCCTAAGCCGCGGCCGACAACGAAAACTGTGCACGATCGTCGAGCAAATCGACGAGCCGGTCACAGCCTTCCTGATCGACGCCCAAGAGCAACACGGTGTCGCCGGGCAACAATCGACAGGCCAACAACTCACAAGCGGCACGACTATCGCGACAAACGACAACATTGGCAAGGTCAAGTCCTGAGTCGCGGGCACCAATGGCCACTTCTCGGCCAGACATGCCGCAGCTCACCAGCACCGACGCGCCACCTTCGGCGACGATGGACTGACCGAGTTGCCGTCCCGCACTGATTTGCGACGTATCGCACAGCACCATGCGACGACCGGTGGCTCTGAATCCTCGCAGTAGCTCCAGGGCCTCGGTCGTTTCCTGATGCGTGACAATATCCGCACAGAGTAGTGATGTACCTTGTGCAACGCGTACTTGCATCGCTTCGCGATGGATACGCAGATGCGTGACTTTGTGTTGTGGTTTTGGCTCTAACATAAGAGTATCAATCCATTCCATGGTCAAACTGGGTCCTATCTTCAAGCGTTGACTGAAAACCTTAGGCAACCAAGCGAAGCATGGGCTGCTTCACTCGGGCATACAATAGATGGCGAGTCAACGCGGCATCGCCCTCTTCTCCGTTTACGGCAAATGTTCCATAAGCTCGCTGCGGCTCCCACCGACAGCCAGCAATCACAACTACGTCACCAGGTTGGGCCAGACCCACCGCACAAGCGATGGCTTCTGCCCGATCGGTCACGATTTCTACGGTCGCGCGTTGTTCGCTATCGCCGACACCCACTTCCTCTTCGGGAAAGGGGCGGGCCACAATAGCGATGTCGGCCAAACGGCTCACCACATGAGCCACGGCCAATTGTTCTGTATAGGTTGCTTGCCCAGGATCACCCAACACGCACACCACGCGGCCGGTGCATAACTGCCGAGCGGTTCGCAAGCTCGCCCGCAGCGACTCGGCGGTGTTGGCGGCATCGACATACACGGGAAATCCTTGCCCGCAGTCGACACGTTCCATCCGGCCTGGAAGATTCTCAACCGCTTCAATTCCCGCGGCGATCAACTGCAAGTCGATGCCGTATGTCAAAGCGATAGCCGCCGCAGCCAAACAATTCGAAATATGATGCTCACCAATCATTGTGGTCCGCATCGCAGCGGACTGGCTGCCGGCCGAGATCATGAAAACTTGTTCGTTGGAATGCTGTTCGATCAGGTACGCTGAAACTTCAGCTTGACCTTTCGTGCCGTAGGTCAGCACGGGTCCGTCGACGTGATTGAGCCACTTGATGCTCACGGGATCGTCGGCATTGAACACCGCCACGCCCGCCGGATCGAGTGATTCAAGAATCCGTCGTTTGAGATTACGATAACTTTGCACCGAGTTGTGCAAATCGAGGTGGGCGTCCGACACGTTCGTAATACACACCGCATCAAACGCGACACCGGCAAAAGCGGATTGAGCAATCGCTTCGCTCGAAACTTCCATCAAAGCGTGCGTGCAACCCGCGGCAACCATCCGCTCCATCCGTGAAGCCAATTCAGGAGCCGAGGGAATTTCAATACCTGCGCTGTGCGACATGCCGTCGTAGCAGCCGACGCCGCTGATCTTGCCGCAATGCTTGCCGGCCATCGCGAAGATCGAATCCAACAAAGCGATAACCGTCGACTTGCCGTGGGTGCCGGTCACGGCGATCACGGGCAAAGTCACGTGAGGATTGCCCGACAAGGCTTGGCAAAGCTTGCCGTAAGCCACGCGGCTATCTGCCACGATATAGGTGGGCACGTCGAACACGGGAACCGGCTCTTCGCAAACAATCGCGATCGCGCCCCGTTCGACGGCTTGTTGAACGTAGGGGTGGCCGTCTTCTTCGTTGCCGAGTCGTTCGGAAAGGGCTACGAAAACGTCGCCAGCTTGAACTTCACGCCAATCGCTCGTGCAAGTCGTGGCGAGAATGGACTGAGAACCAGTACGGGTGGCGTCGGCAAACAACCGCTCCAGTGAAACACTACCGTGCAAATCGGCGGCGCAAGTTTTTGTCGCGTGCATCATGCCAGGCCTCCTTGCCTGGGAGCCGACACCACTACCAATGCGGGGGGAGCGGTGTCTGCCGTGACGGCTCGTGCGAAGAAATCCGTTTCTCCGCTTTTGCCCTCGAGTGGTGAAGAATCTCTGGGAAGGCTCTTCTGCGAGGGCGAGCCGGATTGTGTTCATTTGCGAAAATGTGTCAAGGCGACTTGCACGAGATTCAAAATCAACACGCTATCAGCTTAATCCTGCTGGTTTGCCGTAGACTTTGTCCCCCGCTTGCGCTGACAATGCAGCTAGCGTTAGCCGGTATCGTGCCGATGCCGCGTCCAAATTCTCAAACATTTTGCTAACAATGGCTGAAGAAGATTTCGACGTCGCCGCGTTGGCTGCTTATCTACATATGCTGCCTACGCAAATCTCCAAACTCGCCGATCGCGGTAAGATTCCCGCGCGACGTGTGGGTGGCGATTGGCGCTTTTCGCGAGCCGAGGTTCACCATTGGCTCGAAGATCGTATTGGCCTCTCCGACGATGGCGAGCTCGCTCAACTTGAAACCAGCCTCGAACGCGCCGATAAATTGGCCGAAGGCGATCTTTCGATTTCGGCATTGCTGCCCGTGGAAGCGATTGCCATCCCCTTAGGGGCACGCACTCGCAACAGTGTGATTACCGATATGGCCCAATTCGCGGCCAACACGGGTTTGTTGTGGGACGCCGCTAAGATGGCCGAAGCGGTGACCGCGCGTGAAGCGATGCACCCTACGGCGCTCGACATTGGCGTGGCGCTCATGCACCCCCGCCGACCGCAAATTTCAATCCTTAGCGAGGCCGTGATTGCACTGGGGATCACCAGCCAAGGCATTCCCTTCGGCGGATCCAGCGGTCTGACCGACGTTTTTTTCCTAATCTGTTCCACGAACGATCACGAACATTTGCGCATCCTGGCCCGTTTGAGCCGCATGATCACCGACCCCGATTGGCTGTTCGCATTGCGCGATGCCCCCGATGCAATCGCCGCCCACGATTTAGTCGCCCAACGCGACAGCGAACTCAATGACTAACGCGTCTCATCCCCCTCTCCGGTACTCCGGGAGGGGCTAGGGGAGGGCAACAGGCCTAAGAATAATGTTGTCCACTCCAACCATAGCCGAATCACGACACGTAACTTGCTTAGGTACTTCCACAACCACCATCCTCGCCATCGGCAATTGGAGCCACGGCGAGTTCGCCCTTTGTGTTTCACAAATCAAAGGAGCCAACGACTGGCTGTTTGCCGAAGACTCCAACTCCGCCTGCAAAATCCTAGCGGGCGATCAATTCCAGCCGCAGCTGATCCTGCTCGCGCAACCCTTGCCTGGTAGCATCCAACAACGCGAGATCGAACAACTCCGCCGCCTTGCTCCGCTAGCGAAGATCGTTGTCGTCGCCGGTAGTTGGTGCGAAGGGGAACTTCGCACGGGAGTGCCTCTTACCGGCGTGCTGCGTCTGTATTGGTATGAATTTCTCTCCTGGTGGCCACGGCAACTTGAAAATAACGCAGCTTGTTTACCGAGTTTAGATGGCCCGCTGACGCCAAGGGATTTCGCGGTCGATTGGGATTGCGAGTTGGATGCAATCGCCGCCGTGCATTCACCCTCGCTCGCCAGCTTTGAAACTATCGCCGCGACTTTAGAGCATCACGGCATCGACTGCGTTTGGTCTCGTGAAACTTCGCAAATCCCCGTCGACGCAAATCTCGGTCTGTGGGACGGTGGTCAGCTCGATCCACCAGAACTGGCCCAGTTGCAAACCTTCGCCAGCACGATTCAACAAGCCGGTGGCAACATGATCGTGCTGCTCGACTTCCCCCGCAAAGAAAATTTCACCCAGCTCCGCGCGATGGGCATTCACACAATCCTCGGCAAGCCCTACATCATCAACGAACTCCTCGCCGCTTGCGGCTTAGCGCTCCAAACAACATCACCAATCTTCTAATGCCGTCCGCAAAATCTCGCGTTTCCAATCGGGCTCATGCACGGGCCAACACCGCACGTCGCGCAAACCCTCGGGCAAGTCCTGACAATCATATTGCGCTGGCTCGCCTTGTTTGTGAGCCACCTGCCAGGTGCTCAATTCCGCTGGCACCATCGCCGGTGACCGCCGCAGCACGTTACTCTTTCGCCAAACCAGCTTCCCTTGATCGAACAACGAAATAATCACACTGGGCGACATCGAGAGCATCCGCCGCGCGATCAGTTCGTGGCTGGCCGTCGTGTAAATCTGCTTGAGCTCACACAGATCCCAATCAACGGCAAAACCATCCGCGCGAAACCACTCGAACGGCAACAACAGGGCGTTCGCCAAATGATTGGCCATCTGCTCGCGTTCCGCCGCGACGAGATCGGTCGGATCGATTCCCAATTCCGAGAACACCTGATGCGCGGCGTATTCGCCAATCTCGTGAGCGACCGCCCACTGCCGCCGTTCAGGCCGGGGATCATCGGCGAGCAAAATTGTCCCTCGCCCCGCGCGATTGGGGAGCCCGACGCGGATAAAGCGTGCCCGCACAGCGGCTTGATCGTCGCGCGCGATGACCAATTTCAGCCGCTCCGCGATAAGCATCGCATCGATCGGTGGGCGGTCGATCCCCGCCCCGGCCAGCAATTCCTGGGCACAATCGTTGATCGTTTCCTTCAGTTGTTCGACGGGAATCTCGGTCAGCATGATCGCCCTCCGCAAACCATTTTGTGTACATATGTATAGTACGCGAGTTTGGCGATTTGGCAAGCCTTAGGGCCTAGGATCGCGGCTGCCGCGGCTATTCCCAATCTGTTCCAAGAGGTATGATGGGGGATTGTCTGCCCCGTTCAGACGTGAACAGGGGGCGAGCCAACTCCAGGGACGTTTAGTGACCACAACATATAGTACCGACTACGATACGAAGACGGACCGCACAGGCCCCAAGGGTCGTTATGCCTTCATTAGCCTCGGCTGTCCCAAAAATTTGGTCGACAGCGAGCGAATGCTGGGCATGCTGCAGCTCGACGGCTATCAACTGGTCAACGATCCCCAGGGGGCCGACTTTGCGATCGTGAACACCTGCGGCTTCATCGAGCAAGCTCGCCAGGAGTCGTTCGGTGCGATCGATGAAATGCTTGAGCTCAAACGCCAGGGCAAACTCCGTGGCGTGATCGTTTCGGGGTGCCTCGCCGAGCGTCAAAAGGAATCACTCCTGGTCGACCGCCCCGGGATCGACCAGCTCGTCGGCGTGTTCGGTCGCGAAGAAGTCACTAAAGTTGCCGACCGGCTGATCGGTGGGCTCGCCGAACAGCGGAGCGTTTTTCAACCGGCCCCCACGCACACGCTCCCCGATAATCAGCGATTGCGGATCACCCCCAAGCATTTCGCCTTTCTGAAAATCAGTGAAGGCTGCGACCGGCTCTGCACGTTCTGCGCGATTCCTAAGATGCGCGGCAAGCATGTCACCAAACCGATTGAAACCGTCATCGCCGAAGCCAAAGAACTTGCCGCCGATGGCGTGCGTGAGCTGGTCGTCGTCGCTCAAGACACGACCTATTACGGCCTCGATCTGTACGGCGAAACTCGGCTGCCGGAATTGCTAAGACAATTGGAACAAGTCGAAGGTCTCGAGTGGATTCGGCTGATGTACTTGTATCCGATGTATTTCAGCGACGAACTGATCGACGTAATCGCGGCCAGCAAAAAGATCGTGCCGTATCTCGACATGCCGTTGCAACACGCGAGCGACTTCATGCTCCGCCGTATGCAACGCCGCGTCACGCGGAGCGAAACCGAAACTTTGCTCGGCAAGCTGCGTGCTGCGATTCCGAATCTCGTCATGCGGACCACGATGATCACCGGTTTCCCTGGCGAGACTGAAGAACATGTCGCGGAACTGGAAGAGTTCATCCGCACGCAAAAATTTGAGCGGCTGGGTGTGTTTACTTATTCGTTCGAGCCCGACACCCCCGCGGCGAAACTTCCCGACCATCTTCCCGAAGAAGTAAAGGCCGCGCGTCGGGATCATCTGATGGGCGTGCAGCAAGAAGTTGCGTTCCAGTGGAACGAGAGCCAAATCGGTCGGCAGGTGGATGTGATCCTCGATTCGCAAGTCCCCGGCGAGACCAACGCCTGGATCGGCCGCAGCCACGCCGATGCCCCCGACGTCGACGGCATTATCTATGTTTCCGGCGAAGGCCTTGCCGCGGGGAAGATTGTCCCCTGCGAAATTGTCGCCCGGCAGGAATACGATCTCATCGGGGTGGCGATTGGTGAGCCGAGGTAGCTGACCATCAGTCAAGAGCTAAGAGACAAGAGTCCAGAGCCAATCAGCCTGGCTCTGGACTCTTGTCTCTCGACTCTCAGCACATTCACAATAGACCATTCTCGAAACTTCAATTAAGCTAATATCAGCGTCGATTAGCGTCCCTCCGCGGTTGATTTCTTATGTCTGAATCCACGGTCACCAACCCGTCCACCACCGTGTGGAACTTTCCCAACCAGCTCACGCTGGCGCGGATCGTGTTGGCGTTGGCGCTCTTCGTATTTTTGCCGCTGGGTTGGTACAAAACTTCGCTCGCTTTGTTCGTCGTGACGGTCGGCACCGATTGGCTCGACGGCTACTGGGCGCGCAAATATCAGCAGATCACACAATTCGGCCGCGTGGTCGATCCGTTCGCCGACAAGTTGCTCATCTGCGGCGTCTTCATTTTGCTCGCGGCCATTCCACCCCTGACCAACGGAGTTTGGCCATCGGGCATTGCTGCTTGGATGGCGGTCGTCGTGACGGGCCGCGAATTGCTTGTGACCGCGCTACGAACTTTTGTCGAACAGCATGGCGGCGACTTCTCGGCCAAGTGGGTCGGCAAATGGAAGATGGCCCTGCAATGCTTGGCTGCCGGTTGGAGCATGGTGCATCTCACTTACGTCGATCAGGCCACGAACACTTGGCGAGTTGTTCCTCCCACGTGGATGACGCAGGGCCTCACCGCCGTGGCCTGGGCGATGGTGCTGCTCACGCTCTATTCCGGCGTGAGCTACGTCCGCTCCGCAGTGAAAAAATTTAGCGCCAACTGATGCGATACGAACATGCCTGTTGAAACCAGCTTCGCATCGCAGGTGTTCATCATCGGCACCTATCTGTCGAGCCTCGCGGCCTTGTTCTTCCTGTTTCAGCGTCACATTTTTGGCATGCGGCTGCTGGCCTACGAACCCCGCTACCGTGTTCCCTGGGGATTAAGTGTTGCGCTGTTGGCATTGCTTTTTCCACTACTGGGGATTGTCAGCGCGTTCTTGCAGGTCGATTCTCCGAAAAGTCCCCAGACCGTTGTTGAGCAACACACGCCGGAAATTGTCGAAGAAGTTGAAGCGGCAGTTTCTGACGGCGTGAATTCTGACGACGCAAACGACGACGACCATTCAAACTTTGTGATCAACGCCCTGGTGTCAACCACACTGATGCTGTTCTTTGTGGTGGCTATCGCGCTCCTCCTACGCTCCACGGTCAATGCGAATAGTAGCGATCTTGGCGTGCCGCAAAACAAAGAAGAATGGTTGCATGGCGCCAAAGCCGGCGTCGTGGCGGCCTTGGCTTCGATTCTGCCCGTCTTTCTTATTCAACTGTTTTTGATTCTTGCCTTGCAACCCGAGACCGAGCATCCGCTCATTGAGGAGCTAAAGCAAACGCATACCCCCGCGATGATGTTGATGGGCATGGTGATGGTCGTCGTCGCGGCTCCCATTTGCGAGGAATTCACGTTTCGTTTGTTGTTTCAGGGTTGGCTCGAAAAATTTGAAGACGAGTTGATGGGCTTCACCGCCACGGAACGACCACAACCGATTGAAGTTGAAGGCGACAACGCACTTTCGGAAGAGGACGAGGTAACCTCTGATCCACTCGATGATGACGACGAAGAGCCCAACGTCCTTCCGCTGCCGCTCACTCCGCAACCGATGCAACTCCCGCGGGAAGGCTTGCTCCCCGGCGTGCCGCACGGTTGGTTGCCAATTCTCTCCAGCGGCACGATTTTCGGCATCGCCCACGTGGGCCACGGCGTGTCCCCCGTTCCGCTGGTTTTATTCGGAATCGTGCTGGGCTACTTGTATCAGCGCACGCATCGCCTGGTCGCGCCAATCGTCGCCCACGCCGTATTCAATTCCTATTCGATGATTCTGTTATGGCTCAGCCTCGGCTAGCCAATAGCCGGGTCGCTACGCGGGCCGGGGCTCGGGATGACACACCGACCGTGTCTTTCCTATAATTCCCCATAACATCCCATTCCCAAGTCAGAGCACACGGCCTTGAATATCACCCGCAATCCCACCCGCTCGGTTCGCATCGGCACAACCGCCATCGGCGGCACGCACCCGATCGCCGTGCAAAGCATGACCGCCACGCACACGCAGAACATCGACGCCACGGTCGCGCAAGTGAACGCCCTGTATGAAGCCGGGGCCGACGTCGTACGGATCGCCGTCGATAATCAGCAAGATGCCGCCGCGCTCGCCGAAATTCGTCGCCAGACAAAGGCCAACCTCTCGGTCGACCTGCAAGAAAATTATCGCCTCGCCGAGTTGGTTGCCCCGCACGTCGACAAAGTTCGCTACAACCCGGGCCACCTTTATCATCACGAGCGCACCAAGCCGTGGCAGGAAAAAGTGAAATATCTCGCTGGGGTAGCCACCGACAACGATTGTGCCATCCGCGTCGGCGTCAATTGCGGCAGCGTCGATCCCGACAAACGCAATCAATATCCCGAAGATGATTCGATCAGCCCGATGCTCGATAGCGCGCTCGAGCATTGCCGGCATCTCGATGAGTTGGGTTTTACACGTTACTGTGTATCGCTCAAGGATTCCGATCCCAACAAGGTGATCGAGGTGAATCGCCGCTTTGCCGAAGTCCGTCCCGACGTGCCACTGCATCTGGGCGTGACCGAAGCCGGCATGCCCCCCGACGGCATCATCAAAACCCGCATCGCGTTCGAGCAACTCATCAGCCGCGGCATCGGCGACACAATTCGTGTGTCGCTCACCGTTTCCAATCCGCGCAAGCCCGAGGAAATCGCCGCAGGACGACAAATCCTAGCCGACATCGCCGCCGGGCGTGTCCGCTCGTTCGTCGATTATGGCCTCGACACGCTCAACATCATCAGCTGCCCCAGCTGTTCGCGGGTTGAGAACGAAGCGTTCATCGAACTCGCCGAACAGGTGAAGGAAATGACCCGCTACGCTGCGGAAAAGGCGATCACGATTGCCGTGATGGGCTGCCGCGTGAACGGCCCCGGCGAAACCGACGACGCCGACCTCGGCCTGTGGTGCGGCCCGCATTACGTCAACCTCAAACGCCGCAGCGAATCGCTAGGGCAATACCCTTACAACGAGATTTTGCCAAAGCTGAAGCAGGAACTGGATGCGCTGATCGCGGTGAGGTAAAACAGAACCCTAAAAAACTTGCACATTCGCAGAGTGACGATTAGCAATGAATCTTCCTAACGCGAACTCGGCGACTATTCCAGATGAGAAAATTATCTTTTACCTTCTGAACATTACGCATCGTCGTGGTGGCAGCAAAGCCAAGCTTCTCAACGCACTTGGCTATGATGTTCGTAGTTGGCAAGTGCTTGCAAACGATATTCTCCAACAGCACTTAGCGGCAGAGGTTGTCGAAAGCCGTGATAGCATATGGGGGAAACGCTACGAGATCGTGGCACCTTTGACAGGTCCTTCGGGTGATACCGTCATGTTCCGCAGCATCTGGCAAATCGATCTTGGCACGGACTACCCCCGATTGATTACAATGTATCCGGAGTAACTTATGTCTGATTTCGAACTTTACAAAGATGTGATTCTAACTGCGGACTTGCCGGGAGAAGGTCTACGCTCCGGTGATATCGGCACGGTCGTTGAGCGGCATGAAGTCAAAGGTGTTGATACGGTCGGCTACAGTGTTGAATTCTTTGACATGACTGGACACACGGTTGCGGTTGCCACAGTCCCCGCCGATCAACTTCGCTTGCCGACCTCAGCTGATCGTCCCAGTGTTCGAGCTATGTCGAACACGGAGTAAGTGCTTAGATTCGTAGACCGGAACGAGTTGCACGAAGTTCCGGCAATTCTGAGTGTTTACTAAACCCTGCCGGAACTGCGCCGAGCTTGTTCACGGCCTACAAAAAATCCTATCTACTTACTTTCCGCGCTAATGGTATTCTGACTCTACCATTTCACCCCTAGCCGGAGACTCTCCCCATGCACCGTACCTGCACATTGTTCCTCTTTCTCGCTTGCCTTCTCACCCTCTCCCCCGCCCTTGCCGCGGAGAAGTCTGCTGAGAAAACCATCACCGTCCCCCAAGAGGGCGTTACCAAGTTCACCGTCACCGGCAAGGCGCCCTTGTTTCGTCTCACGGCGTCGACAATCTCCGGCGGGTCGATTGCTGCCCCCAAAATCACTGGCAAAGCGAAACTGCTTGATTCCTATTCTGTGATCCACGTCGGCGAAGGGGGGCCTTTGATCGGCGCACATCAGAAGGAGTTTGTCTTTCAAGCCACGGGCATAGGGACGGTCACGATTGAGTTCAAGAAGACCTATCCTACGCAGCCTGAGCCGGAAATTGAGACTTATACGGTGACGGTGAAGTAGTGGTGAGTTGCGAGCTACGAGTTGCGAGTAGCGAGAGTCAAAATTAAAACACCTGAGGCTACCGCCTGCGGCTACTAAAGAAATTCTCTCTCCGTGAACTCCGTGTCTCCGTGGTAAAAATTAGTCACTGGGCCAAGCTGCGTGGATTTTGCTACAATACGCTCTCACACACTTGGAGAGTCAAACATGTCGCAAAAAGTTCCTCGCATCTTGGCCTTTGCCGGTAGCGCCCGTAAAGATTCTTACAACAAAAAACTCGTGAAGATCGCGGCCGATGCTGCCCGGGTGGCTGGTGCCGAAGTGACGCTGATCGATCTGGCCGATTATCCGCTGCCGATCATGGACGAGGACTTAGAAAAAGAGGGCTACCCGGAGAATGCCCTCAAGCTGCGTCAACTTTTTCTTGCCAACGATGGGCTCATAATCTCTTGCCCGGAATACAACAGTTCGATCACACCCATGTTAAAGAACGTGATCGACTGGGTGTCGCGTCCCCAACCGGACGAACCACGCTTGGCGGCTTACATCGATAAGGTGGCCGTATTGATGGCGGCATCCCCCGGCACGCTCGGCGGCTTGCGTGGCTTGGTTCACGTGCGTGCGATCCTGGGGAACATCGGAGTGCTTGTGTTACCCGATCAACGCGCCGTCCCCAACGCTCATCAGGAATTCACTGACGATGGCCAACTACGTGACGAACCGTTGCTTAAGGGCGTTCAAGGCCTAGGGGAATCGCTGGTGAAAATGCTTAAGCGTTTGGGCGAAGCTTAAGGCTGTGGTGGATTCTGCGTAGGCCCCGCATCCAAGCGGATTGACGCTAGGCGTTAGCTAGCTTTTTCTGGTATTCTAGTAGCAGCTAGAATTTTATTGGATGACCGTGCTGAGTCTGGGTGCCATTGCTGGCTTGCCCAGCAGTGTCTTCGCAGCACGGGTGGGCAAGCCACCCGTGGCACCCGGTATGGTTTGTTCACCACATTCAGTCTGAGGTGTAGCGAATGATCGATCCCGCCGAACTCATGCAAATGGCCATCGAAACCTGCCGTGAAGGGATTGCCCACGGCCAAAGCCCGTTTGGTTGTGCCATTGCCATCGGTGACCAAGTGATCTCCCGCGCCCACAACACCGTGGTCCTCACCACCGACATCACGGCCCACGCCGAAGTGAACGCGATCCGCGTCGGTTGCAAGACGATTGAGAACATCTTCCTTACCGACGCGGTTGTCGCGACCACCTGCGAGCCCTGCCCCATGTGCATGGCGGCGTTACATTGGGCCCGCGTGGGTACCGTTTACTACGGTGCGTCGATTGCCGATGCCGACACGGCCGGGTTCAACGAACTGCAACTCCCCGCCGCGGAATTGCTGCGGATCGGCAAGAGCGAGGTGAAGTTGATTAGTGGGTTGCTGACCGAAGAATGTTGTGAGTTGTTTGACTTGTGGAAGGCCAATCCCAGCAAGGTCGCGTACTGAAGTTTAATGAGAAAGGATTGCGGCGACGATGGTTACCAAATTGGATCTGACGAGAGACTGGCTCCCGCGCTACACGGGCATGCCGCTCGAAAAATTTGGGCCTTACGTGCTGCTCACGAACTTCCGCAATTACGTCAGCAAATTTGCCAAGAAATTTGATTGCGAAGTCCACGGCGAGGATCGCCCCATGCAGGCGGCAACCAACAGCGAAGGGCTGACGATCATCAACTTCGGCATCGGCTCGCCGAACGCCGCGACGATCATGGACTTGCTCACGGCCTATCATCCCCAAGCAGTATTGTTCTTGGGAAAGTGTGGCGGGCTCAAAAGTTCCACCGAAATCGGCAATTTCATTTTGCCAATCGGCGCGATTCGTGGTGAAGGAACCTCCGACGACTACTTGCCAACGAAAGTCCCCGCGCTCCCGTCGTTTAAGCTGCATAAGTTTGTGTCCGATAAACTCGTTTCGCGCAATCTCGGTTACCGCACCGGTGTGATCTACACCACCAACCGCCGCGTGTGGGAGCATGACGACGAATTCAAGGAACGGCTCAAGGACTACACGCCGATCGCGATTGATATGGAAGTCGCCACGCTGTTTATCGTGGGGCATAAGAACGAAATCGCCCGCGGCGCTCTGCTGTTGGTGTCGGATCTCCCCATGACCGAGCACGGCATCAAAACCCAAGCCAGCGATAAGCACGTCGACACGAATTGGTCGGACGTGCATCTGGAGATCGGCATCGAATCGCTCACCGAGATCGGCGAAAAGGGTGAAGAAATCAAGCACTTCCGTTATTAGTTTGCCTTTCGTTCTTCCACATCGCTCGTGGAATCCCCCAGGCAATTCGGTTACGATTGAGCCTGCTCTTAGCCGCGTTAACTCTGCGCGGCTTCATCATACTGGAAGGCTTGCTATGCGAAATTGTCTGATTGCGTTTGCAATACTGTTATCGAGTTATCTTCCAGCGCAAGCGGAGACGCCATTCCGCATTATGACGTTCAACGCCGAGATCCTCACGGCCCCCGGCGAGCGCGGCGGCGAGATCGAAAAGTATCGCGGCGACGTTGCTCGCGAAGAGCAGTTCGAGCAAATCGCCGCGGTGATCGAAGGTCTCAACCCCGACGTGCTAAACCTCGTGGAAGTCGTTTCCAAACAAGGGGTCGATAAGCTCGTCGAGATCTTGCATGAGAAAGGACTCACCGATTATCGCGGTTATCACATCGACGGGTTCGACAACTATTCCAAGTTAGACGTTGCGCTGATTAGCCGCATCGAACCCGAAACCATCGACGGACAGCAAATTCGTTTATTCCATTCCCCGGAGAGCGATCCCACGTGGCGCCAGAGCTTTCAAGCCCCTGGTCGCGACGGCAAGCCATTCAATGCGAATGCCTCGCTGCAACGCCACGCCGTTTATATGATGGACGTTGGTGGCCACAAGCTGGGCTTTCTCGGCTTGCATCTCAAATCGAATCCCAGCGACGCTTATTCCAACGCCCAGCGGACGGCGCAAACTGAAATTGCTCGCCGCATTTTGCGTTCGCAAATCACCGGTAAGGGATATCAGCCCATCGTGCTGGGGGACATCAACGATTTCGATCCCGACGTGCCCGATCAGGATGACAATCAGGACACCGTCACCAAGGTGATCAAGAATCTCAAGGACTTTGATCCTGAAAAGCCGGGGCCAGAATTGGAGAATGTCGCGAAGCTGATGCCCCGCAAGCAGGATCGATTCACCTGTTTTTGGGATCGCAACGAAAACGGCGTGAAAGACCCCTACGACGTTTTCTCGATGCTCGATCACATCTTTCTCCCCACCGAAATGATGCCCTACGTGAAGCGGGCATTCATTTTCCACGGCGTGCCGCTCACGGCTTCGGATCACTATCCCGTGGTGGTCGACTTGGTGCTGCCCGACCGATAAGATGGAGCGGTCAAATTTGTTGAGTTCGTGAATCTGTGAGTAGGTAGTTTATGAGTCAATCAGTTGTCGCACTTATCGATCATGCCGTTTTGAGCCCAACGAAAACCGACGCCGATTTGCGCGACGCCTGTGCAATGTGCGTCAAAGTCGGCACAGCCAGCGTCTGCGTGAAGCCTGCGATGATTCCCTTGACGGCGGAGTTGCTCGCGGGCTCAAGCGTTGTGCCGAGCACCGTTATCGGTTTTCCGCATGGCGGGACAACCACTGGCACAAAGGTCCGCGAAACGGAAATCGCCTGCCGCGAGGGGGCCAAAGAAGTCGACATGGTCGTCAACATCGGCCGCGTGATTCAGCAAGATTGGGGCTATGTGGCTGACGACATTCGTGCGGTCGTCGAAGCCGCACAGGCCGGCGGCGCGATCACGAAGGTGATTTTCGAGACGGGCCTAATTCCCAACGACGACCTCAAGATTCGTCTGTGCCAGATTTGCGAAGAAGCCGGCGCGGCATTTGTGAAGACCAGCACCGGCTTTGGGTACGTCAAAGGTGCCGACGGCGCGATGCAGGCTACAGGAGCTACGGAGCATGACATCAAACTCATGCGCGCCAACGTAAGCGAGAAAGTCCAAGTAAAAGCGTCGGGTGGTATTCGTAACTATGCCGATGCGCTGAAATTCGTTCAGCTTGGGGTAACGCGCCTCGGCACGAGCGGCACGCAAGCCATCTGGCAAGGCGAACAAGGCCAGCACGCCGAAAACACCGCTGCTTATTAATTTTTTGAACCACGAATTTTACGAATAGCACGAATGAGGAATATTCGAAGCAGTATTTCCTGATTCGTGCAATTCGTTCTATTCGTGGTTATTCAGTTTGGAAGAAAATATGCTAGAGCTTTACGATCAAATCCAAACGGCGGCTGCCGCGATTCGTCAACAATGGGATCACACGCCGCGCGCGGGAATTATCCTCGGCACGGGCCTTGGTGGTTTCGCTGAGCGGATCGAATCGCCCGTTGCGATCGACTACGAGAACATCCCCAACTTCCCACGCTCCACCGCGACGAGCCATCGTGGCCGCCTCGTGTGTGGGATGCTCGAAGGAGTACCGATCATGGCGATGGAAGGCCGCTTCCATCAGTACGAAGGCTATCCGCTCAAGCAAATCACGTTGCCGGTCCGAGTGATGAAGGCCATGGGAGCCGATCTGCTGATCGTCACTCAAGCCGTGGGGGGCATGAACCCACATTATGTTCCTGGCGACGTGATGATCATCGACGATCACATCAATCTGATGGGCGACAACCCGCTGGTCGGAATCAACGACGACCGGCTCGGCCCGCGTTTTCCTGACATGAGCGCGCCTTACACGCCCGAGTTGATTGCCGTGGGGCAGGAAGTCTCGCGCAAGGGCAACTTCCCCGTCCAGCGCGGCGTGATGGTGGCCGTCACCGGCCCCAACTTGGAAACCCGTGCCGAGTATCGTTTCCTGCGTGCGATGGGCGCCGATGTCGTTGGTATGTCGACCGTGCCCGAAGTCGTTGTCGCGGTGCATAGCGGCATGCGTGTCTTTGGTCTCTCGGTGGTTACCGACATGTGTTTCCCCGATTCGCTCAAGCCGGCCGACATTAACGAAATTATCGCGTTCGCCAATTCCGCTGAGCCCAAATTGCGGGCTCTCGTTTTAGGCATTCTCTCGCACGAGAAAGCGCGAGGCTAACCGATGCTGCACGTTGCTGAACAAATCAACGCCGCGACGAAAGCCGTCCGTGAGCGCTGGTCCGTCACTCCCGCCGCAGGCATCATCCTGGGCTCAGGCCTCGGAGGGCTCGTTGAAGAAATTTCCGTTGAGGGAACCATCGATTACGGTGACATTCCTCACTTTGTGAAGAGCACCGCGATTGGCCACAAGGGCCAACTGGTTTGCGGTCGGCTCGAGGATGTACCCGTCATTGCGTTTCAGGGTCGCTTCCATTTGTATGAAGGTTACTCGGCGGAACAAGCAGCACTGCCCACGCGATTGACGAAAGCCCTGGGCGCTAACGCGCTCGTGGTTTCCAACGCCGCCGGGGGATTGAATCCGCATTATGTTGTGGGCGATGTGATGGTCATCGAAGATCATATCAATCTGATGTTCGCCAATCCGCTCATCGGGGTAAACGACGACCAACTCGGCCCGCGCTTCCCGGATATGTCGAGCCCCTACGATCGTGAATTCATGGAAACCGCGGCTCGCGTGGCGCGGCGTGAAGATTTCGTGCTGCATCGCGGCGTGTATGTCGCGATGAAAGGTCCCACTTACGAAACCCGCGCGGAGTATCGCATGGCCCGCCGCTTGGGTGGCGACGTCGCGGGCATGTCGACCGTCCCCGAAGTGATCGCCGCGCGGCATGCCGATATGCGTGTCTTTGGTTTGTCGACAATCACGAACGTCGGTTCCCCCGATGCCCCCGTGGGAACGACCGGTCACGACGTCATCAATGCCGCTCAATCGGCCTCGTCGAAACTTAACAAACTCGTGCGAGGCGTGGTCGCCACTCTTCGCTAACTCAGCAACGAGACAATCATGAATCCCGTTTGGATTATCGCCAAGAAACGCGACGGTGAAGAACTCACCAGCGAAGAAATTGGCTACTTTATCAGCAACTACGCCAAGGGGGACATACCCGACTATCAGATGTCGGCTCTTGCGATGGCGATCTACTTGCGTGGCATGTCGACCGCCGAGATCGCCGCTCTCACCGACAACATGCTTGCCTCGGGGGCACGATTTTCTTGGGATGCCGGTGGTCCGCCGAAAGTTGACAAGCACTCCACCGGCGGCATCGGCGATAAAGTTTCGTTGCCGCTCGCTCCGATGCTGGCGTGTTGTGATCTGCAAGTGCCGATGATTTCCGGCCGTGGCTTGGGTGCGACCGGCGGCACGCTCGACAAACTCGAAGCGATACCCGGCTACCGCACTAATCTCTCGATGGACGAAATGCGCGCCGTCATGGAGCGCGTCGGCTGCGTGATCAGCGGTGCGACAGCGGATTTGGTCCCCGCCGACCGCAAACTCTACGCGCTCCGCGACGTAACCGCCACCGTACCGTCGATTCCTTTGATCACCGGCAGCATCATGAGTAAGAAGCTCGCCGAGGGGCTCGATGCTTTGGTGCTCGACGTCAAATTCGGTAGCGGGGCGTTCATGAAGTCCGCGGAGCTCGCCCGCGAGTTGGCCGTTTCGATGGTCAACACCGGCAAGCGAATGAACGTGTCGACAACCGCCGTGCTGACCGATATGAACCAACCGCTGGGCCGCATGGTGGGGAACGCCGTGGAAGTGAACGAGTCAGTGGCATCGCTCGAAGGCCGAGGCCCCGCCGATTTAATGGAAGTGACGCTCGCGCTGGGCGCCGAGCTGCTCGTCTCTATGAAGAAGGCCACCACGATTGAAGCGGCTCGCAAACAGTTGCAAGCCACGATCGATTCCGGCAAAGCGCGTGAAAAATTCGCCGAGATGGTTGCCGCCCAGGGGGGCAATCTCAACGCCCCACGACCGGTGGCTCCAGAAAGTCCCGTCACAACGGACCGCGCGGGTTACATCGCCGCGATGAACGCCGAGAAGCTGGGCCAGGCCGTCATCGCCATGCGCGGCGGCCGCAAACAACTCGGCGACGAGCTCGATCTGTCGACCGGCTTCGAAATACTCGTCCGCCTCGGCGACCGCGTTGAAGCGGGGCAGCCACTAGCCACGCTGTTTTCCCCGGCCAAACTCGCCGACGAAGGCCGTCGCATGCTGATCGAAGCAATACAAATCAGTGACGAACCACCGAGTGTCGGGCCGTTAATTTTGGAGAGAATTGGGTAAAGGCATGATCTCCAAGTGGCGGTGGATTCTCCTGCAGGTATCGCGCAAGCTGTGGGTCCGTGCAACCCTCTTTGCGGTGCTCGGCGTCGTGACCGCTCTGATTTCCATCGTTGCCGAAGATCATTTGCCGTGGGAACTTCCTGGAAAAATCGGCGCTGATGCCGTCGATAATATTCTCAATATTCTTGCTTCGAGCATGTTGGCGGTGACCACGTTTTCGCTCAGCGTGATGGTCGCCGCTTATGCGTCGGCAACGAGCAACGCGACGCCACGCGCGACCAAGTTGCTCATGCAGGACACCACGACGCAGAACGCCTTGGCCACGTTTATTGGCACGTTCCTGTATAGTCTTGTGGGTTTGATCGCGTTAAGCACCGGCGCGTATGGAGATCGTGGGCGGGTTGTGTTGTTTATTGTAACGGTCGGCGTCGTTATTCTGATCGTGGTGACGATTTTGCGGTGGATTGATCATCTTTCTCGCCTGGGCCGCGTTGGCGAGACAACCGACCGAGTCGAACATGCGACCGCGAAAGCGATTGAAGGGCGAATTGATAGTCCATGCTTAGGAGGCAGGCCTTTAACAACTGACGTTCCAGCACATAAGTCGCTCATTGAAATCTTTCCTGAAACGATTGGCTATATTCAGCATATCGACGTTCAACAGTTGTCAACATTCGCGGATGATCATGATTCTCTCGTTTACTTGATGTCGCTGCCTGGAACGTTTGTCCATCCTGCTCGTAAGTTATTTTGTGTGCAGGGCGTGGACGATGAGGAAGCAGCACAAAAACTTCGGTCGGCATTCACCATCGCCGACGAGCGAAGCTTTGACCAAGACCCCAGATTCGGACTAGCTGTCTTGGCCGAGATCGGCTCCCGGGCTTTATCTCCTGCCGTTAACGATCCTGGAACGGCCATCGACGTCATCGGCCGCGGAGTCAGGTTGCTGGCTCAGTGGCGCGATTGCCCAACGGATGTTGACGAAGATGATCTTCCATATCCGAAGGTGTTCGTGCCCCCTTTGGAAATTGACGATCTCTTCGATGATGTCTATTTGAGCCTGACCCGCGATGGTGCCGGCATGATCGAAGTGCAATTGCGTTTGCAGAAGGCTCTGCTGGCCCTAGCCCAGTTGGGGGATGATCGCTACAAGGCCAACGCGGCACGCGTTTCCCGTATCGCCCTCAAGCGTAGCGAACAAGCGATGCAAATTGATTCAGAAATTTCGGCCTTACGTGAAGTAGCAAGTGAAATTGAAAGTTTAAATTCCAACTAATTCTGTCTCGTTCCCTGAATTGTATGAGGAATCTCTCCCCATGAACCAAGCCTTTCAACCACTCATCGACGCCGCTTTGGAAGTTCGCAAGAACGCCTACGCGCCCTATTCCAAGTTTCTCGTGGGCGCCGCCGCACTCACCGAGGATGGCACGATCTTCACCGGCACGAATGTGGAGAATGCTTCCTACGGGCTCACGATCTGCGCGGAACGCATTGCCGTGGGTTCGGCTGTCGCCGCAGGGCATCGCATGATCACGGCGATTGCAGTCGCCACCGAAGCCGCGGCCTCACCCTGTGGGGCCTGTCGGCAGTTCCTGTGCGAGTTTGGCGGCGACATGAAAGTCTTGCAGGTGAACGCCGATATCCCGTCGCACGTCATCGAAACATCGCTCGACGTGCTACTCCCCGAGCAGTTCGACTTCGAGAAGAAATAACGCCGTCTAAAGCGCGTGCGTTTCGCGGGACATTTCCTGATGCTTCAGAAGGTCTTCATCCTCAAGTGCCGCGAGGTAGGGCAGATTGCGGTACATGTCCTCGTAATCGAGGCCGTACCCCACCACGAATTCATCGGGAATATCAAACGCCGTGAAGTCGGGTTCGTAAACCACTTCTTGCCGACCATGCTTTCGGAGAAGCACGGCGGACTTCACGGACTTCGGTTCAAACTCATGGAGCTTTTCTACGACGTTCTTGAGCGTGTGGCCGGTATCGAAAATATCGTCGACCAACAGCACGTCGCGGCCCGAGATATCGAGCATCAACTCGGAATTGATGATCAACCCACCGCGCTCGGTCGTGGCCCCGCGATAGCTGGAAGCTTGAATCACCCCGACGCGCATCGGCTGCTCGATCAAGCGGATCAGATCGGCAAGCAACACGACGCTCCCCGTCAGCACGCCGACAATCGTCAACTGGCGGCCTTCGTAGCTGGCCTCGATCTTAGCCGCCAAGTCGGCAACACCGCGATGCAAGGTTGCTTTGTCAAATAGAGTTTTCATGTCCGCCAATCCTTGGTGCTAAAATTGCCGAAATTGCTGAGATTCATGCCTTCGAGGAACACTTGTTTTTACAGCAATAGCCCGGCGAAGCAAGCCGTCATAAAACTGGCCAAGGTCCCGCCGAGCATGGCTCGCAGCCCCAAACGGGCGAGATCGCCCCGCCGATCGGGAGCAATGCCACCGATTCCGCCGAGCTGAATGCCGATCGAGCTAAAATTGGCAAACCCGCACAGGGCGAACATCATGATATCTCGCGAACGCTGGCTGATTTCAATCGTGCTCTCGGGGGTATTGAATTTGGCCAATTGACCGTAAGCGACAAATTCGTTGGTGGCCATTTTCAAGCCCAATAACTGACCGGCAGCAGCACAATCGTTGGTTTCAATTCCGATCAGCCAAGCAATCGGCCAAAAAAGTTTGCCGAGCCCCGCTTCGAGTGACCACGCACTAGCATCAACAAAGCCGAAATAGCCGCCGATCCAGCCGAGCAAACCATTGATCACGGCAATCAATGCCAAAAAGACGATCAACATGGCTCCCACGTTGAGTGCCAGTTGCAGGCCTCCCACGGTGCCGTTGGCGACCGACTCTAGCACGTTGGCGCTCTCATCCTTGATATCGATCTTCAGCGAGCCCATCGTCTTGGGCTCGTCCAACTCGGGTTGAATCACCTTCGCCAATAGCAAACCACCCGGGGCCGAAATCATCGACGCACACAGCAAATTGCCGGCATCGAAGCCCATCGAAGCCAAAGCGCCCAATACGCCCCCTGCCATCGTTGCGAAACCACCCACCATGACGGCGTTGAGTTCGGAGGTTGTCATGCTGCTAATATACGGCTTGATCACCAATGGAGCTTCCGTCTGGCCAACGAAAACATTCGCTGCCGCGGAAAGCGTCTCTGCCCCCGAAGTGCGCATCGTCTTCTGCATGACGATGGCCATCACACCCACGATCTTCTGCATTACGCCGTAGTAGTAAAAGATCGACATGAAGGCTGAGAAAAAGATGATCGTCGGCAGCACTTTGAACGCAAAGAAGTGGTCGGCATAGTTAGCACCAAAGACGAAACTTGTCCCCGCGTCGACACAACTCAGCAGCGACACAAAAATGAAGTCGACTTGCTCAAAAAGCCATTCACCTTGCGATGTCTTGAGAAAAACAACTGCAAAGACTAATTGCAGCGCCAAGCCGCTCACTACGGTCCGCCAAGGGAACTTATCCTTGTGCGAACTCATCAACCAAGCCAGGGCGATCATCGCCACAATGCCAAACACGCTGGTCAGATTTTGCATGAATCGATCTCGGAGCTAGGCCACACGTTGACAATTAGTGCGGATGGACGGTGTTGAAAATGCGGTCACCGGCGTCGCCTAGCCCCGGGACAATATACTTGCGGTCGTTCAAAATCGGATCGACCACACAAACAAAAATTTGTGCTTCGGGAAATTCCGCCGCCACGGCATCGACCCCTGCTTGCGAAGCGATCAGTGAAACGACCTTCACTTGCTTCACGCCCCAAGCACGTAAGGTCGCGAGCGCCGCCATGACCGACCCCCCCGTGGCCAACATCGGATCGAGCACAATCGCCACGTCGACCGGTGACTTCTCCGGCAGCTTGTCGTAATAGCGCACCGGCTGGGCCGTTTCCTCGTCGCGGTACAAACCCAAGTGCCACACTTCCGCGGTGGGAACCAAATCCAACACGGGATCCACCATCCCCAATCCAGCCCGCAGAATGGGAATCAACCCCACGCGTTCGGCCAACTCGACACCGTCGGTTTCTTCGAGCGGCGTCTCCACGCGGGTCTGTTCGAGACTCAAATCCTTGGTGGCTTCGTAGGCAATCAGCGCGGCGAGACGCCGGACCGATGCCCGAAACAACGAAGGTTGGGTAAACTTGTTCCGCAACTTGGTGAGATGTACTTGCACGAGCGGGTGATCGACCACGGTCACGCCGCCGATTTGGCTGGCCGGGAGGTCCATAGATTTGTCCAAGGTACTGCTGGGCATGGGAAAATCCTCGACAAGGGGCGGAGGTGCGCGAGTGGCCCTATTCTAATCGTGCGATTCTGCGGTGAGAAGCAGCAATGGCCGCGTTTCAATGAATCGCCGAAATCCGCAACTCGTGGAGTCGTGGCAATCAACACCAACGCTACACTTTAACTCACCTGGCAATGCTCGATCATCTCGTCGGGGGTACAGACATAGCTCACTATGAACGGCCCGAACTCGGCATAGCGGGCGCTTGCTTCGTCGAAGCGCATCCGGTAGACGATGTCTTTGAGATACTCGGGATTGGTCGCCCAAAGCGTGACGCCCCATTCCCAGTCGTCGAGACCCAAACCAACTGTGATGAGCTGGCTCACTTTCCCCGCGAAGGCCATCCCGCTGCGGGCGTGCTCGCTCATCATGTGATTGCGATCTTCCTTGCTGAGCGTGAACCAGTTCTCGCCCACTTTGCGCTTCTTGTTCATCGGATAGAAGCACGTGTTGGGATACGCCGGGAAGTCGGGCGTGAGCCGCTGCTTGTTCATCCCTTCCAAGCGGTTGGCATAGCCTTCGACCTTCGCCGCGTAGGTGGGGCTGTCGACGGTTTCCCCTTCGGCAATCAAACGCTGGCCGAATTGCTCGACCGAGGGAACATATTCGCTAATCTCGGTCATCGAAACGAACGAGTAGCCAGGAACAAGTGCTTGGCCCAAGGGCGATGCGAGAAGTCGTTGATTGACCCGTTCCACTTTCAAGGGATCGGGGTCCATCATCATCAAACCGAAATCGGCCTTGTGGCCACTGACCAGCGACGTTTGCAATCGCAGCGGAGCGTCTTCAGCCGCGGGGTCGAGTGCTGCAATTATTGCGGCAGTGGCTGCGGAGCGTTCCGCTCGATCCATCCGCGCGAGTGCGGCGCGATTCCACGAGTAGTAGAGATGGCTGCAATGCCATCCGCCCGCGGCAGGCGCTAAAGAGATCTCGGTAGGAGTTGAAGTAACGTGCGGGCGGCTCATGATGGCTAAGTCGACGAAGCAATTGGAGCAAGTGAGCAAATTCAGTCCGCATCGTAACAAATCTCCCGTAATAGTCGTAAGGGGTTAGAAAGTTCGAGGCAAGATCCTCTCAACGCAGGACAAGGAGCGTATCTACTTTTGTGTACGCAGGATTCAAGGATTTGTTGGCTGCACAAGTTCATTCCTTGCGCAAGTTGCTGAGAAAAGCCATAAACACGGCGACAGCCGTCAGAGAAGAGCGCCATCCCAGCGGCGATCACGTAATCGATGCCGCCACATTTAACGGGATTGGCTTCGAGACGCCCGGCTAACCGCTGCAGCGTGAGATGCACGGCACTGGTGCCCTCGAAATGCATGCTTCCCTCGATGAGGGCCCAGTTGAGATCGCCGTTAAGTAGGCTTTCGTAACTCCGCATATCTTTAATTTTAATTCGGCTCCCCGGGTTGGCTAGTTAAAGCAAAATGAAATCTTCACAAATTCGTAGTGGTGGCTTCCAGCCGCCATCAACTGGAGCAGAATGTTCCAGCTAAATAATTACCTCCACCACGGCTCGATCAAAATCTTCCACCAAACGGGCAAGTACCTCATGCGTCAACGTCGCGGGCACGATCGCCCTTGGGTTCGCCGGTTGCTTTTCATAGCGGCAGAGCGACACACACCCGCCGCGGCGGAGGGTGAGCTCGTAGTACTTCAGCCCATTGTCATCTTTATGGGGGGGATTGCTCCTCATCTGCACGACACACCCCGTCGCATCGATTTCAATGGGCGAAATCGGTTCAAGTAAATAAGTCACCCGCAAGCATAACGCTCGACTCGCGGCTTGCAGTTTCACGATATCGGCGTGGGCAAGTTCCGCTGTTTCCAGCGTGAAATCACTCACCGAAGCACTCAGCGCATCGCATTGCTCGACGCGGCACTTCACGGTGCGCGGTCCATCCGCTGCCACGACACGCTGCTGTGTCTGCCCGATGAGTTGACGCAATTCCTGCAAAAAGTCGTTGCGGAGTTTCATATCCCCCCCTCCGCTTCGTCGAGCAAATCAATCCTGTCTCCTTTTTCGATCTCGTGGTCCGAACCGTCAAAGGACAACACCGTGCGTGTCTCTTCCAGGCACGTCTCCAAATGAACCGGCCGGCCCCAAATCCGCTGCAAATTTTCGAGCGTGTCGCGGGCGTAATCCATCTGCAACTCGACACCCGAGAATTTGTGTTCCAGATACAACTCGCCACGGTTTTTGTAATTGCCGTCAACCACGGCGATCCTCGGTCGGCCGCGGTTGGTCAGACTTTCGAGGAGTTGCTGTTTGACTTTGGGAAACTCACGGCTTTCGATCTCATAGACATCGCTACGCGTGTTGTAGCCAAAACGAAACAGTTTGTGCTCGCGAACGAATTCCAACGTCAGAAACTCGTCGATAAACGTCAGGTCATTGTGAATCTGCCGAACCTCAAAAATCTTTTTGCGGCCCAACCCCGCATCCGTGTTCCAGGTTTCGCGCACTCGGTGGTCGTCGCAATCTTCATATTCCGAGCCAAACGCGCCACGATTCCAGCGATCTTCAATGTTGCGGAACAGTTCGATGCCGACCTTGTACGGATTGAGCTGCGTCGGCGAACTCGCCAGCGTGCCGCTGTGATGGTCGCAGTAATTAATAATGTCGGCCCCAGTCAGCCCCTGCCGGATCATGATCGTTGAGTGCCAGTAGCTGGCCCAGCCTTCGTTCATGATCTTGGTCTGCGCCTGTGGAGCAAAGTAATACGATTCATCGCGCAAAATCGCCAGTACGTCGGCCTGCCAACTATTGAGGGGCGCGTGTTCCAGCAGGAACAACATCACGTCGCGTTCCGGCCGCTCGGGAAATTTGCGCACCGGTGGAGCTTCTTCCTCTTCATCGGCCTGCATTCGGTGCCGAGGATTAATGAACGCATCCATGTAATCCTTGGCCTCAAACCTCGCCGGGCCACGCCGTTGTTCCTTGGCATCGCCGTTAAAATCATAGCGGCTTTTATCGTCGCGGCGGCGGATGAACGGCGAATGAATATCGATCAAGTCCTCAATGCTCAGGCAGGTGTCGATAAAGCTTTCCACCTTTTCGATCCCGACTTCGTCCATATAGCGACGAATCCGGTTGCCGTGATTCGCCATCTCGTCCATCATCTTGCGGCTGGTGTGGGCAAACCACTGATTGTTCTTGAAGAAGTCGCAATGCCCATACACGTGAGCCATCACCAGCTTCTGGTCGATCAAGCCGTTGCTCCGCATCAAGTAGGCGTAGCACGGATTGTTGTTGATGACCATCTCGTAGATTTTTTGCAGCCCGTAGTGATAGCCCTTGCTGAGCTGCTCGTACTCCATCCCAAACCGCCAGTGCGGATAGCGCGTGGGAAAACCACCGCGGGCGGCGATGGCGTTGAGCTGATCGGCGTCGATTAACTCGAATATTGTCGGATAGAAATCCAGGCCATAAGCGGCCGCATAACCTTCGATCTCCACTTGGATCGCGGCCAGTTCCGGCGTCAAATTTCCGAGTTCCGCTAATGCCATGTTGATACTTCAGTGTTAGCCGCAGGCGAAGCCAGCGGTTCAATTACATCTACGCAGCCTTCTGCAACTCAAATCGCGTCGATTCCAGCGCACGGATCAAGTCATAAAACCGCGGCAACTCACGGGCAAACTCCCGCCGCGCGAGCGCGATTGCTTCGACTTCATCGTGCGCGATCACCACGACTTCCAAATGACCAACCCGCACCCGATAGCGGTGCATTGTTTCAGCCGAGTTCACCATATCACTTGCCCTTGCCTAAAAATGTCTTGATCGATTGATAGATGGCTTCTTTGTCGGGAATTTCAGACAGGATTAACGAGGGATGATTCGCGAATTGCTTCTGCAAGGCGTCGATAAAGTCGCCGCTACCGTACGGGCTTTCAACCTGTCCGTAGCAAAAGGCATTCACCGCCGGCAGCAGCTTTTGTCCCAAAATGTCAAACGCCACACGATTGTCGTCACCCCAGTTGTCGCCGTCGGAAAATTGGAAGCAATAAATGTTCCATTCCGATAACGGGAAATCGCGATCAACCAGATCCGCACATACTTTGTAAGCCGAGCTGATCCGCGTCCCACCACTTTCCCGGGTGTGATAAAACGTGTGTTCGTCGACTTCTTTCGCCACGGCGTCGTGAATGATGTACCGCTTTTCGATCCCCTTGTATTGGTGACTGAGCCAGGCATCGATCCAAAACGCTTCGTTTCGCACGATTTCCTTTTGCTCGTCCGTCATCGAGCCCGAAACATCCATCAAATAAATCGCGACGGCATTCACTTCCGGCAGCGGCACGTCGTTCCACGAGCGATACTGTTTGTCGCCCTTGATCGGTACCACGTTCGGATTGTCGGGGACGTATGTTCCCGTGGAAATCTGCCGCTTGATCGCCCGCAAATAAGTCTTCTTAAAATGCTTGAGCGATTCGGGGCCCGTTTGGCGGATGCTGTTGTACTTGGCTTTTTCGCTTTCAATCGTGGCCGTGCCTTTGGGTTGAATCCGCGGCAGTTCCAGTTCCTCACCGAGCATTTGTGCCAACTCGTCGAGCGAAACTTCCACTTCCATCAAGTGGCCCGAACCTGGCTCGCTCCCCGCACTGCCGGCTCCTTCTTCACCATCACCTTTTCCCAGCGGATCGCCAACGTCGCCGTCACCTTGGCCGACACCTCCCGAACCATTCTTGCCATATTTGAAATGCGGCACGTCGAGCTGCGGCACCGGGATGCTCACCGCATCGCGTCCCTTGCGGCCGATCATTTCGCCATGAGTGATGTACTTGCGCAGATTCTGCCGGATTCGTCCGCGGACGATTTGCTTAAACCGGCGTCGATCGCGTTCAATGTCCATCACTATTGTAAATCCCTGTTCCGACTGTGGCTGACCTCTGTGAGGTCGGATTTCTTAAGTCGGACCTCAAAACATCCGAGGTCAAAGACCTCAGCCACAGTCAGTTAATGCTTCTCTTTAGCATCACCTCGCGCGAAGATGCTCGCCACATAGTTCAACACGTCGGTGGCACTTTCGTCGTCGTAGCCGTGATCCCGAATTAAACGGCCCTTCACCACGTCGATTTTCTTTTGCGTGTCTTCGTCGATCACGTTGGAAACCAAGCTCGTGAGCTTGATCGAATCCTTTTGATCTTCAAAGAGCTTCAATTCCAGCGCTTTGTTAAGCCGTTCGTTCGTCTTGTAATCAAACTTCTTGCCGTCGATCGAAAGCGCGCCGATGTAGTTCATGATCTCGCGGCGGAAATCATCCTTTCGGCTATCGGGAATATCGATTTTCTCTTCAATCGAGCGCATGAGCCGTTCATCTGGCTCTTCATTCTGGCCGGTGAAGGGATTCTTCACTTTTTCCTTCTGCGTGTAGGCCTTGATATTGTCGATGTAGTTGCCGCACAGTCGCTTGAGCGCATCTTCGTCGGCAGCAATTGCTCGCTGCACTTCCAGCTTCACGATGTTTTCGTACTCTTCCTTCACAACGCCCAAGAGATCGCGGTATTCCTGCTTCAATTCCTCGTCGTTGATGAGGCTGTGATGCTTGAGCCCGCTTTCCAATTCGTTAATAACCATAAAAGGATTGATTGAACGCGCTTCGGGATGTGCCACCAACGCGTTGGAAATCTTGTCCTGCACGTACCGCGGCGAGATTCCTACCAGGCCTTCATTGTGAGCATGTTCGCGCAACTCGGCGATGTTTTCCTCGGTGAAGCCGGGCAAGCTCTTACCGTTGTACAGCTTGAGTTTCTGCAACCGGGTCAAACCAGCGTGCTTTGGCTCTTCCAATCGCGTGAGAATTGCCCACATCGCGGCCATTTCAATCGTATGCGGAGCGATATGCCGATCCTTCACCGTCTCCGCGTTGTAATCCTTCTCGTAAATCAGCTTCTCATGTTCGAGCGTCGTCACGTACGGGATATCGATCTTCACCGTTCGGTCACGCAGCGCTTCCATGAACTCATTATTCTTCAACCGTCGGTATTCCGGCTCGTTCGTGTGGCCGATGATCACTTCATCGATATCGGTCTGCGCGAATTTCTTCGGCTTGATCCGATGCTCCTGGCTCGCGCCCAATAAGTCGTAAAGGAACGCCACGTCGAGTTTCAACACTTCCACGAACTCGATAATCCCGCGGTTCGCGACGTTGAATTCGCCGTCGAAGTTGAACGCCCGCGGGTCGCTGTCGCTGCCATAAACGGCGATCTTGCGATAGTTGATATCGCCGGTCAGTTCCGTAGCGTCTTGGTTCTTCTCGTCCTTGGGCTGGAACGTGCCGATGCCGACGCGATCCTTTTCGCTCAAGATCACGCGCTTCACGCGGATGTCTTGAATCACGCGGGTCCAGTCGCCGTCGTACTTTTTCAGCCGTTGCTGATACATAAACCGGCAGTAGGGATCGAGTTCACCGCGAATGCGAACCTTGAAATCGCCTTCTTTGTGACCTTCATTGAGACTCGCCGCGACACCCTCGCGGAAACGCTCCGGAATCAGGTGCAACGGCTCCTCGTTCATCGGGCACCAATGCACTTCCTCGGGATCCTCGTCGTCGGCCCAACCCAAAGTGTAGAGCGCGCCTTCGTCCGATTCGCTGTAACGCTGCAAACCTTGCTTCAACAGCCGCACGATCGTGCTCTTGCTGCTTCCCACGGGACCATGCAACAGCAACACCCGCTTCTCGATGCCATATTCATAGGCCGCGCTCTTGAGCGCGTTCACCAAAAGATGCAACGGTCCCCGCAAGCCATACACGGCGTCGTGACCTTCGTTCGTGGGGTCGTCGAAGAAGTGGTAGTGATGCTCCTTCTCGCGGCCTTTTTGGATAACGTCCACGCCGTATGAGAGAATCATGTCGTAGATGCGCTGATAAGCGGTCCGCGTCACCTTGGGGTTTTCGCGAACGATGTCTAGATATTCCTCGAAGGTACCGACCCAATTCTTGCGGCGAAATTGGTCGCGGTCCTGACGTTGCGATATGATCGAGATGATTTCACTTCCATTGACCATCGTAATGCTCCTTGGCGCGACGGTGGCCCCCGCTCTAACGGAGGTCGGCGTGACGCGGATTCCTCTCTGTGGCTCTGGGTTGGTAAGGGGATGTTAGGAAAGCGAATAGTGATTCAGTCGTGGGACGTAGGTCTCCTTCATCGGGTATGGTTTTCAACAGCGCTTCGTTCAACTCGGCGCGTCCTTGCGCGGACACTTAGAGACACAACCCAACCATTCGGGTTCTCGCGCTCAATTCACACTGCGGGGAGAGCGGGTGCGAACGGCCAACAAAAGCAGTCGGGCAAAGTTGGCCAAGGCGGGGAGTCGGCGATCAAGATAGTGATGCCGAGCGGCGCGAGACTCGTAAGCAGGGTTGGTAAACTGACCGGGCCCTATCTTACAAGCGAGGGGGCGGACCTAAGCGAAGGTTGGCAAAGAGCGTGGAGAATTTCTCTATCCGGGTGGGGCGTATCGTCGTCTGGCGGTGCCCGCGAGAGCGAGCACAACATTTGGCTTGTTATTGTGCTGTCTCTATCTCCAGTATCGACTCCGATTTCAATGCAGGCAACATCGACTTTGTGTCGAGTTGCTCGGCGCGATACTCGTCGAGACAGCAGACACCACTCGCAAACTATTGCTAGCAAACAATTTGTGGCCGAGCAAAATCAGAAAATGGAATGCAAGATCAGGCAAAAATAACTTGGAATTTGACTCGATTTTCGCACTCGCGACATTCATTTTCTCTGAGGAAATTGCAGGTTTTCTCGTCGTGAAGCAACGATTTCCAAGCGGCGCTAGCAACCAACGGAGAAACTTGAACGGTTGTGCAAAGTTTTCTCAAAGTTCCTGTCGTAGCGGGTCGATAACCTCATTACACGTTTTGTTCTCGGGGGGGCTACCGAGACGCAAGCGGTGCTGGCATTTATCCAAGCCACGACCTGCTGCGTCGATCTCCAAGGCAAAACCAACGTGAAAAACTCACGCTGGTGGCCTGAGAGGCGATCGATGACTAGCTCACGACTCTGCAGCATTAAGCTTCTCTTCACTGGTTTCGTCGCGACGATGCTCTGCATCGCCACGGCCAGTGCCCAAGATAATTCGCTCCGGTTTCAGCGTCCGGGTCGCGCTGGCGAATCCTCGGCAACGACCAGCCAACAAAAATTCCGCGCGCCTTCGCAAGCCGTCGCACAACCGGTGAAGCAACCAGTTGTGGTACAACGAGCAGCCGAGCAACCTGTTGCTCAGCCCGTCGCGAAGAAGCCGGCTCCCAAGAAAGTTGCCGCCAAGGCGCCCGTGCAAAAAGCAGTCGTTCCGGTTGCGACGAAAAAAGTCGCCAAACAACCCGTGCGACGAGACACTCAAGTTCGTCGCGCTCAAAGCGAAGAACTCCCTATGACCACCGAAGCGGAAACTTGGGAAGAACCTATCTACGTTGATGGCGCGGGCATGGATCCCTCTATGCAAGGCGACATGGGCGGCTATCCCGAGATGGCCATGGGTCCACAGCAAATGGGCGGCTGCCAATGCGATGCTTGCATGCGTGGGGGCGTTGGTTGTGGCATGATCGATCCTGGTTGCGGCATGATGGACCCCGGTTGCGGGTGTGCCGAACCAAGCTGTGGCGTAGCGGGTTGCGGCGATGCCGTTCGTCCCCGCGGGCCCGATTACTGGTGCTTCCCCGTGTGTCTGCCTCGCTTGAAGGACGTCAGCGCCTGGGGTGGTGTCCACGGTTTCCGTGGTCCGCGTGACTTCATTCCCGCTGGCCGAAGTGATTCCAACTTCGGTTTCCAAGAGGGTATTAACTTGAGCGGTCGCGCCCCGTTCATCGGTTTCATGTTTCCTGAACTGAACTATCAATTAGGCTATCAAGCCTTGCAAAGTCGTCTCTCCGGCACTGAAACTTCGACGGACAGCCGTGACCAACAGTTTATCACTGCCGGTCTCTTCCGTCGGACTTGCACCGGCTTGCAATTCGGTGTGGTGTGGGACTCGATGCACGACGACTTGGACGAAAGCGTCTCGCTCCACCAAGTCCGTTATGAGTTAAGCCTCAAGACGCCCAAAGGCCGTGAAATCGGTTTCTGGGGGGCGAGCCCTACCAACAGCGGGACGTCGTTCAACGGTGTAAATGTTGTTGAATACGAAACGGTCGGCCAGTATTGCGGTTTCTATCGTTGGAATTTCCGCGGTGGCAACCAGGGTCGCATCTGGGGTGGCGGTTCGAGCGAAGGGGAAGGCATCGTCGGTGCCGACTTCTATGCTCCGCTCAATGACCGTTGGTCCGTGCAAACCGGCTTCAATTATCTGATTCCCGACGAAGATGCGGGCCTTGCCGGCGTCTCGCAAGAATCATGGAACATCGGCATCAACCTAGTTTGGCACTGGGGCCGTACGGCTCGCGAAGGAAACACCAGCCCCCATCGGCCACTGTTCTCCGTGGCCGACAATGGCTGGATGTTTGTTGATCGTGTTCAGTAATCAAGTCATTCTGAAGGAGCCTAGGCGACAGAAGAATCCGGCGTCAGTCTCAGCAAGTCATCCATAAGTGGAGATAGTGCGAACCAGATCCTTCGGTCGGCGAGCCTCCCTCAGGATGACTTTGAGTTTGCCTTTTCGTGCCTAGGCGTGATTATTTATCTTCCGGTGAAATCACGATGTAATTGCCAGCAGTTGCCGGCTGCCCCTAGCGACCCGGGTAATTTCCTCAATGTCGCGAAATTTGGGTAATTTCGGCGCTGCGGCAAGCCGAAGTCGTGATTACACTCAGTTGTTTATCAAGGCCCGGTGAGAGTTCACTGAGAAGAGGCCGCAACCGAACATTGTCATATGGAGTGAGATTCATGCACACGATTGAAACCCATTGGGAGGACGAAGAGAATAATCGCCACGTTGCGTTCGCGGTGGAATTTGTCCGCCGGAACGACGCCGTTGAGATTCAATCGCTCACTCCCAAGCAAGTCACGTTTCTTTGTCCCCAGTCGAACGCCCCGCTGCGCAGCATCGGCGTCTGGACCGAAAAGGGCCGCGAACTCTTGGCCAACCAATTCCGCGCCAGCGAGCAGATCGCTCAACTGGAAAAAGAAATCGACGCGCATCTGGCCGTCTAGGCAAAGACACTTTATCGAACAGCAATAGCCCACGGCGAAAGCCGTGGGTTTTTTCATGCAAATACGGCGCTGGCTTACCGTCGATCCAAGCGGAACTTGTGCAGATCCACTTTCGGCAAGGTATTTACTTCGCGACCCATGTTGATGGGAGTCACGGCCCCCGCACCTTTAATGCCCCATTGGGCAAACGTCACTTTGAGTTCAAGCGTTTCCGGCGTCTCGTTCGGCCGCGGCCGCAGGATGGTGAACATCACGGAATCCCCAGGCTCGTGTTGGGCAATCAGGTCTTTCATCGCCAGAAAATCTTTGATCTCTTCGCCGTCGATCTTGGCTATGATGTCGTTCTCTCGAATGCCCGCCTTGTCGGCGGCACTTTCGGCCACGACCTTCGCCACAATCGCTTGATTGCCGGAGGTCATCCCCTGCACACCTAGAAAGGCACCGCTCCCCACGTCGACCTGGGCCTTAATCTTACCTTTCAGATTTTCGATGGCCTCCGGCGTGATTTGCTTCGCCCCATAAAGTTCCACGCGTAGCAGTTGCGGCATCCGCTCTAAAACTTCCAGCGCCTCATCACCGAGCGGAGCAGAATGGTAACAAACCAGCACCGCGTGAGGAACTTGCGTCAGATGCTCAAGCCCTTCGACGCCACCTTTCCACTCCGAGCCAATCACAATTTGAACGCTGTGGTCGGGGCGTGTGATCATCATTCCGTTGATCTGCACGCCAATTTGGAAGGAGCCCCCTAGCTTCGCGATCTCTTTGAGTGCGACATTCTCGCGCACCTGGGCCAACATTTCTTTGGCTATGGCCGCTTCTTTGGGGCGATTGGCCAGACCCGCCAGTGCTTCGAGCGCCGCAACCTGGAGCTGGGCGTCCTCGGCTTCCGACCAAGTGAGCAATATATTCAGCGCCCGGGTCGAACCTTCCAGCGTGCCGTTTCGAGCCGCTTCCACGACCTCGTTAATCGCGGGAATCCCGGCTTCGGTGAGCCGCTTTTGCGACCGTTCGCGGGTATCGAACAGTTCGCTGTCGAGCTCGCCGACCCACCAGGAAATCTCGCCCTCGGAATTGGGGGACGATTCCTCAACCGGCGCAGGCTCGGCCCACAGTGGGCCCGCCACCACGGAGGCCAGCGTCACAAGGCAGTAGAACAAGAGATTACGCATGTCGTAATTGTACCACTTTCTGCGTTTTTGTCCGCGACCAATATTTCGTCACGCGCGGTCTCTTTATTTAAATTGCCTATTCGATTACGCTCGCAGACATGAAATTTGCCCTGCTTGGCGCCGATCCCGAAAGTTGCCTGCTCGTCGCGAGTGCCGCGGAATTGGGCCACGAAATTGTCTGGTATGGCGACGTTGCCCAGGTCGACCGGGCGACCCACCCCTGGCTCGCCGAGGCCGATCAGGCCGACGATTGGGAAGCACTGTTCGACCGCGACTTTTGCGATTTCGTCATCGTGGGTTGTGGTGACGCCCCCTCGGCTCGCCGGATCGAGCAAGTCATCCAGCTTGTCCGCATCGGCATACCCCTGCTCACCACGTTTCCGCTGCACGAATCGGTGCTGACCTATTACGAAATCGATATGGCCCGCCTCGACAGTGGCGCGGTCCTGTGGCATTTCAATCCGCTGGTGGCTCAAACCAACCGCATTGAAGAATTCGCCAGTTGGATTCACAAGGGACACCCCGAGCTGGGCCCCATCGAGCAACTGATCTGCGATCGCCCGCTGGACGACCGTTCCAAAGACAAAGTCTTGTGGCATTTCGCACGCGACGTGGAACTCTTGGACAAGATCGCCGGGCCCCTCGATCGCCTCGGCGCGCTTGGCTCGCCCGACGAAGCGGCGACCTACTCGGGCTTGAGCGTTCAACTACTGGGCAAAAGCCAAGTCCCGGTCCGCTGGGCCGTGGGTCCCGCGGATCAATCAACTTACCCATCGCTCACCTTCGTGGGTCAAAAGGGTCGTGCGCGATTTGAGTTTGATGAAAGCAGCGTCTTTCGGTCGCTGGAAACCTCGATACCTCACGAGCTGGTTCCCACTACCGCCGCCGCGCATTGCATCAAAGAGTTCGTCACCGCGGTGGATGAAGTGCGTTCGCGCACCACTTGGCTTGCGGCACTCCGCGCGATGGAGCTCACCGACACGATTGAAATCAGCTTACGTCGTGGCCGGATGATCGACGTGCATCATCAGCAACTCACCGAAGAGTTATCATTCCGAGGCCGGATGTCGGCCGTGGGCTGCTTCGTGCTGCTGCTCTTGCCGCCACTATTGATCTTTGCCGGTTGGTTTGGAGATCTGCTGGGCCTGCAATTCGCCAAAAACTGGTGGGCCATCGGTCTCTTGGGGTTACTCGCCCTATTTCTGCTCGTGCAGTTCGCACCGAAGCTGCTACTGAAAAAGCCAAACAACGCTGACAATTCCTAGCCCACCGCGCAAGCGGTGGGTCTTGCCACGCCCCTTCAATACAATTGCCCATATTGGCGAAATCCGATATATTCTCTTGGCATTGGCTAGTAGTTTCTAGCTCTATGTAATTGTGGCAGCAAGGAAGCAATATGAGAAGTTTTCAAGCGAACTCCAACATTGTTGCGCACTTTCAGGTAGTGCTGCTCATTGGATTGACCTTCTTTGCCTCTATCGATGCAAATTGCGGTGAAGATGCGACTGCGACAATCAGTTTGCTAGAGCCTATCGATGTCGCGACTGCCCAACTTGAAGAGGGGCTCACTCAGCTACTAGCTGACAAAGTGTCAGATTCTGACGAACTGCTGCAAGCAAAGTTTGCTTCTGCCTTAGAGCTTTTTCGAGACGGCAAATTTCAAGAAGCACTCAACGACGCTAATGCCGTTATAAATAGTTCTGATGATAATGCGCGTGCTCATACACTCTTGCTGGGGCTTGGAGGCGCAATTGAATTTCAGCTTGAAAATTACGCTTCTGCGAAAAGACTTCTTCTAAAGTCGCTCAAAACGGGTTTTGAAAGCAAGGTATTGAGTGACGAAGAAAAAGCGTCGTTACTTCATTTTTTGGCGGATACTTTCTCACTCATGGCGGAGTATGAGGATGCGTTAGCTGCCCTGAAAAAAGCTGAGGAGCTTCACAATTCTTCGGACAGATCGAACGATCTCATCAATCAAGCAACGTTAAAAGATTTAGTAACCGTCTATTGTGAGTTGGGAGATATCAACAAGGCTACGGAAACATGTGACCGAATGAAGCAAGCGACGGATATGTCGCAAAAAGAGCAAGAATTACTTCATGGTTTGTATTTGTCGGCATTGGGAAGGATCGAGTTCGAAAATTGGGATTATAAGAACGCTTCGATACACCTCGCCCAGGCAGTAGAGATATGGCAGCGATTCCCAGAAAACCACATCGAGAGAATCCGTGCTCTCCTATTTTTGGCGACGGCGGAAGCCAGAATACTCGTCTCAGAAAAGATGCATAAGGAGCGCGCAGCACACGGCGAAAAGTTAATCAATCAAGCCAAGGAACTGACCGAGAAATCGCTGGGAAAGCGTCACCCTTTGTACACGATGTCCCTATTGAACGCCGCGGAAATTCAGATGTATCTCGGCAACTTAGAATCTTCCATGCAGCTGCTAGAGCCGGCAACAATCTATGATGTGAACTCCAGCAGTTCTATCGGAATTGGTTATCACTCGCAGTTGTATGCTGGATATCTAGATGCACAACAAAAATGGGATGAGGCCGAAGAAGCCACCATGTGTGCCTGCGCAATTTTCAAGGCGAGAGGCCAGATGCTCCGGTGTGCTGATACTATGTTGATTCTAGCAGATGTGCATATGTCGCAAGGAAAAGACACTCTGGCTTTGTGGGAATCTGCGGCAGCGGAAAAAGAAATTGAAGACAAGGTAGGCCCATATCATCCAATACGAGCGCAGGTCTCACACTCTCGAGCAAAAAACTTTTTCAATAAAGGAAAATACGAAAGTGCTTTGACACTTTTTGAACTGAATGTAGCTGCATACAGACGGTTTTACAAAGAAGACAACATTTGGGTGGCGATTAGCCTCACTCATCTCGGCGACAGCCAAGTAAAAATGGAAAATTATGCCGTAGGTTCAGAGACGCTACGTTCAGCTATATCTCTCATGGAGTCGAATGGATGGACACAAAGGCCAGAGTATCGCATCGCCCACCGCGCACTTGATGCGGCTGATCAACAACTCGCCAAGAGTAAGACGGCATCTCAAAAGCATTAGCAAACACAACCCACACTTGTTGTGGATTCTAACTCACTCTCTTCCCTCGACCCCTGCTAGCATCTCCTCTTCCTCTGACTTTAACGGTTACACAAAAGTTGTCACCCATCGCGTGCCGATTTTGCGTTTAGGGAAAAATGCCGTTGGCTCGCGACCTTGGGGGGCCGAGCCAGCCGTTTGCCCCGTTATCCGAAACAGGGGGGGCCGTGTTTCAACGCGTCTTGCTTTATTCAGCGCTAATGCTGACGGCGGCTGGGATCAACGGCTGCGCACCAATTGCCTGCGGCACGAACCAAAGCGGCTGCGCGATCGATAGCGTGCTCGGCTGCGGTCAATACGGCGGTGGCGGCAATTGTTGCGATTGCGGTGATGGCGTTTGCTGTGCCTCTGGTGGTGGCTGTCACAACGGCTGCTGTGGCATTCGCGGACGATTGGCGGGTTGCACCTGCGGCGGCTTAGGTCGCTGTGGCATCTGCCAAGCCCACGCTCGCCTGCTAGCATTAAAGCACCAGCATTGCATGATCGCCGTGGGACCCCCGGCCGTTAAATTTCAGCCTCAGATGCCGCCGGAGTTTCTGCCGGTTCCGACGCAGCCGATTATGGCCAATGTCAACACGTGTGCCCCAGTGGAAATGCGTGGCTCAGTCGACGCCGGCTGGGGCCGCTATTTCGTGGTCGAGCCTCACGACTGAGTTCATTCTCAATCCTTCCGACCTCAAAGATGTCGGCTACAGCTTTTGACTGTAGCCGAGGTCTGTGACCTCGGTCTTTCTCCGTCCTCGCTCTTTTCTGGGGCTGAGGTCTCCGATATCGGTCTTGGCAATATCCGACCTCAAAGAGGTCAGCCACAGCTTTCAAGATCAGCCACAGTTAGGGCCAACTCTGATCACGGCTGAATCGCAGCACAATTTTCGTGACCGGCCTATCTGCCGCATAACTTGAGCACTGTTTTCTACGACTGACAATCTGGGGGTTTTATGAGGGAGGCCGGTCGTAGCGTTTAAGCGCCCCGTGACGGCTGGCCGATCAACGCTTCTGTCTAACACCGACTTTCCCCGCAGATTGTCGGCCCGGCATTATGGCGCGTCGGCGTGCCAGTACCCTCATTCGGACGACCCACATGCACGACCTGCGCTCCCGCGACGCCGTTCTGAAGTTGTTTCCCGCCGGCCTGCGATTGCTCGCCATTTTGGGATTGGCCTGTTCGGTGCAGTTGGTGAGCGCGGCTGAAAGTGCCCGCATGACGCCCATCGTGCGTGCGGTTCGCAACGCCAGCCCGGCCGTGGTCAATATCCAAGGCCAGAAGTCTGTTGTCGAAACCACCGAATCATCCCGCCAGGTTTCCAAGCAAGTCAACGGCATGGGCACCGGTGTGATCATCGATCCCCGGGGTTTCATTCTCACGAACTTCCACGTCGTCGATGGCGTGAAGCGGATCAACGTGACACTTTCCACCGGCCAAGCGTTCGTCGCCAAGATCGTGGCCCGCGATGCTCAAACCGATTTGGCGATTATCCGTATCAATGCGTCGTTTGAGCTTCCCGTAATCAACATTGGCTCGTCCCGCGATCTGATGACCGGCGAAACGGTCGTCGCCGTCGGCAATGCCTTTGGCTACGAAAACACGGTCACCACGGGTATCATCAGCCAGCTGCACCGCAACGTGCAGGTGAACGAAACTCAACAATATCTTGATCTCATCCAAACCGATGCCAGCATCAACCCCGGCAATTCCGGCGGCCCGCTGCTCAACATCGATGGCGAAATGATCGGCGTGAATGTCGCCGTCCGTGCGGGGGCCCAAGGGATTGGCTTTGCGATTCCCGTGGACAATGCCCTGGAAGTCGCCACGAAGCTGATGAGCATCGAGCAGCTTGATAACAATTGGCACGGCATGGCCGCACTGACGTTAAACACAGCTGGCCCGGTGACGATTGCCCGCGTCGATCGCAATAGCCCCGCCGAAGTTTGCGGCATCGCCCGGGGCGATTTGATTCAAAGCATCGGCAGCACCCAAATCCGCCGCCCGATGGACATCGAGCGAGCTTTGCTGGGACGGCGCTCTGGCGAAAAAATTCCCGTGCAAGTTGTTCGCGACAACCAGGAAATGACCGTCGACCTGCAACTCGCTAGCAAGACGGGTGCTCCCACACGAGTGAAAGAACGCGAACCAGCCGATACCTTCGATCAAGCCACCTGGGAAACGCTCGGCCTCATTCTTGAAGAAGAACCCGCCGAAGGCTTCCGTGAAAAATCGCTGCCCTACGAAGGGGGCATGCGGGTTGTTTCGGTGAAGCCTGAAAGTTCTGCCGCCCGCCAAGGGGTTCGCGAGGGCGACATTCTCGTCCGCTTCCACCGCTGGACCACCGTCTCACAAGCCGACGTGCAATTCTTGGTCGACCACGCCGACACACTCTCTCAAGCCGGGTCACTGAAGTTCTACATCGTCCGCGGCGACAAGACGCACTTTGCCCAGATGGAAGTGGCGAATCGTGTGGGCACCGTGCGGTAGATTATTTCCATATCTGCACGTGATAGACGACAACCTTCATGTCGTCAGGTATGCAATAGAAGTGAAGAGCAAGCGGTGCCTCGATAATTAGCCGTCTATTAGCGTGACGAGATTAGCCAGCGTTCAATGGATCTGATTGCAGCTGATCTTCAAGTGAGTTTGCTGCGTCAGCCACGGCTTGGCGATCGTCACTCTCAAGCCAAATATCGGCAAGCCTGCGGTCGGCGGATGGCAAATACACAACCGCACACTTCATTTGACACCCAACCGCATCCAGGTTTCTTCGAGAGTACAACCACCTGTCTCTGCGGCACGACGCTCAAGTTCTTCCTCGCTCAAATCACATTTGTAGCTGGCATAGAGCATCTTGACATACTCGTCTTTGGGCAAGAAATGACCAAGCACATGACCGTTGGTGTCTCGCAACTCGATATGCGATGACATTCCTCCAAGCATTTGTTGAATCGACGGATCAACGGTAATTTGTGCCATGGTCGTAGCCCTCGCAAATGGAAAAAGCCTTCTCTGCTTAGAATTATACCATAGCCCCAGCTGCGGGCACGCAACAAAAATGACCGTCATTGTTTGGAGAGCAGTCGTATTATTTCGTCGAAGCTTGATTGGCTTGGTGCGAAACCGGAACTATATCCGCGTCCCCAATTTGGTGGTGATAAATCGCAGTTGGGTAGTAAATCTTTGATGATTTGGGTCTCAACTTGGCACAAAGTAGCCAAGCTCTCTGCGTAGACTCCATAGCGAACGCCCTTACTGGCAGTGCTAATCACTGGATAAAGGCCGAAAATTGCCGCACTAGTTTTATAGCCGGGTAACTGTGTGCCAAACGAGATGTTCCCTTGTGTTGTAGATATTTCCTCAAAGATTTGGGAAAGTTTTTTGACTAATACAGAATAAAGGGGACCAACTCCCCGTTCATCCGCGATAGCCTGTAATTCATCTTTTGTCAGCTTCGGTTTTCTAGAGATTTGCGAAGCAGGATTCTTCTTTCTATCCGCTTCAGCTGTTAAGCCAATTAATCGCGGTACCAATGTTTTAAGCCCCTGGGCCTCGTAGTGTTTAATCTCAACTCCCAGTACTTCAGCAGGATCCATCTGGACGTTCAGAAATTCTATAATACGCCTAAGTTCTGATGGAATGACGTCTGCAACGAAAAGCAATCTAATTCTTCCCGCCTGAAGGTTAGTCTTTACCTTCTGCCAAAATTCTTCAGAGTTCCCGCCATCCAAAAACTCCGTGAGCCGCATTTCCGCGTCTAATCCCTCTTTGTTGCAGTTTTCGACAAACTCAGCCTGAACACGATCAATCGACCAATGAACTACTGCATTAGCAGCATAGTCCAGAAGCTGTCCAACCACTTCGCGACGAATGCGAGTATCACTGCTGCGCTTGACTTCAACCAGCGTAGGCGTTCCTTGTTGATCGACGAACAAATGATCTAAGGACCAGCGGTCACCAGCGCCTTCCTCGGCAGCGATGCCCATTTCTCGACGTATTAGCAACCACCTCCTCGGTGAGTCGCCTTGTTCGGAATCGCCAGACAAAAGATCAGGATACTGCCTAAGTAAATCTTGAAAGATGTCTTCGCTAGCAAATGGCGACTCCATCATTTCAACCAAACGGTCATTAACAACGTTAAAAATGCGACTAGCCATGTTGATTCTTGTTAGAGTTGTCTTGATCCTGCTTTGAACTTTTCATTATTTTGCGTTTTTCATCAACTCTGCGCCAAAGCTCTTCTTCGGAGATAAGTTCAACAGAGCCCGACTCGATTTCGGCAACCCTGCGTTTGAGTTCCGCAATCTCGGCATCAGAAATTCCAAACTTCCTAAATGCTTGGTCGAATTCTTCACTCATGGCAGACTTAAAAAGAAAATGGCCGCGGAAAAATTCCACGGCCACTTATTATAGTAAAATCAAACTAGTTTACTACGCCATCGCCACCGTCACGGTCTTGAGTTCCGTGTACGCAGCCAAGCCTGCTTCGCCCAGTTCACGGCCTAGGCCGCTTTCTTTGAAACCGCCAAACGGCGCGGCTGCATCGAAGACATCGTAGCAGTTGACCCACACGGTGCCCGCGCGGATCTTCGAGGCGAGCGTGTGCGCCTTGCCAATGTCGCGGGTCCACACGGCAGCGGCCAAACCGAATTGCGTTCCATTCGCACGACGGGCAATCTCATCCAGATCGCTGAATTTCAGCACACTCATCACGGGGCCAAAGATTTCTTCCTTGGCGATCCGCATATCGTCTTCGACGTTGGTGAACAACGTTGGCTCGATGAAGAAGCCCTTATCGCCATGCCGTTTACCACCGCTGACGAGCTTCGCGCCATCTTTCTTGCCGTATTCGACATACTGCAAAATCTTGTCGAACTGGGCCTGATCGACCTGTGGTCCTTGCTCGGTTTCGGGATCAAACGGATCACCCACTTTGCGAGCCTTGTTCTTCGCTTGGAGACGATCCACGAACTCGTCGTGAATCTCGTCCTCCACGAACAATCGGCTACCAGCACAGCAGCACTGGCCCTGATTGAAGTACAGTGCGAAGTGCGCTCCATCCACCGCGGCGTCGACGTCCGCATCGGAGAACACCACATTTGGGCTCTTGCCACCGAGTTCGAACGTCACGCGCTTCATCGTCTCGAGCGCGCTGCGTTGAATAATCTTGGCCGTGTTGCCTTCACCGGTGAACGCAATCTTGTCCACGCCCGGATGCGCAACGAGTGCTGCACCTGCCGTGGGACCGTAACCCGGCACTACGTTGATCACGCCGTCGGGGATGCCAGCCTTCTGAGCAAGCCGTGCCATCCGCAAACAGGTGAGCGGTGTTTGCTCGGCGGGCTTCATCACGATCGTGCAACCGGCAGCCAGCGCGGGTCCCCATTTCCAGGCGGTCATCAATGCGGGAAAGTTCCACGGAATAATCTGACCCACCACGCCGACTGGCTCACGCTTGGTGTAGCAGAAATAGTTGCCGCGGATGGGAATCGTTGAGCCATGAATCTTATCAGCCCAACCAGCGTAGTAGCGGATGCAATCGATCACCAGCGGAATGTCCGCGGCGCGAGAATCGCGGATCGGCTTGCCATTGTCCAGTGTTTCGAGTGCGGCGAGTTCTTCGGCATTCTCTTCCAACAAATCGGCGAACTTGTACATCAACCGCCCACGATCGCGAGCATCCATCCGCGACCATTCGCCGCCGTCGAACTGCTTGCGCGCGGCCTTCACGGCCAGATCGATGTCAGCCTTGTCCCCCTCGGCCACTTGCGCGATCACTTCCTCGGTGGCGGGATGAATCGTCTCAAATGTTTTCCCACTCACCGACGGCACCCATCGGCCATCGATAAAGCATTGCGACTGGCGCACCTTGGGTTTGGGAACTTTTTTGGACGACGGTTTTTCGGTAACGGTGGCCATGATTGAATCTCCGCGGGAACAGATGGCTCGATAAGTCGCTAAGCAAGGAATTATAGGCGATTAGCGTCCTGACATTCTAGCATCGCGGATAAGCAGTCGCCTAGTTGCAATTTTTCGCAACCAACTTAGCGACATAAAGCGGTTGGCCTGAAAGCCACACTAGATTTCACGGCCGTTCGGGCGCTCAATCATTTTGTTGACGCTTAAAGTGAGTGCAGAAGCAATAAAGAAAACGCCAATCGTCAGAGATCCTTTCCAAGCAAGCTTGTTATTAATATCCCCCCAGATCAGAGTCAGAGCAAAAACAATTCCAGCAATAATGCAAACGATGCAGATCGTATAGCAGATAAGATTGAGTTGCTTTAAGTTCACGGATGCACCTCGACGTTTGGGCCCAATTTTTACTCAGAGCAATTTGTCGGCCGTTGTGAGTGAAAATTGTGCTCATAGCTGAAGTATATCAGAAATCTTAGAATCGACGAAAACGCAATCTGCATCTACGCCACGCTACGCAGGAATAGTCAATATGCCCAAGATCAACGGCATCCTCGAAACCGCACTCTACGTCGCCGATCTCCAGCGCGCGACCGATTTCTATTGCGCGATCTTCGGCTTTGAAATCCTCTCGCGGAGCGAACGGTTGATCGCGCTCAACGTTGCCGACTGCAACGTGCTGCTCTTATTTCTAACGGGCGTCACCCAAGAGCCGTTGGAATTTGAATGCGGAGTCATCCCGCCCCACGGCCCCGCTTGTGGCACGCACTTCGCGTTCTCGATTGCCAAGGAAGATTTCAAAGACTGGCAAGCGGAACTTTCTGCCAAGCACATCCCCATCGAAAGCATCGTCAACTGGCCCGGCGGCGCGCGAAGCCTTTACATCCGCGATCCCGACGACAATTTGGTCGAGTTTATCACGCCAGGGTTCTGGGCGCTGAAATAAGTGATCGTCTTATTGGGCTTCAAAGCAGGATGGTCACCAATACCGAGGCGTCCTCAAGCCCCTTCAGGGCATGTTCTTCGTCGCCGCTTAAATAAAGCATCTCTCCGGATTCGATGATCCTTGGCCCACGCGATGTCGTGAACTCGACGCATCCCTCCAAACATTGCACCGTGATCTCGCCCGCGACCTTGTGCGATGGTATGACTTTGCCCGCGGGCAACACGAGCCGTATCACTTCCAAGCGTTCAGTTTTAATCAGTGTTTTGGTGCTAGAACTCGGTATCGCACCACTCAGAGGGCGAACGTCAATCACCTCTCCAGGTGCAGCGTGTGCAAGAGCCATCGCGATTTCCTTGGATGAGAGCTAGAAAAGGGTCTCAGCAAACGATGGCAGTATATCAGATACTCGCCAGGCGAGTGGACAAGCCCGGTAACCTGCGATTAAACCCAGCTGGCGACTTTCGACAGCGCCGGACGGGTAGAGCCGTTTTGCACCGAAGTACCTTTGCGGAACACGTAGCCCCGGTCGACTTCGATAAACCCGAGGCTTTGATAGAAGGCGAGTGCTTGTTCGTTGGTCGACATGCACTGGGCTTCGATCGTGGCTACGCCGCGACGGCGCAAGAGGCGAAAGGCTTCACCCAACAGAAATGAGGCACATCCTTGCCGCCGCCACTCAGGCAGCACTTCCAATTCAAACAGCCCGGCGGTACAGATTCCCCAACAGGCCGACAGGGGTTGCACGTCCCAGAACGACGCCGTGGCAATGGGCGTTCCGCTGTTCTTGTCGAGCAACTGGAAGCGGTCACGTTGCTGTGAACCCCACACGCAGGCTTCCCACCAATTGCAACTTAACGGGTCGACCGTTTCCTCAAACCTTGTCACGCGGCCAATCTGCCGGACCTTGCGGGAAACGGAGGGGCGAAAACGCACAAGGTCGTTTTGCAGAATACATACCTGCCCCGCTTCGCTATAACCCCGGCGCGAGCACGATTCGCGGAGCAATTTGTTCGCTTGCAGAACGCCAGGGATTTCGCTGCCGCCGTACAAACCCAAATAAAACGAGTTAAGCGGCTTGATTCCTCCAGCGTAAATCACCGTGGCTCCCGACGAACGCAAATACTCTTCGCTCGCGGCCAGCAGCATATCCACCAGCGTGTTGTCTTCGAAGCCGGCACGCAACATCAGCATATGCGTCGTGCCCATGGTCTTATCAAGCTTCGTGCCGTCGTCGTTGGGACCGAAACCAGCGTGGGCAAAACCGACGACCTGCCCGTCGAGTTCTGCAACGATCAATCCATTGCGATCGAAGTGCGCCTTCGAGAACACGGCGAACTCCAACATCGGTGCCGACACGGGCTGTAGAATCCCCCGTTGCGGAGGTTGGCTGCGCCAAATCTCAGCTAGGTGTGGTGGATCCGTGTTGCGAAACGGTCGAAGGTGATACACTTTGCGTACGACATCCAAGGTGGGACAGTGGGATGTTCTAGGCGGGAGCTCACTGAAGTTGCAATGAATCAGTAGCTCTTCAGATTATGGCAGGGATGGCATCCGTAGCAAGTGGAAGTGCAAAATCTGGCCGTACAATTATGCTTTTGCGAAATGGCCACCTGTCAGGCAGCTTGTTGTTTTCGCAAAAGCCGACGATTTTGGCGGTCATCGGGTGATCCACGCCACCGCCGATGAACCCACCAATACTGATCCGGGGCATCTCGGACCAGCTTTTCGAGGTTCTTCGTGTACCATTCGGTAAGCAAAGGAATCGTTCCCAAGGCAAAGTCCTTTTCCTCCGGGTCCACGATTCCGGTGATATCCATCTTGATGCAGAGTGGCCCGCCCTTTCGCACCGCCGCCGATACCAAAGTGCGTGCCTTACTTCCTAAAGAGAACACAGCCACCGCTTTATGAGTTGAAGCCGGTCGGCCAAAGAATTCAACCCAACATCCTGCGGTGCTGGCGAATTGATCCCCTAACAGCACCAGGGTCCCACCCTGATCCAGCACCTCAGCGATCTGCGGCCCGCTGCCATGTTTGGGTAACATGTACTGCCCCTTCGAACCGCGAAACTCATTCACAAAGCGATCCAAATAGGGATTATCGAGCGGCCGGGCAATCGTGTGGGTCGGAAAACCATGAAGCGCAAGTAAATAGCCGCCGAGTTCAAAATTGCCAAGGTGGCCGGAAATGATCACGCTTGGCCGATCATCGATCAACGCCGCAATCGCCGCGCGCATGTTGGTGAAGCTAGAATGCTGCCGCCAGTTGGTGCGGTGCAGCTTGCGCGGTGCATGGGCGATTTCGGCAATCATCAAAAACAGATGCTGCCACATCGCGAGCGCAATCTGGTCGCGTTCGCCTTGAGACTTTTCCGGAAAAGCGATTAGCAAGTTTTCTTCGACGACCTGCCGACGAAAGCGCAGCACGTTCCAACAGACCCAGCCGAATTGATCGCAGATAGGCGCAATCATCTTGAGCGGCATCGCCTGCAAGCCACAGATCAATATCCGCACGATGAAATAGACAACGTAATCAACGACCGGCTTCATGCGCCCCGCAGCTCCTTCCTTGGAGCGAACATTGTCGCCGAAAACCGGGATACGCGGAAATACCGATTCCCCGCTAGCTTGTCACGCAAATACTGCTAGCCGGAGAGCAACGCCTTTCCGGGAACACCCGTAATTTTGCAGAAGCCCGCGCTCTCCGCGCCTCTGCGTGAGACCTCTTACCCCGCCAGCTTCACCGACTTGCCCGTCTTCGCCGATTTGTAAATCGCCAGGATGATCTCCACCGATTTCCTCGCCTCGGGACCGTCAATCGCCGGGGTCGTGTCGTTCTTGATTGCTTTTACGAAATCCTGAAACTGCTTGGCGTGGCCGTGGTGCCCAATCGCGGCGGGATCGGCGGCGCCACCTCCTGAACTCTTTTTGTTTTTCATCGCCTCAAGAATCGCGTCATCCCCACGTGCCTTGTCGGCGAATTCCCAACTCTTGATATCCTCTTCTTCTAACACGGCCGAGCCGCGCGTGCCGTGCAGTTCGATCCGCTTGAGATAGCCTGGATAAACGCCCGTCGACGCTTCGATCACGCCGAGCGCGCCGTTGGCAAACGTCAGCGTGGCCGTGGCGACGTCTTCGACTTCGATCCGCTTGTGCGCGAGCGTGGCTGTGAAGGCCTGCACTTTGGCCACCGGTCCCATCAACCACATCAATAGATCGACCGTGTGAATCGCTTGATTCATCAGCGCGCCGCCGCCGTCGAGTTTCCAAGTCCCTCGCCAGGCGCCGCTGTCGTAATACTCCTGCGACCGCCACCACTTCACATAAGCATCTCCCAACGTCAGTGTGCCAAACCGGCCCGTGTCGACGGCTTGCTTCAGCTTGAGCGACGAATCGTGAAACCGCGATTGAAACACGGTCGACAATTTCACGCCGTGCTTTTCGCAGGCGTTGATAATCTGATCGCAACGCCTAAGCGTCACTTCCAGTGGCTTCTCGATGATGACGTGCTTACCCGCCTTCGCCGCGGCAATGGCCGGTTCCATGTGCGCGCCGCTCGCGGTGGTGATCGCCACGGCGTCGACCTTGTCATCGGCCAGCATCGCCTCGAGCGAATGATAAGCTTGGCAGCCAAACTCTTCGGCCAACTTGTCGGCCTTCTCCGGCGTGCGATTGAAGCAGGCCACCAGCTTCGCCCCCCGCACGTCGCCAATCGCCCGCGCGTGAAACTTGCTAATCATCCCCGTGCCAATAATCCCAAACCCCACCGACATGATACCTCCCACGATTCACCACAAAGGCTCAAAGAGCACGAAGAAAAGTAGTTCTTAATTTGACGACACTTGCCCAAAGAGCATATTCAATTTGGCGATGTTTCGACATACTTGGAACTTCATAAATTGATGTCCTTGGTGCCCTTTGTGTCTTCGTGGTTAACTTCCGTGCCCAACGAACCCCAACTTCACGTCGTCCTCTACCAGCCCGAGATTCACTACAACACCGGTAACATCGGCCGGACCTGTGTGGCCGTCGGCGCGAAACTGTGGCTCGTCAAACCGCTGGGCTTCAACATCGACGATGCCTCGGTGCGGCGGGCCGGGCTCGATTACTGGGAACTCCTGAATCTGGAAGTCGTCGAGAATTGGGCTGAGTTGGTGGCACGGCTGCCCGCCGAGAATCATTGGTACTTCACCAAAAGGGCGACCATCAATTACGGCGACGCGCAGTTCCTGCCAGGGGCCGCGCTGGTTTTCGGCAGCGAATCGGCGGGTCTTCCCGGCGAAATTCTCACCCGCCCCGAGCGTTGCTTACGAATCCCGATGCGTCCGGAAGTGCGCTGCCTCAATCTGTCGAACGCAGCTGCCCTGGGCTGCTACGAGGCTTGGCGGCAGTGGGGCGGCCTGTCGGAAGGTGTTTAACCGACCACCGAGTCTCCGCCTTGAGCAGATTCTCCCCAAATCCACAGAAAAACGGCGAATTTTTTCGCGTCTGCGCGGATTGTTCGCTTCGGAACGCCCCCATTTTATGCAAGAATAATACTCTGCCGAAACAAGAATCAGCGGCGGTGCGCCGTGGCGGTTGGCGCAATTGTCACAGGAGAATTGACGACTGGCGGCCTACAAGTCACGATAATGCCTGCTCTTTGAGGTGGAATCTGCAATGACTGTTGTCAGTGGCTTTGAAAAAATTGTTCGTGTGAATGAACCGCTCGCCGAGCGGACTTGGCTCAAGATCGGTGGACACGCCGAATTCTTCGCCGAGCCCAAGACCGTCGACGAACTGCGGGCCCTCGTGCGCCGTTGCCGCGACGAAGAAGTTCCCATCCGCATTCTCGGTGGTGGCTCAAATATCCTGATCCGCGATGATGGTGTTCCCGGCATGGTGCTGAGCCTCGCCGGTGGCGATTTCGCGGAAATTCAAATTCGAGGCAACCGTCTCACAGCCGGTGGCGGGGCGAAGCTCGCCCATGCGATCAGCGAATCAGTCCGTGCTGGCCTCGCGGGCCTGGAGCCGCTCGTTGGCATTCCCGGCTCGGTGGGTGGTGCGCTGCATGGCAACTCGGGTAGCCGCGCGGGCGACATTGGCCAATGGGCCTGCCGCGCGACCGTGATGACCCGCGCTGGCGAAATCCTCCAACGCGACCGCGAAGACCTCGTCTTCGCCTACCGCCAAAGCAGCCTCGACGAGCTGGTGATCCTCAACGCCGAATTCTTGCTCGAAGAAGACGACCCCGAGCAACTCACCAAGCGGATGCAGAAGCAGTGGATCGTCAAGAAAGCCGGCCAACCGCTTTCGCATCAAAATTGCGCTACCGTCTTCAAGAACCCACGTGGCATGAGCGCGGGGATGTTGATCGATCAGGCCGGACTCAAGGGAACCCGCGTCGGCGGGGCCGAAGTCAGCCAACGCCATGCGAATTTCATTGTCGCCACCGAAGGTGCCACGAGCCAGGACGTGCTGCGGCTTATCGACATGATTCGCAGCCGCGTGGCCGAGCGTCTCGGCGTGGAATTAGAAACCGAACTCGAGATTTGGTAAGGAAACACAGTGGTGGCTTCCAGCCGCCATTGAGCGAGTTAACCAACGGCTAGAAGCCGTCGTTACAAAACTAAGAAATGTCGCGACTCAACGCAGGAGGTGTTCGAGTGGCTACGATCAAACGCAAGAAATCCGCCGAAGGCAAGAATCCTCAACCGGCAGCGCCGACGAAGGCTCCCAGCAAGAAGCTTTCTTTTGCAGTGCCACGTATGCGCGTGTTGCTCTCTCTCGTGGTTGTTGCGATTCTCGGTTGGGGCATGCAGACCGTTTGGCAGCACGTCGCGCCGCTTGTGATTCATCGCCAACCGTATCTGCTTTCCGCCGAGCGAATCACGATGACCCCGCAGCCCGAATGGATCAGCTCAGATATTCGCGCCGAAGTCATCCGCAACGCGGGCCTCGATCAGCAACTCTCCGTGCTCGACGATGCCTTTATGAATGTCGTGCAAGACGGTTTTGTTCTGCACCCCTGGATTCGTTCGGTCGAAAGAATCACCAAGCAGCTTCCCGCGGGCGTACACGTCGATGTCGAGTTTCGTAAGCCCGTGGCAGTGGTGGAAATGGCGAGCGAAGAAGGAATGCTGCTCGTTCCCCTCGACGAGCAAGCCGTTGTGCTGCCGATTGGCGATGTGCCTGAGATTCGCAAGCGCTACATGCCCCGGATTCAAAACATCGTCGATCGTCCCCCCGTGGGACAAAAATGGGACAGCCCCCGCGTGCAAGGTGCGGTTGATCTCGCCGTGAAACTCTCCGACGTGTGGGAATCGCTGCATTTGGTCGATATCCTTCCCTCCACCCGGCCGGAGATTCTCGACGAGCATCGCTTTTTCGTCTACGACCTCATGACCCGCGGCGGTACCCGGGTTGTGTGGGGCGCGGCCCCCGGGCAATCGCCGCCAGGTGAAGCCGACTTCGCATCCAAGCTCGACCGCCTACGAAGCTGCGTCAATCAACACGGCCCCCTCGACACGGTGCAAAGCCCTGCGATTGTCGACGTGCGTAATCAGCTGACCGTCACGCCACGCACGGTAAAAAAGACCGATGGACCGGCGCGCACAGTGAAAAAAGAAGACCCCGTCGACGAAGATACTTCGGTGGTGAAGTGATGGCTGCGAATTTGTGACCAGATTGTGGTCATTTTCCAGCACACGATCAACTTTCCATCGCGGCAAGGCGCAGGTGACAAAACCGTTATAAAACGGCCCCGAAACCGACCATTGGGTCAAATTCCTTGTCCAATCGGCAGCGCCCATCTATTCTGGAAACTGCGGCACTCGACGCATATTCCAGGGAGCGGTTCGGCAATTCACTGCTCTCTTTTCCGATCGGAACAGGGCAACTTGATGATTCAGTATTTATTCTCCGTGGTGAAGAAGCGCTCATCCGTGCGCCCTGTCCCCAGCAGTTGCACGTTGCGCATCGAAATGCTGGAACCACGCTATGCCTTTTCGGGCGAGTCGCCACTGACGCTTGAGAATTGGCAATCAGCCATTTTCGACAACGGCATTCAAGGGACTTTGCCGTTCCAGTTCACCCGCAATTCGGAAACTGTTGATCCTCAGGGCAATTCCGTGGATGCCGGCGTGCCCCGGTACGGTGACGAAACGCTGCTCAGTGAGATCAATGCTTGGACGGAAGTTTATACGGACATCGGTCAATCGGAAATTCTTGGCACAGGCTGGGATCATGACGGTAGCACACCTTTGGCGATTTTGTGGGACCGTAGCGCACAACGCATGCAGTTCCTACGCGGCCAAGATTTCACTGTTGTGAACACACTGCAGCTTAACACTGCTAGCGGCGACCTGTTGCAAGGTACTGTCGCTGGTTATCGCTACATCGCACAACACGCGATTATTCATGAAGGTTTAGTCGTCGTCATGTGCCAACGTGAACGGCGCATGGGCAGCGCTTGGGTCGCAGAGGGCGTTTCCTTTGCTTACACCCAAGATTGGGGACAAACTTTTACCCGCATCGAACAAGTGGGTGGTGGCTACGACGTGCCGGCGATCGCTGGAAGCGTTACCGACGGTATGCAACGCGCGCGGAGTTGGTCGTTTGCCAATGCGTTTCCCGAACAGTCGCCTGAAGACAGACTTGGCGCTTGGTTTCCCTGGGCCGACTATCTGCAACAATCTGGCGATCCCCAGGGAGGGCAAATTGGCGTGTTCCGCGCTCGTCGTTCCGCCGTGGGGGAAGCTTGGGTTGTCGAAGCCAACAAATTGGTTTACGAAGCCTGGGAGCTTGGCGACATCGGAGGACTCCATGCACATACGGCTGGAATGTTCACCGATGGCATGGCCTCCTTTTGGGGCGATGTTTCCTATCGCAACCGGGTCGTGCGTCACGTTGCCGAAGATTTGGAAAACTACACCACCACGACCTGGACTCACCAACTCGAATTTCAGGGAGGGTGGAGCCCCAACGACGCGAAGGTCCACGTACTTGGCAATCAAGCCGTGGCGGCCGCTCCCGGCGCCGAGCTAGGCGATATCCTCGTCGCTGGCGATGAACAGGCCGAAGTCATCATGAAAGTCGAAGCGCCCGAGCAGCTTGGCGACAAGGCCGTAATCTCGAATCTTCGGGGATCGTTCACGGGTGCCATCTCGGGCAGCAGTTACGCTGGGCGACTTTCGATATGGTTGCAGCACATCCGCGGAGTGGGGTACATATCCAAGGAATTCAATTCTCAAGTCGGCAATATTGATTCGCTTTACTTTTCGATAGATGGAGAAAATTGGGGCACCCTGTTGAATCTGGGTGTCTCCGAACCTTACATCTACGGAAATCGCGTCGTCGTGTTGTACGGAGACGCGATGTATGCACTTGAATTGCCACGTAAGATCGAAACGAGTACTCAAGCACCGTTATTGATTAATCCAGGCGGATTTAATTTAGCTACCACCAACTGGAATCAAGTCACGGCTCCTGCAACTGGTAACACCCTGCGACGTGTGCTTTATGTTGATAACCAGTATGTCTACGCCGACAACTTGCAGCCTTTGGATGTTCAACCCGAAGGCGCGCCGCCTGTTGACGATGATATGCCGTTGTATGAAATCACCAGCGATGGCTCGAGCCGCAACCTTGGAGTCTGGGATGTGACGGGCTCGGCCAGTTTGGGCAATCAGCTGCATTGGCTCACCGCCTGGCATTATTCGCTCGATGGCAATGGCGTTACGCCGCAGATTCGAATAGGCAGTACTGTTGGAACAGAAAGAGAATCAGCCTGGTACACCAATAGTCAGTGGGTGCCATCGCTCGATTATGTTGTCCCGAGTCCAGCAAGTACGGTTGCAGGAGAACAGCAATTACGCCTGTTTACGGGCACCAATGCCGGACCCCGCCGGTGGCTCATGGCGATGGGAGGCTTGACACAATCCACAGATCCCACTTATCCGCTGGCACCTGATACGTTGGGCGGGCATGAATTGGCACAAGCCAATTTGCCCGCGACCACCACCACCTCTTGGTCAACGGCACTCACATTCGGTCTCTCAGAATTAAGCTCGTTTTCAAGTTATTTCGATGCGAACGGTAGTGGAGCGGTTCATACGATTGCCTCGATTTTTAAGAGTACGTCCGAACACATCGATGTCACATTCACGAGAACTAACACTGCTGCGGGCGTGCTTTCCATTGATGTTTACAGTAGCGGCGTGTTGCTCGACAAGATGGCATTCAAGTCGATTTACTGGGACCGGGAAGATCAAATTCGCTTGGTGATCTCCAATTCTCCCGAGGAATTGGGCGTCACGATGCTCGTGACGCGTAACGGCTACGGTTACGATAGCAAGTCTTTAACGGGGTCGACTACAAATCTGATTCCCACGAGTATTTTCCTGAGCAACGCCAGCAAGACGCAAGTCACACCGCTTGAATGGTACGCGATTCAATTTAGCCCGACCCAGGCCTTAACCACCGACGAGAGAGAAATATTCGTAGGCAGCTCGTACATGTTTGAGGCGCTCGACATCCCCCCCCAACCCAGCGCTCCCGATTTCGATGGTGATGGCGACATCGACGGTCGCGACTTTCTCATTTGGCAGCAAGGCGCCTGGATAACAGCGGGGGCATCTTTGGAGGATGGCGATAGCAATGCCGATGGCCGCGTCGATAGTCTCGATCTCGCAGCCTGGCAAGCCGGTTACGGATTAGGAATCAATGTTGGCCCCCCCGATGGCGATTTCAACGACGATGGTGTGATCGACGACCTGGACCTCGCCGCTTGGCAGGAGGGTTACGGCATTAAGTGGACCTACGGTGTGCATGTTCAGGGTGACGCTGATTTCGATGGCGACGTCGATGGCCGCGATTTTCTCATTTGGCAGCGTCAGCATTCGGGCCCGGATGCTCAAGAAATCACGGCCCCTTCATCAGCACTCGTTGCTAGTGAAGAATCGGAAGATGCAGATGAAAATGTAATCGCCGTCGTCGAATCCGTTCCGAGCATTCAGCAAGAAACGTCTTCACAACAAGCGTTATCTACCACCCCAATCACGGCAACCCGCGAGCCGGTCGAAAATCAAATATCGACTGCCAATTTCTGGCTGGCTCCACTACCGGTGGTGAATTGGATCGACCGCAGCGAGTATCAAGCCACAGCCTTGATCGCCGATAATCTCGTGCTGCAGGAAACAGCTTTCAACCAACAAAGCCTCCAGCCCGCTGATCTGGCGTGGGAGACCGCGCCCGGCATAATTCTGCGGGAAAATGAAAACAGCGATCTGGCAGAAGAAGTTATCTGGTCCGACGCCGCGGATTCCGCGCTCAATGATTGGCAAACGCTCTAGCGCTCTGCCGAATCCATGGATGCCGACTCGCCGTTTGTCGACGGATCTTGCGCAAGTTTGATTGTGAGCTCCTCGGCCCGGCGGACTTGCTCGGCGAGCTCTTCGCGCACGACGGCCATTTCCTTGGGCGCTTGGATACCAATCCGCACGCCGCCGCTGCCAACTTTGATGACGGTGACGCAAATTTGCTCACCGATCAAAATTCGTTCGCCAACTTTTCGCGAGACGACCAGCACGAGGTGAACTCCTTTTCACAACCCGCTTCGGGTTTCGAGGGCCTGGGTTTGCAAAACGCATCCATTACCTGAAAATAGCTGAGGACCGACAATCCAACGGCTTGTGATCGCCTCATTAACCGTAACGCTAATGCTGGCGGTGCTAGAACGCAAGCAGTTGGTCGAGCCGCGTTCAGCATTTTTCTCGAAGAATTCCCACGCTAGCAAGCCTAATTGGTGGTTTGCGTAATTTAGGTCATTCCTTTGTCGCTTGAAGCAGAACTCATCGACTGGCTCGAAAAAAATTTGCCCTCAGGCGAGCGGCTGAAAATTGCGCTCGGCGATGACGCCGCGGTCATCGCTGCGCAAAACGCCGACACCGTGGTCACCACCGACATGCTCACCGATGGCGTGGATTTTTTGATCGACCAAGTCGACCCCCAACTCATCGGCCGCAAGACGCTCGGCGTTAATCTCAGCGATCTGGCCGCCATGGCCGCGAAGCCGGTTGCCGCGTTTGTGTCGCTGGTGTTGCCCAAGCAAGGCACGGCGAAACTCACGGCATTGGAACTCGCGATCGAACTCTATCGCGGCATGATCCCGTTCGCGCAAACCCACGGCATCATCATCGCCGGCGGCGACACCAACACTTGGGACGGCCCACTCGCGATTAGCGTTGCCGCCATCGGCGAAACGACCGCGCGCGGTCCGCTCATCCGCAGCGGGGCGAAAATCGGCGATCAGATTCTCGTCACTGGTTCGCTCGGCGGCAGTATCTTGGGCCGACATCTTGCCGTGGAACCTCGCATCGCCGAAGCACTTCTTCTCAACGAACGCTACACGCTGCACGCGGGAATGGATATCTCGGATGGACTCGCGATCGACGCCGCACGACTCGCCAAAGCGAGCAACCTCGGCATTGTGATTGATCCGCCATTAATCCCCATCTCCCACGCCGCTAACCAACTTAGCGCCCAAGATCACCGCCCCCCCCTTGAACACGCCCTCGGCGATGGCGAAGATTTTGAACTGCTACTGGCCGTGCCGACCGACACCGCCCGCGAAATTTTGAGCGATCAACCCCTTTCCATTCCCATCACGCGGATCGGTGAGGCCATCGCCGATGCCGGTTTGTGGCAGGTCGATTCCCACGGGCACCGCCAACCGCTCGCCCCCCAAGGTTTTCAACACCGCGCAGACAACGATTGAACATGATGAGTTTCCATTTTCTCGCTAAAAACGAAACCGACACCGACCGCCTCGGGGAAATGCTCGCCGAGGTCCTTACTGCCGCGACAACCGTGGCACTGGTTGGCACGCTCGGCGCTGGCAAAACGCGGCTCGTGCAAGCCGTCGCCGCAGCGCTCGGCAATCCTCGTGATGGAATCACTAGCCCCACGTTCGTGTTGGTGAATGAATACCGAGCCGGCCGGATGCCGGTTTACCACTTCGACACTTACCGGCTGCGCGATGAGGATGAATTTCTAGAACTTGGCCCCGAGGAATACTTCGCCGGTGCAGGAGTGACGTTCGTCGAATGGGCCGACCGCTTCGCCGAGATTCTGCCCAACGATTATCTGAAAATCGAAATTGCCCCCGTCGGCGAAACCGAACGGGAATTCACCATTACGGCGGTGGGAACGAAGTACGATCCGCTTGTGGAAGAATTAAGAAACCACGAAAAACAGAACCAATCGTCATCCTGAGAGAGCCTAGGCGACCGAAGGATCTGGCCTGCAGCACCATCACACGATGAGAGCGTGTGAAGACTGAAGCTAGTTTCTTCGGGTCGCGGAACTCCCCTCAGAATGACAACTACACATATCTTTCGTGGTTAAAGAATATACTTACTCTGATCCTCATCCTGCACGATATCCGCCAGGCGCTCTTTCACATACGCCGCGTTGATTTCTACGCGGCCCATTTTCATATCCGGCGCGGCAAAGCTAAGTTCTTCCAGCAGCCGTTCCAAGATCGTATGCAATCGCCGCGCGCCAATGTTCTGAGTCTTTTGATTAACCTGAAACGCAAATTCGGCCAGCGCCTCGATCGCGTCGGTCTTAAAATCAACGTCGACCCCTTCGGTCTGCATCAGGGCCACATATTGCTTGGTCAGCGCGTTGCGTGGTTCGGAAAGAATTCGCACGAAATCGTCCTTCACCAACGCTTCCAACTCCACGCGAATCGGAAAGCGTCCTTGTAGCTCCGGCATCAGGTCGCTCGGTTTGGTCGTGTGAAACGCCCCCGCCGCGATGAACAGCACGTGATCTGTTTTCACATAGCCATACCGCGTTTGCACGGTCGTTCCTTCAACAATCGGCAGCAAATCACGCTGCACACCCTGCCGCGACACGTCCGCCCCGCGACCTCCATCGCTCGCGACCACTTTATCGAGTTCGTCGATAAAGATCATGCCCGTGTTCTCGGCAAGCTCCACCGCCTGGGCATTCACCTTTTCTTGATTGATGAGCGCCTCGCACTCCTGATCGAACAGCACCTTGCGAGCTTCGGCGACCGTCATCTCGCGGCGGGAGACATTCTTCGGCAGGATTTTTTCGAGCATCCCCTGCATATCGAAATCCATCGTGTCGCCGCCGGGACCAGCCAACCCCGGAATCATCATCGCATGGGCCTTTTGCTCGATCGTGATCTCGACGTTGCGATTCTCAAGCTCGCCGCCAACAAGCATCGCTCGCATCTTTTCACGTGTCCGCTCGAAGCGTTCCGGCGAATCCACACTGTCCGCCCCTACGTCGAACGACGACGGCATCGGCGCAAGCATATCCAGTAGCCGTTCCGTGACGCGCCGTTCGGCTTCTTCCTTGACGTTAGTCATTTCGCGTTCGCGAACCAAGCCGATTGCGTTCTCGACCAACTCGCGAACCATGCTCTCCACGTCGCGGCCATAGTAACCGACTTCCGTGTATTTGGTCGCTTCGATTTTGATAAACGGCGCACCGGTCAAATTCGCCAGCCGCCGCGCGATCTCGGTCTTGCCGACGCCGGTGGGGCCAATCATCAGAATATTTTTCGGAGCGACTTCTTTGCGCATCTCGTCGTCGAGTTGCTGCCGCCGCCAACGGTTACGCACCGCGATCGCCACCGCACGCTTCGCGTCGGCCTGGCCGACGATATGGCGGTCGAGATGTTCCACAATTTCGCGCGGGGTCAGATTCTTCACTTGATCTCTTCAATTGTGATGTGTCGGTTGGAATAAACGCAAATCTCGCCGGAAATTTCGAGCCCGGCCCGTACGATCTCGGCGGCTGACAAATTGCTGTGCTTAATGAGTGCCCGCGCGGCCGACAGCGCATAGTTCCCGCCCGAGCCGATGCCGATAATGCCGTCGCTCGGTTGAATGACGTCGCCCGTGCCGGAAACGAGCAGCGAATGCTCGGCGTTCACCACCGCCACGAGCGCTTCGAGCCTTCTCAACGCGCGATCCATTCGCCACTCCTTGGCCAACTCCGTACATGCCCGCGGCAGATTCGAGGGATGATCCTTCAACTTCCCTTCGAGCCGTTCCATCAAGGCAAAGGCGTCGGCCGCTGCACCAGCAAAACCAACCAGCACTTTGTCGTCCATCAAACGACGAATCTTGACGGCATCGCTCTTCACGACGGTTTGACCCATCGTCACTTGGCCGTCGCCCCCGATGGCAACTTGCCCGTTATGCCGGACGGTAAGAATGGTGGTCGAACGAATTTTCATAAAGGCTCAATCAGGCTTGCTACTCAAATTGAATGTAAGCAAATCATTTTCGCTCACATCCCCAAACCTGCCAAGGGGCTTGAATATTGCCCGAAGAAGTTGTGGACCACGAATCACACGAATAAATCAAATTCGCTATATTCGTGAGGATTCGTGGTTACTTCCACTTTGTGTACTTCGTGGCTTTGTGGTCAATCTTCTTTCGGCAGCTTCTTTGGCTTGCACAGCCACTTCTTCGCATTCGCAGCGCGGCCACATTTTGTGCAGCCATACGTCGGCTCAACCACGATCTTCGCCAATAGCCCGAAGTGGTTTTCGAGTTGCGACTTCGTCCAGTGGCAAATCTCTTTCGTGGGTTCGGGTTTGTCGCTCATTAAAGAATTCACCACGAAGGCAGAAAGGGCACGAAGAACAAATAAAGAAAAAATGGCAACCGAACTAAACTTTGTGATCTTCGTGCCTTTGTGGTTATTATAACTCGCTTTATGATAGCAGGCAGTTGATCTTCATTCCGAATTCCGCAATCCGAAATCCGCATTCCCATGCCTCTCCCCAAATCCCCTGAGCTCATGCGACCCGCCGACACGGCCCTGCTGGTGATCGACGTGCAAGAACGATTACTCGCCGTGCAAGCCGACGCCGCGCGGATCACCTGGAATATTCGCCGTCTGCTCGATGGCGCGAAAATTCTCGACGTTCGCATCGCCTGCACCGAACAGTATGCCGAGAAGCTCGGCCCCACCGCGCCAATCCTCGCCGAGCGATTGACGAGCGCAGCCGTAAGCAAGATGACGTTCAGTTGCGGCTCGTGCAGTACGATCTTCGACGACTGGCAAGCGGCCGGCATCGAGCGGGTCGTCGTCTGCGGCATCGAAACCCACGTCTGCGTCCAGCAAACCGTACTCGATCTATTAGCCGCGGGCTATCAAACATTGGTAGTCACCGACGCTGTAGGGTCGAGATTCCCTATCGACCACGAAATCGCACTCAAACGTATGGAAGCCTCGGGTGCACTACTCACTACGACCGAAGCCGCCCTCTTCGAATGGTGCCACCAAGCCGGCACGCCGGAGTTTAAGGAGATTAGCAAGTTGGTAAAAGAATGCGAGCCGTCAGCGTAAGCGCCCGGAATTAACCACGATATACACGAATAAATTTAGCCCCGGATGATTGCGAGGTCCTGCCGAGCACACACCCGGGGGCAGCAGTGTCATTAACTATGACGCCCTCCACCCCGCCGCTTCTTCTCCGTCGAGTCGTAACGTGAGGCACTTCGCACTGCCGCCGGCTTTCACGAATTCAGAAAGCGGCGTCTCGATCGGCGTGTAACCAAGCAAACGCAAAAGTTCGTGCAGATTAGGACAGCCGGTGTTCGTGACCACCGTTTTGCCGACGACCACCGCATTGCAGGCAAAGCTGCGCGCCTCGGCTTCCTCGATGGCGTGCAGATGCGGAACGTGCTCGGCCAGCACCTTCTGGCCGTAGTCGTCGAACGCGCCGGGGAAGTAAATCGCTTCACCGGGAGCCAGCGGGCAGAAACAGGTGTCGAGATGGTAATAGTAAGGATCAACCAGTTCCAATGGCAAAACGCGCACGCCGAGCGTTTCGCCGATTTGCTGGTGACCTCGGGCATCGCTCCGCATGCGATAACCGGCGAACAGTGTGTCGCCACAAAACAACGCATCGCCCGCCCCCTCGAAAAACATCCCACCCGGAGGGTAGTTAACGCGCCATCCGTTAGTTTCGAGCCACGCACGAAAGTGAGGTTCCTCGCCCTGGCGCTGCGGATGTTTGAAGTGGGCCAGTACGGCGGAATCACGAAACACGAGCGCCGCATTGGCCGTGAACACGAGATCGGGCAGTCCTTCCACAGCGGGGACTTCGGAGATCATCGCCCCGGTGCCGGCGAGGATCGCCCGAAGATCAGCCCATTGCTCGTTCGCCAGCGCGTGATCGGCCTGCCGTGCGGTGCTCATCCACGGATTGATTTCATAGTGGATGCCGTAGTGCGTCGGCGGGCACATGAGGATGTGAGGTGTAGACATGGGAAATCTCTTAAGCCCAGGGATTGCAATCCCTGGGCGTGTAAGTGTTACGATTGTTCCTCAAGCCGTTTGACTTCGCTCACGAGCGCACGCAGGAACGGTTCGACATCGGTCACGAGGCCGACCGTTTGAAAACTTCCGCGGTCGTTGAGTTTGATGACCGTCGAGGGATTAATGTCGACGCACACAACTTTCACGCTCGCGGGGAGGATGTTCCCGACGGCGATGGAGTGCAGCGTCGTGGCGATCATCAAGCAGAATGTTACATCGCGAATGGCGGCCCGCATGAGTCGTTGGTTGTCCAACGCGTCGGTGATCACATCCGGCAACGGGCCATCATCGCGGATGCTGCCCGACAGGATGAAATCGACATTGTTTTTGATGCACTCATACATAATGCCCGATTTGACAACGCTTTGGTCAACAGCGGCTTTGATCGAGCCAATTCGGCGGATGCGGTTGATCGCCCGCAGGTGGTGTTCGTGGCCGGCATCGGCGAGGCTCCCTTCGCTAATGTTCACGCCGAGGCTCGTGCCGAAGATCGCTTGCTCGATGTCGTGGGTTGCTAAGGCATTCCCCGCGAAAAGCTTGTGGATGTATCCGCCGCGGATCAATTCGCCGACCAGCGCACCGCTGCCGGTGTGGACAATGGCCGGTCCACCCACGAGCAAGGACTTGCCCGGGCCATTGCGATTCTCGAACAGCAGTTGTGCGATCTGCCGGATGACGACCCCTTTGGGTTTCTCGGTCGAGACCGCGCTGTTCATAAAGGCGAAGGCGTGATCCTGCTGGGCGCGTTCCAACGGAAAAACCCGCACCCCCGCGTGGCCCAAAACAATCGGCATGCCGACTTCCACGTCGGACATCGCCACGCACCGCGCGGCGTTGGTTTTGGGATCGACCGTGATCCCGCAATCCATCTCCTGAAGCGCGACAGGATTCCATTTGCCGTCGAGGCGGACCTCGGTTTCCTGGTTGGTCGTGCTGTAGAAGCCTTCGGGGAACGCGCCGGCGATATCGGCCTCGATCAACCGACAGTCGGTTCCCGCCGTGGGGACCGCGCCATGATCGGCAATTTGGGCAAGGATCGTTTGCAGGTCGTCGTTGGTCTCGGCACGAACTTCGACCAGCGCATAACTGGGATCGGAGCGTTCCTGACCGATGCTGATGTGCTTAATCCGAAAGTGCCCACCGAGGGTCGTGATTTGGTCCAAAACCTTGGGCAGGATGAGGCTGTCGATGATATGGCCGCGGACTTCAACGTCTTCGACCGGCCCATGCTGTTCGGCGGCAGTGGTTTCCAGCGTCATGACTTCACCTGGAGTGGCAAGAGGAGTCTGTGCAGGGAATTGTAGTCGTAAGTCCAGTGGGAGTTGAGCCGAATCAATCGAAAACCGACGAAACCGGGCCACAACGGCGTGTCTTTCCGAATTTGCGAAAACACCATATATTAAGGGGCTAACTGAATGACTTGGCCGCTTGCCCGAAACCGCGCGGTGATTTCGGCAAACGGTAATCAATATAAGTAAGCAATGATGAACGAAGAAAACGAAAACGGTTCGCCCTGGGACTCCCTAATCGGCGACCTGGGCGTGGAAATCCAACCCGAAGCACTCGAGCGCAAACAGCCAGCTCCCAAGGAATTGCCCAAGGTGGTCCAGGAGCGCAGCGAGGTTGCACCTCCACCAGTCGCCCCGAGCGATTGGAGTGGCTTGGCGTCGTCCTTAGGTTTGGAAGTACCTCCCGAACCCGAACCAGTTCCCAAGAAGGCGGAACCCATCGCCAAGAAGCAGTCCGAACCACAACGGTCGGAAAAACCACGCGAGCCCAAAGCACGTGAAGACCGGGCACGAGAAGACAAACCACGTGAGGAACGACCTCGCGAGGAAAGATCTCGCAGCGATAAACCCCGCGAAGGTCGACCGCGGCCTGAGCGTTCGCGCTCCGACGATCGCGCCCGAGAGAAAAAGTCGGAACGCTCGGAAGAGCGCCCGCGTGGTCGTGGTGATCGCCGTCGCGAAAAGCCGGTGGAAGCTCAAGAGGAAATCGTGTTTGAGGAAGTCTTCGAAGAACACGATGAGTTGATTGAAGATACCGCCGCTCCTACCTCGGAACCTCAAACGGCGGAAGAGAAAGAGAAGCAGCGGATCTCGGGCGAGGCGGCACGCAGCGCGTTCGATGCCCTGTTCTCGGCCGACGCCGTGAATTGGGGAAGTGCCTTTGTTTCGCCACGGACGAATGTTGAATCATCCTTTTTGTTCACCGAAGGTGAAGAAGCCGTATTTGCCGAGGACATCCCCGACAAGTCTCAAGATGACGAGGACGAAGAAGAAGCCTCGGATGAGACTAAGAAACGTCCCCGCCGACGCCGACGTGGTGGACGTGGTCGGGGCCGCGGCAGACGCGGTGAACAAGATGAGAAATCCGAAGATGATGTCGAACTCGAAGAAGGAACTTCTATCGACGACGAGGACGCTGGTGACTCCGAAGGTGCGGACACCGATGGCGAGTCCACCGAGGAAGGGGATGAACGGCCCGAGAAGCGTCGACGTCGCCGACGACCGCGAGGACGGGGCCGTCGAGATGAAGAGGGTGAAACCTCAAATGAGGAAGAGGACACGCAGGTCCGCCGCCGAGTCGCTGCCCACGTCGACGACGAGGGTGACGAAGACGACGACGATGATGAAATGGATGGCGATGGCGACGACGAAGCCCGCAGCGGTCATCGCAATTTGCCGACCTGGAACGACGCCATTGGCGTGATCGTCGATGGCAATCTGGCCCAACGGAGCAAGGCACCCGCCAAACCGCAGAATTCTTCGTCCCGAGGCCGCAGTCGCGGAGGCCGCCGGCATAAAAAATCGTAGTCCCTTTTACGAATGAATATTGAACCGAGCCGGTTCGTTTCGACCAGACAATCCTATGTCCGGCGATGCGAACCGGCTCGTTGAATGAAATGAGATCGCGTATGAATTCCGGAAGCGTCGTTGGAAATGTGGTCGATATTCGCGGCAAGCAAATTTTCGCTGCGGAGGTCAAATTTCTCGATGGGAAGATCACAGCCATTGAACCCGTCGACGCCAAGCCGGAGAAATACCTGCTGCCGGGTTTCATCGACGCCCACGTGCATGTGGAAAGCTCGATGCTCGTGCCAAGCGAGTTCGCCCGCGCTGCGGTAACGCATGGCACGGTGGCCACGGTGAGCGATCCGCACGAAATTGGCAATGTGCTGGGCGTGGCCGGTGTGGAATACATGCTGGCGAATGCCGCGGCTTCGCCATTCAAGTTTAATTTTGGTGCCCCCTCGTGCGTACCGGCCACGACGTTTGAAACCGCCGGCGCGACGATCACCGTCGATGAAGTTCGCGAGCTGCTCGCCAATCCACGGATTTTGTATCTGAGCGAGATGATGAACTTCCCCGGCATCTTGCACGACGACCCAGAATGCATGGCGAAAGTCGCTGCAGCGCAGGAAGTGGGTAAACCCGTCGACGGCCATGCCCCCGGCTTGCGCGGTGAGCAAGCTGCCAAATACATCGCCGCGGGAATCTCGACCGATCACGAATGTTTTACGAAGGAAGAAGCCCTCGATAAAGTCGCGGCGGGTTGCAAGATTTCGATCCGCGAAGGTTCCGCCGCGCGGAATTTCGATGCTCTCTACACGCTGATTGGCGAGTATCCTCAACAAACGATGCTGTGCAGCGATGACAAACATCCCGACGAATTGTTGATCAGCCACATCAATGGCTTGGTGCGCCGTGCCGTCGAACGCGGGATCGATGTCTTCGATGCCCTGCAAGCGGCCTGTCTCAATCCGATCGATCATTACCGCCTTAACGTCGGCCAACTTCGTGTGGGCGATCCGGCGGATTTTATCGAAGTCGATTCGCTCAAGGATTTCAACGTCAGCCGCACGTGGATTGATGGCCAGCTTGTGGCAGAAAACGGTGAAACGACAATTCCGCGAATCGAGCCGGAAGTCGTCAACAACTTTACGGCCGATTACATCACCACCGACCAACTCAAAGTCAAAGCCGGTGGAGAGACTTTGCAGGTCATCGAAGCGCTCGACGGCCAGTTGATTACAAATTGCTTGCCGCTGCCGCCGAAAGTCGAGGATGGCTTCGTGGTGAGCGACACCGACCGCGACATTTTGAAGCTGGTGGTGATGAACCGTTATCAAAAAGCCACGCCAGCGATTGCGTTCATCAAGAATTTCGGACTGAAGCGCGGTGCCATGGCCTCGAGCGTGGCCCATGATTCGCATAATGTGATTGCCGTAGGAACCAATGACGACGATCTCGTGACGGCGATCAACGAGGTCATGACTGCTGGAGGCGGCTTGTCGGCCGTTTGCGCGGCCGAGAAGGTTAAACTTGTGCTACCCCTCCCCGTGGCGGGATTGATGGCCACTGGCACCTGCGCTGAAGTTGCCGAAGCCTATGAAAAGCTCGACAAGGCCGTAAAATCGTGGGGTTCACTCCTGCGAGCGCCCTACATGACGCTCTCGTTCATGGCCTTGTTGGTGATTCCAGCGCTCAAGGTAAGCGATCTCGGCTTGTTCGACGGCGGTAAGTTTGAGTTCACACCATTACTCAAGTAAGGAGACACGATGGGCGATCCCTTCATGGAAGCTGCGATTGAAGAAGCCCGGGCGGGCCTTGCCGAGGGTGGGATTCCGATTGGTTCGGTGTTGGTGATCGACAACAAGATCGTTGGTCATGGCCACAATCGCCGCGTACAGAAGGGGAGCGCGATTTTGCACGCCGAGATGGATTGCCTCGAAAACGCGGGGAGGCTCAAACCGAAGGATTACCGCCGCGCCACACTGTACTCGACCTTGTCTCCCTGCGACATGTGCAGCGGCACCGCCCTGCTCTACAACATTCCACGAGTCGTGATCGGTGAAAATCGCACATTTCAGGGGCCTGAAGACTATGTCCGCTCGCGGGGCGTGGAACTAATCATCGTCGACAATGCCGAGTGCATAGAATTGATGCGTCAGTTCATCGCCGACCGTCCCGAATTGTGGAACGAGGATATCGGCGAGGTTTAACTCGGCCGGTGGATTTCAATGCTTTTCTCACCTCGCATACGCTTGAAGTCGCTCGCCCAGCTTTGCCATCGCTTGGCGACGGCTACCAATGCGGGGATTCAAGATCGCAAGATCTGGACCGACGAAGCAACCCGTGGTTCACGCAGTGAACGTGCCGCGGCAGGTTTGATTAGCGATCAATTGGCCAAAGGCAATTCAATCACCGATGCGCTCCGCCAGACGGGAGATTATTATCCCCCCCTGTTTCGACAGATGGTGGAAGTTGGTGAAGTGAGTGGCCGGCTCGGAGAAATCTACAAGCGCTTGGCTCGCAACTACGATCGTGTGTTGGCATCGCGCCGGGCGTTTCTCGGTCGCATCGCTTGGCCAGTTCTGCAACTCGGCATGGCGATCTTGGTCATCGGCTTGTTGATTTTGATCCTGGGCATGTTGCCGGTCAACCAAACCGCCCAAGGGGTCCAGTATGATTCCTTGGGCTGGGGACTGGTGGGCACACCGGGCCTCATTAAGTACGTCAATTTCCTGTTGCTCGTAACGATCCTATTCATCGTGTTCTTTGAATCCATGCGGCGGGGTGTCGGTTGGACACGTTCCATGCAGCGCATGTTGGTGACAATCCCCGTCCTCGGCGGCGCATTCAAAACACTTGCACTGGCAAAGTTCACATGGGCTCTGCAACTCGTGCTCGACACGCCGATGGATATTCGCAAGGCGCTCGCGCTCGCACTCAACGCCACGGGCAATGATTACTACTCACGACACGCCGAAGACGTTGCCCGGCGGATCGAACAAGGCCAAACGGTCACCCAAGCACTGATTGCCACGCGTGTTTTTCCCAGCGACTTGATTGACAGCATTGCCGTCGGAGAAGAAAGCGGCCGGATGGTCGAAATCATGGAACGCCAAGCGGCGGAATATGAAGAACGCTCGGGCATGGCGATCGCGATCCTCGCCCAATTCGCCGGCTACGTGATTTGGCTGTTGGTGGCGGGATTCATCATTGTCATGATTTTCCGCATGTTTTCGTCCTACGTGGGGATGCTCCAGGGGCTCACGCAAAATTAACTATTTCTACAGGGATTTTTAACATTAAATTTACTAATTTAATTACTCTAGGTGTCATGCATTGAAATCTGCGAAATTGGAGATTATTCTTTATAAGGATAACACAATGATTGGAATCGACCAACCGATTGTCCAGTAAGTGTTCGTAAAAACCATCGTCAAGTTAGTAATCTCAGACGGCATTGGATTGACAAATTTGATGAATTGCTTGAACAGATACTTATCCTCTGCGGCCCTTGCTCTTTTCGGACTACTATTTGCGTACCCTCAAAACTTGCATGCTGACATTTTTCAGTGGGAATACATCAACCCTTCAGACACATCACTAGGAAAACGCGAAAGCACGCTATTAACTTTGGGCGGAGCCGGAGCTAATCCTCTCCCAGGTGCGAAATTACGACAGCTTGATCTGCAAAAGGCATTTCTAGCAAATAAGAGTTTGAACGGAACAGATTTCTACAAGTCAAATCTTTCGCAAGCCTATCTCTACGGATCTGATTTGACCGACGCGTATTTGGGCTACGCAGATGTCACCAACGCGGACCTGGAAAATGCCGTTATTCGAGGGGCGGCTTTATACGCACAGGTTGGTCTTACGGCGTCGCAAATCTATTCAACAGCGAGTTACAAGAACAAAGACTTGAAAGGCGTTGGTTTTGACTCTCTCGATTTAAGGAACTGGGATTTTTCTGCCAAAACCTTGATGGTGCGAGCTTTAATTCTTCTAACTTCGTTAATGCAAATTTTTCTGGAGCAAGTGTCAGAGGTGCATCCTTTATTTCGCAGGACCATGGCTCCCTAACTGCGGCTCAACTCTACTCTACCGCTAGCTACCTCAACCGTGATTTATCAGAAATTCGGTTTATGGTAGCCGATTTGAGTGGGTGGAATTTGTCTGACCAGAATCTCTTTGGAGCTCTCCTAGATTCCAGTGATCTAAGCAATGCTAATTTCGAGGATGCCAATCTTGAACGAGCTATTTTGGATTTTTCATCTTTGCATGGAGCGAATTTCAAAGGTGCAAATATCCATAACGGTTCTTTTTGGTTTGTTAACGGTTTTACGCCTGAGCAACTCTATGAAACCCAAAGTTACCAAGTCGGGGACTTAACCGGCATAGGTATGTTTGGAAATGATCTGCGGGGATGGAATTTTGCTTCTCAAAATATGATCGGTTCAGAATTCCGCGAGGCCAACCTCAGTAATGCCAGTTTCCAGAATGCCAATCTTGCGAATTCTGTTTTTGAGGACTCAACATTCACGAACACCAATTTGACCGGGGCCGATATGCGTGGCAGTAGAGAAGCTAGGTTCGCAGAAGCAATTGTGTCCAATCTCATTCGACCTGATGGGACCATTCACGGATTAAATTTGACCTCGGGAAAACTGCTGATTGTGCGAGATCACGATGGCAATCCTAATCCGTACTATTCTCAGGCACCATTGCCTCCTATCGACATACTGGTTCAAGACGATTGTTCACTTGACGAAGGAAGTGAATTGCTTCTCCTGCTCGAAGATGACCATTGGGACTCGGTTATTTCTTTCGAGACAGGAATTTCTGTTGAACTTGATGGAATCCTTACACTCACCTTTAACAATGGCACCGATGTAACCAGTCAAATCGGACGCACATTCAAACTGTTCGACTGGACAGGTGTCGATCCCATAGGAATGCTGACTGTTTCAAGTCCATACCACTGGGATTCGTCAACGCTGCATACCACGGGTGAAGTTACTCTATTGGCGGTTCCTGAACCAACCAGCTGGGTCATTTTATTTTGCGCAGCCTTGGGATCGCTTGTATTGAATCGCAAAATGACTCAACTGTTACCCACAAACCGCACCGCATAAATCGGTGGCATGTTGCTCGACACATTCTGCCACGATTCGCCGCTGTCTTCCGAAATCCACAGATTGCCTGTTGTGGAACCCATCACCAAGCGGTCGCCTGTTTCGTCGACTTCGAGCGCGTGCCGAAACACGATGTCGTAAGCTTTTTCTGTGGGCAATCCTTGGGAAATCTGCCGAAAACTCTGCGCACCGTCCGTCGTTTTCGTCACGACAAATTTGGCGTCTTTGGGAATGCGAAACTCATCCTTGATCGCCGGAACAAACCACGCCGTTTGGGGATCGCGCGGATGGACGGCCACGGCAAAGCCAAACACGGCTGGCTCGACGTCAGTGATCTCCTCCCAACTTTCACAGCCGTTGGTGGTGTGGAACATGCCATTGTGATGTTGAATCCAGGCATGATTAAAATCGCTCGGACAAGCCACAAGCCGATGGGGATCTTGAATCACTGGGTTGTAGGCTTCCTCGGGGGGCATATACTCAGCGCGAAGCCCTGTGCTGCAACATTCCCAGTTGTCGCCGCCGTCACGAGTCCGCCAAGCGCCGCCACACGAAATTCCAATCACGACGTGCTGCGAATCCCTGGGATCGACCGCGATCGAGTGAATCCCCGGTTCATCCTTGCCGCCGCCAAACCACTTCATCCGCTCGGGGCGATTCCATAGCGACTCAACAAGTTGCCAACTCTCGCCGGCATCGTCACTGCGGAAGAGTCCCCCCGGAATCGTGCCGCACCATAACGTTTGATTCCCAGCGCCCCCTGTTTCCATGGCCCAAATTTCTTTGAGCGCTGCGGGCTTCATCGCCTGCGAACCATCGGCTTCGGGCATGCGATCGGGAAGCGTTGCCCCCTCGGGATAGGTCGGTGCCGCGACCTCGGTCCATGTTTTTCCCTGGTCATTACTGCGATGCAAATGCGCGCCAAAGTGCCCCAACTCCAGCGCAGCATACCAATTTCCATCCCGAGGATCGGCCAGCGACATCGACACCGGTGAGCCGAGAAATGCCAAGTCGGCGATCTCCCACTTTCCCGCGGCAGACCGCCTAAGCGTAAACAATCCCTTCCGAGAACAAACGTGAATCGTGTCAGACATGGTATCGCTTCAAGAATGCAAATAGATTTGTGAAAAGATTTGTCAGCCCCCTGAAAGGGCCTGCATCACATAAATTTCGGAGTTAGCCTGTATCGGGTCGGTAAGTCCCAAGCGGTCGGCAATGATTTCGCCGTCGACGAAGATCATCACATGCCGACGCAAACGGCCCTGATCGTCGAGAATATAAGTCCGCAGCCGGTCGCGGCCTGCTAGCGAACCCGTCAGCGCAGCTCCGACGGTATTCCCCTCAACTTGGACCGGTTCGCAGTTGACGAACGACTGCAAATGACTGGTAAAATGAACAACCGCCATAGCGTTCGATTATTGTCAACATGCAAACGCTTGAGAAGCTTCCTAGAATGGAAAAATCGGGATGAATCAAGACCAGGCCGATTCTCGCTGGAAGCGCGTGCGTGGCTGGTTGCTGTCGCGGAATGTGATCCGGGTCTGCTGGTTCATAAACGTGGCGGTTTTGCTAGGAACAACTGTCTGGATTCTCCGCGATGGCGAGTTTGCCGAAGGAGTGGTCGCCTTCAAACGGCACATCGCTGCCTACGGGAACGAAGAATCGGCACTCACGGTCGTTCCGCCACTGCTCTGGCCACGTGTCGATGCGTTATGGTTCGTATTCATCACAGCGGTTCTAAGCTCGGCTGGAATTTTTACCGGGTTGGTGGCCGGCGCGGGAATTCACCGCGGCGTGCGGGCATGGCTGGTGCTGATGTTGCTACTGGCCGGGTGGCTGACACTCGTCACGACCTGGCCGCAACTTGTCTGGCAGGGGCAAGTCTGGAGGGTGGCAGGCGCGATACCCGAATTCACCCAGCTCTCAGAAGAACTGCTCGCCAACTGGCCCGACAATGACGGCGACATCAAACCGCTGGGTCCTTTCATGGCTTACCCGATTGGCAAGCCACGGACGCTGATGCTGATTAAGAATCCACAAGTCTCTGGCACGGATCTCACGATTTCGTTAATCGAACGCAACACCGAAGAGACGCTACTTTTTCAACTGGCGGGCAATGAAGAAGGGCTCTGGCTCGTGAAAGAGCAAGCCGACGAACCGCAAGCCTTTTTCAGCGGCCTCGACGGCGAGTATATGCCTGTCCATTTTCGCCGCCTAAAACCGGGATGGTTTCTCGTGCGTTACATTTACGCACCAACCGTCATGCCTGAGTCGCGGCAGGCACGATAATTCTTAGTGCAACGTTCGCACGTGCTCACGTAAGGCAAGCTGCGGACCCACCAACCGCTTGGAAATCCGAACGCTCAGTGTCTCGGCGTGAGGCTGGGTCACGAGATCGGCCAAATAACTTGTCAGCACTTCGGACTTGCCGTCTTCAGATTCAATCAAGTAATGCACCCAAGCCCATGATTCGGCATAATCTTGTTGCGTCATATCGGCGGCCGATGTAAGCGATTCGAGCCGCGCTAAATCTGGCTGCCAAGTTCCTGCTTCCGCCTGCTTCACGAGCATTTCGATATGGGCTTCGTTATAACCCCGGCGGCCACGACCGACTTCAAAATATTCGGCCAACCCTTCGTCGAGCCACAACGGCAAATGAGGCACGGCCGCGTGTAGATAGCCGTGAGCCACTTCATGCCGCAGATCGACGGCCACTTGATCGCTCCAGTGAGCATAGACCGTGAGATCAGTGTTGGTTCCAACAAAAATGGCTCGCCGCGTATTCATCTCGGGGAAGCGCAGATTCAAGAACTTCGTATAACTCGATTCGTCAGCATACAGATAGATATGAATTGGCTTGTCGTTGGGAGTCAGGCTCAAGCGCGAGTTAATCCATTCGCGCTGTTCGACGAGCTCGTTGATCAGTCGTTGTTGACCCGCGAGCGGTGAATCGCTGTGGATCACCAGCTGTCCGCAGGGATGCTCATAGGGAAAGGCATCCCAATGCTTTTGCTTGTGCAAGAGTTGGCAACCCGCGCACACGCCCCCCACGAGAATCACTAGCCATAGCGCGGCGGTTCGAATCCAGGGGCGAGCGAGCATTCCACGACTCGCGCACTGCGAGTATCCAACGCCAATACGGCTCCCTCCGTGGTGACCGTTGCGGGCAATTGTACCGCTTTGCTAGCAAATCTCGAAGATCAATAAGCCCGGCGAATTAACGAGCTAGCAACTCACTGTGTGCGACTTTTCAAAGTGAATCACTTTTGCCAATTCTTCCACGGCGTCGGCAATCGAGGGGCCCGGCGCGGTGTAACAATTCTCGGCATCGACCATGTGTACGCGGCCATGTTGCACGGCGCGCAATTCTTGCCAACGCGGTGCTGATAAAATCTGGGATAAGGTTTCCTCGGTTCGTTCGGCGGTCCAGCCGCAACAACCCACCACGATCACGTCGGGATCGGCGGTTTCCAGGTCATCAAATGCGATTCTCTGCGATCGCTTCCCTGCCCTGCCGAGCACGTCGGTCGCACCGGCAAACTCGACGAGTTCCGGAATCCAATGCCCTGCACAATACAGTGGTGCTAGCCATTCCAAAAACACGACGCGCGTCGGTTCAGCAATGAGGCTCGTGAGATACCGCACATTGAACAATCGACAACGAATCGCCCCGGCCAATTCCTCACCAGCGTCGGCTCGATCGCAAACCCTGGCCAATTCCACGATGCCGTTGAGCACGTCGTCCACCGTGCGCGGCGACCATTCCCACATGCGACTCTCTAAACGGTGAACCATGTTCCGAATCGCCGACTCGTCGATGGCGCACACATTGCACAAAGATTGCGACAACACAACGTCAGGCCGCAGTTCCATAAGGAGCTCTGCATCGAATTCAAACAGCGGCTCACCCGCGCGGGCCATTCGTGTCACTGCGGCATCAATTTCTTCCGCCGTGCCATTCTCGGGTCCGCGCCAACGAGTGATTCGCGGCAAGGCAGCCAGTGATCCCGTGCGCGGGCAAGCATGACTCAACCCCACTAATTCCTGTTCGAGTCCCAATGCACACACGATTTCCGTCGCCGCGGGAAACAAGGAAACGATTCTCATGGGGTTGACTCCTTTCGCAATTCCGCCTGCATGTCACATTCGTACGGACAGTGCCGGCAACCATTGCCACAGCACCAACCGCGTTTGAGCAAATACTCCGCCGTAAACACCACGAAGCCACGTTCGACGTAGTAGTCGACGCCTGCGCGCAATTCATTCGCTGCTTCCGGCGCAGCGGAATCTAACTTATTCATGACAGACAAAGTGCGCAGCAATGCACACGGACCCGTTGTATGGACAAACCCAGCGTAAGGACGCATCAAAATTGCGGTAGGGCAACTTTCGACTGGCAAAGTGCGACTGGCCTTCATCCCGCGCAAAGGCTTCATCTATCCGTCGTGGTAGGTCTTCTGACTCCCAAGCTCGATCGGTTCGGCCTTCTCGCGGCAAATTTCCGAGGAAATCAGCCGCAATGGCCCTAAGAATTGAACCCATCTTCACGCTTGGTCACAGCGGCGGGGCCGTCCCGGACTAAGATTCTCGAAGAATCTGGCACCGGATTCCCTGTTCGTCGATCGGAGAGAAACTCTGCGACCGACCACCATGACAGTGTGGCCCAAGGTATCAGTAGCAAAGAGCAGCGTCAAGCAAATTTTCAGGAGTTGGTGACCAACCGTTGGGTTATTTGAACGGGTTCAGTCGGGACGCCGAAGGCTGGGCGTTGAGGCCGAAGTCGATAATCAGCTCCTTGTTTTTTAAGACTCCCGACCCCTAATCTTTTCCCTGGCTTTTCTCATTACAGGATGCCCGTTAGCCGTGACTAGCTACGCTTCCTTTTTGAAATCCCAGGGCAATCCAAAAAAATCCATGGCATTGCGTTGTGTGGCGAGATCCGTCTCGCTGGTTGGATTAAAGGCTTCAGGAGTCAATTGGATGAGTATCCCGTCGCAGAAGTGTTCAACCTTGTAGGCCGGTATCTCCATGCAATGCGCCACCCCCCCAAAAGTGTTCGCCATTTGTGTGTTGAAGTAGTGCAACCAGTTGATGATGACAGGACGATTTCTCACGCCCTTTCGACCTTGAGCATAAGCTCTGTCACCAAATCTCAGTGTTTCCAAATTGTCGGAGTGACTTATCTCAGCCACCGTTGGTCGACAACTTTCAATGCAGCGACGGAAATACGACAGATCCGGCACTGGATCGGTGGCATGGAAATCGACCCACATAAAATCCCAGACGTATTCGCTTGATCCAGTGGAAGCGCTAATCATTATTGGATAAGAACCCTCTACTGGACCTAGCGTAATAATTCCACCTGGGGAGGACGGACGAATTCGCCCTTCCTCGTCCAAATATCGACTCACTGTCTTGGTGCTGACCTCAAATACTTCATCGCGACCGGTACGCCAGTTGGTTACACGGAATGCTTGTTGCATCAAGCCGAGGAACGAAGCAACTTCCTCGACTCGCAGGTTGCCCTCCGGTGGGAAGTCCATACTGAATTTGTAGCGGTTCAACATTTTGGGTGGTTAGAAAGTTGGATCGTAGGGGACAATGTCGATCTCTTGCACAAGTTTGCCAAGCACATTACGAAATGAGCTCATATCCTGTCGTCGAACGTGCCATTCCAAGGGAAGTCCGTACTTTTGGGCAACGCTGACTTGCCTGAGAGGAAGAAAGGGGACAGGTCCATATCTAGCCTATATGGACCTGTCCCCTTTCTTCTCCCCCAGCGATATCAGTTCTTGTACCATAGCATTTCAAGCTTACCTACCGAACTAATTTCATCCTGGCTTCCGTCCCCTTGATATTAGCCAGCCCCCATTCGGCGACGGCTGAAAGCACGGGCACGAGCGATCGGCCTTTCTTGGTCAGTCGATAAGCCTCCCAACCCGGTTTCTGGGGCGCGGGAAACTTTTCGGCGATGCCGTTTTCGACGAGCCGATTCAGGCGATCGGTCAAAATGTTGGTCGCAATCTTTTCGGGGGAAGCGATGAACTCGCGGAATTGAGATTTGCCGCAGGCCATGTCGCGAATGAGAAGCAACGTCCACTTGTCGCCGATCAAATCGAGCGTGCAGGCCACAGGACACGGCGAACGTTTCTTCTCGGCAGACATGGAAGTCTCGAATTTTGGGATCAATGAATTCGTCTGTTGACATTCTAACAATTCACTTGCACAATGCAACTTTATTGCTTGCAATTTGCAACTTAATGAGTGGCGAAAAAATGAGCCGTTTACAAGAACATCCCACCGTCCTGGCGCATCGAGAAAAATCGGGGGCCCCGCTGCCTACGCGGCTGGACGGCTCTGAGTTGCGGGCATTATGCCTCGATGCTGGGGCCGATGACGTAGGCTTTGTTTCTATCGATCGACCGGAACTTGATGATCAACGCCGTGATATTCTCAGCGCCTTTCCAAGTGCGCGATCCTTGATCAGTTTCGTCTGCCGGATGAATCGGGAACCTATCCGCAGCGTGGCGCGATCGGTGGCCAATGCCGAGTTTCACCAAAGCACCGATCACGTTAACGAGGTCGCCCGCGAGATCGTTCGCCGGCTCGAAGATCGTGGCCTGCGGGCAATGAATCCGACCGCGGGATTTCCCATGGAGATGAGCAAGTTTCCTGGCAAAATCTGGGTTGTCTCTCACAAACCCGTGGCCGTCGCGGCGGGCTTGGGACAGATGGGGATCCATCGGAACGTGATTCATCCACGCTTTGGTAATTTTATTTTGCTGGGCACTGTTCTCTTGGGTGTTGAGATCGACCAAGAAAGCCAACCCATCGACTACAACCCTTGCTTGACGTGCAAGTTATGCGTAGCCGCCTGCCCCGTGGGAGCCATCAAGCCCGACGGTCGCTTTGATCCCAGCGCGTGTCTGACGCATAACTATCGAGAGTTCATGCAAGGCTTCACCGACTTCACGGAAAATATCGCCGCGAGCAGTAGCGCCCTTGATTTACGCAACCGCGTCACCGATCAAGAAACGGCTTCGATGTGGCAAAGCCTCAGCTTCGGTGCGAACTACAAAGCAGCCTATTGTCTGGCTGTGTGCCCAGCGGGTTCAGACGTTATTGGTCCTTATCTGAGCGATTCCGTTAAGTTCATGACAGAAACACTCAAACCACTTCAACAAAAAGAAGAGACCATCTACGTTGTGGCCAACTCCGACGCGGAAGAACATGCCGCTCGCCTGTTTCCTCACAAACATCTCAAACGGGTCAATGGCGTGCGGCCCGCTTCCATTGCGGGATTTATCGACCGCATGGATATCGCCTTTCAAGCGGGCAAGTCCAAAGGCCTCGATGCCGTCTATCATTTCAAATTCACCGGCGCGGAAACAGCTTCGGCTACCGTGACCATTAAAAACGAACGGCTCCACGTTGCGCGCGGACTGTCCGGCCGAGCGGATTGCGAAATCATCGCTGATGCCACCACTTGGCTTGGGTTTTTGCGTAAAGAGAGAAACCTACTTTGGGCGATTCTGCGTCGCAAGGTGCGAGTTAAAGGCAAATTATCTCTGCTGAAAGCTTTTGGCAAATGCTTCCCTAGTTAAGCTTTCAACGAATCCTTTTACGCTCTCAAACTACTGCGGCGGCACCGTGGGACCACTCGTTGCTGCCGCTGGCGAACCCTTCGGCTTATCCAGCCGCACCAGCAGCCATTCCTGCGTTGTGCCATCGGCAAAATGCACCAGCGCCGGCGCGGTGTCTTGCGTCAGGTTGCCGATGCCGGTTTCCATGATCGGCCGAGTTTCGCCCGCCAAGGTCCACGCCGCGCGTTGCGATTGCTTGTCGACCATCCCTTCGACTTCTTTCACCGTATCGGCAGTCGTGTTCTGCAGTGAACCCGAAATGATCCCTTGCTTGCTGACGGCGAGTTGCAGGTACAAACTCGGGTCAACACCCTCCGCAGATTCATCGGCCGGAGTAATCGCAAACACACCTAGCGGCATCCAATCCTCGGGAGCCGGCTCGGCATCCGCTGGAATCGACGTGGCAATCTGCTGGGCTTGATAGGCATATTCGTCCGCGGTCGCGACGGGTTGATCACCGTAATAGACCGTGTCGTTCTGGTAATAAACGTTGTTGCCGTAGTTGTAGTAAATCGGCTCGGACCAACCCCAACTCGGGAACCAAGTTGTCATCGCTGGCCAAGTCGACCAACCCCACCAGTTGATGCCGGGAGCATAGTTCCAGCGCCAATTGTTTCCGGCCCACCAGTTCGGACGGAACCAATTATTGACGCCGTGCCAGTTATTGTTCCAGTGGTTGTGCCAATGATTGTTGATGGTGGTCCAATGATTGTTCCGCCAACTGTTCCACTGGTTCCAATCGGGACGATGATCGGGACGGTTATTAGCCCAATCGCCGCCACCCGGTCGGTTAGGCCGTTCGCCTGGACGCCCGGGGCGTTCCCCAGGTCTGCCTGGCCGATCTCCATCCCCAGGTCGGCCTGGGCGATCACCGTCACCTGGGCGACCGGGCCGATCGCCTCCGCCCCCAGGCCTGCCGGGACGATCACCATCCTCGCCACCAGGGCGCCCCGGGCGATCTCCACCACCTCCCGGACGACCGGGCCGATCTCCATCTTCACCCCCTGGCCTTCCAGGTCTGTCTCCGCCACCAGGACGACCGGGGCGATCACCTTCTCCGCCTCCAGGTCTGCCGGGCCGCTCTCCATCTCCGCCACCCGGTCTCCCCGGACGATCACCGGTTCCGCCCCCTGGTCTGCCGGGTCGATCACCACCGCCAGGCAAAGATGGTCGAGTCAAATCACCGGGACGCTGACCTCCTCCGGGACGACCGCCACCCGCAAGATCACCCTCGCCCGGTCTGCCCGGACGAGAGCCACCACCGGGTGCAGGGCGTGTCGTGGGACGACCTCCACTAGCCATACCCCCTTCCGAAGGAAATGGACGCGGTAAGTTGTTCAAGAAATCATTCGCGGCACCACCGGGAACACGACCACCAGCGTATCCACCACCGGGTCGCGTCGACCCGCCGGGGCGATTTGATGGGAAATTACCAGGACGGCCACTGATGTCGAGAAAGTTATCGAGTTGCCCCGTCGATGGCCGCCCGCCAGAGCCGGGGCGTGTTGAACCGCCAGGGCGTGTCGTACCCCCGGGGCGCCCTCCACCTCCGGCAAAATCAGGTCGGTTCATCCCGCCACTAGGCCGACCGGTGCTCGGCCGATTACTTGGCGTTGGCAGGGTGCCGAGCGAAGGGCGGTTGCCCTGGGGACGGTTTATGTTTCCTGGGTTTGGTCGGCTTCCGCCGCCACCAGGCCGCGAGCCGCCTCCGCCGATATTTCCACCACCAATATTTCCACTGGGGCGACCACCACCACCGCCGCCGGGCATGGGCCGCGACACATTCGGGCGCGACGAAGGCATGCTCATCGAAGGCGTACGGCCCGCGCTAGGACGCGCACCGCCACCCCCTCCACCCATGGATGGCCGCCCACCACCGCCGCCACCCCCCATGTGCATTCCACCCCCACCGCCGCGTCCGCCACCGCCGCCTCCACCCCCGCGGCCACCGCGTGCCCAGAGTTCTCCCGAGCACCACATCGCGACGGCCAACATCGACAGAGCGAACAACGTGTATTTTTTCATCTGGGCACCTTTGATAGGTCATCCTGAAGGACGAGTTGGAATTCAGTTCTCTTCCGCAGCTTCGCGCACGATCAAAACTTCATCGACATTCGGCTGCAGTTCGCCGTCGGCGACGCGGTTGATCGATTGCCACGTATAAGAGTCGTCATCGATTTTCTTAAGGAGATTTGTCGCCGAGGTCTTGCGGCCATCGGGCAGAGAACCGGTTGATTCAATGGTCCAGTTGTCCCCGTCGGCGGTCCACACCCCTTCGCCGAACCCGCCGTTGGAATCAAACACCCACGAGCGAATCTGATTGTTCGCGGCATCCCAACCGACGATTTGCATCCCCGACAATTCCACCCCGTCGCGTGTGACCATGGTGAACGAACGTGTCATGAAATTCTTATTACGGGTCCATTCGCAATCCGTTTCAATCACCGTATTCTCATCTTGGTCAATCCAAGTGCCGACCATCCACTCCAGAGATTTGAGATGTTCGTAGTTCGATGGGGGCGGCAACGGGATTTCTTCTTCCGATACGCGGTCCAATACCCATTGGCCGTCGCGTTTCATATGGACGGCCGTGTATGTTGTTTCCTCGGCGGGATGATCGGAGTAGGTCACCACTGCCGCACCTTTTTCAATCGCGACGTTGGGCGAGACAAAATCAATGGACTCAACATTCACCACAAGTTTCGCGTCTTCTTCGCCGGCGAAGATTTCATCGAACAGCTTTTTGATCGCATCGCGGCCCATCACCCCTTCGCCGCTGCGTGGGTCGGTGTAAATCGCTTCCGGCGACCACATGTTGGCCATCGTTTGCGTATCACGCCGATTGTACGATTCGACGTATTTATCGATGTTCCCACGAATTGTCGCTTCGTCGGGACTCACATCGTCGTCTGTCGACGCTTGAGCCGCGGGTGCGGCTGTTTCTGCAGCCGGCGCCGTAGTCGCGGCAGATGTGGTTTGGGCACTTGCCACTGCCGAGCATAAGCAGAGACAAACCACTATTGTCATGAATTGACCAAGGAATTTCATGGAATGCCCTTTCATGGCGACCAGATTGTTAGGCGGAACCGCGTTCCTAAGCACCACGGTTCGATAAACAGATAAGCATCGTTCGTAGTGACGCGATTCCCTCTTGGGTGCTGATTTTATCGCGTTCCACTCGTGAATACTAGCATGTCCCTTGAAATGGCGAGTTCTTTCAGTAGAAGCAATCGTGATGGCGCTAACGACTAATAATCAAAGAAACGAATGCTTGACTTTGGCAAGTTAGTCGTTGTCGGGAACTTCGCCTTCGGCAATCGCATAGGCCGTGGCGTGGCTGCGGCAATGGGAGATGCTGATATGCATTGTCCGAATACCGCTTTGCTCAAAAACTTCACGCGCCCCGCCACAAAGAGCAATGATCGGCGCGCCGCCATGTTTGTGTCGGACTTCGATATCGCGCCAACTGATCCCCTTGCGCCAACCCGTGCCCAACGCCTTGAGCACTGCTTCCTTTGCCGCCCAACGGCCTGCGTAATGCTGCGTGGACGACTTCTTCGTCGAGCAATAATGAATCTCATGCTCCGTATAAACCCGGCGAATAAACAACTCACCGTGCCGCTCAATCATCTGCGCAATCCGCAGACATTCAATGATGTCGGTGCCAATACCGATGATTTGTAGCGCCATCTCAATAGCCTTTCAAACCGCATGCTTGTTGCGCACGTGCCAACACTTCAGCGGCTTTCTTACGAGCCTTCACTGCTCCCGCCGCTAGGATGTCGCGTACATCATCTGGCCGTTTTTCCCAATCCGTCCGCCTCGCGCGTGCGTCGGCGAAATACGCTTCCGCCGCTTCGGCCAATTTCTTCTTCACATCGCCGTAACCAAAACCACCCTTAGCATACAACTCTGCCATCTCATTGCGATCCGTTTCCGTCGCCACTAACGAAAACAGCATATACAGCACATCATTCGTCGGATCTTTCGGATCTTCCATCGGCCGCGAATCAGTCGCGATCCGCATGATGAGCTTCTTCTGAGCCTTGGCATCATCAAACACCGCCAGTGTGTTGTTGTAGCTCTTTGACATCTTTTCGCCGTCGGTCCCCGGCACACGTGCCGAGCTATCGAGCACCTTTGCCTTGGGCAGCACAAACACGTCGCCGTATTGATGGTTAAAACTCCCAGCGATGTCGCGGCAAACTTCGATGTGCTGCACCTGATCTTCCCCCACCGGCACGGTGTCGCTGTCATAGGCTAGAATGTCGGCCGCTTGCAAGACAGGATATGTGAACAGGCCAGTATCCGCCGGCAGTCCCTTGGCTTTCTTATCCTTGTATGCGTGGCAACGTTCCAGCAATCCCATCGGCGTCCCCGTGAGCAGTATCCAACAGAGTTCGCTTACCTCAGGAACATCGGATTGAATGAATAGCACGGCCTTGTTGGGATCGAGTCCCAACGCCAACAAGTCCATGGCCGCATCGAGCGAATACTGCTTGAGCAACTCCTTGTCGCGCACCGTGGTGAGAGCGTGCAGATTCGCAATGAAGTAAAACGCCTGTTCGGCATCTTGGAGGGCGATGTATTGAACGATGGCCCCAAAATAATTGCCCCAATGAGGCCGGCCCGTCGGTTGAATTCCGCTAAGAACACGCATTTGTTTTTGATCGTTCGTGATGAATGTAATCTGTAATTAATGCTAGCCGCAGGCGGAAGCCAACGGTCGCCCCCATCTCAACCGCTGGCTACCGCCTGCGGCTAGGAACTTGTCTTCAACGTCCCAACAACTTCCCGAACGCTGACCGCGCCCAGTTCCGCCAGCGCGCCCGGCAAAGCGTCGAGCACTTGTATCGACGCCGTTGGATTGTAAAAGTTCACGGTCCCCAATTGAACCGCGGTTGCCCCGGCAATCAAAAACTCCATGACGTCGTCGCAGTTGGCGATCCCCCCGATGCCAATGATCGGCGTCTCCACGGCTCGGGCGGCTTGATACACGGCCCGCAAAGCGATCGGCTTGATCGCCGGTCCGCTCAAGCCCCCGATAATGTTGCCCAGCATCGGCCGTCGCCGTCGCCAATCAATGGCCATCCCTTGGCATGTGTTGATCAGCGAGATCGCATCCGCCCCCCCTGCCGCCGCCGCTTTGGCCATCTCGGCAATGCTCGTGACATTAGGTGTGAGCTTGGCAACGATCGGATGCGCGCAATTCTCGCGGCACGCGGCCACTACACGCTCGCACATCGATATGTCAGTGCCAAAATCCACCCCGCCGCTCACGTTGGGGCACGAGATGTTCAGTTCCACGGCAGCGACCGATTGATGGGGAGACAATTGCGCCGACATTTCGACGAATTCTTCCTGCGTGCGACCGGCGATGCTCACGATGATCGCCGTCCGCTGCTCGGCGAGATAAGGCAAATGATGGGCGATGAAGGCGTCGATGCCGTCGTTATCAAGCCCGATCGAATTGAGCATTCCCGAGGGGGTTTCAATCGTCCGCCACGGCGAGTTGCCTTTGCGCAGGAGTTTGGTGATCGTCTTGGGAACGACGCCACCCAGTCGCGAGAGATCAACCAGCGATTGCATCTCGCGGGCATAACCAAACGTGCCCGACGCCACGAGGATCGGATTGGCGAGTTTCAGTCGACCGAGTTCGACGCGAAGATCGAGCTTCGCATCGCGAGGTGAGTCTCGGTTTTGGAGGGAAACTACAGGCATGGAAGCGACATACGCGGGCATTGGCGACTGATATCTTGTCCTAGCCAATGTACACGCACTGGGGGGCAGTTCACAACTTGCCCTGGCTGCGACCGATTTGTGCGCGAACCGGTCGCGCAGCCACCTTCCACGTGGTTTTGTGAAGCGAATCGACGACTAGATAATGCCGCCGTGAACGCTATGTGGTGACAGATGCGACGGTTGATCGAGGAACCAAATACGTTCCCATTCATCAAGCAGCGAACGCAAGTTTTCGGATGTGTAAATCAACTGTTGCGCACGTCGTGCCGGGTCCGCCGAATAGATCGGCAGCAGGCAGCCGGTATTCCCGGCCAGCACGCAGACAGTCGCCATCGTTAAGAGCCATTTACGCATTGGCGCAGCTCCTCCTTGAGCATCGAAGCGTCCAGCGGCGCACGCTGCCGAACAACTTCATCAAATTGACAGAGCCCTAATGCCAACCGGCACTGAGCTTCCTGCCGTTCCCGCAAAAAAGTTGAAAAGTCCAAAACACAGATAAGCATTCGACGTTCACTCTCCGGGGCGTCGTGTCGCGGGGGACGAAACCCGTCTGACACCGCCTGAAATTGACCGTCTGGTAGAAAAGTCGCGGAAGAATAGCGAGCGGCTTACTTTGCGCCGAGAGCAGATTGGCGCGGCCGCGGTGATTTGATTTGGGTGCTATCGCGGATTGAAACTCGCGAAGCAATTGCCAGTGACTGGCAATCAATTTTGCTGTCGAAGACAGCACTTATTGTTGCTCGTAGGCAGGCCGTTCTGGGGTGGGCTGATCGAAACTAGACGGTTCATGATTAGGCCGCTCGTAGATCGGCTGTTCATAACTTGTTGGCAGAGCATGGTTTTCATCCGGTGAGCTGTCAGGCTCTGGACCTGAGGCAGCGCGATGGGCCGCTTCCGCGGCAGCATTGGCTTGCCGTTCCAATTCATGGACCCGCTCTTCCATTTCCTTACCCGGCTTGAACGTCACTACAAACTTTTCTGGAACAAAGACTTTCTCACCTGTGCGGGGATTACGTGCCTTGCGGGCTGCCCGTCGTTTCACCTCGAAGACGCCGAAATTGCGGAGTTCAATCCGCTTTTCGTCCACCAGCGTTTCGACAATTGCGTCGAAAGTCTTCTGGACGATTTCCTTCGTCTTCAATTGCGTGAGACCGATCTCTTCTGAAATGGTCTTTACAATCTCTTTTTTGGTCACGACGAGTCCCCTGTACGATGCCTGGTGAGGTGCCAGCGATTGCTGACTCAGTGCCTTGCGCCAGATGAGGTAACTTAGACAAGCGAACTTCGTCCGCTCGTTCCAAGTGTAATTGGCGCAAGAGTTAGTGTCAAGGTAATCGCAAATCGTCAAACGACTTACGACGCGCGACCAGACCGTGAAAAGGCCTCAAAATCCCGTTGGGAACTCGATAAATTGTCAAAGAACAAACCCAACTTCGGGCTGTGGAAGAACTCCCCAAACCGCCCAAATCTGCCGTCTTACAACGGCAGGCGATCTCGAGAGAACTACCTTTGACATTGATCGACCTCGCAGGCGGCAAACTTGAACTAACCGCTACAGATTCCCAAATTTGTAATTTCCGCCCGTTAGCCGGCATCGTCCCGATGCCGTGAATCGTGTGAACGCGAACCACTCACACATTAAAAATCGCCGCCTGCTCTTGGATATGCTCGAGCTGATAGAGCTTCCCCTTACCACTGCCTGGGCACGACTCGCAGGTTTCGGCCCAGGTCTCGGGGCTGCGAAGGTTGGAATTCCAGAAAGGCCAAGTCCGGCATTGCCGTGGCCGTTGCTCATAAACCTGGCATTTGCGCGTTTTGGTGTCGAAAAACACGCAATCGCCGTTCTTATACTCCACCAGGCTCCGCCGTACGCCGATCTGGCGGACGTACTTCTTCTCGAACTTGGCCGACTCCATGCCGAGCCGCTCGGCCAAGGCGTCGATCTCCACCTGATTTACCCACACATAGCCCGGCGCGCCGGTGCAGCAATCACCGCAACCCGTGCATTTGAATTTCAAACCGTCTTTGTACCAAGGTTCCGGGGCGGGCGTTTGCTTATTGGCGGCTTTGGCCATGTTCGTCATCCGTGAGTAAAGAATCAGTCTAAAGTGCGGAGCTGGCGGCTTGAGCGATCGCCATCAAGGCAATTTCAATCTCCTCGGTGGTTGTCGACCAACCAGGGCTCAACCGCACCGTGCCCCCGGTGGGCAAGGTCCCTAGCGCGACATGCATCCGCGGCGCACAATGCAACCCTGCCCGACACTCGATGCCGGTCGACATCTCCAGCACCGCGGCAAACTCCTGGGGATCATAACCTTTCACGGTGAAGCTGACCACACTCGTGCGAGATTTTGCCGTCCGTGGTCCGTGAATCGACACACCGTCAATCGCGTCGAGTCCGTTAAGTAAACGCCCGGCGAGCTCGCGATGATGCTCGTGAATCTTCTCGAAGCCATAGTCGCGATGAAATTCCATCGCCGCCGCCAAGCCCACAACTCCAGGAACATTGAGATTCCCCGCCTCAAACTTATGCGGCAGTTCCTCGGGCTGGCGGTCGTTCTCGCTGGATGTTCCCGTCCCGCCAAAACGAAACGGTTTCATTTCTTTCGCGGCACGTTCTGACAAACACAACACGCCTGTTCCCAGCGGAGCCAACAAACCTTTATGCCCCGGCGCGGCTATGACGTCGACGTGGCAATCCTTGAAATTGAGCGGCAATTCGCCCAACGTTTGCGCGGCATCCACCAGAAAGTAAGCTTCGTGCTCGCGAACGATCTCACCGATTTCATTGATCGGCTGAATCGCGCCAGTCACGTTCGAGGCATGCACCACCGCCACGAGGCGCGTGTTGGGTTGCAGCTCCCGCCGCACGTCATCCGGCGAAACATACCCCTCGCCATCACACGGCACGTAGCTAACTTTCACACCCAAGGTGTCGCTCAAATAATGCAGTGGCCGTAACACGGAATTGTGTTCGCAAACCGTCGTCACCACGTGATCGCCCGCACGCAACAAACCTAAGATGGCCGTGTTGAGAGAATCGGTCCCGCTGTTGGTGAATATCACACGATTGGGTTCATCCATGCCCAACAAATCGGAGACTTCCCACCGCGCTCGCGCGACCAATCGCAACACTTCTTCCGCGGCACGCGAAGAGCCCCGCCCGCTCGGTGCGCCATTCTCACGCAGATAACGATCCACCGCATCATAAACCACGGTCGGCTTCGGCCAGCTCGTCGCGGCGTTATCGAGATAGATACGCTTCTGCACGATAGGTCATCCACCAATCTGATACATGGCCCGCGCAGGCTTGACGAAATCTGCCTCCCCCACGCCATGCGCCGGTTGCTTGTGCCACACGCAATCGCGAATCAATTGGGCTAACTCTTCGTCGCTGCCACCGCTGCGCAGCAGCTCACGCGCATCCCATTCCACGGTCGAAAACAAGCAATTGCGAATCTCACCCTCTGCAGTGAGTCGCAGACGATTGCAGTCGCTGCAAAACGGATGACTCACGGGATTGATGAACCCAATCGAGCCTTTGCCATCGGCAAAATGAAAATCGACGGCTGGCTGGCTTAAATCCGCTCGTTTGCTCGGCACGAGCGGGCAAAACTCCGCTTCCAGCATTTGCCGGATTTCGTCGCATGTAAGCACCTGCTGTTGCTGCCACTGATTCTCGGCATCAAGCGGCATGAACTCGATGAACCGTAGTTCAAACCCATGCGTGCGGGCGAACTCGGCCAGCGGCACAATTTCTTGTTCCGTTAGTCCCCGGATCGCCACCGCGTTGAGACGGATATTCTCAAACCCCGCTTCTCGTGCCGCAAAAATTCCATCGAGCACGCGCTGCAACCCAGCACGTCGCGAAATTTTCTGAAACGTCGCCTCGGAAAGGGCATCCAGGCTAACATTCAAACGTTGTAACCCCGCCGCTTTGAGTGCCGCGGCTTGTTCGTTGAGCAAAATGCCATTTGTGGTAAGTGCCAAATCCTCAAGGCCCTCAATCGCAGCGACCTGCTCGACCAACTTCGGCAGTTCACTCCGCACGAGCGGTTCGCCCCCAGTAAGGCGCAGCTCTTTGATCCCCAGCGACACCGCCACGCGCACGAATTGCTCGATCTCTTCGAAGGTGAGCAACTCCTCGCGTGGTCGGAACACCACATTCTCGGCCGGCATGCAGTAGAAGCAGCGAATATTGCAGCGATCCGTCACGCTCACCCGCAGGCTCGTATGCACGCGCCCCAAGCGGTCCACCAGCGGTCCGCTGGTTGGCATGTCGGTCGTCGTGTTGGAAATTTCGCTGATCATTTCGTCGGATGCACCCATTCGCTGCTGCCGTCGGCCCAATGTTCCTGCTTCCAGATCGGCACACTCTCTTTAAGCGTATCGATGAGCCACTCCCCCGCTTCGAACGCTGCCTTGCGATGCGGACTCGCCACCACGATGGCCACGCTCGCTTCGCCGAGCGGCACAATACCCAGCCGATGCACGATCAGACACTCGACAAGCCCCCACCGCTCGCGGGCGGTCGCTTCCAAAGTTGCCAATTCCTTAGCGGCCATCTCTTCGTAGGCATCGTAAGCAAGTTCCGTCGTTTCCCGTCCCGCCGTATGTTGGCGCGTGCAACCCAGAAACAACAGCACCGCCCCCGCCGCAGGCGACTGCGCACTCCGCACCAACAAATCAGCATCAATCGGCGAGTGCGTCAGTTGAATCATTCGTGTTGTCTTAGCCGCGATTCAACGAATCGCCGGTCTTCCACTTCTAACCACCACTCACCGGCGGAATACACGCCACTTCGCTCACGCTCGAAATGACCGAATCATCATTCGCATACGTCGTATCAATCGCGAACATCGCCCGACGAATCAAATCCGCCAGTTGCGGATAATCCGTTATCAGCTGGCCGCGTAAACTGGCGATCGTTGCATCATCCGGCACTTCAACGTCCACACTCGGCCCTACTGCGTCTCGCGCCGCCGCGAACATCTTCACGGTAACTCTCATGTTACCACCAGGTCTTTGCCGGGGCTATTTATGAGCGTGCGCAGCTCGGGCATCAAGCCATACGCCAGCGCGACAATCTTCACCGGGTGAATCGTGGGCTTCGAGGTGCTCTGTTCCATCTGCACTTTGCACGTGCTGCACTCGGTCGTCCCCGCGACGAAGCTCCCCGTCCGCACGGCGGTGATCAAAGGCAAACCCGCCCGCAAGCTGCGGCGGTAATTTTCGCGTTGGAATCCATACATTCCCGCCATGCCGCTGCAACCTTTTTCGATCCGTTCGACTTTCAGTCCCGGAATCAGCCGCAACAAACTTTCCGCGGGCGTGCCGATTTCCAGCGCCTTTGTGTGGCAAGGCGTGTGATAACCGAGCGACGTGTTGAGCTGCCCAAAATTGAGCTGCAACTTGCCGCGCTGATGCAACCGCCACAAATAATGACACGCTTCGAGCGCGTTCTCGGCAATCATTTCGGCATCATGATCCCCCGGCAGCAACTGGGGATACTCATGCGTGAGGGCCAACACGGCCGACGGCTCGGTCGCCACGATGGTGTACCCTTGCCGCACCGCTTCGGCGAGAATCGCGACATTATGTTCCGCGATTCCCCGGGCCTTGCTCACCAAGCCCCGCGCGATCATCGGCATGGCCGCCTGCATTTGATTCTCGGGAACGTAAACCGGAATGCCATTGTGCTCAAGCACCGCCAAAAATGCTTCGGCCAGCTGCGGATCGCAATAGTTCGCGTACGTGTCGACGAAGTACAGCACCTTTTCGACGCTGCTTCGCTCGGGTCGATTGAGACGTTTCTGCGCGGCTTGTTGCAAAAACGCTTTCCGCCGGAACCGGGGCAACTTGCGACTCTGCGGAATGCCGACCAATTTTTCAATCAACCAGCGTGCCCCACGATTCGCCACCGCCCAATTTGCTACCCGAGAATATCGCGAAGCATAGCGGCACATTGTATCCACGCGTGCCATGAACCAACCGTAGAGCGTTTCGCCATTCGTGGCTGTGTAAAGCGCCTTCGCTTCGACCATCAACCGCGGAATATCCACATTCGCCGGACATTCCAAGCGGCACATGTGGCAATGCACGCACAAGTCGACAATCTCTTTGAACTCTTCATCCAACACGCTCCCCTGCGGCAGGGCCCCGGTAAGCAACCCACGCGCAAGATTCGCCTTCGCGCGCGGTGATGCTTCTTCGCGCGGCGAATAGCGATTGATCGGGCACATCCGCGTTTCAGGTGAAAGCGTGCGGCAGACGCCGCAGCCATTGCACACCCGCGCCGCGTGGGCCATCTCTTCCGGTTGCCAGGCGAGCTGCAATTGAATCGTTGGCGGTTCGTTCTTTTCTTTGGGCGACTTTTCCTCGGCCTCGGCTTGCAGATTCTCCAGCACCGGATAATGCACGTGCCGCAGATGATTGGTCATCGACACCACGTCGTTGGCCACGATCTTATTCGGATTCAGCAGATTCTGTGGGTCAAACAATTGCTTGACCTCATGAAACGCCGTCATGAGCGGGCCAAACTGCCGCAGCACATACGGCGTGCGGCTCAAGCCATCGCCATGCTCACCGCTGATCGTGCCGCGAACCTTCCAAACCTCTTCGTAAATCTGATCGGCAATCAAATCCATCTTGGCAATGTCGGCAGCGCTCGAAATATCGAGAAATGGTCGAAAGTGCAACTGCCCATGGCTGGCATGCGCGAACAACGACGCCGTCACCTGTTCCTGCTTGAATATGTGCTGCACGCGCGGCAGGAAATTGGGCAATTCCGCTGGCGGAATCGCAACGTCTTCCACAAACGGCAATGGGCGTGTCTGCCCTTTCAGCCGGTAGAGAGTCGGCGTGTAATGGCGAGCCAGCTGCCAAAGCAGTTCATGATCGAGCCAATCCGCCGCAACGTAAGAACCAAATGCCAGCTTAGCTTTGTCTTGCACAAAGGTCACAACGTCGGCCAGCTTGCCTTGCACCTCGTCGGTTGAATCCCCTTGAAACTCAACTAGCAGCACGGCTTCGGCTTCCTGGGGAATCAAGAATTCGTAGCGTGGGTCCATTTCACGCGCGAGGCTCAAGTGGCGGCGATCCATCAGATCACAGGCACTCGGCTTGAGCGGCAAGAGTTCCACCGTGGCGAGCGACGCTTTTTCAATCGAATCAAAGAACAACAACAAACTGCACGCGTCCACTGGCAAGGGGAGCGTCCCCAAGGTCACCGCCGTAATCAGTCCCAGCGTCCCTTCGCTCCCCACGAACAACCGCGACAAATGCAGTGGCTTGCCAAACGCATCCACGTCGTGCAGATCATTCAGCCCATAGGCACTGCTATTCACCAAGCTCTGGGGATAGCCGTTCTTAATATCCTCGGCGTGTCGCGTACAAATGTCATCGACGGCCAGCACATAGCGATCGACGCCGATATGGCCTTTCGTATTGAGCAACTCATGCGTGCCAAATTCCAGCACCTCGCCATCGGCCATCACAACTTGCAATGACTGAACATGCCGTCGAGTTGATCCCACCACCGGCCAATGACTTCCCGACGCATCGAGCGCAACCATCCCGCCCACGGTTGTGACTTGAGCCGTGGCAGGATCGGGACCGATGTATCGCCCTTGTGGTTGCAGTACGCGGTTGAGCTCGTCCAGCACCACCCCTGCTTCAACACGTACGCTCTCTTCACCCACCTCCAGCACTTTGCGCATAAAGCGCGAGAAGTCGATGACTAAGCCGCGTCCCAGTGCACCGCCAGCAAGCCCTGAACCGCTCCCCCGCGCGTGAAGCGGAATCTCCCTCGCGGCGGCATACTTCACCGTCGCCACAACGTCGTCGACGCCACGGGGGCGCACCACGCCCAGCGGAGGAATCTCATAGATGCTCGCGTCGCTGGCAAAGAGTTGCACGAACAGGTCGTCGCAGTGAACATCGCCCACGATCTGCCCTCGCAGATCATCTTCTATGCGCTGTTGTTCTGCATCCATAGGTCATCATGCCCAATGTTCAGAGCGACTGCTTCAAAACGTTTCTTCAAGACGATTGATTGGCAGCCGCCGCGCGCTCGGCCGATTGCAGCCGAGCGTTCAATTGCCGATGCTTTTCGTGCGTTTCCAAATCGAACAGACCGTGGGAATCCATTTCAGCAACACCGCGATACTGCGCCTGGCAGCGGTAGCACATCAGCGCGTCCCCCACGAGGGTGTAAAGCAATACGTCGATCAGGGCCGTGGCGAACAAAATCCCAAACGTCCACAGCAAGTGAGCGTGATACCAGGCAATCGAGCTGCCGATGATCCCCACGGCCACAATCAGCACGCCGAGCCGCTGTGGAAAATCCTTGCGGACAAACAAATCGGTGCTCGGACAAACCAAGCAACGCTGCACCCGGTCGCCGTCAACTGCATCCTGGGGCACGGCCAATTCCTGCCCACAGGCGTTGCACTTCAAATGCCGGGTGTCGGCAGCAAAATGGGTCCGCGTCCCCTCGTGACAAGCCGGGCATGCATAAGTGACGTTCACGTGAATCTTTCAATTAGGTCAACAAGCCGCCAACCGCCGCTTGCGGCTTAGCGCGTAACACTCACCACTATTATAGCGGGAACAGCGACTCGCGAGACAGTAGCAACGCCATGGTTTCGCCGACGAATGTGCCAATCACAGCCACATAAAGAATGCCCGTAGCGCTCTGCGTGTTGGGAATTTTGAGCGTCTCCCACGCCATCCAAGCCAGAATTGCGACCCCCACGATCCCAAACAACCACCGCAGCAACAAAAACAACCACCACTGCGTCGTGATCTCATTGGCGTAAGTCAGCTCGCCCCACACGCCCAGCGTCGAAACAATCGCCTGGAGCACTACCGCCACACCCATCGCGATAATGAGTCGCCGCAGCGGCACAAGCTCCATCGTCGGCGTGTTCAAATACCAATGGCCCAACAGCATCGCAGCCATCGTCATGCCGAGCAGAAGACCGGAGGTGATCACAGATCCAGCTGTTAAACTCGCAGACGGATCAATCATACTCTTGATGCGCTGTTCCGATTCAGTAATCAGTTCGCTGGTGCCATTGCTCGTCACCGTGCCAGGTTCCACCGGAACGATGTAACGCAGTAGCAAGTTGTCGTCCTTGCTCCGTTGCTCATGCAGGCCAATTTCTTGAACAAGCGCGCCACCCCCGGCTGAGAGCGTCACCAGAATTAAAAACACTTTCCCCGCAGCCGGCTTTTCGTACAACCAGCACACCGACCCCACGTAACTCGCTGTCGCCGCGCCGACGGCGTACCACAGCACATCCGGCGTGACGTAATAGCTCACCATCGCAGCAAGAGTCGTGAGTCCAAGCGTCACGTACAGATGGTTGCGAAAATACCCGCTCGTGACCTTTTTCGACGAAGTGATCGCCATCCCCGCGGCCAAACCGAATGACAGCCGCAGCAAGAATTGGATGAGCAGGTTCATGATGACTAGCCGTGTCGCAACGCATCACACGGCGCTATGTTATAACAACTAAGTCCGATCACCATAAATCAAAGTCATCACTTCCGAACGGCTCGACAGGTTCGACCGGAACAAACCTTTCATCGCGGAAGTCACGCAGACGCTCCCCGGCTTGCGAATTCCGCGAATGCTCATGCACGAATGCGAAGCCTCGATCACGACGGCCACGCCCTTCACGTCGAGTTCGGAAATCAACAAGTCGGCGATCTCCTCGGTCATCCGCTCCTGCACCTGCGGACGATGCGAAACGACTTCCACCACCCGGGCCAATTTGCTCAGTCCCACGACCTTGCCGTTGGGCACGTAACCAATGTGCGCCTTTCCGATGAATGGCAACATGTGATGCTCGCACATGCTGTTGAAGGAGATATCCTTCACGAGCACCATCTCGTCGTACTTCTCGGTGAAGAACTTTTGCAGATGAATCCGTGGATCAGCATGCAAGCCGCTAAACAATTCGGCGTACATGCGGGCCACCCGCGCGGGAGTTTCCTGCAATCCTTCGCGGTCGGGGTCCTCTCCCACAGCGGCAAGGATCTCACGCACCGCTTTCTCGATCCGCGGCAAATCGACCGGCGTGGGCTCGGAGGGTTTTTCGTCGTCGGCACAACTCATGGCATATTACTCGGGAAAATCGAAGGATTAGCAAACCTTCGATGGTACGCCCCGAGTATCGCCATCGTCAACCACTCGCCCTTAGCGCCAGAGCTTGCTCCGTAATGTTTACCAACTCTTCTGCACGCTCCCCGACCCCACATGGAACGCAGCCCGGTCGTTCACCTGGGCATCATAGTTCGCCTGTGCCGACCAGCCGCGTCCCAAGTAGCAATTTAGACCGGTACCAACCAGCGCCCAATCGCGGCCCATGTTGAGGCCCTCGGCAATGAACGATGAACCACCCACGGGGGCGAACGTCGCCACCACCGGCGAGTTCACATCCAGAAACTCATGAACCCACACAGCCCGGAATTCCGGCGTGATCTTCGCCCGGCTGGGAACCGTGCGCACTTGCGTCCGCACACCCACCAAGCTCCGCAACGAATCGTCGTCGAGACCGTCGACACTCAGATTCGCAGCCCCGGCACCAGTTTCGGTGAATCCATTCTGCCGCACGTGTACATATTGCAGTGCTGCGAAAGGCTGGGTACTGAAACGCTCCGTCTCATGCAAAATGAAGCCCCGTTCCAGATAGGCAAATCCTTGCCAGCCGTCATAGTCGCCTTGGGCGGTCAGGTTCAAACCGCCCGCGTTGATAAAGCGTTCGCTCTCGTAACCATCAAACTGAAAACCGCTGATCACCGTGTAGTAATGAATATCATTGAGCCTGGTGAGGTAAGCACCGATCTGCCCGCCGGTAATATCATTCGTGCCACTGGCGTTGGTGGTCTGTAAACCAGTACCCACATAACCGCCGTAGAGGCCAATCCGGTGGTTGGCATTCCAGTAGGCATCGAAGCCCACTATGGCACCACCCATGCCATAATCGAGACTCCCCGCGTTGCCGTCCGAGTCGGCGTGACCACCCAACCCATAACCCACGGCCCACGTCGTGCGGCTCCGCGAAGGTGCGCGATTGAATGTCATCGAACCGTCAGGCTGATAACTCACCTGCACAATTTCCGCATCGCTCAATTCACTCACGGTATCTTCTTGAGCCCAGCCATCGTAGTTCGCACCGTTGCGGAACGATTGCGGCTGAAGTTGCTGGGCAATCGTGTGCAAAATCAACGTCGTATTCTGCACGCCCATCTGCTGCGTCGTGCCGTAGATATCGCCGCTCATCTGCTCAAGCGCCGAGCGGACCTGACTGTTAGTCATCATCTGCAAATCATCAAGCAGGGCTTGGAAGGCGCCTGTGGCACCCTGAGAATTATCATCGAGATACTTGCCCACGGCTTTCTGGTTGACCGTGTTGCCTATCGCCTCAAAATCAGTGCTGTCGGCAATCAGAGTGAAATAAGCACTTGTCGAAGTGTAGCCCAGCTGTGCCGTGAAGAACGCTAAGTCGTCGGATATAGAATCAAACGTGCCCGTGATCGATCCCGCGGTCAAGAATGTGTATTGCGTGCCGCCGGTATAAGTTCCAGGCGCCGCATATACCGCGACCGCTCCAGCCAAGTCGGCCGCACCAGTCACAGCCAATAAGTCGTTATTCGTACCTGCAACGTTGCCACCATCGTTGATCTCAACGGCAATGGTTCCCGCGTTCGATTGCGTGTAACCATTCGTCACAGAGAGTGTGCCAATCGAGTTGCCGGGGGCCACGCGATTGTTGTTGATTAAACTACCAATCGTGCCCGTGCCGCCCACGATACCGCTGTTAGCGGATGTCACCTCACTGGTAACGCTGCCGTTGACGATCAAATTGCCTGCATTCGCTGCCGTGGCGCCGGTATAGTCGTTGGTGCCGCTAAGAATCAATGTCCCCGTGCCCGTCTTTTGCAAACCACCCGCCCCGGAAATCTGGTCGGCGTAAGTCACACTGTTCGTGCCGGTGATTTCGACGTTTGCCGTCACGCCGGTGTGGACATACATGCCAGCCCCTGCGGTGGTACCACCCGTGCCCCCTGTTCCACTAGCGCCCGCGGTAACAGAATTATTGGCGACCTCCGAATTGATGATTGTCAGAGTTCCCCCCTGGCGAACAAACACCGCGCCGCCGTAACCACTGCCCCCTGAGCCACCTACGTTATTAGTGCCGCCATTGCCGGCACCAAAACCTCCGGTCCCACCGGGAACAGACGACGAGGTGCTACCGCCGCCACCGCCGCCAAACCCACCGTCGCCACCATCTCCCTGACTAAAATCACCTAAACTGGCGCCACCACCACCGCCAAAATCACCACCATTTCCCCCAGCAGGATTGCCTGTATCGCCGACACCACCACCGCCGCCACCGCCGAACAATCCGCCGTTGCCACCCGCGCCGCCCGAGGTGGTATTAAATCCCGAACCAAAGCCATCTGATCCACCACCGCCGCCGCCACCACCGATACCTCCATTGCCACCATCGCCGCCATCGCCGCCATCTCCCGTGTCAAAATTGGCACCGCCTAACCCACCACCGCCGCCACCACCCAACAGCGGCGATTGACCGTCGCCGCCATCCCCTGCGGGGGCAGGCGTAAAACTTGTTGTCCCCATCGCTCCACCTGATGCCCCGGAGCTTCCATTACCGCCGGCGTTGCCAGCGTTTCCCCCGTTAAGAATTCCACCACCACCGGCGCCGCCATTGGCCGCCGCGCCACCATTGCCCGTGATACCACCACCGGCACCGCCGCCATTGCTGCCGTTGGAACCATTTCCGAACAAGCCGCCGCCGCCACCACCGCCGTTGGCACCGCTGCCACCGTTAGCGCCAAAACCGCCACCGCCGCCGCCGCCGTTGGCAATTCCCCCATTACCGCCGTTGCCACCCTCGGCCGCGTTGCTGTCGAAGTTCACATTGTTGAGCGTCACATTGGCACCCGTGTTCACAAACAACGCGCCACCTGCCCCCAGACCACCACCACCACCACCGCTGCCGCTGCCCGCGTCACCACCTTCGGCGAGGCCATTCTCAAGATTGAAATTCAGCAGCGTCACGTTCCCCGCCACGACAAAGAGCAACCGATGTTGATCCCCACCGTCCAGCGTGGCACCAAAGCCGTTGATCACGACCGTCATGCCCGTGGCATCGATATGGGGCAGACTTCCCGTCATGGAAATCCCATTAATGCTGTCGTCGACGGTAATCGAATGACTCCCAGGACCGGCGACGTTGAGTTGATCGATGGCCCACCGCATCGTGCCAGGACTGCCGTCGTCAGCGGAGCTATTCACAGCAAAGTCCGCCGCGGGGGCCATATTCGGGGCCAATCCACCCAGAAACAGCGCTGCGCCTAATCCGAACGAGCCAATCGTCTGCCAAGCCGCATAGCGCGCGCGTATGTTGATCCCGAAGCCCATGGATAATGCCCTCCCTGTTCATGCGTGTGCGTCGAACCGAGTCCAGACGATGCGAAATCAGCTTGCGGAACAATCCTTTGTTCGCAAGTTGCTGCACCATAATCCTGGCTGCCGGAATGCGTAAGCAATGCATCGCCAGCACAAGAAAGTATCGACGACTGGTTTTGAGACTATCAGCCATTCAGCTCCCCCCAGAGAGCTGGAAATACTGATAGCACTGACAAGACCCTTACAACCCGCACAAGTAGAAATTCGGGTAGGGAAATGTGCGCGCGATCCAGGTTAGCCGGCAGCGTCCCGCTGCCGAGAAATTCGCTTAATTCGCGCTAAAAGGCGGCAGTTTCTTAAATCGCTGCAGCGGCAACCGTTGTGGCGAATTCCCCTTCGCTGAGTCAAGGGCTGAGAGCAACATCGTCGCCCGGCGATCAATATCACACTCCCCTAACAGGTCCCGTTTCTCATCAAAATCCATCGGCAACGCGAAACTCACCAAGTCGGTCAGCACCCCCAGCGGGATCTCGGTCGCCAGCAACTCCTGCAGCGCGGCATCCGCCGACTTGCCGTTGGGCAAGAAATCTTGGAACTGTTTGGTCAGCGCCGCTTGCAACCCAGGGCGACGTTCGTCGTTGGTCTTCTTGCAGAAATCATCGAGCAACGTCACTTCGGCTTCGCGGTAGCTCTTCGTCGCCGGAAGTTCGCGATCGATGCGAATCCGCCGCATCCCCAACAGCAGGATGTTGTATTCGCCCTTGCCGGTCCGCTGATAGGTGACCACTTTTCCCAAGCAAGCATACGGCAACACGGGGGGACGGCCTTCGTAATCGGCTTCCCAACCCGGTGCCAACATGCTCATCGCGATCAGGCCATCGCTGTTGAGCGCGTCGTTCAGCAACTCGCGATAACGTGGCTCGAACACATGCAGCGGCTGCATCACGTGCGGAAACATGATCAGATCCGGCAACGGAAACAACCGCACCACACCTTTGAACCGTGTCTCGTCGAAAATCAAATCTTCTGCGTTCCAGGGAACCATTTTATTCTTAACTCCCCATCTCTTGTTCAAACGTCGCTCGCGGCGGGCTGCAAATGAATTTCAGGAATCAAATCGGGCACGATCTCAATCCGCGGGAACTCTTCCTCGTTCACCAGCACTTCGGCGAAGCACTGTTCGTACTGTGCGAGAAACGCCGCCAAATCGAGTCCTTCGTACAAAGGCAAATACTCAGTCAAATAACCGAGACTCGAATGATACACCTTCTTGGCACCGCGAATGTTGCCGTTGCCAAAATGATGCAGGGCGACGGCCACTTGAATCAAGCCCTGATAAAATTTGCGGGCCGGGCCACGATACTCGGTCCACAGTTCTTCCCACGTCTCGTGCGCTTCAAAAAAGTCGCAGACGTTAAAATGCTCAATCCCCGCCAAGTAGAGCGGATCATAAGGCTCGGCTTCAGTGCCCATGAATTTGGAGCCCAACTGTGTTCTCAATCCGATTTGGTAAATCAATGCCACAGGGATTATAGTCAGCTGGTTCCCGCGGGGCCAACCACCGCCACAAACACCGCGGTCCTTGACACGTTTGCTGCCCTCGCCACAATGACCAGCAGATTCACGCCGCCGGACACTCCTACCTCTGCCCGTCATGCCCTCGAAACGCACTTCTCCGGCAAAAACAGCTTTAACAAAAGCATCGCCCACCAAAAAAGCCGCGCCGAAAAAGTCCGCCGTCAAAAAACCGTCGGTCCCTTCGCCGGAACTCAAGAAGCACACTGCGAAGATCATCGCACAGCTCAAAAAGGACTTCCCCGACGCTGATTGCGCATTGGTACATCAAACGCCCTTTCAATTGCTGATCGCGACGATTCTTTCGGCTCAATGCACCGACGAGCGGGTCAACATCGTCTGCAAAGACCTGTTCAAAAAATATAAGCAACCCGCCGATTTCGCCGCCGCGCCACTCCCCGAGATCGAACAGGCGGTCAAAAGCACAGGCTTCTATCGCAACAAGGCCAAGAACATCAAAGCCTGCAGCGCCGAGCTGGTCGACAAATACAAAGGCAAGGTTCCCAAGGATCTCGACGCCCTCGTTCAACTCGCCGGTGTCGGTCGCAAGACGGCCAACGTCGTTCTTGGCACGGCGTATGGAATTCCTACCGGAGTGGTGGTCGACACCCACGTGGGCCGGTTAAGCTTACGCATGGGGCTGACCACAAACACCGATGCGGTGAAGGTCGAGCAAGACCTGATGCAACTTGTGCCGCAAGGCGAATGGATCGGCTTCTCGCACCGCATGATTCTCCACGGCCGCAAGACCTGCCAAGCCAGAAAACCTGATTGCCCGAATTGCACGCTCCAAAAGATTTGCCCAAAAATCGGCGTTGTTGTTAAGTCATGATTCCCTGACCACTGACCTCCAACCTCTAGCCTCGCAATGATCCTCACCGGCCCAGAAATTCTTGCCCGTCTCGGCGACGACATCGAGATCGACCCCTTCAATCCCGCGCGGGTCAATCCCAACAGCTACAATCTCACGCTGCATGACGAGCTCATGGTCTACGAGGAAGTTGTCCTCGACATGGCCAAGGCTAATCGCGTCAGGCGGATCTCGATCCCGAAGGAAGGGATCATCCTCAGCCCCAACCAGCTTTACTTGGGCCGCACCGTCGAGTTTACGCGCACACGCAACCTCGTGCCTCAGATCGAAGGCCGCTCATCAATCGGTCGGCTGGGCCTGTTCGTCCACGTGACGGCCGGCTTCGGCGATGTCGGCTTTGCCGGTTGCTGGACGTTGGAAATGTTCGCCGTCCAACCCGTACGAATCTACGCGGGCACCGAAATCTGCCAGATCATCTACCACGAGATCACCGGCTCGGTTGAAGAGTACTGCTCCAAGTACCAACACAACCGCGACATCCAACCCAGCCTACTCTTCGAAGAACTGGACCCCGACCGCGAAAACGACCCCCAGCTACCCCTCAACTTCGGGCTGGAACGTTCGCACGGGTAAAAATCAAGATTTTCGGTGACACTAATTGCTCTTGGAGAGTTCTGCTGATAGCGGACTAAACAAACATCGCAGGATCAAACTCACGATACTCTCCTGAGTACTGGGCCTCGGCACCCGTGACAGTCATTGCAATTGATCTCAAGCCCACCTCGCCCGGGCAAGACGGCGTCGTGCGATTGATGATCGCATTGACAAACGAACGGAATTCAAGCGCGTAAGAATAATCTCGCAAACCACCTGCAGAAGACTGTTCTGCTTGCACCATTTCGGTGACGGGACACAAAAGCCCCGCCAAATCAAAATCGCCTAGTTTGGCAACCGAAATCTTTGTGGCCTTCCGCTGACGGTCGTAGTGAATCAATTCTTGTTCTGCCGTGATCCGCAAGGCCCCCTCATTTCCCAGGAACAACTCACCGTAGCTCCAACCGTAGTTGAGCCCTTGGTGAAAGTCTTGCGAGAATCGCACCAAGATATCTCCATCAAACAAATAGTCGGCTGTCACTGCATCATAGGTTTCCCGCTGATCGGGATAACGTGCCACACCGATCCCACAAACTTTCTTTGGCAACTTCCCGCCCAGCACCCAACTGCAAGCATCCATTTGATGTGTACCATTCTCGGTCATCAAACCATGGCCATACTTGCGATATAGACGCCAGTTGATGAGATGATCGAGGGACGGAAATCCCCAACGACTGAAATCTTTTTCGACACTTGGAAGCGGACGCTTCCAGTCCTCCCAGCGATCCCAAAAAGCATCCACGCGAATCACTTCGCCAATAATGCCTTCCTTTTGTACTAGCTGCTCGGCCAGATAATACAGCGGATTGCTGCGACGCTGCTGACCGATTTGCAAAACCCGCCCCGTCCGGTCACGAACCGCATTCATCTGCCGCGCTTCATCAATGCTATAAGCCATAGGCTTTTCACAAAACACATCCCGCCCCGCTTCCATCGCGGCGATCGCGGCGGAGGCATGTGTATCTTCGGGTAGCGCGATGATAACCGCTTGCAAATCGCTTTCCGAAGCCAGTAGTTCGCTCCAATCTTCATAGATTCGGGCGTCGGGGCCAAGTTTCGTGGCCTCGGATACAGATTCAGGATTGATGTCACAGATACAAGTGAGCTTAGTGTCCGGAATTCGCAACATATCATTTGCACAATGCCGTCCCTTTGCACCCGCTCCGATCAGGGCAAAGTGCAAGGGCTCGTTGGCTGTTGCGGCAAAACTTCTTGAGGCTGCAAAGGTCGCTACTGTAGTCGCCGACGATTGCAAGAAACCACGTCGATTCATGTCAGGCATGAACTTACCCTTTGTCGCGTTGGGAGAAGAAGAGGTGGGTTATCACGGATATGATACCGCACTATAAGTTCTAGCAGTTTTACAGAGACTGCGCATTCTTTTTCGCGCAACTTGAGCGACATAAAGCGCAGTTGCTACAACTTCCCCGCCGGCCGCAGCGGGCTGTGCGCCAAAATAAAGCGTTTCTCGCCTACCGTCACGAAGCGCACCGTCGCACGGCGATTCTTGCCCGCCCCGGAGAGTGCGACAATCTTTCCCACACCATACTCGGGATGTACGACGGTCATCCCTTGCGCAAACACATCCGGCGGTACGCGCGATTCCGCGGGTTCAACTTCGCCAGCTAACGCCGCGGCGGTTGTCACTTGGGCGGCCACGACTTGCCAGCTGGGTTTTTCCTTTTTCTCGGGCTTGGCCGCCGCACCGAAGTCAAACGAGGTATCCGGTTCTTCTGCAAATTCGTCCTCGGTGAAGTCTTCGCCCGCCGCGTCGGTCTCTTCGTGCAGCCACGATTCATCGTCCCAGGAATGCATCTCCGAGGTGGAATGAACAAGCTCCATCTCCTCGCGCGGAATTTCCATCAGAAACGAACTGGGCACGGTATACCGCCGTTGACCGCGGAAGTCACGCTCCACCGCATAGCTCAACTGCAATTCGTCTTTGGCTCGCGTGATCCCCACAAAGGCCAGCCGCCGCTCCTCTTCCATCTGGGCTTCGTCGTTGGTGCTCCGCTCGTGCGGCAACAAACCATGCTCAACCGCGACAAGAAAGATGACGGAAAACTCCAAGCCCTTCGCCGCATGCAGCGTCATCATCGTGACTTTGTCGCTCTCGGTTTCCCAATTGTCGGTTTCATTCACCAGCCAGGCATTTTCCAGATAAATTTCCAACTGCCCGCCGCCCGGGTTGTGCTCATCAAACTGCCGGGCGTCGGTCAGCAATTCTTCGATGTTCGCCAACCGGTTGAGGTCTTCCTCGTCGTCGCTGCCGGAAAGGTGATCGCGGTAACCCGATTCGTCGAGCACCGTGCCCAAGATTTCTTCCACGTCGCGATCCCCCAACTGACAAAGGTGATCGATCAGCGCGACATATTCCAACACCTTCTTAGCCGAGCGGGCCGCGAGTCCTTCCACTTGGGCCGCATCGCGGGCCGCTTCCAACAGCGGAATGCCGTGGGTGTAAGCATATTCGTTGAGCAAATCGACGGTCTTGCGGCCTATGCCCCGCGCCGGCGTGTTGATCGTCCGCATGACGGCTTGATCGTCTTGCGGATTGTTCACCAACTGGCAGTAAGCCAACACGTCCTTAATTTCTTTGCGTTGATAGAACTCCTGCCCGCGGACCATTTGATACGGCACGCCCGCTTCGCGGAGTTTCCGTTCGATCGCGCGCGACAAGGCATTCACGCGATACAAAATCGCAAAGTCGCTCGCTCGACGAGTGCCGCTCTTGATCGACTCGGCAATCCGCGCGGCGATGTCTTGGGCTTCATCATCCTGGCTCGCGTATTCCACAAGCCGCACCGAGGCACCCTCGTCATTGTCGGTGAACAACGCCTTCTGCTTCCGCCGCAAATTGTGGCGGATGAGATTGTCGGCGATTCGCAGAATCTTCTTCGTGCTGCGATAATTCTGCTCCAGCCGTACGACCTTCACTTGGGGAAAGTCATTCTCAAATTGCAGAATGTTGTTGATGTCAGCGCCGCGCCAGCCATAGATCGACTGGTCTGGGTCGCCCGTCACCGCGAGGTTCGGATAATCGACCGACAACGCTCGCAACATGACGTACTGCACATGGTTGGTGTCTTGATACTCATCAACGAGCAAATATCGGAACCGCTCATCCAGCGCGGCCCGAATTTCCGAGTTCTGATACAGCAAATGCGCGACGTGCAGCAGCAGGTCGTCGAAGTCGACGGCCGACGACGCCAGCAATCGCTTCTGATAAAGCGGATAGACTTCGGCCACGACCTGACTCAATGGGCTGCCGGGACGGGGCTCGAACTTGTCGGCCGTGATCAGCTTGTTCTTCGCGCCGCTGATCGCATGGGCAATCCGTTCGGGCGTGTAATGCAACGTGTTGATTTCGGCGGCATCGATCACGCGAGCCAAGGTTTGCTTGGCATCGGACGTGTCGTAGATCGTGAAGTTCGGCGTCAAACCGACAAATTCGGCGTACTGCCTGAGCAGCCGCGCACCGAAGCGGTGGAACGTGCTGACCCAGACGTTCTCGCCGGGGGCCAATTGCTCGACCCGCGATTTCATTTCCTGGGCGGCTTTGTTGGTGAACGTCAGTGCCAGAATCTGCGAAGCGGGGATTCCTTCACGCAGCAAATGGGCAATCCGGTGGGTTACGACCCGCGTCTTGCCGCTGCCGGGACCAGCCAACACCTGCATCGGACCATCGACATGGCGCACGGCCTGGCATTGAGCTTCATTGAGCGAATGGAAGAGCGGATCCACGGTGTCCATTCCCTTGGGAAAGAATTACTGCTAGCAGAAGTGTACTCCTATTCACTACATCCTACGCGTGTTGGGCCTCATGCGCCAATGACAGCACCGGTTGGGCAGACTAAGAAATTTTCACAGACAGGGAAAAATACTTCTGGCAATTGGGCAAAGTTTGCTATACTCCCGACCAGTGCGGCGGAGACTCGCCAGCACTTTTCAAGACAACACAATTCGACACTCAGTATTCCAACATTCAGGGAGGGAACCCGCGATGACACGTGTACCGCTGAACCGCGCAGAATTGGCCAATCAAGGATTGAAGGATCGTCTGGAAATGAGCACAGCCGAAATCGGCTTGGCTGTTCGTACGACCAACTGCCTGGAAGAAAAAGGCATCTTCACGGTCGACGACTTGCTCCACTGCACTCGCGAAGACTTGCTCAGCATTTCCAACTTCGGCGAAAAGACCCTCGAAGAAGTGTATAAAGCACTCGAGCGCATCGGCTTCTATCGTCCGCAGCCGACCGGGCGGAACAACCAACCGCGCTAAGTCGAATCTCTGTAGCCGAGGTCTTCGACCTTGGACTCTTTTGCATCGCTTGCATTGAACGCCTCACACCGCGTTTGCGTAGAGGGTCTGAACTGGCTGCGCGGTTCGTAGGTTGCGTTTTGTCAGCGCGATGTTGCATCTCGGCATCAAGCCAAATTTGACGCCGCGCGCTGCAATCCCGTGTCCTAGAGTTGACTAACTCGATGTGCTGGCAGCATTGCTTGTCCCTCGGCGTTTCACCGCCAGTGACAGCAGTTTTGCCGGTTCAAAGACTACTCCTCCGGCCGATCTCCCCCAGGTCGCAAGGTCTCCCCAAGTTGAATTCCTCGCCAAATTGCGGCGTGGCCAGAAAAAATCATTGCCAACGGACGGACCGTGAGTCTAATACAGTATGCCTGGAGGCGGCAGTAAGCCTGAGCCTCGGGAACCTTTTGGATTGTGAGAAGACCAACATGAAACGCTGTTCGCTAATTGCTTCAGTTGTCGCCGTGAGTGCGTTCGCGCTGTTGAGTGCATCGACGGCTCAGGCTCAATGCAGTACCTGCGCTCAACCCCAACAGGTTGTCGCATTTTCTCCAGTAGTAGCGGCACCCGTCTCTACGGTGACGTTTGAACCGGTCCGCGGTTGGTATCCTGGTCGCGCGATCGACAATTGGCGGATGCGCCGCTGGGGCTTTGCTGCTCCAACGACTGTGACTGCTGTGACTCCCACGTGGTCGACCGCTGTGCCCGTCACCGCCGCCATGCCCGTGACCTCCACTTTCGTTCCCCAAACAGTGAACTTCGCGCCGATGGCGACCACCACGTTCATGGCTCCCACCGTGACCGCCTTTGCACCTCTCGGCCAACGCCAGGTGTTGATGCGTCCGGTTGTTGTGCAATCACCCGTCGTAGCGACTTCGTTCGTCGACTCGGGTTGTTCGACCTGTGCCGCCCCTGCTCCATGCTCGGCTTGCTCTGCATGTGACGCGGCTGCCCCTTGTTCCTCATGTGCTGGCTCAAGCGTCGTTGAACAAGCGACATTTGCTTCGGCGGCTCCTGCCCCTTGTGCTGGTTGTGCCCAAGGCAGCTCGATCACTTATGCCGACCAAGGTGCCGTGCAACAACAAGCTCCCATGAGCGGCAATCAAACTCCACAGCCCGCTTTGACTCCCCAAGAAGCCGCGCCGCTGCGTTCCAACTATCCTCAGCAAAATTCGACTTCGACCCAGGAAAACAGCACACAGACGCCTGACCCCGGCCCAGCCGCCGTAAAGCCAAGCGAATCGAGCACCTACCTGGAACCACCCGCGTTGTTCATCCCGGGCGATCGGACCGCCCAAGAAACGGCCAAGCCGGTGAATCGTGCCCCCAGTGTCAACGTCTGGAACGCCGTGTATCGCGAACCAGTCAACGCCGACAATGTGAGCACAACTACCACCAGTGCAACTCAAGCCGAGATCGATGCCCAAGGGTGGCATTCGGTTCCGGCTAACTGAGTCACCTAGACATACGGCCAATAAAACTTACGTTACAAACCAACAACAGAACCGGCGGCAATTTTTGCCGCCGGTTTGTTTTATTTGAGAGGCTAGTGAATCCGGATCGATCACATGATGGCAAAGTAATTTTCGACGGCGTAGTCGAAGTACTCACGGCACATCGTGGGGGTCGTATCGAGGTAGTTGCAATAGTTACGAATCTGAAGCAACAAGTCGCGCGGTTGGCAGCAACGGAACGGCCGCTCGATCGGCTTGTAATGATTGTCGATCAAATAGTCGACCGCGTCGGCATGGTATTCTACACCCACGATCGGAGCCATGATCTCAAACAGCTTACGAAATTCCTCTTCGCTTGGATTGGGAACTTCGATCTTGTAAGGAATACGCCGCAGGAAGGCGTCGTCGACCAGGTCCTTGGGTTCCAAGTTGGTCGAAAAGATAATCAATTGATCGAACGGCACCTGAATCTTCTTGCCGTTCACCAGCCGCAGGAAGTCATATCGCTTTTCCAGCGGCACGATCCAGCGGTTGAGCAATTCGTCGGTGGTCATCCGCTGCCGGCCGAAGTCGTCGATCACCAGCGTGCCGCAGTTGCTCTTCACCTGCAAAGGCGCTTCGCTGACATTGTTCCCCGAGCCGGGCATCACTTCCAACGAATCCATGGTGAGTTCGCCACCCGCGATGATCGTTGGTCGACGAATCCGGACCCAACGCTTGTCGATGGCCAGTGCGTGCAGCGGACCCGCAGGCATCTCCAGCGGCATTTCTTCATGCAACGCCGGATCGAACACCCGCATGATCTCGCCATCAACACCGATCGCACGCGGTACCCACACGGTGTCGCCAAAGGCCTTGGTCACTCGTTCGGCGATGCTCGTCTTGCCGTTGCCCGGATAACCGAACAAGAACAACCCGCGGCCGGAGTTCACCGCCGGTCCCAAGCGTCGCAACATGTTTTGATTCACGAGCAAATCGGCAAACGCGCGTTCCAAGTCCGCCTTGGTAGGGTGAACTTTTGTCAGCGTTTGCTCCGAGACGCTCCGGACATAAGCTTCCAGCGGCACGGGCGCGGCGCCAAAGTAGCTGCAATATTCAGCCAACTTCTTAGCTCGTTCGCGGCCCATGTCAGTAAGCTGATAGACATAGTCGTTCATGGGGGCCGAACCGCGAAACCCAACAAGCTGGGCTTGTTTCAGCGCGGCCAGGATCGGTTCCATCAAGCGGAAAGGCATGGCATGCTGTTCGGCCAGCTCATGGCCCGACATGTCGCCGCAGGCGCCCAAGCATTTCAAGGCGAGATGTTCGAGTTGCCCCTCCGTGATGCCGGCTTCGACAAGCGTCTTGGGCTCGGTGGGCGTCCATTGATTGCGCTGTTTAGACGCCTCAGCCGTATCGTCACCCCCACTGGCCATCGGCCGCGGTGCCGCGATGACGGTCTTTTTCTGCGGGATCGCCGCCAAGGCCTGAACGTCTTCTTCTCCGCTTGCCAAGCGATTGATTCTCGCGAGCAGCGAATCGAGATCGTTGCCGACCGACATTGGTGGCGCAAGAGTATCGTCAATGATGAGATCGTCGGTTGGGATGCTCATGGCGGAAAAAAATACGGTGGGAATCGCGGCGGGAGGGGAAGCGCATAGCGGCGGCAGGCCATCCAAGATTAGGTTTATTTTCGGAGCACGGCAAATCTCCAGGCGGTGGAATATAACGGTTGTAGCGGTGCCGTAGGAACACGCGCCGCTGCTGACAGACAACGACGTTTCTATTAGGCTGGCATCCATGCAATTCATCATCACAGCTGTTGGTCCTGATCATCGCGGGTTGGCCGATCCAATTGTGCATTGTGTAACGGAGCTCGGGGCCAACATCGCTGAAATTCAGATGTTTGACCACGACGAAGAATCCGTCTTCTCGATGCTGACCCGAGTCGAAATGGATCCTGTCCGGGCTGGAGATCTGCGAGCCTCGGCGCAAGAAATCAGCAAGCGGACAGGACTGTCAATCCGCACATGGACCCCGGACATTCAGGGGCGTATGCCGAGACTGGCTGTTTGCGCCACTTACCGCACCGAGACGCCCCGTGCTGTGTTAGAAGCCATGCAAAGCGGCCATATCGCCGCCGAAGCGGCGGTGATGATCAGCAACCGTCAAGCGTGCCGCGGGTTGGCCGAAGAATTCGGCATCCCCTGGGTGACCATTGGCGATACCAACGGCCGGGCCGATGATGAGCGATTCATCGAGATCTGCGACGAACACCAAATCGATTACATTGTGCTGGCCCGTTATATGAGAATTTTGCCGCCAGCGAGCGTCTGGAAATACGCGGGGGGGCGGATCATCAATCTCCACCACGGCCTGCTCCCCAGCTTCAAGGGCATGCGGCCTTATCACGACGCCTTTGCCGTACGGATGCTCACCTACGGGGCAACCTGCCACTTTATCGTTCCAGAACTCGACGCCGGGAATCAGATCATCAACCAATCGACCTTCAGCGTTCCGCCGGGCACTCCCATCGAGGAAATTGTCCGCCAGGGGCAAGCTGAAAACGAGCCCCAATGCCTCGTTGAGGGGGTCCGCCGAGTGGTCGATGGCGAAGTGCGGTTGCATTTCAACAAGATCGTCGCGGTCAAATGAGGACCAGTTTTACGGGTTATCCGAAATAGCAGCCGGCGCAAGCCATTGGACCGAGAAATTCGGCCCACCGGCTCGCGCCTGGGGGCTAGGTTTGCCCTCGATTTTCTTGACCGTTCCGAAACCCCTGTATAGGGTGGATGTATCGGAACTGAACAGAGACTCTCTTCCTACCCCGTGGTGCACCCTGATGTCACGTATTTTCTGCGCTCTTGCTGCCTTCTGTTTATGCGTCGGCAGCCTCTCGGCCCAAACGATTCGCTTCGATACCAACGTCGGCACGTTCGACATGAACCTGAACCCGACAGGCAATCCCTTCTTGCAGGGCCACGTGGACAACATCCTGGCCTACACGCTCGCCGGGCGCTATGACACAACGGTCATTAACCGGGCCGCGACGAACTTCGTGCTGCAAATGGGTGGCTTTCAAGCCCCGTTCTTGACGTTGCCAACCAGCTTCAACGCCTTTCCCTCGGTGCCCGCTTTTGATCGTGTGATCGTCGACGCCGACAACGACGGCAACGTCGACTTCGACCTCGGCAATCTCTCCAATACTCGTGCTACGGTCTCGCTGGCCTTGAGTAACAATCCGAACACCGGCACGAGTAGCTTCTTCGTGAATCTCAACGACACAAACGACTTTCTCGATGATTCCGACTTCGTCCCCTTCGCCGTCATCGAAAACATGGAGACGGTCAACCTGATTATGTCGCTGCCCCAAGCGAACCTGGATCCCAGCGGTAACAACTTGGCAGCGATCAACATTCCGATTCTCGAGAACAACCAACTCGTCTACATCCAAAGCGCCTATGTGCTTGATGCGACCGATGCCGAGATCGAATCCGCCTTGGCCAATGCTGATCTGTCGAACTTCTCACCAGCAAATCTAAGCGGGTTAACTGGCGGCAGCAGCCCGCTGTCGGCAACCGTTCCCGAGCCATGCTCGATCCTGCTCGCCGGCACGATGGCAATGCTGTCAGTTCTAAAGCGTCGCCGCTAAGTTTCACCCACATTTCGACTTAACACGATCCCGAGACGTTTTCGCCTCGGGATTTTTCATGCGCGCATTTCGTCGAAAATTTTTCTCTCGGCAATGCAAACTGCTCTTGCTATAGGGGTAAACTCTTCCTACGATCCCGCCGCCTCGAATCGTCCGAGGCACACACCTCTTCTACCAACTTATCTACGCAAGTTTATTGTCTCGATGGGTGACCGTTGCTTAGGCACGTTCGCGCTGAGGGTCCGCGAGATGCGCAGTCGCGCGCTATCGCAAGGACTTCGCGCTGTCGTTGTGCCTAGGTTGAAAACGGAACCTCCCGAGATACGTGACAGGAGATGCATCGCATGAGGGCTTTCACTTGCCTCTTGCCGAGTCAATGGCTCATCGGCGTCGTCGGATTGTGGACAATCGCGGGGTTGGCCATACCGGTTGGCGCTCAGGTACCTGTTTCCGATGGCACGATCGCTACCGAGGGTGCCATCGCCGAAGCGAGCTACACCAGCTCGGGGACTTACTTTAGCCGCGAACTCGGCACTCCACTCCGTTTTGGCTATCACAGCGAAGGCTACGGTACCGACCGCGGCGTCGCCAGCCTGGGTGCGATGAAGGTCTTCAATCTCGACGGAGCAGCCTGGTTCCTCGACGCCCAAGGCACGATGAGCGACGACTTCGGCGGCGGCTATAACGCTGGCCTTGGCTATCGCGAACTTGTGAATCTTGACCGTGGTTACGATGCCGAGCGCATCCTGGGTGCGAGCTTCTGGTCGGACGGCCAGAATACTGAAGGGAAAAACTTCTTCAATCAGCTCAGCTTCGGCTTGGAATCCCTCGGTGAATCCTACGACCTCCGGTTCAACGGTTACTTTCCGTTGGAACGCACGAAGCAGAGTGACCCCACGTTAATCGATTTCGACACGCCCGTCTTTCAGGGCAACAATCTGTTCCTCGGCCAACAAGAAATCATCACGAGCACGGCCTATTCGGTGCTTGATGCCGAACTTGCCAAACGAATTGGCAATCTCGACGCGTGGGCGATTGCCGCCGTTTATCAATTGGGTGGCGGGGGCGCGGATGACACGGGCTATCGCATCGGCGTGCGCGGATACGCGGTACCCGACCTCGCGGTGACGCTGCAAGTTACCGACGACGACATCTATCACACCAACGTGATGGTCGGTCTCACGTGGTTCGTAGGTCGCACGCACACGGGCAATGCTCCCGTGGGTGGTATCGTCGACCGCTTCCGCGAACCAGTTTGGCGTAACGACTTTATTGCAACCACAAATGCATCAGCGGTGGGGCCTGCTGGCGATCCATTGCGCGATGCCAACACGGGCGAAGTCCTGACCTTTATCTTTGCCAATTCGAATGTGGCTCCCGGCGGCGACGGCACATTCGAGAACCCAACCGACACACTCACCGGTGCACAAAACCTGAGCGACGAGAACGACTATATCCTAGGATTCTCGAATTCCGAATTTGCAGACGGAATTGTGCTCAAAGACAACCAAAAGTTCTGGGGCTTCGGCGACGATGCCTCAGGCAATCCGCTGGAATACTTCGTCGACACTAATCGGGGTGTCGTGCAACTTCCTGAAATCTCCACGGGTAGCCGTCCCATTATCGATACCGCAGGGACGGCGATTACGTTGGCTGACAACAACGATACTAGCGGCTGGATTCTACGAAATGCCACCACGGGCATCCTTGGCAATGGGGTCAACGCGCCACAAATTGGCAACATGACCATTGGTTCTTCAACTGATCCCGTGGGGACTGGTATTCAGCTAACGAATATCACAGGCACAACTGTTATCGAGAACACGGTGACCATCGATGAAACCACCACGGCAGGCATGATCATCGACGGTGGCGAAGATGGTATGAACATCAACGCCGTTATCACCAACTCCGCTGGCCGGGCGCTAGAAATCCGCAACCGTGCAGGTGGCACGATTGCCTACGGCGGCACGATCACATCTACCGGCGGCACGGGTATCCTGATCGACAACAACGTCGATACCAACATCACGTTCAGCGATGAGATTTCCTTAGCCACAGGCATCAACGACGCCCTGACCATTACCAACAATTCGGCTGACACAGCGGCCACAATTCGCTTCGACGAACTGCTGGAAATCGATACCACCGACGGTGATGGTGTCCTCATCACCGACAGCGATGATGATATGACCTATCGGTTTGCCGACCTCGACATTGAAACAGAAGCAGGTGCGGGTTTCACCGCCACCGGCGACGGCACTCTGATCGTAACCAGTGCCAATGGAACTAACTCGATTGCCACAACCACAGGCCGCGTCCTTAATTTGTCAGGCATGTCGATCGGTACCGGAGGTGCCAACTTCGACACAGTCGACGCGACAGGTGTGGCAATTTCTGCTGACAACCCCGATGCCAACGCGATTACACTGCAAAACTTGGACGGCACGGGCCAACTCCGCATCGGCTCGGGTGAAGACCCAGGCGACGGCGGCACGCTCGTTTCCAACGGCAATGCCGACGATCCTGCGTTCTTCGTCAACAATGTTGACAACCTAGTCGTGAACAACGTCACGATCGACAATTCGGCGGCCACGGGTGCTGGATTGGTTGTCACGGGCCAGGATGGCGGCACGGCCACGTTTAATGGACTCAATGCAGAGACTTCGGGCAACGCCATAGCTGTTAATGTCAATGGTAATGAAGGTGGCACGATCACATTCAATAATCTCGTCGCCGAAAGCGTCAACGGCACGGCTGTCGTGGTGGATAACAACGAAGGCGCAACTATTAACTTTAACCAAGATTTGACGGTCACCTCCACGGGCACTGGCCAAGGCTTCATCGCCTCGAATAAGGGCACGGTAAGTGTCACTGCAGCGGGTGATACGCAAGTCAATACGAACAGCGGCACGGCAATCGAAATTAATGATGTGACAATTGCTGGTACAAACGCCACGTTTGATGAAGTCAATGTAACCGCAGGGACCGACCGTGGCATTTGGATTCAAGATGTCACTGGTACGGGACAAATTGTTGCCGGATCAGGCACGACAGCTGGTGACGGCGGAACGATAACCATGGTCAATGCCGGTACTGGCGTTGAGATTGACAATGCCGATAGCGTTGCGATCAACAACATCATCATCAATAAGTCCGGAACGGGACAAGCGGCCTTAGTCATTGGCCAAGACGGCGGTTCTGCTTCATTCAGTGGAGTTGAGATTAACTCGACCGGTGCCGCCAATGGTCTCGTTGTGGGCACGGCAACAGCGGGTGAAGAAAACACTGAAGGCACATTCACGGCTAATAATCTTGATGTCACCACAGTTGACGGAAACGCTGTCTCTGTGATCGAGAATGAAGGTGGCGAGTACATCTTCACAAATCTGGAAGCGACGACGACTGGCACGGGTGACGGTGTTGTTATTAACAACAACAGCGCCGACACGACTGTGACGTTCAACAACATGGCTATCGAGGCGACTAGCACAGGCGAAGGCTTTGTTGCCTCAAACGGTGGCACTGTCATAGCGACAGGAACAAACACCGTCTCCACGGAAACCGGAACCGCTGTGAACTTGAACGGTGTCGTCAGTGGAGGCATCACCTTCACAGATGTCGATGTCGATGGTGCTGCCAATGGCGTCATTGTCAGTGGAGTCACGGGAAGTGCAGTAAACATAGGCAGCACGGCCACGGCTTCCAGTCTGAACACCACCGGAGATGCAATTCAAGTTACTAACTCGACGAATGTTGTTGTCACGAATGCCGATATTACTGGTACCGGTGCGGGTGTGGTATCCGATCACGACAACGATCAAGTCTACTCTTTAACCTTGAACGACGTGACTATAGCCGCTACGAAAACCAGTGGCATAGTGAGCACTCACTCTGGTAGTGTTGGCTATACGCTTAACATCAACAATAGTGCGAGCAATGCAGTCAACGGTGCTGGGGCTGCCAATACATTCGATCATACCGGCTCGGGTGCCTACACGGTGAATATCAGCAACACCGACTTTGAGGATGCCGTGGTTATGACTGGCAATGGCACTGGCACCTTTGGAGTTACCGCTCAAAGCGGTTCGTCCTTTCAGACAACCGGAACAGAGGTGGCCTTCCAAATCAACCTGGAAGCCCCAGTTGCACTGGCCAATATTCGCATTCAAAACAACGAGTTGGATGCGATCGATGCCAATGCGTTTGATTTGAATATCAACAGCACGAACTCCAAAACCGTCAACTTCCTATTTAACCAGAACGAAGTTGCTAATAACTCTGCCGCAGCAACGGTTGAAATAGATGCCAATGATGCAACGATTTTGAATTCGACCGTCGTCGGCAATAATGTGGTGTTTACTAATGCGGGAACCGGCGTCGAATTCGACATCGCGGCTAATGACGGCAATACAGTGGTTAACTTGAACTTGAACGATAACGAAGTAAGTGGTGTGTTCGGAACCTATGTGTTACGTGAACTCAACGGTTCATCGTTTGGTATTCAGAACCGTGACACGGTTGAAGCTAGAAACGATGGAAACTTCACTTACGACTCGCCAACAAACCAGCTGACGGACTTCACAGACATCAACAGCGTTCCAACGCCTCCGTGATCTAACGACTAAGAACTGCCATGTTCAGTGCCACGCTTCAATGCCATGCTTGTGGCTGGCGAACCATCGGCGGCGAGGAAGAAATTGTCAGGCGGTTGCGAGCGCTAGGATTATTCCGACGTGCTCCTCACCCGCCCATCGAGCTGGTCAGCGAATTGCTTAAAACAAACGCTCATCGGCTTAAATGCGACGCCTGCCACCAACCGGGCCTAGCCATCGCCGGGGCGGACGATGGCAGCTCGCTGGGATTTGCGGATCCGGGCGACGATGGGGATTGGCAACAAGCGATTATCTGCCAGGTTTGCCGCGAGCCGATATCGCCCGACCGTTTGGAAGTATTTCCCCACGCTCAGCGCTGTGCGAAATGCCAGGATCTGTCCGACCGCGGCGCCGAGCCGATCACCCCCGAATATTGCCCCAAATGCGGGGCGCTCGTCGAATTGCGGGCGAGCCGCGGCGGGGGCATCACACGCTATAAGCGATTCTGCACCGGCCAGCCCTCTTGCCGGCTCTAGCCGTTCGTACGGCAGGCTGTCATTATGGACGGATGACATTTCAGCTTGTTGCGACCGCTGCGTTCGGCCTTGAAGCCGTCGTGGTGCGCGAACTCAAAAATCTTGGCTACGAAGGCCGTGTTGCGCGACCGGGCCGGATTGAATTCTCCGGCGATGAAGCGGCCATCTGCCGCACAAATCTGTGGCTGCGCTCGGCGGACCGGGTCATGGTCCAAATCGCCAAGTTTTCTGCCCCGGATTTTGATGCACTCTTCGACACGGTCGCTGAACTGCCTTGGGAAGATTGGATCGTGCGTGAAGCCGCGATTCCGGTACGTGGTCGTTCGCATAAATCTCAACTCACCAGCGTGCCCGCCGTGCAACGTACGGTTAAAAAAGCCATCGTGAAACGCTTGCTCAACAAAATGGGCACGGTGGAACTTCCTGAAACGGGGGCGGCGGTCCCCATTGAAGTCGCACTCCTCGACAACGAAGCCACGATATCCGTGGATACTTCCGGCGACGGCCTGCACAGGCGCGGCTATCGTACGCTCGTCGGCCCCGCCCAACTGCGCGAAACGCTGGCCGCGGCACTCGTGCAATTGAGTTTCTGGAAACGCGATGTGCCGTTGATCGACCCTTTCTGCGGCACGGGAACGATTATCATCGAAGCAGCCATGATAGGGCGCAATCTCGCGCCGGGACGAAATCGCGAATTCTCCGCCGAATATTGGCCTCAGTTTTCGCAGGCCGCTTGGAAACAAGCCCGCCAGGAAGCTGCGGATTTGGTGCTTCCCGAGTTTGAAGAACGGCCGATTGGCACCGACATCGATGCCGAATCGCTCAGTTTAGCGCGCTATCACGCGGAACAAGCGGGCGTGGCCGAAGATGTGCATTTCCAGCAACGCGCATTCGCAGACCTCACGACGAAGCGGCAGTACGGCTGCACAATTATGAATCCGCCTTACGGCTTACGAATCGGTGACGAACACGAAGTTGCCGAGCTTTATCAAACATTTCCTGAAGTTTTGCGGCGGTTGAAAACGTGGTCGCATTTTGTTTTGTCGGCTCACGAGAATTTTGAGCAACTCGTGGGGCAAGAAGCGGATCGTCGCCGGAAACTTTATAACGCTCGGATTGAGTGTACGTATTACCAATTCTTTGGGCCGCGACGGCCGCGGGAAATCGAACCGGCTAAGCCGCAAGCGGCTGCCTTTGGCGGATTGCGCGAAGAAGCCAGTCGCCAAGCCGAGGAGTTTGCTAATCGGCTCAAAAAGCTCGCGCGGCATCTGCGGCGTTGGCCTGCTCGTGGAATCACTTGCTATCGACTTTATGAGCGCGACATTCCCGAAGTGCCGCTCGTGGTGGATCGCTATGAAGATTCCCTCCACATCGCCGAGTTCGAGCGTCCCCACGAACGGACCGCCGCCGAGCACGCCGATTGGCTCGACTTGATGGTGCGCACCGCCGCCGCGGCGCTCGATATTTGTCCTGATTTGGTTTTTTTGAAACTTCGTGAACGCCAGCGGGGTGACGCTCAATACGAACGCTTCAGCGATGAGCATGTTGTGCGAACCGTTCAAGAAGCCGGCCTGAAGTTTATTGTGAATCTGTCTGATTACCTCGATACAGGTTTGTTTCTCGATCACCGCATCACGCGCGGCATGGTCCGTGATATCGCTAGTGGCAAACGGTTTCTCAATTTGTTCGCCTACACCGGTTCATTCACCGCCTACGCCGCCGCGGGAGGTGCCGCAAAAACGACGACGGTCGATCTCTCGGCCAACTATCTCGACTGGGCTCACGAAAATTTGCGCATCAACGGTTTAGCCGGTCCGCAGCACGAGTTCATCCGCGACGACTCATTAGATTTCGTCAGTAATTTGAATAAGCACGACCTTTTTGACTTGGCCGTCGTTGATCCCCCCACGTTTTCGAACAGCAAGCGATTGGAGTTTGACTGGGACGTGCAGCGCGATTATTTGCCGCTGCTGAGCCGGTTGCTGGAACACATGTCGCCCAGCGGCGTGATTTTCTTCTCCACGAATTCGCGGCGATTCAAGTTCGATGAGAGCGCGTTCGCGGGAGTCTCGATTCGCGAAATCAGCAAACAAACGGTCCCCGAAGACTTTCGCAACAAGCGCATTCATCGTTGTTGGCGCATCGTGAAAGGTTAGCCGGTCCGCCGCGGCGGATCCCAGTGCCGTTTTTTGCGCGAAATCCCATTCACGGCAGTGGAACACTGCCGGCTAACGCAGCACGCAACTCCGCAAGTTCACGCTCAAATCCTCCCGACAAAATCGGGAACCGGCACCAACTCTTCGGATCGAGATTTTCATCGTCGAGATGAAACGACGGGGCGTACCGTTCGCGCTTCCATTGGTTGCGACAGAAAAGGACGAAAAACTTTTCGACCCACGCACCCAATTGAGCAGCGCTGTAGTCGGGAAACTTCTTACATACGACGTGAAATACTTCCAGTGGCATGAGCTTGTCACGAATCGCCGCTCGTTCAATCGCGTCGAGCACGCGGTAGGGCATCAAATCGCCCTCATCGGTTTGGCCTTCTGATTTGGGCCGCAGTTCCGCCGTGGGAGCTTGTGAGTTGATCACCGACAGCGCCGGCAGCGGCCCCACTCCGGCTGGGCCGACTGTTTCCATCCATGTGAGCCACTCCAGCAAATAAGCTTTATCGATCCCCCCAATCGGAGCCAATCCGCCAGCCGTGTCACCATCCATCGTGGCATAACCCACCGCTGCCTCGCTACGGTTGCTGGTCGTGAGCAACAAAGCCCCCGTGAGATTCGCCAGCAACCAAGCCCCCGGTGCACGCGTGCGCGCTTGAATATTTTGCAAAGCCGTATCATCGTTTTGCCAAGTTATCTTGCGCCCGACAGCCTCGGAAACCGTTTCGACGTAGCCATCCACGAGCGTATCAATGTTCCACTGCAAGAACTTCGCGCCGATCGCCTGAGCCACGGTACGGGCAGCGTTGTACGTCACGTCACCGCTATTGCGCGTCGATTGATAGACGCAACTCAGAATTTGGCCGACGATGTCTTCGGCCATTTTTGTTTGAGCCAAGCTTGGCAGATGTCCAAGCTTCTTACAAAACTCGGCATGTCCCAGTTCCGCCAGCCCTAGCTTCACCATCATCCACACCATCGTCGCCACGGTAGCCGAATCGGCCCCGCCGCTGAGCGAAATAACAAAGCCCCCTGCCCTGCTCTTGCGTAGGTAATCAAACAAGCACAGCGCCACGGCCCGCGGAAATTCTTCTTCCTTCGGCGGGGGCGAGCCATCCCAATCGCTTTGCGGTACGGGCGGGCAAGCAATAGTCGGAGCTGGCAGCTTAAAGCCGCAATCGAGCGTGATCCCACCGGCGTCTTTGAAAGAATTCGCCACGCGGTTGGCACGGGTCGCTTCTACATCGACATCCGCCTGAGTCACCACGATATCTTGAAACGAAAATCGCGGCCCAATCGCCACAAGCTCACCACCGGTCGCGATCAATGTTCCGCCGTCGTAAAGAACGTTGCCTGCTTCGTTGCCGAGCAAGTTCGTGTAGACGTAGCTCGTCCCAAAATCTCGGCTGCCGCGAAGAACAATATCGCGGCGAATGTCCTGCTTAGCAAAAGCAAAATGGCTGCCGCTGGGGTTCAAAATAATATCAACCCCGCGCGCGCAAAGTTGCTTGCCGGTGCGCTCGATCATCCAAGCATCCCGGCAGATTTCCATGCCGATCTTAATGCCCTCGCAAGAAAAAGTCAGATCACCCGCGGGAAACTTTTCTCCTAAGCACTCAACTTCGCTTACCTTCCCCGCTGGCCAAGGTTTGAACCACCTCGGCTCGTAGTGGATCCCATCGCCCGCTAGCCATTGCTTAAGAACAAAACCCATCAAGCGGCCGTCACAGGCAAAGGCACACGCATTATAAATCTGGCCCTCCACGACCAGCGGCAAGCCCAGCGCAATTGCGATCCCCTGAGTGGCAGGCAAAATCTCGCCGAGCATCTCCAGCGAAGTTTCTTGAACACCACGCGAGAAAAATGCATCCTCACACCCATAGCCGCTGATGCACAGTTCAGGCAGGCAAACAAGGCTTGCCCCGCCGTCACGGGCCGCATGAATCGCGGCGACGATATTCGCGCGATTATGTTCCCAAGCAAGGGGAGTTTGGTTGAGTGCGGCGGCAGCGAGGCGGACTTTCATGTCGAAAGTATAGACGAGCCCATCGACGAAGTCACTTCGTCAGTTCTAGCCGCAAGGCATTGAGCGCTTGCTTGGCGGTGCGCGTTTGCAATATCGCCGGGTGGCTCGCACAGCCAAATCGGAGCTTGCGTGTGGCGTCGGCCCCCGCGATCGCGATACTAATATGAGCATCCGCGGCGAAAGGATCCGCGGGATAAGCAGCAACCGCAAGCCCCCAGTCGGCACGTGCATTGACCCGCATTGCTTCAGCCATCGCCACGGCAACCGCGACATCATGCGGCTCAGTGTTCTCCGGAATCTCGCACAGCGAGTTGAGTTGCGCGAAATTCTCAATCACGGCACCACGCAGAAAAACGTGGGCCGCAGGATCAAGGTCAGTAAGTAATCGTGTTAACATTCCCGCCGTCGCCCATTCCGCGATCGCCAGGGTTTGTCCGCGCTCCATCAACAAACGCATGACGACGTGTTCGAGCTCATCCTCTTCCTCACCGAAAATGAGGTTTCCGAGTGACTGGCGAATCACGCTCTCGATCGGTTCAATTGCGCAAAGGCAGGTGGATTCATCAATGCCCGTAGCCGTGATCCGCAATGTGATCGTGGCATCGCTCACGGTGATCCCCACCTTCGGTTCGCGGCCTCGGCGAATGAGGTCAGGCAGCATCGCTTCGAGCTGACTTTCTCCCGTGCCGAAACACTTGATGCGACGATGGCGAATCACACCATGATCTGGTTGGAGTTGGTTGATCCGCGGAGCCACGGTCGAGTGCCACATCTCGGTCATCTCGACGGGCACGCCGGGTAACGCGAATATGATGCAAGGGGGACGCTCTTCCCGTGAGACGATCATCTCAATCCCGGGGGCGGTACCGTGCGCATTGAGAATGGGGACTGCCCCTTCTGGAAAATCAGCTTGTACAACATTCCGAGCGGGCATCTCGCGTCCGCGCGCTTGGAACAGCCGTTCGATGTGGGCCAGCGACGACGCATCGCGCCACAGTTTAGTCCCAGTCGCGGCAGCTATCGCATCACGTGTGAGGTCATCCGCCGTGGGACCTAATCCACCCGTCGTCACAACAACGTCGGCCCGCTCGAATGCCGCGCGAAACACGGCGACATTATCGGCTAGCTCATCCCCCACGGTCGTGTGGAACGCAACCTCCAAACCGAGCTCGGTAAGCCGCTGGCTGAGCCATTGGCTGTTGGTATCGAGCCGCTGCCCCGTGGTCATTTCATCGCCGATGGATATAACTTCTGCTCTCATAAAAAGAAGTTTCGCTTGGCGGCCACGCATTGGGAAGGCTATAGAACACTAATCTCCGCTAATACTCACTAATAATTGATTAGCAAGGATTAGTGATAATCACCGTTCTTTATATTACTTCACAACCGTGAAGCCGAAACTCGTTCGTGGCCCGGGATAGCCGCAGCGGTAGCCGTAGTGCGGATGACACATCGGCGGACCGTAGTAATGCTCTTCCACGATCACTGGCGGAGGAACCTGAGCAACCACGGTCCGGGTTGGCATGGGCGGACTTTGCATTACTTGAATCACGTCGGTCGAGACGCCCTGATTGTGCAAATAGATTACATCCGAGGCGGCCAGCGGCCGTGCCATCCCCGACGTCCGCACATAATTCTGAATCAGCAGCGGGTCGACGCCCGAACGGCTCATTGCGACGACCTCATCAATCGTGGCGGCACCGGCGGGAACCTGTCGGCCCATCGCCGCGGCAATCTCGGCCCGGTTGCGGGCTTGCATCTCATCCATGCCTGAACCAACGACACCACCAGTAATCGCCCCCAATCCCGCACCGATCAGCGCGCCACCGGCCGCGTTGCCACCCGTGGCCTCGCCGATAATCGCACCTGTTCCTGCACCAGCCAGTGCTCCGAAGCCAGCGCCACGATCAGCGTAATAGGGAGACATACAACCAGCGACTAACATATTCGAAGCGAGTACGACAGACTGCGCAAGACGAAGGGTCATGGGACACCATCATGGAGTGGGGAAAGATCTGCGGGGGTGGGGATCGTCGCAGTCCCCTGTCGATCGGTCAAGATTGTCTATCAACCAAGTGAAGCAGGTGATCCCACCTAAATTGCCATGTCACATTGCCTATTTCCCCGAAATCACGGATTCACCCGTGTCACGAGCTTGCAATCGTCCCCAGTGAAACGTAAACTTGGGTTAACTCGGGATTTGTGGCCGCTTGCAGCCGAAACTGCTAAAAAGCCAGAGCCTGCCTACTTCATGGAGTTCCTTCGGGGACATTGGTGCTGGGCAGCAACAATTGAAAAGCTTTAAGCAAAGCCGCATTTACCGAGCGTAGATGCGGCTTTTTTTGTTGCCCAACGGAATTTGGTTTGCCTACCTCAAACCAGCATCAAAATTCAAACCCTAGCCCCACCGAAACATCATGAGTCACGTTGAAATGTCAAAGCCACCGACGAGTGCTGGATCTTCTTCGCGGGACAACAAACCCGACGATTCCTGTCCGGGCTTCGCCGACGATTTTTCCACGCTGTCGGTCCATGCGGGTGAAGCTCGGCAAAAGCCGGGCGATGCGATCACCGACCCGATCTTCTGCGCGTCGACCTACACCTTCACCGACACCCAATCGGTGATCGACTTCATCGAACAGAATCAAGTCCGCGAAGAATATGGTCGCTACGGAAACCCGGGTGAAAAAGTGGTCGAGCGCAAACTGGCCGCGTTGGAAGGGGCCGAGGACGCGATCCTTTATTCGAGTGGCATGGCCGCATTCGTCGGACTATTGACCGCCAAGCTCAGTTCCTGCGACGAAGTGGTGTTCTTCGATGAATGCTACCACCGCAGCCGCGAATTCTGTACGAAGCATCTCTCGCGATTTGGCGTTGTGACGCGCCAAGTTCGCACCGGTGACTACGAAGCCATGGAAGCGGCCATCAATCCGCACACCAAGCTGCTGATCAGCGAATCGCCCACCAATCCGCACATGAGCTGCATCGACCTCGAACGCTTCGCGTCGATTGGCAAGGAGTACGGCGTCGAGACATTGATCGATGCCACGTTGGCAACGCCTTATAATTTGCGACCCATCTCCGCAGGTATCGATTACGTACTGCATTCAGCCACCAAGTATTTGGGCGGTCACAATGACTTGCTGGCGGGTGTGATTTGCGGTTCGAAGGAAAAGCTCGAACCGGTTCGCAAACTCCGCGGCATCATGGGTGCCGTCAACGGTCCGCAAAATATCTACTTGTTGTCACGCGGCTTGAAAACATTCGAGCTGCGGATGCAGCGGCACAACCAGAATGGCATCCGCATCGCCGAGTTCTTGGAAAACCATCCCCGAATCGAGCGTGTGCTCTACCCCGGTCTTCCATCGCATCCCTATTACGAAATCGCTCGCGAGACGATGCGTGGTTTCGGTGGCCTGATCACGTTCTACGTGAAGGATGCCGACTGGCGCGAGACGGCCAACATCATCGATGCGGTGAAGATTCCTCGAATCGCCCCGAGCTTGGGCGGTGTGGAATCGTTGATCGAGCAGCCACTCGTGATGAGCTACTATCAATGCACGCCCGAGGATCGCCGCGAATTCGGCATCGCCGACAACATGATCCGGCTCTCCTGCGGCATCGAGAACACCGAGGATCTCATTGCCGATTTGGAGCAAGCGTTAAAAAGCTAAGAGCGGAAAATCGAAAAATACGCAGGAACACTAATCTTCGCTGATCAACGCTAATGAATTCCATTAGTGTTCGATGAGCGGTTATTAGTGTTCTGTTGTTTGTGTCTGGGAGTGTGATGTAATGGAATTCAGAACTCGCGCGATTCATGTTGGTAACGATCGCTGTCCAACAACAGGGGCCGTGGTTGCGCCGATCCATATGGCGTCGACCTTTGTCCAGCCTGGCGCCGGCGAATGGGGCGAGTTTGACTACTCCCGCAGCGGCAATCCTACCCGCAAAGCTCTCGAAACGACACTCGCTTCACTCGAAGGTGGCTACGGTGCGCTCGCCTTCGCCAGTGGCATGGCCGCCACGCATTGTGTCACCGCGATGCTCAAGTCGGGTGATCACATCGTCGCCGGCAGCGATATTTACGGCGGCAGCTATCGGCTGTTTCATAAAGTCGCCAACCGCGCTGGCATCACCGTTTCGCTCGTCGACGCCACGGATCCGGCAAATCTCGATGCGGCCATTACCCCCTCAACCAAGCTCGTGTGGATCGAAAGCCCGGGAAATCCCCGCATGTCGATCACCGACATCGCCGCCTGTGCCGAGATTGCACACAAGCATGGCGTGCTTCTAGGTGTCGACAGCACGTTTGCGACCCCCGTGCTAACGCGACCCTTGGAGCTGGGTGCCGATATCGTGATGCACTCGGCCACCAAATATCTCGGCGGGCACAGCGACCTCATGGGAGGCGCGCTGGTCATGCGCGACAAAGAGCTCCGTGACGAACTGTACTTTGTGCAGAATGCCACAGGCGCCATCATGGGCCCGTTGGAATGTTTTCTTTGTTCTCGTGGAATCAAGACGCTCGAATTGCGTGTCCGCGAACAAAGCCGCACGGCATTCCAACTCGCCGAATGGCTTGCGAAGCACGCGCAAGTGAACCGCGTGTTGTATCCCGGCCTGAGCAGCCATCCTGGTCACGAAATCGCCAAGCGGCAAATGACTGGCGGTTTTGGAGCCATGCTCACCTTTGAGCTCAAAGGCGATTTCCAGCAAACCAAGCGATTCGTGCAAGCAACCGAATTGTTCCAGCTTGCCGTCAGTTTGGGAGCCGTCGAATCGCTCATCGAGCAACCAGCGTCGATGTCGCACGCCAGCTACGACCCCGCCGACCGCGCCAAACACGGCATCACCGACGGCTTAATCCGCCTCTCCGTGGGACTGGAAGCGGTTCAAGATTTGCAAGATGATTTAGAAAAGGCGTTTCAGGTAGTGAGCGGCTAACTCAAGTCATTCTGAGAGAGCCAGGCGACCAAAGAATCTGGCCTGCATTACCTACACGCATGGACGGCCTATCAAAACTAAATCTAAATTCTTCGAGTCGCAGCCATAAATTTTGAGAACTGGCCCCAGAATGACTTTGAAGGTGTAACACTATGCAACTTGGATTTGTATCCGCGATCTTTGGCGACTTGGACCTCGAGCAAGTTCTGCAACATGCCTCAACCCTCGGCTACGACTGCGTTGAGGTGATGTGCTGGCCGCCGGGGGGTCCGGACCGCAAATTCGGGGGCGTCATGCACATCGACGTCACGGAATTTTCACAAGGGCAAGCCGAAGACGTGCGTGCCCTGTGTGAAAAATACGCCGTGCAAATTTCGGCGCTCGGTTATTACTCCGTCCCGCTGTCGGCGGATGAGGAGCAAGCCCGCGTGGCTTGCGAGCATTTGCCCAAGGTGATGGATGCCGCGGTGAAGCTGGGCCTCGGCACGGTCAACTCGTTCATTGGCGCGAATCACACCTTGCCACTGGACGAGAACATGAAAAAGTTCGAGCAGGTATGGCCATTCCTCATCAAGCAGGCCGAGGATCGCAACATCCGCATCGGCATCGAGAATTGCCCGATGCTCTTCCCTCAAACCTGGCCGTTTGGTGTGAACTTGGCCCGTACGCCCGCGATTTGGCGGCGAATGTTCGAAACGATTCCGTCCGATCATTTTGGTTTGAATTACGATCCGTCGCATCTGGTCATGCAGTTGATCGACCCCATCGCCCCCATCCGCGAGTTCGGCCCCAAGATATTTCACACACATGCCAAGGACATGCGTGTGGATCGTCACAAACTCGATGACGTCGGTTCGCTGGTTCCCCCCATGGAGCGCTGCTCAGCCAAAATCCCAGGGCTCGGCGATGTGAATTGGGGCAAGTTCATCGGCGCTCTCTCCGACGCCGGTTACGACGGCCCGGTCTGCGTGGAAGTCGAAGACCACGCCTTCGGCGGCAGCATCGAACGTCGGCTGCAATCTCTCAAGATTAGCCATAATGTACTCAGGCCGTTGATCGCGTGAAGACATCTGTTAGCCGGACTGACGCGCGGTCCGAGGACGTTGGATATCAATAAGGCCATTCAGGCAAAGCAGTTCTTACAAGCTATTTTCCTGCATCAATGACTGCTACAATTGACATAAGAGGGTAATCTTATGGCAACCATTATTTCTCCACAGGACGAAAAACTGCTCGAAGAAGTTGTTTCTTCAGGTCTATTCACGGATCAACAAGAAGCGTTGTCAGAGGCAATCCGGCTTCTCCGTGAGCATTCGACAAATGGCGATCTTCAACCGTCGTTTTCTGTTGATGAGTGGATTACCTCTTTTAGAGAGTGGAGTCGCAGGCCGCGAAAAGGGAACCCCCATATGGATGACAGCCGTGATTCCATCTACGGTGCCAATGGTTCATAAAGATTTTGGTCGACACCAATCTATTGACTCGTCTTGCAAACCCTGCTCAACAGGAAATGCAAAAGTTGTCAGAAGCAGTTATTGAAGCCATATTCATACTTGGCCATACTCCCTGTCTCTCAAACTGAAATTCCTCACCAAAACCAGTCTGCGATCACGAAGTTATTAGAGATAAATGCTATTTTGATTGTGCAAATTGATTTAAAGCTCTTTCGCTAAAAGGTCTCAAATAATCACCAGCCTGAGCTAACTTTTCACGAACATATTCTTGGTCTTCGAGACACAGCTTTTCTAAAGGGATTACTAACCGCTTCCCATCGGCAACTCTATACAAACGAACTATGTTGGATCTAGAAACGCTGTGCAGTATAGCAATCTCCGAAAACCGACCGTCGATACTATGCCATTTACGAATCTCTAGACGTGGCAACTTTTGGTGCGGCAAGGCAGATGAAGAACGAGAAGCAACTCTTGAAGATTCGATAGCTCGGTGCGACACCAGCCTGTAACCTGAACTAGTTGCATTTCTTCGTTCATTTTTGGCTCTGACCTCTAATCTCCAAGCGTTCCATTTAGCTTCAACATTAGCCTTCACATCTGATCGCCATGAGTTATCAACATTCCTGCGATAACTTGCCGGTTTGGAAAAATACACAAACTGACCATATCCGATGGGAGCGTAATGTCTACCACCATACATACCTGTGAAAGGATTTCGAGTTTCTGAGTATGAAAAATTGCCTGTATATCCCCTACTCGGCAAAGATCGCGTGTGAGGTCTTACATAGGTTCCGTCGTTTCGAAAATAGCCATCTACATGTACACGTTCTTGTGCTGATGCGGGCTGCAAAACAACCGTGACGAATAAGCAATACAAAATAATAGAAGAATTAACCTGCATAATTTTTCCTATTCGAGCCCGTGAGTATAACAATAAATCGCGTTCTTGTCAATACTAAATCTGGTCAAATATACCTATTATGCTATCGAGGCCATCTTGTCTTGGCCGAAACAGTGTCCGCAACTGTTGAAACAACCTGCGAAAGCTTGGCCGAACTCCCTGATCGCGTGGCGATCCAGCTAAGTGAAAGTACCAAACTCCACGTCCATCTCCACCACCTCCGCCAACCTCTTCAAATACTGCCTCCGCCGAACTTCAATCACGCCCAAGCTTCCCGTGTGGGGCGTCCACTGTTGCACGTCGAGTAGTTGATAACCGCGGGCGTTGAGATGCTCGACCAATGAGAACAGCGCGACCTTCGAGGCATCGCGCACTCGGTGGAACATACTCTCCGCGGCAAAGAGTCCGCCGATCGCGATGCCGTAGGTTCCACCGACGAGTTCCCCAGCTTCCCAAACTTCCACACTGTGCGCATGGCCTAGCTCGTGCAGCAGGGTATATGCGTCGATGATGTCGGGCGTGATCCAGGTCCCTTCTTCGCGACCGGGGCCCGTAGCACAACCGTTCATCACCTTGCGAAAGTCCCGATCACGGGTGACGGTGAATTGCCCTGACCGGACTCGCCGCAACAGCCTTCGCGAGGCCTGAAAACCGTCGAGTGGCATGATGGCCCGTGGATCGGGGGACCACCACAACATGGGCTCGATGCCGGTCTGTGGCCAAGGAAAAATCCCGTGGCGATAGGCGTCCAGCAACTTTTCCGGCGCAAGATCGCCCCCGACGGCCACGATGCCTTCGGGCGAAGAACGGTTCGGATCGGGAAAAAATAACGGTGGCACGGGCTTTTCTCGTCCTCGAAATTGGCCCAAGTTTTCTCGTAGCTGGCTCAAACAACACAAAACAAGTAATCGTAGTATAATGAACCGCTGGCCGTCAGCGGATAGAAAGCGGGCCGTGCTTGAGCACCTTTTCCGTTTTTTGGAAACCACGAATGACACGAATCGGCACGAATAAGGAACAAGTCTAATACCGCTCGTTGATACTCATAGTCGCTCCACAATTCCTAAGCGTTTATGAGCGAACGTCAGCGGTTACTCTTCTCTTATTCGTACTATTCGTCTGATTCGTGGTAAATAAAATACTAACGAACAAGTCAGGGTTCATGCCATGAGCTATGAAACGCCCGATAACGACTCCCGACCCTTATCTGTCTCGCATTATCACCCTTCATTCACTCCACAACCGCATCCCCGCGTCCCGGCCGACGAGGCCCCGGTCACGCAGCAGGATCTTTCGCGGTTGCGTCGCTTGCTGTGGTTCTTCAGCCTGCTGGTCGTGATGTTGGTGTTGCCGTCGTTGGTTTATCGCGTTCGCTACGCGATGGTCGAAGCCGAAGAGCGTGCCCAGTTCGATGTGGCTAGCGATCACATCCAGAATTTGAATTTGATGCAGCTCAACGATGCATCAAAGTTATTAGCTCACTATGTCGGCCCGAGTGTCGTTCATCTGCGCACCCATCACGGGCAAGGCCTCGGCCAAGGCTCGGGCGTGATCGTCGATAAAGATGGCTACATCATTACCAACTATCACGTTGTGGAAGGGGTTGATTCGCTCGAAGTACAACTCAGCGACGGCCGTCGCGGCAATGCCAGTGTGATTGGCTCGGATCCGCTCGTGGATGTGGCCCTATTGAAAACGGAACTGAAAGATTTGCATGCCGCCGAATGGGGCGATAGCGACAACCTCGACGTGGGCGAATGGGTGTGGGCCCTGGGAAGTCCGTTTGGATTTCAGAAAAGTATTACGTTCGGCATTTTGAGCGCTAAGGAACGCCGCGGCATTACCACCGAACGTGGCCAAAATTCCGTCTATCAGGAATTCTTGCAGACCGACGCCGCGGTGAATCCCGGCAACAGCGGCGGGCCACTGGTGAACTTTGAAGGTAAGATCGTCGGCATCAACACGGCCATCTACGGCCCCACCTATCAGGGAATCAGTTTTTCGATTCCCAGCTCCATCGCCAAAGCGAGCTACGAGCAACTCCGCAAAACCGGTTCCGTGGAACGCGGCTACCTGGGTGTTCGTCCCGAGGCGATGACCGACAACGTCGCCCAGTTGTTGGGCCTCGAAAAAGATAAAGGCGTGATTGTCGTCCTCGTGCAGCCTGACACCCCCGCCAGCGATGCGGGCTTGCGCGGTGGTGATGTGATTCTCAAATGGGATGGCACCGAATTTTCTGATCCGACGCTTTTAAGTCGGACCATCGCCGGCACGCCGATTGGCAAGACCGTGCCCGTGGAAATCGTCCGTCGAGATGGCCGTGGAACTCGTGAGCTCACGCTGGAAGTGACCGTCGCGGCGAAGCCGAGAGAGCCATCGCTCTAATTTCGTCGGTCGCAATCGCGCGAGAATTAGGCCCTACCTTCTTGCGCTGGAACATCGTCTAATGGGGTTTGAATTTTGCGACCCCACGACGATACACCGTGCCACTTAACGACCTCCAAGACGCCAAAGAACAGATCCGCCAGGCGATCGACATTGTCGATCTCGTGGGGAGCTATATGTCGTTGCGCCGTCAGGGGCGCAATTTCGTGGGCCTGTGCCCCTGGCACGATGATTCCCGTCCCAGCTTCCAAGTGAATCCCGAACGGCAATCGTTCAAGTGCTGGGTCTGCGACGTCGGCGGCGACATTTTTAGTTTCCTCATGCGGGCCGAGGGTTTGGAGTTTCGCGAAGCGCTGGAAATGCTTGCCGATCGCGCGGGAGTTTCGTTAAACGCTAAGCCGCAAGCGGCTGGTGCGAATCAGTTTGACAAACGCAACCTGCTCGCCGCGATGGCCTGGGCGGAGGGCGAGTTTCACCAATACCTGCTGCAATCACCCACCGCCGAAGGTGCTCGCCAGTATCTCACAGATCGTGGCATCAGCGATGAGAGCGTCAGACGCTTTCGACTGGGCTATTCGCCTGACGCTTGGCAGTGGCTGTTGGACAAAGCCCGCGAGACCAGTTTCTCACCCGCCGTCTTGGAGCGCGTGGGACTGGTTCTCAAGAGCGACAAGAACGGCAGCTACTACGACCGCTTCCGTGGGCGCGTGTTGTTTTCGATTCGCGATGCGCGGTCACGCTGCATCGCGTTTGGTGGCCGCATTCTGCCTGGTACAACGCCGTCGAATCCCGAACGCACCGAAGCAAAATACATCAACAGTCCGGAAACGCCCCTCTTCAGCAAGAGTTCTGAACTCTATGCGCTCGATATGGCCCGCGATGCTATCGCCAAGGAGCAAGGCCTCATCGTGATGGAAGGTTACACCGATGTCATCATGGCGCATCAGCACGGCATCAACAACGCCGTGGCCGTGTTGGGCACCGCACTCGGTGAAAAACATATTCCGCTTGTGCGCCGGTTTACTGATAGCGTGACGCTTGTTCTCGACGGCGATGAAGCGGGCCAACGCCGCACGATGCAGATCCTCGACGAACTGCTAGCACTCTTCGTGTCACAAGAAATAGATTTACGAATTCTGACCTTGCCAAGCGGGGCCGATCCATGTGATGTTATCTCATCGCAAGGAAGCGAAGCCTTTCGAGAGAGGCTCAATAAATCTCTCGATGCCCTCGATCATAAGATACACGCTGTGACCAACGGATTGGCATCAGCCCCTGGAACCCATCGTGCCTCACTGGCCGTGGAAGAAATTCTCGGCACGCTCGCTCGAGCGTTGCCGATGAGCGGACATTCTACGTCGATCAGTCTCGTTCGCGAGCAACAAGTTTTCGCTCGCCTCTCGCGGCAGTTCGGCATCGGTGAAGAAACATTACGTACCCGCCTGGGTGCCGTGCGTCGCGAGCAGTCGGCTCGTTCCCTGCAACGCACACCGACTCAAGCCGCCGTGGTTGCGGCCAAGAGAGTCGCGTTGCAACCCTGGGAACGCGAACTTTTGGAGCTTGTCATCCACGAGCCCGAAATTCTCCCGCTACTCGCCGAGCAGCTCGACACCGAAGAAATTCCCCACGAAGTCTGCCGCGGCATTTACATCAAAGCCGTCGAGATCATGCACGCGGGGCAAGTGCCCACGTTCGATCAATTGATGCTTGCCACGAACGACCCCGACATCAAAAATTTGCTCGTAGACTGCGATGAAACCGGTCGCGAGAAAAAAACGAGCGACAGCCAACGCCGCGTCAGCGATCTGTTGATGCTGCTCGAGCACAAGAAACAATCGGCCCGTCACCAGTCGGCCATGTCCGAGTTTTCGCAGAAGCGACTTGATCCCGGCAATGAAGATCAAGCGCTGGCTGCTTTGTTTAATGACCTGAAACGAAAGGATGAGTCCAAACGCCGTCAAGCAGGTTCCGCGCCCACGGATGGGTGAGAGGCTTGGCAGGTGATCCCCCGCAACTTTTCCACATGCACATGAAGTGCAGGAGGAGTTATTGATGACCCCCGCTACGACCCCATTGAAATCTTCGTCCCCAGCCAAGATTTCGCTCCAAGAACTCGCTGCCTTGGCCCAATCGCAAGGCTTCCTCACTTATCAACAAGCCGATTCTTATTTGCCCGACGAGTGCGCCGATTCGAATCACGTTGACCGCTTGCTCGATTTGGCCGATGCCTTGCGGATCGATTTTATCGAAGCCGAAGGCACCACACGCCGTCTTGCCGAAGAAGTCAATCTCGGCGACCGCGAGCTGTTCACCGACGAATTGCCCAAGCTGACCGACGATCCGATCCGGATGTATCTCTCGCAGATGTGTCGCATTCCTCTCTTGAATCGCGAGGAAGAGATCATCATGGCCAAGAAGATTGAATTAAGCCGCAAGCGGTTCCGCCGCAACCTGCTCCGTTCATTCTGTGCCTTGGCCAACACCGTCGAGGTTTTGCACAAAGTCCACGCCGGCGAATTGCCTTTTGATCGCACGATCAAAGTGTCGCTCACCGAGCGGCTCACCAAGGAGCAAATCTCCGCACGGATGCCGACAAATTTGTCGACGTTGTCGCACCTGATGAAAATGCAACAACAAGATTTTAGCGTTCTCATCAGCCGCAGTGCAGCTTCGGACGATAAGTCGGCGGCTCGCCAGCGTTATCTCCGCCGTCGGGCAAAGATGCTGCAACTCGTCGAAGAAATGAGCCTTCGCACTCGGCGTGTGCAACCGATGATGAAAGTCCTCGAAGATTTGTCCGCGAAAATGGATCGTCTCCAAAAGCATCTTCAGCAACTCAAAGCCGAAGGCGCCCCCGCCACGCGGACGGAACCAGTTCGTCGCGAGCTTCACGACTTGATGCTCAAGACTTTGGAATCCCCCCGCAGCTTGCGTACCCGTTGCCAACTTCTCCGCAAGCAATTGCGTGAATTTGAGCGAGTGAAGCGCGAACTTTCCAGCGGCAACCTCCGCTTGGTCGTTTCGATTGCCAAGAAATACCGCAACCGCGGCATGAGCTTCTTGGACCTGATCCAAGAAGGCAACACTGGCCTGATGCGTGCCGTTGATAAGTATGAATACCGCCGTGGCTTCAAGTTTTCGACCTACGCCACGTGGTGGATTCGTCAGGCGATCACGCGAGCCATCGCCGATCAAGCCCGCACGATTCGTATCCCCGTGCACATGATCGACGTGCTGAGCAAGTTGCAGCAAACCGCCAAGCGTTTGCAGCATGAGCTGGGCCGCATGCCCACCCATGAAGAAACCGCTCTGGCCGCGGGAATCGATCTCGACGAAAGCCTACACGTGCTCGACATCGGTCGTACGCCGGTGAGCTTGGATCGCCCCATCGGTGAAGGAGATGATTGCAGCTTCGGCGAGTTTGTCGAAGATTCGCACTCGGACAATCCTCTCAAGCTAGCCAACAACGGTTTGCTTCGCGAAAAGATTGAAGAGTTGCTTAAGACTCTGACTTTTCGCGAGCGAGAAATCGTGCGTCTGCGTTACGGCTTGGCCGATGGCTATTGCTACACGCTCGAAGAAGTGGGCCGCATTTTCAAGGTGACCCGCGAACGTGTGCGACAGATCGAAGCCAAAGCCGTATCGAAGTTGCAACACCCGGTCCGCAGTTCCGAGCTGAGCGAGTACGTCGCCGACAGCCCAGTGATTGCCGAGGCAGAAGTCTGGGATGACACTCCCGTGGAAGAACTTGCCGCCGCGGCATAGTCGATCCTGCAAATTCTATTTACAGCGAGCCCCGGCCCTTGTGGCCGGGGCTTTTTTTATGCTGTTACCACTCAAATGGAGGCCCGCTGTTGAAGACGGAATTTCTCGCTACAATGATGGGTAGCTTTTTGATAACCCATCGAACGCGATGCTGATCGCATTGCCAACGGAGTTTCTCATGTCCGTATCCACAGCGGTGCTTCGCGAGTTGCATCGTATTCATACTCAGCTGAGCGATCTGAACGAGCGTTTGGCCCGCGGCCCGCGTCAAGTGAAGGCTCGCCAGTCCAACGTCGCCCAGCAGGAAGCCTTGCTCACCGCCGCGCAAGATCGCGTGAAGGACGCAAAGAAAATCCTCGATCACAAACAACTCGATCTCAAGACGAGCGAGCAAAAGATCGTCGACTATCGCGTGAAGCTCAACGGAGCGAATTCCAACCGCGAATATCAAACATTTGTAGAACAAATCGCCGCCGCCGAAATGGCCAATAGCGTGCTGGCTGACGAAATTCTCGAAGGGATGGACAAGATCGATCAGCTCGCCGTGCAAGTCAAGGAAGCAGAGACAGCCTTGGCCGCCGTGAAAAACGATCTCTTAAAGTATCGCGACAGCGTGGCCGCCGAGAGCGCAATTGTTCAAGGAGATATCACTCGTCTGGAAGCCGAACTTGCCGAAGCTGAGAAAAACTTGCCTGCCACGCTCAAGGACGATTATCGCCGGGTGATCCAGGGCAAAGGTGCTGAGGGCATGGCCTCGGTCGAAGACATGGTGTGCCAAGGCTGCGGCCAACAAATCACGCTCAACATGCAGAACGATCTATTGCTTTCCCGACCCATCTTCTGCAAATCCTGCGGCAGCTTGTTGTATCTGGCCGAGTGATTGAATTTAACTTTCTCGATTCTCATTTCCAATTTACTTATTACCCGTGTTCTAGCAGATAAAATAGAACACAGAATTCGGGTGACGAATGATTCCCAGTCTGTAAAACCATCCTATTTTCCAGGGGCTTTTATCGTCTCTCGGAATAAGGTATAAATGGGGATCAACGCTATCGTCATGTCTTGGGTCTTCCGCGAGGGAGGCCCATTTTGTTTGAAATGGTGAGTGGGTTAGTAAGTGAGTAAGTAATCAGGTCGATTCTTACCATTTCTTCAGCTCCTCACCGACTCACCTTTAACCGACTGACCTCGCTATGTCCGATCGCATGCCCATGACCCGTACCGGCTACGATAAAATCAAAGCCGAGATTTACGACTTAGAAAACGAGCAAATGCCGCTCATCGAAAAGCGGATCGCGACCGCGCGGGCCGAAGGCGATTTGAGCGAAAACGCCGAGTACCATGGCGCTCGTGAAAGCCAAGGCCTGCTCCAAGCTAAGATCAACATGCTCAAGGACAAGATCGCCCGGGCGGATATTGTCGACATTGCCTCCCTTCCCAAGGATCAGGTCGTCTTCAGCGCGACGGTCAAAGTCAAAGACCTCGACTTCGGCGATACCGAGGTGTTCACGCTCGTCGGTGCGGGCGAGGAGGATTACGACGCTGGCAAGATTCTCGTCACCAGCCCTCTCGCACAAGGCTTGATAGGCAAGAAGGTCGGCGAAAAAGTCGCGATCGAAGTCCCCGCAGGAACAAATCGTTTTGAGATTCTGGAAATCCGATTCGACGATTAGTTAGTCGTCATTGCATGTTAGCCGGCAGCGTCCCGCTGACGTGAATTCTCGCCAGCTTACTCACGCATTATCAAACGCATAAATACACGTCTGACGATACGTTTCCCCCGGCCGCAACACCGCCGACGGGAAATTGGGATGGTTCGGCGCATTGGGAAAATTTTGCGTTTCCAAACAGAACGCACATTGGTTGTGATACGGCACGCCCTTTTTGCCTGACTGGCCCGACAGGTGATTGCCCGTGTAAAGCTGCACGCCCGGCTGATCGGTGGCGACGCGCATCACCCGGCGAGACTTGGGATCGAGCACCTCGGCGATCGGACGCAATGTGCCCCACTTCCCGTTAAGCACATAGTTTTGGTCATACCCGCCGTTCGTGTCGGCAATGCGATCGCCAATCGCATGCCGCGTGCGAAAATCAAGCGGCGTGCCAGCCACTTCGGCAAACTCGCCGGTCGGAATCAAATGCTCATCGACAACCGTGTAACGGTCGGCGTCGATCATCAGCTCGTGATCGACAATGCTCGGTCCGTCGTGGCCGGAAAGATTAAAGTAACTGTGGTTCGTCAGGTTGATAATCGTCGGCTTGTCGGTGGTTGCTTCGTAATCGATCCGCAAGGCATTGTCTTCGCTCAAGGTGTAAGTGACCGTGCAGTTGAGCGTGCCGGGGAACATTTCTTCACCGGCGGGGCTTTCGTAAGTAAATTTCACGCCCAATTTGTCGGAAAGCTGCTCCCCCGACCACTTCACCTTATCCAAGCTTCGCGAAATACCACCGTGCAAATGATTGGGACCATTGTTGATCGCCAGTTGATAAGCCACGCCATCGAGTGTGAACTTGCCATGCCGAATGCGATTAGCAAACCGACCCGTCGTGCAACCGAAATGATGGTTCGCCCCCGAATCGTATTCACCCACCGTATCGAAACCGAGCACCACGTCGTCGAGTTTCCCCAAACGGTCGGGCACGTGCAATTCCGCCAGCGTGGCTCCACGCGAAAACCATTTGGCAGTCATGCCGTGCGAGTTCGTGACGATAAACATGGGCGATTTCCAAATGATGAAATTGTGATGAGTTCAGGCCGGAAATTATGGCGATCCACGCGAATCTCCGCAAGCGAATCCCCGTGTCGGGGTAGGCGAAAAATGGCTTTGTCAGGTAACATATCACGATCGACTTTGTCAGAATACATTTCAGCGGAACGTCCTTAGTAACGAGAACATCAGCAACAATTTCATGCATAATCAACAAACTTCAATCCGCATCGGCGTGGACCTCGGTGGCAGCGACATCAAGCTCGGGGCCACCGATTTGAGTGCAACGACGATTCTGACTCCTGAATTGGTCAAATGCGCGAGCCTGAGCCAAGAAGGTCCGCAAAAAACCATCAGCCAAATCACCAACGGCGTGCAAGCCGTTCTTAACAAGGTCGATGCCCGCTGGAGCGACATCGCCGACATCGCGGTGACCGTCCCTTGCCCTTGCTCGGCCGAAGGACTGATTTTGAGCGTGCCGAATTTGGGCACGCCCGAAACTAAGCATCTCTGGCAGGTGCCGTTTGGAGAACTGCTGGCCGCGGAAATCGAAAAGATGGCAGGTCGGGCGATTCCGGTTTTTGCTTGTAACGATGCCAACGCCGCGGGCCAGGACGAAGACTTCACTCGCTTTGGCAGCACCACCGCCTCGCGAACGACGGTCTTTGCAACCACCGGCACGGGCCTGGGCGGCTGCATCATTGCGGACGGGCGAGTCTTTTTTGGCTTGGGGCAAGCGGGTGAATTGGGTCATATGAAAATCACACCGCCGGCTGCCTATGCAGAACGCTTCGCCGACGATCCGTTTCCCACGTGTGGTTGCGGAGCCAAACAGTGTGTGGAATCACGCGCATCGTTATCGGGGCTCGTGCGACGTATCACTTGGGCATTGAGTGATGCCGGCACGGCGTTGATCACCAAAGATCTGCAGTCGCGTGGTCAAAGCGTCAATCCGGAAGTCGTGGCCCGACTCAAAGAGCTTCATCAAGAAGGGGCGAAGCGCGCCGCCTACGAAGTTCGCACCTTTGCCGATAAGCAACAAGACGCCTTCTGCCGTTGGCTATTGGATGATTGGGCGATCATGTTCGGTGCCCTCTTCGCAAGTGTTGCCGCCGTGCTGCACCCCGACATTTTCATCATCGGGGGTGGACTCACCGAGATGTCAGCCAAAGGCAAGGAATGGTTCTTAACCACGGTGAAGCAATCCTACGCCGCTGTCAACAAACAAGCCTGTTTTGATAGTTCCCCCACCAATTGCGACATCCAGTGGAGCGTCAGCCGCGATCAAGGGTGGCGGGGTGCAATTCTAATGGCGATGCGAGCCAAAGGTTAAAAAGAACTACGAACAATCCTGAACCAACTAAACTCCGCCACGAGAACGCGCGGCCTGGGAGATCTTGTCGCCGATCATGGCGATTTTTTGGTCACGTAACCGCTTTTCGTTGAGCCAATAAGGGCTCGTGATTTCTTTAAAGGCATAAATGGCCGCTTGAATCCCTTCGGCCCAGGCCACGGTGATGAGCTTGATGTCTCCATGCACATCGCCGATGGCGAAAATCCCGCGCCGACTCGTTTCAAAATAAGGGTCGACCGCAATGCTGCCATCTTCATTGAGTCGAAGATTAAGACGTTGAAAGGTTTCCTTGGCCGAGAGAAAGCCAATCTGTACCACCACATAATCGGCAAGGATTTGCTGCCCGGTTGTGAGTTCCAAGGCAATTTCGCCTGCTTGGAACCAAGCCCGAGAAATTTCCGTGCTACAGTGCACGGTACCACCCGCCTGACGAAAGCGCGTCACGCTATCGGATTTCGCGACAGGCACTTCCTCGCGGACCACGACGTCGACTTGGCCGTTGCGCTCTTGAGCCATCACCGCGGCATCAAGGGCCGAGTCGCCGCCACCCACCACAACAATCCGTCGGCCATCATAGTCGCCGATTTTGGGAATCTTGTAGAACACCTTCTTGGATTCAAGTGCATCCACCACCGGCAAGGCACGTGGATAATGCAAAAGTCCACAGGCTATCAAAACCTTGCGGCACAGATACTCGCCATTCTTAGTGACAACCTTCTTAAGAACGTCCCCTTTTTCTTCTTGATTGGTGTCTTCAATCGTTACGAGCTCGTCATTGAATCGAAACTGCACCAGGGCGTCGACTGCTTGCCGATAGGTGCGTGCCGAGAGTTCTTCGCCACTAATCCCATCGGGAAAGCCGGGAATGTCGACAATCTTTTTGTCGGCGTAAAGAAATTGCGGCTGTCCACCCGGTTTGTCTTTGGCTTCGATCACCAGTGTCGTCAAACCACGATGAGCGGTCGTCAAACTCGCCGCCAACCCCGCAGGGCCGGCTCCAATGATGACAACGTCCCAATACGCCAAGCTGTCGAAATCGAGATCATCCGCAAGTTCGGTGACTTTGAAATCAGCCATAAAACGTGTTCCTTCCAGCCGTTTGGTTCGATTCCCGCTTCGTTGTTATAATAAAAGTCTGAATGTGGAACCACCGCGGGAATAAAGTCATGACGCTTCGCACGCTTATCATTCCTCTCTTTATGAGCCTCGCTGGCGGCGCTATGTTCGCGAGTTTTTGCGCAGCGCAAGGGCGCAATCCGATGCAGCAAGGCGGACAAGGCGGTATGGGTCAAAGTGCCTTTGGACTCAGCGGCCAAGGCGGTGGGGGACAAGGTGTTGGCCGCGGTCAAAGCAGAGCCGGCGGGCAAGGAGGTTTTGGAGCATCGGGCGGTTTTGGATCGGGCAGCACGGGCGGCGGAGCCTTCGGAGGCATGGGCCAAGGCGGCACCAATCAACTGGCTCCCGGTCAGAATGGCTTCATCGGCAGCAACTCTGATCAGGTTCAAGATCTTTTTCGCAACCGCCGGGGAGCCCAAGGTCGAACGGCGATGTTTGATTTTATGATCGAGAATCTCAACGATATGCGTGATCGCGGCGGTCGTAGTGGTGGCGACAACCGCACGCCTCCCGTTCGCGTAAAGCTGCGTCCCGCGTTTGAAACACCGCTGGGCACCATGCAGCAGGTGAATAGCGACGTTCAGACACGATTATCAAGCAGCCTGAATGACCTGGGAGTGACCGATTCGCGCATCGCGATGGAAGGGCGAACGCTCACCCTGGAAGGCACCGTGGCCAGCGACCACCACAAGGCCTTGGTCGAGAAAATGATCTCTTTGGAACCTGGAATATCGACGATCGAAAATCGTTTGACCGTTGATCCCAGTCTTGAACAAGAAGAATAGAGTTCGCTATTTCTTGGGCGAGCTAAGACGTTTTTCCCACCTCTTGGGCAGCGATATCGTCGTGGTCGACATACCTGTCTCGGCTTTTTCAGCTTTCTGCTCTTTCACAGTTGTTTCGGCTGAAAGTTGTTGCACGAGGTTTTGCACCAAGGGTTTTTCCGTATGCTGAGCAATGTCGACCTTCCTGACGCCCGCTTCTTGAACAAGATGTTGACGGTCTTCCTTGCTTACGCCTGGCAGAAGATGCTTCGTTTGCTCGCCCATCACATAATTTGCACCATCGGGATCAAAGCGAGCAATCAGGCTGATCTGCTTGATGTCCCCCCCAACTTCATCCCAGGGAATCCAAACGCTGTAAGAGGGCCCCAGCTGCGAATCGCTTTCGTGCCGCACAAACGATTCCTTGGGAAAAACATACTTCCGCGTCGGATGGGTTTCGTGCGGCTTGCGGTCTGTTTCGTCGTAAGCATACACAACCAATTGACCTTCCACACGAATCGGATCTTCAGACTCTCGATTGAAGAAGATAATCCGGCCGCCAAAGCCACGTTGGGGCGCTTTACCCGTGCGTTGGAGCACCGTATCGGTCCAGGTGCTGACGATTCTTGTGGGCACTTCCGGCAAGGGCGGTTTGCTCGACTTCATTCCGACCGCTCGCTTAAAATCCCCGTTCTTAGCGTATCGCCAAGATTTCTTCGTCGAAGCGCAGCCCGAGACGGTGTTGATCGCCACCAGACACGCCAGGGCTATCAACAACAATGGAGACCGTCGTTGGCAAACTTGCTTGATCATGTTTTATTTGGCGGCCGTCGCTTCGTTTTTCGAGCTACCCAACGAAAACGGAAAACGCAATGCCGAGCGCTCGCCTGTCTCTTGCACCGGGGCATTACTCTGTGGTGGCAAAGGCATCTCGTCCAAGGGGGGAGCTAAATCCGGCGTTGGTAGCAACTCACCCTCGGGAACCTGTTCGGGAAAGACCGTCTGCGATTCCGATTCACCCAGGACGTCGTCCTTGCTCCGTAATCCCACCGGCCCGTGCATGTTGATCACGTCGGAGAGGCACCAGCTCATCCGAGCCGACTCAACTTGTTTGAGCATTTCTGACTCGAAGCGATTGTTCACAACATGCGGCGTCAGAATGATCAGCAACTCTGTGCGGCGCGTCGAAGTACTGTCAAAGCGGAACAAACTTCCCAATAATGGAATATCAGCCAGGATCGGCACGCGGCGATGCAACGCAAAGTCACGTTTCGTCAACAAACCGCTTAACACAACCGTTTGACCACTCGCGGCACTCACGGTCGTGGTGGCTCGCGTCATCGCGATGATCGGTGCGTTGATCGCGTCGCCGTTGGGAGCAATCGACACCGGCACGCCGTCGGCAACGCTCCCTAATTCACTTTTCTCGGCAATGACGTTCATCACGACCAAGCCCTCGGGGCTGATCCGCGGCACGACGGTCAGGCCCAAGCCCACTTGGCGGAAGTCAATTGTATTGTTTCGCTGGCCCAGAGCGTCGATCGTGCTGCCCACGATAAACGGCACGTCCTGCCCAACAAACGCGGTGCCTTCTTGGTTGTTAAGGGCCATGATTTGCGGACGGCTGAGAATTTCCAATTTGCGAGATTCTTGCAGGGCTCGCAGCAACATGCTCACGCTGTCGCTGCTTGCCGAGAGGACCATGCCGCCGAATCCTAGGTCGGGATTGACCCGTTGCATCGCAAAACTCGCAAGGCCCTGAGCAGCCACATTGCCAGCCGTGGCCAACGACCGGTCGCTACCGGAATTGCCCAACGGAATGCCGGCGTCACCAAAATTAAAGCCAGGGGCAAGCGTCGCGGATTGAATCGTTTGCTGTTCAACCTGGGTTATCGCACCGCCTGGAGTCGTGGTTTGCGTCGTCGTGTCCGTAAGCTCCAGTTCGCTTAAGAGGCTACGATCGAACAACACAGAATCTTGAAGACCGAGTTCGATGCCGAATTCATCGGCATCTCCAAGTTCCACTTCGCCAATCAGCACTTGCACCATTACCATCGGCTCTTGAGCATCAAGCTCGCGCACCAAGCGAGCAATCTCGTCGTAGTAGCGTGGAGTGGCGCTGACGATCAGACTATTGCTTTCAATCTCCGGTACGACCACAACTTCCCGTTCGATCTGCTGAAAGGGACTGGCCGTTCCGGGAGCGGTCCCTTGCACGTCGCGCTCGGCGCGCAACCAATCGTTTAACGCCAAGGCCACTTCCTCGGCGGGCTTATTGTTCAGTCGATAGACATGATTCTGCCGATCCCGAGAATCCGTGGAGTCGAGTCGCAGCACGATGGCCTCGACCACCAGCAAGTCTTCCAACGTTCCCGCGGCGATAATGCTGTTGGTGCGTTCATCGACTTCGATGCGTATGGCCGACAACGAGGCCGGTTGATCACCGTCCCCTTCCCCTTGTGGTCCCGTGGCAAACAGCTCTCTTAAGGTCTCCGCCAAGGACACGGCATCGCCGTTCTTAAGCGAGAAAATCTTGAGCTCCACGGCGGCATCGGGGGATTGATCCAATTGAGAAATCAAATTCGCCAGCATCGGCATGCTTTCGGGAGGCGCCGTCACGATCAATGCGTTGGCACTCGGAGCCCCCGTCACTTTCGAACCGCTCAACACGCCCGACTCCAACTGCTGCTTCCCTTGAGAATCGATCGTGATCAATTTCAGCAACCGCGAAAGATTCTCGGGGCCACCTGTGCCCGTCGGATTGAAAGCTTCTTGCAGCACTTCAGCCAGATCGGTCGCGACGGTGTTCTTGAGTTTGAACACACGAATCTCGTTGACCGAATCGCTCGCCTGCTGATCGATTTCGTTGATCAACGCGCGGATTTCTTCCATATCGCGTGGCGTGGCCCGCACGACTAAAGCGTTCAACCGCGCGTCAGCAAACATTTGTGCCCGCGAGCCGAGGCCCGGGACTTCCGTCTCACCTTCCACGGCAAACAAACTTTCCACTACGGGGAGCGCATCCACGGCGTTGGCGTTTTTCAAGCGGAACACGCGGAACTGCATGTTCTCTGCGGGCGTTGGCAAATCCAAACGCTCGATGATGCTCTTCGCACGTTCCACCGAAGGTTCCAAACCGACGAGCAGAACTGCGTTAGGATTCACCAGCGGCACCGCCACGATCGAACCAAAACCATAACGTGTGGAAAGTTCGCCCGTGACTTGAACGAGCAATGCCGCCAAGGCTTGCGAATCGATGTTCTTGAGCATCACCACTTCGATCACCGGCTCGGAGATTTGTTCCATCTCTTCGATTTCTTCGATGATCTTCATGACCCGCTCGACGTCTTCGGGGCTACCACGCAGCATCAAGCTGTTGGTCCCTTCGACAACGTCGATTCGCACCGGTCCCAGCGGGCTATTCTGTTTGCCACCCTCAGTCGCGGCAGGAGCCTCGCCAGGGATTTCGGCTTGAACAGTTTGAGCCTTTGTCGTGGTACCCGTCAGGAGGGCAACCGCTTCACGCAATTTGGGATTAGTGGGAGCTTGCAACACAGCCACCTTTTCACCAGCAGCCGATTTATCCAGTGTCGCGACAATTCCTTGCCAAGCTTTCACTTGAACCGGCGTGCCGTCGATCTTGAATTCCTTGGTCGTGTCGTTGGTCCAGATCTTCACCACAGGGCCATCGCGATTTTCGATGACTGTGGCGCGACCCGCTGAACCGGCTTCAACATTGAGTTTGCGTCCCAGAACTTGTTCTAAACGCTGATGCAACATTTCGGCCGTCAAGGATTGAAGCCGATTTGAAACAACAGGAGCAGGCAGCGCCGGAGCAGGCTGCGGAGCAAGTTGCGGCCCATCACTGGGAGCAGGGGGCGCTGGCTCTTTCGCCGTGAACTCTTGTGCAATTCGTTCGTGAACCGCAGGTGGCGCGACCACAACCCATTGCTGCGAAGCAGCGTCGTAAAATTCTCGCACGTCTTGCCGGCCAGCAAACTCTTGTCTGATTGGCTCAATGCGCTGAGCACCCGCCGCATCGACACGATACGTTTGCACATACGGGCCGTTATTATTTGTGGCCTGCTGCGCTGCGGCCAATTGCGCCAGTAGACCAACAATCGCCACACAGCAAAGCGCGATAATACGCCGCTGAATGCCCTTGCGCAGTTTGGATTGTTGGTTGGTCATGGCAGGCCACCGTTGCCGGATAGGTGCGCGGAACGCCTAAAAAGGCGCCCTTACAATCGGAATAATCGGCAAAGTTTGCCCAAGACGCCAGAAAATACCACCATCTGGGGAGAGATTATCCCGCTAGCAGTTTAGCCTGCTTGCTGCGTAACGGGCTGAGCTTGCCCCAAGGATTGCCCCAAGAAGATTTGCAGACGGTTGCCCTCTTGCTCGACGATGGCCCGACGACCGTCGATTTCACTCACTTTGCCGGTGAATTTACCGATCTGAATCGAATCACCGGCACGGAAGTACATCATCTTGCCGGAGTCCTTCATCCGGATCGACATATACCAACCACCCTCGCCCTGTCCCATGCCTGAAATGAATGCTTGATCGGCTTCGTTCTCTTGAGGTTTGCTAGCAACCGCGGCGGTGTCTTTGAACGGCGCAAACAGATCGCGTTTGGCGATAGCTGCTTGCAGTTCTTCGAGCGGTGGAAGTTTTAAGTCACTCTTCAGATCGCTCAACGTGTCGGTGCGCGGTGAGTCACGCATTGATAACGCATCGACCGTCAACGTAATCGAAAGATCGTTTCCTTCCTTGGCGGGTGCAAGCGAAGCCCGCGAGATTCTTTGCAGATGCCCTGCTTGATAGAACCGCGACAGAAAGTCGACCAGCTGGGACATTTGCCCCGAGGCCGTCACGACATAAGTGAACTCCTGTGTGCGGTCATTGCCGCCTCGCAGGCCAGCAGAACTTTTGATGTCAGCCACCTTCAACGCGGCCTCGGTCATTTGTTTCTGCAACCAGTCCTGGTAGAGCGAATTCGCAATATCCGCATTCGTCGGCAGCGATTGTTTCTGCCAGCGGCGCAGCTTCGTCATGGCTCGCTGGCCGCGCAGCTTGGCCGTGCGGGCTTGGCTAACTTCCTGTTCCGCTTCGCGAAGTTCCGAACGATTCGCCTCGACGGCATCGCGATAGCGGGTCAGCCCCGACGAGCCAACCCACAACACGGCAATCATGCCCACCGTGCCAGCGAGAATTTTTTCGCGTTGCGTCATGGCTGGCCCCCCGCGGGACTACCATCGACGACGTCGACCACGATTTGCACCTGCCAAGGGTACTGCCCCCCATCGGTCGTAGGATCGCTTTGCTCGCGGCGGACACGATGGCCCGTATCGCGCAAACGATTCTCCAACGGCTGAACGGCCGCGCTGCTTGCCACGTTGCCCGTGAGAATCAGGCGTCGATTGGTAAGATCAACTCGCTTCAAGACTCCATCGTTGGCGATTGCAAAATCCTTAGAATCAAATGTCTCTGGCCGCCAATCCTCGCCCAAAGCAACCAACTCCGTCAGCAAATTTGGCGAAGCGTCGAGCCACTCGCGAATCCGGGCCGCATCGCGTTCTTCTGCCTGCAAAGGCTCCAGCTCTTGATTGATGGTGTACAGTTCGTCTTGCAATTTCTCCGTCGTCCACAGCGGCTCGTTGAGATTTGCATACATCTGCCAGCCGATCATCGCCGCAAGTAACCCTGCGGCCACACCCGCCAATACCAGTGTCCGTCGATTCGATTTCGGTTCCGGCGGTTTCCGGGGATGCAAAAAGTCGAGAACCGGTGGCTGCCCCTGCACGGCTTGCCAAGCGATCCCCAACAGCGGCAAAAGTTCGGCTCGGATCGCAGTTGCCGACTCCGGCAACGAGACTTCCGGCGGCAAGCTCAAAGTTCGCACCGATTGTGTGAACTGCCCCCGCAATTCATCGGCCATACCTTGCAGTGCCGCGAATGGTTCGCCCAAAACAAGGATCTCGGCCTCATCGGCAAGGATTCCTTCCTGAGACAAACTCAACATCGTGCGGCGCAATTGCGCGGCAACACCAGCTGCCGCTTTGCCGCTCTCCAATTCTTCCACAAGTGTCACTTGTCGAATCAGCGCCATCTCACCAGCGACCATCGCCCAAATCGTTGCTTCTTTGCCCTGGATTGCGACCAGTATCTGTGTGGTTTGCGTCGCTAGGTCGAGTTGCTTGCCGAGTTCGGTCCAACCGACCGCAAAGGGAACGAGATGCTCGGCTTTCAAGCCCGCGATACGTGAAAAATTCCGCACGCGTGCCAACTCTGCGACTCGCAGCATCATTCCCAACACCCGCTGGGGACGATCTTCGCTGCCGACAAACGGCAGGAAGTCGTAGCCAATCGCTTCGTCGTCGCGCGATGGCTCCAGATCAAGCTGCAACGTGACCAGGGCCGGCAGATCCTCCGGCGGACACGGAGGCAACGAAATATACTGCCACTTGATGGCCGACGAAGGAATCGCCATCAACAACTCAGCTTTGTTGGGCTGATGAACTTCCAATTCCGCGGCAAACTTCTTTGCCGCGGCGGCGATATCCGCGCCTTCAATCGGTACGGCAATCACGCCTTCGACCTGCATGCCCAAGTGTTCCGCGCGCGCAACCACGGCACGAATTTCTTGAGGAGCAAGTTGGATAACGACGGCTCTTGTCATGCAAATTTTCTTCATAGCCGCAGGCGGCAGCCCACGGTTCTTATAATTATGGACCACCGGCTCCCGCCGACGGCTATTAGATAATTTTAGTCACAAAACTGGGCCGATGCGAAACTACTTATTGCTGCTCGATGACTGCCGCTCCCAGCTCCGTAGGCGTAAATCCAGGCCCCAATTTGCTCAAATCTTCCCAGCTGACCAGCAAGGTCGTCGTATCCGTGCGGTCAAACACAATCTGGGCCCGCGAGGTCGCCGGCTGGCCATCAAAAAAGCCCACGACCTGGGCACTGTAAACGTCACCTCCCGAGGTGACAAATGGATCGATCTGTTTCATCTCTTCCAGGGTCACCACGCCATTGGCCAACAGCCAAATCGCATGACGCTGCAAACTGATCTGTCGATCGACGGCCACCTCACGCATCGTGAGAATCTGATCGGCTTGAATTTCCGTCAGATTGGGGATCGACAACAAAACGGGCCTCGTTGCCAAATTCACATTGATCCGCCCACCACGCGCTCCCTCATCGGTGGTGGTCAGCTTGTCGAGCAAGGTCAAAAAAACGCCGCTATAAAGTCCCGCGCTATCCTGCCAGGGAGAATCGACCGTTTCTTCCGCTCCACCTGGTGGTGTTGCCCCCGGGGGAGACCCTCCTGATTCGCCCTCTTCACCCTGCACGGGTGGGTTTTGTCCTGATTGGCCGTTCTGGTTCTCTTGAATGGAAACTCGCGCTCCCACCAAATCCAACAGCGAATTGATCTCGGTTGTCGGTTCGACGTTCAAATCGATCGTCAACGACGCGGCGCTCGAGTTCCCGCCACCAGGGCCAGCCGATTCCTCCTCCGCCGGCCCATACTGGCGATAGGCAATAATAAAATTCGCCGCCTCCGCATCGACCGCTTGTTGCAACGCCGTCTGCAACGCCCGCAAATCGGGATTGTTGACGTTGATCTTCGGATTGCCCGTCGGATCGAGCACACGCTCCGCAGCATAGACCGTAAAATACGCCGACCAACCCCGATTCAATTGGCCCAACGAATTATCAAGCTGCAACAACATCCCCCGGGCCTGTTCGCCGGTATCGACAACAAAATTGCGATTCGTATCGAGTCCATACAACAACTCCGGCGTCACGCCCCGAACTTGCAGCAATTCGCTGAGCGATTGCAACGGCCCATTCCGCGGTTGATAAGCCGGGTTCAGTCCCTGGTAATAGCTATCCTCGGCACCATACGCCCGGGGCTGATTATCGGCGTCGATCCAATCGAGAATCGCGTCGGCAATGTCTTCGGTCATCCCGGGAATAAACAGCAATCGATTCCGTGTGGCCGTTTCGTCCCCTTCGGCTTGTGCCAGCGCGTTGAGATTCAACTTGCTTGATTCATCTTCCAAGCCGTAACGCACGCCTGAATAGTAACCCTGCACGATATCGGGAGCGACCACCGTAAACCGCCCGCGCGATTCCAGATTCAAATCATCAGCTACCAAAATTCCTTGCATCGTGCCCGGATTGGCCAGTAATCCCCCCTGCTGGGCAATCAACGCATCGGTTTGATCGAGAAACAAGCTGAGATGGGCCGTTGCTGATTCGGTGAGATAGCGAGCTTGCAGTTGCTGCCCCGCGTTGCGAGTGGCTTGATGCTCGTTGCGCATCAATGTCAGGTACGACGCCGTCGCCAGCGACATAATCACAATCGACAACAACACCAGCAACAAAATGCTACCGCCACGGTTCGCACGATTGATCAGCATCAGGGGCCTCCTGGCTGCTGCGGTTGACTCGTGTCGGGCGCTGCGGGGCCGCTCAATTCTTGCGGCTCGTCAAGCTGTGGGATTCGCACGACCAGCCGGTGTTCGACCCACCGCGCGGGATCGCGGCGACGTTCTACTTCATCAAGATCTCGCTGAGCTGCATCAGTCCCCAGCACGTCGGCAAACAGCGTGACCTTGATTTCCACCGCCGCGGGCAATCCTTGCTGTGTCGAGGAATCCCACTCCTCGTACCACTGCACACCGTCGGAATACATGAACGAAATCTGCACCACTTCCGGCGCCAGCAATTCCGCGGGTTCCTGGCTTTCGGTAAGCCTTGCGCTCGGTGCAGTCGTCGACATGATCGATGCCGTGGGCGTTTGCCGGCGGTAAAGCCCCGTGTAGCCGGTCAAATTCGTGTTATCGCTCACGCCCCCCGCCGCCAAATCCGCGAGCGTCATCACACGTCCTTCTTCAAAGAAATACTCCACCGTCTGAGGCATGTCATAAGGATCAGTCGTTGTGGTGACTTCAGCCGCAGGCACCATCACCTGCCGCCAATTCCGCTCCGTCGCACGATCGATCCGCAACTCGGTCAATGTTCCGTAGATGCCGAGATCGGTCGAAGTCGATTGCCCAACGGCAGGGCCTGAACTTGACCCAGCATCCGAGCCAAACCCACTCTCTGCGCTGCCGTCAACCAAGCCAGGCGGCCCCGAACTCGAAGACGACGTTGCATAACGAGCTGCGCGCAGATCCTCCGCAATCTTATTGAGCAACGTCCGCGCAAGTTGCGACGATTCCACTTGCGTGCGGCTGGTGTCAACGCGGACGAGATATAAATCTATGGCCGTCACCAACAGCGCCATCACCGCGCCACACAGCCCAATCGCCAACACAACTTCCAACAGTGTAAAGCCACGCCTCTTATCCCCCTCCCGAGCCATCACTCCAGATATTTGGACGGGAGCGGCTAGGGGAGGCCCAATCGAACTGAGCAACCAACATCGCTTCTTATCCACTGCCACCTCCCATGCCATCTGTGGCATCCGAGGGAGTTTCCGCCACCGGCACAGTGTAGTATCTGACCAATCGATATTTCACCGGATTAAACTGCGGTTCCAAATCTTGCTCGACAATCACTTCGATCAATGAGAGCCCAACGATATTCGTCGTGTTGATAGTCACGCTGTACATCCAGGGAACGGTTTCCTCGGTCGTTTCCAATGGCTGCCGCGAAACTTGAACGACTTCCGTGATCCCCGTGAGCATTTCGTCCATGACGGTCGCCGCCATCAGCTGCGCGCGGGATTCGGCCTGAGCGTCGCGCGCGTGGCGCCCCGCGATGGCCATGATTTCGCCCAACACGGCAACGGACCCCGCCAGAATCGCGAGCGCTAGAATGACTTCAATCAGTGTGAATGCCGAACGAGCGGAGCGTCTCATTGGAATTGCCTCCGCTCGGCTTCTTCTTCGGAGAGCAATTCACTCGAACGCGCCGTGCCCGTCAGCGCTCGCAACGTGGCTCGCTGAAAAACTTGCTTTTCATTGCGCAGCAACACGCTCGCCGCGGAACTCGAACCATCGGGGAAAAACAAAATGGGGCTCGACCACAATCCAGACCCACCCTGCGCCATCGGCGTGACTTGTGGCCCAACCGTCGGTTCAAAAACCTGAACATCCCCCTCGGCAAAAACCACTTGCTCGGGAAGAATGATATCTTCAATCGGCGTTGCTGGTTCTTCGATTGCCGGCAATGTTTCTTCAGGAAACCAAGGCTCGCTGCGATAGCTACCCGATTCCGGTTGAAACCGGAATTGCTGAATCTGCCCCGTCTCGATGGCCCGGGCGCGCGTCTCCGACCACGAAGCCAAAACTTGATCGGTGGCTCGTCGCAATCGCACCGTGGCGAAGCCCCCTTCAAAGAGCGGCATCGCCAGGCTGCCCACGACCACGAGCAATACCAAAACGAGCAGCACTTCAAACAGCGTTAATGCGCGACGAACATGTGGCACGGATTAGCCTTTTTCTTCCCAGTTGCCGATGTCGTCTTCCGTGCCGCTTTTGCCATCGGGACCATTGGACCAGAAATCGTACTTGCCGGAGTTCTTCTTGCCCTCGGCTGTGTATTGATACTCATTGCCCCACGGATCCTCTTTTAATTTTTCCATGTATGGACCGGACCATTTGTCTGCAACCGAAGAATCGCTTGGCTCTTCCCACAAATCTTGCAGCTTAGAAGGATACTTATTCGTATAGAGCCTGTAGGATTCGATACTGCTCTTTACCAGTCCGATCTGCGACTTGGCGGCATCAATGTTGGCACGTTCTTTGACGCCACCAAACTGGCTAACTGCGAGCGACGACAAAATCACCAAAATAATCAACACGAGCAGCACTTCGATCAGTGTGAAGCCTGTACGTGATAACGCCGATGTTTGCGAGTGACTCTTGCTACAAAACATAGGGAAACTCCTTTCCTCTGTACTCATTTTTGACTTGGGGAGGGACGCCTGAGGCGGGACAAGTTTATTCAATTTAGCGCCGGAGCTTGCTCCGCACACAACAAACAATTTTACTCATTACAAAGCCGTAGCTGATTTTAACATTGGCAGTAGCAGCGCGACAACGATCACCAACACCGCCGAAGCCATCACCAACAACATCAAGGGTTCAACCAGCCGCACCATCAGGTCCAATTTCCGCCAGGTTTGCCGCTCCAGCGAGTCAGCAATGTCGGTCAGCACGGTTTCCAGCGTGTTGGATTGTTCGGCAACGCTGATCATTTCTACGACGTCAGGCGGAAAATGTCCGCTGGATTTTAAGGGATTCGCCAAAGATTCGCCCGCCGTCAGATTGTCGGCGGCATTGTTCACCGCGGCGGTTAACACGCGATTGCCGGTCGAATCGGCACTGATGGTGAGTGCCCGCACGATGGGGACACCCCCGCTGAGCAGTGTTCCCAGCACTCGGCAAAATCGTGAGACCGCCAAATTGCAGTAAATCGCACCCGCTTGGGGAATCTTGAGTTTCCACTTGTCGACAAACCACCGACCGGCTTCGGTCGCAATTTGAGAACGCACGGCCATCACAATCAGCCCGATCGCTAGAGCGATCAAAAGCCCATAGCTCGAAATGGCCGTGCTGAGCCAAAGCAAAAACTCCGTCATCAACGGGAGTTCACCCTTGGCTCGCAAACGGCTGAACAGAGTTTCAAACTGCGGTACAAAGTAAACGATCAAGACCGTGACAATCGAAATACTGAACACGATCAAAAACATGGGATAGGCGAGCGCCCCCATGACACGGCTTTTCAGTTCGGCCTGTTGATCGGTGAACCGAGCCACGCGTTCCAAGGCCTCTTCCAAAAAACCACCTTCGATCCCCGCGCGGACGATGCTGATCGACAAATCATTGAACGTGCGCGGATGCCTAGACATCGCCTCGGCCAATGACTCGCCGTCGGCGATGCGATCACGTAAGTCTTCGATCGTGGTCTTAAGTGCCGGCAACGTGCTTTGATTGCCAAGCACTTCGAGTGCCCGCAGCAAGGGCACACCGCTTTTCATCAACGCGGCAAGTTGCAGATAGAACTGCGCCATCGCGTGCGGGCGCACCTTTCCGCCGAATTGAATTCTGACTGGGGCAGCTGCTTGCTTCACTTCGACCGGAAACAGCTTCATTCCCGCGAGCGTGCTCATGGCCTCGCGCTGCGTGGCTGCCGACAACTTCCCCGCAACGCGTTGACCGGCGGTATCTCGAGCAATGTAGGCAAAGTCGGCCATAATGAATGCGGATTGCGGATTTCAGTTTGCGGAATGGTACTTCGCTGTAGTCCTAGTCGTCCGAGATATACTATTCATGCGTGTTTGGCTTAATCTTGTTCATCAATCCGCACTCTGCAATCCGAATTCCGCGATCAAAACCGGTCACCCTTTGTCACACGCAAGACTTCTTCAACGGTGGTGATCCCCTCCAGCACCTTAAGCCACGCATCTTGCCGCAAGGTACGCATACCGTCGGCGAGAGCCGCTTTGCGAATTTCCCAGCTGCTTGCCCGATCGTGGGCCAATTGGCGGACCGAGTCGGTTGTCACGCAAAGCTCAAAAATGCCCTGTCGGCCGGCAAACCCCATTTCGCGGCAGAGTCGGCAACCCGCCGGATGGTACAGCGGCATTCCCCCCGCGATGTAATCGTCCCACGGAAAATCGTTAGGCAGGTCTTCTTGGCGGGGCTGGTAGGGTGCCCGGCAGGCCCGGCATAGCCTGCGCACGAGTCGCTGAGCCATCACAGCCTCAATCGTGCTCGCCACCAAAAAAGGTTCGATCCCCATATCCACCAATCGCGTGTAAGCACTTGGCGCATCATTCGTATGCAACGTGCTAAACACCAAGTGACCCGTGAGCGAGGCTTGAATTGCATTTTCAGCCGTTTCGTGATCGCGAATTTCCCCCACCAACACTACGTCGGGATCATGCCGCAAAATGGCACGCAAGGATTGGGCGAACGTCAGCCCAATCTTCGGGTGGACCTGAATTTGATTGATCCCTTCGAGTTGATATTCGACAGGGTCTTCGGTGGTGATGATCTTCGTGTCTTCGCTTTTGATATCCAGCAGCGCACTGTAAAGCGACGTCGTCTTGCCCGAGCCCGTGGGACCCGTCACGAGAATGATTCCGTGCGGCAAGCGAATCAACTGATCGAAGTGGCGGCGCAAGTCTCCTTGCATACCCAACTTCTCGAGCGAAAATTCCATGCTCCCTTTGTCCAAGAGACGCATGACGATCCCCTCGCCATGCAGCATCGGAATCACCGACACACGCACGTCGACTTCGCGGCCATGAACTTTCAGCTTGATACGGCCATCTTGTGGCAAACGCTTTTCGGCAATGTTCAGCCGTGCCATGATTTTCAGTCGGCTGATGATCGCGGCGTGAAAGCGATTGATTTCCGCCGGCGCGGGTTGCTGATGCAGCATGCCGTCGATGCGGTAGCGAATCTTAATGCCAGAAGGTTGCGATTCGATATGCACGTCGCTCGCCCGCGCATCGATGGCTTCCTTGAGAATTTCGTTGACGAGTCGTACCACCGAGGCTTCCTGAGCTTCGGCGGAAATCTCCGCGTCGTCGGCATCGATGTCTCCCAGGAACTCGACGTCTTCCTCTTCTTCACGCTGGGCCAGCAAACCTTCCACAGTTTCGCTGCCGACACCCAAGTGGGTTCGCATGCACTGGGCAATCGAATCCTTGGAGGCCAGCACGGGCTCCACGGCACACCCCAGCACGGCCCCCGCTTCGTCGAGCGAAAACAAATCAAGCGGATCCGAGGTGGCCACAATCACCGAGCCATTTTGCCGGGCGATTGGAAACAGCCCGTGGCGATAGATGAGCTTTTGAGGAAACTCGGCGAGCAGCGAACGATCAATCTGGGTATGTTCCAGGTCGATCATTTCCATACCCATCTCGGCGCCCATCACCCGCAGCGCATCTGCTTCGGTCACAAGCCCCAAGCGCACGGCGATTTCATCCGCGCGATCGCCATTGACCCGCGCCGCGGAAATCTGCTCCAGGCCGGCGTGGTCAACCAGCCCATGCTTCAAAAGAATATTGCCGGGATCCATGTTCCGAGTCAGGTGGGACAAGAAGGCAGGAGTAGTGCGAACGGTAACGTCGCAGTTCCTCAATTATGCCCACTCCCCAAGCTCGAATCAAACCCGCGGCCAAATTGCCCAGGTTGTTCGGCAGATTGAGAATTAGTGTGCCACTGCTGGCTCGCCCAGCAGTGTCTTTGAAGCACGAGTGAGCCGTCACGGAATTTCACGGATAAAACACGGATTGGCGAGAAGCGGCCTACCAAATTTCCGTGTTTAATCTGTGTTTCATCCGTGGCTGCTCAATCCGGAACTAGGCCTGTGGTATTAAATCGCCTCGGCAGACTCGGTTTCCTCGGCCATTTCGGGACGCTGCCGCAACGAGCGTCTCCCTTCGGCATTCCCGCGTCGCCCCCCAAATCCCCCACGACCGCGGTTGCCTTCCAACATTGCCGCCGGCAGATCGAATTCCGCACCTAACAAAGTCACAAGTTTTTCTTGCTGGTCGGGGGACAGCAGCGCGTTGGCTTCTTCGCGGGCTTCAGCCAAAGTCACCGCGCCACGCCTACCTTGAGCCTGAGCTTGCTCGCGCAATTGTTTCTGTTGGTCGGCCGTGAGATCCAATGCCGCCGCGATGTCGGAACTTGAAAGTGCCGTTGCCGCACCATCGCGCCGCAGGCCAAGCTGCAGATTGATTTGCCGCAACCGCGAGGTTTGGTCGCTATTCAAGACGGTGCCTAATCTTTCATTGATGCGGTTAGCCATTTCGGCCATTCGTTCGCGAAACTGTTGGCGATCCGCTGGATCAGCGTCGCGAAACGACTGCATCATGCCGCGAATTTCTTCGGCGAAATCTTCACGAATGTTCACAGTCAGCGAATCGACCTGTGCCGCCTGATCCCCTTCGAGTTTGAGCTCCTGCTTCACGGAATCGATTTGCAGCAGTGGGACAAAGCCCATACCCTGTTGGCCCAAACGACCACGGCCTTGAAACATCCGCCCACGCTCAGGTTGCGCGGAAGCATCTTGCGTAGCAGAGGGCTCTGGTTCACTTTGCTGGGCGTAAAGATCGCCCACCGCCAACCACGAGCAGAGAACGCAAACAATCAACAACGATTTCGACATCACACACCCCTTCAAATGGCAAATTGCATGGATTCATGCTACGCCATCGAAGGGTGGGCGAACAGCCACAACGCTTTCTCACGAAGATTTAACACTTCAAGCAAAGCTAGAGAACTTCTCATCCGAAAACGGGTGCCACTGCTGGCTTGCCCAGCAGTGTCTTACCAGCACTGACGAGGCCACCCATAGAACCCAGCTAGCTCGACTTTTTCTTCGCAGCTTTCTTCGGGGTTGCCTTTTTAGTCGCGGCTTTTTTAGGAGCAGCTTTCTTCGTGGCAGATTTTTTGGCTGTCGCCGCTTTGGGTGCCGCCTTTTTCTTGGATGCTTTCTTAGGCGGTGGGCCCAAGGCGGCTTTATCGGCTAGCAATCCGAGCGCTTCGTCGAACGTGATTTCTTCCGGCAACATCCCTTTTCGCAGCGAGACATTCGTCACGCCATCGGTGATGTAAGGTCCGAAACGACCTTCGAGAATCTGCACCGGCTTTTCGGTCACGGGTGATGCGTCAAACAGTTTGAGCGGCGGCTTCTTAGCAGCCCCACGGCGGTGCGTTTTGGGTTGTGCCAGCAAGTCGACAGCTTGCGCGAACGTCACATCAATGGGCGAAACATCCGCAGGAAGCGAACGCGTGTCGGTTCCACACTTAATGTATGGCCCATAGCGCCCATTGTGCGCCTCGATCGGCTCATTCTTTTCCGGGTGATTGCCCAAATTGCGTGGCAATGAAAGCAGCTTGAGCGCGGTTTCGAGGTCGATCTGCTCGGGCACCATTCCCTTGAGCAAACTGGCGTTTTGCGGCTTCTCTTCATCGTCTGTATTGCCGCGCTGCACATAGGGACCGAAGCGACCCACTTTGACATACACTGGCTTGTTGGTTTCTGGGCAATTCCCCAGCGGCTCGTCACCCTTCTCGGCCTGATCCAACAACTGGAGCGCCATCGCCAGCGTGACTTCATCGGGCGCAACGTCGTCTTTGAGCGAAGCCGTGCGATCGCCCTGCTCGACAAACGGAGAGTAACGGCCCACGCGGACAAACACATCGGGACCGTTCTCAGGCTTGCCGATGAAAATCCGGCTGATCTTCGCGGGATCGATCTCGTCGATCTTGTGCTCAAGGAGTTTCTTCAAACCGGGCCGACCATTGCCGAAGTAAAAGTCGCCCAAGTATTCCACGTGCCCGCGCTCGCCGCGGCTGATCGCGTCGAGATCGTCTTCCATCTGCGCGGTGAATTGATAATCCACCAGCGAACCGAGATTCTCTTCCAGCAACGTGATGACGGAAAACGCGACCCAAGTTGGCACTAGCGCATTGTTCTTTTTGAACACGTAGTTCCGCGCGAGAATCGTATCAATAATCGACGCATACGTACTGGGCCGACCAATGCCGCGTTCTTCCAGCGCCTTGGTGAGTGCCGCTTCGCTGTAGCGCCCCGGGGCTTGGGTCGTGTGTTCTTTGGCTTCTAACGAAGTGGCACGCAGCTGATCGCCCACTTCCAAATTCGGTAGCGCACGTTCTTGGTCGGCCAATTCCGCCGTGGGATCGTCGGAACCTTCCACATACGCCCGCAGATAACCGGGGAAGTCGATCGTTTTGCCGCTCACTTGGAAGACGCAGCCTTCTCCTTCGATCGAGACGACGATCCGCCGACCACGCGCATCTGACATCTGGCTGGCAATCGTGCGTTTCCAAATCATGTCGAACAGACGAAACTCGTCGTTGTTCAGCACATTCTTCATCGTCTCAGGCAGTTCAAACGGATGACCCGCGGGGCGGATCGCTTCGTGAGCTTCCTGAGCGTTCTTCACCTTGGATTTGTAAACGCGCGGCTCCGACGGCAAAAACTCACCGCCATAGCTGCGGCTCACCAAATCACGTGCGTCCTGAATCGCCACGCTCGCCAAATTCGTCGAGTCGGTACGCATGTAAGTGATGTGGCCGTTTTCGTACAAGCTTTGGGCCACTTGCATCGTCCGCCGCGCCGTGAATCCGAGCTTACGGTTCGCTTCCTGTTGCAGCGTACTGGTCGTGAACGGTGGATAAGGCTTCGTGGTGTATGGCTTATCTTCAATCGAAGCCACGCGGAACGTGCCGTTCTTGATGCGCTCGATCAGGGCGTTCGCGCCCGGACCATCCAGCAACAACATGTCGGGGTTTTTGAGTTTGCCCGTCGTCGAATCAAAATCCTTACCCGAAGGAATTTTGCGACCATCTGACGACATCAACGGCGCTTCAAGCGATTGGCCATCTTCCTTGGAAAACTGGGCCAGCAAGTCCCACCACGTGCCCGAGACAAACGCCATCCGCTCGCGTTCGCGTTCCACGATCAAACGCACGGCAACGCTTTGCACGCGGCCTGCCGAAAGTCGTGGGCGAACCTTCCGCCACAGCAGCGGCGAAACTTCATAGCCATACAACCGGTCAAGAATGCGGCGTGTTTCTTGGGCTCGTACCAAGCCCTGGTCAACCTCGCGCGGACCTGCCAGTGCTGCTTGAATGGCATCCTTCGTGATTTCGTGAAACACCAACCGATGCACCGGCACCTTGGGTTTCAAAATCTCCAGCAAATGCCAACTGATCGCTTCCCCTTCGCGGTCTTCGTCCGTCGCCAGATAGAGTGCGTTGCACTTTTTGAGTTCGTCTTTGAGCAGCTTGATTTGCTTAGACTTCTCGGGCGGAACGACATAAATGGGCGTGAAGTTGTCGTTGACGTTCACCCCCAAGTTCGACCACGGCTCTCCTTTATATTCCGCCGGGATCTGCGCAGCCCCTTGCGGCAAGTCGCGAATGTGGCCGATGCTCGCCTCGACACGGAAACCTTTGCCCAAGTACTTGCCAATCGTTTTGGCCTTGGCTGGAGATTCCACGATGACCAGTGCTTGGCCGCCGTCGCCGGATTCAGGAGTAGTTGCCTTCTTTGCCATAGATATTCAGTCGTTTCACAAAGCCCCAGCTGTCTGCCAAGTTCCGCTTCTCTTATCCGTTCAAAACCTAAGACGGGGTGAGCAAAGTCTTGTCAGCCTGCCTCTTCCGGTCAAGTTCTACAGACCCTACATTTATAGAATTGGGTAATAAGCAACCACGGACTAGGGCACCCTGTCTTAAGTCGGGGATGCCTGATTTGGCGGTTTATTGACGACTTCCACTGGCTCGTAGCGCCTCGCTCGTCGTCCACACTCCTGATTGGGATTGCATTTACGTCGATCTGCAATAGAATCACGGGCCACTTTAACTAAGCATTCTGTCGTCAATCATTACTTCTGCACCGGTCGGGCTGTCAAGTGGCCCGGACCTGGCAACCTTGGCTCAGGACGTTCGATGGCTCACCCTTTTCGCTATTTTCGCAAGCACCAGAAGGCATTTATGGCCGCCGCGGTGGTAGTTGCTATGTTTGTGTTCGTCATTGGCGACCAAATTACCGCGATGATTGGCCAAGGGGGCGGCGGACCCGACCCCAAAGAAGTGGTTGCTAGCTGGGATGGCGGCAAATTGACCTCCATGGAGCTCGATGTCCTCACCCAACGGAGGTACTTCGTCAGTCAGTTCCTCGATCGATTGCGGATGGAAGGGGCCCGGCGGCTCATCGAACAAGGGGGCACTCCGATGCTTCCCTCGGTTCCCGATTTCGTGCTTTCCCCCAATTCCAGCCCCCGCGATGTACAAGTCGGGGTCGTCACGACCCGCGTTCTCGCCGATCAGGCGAAAAAAGCGGGGATGAGTATCAGCGATGATGTCATTAACCATTTTCTCAAGGAAACCAGTTTCCGCCGGGTGAGCGATGAAGAAATGAAGATGCTCATGCAAGGCATTCGCGGCGGCGGCAATGTACGCGGCCTGGAAGATCAACTGTTCGCCGGCTTGCGTGAGCTCTTGCTAGGAAACACCTATTTCGGCAGTTTCAGTTCTTACACCCGTCCCGAACTCGCCGAGCGGCTGCCCGTGTTGCCAGACAACCTGCCCGAGCAACGCTGGCAGGATTGGAAACGCATCAACGACCGCATCGCCGTGGAAGCAGCCACGATCCCCGTCTCGGACTTCGTGAAAGATGTCCCCGATCCGAGCGAAGCCGAACTACGCGCTTTTTATGAAGAGTTTAAGAACAACGAATCGCATCCTCCCCACCAAGTTTTAGGGGCCATTCTCCCCTCGGCCGATCCCGGCTTTAAGGAAATGCGGAAAGTTAAGCTCAACTATCTGCTCGGCGATGTGAACGCTTGGAGCGAAAAGTATCGCGACACGATCACTGCCGATGAAATCGCCGACTACTACGAGCGCAACAAGCGCACGCAGTTCGTGAAGACCGACGGCGCAACCCCATCGTTTGACGAGGGCTTATTCGATACCAAGCCGGCCGAAGAAACGGTCGAAACCGAAGAATCCGCGACCGTTGAAACTCCCGAGGGCGACGTCACCGAAACGGCCGACACTGAAGAAACCACGACGGAAGAGACCACGACCGAGGAAACTCCTGCTGAAGAAACGACTCCTCCCGCGGAAAAATCAACCCCTCCCGCCGCACCGGCTGATGAGGATTCCAGCAGCGTCGAGCGCAGTAAAACATTCCAGCTCGCGGCATTCCAGCTGAATGAAGAGGCCGAGGAAGCTTCGGAAGCAGCCGACGAGGCAGAAGTCGAAGAAGCCGCTGAAGAAATCGTCGATGCCGAAGAAACCGTGGCCGCAGAAGAGGCCGTCGAAGAAGCGACCGAATCGCTCGAAGAAACCGATGCCGCAGCAGCGGAAGAAGCTGCTGAAGAAGATGCCGACGAAGACAAAACTGAATACATTCCGCTCGACGAAGTGCGCGATTCGATTCGCAATAAGCTCGCCACCGACAAAGCTGTCGTCGAACTGAAAAAGGTGATGGACCGCATCTACGGCGAGCTCCAAACCGAGTACAACCCCTACGGCTTCGCGGTCGTGACGGCTCGCTCGGAAAAGAAGGAAATTCCCGCTCCATCGGCGGCATTAACCAATCTCAAGGAACGTGCCAAGGAAACCGGCTTAACTTCCGAAGAAACCGTGCTGCTCACGCAACGGGAGCTTGCCGACACCTTCGTGGGCAAGGCGATCGATGTCCAAACACAAAGTGAGTTGGTCATCCAAGCCGCCTTCGATGATCTGCAGCTTTATGAACCGATGTTGGCCACCGATCTTGATGGCAACTTGTTTCTCGTTACGAAAGTGGAAGACGTTCCCGAAAAGATTCCCGCCTTCGACGACATCAAAGACGAAGTCCTGCAAGCCTGGAAGCTCCGCGAAGCCTCCCAGCTCGCACTGAAGAAAGCCGAAGAATTTGCCGCCGAGGCTCAGAAAAAGGGAGATACGCTCAGTACATTCTTCATCGGCAAGCCCTATGAAGTGACCACGACCGATCTCTTTAGCTGGCTCTCGTTCGGCACGACCCCGGCGGAAATGCAACGTGGCGCCCGCTTGGGCGATGCCCCGCCGCTCTCCGCCGTTGGCCCAGATTTCATGACCAAGGCGTTCGAGCTCAAAGACGATGAAGTGGCCGCGCTGCTGAATTACGATCAGACCAATGCCTACATTTTCCGCGTCGACCGCCGCGAGTCGACACCCGAGGAACTCAAAGCCTTGTTCCTCAAGGAAGCCAACAGCTGGTACGGCGGCCGTGTGATGATGGGGGCACGTTGGCAATACCAACAACGCCAACTCATCGCCGAGCTCATGGATCGTGCCGGGCTTGATATGGAAAAGCTCGACACATTCCTCAGCCGCATGTACACACAGTCGGATTCAGAGCAATAAGCTCTCCCTATCGCTGGGGCTTGAACACAACCACCGATAATGGTGGCAAGGTCATCACCAGCGAATAAGGACGTCCGTGGCTTTCGCTGTTTTCTGCGGCAAGGCCTGGATAATTGCCCACGTTGCTTCCCGCGTAGTACTGCGAGTCGGTATTCAAGATTTCTTGATACCAGCCCCCTTCGGGCACACCGATCCGGTAATTGCTGCGGACGACGGGCGTAAAGTTGCAGGCCACGAGCACGTAATCATTCGGATTCGTTGCGCGGCGGAGATAGACCAGCACGCTATCGTTGTGGTTGTGGCAATCGACCCATTCGAAGCCGCTGCTTTCAAAGTCATGCTGATGCAGCGCAGGCTCGGTCGTGTAGAGTCGATTCAAATCGGCCATCAATCGCTGAATGCCTTCGTGGCTCTCCCATTGCAATAAGTCCCATTGCAAATCGTCTTCGTAATTCCACTCTTTCCACTGGGCGATATCGCCACCCATGAACGTGAGCTTTTTGCCGGGGTGCGTCCACTGATAACCATACAGCAGCCGCAAATTCGCGAAGCGTTGCCACATGTCGCCGGGCATCTGATCGAGCATCGAGCCCTTGCCGTGTACCACTTCGTCGTGCGAGAACGGTAGCACGAAATTCTCGGTGAAGGCATAGATCAACGAAAACGTCAGTTCATCGTGATGATAGCCGCGGTGGATCGGTTCATGCCGCATGTAACGCAGGGTGTCGTTCATCCACCCCATGTTCCACTTCATGCTGAAGCCAAGCCCACCCAAGTAAGTCGGCCGCGACACGCCACCAAATGCGGTCGATTCCTCGGCCACGGTCAGCACGCCGGGATATTGGAGGTGAACCTGTTCGTTGAATTCCTTAAGGAAATGAACCGCTTCAAGATTCTCGCGCCCGCCATATTGGTTGGGGATCCACTCGCCCTCGTTGCGGCTGTAGTCGAGATACAGCATCGACGCCACGGCATCGACCCGCAGACCGTCAATGTGATACTTATCGAGCCAGAACAACGCGTTCGAGGTGAGGAAATTACGGACCTCATTGCGGCCGTAATTGAAAATCTTCGTGCCCCAGTCGGGATGTTCACCCTGGCGTGGGTCAGCATGTTCGTACAACGCCGTGCCATCGAAAAAGTCGAGACCGTGGCTGTCTTTGGGGAAGTGCGCGGGGACCCAGTCGATCAACACGCCAATGTTGTGCTGATGCAGATAATCGACGAAGTACTGGAAATCCTGAGGCGAACCGTAACGGCTGGTCGCCGCGAAATAACCAACCGTTTGATATCCCCAGCTTCCGGTGAAGGGATGCTCGCTGATCGGCATTAGCTCAATGTGCGTGAAGCTCATCTTTTCGCAGTAAGCGGCCAAACGGTGAGCCAGCTCGCGATAATTCATCCAGGGGCAACCACCATCGTGGTTGCGGTTCCAACTTCCCAAATGAACTTCGTAGATCGAGATCGGCGCATTCAGCCCATTGCGACTTTCCCGTTCGCTCATCCAGTGGAAGTCGTTCCACTGATACGAATCGATGTCGGCCACGATGTTGGCGGTGCGGGGCGGAACTTCCGCGGCGAAGCCATAGGGATCGCACTTCTCAACGACATTCCCGCCACGGGCTTTCACAGAGAATTTATACAGCGTCCCCACGGTCATGTCGGGAATGAACAATTCCCAAATCCCGCCGGGCATGTGTTTGCGCATCGCGTGCTTGCGACGATCCCAGCCGTTGAAATCACCGATCACGCTGACGCTCTCGGCATTGGGAGCCCACACGGCAAAGTTAATCCCCTTGATGCCATGAATTTCGCGTTCATGGGCACCAAGCCGGCGGTAGGCATCCCAGTGGCGGCCTTCGCCCAGCAAGTGGAGATCGTAATCGGTCAGCAGCGGTGGGAATGAGTAAGGATCGTGCATCGTCGTTTGTTCGCCCGCCTGGTTCACACTGCAAAACTGATAAGTGTGACCGAGCTCACGGTCGTACACCTCCGGATTGCAGATCGCCTCGAACAATCCCGCCGGGTGGATCCGCCGCATCGGCTGAGAAATGCCGTGCTGCTGATCGACCAGCCACACTTGCTGCGACTCAGGAAGATAAGCCCGGATCGCCAGAGCCCGTCGACCGCCATCGACAATTTCGTGCGGTCCCAACACTTCAAACGGGTTGTGGTGATAGCCGTGGACAACCGGTGCAATGGCACCGAGATCAACTTGAGTTCGCACCGCGGACATCCTTTTCTGGATTGCTAATCTGGGTTCTGTTTTACCTGAAATTACTTCACTGTGCCGCCTAAATTACCTAGTCACCTGACGAAATTCGGCATATTCCGTCAAACCCTTGTTTCATTTACCGTGCCAACACCTTGAATTTCTTTCCGAGAAGTGGGAATTATGCGGCTCCCTGTGTTAAACCCGGCATCGCGGCACCAATGGCACGCAAGGATTCGCCGAAATTGGTCGCTTTGCTCACCAACGAGGCCGCCACGCGACCGAGCGAATTCGGGCGCTGCTCTCGTTGAACGCGACGCCTTCTGACACGTTGTGGGGGTCTGACCCGCCGTTTGATGGGGGGGATCGCAGCTGTTTCCGCAGCTTCGGAAGACGTGGCAGTCAATTCACAAGAGTTCGGCGTCAGCTCGTGACAACGAGCCTCTGCCGCCTCAAGCACGTGCGTTTGAGGGTCGACACACGACAGTGGCTCTTCTGTCGCGGCTTCTTCAAATTGCCAAGCCTGGCAGACGACTTTATGGAACAACAACGCGCGATCCACGCGTTGCCACAGATCATGATCTTTCACGGGAACGATCCGGCCGAATCGTTCCCATTGCCAATCATTCGCTCGCCACTCGGTCAGGCCACTGCGGATGCCACGACTCACGTAGCGACTCTTAGTGACGAGCGTAACCTGCGCTGGACCATCCAGGGCTTCCAATCCTCGCACCACGGCGAGCAGTTCCAAGCGTTCGCCACAGGTGACGTTTTCTTCATCGGCGACAACCATTCGCCGGCTGGTTTCGACGTTCTGCAGCACAAACCGCCACGTTTGGCCACTCGATGTGCAACTTGCTTCGGAGAAAAGCAAATAGTGGGAATTGGCAATCATGAGGACGCATGCACGACGCTGTGGGGGAAACGTCGGTCCGAATCGGTGGGTTAACGGCGACTGGCTTCGGCTGCCAGTCACTCGCGGGGGAGTACCTCAGACACGCGTCCACTGCGAGTCAAACAGCGACATGAGCCGCTGTCTGAAATACCTTATCGGCAAACGCTTCGCAAACTCTCCAGTTTATCAGCCAGCCGTTTTAATCGGACCTATGCCGCTTGCGGCTTAGCGCGCGAGTTCTCAAGGGTGCCACTGCTGGCCCGCCGCGGCGGATTCAAAGCAAACTGCCCAGCAGTGTCTTCACGGCACTCATCTAAACACGACGAAATTCGTGCTGAACGCTCACCAATTCCGAGAGCCGTTCACGATCGGCGCTCGAGGCGATGCCGTCGATGACGGCCCACGTCAGCCGCGAGATTTCGGCTTCGACGCTTTCCTGCGGCGTGATGGGGGCCACCAGTGAAGCGATCGCTCCGCGGCCCTTGGCAGGAGAATAATTAGCCCGTGCCTGGGGATTCCCTACCACACCAGACAACGGCAACGACAGGTTAGCAGCTTCTCGGATCACGGTGAAAGACTCCCTAACACCAAGGCAGGCGAGCGGTGGGCATCAGCCCACTGCATATTCAAAGGACAGTCGGCAATTAAGCAACTGGCGTGCCAGCCATCAGGCCCACCTGTCGCAACCGCAAGGGAAACCTCTTCCCTCTGAAAAACTAGGCACTGCCCACGATTTCCAGGTTCGCGGTGGACTAGGCCAAGTGGCAGCAATTTTGCCATCTCGCCCAAATTCGCGGCACGCGCTGCCCCACGCCTCAGCAAGCCGCTCGCGGCTTAGCCTAGCTGTGGCTGAGGTCTCCGACCTCGGATGCTGTGGCTGAGCCGCTACTACGGTCATTCCGAGGGAGCCTAGGCGACCGAGGAATCTGGCTTCCCCCACCCTGCACTGACCCGCGTATGCGCCCAGTACGGCAACCACACGATTCAACCGTCCCGTCATACCCGCGATGGCGGGAATTCCAGTCTTTAACACTTGGCCACAAAAAACACGAAAAACGACAAAAATGAGCCCAAACGCGCTAGCGTGGGGTTTTTCGACGCCGCCACAATCGTGAAATCCCAGAACCCGCGGCTAGCGCCTTGCGGCTCATTCGTGTAGCTCAAGTCTGTGCCTGACACCAAGGCGATTGTAGACTGGCAAACGGCGTGCATCGAACGGAGTCGAGACACCCCATCAATCAGGAAATGGCGCCAAAACGCAAGAAGCCTCTGGGGGCATTACTTACCAGGACCGAAGCCACGCTCTTCGAGTGGTGCCGCATGGCGAGAACGAAAGAGTAAAAAAGATCAGCTAGTTGGTGAAGGAAGGCGAGCCGTGAACGTGAGCGACCGGAGCGAATTAGGCTAACCACGCGGTATGATCATTTTCTTTCTATTCATCTTCATCTTGGCCATCAGAATAAAGCGGCCCACGTGCCGAGTAAGCCTCTTCGATTTTAACTCTAAATGCTTGAGCTCTTTTGTAATGCGACTGTCGTTCCAGAGCCAAGTGAATCATTTCTTGCGCACGATCAAGTTTGCCAAGTTCAAACCAAACCTCAGCTAAATGCGCCGGCGCAATCCCAGATCGATTTAATGTTGTCGCAGCTGCATAAGCAACGACTGCTTCTTTGAAACGGCCTTTCTTAACAAGACACTCGCCAAGCAAGAATAGTGGCTTATAATGCGGCTCTATGAGAATGCTCTTTTGAAATAGTTCGATGGCCTGGGAAGTACGTCCCTCGTTCATGGCTTCGCGTGCGTATTCGAATAACTCTAAATCTTCTCTCCAATCAGGGTTGTTTCGATCAGTGAACTGTGGGTGTACCATCGCTCGCTATTCCTTCATTTCATGCGACTGGATTAATTCATGGCCTCATGGCCAACGGCATATCATACCGTAGCATGGGACAACGCCCCAGGACACAAGCCATATCATCTGTTTGGCCGAAGGACATAGTCATCATGAAAAACTTTGCCACGGCTGAAGATGGCTTTCTGCCAACGATACAAAATCGATTTCATTTCTAGGGCGTTGCTCTAGGCTACGATGAAATATGGCTTTCAGCAATCAATTTCAATCCTATCTTGTACACGCGACTTCCCCTAACCCGCCAGTGTCTCGCCTACCCTCCACCTTGCAGCCTTATCGAACCTTCAATTTCCCAAAGCAATAACTTCTCCCAACGCCATCCTAAACTTCACCACGAAAAGCCCCGTCTCCTACTACTGAAATCCACACGGGCCACCCCGTGCCACCCACGGCTGCATTTCTCCCCTTCGTCGTTTCTCTCTTTCGTGTCTTTCGCCTATTTCGTGGTTCCCCCCTCCACATCCCCCGCAGCAGACTTCCCTTGTCAACAATTCTTTTTGTGCCACTTCGTGTTTTTTGTGGCCAGCAATTTTCTCAACGCTCGTTTCCTCCGTGCACTCAGCGTCTCTGCATGAAGAATTGTAGATTCCCGCCTGCGCGGGAATGACGTAATGAGGTGGCCAAATTTTAGGAAGGAAATGGCCCCGCGGATGTGCTATGTTCGCTTCTGCTTGGCGAGCCTCCCGCGTGGGCGGGGGGAGTTCGTAAGATCATGGACGTATTCGTCATTGTGAGCCGAGCAAGACGGCGAGAGGAGTACGCCTACAAACCGTGTGAATGTGGAAACGAGATTCTTTCGCCTCCGGCGGACCGAGGCTCTCTCAGAATGACGTGAGTTCCGTCGAACTTATTCATCGCGAGGCATGACAAAGTTGCAAAAGTTGAACAAGATGACAAAGTTGCCAGGGCCGTGGACTGTAAGACGATAGACAAACTCCACAGTCTACAGTCCATTGTCCACAGTCCTTCCCCCTGCTTGGCAACATTTAAGAGGCACGCAAACCAAGCAAACCTCGCCAACCTGGCAAAGCTGATGAATTCGTAGAATTAGAACACGCAATGCCATGCCGGAACTGCGCGGAGCTTGTTTCCGGCCTACGCCTAAACTCAGAACTCCCCCTACCCCGTCAGCTCCGCCGCTTCGGCGATGAGCTCGGGCAGGCGCGGCAAGGAGCGCAAGTCCTCGGCGACTCGCGGATGGGCGAACACACGCACCCGTTTGACGTAATCGTCGAACTGCTCGCGGGCGAGTGTGCGGACAACCGGCGAAATATCCCCCAGTCGGCGGTAGCAATTTTCCTTGGGAAAATGGACGTCGATTTGGAACTCAACCTCAAGCTTCACAGGAGGTGCATCGAAGAGAATCTCATGACTGGCCACAATGCGCGATAACGCCGTGCTGGCGAGCCCCGCAAAGTTTTCCGCACACCGCACCAGCCACGGATAAGGTTTGCGGGCGAGCTTTTGATACAGCTGGGGTTCCTGAAACAAACTGTACTGCGTGACCCGTTTGTACAAACGGCGTGTTGGTCCGAACAACCCATCAAGCAAATCGCGGGCGGGGCCATCGCCCGCCGCTGCCATGAGCGCGTCGATCATCGGCCGTTCGGTCAGCCGAAACAGCGGGTCGATGTCGAGCGATTGGTGCAACATCGAAAAGGCCCGTTGCAGCATGGCAGTCGCGGCCCGTACGGCGTGATGCCAGTAGACTTCGCTGAACATCACATAGCGGGCAAAGACCATCATCTCGGCGGCGGTTTTGCCTTTGTCGGTGATCGCCAAGCCGTCGCCCATTTCGTTGAGGCACAAACTTTGAATCAACCGCGGCTGATCGAAATTCCGACCATAAGGCACCCCCGCGTGGAGGCTGTCGCGCACGAGGTAATCGAGCTTGTCAACATCGATCGGCCCGGAGAGCAAACTCCGCAGGATGCGGTTGCAGCGGTCCTTGGGTTTGCCGGAAAGTACTTCTACAATCTCCCGAGGCTGAATGTCCCATTCATCGCGGAGCGCATCGGCGATTTCGCCTTCCAGCAGGAAGCTGTTGGCGAAGAGCTCGTGACTCGGCACGCGCGGCAGCGACATGTTTTCAATCGGATGGCAGAACGGCCAGTGTCCCAGATCGTGCAACAGGGCTGCCACGAGAAATCGCTCGGCATCCCGTGGTGTCACGACCGCAGCAAATCGCTGATCCTCGGCCAAGCGGTCGAGGAACAACAGCGCCATCCGATACACGCCCAGCGAATGCTCGAACCGCGTGTGATTCGCCGCGGGATAAACCAGGCCGACGAGGCCCAATTGGCTGATCTGGCTCAAGCGGCGGAACTCGGGCGTGTCGATCAACTGCTTCACGCGATGCGTGAGCGGCACGTCCAACTCCGGCGGAATTCTGACCAATCCCTGCCCATTCCGCAGTGCGGCGATCTCAGGAATCTCGCGGAGGTTGCTCACGGGTTCAGTTCATCCCCGGCAGGAAAGGGAGCCCCATGACAAACCGCAGGCCCACCGTGATCAGAAAGTAGAGAGCAAAGTGAAAGAACGCCGTGATGGGATCGAGGTCAAACGACACAAACGCCGCGAACGTGCCAATCCCCGCCACGATGGCGATCAGAATGCCGATCTGGATCATTTCCAGGCCCGCTTTGAACGCATCGTCGCCGAAGACATTCCAACCCACGTAAACATATACGCCCCACATCAAGGCATAAACCAACCCACATGCGAGCGAGCGAACCACCACATCGGTCCCGGCATAAACGCCGAGTTCGTCATCGCGAAGAAAAGAATAGGCGGCATAGGCCAACGGCGGGCCAAGCAACACCGCTCCCATGGCCAGGAACCAAGAGGGCACACCTTCGGTCGCAAATTGCCGACCGACGAGCCACGACACGATGATCGCCAACAACGCGCCGCCGGCAACGATCAGAAAAATGTTCGTGTTGAACTTGGTTTCTTTGCGTTTGATCGGCTTGAGGACGTTACGCCCCTTGGCGTCCTTGGCTCCCGCTTCCATTTCGGGAGTGTGGATAACGACCTCATCGGTCTTCGCTGGAATCTGAATCGGCCCCTTGCACTTGGGACAAGCGCCCGACTTGCCGGCATGTTGATCGCCAACCGAAAACTTAGTGAGACAGCCGGGGCAAGTAACTTGAATGGGCATGAGTTTGAGCTTTTTCGTACGCCTAAAGATTCTTACTGTGTTCCGATTTCGCGTTCAGAGTGAGTATGTGCGTAAGTGAGTAGGTTTTAGGTTCAAGACATACTCACTGACTCACCTACTCACCTCCCCTAATCACTGTCTTTGAGATCATCTTCGTTGACGGTCTTGAATCCCTTGGCCGCCAAGGTCTCGAGCGCGAACTCGTTATTGTCGACCATCAAAGCCACCGCGGGGCGATCGTTCGGCCGCGCGAGCAGCGGATAGACCTGCGAGATGTTGATCTCGGCCTGCAAGAGCGCCGTGCAGACCTGCAACAACGGCTGGGGGCTGTCGGGAAGTTCCACGCCGATGAGATCGGATTCCACAATCGCCAAGCCGGCGCGTTCCAGCACCTCGCGGCCTTGCTCGGGGTCGCTCAACAGGAACCGCACGACCGCGCATTCGGCCGAATCGGAGATCGTCAGCGCCACGATACGGACGTTGCTTCCTTCAAATCGCCGCACGACTTCCAACAGCTGGCCGACGCGGTTTTCCAGGAAGACCGTAAATTGGCGGATCGAAGGATAGTCGCGGCCCCGCATGGTCGAGAAACCGATCCCCGAATTTTCGCCTGTACTCATCGAATGGCCTCCAGAAAAAACGCTATCAGAGTGCGTAAATCAAGGCGTAGTATAGGATTCTCACCGACCAAATGCAACGATCTGCTTAAGATGGGTCCCGCTCGTTGGTTGAGTTCGCTACGATACAAAATCCCGCCCCGTTGACCGTCTCCAACCCCCTCCGCCATGAAGCAACACTCAATCGAAATTGAAGTCCGTTACTACGAAACCGACGGACAAGGCATCGTTCACCATGCCAACTACTTCCAATACTTCGAGCTCGCCCGCGTGCAGATGCTCAAAGCAGCGGGGCACCACTACGCCGACTTGGAGCGCGACGGCTACCTGCTGGTCGTGCATAAGATCGGTTGCCGGTTCTTGCTGCCCGCCAAATTCGGCGACACGCTCCGGATCGTCACCACCGTCGAACGCGCCACCGCGGCTCGCATCGACCACAGCTACAAAGTCTATCGCGACGACATGCTGCTCGCCGAAGCGGAAAGCACGCTGGCCTGCATCAATCGCGCGGGCCAAATCCAACGCATGCCCAGCATGCTCTACGAAGATCCTTTAGCGGAAGAGGTCCCTCAATGAGCGGCAAACTCATCCTGATGCTGGTCGGCGATTTCGTCGAAGACTACGAAGCGATGGTCCCGCTGCAAATCCTCGAAATGATGGGCCACACGGTCGACGTCGCTTGCCCCGACAAGAAAGCCGGCGACAAAGTGGCCACGGCCATTCACGACTTTGAAGGTCACGGCACGTACAGCGAAAAACGGGGCCACAACTTTCCGATCACCATCGACTGGGACCATGTGGAGGCGAGCAAGTACGATGCGCTCGTGATCCCCGGCGGGCGTTCGCCTGAGTACTTGCAGCTCGACAAGCGGGTGCAGTCCGTCGTCCAGCACTTCTTCTCGGCCAACAAGCCAGTCGCCGCTACCTGCCACGGCCCGATGATCCTCAACACGGCCGGCGTGCTGAAAGGCCGCAAGCTACAAGCTTATCCCAGCCTGCAGCCCGACGTCGAACGCGGCGGAGCTCAGTGGGATCCACCAAGCGAAAAATTCGACAGCGTATGCGTCGATGGCAACCTCGTCACTTCCCCCGCTTGGCCTGCCAACGGCGCGTGGATGCGGGAGTTTCTGAAAGTCTTAGGCACGACCCAGCTTCCGTGAGCTGTGGGCGCCGTGCGCAGCGATAATCGACTAGCATCGCTTGACAGTATTCTTAGGCGACGAATGCAACTATACGTAGGCTAACGCCAACGGTTAAATTTTTCGCTAAGCCAAACAAAAAGACCTGACACGGGCATCCCTATCCCGTGTCAGGTCCTGGGTCGTTAACTCGCGTCCTACGAGACGAGCCCCGCGGTTCGCTTGAGCGCAACCGGGGAAAAGTTTCTCGCAGGACTACGCGACGAGTCGCATAGCGCCTTGGAATTCTGAGACACCCATCAAGAATTCTTCAAAGATACGCACGTCCAGCGCTGAAGCGGTTTCGGCTTCGGGATGGAATTGAGTTCCCATCGCGAACCAATCGCTCATCGTGCTCTCGATCGCTTCGACGATGCCATCGGGGCAGCAGGCCGAAACTTTGAAGCCGGGGGCGACTTCATCAACCGCCATGTGGTGCATACTGTTGACGCGGAGTTCGCCGTCGCCGTAGACGCGTTCCATGATCGTGCCGGGCACGAGTTCCAACGTGTGGCGATGGGCGGGGTCCAAGGGGTCTTTGTGTGGCAAGGCCGCGGGACGATCCTCGGGGATGTGCAACATGAGATTGCCACCCTGCGAGACGTTGAGCAACTGCATGCCCGCACCGATGCCGAAGACGGGCAGACGACGGTCAGCCACCTTGCGCATCATACATCGGTCAAAGGCTTCGCGACGGGGATCTTGCAACCGGACCGTGGGATGAAGCATCCAGCCATCGCGGCGTGGGTCGAGGTCGGCACCGCCGACAAACAACACGCCATCGAGATGATCGAGAATTTGCTCAACATCGGCTTCTGTTTGATAGGGGGGAAGAATAATGGGCAGGCCCCCCGCCTTGATAATGGCATCGAAATAGCCGGCAGCCAGACAGGAATAAGCCGGCGTGTCTCCTTTGGCCGAACGATAGTCTGCGTTAACACCAATCACGGGCTTGGTCATCGCTTTGCACTCCTTTTCCGGCGCATAATGCGCCTTACGGTCCTGGACTCCGCAAGAGAGCGTTTGTGGCGCAAAGCGAATAGTTAAACCGGCGGCCCCTGATGCTGCTCGGATCAATTTATAGAACGTCACCGCAAGAACTGGTCGTTGACAGGTGGCCCATTCAAACGCGAAACAAAAGTCCGCGGCTGTACCTTCCTTGGCACCTGTAGAATCCATAATATCTCGAAGCCTGACCGACCCATGACTGCTCTTAAAGCTTGCGGCTCTCGGGAGCTATTGCTAACAACCCCACTCGAGTCGTGTCGCCATGCGGAATTCCCTCCGCTTCATCAAGTTCGGGCTGACGTCCCTATCGCTTCGCCTCAGAAACACTCCTTGTGGCTGTGGCCGTTGTCACACGGCATAGGCATGAGGATGCAAGTCGTGGGGGTGAATTTAACCGAGTGTCTGATAAAGGCAAGGACTTAGCCTATGTTGGGCCCAAATTTTTCTGCTAGCACAAGATGGTGTGTTCTTGGCCGACAACCACTATGGGCAGGAAATGCCGGGAAATGTCACGATTGGAGCAACGACCCGGCAATTTCGTAGCCAATCAGAAAAATTGCCGCATCGACCAATAAATGGCTCAGCCAAGGCCCCAACAAGCTTCCCGAGCGGTCGTAGAGCCAAGCCCAGACAGCGCCGCCAATGGCCACGCAAAACGAAAACAGCCACGTCACTGGCGAGAAAAATCCGAAGTACGTGCCGATGACTAGCACGTGATGCGCCATGAAACCGAGCGATGAAACCACATTCGCCGGCCACAGCTGGGTGAGCTCGCGCATTTGTCCAAACACAAACCACCGCCAGTAGTATTCCTCCAAAAAGGAATGCACGAGGCTGTAAAACACTCCCACGGCAATGAACACCGTGGCTGATTCCAAGTCCATGCCGTCGATCTTCTCGCGCATTTCCGTCGCAGCGGCGGCAAAGAATTCCGTCGATTTCAGCCCGAAATGATACAGCGCGTACATAGCCGCGCTCACGGTAAGACCAAACAGAAGTCCTACACCGACGCCCTTAGTCGAGACTGGCCAAAGCTGGGGCCAACGGCGTTGGACAAGCACGACGAACCCAATGGGAAACAAGAATTGGAACGTCTTGGCAACGCCGTATGTCACTTGCTGAACGGTCGGCGAAAACTCCGCGGCCAAAACGAAATACGCCAGTGTCACCACGGTTGGTAACACCAGGGCGAAGATCACGGCGATCCAGTCGCGGGTTCGATGGTTGTGATCCATTCTGGTTCCAAATTCTGAGTAATTGAACGGCATCGGGACGATGCCGGCTAACGACTTTATTTCATTCGCTGATGCACGTGCGATCTTGGCGGCGGTTGCCTCGCGCCAACTTGACCTGTATTGTGAAAGTTTCACCTTGCGTGTCCATCGCAACCTTGCGGCGTCATTGATGAATTACCAACGAGTTTGCCTCGAAGCCCTGGGCTACACCCTGCCCCGCGAAGTCGTCACCACCGACGAGCTCGAGCATCGGCTCGCGCCCGTTTACGAACGGCTACGACTGCCGCACGGGCGATTGGAACTGATGACCGGCATCCGCGAACGGCGTTTTTTTCAAGCTGGCACGTTGCCCGGTCAAGTGAGCCTCACAAGCTGCGAACAAGCGATTCAAGCCGCCGAGATAGAACGGCATCACATCGGAGCCCTTGTCCACGGCTCGGTCTGCCGTGATTATCTCGAACCCGCCACGGCTTGTTCGGTCCATCATGCTTTGGACCTGACCCCCGATTGTTTGATTTATGATGTGTCGAATGCCTGTTTGGGAATTCTCTCGGGCATGATTCAAGTGGCCAACATGATCGAGCTGGGCCAAATCCGTGCTGGGTTGGTCGTTGGTACTGAATCGGGCAGGCAACTTGTCGAGAACACCATCGAACGGCTCAATGCGGATGAATCACTCAATCGCCAGAACATCAAGAATCTAATCGCCTCGCTGACCATTGGCTCGGCCAGTGTGGCGGTGCTATTGTGCGATGAAGAACTAAGCCGCACAAAGAATAAGTTCACAACGGCCACCGCGCTCGCCAACACCGAGCATCACGATCTTTGTCAAAGTGCCAGGATGGAAACATTCATGCACACCGACAGCGAACAACTCATGAAGGAAGGCGTCGCCACGGGAGCGGAGACTTTCGCCCGCTTCCTTTCGCAGTCTGGCTGGCAACGTGATGTGATTAACAAAACGATCTGCCATCAGGTTGGCGTGGCCCATCGCAAGTTGCTCTTCGAAGCTTTGGGGTTAGACACGAAGCTCGATTTCTCGACGTTTGAAACACTTGGCAACACCGGTGCCGCAGCCTTGCCCGTGACCCTTGCGCTCGCCGCCGAAGCGAAACACATTGAACGGGGCGACAAAGTGGCGCTCCTGGGAATTGGCTCGGGTATCAATTGCCAGATGCTGGGCGTGGAATGGCAAGAAACATGTATTCGCGGCGGGATCGAAGCCGCAGTGACCGAAGACGCCCGACTAATTTAAGGCGATTACCAAGACCAAACCCAACAAGGCCACAACCCCTACACCCACCACTACATACACCCAACCGGGAGTGCCGTAGCTGGGGCCTGAATAACCGGGCGGACGCAGCGGATCAAACTCACCGGGCTTGGCGCGCGGTTGGATCTTAGCGGTTTCTTTTTGCGCTTCGAGTTCAAACGCTTCTTCAACTAACGATTTCTGACGTTTGAGCGGCTGCGGATCGCTTAACGTCGCCTTGAGCGTATCTTCGGGCTTCGTTTCCGTCTTAAGAAAGGTTTCAACCGGCTTGGCGGGTTTATCTTCGTCCAACGGAGCCAGGCCGATTTCTTCCTCGTCCTCGACCGCTGTAACTGCCACCTGCGCGACGAGCTTGTTGCCTGATTTCCCCGCCTGTGATTTGCCGCCTGAGTCCCCGGAACGATTCATCGACTGAGCAAAACGGCGGAACACGTCGCTCCCGACGCCACCCGATCCGCTGAGCAAATTCTTGCCGCTGTCGCCAACTTCACGCCCACGATCGGCCAACCATTCCGCCAAGCATTCAGAGACTTCATCGGCCGTCTGGTAGCGCTCGTGGGCCTTCTTGGCCATCATTGTTTCGCAGATATGCACCAAGATCGGCGGTGCATCGGGGCGGTCCTTCAAAATGCTGGGGGCCCGCTCGACCTGATGTTTCAGCAAACGCTCGGAAATCGAACCATCTGGGAACGGTGGGTGACCCGTCAGCAAGAAATAGAACGTGCATCCCAAGCTGTAAATATCCGAGCGGGCATCGGCCTTGTGGCTGTTGAGCGCCTGCTCGGGAGCCAAATAATCGGCCGTGCCTAGCACATTCTCGTTGTTATCGAGTGTGAGGGATTCATCGTCTTCGACGATTCGCGCAAGGCCCATGTCCAAGAGCTTCACGACTTTATTCTTGTCGACCAAACAGTTGGCGGGTTTGATGTCGCGGTGAATCAGGCCCATCGCATGCGCGTGCGATAATCCCCGCGCCACTTGGGCGATGTAATCCGCCGCGACGAGATAATCGAGCGGGCCTTGCTCTTTCACCAACTGATGAAGATCTTGGCCTTCGACATACTCCATGACCAGATAGTGCTGGCCTTCGAACTCGTCGATATCGTAGGTGTGGATAATGTTTGGGTCGTCGAGCTTGGCCGCAGCGCGGGCTTCGATGCGAAACCGATCCAGGTACGTCGCATCGGCAACGCGATTCTTGGGCAGCACTTTAATCGCCCGCCGGGCCCGCATCAGGATATGCTCGGCGAGATAAACGCTGCTCATGCCTCCTTTGCCAAGCATTCGCAACAACTTGTACTTGCCGAGGATAAAACCACGGTGCTTGCCGGAGAGCAATTTGTCGGACTGCCACTCTGTCAGCAGGTCAGCTTCAACGAGCGCTTGCGCTAGGGCTTCTTGTGTCTCGGGGAGCGCCCCGCCGTTGGCGGCGCGCAGCTTCGCCAGGAAACGTTCCAACTGCTCTTCTTCAATCAGTTGGCTACGTTTGACGAGATCGACAAAACTTTGAGCCGGTTGTTTCGACATGGCGTCAGGTGGGATGGCAGGGAAGCAATACGCTATAACGTAAATTATTGGCAGGAATCAAGTTGCAGATTACAGCCACAGGCGTATGCATACCCAGACCTTTCGAACAAAGGCCGCCAAGAAAAGTTCTCTGTTACCCGCTGGAGTCTCCGCGGACCGACAATCCGTTTCGTCCCAAACCAGTAACTGCCCGATTCCTGGTGACTCCGCCTCACTTCCCAGAATATCATGCTTTTCGTGAATCTGCCATCATCCTAGCCCCTCCAACCACTGAAATTGGTGGGGATTACGCAGTATTTTTTACATCCCAGCAAATGTTCAACTTGCGGACAGTTCTGTTAAGTTTGCTGGTGCAGTTTATCAGGGTCCTTGCTTAAGAAGCCTTCAATCAAGCGATGATCGAAGTAATTCACATCCATCCCTGCATCGACCACAATCCGCTGCGTATTGATGCCACTAGACTTTGGGCTAAGTAGAAAAGCTACGGCAGCGGCGACCTCGCCAGTCTGCACCGCCCTCCCCCGCAGGGTGGCTCGCTCGGCATACAAATAAGAATCGACATAACCGGGAATACCCGCTGAAGCCGACGTTTTCAACAGTCCAGGTGCGACCGCGTTAAACCGCACCTCCGAAAAGTTGCTAAACGACTTGGCCAGAAACGCCAAGCTGGAATCAAGTGCCGCCTTCACGGGAGCCATGAAACCGTAGTTTTCGCTGGCCATCCGCGTGGTGGAAATCGAGATCGTCACCACCGATGCATCGCGGCTGAGCAAGTGCTTGAGCGCGTTGGATATCGCTACGAGTGAGAAGCAACTCACGTCGAGCGCTCGCAGGAATTGATCTTTGCTCGTTTCATGAAATGGCTTGGGACCTTCTGAGTAATCGCCGAAGGCAATCGAGTGGACGACCCCATCCAACCGGTCATAATTCGCGGTTAATTCCGTTGCGAGCCGATCGATCTGCTCCTGATGCTGCACGTCGCAAACGAATATCGGCAGTTCCGGGAGCAATTTACCGACCGAAGCCTTCCGATCTTCAGAACGAACGACCAGCACAACTTCAGCATCTGCCGTAAGCAATTCGTGCACAACATGGAACGCCACGCTCTTGCGATTGGCCACGCCAAACACAACAACGCGCTTGCCAGAAAGTTGCAGAAAATCACAGGCCATTTTTAATCCCCCTCCCAGTACTCTGGGAGGGGCTAGGGGAGGGTCTTAATTATCTTTATCACAGCCCTGAATTCATCACTCAGGCTTTGCAAGCGTACAAGCGAAATCGAACCTAACCGCGACCTTGCCGCCGACGGTAATCTTCGCATTCATGAAAAACGCGTTCGCCAGTTTCTCGACGAGTTGCGTTTCGATCAACACTGTATCGCCAGGAAGCACCATCTTTTTGAACTGTACGTTGTTGGCCCGCGTGGCCACGGGCACAGCATCGCCGTTTTGATCGATCTTGCCCGAAAGCAACACGGCCCCCGCCTGCATGGCCGCTTCGCAGAGCAACACGCCGGGGGTGATCGGATACTTCGGATAATGCCCCGCGTACCAGAATTCATCGCCGGTGAACGTCTTGCGACAGACGATGCGGTTCTCTTCCTGCTCGACAATCTCGTCGATCAAAAGAAAAGGTTCCCGATGGGGAATCGCGGCTTTAATGGTTTCAAGGCTCATAAATTCATTCCATAGGCCACGGAAGAACGTGGATTGGGCGGATCGTCGCGGATTTTTTTACAGGAGGAATTAGAGATAGCAGAGAATGGACTTGGAAATAATTGCTTGTATTCCCAACATTCATGCCATCATGCTTTCAAACAACTCTGCTGCCTCTGCTCTCTCCTGTAAAATCTTATCCGCATAAATCCGCGTTCGTCCGTGTTCTATTCCTCTCTATTCCGTAGCTGCCGCGGCAGGACGCGAACCTTTGCTTGTGAGCAAATTGTCGACGTCGCTCGCCACCATGCGGCCGTAGTTCATCGCTCCCAACCAGCCGGACATGATAATGCCCACGCTGCCCGCGTGATACAGCCCTTCGATTTGCTTGGGCACGTCGAAGCTCACCTTGAGTCCTTCGAACTTCGTGCCAAAACTCGCGCCTGCTACGTGCTGGGTGTAGTGCTTAAAAGTCCGTGGTGTAGCGGCTTCAGCGTGATCGATCCGCTCGCGGATGTTGGGCACATACTTATCGAGCGCATCGAGCGTTGTTTCAACCAGGTCACCTTTGCTCGCCTCATATTCCACATCCGACAAGTCGGCCCAATCCTCGTAGCGGGCGTTGGTGCTTGAGACGATCAGACAGCGTGGTCGACTCTGAGGACGAGTCCGTGGATAATAAAACGAATATGTGCGGCTTGTAATATCACGGCTCAAAAGCAAATCGGTGCGAAATACGGGGGCCGTCGAACTAAACAACAAGTCGCCGGTCGATTCCTCAATCGTATCGTCGGGCTTAAGGGCCATGTAAACCTGCGTGCTCGAATTGTTGAGCCGCACCGCGCGGGCTTCTTCGACAAATTGATGCTCGAAATTCTCTTCACCCACCAAGCCAAAAATCGTGTGCTTCAAGTTCGCATTGGAAATCACCGCGTTGGCCTTGATCATCCGGCCGCCGACTTCCACACCCCGAGCCTTACCCCCGTCGCAGACGATCCGCTCGACGTCGCAGCGAATCCGAATATCGACGCCATTTTTCTCGAGCTCTTTTTCCATCAGCTCGATCAGGCGGTCGGTTCCTCCTTGGAACGTAAACACGCCCTTCGACATGAAATTGGAAAACACGATGCCGTAACTGATCGCCGGATCTTCGAGCGTGCTGCCGTTGGCGTAGGTGATCGGTTCCATCAACAGCCGAATCACATCCTCGCGGCCTGGAAAGAAGCGATCAAACAATTCACGTGTCGTGAGATGCTGATCGTCCTGAAAATCCATCTTCCGCGCGGCATCGAAAAAGCCGTGAACCACTTCCGGGGTCAACTGGAAGTGCTCGATCAGGAGCTTCGTGAAATCTTCGCGGTTGAACGTCGTGGTGAGCGAGAACATGGGATTGTCGAAGCGAATCCTGTCCAACTGCACGATGCTGTCGGCAATTTCGTTCGACCAATACCGCCGGCAACTCTTGACCATGCCATAGGGAAAGCCGTGCAGCGAAATATCGAAGATATGCCCACCCGGCCGCTTGAACCAAGTGGCCATGCCACCAAGCTTATAGTGCTGTTCCAGCAGCAACACGCGATAGCCGTTGGCACCAAGCATGTTCGCCGCGGTCAGGCCGGCTAGTCCGCTGCCAATGACAATGACGTCATATTCGTCGCGTGCGTCTTTGAGAAAATCCTTGGGCATGTCGCTCTATTCAATCGAATTCGGTGATCGGTAAGACCGTCAATGATAGACAAATTCGCTGTATTTGGTAAGCGGCGGAGGGAGCTTACTGGCATCGAAATTGCGTAGTTAGAAAGGAAATCATAACCTCAATCCGGACGGAATCTCATGCAATATCACGCTCTGGCAGTCGACTACGACGGCACCCTCGCCACTGATGGCCAAGTCGACGACGCGACCGTAGATGCACTCCGCAAAGTGAAAAAATCGGGGCGCCGCTTGGTACTGGTGACTGGCCGCGTTTTGCCGACGCTGCTGGAAGTCTTTCCCCACACGGGCTTGTTCGATTTGATCGTGGCCGAAAATGGCGCGGTGATCCTTGATCCGGCCACCGAAGAAACAGTCTTGCTGGCCTCACCCCCGCCGCCGGAGTTCATGAACACCCTGAGCCATCGTGGCGTGCCCCCTTTGGAAATCGGTCACGTGATCGTCGCGACTTGGACACCCCACGAAACAGTCGTGTTTGAAACGATTCGCGATCTGACGTTGGAACTGCAAATCATTTTCAACAAAGGGGCTGTGATGGTCCTCCCCACCAACATCAACAAAGCCGTGGGACTCGCGGCGGCGCTGGAAAAACTCGGCATCTCGCCCCACAACACGGTCGGCGTCGGCGATGCGGAAAACGATCAAGCGTTTCTCGACCTCTGCGGCGTTTCGGCAGCAGTGAACAATGCGCTCGATAGCGTGAAGGAACGCGCTGATTGGATTCTCACGCAAGATCGCGGCGCGGGTGTTACGCATGTCGTCGAACAACTCTTGGAAAACGATCTCCAGCAATTTCATCTCCGCAGCGATCAAGGGGCCTTGCTCGGCCGAGACTTGGACGGCCAAGAGATTCGTGTTCCGCTGTGCGATACTCGCGTGCTCGTGACGGGCGATCCCGCGGCGGGAAAATCTCGCTTCGCACTGAGCGTGCTCGAACAATTGATGGCCGAAGGCTATCAGACCTGCATCATCGATCCCGAGGGAGATTATCAGGGTCTCGACAGCGCCATCGTACTTGGCACTCGCGAACAAGCTCCCACCGTGGAAGAAGTGATCGAAGTGCTCAGCCAACCTAAACAGAACTGCGTGGTCAGTCTGTTCGGCACGAAAACCGACAATCAGCCAAAGCTGTTCAATCAACTCTTGCGGTCATTGCTCGAGTATCGCCGCAAAACGGGCCGGCCCCATTGGATCCTTGTCGACGAAGCCCACTATCCGCTCCCCAAAACGTGGCAACATGGCGAGGACATCAATCTCGAACAAATCGGCGGCATCATGTTCATCACGGCGTTTCTGGATCGATTGCATCCCGACATTCTCGCAACTGCCAACCTTTTTCTCGCTTTGAGCGAAACGCCGGCACGTTTGATTCAAAATTATAGCTCGTTGATCGGTGTAACTCCTGGTGCCCTTGCGCCACCGCAAGATGGCGAGCCTCACCAGGCAGCCATTTGGTGGCGGGAAAAGGGACCGCCCACTTGGCTTAAGCGGATCGAGCCAAAAGGCGAACACTTGCGGCATCAACGCACGTATCTCGATGGCGAGATGGATGCCGACATGCGATTTTACTTCCGCGGCCCTGACGACAAACTCAATTTGGGCGTGCATAACCTGCGGATGTTCATGCAAGTTGCCGAGGGCTTAGACGACGACACGTGGCTGCATCATCTCAAGCAAGGAGACTACGCGAATTGGTTCCGCGAAGTGATTCACGACGATGAGCTCGCCGCGTTTGCGTGTCGGGTGCAGAAAGATCCGAATCTTTCCGCCAAAGCAAGCCGCCAAGAGTTGGCGAAATATATCACACAGAAATATGAGACCGGCGTGTAAGACTAACCGGCTTTGCGACGCAACACCACGGTATCTTCCACCGACCAGGCGTCGGTTGGCTCCAGCACCGTGTGGGGCATTGCCAACGATCCTTGGCGGCTGTGCTTGCCCTGATCCCATTGATGAGCTTCGACTTGCTGCATAATGTTTTCCGCCACGGCCAGGGCATCTCGCCCGTGAGTTCCCGTCACTTGGGGCTCGCTGCTCGTGCGAATCGCCTTGGTAAAATCGAGCTGTTCTTGCTCCATCGCGTTGCAATCGGTCACCGGTACTTCGCTTTTGGCGAGTAACGCCGTAAACAAATGCTCGCGGAGCCCGTTTTTCTGTTCGCCGCTCAACGCCTCAACGTCGAATTCGCGCGAAAGCACCTCAGCACAAGGCTCCACGAGCCGCGCCTGGCGTGCTCCAAAATCGATGGTCGCGCAGCAATCATCCGTAAAGACCTGCATCGAACGGACGGCTTCGTAGCTCACCCGCGAAGCAGTCAAATTTGCGATACAGCCAGAGGCAAAATGCAACCGGGCATCCACGATATCGGCTTCTTTGCTTAGCACCGAAATACCAACAGCTTCGATTCGTGTGATTGGCGATTGCGCCAGATTCATCACAACGTCGATATCGTGAATCATCAGGTCCAACACGACGCTGATATCAGTCGATCGGAACGTATACGTGCTTAGCCGACGGCCGGTAATGTATTTGGGATCGTGCAGGCGATTGCTCACCGCGGTAAATGCCGGATTGAAGCGTTCGATGTGGCCTACTTGCAGCACCAATTGTTGTCGCTCGGCAAGATTCACGAGCTCTTCGGCTTGGGCAACTGTCGTTGTGATCGGCTTTTCGACCAGCACGTGGAGGCCGCCGAGTAGCAGCTCGCGGACCACGTCGAAGTGCAGCGTTGTGGGGGTGGCGACAATCGCGGCATCGGCCAGGCCGATCAATTCACGATAATCCGCTAAGGGCTGAGAGTTTGTTTCCGCGGCGACTTGTTCCCGCGCGCTGGCGACGGGATCGACCACGGCCACCAAACGTGCCTCAGGCAAGTTTGCGGCCACGCGGGAATGAAACCGGCCCAAGTGACCGGCACCTACAACAGCCAATTTCAGGCGACTCACGCGGCTTTCCTCACTTCACGACCTCGACCATGTTTTCCGACTTGTTGGCCTTCGATGAAGTTGAGGAGATGAGCGACTTCTGGCGTTTCTTGGCCGTTGGAACGCAGGATTTCACGAGCGTGAGTGAGACCAACCTTCGAGCGATACAGCAGCCGATGAGCGGCTGCCAGCCCGTCGATGGCCTCGGAAGAAAAGTTACGTCGCTTCAGCGCGACGATATTGATACACCGCGGATGAGCCGCGATTCCTTCGGCGAGCATGAACGGCGGCACGTCGTGCAGCGCCCGGCTCAATCCCGCCAGAAAACTATAACTGCCAATCGTCACAAAGTGGTGAACGGCACACCCCCCCGAGATCGAGGCGTAATCGTGAACGTGGACGTGTCCCGCCAACAGCGAGCCATTAGCAATAATAATGTGGTCGCCGAGTTTGCAATCGTGGGCGATGTGAACATTACCCATCAAGAAGTTGTGATCGCCAATGCGGGTGATGCCATCTTCTTTTTCCGTGCCGCGATTGACCGAAACACCTTCACGCAAAACATTGTTGTCGCCGATTTCGACGTAGGTTTTAGCCCCTTGAAAGCTCACATCTTGGGGCTCAGCCCCGAGAACGACGTTGGGGTAAACTGTGTTGTTGCGGCCGAGCGTGACGTTGCCCATGATCGTGACATGGTTTAACAGACGCGTGCCGTATCCGATTTTTGCCCCGGGACCGACCATGCAGAAGGGACCAATTTCGACTTCTTCGTCGATTTCGGCTCGCGGGTCGATCCAGGCGTTTGCTGCTATGCTGGTTGCCATTACTCGAATCTCGTTACTCGGCCTGCCAAAGTCACCTGTAAAATCCGCCCGCTACGCACTCGCTTTGAGGGTTACGCCCGCAAAGCGTCTGAGCAATTCCTGAGCGAATGCCGCATTCAAGCGATGTCCGCTCCGATAAGCCACAATGTGGCCTTCAATTTCACAACCCGTCAGGGCCAGATCGCCGATCACGTCGAGCGCCTTGTGCCGGGCACATTCGTTGTCGAATCGTAATCGATTGCTGACTGGCCCCTTATCACCGAAAATCAACAAATCGTGCGAACGCACCCGTTTGCCCAGGCCCGCTCGCAACATTTCGTCGGCTTCGCGCTGCAAGACAAACGTCCGGCAAGGTGCAATCTCATCGCGAAACAATTCAGGAGTGACCTCCAAGCTTGCGATTTGATAACCAATCACCGGATCGTTGGGATAGTCCACCGTATATTCAAGCGTGTAGGAGTTGGTCGCACTCGGAAAGGCTTCGATCCGCATGTCGCCGCTCGTTAGCGCGACGTGCTCGGTGATCTCTAAGCGATTCACTTCCCGCTCTTGTTCGACCGCTCCCACGGATTCGACGGCAGCCACGAAAGCCATCGCCGAACCATCGCAGCCCGGCATTTCGGGTTGATCGACCGCGATTTCGCAGTTGTCGATCTGCAAACCCGCCAATGCGGCGAGGATATGCTCAACCATTTCCACATGAACTTGACCGACTTTCAAACAGGTTCGCCGAGGAACTTCGTAGCGATGCTCACACCGAACCGGAATTCGAGCATTGAGCCCGAGATCTTCACGGACGAATGTGATTCCTGCTCCCGCGGGAGCAGGACGAAATTCGACACGCACGTCTTTACCCGTGTGATAGCCGAAGCCCAGGACGGCTACCGGTCGGCGAATAGTGCGTTGTTGGCGGAGGAAAGTCATTGTCAGTCAGCAAGTCAAAAGAAAGATGGATCAATCCGTCGATTAGCGGCGTTGCGGAGCACCTGCGGCGGCACCAGCACCAGTGGCGGCATTGGCCGTACCCAGATTGCCGGCAGGAGCAGCATTGCCCGGGGCACCACCACGATTCAACAAGGCCAACACATCAGGTGTGATGTCGACGTTGTTTTGGAACACAACCGGCTTGTTGATCGCACGCAAAATGTCTTCGCGATTGTTCGGATCGATCGAGTCGCCGTTGAAACGCAACACCATGCCGATGCTGTGCTGCTGGGCGTAGTATTGAACCGCGTTGCTCACTTCCATGAACGTGCTGTAATAGACTTGAGCTTCCTTCTCCAAGAAGTCGCGGCGAATCTTGCCAGCCTTCAATTGGAACTCAGCCTTCAAGCGAGCGATTTCTTCGTCGACTTGCTTGAACTCGGGTGAGCCAGGATTGTACTGTTCACGAGCTTGCTCTTTACCGGCGACCGTATCACGATCGGCCTTGAGTTGAGCATCAGCCGATTCCATCGCGCCTTTCATGCCTTCCATCTGCTGATTGAACTTGGCGTAGTTCTTGAAGATGTAGGTGACGTCGACAACCGCGTAGCCATAGCGAGCGGCATTTGCACTCGGGCCCGACTGAGGCTGTTGTTGTTGGGCGCTGGCCACGGAACAGAATAAAGCAACACACAGGGAAACACACGCGAACAGATGGGCTCTCACGTCAGCACTCCTTGCTGGAAAAGGTCATCCTTGACCGACCGATTGTTTTGGCCGCCCGGGGCACTCATTGCCCGGCAAGCGGGGTGGGCGGTGGGTAATACTTACTCAATGCCGCGGGTTCCCCCTGGCAGCGAGCGGGGCGTATTGTGCCGAGAAGCCCTAAACACGTAAAGGGCATTTCTGGGAGTACAACAATCTTCATTTCTACCGAGAATTGTCGGCAATTTTGCATTACGCTAGCACCTCAATCGAGTCGAGTCATCGGAGCTCGGTGGCAAGAATTGAAATTATTGGGGAATTACTTGAGGCTTTTCGGTATGCACCTTACGGCGGTCGTTACTTCAACGCATCTTCGCGCAGGATCCTGAGGTAGAGATCTCCGTAGTCGATATACCGATCTCCTTTTGTGAAATGTTTTTTTGATTTGGAAACGTCAATAGACGTTGGCTGCACCGTGCCTGCGGTCGCTTCGATTTGGGTGTCCTCGTACCATTGGTTGAAGCTCGTGACCATCATCAACCGGCCGCAGGAACTGTCGAGATTGGGAAGCGCAACTTTGCGGATCATCGCGCGGAATAAGCTTCCCTCTTCCTGTTGCGGCTCGTCGATCAAGTAGCGTGCGGTCCCGGCGTGGCCATCGCGGGTGGCACGGTCGTTGTAGCCGGGAGCAATCGTGGGGATAAACGCCGTACCCACGGAGTTGGCCTTACGGCGTGCGTTACCGTAGTTGTCGGCCAAGGTTGTGATGGCTGCCTGGCTAGCCTTTTCTAAAGCGGTGGACTGGCCGTAAACATCGTAGGCCGTTACCGCATCAAAGTTCTTGGCCCATTCAGCACGATAGCGCGGCCCAAAGACATCGTCGCCCACGAGATAGACCTCGGGAAAGCGGGCACGCAACTCAGCAAGTTCTTCGTGGCCCTGGTCGCGAAAATACACGCGAGAGAGATAAATAAACACGACCGGTCGGTCGTTGATTTGCAGATAATGGGGATGATCGAAATAGTGTTGCTCGAGATACGCAAAATCCTCGAGAAGCTTGTCGTAATGTGGCTTATTGAGTTCGCCCAGCCGTCCGGTGCTTTCATAAAGCACGGCGTAACGCAATTGGTCAGCATCGGGATGCTTGAGAATGGCTTCGCGAAAAGTCTGGTCAGTCGGCGTGCTTGGTCCCCACCAACTCACAGCCCAAAAGGATAAACCTGCTTGCCGACTTTGTTTAACATGCTCGGCAATAACGTTGGCACTATCCGACCGATAAAGACCGATGCGGGGCGTCTGGGAAGGCGCAAGCTGCTGACGGAGCGCATTTCGCCAGTCATCGGCAGTGGGATTACCATTTACGCCATACCAAGGATAGTAGTAGGCGCCGATGAGAGGGGCGTGTGATGGATAATCGTTCGACTTCGCAATATTAACTTCGGCAGGTTTATCCTGAGCAGAAACTGCCGCTGAATAAAAGAGTGCGAGACAATACGTCAGAAGCTCTAGGCGAACGCATCTCTTAATCACATTCCCACCCGGTACAAATGTGTGCCTGTGCGCAAGAGCAGTGAGCCATCGACAGGCACGGGAGACGCCATCAATTGACCATCGAGTTTGTTCTCGGCCAGTTTTTCAAACTCGTCGCCGGTGGCGAATACGGTCGTCATGCCCGCGTGGTTGCCAATGTATATCCGGCCCGGGGAAAAAAGGAGGGACGATGAATAGCGGCCTGGCATCCGACCACGCCAGACGACTTCGCCCGTCTCGGCTTCAAAACAGGTGGCGACCCCGCGATCGCTAATCATGTACACGCGCTTGTCGACAACCAAGGGCGAGGGCATCGTGGGAACTTGCTTTGCGACTTCCCAGGCTATGTGAGTGGCGGTGACATCCCCCACGCCGTCGGGTTTAACCGCGATCAGCCGATCGCTCATAAAGCCGGTGCAATAGTAAAGCCGCTCGCCGTCGAACACCGGCCGCGGGACCAGCGAAAAACCATGGCCGTGATTCAGCCGCCAAATCTCCTCACCGGTCCGCGGTTTGTAAGCCACACACCACTCGGCACCCGGGATCACGACTTGTTCCGCGCCGTCGACTTCAATCACAAGCGGAGTCGAATAGGATTTGCGAAATTCACCATTGGTCTGCTGAATCGGTGGCCGGTCGGTTCGCCAGACGGTTTCACCCGTGTCTTTATTGAGCGCGACGATATACTGTACGTCGGCACCATCGCAGGGAACGATCAGCAAGTCTTCCCACAACTCGGGCGAACTCCCTGGCCCAACACGATGGTCGAGAGCAAAACGCTTTTGCCACAGAATTGCGCCGCTCTTAATGTCGAGACAAACCGTACCATAGTCACCAAAGTGACAATAAAGCCTGTCGTTCGCCAAAATCGGGGTCGGCGAGGCATAGCTGTTGAGCGAATGAATGGGCGCGGGTTCAAGGACTTCGAGCAGCTTGATCTTGCGTAGCAGGCTCCCCGATTCGAGGTCGATTTCCACGGCCCAAAGTGTGACCGTGCGGGCGGCGATCATTTGATCGGCAAGCTGTGTTCCAGCCACTTTAGCTGCCTGCTCTTCTTTGCTCAATTCAACGACGGTCGCGGTGGTGAGCCATATCTTACCGTCATCCACCACGGGGGACGACCATCCGTTGCCAGGGATATCTGTTTTCCAATGAACGTTTTCGGTTTCGCTCCAAGAGAGCGGAAGATTTTTTTCCGCAGAAACGCCCTGACCATTGGGGCCACGGAATTCCGGCCAACTGGATTCAGCCAAGCCAAAAGAGGCCTGTAAAATAAAGAAGACGCCGATCAAAAGACGCAACATGGCAGCCCTAATCATTAGGTTGGTGAAGAGTGGTTGATTATACTCCACTCAACTCACTTTCAGGGGCTCGGAAGTCAGAATTCCGAAATCACGTTGCGATTTGGCTATGAGAGCTCATGCTTTGAACATCTTTGCCTAACATTGTGATCGACAATCACGCCAATAATCAGTCCAACGAAGATAAACATAAGTAATTGGGAGACTGAATCACCGCCAGTATCTATAGAAACGCTGACAAATCCGGCGAGAAGGGGCACATATACAAAAGGCCCAAATAGCATCCGCCACCCAATCAAGGCTAGAAGAGTGATCGCCGTATAGACATACATACCGCGAAGATGTCTTGCGCAATGGATTTCTACAGTACATTCAGGATAAGCTTCTAAGCATAGCAAAAAACAGATAATTCCAAGCACAGCCAAGAAAAGCCAACTAAGAGATCCAAGTAAAACCCTGCGCGCGCTCTTCGGTGATTCACTGGTTGTACTAATGCTCTTCATACTTATCTGCTCAACAAAGCTTCTTGAACTCATCCTTGAGCGAACTGTACAAGCTCTGATAAATCGGGAAGCCACGGTCGTAGACTTTGCGTGCCGCGGCATTGGGCTTGGATTCATCGGCCGTTTTGATTGTCGCGGCGCAGGCCTCGGTAATGTCCTTAAATTCGCCTGCTCCCACGGCGGCCAGTAACGCTACGCCGTAAGCCGCTCCTTCATCGGCGACCATCGAAAAGACCGGCTTGCCAAAGACGTCGGCCTGCATCTGCCGCCAGAAAGGATTCTTTGCGCCGCCGCCGGAAGCGCGGATTTGTTTTACGGGAACGCCCAGATCGCTCATGATCGCGTAACTTTCTCGCAAAGAATAAGTGACCCCTTCCATAATCGCGCGGGTCATGTGCCCACGGGAATGGCTGAGCGTTAGCCCCACGAATGCGCCGCGGGCATTGGGATCTAAATGCGGGGTGCGCTCGCCAGTAAGATAAGGGAGAAATTGCAATCCTTCGGACCCGGCGGGAACCGCGGCCGCTTCTTTCGTCAGTTGTTCGTAGATCACCTTGCCATCGCCCGCGCACACTTTGTCATGGAACCATTGCAGCGATCCCCCGGCACACAGCGTCACGCCCATCATGTGCCACTTGCCGCGCACGGCATGGCAGAATGTGTGCAGGCGTCCTTCGGGGTCAAACTGAGGTTCGTCGCTGTAGACAAAGACAACTCCCGACGTACCAAGCGACGTGTTGAGCAAACCGCTTTTGACGATGCCATTGCCAATCGCGCCAGCGGCACAATCCCCTGCCCCGCCGACAACGACACAATCGGTGGTGAGGCCCAAAAGCTTCGCGGTGTCTGCTGTGAGCTTGCCCGTGACTTCTTCAGATTCGTAGCACGTGCCGAGCAGGCTTTCATCGAGTTCCAACTTGCTCAAAAGTTGTTTCGACCATTTACGCTTCACGACGTCGAGCAGCAACATGCCGCTGGCGTCGCTGACTTCCGTGGCGTACTCACCAGTGAGACGGCGGCGGATTTCGTCCTTAGGGAGCAAGACCTTGGCCAACTTGGCAAAGTTTTTGGGCTCGTGGTTGCGGAGCCAAAGAATTTTGGGAGCCGTGAAGCCCGTGAGCGCGGGATTGGCCACCAATTTGATCAGTTGCTTGCGTCCACCGGCTCGCTTCTCAATTTCGGCGCATTCGGCTTCGGTACGCTGATCGTTCCACAAAAGTGCCCTGCGAATCACCTTACCTTGCTTGTCGAGGAATACGCTTCCGTGCATTTGCCCAGAAAGGCCAATGGCTTTGACGTCGGCGGCTTTCAGTTTGGCTTTTTTGACGACAGCCCGCACGACTTTGATCGTGGCCTGCCACCAATCCTCGGGGTCCTGCTCGCTCCACAAGGGTTGGGGATGGTGCAAGGGGTAGCCCGCCGAGGCTTCCGCTAAAATCTTGCCTTCAGGATTGATCGCGAGAGCCTTTGTGCCCGAAGTGCCGACGTCGATACCTATGCAAATGCTCATGCCGATTCCTGTAATTGAAAATTAGTCGCCAGTGGAAGCTGGTCGTGACGTGAAAAGGGTATACCGCGGGCTGCCGTCAGCGGCTAAAAAAGAAGAACCTATTCCCTATGCTCTCCTTTTAGGCACCACAGTACACACGATGCGGCTATTGTTTCTAGTCCTGATCTGCGCATTTTCATGGGGTTGTCGCGATGCCGAGAAACCTCAAACTCCCAATGCAAAAACCACCAAGCCGCACGCTGCGGTGAAATTGACTGTCCTCGTGGTCGATGACGCGGAATTGGCTAAGGGAATCGACCTGCTTGCCGGAGAATGGAGCGAACGGAGCGGGGGCGAACTGGCGGTCATTGAGATGTCGTCTGCCGACTTGGCGAAATCAGAAAAACTGCCCGCCGACATTGTCATTTATCCATCGCGATACGTGGGAGAGCTCGTCATGCGCGAGTGGCTGCGGCCGGTTCGCGAGACGGTGCTCGACGATCCAAAATTGGGTTGGGGGGACTTTCTCACACTGATTCGCGACCAGACCGTGCGTTACGGGGGCGAAGTATTTGCGCTCTCACTGGGGGACATGCCATTGGTGCTGGCATGGCAAGGAGAAATCCCAGAGAAGCCCCCGAAGACTTGGCAGGAATTTGGTCCTCATCGAACGGGCAAAAATTTCGTTGCCGGACCGTTTCCGTTAGTCGGCGAATTCTTGGCGCGCGGGCTCGCCGCGACGCCACACGTCGATCGGGCATCGCTGCTGTTTGATCCGCAAACACTCGAAGCGAAATTGGCAACGCCCCCACTCATTCGAGCGCTCGAAGAAATGTCTGGCAAGACCGACAAAGAATCCCTTCAGGCCGAAATTGTTTTGCCCAAAGCAAACAGCCAATCACAACTTTCTCCGCTGTTGTTGTCTAACGAAGAGTATGGCGAAAGCCTCCACCAATGGGAAGCTTCGGAGGAAACAATGCCGCCGGTGGTGTGTGGCTTTGCTGGCCGTCTGGTCAGCGTGACAACAAGTTCACGGAACGCTGCCTCGGCATTCAAATTATTGCCTTGGTTGGTCAGCGGCTCCACTGGTACGCAGCTCAGCCAGCGTAGTCCCGCGACGCTGTGGTATCGTGCTTCGCAAGTGTCGCAAGGTGCGAAATGGTTTGCCGAAGCTGGTGAAGACAACCGCGTGAGTTGGCTGACAGCGGAAATGTCGCGAGGCGATGCTTACTTGCTCCCGCGCATTCCTGGGATTGACCAGTACTTGGCAGAAATGGAAACAGCATTCGAAAAAGCCATCTCTGGCGAACAAACGGCAGAAGAAGTACTCACTGTGGTGGAGGAACGCTGGAACACGCGCACCAAGCAGCTTGGCCAAGAGTCACAACGGATCGCCTTCAACCGGCATTTGGGGCTGGCGGAATAGGCTTTTTCTCGCTGAAGAGCGGCTCGTAGTTACCACTCCGCCGGGTTGTCAATTGGCGGGGCTCGGGATACCTTTAAGAGTTCTCAATTTTCCTTGCCATCCCCAGTAAAAATAGGTGCTTCCAGCAACTCCACATGATCCGTAGCGTTTTGGATGACCAGCGAATCGTGATTACCGGCGTGGGGCTTACGGCCCCCAACGGTGACAACCTCACGGACTACCGTGCCGCGTTGTTGGCGGGCAAGAGCGGTGTCGACCGCTATAACATTCGCTACGTGGGAGATACGCTGGCCGGGGAATGCCACTTCGACGAGCTGAAGTATCAAAAACGTAAAGAACTTCGCCGCGGCACACGGGCCGGCAGCGTTTCGATCTACTGTGCTAATGAGGCGGTCGCCGATTCGGGAATCGAATGGGAACAGCTCAATCGCGAGCGTGTGGGTGTCTACATCGGCGTGACCGAGCATGGCAATGTCGAGACTGAAAACGAAATCAACGAGATCAAAGCCTTCAACTACGACACGAAGGTTTGGTCGCACCATCACAATCCTCGTACCGTGGCGAACAACCCCGCTGGCGAAATTACGCTGAACATGGGTATCACGGGGCCGCATTACACGATCGGTGCGGCGTGCGCGGCGGGAAACGCCGGGTTGATTCAAGGCGCGCAGATGCTGCTCCTGGATGAATGCGATTTCGCGATTGCCGGTGGCGTGTCGGAAAGCATTCGCACATTCGGCATCTTCGCGGGCTTTGCCAGTCAGGGTGCTCTCGCAGCGCATGACGACCCCACCAAGGCGAGCCGGCCTTTCGACCGCGACCGCAATGGGATTGTGGTTTCCGAAGGGGGCTGTTTGTTCACTTTGGAGCGCTACAGCGATGCCGTCAAACGGGGCGCCAAAATTTATGGCGAGTTGGTTGGGCATGCGATGACCAGCGATGCCAGCGACTTTGTGTTGCCGAATCCCGAGCAACAGTCGCGGTGCATGAACCAAGCGTTGAAACGCGCGGGGCTCAACGCCGAGGATATCGACATCGTCAGCACACACGCCACGGCCACAGCCAGCGGCGACATCCAAGAGTGCACGGCCTTACGCATGGTGTTTGGCAATTCAAAACGGACTTATATCAACAATACTAAGAGCTTCATCGGCCACGCGATGGGCGCGGCGGGTTCGCTGGAATTGGCAGGCAATTTGCCATCGTTTGACGATAGCATTTGCCATCACACGATCAATGTGGACAATCTTGATCCGGAGTGTGCGCTGCCGGGCTTGGTGCTCGGCGAGCCGCGGGCCAAGAAAGAAGTGAACTACATCCTCAACAATTCATTTGGCATGCTGGGGATCAACTCGGCAGTAATTATCAAGAAGGTTTAATGTCGACAGGTTATGCGTGAGCAGCTCACGATTTCCTCGACTCAAAGGTAAATCGAAATATGACAAACTCAGAAATCAGAGAAGAAGTTTTGGATATCCTCGAATCAATCGCTCCCGACGAAGATTTATCGAAACTTGATGACGATAAGAACTTCCGCGAGCAGCTGGAACTCGACAGCATGGACTTCCTCGACATCGTTATGGAATTGCGCAAGCGCCATCGCGTGCAAATCCCAGAAGATGATTACATGAACCTGGCGAGCATGAATTCCACGGTGACTTATCTCACGCCATTGATGAAGGATATCCAGAAAGTCTAACGCCCGGTCTTTCTCGCAAGAGAGGGATGATTCTCCGCGACAGCCAATCATGTACGACACGATTATCATTGGCGCGGGGATGTCAGGGCTCGCGGCGGGAATTCGCCTTGCCTATTACGATCAGCGCGTCTGCATTCTCGAACGTCACACGACGATTGGCGGGTTGAATTCGTTTTATCGCTTACGCGGCCGGGACTACGACGTGGGCCTGCACGCCCTCACGAATATCACGCCCAAGGGGACCAAAAAAGGCCCCCTTGCGCGGCTACTACGGCAGCTCAAAATGTCGTGGGACGAACTGCAAATAGCGCCGCAGTTGGGCTCGGATATCGTCTTCCCCGGCGTGCGTTTGTGTTTTGATAACGATATCGATCTTTTGCGGTCGGAAGTTGCTAACGAGTTCCCCGCCGAGCGTGATAACTTCGACCGCCTGATCGCGGCGATTGTCGAATACGACGATCTCAACGAATCGCATCAAGCAATCTCTGCGCGGGCCAAGGTCGCGGAGTTTATCGGCGACCCGCTGCTGTTGGAAATGTTGTTTTGCCCTTTGATGTTCTATGGCTCGGCACGGGAGCATGACATGGATTGGGGACAATTCTCGATCATGTTTCGCAGCATCTTCCTCGAAGGCCTTGGCCGACCTCAAGCCGGCGTGCGGCTTATCCTGAAGCAACTTGTTCGCAAATTTCGCGCACTTGGTGGTGAGCTGAAACTGCGCACCGGCGTCAAAGAGATTGTCGTCGAAAACGGTCAGGTTCGCGGAGTGCTTCTTGAAAATGGTGAGTTCCTGGAAGGTCGGCGAGTGCTCTCCTCGGCGGGTTGGCACGAGACGATGCGGCTGTGCGATGATGGTGAACCCGTGACGACCCGCAGTTCAGGGCGGCTTACCTTTTGTGAAACCATCGCGACGCTCGACGTTGAACCAAGCGAACTAGGCCATGTGTCGACGATCACCTTTTTCAACGACAGCGATCAATTCCACTGGACCGTCCCTGATGAACCATGCGACGTGCGAAGCGGCGTAATTTGTAGCCCCAACAATTTTGCCTACGAAGAATCGGACGGCGGCAAGGCCGTACCGGGGACGATGCGGATCACGGCGCTCGCGAATTTCGATTTCTGGCAGGGGCTTGATGAGAAGAATTACCGCCTCGAAAAGCTGCGATGGTACGACCGCATCACAGATTCGGCGGTGAGGTTCGTTCCCGACTATCGTAGCCGTGTGCTCGATACCGATATGTTCACACCGAACACGATCGTGCGATTCACGGGTCATGATGGTGGTGCGATTTATGGTGCACCTGACAAACAACTCGATGGCCGCACACATTTGCCGAATCTCTTCGTCTGTGGAACGGATCAAGGCTTCGTCGGCATTGTGGGGAGCATCCTGAGTGGCATTTCGATGGCCAATCAGCACTGCTTGAAAGATTAATGGCGGGCTTAAACGGCATCGGGACGATGCCGGCTAACGCTGCAACACTGGCAGCAACTGATTCGGTGCCCCCAGCGCCAACAGCATCATTGCCGTCGTGTGGGTGTTTCCGAATTTGTAGTCGTTGCTGTGACGTTCCGCTTCCCATGATCCTTCGGGACGCTGATTTTTGAGAACAACGTCGACAATCCGCGGGAAAAAGTTCTCCCAGTAATGGCCACCCAATTGATAGGTAGCCTGTGTGCAGAAAAAGACGCCGTAGTGATAGCGGTCGTCAAGAAAACCGGTTTGGCCGAATGGTTCGACGACGTTGTATTTCTCGAAGCCGTTTTCAAGGATCCAATCTCCCGCGGTGCGGGCTTCTTCGGATTCGTGCATGCCGGCCAGCGCCAAGGAAACCACGCCGGCGCCTGACATCCCGCGGGTGCGGTGATCGTAGTGCGACGGCATCAGCACGAATGTGCCATAGTCGGGATGGTAACAATTTTTGATGAAGACCACGGCATCGTCGATCGACTGCTGTGGCACATCAAAACCGGCATTCTTGGCCGAGCGCAAGAACAGCATTTGCCAAACGGTGTTCGACAGATTGGAATCAACCGCTTCGCCGTCGCGATCCAATAGATCAAGATACCGCCAGCCCCCTTGATCGACTGGGCGCGCCTTCTGCCAATTCTGCATGGTCAGCGTGGCATCGATCCCCTTCTCAAGCACTTCCTTGATTTCATCAGCGGTGGTGCCCCCGGTGAGTGAATAGGCTTCCCCCAACGCCACGCCTGCGATGCCATGGTTATAGGTGACGGTCTCTCCCACGGTGCGCGAGACATTGCGAGTAATCTCGTCGCCGGTAGGAGCAATCAGCGCGATCAAGCCGTTGGGCTTCTGGCGTTCGGCGATGTAAGTGACGGCTTTTTCGACGACTTTGCCATACGGCTCGGAATCGGGCGTGTGACCGTGTGCGAGAAAGGCAAGCACGCACAGCCCAGTAACTCCAGGCTGGCCATTGGGCAATGTGGGGAAGGAACCATCAGGCTGCTGCTGACTGGCGAGCCAGTTTAAACCCTTCTCGACGGAATCATCGACCTCGGCCCAGCGCTCCTCGCTGATGACATCCATCGAGGGGCCTTCTTCGGCCCGTAGCTCAATGAAGGACGACAAGCTCGCCATCACAATGAGAATTGGAAAAATAGAGTGCCCGATTCGTTCCATGCGAGATTCTCCGTGAGCGGTTGCCGCTTTGGAGAATATAGTCGTTCCGTGGGCAAGATTCACGCGAAAAACGGAAAAATGCGTGTCCAGCTCTGTTCAAGCCTTGGAAAGCACCAGCAAGCTGATAGTTGTTCAAGCAAGATTCTTCGTTCGGTGAGCCTCCCTCAGAATGACTTGTGGGCTAAGCAAGGTCGCGGTCTTCGAAAAAGATCAGCGCTAGGAGCATTGCCGCGGCGCAATAGAGCAAACTGTACAGCCCCGTCATCAGGAGATATTCCATAGGTACGGAGGATGAGCCCGCAATGGCCCCTTCGATCTCGTAATAGTCGAGCACGGGGAGCACGTTGGAGATCAACCGCCCTATGAATTTGACATAAACGATGTCACCCACGGAGGATTTCACGATCAACGGAGCCAAATGACCCAACACATAGATCGAGCCGCAGATAATCAAGTTGGGCAGCATAGGAAGCCGGGTCGAGATCGCCACGCTGATGGCCGCCATCACGACCGCCTCAAAAAACGCGAGAATCAAGCCGGGCACGATCCGCACGACTTCGATAAAACAATCCTGCCAAATAGGAGCTTCCTTCGCCGATTCACGGGCGTCGTACACGACTTTGTACGAAACCGTGAGCAAGAAGACCGCACCCAAGATCAGGAACATCAACAGGATCGGCCAGACGATACCCAGGAACTTGCCAAAGATAAAGGAACGGCGTCCCACGGGCTTGGAAAGCACGGTCAGTGCGGTACGGCCTTCAATTTCGTCGGCGACCGACACGCTCGCGGTCCAAAGGGCGAAGATAATTGCCAAGACTTTGATTGTGGTCATGCCCGAGGTTTTGAGCATCTTTACGTCTTCGCCGAACGTGTTGTAAGGCACATAGACGTAGAGCAGCAACGCGGCGATGCCGATGCCGATCAGCAGGATAAACAGCGGCTGCGAGATGGCTTCCTTGGACGTGGCGGCGGCAATGATCGATGCTTTCGGCGCCAACAGGTTGATCAGCAGATAACCCAAGTACAATCCAATGACGCCCAGCGCGGCCGTCTTCAAATAATGCACTTCAGGCATTTCAACGTCGCTCTCGAAGATAAGGGTCACCTTGCTGTCGAGATCGCTGTCGTTGGTGAGGTAGAGCTCCTCAACATTTTCTTCAAAACCACGGGGTAGATTCTCACCCGGTGACCATTTGTAAAGCTGATCGCCTTGAACTTCGATCAAAGGCGCGATGTATTTTTTGCCCTTCTCGACGTTCACGGCGACGTCTTGCTCGCTTTCGATGAAGTAGCTTTGCAGTTCATCGGGGCGGAATGAAACGGCCAGCACCTCGTCTTGCGCGCCTGCGGGGACGGTGATCGTTTTCTCGACACGGCCCACGGAGCTGATGCGGCCGAGCGAATCAAACACCTCCGAGGGATTCATCGTCGGTGTCGCCAAGAGCGCCAAGATGCCCAAAGTGGTGAGCGTATAGGTGACCGGCAGGAGAATGCTTTCCTTGACCGTGCCCAAGACCGACAAAGCGGCTCGGCGATTGATCAAGTACAGCAGCCCCCACAAGATTACGAGAACCACTAGCCCGGCGGTTGTGCCAAGCGAAAGCAGCCAAATGGGTTTGAGCCAAACAGAAAGATTCGACATGAAAACTGGAACCGCGGAGGATTAGTGTCGGATATCAAAAGACGAAAATTCGCCGGTGGCGGCGCGGCGGTCGACAGCAGTGCTACGGATATGATTTGCCATGCGTTCGGCCACTTCCTGCAAAAATGCTGTCAATTCCTGAGGTTCCCCCTCCGCGACCAGCTCAACCCGCCCGTCGGGCAGGTTGCGAACGAACCCGGTCACCTCAAATTTCCCGGCGATACGGGAAGTGGTGTACCGAAAACCGACCCCTTGCACGTGCCCAGAATAGAAAACCTGGCAACGCTGGCAAGCGGGGCTGGCCATCTCGCTCTCTTTCATGCTGATGACGGCTAAGGGAACCAAACCAAGCTTTCATGATAACCACAAAATGCCCTGGCTTCCAGGCGGCCAAGGTCGCGACCCGTTGTGGCAATTTGCGTGATTGGCTTTGACCTACCGTGCTAGTTTTCGTAGTTTTCCCCCGCCATGATCCTCAAAACTGTACAAATCGGACTGTTAACTCTGTTAGCGCTGCTAAGCCAAGCTGCGACTGCGGACGATGCCGATCCCATTGTACCGGAAGATGGTCTGCTGGTGCTGGCCAACGGCAGCATCATGGAAGGCACAATCGCGAGGGACGGCGACTACTATCGCGTGCTCTTAAATAAGGGAACGCTTCGCGTCCGTGCCGATCAAGTCGATTTCTTTTGCCAAACGATGGCCGAGGCCTATCAGCGACGTCAAGCACGACGACTGGGACAAATGCCTTCGGCCGATGCGCACGTCGAGATGGCTCAATGGTGCCTGCAACACGATTTGATTGAATTTGCGTTTGCGGAACTTGCCGCGGCACGTGAACTTGATCCTCAGCACACCTTGCTCCCGATGATCGAGCGCAGGCTGGCACAAGCCAAAGAAATGGCGACTGCCAAAGCATTGACTCCGGCGCCAGTACCCATCGTCGATGAACAGGTTCATGAAGCCAATTCCGAGATGAGCTTCGGCGAGATTCCTCTCTGGGCACGAAGTGAATTCATTAAACGCGTGCAACCAATGATGGCCCACTCGTGTGCGAAGTCGGGTTGTCATTTGCCGAATTCACCGCAGCAAATGAAAATCGATCGCAGCGCACTCGATGGCGTTGGTAATCCTGAACTGATTCACCGCAATCTCTCGGTCATCATCGCGGAAGTGAATCTCGAAGAGCCCGAAAAAAGTCGGCTCTTAACGATGGGAGCAGCCGCCCATGGAAACACCAAGGAAGGGCAATCACGGCCGCTCACGCCGCATCAGCTAGAAATCCTACGGGCATGGGTGACCCAGTTGTCCGTGGGTGAAGCGCCCATCAAGGAAGAACGCGAAGCTCAATCTCGTAGCAATCAGATTGTTGTGGGAGTGAATAGTTCCGCGCAACAGGCGTATATGAAAGACGAACAAGCTGCCGCGGCATCAACGGATCCGTTTGATCCGTCGGAATTTAATCGCCAAAACACTCCCGAAGCGAAACCAGCCGAATCTACTTCTGAGCCTCAAGCTGTTGAGGCCCCGCCGACTGAGACGCTTCCGGTTGAAACTCCGCCGGCTGATCCTGCTTCGCACTAGGCAGCTGCGAAGTTCCTCCGGAAAGAATCGATCCCGCGCGGCCCGGCGAATTCGAATAAGGGCCATCGGGCACGACTGGCGCACAGTCGGTGTAACTCTGGCACATACGGCAACCGCTCGCGGCGAGCAAAACCAACAGCGCCCAAGCATATTTTCCACGATCCATGGCAACGAATCCCCCCGGCTGAGCCATGAGCAAACGACGCGCGAACGCACGTCGAGAAAAGTGTACCTCTTGTGCATCGGCCACCAGCCGCGTTTCAGGTGAGAGAAAACAGCATGCTAGCATTGCGACATGCCAAGTGCCGCGTAAATTCGAGGATCGGCCAGCGTGTCGGCGATGAATTTCGCCCCGGAAAATTGATGCGTATGCGAATGTCCATGAGGAACGGCCACCGTGTAGGCTTCCGCGGCAACGGCGGCGCGGCAACCGATTTGGCTGTCTTCGAGCACCATCATTTCTTGCGGTGCCACGCCATGCTTCTCGGCGGCAAGCAAATAGATATCAGGAGCTGGCTTGCCGTGTTCGATTTCGTTCCCCGCGACGGTGAAAGCAAACCGGTCCACGAGATTGGATTGAGTGAGCACACTGTCGAGAAATTCACGACCGCTGCTCGTGGCGATCGCCTTGGGGATGTTGGCTTGCTCCAACGCTGCAAGTAAGTCGAGCAATCCGGTCATAGGGGACAAGCGAGTTCCCAACAAGCCATGCATGACCTCCATCGATTCGGTGGCGAGTGCGTCCACGGTATCGGTGAGGTTGTTCCAGTCGATCATGATTTGCAACGCTTTGTGCGACTGACGACCCATCATTTCGTTGAGAAGCTCGGGCGTAAACGCACAACCCCGGCGAGCGAGCACGACGCTCCCGACTTCCTGATAAAGTTCTTCGGTGTTGAACATCAGGCCATCGAGATCAAACACGACGGCACGTAACGGGGAAACTGGAATTGGATAGTCTTTCATATTTTGCCACAGAGCACACAGAATTCGCGGAGGGAAGAGTAATTAACTACCACAGAAACAAACTCTGTGATCTCCGTGTCCTCTGTGGCTAATCTCTTTCACTTTGCGCTTCTAGGTTTCTGGCGAAGGTCGTAAATTTTGTACCAAGGATTCTCATAAGCCACTGGCAACGGCAACGGTGGGTATTCGGTCGTTAGAATATAGTCAATCTTGTTCTGCGCAGCGATTTCACGCAGCCGGTCACCCCCCAATTCTTGGAGTGACCCGTAGGGGCCAATCACGCCAAATTCATCGACGGCACCGAAGTAGACTTCCTGATAACGCCGCCACCACTCGACCATCGACGTGGCATCTTGCGGCACATCTTTCCAACTGAAATAAACAGGCCGTTCAGCAAACCAACGAAATGTTGATGCGTAGCGTGGAATCAGGAAAAGAGCGTCAGGGACTGTATGCTCTTTGGCCCACGCACAGGCATCTCGCCAAGCCAGTGCCTCGCGTGTTTCATGGCTTTCAACCGATGTGACATCGGCCCAACGCACGGTTGTCGTGAGCATCATCAAGCCAGCCGATCCCAACACGGCCAAAATGGCAACGCTTCGTGCTGTGCGGTATGTGTCGTTAGCAACGGAAGATAGGATGGCTCCTAAGCTAAGCGCCAAGGCCAGCGGCACGGCGATGTCGGACAAGCGAAACCAATAGTATTTGAGCAGACTCGCCGAAAGGGCGGGCGAATTGATCGTGGCGAATTCCCACAGGAGCCCCAGCAGGCAGATCGCGACGCTTGCCCAGGCAAAGAGCTGAATGCGGCGAAGCGGCAAGCCTTGGGGCTGATCGGTTTGCGAGGAAAATCGCGTAATGAACGCGAACAGCGCTAACAGTATTCCGAAGCGAACGAACCGCTTGATCATTTGTTCTAGCGGCAGCCGATGGAGTGCCAAATGATGGGGCAGTCGTTCAAACACGTAGATTTGATTCGCTTCGTCGCTGATTTCCGGTGCGACTTCCGCGGTGAGTAATAATCCGGGAACAATGCCCGGCAAGGCCAGCACACCCCCCAAAGTGAGCGACGGCAACATCGCGACAAACTTCGGACGATTCTCTTTCGACTCAAAGAACCAAACCGCCGCGACGCAGATCACCGACCAACCTCCGACCAACACATGAAACGCCGAGGCCAAGCCGAGTAGCGGCCAAACTCGCTGCCAACGTCCAGCGGCCAGTTCCGCGAGTCCGCAAAAGACAAACACATAGGCAAAGCATTTGCCTTCAACGCCACCGATCACCCATTCGCCGGCGAGATTGCCTTGCTCGATGAAGGTCACAAACAGAAGTGCAGTGATCACTGACAGCCAACGAGCTGGCACAAGCCGGCTGCTTAAACGCTGCCACGACCAGGCCAACGCCAGCCAACAAACAATCCGGCCGATCCAGGCCACCACCGGCAGCGAAAACCAACGGGTCAGCCAGCCGAGCGTCCAGTAGAACGTGAGATGAGCTTCGACCGATTCGAGAAACAAATCGCCAGCACACCAAGTGGGATTCCAATAGTGCTTCGCCTTGGTGAGATAATGCGTCTCGTTCACGCTCGGCACAGGAACGCCCGCCGCGACGAAGAAAACCAGAAAGATAAGTCCGATTTCCAGCCAACGCTGCCACGCGGTTTGTGTGAGGTCCGTCGAATTCTGCGCGATGGCGTTCATGTTATCAGCGTAAACGGTGCTGGGCACAAATTGCAACTGTGCGGTGCCGCGAAATGTTGAATTGTCAAGGAACACGCCTCTCAGCGAGTGAACACCATTATCGCAATTCCAAGCAGGTGTTCAACGTCGATTCTTGGCCGGGGTGAAGGTATTACACCACGGAGACACGGAGTTCTCGGAGAGGAATTTTTCCGGGTGGCATGCCCTCGTACTCGTGGGCATGTCTCGACGGTGAACAAACATGCCCACTAAGTGCCTCAGAGGGCATGCCACCCTCGGCAGTGAGCTTGGCGAGGTTTGCTAGGTTTGCTTGGTTTGCAGCCCCCCTGAGCCCGCAAACCTGAGTTTTCGCGCGAGCGCTGGGGTCCCAACTTTGGTGACGAAACTCCTGGGTTTTGTCACTTGGCGATGTTCCAAGTGCTTAAAGTTTAAGCCCTTGCGAAATTCGCACGTTCCAAAATGGGTCGAGTTTTGGTCAAAACGTGCGGCGAGCAAGTTCTAAAACCCACTCAGCTGTTTCAATTGTCAAAGAACACTCGCCTTTGCGGCGAGCGTGTATTTTAACTAATTGGAGTGGCCAAATCTTGGAAATTTTTGGTCGCGCAGGATTTCGAGGGTAGCACTGATACTTCGTCCTGAGAACGTGTTGAATACCGGCAGGCTTTGCAGGACAAGTATCAGTGTCGCTTGCGACAAGAAGTGTTTCATGTCGAACACCTCGTGTGCTGCGCACACCGACACGAATCCAGTCGAGTCTTTACGTCGTCGGTCCGATTTGCGGATGTCGTGTCGGTGCTACCCCGCTGCCACCCCGCACTCAATCCACACGCAATACGATTTTTCCCCTCACGCCGCCGCGCTCGATGCGTCGGTGTGCCTCGGCGGCCTCTTGGAGAGGTATTTCCGCGCTGATGACAGGACGGAGCTGACCTCGCTCGACCAGTGTTGCAATGGTTGCTAAACGTGCCGCGTCGGGCGATGTAAAGACAAAATGGAGAGCTGCATTCTTGTTATAGGCGTTGAGCAGGTTGTGGGGTTGATCGTGGTCGACGATGCTGACTAATCGCCCGCCGAACGCAAGACAGTCAATACTCCTCTGGAACGTATCGCCTCCGACCGTGTCGATCACCACGTCCACCCCGCGGCCAGCTGTTAACGACAGCGTTTCAGCCACAAAGTCCGTCGTCTTATAGTCGATCGTATGACTTGCTCCCAACTCTCGGACCAAGGATTCATTCGCACCCTGGCACGTGGTCAAAACCCTCGCACCGCTGATTGCCGCCATCTGGATAGCGAGTGATCCGACCCCTCCCGCTCCCGCATGGATCAGGACCGAGTCACCTGGCGAAATTCGTCCCCGTTCAAATAAGCACTGCCAGGCCGTCCCCGCGGCGAGCGGCAACGCTGCGGCCTCGGCATGCGTCAGCGTGCTTGGCTTTCTCACTACGACCGCGGCCGGAACAACATGCTGCTCCGCGTAAGTGCCGGCACCGGCCAGCAGCGGGGCCATGTAGAACACCTCGTCTCCCACACCAACATTGTCGACACCCTCACCCACGGCCTCGACCACCCCCGACGCTTCGTTGCCTAAGATCAACGGAAGTTCAACGCTGCCGGCGTAGTCGCCACGGCGGGTCTGGATATCCAGCGGATTCACACCCGAGGCATGAACGCGGACCAACACATGCATCGGTGGCAGGGTCTGCGGGGAGTCGACCGTCTGATATTGCAATTGATCCGCGCCACCGAACGCTTCCAGGACGACTGCTTTCATGGATGTTCCTTTCGACTCAGGCTTACCCTTGGGGCAATTATCTCGCCTATAGCGGCAGGCACAAGTCGAAGCTTTTTTCGGCGCACGGGGCGAAAAAGGGGGGCAGAAGAAAGGAAACCACGAATCAAACGAATGGCACGAATAAGTCGGGTAGCACCGACACGAATCCGGTCGAGTCTTCTCGTCTTCAATATGATAAGCGGATGTCGTGACGGTGGTAGCCAGTAAAGTTGACCGAGTCGCCTTCGTAGACCCGTTTTCCCAAAACAAGATCGCCATTGGACATCCTCAGTGGAAGCGTCCATAATGAAGACTCTTGACCTTGGCTCACTGGTCGTCGGAATGCGAATTCGCCATGAAATACCTAGCTGCCGCGATTATTCTGTCGGGCTTATGCTTGGTTTCGCTTCCAGCCTGCGCCATCCAGCCGGGCGACATTCTGATGCTCACAGACCTCGGCGTTGGCGTCAAACCAAAAGCTATCAACAACAACGGACTTATTGTAGGTCAAGATGCAACGGGTCTTGCCTTTCTTTGGCAAAACGGCACGATGACAAACCTCGGCACGCTTGGCGGCTCGCAGAGCTACGCAAACGATATTAACGACAACGGCATTGTCGTCGGTTGGAGTCTTGATGACAACGGCCTGCAAAAAGCCTTTCGCTATGACAATACACTGGGTGTTTTGCAAAACATTGATCCTTTGACGAATTTTTCGAGTTCGGCCGAAGCGATTAATAGCCTTGGCGACGCAGTGGGTTGGAAGAATAATGGTAGTGCGAGTCGCTCTAGTATTTGGACCCCTGCTGATCCTAACGGTCAGTTGGTGTTTGGCGGCGGCAGTCATCAAGCCCTTGGTATCAATGACCAAGGCCAGATCGCCGGCGTGGCCTTCAACGGCACCGGAAATCCTGATGAAGGATTTTATTGGGACCCTTCTGATCCGATGGATGGGATTTCGGGTGGGTTGGGGTCGGATTATTTTCCCTATGCAGGGGTAAATAATTTTGGAATGACGGCGGGAGAACGAAGTTCAGGCTTGGGCGCTTATTTGAATCTAGCGAATTCTTCTGAAATATCAATTGGCTTACTTGAAGAAAGTGATTTGGTTTCTTCAATTTTGGGTCTCAACGATGTGGGTGATTTGGTCGGATACTCTGGTAGTAGCGGTATCGCCTATGACTTAGCGACGGGCACCTTGATGGACATGAATAGTTTTCTAAAAACTGGTTTTGCAGCCGACGCGATCCTTCGCATCACCGATATCAACAATCACGGACAGTTTGTTGGCGTGGCACAGTTTAATGGTATGGAACATGGCATCCAGGGTTTTGCAGTCGCCCCCAGACCCGGTGATTTTGATACCGATGGGGATGTCGATGGCCGTGATTTATTACTCCTACAGCGCAATCCAAGCGGCGGCGATCTTGGCGATTGGCAAGCCAACTACGGCACGGCCTGGCCTCCCCTGGATGTGATCACGGCTGTTCCCGAACCGACCAGCCTATGGCTTATTGGCCTAGGAGCTTTCGGTCTGCTTGGTCGTCGGCTCTAACGTTGGTTTGCAAATACTAGGCGAGTGAGCAACCGCCCGTCGTCGCTCTGTAGGCCAGTGGTTGTCCCGCACTTGGTCGAACTTGCCCCAAAGCTGGCGTGCGATCAAAAGGGGACAAATTTGGGGGCCTAGTAGGAATTGTGGCCGTGAGTTGGTGGATAGTGGGAAGACTGTCCGCCGCGCTTAATACGCGTTTTCTTGCTTGAATACGACGAATACCGTTTGGAACAGAATCTTGAGATCCATCCACAGCGTCCACTCGCGGATGTAGCGGTGGTCGAATTCGATGCGGCGTTCCATTTTTTCGAGCGTCTCGGTTTCGCCGCGCCAGCCGTTCACTTGGGCCAGGCCCGTGATGCCGGGTTTCACTTTGTGACGGAGCATGTAGCCGTCGATCAGCGTGCGGTACTGTTCATTGTGTGCAGAGGCATGGGGCCGCGGGCCGACGAGTGACATGCTGCCACCCACGACATTGAACAATTGTGGCAGTTCGTCGAGCGATGTCTTGCGCAAGAATTTGCCGATCGGCGTGATGCGGTCATCGTCTTTGGTGGCCTGGCGGATGTCGCTGCCGTTGTCACAGGTTCGCATCGAACGAAACTTCCAAACGAGGATTTCTTCGCCCGAAAGGCCGTACCGTTTCTGGCGGAAGAAAACTGGGCCGGGGGATGTGAATTTCACGAGCGCCGCGATCACAAGAAGCGGCACAGCAAGTACCGCCAGCAGCGAGAGCGAGACCACCAGATCGAAGCCCCGCTTGAGGACGCCGTCGATGCCCGAGATGGGGGTTTCAAACACGCTCACCACGGGCAGGCCGTTGATTTGGTTCCAGCGTGCGTGCAGCATTTGGAACACAAAGAAGTCGGGCACGATGTACACCGAGGCGGTCGTATCGCTCAGTTTGCTGAGGTAGTCGCGAATTCGTTTTTCGGCGCGCATCGGGAATGTGATGAACACCATGTCGACTTCGCCACGGCGGGCTAAGTCGGCGAGTTGATTGAGCGTACCGGCGCTGGGTAAATCATGGCCCAAAGCTTCCTTGGTACGGCTGGTAGGACGATCATCGAAAAAGCCCGCCAGCTCCAAGCCCAGCTCCGGCGAAGCTTGGATATTCTGTGCAAGTTGCACCGCCAATTGATTTACGCCGCAGATCGCAAAACGCTTGGTATTGAAGCCGCGTTTTCGCATATTCTTCAGGAACATCAAAAACACCACACGGCAACTGCCCATCGCCATCGGCGTCAGAAAGAGCCAGATGATTTTCGATTCGTAACTGATGTGGGCGTTGAACTGGGTGAGCAAGCCGATCCCCAACACCAGCGGGGCCGTGTAAATCCAGTTGAGCACCATGCACCACAATTCGAGATACAAGCGCGAACCACGCCAGTTGCGGTAGAGCCCACTCATCTCGGAAGCGATCAAGTGCATCAGGAGCGTCGTCGCGCTGATGACGGCCAGGTCTGAGCTGTCTGTACCGAAGGTGTATCGCAGTGCCAAAAGTGCACTGGTAAAAATCGCCACCGAGTCGATGAGTCGATAGGCGATACCCAACATCGAGCGTTGTGTGCGTACCTGATAATCTGTCGAAGTGCCCACGGCCATGCTTCCGGGTCAAGGGGTGAAAAGGATGCGTGGCGGGAAATGAGGCACCACGGCTTGTGCAAGTTTACGTCCCCAAATTGAGGTAGGCGGCGTGATTTCGCGTAAGCGCAATTCATGTTGCGAAAAAGCAACAATCCCCAAAAACGCAGGGAACTAGCGAAGCCATCCGTGCGTCAGAATTTTTTGACATTTTGCGCGTGACACGGACTCGGGTGGACCTTGTGTGCCATCTGACGTAGAACACACATTTCGCGCCCGACGTAGTTTCCCTGACGGCAGCAGGAACTGTTCTTTGAGGCACATTCCCACGATGATTTTGCACGACTTACTTTACCGATCCAGGCTTTTCCGAATTTTGGCTTTTGCCAGTTTGTTGCTCGCTATGACGACGCCTTTGTTTGCTGCGGATTCCAGTGAGAACCACAAATTGGCGAGTAAGCTGTTTGAGGAAGGCAACTTTCAAGAAGCGGTGGAAGCCTACGCCGCCGTGCTGGAAAATAACACGGCCGACACCGCCCATCTGGTGGCTAGTGTCGAGCGCTCGCTTGAGTGCTATCAGCGCTTGAACCGCGTGCAGGAAACCGACGTCTTCTTGGAATCGACGGCCAAGACTCATGCGGACAACTGGCAGGTGCTCGCCGCCGTGGCGCAGGGGACGATGAACCAGGTTCATCACGGCACTCTGATCGGCGGCCAATTCGAGCGCGGCGTTCATCGCGGCGATACGGGCAAGGTCGTCAACGCTCAAGAGCGTGACCGCGTCCGCGCGTTGCAACTCTTTCGGCAAGCCTATCGATTGCTGGAAGCACGTCCTGAGGAACAAGGATCCTCGAAAGCCTTTTACTTCATGCAGAATTTTGCCTTGGCCGTGCTGCGGGGCAACGACATCAGCCAGTCTTGGCGATTGCAGGAGCTGACCGATCTCGAATTTCTGCCCGACTACGAAGAGGATTGGAATCCACGGTTTGCCCCGCCGATTGGCGCTCCGGTCGATGAAGCGGGTCAGCCTGTATTTTATAGTCAGGCCACCTCGTGGGAAGCGGCCAAGAACGATGGCGAGCGGTGGCGATGGTTATTGGCCCAAACTGTTGAGTGGCAACCGAAGCGTAAAGCTTATGAATTGGCCACGCGGGCCGATTTTTTGCTTTCGCAATTCGGCGTGCAAACTCTGGCTGACTATGGCTGGTGGTTTGGGCGGCAAGAAATCAGTGGCGATTCGAAAGACACCGGCACGTTTGCGCTGCACACACTGACCGATGAGGAAACAATCGCACGGCTCGCAACCGGCATTCAGCGGTTCAGCCTGCCCGACGAACAGAACTACATCAAGCTCTACGAACAAGCCGCCACAGCCGCGGCCGAGCAGGAAGGAAGTGCCTATCTCACCCGTTGGGAACAAGTGACAAGCTCGCTAGCCAGTATTTTTGAGAACCGCCGACAGTATCCCCGCGCGGCCGAGTTTTGGGCTCAACTTTCGCAGCGCGGCCTGAATCAACAAGGGGCCCGCGAGCGTTACTTGCAGATCACCGCTCCCTGGGGTCGTTTTGAACCCGTTTCGTCGCAGCCTGCCGGCACTGGGGCGACGTTTGATTTTCGTTATCGCAACGGCAAACGGGTCAGCTTCGTCGCACAGAAGATTGAAGTCAAAAAGTTGCTCGACGATGTGAAGGCTTATCTCAAGTCGAATCCCAATCATCTCGATTGGGAACAATTGCAGATCGAGAATTTCGGCTATCGGCTCGTCACAAAGGATCAGAAGAAGTATGTCGGCGCGGAAGTCGCGCGGTGGAGCTTGGACCTGCAGCCTGCGGAGAAGCACATCGACCGTCGGATTTCAGTGACGACGCCGCTGCAAGAGCCGGGGGCTTATCTCGTGACCTCGACGATGGCGGGAGGCAACAGCACAAGCATTGTGTTGTGGATCAACGACACGGCGATCGTAAAAAAACCGCTTGCTGGGGAAACGCTTTATTACGTGGCCGATGCGGTTTCCGGCCAACCGGTCGCCAAATGCAATGTTGAGTTTTTTGGCTACTGGCAACAGCATCTCGACGCGAACCGCTTCAAAATCGAAACCGCTAATTTCGCCGCGAACACCGACGCCAACGGCCTTGCGAAGATCAAAGCCGACGAGGCCAACCGACGGTATCAGTGGTTGGCCGTCGCCACGAATCCCGCGGGCCGATTCGCTTATCTGGGGTTTCGCAACATTTGGGGGGGTGACTATTACGACCAGGAATATCAGCAAGTCAAAGTCTTTACGATCACCGATCGACCTGTTTACCGACCGCAACAGGAAGTTCATTTCAAATTCTGGGTCGCCAATGCGCAGTATGACATGCCGGATGAATCGCGGTTCGCGGCCAAATCCTTTCAGGTCGAAATTCGCGATCCTAAGAACGAGAAAGTTTACAGTTCGCAGTTGATCTCCGATTTGTACGGCGGGCTGTCGGGAGATTGGGAGGTCCCCGCGGGTGCGACGCTGGGGCAGTACCAGATTAACGTGGTGAATCACGGCGGCGGGACATTCCGAGTCGAGGAATATAAGAAGCCCGAATTTGAAGTGTCGGTCGACGCGCCGAAAGAGCCTGTGCAGTTGGGCGAGACGTTCACAGCCAAGATCTCGGCCAAGTACTATTTCGGCTCGCCCGTGGTGAACGCCAAAGTTCATTACAAGGTGCTCCGCACGAACCACACCGATGATTGGTTCCCACCGTCGCCGTGGGATTGGTTGTACGGTGCCGGTTACGGTTGGTTCTCAGAAGACTACAGTTGGTATCCCGGCTGGGCACGCTGGGGATGTGTGGCCCCCTCGCCGTGGGCGTTCTGGCGAAATCCCGCGCCACCGGAAGTCGTTGCCGATCAGCAAGTCGATATCGGTCCCGATGGCACCGTGAATGTCGAAATCGACACGGCACTGGCCAAGCAGTTGCATCCCAATCAGGATCATAGTTACGAAATCCAAGCCGAGGTTGTCGACGAATCACGACGGACCATTGTTGGTACGGGCAAAGTGCTCGTTGCCCGCGAGCCGTTTAAGGTCATGATTTGGACCGACCGTGGGCATTATCTTACGGACGACACGATCACCGTGGGCGCTGCGGCACGCACGCTCAACGGCAAGCCGGTCGCTGGGAAGGGCAAGCTGCGTCTATTAAAAATTACTTACAAAGACGCCAAGCCCGTTGAAGCCGAAGTCGGGCGATGGGATTTGGAACTCGGCGAAACGGGGCGTGCGGAACTTCCGATCAAGGCGTCCGAAGAAGGGCAGTATCGCTTGGCGTTTGAGTTGACCGACGCTCAAGGTCGAACCGTCGAGGGGGGGCAAGTCTTTACGATAGCGGGTGCGAATTTCGATGGTTCGCAGTTCCGATTCAATGATATCGAGATCGTGCCGGATCGTCGCACTTATGAGCCTAGCCAAAAGGCTGTGTTGCGAATCAACACAAACAGCGTTGGTTCGGCGGTGCTACTATTCTTACGCCCGGCTAACGGAATCTATTTGCCACCGCAGATGGTGCAGCTCGTGGGCAAGAGCACACTCGTTGAAGTCGACATCGTGGCCAAGGACACACCCAATATCTACGTGGAAGCGGTCACGGTTCACGGCGGTCGGATGCACACGGTCGTGCGTGAATTGTTTGTGCCACCCGTTTCGCGCGTGCTAAATCTGGAAGTGCTGCCTTCGGCCAAAGATTACTTGCCCGGTGAGACGGCGAAGGTTTCGCTGAAACTCACCGACAGCAAAGGGAAGCCGTTTGTTGGTTCGCTTGCGCTGGCCGTTTATGACAAGGCGCTCGATTACATCGCCGGCGGCTCGAATGTTGGGGACATCCGCGAATTTTTCTGGAAGTGGCGGCGACATCATCAGCCACAAGGAGAAACCAACCTGCAAGGGATGAGCTATGAAGTCAGTCCGCCGAATAAGCCAACGATGCAAAACTTGGGGATTTTTGGTGAAACCGTGGTCGATGAATTGGCCACGAGCGACGGCCGCGAATGGTTTCAATCGCAGCGTGGTCAACAACGGATGATGCTCGGAGTGGAAATGGCGGCACCGATGGCCGCAGCTGCGCCGGAAGGCGCGATGGCCAAGGGAGGCATGGCGGTAGCGGACTCGAGCGCGACGACGTCGGATGCAGTTCTGGTGGTTCCGACGATTCGTGAAAACTTTGCCGACACGGCGTTCTGGAAAGCGGCCTTGGAAACTAATGCCGAAGGGATCGCGGAAGTCGAGTTCCCGATGCCGGATAATCTCACCACTTGGCGGATTCGCTCGTGGGGCATGGGGGCTGGCACGCGCGTGGGTGAAGGCTCGGCGGAAGTCGTTACCCGCAAGAATCTGATCGTGCGGTTGCAAGCCCCACGTTTCTTTGTCGAGCGTGATGAAGTCGTGCTTTCGGCCAACGTCCATAATTATCTGTCAACGGAAAAAGAAGTGCGCGTTCGGCTCGAACTGGAAGGCGACACGCTGGAAGGCCCCGCCGAGATGGAACAAACCGTGACCATCGCGGCGAACGGCGAGCAACGGGTCGATTGGCGCGTGAAGGCCGTGCGCGAAGGGCAAGCCACAATACGGATGTCGGCCCTCACCGACGAAGAATCCGACGCCATGCAAATGAGCTTCCCCGTGTTGGTCCACGGCATGCTCAAAACGGAATCGTACACGGGCGTGATTCGTCCCTCGGAATCGAAGCGCGATTTTACGATCACGATTCCCAGCGAACGACGAGCGGAGCAAACGCGGCTGGAAATTCGCTACACGCCCACTTTGGCGGGTGCGATGGTCGACGCCCTGCCCTACCTGATCGACTATCCCTACGGTTGCACCGAGCAAACGCTCAATCGTTTTTTGCCGGCCGTGATGACACAGCAAGTGCTGCGAGATATGGGTCTCGATCTGAAATCGATCCAAGAGAAACGGACCAATCTCAATTCCCAGGAAATCGGCGACGATGCGGAGCGAGCCAAAGGATGGAAACGATTTGACGATAACCCTGTGTTTAGTGATACGGAGTTGGCTGCGGTTGTCACGGCGGGTGTGAATCGGCTCACCGAGATGCAACTCGCAGACGGGGGTTGGGGATGGTTCAGTGGGTTGGGAGAACAAAGTACCGCCCACACCACGGCCACGGTCGTGCGTGGTTTGATTCTTGCCGAGAAAAACGGCGTGGCGTTGGTGCCGGGCGTATTGGACCGTGGGTTGGCATGGCTGGAGAATTATCAGGCCGAGCAAGTCCGCATGATCGAGAACTACGCCAACGAGCAAGCCAAACCCGCGGCGGAACGGACCGGCATTCGCACCAAGCCCAAGGCCGACAATCTCGACGCCCTGGTGTTCATGGTGCTCAGCGAGCAACCGGTCACGCCCCCGAATCCCGATACGGTCAACGTTGACACCATGGATAAGATGCGCGAATTCCTGTATCGCGATCGCACGGACTTGGCGGTTTACAGCTTGGCGACTTTCGGCGTAGGACTGCACGCGCAAGGTGAGTCTGAAAAGCTCGCGATGGTGATGCGCAATCTGAGCCAATACGTCGAACAAGATGAAGAGAATCAAACGGCCTGGTTGAATCTACCGCGTGGGTTTTGGTGGTTCTGGTATGGGAGCGAGTACGAAGCTCAGGCGTATTATCTCAAATTGCTTTCGGTGACCGATCCCAAGAGTGAAGTCGCTCCACGGATGGTGAAGTATCTGCTCAACAATCGCAAACATGCAACCTATTGGAACAGCACGCGCGACACAGCCTTAGTGATTGAAGCGTTTGCTGACTTCCTCAAAGCGAGCGGCGAGAACAAGCCGGATGTCACGATCGAAGTTTGGATCGACGGCCAGCAAAGGCAGCAGGTTTCCGTAATGCCGGAGAATTTGTTCACATTTGAGAACAAGCTCGTCATCACAGGAGAAGAACTGGCTGCGGGAGAACATACCGTCGAGATTCGCAAGCAAGGAGATTCGCCGGTTTACTTCAACGGCTACCTGACCAATTTTACGCTGGAAGACAACATCGCCGCGGCAGGTTTGGAACTCAAAGTGAACCGGCAATTCTCTAAGCTCACCCCGGTTGAAGCCTCGAAAACCGTCGCGGGGGGACAAGGACAAGTTGTCGAACAACGCGTCGAGCAATTCGACCGCGAGCCGCTGGCCAATTTGGCGGAAGTGAAAAGCGGCGATCTTGTGGAAGTGGAGCTCATCGTCGAGAGCAAGAACGATTATGAGTACATCTTGCTCGAAGACATTAAAGCCGCGGGTTTCGAGCCGGTCGAGGTGCGGAGTGGTTACAACGGCAACGAGCTGGGGGCTTACATGGAGCTTCGCGACGAGCGAGTGTGCCTGTTTATCACGCGGCTTGCTCGGGGACGGCATAGCCTCACTTACCGGCTCCGCGCGGAGATTCCGGGTCGTTTCAGTGCCTTGCCCACCAAGGCCTCGGCAATGTACGCGCCGGAATTACGGGGCAATTCTGATGAAATCAAACTGCAGATTGCTGATTGAGAAATTAAATCTGGGCGGAATTTAACCACAAAGCCACGAAGGGCACAAAGAAGAAACGAAAGAATGCCAAAGTAAATGAGTTCCTCGGATTGGCATTTGCACTTTTTAAACCACAAATCAGACGAATAACACGAATGAAGGCAGGAAACAAAACAGTTCTTTTACGCTATTAAGTTCATAATCGCTTATTAGCGAAAATGAGCGGTTAACTTTTTTGTGTGTTTCGTGTCCTTCGTGGTTACAAATCTGCAAAAACTTGTACTAAGCTTCACTCGGCAAAGGGGCTGCTTTCTTTGCCAATAGCTTTTGCGAGACGCATTGCCTCGCGAGCTTGTACGCGAAAATCGAATTCGTGGTGAGGTAGCGTTTTCCCAATCGGCGTGGTTCGCTGCACGCGCGGAACAGCCATTCGAGGCCGTTGCGCTGCATCCAAGCGGGGGCCATCTTCTTGGTTTTGGCATGAAAATCAAACGCCGCCCCCACGCATAATTGCACGCCGCGAATGCTTTCGCGATGCTCGTAGGCAAAGTGCTCTTGCTTGGGACTTCCCAATCCAATGAACACAAACTTAGCGCCGCTCGCATTGATGCGTTCGACGACCGCGCCATCTTCGGCAGGAGTCAGCGGACGAAACGGCGGTGATTCGGCTCCGGCAATCACGATCCCGGGAAAGCGGAGTTCGAGTTCGGCGATCAATTTGTCGAGGACTACCTGATTGGCACCGCCGTATAAATAGATGGGGGTGCCTTCGACTGCTGCCCGTTCGCAGACGCGGCGCATCGTTTCGGGGCCGTAAACGCGTTCCTGCATGGCCGTGTCGTAAAGCATATTCAACGCCCAACGCACGGGCTGACCGTCGGGTGCAACAATGTTGAAGGAATTCACCCGCTGCTGAAGCTCCTTGTCGGTGCTCGCGCACACGACCGCGTGCGCGGCGTGAAAGGATGCAATGGCGGGGATATCGTGGTGCGCGGCTTCAAACAGCCGGTCAACCGCTTCTTGATAGTTGGTAGCGCTGACGGCGACCCCCATCAAGTCATAACGATTGGGCCAACGTATCGATGTTGCTTCGGTCATGGATGGTGTCCTGATGGCATTGAGAAATTGAATCGGGTTGCCGAGCTAGTGCAGCTTGGGGCTGCACGACGCTCGCGTAGATGTTCATGAGCTGCTCGTAGTTAGCGGCAGCGGTGTATTTGTGTTCGAATTCGGCACGGGCTTGCTCGCGCATGGCAGCGGTGTTGGGAGCATCAGCCACAATGCGTTTGACCTGCATGGCAAAGTCATTGGCATTACGCGGTTCGAAATGCAGGCCGGTACGCTCGTGGTCGATCATTTCCGCCATGGCCCCCAGCCGCGAGACGACCGCCGGGGTGCCCGCGGCCAAGGATTCGATCAGTGTCTTGGGGCAGCACTCGTACCATTCGGAAGGCACCACCAGACACGCTGCCGCTTGCAGATGGCGAAGAACCTCGGGTCCTGATTGTCGTCCGAGCCACTCAATGCCGTTGTTTTTGGCAGCGTGCTCTTGCACCAACGGCGCGAGGGGGCCATCGCCTAAGATTTTCAGTGGCAAAGTTTCGCTTAAGCGATCCCACGCTTGGAGCAACGTGGCGATTCCTTTTTCCGGTGCGAGGCGGCCCACAAACAGGGCGTAGCGTCCGGCACCATCACCCACTCCGGGATCGGGCGAGATGAAATTTGGCTTCACCGTGATCTTGTTCGCTGGTAGCCCACCCTCGACAAACTTTCTAGCAGAAAAATGGCTGAGCGCGACAAAGCGATCCACCGTGTTTCGCCAACTGCCTAGTAGGCGATGCGCTGTGGTCATGGCAGCAACCACACCCGTGGCAAGGCGGCTGGAACGGTAACAGCCGTGTATGACACCGGGTAACGCTACTGATTTACCGAGACAATCTTCGCACGGCTTGCCATCGCGATAAAACGTGCTCGCCGGGCAAAGCAGACGATAGTTGTGCAGCGACTGAACCACGGGGATCGACTCGTGCTTCGCCGCGTAATAAGCCGCGGGAGAAATGAGTGGGAACGTATTGGTGAAATGCACAACGTCGGGACGCTCGTTGCGGAGCAACTTGGTGATCGAGCGATAGCTGTCGCGGTTCCAAAACGTTTTGGTCGCCAGGGCGAGGCGACTCATTTGCTCGACGTCGTCATTGTGAACGGTGTAGCGTACGACATCATGGCCATGCGATTCCAATAGCGCGGCCTCATCGGCAAAAACTTGGTCTTCGCCGCCGGGCTGTTGATAATGGTTGTGACAAAGAAGAATTCTCATGACTGTGATGCTCCTCGCAGCATGCCGCGCAGACGGTGCTTCATACGAGGTGCCCAGTCGTACCAGCCGTTGAGCTTACCGGCGAGCGTAAAGCTGGTGTCCCAATCGAACACGCTGATTCGCCCCCAGCCGAAGGGATCGCGACAAACATCGACAAGCGAAGATTCGGTCGTCAGGGCGCACGTTGCGCCGGAGTCTCGCGCGGCGGCAAGCAGTTCCTCACTTGCATAACCGGCCGCGGGATTCCCGAACGGCAGCGAGAACATAGGATACTCGACGCCAAATCGCAGCTTCAAGATTTCGGCAGAGATTTGCATCTCGTCGGCAAATTCGGCAACATGCTGACGAAAATCGGCGTGCGTATGGGTATGCGTTCCTAAATCGATAAGGCCCGAGTCCAACATTTCCGCGCATTGGTCCGTGCGAATCGGGCGGTAGTGATCCCCAGGAACTTGTGAAGCAAATTCTTGGCCCCAGGTATCAAAGGGAAACGGAGCATCACCATCCAAATACGCGGTGCTCAAAAACAATGAGGCAGGGATGGAAAGTTCCTGCAAAATCGGCCAAGCATGCGTGTAAACCGATTCAAAACAATCATCAAACGTGACGACGACCGACTTCTCGGGAACCGTCTCACCGCTATTGTGACTTGCCAGCATTTTGGAAAGCGAGACAAATTGAAATCCACGTGCCCGTAAGCCCGTGAGTTGCTCGCGGAAGTGCGCGGGGGTCGTGTTGAACGGCGGTGCCGGCACGCCGGGTGTCAGTGGCGCGATGCGGTGATACATCAGAATGCCAAACGTGCCGGTAGCACGTTGGCCGCAACATCGCGATAACGTACCGGCAGCCTGGCTGAGAACACGCATGGAGAGTTCGTTAGCACGTACCTTCAAAGTCGGCCGCCAGGATTCGACCGGCACTATAGGAAGAGCCACCAATGATTTGTTTTGAGCAATCATGGGCGTCTCTTGGATTTTAGTTTGTCCAGTGCATAGTCGACTGCCAGGCGGATGCGCTCGGCGACTTGATCAATCGCCATACGAGCAACGGCCTGCCGCGCCCGTTGACCCATTTGTGGCAGTTCGTGGCGTGCTTCGTAGGCCAGCACAAGCTTCTCGTGCAAATCGTCGATTTCAATCGGGTCGCAAACCCAGCCGTTCACGCCTTCCTCGACAAGCTCGGATTCGCCGCCATAAATCGAGCCAATCACGGGCAACCCCGCGGCCATCGCTTCCTCAAACGCCAGCGAGAAGCAATCTCTCAGCGTCGGAAAGACAAACACATCGGCGGCAGCGCAAACCTTCGCGAGGTCATTTCGCGGGACGAAGCCCAGCACGCGCACATTGGTCAACCCGGATTCGGCGACCTCAGATTCGAGAAACTTCCGATCGTTGCCTTCACCGGCAAAGACCAGTGTGGCATCAACATTCGATTTCCGACTAAAGTCATTCCAGGCCCGAAAGAGATTGTCGGTTCCCTTGAACTTCACGATCTGACCAACGTAGAGGTAGCAGACACCAGAAATATTGTGCTGCTGACGGAACGTTTCTCTCTCGAAATCACTCACCGGTTGATCGAACGACTCAAGATCCAGAGCTTGGCCAACCTCAAAAATGCTTTCCGCTGGAACCGTAAGACTCTCCAGATATTGGCGAGATTGCACGCCATTGCAGATATAAGCATCGGGAAAAGATCGCAGCAGTTTGCGAACCAGTCGTTGTGGCCGCCCGATAAAAGATTCGGTATGGCTGGTTCCCTCGTTGTAGACAATCAACTTGTGGCCGGTGAGTTTTGCGGTGAGAGACGCGAGCAGCGTGCGCACGCCGAATTCGTTGCTCAGCACCACGTCGGGCCGAAACTTAAACATGTCGGGAACGATACCGACGGGCAGATGCACTTCCTTGTCGACGACGCATTTTTGATCTTCGCCAAAATTTTGCCGCCGCATGTATTTGAGCGAATAACTCTGCTTCGTGTTGAAGCCGTCGGTTGCTGTTACGTCCCACAGCCGATCGAACTCGCGATCGATGCACGTGAAGACTTGAAATTCCCAACCCGGCGTGGTCGCCAATTCACGATACAACGGCACGCGGTAAGGCGTGTTTTCGTTGGTGAGCAATGCCACGCGCAGCGAACGACGCTTTGACGTTCTCACGGATGCAACGGCTGGTGGTAGTTCCAATTGAGCGGTCATAGGGTGACAAGCCTTTTGTCAGAGCGAGCAATTTCGCTCTGATGCCAGTAGAGCGCGAGCAACCACAAAACGGTGTGCGTGCGCGGCATCGGGCCGAAAAGTAGCGATTCGGTAAGGCCGGCGACGACGAGGATCACCAGCACGAGCGCGGGGAAAAGTTCGCGATAACGGATCACATTGTCGAACAAACCCAAAAACATCGCGGCGAGAAGCAAAGTTCCCACGATGCCCGTGGTGAGCATCACATTTAGAAACGTATTGTGGGCGTGATGCAGTTCGCCCATTTGATAGCTATTGCCGTTGTACTCGTAGAGGGCTTGCCGTGAGCAGCCGTAGCCATAACCCCAGAGCGGAGACTCACCAATTTGCTTAAGCACAAAGGGCCAGAATTCCGTTCGCCCGGTTACGTTGTAGATTTCTTCCTGCGTGCCGGAACGAGAGGCGAGTGTGAGAACATCTTTCCCGCGAACCGAAACCAGCCCGCAGGCAAAGACAAAAACCAACACGGTTCCACTCACAGCCCCCGCCAACGCCAGTTTCAATACTCGTTCGCGTGGTGCCTTCATTAAAATTGCGAGACCGATGATGCCGAACGCCGCAAGAAACGACGTGCGACTCTGGGCCGACGCGATCGTGACAAGACCGATCAGAATTGGCAGCAGTGATTGTTGCCAACGCATGAAACGGCAATCCACAAGCGCGAGCGTAGCCGCGATCAGCCAAACACCCTGAAAACCCAGCTGTTGGGCATCACCTCCCACACGGTATTCGATTTCGCCCCCAGCTTCATAAGCGGAGCGTCCGATGGAGGGGACCAAATAATAAAGCGACCACGCCATCACGATGAACGCCAGGGAAGAGACAAAAATCGTGATGAGGATTTGCTGCTTCTCGAGTTGGGCCAGCAATGCCGGAACAAACAGCGCCACGCACAGCAGTACGATGCAAGCCGTCGCGGCATAGGATGGCGAAATCGCGATGGGAACCGTGGCCAGCGCCCAGCCACAAAACAAGAATACCCAGGCACCAGGAAAATTTAGCAGAAAGGAATAGCTGGATCGCCAATAAACTAACCCATAGAGCCCACAGGCAAAACAAATTGCCAGCCGCATCAAAAGTTGCCAATCGAGACCAAAGGTTTCGTCGGCATCGGGGCGGAAATCATAACTGGGGATAACGAGCAATACGAACAACAGCAAGCAGCTCAGCCAAGCCGGTGCTTTTGCGGGAAGAACCTTTTCGTGCAGCGGTTGGGTCAATCGCAAGGCGGCGGAGCTCATGAATTGGCCCCTTCTGCCGGTGTTGCATTAGGCAACGAATTGGACCGCACGTTCAAAATGATGGCGGCGAATAAAAGCAATGTGCTCACTGTGTAGCCAGCCAGCGCGCCTAAGGGAATGCTCAGTTCGGCCCAGCGATCAAACGCCAAATAGACAAAAACGCACATCACTACGGCCCCCACGAGCCGCGTGTAAACTCCCAAAATGGCTTTGTTGCGACCTTGCAAAAAGGCTTCCGCCACGCGGCCGCAGCCAGCCACGGCATAAGCAGGCAGCAGCACCAAGGCGAGTGGTACAGCTCCGCGAAAATCTGGTCCAAAAACCAACACCATCAACGGTTCCAGCACGAGCGCAAACGCCACGACAGCAATCAGCTGTACCCCCGCAATCAAAGCTGCGGATTTCGCCACGTGGCCTGCCGTAGGTCGTCGTTCACGGCGTGCTCCCGCATTGAAAGCAAATAGCGACAAAGCAATCGGCACCACGAGCAGCAGATTGGCCGCGGGTACGGCAGCAGCGTAATACCCTTGAATTGTGAAACTGGTGAGCCACATGAACAGAAAAATGTCGAGCCGGTCACAAAGGTCCGAAACTAAGACATTGAGCGCATAAGGTCGGCCGCGATGCAAAATTCGCTGCACCGTAGGGCCATTGCGTGTGGCCGAAGGTTCTTCAGCAACCGATCGTGAAAGCCGTTGATAGAGCAACCCCATCAAAGGCGATGCGGCAAACAAAATCGAGGCTACAAACGCCGTATGAGCGCCGCAGGCCCAGGCGATTCCAAGCAATAGCGGAAAGGCAATGCCAGCAGCAAGGCGGCTCATGTTGTAGCGACGGAAATCTCCCCGGCCATGATCGACCGACAGCCATAACAGTCGAATATGCTCAAACGGCAGAAACAACGAACACAACAAACAGAGCGGGGCAAGATATCTTTTGTCGGGCGGTAGGGCCGTGAAGGCAAGCACGGCGACAACCAACATCGTTCCTAAGCCCGTGAGCATTCCCAAACGGCGGGTCGAGTAAATCAAGCCCACTGCATCTTTGTGCTTGCGGGCCGCCCAACGCGCGACGGCGTATTGGGTGCCCAACATACCGACGTAAATCAAAGTCTGCGTGTAAAACACGGCCGTCGCGTATTGGCCCCGTCCATCTGGGCCGAGCATGCACGCGAGGAATACGCCCTGCAGCGTCATGAAGCCAAACAGCACGAACGAAGTCACGACCGTGCCGAAAATGTCGCGCGTGATATACTTCCGGAAAGCAGCAACAAGCGATTTGCGCCCACGACCGATCATGCCGACGCCGTCGGTCATGTCAGCCTCGCCAGCGAGGGCGGCATATTGCGGCGGGTTAGATGACATGTCTTTTTACGAACGGCGAAAGTTTACCGAGCACCCTTGCAGAATAAGACGGAAGGAATCGTCAGTAACAGAAGTTTCACATCCTGAAGCAAACTTCGTTTTTTGATGTATTGAATATCCATCCGAACCCACTCGGCGAATGTCACACTGGAACGTCCAGAGACTTGCCAGATACAAGTAATTCCAGGCGTGACGTCGAGTCGATGACGATGCCACGACTCGCATTCCTCCGATTCCTCAATGGGAAGCGGGCGAGGCCCTACGAGCGACATATTTCCCTGCACCACATTGAACAGTTGGGGAAGCTCATCCATGCTGGTCGTCCGCAACAGTTGTCCAAATCGTGTCACGCGGGGATCGTGGGTGAGCTTGAACGCGGGACCGTCTTGCTCACTGAACTGGCGGAGCATCGCCTTCTCGGCATCAGCCCCAACTCGCATCGTGCGAAACTTATATATTGGAAAAGGCTTGCCTCCGAGCCCGGCGCGTTTTTGGACGAACAAAACAGGTCCGGGCGAAGACAATTTCACCAGCAGCGCCACAATCAACAGCATGGGTGTCAAAATCACAATCATGCAGAGCCCAACGGCCAAGTCGATTGCTCGTTTCCATCGCGGCGTCTTCGCGGCAAACAGCGTTTGCATCGGATGCACGGCAACCGCTGAGCCGACAGTTTCTTGCTCGTCCTCGAAAACAGGATTGCCATCGAGATCGAAATCCGCGGGGTAAACATACACTTCGTAGCTGATCGTGCCGCCAGCCCCGCGATATTTCTCGCACACGTCACGTGCCACGACATGCGCGCCGGCTTCGGGCGTATCGGGAAGAATCACGCCAATGCGGCCATCCTCGAGATACCCTTTGTCGTCGGTGATGCGCAATCGCTCGTGCAAGATGCTGGCCAGTACGTGTATACCCTGACCGTCGCAATCGTGCTTGCCGATCGTGATCGCCAGCAGGCAGAACGGAGTATCACTGCGGTTCGCTTGAAAGCGGGCACGCTCCAAAAAGTAGAGCAGCCGATTCACGGAAAGCAGGTTGTCGTGATGAATTGTTCGGCCCGGAGTCGCTCCGAACCCGCTCCTGAATCGTTCTAGGAGCATCGATAGTAGTGTCATGTTCAATCAATGTTGCAAATTCAATCGTGGGGAGTATCAAGTACCGAGCCGCCGGCAGAATTCTATTGGTGGTAGATGGCTCCCAAGATCCGGGCGCCACCGTGTTCAAGTCGCCGCGTCACTCGTCGCGCTACGCGACCATCGACTTGACCGGCCGATACCACCAAAAAGATTCCGCTGAGTGCTTCGGCATACGCAAAGCACTCACTCAACTCATCAGCCTGGGGTAAATTGAAAACAATCAAATCAAATTCACTGCTCAGCTCATCGAGCAAACTGGTAACGTCGTCGACGTCGTAGTCCGAGCCGAGTTGTTTACCGCGATCGCCAGCAGCAAGAACGCTCAAACGCTCCACCGCGGTCGGCAGCAAAGCATCGCCCAACAGCGCCGCACCGCTCAAGATGTCGGTGAGGCCGGTTGGAGCAGTCAGTTTTAATTTTTGAGCAATCGCTGGTGACTTCGTGTTCGCGTCGACCAATAACACCCGGCGATTGCCGTTGCGCGCCGCGACGATGGCCAAGTTGATGGCGACGACGCTTGTCTCTTCGCTTGCGGAACAACTGGTGATACCGACGGAAAAAGAACGTGTTTCGCGAACAGCCTGTTGCGTTTGCACGCAGCGCAGCAGCGCCGAATAGTAGTTCGCCAAATCGCTGGCTGCCGATCCGGCGACCGTGGCGGGGCGATCTTGAGCTCGCTCACTACTCATTTGGTTTGCGGTAATGCTGGAAATCATCGCCATGAAAGTTGCGCCTAGTTCATGAGGATGGTGTGACGGGAATTGGCGGGCAAGGTGACCACCACGGGAATGCCCAGTTGATCTTCCACCTCAAGCGGAGTGCGCAGGACGCGATTATTGAGTTCTGCGAGAATCGCGACGCCAAGGGCACCCACGCAGGAGAGCAAGAAGCCCGCCAAGAGCACGATGGCCTTCTTGGGACTGACTGGCTTTTCGACCAACGTGGCCGGCTGGGAAATATTGAGGTTGGAAATGTGCTCTTCATCGAGCGACTGCTGAATCCGTGCTTGTTCGAGCTTTTCGGCATAAATGCGGTAGTTGGCTTCCGCGAGCGCGGCTTCACGCCCCAAATCATTCAATTCCAACTCATGGCCGTTAAGCGCTTTCAACTCTTCTTGTGCAAGCGTGGCTTCATGGTCGAGATTCGTAAGCCGCGCTTGCCAGGAATCCGCCGCTGCTTTTTCGACCATCAGCTCAACTTGCAGCTTCTGCACCGAAGGATTCACCGCGGTCGTGGAATAGGTGCGAGAATCTTGTTGATCGTCCATGATGTCTTTGGCCTCACGGACTTTCTGACGCGCGGCAATGACCAGCGGATGTTCTTCGGTGTACTTCGAGAGTAGTTCCTTTTCCTGAATCTCGAGGGCGTAAAGTTGCTGCCGCATGTTGTCCCCCGCCGTGTTGGGCATGCCGTCGACTTCTTGCGACGTGATCCGCGAGGGTAACGCGGCAATTAACTTTTCCAAACTGGCAACACGAGCAGAACTTGCGCTCAACGAGGTATGCGCAGAAAGCTGCTCGGTCGAAATCTTTTTGACTTTATCTTCAACGAGCTGCCGTTTGCCTTCCAACGAAGCGAGCCCCATTTCATTTTTAGCCTCGGCCAACTTTTTCTGAAACTTATTCACTTCGTCAGAAAAAAGTTTGGCTTGATCGACGAAAAATCCGTAGGAGCCTGCCGTCGCATGGATACGTTGATGTTCGCTGAGATATTCATCAACGACCGCCGCCACGATCTGCTGAGCTTGTCGTGGGGACCGCGCTTTGTAAGCGATCGAGATGATGTTCGATTTCTGTTTGGCATAAATGGCCAGATTGTCCCCCAGAGCTTGAACAGCCTTCTCCCGCTCGCTGATCGGGCCGGTGGGCTCAAGCCACCCGGAAACTGTTCCCACGACGCTCGATAAGGCTTCTTTGATTGCGTTGGGGTTGGCAGGTTCGCCACCCTCCGAGGGTGGCAGCAGAATGGCTTCTGGACCCAAGCGGTCGACGACTCGCTCCATGAGCGCGCGGCTCTTGAGCACTTCCAAAATGGAATTCAGTTCGCTTTCGCGGGATTCATTGAGTGCAATGACTTGGCCCGTGGTCACCGTGGGATCGAGCGTGACGCTTTCCCGACCAACTCGCACAAATAGAAGCGATTCGGATTCGTAAGACCGCGGCAAGAAAATTAGCACGGCCACCGATAACGCCATCAGGCTGCAAAAAGTCAGGAGTGACTTCTTGGGATGACGTCTGAGAATGCGCGGTATATCGCCCAAGCCCAAAGTGGGGGCTTCTCGCACAAGGGTCATGCGTAGCTCCGAGGATGTGTATCGAGAATCTGGCCGCAATCGCGATCCAACGCGGAGTGTTTATTCAACTAGGCGAATCAATGCCCAGTTGTGGTTTGCTGGTTGTCCAACAGCCAAGCGTGATTGGTGCGGACTTCAGCCGAGGCGGGTTAATGGTGACCTTAATGTTCGGTGGGAAAATCTCCAGTCTTTGACCACTGGAATCCGATCTCTCTGAACACAAAGTCTTGTTAAACACCAATTTGCGCAATCCTTACAATATTTACCATCGCTACAAGAGTCAATGGTTGAGACTTGCAAAACAGCAGGATTCTACAGTCGAAACTAGCAGTCGAGCATGCCTCACACCCTCGGCAAGGCTGTGCCTAAGTCAGTCCGCTGAAACCAATTACTGCTTATTAAAACCAGGTTTCGAATATTCGGCGGTAAACACATAGCTGCCTGATTCAATTTCTATCGTCGCCACATGATCGGCCATTCCCAACAGCTTAGCCCCTTCAACGTCAGTCAAAGGCTTGTCCCCTTCTCGGATGGTCTTTGCATCGTCGGTGGGTAGAGTAATCGTGGCAGTCGTATTGGCGGGGATTTCGATCTTCAATAGGAACTCATCGCCCCGGCAGTCCCAGCGACAAAAGATCGGGCCACGAACCGAGTCATAGCTCGCTTCGGCAAACGTGAGATCACCCACCGGGTGCGGCGTGATCAACATATGTTTGAATCCAGGAGCCGCCGGGTCGGGATTGATCCCCACGAGCGTGCGAACATACCAATTCACACAATCGCCAAGAAAAATATGATTGTGCGATCCTCCGTCGGTCCACATTTCCCAGAGAGTCGTGGCCCCCTGCTTGATCCACCAGCCCCAGCTTGGTTGGGTTTCTTGAGTAGCCACACGGTAGGCCAATTCGACTTGCCCGTTCTTGGTAAGTGCATGCAGCAGATACTTGGAACCTAACACGCCCGTGTCGAGATGATCATCGGTCTTATGCAAACTCTCCACGAGGGCGTCCGTCACCGCGGCCACTTTACCTGGTTCCACCATATCGTGAAACAGCGCGCAACTTTGCGATGTCTGGCTGCCGTTGGAGTAGTGGTGCGTTTCAGGATTGTAAAGCTCACGGTTAAAACCCGCCTTAATGAAATCTGCTCTTTCGGCGTAATGCTGAGCTTCATCGTCGCGCCCTAACAATCGCGCGGTCACGGCCACGATATTCGCGTCGTGAAAATGATAAGCCGTGGAGGTGACGATCTCGGGGGTCGTGGTTTTGTAGGGAACATAATCGCCGAGCCCTATCGCATTGGTGCCGGTCTTGGCTTCCCGATTGAGATAATCGACGTAACGACGATGCTGATCGTACAACCGTTTTCGGGCGCGCGAGTCGCCATAGTACAAATGCAAATAGTCAGGGATGATCAGAAACGCGCTATCCCACGCCGGACCATTCCCCCATTGATAGCCCCAACCACCCGTGGGCACGATGCCGGGGAGCTTGCCATCGCCCTGCTGCTCGTCGGCCATGTCGTCGAGCCATTTTTCGTAGACGGTCGCCGCATCGTAATTCCAGAGCGCCGTTTCACACGCCAAATGCGCATCAGCCATCCAGCCGTTCTTTTCGCGGTGGGGGCAGTCGGTGGGAATGCCATGTAAGTTGCTCAAGTACGACCAACGGGCATTCTCCCAAATTTGATTCAGCAGAGGATTGGAACATTCGAAGTGCCCGACTTCGGGAACCGCGGAATGAATGAAGTGGATTTTGAGATTATCCGCGGTGAGCGGTTCGTTCGCGCCTGTGACTTCCACATACTGAAAACCGTGATAAACAAATCGCGATTGCCATGATTCTTCGCCCTCGCCTTTGAGAACATACGTGTCGGTTTGAAACTGCTGATCCTTTCCTTTATTCCAAACATGCACGGCGATCTCGTCTTGATTCACCGTGCCATCAGCGTTGAGTCGCTCGCCATACTTCATCGTGACCTTGCTGCCTGCAGGGCCGGAAATTTTGATCTCGGCGCAGCCTGCTAGGTTTTGTCCTGCATCGAAAACGTAAACCCCGGGTTTCGGTTCAGTAACTGACACGGGTTTGAGCGTCTTGTCGACCATGATTGGATGGAACGCTTGCGCCACCAACTTGCCGCCGGGCGACTTCACAACTTGGGCAGCGTCCCAGCTGCTATCGTCAAAACCCGCCCGATCCCAGCCCTGCTGCTCAAGACGCGCATCGTAGGTTTCGCCGCCGTAAATGCTGTTGTAAGTGATGGGCCCCGCGGTTGTTTTCCAATTTTCGTCGGAAACGATCCGCTCGGTGGTGCCGTCTTCAAACTCGATCACCATTTCCAACAGCATCCGTGGCGAGGCCCGCCACGGGGCCGTATCGAAATTCCAAGCCGCCAGCGTTTGCACGTTCAGCCAACCGTTGCCCAGCATCACTCCCAGCGCGTTTTCGCCCTCGCGAAGATCCGCGGTTACGTCGTAAGTCGAATAAAGCACCCGTTTGTCATAGCGCGTGTACCCAGGATCCAAACGGCGGTTGCCAATCCGCTCGCCGTTGATCGAAAGCTCATAATAACCCAAGCCGGTCACGTAGACTCGGGCTTGCTTGATCGGCTTGGAGAGCGTGAATTCCTGTCTGAGCAGCGGCAAAGGTTGTGGTTCGATCGATTCGTTGCGCGCGATCCACTTGCCATGCCAGTCGTCGGGATTGAGCAATGCCATTTCCCACGTTGCCGGTTCACTCCAAGCCGATTGTTGACCAGGGGCATCCCAAATCCTCACCTTCCACCAAACTTTTTGATCCGTAACCAACGGCTGGCCGGCATATTCAATCGCCACGGATTCGCTGGAATCAACCTTGCCCGATTCCCATAAGTCACCAATATCGTTGGCGAGTTTGTCGGGAGAACTCGCAACCAAAATTTGATATGCGGACTGACTTTGATTGCGTTTGTCGGCATCCACTTGCCAACTCAACCGCGGCTGTGTTTCGTCAAGTCCTAAGGGATCCGTCAGATATTCGCATCGCAAGTTTTCCACACGGCAAGCCGTTGATTCCGCGCGTGACTCGCTATTCAGAATTAACGCCGTGATGGTCGTGAATAAAACACAGACTGTAGTTTTCCGCCAGTGAAACATGCGTGCCTCATTCAGCAGGTAAGACTTGATGGCAATCCGAGAAGTGAGCGAGCCCTAGTATCGTAAGCAGTCACCGTCGCACAGAGCTAGACCTACGGCTGATAACAACAAACTCGAGGCCAAAATAATTCTCAATGACTTGTGAACCTTTGGCCGTTATTTCTCAATGACTGGCTCACGTAACCTGGGAATAATGAAAAGTTGATAATCAGCATTAGCACAGTTGAAAACATTGCTAGAACCGTTGACCCTTGCCCCGGTAGCGATTTTCTGCACACTGCTGTTGAGTGGCCGACGGTTCGCGCGGCATGTTTGAATCGATCTCTCCTCAGGTACTCGCTCATCATGAATCAACGATATTTCTTTGTCTTGATACTGGCATTGCTTGTGATGACTGGACGCCTATCGGCAGCTGAGCCCGCCACGACTCGTTGGACGCCTGAACAAGCCAACGCGTGGTATGCGGATCTGCCGTGGCTGGTGGGAAGCAATTTCCTGACGAGTTCGGCCATCAATCAACTTGAAATGTGGCAGGCCGACACGTTCGATCCTGAAACCATCGATCGCGAGTTGGGTTGGGCCGCGGCGATCGGTTGCAACACCATGCGGGTGTTTCTGCACGATCTTTGCTGGCGTGAAGATCGCGATGGCTTCTTCGAACGAATCGACGAATACCTGGAGATCGCCGATAAGCATAAGATTCGCACGATGTTTGTCATCTTTGATGGAGTTTGGGATCCCTCTCCTCAAGTTGGCAAGCAGCGCGAGCCGCGCGCTGGCGTGCATAACAGCGGTTGGGTGCAATCGCCTGGCCGAGCAATCCTCGAAAATCCCGTCGCAGTGGCAAAACTACAGCCCTACGTGGCTGACCTGCTCAAAACTTATGGCAAGGATCGCCGCGTGTTGGTTTGGGATTTGTTCAACGAACCAGATAACCCCAATACCAATAGCAATGGTCCCCAGGAATTAGCCAACAAAGATGAACTCGCTGAGAAGCTGGTGAATCTCTCGTTTGAATGGGCACGCGCCGTGGAACCCGAGCAGCCGCTGACCGTGGGTGTTTGGCGCGGACCAGCGTGGGATCATACCGACGAGCTCAATCTCGTACACAAAGCGGCCTTGGCACAAAGCGACGTCATATCGTTTCATGATTATGGCGATCCAAAATCCATGAATGCTCGCATTGCCCAGCTGAAGCCTTTGGGCCGGCCGTTGTTTTGCACCGAATACATGGCCCGCGGCAACGGCAGCACGTTTGAGGCGATCCTGCCGATTCTCAAGGAACAAAAAGTCGCGGCATACTGCTGGGGCTTGGTCGACGGCAGGAGCCAAACCAAGTACCCCTGGGAAACTTGGCAAACTCCGATCGACGGCGAACCCTCGCCTTGGCATCACGATATCTTCCGCGTTGACGGCACGCCGTATCAGCAGCAGGAAGTCGATTTGATTAAATCGCTGACCAAGTGATTTAGCATCAACTCACGCGGAGCATGCCACCCAACGGCACGCGCGAGGCGCGTTCCGCGGGAATCCAGGCGGCGATCACGATTGTCACCAGTCCCGCCAAAAATGCGCCGACAGTCAAATACGGATGGAATTGGAATTCGATCACGTGCCCGGTGACGCCGTAGGTGGCCAAATTGATCAGATAAGCGATCCCCAGCCCCGCTATCACGGCGGGGAGCATCGCCATCAAGGCAATGATCAGCGCTTGGGCAAAGATCACCTTGCGAATCTGACCCCGTGAAGCGGCGATCACTCTGAGGAGTCCAAACTCGAATGTTTGCTCGAGGACGCTGATCATGAGGGTATTCACAACGCCGAACGTGGCGACCAACAATCCCAGTGCCACCATGCCCCATAAGCCGGCATCGATGCCCGACATCATGCCATCGATTTGTCCTTGGAGTTCGGAGAAGGACTGCAAAATCAGTCCATGATCTTGAGTCACGTTCAGCAAGTTCGCACGCACCTTGTCGATCTGGGCGTGGTCGACTTTGACGACGAAAACATCCACGCCACCGATCTCGAGTTCTTTTTCCGCTGTCGCGCTATCCATGTACACCGTTAAACCGCCGGCTTGGTACTCGGTCACAATGGCCGCGACGCGAAATGGTTTCACGCCACTATCTGTTTCCAGGGGCACTTCATCGCCAATTTTGAGATTGGACCGTTCTGCCAAGACCGAGCCAATCACGACTTCCCCGTCCGCCAGACTTTGGCGAATCGTATCCTCGTCCCCTTGCACGATGTCAAACTGCTGGAGCGCCGAGTCTTCAAATCCACGCACGATGAGAATGATGTTCTGATCGCCAACTTTGGCATTCACAAGTCGGATCGCGTCGATCCCCTCGACGCCATCCACAGCCAAAAGCTCAGCGCCTAGTCCGTCAGGAAGATCCGCCGCGAGACCCGTAGCCATGTCAGGCATTGTGGCCCGGATAAAGAAGTCGGCGATCAGCGTTTTCCTATACCAATCGCGAATGTCTTGCACGTTGTCGAGCACAGTGTTTGCAAGGCCCAACGCCGCGCTGGCCGCGATGAATACCACACCCACGGTCAATGTTGTGCGCGAGCGATGAATCAGCAGTTGCCGACTCGCGATGCGGCCTTCCACGCGCATGCGTCGCGGCAAAAGTTTCGCCACGGCGGCCGTGATAATGGGCAGCCCCACCGGCAAGATCAACACCAGACCGACAAGACCCGCCACCCCCGACAAGACGGCCACGACCTGAGAAACTCGTCCCGTGATGCTCAAGAACAGCAGAATTCCAGAGATGATCACTGTGATAATCCCGGTCACCACAAACCATTTCGACGAGCCTTCGATTTCATCGGGCAGGACCGACCGTAACGCATCAAGCGGAGCCAGCCGCGCGGCCTTGAACGCGGGGAGCGCCGCGCCGGCCAGCGACATGCCGATTCCAAAAATGGCCGCCAAAATGAAAGGAGTTGGGGTCAATTGAATCGGCGGCAATGTTGTTTCGTAGATGGCCCCCATCGCGACGTTGAGGTAACGAGCGATGAACACGCCGAGTGCGCATCCAAGTATCGTTCCCAGCACACCCATTACCGCGGCTTCGGTCATCACCAGGGTGGCGATCTGCTGCCGCGTACCACCAATCGCGCGCATGATGCCTAATTGCCGACGGCGCTGTGTGACGCTGATCAAGAACGTGTTCGTAATGACAAACACGGCTACCAGCAAGATAAACGCCCGTGCCATGATCAATGCTTGATTCGTTGACAGCACCGTTTCTTGAGCCATCGCGCTGCGGCCAGCTGGGTTGCGCAATTCCGCGGACTCGGGCAAGACGGCTTCAATCGCTGCACGCAAGGCTACTTCATCGGCATCGGGAGTCATCACGATTTGAATCACGTCGAGCCGACGCGGCGCGCGGAACCATTGCTGACCCTTGGCGAGCGGCATGAGGAGCCCTGCCCCTTGGATCGAAATCGAAGCGGTGTTGGAAGTGAAGAGCCCCACGACATTCACACCGACGCGTCCGCTGCGGGTAAGCAAAAAGACTTCGTCGCCGACTTTAACACCTAGGTTTTCCGCTAAAAGCTTGTTGAGCAACACGCCTTCAGATTCAAGGGGCTTACCGTCGACGATTTCATAATCATGCACATCCCCATCGCGTGCTGGGTCGACCGCCGCGGCAACTAGCTGCACGCGCTCGTCACCCGCATAGAGCACGGCAGGCCGTTGCAATCGAGGCGCAACTGCTTCCACGCCGGGGACTTTGGTGATGGTGTCCACCAGCGTGGCAGGAATCGATTGACCAATCGGTGCGGCGACTTCTAACGATGCCTTGCCCGCGAGCGATTCGAAAATCTGATCGAAGGCTTTGCCGGTTGAACGAGTCGTGAAAGTCACGGCCACCACGGCGGCAACACCGATAGCAACACTGGCAAGTGTCAGAATCGCGCGGCCCGGATGTTTGCGTGCTTCTCGAATTCCTAGTTTTCGATAAAGCATATTTACTTGGCCCCCACAATCTGTGCGTTCTCTTCCGCTTCGGGTCGGGCGTCCTCGGCAATCAATCCATCACGCATGTGCAGCACTCGGTCCGCCGTCGCGGCAATTTCGCTATCGTGGGTGACCATGATGACGGTTTGCCCGTGATCGACCACCAAATCGCGAAGTAATCGCATGACTTGTTGGCCTCCCGCGCTGTCGAGATTGCCCGTCGGTTCGTCAGCGAGTAACAGAGTCGGATTGGTCACGAGCGCTCGAGCCACGGCGACGCGTTGCTGCTCGCCCCCCGATAGCATGCTGGGAAGATGATCGACACGTTTACCCAGCCCCACTTGTTCCAAACCCGCTTGAGCGCGTTCTTTGGCTTCCCGTTCGCTGATGCCGTCAAGCTCCAAGGGCAACGCGGCATTCTCAAGCGCGGTGAGCGTCGGCATCAGATTAAACGCCTGAAACACAAAACCAATTTCGCGGCGGCGAAGTAGCGTGCGATCAAAATCGGTGAGGCTCGCGATGTCGACTCCACCCACAAATACTTGGCCTGTGGTGGGGGTATCAATCGCGCCTAGCATGCTCAGCAAGCTGCTTTTGCCGCAGCCCGAAGGACCCACAATCGCGGTTAATTCTCCAGTATGAATCGCGCAATTGATGCCGCGGACGGCTTGCACGGCCACTTCCCCCGTGCTGAATGATTTGGTGACGTTGATCGTTTCCGCGGCATATTTGGATTGCTGCATGATCGCATCCCTTCCATAAGTGCAATAAAGTCCCGCATGGGTAAGCCTCAATCGTAGCAATCTCTATGCCGATTGAAACCGGGAGAAGTAACCCTAAATTCGCCGTTCTCCCGAGATTTACGGGTTAATGCGGAAGAAATCGCAATTATTACCGGAGAAATGCCACCAACTCTGGTACGTGGAGAGGCAATCGTCAGTTGCTCAGATATCAGCCGAGATTGGCACCGGCTTGGGTGGCGACCACCATTCCGAGAAGGATTGCAGCAGCAAGAAGAAAACCGGCGTGAAGAACACGGCCAGCACCGTCGACGTGATCATGCCGCCAAACACGGCCGTACCTAGCGCTTGTTGACCAGCCGCCCCCGCGCCCGTGGCCCACACCAACGGCGCGACGCCCAAGATAAACGCGAATGACGTCATGAGAATCGGTCGGAATCGAAGCCGCGCGGCTTCGACGGTCGCATCATAAATCGAATGACCTTCTTTGCGTAAATCACGAGCGAACTCGACGATCAAAATCGCATTTTTGCTGGCCAGTGCGATAATCAGCACGATGCCAATCTGCGTGTAGATATTGTTATCCATGCCGCGCAATGAAACCGCGGCGACCGAGCCCAACAATCCCAACGGCACCACCAAGATCACTGCCGCCGGGAGAATCCAGCTTTCGTACTGAGCCGCAAGGACCAAATACACGAGCAACACGGCAAAAGCAAAGACCCACATGGCCTGCCCGCTGATACGTTTTTCTTGGAACGATTCGCCGGTCCAATCGTAACCCATCGTGTCGGGCAACTCGGCTCGCGCGATCTGTTCCATGATGGTCAGTGCTTCACCAGAGCTTACACCGGGGGCGGGCTCACCCCGAATCGCAGCCGTCGGATACAAGTTATAACGTTGAATAATCTGCGGGCCGAACGAACGCTTCACTTTGATCACCGAGCCCAGCGGAATCATCTGCCCTCGCGTGTTGCGAACTTCGAGACGTTCGATATCACGCGGATCAAGTCGAAAATCCTCTTCTGCTTGCAATCGCACCTGGAAGGTCCGGCCAAACTTATTGAAGTCGTTCACATACGCCGAGCCAAGATAGGTCTGCAAAGCGCCAAACACGGCCGACAAGGGAACGTTGAGCGTTTTGACCTTCACGCGGTCAATATCGATATACAATTGTGGCACACCGGCGCGGAAGGATGAATTGACGCCAGCAAGTTGTGCTTGCCCTTCAGCATTCGTTTGTCCTGTAGCCGTCTCTACGATACGCCCCACGGCTGACTGCAATTCGCCCAAGCCAACGCCGGTACGATCTTCGACTTGCATTTGGAAACCACTACGGAACCCGAGACCGCGAATCGCGGGGGGCGGGAACGCAAAGATCTGCGCTTCCTTGATTTGGGAAAACTGCCCCATCAAATTGCCCAAGATTCCCTGCAAACTCAAACTGGGATCTTCCCGCTCATCCCAATCCTCAAATCGCATGAAGATCGTCGCCGCGTTCGACGCCGCGCTGCCGTCGACCAACGACATGCCGCCGATATTAAACCACGTGGCGATGCCCGGTGTGTTGGCCAGAATCTTATTCACCCGATCAGTCACTTCTTTGGTCCGAGACTGCGAGGCGGCATCGGGGAGCTGAATGCTCGCGATGATGTAGCCCTGATCCTCAACTGGCAAGAAGCCCGTCGGTACGCGGCCATACCACCAAGCTGTGAATCCCACCAAGCCGACAAACACCAGCATCGTGACCCATTTGACCCGCAGCAACCCGCGAACGATGGCCACATAAACGCGCTCGAACTTACTGTAGACGTAGTTGAAACCGCGATAGAACCAGTTCTTGTGTTCGGAGGGCTTACGCAAATAGGTCGCACATTGAGCCGGTTTGAGCGTCACCGCGTTGATGGCACTGATGAGTGCTGTCGCGGCAATCGTGAGCGCGAACTGTCGATACAACTGGCCCGTGATACCACCCAGAAATGCCGTCGGAAGAAACACGGCCATCAACACCAGCGTGATGCCGATGATCGGCCCCAACACTTGTTCCATCGCGCGGATCGTGGCTTCGCGCGGCTCCATGCCGCGTTCGATATGATGAGCCGCGGCTTCGACGATCACGATCGCATCGTCGACGACGATACCGATGGCGAGCACCAAGCCAAACAGCGTGAGCATGTTCACCGAAAAGCCCATGATAAACATCGCGGCGAACGCGCCGATGATGGTCACGGGAACGGTCGTGGCCGGCACAAGCACGGCCCGCCAATCTTGTAAAAAGATCAAGATCACGATGAGAACCAAAACACCCGCTTCGATGATCGTGTGATACACCGATTCAATCGAGGCTTCGACGAAGGCCGTCGTATCAAGCGGGAAGTCGACCAGCATGCCTTCGGGGAATGATTCCTGCATCCGGCCAACGGCTTCTCGAACCCCTTCGGCAACAGCCAAGGCATTGGCGCCGGGAAGTTGATAAACACCGAGGCTTGCCGAGGGAACGCCACCCTTCTCGGCGTATTGGTCGTAACTCTGCGCACCCAACTCTACCCGTGCGATGTCTTTGAGATACGTAACGCGACCATCTTCGCTCGCCTTGACGACGATGTTCTCGAATTGCTCGGGATTACTCAGACGACCCAACGCCGAAACGATGTATTGAAACTCAAGCGTGTTTGGTGAAGGCGGTTGACCGACTTGCCCTGCCGCGACTTGAACGTTCTGCTCCTGAATCGCCGCGTAAACGTCCTGCACCGTCAAATTACGCGATTTGAGCTTCTCGGGGTCCAGCCACACCCGCATCGAATAGTTGTTGCCGCCAAAGATCGTCACGCCACCCACGCCCGGCACCCGGCTCAGTTCGTCGCGCATCCGCAGGTTGGCATAGTTCGATAAAAACAACGAGCTGTAGCGATTGTTTTCCGAAGTGAGGCTCGCCACGATCACGATCGCGGTCGATTGCTTTTTGACCGTGATCCCCTGACGGCGGACTTCTTCGGGCGTTTGTGGTTCGGCGACAGCGACGAGGTTTTGCACAAGCACCTGGGCTTGATCCAAGTCGGTGCCGATTTCAAATGTGACCGTCAACGAGTAAGTGCCGTCGCTGGAACAAACCGACGACATGTAGAGCATGTTTTCCACGCCGTTGACTTGCTGCTCGATCGGCGAAGCCACGGTGTCAGACACAACCTGGGCATTCGCACCCGGGTAGACGGCGGTCACCACCACGGTCGGTGGGGTGACGTCCGGATATTGCTCGATAGGCAGACCGAAAATGGCCACGGCACCAAGAATCATCGTGACAATCGCGATGACATTGGCAAAGATCGGTCGGTCGATAAAGAAGCGGCTTAACACGGAGTTTTATTTCCCCACGGCTTTGGGGGACTTCGTGCTTGCAAGCTCTGATTCCGTGGCAGACAAGCCCGATTCTGTACCAGGCAGGCCCGCGGCGGTTGTTTTGTTCGCGTCCTTATCCGCCTTGGCGACGTTTTCTTGCTTCTCGGGATTCACCGGCGCGCCGGGACGAGCCCGCTGCAAACCGTTGACCACGACCCAATCGTCGAGGTTGAGGCCTTCATTCACCACGCGCATTTCCTTCACGCGCGTGCCGAGTTGCACGGGACGATATTCCACGACATTTTTGTCGTTCACAACCAACACGTATTCGCCCCGTTGATCGGTCGCAATCGCGCGATCAGGAACGAGCAACTTCGGTTTGGGACTTCCCACGGGCAAACGGAGCCGCACAAAAAGTCCCGGCAGCAGTTGGCCATCGGGATTCGGAAATACCGCGCGACGCATTTGCGTACCTGTTTGCGAATCGACACCCAACTCGGAAAAATCGAGACGGCCTTCGTAAGGAAAGCCACCTGCGTCGGTTAGCCCCATATAAACCTTGGGCTGAATTTGATGATTTGTAGCAGCGTTGTCGTTCTCGCCTTGCAAGAGCTTCAACACATCACTCTCACTGACTGAAAAATAAGCGTGGATCGGATCCACAACTTCCACACGGGTAAGAACCGTGGATTCCGCGGTCACGAGATTCCCGATATCGACCATGTGTCGCGAAACGCGTCCGCTGAAAGGGGACTTCACCTGCGTGTAGCCCAAGTTAAGTTCGGCCTGACGGATAGTGGCATTCGCCGACGCAACATCAGCCTTGGCGGTGGCCACGTCGGCTTTCTTAACATCGAGTTCATTCTCAGAAAGTGCACCGCGAGCCACGAGTGGCTGCGTGCGAGCAAGTTCCGCTTCGGCGAGGGCAAGCGAAGCCTCGGCTTTTTGGAGAGTCGCCTTCGCGAGGTCGAGGGCCGCTTGAAACGGCGCGGCTTCAATCACAAACAGCACATCGCCCGCTTTGACGTTCGCACCATCTTCAAAATTGATCTCTTGCAGATAACCGTTGACGCGAGCGCGAATTTCAACAGATTCAGTCGCGCGGGTCGTGCCGGTGAACTCAAGTTCTTGCACGATTTCACGTTCAATGGGCTTTTCGACACTCACAGCCGGTGGTGGCGGTGGGGCGTATGTGTTGGGTTGGCCGCAACCGACGAGCCCAAAAAGCACGAGCACGACAACCATGCCGGTGCCTACTGGCAGCGGTTTCAGAATTTCTGTGTCCAAGGAGTCTTGTTCCATGGAAGAATTGTCCATTGAGAGAATGCTATTTTCTAAGAGTAGCCCGCTAGGGGTGGGTGTTTGGGCAGCGGGATTCATTAATGAGCTAATCGTTAGCTTTTGCCTCATCTGTAGTCTAGTTTATGCTGGACGGGCGCGCCCGTCCAGCGTACTATTGTGGTGACAACTCACATTTGGGGGCGGTATTTTCCGCAATTTTGCTGGCTGTTGTCGCCAGCAGGGACCCTTGGGCTTTTCCCTTGGTTCACCACGACTTGGCCTACTAGAACGTGGTTCGCACTAACATGGCTGTTTCACAAACTCCCGCCGAATCCTCAGAACTCGCACCCACCGCGAAGCGGTCGCAGGAAATCCTCGACGCCGCGGTGCAAGCGTTTGCCTCGCAGGGGTTTGCCCAGACCGACGTCCAGGTGATTGCCGACCAAGTCGGCGTGGGAAAAGGGACCGTTTACCGTCACTTCGGTAATAAGGAAGCGTTGTTCCTGGCCACGGTGAAGCACGCGCGCGACAAATTAATAAGCGCCGTCGATGCCAGCAAGCATCCGACCATCGAACCGCTTGCTCAGCTTCGCATCTGCATGACGGCCATTTTGGAGTTCTTCGACGCGCATCCCGAAGTCGTTGAGCTGCTGATTGAAGAGCGGGCACTCTTTCGCGATCGCCGGCCGTCGTTGTTCTTTGAGCACGACGACGAACGCAAGCGCGAATGGGGGCAGCGGCTGCAAGAAATGATCGACGCGGGGACGATCCGCGACTTGCCCGTGCCGCAGATTCAAGACACGCTTTCGCGGTTTGTGTTTGGCGCGATGTTCTTCAACTACTTCGAAGGGAATCGCAAACCAATCGCCGATCAGGCTGCGGCGATGTTCGACATGTTTTTCAACGGCCTGCTCGCGCCGGAAAACTCTGCCTAAGAACTGCTTCAACTATCTCCACACGAACGGACTCTTCGTCGGTTCGCGGCAGATTCCAAAAGGTCCGCACAAAGCCCGGGGTATGCACGTGGGGCAAGGCTTCTTGCAATAGTCATCGCAACAGCAGTTGTAACAACAATCCTGGCAGGGTATTGGCTTCTGGCAGTAGTCATCGCAACAGCAGTTGTAGCAGCAGTCTTGGCAAGGCATTGGCTTGGGACAATAAGTTGGGCAAAGGCAAAGAAAATGCGGCGTAAAGCAACTACGCACGGCAGGGACTTCCTCTTCTTCAGCTCGCGCTGCTGTGGGTAGGACCAATAAGCCCAAGAGCACAATCAGCAACAGTCGACGCAAGTTTTTCATTTCAATCAACATATCTGTGCTCGTGTTCTTAAGGATTCGTGTTCATGGTTTCTTCTTCGAGCTTAAGCGTCTCAGGCAAATCGGCCGGCAGCGGTTGTGGGATTTCCGGCAACGGTTCCGGTTCGACGGCAGCCGGCACGTCCACGACATCCAGCGGCGGCAACGGTTGCAACCGCAACTGCCAACCACCACCCAAGGCCCGATAGATGTTGACCAAGCTGCGAGCCACCTCGCCCTGAGCAACGGCCAAGGCATCTTGTTGCTGCACGAGGAACAATTCAGCCACGAACACACGACCGAAGTCGGCCCGGCCACCTTCATACAAGTCGTTCACAAGATCACGTGATTCGACTGCGGCGGCAGCACCCGTTTCCAGAATCTTGACTTGCTCTTGAGCTTGCAAGAAGGCAATGATCGCATCTTCGGCTTCTCGATTCGCATCGAGCACCGTTTGCTGATACGCGGTCAACTGTTGCATGAACTGGGCTTCTTGCACGGCGATCAAACTTCGCAGTCGGCCGTAGTTGAAGATGTTCCAGTTGAAAGACGGCCCCACCGACCCACCCGTGGCATTGGAACGGAACAAGTCTTCGAATTGATTCGCACGCACAAAAATCTGACCGTTGATCGTAAAAGCGGGATACAAGTCAGTTTCGGCAATACCGATTTCCGCGCTTTGCACCGCCACGAGCCGTTCGGCACGGCGGACGTCGGGGCGACGGCGAATCAAGTCAGCAGGGATGCCCACGGCGACTTCCGCTGGGGCGGTAGGAATCTGCGACACTTGGCGAGCCAAGATCGCCGTAATGTCTTGAGGCGGCATGCCCATCAACACGCAGAGGCGGTTTTCGGCCTGACGCAGTTGTGCTTGGAATTGAGGAATCGCGGCTTCCGTTTGTGCGATATTGGTGATCGCCTGGGCCACGTCGAGGCGATTCGACACGCCTTCTTGTTCTTTGACTTCCGCGATCCGCATCGAACCAGTTTGGTTACGCACGTTCGCTTCGGCATAGCGGAGCCGTTGTTCGAGCGTGCGAATTTCAACATAAGTCGCCGCGACGTCGCTGATCAACACGACGAGCACTTCGTCGTAGCCTTCAACCGAGGCATCCAATTGGGCATCGGCGGCTTCGATCGACCGACGGAATCGGCCCCAGAAGTCGAGTTCCCAGGCGAATTGAGTCCCGAAGTTCCAAATGCTGAATTCTCGTGGCACACCCAAGCCACCGCCACCACCGCCGACGAAGCCAACTTGTTCGCTCAACAATTGGCGGCTATATCCACCCGACGCGGTTTGTGATTGAGGAAACAAATTTCCCACGGCGTAGGAACGCAGGGCCCGCGCTTCCATCACGCGAAAGCCCGCTTCACGCAGCGAGAGATTCTGCTGCGAGGCGGTTTGCACCAAGTTGTCCAGAACCGGGTCGTTGAAATTCCGCCACCAAGCCCAGTGAGCTTGCGGCGTGCTGATGACACGCCCGTCTTGATAGTCGATCCACTCGTTGGCCACAGGGGCTGCTGGTTTGCAATAGTTGGGACCAACCTTGAAACCGTTCTTGAAATATTCTTTGCAGCTCGTCACGCAGCCGCTCAGTGTGCTCAGCCCAAAGGCCAAGCAAACCACGGTGAGTAGCATACGACGAGTACGGGAAGCACTGCCTGCAAGGGGCGAGTGCGAATTCAATTGAGTCATGAGTATCCGCGCCAAAGGGTCTGGTTCTGACGGTAATACTCGAAATATCGGTCAATCCGCTGCTAGTAAGAACGATTTCAACGGTTTTGACGGTAACTCCATTTGTACTAGCACCCAATCAACCGGCAGGACCGTCAAAGTTTGCCAAGGTGGTGGCGAACTAGGCAAGAAGCGCGGACGCGCGCGTCCAGCCAACATCTGGATATTTGATTCGATAGCAATCAATGAATGGGAAAGATGTTTGTAGCACGCCGCCACACACGAGATGGAGCAACGATGTCTAGAACTACGAGCGGCTGGGATCTGCGCGGAAGAAAGTTAGTAGCAACCAGCAGATACCAAGCGTATTTGATCTTAGGCACACAAGACACACCATCCTCTATTGCCAAGCGGGGCAAATTATGAATAGATCCGTTCGTCACGAACCGTCGTTAGTTTCCAGAATTTCCATGTCTATATCAATCATCCATAAACAATCATTTGGAGGCGACGGAGAACTCTACGCGGGTCATTTCACACCGTGAAATTGGACGGGTTGGCACCCATACGCGGTTGCAGGCGAACAACGCTATATTAGAACCATGTGTCCCCTAGCCGCGGCATGGCAAAGGAATCGGGATGTCTGGAGCTCAGAATGAGAGTCAATGGGTCGGTGTCCGCACTGTCGGTCGTGTCGCCCTCTTCATGTTTCTTTGCGCCCTTGGCGTAGCATTTGCCGCGCCGATCGCCAAGCAATTTTCAGGCATACCCGCGGAGCTTGCAATCGGCCAACTTACAAGCCTTTGGACCTTCGCACTCACGATCGCGTTCGTCAGATGGGAACGATTACGGCTCGTCGATGTAGGAGCGGCGCTGACAAGTAAGAGCGTGCCTCGCGCCATTCTGGGATTTACTCTTGGCATCGCGATTCTTGGCGCCTGGGCAGTTCTTTGCGCGTTGGCCGGCCCTGTAAAGTGGAGTATGGCGAAGGATTCAACCTTTGGCGCACTGGGAGTGTTTGCTATCGCATACGTGCTTTTGGCGTGCCGAGAAGAATTGGCGTTCCATGGTTACCCGCTACGACGGCTAGATCGCTCATACGGAATGTGGGTTGCCCAGATTATGGTAGCATTAGTATTTATCGCCGAACATCGACTCGGCGGCATGTCGTGGCAGCGCGCGTTTCTAGGGCCGGGCATCGGTTGTCTACTATTCGGCATGGCAGCAATAGCGACCAGAGGTCTTGCGATTCCCATAGGCCTGCACGCAGGTTGGAATACAGGGCATTGGTCACTTGGTTTGAAGGGCGCAGGGGGATTTTGGCAAGGAGTTGTGCCTTCAGGACAGGATGATCGCGCAGAGTTTGTGGCAATGGTCGCTTATATCACTGTGATGTGTATCGGGATCGTTGGGTTTTGGCTGCGATATCGTGCGTCGCGCCCGATGGAAGAGCGGAATCAACTGTGTTGAAGTTCATAATCGTATTGGTTATGAACTCGGCTACTTTTGCCGGCCAAGCGCGAACTTAGGATGCTGGTGCTTTTTTTCGACTCCGATTAAAGCCCTCGGTGATGGGAGCGAATAGATGACAAGCACTTCGATAGCAGGCTGAGCTATCCGCAAACCTCGCGGGGATAGCAATTCGAAGTTCAATGCCCAACGTGGCGCTTACTGAGTAGCACCCAAAAAGAAAAAGCTCCCCGGGTAGGACTCGAACCTACGACCCAGCGGTTAACAGGGGATTCTGGCCAGTCTCTGCATTGCTTATTCGCTGCATTTATAGGGTATTCTAAATCGGCCTGGATACTTTATCCATCGCAAAAGTATCCAAAAGTATCCAAATCGGACCACGAAAAGTATCCATTTCCTAAGTGACAGACACGGTCAACTTTTATTGTGAAAAGCAATTGCGGCTACTTGGTTGTTTTTGCGGCCTAGTCATGTCGATCGCCGACGATTTGATTTCCTATTGCCGCTCGAACCGGACGGGCCAGGGAAAATCTCATCAAATCCGCTCGCGATTGCCGCGGTCGGACGTAGCGAGTTAAAATGAGTTCAATTCATACGGGAAATGTCGGATCAACAGATGGCAGATTCTCTGGCGGGCGGTAGGCAACTCAAATGAACTCGATAGAACATCGCGATGCTCGACAGTCGGGTCGAAGCCTATTCAATTCGGCCGTGTGGTCTTGCATCGCTCAGCGACTCTCTCTGTCCGAACGTGAACTTCAAATCGTGCAAGGCGTTTTCGACGACGCCCACCAGGATGCGATCGCCGAAGAGCTCGGAATTTCATCCCACACCGTACACACGCATCTTGAGCGACTCTATCACAAGCTGCACGTGACAAGTCGCGTCGAACTTGTCGTTCACATCGCCGAGTGCCATGTGCTTCTCTGTCAGGAACCCGACAGCCCAGTGCCGCCGCTCTGCCACCGCCGCACAACCGGTGAGTGTCCCCTAGGTAGCTGACGGCTGCGCAGCCGACTTTCTCCGCGCGTGCTTCGTGGCTAGAGTTACTGGTAGACCATTTATCTCCTCGCGACTTGACTGGATGGGAGGTGACAGCTGCTCAATTAAGCGGCTAAATCAGTAGACGCCCGTCTATCAGATACTTGAGGTAATTTCCAAAATCTCCCTCCCAGGAGTACCAGGAAGGGTCGGATTTTGGATCGCGGGTTTGATTGACCCTCGCCGAGTCTCTCCCTGCAAGGGAGGGGGATTTTGGAGTCGGCTCGAGTCACTGCAGGAGGGCAAATACCATGAAATACAAAACTTTGGCAATCGTATTGGTAGTCGGATGCGCGCTTTCTAACCAGGCCAATGCGGTCTTCATTTACAACGCGAACACGCAGATCCTCACCGACACGCAAGGTGCCCGCATGTGGCTGTTGCATGGCATTGGCTTTGCCTCCAGCTATCCTTATCCCGAGTTTGCCAACACGTGGATCGCGAACCTCAACCAACAGCAACAAGGGGGTTACGCCGATTGGCGGTTGCCGAGCGTGGCCAGCGGCGACCCGACCCCTCTCGCTTTGAGTGGTGACTTGGGCCAGCTCTTCACCGACTTGTCGGCAGCCTATCCTAACCGCGACGACTGGCCGTGGGGTTTGGGCTCCACTGTGTACGGGGGCAACCTCATTTTCACCGATCTGTATGCGGACGGCGGTCGCTACTGGGGAATGAGCTTTGGCAACGGCGGCTACCAGTCCCTCTACTGCGGCTTCGCTTACCCTTATGTCGGCGTAATGGCCGTGCATGAGTTTACAGGGTCTGGCTTGCCCGGGGACTTCGACGATGATGGCGATGTCAGCGGCTACGACTTTCTGCTGTGGCAACGCGGCGAATCACCAAATCCGCTCAGCGCGACTGATCTCGCTGACTGGCAGAATACCTATGGAGCACAACAACAGCCACCAGCCACGACCAGCGTGCCCGAACCGGCTACGGCAACGATGCTGCTCTTGGCAGCGGCAGGAATTTACCAGCAGCGAAGGCGAAGTATATAAATCTTACACCCACAATGTGCCTGGAGTCCGACGAGAACATTTCAAGCATTCGAGTAGTTGTGCGTGCGGCTTGCAAGAGTGCGGGTGACGCCGACTTGGGAGACGGCTTGCGGCGATCGGGCAGCAACGGCTTGATTTCCGTGTCCTGATCTGAACATTCCGGATGCGTACTCAACTCGGTTCACCTCATGTGGAACGACAACAGTGACTTAGGCAACTCGCTCATGAGATTGAGCGTCGGCTTGGGCTGCTGTTGTGGTTAAAGCAACCCCGTGTGGGGAAACTCGTTTTTCCTGCGTCTGATAGCCTGCAACCTCGGCGCGCGGCTCTATTGGATCGGAACTCCCGTAGAATTGGCAAACGCGCACTAGTCTCCGAGTCGTCTCACCTCAATCGATGGATTCGTCGAGAGTTCGCGGTCGCACGTCAATATTAGCCAGTCGTGGTTTGTGTTCACTAGGTTCGGTGCCGACCATTCTTGGCTCGTAGATTGCCAGGGCATGCAACGCGTGTCCCATGCCGCCACGGTGCAGGTTGTCGACGGCGCGATTGGAGAGTAATCGTTCGGGGAAATGTCACAAATACAAATACTGAGAAATATCGCTAAATCAGCATCTGCTCGAGCTCGGCGAATGCTTCATCGGTTGCTAAATCGTCCCTGCTCAATTCACTCCTCGCCTCATCATCAAGCATCCACTGATGGTCTGCGTCATCATCAGTTCCTGATGAGTTCAATGGTTCGCTAAGAGCCTCATCTATAGCGAGAAACCCCTCAGACATTGAATCATCAACGAAGTAATCCTCGGTCACGAGAAACTGCTGAGGTAAGTCGATCCAGAATGAGGAAATCGTTTCCCAAGACTCACTGACTGCTGCGTCGCTGCTCGTGGCCAAATTGGATATCATCGCGGATTCTTCTTCCAACACAGCTAGCGAAGCGACAACCAATGAGCCACTCGTGCCATATTCCGCTTGCCACTCCGACAGAGCTGCGGCAGTGGAATTGCCACGTTGCCATGCCAACCAATCACGGCCATCCACATCCGAATCACCATCTAAGTCGGCAGTGAGAAAAGATGACGAATCCAAGTAAGCGTTAGACCAAACAGTTAAGTCAGCACTGTTAACGACCCCGTCGCCGTTGCCGTCGGCGGCCATATTTTGGCTTGTCCCGACACTGCGCTGCCACATTAGGAAGTCTCGGCCACTGATGCCACCGTCACCGTTGTAATCCCCTTCAATATTTTGATTGTCAATCAACTGGGCCGCCACGGGAGGATCAAAATTCCCAATGATCGGCATTGCAAAGTCATCGCCAAACTCGGCATAACGGTCAGCGCCAAACGGCACTGGTGTGAACGGATGATTCAGCTTGTTAACCGTATTGGCCACGCCACCCACCGTGATTATATCCCCCACGCCAGGCAAGACAGGCAACGCATTCGTCAAAACAATTTGGCCGGTAGCCGCATTGAACGATTGCACCGTACGCACGACGCTTACATTGATACCGGTTGTAAACTCCAACAATTCGCCTGGTGCGATTTGCTTGCCAATCAATGAGGCCGCTGTAAACTGAGTCGTGCTTGTGACGGCTGTTAAACTCGCGCGCAGCCGATCTGAGATCAGGAAATACCATTCCGATTTCAATTGTGGAGTAGCGGCGGAATTGCGGGGGACCCACAGCCCAATATCATCGATGCCATCTTGATCCATATCTGCGGCGACAGGTTTATCCAAGACTCCCGGGAATCCCCAGACGATTTGTGTGCTGCTGTTGGGGCTGAGATTGAAACCGAAAGAAAAAACATTGTTATTGAAAACAGCAAAGTCATCCGTGCCATTGCCGTCAAAGTCACCCACGATCGGTGTGCCCAAGAGATTGCCCGTGAGAACAGTGTCGATGATGTAGTCGTGATTGGTATCGATGGCCCATCGACCGGAATGATACAAGCCGATTTCATCGCCATTGGCATTGTTATTATCGAAATTGCCTGCGATGGGAACCGCCGCCGAAATATTGAAATTGGCAATCCCGGTCTGATTGACAATCAGATCGTTGACGCCATCGGGATCTCCGTTGCCGTAGACAACTCCATCGCTATCGAAGTCGATGAGCCACTGAAAAACGCCAGCGTAATTGCCATAGGTTGCGAACTGATCGAAGAATCTTGCGTTGGGAGTGTTAGTGCCAATTGCCGTGAACCGACCGGACACGAGCAAATCATGTGGGCTTTGATTCCCGGGAATTGCACTGCCGTTCTCGAAGGCATCCATCGTGAATGAGATATCGACATTTACTGCGTCAAGGCTTGTTTCATCATTGGCTGGATCCCAGAAGGAATTGCCGTTGATATCGACCGAGATATTCTGTGACACAAACGTGCCGATTTCTGGTCGTGAATCGACGGTGAAACGAGCGACAAAATCGCCACCGGGAACATCATCGCCTGTCGGGAAAACGGGATCTTCCAAAGGTTGCACAGCATTGGTCTCACCGTCGAGCTTATTGCCGGCGGGGTCAACCAGTGCGTCGAGAATTTTGAGAGTGTAGCGATCGTCGGGGAGCGGTGCGGCGAAGGTGAGCGTGATCGATCCCGTAGCGGGTTGACCGTTAGCTGCGGGGAATGGAGCCGGTGTCCAGACAATGCTTTGAATCACGATTTGTCCGACATGATCGCCAACGACGGAGTAATTACCAAGATTCTCGGCAATGTTTTCGACCAAGGCTTGATACAAGAAATTCGGATCGACGTTGCTGCGATTTGGCAGGTCGCGGACATTGATCGTAAGCGAATTGACAAGAGGCGTAAAACCGTTTGTCGCGGGCTTAGGATCAAACAAATCGAAGCCTGGGAACCCCGGAATCTGAACACCGGTGATCTGCGGGCCCTGCGTATCGATGAAGATATTCAACAGAGCAGCGTTCGCGGCAGGTGTGATGTTGCCAGCGGTATCCTCGGCAGTTAGGAAGATCCTCCGCAAACCATCGTATCGTCCCAATGCGGTCACGATATCACTACGGTTCATATCGATATTCGACGTAAACGTCCATTGGCCGAACGGAGTTTGGTTGGTGCCATTGGGAATGGCAACGCTCATGCCCAAGAACAAGTCCGTCGCCAGATCGAGGGTATTGTTATTATTCATATCCACGTATAGACGAACCGTGGAATTGGCTTCGGCCGTTCCCCAGAATTGCGGCGTCGTATCGTTGGTCACCCGATCACTGCGCGAATTGATATTCTGATTGTCGTCGAAGTTGTTTGGTGTCTGCACGCCACCCGGCACGAAGCTGTCACTATCGGGGTGCAGGCCATCGTTCACGATCGCCGCATCGCCAAACGAAACTGGTGGTGGAACAGTATCAACGTCGATCTCGAGCGAAACGCTGCGTGGGCCCCAAGCCGTTTGGGTTGGGCTTGCAGGATCGACGATCTGAACGCGGGCGCTCAAGAAATGGCTGCCATTGCTCAAAGCAAATGAGGTCAGCGCATTCCCTGGACCGTTCAGGGCATCGACATCAAAGTCGAACACGTAGATGCCATCTGCCAATTTGCGAGCAAATCCGATGGGCACTTGAGGTAAAGAATCAGGATTTTCTGGATTAGAATCGCCGTTGTCGAAAATCGCCACACGATAGCCAGCCGTTCCGGCGGGTGGAGTGGCCAATTGGCCCGTGATAAATGGGATCGGAATCACATCATCGGGAGGCGAATCTGGTGTCGCATTGCCAGGCAGATCCTGCAGGAAGATTGCATCATCCAACCGGAAGAAGACCAGCGGTGTGTTATCGCGAGTGTAATTGTCCAGTTGCGAAGTGCCCGTGTCGTGCGATTCGATCTGGAATGAATCTCCCACGGCAGGAGTAGCGATAAGCACACCTGCTTGAACCGTGAAATTGCCATTGGCACCGACGTAATCATTGATACGCACACGACGGCCGATGTTGGCTCCACTCAAAAAGACCAAGTCTTTGCCATTGTAGAAATCATTTACCGTTGATAGTCCCGCGCCACCACTAAACTGTGTCGTGGATGTCGAACCGTCAATCGTGCTCGCGTCGATGACATCCGCAAGTTCGAGGTCATACGGCACGGGCGGAGCTTCATTCAGTATTGTCAGATCGTAGCCATTGACCACGGGGCCAGTCGCCCCGAATACTTGCAAGTAATATGACTGCCCGGCAACCGCAGGGATGCGTACACGTGCATCGGGATCACTATCGGTCACTCCGAATCCAGTAATGACAGTTCCATCAGAGTCGAGCACTTGAATGTTAATGTTCCCTCCCGCGGGCAGGAGCGCCGCATTAAACATGCGAAAGAAAACTTGGAAATCAAGGATCCCCGTTTTTTGTGCCACGACGCGGAAGTAATCCTGATCGGCAGGAACAAAGCGACCTTCACTGAATATTGCGAGGTCAGTGATGTTGATCACACTCCCCGACCCCAAATAGGCCGCATTGGCACGGGTTTCATTGCCTTCATAGCGATCGGGACCAAGTTGCAGCAGCCCAGGATTTCCCGTATTAGCGTCGGCATTGGGATCGACAATTGGGCTGACAGTTTCCAAGTCGACGTAGGAAATATCAGGCATGGCCGTCCCATTTCGGAAGACGCGTATGCGCCCTTGGTTAGGCACGAGGCTCTGATACTGCACCACAAAGTCGGTGGCAGCGTTGAATTGCGTGACATCGGAGACAGGCGAATTTGCGTTAGCACGCGTAATCGCTGACGCTACAACAAGGCTATCACTCGCACTGGGCGCGCCACCATCAACGTTAATTGCCAAGCCGTTGCCAGCTGCCGGCGCGGGAACAACCACGATGGTATCATTACCCAGACGCGACTTCACGGTCACGGTTTCAACGGTTGCCCCAAGTACGACTGGTGCGAGAACAGTGCCCGAAACATTCTCGACATCAACCCGGCGATTGGGGGCATCGACCGTCATAACGTCGTGATTGTTCGTGCCTTGAACAATCACTTCGTCGGCTGTATCGGCCAACAGATTCACAGTGAACACGCTCGTCGACAGGTCCGAGAAGTTGAAAACCGTATTCAAACCATCGAGCGTGAACGTACCAGCTTCCGCACCCGTCGGAGTATAGGTAAGAATATCGTCGGATGCCGTGCCATTCACAGTGAGTGCGGAGTTTTCGGCATCGATGTTCACAGTTTCAATGCCAGTGAAGGCAACGGCACCAGAACCGGCCTGCGCGATGGTCAAGGCTTCAAGGTTGGTCGTAATCGCCGCGCCCGATCCATTGAAATTCAAAATATCGCTTGCCGACGGATTGCCGCCATCGATTCGAATTCCAGGATCATTACCAAGATTAGCAAACGGATGATTGCCAGCGACATTGAATGTGTCGTCGCCATCCAAACCCAACAGTGTTATACCCGCCACGCCCGCCGTGTTGATTGGCAATGTACGAAACACACCGAATACGGATGTCTCAATTCGTAACTGGCCCGCGCTCGTGACACTGAAAATGTCGTTGGCACTTGTGCCATTCAGCTGCAGGTGATCGGTTCGTCCGCCACCAGCGTCGACAAACGAGATCGTGTTCGCCGTGCCACCCAGATTGGAAAACGACAGTGGCAAAAACGCCGTAAACTGGCCCGCACCACTTTGATCGGTGCCGGTAATCGTTCCCGCATCCGTCGATGTGCCTGGCGTGTAGACAACGTCATCGAGACCCGTAGGCGTGGTGTAGGTCAGGCTGTCGCCACCACCCAAGCCTACGATTTTCAAATGCTCGGTCGTCGCAACAGTCACAGGGACTGGCTGCGCGCCCGTGATTCGTGCGCCACTGGACGTGAGCTGATCGACAACGATGGCATTGGCTGCGGTGGTACCATTCACAATGACCGTGTCGCTCGCCGTGGGATCATTGCCGTTGACAGTGATCGATGCCAAGTTGGTGGGTGTGCTTGAGTTATTGAGGCTGATCTCGTCACTACCCGATCCCCCATTGAGAGTCAAATTCTGCTTTCCCGCGAACTCAATTGACTCGTGATCGTCGATAGTGACCAAACCATTTGCGGCAACGGAACCTTGAGTGTAGCCAATCGCGTTGGCAGCACCGTTTCCGTTGACAACTAGCGTAGCCGCCGGAATGAGGTCGACCACCGGCTCCAGACTGATGAAATCGATCACTTGATTCGGCAACGTTCCGACACCATCGTCGTCATGACGCAGCTGACCGTTGCCAACAATCGGTCCTGGCGTGTAGGTAACTGTTTCGACAGCCTCGGTCGGAGTTCCTTCCAGACGAATCTGGTCGAAGCCAGTGCCACCATCGAACAAGATGCGACCGTTGCGCCAAATGCGTCGACCCGCGACGTTGACCAACATTGTGTCGTCGCCGGCACCGGCAAAAACGTTTACTTGCGTGATACCCGAAGTAAAGCCCGTCGCCGCGGCAGGTGTTTGGAAGTTAAATACGTCGTTGCCAGCATCGAGATCAAAGTTCACCGTGCGAATGCCGGTAATGGTCCTCACCTGGTAAACGATCGCGTTCGTGGCATTGTCGCGAACTTCGACCAACGGATTAGCTATATCCATCGCCGCATCGAAATCCACTTCAAATCGGTCATCGCCACTTGTCTGTGGCGTATTTGGGTTAGTGCCGCGCAGCGTGATCACGTCATTGTCAGTGTTCGAACCATCATCGTCGAGAATTTGGATGGCCGTGTTGGCCGTGTAGCTGATCGCCACGATCGGCGTATTAAATGCTTGATTCGTGACACGCAGTTCGCCGTTATCGGGCCCTGACGGCTGTACGAGAATGTTTTCCGATGCGCTACCTCCACCACCCAATCCAAACGCGGTGTGATAGATCAACAGATCCTGCTCACCATCCTGACCAGCGGGATTGCCTTCGTTGAAGAACACATCGATTCCCCAACCCTGTGGTGTGTTGTCAGCATACGGCGTGATGTCGAGGGTATCGATGTCGTTACCAGCACTTGGCGTGAGCGCCTCGTCGTCGCCAAGAACATTCAAAAATTGAACGCTATTAAACTGGAGCTTGAATTTGCTAGCAAAAGGAATGTTCGCATTGTCGTTAATCACAAGATCAAAAGCGCGAAATCCTGTGCCCACGACCTCAAAGTCATCCGCTTGATCGAGCGATGCATCATTGTTATCGCCAATGAGAATGACCTTTGTGGCACTAATTGGTGCCATGTTCTCGATGGAAGAATACGAAACAGGCAAAAATCCATCGCCGAAATCCATTGAAATAACTGGCGGGGTGGTGGCAGTCCCCTTCGTGGCCCACACTTTAACCTCGGCAAAAGGTGGAACTGCGTTGAGAATCGCCAATCGATCTCCATTCGGAGGCAAGATGCTTGTCGTCGCCGGGTCGGGATTGCCGCCGTTCACTTGGAACTTGTAATTGGTGCTGAGCGTTACTGATATGTCGTCGGCAATGTCGACCCCCGCGTTGTTCGGCGGATTGCCTTCGAAGCCCGAGTTGATCACCACGGCAGAGCTAATCTCAGGATTCGCTTGTGCGAAGTCGGTCGCGTTGTAGTTCACCGCTATGAGCGAATCGACGGTGGTGCGCGCCTCGGTGACAGCAATCACATCAAAGGAACCTGGCTGAGCGACCGCCGGGAGAATCTGGCCCGCTCCAAATCCAAACGGATTAAACGTCTTGCCATCGGACAGAGCGTTCGTGTTTTCTCCATAAACGAAGAGGCGATCGTTCGCGCCCCCCGCATCACTGACAGTCAAACCAGTGAGATTGGCGACGCTGTTGAGGTCGAGATCAGGTCGCACGCTTCCACCAGAAACACCCGGAATGCGTGTCGCAAAATTCTCGGGAGGTCCGTTGAACGGGCCACTCGCGTTGGATGTTGCGTTGTTGAACACAAGCCCGCGATTGGCCGAAATTGGTGCCGCAGTAATTAGGTCGTCACCCGCTGCCGTTCCCACCACCGTAACCGCATCGTTGTTGCCCTGTCCGTTGTAACGAATGGTTTCGAGGGTATCGACCGTGAGAGTTGAGCCTAAACCGGCGACTGTCGCACCACTACCATCGCCTGCACCCGTATAAGTCACGATGACATTCGGCGTAGCAAAACCAAAGTTGTCATTGATGCGGACAACGTCACGGCCACCACTGGCAGCATTGGTCTGCGTGTTGCCATGAAGCGCGAGCGCCACGGCAAAACCAGCACCATTAGTGAGATTTGCTTCAAAGGTGTCGTTACCCGCGTTGCCTGAGAAATCGTTCGTACCTGCAAGTAATGACGCACTGATATTAAAGGTATCATCACCGCTATTACCACGAATCGTGGTCGTCGCATTCGCGACGGTCGAGGTCACATTGATCGTGTCGGTCCCGGTTCCCGCATCAAGGTTAATGGATTCTGTTGTGGTGTATTGAACGCCACCAAAACCAGTACGATTGATGGAATTAAAAGTGACTGTGTAGGTATTGTTCGTGGCATCGTTCGTGTCGAAGACCCGTAGCGTATCATTGTCCGCACCACCATCGAAAGTGACTTGCGCCAACAGATTATCGAGGTTCTGTGCCGTCGGACTGAGATTGACTTCGTCGTTGCCGGTGTTGCCATTAACACTCCAAGGTGCGGCCGTCGTGGTGGAGGCAAAGTTTACGATGTCCACGCCCGCATTGCCGTTGATCGTGTTTGTGGGCGTGTTGTAGTTCGTGGCCAACGATGTCACATTCACCGTGTTCGCGACATTCGCAAGGTTGATGGTCAGCGAGCCCGAAGGAGTAGGAAAATCGACTGACTCACTTTGATTGGAATCAATTCTCGTCGTCGTTGCATTCACATTGGTGAGCGCGATATTTGTTGATGACGCCGCCGTAAAGTTGAACACGCGGTTGGCAACAACCAAGTTGTCGATAATCGGCTCCATTCCAAAATAACGGATCGTGTCGTTCGAGGGCGTGAAATCGTTAACGACAATTGTTCCATCGCTGTTATTTATAAATGTATGCGTCAGCTGGTTGACCGTACCCCCTTGCAAGACAATGCTGTCGCTCGTCGTCTGACCTCCGCCACGAAGATCCAAATTGACAAACGGTAAGGGATCGCTGGGATTTCCACCTGCAAAATCGACGGTAAAAATATCGTTACCATTACCCCCAACGAGTTCAACAAGATCGGCAGCGACTGAGTTGTAGCGAATCGTGCCTGAGATGCCAGCTAAACCAATTCGGCCAAGATTTGCGCCTGGAGAATCGATTGTCCAATTTCGATTGGTAGCATTCCCACTATTATCCACGAACAAGTCGTAATTACTGCTGTCCAAGGTAATAATATTGCCGAGCAGGCTACTGAGATTTCCTGCACCGGGGCTAGTCGCGTTTCTGCCTACAAAAATTCGATCGTCAGCGCCTAAATTGGTATCAACTGTGGTCGTAATGCCCGTCGGAGTGGCAAGGATTTGAACGGTGTCATTACCGTCGCCCATGTTGAAATTGATATCACCGCCAGAGATTGCCGAAGTCTGGATTGTAATGGTGTTGGTTCCGTCACCGGTGATACCAGGTGCAGTGAAGTTGCTGCCTACAGGAGCACTTACCTGTAAAGTCTGATTGGCCTGCCCTTGATTCAAAATCTGCATCGTGACTGTATCAGCGGCCGCATCACTCGTAACGATGAAATCGCCACCAACCAATGCTGCCGACAATGCCAACATCCGCCGATCTTCCAGCGACTCCACACCCAGCCGGCGGCCAAAGCCAGCCTACCAGAATCACGTCTGGAGCTACGACTTCGTGGCGGATCGGACGAGCGATGGCCGAGCCATGCGGATGGTGAACCAGGGAACCGACAGCACCACCACCTCCGGGAATAACTGGTGCATCAAGCGTTCCCGAAGTGCTGCTCTCAAATTGTGTGTACGAGACAAAAACACTGGAGCATTCAGAACAACAGAAATCGGCCCCGACACGGTAGGCAGGTTCGTAGTCGGGGTCTGCCCGATCAATGATGCCGAAGGGAACGGTGCCCGCTCCTCCAATACCGTTTTGCTGTTGAGCATGGGTCACATCAGCGTCGGTCGGTTGAAGATAGAGAAACTCTCCCCACACCCCAGTGCGATGCGCCCACCAAGGAGGGCAACACGGTTCACAACAGGTATCACCTGTACAATCGCAGCCTGAATAGAAGTTACAAGATTGAGGCTCAGCGGACATCTGTCCGTAGGTTGGCTCATTGTAAATGTCTATTGGCTGATTCTCATCGCTCGCTAGGACTATGCCCTGATGCCCTGTGCTCGGACGTGGCGCCACCCGACTACTGAAAGGATTCGCAGCAGCTTGCGAAGTAGTTGGCTGTTTTGATTGGCCAGCGTTTGAGAGCCCACGGCGCTGAGCGCTGCGGCCCTGGGCGGCGTTACTGGCCGACGTGGCTGATGCCACAACGGCAGCGGTTAGCAAAATGATTGCAAACTGTCTGTTCATTTGGTTCCCCCCAAAAAACATGGGTTCTTCGGCAATCTGCGCTACTGCGCCGGCTTGCCTTAGTTGATAAGTGGATAAGATTTGCGGGCTGGTAGAATTTTTCGGGAATTACCAGTAGTGAGGGTAAATCCAGTTATATCGCCAGGCACAAACCACCCAAGTCCCCCACTTTCACGCTGGTTCTATAGCAAGTTAGTCAATATACGCAGCCATTCGTGGCTCCCTGAACAGTAGCCAATGCTTGCAACCCTTCACCGCAAAACAGTGGCTATACGAGTTTCTACTTTGTTGCCGGCCAGTCTGATCTATCAAACTTTGCAAATCGTGATCGCAACTCTATTTACACACATTTTGAGCAGAATTCGACACATGAAGTCCGTGACGAACACATTCTCACGCAGCGCGTTGTGATATGATGCAGAATAATTAATGGCGGTTAATTTGTACCATCGTCGGCAATCGCAAGAGGAAACCCTACTTCCGTCTCCAGGTAGCTCAGATACTCTAGGCGTACCCACAGGCATCTCTCGGCACGCCCCGACGGACAAACAGGTCGCTCAGTCGCTCCAGCGCATCGTCGCTCTTGAGGCTACTCGCCACGTCGATGGTCAGGCATTCACGCGTGTGCTCGTCGATCAGGGTCAGCATCCGCATGGCTCGGCCATCGCTCGTACGGTCCGCCACGAAGCCGTAGCTCCAGACATAATCTGGATACGCTGGCCGCAGCCTGACACATGAACCATCTGCCAGTCACAGCCGCTTCCGTTTGGGCTGCTTCTGGGGGACTTTTAAGCCTTCCTGACGCCACAACCGCTCGACCCGCTTGTGGTTCACAAGCCATCCTTCCCCACGCAATAATGCCGTTACCCGGCGATAGCCGCTCTCTTTTCCAGATTCATACGGAGACACTGGAGTGTACGCTGAGATGCAACAGTGGACCGAAGTCCGTCGCCGGGTGCTGACCGGCGAATTATCGAAGCGCGCCGCCTGCCGCGAGTATGAGCTCAGCTGGCCGACGCTCGAGAAGATGCTCACGCATGCTGAGCCCCCCGGCTACCGGATGCGCCAGCCTCGCAAGAAGCGGAGGTTCGATCCCTTTTTACCGATCAACGCCGAACTCGAGCGACGTTGTCGGGCTGATTTCAACCGCACCCTGTATGGCAAGTCGGCCACGAAACAAGAGTTGCTCCTGGAAGAACACGCCGCGATGCGAGAGCTTCCCAGCCAGCCATTCGATGCCCAGCACCCACGCCACTAGGGGCGAGAGCGACACGTGTTCGATCTGTTGCCCTACTTGGCCTTCTTGGAGAAGAAGCCGGGAGGATTCAATCATGCGAGACCCCGGAAGACTGGGACCTGCCCGAGTGCTTTGGTACCCTCCGGCGACGGCTGGAGATCGAGCCCAACGGCCTTGGCACACGCGAGTTCATTCGCACCCTGCCGCACCCTGCGGATGCTCGAGTCATGTAAGCTGAAGCAACTGGCCGATGCGGTAGAGTAGAAGCTTGACATTGGCATCTGCGCCAAGCTTAATCTAAGGGTATGGGCGGCGTCCTCGAGATCAACGACATTGAGGCCATAGGTCCGCTTCGCGACATTTGGACCGATCTGCATGCCCGAACATCCAGGGCGGCTTTTTTCGATACCCCCGACTGGCTGCAAATCATGTGGCCGGCGTTCCCACGCGACGGTCGCCGGCCCCGAGTGCTGGTGTTTACTGATGGAGAGAGCCCGGTCGCGATTGTCCCCTTTAGCGAGCTAACCGACCTTACCCGTCTCGGGACGCTCAGAGTGCTTAGTGACCCCCTGGAAGGCTGGGCGAGCGGATGGACGCCTCTCGGTGACACGCCGACCGACATTTTCGTAAAGAGCTTAACGCATATTGCAGCGGGCCCCCGCACCTGGGACTCGATCTCCATGCGCTGGCCACTGGGCGTCGGCCACGAGGCCATGGGGGTCCTGCGGGGAGTTGGTATCGACGCTGAGGTGACGCCGTACGAGCGGGCGTCGGTGGTCCGTTGCGACAAGTTTCGAGACTGGCCGGACTATCTCGACTCGCGCTCTAAAAAGGTGCGACACGAGTTGCTCCGAAAGAGGCGTCAGCTTGCCAGGTTGGGGGTCGTGGAACACCGTAGCCTAATTCCCACGATGGACGACCCCTGCCTCGAGGCTTATGACGCCTGCGTCGAAATCGCCAGCCGCAGCTGGCAGGCCACTTCGGGGATCGGACACACTCTCTGCACAACATTCGCTCAGGCATTCTTTCGTGAGGCCCATCTCGGCGCCTCGCGCCTCGGCATGGCTCAGATCGATTTACTGTTTTTATCGGGACGACCCGTGGCCTACTTTTACTCCTACCGTTCCCGTGGGGATGTCGTCGGTATGCGTATGGGGTTTGACCCTCAGGCTCCGTCCGGGTCGGGGTCCGTGCTAACGTCGCATGTCATCCAGTCGTGCATCGAGCGTGGCGACTGGCGGCTGGAACTCGGGCCGGGGAGCGAACGTTTCAAGCGCGAGCTTGGGACCGATCTCGAGTCGAGCTACCGCCTCGAAGCCGTAAACCCCGCCTCATGGCGGGGTCGAATCGTCCAGATGATGCGCCGTCTCAGGCGACACTGTGGCCCAAGGGCTGTTTGAGCCTAGCGTCCTCCTGCTCCAAGTCTTTCAGACGCTTCGCCTGGTCCATCCGCAGTCCACCCTACTCCTGCTTCCAGCGGTAATAAGTCTGCTCGGTCACTCCAATCTGCTTCGCAGCTTCGCAATGATCTGTTACGCTGTAAACTTCTGTCCGCGTGGCATCGTATGCACTCCTTACAATGTCGCCCAACCTCGGGATACTCGCTCCAAAGGTGGGCTCTGGTGAAGGGGCAGGTCATTTATTGCGATAGGCGATCGGCGGCTCAAACTACACCTGCTCCTCCACTTCCAAGGATAATTATAATGGCTACTTCCTCTGCTGTTTCAACTGGCGAATTTGAATTCAACGAGTCGCAAAATCAATTGATTGGCAGCTTGGCCCGAAAGATGGGCCTCGTGGGATTCGTGATGCTCTTCTTTGGACTCCTGCAGATGATCAACGGGGTGACCACATTGTTCGTGAGCCGCAATCCAGATCGCATCGTCGCGGCGGCGCAACAGGCTGGCTTACCAGAGGCCCAAGTAGGCAAGTTGAAAGAGGCGATTTCGGGTAGTTTTTGGTCGTCGCCGCTCACGGTTTCCTCGATCGCGTTTGCCCTAGCAGGTTTACTTGTATTGATGGTTGGACTGTGGACGCGACAGGCAGCGTTTGGGTTTGGCGGCATTGTGCAAACCGAGGGACACGACATCTCGCGCTTGATGGAAGCGCTAGGAGCACTTCATCGGAAGTACGAGCTCATGTATACAGTTTTGCTCGTCGCGGCGATCATCAGCTTAGTATCGTTTGTGGCCAGCCTTTGGCAGGCGTGGCGGGGCGGTGCCTGACAGTTAGAGGATGGGCAGTTTCTTTGTGGCCGATCTTAACGCCATGATTGGGATGGCTCGCTCGCTTATCGATGGGTTAGAATCCCAAGCTCTCAGCTTGTACGGATTGGTACTCCCCTCATTCATGGAATTTTTCATGAGCGCAGATGTTTCAAGACTCATCGCGTCCCTTCGGTCCGACGATTCTGCGGCACAACAATCCGCAGCAGAACAACTGGCTCACATGGAAACAGGTGCACAGGCTGCCGCCGTGGCGCTTGTCGAGGCTTCTGACTCCGACAAGGAAGAGGTACGCGAATGGGTTGTCGCGGCATTGGAAGGGATCGGACCGCCTCTGGAAAAGGACATCGCGCAATTAGCCGCGTTGCTCCAAAAAAAATCGCTGGATGTGGCGTACTGGGCCGCGACTTTATTGGGTCGATTAGGGCCTGAGGCGGCGCCTGCCGTGTCCGAACTGACCAAGGCCGTATCCACTCATGACGAGTTGGCAGTCAGGCAACGGGCGGCTTCGGCCTTGGGCGAGATTGGACCGGCAGCCAAGTCATCACTCGACTCGCTACAAGACGCCACTAAGAGTACGGATCCTCGACTGGCTAGACTTGCACGGGACGCCATCGAACAGATCAAGGATTAGCACCGATCTTAAACACTTCTGTGGCTGGCTGTTCAGGCCGGATGTTGAACGCACTCTAATTAGCGAGGATTTTCTGGCCTTGTGGCAATAGCCATGCCATTTCCCGATTCGTAGGCACTGAACTCCGCCCAGACGGGGCAATGATCCGAGACTTCCAGAGCTTCCGCCTCACTAAGTCCGAAGCTATTCATCAAATCTACAACGCCGAAGCGTCCATAATATTCGGACGTGGCCATCTGATTAAAGACGATGTTGTCGTACATCTTGTTACGTCGCGTGTTCGTTGTCACTTGCGTGATGGCGTGTGCGATATTGGGAAGCTGCCCTAGATTGCCGAGGTGGTATTCATCCACATTCAGGTCACCCAGAAGAATGACGTCGTCCTCGCCGCTCCCATTCTGCTGCACACCCACGAAGGTATGCGCCAGGGCATTCAATTCCGTTTTTGTCTCGTCTGGATCGGTGTGAATGTCGACCAATGTAAAAGTGAAGGCCCTCTCCGGAGGTACTCCGCGCACCCGAAACCGCGCTGCCAGCGGTTCTCTGTGCAACAAGTCTTGAGGATCCGGGGTCGTGTAAACAGAATTCATTCCCAGCTCGATACGCGAAGAGTCGAAGATAATCGCGTACTGTTCCTTACTATTCGTCCTCCCCAGTCGGGGACCGATCACATAACTGTATTGACCCACTCCGGCGTTGATCATGTTCACGAACGTCGGCACAACACTATCATCGGTCGAACGAACTTCCTGGATGGCTACGATGTCGAACTGCCGAATGATGTTGGTCAGCACCTGCATCGCCTTGGGATTGCCAAGCTTCGACGTGCCAAAGACTTGGATATTAAACGAGGCGATCTTGATCGATTCCGGGCCGCGGGGCGCCGTCGGTGGCAGGTAAACATTGGTAGGGGTGTAGGCAACGCCGCCAGGTTGCTGGGCCACGTTGACATCGCCCCGGTACGCTTGGGGATCCGCAACCCGCTTGCCGAACAGCTTGTCCGCCGCGGAGACGACCAACACCTGCAGGTCGTGACTGATCTTGGCTGCCTGCTGTTGGTCGACCGATATATGGGGCTTGCCTTCCGACCACTCGACCTTAACGATGCCCGAGCCCGTGACACCAAAGATTGTGGCTAACATGAGCCACAAATACTTCGATACACCCGATTTTTTCGCAGTCGGTGGCCGTCGGTTACTTTTAATGGTCTTGGCCATGCGTCGTCATCGTTCCATCGCAGCATTAATTGCGAAAGTTCGCCAGGCGTGGCGAGCTTTTCGTACAGCCCCCAAGGCGCGGCTCCCTGCAAACGCAAGTAAGAAGAAACTAGCTACTGCTGTTCGTTGCGAGTGTTCCAACGGTCAGTCAGCCATTCCTTGGCAGTGCTTTCACCATCGGCTATGTGCAGCCTTTGTTCTACGCTGTGCTCCAAGTTGTGCTGGACTTCAATCGCGCGTTCTTTGTTGACTTGCAAATGTGGCACACCTCCCGACCAATCCAAAGTAAGGACGCCAGAAGCAGCCAGAGCGCATACCAGGAGCAAGGTGACACGAGCACCCCAACGGCTGGCCACGACATCTCGGATTGGCGCGGGAAAAGCCATCGCGCCAACGCCCACGAGATGTTGCGCAGCAGTCTTCTTTTTGGATCTCGCCATGTGGAAACTCCAATTAGGTACAATGATCGGTATCTGTGCCGCCAAGAAACGGCCGCGACTTGTATCCGGTGGCCCGCTTTGCTGCAAGCCGAACTTGGTGGGAGCAATCTGCTATCAGTGCCGAAGTATCGGCCTGCAATGGCACTGTTCGACGGTGCTGTCAATCTGCAAATAGTTGAGAGAAGGCGAGTTCAATGGCTCGCTGAACGAGTTCGCAAGTCGCTAAGTCGATGCGACTCGTGATTGCTTGAGAAAAATATTTCTAAAAATCTGTGGCCTATTGATTGCTCGACAAAGTTTGAGGGAAAGGTCATAGCGGGACCTGCGTCTCGGAGGCTTTTTACTATTCTGACAACTGCAATTGGTCAGTGTTCGCGCGAAAAAAGGAAGACTTGATCCCTTGAGGCACTTTAAGAAGGTAACACTGAAAAAAACATTGCTTTTCATGCAGGTTCCAGGTGAGGTTAATCGTGGGGCCACGTTCCCTCTTCCCGGGGCCCCCCAAACTGGGCGTGGCCATGAGAAACTTCAATAAATCGGCTCGTACTTGACGTGGGGAAGACAAAGTAGGGGTAAACATTTCAAGTTTGGAGCGGTTCCATGCTCAACTCATGTGGGAAATCTCGGATAGCAGCTAGACACTGCCGCGAAGGTGTTGCTAAGATTCACGAGCGTTTGGCTTGCATCACTTCCATGCACAGCTTAACAGCTTAATCTCGTCTGTATCCTTCGAATACTTGTCAGCTTTTTTTAGTCGAGCCGCGCTGTCGGTCCTCGCGACTCTCAAACTACGTCTTTGGACCGACTCACACCATTTGAGGAGTACGCTCGTGAAGACATATCTAGTTTGGGCCCTCGGCATCGCCTTGTTGATGCCGGGAGTAAGCCCTGCTGTCGAGTTGATCACAGTCCGCAGTGGTCAGTCGGGGGGTATCCCGGGAACTTCCGGCTCTCCAGACGACACCGTGACCTATAACCCGTGGGGCAACCCGGGTGGTCTCCCGGTGCTCGGTACGGCTTTCACGGCCAGCGACTTTGCCGCCACAGCTGGTGGCTCGAGCGCTGTCGTCATCTCGCCCAGTGGTGCCTGGATGGGTGGAGCCGTGGCGCCGCTCAGCGATTCACTGGCTCGATGGATTAACTTTGGGAACTCGTTTGGCCAAGGGACTTCCGGCTCCGCGCTCTATGCCGTGCCCTTCACTATCCAATCCTCTTCCTTCTCCCAGGTGCTGCTCAGCATCGAAGGAGGCGTCGACGATTCTTTAGGAGACGCATATGGTGGCGGCCCAAACTTCGAGGGGCTCTATGTGAACGGCACCTCGGTCCCCAGCAGCCTAACTTCCATAGCCTTCGACATCGGCACTTTCAATTTTCTAGCTCCATCCAGCCACGTCGTGGATATCACTGCGTATGTGTCGCCGGGACTCAACCACTTCTACCTCTACCAACGCGATGTTGGTTTTTCCGTGGCAGGAATCATCTTTAGCGCTACAATCAGCGTAGTACCAGAGCCCACCAGCGCCGTCATGCTGGTCTTGCTCGTGACTGCCACGCTTGCCGGGCATCGCACGCACCGCTAAGCGAGCCTGACGAGGACATGGATGGGTGCCGCTGCGGGACCAACCCCGCAGCGGTGCCCGTTTTTTATCGACCGTGATCGCGAGCATCCATCGATCTTCAAGCGTCTCCACGTGCATGCGACGCCGATAAGGAAAGCGGACTGAAACCCCGACTTCGCTGAAAAAGTGCGTGCCGATAAAAATTCCCCCCGCAAACCGCGGTCTATATTTGCCACTTTGCATGCGTACACCGGATATCTCCTAACGACAAACGAAACAGGTTATCCGGTCACAGCGATTAAGTCCAACAATATACCCCCTTCCCTGGCTGATAACAGAAGGCCCATAACCGCTTATCTATCAAGCAAATTTCTGTTCGACGACTCGGGTCGGAATTCGCAAATTCGTCGTATAACACAGTCCTGACCTCTCATTGCTCTATGTCTGTCTATCGAAGAATTTGACAGCTGCTCTGATCCTCATCAAAGCAACCGTCCATAGTTTGCCTTTTATTCAAGCTAGTCAGGGGTCGACGCACGTGATTCTGATCCAACACCCCCACATGGAGAAAATTATGAGCGTTTTCGCACGCCTTGCACGATGAGCTGCAGTGTTGCACGGGCATATGATGTTGAAAATCGAGCCGTTCCAGGTGCTTGCCGTGGTTTGCTCCTCCAATTCAACACTTGGTATGCGTCTTGCAAGTTTACCCATCTAGGAAATGAGTGGGTAAAGGAAAGTAAGGTGCAGCATGTACGAGGGAACGGTCTTAGAAGACTACATGGTTACAATCCGTGAGCGCGTTTGTTCGCATTGCATTGAGCGGCCGCCCAACGGGCCGCCGTGCCTGCCGCTGGGGAAACGCTGTGGAGTCGAGGTAAACCTTCGCGAACTTGTCGAAGCCGTGCACAAGGAGCATTCCAATTGGATGGAACCGTACATCGATCGATTTCATGAAGACGTTTGTGCTCACTGCATTAATCGTCCGACGCCGCAATGCCCTTGCACCCTTGAATATTTGCTCCAGCTTGCGGTCGAAGCAATCGAAGAAGTCGACGAAATTCGAGGCAAGTCGGCCATTTAAACGCGCGAAGATAAAACTTTGAGAATGTACAGCACTGTGGCTGTTCCATGTGTGGTCGCATTTCGGCGAAACCGCTTCGGGCGGTCCGTACGGTGGGGTTCGACTACTAACTTCCAGGAGTCGGCAAAAGAATTGCTGATCTAATTTTGGAAAGAATAAAAGCCTTGTTACGTGCACAGCCTATGTCGTAAGTATCCTTAAGACGTTGAAGCGAAACCCGCGTGACAGCCCTCACAGTTGTGGCACCGCGCAGGCCGTTCGCTTGCTGATGCGACTGGCAGTCAGCACGACGGACTAGATGTATTTATTATTTTATTGCAGTTGGACAACTGACCTAGGGAAGCGAGCATGGCATGTATTCACTTACAAAAGCTTTACAAACTTTGCCAGGAGCAGGATCTGAAGCTCAGCGGGTCAGAATTGATCCGCGTGGTGTGCCATCAGTGTGGCGAACAGGAAGTGTGTCCCTCCATTTTGATGGATGAGTACGACGCTAAAGAGTCGGAGCCTGTTGCCGCCACGAAGCAGACGCAGCCGGAAAATTCCGCCTTGTGAAGTATCAACAGCGGTTGATTCGGCTGAGCCGGTTTGGACGAGTGGGCGATTTCAATATGCTGCTCGCTAAGAGCGAATAATTTCATTAAGCCATTATAAAGATACTGCCGACAGAGGGCTCTCGTTGAGAAATTAGTCTCATGGAACTATCACCACCTGAAGAAGAAATTCAAAAACTCCTGACCTTCGTCAGTGAGCATGAAGCTTCTGATTTGCATTTGAAAGTCGGATATCCTCCTTATGTGAGGATCGGAGGGCACCTCCGCAAGTTGCAGCTACCGGATCTTCCGGATGCGACCTACATCGATGGCATGTTTAAACCGATGGTCCCGAACGATCGTTGGCGGGACTTCGAGAAGAAGGGCTCGGTCGATTTCTCAACCGCTCACAGTACTGGAGACCGCTTTCGGATCAATCTCTTTCGTTCGCGAGGTGAAATTCATGCTGCGATTCGGCGCGTGCAGGCTAAGATTTCGAACTTTAATGATTTGAACCTTCCTGATGTTTACCGCAAAATGATCACTGAGACTTTTGAGGGATTAGTCTTGGTGTGCGGTGTGACGGGTAGCGGCAAAAGTTCTACCTTGGCCGCAATGCTCGAACACATCAACCAAACCCGCAGCATGCATATAATCACGATCGAAGACCCTATCGAGTTCACTTATCATGGGAAAAAGTGCATCATCTCGCAACGTGAAGTAGGACTTGACGTACCAAACTTTCAGGACGCGATGCGCGTTGTCGTACGGCAGGACCCAGACGCGATACTAATTGGCGAGATGCGAGATCGAGAAACCATGCTGGCGGCAATTCAAGCAGCAGAAACAGGGCACTTGGTGATGGGATCGTTGCATTGTGCAGATGCTCAGTTGAGTTTTTCCCGGATTCTTGAATTCTTTGATAGAAGTGAACACAGCTTTATCCGCTCGTCGCTCTCAAGTAGCCTCAAGGCCATCATGTGCCAGAGGTTGTTGCCAGCCTTGGAAGAGGGGCGTCGCTATCCAGCGACGGAGGTATTGCTGGTGAATTCAATTGTCAAAGAGAAGATTTTACACGAAGAGGACGAGGACCTACCAGCACTTTTGCATCAATGCCGAGCGGAAGGTATGCGAGAATACACCCATTCCTTGTGTGAGTTGGTGCTGTCAGAAAAAATATCGCGCGTCGTAGCGCTAGACGCTGCCCCGAATCGTGAAGCCCTACTCTCGGCGCTCAAAGGAATTGATTCTGCTTCTGGTGGAATCATCTCGCGATTAAGAAAATAGAGCTTTGGTGGCTACTTTGCTTTTCTGAAATTGCAAATCCAGTATATCTTGAGCAATACATTGATCTTATGCCCAGCGGCTGAATGTACATGCCCCTTCCCTGGTTCATAACAGAAGTCGCTTAACGGCTTATTTATCAAACAATTTTCTGCGCTAAATCTAAAAAGCCTCATTTCAATGAGACTCCCTTCTTCATATTCCTACCCGTTGCACGTTCCCACGGCGCTTCCCGTGAACTCGCTGGTCATGGAAGGTCGATGAAATTCTTAGAGCAACCGTGAAGTGAAATCGGCGCGAACGCCCACCCGCATCGCTTACAAAAAACGCTCCTGCAAACTTTAGATGGAGGGATAGGCGGCATCTCTCATCAGGAAGCCTATTATGTTTTACACTTTTACCAGACTACTGCCTGCGGTATTACTGATTTTCATTCCAGCCGCGGTCACGCTTTCAATTGGTGCCGAGCAATACGCGGACTCATCAAATCTGATAGCTCGACCAGTTCGAGGGCAATCCAATGATGCTCTGTTGAAAAAAGTTCGGCAGGTTCTCGACGAATACTACCTGCGTCCCCTTAACACACGAGATGATCCCCCATGGTCCGTGCTCCACTGGTCCATCGCTTACGGTGTCGATGCCAAGATCCGCGTCGGCCACCCTGCCGGCAAGCAGGTTACCGCCATCGGTTGGCTCTGTTCCAATTATCCTTTACGAGGCAAGCAGTTGATTGCCTGCAGCGAAGATGGCCTCTTTCTACCTATCGGTCCGGGAGTCCAAGGTCACGACGCCCAATTCCTAGCCATGCTAGCGCAGTCGCGAGTTCCCGCAAATTATTTGTTGCAGGTGGCCGAACAAGAATTGACTATTGCTGACCTCGTCGAACACGAGAAGCAGACTTGTGCCACCGGCAACGAACAAACTTTCAAGCTCATCGGCATCGGTCACTATGAAGGAACCCAAGCACGCTGGCAGAACAAAAGTCATGAGCGTTGGTCTGTCGAACGCCTGTTACAGGAAGAGCTCCAGCAGCCGATTAGTGGTCGACAGGCCACATGTGGAGGATTGCATCGACTGTTTGCCTTCCACTACGCAACGGAACTGCGCATGCGAGAAACAAGCTCACTCTCAGGACCGTGGCAAGAAGCGGTCCAACGAACAAACTACTATCAGCGGCGGGCGTTCCAGTTGCAAAATCCCGATGGTAGCTTTAGCACAGCCTGGCTTGACAAATCCGAACAGCGTCCCGATCTGGAACGACAGCTCATAACCAGCGGGCACGTCTTGGAATGGTTGGCGTTCTCCCTCCCAGAAGACGAGCTACGCGATCCGCGCTTTGAGAAAGCTGTTATGTATATTGTCCAGCTGACCTGCCCCCTTCACCCGAGACCACAGCTGAAGCGAGAATTTGGTGGTGGTCGCAAGCGAAGGAGGATCATCGATGGCACGAGGAAACAAGTTCACAGCGGAGCAGATCATCACGAAGCTGCGTGAGGCAGAGGTCCTGTTGGCTCAGGGTCAGAAGGTCCCTGAAGTTTGCCGGCGGTTAGGAATTTCCGATAAGACCTATTACCGTTGGAAGAAGGAGTACGGTGGTCTGCGGATGGACCAGGCGAAGCGTCTGAAGGATTTGGAGAAAGAGAACGCTCGTCTGAAGCGTCTGTTGGCGGACGCGGAGCTGGATAAAGCGATTCTGCGGGAGGCCGCCTCGGGAAACTTCTGAGCCCGGCGAAGCGGCGACGCGCGGTGGCGTATGTGCGTGATGCACTGGGCCGCCAGTGCGTGACCGAGCGTCGGGCATGTCGCGTGTTAGGGCAGGTTCGAAGTACGCAACGACGCTGTCGCTATGCGGCGAGCGACGAGCCGCGTCTTATGAAGCGGATTGTGGAGTTGGCCACCGAGTATGGGCGATACGGCTATCGCCGGGTGACGGCCTTATTGCGTGAGGAAGGATGGCGAGTGAACCACAAGCGGGTCGAGCGGCTGTGGCGTCAAGAGGGGCTGAAAGTCCCTCAGAAACAGCCCAAGCGGAAGCGTCTGTGGCTGGCTGATGGATCGTGCATCAGGCTTCGGCCGGCCTACCAGAATCACGTCTGGAGCTACGACTTCGTGGCGGATCGGACGAGCGATGGCCGAGCCATTCGGATGCTGACCCTGATCGACGAGCACACCCGTGAGTGCCTGGCGATCGACGTGGCGAGAAGCCTCAAGAGCGAGGACGTGCTGGAGCGACTGAGCGACCTGTTTGTGCGTCGTGGGGTGCCGGCCTACCTCCGCAGTGACAACGGTTCGGAGTTCACCGCGACGAAGGTTCGAGAGTGGCTCTCTCGCGTCGGCGTGAAGACGCTCTTTATCGAGCCAGGCAGTCCTTGGGAGAATGGTTACATCGAAAGCTTCAACGGCAAGCTGCGTGACGAACTGTTGAACCGCGAAGTCTTCGACACACTGTTGGAAGCGAAGGTGCTGATCGAGCGCTGGCGACACGTGTACAACACCGTGCGGCCACACAGCTCGCTCGGCTACCGCCCACCCGCACCCGAGGCGATCGAGCCTGCTTCGTTCGCTTCGGCTACGCCTCAGCGAACGAAGCAGGCTGGCGTTGGAACAGGTCCAACACTAACTTAAGAATTGGTTCCATTCTTGGGGGCAGGTCACACGCCCGCGCCTTGGAACGTGCCGCCGGGGCAGTCGAGCACGGTGTGGAGGTTGCAGCTTTCCAGTAGGAGTTTCCGCAAGCTCACGGAGGCGTTGTCGGTGTTCGATAAAAACGTGTTCTTGATGACGACAGCGCCCCGGCCACCTGCCTTGAGCATTTTGATGAAGTGCTGGAGGAATAAAAACGCCGTCTCGCCGGTGCGAATGGGGAAGTTTTGTTGAACTTCTTTCCGCTCCTTGCCACCAAAGGGCGGATTGGCTAGCACCACATCGAAGCGATCCTTCTCTTGGACATCGGCCAGATTCTCGGTAAGCGTGTTCGTGTGGACGATGTTGGGGGCTTCGATGCCATGCAGGATCATATTCATGATCGCGATCACATAGGCCAGCGACTTTTTTTCCTTACCATAAAAGGTGCGGTCTTGAAGCGTCTTCAAGTCTTTGGTGGTTAGCTTCTTTTGAGCCTTGAGATAATCAAACGCTTCACACAAAAAGCCTGCCGATCCACAAGCTCCATCATAAATCTGTTCACCAATCTGTGGCTTCACCACTTGCACCATGGCTCGAATGAGTGGCCGCGGGGTGTAATACTCGCCCCCATTCCGGCCAGCGTTCCCCATGTTCTTGATCTTGGCTTCGTAGAGGTGCGAGAGTTCGTGCTTCTCGGCTTGCGAGCGAAACCGCAGTTCGTCGATATGGTCGATGATCTCGCGGAGGTTGTAGCCGCTCTGGATCTTGTTTTTGATCTCCCCGAAGATTTCGCCGATCTTGTATTCGATCGTATTCGGCCCGCTGGCCTTCTGCTTGAATCCGTGGAGGTACGGAAACAGCTTCCGGTTGACGAAGTCCACGAGGTCGTCACCGGTCATCGCCTTGTTGTGGTCGAGCTGGCCAGCCTTGTCCTTCGGCGCGGCCCAACTCTCCCAGCGATACGGCTTTTCGAGAATGTAAGTGTATTTCTTCCCTTCGAGAGCCGCTTCGTCGGCCCGGTCCTGCTCCAAACCATCGAGATATTTGAGAAACAACAGCCAAGAAGACTGCTCGGTGTAGTCCAACTCCGTCGTGCAGCCGGCTTCTTGGCGCAGAGCATTATCAATATTCGTAAAAGCTTGTTCAAACATGCAGGCAATAGGGACTACAGGAGGGAAGGTTAATTTTCCCAGTATAGCTATCGATTGCCCCCAGGTGAACGCTCCGCCCCCGAATCGTACGTACACCCCACGACTTGCCCGAATAGGCAAGATTTCCGGCCGTAAGTGTGCACCACACCGGCAAAACAGGATCGCACGCGGCTTGCTTTTCACCAAGCTGCCTGTCTGCCTCGCCCTCGTTGTGGCTCGGCTAGGCGCTTACGCTGATCCAACCGAATTGCTCGGGCTCGTAAATACTCATCATTCAGCTCAAGAGAAATAAATTGCCCGCCGACAACGAGCCGGCGGGCTCCTGGAGATTCACAACGCTAATAGGAACAACTCCAGTGTTTCGTCAAACGCTATCCCAAAACGCTATCCCAAATATATTGCCGCAGTTGCTGCGCTAGTTCATCTGGCATTAAGTCTTCGAGTCCAAACGACTGTTCGGATAGATCCTCCGGATCGAAATCCCATTCAGGATCATTCCGCCATTCGTCAAAACGAGGGTCTTTCAGAATCTCATCTAGTTTTTTCAGAGACTCATCTATGTTTCGCATAACAATCTCCTATCAATTGGTTAAGAGAAATAAATTGCCCCCAAGCAACGAGCAAGGGGGCTCCTGGGGAAACTCACAACGATAGAAAAATCCCAGTGTTCGATTAGCGCAGTCGACCGGCTGCCACGTCCGCAAGGGTTTGGGCGTAATCAGCACGTTGACCAACTTTCAGCTTCTGTTTACAAGTCGCAAGCGCTCGGTCGGATGCTTGCTTGATCGTCGACGTATTCGGCGAGCACGTCGGTCACAAAATCGAACACGGCTCTTAAATCTTTTTGTCGCATTTCAATTCCCCTTCAAAAGTAGGTGATGGTAACTAGCTATGGTTTGGCTTTGAGCTTCGCAATGATTTCTTCCACTCGACATGGGCTGATGTTCAAATTTCGAGCGATTTGTAGCTCGCTCATGTTGGCTTGAATCGCCAACCGAACACGCATTGTGAGGTTGTCCACTTCGTTGCCGTCGGCTTCGACCGGTGTCACGGGCTCGGGTGTTATGTCCGGTGGTTCATCGGGCGCAATGTCGCTCGCGTGGACTCGCTCCGCGGGCTCCTGGGTCGGTTGTGATGGCATGGGTTGCCCCTCATTTTGCCAGGCTTGCACGTCACGCTCGTACGCTTCTCGCTCGGCGATCTTGCTTTGAATGTATTCGAGCATTTCCCGATCAACTTCGGCGGGATTCATGCCAGCAACACGAAATTCGTTTTCTTGCGTCCATTCGACTTTCACGTTGGGTTTGCCGAGTGCGTTTTCGATCAAAAGCCGCGCTGCTGCGACCGACCCTGATAGCGCTGCCCGTAGCATCGCGGCAACCACTAAAGCTAAGTCAGCGGGCTTCAAAGCGTTTTGAAATGCGGATTGGTAGGCAGCCTCGCGCTCTCGGCGATTTCTACCGGGGCCACCGGGATTGCCGGGCAGAAACTGCCCCTTTTCATTTCTGATTGGGTTATTGGTCATTTCGAGTTCCGTCCGTTTTCTCTGCGGTTTAATCGGTGCGTGATAGCACTTGCTTCCGCGTAGTCGAATAGCTTGCGCCCGTTTTGAGCTTCGCTTTTGTGCCTAGCAGTCGCTCGATACGCTCGGCACGGGTTTCCCTTGCCCGGTCGTAGACTTGATCGAACGGGAGTTGGCGTTGGCGGGTTGGGTTGGTGTTCATCCAAATAACTCCTGCTGTCCAGGCAGCGACTTGAGTTGACGCACCTTTGGCAAAGCGGGGTTGAATCGCAACCCTAGCCGTCGCATCGCGGAGTTGTGCTGTTTTTGCGCTTCCTCCTTGGCTATTCGGCTGAGCAACTCGTCCATTTCGGGGTCGTTCTCGAATTCGATTGTTTCCGTGGTCATGGTCGTGGTCTCCGTGGGGGTTGTTGGGGTCATGGTTTCTCTCTTCTCTTTTCTCCAAAAGGGAACGCCCGAAGGGCAGTTCCCCTTATGCCTTATGGGGAGTGTGTCTCTGGAGACACTACTTTTGGTCGCCAAAGACACCACTTCTAGTGTCTCTAGGGACACCACTTTCTATTTGCCACTAGTGTCGTGGGAGACACTACTTTCTCACGTGGCATCTAGTGTCTGTGGAGACACTACTTGGTTCCTTTCTTTGGTGTTGGCAGAATCCTATAAGTCGATGGGGTATGACCGGTAGCACTGCCTCGCTTGATGACAACGAGCAAACCAGCTTCGACCAGCTCTTGCGTGGCTCGTATGACAGCACGCCGTTTGACCCCAACCAGTTCGGCAATCTGGTTGTGGGAAATCATCGCGGTGCCATCGGGCTTGGTCTCTCGCCAGAGCACAAACCAAACAGATTGAGCCAATTGACCGACAAGCCGCATAGATTGATCTACAAACGTGTTGTACACCTGGAACCGCCCCACAGCCGCTCCCTTGGGCTTGGACGGCTTGCGGGTGGCTTGGGTGGTCTCTGGTGGTGTGCCGGGCCGACCGTTTCGCGTGGGACCGATAGGGTCATACACGACGGCGCCGTTGGTTCGTGGGTGGCCATTTGAATTGCTCATTCCGCGGGCTCCCATTCATGGTTTTTGGGCTCGTCGCGAAAACTTTGCCGTGCGGAATCGAAAATGAGTTGGAGGGATTCCAGTTTGCCAACTCGATTTTTGACGCACTTCAACTCGACAGCGTCGTTATCGGGCTCGCGTAACAATAACCAAGCGGAGTCGGCACCATATTCGAGTTCCGACGATTCGCGGAAGCTTGCCAACCCGAGGGACTTGGAGTCGTATGTGGAACCACCACTCGATTTCTGACGAGAGAGAGCACTGACCACGATGACCGCGGAACCTTGATCGGCAAGCCGACGGCAACAGTCCATCGTTGCGTTGGTCATCGCCCGAGCATCAACAATCTTATTCTCGGTCGAAAATCTTTGAGCGTAATCAAGCACCACAATGTCTGCCTCGAATTCTTGAGCACGACGGGTCAGATTTTCGAGCGTGAATGGGGGGGGCATAAACTCCACGCGCTGGGTCAAGTCGCGGAGTTCCTCGATTGCCGCCTCGATTCGTGGCTTGTCTGAGTCGTAATAATCCCGGTGCTGAAAATAGCTGTGGCTGATACCCGTGGTTCGTGCCAGCTCTCGTGTGAGCAATGCCGCGGGGCTCATCTCTACATTAGCGATCAACACCTTGAGGTGCTCCTGCCCGGCAATGCGCATCGCGTCGAAAATCACCTGCCCCACAAACGCCGTTTTCCCTGCAGCCGGTGGGGCTCCGATCATCGTCACCTGCCCTTGCCCGATCGGAAACTCGGCGAGTTGAGAGCCTTTGGGACCGCATTCGATAAGCTGTGGCTTTTCCTTGTTGATGATACCTTTAGCCCAACGGTCGAAAGCATCGCCGGCGGTTTCCAAGACAACATTGTTGTCCCGTTGGAAATCTTCCAGCTCGGCGCGTATATCAGCAATGACCTCATCGCTAGGCTTGCCCCCTGCGACTTCCTCCGTTGCACGTAACAGCATCCAGTACGATTCGCGCTGTTTGGCGGCTTGCTTAACCTTATAAGCGTAATATCGAGCGTGAGCCGATGTTACCACTATCTCACCGCATTCGCGGAGGGTGGAGCCGCCCCCGGCTTGTTCATACTGCCCGACTGAGCGGAGTCGATCAACAATTACCAACGGTTCGATTGGCAATCTCTGGCGATACAAGTAATCGATGGCGCAGTAGATTTTGGCGAGGTGGGGTTGAGCAATATCTTTCGGGCGGAGAATTGAAAGCACTTCCGCGATCGCAGCATGATCGTCGGACATGCCCATTAAAATCAGCGAACCGATTACGCACTTGGTTTCGTTCTCGGCGGTAGGCAAACTATTGGTGGTCATCTTGACACCTCCCGTGGCATCGGCGTCGTGCCGACTAGTGTTTTCCTACTTTACGCCCATTGCGTCTAGCTTGGCTTCCGCGGCTTCATGCTCGGGGGTTGCGATCGGCACACTGTCCCGCTCGGGGTTGATCGCCCGGAGAAATTCTTCGATTGCAGTTCGCGTGGTGCAGATCGTTACCCCGCTTCGGAAGCTGCGCATTCGCACGCCTTGAAACCCCTTATCAGCCCATCGTCGCAGGGTGTTTTTGTGGGGCTTATTGGGAAATAGCTTGGCGGCTTCCGCCAGGGTCAGCGGTTCTTCCGTTAAGAGTTTAGAATGTCGCATCGGTTGGGCTCCAAGTTGAGAATGTTCAACGTTGGAGCAATTAAACGCGACTGTTTTAGAAAAGAATAAATGCAACCGCGGCGCGATTATATGATTTTTTTACCCTGGATTTTTGCGGGGTCGACCGCCCTCGCGACGCCATTTATTGACCACCTGCTTTGTGATCGTTGACCGCGATTCTACCTCGAAATCAACCATCACTTGGTCTACCGCTTTTTGGAACGAAAGCCCGTCCGGTTCGCCGTAATTCATCAGGCGGTCAATCGCGGGTTGAAACTTCGGGTGCTTTTCGACGTGGGGGGCGTTTGACTTTCGATTCCGATTTTTTTGATCATTAACCGCGTGGAAACCCACAATGTCGCTGCCTTTCTTATCGAACAGTGTCAGACGCATCCCAAACTCATAGGCCGCGGCGAACAGCCTTGCAGCCGGTCCGGCACCGGCGACTTTGGCAAACTTGTTCAGCGCATTCAAAGCCGTCTCGGATCGTTCCACGAGCATGATGGCACGCTGGGCGATCGGAAGATGATTTGCTTTCGCCAACTTTTTCCTGCGAATGCGATAGACGAGAAATTCCCCATCGTCCGTTGAAAATGTGAGAAAATGTCCACGTAGCGATTGCCATTGCTCGGCGGTCATTTTCACCGGCGGTTCGCAATACTCGTCGACCAAAGCACGAGCGTCGGCAAGGGCTTGCTTGATGAACGCACGGACGCTTGCCAGAGTCTCTGCTTGCTTCTTACCCATTTTGCACCACCTATTGTAAGGCCGGGCGACTGGCCAAGTTGAAACGGTGGTGCCAATTTCAAACGTGGCCAGTCCATGGGAGCTACCCAAACCCAGCTGTTAAATTAACCGATTTTAGCGGCGACTTCCAAGCCTCTGGCCATGTTTCGCTCGGCATACAGTTGCGTCACGTTAGCTTGCGAGTGGCCAAGCAGAATCTGCGCTTCCTCCAGCCCAAACTGCGCTCGAATCTCAGTGGCGGCAGCGTGCCTTAGTCGATGAGGCGACCAAGAATGCTCGGCTCGCCACTTGGCCAATTCTTGTCCCTTCAGCCCAGCGGGGGCGGGAAATGCGAGCTCGCAAGCCCGCTTGATCGCACGGCCGTATGAATGAGTTGTATAGTGATCGCCAGGTGCCCTTTGGGGTTGCCGCTGCTTGTTACTCCCCGGTTTGTTGCCACAACTTAGCGGTGTCACTCGCGAGGCAGATCGCTCGGCGCGTCGTTTCGATTCGGCCTCGGCTGGATTGAAGCAGTAAGATTTCTCGTCACGCACAAGGTACTTTAGGAGAATCTCTTGAGAGCGCGGACCGAGCATCACGGACCGCGTATGCCCATGATGTGCAGTCTTGTGCGCTTGCGGCCGATAAATCCAAACGCTCCCGTTTCGATCAATATCGATGGGACGAATGATGCAAAGCTCCCCGGGGCGCATGGCCGAATACTTTTGCAGCTTAACCATATCCGCTATGACCGGCGGTAAGTGCTCCAGGGTCGCTTCCACGGTCTGGGGCGCCACGGGCAGGACTGGCGGCATTTCGCGGGCATCGGTACGCCCTAGACGCAAGCCCGGGACCATGCTCAACGCGAGTGGCACGCTCGGGGGAATCATTTCCTCCGCGGCTCCCCACTTGAACATTCTGCGCACGCGGTCGATATGCTTATTGATGTACTTCCGCGATAGGTCCGCATCGACCAGCATTTGCCGAACTTCTTTCAGGCGTTTCGGTCCGAAATCTTTGGCGGCGAGATTGCTGCAATTCTGACGGACGTAACCCAGCACGAGCCGGGTCATCTCATATTCGCGGCCGGGCTCACCGTTGGGTCTGCGATAGTAGCGCTCCGCGTATTCGAGATAGTCGACCATCAACATCGCCACGGTGACATTCCCGAGGGCATCGCGTCGGGGAGCATTGGGTTTGCCGATCAATTCGGCGTAACGCTCTCGACTGGCTGGGGATCCATAATCGCCGAGCCACACGGTTTGGCCGCTGATGCGGACGTAAGCACGATCGGCGCGATTCTTGTTGCGTTGGCGACAATAACGGGGCACACGAGAGATTGCTGGAGAAATTGACGTTTTGGCCATGGGTGCTCCTTGTTTGCAGAAAGTATCCATTTTGGATACTTTTCTTTCGAACAAGCTGCACCGCCGAACGTCAGCGGGTCGCCTTAATGGGCTACTCAGCAAAGACTTACAAAAAGCTCCCCGGGTAGGACTCGAACCTACGACCCAGCGGTTAACAGCCGCTTGCTCTACCAACTGAGCTACCAGGGAATGTCAACGCGATTGCGAAGAATCTCCATAATATCGGACACACCACACACGAACAAGAGCCGTGCGAACACAGAAAAGTTCGAGAAAAGCCCCTTTATGCGGGTTGTAACGCCGAGCGTTCCGGCTGGCGCTAATTGAGCACTTTTTCCATCACCACGCAGGTGCCGCGTTCGGCCAGTTCGACCCTGTTCATGTAGGCCCGCATCAGGGCCAAGCCTCGGCCGCCGGGGACTTCGAGATTTTCGTCGGCGCAGCAATCGGGCACGTGGCAAGGATCGTAGCCGGGGCCTTCGTCGCGAATCTTCACAAAGAAGCGCTTCGGCGAAAGTTCACAATCCACATAGACAAGTTTATTGGGGTCGTGCTTGTTGCCGTGGCGAACCGCATTGCTGAGCGATTCTTCGAGGGCCATGCGAACGGCAAAAACGTCCTGGTTGTTCCAACCAAAATCTTGCAAGACACTGATCATTTCTTCCATGGGCTCATGGTAGGCCGTCAGCGTACTCGGCAAGGTATGCGACATCGTGATGGGTTTAGCGGGAGCGGTCATGACCATATGCTCGGCGAAATCTTACGGGAAAGAAATTTCATCGAGGCCGTCACCGCTATTGAACCCATGCGCTATCGACCTGCCGTTATGGGTGCTCTCTGTTCCAAGAAAGCACAGTCAACCCCTGCGTTTTACGCGTTATAAAACCGCGAGAGCGTCAGCTTCATTATCCTTGATGGTAAAGAGCTTGTCCAAATTGGTGATCGCAAACACCTGAAAAATCTCAGGGGCGATGTTGGACAATATGAGCTTGGCTCCGTTCTTTTTCACTTTCTTCTCGAAAGTGATCAGCTTGCCCAGGGCCGCCGACGACAGAAACTCGACATTGGCAAAATTGAGCAGAATCTTCTGGCGGTTGTCCTTCTCGACCAGGGTGAACAGCTCGTCACCCAGCTCCTGAATCGCTTCGGGATCGATGATCTTTTGGTCCTTAAACTTCACCACGCTCACTTGAGCCGATTCAGCCACTTCCAGTCGACGCAACATAACCACGCTCTAGGGATGAAATAGAATGAATGCCAATGTTGGGAAACGAGCAAAACGAGCGGCTAATTGATGATCTGCCGCCTCAAGCGATCATATCCGGCCCGGGGGGCATGTCAAGGAAGCGGGGGCCCTCGCTGGGTGCCTTGCCGAAGCTCAATTCATGACCTGGATCTGTTCGGGTGCTGGGGGTGCCGAGGCCGATTTGTACACCGCCCGGCTAATGAGCAGGAAATTACGACCGTTGAATTCGGTGACGACGCCGGTGACGCTCCAGCGGATCGTTTCGGCTTCGTCGGATCCTTTAAGGGTGCGGACCACACGTTCGAGATTCAGATTGGGGAGGGCGACGATTTCCAGGTCATCCTCGGCGACGAAGATCGCCCCATCGCCATCCTGCCGGAAATGTCCGCCGTGGTCGGTAAGTTGTGTACCTTCGCGCAAGCGGCGTTTGGCACGCTCTTCTTTTTCTTCGCGCGAGAGCCGCTGCTCCAGCTGGCGGATCGCTTCGTCTTCGACGATTTCGTCAGCAACTTCAATGGCGCGCTCTTTGGCTTGAGTCGACCAACCTGCGCAGATCATACCAACAACAGCAAATGCGATGCTCAAGCGGAGGGCCAATGATTTCATAATGTCCATCACTTTCGCGCGTTGAAGCCCAGCGTCAATCAGAAATTGCGTCAGCCACCCGGCTTCTTCATCGCCAGACTATGCAGAATCAGCACGGCCCCCGCGGAAATCATAAACCACCCCAGCCATTCGGGCGGGCTGATCACTTTATTGGGCAGTGCGCCCAGATCGCGGGTGAACGACACCATCGTGGCAGTCGTCGACGACTTATTGGAGCGTTCCGCCAGAAATTGCGTGGCCTCATCGGTGAGGACATAAGTGCTCACGAAGCGAAATTGCAAGCCAATCAGCAGAACGATCATCCCGAGGAAAAAATATTGGTTGCGATTGAGTTCCATGGCCTTGATCCTTCATGACGTTGGTTGATGGCGGCGAACACAGCGGCCTCGACCATCACACCATTCACTGAAGCGAGAAAAACGGCTTCTCTTATTCCCTTCATCGAGAAAAGCGCGGTGAAAGCTTCAGAATGCCTCAGTTGTAACCAGTCACACAGATCGTATGGCTCTTAGCGTGTTTCACGGTTGAGCAAGCGATCGACGCCGCTGTTGAAGGTGTCGTTGACCGCGCTGTCGATCAGGTCGCGGCGGTTGGCGTTGACCAGGGCAGCCGCAATATCGGCATGTTGCGCCCAATCGGAAATTTTGTAATCACGAATATCAACAAACGTGTTGGTCAGTTGGCCATCGACCTTGGGGACCAGATGCCAGCCATCGTTAGCGTGAATGACGTGGTAGTGCATCGCCATATAGATGAGCACCCCGCCGGTCAGCACTCCCGCGAAAAAGCTGGTCAGTCGGCGTATCATGCTGGTCTCCGGAAATGGGTCAAAAGGAACGCGGATTTTACGCCGCCTGGGGGAGATTCGTTCGGGCTGGCGCGATCTTGCTCGCCAAATGACCAGTTTCAAGCCGAACCGGCCGGTTGGTGGGATTATAATGAGAACAAGTATTGGCCGTCGGGAGCGTTGAGACAAGATTGATTGACACCCCCCGTTCCCCTGTCAATTGTGAAGAATGACGGACATTTTTCGCCCCTTTTCGCTAGTGCGCGGTACGTTTGCAGGAACCCTTTCCCCGTTGCTGGCAACCACATAGCTGCCTGAGATGCCCTCTATGCGCCAAAGAACACCAAACTTCTGGCAACCGCTGTTGGCTTGCGCCGTGCTTGTGGTTGCGTGCATAGCGGGCTGCAATCAAAAGTCGAGTGGCTTGGCTCAGGGGGCAAACCAAACCCGGCCCCGTTCGATTTACGCACTCGGCCAATTGGAACCCGCCTCGGGTATTATCGCCGTCAGTGCGATTCCGGGTGAGCGACTCGTCGAACTCGACCCCGACGTGGTCGAAAACCAGCGCGTCCCCGCCAACGGCATTTTGGGTTTGCTCGCAAGTTACGACGTCGGCAAAGCCCAGCTTGCGGCGCTCGTCAAAAAAATGCAGCTCACCGAGAAAAATAGCGGCTTGCAAGTCGAAACCGCCAAAGCGCAAAAATCACAGGCCGAGGCTTCGCTGGCTCAAGCTCAGGCCAAGCTCAAAGAACTAGAACTGCAATCCATCAAGCTGCAAGCCTTGGAACGATCGGTCCAACTCGCGACCGAAGAATTCATGCGCCTCGAAGCGCTCCGTTTGGAAGACCCGGAATTGGTCACTGAACATCAGCTGAAAAAGCGCGAAAATGAAATGGCAACGGCGTTGGCCGATTTCCGAATTGCCAACGAAAGTTATGACTCGGCCAAGGAAGCGGCAGATAAAACTGTCACCGCAGCGCAAGCTCAGATTCGTGTGGCCGATCTCACCGTCCAACAACTTGGCCAGAAGTTTGAAGAACAGGCCGTGGAACAAGAGATCGACGTGGCCAAGGAAACGCTGAAGCGCTCGGTGCTGATGGCTCCCAACGTCGCACCCGACACGCTGCAAAATGTGCTTGAAGTCGAAACTGTCGAAGATCACAAACCGGGTTCGACCGAAGAGCGCAATCCGCTCACCGTGCTCAAGATTTTCTTGCGTCCCGGGGAATTCGTAACACAGATGCCTATCATGCAACTGGGCGATTTGAGCTCGATGGTTTGCGTGGCGGAGGTTTACGAGGCCGATGTCAAAGATTTGCAGGTCGGCCAAGCGGCCGTGATTCGCAGTCCTGCCTTCTCGGGTGAGTTCGCCGACGGCATCAATCCCGAAACGCACGAGCGCACGGGCGGCATGAAAGGCCAGATCGAACGCATCGGCGGCATCATCGGTTCGCCGGGGCTGGCCAATCGCAATCCGCTCGCCCCTGCCGATCGCAGCGTCGTGGAAGTGCGCGTGGCCATTGAAGACCCAGCCGCGATTGCCGAAGCCGCCCGCCGCGTCGGCTTGCAAGTGACCGTCGAGTTTGAAAAGCCTGAAACGGAAGAATCCGCCTCCGATGCGAATCCATGAAAACCCCACTCGCCTGGAAGAACCTTGTTTACAATAAGGTCCGCACGGCCATTGGCATTGCGGGGGTGGGTTTCGCCGTCATTCTGATTTTCATGCAGCTCGGATTTTTGGGTGGCATCACACGCACCGCCACGCAAATCTACGACGCGCTCGACTTCGATTTGATGCTGCGTTCGCCCGCGTACTTGCATCTCACGGAAGCCCGTTCCTTCCCGCGCTATCGCGTCCATCAAGCCGCTTCCGTGACGGAAGTCGCGAGTGCCGAACCGTTTTATCTTGGTTTGAGCGAATGGCAGGCCCCCACGTTCAACGTCGGCGAAGAAATCGATGACCGCGCGGGGCAATGGCGGGGCATTATTACGATGGGAACCGATCCCAATCACCCTGGATTTGTGCGCGAGGACATCGCCGCGGCGACTCAAGCGCTGACCGATCCGCGCTACGTGCTGGTCGACACCAAATCGACACCCGATTACGGCCCGCGCAACGGTCGCCGGTTCAGCGAAGACGATATCGGTGTGGAAACAGCGCTCGGACCAAATCTCGTGCAGATCGTGGGACTGTTCAAACTCGGCGCCGGCATGGCCAGCAACGGGGCGTGTATCACCAATGTACAAGGCTACGTGCGTGCCTGCCCCTGGCAGACGATCGAAGATGTCACCTTCGGGCTGATCAAACTCCGCGAAGGGGCGGACCCTGAAGCCGTGCGGCAAGAGCTGCAAAAGATCTACGGCATTCCCGATTCAAACTACGATCCCGCGGATTTGTCATCCAACCCCGCCGCGTTAACCAACCGCGACGTCGAGATTCTTACTCGTGCGGAAGTCAACGAACGCGAAGAATACCGCTGGGTTCATGAAACGCCCTTAGGCCAAATATTCACCCTCGGCGTGTGGGTCGCGTTGTTCGTGGGCATTGCGATCGTCTACCAAGTGCTGTCGACCGACATCGCCAACATGATGAGCGAGTACGCCACGCTCAAAGCGATGGGCTATTCAGCCATGTATCTCACCAAAGTGGTGTTGCTGCAAGCGGTGCTGCTGGCGCTTGTGGGATATATTCCATCGCTCGTGATTTCCTGGGGGCTCTACCGCTTGATCGAAGCTCTGTCGGGCATGCCACTCGAGATGACTCCGGGAATTATGATCACCGTGCTGGTACTCGCCGTGTTTATGTGTGTTGTCTCGGGACTCGCGGCCCTGCGTAAACTTTATAAAGCCGATCCCGCCGATTTGTTTTAAGCGATGAAATCTCTCACCAAAACTCCGCTAGCCTGGAAGAATCTGACGCACGACGTGCGGCGGTTGGTGGTGGCGATTTGCGGCATCGCGTTCGCCGTGCTGTTGATGTTCACGCAAGTCGGCTTCCAGAATGCTCTCTTCGATAGCCAGGTGAAACTGATCGACGACCTTGCAGGCGACATCTTTATCGTCAGCAAAGCCAAATACACGCTCGCCGCGGAAAAGCGGTTCCCAATCTCGCGGCTCAACCAAGCTCGCTCCTGCCCCGGCATCGAGGGGGCGTATCCGATTTACACCGAGCTTACGACCTCAGTTGTCCGCCGCATCAACAACGGCATGGGAAATCTCGGTTATCCCCTGCGGACAATCGGTTTCCATCTCGACGATCCAGTGTTCGAAAGCAACGAAATCAACGACCAAAGTCCCAAATTGCGCGTCAAAGGAACCGCTCTGCTCGACCGCAAGAGCAAGCAATCGAAATTTCCTTTCCCCTTGGACGATGATGCCGCGCTTGAGCAGGAATATGTGGAACTCGCCGGCAAGCGGCTCACGCTCGTTGGCACGTTTGATTTAGGGACCGATTTCGCTCACGACGGCAATTTGCTGATGAGCGCCGAGAGCTTCGCCGAGTTCTACCCCCATCGGGTGCGCTTTGGCGATCCGTTGAGCGTGATCGACATCGGCGTCGTGGATGTCGACCCCGAGGTCGACGTCGACGAAGTTCGCACGTTTCTCGAGCAAACGCTCGATAAGGACGTGTTCGTGATGACGCGCGATCAATTCCGTGCCGAGGAAATCCGCTTCTGGGATAAAAGCACGCCTATTGGCACGGTGTTTCTCGCGGGAAAAATTATCGGTTTCATCGTCGGCATGGTGATCTGCTACCAAGTGATTTACTCGGATATCGCCGATCACATGGCCGAATTCGCTACGCTCAAAGCTATGGGCTACACCACCCGATACTTTATTGTGTTGATTCTCACCGAAGCGGTGCTGCTAGCCATCGTCGGATTCATCCCGGGGACTGCCGTCAGCACGGGATTGTATTCCTGGCTCTCCGGTCGCACGGGGTTGCTGATGGTCATGACACTGCACGGCGTGTTGTTCGTGCTCGTGGCCACGATTGTCATGTGCGTTGCCTCGGGCATGCTGGCGGTGCGAAAATTGCTTGCCGCGGACCCGGCGAATTTGTTCTAAGCCTTACCCTCGAACATCATCACGACTATGACCTCTCAAACCACCATCCCGGCAACCAGCGGCGCGTTTACTGGGAGCGGCTTGCAAATGCCGAAGACCGTGCGAGTCAACGGTCTGAATCACTATTTCGGCGAAGGGGAATTGCGTAAGCAAGCGCTGTATCACAACAATCTCGACGTTCGCCGTGGCGAAATCGTCATCATGACCGGCCCATCGGGTTCGGGTAAAACCACGCTGCTCACGTTGATCGGCACGTTGCGCACCGTGCAAGAAGGGAGCCTCACCGTGCTGGGGAACGAACTCAATGGCGCGGATCGCAATCTCATCGTGCGGCTCCGCAAGGAAATGGGCTTCATCTTCCAAGCACACAATCTGTTTGAATCGCTCACCGCCTATCAAAACGTTAACATGGCGGCAGAACTCGTGGGGCTCGACCCCATGGTTGCCGAAGGACGCATTAACTCGTTGCTCACCCGGCTCGGGCTTGGGCACCGCATTCACTACAAACCCAAGTCCCTTTCCGGCGGTCAAAAGCAACGTGTGGCGATTGCCCGCGGCTTGGTCCACAAACCGAAATTGATTCTCGCCGACGAACCCACCGCCGCCTTGGATGAAAAATCGGGCCGCGAAGTGGTGACGCTGTTTCAAGAACTCGCTCGCGACGAAGGCTGCACGATCATTATGGTCACGCACGACAATCGCATTCTCGACGTGGCGGACCGCATCGTGAACATGGTCGACGGCAAGATTAAGTCCAACGTGGCGGTGAAGGAAACGGCCGTGATCTGCGACTTCTTGAAGGGCTTCCCGCTGTTCGCCGATCTCACGCCGAACACGATCGCGGAGTTGGCCGATCAGATGATGGTTCACGAAGCCGACCCGGGCGACGTCGTCATTCGCCAGGGAGACGCTGGAGATCTGTTCTATCTCATCCGTTCTGGCAGCGTCGACGTGTTCATCAACGACGGCACCCAGGAACGCAAAGTCGCCGAACTCAAAGAAGGCCAATACTTCGGCGAAGCAGCTCTTATTACTGACGAACCACGCAACGCCACGATTGTGGCCCACGAGCCCTGCATCTTCTACGCCCTCGGCAAAGACGACTTCCGCGCAGTGCTGGAAACAAGTGCCACGTTCGAGGAAGAACTACGGCAGGCGCTGTTTAGACGGCAGTAACTCGCTAAGTCATTCTGAGGGAGCCTAGGCGACAGAAGAATCTAGCCTCTATCACCCTACCCTCTGCCGCGCATGCGCGAGATACGGCCAGCATAATATTTAACTCTTGCCCGTCATTCCCGCCTCAGCGGGAATGACGGCGGAACGCTCAAAGCGCATTTTCAGAAGTGGCCAAAAATTATTGGTACACACGTACACCAATACGTTATAATCAGGCGGTCAATGAGTTTTGTGGGCCGGAACAAGCGGTGCGCAGTTCCGGCAATGTACTACCTACACCGCTACTATGCCGGAACTTCGTAAAACTCGTTTCGGTCTACATGCTTCACAACCATTACGAGGGACAGAGGCTTTACGCCCACAGTCCTGGTTATGCCGGAGGTCCAAACAGATAGCATTCACAATCAAAAAAACGAATTCATTTGGAAGTGCGCAAAAAAGTGTGCCAAGTTGACCAAGTTGACTAACTTGACCAAGTTCGAATTGGGACGTCGATTCCGCGCGCTGCACGCAACGAGAGAAGAAATGTCTCGATCATCGCCGAAAAGGCGCAAAAAAGTTGGACAAGTTCGACAAGTTGGAAGTCTTGCGAATAACATCCCCCATGCGCTGCGGTCGTTATGGCGGTTGATAGTTCCTCTGGCCAGGACCTGGCCGCGATTGTTAAAGTGTTCTTCCTCGAAAAATTTTTAGAATGTCATGAATCGGAGAAATGCCATGCAAGCGCAAGATGTGATACGCATCGCGATGAATACTTCGTCGATGGTGTTGGGACGTTATTTGGAAGATTTGAGCGATGCCGATCTCATGCTGCGTCCTGGGCCTGGCTGTAATCATATCGCCTGGCAACTGGGGCATTTGATTTCGTCGGAAAACCAATTGCTCGGATTTGTCGACACGGAGGCCGTTATTGAATTGCCTGCCGGGTTTGCTGAAAAGCATAGCAAGGCGACGGTTGGAGATGACAACCCTGAGAACTTTTGCACGAAGCAGGAGTACTTGGATCTGTTTGAGCAAGTCCATGCCGCGACGAATGCACTCTTGAGCAAACTCACGGAGGCAGACCTCGATCAGCCTGCGCCGGAGAATTTCCGTTCGATGTTCCCTACAACCGGGCACATGCTGGTGTTGATTGCGACGCACGGCTTAATGCACGCCGGGCAATTAGTCCCGATCCGTCGGGCGTTGGGTAAACCGGTGGTCATTTAGCTTGCGGGTTGGCATGGTTGGTGGAGGCCTCCCCCTACAGCGATTCAGAGTGATTTCCCCCATTCAGGTGGGTGTCGAGCTGTGGTTTGCTAGAAAAGAGTGTCTGGTAGGCAGCAAAGACCTTTCTTTGCACGTTTATTTGTCGATGACAAACTATTGCGCAATTCCATGTGGTCGCTTTGGAACCAGTCCATATGGTATTAAAGTAGTTGTTCCAGCCAGAAAAACCCTAAAAAAACCGGCCCTTAACAGCACATTTATATTGCGGCATTTGGTCATTTAATTACATTAGATAAGTAAGGGCAGCTAGCGCAGGGTCTATATCTAGTCGCCCTGATACGGAATTATCCGTCTGTTCAGAAGTCGCAAGGATGGATCGCGACAATACATCTTTTGAAGATTACGTCTGGGGAGTTAGAACTAATGAAGATCACACAACTCGTTTCACACCTTGCCCGCTGCGGAGCTGCGTGCGCTGTGGTGGCTTTATCGCTGACGGCCTCTCAGGCTGCTACGATCGAAATTCAATTCACGGGTATGAACCTCGTTTATGATGGTTCTGCGATTTATGATGGCGGCTCGACCGCGGGTGGCGTAGCCAATCCAGCCGATGCTGATGCTCTTACCTCCGTGGAAATCTATGTTGACGGCTCGTTAGTCAACACCATCACAAGTGACATATCACTGGATGCATACATTCCCGACGTCACGGGAATTTCCTCTGCTCCAGGTACGGTTGATTCTCAAACGACTCCGGGCAATCCTGGCTTTTTCGATTTGCTCATCGGCACATCCCCTTTGGCTAGCGAGTATTTGCTGGTTGATTTGGAGGATGTCTCGATTACGTATGTCGACATCCTTAACGTCGTTCAATTTACCTTCGGTGCAGCAATCTCGGATGTCTTTACCCAAAACCTGCCCGGCGGGTTGGTGATTGGCGATCCTGTAACTGTCTCATTCTCGGCTCAAGTTACACCTGGCACGAAGACATCGGCCGGTGGATTTGTGACGGGTTTCGAAGCCTCAGGTACAGGTGAGATTCGCGGCGAAGCCATTCCCGAGCCCACGACTTGTTTGCTGGGAGCACTAGGATTGATCGGCTTGGCCGTGCGTCGCAAGTAAGACTGCGTTTGCAATTCGTTCTAACTCAAAAGGCCGCCTGGAATGGGCGGCCTTTTTTCATTGGCCATTTAAGAACGCAGCACTTCTTCAATTGAGTTGATTTCCACAATGGAAAATTTACGATTAGCAAGGCAACCGAGATTCTGTTCCAGTTGGGCGACAGAACTCGCCCCGATTAACACTGTCGTGATGCGCGAATCTTTCAGCACCCACGCGAGCGCCATTTGTGCGAGTGATTGCCCACGGGCCGAAGCGATTTCGCCGAGTTTGGTGATTTGCTGAAGTCGATCGGCTGTGATTTCCTGTTGCTTGAGAAAGCCATGCGGTTTGGCAGCGCGACTATCGGCAGGAATGCCTTGCAGATAGCGGTCCGTGAGCAGCCCTTGAGCCAGCGGAGAAAATGGAATGCAGCCCACTCCTTCTCGCTCCAGCAAATCCAATAAACTTTCCTCCTCAACCCAGCGATCGAACATCGAATACCGCGGTTGATGAATCAAACAGGGCGTGCCCATGTCGCGTAACAAGCGGCAAGCCTCAGCCATCATCGTGGGTCGGTAATTGGAGATCCCCGCGTATAAGGCTTTGCCTTGCTTTACTGCCGACGCCAAGGCTCCCATCGTTTCTTCTAAAGGTGTATCCGGATCGGGGCGATGCGAATAGAAGATGTCGACGCATTCCAAACCCATCCTTTTTAGGCTTTGGTCCAAGCTGCACAACAAATACTTACGCGATCCCCACTCGCCGTAAGGCCCAGGCCACATCAAATACCCAGCCTTCGTGGAAACGATCAGTTCATCGCGATAGGGTTTTAAATCTTCACGTAGGATCTTGCCAAAATTCTCTTCGGCCGAACCGGGCGGCGGGCCGTAGTTGTTGGCTAAATCGAAATGCGTCACGCCCAAATCGAACGCTCGCAGCACGATGCTGCGCCCTATTTCGTAGGCATCGACACCACCGAAATTATGCCAAAGTCCGAGCGAAACGGCAGGCAATTTCACACCGGTGCGACCGCAACGGTTGTAGGTCATCGAATCGTAACGCTGGGTATTAGCAAGATACATGACGGGCCTCATGCAAGTGAAAATAGAGATGAGTGTGCTTCAAGTTGTAACGTGCTTACAGAAAGGGTGCTAGGATGGCCGCTATTGCGGTGATGGCAATCAGTCCAAAGGTGATCTTGCGAAACACTGTCACTGACAGAAATGCTCCCAGATGCAAACCAAGCCACAATCCGGCAAAAATTGCGGGGAGAAACAGCAACGTCGAACAGGCCGGCGTTAGGACCTTATCACCGAATTTCAGCCAAAAAAACAAGGCGGCAAAAGGTTGTCCCACGGCGGAGCAGAAAAATAGGAACGCGCGGGATTTATTTACGGGCCACGTGAGTGAATTCGCGTAAATTACCAGCGGCGCGGCCCCCATCGACGCAAAACCTAACAGGAACCCCGAACTTCCAAATGCCAATGTCTTCCAAAAAATATTCAGTTGCTCACGCGGCTTGATCTTGAAAAACCACAACAGAAATAGCACGGTCAGTAGCAGCAATCCCAAAATTTGTTTCGAGTGTACAGGAGTCAGTCGTTCGTCAACCCAACCTGCCGCATAAGTGCCCAAAGGTATCGCGAAGCAAAGTCGCACGACCGTCGGATAGACTAGTTCCTCGAAGTCCAAATAGTCCCAAAGTTTCCAAGTTCCCGTAAAATTCTGGACGCTCGTAGAAACAAGGTTGATTGTTGCGGCTTCGGGAAGAGAAAACCCACACAGTACTAAAAGTGGAACTCCCAGCAAGCCAGAGGCAAATCCGACAGCCCCCTGAATGACACTGCCGAAGGTCATCACGATCCCAATCAATAGCAGATCGTGAAATTCATAAATCATGGAGTGACCACATGACGAGCAGAATCAATCATTCCGCGATTTGAGAAACTGCTGAACTCGTTTGCGTAGGTCGTCGCTGTTCCATCCATGCTTGGCGGCCTCGGCCAGCATCCTGCGCTGCTCATTGTGATTCAAACGCGCGACCGCGGCATGAGCTGACCACGATAATTCCGAGTGTCGATTTTGTGGCGGGACACGACGGGCGACCGAGGCATAGCGGCTGACCATTTCCGTCGAGAGCGTTTCGCCGCAAACCTCGCCAAATTCCTCTCCAAAAAGATCCTCACCCCGGTTGATCATATCGCCGATCCACCAGGGACTTGCCCGTTGGCACCAAATGGCAAATTGCAGGGGGCCCTTCCAATCGGCAAGTTGTGGCCGACCGTTGACTTTCACAAAGGCCGGACGAAACTCAAACGGCCCCAGGGCCATTTTCGGTTCAGAACTGGGCATAAAACAAATTCCATGATACGACAGGGGACTTCCGCCATGGATTTTAAGGACATGGCCTTGGATAATGGAAGTCCGATAGACAAGATTCACGGACTCTCTTGGCAGGAAATCATGGCTGACGCACCGTTCAATTCCTTGGGACGCTATCCAGAAACTCGTATGCGTCGGGTGAGACGCGAAGATTGGTCACGGCGACTCGTTCAGGAAAACCACCTGTCGGTCAACGATCTCATCTGGCCCATGTTTGTGTGTGAAGGAAAATCACGACGCGAACCGATCCCTTCGATGCCGGGTGTTGAAAGGCTGTCCATAGATCTGCTGGTCGATACTGTCGGCGAAGCGATTGAGCTGGGCATTCCTGCTGTGGCACTATTTCCTGCCACACCCTCGGAAAAGAAAACGCCAGACTGCGAAGAAGCTATTAATACCGACAATCTTGTGTGCCGCGCCGTATCGGCGGTGAAAAAAGCACACGGCAATCAGATTGGCGTGATTTGCGACGTGGCGCTAGATCCCTATTCCAGCCACGGCCAAGACGGATTGGTACGAGACGGCTATGTGGTGAACGACGAAACCGTCGCGATGCTTTGCCGACAAGCGGTCGTCCAAGCCGAGGCTGGTTCCGACATTATTGCTCCGTCGGACATGATGGACGGCCGGATTGGCGCGGTTCGGAAAGCGCTCGATGCCGCCGGATTCGAGCACGTGCAGATCATGGCCTACGCCGCCAAATATGCGTCGGCATTTTATGGGCCGTTTCGCGATGCGGTCGGTTCCGCGGCTAACTTGGGGAGTGGCGACAAGCGAACCTATCAAATGGATCCTGCCAACGGCGACGAAGCGATCCGCGAAGTGGCCCTCGATATTGCCGAAGGGGCGGACAGCGTGATGGTCAAGCCGGGGATGCCTTATTTGGATATCGTGCGGCGAGTGAAGGACACCTTCGGCGTGCCTACGTTTGCATATCAAGTGAGCGGCGAATACGCGATGCTCACTGCGGCGGCAGAAAAAGGTTGGCTCAATCGCGACAAAGTCATGCTTGAAAGCTTACTCGCATTCAAGCGCGCGGGTGCCGATGGAATTCTGACTTATTTCGCGAGGGTCGCGGCTAAGTTGCTGGCCGACTAGTTGATGAACATTGCTGGCAACGGATAGAGAGCTAACAAAATTATCGACCAGATAATTAGCTTGCCGCGGGTAATATTCCCATCCAATCGTAAAAGCACAAGCGTCATCAGAACGCTGGCCAATATCGCGTGATAGACAAACTGCCCGATGACTCCCCATTGTGGGATCCAGACGATGTCCATAGCACCGCGTAAATCGGAAAGCGGCTCGCCAAAGACCGTCGCCCCGCCGCGAAACAACTCCAAATAGGCGAGCAAGAAAAATACGATCCCCATGATCGCTTCGACAATCGCATAGCGGGGCGAGATCGGCGCGCCACAGTCGCGGCAACGGCCTCGCAAGATGAGCCACCCCAACACCGGCACATTATCTCGGGCGCGAATCGGGTGGTTGCAGTGGGGACAATGCGACGGCTTCCAGACGACCGACATTCCCAGCGGTAGGCGATAAGCCACAACATTGAGAAAGCTGCCGACGCACGCCCCCAAAAAGCCCAACCACAGGGCGGTAATCAAATCAATATAAAAATCAGCACCCACAAGGAAACCACATCTGGGACTTGACTCACAATCGGCATCGCGACGATGAGTAGACTTTACAAGCTATCCAATCAACAAGGAAACTGCAAAATCTCCAATCTCACCACGAAACTCACGAACCGCCAAGGTCTCGTTGGCCAATTGCGATTGGTGCAAACAGTCGCCGCAGGCTACATTAGAGGGTCATCGGCAAATTCTCACAGGCGGCACCGTTCGATTCTCAATGGCAAGCGAAACCACGTTCAGCAATTCGCCCCCGGCTACGAATTCGGAAAAACGCGGCCTCCTTTCAGCCAGCTTTTTGGGATTGCTCGCCACCCAGTTCTTGGGGGCCACAAACGACAATATCTTGCGCTGGCTGGTGATTGGCATCGGCAAGGATTATTTCGAAGCGAGCCAGGTCAGCGGTGTGCTGACCCTGGGCCTGGCGGTGTTTGTCGCTCCCTATATCCTGCTCGCGGCACCGGCAGGCTATTTGGCCGACCGCTTCAGCAAACGCTCCGTAATCGTGGCCTGCAAGTTTGCCGAGATCATCATCATGGCCCTGGCGATTCTGTGCATCGTCTGGGGACAAGTGTGGCTGCTACTGGCCGTGTTGGGGCTCATCGGCTCTCAAGCCGCCTTGTTTGGACCAGCGAAGCTCGGCAGCATTCCGGAGATGCTCCGCGACGACAAAATCTCCGCAGCCAACGGCCTCATCGGTCTGACGACCGTCGTATCGACCACCGTGGGCGCGACAGCTGGTAGTTGGCTCGCGGACAACACGGGCGATCGTGGCCAAGCGCATTGGGAATGGTCGGCTTATGTGCTTGTCGGCGTGGCCATCGCGGGTTGGGTCACCAGCCTTGCGATCGCACACTACAAAGCCGGCGATCCATCGCGAAAGTTTCCGTGGAACGCCCCGCAACAAACCTGGGCCGATCTCAAAACGCTTTCCCACACCCCAGCGATGCTGCGCGTGGCGTTGGGTATTCTTTTCTTTTGGACCCTGGCCGCGCTCGCGCATTTAAATATCGATCAATTTGCCTTCGAAGCTGGGGGCGAAAAGCAAACCCAAGTCGCACCACTGCTCGCGGCCCTGGTCGTTGGTGTGGGTGTCGGCAGCGTGCTGGCTGGCATCTGGTCGGCTGGCCGCGTCGAACTGGGAATTCTGCCGCTGGGCGCGCTAGGTCTGGTGCTCGTGCCAGTCATGCTTTTCACCGTCGAGGGCGAGTTCTTCATCGAAGGGGGTGAGTGGACCCTCAGCTATATCGGAGCGGGAATCTTGCTATTTCTACTGGGATGCTCAGCAGGGCTGTTTGATGTGCCGCTAGCCTCGTACATGCAATTCAATAGTCCGCCCGATCGGCGTGGTTCGATTCTCGCCGCGAGCAATTTCATGACGTTCAGTGGCATGTTGCTGGCGTCGTTAGCGTTCTTCATCATGCGGTTGCCCACGGATCCCGGCACACTGGAAAATCTTCAGGCCGGCTATGTGAATCAGCCCAAAACGGCTGCTTTGGCCACCGAAATGTGGCATCGGTTAGAACAATCTCGCGAAACTGGCACCCCTCTCGATGTAATCGGACTGACGCACGAATTCCCTGAACGCGAAGGCCTCGCGCGGGAAGTCTTTCAGGAGTTTGTTGGGCCGCCACTTCTGACAGCTCGCCAGATTTTTCTCGTTTGCGGCGTGCTGACGATTCCCGTGCTGATCTACATCGTCTGCATGATTCCCCAGGCTTCGATTCGATTCTTAGCTTGGCTGCTAACTCATACCGTGTTTAAAGTGCGTGTTCACCAACGCGAAAACTTGCCTGAGGTCGGTGGTGCGCTGCTGGTACCCAATCATGTCTCTTGGCTGGATGGACTGTTACTGATTGCCATTTCGCCGCGACCGATTCGGATGATCGTGTCGGCCGATTTCATCAACAGTCGGTGGACCCGTGGCCTCGCGCAAATCATGGGGGTCATCCCCATTCTGCCCCGCGCCCCGAAGGCCACGAAGTCGGCGCTCGACACGGCTCGTGAAGCCCTTAACAACGGCGAATTGGTTTGTATCTTTCCCGAAGGGGGTATCAGCAAGTCGGGACAATTGCAGCCCTTCCGTCGGGGAACGCTGGAAATCATCAAAGGGACGTCGGCCCAAGTGATTCCGGTCTACCTTGATGAACTGTGGGGAAGTATCTTTACCTTCCGCGGTGGACCACTTACTCGCATCCGCCGCCGCGCGTTTTTCCGCCCTGTTTCCATTTGGTTTGGCAAGCCTGTGGAAAACGTGACCGACATCTGCGAACTCCGCCAAGCCGTGCAGGACCTCGGCGCCGAGGCCGTAACCGGGAGAAGACAACGTATGATGGTTTTGCCTCGCTTGATGTTGCGTAAATGCCGTAAGAGTCTGTTCAAGTTCAAACTGGCCGACTCCAGCGGTGCTGAAGCGACGGGTGGATCGCTGCTGATGCGAACACTCATATTGCGACGGCTTTTGCTACGCAATGTTTTCGAATCGGGCGAAAAATATGTCGGTGTGCTCATGCCTCCGTCGGTCGGCGCAGTGATTACCAATGCCGCGGTAACACTCTCCGGCCGTGTGGCAGCCAATCTGAATTACACCGTCACCAACGACGTGCTCAACGCCTGCATTCGCAAGGCGGGGATCCGCCATGTGCTCACCAGCAAGAAGGTGATGGAGAAGCTCGATCTGAAGATCGACGCCAAGGTGATCCTGCTAGAAGACTTCAAAGACAAAGTCACCACCGCCGACAAAATCGCCGGTGTTATTTTGGCCTATGCCACTCCACTCGCGATTCTTGAGCGAATCCTCGGCATCCATCGTATGACTAGCGATGATGAGCTCACGGTCATTTTCACTTCCGGCTCCACGGGCGATCCCAAGGGTGTTGTCCTCACAAATCACAACATTGGTTCCAATGTCGAAGCGATTGATCAGGTCATTCACCTGCGGAGCGACGATACCCTGCTCGGCATCTTGCCCTTTTTCCACTCGTTCGGCTTTATGGTGACGCTCTGGACCGTATTGGGTCTCGACGTACGGTGCGTGTATCACTTCACGCCATTGGATGCCAAGATCGTCGGGAGCTTGTGCCGCAAGTGGGGGGTCACGATCTTGTTATCCACGCCGACGTTCTTGCGTTCGTACCTGCGCCGCTGTGAGCGCGAAGACTTTGCCAAGATGGAAGTCGTAGTGGCCGGAGCTGAGAAGCTCCCGCTAGCACTTTCCGATGAGTTCGAAGCGAAGTTTGGCGTGCGGCCAATCGAAGGCTACGGTGCTACGGAACTATCGCCGCTCGTTTCCGTGAATGTGCCGCCGATGCGTTCGCAAAGTGGCGACGAAGGGCTGAAGGAAGGTACTGTGGGGCGGCCCGTTCCTGGCGTAACGGCCAAAATCGTTGATCCCGATACCGGTGCTATTTTGCCACCCGAAATGCCCGGCATGCTGTTGATAAAAGGCCCTAATGTGATGAAGGGCTATCTCGGCTCTCCCGACAAAACTGCCGAGGTGATCCGCGATGGTTGGTATGTCACCGGTGATATCGCGATCATTGACCGGCAGGGATTCATTCAAATCACGGGGCGGCTGAGCCGGTTTTCCAAGATTGGCGGAGAGATGGTGCCCCATCTCAATCTCGAAGAAGCCATTCAGCGTTTTGTGCAATCTCCCGAGGATGAAATCGTGAAGGCCGTGGTGACGGCGGTTCCCGATGAGAAACGTGGTGAGCGTTTGATTGTCGTCCACACCAAGCTCGACAAAACGCCGCGACAAATCTGCGATCATCTGGCCACACTTGGCTTACCCAATTTGTGGCTCCCCTCACCTGATAGCTTTTTGGAAGTCGAGCAAATCCCCGTGCTCGGAACTGGCAAGCTCGATCTCAAGGGTCTGAGCGATTTGGCGCTCAAGCACTTCGGAAAGTCATGAACAACCGCCGCAGATCAATTCAATCTGCGGCGGTGGTTTTGTTACTTGCTGGTTGTCACAGGCGGGCGAATCAACGTCACCGATTGCTTCAAGTACGAATCCGGCAGCGGACCAGCTTGCACAACCATCAGGTTTGCTTGGTAGTAATCAAACTTCTCCACCACGTTCGCGATACTTGGCAGCAAGGCCAATGCTTCGACAATCGGTTTGATTTCTTCGGCATTGGCATTAGCCCCAGCCATGGCCAGGAACATCGGCGCGATACCCCCCACCTTGCGAATCATATCTGCCGCGTGGTGAATACCTTTCTCCAAATCGGTGAAGGCGAGCGAATCCACAGGGCCTTCGATTGCTAAGTGAAACCGTTCAAAATGTTCGGAACTATCAATCGTGTCTGTTTTGCCTGCACGGGCATCCAGAATTTTCTGCACACATTCGGGATTCGAGCCCACCATCATCCACCCATCATGAAAACCTATGATCGGCTTCACATTGAAAGCGACCAACATCGGCACATTGAGCATTTCAAACTCCGGCAACGACTCCACCTTGGCTAGCGAAATCTGCTGAGCCTGCAACGGCGGCAGCTTGTTGAGGTTGTCGACCAACCGATGCAACAATTCGCGAATGCGAGCCGGATTGGAACATTTCAACGCGAACACGGAATCTTGCCCCTCATCGGCACGCGGCAAAGTCACTGAAACACTTTCACCGCTGAACGACTGCAAAATGTCGCGGTCGAGGTACAAATCCAGATCTGCTTGCACCTTTTCAAATTTGGCTAAGGCGTCCTTTGATTCAGGAAACTTGGTTTGCAAAATCTCCATCACATGTTCGTACACCGGATGAAGCTGCACGCCCTTGGAAAGAGAATAAGCCACCGCGTCGGCGGGGATCCATGTCTGCCAATCTTCAAACGGCTTACCACTTCCCAGCATTTTGCCGAGCAATTTCTCTTTCGCATCGGCGGTGACTTTGCCCAAGGTCGCGGCGCGATTCTCAAATCCTTCGGTGTATTCAACGGTCACTTCATAATCGATCACCGCAAGCTCGCTGATGAGCATGTCGACAGCATCAGCCACTCGCACGGCTTGGGGATCCTCTTTCGACTGTTGCCGAATAAAACCGCCGATTGACCCCAGTTGCTTGAACAACTGCTGGCCATCGAAGATGACGGTCGCATCCTCGGGAGTGGGGAGTTTGGCAAAGGCTTCGGCGAAGCGAGGGTCATCGAACTTTGACTTGCCGCTATCGCTTTTGAGCATCTCAAGGGCTTGGCTCAACATGACGTGCGAACTGCTGATCAGAAAGACATCATCCAGACGAGCAAACACCGGCTGAAACGGTGAGTTCGGTGGCAGCACCAAGCCGGTGATCTCGACGTCCCCCTGACTGATCTGAGTGACTGGGACCTTGCCCTCGCTTTTTGCTTCCAGCAATTTCAGTAAGTTCTGGCAGCTCTTTTCGACTTTTTCCGCACCGTCGCCAGGATAACGTAGTGCGATCAGATGGTGGTTCATGGGGAACTCCATCATCTGCAAATACAGCACTTCCTCAGAGCTCAGGATCGATTCTTTCAAACTGGGATCGATCGCGGCACTTATTTCGTCGATCACCTGCTGGGCCTCGTCGAGTTTGTCCTGAGGCAGCCGCGAGGTGACGATTTTCAGAATTCGCTCGGGAATCTTTTCTTCCTGAACAGTTTGCCATACTTCGGCAAGATAGTCGCGTTGGTAATCACGCTCGGGGTTGTGCTTGCCGTAGACTGCCAGATGAGCCATCGGCAGCGCTGCGTCGCGTAAATCGACATCCGCGGCTTGGCCCCACGATGTGGGTGCTAAGGCCAAACATACGCAACATAAGAATGCTTTGAACTTCATGGTCCATTCCCTCCCGCTTCACGAGTGCTGGTAAATACCGCCATGCACTCTTTGATTATTGACGAACCCGGTCAGCCGCAATGCCCCCTAATGGAGGCACATGCTGTCGGGAACGTCTTCGCGGGAGAGGAACAAACCTTGGTATATTTCTGCTGGAAAACGGCAAAATGCTTTGCGGGAGCTTATTTCACCGTTTTTGCGGGGCCAGCAGCTGTCAGTTCGAGAATCGAGTGCTCGTGGCAATCGTAGGCAATTTTTGCCAATTCGCGTTGCCGGTTCACACTCACATTCTCCAGATTCTCGCTCAGCCGCTTAATGCGTGCGGGCTCCATTTCAGCGGCTTGCGAGAAACTGCCCACGAAGGTCACGGTGTCGGAAAAATTGCGATCTGCCATTCTTCCTACGAGTGGGTGCACCACCTTCGCGAAAATCTCTAAACTGGCACGGTCGATGTGAATGAATGAATCGAGCCGCGCCGCGACATAGTTGCGACCATTGCTTTCGACGAACGAACCGCTCCGCAGCAGCAGCACGCATTGCGCCTTCACCGGTTTGTTGAACGGTTTGCCCTCGTAGCTGCCTTCGGCGTACATCACAAAGCGATTCTGTGCGCTGTCTTCGCAAGCTTGCTCGACGATGACGAGCTTGCCCGTCGTGCCAGCATTGTCGGCCATGCGGAACGAATTGGCGTCGATCCGTTCGAGAGTCACATGCGTGATCCCCAACTCGCGCCAAATCTCGACCAGCACTTCCGGGTTCTTGGCCAGAAACGAAAACATGTCGGGATCGCAATCCACAACCTGCGTCGGCAAGCGACGGAAGACGCTCGTGTCTTGGAGCACAGCTTGCACGGCCTGACGATATTCGGGAGTGATCTTTCGTAGCGGAATCGCTTCCAAAGCTTCCGAACGTGCCTGATCCGAGGTGCTGGCTTCGAGCGACTTTTCGGCCGCGCGAGAGTTTCCAACCCAGCTCAGTGTGAGACAGATAATTAACGACCACGCCGCAAAACGGCGAAGCGGTCGATGACCACGGAGCGCAACGGCGCTCGTTCTGCGCAGACAGCGATGCATTCAATTCCCCCCTACCCTTGCCCGCAACGCTTGGAAAGATTTGCGGGTCGTAGAAGTTATTCGGCACGGCGGGGGAGGCGACCCCAGCAAAAAGCTGTGGGATCGCGGGAGTGCTATCACTGTCGGCAACGGTTGATCTTGCCGCTACTGCCAGCTTGGATGAAAATCGTGGTGAACTTTCCCTCAAAAACCACCTGTGAGTTGGTGTCATGGATGTCACCAAACCGCGTTCGTTGTTAGCCCGTCTTACGATTCTCACCGGGCTCGTGGCCACGATGTTGATAGCGGCATTTACGCTTTGGCCACACGTTCGTGCTTGGCAGCAAGAGCGGCTGGCCCATGGTTTGGTTGCCAAACTCGAACGCACCGAGCACCCCAATTGTCGACCCGTACTGATACAAGTCGCGAGGTTCGGTGATACGGGAATCACGGCCTTGGTTCGTGGAGCGGCTTCCGAAAAAGCCGACGTCGCCTTGGCGGCTCGCGAGATCATCAAGGAGCAACTCGCCACGTGGAAGTTACGCCACGAAACCGACACGGCGTACGACATTGCCACGCCCACGAATCTGCTCGCCGCGGCGCTGGCGGAAAACGTCGACAAGTTCGGACCGTTCGGGCAGCAATGGGCCACCCGACTCGCCGTGGAACTCGCTGACTTGGCTGCCGACATTCCCCCCGCTGTGGCCGTTCCTTTGTTGACGAATTGCAGCACGATCCTCGACGCGATTCCGCCGGTGGGTCCACGTCTGCGAACACTTCCCAGCGAACAACCTGTGGTAGTCACCGCGGCAACACCCCCTGCCCCCGAGATTCGTCTCCCCGCGCTCCCCAGCGAGCGCGCAATCGCCAGTACCCGCCAGGAGTCAGCACCACGACCGCTTGCGGTTGATGCCGAACAAATTGTGAATTCCAAAACGGCTGAGGAAATCACCGGCTCGACGCAGCTTCCCGCGGCGACGGATTGGTTGCCGGAATGGCAAACGAAAACGCCGGTTGCTGCTGCGCCAAATCCTGAACCCTTGGCCGATGCCCAAACGCCCGTATCGACGCCCATCATGGCAGCGGCTGAAACAATCGATGTCCCCTCGCCGGAAGAGATGGAGACGCGGATCGCCCAACTCAAGTCACAAGACACGCGAACCTTACTCACGGATTTGAACGCAGCCGACAAATTCCAAGCGGGTCTCATCCGCACGGTCCTCAAGGAACGTGGGCTAACGAACGATGAGCTTGTGCTTGGTAGTAAGTTCACTTCGTCCGACTCTCAAGTGCGATTAAACCTCGTGGATGATCTGCAAGTCCTCCCCGCACGAACGGCCCGGCGGTGGCTCAAAGAATTGCTCTCCGATACCGACGCCAACGTACGACTCAAAGCCCTCACCGCGCTTGCCACCACAAACGACCCCGAACTGATCGGCATCGCCCGAGCGGTCGCCATCGAGGACGCGGACCCAAGGGTATCTGAGCTCGCGACGCGGATCATGCGCGGGACGATCAAAAGGTGATGGAAATAGGGGGCAGAGGTGAGAGGTGAGAGGCCGGGGTCAGTAGTCCTGGCCTCTGATCTCCGACATCTCGCCTCTTCGTGCTCAACTTGTCCAACTTTGCCAAGTTGATTTCCGGCGGCGACCCTCGTTTTCTTCGGAAAAAACGCCAACTCTTCTAACTTGTCCAACTTGGCAGACTTTTTTGCGCGATTCGAAAGAAGTTCGTGTTTTTTTCATCGTGTTTGGCTTATGTTTGGACCTTCGGCGTGGCCAGGAATGAGGTGTGGCCGTTCGGACCGGCAGTGGGTTAACTGACTCGGTCTTCATGACGAACTCTTCCGTGAAAAAATCAGCCATGCTGCGCCCAAAAGGCAACTCAAGCCAATGAGAACATATCCAATACGGAAATATATCGCATTCGAGACATTGAGCTCAAACGTGGCCAAATAGCCGAACAAACAGAACCCAGCAACTGCAAGACCGATAATCACAATGATCCATTTCATCATTGGCACCACACGGATTCAAACTGTGAGATCGAACGGGTTGAAAACATTCCACCACCACAAGCATGCCAAGATCTCACTTTGCGGCCGATTGATGATCTACGCCCGATAATGGTTATAACAGAGCAGACGCAAAATGGATCGGGGGCGTAAATGCCAGCTGGCCCATGTGAGCGGCGAATCACCATTCATGTCTTTTGCATCGACGCGAGCGCCGGCATCAAGCAGCATTTGAATTGTTCCTTCGTTACCAAACGCCGCTGCGCGATGAAGCGGTGTTTCCGCTCGAGTTCTGATGTCACGCATGAAGGACTCGGTTTCAACAGAGGGATTGGTCACACAGTTTGGATTCGCACCATGCTCGAGGAGTAGTTGAAGCACATGATCATGGTTCTTTCGATCTGCTGTGCACAGCGACGAATGCAAAGGTGTTTCTCCGGTGCCCAATAACGGCCTGTTCACGTCCGCCCCTTGCTCGATAAGGAACTGACAAAGTCGGGGATAACCATGAAAGACTGCGCCATTGAGATCGAAATTGTCTCCGAGCGATTCCAGGGACTCACCCTCGCGAAGCAGGAATTTGATGGCAGTTACGTCGCCGTGGTAGGCACACCACTTGATGAGCGACACACCTCCACAATGTGTTGATTTTGCAGAGTGGCCAGCCTCAACGTAATCAAACACCAAGTCTGTTTGTCCGTCAGAAATTCTCTCCAATAAGTTCTCTATCATCATGCAATACCAGTTGGTTTTACGGGAGACCGAGCGCGTTCACCAGACCACGGCCTGTGCCCTGATTTTTACACCATCAGTGGGTCATGATTCTCAACGCTATCACAAAAAGTACGACCGCAGTAGTGTTTGGTTGTGCGTCGCCGGAGCTGCCTATCCGCCTGCGACGCATTCTGGCCTCTAACATGCTAACGATAAGGCCCCATTATCGTGATTTAGAAATGCATTTCCACAATGATTATTGGCCACCCTCGGCGCGCATTTCCGCGAAGTCCTGTCCTCACAAAAGTGGGGCAGAAATCCAGAATTTTCACGCAGCGACATGGTGATCGCGGAGAAAATTGGCCACGAAACGAACCCCGACTCAAGTGATTTTATGGTACTGCCGACGATACGAGAGAAGCTCTCTTTCTAATCGTGCTAGCAGCGGCGAATTCTCTTCATATACTTCTCCGTCACGATGAAGAGTGACAATTTCCGCCTGAGGCAGTCTTCTGTTCGATTGGGGTGTTTTTGTGAGATCGAATTCTGAAGCTGTTAATGGTGAAAGTGGGGCTGAGAATCGGTTGCAGGTCGCGATTGGATTTCCCCCTACCCTGAGAGACCGCCATGCGTAAGATTTTGCCGCTCGTTGCAATAGTACTGCTTTTGGCCGCTCCGCAGGCGATCGCTCAAGAAGCCGGGGAAGAACCCATCGAGACCGATCGTGATTCATTTACTCCGGCCGTAACAACCGCCGGGGCGGGGCGATTGATTTTGGAAGCGGGTTACTCGTTTATCGACAATCGCGGCGTACCTGAAACTCATAGTTTACCTGAGTACATCGCTCGCTATGGTTTTAATGATTGGCTTGAGCTTCGCCTGGGTACAAACTATGAAGTCGGCGGGGAATCGAATGCTATTTCCGGCGGTGGGGGCGGAACCGGCGACCTCGACTCGGGAGAAATCGAGTCCGAAGCCAAGATGATATATGGATTCAAAGCAGCGATCACGGAACAAGCGGATTGGATACCACGAAGTGTGACGATCGTGCAAGCCACCACTCCCACACGTGGTCCCGAAACGGCAACGCACTTGGTGGCCGCTTATGTTTGGGGGTGGGAGCTGGCTGAAGACTGGGTTTGGGACTCAGCGATCCGCTACGGCGATGGCTCGGAAGAAGACGATCAGTTTGATCGCTGGGCGCCTTCGACGGTGCTCAAGGTCGAGGTGATCGAGCAGTGGAATGCTCATATTGAGTATTTTGGCATCTTTACCGATGGCCGCTCGGATGAACTAAGTCAGTCCTACGTCAGTCCGGGCATTCACTATTTAATTACGCCAAATTTTGAAGTCGGAGTACGCGTCGGTTGGGGGTTTGGCGGTGACGCGGCGAATTTCTTCTCCAATGTTGGCGGTGGGATGCGCTTCTAGAAATTTCTATGGTCGAGGCCAAGGACTGTAGTTGCTGTAAACTCTGACATTCAAGAGGTCAGTCCATCTTATTTCGTTCTGGTTGAAGTATCGATATTTCGGCACAAATTTGCGTTGAAAAAATATTTACAATCCATTGCCATGCACTAAACTGTGAGCAACAAAAATCGCTCGTAGTCTGCACGACGCGGACTCTCCTCACAAAGTTTTTGGAGCATTGCCATGTCTCGCCATCGTTTTTTTCGCTGGCTTGTTTTAGTCGTCGTCCTGGTTGCCGCCGCGTCGAGCGACTCTTTTGCCCAGGAAGCTAAAAAACCCAATATCCTGGTCATTTGGGGCGACGACATCGGCACGTGGAACATCAGCCACAATAGCCGGGGGATGATGGGCTATCACACGCCGAATATCGATCGAGTCGCCAAAGAGGGGGTCGCGTTCACCGATTATTATGCGCAACAAAGTTGTACGGCGGGTCGGGCCGCTTTCATTAGCGGTAGCGTGCCGGTGCGATCAGGCATGACCAAGGTCGGTATGCCGGGCGCCAAGGAAGGTTGGCAAAAGTCGGATGTGACGATGGCTACCGTGTTGAAAGGCCAAGGCTATACAACGGGCCAGTTTGGCAAGAACCACCAGGGGGATCGTGACGAACATCTCCCCACAATGCACGGTTTCGATGAATTCATCGGTAGCCTCTATCACCTCAATGCCGAGGAAGAACCTGAAAACCGCGACTATCCGCGAGACATGAAACTGCCGAGCGGCAAAACTTTCCTAGAAAAGTTCGGACCTCGCGGCGTTATCAAATCTACGGCCGACGGCAAGGGCGGGCAAACCATCGAGAATCTTGGACCTCTGACCAAGAAACGCATGGAATCTATTGATGATGAAACCCTGGCCGCTGCGAAAGACTTTATTAAACGCCAGCACGAAGCGGGTAAACCCTTCTTTTGCTGGTGGAACGGCACACGGATGCACTTCCGCACTCATGTGAAGGAAGAGCATAAGAACTTGGCTGGGCCGAATTCTGATGAGTACAGCGACGGCATGGTCGAGCACGACATGCACGTTGGTGAGCTGCTTGATCTACTGGATGAGCTTGGCATTGCCGACGAGACGATCGTCCAATACTCGACGGACAATGGACCCCACTACAACACCTGGCCAGATGCCGGCACTACGCCGTTCCGCGGCGAGAAGAATTCCAACTGGGAAGGCGCCTTTCGCGTCCCTTGCTTTGTTCGTTGGCCCAATCATTTTCCCGCCGGCACAACGCTGAACGGCATTGTGTCGCATGAAGACTGGTTGCCCACCTTTGCCGCCGCCGCCGGTGCACCGGACATGAAGGAAAAGTTGCTCAAGGGTGGCGTCGAACTTAACGGACGTACTTACAAGAATCATATCGATGGTTACAACCTGCTGGACTACTTGAGCGGCAAGACGAAAGACTCACCGCGTAAGAACTTTATTTATGTGAACGATGGCGGCGAAGTCGTTGCAATTCGAGTCGGCGACTGGAAGGCAATCTACCTGGAAAATCGTGCTCATCAGCTCGATGTCTGGCGTGAACCTTTCGTTCACCTGCGCCTGCCGTTGTTATTTAATCTTCGCCGCGATCCCTTTGAGAAATCACAGGAAAACTCCAACACTTACCACGATTGGATGATCGATCGGGCATTCGTGTTGGTGCCGCTGCAAGCGGTGGCAAGCGAGTTTCTTCTGAGCTTGAAGGAATTTCCGCCCAGCCAGGCTCCAGGCGATTGGAGTCTCGACTCGCTTGAACGTCAGATTAAGGGTATGACTGCTAGTGGCAAATAATTAATTCGCTACCGATTAAGAGTGCGTACCACGAGGACCGGCGGGCGGGTGGCATGCCATCACGGCAGCGGGACGCTGCCGGCTAACGCTGGACATTGTGTGGCATGCACACAATTGAATGCATTACCGCCGGATGCGGTCTTCGATCGGTGTGACGCGGCCGGCCGTCACGTGGGCTTTGCGGTATTCGGGCATGAACCCTCGTGAACCGTTCACGCCGATTCGCATGCCGACGTAGGGCTGCAAGTTGAGATCAGGGGTTGGGGTGACGAATGAAATCACGCCGCCGCGGTCGTCGACCAACGCATAGCGTGGCGCATCGTCTTGCTGCGAGACGACTGGCTTCAGACGCCCGACTGCATCGTAGCGAGGACTGTCGGGATCTTCAGGCTGAGTTTCCGTTGACTGGCCATCAAAAGGGTCGACATTCTTACTAGCTGACTTTCCGCCTAAATCGGTGCGAACGAGGTCGAGAACCTTGGACGTCTGTCCCGTGAATTCGCCCGAGGCGTTGGCTGATTGGATGTTGGCGAGCGTCTCGCTGGGCTGGCCGACTTGAACCTGTTGGAATTGAGCGATGCGATCCAACAAATTTCGCAAGTGATCGCGTTCGGAAACGGAATCGCTTTTTTCGAGCATGGCGGCGGCTTCGGTTTGCAGAGGTCCGAACTGCCATTCTTCCTTGGGTTTGACAATGATTTCCGAAAGCCGCAGTTGCAGTTCTTGCACACGCGCCGAACCGGGGCCAATCACCGTGGGAGAGCCATTGAACCGAACGCGTGGCGTCGTGCTGTTACGTGGCATGGGAGCGGGCAATTGTGCAGCGGGATTGGAGCTGCCGGGCAGCGGCGTGGAGTTATTCATCAACGCCGGTGGGGCGAGCGATGTGCTGTCGGCCATTTCGATCGCGGCTGGGGAACCGGTCACGAGTTGCACGGCGTCGGGATCGGTGCCCGTGGGAGTGGGGACTACGGTCGCGGTCGTTGCCGTGGGATTCGGATAATTGGGCTGCGGGCTCGGCACACTTTGTAGCAAGTGAGCGAACGAGTCGGCGGATTCTTCGGTCGATTCACCCGATGTCGGTCGGACTTCATTGTGGAAGCGTTGACGTGTCCAACCGTTAGCGAGTTGCACACCGGCCCCATCTTCGATGGGTGGCGTGCGCAACAAACTGTTGGCGGCGATCCAACGAAACTCACCCGCCGGAGGCGTAATGCGAGCCCAGCGCGGATCATCGTTCGGAGCCGCGGGAAGTAACAGCACTTTCTCGCCGCGACGAAGCATCACTTGCACGGCGCTCCGCGCGGGCGAAACGGTGCTTCCCACGCGAGCCACGGTCGTTTGCACGGAGACTTCGGCCGTCGTGTTGGAGACACGATGAATTTCGTGCGAAGGAATCCAGCAGAAACTTCCTTCTGGGGGACGCACTGCACACCAACCGTCGCTGTCGTGGCGATAGACTTCCACGGCATGGCCTTGGGCCAGTTGCTGCGTGGGATAATACTGTTGCCCGGGACCGCTGCGCGAATACGTTTGCGGCGCGGAGATATAAGCAACATACGGAAACGTGGTTTCGCTGTGCGCGACATTGCTCACAAGGCCTACCACGATCGCCACGAAAAATATTTGCAGCCGAGACATACCAATGACCTCGTCGAGCCGTTGACAATGTGTCCACGACCCACGCTAGGTGAAAATGAAAGGAGATTTGCAGTGGGCTTATAGGAAAAACAGCTTCCTGGTTCAAGGTCTGCCGCAACGCTGGCTGCTAGCTGGAGTGAACGCGGGGTGATAGGATTAAACTGACAAATTTGCCGTGATCTCGGCATCGGGACGATGCCGGCTAACTTCACTGACAAATGCGCAACTGAGGCTATTGATGAAGATTGAGAAACTCGGGCCTTACCGCATCGAGCGGCAAATCGGCAAAGGGGGCATGGGGGCCGTCTACACGGCCACCTATGAGGGAACCGGCGCCGGGGCGGGGACACGGGTTGCTATCAAGGCACTGGCCCCCCAGTTGGCCATGGAAGACGGCTTCCGCGAACGCTTCGAAGCGGAAATCGAATCGCTCAAGAAACTCCGCCATGAAGGAATCGTGCGGCTCTATGGCTACGGCGAACAGGACGGAAACCTGTTTTATTCCATGGAGCTGGTCGAGGGCACGAGCCTCGAAGAAGAAATCAACAAGGGTCGGCGATTTGGTTGGCAGGAAACGCTGCAAATTGGAATTCAAGTCTGCCGCGCGCTGAAACACGCCCACGATCATGGGATCGTGCATCGCGATATCAAACCGGCGAACCTATTGCTCACCAAAGATGGCCGGATCAAGATCGCCGACTTCGGCATCGCGCGGCTCTTTGGTGGGAGCCAGCTCACTACCGCGGGAGGCGTGCTGGGGACGGCTGATTATATGTCGCCCGAGCAAGCCGATGGCCGACCCGTCACAGAAAAGTGCGATCAATATAGCCTGGGGGGCGTAATGTATGCCCTGCTCGCGGGTCGACCGCCGTTTCGCGCGAAGTCGATGCCCGAGATGTTGCAGCTGCAGCGATTTGCCGAGCCTGATCCCGTGCGACGATACGCGCCGGAAACGCCCGAACAGGTGGGGCGATTGATCGATCAACTTTTGGCCAAAGATCCGGAAAATCGTTTTCCCAATGTGTTGGTTTTAAGTCGGCACATGGAAGCGATGGAAAAAGCGCTATCTCGGCCAGCGCCAGTACCCGTTGAGAGCGATGAAATCGAAGTCGATTGGGCAACCGAGCCGGCGAAACCGGGCGTGACGGCGGTGATGCGCAACGATGTCACGAGCGAATGTGATGGGCCGATGATGCTGCACGGTGAAGCTGCCGTGTCGGCAGACGATCTTTACGGCGCGCCGACGATTGCCCAGCCAGAAGAACCCGTCATTGCACCGGCAGCCGTGACACAGGCGAAATCACCTTCAACGACTCCGCGCATGAGCGGCACGCGGTTCACAACGGTGGACGAAGAAGCCCGGAGACACAAACGTCAAGAAGAAGAGGAAAGCCATGTAGCGCTGATCGCCCGCTGGGTAGCGCTGGTCGTTTTGTTGGGGGGGATGGCCTGGGGAGGATGGCGCCTCTTGCGACCTGCCACGGCCGACGAACTTTTTACTTCGATCACGGCCACCGTTGATCGCGAAGGGGACAGTGACCTGCGTGTAATCGAAACGGAGCTCACCGAATTCATGGAGCGGTTTCCCGACGATCCGCGGGCCGAGGAACTTACCAGCTATGTCGATCAACTCGAGTTTCAACGCCTCGAACGCAAGGCACGCGTGCAAGGTCGCGTGCCTGGAGCAAAGGACATCGGACCAATTCAGCAGCTTTACATGGAAGCGCTGGCATCGCCAAAACCCGAACAATCGGCGGCGAAGCTCAGCGATTTGATCGATCTGTACGATCCACTGGGTGTGACGGCCGATGGTGAAGTGGCGACGGGCAACGACCGGAGCGCACTCACGGCGGATGATCGCAAATGGTTGGTATTGGCAAGGCAGGAACTCGCGAAACTCAAGAATCAAACCGATGACGAAGCGAAAGAACAACTCCCTGCGGTCAAGGAACGTATGGCGGCGGCAGAAGTTGTGGCAGGCGTGCAGCCTGAACAAGCGAAGCTGATGTACCGCGCGATTATTCGCTTGTATGGCGATAAGCCTTGGGCTGCCGCAGAAGTGAAGCAGGCTCGTGGGAAACTTGAAACTTTGGAAACGGAATGAAGTTGCACCGCATCGGGACGATGCCGGCTAACATCAAAAAAATATAATGAATAATTCGGCTTCGAAGAAATTGCGTCCTAAGAGCCTTGCCGAGTTTGAACGGGCACAACAGTTGATGCCGGGGGGTGTGAATAGCCCCGCGCGGGCATTTGGTGCGGTGGGGGGCACGCCGATTTTTATTGAGCGCGCCGAGGGGGCGTATCTCTACGACATCGACGGCAACAAGTACATCGATTACATCGGCTCGTGGGGGCCGATGATTTTGGGGCATCGTCATCCCGCCGTGGTCGAGGCGCTTAACAAAGCGGTGGAGCATGGCACGAGCTATGGGGCTCCCACGGAAGCGGAGAGCGAACTTGCCGAAAAAATCATCGACGCGATTGAGTCGGTCGAAAAAGTGCGACTCGTGAATTCTGGCACCGAAGCGACAATGAGCGCGATTCGGTTGGCGCGGGGCTATACGGGCCGCGAAGTGATTATCAAATTTGCCGGCAACTATCATGGCCATGTGGATAGTTTGCTCGTCGCGGCGGGAAGTTCGGCGGCAACGCTGGGAACGCCCAATTCGCCGGGCGTAACGGTCGGCACGGCCAAAGATACGTTAATCTTGGAATACAACGACGTGGCTGGGTTGGAGACAGCGTTCCAAACTCACGGCAGCCGGATCGCGGGGGTGATCTTCGAACCGATCGTCGGCAACATGGGGGTGGTCGTCCCCAACAAAGATTTTTGCACGGCTTTGACGAAGCTTACAAAGCAACATGGCGCGCTCTTGATTTGCGACGAAGTGATGACCGGTTTTCGCATTGATTTCGGCGGGGCGCAAAAGTATTTGGGGATTCGACCCGACATCACCACGATGGGAAAAATCGTCGGCGGGGGCTTGCCCGTAGGCGCCTACGGTGGGCGGGTAGAGATCATGAATCACATTCTGCCGGCGGGCAAAGTCTTTCAAGCTGGCACGTTGAGTGGCAATCCACTCGCCACCGCGGCGGGTTGCGCGACGCTCAAACTCTTGAAAGAAGAACCACCTTACGAACGGCTAGAGCAACTTTCTGTACGCTTGGAAGCAGGACTGCGCTCCGCGGCGGAGATTGCGGGTGTGGCACACTCCCTCGCGCGTGTGGCGAGCATGATGACGCTCTTCTTTGGCAATGGCCCGATCACCGGTTGGCAAAGTGCGAGCCACTGCGATACCGGGCTGTTCGCGAAATTCTTCTGGGGGATGATGGACCGCGGCGTCTATTTGCCATGCAGCCAATATGAAGCGCTGTTTGTCTCGGCGGCGCACACCGAGGCGGATATCGATCAGACCATCAGCGCAGCGGAAGACGTGCTCGTTGAGATTTCGAAATAGCCGCGATTCAACGAATCGCTGGTCTTTACGATTTAGCCTGCAGGAATTTTTCTTCAGCGGCACTCTTGCGATAGTAGTTGGGCACGAGTTGAATCGGATCGACCGTGCAGCCTTGTTGGAAAAGCTGGTAGCCGAGTTCGCCCACCACGCTTGCTTGCGGTTGCCAAAGCTTTTCGTCTGCGGCAGTCACGCCCGTGGGCAGGTGTTCTTTTAATTGCGCGAGTGGCGGGCCCACGACGGAATCGCCCGTGCGTAATTGGGACAGCCAGGAATCGATGCTTAAAATGCGCGTGACGGGCTCACTCGTTTTTTCTTTTCCAGCGAAACTTGCCGCGAAGAGTTCCTGACGCTGGGCGTCCATGATAGCCCATAACCGGCCGCTTACTGGCGACACGCTCGCGGCCAGTGCAGCCAAGGTGTGCACGCCGACGAGCTTGGCTCCCACAGCAAACGCCAACGTCTTTGCTGCGGTCACGCCAATTCGCAGGCCAGTGAAGGAACCGGGCCCTGTAGTCACGCAGACTAAATCAAGTTCCTGGGGCTGCCAGTGGCAGGCATGCAAGAGTTCCTGAATCGTGGGTAGCAAAGTTTGCGCGGAGCGCTCGTCTGCGGGAAGCAGCAGCTCTTGTTGCAACTGAACGCCGTTGCCCTCCCCTATCAGCGCGGCCACGCTGCCTTGTCGTAAACTTGTTTCCAGGCTCAAAATTCTCAAGTGTAGTTGGCTCCGCGGTCTGTGAGTTGGCTGATTTATTGAAACTACCAGTCGCTGCGCCCCCTTCCAAGGGTGCAGGGCGGCATGACCCCACCTTGCAAAAAAATGCTCGCTTGGCGGGGAACTCGGCGACGATTCAGGGGAAGCCGCCGGTCCGCGACCCGTCGGGCGTTGTCGGGCCACCCCCAGTGGGCGTCCTTGACCCCCTTTCGAGCGGTACTTAGACTGGCGATTTGGCAATGGCATTGTGCAGCAACGTACTGTGTAGCAACGTGTTGGCACGTGCCGCCGCGTGGATAGGAGAGCGCGGGCATGAGGGGATGCTCTCAAGCTAGTCCAGCAACATCGAGTTCAGCTAGTTGATGCGAGGTCGTCTCTCCGGTGAAACGTGCGGTTATCAGCGACATCCACGGCAATTTTGAAGCCTTGCAGGCCGTGTTCGCGCATATTGCCAGCCAAGGCGTCCAAGAAGTTTTCTGTCTTGGCGATATTATCGGTTACGGACCGAATCCCTGTGAGTGCCTCGATCTGGTGATCGAGAAATCAACGGTTTGCCTGCTGGGCAATCACGACCAGGGCGCGATGTTCGACCCCGAGGGATTCAACAGCGGCGCCGAGCGGGCCATTTTCTGGACCCGCAATCAACTGGAAAACTCGACTGGTTCACGCGACCAGATCGACCGCCGCTGGGATTTCCTAGGCACCTTACCGCGTGTTTATCGCGATGAACCCTGGCTATACGTCCACGGCTCGCCCCGTAACCCGGTCAATGAATATGTCTTCCCCGAAGACATTTATAATCAGAAAAAGATGGAAAAGCTCTTCGGCTTGATCAACCGGGGCTGCTTTCAAGGCCACACCCACGTGCCGGGCGTGTTTCTTTCGAGCTTAGAGTTCATCACCCCCGAACAGACGGGCAATGTGTTTGAATTTCGTGGTGACGAAAAGTTTATGGTCAACGTCGGCTCGGTCGGCCAGCCCCGCGACGGCGATCCACGTTCTTGCTATGTCGTCCAGGAAGACAACAAATTGACGTTCCACCGCGTGGATTACGACTTTGGCAAGACGGCGGAAAAAATCTATCAAACTCCCGATTTGGATAATTTCCTGGGAGACCGCATCAAGGAAGGGCGTTGAGGCCACGGGCGTTTTCGTGTGAAAATGCCGAAAGGTTGGCCGGAACCGGGGCAATTTTCTGGGCAGGCGAGTTCTGATTTCGCCTAATCATCGAGCCCCGATGAGCATACAATGACCAATTCGTTCGGGGTCGGAGACCTCGGCCCCTACAGTCGTTAAGAGAAAGATCAGCAGTCGTGGACCAACGCCGCGTCATTTTATTTTTGGCCCTTTCGTTTGCGGTGCTGGTGCTCAACAGCTTCTTTCTAGCGCCGCCGCGCCCTCCGAAAAAGTTGGCCGATAAAGCCAAAGAACAAGCCGTCGCCGACCCGCCGGGCGAAGGTGCTGGCATCGAAGCGGCCCCCGCCGTGGATGCCGACAAGGAATCGGTGGAAGAGCTCACCGACTTCCCCGAACAGGATGAAACCGATCTCGCTTATTTGACTCTCGGTTCGGCTGATCCCGCTTCGCCTTATCGGGCGCTGTTCACGCTGACCAATCAAGGTGCCGGTGTGCGTCGCGTGGAACTTGCGAATCCGCGGTTCCGCGACCTACAAGATCGTGGTGGCTACATCGGCCACTTGGAGTTGGTGCCTGATCCTGAGGGCGGATTGCGGGTACAAGTCGTTGGCGCGGGGACACCTGCTGCTGAGGCGGGAGTCGAAGTCGGCGACCGCATCGTCTCGGTGGAAGGCGACAAGGAAGCACTCAAGGTCGAAACAGCTCAACAGTTCGCCGAAATATTGGGTAAGCGCCGTCCACGCAATAAGTTTGAGTTCAACGTCGTCCGTGGTGACGAAGCTCCCCAAAAGTTGGTGGCCACGTTGGGCCGTCGCCCGCTCGAAGTGATGCGGCCCGAAAGCGAAAACGTGCTGATGCGTACGAAGGAGCTTCCTAAAGATTTTATCGACGTGCCGTCGTTTGTGTTCACCATGCAGCACGTCGGTAAGGACCGCATACTCCCAGCGACCGAACTTCAGCCCGAGGAACTCGAAATCGAGGGCGTCGCGCTGCGTGAGACCTATTGGGAAGTCGCGGCCAGCGATGCCGAAAGCGTCACGTTCCGCAAGCTCTTACCGCAGTATCGGCTGGAATTGATCAAGCGATACAAACTCACGCCCATTCCCGAAAAAGAACAAAAAAATCAAAGCTTTCCGGCCTATGGCATCGTGCTGGAAGTCGAAGTGCGCAACTTGGGCGATAAGGCCGTCGATTTGGCTTATCGCTTGGACGGCCCCAACGGCTTGCCGATTGAGGGTTGGTGGTATGCCCGCAAGTTTGGCCGACATTGGGGAACCGCGGGTTTGCGTGACGTGGTGGGTCGCTACTTCGGCGGTAGCACCGAGGAACAAGCGCCGACGACGATTGCCAACGGCGAGGGGGAGGATTTCGAAGGGGGCTCGATGGCGTTCATGGGAGTCGACGCCCAGTATTTCGCCGCGATGATGCTCCCAATGAAGAAATCGCCCGAAGAGGTTTGGCTCGAAGTGGCCCGGCCGATTTCGTTGAGCCCCAAGCCGCGGTCGCGTTCGAGCGATGGTTTGTATGCGAATGTCACCTGCCGATTGATCAGCAAGACAAACATGCTGCAACCAGGAGAAACGCTGGCCCACTCGTACAACATTTTCACCGGCCCGAAACGACCCGAATTGTTGTCGCAATATATAGCTTCAAACGATCCGAAATATACGCTGGCCGATTTGATGTACTACGGCTGGTTTGGCCGAGTTGCGCAAGGCATGTTGTGGCTGCTCCACACGTTCTATGGCTGGGTCGGCAATTACGGCCTCGCGATCATCATGCTCACTGTGCTCGTGCGAAGCTGCATGTTCCCCATCAGCCGCAAACAAGCCCAAAGTATGGCGAAGATGCAGGAGCTCAAGCCGGAACTCGACAAGCTCAAAGAGAAATATGGCAAGGATCCTCAAAAGCAATCGCAGGCCATGCAGGAGTTGTATCGTAAGTACAACATCAATCCGCTGGCTGGTTGCTTGCCGATGTTCATTCAACTGCCGATCTTCGTGGGGTTGTACCGTGCTTTGGCGGTTGACGTGGAATTGCGTCAGGCCCCGCTGTTCAGTGATTCGATTCGCTGGTGTTCGAATCTAGCCGCGCCTGACATGTTCTGGAATTGGTCGGCGATTATGCCGGCCTTCATTACGAACGGCGAGGGGATGTTTGGCCTAGGGCCTTATCTCAATATCCTGCCTTTGGTGACTGTCGGCCTGTTTATTTTGCAGCAAAAGATGTTTATGCCGGAAGCGGCCAATGAACAGGCAGCCCTGCAACAAAAGATCATGACCTACATGATGCTCTTTATGGGCATTATGTTTTACAAAGTCGCGGCGGGGCTGTGCATTTACTTCATCGCTTCGAGCATTTGGGGCATCGCCGAACGTAAGCTTATACCGAAACCTGGGCCAGGAGCGTTAGTCCCCGCGGGCAACGTTGATGTGCCTGCTGGCCGTGGCAGCCGCAATGGTGCCACCTTACGCGATTCACGGCCGAAGAAGAAGCGGTAGATTCACGGCATCGAGACGATGCCGGCTAACCACGATGATCCCTGACCTGATCGACACGATCGCCGCGATTGGCACGGCTGCGGGTGGCGCGGCGCGAGGGATGATCCGTGTGAGCGGACCGCAAACGGTTGAGTGCCTTTCCCAATGCTTTCAGGCAACAGTGAAATGCAATCTGGGATCGATCACGCGTTCGCAAACGCTCTCTGGCGAGTTGCGATTGAAAGAAGGCCTGTCGCTGCCGTGCGATTTGCTGCTCTGGCCCAATGATCGCAGTTATACGCGGCAACCGAGCGCAGAATTGCATACGCTTGGTTCTCCGCCACTGTTGGAGTTGGCACTGGGCACGCTTTGCCGACATGGCGCACGAATGGCCGAGCCGGGGGAATTCACTTTGCGGGCGTTTCTCGCGGGCCGGCTCGATCTGACCCAGGCCGAAGCCGTGCTGGGGGTCATCGACGCCCAGAACTCTGAGTCGCTGCACACCGCGTTGGGGCAACTCGCAGGAGGATTGTCGAAACCGCTGATGGCTCTGCGCGAGCAACTCTTGCAACTGCTTGCCCATTTGGAAGCAGGACTCGATTTCGTGGAAGAAGATATTGAGTTTATCGCTGCGGCAGAAATTGAGCGGCAACTTGTCGCGGCTCAACAGTTGGTTGCTGAAACGCTCGCACAACTGGTTAGCCGGAACCAGTCGCAGTTGCTACCGAAGGTGGTACTCGTGGGGCGGCCGAACGCTGGCAAAAGCAGTTTGTTCAACGCCCTGGTTGATAAATATCGTGTGAGCGACGAACAAGATCGCGCGCTGGTTTCGGAGCTTGCGGGTACGACGCGGGATTACTTGATGGCTGCGGTTGATTTGAATGGGTTCCAATGCGCGTTGATTGATACGGCAGGCATTGATCCGCTTGTCGCTGGCGTCTCTATTCCAGGGCTGGCCCAAGAAATGACCGGCGAGCAGAAAAAACAGGCAGACTGCCAGATCCAATGCTTTGATGCTACCGCGCCCTTAGAAAATTTGCCTGAATCGGATTCGACAATCCTGGTTCAAACCAAAAGCGATTTGCTGCCCGAGCAACTTGACGCATCCCAGCAAGCGGTAATGATTCGGTGCAGCAGCCGAACGGGCGAAGGTTTGGAACTATTAGCACAAGCGATTGCAACACAACTTGGTTCGACTCACCAAGCAGGGGCCGTGGCCTCGACGACGGCACGGTGTACTGACAGTCTACGCCACGCCGCAGAATCACTTGAATCGGCGCTCGCACTTGTGCATGCCGGTGGTGGCGACGAACTCCTGGCGGCGGATCTCCGTAGTGCGCTTGCGGAACTAGGCCGCGTGGTGGGGGCTGTTTACACGGATGACGTGTTAGATCGAATTTTCAGCCAGTTTTGCATTGGGAAATAGCCACCCGTGGCGTGCGCATTTGATTCAACTGGTTAGTTGCAACTGATCGTTACCAATAAAATTCCGCTAGGGCGCTAAGCAGTTTCCAGGGTTGCTGGTCGATAAACTTTCAGAACGATGTTGTGGAGACGGCTCTCTGGCTCGCTTCGCGTGGCTTATGCCTAGGAAAAAATTAATGGTCCACGGAATGGTCTTGTCCTGTCGCCGTAAATTGCAACGATCTGTCCGTTGCTGCGTGGGGATTTGCTGCATCGGAATCTTTGCGGCATCGGCAGGATCGTTGCAGGCGGCAGAGAACGCTTGGTTTGATGTGGCGTATGCGTCAATCACCAAGCCTGAGCTTACAGGACATGTGAATTTCTTGGCCGGGGACATCCTCGAAGGACGTGAAGCCGGCTCGCGGGGCGGACATGCCGCGGGTAAATATATTGTCGACCATCTCCAGGAAATCGGTCTGCAACCCGCGGGGGTCGACGGGACCTATTTCCAAGCATTCCGCGGCAATCAGCGCAACATTCTCGCCATCCTACCGGGTAGCGATCCGCAGTTGAAAGACGAATACCTCTTGGTCGGCGCGCACTACGATCACGTGGGCTACGGCAAAAAAAGCAACAGCTACGGCCCTTTCGGCTACGTGCATAATGGTGCCGACGACAATGCCAGTGGCGTCTCGGCTGTGTTGGAATTGGTCGACGCGATGACCCGCACCGAACATCGCCCCAAGCGGTCGATCCTGTTTGCCTTTTGGGATGGCGAGGAAAAAGGCCTGCTCGGTTCCGCTCACTGGGCCAAGCAGCCAACCTTGCAGCTCGACAACATGAAGCTGGGGATCAACATCGACATGGTGGGACGGCTCACCGATGGGCGAATCGAAGTTGGCGGTTCGCGGTGTGCCCCTGGCTTGCGTCGTCAGCTCAGCACAACTCGACTGGATGATGCGTGGCTCGATTTCAGTTGGGAATATAAAGAGAACAGCGATCACTGGACCTTCTATCAGGCTCAGGTGCCATCGATTTACATCCACACCGGCTTGCATGACGACTATCATCGCCCGTCGGACGATGTTGAAAAGATCAACGTCGAAGGCATTCGGTTAATCACCGGCTATCTGTTGGAGAAAGTCGAAGAACTGGCCGATACCGAAACGCTGCCCGGATTTCGTAACGAATCGCGGATGGATACACCATTCACGCAACGGCGCGTTGAACGGCCGCTCCCTCCTTTGGCCTCACGGTTGAATTTCACGACCGAAGCAGTTCCCGGTGAGCCCAACAAACTGCAAATCAATCGCGTATTGAGTAGCGATAGTCTCGTTGCCGTGGGAGATCGAATTGTCGCAGTGAATCAATTGCCGGTTGAGAATCCCGCAATGCTGGAAACGATGGCGCTACGGAGCGGCAGCGTGTTGCCCTTGACCATCGAACGGCCCGGCGTTGAAGAGAAACTGGAAGTCGAAGTTCAACTCTCGGGCAATCCGGTCCACTTGGGGCTCTCCTGGCGGGAAGATCCTGTGGAACCACAAACCGTGTACATCACGCGCGTGGTGCCGCATTCGCCCGCCGCGCTGGCCGGTTTTCAAGTCAATGACCGTATCTACAGCGTCGAAGGCAACCAGTTTGCCGGCCGCGACGAATTGCTGAGCCGTGTGCAACAATTGCTCGCCGAGAACACACCGCGGATTCGCTTTGAAGTGGAAACGCGGGGAATTGTTCGCCAAGTCGAAGTGCCCCTGACACCGGTTCATGCCCCGGGTAGCGATGCCACGCTATAGTTTTTCGGCCAATTCACGCAGCCGTTTCCAAGTGTAGAGTCCCGAATTGTGGCCGTCGGACCATTCGAGGCGAACCGCGTAGTTGCCCACGAGGTCCATCTTCTGGATCACGATGTCGTCGGGAACGCTCGCCGGGTCGAGAATTTGCTCGCCGGTCCATTCGTTCACGCAGTGCGCACATTCGCATTGCCGGCGGAGAAACGCGAGCGGGAAATCGGCCTGGGTATCGGGCCATGTGATCCGGAGAACGCCTTGTTCGCGGAGGGCCTGCAAATTGGTGGGGAGTTCGCTCATGAAAACGCTATGAATACCGTGGAAATCGCGTGGCTACGGGCTGGCAGCTGACGCCTAGTCTCAAACGCAAGAGGCGATTATACTTTGGTGCTGCCCGCTCCGGCGTGGCAATGATTGTAATGGGGATGTGGCGGAATTGGCAGACGCGCTGGATTTAGGTTCCAGTTCCTTCGGGAGTGCAGGTTCAACTCCTGTCATCCCTACTAAAAGCCGTGAGCGCTCGAAGTTCTGCTCTCGGCTATAAAAAACGAGCCCGTAGCTCAGTCGGTAGAGCAACGGACTTTTAATCCGTGGGTCGTGGGTTCGAATCCCGCCGGGCTCAGTTTTTTTCTTTTCCCAGCTTACTCGCCGCGGCCGCCGCTAATCCACTTAGCAAGAACAAGCCCACGAGGTTGGGGAAAATCTGTAGGGCGTTGAGAATATCGCCCCAGGCCCACACGGTATCGACTTTGGCCACCGCACCGAAGGGTATCAGCACGCAGTACAGCCAGCGGTAGGGCATAATGATCCGCGGGCCGAAGAGATATTCCAAGAATTGCTCGCCGTAGAAGGCCCAGCCGATGAGTGTCGTGTAGCCGAATAAGAGCACTGAGATCGCCAGCATCCAGCCACCCACGGTCGGCATCGCCATGTTGAAGGCATCGGCCACAACAGCCGCGCTGGTTTCGCCTTTGTTCCATACACCCGTGAGCAAAATCGACAGAGCGCTGATCGTCGAGGTGACAAACGTAATGATGAAAACTTCCATCACCGCGTTGAGACCTTGCTGTTCTGGCCGAGAACTTTTGGCCACGCCATAGACGACCGCCGCGGTGCCGTAGCCCGCTTCGTTGGCGTAGGCCCCGCGTGCGAGACCGTAACGCAGTGCGGTCCAGATGCTCACGCCCCCCGCCACGCCAATGCCCGCGCGAAAGGAAAACGCTTCACGAAACACGAGCGACAAGACTTCCGGGAGAGCGGTGATATGCATGCCGATTACGATGAGTCCGCCCAGCAAGTAGAGCCCCACCTTGAGCGGAGTGAGCCACTCGGCCACGCGGCCAATCGATTTCACACCTCCCACGATCACCAACCACGTCAGTACCGCCAACACACAACCGATGGCAAAACGATTGGGATTGATATTCGCACCCCACACGATCCAGTCATTGAATTTGACGACTGAGCGATCGAGTTGGCTCCCCACGGCGACCGCTACGGAGTTCGGCTGAGTGAGCGGTGTGGTGAACAAACAGGCGAGCCCGGCGATCAGCGCGAATATCCATGCGAGGGCGGGCGACTTGATGCCATCGCGCAAGTAGTACATGGGGCCGGCCAATGTTTGTTCGCCGTTGGAGATGCGGAATTCCAAACCCAGAACAGCTTCGGCGAATTTGACTGCCATCGCAAAGAAGCCATAACACCAAATCCAAAACAATGCGCCCGGTCCGCCGGATACAATGGCCGTGGCGACCCCGGCGATATTCCCCGTGCCAATCGTTGCAGCCAGCGCCATCATGAACGCCTGAATGGGCGAGAGTGCACCGGTGGTGCTCGATTGCTGCGACCGGAGCATCGTGCGGGCGGCTTCGGGCAAACGAACAAGTTGGACAAATCCAAGCCGAAACGTGAAGAAGAGGCCGGTGAACAGTAGAATGCCGACAGTCCAGGGCATGAACATCGCATCGGCTGCGGACTGGATCATCGCGGCAAAATCGTCCATCAATCTCCCCAGGCCGCCAAGCTCTCAATTGGTTGAAATCGTGGCCGCATTCTAACGGCTACCAGCACGCTGGGGAAGTTGAATGATCTGATAGGGGCAGGTGTTAAATCTTAGTTTTTCGCCAAGTAATAACTTGAAAGCTGGGTATGGTGTGAGCAAGATAACGACATCCCTACTCACCATTCAGGCCACTCATGCGTTCGCAAATTCTGCTTAGTCTTGCAGCTTTAATCAGCTTGTCGGGCAGCAGCATTCTGAAAGCCGAAGAAACTCAAACGCTCCGGGTATTGAGCTACAACATCCACCACGGTGAGGGTCGCGATTATATTGTCGACCTGGAACGGATCGCCCGCGTGATACGCTCGGTGAAACCCGATCTCGTGGCGCTGCAAGAAGTGGATTCTGGGACGGAGCGTACCCTGGGGCTTGATCAACCGCAGGAACTTGCGCGACTGACGGAAATGAACGTCCTATTTGGCGATAACATTCCGTATCAAGGGGGACGCTACGGAAACGTGCTGCTGTCGCGGTTTCCGATATTGCGGCACGAGAATCACCCGCTAAAAAGTCTTTACCAAGGCGAGCAACGAGGCGTGTTGGAAGTCGAAATTCAACTGCAGAATGAGCAGGCACTGCTATTATTCGCTACGCATTTTGATTACCGCCGCAATAGTTGCGAACGGCTCGCTTCGGCCAAAGAAGTGAATGCCCTGATCGAGAATTCCGGTAACACCCCTGCCCTGCTGATTGGCGATCTGAATGCCTTACCGCAAAGTCGCACGTTGCGAATCCTTGGGCAACACTGGACGCGGGCGGGCTGCCGTTACGCACCGACTTATCCGGCGCTCTGCCCCTACAAGCAGATCGACTACGTGCTGTTTCGTCCTGCGAACCGTTGGCAAGTTCTGGAAACGCAGGTACTCGGCGAAACAACAGCCTCGGACCATCGCCCTACCTTCGCCGTTTTGGAACTCAGCGACTCTATCGACGAACCAAATTTCGACCAACCCAGCGCCGACTAACCCAAAAACGGTTCTTCTCCGCAGCTGGGACAGGCCAAACGGCTTTGTTGTTGCTCATATCGCTCGCGCAGCTCTTCTTGCGTGAGTTCACAAACGGGTGCGATCTGTTCGAAGGAGCGCGAATTCTCGGTGTGGTCTAGAATCTCAGTCATGGCGGATCTCCAAGTTGCTGGGCCGCCTGAATTATAACTGTTCTTATGTACACTACAAGCCAGTGCGAGCGAATTACCACGCCATCGGCTTGTTGCGGCGGTGAGCCATACCCCGGACGGGATTAGGAGCCGGTCGTTTTTTGAATGATCGCCGTTTGGCGCGGGATCGATCTGGCTCGGTCGCGCTGCGATGACGGGGAGCGCGTGAAGAGAAGTTGACAGACGATTCGTCGTCGTAATCATGCAAAAAGTGTTCAGCGTTCATTAGTCATATCCCTGTTCTAATACCTTGCCTAATCCTGCTGCGCCGGCCCGCTAACAGTTTGAACAGTGCCAGCAAAAGCAATGGTCGTGCCAAAACCACCTTCATGCCAACTGAACGAACACTTAGCCGTTTCTAAATCCAAACGGGGATAGGATTTTCTGCCGAATTGAGCAGCCTCGTTCGCCCTCAATCCGAGGAATTTTTTCTGACTTGTCACCGATCACGCTGGATCAAGGTGAGTCATCTTGCAAAAGGGTGGATGCCAAGAAAAATGTCGCAAAGTGTTTTGAAGTAAGCACTTAAAAGCAAATGACGTCCATGATCGATTTTTGACCATCAAGAAAATATAATCGCAAACCATTGCTATAAAAAGACTTACGGGCGCATCACCATATTGGGGCCATCGTTTCACCAAAATGGTGAAACTTACAATGACCCAGACGGCGAACGCCCAACCAGTGCGGCGGTGTTTTTGATTGCTCAAAACAGGCGTTTTGAGCGCTATCTTGCTACGAACAGCTAGGTGCTAACCGGAAAGGGAAAACCATGTCGCAAGCAGGAATTCAGGCAAAACGCCTGGGTAAGGGTCTCGCTAACGAGATCCAGCGACTAGCTAAGCACTGCGGATAGGGAAGAGCTTATGCCTCGAAGGAAACGCCGACCATCGAGATGATGGTCATTGGGAGAACCCAAAATCAAACTTGCGGGGGTTGGGTGATTAGCGCGTTCCTATCGTCCGAGGTGTATTGACTAATTAGAGCAAGCTCCGTGCCAGAGCCTGAAAACACCTCCTTACGCTCGAGCCAAGAAACTGTCAAAATGACACGTTTCCAGAGGCGACGCGGAAGTGATCAGTATCTTCCGGATTCGTCAAAACCTTGGGAAAACTCGGGAGTTATCGAGACTCGTCGCGGGATTGGCGGAGCTGGCACGGTGCTTGCGTTTTGAGGGACGCACGTAGCGGTACGCCTGCCAAATTGGCGAGAGTTTTAACACCCGCACGACCAAATCACACTTTAATCGCGGCTGCCGACAGGTGGCCTGACATCAAATTTCCGGCTCGGTAGAGCCAGTCAACGTATTTCTGAGGAGTAAAACGTGGCCAAGTTAATGCTATTCGAGGATGAAGCACGCAAGCCCTTGGCGGCAGGCGTCGAAAAACTCGCCCGTGCCGTTCGCAGTACCCTGGGTCCCCGCGGCCGCAATGCGGTGCTCGACAAAGGTTGGGGTTCTCCCAAGGTGACCAAAGACGGCGTCACCGTCGCCGAAGACATTGAGCTCGACGATCCGTTCGAGAATCTCGGCGCTCAGTTGGTGAAAGAAGCCGCCAGCAAGACCAACGACGTAGCCGGCGACGGCACGACCACGGCAACTGTGTTGGCCGAAGGCATTTTCCGCGAAGGTTTGAAGATGCTTGCCGCGGGCGCCGATGCGATGGCCTTGAGCCGTGGCATCGCCAAGGCCGTGGAAGCCATCTCGGCCGCGATTGGCAAGATTGCCGAGCCCGTCGATGTTTCCAACAAGAAAAGCCTCCAACAAGTGGCCACGATTGCCGGCAATAACGATCCTTCGATCGGCAACGTGTTGGCCGAAGCCTTTGCCAAAGTGGGCAAAGATGGCGTGATCACCATCGAAGAAGGCAAGAGCAACGAAACAACCGTCGAAGTTGTCGAAGGCATGCAATTCGATCGCGGTTATCTCTCGCCGCACTTCGTGAACAATGAAGACGACCTTTCAGTCGAATTTGAAAACTGCTTGGTGCTGGTTTACGAAGAGAAAATTTCCAACGCCAAGAGCTTGGTTCCCATTCTGGAAGCCGTTTCCAAGGCGTCGAAGCCACTGTTGATCATTGCCGAAGATGTCGATGGCGAAGCCCTCGCGACTTTGGTCGTCAACAAAATGCGCGGCATTGTGAACGTCTGTGCCGTGAAAGCCCCCGGTTATGGTGATCGTCGCAAAGCGATGCTGGGCGATCTGGCAACCTTGACCGGCGCGACCGCCATCTTCAAGGACCTGGGTATCAAGCTCGATGCCATCCAGTTGTCCGATTTGGGCAAGTGCCGCAAGGTGATCATCAAGGGCGATAACACCACGATGGTGGGAGGCGGCGGCAAGAAGGAAGATATTCAAGGCCGTGCTGAGCAGATTCGTCGCGAAATCGAAACGACCGACAGCGATTACGACCGCGAAAAGCTGCAAGAGCGTTTGGCGAAGTTGGCCGGCGGTGTGGCTCAAATCAATTGCGGTGCCGCGACCGAAACCGAAATGAAAGAGCGCAAAGCTCTGTTGGAAGATGCTCGTGCCGCGACTCAAGCCGCCTTGGCCGAGGGGATCGTCCCCGGCGGTGGTGTGGCTTTGCTACGGAGCGAAAAAGCTCTTTCCAAGCTAGGCCTCGAAGGCGACGAAGCCTTGGGCGTCGAGATCATCCGCAAGGTGCTCGACTATCCGCTGCGTTACATCGCCGAGAACGCCGGTGTTGATGGCGCGGTCGTGGTGAATCGCGTGCGTCAATCGAAGGGTAAGAACGACGGTTACAACGCCGACAAAGATGATTACTGCGACATGGTCGCAGCCGGCATCATTGATCCCGCCAAGGTGGTTCGCACCTCGCTGCAAAACGCCGCGAGCGTGGCCTCGTTGCTGCTCACGACTGATTCATTGATCGTGAATGCTCCCAAGGAAGAGGAAGAAGCCGCCGGTGGTCATCACGACCATGGCATGGGTGGAATGGGAGGCATGGGCGGCATGGGAATGGGTGGCATGGGCGGTATGCCCGGGATGATGTAAGAGAAGCTCTTAGCAATTAGCTGTTAGCCATTAGCTCAGAATTTTCTGGCTATTAGCTAAGAGCTAACGGCTAACAGCTCACTTAAAAATCAATAACAATCAAATCAAGTCATAAACAATAAGGAATATAAACCATGGCCAAAATCAATCTTCGTCCGCTGGACGACCGAGTTGTTGTGAAGCCTTCGGAAGCTGAAGAAGTCACCGCGGGGGGCATTGTGCTGCCCGATGCGGCTCAAGAAAAACCCCAACGTGGCAAGGTGATCGCCGTCGGCGGTGGCAAGCTGCTCGACAGTGGCAAGCGAGGTGAATTGTCGGTCGCGGTGGGCGACGAAGTCATCTACGGCAAGTACGGCGGATCGGAAGTCGAAGTCGACGGCGAGGAATACAAGATCCTCCGCGAGAGCGACATTTTGGCCAAAGTTGTATAGCTAATAGCGATCAGCCATCAGCTTTTAGCCAAACAGTTCTGGCGAAAAGCGGAATGCTAACGGCTGACAGCTTCCCAAAAATAAATAAGGAATTCCAATCGTGGCAAAACAATTGATGTTCGAAGATCACGCCCGCAGCAAATTGCTCAAAGGCGTGGATAAGCTGGCCGATGCGGTCGCGGTGACGATGGGTCCTACGGGTCGCAACGTCATTATCAACAAATCGTTTGGCGGACCGACCGTCACCAAGGACGGCGTGACCGTCAGCAAGGAAATTGAGCTCGAAGACCCGTTTGAAAACATGGGTGCCAAGCTCGTTCACGAAGTGGCCGACAAGACTTCGACGCTTGCCGGCGACGGCACGACGACGGCCACCGTCCTGGCTCGTGCAATCTTGAAGGAAGGGACCCGCAATATCGTAGCGGGCAGTAATCCCATGGCCGTGCAGCGCGGCATTCGCAAAGCCGTGGAAGCTGCCGTGGAATACTTGGATTCAATCTCCAAGAGCGTCACGAGCAAAGAGCAAATCGCTCAAGTCGGTTCGATCAGTGCGAACAACGACCGCGTGATTGGCGATCTGCTCGCCGATGCGATGGAAAAGGTTGGTAAAGATGGTGTGATTACGGTCGAAGAAGGCAAGTCGATGGAAACGACCCTCGAATTTGTCGAAGGCATGCAGTTCGACAAGGGCTTCCTGTCGCCGTACTTCATCAACCAACCGGCCGATATGGAATGCGTGCTGGAGAACGCCTGCATCCTGATTCACGAAAAGAAGATCAGCAATTTGCGCGACTTGCTGCCGATTCTCGAGCAAGTGAGCCAAAAGGGAATGCCGCTGTTGATCATTGCTGAAGACCTCGAAGGGGAAGCCCTGGCGGCCTTGGTGGTGAACAAGCTGCGTGGCATTCTCAACATCTGTGCGGTGAAGGCCCCTGGCTTTGGCGACCGTCGCAAGGCGATGCTTGGTGATATTGCCACATTGACCGGCGGAACCGTGATCAGCGAAGACCTCGGCAAGAAACTCGAGAACATCACGCTGGCCGAATTGGGCCGCGCGAAGAAGATCACCGTCTCGAAGGAAGCCACCACAATTGTGCAAGGTGCCGGTGCGAAGGCCGACGTCTCGAAGCGGATCGATCAGATTCGTAAAGCGATTGAAGCTTCCACCAGCGACTACGATCGCGAGAAGCTGCAAGAACGCTTGGCGAAGCTCACCGGCGGCGTGGCGATTGTTTCGGTTGGTGCTTCCAGCGAAGCCGACATGAAGCAAAAGAAGGCTCGCGTCGAAGACGCCTTGCATGCAACTCGCGCTGCTGTGGAAGAAGGCATTCTTCCCGGCGGCGGTGTGGCTTTGCTGCGTGCCAAAGAAGCCGTGGCAGCCGCGAAGTCGGGTTGCAAGGGCGACGAAAAGATTGGTGTCGATATCGTCCTGGGCGTGCTCGATGCTCCGCTCAAGCAAATCGCGGACAACTGTGGACTGGATGGCAGCGTGATCGCCGACGAGGTGAGCCGCAAGCCCCAGAACACCGGTTACGATGCCAACAAGGGTGAGTACGTCGACATGGTCAAGGCGGGCATTATCGACCCGACCAAGGTCGTGAAGACGGCCCTTTCGAACGCGGCCAGCATCAGCGGTTTGATGCTCACCACCGAAGCGTTGGTCACGAACTTTGATTCCAAAGACAGCGACAAGCGCGGCGTGGTTGGCAGCGTCCGCTAACGCACCGTGAGTTTGAATACGAGTGAGCCGGGCCGCTTGGTCACCACGACCAGTGGCCCGGTTGCATATAGTTAAGGTGTTGACGTCACGAATAGTTTGCTCACTCGTGCTGCAAAGCACTGCTGGGCAAGCCAGCAGTGGCACCCCGGTTTGTAAGAACGGATTGCAATACGGAAATCATGGCTACCAAGCGTTGTTATTACGAAGTGCTGGAAATCGAGCGCACTGCTACGCAGGGTGATATCGCTACGTCGTATCGCAAGCTGGCCATTAAGTATCACCCTGATAAGAATCCGGGCGATGAAGAAGCGATCGGACGATTCAAGGAAGCGTCTGAAGCGTTCGAAGTGTTGCATGATCCTGACAAGCGATCGCGCTACGACCGCTTTGGCCACGCCGGCGTGAATGGGAACGGCAGCGGGCATTTCAGCGACGTTGAGGATATCTTCTCGGCGTTCGGCGATATCTTTGGCGATCTGTTTGGTGGACGACGGGGACGCAGCCGGCTTCGCAAGGGGCGTGATGTGCGTTGCACGGTATCGCTCACGTTGCAGGAAGCGGCGGAAGGGGCGCGTAAGACCGTTGAGTTTCAACGCCATGAGCCTTGCGAAACGTGCGAAGGAAGCGGCGCGACCAAAGGAAGCAAACGGGAGACCTGCTCCTACTGCGGCGGCCATGGCCAGGTCGTACAGCAGGCGGGTATCATCCGCGTGCAAACAACCTGCCCCGCTTGCCATGGTGAAGGCACGTCGGTGTCGTCGCCGTGCAAAGCCTGTCGCGGCTCGGGACAGAAGCTGAAAAAGGTTCATGCCGACGTGCAAATCCCTGCCGGCGTCGACGAAGGCATGCAGGTGCGGATCTCGGGTCAAGGCGAGCCGAGCCCCAACGGCGGACCTCCAGGCGATTGCTACTGCTTTGTATCGATCCTGCCCCATCCGCTCTTCGAGCGTGAAGGACGGCACCTGATTTGCCGCATACCCATCACGTATCCCCAGGCCGCGTTGGGAACGAAGCTGGCAGTCCCCACTCTTGACGGCCCGACGGAAGTCGACATCCCCGCCGGAACGCAGACGGGCGATGTGTTTCGGTTGGATGGCAAAGGCATGCCCGACCCGCGCGTGGTGGGTCTTGGCGATCTGCTCGTGCAGGTGAATATCGAAGTTCCCAAAAAACTGACGGCCGAAGAAGACAAACTACTTAGGCAACTCGCCGAGCTAGAGCACAAAAACGTCGCCCCCGCGCGCAAGAGTTTTTTCGACAAAGTGAAAGAATACTTCAGTCCTGAAGATGAAGAGTGAAGTTGAGGAATAATCATGGCGGTAAATCCAACAGCAGAAAACGACGAACCCCTCGAAGGGAACACCGAAGACGCACTCGATGCGGCGATGGCCGACGTGGCGGGTCTTGATGCGGTTGCGGATGGTTCCAAGGACATGGCCTCGGAACTGGCGGCTGAGAAAGATCGCTCGCTGCGGCTGCAAGCGGAAATGGAAAACTTGCGGACTCGCACGGCGCGTGAGATTGCCGAGCAATCCCGTTATTCGACGATTTCGTTGATTCGCGATCTGCTGCCGGTGGTGGATAACATCGATCGTGCGATCGAGGCCGCAAACAAATCTCAGGACGGCGGGTCCTTGCTGGAAGGTTTCAAGCTTGTTCGTCAGCAATTGATCACCGCGCTCACGCAGCACAATTGCGTGCAGATCGAAGCACTCGGCAAACCGTTTGATCCGCAGTTTCATGCGGCCATCATGCAGCAGCCGAGTGATGAAGTCCCCGCCAATCACGTGTTGCTTGTGGCCCAAGCGGGTTACAAACTGCACGACCGCGTCGTTCGCCCCGCGCAAGTGATTATCTCCACCGGCCCGGCGGCCGGTTGATCTCAAGCTCATTCACGGATTCGAAAACTATGCCCACCTACGACTACGTTTGCGACGCCTGCGGCCACGAGTTCGAGGAGTTTCAATCGATCACCGAACCCGTGCTGCGTAAATGCCCGGAGTGCAAGAAGCTGAAACTGCGGCGATTGTTTGGGACCGGGGCGGCGGTTGTGTTCAAGGGTTCCGGCTTCTATCAAACGGACTATCGCAGCGAATCTTATAAGTCCGGCGCCGAGAAGGATAAGCCGAAGAGCGAATCGTCGGAGAAGTCTGACAAATCCGACTCCAAAGGCACGGAAACGAAGTCCCAGACCAAGAAAGATGCAAAGCCCAAGAATTCTAAGAAGGATTCGTAGTTTTTGGAGCGCTAAGCCGCGAGCGGCGAATATTGAATGCGTTGTCCTGTTTGTAAAAAAACTTTCGATCAAAACAATTCCACGACGCTGCCGTTTTGCAGTGCGCGCTGCCGTACGATCGATTTGGGTCGCTGGCTCGATGAGGGCTATGCACTTCCGGATATTCCCGATCCCGAAGATGATGAAACGTCGGAAGACGAGCCGTATTTGAATGGCAATGATACGTAATGAACGGCAGCGGGACGCTACCGGCTAACGGCCTGAGGCGCTATAATGCGACCTGACATTTTGCCCATTCCGCGCAGACCCTCGCCATGATGAACCCCTCGGGATCGATCTACGAAATTCGCTGGAACGAGCTCTGCCCGTGGCTGATTCTCGCCAAGGCGTTGCGGGTGAGCCTGCTGATCCGGGTGCTGCTCTATGCGTGGTTGGGATTGATGCTGACGCAGTGGGGTTGGTCGGCGATTGAATCCATGGCCGGCAATTCGCAGCCGCAACTTAAGCGGCTCGCGTTGCAAACTCCGTCGGACATTATGGATATCCGGGAGGCCAAGGCTGCTGAAAGAAGGTTGATTGCGAGCTCACTGTTTCAGACTCAACCTCCTGGTGACAGGATAATTATTTACACGCCGGCCAGTGAACTTGTCGGAGCTTGGAATGAGCATGTGCAGCACACCGAAGGGCCACTGATTAAAGGCTGGTCTTGGTTGAGTTCGCCGATTATTCGCGTCTTTGAACAAACGACAACACCGGTCTCGAGTTTCTTCAAGTTGCTATGTGGCCTTTGGGCGATTGCCGTGTGGGCACTATTTGGTGGAATGATCGCGCGAACATCGGCTCGCTATTGCACCCGCGATGAAATCGTTGGGCCGCTGCAATCGGGACGAGCTGCGATAACGAAATGGCCCGCGACGGCGGGTGGGCCGTTGATCGCCCTGCTCTTCGCGCTGCTGATGACGATGCCCTTGGCGATTGCGGGAATCTTTATCCGTGCCGACGTGCTGGCGATGGTGGGAGGATTGCTGTGGGTGTTCGCCCTCGTCTGGGGAATTCTGCTGGCGATCGTGCTCGTGGCCCTGTGGTTTGGCTGGCCGTTGATGTGGGCCACGATTGCCGTCGAGCGGAGCGATGCCTTTGACGCCGCCAGCCGCACGGCTGCGTACATTTATCAGCGCCCGCTGCGGCTCGTGTTTTATGTGATTGTCGCTTCGATTCTGGGAATCTTTGGCCAACTGGTCGTGTCGGGCTTCGCCGTGGCGGGGAGTCACCTGACCGATTGGGCCGTGAGTTGGGGCTCGGGTAACGAGCGGATCGTGCAACTGGCCGAGCCACCGATTCCCGGCGATGTTTCGCCCACACTTGCTGGAAGTGCGGCGATGGCAGCGCGGTCGATCTCCTTCTGGAAAGAAATGCTCGCCAGCGTCGCGGCAGCCTATCCGCTCGCTTTTTTGTTTTCGGCCAGCGTGGGAATTTATCTGTTGCTCCGTTTGCACATCGACTCCACCGAAATGGATGAGATTGTGCTGGAGACGGGTGAGGAATCAGCAGCTTCAGCAGAAATCAAAGCGAACGTCCCCGAGATATTGGATGACCACGAGGATATTAGCGGCGGCAGCTAAGCGGGAGTTTCAGCAATCAGCTGAGCAACAATCGCATCGGCATCACGATCAAATTGGCCACGTGTGGCAACGATGTCGCAAAGCGCTTCACGAGCCGCTTGCAGCGATGCCTCATGCACGTGCGGCCCACAGGCGGCGATGGTCACACTTGGCTTCGCCGTGCGGAGTTGCGAAACGGCCTCGCCGATTGTTAGCCCGGGCAAACGCAGATCGATAATGACACCGCGGCAATCGGTGTTCTCCAACGCAGCCACGGCTTGGGCTACGTCGCCGCAATTCGTCAATGTCGCGCCACACTTGTTAGCGGCACCTTGCGTGCGAGAAAGGAGCATCAGGTCACGGCTTAATAGAACGACGCCCATGCTCAGATCGCACCTGGGCCGCGCGTGTTATCGCTCACTTGAATGGCCTCTTCCATGGGCAGGACGAAAATCTTGCCGTCGCCGATGGTTCCTTCGGAACTCGTACGGCAAAGCTGCAAGAGGCAATCCACGGTGCGGTCGACGAAATCGTCGTTCACCGCGATTTCGAGTTCGACTTTCCGCAGTAGATTGGTGGCATATTCGTTGCCGCGGTAGGTTTCCGACTGCCCCCGCTGCCGCGCAAAGCCCATCGCATCGCTCACGGTGAGGCGCGTGACGCCAATCCGCTTGAGGGCTTGCTGGACAAGATCGAGTTTTGTCGGTTGAATGACCGCGATGATTAGTTTCATGGAATTGCCGGGCCGTCGTAAAATGCAGTTGTTAGCATACTCGGCCCCGCTCAGACGGCAAAGTGCAGGATGAACGACGGAATTACGAATCCGCAAAAAGAAAGCGCTCGGGCGATGCTCGCCTCGTGGTTCAACGAGTCGGAATTGCTTGAACTACGAATCACGGAAATTGCCGGGGGCCTGAGCGGTGCGCGATTTTGGAAGATCTCGCAAAGAGAGCAGTTGTTTTGCCTCCGCCGCCACAAGAGCGTCCATCTCGCAAAGCCAAAAGAACTTCGGAAAATTCATTCCCTTATCGAATTCGTAGATCGGCAAGGTTTTTCTCAGGTTCCCCTCCCGAGGCAGACTTTGGCAGGCGAAACATTTGTAGAAATGCCAGGAGCCGTTTGGGAACTCGCGCGGTGGTTACCGGGGGAAACGATTAAAAATCCTACTCGTGACCAAGCCTTAGCTGTCACGGAGGCTCTCGCCCAGTTTCACATCATCGCTGCTAAATACGAACAACATCCTCCTGCAATCGCGCCCGGGCTAAAACAACGTCTTGAGAAATTCACCGAACTACGCGCGGAGTTACTGGCCAAAATCTCTGCGGCCGTAAAGCAGACACAACCTTCTGAACTCCGTACGCTCGCTAACCTCGTATTGTCGCAAGTGGAATCGTTGTTGCCCGAAGCAATCAACTCCGTACAGGCTTCGCAACAAATAGTTCCCATACAATGGTGCTTGTGCGACTGTCATCTTGGGAATTTTCTCTTTGTCGGCAATCAGGTAAGCGGGATGCTCGATTTTCAGACAGCGGGGGTGGGCTCGGTTGCCAGAGATCTCGCGCGTCTCTTAGGGAGCATGCCGGCACAGAACGCGGGACATTGGCGAGAATGTCTCACTGCCTATCAGCAGCATCGCGTACTCTCGTCTGATGAGCTGCAACTCGTTTACACATTCCATATGAGTGGCACGGTTGGAGCTGCCGCGAATTGGCTCAGGTGGCGATTTCTGGACGATCTCCCGGTGGCGGATGCGGCAACTACCCAAACAAGGTTGAGCGAGCTGAGCGTGCGAATGGAGATGTTTGGCGACTGCAAACAGGCGATCTCTTCGCTTTTAGGCCCAATTTCGTAACTCAGAACCTCTTAGGGCATCAAAACGTACAGATGCTAGCTGCGATCTTGGTATGACAACAGGGGGATGGCCGAATGTCGGCCTTGCTGGGATTTTTCCGCGGCATATAGAATAAACGGATTCTACCCCGGGCATGGAACGCACATGGGTGGACTTCCGCCTCGCCGCAAGGAACAAATAGGGATGTTTGCAACCTACGTTTTTGCCTCTCGTCGCGTCCTTATGGGCCGCATGGCCCTTGTCTGCGGCCTGCTGCTGTTGCCTTCGCTCGTGATTGCTCAGGGATTTGAGTTTCCTGACACCTTTAACAGCCCGGGAACGTTTGGCGGTAAACGCGATGCCGAGGTCACCGTGTCGGCGGAATTCACGCCAGCTCAAGGCAAACGCCCCGCGTTGGTGTTCGTCACAGCCAAGATTGCCAATGGCTTTCATGTGTATGCGTTGGATCAAGGAACATTGCCAGACAACGGCGGTGGTCCGATGCCAACAACGATCACGCTTGATAGCAACGATCAATTGAAGTCGATCGGCAATTGGCAAGCGGTGACTCCACCTGATACGCATGTTGATAAAGAAATCTGGACTGGGCTTGAACTGCGCGAGCACTCCAACTCGGTGACTTGGTTTATCCCCGTGGACTTGGCTCCCGGTGTATCCCCGGCGAGCGTCACGGTCACCGGAAAAATTTCCGGCCAAGCTTGTAATCCCCAAACGTGTGTCCCGTTCGAAAGCACGTTCACTGCCAAAGAGGGGACTGGAATAGCCCTTCCCGAAACGGCAACGTTCGCAGCTGCGCCGGCCACATCGCCCAGCGTGCCAATTCAAACCCAAGCCGCGCCCGTCACTGGTGCTCCAGCGACAACACTTCCGTTCACTTCCTTGGCGCGTGTGGAGCCCGCCATCCCAACGGATCCCGTCGTCGTGCAGTCCGCTCCGAGTCAATCGTTTATGTATCTGCTGGGCCTCGCGTTTCTCGGCGGGTTGATTCTGAACGTGATGCCCTGCGTGTTGCCGGTGATCGGTCTCAAGGTGTTTGCCTTTATCGAACAAGCCGGGCAAAGTCGCTGGAAAATCTTCGTGCTGAACCTGTGGTACTCGTTGGGCGTGATTAGCGTGTTCCTGATTTTGGCGGTGCTGTCGATCACATTCCAACTTGGTTGGGGCCAATTGTTCCAGTATGCCGAATTCAACATCGCAATGGCCTCGGTCGTGTTTGCGATGGGATTGAGCTTCCTGGGCGTTTGGGAAATCCCCATTCCCGGCTTCATCGGCACAAGCAAAGTCACCGATTTTGGCCGCAAGGAAGGATACGAAGGTGCGTTCGCTAAGGGGACAATCACCACGCTGCTCGCCACCCCCTGCACCGGCCCTTTCATGGGTTCGGCGCTGGTGGGAGTGATGAACCGCCCGCCTTATCAGATCATGTCGGTCTTTTTTGCCATTGGACTGGGCATGGCGAGTCCCTATTTGTTGATCGGGGCGTTTCCGCAGCTGGTCCGCTTCCTGCCCAAGCCGGGCGAATGGATGAACACATTCAAGCAATTCATGGGCTTCGTGCTGATCGGCACGGTGGTCTATCTGTTAACGTTGCTAAAACCGTACTTTGTCGTGCCTACGGTCGCGTTCTTGTTCGGCATTTGGATGGTCTGCTGGTGGATTGGCCGCGTGCCGTTGACCGCTCCCGCCAACCGCCGTTGGAATGCGCTCGGCGAAGGCATTGTCATGGGAACCGTTATTGGGCTGGTTTCATTTTTCTGGCTGTCCCCCATCTTGGAAGAACGGCTTACTCGCGATGCCAATCGATTAGCCGACGCGCGTTTTGAAGAACTGATGGCAACCGGCACGGGCGTTTACACGGTGCGCAACGAAGCGTGGCAACCATACAGCGCCAAGAAGCTGGAATGGTTGCTTGCCCAAGGCAAGACCGTGGTGATCGATTTCACTGCCGATTGGTGTCCTACTTGTAAGCTCATGGAAAAGACGGTCCTCAAGACCGATGCGATGTCTGAGTATTTTGAAGACAACGAAGTCTACACCTTGGTAGCCGACTGGACGCACCAAGACTCGTCGCCTGAAGTGACCGAGAAACTCAAAGAGCTGGGCGCTCAACAGATTCCGCTCTTGGCGATTTATTCGCCGCAGAATCCGAGCGAGCCCATCGTGATCCCTGGTACCTACACAGTGGGCGGCTTAACAGCCGAACTTGACCGGGCACGTGACACCGAACGCGGCGTGGCCAAGGCAGCCCCCAGCGCGGGGGCGATGAATTCCTCGGCGGGTGGGTTGAGATAGGCAGTCCAAACGGAAAAGTCTGGTCTGGCGCCTAGATTTGGTCTATAGTTGGAATATGGACCAGACGATTCCTGCTATCTTTGATTCCGGAGTTTTCCGCCCGCTTCAGCCGGTGGACTTAGCTGACGGTACGCAGGTTCAAGTTCAAGTTAAGAAGCACGATTCTGTCGATACCGACGAAGTCGACGAAGCGACTCGCAAAGCTTGGAATGATTACCTCGACAGAATGGAAACGCTTAACGGCAAATCTCCGGAGGATGGATTAACCAACCGCGATCATGACCGCATAATCTACGGTGGCTAAGTGGCAATCTTCGTGGATACGGGAGCTTGGTTCGCGGTTAGCGTTCCTGACGATCCAGATCATGCAGCCGCCATTTCATTCATGCGTTCAAACCGTGAGCGGCTTATCTCCACGGACTACGTTTACGACGAGCTATTGACACTGTTTCGTGCGCGTGGCCACGTTGATCGCGCCAAGCACTGGATGGAACAAGTTCGCCTGGGCCGCTGTAATGTCATTCGACTCTCGGACTTGGACATTGAATTGGCAACCAATGTTTTCTTTGACTTCTCTGATAAGGAATGGAGCTTCACTGATTGCACAAGTTATGTGCTGATGGAACGGCTCGGCATCACTAAAGCTTTCTCCTTCGATGATCACTTCCGGCAATTTGGCACAGTGACAGTGGTACCGTAGGAATCTCACGCCCAGCGGCATTCGCCGCAACCGTCGATGATCTTGCCGATTTGCCAGTTCGCTAAGCCGTGGCCGGTGAGTTGCTGCTGAATGCTCTCGGCATAGTACTCGCTCACGACGAGACACATGCCGATGCCCATGTTAAAGACGCGGAACATTTCGTCGTCGTCGACTTCGCCCAGTCGCTGCAGCCATTGAAACACTGGCGGAATCGGCCAACTGTCGCGGACGATTTCGGCATCGGCATTCGCGGGAAAAACGCGGGAGAGGTTTTCGTGAAGTCCGCCGCCCGTGATGTGGGCGATGCCATGAACAACCGACTTCACCTTGTAATGATTGAGCACGTCGCGCACGGCACGGGTGTAAAGCTGCGTCGGCGTCAACAGCACGTCCGCCACGCTGCCGCCACAGCCCTCGGCTTCGTCATCCATCGAAAGTCCCGCGTGATCGAACACAATCTTACGCACGAGGCTAAAACCGTTGGAATGCACGCCTGTCGAGGCAATGCCGATCACCACGTCGCCCGGCACAATGGCTTTGCCGTCGAGCAGGCGTGAACGCTCGACGATTCCCACACAGAAGCCAGCCAGATCGTAATCGCCGCGCTGGTAGAGATCAGGCATGATGGCCGTCTCGCCACCCACCAGTGCCATGTCGCTGTCCAAGCAGCCACCGCTAATCCCCCGCACGATATCTTCGAGCAGTTGTGGATCGTCCTCGGCCATGGCCACATAATCGAGAAAAAACAGTGGCTCGGCGCCACAGCAAAGCGCGTCGTTCACACACATTGCCACCAGATCGATCCCCACGGTGTCGTGGCGACCAGCCATTTGGGCGACCTTGAGTTTGGTGCCGACGCCGTCGGTGCAGGAGACCAACACGGGCTCTTTGTAATTCCGCGAAAATAATCCGCCGGAAAAATCGAGCGAGAACAACCCGGCAAAGCCGTTATTCCACGGTAAAACCCGCGGGCAATGGGTCCGCCGCATCAAAGCGGGCAGGCGCGACATAGACTCTCGATAGGTTTCGAGGTCGACTCCTGAATCGCGGTAGGTTATTTTTGACATGGAATTGCACTATCTCTTGCGGCAAGAACGGGCAATTCTACGGTTGGCCGTTGGCGGGTGTCAACGACCGAGCGACAGATGCGCGGCGGAGTTTCCGGCTCGTGCCAGCCGCGTCGATTATGCCTACAATATCAGGCCAAATTGACCGTCGAGCATGATCGCTGTGACGGCTATCCCACGTGGCTAAGGTAGTGTTGCGATAGCACTCGCCCGACTTAATCCACTCACACGACCTCGCCGGAAGGCAAGGATGACAACAAACATAGGAAGCAACGAAGCTCTGCAGCGGGGAATCTAAATTTTGATGCGTGCTTGAAGCAAATGTCGAAAGTCAATGGTGTCGTCGGGTGCGATTTTGATCGCCACTTGTCCGTACGCCTGGAAACGGGTCGTCGTTTCGTCATTGATTTTCCGCAGAGAGCATTTAGCCCATGATCAGTCTTTGGACGCCCACGTTTACTTCCGCCGGCGCTTCGCGGTTCGTTATGCCCACTACGCACAATTACATGCAGTTTCACTACCCGTTGCCCTATGGAGCGATCCTCCAAGAAGCAGGGGTGCAGTTCGTCGTATACAGCCGCTCAGCCACAGCGATGCGGGTGCTGTTGTATCGCCGGGTCACCGATCGTGAGCCGTACCGCGTCGTCGAATTCAACCCCGCGACCGATCGCTGGGGTGACATTTGGAGCGTATTCGTCCCCGGCCTCAAAGCAGGTCAGCTTTATCACTTCCAGGCGGACGGCCCGTTCGCCCCGGAAGAAGGTTATCGCTTCGATCCACGAGCACGCTTAATCGATCCCTACGCCCGCGCCTTGGCAGGTGAGTTCATGCCCGCCACCGACGGCATAGTTCGTCCGCCACGCTGCGTGGTTGTCGATGACATGTTCGATTGGCAGGGAGATCGGCACCTTCGCCGGCCGTTCTCGGAAACCGTCATCTATGAAATGCATGTCAAAGGCTTCACCAAGGCGGGCTCAAGCGCCACCAAAAGCGGGGGCACGTATGAAGGGGTCATCGAAAAGATCCCCTACCTCAAGTCGCTCGGCGTGACGGCCGTCGAATTGATGCCGGTGCATGAGTTTCCCATCCTCGATCCGTTTGGCGCAAAGCCTGAACGGCAGAATTACTGGGGCTACGATTCCATCGCATTTTTCTCGCCTCACCGTGGTTACATGCACGGCGATAAACCGGGCGATCAAGTGCGGCAATTCAAAGAAATGGTCCGCGCGCTGCATGCCGCGGGCATTGAAGTAATTCTCGACGTGGTGTTTAACCACACGGCGGAAGGCAATCACATGGGCCCTACGTTGAGCTTCAAGGGGCTGCAAAACAATGTTTATTACATGCTCAACGATGACGGCACGTATAAGAACTACTCAGGCTGCGGCAACACGGTGAACGGCAACCATCCCATTTGCCGCGAAATGATTTTTCACTGCCTGCGCTATTGGGTTTACAACTATCACATCGACGGCTTCCGCTTTGACTTGGCATCGATTCTAAGCCGCGACCGGAACGGCGAACTGATGCCCAACACGCCGCTTGTGGAAACCATTGCCGAAGACCCGATGTTGGCCGACACGAAGATTATCGCCGAAGCGTGGGACGCCGCGGGGGCGTATCAGGTCGGTTCGTTCGCTAAGAGTCGCTGGGCGGAATGGAATGGCCACTATCGCGACGACATCCGGAAGTTCTGGCGCGGCGATGCCGCGATGACGGGCCGTTTCGCCACGCGGTTGTCGGGCTCTAGCGATCTCTACCAACACAGCGGTCGCGATCCGTACCATAGCATTAACTTTATCACCTCACACGACGGCTATACGCTCAACGATCTGGTGAGCTACGAGCAAAAGCACAATCAAGACAATCTCGAAGGAAATCGCGACGGCGAAAACAATAACTCAAGTGCCAATTACGGAGTCGAGGGCCCCACGCGGCGCAAAGCGATTGTCGATCTCCGCCTACGCCAAGCCAAGAATATGATGGTGTCGTTGCTCCTGAGCCACGGCACGCCGATGATTGTCTCGGGCGATGAAGTGCTGCGCACCCAGCGTGGGAACAATAATGCCTATTGCCAGGACAATGCGATCAGTTGGTTTGATTGGAAGCTGGTCGAGCGCAACGAAGAAATGTTGCGATTCTGTCAGGCGGTGATTGCCTTCCGCAAAGCTCAGCCCACGGTACGCCGCGAAACCTTCTTGACTGGTCACCCGCACAAAGCGGGCGAGCTGGCAGACGTCAGTTGGTATAACCCAGACGGCTTGCCGATGGACTGGAGCCGGGCTTCGCAGAGTTTCATTTGCGTGTTCGGCACAACGGGCTTGGAATCACCGGCGGCGAAGAACGTCATGTTGCTGATGCACCCCGGCCATGCCACGCAGAAATTTGTGATTCCCGCGGATTTGCGCAAGCTGCCCTGGAAGACATTTATCGACACGTCCGCCGAAACGCCGCGGGACATCTATCCGAATGCCGATGGCCCGCCGCTGCCTGCCAAGGGTGAGTTGCAGTTAATTCATCACACTTTGCAATGCTACGTGGCGTAGGGCTGGAGCGAGTTCCGCGAAAGCGTTAACCTGTATAGCGAGCCGGGTCGTTACAGACCCCGATCAATTTCGGGCTCGAGGATGAGCCGGCTCGTTTTGTAGGCAGGAGGAACTTTCGTGGACAAGAATTCGGTTTCCATCATCGGAATTGGCGACGACGGACTCGACGCAGTCCCCAATGCCGTCAAGCAACTCATTCTGTCGGCTGATCTGTTGGCCGGCAATGAACGCACGCTGGCTCTTGTGCCAGAAGCGCCCGGCAAACGGGTCATAGTGGGCGCCGATCTCGATGCTTTAGCGAAGGAAATTAGTGCCGCCGGAGACGCCAAGGTCGCCGTCCTTGTGACGGGTGATCCGCTATTCTATGGATTGGCTCGATTTCTCTGCGACCGCCTCGGCAACGAGCGTTGCGAAATCATTCCCCACGTAAGCAGCATGCAGCTCGCGTTTGCGCGGGTGAAAGAAAGTTGGGACGAAGCCTACCTCACCAATCTAGCCAACCACAATCTCGACGCCGTGGTCGAAAAAATCCGCGTGGCTTCTAAGGTTGGTTTGTTCACAACCGAACAAATCACGCCATCGCAAGTCGCCAAGAAAATGCTCGCCCGCAAGATCGATTATTTCGTGATCTATGTGTGTGAAAACCTGGGCGCCCGTAACGAGCGAGTCACGCGCGGCACAGTGGCTGAAATTGCCGATCAAGCGTTTGAACCGCTCAATGTGATGGTTCTCGTTCGCAACGCCGACGTGCCCGACCGCCCGCGGCAGTCGCGGATTCGCAGCATGTTTGGGAATCCTGACGAAGAGTTCGTGCAATCAACTCCCAAGCACGGTTTGCTCACCCCCGCCGAGGTGCGGGCCGTGGCGATGGCCCAGATGGCGTTGCACCATAACAGCATCGTATGGGATGTTGGCGCTGGCTCGGGTTCGGTGAGTGTGGAAGCCGCGCAACTTGCCCCCGGCGGTCACGTTTATGCCATCGAGCGAGATAAAGAAGACGAAGCTCTGATTCGCCAGAATGCCGACCGCTTCGGCGTGGTGAATGTCACGCCTGTTTTGGGGACCGCCCCCGAAGTGTGGGCTAACTTGCCGAATCCCGATGCGGTCTTTATCGACGGCAGCGGCAAGGAAATCGCCCGCTTGGCTGAGCTGGCGTTTGATCGCCTGAATTCGGGCGGCCGATTTGTCGCCAACGTCGTCAGCATCCAAAGTCTCGACGAAGTGACCGAAGCCTTGGGCAAAAAGACGTCGCATGTCGACGTGTGGATGGTAAACATCTCACGCGGGAAAACTCAGCTGGATCGGCTGCGATTTGAGGCTTTGCCGCCGACATTCGTGGTAGCCGCGGCGAAGCCATAATTCGATCTCAGGTATGATAATCAGCGTTCAGCCGCACGTATTCGGCGGTGAGGTCGGTCGTCCAGAAACGGGCTGATTGATCGCCTTCTTCCAAGAGCAAGAGCACCGCTGTATTGCGGTCGTCTTTCATCGATTGTGAGACGACTTCGGGATCGAACTTCACCGGGGCCCCATGCTCGTAGAGCAAAATCCCGTTGACCAACAGGCTCACCTTCGTGGGATCGAATGGCACGCCGGAATAGCCGGCTGCTGACACAATACGCCCCCAATTGGGGTCGCAACCTGCGATGGCGGTCTTCACGAGCGGGCTATCAGCAATGGTTTTGGCCACTTGCACGGCCTCTTTGCGGGTGCGGCTGCCGTGAACTTCCACGGTAATGAGATGCGTGGCCCCTTCGCCGTCGGCGGGGATCGATTGGGCTAGGTCTTCGCAGACTTCGACAAGCGTGGCTTGGAATTTGGTGAGCGAACTTCCTGACAGTTCAGGGCCACCCGCGGCACCATTAGCTAGAAACAGCACCGTGTCGTTCGTGCTCGTGTGGCCATCGACACTGATGCAATTGAATGACTCATCCGCCGCATCTTTGAGCCCTTCTTCCACCGCAGTTTGGCTGAGCTTGGCATCGGTCAATACAACTGCCAACATCGTCGCCAAGTTCGGGCCGATCATCGCTGCACCCTTGGCGATGCCGGTCACGCAAATGGGCACGCCGTCGAGTTCAATCTCGCGAGTTTTTACTTTGTGAACTGTATCGGTTGTGAGAATCCCTTGGGCCGCGTTCATCAGGGCGTCACTGTCGGCGGCAAGCTTCTGCGCGGCATCGACAATTCCCGCCGAAATCTTTTCGAGTGGCAACATCTCTCCGATAACACCGGTCGACATCACCAACACGTCCTTCTCGTCGAGATCGCAAACTTGCGCCGTCTTGGCGGCCATCGTGGCAGCGTCTTTATCGCCTTGAGTACCCGTACAAGCGTTCGCACAACCCGAGTTGGCCACGACCGCGCGAATCGTCTTGGAAGGGGTTCGCGACTGGCACAATCTCACCGGCGCGGCAACGACCAGATTCTGCGTGAAGACCCCCGCTGCCACGGCCGGGGTTTCAGAAACGATCAGCGTGAGGTCTTTTTTGTTGGGGTTTCGCTTGACGCCGGTGTATACGCCCGCCGCCTTGTAACCCTTGGGTAGCCTGTCCGTCATGTCGCGCCTCTCGCCCAGATAGGATTGCCAGTCGACGCCGGGGCTGCCCAGTCCGACGCCATCCACAATCTAACCAAATCCGCCCATAAAAGTAATGCCGCTAGAGTAACGCCGTGGTCTCGGGAAAGCCATAGACGACGTTAAAATTCTGCACCGCGGCCCCCGACGCCCCCTTGATCAAGTTGTCGATCACGCTCACGATCACCGCCTTGCCACCAACCACACGGGCCGTAACATCGCAGAAATTCGTGTGACTGACGTCCTTTGTCCCTGGGAGATGGTCAACTATCCGCACAAAGGGTTCGTTCTTGTAAGACTCACGCAAAGTTGCCAGTAAACTCTCGCCGGTCGTGCCGGCAGGAACGTCGGCATAGGCCGTCACTAACTCTCCGCGATCCATTGGGATCAAATGCGGCGTGAAGATGATATTCGTCTCGACGTTGGCCCACGTGCTCAGGATCAGATCGATCTCTGGCGTGTGCCGATGCTTGCCGATGTTGTAGGGGGTGAGGTTCTCGTTCGCTTCGGGGAAGTGCAGATTCGGCTTGGGGGAACGCCCTGCGCCGCTGATGCCGCTCTTGGCGTCGATAATGATGCCGGAAGGCGAGATCGCTTTCGCTTTCAATAACGGAGCGAGCGCAAGTATGGCGGCAGTTGGGTAACAGCCGGGATTCGCCACTAATTGGGAACCACGAATCTGTTCGCGGAACAACTCGGGCAAGCCGTAAGCAATTTTTCCCAATCGAGCGGGGTCAGGATGCTCGACCTGATACCACTTTTCGTAAACCTGCGGATCGTTCAAGCGATAGTCGGCGCTAAAGTCGATAACGCGGCAATCCGCGGCGAGCAATTCGCTAATCACCGCTGCGCTTGCTCCATGCGGCAGGCAGCCGAATACGCAATCGGCCCGTTTGGCGACTTCCGCCGGTGAAAGATTCTCTAGCCGCAAGTCCAGCCGGCTCCGCAACGACGGATGCACATCGGCGACGTGCAAGTTGTCTTCCGAGCGCGTGGCAAGCGCGGTCACCTCCACCTCGGGGTGACGCAGCAAAAGTTCCAACAACTCGCGAGCCGTGTAACCGGTCGCGCCAAGTATCGCCACGCGAATCATACAAATTCCTGTGTTATTATCGGCGCGGACATCGCCGCTAAAGTCTCGCAAGTATAACCGGCAAATAGGCTTATCGCTACGTTTGGCACGATAAGATGCTCAGGGAAGACACGGCTGAAAATTGCCGGTTCGCATGCAGAAATTCAACTACCAAAAGCAGCTAAGGTACTTAGACTGGCACTCAATCTGCTCACCCGCGTAACCGGAACATACCATCCGCACGGCCTTTCAAAACCTACTTTTTGCGGCAGCCCCTAGTCGGGGGTTCAAACTCCGCCCAGCCGGGCTACGTATCAGATCGAAACCACCCGCCGGGACGAGCTCGTTTCTACTCTTTTCGTGGCAGGTATTTCCCGCCAACTTGTTGATAATTCCCCGCATTTCATTGTATTATGAAGATCTGCAACTTTGATCGTGAGGCCGATCATTCTCTCCCCTTGTCGCAGAGAATCTCGGAACCATCGGCCCCACACCGCACCTCTGGAGGCCGCTAATGAATCTTTTGAAATTCTGCGCACTTTCTCTAGCCACACTTGGCTCGTTTTGCGCTGTCGCCCTTATTCCCACCTCGGCTTCGGCGAGTTTCGTCAATCTAGGCCCAGCTGGCGACTTTAATGTTTACGTCATCAACGACAACACCCAATCCGGCAGCGATGCCGAAGGCCGCGTGGCCGTGGGTCGCGATGCTTTGTTTGGAGCATTCTCGGTGGCCAGCAACTTGGGTTCGTCAACCGACAACCTGATCGTTGGCCGCAATCTCACAAACAGCAACAACACACTCAAAGGTGGCTTGCTGGTGAACGGCAACGTCACTTGGACCAATCCAACCATTACCGGACGCGTTTCGGTCAATGGCAATGCTAACTTCAATGGCGGTGGCGGTCAGATTGGCACACCGGTCACGGTCGGCGGGACTTACTCAGCACCGAATTACTATCCCGTTGCCACGGTGGGAACAACTCCCCTGCCCTTCAGTTTCGACGACGTCTCCAGTTATCTCACCGACTTGTCCGACTTCCTCGCCGCCCAACCGATCAACGGTTCGACGAACATCAGTTTCAACAACATCGTGATGACCGGCAGCGACTCGTCGTTCAATAATTTTTACATCACGGCCGGTCAACTTGCCGCCGGTACTGGTCTGACGATCAACGCCCCCACGGGATCGACCGTGGTGGTCAACGTCGACGGTGCCGCTGCTGATTTCGACAATCAAGGAATCTTCCTCAATGGCGTCGACAAGCAGCGTGTGCTTTACAATTTCAGCAACGCCAGCACGCTCGGCATCTCGGGTATCGGTGTGTTAGGCTCGCTCTTGGCTCCACGAGCCGACGTGAATTTCGGCTATGGCAATATTGATGGCACGCTGATGGCCTACAATTTGACCGGCCCTGGCGAATCGCATCACTTTCCATTCCTGGGTGAGCTGCCGCCGATTGTGCCCGAGCCGTCGAGCCTAGCACTCTTGTGCTTGGGAACTTTGGGATTGCTGCGACGGACTCGCTAGTTTTTTAGCAGCTAAATCTTCAAGGCCTCGAATTTTTGCGAGCTTTAACTCGCCAAGGATTCGAGGCCTTTTTCTATGGATCAAATACAATCAATCAGGGATTCCAAGCATGATGGCCCGGTAGGTCAATTCATTGCCCATAGCAGCATTGAGTAACGCTATTGCCATGAAGTATTCCGCGGCGGCATCGATGGCCAACAATTCCGCATCGAAGGCAGCGATTTCACGTAAGTTGACGGTCAAGATATCGGAATCGCCGCGAGCTAAACGCTTTCTTTCCGCATCGGCCATTTCATCTGCGAGCTGAGCGCCTCGTTTCGCTTGCTTGAGAGCTGCTAAATTCGCATCGAGTGCCGTGCGGTAGTTTTGCACCTGAGCAACGATGGTTTGCTCTAATAGTTGTCGCTTTGCTGCTAGCTGGGCTAATTTGCCTCGGGCTGTTTGTAATTTTCCCAATGCCTCACTGCGCTGCAGAGGTACGTCAAGCAAGACGCCTGCTTCCAACTCGGCAGGCGATTTATCTCGCTTGAAGCTCGTCGGTGCTCCAACGTCCTGTGACGCCGTGAAGAGCCCAGTCATCGAGGGAAGTGTCAGATTGGAAGCTTGCTCGACTTCGACTCGTTGCTTTTCTTGTTCTAAACCGATGAGAATTAGTTCCGGCCGCGAACTCAACGCGATCGCAATCTGTTCTTCCTCGATGTCTTGTGCAAGCTCTTCCTCAACGGGAAAACCCGACGGCATTTGTTCTTGGGAAGCCAGCAGCGGGATTCCACGAGGATCGCGCAAGTACAAAGAGAGTTTGATGACCGCTTGTTGAAGTTTTCTCTCTGACTCGATGAGCTTGGCTTGTCGAGAAACGATCAATCGCTCGTTATCAACGATATCAATGGCCGCGATTTCGCCTTTCGCAACGCGTTGTTCGATGCCAGCTTGCCGTTCGACGGCGAGGTCCAGGTTCTGCTTGGAAATTTTGACACGCTGTCCGGCGGCGACCCACTCCCAATAGGCGATCGATGCGGCGCGAACAGAATCGATGACTTCCAGCTGAAAAATAGGTTCCGCCGATGCATTATCCAACTGCGCTAACAGGACTGCGGCGCGGCGTTTATCAATATCTCGGTCTCTCACAAACGGGACCGCGACCCCCACCTTAAATTCGCCCCCCGCGTTGGTCTGTCGTTCCAAATACCAAGGTTCAAACGACCCACGCCCTAATCGATACTCGGCAAAAGTTTGCGTACCATTCCATTGATACTGTTTGACGCCGAGTCGATAACGATAGTTCTCATAATATCCCAGCGGCTCGGTCATGATGTCGCCAAAGAGCATCTGGTCAAACTCGCCCGCTGCGCTCAATTGCTTTCCAGCCGTAATCTGCTGTTCTCGGGCTGCGGCATCCAGCGACGGGTAGCTAGCAAACACGGCCGTAATCACGTCATCGAGTGAAATTGGTGCATCCGGGGGCGGCAGTATTTCTGGAATCGCAACTTCTGGAATCGCAGCGGAATCAATTTCGACTTCGGCGGGATTCAGCAGCAACTCCGAGGGCATCGGCAGTTCCGTCGTTTGGCTCGCTTGAACGACAGGCGACTGAACTGTCGCATTCAAATCCTCTAGGAAAGTTGCCTGCAAATCGAGCGCAGTCGCCTCTGCCTGAGTTTTGGCATCTGACGTGAGGGAATCTATTGCTAGCGGTTCCGTTTTCGCGATGGTTGGTTTCGCGATGGTTTGTTGCGCGCGGACATCATCACGGGCAGAGCGACAGCCTATCGCTGCCGCTGAAATTGCTAGCAGGATCCAGAGAAGAGTCTTCAAAACTTGACCTTGGGAACTTTACTTTTTGAATCGTCGTCTTTTGGTTCCGAAGATGACACAACCGGAGGAAATCCGTTCAATTGACGCCAGAATTCGTAGCCTAACGTTACCTGATTTAGCAAAACCCACCCGTTTGCCCGGACACCTTGGCGGAGATAGTTGTCAGATGGCCATTCCGAGGCGTCATCGGGCAATGCCAGCACACGAAACTGACCTTTGCCATTGTCCGTTGCATCGACGTTGACAATGGTTCCGCCGAAGGTACCCACGGCAACGGAAGGCCAGCCAGCAAATTGCACGGCAGGCCAACCCTCAAACTGCAAGCGCACATGCTTGCCCGGTGTGACCAAAGGGGCGTCGTTTCCAGAGAGCCAAATTTCAACGGCCCGATCCGCGGTTTCTGGTACGAGGACAAATAGCGGATCGCCCTGCTTAACAAGTTCCCCTCCCTCGTTGGCCAGAAGTCGTACGAGCGTGCCATCACGAGGAGCAGTAATGACCTGGTTACGCTGCTTGGCCAATTTCCCTTCGATCTCGCTGAGTTCTTTTTCGGCGATCGCGACATCGCCCAGGGCTTTTTGGCGTTCGGCTTGGGTGGTAGCGATATAACCCGTTGCCTCACGCTCTTTTTGGCTGAGCATGGACTTTTTGGCTTCGAGCGCGCTTTCCGCCGAAGCAAGATAAGCGCTCGCTTGCTTGAGCTTGGCATCGGCCTCGTTAAGCTTTCGCTGCGCGATTTCCACATCCTGGGGTGAGGCCAGGCGATCTGCCAACAAGCTATTTTTTCTCTCAAAATAAGCCAGAGATTGGGTGTAAGCCGCTTCCGCGGCAATGATGCCTTGATTTTCGGCAATCACTTTTTGCTCGGCCATCTCGACTTCTTGGCGAGCGCCTGCGATTGCCATTTTTTGGGCATCCGTTATTGCTTGTAATTTTTCGGCGTAAGCCGAGGCCACAACCTTTGCCGCTTCGAGCTTTTGTTTGACGGCATCACGCTGCAATTCGTACCTCTGAAGTGCTTGGGGATCGACGTCGCGTATCTCGACGATTTTTTGGCCCTTTGTTACCTTCGCCCCTTCGCGAATTCCCTCGCCCCATTGATAGACGATGCCTGAAATATTGGCCTGAACCGTTTGTTGGCGTTCCAAAGGTGCATAAGCAACCACTTTACCGGTTCCTTTTACCGATTGTTGCCAGGGGGCAAACAACAGCGCAAACATGGTCATCACCATCAGTAGCATCAGCGCCTTGGCGATTCTTCGGGGGGTTCGTGGTGATGTGACCAATCGCAGTGCCGGGATGGCCCGCTCTTGATAGTGAGCATGCATGCGCAAAGCCCTTCTATATATGATGAAGCTTATAATTCCTGAGCCGTGGGAGAGCCTAAGGGTGAGATCGTCAACGTGCCGTCCAGGGAAAGCTCCAGTTGTCGTTCAAAGTAAGCGAGGACGTCTTGCCGGCCCGTTCCAATAATGACAGTCACGTCATACCCTGGCGCAAGCAATCCTGGCATAACTTTTCTCAGCGTATGGTCAGTCAATTTGTCGAGCAGGCCGTCGACAATCAACAAGCGTGGATGACCCGCCAAACCGCGAGCGATCATCAATTGCACGACCTGATCCGAGCAAAAAGGAGCGCCGTTTGTCTGGACCGTCGAAGCCAAACCGTCAGGCAAATTGAGCATGTCATCAAGCAAACCGACCGATTGGAGCGAATTGCGCATGTCCGACTCGCTCACTTCGCTGCGCCCGATATGCAAGTTTTCAGCAATGGTTCCAGCGAAGACTTCGACATCGCGTAGCAGCACGACTTGAGCACGTAAACTATCAAGCCGCAGGCGACGAATATCGTGGCCATCCACTTCCACTTGCCCATAAATGGAAGTCTGATAGCCAGCCAATCCTTCCAGGAGTTCTGCTCGTCCTGCTAAAGACTCGGCAACGATTGCCCACTTTTGCCCGGGCTTAATTGTGATCGCTGTGGATTCCGCGGAATGATTCGTCGCGTCTGAAGCATGAGGCCCGTTGTGAATGCGCACCAAAATTCCAGACTCCGTTCTCGGTAGTTCAATGCCGTCGATACGCTCCAGGGGCATGTCGAGCAAATGACCCAATTTGTCCATCGATGCCATGACATCATAAAATCCTTCAAGATGCTTGCCTATTTTTGCAAAGGAACCCACGATCAGAGTCACAATCAATTCCGCGGCTACAAGTTGTCCCAGAGTCAGTTGTCCGTTAATGACCAGCCAACCGCCCAGGCCCAATAGCACGGTGCTGGCGAGCGCCTGCACGAACAATGCGCATACGATTTGACGGATGAGAATTCGGAAATGGCTGGCCCGAGCAATCAAATACTCGGTGACAAATCGATCAGCTCTGTCGAGTGCAAAGGCGAGCCCGCCCCGGGAGCGAAAGAGCGTTGGATGTCTCGCTAATTCCTCAAGCCAACTTGCTGTCTTGTACTTCTGTCGCGATTCATCGATGCTGGTCGCAACGGCATTACGGCCCAAGAAGAAAACGATGACCGCCATCAACAGGATTAAGAAGGCGTCGAATCCCAAAAATACCGGGTGGTAGAAGGCAATGACGCTCATGCCCACTACGGTCTGAAGGACCAGTGATGTCCCGTCGAGCAGGAGTTGTGTTGTCACCTTTTGAACCGTAACCATTTCAAAGTAACGATTCACAAGCTCGGGACCATAATGTGTTTGCCAAAAATCGGCCTGCACGCGGGGGATCCTGTACGCCAGATCAGCCGTGACGCGAACAAACAGCCGCCTTTGAATAATTTCGGCAACATAAGTCTGCACCGCACGTAGGCAGGCTGAAAATGCCATAAAAACAAACAGGATCGCTGCTAAAACAATCACCGGCTGCACGAATTGACCAAACGCAACCGTATTGACCAAGGCTTCAATCGCAATCGGTGTGGAAAGCGCGAGAACACCGACAAACAACGCAAAAACAAGGATGACTGCGATATCGCTTTTTTCGGGCGCGAGCAAAGTCATATATCGCGCGAGCGGCTTCCGTTCGTGGTGGTCCTCCGAGGCCAGGGCACTGCACGGATAGCAAGACTGTAGCGACAACCACTGGACCGCCCCTGTCGCGCTGTCAAGTAAAGAGCGAATGGCTTTACCACTTGATCGACGAAAGTCACCGTTGGCGTTCGAATCCACAAGTTGGATGTGGCCATCGCCGTGATCGACGAGCAACAGCCAGCTCAATTCTCCATCAGCATTTCTCCAGACGGCTCCTACAGGCGCTCCGTAACGCACAAGGTGACCTGCCTCCTCCGGAGATATTTTTAAATGGTCGATGCGGATTTTTAGAGACGGCCCTGTAGCGATTAACTTGGCCGTGTAATCTTCCAGATCAAAAGATTCGCCTTGTTGATCAGAGTTCAGACCTCCGATCACTCGTCTGAGTTCAGCGCGATCAATTTGAAGATCCATTTCGACCGAAGCAAGAGTCAGAAACTCCAATACTGCCTCGGTCGACTGCGACTGCTGACCTAGAATATCGCCAGGACTTTCCATAGCACCTGAATTCATGCGTGTCTCTCAGCTGGATTGCTCCACCAATGACATGCTGCCATCAGTAATCAGTTAGTTAAGCTGCTCGGCAACGCTCTCACGATTCATAAGTCTTCAGAAGGACCCCGCATTCATTGGACTTGATAAACCCGGAAGCTTTGCAAAATTAAGGCCCCAGTTTACAAGTAATTCCAAAATGTTGCGTCCCCACTGAATAAGAGGACAAATCCAGTCCTAAGTCGAGAGCAATTCGGGAAGAGCTTGCCCAGATTATCGCTGCATTGAGAGGCTTTCCGAATGCCTCCCAAGATAAAACGGCGTGCGACGTTTAATTTCTAATTCTTAGCCTCTCTGCCTCATGCAGCTAAAGAATAGTTGCTGCCGAATCTGAAACCAGAGCGGGCAATGAGGGACTCGAGCTTGCATAGATTTTCTCGATGGAAACGATAGCTTTTAGTTAGTGCACCGTAGGGCACGGACGCGTTGAGCGGAAGGGACCGGAGGCCCAAAAGTCTAAAGCCTAGTTTTTCTGCAGCATCCATCATGGTGCGTAAAACCTAGTGGGCGATGAGGGACTCGAACCCCCGACATCCACGTTGTAAGCGTGGCGCTCTAACCAACTGAGCTAATCGCCCGAACTTGTTTGACAAGCTTGGTTTCCCAAGCATAGGACAGTATCTTGTGCCAGAAGGTGACTGTCAATCCAACGGATTTTCGAGGAGTGGTCCACAGTGCTGGAATTGCTAACCTGTTTGCTACTGACCGTACATTTGCTGGCCATGAATCTCGCGAGCGCGGGGCCGCTGGTGTGTGTCTGGCTGGGCTCGCGCGATGACGAAAGAATCTGTCCTCTCGGGCGAAGGTTGGCCTGGTGGTCGGTGGGGGCATTCGTGATTGGAATGCTCACCGGCGGCGGCATGCTCCTCTCGGCCAACAGCACGGGATTGTCAGCGGCGCTGGCTCGCTTTCCCGCCAGGGCGTATTGGTTTGCCGGCGCGGAGTTGCTGTTCTCGCTCGTGGTGACGCTTTTGATCGCCGGGGCCTGGAGAAAATTGAACCGCTGGGGCCTAGCTGTTCTCGCATTCATCACAGCGACCAATCTGCTTTATCACTTTCCGCCGATGATGGCCGTCATCGGCCAACTCGCTTCCAATTCGCGCTGGGCGAGCGAAGCCGTCATCGATCGCCCTACGCTTTTGTCGCTCATGGAACGTCATGAAGTGCTGGCCTTGTCTTTTCACTTTGCACTATCCTCATTTGCTGTCGCGGGAATTGCCGTCTTGCAGTTGATTTCGCAACAGCACGAAGAACCAGCAGGCACAACAAAATCACGTGCTCGCGGAGCGGCGGGTCTGGCGCTGGCTGCAACGCTGGCTCAAATCCCCATTGGTCTTTGGCTGTTGATGAGCTTGCCCACTCCCGCGCAAACTTCACTGATGGGCGCAAGCCTGTGGGCATCACTCACTTTTATGGCCGCGCTTATCACGTCGCTGGGCTTGCTGCAAAGATTATTGATGGTTGCAATCGGCGAAACAGATCGGCAAAGCCTGAAACGAGTCGTTTCGCTATTATGCGGTGTCGTGCTGTTGATGACGCTCTCGCTGCGAACCTCACGGCCGACCCCTCGTACGGATACAGAAACAAAAACAGCCTCGACCCAACAGGCCGAAGCTGAATAGTTTTTAGAACTGATGCCAAGTCGAGATTACTTGGCGGGTTCTTTCTTGGCGTCTTCCAGGGAGCCGCCGGGGAGCTTTCCTTCGCTGATCAATTCGCCAAAGGTGGGGCTTTTGTCATCGCCCGCTACGCTGTGCATATCGGCAACTTTCTTCAGTGATTCCACGATCTTCTCGGGGTTCTTCATGTCCGCCTTTTTGTCAAGCAGCTTTGCCAGCTCTTGGCCGTAGACGTTTTGATTCTTGCGAAGTTTGCCCTGATGACAAGTAAAGCAACCGGCCTTCTTCACTTCCTTACCAAAGTCAGATTCTTTGTCGGAAGCGTAGAGCGTAATGAACTCTTTTTGAAATTGTGGTATGGCCTGCGCGGGCTTAGTTAATGTCAACAAAGCCAAAACCGCAAGACAGAGAACGGAAGCAATCTGGCGCATAGAGAAAAACCTCTTCGAATTAAGGGTTCGTGAAACAACCAGTAGAATCGCGTCGGAAAGTGATGTCAAGTTAACCAATTTTTATTCAGTGCCGCGACTCGTCGCAGCTTTATCCCATGTGCTTAACGATCGCGTCGCCGAATTCGCTGCACTTCACCAACTTCGCGCCGTCCATCAAACGTTCAAAGTCATAAGTGACCGTCTTAGCGCTGATCGCTCCGTTGAGTCCCTTAACGATAAGGTCGGCCACTTCAGTCCAACCGAGGTAACGGAACATCATCTCACCCGAAAGAATGACCGAGCCGGGGTTCACTTTGTCCTGATCCGCATACTTGGGCGCCGTGCCGTGGGTTGCTTCAAAGATCGCGTGGCCGGTGTCGTAGTTAATGTTCCCACCAGGGGCGATGCCGATACCGCCCACACAGGCCGCAAGCGCGTCGCTGATGTAGTCGCCGTTGAGATTCAACGTGGCGATAACATCGTAATCTTCGGGCCGGGTCAAAATCTGTTGCAGCATCGCGTCTGCAATGACGTCTTTGATGACGATCTTCTTGCCCGTTTTGGGTGACGTGAGCTCGCACCAGGGACCGCCGTCGAGTTCCGTCGCGCCGAATTGTTCCTTCGCGCACTGATAGCCCCAATCACGGAAGCCACCTTCGGTGAATTTCATGATGTTGCCCTTGTGAACCAGCGTCACCGAGCGGCGATCATTATCAATCGCGTATTGGATCGCTGCTTTGACAAGCCGTGTGGTCCCTTCCTGGCTGACGGGCTTGATGCCGATGCCCACCGTGTTGGGGAAACGAACTTTCTTCCAACGATCGGGAAACGCTTCGGAAAAGAGCTTGCTGAACTTCTGGCAATCTTCGCTGCCAGCTTGGAACTCGATACCCGCGTAGATGTCTTCGGTGTTCTCGCGGAAGATCACCATGTCGGTCTTTTCAGGTTCACGAACCGGCGTGGGGACGCCCGTGAAGTATTGGACCGGTCGCAAGCAGACATATAAATCAAGAATCTGTCGCAGCGCGACATTCAACGAACGAATCCCGCCGCCAACCGGCGTGGTGAGCGGCCCCTTGATACCGACCAGCAACGTGCGAAACGCATCAAGCGTTTCGTCGGGCAGCCAGTTCCCCACGGCGTTGAATGACTTTTCGCCGGCGAGGACTTCCTTCCAGACGATCTTTCGTTTGCCCCCGTAAGCCTTTTCGACCGCGGCATCGAACACACGTTGGCTAGCCCGCCAAATATCAGGTCCCGTGCCGTCACCTTCGATGAAAGGAATGAGCGGGTGGTCGGGCACCAGCAGGCGGTCCCCTTGCTTGGTGATTGGCTGGCCTGCGGCAACGTCAGTCATCGTCGTGTGCTCCAAATCTCAAAAATCGTTTCTAGATAAACTACCGACCTTGGGCCGGCGTGGGACAAGCAGCCGATTTTCGGTTGACTCCCGCAAGTGAGTCAATGGGCTCAGGCCCAGACCTGACGACGTTTTCCCGGAGTTGTCCTGTCAGAATCCCAGTCCTATACTCGCCCAAGAGGATCTCGCTCGCATCATTCTCATCCATTTGGCTTATCACAAAGGGAATCAGTTATGTCGTTTTCGTCCAATCGCCGAGATTTCTTGGCAACCATGGCCGCTACAGGGGCTGGTCTTTCGCTGGGGAGTTCGCCGATGACGCGTTTATTTGCCGTAGAGTCCAAGAGCGAGCCGTTCAAAATCTCGGTGGCTGAGTATTCGCTGCATAAAATGATCGCCAAGGGGGAACTCGATCCCCGCGATTACGGCCCATTTTGCAAGGAGAAATTCGACGTCGATGGCATCGAATACTGGATGGGACCCTACGCCGATAAGGCCAAAGATCTCGCCTATATGGATGAAATGCAGAAAAAGTCCGAGGACGCCGGGTTAAAGCAGCTGCTGATCATGGTCGACATCCCCGACGGGAAGGGCGATCTTGGAAATCCCGACGAAAAACTGCGGCAAGTTGCCGTTGAAGAGCACTATCAGTGGGTAGAGGCCGCCAAACGAATGGGCTGCCACTCGATACGGGTAAACGCCCGCTCGGCCGGTTCGAAAGAGGAGCAGGCCAAGCTAGCAGCCGACGGCCTGCGCAAGCTCAGCGAATTCTCCGCACCTTATGGTATTAACGTTATCGTTGAAAACCACGGCGGCTATTCCTCGGACGGGGCCTGGTTGGTGGGGGTCATGAAAGAAGTGGATCTTCCCAATTGCGGGACTTTGCCCGATTTCGGCAATTTTTTCGTCGATCGCGAAAAGGGTGTGGAATACGACAAATACAAGGGTGTCGAGGAACTTATGCCTTACGCCAAGGCCGTGAGCGCAAAGAGCCATGTCTTCGACGCCGAGGGGAACGAATCGGAAATCGACTATTTCCGGATGGTCAAAATCGTTCTCGATGCGGGCTACCACGGCTACCTGGGCATCGAATGGGAAGGCCAGACGCCTGAATCAGAGGTCGAAGGGGTTCTGTTGACCAAGGCTTTGCTCGAGCGGATCAGAAGTGAAATGGCTTGAGCCAAACTTAAAGAAATCAGCACTTCGAAAAAAGGCGTCCCTTGGGACGCCTTTTTTGTTGGAATCACCGAGAATTGCAGCTTCGATGAGGCGTCCCTCGGATGGGACACCAGACTGGACACCCGAGAATTCGGGAAAGACTGCCGTGCACAAAAACTAGGCACGAGCCGCAGCGCATGACCTAAGCAGTAGCTGCCCAAAAATAGGCACGAGTCGCACATCGACGTAAGTGCAAGCAGTGCAAGGGCCTACGTGATGCATTTGCCCGATAGCAAATAGTGGAAGCAAACACGGAGGCCGCAGCGGCCCTTCGGCCACAAATCCTGCTGAATGCGTAAGGAGACCATTAACATGCTAGCCCAATCTCAGGAAACCTATCGGGAAGTCCTACAAGTCGCCGACAACCTTTATCGCCAAGACCCCGACTGGGTCACTTTCTTCCGGGAAGTTGTTGGCATCGACGGCATCATCCGCAAGAAATTCCCCTCTTTTGAAGAACTGACCAAGTTCGAGCAAACCGACGAGTTCGACCGGATTCAGAAGATGCTGGTAAAACTCCGCGAAAAGCGAAATGCTTCGGATCCCGAAACCGAGCCCACGCGCGTGATTACGGTACGCCTGCCCAAGAGCATGCACGAATACCTGCGGACCGAGGCCCATGACCTGCGGACCAGCATGAATAAACTCTGCATTTCCAAGCTGCTCCAAGTGATTGGCGAGGAAATGATCCCCAACGAGCGTTCGGCCACGCCTGAATCGGCCCCGGCCCCTGCCCCGCGGCCAGTGACCAACCACAACCACTTGGGTGGCCCGGCCACGACGCCGTTCACACAGTCGACACCATCGGCTCAGGGCGGTTACCAACCCAACTTGCAAAGCACGCCGCAGCCCCAAACCGCGACGATGCCGTTCAAGCCGTCCCAGCCACGCTTTTAATTAAGCGTTGCCGTGAAATTTCGTAGATAGCAGCAGGATAGCCTCGGCCGAACTTATCGGCCGGGGCTTTTTTCGCGCGTTCAACAGGATTTTCTACAGGAGGGAGCAGAGTAAGCAGAGAAAGACGAATCCATATAAAGTCAGCAAGATGCCAGCATTGTGAATGCAATTGGATTGCATTCACAATAATGCTAGCTATTTCCTAAGGTCATTCTGAGAGGAGTTCTGCGAATCGAAGAATCTGGCTTCAATCATTTTACGTTTTCTACACGTGGAAGTGCTGCAAACTAGATCCTTCCGTCGGCAAGCCTCTCTCAGGATGACCCATGGGCAACTTTTTCTCTGCTTCCTCAGCTCACTCCTGTAAATCTCTTCCTTAAAAGAGAAAAATCCGGAGAGGACCATAAGCCGGGTTCTGTCTCGCCGAAGCGAGTGGCGACCATTCCTCTACGACCACGGTTGCCCGTGGCCTCTAGCAACCTACCCGAGAGTCATGGCGAGTCGGACCGACTCTGCTCTCTGCTTGGTCTTGCACCGGGTGGGGTTTACCGAGCCAAGCGAGTCACCTCGCCTGCTGGTGCGCTCTTACCGCACCTTTTCACCCTTACCGCGCGAACGCGGCGGTTTATTTTCTGTGGCACTTTCCCTAACCTCGCGGCCGGTGGGCGTTACCCACCACCCTGTCCTATGGTGCCCGGACTTTCCTCCCGCCCGCGCAAGCGCGAACCGGCGATCGCCCAGTCCTCTCCGGAAATAATATGATAACCGAAAACAGGGCGAGGCGTAGCTCGCTGGCTACCGGGTGATTACTAAAAAGCGCTAAACTTGCTACATGAACGCAGAACCTTTACTTCATCGCATCGCCAAAGTACTAGCCGAGCATCGTCTGGAAACGGTTATGATTGGCAATTCCGCCGCAGCTCTGCATGGTGCGCCAGCGACCACGCTCGACATCGACTTCATGTTCCGCAACCCCCCCGCCAATTTGACCAAACTCAAAAAAGTGGCGCGAAGTTTGGATGCGAGTATTCTTAAGCCCTATTATCCTGTCTCGGATTTTTATCGAGTTGTGAACGACGACAACGGCATGCAACTCGACTTTATGGCGAGCTACATGGCATTCGCTCGTTTGAGGGTCTCAAAACCCGGGCGACTCGCGTCGACTTTGGCGATAACTCGCTGCTGGTTGCGTGCCTGGCAGATATAATCAAGAGTAAGCGAGCCGTGGGACGCAACAAAGACTTGGCGGTGCTCGATATCTTGGAGCAAACTCAGCGTGAACAAGAAAACAACAACGAAAAGTAATTCGCGCAAGCCCGACGCGCTTCGTCAAGAAAGCGACCGTGCTCTCGTGGAACAAATTCGCCGGCTCTTGGCGCTCCCCATGAACAAGCGGACTCACTTCTTGCCCGTGCGACATCCTGGTGGCGGTTCACATCTATAAGTTCACGACGTTTGGAAAGTTAGCTCGTCGAGCTACTGTCAAAACATTCTTGGTGCAAAAAAAGATGTCCACCTTCTGCCTGTTCAATTCATGTACAAAAGCTTGATTTGAAGCCGCGCAAATGATTCTGGCGCGAACTGTTTCGCGACTAACAAGACTCCCCCTCTCTAGAACTGACAGGTACGTTCAAACGCTACAATACAATAAAAACTTAGTAATTGTGGGCAACTATTTTCGATCTAACATATAACCATTAGCGTATTAATGTCTGATCGATCCCTACCATGAGTGCGATTAGGGAGTATGAATTTACCGCACTTTCTAATTGTCTTGCCGAGCAAGGCCGGGCAGTTCATAATTCGTCGCATACGGATAACCGAATCAGTTTTTAATTGCGGCGAACACCCATGGCGAAATAGGGTATATTAAGAATACTGATCCATCTAGGGTACTTGCGTTAATTGATTTTCCGTTAATGGGAAATCGAGAATGCGGTTAGCAGTGAGTACATGAACGATATAGGCTGACCACAACGTTTCGTGGTCTGGTACCCGGCTGTCAGGCAGCCAGGGATGCTTTCGTTCAACAAGTAAGTTAATAGTTGAGTTACCAAACAAGAGATTATGTCAAGCATCATGAAACACAGAATTGCGGCACTGACCCCCCGTCAGCTCGAAGTCGTGCGGTTGGTCAGTCTGGGATGTATCGTCGAGGAGATCGCGAACATTCTCGATCTAGCCGTGAGCACGGTCGACAATCACAAGGCCGCGGCGATGAAGACCCTTGGAACCGACAAGGCGACTCTGTTGACCCGGTTGGCGATCAAGTACAAGATCAGCCCGATGGACGACAAGTTGACGGCTGCTGAAAAGCGGAAAAGCGGCCGCAAAAACGACGGCTGGAACTAAGTTTCCCGGCCGATCTTCTGCAGATTCTGATGCAATTTTTGCATTCCCGTATGTTGCTGCGCTGCGATTTGATATGGCGCGAAAGTGGCTGATTGTTAAGAAATCGTGTAGGGGGGATGTCGTAAATACTTCATCCCCCCTGTAAGTGTTGCAATTGGCACATGGTCTCCGCGCGACCGCTAGCGGCACTTGAGGCGGCGATTGGCAGTAAGACGTAGGGACTGGGAAATTTCTGCGTACCGGAAAAAGAATTTGCGTCAGGGACTTCCGCTAGCAAACCCCCGGCATTAGATTCGCGTAGAGACAAACTATCGGAACGGAGCGATCGTGCCTGTCGCGGGGCGGGACGGTCGCTGACCAAAGGAGTTTGAACTGGGAGGCTTTGATGCTCAGTCCAGCATTGTTGATCGCTTGCGTCGGTTTTGTCGTCTATTGCACTCTTGATATCGTGCGCTCACTGCCCGGCAGTAGCGAAAGTTAAAGCCCGGTAGAAGTGAGAGCTAAGCGTCTGCTGATTGAGCGTCGCTTTTTCTCATCAATCATCCGGCCAGCACGATCTGCGCTTCTTTCTTCACGCCTACCATGGCAGGCGCGGCAACTCCCTCTATGGTGGGGTCATCCAGGCGTTCGATCATGACCTGGGTTTCCAGCGTCGAAGTCACGCCATTGCCACGATATGTGCCACTCGTGGGAGCCGCATCCGCCGAATCACGCGCTGCAGCCACCGCTACGTGGCGGTCGGAAACGGCCAACCCAATCGTGGGATCAAATCCGCGCCAACCTGCGCCAGGTAGATACACTTCGGACCAGGCATGGAGATGCCGCTCGTCCCGAAAATCGCTGTAGCCGTATCCGCTAACAAACCGCGCGGGGAGTCCAACCAAACGGCAAATCTCGTTGAACAGGATCGCTTGATCTCGGCAGGCACCGCTGCGCTGCTGCCAAGTGGTTTCCGGATCGTAGGCGGCACCTTCCTGTCGGACGACGGTTTCGAAGTCGCGATAGATTCGCCCCGTAAGCTGTGTGAGAAACGCCAGCGTATCTCCGCCTGATTCCTGCAACACTTCCGATGCCAAGCGGCGCAATACGTCCGAGTCGGTCATGGGGGCGGCAAAGTGATTCCACAACGGATTGGATTGGTCGCAATGCCGTAGTGGCAAGGTCACCGCCTCGGGAGCCATCAAGAAATTGAACGGATTATTGAGCAGAGTTTCGACCACGCATTCGGTGGTGACGGTCAGATTGGCCGTAAAGCCTTTGAACCAGCAACGGGTGACGTCGTTGCCATGCAAATCTTGAAAGTGAGTGATGCCCGTCGGCTCGGGTTGAATTCGTAAGCGAAACCGCTCAAGTCGCTGGAAACTATCGTTGCGGGGCCGCAGGCGAATGGTCAGAGGTTCACAGTAAACAGCTTTGTCATAGCGATACGTCGTAACGTGCCGAATTTGAAGTAACACGCTGGGTTCCTTGACTGGGTGATTGGACAAAGGAATTGAAGGCGGAAACTAACTCTGCGACTGCAATTGCTTGTTGTGGTTGAGAGATTGAAACTGCTTCATGCTGTTGCTGTACGATTCAATGGGCCGCATGGCAAAAAAGGTTTCGTAGATCGCGTCGCTCAAATCATTGAGCCGCGTTTGCAAATCGTCGACGAACTCGTGCAAGCCGCGGGAAATGATTTCCGGAGCTCGGGCATAGGCAAGGCTCGCGTGGAGGTGGCCCAACTGCTGCTCGGCGGGATTGCTAAAGCCCCCCAAAGCGGCCCCCGAAATCGCGTGGAGCGATTCATTCGCTTTGGTCAGGCAATACAGCACCGCCCGGGGAAATTCCCGGTCCAAAATCAGAAAATCAACCACGCGGTCAGGCTTAATCTGTCCGTGGCGTTGGCGATACATCTCGAATGCGCTGGCCGATCGCAGAAGCGCCGTCCAGTGCAAATCGTCATAGGCCGTGCCGACGTCCTCGGGGCTGGGCAAGAGCATCAGGTATTTCACGTCCAGAATTCGCGAAGTCTTATCGGCCCGCTCGATCAGGTGAGCCATCCGGCATAAGTGCCAACCTTCGCCGTGCGTCATCGTGGCGTCGGTCACACCGACAAAATGCTGTCCGGTGTAGCGGATCTGCTCGTAGAAATCGACCAAATGCTCCAGGCTTTGGCTTTTGCCGTGCGTTTCTTGCACCATCAAGTAGAAGCGATTGATGTGCTCCCACATTTCCGACGAAATGATCTCGCGAATGCTACGGGCATTCTCCCGAGCCGCATACAGGCAAGAAATGATCGAATTGTGATTTTCGTGATCGCCTGTCAAAAAATGGAGCACATTCTGCCGGGTCGCATCGGTGTACCGTTCTTGAAACTTGTCGTAATCGCCGGTCGTCAGCACCAATGGCAACCATTGCTCACGGGCATTGCCTGGCAAGTCGAGAATCAAATTCAGATTCACCGAAATGAAACGGGCAACGTTTTCCGCCCGCTCGACATAGCGGCTCATCCAGTACAAAGATTCAGCAACACGACTGAGCATCGGACTTACTCTCCATCCAAAACCCAGGTGTCTTTGCTGCCGCCACCCTGCGATGAGTTCACCACAAGCGAACCCTTGGTAAGCGCCACACGAGTTAACCCGCCGGGCAAGACATGAATTCCACGACCGTAGATAATGTAGGGCCTCAAATCCACGTGTCGGCCTTCGAGGCCATTTTCCGTGAGGATCGGCACACGCGACAATTCCAGCGTCGGCTGAGCGATGTAATTGCGGGGATTGGCTTTGATCAAATCGGCGAATTGGGCCCGCTTTTCAGCAGTCGATTGCGTACCGATGAGCATGCCGTACCCACCCGATTCGTTGGCGGGTTTCACGACGAGCTTATCTAAATTGGCCAGAACATAGTTGCGCTGCTTCTCATCCCAACATAAGTATGTGGGAACATTCGGCAGGATTGGCTCTTCCTTGAGATAGTAACGAATGATGTCGGGAACGTAGGCGTAAACGACCTTGTCATCGGCAATACCCGTGCCCGGCGCGTTTGCCAAGGCGATGTTGCCGTTGCGGTAGACGTTAAACAGACCTGGCACGCCAAGCATCGAATCTTTGCGGAACGCCTCCGGGTCGAGGAAATCGTCATCCACCCGGCGATAAAGCACGTCGATCCGCTCGAAGCCGTAAATGGTCCGCATGAACACAAAACCGTTGTTCACAACCAAATCCCGGCCTTCAACGAGCCGCACGCCCATCTGCTGGGCGAGATAGGAATGCTCGAAATAAGCTGAGTTATAAATACCCGGCGAAAGCACCGCCACGGTCGGTTGGTTGGACTGGCCTTCCATCAAATACTGGAGCGAATCCAACAACTTGCTGCAGTAATCCACCACGGGTTTGACACGCAACTGTTCAAACAACTGCGGGAACGTCTGCTTCATCAATTGGCGATTCTGCAGAACGTACGACACACCCGAAGGGCAGCGCAAGTTGTCTTCCAGCACATAAAGCTGACCGTCACCCCCACGGACCAAGTCGGTGCCCGTGATATGGCACCAGATTTTTTTCGGTGGGTTCAAGCCCACGCATTGTTGCCGGAACGATGGGGCCGACAAAATCACATGATCGGGAATGACCCGATCTTTAAGAATTTGCTGACGATGATAAATATCGTCGATAAACATATTGAGCGCTAAGATGCGCTGTTTGAGACCACGATCGATCCACTGCCACTCTTTGCTCTCCATGATGCGGGGAACAATATCGAAGGGGATCGTTCGCTCGGTGCCGCGCTCGTCGCCGTACACATTGAACGTTATGCCCAGCCTCACCATAGCCCGATCAGCCGATTGCTGGCGAAGCCGCAGCTCTTCGACGGACATTTTCTGGAGATGATCATAGAGCAAGTCGGCCTGCTTCCGCGGCCGACCTTCCTCATCGAACATTTCGTCGTAGAACCCCTCATTAGCATACTGGGGTAACGTGTCTGACGTAGCCAACGGTCGAGATTCCAGAGTTTGAGAGGCTACAGACATGGAGTTAGGACTTCATTGCATGGTAGAAAGAGAAGGGAGCGCACTCCGAGCGCCTCGCCTGATTCTATGCATGCAAATTGTGCGCCCACATCCGCAACCTCGAAATAAGTGTCCAACAGTTAAGGAGTTAGATTGTAGCAACTTCGACGGGACTCGCAAAAGTGCCTGTTTCACTTGCAGTTCAGAGCGCGACTTTGTTGCATTGACCGATCACGATGGCCCATCCTGCACAGCTACCAATTGATGATTTACTCACCGATTGCGACATTCGGCGGACCCGTCGTTCAGGTCCAGGGGGCCAGCATCGTAATAAGGTCGAAACCGCGGTGGTGATCGAGCATCGTCCCACAGCCATCCATGCCGAGGCGAATGAACGGCGTAGCCAGGAACAAAACCGGCAAGTCGCTCTTCACCGGCTACGAATCAAACTTGCGATCACACATCGCACAAACCCAGCGTCGGTGCCCTCGGAACTCTGGCAAGCTCGCACCGCAGGGGGCAAACTCTCCGTGAATGGCGAGCACGACAACTTTCCGGGACTTTTAGCCGAGGCGCTTGATTGGACCGCCGTCGCTGAATTTGATCTGGCGGGCGCTGCGGAATCTTTAGGGGTTAGCAGCTCGCAGTTGGTCAAACTTCTGAAAATCGAGCCGGAAGCCTTGGCGCTGGTCAACCGCGAACGCCAAGCCCGCGGCCACAGTCCCTATCGCTAGCGCAGCCCCTACCGCTAACCGGTCGGCTCGTCAGCCAGGACCCACTTCCTTACAATGCCAGATTGCCTACCTCCAACGACCCGCACAGTTTTCATGACCACAATACTATTCGATATCGACGGCACGCTGATCAACACGGGTGGCGCGGGGAAGATCGCTTTTGCTGAAACGTTCCACGAGCTCTTTGGTATCAGCGAAATTTCGAGTAACGTCGGTTTCGCGGGCCGCAGCGATCGAGCGATTGCCCAAGAATTGATGCAAGTGCATGGAATTGATGCCTCGCCCGAGAATTGGCAGTTGTTCACAACCGCGTTCTTACCACGACTAGAACAAGTCTTGCCCCGGTCTGCCGGTGAAATTCTGCCGGGCGTCGTGCAGTTGCTCGATGAATTGGCCACTCTGCCACATGTGTCGATTGGATTGCTCACGGGTAATATCGCCGTAGGTGCTCGAGCGAAACTTTCGCATTACAAATTGTTCGAGCGATTTCACTTCGGCGGATACGGCGACGATTGGACCGATCGCTGCGACATCGCTGTGGCAGCACTCGACGCTGCCAAGCAACATGCCAATGGTCACGGAGCGCGAAATGGCAAGGTCGTCGTTATTGGCGACACGCCTGCCGACGTGAAATGCGCGCGGGCGATCGATGCCTATGCCGTCGCCGTGGCAACTGGCGGTGCCACGTTTGACCAACTCGCGGCTTGTGAGCCCGATCTGCTGCTCGCTGATTTGACCGACACAGAACAACTCATGGCGCATGTGAACTCAGTGATCGCCCCCTAATGGCCGCGTCAGAAGCTCCCGACAATCGCCGAAGTTGGTCCTTTGCCGAGCGCCACGGCTTGTTGATCGTCGGTGTTTCGCCGGTGATTGCCAACGTGGTCGGCAGCATCTTCAACATTCTCTACAATCAGCGGCAAATCTGGCCCATTCTTTCTGAAGCCCAGCAGCATCGGTTCGATCAATGCTGGCTGGTTTACAACGCGATTATCTATCCGCTCGCAGTGGCCTGCTGGGTTGCCCCACTGATTTGGCTGCGGCCGATTCATCGTAATCTGCTGCAAGGATTCCCCGTCGATGAATCGCGGCTCTTAACGGCTCGACGGAGCGTGATCAACTTGCCTTGGTGGATCTTGATCGTTGCCGGCTTGAGTTGGTTATCGTGTATCGCCGTCTTTCCGCTGGCGCTCGCGACCGTGCCGGGCGAGCTGAAATCCGAAGTGGTATGGCACTTGGCCGCCTCGTTCGTGACGGCTTCGCTCATTGCCGTGAACCACAGCTTTTTTGCCGTGGAGCTGATCAGCCAACGAGTTTTGTACCCCGTATTTTTTCGTAACAGCAGCCCAGCGAATGTCCCCGGTGCCGTGCCACTGAACATCATTGCCCACGGCATGATGTTCACGATCTCCGCGGTGGTGAGCCCCGTTGTTTCGCTCGTCCTGTTACTGCTCGTTCCCCAAGCCTCGAAAGACGCTCCCTTTTTCGGCGTCGCCGTGGGCGCGGTCGCGATCATCTTCGCCCTCACAACGGCCTGGATGTTGGGTCAACTCGTCGTCGGACCGGTCCGACGGCTCGGTGAAACCGCCATCAAAGTCAGCGAAGGCAACTACGATGTTCGCGTGGACTTGCTGCGAGCCGATGAGTTTGGACCTTTGATCGAACGCTTCAATGCGATGGTGCAAGGCCTGCGTGACCGCGAACGCTTGCAAGAAACTTTTGGCCGTCATGTCGGGCAAGTTGCCGCACGACAAATTCTCGCGCAAGGGGATGGGCTCGTCGGCAGCGAGCAAGTTATCACCGTGATGTTTGTCGACGTTCGCAACTTCACCGAACATTCGGCCAAACACACGCCGCAAGAAGTTGTGGCGGCATTGAATATCTTCTTTCGCGATGCCGTGGAAACCGTCGAGGCCAACGGCGGGATGGTGAATAAATTTTTGGGCGATGGTTTCATGGCGTTGTTCGGCATTGGACCACAGCAACCCGATCACGCACGGCAAGCCGTGACTGCCGCCCAGCAATTATTTCGCTGTTTGGACAACGTGAGCACAGAACTCGCCAAAGTTGGTTGGCCGGGGCTTAAGATTGGCGTCGGCATCAATTCCGGCCCCGCGATTGTCGGTAGCATCGGCTCGCCTAAACGGCAGGAATTTACCGCCATCGGCGACACGGTGAATATGGCTTCACGCGTCGAGACACTCACCAAAACCGTGGGGCAACAGCTGTTGATCACGGAACAAACCAAAGCCCTGCTGCCAGCAGAATTTCAAACGCTGCCGCTGCCACCTCAAGCAGTCAAAGGCAAAGGCGAACCACTGCAGCTCTATGCTATCGCCGAGAAATCCGCGTGATTTCATGGGGTTACACCTGCCGTCGGCACAATAGTCCTAATCGTCAAAGTTTGCCTGAGTGGTGCTTGCGGAAAAAAGCGATCAACTGTTGCGCCCGGCATAAGTGGTTTTCGATAACAAACGCAGTCGGTGGGATCAACACAACTGCAACAGTTATCATGCTTCGACGGTTTTTCGCAATTCTTGGACTCATACCGCTGATGACGTTTGGCGTGGGTTGCAAATGCCCCTGTGCCAAGTGCGGCGTCCCGCGCACCCCGTACGCACCTTGCGTTTACTCAAGTTGCGAATGTGAATCACCCCCACCTGATCTCGCCCAGGAAATTCCTTTGGAATGGGTGCCTCAACCGCTCCCCGCGCCATCGGAAACCTACGAACTCATCAACGCGGAAACAGCCCAATGCAATGCCGCGGCCAATGCGACTGTGGCGAACATGGTCGAGCTCGAACGGCATTGGGCCCAGGTCATCATCGAGTGCGATACCAAAGGCGTTGCCGAAAACTACTGCCTCGACCGCGATCTATTGTCGCTCCACGCCTGCTCTGTCAGAAACAACGCCGCCGCGTCCGCACTTACTGCCTTCTATCAACTCGGCGGGCTGGAAGCGCAAAAGCATTACCTCGAGCACGCCCTCAAGGAAGTCGAGCTCACCTACAATCGCATCGACAAGCTGCGTGAAGCCGGTATGGCAGTCCCCGACGAACTCGATCGTGCGACCGTGGGGACACAATTTCGCGATCTTGAGGACAAACTTGCGCAGCTCGATTTGCAGCGACTGCAACTCAACGGCCAACTACAAACTTTGGTCGGCTGCCCACTCAACGAACACAAATTCTTCTGGCCCCACGTCGACTGGCAGCCGGAACTCGAAACGGTCAATGTCGACATGGAGCTGACTCTCGGCCTGCAAAACCGTCACGACTTGCGTGGCCTTGGCATCGTACTCTGCAACATGGAGAAAATCACGCTGCCGGTCACGCGTGGCGTGCTTGCTTTCGCGGATTCCACGCTTGGCACGGTCGAACCACGTGAAGGTTTGATCCACACGATTCGCTGCCTGCATTGCTACGAACATGAAGTCCCAGTGCGTTGCCGGCAACTCGCCATGTTCTACGAAGACACCGAAACCAAAGCCTCGGCCGAAATCAAAAGCGCAGCTTATAAGATTGGAATGCAACAGAATCGCATCGTGTTGGCTCAAGAAACGGTGCTAGACCTGCGCAAGCGAGTGGAAGAACTGGAAAAAACTCGCGATTCCGATGACGTGCCCGTCTTCAAAATCAGCAGTGCACGCACCGACCTAGACCAAGCCGAAGCCCACTTGATCGAGCAGATCGTCGCTTTGAAAATCGCCCAAGTGGAACTCAAAAAAGCGCAAGGCATGCTCGCCAACGAATGTGGCTTCCTCCCTCAACTCTGCCTCGAAGGTTGCTGTAATGGCGCCTGTATGCGTTGCGAAGGGGGACTGATTTGCGAGGAGTGCAAATCCGGCAAATGCAAACCGTGCGCGACTTCGAAACCTGCCTGTGAACGCTGCGAATAGCAAGATTGCTATTTGCAAGGCTGCTGCTTCTCAGAGTTTTCCCACGCAGATTATAATAACGAAATGCCGTTTACACCGTCGCACATCGTTGCCGTGCTGCCGATTGCCTGGTGCAGTCGGAGTCTCCCATTTTCCGCGCTGGCAATTGGCAGCATGATCCCTGATCTGCCGCTGTTTTTCCCCATCTCCAACTATTGGCTGATGCACGACCCATCGCTCGTGCTAACGACTTGTCTGCCGTTGGGATTGGCGGCGTTTGTACTGTTTCATCTGTTTCTCAAAGCACCGCTGGAATCGCTGCTACCCCGGTTTGTCCAAGACCGAATAGCACCTTACTCTGGTGGCCGCTTGCAGATCTCCTGGTCGTATTGGCTGTGCGTGGTGGTCGCGATTGTGATTGGAGCATACACACACATCTTCTGGGATTCTTTCACGCACCATGGCCGATGGGGAACCCAAACCTTTCCAGCTCTCAACGGCTTGGTTGACATTGGCATTCGCAAGTTTCCCATCTTCAAGTTTCTCCAACATCTGAGCAGCATCGGCGGCTTGGTGATTTTGGCAGTGATGATTGTTGGTTTATTGTTTTACAACAAGCCCTCCGATCATCGCCAACCATTCAAATCTCAGGCTTGGCTTAAACTTTTAGCAGCCAGTTTGCTGGTTCTCTTTCCAGTTTCAAGTTGGTTGTATTGGTCGCAATTCAATTACACCTTGCTCGAAGTCGTTGGCCTCACGATTCGCCTGTCTGGTGCGCTGCTTGTAATGGCCCTCACGGCTTATGCCTTAGTGTTTCACGTTGTGACCAAAGCACAGTTTGTTGAGCAATAAGCAGCAGAACCTAGGAAAATTTTGACTATGCCCTTAATTATTCATGCACAATTAGATGACGATACTGCAAAGCTGCGGGACGAACTACAAAAACAACTTGGCTGGAGCGACTCGCAGATCATTTGCGAAGGCATTAAATCTTTGGCAACTTTGGTAAGAAAAAAAGGCGAGCATGCCATTGTCGGTTTGGGCCAATTTGAATCCGGGGTCAATGACTTAGGTTCCAACAAGAAGCAGTTACAAGGCTTTGGCAAGTGAAAACACAAGTTGATTCTTGCTTCGTAAACATCGCAAAAAGCTATTACAAACCTCTTTTCAGGTCACACCTATGTACGCCAAAGCGATCACGCCCATCTTGAATGTTTCCAATCTGTCGGAGAGCTTAGCGTGGTTTGAAAAACTGGGGTGGAGGAAGCTCTGGGATTGGGGCACACCCCCGGCGTTTGGTGCAGTCGGTTCGGGGGAATGCGAAATCTTCTTGTGCGTGGGAGGTCAGGGTAATCGCGGCAAGGGTCCTGGCAAAGCAACCTTTGGCCCCGACGGGGACGAGACGGCTGACAAAGGAGTCTGGATGTCAATTTGGGTGGACGACGTCGATGCCGTTCATCAGCGATGTGTGGAACAAGGTCTGGATGTGGCTTGGCCTCCGACCGACATGCCCTGGTGCGTGCGCGAGATGCATGTCCGCCATCCCGATGGCCATGTGTTTCGGGTAAGTCGCGGACTCGGCAAATAAAAGTCAAACCTTGGCACGCAATTCGCATCTCTTGGCAGTGAATTTTTTCACTCGCATGAGGAGCGACTGCCATGGACTCGATCAACAAGAACCAGCCCGAACAAAATCACGCCGACTTGAGCGGTGACAGAGCCGTCGAACAAATCAAAACGATTGTCGATAAGGCCCAAAGCTGTTTCTTTTGTAGTGCTGTCCGAGCGGAAGGCTCCACCGGCGCGCGACCGATGAATGTTCGCAAAGTTGATGACGCTGGAAATCTGTGGTTCTTGAGCCCGATAGATAGTCACAAGAATCAGGAAATTGCGCTCGACCCTCAAGTAACCCTGTATTTCCAAGGCTCCCCCCATTCGGACTTCTTGGAGATTCATGGCCGCGCGACGATCACCCAGGACAAAGCCAAGATCAAAGAACTATGGCATCCGACGATTGGCACCTGGTTCACGGAAGGAATCGACGACCCACGAATTACGGTCATCAAGGTCACGCCCAGCGAAGGCTACTATTGGGACACTAAACACGGCAACGCCGTGGCGGGGATCAAAATCATGATCGGGGCACTCATCGGCAAAACGCTCGACGATTCGATCGAGGGGAACCTGAAAGTTTGAAAATTACGGCTAACGGTCGGGCGTTATGAAGCTCCTTTTTCTGGTACCGGCTCTCGTTTATACTTTTCTCTTTCGATCAGCCGCTATTTATTCCGCCGAAGGGATTCGCCATGCCGACCGTTGCCGAGGAACGTGTTCTTGTCTTGCCGACTCGTGAGTTTCACGCCCTGGGGCACTTTCAAGGCTTCTCGGCGGACCTCGACACGTATCTGCCGGCCCTCTTGGATAGCCAAGAGCTCAGCTACCGCCCTCGCGGCGAGATGGAACAAGATCCCAGCTTCAAGCAATTGATCCCCTACATGGTGTTTCGTCATACCGACGATCAAGGGGTGGCGCGGTTGTTTCAATACACACGCGGCGGCGGGCAAGGGGAGAAGCGGCTGCACGCCAAGCGAAGCGTCGGCATTGGCGGTCACATCTCCACCGACGATTCCGAAGCCGGCAGCATCGCCGATGTTTACCGCGTGGGCATGCTGCGCGAGTTGGAAGAAGAAATCGCCCTCGATACGGCCTACACGGAAAAATGCGTCGGCTTGATCAACGACGACGAAACCCCCGTGGGTCAGGTCCACCTGGGGGTCGTGCATCTGTTCGACGTGACCGAACCCTTGGTGCAGCCACGCGAGACCGAAATCCTCGAAGCCGGTTTCCGCCCTGTGGATGAAATCCTAGCCGAACTCGACCACTTCGAATCGTGGTCACAGATCGTCGTACGGGCACTGTTCGGCCGCTAAACCACAAGTGACTGCTTGCGGCTTAGCTGGCGGGGCTGCGTGCTTCGGTATACGCTTAAAGTATGCCCGCCCCTACGCTCATTTACATGGACAATCACGCCACGACGCGGACTGATCCCCGCGTGGTCGAGGCGATGCTCCCCTATTTTTCCGAGGAGTACGGCAACGCCGGAAGCGTGAGCCATCACTTCGGAGATTTTGCACGGACGGCTGTCGAAGAAGCGACGGCTTCGATTGCATTTAATATCGGCGCTCAACCGGAAGAGATCGTTTTTACGAGCGGTGCCACCGAGAGCAACAATCTCGCCATTCGCGGCGTGGCAGAACGCAACCAGCGCCACGGCAAACATCTTATCAGCGTTCGCACGGAACATCGCGCGGTGCTGGAACCTTTGGAACGGCTTGGCCAACGCGACTTCACCGTCACCTTGCTCGACATCGAACAACACGGCTCGCCCCGCGCGGCTTGGCTCGATCCCGCGCAACTCGCCGAAGCAATCACCGACGAAACAATCTTGGTGAGCGTCATGCTCGCCAACAACGAGATCGGCGTGATTCAACCGATTGCCGAGATCGCCGCCGTGTGTCGGCATCGCGGGGTGCTGCTCCATTGCGACGCCACCCAAGCCGTCGGCAAGATTCCGCTCAATGTGCGAGATCTGGGTGTCGACCTGATGAGCTTCTCGGCGCACAAAATTTACGGCCCCAAAGGAATTGGTGCGCTGTACGTGCGGCAAGGGAGCCCGATGGTCCGCTTCACTCCGCTAATTACCGGCGGGGGACAGCAAGGGGGACGCCGTAGCGGCACACTGAATGTGCCGGGAATCGTCGGGTTCGCTAAAGCACTGGAACTTTGCGAGGCAGAAATGGCGCACGAGGAAGCACGTCTCACAGGATTGAGAAATCGACTTTTCGCTGGACTTCAGCAAAACCTCACTGGCATTCAATTGTGCGGCCCACAACTTGAATCGCCGCTTGACCATCTCTTACGCTTGCCAGGCAACTTGAATATCGCTTTTGGCGATGTCGATGGAGAAGCTTTGCTACTGGAAATGGGAAGCCTGGCCGTGAGTTCGGGGGCAACCTGCTCGTCCCACGAGCCGGGGCCAAGCCATGTTCTCACGGCGCTGGGGCTCAGCGAAGATTGGGCCCGCAGCAGCCTGCGGTTTGGGCTGGGCCGCTTCAATAGTCCCGCTGAAGTGGACAAGGCCGTGGAAATTGTCACGACAGCAGTCAAAAAGCTGCGAAAAATGGGCTAGAGCAGTTCGGGCTTTTCTCGCAGGATTTTTTGCTATAATTTGGTTGCAGGCGGAATTTGTGCTTCGCCACTGGAAATTTGCATCCGCATTGATCGAGGATTCTGAAATGAGCGTTATTTTGACCGAGAAAGCCGCCAAAGAAGTTAAGCGGATTATTGAAGATCAGAAGCTCGAAGACGGCACGCTGCTCCGAGTGGGTGTGGCTGGTGGTGGGTGCAGTGGTTTCAGCTACTCTCTCGGCTTCGACAAGACCTACGACGAGACAGCCGACTCGAAATTCGAGTTTCATGGCATTCCTGTGGTTGTCGATAAAAAGAGCGCTCTGTATCTCGATGGCACGACCGTCGATTTCTATGATGGTTTGGAACGGCGTGGCTTCACGTTCGAGAATCCCAACGCGGTGAAAACCTGCGGTTGCGGTAGCTCGTTCCAAGCCTAAGCGTCTGAGCGTTCTTATAGCCAGCTGTATAACCGGCACGACCGTTTCCATACTGCTGCGCGCTTTCGTTGTACGGCAATTTCGCCGCTACAGTCCGCGTGCCCCTCATTTTTTGAGATAAGTTTCAGGTAGGACATGGATTGGCTCCCCACCCTCGGGGGACACACCTATTTGGATGGATATCTCATGAAAACTTTTCTCAAGCGCCTTCTGATCGAGGAAGATGGTCCCACTGCCGTCGAGTACGCTGTAATGCTTGCGTTGATCGTTGCCGTTTGCATCACCTCCGTGGGTTTGTTGGCCACGGAAACCGGCAACAGCTTTGACCGTTCAGCCACGGAACTCAATTCCGTGCTTGGTTCATAGCTATAGCGTTACCGCTTACAGGCAAATTTGCTCCTCATGAAATCAGAAATCACTGATTGCCACTAAAGTCCAGTCGATGGGTGGTCGATCTTATTTTTGTTGGTTCAACCAACCCAGCGACCATGCTCCGCGCTCTGCCGCTATGTCGCACACGAGCCAAGTGTTCTGCTAACACATGGGCTCTCCTCACCACAGGGAGTTACTGCCCCAATTTCCTGGAGGAGAGCCTTTTTTATGCGCTGCGTGCCAGCTAGAGAATTAGCATGGCATCGCCGTAGCTGTAGAAACGATATTCGTCGGCGATAGCCAACTCGTAAGCACGGCGAACCAACTCCGTTCCGCCGAGGGCTTGAACCAAGAGCAGTAAGGTCGTTCGGGGAAAATGAAAGTTCGTGAGCAAGCCCTCCACGAGCTTAAAATCATACGGCGGGCGAATGAATAAGTTGGTATCGCCTTGCCACGGCTGAATCAACTGTGCCTTATCGCCGCTCAAGCCTTGCTCGCGGGCGGCAGATTCCAACACCCGGGCGACGGTCGTCCCCACAGCGATATTCCGCCCCCCTTTGCCGCGGGTGAGCATGATTTCTTTCGCGGCGACTTCGCCCAACTCGCCCCACTCGGTGTGCATCGGATGTTGCGACACGTCCTCAACGGTAATTGGGCGAAACGTTCCCATGCCAACGTGCAACGTCACGACCGATAAGCCAATACCCGATTGCTCGAGCGCTTTGAGAAGTTCCTTAGTAAAATGCAATCCCGCGGTCGGTGCCGCCACGGCACCAGGAGCGCGTGCGAACACGGTTTGATAGTCGGCAAAGTCGGAATCGACCGAATGCCCCTTGCGAATATAAGGGGGTAATGGCACGTGCCCCACCTCATTGAGAACTTCGAGCGTCGGTCGATCCCCCTCGGGGCGTGCGAGCCAAATCCCTTCCTCTTGCTGCTCCAGCAGCCAAAGTTTAATTGAAGTCTTGCCGTTGCGATCAACCAGCGTGATTTGCTCGGGCGGATGCAGGTGACCTCGCGTTTTACACACAAGCCGCCAATCCCCTTGGGAATTCGTTCCCAAATACAGTCCCTGCCAACGTCCACCAGTGCTCACACGGTTCCCACGTAACTGAGCGGGAATCACTTTGGTGTCGTTGAGAATCAACCGGTCGCCGGGCTCCAGGATTCGTGGCAGATCGCGAATATGAGCGTGGCTGATCGACTGAGCCTCTCGATCAAGAACCATCAAACGCGCATCCGCCCGATGCTCGAGCGGTTGCTGAGCTATCAATTCGGCAGGCAATTCGTAATCGATCCACGGTTCCATGTGTACTCGCAAATCCAGGCTCAAGACGAAGTGAGTAAATATTGTATGATGATGGGGAGAGGCTGGTCGCGGGTGTGGCCGGTTCCATGCGAAAGGCGGATTGTACGTGGCCGAGCCAACCTGCCATATCCCTGTTTTATTTAACGAAGTTTTGGAATGGCTCGCCCCTGCGCCGGGGAAGATTTTTGTCGATGGCACGCTCGGCGGAGGAGGACACACCGAGGCCCTCGCTCGTGCGGTTGGTCCCACGGGTCTTGTCGTGGCGGCGGATCTCGATCCCGCGGCTCTCGCTCGCTGTGAAGTTCGGCTAGCAGGCTTACCCGTGAAACTCGCGGGCACGAATTACGCGGACATCCCCGATGTACTCGACGATCTCAAGATCCAAGGAGTCGACGGCATACTCCTCGATTTGGGACTTTCGAGCGATCAATTGGCCGATGCGGAACGTGGTTTTTCTTTTCAGCTCGATGGCCCGCTCGATTTGCGTTTCGATCCAGAACAAGGCGAATCCGCGGCGGAATTATTATCACATATCGGCGAGCAGCGTTTGGCGGACATCATCTATCAGTACGGCGAAGAACGCTGCAGCCGTCGCATTGCGAAGAAAATTGTCGAAACGCGGCGAAACGCTCCCATCCGTACAGCAGGTCAGCTTGCCGAATTGGTACGGAGTTGTGTCCCCCGCACGCCAGGCCTGCGTATCGATCCGGCGACACGAACATTCCAAGCCCTGCGAATCGCGGTGAATCAAGAACTTGCATCACTGGAAAAATCGCTCGTGACGTTTCCCGATTGCTTAAAGCCGGGAGGGCGACTGGCGATTATCAGCTTTCATTCGCTTGAAGATCGCTTGGTGAAGCACGCCTTTCGCAATGACGAACGCTTGGAAGTACTCACCAAAAAGCCCATTCTGCCTTCCGAACGCGAGGAAACCGAGAATCCCCGGGCGCGCAGCGCCAAACTCCGTGTCGCCCAGCGGCGGGCCTAGAAATGTTAAGTATTCCGCCCACCTGCGGTTGAAGCCGCTAACCGTTATAATCAGCGGATCACCTTACTTTGGAGAAGTATCAATGGCTCGCCTGAAAGATTTGTTTTCGTTGGGGGCATCGCTCCTTGCACTCGCCACGGGTTGCGGCCACAGCGTGCCGGGAATTGCTCAAGAGGAGTCTGCTTTGAAATTCAACATGGAATCGCTAGACGGCGAAAAGGTTGATCTGAGCAAGTACCAAGGCAAGGTCGTGCTGATCGTCAACGTTGCCAGCAAGTGCGGACTCACTCCGCAATACGAACAACTCCAAGCCCTCCATGAAAAGTATGCCGACCAAGGGCTCGCTATCCTGGGCTTCCCCTGTAACCAGTTCCTAGGACAAGAACCCGGCACGGCCGAGCAGATCGAAGAGTTTTGCCGTGCGAACTATGGCGTCGAGTTCGACATGTTCGCTAAGGTCGACGTCAAAGGCGACAAGGCCTGCGATCTTTATAAAATGCTGACGGCTCTCGACACCAAGCCGACCGGTGCGGGCGAGATCAGTTGGAATTTTGAAAAGTTCGTTCTCGACCGCAATGGATTCGTCGTGGGCCGTTTTGGCCCGCGCACCAAGCCCGATGCCCCCGACGTGATCGAGGTGATCGAAGCAGAACTCAAGCGCGAACCCGCCGCCAAGCCAGCCGTTGCTGAGAAATCAGCCCAGTAATTCAAACCGCTTAACGAATGGCCGGCAGTGTCATGGGCTGATAACCGACAGGTACTCTCGCCGTTTGTGCCGGCACGGGAATTACTTGCGGCACACCCGTCGAAGGATACGCCGGTCCGTTGTTGACTTGCAACGGCCCACTGGGTCCGTAGGGTGTAGGCGTAATGTCGTTGGCCACCGACACATTCATCACAGGCTGTGTCGCAATCGGGGCCGTCCCGGCCATAGGAGCGCTAAACGAAATCGGCGAGCTTAGCGCCGAGGTCATCGCGCCGGAAGCCTGCTGCACCTGCGCTCCGCCTGTGATGTTTGTCAGCATGGTATGGGCTTCGGCAAATTGAGGATTCGCCGCCAACGCCTTGTGCAAGAAGGGCACCGCCTCGGCAGTTCGTCCACGTTCCTGCAAGAGCGCAGCCATGTTGTAGTTGGCAACGGCCGGGTCGTAAACTGCGGCTAGCTGGTTTGCTGCCTGATCAAGTTGATTCATTTCGATCAGCACTTTGGCAATGTTGTTGCGATAGAGCTGCTTCTCGGGAAGCATTTTGACGGCCTGACTGAGCAGCTCATAAGATTTTTGCATGTCGCCACAGCGGGCTTGGCACAGAGCCAAGTCGTTGAGCGCCCGGGCATCTTCAGGATGATTATTGACGGCTTGCTGATAAATCCTGAGTGCTTCTTGCAGATTGCCTTCCCGATCTTCGAGGCGGGCAAGCCCCAGCAACGCGTCGAGGTTCTTCTCGTCGATCTTGAGCGCTTGCTGATACATCGATCGAGCGTGCGCCGCGTTTCCACCTTGATCGCTCATCTGTGCCATGGCAACGTAGAGCGACGGGGTCGTTGGCCCAGTAGCAAAGCCCAGCGAGATCGGATCTGTCTTCGACAAATCTTCGACTTCCGACTTCTTGGGGGCGAGCGACTTGAATGGGGCGGTCACCTTTTCGGTCCAGCTCGTCTGGCTGGTCACGGGCGGCGCGGTTTCGTTCTTGCTGGAAACGCCGGGGATGGCACATCCGGTCGCGGCCACAAGCACCGTCAAATGCATTAACCTAGTTGGTCGCACGACTTCACCCTCCCTGGTGTAAGTTCGATCCGCCTCGAAAAGATTCGTAACAGAAAAAGGTTTCTGCCTTTGGGCAGTCGTTGTGTTTATCAGTTTGCCGTAGTCGTCCCGCCCGAGTCAGGTGGTAATACCGGAGCAGGTTGATTGGTTTGGAATCCGACAAATACGTGATCCACGGAAGCCGCCGTGCGGCCTTCGGAAACAATGTGAGTGTCATTCACCATGGCGGGCTCAAGCGTAGGGCTCTGATGCCCTGCCCAAGATTGCACCGCGGCAATGCGTGCCGTGGTATCCTCTTGAGTGTGTCCACGTTGAACAAATATCTGGCGGCGTTCTTCAGGGGCCTGGGTAAGAATCCACTTGGCCTTCAATTTACCTGCTGATGTCAGATTATTGGTCCCGGGTTCAAAGTGATAATCACCGAGCAAATTCTGTCGGCGCCACCCGTTGTTGATCATCGCCGTGTAGGCGCTGTTCACATAGCAACGCGACGTGGGGATGTACTGGGCAGGCCACAAATTGTTCGAATGGTAGCCGGCTTCCATTCTCCAGCAAAATCCATGATTCTGCTGGTAAGTCCCGCAGCTCTGGCAACTCATGGGGCTGCACTGCCCCGAGTTGCACGCGCACTCTTGGGCAACAACCGAACCGGCGCTGATTGCCAGCGAACATATCAACAGAGCCGACGCAATGTTCTTCATCATGGGGGTCCACCAGGTTGTGAGTCGGTAAAGACTCGCGGCGAAACTGAATTGCTCGATGCGGGTCCGAACAATTCACCGGGATCCGTCACCTCGGGGTCACGGCATCCTTCGTCGTTATCGACCTCGCCAGCGCAGTCGCTTCGCTACTTTTGGATAAACCGGCATTGTTTGCTCAGTTTACCCAAAGTCAGTGCTAGCAACGCTGTTGAAATGGCTACTTGGTGCCGTTCATCGATGGGAACAGCTCATTGATCATCGTGATAGCAGCAGGACCGACCAGCACCACGAAGATCGCCGGGAAAATGAAAATCACGAGCGGGAAGATCAGCTTCACCGCCGTCTTGGCGGCCTTTTCTTCGGCCAATTGCCGGCGACGAGTTCGCATCGAATCGCTTTGCACGCGCAGCGCTTGTGCCACGCTCGAACCAAATTTGTCGGCCTGAATTAGAATCGCCGACAAAGCTTTGAGATCATCCACACCGGTGCGGGCGCCTAAATCGTGGAGCACTTCATTGCGGGCTCGGCCCATCTGCAACTGCAAATTGCACAAGCTAAACTCCTCGGCAACGATGCGGTATGACTTTTTCATCTCTTCGGCCACTTTGCGCATCGCCTGATCCAAGCCAAGCCCCGCTTCAACGCAAACGACCATCAAGTCCAAAGCATCGGGCAAACCATAAAAAATATTGTCTTGTCGGCTCTTGGTGCAAAACCAAATGACAATCTCAGGCGCAAAAAACATGAGCAGCCCGATACCGCCGGCATAAGTAATCGAATCGATATCAAATCCGCGAGTAAGAATGACGGCTCCACCGCCGATCAAAAACCCGCCCAAGAGGCCAACCATTTTGCAGGCCCAGAAGACTTCCGGCCCCTTAGGACCACGGAAGCCTGCCTGATTGAGTTTCAACCGGGTTTTGCTCACTTCTTCATGTGTCTTTGGCTGTAACGGTTTGGAGAGTGCGGGAGACGCCATCTCCAACACTTTGCTCATCGCACTTGTTTTGCCTTTTCCGTCGCGTACCAAATCCCCTCTTCGGCCGTTGGGCTCGCGGAGTTCGGCCAAACGTTCTTCAGCGCGTGGCTTGTGGCCGGCAAAGAAGTCAAGCAACCACCACACCGCTGCGGCAGTGGCGCCGAAGATGGCCAGGTTCATGACCAATGGTGAATCCCAAATGCTTGTAGCGAATAATGGCATATCAAACTCGAATGTTGACAATTTTGCGAATGGCTAAGGCCCCGAGCAACTGCATAACGATCCCGCCGACGAGCATTCTTTTACCCAGTTCGTCGGTAAACAACAGCGACAGATATTCAGGGTTCATGCGATAAACAGTGATGAACAATAACGGCGGCAAAGCCAACAACACGATGCCCGACAAACGACCTTCACCCGTCAGAGCTTGGACTTGGCCCCAAATGGCAAACCGCTCGCGGACCAAGTGGCCAATCTTGTCGAGAATCTCAGCTAAGTCACCGCCCGTTTGACGTTGCAGTATCACTGCCGTGACAAAGAACTTCAGGTCCAAGTTGGGCACCCGCTCGCTCAAATTATTCAACGCTTCTTCAAACGGGATACCCAGGTTTTGTTCTTCAAACACGCGGCCAAATTCCGACGCGATCGGGTCAGACGATTCCTGCGAAACAAGATGAAAACCTGCGGCCAGACTATGCCCGGCACGCAGAGCACGGGCCACGAGTTCTAAAGCCTCGGGCAACTGTGCCGCAAATTTGGCGAGCCGCCGTTTGCGGCGAAATAGCAGCCAGAAAAATGGCAATGTCGCAAAGGCGATCCCAACGGGAGGGGCAATCAACACGTTCGCCCCTGACGCTCCCACCAAGACCGACGAGCCGATGCCTAAGCCAGCACAGATCGCGACAAAGGTCCCCACGGACATGTGAACTTCGGCCTGGTCAAACAGCAGCGAGAGATTGAGCCAATTCGACAAGGCAGCTTCGAGGGCGCTCTTGCCGAGCTTCTCGCGTTGCAGCATCTGGGCGATTTCAGAAAGATTCGACGGATCGCTACGGTCACCTTTAGTAAGTGACGCCAATCGACCTTCCATTTGCGATACGGATTGATCGCGGAAGAACACGGCGATCCCCACGATCAATGCAAAGACGCCGACAAACACGGCGCCAATGATGAAGACACTTGGAAGCATGACCGACTCGCAATGATTGGGTGATTGATTTGATTGACAATCAAAATGGCTCGCCGGGGCCCCCCTCTTGAGCCCCGGCAAGCATGGTTAATCTCTTAGCATGATGCGTTCGCGGAAAGCGCTCGCCGGCAACCGTACGCCGTGAGCCTCAAGCCGCGGAATAAAAGTCGGACGAATTCCCGTCGACTGGAAGTAACCGGTCGCGCGTCCGTTGCCGTCGACCCCTTCTTGCACGTAATTGAATATGTCCTGCATCACGATCGTGTCTTGTTCCATGCCGATGATCTCGGTGATCGCGGTCACCTTACGAGGACCGCCGGAAAGACGGTTCACCTGCACGATCAAATCCACGGCACTGGCAATTTGCGAACGCATGGCCTTCACGGGCATATCAAAACCGCCCATCATGATCATCGTTTCCAAACGGGCAATCGCGTCTCGCGGCGTGTTGGCGTGGCAAGTGGTCAGCGAGCCGTCGTGGCCGGTATTCATTGCTTGCAGCATGTCCAACGTCTCGGCCCCACGGCATTCGCCGATGATGATGCGGTCGGGTCGCATACGCAAACAGTTACGTACCAAGTCGGTCGCCGAGATGCGGCCTTTGCCTTCGATATTGGCTGGGCGCGTTTCGAGACGCACGATGTGGCTTTGTTGCAGTTGCAATTCCGCCGCGTCTTCAATGGTCACAATACGGTCTTCATTGGAAATAAAGCTCGACAGCGTGTTGAGCAGCGTCGTCTTACCAGAACCGGTACCACCAGAAATGATGATGTTCAAATGCGCCTTCATGGCACCTTCGAGGAGCATCACCATCTCGGGGGTCATGCTTTTATAGTTCAGCAAATCTTCGAGTTTGAGCGGATTCGAGCCGAAGCGGCGAATCGTAACGCTCGGGCCGTCGAGGGCCAACGGCGGGATGATCGCGTTCACGCGGGAACCGTCCGGCAAACGGGCGTCGACCATCGGGCAAACCTCATCGACCCGGCGGCCCACTTTCGACACGATACGGTCGATGATCTGCATCAGGTGCTTGTCGTCGCGAAAGGTGACCGACGACTTTGTTAGTTTGCCACCTTGTTCAACAAACACATTCTTAGGACCGTTGATCATGATTTCGCTGATCTTGGGTTCCTTGAGCAGCAACTCCAGTGGCCCCAAGCCGAAGGTTTCGTCAAGCACTTCATCGATCAAGCGATCGCGTTCTTGACGATTGAGAAACGTGTCTTCCGTATCGCACAGATGCTCAACCACCAGACGAATTTCGCGGCGCAGCACGTCGCCCTGCAACTCCCCAACGTGCGACAGATCAAGCTTATCCACCAACTTCGAATGAATGCTCTGCTTAAGCTTTTCAAACTCGTGCTGCTTATCTTGAGCAGCAACGGCGGGCATGGTTGTATTGAGTTTTGTCATGAGTTGAAAGTCCCAAATGCTTGATCGCGTGGAGAGGCTTTGGCCGTGAAACCACCGATGCGGCCACGTATCGTGAAAAACCAGCAGAAATTGCGTCAAGCAAAGATAGCTTACGCCCGGTCAACTCGAGGCAGACGAAGTAGCTTCCCACAAGAAGCGAGTTGACAGATGACGAAAAGACGGATTGGGACGGTTATGCCTGAGCAGCGGAAGGAAGTGCTGCGATTCAACGAATCGCAGGTCCGCACAAGTTGGTCCTAGCTCTTCGCCGGCCAGAGATTCAGCCAACGGCGGCTCTTGGAATCCTTGTCGCCAGATTCGCCGTCCTCGCGTTGCTTGCCGCAAAGCGAGTCGGCCAATTGCATGATTGAGCTTGTAATACCCGCCTTGGGAGCATGTTGAATCAACGGTACACCGTTATTGCGCACCTCGACCATCACGCGATAGTCATTGGGAATTTGCCAATAGATTTCCCGACCGATCGTTTCCTGAGCTTTCTTCAAGCTGATCTGGCCCGTGTCTTGTCCCACGCGATTGATGATGATGCGTACTTTATTACGCAGAGCTTCGTCGCCATCGAACGTCATCATCAATCGAACGACGTTCCGCAAACAGGGCAAATCCAGCTGCGTGATCAACAGAATGTCATCAGCCATATAAATGGCCTGCATATCGAGCTCTCCGAAAGATTTCGAGAGGTCGATCACAATGTGCGAGTACGAAGTTTTCAACAATCCCAACACGCGCTGCAAACTGTCCGGCGTAATCAAACGCACGTCTTCCAGCTGCACGGGGCGAGGAAGCAGATGCACGCCCGATGAGTGCTTCGTCAGTGATTTTTTCAGCAACGTTAGGTCCAAACGGGCGACATTCTGCGCCACGTCGGCCAAGCTGTATTCGGGAATCGTGTCGAGAAACACGTCGCAATCACCCAAGGCCAAGTCCAAATCGACGAGCACGACCGAGTTGTCGCGATCCGAGGCCAAGGCACAGGCCAGATTCACGGCGACGCTTGAGGTCCCCACGCCTCCGGTCGCTCCGGCGACGGCGATCACGCGGCAACCCTGCACGGCAGTTTTCTTTTCGCCGGTACTATGCCGCTTCACGCGGTTTAAGGCTGAAACAAGATCTTCTTCCTTGAGCGGTTCGGTCAGAAATTCCTTAGCCCCAGCACGCATCGATTCGAGAATCAAGCGGCCGTCGGTCGAACTGCTCGTCACGAACAAAGTGCAAGTCGGCACTTTGGCAGCGATTTCTCCGATCAGGCGAATCGCCTTCTCGGGATCGTTGTCCATGGAGACGATGCCGATTTCAGGATTTGTCTGCTCCACAACGTCGGCGAAGAACTCATAGCGCGAGCATTCCGCTTCGAGCCACACGCTCTCGAGCCCCAGCAGGATTGCTTTGAGGCTGTCACGCGTGGCGTCGTTGGGATCGACTACCGCAATGCGAAGCACGTTTGCCATGATAGAAATTCAAGTTCCCGGATCCGTCGCGGAATGGTTAGTCACAATGCCAACAGGCACATACCAGAGACACCCCTAGCGCCGACTCCTCTAATCAGTGCTAACGTAGCTTATTTTTCCATGTCGTAGCCGATGGGCCCGATTAACCCCGGCGTCGACGTGGCACTGCGAATGGGCGCCGTCAGGGTGGGAGTTTGCGGAGCTTGCTGGTTGCGCTGAACCATCGCCTGCGCATCCTGCCATGGCGAGGGGAATTTGATCGCCGACGGATCGGGCATCGTTTCCTCAGGCGTTTGCACGGGGACAGGTTGTGACGGTTGTGCTTGTGGCACATAGGGCTGACTTTGTGGCGGCAGAGCTGGAACCTCCACGGCTTGCGGCTCACCCACACTGTTGTAGGCAGGCTGGTAGTATCCCTCCGCCGGCACAGGTTCGGCACCGTAGGCTTCAGCCGGAGCAGGCATCGGCATATAGTTTGAGCCACCGTCGCTGCTCACGCTGTAGCCACTTGGTTGAGTCATATTATACGAGGTTGCACAATTCATCGGGCAACCACTAGGAGCACACGCTCCACAGGCCGGAACTTCCAAGTGACCGCCAAAATAGAGCTGGCAGTTGTTCGGCGAAACAGTTTCCATGCCAGGCCCGCAAGGTGGCACTTCGTGGGGCTCCATGCCGTCGGCGAACTCTGGAGTCACCATGATTAAGAGTTCCACTTCGTTGGTCTCTTCGCTCACATCACGGAACAAGGCCCCGAGATAAGGAATATCGCTGATGTAAGGAATACCGCGTTCCTGGGCTTCGACCCGGGTCTGCACCAAACCGGCAAGAGCCAAGGTTTGTCCCGCCTTGAGTTCCACACCGGTGTCAACTTCACGCACCTTCAGACCAGGCACGGTAAAGCCGTTCTGCTGGACGCCGATCGCGGGATCGCGTTCGCTAATCTTGGGACGTACCTCTAAGCGGATATTCCCGTTGCCAAGCACAATCGGTACGAAGTTAACCTCGGTACCGAAGGTCTTAAATTCAATCGTGCTTTGGCCCAGACCCGAGGGAACGATGATGGGAAATTCGCCGCCGACGTTAAAGTAGGCCGGGCGTCCACTCACGGTTGTGATCGTCGGATCCGCCAAAATCTTGGCGACCTTGTTTTCTTGGAGTGCTCTCAGAAAGCCAAAAAAGGCATTGTCTCCATCGATCACACCAAAGGCGACGTTCGATTGTCCAACGGTACTTTCGATGGTTCGACCACTGATTGAAAACGCCTGCAGTAGTCCAGAAAGGTCAGTGACAACACCTCCATTAGGGCTAAACGCGGCGAAATTGGCACCCAATCTGCGCAACTTGGTTCGCGAAACTTCCATCACTTTGACTTTCAGCAGAATCTGCTGCACGCCACCCACGGTGATATTATTCACGACCTTCGGAGCATAATCTTCCGCCAGACGCAAAATCGGTCCCACAACTTCAGGCCGCTCGACATAGCCTTCCAGCACTAAACTGTTCGTGAGACGCACGACTTTGACCGACGACTCAGGGAATAACTTCGCCAAAGCGAGTTCCAATTCACGTACGTCGCCGTAAATCAGCACATCGACGGTATAAACGTGGTCGTCTTCATCCCACAGATTGACCTGGGTCACGCCCGGTTTGCGCGCCGCAAGCTGAACTTGATTGGCACTAATCGGGGTGACGGTCACCAATTCCGGATTGTTCACCACCATCCGCGGAATCCGTTTATCGAGCGTGAGGATCCGACTCGAATTGACGGTCATCTCCATGCGCTCAGTGGGCTGCGTGATATTGCGAACCACTTGCGCATCTTGGCCAATGACGTTACTGCTTAAACAGCTCAAGACCGCTAGGCTCACCAGGGTGGTAAGCGATAACCAACTGAATTGAGTCTTGCGCGGGGTGGATTTAAGGTACATCCTTGTACTTCCTTCGCGTGGAGTAGGCCGGGCCTGCGAGCGTGATTAACACGTCACACACCGGCTTGGGAAAACCGTGACGTCCTTGTCCGGCTTTCGTTCCTGTCTCTTATTTGTCATCCAAATCAATGGGGAAACCCGAGTCCGGATCGGGTACAAAATCTCCCTCACTATCTCCCTCACTGCTGCCACTGGCAGTATCTTTTTCTTTGTCATCTGACTTGGTATTTGTCTCTTCGTTATTGCTGCTGACGTCTGCGTGGCTCTCTTCAGCATCCAACGGCTCACCCGTGGTCGCGTCGAAATCGACTTTGCTCACTTCGTTCGGATAGATGATTTTCATCTGGAACGGGGGCACAACTTCAGCCACGGGAATGTGCTTTAAATCTTTTTCGATCGTCGTGACGGCTGGATCTTCGTCCTTGTCAAAGGCTTCGCGTTCTTTCTCACGGCTGCTCGCGTCGCTTTTGGCAAAGATGTCGTCGAGCGATTGTTCCGCATCGTCGACGATCACATCATCCTCGGGATTCCGAGGTATCAAACTGATTTCGCCCATGTTTTCGGCGGTCGTGATCCGGCTAGCTTGTTGAGGTGTCATCACCAACGAAACCGTCTTCGCCACGCTCCGTTCCTCGGTGCCTTCCGAAGAACGCTGTACGGCTTGGTCGACTGCATAGACGCGGATATTCTGCAGAATGATCTTGGTAAACGGGTGGGTGATACCCGCTCGTTCGTTGCGCTGCACGAAAAGTTGAATATCCACGCGGTCGCCCGGACTTAACAGACCGGCCGCGCTTTTACGAGCATCCACCGATACTGTCTTAAGCCGCATTCCAGGCGGAATGCCGGCAATCGGGTCGTGAGTTTCGCCCTTGGCCAAGAACTTGCCGTCGTTGAGCGGTTCGCCCTGGAAAATGATCGCTTTAGGCCGGCGGCCTTCGATGTCTTCCCACTTCGTGACGGCGCCATTAGGAACTTTGTCCTTGGGCCATTCCTGGAGACTGACCATGCCGTCGTCGACGGGGTCACCCAAGTTGATGTTGTGCAGCGCCACATAGATGGGCACCGTTTCCACCGCAACTTGTTTCTTGTTATGGCTGTCGAGAACCTGGCTGATGCCGATCGAGGCCACCAAGCCGCAGCCGAGCGCAAGAACTAAAAGAATAAGCGATTTTGGACGCATCATACCCCCCTGGCATGAGGTCGGAATATCTTGTCCGTCAGTGGCCGTGACACGCTGTCGCGAACCAACAAAAGCTCGTCCGGGAACTCTTGTGACGTCTGCCTAATCAACACTCTGCTAAGTAACGCCAATCCGCACTCAGCAGCCTTCTCTGTAGCGCAAAGTCCGCAACCCCGTGGGTTCACCGACCGTACACTGTCAGAATTTTCGGCAGAGTCTACCTAACCAGATCAATGATTTGATAAAATTCGCGGGTTCTTTCGGTTGTGCTGGCACGCTTTCTTAAAGTTGCATGCCGTGCCACGCGAAGTAGGCAATCGAGCCAATCGCGATGGGAATCCCGTAAGGCAGCAGGAACATCCGTGGCTTACGTTCCGCGGCGATCTCGGCTAGTTTCTCGGGATCTTTCACCGTGATAATCTCGTTATAGATGCCCCAGAACTGGTCGCGATGCTTGGCCCAGCTCTTGGTCCACAGGACCATACCGATAGCAATCACGCCGCCCACCAAAGCGGAAACCGCAAAAGCATAGAACGTAACAGTCGGCCACATCCAAGCCCCGACGCCCGCTAGCAGTTTGACGTCGCCGGCCCCCATGCCACCGATCGCGTAGGGTGGCAGCAACAAGGCCAAGCCAACGGCCGTGCCGCACAGGCTGTAGCCCAAGCCTTCCCAACCAGCAAATGGCGAGAACGCAGCACTGTAAATCCAACCGCTGATAATGAACGGGTAGGTAATCCAATTGGGTACCTTGAGCTGATAACCGTCAATCACCGCAGCGACGACCAACGTGATGGTCACAACCCACACATGCCAGGTTTCAGTAAACCAAGTCAACAGCTCTTGATATTCAGACATCACACACCCATTTTTCAAGTTAAGTAAAAAATTTTGTTCGCCAGAGGGATTCGTTGGCAGATCATGCTCGTCGACGAATCGCCTTGTCTCTTAGGCTCGTGGCGTGAAGAGAAACGACACCACGAACGTCAGCATGGCCACGCAATAGCAAGCCAACTGAAACGCATTGGCAAACATTTGTTCGGGGATCAAGCTCAACATGGTGACACTCTCAATAACCAGTCCCGGGCAATAAAGCCTGCGCGTGGGCAAAGCCTCTGCTCGAAACCTAGCTCACAATTTGAAGCAAAAACAAGAATTTCATCGCGCGGACTGAACGCTTCAGCGCCTAGTCCAGCAAAACCAACACAAACGTAAAAAAACCTCTCGGGACCGTAGTCCCGAGAGGAGTTGTCAACATCGTTTTTCGTATGTTTGGCTCCCTGAAAGGCAAGCCCACATCGATCAGCTAGGAGCGGCCAAGCTGTTCGCAACACCTTCAAACGTCGTGTTGGCGTTGGTGCCGACCGAACGAATCGCTGTCAAGCAGACGATCACGATCAGGGCCAGCATCACGGCATACTCGACGGCGGTGGGGCCATCTTCCGAGACGAGGAAACGTTGTACCTTCTTAGCGAGACTCTTCATTGCATTCCTCCAATTCCCGGTGTCGTGGATCACGACACCTTTCAGGTTGTCAGGAGCTTTCGTTGCTCCCGTTAATTAGCTCTAACACCACTCTTCCAGCTTCCAAGCCTCAGAGCCTGCATCAGCGATATTAGAGCCAGACATTTAAACAAGTGCGCGTCTCATCTCGCATGGGCTGTGCTTCCGCTGCGTCGCTATTTTGCATCCTTTCGGCAGCCAGGCTAACGCCGATCTTTCAACCGTCGTCCCTCGGCTTTGCGCCCCAATCTTGCGATTGGTTTGCCTTTATCGAGGATGATGACGCAGCAGGCTCGATTCTGCTCTGCCTCTCTTGCTCCACCACTTCCGTGAAAAAACCGAACGGTTCAGGAGAAGAAAAGTTTCGCAGGTGGCGCCTGCAGCGCTCACCTTTTGTAGTCCGCTAACAACCTGTTAGTCGAACCACACTTGAAACCTATGTCAGATTCGCCGGGAGTCAAAACCTTTCAGCCCTGGGCTGCGAAAATTTCCTTTCGCCCTGCCTACAACATGACTACCCCGCAAAACCTGTCCTGTAGGCTCGTTTTCCTCGCAGAAAATCAGCCCTTTTGCTGCTTTTTTGCAACCTAGACTTGCTATGTGTCGTGTTTCGCAAACATTGAGCCGCGGTACTTTCGCCGTGCAGTGAATGAATATCAATCGCACATGCATCGAACGTCTCCGCAACATCGAACGCTGCGGTTACAGCGCGCACGGCGTGTGGGCCGCGGAACCCACGGCGCTCGCGTGCTTAGCGTTGATTCATCACGACGAACACGCTGCCGCACAACAGTTGGCTACGCAACTCGCCGACGTGCAGCAGAGCAACGGCGCTGTTCCCACTCAGGCTGAAGGTGACTCTCCTTCATGGACAACCAGCCTGGCTATCCTAGCTTGGTTAGCCAACGATGCCTTCGAGGAAAACATTGACCGCGCGATTGCCTGGACCTTACAGGCTCATGGCAAGACGATACCCAGAAATTCTGAAATTGGTCACGACACAACACTGCTCGGCTGGTCGTGGGCCGCGAATACGCATGCTTGGATGGAACCGACCTGCATGTTTGTCGTGGCCCTCAAAGCAGCCGGCCTGCGCGATCATGAACGTGCCCAAGATGGCCTGAAGCTCGTGACAGACCGCTTGCTTTCGACAGGTGGCAGTAACTTCGGCAGCACGGTCGTCCTCGGCCAAGCCACACTGCCTCAAGTTCAATCCACGGGTCTCGCGATGCTGGCCCTCGCGGGTGAAGCGAATACAGACCCCCGCGTTGAATTGTCGCTTCGCTATTTGGAAGAAAATTTGAATCCACACACAACCACCGGCTCGCTCTGCTACGGCCTGATCGGTCTCACCGCTCATAATCGCCGACCACAGAATGCGGACGCACTACTTCAAGCGGCGTTAGAACGCGAACTCACTCGCGAGCCAAGTGCCTACAAGCTCGCACTCATGGCATTGGCCAGTTCCCCCGATTTATCGTGGCTCCCCCAACGCCCAGAGGTCGCCCAAGCATGAGCGAGCCCAAACCCAATACAAACGCCCCCAGCCGCCGAGCATTCCTCGCCGCGGGTGGCCTAGCCGCTTGCGGCTTAGCGACCGCCGCATTAGCACGCCGCGCATTTCTCCCCACCGCCGAAGTCTTCATCGCCAAAAACCAGCGCTACGACGGCCCACTTGCCACTACCATCCGCGACGGCCTCACCGCTTGCGGTTTAACTCCCACCCAATTCCGCGGCAAGGGCGTGCTCCTCAAACCCAACATGGTCGAGCCCACGCGATTAATCCCGCACATGACCACGCATCCCGCGGTGATCATCGCCGCGGCCGAAGTCTTTCGCGGCTGGGGCGCCAAAGTCACCGTCGGCGAAGCGCCGGGGCACGTGCGCGACACGGAAATGGCCCTCGTGGAATCCGGCGTTGCCGAAGCACTCTCCGATGCCCGCTTGGACTTCGCGGATTTGAACTACGAAGAAGCCCGCTGGTTTGCGAACCGTGGCCGAGTGAGCCCGCTCAAGGGGATCTATTTTCCCCGTTCGATTTGCGAAGCCGATTTCGTGGTGTCGATGCCCAAGATGAAAACGCATCACTGGGTCGGTATCACTTGTTCAATGAAAAATCTCTATGGCACTTTACCAGGAATCAAATATGGCTGGCCCAAAAATGTTCTCCACCACAATGGAATCCCCGAGACGGTCGTCGATATCAATGCCACCCTGCCACGCACACTATCAATCGTCGACGGCATCGACTGCATGGAAGGCGACGGCCCCATCCTCGGAAGCGTCAAGCGTATGGGACTTGTGCTGGTGGGAACCAATCTCCCAGCCGTCGACGCCACCGCAGCACGAATCATGAGTCTGCGTCCTGAGCGCGTGAGCTACTTACAGCTCGCCGCGGATCGTTTAGGCCCAATCGCCGAGAATCGCATCACCCAACGCGGCGAGCGCTGGCAAGATTTGGTGAGCCCGTTTCAGATTCTCGACCAACCGCACCTGACGCCCTTGCGGGCGGTGGGGGAATTGGTGAGTTAAGAGTTTCTTGTCTCTAACACACCAACTGACCCTTCATCACCAGCATGGCTTGGCCACCGAGGATCACTCGATCTCCTTGCACATTTACCTGTACGGTGCCGCCACGTTTTGATGTTTGAAAACCGACAAGTTCGTTCTTGCCGAGTTTTTCTGCCCAGTAGGGACCAAGGCAACAGTGAGCTGAACCCGTCACGGGGTCTTCATCAATACCGACAGCGGGTGCGAAGAATCGCGAGATAAAATCGACACCTGGCATGTCCGACTCGGCAGTGACGATCACACCGCGGGCGGCGACTTTGGCGAGAGTGCGAAAATCGGGTTGCAGCGAGCGAACAGTCTCCGCGGAGTCCACGACCAAAAACCTATCGAACTTCGTTTTGCCCACGAATGCAGGATTGATTTCTAATGCGTCCAGAAGTTCAGTTACTGGTTCGCACTGCTCAACAGTGACTGCAGGAAAGTCAAGCAAGATGCTTCCCTGCTTGTACGACGCCGTGAGAACTCCACTGCGCGTATGAAACTCAATCTGCTTTTCGACAGAAACAATTCCCATTTCCCATAGGGTAAACGCAGACGCAAGCGTTGCGTGGCCGCAAAGGTCGACTTCCACTTTGGGTGTAAACCAGCGGAGTTCAAAGCCATCGGCAAGCGGCCGCACGAATGCCGTTTCCGAAAGATTCATCTCCGCAGCGACTGATTGCATCCACGAGGCTTTGGAGCTGTCTGAGAGCAAGCACACCGCGGCGGGATTACCGCTAAACGGCTTATCGGTAAAAGCGTCAACTTGCCAAAGCGGAATCGCGGGCATCATGAGGTCCTCCAAGTCCTGACGAATTCTTAGGTTTATTCACGGACAGTGGCCCGAACAATCTGGTTCGTATTACGCGGCCAAAAATTTCCTAACATTTGGCCGCCACGATTGGTTAAAATACACTCTCGCCACTAAGGCCTGTGTTCTTCGATAACTGAATCAGCTGAGTGAATTTTGGATCGCGCTCATCTTACGTTTCGACCAAAAGTCGACACGTTTTGTCACGTGCGATTTTCGCAATGCCTTGAACTATCTAGGCTTGTAACATTGCCACGTGACAAAACCCAAGAGTTTCGTCACCAAAGTTGGGACCCCGGCACACGCGCGAAAATTCAGGTTTGCGTGCTCAGGGGGGGCCGCAAACCACGCAAAGGTGGCAAATCTGGCCAAGCTGAGTGACGGATACCAAGAAGCCCTAAGGAGTTTAAGGCGCTTCGATGTTGATCTCGATTTCGCCGAGATTAGCCGGCCCCATCACCGCGTCGATGATCTTGCGGACTTCCTCCGATGGATCGATCAGTTCGACCTGCTCCGGAATGCCCGCCTGATCGGCTTCCTGTGTGGCCGTGGCGATCAGTTGGCGAAGCTCTTCATCGGTGGCCTTCTTCCGGAACTCCCACCTCTCTCCTTGCCTATCAGCCACATACGAAAGGACCCGCTCGACTGCCGGTTCATCAATTTTTCCGGTGATGACACCGCGCGTGAACCGTCGCAGGGCCAGGCTGCCCGCCCGTTTTTCTTCGGCGGTGAGTGTCGACTGGTTGAAATAGTGGGCTTCGATCGCTGACACACCGAGCGAGGGCATGAGTGGCGATTCAATGATGGCCACAGAAAGTTGTTGCAACTGTTCGAGCGTCAATGTCCCATCGCGCAGGGCGTTGAGTGGCCGTTCGAGTTCGCTCGAGATTTCGGTCTGCTCTTGCTCGGGGATGTTCGAGGCGTCGAGTGTTTTGTCGACGACCACCAACGACATTTCGGCTCCCCAATTACGCCAGTTCTGCGAGACCACGTAACCGAGGATCACGATCAGCACGACCATGATCAACAGGACGATAAAGCAGCCTTTGAGACAGCCACCAAAGCAGCCTCCCCCTTCCCTTTCCTCATCTTTGCGAGGCTCGGCTTCCTGTTCGATTTCGAATTTATGACTTTCCGCCATGGCCACTTACCTTCGCTAGATTTCCGCGCATGAAAAAGCCCGGCGTCTGATGATACAGCTTGACCGGGCCTAATCTAAGATGAATCTGAGGTTTAAAGGAACCTCAAATCTCAATGAATTCAGTGGAGGATAACGGGATCGAACCGATGACCTTTTGGCTGCCAGCCAAACGCTCTCCCAGCTGAGCTAATCCCCCGGGAAGTTCGTAGATTTAAGGAGATCGAGCAGATAAGCCGCTCTGGTCCCTTCGGCCACGAACTGGCAAACTAACACCCTGAAACAGGATTGTCAACGCCGCCACATTTTCTGCCGCCAACACACGCCATGAGCCACGCACGAAGTAGCCTGAAAATTGCGATCACCGCGGGCAAGGTGGTGCTGGCTCTAGGAATTGTCGGCTATTTGGTCGCAAAAATTCAGCGTGACGCGGGATTCTCGCGGCTTCTGCATGAGCCCAAGGAATGGGGATATCTGGCCGCGGCGCTGGCCATGGTGTTCGCCGCTTTCACGTTGAGTTTTGTCCGTTGGTATGTACTCGTGCAGGGGCTCGGCATGCGGTTCTCACTACGCGATGCCCTGCGATTGGGTTCGATGGGATTCACGCTCAATCAAGTGATGCCCGGCAGCGTGGGCGGGGATTTATTCAAGGCCGCGTTCCTGGCTCACGAACAACCGGGACGACGGACCGAGGCCGTGGCCTCAGTGTTTATCGATCGCTTCATCGGGCTGGTGGCGATGTTTGTGGTCGCGAGCGTCGGGCTACTGTTCGCCAACCAAACATTGGGACGCAGTCCGTGGCTGAGCAGTTTGGAGGTAACAATCTGGTCGGTGGCAATCGGCGGAGTCGTGGGAATTCTGTTGGTAACGAGTCATTTATTTTCCGGTTTGAAGACTCAAGAGCTCGCGAGTCGCGTTCCGGCGATTGGGCACATACTGAGCCGACTCGTGGCGGGCTTGAACCGCTTTAGTAGCAGACGCCGGTATTTGGCAGCGGCCTTTGCGATGGCGATCACGACACATTGTTTGTTGGTCAGCACGTTTTGGTGCATCAGCCGTGGGCTGCCAATTGTCGGCCCGACGTTCCAACAAAACACGACAATCGTGCCACTCGCCCTAGTGGCGGGTGCCTTGCCATTGACGCCAGGGGGCTTGGGGATCACGGAAACCGCGCTCGCCAAACTGTACGGAGCCATTCAACTGAACGAAGCCGACGGGGCGTTGGTGGCGCTGACCTATCGCGCTGTGACTTACGTCGTGGCGATAGTAGGGGCCTGCTATTACCTTTCCGCGAAACGTCGTTTCGAACACATTATGGAAGAGGCAGAAGAATTTGCCGAGGAAATCGAGTGAACTAGGACTCGTCCTCAGAGCAGTTCAATTCGCGCAAGACATGGATCGCGTCTTCCACTTCGGGAACGACGATTCCTCGCTTGCGGGCAGCGAGATCGAAATTCGCCAGCAGCGTGATCTCCTCAAAATTAACGTCGGCCTCTAAACGATTGCGGGCCCGCAGTCCCAAGGTCCCCTTTGTAAGGGCGTGGGCAACAGGCATGTTCTCGATCAGCCACGACGTTCGCTCGGTGACAATTCCATCAAGTGCGGACATTGTCGCGGAATGGTGATCGCGGCGGTCAATGGCTTTGCCGACATCGTGAAGCAGCGCCGCTGTGAGAAACTCTTCGTCGTAAGGAATCTGCTCAGCAGCAAGCTGGAAAACCTGCAAGCTATGGTACAGGGCATCACCTTCGGGATGAGCCTGCGGATCCTGCTTCACACTAGCGAGAGGATGCAAGAGCTCGGCATAAATCCCGAAACGATTCTCCCACTCTTGAGGCTGAAATGCCTTAGCGAGGGAACGCAGTTGCTCGCCGACTTCTGCATCCGATGGCAAATCGCGGACTCGAATTCCTTCGGGAAACATGCGCTCAATGGCGGAACGGCGGGCATCCGAATGCCGAAGTTCAGGCTGCTCGTTGATCAAACGAGCAGCCTCCCAGGCAATTTGACGGCGGGCTTTGGAAGGCTTCACGGCGGGCAAGTTGCTAGTGTCCGAGAAGATAACGCCAAGTGATCGGCACTCGGCTCATACCTTCATTTTACCTGGCAGCTGCGATAATGGCACTATCGATTCCTGCATCGAGGATGAGTTCTTTTTCAGCAGGCAGATAGGCCTCAAGAGGCAAATCCTGATTTCCGACGGAAATCCGATAGAAATCTTGCTCGCGGGCGATAAAGGCTTCGACGACCATCGGATCGAATTGTTGGCCGTAGCGGCTGACAATCCAATCGCGTGCCACTTCGTGAGAGACTGCGGCCTTGTAGGGCCGATGTGAAGTCAGGGCGTCGTAGACGTCGGCCAGCGCGACAATTCGACCTGCCAGCGGGATATCTTTCCCCTGGAGCCCCTGAGGATAGCCACTGCCATCCCAATGTTCGTGGTGGGTCGCGGCAATTTGTTCGGCAACTTCGAGGAAGTCATCTTCTTCAAGTTGCTTACGGATCGCGGCGAGGCATTCGCTGCCCAGTATGGTGTGCATTTCCATGGCTTTGCGTTCAGTCGAGTTCAACCGCGCCGGCTTGAGTAACACCGCGTCGGGTATGCCCACTTTTCCAATGTCGTGCAGCGATGAGGCCACGGCCAAATCAGCAACAAATCCGCGTTCGATTTCGGGATTCGTGCGGGCAAGTTCCGTGGCCAAGATTGAAACATAAGAACGAATTCGTTCCAAATGCTTGCCGGTATCTTTGTCCCGTGATTCGGCAAGCTTCGCCAAGCCAAAAGTCACGGCATTGCGAGTTCTCACCAGGGCTCGAGTTCGCTCGCTGACTTGATACTCCAAACGAGCATTGGCCGCCGCGAGTCCTGCTTCGTAGCGATTCAATAAGAAGCCGGTGAGCATCGCCGTCGCACCGATCACAAATGCCATCAAAATGTAACCAATTTGCATCACGGGCTGAATGGTAGACGCAATGAACGAATCGATAGCCATATCGGACTGATAAATCGCCAAAATCGCATTGAGTTTTGGCAAAGCAAATCCCGTAAATGCGTGCACTTTGCCATCGAGATCAACCTTGCCAGTAATTACCGGCGGGGTTTTGGAATCTATCTCTTCGACCAACTTGGTAATTGGTCCGGACGTCTCTTTATTGATCAACAAAGACCGTCCAGGAAAAAGTCGCAACAGCCCTGGGTCTTTTTCCAAATTGGGATGGCAAAGCATCGCGCCATTATTGAGACGCATCAGGCAAACAAAACCATCATGCGGAACGATCGTCGTCTCGCAGATATCTTGCAGCTTTTGCCAATCCGCCGTGCCAGGTTCCGCCGTAGTCAGTCCCAAAGCGCCGACTTCCAGAGCAATTTGATGGGCTTCGGCTTTGCCTTGAGCAGCAACGTAATTGTGAACCACGACTTCAAAGGTTTTCCACAACCAACCCGTTGCCCAGGCTACACCAAACCCGAGGCAGGCTGCCTGAGCGGCAATTAATAAAGCCAACAGAAAACAACGATTCTTAATTTGCATGCACGACATGAGCACAACTTCGGCGGGCAAACAGCGTTGAGGATAAGCGTTTGATAAGCGGCACCTCGTCGAGGTGGGCGATAAGTACAGTCAAACGTAGCTTGCGATTGGTAGATGCCGGAATCAGATTGCCGCATGATTCGCAACCGCCAAGACTTTGTTCCCTGTGAAGCCTATTTTCCCTACAACCGGCTTGACCGGCCGATGTCAGAGGGCACAATTGGCTGAAACGCCAAGAATGGCGACAGCTTACGTGTTTCTACCTCGGTTGGGACGATTGCATGTCACTACTAATCAAGAATGGTCGCATAATCACCGCAAGCGATGATTACGTCGCGGATATTTTGTGTGAAGGCGAAGTCATTACCAAAATCGCGCCACAGATTTCTGCGGAAGGTGCCACCGAGATCATCGACGCGGCGGGAAAATATGTTTTTCCTGGCTTCATTGATCCACACGTGCATATCTACCTGCCGTTCATGGGCACCTTCGCCAAGGACGACTACATCACGGCAAGCAAGGCCGCACTTGTTGGCGGCACAACGTCGCTGATCGAGATGTGCTGCCCGGCTCGCTCCGATGAACCGCTTAAAAGCTACGAGCTTTGGCTTTCCAAGGCGAATGAGAGTGCTTGCGACTACACATTCCACATGGGCGTTTCCCGGCTCGATGACTCAGCCGTTACCCAGCTTCGTGAGATTGTGAAACGTGGCATTGCCTCGTTCAAAATCTTCCTCGCTTACAAAGGTGCATTTGGCATCAATGACGAAGAGCTTTACGGCACGCTGAAATTGGCCAAGGAACTCGGCGTCATCGTCACGGCCCATTGTGAGAACGAAACCTTGGTTTCGCAGCTTCAAGCCCAACTGATCAGCGAAGGCAAAACGGGTCCCGAGTGGCAAGACGCTTCACGACCTCCTCGTGTGGAAGCCGAAGGCGTTCATCACCTCATGACGTTTGCCGAAATGACGGGCGCTCATGTTTACTGCGTGCATACCTCTTGCCGTGAAGCTCTGGAAGCGGTTCAGGAAGGTCAACTTCGCGGCGTACATGCTTGGGTCGAATCCGTGATTCCTCACTTCGTGCTCGACAAAAATTATACTGCTAAGCCGAATTTTGAGGGTTCCAAATATGTCATGTCTCCCCCCTTACGCGATGCGAGTCAACACGAAGCTCTGTGGGCTGGCTTACAGTCGCGTTTGATCAGCACCGTCGGCACCGATCACGCGCCGTTTGACTTCGCCGGTCAAAAAGACATGGGCAAAGACAACTTCACCAAAATCCCCAACGGCATTCCTTCGATCGAAGATCGTGTCAACATCCTCTACACTCACGGAGTTTGCCGAGGCCGGATCGACCTCAATACGTTCGTCGACGCCGCCAGCACACAAGCCGCCAAGTTATTTGGGCTTTACCCGCGCAAGGGAACCGTGGCGGTCGGGAGCGATGCCGATCTCGTGATTTATGATCCCCAGTATCGGGGCAAGCTGTCGGTCAAAACGCAAGAAATGGCGGTCGATTACAACGCCTTCGAGGGTTGGGAAATTGAAGGCCGACCGACGGAAGTCACAGTGCGCGGCAAGGTTCAAGTCCGTGGCGGCAAGTTCGTCGGTGAGCTAGGCCATGGCCAATTGCTCACCCGTAAGCCGACCCATTTTTAAGCGGCGATCTTAACCGCGCGCCAACGCGTCGGTCTGATCGACGAAGTCTTCGCCCGTCCACTGGGCATCGTCGCGGATCATCTTCTTGTCGTGCTGGGCTTTGGCTTGCTCGCGTGCGGCGGCTTGGCGTTTTACAAGATCAGCGTGGGTCGTAAAGTACTGCACGCTGTGACCTTTGAAATCAGCAATCGTTTCAAACTTGTGCTTCTCCATGAACGCCAGTAATTCTTCGCACATCTCTTTGACAATGCCGTAGCCGAATTTCATCACGCCCGTGCAAACTTGCACCGTGTCGGCACCGAGCAAAATAAACTGGGCCGCGTCTTTGCCCGTTTCCACGCCGCCGATCCCGCTCAGCGTACGGCCTGGATATTCGTCGCGAATCACGCGAGCAATTTCCATACACATCCGCAAAGCAATCGGCATCACCGCACGGCAGGAATATCCGCCCGGCGTTGTATAACCTTCGACCTGCGGTTCGGGGCGTAATGTTTCCAAATCGACGCCCAGCACGCTGCGAATCGTATTGATCGCGGCGATCCCTTCGCAGCCGGCTTTCAGCGCGGCCCGCGTGGGGTCTTCAATATGCGTGACGTTGGGGGTCATCTTCGCCCACACGGGCACCTTGGCGACCGCATTCACCCACTTCGAAACCTCGCCGAGAATGTCGGGATTCTCGCCCATCGCCGAGCCCATCTTCCGTTCGGGCAAACCGTGCGGACAGGAGAAATTCAGCTCGAACGCATCTACGCCGAGGTCCTGACAACGTTCGGTGATTTCGACCCACGCATCCTTGTTGAACTCCTCCATAATCGAGGCGATCAAGATGCGGTCGGGATACTTGTCTTTGACTCGCTTGAGCTCATCAACCCAAACATCAAAGCTGCGGTCACTGATTAGTTCAATGTTTTCCCAGCCGATGATTTCCTTCGAATCGCGGCCACGCAAGCGAGCGTAGCGGGGCTGGACGTTCGTAACCTTGCTGGCGTCGAGGCTGATCGTCTTACAGATGACGGCCCCCCAGCCTTCGTCGAACGCCTTGCCGATCACGTTGCCGTTGGTTCCCGGCGGGCCCGAACCAATCACAAAGGGGTTCGGCATCTTGAGGCCATTGACGACGGTTTCAAGCGTGGGCATGGGCATGGCTCCTGGTCAAACGAATCACCCGTCCAGTGTGTCTTATCAACAGCGCAGAGTCAATTAGTGATTACCTCGCCGCGCAGAGTTGATAAAGTATTTGCTTGACCACACTTCATAGACTTGAGGCAACTCCCCCATGATTGCTTGGCTTTATCTGTTGATCGCCGGTGCCCTGGAAGTCGGCTGGGCCCTAGGGTTGAAGTATTCGGAAGGGTTCACCAAAGTCGTGCCATCGGTACTGACGCTCGTAGGGATGGCGGCAAGCGGAGTGTTTCTCGCGCTCGCCGTACAGAAGCTTCCCTTGGGGACAGCCTATGCTATTTGGACCGGCATCGGCGCGGTGGGAACGGTCATCCTGGGAATGATCTTGTTCGGCGAACCCGTGGCCCCCATGCGAATATTCTTCATCGCACTGATCGTCTCAGGTATCGTCGGCCTGAAATTCGTGAGCTGATAGGACGTTCTCAGTGTGGCACGAGTCTCCGACTCGCAGTTCCCTGCGACGGTCCCTTTTCCTACGGTCCTCTGTCTCAGCTTTGCCAGATTGGCCAGGTTTGCGTGGTTGGCGACCCCTTAAATGTTGCCAAGCGGGGGAAAGTGTCTGTGGACTTTGGACAGTAAACTATTAAAAATTTCTTACGGTCCTACTGACTATGGTCTTCGAACTTTGTCAACTTGTCCAACTTGATCAACTTTTCAGAGTCATTTTGAAATTCAGAATTGGAAAAATCACATCGCATCGTAGCTTCAAACTGCTGCATGCGCGCTTTTCTAGCCCAGCTAGAGTTGTGCGCGAATAGCGCAGCGTCATTCCTGGTCGCTCCGAGCGCTCACGCTGACGGCTCGCCGTTGGGGATCTCAAATTATCAAAGAACACCGCATCAATGTGCGGCCTCAATTATCGCGATTTGAGACGCGCGTGCCACAAGAATATTTGGCCGGGGTGGAATGACTATCTGGATACTCGGCGAGCGACGTTAGCCGGCATCGTCCCGATGCCGTTCCGGATTTCGCTCGGCAGTGGGACACTGCCGGCTAACCCTACTTCTTCCCACCCACCACCGTCAGCACTTCATCCAAACACTCGATCATGAAGTTGGCGTCGTCCTTGGTGATGCACATCGGGGGCTTGATCCGCAGGGTGTTGCCGAAGAGGCCGCCCTTGCCGATGATCAGGCCGCGGTGTTTGCATTCTTCCATCACGGCGGCGGCTTCGGCCTTGGCGGGTTCTTTTGTCTTTCGATCGGTCACGAGTTCGATGCCCAGCATGAGGCCCATACCGCGGACTTCGCCGATCAGCGGCTGCTTTTCTTGGAGTTCGAGTAATCGTTCTTTGAGGTATCCGCCAACTTCCAAAGCATTCTGCTGGATGTTCTCTTCGTCGATCACTTCGAGCGTGGCTAGGCCTTGCGTCATGCTGACCGGGTTGCCGCCGAAGGTGTTGAAGTGAATACGGTTCTTCATCACTTCGGAAATTTTTTCTGTCGTGGTAAAAGCCCCCAGCGGGATGCCGTTGCCGATACCCTTCGCCATGGAAATACCGTCGGGCACGACGTCGTAATTCTGATGAGACCAATAATGGTGCCCCGTGCGGCCAAAGCCCCCTTGCACTTCATCGGCAATGCACAGCCCACCATGCTGGCGGACAATATCGTAAACGATTTTGAAGAATTCCTTGGGCGGCGTGACCGTGCCGCCGACCCCTTGGATTGGCTCGCCTATGAAGCAGGCGATCTCGCCCGAAGATTGATACTGGATGACGTTTTTCACATCGTAGGCGCACTTGAGTCCACACGACGGGTATTCCAATTCATAGGGGCAGCGATAGCAGTAGCCCGCATTGGAGTGCAGGATGTTGAGCTGCGGATTGGATTTGAATTTCCAGGTACCGTGGGCCGTGAGTCCCATGGGAACGGACGTGCCACCATGATAGCCGTTGCGCAAAGCAACCACAGCGTCGTTCCCCGTGTATTCGCGGGCTGACAGGATGGCAACTTCGTTGGCTTCGCTGCCGCTGTTGGTGAAGTAGCTGCGCGTGAGGCCCTCGGGCATCTTGCTCGCCAGCTTCTCAGCAAACTGCCCGATCGAAGGGTGCAAATAAATTGTAGTGGTGTGCTGGAGCTTGCCAGTTTGTTCGCGAACTTTATCGATCACCTTGGGATGGCAATGGCCCACGCTCACGGTGACGATCCCGGCGAAGGCATCAAGGTAGCGTTTCCCCGTTTCATCCCACAGGTACTGCATCTTCCCCTCGACAATCATCAGAGGGTCTTTGTAGTACGTGATCACCCCCGGCGACACGTATTGATGACGCAAGGCGATGACTTGGTCACGGCTGGGGCCATCGTAAGGCGTGGAGGTGAGGTTGGTGGGGGGGAGTTGTGCTGATGTCGACATTGTGATACTCCGCGCAGTGGCGAATGAACTTGTATGGTGCGAAATCGATTCTAACCGGTGACATTGGCCTTGCCCAGAACAATCGCTTTACGCAAATTAGGGCCACAACATACTGCGGCCAACCGTGATGTACATGCGAATTGGCCCCGTGCATACTCACGCTTGGCGGCACATCCCTTGAGCATCACTATCATCAAGTCAGGATCATGCGATGGCTGATTCTTCCGCCCAATCTCTTCCTACCGATGGCATCGTCGAACTGACGACCGACGTCTCGAGCTCCCCCTACTTCAGCCACGATATGGCCCCCGTGCCGCGCAGCGAGCGGCGTTGGTCGATGCGCGACATGGCGGTGCTGTGGATTTCGATGTCGGCCTGCGTGCCGACTTACATGCTCGCCTCGGGCATGATTGAAGAAGGGATGAATTGGTGGCAGGCGATCGCGACGATCTTTCTCGGCAATGTGATCGTGCTGGTTCCGATGGTGCTCAACGCCCACGCTGGTACGAAGTATGGGATCCCCTTCCCCGTCTATTGCCGCCCGTCGTTTGGGATTTTGGGAGCGAACGTGCCGGCGCTATTGCGTGCGCTCGTGGCCTGCGGCTGGTTTGGGATTCAATCGTGGATTGGCGGGGCAGCGATCTATCAAATCCTTGTGGTCTTTGTGCCCGCTTGGGGGAAGCTCGAAAAACTACCAGTGCTGGAAATCAATGCCGCACAGGCGGTGTGTTTCTTGCTGTTCTGGGCGATCAACATGTGGGTCATCTATAAAGGCGTGGAATCGATCCGCATCTTGCTTAACATCAAGGCGCCGCTGCTGATCGGCTTGGGTTTCGTACTCCTTGGCTGGGCGTATTACGCGGCGGATGGTTTTGGCACGATGCTCAATAAGCCTTCGGCATTTGAAGTGGGTGGACCGAAAGCGGGGCTGTTTTGGCCTTTCTTTTTTGCTTCGCTCACCGCCAACGTCGGCTTCTGGGCCACGCTGTCGCTGAATATTCCCGACTTCAGCCGCTATGCCTACTCGCAGCGTGACCAAGCACTCGGCCAAGCCTTGGGTCTGCCCACAACGATGGCCTTATTCTCGTTCATCGGAATCGCCGTCACGGGGGCCACGGCGGTGATCTATGGCGAAACGATATGGGATCCCGTGATCGTGCTGAGCAAGTTTACGAACCCCATCGTTTTAGTCGTCGCGATGGTGTCGCTTTGCATCGCGACACTCGCCACGAACATTGCCGCCAACGTGGTGAGTCCCGCCAATGATTTTGCACACCTAGCCCCCAAGTGGATTTCGTTCCGCACGGGGGGATTCATCACCGGCATCATCGGCATATTGATTAGGCCTTGGAAACTGGTCGAAGATCCCACTGGTTATATCTTCCGCTGGCTCGTGGCTTATTCGGCGTTGCTGGGTGCCGTGGGGGGCGTGTTGCTGGCCGATTATCTGGTGTGGCGTAAAACACAGCTTGATCTCGCCGGGCTATATCGCCGTGAAGGACCTTATTGGTACAAGGGCGGCTTTAATCCTTGGGCGATCATTGCCATGGTGCTCGGCATCTTGCCTTGCATCCCCGGCTTCTTGATGCAAGTGTCGAATCGTTTTTCTGAGTTGCCCAAAATTTGGGGCGATCTTTATCACTACGCGTGGTTCATCAGCTTTGGCCTGTCGTTTGTCACCTACCTCGCGTTGATGAATCTGTTTGCTCGTAAACCTGAGAATGCCAACAACTGACCAAGACTTCCGACGGCTCGGCAAGCACACCCTCGCGGCACTGATCGTGGGCGTCGTTCTGGTTGTGATTTGCTATTTTTTCGTTGATCGGCAAGTGGCCTTCTTCGTTTATAATCGCGGCATCAACAAGATCACGATCTTCAAATGGCTGACCTACCCGCCACCGATCGTGCAAACGTGGTCGCCGGTTGTTCTAGCAACGCTCGCGCTTAAACGAGTCTTTGCTCCTTGGAAGAACTGGCAACGTGTTTTGTTTGTTGCCTGTGTGAGTCTCATTGTCGCCGATCAGTTTCGGTATTCAATCGGTGACGCGGCCGGTCGCTATTGGCCCGAAACCTGGCACGATGATAATCCCTCACTCATCGGCAATGGCACATACGGATTCCATCCGTTTCATGCCGACGACGATGAAGGAAGTTTTCCCTCGGGCCACGCCGCGCGGATCGCTGGCTTTCTGGGCGTGCTCTGGCTCGCATTTCCGTGGTGGCGATGGCTGTACGTGCTTATCGCGGTGCCGATGCTCATCGCGCTCGTGGCGATGAATTACCACTTCGTCGGCGACGTGGTTGCCGGATGCATCGTGGGCGGAATTGTGGCGGCGTGGGGGGTTGCTCTCAGTAATGTGACTACTGACAATTTTAAGTTATAATTGACAAAGTATCTTTCAAATATCTTTTGCGATAAAACACATGCCAGAATACGACGGCATCTTAGCTTTAGACAGAATGGAGCGGGCCGTGTGGAAAGTCAAAGATCGACTCTTGCGCGCAACGGCCGCTCTAGAAGACGCAAAAGTTCCCTATGCCGTGGTTGGAGGGAACGCTGTCGCAGCTTGGGTCGAGCAAGTTGACGAAACCGCCGTCCGTGCTACACAAGACGTTGACCTGGCCCTGCGACGAGCGGACCTCGAGCTCGCAAAAGCAGCACTTGCTAAAGTCGGGTTCATCTACCGTCACGTTAAAAGCATCGATATGTTCCTCGACGGCCCCGAAGCCAAGCCTCGTGACGCTATCCATATTGTTTTCAGCGGTGAGAAGGTTCGCGAGAGCGATCTATTACCAGTTCCCGATGTCTCCGAAAGCGATTCATTCCGAGCCTATCGAGTCGTGAATCTGGAAAGTCTAGTGCGCATGAAGCTCACTTCCCATCGACTTAAAGACCAAGTCCATCTGCAGGACATGATTGAAGTCGGGCTGGTTGATCAGTCATGGACTTCAAAGCTTATGCCGGAACTTGCTGCACGTTTGCAAGTGATTTTGGACAATCCCGAAGGCTGATCTCAATCCGCCACAATCGCGTCGTAGCTATCGGGCCGGCGATCGCGGAAGAATTGCCACACGTTGCGCACTTCGCGAATCGAGTCCAGATCCATGTCGGCCACGACTATGGCATCGCCCGAGCGATCAGCTTGAGCGATGAACTGTCCGCGGGGATCGCAGAAGTAGCTTTGGCCGTAGAACTCTCCGATGCGCCATGGTTCTTCAAAACCGGGCCGATTGATCGCTCCGACGAAGTATTGATTCGCCACGGCATGGGCCGGTTGCTCGATCTTCCAGAGGTATTCGCTCAATCCCGCGACGGTCGCCGATGGGTTGAACACGATCTCAGCGCCGTTGAGCCCCAAGCAACGTGCCCCTTCGGGGAAGTGGCGATCGTAACAAATATAGACGCCGATTTTACCTACCTTGGTGTCGAACACGGGGTAACCCATGTTGCCGGGGCGAAAATAAAACTTCTCCCAAAAGCCGGGATTGCAGTGAGGAATATGCATCTTGCGGAACTTGCCAAGATACTCGCCCGTCGAATCAATGACCGAAGCCGTGTTGTAATAGACGCCCGTTAGGTCTTCCTCGTACATCGGCACAACGATGACCATCTTGTGCTTCTTAGCAAGCTCTTGCATGAGCTTCGTGGTGGGGCCATCGGGAACGCGTTCGGTGAGGTCGTACCACTTGGGGTCTTGCTCGGCACAAAAATAGGGGCCGTAGAATAACTCCTGCATGCAAACGACTTCGACTCCCTTGTCGGCGGCATCGGCCAAGAGTGCCACATGCTTGTCGATCATCGCTTGCTTGACTTTTTGAACTCCCGACGTGACCGGCTCACAAAGAGTGGCTTGAATCAACCCACCACGAACGATTCTCGGCATCGTATGCTCCTAAAAGCTGGGCCGCCAAAAAACTAAGGGGAACGCCGAAATGGCATCGGCACTAAATCATGCGAGCCAATCACTAAGTAGTTGGCGCACTGTGGTAAACCACGACAACTTGGCTATGATAACTGGTTGCAATTGCTATGACTACTGCCAAGTTGTTTTGCGGATAATACTTTCACAGTTCCGCGCAGAGCAAGCTCCGCCGCTAAAGTTTCAACACCATCATAAGGTTTCGCCATGGCCGCCACCGCCACTCCTGCTGTTTCGATCGTTCCGGTTCTCTCTGGTGGGCGTTGGTACAACAGTGCATCCACCGAAGGGGGCGATGTTTACAATCCCTCGAGCGGCAAAGTGATCGCCCGCGTGCCGTTTTGCAGTGTTGATGAAACGGCCGAAGTTGTGGCTGCTGCGGCGGCCGCTTTGCCCGCGTGGAGCGAAACGCCTCCTGTGGAACGTGCCCGCATCATGTTCCGCTATCGCGATCTGGTCGCCGCGCACTTTGAAGAGTTCGCGGCGCTCGTGACCCGCGAACATGGCAAAACGCTCCCCGAAGCCCGGGCCGAAGTGCAGCGTGGCATGGAAATGATCGAATTCGCGTGCAGCGTCCCCACGATGCTGATGGGCGACACGCTGCCGAACATTGCTTCGAATGTCGATGCCGAAACCAATCGCCATCCCGTCGGCGTGTGCGTCGGCATCACACCGTACAACTTTCCGTTCATGGTACCGCTGTGGATGTATCCCGTGGCCATCGCGTGTGGCAACACGTTTGTGTTGAAGCCTTCGGAAAAGGTGCCCCTGTCGTCTGTACGTCTGGGCGAGCTCCTTGTCGAAGCAGGACTTCCCGATGGTGTGTTCAACATCGTGCACGGAAATAAGTCTTGTGTTGACGTGTTACTCACACATCCCAAGGTGGCGGCGATTTCGTTCGTTGGTTCCACGGGAATCGCCAAGTATATCTACGAAGTCGGCACAAAGAATGGCAAGCGCGTTCAAGCGGCTGGTGGTGCCAAGAATCATCTGATCATCATGCCCGATGCCGATCTCGATCAATCGGTGAAGGCCCTCTCGGCATCGGCGTTTGGTTGTGCGGGTCAGCGCTGCATGGCGGGGAGTGTGGCGGTGGCCGTGGGCAATGCCGGCGATCCGCTCGTGGACGGGCTCGTTGATTACGCCGGCAAATTCCGGGTTGGCCCCACCGATGGGAATGAAAACGTCGACATGGGTCCGTTGATTCGCCAGGACCACCTCAACCGCGTGGCTGGCTATTTGGAAGTCGCCGCTCAGGATGGTGCCCGAGTCGCTCTCGATGGTCGCCGGGAATTCGACAGCGAGGGTTTTCTGCTGGGTCCCAGCGTGATCGACCAAGTCGAGCCTTCGATGCGCGTTGCGCAGGAAGAAATTTTTGGCCCCGTGCTCTCGGTGATTCGCGTAACCGATCTGGAAAGCGCCCTCGAAGTCGGCCGCCAGTGTCCTTACGGCAACGGTGCGTCGATCTTCACGTCGAGTGGCTACGCCGCGCGAGAATTTAAGCGACACTTCAACGCGGGCATGATCGGCATCAACGTCGGGGTGCCCGCCCCCATGGCGTGGTTTCCATTCACGGGCTGGAATCAATCCTTCTTCGGCGACTTGCATATCCAGGGCACGGAAAGCGTTCATTTCTACACCCGGCAAAAGATGACGCTCACGCGCTGGTTTGCCTCGGCCCAGGAATCGCACCAAGACCCGGTGTGGAAGACGGGGCGGTAGGAGGTTAACCACGAAAGACATGAAAGACACGAATTACACGAATTACACGAAAGATAATTCTCATCGCGATTGTCATTCCGAGGGGAGTTCTACGACCAGAGGAATCTAGGTTGACCCAGACTACGATGTAGCTTGGCTTTCAGCCGAGTTTGAGCTAAGCCATCGAGATAAAGCCATCGCGGAAAGCACGTCATGTCATTTGTACTCGAGTACAAAAACACAAAGGACGATCTGCGTGCGCAATACGAGCTTCAAATGGCTAAGCACTTCAAAGCGGCAAGGCCACAATACCTTCGTACTGTTTTGTTCTCGACCGCACTGTTGGTTATGGCTAGCTATTGTGCCTATGAGGCAACTCTTTACGGATTTCTTATTGCTTTCTTAGTCTTAATGGTCAGCTACCTTTTCAAATCCCTTCCCTACTCTCGCAATTGCCAAGCATCAATTGAGAAATTCTTGACGAATCACAGCGATACGCAAATTCGACTGGAAGTGAAGGATGATGGCTTGCTAGAAACTGAGGAAGGAATACAAAGTTTCGTTCCTTGGACGTCTATCAAAAGCTTCACTGAGTTTCGCAGTACTTTGTTTATCAATCTGAATGCTGGGTTGTATGCAATGATCCCTCGCAACTCCGTTAGCACAGGCCCGATGGCAGTTGATCAGTTAATTGCCGTACTACGCGAAAAAGGCATAACAGAAGAGTTGAATGCCTCAACTTAAATAAACCGCAACAGCGCGTACTTCTTCTTCCCGCTCCGTAGCACCATCACTGTTTCGCTCGCTAAATAATCGGCCGTGAGCAGTGTGTCGATCTTTTCGATGCGGCGGTTGTTGACGTAGGCGCCCCCCTGCTCGACTGCGCGGCGGGCGTCGCCTTTGCTTTTCGCGAGGCCAGACTCGACCAGCGCGTTGACGATGTTGAGGTCGTTGCCGTCCAGCCAGGAACGACTCAGGGTCTTGCTCGGCACGTCGGCGAAGATTTCGCTGAGCTGGTTGTCGTTCAAATCACTGATCTCGGCACCGAAGAAAATCTCCGTGGCCTTTTGTGCCGTTTGCAGACCTTCGTCACCATGAACAAGCCGTGTGATTTCTTCGGCCAGGCGGCGCTGGCTGTCGCGTTTGTCGGGGTGATTCGCGCGGGCGATGTCGAGCAGTTCGATCTCTTGATGCGAAAGCTCGGTGAGCAACCGCAAGCACTTGCCCGCGTCGGCATCGTCGACGTTGATCCAGTATTGGTAGAACTGGTAGGGGCTCGTGCGATCGGGGGCCAGCCACACGGCACCGCTTTCGGTTTTGCCCATCTTCGTGCCGTCGGACTTTGTGAGCAGCGGCCAGGTCATGCCGTGAAGATGCACGCCGCGCATCCGGCGGGCGAGATCGATCCCGGCGGTGACGTTCCCCCATTGGTCACTGCCACCGGCTTGGAGTTCGCAGCCATATTTGTCGCTCAAGTACACAAAGTCGTAAGCCTGGAGCAGCATGTAGCTGAACTCGGTGTAGCTCATGCCGCCGCTACCGGCATCATCACCTCGACCGAGGCGGCTTTTGACCGAATCCTTAGCGAGCATCACATTAACGGGGAAATTCTTGCCGATGTCGCGCAAGAAATCGAGGTACGTCCAATTGCCGGTCCAATCGAAATTGTTGACGAGCAAGGCGGATTGGCTCCCCGAATCGAAATCGAGGAAGCGCGCCATTTGCCGGCCGATGGCTTCGACGTTGGCTTGCAGGTCTTCTTTGGAAAGGAGATTACGCTCGTCGCTCTTGCCGCTGGGGTCGCCGATCATGCCGGTCGCGCCACCCACCACCGCGATGGGGCGATGCCCTGCCTGTTGAAAACGCCGCAGCATGATCAGCCCCATCATGTGCCCTACGTGCAAGCTGGCCGCCGTGGGATCGAACCCGGCATAGAGAGTGCGCGGCTTCTCGGCAAGCCAAGCCTCCATGCCTTCATCGTTGGTGGTTTGATGAACGAGGCCACGCCATTGGAGATCGGAGAAAAAATTCATGACTAAATAGGAACTCAAAAAAGTGAAACCGCTAATACACGCTAATGATCGCTAATAATGAATTAGCCGACCGTCTTAAAGCAAATATCTTATCAGCGCCTATCAGCGTTTATTAGCGGTTAAGAAAAAAGAAATGGAACACAGATGATCGCAGATTCGGCGGATTTACGCAGATTTTTGTATCTGTGAGAATCTGTTCCATCAGCGTTTGTCCGCGTTTTATCTCCACAGATCATCCCCCGCGAAGGGATTCGCAAAGCCATCGAGTTTCGGCTTGGGGAGAACCTTGAGCACTTGCTCGGCTAGTTTCAAATCGTCGCGGGTCGTGATTTTGAGATTCAGGGGTGAACCCTCGACGACCGTCACAGGATGCCCCAGCTGCTCGACTAGCATCGCGTCGTCGGTGACGTTTTTTCCCGCTCGGGCGGCGTAGGCTTTCAGTAATAAGTCACGGCGAAACACCTGTGGGGTTTGAGCTTGCCAGATCGCTTCCCGGCTCACGGTCTCGATGATCTTCCCTTGAGAGACCTTTTTAAGCGTTGCAGGTTCGGGGACGGCCAGAATGGCCGCACCATCTTTCTCAGCCGCGGCAAAAACTTCGTCGATCCATTTCTCAACGAGACAGGGCCGGGCGGCATCGTGAATCGCCACCAAGTCGATATCGCTCTTCACTTTGGCGAGGGCGTTTTCTACCGAGTCGGCCCGCTCGTGTCCTCCCTTACAGACCTCAATGCCCATGATCGCGATGTTCGCGCCGAACTTGCGATTGAACTCTTCCTGGTCCTCGGGCGAGATCACCACGATCACTTGCTTCACATCGCTGCGGTTGAGGAATTTCTCCGCCGAGTGGAGCCACACGGCTCGCCCCGCCAAGGGGGCAAAGGGCTTTTTGTAGTTCTGATCGCGAAAGCGGCGACTGGCCCCCGCGGCGGGCATGATGACGGCGATTTTGGGCATGGTTGGTAGGTGGGACTTTGGACTGTAGACGGTGGACGGTGGCGAATTGTCATCCTACCAAATCCCAATTCCCTTTGCCTTAAGCCATTCCCTTGCTTGCACTTCGTGCGAATAATTCCGATTGTGACGACCGGCTAACAATTCTTCGGCTGTTGTATCGGGGCAACGTGGGTTCGTGCCGTGGGTTGAGTTTTCTCATCACCACGGCGACGAGCAAGGACTCGTGGAACTAAGCGGCTCGCGCGCAAACTGATATCGGGAAAAGAGTTAGGCATCATCGCGGCGCATTCTCTCGGCCAGCGGCATGGGCTCTGCAATCCACGGTTCAGCACTCATCCAATCACGAGCACCCGAGGAAGCAGCCGTGGCCTACAACTCTCGTACGAATTCAGGAACTTCTCCCAAGAAAACTCTTAACGGCTCGGCCAACGGATCGGCCAAAACCAATGGTGCTCCTCGCAAACCGGCCAACACCGACAACTTTGAAAACGAAATCGATGACGAGGCCTTCGATGATTTCGCTCCGGCCGAAGAAGTCGAAACCGATGACGAAGGTGCGATCGACGATCCCGTGCGGATGTATCTGATGCAGATGGGTGAAATTCCCATGCTGAGCCGCGAGCATGAAGTTTCTTCGGCCAAGCGGATTGAGCTCACTCGCACCCGCTTCCGCCGCGCACTGTTGTGCAACGACTTCATGCTTCACGGTGCGGCCGAGTTGCTGCAAAAAGTCTTCGAAGGCTCGCTGCGTCTGGATCGCACGATTGAAATCTCGGTGACCAACACGACCGAAAAGAAGCGAATCCTCAAGCGGATTGGACCGAATCTGGTGACGGTTCGCCACTTGCTTTCCCAAAATCAGGCGGACTATCGTCTGGCCGTCAGCCGTCGGGCGACCCGTGAAGAAAAGCGTGCCGCCTGGCGTCGGTTGATTACCCGCCGCAACAAGGCCGTCCGATTGGTCGAAGAGCTGAATATTCGTTTGCAGCGTTTGATGCCGCTCTGGGATCAGTTGAAGGAAATTAGCAAGCGGATGACCTCGATCAAGGACCAACTCAAGAAGCCGGAAGAGCTGCTCCATTCGGTTCTGCACCGCGAGTTCACCGAAGAGTTGCGTTATCTGATGCGGATTTCGTTGGAAACGCCGCAAACTTTGTCTCGTTTGGTTAAACGCACCGAAGGTCACAAGGTGCAATACGATGCCGCCAAGCGTGAGCTTTCCGCCGCCAACCTGCGGCTCGTGGTGTCGATTGCCAAGCGTTATCGCAACCGTGGCATGAGCTTTCTGGATCTCATCCAAGAAGGCAACACGGGCTTGATGCGGGCCGTTGATAAGTTTGAACATGCTCGTGGTTACAAATTCTCGACGTATGCCACATGGTGGATTCGCCAAGCGATCACCCGTGCCATTGCCGATCAAAGCCGCACGATTCGTTTGCCGGTTCACATGATCGACACGATGAGCAAGATTCGCACGGTTACGGCAGCGTTCGTCCAAGATTTCGGCCGCGAGCCAAACCCCGAGGAAATCGCCGAACGTGCCGGTCTCTCGTTGGAAGATGCCCGCTGTGTTCACAAGATGACTCGGCATCCGCTGTCGCTCGACCAACCGGTGGGCGATCACGAAGACAACTACTTTGGCGAATTCCTCGAAGAGCAACGCGACGACGATCCGCTGTACGATTCGAACCTGGAAGCTTTGAAGCTGAAGCTCGAAGAAGTGATGACCGATCTTTCGCACCGTGAACGCGAAATCCTGCGTTTGCGTTACGGTCTGGCCGATGGCTACACCTACACGCTCGAAGAAGTCGGCAAGATTTTCTCGGTGACTCGTGAACGTGTGCGGCAAATTGAATCGAAGGCCGTTCGCAAGTTGCAATCGCCTTATCGCAGCCGATCGTTGACGGGGTTCCTCGATGGCGTCGAGCCAGCCCCGGTCGAAGCCAATTAATCTCGCTTATCTCCTGTCGTGGGGATGCGTCGGAAATTCTCCCGCCGACGCATCCTCACTGGCTTTAAGCTTTTGAATCGCTCAATTCAGCGAGAAGCATTCGATTTCGAGCCGCATCAATTCTTCGCTCACCGATGCGGCCGAGTTGGGCCGACGGAGCGGGTCTTTCGACAGCAGACGATGAACCAAGGAAGCCACCGGCTTTGGTAATCGGGGCGACATATCACGCACGCACACCGGCTTGCTTTCGCGGTGCATGCGAACGAGCTCATCAGGCGATTTCGCGGCAAACGGCAAATGGCCGGTGAGCATTTCGTAAAGCGTCACCCCCAAGCTGTAGAGATCGCTGGTGACGTCCACGGAGAGGCTGGATGTTACTGCTTCCGGGGCAATGTAGTTGAGCGTGCCGGTGATGGGACGCGACGACCAATGACGAGCCTCGCTGATCGCATAAGCAAAGCCCAGGTCAATCAACGTGGCATGGCCTTCGGCCGAGACCAAAATATTGTTAGGTTTGACGTCGGAGTGAATCATCTTCACCGACTCGTGCAGCGCCGACAAAGCTTCGGCCACTTGGCGGGCGATCCATAAACTCATCGGCAGCGGCAAACGCGTGCCTTGCTTGAGGATCGTGGCGAGTGAGCAGCCTGCGAGTTTCGGCGTCACGAAATAAAACGGCGCTTGCTGGACGTTGGCCGACAGGACGGGTAGCAAATGCGGGTGCGAAAGTTGCCGCCCAATCCAAACCGCCCGCCGCTGCATTTCAATGGCTTGCGGATCGCGCCACCATTCTTTGCGCAGGGCCTTCACCACGTAGTTGGCGGATTGGTTTGAGGGTGCGTCGGCGGGTCGCGCCGAGTAAACGCGGGCCAATTCGCTTTCGCTCAACAGTCGCACCAACTGCCACGGGCCCATACGGCCCACGGCGGATTGTGAAGTTGAAGCGTCGGTCGCGGCAAAATTGGCAGAAACAGGAGATGAGGTTTCAGCAGTAGCCATACAAAGTTGCAGGTCTCGTGAAAAGGTTCGAGCGCGGAAGTAGCGCAAATCGATAGCTGCTCCATACGCGCACTTTTGGGTCGGCAAGGCTAAGAAGCTGGGTCAGCTGGGCTTGAGCCGCCGAAGATGCTGGGTCTAAATCTTCCATCGGCCAGACGGACCCGCCGACTCGACGAACAGTGCTTGAACTTGGGCAGACAAAATTTATGGCTGAGAATTTAGCCAAGCCGCGTGAGATTTAACGTCACGAACCGATGTATTTTGCCAGCACCGTGCGGGCAACAGCCTCATCCTCGGTGCCGCCGACAATGGCGCGGCCATCAGCAAAGACGGTGATGAGGAAATCATCGATCGCTAGTCGCAAGAGATAGGGATTGGCTGTCACGGTTCCGACTGAACGAAGCTTTTCTGCTAGCACGGCAAGATTGAGGGTGTTTGATTCGGCAGGGGAAATCTGAACCGAATTTCGCCCACAGAGTTTTGTCACGGCGGTACCACGCTCGCCCGCGAGCCAGGGAAATTGCCGCTGGCCGCAGGAGGGGCAATCTGGCCGACGGCTCGACTGCATGTTGATCGAGCGCACCTGGTTGTTCCACAAATCGAACACGGTCAGTTGCGAATTCACCGCAGCGGCGTTACCGCTGCACAGCTTGATCGCTTCCATGGCCTGATAGGCGGCCACCACGGAGACAATTGGCGCTAGCACTCCGGCCGTTTCGCAGGTGGGCATGCTCGCCGCCGGGGGTGGCTCCGGCAAAAAGCAGCTCAGGCAGCAAGACTTACCGGGTAGAATCGCCATGGTTTGGCCTTCAGCACCAACGCAGCCAGCAAAGACCCACGGCAATTCGTTGGCCACGGCGAAATCGTTGATCAGATAGCGCGTTTCAAAATTGTCGGTGCCATCGACGATCACATGCACGTCGCCGGCAAGTCGCTGAACGTTCGCGGGGCTGACGTCAGCGACAATGGGTTCAATCTCAACCGAGGAATTCACCTCCGCGAGGCGATTAGCACCGGCGACCGCCTTGGGAAGTTGGGCTTCGGCATCGGCTTCGGTGAACAAAACCTGGCGATGGAGATTGTCGCGTTCCACGAAATCACGATCAACAATTCGCACAAAGCCAACGCCAGCGCGAACGAGCAAATCGGCACTCACGCAACCGAGCGCGCCGCAACCAACCACGAGCACGCGGGCGTTGCGCAAATGGCGTTGTCCCTCTTCACCGAAAGGGGCGAAGCGTGTTTGACGGCGATAGCGATCAATGGGATTGCTCATAGCTCTATCACACAAAGTAACCAGCTAAATCAAACTCTGGTGCCAACTCTGCTTGCAGGCGATCGCAACCGGCGCGTGCCGTGGAGATTTCGCTTGCTATGTTTCTGCAGATAGCGATTACCGGTTTATCGCAGGTGGCTAACCAAGCGGGGGGCCGGTCGCCGGGATCGAGTTCGACGGCAAAGGCATCACACCCAACATCGGGTTGCGGGTCGCTGGAAGTCACACTCGCCACGACATAAGACTCGCGTGGGCGTGTCCAGGAATTGTGGCGAAGTTGCTTCACGGTGACCAGTTGCAGCATCACCGCCGGATAGAAGTCGCAATTCTCAATCTCAGCCGCTTCACGTAAATCAACAATCAACGGCACGCCAGACCGACTTGCTTCGCTGAATAATCCCTCATCGATGCCCTGCACAATGAGCGCCGTCTCGAACTTACGTGCTAGTCGCAAGTCTTCTTCGCTCGGGTAATCGCAGCTCAAACCACGCAAAACAGTTCTCTTGCCCTCGAGAAGAAAGTTCTTTCCTTCGCAGTAAAACCGTTTAAACCCGATGGGTACGATTTCTTCGCGTGTCTCACCATTTTGAAGGTTGAGCGTTAGCCGCGCGTCGTACCAAAACGGCAAACGCGGTGTCCAGTAGCACGGTTCCGTTATGGCTGTGCTTGATGAGTAGGCGTTCTCCGTCGGTCGCAACGGAAAATCGGCGGTCAAAGTTTTAGCAAACTGCGAGAACGGGCCGCGCACAACGCCCGTTATCTCTATGATTTCAGAGTTAGCGTTTGCCAAAAAAGTAAGCTGAGTACGATGCTCAGAACGTTCGCCAACGACCAGAGAGAGTTTGTCGTTCATGATCAGCCCGCCGCCAATGCTTTGGCGGTTTTCTTGAGTTCTCGGGCGAGAAATTTTCCCGTCACCGACGCGGAGTTGGCAGCAAGTTGTTCGGGGGTCCCCATCGCCACGACGCGGCCTCCTTCGTCGGCAGCGCCAGGGCCGAGGTCGATGATCCAATCCGCCGCCTGCATGATCAGCAGGTGGTGATCGACCACGACCAAGGAATGCCCCATATCGACGAGCGAATCGAAACAATCCAAAAGTTGCAACACGTCGGAATAATGGAGCCCCGTCGTCGGCTCGTCGAGAACGAACAGCGTGCGGCCGCGGCGCTCGGCGGAGATATACGTTGCCATCTTCAGGCGCTGGGCTTCACCACCGGAAAGCGTGTTGGCCGGTTGGCCCAAGCGGAGATAATCGAGCCCAACATCCATCAGGCATTTGAGCTTGGCGAGGATCTTACGATGCCCACGGAAGAACGTGAATGCTTCGCGCACGGAAAGATTCAACACTTCGGCAATGTTGTAACCACGATACTTCACATCGAGTACCTCGCGACGGAAACGCTGGCCGTGGCACTCGGGGCATTTCATATACACGTCGGCCATCAGACGCATGTCGATCTGCAAAAAGCCATCCCCCTGGCAGGCCTCGCAGCGTCCCCCTTCGACGTTAAAACTAAAGTGGCTGGCTTTGAAACCGCGTGATTGCGCTTCGGTGCTTTCGGCAAAGAGCGCGCGAATCGGATCGAAGGCCTTAACATAAGTCACCGGATTCGACCGCGGCGTGCGGCCGATGGGGCTTTGATCGATCAAGACCGCATCTTCGATTTGATGCACGCCTTTGATTTCGGTGAAAGGCTCAGGCCGTTCGACTTCTTGCCGCAGGCGTTGAGCGACGGCTGGAAACAAAGTTTGCTGCACGAGCGTGCTTTTCCCCGCGCCGCTCACACCGGTCACGACACAGAGCGTCGAGAGCGGGAAATCTACCGAGATGTCCTGCAGGTTGTTACCGCTGGCACCTTCCAAGCGAATCACGCCATGCTCGAGCGGCCGCCGTGCCGCGCGCTTGCCGATTGTCCGCCGACCCGAAAGCCAATCGCCTGTGCGGCTGTCGCGACTTTCGACCATTTCGGCGGGCGTGCCTTGGAAAACCACCTTGCCGCCGAATTCCCCGGCACCCGGGCCCAGTTCGACAACTTGATCCGCCGCTTGCAGCACAGCGCCCTCATGTTCGATGACGGCCACCGTGTTTCCTCGATCGCGAAGTTCGCGAATCGAGCTCACCAACTGCGGCACATCGGCCGGGTGCAAACCGACGCACGGTTCGTCGAGAACATACAACATGCCGACGAGATTCGAACCCAACGCCGATGTGAGCGAAACACGCTGTGACTCGCCGCCACTCAGAGTGCGCAAGGGCCGTTCCAGGGATAAGTGCCCCACGCCCACGCGGTCGAGATATTTCAATCGATTGACAACCTGATCGAGCAGCAAGCGCCCCACTTGTTGTTGCCAGGGGGTGAGATCAAGCTGAGCGAACCAGTTGAGCGCTTCGCGAATCTTCAGTCGTGATAGTTCAGCGATGTTGGCCCCGCCAATTCTTACGGCCAGCGCGGCTTGATTGAGCCGCGCCCCGCCGCATTCTTTGCACGGATAATAGCTCCGCCAGCGGCTCAAGAACACGCGGAGGTGCATTTTGTATTTCCGCCGCTCAAGCCAATTGAAAAAGCCCGTCAGCCCTCCAAACTTTTTCTCAGGCACGCCATCGCGAACAATCGCCAAATGATCGGGCGAAAGTTCGCGAAACGGAATATCGACCGGCAAGTTGTATTCTTTGGCCAGAGCCAGCAATTCTTTCAGTTCGTGCTCGTAGGCGGGCGTGTTCCAAGGAGCAATCGCCCCGTCGCGTAGGCTTTTGTTGGGATCGGGAACCACGCGGTCCATGTCGATGTCGATCACATTGCCAAAGCCTTCACACGCCGGGCAAGCCCCCAGCGGATTGTTGAAGTTCAATAGCTGCGGCTCGGGCGTGGGGTAATCGATCTTGCACGTTTCGCAACGGAAGAATTGACTAAACCGCCGACGGAGCCAAGGCTGCCCTTCGATATCGACGTGCTTACCCAAACCCTCGGGCAAAACTTCGGGATCGCGGGCATCAATCCAAACCAGCGATGTGCCGCGGCCTGCTTCTTGGGCGGCTTCGAGCGAATCGCGCAGGCGCGTCATGCCTTCACCACCAGCAGTTAACCGATCGAGCACGACCTTCACTGATTCGCGCTCGGCGAGCTCAACAACAGCAGCGGGGCTAAGTTCGACAAACTTTCCGTTGAGAACAACCCGGCGATAACCGAGTGCCACCAAATCGGCGACCCACACTTCCGTCGGCCGTTGCTGGCCGCGATGAGAAATAAACCCAACCATCATGCGCGTGCCGTCGGGAAGCTGCGACAATTTGTCTGTCGCGGATTCGGCTGAGTCTTGGCTGACCTTATGGCCACAGGTGTGACAGATCACTTCCCCCACACGAGCGAACAACAATTGTAGATGCTCGTTGATTTGCGTGGTGCTCCCCACGGTCGCGCGGCTGGAACGGCTGACGTTCTTACGCGTGACGGCAATCGACGGGGGAATGCCTTCGATGCTTTCCGCGGCGGGCTTGTCGAGTTGTTCGAGAAATTGCCGCGTGTACGTAGAAAAGCTTTCGATATAGCGGCGCTGTCCCTCGGCGTAGAGCGTGTCGAGGGCAAGGCTCGTCTTGCCGCTGCCACTCACGCCACAGAAGGCGATCAACTGCCGATGGGGCAGATCGAGATCGATTTTCTGCAGGTTGTTGACGGCAACGCCGCGCAAGGAAATGGTGGACTGCTTCACGGCGGCCTATCCAGCAAGGGCTCGTGGGTTCTGGGAAACCCCTTATCTTAGCGGAGAAAGCCGTGGTTGTACCAGTGCCTCAGTTATCACAAAAAGGAAATGCCCGGCTACGAAACTCGGACGTATTACCAGTACAATGTGATATTCTAGTGATCTACTGTCTCCTCCGAAGCCTTGATACTAGGGGAACTTATGGAACCCGAGGTCGCAACTAAAACCTGCCCCGCCTGCTACTCAGACATTCACAGCCGCGCTAAGAAATGCCCTCACTGCCTAACGCTTCAGGGCCCAGGACGGATATTGCTTCCACTCTTGTGTCTACTGATTCCTATGGGAATCATTAGCGCTCTTATTTTAACGTCAGTTCCACATCGCTCTTCTGAAAATTACGCGGAGGAAGTTGATGTGGTTGACTCCCAATTGTATTTCGCGCCAGACAGAGACGACGCATCAAATAAGCACGTAACAATAGTCGGTAAAGCAAAAAACTCCGGAAACCGTACTTTGACCAACATGTCACTCAAAGCTGAAGTGTATGACGAAGACGGAAAATTGGTAGATTTAGTGTACGGCGGAGCTTATGACGACGTGGAACCAAATCAGGAGTTTCCATTCAAACTCACCGGCGATTCCATCCACTTGCCAGAGTCGGCATATGCATCGCATAAGGTGACCGTTACCAATGCAATCCAGCCATATTGAAGTTTGCAAAGCGATAAGATGTCACTCAAAAAGTGGAAAAACCCGTTTTACACGCTGCTTATCCCCGTTGGGATGGCGTTTGTGGTCACGGTGTTTGCCTATGGTTACATGGCTTTTGTGGAAGTGAATGCCACGAATCCCGAGGTGCGCGAGCAAACGAAACAGCCATTGTTCACATGGCTCAACAAGCACGGCACACGCGTTATCTTATGGGAGTTGGGCGTGATGGGCGTGTTGACTGTGGGGGCCATCGCGACGGACAGTTGGTGGATGAGTGAAGCTCCACCCAGTAACAAAGAACTTAAGGATCAATAAAAATGAAACTGAAACGTGCGAGCGACGTCCCGCAGAAGCCGGTGGAGATGGAAGGGGCCGCGGGCTGTCAGGTGCAAATCCTTGTCGGGAATGAAGAGCAAGCCCCTAATTTTGTCATGCGGCAATTCGAGGTTGCACCTGGCGGACACACACCACGGCATTTCCACAACTACGAACATGAAATCTATGTCGTCGAAGGAAGCGGCGTGATCGTCGATGGCGATAAGGAATTGCCATTGAACAAAGGTGATGTCGTGTTTGTCGCCCCCGACGACGTGCATCAATTCAAGAACACGGGCGATGCGCCGCTCAAGTTTTTGTGCCTGATCCCCAATTCCGCGACCGGGAAGAATGTGACGGTGGTTCCCGAGTGTGGGCTTGAAGATTGAGTAAGAATATTGCTAGCCGCAGGCGGTAGCCTACGGTTGAACTTTCTCACCGTTGGCTACCGCCTGCGGCTATAAGAAATATGAGTAACGCTCGAACGGAAATCGAACAGCTGCGCGAGGAAATTCGTGCGCATGATGAGCGTTACTACGTCGACGCGAAACCGACGATTTCGGATCTCGATTATGACCGCTTGATGGAGCGGCTCAAGTTGCTTGAAGCCGAGCATCCTGAGTTGGTCACGGCAGATAGTCCCACGCAACGCGTGGGGGGTGCGCCAATTTCTGGATTTCGCACGGTTGCACACTCACAACCGATGTTTTCCATCGACAACACATACAGCGCAGAAGATCTTCGAAAATGGGCGACTCGGTCATACGAAGCAACTGATCCAGTTTTGCTTGCAATCACTGCCGAACTTAGTTCGATCAAAGGTACTGGAAAGGCATCTAACCAATTACGAGAAAAGTTACGAAAGCAATACAAAGCCAAGCTCGCCGACGCTGATCAAGCTGGGTTTCCAATTGCTGGTGGATATTTTATCGATCCGAAAGTCGATGGTGTCGCTATTAATCTGCGATACGAGTTGGGAAATCTCGTGCTGGCAACAACTCGTGGCGATGGAGAGCGAGGCGACGACGTTACACATAATGTCCGAACCATTCGCGCGATCCCACTCAAGTTACGAAAAAACAAACTCTATCCCATCCCAAATGTGCTTGAAATTCGCGGTGAAATTTACATGCCAACCGCTGAATTCGAGCGGATGAACCGCCTAGTCATTGAATCAGGAGAAGAGCCGTTTGCGAATCCACGTAACGCAACGGCCGGAACACTAAAACAACTTGACCCACGTATTGTTGCTAAACGTCGACTAAGCATGTTTGCTCACGGCAGAGGTGAGATCTCTAGGGAGCCATTTAGCACACATAGCCAGTACTTAGCTACACTGCAATCGTGGGGAATGCCAACAAATACACTTAGCAGCCAGTGCCACACGATAGATGATGTGTGGCAGTACATTGTAAACTTCAACACTAAAAGAAATTCATTGGCATATCAGATTGATGGCGTTGTAGTTCGTGTCGATCGAATCGACCTACAGAACACCATGGGATATACCAGCAAATTTCCTCGCTGGTGCATTGCATACAAATATGCTGCCGAGCAAGCACGTACCAAGCTTTTAAGCGTCGACTGGCAAGTTGGCAAATCAGGTAAGCTCACTCCCCGAGCAAATATGGAACCAGTGCGCGTCGCTGGCACTACTGTTCAACACGCCTCGCTCCACAACCTCGGCGAAGTCCGACGCAAAGACATCCGCATTGGCGACTCGGTGGTTATCGAGAAAGCTGGAGAAATTATCCCGCAGGTTATTCGTGTAATTCTTGAAGAGCGGCCACCGGGAACACCACCAATGTCGCCGCCCGAAAAGTGCACTGAATGTGGCGGCGATATCGAGATTGAGTACGACCAGCGACGAATTCACGACATTGATACTTACAACGCCAAGGTCGACCGCGAGAAGACCCGCGCCGCAAAAAAAGGCCTTGAGCCAGATATAGTACCTGCTCCTGAACCACTTAGCGAGTTGGATGAAACAGGGCGATACTGTATTAATCCCGAGTGCCCTGCACAATTTCGTGAGCGAATAATCCATTTTGCCGGTCGGGGTCAGATGGATATCGACGGCATGGGTGAAAAAGTCGTCCACCAGCTCGCGGACGCCGGGTTGCTCAATTCTTTTGGCGACATATTCAATCTACATACCCAGCGAGACGCTGTGTTAAGCCTCGAACGTATGGGTGATAAAAAGGCAGAAAATCTTTTTTCTGGCATTGAGAAATCTAAAAATCGCGGGCTAGCTCGTGTACTCGCTGGACTTGGTATTCATCATATTGGCACCACAGCAGCGCGTATTTTCGCAGAGCACTTTGGTTCTATCGACGCTCTTACTGCCGCTCCTCTCGATCAAATTAAGCTACTCAAGGTCGGCGGTGCACTTGCCGGTATAGGCTCTGAAATTGCAAATTCTCTCCATGCTTTTTTACACAGTCGTGAAGGCCAACGCGTTATTAATGAACTTCGTGACGCGGGCGTCAAACTCGACATCGAGGCAGCAACGGTTTCTGGCTCTGCAGGCTCTGTGTTTGTGGGCAAGACTTTAGTAGTTACAGGTACGCTTACAAAGTACAAACGGGAAGAAATCGAAGAGCTTATTACACGCCTCGGCGGCCGTGCGGCGGGAAGCGTCTCCAAGAACACCGACTTTCTAGTGGCTGGCGAAAGTGCCGGTAGCAAGTTGGAAAAAGCGAACAGCCTGGGCGTAAAAGTGATTAGCGAGGCCGAGTTTCAAGAAATGGTCGGCGAGAAATAGGCGATGTTGATCGCTGGGATATTCTCGACAGGCTATTTTGATTGCATCATGGTTGCAGACGGGTGATAATTGTTTCAGGAGGAATGCCATGCTCGATTATCAAAGTGTCATGAACGCGGCCAATGAGCTGCCAATTCCTGAACGATTCCAATTGATGGAAGATCTGTGGGAAAATCTGCCCCCGGAAAGTGTTCCGGCACTTAGTGAGGAATGGCTCGCCGAAATCCGCCGTCGCAGCGATGAGTTCGATTCTGGCAATATTCAGGCGATCCCCTGGGAAGAGGTCCGTGCCGCAGCGCTGCAACGGATAGGCATCAATGTTTCGCATTGATTTACTTCCGGATGCTCACACTGATTTCAATCAAGCGTTCGATTGGTACGCAAGCAGGAGTAACTCTGCTGCTGTCCGTTTCACTGACGCCATCAATAATGGTTTCGATGAGATTGCACACGATCCTGAGCGTTTTACCAAGATCGACGAGCGGCATTACGAGCGTCTTATCAAACGTTTTCCGTTTCGAATTATCTATCGGATTGTTGAGCAGCGAATTGTTATCGTGACAATCGCGCACGCCAAGCGAAATCCGGGGTACTGGCTATCCCGATAGATAGTGATTAGCGAGGCCGAGTTTCAAGAAATGGTCGGCGAGAAATAGGCTTCAATTTGATTGCCACTAAAAGCACGAAAAGTCACAAAAATCCATTCTCCATTTTTGTGTCTTTTCGTGTTTTTTGTGGTCATTGAAAAAACAGCGACTACTCAAAGCCTTGTAGCGCTTCGCGAACTTTTGCCGGCACTTTAAGGCCAAGCTTTTCTGCTCTGAGAATCAACTCCTTGGCGGAAGCCTGTTCTCCTTTTTGCAACAACAACAATCCCAAGTTGTAATTGAGTTCGCGCGAATCGGGAGATTGTTTGAGTGCGGCGCGATAAACTTTTTCGGCTTCCTCGATCATACCCAATTGGAAAAGTAACCCGCCGAAGTTGGCGCTCACGGTGGGGTCGGAGGGACGAAGATCAAGTGCTTTCTGATAGGCTTGTAGAGCCGCATCGGCTTCGCCCAACGTGTAATACGTGTTCGCCAACTGGAACTGTGCGCCGAAGTGCTTGGAATCGAGTTTGAGGGCCTTTGCCAAGGTCACCAAGGCTTGCGGATATTGACCTAGCTGAAATTGAGCGAGCCCTAGTTGATACTTAGCTTCCGCGGAATTTGGCCGCAGAAGCACTGCTTGATTGAGTGGAGCGAGCGCCTGATCAGGTTCGCCAGCCGCGTTGAGCGAAGCACCCAAGGCGAGCAGCACTCGCCAATCATTCGCATGCGCGGCTGCCAAAAAACTGGCCAACTCCACGGCCTTATGATGATCGCCCTGCCGGTTGAGCAACATGATTTTGCCAAGCTCGCCGCTAAGAGACAGTGGAAACTTTTGAGCAATCTGTTGATAAAGTTCGGCTGCTTCCGCCGTGCGATTTCGATCAAGATAAAACTCGGCCAGTTGTTCGAACGCTTCGGATTGGTTGGGGCCGAGTTCTACGGCTAGTCGAAGTTCCTTTTCGGCACGTTCGGCATTACCCAACTTGGCGAGTACCATACCCAAATCGCAATGATGCGTCCACTGATCGGGGGCAATCGTGACGGCTTCTTGGAATTGCTGCTGAGCATCCGACAAACGTCCGCTCATGAGATAGGCCAATCCCAAGTCGGAATGGGCTGTGTGCGAACTCTCACGGTTTTGCAAAGCTCTTTCAGCAAACAAGACGGCTGTTGCAGCATCGCCCCGAGCGAGTGCGTCTCGACTGAGCAAAGCATGGCACTCCGGCAGTTCGGGCGTTAGCGCGGCCAAAGCCGCCAAGCGCCGGAAATCGTTAGGGCCTGTTTCGCTCAGACGGCGTCTCTCGGCAAACAGCAAACCAGCCACAATCGCCAACAGGACGGCCCATTTGGCAGCATGAACAAGGGCAGAAACACCTATCGTGGCAGGCGCGGATTCAATAGGCTTATCAGTCAGGTTGTCTTGAGTCTTGCGTTCGCTGACTTTCCAAATGAAGCCATCGAAATAGAAATGCAAAAACGAAGATGTCACAAACAGAGCGACGAGCCATTGGTAAGCGTTTTCATTGGTGCCACTGAAAATGTAAGCGTTCGCATCGACGGTAAAATACCGAATCGAACTGTAGGCCCCAATCGCTGCCAGATACAAGCCGAGCATCGTCCAGCGGTCGCTGAATAAGAAGCCAAGCGGTCCGAACTTTTCTCCCGCGCGATTGAACAAGCGGCGGTTGTAGATCCAGACTATCGCGTAGTATTGCACCGCGTGGAAAATTTCGAACATCGCGATGCCGATCAACACGTTCACGGAAAGTCGGCCAGTGTACCAATAAAACCAACCCGTGATGCCGATCAACAAGAGCTTGATCCAGCTCACCGGCATCCCTGCGCGCGTTTGTCGGACAAGATTGAAACAGTAAGCTGTCAGCACAATCGCGGCTATCACGGCCACGCCCACTCTCGTCCACTTGAGCCAATCGGGGCCAAAGATCGGTAGCCCCGACTGCCACATCGCATTGGCTATACCGAACACGCGGGCATCGCTGAAAATCACACCCGAAGCAAACACGATCAAACAGAGCCAATGGTCGAGGCGAGCTGACCAACGATCATGAACGCCGCGTTTGACATCGTAGATCCGCATGAAGCCATACGTCTGCATCAGCCCATGCCAAGTGCCCCAAATCAGCAGGACGAGTTCAAGTCCATGAAGATGCTTCCAGGGAAGGCCAAGGTCTTCAGCGAGCCATGTGGGTGGCGAAAATAACAGCGCGATGGCGAATATCAACGGCGGGACGAGCATGAATCGCCACGGATACCGCCAGAACAGTTCACGATCGCCATAGGCCCGCATAAAGCCTGGCAGATGATGCCCCAGCGATGCAAAGGAAATTACCGCAAGCGACACCTGCTCGGGGGTGAGCACCTGGCGTACGAGAATCAGCACAACCGGCACAATCAGTAGCGGCGTAATAACCACGTACGACATGTCCCACCAAGGCGAGACAATCCAGCCTTGGGAACGGACAGGGGTCGGGGAAGTCGTGGCGGCGGCGGACACAGGTTGCGGGTTTACCCAGGAACGTGGCGGGCTTGTCGGCTGAAATAAAGTATTGCACCCTCGCCCGACCTGGATGAGCCACAGGTGCGAAATCCTGCGGGAATCTCGTAGAAAATCGTGGGGTTGGGGTCGGAAAAAGGATCCTTGGGTTCGACACCGCTGGTTTTACCTGGATTACCTGTTTTTCTTGGATTTTCACGCCGCGCAGTTTATGCTGGAGGGATAGCTGGCTGGGCCCGCCTCGTAAGAGCTGGGCCAGCTTGTCAGAGTCATTGTCATTTGAAGAGGCTAGGGAACCCATGACGTTTTTTCGATCAATAAGTTGGCACTCGACATTCGCGCTTGCGGTCCTCGCTGGCGCAGCCTTGGGATCAACGGCACTGGCCAAAGACGGTGATACCGACAAGCAACCAGTCGACGTGTTTGACGCGATTGACCAAGGCTTGGTCGATGTCAAATTCATGGCCCGAAACAGTCAAAGTGGCCGGCTCTTCGTCACGAATAAAACTTCCCAGCCGGTCGACCTGATCATTCCCGACGCCTTTGCCGGTGTTCCCGTGCTGCACCAATTCGGTGGCGGCGGCGGTGGCATGGGCGGCGGTGGTATGGGTGGCGGCGGTGGCCAACAAAGCGTTGGCGGCGGAGGCGGAGGCGGTGGACGTGGTGGCGGTGGTGGTGGGGGTCGCGGCGGTGGCGGTGGCCGTTTTAATATCGCACCTGAAGACATGACACCTATCGACGTACCATTGGTCTGCTTGGATCATGGCCTGCGCGACCCTTCGTCCAATAAGCCGTACGAAATTCGTCCGATTCAAGACGTGGTCAGCGATCCAGCAATCATCGCAGTGATCGAAGGCTACACGACAGGCGAACTTGATTCCGCGGCGACTCAAGCGGCCATCTGGCATCTTAATAGTGGAGTCAGTTGGCAGGAGCTGGCCGAGAAGCTCACCGGCACTGTACGAAACATTGTGCGTGATCCCTACTTCTCGCAGCAAGAACTTCAAACAGCCATGCAGATCGTCAACCACGCTCAGCAGAAAACGGCTGGCAAAAAGGTTGAGCCTCGCAACTGGAAGCCTGTGAGCGAACGCAAACGCGAGAACGAAAAAGAGGAAAAGGCAACCGAAACTCGCAAGGAATACAAGCCCGCAGAGACGAGCAAGCTCTAAGCTGCTTACAAACCGCACGATGGCCTAGGCAGCCGCGTTCCATTGAACGCGCTCTTGGGCCAGAAGTCGCTGCAGTTCCTGCTGATATTCGACTTGCTGGACTTGCCAGGTTTTCTCGGCGAGTTCGTAGTTCCGCTGCTGTGAATCGAGTTCGCGTTCTCGATCAACCAAACGTGCGGCACGCTGTTCGAGATCCTGCTCGCGGCGGTTGAGCCACCGTTCCAGGTCTTGTCGCTGCGATTCCAAGTGGCCGTGTTCATTTGCCAATTCTTTGCGAACACCTTCCAACTCGCGGCGTTTGTTAATGGCTTCGTCAGCAGCCAAGCGGAAGTGATCCGCCAATCGTACGCGTAGCTGGGAAATCGATCGCGACAGCGTAGCCGGGGCCAAGGCCCCTTGCAGTTGGAGCCAGGTTTCTTCGGTCGCGAGACGAATTTCCAAGACTTCACGCTGGGCAGCTCGCAGTTCTTCCTGCAATTGTTCGAGCGCGGCCTGACGTTGTTCGAGTTCTGCTTCGCGTTGATCGAGCAAATGCTCCCTTCGAGCGAGCAGTAGCCCCTGCTCTTCCTTTTCCTTGGCGAGTTGTTTGCGTTGTCTTGTGACGTGATTCTCGAACGTGTACTCCTGTTGTTCGAGTTCGCGCGAACGCTCGGCCAATTGCACGTGCTGTTCAGCCAATAGCGATTCGGCCGCGGTGAGGTTGGCACCACGCACGTCGAATTCATTGGCCAGGTGTTGGAGCTCCACCATTTTTTGTTCGGTGATGCTCAGCCGCTCAAACCGCTGCAAAGCCGTCTTGATCTCTTGTTCTCGGAAACGAATTCGACGCTCACGTTCGTCGGCATCGTGCAACCGGAATTCGACTTCCTGCTGAATCCGATTGAGTTCGGCTCGCTGAAATTCGAGTTCGCTCCCTTGCTCACCTAGCTTGAGTTCCAACGCCCGCAACTCTTCCTGGCGTTTGTTGTGCTCGCCATCGGCCGCGTTGATCCACTCAACCCGCTGTTGCAGCGAGATCTCGCTCGTGGTGAGCTGTTCCATCTGCTTGTAGACTTCGGCCTCACGAGAATCGAGTTCCCGTTGGCGATTTTCAAAATCGCGGCGAGCTTTTGTTAGTTCTTCTTGCTTGGTCTGGCAGAAGGCGTTTTGGATTTCGAGTTCACTGAGCTTTTCGGCCACTTCAGCTTGAATCAGCTCCAGCTCAGTTTGCTGTTTGAAGACCTGCCGTTCGCGTTCTTCCAGCTGCAACGACTGCGTGACGTTGGCGGTGTGCTGCTGTGAATTCGTCGGAGCGCTACCCAATTCGCTTTCACGTTGCTCGAGAGTTTCCTCACGTGAGTCGAGTTCGCTTTCGCGTTCTTCAAGCCAGAGTCGAGCACTGCGAATGCGGCTGTCGAGTTCTGCTTGCTGTCCGTTGAGCGTTGACTCCCGATGGTCGAGGTCGGCCAAGCGTGATTGCAATTTCTCGGCGAGTTCCGAAGCATGGCGTGCCAACGCTTCCACGGGGACACCCGAAGAAAACAATTGGGCTACGCCGAATTCATCGGCCACATCGTCGGCGATCTCCGCCCCTTGAGCCATCTTGATGCTCACGGGCAGCGCAAGCGGAGCTTCAGCGCGAGCAATCGGATGAGCCGGATCCACGCGCATTTCCCGCTGTGTGGCTTCGTAAGTGTCGTTCGGTTCGCGATTCTCAAACGCCATGTTGAACCAGCTTGCGTGGGCTAGAACGGCCGTGTCGATAAGGTTTGGGCAATCGATAAAGTTTGCCTAAACGTCAATTCGGCACTTGAGCACCAGGAATTGAGAATAGCTCGGCAATTTCGGTTTCATGTTGCCGTGGGTGCCAGCAGCTAGCACAACAGACATTGCCGATTGCTGATGAGAAATATGCGCACGTCATCTGTATGCTGGCAGATAACGTCCGAGGAGGTCACGTGCATGCAAATAAAGCGATTAGCAGAGGCTGCAGATTTGAGAGCAACTGGGTAAGCCAGCAACTATTAACGGTGACTTACCGTCTGGCCATATTTGTAGGTGGTTGATCGGTCTTTGATCACACCGGCGAGTTTGTCGGCATCAGCGGCGGTCTTCTTTTCGCGCTTCTGAGCTGCCAGGAATGCTTGACGCGGTGCGTCGGCCTGTTGCATCGCACATTGAGGATGGATGCCGCCCGCTGAATAGGATTTCTTACCGCAGACGGGGCACACAGTGCCTAACGAGGGGGCAACGTAGAGAGGGGCAGGCTTGCTACTATCCATGATCGTGTTGCTTTCTTCGCGACGAGGGAAGCTTCCTTGCCTGCATCACCACGATCACCCCAAGCGTGACTTGAGGCGAGTAGGAGAACCCGTCCGATAAGCGGTGCTTATCGGACGGGAGTAGTTTCCAAAGTTCGATTCGGCGTTCGACTAGGCCAAGAAGCCTAGGAAACGACCTTCACGTTCTCGGCACAAGGTCCCTTAGGACCACGGCCTTCGCTGTATTCAACAGTTTGTCCTTCACGGAGCGAATCGAATGACGACTCCACGACGGACGAGGAGTGGAAGAAAATGTCTCCCCGATCTCCCTGAATGAATCCAAAACCTTTGTCAGTAATTTTCTTAATAGTCCCTTGCGACACAACAAAACTCCTTGCACGCAACTTAAGCACTCAATGTTCAGGACGCCGTGCAGTACGTCCATGAACGACTCAAAAAAACGCCCCACTGTGGAGCGAAAACTCTAATTCAGAATCGAATCCATTTTTGGATTCTCAATGAAATGTGCCGACAAGAACATAACGAATGAAAGTACCGGCAACAGAGAGACCCTCAACTGCTGAGGACCATTTAATTATAACGATGTTTTCTCGTTCTGGGGATATTTATTTGCCCATCTAGCGAAGAAACGCCAGAATTTCGGTCGAATAAGCGCAATATGACCACTAATAAGCCTTAATGACCTTGTCCCGCGTGCTTGGAAGGGCCTTGAAGCATGTCCGTGACGCTCCTCACCCCCGGCACGCTCGACACCGATTTAACAATCGGAGTCCGCTGATTCTCATAAGCAATCTTGCCCGAAAGCGTGACGACTCCTTTTTGAATCGTCGCCGTGATGCGAGACTGCGACCCCCCGGAACGACTTAGCTTTCGATTGACCGTTTTAAGAAGCTCCTTGTCAGGAACTTCATTTCTGCTGAACATGTTTTGGTTTTCCCTTGCGAATATTCTTCGGGGGCGTCTGATGCGAGGCGTGGATTTTGCTGATTTCAGCGAGTTCTTTTTCCAGACGAAAGCGCAGTGGGCTTTCAGGGCGTAATTCCCCTAGCAATTGCTCAGCTCGGTCCAGGTTCTCGGTGGTGATGGCCTGCTGACTAAACATTTTTTGCCACAATAGCGTGACTTGCCCTTCATTGATCATAGAAATACACCTCTCTGAAAAAATGCTGAACGTTATCCTTCGCCACCCAAATCGACAACAAAATCTTCCTCGGTATTCAGGTGATCCGTCATATCCTGATCAGTGCTCGGGTGTGCCACCTTGGCTTCATCGAACATCGCTTTAACTTCGTTAAGGTCGAGAATCCCATGGGCGATAATTGCTGCCTGGAGATAACCAAGCCAGCGATGCAATTTCGTCGTGGGCCACTCGGCAGCACGCTGTTCGATTTTCTTGCACATCCACAGCAAGTGTTCGTGCTGCAAACACTTCGGTAGTTGGCGATTGCCGGTGCCCGACTTCAGCAGCAGGTCGCGGCAATGTTCGGCCATGGCAACCATTAAGAGATTGTCGTTGGTCATGAAATTCTCAATCAATGTCTTAATGGTTTGCGTTTGCTTCCGGAGCAATGCGCAAGCGCACTCCAGGTATTCCCAGCAAGAGACTTTCTAGATCACGATGGGTCAGATGTGACCCATAAGCCAAGCGAAACGTGCAGTAATCGCCAGATCCACTGACGATAAGTGGTTCGCTAGTTTTAAAGGCGAATGAGCGGCTCAAACATTTCAAGAGCCACTGAGAGTTCGCTTCGCCCTCGGCAACCACGTGGCAGGAATAATCTGCGTGTTCGATGGAAACCTTGAAATTAGGTATGTCGGATGATGTTCTCAGCGGAAGCCAACTATCTTGATTTGGATTGTTGTGGTTTCGACTTCGATAACTTCGACTTTAATGAGTCGTATCGCTCGGCCGCCGTGCGAAATGGCATACCGGTGGCGAGTTCATAGCGTTCCGCACGCAAGAACCAGAAGGCCAACCCGCCCGTGTTATGAGCTGGTGAGACCTTGCTTTTCTCGGCCCGCACGCCCAACGAACCTTTCTTGCCCGTTTTGCGCCAGCCTTTGCGTTCCATGATCATGCGCACAAGCACCCCCACGGATTGGCGAAACCGCTGCGTTTGCTTGGGATGAACTTCCGCGAGAAAGAGATTGATCTTAGGCTGTGCTTCAAATTCACGCACAACGCCCGCCAGAGGAGCTCGATCATGGTGGATTTCAGCGTCCTCCATCCGTTGCTGTCGCTCGGCGCTGCTAAAGAACGCTAGGACATCAGCAAAAGGATAGCGAGCGTCGTTATACACATCGGAAAAAGTCCGGCCTTGCCGGTCATCCGTGAAATCATCTTTCGTAATCTTGATCAGAGCCATGAATTACAGTCCAAAGATTTTTAGTGCACATTCCATTTGTGCACCTACAAATATTGTACCTGCAAACGAAGCATTTTGCAAGAGAAATACCCTTTGGAACGGCTATTGCGCGGGTTCTTCCGCTTCCGACGGCATGTCGTCGTTATAATCCGTGGGAGAAGCGGCCACTGGTCCCTCTATTTTCTTTTTCTGCCGATTCTTGCGTTTCTCATCGGCCTTGAATTTCTTTTCAACTTCACGTCGACGCTTTTCCGCGCTGTTTTGGTTCTTTGCCATAAACGTCCTGCATGTTTCTTAATCGCAAACTCAAAGGCATGCGCGCATTCAAGCCATCCCGCAAACGAATGAACGGAACATTGGCACCACGCCGTGTTAGCGCCACGCACGCCTAACAGTAAAGGCAATCGACTTAGTAGCGCCGGCCACCGCCGCCACCACCGCCGCGGTTATAACCACCACCGCCGCCTCGGCTTCCACCACCACCGCCGCCGCTACGCTCTTCACGTGGCTTGGCCTCGTTGACAGTCAGCGGCCGGCCATCCTGAGAAGCTCCATTAAGCTCTTCAATGGCCTTTTGAGCATCGCCGTCATTATCCATTTCCACAAAGCCGAAACCTTTGCTTCGACCCGTGTCACGATCCATGACGATATCGGCGCTGCGAACTGCACCAAATGGGGAAAAGAGAGATTCGAGATCCGCCTTCGTGACGCTGTAGCTAAGATTGCCACAATAAAGTTTCTTACCCATTCACCCAACTCCTGAACATAGATTGCACGCAGACTTCGCCACAGAGTACCGAAACACATGCGTCGGGATGCGAGCCTGTGAAGGAACCGGCGAAGAACGAATGGGTGCGTCGCGAAAGAACAGACAAGAAAAGGCGGCGTCGCAAACGGAGTTCGGCTGAACCAACTTCACTTAAGTGTAGGAAATCGAGCAACCGGGCGATATATGAAATCGCCAAAGATATTCAACGCCAAACGCCGAGATTCCACAGATTATCAAAAAAAGCCGCTCCCTTTGGCAGGGAGCGGCTTCTAAATTTTGACCGATTTTGAAATCGTACTACGCCTTGGCGGCGTCGATCGCGTCTTGCAAACGGGTCTTGGGCTGAACCCCAACAAAGCGGTCAACCACTTCGCCGTTCTTGAAGACCATCAACGTGGGAATGCTGCTCACGCCATAATTCTGCGCGGCCTGTGGTGCATCGTCGACGTTCAGTTTGAGAATCTTCGCCGAACCCGCGTTCTCACCGGCCAGTTGCTCGACAAGCGGCGCGATCTGGCGGCAAGGTCCGCACCAAGGAGCCCAAAAGTCGACCAAGACTGGCTCGGACGATTGAAGCACTTCGCTGTCAAAATTGGTATCATTTACTTCTGCAACGGCACCCATCTGAGTAACTCCTCGGCGGTTCGATCCGGCTCCCAGAGATTAACATTCGCCTCTCGAAATTTAGCCTGACCGATAAATCCAGTAACTTGTTGGACGGTGATTCAATACGTATCGTCTTGCTGGCTGGTTCGCGTTGACTCAATCCCGCAGCGGCCAGCGAGCAAGATTGTCGATTATTGAAATTCTACCGTTTGCTGTCAACGAACGGGGCCAAGCATTGCCGAAACGCCCGTCTTTCCAGATACTTGGGACAGATCCCATCGACTGGAACGCTGGACAATTTGGGACCAGCCACGCCGTTCTATTTAAGTAATTCCAAGGGAGAAACATCCTATGGCACGCACACCAAGCACCATGTTACCCCTGGGAACCCAGGCCCCCGATTTTTCATTGATCAACGTCGATGGACGCACGGTCTCGCTCGGCGATTTTAAGGGCGCGCCGGCGTTATTGGTCATGTTCATCTGCAACCACTGCCCCTACGTGAAGCACGTCGCCGATCAACTCGCGCAACTTGGTCACGAATACACCCAGCGCGGGGCGGCAATCGTGGCCATCAGTTCGAACGACGTGTCCAACCACCCTGCCGATTCACCCGAGCAAATGGTCGCTGAAGCGGAGGAGCGTGGTTATGTGTTTCCCTACCTGTACGACGAAACCCAAGAAGTCGCAAAGGCTTATCACGCCGCCTGCACGCCGGACTTCTTTTTGTTCGATGCGGATCAGAAACTTGCCTATCGTGGCCAACTCGATTCAAGTCGACCGGATAGCGGCATTCCCGTAACGGGCTCCGATTTGCGCGCGGCACTCGATGCGGTCCTAGCAGGCAAGAAGCCCGCCGAAGAACAAAAAGCAAGCCTGGGCTGCAACATCAAATGGAAGGCGGGCAACGAACCAGCGTATTAAAGTTGGGCTGTTATCGCACGAACTCCGGCACAACGAGTTCTGGCAGCACGCCTTGCTCGTAACCCATCGCCAAAAAGCGTGCAACGGCTTCGCGGCCCGCGTCACCGAAATCGAGCGTCGAATCGTTGACGTACATACCCACGAAGCGATCGGCCTTGGAGTAATCCAAATCGCGGCCATATTGCAATGCATAATCAAGGGCTTCGGTGCGATGATCGAGGCCATACTTGATGCTTGCGTAAAGCAGCTTTTGCACTTCCTCGATTGTCTTTTCGCCGAGATCCTTGCGGATGCCATTCGCTCCCAATGGCAATGGCAATCCTGTTAGGTCTTTCCACCAAACGCCGAGATCGACGATCAATTGCAAATCGTTGTCGCTGTAGGTGAGCTGACCTTCGTGAATGATGAGGCCCGCGTCGAGGGCTTGGCCTTGATATTCACCCCGGCAGACGGCGGGAATGATTTCGTCGAACGGCACGAGCACGTACTGAAAATCTTGACCCAAACAGAGCCGCAGCGACAGGAAAGCACTCGTGAGCTTCCCCGGCACGGCAATGACTTGATTCTTGAGATCCTTAACCGCGCATTTCTGCTTGGCCACAACCATCGGTCCATAGCCGTCGCCCATACTCGCCCCGCAGTTGCAAATCGCATAGCGGTCGTGCAGAAAAGCATAAGCGTGGATACTAATCGCCGTGAGTTCCAACTCCGAGCGAAAGGCGCGCTGATTGAGCGTTTCGATGTCGACCAGCTCATGGGTGAACATGTACCGACCAGTGTCGATGCAATCATTGGTAAGCGCGTGAAACATGAAGGCGTCGTCAGGATCGGGACTATGCCCCACGCGAATGAGCTGTCTGGTTTCGATAGCAGACACGAGTATGATCTCCAGTCGGGTCCGGCCAAATTGCCAAACCCTGGATGATAGGGTCACACTCGTGAAACCGCAAGCGACGGCCTGCGGTTAACACCATGCTATTCGGCGATTACGCTTCGAAAGAAAAGCTCTCACCGGAATAGGCCGTATCGAGATTCAAGCTTGGCGCAATCACCGCCTGCCGACTTACCGGCGCCAAGTCGTTTTTCTCACAGACCAGTTTCCACGTGTCGCGCTCAAAATCGAGCAATTTCGCACAGGTCGCCAACTTTGGCAGATCGAGCGAAAATCGCGCCGCGGCCAACTCGCGATACAAAAAGGCATATTGCTCTTCGAGCTTTTCGGAAATCTCGTTTTTCGTGCCGCTGACGCTGCGGGCTAGTTCTTCGATGATATCGAGCGCCTTGTCGATTGCCGCATAAAATTCTCCCCAATACTCGGCCCGGCCCGCTTGCTCGGCAACGCGGCATTGACGCGAAGCGCCTTCAATCAGCATCAAATGCAAACGGGGCTGTGAGGCTGTCGTGATCTTGCTTTGCAAATATTGGGCGTTTGAACGTTCAGCCATGACTTCCGACTCCATTACTCGATAACTAGTGCATTAATTATTTGATTGCGTCGCCAAAGGCGGCACAGGCGAGAACGATGCCAGCGCAGATTGGGTCGATTGAAAATCAGCCAGTATCGATTCCAGCTGAGCGTATTGCAGCAACAGACGTTCGCGTTCTCGCTCTAAGAAAGAATCCAAATCTTCGATGCGGTCGTTATTGGCATCGATGGTTGACTGCAAGCTCTCGGTGCGATTGGTCAGTAAGCCGCCATCCACACCAGCGAGTCTCTTTACGGTATTATCGAACCGTGAAACCACACCGTTGCTTTTGTCGTCGCCAAAGAATTTCTTTAATCCTTCGGGATCTGCAGCAAAGGCATCCTGAAAAACGGCCTTATCGAGAGCCAGCTTGCCTTCATCGTCGACCGTAATCCCAACTTGTGCGAGCGATTGAAACGACCCGAGCCCGAAAAATTGATCGGTCACCAAACGCGACATTTCGGTATCGACTCGCAATGCTTCGTTCGTTCCGAAGAGCAAACCGGTTGTGAGCGCATCGGGATCGAAGTCGGTGAGCTTTGCCAAATCGTCGCGCAACGAATTGTAAGCTTTCACGAATTCTTCGGCGGCGGCCACGAGGCCTGAATCGTTCGACGTAATTGCTACGTTCACCGCCGTGGTGCTGGCCTTTTGCACCGTGAGGCTCACGCCGCTCACGACTTCGCGGAACGTGTTACTGGCGGAGCTGACCAGAATGCCACCGCCCGACTGTTGCAACGAACCGAATTGCAGCAGCGCATCGTGCGCGGCTGTGGTTTCTTGAAACTGGAAGTTGGCTTCGTCGAGATCGAGCAAAATGGCGTTCGCAGCGCCGGTTTTGTTGACAGTGAGCGACAACCGGGCCCCTTGGCCGTCATTGAGAATCGAAGCCGTCACGCCGGCATTCATCGCGTTGATCTTGCTGACAACGTCGGCCAGCGTATCGTCGGCATCGATCTGTAATTCGTTGATTGTCGAACCGTCGATCACTTGCTTGGGTGTGCCGTTGAAGTTGACCGCGGTGCTGGTGCCGATGAGATTTAGATCCGTGCCGACCGTGCCACTGGCATCGGCCACGGTGATTTTCCCCGCGCCCCCGGCGGTATCAATCAAGATAATGCCGTCGCCGGAGTCATTGATTTTGGCTTCCACGCCTATGTTCGCAGAATTAATGCGGTCGATGACGTCCCCCACGGTCTTCGCGTGGTTGTCCTTGGGATCGAGATCGATCGTTCGCTTCACGCCCGCGGTGTCGGTGATCGTAATATCACCCAGAGTGGTGATGCCTTGACCACCCTTGATGTCCGAAAGCAGCGTTGCCCGGCTGAGCGTCTGGCGATTTAACGAACCGCTGCCGATTTGAGTTGTCGCAGCGTTGGTCGCAATTCCCAAATCTGCCGCAACGGTCGCACCACTGACACTTTCGACGATGAAGTTACTTGCCGTCCCGCCGCTGGCATCGTTCAGCACAATACCGCTGTGACTGGAATTGATCGAGGCCGTAACTTCGGTCGCTTGCGAATTGATCGCCGTAACCAATTCCTTGAGCGTTTCCACGCCTGTTAAATCGATCGCCGACAGCACACCATCTCGGTTGGTGATGTTGAGATTGCCGAAAGTTTGAATCCCGGCCCCGCCATTGACCGACCGCAACAGTGTATCATTGAGTCCCGACGTTAACCGTGCCCCGGTGAGCGTGCTGCCCACGGCACTCACGGTAAGACCTAAATCGTCGGCAGCCGTGCCCAGCAGCCCATTGGCCACCGAGAACGCTTCAGCACCCGATGTGAGATCGGTGAGCACCAGCCGATTGCCGTCGCTAGAAATCGCAGCAGTCACTTTGCCGGCGAGTGCCTGCGACGAGTTGATCTTATCGACAACATCGCCCAGCGTTGCCGAACCGGAGAGATCGAGCCCGATGGGCCCCGAGCCGTCCGCAAACTCAAAGATCAAATCGTCGATGGCCGTGGTGCTATTGTTGAAATCGACACCGTTGCCGTCGTTGAGTTTGCTCAGCTGCGTCCCCGCATGGAGCCGGAAGATATCGCTGCCCGTACCGGAAGTGGTGACCCCCGCGGCGGTGACCGACAGGATTCCCAAATCGGCGGCTGTGTTGCTGTTGTTGACTTCCTGGACCGAGAGCGTGCCGCTTTGGCCCGTGTTGTCGGTGAGCTTGATGGCATCGCCCACGACTTCGGCGGAGACGTTAATCGTAGTGTTTGTGTTGATGGCGTTGAGCACGTCATCGATGGTCGTCGCAAAGCGTAGGTCGATCACCGCGTCTTCGCCGCTCTTATCGGTGATACGAATCTCACCGAGCCGCACTCCCAAGCCACCGTTGAGATCTTCAAGAGAGATTCCCTTGTCGACAAAGCCCCCCGTACGGAATGAAAAGCTTTGCGCTCCCATGAGGGAATCTTTGCTCGCGAAGCGCTGGCTCACCAGTTGCTGCGCGCTGGCTGTGCGGACGGGCGTGAAAGAATAGTTGGAATTGACGGCAGTCGTTGAGTTGGTGATCGCAGCCGTGAGAACGCTCGTGTCGCTGGAAGTCGATTTCTTGGAGGCATAAAGTGCATTGCCACCCAGCTTGCCCATTTCAAATTGAATGCTGAGCAACTTGGCCGACAGCGCGCCGATGGCGGTCTGCTGCGACTGCAAATCTTTAGTGCGCGTGACGAGCGTATCGCGCGGAATCGCCGCGATATCGATCAGTTGATCGACGATCTCGGTGATGTTCAGGCCGCTGATGAGGCCGACGCCGCTGGTGATTCTGCCCATGGTGGGGACGTTCTCGAAGCCCTGGGTTGCCTCGGGCGCATAGTGCTAGCAACGCGAGGAAAACTCTACCGGTAATATCGGTCAGAAAAGAGAACGCGAACCAACAAAAAAAGCCGGCTTGGCCGCAAGGGCCAAACCGGCTCGTTATTTTCACCGTCAGAATTAACGTTGGAGCAGAGCCAACACATTCTGCGGATTCGAGTTGGCAATCTGGAGAACCGTCGTGCCCGACTGCACCAAGATTTGAGCCCGGGTCAACGCGGCCGTTTCGGCGGCGAAGTCGGCGTCGCGGATGGCGCTTTCGGCATCGGTCAGATTGGTCAACGTATCGCTCAAAGCGTTCTTGTTCGTTTCCAAGCTCGTGCGTTGGAAAGCACCCAACCGACCGCGAAGCGAAGTCACTTGGTTGATCGCTTCTTCGACGATCGCGGCAGCGACGTCGAGGTTGCCGGTCGACAGCGAGGCATCGCCACCCGTACCGAGTTGGAACAACTTGCCGCTGGAACCACCCAGGCGAGCAGTATTCACGCTGCCGATGCCCAAGCGAGCTTGTTGGTTCGAGACGACGTCGGGACCGAGTTGGAACAAAGCCCCACCACCGGTGATCGTGAAGGAAACCGTGCCTTCAAAATCGGCGGCGACTGTGGTGCTCAAGTCCAGGGTGGCGGTGTTGATCGTGAGATTGTTACCGTCACCCGTGGCGGCCACACCGTTGATCGTGGCTTCGACGTCGGCTCCCTCTTCGCGGGCACCGACACCGTCCAAGGCGGTCGTGAATGTTCCGGCAGGAGTGCTGCCCGAACCTTCTTCAATGATCTTGACGTCGACGAAGGCATTCGAGCCGTAAGCTGTCGAAGTCAACTCGAGAGTCGTACCATTGGCCGTCGCGGAGACACCTGTGGCGTCGGATACCGAATTGATGCCGCTCACCAAGTCAGCCAGCGAAGTCCCGGCTTGGAAGGAGAGAACTTCACCGCCCGTCGCACCGGCAAGTTCGATGACCAAGTCGGCCGCAAGACCGCCGGTCGTTTCAGTACCGGCAGAGGTATTGGCAACCACCGGGGGAGTTTGGGTTGTTGCGTTGTAATTGGCATCACCCGTGGTCGTGACGAGTGCGGCATCATAATCTTCGAGGGCATTAATTGCACTGGTGATTGCACTCAAAGTTGTTGTACCAGCATTGTTAACCAAGACCGTAATATTACCGCTACCATCAACTGTCGCTGTGGGAGCGGAAGTTGTGGGGGTGGCCGATTCGGTAATGGTAACCGTCTTGGCATTGCCTGCGAGTCCAGCCGATGCAGCGGTGATGGTGATCTCAGAGGAACCGGCATCGCGTCCACCGGCTAATCCTGCAATCGTTCCCGAACCACTCACCGTGTTGGCGCCAGTACCACCTGAGGCAGTAAAATCGCTGCCACCATTGATAGCCGCTTGAATATCAGCAACAGTGGCGACACCATCTGCTTGTGTGACACTCACATTAAGCGTGTTGGTACCCGCCGTATAACTTGTGGCAGCAGCACCGGCACCGTAAGTAATCGTGATTGTTGCAACGTCATTGCCCTCGGCTCCATCTGCGTCACCTGCAGCGTCAGCAGCAATTGTGAACGTCTCGGCACCTATTGTTACGGTGCCTCCCGTGGCCTGAGTGGCTGTGTTAGTAAAGGTTGCAGTCGTGCTTGCCGCAACGCCCGGCACAACGGCCGCAATACCCGTGACATCAATCTCCGCCTGTGTCGCTGCGGTGCTAACCGCAATATCCACCGCCACACTGCCGGTCGAGCCAAGGTTGGCTTGGTCGATCTTCAAGTTCGACAGGTTGGCGAAATCGTCGTCCGTCGTGGTGGTGATGAAGCCCAAGCTGCCGTCCAGCAACTTGCGACCTTGGAATGTCGTGGTTTGAGCGATACGATTCAAAGCTTCCAGCGAGGAGTCGATCTGAAGCTGGTTCGCGGCAAGCTGATCGTCACTCAGGGCACCCGTGTTGGCCGATTCGGTCACCAGACCGCGAATGTCATTGAGCAGCGAGCTTACCTGACCGAGGGCCGAGTCAGCGGTGGCAATCACCTGATTAGCACGCTCGGTGTTCGTGATCGCTTTCTTCACGCTGGTGATGTCGCTGCGAAGGTTTTCGCTGGCGATCAAACCCGCGGGATCGTCCTTACCCGTGTTGATCCGCAAACCGGTGCTCAAACGGGTCAAGGCTTGGTTCAAGCTCGCATTGGAGCGACCCAATGTATTTTGGGCAACGAGCGAGCTCACGTTTGTGTTAATACGAGTCATTGCAAACACCCCTGTCTAAATAAAACCAGTTCTTTTTTTTGGAAGACCGGATCTGGGGAGTCAGACGACTCCGGCCATAACATGTCGTCGCACGGCGCCGAGGTATCCACCTCGCCATCCACACCGCTGTCAATTCTGTTGACGGTCTCGGCATCCCTATCGATTTGTCCTGTGGTATTCGCCACGGCGAATTAACCAACTCTAGGACATGTTCCGTGCAACGCGCTACTTTTTTCCTACTCGCTCCGTTGGCGGTCCGTCTAAGGAAGGGTATCGTCGTGGGAATTTTGGGCGCTTTAAGGTCAAAACCTCATTTTCTGGTTGTTTTAGAGTCAGTTCATCTCAGCGGAAGCTTCAACCAATACACGCGCTACATTCGTTAGCCGATTTCATGGAATAATTGCTACAACCCAACTAATAAGAAGAATCTGTCGTGGCGAATGCCTCGAACAGAGCTGGAACTGCACAAGAATTGAGCGCAACAAATGGGCTGCTTGGCTTAGGTTAATAAGCGCAAGTACGACAATTGGCGTGGGATGGCGTAATTAAACGCGGTCGCTAGACATGCCCTGAGGACCCAAGAGTTGGGTGTCGTCGGGCTTGAGCAGAGTGGCTTGCCGGTTCTCGCGAAGAATGGCTTCGTAAACTTCCCGCCGGTGAACCGAGATTTCGCGGGGGGCTTCGATGCCGAGTTTGACTTTATCGCCGCGCACGTCCACGACGGTAATAACGACGTTGTCGCCGATGATAATGCTTTCGTCACGTTGTCTGGACAAAACCAACATCGCACTCTCCTCGGCGTTCGCACGTCGTTCCCGCACAGTTGGGAAACGATTTGACTTCCGTCATTCTCGACTGATTCGTCATTCCCGCGCACGCGGGAATCCAGTTCTTTGCTGTCTTCCCTTAGTACGGGAATTCTGTTTCGTTTCTCGGCGTTCTCCCTGCTAGCTCTTAAGCAATGCGTCGCAATTTCAGGTTCTGCAAGTCGAGCGGATATTGCACGGGGTGCTCGTCCTTGGCAATCACCTGGCAACCGAGCCGCTTTTCGACGTTGATCACCAGCGGGGCCCGCAAGTTCAGCGTCATTCCCTCGGTCTGGCGGCTGGCGATGACCACCACTTCGGCATCGCGAATCGTCACCAATCCCAAGGTGCGTAAATCGCTGCGATCGACGCGAAGCTGATAGTTGGGCACGAACCGCCGAGGGCTCACCACGCCAACGGCGATGTGGCCTTGCTCGAGGTTTTGCAGCCAGCCGAGCGCGCCGTTGTTGGAATCAGTCAGGACGACCCAACGCTTACAATCTTCCAACCCAATGAGGCCGTTGTCGAAAACGATTTCGTCGTGGGGCTGAATGGAGAGAACTCCAAAGCGCGTGGTAAATACGTCCATTGGTCTGCCACCTTCCTTGACCAAGCCAGTTTTCGCGTCCTAAAGCAAATTGCGAGTTCGCGTTTTTTGAGTGCCACGGGTGGCTTGCCCATCCGTGTTTCAAGGACACTGCTGGACAAGCCAGCCGTGGCACCCAGGCGCATAGCATGGCAATACGCCTGGAAGATGTATCGTCGCCGGAGGAATGGCAAAATCAGCAAAACTGGTGTCTTTGGTAAAACGGCGCAGAAATGATTTACAACAAACCTACTCAAAGCCATCAAGTCGCGGTTTGGCAAACTTTACTGTTTACACCGCGGGTTAGTAGTACAGTGAGGTTTATGCCATGGATTCTCAGCGCAATTTTTCATGTGGGTCGCCACCGATAGCAAATCTTAGTGAGAACGGCTTCTCACTTACGCAGTAAATGGCACGGCGAAGGGACTCGGCAATGGCTAGCACTATGCGGGCAGTCTACGTACTCACGCTTGTGAGCGTGTTAAATCATGCTGGACTTGCTGCCGCTCCCGTAAAGTCGCCGTGGCTGCAAAGTCCCGATATCGCTTGGATGGACCAGGGAACGCTCCCCAGCGTGACACACTCAGCTAAGTTCATTCACGACGAGCAGATACAAGTCGTGGGTGAACTTCCCGCCCCAAAATCCTTAAGCGGTCCTGCATCGGCAGATGATTGCGAGCTTTGCTCTTTCCACTCCGGAAGCTATGCCCCACGATGGAGCGTCTCGGCCGGTGCAATCTTTTTGCATCGTGCACGCCCCGACTCCGCAGCCATCGTAACACCCCCGACAGGCACGCCAGGGATTGTCATCAACGGCACCGATTTTGGCTTCGACTGGAATGTTGGTCCTGATCTGACTTTGATGCATCGCTCGGCCAGTGGCCTGATTTGGGAAGGTCGCTACTTCGGCGACTACGATGCCGACGCGAACGCAACAATTCCCAGCATCACGACAATTCGGGCAGCAGGTATCGGCATAACAATCCTCGGCGGCGGCTCGATCAACAGTTTTTATGACACAAAACTCAACAGCTCAGAGATCAATGTTCATAAATTAATTACCGATCGAATCACGATTTTAGGCGGATTTCGCTGGGTCGAGGTCGAGGATAAGTTGCGACTCAATATTGCTACGCCTGCGACATTCCTTTCCTGGGAAGAACAAAATCGGATGTACGGGGGTCAACTTGGCACGAACCTGGCTTTTACAGATGCCGCGAATCCATTTCGTTTGAACCTCTCAGCTAAGGCGGGGGCTTACGGCAACGTAATCGACAATCGCATGACGTCGACAATAGTTTCTAGTGCGTCTGACGAAGCAACCGAGTTAGCTTTCGTAGGAGAAGTAAACCTCTCTGCTAATTACAACTTGACCGAACACATCGCCATTCGCGGCGGCTACCAGGTGATGTGGCTCGACAACGTCGCGCTTGCAAGTGATGCGGCAGCGATCACCACTCAAATTGCGGGGGGCACATCAAGCCCCGTACCGCAAGGCGACTTATTTTACAACGGTGCCACGGCTGCGATTGAATTTATGTGGTAACTCAAGAATTGGCGGCACGTTAACGCATCACGGCGGCGCGGACTCTGTCTCCGCGCCGTTTCTTGATCCGAGTGCCAAGTAAATCCGCGAATCGAGCAAATCTTGCAATAAATTCACACTGCCATCCCCTCGTGCAAAGTTGACTCCCCCGGGATGACGGCTGCCGAAGGGAAGATCGTTGACGGAAATCACTCGCGGAGTCGACGCGGGAATCTCAGGACGGTCACCCAAAGCATTATCGTGCCCCTGATACGCCCCCTGATAGGGGTCATGATTGAGCGCATAAGCTGCCGTCAAGTTTTTGCTGGCAAAATGGGCCGTCGAAGGTTGTGGACCGTCCGGAGGCACATTCCGTGACTGTCCACGCGCCGTCGGAGTAAAAGCAGGAACGGCTGGGTCTACCCAGTAAGCACCGATCATCCAGGCACGTATCTGATAGGTTCGTTCGCCAATCATCAAAGTGTTGCTCAATCCATCGGTCGCTTCTTTTAATTTGACCGGCCAACCTTGAATCATTAAACCATCATGGTTGTTGGCTCCAAATAAATCGGTTACGGATTTAGCAATGCAATAGTGCTCGCTCCGCGTCGAAGGACACTGACCAGTACGACTGTAATAGGATCCAGCTACACCAGCGTAACTCATTGCGCGACGATCTGCATTACCGTACTTTTCTACTTGCAACAGCAAGTCCGGATCGCTCGGACAGATATATATAGGCATTATGAGCTTGTTAAGCTCGTCCATCGCAGAATCATAGGCATCGTCTTTATCAAGGTATTTGTCGATCGCCCCTTGGTTGACCGTACTTTGCTCAATATATGGTAAGATTTGCACGGGCCAGCCTAGACCACTGTATTGTTGAGTGACTGGATTGAGTGAACTTGGGGGCAACGCGCGTTTACTCGATTCATAGTTCAAGCAGCCCAAAGCGATGTTCTTGAGCTGATTTTGACAACTCATGCGTCGAGAAGCTTCACGAGCCGCTTGGATTGCAGGGAGCAAAAGCGCCACCAAAACGCCGATAATGGCAATCACAACCAGCAATTCCACTAAGGTGAACGCTGGTTTGCGACTTACGCCAGTTGAAAGATGGCGTGAGCCTTGAAAGATCTTAGCCAAGTTCATAAAACGACCCTCGTGATGAATGAACTATGCTCCCCTCTTCATTCACCTCGATTCTGTTCCGGGCCGACAGCTTTGATTCTAAGCACGAATTGCAAAATGCCCTACAAAATCTTGCGCAGCTCTATCTCGCTAATGCGCAGGCAAGAGACTGCATACTTGACTTAATCGCATATTTGGCTAAACTTACAAATAAGCAAGTATCGATAGAGGAATGTATGAACGCCAAAGATCGAGCAAAATACCAAGCGCGCACTAAGATTATGAAGGCTCTGGCCCATCCGGCCCGGTTGTTAATAGTCGACGTATTGGCTGCCGAGGGAGAACGTTGCGTCTGCGACCTCACTGAGCTGGTGGGGAGTGACATGTCGACCGTTTCGCGGCACTTGGCTCAACTGAAAGAGGCAGGCATCGTGGAGGACGATAAACGAGGTCAGATGGTCTTTTACAAGTTACGCGTGAAATGCCTGACGGGACTGTTCAATTGCATTGAGTCTGTCGTGAAGTGTAACGCGAACCACTCATTGGCGGTTTTGTCGAATTAATTGGTTTGTCGGTTAATTTTTTTTGGCGCCACCGCAGGGTGGCATTTTTCTCAAGCACATATTTGCATAAATAGCCAAATACGAAAGTGCGAGGCTGACTGTGTCACGCGAGTACAAGATCTTTGCCGCCTTTCTTGCGATCTTTCTGTTTGCGTATTTCCTGCCACTGACCACGCCACAATTCCCAAACTACGCCGACCCGACTGCAGCGAAGGTGACTGGGGCCATTGTCGAGGCCTTCATTCTGCTGCAATGGTATGTTCGCAACCATACCTTGGCCTGTGTAGTTCCAGCATTATTCATCGCCGGGGCGATCACCACGTTTCTCTCGAAAGAATCTGTCCTCAAACATCTAGGGCCAAAGGCAAACAAGATTGAAGCCTATACCGTCGCGTCAGTTTCCGGCACCGTCTTGGCTGTCTGTTCGTGCAGCGTGCTGCCAATGTTCGCGGGCATCTATCGAGTTGGTGCAGGACTCGGACCGGCCTCTGCGTTTCTGTACTCCGGCCCGGCAATCAACGTGCTCGCCATATTCCTCACCGCCCGCGTCCTGGGAATTGAACTTGGCATTGCCCGAGTGATTGGGACGATCGTGTTTGGCGTGCTGATCGGCATATTGATGGCGTTCATCTTCCGTCGCAGCGAAGAGACTCGCACCCAAGCTACCCTCACACTCCCTGATCCACCAGCTTCGCGACGACCACTTTGGCAAAATGCCGCCATGCTCGCTGCAATGTTGGCTTTCTTGATTTTCAGCGACTGGTTCAATCCCGGTGACAAGCATGTTGAGCTTGCCAACGGCACGCGATTCGAAGCCACGCTTCAATACGAAACGGAAGGTGCCTACGACCTGCGGCTCAAGCAAGCAGTTCTTGGGCACGAGTCTGCCGAGGTCGTGCGGTTCGCCAAATCTGAAATCACCGCGATCGACGATGTAGACACTTGGGTTACTCGAATCCATTACAACCGTTGGTATCTAGCGGGAGTGATGGGCTTGTCGGTCGTTGTTATGAGTCTGCTATGGCTCAGCAAACAAGATTTCGCCGAGTGGATGGGGAACACGTGGGAATTTCCCAAGCTCTTGATTCCCCTCTTATTCGGCGGGGTGTTTGTAGTTGGCTTTCTAGGTGCGCTCATCCCTGAAAAGCAGGTCGCTGCTTGGGTGGGAGACAATAGCTTTACCAGCAATTTGATTTCCTCGGTGATTGGCAGCTTGATGTACTTCGCCACACTGACCGAAGTGCCAATACTCGAAGCCCTCATGCGCAATGGCATGGCAAGTGGCCCCGCGCTGGCATTGCTGTTAGCTGGTCCCGCGTTGTCGCTGCCGAGCATCCTGGTGATTCGCTCGGTCGTTGGAAATACAAAAACAGCAGTTTTCGTGACTCTAGTCGTAGTGATGTCAACTTTCGCCGGCATGGGGTATGGCGCGCTCTATCCGGAGAACCCCATGTCGCAGCCAAGTTCATCTCCCACTGCAACAGTTGCTGCGGAGCCAAACTCAGTCAACATCAATTAACTTTGGAGGAGCTCTGCCATGACCAAGATTCAAGTATTAGGCACCGGCTGCAAGAAGTGCATTGCCCTCAAAGAAAACACTGAAGCCGCACTCAAGGAATTGGGCATCGATGCGGAAGTTATAAAGGTGGAAGACATCAACGAAATCGTTAATTACGGCGTGATGATGACACCCGCACTGGTGGTCAATGGCGAAGTCAAATTCGTGGGGCGTGTTGCCTCGCCACAAGAGATTGTCAATGTGCTACCCAAATAGGAACAAGTTAGGACATGTTGGTCCCACTAAGTCTGTAAGGAGCTTTCCTATGAATGTGAAAATTGTCCTCAAATACGGTCTGCTTGCCTTCCTGGCCGTGGCTGTTGTGGTCATCGCAGGCAAAGAGATGCAGCGAAGTGCCGTCAAGGAGACAGAAGCGGAGTCGACGACTGAACCACTGCCTCATGACGGACTCATCGTTTACTACTTTCATAGCAATATTCGATGTGCAACGTGCCAGAAGATTGAGTCCAATGCCGAGCAGGCGATCGCATCGCGATTTGCGGACGAGTTAGCCAGCGGTGACATCTCGTGGCGTGTTGTCAATTACGAGTCCCCTGAGAACGCTCATTTCGCTTTGGAGTACGAAATTGCTGCGCCGACAGTAGTGTTGGTTCGTCGTGAAGCTGGACAAAACTCTCAATGGCGCAGTTTATCGCGCGTGTGGGAGTTGGTAGGCGACAAATCCGCGTTTGCCGACTACGTCGTCCAGGAGGCCGATGTGCTGTTGTCCGTCAACTAACGCTCAGACGTTCCTGCAGAAACCAAAGGAGAAAGTTAAATGTTATCTCAACTAATTGTTGCGATCGCTATGGCTGTCAGTGGAACGGGTGAATCGACCGGCGAAGCGCTGTATGCGGACAAGGTGCCGCCCCATCAAGTTGTCGCCATCTATTTCCATCGCACGGTTTGGTGCCCGACTTGCAAAAGAATCGGGACTCTCGCCGAAGAGGCCGTGAAGAAGAGTTTCAGCGAGGAAATGAAAGCAGGCAGAGTTAAATTCCGATATGTGGACTTCCAGTCCGCTAAAAATGCAGACATCACAAAGGCCTACAAGATTGATGACCCGACCCTGGTGCTGCAAAGCATCGTTGATGGCAAAGTCGTGAAATGGTCACCCCTGCCAAAAGTCTGGTCACTTGCGGCCAAACCGGTGGAACTTCAAGCCTATGTGCAACAAGGTGTTAGCAGCTACTTGAAACAAGCGAAGCAAGAATCGGAGTCAACTGAATGACCGAGTTCATACTGCCTGCAGCCTCAGCCTTGTGGTTGGGTGTTCTCACATCGATCAGTCCATGTCCGCTCGCCACGAACATCGCGGCCATCAGCTATATCGGCCGACGCGTCGATAGCCCTCGCGCAGTGCTGATGTCTGGACTGCTGTATACACTCGGACGCATGGTAGCCTACTTGGGTCTAGCGTTTGTGCTTGTCAAAACGGCCCTTTCGATCCCGCAGGTGTCATTGTTCCTGCAAAAGTATATGCATTTGCTTTTGGGCCCAACGCTCGTGATTGTGGGCATGTTCTTACTGGGCCTCTTGCAGCTGAACATCGGCGGTGTGGGATTCTCGGAATCCCTTAAGAAGCGTGTCGATACCCTGGGCATTTGGGGCGCGATGCTCTTAGGGGTCGTCTTTGCCTTGGCCTTCTGCCCTACATCAGCGGCGTTATTCTTCGGAAACGTGATGAACTCGCTCAAGGCAGGGTCGAGCATCATGTTGCCCCTGCTTTACGGTGTAGGCACAGCTTTGCCAGTGTTAATTTTTGCTGTCATTATTGCATTAAGCGCTCATTCGGTGGGTAAAGCCTTCAATGTCATCCACAAAATCGAATGGTGGGCACGGATCGCCACAGGCTGGGCAATACTACTCATAGGCCTAGGGCTGATAGCGAACGTGATATTCAGATAGAATCGCGTACATTCGCTTGCCACTAAATGAAATCAAGCAGGGACAACTGCAAGATGTTCGCCGTCACTTGGAGATTCGCCTGCATTGCGATCTGGCGGGCGGTGAGTTCCGAAATCGCTTGGACGAGATCGACGTCGATTTCTTCGGAGAGCGCCGATTTGAGTTGGATCTGCTCGTCTTCAAGCGTGATTTGCGAAAGCTCCAGGCCCTTGGCGACCGCTCCGACTTCGGCCCGGGCGAAAGTCACGCGGTCGACGTCGGCATTGACATCGGCAAGCGCTCGCTCGATGGCATTCACGTCGTTATCTGTGAGCGCATCGCGTAGACGAATGAGCGTGCTGAAGACGCTGTCGTTCTCCAGAAAGTTTTGATCGGTGCTGGTGAGCTCGCCGTTGGCCGTGGCGGCGGTCTGTCCCTTGGGAATCAAACCCAAGAGTTCGGCCGTTTCACTTTCCCCTTGCCTGGTCACGGTAATCGGCCCCGAACCGGATAGCGTGATGCCGTTCCCTGTTTCAGAGAGTTGGGCCGTGAATCCCACGGCGATGGCGTTGATGCGGTCGATCACGTCATCCACGGTTTTAGCACCACTCAGATCGATGCCATAATCTTGACCGCCGAAGGTGATCGTGAAGTCGGTATAGTGATCATCGCTGCCCAGCACCGTGTTAGTAGAAGTGCTGAAGGATGCATCTCCGTTGGGCACCAGTCCGAGATACTGGGCCGCGAGGCTTCCCGCGGCGCGTATGATCGTAAAATCGTCTGCGCCAGCTGTATTGTCGACTACCTGGAGGACGTTTCCAGGCACGGCCAGTGACGCCGTGACGTCACCTCCGGTCGCATTGTTGATCGCGGTCACCACTTCGGCCAATGTCTCGCTGCCGGTAAGATCGACCGCGAATTCCTGACCATCGCTGGTGCGGATCGTGAAATCGGTCCCTGTGATCGTTGGTACTTTGAACCCTTCACCCGTGGTTACACCGACGCCATAATTGAAATCGCTAAGACTCGTTTCGCGTCCGTAGGTGCGTACGCCGAGTTGCGTGGCGGTGTCGCCGCCGTTCTCGCCGATCTGGAAATCACTGCCATTTAAACGCGAGCGAATGTTGATGCCAGTTCCCTCGGCATTGATTTCCGCCAGAACATTGGCTTCCGACGTGTTGAGGACATTGAACATGTCTTCAACCGTTTCGGCATTCTCGAACGAAACGTTATAGGTCTTGCCACCGTTGACGATCCGCAGACCAGAAGTTTGATCAAGCGTCTCCCCTGCCCCACCAGAAGTGGATGCAACGGATGCCGTAAGGCTTACAACGCCCGTACCAGCACGGTCAGCGGACGAGGAATCATTGAGATCGACCGTTGCCGTGAAAGTCCCTTCGGCGTTAATCGCCTCAATGACCTGATTGGCGGTGGTGGTGCCGGGTTCAATCCGCACATAGAGCGTTCTTGCCGCGCCGCCGGTGTTGCCGGTATTGCCTTGAATCACACCAGCGTCCGCCGCGTCAATTGTCGCCGCGGCATTGTAGGTTTCGACCGTGGTATCGGGCTGAGCGGTGAAGGTTCCCTCGGCGTTGATCGCGAGGCGGATGTCTTCCACCGTCGTGGAACCATCGTTAGCCACGGAGACAGTCAAACGCTTTGCACCGGAATCGTAAACCACGCTCTCGTTACCCGGCGTAACGCTTGTCACAACAATCTGCACGTTGTTCAGACTTGTTCCGGTGGTAGCTCCGGTGAGAATGAGATCGTTGCCCGCACTAGAAAAACTCAAGGCTGCGCTGGCTGCGCGGGCATTAGCGTCGTATTGGGCTACTTCGTCGCCGGCAATCAGTCCCCCTCCGGCGGTCAACAATTCATCGTCGACGAATTGAACCGTCACGCCGTTGAATGACGTGCCGTTGGCAGAGGCTTCCAGCAAAATGTTATTATCATTGCCTGCGGATTGAATCGTCGTGCGAGCCTTGGCTCCCAGGAGGTCATCAAGCCGTGTTGTTTTCAGAATTTTGGGACTCAGGTCCTCGCCCGTGAGTTGTGCGGTCCCCACACCCGTGGTGTTGAGAATGCCGAGTTCACGCGCCGTCGTGCCGCTGCCCACTTCGCTGACAATCAGATTCGCAGTCGTGGTGTTGCCTACGAATTGAAGCGCCAAACCGGTGGGCGTGACGTTGACTTCAATCTCGCGACCCGTCGGTGGATTCTCTTGAATAAGACGGGCGACGTCGCCAATCGTTTTGGCACCACTGATATCGATCGTGGAAATATTGTTCCCATCGGAAATCTGAATCGCGCCGCCGGGAGCAATTCCGCGCCCATTGCGCAAGCTGCTTAAACTGGTGCTCATTTCCAGTTGAGGATTCAAATCAACTGAACCGGCGACCTGAGCCGACGTTCCACCAAACACGTCTTGCCCCGAAATGCTCGCATCAAACAACACACCCAGGTCAGAATAATTCTGAATCTGCTGGCCATCTCCGTTGTAAACGACGTAACCATCAACGTACGAATAGGGCTGCGTTGACGACAGAGAACCCGAAAACAAGTAACGCCCTTGATACTGGCGGTTGGCGATGTTCACCAGCGATTCGAGGTACGTATTGATTTCCTCGATGGCCGTTTTCCGCTGTTCGTCAGTGGTGAGTGTTCCCGCCACACCGAGAGTCGAACCTTTAAGTTTTGATAACTCGGTCGCGACGTCTTGCAGCGCCGTATCGCTGGCCGCCAAATACTGCTGTCCGATACGCACGTTGGAGGTGAGTTGCGCCTTGCGGTCGATCAAGCGTTGCAGCGAGATCGCACGCAGTGCGGCGGGGCCGTCGTCGCTGGGAAGCACGATCCGCTGACCCGTGGCGATTTGTTCCTGCAAGCGAAACAAATCGAGCTGATCGGTTTGAAACTGCTGCGTCAAGCGCGAGCGGAGCAGATAGCCGCTCACTCGGTTGCTCGAAATGGGGATGACGCCTGCCATGAATAGATTGCTTTCGCTTACAGGTTGACCAAGATATCCAGCAAGTCCGACAATGTGCTGATAAACCGCGCTGACGCTTGGTAAGTTCGTTGCAACATCATCATGTCGATCGCTTCTTCATCGAGATTGACACCGCTGACACCCTGGGAAGCCGCTTCCAAGCTTCCTGAAAACACCCGCTGGCCATCGGCAACGGCCTGTGCAATGGAAGCCCCTTGCGTCGTGGAGTTGATGATGCTGTCGTAAATACCGCGGATCGAGCTGCCTTCAAGGCCGGTCAGCGATTGGTCGTACATGGCCACAAGCTTTAACACATTGCCCGTGCCGTCGTTGATCCCTTGAGTGCTGCCGGCAAACTTCGCGCTCGCCCGATCTCCTTGAGTCAGTTGTGTATTAACTCCCAGATTGCCTGATTCGGAACCGGTAAAAAATGTGTTGATTCCCAGTGCCGCGAGCACACCACTTTCATCGCTCGGCGATTCGACCTCAAAGCTGAAATCGATGCCCGAGGTCTCGGTACTCAGAACGAGCCGATTGTCGATGTTGATCGAAGCATTGAGCCCTGGAATAGCATTCAGCTGTGCGGCGAGCGAATTGAGCGTCGTGTCGTTGCCGTCCAGTCCATTGAGATCGATATTGATCTCATGACTTTTGGTCGTGCCGTCTTGTTTATTACGGATCAAAACGGTGAATTTCCCGCTCGTGGGAGTGAAATCCAAGCCGGCTTGATTCAACGCGGCCGAAGGATCAAATACGCTCGAGGCGCTTGTGAGTTGTGTGAAGCCGTCGATCCCCTGCCCTTGGCTGTAAATTTTGTTGAATTCGAATGCTAGGTTCGAGGCCAGATTATCAAGGTCATCCAGAAAACCCGCATAAACCCCATCGCGTGCTTCATAAATGCCATGCAGCTCGCCGCCACTCACGTCCAGCGTGCTCTTGTTGTCGACGAACTGAATCCGTGCGGCGTTGATGCCGTTCACTTCGGTAACTTGCGATTCAACGTTACGTTTTGTTCCTTCAAAGACCAGAATCTGACCGTTGACCGAGATATTCACCGAACCGGTGATCGTTTCGGTGGCGGTGATGTTCATCAAACCGGCCAGGTCTTTGAGGGCCTCGGATCTTTGAATCCGTAACCCACCGGCATCGCTCGCCGAAGCACCGCCGGCTTCCATCGCAACGATCTGCAAATTGAGCTTGCTGATTTTGTCGGTCAGCGTGTTGATTTCCGGAGCAATCGCTTGCACGCGAGTGCTCAGATCGGCGTGCAGTCGTTCGACACTGCGATCCAGAGTATTGAAAGCCTGGGCGAGATTGATCCCGTCTTTGATAATGAGATCGCGCACGCCCAAATTGTTGTTCGTGGCGATATCATCCAGTCCGTTGAAAAATTTGGTGATCAACGAACCAATGTTCGCTTCACCGAGCGCATCGAACTGAGCTTCCAAATCGGCATAAGCTTTTTCGAGGGCTTCGGCGCTGGCGAGATCACTGCCGGAATCGCGCAAGCGATCTTCGATGAATTTATCGATGACTTGTACGATGCCATCGACTTCCACGCCGAGGCCAAGATTGAGGTTGCCCAGCTTTTGCACGGGCGCAGGGGAATAGATGGCCCGCTCGCGGATGTAACCCGGCGTGTTGGCATTGGCAATGTTATTGCCCACGACATGCAGACCGATCTGCATGGCGTTGAGCGTATTGCCCGCCATTTGAAGTGAGCTGAAAAGCGACATCGAAGAGCGCCAGTAACTGAAGACAAGTGTTCAGTCGCCGACGAAAATCCCTCTTCCCGCGACAACTAAACGGCCTGATCCATCAGGGCACCACTACTTGTAGCCGCGCCCCCTTTTCCATATGTCGGCTTTAATTGGCCGCCAGTAGCAATAATCTCGACCATGTGGGAAAGATGCAGCATGGTTCGCTGGACGGCGACCCATTGGGCCACGCATTGATGCCGCAATAAACGCGAGCGTTTGCTCGCCTCATCTAGCGACTGTTTAAGACTTTGCGACTCGCCGCGCGGCAGCGATAGGGCCAACGAGCGAATGCTATCAGCTGGCATTCCGTCGACGGCCGCTTGCTCCAAAAGTTGCTGGCGCCGATCGTGACATGCTTGCAGTTCAGCGCACAAATGCTCTTCTTCGGGCAGCAGCGCCGATAGCGCCGCGTGATCGCGCGTGAGCAACATCTCGCGTTTGCGATCCAGCAGCCCCAACAAGCTTTGCTGCGTATCGCTGAGCCGATTCAAAAGTTGCGCTAACTCAGTTTCCCAGTGCAAGTCCATCGTGCGTGCTTTCCAGTGATTGGTGGTCTACATTCTGCGGAGCGAACTCAAGTCATTCAGGCTTAGCGTTTCTTTCTTTTCGCTTTGGGCCAGAATCCCGGCTTCTTTCGGAAATTGGCGGCGGAACATGGGGTCGGCGATTTTGTCGGCGCTGGCTGCGGTCATTTCTTCGGAGAGCACCTGATCGAGCTGACCTTGAAAGGCTTCTTCGGCTTGTCCGCCATGAAAGTAGGCTGGCTTATCGAGCGTGCTTCGCATCGATTTAAGCATTTGCCCAAAAAATGACTCGCCAACAAACTGCCGAAAGGTGTCGCGAGCTTCCTTGGCTCCTTCGACTTGTTCCTCGAAGGTCGCCACGTGACCGCGGAGTGGCTGGATGCCATTCAAGTTGTTCATGTCGATCTTCATGATCAAGTTCCTTAGCCACGCGGCATAAATTACTGTTCGATAATCAGCCGAGCATGAAGCTTGCCGCTGCGGTCGATCCCTTTGATGATTTCAATCGCGTCAGCATTGGGGACTTTGAGGGCGTTGAGTGCATCGACTAGTGCCTTGAGTTTGGCCGATTCTTGCTGCTGTTGATCAACCGCCACGAACGGTGGAATTGGCTCAACCGTGTCGATCACAATGTTCTTGTGCGAGATGACCACGTCGCCGATCTGTACGTCGCCGTCGATCACAATGCTGCCTGCGCGTTGATTGATCACAACCCGCGATTCTGGTTCCGGCTGATAGACTTGCGATTCCAACAGGTTGGAAATGAACAGCACAGGGTCTTCTTTGTAAGCGTCAGGAACTCGTACGACGATATTCGAAGCATTGACCGCTTTCACGGCCGTTTCGTCGTTTTGAAAATGTGTTTGGCTGATCGCCAAAGCGATTTCCGAAACCGTTTGGAAGTTTGCATGATTGCTGTCGAGGATCAGCGTGATGTAGCCGTCTTGAACGAACGGCGTGAACACGTCCTCTTCCATCTGGCAGCCACCGCTGATTGTTCCGATCAGGGGTTGCTCTTCGGATTGCACAAAAATCGAACCCTCGGCGAGGGCATACACCCGGCGATCCTGTGTATTAGGACCTTGCAACGCGGCGGAAACCAAACGCCCGCCGATGAGGCTCTTGCCGTTGATCGCGCTAACGTCGACGTCGAGTCTATCGCCGCGGCGGGCACCCGTGGCGGGAATCCGTGCAGACACCCAAACCAACGAAACATTCTTCACCTTGCTCAACTCGTCAAACGTGGCTGATCCCGGCATGCCGAACTGAGGAATCGGGTTCCCCATGATATCGAGGGCTCGTGCCAACGCACGCATGGTTTGGGGATCGTTGATTTCACCCGTGCCATTGAGACCTACGACCAAACCCAGACCGCGCAGAACGTTTTCTTCCTGGCCCTTCACGCGGCAGATGTTCCGCAAAATCGTGCGGGCCTGAACCTCGCTCGTGCTCAGACACATGAGTTGAGCAATGACCAGAACCAGGCTCAAAATTTTTCTTGTGCGGAACATAGGATTTATCAGTTGAGTTTGCATGAGCCGTAACGCTAGCGTCGGGTGAATATGTGATACGTTAAGATCGCTTTTTAGAACGGCTTGTACTTGTCATACCACTTCAGCAACCAGCCGCGGGCATAACCATCGCGGACCTGGCCGATTTCTTCTTTGTCGATGTTCAGATCATAGATCGCGTCGCTGCTCACGGTACGATCCGGCTGGATCGATTCGCGGCGGACAATGCCGGTGAGCGAAATCCGCCAGCGCTCGTCGTTGTTGCGGAGCGTTTGATGGCCTTCGATCACCAAGTTGCCGTTGGGTTGGATGTCGACGATCTCGGCGGCAATGCGGAACGACATCGTGTCGCGAAGTTCCAAGTCGGATTGCGAACGGTTTTGGCTATTGTTCTGCGCGGCAATCCCGGGTTCGCCGTCGTTCATGAGTGCCGGCTTCAAGTCGCCGTTGTCGAGACGCACCCACTCTTGCAGTATTGCTTGAATGTTCTGCGTCTTACGAGCCTGCCCGTTGCCTTCGCTCAAAAATCGCGAGCGATAGTCAACCACGATCGTGACAATGTCGTGAATCTTCAACTGACGAGGAAGCGACTCGGGTGGCAGTTGCTGGAACATGAACGAACTGTTTTCCAACGTCAGGCCATTGGGCGTTTGCGCGGGACGCAGAAACAAGCTGCCATCCTGGGCTCGCACGGCGTTGGCCGTGGCCATTACTACAGTCAGTGTGATTAGGCGTAAAAGCTTCATAGTATTTTTGGAGAGGCTTAACGTCGTTGTGAGGAAGGTTGATTGGCCGTCGTAACATCATTCACGGTGGTACCGGTGGGGGTGACTTCCAGTTGCTTCCAACCCGAGACCCGCGCGATGAAGCGATCTTTCTTGTCCAAAGTTTGCACTTGCACGAGATCGCCCAGCGAGCCGTTTTGCTGCACCACGGCGTAGGTGCTGACGGTGACACCCGCGGTGCGAGCAAAAACCTTGACGGTCTCGCCGCGTTGAACTTGCAAGGGAGCCCGCACAAAATTCGTTTCGACGACTTCGTCGGCTTTGAGTGAACGCAAGGCTTCTTTGCCGACGATTTGATCAATTGATTGAGCAGAGTTTGTAGAAATCTTGCCAGGTTGCAACCGAAGTTCCACGTCGGCCGCACCGACGAGATTGCCTTGTTGAATCGGCCGGAGGGCCACCACCACATAACTCATACGTTCGACGTGCGCCAGCACTGGCACGCTGCCCGGCACACCGATTCGAGCAACGGCGAAACGCTGTGTACCGATCCAAGGCGAACGGCCTTCCGTGGCTTTCAGTTCGATTCCCAACGGAGCGAGTTTGGCGAGTTCTTCGGTGTTCAAATCCACCTTGATTTCCCAATCTTGATTCCCGGTGGCGTTGATCAAATGCTGTTTGATCGCCCCTATGACTGCTTCCTGCGACTCTTCGGCGGTGACGAGTGCCAGCGGTTTCGGCGCGGGTTGAACGATTGCAATCTTCTGTGCTGCAGTAGCCTTGCCGACTTCAACCGTTCGCGCCCCCCGAATCGATAACGTGGTGACGTCGATACCGCGGCTGGCTAGCAAATCACGTACGCGTGTTGCATCGAGAAATTGTTGCGTGCCCTCGGCCGGAGCGGCAATCAAAGGCGTCGTCAGCAAGTCTTGCATTTCCGATTCGTCGGCCGCAGAAACATCAGCCACGTCGCCCAAATAGACGACCGAGCCATTGTGCGTAGCATGCGCGCGCAGCAAAATGTTGGCGGCTGGGGCCGACATCGCGAACCCAGCTACCACAAATGTTGAGGCTATCCAGAGATTGAGTAATCTTGCGAGCATTATGATTAACGAACTAGTTAAGAGAAACGACGGAGATTCGCAGCGATTTGCATGATCTGGTCACCCGCTTGCACGACCTGCGAGTTCAGTTCAAAGGCCCGCTGCGTGGTGATCAAGTCGATCAATTCCTGCACGGGCTCGACGTTGCTCGCTTCCAACGAACCTTGGCGAACCGTGCCAAAGCCCAGGTCGCCCGGTGTTCCCTCAAACGGCACGCCCGAGGCATCGGTTTCTTGATAAAGATTGTCACCCATCTTCTTGAGGCCATCAGGATTGATGAACGTCGTTAGCAACATTTGGCCTGCGGGAATGAGTTGGTTCTGATCGGCGACGCTATAGCTCACTTCCCCGTTGGTGGAAATCACAATGCCCGTGGCTTCTTGAGGAATCACGATTTCCGGATCGAGCACCCAGCCTTGTGTGGCCGATCCCATCACGATTTGGCCAACGTCGTTGAGATTGAAGTTACCCGACCGGGTGTAATAGTTGCCGTTTTGCGTGTTGACCTTAAAAAATCCCTGGCCTTCGATGGCCACGTCCAATGGTTTGTTGGTGACCTCGAAGGCCCCTTGTTCGTAGTTGGTTTGCGTGCTGGAAACCCGCGTACCAAGACCGACTTCAATGCCGGTCGCCGTGCGGTTGCCGTCGGCATCCATCGCACCAGGCAAACGATATTGACGGTAGAACAAATCTTCAAAGTTCGCCCGATCGCGCTTGAACGCCGTGGTGTTCACGTTCGCCATATTATTGGCGATCACGTCGAGCTTGGTTTCGAGGGCTTGCATGCCCGTCGCGGCGGTATAAAGGGTTTGAACGCTCATGGCTCATGTCCTAACGATTTCAGTGAATTAAGCGGTCAGCACTTTGCTAATCAGCGAGCCGACCATGCTGTCTTGATGTTGGATAAGGTTTGTGTTCGCTTCAAACGCACGCGACGTTTCGATCATCGCGTTCATTTCGCGAATCGTGCTCACGCCCGACTTTTCGAGCATCCCTTGGTGAATGTCGCGTTGGGGCGTGGGAATCACGTTTGTCGGCCCCAAGGCACGGAAGGCGTTGTTGCCGACTTTCACCAAATCGCCGAGCGATTCCGGTTTGGCAAGACCAATGGGGATCAACGCGCCCCCTTGTTCGAGGTTGCCGCCCGTGCCCAACGTCCAAGGCATGATGGGGTTGAGCGTGATCGGTTTGCCGTTGTTGTCGAGGACCGCGAATTGGCCCCCTTCGGTCAGCATGTGGCCGACCGAGTCGAGCTCGAAGTTGCCCGCACGGGTGAGGTATTCTTTGCCGTTGGCATCGGCCACGCGGAAGAAGCCGTCGCCGTTGATGGCGAAGTCGGTGGGAACGTCGGTCTTCTCAAACGTGGAACGCGAAAAGTCGACGTTCACGTCGATGAGCTTCACGCCGCCACCGACGTCGTTGATGGATTGGTCGCCGGGCACGGCCTTGCCTTGTTGAATCGCTTCGGCAAAGCGGGCTTGAAAAGTAGGGATGTCACGCTTGAAGCCGGGCGTCTCGACGTTCGCCAAATTATTGGCAACGAACTCGAGCCGCTTCGCTTGAGCATTAGCCCCTTCGGCTGACATGTACAGGCCGTACATCATGGCAGTATAGATTGCAGGTACGCCCCCCTGCGTCCGGCGATTTCACTATGCACCCCGTGTGCCGAAATCCACCAAACGAGTTTTACTCAAGAATTGCCGAGGAATCGCCACTTGTGCATCGAACACCAAGGAGACTGCTAGCGGCGGAGATTGCCGATTCAAAGATTGGGGACGGCAGGAATTGCTGCTATCGCGCAGGATGTGCCGGTATGGGGTGCTTAGTGCGATCGGGCGTCTGAGATGGCAGCGGTAAGTGCCAAACAGAGCGTCAAGAAGGTTTTAAATGGAAGCATGCACCCAGTGTACGGGTGACGCGCGAGAGTTCAAGCCGATTAGAGCCTATCTGAAATCCCCCTCCCGGTACTCCGGGAGGGGCTAGGGGAGGGCCTCTTGTTTAGGCTTTTAGCGCGGAGCAAACGCCGATTCCTACTTTGTTACTTTGGATGCCGCCGGTGCCGTCAGGGCTGGTGCTGCTTTGGCCGAAGCCGTCGCTATGGCTTTTCTGTCTAAGAACCTTCTAATTGGAATGTCATAGTAGGCTGCACCGTCTGTCTGACGCCGACGGTCGACCGTCAGCGTCAGAATCCGCACCATGGCGATGTTGAAATATTCCCTAGGGATCTGCACCTCTCCAACGGCTTGGCCATCCTTGGTCGGTTGCAACTTGATGCGTGACTTCACAAGATAAGATTGGCCGCCCGAAGCGTCCGGCCTGCTGAAAGCAACCACCGTGGCCGAATAAATGGGCTTCAATCTTCCTGCGTCAGCAAGTGTGAAGCGCACGTTCAGCGTTTTCCCATCGACGGCGGTCACCTCCAAATCGTACTTCAACCCCCATTCATCGTTCGACGGAGGAAGCATATTAAAAACCGCCCAACAGCGCTCCGACATCAGGACAACTGTCGCGACAACCAACAAACTCATCACCAACCGTGACAATCGCATGCTCATTTCACCTTCACCTTTGAAATATCTGGAAGCGCAGTCGTCGCTACGAGCGTCAGCAGCTCGACTTGTGCGCATCAAGCGAACAATTGAAGCTGCCCGTGTGAATTCGGGCAATATCAACTTGAGGGGCGGTATTCTGCTAATGCGGGCACCTTGAACGACCACTTTCTGTCATTCCCGCGCAGTGTCTGCCCTCACGATTGTTGGGGGCGGGATTGAAGAGTTCATGGCGGACGAAAACAGAAGCCGTACGCATTGCCATTGGCGGTTCTGAAATCTGAGGCAATTAATTAGTGCGCGTCAATCCGGCTTAACCAATACATGGGCAGCATTGGTATCCCATAAGAAAACTCTGCCATCTTGATGTCCGCTCGCCAGCGTTGCTGCATCATCTGAGAATTCTATCAACGCAACATCATTGGAGGCATCCAGTTGTTGGAGTAATTCGCCCGTGTACCCGTTCCAAAGTTCAATTCGATCTTTATGACGCACCGTTGCAACTAATCGCGAATCTCGCGACAGCGCAACATGGGAGAATGCTGACCAATAATCTTTGCGATCACGAGTTACCAAAAATCGTTCTTTTCCAGAGTTGATATCCGTGATCCAAAGATAAGTGGACCCTACCACCTTCGTTCTGTGAGCGCCATCCCAACTGTCGGCCGAGATAATTGCCAGGATGTTGTTGTCCGCGGCATCGGTAATAGCGTAAGGACTGTTGGCGTGAAACTTAATTCGATTTGTGACCTGCTGAGTGGTCCAGTCTTCGAGCAACAGTTCCCGACGGCCCCAATCAAACGTGCCGTCGGGCAGTTTCTTTGCTGGCTGGATATCTTCAAATCGAATAAGCCGATTGCCATGGAGCGTAAGACCGTGGAACGCATAACGGCTATAACTCTGCATTTCGTGGCGATTGCCAGGCATGTTCCAACTTTCAATGACTTTGCCAGAAAACGGATCAAATCGAACGACAGATCGTCCTCCCCTTACATCATATTGGATACCGACTGCCGACTTGCGGTCCTCAGAGAGTACAAGTTGTGTGAACTGCTTTCCTTCGTCTTCCCTCTTGATTCGACGTTTCGTGATTTCAATTAGCTGAAGTCCAAGATTATGCTCCCCAACAATTAATGCTTGATCGTTGTCCACGGCCAACGCTACAGGATTACGAGGCGAACGTGAAAGAGTCGTCTTCACTTTGCCGGTGTCGACGTCCCACGCTTGTCTCTTTTCTCTACTGCCGACCAGCAATGTCGTGCCGTCGGGTGTGAATGATAAGAATTCGATAGGAAAAGCATGATCCGGGTAATTGTGTACTAATTGCCCAGTTTTTACTTCAATCGGCGCGAAAACGACGCGTGAACCCGCGAGAAATACAAACTCTCCATCGGGACTGATCACAGGCTCGTGGCTCAGGTCCGATTCTGGCGTGGGGAAGGAATTGATCAAGTTTCCAGTTTCGACATCGAATACCGCCATTTTGCGGTCGAACACCATCTCACCATGAGAAACCCAAAACACCAGCCGCTTGCCATCCGCGGATAACGCAGCTTGATCCGGCATCCAGTCTCGCTCGCCGGTCGGTATTTTGCCACCCACGCGTTTCATTTTCAGAGGATCCCAAAATACAATTGCCCCTTCCTCCGGCGAATAGCCGGCCAGTAAAGTTCCCTCAGCATTGCCGATCATGTTTTGGAGCTTTTTATATAGTTTTGTCTGAATGACTTGTTTGTCTGTAACAACATCACGGCACTCAAGGAAGTAATTATCCCATATCGTGATTATTCCGTCGCGTGATACACGGGCATGATATCCTCCTCGTGGGCCAGGCTCCGTTCTAGGTTGAACCTTTCCGTTAGATGTGTTCCAAACTTTAATCTGCGGAGTGCGACACAGCCACTTGCCATCGTTTGATAGCCAATAGTGAGTTTCGGTCTTTGGTCGATCAGCTTCAAGTAAGACAGTTTTACGTTGTTGTTTCCCATTCAACGCGCTGAACCGATAGATGGCCATTTCTCGTTGCTCGAATGCAACAAGTTCTTTGCCGTCTTCCGAAAACGCGATACAGCGTGAGTCGATCGCATCAGAAAAGTCATGCAGCAACTTCCCGTCGGGAAATGACCAAATACGAACTTCGTCCCAGTTCGCCCCGGCAATCATTTTGCCATCGGGTGAAAAGCAGAATGGACGCTCGAACCCGTCTCGACGGGGTAAACGAAATTCCGAGCTGCCCAATTGCAGGATCGGCTTAGCTGTAGGTAATGCGGGGGCCAACTCTGCTGGTATGTTTTGTGAACAGGCCAAGAGCAGGCAAAAGGCTATCGCCGTTGCCAGCTTGAAAATTGACGAACGGATGATGAAGTACTTCATTGGAGATCCTGTTCGAACTCTTGACGCACACGTAAATTCTAACCATGTGGTTAGCGGTGGCCAACGGTTCCTGATTTTCTTGCTGATACCCCTGGACTTTGGGTGGCAGACAATCGTACTCGTGGGCATGAAATAAAACTCTCAGCAAACATGCCCACTTCGCCAGCGTTTCTGTTTGTTGGCCTCAGAGGGCATGCCACCCCGGCGTGTTTCGTTCTCGTCGATCCGGCGACGGAATTCAGCGCCAACGCCTCGAACGACGGATATCCTTGATCACCTACCAGGGGTGTCGTCGCCAAGGCTCCGAAACCGCCTGGCTATTGGCTGCCATGCCTCCGGCATTAAAGACTGTTTCTTATCAGCAGGGTAACACCGACACGACATCCGCAAATTGGACCGACGGCGTGAAAACTCGACCGGATTCGTGTCGGTGTGCGCAGCACAAGAGGTTTTCGACACGTATTACCTCTTGTCGCGAGCGACACTGATACTTGTCCTGCAAAGCCTGCCGGTAGTCACCACGTTCTCAGGACGAAGTATCAGTGCTACCCCACTCGCCGATTCGATTCGTGTGATTCGTTCGATTCGTGGTTGCCTTCCCTCCGTGTTCTCCGTGCCTCCGTGGTGCAATATCTTCACCCCGGCCAAAAATCGTTGTGGCGAAGCGCCTGGCAATCGCGATAATGGTGTTCGCCCTTGAGTAGGCATGCTCTTTGAAAACTGAAACCAACGAAAGTACTTTTGGAACGCGCGTATCATACGTTTCGACCAAAAGTCGACCCGTTTTGGCACGTGCGAATATCGCAAGGGCTTGAACGACCAACACTTGCATCATCGCCAAGTGACAAAACCCAAGACTTTCGGCGCGAAAGTTGGGACCCCAGCGCAGAAGCGAAAAATCAGGTTTGCGTGCTCAGGGGGCCGCAAACCAAGCAAAGCTCGCAAACTTCGCAAAGCAGAGGGGGCATGCCCGCCGATTAGAAACCGCGCTTAGTTTACGCTTCTTCGGTGATGACGACTTTTTCCATCTTGTCGCCCTGCTCGATCGCGTCGACCACTTTTTGGCAATCGTCGAGCACGCGGCCAAACACCGAATGCTTGCCATCCAGCCAAGGCGTGGGGACGTGCGTGATGAAGAACTGCGAGCCGTTGGTGTTGGGGCCCGCGTTGGCCATCGACAAAATGCCGGGCTTGTCGTGCTTGAGGTCTTTGTGGAATTCGTCGGCGAACGTGTAGCCGGGTCCGCCCGTGCCGGTTCCCTTGGGGCAGCCGGTTTGAACCATGAAGTCTTCGATCACGCGATGGAACTTAAGGCCGTCGTAATAACCGTCCTTGGTGAGTTTCTCGAAATTGGCAACCGTCTTGGGAACCTTGTCTTCAAAAAGTTCGAGACGGATATCACCCTTGTTGGTTGTGATTGTGGCCACCTTCATCGAAAAACTCCCTCAAGCTGGTACGAATTGGCATCGGACAAAACACCAGAATGCCACTGAGCGGCCAATTTCGCAACCCCCGGCCAGGATTTCCGGCAATCACGTGCGGAACGTATGGCCCATGGCCACCGCGATGGGCACAAACACCATCAGTGGCACCCAAGCGGCCAGCGTGGGTCGCAGGAGACTCAAGCCCCCCAGCGATTGGCAAGCGAGGCTTACCATCGAAAACGACAAGGCCGCTGCCAAGCAAATGCCAATCGACAAGAAGACATTCCGGTGACGACGCGAGAACATCAGGGGCAGCCCGAGCATTAGCATCGTCGCGTCCATAAAGGGCTGCATGATCCGCGAGTGAATCGCCACGCGCAGATCGGCGCCAGGTTCGGTGCTGGGCTGATTGAGCTCGTCGACCAACTCGGTAATTGCTGCCAGTCGGCGGTAGGAGGAACCGTTGGCCAAGAGTTCAAATCGGAGTTGCGAAACGACGAACGCTTGTTTGGGATTGAGCCAGGGGGCTTCCTTGCTCGTGATGATGATTTCCCGGTCACCTTGCTTGAGGGATTTCAATTTATCGATGTTGGATGGGATCGAAACATTATGAAGCAGATAGCCGGCGGCGTGGTCCTCGGTGGCCTCCATGTAATAGGCACTCTCGGCCACGAGTTGCTTACCGTATTTGGACAGCAGGTTGGGCAGGACGAAGGTTGGCTTGACGACGCGTTTCTCGACCGCAACGGTTTTTTCGCCGCCGATCAGAATATCTGTTTGCCCGTCGTAGCGTGCTTCGAGATCGCGGTATTGTGTGCCGCCCAAGTCCTTGGTGTCGCGAGTGATTTGATCGCGTACTTGGGGGATCACAAATTCACGATTCAACGCGGCAAGTACGCTCAACGTAATCGCCGCGAGAATAATGGGTTTCACAATACGAAACTTCGAGATCCCGGCCGCCATCATGGCCGTCATCTCTTGATGACGCTGGAGCCAGGTGACTGTGAACATGGCCGCGACCATGGCCAACATGCCGCTGGTTCGCTCGAACAGATCGAACGATTGATAGGCGTAGAACTCCGCCATGACGTTCACCAAGTTGCCATTTTCATCAGCGTAGGAGGTGAAACTGTCGAGATGTTGAAAGGCATCGATCACCACGTACAGCCCGGCGAGGCTCAAAAAACAGATCACGAAGATCTGCACGAAATGCCTCAGCATATAGCGGTCGAGAATGGTCATGGGCGAACGCGAGGACTGAGCAGGGGCGAGCGGTTTTCAGGCGGCGAAGATTAACGGCCCAATTTGCTAGCGTCAAGAGAATCCGGTAGGCATAATTGGTGGCACTGCTATCGCCAACTTTGCGAGGAGCTATGCGAACTTGGGCCGCACAAATTTGGAAGACCGCGCGCAGCCATGCGCTCGATCTCTTGTTTACAGGAGAATGCTTCGCGTGTCGCGCCACGCTTCTTGACGACCACGAAGGGCAACCCCTGTGCGACGATTGCTTGGCTGAGATTCCGCCGGTGGATTGGCCCGTCTGCCGGCGCTGTGCTGCCGAAGTGCCACCGTATCCTGGGGATGTTCCCAGTTGTTTCCGTTGTGAATCTCACAAATTACGGTTCGATGCCACATATAGTTTGGGGCACTACGAAGGTTTGCTCCGCGAATTGATCCTACGGATGAAAACCGACCGTCACGAGCAACTCGCCCAGATTTTCACGAATCTCATCTGTGAAAGATACGGCGATGAACTCCGGAGTCTATATTTCGACGCGGTTGTGCCTGTTCCGATGACCCTCGTGAATCGCTTGAAACAGAAGACCAACCCCCAGGGAGCGCTTGCCGCTGGCATCAGCCGCGAACTCGGCATTCCTCTGTTCCGCCGGTTGCTGCAACGGAGTATGAGTCTCTCACCGCAACGCGGCCTCTCGGCGGCCGGGCGATTCCGCAATGTTCATGGCGGCTACCGGCTTCGCAAGGGATACAAAATCGACTCTCCGCATGTGTTGCTTGTAGACGATGTCATGACCACGGGAGCCACTTGCAGCGAGATTGCCCGCATTCTCAAACGCAACGGCGTGGCACGGGTGACGGTGCTGGTTGTCGCGCGGACACCTAACAATTGACACAGGTGGACGCCGGACAATTCACGCATTCCGCAAAGTTTAGCGTGGCTTGTCAGTTGGCTAGGGATATCGACAATGGAGGTTCATGGAAGCCAACCCCAACTTGCCCGAAAAAAAACGTAGCGCGCTCGATCCCTTTCGACGCGCCGTGATGAGTGGTTTGGGTGTGTTGCTTCCTCCGCTGCTCACGATCGTGATCATTCTGTGGGTTGCCAACACGGTGAACGTCTACCTGTTGGAGCCGATGGTCTCTACCACCCGGCAGGTCCTCGTGCGGCACTTTCGTGGTGACATTCGCCCCGAGAATGCCGTTTCTCCAGAACTGATACGTGACGGCACCGATTCCACGGCGCTGCGTCCTTATCAACGAATGGCCGATGATCAGGTCGTCCCCGCGGAGTTTTACGACTATTTGGAAGAGAATCAGGTTCAACCGATGCCCCAACGGGCGGATGAACTGATTCGCACCTATGTGGAATTCCGCTTCCTCTCGCCGCACGTCGTGGTCCCCACGTTTTTATGCGTCTTCATTCTCGTTCTGTATTTGCTCGGAAAGTTTTTGGCGGCGGGAATTGGCCGATTTTTCTGGTTGCAGATCGAGAAGGTCATCGACCGCCTGCCACTTGTGCGGAACGTTTATTCGTCGGTGAAGCAAGTCACTGATTTCATGTTTAGTGATCAGAATCTTGAATACACCCGTGTCGTTGCAGTTGAGTATCCCCGCCAGGGAATTTGGGCACTCGCCTTCGTGACGGGCGAAAGCTTGGAAGATATTCGCACGGCCGCGGGTGAGCCGGTGGTGTCGCTATTGATTCCTACTTCACCCATGCCGTTTACCGGTTTTACGGTGACGATGAAGAAAAGCGAAGTGCTCGATCTCAACATCACGCTCGATCAGGCGTTTCAATTCCTGGTGAGTTGCGGCGTGGTCGCGCCGCGTCAACTTGTGCTGGAAGCTCAGGCCAAAAAAGAACTCCCGTGACCGCTCCTCATCTACGTATCGCCACTCGCGGGAGTCAGCTGGCCCTTTGGCAAGCCAATTGGGTCGCCGACCGTTTGCGTGAATTGGGTGCGACTGTTGAACTGGTCGAAGTAGTGACCACAGGCGACCGCGATCAACGCGATCCCGTGCTGGAAATGAACCAGCAAGGTGTCTTCACCAAGGAAATTCAAGCTGCGGTTCTCAACGGCGATGCAGATCTGGCGGTCCACAGCCTGAAGGATTTGCCCACGGCGACCGCCGAAGGGTTGTTGCTCGCCGCTGTCCCCGCGCGGGAAGTATGTTTCGACGTGCTGATTACTCGCCAAGCATCTTCGCTGGCCGAACTTCCCAGCGGTGCGAAAGTTGGCACCGGTAGCTTACGCCGGCAGGCCCAGTTGCAGGCTTTGCGCGATGATCTGCAAATCGTCAGCATCCGCGGCAATGTCGATACCCGTCTGCGAAAGCTGGCCAACGGCGATTACGATGCGATCATCCTAGCAGCCGCCGGATTGAAGCGGCTCGAACTCGCAGCCAACATTGTCGAAGAACTCTCGCCGCCGCAAATGCTTCCTGCACCGGGGCAGGGTGCGCTTGGGATCGAATGCCATCGCGATACCCAGGAGGTACTCAAGCTCGTCAGTCAACTCGAACATCCCCCGACTCGTGCCGCGGTCGATGCCGAGCGGTCGATGTTGGCGCTGCTGCATGCTGGCTGCTCCGCCCCCGTGGGAGCGTGGGGCCGAACAGAACAAGGCGAGCTGAAACTCGACGGCCTGGTCGCGAGCCTCGACGGCAAGCAAGTCTTGCGTGCCTCCGCCAGCGGATCACCCTCAACAGCCATGCAAATTGCCCGTCAGGTTGCCGAAGCTTTGTTGGCTCAGGGTGCTCAGGCGATCATCGACCAAGCCCGGAGCGTCTGACTTAAGCGCGTGGGCATGCCCCCTCAGTTTTGCCAGGTTTGCGAGCTTTGCTTGGTTTGCAACGCCTGAGCGCGGCCAAGCTGAATTTTCGCTACGAGTCTTCGAGTATGCGCTGGGGTCTCAACTTTCGCGCCGAAAGTCTTGGGTTTTGTCACTTGGCCATTTCGCAAGTCTTGTTCGTTCAGGCCCTTGCGACGTTCACGCGTGACAAAACGAGTCGACTTTTGGTCGAAACGCACGAATAGCGCGTTACAAAAGTCCCCTCAGCGGTTTCAATTTTCAAAGAGCTCGGGCCTTAGCAGCGAACGTATATTTTAACCAATTGCGGTGGCCAAATCTTGCGACTTTTTGACCGCGCGGAAGTTAATATTTGAACCACATATGTCACAGAGAGCACGGGGAAACGCAACCGCCAAGTAAACTACTGACAAGGATTGAAAGAGGGTTGAGGGGCCACAGTTCGGAAAATTCGACCGTCGGGAAGCAACGACACTTTTTCCACAAATCGTTATCCAGGCGTGTCGGTTATGCCGGATCCGCCGCGGCGAATCGGTGTGCAGAGCACAAGAAGTTTTCAAGGTCATCACCTCTTGTCGGAAGCGACACTGACACGTGTCATAAGATGTCTTCTCGAACTCAGAACGCTCGCAGGAGAAAGTGTCAGTGCTACCCGGCTCGTGTTCCCTCTGTTAGTCACGCAGTTTTCGGCCGGCCAGGTGTTCGAGTTCACCTGCTTTATGATGGTCCTGCATCTGATTTGGGTCGCAACGATGGTTCCTGAAACCAAGGGTGTGCCGCTCGAAGAGTTGTAAAAGCAGCTGGAGATCAAGTGAAGACCACGCAGACGCAAAACCCGCTGCTGGCAAGAGAATCCACAGCAGCTGGAGCATTGGAATGGTGGTCTGTGAACGGCCTTGTTGCCATTTCCCTTGTCGAGTATTTCAGTGAGCAGGCCAGCGGTACGCCGAAGAATTGGCAAATGGCCTGGGTGACACAAAAGGTTGGGAGTTGAAGAATGCGGCGAATCTATGGTTTCGTGGGTGTCTTCGCGCTGGGGGCAGTGTCGTGCTTCGGGGCGATGAACTATCACATCGTCCGTGCTCAGGACGGCTTTCATCTTGTTCAGAAGAATCACGCTCGGCTAGGCGGTGCCTACGTCGACACGCGCAGCTTCGACATTGCCGAATGGGGCGCACACCCGGATCTCGTGCTCGCACTTCGCGCCGACAACGAACAAATGTTGGTCAACGAAGCAGCGCCAGGAGTCCTCCAAGGCGGCATCGCAAGGTTCACAGGATCGCAGGGCCAGACGACGCGCTAGCAAACGCAAGATTTCTAAATTGCAGCACAACTTCGGCACATGCGGTTTAGCAATCGCTGCAGAATCCGGTGCAGTTGCTCTCGAATCGTGGCCTTGGGATGATAAGTCGGCAAGCCTGATCAAACGCTGGCAAGGTCTCACCGAGGGAGTCCGCAACGCGATCCTTGCACTCGTCAATAATACGCGGATCGCAACAGCAGCGGCCATTGCCCGTGGGATCGACAAAGAATCGGGCGAAAATTGCGATTGAACTGCAAGGGTTCTACAGCTCGATTCTGTGAGCAGAAGTGCTGCGCGCTTGACAGCAAAGCGATGGCAATTCCTGCCAGGCGCATTTTCCAACTGCAATGCCTATCGCATTTGCGCCACCGGCCAAAGAAAAGGATGATCCGCCCCAACCTGCGCCTGAGGGTAGGGATGAAAAATCACTGAGATGACACTGCTCGCATCGCTGAAAAGTGCATCCTTCGAATTCCCTTTGATCACCACAGCGGTCAAGCATTGGAGGCCCATCATAGAAGCTAGATTTCTCGTCACATCATCAGATGATCAAATGTGAAAAATTCACGGATTCTGACGCAGAATCTCAGTGAGATTTCAATTGGTTGTATCAAGTCTCGTCAAGCCAATGCGGGTACTGCAAATCAACCTGTCTATTCAATAAGATAGCAGAATCGAAAAATATGCAGGCTGGCGGTTTCAAGTGGACTATGTGCGTGATGTTAAATAATTTCAATCAATATTTGTTCCAACCTCGTACCTACATCCTTCTTCTTTGGGCAATATTTCTAGGCACCATCGCGGCGTCTGCCGAGACGCCAGTATCCAGCGCCGGTCTTGCAGTGCAGCCGCAAACTATCAGTGAGTTTGCCTATGCCGAAGAGATACCGACCTCGTCGTGTGCCGATCCCAAGTATGACGAGCCATTGCGACCCCAATTCCACTTCACGGCTTGCAAGAATTGGCTCAACGATCCCAACGGCATGGTTTTCGACGGGGAGAAGTACCACCTATTTTTCCAACACAATCCGCTGGCCCCCGTCTGGGGAAACATGACCTGGGGCCACGCCACCAGCCCCGACATGATTCATTGGACGCAACACGATCATGCGCTGCGTCCCTACCGGGTCAATGATCGCAGCGGCACGATTTATTCGGGAACGGTTGTCGTCGACCACAATAACAGCCTTGGAGTTCAGCAAGACGATCAAAAAACACTCTGTGCGTTTTTCACGTTTGCGAGTCCGCCCAAGTTTTATCAGGCGCTGGCCTACAGCACAGATGGCGCTGAGACATGGGAATATTGGAACGAGGGTCGCCCCGTCGTCGAGAACCAAGCCTTCCATTTGGAAGAACGCGATCCCAAAGTCTTTTGGCATGAACCATCGCAACAATGGGTCATGGTGTTATGGGTGCAGGAGAAGCCGGGCCGGGTTCGTTTTTTCACGTCAAAGAATCTGACAGATTGGGAATTCGCCTCCGACTTGCTGCGCGACTGGGCCTTTGAGTGTATGGACTTGGTTTTCCTGCCTGTCGATGGCAACAAATCCGACATGAAGGCCGTGATTTACGATGCGAGCTTTGACTACGAAATCGGCACCTTCGACGGCAAAGAATTTCATACCGAAGCCGGACCCTATCGAACGGGAACCGGTGACTTTTACGCCGCCCAAACCTTTAACAATGGTCCGGATGGTCGCGTCGTGCAAATCGGTTGGATGCGCGGTGGTCCCAATTCGGCTGAGGCGTATGGCCTTCCGTTCAACCAACAGATGTCGTTTCCTTGTGAGTTGACTCTCAAAACAACCGATGAAGGAATTCGCCTGTTTGCGCTTCCCATCAAGGAGATCGACTCGCTCGTGAAAGAATCGTTTGTTCGCCATCAAGTCGACCTCGCTGAAGGGGACGACCTGTTACAAGGCATCGAACCGTTCGATCTCGTGGACTTTGAGTGTGAGTTCGAGCCTGGCGATGCTGAGCAAGTGATCTTTGATTTTCCCAACGTCACGTTGACTTATGACGTTGCCGCCAAAACACTTACGCAGACAGGCATCAACGATCGGGGCGAACTTGTGAATGTCGTCGTTTTCGACAATCTTTCGCCTCGCGACGGCGTCATTAAACTTCGTTTCCTAATTGATCGCTTATCGGTGGAATCCTATGCCTTCGATGGCGAACGTTTCGCGGCTCACTACTACGGCCCTCAATTTGGCGACGGCAAACAATCGATCCATGCCAGCGGCGGTTCGGCACACATCAAGCTAGCCAATTTCCGCACCCTCGATTCCAGTTGGAAATCCAAGCAATAATAGTTCGGTCTGGCCAACTGACCACATTCCTCATCTGATCGGTCTTGTCACGAATGAATGCGTCAAAAACATTGCTCGCCAGCGTGGCCATCGCCGCGATGGGTGGTTTTCTCTTCGGCTTTGATACCGTCGTGATTTCCGGCGCCGAACAAAAAATCCAGTCCCTATGGCAATTGAGCGACACCATGCATGGCCTCGCCATGAGTGCCGCGCTGTGGGGAACTGTGCTCGGTTCATTGTTCGGTGGCTGGCCGACGGATCGTTACGGCCGCAAGCCGACGCTACTCGTGATCGGCCTGCTGTACTTGGTCTCAGCCGTGTGGTCAGGGTTGGCAACTGACTTTTATTCGTTCTTCCTCGCCAGATTTCTGGGGGGATTGGGTGTAGGCATGTCGACCGTCGCCGCACCGATGTATATCACGGAAATCGCCCCCGCAGAATTGCGCGGCCGCTTAACCGGCATGTTTCAATTCAACATCGTGTTTGGCATTGTCGTCGCGTTTCTGTCGAATTGGCTGCTACGCGGCACGAGCGACGTCGACTGGCGGTGGATGCTGGGAGTCGAAGCATTCCCCGCAATATTCTACACATTGCTCTGTTTTATTATCCCTGAAAGTCCACGGTGGCTGATCAATGTCCGTGGTGACCGCGATTCCGGTCTTCAGGTTCTTCAAAAGCTCAACCCCACCGTCGACACGCCTCGCCTAGAGGCACTTGCTGATTCTATCGCTCATCGAATGGAAAAAGGCACCGACCGCAAGCAAACGTCGTTTTGGTCAGCTCGTTTACGCAAGCCGATTCTCCTGGCCTTTCTGGTCGCGATGTTCAACCAGCTTTCCGGCATCAATGCGATACTCTACTTTGCCCCGCGAATTTTGGGCATGACGGGTCTGCAGGCGGATGCCGCGTTCATTCAATCGATTGGCATTGGTTTGATTAATTTGGTGTTCACGATGATGGGGCTTTGGCTCATCGATCGACTCGGGCGCCGGACTTTGCTTTATATTGGATCGGTCGGGTACATCGTGTCGCTTGGAACAATCGCGTTTCTGTTTATTCAGAACGACGCAGCCTTTCGTGTTTCCGCCACCACAATCGCGGTTCGCGAAGCGTTCGATCAATTATCCGCGGCCACGGCGAGCAGCGTACCGGATGAGAAAAGACAATCGCTTCAACAGAAAGCCACTGGTGCACTCGAAGCGTTGAACGCTACTCTCACACAAGCCGAGTTCCCAGGAGATAAAACGGCGATTCCCACCGACAGCACTAGCGAACAAGTTCAAACGCGGACGGAGGAATTGATGGCCCAAGCCGCCGATCAAGCGGGTTCAAGTGGTCGGCTCGTCCTGTTCGGGATTTTTCTCTTCATCGCGGCTCATGCCGTGGGGCAGGGGACCGTCATTTGGGTGCTGATTTCCGAAGTCTTCCCCAACGAATTCCGCGCCGCGGGCCAAACCCTCGGCAGCGCCACGCACTGGATCTTCGCCGCCGCGTTAACGCTCGTTTTTCCCCTGTTGGTGAACCAGTTTTCCCCCGGCTACGTGTTCGGGTTCTTCTGCTTCATGATGGTGTTGCAACTCATTTGGGTCGCAACGATGGTCCCCGAGACCAAGGGCGTGCCTCTCGAAGAGCTGCAAAAGCAGTTGGGAACCGAGTGAACACCACGCGAAAAATCAGTAGCCGAGGCGGGGGTCGAACCCGCACGGGAGTTACCTCCCACTGGATTTTAAGTCTGAATTTTTCGCGTTGGGGATGTGTTGGAATGCATTGTAGAAACGCTGAAGTTGTTTCTCTTGCTCGAGTTGGAACAAAAACTCATTGCGATTAGATTGTAGAACCATTGCCTTACTATTGGCAATACTGCCCCCTGATTGCCCCCAACACCCTTGCGTGTCAACCACGATTTGGACTGTCAGAGTCGACGGCATCTTTGCCCGACGATCAAAACTTAGATAGCTCAGGACACGCCCTCATTTGTCACTTAGACTCGTCAAAAAGTTGCTTATTCATTCGTAGAGATTCTGACGTCCATTTGATAGCGCTTCTGCTTAGGTCTACTTGCAAACCTTTCTGTGCCACCGTCTAAATCGCTAGTGCTTATCAAATCGACTGCTCTAAGTCAGAGGTTAAATGAGTTTCAGGGAAGTCAACCTTAGCGGGCCAAAGAAATGCGGAAGAGTCTACCGCGTTTCACCGACCTGAAATAGCTTGAGACCGATTCTTCAGATTAACGTGTTACTTCGAGGGTAATGGCGAGGTTTTGATTCTAGACGATTCCGCAGAGAGAATATTAGAATTGGCCACACTCCAATTCAGGATAAGTTACGTTTTTATCCACATGCGGTATTTGCGCCCAAGGAATTTATATGAATAGTTGCAGGCAAGTTAACTATCTTCAATCGTTGATGATGGGGGCTATGATTCTGTTAGTTGAATCCACTAGCCTTGCCGTTAACCAGGAAAAATCAGATGATCCGCCCAAGCCTATTACAGTGCCGCTGACACTCTCTCCTATGATCCTGGACATGGAACACTTGAAGGCGAGTCGGATGGGGTTCTTGCCTACAACATTCGCGCTGGTTGACCACACTCCGGCGGGCATAGTTAAAGAACCTGACTATGTTGGAAAAGCGAAGTATGGTGCGTTCCGAATAGGTAATGGCCCGCGAAATATTACGTATTTTGCCATAGATGAAGCGCCAGGTAGCGACGGAAAGCTCTACGTCGATAAGAATCAGAACGGTGACCTCACTGACGATGGTCCAGGTGATTGGGATACAGTAAGGATCATTGGTGGGAACAACAATTATATTACCGAGGTTCAAGTACGTGCCTCTTGGGGAACACCTACACACGAAACCGATAGCGGCGTCTACGGGCTATATGTGTACAAGAACCATGGAGTCAATGGCGGAGGCTATGCGAAGATGGGTGGGCGGGAAGGAAATATCAGGGTCGGCGACAAATCGTATTTTGTGGTGCTTGCAGAGAACACGAACGATGGCATTTTTACTGTTCCCGCGAAGGGTGATCTCACCCGTCGGCATGTAGAAATCTACATCGATCTGGATGGAGACGGCACCTTTCAGGACGTGACCACAACGATTAATGATAAGAAAGTGACAACAAGTGAGCGGTTCAATGTCGTCGAACCCTTCCAAATTGACGGTCAGTGGTACCTTGCGCGACCCACAATTAGTGGTGACAAGTTGACCCTAACACCCACAGACTCGCCAAAAAAAGACGACAACGTGGCGAAAGTACTGCCCGAATAAAATCAGTCTAGGTAAGAAGGCCTTAGAAAAAGGATGAGCGTTAATTACGGGAGCAAATTCGAATGTAACGTTGCCTTCGACACGGCAGACATAAACTTTAGAAGACTATTTTAAGCACATTAAGTCATTAACTGCCATGTTCCCACTCGGTGAAAAGCGGTGTAGAAAAGTATCGCTCCATGCGATCGGGAAAAACGGTAACTACTGATGCACGCCGACCCATTTTACGGGCCACTTGCAGCGCTGCCGCAAGGTTTAGCCCTGAGCTAGGGCCCACAGGAAAACCGCGACGTATCAATTCTCGTGTGGTCTCAATTGCACAGTTTTCATCGATGCTTAATTCCTGGAGACCCGGCATTTGCGATTCACGATAAATGGTCGATAGGCAGTCCAATACGCCGGGTATTTTGGAGCTGAAACTTGAGCATTCGACTTCGTAAGATTCACTGTTGCATATCGGGATCGCTGCGATGGGACTAACATCACATCCAGAGTCTCGGAAACCCTCATAGAGTCCAACTAAGGTCCCGCCCGTTCCCACGCCACTCACGACCGCATCAATCCGACGCGAAGGGATCTGTGAGAGTATTTCAGGCGCGGTTTGGTGACGATGAGCAGTTGGGTTGTCAGGGTTTTGAAACTGCCTTGTTGCGAATGCGCCTCGTTCTTCCGCAAGTTTTTCAGCAGCCTGAATGGAGCCTGCCACACCTAGCTCTGCTGGAGTAAGAACGACATCGGCGCCGAATGCTTTGATAATCGAGATCCTTTCTTGGCTTACTCCTGTGGGCATCACGGCTACGAAGCGTAGTCTAAATTGAGCAGACATTAGCGCCAGAGATATACTGGTGGAGCCACTTGAGGCCTCAACTACTTCATCTCCGGGGCAAAGTATTCCGGCTCTTACCGCCTTACCGAGGATAAATCGCGCGATTCGATCTTTTGTTGAACCACTGGGATTGTGGTATTCGAGTTTGCACCAGACTAGAGGACCGTTGTCATGAAGACGGATGGGCACTAACGGAATGTTGATTTGTTCCGTCGCATAATAATAGGACAGTGTGTCATTTCCAAACATTCTTAGGTCGCGCATAAAATATCAACTGGCAATAAAAATATAGTCGGCTGTATATACCTATTAAATCAAGTAGTCCTCTCCGTGGATTTCGGGATTATTTCCAACCCGTCGAAGGATATCAGCTACTTCTTTTCGACGGCCACGACTAACAGGCACGACGTGTCCGTTGGTGAGGAAGAGGTCGGCCGCCCCCGATTTGCCATACTCCATTCGTCGCACAGCCAAAATGTTTACTACAAAGGATCGATGCACACGAATAAACAGGTTGGGGTCTAGGTCACGACAAAAGTTTTCAAGAGAAGTCCTTACCAGATACATTTCTCCATTGACGCGTACATTGACGTAGTTGCCTGAACTTTCAACGAAGTCCAACTCATGATCTGAATAAATGACATCCTGACGCACAGCGTTTAATATTTTTTTAGATTCCTTCTCCGATTTATTACTTGCTTTGAACCCAATCAGCTCTCCAACAGGTGGCGACGAGGTCGCAAGTGGTTCTTCGCTAAGCCTTCGATGTAGACGATCCAAGACGCTCGCAAAACGAGTCGGATTAATCGGTTTTTTGATGTAGTCGAAAGCCTCATACTCAAAAGCACGAACTGCAAACTCTCCGTGAGCCGTAACAAAGACGATTAGCGGCCTTCTGCCTTGAACAGTATCAACCACCTCGAAGCCGTCCATGCCCGGCATCTGGATATCAAGGAACATGACATCAATAAGATTCAGACGGGCTTTGAGACTTGCGGCAGTTCCACTGTCACATACTTCAATCACTTTAAAGCGAGTGTCTCGCTCCAAAAGCACGCAAACAAATTTTCGACTGTGCGGCTCGTCATCAGCAACCAGCACCTTGTGTTCATGTCCATCAGTTCTCATCTACTGTGCCCATTTCAAAACGAAGTGGTACTTCAGCGATCACCGTTAATCCACGAGGCTGATTTGCTACATATCGCAACTCAGCCTGTGAACCGTATTGTAGCTCGAGCCGTTGCCGTGTTAGACCCAAGCCATATTTCTCGTTGATTGACTGAGAGGGATCACTGACTATGCCATTGTCAGAAACTTCAATCCGGCATGTTCCATTTTCTCGCCTGATGGAAACATTCACGATTGCAGCCTCTAGTCGCTCTTTGAATCCATGCTTGAAACAATTCTCAACAAGGGGCTGCAAGAGAAATGCCGGCACAAGTGCTGATTTCAAACCCTGCTCTACTTCGAGGGAATAATTAAGAGCGGATCCAAATCTGGTTTGTTGGATCGATAAGTATGCTTGCAGGATTTCCAACTCCCTTTCTACTGTGATTTCCCCTTCCGGAAGCGCCTCAATTGATGCTCGAAGCAGTTCTCCAAGTTGACTGATGCAAGTTCTTGCTGCATCCCCGTCTGTCAGAGTAAGTGAACTTATGGTGTTGAGCGTGTTAAAGAGAAAGTGTGGAGTCAGGCGATTGCAAAGAGAGTCATACTGCAATTGCAGCATCGATGTTCGAAAACGCTGTGCCTGCAGTGTACGATATTGGGTCAGCCGAAAATAAAGAACGGAGTAACCGACGGCGATTAACATGAAATAGGCAGCGACAATTGACGAAGTTTCGCCAAACCAATACTGAAAGCCATAAGAGTTATGAAAGTGGACTCCCTTATAGCTCTTGTTTCTGTAGTCTGCTGTTGCCGAGAGAAGATCGAACTGCAGCTTATCTTGCTGAGCATTTAATCCGACTTTCGCCACTTTGCTATCAAATGCCAGTTTAGTTTCCACCAAGTTTTTTAGCTGGTCTGACTGGATGTGGGCGAAATGATGGAGAAAAATGCCAGACATCAAAACCGCTACGAGCACCACTCCCAAATGCAAGACGGCCAGCATCCGAAGTGACGATCTTGAATCAACGATAATGGCAGCAATAAGAGGAACTAGCAGCAGCCAACTACTCGTCTGCAAAGGAACCGCGGCCCACCAATAGATGGTTGGGAGCGGAGTCTCTAACCGATCGCCGCTGTACACTAAAGTGCGAAGAAAGCCACCTACTGCAAGAAAACCCTGAAATAGAAGAATTGCTGATAATACCCATAAATAGATGTTAGCAGGTCGCTCTTGTGAGCGACTTTGCAGCACTTCTCTTCCCTGCCCCTTCAATTGTCTCATGGCAATCATAGGCGATTCATTTTTATAAAAGAGAGAAAGAACTTGCCAAGTGCATGCCGTCGGTCCGGCTAACGGTTATATCCGATTCCGCATTTGTATCAGGAAGTCAGATCGGAGAACAATCGAGGCGAAGTTTGCCATACACGTCGTTCTCCATATTCGCTTAATAAGAAACTCAACACGCTAAATTGCAAAAGATTCGGGTCTGCATCTTAACTATACACTCCCGGCAATGCCGTTGCTCCCAAGGAGGTGCGTTTGGTCCCCGGAGCCGAGATATAACTTCCTTAATAGAAGATTGCCATGTTATGCTGAGTCACTCTCTCGCTAGGGCATCGGAATGGAATAACCCCCCCAAAAAGCCAATCGCGGGAGTATCTCACTTCGCAAATTGTTCCAGCGAGCCCATAGCTGCGACGGGATGTGACGCTTCGTTAGAATTTAAATTGGTTAGGCGCAAAAGTTTCATTTGCGAAGTTAAGTCTGGTCTTTCTTGTTGTAATAGAACTTGTGAAGCAACTATAAGCCTCCAGAGATTATTGAATGCTAACGAACGAATTGCTTAAGGCATCCCGGCGAGCAAATAGACTCAGGAACTCGGGATTTACACTGGTGGAATTGTTGGTCGTTATTGCCATCATCGGGATTCTAGTTGCCTTGCTCTTGCCAGCGATTCAATCTGCGCGAGAGGCGGCTAGGCGAACTGATTGCATCAATAGAATGCGTCAATTTGATCTCGCAGTCATGAATTTTGCTACTGCCCATGGCGATACATTGCCCGACGCTCTCAACAACTACCCGCCCGCTTCTGGTAGTACTACGCCTGTTGGATGGCCGCTGCATATCGCGATCATGGCCTATACTGAAAATGAAACGATGCGAACTCTCTACAAGGGAAGCAGTGCTCCACTTAGCAACTTTCAGTTTGAGCTGTTCAATTGTCCAAGCGATCAGTCACTAGAGCTCGTCGTGTCAAACCCCTTAGGGTTTACTTCGGGCACTACGTCATATCTGTCAAACGGCGTTCTCTTTTACGATAACCCCAAGCTATCCAAGGTGACGGACGGAACCTCGAACACGGTCGCATTTGTAGAAAGTTATACGCGCACATTACTCCTTGGTTCGAAAGCCAGTGTCTCATTATATCCTAGCAAAGGAGCCTCTGCTGCCACGTTTGCGCATCCGGACAATACTCCGGACTTCCTAACGCTGATTGGACGCTATAATCGCCCAGCCGTTTCCTCTGCTGGGGTTTGGCAGCCCAGCTATAATTCCGAAGCAAAGAATGCCCTGGATGACGCGACTGACCCACCTATTCAAGCGAATCCAATTCCGGAAAAGGCCGACGGAGCACTCCTGCAGAGCATTCATCCTGGTGTAATGAATAGTGTGATGCTTGACGGCGGAGTTCGATCGCTCTCGGATTCCGTCGATCCAGTCGTCTTCTGGTCTTCGGTAACACCGGCTGGCGGAGAAACGGTAGACGTGTCTCCTTAATTGAATACCTAGCATACGTTAAAAGAATAGCTCCTACTGATCACGTTTTTCACTCACGAGAGGATTTCCGATGCGTTCTGTTTCCTTCCTCTGCACTGCGATATGCTTGTGCAATTTGGTGCTTTGCTCAGGTTGCAGTGCTGAAGTTCCGAGTTCCACTCTGGAGCCGACTCCCGACACAGCGGTGACTGACGATAGTTCTACTAAAGGCTCTAGTGGGGAGCTGTCGCCTGCGCCGAAGAAAAGATTTGCTCCTCTGGGTAGTTCTAAGAAGGCTGCTTTTGCGCCTCTAGGAAGCCCCAAGACAGCGAATTCCGACGGCACGGGCTCTCCAAGCAAGCCTAAGTTTGCGCTGAAGAACCAAGTGCCTATGGCCTCGACTGCTGGAGGTAATGCTGAAGACCGCGCAGCTGAAGTTAAAAGGTTGATCGACGCTTACGAAGCGATTGCTATACGCAACTACGATTCTTATGTACTGGCTAAAACTGAAGAGGAAAAAGAACAGCTGGCCCAGGAGGCGCCTTCTGCACGAGCTTTAAGACCAATCGCCAGACTCCTGGCACATATCGTCGCTGTTGATCCCAAAGATGAGCCCGCGCTCGACTCACTTGTATTCCTTGGCAAGTATCTTGGCGTTCCAGAGATCGACGCAGTTCTAGCGAAGGATTCGGAGGACGACTCATCATACCAAATTGACGTATTTGCTCTTCTCTTGAAACACCATGCCAATAATCCCAAGATGATCGAAGTTCTGAGGAGGTTGCCATACGGCGAGAAGACAGATGCTTTCCTTCAATCACTTTTCGACAAAACCTGCAATCCTCAAGTTCGCTGGGTTGCGGGTGCTCAACTGATTGCCAGCATTAAGCGTAATGGCGGACTTGACGATGACCTGGAACCGATCGTTATCGCCATGGCAGAAGACCGATACTTGGAAGGCGTAGTGGTAGGTACCACAAATGCACGACAGTGGGCTGAAAACAAACTGATAGAAATTCGCACACTGGGTATCGGCCAAGTATTACCAGAGGTTTATGGCGAAAAGCTCGATGGGGGTATTGGTCATATCTCCGATTATCGAGGAAAAGTGGTGGTGCTCGACGTATGGACAACTTGGTGTGGCCCGTGTTTTGCGATGATACCTCACGAAGTCGAGATGGTAGAACGTTTAAAGGAAAAGCCGTTTGCTCTCCTTAGTGTGAGTTGCGATCAAGAGAAGGAAACGCTCGAAACTTATCTGGAAGGAATCTCCATGCCCTGGGATCACTGGTGGGTCGCGCCAGACAGTGATTTTAAGAAGACACTCAATATTGCATCTTTTCCCACGATCTATGTCCTGGACGCAAAAGGCGTGATACGGCACAAAAACATCAAGGACGAAGAACTAGAGAGCGCCGTTAATAACTTACTCAAAGAGATTGCGGACACTTCAACGGACACCGGAGGATGAATATTCAAGGAGTCCACTCTGTTGCTGAGTGAGTAGCTGATTTTTGCGTAAAAAAAGTTCAGTCACCTATCGTCGTCCAAGGCTGCAGGTCGTTTGCAAACATAGATTCGATTTTGATATTTCATACGACCTTCACATCATCTCAAGCTACCTAAATCATTTCGTCATAAACTAACTTGGGACCAAATACACAATACGGGGTTCAATGGCGTCTAAGTGTGGTCGTATCGTTTATTTGCAGGCAATTCGTTTACATTTTTGTTGAAGATGACTAAGCGGCTGGCTAGTATTTAGTTCTAGTGATTTGGCAATGTGCCCTATCAGTTTCTCATGACTAATTTTTGACCATTGATAAATCAATTGATTAGGGAGGAGTTCTAGTGAAAGGGACAAATACTCAAGTGAAGTTCTTCGCTGCCTTCGCAATGACCATGTTATTAGGTTTGAACGCGTCGGCGGTAACTATCACTCAATGGAGTTTCAACCAAGATGGTGCGAGCCCTAAATCTCCCACAACTGGAACGGGGTCTGTGGCCGTTCAGGGTGGGATGACTTTCTTGACATCATTAAATACGGATAACTCTGGCTCACCGGGCGACACAACGCCACCAAATGGATTAGGCTTCAACCATTCTCAAGGTATGAACGGCACTGCCACGCCTGGCAGCCTGAGTGCTGGCCCTGCCGCAAGTGGAAGCGTTGGTTTGAAAGCATTTGCTAGTACGGTCGGCTTCAGCGACATTAAGGTTTCCTGGCATCAGGCCCAAGGTTTTCGAGGCAGTCGCTATTACCAGATTTTCGCAACCAGTGACGGTACGAATTTTCTACCGGTGTCTGGGGGTACTGGTAGCGCAGCGGCCAACCTTGGAGGTACTCTCGGCAACAATTGGTATTCCTCGCTAACCGTTGGCAATAATGGTCTTGTCGATATTCGTGTCAATGACGGCAAGATACTCAATGCTACGGGCGACAGCATGGGTTATGAATTGTCCTATACGTTCCCATCTGGTTCCATATATGAAAACAACCCCAACTTCGGTGTATTGCTTGCCTCGGTTTGGGATCCTAATGGAAGTGATTACGTCTCTTCATTTGCTGGCACGACCAACTTGGGGGATGCGACAAAAGGTTACGTCCGTAATGGTACTGCCGTTGGTGGCGGACTGCGGTACGATTTGATTACGATATCGAGTGTGCCCGAACCTACGAGTATTTTGTTGACAGCTATCGGCTTGGCACTCGCCGGACTAAAACGCCGTGCTTGTTAGCCACTGAGATTACTTAACGACCCCACGCTGCCTAGTTGCGGTTGCGTGGGGTCGATCTCGTAATGGAGTGTGGAGTTCATGATGACAAGGAAACTCATGCGTATGCGATTTATTCAGAGCATAGGGTTACTGATCCTGTCGGTAACTATCTCTCTTTTAGGAAGTAATCGTGCGTTGGCCGTTGTGACCTTCGATTGGGTTACCGTAGGTAACCCGGGTAACCCGGCAGATACCCTCGCCATGAACAAAGGACCTGGCGCTGACTTTACTTCAGGTTACGGGGCAGTTGGGTATTCATTCCGGATATCGAAAACGCATGTAACAAATAGTCAGTATGTCGAGTTTCTGAATGCAGCGGACCCCGACGGAATGGAAGGACATCCAATCCTGGGAAACAACAACGGCATTTACAACCGCAACATGACAGCAAGCACAATTGGGGGAACAGGCACAGCCTATACCGGGGGCGTCGATTACAATCTGAGTGCCTCGTCTGGTAATCATTACAGCGCAAAAATCGGCCAGGAAAACTATCCCGCAACGTGGATCAATTGGGATAGCTCCGCACGCTTTGTGAACTGGCTGCACAACGGTCAAGGTTCCGGCGATACTGAAAATGGCGTATACGACATGTCAATTACTAGGTCCACAATCGGTGGACCACTTCCACGTCAGTCGGGGGCAAGTTATTTCATTCCGAGCGAAGATGAATTTTATAAAGCCGCCTACTACGACCCCACCAAAGGAGGTGCGGGTGGCTACTGGCAGTACGGCGTTCAAAGCGATTCTCCGCCTATTGGTGAAGCACCTCCTGGTGGGACCACTAGCGCTAATAATGCCATTGCTGCCGGGCCCTCGGGTACAAGTGGTGACATCTATTGGCAAACAGGTTCTACATTTGATAGCAGTGTGAACTATCTCAGAGAAGTTGGCTCGTATGCTTCGGCTACAAGTTATTACGGCTTACAAGATGTCGATGGCCAGGTATTCCAATGGACGGAAGGTGTAAAGCAAAGCACTCTCGGAGCCAACTTTCCGGTCTATCGCGGAGGGGCTTGGTATTACTCTTACGAGTTTGGAGGAGCGGCAATGCGAGCCCTCTACTCTTTTCGTGACGTGGCGTCCTATGCTTGGTTTGGCCTTCGTATCGCACAACCCATCACCTCAGTCGAGGGAGACTTCGATCTCGATGGGGATGTCGATGGCCGTGATTTTCTTGTTTGGCAACGCAACACGAGCGTAGGCGATCTCGCCGATTGGCAGAACAACTACGGCACGGGTTCGTTGGTGGCCGCGAGTGTCAGTGTGCCGGAGCCTTCAAGCTGGGTACTGCTATCGCTCACTGCAGTGGCAGTGAAGCTCGCGAGGCGGCGGCGAATAATTCTCTGAGGCTCAATATAATTGCCTGGTGATAGAGGCTAACAACGGACCATTGTTTAGACCATCGGCGGGCCTTCGCAGTGCGAGATTTGTAAATGTGGCCATGCGTTGAGTGCATATGTCGAACCGTCATTTCGCACTTGGCTAATGACCAATGACGCGCCCTCCTTGGCGTTCTGGGTCGGGACACCTGGGAGCAATTGTCGACCACGGACACATCATTTTGACAGCGTGCTTCGACCTCGGAAGCTGCTCTTGGCAACTCGGTGATCACCCGCGTGACCGTCACCTCATCAATGATTCTGATCACGCCGGCTACCCGTCGACAGCACTCGATGCACAACCACTTGGCGTAGCAAGTCGGAAGTACTCCACTCACGACAACCACGCCGCCCTGGGCGTCCAGCCGTACACAGTTTCCATCCGGCACCTCTCGCTGAAATAAGAAGTTAGCAAGCCGATGCTCCAAATCACTATCCGTGCTTGCCGAGCAGAGCGTCGAGACCGGGGTGCGCGGGGTTATAGCGATCATGGCAACCTCCTTCCTGGAGTTGCGGCCAAGGCCCATCTCGCGCCCAAAGCCGCAGATCGTCCTTGATCTTGATAGGGTCCACCGTGGTCAGAGGCAAGGCGACCACGGCCCGAGTACTCAGCCAAGAGAAGTCGCGAACCGGCTCTCTGGGCCGAGCGCTCTACCGTACTGGCGGTGACCCGCCTGGGCCAACTCTAGAATTAGCCGTCGGCGTGTGACCGGCTCTATCCTCCTTTATCGTCTTCCCACCAGGTCCCCGACCAATGATATTCGCGAATACCGAAACCAACTAGTGACGGCATGTCGCCAGCACTGCGACTGCATCGACGATCGCCGCCGTCAGCCAACTCTGATGGCGAATGCCTTAGCGCACTTTTTGGGCTGGGATGCCGGGCGCGCGGCGCTGACGTGGGATTATTGGCCGGCGCCGCTTGGCATCGGCGAGGCGGCCGCTGGACTTGGCTCAGCGTCGTCGAACTCCTCCCTGAGGTTCGAGGGGCACACTTCCTGCCGGTCGCATTGGTGGCAGACGACGCGGTTGAGGTCTGATCCGCCAAGCTTGAGAGCGTGTTCGCGGCAGAGTTCGAAGAGGTGTTGCAGGTGAATGCAGGTCATGGCCAATCTCCTTTGTTTCTCGCGGCTAGCGAATTCGCGCAGGGCCAACGCGTTTTTTGTGTCCTTGAAGTGTGGCGTGAGAAATGCTCGTCGACTATAAAGACAAAGATAGTCATTGTGACGCCGCGGTTGGGCGCGGCGGCATGGGCGGCGAGCCGCCAGCTTAGCATTCTTGCGTTTTGGAGGGGGGGCACAATGAACCATCACCATTTGCGGACGGCCTGGCTGAGTGGAACGGACGTGACGTGCGAGCCGGAAGGAGGCCCCCGGGATTACGCATATCGATTGGTACTACTGGGGCCGCCCGGTGTGGGCAAGGGGACGCAGGCGAAGTTGTTGAGCGACAGGCTGCGGACGTGCCATCTTTCGACGGGCGACGTGTTTCGAGCGGCCAATTGCGACGGGAATTCGAGTTCAGCCGTGTTGGTGGCGCTGGCAGCGATGAGCCGGGGCGAGTTGGTTTCGGACGAGCTAGTGATCGAAACGCTGCGCGAACGGAGCGGCTGCTTACGCTGCGAAGGGGGGTTTTTGCTTGATGGTTTCCCGCGAACGCTGCTGCAGGCGCAGTGGCTGCAGCTGCAGCTAGAGAAGCTGGGGGTGGCGCTCGACGGAGTGGTGTCGTACGAGCTGGCGCTGGAGGAGATTGTGGAGCGGATTGGCGGGCGGCGGACATGTACGGACTGCAAGGCCGTGTATCACGTGACAGCTCGGCCACCCGCCCAAGTGGGGATTTGTAATCGGTGCGGCGGGGCTCTGCGGCAGCGTGAGGACGACCGACCGGAGGTGGTGCGGATTCGCATGGACGCTTATCGCAAGGCGACGGCGCCGTTGGGCGAGTTCTACGCGCAGCGTCAGGAGTTGATTTCGATTCCTGCCGGCGGCGAGCCCGGGGAAATCTTGGAGCAGACGCTTGCGGCCCTGCACGCGCGTTTGGACCAACGCGAGCGAGTCGCCAAGAACTGTCTTTCTGGAAAAGCGTGATATCTCAAGGCGGCGCTTAACGGCTCGACACACAACGATTGAGCGATGTCTCAAGGGGCGGTTTGCTCGGAACGCAGAAAAGAAACTTTAGCCGAACCTGTCCAAGTTATCGAAATCTCCTCACCTAACGGCCACTGCTCCGTGGCGAATGAGAGTGTGCCTTGTTCTACCATCGGCGGACTGGTTACACTCATCTCATTCAAACGGCGACGCGTCTCGCGAGGAGAAATCAAATGAAGATCACGATCAACATCGATTGTACGCCCGCTGAAGCCCGACAGTACATGGGTCTGCCGGACGTGGCGCCGATGCAGGAGGCCATGCTCAAGGAGTTGCAGGAACGGACGATGGCCAATGTCGGCTCACTACAACCCGTCGAGATGATCAAAGCGTGGCTCCCCATGGGAATGGAAAGTTGGCTGGAAATGCAAAAGGCGATGTGGGCACAGATGACGTCTATTGGCGCACACACCGACGGCAAGTCTTAGAAACTCACCTAACGCAATTCGGCAGGAAGCCAAGCCGTTGAAGTTGCATCGCCCCCCAGTCGGTAGGAGTTGTGCTTTGCCGCAGCGGTGGAATCTACCGACCGCAGTTGGCGGCAGCGAAAAGCGTCATCATGCTGAGGACACCTAGCGGCCTACCCAAGGCTGAACTTCTGACCCATGTCGAACCGACATTTCGCTCGGCCAGTCAAGCGTAATGACACGCCCTCATGACGCACATCGGGACCGGCAGATCGGGGCTTCGATGACCAGGGATTGGCGTCGTCAAAGTGATTCTCGAACTGCAGAGGTCTCCGCCACCGACAGCGGGAAGGCCAGGTCTCTTCGAGCGGGCGGCTGGTCCATCTTCCGCGTGGAAGCATATGGGCAAAGTCAATTCGGTGTGCTCACCGAAGTTAGTTGAGAATAGACAGATGTCTACTTTGGGCCGCGTAACACCTACCGCTGGTAAGGTGACGGCAGTAGCCCAAGGTGGGTCACTCATGGATTAGATAACGTCAAGCTTCAGCGGTCAGCGGGAGAAGACGTGATTTCAAAACAACTCGACCACCGCCGCTCCGTTGCAACCGATGGTTATCCATCGTTTTTCTTCAGTGAGGAGCAGGGAATATTTCGATACCGAATAAAGGAGCGGTCTCGACAATCCGTTTCTTCTCGTCGTCGTCCAATGGCGGTATTGGAGCGTGCAAATCAGTAGCAGTGCGACCAGTCGTTTTGAAAAGTCGTTCCATACCACCGGGAGCAACAAGCACTAGCATCTTGGTAACGGTTTCAGAGTTGTTTCGGAACCAGTGCTTCGAGTGTTTTGGCATGTGGACATAAGACCCTGGTGTCGCATTGATTTCCGAACCATCCGCGTAAACGGTAAGTTGCCCCGAAACGACGTAGAATCCTTCCTCCTCGTCACGATGAAGGTGCGGCGGCGGTCCACCACCGGGAGGAACGATCGCCTCCCATATAGCGTAGGTGCCATCTGTCTCATCTGTGGTCGCAAAGAACCGGTATAGATCACCACCAGCGTAGATGCATTCGCCGTCGTCTGGGCCTCGGACAACCACAGATCGTTCTTTGTTCATAACGTTCACCAGTCTGGCAAAAGGGATTTAAATCAGATAACAAGATTTGGGTTGGTTTTAACTTCGAATAACGCAATAGTACTTTTTTCTTTTAGCTGCAAAGCTATGCTGCGATTTAGCCGAAGACGCGAGGGGGCTGAGCAACTAGGAACGAATATTGCACATTCTAATCTCGTGAACTTAAAGAGGCCGAAAACCCGGAGCCGGGTGGCTTGCGGCCGCGAAAAGTGTGAAGGATCGCACGCAAAGGAGACAGAAAGACATAAAAGACACAGCGGAGCCAATTCAGAAATCGCCGCCAAAATTTCGCAGAATAGATTTCGGGCAACGCGGTCTTTTCGGCAGTTACCCTATGAAGGCAGAAAACTTATTCTGGGGGAGGTGAACCATGCGATGGCTAACTTTAGATTCGGATGGATCGTCGCCTTCGATAATTCTGAAAAGCAAGAGGAACACATTGAATCGACTGATCACCCTCATTGTTTTGGCGTGCCTAAGCTTCCTGTTCATCATCGCGGCATGCGCAGCCCAGCAATCCGATCGACTGATAATCACGATGTGGCAGCACCACATGGTCTCAGGCGAACGAGAAGCAATCGACGCCGAAATTGGACGATTCCGCCAACTGCACCCAGAAATCGACGTGCGAGCGCTTTCGAAAAGTGGCTATGAGTCAGCAGCCCTGGATGGCATAGGTCCCGATCTTGTTTACGGCCCCTCCGATGCGGTGGAGCTTTTTCAAAGCAAGCGGATCATCCAGGACATGACACCATGGATCAGCAAAACACAACAGCAACAATTTGGCGAGGGCTCCTTGATCAAATTGCCAGGCCTAGATGACTCTTCCAAAGAGGAACTGCTTCTGGTGGGTGGTCGCGTCGGCAACCACCTTGCCCTTGTCTTTAACCAGAATTATGTCTCCGAGCCTCCCCAAACGACTGAGGACCTGATCCAGATCGCCAAGCAGCAGACGATTGATGAGGATCAGGACGGGCGTCCAGAACGCTATGGCCTAGTGTGGAACTGCTCGGAGCCGTTCTTCGCGGTCCCTTTCCTAACAGGTTGCGGCGCCTGGGTATTTGACGAAAACTCGCCCGGCGTTCCTAATTTGGATACTCCCGAAGCCATCGCAGCTTACGCGCTGATTCATCGTATCGTAAATAAAGAACTGGTGACACCGCCAAATTGCGATTACGCGATTGCCGACGCTCTGTTCAAAGATGGCAAAGCCGCCATGATCATCAACGGCGATTGGAGCTGGAGTGACTATCTGGGCAATCCCAAGCTAAACGCAGCCGTCGCCGTGTTGCCAGCGGTCAGTGGTACCGGCATACCAATGCGACCGATGGTGGCGCCCATTGGTTACTCGCTGAATGCCAATGCCAAGGGTGAGCGCGCAGATGCTGCGATGTTGTTTGTCCAGTACATGACTTCAGAGGAAGTGCAACGCCGTTTAGTAAAGCGATTGCGGATCGTCTCTTCGCTTCATGTACTGTACGAAGAAGCACTCTCCAGCAGCGACAAGATATTTACCGTCTCAGTCAAGCAAGTTGAGCGGGGTCGACCGATGCCGGTCGAATACGAACTGAGAGCAATCTTCGACTCCATGCGTCCCGCTCTTCGAGCGCTGCTTCAGGGAGAGCTCACCCCCGAAGAAGCTGGAAAGAGGATGCAAATCATGGCCGAGCGGAGAATTTCTGAGATGAAACTGCAATAACGTAACAGAGACTCGCTGAAACCTGACGCGCGGGCATTCGGCGGTGTTAGGGGACACGGCGAACTGACTGAGGTGTCTTGGCTGTGGGTAGAACTCCGCAGATAGCCACGAACCCCTCCTGTGGGTGGTTGGTCCATCGAATGGCACTTACTTCTTCCTAAGTTGTTTCAGTACATCGCGTTTGGCCTCCTTGCGTGGCTTCATCATGAAGTCGTACTTTTTGAAACGACGTTTCCGCAGCCGAGGTTCGATGCGTCCCGGACGATTGCCAACCTGGTGAACCGCAATGGCATCCATGATTTGTTCATACAGCATCAGCCGATCGGCACGACTGCGACAGCTCGGTGCAGCGAGGATCGGGTGAAAGGCTTCCAGGATTTGTACCGTTGCTTTAAAGCTGACCTCCCTGGGCAGCATGCCTGCGCGGCAACAAGACTGTGCCATGATCGTACGGATCAGGTTGTAGGCAAGCACGTGCGTCCAGATCTCTTTGCGAACAAGCTCCGGAGTTTTGCAGCGCAAGACGTCCATTTGCAGGGTGACTTTCAATGATGAGAAATCGGTTTCGTTGTTCCACCGCATTCCATAGAGCTCGGCCAACTCGGCAACCGATGCATCACGTGGGTCCAAGATGGTCGTGACGAGGATCACCTCATGGGAGCGAAAGCCGGGTTGGTTCACCCAGAATCGGCACTGACGGATGGTGAGGAAGTCGGGAATCACTCGCCGCTGTTCCCGGTCCAGGTCTCGAATCCACGACTTTTTCCAACGGACCAAGCGATCATTCTTTCCTAAGGGTGTACCACTTCGAAAGTTTGCCTTTCTGGTAGACTTGTTGAGTCGTGTGACCATATCCACACCACGCTGCTGTAAGCAGCACAGATTCTGGTAATTGCACATCAGCGCATCGGTGAGGACGATATCTCCAGGACGAAAGAGATCCCAAAGCTGGCGGAAGAGAGTAGTCTCACCTTGGCCTTTTCCCGAGTACCCTGCGACTGCCAAATCAAGGATCGCTCCGCACGAAAGTGAGAAGATCCCTGCCACGCGGGCCAACGGAAAGCCAACGCCTGGAGTTTGTTTACTCGACTGCGGGTAAGCTCCCTGGTTGCTCGGCGTGTCCGGCATGGAGATGGTGGTGCCGTCAAACATGTAGACGTTGCGGTTCTTCCAAAGCCATTCCGACTGAGATGCTTGATGAAGTGCTTGACCAACACCACGAGCGATGTGTGCAAAGAACTGTTCCGGCAGACGTTTTCTCGCCTGGCAGTAGGCCCCCGTGTGGGAAGAACAGGCTCGCTGGCCTCGTGAGACTCGATGAGCGACGAACCGGGCAACAGCGGCTCGACAGGAATGATCCGCGCTCAGGACTTGTCCGAGGAAGATCCAAAGAGTTACCAACGGCGTGTAGATGCGTTCGTTCCAAGCCACACCTGCAGCCGTCAGTGCTTGCGAGATCCCATCGGCTGGCAACACCTCAGTAAATGGAAAGTCCCCCTCTTGAAGAAACTGTCGCTGCAAAAAACGAACTTGCTGGCGAAACCGCGCTCGGTTAGAACAACGCATCGTAAGGCCTCCTTGCAGAAGATGGGTTTGTGAATAAAACCATCCAAGCAAGCGAGGCCTTTTTCGGCGACATCACTTTGGGAAACGAAACGTGTTGCGATGCTGTGATAGCGTTGCTTAATCTATGGCAGATAACAGCTTACATACTTCTATGTGCCATTCGTTGGTCCATCCGCTGCAGATTGGACTTGTCTCTAATTGAAGGCGGTTGAGCACACCGCTGCAGCTTAGCCACCCAACGATTGTGGCGTCGGTGAGGACAACGTTGCAAGCCTCCGCAAGCAAACGGTCCTACTGTAGCCGCTTCTGGAACATCATTTGCGGATTCCCCAACCGTGAATCAGAGATTGCCGAATCTCCGAAGTTGAGACCTTCGAGGCGGCGGCTAGGCGTGCGGAAACGCACGTGAGGAGGCAACCAACGCTTGGCGAAACTAGTAGGTCAGCCCCTGGAAGACGACCCGAGGGTATTGCTCGGAGATATACGAGGGGCTTGATTGCGCGACCGACGGAAGACCATGGACAAATACTTGTGCTTCGCGTCTACGTTGTCCGCCCATTCCGTCCTACTGCCCTCGGACTAAGGGAAGACACCAAATGCTTGCCACCGCGCTGTCCGTTATCGCGCTCCTTGGAGCGACGACCTTTGTGTACCGAACCGTCCGCAGCGTGCGAGGTGCACCACAACACCTGCGATCGATGGCCCTAGGCTTTCTATCGATATCGCTCGCCTTGTTCGCGCTCGGCTGCAGCACGTTGATGTTTGTTTCGCCGAGGACGTGTGGGTCGTTGATGCTGCTTACAAGCATCACCGGGGTATGGCTCGCCGCGATGGGCTTTCGCCAGTGTGGGCAGTTACAGATGACTTGGCCAAGTGTTGTTGGCCTCCTAGCCAACACGTGTACTCTAATATTCGGTTTGACGCTCCTTCCAGTTGGTGTGCGACATCCGATCGATCGTTGGGAACACACATCGAGAACGCTGCTTGAGACGGTCAATTGCTCCGCATTCGTTGCAATTCTCCTCGTCTTAGCCGTTCGCGCAGGGCTGTGGTTCTACGATCGAGAACGCCGGAAACACGGCGTTCAATACAGCCTCGCCGCTCTCCTGCTGACCCTGGTCGTCGCGACGGTATGGTTGTGGCTAAGCCTATCCCTGGCGGTTCCCACTTTAATCCGGGAGGGGCGCATAATCCGCCCCGATACTGTTCGGCTCAGAGAAATCATCTTCTTTGGCGCCTTTGGCGCTGCCTACTTCTGGACTACGCCTCTGGTGCTGTACGGGTTGGCCAACGGCCTGCATCTGATAGTCAGCACGCGGCGATATTCCTGGCCGCTATCGGCCGCCCTGGCGGGAGTGCTCTTGAGCATTGCTCCCCTATTCGTCGCCTGGCAACGGCGACCGCCAACCGACGCGAACCTCTTTGTAAAGCGATCTGAGAAGATCGCCGATCGCGCCATCACTGGCCTGACGCTGTCCGATGGCGATTGGTTTGGCAGTTCCGTTGCGTTGCTCGGAGATTTGGACGCCGACGGTATCAAAGACTTGGCTGTGGGGGCTCCTGGGACTGACGCGACCCACCTCCAGTATAACGTCGGAGCCGTACACATAATGCATATGAACGCAGATGGCTCAGCGAGGACGACACGGAAGATAACCAGTGGCATGAACGGCGGACCTAAGCTGGAGAAGGCCAGTTCGTTCGGGGGTGCCCTCGCGCCGGTGGGGGACTTGAATGGGGACGGTATCGCGGACCTCGCAGTCGGCGCCAGCGGCGACAACACTGGCGGTTTTCAACGCGGGGCGGTGTACGTCTTGTTCATGAGCGCGGACGGAACGGCGAAGCGATGCAAGAAGATTGCTAGCTCCCTTGGGGGAGGCCCCGCTCTTGCAAATTACGACGGCTTTGGTCGCGAGATCGCGTCGCTTGGAGATTTAGATGGCGATGGAGTCACCGACCTGGTGGTCAGCGCCGGAGACCGCGACGGTGGCCCCCATAAGCAAGCCGTTTATGTCTTATTGATGAACGCGGATGGAACGGCGGCACAATGCCAGAAGCTGGCAAGCGGTGTTGGCGGCGTACCCGAATTACCTCTTGCCGATTACTTTGGCGATGCTCTTGCTCCGATGGGCGACCTTGACGGAGATGGTCTGACGGACTTGGCGATCAGTGCCGCCGATCAAGACTCAGGTGCATGGAATCGAGCGATCTACCTGCTATTCATGAACGCCGACGGAACAGTGAAGCGACACCGCAAGATTATCGACGGAGCCACTGGCGGGCCCGATGTGGGGGCGCGCGATTGGTACGGCGATTCGCTTGCCTTGGTTGGTGACCTCGATAACAACGGCATATCGGATCTAGCCGTCGGCGCCCCAGGCGCAAATGCGGGAGGCTACCAACGCGGAACGGTGCACCTGCTGCTGTTGAACGCGGACGCGACGACTAAACGGACCGAGGTGATCTTCGGAGGCGCCGGCGGCCCAGAGCTCTCAGACGAGGACGCATTTGGTCGTTCGATGGCGTCGCTGGGAGATTTCGATGGCGACGGAGTTATGGATTTGTTGGTCGGCGCCCCGCGAGACAGCACCGAGGGAAAAAACCGTGGGGCGATCCATCTGGTGCTCTTACAGTGTCAAGACGGCGCCAAGGTGTCGGGTTTCGTGGAAGATTGGCGGTCACGCGGGCGGCACCAGCGCGTTGATTCTGTGGCACTGCGGACTTCTGAGTAGTGCCTTGAAAGGATCACTTCGTACCTCGGAAATCCCATGGCGATCGCCATCCGTCTTAAGGGGTTAGCATGTAGTGAAGTTCAGCCAGCATCAGCAACAGGCAAATACCGCCAGGGCAGGAGTGTACTTTCCCCATGCCGAACAATCCCCCCAAAAGTAACGCCAGATGGATACAGCAATCGATATCGGAACTAGCGAACATGCCACGAACAAAGGAATCTCACAGAAAACTCCACCAAGAAACTGGACCCATTCACCCGCATCGACAAAGTCGAGCGTCAACCCAAAGCGCCATAGCACGAGATTGCCGAGACTAATCCAGAACAAGGTTCGTGAACCACCAAATCGAAAGCGTGATTCTGGAATCGCTCGACGCTGACTGGATCCTGGTAGCACCCGGAGCCAATCGAGCGATCCGAATCGGCTCAGCAGCACCAACAACAGCGCAAGAAGCAGAGCTAGCAGGACGTCAGCCACACCAAACGACAACGTCATGATAAACCTCTCTGATTCGGACGGCGCGGTGCCCATAACAACGAGGCATCACGCAGCCCACGCGCCTTGACGACTGGGCTATTCCCTATGTAGGTGTTAGAACGAATTAACAGTCTTTCCTTGAGCCCTCCGCTGACCGACACCGAACACCAGACCGTGGTTCTGGTAGCTTGGGTGTCAGGCATGCTGTGAGCCATTAATCGGAAGTCTCGTGACTATACGGCGGTGGCCCTCAAGATCAAGCACCGTAAACGATCTGAAGAGGTCGACAGTTGCTAGATTCAGCCAGAGCCAACTACTATTGATCGTTGCGCCGCTACTGTTGTTGATTTGGGAGGTCAGTTTCACGAATGGCATCTACGAGGAGGTCATTTGTATAATTCGCTGCTAGACGAAAAGGACGTTCGCTAAGTTCCAAGTCGCACGCCGCGCTATCTCTTTTTCCTGTGGAGGAACCGCCGGAAGGCTGCTATTGCCATCATCATCAGCAGCAGGAACACACCCAGACCGCACAACACCAGAGCCGGTGCGAAATCCGCCCAACTTCAGCCTATCAGGTGAGGCACTCCGATAGAGAGGACAGCTGCTGATGCCGGTAGCCCAAGGACGATAAGCTCTACACAAACCAATTTCGAAACACGAATCTCCAAGATTGCCATAGTCAACCTCCTAGCACACGTTTGTGCTGTTTCGCCCTTCCACACAGGTCGCAAATGCCCTGGATGCTCTTGGGCACACTCCTGGATTCAATAACAGTCTCGAGACCACAAAATTTGTACCAGAGGTGCCCGTCACGCCTTGTCATCTAAGCTGTCTCGTCAATCCTTCATACTCGTGAAACTTCGACGCGTCGAACGGAAGCCCCCGGAAAGTGCGTCGAACGATGAAGCCGAAGGTCTTAGCGAGATGGCGAAATCGCCATTTTGATGGCAATCGAGGGCGTTTTACTGCTTCCGTTTCGTACGTCGGGCAGATTCACCGCTGTGCGAAAAAGCATTAAGTCGAGTGCTATCCATGGCTTGTAATGCTGCACATGGCTGAGTGGTATTGTTGCATTTTCATTTATTTGGAATGTCGTTTGCGATTAAATTGTTGAAATGACTACGCAACTGCCGCAGTGCCACTAGCGGGTTACGCTTTGGTGTGTAGGTGTGCGGATATGCACAGTTGGTCTGAAGAGATGCTCGAGACGGGGGATTCCCATGCCCCATCGCAGAGAAGCAACCAGTCGGAAACTTAAGGCTGCACGATGTAGCCCGCTACATTACGTGGTAGCCGCAATCGTAGGTTCCGTTGTCTGGGTCGTACTCGGAATGGCCTTTGGGGAACGACTATTTGCCTATGTATTTTCATGGGATGACCGCACGCCCTCTGACGTCCTAGCAGATACTGCCTGGGCAATTCTGCATCTTCCGGCAATTATTTTTGAACGCCCCGATGCTGAGCCGTTAGACACCACTGGATTCGTCGTAATGTATGCTCTGAATGGGACGGTCTGGGGACTATCGATAGTTCTCGCGATTAAGAAAATTCTCCTACTGAGGCGAAGATTACGAATCCAGTTTCGCCGTGACCGACGCCAAAGAAAAAAAGGACCGATATCGGTCTGACTTTCTAGCCTAACTCCTGCGATCCTTGTTTCACCCGTACCAATCTAAACACCACAATCCAGAGTCCCAGCAAGACACGGCAGCGAGAAGGGGATTTACGTATGCTGATGTTCACGCTTAACTGACGAATGGCTGCCCGTATTCATGGTTGGGTAACAAGAGAACAATGACGAAGCTCTTTGCTATTCCAAAGATGGCTCTCTTCGCAGGTGGGCTAGGGGGAGTATCTTCATTCATCTTTCTCAGAAGCGTTGATCCTGACACAGTAGCAATAGAAGTCATCATCAGGTTTATGGGACTTGCTCTCTTCCCCGTAGCTGTTATCACCAATCTATTGCCATCAAACAAACCGTGGACTAACGGCTTGACCATGGCATGCGGCACATTTCTTGGAGCTTGCATCGCTGCTCTCTTGCCTCCCACATCAAATATATGGCCAATCGCCGCTGCCATCTGGGCGATAATCTGGGCACCTTCAATTCTAATGGGTGCCCTCATAGGAATTCTTATTGGTCGTACAGTGAGAAACATTGCGCAGAAATGACCTCACCCAGTTAGCCCGTATTCCCCAGATGACTTCCAGCGTTTTGGCATGCGATTTGCGCCAAGCCCTTCAAAACAAGGGTCTTTTGCCAAATCATGCCCAGCTGAGAGGGGGAACCGGATGGGTGACTGCCAAAACGAGGATTTGCGGGTCGGTTTTGACAGCCGCTTGAAACTCAAGTTCCTGGGCAGTCAGATCACGACCGACGCCGGACTGCTGGCCTACCGGGAACTCGAGAAGACGCTCGAGCAGACGGAAATGGTCACCGGACGGGCAATGAACAGCCTCAAAAAAATCCACTCGGGGCGCGCCGCAGGGGACGCAGCGTGTTAAAATGGGCGACATTCCGAGCTAGGAGCGGTTCCACGCTCAATCCATAGCGGAAATGTCGGTTCAAGCATGCCACCTTATTGCGGAGCAACATGGGTTCCGGGTTTCACCCCGGACGCTTTCGCTGTTGCTGTACGAACAAGCCGTTGACGTTCCCCTTGTTCTCGGGCGCCGCGATGTTCCCGTCGAAGCTATCCCCCGGATACTGTCGGCGTTACGGCACAAGGGGAAACTGACACTAATTCCAAGGGCAACCAACTATTGAACTACTGACCCGGTCCGAAGTCGCCAAAGCGCTGAAAATTTCGGCGCGGACTGTTTTTACTCAAACGCAAGGCGGCGAATTGCCGGCCGTGAGACTTGGCTCCAAGTCGATTCGCTATCGTCCGCAAGACATCGAAAACTACCTAGCGGCGAGCCTAGTAGGCAAAGCGCCAAACGAAATGCAATTCTCGAATAACTAATCAAATATGATCGAGTGCATATAACCAGAGGATATTTCGATGGGGAAAGACTTAATTGTTTTGTTGACGGTTTTGTTTTTAATGGTGCTCTGTGGGTTCGTCACTATGCTTTTCACGGGATTTGTCCTGATGGAATTGGGGTCGAGGTTTCGTGGCAGCTACGACTACTACAGCATCAACTATCCAGCGTTGTTTTGGGGACCCTCGTTCTTGGGCTTCTTAGCTCCAGCTGTCCTCGCTTGGTATATGTATAGGCGAGAATGAGCGAATGCATGGAATGTGCTGGGCAAACCTGCTATTAGAATAAGTGGGATTTCAAGCCTGGAGCGGTTTCCAGTACATCCAAATGGGAAATCCCGGATTAGGGCTTACATCGGACAGGCAAGCCCCTAGCTGCACGCCTTATGTCATGCTCTGGCAGCTACAAAACCGTCAGTCGCAGTGGAAGTCGCTGTCTCGCGAGAGGGACGCCCAGCTGTGCGGGTTAGTGGAATTCGTTATGCGGAGGCGAAACAGACCTTCGGTCGAAACGAATGTACGCCAAGCTCAGCGTGTGCAAAGCGCTGGAGGATAACGTAAGGAGGAAGTGGATTGCCAATATCCACTGGCGAGAAGTCTTACTTCGTAGGCCCGTCGCTATGTCTACCAGTCTACCAACTTCAGATAAATCGGATGTGCCCGATTCATTTGACCTTGCTCCAACTTGGAAAGAAGCGAGGAATTTCGCAGTTCGGTAATGCTTCTCGGAGTTCCTCGACGCCTTTCTCGGTGACTTGGGTCTGATTGAGGTCCAGCCATCGAAGGTCAGTTAAGCCTGCCAGGTGCACCAATCCAGCGTCGGTAATCTGAGTGTTTTGGAAAGACAGTCTTTTCAATTCTGTAAGCTGTTCGATATGCACAAGTGCAGCGTCGGTGATTTGAGTGCCGCCCAGTGTTAGTACTGCAAGGCTTGTGAATCCTGTCAGATGCTCTAATCCTGCGTCAGTGACTTCAGTTTCACTTAAGCTAAGCAACTGCAGCTCGACAAATCCCCGGAGATGCACCAAACCGGCGTCGGTGATCTGCGTGCCGGTTAAATCCAGATGTTGGAGCTTTCTTAAACCTTGAATGCGTGCCAAACCAGCGTCGGTGATCTGAGTGCCAAATAGGTCCAGGTGTTGAAGCTCTGTAAAGCTTTCCAGGTGAGCCAAACCGACGTCGGAAACTTGGGTGTTGCTAAGCGTTAGCGACTTGAGATGAGCCAGGGAGTCCAGTTGTTGGAGTCCGGCATCGGTGATTTCCGTGTCTGCCAACACTAGTTCTCTAAGGCTTGTCAAGCTTGATAGGTGCACCAATTCGGCGTTGGCAATCCGAGTGTCATAGAAGTTAACAGTAAGCCCCTTTTCCCCATAGTATACCTTCCCCCCCAGCTTCTGAATGTTGGCGATCGCTTGTTGTTGCTCCGCATTCAGTTCAGCTGCCTGAGTACGGAACCGAAGTATAGAAATCATCAGCACCACAACGACGCAGACAATAACTTCGCTAGCAAACAGCAGCGACAACGCCCTAGCTACTCTCCAGGCATTAGAGTTGCCCCGCTTTTCAAGATACCAGATAACAGCAATCACTCCGAGTATTCCGAAGATTGCGGCGATGTACCTGCCCCAAACTTCAACTGCGAACCATCGATAATCGTCGACAAACTGAAAACGCTTTGCCCAGCCGATAGAATAGATCACGGCCATCATGACAATAGCGGCGTTACATATTATCAGAGGCAGTGTCCCGAATATTTTCCACGCATTAGTGTATCCTCGCTTTTCCAAGTACCACACGAGGAACCCAGGAGTCAAAAAGCCCAGGACTGCAGGTCCCCAGACCAACACAGGATAGTTGATGCTGTAGTAGTCGTAGTTGTCATGATGTTGCGAACCCAGTTTCATCAGAATGAGGGCCGTGCCAAATAAAGTCCCGGCTCCGCAAACTACCATCGAAGTCAAGGTTGCTACGATTTTCCACATCGGACTCCCTCCCTTGATCGAGACGTTCGTCCCCATAGGAGTACTAGCAAAAAAGCCGCATTCTCCGACACCTTTTTTGACTGTTTTGGCGGCGATTGATTTGTGCCTCTTCTTGTCTTCTTGTGTCACTCTGCCCCTTCATGCCTGCAATTCCGCACGCGCAGCCACCAATGCAGGCCCGCTGACCGGCTAATTCGGCACCTATGGGGTCCGAAACGAAAGAGGGGCAATTCTTGTTCCAGAAGCCCGCTTCCGAGCCGACTTCGGCCCCCTGGTAAGCCTCGCTTGAACGCGCAGCGGTGCACCAGAACGAAGCGTATTGGGCGGCGTGGTTCCTGCGGTCGGTTGCATCGGTCTCAGCGGCTAGAGGTTTCAGCGAACTTGCAACGGTGTCCTCGCCGCCAGGACACCTCAGAGACATAGTATCGAGCGTAAGCCGCGCCGGATGGTCCGACGTGACCGGAATCCAATCTGAGTGAGGTGATGTACACCGCCTGCAGTTGGCTGGAATGCTGCGACGCGTCGGCTGGTCCACCCTCAGTCAGTTTCCGCCCTGCCGGATTACAGTCGGTGTGTCTCACCTCAGCGTGCGGGATACTGGCGGTTGTTTGCAAATTGCGATTCGACATGTGGGCGCAACGCTAACTTGCGCCATCCACGGCAGAGCAGATCGACCCGGGCTCTCCCGAGAGCTTTCCCCGACAAGAAAGCTCCGAAAAACGGTCGTCATTTGCCGTTATTCACCGTTGCCTCCATAGCGACGGCCTATTCGAGCAAAGATCTGGAGTACCGCCAGGAACAACCCGACTGGGACTCCCACATATATTCCGCCGATGCCTAAGCTGAAGCCGAAGAGCAGACCTGCGTCCGGCCCACCTTCACGGCAGAAAGCAATCGAATAAATGAACGATCCCCATGTGGGACCGAGACAGAACGCGACCAGGGCACCCGCTGGCTCATACATCCGATGCCAAGCCCAGGCCGTAAGAGCCACGGCAATTGCGCCGAACGCTACGATAACCGCGATTACTTCCGCCATACCTGCACCTCGGTAATGCTTCAACGGATACCAATATAGCTCTGCTTATTCGGAATAAACATGGTTTATGGCTCTGTCTTTCAGTGTGTTCACCCATCGTTGCCAGTCAATGGCAAAGCAGCTGTTGCGGAAGCTCTAGCGGGTTCGGCTGGGACCGAGATTCTTGATGATCACAAGGTCTGGCTACAGTCCCAGATCGAAAAGTCGCTCGAGCAATGCGAGGAACAGGCAACTGACCACAAGTAATAATACGTGCAAGTACGGCAGGCAGGTGAGGAGCAGCAGCTGCTTCCGATTTGCCTTGGTGTGGCGAAGATAGCGAAACCAAGCCGCCACAAGCACAACGGCCCGCCGAAGATCGTCGCGGCCGAATTTATATTGATAAAGCCAAGCCAAAACGAGTATTGCCAGCCCTCGCGTGCTGCGCCTTCAGGGAAGGCATTGATTAGACCGGCATTGGCGGAAACGACGACGATCCACGCGCACAGCCACCCAACCGCGGCAAGCAACTGAAGAAAACCTGCTAGCCAAGGAACCCAGTCGTCCACAGCACGAAACTGTCGTCTACCTGCAGTCGGAGACGGGGGCATTTGTTCTTACCGCCAAATATGATGCGAGCGATAATCTCTGTGACGGCGATCAAGTGCAGTGATGGCGGCTATGCCTACTGCCGATCAAGTTGATCGCTCCAGTTTTCCACGCGAATCGTCACTACGTGATCCGATGACACGTCGAACTCACGGTTGGAGATCTCCTCTTTGTTGGCTCCTTTCTCCACCGTATTCCAGCTACCGCGGGTAACCTTGTACGCGACGTGGCTACCCTGATTTAGACGGACCTGCGCCTCAAACTCGCCCGACCGTCGACGCTCCAGTCGCAACCCTTGCGGATTCCAGTTCTTCAAGGCCGAATCGTTTCCGGAGATGTACACCGACGCATCGGCCGGCGTCGATTCAGGAACTTGCACTCGGAACGTCACTAAGCACGTGCCAGGGCGAACTCCACTACGCAGTGCGAGGCTATGATCGCCGGCGGCGGCGATGGCCAAAAAACTTCCCGTCGGGACCAATATCTGGCCAGAGTTGTTCAAGCCCCAACCCGCCAGGGTCCCGTCCCTTCGGAGGCCCAGGTTATGATGACTGCCCGCGGCGATGGCAGTGAATTCTCCCGCGGGAACCCTGCTTTGTTCCGTCGTGTTCCTGCCCCATTCAGCCAACGTGCCGTCGCTGCGGAGACCTAGGCTGTGGTAGCCGCCAGCGGCGATGGCCACAAATTCTCCCGCAGGGACGTTGGTCTGCCCGTAGTCATTGTGGCCCCAACCGGCCAACATACCGTCGCTCTTGATCCCTAGGCTGTGTTCTTGCCCCGCCGCGATCGCCGTGAACTGGCCCGGGGGAACTGTGGCTTGGCCGCGATCGTTGTGGCCCCAACCGACCAGCGTGCCATCAGTTCGCAGGCCCAGGCAGTGTGCTCCTCCCGCCGCAATCGCCTTGAACTTACCTACCGGGCCCGCGGACAGACCGTACTCGTTGCCCCATCCGATCAGCGTGCCATCGTTTCGGAGGCCCAGGCTGATATCCCAGCCCGCTGCAACGGCCGTGAACTGACCTTTGGGCACGGCGATCTGGCCGAAAATGTTGTGGCCCCATCCGACCAGCGTGCCGTCGCTGCGGACGCCAAGGCTGTGATAACCGCCTGCGGCGATAGCCACGAAGTTTCCAGCCGGGACCAATATCTGACCGGAATTGTTCGAGCCCCAACTAACCAGCGTACCATCGCTTTTGAGGGCCAGACCGTGATAAGCACCCGCGGCGATAGCTGTAAACTGGCCGGCGGGTACGGCACACTGGCCTTGGGCGTTCATACCCCAACCGACCAGCGTGGCGTCCCTACGGAGGCCAAGGCTGTAAAGCTCTCCGGCGGCGATGGCCACATATTCTCCCGTAGGAACGTTGGCTTGCTTCGATGCGTTCCAGCCCCACCCTGCGAGCGTGCCGTCAGTCCGCAGGCCCAGGCTATGATAGCCGCCGGCCGCGATGGCTACGAACTTTCCCGATGGGACCGTCGCCTGACCGTAATTGTTGCGGCCCCAGCCAGCCAACGTGCCATCACTCTTAATCGCCAAGCTGTGATACAGTCCCGCCGCGACGGCTTTGAACTGCCCTGAGGGAACGTTCGTCTGGCCATAGTCGTTAGCGCCCCAGCCAGCTAAAGTGCCGTCGCCCCTAATGCCCAGGTTATGATCGCGACCCGTTGCAATGGCCGAAAACCTGCCCGCAGGGGCCGTCGTATGGTCAGAGATATTTCGGCCCCAGACGACAAGTGAGCCGTCGGTCCGGAGCCCTACACTGTGTTCAGCCCCCACCGCAATAGCTGTGAACTGACCAGTGGGAACCCCGATCAAGTTGCGGCCCCAGCTAGCCAACGTGCCATCACTGTTAATCGCTAAGCTGTGATACACTCCGGCCGCGATGGAAGTGAACTGGGCTGCGGGGACGGCGCCCTCGCCAAAGTTATTGGAACCCCAGGCCACAACCTCGTTGCCAGAGTCGACCAGCGCGCTCCCGTTGGACGACGCATCTCTTGTACATGCCAGCAGCACCGTCGCCACTACCAGCGCCCCTAGAATTGGTCGCGGCATTGCTCTACTCCCGTCCGCATTGTGAAACGGACCATAGCGTCGCTTTTTCCTGGGATCTACCAAGGATCGGTGTCTGCTACACCCGCGCAGCTACAAGCTGCGTCGTCGCAGTGCACCTTCCGAACGTGTTTTGTCCCTCTCGTCGATTTAGGGATCGTAATTGCTGTCGGTAGTGAAGCCCGTCCTAGACTGATCCAACTCGGGCGCCGAGCCCAGCGCTATCGCCAGCGTAGGGCGAAGCTGCGCGTACCATGATCCGTCGCGCAAATTCCACACCGCCCACAACGTGCGTCATTGCACAGCAGCTCCACTATTTCACACGCTGCGAACAGCTTTCGACCGGTTATGTATTGCTTTAGGACGTAGCGAGCAATTCGCGTACCGCCAGATCACCAATCATCTCGAAATGGCGCCACGACGACCCCAGATGCGGAGTTCGACGTATCTTGAGTTCTTGGCACGAATCGTGCTTGGTCAAGCTCCTCTGGCGTAGATCTGTCATGTTCAAGGCTGTGTACAATCCGGTGAATTTGGCGTTATCCCTTTAGGTCTTATTGTGGGCAAGCACGCGCTATCTCCTGTCGGATCAGGTGCTGTCTCGAAAAGGTTGGGATGGGGCATTCTGATACTCACGGTCGCAGGAGCGACATATGTGCGAACGGTGCATCACATCCCTCCTGAAGGGGTGCTTGCTCTTGCAGTCGCTGGGGCGGGCTTAGCATCCATTTTTTGGATTTTTGCGATGTGGCGTGACAATCGTTTGAAGAGGACGCTTCCTGTCCCATCCACACTCACCTTTGTGTCGTTGTGCCTGGGCGTCTTGGTATTTCTCGGTGCCGCACTTTGGTGCGTCGGCGGAGCCGGCATTTACGGATCGCCGTTGGCTGGCATAAGTGGCAAGGAACTGGTTAAAGTCTGGGCGTTCCTTCTCGTAGGTCCGTTATCGATTCTGCCCGCAGCAATCCTGGCGTCTTATCGGCCGCGTTGGGGTGGCCTATGGTCGATTGTCGGTGGATTGCTCTCCGGTTATCTGATTTGGTTTGTTATCCCAGACCCGAATCAGAGAGGCGGACTGCACTTCGAGGCGATTGTGCCTTTGGTGCTCGTGTCAGCGCCGATGCTCGGCGTTGGTATCTGGCAAATGCTGACTGCCGAGACATGAAATGCCGGTCCACGCACTACACTGGTTAGCCTCATGATGGCTTGCGATTTGCCACTTGGCATGTGGATCGCTAGGAGATTCACAAAACTCTTCGTTTGACAACGCATCTTGAGGGGCCAAGATTGCTTATCATCTCATTCTGAGAAAACGTATGGCTTCTCGGAACGCTTTGGCCATCCCATCAAACGGATGAGTAGTTGAGAATAGTCGGTCGTTTCAGAATGGGTCCATTTCTGACGTGTCTCACGGTTTAGCAGGCGCGATGAGTTATTGACAGCGCTTTCCCCCCAGTTGCTGCGTTGAGGCATTCCTCCAACGGCTTCGGCGTGTGCCTCCATCGGTCACAGTTTGAATGATTCTTAAGCTCCCGTTGCCCACCGAGTGAGATCTACGTGCCATTCGATGCATCGACCTCACTCAGGAAGGGATAGGCCTTCGTCACAGCGGTAAAGTCCACCGATCGCCGTCAATTCGATGGCGCTTGGTCGACACTTGGGGGCCGGCGAATCGCAGTGTTCGTGACCAAGGTCGAACCGACATTTCGCATCTAGCACTGGCGACGTGGACGCCCTTCCCTAATCGCCAAACCGCCGATGCTGGCACTAGTCTGAGAGAGTCCGTCTCGCGGCTCACACCGCTTGAGATGCTCCGCTTACAGAGGCGAGGGCAAGGCGGATGACATCAACACATGCATTTTCCAGGGGACGACGCGGCATGGAGAAGCGGACAGCGCCGTCTCCATAAGTGGATGCCACGACACAATGCCTTTCCAAGTAGTCTCGTAAGTCTTCTCCTTGTCGAATGACCGATATTGGCGGCCGCAACATGAGAATCCCTGAACCCAACGTGGACGATCGGCGGACTGGTCGCCACCCAATTCCTTCAGCCACTGCACAGATGCTCTCCGCATTTTTCAACTGAATAGACATTATCTTACTGCGAAGGCGAGATGGGTAGGCATCCAGCGCGGCCCCGTGGGCTGACAGCAAGGCAGAGAGATTCACGGTTTCCGTGATCCCGTCCAATTCGGAGTTCTCAAGTTGGGCGGTAAACTTCAAGAGCGGATCATCGATCAAGCCAACCTTTGCCAGTTCCTGCACCGTCGTTTCGATCATCTCCTTCGACCGATGTAGCCCATAGATGGCGACACCGAGTGGATACCCAAGCGTTGATGACTCGTTGGTCAACACCCATCGCAGCGCAATTCGAGCAGAACGAATGACGAAATACATGCCAGCCGCGAATTGTAGACCACTTCGTCTCTGCCAAAGCCTGCTTGAAATAGTATTGAGCCTCGTCGTGCGTCAGTGGTCGATTGCTAGTTCGCTGCTTTTTACTTCGCGATCTGCCTGGGCCCAGCACAAACGTGGGACCATTACCTGGGTGGGTTGAAAGCCACTGTTCGAGCACTTCGTGAAGCAGAGACGAAATTGGCACGCTCCGAGTTGTCAGTCGGCCCCTTACTCTCTTCTTTTCCCGAATAGTCAGCGACCGGCCGATAAGGTCGACGTCAGCTATTTCTGAGCGAAGCATCTCACTACGACGGCACCCTGTATGAGCCGCGAAGACGAACATCGGATAGATGCACGGCGGCAAAGCCTTGGGCTCGACGTCGGCCAGTAGCTCGCTAAGCTCTGAAGTGGTCAGGAACAGGCACTCCCACAGATAGGACTGTTGTTCTTTGCTAAGCTGATGCATTTCAATCTTGCGGATGATCTCCGTCCAAGTTTGAAAGTTCGGTTTATCAGCCATCTTGGGATAGCGGAGGCCACGTGACGGGAATGCACGTGTAAGATACCCAGCATTTTTCACCCAGTTCCATAAAGACCGTAGAGTGGTGAGCTCTTTTTTTATGGTTGCGGGACTCAGCTTTCGACCGCGTTGTCCGGAATCTTGGGAGCGACAATCGACATACTTCTGAAGATCACCAAGGGTGAGCGAAGGAATTAAGAGCGACCTGCCGAGACCCCGATAGAGATGGTCAAGGTGAATTCGCATTCCTTTGAGAGTGCTGACTTCTAGTGAGCCCTCTGGAATACTGTCCATGAATGCTTCGGCAAACTGCCTTAGCGTTCGGAGGCTATGGTTCGCTCTTCGCTTGCCATCGAGCTTGCCATCTGACAAGAGGAATTCAACGACATCGGCATCGTCGGGAAGTTCGATCCGACCCTTTTCGAGTAGGCGGATGTTTTCTTCCAATTGGTGTAACCGCGCTTCAGCGGTACGGACGTCCTTAGTCCGCAAAGATTTTTTGAGCTTCCGTCCACCAAAACGAAATGAGACATGGTATTGGCCGTTAGGGCGCTGCTCGAGCCAGGGCATGGATAGTGTTCCTCGCATGGTTGGATACTAGGTGTCCAACTGATGCGAGAGAATCGACGCAGGTCCAATGCGTTCTCAACGACCAACGTAGGGGCAACGCGAATGCAACGCTGCCCCCAATCTGCCCCCAAAACTAGAATTCAGCTCAAGAATTACAGCTACGCACTTCCAGAAATAATCAATACAAGTCGTTGCTATATACTCAGTAGCCGAGGCGGGGGTCGAACCCGCACGGGAGTTACCTCCCACTGGATTTTAAGTCCAGAGCGTCTGCCATTCCGCCACTCGGCCTAAGGATTACGATGTTTGGCGTGCGGCTTGCGGAATAACTTCGCGGTTCGCACTTCTCCCCTTTCGCAATCAGCTTCTTAAGATTACTGTTTTTGTCAGTGTTCGCCAACTCGGCGACAAGATTCTCTCGCAAGCGATTTCGTTGTGATTGGTGCTCGAAACATGGATTTTCCCGGTTGGGACGGCTTTCTCGGCACGCGGGCTTCGTTCATGATCGACGCGGTCTGCGTCGGCATGGTCGTGGTCATGCTGCTGCTGTCCTGGAGCATCCGCCAAGTCCGCGTGCATCGCAATTTCGAGCTCCACAAACGGATTCAACTGAGCCTCGCTGGTTTGCTGGCCGTCGTGCTCACCGCATTCGAGCTGGATATCCGCTTCAACGGTTGGCAAGACCGTGCCGCGGGTCAAATCGGTGGTGAACCCGCGCAGGTCGTGTTCAACGCCTTATGGATTCATCTCTTTTTTGCCCTCACGACGGTCGCGCTGTGGATCGCGGTGCTTGTTTTAGCGTTACGACGTTTTCCGAGTCCTCCTCTTCCCAACGAACACAGCCCTTTGCATCGCCGGCTCGGTTGGCTGGCCGCGATCGACATGCTGCTCACCACGATCACAGGCTGGGTGTTCTATGTGCTGGCGTTTGTGAATTCCTAAGAGCCGCGTTTCAACGAATCGCCGGGACCCTGCGAACAAGTCTGTTCGCGGCTATCGCTCGCTCTCAAACCGAGGGCCGCGCGTGGCTGCCCATTTCGTGGGCACCGATTTCGATCCGATTGATCGCGTTCACAAATGCCCGGGTGCTCGCCTCGACGGTATCGGTTGAAGCACCACGGCCACGATACATTCGGCCATTATGCTCGACTTCGACCAACGATTCGCCTTGCGCATCCTTGCCACGGCTGGCACTTTGCACGCGGTAATCTTTCAGGACCACGGTCTTGCCAGTCACGTGTTCCACGGCATTAAAAAGTGCATCAAGCGGCCCATCGGCCACCACTTCGGGCGACGCATGTTGTTCGCCTCCGCGGCTGAGCACGACTTTCGCCCTCTGAGTTGTACCACTTGCGGCATGCACTTCGTACGAATCCAATTGCCACTGATCGCCGATTTCGGTGTTTTGCTGTTCGATCAACGCCGCGATATCACCGTCATAAATTTCCTTCTTCTTGTCGGCGAGCTTTTTGAAATCGGTAAATAACTCGTCGATCTGAGCGTCGTTGAGGTGATAGCCCATCGCTCGTGCCCGATCGGCAAGTGCCGCTCGGCCACTGTGTTTGCCGAGCACAAGGTCGGTCTTGCTAAAGCCGACGTCCTCCGGCCGCATGATTTCGTAAGTTGTAGGCTCTTTCAACATGCCGTCTTGGTGGATGCCGGCCTCATGGGCAAAGGCGTTGCGCCCCACGATGGCCTTATTGCGTTGCACCACCATGCCGGTGATGTTGGAAACCAACCTGCTTGTTGGCACCAACCGCGGCGTGTTGATGCCCGTGGCAAGCTTGTAGTAATCGCTGCGTGTCCGCAAAGCCATCACCACTTCTTCCAACGAACAGTTACCCGCCCGCTCGCCCAGGCCGTTGATCGTGCATTCAATCTGCCCCGCCCCATGCTCGACCGCCGCGAGACTGTTCGCCACGGCCAAGCCCAAATCGTTGTGGCAATGCACGCTGATCACCGCCTTGTCGATGTTGGGGACGCGATTCATCAAGGTTTTGATCACATTGGCGAAATGCGTCGGCGTGGCGTAGCCGACCGTGTCGGGGATGTTGACCGTTGTTGCCCCCGCGGCGATGGCGGCTTCGACCACCTGGCAAAGGAAATCAGGTTCCGTGCGCGCTGCGTCTTCCGGGGAGAACTCAATATCCTCGCAGCAGTTTTTGGCTCGTTTCACGCCCTCGACGGCCCGGCGAATGATCTCGTCCTTATCCATCCGCAATTTGAACTCGCGGTGAATCGCACTCGTGGCGAGGAACACATGAATTCGGGGCTTCTCGGCGTGCTGCAAGGCCTCCCACGCCCGATCGATGTCGCGTTCGTGACAACGGGCCAAACCACAGATCGTCGCGCCTCGGACCGTTTTGGAGATCTGAGTGACCGCCTCGAAGTCCCCGACCGAAGTGATCGGAAACCCAGCTTCAATCACATCGACCCCCAGATCCACCAGCGCCTGGGCAACCTCAAGCTTTTCGCTGAGGTTCATGCTGCAGCCGGGAGACTGCTCGCCATCGCGCAAGGTGGTATCAAAAATCGTGATTTTTCGGTGGTCTGTGGACATGATCTGAAGGTCCGTGGTTGGTTGCTCGTCCTAGCGAGCAGGAAGTAATGAAACAAAAAAAACAACAATAAAAAAACCCTGAAGCCGCGAAGGCTTCAGGGTCGTTACGCTTTTTCGATTATCTCTTTGCGAACCCTAAGCCTTGCTCCTGAAGAGCGATAGTAGCAGCAGGGATAACAAAGAGGAAATGATCATAAACCTATTTCTCGGTTGGAGAACTGGAAAACATTTGCCATATTTCCCAAACCTTATTCCGCTTAACTCTACCTGACTTTGTTTAGCCAGTCAAGGTTCGCCAAGGACCGCGGTTTAAGGGCTAAAAACCGGGACAATCAGCACTTATGGACGAAATTGGCCACCAACTCGATCTCAGTTCTGAGGATCCTTCGACCAGCAGCCCCAAGGATAGAGCCAAGTCCTTTATCGGTGTGCATTTCACCTGTTGCGACGTTTACTCGCGCGTTTATCCCAATCGCGATCACACAGCCTATGTCGGTCACTGCCCCCGTTGTGCCAAACGGGTGAACTTCCAAATCGGCCCCGGCGGCACCGATGCCCGGTTTTTCTCGGCGGGGTAGGCAGCTAGCGTCGCGCGGGCCCTCGTCTTGCCACTGTTTCGCCGTTTTCCTATTATCCCGCCCGAATTCCTCCCGCCGGAAGTGCGCGCCCATGATGATGGATATTGAGATCAAAGGTTGCAGCCGCAGTTGCGCGACCACCGCGCGCACTTTCAACCCGGGCGAAGTTTATTTCTCCGTGTTGGAAGAAGCGGCCAACGATTTCATCCGCCGCGACTATGCGGTCGAAGCCTGGCAGGGGCCGCCCGAAATCTGTGTCGCTTGGTGGCGGTCGCGCATCCCGACCAAAGATGACCAACAGCCTCGTCTGGCTCCGACCGATGTGATGCTCAACTTGTTCGAGGCGTTAGAAGATCGCCCCCAAGAAGCTGAGTTCCGCTATCTGCTGGGGTTGCTGCTGTTGCGCCGTAAGATCGTCCGCCACGATGACAGTCACAAAGACGATCAAGGCCGCGAAGTGATTACCGTGCATTGCCAAAAGCGACAGAAGGACTACGAGTTGCTCGTCGCCCACCCAGCCGCCGACTTGGCCGCCAAGCTGCAGCAGCAAATGTTCGATTTGCTCTACGGCAATGGCGATGCCCCGCCCACCCAAGCCGAAGTTACCAGCGAGGGTGCCGAATGATACTAAGCTCACTCGCACAATTCGCTCCGCGTCGACGATCACTCTGGGCCGTCGCGCTCTTGCTCGTGGTTTTCTGCTGTTCGGGAGCCACTTGCAATCGTTCGTTCCGGAGTCCGTTTGCGCCTGCCGGCCCGCCCGCGCCCGAAGTCCTCATGCAGGGGGCTTCGCTCGATCAAATCATGGCGGCGGTCAATCAAAACGCCGCGAAAGTCCAAAGCTATCAAACCAATAACGCCACGATCACGATCCCCGGCGATGCGATGACACCGGCCCTGCGTGGCAACATCGCAGCGATGCCGCCGAACAAATTCCGGCTGACGGCCTCTACCGCCATCACGGGCCCTGAAGTCGATTTGGGCAGCAACGACGAGCTCTTTTGGTTCTGGGTCAAACGGAACGACCCGCCGCACGTTTACTTTTCCCGCCATGACCAGTTCGTCGGCAGCGCCGCGCAGCAGCTACTCCCGGTCGAGCCCCGTTGGCTGCTCGATGCCCTGGGATTCATGCAGTTTTCACCCACCGATTTGCACGAAGGCCCCGTGCCGCGTGCGAGTGGCACGGTCGAAATTCGTTCTGTGATTCAATCGCGGATCGGCACACTCACCCGCAATGCGGTGGTCGATGCCCGACGGGCATGGGTGCTCGAGCAGCACATCTACGATGCCCGCGGAACACTGCTAGCCAGTGCGGTGTCGCGGTCGCATCAGTATTACCCCACGCTCGGCGTTTCGATGCCGCAGGAAATTGAGCTGAATCTGCCGCTCGCGCACATGGCACTGGCTATCGACGTCGGCACGGTGCAGCTCAATCAGCTCGCCGACAATCCGGCCCTCTGGCAATTGCCGGTGCTGAGCGGCTATCAGCAAATCAATCTCGGCACGGCCGCACCCAACACGATCTCCGCCATGGGAGCACCCGGCAGCAACGACTGGAACACGGGAGCCGCCCCCGGTTGGCTCGGCATCGAACCGCCCGCCGGATCGATGGCCGGTTACGACAATCGCCCTGTCGCATCCTACTTGATGCCGCCAGTGACGCAAACTTCGGCCACGACTCCGTTCGTCGCTCCCAATGCTGCGCCTCAACCAGTTTCACCGCAGTCGCAATCCTTGCCCTTTGGCGGCTTACCAGTTGAACTGAAACAGTAGCCGCGATTCAACGAATCGCCGGTCTGGCTACTCGCTCCAAATCCCCAGTTTCTTGCGCCGAGCCTTGTTCTGCGCAACGCGCAAACGATCTTTCATCTTCTGGCTGTAGTCATAACCAAGCTTAGCACGCGCGAGCCCCGCGGCGATCAATTCTTCGTTGAGCAAACGGCCCTCGTGCCAAACAAACGCCAAGTGCCGTCCATATTGATCGACCCCTTCGCCATCGACGGTTATCGAGATTCGCTCGTTGGCGTCATCGATAAATCGCTCGGTGTAAGCCGTCGCCTCCGGCCCCCATTTTTGAACGGCCGTATGCTCCTTCACTGTTTCAGGCGTGTCGACACCTTGCAGCCGCACTCGCAGACGATCCTTTCTCAGTAGCAAAGTATCGCCATCCACAACGCGCAGTACTTCGTACTCGCCGTTATTAAGTGCGCCGGGAGAACGCGTGGCCGGCTCGTTCTGGGGAAGATACGGCTCGGCCCACCAGCTCAACAGCATCAGGGCCAGCACGATCACGATGGTGATAATCTGAGTGCGCGGATCACGGCGAATACGAGCGGCCATAACGCCAATCAAGTCGTAGCCGCGGGCGGCAGCCGACGGTAAGAATTCAGTTCGGGCTGAAATTGAGATGCTGTGCGACGGCACGGCCGAGCGGATTCTTCACGAACCGTTGTCGGCATTCGCTGCACAAATCAAAACGGATGTGATGATAAACTTCGTCGCTGATCTGGCAATCGTCCTCGTCTTCGAGCGATTCCAGGATGTCTTGGATTTCTTGCAGATGATCGCGGTCGTCGTTGATGTCTTCTTCCACGGGATCGAGTGCCGCATAAACCTCCATACGAACGACATAGCGCATGTCGTTTTGGGGATCGAGGGGGCGTTTACAACAGTCGCACGTGTAGTGGATCATCTGCTTGGTTCCTCTCAGCATGAATCGTCCGCAACAAAAATCACCGCAAGTCATCCCTGCTCTCTTTCCATCCTAACGACAAGTTCTGGCGGCAAGCAAGGCAAAAGTTTTGTCGTTTTTCATGCGAATAACAGGGCTTGCGTCTCGCAAATTACGTGCCCACGGCGTTTGATGAAGTTTTGAAAACTTACCCGCCTTGGGGCAGAGTCGGACTTCTCCCCGCAAGCTGCTTGGGGCTAAAATCCATGTTAAAGGATGCGGGCGAAGCTAGTTTTCCTGCTTCGCCACTTGTACAATCAAAATAGGGTAACAGGAGGTCTGCCTTTGTCTGCCTGAGCGGCGCGAATGACGCAAATGCAGACCCAACCTATAAACGGGATCAGTCTGCTGGCGTTCAAGCGTTGTCGGAATTCCTGCCTGCTCAGTGGCCTGCGTTTCAGACGATTCAATGCCTTTGAGTCACTCTGAACATGCTCCTCGTGTGCAGTGTCTACCGCTGCTGGAGGAAATCCCTGGGTATGCCACAGGCCTATCTCTACACCTTGGGTAAACAACCAGAAGTTTTCTCGCACATTTTGTAAGGGTCGTCGTTTGTAATATCCAACTTTCCCAGTGAACACTTCGGAGATTTTGCTTCCATGTCGACTGCGTCGCCGAGCGGACTAAATGCCAGTGTTTTGGTTTTGAACCGTCAGTATATGGCGGTCCACGTGGTCAACGTGCGGCGGGCGTTCAGCCTGTTGCTCAACCAACTGGCCGAAGTGATTCACCTGGAAGATGGCCAATACGCCAACTACGACTTTCATTCGTGGCGCGAAATCAGCGAGCTCAAGGCTCATTTCAAGGAGCCCCACGACGACTGGATTCGCAGCGTCAACTTCGAGGTTTGCGTGCCCCGGGTGTTGCGCCTCTTGCACTACGATCGCCTCCCTAAGCAGCGGGTGCGGCTCAACCGGCGGAACATTTTCGCCCGAGATGCCAATATCTGCCAATATTGCGGCGAGCGTTTTCCGACCACCGAACTCAGCCTCGACCACATCCTGCCCAGTTGCATGGGGGGCGAAGCGAGCTGGGAAAACCTGGTCTGCGCCTGCGTGAAGTGCAACGTCCGCAAGGGAGGCCGTACGCCCAAACAGGCGGGCATGAAGCTGATCCGCAAGCCGATCATGCCCAAGCGCAGCCCGATGCTCACGATCAAGCTGGGTAATCCCAAGTATGTGAGCTGGAAAACCTTCGTCGACAGCGCCTACTGGTCGGTCGACTTGAAGTAACGCACACGGAATCAAACCCCAAGGTTAGCCGGCAGCGTCCCGCTGCCGGTTAACTTAATCGCTGCCGCACTCGATTTTCAATTTCCATCGATTTTGCCACTTCGATAAGTTGATTGCGCAGCTGTTCTGTTATGGTGACTGGCGGTTCACTGATCATGTAAACCACATGTTCTAACGCCAAGCCATTCTCGCCGTGGGAAAGATATTCTTCAACAATCGCTTGGCCGTCACTCAGCCCAGCTTGATCGAGTGAACTACCTTCGATTACTTCGGTACTCGCAAAGAGTTTGTTCAGTTCTAGCTGGACAGAGGCTGCAGCATGTCGAATCAATTCGATTGTCTTCCAGTTATTCAACACACTTTTCCTATTCGTTTGATTTGTGTGAACTTTTCACGCCCGCTTAATTACACGCAACAGCGCGATCAACACAATCGCCCCCACGGTGGCCGTAATCAACGCGCCCAATAAACCACCAGCAGCGATCCCCAAGAGACCGAAAATCCATCCTCCCAAGAGAGCACCGATCACACCCACGATCAGATCGCCGAGGAGCCCAAACCCGCCACCCTTCATGATCTGTCCCGCCAACCAACCCGCACAGATACCGATAAGAATAAACCAAACAAAGTTCATGGCGACACTCCTGAAAGGAAGAGATGGGATTGCGACTGGCGTGATCCTATCACCGCACGTGATTCGACCGCAAGATTGCTTGGCGGCTCGCGGCTTAGCGCTCCACAAATAAAATCAAACAAAACAAAAAAAGGCCAACCCGCATTCGGGTTGGCCTGGAAACGTTTGCTTAAAGCCAATCTCAAATCAAGAATCGGCCAAAGGCTCTTTCTTCTCCGTGATGCCTGGGCATTGCGGAGCCATCTCGGCATTGAGGGCAATAAACGGCTGCCAATCGGCCGGCACGTTATCTTCATGGAAGATCGCTTCGACCGGGCATTCGGGGACACAGGCTTCGCAGTCAATACATTCATCAGGATGAATGTAAAGAATCTGCTCGCCTTCATAGAAACATTCCACCGGGCAAACCACCACACAATCGGTGTACTTGCAGGCGAAACAAGGTTCACAAACTACATGCGTCATCTCAAGAATTCTCCTTTTTTTCGCTCAAGCGCTCTGCTCGGTGCTTTTGGCGGGCCCCATTTTCGGCCCAATTTATCCGAGTTCGGGATATCCCTCTCTCGGAATGATACAAATATCGGCAGAAGAATGGCAAGTATTGATCGGTGAACGACTTTCGCCAATTCTTTCTGCTTCGCGTCTGTCCGTTATTTACACACTCGGTATTTTCGATGTCAAGCGGATAGTTTAACAAATCCGCCGAGTTTCTCCCCCGTGACCCTCCCCCAAGCCCCCCGTCAATCTTGCTCCTGCTTATCCCGCTATTTACAATAACTGGGTACGCGGTCCAGCGACTTGGTATCGTCTTTCATCTCTTAGGAAAGCTTGTGGGGTACAACTTTCGCGTTTCCCTGGCTCGTAGAGAGCGAACTTGGCAAGAAATTTGCTAGTCAATACTCTCTGAACGAGTGAGAACACGAACTTTGTAGTCCCTTGTCTGAGGAAGCTTCAGTGGCTTTATCCGAGATTGACCGCAATTTGCTCGAACGCTGTTTAGCTAAAAAACCGCGGGCTTGGGAAGACTTTGTCGACCGCTTCATGGGTTTGGTCATTCATGTGATCAATCATACGGCACACTGCCGCTCGGTTTTGCTCTCCAGCAACGACCGCGACGATCTGGTCGCCGACGTGATAATGACCATCGTCGACAACGATTTTGCGGTTCTCCGCCAGTTTCGCGGCAAGAGTAGCCTCGCCACCTATCTGACGGTCATTGCCCGCCGGGTCGTGGTCAAGCAACTCATGAGCCGCCATCAAGCCACCTCCTTGGGATCGTTGGCCGTTGACACTGCCGATCATAATGGCGACGCTGAGCAGCGATTTTCCGACCGCGAAGAGGTCGACAGGTTGTTGCAATCCTTGGCCGGTCCCGAAGCCCAAGTCGTGCGGATGTATCATCTCGAAGGAAAAACCTACCAAGAGATCAGCCGTGCCACGGGGATGCCCACCAACAGCGTTGGCCCGATGCTCACGCGCATCCGCACCAAACTACGCGGCATACACCATGCTTAGTAGGCATCACGCTTAATACCCTGGCCCACGCAAGTCGATTTCACCCTCGGGCCACTCGCGATCCTTGGGATAGCGCATCACCACTTCGTTCCAGAACGGGTAGGCCTGCGGATCTTCGGCCAGCGAATTCACAATCCTGTTGTTCGCAACACAAGCTCCCAGCTTTTCGTAAAAAGGCTTAATGGGGGGGCTTGTTTGAAACAGCGCGAATGGAAAAATGTTCTGATCGACGGGCACGAGGATTTCACGCACCACGAGTTCCCCCAGCCCATGACCCCGAAACGCCGGATCACTGCAAACCATGGCCAATGCGGCGATCGTCATCGGGCCGACCGAACTTCCAATTTCGCGCGGCGTGATGGCCGCGTGGGCGATCACACGTCCTTCGGCGCGAACGATTACCGAGCGCGGCGCTTGGGCATCGCTGGGAACAGCGCCACGACCTAAATTGACGACTTGCTGCACACGATATTCAAACGGCTTCTCTGGATTGGGCCAAACTTTGACGATCAGCTCCGCGATGCCGCGAACGTCGGCTTGCGACAAAGTTCGGGCATCGTGCGTTTCGACCTGATACATGTGAGCTTTCCTTTTGCCGCAAGTATACTGCGAATTTTCACGATCCCCCAAGGCGACTTACAATTTCGACTAGGCAGCGGGCGGCCAGCCTAGCAATAATCTTTGCTACCAATCGTCTCTTCCCTTCAATCGCTGCGAGTTGACCATGTTTTCAGATTCTTCGCTTGGCAATGGCTCGGATCGACGCTCTTTTTTGGCCGCAGGTGTGGGGGCCACGACCGCCGGGTTAGCGGCATTATCAACTTCAGCCATTGCTGCAGAAAGTTCGGCGACAGGCCCAATCATCAAGCCCGGCGACACGATTCTGTTTCAGGGAGATTCGATCACCGACGCGGGGCGCAAGCGAGAGCTTGCCGACAAAGTCAACAATCAAGTAGCCTTTGGCAATGGCTACGCCTGGATGGCTGCCTCAGCGCTCCTGGTCGGCCAGCCCGAGATGAAGCTCAAATTTTTCAATCGCGGTATCAGCGGCAACAAGGTCTATCAATTGGCCGAGCGCTGGCAGGCGGAATGCCTTGATATCAAACCCAATGTGCTGAGCATCCTGATTGGTGTGAACGATATCTGGCATTCACGGGGAGGCGAGTATAAGGGTACGGTCGATGTTTATAAGGATGATTACGTTGCATTGCTGAAACGCACAAAAGACGCACTTCCTGATGTGAAGCTCGTCATCTGCGAGCCTTTTGTTCTTAAATGCGGCGCGGTCGACGACAAGTGGTTTCCCGAGTTCGATGGCTATCGCGAAGCAGCGAAGAGTGTCGCCGAGCAGTTTGACGCGGTTTTTATTCCCTTCCAGACAATGTTCGATCGTGCGGTTGAGTTCGCCCCACCCGAACATTGGGCCGGGGATGGTGTGCATCCTTCGCCTACCGGAGCGGCCTTAATGTCGCACGCTTGGCTGCAAGGCGTAGGGCTGTGTTCTTAGTTTAGCGCGCTTCTTCTTCGAGCCATTCAATCGCCTTCTGCTCGTCGATGAACACCCGCACGTTGTAGCCCGCATTCCGCGAGACGACTTCTATGAAATCATGCGAGCGGTCGGCGGGATCGACCAGAATCGCCGCACGATTATCGAACTCAAGTTCGAGATTCACCATATCCTTATACGCGAAGTCGTAATTGTGATAGACGGAGCTCACATTACGAACAGCGCGGACATCGTAGAGCTGCCGCGAAATTCCACGCTGTTGAGAAGCTTCCGCGGCTGCCTTACCGAACTCCAACGCGAACTCGGTGGTCACTGGCTCATAGACCGTGCAGCGCACGTATTTCCCAGTCTCCGCTAGGGAGATCTCAAATTTCATATCCGCCTTCCCCCCACGAGCCCCACTCGCCCCCTTGCGTGTGGTTCGCCGCACAGTATAACAGCACTGCGCAGAGAGCTGCAAATGGCTTCTCGCTGTTATTACGAAAAACCATATCACGGAGTTATAGCGTTAACGCAGCAAGGCCCGCGTTGTTGAACCAGCCTCAAGCGAGTGCGTCGAGCACCAAATCGCCAATTTCGCTCGTGGTGTAACCCATCTTGCCCGCGGATTGGCTCTTCATCTTCGTGCCCGTAACGTGCATGATCGCGCTCATCACGCGCTCAGCCGCCGCAGCTTGGCCCATTTGATCGAGCATCATGCTCACGGCATTGATGGCGGCAATTGGATTGATTTTGCCGGTGCCAGTATACTTGGGGGCGCTGCCACCCATCGGCTCGAACATGCTCACTCCGCCCGGCTCGGGATTAATATTGCCTCCCGCCGCGACACCCATCCCCCCTTGGATAATTCCGCTGAGGTCGGTGATGATGTCGCCAAACATGTTAGTCGTTACGATCACATCGTAGAACTCGGGATTCTTGACGATCCACATGCAGCAGGCATCAACGTGGTTGTAATCCGTTTCAACGTCGGGATATTCCGTGGCAACTTCTTTGAAGGTGCGCCACCACAGGTCGTGGCCCGTGGTTAGCACGTTGGTCTTGGCCACCAGGGTGAGCTTCTTACCCTTGGGATTGTTGCGCTTCTGCGTCAACTCAAACGCATACCGAATCGCCCGCTCGCAGCCCTTGCGGGTGTAAATCGCCGTTTGAGTGGCGACCTCGTTGGGCGTTCCCTTGTGCATGAATCCGCCGGCACCGCAGTACAAGTCTTCGGTATTCTCGCGGACGACGACGAAATCGATATCTTCGGGGCCTTTGTCCTTGAGCGGCGTTTCCACGCCTGGGAACAATTTCACCGGTCGGAGGTTGATGTACTGGTCGAGGCCGAAACGAACATCGAGTAACAGTTTGCGCTCTAAAATGCCCGGGGCCACGTCAGGATGGCCAACCGCACCCAGCAGCACAGCGTCGAATTTGCGCAGTTGATCGAGGCCATCGGCGGGCAGCGCTTCGCCCGTTTTCAGATAGCGATCCCCACCCCAATCGAGGTCCGTTAGTTCCAACTTGTCGGCAAAGCCTTCGAGCTTGGCGACTGATTTCAGGACCTTCACGCCTTCGGCTGCCACTTCCGGACCAGTACCATCGCCACCAATGACCGCAATCTTCATGAACTTCACCGCTACCTGTTGGATGTTTTGATCGGCTAGAAACCGCTCATTTTAGCCCAGAAAGCCGAGGATCGGCTAGGGGCTGAGATTGCCGAGCTAACTGTGCATCCGGGCACATGGCTCGCGAATCGACATAATTTCTGCCTCGGCCGCATACAGCTCCGCCAATCGGGCCTCGACCACGTCTTCCGGCGCAAAATGCTTGGCCAGCCGCGTATAGGTCGAATGATGCCGCGCTTCGCTCTCGAACAGGCTGCGGTAAAACGTGGCGAGCTCCTCATCTTTGACGTGGGCCGCCAAAGCCTGAAATCGCTCGCAACTACGAGCTTCGATCAATCCCGCCACGAGCAGCCGATCCACGGCCCGCTCCGGTTCGCCCTTTCGTACCAAGGCATGCAGTCGACTTCCGTATTGGCTGGGTTTGATTCGACGAAACGCGATGCCGCGCTTTGTAAGCAGCTCGATCACCATGTGAAAGTGTTCCAACTCTTCGTTGACGATCTCCGTCATCTCGCGGCAAAGCTCGATGTCCTCCACGTAATGAAAAATCAAGTTGAGAGCTGTCCCAGCAGCTTTCTTCTCGCAATGGGCATGGTCGATGAGCACTTCTTCCAAATGCTCATCTACTTGAGCCAGCCAGCTTGCGTCGGTAGGTGCTTGAAGATGGAGCATGATGATTGAGTGGGTTGAAAGGCTCTTGGAAATCAATATGCCGTAATTGCTGTTGACGTTCAACCTTCGCTCCCCAGCTTCCGGCGATCGCGCTGAAACAGCTTGACGACGACCTTTTGAAATAGGGCAGGGAACCAACGCTTCAGCCGCCAGGCCCACCGTGCTTTTCTTCCTAGCACGACATACAACCGACGGCGCTCGACACCACGCATGGTTTGTAGCACCACATCTTCTGCCGTAAAACTCGATTTCCGCGAGTAGGTTTCTGCGATGCGTAGCAAAGCGTCATCCGTAAATGTTCCCTCCTCCAAAAGATGCGAACGAAAAAATCCAGGCATGACGACCGTGACACCCACGCCGCGAGACATCAATTCCCCGTAGAGCGTTTCGGAAAATGCGACCACGCCGGCCTTCGAAGTGCTATATGCTCCCATCGCGGGCGCATTGAGTGCCGCCGCAATCGAGGCGATGTTCACGACATGCCCACCCATAGGCTTCTCCAACAACCAGGGCACGCAGGCGTGGCAGCCATTGATGACTCCCAGCAAATTCACATCCAAGATTCTGCGAAAATCATCAAGCGGATATTCGCCAATCTGACCCGCACCACAAATCCCAGCATTGTTCACCAGCAAATCAAGCCGTGGCCATTGAGAACGCAGCTTCAACACGAGCGCATCCCACGCAGCGGCATCACGGACATCGAAGACCTCCACTTGCCCCGAGCTACCTTGATCACACAACTTCTTGAGCGTCGTTTGAGCGCCTGAATGATCGACATCGGCAATCGCCACATGCCAACCCAAGCTGCCGAGGTGCAGGCAAAAAGCCCGGCCCAACCCACTGGCCCCGCCGGTCACCAGGGCAAAACGCTGTTTGGAATCAATACTCATGGCCCCATGATAGCGGCTGCCTTCCGCCATGCGGGGAGAATTTTGCCGAGCTTTTCCCGCAGATTCCGCGATGGAATCAACGTCGCCGACCGCTAGCCAGCTTGCTACAATCCCCACCTATTTTCGCTTGCAGGTCGTACCGTGGCATATCGGTATACCGACCGAAATGTCATCCCGATGGAGGCTTGCCGACAGAGGGATCTGGCTGGCCTCAGAGGACAAGTAGGTGTTGCTATGCAGAATCTAAGCGAACATTGGACCGACATTCCAAGATGTTTGATCCTTGCTGTGCTTCTGTTCTGCGCTGGCAATCAGCTCCACGCGCAAACGGGCATTATTAGAGCCACCAAGGAAGAGGTGATCGAAATCGGTGGCGATCCCTTTCTGCCCATGGATGTGCGTACCGAAACCGTGAACCTAGCGTTGAACGGTTATTGCCCCGTCACGCTTCGCGATCAGAAACAATGGGTCCTCGGTTCAAACCGCATTCAAGCCCTCCGCGACGGCAAAGCCTACTTGTTCGCCACGCCCCGGCTCCGCGATATCTTTGTCGCGGTCCCCGAGAGCTACCTGCCCGTGCTCGATGGGGATTGCCCCGTCACGTTTGCTCAGTCCCAGAAGCGTATTCCCGGAAAGGTCGAGTTCGGCCTGATCTATCAACGGCGAATCTTTTTGTTTGCAAGTCAAGAAAAGCGAGCCGCCTTTGAGGCCCGCCCCGATGCTTACACCAATGCCGACTTGGTTAACGATGGCTACTGCGTGGTGAGCAAGATGATCGATCACCGGCTGGTTGCAGGTTTGCCTGAGACCGTGGCGATCGTCGATGGCCTGCGCTACATGTTTGGATCGGCCTACTACCGCAAGCTCTTCCTGCTGAACCCTCACAAGTTCGGAGTGAGCAAGTCATTCAGCAAAGGCAGCTACACCAAGATCGAGATTCCCAACATCGATTTTGGCAACGGCATGGGCCCGTTCAATTATGGCAACCAAGATCAGCTCGCGAGTTCGCGGATCGATTCCATTCACGGGATGAAAGGAAAGTCGAGCAAGAAAATCAGAATTAATGGCGACGAAGAAATCGAAGAGAGCATCGAATTCCGCGCGATGTCGGGCTATTGCCCTGTCACGATTCACACGCAAGGAATCTGGCTCCGCGGCAAGTCGAAATACAAATCAACGTACGACGGTCGAGTTTACTTCATGGCAGGCACCGAAGAACAAGCCGCTTTCAAAGAAAACCCGCGCGAATACATGCCGGTGCTTGGCGGCGACAGCATCGTTTCGTACATGAACGATTACGAACGCGTTCCCGGCAGCATCTTCCATGCAGTGCAGTACAAAGGCCGGTTATATTTGCTCGTTGACGCCGAGGAAAAAGCCACTTTTCGCAAGCAGGCCGCCATCTACGAAGAGGCCGATCTTGCCTATGGTGGCCACTGTGCGGTCACGCGGATTGAAGAAAAACGCGAAGTCGCTGGTCTCGCCGAGTACGAAACCATCTATCATGGATTGCGCTATCGCATGGCTTCGCGCATTAAACTCGAAGAGTTTCTCCAAAGCCCGCAGAAATTTGAAGACAAGTAACGCTCACGCCGTGGCCCAATAACCGCCGCGTGCGTGATCGAATTCCGCGGCGCTTCCTCGCCGTGAGGTGTCGATCTTGCCGTTGCGAAACACTTCGTGCCCCATCACCCACGTTCGCACAGGCCAGCCCGTGAGCGTCTGCCCATGCCAGGCGCTCCAGCCGCACTTGGTGAGTTGGTTCTCATTGCGAATTTCTTGCCGAAGGTTCATGTCGATGAGCACCAAATCGGCGTCATACCCCTCAACGATGCGGCCTTTATTGACGATGTCCCACACCCGCGCGGGGGCATCGCACATCGCATGCACGATCGTTTCCAGCGTGCAGCGGCCCTGATTCACTTCGTTGACCATCAACGCCAGGCTATTCTCGACGTTCGGCATACCCGAAGGGGATTGCGGATATGGCTTGCGTTTTTCTTCGAGAGTATGCGGTGCGTGATCCGTCGCGATCACTTGAATCAGCCCTGTGTTGATGGCCTCCCATAAGGCAGCACTATCAGCAGCCGTTTTTAACGAAGGATTCATCTGCGCGAGCGTTCCAAATCGCGCGTAATCATCGATATTCAGCAGCAAATGATGCGGGCAAGCCTCGGCCGTAATCAAACCGCCGTGATCGCCCAAGAGTTTTGTTTCTTCCGCCGTCGAAACATGCAGCACGTGAAATCGATGATTGTGCCGCTTGGCGAGATCGATCGCTCGGCGGGTGGCAATAACCGCCGCTTGATGATCACGAATTTGCGAATGCACGGCAACGTCGGTGATACCCGCCAATCGCGCGGCATTGGCTCGCACCGTAGCCTCGTCTTCGCAGTGAGCGGTAATAGGCAGCGTCGTTTCCGCGAAGATTCGTTCCAGGGCTTCTTGCGCATCAACGAGCAAATCCCCGGTGCTCGAACCGATAAAAATCTTGATCCCCGGAGTTCCCTCGGCCAACTTGAGTTCTTCCACATTGTCCGGGGTCGCGCCGATGTAAAACCCATAGTTGACGAGCGACTTCTCCGCCGCGAGCGCCTTCTTCTCGGCCAGCCGTTCCCGCGTGGTGGTCGTCGGCATGGTGTTCGGCATTTCGAGGAATGTCGTCACGCCCCCCGCGGCACAAGCTCGCGACGCACTCGCCAAGTCTTCTTTATGCGTTAGCCCTGGCTCGCGGAAATGGACCTGATCGTCGATGACGCCCGGGATGAGATGCAACCCCGCGGCATCGACCACTTCATCCGCCTGAGTTTGCATCGCCGGATCAATCGCCGCGATTTGCGTGCCTTCGATCAACACACTGACCGCGGCAATACCCGTGGGGAGCACAACTTGAGCGTTCTTGATCAGCGTTTTCACGACAAACTTTCTCGGCAAATCAATAGGCGGGAACAAGAGCCTGCATTTTTGCCCAAGCGAGTCGCAAAGTCGAGCCTCAAGGCTCTATGGTCGAATGGTGGACGTGTCGGCCATTCTGCCGCCGCGTCGTAAATGACCCCAGCCAACCCTTCCAGCGGAAGAACAGCAACAAGCCGATGGCAATCGTCAGCATGAACAACATCACCGCCGGATAGCCGTACCGCCATTCCAATTCCGGCATGTTCCAGGGAGAAATTTGCGTGTCAAAATTCATGCCGTATACCCCCGCGATGAAACTGAGCGGAATGAAGATCGTCGAGATGATCGTCAGCACCTTCATGATCTCGTTCATGCGGTTGTTGATTTCCGACGAGAAAAAATCGCGCAGATCGCTACACGCATCGCGATGATTATCCAGCGTGTCGAGAATTTGAATCGTGTGATCGTGGCAGTCACGCAAATAGACGGTGGTTTCCTTGCCGATCAGCCATTCGTGCCGCGTCGCCAAATCGTCAACAGCCTCGCGCAACGGCCAGACGATCCGCCGCAGCAGCCGCACGTCGTGCCGAATGCCGTGCAACCTGGCGATCATGTGGCGCGTCGGTCCTTGTTCGAGTTCCCCGTCCAGCCGATCAACAACTTCGCCAATTCGTTCGAGCGTGGGAAAATAGGAATCGATCATCGCGTCCAATAGCGAATACAACAGATAATCGGGACCCAATTCTCGCATCGCCCGGCCGGTGAATTGCATCCGATGCCGAATCGTCTCAAAACATTCGCTCGGACATTCCCGCCAGCTGACGATAAAATCATTTCCGAGAAAGAAACTCACCTGTTCGAAGGTGTGCTTTTTCCCCCGGCGCGGTGCTTGAGCCACCACGAAGAGATGATCGTAATAGTTTTCAACCTTGGAACGTTGCGGAATGGCCACCACGTCTTCCAGCGCAAGCCGGTGGATGCCAAACAATTGCCCGACCTGCTCGAACAGACTTGCATCTCCCATACCGACGATATCAACCCACATCACAGGATACTTGCCGCGCAATTCGCGAGCCAATTCCAGACTGCAATTGGGATGATCTTCAAGCTTGGCCGGCCCATAGCAGGTCACGCGAATTGTCGGTGGCAACGCCCCCGGCGGAATATTGATCGAGCCCGGCCGGGCCCCTGGCGAAAGGGTGTGCTCATAACTCTTGATGAACATGCTAGTGCTGTGATCGTCGGACGTGTCGCTCATGGTCGTTATGTTGGTTAAGATTTGCCGGTGAAATTGCCAGACAAGCAAGATAACTTGCCGCAATCCCACGACAAACACCAACTTACCACGGCGAAGATTTCCGCGTGAATTGCACTGGATTTTCAATCACTTTGCGGTTTTAAGGGGTTGCTGATAACTCAGATATTCAAGCGGACCTTCGTCGCTCATAAGGCCGCACAATTCCTTGTCGTGCAGCACGTCTTGAACGCGCATCGGCTGTCCATCGACCGTGCACCACTGGTCGACCAAACGAATTCCGTGGCTGTAATCGACATACCAATGAATATGTACGGTGGTCAGCGGCTGAATCGGTTTGCCGTCGAGTTGGTGCCAACCGTAGATCGCCACGTGATCAGGCCGCTTCAAAATCTCATTCGTGATCACCACATCCTTCTTGATTCCCATCACCAAGTCCGTGGGGCGGCGATTTGGCCATTGCTCCTGAATCAGTTGATGATGCTGCAAAAACGTGGCCAGTGATTCCCGATCTTCGGTCAGCGGCTGTGGCACAAGTTTCGTCTCCGCGGCTTGGTAGATATCTTCAACCATCTTCCGCGTGGGGAGCACGCAGCCCAGCATGTCGGACAGAAATTGAGCCGTGTACGGCGTGAGCGGCACGCGGACAAAATCGTCGTCGCTCCCCACCATCACATAGTCAGGCGAAACGCGGTAAACAATCTTGTGCGTCTTACCATCCGTTGTTTTCAATTCTGCTTCAACATTCTTAAATTGCCGCCAGAAGTCGGGGACATTCCCTTGCAGGATTTCTTTCGTAATCTCAGCTTCACGAACAGCAGGCTCAGCTGCTAGTAAATCCTCGATCACAGCCGTGCCGTCACGAGCATCGGCCCGCCGTTGTTGCAGGTCAGGGGCCGCAGCCAACCATTTCTCGGGTGAACACGGCTCTGGCTGAATCGAATCGCTAAAGACGCGCGGCGTGGCCAGCTTGCCCCATTTTTCGTGATACGGCGTGCCGAGGGTTAGCACTTCCAGCAGCCCGTTCATCTCACCCACCATCCGCGTATGCAGAATGATATTGTCGGGATTGGGATGAATGAGCGCGGTTAACCGCCCATCCTTGGCCGAGTATCTTGCGAATTCTCCTTGTTTGTCTTCAGCGACTTTTGTCTTTTCTTTCACGAAGTCGAGCATGCGATGCGTGGCCCGTAAAGTTCCGCCGGTGGGACCCACCACTTTTTTGCCGTTGAGCTCGATATTGCGATCGTCATACGCCAGAACAACAAACTGATGCGACGGATTCGCATCGAGCCAGGCGAGAATCTTTTCGCCATGCCGCTGGGCATTGTCATAACCATAGTTGGCATCCAGAAATGCGATGCGTTCCACAAGCGGAGGGATCTCCTCAACCGCGTCGAGATAGCCAAACAGAAAACTCCCCCCGCCGCTGTGTCCCGTGAGAACCACGCGAACGTCCTCACTGGGCAAACTCTCGGCCAGCGACTCGACGATTTGCCGGATCAACTGCGGCCCCTGCTTGCGTTGGCCTTTCCAAGTCGGCCAGCTTAAATTGTTCGCTTGCACGCAGGCCAGCACGACATTCCGATCCGTTTCCAGCCCGCGAAATTTCCGCCATTGTGCGGCCGCATGCTGAATGTCGAAGTGCCAATCCATCCCTTCGGCCAACTGGCACCCCAAAGTTTGCTCGGCCGAGTTGCCGTTGGGCGTGGCGTAGATAACAAGCAACGTCGGCTTGCTCGGATCGAAGTCGCCGGTTCCCGGTGCGACAACAATAGCCCGTGCCTGTTCGGCAAATCGAATCTCTCGCACCTGCTCGTTGTTGTAGCCACTCTCAACAAACCCCGGCAAAGTTGTAGCCGCGCTCGCTGAGACATTCCCGAGAAGTAGACACGCCACAATCAAAAAGCTTAAGCACTTCATGAGTTGGATTCCGCAAGTTGCTGCCAAAACTCTTCGAGACCCAAATCGGCAACCTGCTGCGAAATGTAATCACGATCAAGCGTGTTACTGCGGATCTTTAAAATGCCGGCGATGTCTCGCAGGTGGCGTTCCCCGCCCCCCATCTGATGCCATTTCAGTTTTTGCACGATCATATCTTCGGGGGAACTGAAGATTCCCTCGCAGTCGTCGGCTATCGGAATTTTAACGCTGCGTTCCATGCGTGACCGATCACGTGAATCGTCTTTCGCCACGATGACGTCGATCTTCAAACCGCTTCCTGGGTGGATGATGTTGAACATCCCCTGCCGCTGGCATTCCTGATGAGCGGTTTGTCGATTCAAGTAGAATTCTGACTCGGGAAAGCCATCGCAAAATTCATCGCAGTTCGTTTCATTGAGATCGACCACAACATCAATGTCATTGGTAAAGCGAGGTTCCCCAAAGACAATCGTTGCATGAGAACCAGTGATGAAGTAACGAATTTTCGTTCGCTCCAAATGCCGGCACAGAAAAACAAGTAGATCAGATTGCTCCATGTAAGAGCCTCTGCGCAACTTGAGCTTGAACTTGTTCGGGCGTCCAGTCAGGATGCTCGGCTTTGATAACGCGTTGCAAGAGTTGGCTCGCGTGGGACCACATGCCGTGCGCAATGGCCAATCGTTCAGCCGGGCTCTTCGCGCGCAAGACTTCCGCCATCGCGTCGTCGACAACCTCAAAACCTCGCGGGAGCATTTCCATCGCCGCATTTTAGCCGAACGCCGCCATTCGTGGCAGTCACCCGGAATTAGCGCCGCCCCGAATTACCGACGCCGATCAGCGATGTCCCTCACTTTCGGCCGTGATGTCGGGAATGTGCGTGAACGCGATCCGCATCGGGGCTTGATCGCGTGCTTCATGCATCGACGCGAAGTACACCGAATTCGGCCCGACCTGTTCGTTGATCGCATCCATCGCCTGGGTCGCCCGCAAATTCCGGCGTTCCTCGGCAAACAAGGGGAGCGGAGTATTCAAGTCGCTGGCGAAATCCCACAGCACGATACCGACCTTCAGCGGAATGCCCCCCGGGGGCCGCTCGGCCCACAATTCTTCAAACGCCCGTAGCATCGTTGGCGTATCCTGGCAGCGGCTCAAATAGGCGACCCCCTGCCACTTCGGCCAGCCATATTGATACGACAGGCTCAACTTCATCCGCCGCGCCCAATAGCCCAAACGCCGCATGCGGCTGGCGGCTTTATGAATCAGCCGCACCAACACGCCCCGCGCTCCCAGGTCCGTGCGAAACTCGGGGGCCAACACGTGCGAATGGCCCACCGTGCGGCGCTGCGTCGGCACATCCTCATAATCGAGCCCCCGCAGCCAGCACCACCATTGATCCCCCAACACGCTTTGCCAAACGTCGGCCATGCTCTCGCGCGACAAGCTGCACAATTGGCGGACATTATAAACGCCCCGATTGTTCAATCTCGCCAGCATCCCCCGCGCGATGCCGGGCAAATCCGTGAGCGACAAACGATATAGCTTGTAAGGCAGTTCATTATCCGTAATCGAAACCAGCCCGTCGGGCTTTTGCATGTTGCTCGCCACCTTCGCGAGAAAACGATTGGGAGCCAAGCCCACTGAACACCGCAAAAACGGCCCGACCTGACTGTAAATCGCTTCCTTCACGCGCTCAGCCAGCGCGATCGCGTCATCCAGCCCACGTTGATGCGGAGAAATCTGGCACACCATTTCGTCGATCGAACAAACCTTCTCCACCGGCAACACCGTCTCCACGGCCTCGATGATTTGGTGATGCACGCGGATATACCGTTCGTGATCGGCCAGCACCAACCGCAACTGCGGGCAAGCCTTTTTCGCATCGCCGACGTTGGTCCCCGTGCGAATCCCATACGCCCGAGCTTCATAACTGGCGGCGATGCAGCAAGTGCGGTTGGTTATCACCGGCACCACAGCGACAGGCTTTCCCCGCAACTTCGGCTGAACTTGCTGTTCGACCGAAGCGAAGAATGAATTCATATCGAGAAAAAGCCATTTGACAGCTAGCATACATCTGTACACTACTATTAGACAAAGGCCAAGTCAAGAGAATTTTCCAGAGTGGCACGAGTCTCCGACTCGTAATTCCTCGGCCGTGATGAAAACATTGCCGCGGCGGAGGTTGTGAAAAAGTATGAGGAACTGATTGCATTGGAAGAAGGGACATTAACCAACTGACAGCGACTTTTGCATTTCCCAATGCAGGATCGTCACTTGTTCAAAAGGCTCGCCGATCCGCGTGTAGTCGAGTTTTTCGTAGAACGGGATGGCCGTATCGCGTGCGTTGAGCGTCATCAACGTGAACCCTCGCTCACGGGCGAATTGCTCGGCGAACTCCACCAAGGCTTTGCCGATACCCTGACGCTGCAGATGAGGAGAGACGGCAACTTGTCGCATACGTATGTCGCGTGCTTGGATCGGCAAGAGCACTAAGCAACCAACCAGCTCAGCATTCATGTGGCAAACGAGATGAAAGTAGTGGCGTTCCTGCTCAAGAGTTTCGTCATTGAGAGAAATTCCAAGCGGTTTCCGCAAAACCTCTTCACGCAGCGCAAATGCCGCTGCGTAAGAAGGTGTACCAAACTCGATTTGGGAGCAAACAATCTCAGTCATGGTCGCGGCTTTTTGCGATTGGTGGCAGCGTGTTTTGCTCTTTCACTCATCCGGTATGTTCGGTTCCACCAACTTCGCCAGTGCCAGCAGCGATTCCTGCCAGCCGAGGTAACACGCTTCGGGCGGGATCACGTCGGGGATGCCCGCTTGTTCGATGCTCAGTTCCGTGCCGACCGAGACTTGCTTGAACGTCACGGTGACTTGCATTTCGCCCGGCAGGTTGGGATCGTCGAAGCGATCGACATAGCGGAGCAACTCCCCGGGTTTGAGTTCCAGGTAGCTTCCACCAAAGGAATGGCTCTTGCCGGTGGTGAAGTTGGTGAACGACATCCGGTACCCGCCGGCCACTTGCGCGTTCATCTCGTGGACTTTCCCCGTGAACCCATTCGGCGGCAGCCACTTGGCCATCGCATCGGGATCGAGGAAGGCTTTGTAAACTTTTTCGGGTGGGGCGGTGAGGACACGATGGAAACGGATGGTGTTGGGCATGGGGAGGACCTTTTTAAAAATCACGTCGTTACTTGCATCTGAGCGCCAACTATTTTGGGTGAGAAGTTGAGTTCAAGGCAAATGTATGGGTCGACCTTGGTAGGTTATAGCAAAGTCGGATGCAAAACGGATATCTGGATGATTAACTATCGTTTGCGCGATAGTTCTGACACGGTCATCTGAAAATTCTTTGTGGAACCGAAACTCGATAAGGCCAGGTTTTACCATCGCTGCCAGAGCATTGCCTGCGGAGTCGTCACTGTAGCAAAGTCCCGGCTGAATTACCTCGCGATGTTCCATTGTGTGCGGAAAAAAAGCAACGCCGCTTTCATTGGCGATCAGTTTGAACAAATAACTATGCGACTCGGCCATTCGATCCACAATATCAAGGCCATACACATTCATAGCAAAACTAAATGAGTAGAGGAAATGGATTAAGATTCTAGCAAAAAATTCTACTAACAAGATGAAAGCTACTATATTTGTCCTTACGGAACACAAGTAGTTACTAGCTCAAGGGCTTAGGTCTATCTCTAACCAGACACGACGATATTTCATCAACGGCCTCTTTAAAAGGAACCTGCAAACTTGAAAGTTGAAAAGTAGACATTGACCACCGTAACGGTGATAAGGGTGGGTCGGCAAAGGCACGTTCGTAAGCTTGCTCAGCATTCCAGTCGCATCGAAGTGCACCGAAATTATTGAATGCTGATGCTTGAAACCAGCAAAGTTTGGCGAGTATTTGTTCGAACCTGAGAATCCAATCACTTTCAAAATGATACATGTTTTTGTAAACGCCACCAAAAGTAATCAGATTGGAACCGTAATAAGGAACGATTCCTTTAGGCGGATGCACGTTAAACATAGAGCGAACGATAAATGGATAATCGTCATCATTATGTGCTTCTTTTGGGAGTGATTGAATCACTTCTGTGTTGTGTTCAAACACCCGACGAGATTCTTCATGTCGTCCGAAATCGAAGGGACAATTAATGAAACCGTGGATAACAACTTCGACACCCATGGAATAATCCAGTAATAAAGCAGCTCACTCTCGTACAGAACCAATAACTTGGGATTGTAAGTCAATACTGCCACAAATAAAGGTGTAAGAAATCTAGCCACGGACGAAACACGGAATTACACGGACTCTCTTTTTCCGTGTTCCATCCGTGAAATTCCGTGGCAAAAATGATTTACGGAAGCTGAGGCATCCGGCTGGCCGCGTTTACGGCTCGCCAATCATTCCGCGGTTCCTGCGCGGATAAACCTTCCTTGTCCCTGAGCATCGAGATATTCCAAATTCACCGCACTCGCGCGGCCATCTGGTCCCATCTGGAAGCTCACGGCACTTTCACCCGTCGCCATTTCGCCGATCGGCTGATAGATAAAGTCGTCGCGGTCCGCATGCGTTAAGGGAAATCGCATTTTTTTCGGTCCCATCAGCAGAGCAAGGTTTTTATCCTGTTCGACGACTTCGAGATCACCGTAGTACGTATTGGTGTACTTGCCGACATAGGCCTCCGCAGGCAGCGCGGGCGAATCATCGGCAGCAGGAGTTGCCTCGTCCTGCTGGGGCTCTTCGGTTTCCTCAACCAATCCTCCGAAAAAGCTCAGCCAATCCATTTGCACTTTGCCCGCCATGGCCAAATCCAAATAGCTCGCCGCGATCGCTTCGGCTGCTCCCATCGGGGCGGCATTGGTAAGAACGACGATGCCGAGCTCTTCAGCAGGGAACATGTTGACGACGGTCGCCGCTCCCAAGTCGAATCCCCCGGAATGCCCTAGGAAGACTCGCCCCTTGTCGTTGTAGCTGACGTTCCAACCCAGCCCATAAAAGCCAGCCTGGTCCGTCGCCGGGTTGGCGGCAGGACGGCTAACGATCTGGGGGCGGTGGGTTTCGTTGAGTGCCGCGGACGTTATGACTTGCTTGCCGTCGAACTTTCCCTCGGCAAGTTGCAAGCGGAGCCAATGGGACATGTCGCGTATCGTGGAACTCACGCCCCCGGCCGGTGACTGGGCGTCGGGATCGCGAACATTTTTTGGTGCCCACTTCCCATCTACGCGAACATGCAGCAATGCACGGTTGGGCGCAGACTCGTAGTCGGCATAGCGTGAACTGGTAGAGGTCATGCCGAGCGGCTTGTAAAGTTTGGCCTCACAAAGCTCTTCCCAGGTCGTGTCGGCCGAGCGTGCCGCAGCAACGCCTGCCTCCGTAAATCCGAAATTCGTGTACGCATACTGTGAGCGAAATTGATCCCCAGACTTCAAATACCGCAGGCGATGAAGAACTTCCGCCCGATCGTAGCCCAAATCTTCCAGCAAATCGCCCGCGTGATCTGGCAGGCCGCTGCGATGGCAGAGCAGGTCGCGAAAGGTGAGCTCCCGCGTGACCCAGGGATCGTATAGCTGAAAACCCGGATCGTGGTCGGTTATGGCATCATCCCAGCCAATTTTTCCCTCGCCAACCAAGGCGGAGATCACCGTCGTAGCAATCGGCTTCGAGACCGACGCCAGCTGAAATACCGTATCGGTTTCGATGGGGTCCGACTGGCCCACCTCTCGCACGCCGAAGCCCTTGAGATAAACGACTTCGTCCTCGTGGACCACCGCGATGGCAATGCCAGGCACGCCAGTTTGCTTGCGCACGTTTTCGACAACTTTTTCCAGCTCAGGAATGGCGGCCTTCACGTTTTCCCGAGTGACGGCCGGTGCCGATGCTGCCCCGAACGCCAGAATAACGATGGCAAGCAAGGCCACTACACCGCCACGGCCAAGGATATGAAAATTATTCTTCATGTTGCTGTTCCTGAGTTTTTCGCCACAGTCTTGAACTTGGTACTCGCCGGCGACGGAATAGAGAATTTTAGCGGCGCAGGAATTCGTTAAGTAAGGTCGTGGCATAAATGCAATGTGACTGTCACATTGCATAACTATAGACGTAGTGAATGCCCTTCCATCTATTTTCTAAGTAGCCACGGATTTGTAATTATATTCAACACGCTTTCCGTTCTCATCCCAACTTGCTGTTCTCGAGTCATCGTCGTAATGAAATTTCTTGAGCGACGCGAGGTGCCATGAATATCGATAAAGAACCCGAGCACACACGCCGAGTACGACTGGCAAAAAAAGAAGCCATAGCAGTGTAAGTCGAAAGCTGCCCGCGAATCCGCGATAGCCAAGGAATGCTATGGTACCCAGGAAAAGTAAAAGTCCAATAAAGCCGAGTAGTTCGGCTAAGCCATGAAGTGCGTAACCTAACGGCGTACACCGCTGTTTACCAATTCTCAGGCTTTCGTTGTCCCACATAGGGAATATGAACATGCCATTAGACCTGCCAAAATTTTCAATTGCGGGCTCAAAGATTCGAGCGAGATAGAACTGAATATAATTCCACTGGCACGATTAAAAAACTAAGCCACGGATGAAACACAGAAGCACACGGATTTCGTATCCGTGTTTGATCCGTGAAATTCCGTGGCCAGAAACTCCGGGCACTGACGTTTACGGCTCGCCGTGCTCTGCTTCTTCACTCTCAGCGCATAAAAAAACCCGGCCCAGAGCGGCTAACTCTTGGGCCGGGTTCTCAATATCAATTCGGCAGCTTGCTCACGTATCGATTGCTCGATTCGCTTTGCTGACTTCTATACCAAACACAAGGATTGTCCCCATTACTTTTGAGACCGTCACCGGTCTCAAAGATTTCAACATTGCTCGTTACTTGTTGCCGAAGCAACTAGTTTCTTGCAATGCAGTTCTAAGAAATCCTTAGAAAGGAGGTGATCCAGCCGCAGGTTCCCCTACGGCTACCTTGTTACGACTTAGTCCCAATCACGGAGTTGACTCTAGGCGCCTGCCTCCTTACGGTTAGCTCGGCGACTTTAAGCCCCCCCCACTTTCGTGGCTTGACGGGCGGTGTGTACAAGGCTCAGGAACATATTCACCGTGGCATGCTGATCCACGATTACTAGCGATTCCGGCTTCATGCAGGCGAGTTGCAGCCTGCAATCCGAACTGGGGCATACTTTTTGGGATTTGCTTGCTCTCGCGAGGTAGCATCCCTTTGTATATGCCATTGTAGGACGTGTGCAGCCCAGGCCATAAAGGCCATGAGGACTTGACGTCATCCCCACCTTCCTCCGGTTTAACACCGGCAGTCTCTTTAGAGTCCCCGACATGACTCGCTGGCAACTAAAGACAAGGGTTTCGCTCGTTAAGGGACTTAACCCGACATCTCACGACACGAGCTGACGACAGCCATGCAGCACCTGTGCACGTTTCACCCGAAGGCAACTAACCCGCTTTCACGGGCAGCATCCGTACATGTCAAGGCCTGGATAAGGTTCTTCGCGTAGCCTCGAATTAAGCCACATCCTCCACCGCTTGTGTGAGCCCCCGTCAATTCCTTTGAGTTTCAGCCTTGCGACCATACTCCCCAGGCGGAGCACTTAACACTTTCGCTGCGATCGAGAGCCTATGGGGGGGCCCTCAATCAAGTGCTCATCGTTTACGGCTAGGACTACCGGGGTATCTAATCCCGTTCGCTACCCTAGCTTTCGTGCCTCAGCGTCAGAAGAGACCCAGTAAGCCGCTTTCGCCACCGGTGTTCCTGATGATATCAACGCATTTCACCGCTCCACCATCAGTTCCGCTTACCTCTGTCTCCCTCCAGCACGGCAGTATGCAGCGCAATTCCTCGGTTGAGCCGAGGGATTTCACACCGCACTTACCGCACCGCCTACGCACCCTTTAAGCCCAATAATTCCGAATAACGTTTGTCGGGTTCGTATTACCGCGGCTGCTGGCACGAACTTAGCCCCGACTTCCTCCTAGAATAGATCAAATCTGATTCTTCATCAGACCTTTCTCCTCTACGACAGCGGTTTACAACCCGAAGGCCTTCATCCCGCACGCGGCATTGCTCGGTCAGGCTTTCGCCCATTGCCGAAGATTCTCGACTGCAGCCACCCGTAGGTGTCTGGGCAGTGTTTCAGTCCCAGTGAGACGGGCCACGCTCTCACGCCCGCTATGCATCGTAGCCTTGGTAGGCCATTACCCTACCAACAAGCTAGTACAAAGCAGTCTCCTCCCAAGGCGGAATCACACCTTTGATCCGGGGATATTATCCGGCATTACCTGCAGTTTCCCGCAGCTATTCCGGGCCTTGGGGTAGATAACTACTCGTTACTCTCCCTTTCGCCGCTTTCCGAGTTTCAAAGCAAGCTTCAAAACTCTTCTCGCTCGACTTGCATGCCTAATCCATGCCGCCAACGTTCATTCTGAGCCAGGATCAAACCCTTCAATTAATGTATACTTAGCCTGCTGTCGCCGTGCGATTCGATGAATCGTTGGCTAGGCAAGTTTAAGAGCCTTAATTTTCAGCGTTTGAAAACAACATTTGCGGGGAATTAATCCGCAGTGTTGCATGTACAATCTTGTGCTGGCAAACAACTCTCGAAGACCTTGCGGTCTTCAGAAATTGAATAGAAGTCACTTACCGAATTGTCAAAGAGCAAAATTACTTTCAAGCTAATAACCGCCTGAAAGGTCTCTCATGTGTTTCCCAGGCGATGCCTGCGATTGCATGTGAGACTCGTGATTCTACCAATCGACTGTTAGCTGTCAACAGGTCACAAAATAACTTTCAAATATTTTTAGCTCGACGCAGAAAGTGCAGCAAAACAAGGGAGTTTTACGACTATGCCGAGTTGATGGCTGTTTCGTCAGCTTATGAATTTATCGAAACAAACCTGACAGCTTAACTTTCGTGAATCGCCAGACTAAGCTGAGTCTCGTTGGCCGATCTTGTCTGTAACGACGCAGTTTCCCGCTAATCGCAATATCAGGATGCAAAAATGGCTTGTCGAGGTGTTCGCGGCGCGACCACGGTTGAGAAAAACGATCGCGAGGAACTCTTGCAAGCGACTCGCCAGTTGCTGGCGCTGATGTTGCGGCAAAACGGCATCGAGGCGGCGGATGTTGCTAGCGCGATTTTTACCACGACTCCCGACATCGATGCTGAATTCCCGGCCCTAGCGGCGCGGCAATTGGGCCTCTCCGACGTACCGCTGCTCTGTGGACACGAGATGGCCGTTCCAGGGAGCTTGCCGCTCTGCGTGAGAATTCTGATCCACTGGAACACTGACAAGCCTCAGACCGAGATTAAGCACGTCTACGAGCGTGAAGCGAAGCGCTTGCGGCCGGATATTCAATCGCTACCGCCGGTGGACCTCGAGGAACTAGAGACCTGGATCAAAGAAAAAATGAAGTGCGGCTAAAGCGGCGTCCGAGAACCCCAGCCAAGCTACTCCACAGCAAAACTAAGGCGCAAGGTTCGGGCACGATATCCGCGCTGCTCAAGTGTTCTTTCGCAGGCAAGCTGTGTTCGCGCTGCCAAATCAGGAAATCGCGACCGTCCGTGTCGCCATCGCCGTCGGCGTCGCCGCCGCGATTCATTCCGTATGAGTTCTGCCAAATTGAGAGATCGCCTGCATTCACGCTGGCGCTGTAGTTGAAGTCGGCTGTGAGTGAGTAGTCAAAAGCCGATCGTTGCCAGGCCAGAAAGTCGCGGCCATCGGTGTCGCCATCGCCATCGATATCGCCGCCGGCATTGATACCATACGAACGCAACACCCGAGCGAGATCGTCACTATCGACGTCAAGATCGCCGTCAAAATTCGCCGGTGTAACCAGCTTGGCCGCGAGTTCTGGTAAGCCAGTTGAAGAATTCAACGTCGGGGTGACTTCGATGTTGAAATCTCCGATCGCCGCTAATGTGCTTCCCTGGAGCCAGTTCTCGCGCAAGATTTCGAAGTCGTGTTGATCGACCTCGCCATCGTCGTTGAAATCACCGTCGGCGTAGCCTCCCGCGCCGTTCCAGTTCCCTTGCAGCGTGTAAAAGTCGTTGAATTCGACCTTGCCATCGAGATTGGTATCGCCGGGAATCCACGCGGTCCATTTCATCAGTGGATCACCAATCACTGTGTTCACATAGGAAAGTTGCCGCGTGGCATTCCAAGCCGCTTCCACAAAAGTGAGCCCACCCTCGCCGGGCTGCGCATCCGCTTTGGGAAGCAAACTGCGAAACAACATGTCTTCATTGGTCACATTGTCGGCACCGTTTAAGGGCTCGTGAACATGGCCGATTCCCGCCGTACCGCCGATTTCGAGCCACTCTGCCACGGATCCTTGGCTGCGACTTGCCGAGGGATCAAAACTCGAAGCATTCCAGCTTTCGTGCGTTAGGAATACGGCACCTGGAGCCAGATCAAAGTTCAATTGGTTCCGCACATAACCAGATTCCAAGCCGCCAGCACCGTCGTTGGTGCCATGGCTTACATATCCGCGAACTGGCAGGGCAGCGGTTGTGATTGGATTGTCGGTGTTGTCATAGAGTAACTGATAGCCAGTCGACTTAACGGCACCCAACAGCCCTGGTCCTGGGCCACCGGGAATATTGTCGATCATTTGATCGGTCGCGGCCGAGGGATCGTCATCGGCAACAATTGTGAAGGCCCGCGGCAGCACGACGACATTCTGCGCCTGATCGATCGAAGCTTTAACCGTTTCCACGTCAAAGCCATCGAGTCTTGCTGACAAGCGTATGTCGCCGTTAAGCGGATCGGATCCCGCACGAAGGAATGGCTGATTCGTGTTGTAATAAGGATTGGAGGCAGGTTTGGGATCGAGGTCGGGAAAGCCGGTGTATATAAATTGGTCGCCCATTGCATTTCTTGAGGCAATCGAGTCAATGCGCGTAAGCTCGCTTTCCAGGCTGGAATATCGCCGCCAAAGAAGTGTCGTGCTACCCGCGTCTTTAACTCCCGCATCGATTTTAAGAGGCAGTCCCTTAGTCGTGACAATCACATCAATGGAATCGGGGATATTTGAAATGGCCGAGAGGACTTGCGGGCGGATGACGCTGAGATAATTGTCGGCGGTGACAAGTTCCGACGTTGAGCCAGTGAGAATGGAATCGATGCCGGTTAGTCCGAGCAGATGGACGCCGGGTCGCGCTTGGTTGTAATAGTCGGCAATTTGATATCCAGGGCCAGCCAGCCCTTGATCCGCATTGTAGAGAACCAGCACATTGTCGGCATTAATTCCGGCATGTGCTGCGAGCGGAGCCAAAGCGATGCTGCAAACAATCAAGAAGCGTATCCAATAGACGGCATCAAGGCCGCGATGATGCCTAAACTGGATAGCAGAGTTGCAGAGCATTTAAGGAGTACGCCCGCGGCTGGAGACATGGTCGGTAAGACCATTCTACACGTTTCCCACAGCGTGAACTCCAAATTCACCTGACGGCTCCTGACTCGATGCAACTCCTTGCACATCGCCCGTCGGATCTTCCGACTGAGACAGAACTGAACTCTCCTGAACTAGTTTGAGAAACTAGCGAGACACTTTTCTAGTACCCATCAAACCCACGCAACCAAACAACGCGAGAAGAGCTGCGGAGGGCTCGGGAACATCGAACTGGAAGATCCGGTCGCTGATACTAGCCACCTGCGCAAATCCACCTGCAAGTCCCGAACTTAGAGCAAGAAAATCCAATTCGGGAGCAAAAGGACTGGTGAAGATCAACAAGCCGGTCGTATTGCCAGCCTGCAACGCGGAATTTCCGCCGAAAAACCAAGCCATGGACGTCGTGTTATCACCGCCACTTGTCGGAGACTTTTCAGTCCCGGCGCCCGTGGACAGGAACGATGCCGCAGAGATCGAGCCACGTGCATCGGTGGAATCGACACCAACCGTCAATGTGCCAATGCCGGGCGAGGCCGCCGACACGGACACGACCTGATAGACGTAGATCACTTCCCCAGGAGCAGCCGGATTGACTTGGGCGATGGCTTGCGAATCAAGATACTGTTGAAACTTTGGACCGGGAGCAAAAGCTGCCCAATCGACTTGAGCGGTTACAGTGTTGCTCAAGGCCGAAGCCGAAATATTAACGCTGCCATGCCACCGACCTGCATCGGGACCAAAACCGTCGTTCAGGGCAAGGTTCGTCGTTGCCAGCGGACCTGCGATTGCAGTCGAAGCAATTGCGGCTGAACAAATGGCCAAAATGGCTAGAGAAAACGTACGACTGGCGTTGATGAATGACATTGGTTATTGACTCCGATTCAACCTTTGAGTGCCCGATCTTAAGTAGATTACGAATAACTCTTGGAGCGATGAGCGAATAGTTCGGCTCATATCTCACGACAGGCGAACACGTCTCGTTAGGCATGACCCAGCGAAGCATGAAGCTAACAGCAGTATCGAAGCGGGTTCGGGTATAGCGATCTGACCAGGGGTGGGAACACCGAGCACAAAGGCCGTTGTTCCGCCATCGACAGTGAGCGAACCACCGATAATTGGCAAATTGGGTGACGAGAAAGCAAGCCCCCAGCTACTGTTGTCACTTGGGATTTCCGGTGAAAAAAGCCATTGAGCATTGGGGGTAAACGACGCTGAGGAAGCATCTTGATCGCCGATGTCAAAAGTTCCGATTCCGCTTGCCGGATTCGTGATACCCACTATCTCAGCAGATACACCAAGTGGGCCCGTCACATGCACTTGATAGGTGTACACCAAAGGCCCCGTAGGAACGTATCCCAAGCCAGCAAAATTTGAGTTGAAGGCATTTGCTGTGAAGACGGCGTAATCGATGGAACCACTGAGGCCAACGCCGTTATTGAATGGGACGGTACCTGTCCAACCAGGAAGTTCGTCGCCAGTCAGATTTAAGACACCTGCTTGAGAAGTTGGAGCTAAGGTAGCCAACAGCGCAAGAATAGCGAGAAAGTGAAAAAGTCCTTTAGATGTTGTCCTTGTCATTAGCGTACCCCTCTCAAAAGGTGTGCCTATCTAAATTGCTGTGTTGACTAACCGACAGACTTATGTGTTTGACGAGATTTAATCTTGCAGATGCCACCCAACAAAGTAGCGACCGCACCGAAAAGTTTGCGAAATCCATATTCGGCAATAAACCGCAGGATCCACGCTGACATTCGTGAATGTACCAGCAGTCAATACCGTGTCAATCAACCGGACCGAGTTTTCGTTCGAATTTCTCCAGATAACGCCTCTTACCCACCGGTAAGAGGGGGGTGAATAGATAAAAATTGCCGATAGGTGGGACAAATCGGGCGCTGGAGGGTCATTCAGCACTTTGCGCACAGCGAAAACCCACATGAGACATCCCCGTGTCCGGCGCCCCTCCGTGGCGGGCACTAGGCCGATACCGCAAGCAATAGGACTCGTGGCATAAAAATGACCCCCCTTTTTGCACTTTCAGCTTGGCGAACGGTTGTTGAGGATCGTTCGTTTTTTCAGGGCTTTTAGGGTCCACGACCAATTCTGCGGCGGCCAGTCGCGGATGCAGATCGCGGTCATACCAATCATCGCACCACTCCCACACATTCCCCGCCGTGTCGTAGAGACCGAAGCCATTGACCGGAAAAGATTTGACGGGAGCTGTCCTGGCAAAGCCATCGATCTCTGTGTTGGTTTGTGGGAATTCACCTTGCCAGATGTTGGCCATGATAAACTTGTCGGTCGGCGGTTTGTTGCCCCAAGTGAAATCTTGTTCTTTAAGCCCGCCCCGCGCGGCGTATTCCCACTCAGCCTCCGTGGGCAACCGCTTTCCCGCCCATTTGGCATAGGCCTCGGCGTCAAACCAAGAAATGTGGACCACGGGATGATCTTCGCGCCCTTTGATCGAACTTCCCGGTCCTTCGGGATGCCGCCAATCGGCACCCTCGACCCATTGCCACCATTGGCTGAAGTCGTCGAGAGGCACTTTAGCTTTGGGAGGTGAGAAAACCATCGAAGCTGCCACCAGCATGTCCTCAGACGGCGGAGGAGTGCCGGGTGGAACTTGGCTCATAATTTCTTCCAGCGTAGGAGCTTTCTCTGCCGTGGTGACGTAGCCGGTTTCTTTCACGAATTTCGCAAACTGCGCGTTTGTAACTTCGGTTTCATCGAGAAAAAAACCGCTCACCCGCACTTTGTGAGCGGGGCGTTCATCGGGCCAGCCAATTTCCGAATTCGTACCCATCTGAAAATCGCCCCCCGGAATCCAGACCATTCCCGGAGGTGCTTTCTTAGCTTCTGTTTGCGCGGTGAGCGTCGCTGTTGGGGTGGCTTGTGCTAGTTCGTTACGAGAAGCAAAGCCAAACTTATAAACCCCCAGAAAAATTCCCAACAATAGTCCACCTGCGAATAACGCAGCGAAATAGGGGTTTCTGAACGCGGTTGGCTTATCAACGTGATTCATGGACAATCTCGGATTGTTGAAAGCAAAGCTAAGGAAAGCCTGTCGATCGGCAGGCCTAACAGATGAAGCTGATTCGATTCACTTTACCCACTGATTATACGACCCGTCTGGAAGACTGTCTGACCCAGAACGACATAGATTTTCTGCAGTTGGATTTTTCGCGGTGCTCTGAGCAAACAAAGCCTACGTCTAGCATATTTGCTGACGATTTCAGGTCCTATTGGCGGGATATCCACAAAGCCTTGTATTTAAGCCCAACGCTTCAAGTCGTCACCAACGCCGGTGGAAATCATGTGGTGACCTTTATGGAAGAATTTGCCGAGTTTCTCGCGGAACATGGCAGTGCCGACATGCCGATTGCCGCGATTCGGGGCAGTAATCTAATAAACTCCCTGGAACAGTTCGTTCCCCCGGACCTTATAAACAAAAATCATAATGTTCTTGCGGCCCAGGTCGAAATCGGCGCGGGGCCGATTGCCACGGCCCTGGCCGAAGGGGCCCGAGTTGTCGTGTGTGGCGACTATGATACAACCGCTCCCTTTCTCGCAGCAGGCGTCAGCGAAGGGTTTAGCTCTTGGGAAGACATCAGCCAACTAGGCCAACTCGCCGCCGCGAGCCAGTTTTCAGAAATGCTTGTGGAGACGTTTTCCGACGGGACGGTCAAAATCGAATCTGGCGCTAGTGGCCATCTCGATGTTGTTCAGAAATTGGGAAGCGTGCGACACGCTGATTTAGCTTGTGATTATAGCCATTTGGAACTGACGCCAAGCCGTGGGAGCATGACCATTTCCAATGTCGAAGCTGAGCCGCAATCCGGTGCGTGGAATCTCAGACTGACTTTTGATCGAGGTTATCAGCTCGAAGTCTTGATTTCGACCGAGGGTGACCACCATGCACAACTGTCGCGGTTTTGCGAACAAGAAATTTCGCCAGAAAAATTCAATTTGAAGGCTTACATTTCTAACTATCGAACAGAACCGCATGAATATCTGGAAAAACTTTCCTACCAAGGGGCAACCTTGGCGGAATGCCAGCAATTATTATCTGCGATAGAATCTTCCTTAAGGCAGAACGGCTGGGGCGCAATTGTCGAGCCGCGCCCAACCATCGAAATGATTCAGAAAACTGAGTGGCATCTGATACCACGCGATGAATTGACTCTGGCGGTGGAGACCCGTCCGGCACGTGAATGGTTGTGAGACAGCGATGTATATGCAAAGTTCCTTGGTGGAAGTCAAAATTACAGGCGAAGTCGGCACGGTTATTCTCAACCGTCCGGATCATGGCAATGCCCTCGTGCGTGTGATGGTCCATCAGTTGACCGAGGCGTTTGACGATCTCTATCGCGAAAAGCGCGTCCGAGCGATCATTCTCACCGGGGCAGGGGAGTCTTTCTGCAGTGGTCCCGATCTCGAAGAAATTAGCGACTCCTCACAACAGCGTGCGGATTGGGCTGATTCCGAAGATCGTTGGGGCGAGGATGCCGCCGACTATCGCGATTTGCTGCTTCGGATGCTGGAACTCACCAAGCCGATCATCGCCGCTGTGAATGGCCCAGCCTTGTCGAGTGGTGCTGGTCTCGTGATGGCCAGTGATATCGTCGTGGCGGCGCCTGAGGCGACCTTTGGGCTACCTGATCCTCGCCGTGGATTGGTGGCAGGAGTGGTTGCTCCGCTTGTGTGTCATCGGCTGAGTGCCGGGCATGCAGCCCGTTTGTTGCTTTCCTCCACAATTGTTTCATCCCAGGAAGCGGAACGTTTGGGAATTTTTCATGAAATTACGACTTCGGACAAAGTTTGGGCACGTGCTGCCGAGATAGCACGGGAATGTGCCGAAGGAGCCCCCGAAGCCTTGCAACTCACCAAGCGACTGCTCAACGAAACGATTGGCGAGCAACTCGAAACACAGCTTACCGCGGGAGCCGTGATGCAAGCCACGGCTTTTACCACCGAGGCCGCCCAAGAAGGAATCGCGGCTTTTCTTGCCCAGCGCAAACCCGAATGGAAATGAAGTCAATAAGCGGCTTGCTTCCACGTTCCGGGAGCCAATTCCATTTCGGTGCCCGAAGCAAACCCGGGCGGAGCGTTCGTGAAATAAGTCGACTTATACAATAGAGTTAATGTACCTTGTGTCGACACATCGTTTCCCACAACGAGCGAGCCCTCAATCTTGGTTTGTTTATCTGTATAAAGGTCATCAGTAATGTAGACGATTCCTGAAATCGTGCCGGGATAACTATCGTTCATGTCTGAATCCGCGCCATTCTGATAGGGCGTGTGGCTAGGATTGAAGTTTACGCCCACCGAGGCTTCATTCAGCGCGACGTTTTGTTCCCATTTCATGACGACGTCCCCCTCGACCATCAAGGCGGGAAAGTTTGCCACAGCCGGCTGCCAGACGATGCTCTTCTCTATCTCGATTCCAGCCGTGGCATTGAGAAAGACGAGTGTTCCTTGGATGCGACAGTCAAGCAGAGTGATCTTGTTCCCATAACAATTGATGACATAGATCCCCTGGGCATTGGCAACCCCTGAGCCATAGGGATTATTTGAGGAACTCAAAACGACCTTCTCGATTTTTTGTCCCGGAAGCTGCCAGATAGAGATCGGAGTGCCGTTGGCGATGTAATACTCAAACACGCTATCGGGATCCGGCATTTCCAGCGCGGGATTCATGCCGTTCGTTCGTGTGCCGGATACGTTGCCTGAAACTGTTCCCACGGCCTGGGCATTGCCTGTCACGGCAGCACTGCCGTTGGTCGCGTTGATATTGCTGTTCGAGCTAATGACCTGATTCGTAGTGATACTTCCTTGTGGAACTATGTCCCCTCCGGCGTGAAGCGATGCGCCCAAACAGGAGAGACCCTCGCCATTGGGTTGCAGCATAACTTCAACGACATGACGGGCGTTGCCCGCGGTGCCGACGCAGCGAATGGTCACTGTATCTTCATCGTTGTCGTCGAGGTCGCCGTCGGTATCCGTCAACGTGAAATCGAAAGATTGGCTGCTCATTCCCGAAAGGCCAAGTGCCGCCGTGAGATTGCCCACGACATTAGTAGCCCCGCTGTCGTAGTTTTGTCGCCATTGGGGGTCGCTCTTAATTTTCGCCAGAACGCATTCCACGCCCGAAACAGCAGCCAGACGGGCCCGTGCTATCTCGTCGAGCGCCACCGCTTGCCGCGTTTCTACCCGCGCAACGTGAACTGACGAAATCCCCATCACCGCCACGATGATGGCCACGCCAAGGACCGCGACGTACACACTCCCTGCTCGGCTTTTTCGCGTTGTTGTGAGATTGCGATTCATGCTTATTCCGCGTCGGGCGTATGGTTGAGGAGATTAACACCCATTCGGGCTGGATTCGAGTCAGCTCCCAGTTGCAGTTCTGCACCGATCCAAGTCACGGCTATGGTGTCGACTGCGGGTGACTTTTCCAGCACTCCTTCTTGGAAGCGGTATCCCACAAGTTGGGTGGCTTCACCCGCGGGAGAAGTCACGGTCACTGTGATACGCTTGAGTCCCGTGTCGCCCAAGATCCAAACCAGTCCTGTGGATACCTCGATCCATTCGACTTGGGCCTGTGTACGCCAACCGGCGAAAACTGGCCGAACGGTACCACTTTTGGTTCGCAACCCAACGGCATTTAAGCCGTTGTAGTCGTCGACGTCATCAAAGGTGGCTCGATTAGTAGTAGATTCGCCACTTTCCGTGCCGAGAAGACTGGTCGTGGCGGTTGGGTCTTTGTACGGCATCGCCATGATTTCGGCCATCAATTCATGGGTTAAACTCATCCCGCCGAGTCGATCAGCATTTAAACGATGGGTATGAAAAACGGTTCCCACGGCTTCAAGCGCGGCTACGAGCATGGCGCCCATGACTAGTGTGGCCACCACAACTTCCAAGAGAGTTAAACCTGGCTTATGATCCGAGCGATTAGGTGAAAAGCGTTTCATCGTTATTCCACTTCTTGGGGTGCGATGGCAATTGTAACCGACGTATATTGCTCGGTACCGACAAGTACAAATAACGATGTTCCTGAGGTTCCAGGTGTCGACTGTATCGTGTAGGCGGCTGCACCCGAACTGCTGCTGATCGTACTCGTACTACTGGCATCAGCGGTAATCACCGTGTGTCCTACAAGTCCGGGAACATCCGTTAATGCGAAACGACAACTGTCAAACCCACCGAGTCTAAGAATCATCGCATTCGACACTGTTGTCGTGACCGCCGGAGAGAGTGGCGAAAGAACCCCCAATGCTCCGCCTACCGAATCAACTGCAAAGGCGTGAATCGTGTTATTCGTGTTGGAATCGTGACCACTAAATCGCATAATCCATGAATAGGATTGTCGCGATCCGGTCCAACTGAATGTGTAGTTTGAGGCTTCAGTGCTGGAAGCCATCTTCCACCAGACACCAAAAGTTTGTTGCGCACTTCCGCTGACGTGAGCACCGGGCCCTTTGTAAATCAAGTTCCATCCGCTGGGCGCATTTAAGGAGCTACGTGCTTCACCATCCAGGGAAACAGCGGCAATCAGTAAGCTTCCTTCGATTGTTCCAGCAGGCTTCGTAACGACGGAACTCGTGCCGGATGTGGATTTACGTTCCTCAAAGTTTTCAAAAACGACATTCGCCGCGACGGGCGCCGACATCGCTTCGGCTTCCATCACCCGCGTGAGACCTTCCAGATTGAAGTTTTGAACGTTCACCGCAATGTTGATGACGCTGCCCGAGTTGTATTGATAGGTAAGCGGATCACCTGCAGTCCCTGACCACGCATAGCGAATCGTCTCAGGGGCGTTGTCTCCGTCGCGATCGGGAACCGTGAACGTGATCGCCCTTGTGGTACGCTCGGTGAATGAGAGCGCCATCCCCACGTCGGCCATCAAGTCGCGAATAATAGTTGCCGCCTGGGCGGATTGCCGTGCGGGATCGTCCGCGGTCGGTAGAGCCTGACTCGATATGTACAGCGAACCCGCCAAGCCAGCGACCAAAATGACGCTGGAGGCCATGGCAACAACTAACTCAAGCAGTGTTAAACCGTTTCTATTCATTAAGCGTTACTAAAGAACCGTGACTTGGCCCAATTCATCGACACTAAGCGTTTGAGTCAAGTTGCCAGAACGCACGACAATTGTTCCGGTGTTCACGGGGCGGCCATAAATATCGAAGCTCAAGATCGCCGTGCTATTGAAATTCGCGGAAACCAATTCACATTCGTACTCCGGGCTCGCGAGCGAAAACTGGTAGGTCCGCGAACGTCGGTCAACGTCGTTGACGCCGGTGAGCGTGTAGGAATTCGTCGCGGTGTCAAAATTGATCGCTTGTGTCGTGCAATTTTGCTGAGCATAACGTCGGGCTTGGCGGATATCGGCGGCGATCCGTTGTGCGACGCCTTGTAGCCGAAAGCTGGCCAAACTTTCCGCATATTTGGGAGCCGCCACCGCGGCCATAATGGCCACGATCAACAGCACAACCATCAGTTCGATCAACGTAAACGCGTATCGCACCGACTTTTGATTTGCGATCCGCAACGAATTGCCAAAGCTCGAGGGGGACATGAAATTTCCCTCATCGCAAAGTTATTCAGCGGTGCTGCCAGCAAGACTCGCTTGCCAGGCATTCGCAGCCAGGGTCTTGCGGCTTGGCAACGGTGGCCGACGATACTCCCCGCGAATCTCGATGATGTCCGGCAGGATACGCAGGAATGCGTCGATCAATCGTGAGTCCCATTGTGTTCCCGCGCCATCACCGAGAATTTCGATGGCTTTCTCGACTGGCATACCCGCGCGATAGGGGCGGTCCGAAGTCATCGCATCGAACGAATCCACCACGGCCAGCAATCGACCTTCCAACGGCGTCTCCTCGCCTTGAAGATTGTCGGGATAGCCTTTGCCGTCGTAACGCTCATGATGATGGAGCACGCCTGGCAGGACATAGGCGAACTGTTCGAGTTCTTGCAGGATAGCCCAGCCCAAATCGGGATGCTGCTGAATCTCGGCAAACTCTTCGTTAGTCAGCGGACCGCATTTTTTCAATACGGAATCGCTGATGCCGATCTTCCCCAAGTCGTGCAGCAGGCCGGTCAGGTAAATTTTTTCGCATTCTTCGTCGGCGAGTCCAATTTCTTGGGCAAGTCGCTTGGCATACAACGCCACTCGCTCACTATGACCACATGTATACGGATCACGCGAATCAACGGCGGAAACAAGCGTTCGCACCACGCTCACGAGCAAATTTTCGCGTTCTTCCAGCAACGCCAAGTTGTTGGCATGGGAAGCCAACATCGCCGCGGCGGTACAGAGCAGCGATGCCTCACGGGTGCCCAGTTCGTGTTGGCTTAATTTCCAACCCACCTCGGCACACAAGGCAGCTTGCCGTCCGCTGCGATTGATTGCCAGCAGCCAACCAATCTGGGCAATGGTCGACGAAACCGGCACGATCGCCAGTTCTTTGATGCCGGTCAGGCCATAGCCCAAATCTTCTGGATTGATCGAGTTGCGCACCAACGGTCGGTCACCCATGAGTTGCGAAAGATCCCGTGTAAGTGATTCGAGTTGCCAAGGCTCAAATGCAGGGATTTCGCTCGCCGTTTCACTCCATGCGGCTTTGACATCGGGCTGATCTTCGCGGCCATCAAGGAAGTACAAGTGCTCGACGCCCACGATCTGGCCCAGTAGCGACAGTGTATAATCGGTCAACCGCGTAAGTGCCTGATTGCTTTCTTCAAGCGTCAAGTGCTCGGCCATCGAACGCAAAAAAGTGAGTTCCTCGAAGTCTTCGCTCACCTGCCGCAAGAACGCTGAGTTCTCTTCGCGGAGCCGTCCCAACTCTTCTTCATGCTGGCTAACTTGTTCGTTTTGTTGCAAGGCGTAAAGCAGCACTTTGGGATTATCTGTCTCTATGAGACATGTCAAAGCAAAACTCTGGCGGCGATTCAAATCGCGTTTGGGAATGACTATGAGATAGTGCCCGGAGTCTGTTTCTTCGATCGCCGGTTGTTGCGACTTCCAGGCATTTTCAAGAATCTCGTTTTCAAGAACGCCCTCATACTTCGATGAATCGTTGTCAGTTGACAACTCCCACGAACCATCCACGCGAACCCACACATCGAATTGAATTTCGAGCGTATTCTCTAATTCCACAATGCTTTTTACGCGGCGGAATTGTTCCACGTCGGGATTGGCTAAGGGAGTCGTCATCTTCACTTCCTCAATCATTTCAATACATGAGCACGCTCACCCAACCCATGTGGCAAAAGCACATCAGTCGTTTGTCGTGACTACTGAGAAGAATAGCTTAGTAAACAGTCCTTGCGGCATTCTCGGTCCCTGCCAGACGATGGGTAAGGTTTGTGAGTGATGTAACGGATAGTTGGCTTTGTGATTCGGAAAACCGTATGCATCATGTATCGTTCGCAAGCTATCTATTTTCTAGTCCGTCAAGTTTTTCGTTGTAAGAATCTTGAAAAACGGAACTCTTTGTTGAGAGCGAGCTACCATTTTTAAGGAATGCTCAATATCGATATCGTCTCTACTACTTTGTAAGAGGGCTGCAAAATGTCTCGACGCCGTAATGGTTTCACTTTGATCGAACTTGTTGTCGTGATTTTGATTCTCGGAATTCTGGCTGGCGTGGGAGCTCCCAAGCTGTTCTCCACGTCGGGCTTGGCTACCGAAAATGGCACGCGGCAAACGCTGTCCATCGTGCGTGACGGAATCGAGCTGTATGCCGCCGACAATGGCGGTCAATTTCCCGCCTGCACGGGCGACGGCACGGGAGCGGGTAATTTTCACGAATTTATGAGTGATTACGTTCGTGGGGATTTTCCAGACAGCCCTGTTGGCTCACAAGACAACTTGGTGAAGCCATCGAGTGCTGATCCTTTGGTGCCAGATGGAACAACCGGTTGGATGTACAACCCAACCACGGGCGAATTCATCAGCAATAGTACAGATGCAACTCCTTCTGGCTCCGGTCAATACAGCGATCTATAAGAAACGCTCCCAGTTTGAATCGAAAGAATTGACCACCTAAGAATCGGCAACACATGGCAAAGAAAGCGCTAATCGTCGACGATAACCTGGCTTTGGCCAGAGTGACACAGTTTGCCCTTGACCGGGCGGGCTTTGAAACTCAAACCGCCAGGAACGGGCGATTAGCGCTCGAAGCCGCCCAGCTGATGCAGTTCGACGTGGTCGTGACCGACCAACAAATGCCGGAACTCACGGGTATCGAGTTGTGTAGTGAATTGCGTAAGCTGCCCGGCTATCAGGATTGTCCGATCATTTTGTTGACGGCCAAGGGATTGGAATTAGAGCTCCCGCGCTTGCGCGAGGAGCTGGGAATCAGCGGCGTGTTTTCCAAGCCCTTTAGCCCCGCGGCGGTGGTCCGCGCGGTTGAGGACTTGCTCAACACGTACGTCTAACTCTTGGGCACTCACCGACCGTGTTTCCGACGCAGACCAGCCATGTTTTTCCGCCGTCCCAATCTGGGTTTGCCTCGCAGGGTGGTTGCCTACTATCTGCTATTCTGCGTTATTGCAGTGGCATGGCTTTCGGTAGGTGTGCTCGTCACGTCTCACAGCGTTCTTAACACGCGGGGCGTTAATTCCAGCTTATCTCGTCTGGGGAAGCTCACTGCCGCGCTCGAAGTCGAATACATTCGCGGTGGTTTGACCAACTTGCAGTCGTTGGTCTCGCAGGCGAAGTCCGAATTTCGTGCCCATTATTGTTCGATTGAGTCCCCCACAGGCAAATTCCTTGCCCATAGCAATCCCCAGTTCATTGGGCAAAAAGTTCAAGAACATGAAGGCAGCCATCTCCGTTGGGGGAGCATCACCGGGGTGCGATTTACTGACGAAGCTGGCAAGACGCATCAAGAGTATCGCGTAACCCTTATGGCTCACGGGCAGCCGTTCGGTTCGCTCAGAGTCGCCGTGTCGGAACCAAGTCTTTGGTGCACTTTTAGCGAGGTCGCTCGCTTGGCGCCGATCGCTATTCTGATTCCGCTCGCGGTCGTCGCTCTGGGTGCGGTCGTGCTTGGCCGTGTCACATCACCGATTTCGGAAATCAGCAAGCAAATCCAACATCTGGCTGAATTACCACAGGAAGCCAGCGTCGAGCTCACAACAGTTCCCGTGCATGACACGTTCTCATTAGGCTGGAATCGCATTGTCGAAGCGTTGGCTCGTCTCCAAGAAAACCCGGAGAACCAATCGCTCGAACAACGTCTCCAGGCGGCGACCTCCTCGCGTCGCGAAAGTCAGCACGCCGACATCTTGCAAAATCTGCCGGAAGGCGTGGCGGTCACCGATATGGAAGGCCGCATAACTTTCGTAAATCGCGCGGTGGCCTCGTTGCTGGGCGAAACCGTTCCCGAGGGAACCGAAATGCAAAAGTGGTTGTGCACCAGCGACGACACGACCGAAGCCGCGCCGCTGCTTGATCCGCAGTTGGCCTCGCGACCAGCGGTGTGCGAATTGCACCGTCATGGTGAGCATGCCGACCGCGTGCTGCGTGTCTCTAGGCAGCCGGTCAAGAATCCTCGCATTCAAGGTCAGGTGTGGTGCCTGCGTGATATCACACAGCAAAAGCTCGCCGAAAAGATGCGCGATCAGTTCATCGACACGGCCACACACGAGCTGCGCACACCGTTGTCGAATATCAAGGCTTACGCCGAGACAATGGTCACCTGCGACGAGATCGACGTTGAAGAACAAAAAGAGTTCTGCAACATCATCAACAGCGAAGTGACTCGACTGGCACGCTTTGTCGACGATCTGCTCAGCATCAGCAGCATGGAAATGGGTTCGTTGAGCATCGACAAGCAAAAGGTCGAAACCGCACGATTGCTGGAAGAAGTGCTCGAAAAAGTCGATCCCGTGATGCAGCAAAAGAGCATCACCTTCACGGCCGAACTGCCGGAGAAGATGCCAGAGGTGCGGCTGGACAAGGACAAGTTCATCGCCGTGCTTGTGAACCTGTTGGGTAACGCCGCCAAGTACACCCCCAACGGCGGCCGCGTGACTTTGCGCGTCAAACTCGACAATTCCCTCATGCAAGTCGACGTGGAAGACACGGGTGTCGGGATTGCTCCCGAGGAAGTATCTAAAGTCTTCGAGAAATTTTTCCGCAGCAGTGATCCGCGCGTACAAAACGAAACGGGCACCGGTTTGGGATTGTCGCTCGCTTGCGAAGTCGTACGGATGCACGGCGGTGAGATCACCGTCGAGAGCATTCTCAATCAAGGCAGCACCTTTACGATCACAATTCCGGTGGAGTGATAAGCATCATGTTTGCCGTCAAATCGCAAGGCGCCGTCGAAGTGATCGTTCCCAACGTTCCTCTGAAAGGGGAATACGTGGGTGAACTCATGGAAACCGTACAACATTGCTTGCCCGATGGTTTGCCCATGCTGGTGTTGAATCTGCATGATGTGCCTCTCTTGGATAGCATCGGGCTCGAAGCGTTGCTCGATGTCCGCGATCTCGTGGCCCAACGCGGTGGGACGGTCAAATTGGCATCGCTCACCCCGCTGACAAACGACATCTTGCGTGTGAGTGGGCTGGCCCAACAATTTGAGGTCTTTGCTGATGAAAAGGCTGCCGTGAGGAGCTTCGTTCAATGAGCACGATCACGGTCGTCGACCAAAAGAAAGAACCGCTGCAAGATCTGACCGTACCGTTGGGATTGGACCCCAACGATCGCCAGATCGACGTGCTGACCACGCGCGGTCCGCTGGGCCAGCGTCTGCTCAGTGCCGACTTGATTCGCGAGGAAGAACTCGAAGCCGCCCTCAAGAATCAAGTCGAGAAAGGCCAAAAGCTCGGCGAATCGTTGCTGGAACTTGGGTTTGCCAGTGAAGAGCAGCTCCTTCCATTCGTCGAAACCCAAATCGGTGTGGTGGGCGTGCGACTCCGCGAAGGCATTCTCGATCCCGAGGCCGTGCAGATCATTCCGCGACCGGTCGCCGAACGCTTGGGCGTGCTGGCTTTGTTTCGCGTTCGCAATGAACTGGTGGTTGCCACCGACGACCCGACAAATCTCGACACAATCGATTGCGTCGAACGGCTTACAGGTTACGACGTTCGACCCGTCTTTGCGTTCCGCGCGTCCATCAGCCGCATTCTCCAGCGGGCTTATGAAGACGGGTTCCATGTCGACACGGTGACCGCCGACATGGACGAGTCGGCTGTCGAGTTGCAAGTCGATGCTTCGGAAATGGACGTGGCCTCGGTTCATAACTTGGTCGACGGCAGTCCGGTGATCAACCTGGTGAACTACCTCATCCTGCAAGCCATCCGCAAGCAGGCAAGCGATATTCACATCGAACCCAACCGCAAATTCGGCACAGTTCGTTTCCGTATCGATGGCCAGTTGATTGAAATGTTGCGTCCCCGCCGTGATATTTTCCCGGCCATTGTTTCGCGTATCAAAGTGATGTCGAAGCTCGATATCGCCGAGCAACGCACGCCACAAGACGGCCGCTGTCAGGTCGTGGCCGACGGCAAGGAAGTCGACTTACGCGTGTCGACCTTGCCCACGGTGCTTGGCGAAAAGATCGTGATTCGCGTGCTCGATAAACAGCGTCTCACGTTTAATTTGGACCGTTTGGGCATTCCCCACAACACGCTTTCGCTGGTCAAAGACCTGCTGAAAAAGCCTTATGGTTTGGTCCTGGTCACAGGTCCTACGGGTAGCGGAAAAACGACGACTCTGTATTCCGCGCTTGAACTGATTAAGTCGGTCCACCACAACATCGTCACTGTCGAAGACCCGGTCGAATATCAGATCGAATTGGTCAACCAGGTGCAGGTCGATTCGGGACGAAACGTGAGTTTTGCCACCGCACTTCGCTCGATTCTCCGCCAAGACCCCGACGTGATCATGGTCGGTGAAATCCGCGATGCCGAAACGGCCAAAGTTGCCGTCCAGGCGGCACTTACCGGCCACTTGGTGCTTAGCACGTTACACACCAACGACAGCGTGAGCGCGATTACACGTATGACCGACATGGGAATCGAAAGCTACAAGCTCGCCGCTGCCCTGGTGGGTGTGATCGCCCAACGGCTTGTGCGCACCATCTGCCCGCATTGTCAAACGTCTTACTTTCCGAGTGCTGAATATCTGGAAGCCTTGCACTACCGCGGCGACAAACGACGGAGCTTTTCCCGCGGAACCGGTTGTCGCGAATGCTTCGATACGGGCTTTCAAGGCCGGATTGGTATCTACGAAGTACTACCGTCGAATGCCGAGTTGCGGAAGTTGATCGGTGAAGAGGCGTCCTTGGAAACCGTGCGGGAATGGTTCCGCAAAGAACAGCTTCCCGACTTGCTGCAATGCGGCTTGCAACTGGCAGAAAAAGAGAAAACCAGCCTCGAGGAAGTGGCCCGCGTGGCGTTCGTCGAATAACGCAGTCAGCGAAAGATTATGGCTACCTACAACACACTTAACGCGAAACTCCCGATGCGACCGTTTACCGCGAGTCAGCCGGAGAAGCGGTCCGCGCAGGACATGCTGGAGTTGACCGAATGGATGTCGCCCGCCGCGGCTACTGTCGGAAAGAAACGCACATCCGGCCGCGGCGTTCGACCGCAAGACATCGCGGAGTTTACATCGCAATTATCAATCATGGTCCGTTCCGGGATCGACGTCGCAACGGCGTTGAACTCGTTGTCGTCACAATGCCAAAGACCCGCGTTGGCCGAAGTCCTCAACAGCGTGCATCAGTCGGTGATGGCTGGAACGACGCTCTCGGAGTCTTTGCGCCGGCACGAAGCCGTGTTTGATGCCGCCTTCGTGGCCACCGTCGCTGCGGGCGAAGCCTCGGGCTCGCTAGCCGACGTGTTGATTCAGCTCGCTGAGATGCAAAGGTCGGAGCTGCGCAATCGCCGCACGATGCGCACGCTGTTGACTTATCCAATCTTGCTGTTTGTCGTGTCGTCGTCGGTGGTCTTGGGTTTGGTGATCTTTGTGTTGCCGCGGTTTTCCAAGATTTTTGAGCAATACGACATGACGCTCCCTATTGTGACGCAAATCCTCATAACCATTGCGTCGGAATTGCGCACTCATTGGTGGTTCTGGGGACCGCTCGTGGTGGGCAGCGTGCTGGGAGCGTTGATTTGGCGCAAAACGACTGCGGGCCGACTAATGCTCGATTCCTTTTGGGTCCACGCAATTGTGGTCCGTGACGTGACTCGTGCCAGACTGACCGGCCGCATTTGTCGGTTGCTGGGAATGATGCTCTCCAACGGCGTGCCAATTCTCGAAGGAGTGAGGCTCACTCGCAATGCGATTCACAATTCGTTGTATCGCGCGCTGCTGACCAAAGTGGAAGAAGCGGTCATCAACGGCCGCAACGTAGCCAGTGTATTACAAACGACGGACATCATCCCTCGTTCCGCGCGCGACATGCTCATGACTGCCGAAGCGACGGGCAATATCACCGAAGTGAGCCAACTGTTGGGCGAATACTACGAGGATGAGGCCGAAGCACGCATGCGACAGATCGTGGGATACATCGAACCCGCGCTGACGGTCGGCATGGGTGCGGTGATCGCCGTGGTGGTGTTGGCGGTGATGCTTCCCGTGTTCGATCTTTCGACCTTGGCACAAAAAGGTCACTAAAACCATGCTTCGCAGAACACAAAAAGGTTGGCTCGGCATCGACATTGGCAGTGCCAGTGTTAAGGTGGCCCAACTCGCGCGCAGTGATCGTGGCCTTGAGCTCATCGCCCGGACCATCGTACCGCGCACTGCACAACCAGTCGCCGAGGAAGAAAACGAGTCGGAACAACTCTGGTCGGCCAGTGGCGAAATCTCCGCTGCACTCGCATTGGGCACGGCCTATCGAGGGCGTCAAGCAGCCGTCGCCATGCCGATGGGGCTATGCGAAGTTCATCAGCTTGACACACTTCCGACTGATGAATCCGAAGTCGACGTCGTAATCCGTCGAGCGATTGAAATTGCGACCCAGCAATCGGCCGACCATTTGGAATACGACGTCTGGCCCGCCGAGAGTTCCGCCTCCCAGCGGTGGAATGTCCTTGCCGTGGCTCGACCCTGGTCCGACCAGGTTTATCGCGATGTCGTTCAAAGCGGGTTAAGTTGCCACACGATCGATGGCCTGCCCCAAGCCTTGGCCCGTGCCATCGGATTAACGGCCCAGGAAGAACCTTTGCCCCCGATCGCCGCACTCGATTTGGGCTTTGGCCAGGCAACATTGTGCGTCGTCGCCGAAGGTCGCCCGGTCTATGTCCGCAGTTTAAAAGACTGTGGATTGGAGCGCATACTCGCCGCGGTGGCTGACGAACTGTGCGTGACGCACGAGGAAGCTCACCTTTTGTTACGCCAGCATGATATCAGCCGACACGCGGGAGAAGGGGTCGATGAAGTCACGGCGCTGCTGGCCGAGTTGACGACCGAACCCCTGCGTCGACTCGAACAAGAATTGTCTCGCACGATCTCACACATCAGTTTTCAGCGTAAAGCAATCGCTCCGCAGCGATTGGTACTTTTCGGTGGCGGAGCATTGCTGCGAGGCTTACCCCGACATTTGTCCCGGCGATTACGTTTGGAAACGCGCGTTTGGTCTTTGAACAACGAGCATGATAGCGCCAATACAGATTGCCTGTTTGGTGTGGCTGTAGCGATGTCGGCCCTAGCGTGGGAGAAATCATGAGATCATCACTCAACCTGATGTCGCTCGCGACACGCCGCCAAGAATGTTTGCGGGCACGCTTACGCCAATGGCTCGCCATCCTGGGGGTAACTGCCGCGGGCATGTGCTTGTTCGGCGCGGAACGCTACTGGGCTTACCAGCATGCGGCGCACAAACAGTTGCGTATGGAAGCAAAATACGAACCAATTGCCGACCTTCAAAAGTCAAATAAATCGTTGACCCGCCAAATCGACGCGATTCGCAAAGAAGAACAGTTTGTCCTGGCTCTATCGAGTCGTGAGCCGGTCGTGACCTTTTTGGGGGTGTTGGGCGAATCGATTGCCGACAGTGACAACCATGTGTTCCTGCAAAAAATTGAACTGAACAACGCTATCGAATCGAACTCGACAGCGACACAGCAATCGACATTGGAACTGGCGGGAATCGCCAACAGCGGATCAGCCGTGAAGGACTTTACCGACACGCTCCAAAGCTCGATTCCCTTTGGCAAGGTGGGCGTAACGTCGACAAAGGAGCAGCGGCTGAAACAACAGACGGTTCAGGATTTTTCCTTGCAGTGCACCTTTTAGTCACCGAGTGATCTCATGCGCAAAAAAAACGACAAACAGATCGCTCTTCTGACTTGGTGCCTGCACGGCGTGGGGCTCGTGATCCTCATCGCTTGCGTGGGAACTTTCGTCAAGTTTGTGGTCTCGCCACTCGCCGCCAACCGCGCAGTGGCTGAACAGCGGATCACCCAGCTCGAAGCGTTATTAGCGCGGGCTCCCAAGGTTCAGCGTGAACATCAAGTTTTGAAAGCATCACTGGCGGAACTCAGAGAATCGGTGGCCGAAACCCAGCAGCGATTGCCAAGCGAAATGCGTGAGCATGAGTTTCTCGATCAGGTGCGTAGCGCTGCCCAATCGACCGGCATCCAGCTGGGAGAATACCAATTGGGGACCGTGGAGGAGCTTGCCAGCTATTCCAAAGCGGAGCTGACGTTCGCTTGCGAAGGCAGCTTTGCCAGCATCTGCAAGTTTCTTGATCAAATTGACCATCTTGCCCGCATTACTGAGATTAGGAACCTGCAAATCCAGTCGACTGACAATTTCAACCGCTATCCGGTCCAAGTCACATTTGTCTTGTATTTTGGCGGCGCAACGCACGATAGAAACATGAGAGGGGATGTTCTATGACCGAGCGAAATTGGTTGGAGCGCAATGGTGCGACTCCCGCCAAGCTAGCAATCGTCGGTGTCCTCGCTGGGGTGTTGGGTCTCGTCTTGTGGAGCCAACTCGCCGGTGATGCGCCGATCGCGGCCAAGAAAACTCATCAGACAACCGCTCCTCAGGCTAAAAGTAGTGAGCCCAAGCCGGCGATGAAGACTGTTTCCGTGGAACCAGTACAAACTCAGCCGGCCAAGCCTCGCACGTGGCCCAAGTTGAAGATGGATGACATTGCGAAGACCGATCCGTTTGCGATGCCCATGTGGTATCTGATGGCGAAGGCCGATGAAACCGACGGGCAAGCAGGTTCGCTGGTTCGTTCCGCTCAGGTGCTGGAGGAATTGAAGAAACAACAGACGAAGATCGTGGTTATCACCAACGATGAACGGGTCGCCACGATTGGCGATCAAAGCTTCCGCGTGGGCGACACGATCGAAGGATTCGAAATTAGCGAGATCACCAGAAATGGCATCGTGCTGACGGAAACGGCTCGCTAACACTTTTCTGCATTGCTTATCTGAGAATGGCTTTTCGGGGGAAACAACGTGGTAGATACCTCGGGCGCTGGACATTTGGTCTAGCTGCTTGGGTGGTTATGTCACCACTGCTTTTATTCTCTGCCTGGGGACAGCAATACAGTTCGGTGACGGTTCCCAAGCCGGATCCTGAGTACATGGTTCCCCCGCCGGTGGTTTATCCGGAGCAGGTCGTTGTGGAGAACCTCCCCAAACAGCCCGCCGCCGCAGCGCAATCAGCTCCTAATGCCTTGTCGCCAGAGAACATCAACGCTTTGCGCGAAGCATTGTCAGTGCCTGCACCGCAGACATCCACTCAGCAAACCGAAGCCTTGCCGATTCCGCAGGGTCAGGCACCAGCCCAAGGATTACCTGCGGGCACTGCCGTGCCTCAGCAACCTTCCGAGTTGAACCCCGTTAATCCCAACCCAGCAGATCCGTTTGCGCCGAAGCAGCACTTCTTGCCGTTGGGACAACCGGTCGACAAAGACATCGTTGTGAAAGACGATAATGGAATGATATCACTGATGGTTCGCGATGCGCCGCTTCGTCAGGTCTTATCGCTGGTGGCCGAAACGCAGAAACTCAATATTGTCTTTGCGTCGGATGCGACGGTCGCCGTATCGGCGTCGTTTGATAAAGTTCCCTGGCAGCAGGCGATCGAAGCCTTACTTTCAATATCAGGTCATACCTGGACGATGAGCGAGGGCATCATCTTCGTCACTAGCGTTGAAAACGCGGATTTCGTCTCGCCAGAAGCCGGTGGTCGATCCGTCGAGGTGTTTGAACTCGACTTTGCATCGGCGGTCGATGTCGACCAAACCGTCAAAGGGCTGCTCTCGCCCGCGGGGAATAGCTGGGTTCTGGAAAGCAGCACCGAAGACAATCGCCGCACTCGCGAAGTCGTGGCGGTCGTCGACTATCCGGCGAATCTAGCGCGGATAAGCGATTACATTTGCCAAGTCGATCAACCCCCTCGGCAAGTGCTCATCGAAGCCAATATTCTGCAAGTCGAACTCAGCGACGACTGTAAAAACGGCATCAACTTTAACAACTTAGTCAGCTTCAGCGGTAACACAATCGACTTCCGCACGGTCGGATACGCCAATCAAAATGCTTCGTCGGCGTTCTTTATGGAAGTCAACGGCGGCGCGCTCGATGGGTTGGTGGAGCTGCTGAAAACGACCGTTGATGCCAAGTCTTTGGCCAGTCCCAAGATTCTCGTCGTCAGCGGACAGCAATCGCACATTCAAGTTGGTTCGCAATTGGGTTTCCGCGTCACGACCACCACACAGACGGGAACATTTGAAAGCATCCAGTTCTTGGACGTCGGCGTAATATTAACCGTCACCCCGAGAATCACCCGCGACGGCCGTGTGCTGATGCGTGTGAAACCCAAGGTTTCCAAAGGCCAAGTCGATCCCACCACGGGATTGCCCTCTGAAGATACCACGGAAGTCGAAACCGACCTCCTGCTCAACAACGGCCAAGGCATGGTCATCGGTGGTTTGATCCAGGAATCCGATATCAACACGCAAAACAAAATTCCTTGGTTTGGCGATCTGCCGTATGTTGGGGTGTTGTTCCAAAAGCGCAATGTCGTCAAGGAACGTGCGGAAATTGTGGTTACGCTCATACCGCGTGTCATGCCGTATTCACCGATGATTGCTCAGCGCGAGCATGGGGAGTTCATGCGCACGCAAGAACGTCTGACGGAAGGCCCCTTGGTTCGCGTGCCACGGCCCTATGAAGCCCGTTTGTACGACACGTTTACCAATCCTCGTCGGCCGATCGCGAACCTTGCCGCCATCCATCGCGCCAAGGTCGACGGAACTTATGCCATGCCAATGGAAGGTATACCTATGGAGATGGACGGCATGATTGAGTTCCCGCCCGTGGATGAGAATATGGAGCTCGAGATGCTCCCCGAAGTCGAAGGGGAATCGATGATCGAGTTTCCTATCGAGCAATCATCGTATTCCGCACCGATTCAAACCCGTTAACAAAGATTTGCTCCCCAAGGAGTCAGCCATGGCCAATCGCTTGAATGTACCCGAGGATTTGGACCAACTCATCGAAAAACGCGAGCAAGAAGATCGCCGCAAGAAGAAGGATAAGACCGAGACACGCACCGAGTCCGCCAGCCGACGGATGGAAGTTCCCAAAGAACGCCGAAGCAGCAAAGGCCGACGGAAGGAAGATCGTGGCTAGGAAACTCAAGACCCTTGCCTCAGATTCTTTTCGGTCTTCAGACCGAAGCATTAGCCGATCGGGCACTTTCAGAGCAACTGATGCAATTCGATGTGATTAACGCAAATGTCACATAAATTTTGCCGAGAAAACAGGGTTTTCTTACATTTCTGCAATTCATGAAAAGTATAACTCACTCGCGAAATTTCGTTAGAATGCTTGACCACTCTAACGTTGACGAAGAAAATCATAAAGATACTCCTCAGCGATTCCACGGAGTTATCGCTTTGATTCTTCATCCCTACCATGAGGCGCAGGTTGGGGCGGATCATCCTGTTCTTTGGCCGGTGGCGCAAATGCGATAGGCATTACAGTTGGAAAATGCGCCTGGCTGGCTTTGCTCTCGCACTTTGTTCTCAGCTCATCTGCTCGCTGGGCCACGCTGAAGAACGATTACAGTTCAATCGCGATATTCGCCCGATTCTGTTTGATGCCTGCATCTCGTGCCACGGTCCTGATAGCGCATCGCGGCAAGCGGATTTGCGTCTTGATCGCCGGGAAGCGGCAATCGATGCGGGTGCAATCGTTCCGAACGAATCCGAGACGAGCGAATTGATTCGCCGCATTCTGTCGGAAGATGAAGCGGAGGTGATGCCTCCGCCGGAATCAAAGAAAGTGCTGACCGCTGAACAAAAAGAGTTGCTAACCCGGTGGGTGCAAGAGGGAGCCGAGTATCAGCCGCATTGGTCGTTGATTCCGCCGCAACGCCCCGCCCTGCCGACCGTGAAAGACGCGAACTGGCCACGAAATTCCATCGACCACTTTATTGCTGCTCGCTTGGAGGCCGAACAATTGACACCCGCCCCAGCGGCGAACCGGCGCACTCTCGCACGGAGGGTTAGTCTGGATCTGACGGGCTTACCTCCCACGCCCGATGTTGTCGATGCCTTTGTCAATGATCAATCGCCTGATGCTTATGAAAAGTTGGTTGATAAGTTCTTGGATTCACCGCAGTGGGGTGAGCATCGCGCACGCTATTGGCTCGACGTGGCCCGCTACGCTGATACCCACGGCATACATTTCGATAACTATCGCGAAATGTGGTCGTATCGCGATTGGGTGATCAACGCGTTCAACAAAAACATGCCGTTTGATCGTTTCACGATTGAAAGCCTCGCGGGGGATTTGCTGCCGGAAGCCACGCTTGAACAACAAATTGGTTCTGGTTTCAATCGGTGCAATATCACGACCAATGAGGGGGGGGCGATCGACGAAGAGTACTTGGTACTTTACGCACGCGATCGCACGGAAACGACGGCAGCTGCCTGGTTGGGGTTAACGGTGGGCTGCGCGGTCTGTCATGACCATAAATTCGATCCGCTTTCGCAACGTGAGTTCTATGAGCTGTCGGCTTTTTTCAACAATACGACCCAAGCCGCGATGGATGGCAATATTAAGGACACGCCACCCGTAGTCGTTGTCCCGAACGCAAGAGACGATAGTCGTTGGAGTCAGCTCCCCACACTACAAAAACAATTGGAAATGCGACTCGACGCCCGCAGAAGCGCTGCGCGAGAAACCTTTGAAACTTGGACTCAGACTGCTCAGCGGGCTGATCTGACTAAGAAACTACCTCAGGACAAATTGATATTGGAAGTCCCCCTCGACGACGAGGGGCCCGAAGTACGCTACACGCTCCGCGGCGAATCTGTCAGGGCTCCCGCACCAGCTACTCTCGCGTGGCGACCTGGTCCGATGGATCGGTCAGCGGGGTTGATCACTCGGGGGACAATCCTCGAAACAGATCGCAAAGTAGCTGATTTTGAAAAGGACCAACCCTGGAGCCTGGCCCTCTGGATCAGGATCCCTGAGAACCATGAGGCCGGGGCTGTAATGGCCAAATTGGACGATGCGGTCGAGCACCGAGGATGGGATATGTTCATCTACGAACGGCACATCGGTTCGCACCTGATTCATAAGTGGCCACAAAATGCCCTCAAAGTTTTCACCCGACAACCGATCCCTGCCGATACTTGGACCCATGTGGTGATCAGCTACGACGGCAGTATGAAGGCCTCGGGATACAAGATCTACTTCAACGGTCTCGCCCAGCAGCTTAATTTGGAGAGTGACACGCTTTTGCCAAATAAATCGACTCGCAATGAAATCCCTTTTCGAATCGGCCAGCGTCAGAACAGCTCTCAGGTCTCTCAGATAGCACTGTCGAATGTACGCATTTACGGGCGGGTCCTGCCGCAGTGCGATGTCACTGACCTTGCTAGCCAGGCTTTGTTCGCCCTGCTCGATCAACCCCCTGCGGAGCGTGCGGTGAGCGAGCTTAATGCGCTGTACGATTGGTGGTTGGGGAATCAGGACGAGCACTTCCAGCGATTACAGGCTAAGATGCAGGGCTTCGTGGATGAAGAACAACAAATCAAATCACGCGGCACCGTGGCCCATGTGATGCAAGAAGCGCCCTCCGCACCAGAGGCTTTTATCCTTGTGCGAGGAGAGTACGACCAGCGCAGTGAAAAGGTTACGCCCGATACCCCTGATATTCTCCCTCCTTTCCCAGCAGGGGCACCCCACAATCGTTTGGGTTTAGCTATGTGGTTGGTGGAACCTAATCATCCGCTGACCGCGCGTGTGGTAGTCAATCGTTTCTGGCAAGAAGTCTTTGGCACGGGACTGGTGAACACGGCGGGAGATTTTGGCGTGACGGGCCAGCTTCCTTCGCATCCTGAACTGCTGGATTGGCTGGCTGTCGAATTTCGGGAGAGCGGCTGGGACGTGAAGCAGTTATTCAAACTGATGGTGATGAGTGCAGCTTATCAGCAAAGCGCCATGACAACCGCCGAAAAAATCGAATGCGATCCCGAGAATCGCTTGCTTGCCCGCGGGCCACGCTTCCGCATGGATGCCGAGATGGTGCGCGATTACGCGCTGGCCGCTTGCGGGTTGTTGTCGCCCAAGATTGGTGGTCCGAGTGTCAAGCCTTACCAACCGCCGGGCGTTTGGGAAGCGGTCGCCATGCGCGAGAGCAATACCCATGATTACGTGCAGGACAAAGGCGAAGCCTTATATCGACGAAGTATGTACACATTCTGGAAGCGATCCGCTCCGCCGGCTTCGATGGATTTGTTCAATGCCCCCTCGCGCGAAACGTGTGTGATGGCCCGCGAACGAACCAATACACCGCTTCAAGCTTTAGTGACTTTGAATGATCCCCAGTTCATCGAAGCGGCCCGGCATCTGGCTGAAAGTGTCGTTCAGCAGGAAAACTCTGAGTTTAAATACCGGGTGCAGTGGTTGGCTGCGAAATTGCTGGCCCGCAATTTTAACGAAGCGGAACTAAAAATCGCGCAAACAAATTTCGATCAATTGCTTGCGCATTACCAAGCCGACACCGATCAAGCGGAACAACTCGTTCGCGTCGGTGAATCTCCGCTCAATGATAAACTCCCCGTCGCGGAACTTGCCGCCTGGACGATGACGGTGAATCAATTGCTGAACCTCGACGAAACACTTAACAAATAGCACTTTTCGCGATGAATGCTTTCGAAGAATATCGACGACTGGTGACGCGCCGCCATTTTCTGGCGAGCGGCGCGAATTTGCTAGGAACCGCCGCATTAGGTGCGCTCGCCGGTGAGGCCTTTGGCTCGGGGCTGACTTCGCCAACACATTTCGCTTCGAAAGCGAAGCGAATTATCTATCTGCATATGGTCGGCGGCCCGCCGCAGATGGATATGTTTGATTACAAACCGACAATGGGCAAGTGGTTCGACAAAGACTTGCCAGAATCGGTTCGTATGGGGCAGCGGCTCACGACGATGACTTCGGGGCAGGCCCGTTTTCCGATTGCCCCCTCGAAGTACAAATTTGAAAAGTGTGGCCAGTCAGGCATGACCATCTGCGAATTGCTGCCCTGGCTTAAGCAAACGGCCGATGAAATGGTGTTTGTCCGCAGCATGTACACCGAGGCGATCAACCACGAGCCGGCGATCACACTCATGCAAACCGGCAATCAAGTGACGGGTCGGCCGTGCCTGGGTTCGTGGAGTTCGTATGGGCTGGGTTCGCTCAACGAGAATCTGCCGACGTTTGTGGTGATGGTGGCTCGCCCCACGAACACGGAGCAGATGCAGGCGATTTCGGCTCGCTTGTGGTCGTCGGGCTTTTTGCCAGGGCATCACGCGGGAGTGAGCTTACGCACCGCGGGCGATCCGATTCTTTACATCAATGATCCACCTGGCGTGCCGCGCGAAGTGCGGCGGACTACGCTCGATGGAATCAAAGCTCTGAACGAATTGAATTACGGGGAGCTTAACGATCCGCAAACGGCCACGCGCATCGAGCAATATGAGCTTGCCTATCGCATGCAAGCGAGCGTGCCAGAGCTGACGGATCTTGCCAGCGAACCGGCATCGATCTATCGGCTTTATGGCGACGCGGCCAAACAACCCGGCACGTTCGCCAACACGGCCTTACTCGCACGGCGAATGGTCGAGCGTGGCGTGCGATTCGTGCAGATCTATCACAATAACTGGGACACGCACGCCAACGTAGCGGGTCGCTTGCCCGATCAATGCCGCGATATCGATCAGCCTTGCTTCGCATTGATTCAAGATTTGAAGCAGCGCGGAATGCTTGATGACACGCTCGTGATTTGGGGCGGCGAATTTGGGCGAACGATTTACTCCCAAGGGGGCCTCACCAACGAGAATTATGGGCGCGATCATCATCCCCGCTGCTTCACAATGTGGATGGCCGGCGGCGGCTTCAAGCCGGGCACGGTTTACGGCGAAACGGACGATTTCTCCTACAACATCGTCAAAGACTCCGTGCATATTCGCGACTTGCACGCTACGGTACTGCATCAACTTGGCTTCGATCACGAGCGATTCTCGTTCAAACATCAGGGGCTCGACCAGAAGCTCACGGGCGTGGTCCCTGCGCGGGTAGTGCATGAATTGCTGAGCTGACGATAGGCATAATCATGTCGGCCGGCCGATAATCTGCCAAGTTTGGAATCGTGGGGGATCATGTTGGGAAAATAGTATCAATGTAGGTAAGATGTTGGTGGAGATTCTGCTTGGCTCTTACTGCGATCTGCTTTCATGGTCTTTCCCCTTGGTGACGACAATACCGGCTCAAATACTTTTCCCATCGTCAACATCGCGTTGATCGTGGTTAACGTCTTGGTATTTGTCTTTCTGCAAGGTCTGGGAAGCAACGAACCTTTCACGTTCGCGTACTCAACAGTTCCGGCGGAAATCGTCAGCGGCAAAGACTTGGTCTCAGGGGATCAAGTCGTGCAGATGGAAACTGGGAGCGGCCGGCAAGAAGTTCGCATCCCTGGACTTAAAGAAACGCCAATATCGGTCTATCTCACGCTACTGACGGCAATTTTCATGCACGGTGGGATCGCCCATTTGCTGGGCAATATGTGGTTTTTGTGGATTTTCGGCGACAACATCGAACACGATTTGGGCAGAATCCGATATCTGCTCTTCTATCTCTTCTGCGGCATACTGGCTTCGCTGGCCCATGTCTTACTGAACACTTCGGGGCCATCTTCCTTGATTCCCAGCTTGGGTGCCTCGGGTGCGATTTCTGGCGTGATGGGGGGATATCTGGTGCTGCATCCCCATCGGCGTGTGACAGTTCTGCTGTTTCAGTTCGTAACGGATGTCCCCGGAATTGTCGCGGTCGGTTTGTGGTTTGTGTTTCAGATTATCAGCGGCTTGGGAGTGCTCGGCGGCGATCAGGGGGGCGTAGCCTATGCCGCACACATCGGCGGATTTATTGCCGGAGCGTTGCTCGTCAAACCGTTTCAAAAGCTGGGCTCGAGGGGACGCAAAGTTCAATATGCTTAAATCCACAGTAAAAAACTGATTGATTTCTTTCGCGTCTGGGTTTATTTTGATCATTCGTGAGGGAGCCTTTTCTCTCCGACAAACACAAACCAAGAATCGCTAATTTCAAACCGCCAGTCACGACACGGTAACAGGCCTCGGCCAATGACCGCGTTATGACCGGCGGTTTTTTGTTTTCCTACCTGCCCAATACACCCGCCTAATTTCCCGTCAGGATTCGAAGTGATGTTCAGAACTAGCAGTTTTTTATACGTATTCTGTGGAATACTGACGTTCATTGGATTCTTCGAACACACACGGTGCGCGGCGCAAAGTTGCGGTCGACGAGGAGAATGTGCCGTTCACGATCCTCAGGCGACATTAGTTCCCAAGCCGGATACAACTTGGATCACGAGTCCAAATTTTGGTCCCCGCGATGTTCTTGTCGATATTGACAGCATTGTGATTCATACTACGGAAGTCTCTCTCAGTGGAACGATAGATATCTTTGAAAATCGCGAATCTGCCGTGAGCGCGCATTTCGTTGTTGCGACAAATGGTGACATCTATCAGATGGTAGATACCAAGGATCGGGCTTGGCATGCAACCTATTACAACGATCGCTCGATTGGCATAGAGATGGTTGGCTATGCCCACCAGCCTTCAACATGGAATGAGAAAAACTTGGGTTCGTTGTCACACTTGCTGGCCTGGCTCATCCAGGCCTATCCCAAAATTCCGCTCACGCATCCTAGTGGAAATGCCTACGACTACGTCGACGACAAATATTTAGAAAAGGGGCTCGTCGCGCACAGCCAAGTCCAACCCTGGAACAAGTCGGACCCCGGACCTTACTTTCCTTGGAATCGAATGATGTTCGAGGTCGAGCAAATCTTGGCTGCCTCGGCTATCCCTGAACCAAACAGTGCGGCACTTTTATTACTGGGCGCATCGGCCTCGTTATTTCGTGGGCGGAAACGCTAAAACGATTCTATTGCTCGTACGGCATCAGAATTTCATCCGGCTTGAGATCAGCGAGCCACGGAAATTTTCCTTCCGCAATCGCGGCACCGAGTTGTGTGACTTGCTTGAAGTAAGCATTCGATGGCCGCTTGCCGGTGAGCTGCTGAATCAACTCCTGACATAACACGTCTGCGGAAGCTCGCAAGATTTCATTGCTTTGCCGTGAGCCATACAAGGCCGTGCAGAGAATGGTGATGAGATTCTGGCAACGCAGCGACAGCTCGGCCATGCGGCATTGGCGATCCGCGAGCGATAACTGAAATTTCATCATCGTGTTCGAAATTTCGAGCGACATTTCTTGTAGCGCGTTACAAGCGAATTCCGCGTGCCGGGCAAGTTCACTTGGCATGTGGGGGAGTTGGCTCTTGGCGGTGGGCATAAGCCGCCGAGCCACTAGCCATTTCAAATAGGGCAGCGCCACTTTTCGCAGCGCCCAAGCATGCGCGGGATTGAGCGGGTTCGGCTTCTTGATGCCGTTGGCGGCTAAGGCTTTCCCCACTGGCTCGAAATAGGTTTTGCCGTGATCCTTAACCAGCGATTTGAAGAAGGCCATGCCGAGCATTTCGCCTTCCCCTTCGTAAATACAAGGGGCCAGATACTCGTGCACATTATCACCCAGCAGATGGCCATGCAAAAACGAACGACCTCCGTGAGTTTTCATGAACAACTCGATCGCCGCACGCTTCTGGGCTTCGCTGCCAAAAATTTTGGCAATTACGCATTCCATCTCGCCGCGATATCCCTGGTCGATGAGTCCCGCACACCAGGCCACGAGCGCATCACAGGCGGTGATCAACCCAGCCAGCTGGCCCAAGCGTCGCTGCACAAGCTCACGGCTGGCAATCGGCGCGCTGTAGGTCACGCGGAATTGGGCCCAGGGAATCATGCTGGCCATCATCAACCGCATGGTTCCCGCGGCGTTGGCACACAGGGCGATGCGTCCCAGATTTAAGCCGTGGTAGGCAATCGTGAGGCCGTCTCCACGCACCGGTATAAGCAAATTATCAGCTGGAACACGAAAATCGCGGAAGATAATTCCTTGATTGTAAGTATGCTTCAGCGCCCACAAACCATATTTGCGAAGCTGGAAATGTTCATTTTCTTCGGCGGGTAACTCGACAATTAACACCGCTGGTTTGTCGTCGATTAAACAAACGAGTCCAATCGTTCGGCCTGGGACAACATTCGTGATGAAGAGCTTCTCACCATTCACGATAAAATCATCGCCGTCACGGCGTGCCGTGGTGCGCAGTGCCGTGAGATCGCTCCCCGCGCAGGGTTCCGTGAGCGCGAAGGCACTCAAGCGTGAACCGTCGGCCAGCCCTGGCAGGAAGCGTTGCTTCTGTTCAGGCGTGCCAAACGTCCGCACGGGATCAACGGCCCCGATGCAGCCGTGAACCGAGGCCAAGCCGGCAATCGTCGGATCGGCCGTCGCCATGCGAGTTAGGAACGGTGCAAACGCTGCGAAGGGTGTCCCTGAACCGCCGTATTCCTTATCAACCAACAGGCCCCAATATCCAACGCTAGCCAAATCGCTCAGCACGGCATCGGTAATCTTGCCATTTGTATCGAGCAGCGTTTTTGCCGCGCGATGTCGATGCACGACGTTGATGGACTCGTCCATCACGCGCGCGATTTCGGGCGAAGGCGTGATCGATGTGCTCTGAAACAAATCAACCGGCACACCCCGTTCCCACACTGCACGATGCGCTGGACTATGCACCGTTTGGTATTGAGGAGCAAATAACGCCTCGACTTGATCGTCGGCTTTGTCGATCGCTCCTGTGCGGCGGGCTTCGTCATCGCTCTTCCCGCCGAGCTTGAGTGCCGTTTCGGCAAAAGATGCTTCGTGCTCCGTGCTGGGGGGTAAAGTCGACGACATGGTCTCAAACTCGCGCGTGAAGAAAAGTTATGTTTCCGCTGAATTATACCCGCTTCCAGGTCGAACGTGCGTTGCCGATTTCCCGTAAGGACTTTATGATTTCCGCAAAGATTCCGATTAAATGCCCGGCGAACCGTCGGTTCGCGGCTATTCTTTGATTTTTTTCCAAGCACATTGCCATGCACGACCCACGAATCGATAAGCTCGCCAATTTATTGCTCGATCACAGTTGCTCGCTCAAAAAGGACGAACACGTACTGATTGAGGCGTTTGATTTGCCTGAGCCGCATCTCGTCACGGCACTCGTGGAAGGGGCCGCCGAACGCGGAGCCGTGCCATTGGTCAGCACGAAGAATAATGCCGTGTTGCGTTCCCTTTATCGCACGGCGACCGAAGCCAGCATGAAGGCCGCTGCGGAATTTGAAGCGGCCCGCATGAAATCCGTTCAGGCCTATATTGGCATTCGCGGAGCTTACAACAGCAGCCAGTTTGCCGACGTGCCGCACGATCGGATGGACTTGTTCCAACAACATTGGTGGAAAAAAGTTCATGGCGCTATTCGCGTCCCCGACACCAAGTGGGTGGTGCTGCGTTACCCCACGGATTCGTTCGCGCAAGCCGCGAGCATGAGCACTTCGGCCTTTGAAGATTTCTTCTTCGATGTCTGCACGGCCGATTATGCGGCGATGGGTCGCGCACAAGAACCACTCAAAAAGCGCATGGAAGCAGCGGACCACGTGCGCATCACGGCCCCCGGCACGGAGTTGGAATTTTCCATCAAAGATATTCCCGTAATCCCCTGCAACGGCGAACGGAATATTCCCGACGGGGAAGTGTTCACGGCTCCCGTCCGCGATAGCATCAACGGCGTAATTAAGTTCAACACGCAATCGCGTTATCAAGGAACCGTGTTCAGCGACATCGAGTTTGAATTCAAAGACGGCAAGATTATTCGCGCGGAGTCCAGCGACACCGAACGCATCAATGCGATTCTCGATTCTGACGAAGGGGCTCGCTACACGGGTGAATGGTCACTCGGCACGAACAATTTTGTACGACATCCGATGCTCGACACATTGTTTGATGAAAAAATCGGCGGGAGTTTTCACCTCACTCCCGGCCAAGCCTATGAAGAAGCCAACAACGGCAACAACAGCCGCATTCACTGGGACCTGGTACTGATTCAACGGGCCGACTACGGCGGCGGCGAAATCTGGTTCGATGGTGAACTCATCCGCAAGGATGGATTCTTTATCCCCGAGGACCTCAAAGGCTTAAACGCGGGCCTCTAGCCGCTTGCGGCTTTGCGGCGAAAAGCTCCGCTAGCACTGCTGACATTGCCCTGCCCTCTCGAAACCCACTATAACGGGACTTTTCCCATCCCGTAGGCGGAAGAGGTCTCATTGCTATGTCGCACGGCGCGAACCATCAATCGTCACAAATCACCGACCAAATGATTTCTCAACGGGCCTACCACATCTGGCAATCGCGTGGTTGCCCCCAAGGCGACGGCTCCAACGACTGGGAACTCGCCCGGCAACAACTCGAACGTGAAAACCGTGGAGCCCTCGGTTCGCTGCGAAGAATTATCGCGCGACTGCGAACCCGCGCGGCATAGGCGCTCAGCGTATCAATCGCTCCGCAATCACCGCCAAGATCTCACGTGCCACTTCCAGCTTCGATCCGCTCACTTGTTTGATCACGCTGCCGGCGGGGTCGATGATTTCCACCTGATTGTCGAGTGAGTGCATCGCCTCGACACCGTTGGAAACCATCAAGTCGCAGTGCTTCCGTTCAAGCTTTGCGAGCGCTCGCAGTCGATGGTCTTCCGTCTCCAGGGCGAAACCGACGACCCAGCGTTTCCCCTTCTCGGCTCCGAGCGTGGCCACGACGTCATCGGTTTCAATCAAATGCAATTGCAGCGGTTCGCCCGTCTTGGCAATCTTGTGCGATTCGACATGCACGGGGCGATAATCACTCGGTGCCGCGGCCCCGATCATACCGTCGCAACCGGCAAACACCTTGCGGCAGGCATCCATCATTTCTTCGGTGGAGATCACCGGCACAACTTCCGCTGCGACGGGGTAGTGAACTTCAACGGGCCCTGTCACCACGATAACTTCGTGGCCCAGACCCAAGGCCGCTTCCGCCAAGGCAGCACCCATGCGACCGCTTGAGGCATTAGTTAAATACCGAACCGGATCGAGATACTGACGTGTCGGTCCAGACGTGATGAGAATGCGCGCCATGTTGATGCTCAGTGCTTAATTCGGGCACTCACGGCATCGAGACGATGCCGGCTTTCACTTTTCTTTGAGTAACTCGTGAATCTTGGCCGCGATTTCGGTGGGCTCCGCCATGCGGCCTTTACCCGTGACGCGGCAGCTCAACCAGCCTTCGTTGGGACCCACGAAGTGAAATCCATCGTCCGTGAGTTGTTGCAAGTTTCGTTGGACGGCTGACTTCTCCCACATCTCGTTATTCATGGCGGGGGCCAAAATGGTTGGCCCCGTGAATGAGAGGAGCAATGTGCTGAGCAAGTCTTCCGCTAAGCCGCAAGCGGCTTGCGCCAAGACATTGGCCGTGGCCGGGGCAATGCACAACAAGTCTGCTTGCCGGGCTAATTCAATGTGCGGACCCAAATGGTATTCGTGCTTATCGAAGCCTTGGGTCAGCACACGGCGACCAGTCAGCGCTTGGAAGGTTGCCGCGCCGATAAACTTTTGCGCGGCGCGGGTCATAACCACGGTCACACCCAGACCGCTCTGCACGAGATCGCTCACCAAGTAGGCCGTCTTGTACGCAGCAATTCCTCCCGACACGCCGACTATGATTTCGTGTGCCATATTCTGCGACGTTCCTACCAAGAACTAAAGGCTGGAAAGATCCAACTCAGGCGGGCCACCGGAGCTGACCGATTCGCTGGTGATCTTGAGCTGGCTGGAGGAATCCAAATAGATTTTGTTTTGCAGAATCTCTTCGACGACGATTTCCATCTTGTTCTTCGTGTCCATGTCGACCAAGGGCCGCGCGCCGGCGTTGATCGCCGCGAGACGCTTCTGAATAAGCGTCGATAACTTAAAACGCCCGCCGACCTTGTTCACAATTTGTTCTTCTTTGAGAGCATCAATCATCAAGAATTCCTTGGGCTACTAATATCTCCACGATTTCGTCCGCCGTTTCGGGGACCGTATCGTTCACGACTTGAAAGGTGTATTGATGGGCCAATTCGATCTCTCGCCGGGCTACTTCGAGCCGACGGTCGATGGCCTCTTCCGCCTCGGTGCCTCGGGATCGCAACCGCCGCTCCAATTCCTTGATGGACGAGGGCTGGATAAAGATCGTAATTGCATCAGCGAACCGGTCGAGGACCTTATCGGCCCCCAACACGTCAATCTCTAAGAGTACCCATTTCCCTTCGGCTAATCTAGGGCTGACGGCACTCCACAGGGTCCCATACCAGTGTCCGCGGCCGAAAACTTCGACCGTTTCGAGGAATTCCCCCGCCTCGCGGCGGCGAGTAAATTCCGCAGGTTCCATGAAGTAGTAATCCACCCCCTCCTGCTCACCCGGTCGAGGCTTGCGGGTCGTCGCCGAGATGCTCCGCACGAGGCGAGGCGAGAGCCGCTCCATCACCATGGGCACAATTGTCGACTTCCCCACGCCGGAAGGGCCGGAAACCACCACGAGTTTTCCAGGCTTTTCTGCACTCATTGCACGTTCTGAATCTGCTCGCGAATCCGTTCTAGTGCCGTTTTGATCTCAACGATTTGCTGCGAGATCAGCGCATCATTCGCCTTGGAGCCGATGGTATTCGTTTCACGGCCCATTTCCTGGCAGATAAACTCCATCTTGCGGCCAGCACTTTCGTCGAGTTCGAGCGCCGCGGCGAACTGCTGTAAATGGCTGCGTAAGCGCACAATCTCTTCAGAAATATCAGCCCGATCGGCGTAGAGTGCCACTTCGCGGACCAAGTCCGCTGGCTCGATCGTTACGTTGAGCGATGAGAGGGCTTCGTTCACGCGATCTTGAATCCGCTTGCGATAGCTTTCGCCAACCTGTGGGGCTTGTTTTTCGATGATGTCGAGACACAGGGCCACGGTCACACATTGATCGCGCAAATCCGCGGCGAGTGCTTCACCTTCCACGGATCGCATAGAAGTGAGTTGCGCAATCGCTCCGTGCAAGGTTGGTTCGACAATGGGCCACAAACTCGCGGCGTCGAGTGCCTCGGCGGAAAGCTCTTCCACAACACCCGGCAAGCTCGTGAGCGGTTCCAAGCGGATGGCTTCGTCGAGATTCCTCTTCGCGGCGACCGACTGCAATTGGTCGACATACTGATTGAGAATCCGGGTATTGAGGCGGTAATCTTCGGCGCTGGCCAAATGGCGAATCCGCAAATTGCAGGTCACCGTGCCGCGTTTGACCGTGTCGCGTAGGACCGCTTCGATGAGCGATTCTAAAACACCGTAACCCTCGGTCGTGCGGATATTCGACTTGAAATAGCGGCTGTTGACCGTGCGAATTTCGACAGCGATGGCGTACCCTTCGCGCTGCTCAACCACCTCACCGAAACCGGTCATGCTGAGCAGGGGCACGTGCAATCCTCAAAAAATTTGCGGCTAAGTTATTCGGTCTTCGCTTCGTCTGCGGCGGGAGTCGCCGCTTCGGCAGCCGGTGTCACCGATTTACTCGCAGGTTCAGTCAGAGAAGATTCAACGGGCGGAGCCGACTCCGTGGCTGCTTCATCGGCAGGGTCTGCATTGGCTGGGGCCTCATCCGCTTTGTCGTCGGCTGGCTCGCCTTCGGTTGCCGCTTTCTCGGTGGCTTCCTTTTCGGCTTCGGTAAGTGCAGGTCCAGTGCTAACCGGTGCTTCGTTGCCCGTGTTCAAACGACTTCCAGCCGTGGCGGGTCCCAGCTTGGCAGCAGCAATGCAGAGGATAATCCACACCGCAGCGGCACCAATCGTGATCCGGGTGAAGATATCGCCCGCTTTGGCCCCAAACGCGCTAGAGCCACCCATGCCGCCCAGCGCACCGGCCAAGCCGCCACCGCGACCGCGTTGCACGAGGACGAGCAAAATCAAAAAGACAGCGACTACCGAAAGCAGCACTTGAAACAGCAACTGCATCGCCGCAAACATCGGAATGACCACTAGAGTGCTCCGTCAAAAATTTCGTTGTTAAGCCTGGGCGACCGTGGCACCAGCCGCGGCAATCGCCAGGAAATCCGCCGCTTTGAGACTCGCCCCGCCAATCAGGGCGCCGTCAACATTGGGTTGCGACAACAATTGGGCTGCATTGTCTGGCTTGACACTGCCCCCATATAGGATTCGCACCTTGTCGGCAATCTGGGCATTGTAGCGTTCCACCAGTTGCCTGCGAAGATCGGCATGAACCTCTTCGGCCTGTTCGGTGGTGGCGACTTTACCGGTTCCAATCGCCCAAACCGGCTCGTAGGCGATTGTTACCGACAACATCTGCTCGTCAGAAACACCTGCCAATGAGCCTTCAAACTGCTTTTTAATGACTTCGCCCGTCTTCCCAGCTTCGCGTTCTTCGAGCAGTTCGCCAACGCAAACAATCGGCCGTAAACCGGCCTTCAACGCGGCGTGGGTCTTCTTGTTTACGATTCCGTCGGTTTCGCCCAGGATATGCCGCCGTTCGCTGTGACCCAGGATCACATATTGCACCCCGAGGTCGGTGAGCATGGCGGTGCTGGTTTCGCCGGTGAATGCTCCGTTGGCTTCGAAATAGACATTCTGAGCCCCCAGTCCCACGGCGGCATCGCCAATCTCATCACGCACGAGCGACAAATAAACATTCGGAGGGCAAACCAAAAGCTCGGCCCCTTCGCACTCACTCGCCTTCTCGGCCACGGCACTCGCCAACTGGCGGGCACTCGCGCTGTCGGTGTTCATTTTCCAATTGCCAGCGATCAATGGGGTTCGCATCGACGAAATCTCCTCGCACAAAAACCGAAGGTCACACAGCCCGCTTCACCCGGGCCGGGATAGCCCCTCAGTTTAGCCGATGGGATCGGCCTGTGCATAGGAGCCCAGCACGGTGAGTCGTGTGGCCCGTTTTTCTAGGGCCGAAAGGGCCCGGCGAGCCCGCAAATCCGCGGCGTGGCCCTGAAATTCCACGAAAAAGACGTACCGGCCCCGTTGGCCGGGGAGCGGGAACGATTCGATCCAGGTCATGTTGAGGCGTTGCTTTTTGAAAATCCCCATCGCGTCGGCGAGCGCCCCCGGCTGATGGTTGATCTCGAACACGATCGAGGTTTTGTCCTTACCCGTTTTGGGCCCGCTCTCTTGGCCAATGACGGCAAAGCGCGTGACGTTATCCGGATTGTCCTCAATCCCTTTGACCAACACTGCGACGCCGTTGTTGATTCCCGCCTGTTCGCTGGCGATCGCGGCAGTTCCCTTTTCTGCAGACGCTTTGCTCGCAGCATCCGCGGAACTCGCCACTTCCACCAGTTGCACGTTGGGCAGGTGCTGACTCAACCAGTTGCGGCATTGCGAGAAAGGTTGCCGCTTGCTGTAAATCTTCTTGATCTCGTTGCGGCTGCAATTGGCGAGCAAACAGTGACGAATCCTTAGCGGCACTTCGCCACAGATTTTTACGGTTGAGCGAGCCAAACATTCCAAAGCATCGGCCACTCGGCCATCGGTGGAATTCTCGATTGGCACGAGCCCAAAATCGGCCTGTTTGCGTTCGACTTCTTCAAACACCGCGGCAATCGTGGCCACGGGAACGAGCTGGGCACTTTGGCCAAATCGTTCGATTGCTGCTAGGTGGCTATAAGTGAATTCAGGGCCCAAGTAGGCCACCGTGGTCGCTAGTGCGGAAGCCTGTGTGCCGCTGATAATTTCGCGAAAGACGTTGTGAATCGCCGTTGTGCCGAGCGGCCCTTTGCTGGCGGCAGCAATCTCGTCGACGTGCTTCAGCGCGGCCTGTAAACCAGGAGCCATCTCGCTGGCAGCACTTCGTTGAGCGGCAAGGCTAACTCGTTGATTGATGAGATCCAAAATTTCGCGATCGAGCTTATCGATTTGTCGCTGCGCAGGGGTTTTCGATCCCTCGGCATTCGAAGCTTTGGACTCTTTTCCAGCAGATTTTTTCTTCTTAGCCATCGCCCCAGTATGTTTCTCAAACACGGCCTGTCCAAGCAGCCTGCCAATGTGGCACTGCCCGGGAATAGCCTGCGAAAGTGTACCCCGCGGAAAGCTGCCATTTTGACAGAAACATTGCCATAACTGTCATTCTTGCCACCCAACAAGGTGTTCCATAAAGTATTTTGCAATAATACTTTACGTCAATATATCTCATGACAGCAACACGGCACAACCTTTGCTAATTGACTTTCCACGGGCAATCTCTGCCCACAGAAAAGTACAAATTGACCAAGCACCTGCTGGAATTGTTTCCGACTTCGGGTCCAATCCAAGCAGCTCCAAAAGCTTAGGTATATCGAAGGAGAATTCTCATGGCAGGCGAAAAAATCATTGGTATCGATCTCGGCACGACGAACTCCGTCGTCGCTGTGATGGAAGGTAAAGAGGCGAAGGTCATCCCCAACGCCGAAGGCAACCGGCTCACGCCGAGCGTTGTCGCGTTTACCGACAAGGGCGAAGTCCTCGTCGGCGAGCCCGCACGGCGGCAAGCGGTCACCAACCCCACTAAGACCGTTTACTCGATCAAGCGGTTCATGGGTCGGCGGCATAATGAAGTCGCTTCGGAAGAAAAAATGGTTCCCTACGAAGTCGTCGGCGGTGCCGAAGACTACGTGAAGGTTAAGGTTGGCAATCAGGAAATGACCCCGCCGGAAATTTCCGCGAAGATTCTGCGCAAGCTCAAGGAATCCGCCGAAGCCTATCTTGGCCACACCGTCAACAAAGCGGTGATCACCGTTCCCGCGTACTTCAACGACGCACAACGTCAGGCCACCAAAGATGCCGGGCAAATCGCTGGCTTGGAAGTGGCTCGTATTATCAACGAACCGACCGCGGCTTCGTTGGCTTACGGTCTCGACAAAAAGGCGCAAGAAAAAATCTGCGTGTTCGACCTCGGTGGCGGTACGTTCGACGTTTCGATCCTCGAAGTCGCCGACGGCGTGTTCCGCGTGATCTCGACCAACGGCGATACGCACCTGGGTGGTGACGACTTCGACCAAGCGTTGATCAACTACGTGGCCGATCAGTTTAAGCGCGAGCAAGGTATCGATCTCCGCAAAGATCAAATGGCGTTGCAGCGATTGCAAGAAGCATGCGAGAAGGCCAAGAAGGAGCTCAGTTCGGCCCACTCGACCGATATCAATCTGCCGTTTATCACGGCCGATGCCAGCGGTCCTAAGCACTTGCAGATGAACATCAGCCGCGTGGATTTCGAGAAGTTGGTCGACGACCTCATCGAGCGCGTGCGTGGTCCCGTGTTGCAGGCCATGAAAGACGCCAAGCTTTCGCCGAGCGATATCGACGAAGTCGTGCTCGTGGGTGGTTCAACCCGTATTCCCAAGGTTCAAGCCGTCGTGAAGGAAATCTTCGGCAAGGATCCTCATAAGGGCGTGAACCCCGACGAAGTGGTGGCCATCGGTGCCGCGATTCAGGGTGGCGTGCTTAGTGGCGAAGTGCAAGACATTTTGCTGTTGGATGTAACTCCGCTTTCGTTGGGTATCGAAACCCTGGGTGGCGTGATGACCAAGCTCGTCGAGCGCAACACCACGATTCCCGCCGAGCGGAAGCAAGTTTTCAGTACGGCTGACGACAACCAGACAGCGGTCACCGTTCGCGTGTTCCAAGGGGAACGCGAAATGTGTGCCGACAATCGATTGTTGAGCCAGTTCAACCTGGAAGGCATTCCACCCGCCCCGCGCGGTGTGCCGCAAATCGAAGTGAAGTTCGATCTCGATGCGAACGGCATTTTGAGCGTGGCCGCCAAGGATCTCGGCACGGGCAAGGAGCAGACGGTTCGTATCGAGCAATCGAGCGGACTCAGCGAAGACGAGATCAACAAGATGAAGCGCGACGCGACGGAGCATGCCGCCGAGGACAAGAAGAAGCGTGAACTTGTCGAAGCTCGCAACGAGGCGGAATCGCGTGCTTATCAGCTCGAGAAGTTGATCAAAGAGCAAGGCTCGAAACTCAAGGACGCCGACAAGACGGCCCTCGAGTCAGCGATCGCCAAGGTCCGTGAAAAGGCCAAGGGCGAAGATGCCGCCGCGATCAAGGCCGCGATCGGCGAGCTGGAAGCCGCATCACACGCGATGAGCGAAGCCTTGTATAAGTCGACCGCTGGTGGCGAGGCTGCCTCGGCAGACGCTGGTGGAGCTGAAACCGCGGCGAGTGATTCGGCCGATGACGATGCGATTGATGCCGAGTTTGAAGTGAAAAGTTAAGTTTAAGTGTCGGTTTTCTAGCCGCGAGCATTTGCTCGCGGCTGAAGACCGACGCATTTGTTCAGTTCCATGGCAGGACAAAAATAGATTCAATTTCTACCCGGTAAAATTTAGGGTATATTTCTGCTATGGCCACCATCACCAATCACATTGAAATCCATGAAAGCGTCTGCGGCGGCAAGCCTTGTGTGGCCCGTACGCGCATTCGTGTGTGGGATATTCATGTGTGGCATGATTTGCGTGGCCAGTCGCCCGAAGAGATTGTCGCTCTGTTCCCCCAGCTTTCCGTTGCCGACATTCATGCCGCCTTGGCTTACTATTTGGATCATCGAGACGAGATTGATTCCCAAGCCAACGCCGACCAAGTTGAAGCTTCCAAACTTCAAGCTGAACAATCCCCTAGCCAATTCGCCCAATTACGTGACGAGCTACTAAGAAGCAAGAGTAGTCATGGCGATCAAGTTTCATCTTGATGAGCATGTGCATCCAGGTATCGCCATAGGTTTGCGATCGCGTGGGGTTGATACTACGACTACTGCCGAGTGCGACCTGATTGGGTCCGACGACATTCAGCAACTCGGTTACGCTTTTGCCCAGCAGCGCGTCATGGTCACTCATGATGTCGATTTCTTAAAGTTGCATGCGGGTGATACTGTTCATGCCGGAATTGCCTATTGTCATCAAGAGAAGTATCCACTTGGCGTCCTGCTGCAAATGTTGCTGCTACTAGACGCTTGTGAATCGACCCAATACATGAAGGGTCGCATAGAGTATCTTTGATTATTTACCAATTACCTTTAACAACTTTTAGATAACCATGGCATTTCGTTTTGACAAACTGACGATCAAAGCTCAGGAGGCGGTGCAGCGGGCGCAGGAATTGGCGGCGGACGCGGGGAATCCCCAGCTGGAGCCGATTCATTTGCTCGCGGCGTTGCTCGAAGAGCAAGATGGCGTGGTGCGGCCCCTCTTGGATCGGGTGGGCACGAACCAAGGCCAGTTGCAGCAAATTGTTTCGGCGGAACTCAAACATTTGCCGAAAGCGAGCGGTGGTTCGCCCCCACATTTGAGCAGTGATGCCAATCGTATTCTCGAAGCCGCGCAAGCGCAAGCCCAAGCGATGCAGGACGACTATGTGTCGACTGAGCATTTGTTGCTTGCTCTCGCCAAGGAAAAGTCCAAGGCCCAGGATGTGCTCAAGCTCAACGCCGTCGATGAGAAAGATATTCTCACGGCGCTGCGTGAAGTGCGTGGCTCGGCGCGTGTCACGGACCAAAGTCCCGAAGCCAAATTCCAAGCCCTGGAGAAATATGGCATCGATCTGGTGACTCGCGCCGAGCAAGGCAAGCTCGACCCCGTGATCGGTCGCGACCAGGAAATCCGCCGTGTGATTCAGGTTCTTTCCCGGCGCACCAAAAACAATCCCGTGCTGATTGGTGAACCGGGCGTCGGCAAGACAGCCATCGCAGAGGGTTTGGCGCTGCGCATCGTGCAGAGCGACGTCCCGCAAAGTCTGAAAAACAAGCGGGTGATCGCGCTCGACATGGGTGCGTTGATTGCCGGCACAAAATTCCGTGGCGAATTTGAAGAGCGACTCAAAGCGGTCTTGCGCGAAGTGCAGGATTCCAACGGAAGCGTGATTCTGTTCATCGACGAATTGCATACCGTCGTGGGGGCGGGTGCCGCCGAGGGGGGCAACGACGCCGCGAATCTGCTCAAGCCGGCTCTCGCGCGGGGGGAACTCCGCTGCATTGGTGCGACCACGCTCGATGAGTATCGCAAGTACATCGAAAAGGATGCCGCGCTCGAGCGGCGTTTCCAACCGGTGTTCGTGGGCGAACCCAACGTGGAAGACACGATCGCGATTCTGCGCGGTTTGAAACCTCGCTATGAAGCTCATCATAAGGGTGTGCGGATCAAAGACTCGGCGCTTGTGGCGGCGGCGGAGCTTTCGCATCGCTACATTGCCGACCGGTTCCTGCCGGATAAGGCGATCGACCTGATGGACGAAGCCACGAGCCGGTTGGCGATGGAACTCCAAAGCGTGCCGACCGAGATCGATCAGTTGCAGCGTAAGCTGACGCAACTGGAAATCGCCGCGCGGCAACTCGCCGACGAAACCGAAGAGCATGCCAAGCAGCGTCTCGCCGACGTCAACGAAGACATGGACGAGATCAAAAAAAAGCTGGCCGATCTGCGTGAGCAATGGGAGAGCGAAAAACTGGGCGTGGGCGACGTGCAGCAAGTTCGCGAGAAGTTGCTGGATGTCACGCACAAGGCCGAGCAACTGGCCGCGACGATCACAGACAAGCAATCGGCGGGCGAGTTGGTCCCCGAAGCGCTTTATCAATCGCTGTACGAACTCGATGTTCAGCGCAAGCAACTCACCAAGCAATTGGACGAGATCGAATCCCGCCAAGCGGCCGGCGAAAAAGCCGCGGCTAGCGGCACGCGCAAGCGTTTGTTGCGGCAGGAAGTTGGCCCCGATGAAATCGCCGAAGTGGTCAGTGCGTGGACCGGGGTTCCCGTCTCTCGCATGCTGGAAACCGAACGGGCCAAGCTCTTAGTGCTCGAAGAACGCCTGCATCAACGCGTTGTGGGCCAGGACGAAGCCGTCGAAGCCGTGGCGAATGCGGTGCGTCGCAGCCGCAGCGGCTTGCAGGATCCCAATCGTCCGATTGGTTCGTTCCTGTTCTGTGGTCCCACAGGTGTGGGCAAAACGGAGCTTTGCAAGGCTCTCGCTGAAACGCTGTTCGACGACGAGAACGCCATGGTCCGCCTCGACATGAGCGAGTTCATGGAAAAGCACACGGTGAGCCGTTTGATCGGCGCGCCTCCGGGCTACGTCGGTTACGAAGAAGGGGGCAAGCTCACCGAAGCGGTCCGCCGTCGGCCTTATTCCGTAGTGCTGTTGGATGAAATCGAGAAGGCCCATCCCGACGTCTTCAACATTTTGCTTCAGGTGCTCGACGATGGCCGCTTGACCGACAATCACGGTCACACGGTCGACTTCACGAACACGATTGTCGTGATGACCTCGAACGTCGGCAGCCAGCTCATCCAGCAGATTACTAATGAAGGTGGCAGCGAGGAAGACATGCGCGAGGCGCTGCAAGATGCCTTGCGTGCGCGGTTCTTGCCGGAGTTTCTTAACCGTATCGACGAAACGATCGTGTTCCAGCCGCTCAATCGCAGCCAGGTCACGCGGATTGTCGATCTGCAACTCGAACGACTCGAAAAGCTGCTCGCCAAGAAGCATTTGAATCTGGTCGTGACAGAAGCGGCCCGCAATCACATTGCCGCGGAAGGTTACGATCCGGCCTTCGGCGCTCGGCCGGTGAAACGAGTGATCCAACACTCGATTCAGAATCCGCTCGCCACGGAGCTCTTGCGAGAAGATTATCCCGAGGGGGCGACGATCGAGGTCGATTATCGCGACGAGGAATTCACGTTCCGCCGCGTGGATGCGGCCGAACCTGAGTTCGTGAGTTAAGAGTTCGTGAGTTCACGACTCTTCAAATAATGAAAAGGCTTCCGGATCACAGAGATCCGGAAGCCATTTTTTGTTTATCGCGTTATTGACTTTGTTCAGTGTGCCACGAGTCTCCGACTCGTAAGGCGACTCGGAGAGTCGCACCACACTTTTTAGCGGCCTGACTCGACCAGCTGCCATTCGTTGATCAGTCTTTCGGCACCGGGCGACATTTCGCGCAGCTTGCGGACGATTTCCAACTTTTCGGATTGCGTCGCCTTGGGAAGCTTGGTCTTCAATTGGGCCAACTTGGAATAGCGCTTGCGGCGACGGCGAAGCTCACGTTTGCGTTCACTAGCTCCCACGAAATATCTCCTTGTCAGACGCACCTTGTGAAAAGGCGCACGATGTACTGGTATGAAGAGGTGGACGAGCCAGCCTCGAATCCCTTTTTGTAAGGGATAAAGGGGTTATCGTCAACGTGGGCGGTTTCTGTCGGGTTTCTTCGGGTCGGGTGGCGGGTTGGGCGCTTCTTGTGTCGTTTTGGGCATACTCATCACGACGCAAGCTTTTGGCAAGAGCTGTCCCAAAACCTTGCCGGTTGCGCGTGCCGTGTCTTTCTGATGTTGATTTTGGGCGTCGTGAAGTGGATGCAGTGAGGAGTATATGTTAGCCCGGATCATGTGGTACGCGGATGTAAGTTGCATTTGCAATGGGTTAAAGCTTCTGCCTAAGGAAATCTTCTACGTGTTCCTGAAGATCGCAAATCTGCTCGTGATCTAGCAGAACGTAGTTCTCGACCTCAAGAGCTAGTGAAGGAAAGGCCTTCTTCGCTCTCTCAAATTGCGATTGAGATTTTGGATCGTCTACTCTAGCACCACTATGGGCGATGAGGTTCCTGAGACCGTTTGCGTTATCAAACCAATCTGCGTCTGAAAAAGGAAGAGAATTATCTTTGTAAACTCTGGCAACCCAAAGTGGTGTAGACTCAAAACTTAGCTTATTGGTTGAAACAGGCTGTTTGGAACAAACGCTTCTCGCATAATACTCCCATAGGGACCAGACTGAGATAAAGTAGGCTTGTCGGGCGAGCCACGCCATGAGGTCAAACTCTCTAATGGTCGCACCGATCTCAACCAGCTTCTCGTATTTCTCCATATCCATTACATCAAGATCGACACTACCACAAAGTTCTAAATAGTTACTCCATAGCAACTCAAGGGTCTCGATAGCTAGATGTTGTTTGTGCATAAGCTCTCTACTAGTAAGTAGTTGTCATAAGGCACTTCAAATCATATGTCATTTCTGCAGGAAGTCCACATTGACCGTCTGCTGCCGCCTCGCCCATTCTATGATCCAGTCGATGTTTAGATACTTAGTCAATTTCGAGTCCAAGAACAATTGATGCTTCTCACGATGTTCTATTGCTATCTGACGAGCGTGCGCGATTAGGTCTAAAAAGCATGCTTTATTGCTAGCGTATTCAACCAAGTCTGGCTGAACCAAACTAACCGAGAGGCGTATATCCCGCCGTTCTTCGCAAGGAATTAACAAAAGGTGAGTTTGTGCCCTTTCAAACTTTAGTTCGCCGCTGTGGGCACCAAAGTTGTTTCTTAGTGCCATAAATTCGCGGTGGGATTGGAGGTATTCCCCGCGTAGATTACTTTCATCAAGTTTAACCTTACGCCCTTCTGCGGATAGAAATGCTTTTGCATAAAACACCAACGTAGAAACAAAGAGCGATTTCATCCTATCTCTGACATTTCGATCAGCGACAGGATAATGGTAATTTTTGTTCTCCTTGCGGTACGGCCTGTTAAGTTCCATTGCCATAGCCATCCACTGATATGCGTTCCCTAAATCATTCTCAGTTAAGTACAAACCTTCAATTTGATCAACGACTTTACCTGCTACGCGAATACTTGGTAACTGTTGGCCATCGAGCTTAAAGATGACCTCTGTACTACCGCCCATCGGATTTATCCTATATTCAGTCTCAATATCTGTATTCATATTGCTTCCACATGAATGCGATATACTTCTATCCGATACGACTCGACATAGATTATTTAATCAAATCTGTAGATCGTTACAATTCATTGAGTTTGATCTAATAAAGAATTGCAAATTATCACTACAAACTCGAACCCCTCGCAGCGCGAAGTCAATATCGGCTGGTTTCACTCACAAAAGGTATTTTTAGGCCGACCCTGCAAAAGTTCGTTCAGCAGCAGACAGTATCCAGCCTGGTTTAGTGAGCAAGCTCAGCACTGCTCAAGAAGTATTTTTTGATTCTCTGAATGAAGGTTGCGCGCAAGGCCCAACTATTCGACGACTTTTCCCAGTTCCTTCCAATAAGAATAGCCACCCTCCACCCCACCACCAGAAATATCACGCCTTTGCTACTCCCGGTTTACGGGCTAGAATTAGTCGGAAATCAATTCACGGCTGATCGCTCTTGCGAGAAATCACCGGGAAAAGTGAGCAATTCGGTCGGGTGGCAGAGTGGTCGAATGCACCGGTCTTGAAAACCGGCGAACCTCCGGGTTCCCTGGGTTCGAATCCCAGCCCGACCGCTCTTGGGCGTTGATGTTCCAACGCCGTTTCGTGACCACCGTCTGTTAAGCTGAATCCTCCGTTTTCGGTTGAGCGATCGTGGGGGTTCTGTCAGTTTCTGCTGGGAAGTTCGTGATGCCTGCTTACGACGCTGTGTTGGTGGTTTCGTTTGGTGGACCCGAGGGCCCGGATGAAGTCATGCCCTTCTTGGAGAACGTGCTGCGCGGCAAGCCGGTGCCTCGCGAGCGGATGCTGGAAGTCGCCGAGCATTATCAGCACTTCGGCGGGGTGAGCCCGATCAACGAACAGAATCGCCAATTGATCGCGGCGCTTAAAAACGAACTCGCTGCGCATGATCACAAATTGCCTGTCTACTGGGGCAATCGGAACTGGGACCCTTTGCTGACCGATACCCTGAAGCAAATGGCCGACGACGGTGTGAAGCGGGCAATCGCTTTTTTCACGAGTGCGTTCAGTTCGTATTCCGGTTGCCGGCAATATCGTGAAGACATCGCCCGCGCCCAAGAAGCGGTTGGCGCGGCGGCACCACAGATCGACAAGCTGCGGGTGTTCTACAATCATCCCGGCTTTATCGAGCCGATGGTCGAAGCGGTACGTGAATGCCTCAACAAGATTCCTGCTGAACGTCGGAACGATGCTCCCCTGCTCTTCACGGCCCACAGCATTCCGCTCAACATGGCGGACAACTGCCGGTATGTGGCCCAATTGCAGGAAGCGTGCCGGCTGGTCGCCGCAGGTGTTGGCCATGCGAAGTGGGAGCTTGTTTACCAAAGCCGTAGCGGCTCGCCTCATCAACCGTGGCTGGAGCCCGACGTGTGTGATCGGATTCGTGAGTTGCAGGCCGAGCAACCGCTGGCCGACTTGGTGATCTTGCCGATTGGTTTTATCTCGGACCACATGGAAGTGCTGTTCGACATCGATACCGAAGCTCATGATCTTTGCAAGGAATTGGGCATCACGATGCATCGCGCGGCAACGGTCGGCACGCATCCCAAGTTCATCGAGATGATTCGTTTGTTGATTGAAGAACGCTTGAGCGACGATCCCAAACGGCTCGCCCTAGGCACGCTGGGCCCCAGCCACGATGTTTGCCCCGTGGATTGCTGCCTGTACACGCCGGCGAGAGGTTAAAACCTCTGTTCTTTCCAGCGATCTGCTGTATCAAATTTGCCGGTTGATGCGATTCTCGCATCGGCACGAGCTTCAAGGTGCTTGAAAACACCAGTCTTCTCGTCGCGGCACGACCTAAGTTTAAGCAGCCGCGAGCACCGCCGTGCGCGCGGAACGCAAACTTGGATTCCGGAGCATTCGCTGATGATACCTTATTTCCCCCTCTTGGAAAACTGGACTCCCGAGCAAGCCGCGCGGATGGAAAACGCCATCTTTGTGGCTCAGCATCGCCTTCAAGAGTTGGAAATGTTTCGCGACGAGCATTTGATCGAAACGTTGGATCGCCATCCCCGCCAGGATCTCGGCATCAACACCATGGGAACAGACCCACAGCTTCACCATGAGTGGCAAGAAGGCCGGGCGGGAAATTTAACTTCCGAGCAATTGTTCGAAGCGGTGAGCCGCGGCAAGATCTGGCTGAATCTCCGCCGCGTGATGGACCATCACGCCGAGTATGCGGAGATCGTGGACCGTTTGTACGGCGAGTTGGAAGCCACCTGCCCCGGGCTGCACACTTACAATCGCTCGGCGAATTTGCTGATCTCATCGCCGGATGCGATCGTGTATTACCACTTGGATTGCCCGGTGAACATGCTCTGGCATATTCGCGGCCAAAAGCGCGTCTGGGCTTATCCACTTGAGACGGGCATCGTTTCCGACGAAACCATCGAAGGCGTGCTCTGCGGCGAGAAGTCCGAAGAACTCGAATTCCAACGCGACTGGGATGAGCTGGCCGTGGTGTACGATCTCGAACCGGGCGAAATGGTCACCTGGCCGCAGCACACACCTCACCGCGTGGTGAACACCAAGGGCGTGAATGTGTCGCTTTCGACCGAACACATGACCAGCCGCGCTGCCCGACGGAATAACGTGTTCCTGGCGAATCGCCATTTCCGCCATTTGTTGGGCGGCAATTTCCGGTCGACGGAACTCACAGGCTGGCGGCCCGCGATGAAAGAATTCGCGTTACGCGTGATGCGGCGGTTGCCACTTGTCGCGCCGCAAGAACCCAAGGGGTTCAAGTATCCGGTGACGTTTGAAGTGGATCTCGACGCCCCCAACTGCGTGCGGCCGCTTAAGGAAGTGCGCGAGCATTCGCTGGCTTTGATGTAGGATCGGCGCTAAGCCGCGAGCAGCTTATTGTTCGACGGTCTTGGTGTTGACGGTCATGCCGATCTGCGTGGCGGGGCGATCTAGCAGCGGACCGACGCGCTTGGCAAAGGCTTGCGGATCGACGTACCCTTCCATGAAGTCGAGGACTTCACCTTCCGGCGTGATCAGCAGCGACGACGGATAGCCGCGAATGCCGAGCTTTTTGATCAACGCCGCATAATTATCCGAATGAGCCATCACCGATTCGGTACGGCCGCGCAAAAGTTCTTTGACCTGCTGATTGCTGTAGGTGTCGGCAATCATCTTGCGGCAGTAGGTGCAGTTGTTCGACGTGAACATCACCAGCAGCGGCTTTTTCTTTTCGATGGCCACCTTCCAAGCGTCTTCGACCGTCTTGTGATCGAAAACTCCTTCAGGAGCTGCGTGCGAATGATCCCGCGGCTTCTCGGCCCGAGCTTCGACGGCGAGAATCGCGAACAGCATAATCAAGAAGGCAATTTTTTTCATGGTACGTACCTGCTAGGCCAGCATCATCGGGTTTGCGTGGTTGACGATCCCTTGGCCGAGGCGATTCCTAATTGCAGACGGCGTTTGAACGTGTTGGCGTCGACATAACCTTCGATCATGTCGAGCACCTTGTTGTTGGAGCTCACCAGCACGGTGGTCGGATACCAACGAACATGGAGTTTCGAAACCAGAGTGGCATGCGTGTAGCGGCCAGCTTGAAGGGTTTCAAACGAACCCTTCACCAGCTCATCGACTTCCGCTTGCTCGTAAGTTTCGTCGAGCATCTTGGTGCAGTGAGGGCACTGCGGCATCGCCACATAGACCAAGATGGGGCGGTTTGATTCCTGGGCGGCGGTCCATGCATCGGGATAGCTCTCGTGCTTGAACCGCGGCAGGTCTTTGATATCGACGACAGCCGGAATTGCGTCTTCCGAAGCGGGAGTCTCGGCGACCTCGACCACTTGTGTTTCGGCGACGGGAGCTTGCTCCGAAGTCGCGGGGGACTCGGCACAACAGATGGCAACGGGTCCCAAAAGCGTGACGATGGCAAACCATCGCGTCGTGCGGGTCATTGTCCGTTCCATGCCGAGTTCCTCCATCGGAAGCGAAACATTTCTGTTTGAGCTAACGAGAAATATCGGCGGCTGCTAGCAGCGGCATGGATGATAATTTCGTGCGACGGAGATTCCGCACGACGGCTTTAGCTTCGCGCTCCCCTAGCGTGCGCAACTTCGTTACAACCGGACGTGATTTCGAGGTGACCAGTGGGATAGCCGCGATTCAACGAATCGCCGGGACCTGCGATTCGTTGAATCGCGGCTAAGCGGAACCACGCTACACGGCTACGCCCTGAGCGCGGGCCTTTTGTACGCCCGCGAAGCCGATGCGGGCCTTCATGCAGGTTTGCCGGAAGGATTCGGGATGAGGGACGCCCAAGAGGCGGAAGGTTTCGATCTGGCCGTTGCGGAAGATCAGATCGCCGGCGGGATACCACTCCTGACCCGGCTGAACGTCGAGTTCGATCGAGTCAAAACGGTCGAGCGAGACACTTTGCTGTTCGCCGCCACCAAACGCCTGCTCGACGAGAACCCGTTTGTTGGTCAGCCGATACCGCCGGCAAGCGGGGTTCGGCACGCCGAACACCACGAACGGCAGCCGGGGAATCAGCATGTGGAAGTAAACAGGGAGGATAAACGGGATCGAAACGAGGGCCAGGATGCGGCCAATCGTGATCGGCAGGCCAAACAGGGTGATCCCGATGTCGTTGGCGAAGCGGCGTCCCCACCAGCGGCCATAAGGAGTCGCGGCGATCGACGGCCAAACCGTCATAATCGTTACTTCTTTTTCAGTGGCAGGGGCCACACCGGCGATGGCAGTCGACATGTCAGGAATCCGCTGAACGAAAATACGTCAATCCAAGACAAGCAAAGTACCAAAACCGACGTTAAGTGGCTAGTGGCGAGTCCAGCGAGCGGGGGACGTAAGTCCCCTGCAATTCTGGAGAAGTTACCAATGCAGGGGACTGACGTCCCCCGCTCGCCTTGTGATGTTCGCCGCACAAAAAAACGGCCCGCGACTTTCGCCGCGGGCCGTTTGTCTTTTTTTACCGTTTCCCGGCCACTGTGCAGACGTGGCAGCGTGCTTAGATGGCAGAACCAGCAAACACTTCGGCAGTCGCAAAGCTCTGACGCTCAGCCATGATCACATCATAGAGCTGAGCCGGCACCTCGGTCGGCGTGACGACCACTTGGGTCTTCCGGCGGCCCCGTTTGGGAGCAGCCTTCTTCACCAACTTGCCGCCAACGGTTCCCCGACAGTGGGGAGAACCACAGCGGCAGTCGAACGCCCGGAACAAAATATCCTCCGTTTCATCGTAGTCCATGGTGAGCAATTCACCGGCTGCGATGTCACGAGTTGCGAAGTAGATGCGTGTTTCCACGTCGAGCCACGAATTGGGGCCACAACTGTGGAGCACCTTGCCCGCAAGGTAAGGATCATCCAGGTGGAGCCCTGGCGCCATTTGCAACGAGTGCAAAGTCATCTCCGTCGTAAGCGTGCCATTCATCCTAAACAGGACGCTGCCTTGAGAAAAATCCCGCAGCACAAGCACCCCTTGTCCACGCTCTCCATCGACGTCGAGGACACGGAAGTCTTCCCAACGGGCTTCGTTGGGAACCACTGGAAAGTGGTCGGGATAGAACCTTTTCATTTACGGTAAACCATCTCACTTGTGATACTTGACGGGGAAAAGAACTGTTCGAGCACTCGGTAGACGGTTGCTTCCTCGTATGGCTTGCAACTGAATACGTCGAGGTACATGTCGCGGTGATTGTCGTTCGAGTGGAACGAAATCTGGCTGGTCTCGATCAACTGGACGCCGGAGCAGCCAGTTTCGTGTCCTTTGCCGAAGCGGGCCACGATCGGGGGTCCAAAGCGGACCATGTCGATGTCGTCGGCCATGACGGTCAGGAATTCGTACAGTTTTTCAATCGAGAGAATCGCTTCGTTACAACCCAAAGCCGTGACCATCATATGTTGGCCGTAATGCTTTTCGCCGTTGTGAACGAGTCGTCGATACTCCGGAGGTGCTTCAGTCAACACAGATTAAATCTCCGTTCGTGCGGGTAGAACAAACATGGGGGTGCAACCTGCGACAACGCGTCGCATGAAAAAAGTGAGTTGCGTATTGCCCTGGCAAGGAAGTTAAAAATGCCGAGAGTACAGCCTTGAGCTAGCCAGCTTGCAGTCTTTGCGGGGTGGTCTGCTGAAAGTGTGATGGGCGGATGAATTAATTGATCAGAGATTTTTATGCAAAGGCACCCCCCTTCGTCTAGTGTGATTCGGCGGTTTGGACCAAGAATGGGCGAAAAAGTGGAAGAAAGTTTTTCTCCAAAAAATCCAGAAAAATTTACTGGCCCTGAGTGCCGCGCTGCAGGCCGCTCACGCCACGCAGAGCCCCTCACAAAGCACGGAGCCGAATTCGAACTCTCACAATTTCACACTCCGTGCGTGTCACACGCGCGCCGTGCGCTGGCAGTGTGGACCAGTCGCAAACAAAATTTCTTGTCGTGCGATGCTGTCGCGGTAAATCACTCTTTACTCAATTGCGGCTATTCGTTCCTCGACACCTTAACAAAGCGTTGCCTCCGCTCAGGAGGCAACGCTTTGAGACCAATACTAATAGAGAATCTCCTGTTCTAACCGTGTCGGCGACGCAGCAGGGCCCAAATGACCGAGCTACCCGCCAGCAACAGAGAGCTGGGCTCGGGGACGATTCCCATGCTCGTCGATATATAGCCAACAGCAGCCTCATGGGCGGCTTCGTCGACGCCCGAAGCGAGGACCCAATAAACTGGCTCAGAATCGGTGAGACCGCCGACTGAGAACGTCGTGGCGAAGGCATACACCCCTGCAGAGGGACTTCCGACACCAACCCCTCCCGCATCGACCAGATCAAACAGCAAGTCTGCATGGATGAACCCTGCGGGGTCGGGTCCGCTGCCATCGGCGGTCAGGGCAAAGTCGAATCCCGGGACGGCGCCACTACCGTCAAACTGCAAGGAAAACGTCTCAGTCGGATCCGAGATCTTCAGTTCGTGGGGTGCTGCGAGTAAAACAAAATCGGGGCTTCCCACGCCATCCCAGTAAAATAGACTCTTGGTCGATCCGCCGAGCGTGAAGGCCACGACGTTGAAGCCCACGAGCGCTCCGCCGGGAAGTGGCGTCTCGCCATGCACTGCCAATTCGTCGGGATCGGATTCCAGTCCGGGCTCATCAGCGCGATAAGCAGGGTTTGGCACTTCACCGAATTCCCCTTCCGCGATCCGCGGCTCAACGGCCACTTGGCCGCCCTCGTCAAACATTTCCAAATCACTGTGCTGAGCAGTAGCTGTGTCGATCAACACAGCGCTCACCAGCAGCAACCAAACCATGCGTTGCCAATTCATCGTTAGCACCTCCAAAAATAAAAACTTATGAATAACTACCACGGGAGGCACTGAGTTCACGGATTTGGTAGTTATCCAAGAACTAAGTACCCGGTGCCCCCCGTGGTAGCGATTCGATTTATGGTCTGCGTCCCACGGCAATCACCAAGAAACCAAACAGCAAAGCGGCGGACACTGGTTCCGGAACAGAGACGGCTCCTCCGAGCGAAGCTCCGCCGAATCCCGCGTAGCGCTGCCAAATTAAAAAGTCGCGACCGTCAACAACCGAGTTGCCGTTGAAGTCGCCCGCGGCCCAACCTCCACTCGTCCCATAGTTGGTTTGCCAGACGGCAAGATCAGCCGCATTCACAAAGCCATCGAGATTCGCATCGCCGAATTGAGTGCCGAGAATATCAAACAACGTCGCCGCGTCAGCGTTATCAAGTATCGTATCGGCATTGAGATCAAAGAGCGGATCGCTGCTCTCGTTCTGAATCGCACCCAGCAGTGCGTCAATGTCGGCAGCATTCACAAGGTCGTCGGGCAGTGCATCATCACCCAACGGACTGACGTCGCCCAAGAGTCGAAATTCAGAAAACTCGTTGGCGAAAAATACATTCGCCGCCGCCATGGCACTCGTTTTCAATGCGCCCGGCGGACCGTTGAACCATGCGACATAATGTGGACGGGCAATTTCTCGGACCGAATCCCCCGTGAGATCCATTTGAAATTCCAAGGCCGCCAGAAAGATGCCCGTGCTGGCCGCGGTGGAAGAATTGTTGTCGACGTCGAAATCGAACACTAAATGGCTGTGAATGCCCCCCGTTGGATCGGTCGCCGTGAAATCAAAGCCGGAGACATTTTCTGCCGCACCCGTCGCAATGGCCGACCCTAGCCCAGTTCGCACTTCCAGGCGATCGTTCAGATTCGTAACCGGTGTAAACTCGATATCGCCGCTGCCATTCCAATAAAACAAGTTGGATGCAGGACCATTCTCAACACGAAAGGCTTTGATGTTGAAGCCCAGCGTCTTATTGCCAGGCAATGGCTGATAGTCGCTACTGGCAAAGAACGAGTTGTTCGCATTTATTGCGCTGATCCCCGGATTGCTGTCGACGAATGGAACGAACCCAGCGATGTCGTTGACGTGAAATCGTGCACCGACGACATTTTGACCACCCGTATCCGGATCGGCAGAGCCTTTGCCGGTTAACAGCCAGCCATCCTGCTGGACGAGAAAAATATCAGCGTGGAAGGCCGAGGCTTGCGAAGCAAAGAGTGATAAAAAAATGGTTAATAGGAATTTGTTTATCTTCATGTTTCTAAATCTCTCACAAGCCACAAGTAAGTAGAGAATACAAATAAGTCAGAGGTTTTAGCCTCTGCTCACTCTGCGTCCTCCTGTACTCACTCCTAACGAGTAATTGGTTTCACGAAATTGCTGCTCGCGGTTCCTTCCAGACACCATTGCTGAATCTGCTCCGAAGAAATCAGCTCGACATGCCCATCGCCGAACAAATAGTTGGCCCCGGTTCCCTGATGTTGCTCGGGGGCGATCTGCAACTTGTAGGCCTCCCACACCAAAGGCATTGCCGGGGTTTGATATTGCAGGTTGTAGCCGTTGAACCACTCCCATCCGTGAGTGTGGTCTTTGTCGTATCCTGCGACAGACTCGAACATGAGAATCACCTTGCCCGACTCGGCAACGTCCCACAAATTCCGAACTGCACGGTAGTTGTCCTGCATCTCGGGGGGCATATTCTCGAAATCCGGTGGATCGACAGCCAGATAGCTGTTGAGGACATAACTGGTTTTCTTATCGCGCAGGCGCTCGTCGGCCTGCGGATCATCCGGACAAATCCGAATCGCGTCGACACTCTCCATGTGGGGTGCCAGCGAGTAGATCCATGATTGGTTCGTGCCCGTCGTGTGATCTTCGGCCTCTGGCATTTGGCCTTTATGTATGTTGGCATGCTGGTGGATCGCCAAGCCGATCTGGCGCATATTGTTGGCGCATTGCGTGCGCCGTGCTGCCGCTCGGGCCGCTTGCACGGCCGGCAGCAGCAAGGCGATCAACACGCCAATAATGGCAATCACCACCAGCAACTCCACCAAGGTGAAGGCTGTTCGAGCGCGCATGGGCGCATCTCCTCAGGGCATGTTTTCCAAGAATTGATGCGTACGAGTGAGCGCGATCACAAGCGAATGCGCAGCAACACGCACATCGGAAAGAAGGGCCTGGATTTAGACCACAGGTGGGCCGCGTGCGGCATGAATCCCCGAGAGAGGGGCCACATAAGAAGCGTCATGCAAAACGTAATGGACAGCAGCCGGCCCAACATCGACCGTTGCAAATTCGATTAAATACGGCGTTTGAGCCTGAACCAAGAACTCGCAAATGGGGCAATCGTCGGCCGCCGATTTCCACGAATCGTGTTGTTCGTCGCTTTGGGCCAACTCAGCTGCGTGATCGTGAGGATGATGGCACCCGTGGCCATGATCGTGAGGATCAGCATCGTGATGATGAGCGTGTGCCAACCCCTCGGCGTGAGCAAGGGCGTGGCAATGATCACCACAGTCCCAAACCGCGTGCAGGCCGTAGCCCAAGACTCCTGCCGACCCATAGGCCAACAGCAGAAGCCCGGCGATTATGCGGAATCGTGCGTTTTTTCCCAAAAGTCTCATCGTGCCGACATCATACACTGCCAAGATACAAATGGCAATAGATTTGCAAATGAATTGCAAGTAGACATCGTCAGTGACTGCGTTTCAACAAAACGCAAGCACCCGTTGCGAGCAATGTGAAGGCACTTGGCTCAGGAATCGTAACGGCAATGTTGTCGATGAGTGTAAAAATCAGTTCGCTACGGCCAGGATCGGTTGAAGAAGCAAAATTGATGTCAAATTGGCCAAAAGAAATGTTCCCTCCCATCGTCGGCGAGGCAAAATTTGTTGTATCAACCGTAACTAATAGATAGCCGTTGACAGACCACTCCACAAGATTTCCCTTTTTCATAATCTCATGATGATTCCACGCGAAGCCAGCCGAGCCTGAAGATAAGACGCCAGTTTGATTAGGGTAAAAATCGATTTGTGTCTGTGGCACTGACCGGTTCGTGCCAAAAGCAGTTTGATAAAGCAGCGCACTACTATTTCGAGAGCCCGCATGATAAATAGCATTCGGATCACCGGACGTTGCGTCATAACTGTTACCATCTTCAACGGAATAAGCCCGCACATCAGCAGCGGAACCTCCATCTGCCGTATAGCCAAAGAAGACGCCATCCGAAGAAAGCACCGACTGACTAAAGGTCCCGGATGTGAGCACGCCAAAGGTTGACATATTCGTTGAACCACTCCCTCCCGAGGGAAATGGCCCAACCGTATTCGACCAGGCATCGAACGCCACGGTGTAGTTACCCGTGAGATTCAGACCATTGGGCGATACACTGAACCCTCCAAGCGCATTAGAAAATAAGTTGGCTTGTAGCTTCAGGCCAATCGTTGAACTACCCAGAGAATTTGGCGCTGCTGGAATTCCAACCGAACTGTAATCGAATGCAAAGCCAGAAAGATCGTCGGTAATGCCATCGACACCACCAACGGTTGGTAGACGATCAAAATTTGTATCAATCGGCATTGAGGCTAAATTTACGTCGAAACCAACTCCGGAATAAGCCGTCCAACGCGTGGCTGCATTGAGATCATCGAAATCTTCGGTGAAGGCATGGAGATACTGCCCCCCAGTGAGCAAGAAACTTACTATCAGGCCGAAAGAAGTTGTCCATCTAAACATGTTCATTAGCAGCTCCTGTAAAACCGAATTCAATTCGTCTGTTAGATCGAAGTGGCCCAAAAATACCTGGGAATATTGACCCACATATTACCCCAGCGTCACGTAAATTCCTAGCAAAATCCAAACAGCAACAATTTTAGCGTCCCACTTGCCACAATATTCACTTAGGCGTATATTTGTCTAAGCGTATATGAAAACAACAATATCAATAACTCCTGATCAGATTTTTCGCGCGCTCGCGGATCCGACGCGGTTGCGGATTTTGAACTTGCTCCGCGGCGGCGAGTTGTGCGTTTGCTATATCGTCGATGCCTTGAACATGCCTCAGCCGAAGATCTCGCGTCATCTGGCTTATCTGCGTAAAGCGGGCCTCGTGCTGGCTCGCCGCGAAGGCTTGTGGATCCACTATCGACTCGCTTCCCCGGCGGACGCATTCCATCAAAAGCTGCTCGATTGCCTCGACAGCTACTTTTCAGAGTCCCCTGCACTGCTGAAAGAAAGCAAGCGAGTCGATCGGACTCGATGCTGTTGAAAGGTTTCTCATGCCTGGGCTACCGAAAGTTTTGTTCCTCTGTACAGGCAACTCCTGCCGCAGCCAGATGGCCGAGGGTTGGGCCCGTGCTTTGAAAGCTGATTCTCTTGAAGCTTATTCAGCAGGCATTGAAACACACGGCCTCAACCCTAACGCACTAAAAGTGATGGCCGAAGCGGGTGTCGACATCAGCCAGCAAAAATCACAGCAGGTCGATGAGTTTCGTGATGTGAATTTCGACTACGTTATTACCGTCTGTGATAACGCCGCCGAGTCGTGTCCACGGTTCCCAGGTCAAGCAAAGGTTATCCACCGCGCGTTTGATGATCCCCCGCGACTGGCTAAGCAAGCCGCCTCCGAAGAAGAGGCCCTCGAACACTATCGCCGGGTGCGGGACGAAATTCGCGATTATGTGGCCACTCTCCCGGAGAGCCTGCAGGAGCATTCCCATGTCTAGCGATTGTTCCTGTGCCCCCGATTGCTGCCCGCAACGAAAGCTTGGTTTTCTAGACCGATTTCTCACGCTGTGGATTTTTTTGGCAATGGCCGTCGGCGTCGGGCTCGGCTACTTCTATCCTGGCGTCGATGGCGTCATCAACCGGTTTCAAGTTGGTACGACGAACATTCCTATCGCGCTGGGATTGATCCTGATGATGTACCCACCCTTGGCCAAGGTGAAGTACGAAGAGCTTGGCGATGTGTTCCGCAACTGGAAAATCTTAGGCTTGTCGCTCGTGCAAAATTGGGTCATCGGGCCGGTGCTCATGTTCGCGCTCGCAGTGTTGTTCTTGCGCGACTATCCCGAGTACATGACCGGGCTCATTCTGATTGGCCTGGCGCGCTGCATCGCGATGGTCATAGTTTGGAACGAGCTTGCCCGTGGCGACACGGAGTATGCCGCCGGACTGGTCGCTTTTAACAGTGTGTTTCAAGTGCTCTTTTACAGCCTTTATGCTTGGCTCTTTATTACTTGGCTCCCTCCACTGCTAGTCTTGGAAGGGAGTGTGGTTGAAGTCAGTATGGCCGAGATCGCCAAGAGTGTATTCATTTATCTGGGCATACCGTTTCTGGCAGGCATGATCACTCGATTTGTCCTTCTCAAGGCCAAGGGTCGGCCGTGGTATGAATTGCAATTCCTGCCCCGGATTAGCCCACTAACTCTCATCGCCCTGTTATTCACGATCCTGGTGATGTTCAGTCTCAAGGGAGAACAAATCGTACAGATTCCCTTTGATGTCTTACTGATTGCCGTCCCGCTGCTGATTTATTTCGTTGTGATGTTCCTTGTGAGTTTCTACATGGGCCGCAAGATCGGTGCGGACTACTCGAAAACAACAACGCTCGCCTTCACCGCGGCGAGCAACAACTTTGAACTCGCCATTGCTGTTGCGGTGGCTGTCTTCGGCATTAATTCCGGCGCTGCGTTCGCCGCCGTCATCGGCCCACTCGTGGAAGTTCCCGTGATGATTGGTTTGGTGAGCTTGGCAACCTACTTTCAAAGAAACTATTTCAATCCACTTACTGTTCCCAAAACAGTCAACTAGAACGGAACTAACATGAGCATCGAACAAGTCGTCCAAGATAAGTATGCGGCCGTTGCGCGCAGTGGCCTTTCCACTGATCATGCTGGCGTGAAGGCCGTGGCCGCGGCGTTCGGCTATTCAGAAAATGAGCTCAGCTCGATCCCCGCCGAAGCCAACATGGGGCTCTCTTGTGGCAATCCCACGGCGTTTGCCAGCCTCAAGCCAGGGGAAGTGGTTGTTGATCTCGGCTGCGGCGGCGGTTTGGATGTGTTCCTCGCCGCGGCAAAAGTCGGTCCCACCGGCAAAGCCATCGGCATCGACATGACGCCCGACATGCTGGAACTGGCTCGCGCTAACGCGATTAAAACTGGCCACAAGAATGTTGAGTTCTTCGAAGCCACCATCGACAAGATGCCGCTGGCGGATGCTTCGGTGGATTGTGTCATTAGCAACTGCGTCATCAATCTGGCTGCTGATAAGCCGGCCGTATTCAGCGAGATTGCTCGCATACTCAAACCGGGCGGTCGGCTGGCCGTTAGCGACATTGCGCTCAAGCAACCTTTACCACCCGAGTTGGGCAATGATCTGATGGCCTACGTCGGCTGCATTGCCGGGGCCATTCCGATTGACGACTATGTTGCCGGCTTGAAGGCCGCGGGATTCGATGAGGTGGAAGTCATTGACAGTCGGTCCGATCTGAATGCCTATGCAAAAGTGGAAAATCAATCGGGTTGTTGTTCGCCTGCGATGACCGAGGGGCTTCCCGTGGTTTCGTGTTGCACGCCGACCTTACACAAGAACTTGGCGGATTTGCTGACCAAGTACGACGTAAACGACTACGCCGCGAGTGTGAAGGTGTATGCCGTCAAACCCTAATTACGCCACGCTCGTGGCGTGCAGCTGTCGCAGTTCCTCGGCCATGATCCGCAGGCCATCGGCCACAATGGCTTCCGATTGCGAGAACGTGACCCGCACGCACTGATGCCGATGGGGCCAATCCAAATCCGCTGGCAAGCCAAAGAAGAAATATTCGCCCGGCACGAGCAGCATATTCTTCTGCTTAAGTCGTTCGTACAACTCGCGCGACGTGATCGGCAGTTCTGGAAACCACATCCACAAGAAAAACGCCCCTTCGGTGGCGTGAACTCGATAAGGAAAGTCTTCACCGAATTCTTTGGCCACGATTTCTAGAGCGAGTTTCGCCCGTCGTTCGTAGAAGGGCTTAATTACTTCACGGCTGAGTCGCAATAGTTCTCCGCTCTTAAGCAACGGCCCAGCGATTGCCTGACCGATGTTATTATTGGCGAGCCCAATCACGGCCGTCATGGCTGCTACACGGTCAGCGATTTCTTCATGCGCAACGACAATCGCCGTGCGTGTCCCTGGCAAGCCTAACTTGGAAAGGCTAAAGACCAACACCAAATCCTCATCCCAACGTGGCAACTCGGCATCCGTGAAAATCGCACCGGGGAACGGCAAGCCATAAGCATTGTCGAGCAACAATGGCACGCCACGTTTTTTGGCGACACCGCGCAACTTCTCCACTTCGTCGTTGGTGAGCACGTTGCCGCTCGGATTTGTGGGCCGGCTCAGCGCAATCGCCCCGATGAAATCAACTACTTCAACTCGCGCAAAATCGACGTGGTACTTAAATTCATGCTCGCCTCGGTATTCAATCTCCGGCTGACAACCAGCAAACATCTCGAGCGCGACACCCTGGTCGGAATAGCCGATGTACTCGGGCATAATGGGCAGCAGAATTTTTCGCTGCGACTTCCCGGCTGTGCCTCCCAACAAATTAAACAACTGAAAGAACGCTGTTTGGCCCCCGGATGTGATCGCGATGTTTTTCGCCGTGACATTCCAACCAAACTCGCGCTGAAACGCCTCGGCCACAATCTCGCGAAACGCGGGGCTACCGGCGGGGCCGTCGTAGTTCACCAGCACGCGGTCGCAGTAGTCAGCCTCCGCCAAAATCGCGCTAAGCCGCTCCCGCCAGACTTCTTGGACTTCAGGCACCGCGGCCGGATTTCCCCCGCCGAGCATCCGCATTTCCCCTTGAAAAGCCCCGCTCAAGGCCTCGCCCAAATCGTCCATCAACTCAACGATTCCCACGCGCCCGGAAAGGCGTTTTCCCACGTCACTGTACGCAAACTTACTATCAGACATATCGAACCAAACTTGTTATATCGTCAAGAGTTACCAACACACCGATTGTGCATTTCGCCCGGGGTTGCGACAAGCTCCGCGGATATGTTCCACGGTATTCAATGAAACCTGTTTCTTGGCTACGTATCAGTTTAACCACAAGAAATTCTTATTTTTATATTGCATTCTCAAAATACCCCCGGCATATTATGTGAACATTTGTCACCTATTGGCCAATTACCTGCCGGGGAGGTGCGTAGTGCTCGCGAAATTGCATACTTTATCGCTGTTGGGGATCGATGCGATCCCTGTCGAAGTGGAAGTCGATGTCTCACCTGCCGCCATGCCGAAGGTGTTGCTCGTCGGCCTCCCCGAAGCCGCAGTAAAGGAAAGCACGCACCGTATCGAGCGTGCCCTCGTGAACAGCGGGTATGTACGACCACAAAACAGGGTGGTAATAAATTTGGCCCCGGCAGAACTTCCAAAACAAGCTGCATCCTTCGATTTGTCAATTGCCCTGGGGTTGCTCGCCGCGAGTGGGCAACTTGAATCTGATTTATTCGACCAATATGCCGTTGCCGGAGAGCTTGCACTTGATGGCAACACGCGACCCGTCAAAGGTGCGCTCTCGATGGCCATGTCTGCCGCCGGCCTGGGAAGCAAAAAGCGTATGCGCGGCATCGTTGTCCCCACAGCCAACGCCGCCGAGGCGGCTGTCGTTGAAAATATCGAAGTCGTGGCGGTCGACAGTCTTGCGCAAGCCGCCGCATTTTTTGCTGGGCATCTGCCCATAGAACCGACTCCATCGCAGCTGGAAGAATTATTCGAACAGTTGGGCGGCTACGAAGTCGACTTTGCCGACGTCCGCGGACAGGAAATGGCCAAGCGTGCGATCACCCTTGCAGCGGCTGGCAACCACAATCTGCTCATGGTCGGCCCCCCTGGTTCCGGTAAAACTATGCTCGCCAAGCGGGTGCCGAGTATTCTGCCTGGACTAAGTGCCGAGGAATCGATTGAAACGACTCGCATCTATAGCGCCATGGGCAAACTGCCTCATGGCAAACCGCTGCTTGCTCGCAGACCTTATCGCGCGCCGCATCATACGATCAGCAACGCCGGTCTCGTGGGGGGCGGTTCCGTTCCATCGCCGGGTGAAATCAGCCTTGCGCACAACGGCGTTTTGTTTTTGGACGAACTCCCCGAGTTTCACCGTCAAACTCTGGAAGTCCTGCGGCAACCGCTCGAAGACGGCCGAGTCTCGATCAGTCGTGCGCTCAGTTCAAGTGAATTCCCAGCGGATTTCATGCTCGTCGCGTCACTCAATCCCTGCCCCTGCGGTTATCGCAATGATCGCCGCCGTGAATGTCATTGCACGATTCCTCAAATTGAACGGTATATGAGTAAAATTTCTGGCCCGTTATTGGATCGAATCGACATTCATATTGAAGTCCCCGCCGTGCCTTACGGCGAGCTTTCTTCAAAATCCCTTGGCACGAGCAGCGACGCCATGAAGGAAGCGGTGCTCCAGGCTCGCGCACGACAAACCGAACGCTTTGTCGGCACGACAACGCGAACGAATGCACAAATGACATCCCGGCAACTACGCGAAAAGTGTCCGCTTGATGCAACGTGCCAAAAACTGTTGGAGCAAAGCGTCGATCAACTGGGACTCTCGGCCCGTGCCCATGATAAAGTCTTGCGAGTGGCTCGCACGATTGCCGACGTCGACGGTGCGGAGAATATAGGCGTCGAACATATTAGCGAAGCGATCAACTACCGCATGTTGGATCGTCAGTTTTGGAGTTGATTATCGAATCGCTTTTTTATTTTCTAGAGTGTCTTCAATATAAAGTTTCGTGACCAACACAATAACAACGACGAGTAGTGGCGTGGCTAACACTAACCCTGCCGCACCCAGCAAGAGACCCAGCGCAACTTGTGCCACAAGTGTCAAAGCGGGTGGCAGTGAGACGGTGCGTTGTTGAATCATAGGTGTGATCAGATAGCTCTCAATGGTCTGAATCGACAAATACAAAATTGCTACGTACATCGCCATAGTCGGCGATTCGACGAACGCGAGCAACAAAGCTGGCAGAGCCGAGAGCACTGGCCCAATGTTAGGAATAAACGTTAACAACGCCGCGATAACACCTAGAGCGACGGGCAGGGGAATGCCTAGCAGCCACAATCCAAGGGTCGTCAAGCACCCGACAACGAACATCGAAACAAGAGTGCCTAAAAGCCACCAACGCAAAGCCTCATGCAAGTCATGGAGAACTTCCGTAAGCCGCTCACGGTTTGAAACCGGAAAGAGCCGGATCAGTCCTTGCCAATAAGTCGCTGGATCAACGGCTAGGTAAAGTGCAAGAAAAAGAATAACTAAGGACGTGCTGAGAATCCCGGTCAATGAGCTAACAACATCAGTCGCATAGCTGGCGACATCTTCACCTTCAAGCGGTAGATCGTCGGTTGAATGGGGCAATTTTTCTAGGAGTCGTTCGCCCCATGAATACTCACGAATCTTTTCGGCCGTTTTTTCCCAAGAGCGGGGAAGCTCTTCAGCTAACATCGTCAACTGCTCGGCCACAGGATCTCCACTCACATAGAGCCCCGATCCCATTGCTAACACCAAGACAACGAGAGAAATTGCCAGCGACCATCCATAGGACAAGCCAGTCACTTTGGCAGTCAACTCGGCAACGGCTCGCAAGAAAATAGCCAGAAGCACCGCGCCAAAGCAAAGCAGCAACACTGCGGAAAGCTTCCAACTCACGATGCCTATCGCCACGATGGCAACAAAGATGAGTGCTGAAACAACAAAACGCGTGCCAGATGGCTTCGAAGCATTTGTAATACTATTTGAGCCTGGTATTGATTCAGACATTGTCTCTCGCTCCAGGTATTTAATTGGCCGTTGATTCACTTAGTGACGCTTCGTGCCACCCGCTTTAACTTTCTTCCGGGCATTCTCCGCCTGGCCTGTCATCTCATACAAAAACCGACTCGGCACCGTTTCACGTGGCTTGCCCCACTTCCGTCGGGTGAGTGCAAATGACATCGTCAATTGCTCTTGCGCACGAGTCACGCCCACATAGCATAGACGCCGCTCTTCATCGATCGCATCCCCTTCGATTTCGACCGACCGTTTGTGCGGCAGGATGCCTTCTTCCATCCCCACCATATAAACATAAGGAAACTCCAATCCCTTGGCCGAATGCAACGTCATCAGCGCAATGGCATTGTTTTGGAGTTGGTTCTCTTTATCCTCGCTGCTATCGCGCCCACCCAGAGCGATGTCATCCAGGAATTCCTGCAAGCTTGGTGTTTTCGAATGAGCCTCGTACGAAGCCGCGGCGTTGACGATTTCTTCAAGCGAAGCCGTGCGGGCCTCGCGATCATTCGGATCGGGGTACTGCCGATCGATTTCCCGGCGATAGCCGGTTTCGGCAATCACTTCGTTCACCAATTCGGCAATGGCCAGCTTCTCTTTGGCCTTCTGCAGGGAAAGAACGAGTTGCTTAAACTTCTGCACGGCCTCCGCCGCCGTAGCGTTAATACCGATCGTGCTTGCCTCGGATATGACTTCCCAAACTGTTTTTCCTTTGCTCGTCGCGGTACTGACCAATTGCTTCACTGTCGACGCACCGATATTCCGCGCGGGGGTGTTAATGATGCGCAACAGCGAAGGTTCATCGCGCGGATTTTCAATCACCTTCAAGTAGGCAAGCAAATCGCGAATTTCCTTGCGATCGAAAAAGCTCATTCCTCCCAACAGAATGTAAGGCAGTTTCACACGGCGAAGTTCTGTTTCAAAGGCCCGCGGTTGTTCGTTCGTGCGGCAAAGGATGGCAAAGTCTTTCGCCCGTACTCCTGGTTCCTCCAGTTGCCGTTTGATGTCAGCCACGACTTGCTCGGCTTCTTCCGTTTCGTCTTGCAGTTGCATGATACGCGGCCGCTGGCCATTGGGTCGCGCCGCGCGCAGCACTTTGTCGTGCCGTAGACGATTGAAGGCAATCAGCGTATTCGCATAATTCAAGATCGCGGCCGTCGATCGATAGTTGTCCTCGAGCCGCACAATTTTCGCGTCAGGCCAATCCTTTTGGAAACTCAGAATGTGCTGAACTTCCGCACCGCGCCAACCATAAATCGATTGGTCATCGTCCCCCACGACGCAAAGATTGCGATGTCCCATCGCCAGCCCTTTCACGATCTGGTATTGACTTTGATTCGTGTCTTGATACTCGTCGATCAGCACGTGGTCGAAGAGGCCAGCTTCATCGCGGCGGACGGTCGCAAACTTGGCGAACAATTTTTGCGTGAGCAGCAGGAGATCGTCGAAATCGACCATTCCCTTGGTCTTTAAATGTTCCTGGTAGCGTCGATACGCCGCCGCGGCCAGATGTTCCTTATCACTTTCAGCCACCGACGCCGCGCGCGACGGTTCGTAGCATTTGTTCTTCCATTGGCTGACAATCGCGAGCAAATCGCCTGGCTTCAGCGATTCGTCGGGGCAGCGAATTTCACGCAGCGCAGCGCGGGCTTCCCCCTCTTGATCCCCGCGATCGCATATCACGAACTGTTTGGGATAGCCCAGTTTATCAATGTGCCGCCGCAGGACTTTCACACAGAGCGAATGAAAGGTCGCTATGAACGGACGAGCTTGCAGTTTCTTTTTGGGTCCCAGAAGGTGGCTGGCGCGTTCCTGCATTTCGCCGGCCGCTTTGCGGGTGAACGTCACCGCCAGGATCCGGTCCGGTTTCGTGCCTCGACGAATCAATTCCGCAATTCGGTACGTCACGACGCGAGTTTTGCCGGTTCCCGCTCCCGCCAGCACCAAGAGGGGCCCAGAGAGCGTCTGGACCGCTTCGCGTTGTGGCGGATTGAGTTTATCGGACATGGCAGCAGTTATTTGGCTAGGCTCGGGCAGGCGGAACCTTGGATAGTAGCCCTCTTCGTAGGGCGAGAAAAGGACTTGACGTTGGGCCGAGCCTTGCCGCTAGCGGAGCCGCCTTGACGCTAACCGCTGACAATTTCTACACTTCGGTATTATCGCGCGGCCAGAACCGTGCCCTCCCTCTTACTTTGATTGATTGCCGACGCCATGAAATCCGAACGCCGCCACGATCTGGAAACCAACCAACTTGCCGTCCAAGTGCAAGATTTTATTGACCGCGCTAAGCCCTACGCCTCCCAAATAGCTTTGGTCGTCCTCGGGCTGGTTGTCCTTGGCTACATAGCTTCGTCTTGGGGCAGCGCTAACTCAGCGACTGAGAACGAAGCCTGGACGGAATTTACGCTCGCCAGCTATTCCGGCGATCCCGAACTCAACTCGATGAAACTGCTTGCTGAGAATGAAGAATTCGCCGGTACGCCAGTTCCCGAGTGGGCCTATCTCGCTTGGAGCGATCGCCAGCTTCTGTTGGCTTCGCAATCCTATCTCACGGACCGCACAACAACCAATAAGCGACTCGAACAAATTCTTCCTGTCTATAAGGAGATGGCCGCGGGAGCTGGCAACGCTCAACTGCAAGATCGTGCTCGCTATGGCATTGCCCAAGTTCTCGAAATGCAAGGCAAAGTCAAAGAGGCTCGCGAAGCCTACGGCAAGGTCAAAGGTGACCTCGCAACCATTGCAACCGCGCGGGCCGAACAACTTGATTCAGCGGATGTGGATGCTGCGTGTGAATGGCTCGCCACGGCTGAACTTCCCAAGCGTGAAACACCTGCCACTGGGGGTGCGGCATTAGGAACGAAACCTGACTTCGATGCCGAAGTTCCAGCGGCAGCTCCAAACAGCACACCCACCAGCGACACCCGCACATTGGAAGAAATCATTGGCGGAGACATCGGTGCGGCTGAAGTCGATCGCTACGAAGAAACGGAAGAAGCCGCTCCCACGACCACGGAGCCTCCTGTTGACGAAGTTTCCGAAGTGATCGAGGAAAAAGTCGAAGAAGCATCTGCCGACAAGCCCGCCGACGAACAGACAAGTCCATGAAACCGGACGAAGTCGAGCTACTCCCCGCGGATGATGACGCCGAGGATTTTCCTCTCGTCAGTCCCGCCGGCGCCACAGCCGAACAACAATTTTCGTTCGTTGTACCGGCAGAAGCCGCCGGTCAGCGTCTCGACGTATTTATCACCGCGCAGATTCCTCACACGAGCCGAATGAGGATTAAGCGCGGCATCGATACCGGCAAGACTCTCGTCGATGGAATTTCTGAGAAAGCTGCCCTACGAGTTGAAGCCGGTCAAAAGATCGATTTCACATTGCCTGCGCCTCCAGCGGTTGGTCCCGAGCCCGAGCCAATCCCGCTCGATATTCTCTACGAAGACGAAGCCATCGCCGTCGTCAATAAACCGCCGGGCATGGTTGTTCATCCCGCGCGTGGCCATTGGTCGGGCACACTGGCCAGTGCGCTGGTTCATCACTTTGGTGAGCTGAGCCAATATGGCGGCGCGATTCGCCCCGGCATCGTTCATCGTCTCGATCGCGATACCAGCGGCGTCATGGTCGTGGCCAAAACCGACTCTGCCCACATGGATCTCGCCGAGCAATTTCAGAATCGCACCGTCGAAAAGGAATATCTCGCCATCGTGCTTGGATCTCCCGACCGTGACCGCGACATCATTGATATCCCCATCGCGAATCATCCGTCGCACCGCGAAAAGATGACGCTTTTGGCCAACCATTCCACCAGCCGAGCCGCCCAAACTTTTTACGAAGTCGAAGAGCGCTTCCGTGGCTTTGCGTACATACGTTGCTTTCCCAAGACGGGCCGCACCCACCAAATCCGGCTGCACCTTGAATCGATTCGCTGCCCCGTGCTCTGCGACAAACTCTACGGCGGCCGCGCTAGGCTCACGATCGAAGAACTGCGCAACATGACGCGCATGAAGCAATTGGCCCCCAACCGCACGCCCGCGGAGATTGTGCTCGACCGGCAAGCCTTGCACGCCCAGATTTTGCGGATCTCGCATCCGCTCACCAGCGAACGCCTGGAATTCCGCGCCGAGCTGCCCGCCGATCTCGAAAGCGTGCTTGTGCTCTTGCGTGAAGCTTCGCAAAAAGCCTAAGTTAACCGCATCTTATCGCTGCCGTTCGCTAGCCAAACAGGAGACTGAAACTTGGGCATGATCAAAGAATTCAAAGAGTTCGCCATGCGCGGCAATGTCGTCGATATGGCGGTGGGCGTTGTCATCGGCGGGGCGTTCGGTCTGATCGTCACCGAAATCGTCAGTAAGGTTATCACTCCGATTATCGGCTATCTGCAAGGTGGCGTCGATTTCAAAGACAAAGTGTTTACTCTGCCAGTGCCCGAACTGGCCGAAGGCGTTGCCGCACCAAGCATTGGTTACGGCTCCGTCCTACAAGCACTGCTCAATTTCTTGATCGTGGCCTTTGTGCTGTTCCTCGTCATCAAACTCATGAACACGCTCAAGAAAAAAGAAGAAGCAGCCCCCGCGCCGCCCTCCGAGGAGATTTTGCTCCTCCGCGAAATTCGCGATCAACTTGCGAAGAAGAGTTAACCACGAAGACACAAAGGGCACTAAGAAATCTTTGTGTCCTTAGTGCCTTTGTGGTTCTCAATTATTCAAAGATGGTCTGCATGAGATCAGAGGTGCCCAGCGTGCGCGGGCTGATCAACAGTTCGCCCGCCGCGAAGCCCGCCATATAGCCGTAATTCGCGGCCATCGATTCGATTCGCGGATAAATGTATTGCTTTGCAGCCGGGAATTGAGTTTTATAACAGCGCACCGCATTGAGCTTCGCTTCGAGCGTGTCGCTGATATCGACAACAATCTGCCCTGCCCCCTCCATCGGATTCGCGCGATGCGATTCCAACGTGTAATACATCTGCGCGGCAATCGAATGGGGCGGCAGATTCGTGAAGTCGACATCCCACTTCGTGAGCCGCGAATAGAACACGGCCGCATCGGTGATTTGCATCGCTTGCCAATGGTCGGGAGATGCCATCGGCGTTTTCTCGCCCAGCCCGATCACCAACCTTGGCCGATAACGACGGAACTCAATCGCCAGCTTCACCCGCGCTTCATAGGAATCGAACAGCTTGCGGTTGGGCAAATCGAGCGTCAGCCGCACTTGTACTCCAAGAATCGAAGCCGCCGCCTTCGCTTCAGCCAGACGTTCTTCCGGTCCTGATGATCCTGGGGTGGGTTCGCCATCGGTGAGATCGATGATCCCCACGCGATAGCCTTGCTGCACCAATTTGGCGAGCGTTCCACCGCAACCGATTTCTACGTCGTCGGGGTGAGCCCCCACGGCAATCACGTCGAGTTGTTCCACTTCGCTGTTGGTCATGCTTTTCGCGCGGGCCAAAAGCCGCTGTCCTCTCGAATCCGTGCCAATTGTTCTCGCGATTCTTGGGATATCGGCTGCGTCGAACCTAACTGTCCCGCGAGAAATAGGATTCTGCAGTACGCATCCAGTACTTCCATCAAGTTATAAGCCAACTGCAAGCTCGTTCCAAACGTGACCGCCCCATGATTGGCGAGCAAACACGCATTGGACTTATCCACGAAGGGTAAAATCTTGCGCGCAAACTCAATCGTTCCTGGCGTCTCGTAGGGCACAATGGGCACTTCGCCCAGAAAAACATCGGCCTCGGCCATCGTTCCCATCGGCACGGGTCGACCCGCGATGGCGAAGGCCGTCGCGTGCGGCGGATGGCAATGCACAACGCTCATCACATCGGGCCGTGCCTTCAGAATTTCAAGATGCAATAGGACTTCACTCGAGCAGCGTTTATCACCGGAAAATTGCTGGCCGTTCATGTCGACCAAGCAAATATCCCGCGGCTCCATGAAGCCCTTCGAACACATCGTAGGCGTGCAGAGTATCTGCTCGTCGTTGAGCCGCACGCTGATGTTGCCGTCGCTGCCGGCCACGAGTTCGCGTTGCCACATCCGCTGGCCTATGGCACAAATCTCGGCTTTGATCGACTCGATTTTGTCCATGTTGAATGATCGCCGCTCGCGTTTAACGCCATTAACCGTGTTTCGCTCCACCAATGATCACCCGACGACCTTCCACGCGAATCTTGCCGCCAGCGATTAACTTCAGCACATGGGGCAGGGCCTCTTTTTCCACGCTGAACACCCGCGCTGCCAGCGAATCAGCCGTGTCGTCGTCAAACACCGGCACGGGCTGCTGCCAAATGATCGGCCCGTTGTCGTATTCATTATCGACGAAATGCACGGTGCAGCCAGTCACCTTCACGCCGCAATCGATCACGGCTTGATGAACATGCTGGCCATACATGCCCGGGCCACAGAACGACGGAATCAACGAGGGATGAATATTCACCACGCGGTTCGTAAAATCTTCCGGCACGGGGGCCAATTTCAAAAAACCCGCCATCACGACGTAATCGACACCCGCGTTCCGACAAGCAGCAAAGATCGCATCGCCGTACTCAACGTCAGTTGCAAATTTCTTGCGGTCGAAAATCGCCGTCTCGATGTTCGCGGCCGTGGCGAATTGTAACCCGACGGCTTTCGTACTGCTGGAAACTACCAACCGCACGTCGACGGGCAGTCCCTTCTCCTCCGCGGCTAGGTCCAACAAATTTTTGAGCGTACGCCCACCACCGGAAATGAGGACAGCGATCTTGATGGATTCGACGGACGTGCGGCTCATTGGTCCACCCGCACGTAAACACTCACCTCGGCATTGCCGATCTTCGTGATTACCGGTTCGATGCCTTTGAGTGATTCCAATACGAGACTGTTGGCCAATGTTTCGCCGATGATGTAATCGCAAAACATCTCGACAGCCTTGCTCACTGATTCGTCATCGGTCACGATGCCTATCTCGATGCGTGCTGTAAACTCGCAGTTGATCTCCTTGCGAATATCCTGAATCACCCGCACGACGTCACGACCGATGCCTTCGGCTAACAACTCCTCGGTGATTTCCGTCGCCAACACCACGACCACGCCCTTGTCATTCGCCGCGGCCCAACCCGGTTTGGCTTTGATGCGAATTTCGACTTCCTCGGCCGTGAGGGCGACCTGTTGGCCATCAATCTCCAAATCGATCTTGCCATTGTCGCGAATGTTCGCCAGCAACTCCGAGCCACTTTGCTGAGCCAACACGCCCTTCAACTTGGGCAACAACTTGCCAAGTTTGGGTCCCAACAATTTAAAATTCGGCAGCACTTCGTGATCGACATACTTCTCAGGCGTATCGGCGAATTCGACCGCTTTGACGTTGAGTTCCTCGGCAATCACGGCCGCGTGTTCTTCGAGCCACTTGCGATGCGTCACATCAGCCAGAATCACCTCCACCTTGGCGAGCGGTTGCCGCACCTTGAGCTCCGCGGCGCTGCGAGCCTGCCGGCCCAGTGAGGTGATCAATCGCACCAAATCCATTTGTTCCGAAAGGGCTTTATCGAACTTCGCATCACCCAGGGGATAATCGCAAAGATGCACGCTCTCAGGCACGGAATCGTTGAAGATTGCCACCGCCAAATCCCGCCACAGTTTCTCGGCCAAAAACGGCACAAACGGGGCGATCAATTTGCTGGTTGTGGTCAAGCATTCGTAGAGCGTCCAATACGCGTCGAGTTTGTCGGTGCTGCGGGTCTCCTTCGCCCAATAGCGGTCGCGACTTCGCCGCACGTACCAATTCGACAAACCATCGACAAACGCCGTGATCGCCTGACAGGCTCCGTAGTTGTCGTAGGCATCCATCCGCTCGACGACTGCCGCGCAGGTGGCGTGGAGTTCGCCTAAAACCCAGCGATCGAGTTCATTGCGTTTCGCAACTGGGCGGTATGATTTCGCATGGGCAAAGTCGTTGGGGGTGAGTTGCACCGTGCCGCCGCTCGCTGAAGCGAGCTCGTCGGCAGGGTTGAATCCATCGATGTTCGCGTAGATCGTGAAGAAGCTGTACACATTCCACAAACGCAACAGGAACTCGGGAATACTGTCCTTGATCGCCTCTTCACTGTAGCGGATCGACGTCCAGGGAGGTTGATTGGCAAACAGATACCACCGCAAGGCGTCGGCACCATATTTATCGAAGATCTCATTCGGCTCGCGGTAGTTCCGCTTGCTCTTGGACATCTTCTGGCCGTCTTCACCGAGCATCAGACCCAGCACGATGCAATTCTTAAACGGATGGGGATAAGGCGGAGGGGGGAAGTCGGAAGGCGGAGTATCCCCCTTCCCCTCTCCCCCTTCCGCCTTTGCGAAAAGCATCGTGCTGATCGCCAATTGGCTGTAGAACCAACCGCGTGTTTGATCGATGGCCTCGCTGATGAAGTCGGCGGGGAATTGCGAATGGAATTGTTCGGCCACTCCGGGCGCTGACGGCTCGCCTTTGTAACCCCATTGGGCGAACGGCATCGCGCCGCTGTCGTACCAGCAGTCAATCACTTCGGTGACGCGCTCCATTCGGGCGCCTTTGGCATAGGGCGAGTCATAAGTGACCGCGTCGATGTAGGGCTTATGGATCCGCAGATCATCAGGAAGCTCCGGATTCGCCGCTTTCGCCGCCTCCCAAACCTCAAACCCAGCCGCTTGCGGCTTAGCGAGCAATTCCTCGTAACTCCCCACCGCTTCCATCTTCCCGGTTTCACTGCACACCCAAATCGGCAGCGGCGTGCCCCAATAGCGTTCCCGAGACAGGGCCCAGTCGACGTTCGATTCCAAAAACTTGCCGAAGCGTCCGTCGCGAATATGCTCGGGAAGCCAATTGATCTTCGCATTGTTGGCGAGCATTTGGTCCTTGTATTCGGTCGTCCGAATGAACCAACTCTCGCGGGGATACTGAATCAGCGGATCTTCTTCCGCACGCCAGCAGAAGGGGTAATCGTGGAGATATTGTTCTTGATGAAACAACAGCCCGCGAGTCTTAAGATCGCGAATGATATCCTTGTCGCAATCTTTGACCCAGCGACCACGACAATACTCAGGCCCTTCGTCGGTGAACTTACCGTCGGGGGCGACAGCATTGATGAGTTTCGGCGGATTAGATGGGTTCTTTGCTTGCTGTGCAACAAGCACATCGTAGTCAACTTCACCAAACGCAGGTGCTTGATGGACTACACCCGAGCCACTGTCCGTTGTTACAAAATCTGCTTCAACAAGATGCCATTCCGATTTGGAATTTGCGCTGTAATAGCCGTTAAACGGTGGCAAATAACGCTTACCAATAAGCTCACTACCTTTAAGCGTTTCCTCAACCGTGAATTCACGCTTTACTTTCGCGGCAATCGTTTCAACGAGCGCCGAAGCAATGATCAATCTTTGTGGCTTTGTGCCTTCGTGGTTATCAACAACGACGGAGTACTCTAAATCGGGATGTACCGCCGCGAATTGATTGCTTGGCAATGTCCAAGGTGTCGTCGTCCACACCAGCAGCGATGTATCCGTTTCTTTGCCGTCATCATCCAACAGCGGAAACTTCACATACACGCTCGGGTCGGCCACCTGCCGATAGCCCTGCCCCACTTCGCCCGCTGAAAGAGCCGTGCCCCCCTGGGCCCACCACCAGACGATTTTGTGCCCGCGATAGAGGAGCCCGCGGTCAAACAGATTTTTGAGGCTCCACCAGACGCTCTCGATGTAGCTTTGGTGATAGGTGACGTACGCCGCATCAAGATCGACCCAAAAGCCGAGCCGCTCGGTGAGTCGCCGCCATTCCTGCATGTACCGCCACACGCTTTGTTGGCATTTTTGGATGAACGGCTCGATCCCGAAGGCTTCGATCTCCTCCTTCGAGTGGATGCCCATCTCTTTGCAGACTTCCACTTCCACGGGCAGACCGTGCGTATCCCACCCCGCTTTGCGTTCGCAGCGGTAGCCGCGCATCGTCTTGTAGCGAGGGAACAGGTCCTTGATGGCCCGCGTGAGGCAATGCCCCGGGTGTGGCATGCCATTGGCCGTGGGGGGGCCTTCGTAGAACACAAACGCCGGAGCACCATCGCGGGCGGCTAACGACTTGGCATAGATTTCGTGCTCTTTCCAAAACGCACCAACGGCCAACTCACGCTGCGGAAAACCTTCGTTCTTATCAATCGTGGGAAACATCGCGTCCATGGGGTCAAATGTCAAACTGAGACAGTAACAACGACCCGCAATTGTCTGGCTCGCGATACTGGTCCTGCGAATACATAGAACGCAGATTAGCGCGGATTAGGCGAATATTCGCGGATTGATTTTGACTATTAGTTTTTCATCCGCGCTAATCTGTTAAATCCGCGTTCATCAGCGACTTATTCTCATTCGTCGTCGAAGTCGGGATCGTCGCTAAACGGCGACTCGTCGTCTACGTCGGCGTCGTCACTGTCGCCATCAAAGTTGTCGGGGAACTCGACGTCTTCTTTCAGATCGTCTTCCCAATCTTCTTCAAAGTCGTCGTCGAAGTCGTCATCGAAATCGTCGTCGTCGAAGTCATCGAACGGGTCGTCCGCATCGGCAACAAGCGTCGAGGGCGACCAACCCCGCTTCCAGGCTTCGCTCTCGTCGTTCGTGTTGGTGTCGGTCAAACCCGGTGCTAGCAATCCCAAACCCATCTGTTCCACCTACCTAATTAGTACGACTTCAAATCAACCCAACATGTTCACCGGCAACGACCTAACTCGTGTCGTGCGGGGCCTTTAATTGGCCTGGCTTAATTGTAGGGGCGGATTCTGCCGCACGACAGGCGTCCTTGTCAAGTTCTGCCGCGGGGTAGGCATTCTGCCTGCCTCCAGAAGCGATGTGCTGGAAGCATACCCCACGCACAAGCTGAAGTTGGTGAAATCAGCGATTCGGGGTAGACTCGACCTCCAGCCGCGCCGCACCGCGTTGCCCGGCAAATTGTACGTTTTCCGTCGGCCGCAAGGAGGCACCGATGTCGCATCCCCCGCTCCGCTTCGTTCATGCCAGCGATTTTCACCTGGAACGCCCGCTTGGGGGCGTGGCCGAAGTTCCCGCTGCAATGCGCGAACTGTTTCTTGAAGCCCCTTTTAACGCGGCCCGGCACGTGTTCGAGACGGCCCTTGCCGAAAACGCCGATGCCCTGCTCCTTTCCGGCGACTTATTGAATTGCGAACTCGCCGGCCCGCGGGCGGTCGTGTTTCTCCGCGATCAATTCCAGCGGCTCGCCGATCATGGGATTCCGATCTATTGGGCCTGTGGCGAGGTAGATGCCCCCGACACGTGGCCCGCCTGTGCGAAACTCCCGTCGAATGTCCATATTTTTCCTGTGGGTCGTGTCGATAACATCGATCTGCTGCGTGAGGGCAAACCGATCGCGCGGATTCAGGGGATTAGCCGCACCCCCGGCATTGCCCCCGACGACACCGGATTTCATCGCGATGCCCTGGGACTGTTCACCGTCGGCGTGGCGTATGGCACGGCGGCGTCATCGGGCGCTGAAGGGGATCGCGTCGACTACATGGCCCTGGGCGGCCAGCATCAACGCCAGACGGTCGATCAATCGCCGGGGATCCCCCACTACTGCGGCTCGCCTCAGGGGCGGAATCCAAGCGAAACAGGCCCGCGCGGTTGTACCGTGGTTTACGTCGACGACGCCGGCCATGTGAAAACCAACTTCGTGGCAACTGATGCCGTCCGCTGGATCACCGAAGAGGTCGAGATCACCGCCGGCACCGAAGAAGATGCTCTGATGCTGCAAATCGAAGAACGCATCGGCAAATTGCAAACGAAACACCACGGCAGCGAATTGCTGATTACGTGGCACATCACCGGTCGTGGCAGCGTGCTCAATCACATTCGCACCGGCGGCATCAGCGACAAAATGGTCGAAGTCCTACGGGAACGCTACGCCAGGCTCAAGCCGAGTATTTGGACCGTGGGTATTGAATGCGATTCGCCGCTCGACGTGCCGCAGGAATGGGTCGACGAAGAAACGATCATGGGCGATCTGCTGCGGGATTTCCGCAAGCTCGAAAACGACCCGCTGATCGATCTGGTACTCGAAGAATTCCTTCCCGCGGAATTTCGTGAAACTCAGTTTGCCGAAGTGGCCGTGATCCAACCCGAAGAGCGGGCCCAATTGCTGTGGGCGGCGTCCAAGTTGGGGGTCGACCTGATGGATGGTGAAGAAGTGCTGGCGAGTAGTTAGTGGCAAGCGTTGATAGTAAGTAGCCGCGATTCGACGAATCGCCGGGGACAACAAAATGAAAATCACCGAAGTACACATCGACGGCTTTGGCGTTTGGAACGACCTCAAGCTCGGCGGGCTTTCGCCACAACTCACGGCGTTCTACGGGCCCAACGAAGCGGGCAAAACCACGCTCATGCAGTTCATGCGCTGCATGTTGTATGGCGTTTCACCGAAGCGTCGCGGCCGCTACTTGCCGCCGATCAACGGTGGCCGACCAGGGGGCTCACTCCGCGTGCTGGAAGATGGCCAGGCGATGCACATTACACGCATCGCCGACCGTGGAAACGACGACCTGGGCCTTGTGACGATCATCGATGATGCGGGCCATGCCTCGGGGGATCGGCTGCTCCGCGAATCGCTGGCCGGTGTCGATGAAAAAACGTATGAGAACGTTTTCGCCTTGGGGCTCGGCGAGATTCAACAGCTCAACACATTGAGCGATACCCAAGCCGCCGAGTGGCTGTACCGACTCACCTCGGGACTCGACCGCGTTAGTCTTTACGACGTGATCCAGGGCCTGCGAAAAACTCGCAAGGATTTGCTCTCCGGGCGGGAACAAGATTCGCTCATCGCGCAATTACTGACTCGGCGTGAGGTCTTGCGTGGCGAAATCACGCAGCTTTCGCAGCAGAACCGCCGCTGGTCGCAACTGGCGATTCGGATCGACGAACTCGATGCCGAAATCATAGCCCAGGAAGCCAAGGTTGCCGAACACGAACGCCGTGCCCGCACGATCGAAATTGCCGTCGGTCTGAAAGAAAATTGGCGCCGTCGCGCTAAGCTGACTTCGCAGTTACAGCAATTCAACACTGCGGTACAACTCCCCGACGATGCCGCCGCGCGGCTCGATGGCCTCAATCGCAAATTGGAAGAGCATCAACGCGAAGCCGATATTATTGAAGGCCAACGCCGACAATTGCGGGAAGAAACAGAACGGCTCGGGATCAACGAATTGCTCGTTCACAATACTGCCCGCATCGATGCCCTCGCCGAGCAGCGGGATTGGCTGATTTCGCTCGACCGCCAAATCGACGATCTTGATGGCGAAGCCAAAGAACTCAACAAACGACTGACCAACGAGCAAGAACGCTTGGCGTCGGCGCTTGGAGTTGCGAAGAGCGATCATCTCAAGCAACTCACCACGGCGGAATTTGAAAGCCTCGAACCGCTGCTCGAAGATATTCAAGCCGCTCAGAAAAAGGTCGATTCCGCAAACAAAGAAGTCGACGCGCTCACCGAGAACGAGCGTTCGCTCAAAGTGCGGATCGACTCGGCGATTGTCGGTGGGGAATCCCACGGCCTGCCAATGGACCTGGAAGAAGCGAGTGATTTGGTCGCTCGCCTGCGCCGCCGCTTGCAAGTCGAGCAACGGCTCGAACAAGCTCGCAGCCACGAAATCGATCTCGAACATCAAAGCCACGAACTGCTCGAAGATCAGGTGATGCCGTTGTGGGCGTTCGGCTGGACCTTTGCGATCGTCGTGTTGGGGATGCTCTTGGTTGGTTTGTGGTTATGGGTGCCAAACAATCCCATCGGAAATAGCGGCGGCATCGTTGCCATAGTCGGTCTTGCTGCGGCCGCATTTATGTTTGTCTTCAAATTCTTCACAGAAGATGCCGCGGCCGACAAACTGGAAGCCTGTCAGCGACAAATGGAATCGCTATCGCGGCAACGTGAAGAAGCCGAGCGTGAAAAAGAAGTGCTCGACGCCGAGTTGCCGATCACTGATGGTTCGGTGGTCTTACGCCTCCAAGCCGCGGAAAAACATCTTGCGGAACTTGAGAACGTTTTGCCTGTCGAAGCTCAACGCAAACGGGCTGGCCACGAAGTTTCCAGCGCCCAATCGCGGCTTGAACAGGCCAAGGCCCATTTCGAAAAAGCCTCCACGGCTTGGCGGAATAAACTTGTGGGTCTCGGCATTTCCGAAAAACTCGATCCCCTGCGATTCGCTGCCGTTACCGAACGCTTCGCAGCCCTTGGTGATTTGGAAGAGCGCGTCACGCTGCGTCGCGAGGAGATTGTCGCCCGCCAACGCGAACACGCCGCATTATCACGGCGGATTCACGACATCGCCCAGGAAGTCGGTTGCGTGCTCGTACCTAAGAAAAAAGAAGGTACAAAACCTGCCGCTTCTGCCGAAGCCGATGAACAACCGCTGGCGCCGGTGGTGGATCAACTGGAGCATTTGATTGCCGAACGCCACAAACAACTGGCCGGTGTCGAACGTCGCACCGAATTGTTTGAACGAGCCAAAGAACTCAAGGCCCAGGAACGCGAGCATCGCCGCACCGTGGCCGGCATCCGCCGCCGTCGTGAAGGGTTGTTCCATGCCGCCGATTGCGAAGACGAAGTCGGTTATCGCCGCATGATTGAAGAGCACCAACAAATCCGCAATCTTCGCACCCAGCGCGAAAGCGTATCCCGCGAGATTGTTGCGGCCATCGGCACGCACGCCAGCGAAGACACGTTCGCCTCGCTTCTTTCGCCAGAAAACATCGACAAGCTCGACGAGATGTGGGAAAAGTTCTCTGCCGAACTCGATGCGGCCCAAACCGACCTGAAATCACTCGTCGATCAACGGGGTGCCCGTCGGCACGAGCAAAAACTGCTCGCCGAGGACCGTTCCCTCGTCGAGCGGCAGCTGGAGCTCAGTTGCCTGGAAAAGCAACTCGACAATGCTCGCCAAGCGTGGCGCGAACATGCCATCGTCAGCCGGGTGCTCGAACGCCTGCGGCATCACTACGAAAAGCACCGCCAGCCGGAAACGCTCAGCGAAGCCAGCCGCTATCTGTCGCAACTCACGGGCGGCGAATACGTGCGAGTTTGGACCCCCATCGCCGACGATATTCTGCTCGTTGAAAATTCCGCCGGCCAATCACTTCCCGTCGAAGTACTGAGCCGCGGCACACGCGAGCAATTGTTCCTCAGTATTCGACTGGCGGTTGTCTCGACTTACGCCAAACGAGGCATTCAACTCCCCATGGTGCTCGACGACGTGCTAGTCAATTTTGACGCGGTGCGCACGCAGCGCGCCGCCGAAGTGCTTGTCGACTTCGCCGCGGGGGGTCATCAGTTGATGATCTTCACTTGTCACGAACATATGTGGCAGATGTTCAAGGCCTTAAGCGCCGATTGCCGCCGCTTGCCCAACCGCTTCGGCGAGACCATCGAACTCATCCCCGACGAGGTAATCATCGAGCCCGTTGTAGAAGAAGTTGTTGACGAGGTTCCTCTCGTAGAAGAACCGAAGGCTAAGAAGTCTCGCAAAACCCGCCGCGTCGTGGTGCAGGAAGTCATCGCCCCCGAGCCGGTCGATTTCTACGACTATCCGTTCACCGAGCGCATCGAGCAGGAAACGATTCGCACGCCAGTGGCCGTCGAAGCAGCTACGGTCACGGAATACACGGTTCCCGTGGCGGAAACGACCTACGAATGGATGATCGAGGAAGAAGATGTTCGCTACGACCGCCTGTTCCGCGACCATCTTGAACCGCGACGGGCGTAAGTTAGGATTTCCAAGGCGCTGTGATAGAATGTCAGTATCACTCACTGGTCATTAGCATGTCTGACACAAGAACCGAACAACGCCTTTCCGAGCTTGAAAAGGAACTTGCTACGTTGCAAAAGCAAGTGGAATCCCTCACGAGCCAAGCCCCCTGGTGGGAACGAATCGCCGGCACTTTTGCCGGAGACAGAGCTTACAAGCAGGCGATGAAACTGGGCAAACAGTATCGCGATTCAACAAATAACAGTGGTACCTAATTACAAATCGCTGACATGCTCATTCTCGACTCAGATCATATGAGTTTATTGGAGTGGGGCGGTGAAGAATCAGCTCCACTGCGAGAGCGTTTAGCAGACTCTCATTCCCACGAAGTAGTGACTACCATTATTACTTATGAAGAGCAAATCCGTGGATGGATGGCATACATCTCGCGTGCGCGTTCCTTATCTCAACAAATTGAGGGATATCGACGGTTAAGAAATCAACTTGAAAATTACCGTCAGATCCCAGTCCTCGATTTTGATGAGAGAGCTGGAGAAGTTTATCAATCCCTGAAGCGGATACGCATTGGCAGCATGGATCGCAAGATTGCCTCGATTGCTATCGCTCATAATCCGACTCTTCTTACTCGTAATGCGCGTGATTTTTCTCAAGTTCCTAACTTGAGGGTGGAAGATTGGACAAAATAACTCTATGTCCACCCAATCCCAAATTGACCAACTCAACGATCAACTCGAAGAACTGGCCGACAATCTGGCCGAAGTTGAAGGCCGCGCGCGGTTGGCTTTGAAAAACCAGCGTCGCGCCCGCTGGCATTCGTATTACTACAAAGGAATTTTGGCTTTGCGTAAGCCCGAGGCCAATTATGCCATGTGGACCACCGGCGTGCTGACCGTTGGGCCCGCCGCAGGGATATTGTTGACCTTCGTCTTGGGGATTCTGCTTGGTCTCCCAGGCGGAGCGATTTTCTGGCTCGCCATTCTCGCGGCAATAATATGCTTTCTGGCATTGAGTGTGATGCTGAATTTCCCGGCCACGCGTGCCCTCCCCAAGCTCATCGCCGACAAGCGATTTGAAGAAAAAGAATTTCAAGATGAAGCGGCAAAACTGACTGAAGAAGCCAAACTGGTCCAACAAAAAATCGCGTTGACTCAAGCCACGATCGTTGAACTTCGATTGGCCGACGTCGCCAAGCGAGAGCAACTTCTCGAAAGAAATTGGCTGGAGATGCGCGACGTGGAATGGGACGACTACGTCGCCGAAGTGTTCGCCGCTTTGGGTGCGCAAGCGGAACCCATGCCCGACAAAGAGCATGGGATCGATTTGCTTGTCCGTTATGGTGCTTCGATGATCGCCGTGGAATCGCAAGGCTACATCGGCTCGGTGGGCATCGAAACCGTCAAGCAAGCTGTGGCGGGCCGCTTCCACTACGGTTGCGACCGCGCGGCTGTGATCACGAATAGCCGCTTTGCCGCCCCGGCGCGTGCCTACGCCGCCAGCCATCAATGTTTTCTCATCGGCGAGCAAGAATTCCCCGCCTTCGTGATGGGGAGCAACCTTGAGTTGTTCAAATAACTATTCGTCTCATTCTTAAGATTTGTGATTCAACCCATATCAATCACGTACGCGGCGGCCACTGATTCGCCGGGCGGCATCGTCGACCAGATCGCGGTACTTATTCCGCACGTCGAGATAGCTCCAGAACAAGTAAAGATTGCCCGCCCCCGAACCACTCAACAACACCCACGATAGCAAAAGCGGGAACGTCCCCGCCGAGCCAGCCAACGCGGCATCAAGTGCTTGTTGCTGGTATTGTTGAGGTTGCGGCTGGGTTTGAGGCTTGGTGTTCCAATTGAAATCGTTGGCCGTGGGTGTCGAAGGTGCACTGACTGTTTGAGCGGCTGGTGCCGGGTTGCGAACTGGTTCCTGGCCGATGGGCAAACCGTTGGCCCCTTGGATGTCGGCATTGGCAGGCTGATTGAGCATGTCGCGGCGAATCTCCGCAACATTGGCCGAGGACGGCGGTTGGTTCGGCGTGGGCGTGATCGCTTGGTCGTTGCCGAGATTCGGAGTAAACGCTGGAAATTCAGGTCCCGCAGGATTTCTAAGTGGCTCGGTGGCGGGGGGAGTGTTGCGATTGTCAGCTGTCGCAAAACTATTGCTCGGTTGCTGACGATAATCTTGCGGAGCGTTGCTCTGAGGCACAATGTTGGAATTCGATCCGGCTATGGACTGATATCGGTCCGCGGTAGCAGGAGCCGCGTTTAGATTGCTGCGTTGATTGTTAACAGGCTGGCTCGGTGAATTGTTGACCGTCTGTGGCATGCTTTGCCAATCGTTGGTTGGCGGAGCTGAAATCGGTTGATCGAGTCGCCGACGCGTGTTCATGTTACTCGGATCGGTGGGCATGATTTGCCCGGATTGCTGATTGTTCGCCGGTGGAGCGTTGGAACTTCCCGGCGGAAGAATTTGGGTGCTATTCCCTGTTGCGGGCTGCGCTCCGAACATCTGCCGAATGTCTTCATGAACGGTGTCACCCGCATTCTGCAAATTGTCGCCCAGTTGCTGACCCGCGCGATCAATGGCGTTCGACACACTTTGCCTCGTCTCGGGCGGCAAAATATCTTGGGTGGCCTGATCGATGTTGTCGCGAACCGCTTGCCCGCCGTTTTGCAATGAGCGAGCAAACGCATTTTGTGCATCGGTGATCGATTGATTGACCGGCAGAATCTGTCCGTTCACTGGCTGCTGCTGGTAGTTGTTGTAAGCGTTATTGGGCGCGGCATTGTTCGTCGTATATTGCGTCTCAACAACGCCGTCGCGCGACTCTTTATCGCCAGCAGGCCAGGGCTTGAAAGTTGTCGCAAGCGTCTGCTGTGGCAGATCACCATGGCCAACTGTCAGGCGAATGCGACCTATGGGCCGCACGTGTTCGGGGACTTCCACCGACAAAGGAATTGAATCGCCCCGTTTGAGTGATTCGAGAAGTTCGGGCTCGATCTGCACGACGCATTCGTAACTTTGGCTGCCATCGGGCATCGGCTGCCAACCGCACACGATACCCATCAACGAAGCCAAGCCCAGCTTAATAGCAAATGAGGCAACGAGCGCAGCACTCATGGTTGAATCCCTTCTTCGCGAAAATCGCGTCGCACAAACTCCTATCCCACTCGTTGGAGAAAGTGGGACAATTCCATCGATCCTTCGAGTGGAACACTCGACCGAGTCATTCTAACCCGATGTGCAAAAATCTCCTAGACAAGCCAGCACGGCTAGTAGTGCTTCAAATGATGAGTGATAGCACCCGTCAAGGCAATTTGGTTTGATCGGGCACAGCTGGCGCTGCGGTGGCCTGGATCGTCGACGGGGGATCGATCGCATCGATCACAGGCTGCAAGGAAGTTGAAAAGTTCATTTGCTCGATTTCCTTATTGAGCATGTTGATCAATGCTTGCAAGAAGGCCACCAGCATCGGCCCCACGAGAATTCCAATAGGGCCCAGCACCTGCACGCCACCGATCACGCTCAACAACGCCAGCAGCGGGTGCAAATTCGCTTGGCCATGCAAGATGTAGGGTTTGAGAACGTTATCCACCATCGAAACCACGGCCGTGCAATACCCTGCCAAGACCAATGCGGCCATGGGCCGCTCGTCGTGAAAATAGAGCACCAGACAGACGGGCACCCAAATCGCTGCCGCCCCGACAAACGGAATCATGGCGAAGAAAATCGTGATCGCCGTCAGGAAGAAGATTTTGTCGAGCCCGACAAAAAAGAAGCCAATCCCAGCCAGCAGCCCCTGCACGATGGCCGACACCAGCGTCGCCACGACGACCGAACGGCTAATGTCGCTGAACTTTTCCAGGAGTTCTCGCTCGTAGGCATCGTCCAGCGGCGACATTCGCATCAAGGCGATCAACATATATGGCCCGTCGGCGAAAAAGTAATAGGTTGTGATGACCATGATTGCCAACCCTACAAGAATACTGGTCAAAATCTGTAGCCCCCCCACCGCAATCGGCGCTACCGTGCTGACCAAGTTTTCCTGAATCGCCTTGTTCGTGGCGTCGACATCGAGTTCAGGCAAATTCAGCCGGATCAAAATTTTGGCGTTGATTTCGTTGACGATTTTCGTGACCAGGGTATCCAAGGCATTTTTCTTATGCTGCTCCGCTTCATCTCCACCCACGGCCGCCTGTTCACTTTCAGCTTCGTCAACGGCCTTGGCTTCGCTGGCGACCGCCGCTACGGCGTAAGTGGAATAAAGCTCCATCCCTTCGGCGATTGCCCGCATCGTCATGGCGAGCGTGGGCAACAGCACAATCAGCACAATGACCAGCGTCGTCAGCGCCGCCGCGATACGGCGATGACGCCCCACTTTCGACAAAATCCACAGATGGACTGGCTTGAAAATGACGACCAGCACCGCCGAGAGAAATAACGGCACGATGAAAAGGACCATCACCTCGAAGAACTTCATGCCGATCAGCAGCACGATGGTCAGCAGAACAATAAACGAAACGACGCGTGGCACGTGGTGCTCCTTATCGGCAATTTCTTCTCCGTGGGGATTTCGTCCCCAACAACGGCATCTTGCCAAGTCATTCTAAAAGGCAAAGTCGCCTTCGTGAAAGACAAGAAATGCTCACAGCAACGATTCCTAGCCGAACGCGACCCCGGGGAAACTGGCATTTTGGCGAAAGGCCCCTGATCTGCTATTCTGGAGAGAGGCCTCTACAATCCCCATTCGAGCTATGATCAGCCGACCCTATGATCAGCGTCGTTATCCCCACCCTGAACGAAGCTCCTTGCCTTGAAGAGCTTCACGAACAGCTCTCGGCAGTGGCCGCTGCGCAGGAATATGACCTGCAAATTATCTTTGTGGATGATGGTTCCACCGACGCCACCTGGAAAACCATCGAGAAACTTGCACGCCAGGATCAACGTGTGCTGGGCATCCGCTTTCGGCGAAATTTCGGCAAATCGGCCGCGCTGAGCGCCGGTTTCGACGCAGCTGTCGGGGAAATCATCATCACGATGGATGCCGACTTGCAGGACGATCCCGCCGAGATCCCGAACTTGATTGCGAGGCTCAACGAAGGGTTCGACGTGGTGAATGGCTGGAAACGTGAACGCCATGACCCTTGGCACAAAATCTGGCCCTCGAAAATATTCAATAAGCTTGTCAGCGCGATGACGGGCGTTCGTCTGCACGATCACAATTGCGGGCTTAAGTGTTTTCGCCGCGACGTGATCAATGAAGTAAGGCTTTACGGCGAGCTGCACCGCTTTGTTCCCGTACTGGCTGCTGCTCGCGGCTTTCGCGTCGGCGAAGTTGTGGTGAAACATCGCCCGCGGCTTTTTGGCGAATCCAAGTACGGTTGGTCGCGAATTCCCAAGGGGCTGCTCGATTTGTTGACCGTGCGATTCATCACCCGCTTCAACCAGCGCCCACAGCATTGGCTGGGGATGGCGGCTTTGTCGTCGCTGGCACTTGGCATTCTGGGGATGGGCTATCTGGCCATACTGTGGTGCTTATCGCGACTTCCCGGTCATGTGCCGATTCACCTGCATGAAACCGCGGCTTTGTATTATTCGCTCGTGCTGTTGTTGATCGGGGCGCAACTGTTGGCACTGGGATTTGTCGCCGAACTGATCTCGGCCCTACTCTCCCGCGACACCGACGCCTATTCCATCGCCGCCCACACCGAACCGGAAAAGCGAACGACGCAAGGAAAGCATTTAAAAATCTCTCAGTCCACCGAGAACCCGGAATCATGAGCCCGCAAGGCAGCGCTGCTCAAACGTCATTGCGTTGGGGAATTTACGCAATCCTGATCGCCATCGCGGTGGGGAATATGACCGGCCGCTTGTTGTCGGTGAATTCGATCAACCGCATCGATCTTGAGCGGCATATCGTCAATCGTGAGTTACAAACATTCGAGGAGCAACTCCGCTTAAAAAGCCTCTCCAATGAGGAACATGCCGAGCAATTAGCCACGCAGCGAGAACACCTCGCGCGAGAGCATCAGTTGCAACGGCCATTTCTGAGCGCCAACGACCGCAGCCGCTGGCTGGCGATCCGTGCCCTTGTGGAATTAGGCACCTTCGAAATTGATACGCTCATCGATCGGGATGTATGGAACACCATCGACATGGTCCAGCATCGGGGTGATGACGGCGAGCTACACCTTTATTCCAGCAAGCCTCCGCTCCTAATTACACTGCTTGCCGGTGAATACTGGGTGATTCATAAACTCACGGGAATGACGCTTGCCGAGCAGCCTTATTTGATTGGTAGGTTCATGCTATTCACGGCGAATGTGTTGCCGTTAGCGTGGATGTTGGTGATTGTCGCTCAACTGGCGGAACGCTTTGGCAAAACCGATTGGGCACGGATTTTCGTGGTCGCCACGGCTTGCTTTGGCACGATGCTGGGAACATTTGCCGTGGTGCTCAACAATCACACGATCGCTGCGGTGTTCGCCGCTGTTACTCTGGCAAGCTTTGCACGGATTTGGTGCGATGGCTCGAATCGCATCCGCGATTACGCCGTTTGCGGCTTCGCGGCAGCGTTCACGGCCGCTAACGAACTCCCTGCCCTTTCAATGTTCGCCCTGGTGGCGTTGGCCTTGTTGACCCAAGATCGCCGTGCCTGGTTGATCGGATTCTTGCCACCTGCGGCCATTCTTACTCTCGCTGTCTTTGGCACCAACTACGCCGCACACGGTACGTTGTCGCCTCCCTATGCTTTCCGCACAACCAACGAGGGCGAGGAAAACTGGTATCAGTACAAGTACACAGTCGAAGGAGTCGAAATCGAAAGCTACTGGGCCAATCGCCAAGGGATCGACCGTGGCGAAGAATCAAAGCTCAAATATGCTTGGCATTGTTTGTTCGGCCACCACGGCGTGTTTTCGCTCACTCCGGTTTGGCTTTTAAGCATGGTGGGAGTGGTCATGTGGTGGCGAGGCGGGGAACGCAGTACGAGTCAAATCGCACTAGGAATTGCGATTCTCACCGTCGTTTGCCTGACGTTCTTCGTCGCCCTCAGACCACTCGAAGATCGCAACTACGGCGGCATGACCAGCGGCTTACGCTGGATGTTCTGGTTTGCTCCGTTGTGGCTGTGGGCCATGTTGCCCACGGTCGACAAGCTGAGCACATCCCGCGGCGGAAAGGCACTCTGCTTAGTGCTGCTTGCGGTTTCAGTGCTTTCGGCAAGCTACCCCACGTGGAATCCTTGGACACATCCCTGGATTTACAACGGTATGGAATCGCTGGGCTGGATCGCGAGTTAGCTTGAAAACATTCAAACTTGATTGGGCACGAGCCGCAATTCGACTTTGAGATTGAGCGCCAAGGCTATACGCTCAAGCATCGACAACGAATGCCCTTCATAGTCCGCGCTTTCTAGCTGGGAGATTACCGGTTGTTTCGTTCCAACCAACTCTGCCAATTGTTGTTGCGTCAGTCCCGCTGCAATTCGTGCATCGTATATCATCTGCGCAATTTCAAAGGATTGACGGTAGGATTGAACGCCTGGATCATTGCGAGGGTCAACGCCAGTTGCTTGTCGGATGAGATCGAGTCCATTAGCAATTTTTTTAGCCATTGAATTCCTCTCTTGCAGCGCGATGCGTGGCAGGGTCTGTTTTCACTCGTTCCAAATGCTCGATGGCTAGTTCGATCTCGCGCGTTAGAACGACTTTCTCTTTTGTGAGTCCATGCGATACCAAAGCAATATCCTTTCCAACAAAGCCATACAACATTCGATAATTCACACCGCGAACCTCCGTGCGAAGCTCATAAATACCGTCTCGTAAATAGTCAGCCCGAGGACGTCGAAGTTCGTTACCGAATTCCTCAAGCAGATTCAACAAAAACAAACACTTTTCAAAAGCAGGCTTGTTGCGTTGCTGGAGCATGACCAGCCACTCGACCAGCGGGATCGAACCATCGGCTTCCTGATATAAGAAGATTTCGGTCTTTGGCATCGCGCACACCAATATAATAATTTTATTATATCAACTTCCGCCGTCAACGATCAATTCCCGCGGCAATTCAAACTTGTCCCACGCCTTAGATAGCGGCGCCACGACATTCACCGGTTCCTGAGTCATCGGGTGTCGAAAACCAATCGAACGGGCATGGAGAGCGATCGGTCGTTCACGGGGATCTTCCTTGGGTTCGCCAAATGCGATCTTGCTGCCGTAATCCTCATCCCCCACCAGCGCATAGCCACGCGCCCGCGCTTGGGCACGAATTTGATGTGTGCGGCCAGTCTCAAGCTCAATCTCGAGCCAGCTCCCCAGCGGCGAATGCCACAGCACACGGTAATGCAAAATCGCATGTTTACCGGCGGGATGGTCGGCCGTAACGATTTCCGGCTGCGGAATGCCGTGGCGTTTGTGAAGATAGTCGGTCCAAGTTCCTTCGTCGGGCGTCACATGACCTTCGAAGAATGCCCAATAGATTTTGCTGACCGTACGCTCTGCGAACTGGGCACAAATTCGCTGTGCTGCCCGGACGTGCCGTGCGAAAATCAAAGCTCCCGTGGTGGGTCGATCCATCCGATGAGTGATGCCAAGATAGATATTCGCGTCGTCGGGTTTGCCTTCCTGTTGGCGGAAGTAGTTCTTGACGCGCACTTCCATGCTGTCGATGCCACGCGGAGCTTGCGTGAGCACCCCCGCCTCTTTGTTCACAACCAGGCACGGACCATTCTCGTAAAGAATTTCTAATTGCGGCGAATTCAACGCGGCATCCTCAGCCAAAACGATTCATTACGCGGTCCACTAGCCGCGGGGCCCAACGATTGACGGCCACCAGCAGCCGTCCTCGCCAGTTGGGATAGATTTCTGTACGCCGTAGCTCAATCGCTCGCACGATCTGACGAGCCGCCGCGGCTGGTGAAATTCCCTTCTGTTTGCCCCAAGGTAACGAATCGCTCGTGGCGAGCAAATGGCTAAAGAATTCCGTATCAATCGTGCCAGGGCTCACCAACAGCACGTCAATTCCCCGGCCATGCAATTCTGTGCGCAAAGCTTCACTCCAGCCACGGAGCGCAAACTTGCTGGCCGAATATTCGCTGTTATAAGGCATCCCACGGTGACCAAGGATCGAACCGAGATTCACAATGAGTGCGTCATCACTTTGAGCCAACAAGGGGAGCGACAACCGCGTCAATTCCGTGGGCGCATAAAAATTGACTTCCATGATTTGCCGAAGAATCGCTTCGTCATGGGCGTCGAAATGGCCGTGGGCACTCACACCCGCATTGTTGACCAGCACGTCAATCGCCTGCCAATCGGCCTGAACTTTGGCGATGATCTCGGCGCGAAATTCCGCACTCGTAACGTCGCCAATAAGTGCCTCGGCACTGTTGGCACCTTCCGCGAAGAGCTCAGCAACCAACGGCTGAAGCACCTCGCCGCTGCGAGCGACCAAGAACAACCGAGTATGACGACGCGCTAATTGGAGGGCCAACTCACGCCCCACGCCACGTGACGCCCCGGTCAAGAGAATTCGCCGGTTTTCCAGGACGCGTCGAGCCATGGCAATGCTTAGGCCACTTCGTCGATTGGTGCGGAAGGTGGCAATTCCAGCCGGCCCGTCGCCGCGGAGTGCTCATAGACCTTCGAACTCTTATGCGGTCGAATCTGAACATCCGGATGGTCCTGCAAGCGACCCCAGTACTTCTGCGAAATCCGGCAATGCACCACGATACGGTTTTCGACGTACGTGCGGCTCAAGACTTCGCCATACTGGGCCAGAAATGCGAGCAGCTTTCCGTTGCTGGCGTCCATCTGGATCTCCAGGTCAAGAAAATCACGGCTGAGCGATTCACTCACGGCGTTGGAAAGTCGAGATATTCCCTCACCGCTCGCAGCGCTGATTAATACGGCACTTGGATACCGGGTTCGCAGCGTTTCGATCGACGTTGGATCGGTCACTTGGTCGACTTTGTTGAGCGCGAGAATCGTGTCTTTCTCGTCGATACCCAGTTCATGTAACACATCGTAAACAGCCATTATTTGTTCCAAAGCCGCAGGATTGCTCGCATCGGCCACATGAATCAGCAAATCCGCTTGCCGGGCCTCTTCGAGCGTGGCCTTAAAGCTGGCGATCAAATGGTGAGGCAAATCGCGAATAAATCCGACCGTATCGCTCAGCAGCACAGGCCCCCAGCCCGGCAATTGCCAACGGCGGGTCCGCGTGTCGAGCGTGGCAAATAACTTGTCCTCGGCCAACACATGGGCGTCGGTTAGCCGGTTCATGAGCGTGCTCTTACCGGCATTCGTATAGCCCACGAGCGAAACCGTCATGCGATCGCTGCGAGCCGCAACGGCCCGTTCTTTCCGCTCTTCGATTTTCTTAAGCTCGCTGCGGAGATCGTTGATCCGCTTTTCCACCAACCGGCGGTCGGTTTCGAGCTGCTTTTCACCAGGGCCACGCATGCCCACACCCATCTTCATACGCGACAAGTGCGTCCACATCCGTTTCAACCGGGGCAGCGAATACTCAAGCTGCGCAAGCTCCACGGCCAGACGAGCTTCGTGTGTTTGGGCCCGACCGGAAAAGATATCGAGGATAATCTCGGTTCGGTCCAGAACCTTCACCTTGAACGCTTCTTCAAGATTACGAATCTGTGCCGGCGACAAGTCGTTGTCGAACACCACGACGTCGGCCTCAAGCACTTCAACGAAGTGTCTGATTTCTTCAACCTTGCCTGTGCCGATATAGGTGGCTGGATCGGGAGAAGGCCGCTTCTGGGTGATGCGGCCGACAACCTCCGCGCCAGCCGTCTGAACCAAGCCAGCCAGCTCGTCTAAAGGATCGCTCGTATGAATGCCGTTTTGCGTGCGGTCGTTAGATAATTGAACACCGACCAAAATGGCCGATTCACTACTAATTCCTGTTGTGCGGTCGATGGAACTCACCGGGTTGGGAAATCTCCAAGGGTCTTAAAAGTGAAAGAGCAATGAAGAGGAGTCATCTGCCAAACCAAGGTTCGCCTGAAAAACTTCCTCTCCCTCAGGCTCTACAAACAATTATAGCACCGAACACCTCGCCGGGGTAACGGCGGATGGCCGGCGCATTTTTAGTGATTTCGCCAGATTTGGCCAAATTGGTTTACAGCTCACCCGCCCCGATCAGTTCGAAGACGGCATCCTCGGCCGACAGTTCGTCAGAATCATCATCGAGAGAACGGCTGGTAACGATGTCTCCAAAATCGTCTTCCGCAGCCGCTAAGATGTAATCATCCAGCTCACCGCCCGCAGCCAAGTAGGCGACATCAACTTCCGCTTCAGTAAACGTGGAACTTGGGTTGCTTGACACTGGGGCTTGTAAAATCCAGCCTGTCAAAATTGGTTCGCTTGAAGCAAACGACGGCTCGCTAGCAGGCTCCTCCGCAACTAGCGGCGCCGAGACACTCTCGCTAAATTCTTCTACGACTAGTGCCGCAACAAGTGTGCCACCGCCAGTTCCATAATTGGATTGCCAATCGGCCAGATCACCGCTGCTTCCTGGCGTTGGTGACTGCCCGCGTTGCCATGCCAAAAAGTCACGCCCGTTAATCACTCCGTCGTTGTTGAAATCGCCAGAAACACTTGGCGACAGCGACGACTCAAACGCACCGATGTCAATGCGCCCGCCGGCCCCCTGATTGTAGACGCGGTCTTTACCGCGTTGGTCGAACTCTGGCACACCATTCTGACCTGCAAGTGCCGACGGATTACCGCCATTGATTGCCAGGCTGCCTTCTTTCAAAGCATGATTGAGCGTGGGCCCGCCATTATTTGCAAGTTTCTCCAGTCCCGGATCAGCGATGTTGAAGAAATCATGATTCTGCGTGGTGAACGCAGTTGTGATGCCCTTGCCGATCAGGTTGTATCCCAATGACTGAAATGAGTCCTGGAAATTGCCGTTAATGCGGTCGACGTCGCTCGGGAAGTTCGTTGGCTGACCATTGCCATCGAGCATGGGATCATTGACGATGTTGCCCGCGATAATCGAATGGCCCACTTGTGTCTTGGTTGTTGTGGAGTTACCAAAGGTGCCCACGCCCGAACCGAAGCCAAAGTACGGAGCCGAGTTGTTGGTGATCGTGCTATGTTTAATCACGGTTAAGCCGTCAGCGTTATAGAGGCCACCGCCACGGTCATTTGTTGAATTACCTGAAATGGTCGAGCTCAGAATCGACGTTTGCTTGCCGCTGAGGTTGGTGTTACTAAAAATCGCGCCACCGTCGGACCGCAAGCCTGTCGTGCTATTTTCATAGAATGCACTGTCAATCACCGACAACGCACCATCCTGTATATATATGGCCCCGCCGTGGGCATCGGCTCCAACCGTCGTGTTATTGGAGATGTCAGTTTCAATGATCGTAACCGTGCCACCTACGCTGGCGATCGCACCACCCGATGAAAACTGCCCAAGTGTACGATTGAACGTAAAAGTTACGTTATCAGTAATCGTGAGGGATCCTCCACCATTCAAATAGATCGCCCCACCTTTAGAGTTCGTGCCAAATGTGCTATTGAGTGCAACTGTAGTGAAGTTTTCTAAATACACGTCAGCATTCTTAGCAAAGATACCCGCACCATCCGAATTGGCGCCAATGGTCGTGTTGCCACTGATTACCGAACTCTCAAAACGAACATCATTGGCCTCGGGCGGGCCTGATGTGATACCGCTGTTATCGACGTAGATACCGGCTCCATCGGAAGCGCCGGCAGCCGTCAAATTATTGGCGAGCACCACACCTTTTCCGGAGAACGGAGAGTTCTTCAAATAAATCGCACCACCATGACCTCCGGTAAACGCGGTCGAATTACCCGTGAAGTAACTGTAGGAAATTGACACGCTCTTGGCATTCTGAGCGTTTATCGCTCCACCCGACACAGTGCTGATGTTTCCCGTGAGCGTGCAATCGATAACTTCCAAAGCTCCCAACTGATGTGTGACTGCAGAGGTGGTATTCCCCAGCATATCAATAGTCTCAAGGAGCAGATTTTCCAAGTTAATGATATTGCGCCCAGCAAAGATAATCTCACTAACACCCCGATTACCACCCGAAATGGAAACATCGATAAACGTTGCGGCATTTCCATTAGTGATCGTAAATACGGTGCCAGATCCACCAAGAGTCAACTGCCCCGCACCATTCCAAAGAATCGCAACATTGTCGGTGATTGGCAGCGAATCCGAGGGAGAAATTTGCGCGTTGCCGGTAAAAGCTTCAACTGTCGTATCAAATTCAATGAAATCCTTCAGTGAGCCAAGATTGGCTAGCTCGACAGCCTCACGAAGGGTCAGTTGCCCTGCCGTATAATTGCCGTCGCTGACGTCGCCGTCATTATCAACTCGATAAACACGGCCTTGAAGTTCATAAGCACCAATATCCATCCGCAGCTCGGTGACTGCGTCCTCCTTGCCGTCGAATATTCTTTCAAACGGATTGCCTCGCTGATCGAATTCAGGGGGGCTGACCGGATTGGTGTCACCGGCATTAATTGCCGGACTGTTTGGTAATAAAGCATGGGTCTGGGTCAAACCACCTGCAAATGCCAACGGCGCCAAACCGGGCGTCGTTGAGAAAATGTCAATGCCTGGCGAGAACACGCCCGAAGCAGCTGCATTCACTGTACCGACCAAATTGTAGCCAGCCGAAGTCGTTGTTGGGCTGGTCGGTGAATTCACCGCCACATCGTTCAAAAAGTTGGCTGAAATAATTGAAGAATAAAATGTCAGGGTTCCCGACCAGCTCATGACGCCGCTGCCAATGGTCGAACCAGCGTTGTTATTGGTGATCGTTGAAAACTCGATGCGCGTATCGTTTCCACGATTGAAAACGCCGCCGCCGCTTTGGGCGGTGTTACCCGAGATGGTCGTATTGCTAATCGTAACCGCGCCGCTATTCTGCGAAACATAAATTGCACCGCGATTCGAGGTATTGTTCCCCGAAAGCGTACTGTTCAATACATCCAATGTCCCACGGTCGTGGTGGATCCCACCGCCGTTGAGACTCGCTCGATTGTTGCGCAGCGTGACACTATCGAGCGTCAGATTTTCGCGATTCAGAATTGCCCCGCCGCTGCCCGCCACGTCTCCCCGAATGATCGTAAGATTGCTAATTGAAACGTCGACCGCGGATTGGTCGTTTCCATTGGTGATATCAAAAGCACGCGTGCCGCTGGCAAATACGGCACTCGAATCGTTCCCGTCAATTTCCAGTACGAAGCTACTTGGGCCCACAATATTCACGGAGTGGTTAATCCGTAACGGGGCCAGTTTGCCCGTGCCTGAGTCAATTAACGTGATTAAGAACGTGGGTGCAGGACTCGGTGTTGGATCAACGAGATCAAAAAAACTACTGCTGAAGACGATCGTATCGACGAGCGGATTGAGCTCAGACTGTATCAAAGCCTCGCGGAATGAGAAGTCGCCCGATGAGGTCACGCCGGCGTTACCCGTGTATTGCAGGTCGTCGCCTTCATCAGCAACTATATTAATACCAAAAGTGACCTGTTGAACCTCAACTGCGCCGATATCATAAAACGGCAACCCAGGGTTTTGACCAACCTTGGCGAGTCGAGCAAAATGGAAACCGCGCTGATCGTTCGATTGAAGCAAGCCGCTCGCACCGCTAATTCCCAAATCATTCACCGTTTCGTGGTGGTCAATGAGGGGACTCGTCGAATCGGGATGATAGGTCAAAGTCGACCCACCATAGTTATCCAATAGCGGTACTCCTTCATCATCGGAGATAAACTGGGGATTGGTTCCTGCTGGAAGGTCACCCGCGCTTGGAAGAACTTGTTGTCCCAAGCCGTAAAGCAGATTATTGCCACCCGTCTTACCAGCCACGATCTTTCCTGCATCGTTGTCGAAACGGATGTTGATCGACGGGAGTAATGGTGGGGGATCCTCTCCTTCTTCGGCTGGCTCTCCTAGTCCCACAACATCAAGATCGACGGGGGATGGTTCTTCTGTGTTGTAGTTAAAATTGTCGAATAAGACCGAACCCACGATCGTGGTAAAAATTGTTGGCTCTGGATCTGCCGGAGGGTCTGCCCCTTCTTCCGCAGCTTCGGGAAGTGGATTACCCCAACTCGCTAAGCCCGAGCCCAAATAGGCAATATTGTCAACAATTGTCGACTGGAGCACATCCATCCGTCCTTGACGGTTGAACACACCGCCACCGTAGCCAAACCCCGTATTCGCTTCGTTCCCGGTAATCGTCGAACTGACAATACGGGTCACGGGAGGCGGACCTTCTGTTGTACCGCCGCCGTCGCCGTCGTCGGGAACGCCGTTCATGATCCCGCCGCCGTTGTTTGCAGTGTTGTTCTGAACCAAGCTCCGTTGGACAGTCAGCGTACCAGCCGCATTAAAAATTCCACCTCCATAATTGGCTTGATTCCCTACAACGATAACTTCAGTCAGGGTTAGATTGCCCCCATTGTTGAGAACACCGCCACCCCGCCCTGCATTCTCATCTGTACCGAAAGCCTGTCCGCCTTGAATAGTTAAACCGGAAATGGCCACGGTAATGGGATCGTCGCCCTCAGGTTCGATTTCGAACACTCGGCGGTTACTGGCAGCATTAATCGCCACTGTGTACGCGCCCATGCCAACAATTTCGACACCACCTGTTATGGTCAGGGCACCAAACTCGTCCCCTGAGCGTCCCAGTTGAATCGTGCCGCGCAAATTAGGGGCAAACACAATTAAGTCATCTTCCTCGGTCCCGTTGGAAGCGATGATGGCTTCCCGCAATGAACCTTCGGCAACAACAAGCTCATTAGCATTATTGAAGACAAGGTCGCTAAGATTTGTCACAGCGAAAGTCGCCAACATTCGTCGATCTTCTAGTTGCTCCAGCCATAACGGCTTAGAGAACGAACGCTCTGGTGAACGGTTCTTGAAAGAGAACGAATGCTTGCTGCCAGTCCGCGCACCGCGACCCCGACGCCAATTTCCTTGAGCCATTAAAGAGTTCCTCGAAACAAGATGTCTGACAGTCGTGGCTGTCTGGGAGTGCGATACCAGCCTTGAGGTAGGCGCACATCATTTCTCGCCCCTGTGAGAAACGATGGGCTTGTGCCGGCTATCGAAATCCAGCCCCCATTGTAATTGCGTCCTGAGGAATTGGCAAAAACTGCGCAGGGCAAAAAATCCACAAATTGAAACTTTTTTCTCGATTCACGCAGATCTCCCATCAGCTGCGTAATTTAAGACCAGGCTCGAACAGCGAAAAAAACTCAACGAAAAAAGCCCCAGCGGGGGACCCGCTAGGGCTTTGTTGATCAATTTAAGCACTATCTCTCGGCTTACCACACGTACTCAGCACTCGCGGAGAAGCCGTGATACAGGGCATCGTTCTCGTGGTTGACAACCGTGGGCACGAAGTTCGAGCTGTCGATATTCGACCCGACAGTAGCCAAATTATCGATGTACCACACGTGATAGCCGCCTTTAAGCGACCAGCTTGACAGGATGTCAGCGACCACGCTGATCCCGGCTTCACCGATGAACGCCACCTGATTGCCGTCGGCCAGGACGGTGTAGTCGCTTGGTGCACCGGCGACAGCGGCAAAATCGCCGTCACCCGTAAATTTATAGCGATTGTTGTATACGCCGGCCTTGCAGTCCCCACCCACGCGGAGGCCCTGACGTAGGCCAACCCAGCCATCACCCCCCAATTGGAAACCCAACAGGTCGTTCGAAGTGTCCCAAAGCAAATTTGAATTCACAACGTTGCCGACACCGTTACCGTCGTCAGCCGTAAGGTTCAAGTTGAGATCTTCGGTCAGGCGGACATAGCGGAAACCGAGCAAATAAGTACCTGAGATCCGTGGATTATTACCCACCCAGTAGCGGCGGTAACTCAGCTCCGAGCTTTGCAGGTCGGAGTTGTAATCCAGCACATAAAGCGATCCCGAATCGACACCTGGAATTGGCGTAGGTACGCCAAAATTTGAGAAAATCGTGAATAGATTAAATGTTCCCGGCGGCTCGGAAGCAGCCGATTCCGTGAACGAGAAATCGTAAGCCCCCATGTAGGTTGCCTCGAAAACCGACAAAGGTCCGAGATCGTAGCGAACGGCGACTTCCCATCCCGGATCATAACTATCTAGTCCCTGGGATGGGTTAAGAACTCGCGGCGCGGCAGGGCCCAAAGCCGTCGAAGCCAGGGCGGGCACACCATCGAGAATTGTGTCCGATTTGATGAAAACGGCACCGAACGAAACGTCGAAATAGTGCGGGCCGATTTGGTCTTCGGAATACCCCCCGAAGTCGATCCCCATAGGATCACCATAGGCCCCGGAATCTCCACCCATCGGAGGACAGTAGCCCGGGCCAGGCCCCGCCGGTCCACAATAGCTGGCCGGCATCACGATCGAGTTGCCATGCGCGTCGACGAAATCGCTGCCGACGGCCGCGTTTGGTCCACCTGCGAGCGGCGAGGCCATGTGCGTGGGTATCTGAGAGGCTTGATGGAATTGACCTCCCGATTGAGCGATCGCAGGCGACATGTATCCGTTTTGTGCCAAGCTCGGTTGGGCAGCCGGCCAAACCGCAGCCACACCCAGCGTCAGCCTGGCGACGAGTCGCCTACTCACTAAACTGCATTTCATCGAGAATCCCCCCTTGGCTCCTCTGCGTTCGCCATCGATTAGCGGCGACTCACCAGCGAAAAGTAGTCTGAGCCGAATGGGCCCAGCGCAATCACTCAATTGTCTGTTCGTGAGTCAAACATATTTGTTGAGAGCGCCTAATCGGCGTTGACAAATTCAGTTCGACTGATAGGGGTTATCGGAACGTCGAGACCAGAATAATCAGACTTTTCGTTACAAGCCCTACTTTTTATGGAATCCTTGAAATGAGCCTATTCCCTCGCAAGTGGGGCCTGAAAACCACTTATAACGTTATCCAACAACCCTTTACGGTGGATGCCCTTGGGATGCGCCCGACAAAATAATCCGGAAATTCCGCAGGATCGTGCGTGACAACGCTGGCTGGAAGCGTCCTTATAGTTAGAGCTTGCCTGCTAGGATGCCAGATTTTCCACTTCGTTTGCAATTCCCAAGATTTAGCCATTTTGCGGATCCGGAAGCGTGCAAGAAGTTTGACGGTCTCGGCAGAGCTAACTAACATGAGTGATTGAGAACGCGAAGCTGGGATTAAGAGGTCAGCAAATTCCAGCAGGCCAGTCGCTACTCGAAAGACAGCTAGCAACTCCTACGGGAGACATCCATTCAGGGCATGGACAAGGCTAGCCCCACCAACCGGAACAAACTTTTCCCTCTGACACAGCAGGGCACGAACTCCAGCGGCACATACACAACACGTCGTCGGAACTCCCCTCCGCCAGCATTTACGAAATTAGCGACCCTATCGCTTCAGCCCAGGGATATGCCTGCGCCGACGCGGTCCAAGCGACGTTCAGCGCCCAGAGGAATAAACTAACCCATTCGGAACAGCAGGCAGCCTCGCAAGGGGACTTTTTGAAATCGGGAACAACCAAGATGCCATTTTTTTCTTCGCGTGATCCACAATTCAGTTCCAATACCAAGCGCAAAGGCCGTCGCCCCGCCGGGGTAAGTCGCCGTCGCAAGCGTGAGCTCGGCTTCGAGCCACTGGAAGATCGCCGCGTGATGTCGGCCCAGTCACCGTTAGCGGAGCTTCGCGGCATGATTGCTGACGGAGTCTCCATTCAGGCTCGTGGTTACTCCAGTGCAACTCCAGAAGGACAACTGGCTATTTTGCAGAACGAGCTGATGTGGGCCGCACTGTCAAACATCGGGAACTTCGATAACAGCTATGCCTCCCGGTCCATCCCGACTGATCCGCTGCTAAACATGCAGTGGCACCTGATCAACTCAGGACAGTCGGTGGGCAACCCCGACTTCCAGCCGATCTTCGCTATCCCTGGTGAAGATATTAATGTCGGGCCAGTGTGGAATCAGAACATTACCGGTAACGGTGTTGTTGTCGGGGTGTATGAGCTCGGCGCGTTTCAGGAGTCTCATCCTGATTTGGCCGCCAATCTAGACCCCAACCTGAATTTTGTTGGCGAGGGTCTTATCAATTTCATCGATCATGCAACTGCGGTCGCGGGTATTATCGGTGCGGTTGCCGATAATGACATTGGCGGCACGGGCATTGCGCACGGCGCGACACTTGTCCCGATGGCAGGTGTTGACAATGCGGCACTCGGTTTTCGCTACGCCTTAGATAACGGTATAGATATTGTCAACAATAGCTGGGGACCAGTACTCTCTCGTGGTATTGTTCCTGCAACACCTGACGAAGTCTTAGCGCTGCGTGACTCTGTTATTTTCGGACGGGACGGTAAAGGCGTCATTTTCGTATTTGCTTCTGGTAATGATGCCGGCTCGCCATTCAATGAAGGATTCAGCCCCTTGGGATCATGGGATAGCTCAACCTATGACGGCACTGCCTCTTCGCGATATGTGATCGGTGTAACTGGTGTGGATCATGATGGCTTTTACAACAACGTCGATGGCACGGTTTTTTCTTACGCGGAGACCTCAGCCAGTGTCTTGGTCGCAGCGCCGACTGGTTCATGGGGATTCGTAAACATAGTAGATGACTTTGGCATCGGTAGTGGTATCACAACGACCGATCTCGTCGGCGAATTAGGGTATAACGAGAGTGGCTTCATTACAGATCGCGACTTCCTCGCGAACACCGACTACACTTCTCGCTTCAATGGCACTTCGGCGGCGGCCCCCATGGTGTCAGGCGTAATCGCCCTAATGCTTGAGGCGAACCCTGACCTTAGCTGGCGCGACGTGCAAGAAATTCTCGTCCGTTCGGCACGCCAGAATGCTAAATACGATATTCCTGAGACGAATGCCAACGGTTCTACTCAAAATACTTGGATTATCAACCAAACACCTGTTTTTCACGACCCTGACCTTTTCGATCCAGCTGTCAGTCCCGCCGATCAAACTCTTAGGCCAACGCTGGATCCGACGCTGAGCAGTCTCTTCAATGGCCTGCATTACGCACCCACTCCGCAGGTGCTAACCAACGGGGCTGGCTACACGGTCAGTCAGGGTAAGGGGGCTTATGGAGAAATGATTGGTTACGGACACGGAGTTATCGACGCGGAACTGGCGGTTGCACTCGCCCAGCAATGGCACATCAAGGGTCAAAACCTGCCTGGTGAACTAACTTACACAACTTTTATCGATCCTGTTGGCGGGTTTTTTATTCCATTACCTGGGCGTGAACAGGGGAATCAAGCCAGTGGTTTTCAGGTAGTACCTGGTGGGCTGGGAGGAACCGCTGGTGGTGGATTCATCGATTACTGGAACGAATACTTTACAGACGATCCGTTTGCCGACTTCGATGATACCGACGCGCGAGGCGGGTTTATCGAGTTCCAGGTACCCGATAACAATGCCATGAGCGTGGAGACAATCGAGGTAAAAATCAATTCGACAGGAGGCAACACTCAGTTCTTGGACAACGTTAGGGTGTTGCTAGTATCTCCTGACGGCACTCATCATGAGTTGAATCATTACTTCTTCGAAGATGCAGGAGTCATAAGAGTACCACAAAATCTGCAATTTCAGCCGGAAATGCATTTCCGTGAAGGTGGAGCGCTCGTTTCCACAGATACCAATCCCGGTGGAGCTTTTGTCCATACGTTCACCACGAAGCGCGGGTGGGGCGAACGTTCCGATGCGAAAATTGTCTTTGATCCAACTACCGCCGAGCCTTCGGGAGTCTCGCAGGGCTGGCAACTCCACATGGAGAATTATTCAGGAACTGATTTTCAAATTAATGGTATTGAAATTGCGTTCCACGGCAGTCCCATCGGTGCGAATACGCAACGTATTCAAGGCCTTGTTGGTATTGATGACAATCAAGACAGCACTTTCAACTTCAGCCGCGTGATACTAGAGAATACGGATACGGATGGCGTTCTCCGATTTGGTGAAGTCACCAACATCATCGATACAACCCACGAATCGATGGCCTCGAACGTGACTGTCGTCGTGCGTCGCGCGAGTGATAATGTAGTTGTCGATCAGTTCGTAACGGGAGCGGACGGCAATTATTACTTCGATCTTGTGCCGGATGATTACATCATTTCAATCGAGGATCCCGAAGGTCGCTTAGCGCTGGAAGACACGCTTTCCACACCAGACATATTACAGCACTATCGAACCGAGTGGTCGATCACCGAAGATTTCTTCAAGATTTGGGACTATGACCAGAATCTGGAAGTCGCCGTTGATGCCAATGGCGTGCCCTTGTCTTTTGGAGGCGTGACCACACCCTACCACGTGAAAGACATCAATTTCCTACTAGATCCAGGTCCGCCAATCGCGCCGCAAGTTCAGTTCTCCGGTGTCGTTTCTGCTGACATGAATAGCGACGGCATTTTTAACGGTACCGATGTCAATGTCCCTAGCATCACCGTCTATGCCGACGTCAATCGCAACGGCCAACTCGATCCTGGTGAAGTTTCAGTACAGACCAACAGCAGTGGCCAGTACAACTTGGTAGTGCCGAATTCTAATTCGACAGTTATCAATTTAGGAATTATAGCTCCGCCCAATTGGGCCTTTACAGATCCCACGACAGGTTTTGCACCTCTATTTGTCGAACCTGGTGATGTATTTACAGGCATCAATTTTAGTCTGACGCCTCCGGCTGGCACGAATGCCGGGAATGGCACAAACCAACCAGGCTACCTGTTTGGCAGCGTCTACGAAGATCTCAACACGAATGGCAGCCGACAGGCAGCCGAACAGGGTGTTGCTGGCCTCCAAGTTTATGTCGATGCCAATAATAACGGGACCTTCGAAGTGGGTGAACGGACCACCACGACCAATTCCAATGGCGCGTTCGTCTTTGCCAACATGCCAGCTGGAACGCATCGGGTAAGAATCGTGACTGCGGCTCCCCTGGTGCCAATCAATCCTGCACCTGGGAATGCACGCGTGGCGATTCTGTCGGGTGGGGGTTCGGTCGCTGGAATCGAATTTGGTATCGGTAACACGGCTAATCAAGACTACGGTGATTTGCCCGCCGCTTATGGTGCGGCCATCTTGAATGCAGCCCATGGAAAAAGCAACTACATCTTAGGTAGTAAGTGGGATGCGGAACTCGTTCCCCAGCCATCCACGAATGCCAACGGAGATGACCTCATCGGCGGCGATGAAGATGGTGTGATTGTCACACCGCTGGTTCCAGGGGCCACGGCAACGGCTACGGTCTCCGCAAGCCGACATGGTGGCGTGTTACAGGCTTGGGTCGATTTCAACGGCGACTTTGATTTCAACGATGCTGGTGAGCGCATCTTCACCAACGTCACGCTCGCGGCAGGTTCAAACACTTTAACCTTCCAAGTTCCGGCAACACTCGCCGGTGCGAGTTCGGCAACGGGTGGCGTGATTTACGCTCGCTTCCGCTATGGCGAATATGGCATCAACAGCCCATCGGGCAATGCTGTGGTCGGTGAGGTCGAAGACTATATCCTGGCCAAAGACCCCAGTGCGTTGCCGGCCGTCATCGAGCATGGTCCCGACTTTGATGAAGACGGCGACGTGGACGGCCGAGACTTTCTCGCTTGGCAGCGTAACCATGGAGCAACCAACGCGACTCCAGCTCAAGGCGATGCCAACAGCGACGGTGTCGTAGGTTATGCCGACTTGGTTCTGTGGCGTAATTTCTATGGCACTTCGGCAGGAAGCTTTTCCGCTTTGACTGGTGGAGATTCCGACGAGGAAGTGGCATCCTTCACGGCCGTCGAGAGCAGCTTCTCCGATCAAGTGGCTGCTGTGATTGCCGACAACGAAGAACTCTCTGACGAAGGAACTTTGGTCGAGGCCCTGCTGATCGTCGATACCTACTATGACGATAGCTTGTCCAGTGTGACCGAAGCCTCCGCGGCCTCTTCAACGCTTGTCGGTGCAGGCCAGTCAGCACCTAACTTTGATTTGCTCTTTGCTCCCGATGCTGATTCTTCTTCTGACGACTCGACAGTTGCAGTAGATGATCTGGATTCGGCATTTGCAGACTCCAGCGACCTGGTTGATCTCGGTGTTGCTATCCGAGACAGTAGTCGTGACCGCTCCTCCTCGGCTAGCTACCTAGGTAGCGATGAATCCGAACGCGAAGAAGACGAAGCGTTCGCCTTGGCCTTTGAAGGTAACGATTGGTTGCAATTCTAAACGGAATTGCGGCTCGTTTTGTGACAAATACGAAAACCCGGGGATTGCACTCCCCGGGTTTTCTTTTGTAATGATGTTTTGCTTTCATTCCGAGATTGCCCCGCCATGACTCCTGAAATTGTCGTCGTCTCTGGTTTGCCCCGCTCCGGCACGTCGCTGATGATGCAGATGCTGCACAAGGGGGGCCTGGAGGCCGTTACGGATCACGAGCGAGTCGCCGACGAAGACAATCCGGCGGGTTACTACGAGTTCGAGCCGGTCAAAAAAATGAAACAGGAGACCGCTTGGCTGCCCGATGCCCGCGGGAAGGTGGTCAAAATCATCTCGCAGCTCTTGTTCGATCTTCCGGCTACCGAGCGTTACGCCGTTGTCTTCATGCAGCGCGACATGGACGAAGTATTGACCTCGCAAGACAAAATGCTGGCCCGCTCAGGCCGAAAAGGGGCCGCCCATGAAATGATGCGCTCGGCGTTTCAAAATCATCTAGCCAAGTTGGATGGTTGGCTGCAAACCCAACCGCATATTCGCGTGCTGAAGCTGGAATACGCCCAGGTCGTAGCCGATCCGCTGGCATCGGCTCAAAAGATTAAAGAATTTTTGGGGCTCAATCTGGGCCCAGAAAAAATGGCCGCGGCGGTTGACCCGAGCTTGTATCGCAATCGCGGCAAGTAGCTTTACTGCTGCTGTTGATTCGGTGGGGCTTCTTGCGTCTGAGTGGGCTGATCGCTCGACATCAGCGTAGGATTCTTAGGGGGTAATGTCGGATTGTCAGGAATCTCGACTTTGACCTCAGACCCACCACAACCTGAAAAAAAAAATACGCAAATGAGAAGCAGCAGCTTCCGCATTGGTAGAATCGATTTCAATATTGAACTGTTCAAATCATCCATCCGTTTACGCCATTGTCGGTGGCCATAGATAATCGCTATCAAAGTTCGGTTGGAACAACCTCTTGACCTTGCATTGTCGACATCGCGTGATACGTATTGATGTCCGTTGACTTTGAAAGTGAGTGGACTGATCCATCAACAAAGCAAAATTGAACAATATCTCCATGAAGTGAACCGTAGTAACCCCACTTGGTTTCATAACTCGATCCCTGTGGCTTGCCGTTCTCGTAGGCAACATCCAGCCCAATAGCCGTTGGCAAAGTTCCGAATCCTGCCCATGCATTTCCCCGCGTAAACCCGCTGACGACCGACTGGGAATTGTCAGGAAACTGTTCATTCACATTTGTAACAACACTCCCAGGGGCCTCACCAAACATGAGCGTATTCGAAGTTCCATCGCTCACCTGACCCAATCGGGTCTTGCTCCTAATCCCGAAAACACCCAATAGCTCGTCATCATTAATACGATTGCCGTTACCCGTGTTGTAAAATAGGGTAGGTCCAACCTGCCCCCAGATACCTGGGATGCCCTGGTAATGAGTCAAACCAAGCTGCAAATCTTCCGGAGTTGAGTTTTGTAGATTGCTGAAAGCAACTTTCAAATACCCCCCTGATAGTACGCCGTAATTCATCAGGTTGATGCTTACCGTAGGCAATCCGGGAATCATGCTGGGGCATAAAAGCGTAGACAACCGTGCCTGTGCAGCGGCCCAAGTGACGGGTTTTGAAGCATAAAAGAATGGCTCGTCGTTCGAGTCGATACCTAGTTGGAGTTGTTGCGCAAAGAGGTCAGAGACGTTCGCCGCCTCAAGATAGGGCAGAATAAACGTGAATACTCCAGTCAATTGCTGCGGCTGCGAATTGTAGGTCTCCGACCAGGGGCGAACAAAGTTTTTGCCAGCTAAGTAACCGGGCGGTAAACGCTTATTAGCGGACTCATAATTCAGAGCAGCCAAACCAATCTGCCGTAAGTTATTTCCGCAAGCACTACGCCGTGCCGATTCCCGCGCCGCCTGCACGGCCGGTAATAACAGAGCCACCAGCACGCCAATAATTGCGATCACGACGAGCAGTTCAACGAGCGTAAAGGCTCGACAATGCAGATAGCGACGGTACGAGGGCATGGATTGGGTCCGCATAACTTGGAGTTTGTTAAAGTGGATGAACAACATTCCCGAGCCAACGATCCGCCCTCGTCAGCATAGTTAAGATTATCGATTTTGGTTCTAAAGTCAATCTTTCTAAGACTTTACGGTTAGCGCAAGATTTTAGGCCAGCATTCCCTGGGCCTTGAGCTCCGCCGCCATCGCTTTGTCTGTATACCCCAGATTGCGATAGGCCGTAGCAAGTGCCTCGTGGGCCTGCTTCATCCGTGGCGCCTGTTTGATGCAAAGCTCCAATGCTTCGACCGCCCCGCTGTAATCGCCCAAGGCATTCAAGGCCTCGCCGATGGTCAGATGGACGCGCGGGAAGTGGTGTACCAATTCTGCCGCAACCAGGGCATCATCCAAGGCGGCCTGGACTTCCCCTTTTTTAAGCTTGGCCTGTGCCAAACCGGCATAGGCCATCGGACTGTCGGCATCAATCGCCAATGCTTTCTCAAACGCAGCAATCGCCTGATCATAGCGTCGGGTATCAAGATAAACGTCACCAAGTTTCGTATGCAAACCGGGTAGCCGTGGTTCAGACTGTTCTACCAAGCTTAAATGCTTAAGAGCCTCCTCGGGGTGGCCTTCGGCAAACTCCAGCGCACCCAACATCATATGGATGCGCGGCGAGTCAGAAGTCGACTTCGCCAAAGTTTCCAAAATTTCACGAGCGGCTGCCTTGTCTTCAAAAGCGAGATGACAAGACGCCAAGAGTAATTGGGCGGGCGGCGCCTCTTTCAAGGAAGGATCAAGTTTTTCAAATTCGGCAATCGCCAACGGGTAGTTACGAGCATCAATTAGAGATTGAATCAAGTTAAACTGATTCGAGGCAATCGTGTCGCGAATTGTCTTCTCGACATCTTCGGAAGGAGCTTCCACATAGCCGAGCGCAACTAATTGTTCGAGCATGGCTTGCGATTCCGTGGCATCGTACCGCATGTCCGCGGGATGCATTCCCGATGGACCGTCGATCTCTTCCCAACTTTCGATCCGCCCCAACGGTTTCTCATCATCCAATATTTCCGCCAACACTCGGCCGGGCATATCGTGGGCCGCAGGTAGTCCAAGTAGCTGCAATACCGTGGGTGTTACATCCAGAATGCTGGCGCCATAGAGCCGGCTCCCTTGTTTCACTGTGGGACCCTTTGCCGCGAAAATCCCAAATGGCCGATGCCATTCGACCGGTCCTGATTTACCTTCGCGCGGATCGGGCCGCAAATGATCGTTGTAGTAGCCATGATCCGACATCAGAATCACGGCGGTCTCTTCGCCCGCCAAATTTAAAAGTGTTTCCAGCAGCATGTCATGAAACCGATAGATGCCAACCATGCACTGCTGGTAGACGTCGTAATCTTCTTGAGAAACCTGCTCCATCTTCGGAGGATGGAACTCCATGAAAACATGGCCAAAACGATCAATGCCCTCATAATAGACCGCTGTGAAATCCCAGTCCGTGTTGGTCATCAAATGCGTCGTGACGGCATGAATCGTCGCGGTTTGGGCGAGCATATGCTGCAACTGACCTAAGCGATGTTTCTCTTTATTCAGCAGTTCTGCCGCACGAGGCACGAAGGGCAAAATCGCTCCTGCATCGATCTCGCTCGGCAGCACGCGGAACTCGGCAAGTTCGTCAGCCAACTCGGCAGGATGAATGCACTGGCTTGGCAGTGGTGTAACTGCACCGTCCGTTTCTTTGTATTGCTCGAATTGGTTCGAGACCATCACGCCGTTGATCGGCTCAGCAGGATGCGACGCATACCAGCCGACAATGTTCGACTTCAGACCTGACTGTGATAGAACATTCCACAACGCTTTGCACTTGCGAGTCGTGCTAGAAACAGGCCGCACGCCCGTTCCTTCGGGGTTCGGCTCGGTAAACCCAAAAACGCCATGATGCACAGGCCGCTTGCCGGTGGCGATGGTGTTCCACAGCATCGGCGACAGGATCGGCCGCGTCGTGGCCAGATTTCCCCAAGCACCATCCTGGAGAAACTTGGCGGTGGTTGGCAGCAACCCATGCTTCATGAGGGGTTGAATCATTTGCCAATCGGCACTGTCCCAACCCACCAACAAGACTCGCTTGGGCGATTTTTCGGTAAGACGTCGGCTAATTCCCATAGAAGTCTTACCGTTGGCGAAGTCGTCGCATCAGAACCAAACCAGAAGCGCCAGCGGCCAACAGACCCAGACTCATGGGTTCAGGCACCGCAGTCAAACCAACAAGGGCACCACCATTGTAATTGTCTTGCCATTCGATCAGTGAATCGACGCTGAAGGCGGGATCAGTTTCACCACGCTGCCACGACAGGAAATCGCGACCTGTCACTTCGCCATCAAAATTTAAATCTCCAGGTAAGCTACCCGTGTCGCCCGCTGCGATCCCAACGCCCACCTGATCTTCCCAGGCCCAATCAACGATCGTAAAAGTGCCCGCTTCATTGTCGATGTTCACACGTATCCAGGCGTAATACAAATCCGTTGGGCCGACTGGGAATGACATCCCGATAAAGGCTCCTTCGGCATTTTGGAACTGGGCATTGGGATTATTTCCTCCAAAGGCAAGTGTGCCGTAAAAGGTTGGGCCTACCGAAGAAGAATCAATCATGAATCCTTCCGTTAAAGCAGTCACATAATTCTTAAACGGTGTCGTGCCATAAGGATTAAATCCCACAACTTTACCAGGTGCAAAACCCACGGTCAGCGCTTGATAATTTCCTCCGCCGAACACATAGTTCTTTAAATAAACATCGTCGAAAGTATCTGGATCAAATCGCAAAGTACGAGAGTAGCCTTGGTCGATGGCAAAATTAGCTATGCCCGAATAAACTATCGCACCTTGTGATTCATTAGCCGCCGAAGCGACGGCGGCACCAGCTGCCAATGCATAAGCAATCCGCTTCTTATTAATACCGTTAGCTTCTTGGTTCGTATTTTTCCGCGCGCTCATCTCTAGCTTGACTCCAATTCCGAGAATGTGCGCAACAGCGCACGGTTGTAATCAATGGAAAATCCGCGCCGCGAAGTTTGAGCTCTTCGCGGCACGGTGATTAAGAATTCAATCCGGCTTGAGAAATTCTCTTCTAGGCGGCTTGCTTGCGGCGACGCATGGCCAACAGGCCTACGGAACCAGCAGCCAACATGCCCAGAGTGGTAGGCTCGGGGATTTGACCCGCACGAATTCCAGCACCTGACACGTTGTTATAGGCCCAGTCCTTCACCAAGAATGTGCCAGCGGCTTGATCAACCGCTACGCGAACCCAGCCATAGAACAAGTTGGGGCCGCTAGGAAAACTCAAGCCGATATAGGCATCTGCGGCATTGTTGAATTCCGCATTGGGATCTGCAGCACCATAAGCCATCGATCCATAAAAGGATGGACCTGCTGTGGTTGAATCGATCAAATCTCCAACCGAAAGGGCGGACGCATAATTATTAGGACCAATGCTAAAGCCGACCAATTTGCCAGGATAAGTGGTGATCGTAGCTCCCATATAATTCGCACCGAAGACATAGTTTTTCAATCTAATGTCTGGGGAAGCGCCGTATTCATCGAGATCAAGATTGAGCGCACCGAATTGGTAGATGTTAATCGGATAAGGACCCGAATAAACGATTTCGGCTTGGGCTTCGGGAGCACCAACGGCAGCGGCACCCGCGGCGGCACCTGCGGCAAGAGAATAAGCAAGCCGACGCTTTGTGGCTGGCAGCTTGGAACCGGACTGATTTTCCTTCATGAGCGTTTCTCCGAGTTGATCTAAGAAATCAATAAAATTGAAGCCGGAAACGCAGCCGCCAGATGCGTCGGGGCAAGGTAGGACCGTTCGGGCAATCAGCCCAGCCGGCGACTCTTGAGTATAAAAAGCGCTTCCACCAATTTCAACAATTTCGCGCATGAAAATGCTGTTCCTTGAACAATCTTAACAAATCGCCATTTCCTACGTATTTACCGCAACGGAAGAGCTGAAAATTGGTTATGAAACCCCACGGCGACAGATTCCCCACAGCAGCGGGCCCATCAACAGAACCCAAGCCGTCGGCTCGGGTACTGTGTAACTGGCAGTAAGTCCCTCGACCCAGCCAAAATTCGTTTGCCAATCCGCCAAATCCGAAGGGCTAAATGGGTTGAACGATTCTCCTTGCTGCCAAACTAAAAAATCCCGCCCATCGACGTCGCCATCCCCATCGAAATCACCGGGATGGTTGGGAGGGTCAACTATCACTGTTTCAAGCAGCAAGGAAAATTGATAGAGCTGAACCCCCGATGGGCTCGCTGAAATACGAAAAGCATACTCCCCGGGCGTTTCAAGAAGGAAATCAGTAATCGATTCATTCTGTCCCGTGGGATTCACGTTTTGGTTCGTGAGTAGTACGGGGCTACCACTCACGAGCGAATATAGTTGTATTCCTAAGTCACTTACTGCCGAAGGAAAGGTTGTTGAGTAGACTGAGCCGCTGCCAGTTATTCGTTCGTTGTAGCTTTGCCCCACGGGAACAACGCTCAAATCTAATAATGCTGGTTCCGTAATTTCGAACGAAAAATAATCAAAATCATTCTGGTTCGAGATGCTTAAAAAATCGGTCTCTACCATCTGTGTAACAATATTGCCGACAGTGGGATCTTTTCCACGAACTAACTCCACGCCGGGCGAAACACTGAGTGGTACAGCAGAGGCCGCGGTATTATTGCCTGCCCCCTTCTCATTGACGTCGCCATACAAATAGTGCAAACCTCGGATTTCATCCAACTGGGGTCCGACGATAGCCGCCGCACTTGTAACTGGCTCCATTAGAAAAATAGATGTTGTTGAATCAATGTGCCCCAAACCCAGTGCATGGCCGATTTCATGCATCAGGGTATTACGCATGTTTTGGTAGTCATTGATCGAGTTGCTGTAATAGGCCGAGTCTGCGGTATCAATGGTCAAATCGGCGTCGAGCAAAAAGCTTGTCGAAGCGAGTGTCCCCGAAACTCCATCGATGTTGGCCCCGCCAATTCGCACGTCGCCACGGATGTTTTCCACTCCAAATAACCCGCGCAAATTCGCACCGTCGTCGTTGTCTTCGTAATGAAAAGTGAGCCCACCCAATTCCGACCAACGATCAAACGAATCCTCGATGAAATGGAACCAGGGTCGATTCTGATAGTTCGTCCCTCCTCCGCCGTTACCGAACAATCCATCCATAAAGGCGATCAGATTGCTGCCACCTTCGCCTGGAATGAATGTCCCGTCGGGCACTAGGCTCCAAGTCACATCGACCCCCGTGCCATAGGCACCGGTCCACCCATTAAGAGCGGTCGTCGACCACCGGCCATTGGAATAGAAGGCCAGAACATGGGTCGGTGCGCCGCAGCATAGCGCGCAAAAAAGAATGATCAAACTAAGCTGCTTCATCAACCGAGTTCCCAAACGAGACGCGCCTCGATCTAGTTTACACATGACCTGCAAAAAACGCACTTTCGGTGAACCGCGAAGTTTGTGAAAAATGTCGCGCAAGTCGCCAGACGGGCGAGAGAAAAAAGTGACCCCTACGGGGCTCGAACCCGTGTTGCCGGCGTGAAAGGCCGGTGTCCTAACCACTAGACGAAGGGGCCATTGAAGGCCAGAGAGACGATCAGTCCACGGCGAGTGAACGAGTCCCTCACGAAGAACATATAGAGGTACGGGACGCAGGCCGAATCGTCAAGTGGAAGACCGGCCACAGCTACAGAGTTCACGAAGTTTTTGCAGGAAAAATTTTGACTGCTGCAAGCGAATCACAAATCAATCACATAAAAACGGAAGAACAACGCTCGACGATAAGCTCGCCACAATTATTCGGCGGCACTATCTTGTTCGGTCGGTTGTTCGCTGGAACCTGTCTGATTGCGACGGATGGCTTCGTAAACTTCATTACGATGAACGGGTACTTCCTTGGGAGCTTCCACGCCCAATCGCACCTTGTCGCCGCGAATTTCAACAACGACAATTGTGATGTCGTCGTTGATGACAATGCTTTCGTTCTTTTTTCGGGACAGGACCAACATGGATCGATTCCTTCGTAAAAGGAGGCTCTCATCTCGCCCCCAACTGAGTTTGCAGACCTTATCCCTTCTTGCCGGAGCAAGCGCATAAGGGCAAACTTTCGGGACTTGACAAAAAGTCCCTTAATCCACTCTACGTGGTGATTAACGGTAGTCAAGGAAAAGACCACAGTGTAAATCTGACTTAATTGGTGGTTTTGTGCAAACCGGCATAAAACGTGATTAAGGCTTCTTCATAATCACTAAGTTTCTCTACGTCTCAAGGAGGTCATGCATTATACAAGGCAAGTTGTAAATCATTTCCAGAAAAACACTTAGGAAAACTCACTTCACTAGAGCTTCTGCTGTAAAGTCTGTTAGCGATCTAACATCAAGACAGCTGATCATGCTGGCCACCAGAACGGAAATTGTCGAATTTTTTCGTCATCTGATCTGCCAATTGGACGCATGACAGCCACTTCCAAGCCACTCTTTTGGCTCCGTACCCGCCAGTTTCCCTAGCCGAAGCGAAATCACATGACTGAGCAGGTTCATCTTTACGATCAAACCGATGGGATCGGTTGAAGAAGAATTCAGTTTTTTGGAGCCCATAATCTTTGTGCTGCACCGACCCTCGATACCAATTTCGCTTCATGCTCAAAGGGCGGTTGCGACATCGCTAAGTCACTCTATAATCCAGGGTTTCTGCTGTTAAGCTACCTTCAATCCTTGGTCCGAAGTCGGTCGGAAGCCGCTTGACGGACAAGGTGCATGCATCGCGAGAGGATCTCAGGAACATCATGATCCAAGGACTCAAACGAGTCTGGCCCTGGTTGGGAAATGTTTTCGAGGCGGTGTTTACGGTCGCGCACGGTATGTGGGTGACTTTGCGAACCTGGTTCAAAACCTATCGGCCCGATCGCAAGACTTTTACCGAGCACTTCGAGTACCCCGAACTCCCTGTGCCCGTGGCAGCCCGTTATCGCGGGTTTCATCGTTTTGATCTCACGACCTGCATCGCCTGCGATCAATGTGCGAAAGCCTGCCCCGTCGATTGCATCTACATCGGCAAGGAGCGTGTCGAAGGCAGCAAAGGCTTCAAGATCACTGGCTACACGATTGACTACAGCAAATGTCTATTGTGTGCCTTGTGCGTCGAACCCTGCCCCGTCGATTGCATCTTCATGGGTGCCAATCACGACCTGAGTTGTTACAGTCGCGATGGCTGTATAGTTGACTTCTCGCGTTTGCCGCTCGATGTGGCTTGGGGTAAATCAACCCTGAACCCCACAGCCGTGGCACAAGCGAAAGTCGTCACCGAGCCAGTTCACGGCGGTCCGAATCAGTAACCGTTCTCTGATCAACCTAACACTCCTATCCGAGCACGATTTATGGCAACTCCCACCGCAATAGTCGCTTACCTGGCATTATTTGCCGGCGTTGCTGGGCTGTTTTTGTTCGTCAATTTGCTCGTAGGCCGCTTCCTGAGACCTAACCTGCCCAACGAAGAAAAGCTTGAAGTTTACGAATGTGGCGAGCCGGTGATCGGTTCGAGTTTCGTTCAGTTCGACCTTCGCTTTTACGTGGTCGCTTTGTTGTTCATCATTTTCGACGTCGAAATCGCGTTCTTTTTTCCTTGGGCGACGGTGTTTGGCAAGGCCACGCAGTTGACTTCACCCGATGTGCCCATCTTGGCTGTTGAAGCTGGCGAGACGGGCTCGGCCGAGCAGTTGTCAACAATTGCGGCGATGCGGTTTGAAGAACTCGGAGCACTGCCGCTCATGGGCGACCGCGGGGCCGAAGGAGTTCGCGAAACCGCGAGTGCCCTGGCGTGGACCTCGTTTGCCGACATCCTTGTATTCTTCGCAGTCTTGATGGTGGGCTTCGCCTACGTCTGGCGACGCGGAGATCTTGATTGGGTCCACGCCACGACCAGCCACAAAGACGAAATCGTACAGCGTACCCCGCCACGCATTAGTCCCGAAGGCAGTCGTAGGGGTGTTTCCGTTCTCTCGTCATAAACTTTCAACTCACACTTTAGCGACAACTTTCTTTCATGAGCGGACAAGCATTCGTCGACCAGCTGAAGCAAAAGTTTGGCGACAAGATTTCAGGTGCGAATTTTGAGAACGTCGATCCGTGGATCGAAGTCACTCCCGACGGCATCGTCGCTGTTTGCGAATACTTGCGCGATGAGCCGACGCTGGCGTTTGACTATCTCAACAGCATCACCGGCGTCGACTATTTGCACACCGATGAAAAGAAGGCCGCCAAAAGCATTTGGCAACCGCACACCGAGGTCGTGTATCACCTCTTCAGCATGCAGCACAAACACAGTTTGGTGCTGAAGGTGATCCTACCGCGCTGGAAAAACGATCAAGTTGGCACCCTCCCAGAAGTCCCCACCGTTTCCGGCGTCTGGAGTACGGCCGACTGGCACGAACGCGAAGTTTATGACCTCTCGGGCGTGAACTTCATTGGCCATCCCTTTTTGCGACGCATCCTTTGCCCCGAAGACTGGATTGGCCATCCCCTACGCAAAGATTATGAAATGCCGCTGGAATATCATGGCATTCGCGGAAGATAACTTATGAGTGCAATTGTCGACGATCCTCGGGTCTTGGAATTTGACGTCCGCACCGACGAAATGTTGGTGAATATGGGGCCGCAGCATCCGAGCACGCACGGCGTGTTGCGGTTGGTGCTGCGAACCGACGGCGAAATTGTTTCCGAAGTGACGCCTCACATCGGCTACTTGCATCGCTGCGCGGAAAAGATCGGCGAGAATCTCACCCCGCGGCAATGGATTCCTTACACCGACCGCATGGATTACCTCGCGGCGATGAACATGAATCTCGGCTGGGCGCTCACGGTGGAAAAGCTCATGAAATATGAGCCGCCCGAGAAAGGCCGTCATCTGCGGGTTCTCATTTCCGAAATGGGTCGCATCGCCAGCCACTTGGTTGGTATGGGGGCTTACGGTCTCGACCTTGGTACGTTTAGCCCGTTCCTGTATGCCTTCCGCGAACGCGAAAAAATCCTTGATCTGTTTGAAGAAGTTTGCGGCGCACGGCTCACGTATAGCTATCTTACGGTCGGTGGCGCGACGGCTGATCTACCGCCGGGCTGGCTGCAAAAATGCTCGGCCTTTCTTGATCAGTTCGTCCCTCTGATCGCTGAATATCACACGTTACTCACCACCAACTCGATTTTTATCAAACGCACCGCAGGCATCGGCATTCTCACGCCGCAGATGGCGATTGATTACGGGACGAGTGGCCCCGTGCTTCGTGGCAGCGGAGTTGATCACGACCTCCGCCGTGACGGCGAAGAAATCTACACGGCCATGTACGAAGGCTATGCCTTTGAAGTGATCGTTGAGCGTAATGGCCACTATCCGAAGGATCACAATTATCCTGCGGTTCCCATGGAAGCCGTCCTGGGTGACTGTTGGCATCGGTTCTACGTGCGCATGCTCGAAGTCATGCAGTCGATCGATCTGGTGCGTCAAGCCATCGAACGCTATAGCACGGCCTCGGGCAGTTATGGCGAGCCGATGAAGCTCAATCAAAAGCTGCCGGTCGGCGAAGCGTATCTCGAAACCGAAGCCCCCCGCGGACAGATGGGCTTTTACATCGTCAGCGATGGCAACCCCATTCCCTGGCGAGTGCGGGCCCGCAGCAGTTCGTTCTGCAACCTCTCGGTTACGGGACCGTTGTGTGCGGGCTGCCTGATTGCCGACGTCCCGGCGATTGTCGGTTCGCTCGACATCGTGATGGGCGAGATCGACCGCTAAGCGGCAAGTCGTACTTTGTTGGAAGCGACCAACGCCTGCGCGATCACTTGGTGCATATCAAAGTATTGATAGGTGCCCAGTCGTCCCCCAAATATGACGTTGCTCGTCTGTGCGAGCATACGGTAGCGGTCGTAGACTTTGCTGTTCGCTTCATCACGGATCGGATAGTAAGGAGTCTTTGTTTCGTCGTATTGCTCGGGGTATTCTCGAGTGATCACTGTATGGGGCTGATTCCCAAACTCGAAATGTTTGTGTTCTGTGATCCGCGTGTACGGAACCGCCGGGTCGGTGTAATTGGCGATTGAAACTCCTTGATAATCGCCAACATGCTCTTCTTGCTCAAATCGTAACGAGCGGTACTCCAGCCTCCCGTAGCGATAATCATAGAACTCATCAACTTTGCCGGTGTAAACCAATGTCTGGCCGAGCGATTTCACTTCACGCTGATTCTCAAAGTAATCCACGTCGGTTTCAAAGCGAATATTCGGATGATCGAGCATGTTCATGATCATTGCCGTGTAGCCACCGATGGGAATCCCTTGAAAACGGTCGTTGAAATAGCGGTCGTCGTAGGTAAGTCGGATCGGAATTCGGCGAATGATCGAGCTCGGTAGTTCCTTGGGATCGCAATTCCACTGCTTGCTCGTGTAACCGTGAATAAAAATTTCGTAAAGCTCGCGGCCGACCTGCGAAAGAATCCATTGCTCAAGATTACGCGGATTGGCACAAGGGATTCGCAGTTCGGCAAGCTTGCGTTCTGCTTCCGCCGGAGTCGTCACGCCCCACAACTGATGCAGCGTATGCAAGTTGATCGGAAACGAAAAAATGCGGCCTTTGTAATGCACGCAACCCCGGTGCCGATAGTGATTGAATCTGGCGAACCGCTGCACAAACTCCCAGATATCAGGGTCATCCGTATGAAAAATGTGGGGGCCATAAACATGAACATGGATGCCGCCACGATCCTCGGTAAAGCAGTTCCCACCAATATGTGACCGCTTATCGATGAGCACCACCGTGTGACCTTGCTCGGCGACATTCCGCGCAAACGTGACGCCAAACAGGCCGGCCCCAACGATCACATAATCAGCAGGCATAAATCAATGCTCCAAAAATTGAAAGCAAATGCTTTTCAGGCCGCCTTATCACCCGCCACGCGCGTTTCCCATGGCCCGAGAATTTCATACTCGACGTTTCGCCATTTCAGCCGCTTTCGCACGGTCGCCTTGTAAAGGGCAATCGCGTAGACAACCTGTGTGAAAATCGTCTTGGGAATAAAGCCGAGGATTGCCCCCAGCGTCGGTGTGGGAATATGCTCGCCCCGTTTCGCCAAAGCATTGCGGATCGTCTTTTCATTGCGGGCCAAAGCCAGTGGAATCGCGAGCGATAATGCCACTAATCCCGACGCATTCGTTAGCACGAGGGACATATCGCGAGTCGCCAAACCATAGATTAAGAGTCCCACGGCGGCGGCTTCGATCGCCAGCACTGACCAGCCATGAATGAGCAAATAAACCCAGTGTCGTGCAGGCGAGTAAAGGCGCGCCCACATCAACTGGCGGGTTAAAAACTCGGTGCATATCGGCAACGAGATGGCATCGCGGTTGAGAATCATCAACTCGGGTAGGAACACCGTTCGCTTCCCGAACTGTTTCATCTTGACCTTCGCGGGATTGTCTTGATTGAGCGTGGTCTGCCAAGCGTCGATTACCCCCGCATCGATCATGTCTTGGCGGCGCATCGCGGAACTTCCGCCCCAAGGGATATGAAACAGATACATAACCACGACGGCCGCGGAATTCCAACAGTATCGTGCCGCCGAGCCCCAACCCGTTTGGTCGAACCGATACCAGCGGTTGCCATGCACCATGCCAACGCTGGGTTCGTCAAGCCCGGCCACTAACGTGCGTAACCAATTTCGGGGTGCTACGACGTCGCCGTCCACCAAGGCCAACACTTCGCACGACTGCGCGCTTTTCGCTGCCTGAGCCAGCGACGCGCAATGCGGACTGCAAGTTGTTGGCCGCTCGCGAAGTGTATTGACAAACACATTCTCGGAACGATTCTTAGCCACGACTCCTTGAACGATCGGCCAAGCCGAATCGAGTTCGCTATCCACGACGATATGCAGTTCATAGTCGGGGTAATCCTGATCTAACAGGCTTTGCAGCGCCGTGGGTAGCTCTTCATCCCCGCCGCGCAATGATAACAAGATTCCCGCCTTCGGCCAGATTCTTAGCGACGGCTGGACTGGTTGTTGTCGCTGAAACACACGAACGAACATCCAGCTCACGACATACTGAGTCACGGCCGAGAGGATTAACCATCCGGCCACGAATTTGGATACTGTTAAAAGCATAGTAAAAATACGCTTGTATTAAGATTTGTAATTTTAAGGCATGCGAATGCATAAGGGCGTCGGATTGTATCGACCTATCCATCCTGTTGCGAGATCGACTTTCCCTGCTTAATATGGTGCCTTTTCATTTAATCGCAGGCCTCATTGGCTCAGTCCAAGGTGGTCGAGGACTTGGCCAACTGAGAGCTGGTTCTGTTGTTTGGCAGTTCGATAGGGAAAGGTTGGCACGTGCCTGGATACATACTTCTGACAGGATCAACTGGCTTATTGGGTCGTTATCTGCTCCGAGATCTCTTATTGGCCAATAAGAAACTTGCTGTCGTTGTCCGGGCAACCACCAAGCAAACTGTTCAGCAGCGAATCGAAACGATATTGCAACAATGGGAGCAGGAACTCGGCATGATGCTGAGTCGTCCCATTTATTTAGTGGGCGATGTGACGGAACCTTTGCTTGGTCTCGATCCCGCGGCCGTCACTTGGCTCACTGAGCATTGCACGGCCATCGTACATAGTGCCGCCTCGCTTACATTTTTTGCAGAAGGTAATGGCGAACCGTGGACTACGAATCTTAATGGTACTCGCCACGTGCTTGAGCTTTGTCACGCAACCGACATCCGGGAGCTGCATTACCTTTCAACAGCCTACGTTTGTGGAATGCGCGATGGCGTGATCCTCGAGTCCGAACTCGATTGCGGCCAGTCATTTCGGAACGATTACGAGAGAAGCAAACTGCAAGCGGAGCAGTTGGTTCGTAGCGATCCTTTCATAACCAATCTCACAGTTTATCGGCCCGCTGTGATCGCAGGAGATTCACGCACCGGATATACGAACACTTATCACGGGTTGTTCATGTATCTCAAAATCATGTCGATCCTGGCACAAAGTGTTGAGCCCGATGCGAATGGCATAAGATACACGGAAGTTCAACTCCACCTCACCGGGGACGAGCAACGCAACGTCATCCCCGTCGACTGGACCGCGGCGGTGATCGCTCATTTGGTTTGTACTCCCGCTGCTCATGGCCAAACCTATCACTTAGCTCCTGATGTCCGCATGACTCCACGCGATATGATCGCAGCCGGCTGCAGCTACTATAATTCAACCGGTGTCGAGTTTGTTGGACCTGCTGAAGATACTCCTAGGAATGACAATGACCTGAAACGCCATGCCTATGACAATTCAACCCTCTATCGCGACTACGAATACAGCGACCCGATTTTCGAAACAGCAAACTTAAAGAAATACGCGGCGCACCTTCCCTGCCCCGTTATCGACGAATCAATGCTTCACCAGTTTCTGCGTTTTGGCGAGCAAGATCGCTGGGGCAAACGGCGCCCGCTCACTCCACAGCCGTGGTTCGACGTCGCAAATTTTTTGATGACCGCGGTGGTTGAATCCAGGCAGGATATTGATCAGTGCCAAATGCTTGGTCTCGACCTCACTGGCCCCGGCGGTGGGCAATGGACTTTAACGCTTAGCGGCGATGTGCTGATTGCTGCCGAACGAGGGATTTGTGAAACATGCGAAGAAGTGTATCGATTGCCAACACAAATCTTCGCCGCCATCGCTCAGTCAAAACAACCTACAAATCCACGCGAATTTCTCGTCTCGCTTACTTAGCGACGACTCTTTTGATGCAAACCTACAATTACACTCACAGCGACTCGTCCAGCGTCACACCAGTTCGATCATAGGGCTGATAACTCTTCATACGAATCTGCCAAGGGCCTGCGACCTCATAATCGATTCCACGCCAATCCGTCGATTTTGCGAAGCATGCGGAAAGAAGTGCAATCGGATAAACAAATTGTGTAATAACCATCAGAGCCGCGCACTTCAATATCGACAGCCCACGAATCCATACGGCGTCATCGCCGCGCCGCGCGACGATTGCCCGTACCGATAACTCCATGGGCAGAATCGCCAGCGCCAAAGACACGGCCCAAATCAAAAAAGCGGTCGCCGAAATCACAGCTACCCATTCGTTGCCCGTGATCAATCCCACACCAACCATCATGGCCACAAACAGGGGCGCAAGCGTCGAGACAACCCCGTGAAGAACCACTGCGGGCCAAGCGGGGTGGTAAAGCCGTGCGTTCAGTAATTGCCTTGTCACCCATCGATAAAAGCCGCCCAGCGAAACATTCTCGCGGTTGATCATCATCAAGCTCGGCACGAACGCGACGCGCATCCCTAATAGGGCAGCCTGGGAATGAAGCATCGTGTCTTCACAAAATGCATTGCCAAGTTTGGCTAAAAAATCGGTATCACTCACCAGCCGCGACTTATAGGCTACGGTGCCTCCCCAAGGAATTTTGTAGCAGTACATTTGCACAACTGCCGCCGCATTCCATGCATATCTAACGACCGAGCCAACGGAGATTTTCTGGGGCATGTACCAACGGTTGCCGGTCGCCACGAGAACATCATCTCCTTGGAGTGCCGTTGCCAACTCTCGGAGCCAGGTTCGATGTGGGATCGTGTCGGCATCGAGCTGCGCGATGATTTGGCCTTCTTGGTCGAGTGCTGCTAACACTTGGCGCAAAGCGTTGCACTTTAAACTGCAAGTGGGACTCACTTCTTGCAGATTCTCGATTTCGAATGGCACTCCTCTCACATCGTTCAGAATCTGAGAGAGAACCAGATGGACCGGATCATCCGCCGAATCGACGATCAAGCGCACTCGATAGTTGGGATAGTCTTGATTAAACAATCCCATCAAACAGTCTTTGAGAAAGGGGTCGGTTCCCCGCAAACAGAGCACAACAACCGCTGGGACGGCCTGTTCATCGGCAAGCAGGGGAATCTCAAATCGTCGCAAGGCCCTCACAAAGGCACATACCAAAACCGATTGCATCACGACCAAGCCCATCAAACAGGTCGCGGCGACACCGGCAAGAACGATCAATTTGGTACTCTCGGTTGTAAAATGCGGGGTTTGTAATGGAGATGCGAGTCTCGTTATCTGTCCCGCCAAAAGTCGTACGCCAAATCATCAGATCGGGTCACAAAACCACGTATTTAGCACGGTTTTTTTGTCTGGGGGTGTACAGCTTCAAGGGCTTGTGCCATATTTCACAATCTTAAATAGACCGGCAGGTAACTGCCAGTCTACAAACGTTTTGGGTGCATGCTATCGGTCCCTGCGGTGGGGCCCGGCCCCCTCACATGGGGGTATACAGATAGCATTGGCTCCGCTGGTTTGAGGAAGAACCAACAAGTGGCCTCGTTTCTGTCCGAGTACATCTGGACTTGGCTGGCGTATACCATCGCCGGGCTGGTCCACATCGCGCTGATTATCAACTTGGTGGCCGTTGGTGCGCTGATCTTTATTTGGCTCGAGCGCAAAATCTCTGGCCGTATCCAAGATCGCCTTGGCCCTACCCGCGTCGGCGGCAAATTTGGCTGGCTGCAAACACTGGCCGATGGTCTCAAGCTGATTACCAAAGAAGACCTGATGCCCGCGGGGGCGGACGGTTTTCTCTTCAAGATCGCTCCCTACGTGAGCTTTTGTGCCTCGATCGCGGCTTTTATCGCCATCCCCTTCGCAGGCGGCGACTATCCTTGGATCCCGCAGCGTTTGAACACGGGCGTGTTCTTCGTGATCGCCGTCCTGGGCCTTGAGGTATTCGGCGTGATCCTGGCGGGTTATTCATCGGCCTCGAAGTGGTCGCTCTTCGGGGCGATGCGCGAAGCCGCTCAAGTGGTGAGCTACGAAGTTCCCCTGGGTATGTGCATCGTTGTACCTGTACTGATCGCTGGATCTCTGGATCTGATTGTGATTGGCGACCGCCAAGCCGGTTGGTTCACCAATTGGATGATCTTTCACGACCCGTTCACGTTTATCACGTTTTGGGTTTACTTCACGTGTGCAACCGCAAGCGTCAACCGTGCCCCCTTCGACTTGGCTGAAGCGGAAAGCGAACTCGTCGCCGGTTTCCACACCGAATATTCCGGCCTGCGTTGGAGCTTCTTTTTCATGGCGGAATACGGCTCGATGTTCTCGGTGAGCATCTTGGCCTCGATCCTCTTCCTCGGGGGTTGGAACGGTCCGATTCCAGTGTCCGAAATGCTGGGCCTCACCCCCGAAAACGGCGCTTTCGCAGCCTACATCGGGCAGTTCCTCGGTGCCCTGAATGTTATTTTCAAAGGCACGATCGGCGTCTGCGTCATGATGTGGATTCGCTGGACCTTGCCCCGTTTGCGTATCGATCAGGTGATGACCACTTGTTTGAAATACTGCACCCCCATCGCCGCAGTGATGTTCCTCGGCGCGACCTTCTGGCAGTTGAAAATTCCCGATCGCAACTTCTTTGGTGTGATGCCGATGAATCCTGCTGTGTTTGAAATCGGCGAAGGCTTGCCGGCACCGCGGTTTCCAGAAATTCCTGAAGGCAAACCAACCACCGATCAAGTTGCCGCGTCAAACGGCGCCGAGAGAAAGGCGCTCTAAACCATGGAAAGCATCTATTGGCCGTCGTTCTTCTTCTGGCTGTTTAGCGCGATTACCTGTTCATTCGCCGTCGGCGTGTTGGTCTCGACCAACATCGTACGCATGGCGTTTTACTTGGTACTGTCGCTCGGTGCTGCTGCGGGCTTGATGTTCCTGGCCGGTGCCGATTTCGTCGGCGCGATGCAGTTGTTGATCTATGTGGGTGGCACGCTTGTTCTTTTGATCTTCGGCGTCATGCTCACCTCCCAAGAACGGTTCGTGGAAATGAAAACCTGGGCTGGCGATTGGGTCAAAGGCTTTCTCGCCGGTGGAGCGCTGCTCTTCGTGTTGATTTATGCCGCGTTCAGCATTCCCGAATGGCGTGGCATGGAACGTACCGCCGCGGAAGCTGTTCCCACGACGCATACGGTCACACCGATTGCGATGGGTCTGCTGGGTGCTCGCACCGATGCCCCGGATCGTCCTGGTTATTTGTTGTTGTTTGAAATCGTCTCGGTGCACTTGTTGGTTGTGCTCATCGGGGCAGCCTACTTGGCCCGTGCCCGTCGCACCCGCACCATCGAATCCATGAAGTAAACGACGATGTTTGACTTACCTATCGCCAATATCCTGACCGAACCCGTGGGCGTTGCCCACTACGTTTCCGTCGGCGCGGTCTTATTTGTCTGCGGCGCCTTGTGCATGGCCACCAAGCGCAACGCCCTCGGTGTGCTGATGGGAATCGAGCTCGTTCTTAACGGAGCGAATCTCAACTTCGTCGCCTTTGGCAGCCAGTATCTGCGAGCTGATGAACATTCGCTCGGACTCGACGGCCAGTTGATCGCGCTGTTCGTGATTGTGCTCGCCGCGGCCGAAGCCGCCGTGGCCCTGGCGATTGTCCTTAATTTTTATAACAGCCACGACTCAATCGACGTCGACCACGCCGATCAGTTGAGCGGTTGATGGAATAACGAACTCTGGGACATGCGTTTCTGATGGATCCTCAATCGACATTACCGTTCCTGTTGATGCTAGCCTGGCTGACGCCGTTGGCCTCGTTCGTGGCTATCGTGCTGTTTGGCAAGTACATGGGCCCGCACGGCAAGTTCGGCGGGTATTTGGCAACGCTCGCCATTGTCACCTCCGCGGTATTGAGCTTCACAGCACTGTTCGGCGTTTGGCTTCCCAACTACCCCATCAAAGAAACCCACCACGTCGAACACGACACTGAATCCCACGCAGGCGAGCCCGCTTCAGCGGGCGGTGCAACGGGTGAACACGCCTCCGCGGATCACGCCGACGAACACACCGTCACCGAAGACGCCCGCGCCGAGGACGCCGACCCCCACCATCACGTCGACCCAACCATCAATAATGAAGCCCCCGCTTACATCAGCGGCAATTGGTACACGCTCGGCCAGTTCGGCGATCTCAAGTTAACCATTGGCTACTACATCGATGCCCTGACGGTCGGCATGTTCTGTATGGTCACACTCATCGCCTCGTGCGTGCATTTCTACGCCATCGGCTACATGCACGACGAATTGCACGAGCCGTTTGTCGATCACGAAGTCACCCTTTCCAATGGCGAGCATCTCCACCGCAAAGGCCGCTTCTATCGGTTTTTCCAATATCTGTCGCTGTTCTGCTTTAGCATGTTGGGTATCGTCATCGCGGGAAATATCGCGATGGTGTTCTGCTTCTGGGAACTCGTGGGTATCACCTCTTATTTTCTGATCGGCTTTTACATCGAGCGCAAAAGTGCTTCGACCGCCGCCAACAAGGCGTTCATCGTCAACCGCGTCGGCGACTTCGGCATGCTGATCGGCATGATGGCCCTGTGGTCGAGCATCGGCACATTCAACTTCGGCGACATCAAAAACACTGAGGGCCAAGTTGTTGAGGCCGGCGTATTCAGCCAGCTTCGCACCGCCGAAAACGATTACCACATCGTCCCCCCCCAGGGCATGATCGAAGAAGAAATCCGAGACTTCGGCAAGCCCGCTTCAGCGGGCGGTGTAGAACTCGCCGACGCCGAACCCAAAAACCGCGCCGGCCAGTGGCTCCTCTTCATCGCCGGCGTCGGCATCTTCTGTGGCTGCGTCGGCAAAAGCGCACAATTCCCGCTGCATGTGTGGCTACCCGACGCGATGGAAGGCCCCACCCCGGTATCCGCGCTCGTCCACTCCGCCACGATGGTCGCGGCTGGTGTGTACTTGGTGGGGCGCTGCTACCCGATTTTTACTCCTGAAGCGCTGCTGGTGATCGCCTATATCGGCAGCATCACCGCCATCATCGCCGCGACGATTGCCATCACGGCCACCGACATCAAGCGTGTGCTCGCGTACTCCACTGTCAGCCAGCTGGGCTACATGATGCTTGCCCTGGGCCTCGGCGGCTGGGTCGCCGGTATCTTCCACTTGATCACTCATGCCTTTTTCAAAGGCCTATTGTTTATGTGTTCCGGCTCAGTGATTCACGCCGTCCACACCAACGACATGACCTACATGGGCGGCTTGCGGAAGAAAATGCCGATCACGGCCTACACCATGTTGATTGGCTGCTTGGCGATTATTGGTGCCGGCATTCCCTTCACTAACATTGGCTTCAGCGGCTACTTCTCGAAGGATGCGATCATCGAGCAGGCTTGGAACTATGCCGACAAGAGCCCCCAGCATTCGCTGTTCTTGAAGTGGTTCCCAGTGGTGGGCGCCGCGGTCACAGCTTTCTATATGTTCCGCCTCTGGTACATGACTTTCGCCGGCAAGCCACGAGATCATCATCGTTTCGATCATGCCCACGAATCTCCCCGCGTGATGACCACGCCATTGATCGTGTTGTCGATCTTCGCCATTGCCATCGGCTGGCCGATCTTTGGGGTCTACGACATGCTTGATCAAACGCGTCCCCTCGGCACTTTGGCCACGGCGCAAGGCGAATTGTGGGACGTTGTTGTGCCCAACGAACTTTTGAGTCACGAACCAAATCTCAAGCAGCCCGCGGCCATCGCGGCCATCACTGCCGCCGGTACAGGCTTGTTGCTCTCGACGATCATCTACCTGTGGGGCTTCTTGAACCCGGCCGAGCTGAAGCAAAGCTTCAAGCCGCTCCACACATTCCTTTGGAACAAATGGTACTTCGACGAACTGTATCACTACATTTTTGTGAAGCCTGCCCTCTGGATCGGTGGCTTCGCGGCCTGGTTTGATCGGGGCATTATCGACTCGATCATCCACGGTGCCGCGGCCATTTGCCGGGGACTGTCCAAAGTGGTCGACTTCCTGTTCGACCAAACCGTCGTCGACGGCACGGTCAACACGTTCGCCAGTGGCACTTGGGGCTTGGGGCTTTGGCTCCGCCGCCTGCAAACCGGCAACTTGCGTCAATATGTCATGTTCATCGTCGTGGGGACGGTGCTCTTGTTCGTGGCCATCACGTTCGTCCAGAGCTATTTGGTTCCCACCTGATTGATTTATCACCTGCAATAACACATATCACACGAATCGTTTGTTTTAATTAGCATTATTCGTGGTTAATACGTTCACTTTGAAAGATAGCGGCGACCAATTATGACACTCAGCGACCCCGCGGTTTATCTGAGCCTTTTAGTCTTCCTACCGGCAATAGCAGCCTTGCTACTTGCGATGCTGCCCCGTTTGTCTGACGAAACGTACAGACTCATGAGCTTGGCGGTCACACTGGTTGTGTTCGTCTTGTCGCTGGGATTCTTTTTCAAGGATTCGATTGAATTTGAAGCCGGCGTGGCCGGAATGCAAAACCTGTTCAACTTCGCTTGGATTCCCACCTTTGGTATTCAATATTTCATGGGAATGGATGGCATCAGCTTCCCGCTCGTGGTGCTGACCACGTTCCTCTTTGTGCTGGCGATGGCCGCCAGTTGGCCCATCAACAAGCATGTGAAGGCGTACTGCGTTCTGTTCCTGTTGTTGGAAACGGGCGTACTTGGCGTCTTTTTAGCGCTCGACTTCTTCCTGTTCTATGTGTTCTGGGAAGTCATGCTCCTGCCGATGTACTTCCTCATCGGTGTTTGGGGTGGCCCACGGCGTGAATATGCCGCGATCAAGTTCTTCCTCTATACCTTGGTCGGCGGCGTGCTGATGTTGATCGCGATTCTGATGCTGTACTTCAACAGCGACCTCACGCGACTCAATGCCCAACAACTGGCCGAAGCTGGCATCATCAACGTCACAGAGGAAACCAATGCCGAGCAAGCCCTTTCGGCTTGGCAAGAGAGTGATACTCCGCTGGCCCAAAAGTACTCTGAAATCATGGCGGAAGCCGATCCCACTCAGCGCCGTCAGCTCCATACGTTCAATATCCTGGCCCTCCAGCAAATGGGCCAGCACACCGATCTGTTCGATGGTGAAGCCCTTTGGGGGCAGAGTATTCAATGGTGGGCCTTCCTGCTGCTGTTCATCGGCTTCGTCATCAAGGTTCCCAGCGTACCGGTACACACATGGCTCCCTGATGCCCACGTCGAAGCCCCCACGCCGATTTCGATGCTCCTGGCGGGAATCCTGTTGAAGCTGGGTGGCTACGGCATTATCCGTATCTGCTATCCCATTTGCCCCGACGCAGGCTACACCTTGGCCTACTTTGTTTGCTTCATCGGCGTGTTGAGCATGGTCTACGGTGCGTTCGCCGCCTTGGCTCAAAAGGACTTCAAGCGGATGGTGGCTTACAGCTCCGTGAGCCACATGGGTTACGTGGTCCTCGGCTTGGGCGTTTGGAGTGCCGTTGCTTCGACGGGATACAACCCCGACTTCTGGAAACTCGGTGCCAACGGGGCCATGTACCAAATGATCGCCCACGGTATTAGCTCGGCTGGCATGTTCTTTTGCGTCGGCGTGCTGTACGACCGCGTCCACCATCGCGATCTCGATAAGTTCGGCGGCATCTTTTCCAGAATGCCCGTTTATAGTGGCATCGCCATCGTCATCTTCTTTGCCGGTCTGGGTCTGCCGGGCTTGTGCGGTTTCATCGGCGAAGTTTTTGTTGTGCTTTCGGTGTGGAAATTCAGCTATATTCTCGCGGTCATTTCCGCGGCGGTTGTGATCCTCACGGCCGCCTACATTCTCTGGGCCATTCAGCGTGTCTATCTCGGTCCCGAGTACAAAGGTCCCCACGGCGAAGCCCTTACACCAATCACCTCCCGTGAATTGTCGATCGGTATCCCGCTCGTTATTTTTGCGATCGTCTTCGGTGTTTATCCCAACATATTGCTCCGATACATGCAGCCCTCGGTAGATCAACAGATCAACAATCTGGCCGCTTGGACCCAAGAACACGACGAGCGGGCCACCGCGCTCAAGCCCACGGGCAACCGCGAAGGCCAAGTCGCCCAGCTCACCACCCATAATTAATCAGCCGCTTGCGGCTTAGCGACACGAAAATAAAGCAATAACTGTGGAACCTGTCACACTCCAACAAACTGTCGATACGCTCATCACGAACACGCTCGACACGAGCTTGCCGTTGTTCAAGCCCGAGCTCGCGCTGTGCGGCACGATTGTCGTAATGCTGCTGGTTCGCGTGTTCAAAGGGGGCGAGCTGATCCCCCCCTTCGTGCTCGCACTGATTGGCTCGATCACGGCCTTGTGTTTTGCCTTGCCCTCTGAAGGTTTTGCTTCGTGGCAAACCCTCGAACGCCAAGAGCTGTTCACCGGCATGTTGGTTTACGACACGCTGACCGCCTTTATTCGCGTTTTTCTGCTGATTTTTGCCGTGCTGTTTATCATCCTGTCGCGGCTCACGGGCATCGCCACGCCGAAGGACAGCCAGGATTATTATTGCCTCGTGTTGGGTTCGATTCTTGGAATGTGCCTGATGGCTTCCTCGAATCATTTGATGATGCTCTTTATGAGCGTCGAAATGGCGAGCGTTCCGTCCTATGTTTTGGCGGGCATCGTCAAAGGCCGGCAACGCAGTAGCGAGGCGGCTCTCAAGTACGCCGTTTACGGCGCCGGCACTGCGGGCGTCATGCTGTACGGCATCAGCCTGCTCGCGGGCGTGTTGGGTACCGTACACATCCCAACGTTAGCCATCGAACTCGCTGCCCTCGATATCCCTAATTTGCTCACTTCCGGCGATGGCCGTCTAAAGGTGATGGTACTTGTGCTGGGGGGCTTGATGCTGGGCGTGGGACTCGCGTTCAAACTCTCCGCCGTGCCGTTCCACTTCTGGTGCCCCGACGTCTTCGAAGGAGCTTCCGCCGAAGTCGACGCCTTCCTTTCCGTGGCATCCAAGGCTGCGGCGATGATCTTGTTGCTCCGTGTGGGATTGGGCATGGGGCTCGCCCCAGATACAACACCCGTTGAGGCACCCGCCACGGTCGCCGCACTGGTGGCAACTGCCGACGACTCCACACCGACACACAAAGCTGTGCTGGCCAATCAAGTCGACACCGAAACCGAGGCAACCGACGTCGGTGGTGGACCGCTCTCCCCCGTTCGCCAATTCTTCGTGATCTTGGTGTCCATCGTGGCGGTCGTGACTTGCACGTTTGGCAATCTCGCCGCTTATGGGCAAACAAACATCAAACGCATGTTCGCCTATTCCACGATCGCTCATGCCGGCTTCATGATGATGGCCATTGCCGCCGCCGTGGCCTTGGCTGGCCGTGACGCGCCCGAAGCACGCGAAGCCGTATCAGCCCTGCTGCTCTACATAGCCATCTATTTGTTCATGAATCTCTCGGCGTTCGCTGTGGTCGCCTTCCTCCGCAATGCTATGCATAGCGAAGAGATCGCCGATTACGCCGGTCTCGTGCGATCCGCGCCACTCGTGGCTGTGTTGATGACCGCCGTGCTAATAAGCTTGATTGGTCTGCCGCCACTGGCTGGATTCTGGCCTAAGCTCCGCGTACTGCAATCGCTGTACATCACGGGCGGGCCGTTGATGATGAGCGTGTTCGTCGTCGCGGCGTTAAATACCGCAATATCGCTCGTCTACTATCTGCGCGTTGCCAAAGTGATGTGCATCGATCCCGAGCCTGATTCCCGTGGCCCCGTGACGCTTGGATTCTTGCCTGCGGCGTTTGTGTTTGTCGTTGCCGTGCCAGTAATTATCTTCGGCCTGCTACCTAATGCCCTGGCCAGTTGGACCGATTTGGCCGTTTCGCAATTGTTCAGTTGAACTCCAGCACCCATTCGTTTTTCATAGCACGATGAATCAAGCATTAGTCTACCCGCTGCTGGCTCAACTGATGGCGATTGTCGCCAAGTCGTTTCCCCAATACTTACGCTACTCGCGGCCCTACGTGCCCCCCGGGCGTGAGAACATCATGGACACACTCGAATCGATCGCCCGCGATCAGGATGTGCTGACCGACCGCATCGGCCACATGCTCACCGACATGGGCGCACCGCTCCGTTCTGGTGAATTCCCTATGGAATACACCGACACGCACGATTTGGGCATCGACTACCAACTCACTTCGGCCATTGGATACCAGCAGCAGGATATCGATTCGATTCAGCAATTGATCGGCCAGTTGCAGCCTTTCCCAGCCGTCAAGGTGCTGGCCGAAGAATCGCTCGGCATGGCCAAGGGTCATCTCGAAGCCCTCCAAGAATTACAGCAGCAACCCGCCGGTACCTAATCGATGTTATCCGGTCCGCCGCGGCGGATCCCGATGCCGTTAATGCTGTGAATCATGTTCTTCGATACCCACACGCACATCGACCAGGAAGATTTCGACGAGATTCGTCCACAGGTCATCGAGCGTGCTCGCGTGGCAGGTGTCGCTCACATGATTGCCGTGGGGACTACCGTCGCCGCCAGTCGTAAGTGTGTCTCACTCGCAGCCGAATATGCTGGCGTCCACGCGGCCGTGGGCATTCAACCCAACTACGTCGCGGAGGCAGGCCCCGACGATTGGCAAGCGATTGTTGAACTCGCCACACAGCCCGGTGTAGTCGCCATCGGCGAGACGGGCCTCGATCGTTATTGGGATTCGACACCCTTCGAGATGCAGCAAGATTACTTCGACCGCCACATGCGGCTTGCGGCGGAGCGAGATCTGCCGTTCATCGTCCACATGCGTGATTGCGATGCCGACATCATGGCCATGCTCCGCGAGGCTCACGTCGACCGTGGCCCCTTGCGCGGTATTATGCACTCGTTCACCGGCGATACTTCTATGGCGGCGGAGTGCGTCACTCTGGGAATGCACATCAGCTTTGCCGGCATGGTCACGTTCAAAAAATCGAACGACCTCCGCGAGGCCGCGGCCAGCGTTCCTTTGGACCGTATCTTAATCGAAACCGATGCGCCGTATCTCTCGCCGGAGCCAAAACGCGGTCAACGGCCCAACGAGCCCGCCCTCGTACGTTTTACAGCCGAGTGCATCGCCAAGACACGGGATATGACGCTCAAGAAATTCGCCGAGATCACGACCGCCAATGCCCATGCCCTATTTCGCGTTTAGCGAATCAAAGAGTCTGCGCATTTAGCGAACTATAGAATCTGCGCGTTTAGCGCAAAAAAAAGCTCGCAGAAATGACTCTGCGAGCTTGTGTCTGATATTTCGTTTGATTCTACTTCTGCAACGATTGTTGTCTGCTGGAGAAGTTAATCTCATCTGACCTTACACGCTCGGCGACGTAGGGACGGCGAGCCATGGGCATGCCCATTTGTCCCATCTGCATGCCCATTTGTGCACCATTGTAGTTGCCACACTGATCGCAGGGTTCGGCACAAGGAGGATTACAGTTCCAATCGCCGGTGTATGTTTCGCATCCGCAACCGCCGCAAGAGCACCCTCCCCCGCCGCCACAACCACATCCACAGCCCGTGCCGCAGAACAAGTTCCTTAAGCCCACGAGCAGCGGACAATTCGCCAACGGACGGCGGTGACCCACCATGGTTCCACAACCGGGAGCACCGCAGCAAGGATCAACGCAGCCGCAACCTGGATCCACGCAACCACATCCTGGGTCGGCACATCCACAGCCCACGTCGCAGCAAGTGTCGGCACAGCCACAATCAGGACAACCACACGCGGGTCCGCACATGTCACACCCGCCGCTGCGAGCGCAGTGTAGGCAACCAGCACAACCCATTTGAGATAAACTTGTCAGCAAGAAGACGAACGACAAAAGGCTTTTCGCGGCCATGGTCCTTGAACTCCAGAAAAGTGTGCGCTCTGGCCTGCCCTGGCCGAGCGGATGATCATCGTTGTCTATCGGCGATCCGCCTCGCAGTGGGCCAGAAAATCGTTAAAATCGGCAGAGATTCCCAGTCCCCGCTAGCACGCCATTCGCATCACGATTCGATGACTCAACACTCCATCCCGCTGGGCCGCATGGACCACGTCGCCTTGGCGACGAGTGATGCCGCGCGGGGTGAGCGGTTTTATTGCGATGTGTTGGGATTCCATGCCGTGCCGCGCCCGGCATTTTCTTTTGACGGTCGCTGGCTAGTGCACGACGGCGTGGGCGTAATGCTCCATTTGATTCATAACGACGACCTCGCCGCCCGGCCCACGGAAATTGATTCCCTCCAAGGGCATTTTGCGATCCGCTGCACCAACGTCGACGCGGCGATTGAAATCCTTCAACAACACAGTATCAAGTTCGTGGAAAAACGACTTCCCGATTACGGCTACCGACAACTCTTCTTGCACGATCCCGACGGCAACGTGCTTGAGCTTGGCGAGTGGCCCGCACGAAATAATGAAAAGGAATAGCCATGGAAGCGAGTGCCAAAAAATTCTTTCAGCAAATCCTCGAAACGCCGAGTCCCTCGGGCTACGAGCAGCCCGTGCAGAATCTCGTGCGTAAGTACGCTGAGAGTTTCGCCGACGAAGTGAACACTGACTTCCACGGCAACGTGATTGTCGGCTGCAACGTCGATGCCCCCTTGCGTGTGATGTTCGCAGGCCATGCCGATCAAATTGGATTGCTGGTCACTCATATCAACGAACAAGGCTTCATTTACACCAACACGATTGGCGGCTGGGATCCCCAACAACTCATCGGCCAGCGGATGACGATCAACACCGCCAAGGGAGCCATCCCCGCACTCATTTCGCGTAAACCAATCCACCTGCTTGACCAGGACGAGCGCAAACAAGTGGTGAAGCTCAAAGATATGTGGCTCGACATCGGCGCGAAAAACAAAGAAGAAGCCGCCGAGATGGTCAAGATCGGTGACCCCGTGACGCTCGAACTCGGTTACCAAGAAATGCGGAACGGCTTTGCAAACTCGCCGGGTATGGACGACAAGACTGGCTTGTGGGTCGCGATGGAAGCCGCGCGGCGGGCCAAAAAACGTGGCCTTAACGTAGCCCTCTTTGCCGTGGCCACAGTTCAAGAAGAAATCGGTCTCCGCGGCGCGGCCACAAGTGCCTACGGCGTGAATCCGCATGTCGGGATCGCGATCGACGTCACTCACGCCACGGATTGCCCCACGATCGACAAAACGCAAGAAGGGGATATCCGACTCGGCGGCGGGCCCGTGATTTATCGTGGGCCCAACATGAACCCCGTTGTTGTTGATGCGCTCCGTGATGCCGCCGAATATGGCGAGATTCCTTACCAACTCGCGGCAAGCGGTCGCGGCACGGGCACCGATGCCAACGCCATTCAACTCGCCCGGGGCGGTGTCGCCGCAGGGCTAGTGAGCATTCCCAATCGCTACATGCACAGCGCTGTGGAAATGATTTCACTCAACGATATCGACGCCGCGGCCGATTTGCTGGCGACCTTTGTCCATAAGCTAGAAGCCAATGCCGATTTTATCCCCCACTAGCCGCTCGCGGCCTAGCGCGGAGAATCACGCTTCATCCCCCGCGTGAATTTGCAAATAACTTTCGTAGCGCCGCACGTCGATGTAGCCATCAGCAACCGCGTCTTTCACGGCGCAAGGTTCCTCATGGGTATGCGTGCAATCGGGATAACGGCAGTGGCTCACATAGGGTCGCAGTTCGCGAAAGAAGCCAGCGACTTCCTCAGGGATCACATCCCAAAGTTGAAACTGCCGAATCCCGGGCGTATCGACGACAAAACCACCCAGTGATAACGGGATCAGTTCCGCGGTCGTGGTTGTGTGCTTACCTTTTTCCGATTCTTGACTGACGGATTGCACCCGCAGCGCCAGCCCAGGCTCGATCGAATTGAGTAAACTCGATTTGCCCACGCCGCTTTGACCTGTGAAAGCCGATGCCCGCCCCCGGATTATCTCGGTAAGCGCCTTCATCCCCCAACCCTTGGCGGCAGAAACTTGCAGCGTCCGATAACCAAGCTGACTGTAAACGCCGATCAGTGGCTCCAGGTCAGCTCGATTCACCAGATCCACCTTGTTGATGCAGATGATCGGTTCGATGCGAGTTTTCTCGGCCGTGATGAGATAGCGATCCAAAAGGTTAGGCTTTAATCGCGGTTGAGCCGCGCTCGTGACAATCAGCAATTGATCGACATTCGCCACCAGCACGTGTTGTCGCCCGCGACTCGTGCGGCTCAAGACCCCCGTGCGGGGCTCGACACGCTCAATGATTCCTTCATCTTTGCCCTCGGGCCGCACCCACACGCGATCTCCGGCCGCGACGACGTGCCGCTGATCGGTGCTTAATGTTTTGAGCAATCGCCGAGTTGCACACAGACGGATCATGCCATCATCAAGCTGCACCGCACTATGCAATCCCTGCACCCGCAACACGCGGCCTTGCAAACAAATGCTGGGATCAATGGCTAGCGATACAACATCGCCCGTCGCGCCTTCTGAGACGTCGGCGTTCACCACGGTTCGTTTGCGGGTAAGTTCTCCTTTGCCCGAGACGCTTTGTCCCGTCGCCATGTCCTCGACAGCTTCTTGATTGTTGGCAAAATTCCGGGTCAGATCGTTCTGGCGCGTGCGCACGTTGCGATTCTTGCGCAAGTCGGCTCGAACTTTCCGTTGTTTCTTCGCCATGCTACCCATCCCAACAAGAACGCCCAGGGGTTGCAACCCCTGGGCGTTTCAATTTTCAAATGCTCAATGCTTGAAGATTGCTCAAACCGGGCGATCCGGCATCTTGAGTTGCTCCTTGTCATCGAGCACATCGTAGCGTCGAAAGCTGCCATCGGCCTTCTTTCCAGCAAATTGCTGGCCCCGCCCGGCGGGCTCCGACGACTTCAAGCCGGCTCGCGACAAGAGCGATTCGGTCATGATTTCGTTCGGCAGATCGTCGGCGGGTGGCGGACCCACGGCACCTAGGTCGGCCGGAGAGTAGTCGATCTCGTAATCGTGCTTGGCGACCGACAAAGTGTCGCCCGGATCGATCCGTTTCTCCTGAACCTTGATGCCGTTGACTTTGACGCCGTTGCGGCTGTTCATGTCTCGGATGTACCAATAACCGCCGTTAACCATCAGGCGACAATGGTGAGCCGAAACATTGGCAAACCGCAGTACGATGTCACAGCTTTCGCGGCGACCCACTAGCAGTTGTTTCTTCAACAACGGAATGGGGTCCCCGCCGCCCAGCGGAGTTAGTTCACCATACATGTTGTTATACTCTTGTGGAAAACGTGTCTCGCCCCGATGATGGGTGAAAACAATAAAATAATAACGGTGAGTCGGCGTCGCCTTAAAATAAAAATCTGACGAAAACCGTCTCGAAAAATACCCATCTGGCCAGTCTTTACTTTACGCAGTCCCTCCCGTGTCGTCAACTAACTCAATACCTGGTAGGGATTTACTGCTATCCTGGCGCGATTCCGGGCTTCGCTATTATTCCTACAATTACGCCCTTGCCCAGCGGTTTCAACACCGCGTCCAGAAGGTGAGTCTCGATGCGGGCTTTACCTGCCCCAACGTCGACGGCACCGTGGCCAAGGGGGGGTGTACTTTTTGCGACAACCGCAGCTTCAGCCCTAGCCGTCGGCTTCCCCGGGCGGGGATTCTTGGCCAGATTGATCAAAGCATCCTGAGGATGCGAAATCGCTACAAGAACTGTGAGCATTTCCTGGCCTACTTCCAGCCCGCCACCAATACCTACGCCCCCGTCGAACGATTGCGTGGGCTCTACGAAGAGGCCCTGTTGCACCCCAAAGTGGTGGGGCTCGCCATCGGCACTCGCAGCGACTGCGTTCCCAATGAAGTACTTGATCTATTGGAAGAACTCGCAGCACGGACTTATGTTTCGGTTGAATATGGCATGCAGACAATGCACGACCGGTCGCTCGACTGGATGAACCGTGGGCATCACCACGACTCGTTTCTCGATGCCGTCGAGCGGAGCAAGAACCGCGGCTTCGAGATTTGCGCCCACGTGATGCTGGGCCTCCCCGGCGAATCGCACGAAGACATGCTGGCCACGGCCCGGGAACTCGCCCGCGTGAACATCGACGCGGTGAAGATTCACAATTTGTATTGTGTGAAGAACACCCGGCTGGCCGAGCAAGTCGCCGCGGGTGAAGTGACTCTCATGGGTCACGACGACTACGTCCGCACGGTGGTCGATTTTCTCGAACTGCTACCGCCGACAATGGTGGTGGAAAGAATCAGCGGCGATGCCCCGCCCGATTATTTTATCGGGCCATCCTGGTGCCTCGACAAAGCCGCCGTCAAACGCGCGATCGAAGCCGAATTCCTCCGCCGCGACACCTGGCAGGGCAAACTCCGCACCACTGCCATATAGCCGAGTCGTCCCGACTCGGTAAAAAACAGCGCGCGGCGAAACGTCGCGGCTATATCAGCCAATACCGGAGACAGGACTTGAACCTGCACGCCCTTGCGGGCACATGGACCTGAACCATGCGCGTCTGCCAATTCCGCCACTCCGGCTGGAAACAACATATTGTAAGGGGGAAGGGGGAAGGCGGAAGGGGGAAGGCAGATTTTCATTTCCGCCTTCCCCCTTCCACCCTCCGCCTTTCATGTGCTCAGTACCGAGGCACTTCCGGATCGATCTCCAACGACCACGCCTCGATCCCCCCGGCCATCGACTGCACGTCCTGAAAGCCTTCGTTCTTTAGCCAATGCGTCACCCGCAGGCTGCGGACCCCTTTGTGGCAATGCACGACGATCGGCTGATCCTTCCATGCCTGAATCTCAGCGACCCGCTCGCCAATTTGACTCATGGGCAACAGCTTGGACTCCGCGATTTTAGAGACTGCATATTCATCCTCTTCGCGTACGTCGAGAAGCAAAAACTTGTCGCCGCGATCCAACTTCGCCTTCACCTCAGCCGGTCCTATTTCCAGTTCGTTTCCCATAGCTCTTCTCGTAATTCGCAATTGAACAAAAAAACGTCGTGATGCAACCGTAATCGCACCACGACGTTCGTTAACTTAAATCAACAACAAAACCTACGGAAGTTCAACAACTTCGTTGCCAGCACGGGTGCAAATACGCACATACGTGTTGGGGTCGACGTCTTCGTTGATGCTCTTACCGTGGGCATCGGCAAACGCATGCTGAATCGTACCAGGATGACCGCTGGAAGGGCCAAAGATACGAGCACCGCTCACAGAATTACCTGTGGGTTGATGAACCCAAGGTTTGGCATAAATGTTGTTTTGAGCATCGTCGACCGCTGGGGGGCCTTGACCATTCACACCACCCAGACGCTTGACGTCGTTACCAACGTTCAAAGCCAAACGACCATCCGAACTATTGATCCATCCCAACATAGCAGGAGTCGTGGAACCCGTGGTGGGCTGAATCTTTTGGATATCTTCACCGCCGTTATTCGGATCAACAGCGACGACATACATGCTCAGACCGCTAATCCACGAAGCAAAGGTTTCTTCCTTCGATTCCGAGAACAAGACGGTATTGGCCGTACCATCACGAATACCAGCAAAAGTCACCGCCGTCGGCTGACGTTGTAAGGCGAAAACGCTGACCGCAGCACCGCCATTTACAGCCGTGTCGTTGATCGTGTTCTGTGGGAAGACAATCACCCCATTACCCGCCAACTGCTTAAGAGCCGTCGCACTGGTCATACTGTCGTACAGCGTTCCGGGAGTGGCACCCGTATCCGAGGCACGATTGGTCCCCGAAGTCGACCCATCCGCATTGTAGTGAGTCGAAGGGATCGCCACGTAGTTACCCACGGCGACTTTTGTCAGACCTTGGCGAAACGTGCCTTTGGCTTCATTGTTGCCGGGGAAGCTGGGGCAAATAAAAGCTTCGACTTGCTGTTGATAAGCACCACCATTTTGACCGGTGGGAACATTACCTGCTGCCAACACGGCAACTTCGTCATTGGCGGCATCCAAACCAAACGGGCCAATCCGTAGTTTGTTGGACCCGTTACCGTTACCAACGGCCGTTGCGCTCGTGACAACCGTGGTTGAATTACGCGTCCGGTCATACAAGTTGTTGAGTTCCATTTCGGGTAGCAACTGGAACAACCAGCTGTAGCCATCGCGCTGTCCACCGGCCAAGGCCACGCCCGTGTTGGGAGCTTGTCGGCCTTGATAGAATCCCGTCGACGCGAACGGGAACGCCTTCTTGCGATCCGCAAAGTTGTGAGTCGCCAGGCTGATTTGCTTGATGTTATTCAAGCACGAGTTGCGACGAGCCGCTTCGCGAGCAGCTTGAATCGCCGGTAGCAACAATGCCACCAGAATGCCGATGATGGCAATCACCACCAGCAATTCCACGAGGGTAAAACCTCGTTTCGTTTGCTTCGCATCCATAATGATGCCTCCTCCAGAAAAAAAGGAATGAGAAAAATAAGACAACTAAAAATGGCCCACAAAAATAAGCGTGGGCTGTCCCCATTGAGAAAGGAAAACACTTCGATAGGTCCAGCGCGCTCGATCGTACTTGGACGCATTAAGTCCTAGCGAAGACCTAACGTGTCCATCCCAAATCAGACTCAAGCGACATACCCAATGCGCGTGCCGGTCTCGAATGAGACGCTAGAACGGCGAGGTGCCTCCCATCTGCCCAGGGACTAAAATACACTTAATAGTTTACGCGAAAAAGAGTTACGCTGTCAATCAAATGGGCGACTTCCGCAGACGAATCGGATAAGTTATTCCAGGCAGCGCGGGCCAACCCGCACGACCGGGCGGGTCGGTTTAGCATCCGGCCTCATAAGTAAACGTAACATCCCATGCAAAAAGGACTTCCCCCGCGTGCCAACCTGCTCGGTCAACCTGATCCTCGGCCCAGCCCGTTCGGGCAAAACCGACGGTGCGCTCGCCCGTTACCGGCAGTTCCTCCAAGCTTGGCTCGCCGACCTGACACAGCCCGAAGGGGTCTGGATAGGCCCGACTTCCTCGGCGGTGAGCGCCATCCGCGACCGATTGGCCCAAGATACCCCGGGAGCCCTGCTCACTCCTCGCACCACTACTTTTGCCATGCTCGCCGAGGAACTGATCGCCCGTGGCGGCCGCCGCATCCGGGCGATCAACGCCCTCGAGAAGCAGCGAATCCTCACCCTGCTCATCCGAGATCTTGCCGCCACCAAGCAACTCCGCCACTACGCAACCGTGGCCCGCACCCCCGGTTTCATCCGCCAAGTCGGCGAAGTGATCGCCGACCTGAAACGCCGCGACATCTGGGCCGAGGATTTCCGCAAGCAAAGCCGCACCGACCGCGACCGCGATTTCGCGGCAATCTATTCGGCTTACCAACTTCACCTCTACAAAAACGGTCTCTACGATGCCGAAGGCCGTTTCTGGGCCGCCCGCGAAGAAATTGAAACCTCAAAGTCTCAACTCCGATTCGGCCTCGTGGTCCTCGACGGCTTCGCCGACTTCACCACCGCCCAGCACGATCTGCTGCGCATTTTGGGTGAAAATTGCGAAGAATTGCTCATCACCTTGCCGGCAGAACACGCCAATTGCCTCCACACGCGCAGGTTTCTATTCGACAAGCCCGATCGCACGCTCGCTCGCCTGCGTGAAACCTTTCCGCAACTTCAATGCGAATTCCTCAACGCACCCCACTTCACCTCCCCCGGCTTGGCCCAGGCCGAACGAGCGATTTTCCAAGATGTGCCCGATAAGACTGCCGCCTCTACAGCCGGCCTAACAATTCTCGCCGCCAACAGCCTCCAAGGAGAAATCCGCGAAGTCGCCCGCCGCGTCAAAGAGATGCTGCTCACCGGCACGGCTGCCGCCGACGAAATCGCGGTCATGTTTCCTTCGCTGCACGACGTCGCGGGGCGAGTCACGCAAGTGTTCACTGATTTCGGTTTGCCGTTTGCATTATCTTCTCGTCAACCATTGAACACGACCCCGCTCGCCCGCGCGGCAACAAAATTGCTCCTGCTTCACGAGCGCGACTGGCCCTTCGACCTGTTGCTGGACCTCATCTCCAACGCCCAGGGATTGCAATCCCTTGGCGGCGATGGCAGCTACAACACCCAAGCCGCGCTCGAGCGTTCCGTCCGCCGCGTTCAACTTCCCGCAGGCAAGATATTACTCCTCGATGAACTCCGCCGCTGGGCTGCACTCGCTACTAGCGATGTCGAACTTTCACACGAAAAGCAACGCATCGTTCGTGCTGCCGTGATTGCCACTCCAATCCTCAAGCAATGGAGCGATTTACTCGGCACACTTCCCACCAAAGCCACGCTCACCGAGTGGGTTGCACACTGGAAAACCGTCCTCACGGCCTTTGGCATCATTCACAAATCAAGCGAAACACATTGGCAATTATTCGAAACCGCGCTCAGCACGATTCACACCACCGACGCCCGACTGGGTGTCGCTGAAGAACAACTCAACAGCCGCACTTTTCTGGAACTTTGGCAAACAGTAGCCGATGCTGTGCCACTTCCGTCCACAACGGAGAACGTAGGGCGGGTACGTGTCCTCTCCGCCGAATCCGCACGCAATCTTTCCGCTAAGCACGTCTTTCTGTCGGGCTTAAGCGAGCAGTCGTTTTCCAGCATCGAATCAACAGGTCGGCTCTATTCCGAACACGAAATCACCCGCTTTGGCACCGAAACGACAAACGCCGAGCAAATCGCCGCCCAGCAGACGGGCGAGTCCATGCTGCTCTTCTACGATGTCCTCACTCGCGCGAGCGACACGCTGACGCTCAGCTACGCGGCCCTCGACGACAAAGGCCAGGCGCTTTCACCCAGTCCCTTCGTCATCGAACTTGAGCGGGCCTTCGAACCGGCACGAATCTCAACAGTATCGATGGCCCCCGGTGAATTGGTCTCCGAGGAAATGTCGCCATTAAGTCAAAGTGAGTGGCGAATCACAAGCACCGCCGCGGCCCTTGTTGGAGAGTTCGAGTGGTTGGCAGGCTTATCGTCGGAGTCTAAATCGCGAAATCTCGGACGTGCCATCCTCCGCGGCATTCACTGCGTTGCCTCTCGCAGCAAGCGCGAAACCTTTGGTCCCTACGAAGGCCTGCTCACGAGCCCGATCGTGCATGCTACTATTGCACGCCGCTTTAACAGCGAACATCTTTGGAGCCCCAGCCAGCTGGAAACCTACGCGGCATGCCCTTACCAATTTTTCGCAAAGCAAATTCTGCACCTTGAACCGCTCACTGAGCTCACACTCCGCAGCGACCACCTCCGCCGCGGCACGCTACTGCATCAGGTCCTCGCGGCGGTGCATGATCAACAAGAAGATGTTGAAACGTCTCTCACGAGCGAATATCTAATCGAGCGTTTCACCACCGCACTCCAGCGGGCAATTGAAGACACCCCGCTTCGTGGGCTGGAAGAAGCCTTGCGCGAAATCGAACGCCGTGAAATTCTCGCTTGGGCCCCACAATACGCCGAGCAAGAACTTAATTACCGCGGCCAATGGCAAAACTTCGAAGAACCGTTTGCCCCCGCTCATTTTGAAGTTCGCTTTGGCCCCAAAGCCCGCGGCGAAGCACTGAACGACGCCGTCTCGACGCTGATTCCTTTCACGCTCGACCTCGGTACCGAGCAAATCAAACTGACCGGCCAAATCGACCGCGTCGATATGGGACGCATCCACGGCGTCACGGTCTTCAATATCATCGACTACAAATCGGGACAGGAGGTCAAACTCGCGGATCAAGAAATCAAAGCCGGGCGACAACTGCAACTTCCCCTGTACGCGCTTGCCGCGGAACAACTACTCTTTGCCGAACAGCAGGCCGTCGCACTCGCCACGGGTTATTGGAGTATCAAGTCGACCGGCTTTGCCAGCGGCGGCAAATCGATGCTTGAATTCCGCACTTCGGCAGAACATGGCCTTGCCACATCCGAGCGCTGGACCGGTCTAAACGAAGTCATCCTGGATCGCGTGAAAGAAATCATCGGTGGCATCCGCTCCGCGGAGTTCCCGGTCTACAACGAAAACAAAGAATGCACCCGCTATTGCGACTTCAGCAAAATTTGCCGCATCGCACAAATTCGCAGCTTAGAAAAAGTTTGGTACCCCAACACTCCCGACGAACAACCATCCACTTAGCCGGACCGCCACGCGGTCCGGGGCCACCATGTCCACAGCCCCTCCTAAACTGAATCTCACCGCCGAGCAGCAAGCCGCGCTCTCCGCGCACGATCGGTCGGTGTCGCTTGCCGCGGGGGCCGGTTGTGGTAAGACGTTCGTTCTCACCGAGCGGTTCCTTTCCTATCTCGATCCCCGCACACTTGGCCCGATGGCGGAGCTGCACGAACTTGTTGCCATCACGTTCACCGACGCCGCCGCGCGCGAAATGCGGGCTCGTATTCGCAAACGCTGTTACGAACGGCTCCACCAAGCCACCGAGCCCAGCGAACAGCAAGCCTGGCGAAAATTATTGCGTTCCCTCGACACGGCCCGCATCAGCACGATCCATTCCTTCTGTGCGGCCTTATTACGCAGTCACGCCGTCGAAGCCGAAATTGATCCGCAGTTCGAGCAGCTCGATCAAACCACGGCCGACTTGTTGCGATTGCGCACGCTCGACGACCGCCTGCGCCAGTTGCTCCTAGAACGTGACGAACAAGTGATCGAGCTCGCCACACGGTTTTCGCTGCGAACTCTGCGCGAGCATTTAGCCGTGCTCGTTGGCGAGAATCTTTCCCAAGTGCAGGATCAATGGGGCCAAGCGACCCCCGATCAGCTCATCACAGCCTGGAAGCAGCATTTCAACGAGCACACCCGCCGCGAATTGGCTACGGCTTTTGTTGATTCACCTCATGTTCAAACCGTTCGTGAACTTTGCCGCACGGCCCAAGCTGCCTCACCCGAACTGCCAGCACTGTTTACTCGGTTGCTCAATATCTTCGACACACTGCCAAGCTCGAATGAACCTGCCGCTTTGCTGTTGGAGCTTAAAGACCTCGCCCGCGTGCAAGGCGGTCCAGCCCGTAAGAAGAATTGGCAAGACGAAGCGGAATTCGAGCAATTCAAAAACGCCTGCACGAAAATTCGCGATTCCGTCAAAGACCATCCGCTGCTCCGTCCTTGGAACGAAGAACACTTGCAGGAAGCCGCCCGCACTGGTTTGAGCCTGCTCCAACTCGCCGCCGACGTGGCTTCTTGTTACGAACAGGCCAAGCAAGATCGCAATGTGCTGGAATTCGATGACCTAATGCGCAAAGCGTACGAGTTGCTTACAGAAAAACGCTTTGCCGCCGTACAAAAGCAACTCTCCAGCAGCACGCGATTACTGCTCGTCGACGAATTTCAAGACACCGACCCCACGCAAGTGGCCATCGTGCAGGCCTTCTGCGGCGAAAGTTGGCAAGAGCAAGGTTTGTTTGTCGTCGGCGACTTCAAGCAATCCATTTACCGCTTCCGCGGCGCCGAACCGGAAGTTTCCGACAATCTCCGTGATTCGCTTCCCGAGGAAAGCCGTCTGTCGCTCACGACAAATTTCCGCAGCCAAGGCGCTATTCTCGATTTTGTGAACGCCCTGTTTTGTGATTCCTTCAAAGACAAATTCGAACCGCTGCACCCCAGTCGGCCGCAACTCACGCCGCAACCTTCAATCGAATTCCTCTGGGCCATTGAAGACCCCACCGCTATCGATGACACGATTCCGCCCCAACTCAAAGGAGCCCAGCGTCAACGCTACCTCGAAGCCCGTTTCATCGCTAAGCAGCTCGCCGAATTGATCGACTCCGCCGAGCCGCTGATCGTAGACCGCGAAACCAAAGCCTTACGGCCAGTGCATCCTGGCGATATTGCCGTTCTGCTTCGGTCGTTGAGCGACGTACAAGTCTACGAAGCCGCCTTCCGCGAGCAGAGTTTGGAGTACTATCTAGCCGGGGGCCACGCCTTCTATGCTCAGCAAGAAATTCACGACGTGCTGCATCTCCTGCGATGCGTGGTGAGCGTCGCCGATGACTTGAGCCTTGCCGGCGCACTTCGCAGCCCGCTGTTTGCCCTTGAAGACGAAACGCTGTTCTGGCTGACCACACACAACGGTTCGCTCAACACATCCCTCTTTGCGTCATCGCTCCCCGATGAACTCACCGAAGACGAACGCGCCAAAGTCATTCATGCCGGTAACGTCATCAACCTACTTCGCTCGGCCAAAGATTCCCTGCTTGTGGCCGAGCTTTTGAACTACGCCATCGAACTCACTGGCTACGACGCGGTGTTGCTCACCGAGTTTCTTGGGCAACGCAAGCTCGCCAACTTGCACAAACTGCTGGAGCAAGCCCGCACGCTCGACCGTCTCAACCCCGGCGACGTCAGCGGCTTTGTCACGCAGCTGACCGAGTTCGTCACCCTCGCTCCCAAGGAGCCAGTCGCCGCCACGAGTGCCGCCGGCGACGTCATTCGCATCATGACGATTCACAATGCGAAGGGCCTGGAATTCCCGCTGGTTGTGGTGCCCGATCTCAATCGCAAGTCTCCCCCCACGAGTCGCGATCCCATCATGGACGAAAAGCTTGGCCCGCTTGTGCCGAGTCTGGAAAAAAATGCGACCGTCGGCTGGGATTTGTATCAACTCGCTGAGAAGCATCAGGAACAGGACGAAAAAATCCGCTTGTTGTACGTCGCCTGCACTCGCGCGGCCGACTATCTCATACTTTCGAGTAGCCTTAAAGATCCCCACAAGCCGGAGAGCGAATGGCTTAAATTTTTAGGTCAACGATATGACTTGAGCACAGGCGACTGTTTGGCGGAATTACCTCCCGGCTACGCGATTCCTCAAATTCGCGTCATCACATCGGAACCCACGAGCACACGTGAACCAACGGGTCGCACACGCAGCGCCGATCTCGAAAAACTCCTCGCCCAAACATACGAGCTTGCCAAGTCTGGGAAAGGTATCGTGCCTCCTGGCGTAGCGCCGATCCAACCTCAAATGCAAACGCGACGACGATTCTCGTTTTCGCGGCTCTCGGGAGTGCTCATGCTGGAGCAACCGGAGTTCACGCCGCTTGTGGAATCCGAAACCGCTCAGCCAGCCGATCCGCTGGCCTTCGGCACACTCGTGCACACACTGCTGGAACGTGTTCCGCAGAACGCGCCTAATCAGATCAAAGAATGGTGCGAATTTCTCGCGCCACCACAACTCAACAATCCCGCCACTTTGGAAGTTGCGGCCGCACTCGTCGAGCGTTTTCTCGCCAGCGATCGCGCGCAAGCCCTCGCAACAGCACGCTGCATCCAACGTGAACTCGAATTCCTGCTTCCCTGGCAACTTCCCGAAGAACCCCAAGCTGGCCGGTATCTCCATGGTTATATCGATTGCCTCTATCAAGATCAGCAAGGAGAATGGCATCTCCTTGATTACAAATCGAACCAGGTGACCGCCGAGGGTGTCCCCGCGGCTGCCAAGTCCTACGAAATGCAAATGTACGTGTACGCCCTTGCCTGCGAACGAGCCCTCGGCAAGCGACCGATTGAATGCGTCCTCTGCTTCCTACGCCCCGGCGAGGAATATCACTTTACTTGGACAGCGGAACGCGAAATCGAATTGAATCGTCAACTTAATCAGGCTATCGCTTCTTTACTTGGCATAGACAATACACGATTGAGATAAGACCCAACTCGCTTTACCGTCTCCGAATCAGATCCTTAATGGCAAGTCACAAATTAACTCGGTGATCTCTGTGTACTCTGTGGCTAATTTGTCTTGCTGCAATTGAACTTCGCATTTCTATGTCCAATCCCTCCCAACGCGAACACGCCCTCGACATCGTCCGCCAACTGCGCGACGCTGGTTTCGAAGCACTCTGGGCGGGGGGCTGCGTGCGTGATTCGCTCCTCGGTCGCGAACCCAAAGATTACGACGTCGCCACCAACGCTCGCCCCGAGGAAGTTCAGAAACTTTTCGGCAAACGCCGCACGCTCGCCATCGGCGCGGCCTTCGGCGTCATTGGCATCTTGAATAAAGATAATGAACTCGTGGAGGTCGCCACCTTCCGCAGCGACGGGGCTTATCTCGATGGTCGGCATCCCTCGTCGGTCGTCTTCACCACCGCCGAACATGATGCCCAGCGCCGCGACTTCACGATCAACGGCATGTTCTTCGATCCCGTGGAAGATCGCGTCATCGATTACGTCGGCGGACAGGCTGATCTGCAGGCAGGCATTGTCCGCGCGATCGGAGATCCCACGGCACGCTTCACCGAAGACAAACTTCGCATGCTCCGGGCGATCCGCTTCGCTACGACTTATGGTTTTGAGATCGAACCTGCCACACTCGCAGCCATTCAGGTGATGGCTGCTGAAGTCAACGTCGTCACCGCCGAACGAATCAACGCCGAACTCACACGGCTACTGGTTCACCTAAGCCGCAGCCACGGCTTACAGTTGCTTAACAAGTCTGGGCTCCTCAATCCGCTGTTACCAGAACTCACCGAGGATGCGAGCAAACAATCTGAAGTCTGGAACAATACTCTGCAATCTTTGGAGCGTCTCGATAGCACAAATGTGGCCACGGCTCTCGCGGCCTTATTTACTGCCCTGCCCCACTCACCGGTCGCCAAAGTCAGCCGGCGTTTCCGCTATTCCAACAAAGAAATCGATCTGGCCGTTTGGCTCACCAAGCAACTTCCCCACGCACGCGACGCCGAGCAGCTTCCTTGGCCGCAAATGCAGCGCATCCTCACGAACGAGCATGCAGACGAATTGCTCAAATTGGCCCGAGCGGTTTATGGCGAACAGCATCCTGGGCTCCTTCGCTGCAAGGAATACTTGGCCCTCCCAACCGAAAAACTCAACCCCGCACCACTGCTCACCGGCGACGATCTGGTCCGCCATGGATACAGCCCCGGCCCCCACTTCGCCGCCCTTCTGACCGCCATCCGCGATTCCCAACTGGACGGCCGAATCAGCAATCAAACTGAAGCGTTGAATTTAGCTGGGGAACTTATCCAAACTATAGATTGACCACTAAGGCACTAAGGGCACTAAGAAATGAACACTTATACGTTTTCTTCGTGACCTTTGTGTTCTTCGTGGTAAATTCCAAGCCTAGACGAATCACTTCGCGGCCTTTACCATCGGCGGTAGTTTATTCATTCATTCGAGGGAGTATCCGTTCATGTCGCACGAAATCGCCAACACGCTGGAAATGCTCGCCCAGATTACACCTGCGGTCGATGGCAAATACATCCTCTATGTGGTGCTGCGGGTGCTGCACATCCTCTCGGCGATCATTATGGTGGGCGGATTGTTTTATAGCAAAACGATTCTCGTTCCCGCGGGAGTAGACCCGTACGCCGGTCAGCGGCAAGTTTGGGCCCGTTGGGTCGGCTTGGCCACGCTCTTTCTGCTAGCAAGCGGCTTGGTCAATTTCTGGAATATCATGACCACGGCCAAAGCCAACGGCACTCCTCTGCCTTCGACGTATCACATGCTATTTGGTATCAAGTTTTTGCTGGGACTATTTTTGATGTTCCTGGCCGCGATCCTCTCCGGCAAGACGGCGCTCGCCGACAAGTTCCGTCTGAAGATGGGCAAATGGCTGAGCATTGCCTGGACCGTTAGCCTCGCCATCGTGATCATCGGGGCGATCTTACGCACCTTCCACGACAAGTTCCCCCAGATTCAAGCACCACTCAACTAATGACGGCCTCAACTCAAGGCAACACACCGCATGGATAAGAAAGCCAAAAAACGGGTCGAAGTGCTGCGGAAGAAAATCTCGCAGCTGCAAGTCTTGCTCGTCGCAGCAAAGCAACAGCCCGACGATCCCACGGAGCCCGCTAAGCTGCAAGCCGAACTCGACAAGGCCCAAGCAGAACTGCACTCGCTCAAGGAATCGTGAGCCGAGAAAGTGACCCTAGCCGGACCCGCCACGCGGTCCGGGAAACTCTGGCATAGACCCGGAGGGCGTGGCCCTCCGGCTATTGAACTATCCTTCAGTTACGGTGACGCTGGCGCCGCTTCTTCAGTCGGACTTTCCGCCTGTGGAGCGGCTACCTCATCAGCAGGCTCTTCCGTTTGTTCCTGCGTTTCGATCAGCGGTCCTGTCCCTTCGGCGTTCAGGCCCAAACGGCGGTTGTGCTCGGCGATTGGCTCCATATATTTCCGTTCGCCGTCGCTCGCGATCACTACGTCCCACAGTGGGAAGTTCTTGTCGACTTCTTCATCACCCAGATCGAGATCCAGCTGCTGCAAGATACTGTTGTAGTCGTCGACGTATTCCATCAAGTCGGAACCGGTCGTCGAATCGTCCTTGAGCGAGGGAAATGCTTCGTAGACATTCGCCCACAGATCAAAGCTTTCTTCAAACAACTCGCGGGCCTTCAACAGGTCGGCGTCTTCCTTGAACGCTTGATTACCCAAGTAAGCTAGCTCACGGGCTCGCAGCGCGTCGGCCGTTTGCTCGAAGTCACACCGCGTTTTCCAATACTCATAGTTCGCCACTTGCCGGTTGTTGTTGATCAAGAAGATTCTGTCGTTAAGTTCCTTGATCCGGTTAGCCAGTCGGTTGGCATCGCCCGCTTTGTCTGGATTCTTTTCAGCCACGCGAGCGGCGATCTCATCCATCGTCACCTCAAGCTGTGCCTGTCCGTCACTGGCGAGCATGTTCTGCTGCTCACTGCGCAAATTCTCGGGCACACCCATCGCGGCAAGCATGTCCTTGGGAAGCTTCGCCCGCTTTTCAGCGACGATCTCCGCCCGCACACCCTTCGCCAGGGCGTCAAATTCCGATTGCAACTTGGCAACTTCCAATTCCCAACGAGTGAGATTGCCTAACTGAATCATCGTCCCCCGCGACGAACGCATTTCGCGGTTGCCGTAATCCTTCCACAGGTTCGACGCCGTCCGCCATGCCGCGCGAGCCCGCTCTTGGAACACGCCGTCCTCTTCAATCGCTTCGGAATAGTTGATCTGCGACATCGCCGGGGCGGCAAAGAACGTCGTCGGGTTCTTCTGTCCGATGCTCTTCTTTTTGTCATCGACTACCGAAATCGATTCGTCGTAGACACCCTTTGAGACCAGCCAGTTGTCGCGCTGTTCCTGCGGCGGGGGATTGCCGTCGTGGAAGCTGTTTTGGAAATCGTCGTCCGCCTTGAACAGCCGGCGATATTCAATGTGCTCGTCCGCCCGACCGATTTTATTGCCGATGAACCAGCCCAACTCGGCGAGCAAATGGGGATTGTCGCGGTTGTACTTGGTCCCTTCCTTCAAAAAGTTAATACCACGCAGCACGTAGGCAAAGCGGTCGCGAATGTCGTCCAACTCCACCGACACATTGTAGGTCAGGTTCCACGCTTGATACTTCCAGAACGAAATGAAGTAAGGCTGTAACTTGGCGAGTTGCTCCAGCGTTGCGCGAAAGTTGGTCCAGTCTTCTTTTTTCTTGTATTCGTTGGCTTTGCTCCACAGCATCGACACCGCGATGCCGCGCAAACCCAAAGTGGCCATGCGGATCGTTTCGCTCGCGGGATCGATTTCGCCCAAGTCCGATTGGCCGAGCTCATACTCTTTGCGCAATTGGGCCAACTTGCCGCCATCGTCTTCGAGCGTCGAAGGCGAACCCAGCTGGGAAATGGGAAACAGCAAGATCGCCAACAAGACGACGTAAATAATCTTGCGATGAAATGACGAGTTCTCGTTCATCGTGCGACCTCACGAGTACGCAGCAAAAAGTATCCTAAAATTGACAGCCCAATCACGTAAGCCAGACAGATCGTCAAATCCTGGAAGACCTTATCCGCCGGAACGTCGAAGCCCAACGCCGCAAACGCCACGGTGCTCAACGCTGAAAAGTCTGGCAGCACCTGGGCCATCGTCAACATCAACGACTTGAACACCATGTCGACCCCTTGGATCAACGTGGTGGTGAAGCCTTCATCCAACTTGACGATGATATTCTTCTGCGTGATCAACCGATAAAACGATTCCACCGGCCCGCCGCCGTACTCGGTTCCCATCGCCACGCCGACAAAAAACGGCCGGAAGAAACCAAGCACGATGAACGACACGGTGAACAACATCGCCACGGGCCCGCTCAGCAGCGTGCTCGCGGTGACGCCTATGGCGATCACGATCACCATCTGCACCCAAATGCTCGCGTAGACCTTGATCCAGTTCAACAAGGGCGACGCGTCAGGGAGTCTCAAGTACATATCCGGCTGGGCAAAACCGAAGTACTGGCCCCCTTCCAAACACTGTACGCGGATTTCGAGTTCACCGTTCGAGCTGACAAAATCTTTGTAAAGATCATATTCCTTGTCGTCTGTCCCGCGCAACTTGCGGGGAATGATCCGCTCGTCGATTTTCGCATCCAATGCCGTAAAGGGAATTACTTCGCTTGCCAGCCCGGTTTCCGGGTTACGGACCTGAATCGAGCCGGTGATTCCTTTGCCAATCGTCCCTTTGTGGGTGCGGAAAACGCGAACGATCAAGCCAATCGGCAAGCCCGACACTTCACCATTGTCGTAATTTAAAGCAGAAGATATATCGTCGAACGTCCAGATTGCGGTCGCCTGAGTATTGCCGTCGACGAAGCTGCGGTAGGTCCATTCGCTACCGACGCTAATACCACGTTGCTTGGGCACGCCTTGGCGATCGATGAACGTCAGCTTACCCCAACGGGGCACGCGGGCTCGCATGATCCCCTCAGCTCCCTGCACGACCGAGCGGTCGCCCCGCTTCACAATCGGATGGGTGTGGCCATAGTTATTCAGAGCGATGCCTTCGCCCTCGGCATTGAGTTCAACTTCGTGCCGGTGGTAGTTATTACGCGAAGTTCGGCCATCCTGCCCGATAAATTCGCCCGCCGCGTTTTGAACCTTCTTCAAGCTGCCGATTTCAACTTCGTGCGTGTGATCGAGTGACCGGATCACAAAGATGTAGCTGCACACCCCCATGATGAGCAGCAAGATTGTGCCCACAAGCGTGAAACCCAATGTGCGACCCATCACGATTTCGCCCGCTCGCACCGGCTTGGTGACAATCGTGTAGATCGTCTTGTTCTTAAAATCAGCCGGCAAACTGAATGTGCTCAGCAGCAAGGCAATGCCCAGCACCAGATAGGTGGTCGCGGTCAGCACAAAGCTGATATACAGCTTCGCCGGATCTTGGTGATCGGTCCGCAAGAACCAACTCGCAAACACGAGGATGATAAAGAACACCACCAGTGCGACAATGACTCGTCGCCGCCAGGCTTCCTGCATCGCCAGTCGTGCCAACGCCCACACCCGGCGCGGCGATGTTTCCAGCAATTCGCGCACGCCGTTGGTGATCGTGCGATAAACAAGATCACCGCCTCGAAGCAAACCGTGCCGCGTTGCCGCCACAATGAAGCCCAGCACGAGCCCCAAGAATGAAAGCCCGAGGGCAATCAGCAAGAAGCGAGGCAGCGCGCCGATCGAACTGGCACTGCCACTCCACAGCCACTGGAAATACGGAAGGATTTCTTCTTCGAGAATCATGGCGAAAGAAAAATCTTAAACATGGAAAGAGGATGGAGAACGCTGCGAGCGATGCCTTACACCGAGGTGACCCTTACGCTGAAGTCGATTGTTCGACATTGGCTCGCCGCCCCGGCCGGGCTTCACTATCTCGCACAATCGATAGGAACAACTCTTCGAGCGTTGTGCTCGGGTTATCCATCTCGATCAACTCGCCATGATGCCGCGCGATTACGTCGCGAAGCTCGTTTTGACATTCGGCTGACAAATTGCGGGCCCGAATTTGCGTCACATCGGCCACCGTGAGCAGCGTGTCCACGCGGCCCAATTCTTTGAGCTCGCCCTGATGCAAAATCGCGATGCGGTCGCACACGTCCTGCACGTCGGCCAACAAGTGGCTGCACATCACCACGGTTTTGCCTTCTTCCTTGAGCCGCAGGATCATATCCTTCATTTCCCGCGTGCCGATGGGATCGAGACCGCTCGTGGGTTCGTCGAGCAAAATCAACTCGGGATCGTTAATCAACGCTTGGGCCAAGCCGATACGGCGGGTCATACCCTTGGAGTATTCTTGCAACTGCCGCTTACGCGCCTTGTCGAGCCCCACCATCTTGATCAGTTCGTCGACCCGTTTTTTGCGAGTCTCAGCCGGCATATCAAACAGCCGGGCATAAAAATCGAGCGTCTCTTCGGCATTCAAGAAGCGATAGAGATACGATTCCTCGGGCAAGTAGCCTAGCCGCTCGTTTTTGGAAACGTCGGTCGCACGCTTGTTGAAGACGAGCGCTTCCCCTTCGGTGGGGAACAGCAGCCCGAGAATCAGCTTGATCGTGGTCGTCTTGCCCGAGCCGTTCGGCCCCAGCAAACCAAAAACTTCCCCCCGCCGAATTTCCAAATCGAGAGGTTTAAGAGCCCGCACCTTTTGCCGGCCCCAGAAGTCGCGATAGACCTTGCCCAAGGCCCGCGTCTGAATAACGATTTCGTCGCTCATAAAACCACTTGGATGAGAAAATGAAAAATATAAAAGCCGACCCGTGGCGAATCGGAAAGCTCGCTTGGCGCGGATTTGGTCAGTTACCGGTACGTCACCGCTAGCGGAGGTGTTCACCGGCCGTCACCAAGCCCCCGGCAACCCCTCAAAACCGCTGGCCGCCGTCGCCCGAAAGTAAACTGCCAGTATAAGTTACGTCTCGCCGACCGGCAAGAATGGCCTCGTCACGCCGTCGGGACAAAATTGGCCCGATAAGCTGATACCTGCCTTTGCTTTTACTCGCAGAACCAAGATAGAATGCAGCTATGGAAGTGTTGCAGCCGCAATATGTTGCAGCCGCAATATATTGAAATTCGACAGAACCGGGACAATCAGCCCCGCCCCTATCTCGTGGGCACCCGAGTTCGCGTTTAGGATATCGTTTTCTACCACGAGAGACTCGGGCAATCCCCAGACGAAATTGTCCGCAGCTTTCCTCATCTTACCTTGGCGCAAGTGCATGCCGCCTTGGCTTATTACTTCGACAATCGCGAAGCAATCTGGCAATGCATTCGCGAAGATGAAGCCTATGCGGCTTCGGTCAAGCAACAGCTAACTGGTGGACCGGTTGTCAGCACAGGACTGAATGTTGATGCTATTGATACCCCGGTTTCACCTGACTTCTTGCAAAGAATAACCGCGACTCGACAAACCGCCGGTTAATCCCGGTGATCCAGCTGATCGCTTTTACCAACAGTTTGCCAGCACCTCTGGTTCGGACCGCAAGTTGCAGTCATTGTGGCGGAGCGGGCTACACGCGAAAATGTGCGAAATAGGTTGCTAATTCGATCTGGCGCTAGTTTCTGTAATATTGTCTGCACTGTGCGTCGCAAAACCACGTGTGTCGCTTGACGACCAGCTACTCCATTCTATGCAGCTCAACTAAAGAGGATCAGTTGATGAAGATCACAATTCACTTTGCCGGACTCGGATTGATGCTGATCTCAAGTGCCGTCTTGGCCCAATCTTATCCGTCTCCCATTCCGATTAGTTCCTTGGAAGTCGGCATCCGCGACGTTGCTCGTATTCCCAGCCCCGGGAGTGGCAACATGCCTCGCATGAGCGTTGCCACGCGTGATCCGCTCGGTCGCTTGATGGTGAACGACCAACGTGGCCCCATGTACACGGTGAATGTCACTACGGGGGCAGTCGCCGAATATTTTGATATCCGCGATTACACGGGGACGAATTTGATTTCAGGTGGCGAACAGGGATTTCAAGGATTTGCGTTTCACCCCGATTTCAATACAACCGGTGCCCCCGGCTTTGGCCGGTTCTACACATTCCACTCCAGTAGCAATATCACTCCGACCCCCGACTTCTCACCAGGAACGGGTCCATCCACGACCCATGACGAAGTTCTGCTCGAATGGCGCACGGATACCCCCACAGCCGCGACGTTCACTCCGGCGAACTCTTCGCAGCCTTACCGCGAACTGCTCCGCTTCGATAAACGGTACGGTAACCATAACGGCGGCAATGTGGCTTTCAATCCCCTCGGAGGTGCCGACCGCAACAATCTTTACATTGCCATGGGTGATGGTGGCAGCGGGGGCGACCCTTTCAACGACGGGCAGAATACGAATACCGGCTTCGCCAAGATCTTACGAATTGACCCCCTCGGCACAAACAGCCCCAACGGTCGGTACGGCATCGTTGCCGACAATGTGTTTGCCGCCGACGGCAATTCGAACACTCGTGGCGAGATCTATTCCTACGGCTTACGCAATCCCCAACGCTTTGGTTGGGACACTGACAACGGTGACCTCTACATCGCCGATATCGGTCAGGACTCAACGGAAGAAATTAATCTGGCCGTTAATGGTGGGAATTTTGGCTGGGATGTTCGCGAAGGCTTCGGCATCACTACTGGAGGCTACCTCAATCCCGTCGCCGAATATCGCCACACGGTGGCCGCCGCGTCGCACCCATCACCGCTCCCTTCAGGCTGGGCCGTCAATAGCGATGCCATCACGATGGGCGAAGTCTATCGCGGCACCGGAATTCCAGAACTCGATGGAATGCTCATCGCGGGCGACAACCCAAAAGGACAATTCTATATCCTCGACGTGGACACCGATCCTCTCAACGGCGGCGGCGAAGGCTGGAACGAGTTGATCCCCGTGAACGTCACCACAGGCGAAGAACGACGGCTCATATCGCTCATCAACGCCGAGCGCACCAACCTGGGGCTCGGCAATGCGAATCGTGCGGACCTGCGATTCAGCGTGAATACACCTGGTGAAGTTTTTGTTTTAAATAAACAAGACGGTGTTTTGCGCATGCTTGTACCGCTAACGACCCCTGGTGATTTCGATGCCGACGGCGACGTCGATGGCCGCGATTTTTTGACCTGGCAGCGAAATCCGTCGGTCGGCGACCTTGCCGATTGGCAAAACAACTACGGCGTGGGCGGTCTCGCTGGTGGGGCAGCCATACCAGAGCCAACAAGTTTAGTTTTGCTGATAGGCACAGCACTTATCGCGGTGAGCCGGCGATCTGCCCCCAGTGTGGCACGACACTCCGTGTCGTGATTCGGTGAGTGAGATGACACTTCGCTCCGTGATTAATTTCGACACGGAGTGTCGATCGACAATGGCCGCAACGTAGCCATTACTCCGACCGCGAGCAAACTCACCAGCCAGTTTGCCTGCTCGGGAACTTGGTAAACTTCCGCTGCGGATGGTGCATTTCTATACCCCATCTGCCAAAACGCGAGTTCAGCCGAATTGTAGGGAGAGATTGATTCGCCACGCTGCCACGTCAAGAAATCGCGGCCATCGATATCACCATCTGAGTCGAAATCCGCGCTCACCGGATTGAGATTATCGAAAATGTTCTGCGTAATGCGTGCATACAAGCGTGCATCATTGTCAATCGAAGTATGCGTGATCGACGTGTCGCCGAATAAAACTTCCGTATTGATGTTTGTCGCTCCCGTGACAACATGCACGCCCTGCGGTTCGAAGAAGCCACCGGTCGAAATTTGAAAATAGTTGAACCCTACGTCAACATTAGTTGGCAGCACATTGTTGACCCCGCCATCGAAATTGGCGACCGAATCGATTTGAATCGTCAGATCAACTCCAATACCTTCCGGCTTGAGCTCGTTGTTGGCAACTTGCAATGCACTGTGACCACCAAAGCTGTGGCCAATGAGCACCAAGGTCGCCCGCTCGCTCGCGTTGGCGAGAATCCAGTCCGCCGCCTCGCTCTGTTCGGACCATTCAAAAACTTGGCCAACGTAATTCGGAATTCCAGCAGACACCAAATGGGCATTCAAGTAGTCCATCCCAGCATTTGAGCCCGCGAGAAAACCTGTAAACAACACAACTTGGTTGGTGAGCGCAAAGGCGGCGGAAGCACCGCAAGCAGTCAAGCCAATTACGCAGAGAATCAAACAGCGATACAGCCATTGTATCGGCGAGTGATGTCTCATGAGAAAACGAGTTCCGCCCATCCTTACCTCGCCACATCAGGAACAGTCGAGATTCTGATCCGACCATCATAGCAGGTTTTCAATTTCGACAATCAAGCTCTTCTCCGTGCGAGGTAAAACATTCACGAAATATCTTTGGCCAGAAGATTTGGCCACCTACTTGTGATATGTTCGAGCTAATGGACTACCCTACGCCGCGAAAATGTAATCGCTTTTAAAAGACTAAAGACGCATTGCTCAGGTTGGCCACAACCAAGCGGTCGCAAACCAAGCAAACCTCGCCAAGCTGGCAAACCTGATGGGGGAAGACCGTAGACAAGGGATGGTAGGACGGTAGAGAGGAATTTACTGGCCTCATAGCAACTTGTTCACCGCTGGGGCATGAGCAAGTTGAAGAAGTTGAACAAGATGATCAAGTTCAAACTTCAAATAAAAACCACGCAGATTTTCTACCCAAACCACGAGATACAGGAGTGACATCGCACCGACACGCAATACTTAGAGCGCGATTGCGCGGGGAAAAACGAGAGCGAAAGCTACCAGATCTTACGGCCGGTACGCCATGGCCAGTACGACTGGGGCCGCGCGCCGAACCGCCATTCCATGCCCGCCGTGAGTTGTAGATTGTTGAGAGTGTTGACGCCGTCAGAACCGAAGGTGAGGTTATCCAAAATTTCCACCCGCCACGCCAACCAAGGAAATTGATGCCACTCGGTGCCGATGCCAAACGGCATTGTCACGAGCGTCACCTTTTCTTCGGTGCCGGCATCGTTTTGGTAATTAATCCGAGCCATGCCACCGCCAAGCAATGCATAAGGACGAAATTTTGAATCACCCCAGGGAGAATATTTTATGTCGAAGTCGGTGATGAAATAATTGCCGTTGTAAGGTTGTTCAGCGGCATTAGGTTCCGAGAAGTTTGGATGCGCCCATCCCAACCGTAATTCGTAACCCCAGTAGTAATCGAAGTCATAGCCGAGTCGCACACCAGCCATCACTTCGTTGTCCATATTCAATTCGTCGTCGATCACCAGGGGACCAATAAACCAATCCGCATGAAAAGGTCGGTTAAGCCAACTCGTGCCTTCCATGGGCAAGCCTTTACCAGTGTAACGGCCCGAGGTCGATGAATGATGCAACCCAAAGTGCCGCATCCAATCGATCGGTTTGACGGAAGGATCGTTCCATTTCACGAGCGTTTCTTCGGGCTCTTGAGTTTCGTCTTCGACAATCGGTTCCCAGTGATCAAACTTCGCCGCATCGGGCGACATGACTTCTACTTCTTCTTCAACTTTAAAGTCGAAGGACGAGAGATTGGCCCGCGATTGTTCGTCGAAGGGATCGTTTTCAGCAAACACCGGCACCGTGGCAAACAGCAATACACTACAACACGCGCAGCGCACGGCGCTAGCGAGAAAGGCACGCATCGATTGTGTGAAGACCGCGTCCATGCGCATCCACAACGTGATGATAAGAAAAGAAAACGCCCATTTCACGCGGTCGTTTCTTGGAAACGGAAAGCGCGAAATGGGCGGGGATTATGGCGGCGGCAGCGACTGGTGTCAACGCTGCCGTTATTGGACGCTAGCAGTCTCAGCGACTTGCGAATTCTGCGGGTCGGCAATCGTTTGCTTGCCAACTTCCACCTGCGTTGCTGGCGGAGCGACGGCAGGTGCTATCACTTCAGCCGAAACCGTCAGGGCGGCCGTGCGGTTCGGACGGTCAGTGGTAATCGTCACGGGAACTTTCACCGCACCAGGTTGATCGCCAGGACGATACGTGATCTCAACCAAATGCAATTCCTTCGATTCTTGATCCGTGTTGAAGCTGAAACAGTTGTCGCCGCAGTTCACGTCAAGAATCTTGAACGGTTTCTTGCCGCGGACGACGACTTTCTTGGTAATCGGTTCGCCAGCTTTCACGTTACCCAATACAAGGGTTTCAGGCGTGACAGAAATCTCCGGCACGACTTGCCCACCAATAAACAAGGGAATCCGCTGGCTATCCGCCCGTTGGTCGTTGGTTATGATCGTGAGTTGGTCCTTGACGAAACCAACCGGTACGTTGTCTTTGAGCCGCACAACCAAGTTGTAGTTCACCTTGCCCATCGTGCGGGGAGCTTCTTCCATTTCGACTTCGAAGAAGTCGTTGTCATTGGTGACGTCGACAATCTTCCAGTCGCTGCGGCCGGCATAGCTGACATTAATACGCTGTTCGCGGACTTCGCCCTCGTCGACCTTGCCGAATTCGACAGCACCGGGAGCAATGACGACGTCGCCGCGGATGTTGCCGTGTACGCGGACTTGAACTTCGGCCGGATACGGGGCCCCGAAACTGACGGTCAATGTCGCACCGTGCATACCAACGAATGTGTGAGTATTGAACTTGGCGACGAGATAAGCCTTCTCGTAGGTGCCAATCGTATTGTTCTCGATCGTAGGCGAGGTGCAGCCGCAGCTCGACCGCACTCCCAAAATCTTCATGGGTTGCTTATAGAGATTCGTGATCTCGAAGCGGTAGATGGTTTCCGCTCCGCGGGCAACCGTGCCGAAGTCGTGTTCCTTTGTGTTAAACATCTTCTCGGCCCATTCCTGGGCAGGAAGTTGACTCACGGTGAAACTGGCGGCCACAACGAGGGCCAGACAAATAGTGCGCAACATGGCAGATGTCCCCAAAAAACGTGAACGGCCTGATTGCGCAAATCCTTTTGCAACGGGCATTTGAAAACTTTCCCTGCTAGCAAGCAGTACCAAATTATTGTAAGGCGTAGGGTAGTTTACCGCAGTAATTACGTAAGAGCGAAGAAATGATTTAATCAAAACCATAATTTTTTGCTTTTTTAACCCCTTTTGGGTAGAGCAGTTCCTTGAGGCGAACTTTTGCCCACACCGTAGGATCTACCGATTGCAAGGGCCGTACCGTTCGGCCAAGGTCACGCGGCATTTTTTCGGCCGCGTCTGCCCCCTGCAAACTTCGCGGGCTTTGCTAGAATGCCCCCATTGGTCAGCCGGAGGCATTCGCTGGCCAGAGCATAACAGTTTCTACGAAGCCCAGCCGGGCCAAACCAGCCATCCCACCCACGTTCGCATGCCCAACTCCACAAATGTAGCGATTGTCGGAGTCGGCCTGATCGGCGGATCGATTGGCCTTGCTCTACGTAAGCGCGGGCTGGCAGCAAATGTTACAGGAATCGGTCGAAATCAGGGCACCCTCGATAAGGCGTTGGCCATTGGAGCGATTGACCGGTCAACAACGGATCTCGCTGCCGGAGTGGCCAATGCCGATTTCGTCGTGGTCGCGACACCGGTCGATCTTATTGCGGACACAGTTTGTCAGATCGCTCAAGCGGCTCCCAATGCCAAGTTGATTACCGATGCGGGAAGCACCAAAGGGCTCATTTGCCATAAGGTCGATGCCCAGCTCGACCCGTCAGCCCACCGTTTTGTCGGCAGTCACCCCCTGGCGGGTGATCACCGTGCAGGTCCCGAACACGCCCGCGAAGACTTATTTGAAGGAAAAACCGTCGTTGTGACGCCGACTTCCAGGACTTCGGAAGAGGTCCTAGAAATTGCGCGGGATTTCTGGCAATCTTTGGGAGCCATGGTCCATGTCATGTCTCCTGAGGAACATGACCAAGCCCTGGCAAGTACCAGCCACATGCCCCATTTGGTTGCCTCGGCTTTGGCCAAGTGCACACCGCAAGAATACCTGCCGCTGGCGGCCACGGGTTGGTCCGACACGACCCGTGTCGCAGCTGGCGATGCCGCTTTGTGGACGCAGATATTTAGCCAGAACAAAGCCGCTATGCTACCCGCACTTGACCAGCTGGTAGCCCAGCTTCAAGAAATGCGAGCCGAAATGGCAAACGGCGAGTGGTCACAACTTCAAGACACCCTCCAACAAGCGAAACAGATTCGAGATGCTCTGGGAAATTGACATCCACCCCTTACCCGGGCTCCAAGACCACGAAGCACAGCGCGTGGCTGGTGTGGCTGCTGAGTTGGGAATTGGCCACAATTTATCCATTCACTCGGCGCGGGGGTTTCTGCTGGAAAGCGATTCCCTAGATGCCGCACAAGTTTCGCGGCTAGCTAGTGAGCTTTTTGCCGACGGCACGGTAGAACGTCCGGTCGTAGCCAAGGTTGGCGATGTAACTCTGGTTGCTCCGCCTCAAAATAATAGCGCAACCTTATTACAGGTACTTTTGAAACCAGGCGTCATGGATCCTGTTGCTCAAAGTGCCGAGGCAGCGGTAAGGGATTTTGGCTTTTCGCTCACCGCGTTGCGAACTCTAAGAAAATATTGGATCGCCGGTGCGGAGCAGGAACAACTCTCGGAGATTAGCACCCGAATTCTGTCCAACGACGCTATCGAACAAACGGTGATCGGCCCCCTCCCCTTTGATCGGCTGCAACTCGGGAGCGAATATCAATTTCGCCTGCAAACGGTAGCTCTTAAGGGTTTAGACGATGCAGGCCTGATGCGGCTCAGCCGCGAGGGGCAGCTTTATCTGCAACTCGCGGAAATGCAGACGATCCAAAAGTACTTCGCCGAACTGGGCCGCGAACCAACGGACATCGAGCTGGAGACCCTCGCTCAGACGTGGAGCGAGCATTGCAGCCACAAGACGCTGGCAGGACGTATTGCCTACCGCGATGAGCAGGGCGAACGGCAGTTCAACAATATGCTCAAGGAAACCATCTTCGCGGCGACTACCGAACTGCGTAAGCGTTGGGGCGACAAAGATTGGTGTGTCAGCGTCTTCCGCGACAATGCCGGAATCGTCCGGTTCACCGACGATTTCAATATCTGCTTCAAAGTAGAAACACACAATCATCCGTCGGCGCTGGAGCCCTACGGTGGCGCAAACACCGGCATTGGTGGTGTGATCCGCGATACGATTGGCACCGGCATGGGGGCCAAGCCGATTTGTAACACCGACGTATTTTGCTTCGCACCTCCCGACACCCCTAGCAGCGAACTCCCGCCCGGGGTGCTCAATCCCAAACAAGTGATGCGTGGGGTCGTCAGTGGGGTTCGCGATTATGGCAACCGCATGGGCATTCCCACGGTCAACGGAGCCGTCTATTTCGATCCTCGCTATCTCGGCAACCCTCTTGTCTATTGCGGCAATGTTGGCCTCATCCCCGTCGACAAATCGTTCAAGCAGGTACAGCCCAATGATTTGATCGTGAGCGTTGGTGGTCGCACGGGCAGAGATGGCATCCATGGTGCCACGTTTTCCAGTGCTGAGCTTACTCACGAAAGTGAATCGCTTTCAGGTGGAGCCGTTCAAATCGGCAACGCCGTCGAGGAGAAGAAGGTGCTCGATGTTCTGAAGGCCATTCGGAACCGTGGTCTGTACACAGCCATAACGGATTGTGGCGCGGGTGGATTCAGCAGTGCCGTCGGCGAAATGGGCGAGGAAATCGGAGCAGAAGTTTGGCTTGACCGCGCACCAGTGAAATACGCTGGCCTATCCTACACCGAGATTTGGATTTCCGAAGCCCAGGAGCGCATGGTTCTCAGCGTGCCTCCACAATCCTGGGATGAATTCCACGCCCTCTGCGAAGCTGAAGGAGTAGAAGCCACGGCTATTGGTAAGTTTGCTCCGACAGGGCGATTGCTTTTGAAATACGGTGAGCACGTCGTTGGCGACTTAGAAATGGACGTCTTGCACAAAGGTCGCCCGCCCGTAATCCGCTCGGCCAATTTTTCGCCTCAAGCAGTTCAAGATATAGAACTGCCATCATTAGGCAATAATCTTACGGACGATCTTTACCGAATTTTGGGCAGCTACAACGTCGCCAGCAAGGAATGGATCATCCGCCAGTATGATCATGAAGTGCAAGGCGGCAGTGTCGTCAAACCGCTTGTCGGCACGCAGCTCGATGGCCCTGGTGATGCGGCGGTCGTTCGCCCTGTACTGTCTTCACGCCGTGGAGTGGTTATTTCTTGTGGCATGAATCCTCACTATGGGGATCTCGATACCTACCACATGGCCGCCAGTGCCATCGACGAAGCGATGCGTAATTGCGTGGCAGTAGGGGCTGATCCTTCGCGGATTGCGCTCCTCGACAACTTCTGTTGGGGCGACTGTGAAAAGAGCGAAACGCTGGGCTCGTTGGTCCGCGCGGCCCTTGCCTGCCACGATTTATCACTTGTTCTGGAAACGCCCTTTATCAGCGGCAAAGATAGCCTGAACAATGAGTTCAGTTACTTTGATGAGTCCGGCAACAAACAGACGATTGCCATTCCCCCGTCGTTATTGATCAGTGCAATGGGGCAAATCGCTGACGTGTCGCTCGCCGTTACGATGGATCTCAAGCACGCGGATAGCTTGCTGTATCTGGTTGGCACGACGAAAGATGAGCTTGGCGGTTCGCACTTCGTTTTGATCCACGACTTGAAAGGCGGGCAAGTGCCTCAAGTTGATCCATTCTTGGCCAAGCAAACATTCGCGGCGTTGCATCAAGCAATTTCCAGTGGTTTAGTGCGAGCCTGCCACGATTTGAGTGAAGGTGGTCTTGCGGCTGCCGCCGCCGAAATGTGCTTTGCAGGTGACATCGGGGCTGTGATCGAATTAGCTAAAATTCCTACGCATGAAACTTTGCCCCCCGTAAAATTACTGTTCAGTGAGTCCAACACCCGTTTTCTCTGCGAAGTTCGACCTGATCAGTCCGCGGCGTTTGAAGCTGCTTTGAGCAACGTCCCACACGCTTGCATTGGTCGCACTCAAGCAGAGCAACGGTTGGAAATTGTTGACCAACCCAATGGCACTTCATGGATCAATACCGAACTCTCCGCGTTGAAAGCCGCTTGGAAAGAACCGCTCGCCTGGTAAAAACGATATGACTCAAACCCGCATTATGATATTGCGAGCACCCGGCACGAATTGCGACGTGGAGACCGCGCACGCTTTTCAGTTGGCTGGCGGGCTGCCCGAAGTATTTCATCTCAATCGTTTGCTGGAATCTCCCAACTTAGCCAGTGACTATCAGATTCTTTGTCTTCCCGGCGGTTTCAGTTACGGCGACGACGTTGCCGCGGGACGGATCTTCGGCAATCAGATTCGCCATCACCTGGCCGACGCGATGCGAGAGTTTCGCGAGGCGGGCAAGCTCATCCTGGGTATCTGCAATGGATTTCAAGTTCTCATCAAATCGGGCTTGCTCGATACGGACGATTCACAGGGTCCGGCGGCATCACTAACTTGGAATGATTCGGGAAAATTCATCGACCGCTGGGTCAGCTTACAAACCTCCGGTGATCACTGTGTGTTTCTACAAGGAATCAGCTCCCTTGTCCTGCCGATTGCTCACGCCGAAGGAAAGTTCGTGGTTCGTGACGACGAGTGGCTCAGCCGCTTTGAAGAGAATGGCCAGCTAGTTTTGCGTTATGCGGACACCGGCGAGATGCCGTCGCCCTACAATCCCAACGGCGCTGTGGTCGACGTGGCTGGCATGTGCGACTCGACGGGACGAGTCTTTGGCTTGATGCCGCATCCCGAGCGATTTGTCGATTTCACGCAGCATCCCCAATGGACGAGACGTAGCGAACGCGGTGAAGGACAAGGGCTCGCCATGTTCCGTAATGCTGTGCGGTACTTTTCTTAAATTTAAGCAAAGCGTTTGTAACGCGGCTCGATTTCTGGTTTCTCCTTAACGGGTAGTGACTCCGCGAGCCACCAAGCAAAGCGTCCCAGCACGCGGCAATACACAAATGCGGTTGCGAGAGCCACGGGAACAATTCCCAAAAGCCACTCACGAGCCATCACGAGAATTGCCATGGAAGCTGCAATCCCAATCGCGAGGATGATAGCCGACTCTACATAGAACAGTAACCAATGGGCAGGCCGCAGGACGAGGCTTCCCCATACTCGGAGAGAAAAGATCCCCATCGGTGTGTTTTGATGAAACGTTGAAAGCAAGAGTACGGGAAAGAAGATCAAGAAACTGCCTGCCCCGACGGCAAATGAATACTCCCAGGGAACGAACTTCATAACAGCAAACCCAGGGATACAGCTCAGCGAGAGTGTGGTGCCGATATGCAGCATCTCAATTAAGCATTCAAAGAAGCGGGGGCTGGGCGAGGCATACAGCTTGGTGTGCCCCTCGGAACTCTCGGCCACAATCGCACAGAGAATGGCTGCGGTCGGGCCATACCACATCAGCCCCGTTAAAAAGCCGAAAATTCGACACATCAAGGCGAACATCTGAGCAAAGCCACTTGCGCTGGCTGAAGGAATCGAGTTAATGAGCAACCAAGCAACCACTGTCCCACCCACCGATAATCCGACCCACCATGTAATCACCGGTTCTCGCACGAGCATCGACAAGACACCGTTGAGCGTTGGCAACGGCGGCATTTTGGGACGTTCTGCAGCAAGCTTTTCGGCTTCCTTGGCAACTGCCATCAGTCCTTCCTGCTTAATTCGCTCGATATACTCGGGAACGACTTTCTGTCGGGTGGTCGGAGGGGCAGAGAGCTTGTACTCTTCGCCGTCGGGAACAAGGGGCGACTTTTTCTCGACTTCTTTGGGCGGTTCTTTGACCGCAGTGAGTGCGCCACAATCGGGGCACTTAAGTTTGCCACCCACATGCTTGAGTTCGGCATACATCAAAGTGTCGCAAACCCGGCAGTAGATGGGGAACAGCTTGGGTTGTGCGGCTCGTTGCTTTTCAGGTTCAGGGGCTTTGTCGACTTCCCACACGTCGTACTGCGGTCCTTGCATGGCCGCTGGGACACGCGGGGCCTCGGGTTTTCTGGGAGTGGGAATAACATTCACGGCGCCGCAATCGGTGCACTTGGCTTTTTTGCCGCTATCTTCGCTCTTGGCGACAAGCCGCGTGTCGCAGACCCGGCACCAGAATTCGACAAATTTTGGCAGTTCGGGCTGGCGAGGTTTATCGTTCTGCTCATCCAGTTCGGGAATCAGAAGCGTTTTTCCGCATTTCCCGCAGCGGCACAATTTGCCGGCCTGCGCGGGGTCATAGGGCAACGCGGCTTGGCAGCCATCGCATTGAAAGCGACGATGTGGCAAAGGGTTGGCCGACATAAATATCCGAAGTCCTCTCGATCAATCCTAAACCGCTCTTCCGCAAGTTTCTAATCCGGCTTAATCAAGGAGTCGGCTTGTCAGGTGATTTGTCTAATTGTTAGCATCAAATCCCATGTGGCAGGGAATTCAAGGACATGACGCGGTTGTGGAACAATTTCGTGGCAGCTTGGCTAGTGGCCGGCTCGCGTCGAGTTATTTGTTCCTCGGACCTGCTGGGATCGGCAAACGCACGTTTGCTCTCAAGTTGGCCAAGGCTCTGCTCTGCGCGAATGCAAAAGAAACGGACCTCTTGCCCTGTGGACATTGCGACTCCTGCCGGCTAATGGAAGCCGGAACGCATCCCGATATCGATGTCGTGGGGCTGCCTGCTGGAAAGCGGTGGTTACCGCTCGAACTCTTCTTGGGTGATCGTGAGCACCGCAACCAAGTCGGACTTTGCCATAATATCTCACTGCGGCCAATGATGGGTCGACGCAGAGTGGCGATCATCGACGATGCCGACGGCCTGACGACTGAGAGTGCCAATTGCCTGCTCAAGACCCTGGAAGAACCCCCGCGGGGGGCGCTGCTGATTCTGATCGGCACAAATCGGAGCCGGCAACTTCCCACGATTCTCTCGAGGACCCAGATCGTTCGGTTCGAGCCCTTGCCACAAGAAGTGGTAAGCCAGCTGCTCCTGGAGCAGTCGGTCGTGGAGAACGAATCCCAGGCAAGGGATCTGGCGGCGCAATCTGGCGGTAGTTTGCAACGAGCTACCGAGATACTTGCCATGAATCTTGGCGACTTTCGCCAGCGGCTTGTTAAACATTTTTCCCAGCCTGGACTCAATAGCGTGCGATTTGTGTCGATGGTCAACGATTTCGTTAGCGAAGCAGGAACCGAAGCCGAAGCCAAGAGGCAGCGGTTGCGGGCTACCTTTGAATTGGTCATTGAGCACCTGCGAGATCAGTTGACGGCAGCCAAAGCCCCAGTTTCAACGAATCGCGCATCGGATTCACGCTTACTCGCTGCTTTGGACCGCTGTGTCCTGGCCGAGGAAGAACTTGACCGCAATGCCAACCAAGCGACTTTGCTGGAATGCTGGGTCGACGATTTGTCGCATCTCTTGAACACGGCCCCCATCCCGCGTTGAACTGTGTGTTTCCCCGCGGCTTCCGGTTGACTGTCCGGGTGAGTCGATCTAAACTTCGCTCTTGCTTAGGATTACAATCTTGCAAGCTGTACCGCCGTGGCCGGTTCTTCTTTGAATCCTTCGATTCAAAATCGTCAAATTCCTGGCTATCCGAGCGGTTCTGGGGAGTTGCGTATTCTATTTTTGGATAGCTCGGAACGTTCAGGAGGGGGACGTTGGATCGCGACGCATCGAGCGTGATTCGGCTAATCGTTCCACCCCAGCTTTGGCCAACTAGACATATTCTTTTTCAGGAATCTCAATGTATCTCTCGATAGTTCGTTGCTTGCTGACGGCGGTGATCAGCTTGGTCGCATCCACGGCCAGCGCTGGTGAAGCGGACCTCATCCTACCTGACGTTTCCACGCAGGATTTTCTGGGAATCAATGGCCGTCACTGGCTGTTGGGCGGCTTGGTGGTGTGTGGGTTGGGTATGTCCTTCGGACTGTCGATGTTCTTCAAGCTCCGCAATTTGCCCGTGCATCAATCGATGCGTGATATTTCGGAGTTGATCTACGAAACCTGCAAAACTTATCTCTTCACCCAAGGTAAGTTTATCCTGCTCCTGGAGTTGTTCATCGGCGCAGTCATGGTGGTCTACTTTGGTTGGCTGCGACATTTCGAGGCCATGAAAGTCGCCACAATTATTTTGTTTAGCTTGGTAGGCATCGCGGGAAGTTATTTTGTGGCCTGGTTCGGCATTCGTATCAACACCTATGCCAACTCGCGGGCAGCGTTTGCTTGCTTGGCAGGCAAACCGTTGCCGGCCTTCACGATCCCCCTGCAAGCAGGCATCAGCATCGGCACGCTGCTGATTAGCGTCGAGCTGGCGATCATGCTTGCGATTTTGTTGTTCGTGCCGGGCGACTATGCGGGCCCCTGCTTCATCGGTTTTGCGATTGGTGAATCCCTCGGTGCAGCGGCCCTTCGCATCGCGGGTGGCATCTTCACGAAGATTGCCGACATTGGGGCCGACTTGATGAAGATCGTCTTTCATATCGACGAAGACGATGCCCGCAATCCTGGTGTGATCGCCGACTGCACTGGAGATAATGCCGGTGACTCGGTGGGTCCCACAGCCGATGGTTTTGAGACCTACGGTGTGACGGGTGTGGCCCTGATCACGTTTATTTTGCTGGCTGTCGTGCCGCAGCTGTATTACCCCGAGGGGGTCACTGCCGCGACCGCCACGCAGGAACAAGTGGCCGCCGCCGCGGACGCTGCCACGCAAGTTCAAGTTCGCTTGCTGGTCTGGATCTTCATGATGCGAATCATGATGATCGCCACGAGCATCTTGGCCTATGCAGTGAATCAGGCTTTGGCCCGAGCGAAATATGCGACGGAAACGCATATGGACTTCGAGGCCCCATTGACTCAACTTGTTTGGATTACGTCTGTCATTTCGGTTGTAGTTACTTATGTGATGTCCTTCTTGCTGATTGGTGGTTTGGGGGATGGCACGCTGTGGTGGAAGCTTTCGACAATCATTTCCTGCGGTACTCTTGCAGGGGCGATTATCCCGGAACTCGTTAAAATCTTCACATCGACCCATTCACTGCACGTCAAGGAAGTTGTGGAATCGTCCCGTCAAGGGGGTGCTTCGCTTAACATTTTGTCTGGTCTAACTGCGGGCAATTTCAGTGCATTCTGGATGGGCCTGACGATCGTGGCACTTATGGCGATTGCCTACGGCGTGAGTTCGTTCGGTCTCGATGTTTTGATGATTGCCCCAGCCGTGTTTGCCTTCGGTTTGGTCGCGTTTGGTTTCCTGGGCATGGGTCCCGTGACAATCGCGGTCGATTCGTATGGTCCCGTGGCAGACAATGCCCAAAGCGTGTTCGAACTCTCCACGATCACTAAAATCCCCGGCATCGAGAAAGAAATCGAACGAGACTTCGGCTTTATGCCAGATTTTGTGAAAGCCAAAACTTTCCTCGAAGAAAATGACGGTGCCGGCAATACGTTTAAAGCGACGGCCAAGCCGGTGCTGATTGGCACCGCGGTTGTGGGGGCCACGACCTTGATCTTCTCGATCATCGTGGTGCTGACCAACGGTTTGACCACCGATATGGAAAAACTGTCTTTGCTCTATCCTCCTTTTATGCTCGGTTTGATCTCGGGCGGTGCTGTGATTTATTGGTTCACGGGGGCCTCAACTCAAGCCGTCTGTGCCGGCGCTTACCGGGCCGTGGAATTCATCAAAGAGCACATCAAGCTCACGGGTGGCGAAGATCGTGCATCCATTGAGGACAGCAAGCGGGTCGTTGAAATTTGTACGCTCTATGCCCAAAAGGGTATGTTCAATATCTTCTTCGCTCTGTTTTTCATGACGCTCTCGTTCGCTTGTATCAACGCCCATTTTTTTATTGGTTATCTGTTTTCTATTGCCATCTTTGGATTGTACCAAGCGATTTTCATGGCCAATGCCGGTGGAGCGTGGGATAATGCCAAGAAAATCGTCGAGGTTGAACTTCGTGAAAAAGGGACACCGCTCCACGATGCCTCGGTAGTGGGCGACACCGTGGGCGATCCGTTCAAGGACACCTCCTCGGTGGCCCTCAATCCGGTCATCAAATTCACGACTTTGTTCGGCTTGCTGGCTGTGGAACTGGCCATCGAGATGAATCCGACGACCAGCGTCGCCGTCGGCGCGATCCTCGGGCTGTTGTCGCTGGTCTTTATCTGGCGGTCGTTCTATCGGATGCAAATTGCCGTGCAAGCGGTCACTCCGGCCCTGGCAGAATGAGCTTTTCTAGGCCCTTGCAGGCTTAGGGGTTTGATCTAAAATTTAAGCTCGACTTGGGTCCGAGAAACTCCGATATTTCTCTGGATCGCTGACCTGGAGAGGTGGCAGAGTGGTCGAATGCGCCGGTTTGCTAAAGGGGTATGGTATCTTTTCACCAGCCCCAAAATCGCCGAATATCACGGTATTTATAGGGTATTCGGCACTTTTGGCACCTATGCCGAAACCCCGCAAAACACAGCTTAGCATGGCCCTACCGCAGTAAATTACTACAGGTCGGTCAGCGTGTGCTTGCCGTGGCCGCCGTACGCCCAAAATAGCCCTGCTAGGCCCCCAAATTCGTCCCCTAACGAGCGCCAGTCTGGGGGCCGACATTCGCGACAAGTGCCGGGCAACCATTGGCCTACAGGGGCGACAATTGGCAGTTATCTGCTAAGTTCGCGCGAAGGCAAAGCCTCGCCTATTTTTTCTTTGCCGACTTCTTATTCGCTGCTTTCTTTTTAGCCGTTTTCTTAGTTGTTTTTTTCTTAGCGGATTTCTTCGGCGCTGCCTTCGTTACTGCTACCTTGCGTGCGTAGGTCTTTACCTTCTCAAGCATTTCCTCTGCTCGTAGCAACTCTGCGTTCACCGTTGTCGCCAAAACTGAAGCATTGCTGAGCTTTACCCGAACGGCAATTACATTCGGGTCGATGGAGAGTAGTTCGGTGATTGATTCTGAAATAAGTTTGGCGGCTTGTTTATCGTCCTTGCGAGGTTTGTTCCCTGAGAACAATCCGCCAATAGCTTTCCCTAAAAGTTCTACAACCTTGATAACTAGAACGGTTTCCATTCCGTACCTCTCTGAGAACTAGACCACTTGAATTAGCGCCTTGGGTCCGAAGTAATACTCGATTAGCGCGGGCAAGGCAGCCATAAAACAAAGAACCACCGCAAGTAGGGCTAATGTTCCCATTTCTCATTTACCCGTGACTTTCGAGATAAGCGCCTCGTGCGCCAAGTGCAATCGAGGTATTGCTATAGTCGACGACCAAGCAGACCGACCGCTCCTAGGCAAATGAGCAAGAGCGCGGTGGGTTCGGGGATTAGGCTAGCGACGCGAAAATCCAATGAAGTAGACCCCGGTTCTCGGCTCGGTGTGCGGTTGAGGCTCAGGGGACTTCGGGTCCGCCCGACAGCCCAACAATTGGGCCAGGCCTTGGTTTTATTGACAGAATTGACAATCGCTGCCGAAATACATAGAACGTTAACGGAAATCTTAAATCGACTTCTGTCGAGTGATGTGCTGGGGAGATCGCGAGATGCTTGTTTCCGTCGGTTTGTTGTTGATGGCACTCGCAGCCACAGCATATGCGGTCGGGCTCTATCTAGTCAGCCATTATTACCACCGAAGCTTCGGCCCCTCGATGCCGCATGAGCCACTGTGGCAAATAGGCCAGCGATATACCGAAATCGTCAGCTGGTGTCTCCAAGAGGGAACAATGCCGACGTGGGTTCCGCGGATCGTTGAGTGGTCTGTTCTTGGATTCCTATTCGGAGCGGTGTGGAGCGTTGCTGCAATCTTCGTTTGATACGGAGAAAAAGCTCGGGGGGCAATAGGTCCATATTCAGACCAATTATCTATTTGGCGGCGTGCGGGAGAGGCTGCGAACTCTTTCTGGCGGTCGTTAGCGGGGTCGAACTTGACGATACGCATATGGATGCCCCAACAATCAAAGGAGCGGGCGATATTACATCCGTGTCCTGCACACAAGGATCGCTAGTCCCGCTACCGCCAACAGCGCTGTGCTGGGTTCGGGAACAGTGATCCGCTTGCATACTTGGCCTTGTCTGTCTCTCATTTCGGGGTTTGTTCGTACCGGAACATGAGAAGATGGCTAATTGTTCCAATCGATTGACACGGCATCGGGACCATCATTACGATTACGGAGTCTTGGGGACTGGCACTCCTCTTGGGCCACTCCAACTGTGAAGTTCTGGTTAACACACTTCAGTGTGTAACCATATCCAAACTACTCCGCCAATGTTTCGATGAGATACAACATGAAGCGACTAATGGTACTAGTGTGTTTTTTCATGTTCTATGGAGCAGTTGAGGCATCTGGCGACGCGCCTCATCTAGGAGCGAGGGGATTCACCTGGAACACCCTTTCCGAAGCTTATGCTGGAACAATCAATTATCCTGGAATACCTGAGATCAACCCGCACGGAGCAGATTCAACCTTATCTGCGCCTGCAACGGTAATAAGGGCGGGTGCAACTTCTCACGTTAATCACGCTAGCCAATGGTCTATGAGTATCGAGGGTTATGCAGTTGGCGATGCGGTGTTAATAGGAGATCACGTTCATAGTGAAGCCGAATCTGATGTTTCGCTTGGATTTTTTACAGAGGTTCCACACCGAATTATCCTAAATTTAAGGCTCGTTATAGCCAATGATTGGACCGGAAGTTTTAGCTCATATTCAAGGATCAGATTAGTTAGGCCGGATGGACCAACGATTCATTTGCCCGTCTCAAGTCAAACTGGTCAGCAGAGTACTTTTGAGTATGAATGGGATCTGGGTGTTGTCCCTCCCGGCGACTTTAGTTTAGAAGGGTATGCATCAACAATCTGCCGAACCTTTATTCTGGGAAATGATATTCAGCGAGTAGGCTCGGCCTACTACACGGCCTCGTTGTCGCTCACTCCAACCTCTGAATACGCAGGCGTAGGCGATTTCGATGGAGATGATGACGTCGACGGCAGGGACTTCCTTATTTGGCAACAACAAGCTGGCAATTTCGTACCGGGAGGCACTGGGGCCGATGCAAATGGCGATGGAGTGATAGATAGCGCCGATCTCTATTGGTGGAACGAGCTATATGGGCGTCCCTCTCAGCCTACCGGCACTTATACAAATATATTGAGCGTTCCAGAACCGCTTGGATTGCACCTCATATTCCTAGCGGGTGTGTCGCTTATCTTCCGCAGGCAAGGGTCTAAGTAAAATAAAAAGGGGCAGCGCACCGACTGACATGGAGATACGATCAGTCGATGCGCCGGGCGTCTGCAAACCACGGGGAAGAACATGAACCCGTCCCCTTACCAGCAACCAACCACTGGCTAATCGTCTTTGTCAAAATTCCACACGGGGACTCCCAGCATTTCGCTATCCTCTGGCGACGTATCATGTGAGTTCTGGAGTACACTGAACTTCTTCACAGTCTTATGGCAACCACACTGTTCAGTTGGTGCGTTGTTGTCGTTCTGAGTGTCATCGAAGTTCATTACCGGCAAGCCAAGCATCTCGTCATCCTCCAAGGGGTTATGCGAGGGGTAATGTTTGGCAAGGTTCGATACATTAACGTCAGGGCCATCGGGGTTCACGAAGCCCCCGCCATAATTGTTCACAAATACATTCCTTAACATGGCTAAGTTTCCTTATAAAACAGGGTTAATAGTTAATAACTAACAAGGCATCAAATCTCGACAGCTAGGATGTCAGAGACAAGTTCGTCGATCTCGCTGCATCTTTGGTGGTGTTGCTCAGCGCGGACTTGGTCTCGTGCCGAGTTGCTTTTTGGGTCTTGGGCTATCTCGGCATCAAGTTCGGCAAGTGCTTGTCGCAACTTGGCGATCCGTTGTTTGCCTCGCTCTAGTTGCTCGATTGCACGTTGACTTGGCGGAGGGCAAAAGCTTGGTGCTTGTTTTGCGAATTGAGCTTGTTCAAGGCACTCCCCCTTGAACCGGTCAAATTTTTTGGTTTCATCATCTAACTTGCACACCAAGTAATATCTACGCTGCGCTCGATTTTCTGTGGGATCGACTACAGGCAACCACCGTTGTTTGCCATCATCAGAACACATCGCACCGTCAGGGCAGATATACCGTCCATTGTGGTACACAAAATCATTGCCGGTTGCGTCGCCATGTTCTTTGACAAACTGATTAGGTCCATAAACTTCTTGCATAAAAATATCTCCTTAAAAAGTGGTAACACTATTGGCCGAGTACACGCACACGACCTTCATAAAGGGCATCCAACAACTCTTCCTTGTACGTTGTGGGTTTATCCAACAAATCGCATTCAGCCTGCCATGCTGCTTGCCGACGATTAAAACGCTCCAACCAATCCGTGGTCTGACTATCATCGCTAACAACGCCGATTGTCTTGGCTCGTTTGCCAGCCAGTTCATGCGCTATGATTAACGCCAACGCGAACGCGCTAAAGGTGTCGCCGTGGCCGTCACCATCTCTGGGGGAAACAAGTCGCCAACCGTAGCTCTTTTCTTCTACGCGCAGTTTGGCTAAGTCTCGGCGTAAAGGTTCACAGTCGTAAAACTGCAATCGGTGATCCTGGAAAGACTCGATTGTTAAGGTGGTTTGTAGTCGCAGATTCGCTGGCGATGGCGGTATCTCTCGCATAAAGGGTTGCGAGTTAAACCTGCGGCGACTGTTACGACGTTTGCGGTTGCTGTCTGCTTCGATAGCCTGAGCTAACGCTTCATGCTGCCAAGGGTCAAACCCGATAAACTGCAAATTGTAGTTCTCGCAGCACTGCAAAATATGCCGCTGAACATCTAACAGATTTATCTTGTTTCCGAGGGTAGGCTTCCACAGCTTGTGGTGCGCCAATCGAATACGGCCAGCAGTTCCGCCCGTTGGTACGGCTAACACGACGAAAGCAGCGCAGTCACGAGTTAATCCCAGGTCACTGCCACCAACAAAGTAGAATCCCTTCTCGTGGCCTGTCATCGGGGCCAGCGAATCATCGAACGCAGCCGCTATATCTTCTGGAGTAAGGGCATCACCACCACCACTCGACCATTCATTCATCCACAATCGGTTAAACGCTATAGAGGGCAGCATGCGCCGTTGCTCCGCTAAGCGGTCAGGCGTCATCCATGATGCCACAGGGCCATCTAATCGGCTAAAGTACCAACTCTCCTCCGTTCGGGCTGTTTCGCGTACTGGCCATTGCCACGAATCGACAAAGCCCGCATTAGAGATCACGCATAACAGACAATTTGAACGCTTGGCAGCACTAGAAATAATCGAGTGCCATAGCGAGCCGTCGCCCAACCAGTGCGTGAGTTCATCGGCAATTATAAAATCAGGAAGAATACCGTAGGACGATGCAACATCACTGGCAGATATCTCTAGCCTTGCTCCATTGCCGGGATGCCCCTTAGCAATGTTCAATGCCTGCCCGCGCTGTACTTCGATAATCGAGCTAAGCCAAGGATTAAGCCTAACGATAACGTCTATGGCATCCTTTAAGAGATTGGCTTGGTCCTTGTCAGCAGCGAACGCATAACCTTTGACGGCACGTTTAGCGAACGCCAGTATCCATACGCACATCACGGCTAGGTCAGTCGTTTTACTATGCCCACGCGCACGCTCAAGGTATGCCCGCATGACAGCGGAAGTATCATCGCCCTGCCCATTACAAAGCATCATCGCGGGGTCGATAGCAGCGAAGTCATTGCGCTGCCATGAGTCCATAACGTCGCCGAACCGACGAACCGTACCACTGACGTCAACGCGCAAGTCGTCACGGAACTTAACCGGGTGTTTAGCGTATTCAGCAAATTTACTTGGTGAAATGTTCATGTTCTCGTTTCCAAAATTACCGTGCGGGTGTAAATGGGGCCCCCCATCCCTGATTACCAACTCACCTTCCAGCCCTTGACCTACCCCCCACCCCTTGTATTTGCACTAGGTGTTCATTTATGTATTGATTGTTTCGCATTACTACTCCTTGATTGTTCCATCGAAAGCTTCACTCCACGGGTCTTTGGCTATGTCAAGTTTCAGTCGTTCGATTGCCTTATTGCGTACTGTCTTGGCCTTCATTATCTGTTCACTACAACGAGTGATGTCCGCGACGGTCATTGTTTCCAGCCGGGTTCGCATTAACCATCGACACACGGAAGCATGTATCTCGGCGTTCACGGCTTCGTCAATGAAATGGGCCATCGTGGTATTCACTTCACCGTGAACTTGCACCGTTAGTTGTTCCAGTTCACGACGATACTTGCGAGCATTCTGTAATTGGCGACGCATCGTTTGAGGCAGTTCGCTCAATGTCAGTCGCGAAATTCGCACTCCATTGACTATCGCATTCAAGTTGTTCTTACTTGCACCCATTCTGGTCTCCGTTGGCTGTATCGTGCTTAAGCGCGCCTATGTAAGTGTCGCTATTTATTGGTGTTTCGCTGCTGCGAACCGGCTTTCAGTAATTGCTCTATATTCGAGGCGTTTTTCGGCCATAATTTACTGCTACAGTAGTAATCAACCCCGGTTTGGGACTATAAACACAGTGGTTTTTGTAAGTTGCGCCGTTGTAAGTAAACGGTGTCGAAAATTGGTTGCTTAACCCTAGCCGATCTGTCTGTTTGATATCTATGTACTAGGCATTATTTATCATAGTTATTTCTTATCACACATTGAGTTTGACTGTTCAATTATTTTTTAGGACTTTCGTGGGGAGGGATTGCAGTACATATTCGGCTCCGAACATACAATTTGGCCCAAATACCGTCCTTCACTTACATGGTCCCCGGTGGCTACACGGGGGCAGGCTTTCATATAACGTGTCGTTGGCAATGTCATAGGCGCGACTTGTCGAAAGCACTTCATCAAGTGGCCATCGCGACCAACCCAACATTATTCCTAACCGTGGTCGCACGATCACTTTCCAAAGTCGCTCGCGGCAAAATCCCTTCGGTTTTTGTTTGCGGTATAACTGACACACTTCGTTCAATGCTTCTAATCGCGGTTCGTGTTCAAGTAAGTAGGCGAACGTCACAGTCTGTGGCGGTTCGTCGTACTGGCTGTTGGTTGTTTGTGCTGGCATGGGTTGGCTTCTAAAATAATAGGGGGGTTCCTTCCCCCGTGCGGTGAGTGGGAGGATGTGTCTAGCTAATGGCGGGAACTGATTGGCGTAGTTCGTCGAGAATTTCAGTGACGACAGGAATAGCTTGTTGGACGTAGTCGCGCGTATTTCTCTTGCTCAAAAATGTATAGTAGATCGCCAGCAAATGGTTCTGCGGAATGTCAACGGTCGAGTTCCATAGTGGCCATTTGTTCGTTATACCTTCAATCGCTGGAACACTATCGCAAGCAGCCAAGAACCGATTCCTCTCCTCCATGGTCTTAAAGTCAAAAGTGCGAGCATAAGTACCATCACACCAATCTACGTATTCGCACTGATAACCTGACTTGACCAGCTCTCTTTCTAGCTCCGAAACAACTGCCGAATAGCAGTGGAAGAACTCGTCCTGGACCGCCTCTGGAAGCCTGCGAATTTGCTTTTCTGTCAACATCTCATTCTCCTTTTTCAAAACTGTGTTAAAAAACTGACTCACAACTCAAACGGCTAATGCGGTGTTCATGGTAGGCATGGCTTGCTCCTAGAGCGGTTAAACGAGCTACTTATTCTTCTTAGTTCGCTTCTTGGGCTTAGGTACTCCGCGCCCCAAAGCGATGCGTTTTTCTCTAGCCTGTAATCTCTGTTGCAAGGTCTGCCATTCCTTAGCGAGTTGTTCTAGTCGTGCCTTACGCACGTCCCAAGGTTCGTCGGGGTGGAAGAACTTGAGCAGATCGGCGGCATCACCTGGACGACCATTACCGAAGAGATCGCAGTGCCAACACTTGGCACGGTGTGCATATATCTGGTGGACTGGCATCGTGTGGAACCGACTGTGGCCACAGTTCGGGCAGGGCCAATACGATTCGCCCTTGCCCTTAGTGCTGCTCGCCTTGCCGAGATACAGATGCAGTAGATATTCGAGTAAAGTTGTCATGGTGGTTATCGAGGAAAATGTGTGTAAAAAGCACAAACCGTAAAACTAAAGGGGGTGGTGTATCGCAGCAAAGCACAAACCGTAAGTTTAAGGGGGAGTACATATACCCCCGATATTTGCAATGTAACCACGGAACTTCTCAGTTAGTCGGTACTCAACTTGCTTCGTAGCGTTCCGTGCGCCTTGTTTCTTGACATAACGCTTATCTACTACTGACAGAGCAACAAGATCATCAAGGTTCCGCTTGGTAACTGACTTGGAGAGTTCTGTTGCCGATTCAAATTCGACAATGGATTTGTACTCGGCAGAAAACTTCCACAGCGCGGCCATCACACGTCGACGGTTGCTAGGTAGTGAGTCGAGAGCAACTCGCTTCATGACCCGAGCCTCTTTATCAGTTATCTCCTTCTTGCCTCGCACAATCGCCACACTCTGGCCGATACGTAGTAGCTGCTTGGCAACTCGACTGGATAACTCCGCAACGGGAGGGAACAGCATTTCATCATTGCGGCCTCGGTCGACGTAGGTTCGGCAAGTAGCCAACACATCAGACAAGTCAAGAATCAATTCCTCAAACTTGCTGCTGTATGTAGGAACATGGCTCTTATCTATCGAGTCGATAAACTCTTTGACTTTTTGCTGGAGTGGTTCGCGGATCGTGTCGGATTTGTTGGCATTGCGCAGACTACGCCGAGCATGTTCCCGCCTGTCCTCAACATTGAGACGGTACATTAGGAATCGCTCGCCTAGCGTGTTTAGGCTCCAGGACTTTTCGATGTCTGGCGTCATGCCTGTGACATAATTAAATCGCGAGTGGAAACTTTTTAGCCTGGCATTACCAACAGCACGACTAGCGAATCCGTCATAGCAATCTCGGAGAATGCTAAGTATTTGAGAGCGAGTTTCGGCAGGCTTGTCGTGGATCAGCGAGAAGTCTTTAGTTACAAGCGTTTTGCCGTTTAACTGAGGCAAAAGACTATATTCTTCGTCAGATTCTTGCTCGTCCTCAGGCTCAGGTTTTGCCTGCGATATACTACCCCGCTTACTTTTACGGTTTGTGCTTTTTTGGTCGCCCTCAGGCTTACCCTCCCCCTTACTATTACGGTTTGTGCTTTCCTCATCTCGGTAGCCCGAAATAAAACTCGCCGCTGTAAAATCGCTGACAAACATCGTTTGATCGCACAACTCGGTAGACCGAAGAACTTCGGTTTTACCACCAGAAGGAGGCGAAATAACGTGGAGCCATACTGGATCGCTATCGAGATGAGTACCGGCAACGATGCCTAGAACCAAGTCGATTACGTCTTCATCAGAGTAGTAATAATGCCGACGATACTCCGCCTTGAGTGCCGCAAGTTTGGTCGATATACCACCCCTCCGATATTTGCGGTTTGCGCTTTTCGACTTAACGAGCACCCCCCGCCGATTTACTTTAGGGGTAGAATCGGCAGGGCGGTGACATCGCTTTGGGGCGCGGAGAGGGTCAGTAAGACCGCTTGTTTCGGGCGTTTTATTTACTTTGGGCATTACTTGTAGAACTCCACGTAGTCGGGATCACTATTCTTCTTGCGACGGCGACGGGTGGGAGTTGTTGGTGGTGTCGCGGATCGCGCCAGTTCAAAGGCATCGAGTGCCGATTGTGTCACGCGATAACGAGAGCGTTTCTTCCCAGGGTCTAGCCCGACATTGATCGCTTTTAACTGTCCGGTTGCCAGCCAATGCAATACGGTTCCTTGGGAAACACCGTAGCGTGATTGAATGTCTTTTACGCTGTAAGTCATTTCACACCCCCTCGCTGAACCTGGAGGGGTGCGCGGTAACTTACGTCAACGCCAAGTCGATGCAACTCACGTTTGGCTTCCGCCGCTTGCTCGAAATCATTTGCAGAGCGAGCAATTTCAAGAACTGCAAACCAATATGTAGGCTCGTTGCGATGATTAGGAACTGCTGGTTTAGACATTGCCGTATCTCCCGAAGTGCTGTTTCGGTAGATAGGCAAAAGGTAACAGAGGGGTAACACTCGAAGTCACGCTTCGAGCGATACGTATAGCACGAAAAAAATTTTAAGGTAACACAAAAGGTAACACGAATCGGCGATGTTACCTTTTACTCGGCTTCCCAAGCCTCTACGTCGCCGTTGGCATCTTTCGAGCCTCGGATCGACGTAGGCTTGGCTTTATAGGCTTTTATGGCAGCATCTAGTTTGGGACAACGACTAGGTGCCAAGGACTTTTCGTGGACCTTTAGATTGTCAGCGATCATTTTCTTAGTCCAGTCCGAGTGTTCGATAAACACGGCAAGCGCTCGCGCATCTACCGACGTACTCGGCGTATCAATGTTCGAGTTCACCGCTAGGCTTGCAAGTGCGTCACTGGCCAGAGCTTGCTCCAGCCACGGAATGCGCTGTTCTTCATCGAGTTTCGACCAGTGTTCTACTGTTAAAGTAGGCACGAGTTCGCAGACTCGCATGGTTAATCGCTGATCGTCTACAGCAGAAAGCTCGCCGGGATATACCACAGGGAACGTCCAGGTATCGCTGTCAAAATCGTGGTGGGGCCATTCGCCATCTGGTAGTAGTTCTTCAACTTGCAAAATGGATTTGGCGAGTGCGTAATAGTCGCTCATCTCGCACCCCCTTCCGTACCAAACAACCACTCGTGAACATGGTTCGTCACGTTCAGCAATCGCTCGGGCGCGATCTTCAGCCGGTAAACGGCGTCGATCTTATTGGGATCGGCATGGCCCATAATTAAACGCACCGCAGGAAAGTCCAAAGTAGCATCGGCCTCAGTGCGGAAAGTGTGGCGCAACGTATAAAAACCCAGTCCCTTGCGATGTACTTTGGCAGCCCTCATTGCCTTGCCAGCGGCTACCGTAATCGGGTTGGCGATACCGCGACACAACCATGGACCGCCGCTCGGCATCAGGAACACGAACTTCGCATCGTCATCTGATTTTGGCTTCGGTCTTGCTGCTATTGCGTCGCGCAGTGCTTCAACAGTTTCTGGCCACAGTGGGCATCGGCGCTGAATGCCATTTTTTGGCCGTGGGTAGTTGATCCATCCCTCATCGAGTTGCAAGAGCGCGACGGGTAGCATCGCACAATCGTGATTGCCAAACCCACAATTTAATCCCAGTAGAAACATTGCCTTGAGGGGAATGGCCGTGTTATCGATAAGTGTGCGACATTCGGCAGCGGTCAATATATTCTGCCCGTGTTCCAGTTCGTGCTCATTCTTGGCTTGTCGAAGTTCATCTTCGCTCGGAGGCGAGAATATCGAGCCATGCGCTTGCAAGCAAGGAATCGGAGCTGGGATTAACTCAAATTCATAGGCGAACTTAAAAACAGTTTTCACCCGTGTGATGGAGTTGGCTAATCGAACTGGCCCCCAGCGGCCTTCCATATACTCGCGGAGTTCAACAAAATCCTTAGCCCTTAACTTCGATACGGGAGTGTGGTTGCCGAATTGTGCGCATAGCATATCAGTGATGTCTTTGTATTCACCGAACATGCGCGGGCCGAGTTTCTTGCCCCTCGGCTTGTTCATTTGCTTGCGCTTTTCGCTTAAGAAGTGGTTGCACAAATCTTTGACCAGCAACTCTCCCGAACCGTTATCGGGATGATCAGCAGCATCGACGACGTAACCGTCAATCTTTCCATCTATGGCAGCTTGCTTACGAGCGTTATAAGTGGCCAGCGCAGCTTGCCAACTTTCCTCATAGGGTAGCTGAACCATTGTCTTGTTCTGTATTCGGCCCCATCGACCGAAGTGAACGATCTTGCCCGCGATCTTCTTCGACCAGTAGCCCAAGGGGTGGGCGTACAGTGGAAAATCCTTTTCAGATTCGGGCTTAGAAGGCCGATTATTTTTCGGGCTCTTGCGCGTTTTACGCTTGGCTGGCTGTTCTTTACGGCGCGCAGCGGGCGCGGTAAAATGGTCGCTCATGGCGATACCTCCTGGCTAAAGGGTTAGGTATTGTCGCCGTGTTCTGCCTGACTCGCAGCACACGGCATTTACTACTTGGCATTGTACCGTAGTAAACGCCAAGTAGTAATCAATATTCCCCGATTGGGGGGTAAATTGTTAGTTATACCGGTTTTTACCGGGAAAATCGCCCCTGGAGAGGTGGCAGAGTGGTCGAATGCGCCGGTTTGCTAAATCGGTGACCGGGGAAACCTGGTTCGCAGGTTCGAATCCTGTCCTCTCCGCTTGATTTGTTGGGCTTTGATTCGGTGCATTATCACCGAATCTTTTGCAAAACCCTCGCTTCGGCGGGGGTTTTTTGTTGCGCCAACCCACTCAATTCGGCTGAAACTTTCGGATCGCAACTCCGCTGAGTTGCTGAATTTTGCACCAAACTCTTGGGGGCCCCAGGTGACGCTGCAAAATTGCGGGCAATTTGCTTCTTTAGAAATCAATTTATGTGGGAAAACATAGTGTGGGCCGTTATGCCGTTGGAGCAAAATACGCCGAATTCACTTCCCGACCAAAATCGATTCGTTACTGCGGTATAACGTAATGAGAGGTCTGCACGGTCGATCTTGGCGAGCTGTTCGTTTATTTGCTTGTGGATATACCCTTGCATATAAGCAGCGGCTTGGCGGACCTGCTCGGACTCTGACTCCAAGCTGGACCTTATCGCACTTGACGCGCTGAACATATCGGCAAATTCCAATCGGCGCGCGGCAAACTTTAGTTCCTCGGGCGCTTTATCATATTTGAATTTCCAAGTGGCTCCTTGCGTGGCGTGCTCATCCGTCATAGGTATGTCGTTCCACCAACCCCACATGAAAGTTTGATCCGGTCTAACCAACTGTACTTCGGTAATCGATGGGAGACTGATTGTAACCTCTCTGCTGGCCGCTTCGAACGAACGGTCGGGATCAACCAATACGGGCCATGTAATTTTTTGGTCTTCGACATATTCGATGATTTCATTCCTTGAGCTCCCTGAATTCACGGCAACGAACAAGTCAGGCTGGTCAGTAAAGTGTGCCACCTCGTCCATCAACTTTGGCCACATTCTCTTGCACTTGAGCCATGTTTTCTCGAAGTACCAAAACACAACGCCCTTGCCACGAATTTCATCTTAGGTAAGGGGACTGCTATTGATCCAGCGCTCTGGCTCAGAAGGTAGTTCAGGTGGACTCTCAGGAAGTGTAATCCCCTGAACTATGGAACAGATAACTGCCAACACCAATTCACTAAACAGACAATGCCTCGCGCTCCTTGATTAACTCACGTTCGAGGATTTCTGTATCTACGGAATTAGAACAACATATAATTGCCGCTGAAAAGTGATTGCAACGCTACGATTGCTAGCGTTCTCTCTGCGAATTTTAGCGGTGTAAATGTCTGATACCCGCAGAAGTCTCTAGCATCTTCAAGTCACCCCATGGCGGGGTCCGAACAAACGTAAAGGTTTACGCTTTGGGCTGACTTTTCCGTCGAGCTTCGGGCGTTAACGCTAGCACATGTCCGTCCCGGTTCGGGGCTCTCGAACCGTATCTCTTCTCGCCAATCATAACATGCAGCTTGCCGATTCAGGAAACATCCTGATGCGACCAATTTGCGCGATCACGCGCCCGATGTCGTACGCGCGCTGGGCGGCGATGTTGTTGGCAATATTGTGTGGAGCAACCGGGTGTACACCTACTTACTACCGGCAACAGGCCGATGAAGATGTTGATTGCCTGACCGATCAGAAGTCTGCCATGGCCGGGTACGAACCAGCCAGTTTCCGCATCGACATCGATCCGCGGTCTCGTATGTACGACCCCAACAATCCCGACTGGGAACCGATGCCACCGGATGATCCGACGTCGAATCTCTTGATGCAACGTGTCGACGGCATGAAGGGTTCCAAGCTTTGGAACAAGCTTCCTAAGACGCCCTTCGTTGATAATCCCGCTTGGACAGACTATTTGCCGGTCAATGAGCAAGGCGGCATGATGCTCGATCTTACCGGCGCGATCGAGATGGGGTTCTTGAACTCGCCTCGTTATCAGAGCGAACTCGAACAGCTTTACTTATCCGCGCTCGACGTGAGTTTTGAGCGGTTCCGTTTTGACTATCAATTCTACGGCGGGTCCAGCGTCTTCTACACGGCCGACGGTGAAAATCGTACGGGAACGGGGAATGATTCGAGCTTGCTTGAAGTGAACACATCGCGTCCCGGCAATAATCTACGCGTTGAGAAATTGTCGGCAACCGGAAATCAACTTGTCGCAGGGTTTGCCAATTCCCTGGTTTGGCAATTCTCTGGTCCCGATGATTATTCGAGCAATACACTCCTCGACTTCGCCATGATTCAACCGCTCTTGCGCAGAGCGGGTCGCACGCGCATCCTCGAGCGACTGACTTTGTCGGAACGCAACCTATTGGCGAATGTCCGAGAAATGGAACGCTTCCGAGAAGCCTATTATGTGAGCATCGTGACTGGTCGCGATCCCGGCCAAGGGCCTTCGCGGCGTGGCGGTGTGCTGGGTAGCGGCTTCACGGGTTTCACAGGCGTGGGTGGCACAGGCTTCGGGGGTATCGGTGGAGGCTTCTTCAATCAAGGATTTGGGGGAGGCGGTAATGGCGGCAACTTTACTGGCGGCGCTGGAGCCCAAGGATCTGGTGGCTACTTGGGGCTGCTGCAAAGCGAACAGGTTATCCGCAATCAATACGCCAACGTCGCAGCACTTCGCGATAGTGTGATGCAATTGGAAGCTTCCTATGACGCGGGGCGCATCGACCGATTCCAAGTCGATCTTGCTAAGCAAGCCTTATTTAACGCACAAAGTCAGTTGCTGACCGCCGAGAATCAATACCGGACATTCTTGGAATTTTTCCTCACCAACTTGGGCATGCCGCCAGAACTCGATGTTGAAGTCAAAGACCCACTACTGGACCGACTCAATTTGCTCGATCCAACACTTGAAAAACTTCAGCAACGCGTGAGCGACGTGCTCGATGAATTGCGTCTCATGCGTGATGCGGAGGAAGGTCGCCCGGCCATCGTCGATGATGATGAACTGATCGTACCGAACATGCCGGCGAGCGATCAGGAACTTGCCGAGAAATTGACTCCCTTGTTGGCTGAAGCGATCGATGTGGAACGCGTGGTGACAGAGCGGATTGGCGCCGTCGAGAATGATTTTCAAGCCTTGGAAGAGGCTCTTCCCAAACGGCGGGAATCACTCCAGAAGTTGGCTTTACGACCAGAGCTGGCCGAAACAGATATTAATCCGCAAATTTTTAGCGTCGAGCGCCTCGATGCTCAAATCGAGAAGCAGCGGCGGGATTTTCAGGCGTTGCAAACTCGGCTGACCCAAACAAGTGCGGACTTGCATGATTTGCTGTATTCCGAACCGGAAGCCAATCGCGACACACTTAACTTACTGATTCGAGCAGTCACTGAACTGTCTGGCGAGTTGCTGGAACTTTCGCTCGTGCAAGCCAGTACACGACTTGAAGCCGTGAACTTTGACCCCGTGCAACTCACGAATGAACAAGCCTTGGCGATTGCCGCCTATTACCGCCAAGACTGGATGAATGCACGAGCCAACTTAGTGGACGCCTGGCGGTTGATATTCTTCAATGCCAATGATCTCGAGAGTGATCTGAACATCATCTTCAGCGGTGACGTGGGCAACGTGGGAGATAATCCGTTCGACATCCGCAGTTCGCGGGGGCGGTTGCGCGTGGGCTTGGAATTCGACGCGCCGCTGACTCGCTTGGCAGAACGCAACATCTACCGGCAATCGTTGATCGAATTTCAACAAGCCCGCCGTACTTACTATCAATATCGTGACAATGTTTATCGTGATTTGCGAAACACGTTGCGACAGATTCGACTTAACGAATTGAACTTTGAATTGCGTCGGGCCGCCGTGCAGCTGGCAATTTCCCAGGTTGACCTCACGCAGTTGCGACTTTCCGAGCCACCCCAACCGGGTGAAGTGGCCTTGTTCGATAACAACACGGCTCGTGACTTGGTACAAGCCTTGGGTGATCTTCTGAACGTGCAGAACGATTTCTTGAGCGTCTGGGTCAATCAAAAGGTCCAACTCTTGAACTTGGAACTGGATCTGGGGGTGATGGAACTCACACCCAACGGCATGCTCATTGAAAACAATGTGCCGATGGAAACGTACTTGATTGGATTGCCTTGCAACACAACGGATATGGGATTGGCAGCGAGAGACTTGGACCTATTAGGCCCCGGGGCCTTGTTGCAGCCAGAGAGTCTGGAACCTGTGATTCCACTGCCTTCGGGAGAAGGGGCTGTGGAAGAATTTCCCGGTGAGATGTTGCCTGTTCCTGAAGACTTGCCAGAAATCGAAGAGTCTCTGCCGCGCGGCGCTGCCGCCGATGATCAGGTAATTCACGCAAGTGGGGAATTCACCGGTTCGCCCGAGAGTGACAGTTTGCCCAATCCGCTGCGGCTGCCAGTTGGACCGACCGGCGCGGTGTCGATTCCGGTCGTTTTGGCGGATTCTCCTGAGGAATCCCACAATCCCAATGCGCAAGAGTGACCTGTCTTTTGGCTTGGTCGAGACCTAAAATGAAAGCACCTTCCTTTTCCTCCGCTCGTTCGCCCGCCGCAGATCAATCGAGGCAGATGGTCATGTATTTATCAGTCGCCAGACATAGATCCCCAGGTCCGATGCGCCGAGGCGCGTCGGGTTTGCTTTCCGTGTTTCTCTTAACACTGATTATCGCCGCGCTCGGTGGCGGGGCTTGGTGGTGGAACAATCAAGGAACTCAAGAAGATACGACTGATGCCATCTTGCACGAAGTCGGTCGCCGTGATTTTCGCTTGGATATTACCGAACGAGGTGAGATTAAATCTGGCGGAGTGACCGAAGTTCGTTCCTTGGTGAAATCCAAGAGCACAACGGGCACGGCCATCTTGCGGATTGTGCCGGAAGGAACGCAAGTTCAGGAAGGTGATTTTCTGGTCGAACTCGATTCTTCCGCGTTGAAGGAAGAACTTACCACACAAAAGATTAGCTACAACTCTGCCAAAGCCTTGATGGTTGAAGCGAAGAACTTGTACGAAACCGCGTTGATTTCCAAACGGGAGTATCTCGAAGGAACCTACGTTCAGGAACGCCAGATCATCGAAAGCGAAGTCTTTGTGGCGGAAGAGAACCTCAACCGCGCCAAGGAGTACTACGTCTACAGCAAGAAACTTGCCGCGAAGGGGTATGTCAACGAATTGCAGCTCGAAGCAGATCGCTTTGCCGTGGAAAAATCGGAAAAGGAGCTTGCTGCCGCGCGAACCAAGCTGAAAGTCCTGGACGAATTCACGCGAGCCAAGATGGTGAAGCAGCTCGAAAGCGATATCGCCACAACCGAGGCCAAATGGGAATCGGAAAAGAACAGCTTTGAGCTGGAAGAAAGCAAGGTTGCCGACCTGCAAGATCAGATCGAAAAATGCACGCTGACGGCTCCGCGCGAAGGTACGGTGGTGTTTGCCCACGAGCGTGATCGCGGCGGCAACGAGTCGGTCATTATTCAGGAAGGCACGATCGTCCGCGAGCGACAGGTAATCGTTCAACTGCCTGATCCTAACTCGATGGAAGTGGAGCTGACGATCAACGAATCGCTAATTCAATTCATGAAAAAAGGGATGCCCGCACGCATCGTGCCGGTAGGTTTCGGCGGTGACGTGCTTCGGGGCGAGGTTGTGAAGATCAATCAATATGCCGAACCGACGGGCTGGCGCAAGGCGAACGTCAAGGAATACAAGGCGACGGTGAGCGTGCAGAATCCTCCACTCGGCTTGCGGCCAGGTATGACGGCTTCCGTGACTGTTCTCTGTGAAGAGATCGACGATGCGATGCAAGTCCCCGTCCAGGCCGTCTACTCGCACGGCAATCAGTATTACTGCTTTGTCTTTGCCAACGGCAAGTGGGAAGCTCGGCCCGTTGTCACGGGGCCGACGAACGAAAAGTTCTACGTCATTGAAAGTGGACTCGAAGTGGCTGACCGTGTGGCGATGAATCCCAAGTCGTTGCTCGATAAAGTTGATCTGCCAAAAATCGCGCCGGAGCGGCAACAACGGGCCGTTGCGCAAAGCCCCATTGCCGACGCGGCGGAACCCGCCAAGACCGATGTCAGCACGGCCCAAAAACCTGCAGCCACGGGTGAGAGCGCCGGTGGCTGATCCTTTGCTTGCATCAACCATGGTTTCCACGAGCCAGGAATCTGCCGGCAAGTTCGACGCCCAGAATCTGCAGGGGCGGCCGCTTGCTGCCAGTATTCGTGATCTTCACAAGGATTACGTCCTCAGTGGCGAAACGGTCCATGCATTGCGAGGCGTTTCGTTTGATATTCCGGTGGGTGATTACGTTTCGATCATGGGTCCATCCGGTTCGGGCAAAAGCACTTTGCTCAATCTCCTCGGCTGTTTAGATCGGCCCACGTCAGGGACATTCCTGCTCGGCAACGACAATGTCGCCTTGATGAACGACGACCAACTCGCCGAAACCCGCGCAAGGCGGATCGGATTCGTCTTTCAGTCTTACAATCTCCTTCCCGCGCTGACGGTCGTGGAAAATATCGAAGTGCCGTTGTATTACGGCGGCCAACTCACGCCGCAAACGCGGGCCCGTTGCTTGGAGCTCGCCCGGATGGTCGGCCTGGAAGCGCGTTTGGGTCATCGTCCAGCGCAACTCTCGGGTGGCCAGCAACAACGCGTGGCGATTGCCCGAAGTTTGGTGAACGATCCCAAGTTCATCCTCGCCGACGAACCCACCGGAAATCTCGATTCCAAAACAACCGAAGAAATTCTCTCGCTGCTGCAAAGTCTCAACGACGAAGGCCGCACGATTATCATGGTCACCCACGAGCCTGACGTGGCCGAAAAAACCCGCCGGGTGATTTGGTTGCGTGACGGCCAAGTTCTCTCGGATGAGAGGCATTAATACTCATGGCAATGTGGTGGCGGACAATTCAACTCAGTGTCAAAAGCGTCTTCCTGCATCCGCTGCGGTCGGCGCTGACGGTGCTGGGTATATTCATCGGCGTGGCGAGCGTGATCTGGCTGCTGGCGATGGGCGAAGGCATCGGCCGCGCCGCGCAGGAGCAGATCGCCAGCCTCGGTGCCAACAACATCATCGTCCGCACGATCAAACCTTCGAGCGATGACGTCGAAGACGGCAGCTACGGCCTCACGCGCAGCGATTACGTCACGTTGCTGGCCACCATCCCGACGATCTCCAAGGCTTTGCCGATTCGCACGGTGAGCCAGGAATTCCGCTATCAAACCCGCGCCTTTGAGGGACGACTCGTCGGTTGCACGCCCGACTACGCCGAAGTCACTCGGCTGGTGCTCGATGAAGGTCGTTTCCTCAGTGACTCCGATCTGGAAGGTGAACGAAATTATTGCGTGCTGGCCGCCGAAGCCGCGCAGCGTTTGTTTCCCTCGGGCAACGCCCTCGATCAAAAAATCATGGTCGACGAACAGTTCTACTCCGTCGTCGGCATCATGAAACCTCGCGCTCCGTCGGCCGGCATCGGTGGCTCGCTCGCCGCGGAGGATTACTCCAACGACGTGTACGTGCCGATCACCACGCTCTGGCGGCGGATCGGCGATATGATCGTCATCACCAAGCCGGGCCAGTTCCAACGCGATTGGCTCGAAGTGAGCCAAATCACGCTGCAAGTCGCCAATCGCGACGACGTGCTGAAAACGGCCGACCTCGTGCGCTACACGCTCGAACGGAGTCACACGCTCGCGGATTTCGGCGTGACCGTGCCGCTTGAGCTTTTGCAACAAGCCGAAACGACGCGGTTGATGTTTATTCTGTTCCTCGGTTTGATCGCGGCGATTTCGCTCGTCGTGGGTGGCATCGGCATCATGAACATCATGCTCGCCACGGTCACCGAGCGAACGCACGAAATCGGTATCCGCCGCGCCCTGGGTGCAAAACGCCAGGACATCACGCGGCAATTTCTCGTCGAAAGCACGGTCCTTTCGTTTGCCGGCGGGTTGTCGGGCGTGTTGGGCGGGCTCTTCTGCCGGCCGATTTCGCTTTTTTTACGTGGTCAAATGGAAACCTGGTTTCCGCAGCAAATGTCGACCCTCCCCGATTTGATCCGCAACGTCGAACCGCAACTGGTAACGTGGTCGATCCCGTTGGCGTTCATCATCTCGCTCTTGGTGGGCGTCGTCTTCGGCGTCTACCCAGCCCTCCGCGCCGCACGGCTCGATCCGATTGAAGCGTTAAGGCATGAGTAGGAATCGTCGCTAACTTCTTATTTTCTCATTTCAAGACTTCCAACTTGTCCAACTCTTCCAACTTGGCAGGGTCTATTTCGATTTTGTCAGTGTTCATATTTTTTTAAGTCATTCTGAGAGAGCCTAGGTCCGCCGGAGGCGGAAAGAATCTAGCCTCCCCATCCCCACGGTTTGTCCATGTGGTGGTAATTCGCCTCTCTGGCTACAAGCTAACGGCTAATCGCTAACAGCTTTTTTTGCTTTGCCAGGTTTGCGAGCTTTGCTTGGTTGGCGGCCTCTTAAAACACGCAAAGCTGTAGGGGACTATAGACCGTTGACTATAGACTGTGGATGGTAGTCCACAGTCCTACCGACCACCGTCCTCTCAACTTTGTCATGTTGTCTGAAATTCTCGCTTCTAGAAGTTTTACGATGGATTTAACCCGCTCCGCGGCGCTTCGCGTCACGTCGCGGCTAACGATAAGACCCCATTATCGTGATTTGCGAGCGCGATGCTACGACGATTTTTGGCCACTTCAAAAATTTGGCACTGTCGCTAATTATGTTGCTGCTCCAATTCGGCCGCTGATTTGTTTTTTCTGAGCCACAAATTCAAAAATGCTAAAGCCGCCAAAATCGGTCCAATTATCAGTCCTGTAGTTATTTGCTGTTGTCGCTTGGCAATTAGTTGCTCTGTGCTATTAACGAAACTTTCAAAGCCAGGAGAACGTTTACATTGGTCGATTGATTCCTGTAAAGCATCAATGTCGCGGTATTTCGGTGGTATTGATGCTATCTGCATAAAGGCAACAAATACCAATAGCCAGAATGGAATTTTCGCAACCCATCCCAAGATATTCGTCATGTATAAACCTTACGCGGCTACCCGCTCCAGTAATTCCAAGATCGTCCACTGCCGATCAGCAATCCCAGCGGCCATCGCTGGGGTCTGCTTGATTGTCTCATGGCGACGGCACCAATTGTAGTAGCAAAAATAAATGCTTTGCATGGCTTCGTGATGGGTCGCGCTCTTGGAAATAGCAATGAGGTAGTAAAAAAATCGCACTGTGAATTCAGTAACCGACTATTTCCGAAAAGCTATCCGCCCACAGTTCACCAGCCACCACCGTCACTCACAATCCTCGACAACCTATCCCGGTGATACCGAAAGTCCGCACGGATGCAGCGTAGAACCCTCAGGATTGCTCAGCCATGCTCAAGGAATCCGCGACCCACACTGCTGGAATGCTTTTCGATTCTGAGGGCAAGCAGTGGCATGCGTTGAAGAGGTAAGCTGGCGTCAGGGTCAAAACTAGGGCGGGTCACATCGCACGCTGAGCTCTCTCGGCCACTTCCGAAGTCGGAGACCTCGGCCACGGGTTTGGAAGAATCCGTGGTCACAGACCACGGCTACAGGCACGTTTCCCCCCGTGGACAGAGTTGGCTTGCTCGTGAGACAATAGAGGATTCTGCTTCCTCCATCGCGCCAGTGAGTCCTTTTTGTCTGCCTCTCAATCCCCACCGCCAATGAAGTTTGCCGTCCTGGGGGGCGGGATCTCCGGACTGTCCGCGGCGTATCGCTTGCGCAAGTTGTTGCCTCACGCGCATGTGGAACTGTTTGAAGCGAGTGACCGACTCGGTGGCGTTCTCTCCACACAGCGCGTCGGGGATTTGCTCATCGAGCTGGGGGCCGATAGTTTCATTACCAAACAGCCCTGGGCGGTTGAGCTTTGCGAGGAATTGGGAATCGCCGACGAACTGATTCCCACCAACACGCAGCACCGCCGGGCGTTGGTCTGGCAGGGGGATCGGCTGCATCCCGTGCCGGAAGGTTTTGTGTTGATTCGGCCGCAGCAAGTCGGCTCGATTCTCAAAACATCGCTCTTGAGTTGGCGGGGAAAAATTCGCTTGCTGGCCGAGCGGTGGCGACGTCCTCCACGGTCGATCGAAGGCACAAACTTTGATGACAATCTGGCACGCTTCGCGAGCAAGCGGCTGGGCAGGGAAACCTTTGAGCGTTTGGTCGAGCCATTGGTCGCGGGGATCTATACGGCCGACGCCACGAAACTGAGCGTGGCCGCGACGATGCCGGACGCAATCGAGGTGCTACGCAAACATCACACGCTGTGGCATCTCAAGGAGAATGACCAGGAAACGGCAAGTGGCGCGCGGTATGGGAGTTTTGTGACGCCCCGCGGCGGGGTGGGGCAACTGGTGAATGAGCTTGTCAGCCAAATCGGCGATGAATCGATTCACGTGGATCGTAAGGCATCGTTAATTTCAGGGGATAGCCACAAAGGTTGGTGGATTGATTTTTCCAATGCGGCGAGTGAAGGTCCTTTTGCGGGGGTCGTGGTGGCATTGCCCACGCCCCAGGCCGCGCCGATTGTGCATAACATCGATCCGGACCTCGCTGAGTTGCTGGGCAGTATTTCTTATGCGAGTAGTGCGATCGTGTGTGTCGCGTTTCGTAAGGATCAGATCGCCCGCGAACTGGATGGCTTTGGCTTCGTGGTCCCCGCCGCCGAGCAGCGGCAGATCATCGCGGCGAGTTTTTCGAGCATCAAATTTCCAGGGCGAGCGCCGGAAGACACAGTGCTGGTTCGCATTTTCCTGGGTGGGGCATTGCGGCCAGAACTGGTCGAAATTCCCGATGAGGAGCTCACGCGGCTAGCGCTGGGCGAATTGCAAAAGGCCATCGGCACACGTGGTGAGCCGTTGCACGTGGAAGTGCAGCGTTGGCGGGAGAAGATGCCCCAATATCATGTGGGTCACGTGCAGCTTGTGGATGACATCGAACGCCGCGTGGATCAGCATCCGGGATTGGCGCTCGCGGGCAACGGCTATCGGGGCGTGGGGATTCCGTATTGTGTGCGAAGTGGAGACTTAGCGGCGAAACGGGTGGCGGAACGATTTTTGACTTAAATCACTTCGCCCGAACCGCGTTGCGGTCCGGCTAGGCGCCGAATAACAGAGTCGGGCCGTCATCGCTGAGCGTGAAGAGGCCGAATTGTTCTTCTTTTTGAGCGATGCCCAGCGCGATGTCATCATCGGTTGTCGCTTGTTCGGCTTGCTCGGAAGCGGTCACAAGTTGCTGCATGGCGAGGGCTTTGGCAAAATCGCGCGCGAAGGCCGGATCGTCGGCGAGTGCGGCTTCGATCAATGCTTTTTGTTGATGATTGCCAACGACTTCCACCGTGCCATCGAGTTCAGAAACGCGAAGTTGTAAGGGCTCGTCGAGTTTAATGCCCGCCGAGGAGAGTGCGTTTTGGATTCGCGCGGCGAGATTCTCTTGCAGACTGGCGAGTTCCGACTGGAGGTCGGCGATATCGGTGATCGAGGACGTCTCGCTGTCAGCAGACTCGGAATCGGTCATCGATTCGAGAATCGCGGAGAACGGCACCGCCAGGGTATCGAGGCTGCGCTCCAGCAGTGAGCCGGCCGTGCTGACGGCGGCAGGAGCTGCCAAACCTAGTAATACCGCTTCCATGAAATTCCCCCTGCGAGCGCAACGATCTCGCGCTCTTTGGGAACATCGACGCCTGCAGGTTGTCGCGATGAGGAAATTCGGGCGGAGTTTGCCGGTGCTAGCACCGTAGCGGGACGTTTCGCATTGTGGCGGGGCTTATTACACCGTAGCGGGACGCTACGGCTATTTATGTTTAGTGGGCGGCGAGTTGGGTGGGTGCTAGCAAATCGCGTTGGGCGAGCACTTGATTGCGAACGAAGTTGAGATCGTCGTCGCTGAGGTCTGTGAAATTGATCTCGAGCATCTCACCCGAGGCCTTCGTCACAAAAATACCTTCGGTTGTTACGCTGACCAATTTTGCCTGGCAATGCTCAACGGCCTGACGGTCGGACCAGCTCCGTAGTTCGGCGTCGGCCAGAACAATCTCCAGGGTTGGTAATTCGTTGTGGCTGAACGGATCGAAGGTTTCCGACTCTGCAGGTTTTTCTTCCTTGGTCTCATCTTGCTTGGGAGCCGGTTCGTCGGTCGATTCGGCGGGACTGAACAAATCGTCGAGCGGGTCGCTCGCGGGTTGTTCGGGCACGGTTTCTTCGGTGACAGTCTCTTCGGCATCGAACTCAACAGATTCGTCTTGGGACGAATCTTGCGAGGTATCTTGCGATGAATCTTGGCTGGGCTCAACGAACAACTCTTCCGTTCCTTCGGTTTCGGTCACTTCGACTTCTGCTGGCGTGGATTCGGTCGTCGCGGCGGGGGGATCGGCAAACGGAATCGAAGTGTCGTCCGGCTCGGCCACGGGAGTGACGGGTTCGTCGAACAGACCACCGGTGCCGGTGGCTGGTTTTGAGACTGGTGTTTCCATGGGAGTTGTTGTCGCTGGCGACTCTGTCACCGGCGGTTGGGCTGCAGGTGTGGTGACCGCCGGGCCAGGAAACAAATCGGTCTCGGTGGTTTTGGCGGGCTCGGCGGGAACCGCAATCGGTGCGGGGGGCAGCTTGTCGGTTGTTGCCGCAGCGGGTGCCGGAGTTGTCGTTGCCGCGGGTTTCTTCGTTTCGGCGGGAGCCGGCTCGCTGTCTTTAGTGATCGTGGCGTCGTTTGTTGTGGCTTCAACTTCCATGGCCTCGCAGCCACAGGAATCGATGATCACGTCATGATTCTCTTCGACGCTCTCTTCAACGACGGTGCCTTCGCATTCCAGGCAATCCTCGCATTCGATGGCGACTGGCTCGCAGCAGGGAATTTCCATCTCGCAGCCGCAGGAATCGTCGGCGATCACCCAACCATCGGCCAGCGCGGGGGCAACCGTTTGCAAAGCGACCAAGGCACCAAGCAACAATCGAAAACTGAAACGCAACATAGTCATTACCTCGAAAGCATGTGTTGGCGGGGCCAACGTGGGGGTTATTTGGTGGGAGTCTGTTGTAACGCGGGGACAAACGGAGCAGCGGCCGGATACTCGCGGTCCAAATAATTGGCGACGGCTTTGTGACGGTCGAGCACCAAATTCTCTTCCATTCGCAGCTGCGTGGCGGCACTTTGCCAACTTTGTGCGAATGGGCCGGTCAGCTTGGCCCCAGGACCATCGCTGAGCAGCGACAGGGCATGATCAAACAACTTGACTCCCGACTGATGCCAATTGGTGACTTGCTGGCCGTGGGCGACAAGTTTTTCGTCGACGCCCGCTTCATTCAACGTCGCCAAGGTTTCGAGAGCTTGCTCGTGACCTCGTTTCCGTTGTGCCAAATAGTCGTAAAGATGCCACTCTTCGGGGCTGCCTTCTTCGCGAAGTCGGCCCTGAGCTTCAGCAGCCATATATTCGGTCAGCTTATTCCAATAAGCACGCGTTGCCGCGCGAGTTTCTGCGGATGTTGGCGTGGGTTTGGCATTCAATTGTGGAACGGAGGTTTCGCGGCTTGAAGAGCCGGCTTTTTGTGCGTCGGGAGAGTCATTAGGAAGTTCAGCGGTTACTTCTTCTGCGACGGCGAAATAACTGGGGTCAACGACTTTGGCTTGAACCAAAACACCGCTCGCCATGTGTTTGAGATCGAGACCCAAATACATCGCGCCGAGCATGACGCCGCCGATCATGGCGACCAGGCAGCCGATGAATTCGAGAAACGACAGCCCGCGGCGGTGGCTCACTTGCGACTTGATATTGATGAACCCCATGACTGTGCCCCCAAAGGATCTGCGCCCTCAAAGGATCCGCCCAAAGCTTTTGGATTGCGGTGATCACTCTGCGCACGGACAACTCCGGCCAGAACTATTCAAGCAAGCATAGCTTTTGATGAACGCACGTTTGGCGATCAATAGCCGCGGCACAACTCGCGGGAATACTAATGATATTCCGAATGTAGCGAATATGCGGAAGAAGCAGATTAGCTCTCGGCACGACGGGCCGCACGACGGCGGTCCGATTCCATGAGCATGATCTTCCGGAGGCGAACGAGCGTGGGGGTTACTTCCACGACTTCGTCTTCTTCGATGTACTCCAAACAGGTTTCGAGCGACATCACGCGGACGGGGCGGACTTGGCTGTTGTCGTCCTTGCCCGCGGCGCGGACGTTGGTCAGCTTCTTGCCCTTCACGACATTGACGACGAGATCCCCCGCGCGGCAATGTTCGCCGACGATTTGACCTTCGTACACTTGATCGCCAGGGCTGATGAAAAACTCCCCGCGGTCGTAAAGCGCGTCGAGCGAATAAGCCGTGGCCATGCCCGTTTCATTGGCGATCAAAACGCCGAATGGCCGGCCCGGAGTTGCACCGCGAACCGGTTCATAACCCAAGAACGTATGGTGCATAATTGCTTCGCCGGCCGTGGCGTTGAGCATCCGGCTGCGCAAACCCATAAGCGAACGCGCGGGGACGGTGAATTCCAAGTGGACAAATCCGCCGGATTGGCGATGTGTCATCTTGGTCAACGTCGCGCGGCGATCTCCCAGCAGCGACATCACGGCGCTTTGGCTAGCTTCGGGGCAATCGACCACCAATTGCTCGATGGGCTCGCACTTGACGCCGTCGATGTCCTTGTAAATGACTTCAGGCTTCCCGACGCACAATTCGAAGCCTTCACGGCGCATGTTTTCGATCAGGATGCCCAAGTGCATGAGGCCGCGGCCCGACACGCGAAACTGTTCCTGGCTAGGCCCTGGTCCGACACGCAACGCAACGTTCGAGCGAAGTTCGCGTTGGAGACGTTCTCCCAATTGGCGGCTCGTGAGAAACTTGCCTTCGCGACCCGTGAAAGGTCCATCGTTCACGCGGAACGTCATGTGGAGCGTGGGCTCGTCGATCGTCACTGGTGGCAGGGCTTCTGGGAACGTGATATCAGTGACGGTATCGCCGATTTCGATGGGTTCAAGTCCGACGAGCGCGCACAAATCGCCAGCCGAAACGCTGTCGACTTCTTTTCGATCCAAACCTTCGAAGCCAAGCAACTGAGAAACTTGCCGCTCGGTTTGTTTGCCTTCGCGGTCGATCACTAAGACTCGTTGCCGGCGGCGGATTGTGCCTTCGCGGACGCGGCCAATAGCGATACGCCCCACGTAGTCGGAGTAATCGAGCGTTGTCACCTGCAAGCGGCCGGGGCCATCTTCGAGTCCCACTTCTGGGGGCGGAACGTGTTGCAAGATGGTTTCAAACAACGGCTTGAGCGAATCGCTCGGCTCGTTGAGATCCAACGTGGCCCAACCCTGCCGGGCCGAAGCGAATACCACTGGGAACTCCAGCACTTCATCGGGGGCATCCATTTCGACCAACAGATCGAAAACTTCGTTCACAACTTCCATCGGCCGTGAATCGGGGCGGTCGACTTTGTTGATCACGACAATTGGTCGCAAATTGTACATTAACGATTTTTGCAGCACGAAGCGTGTTTGCGGCATGGGGCCTTCGTAGGCATCCACAAGCAGCAACGTGCCACTGGCCATGCCGAGCACACGCTCGACCTCGCCACCGAAGTCGGCGTGACCTGGGGTATCGATCAAATTCACACGAAATGTCTCGCCGGCGGCCGAAGTGTAGCGGACAGCGCAGTTTTTACTGAGAATCGTGATGCCGCGTTCGCGTTCGAGATCGTTGGAATCGAGAATCAGGCCGTGCTGTCCTCCCGCGAGTTTCGCGAGATCTTCGTTACGATATTGGCCCGACTGCATCATCATCTTGTCGACGAGCGTGGTTTTGCCGTGGTCGACGTGCGCGATGATGGCGACGTTGCGGATTTGCTGTGCGGTGGATGTCAGGCCGGCTGTGGACATACTGTGATCGACTCGATTTGAACGTGAGGCTGCAAAATGTCCCAGCCAACTGCAGGGGGATGCTCCGAGAACCGTCTACAACGGAGATTCCGCACCGAGATTGTCGGCGGCGGATGATTCGGTGGGTGGGACCCAAAATTGTACGAAACCGCGTGCCCCTTGGGCAGTTCATTTTTCAGCGGTTTTTTCGAGAGTTTTTGATTGGTCTGCGTACTTCGTGCAATCGCTGTGCTTAGGAGGTGTCTCTCGTGAGATTGCATCAACGGTTAGATTTCTTGTGATTGGCGTCTTAACAGTCGGACACTCAAACTTGTGGTGATTTGTGACAGAAACTATACTGTGGTCTAATATTCATGAGGCAGCGGTGTCATAAGCACGATTGCGTGCGGTCCGTGGCCACTCAGTAACGGCACTTGGAAGTTTGCGGTGTCAGGACCCAGCGTGTCGCCAGAAAGTGCGTCATTCGAGAGCGAGCAGGTAGGTGAGCGCCCCAAGGTTTTATTCCTGGGCGGTGCGCACGATTCTCAGGTCGACTTCAGCTCGCACTTTGGCAACGATATTGAGATCGTCCGCGTCGATTCGGCGTTGGAAGTTCTTTCGAACTTGGTGGCTGGCGAATTCGCCGCCGTTTATTGCGATACCGATCATTTCGCCAAGTCGTTGGACTTGAGCAAAATTATCTGCGGCGATCGCATTCTGGAAGGCATGCCCGACGGGGTCGTGCTGCTCGATAAAGAGAACAAAGTCCTGTGGGGCAATGGCCGGTTACGGGAATGGACCGGCTCGGAGAGCGTGATCGGTGAGAATTTTTACCGCGTCATGGGGAGCCCCGAATTGCTGGGCCCCGATTTTTGTCCGCTGCACAGTGCCTTGGCCACGCGACGTGCATGTGCGTCGATCATGCGCTGTAATGACAATAAATATTATCGCCTGCACGCGGCCCCCGTCTTTGCCGCCGGCAGCGATGCGGCCCCGCAAAATTTGGTCGTGACCGTTCACGACATGAGCCAAGAAGTTTTACAGCAGCAAAAGCTCGCGGCCATTCATCAAGCTGGCGTTGAACTGGCCGACCTCACGACGAGCGACGTCTCGCAACTGGCCGAAGAAGAGCGGATCGAACTGCTCAAGTCGAACATTCTGCAATGCATCCAAGACATTTTGCAGCTCGACGTGGTCGAGATTCGAATGTTGGATCAGGACACGGGCGAACTGATTCCGCTGTTGGAAGTCGGCATGGCTCCCGAAGCGGCAGCACGTAAGCTGTATGCTCAAACCAACGGCAATGGTGTGACGGGATTTGTTGCCGCCACGGGTAAGAGTTACATCTGCGAACATACCACCGACGATCCGCTGTATTTGTCGGGGGCCGAAGGAGCGCGAAGTTCGCTGACCGTTCCGCTGATTTTGCACGAGCAGGTTATCGGTACGCTCAACGTCGAAAGCCCCGAGGGGAACGCTTTTTCGGAAAGCGACCTACAGTTTCTTGAAATTTTTGCCCGTAGCGTGGCCGTCGCCCTTAATACGCTGGAATTGTTGGCCGCGGAAAAGGCGAGCACCGCCGCGGCCAGCGTGGAAGCGATTCACAGCGCCGTCGCCTTGCCCGTGGACGTGATACTCAACGACGCGGTCAATATCATGGAACGCTACATCGGCCATGAGCCCGACGTGGTCGAGCGGTTGCACCGCATCTTGCGGAATGCCCGTGACATCAAGCAAGTGATTCAAAAAGTGGGACAAAGCATGAGTCCCACGCAGGCCCAACCGGCGACCGGTTCGACCGATTCCCGGCCCAAACTGGTGGGTAAGCGAATCCTGGTGGTGGATGCCGATGAATCAGTTCGTTCGGCGGCTCATGGCTTGCTGGAACGGTATCACTGTATTGTCGAGACGGCCCACGACGGCAACGAAGCCCGTTTGATGGTTCGGAATCTGGCCGCGGGGTCGAAGTACGACGTGATTATCGCCGATATTCGTCTACCCGACATGAACGGCTATGAATTGATGACGAAGCTCTCGGAGCTCATGGAAAAAGTGCCGATGGTGTTGATGACCGGCTTTGGTTACGATCCAGGCCATTCGATCGTCAAGGCCCGGCAAGCCGGCTTGCAGCACGTGTTGTACAAGCCGTTCCGCTTGGATCAGTTGGTGAGCGTCGTGGAAACGACCATCGACGGCCGCGAGGGCTCAGCCTAGCGGAGTGCCGGCGGCGATTGCCAAACGGATATTGGCCCATGCACCCTGCCCTGCTCACGCTCATCGCCCTGTTCGCTCTGCTGGGGCACGGCTATTTCTGGATCGCGCTCATTAACCGTCTGCATGCTTGGGCGGGTCCGCATCGGCTCATTGATTTTCTGACGTGGGCCGGCTTCACGACGTTCGCCACGTTGCCCTTGGTGGTTGCTTGGCAGTGGTGGCACGACGGCGATTACTTTTTCAATTCACAAAACACCGGACCTTTGGCTCGCTTCGCCGTGACCTATTGTTTGGGCTGTGCGGTGTTTGGAATGGGGAAACTCTTAGCGCGATTTATTCGCGGTTTTCAAGACGACGATCCCCACACGGTTCGCTCCAAAGAACGCAAATTTCTCAAACCCGACCAGCCGCTACCCAAAGAAACTTTGCGAGGGTTATATCCTCGGATGGTGGGACTTGTTCCCGGCAATGAAGTTTTTAAGCTCGCTATGGATACCAAGCGGCTGTTGATTCCTCGGCTGCCTGAGAAACTAGTGGGGCTGCGGATCGCGCACATCAGCGATTTGCACGTCACGGGGCGGATTGGGCCGGAATGGTATGTGAACGTCGCCAACGAAGTGAATCGCTTACAGGCCGATGTGATTGTGATCACCGGTGACCTTGTCGAAATAGAAGCCTATCGCGATTGGCTGTACGATAGTCTGGCTTTATTGCGAGCTAAATCCGGCGTTTACTTTATCCTCGGCAACCACGATTTCTACATCGATTCTCGCCGGACGGTGGATGATCTCACGGCGCGGGGTCTGACCTATGTTGGCGGGAAAAGTTTGACCGCTCAGTGGTATGACTATCCTGTTTTGATCGCGGGTAATGAAGCACCTTGGGGACCGCGGCTGCCTGAATTGCCTCCTCGTCTTGCTAACTCAACAGAAACTCCGTTTCGGCTGCTGCTTGTTCATAGCCCCGATCAATTCGATTGGGCGTGTGCGAGGGATGGCGACCTTGTGGTGGCTGGCCATGCCCACGGAGGACAAGTTTGCTTTCCGATTTTGGGAGCCGTCGCGGCGCCGAGCCTGTATGGCACTCGTTTCGCGGCGGGAACGTTCCTTCGCGGCAATACGTTGATGCACGTCACGCGCGGCATCGCGGGCGAAACACCTCTCAGATGGCGGTGTCCACCGGAGATTGCGCTGCTGGAGTTGGCGAGCTCCAAATAATCGCAAGCGGCGGTGGTTCGCAAACCGGGAAGCGACTTCAGTGCATTCTCAGCCATTTCCAGGCAGGATTCGTGCAATATCGAGCCGAGATGGCCCCCATCGGCAAACATTTAGGGATTTTGAAGCACTCCGCGCGGCAATCGAGTAGGATACGGTACTTCAAGAGCTTCGAGTTTGTTCGATTGCTCAAACGGAATAGGAGACTGAATGCAGACAATTATTTGTGACAAATGCGGTGAAGATGCCAAATGCCTACGTAAAGAGCAGCTCACCAAAATGCCAGTTCTTCAAGGTCAATCGATGTCAGAGCAAACTTCGATTGGATTCCGCTTCTACATAGAGTGCCCTAAGTGCGGCAACTCGATTCAAGAAAAGCTGCACAATTCTTACTTGGATATTCCGAGCAGCAATCCGTACAACTGAGATTTGCTTTACTGCTTTTGCAGTTCAAGACAAATACCGCCGGCGCGCATGGCCGCGTGCATCTTGGTGTACCAGAGTTCTTGTTTGCAGGGGATGCCGACTTCCTGGCAGATCTGCATTAACTCGCGGCGATTGTGAGTGCGGCAGCACCAAAGACGGCTGGTCCAGGCTCCGGCGACGCTGTCTTCGGTCACCAACAGGAGCATCCGTCCGCCGGGCTTCATCACTCGTGCGAGCTCAGCGAGGCCCGGCCGAGGATCGGCAAGGTGCTCCAAAACATAGCCGCAGGTCACTCCATCGAATGCGTTGTCTTCAAAGGGAAGATGAACGATGTCGGCAGTCACAAAGCGTGGGCGTGAACTCTTGAGTCGCACGCGAGCTCGTTCGAGCATTGGCTGCGATAAGTCGGTGCAATAGATTTCGGATTGGGCGTCGGCGTACTTCAACAGGTGCTGGGCGATCTGTCCGGCACCACTGCCGACGTCGAGAATCGAGCGCATGCCGCGGAGATCAAATTTCCGTTTGCGAAAAAGCCGCTCGCCCAAGGGAATATGCAGCGACAACATGCTGGCCGTGGAGAGGAGGGCCCCCTGCGGACCACCATAAACCTTGCGAACCTTCTTGCGATATTCTTCGTCGCTCACTCGGCTGATGAGGTCGTTTTCGATGAAGCGTTTGAGCGCTGCGTTTTGTTTCCTTTCGGCATGCCGTTCGTCAATTGTTTTTTGCATCGCTCCGCGGAGAAACTTCCGCCTTCCTGTGTTGATTCCACGCCACCGTGATTGCCTGATTAGATGTAAACACGGCGATTATAGATATACCATTCCACCAGTAGCACAACCAGTGCCAATACCAGCAAGGGCTTCCATAACTCCTTACGGATATCGGCATTGGGCGCTTCGGCGGCCACGTCAACGTAGCCAATCTCCAGGCTTTTGACGACATTCAGCCCCCCCTGCCCGGCGCTGGCCGTCTGCAAAGCGACGTCACTTTCCTGCCGGTCAAACAAGTTGACGGCAAACCGCTTGACAACTTCACCGTTGCGAAGCACTTGGTAGACTCCCGGCCGCTCTGTGTCTTGAAACGCCAATTGTCCTGCTGTATCAACTTCCATCGGAATGGTAGCGCCGTCGGGCAATTCCATCTCCACGCGACGTTCGCCCGGCGGTAAGTGCAACTCCACCAGTTCGTGGGGGCGATGGATTTCCTGCGTGTCAGAGTGTTGTGCGAAATGCTCGAGCACGTTGAGCCAGAAACTGGGGAAGCTATGCTTACGTGGCCAATCGGTGTTGAATGTTCGCTGGCCCGCTTCGTTCGTGCCGACGATTTCAAAACCCAGCACGACGTCTTCAAATCGATCGCGGGGGGCAATCGCCATCAAAGGCCCGGCCGTGGAATCAACGAGCACGCGGCCACCCAACGGCGGTTTCACAGTTTGCGCATCGACAATCTGCACGCCCCCCAGCTCGATCAGATTCAACAGCGGATGGCTGCGATCCCAATCGATAATCTGTGGGCCAAAGACGGTGTCGCTCGATTCACCTGCTTGCAATTTCTCGAGCGGCGGGCGGCGACCAATGAATAAGGTATTAGCGTCGGGCATCTTTTGAGGCGCGCATTGGTCGAAGATGATCAAATCGTAGTTGCCCGTGGCAACCTGACGGTTGAATTCGGGTGTCTCTAAGTCATTCGGCGAAAGCTTGTCGATCTTGGCAAAACGCTGGGCACGTTCAGTTTCCAATGCTGCTTCCAAAGCACTGTTACCCGGAGTAACAAGCAACACGCGGGAATCACTGCCGGATTCTAGAACTGCGTAGGCCGTGTTGTCGACGGTTAGACGGTCCTGAAATCCGGCGGCGGGGTCAACCACTGCCCGCAAAGTTCCTTGGGCATCGTTGGACAACAGAAAGGTGGCGGAACCGGTTCCACGAGCTGGCAACTTCACCTCCGTGGCGTCGATCAATTGATCGTTCAAATGCAAGGCCACGGTGGCTGTCGTTTCATTCGAACTGGCGTTGGCCAGTTGAACGAAGGCCTGCAATTGATCGGGGCGATCTTCGCCACGCCGGGTGTTGAGCGCCGTGATCGCCAGATTTTCAGCCGTTTCGGTTCCCAGCGGTAAAAATTTCGGCTGGAGATTGCCCAGCGAAAAGTCGTCGACATTCCCAAAGCGGCCATCACTTAGGATGAAAAGCTCCACGGGCTGCGGCTTTGGCGCAGCTTCGGTTGATACATCCTGCGCTTGCTTAGTCTGTGGATTGGCAAAGCCATCGGCCAGTCGCAGGGCCCCCGAGAAATCGGTTTGGGCGGCAGTCGGTTGAATGCGATTCACGGCATCCTGCAAGCGGCGGCGATTGCCGGTGAATTCCTGCACTACCACTGGCTGATCGGCAAAGGCGATGACCATCGCCGACATGCTCGATTCCATTCGATCGATCAATGAAGAGACACGGCTCTTGGCTTCATCAAGCCTCGACTGGCCGTTCTCGGCATCGGTGGCCGACATGCTGGCCGAGTTGTCGATGAGGAAGATAAACCGCTCGCCTTCGAGTGTTTCGCCCTGCCACCCCGGACGTAGCAACGCCAGGATCGCTAACGCCGCGATCAGCAATTGCAGAAACAGTAGTAAGCTCTTCCGCAGGCGTTGCCAAAAGCTGTTCACGTGCAAATCTTCAATCACGCGATGCCAGAGGTATGTGCTCGGCACTTCAAGCGGTTGGCGCTTGAGCTTGAGAAAATAGAGCGCAAAGATCGCCAACGGGATCGCCCCCATGATCATCCAAGCGGTGGGGCCCAGCGTGTTGCGAAAGAGCATGTCCATTTACCGCACGAGCCCTCGGCGGCGGAGATGCTTGGCTACGAGCTCTTCCACGGGCAACTGATTGTTGGCCAGCAGATAGTGCAAGCCTCGCTTGGAGCAAAACTGTTGGGCCGCGGCGACAAAGCCGTTGAGGGTTTGCTGGTATTTACGTAAGAGCGGTGCGCTCACGGTGATTTCTGCTTCGTTCTGATCCTCGCAATCAACGAGGCGGAGATCCCCTTTCACGTCGGGTTCGAGTTCTTCTTGCGACAGGACCTGAATCACGAAGCAATCCATTTCGTGCGACACGAAATACTTCAGCGCCGTTTCATAGCCCTCTTTATCCATGAGATCGCTGATCAGCACGACGACGCCGCGTCCCGGGTTGCGCAGGCAAAAGTTTTTCACTCCTTGTGCGAGCCGTGTTTCACCGGCGGGTTGGATGGATTCGACTTGCTGAATCATCCGCCAGGCACTGGCCCGGCCGCGGAAGGCCGGGCTGCGCTGACTTACGGCCTGATTGAGGGTTTCGATCCGCACGCGATCGGCTCTGACTAAGCCAACAAAGCCCAAGGCCGCGGCGAGTTGCTTGGCGTATTCCAGCTTCGTCGGCAAGCCAAAATTCATCGAGAGGCTCGAATCAATCAACGCGTAAAAATGCAAATCCTCTTCTTCAAGAAACAACTTGAGAATCAGCTTGTCGAGTCGGGCGTAGAGATTCCAATCGAGCTGCCGGAGATCATCACCAGCCACATAGTTGCGGAAGTCGGCAAACTCGACACTCTGCCCTTTGCGTTTGCTGCGACGTTCCCCCTTCATTCGGCCACGAAAGATCTTGCGCGTCACCAACTCCAAGCGTTCGAGTTGGGCACACAAGGCGGGCGACAGAAGTTTGGGATCGGTGACGCCGGGCATAGGTTCGGTTCGCTGCGCCCTGGGATTGTATTCCCCTGGCGTTAGATGTTCTGCGTAGAATGATTTGGCTACTTAGAATCTTCCGCTTTCTCGGGGACTTTCTTGACGATCTCGGTCAGCACCTGATCGGGTTCAATCCCTTCGGCGGCGGCTTCAAAATTAAGAATCACGCGGTGACGCATCGCGGGCAAGAAGACCCGGCGGATGTCGTCGAAGCTGACGTTGTAGCGCCCGCCGAGCAACGCCCGCACTTTCGCAGCTAATGTGACCGTCTGCGCGCCGCGGGGGCTGCTGCCCCAACGCAAATATTGGTTCGTGATCGGCAACGCGAAGGGTCCGTTGGGATGCGTGGCGAGTGTGAGCCTTACGATGTAATCTTGCACGTGCGGAGCAATGATGACTTCGCGGACCAATCGTTGCCAACGCAAAATCTCTTCGCCGTTCATCACCTTTTCTGGCTTTACGCTCACGCCGCGGGTCGTGCGGTCGATGATCGTGGCCAACTCTTCGCGGTTTGAGTAACCGACCACGAGCTTGAAGAAGAAGCGGTCGAGCTGTGCTTCGGGCAGCGGATAAGTCCCTTCCTGCTCAAGCGGATTCTGAGTCGCCATCACAAAGAACGGCAACTTCATGGGAAAGACTTTGCCGGCGATGCTTACCTTTTGTTCCTGCATCGTTTCGAGCATCGCGGATTGCGTTTTGGGCGTCGCGCGGTTGATTTCGTCGGCCAGACAAATCTGCGTGAAAATGGGACCTTTTTGAAATTCAAAGACCCGTTTCCCTTCGGGAGTTTCCGACACCATGTTGGTGCCAAGGATGTCGGCCGGCATCAGATCGGGGGTGAATTGAATCCGCGAGAAGTCGAGGTCCAGTGTTTCGGCGAGGGTTCGCACGAGCAGCGTCTTACCCAGGCCGGGAACGCCTTCGAGCAGACAATGGCCCCCGACGAATAAACAGGTGAGAACGCCATGGACAATGTCGGCGTGTCCGACGATGACCCGGCCCAGTTGTTCGCTGACGGCTTTGTAACGCTGGGCGAACTCGGCGGCGTCTTTTTCGATGGACTTTGCTTCACTCATGCGCGGTTCTCGGGAAGGTCTGGGTGAGAGAATAGATGCTTGGAGCCGATGAAACAGTTTAGCGAAAGTTGCAAGCGGGCGGTGGCCCAGCGACCAGCAGACGTAACTCATTATTGCATAAGGAGATCGAGTCGGCTATTGCCTACGCGGCAGCTTGACCGGGGGATGGGAGCAACTCTATATTGAGGAATCTGAAATGTGGGTGGGGTTCTGCAATCACTTTATCTGCCGCCGCGAACTTGGCCAGATGAATGGGCCAGATGAATGATCTCCTCTGCCGGCGGGCACATGGAAGCGTTTTTTAACTCGCCGAGAGTTACCTGTTCATTACGTTTTGGTTTTCGGCCTACTGCCTATGCCGCCGATTGTTATCGACCTACGCCAAACTGAAGATACTCGCGATGTCGTGCATCGCGCGGTTCAGACTTTGGCCGAAGGCAAGTTGGTGATCTTTCCCACGGAAACCGTTTACGGGCTGGGAGCGAGTGCTCGCAGCGCCGCGGGAATCGAACGAATTTACGAGGCCAAAGGGCGATCCCTCGACGTTCCGTTGGCACTTGCAATAAAAAGTGCGGAAGAAGCGCTCGACTATGCGCCGCGGCCCGGCAAACTGGCCGAGCGATTTGCCCGGCGGTGCTGGCCGGGCCCCGTGACTTTGGTGGTGGACAATCAGAATGAAGATAGTTTGCTGAGGCGTTTGCCGGCGACGGTTCAGCAGGCGGTCTCGCCCCAGGGAACCGTGGGCTTGCGGGTGCCAGCTCACAGCATCGTTCACGACGTGCTGAGCATGCTGTCGGGCCCGATCGCGCTGACCAGCGCCAACCGCTCCGGCGAACCGGACGCCACAACCGCTGAGGAGGCCGTAAAACACCTGCGCGACCATGTGGCATTAGTGCTCAACGACGGCCCTTGCCGCTATGGCCAGCCCTCGACGGTGGTTCGCGTGTCGGGAAACGAATACAATTGCCTTCGAGAAGGGGTCGTAGGGAAAAGTGCTTTGGACCGACTTTCCGCCATGATTATGTTGCTAGTTTGCACGGGCAATACCTGCCGGAGCCCGATGGGCGAGATGCTGTTGAAAAAACTCGTGGCTGACAAGCTCGGCTGCTCGATCGATGAACTTGAGCAGCGGGGCGTGATTGTGGCCTCGGCTGGCGTGGCTGCCGTGCCCGGGTGTACAGCGGCCATGGAAGCGGTCGAAGTCCTCCAAGAGCGGGGACTTGATATTACGAAGCACGAATCACAACCCCTAACGGATAAGATGGTTCGTCATGCGGACATGATTTTTACGATGACCGGGGGACACCGCCACGCGATTTTGCGTCGCTGGCCTGAAGCCTCGAACCGAACGTTTACGTTGCGAGTCGATGGCGGAGATATTGACGATCCGATCGGCGGCTCAAAAGAACTGTACCGCCAATGCGCCAACGAGGTTGAACAGGCGCTGCGGCAACGACTTGAGACCGTTGATTTCACGTAAAAAAATTGGTACTAGACTTGATACTGATGTCCCCAGGACTTCAGACGACAAACAAGGCAAACTGGTTAGTTTGAAACGCTGCGAAAGGTTTTGAGATGCGCATCGCTATCGGTAGCGACCACCGGGGATACCACCTGAAAGAAAAGCTGACTTCGATCCTGCAAACCAAAGGACACGAAGTCGAAGATGTGGGGACGTCGGTCACCGAGTCGGTCGACTATCCTGACTTTGCTGCGCTGGTGGCTCGCAAGGTGAGTGAGAACAAGGCCGAACGCGGCATCTTGATCTGCGGCACGGGAATCGGCATGGCGATCACGGCCAATAAATTCCCGAACGTTCGGGCGGCCCCCATCACCGACGAAGTCACCGCCGAAATCAGCCGCCGTCACAACGATCTCAATGTGCTGTGTCTCTCGGCCGATATGCTTAGCCCACGCAGCGTTGAGCGGATGGTGGAAGTGTGGATCGACACCGAGTTTGAAGGCGGTCGCCACTCACGGCGCGTGGAAAAGATTCACGAAATCGAAAAGGGCATCAAAGGCGAGAAGAGCTAACTATTGGTGGGTAGGATTTGCAAAATCGCCTGACGGAGTTCCTTGGACTTCACTGGCATTTGCAAAACGACACGGCTTTGGTCTGGTTTAGCTCGATCTTTCCATGCCGCCTGTTGATCGCCCAGCAATAAAACAACCGGTGTGCTTTTAGTGGAGGCCTCTTCAGCAAAACGGTTGAAGGCGTCAACGGCACTCGAGCCGATGTGCCCTGAGCTGAGCAGCACCGCATCTGCGGTTTTGCTGTTTTCATAGAATCGCTGAAATAATCGGTCAGGGTCGCTGGTGAGCAACACGCGATAACCATATTTTTTGAAGAGATCGCGGAGCAAATTTTGCATCTTGGTATCAGACTCGACCACCATCAGCTTGCGAGGTTCGCCGTTGACATCGTGGCCTTCGAGCGGTCCCTAATCTGTCGCCTGAGTCGGCAAATCGCGGTTTTCCTTGACCCGCTTGGCGGCAAGTTTCAAATCGGCCAGCATTTCGGCCGGAGATTGATAGCGCCGCTCGGGATCGAGTTCCATCGCCTTGTTGACGACCCGCACGAGAGCCAAAGGCAAATGGGGATCAATTTCGGTAATCGACTTGATATTCTGAAAACGGGATTTGTCCAAGCGCTTGGTCCGATCGCGATTTTCGGACATAGGAGCCTGACCGCACATTAGCTGGTAGAAAATGCACCCGGCAAAGAAGATGTCGCTGCGCATGTCGTCCTTACGGACATTGGTCGCGCGCTCGAGGCCGGCGTAATCGATTGTCCGCGGGTTGACGCCTTCGCCATCTTCCCCACCTGCTGAGGCCAGACCAAAATCGACTAGCTTGGCCACGCCATCGCTTGAAACAATTACGTTGGACATCTTTAGGTCGCGATGGGTAATCCCTTTTTGAAAGGCGTAAGCAAGCCCCCCCACAATGCCTTCGGTAATACGGGCCGCTTCGAGAGGTTCGAATTTGCCGCGGACTTTGAAGAAGTCTCGCAAGTTATGACCTTCGACGAAGTCCATCACGATGTAGTGAACTTTGCCTTTGGTGAAAACTTCGTGGATGGCCACGATGTTGGGGTGCTTGAGCTGCATGCCCAACTCCCCTTCGCGACGGAAGAGGTCCGCCTCGGCGGGGTCGTCGCTCTTACTCTTGCGGAGGACCTTGATTGCGAACAATTCGTTGGTGAACCGATGAGCCGCTCGATAGACGCGGGCGAAAGTGCCGGCCCCCACGAGATACAAAATCTTGTAGTCACCGTAGACGAATCCTGTGCGATAGCCTTGTTCAAGCCGTTCGAGCTGAAAATTGGTCAGCAACCCACGACGGACGAGTATCTGCTTGAACTGATTGTAGTCGGTGTTATGCGTGCCTACCTCACCCCACACGCCACGCATTTCATCTTCAGACACGATGTTGACGTCAAGGGCACGCTGCGCCAATTGTTCGGCAGTCAGTTCAGTGACCATAGCGCATGCTCGTCCACATCAAATTCAAATCAGGCCAAATAAAATCCCCGCAGTTCCGGCGTGCCTGGGATCCGAAATTGGCATATTGCCCGACACTTGAGATAACCCGGGAATTCCCGTAGTCCCGCACTTAGAGATGCTCTCGCCCAAGTCCACGCTGCTCGCCAATCTCCAGCTATTCTACCAGGGAAAGCGTCGGTTGGAAATCTGCTTAACTCTCGAACTCTTCAAGCTTTGTGCGATATTCGTCGCGTTCCCGGCGGGTCGCTTCGAGATCGAACATCAGATATTTCATGTCCAAGCGAAGTTGCCCGAGGGCATCTTGAACGAGTGTCAGAATCCGACGGCGACGGCGAGTGCTTTCCACGACGGCGTCGACGAGCGGCGCCAATTGCGATGCGATCTCGGGGGACAGGGTGTGGATCGATTCGGCCAGACGTTGCAGATCAGCGGGAATGCTGTCCATGGTGGCCACAGAAGAGTTTTGCATGCTGCTCATGTCGAGTCTCCAAGATGAGTGAGGTCTGACACGCCGTAAAGCAGAGGGCGTACCAAACCGAGGGGAACTCATCGTTCTGTTCACGTAAACGATTGTAATAAAACGACTTACGAATACGCAACGGACTGGCAGCTTGCCTAACCCGGAGAGTCGAGATGTTGAATTCCCGCCATGGAGTGAACTGGCGGATGAACTGAACTCCTGATACAAGCTCGACTTACAGCGATTTCGTAACCATCTTGGTGATGTTGATTTCCCTCAACATCTGTCACCCCGCAAGAACCGGAGTCGGTCGGCAGGGGACGGCGGCCTCTCCACACGGATTCTATACGAATGCAACGAGCACGGCGACTATTTTCGCAATCTAGCGGGATTCGTCTCGCGAGTTTTTTTCGTTGGACAGCGCTGCTCATCGCTTTCATAGTTCTCGCCGGACCCGCGTGCGCGATCGAGCCCATGTTTCGTGATGAGATGGATGGCGTTCAAGCGATGCTCAAGATGCCCATAGAGCAGAACTTCAAAATCTTAGACCAATCAATTGATCATCAACGCGGTGCAGAGCTCATTCGTCTCCAAGGCCCTGCGGGTGAAAGCGCAGAACTGGAGTTCTCCATTCCCAACGCGCCGGTGATCAACGAGTTGTGGATGTCGACTGTCATTCATTGCGACCGCCCAGGGGTGCAAGTGGCCGTTCGCGCCGTCTTGCCGCGCAGTCAGGATCCACTGACAAGGCGGCCTTACGAATTATTGCTCCGGGGAAGCAACATCAGCCGCGGGCTTGCCAGCGAAAAAATTGTGCTTAAGGACTTGCCCAAACTCTTGGAACGCCATGCGCGGGTCGCGCGGCTGCAGACCACCGCATCGATTGACATCCGCGAAGCATACATTTCGCAAATTGTCTTTCTTGTTCCCGGTGGTTATGGAACAACAACGCTAGCGGTTGATCGTGTCGAGTTTTTTGGGGTCTTAAAGAACGGCATAGTCGATCCAGCCGTGCAAATGGCCACGTCGGAAACCGAGCAACTCTTTGAAGGCCCCGTTCTGCCGGGAATGCCCAGCGAATCCACTCCTGCCGCTTTGAGAGCCTCTACCCCTGTACCACCACCAGCGATCGATAAGGCTGCCATCCACCGAATCATCCGTTGGCAAGGTGAGTCTTTTGACTTCCTGGCTCGTTTGGGTTTTAACACGATATGGCTATCACGCCAACCAACAGACCAAGACCTCGCGGAAGCTGTAAAAACGGGTGTTTCACTGATTTGCCCGCCACCGAGTTTGGAACAACTCGATCGGGAAGGGATTCCACCGAAATGGAATCCCGTAATGGCCTGGGATCTTGGGGCGATGCTGGCACGCGAAGACCTCGAACAGGTGGCTCGCTTGCAACGGCAAATTCAGCACTATGAGTCTGTGGAATCGCGTTCGACGGTGATGACCTGCGAACAACTTTCTCGCGACGTGAGCCGAACCGCTGACGCTCTGTTGCTCGGGCGAGAGATCCTGGGGACCGACCTCACGCTTCGCGATTATGTAACGTGGTTGGGTCAGCGGCAACGTATTGCCCGGCCCGGGACACCATTGTGGGTCACAATTGAAACCGAGTTCGGCCCGGCACGCGCCCAACAAGTGACCGCACTCTGCGGTATTACCGATCCGCTGCCGCTCCATGCGTCCCATGAGCAGCTCACTGCATTGACTGCAGCCGCTATGAGCGTGAAGAGCCGAGACTTTGTTTTCAGCTCCGAATCTTCGCTCATGGGAAAAAACCCAGCCTCGCAACAACGTGCACGAAATTTGGAATTGATCAATTTGAGATTGCAATTGCTCACCCCTTGGCTGGCTACTGGCAAAGTGGCTGGCGTGGCTCATAGCTCCGAGCCGGGACTCTCGGCGATGGTCTTTCAAGCCGAGCGTAGCCACCTGCTCATGCCTGTGGCTTGGTCGCGTAACTTTCAATCGCAACAGTCGTTGTATGTGAATCGTCCGGTCTCTTTTGTTGTGCCCGGTGTGGCGGAATCGACCGACGTTTATATGTTGACACTAGCGGGTGCTAAACGCTTGCGGCATGAACGCACCACGGGAGGCTTAAGAGTCTCGACCGAATCGCTGCCGGTGGACGGCTTGATCATGCTCACGAGCGACCCCCAGGCTTTCACACGGGTTTCGCGGTACTTGCGCCAAATCTCTGGCCGCGCGGCTCGCCTACATCGCGACGTCGTGGCGCATCAGCTTCAGCAGTTGGAACAACTTATCGCTGATAGCCCCGAGCGCACGGAGAGCATTGATGCGTTTCGGACGCTGATTGGCCGTTCGATTCAAGAGCTCGCGGCTTGCGATCGTAATTTGGCGAGCGGTTATCACGAGTTGGCTTACGACCGAGCCGACACCATCGAACAGGTGCTCGCGCAGGCGGAATACGTGCTACGAAGCCGGCCAGGGGTTCCGATCACTATGGTGACACCATTGGGGTTCAGCACGGCCACATTATTCGAAGAACGCAAATTGGCGAATCTACTGTCGACGGCCACGGCTAGTGCCGAACTGCTCGCAGGAGGCAATTTCGAAGACTTGAATGGCCTCCTGCAATCGGGCTGGCGGCATCAGCAGCTACCGCTCGCAGGGATAGCTTCCGCCGTGCGACTGAGCCCCGAAACACCTCACGAAGGGGCATATTGCTTGGAACTTGAAGCTCGCAATCTCGACGTCAATGCGCCGATGTCCGTTGTGCCAACTTCTCCCGTTTGGATCAGCACACAGGGAATCCCTGTGAAAACGGGGGATCTGGTCGAGATCACAGGTCTCGCCCGCGTTCCCGAGGAACTCATTGGCACGGTTGATGGCTTGCAGATTATCGATTCGCTCGGCGGACCTGGTATGGCAACTCGCATCACGCACTCTCCCTCGTGGCGTTCGTTTCGCATCCTGCGCGCCGTTGGTTCGGACACGCAAATGGTGGTGTCGATTGCGCTCTCGGGATTGGGGAAAGCTCAAGTGGACGATCTGCGGGTGCGAAAACTTACCCCGGCGGGCACGGTGGCCAATCAGCCGAGTGCCATCCCGCGACAGTGATCATTTCTTGATAACGACAAATCCGCAGCGACGGAAACAGTTGATCGCTTTTTCAGATTTCAGGAAGTCGAGCAGGCGTTGTGTTTCTGCCAGGTTAACGGTGTTTGAAAGTGCGGCGGTTTCGTAGTTGGCGTTTACGCCCTTTGCCGGCAGTTCCAACAGCACCTTCAAACCTGTTGCGTTGCTGATGTCGCTACTAAAGATGATACCTACTTTGGCGGTTCCCGCGTTAAGAGCGGCGATCACGGCTCGCGAATTCCCGACCGTGCGAAGCATCGGTTTCAGCGTGTCGTTCAGTTTTTCGCTTTGCAAGAATTGATGCGTGTATCGTCCCAGAGGGCACTGTGGATCGGCTACGACAAGCGTGATATCTTTGAGTTTCTTTAGGTCGTTGGCTTTACTGATTTTGATGGAAGAGCCGGCAGTCGTCACGATGGCCAAGCCGTTGCTGGCCACGATGCAGCGTGATCCACGGCGAATGAGCCCCGCCTTATTCACGCGATCCACAGGATCCTTGCCTGCTGAAATAAAGAGATCGACTAAACCGCCGTTCTCGATTTGTTCGGCCAGTTCGTTGGAAGCACCGAAGATCGTGCGCACGGAAACGGTGGGGCGCACGATCGCATATTCGCTGACGATCTGAGCCACAACTTCTTGCAAGCTGATCGCGGCTCCGAGATGCAGCACTGTTTTCTCGCTGGTGACGTTGCTCAAAACATGGGGCAACGATTGTGCCGCCGCGGTGCGCAGCTTGGCTTGGATTTGCCGATAGACGTCCAATGCCGCGTGGCCGTAATCCGTTAATTGCGATCCGCCACCACCCTCGCCGCCGATGGCCGTTTCAATGAGTGGTTCGCCCGCGTGCTCGTTGGCCTGCTGGATGAGCAACCAAGCGTGACGATACGAAAATGACAGCGCGCGGGCAGCGGCACTGATGCTGCGAGTCCGGTCGATCGCAACCAACAGATCAGCGGTCACCTCGTTCAGAACTGAATGGCCCTGGTTTTCGATGGAAACGCGAATACCGACGCCCCAATCCTTGTTCCATTTCCGGCAAAAATCGGCGGTTTGATGCTGCTTGGACATACGGCGCTGTTTGACACGAAATTGACTTCACCTAAAATAGACCGCTATAAACATAATAACATAACGAGTAGTTGGCTCGCCGTTTACGCACCCAGGAATTCCCTATGTCAGCTCGAATCGTCTTCATTTTAACTGGCCTGCTAGTCGCCATACCAAGTTTTGCCGCGACTTTTAATGCAGTGCCAATTGAAGATGCGCTTGTGACTTCAGTCAATCCGGCTAACAACTATGGCGGTGCGGGTGCGCTCGGTGCCGCGGCGATTGGGCTGCCCAAGGGCGAGTTTCAGTCGCTGTTGAAGTTCGACCTTTCGGCAGCGAAGGTGAGTTTCGATACCGCCTACGGCAGCGGCAATTGGGCGCTCGACGGGGTGACATTGCAGCTCACTTCCACTAACCCGGGTAATCCACTCTTTAATTCCGCCGCAGCGGGGCAAGTGCTCGCCAGTTGGATGCAAAACGACACCTGGGTTGAAGGGAATGGAACTCCCGCGCTCTCAAGCACCGAGGGAATCACATTCGATTCGCTGCCATCTTTTCTTTCGGGAGCCGATGAAAGCCTTGGCTCGTTTGCGTTCAGCGGAGCAACTTCCGGTACAAATACCTATTCGCTATCACTCTCGGTTGGGCTCAAGAGCGACGCCCTGGCGGGAAGTTTAACGAGCATTCGGTTGAGCGCTGGTGATAGCGGCGTGGCGGCACTATTCAATTCCCGCAATTTTGGCACCCCGGCGGGACGACCGGTGTTGATTCTCAGTGCCAGCGAAGTTCCCGAACCGGCTTCCGGTCTGTTATGCGGATTTGGTATGCTACTCTTCGTGGTTCGGCCGTTCACTGCACGCTTTCGTTGATCACACGTATGTCACGCGCGACAAATTCAATCTGGGTGACAGATCGATCCACCGATATCGGTCGCGTGAGAGATTTTACCGTTCTGTTTCTTGCGGGAGTGGCTGCCACGACGCTGGTCGCGTGCGTGTCGATGCCGATTCGCGTGCCGGGGCATGCGATTCTCAAGGCAGCGCTGCCCCTGGCGTGCGGGCTGGCCTCCGTGCGGCGACCTTGGTCAGGAGCTATTGCGGGAGTTAGTGCGTTGGCGACTGCAGCATTGTTTTTAGTTCTCGGTATTGGGCATTTGCAAACCGCTGCACTTGTGTCGCTGTTGGCACTCGGGCCGGCGATGGACTGGTCGCGACGCTCGGTTTCGAAGGGCCTCCACTTGCTGCTGCGATATGCATTCGCGGGCCTTGTGGCCAACATGCTCGCTTTTGTCACCCGCTGGGGAGTGGCTTGGTTATTCGCCGATGGCTGGCATCCACTGAACTTTCAGCATGTGGCCTACGGCGCGTTTTGGTCGTTTGCTTTGTGCGGGCTCGCGGCGGGACTGTTGTGTGGTCTGCCCTGTTGCCGCAGTTACGAGAAATTGCCGTGATTACCGTCGGCATCGATGATACTGACGTTCTCGACGCCCCCGGCACGAATCAGCTCGCCCGGCACTTGGTTCAACAACTTGCCCATCGCTGGCGAGCCAAACTTATCACACGTCACCAATTGCTTGTCGATCCTCGCGTGCCGTGTACTCGGCGCAATGGTTGTGTGGCGATTGCCTTTGAAAGTGCTGAAGCGGCAGACGCCGCTGAGTTGGAAACGGCTATTGAGCAACTCATGTTGGCGTGGTGCCCCGCGGGGAGCGATCCCGGTTTGTGTTTGGTGACTGGGAAAGTGCCGGCGGAAGTCGTCGACTTTGGACGCCGTTGTCAGAAGGATTTGGTGACGCAAGCCAATGCACGTGAGTTGGCCAAGGAGCATTCGATCTGGCTCAGCGGTTTGGGCGGCACGAATGATGGAGTGATTGGCGCGTTGGCCGCGACGGGGTTGATGGCGACCGGTGATGATGGCCGCGTGATCTACCTGGGCAAAGCTGCGACCGATCACTTCGATATCTCGGGCGTCTATCCGGTGAATCGTCTGCAGGAGTTTGGCGTCGATGAAGTCCGCAATCTCCAAAGCCAGGAACTCGTCACGAATGGCGCGGTGGCGCTTGGCAAACGGCTTCGTCCAAACTATCGTCACGGCAAAGTTGTGCTGTTCGTCTCCCCGGCGACATGTCCGGGCACCGACTGGTTAGTGGAACGTGTGCTGTGAAACGCGACAGACAAACATTGCGGCGCGATGCACTGCAAATTTGGCGAGCCGGCGTGGAAGCTGTTCGCCCTGCCAATCTTATTCCCCATTTCGTCACCGTCGAGGGAGACATCCTACAAATCGGCGACGAAGAGTTCAACTTGCGCACGATTGAACGGATCGTGGTCGTTGGTGCCGGTAAGGCGGGGGCGAGCATGACAATCGCTCTCGAAAACGCACTTGGCATTGAGGTGATCGAACAAAAGCAGGTCACGGGTTGGGTCAACGTGCCTGCCGATTGCCTGGAGGCCACTCATGCCATCCAACTGCACGCTGGGAGGCCGGCCGGGATCAATGAACCCACCGAGGAGGGAGTCGCCGGGACGCAGGAAATCTTGCGGCTTGTGCAAGGCTTGGGTCCGCGCGATCTGTGCATCTGTCTGATCTCAGGGGGCGGATCGGCCTTGCTGCCAGCCCCCGTGGATGGGTTATCCCTGGCGGACAAGATTGCACTCACGCGCGAGATCGCTGCTCGGGGTGGAAACATTCAACAACTCAATATCGTCCGCCGCGAATTGAGCAAAGTGAAAGGCGGCGGCCTGGCACGGGCTTGTCGTGGGGGGTATCTCGTTTCCTTGATTCTCTCCGACGTGCTGGGGGATGACATTTCCGTGATTGCTTCCGGACCGACTGTCATGAGGGATGCAACACCGGAGTTGGCGATTCAAGTTCTAGAAGATTTTGATTTGCAGGATCACTCAGCCGGACAGACCGCACTGGGAGTTTTGCGAGGCCTACAGGAACGCGGCCAGCGAGCGTCAGTGAAGGACCTACCGCAGGTGACAAATATTGTGATCGGCAACAACGCCACAGCGGTCGACGCGGCGGGGATTGAAGCCGAACGGCTTGGCTACAGCCATGCGATGATTTCCGCTCCTCAGCCCGAAGGGGCCGCGGAAGATGTGGCGGCTCATTTGGTTAAGATGGCCAAGTCGATGCGAACCACTGCGGGGCCCGATTGCTTGATTTCGGGAGGAGAACCGACGGTTAAGTTGTGCGAATCAGACGAACGAGGGTTGGGAGGGCGTAATCAGCAGCTCGCGCTGGCCGCGTTAACACAGCTCAATGTCTGGCAAGGCGTCGCGCTCGTGTCGGGTGGAACCGATGGCGAGGATGGCCCGACCGATGCGGCAGGGGCCATTGTGGATGAACAGATTGCCCGACTGGCTCAAGAGCAGCAACTCGACACAGATCGTTATCTTGCCCGCAATGACGGGTATCACTTTTTCGATAAAGTGAATGGCCTCATCAAGACGGGCCCAACGCACACGAATGTATGCGATCTGCGCGTAGTGACAGTGAGCCAATCAACTGACAGCGATTAATCCCACCACCACTTGTCGGCTGGAAGGTCCGCAATCGAAACCGATTTGCGAGCCGCATCGACTTCGCCCTTTTCGTCAGCGAGTACGTTGTCGGTCTTCAACACGTCGTTGGCGCGAACCTGTACGCCGCCACCCACGGGAGTCGCCAACCGCGAGCCCTTCCAGATGCTGTTCACCGCCGAAGCGACTTGCTTGGGGGCATTGTAGGTTTCGACAGGGTAAGTTTTCTCATCACCCAATACCGAGAGATTCCAGCCAGCCTGACCGTAGAAATCGTTCTTTTGAATCAAGGCGGCGACGACGAGCATGTCGATACAGTTGCGCAGTTGAGCATAGACCGGGTCACGATCGGCGAGTTGGCCATACTTGGCGGTGAAGTTTTGGGTGAATTTTTGGCTGGCTCGGTTCTGGCTGCCAGATTGACTGCGTGAACCGTCCTTAGCAACCACTTCATCTTCACCAACGAGCTTGACGCCATTACCCACAAATTCCGCGGCGAGGCCGTCTTCTGAAACTTTGATTCGCTGATAATCGGGCACAAACCACCAACGCACCATCGCGTTGCGGGCCATCGAGGCGAAGTTCGCCAAAGAGATATAGCTGCGAATGTTGGCTGCAGGTTGCTCCAAGCCGATACCAATAAGTTTCATGCGATAGTCGGCTTCGACCATCACTTGCGCGAAATGCGTGGTGGCAGGAACACCACCAACGGTAATCACTTGCAGTCCCAAACTTTCACGTAACCCCTCGACGATAAATTGTTCGTCGATACCACCCTGAAAGTTCGTGCCAACCTGGCTCAAAAACTGCTGCATCCGCGCGAGGCCTTCATCGGTTGCATCAATCGAGCAATAGACTACCGGCTTGGATTGCTTTTGCGGTGGGAAGGTGCGCATTGCGACGACCATATCCTGCAATTCCAATACTGGTTTTCCTGATTTAATGCCGACGGGCCTTCCCGCCAGATCTTCCATCCAACCTTCGGCCGGACCAGCAATAACGATGTCTTTGGTTTCAGGGTAGTAGAACGCGTACTTGATGCGCGTGAGGCCCGCGAGATGCTTCATCGCTTCGTCAGGTCCATGACCTTCGGCGATTGATTTTTCAATCAGCTTGGCCAGCCGCGTGAGCGAAACCTTTCGCAGAGGGCTAGGTTCGGCAATTTCGGCATCCAATGCTGCCAAAGCCTGGGCAGCACGCTCTCGAGCGAGTTCCCCCTGGGTATCGTTCTTAGTCAGACGGCGCAATACGCCGTCGGCATCCACGGCCACGCCTGCAGCGATGAGATCATCTTCGCCATCATCGCCGCCGCCATCATCTTGTGCATTCACGAGAGATAGGCTGAGAGTGTGGACGAAGCAAAACGCCAGCAACAAAGAGTAGAAGGAATTGAGTCGCAAGGAATTGATCAACGACCGCATAGTGACCTCAAACTGAACTGCCAAAGAGTCTGTTCCGACAAAGGACCGCACATTATGCCCAGTCGTCCTACCTGTGTAAAACAGGTAGATCAGGCAAATCGGGCCAACCTTCATGGTAATTCGGTTCTCACGGGGAAGCAAGGAAATGCGGTCATTCCAGCAGCTTTTGCCCACCAAACAGGCTTACCACCATTTCCACGCTATCTTCCGGTGAATTCGGCATATTTCACCATACCGGTGCGTCCCGTGGAACCGCCAAACTGGCCCTGCAATGTTGACTAAAGTCAACGGGGATGTTGCTTTCCGGCAACACGATTTCGCCCAGGCGTTAAGTTTTAACAGTGTGTCAATCTGCGCGCCGACCGGAACAATCTCGGCCGGTTCGCGGTGCGTAACAAACCTAACGGCCTTTGCATGTGCGGTCTGCCAACAAGACGCTCGACAATTCTCCTTGCGCTCGCTCTGTGCGCATTGGTGAGCGGTGGCTGCATGTCTTTGCCACGGATCGACCCTTCCGGGGAACGCTGTTTCGTCTGGCCAAACCGACAAGCGGCCAACCCGGTGCTGGCCTCGGGCAATCAAACGGTAGCTCCGGTCCTCACCGATCCTATATTCCCGCAGCCTGTGGTTCCAACTGCTGGAGCACCGGGTTCTCCCAGCGTCGCGGTTCCGGCTTCACCAGTCCCGCCCGAAACACTCACGATTACGCCCCAACGCGTACTCGCGCCGGTTGGGTCGGAAGTGATTTTGAAGTCCGGGATTTGCACGGATCAGAATTATTTGGTGACGTGCCAAAAAATCGAATGGCTATTGGCCCGCGAAAGCGCTGGAGAATTGGTTTCGCTAAGTGGACGAGGATTGTTCGCCACAGCGGTTCTGCCTTGGAACCAAGGCAAGAAAATCGATAATCAATACGGCATCAGCTACACGGCGAAACACGCGCACACGATTGATCGAGGCACGCCTGACAAGAGCGACGATGTAAAAATCGAACCGGGACATGCCTGGGCGAGTGTCACCTCGCCGGTTGAAGGCACGACCCATGTCACTGCCGTTGCTCCGATCGTAGAAGGCTGGCCACAACGGCGCGCGAACGCAGTGATTTATTGGGTCGACGTGCAGTGGGAATTTCCTCCCGCGGTGATTTCCAGCAGTTCCTCGCAAATCTTGAGTACCGTTGTGCGGCGGCAAAGCGATGGCACGCCACTCGCGGGTTGGATTGTGCGTTACGAGGTGTCGGACAATTCGGGGTCTCTAACCGGCGGAAGTTCAGGGCAAATTTTGGAGGTGGTGACCGGCACGGATGGCCGGGCGAGCGTCGACGTCATGCCCACGGGCGGCACGGGATCGATCACGCGGATTGGACTTCAATTGGTGCGCCCGGCGGAACTGCCCATTGGCGACATGCCACGGCTGATCGTGGCGAACAGTTCGACGACGATCAATTGGGACGGCGGAAACAGCTATCTGCCACCGGCCGATAATTTGGGGACGATCCCGACTTCGCCCATTCCCGGCAGCACACAAACACCGGCACCGATCACCCCGGCTCCGGTCACACCCGCCCCCACTCAGCCACAACCCAGCGGGCCGGCCCGACAAGGGCTAGATGTTGAAATCATCGGCAACGAGACGGGCCAAATCGGCGGCGAAGCCCGTTTTGAAGTGATTATTCGTAACACGGGAGACGCTCCCGCCACGGGGTTAACGATCACCGACCAGTTTGATGCAGGTTTCAAGCACCCCAGTGATAACCTGAGCACGCAGAAAATTGAAAAGGGCATATCGACGACCCTCGCACCCGGGCAATCCCACAAGGAGTTCATCACCTTCACAATCACCCGAGCCGGCAATCTCTGTCACGATCTGACGGTGCGCAGTGCAGAAGGTGCCGAGACTGCGAAGCGGGCGTGCATCAATGTTCCCCAGGCGGAACTTGGTAAGCAGGCCGGCATGGAAGTTCGCAAAGACGGGCCTCGGCAAAGCACCGTGGGCGAAACCACGCTGTTTACTTTGTCGGTCAAGAATACGGGTGAAGTCCCGCTCACGAACGTGGAAGTTTTGGATGAATACGATTCTGCTTTGTTGGCCAAACCACGCACACAAGGTTATGAAGTGATTCGCAATGCTGACAACCGATCGCGCTTCCTTTGGCGATTGCCCGTCCTGAATGTGGGCGAAACGAAGCGCATTGAAGTGGATTGCACTTGCCAGGCACCAAAGCAACGAGCGTGCAGCTTGGCTTCGGTTACAGCAGAAGGCGGACCTGGAGTGGGGGTCATTCCTAGCGCAGACGAACATTGCATCGAAATTTTGGAAAGCCGCGCACCGGGCGTGGGTGGGCCAACCGATGTTGTGCCCCCCGCCGGAGCGAATCCCACGGGACTGCGCCTTTCGATTTCGCCTTACAACAAGAAACCGATTGTCGGCAGTCGAGCGACTTACCAGTTCTTTCTTGAAAACGGGTCGGCAACGCCCGACGAGGAGATTCAGCTCCGCGTGATCTTCCCGCCGGAGCTTGTGCCTGACATGGCAACTCTGCAATCCACCGTGGCAGCACAACTCGTGGGGAATGAACTGCGGTTCAATCCTGTGGCGATGATTCGGTCCAACGAACGGCTCAGCTTTACGGTGACCACGTCGGTGCTGCGGGCGGGAATTGTCAACGTGGTAGCCGAAGCCGTAAGCAGCAAAAGCCCCCAAGGGGTTCAGAAAACTGAGCAAGTCGAAATTGTGGGGTTCTAACCGCTTGCGTCAGTTGGGCGAATCGCCTACGAACGAAGGCATGCCACGCTTTGTATTGCTCTATCACGAATGCCCGCCCGGTTACGAGAAACCAAGCCATTGGGATTTCATGCTTGAAGCTGGTGAAGTCCTGTGGACCTGGGAGCTGCGCGAACTTCCTACCGCGTGGAAAGCAATTTTGCCGCAAACTAAGAGTTCACCCAATACAATCGTTTCTGCCATGCGACTCGCCGATCATCGCTTAGCCTATCTCGATTACGAAGGCCCGCTCACCAATGACCGTGGAAACGTGTCACGCGAAATGAGTGGCGAGTATCAACTGCTCGAAAGCACGGCGCAACGCATCGTCGTGCGGCTGACAACAGAAAAGCTGCAAACGACGGTCGATTTGGCTGAAACGAGTCAAATGGGCCTTTGGCAGCTGACAATTCTGGGCTAACCTGCTTTGGCCTGCTTCTTGGACTCTTTGCGGTCTGCCCTGGCTTGGCGAGCTTCTAAACGCTTGCGGTAAGCAGCGAGATTTTCTTGCTTGATCGCTTCGACACCGCTGTAAACCGAGCCGCGACCGACGATCGGCATGCTCGTTTCTTCACCGCGGCACAAGTCGGCCAACATGCTGACCGCTTCAAACCCATAATTGTAGGGGTCTTGAGCTATCGTGGCGTAAATGTGGCCCTCTTCGATCCCCTGCAACGTTTCATCGACCGCGTCAAAAGTGACGAGCTTGATCTGATCGAGCTTTCCCATTTCGTTCAGCACTTTGAGCAGCACGGGCGCTTGATAAGCATTGAGCGCTAAGATGCAACCCAATTCGGGTTCTTGAGCAAGGATGTCACGAGTCACTTGGGCACACGTTTCGTCGTTACCATTATCTTCAAAGTATCCGACCACGACATAGCGGGGCGTCTTACTGCCCTGTTCGGTGTCTTTCGTGAGTTGCCCGATTCGTTCCGCAAAGCCGCCGCGGCGTTCGATCATGTTGGCTTTCGTGTTGTTGGCCATGATGACCGCAACTTTGCCCCCCTCGGGCAATGCCTCGCTCACGAGACGAGCACAGGACCTACCGGCCGAAAAGTTGCTGGTCCCCACGTGGTTATGCCGCTCCGACAGGGGGGCATCCGAATCGTAAGTGACGACCTTGAATTCTCGTGCGATGTCGTTGAGTTGATGCGTTTGCCGTTCGGGATCGAGCGGGCTCAAGGCAACGCCATCATATTTGTTGGGGTCGAGTTTGCGCAGCAACATCATCTGGGCGTCGAGATCTTCAGTCTTCGTGGGAATCTCGACCTTGAGATTGACGTTATGGGCCTCCGCGGCGGCCTTGGCACCGGCTATCGAAGCCTGCCAATAGGGGCTTTCGCCGCCGGAGATGAACAGGACTCGCGCTGGCGGATCAACAGGGTTCGCGCGAAACACGGTGGCGCGGTACGCAAGCGCCCCGACGATAGCAATGACACCCAATACCCACAGCTTGGTCGAATCACCAGACACGGCCCACCTCCGCCCAGAAAAGGCAGCTATCACGTGAAGTATTTGCTCCACCGGATGCCGCGATCAATCGAAAAGATCCAGAAAAGTGCTTGCCCTTCGCCTGTACCACTTCCTTATAGCGTGGCGAGATGACGTATGCAATTGGCGAGGATGCAGGTTGGTGAGATAGCAGAACTAAGGCTGAAATCAGGTAAAATAGAACCGCTATCAGTCTGAATGGGTCCTAACAAAGGGCTGGCGTTGACCAGCTTTTCCTATCCACTAGAATTTTACCTCTCTTAACGAATCCATGGATTTCCCTGCGCGCAGACCGATTTGATGACCGTATTGATGAACGAACCCGCCGAAGATCAACCCGCCTCACCCTCCACGCTCGAAGCCGTCCGCCGCGAGAAAATGGCCAAGCTTGTTGCGTTGGGGATCGATCCTTGGGGGGGCCGATTCGATGATCGTTTGCCGATTGGTGAGATTCGCTCGCAGGCGGGCACAATTAGATATGAACTCGAAGATGGCACGAGCCTGGCGCTCCCAGACTTCGATTCGGCCGGGCCCGACTTCAATTTCCGCCAATGGAAGGCGGACCAAGGCAAAGGGAAGATCGTAGGTCCGCGGCTGCGCGCGGCAGGACGAATTGTACTGCATCGCGACAAGGGGAAGCTGCACTTCATCGATATTCGCGACATGACCGGACAGTTGCAATTGATGGTCGGGCAGCAACAAGTGGGCGACGATTGGAAGATCGTCGAACTGCTGGACCTGGGCGACATCATTGGCGTTGATGGTGAGTTGGTTCGCTCGAACACGGGCGAGTTGTCGATTGCGGCGGAACGGGTTTACTTTCTTACTAAGAGCATCGAAACGCCCCCCGACAAGCATGGCGGACTCCAAGACGTTGAACTCCGCCAACGGCAGCGCTACTTGGACCTCACCTACACTGAAGGCGTGTTAGAGCGATTCCTCAATCGCACCAAGATTGTGCGTTCGATTCGTGAAACGCTCAATGGGCAAGGTTTTGTCGAAGTCGAAGGCCCGACGCTGCATTCCATCGCTGGCGGTGCCGCGGCACGGCCCTTTATGACGCATCACAATACACTTGATATCGATCTTACGTTGCGAATCGCGTTGGAATTGCATCTCAAGCGATTGATGGTCGGTGGCATCGAACGCGTGTATGAATTGGGCCGAGTGTATCGCAATGAAGGGATCAGCCCCAAGCACAATCCTGAATTCACGATGCTCGAAGTTTATCAAGCCTACGGCGACTACCGGGCAATGATGGATCTTACCGAGCAATGCATTTGCAATGCGATCAAGGCCACGGGGCAGCCCAACAAGCTGCAATGGGGTGAGCTGGAGATTGATTTTACGCCACCTTTCCAGCGCCGGACGTATGCCGAGTTGTTTGAAGAAGCAACCGGCATTAACGCTGCCGACGAACGGGCGATCGCGGCCTTGGCGAAGTCGCTGCATATCGAGACTGAAGGCCGGCACCCGGATGTGATTAAGAGCGACGTGTTCGAGGAAAAAGTCGAAGACGCGCTGATGGGCCCGATCTTTGTCATGGATTATCCGGCAAGCATTTGCCCGCTTACTAAGCGGAAGCGTGACAATCCAGCAATTGCTGAGCGTTTTGAGCTGTTTATCCACGGCATGGAAGTGGCGAATGCCTACACAGAGCTCAATGATCCGGATTTGCAGGAAGAATTATTCCGGACACAACTGGCAGGCATGAGCGAAGAAGATTCCATGGCCAAGATGGATACGGATTTTGTGCGGGCACTACGGCACGGGATGCCCCCCGCGGGCGGTCTGGGAATTGGAATAGATCGGTTGGTGATGTTGCTCACAAACACGCAAACGATCCGCGACGTGATTTTGTTCCCGCTGCTAAGACCGGAAGCTAAATAAGTTTTTTATCGTACTCTCGCCCAAGGATGGGTTATGTACAAACTACTGCTCTGCTGGCGTTATCTACGCACGCGTTACATTGCGCTCGTTTGCATTGTGAGCGTCATGCTCGGCGTCGCCACGATGATTGTGGTCAACAGCGTCATGGCGGGCTTCACTCACGAGATGCAAGCACGCATCAACGGCATGCTGGGTGATCTCATCTTTGAGAGCCATTCCATGGATGGCGTGGCCGACGCCGAAGCCCACATGCGCAAGATTCGCGAAGTGGCTGGTGACGATATCATCGGGATGTCGCCGACGGTTCATGTCCCCGCGCTGATGTATATTGATATCAATCAGCAGCTGCTGACACGGCAAATCACACTCGTTGGCATCGACGAGAAAACCTATTCTACTGTGAGTGCCTTCGGCCAGTATCTGCAGCACCCTGAGAACCGCGAGCATCTTGAATTTGCTTTACGGAACAACGGGTACGACGTCTACGACCACCAAGTTCCTGACCAGAGCGAGCAAAAACCGCGCGTGCAGATGGAGCAAGCCGGTTGGAACTACCGGCAGCAAAAAGCGATGCTCAAAAAGCAGCGCGAATTGGTTTCCACGAGCCCCACAACCGATCAATCTGCGAACCCCTTTGCACAACAAGATCCCAACGGTGAAGAACCACAGGGGCGTGATTTCGACATGGCCACGGAGCAACACGTGGGGGTTGTGCTGGGCATCGGCGTGTGCGGTTTCCGTGCCGCTGACGGGAGCGACCATTTTGTCGCGCTCCCCGGCGATGACGTGCGGGTGAGCTTCCCCAAAGCCTCACTTCCTCCTGAAGCCATCAGCGAGTTTTATACGATTGTCGACTTCTACGAGAGTAAGATGAGCGAATACGACGCGAGTTTCGTGTTCGTTCCTTTGCGAGAATTACAGAGAAGCCGGGGGATGATCGATCCCGAGACAGGCATCGGCAAATTCACCTCGATTCAGATTAAATTGCAGCCTGGGGCCAATGCCGAGGCGATTCGCGACAAATTGCGAAACGAATTTCCGGCGCAGTTGTATATGGTAAGCACCTGGCGGGATAAGCAAGGCCCCTTGTTGGCTGCGGTCAATATGGAAACGGCCGTGCTCAACGTTCTACTGTTCATGATCATTGCCGTCGCGGGGTTTGGCATACTCGCGATCTTTTACATGATCGTCGTCGAAAAAACCCGCGACATCGGCATCCTCAAATCACTCGGGGCCTCGGGCAGCGGTGTGATGGGAATTTTCCTCGGCTACGGACTGAGCCTGGGGATTGTCGGCTCGGGAGTGGGTATGATCCTGGGCCTGCTCTTTGTGGCCAATATCAACGAGATCGCCGACTTGTTAGGCCGTATTACAGGCCAACCTGTTTTCGATCCGTCGGTGTATTACTTTTACAAGATTCCTACGATTGTCGAGCCGTTCACCGTCATGTGGATCTGCTTGGGAGCAATCGCGATTGCCGTTTTGGCCAGTGTGCTTCCCGCGCGGCGTGCCGCCAACCTTCATCCGGTGAGGGCCTTGCGTTATGAGTAACATTCACAATCCCTTTGCCGGACCGCGCGTCGCAGGAAGTTCTGCGCTTGCCCTGCAGCCGGAGACATCCCCCGTGCAACTCGCTACGCGTGGATTGTTCAAGAGTTACCAAAAAGGCTCGTTTGGCATTCCCGTGCTCCAGGGAATCGATCTTTCGATTTATGAAGGAGAGTTCCTGGCGATAGTCGGTTCCAGTGGCTGCGGCAAAAGCACGCTGCTGCATTTGTTGGGAACGCTCGATAAACCCGATGCGGGCGAAGTTCATTTCGAAGGTCACCGGATCGATAATCTGCCGAGTGCCAGCCGCGATCTCCTTCGCAACAAGCACTTTGGCATGATCTTTCAGTTCTATCATTTGCTGCCCGAATTGACCGCACTGGAAAATGTTCTGGCATCAGCCCTGATTGCCGAGGGAGTGCTTGGCTATTGGGCGCGGCGTGGCTCGTATCGGCGACGTGCTGAAGAATTGTTGGAGAGGGTTGGTATCAGCGCCCGCGCCAAGCACAAGCCACGCGAACTCTCCGGCGGCGAGATGCAGCGTACGGCAATTGCCCGGGCCCTGCTTTCCCATCCCAAGGTGCTGCTGGCCGACGAACCGACGGGGAATTTGGACCGCTCGACGGGCGAGCAAATTATGGAGATTCTGCGTGAGTTGAACCAACGGGAGAAGCTCACTATAGTCATGGTGACGCACGATCCTTGGATCGCCGAGCAGGCCGATCGGATTGTGCGGCTCGTCGAGGGCCGAATCCAGCGGGCTTAGCGTGAACCTTAACCGACCGCTCACGGTCACTTTTTCACGCGATGGCCCTGCGTTCTCCGCGCCTCTGCGTGAACATTCAATAAAGAGAAATTATGTCGCGACAAATCTATATCAATGGCAAGTACTTTGCCTCGGAAGACGCCAAAATCAGTGTGTTCGACCATGGATTGCTCTATGGCGATGGTGTGTTTGAAGGTCTGCGGAGCTACAGCGGCAAGGTCTTTCATCTGGAGCAGCACGTGCGTAGGTTGTACGAATCGGCTCACGCGATTTGCCTCGAGATCCCCCTGTCGCAAACAGAGATGTGCGAAGCGATCAATGACACGGTCAAGAAAAACAATCTGACTGATTGCTACATCCGAGCGGTCGTAACTCGAGGGGCGGGAACGCTGGGACTCGACCCCAACCGTTGTAGTAACCCTCAAATCATTATCATCGCTGATGCGATCGCGCTATATCCGAAAGAGATGTACGAAAACGGTCTGGAGATTATCACGACCAGCACGATTCGCAATCATCCGGCAGCGCTCAGTCCACGGATCAAATCGCTCAACTATCTCAACAATATTCTCGCCAAACTTGAAGGGTTGAAGGCTGGCTGCGTGGAAGCTTTGATGCTCAACCATAAAGGCGAAGTCGCCGAATGCACGGGCGATAATATTTTCCTAGTCCGTGATGGTGTGATTTACACACCTCCGTATGATGCGGGCATCCTGGGGGGTATCACGCGCGAGGCGGTGATTGAGCTTGCTATCGCCGCGGGCATCGAAGTGAAAGAAATTGCACTTACCAAGCACGATGTTTACGTGGCCGATGAGTGTTTTCTCACGGGGACTGCCGCGGAAGTGATCCCGGTCGTGAAAGTGGATGATCGATCCATTGGTACTGGCAAGCCGGGACCCGTGACGCTCGATTTGAAAGAGCGATTTCATAAGTACGCGCGGTCGTGATTTGCCCGTGCCAGGATGACCCGGCTAAATGCGGGTGTTATTCCACGCGCCAGTCGGCCAAGTGAATTTCGACCGACGAGCGGCCGCGGAAATGATTAATCACGGGGCGAAACGCAATCGACATCGGCCCTTCCACGCGGGCGAGTTCTTCTTCCCAGTCGCCGCCACCAAAGGCCACGGCCCGCATTTTCACTCCGTACTGATCGAACATCATCGAGAGATGTTTGCCGGTGGAACCCATCCGCTTCAATCCGCCGGAAAGTCGTACGTCGCTGGCACAAAAGAGTGGCCGGGAATTGCCGTGACCAAAGGGAGCGAGATTCTCGATCTGTTCGACAATTTGCCGGGTGAGCATTTGCAGCGATGCCTCGGCGTCGACTTGCAATTCCACACAACGCTCAGCATTGCACAGCTTTTCGGTGGCGATGCGGCAAAACTCTTGGCGGAAAGCAGCCAGGTTTTGTGGCGTCACTCGGAGCCCAGCCGCCGCGGCATGGCCGCCATGGCTTTCTAGCAAGTGGCCGCATTCAGCCAGTGCTTCGTGCAGATTAAAGCCCGGAATGCTTCGAGCTGATCCCAGTCCAGGTTTAATTCCCAATGGATCGTTGGCAATCATCACCACCGGGCAATTGAACTTCTCCGCAAGGCGACCGGCTACGATGCCGATCACGCCCGGATGCCATTCGTGATCCGCGAGCACCAGCGCCGTGGCTTGCTCGGGATCGCCAAAATCGCGAGCTTGCTTCAAGGCGGAACGCGACATGGTGCGTTCCATCGATTGACGCTGCACGTTCATTTCTTCCATGTACTGGGCAATCGTATCGGCACGCTGCTGGTTTTCGGTGGTTAGCAATTCGATCGCCAATTCCGCCTGCCCCAAACGACCCGCCGCATTCAGTCGAGGTCCAATCGTATAACCCAAATCGTCGCATTCGAGCCGTTGTTTTTCGTCCAGCTTGGTGGAACGCATCAAAGCGGCGATGCCCACCGTCGGCTGCGATCTCAAACAGCCGAGACCGTAACGCACCAGGATACGATTCTCATCAACGAGCGGCACTACGTCGGCCACGGTGCCAATAGCCGCGAGTCCGACGGCTTGCAGCAAAAAATTCTTCAGTCGATCGGTGACCTTTTGGCCATTGCTGGCTTGTTGGCAAATGGCCCAAGCGACCTTGAACGCCACAGCCGCGCCACAAAGGCCCGCGAACGGATACGGATCGTGTGGCAAACCAGGATGCACAATTGCCGCCGCAGGAGGCAATTCCGCGGCGAGCTGATGATGGTCGGTAATTACAAGGGTCAGCCCCAAGTCACGAGCCCGCTTGGCCTCGGCCACGCTCGCCACCCCGCAATCCACGGTGATGACCAGCTTGGTACCTTGTGCGGCAATTTTCTCGATGGCCTCGGCGTTGAGACTGTAGCCTTCCTCGATCCGATGCGGAATGTAGAAATCGACCTCGGCGTGGAGTAGCTTCAAGCAGCGCAACAAAATGGCCGTAGCGGTCATACCGTCGGCATCATAATCGCCGTAGATCGTGATCCGCTGCTTGGCCTCGACAGCGGCGTAGATAATCTCAGCGGCGCGTGTGGCGCCAGGAAGTTCAGCCGGCTCGCGCAGTCCGTTAAGTTTGGGATCGACAAACTGTCGCGCGAGCTGGGGATCCGTAATGCCACGCGTGACCAGCAGCCTGGCAACCACATTGGGGATGCCCGCGGCGCGTTCCAACATCGCGACCTCGTGAGCATCATGAGTCGCTATGCGCCAGCGTTTGGGCATTCGTCCGTGAACCTGTAAGATGGAAATCTGTCGGTGATTATCGCTAAGTTAAGGCGGCTACGCAGGATGACAAGCCTTTAACTCTAACAGCCCGAGCCTATTTCTTCTTTTCGTTATGCACGGTATGCCGTCGCAGACGAGGCGAATACTTCTTCAGCTTCAACTTTTCGCCACCCAATTTGCGGCGGATCGTGTAGTTGTAATCGCCCGTTTCTTCGCAAACGAGGAAGACGGTTTCCACTTTTTTCTTGCGCTTGCCAGTTTTCTTAGCCATCTTAAATGCTCAATAATCGTTTCAGGATGCGACACCCGCTCCCCTAGGTCGAGGGCGTCAAGCCAATGCGAAACTTCAGATTGTAAGATTTTGGCGTGGATTTTTCCAGTGGTGAAATCCTTTGAGTTAACGGCGTAGACTTAAATTCTCGATGAAAGAGCTTATTAAGGAATACCGCCAAAATGGGCTGATTTTGGCCCTTTGGCCAACTGCTGATGGTCTCTATCCTTAAGGAACTGGAACAAAACGCGGTCTCAGCCGACCAACCTGTAACCAAGGCGTCGAGGCGTTCGTCATGAATCCTCCCTCCGCCCATGACACTTCAAACGCTAAAGCAGCGCCTCCGCAGCCTCAATCGCCAGCAGGCAACCAAACATCGCATGGGGCGTGGCCATGGCTTAAAAACTGGTTGCTAGACAGCGAGTCGTCGTCTTGGCTTGCTAGCGGATTAGCACACTTTTTGATCGTCCTCCTGCTGTCGTTCATAACAATCATTCAGCCCGGCGTGGGGCCCGACTGGAGTTTCGAGAGTTCTGTTGATCCTGCTGAAGTTGTCGACGATCTCGACGTGGAGTTAAGCACCGTCGACATCACCGGCGACGAACCAAGCGAAGCTCGTGATGCTCCTTCACCCATGGGGCTACCTGATCAGAGGCTGGGCAGTGATATGAGTGAAGTGGCGCCGCCCCTGCTCGCTCCGCATGCCACAGCGTCCGTAGACGATCTGGCAATGAATTATGAAGAGATTGGTTCACCCCTCGCGATGCCCGGTGGAGGGCTCGAAGGCCGCCGCTTGGAAAATCGTCAGGGGATGGCTTTGTCAGGAGGGGGCTCTGAGGCCAGCGAGAAAGCTGTGGAAGCGGGTCTTCGTTGGCTGGTCGATCATCAGCTCGAGAATGGGAGTTGGACATTTTTTTTAGATGCCAAGCATTGTCCTCAATGTGCCGACCAATGCCGTAATCCTGGGCTCATTGAATCGAATACGGCTTCTACAGGGCTCGGGTTGCTTTGCTTCTTGGGAGCAGGATATACCCATCATGAAGGACCTTATCAAGAAGTCGTTTCCAAGGCGATCTATTTTCTCATCAACCGCATGAAACTCACGGCTGATGGTGGGGATTTGCGTGATGTTTCGGTGGTTTCGAATCCGATCGACAATATTCTGCTCGTGCGCAAAAGCGGTGACATGTATTCCCATGCAATTGCATCGCTCGCTTTATGCGAAGCCTACGCGATGACGCTTGATGCACAACTCAAAGGGCCTGCTCAGGAAGCGGTCAACTTTATTGCCTACGCGCAGAATGAGGGTGGGGGTTGGCGTTACGAACCAAAGGAGCCCGGGGATCTTTCAGTAACGGGTTGGCAATTAATGGCACTAAAAAGCGGTGTGCTTGGCCGCTTGGAAGTCCCCCGTCATGTTTGGTATCGAGCGAGCGAATTCATTGACAGCGTTCAGGATGAAAAAGGTGCGACATATGGATATCAGGAACCTTCCAATCGTCGGCCTTCGATGACCGCCGTGGGTTTATACGGCCGCTTGATGATTGGCTGGCCACGCAGGCACCCACCGCTTCTCAAGGGAGCATTACTGCTAGCCTCGCAACACCCCCGCGATAGCAACATGTATTTCAATTACTACACAAGCCAAGTCCTGCATCATTTGGGGGGAAATGCTTGGAAAAAATGGAATCCACGAATGCGAAACTATCTCATCACAACCCAGGCGAAAGACGGCCACGAAACCGGCAGTTGGTATATTGATGAAGCTTGGAGCGATCGGGGTGGCAGGCTCTATACTACGACGTTGGCTATTCTGACGCTCGAAGTTTATTACCGCTATATGCCTATGTATCAAGCGGATTTCATCGACATGGCGCCGTAGCAAGAGAAAAAAGCCCCGAGAGCAATCCCTCGGGGCTTATGAAATCCTACCTGCGTAAATCGTTTCAGCTAAAGGCTTCAAAGCCAAAATCCAAAAGCAAACCCAGATCGTTGCCGCCCAGATCTTCGAAACCATCGGTGCCACGGCCACCACTTAGGATGGATAGTAGTGACACTTGGACGTCTAAAAGGGCCAGGGCATCGTTACCTGCACCCAATTCCACAGTCAGTAGATCAAAAGCCGAATCCACGATTTCCACGCGATCAGTACCACCGAAAGTGGCTACAATTCCGATGCTAGTATTCACCGTGGCAAGCAAGACAAAATCATCACCGTTGGCAGTAAGCACCGTGACGTTATCGGCGTCGACACCGAGAATATTGACAATGTTTGTACCTGCCGCCGCAACGCCCAGATTGCCGCCGATGACGGCACTTTCGACTTGGGTCGTGTTGCTGCCAGCACCAAGGCTCATGGTGACATTACCACCCACTTCGGCAACGAAGACCGCGCCGTAATCGTCACCACCCCCTAGCGACATTGTCACATCGCCGCCAATCACCATATCGACCACACCTGCGATATCAGCACCCGAGCCAGTGAGCACTGTCACATTGTCTGTCACGTAGGAACGATCTCCAGAAATAAACACGTTGCCATCATAATTCTGGAAGTCAATATTGCCATTGGTATCAACCAAGCTCAAGTCATCACCCACGCTGATGTCGGTCGTCCAGACGATTTCATCGCCCGATCCGCCATTGATTGTGAGATCACGGCCGATGTTGACAGGGCCAGAAATGGTTGTACCGAAATCGAAATCTTCGTTGATGCCGATATAGATTTGATCATTGCCCGCACCGGCGTTAATGATCAAATCCCGCGGCAGATTCAGATCGCGGGAATTATCGATTTGGGGAAAGCCATAGATGCGAGCGACGTCATCGCCCTCTCCCAAATTGATGATCACGTCGCGTGTTACGCCATTAACAAACAAGATTTGATTCGTATCGCCATTGATCGTATCCCCTAAAGGCCCACGATTAAGAATACGGTACTGCCCGCCACCGTCACCGGGTTCGAGAATAAAAGAGTTAGGGTTCGCGTCACCGGTGATCACAAGATCGCCATTCACGACCTCGACGGTCAAGTCCGCGGCGAGCGGGACTTTTTCTTCTAACGATTCAAAACTAAGACGCTTCTGCAGAGCATTACGAAACATTCTGTATTCCCCGGTTCGAGAAGATTGATCATTGCCCACAAGCAACGCTTGCCAACAGGTCGCTTCCATCAGATCGTGTCGCGGTGAGCTAGTCGGCCGCGAATTCAGTGCCGCTCATTGTATGGCGGTGGCGGACCAATCACAAAAGTAATTTCTCAAAATTCGTTTGTGGCAAATAACATCTTCATGATCAATTTGGAATCATCGCTCAGGTCTCGGTGATCATTACTTTTTACGCGTCTCGCAAGGTCTTGCTGTCGCATAGGGTTGACCATTGGTGCACCCGCTTTTTTGCCGTTACCAGCATCAAACTGCTCGTAGACAAGCCAGCCAGTGGGATTCTAACGGTTGTGCGAAATATGCCATTGAATTATGCCGAGCATTGCCTCACGCATTTACGCAATTTCATGCCTTGCTCGCGCATTTTCGCGATGTCTGGCAGTCAGGCGACCTAAATTTGAAACAGAGAATTCCTGCGCCCTGATGTGCCGCGTAAGGGGGCGTTTTCTTGCACACCTACTGTTGATTGCACCATTCGCGCCCCGCAGATTCCCCTTGCATGTTCTCATCGCTTCACATTAACGGCAGCTGCTCGTCCCAGAGAATGTCGTTCTTGGAAAACTTCCTAGTCCTTGCCGTGTTGTGCGTCACATTCTTTATGTGGTCGTACAAGATTGAGGACACGTTGCTACTGCACTTATTCTACGTGCCGGTGGTTCTCACGGGATTTTGCCTGGGCCGATACCGCGCGCGTCTGATGGCGCTGTTTTGTATTCTCTGCGCGACGATTATCTTCTTGCCAAAATTTGGTAATGAGGCGGTCGCCCAGATTCCGCTGCGAAATCTACTCGTTTTCATATTATGGTCCTCGACTTTGCTCCTGATCTCAATGATGGTGGGCCGGTTGAGTGACAATTGGCATGAAGCACTTGATACGCTCCGCCAGGCTCATAAGAAAGACGTACTTACCGATTCCCTTACTGGGATCGCCAATCGACGTGCTTACGAATTTGAGCTCACCCGGCGGATCTCCCAGTGGGAACGTGATGGAACGCCGTTGATTCTGATGCTCATCGATATCGATCACTTCAAAAAATTCAACGACCGCTACGGCCATCCTGCCGGCGACGCGGTGCTGCAAGGCGTTGCACAAACATTGCAAGTCATGGTTCGCAAAGCCGATCTTGTGGCCCGCTATGGGGGTGAAGAGTTCGCAATTATCCTGCCCGGCATCAGCTTTGAAGAAGCCAAAGACGTGGCCGAAAGAATCCGCCGACTGGTTGAAGAACAAAGATTTACTTACGAAAGCCTCACGCTACGTGTGACCGTGAGCATTGGTTTTGCCCAATTGCAGGTGGGTGAGGATGCCCTTTCCTTCACCAAGCGAACAGACGCCGCGCTCTATTCTTCCAAGGAAGCTGGCCGCAATAGCGTTCACTATCACGATGGCACGACGTGCCAGCATCATGGCATTGGCATCAAGACCGAATACGGCGATCTTGCCGCCGATCAAGGCACGGCAAGTTCCTCGGGTGACGAACGATTTGCCGACGAAACCACGGGCCTGCCAACTCAGCGTGTCCTTATCGAAGAACTGCGACGCCGCACGGCCGAGCGAAATCGCTATGGCGTGGATGTCGTGGTGGCCCTTGTGAAGGTGGATCAATATGCCGCCACGTCTGAGAATCAACTGCGGACTTTGAAAAGCCTGATGGCGACGGTCGCGCGGATGATTGGCTCGGAACTTCGCGAAACCGACTTGATTGTTCGTTACAGCGAAGACAGTTTTGGCATACTGATGCCCTCGACAACGATTCAAGGAGCTGCTTTTCCACTACGTCGCCTTTGTATGCGGGCGGCCAACTATCACGACATGCAATATCCTGGATTATCTTATGCTGTCAGCATTGGCGTCAGCGAAGTCGGTCGCAGCGAACATCCGGGAACGATTATTCACAACGTGGAAAACGCGCTGAATTCCGCCACGGCAGCTGGCGGCGGTTGCGTCGTGTTCCACGAACACGACTATTGTTCGATGCCGGGCTACAGCAATGCTTAGCTAATTCGTCTACGGCGACGGACGGTAACCCATGTGAAGAAGCTGCGTGCCGTCGTGCCGAGTGTTGTGGGTGAGCTCATCGCGATAGAATCGCGTCCCTATCCAATTTTGCATAGTATCGCGCAGAGGATTGACTTCGCGAATCGTCACAGGAACGCTTGCCTCGTAATTCCCCTGCCCTGGCACGCCCAGTCGCACATTTAGAATCGCACTCGGGCAGACTTCCCAATCAAAATCGGGGGACGGCCGATGGAATGGCAAAGAGAGTTGAGCAATTTGATCATAGAAATTCTTCTCGCCAACGCGCACCGACCAGCGTTGAAACTCATCAAAACTAATTCGCCCCGTGTGGAAATTGGTGCGTTGCACGATCAGGCGAGCATTAAGTGTGCCACGATACGGTGTGACGATTCCATTGGTATCAAAGGCGGCCAGTGACATGAGCAGACCATCCAGCTCAACCGTGCGGTCGAGGTTGGCAAGCCCCGCTTCGACTTGGATGGTGGCGATCTTGGGCTTGAGTGTGTAGTTAGTTTGTTGAGAAACCGTTTGAGTTTCGATCGGGACGGGTTCGTATTGCGTTAAAAAAGTTTGCGGGGCACTCGTCGCGTATCTGCCAAGATCACCTACGATATCAGCCACAGGAATCGCTTGCCCATTGAGCATTGCGCTGACGACGTCGGACCAACTGACGGCCGTTGTGAGAATGATATTGTCTTGCAACAAGCGGAGCCAAAGCGTTTCGCTGTTGCTCTGGCGGTCAACTTCACCAGACAGCACGCGGCCATCAGCCGTAGTTACTTGTAACGTCTCGCCTGCAAAAAGCGGCGAGGCGAGCAAAGCAACAAGCAAACAAACGATTTGGCGACTGCCGCGGGGAATAATGCCCATGAACTTGGCAAACACGAAGAGGAGAGGGAACGGACGAGGAGATCGTCTCTTCATTTTCCCGTGGCGGGCAGACGATTTCCATCAAAAAATGCTGCCAGAAAGCGGTTCGAGCTCGATGCGTCAGCACAATCGCTACAACTGAAACTGGTTAGAATCTGAAGTATTTAGTCCCCAGCACGACTGCTACCCGTCTGAAGCGTGTTGAAATACAATGCAATTCGTGATGAGTCGTGCTTTCTTCGGGCTATGCGTATGAACGACCAGTGGTACTTTGAAATCGGCGACGGCAACACCTACGGCCCCTACACCTTGGAAAAGTTGCAGAAGTGGGCGGCGGCGGGGAATCTCATGCCGACACACCGGGTCCGCAACGTGGATTCGCAGGAATGGGTGATTGCCGCCTATGTTCCGGGCCTGGAAGTCACGACAGTCATCCAAGAAACAGAGAAACCTGCCGAGGACAAGCCTACGAAAGGCAAGATCGGCAATCTTGTTCGCGGCTTACGTAAAAAGGATGATTCGGCCGTTGCTGGCGAGCCGCCTGATATCGTGGGGATGTGCGACGAGGTTCTTAAAGAAGCTTTCCAGCGAGGTGCCTCGGATATCCATATCGATCCAGAGAAAAGTATCACGCTCATTCAAATACGCGTCGATGGCGATTTGGAAACAATTCGTAAGCTGCCCAAGAATTTGCACAACGCGGTGGTGAGCCGGTACAAAGTCCTCTCGAATATGGACATCGCCGAGCGGCGGCTGCCGCAGGACGGCGCTTTCATCCATTATTTCGAAGAGGATAAGCGCAAGATCAGCATTCGCGCGGCTTGTCTCCCCACGACCCATGGCGAACGGATGACGCTGCGTCTGTTGGCGATGGAAACCGAGAATCTCACGCTCAACCGGTTGGGCATGTCGAAAAAAGCGTACGACACGTTCGTCAAATTCGCGGCGCAGAAGCAGGGGATGATTTTGATGACCGGCCCGACGGGGAGCGGTAAATCGACCACGCTTTACGCGGCCCTGCGACATCGACTCGCAAATTTCCCCGGACGCATCATTACTGTTGAAGACCCCGTGGAATTCGATATCGTGGGAGTCGCCCAATCGGAAGTCGACGACGCCGATAAGCTGCAATTCACTACCGTGCTGCGCAACATTTTGCGCAGCGATCCCGATGTGATCATGATCGGCGAAATTCGCGATTTTGAATCGGCGGACATCGCCCTCAAGGCCGCCCTCACGGGACATTTGGTCTTTAGTTCCTTACATACCAATTCCGCGGCCGGCGTCATCACCCGCCTGATCGATATGGGAGTGCAGCCCTTCCAGGTGGCGGCTACGCTGCGTCTTTCGGTTGCCCAGCGGCTTGTAAAGCGGCTTTGCTCACAATGCCGTAAACCACGCAACATCACGGCCGTGGAAGCGGCCAGCCTCGGAGTTCCCCATATTGAAGGGAGCATAATCTACGAACCGGGGAAATGCGAACTCTGCGGCGAACGCGGTTTTCGTGGCCGGGTGGGTATCTTCGAAATGCTCGCGATCGACGAAGAACTAACACGGCGCATTATCGAGAAATGCGACGAAGTTGAAGTGTCCGACTACATGCGAGAGAATAAGATTCCGCGGCTTAAAGATGATGCGGTCGATAAGCTACTTGCGGGGGCCACCAGCTTGGGCGAGATTCTCGAAGCCCTCAACTGGTAAGTACCCTACCCGAGAATCATCCACAAGACCCACGCTACGAGTGGAATCGTCAACGCCACGGTCGCGGTGATATAAGGATTTGTGTTCAAGCGGCGTTCCAACGGACGGCGGTTACTTTGGAACTCTTGTAATTGCCGAGCAATGTGTTTGCCGCGTTCGGCAAGTTCATTGTACTTCTTCAAATCGCGATTGGTTTCCGCAAGGCCCACTTCGGCCATCGCGTCGAGCTGCGTGGCCCCCATCAGAACCTTGCGAGCTTGAGAGATCTTGAATTTCCGAAGCGCACTTTCGCCCGCTTGCTTCGTGTCCTCAAACGACACACCATGCTCAGGCTTGAACTTGAAACCGCTGGCGACTTGTTCCCGCCAGGTCATCAAATCGAGCGTTAGTCCTGGACCGAGCATCGGGATTCCCATCAACTTGAGGTTGTCGACGTCGAGCGCCGATTCCACGCCGAATGATTGCAACATGGAAAGCATCGAGGAATTCAAACCGGGAATCTTCCGCATGTTGTCTTGCAGTAAATTGCTGGCGAGATAACGATTTAATTGCGAGCCGCGCTGCAAAACCAACACGTCCTGCAATTGGCCTTCCTCGGCTTGATAGTGCTCGTAGGCGTTTTTCAAATCCTCGACGGAATTATCAAACTGCTTCTTGCGTTGACGGTGTTTACCAAGCACGACTTGCGCCCCTTTGGCAAGTTGAGCTTGGATTTGCTGAAGTTGCGTGAGCAAGGTATCGCTTTCCTTGCGGCGTGCTCGTCCTGCTTTGCTGAAAATTAAATACCCACCTGCAGCCACCGTACCCACAGCTCCCAGTCCTAAGGCGATGGGCCACTTGATTCCTAAGAGGCAAACGCTCGCCGCGGCGATCATGGCCGTCGCAGCCACGTCGCTTGCCGAGGCCTTTGTTTTTTCCGTCGGCTTGGTGGGTTTGAGCACCTGCGGCATCGGCAGCTTGTTCGCGGGAATATCGACAAAGCCAGGAATCTGCAGCTTTTGAATCCGGCGATCGAGTTCCTCAAGTCGTCCCTTGGAAACGGTTGACGCCCCGCCATCGGCAACGAAAAAGACGGGGCCTCCTTCGTCTTCGATGCGGCACCATGGGCACTCGCGTAGCATGCTGTAATAGACGTGGGCCGGATCAAACGAACAAACACGCCGCTGCTTGATGAGGGCTTCGAGTTGTTCGACCCACATATGCGCAGTGGGTCGGCCTTCTTCACCATCACGACCGCGGAAGGCCCACTCGAACAGATCCGCCACGCTCGGCGGCAGATCGGTCAACAGCAGTGAAGCCGGTGGAGGAGAAACCAGAGTGTCCTTGGAATTCTTGGAAAACGCGAACCGCTTCTCGGCAATTGCTTTTTCGATGGTCAATTCGCCGGGTCCGTTGAAACGCCCGGCGAACGGATGCCGCCCCACGAACAGCAGGTGAAAGATCATAATCGCGAGTCCAAAGCGGTCGTGATCTTCGGTGCGGCGGACGTCGCGCAGTTTCAGCGATTGGAGTTCCGGCGGCGTGAAGTGCGGAGTGCCCACTGGACAGGGAAACACATGGCCATTGGCTTCGATTTGAAAGGAATCGCAATCGATAAATCGCACGCACATGTTTTGGTCGACCATCAAGTTGCCTTGATTGACGTCGCCGACGACAATGTTTGCCGCGTGCATGGATTCAAAGGCCGCAGCCACATTGCGTGCCGCCAGCACCATGTGATGCCAGCGAGCTTCCGGAAAATTACGACGGCGATTGGCCGTGCCGTACAGTTCGTGGAGCGTTTTGGACTTGCTCACGTTGGGCATGAGAATGCCCAAGGCATCGCGACTGCGGGGATCAAGCAACAACTCTCGAGGCCAGGCCGAGATGGCCTCGAGCGCCGAGGTACGCCGCGTGATCATCGCCTGCAGTTTTTCAAACGTCTCCGTCGGCAAAGGACGTTGATGATAGAGCTTGGCGACCAAACGGTCGTCCGTCTCGACGGCGTAAACGCTCCCCTCGCCCCCTTTGCCAATCGTCTCACCCAGGCGAACTTCTTCGCCGCGCGAGTCCACTAATTTGGGGGCACTAATCATTGGATCGCGAAGCCAGGATGAGGGTTTTGTCGTCGTCGGAACGGCGGCAGACAGATTCGGATTTTAGAAATTGCTCAAGATTTTCTCCCAAGCTTTGCCAATTCTCTAATGTTCCCAAGGCCTGAAATAATGGCTCAAAAAAGGGAGGATGAGGCGTTTGCGTGTCGAAACGCAAGGCAATCCGTTCGATGCCATCGGTGAACAGTGCAACTTCGGAGTACGTGTTTGGTGTTACGTAAAACTGCAACTTATCGCGGTATTCTTTGGACGTGATAAATGTCGTGGTGTTGGCATATTCGCCGGAATCTGGCCAGAACACGGCTCCGCACGAAACACCGCTCCTCAGGACGATGGCCCCATCGCCGATCTGAAAAAAACAGGAACCGGTCGGAGATAGAATGGCCGTACAAATCGTGGTGGCGAAATCGTTTGTGCGGGCATCGCGAGCCGAAGCTTCTTCTTCGATGCGACTGCGCGCCAAATCACACCAGGCAATCGCCTGCTGCGCATCAATCGCAGCAATGGAACCGCCCCCTTCCAGAAAGGCGTCGACGCTCTCGACCACGGCATTGCAGATCACGAGCGAACCTGTGCCGCTGTGTTTTGCGGAACCTGCACCGTCGGCCACGCAGGCCACGAGCGTGCCCGCGGCTTTGCCATCGAGTGTGCGTACCCGGCTGCTATCTTGGCACGGAGTACCATCCGCCAAGTGGGATTTGCCCTGGACGCTTCGTGAGATGGTGCGCCATGCGATTGCCATATTAGATCTGGGCCCACCCGCGCGGTCCGCTCGTTGGATCTTCCAACGGCACTTCTTCCCCCGGTGAGGAACGCGAAACCGCTTGCTGAGAGTTGGATAACCAACTGAATAGCTCGCGGAATTTCATGCCCTGCAACCACAATGGCTTGCGAACGCAAATCTCGTCGAGGACCGACATGTTGGCCCCTTCGACTCCGACCGCAAAGAAGCAGAACGATTTGGATTTTTCGCCGGCATGAACTCGTGACACGACCGGCTTCCAGTGATCGTTTGGTTCGCCGTCGGTGATTAGGAAAGCCCACGGTCGATAGTAGGCAATTCCGTTTTCACGATAGCAAGCCTTACGCTCTTCGATCATGTCGAGCGCGACGTTGATGGCTTCACCCATCGGAGTGCCGCCGATCACTTGCAGCTTCGGCGGATCGAATTCGAGGGCCGTCGTGAATTCGACCAATCGGGTGACCCGTCCGCCAAAGGTCACGATGGCAACTTCGACTCGCTTGGATGCTAGCGGGTCGGCCATCAACTCCTGGCGATATATTTCTAAGCCTTTATTGAGTTCCGTAATCCGTGGGCCGTGCATCGAAGTCGACGTGTCGACGATCAACACACAAGGAACCCGTGGCTCTGGGTTCTCAGCGAACTCAACTGAACTGAAGGCACTTTCAGCAGAAACTTGTTCCATGCTCGACTCTACCCCTGTCATGCGGACGGGCTCGCGGCCAGTGATTTCACGCTGGCATCGCCAAACTCCTTGATTTCAACTAGCACCCTAGTATGGCCCGAATGCCAGCATCGTTCAAGTATTTTCAGTACACCCCTCGGGCTAGTGAAAATCTGCGGGTTGAGCAATTTTTGCTAGCGATTTTGCGACAAAAACGCTGTTTACCTGACTCCGCATTCCTCCTATTCTTCGGACCCGTTTATTTCGTGGCCGTCGGAAGCATAGGAACCCTAGCATCATGCGAACATCTTATTCTCCTTTCGCCCCATTGCTGCTGATCTTGCTAAGCCCGTTTGCTGCCCCCGTCGGCACCGTTGCCTGCTACGCCGAAGAGCTTCGCATCGAGACCAAAGTTTTTGGCGGCGATGAAGAAGAGGAAAAGCCGCTGAGCCATACGGTCACGCTGTTCGACAAGAACACGGTTTACGACTTCGTGGAGAATCCCGAACAGATCGCTATTTTCCGCGCCCCCACTCCCGGCAACGGTGGACAGTTTATTCTGCTCGACGTCGGCAGTGCCCGACGTACTGAAGTTTCGACCGAACGTATTGCCGGACTGATGGATAAACTCTCAAGCTGGGCTGCCGATCAAAAAGACCCGCTGTTGAAATTTTCAGCGAATCCGAAATTCAAAGAATCTTTCGACCGCGATAGCGGCGTGCTGATGCTCACCAGCGACCTGTGGGAATACAACGTTGCCACGATTCCCGCGGACAGCGCCCCCCTGCTCTCTCGTTACCGCGAATTCACCGATTGGTACACGCGGCTCAATACGATGATGAACAGCACACCCCCTCCAGGGCCACGCTTGGAACTCAACAGCTCACTAGAAAAATACGGCGTGATGCCGGTGGAGATTCGTCGCACGCTCAAAGCAAATAAGTCCATGCTGCGGGCCACTCATTTGTTCTCGTGGCGACTGTCGCGCGAGGATCGGGCACGCCTGGATGAAGCACGCAAATATCTGGCGAGCTTTGAAAAGGTAGATAACGAAGCGTTCATCGCCGCGAAGTATGGCCGCGACGATGTTGTTCGTGGTCAGTCCGAGTAGTTCAACCCTGAGATTGCGACTGCGTCGGTCCTTTGGGGCGTTGTTCTTGCGGAGCGACGTCGACGCTCACCCCCATCGTGTGATCGCCGCCTCCGACAAATGTCCCTTGAATTGGGCAGATGTCGCTGTAGTCTCGGCCCCAGCCGATGCAAATATGCTCGTCGCTGGCGAACATGTCATTAGTGGGATCGATGTCGACCCAGCCCAACTTCTCACCGCAATAGACCGAAGCCCAGGCATGGGACGCATCGGCTCCCACGAGCCGTGGTTGGCCTGGGGGCGGTTCGGTGCAGATGTAGCCGCTCACATATCGGGCAGCGAGTCCCATCGAACGGACACAACCGACGGCCAAATGCGCAAAATCCTGGCACACGCCCCGGCGAATTTGTAAAAGTTCATCAAGTGGTGTGTTGACGGTCGTCGCCCGGGAATCGAATTTGAAATCCGTGTGAATTCGCGTCGTCAGATCGCGTAAGGCCCCGAGAATCGGGCGTTCCGCCGGGAAGCTCGACGCGGCGTAGCGAAACATGTCGGGGAACAAGCGAATCCGCGGCGAGGCAAACGTGAACTGCAAGATCTCCAGCGAATTGCGATCGTATTTGTCACGGCGCTGATGTGTAAGAGTTTCCCACGCTGGGGAGGGGAGCTTTTCATACTCAGGCGCTTCGTAGACTTCGACCTGACTTTCGGCCGTAACTTTGAGCCCCATCAACGCGCCGCGGACCGAAAAATAATCGGCCGCGTTCCCGAAATAATCATCCCGTCGAGCGAGCGTCGAAGGGGTCGGCTCGATCACCAAGCGATGCTGCCGGCAGGTCTGACGAGGCGTATTACGCGGAGCCAAGTGCACCATGTTGTGGCAATTGGGCACCGGTTCGGTGTAGGCATACCAAGTTGTGTGCTGAACAGTGTATTGCATGGCTTACGAGGGGCTGATTCTCGCCAGTTGAACGACGGGTCCCGAATGGAAAAAGTAGCGATGCGAAATCGCGTCGGAAAGCTTCGGCAACGTGTCTTCAATGTACTGGAGTAACGACTTGAGCGGCTTGGGATCGCCCGCATTATAGGCGGCGGCGATTTCCTGACTATTTGTCGTTTTCAGCAGTGTTGAAACCGAAGCCACCAAGGTTTGTTCTGGCCGCACATTAGGCCCGTGAATATCGCGGGGCAATTGATTCACGTGGTTAAAGCACTGAATGACTTGATACAGCACAGAGCGCGGGTTTGTGTCGTCGCACAACAGCAGGTCGAGCACAGGAGCAAGTTGCATCCGCGAGAAATAGCGGAACCGGTACGTCATCAGACCGTCACAAATTTCGAGCAACGATTCCAAGAGCGCGTGATCCGCGGAGCTCTTGGCATCGAGCACGCTGGAAAGCAGCGTCGCGGTTTGTAGGGCGTGTTCCAAGCGGCGGCCGAAATCCAAAAACCTCCAGGCATGCGTGCGGGTCATGCTGTCGGCGACATTACCACCCAAAGCCGCGAGCTGTACCAACAGTTCGTTGACTTTTTCCATCACGTCGAGCAATCCATCGCTTTTGGGAGAACTCCAAAAGTTGTCGTCCATCTGGCGGATGATCCGCCACGTGTCGAGCGACATCAAATCTCTCACGGAGGAAGCCAGCACCGTCATGCGACTGACGGTGGAGCGCAACGCGTTCACGTCGTCGTTATTGAACACGGCGGCAGGCAAGAGCCGTTCGATCGTGGGAAGCTGCTCGCGGATTTCTTCGACCACGACACCGGGCTCGATCATGCCCTGGCTGGCGAGCCCACGAATCAGAATGGGCAATTCGGGCACGCTTTCGGCGTCTTCTTCGCTCGACAATCGCGAAGCCACGGCCCGCACCCATTTGCCGAGCGATTCGGTGCGAGTTGAGAGCCGTCCCAACCAGAAAAAGTGTTCAGCCGCTCGGCTGGAAAGATCGACACCACCACGACGAATCTGAACCGGCTCGTCGGCGGTTTGCAGCAGTGTGACTTTTTCCACCGGCCCGTCGGCAAGCACCCAAGTGTCTTTGCTGCCTTCACCATCGAGCAACGACAATTCCAAAGGAGCCAGCGTGGCCGAGAGCCGCGTGAGACCGCCGGGCATGATCTCGTAAGAATCCTCATTGGCGACGGCAAAGGTGCGTAGTGCGACATACGCACGTTCGCTTGTCACTTCCGACCACACGGGGGCCGTCGAGCGGGTTACAACTTCTTGTGCGACAAAATTGCCAGGATCTTTTTCGATGAGCACCGAGATTTCACGCCGCGTGAGCTTGGCAAAACTTTGCGATTCACTCCTAGTGAAGCCCCGACGGCGATAGGCCGGCTTGATGACGAGTTTGTCGAGATTTGCGAGGACATGCTGCCGGCTTTTGTCTTCGCCACACCAGTAGGTAGCAATACCGGGCATCTTGAGGGGCTCGCCCAATAGGTGCTGACAAATTTGTGGGAAAAACGCCATGAAGATTGGCGATTCCACTAATCCGCTGCCTAGCTTATTGGCGAGAGCCACACCCCCGCTCCGCACGGCTTGTACCAATCCTGCCACGCCGCTCGGCGAGACGATTGAAAGCTCAAGCGGATCGCAATGCTCGCTGTTGGGTCGCCGCCACAAGACATCCACTCGCGTCAGCCCCGCGAGAGTTTTGAGAAATACTTGGTTGTCGCGGACGTCGAGATCGCCGGCTTCGGCGAGCGTGTATCCCAAATAGCGCGCGAGAAACGCATCTTCAAAATAGTTGGCGGTCCCCGCAGCGCGGCTCAACAACACCACGCGAGGTTCGTCGTCTTGCTGCGGTGCGAGGCTTTCCAAATGCCGCTGTACGGCTTTGAAATAGGGGGCGTGCCGTTCGATGCGGCAATGATGGATCACGTCGGGCATCATGCGCGACATGGCGATACGATTCTCGAGCGCGAAACCGGCACCCGAAGGGGCCTCGGTGCGATCCCCCATGACCCACCATTGGCCATCGGGCGAACGGGCCAAGTCCGCGGCGTAAAGATGCAGAATGCGGTCGGGTTGTTTCTCCGGCGAAGCGTATGGCAGAAGAAAGCCCGGATGTCGAAAAAGAACTTCGGGGGGCAAGATCCCTTCGCACAGTAACCGTTGCGGACCAAACAAATCGCGCAGCACCAAATCCAACACGTGAGCGCGTTGCTGTAAACCCTCGGCCATGGTGCGCCATTCGTCCGCGCCAATCGCAAGCGGGAAAGCGTCGAGCGCCCAAGGATGTTTGCGGGCGTGGGGATCAGTCGGATCGGGATAGGCAAGGCTATTTTGGCGTAATAGTCGCTGAGCTTGCAGCCAGCGGCGGCTGAATTCATCGCTTGATAAGTGCGCAGCCGCCTCGGCAAACCGCTGCCAATGGGGATGCATCTTCCCCGCAGCGGTGAAGACTTCATCGTACGACTGCGAATTGCACGTATAGTCGCCGAAGAGATTCACGTGTTGCTTTGCCGGCTCGAGAATGCTCACAACAGAACGAGCTTACCCTTTGCTTTACGCCAATAGTCCGTTTTGACGCCCACGCCGCAAATCGAGCGTCATGGGGTAGTCGGGATTCACTTCGTCACGCGGAATGGCAATTCTGCCACCGCGATGACCCATTGCCGAGAATCGAGCTCCGCGCCGACTCTCCGCTTCAAAAGCGTTAACGGGGAACGACGAGGGATTCAATCCCCCGGGATGTCCCACGTGGTAGGTGGCTCCACCGATCGAACGTTTCAGCCAAGTATCGACCACGTCGAACACCAACGGCGTATCAACGGGAATCGTTGGATGCAAACAACTCGGTGGTTGCCAAGCGCGATAACGCACGCCCGCCACATATTCTCCCTCTGTACCGGTCGGATGCAACGGCAGTTTCCGTCCGTTGCAGGTAATAATGTGTCTGGGATTGGTCATTCCCTTGACTTTAACTTGCATCCGCTCGACCGAGGAATCGACGTAACGTGCCGTTCCACCTCCGCCTGCCTCTTCACCCAAGACATACCAGGGCTCTACGGCCTTACGGAGCTCAACATGGATATTGGCTTGGGCAAACGTGCCAATCACCGGGTAACGGAACTCGAAGTGAGGTCCAAACCATTCAAAGTCGATGTTGTAGCCCGCACGCTCGATTTCTTCGATCACGTCGGCAAAATCGCATTGCGCAAAATGAGGCAATAAGAAGCGATCGTGCAATGAGGTATCCCAATCCACGAGCGGGATGCTGTAGGGCTCTTCCCAGAAGTGGGCGACCAAAGCCCGCAACAAAACTTGTTGCGCGAGGCTCATGCGAGCATGGGGAGGCATTTCAAAGCCGCGGAACTCGATGAGGCCTAAGCGACCCGTGCCCGAGTCGGGCGAATAGAGCTTATCAATACAAAATTCAGATCGATGCGTGTTGCCGGTCACGTCGACCAGCAAATTCCGGAAGACACGATCGACGATCCACGGGGCGACATTACTTTTGCCGGTGATTTGCTCAAAGGCGATTTGCAACTCATAGCGAGCATCACGGCGGCCTTCATCGACCCGCGGGGCTTGGCTCGTCGGACCAATGAACGATCCCGAAAACATATAGGAGAGCGAAGGATGGTTGTGCCAAAAGCCCACCAAGCTCTTCAATAAATCGGGACGACGCAAAAACGGACTGTCGTTGGGAGTCGGGCCGCCCAACACGACGTGGTTACCACCCCCCGTGCCGGTATGCGAGCCGTCCAGATCGAACTTTTCCGTGCCGAGTCGGCTGTTGCGGGCATCTTCATAGACGCCGCTCGTGATGTCGACGAGTTCCCGCCAATTGCTCGCTGGTTGCACGTTGACTTCAATGACCCCCGGATCGGGTGTCACTTTCAAATGCTGCAAACGGTGATCGTGGGGCGGTTCATAGCCTTCAATCGCGATGGGTAGTTGTAGCTCGGCCGCAGTGGCTTCAATTTTTGCGATGAGATCGAGGTAGTCGACCAAATGATCCATGGGGGGCATAAAGAGATGCAGCACACCGCCCCGTGGCTCGATGCAGAGAGCCGTGCGAACCACATTTGACGGATCGTTTTGACCCGTGGCGAAGTGCATCGGCACCCCGGTGGATGAGAAACCATTCTCGCCATGACCATGTCCAAAGCCATTTGTGGCTTCATGTTGGCCGCTCTGATGGGCGCCTTCTCCATGACCTGACCAGTCGCCACCACTCCAATCCCCACTGTATGTTCCCCCGCCGCCTCCGCCCGCATAAGCCAACTTCATCATGGCCGAGGTTGCGTGTTGGGGATCGCGCAAGCTGCGATATTGCGGCAATGGACCACGCGGCGCCAGCGGATCAGCCATAAAGCCAAACTTTTCAAACGCTGGTTGCTGGTACCACATCAATGAGACAATAGGCAGGCGATAGCCCATGGCCGAATCGCCGGGGATCAAAAACATTTCCTCGCTGCGAACGATCCATTTGCCGCTTTCCCAATACGGCTCCTGCGCCCACCAAACACGGCGGAGTGGCAACACGCAGCCCACGGGGGCAGTGATGCCTTGCTCAAACAAGCGTGCCATCCGAGCGCGTTCGATTTCATCTTCGAGCTTGGAATCGCGAATGTTGACGTTCACCGGCAAGCGCCGCTCTTTCCACGTGTAAAAGAGCGCGTCCTCGAAGCCATCGATCACATGCCCGGGATTCACGCTCAGCTTCTGCGCGAGCAACTGTCCGAAACGACGGGCATCGTCGACAGTGTGCGTTCCCGGCTTGATGGGGTCGGCGATGAGCGATTCGTCTTGCCAGACGGGTTCAAAATCTTTGCGCCAATAGCACTTCAACGACCAGCGGGGGAGCGGTTCGCCGGGATACCATTTTCCCTGACCAAAATGAATCAACGACCCACTGGAAAAACGATGCTTTAACCGCCACAGCAAATCACCGGCAAGACGGCGCTTGTTCTCGCCCATGGCGGCCGTTTTCCACTCTTCGCCTTCCATATCGTCGATGGAGACGAACGTCGGTTCGCCACCCATCGTGAGCCGTACGTCGCCCGCTTGGAGGTGCTCGTCGATTTGCTGGCCAAGAGCATTGATTTTGTCCCACTGCTCGTCGGAGTAGGGCTTTGTGACGCGCGGATCTTCGTGGACCCGTGTGAGGGTCATTTCGAACTTGAAGTCAAGCGGCGGTTCCGACGTAGTCCCCGTGATTGCCGCGGCAGAAATTGGCTCGGGCGTGCAGGCCAATGGGATATGACCTTCGCCCGTCAGCAACCCAGAAGTGGGATCGAGCCCCACCCAGCCAGCACCGGGCAGAAAGACTTCGGCCCAGGCGTGTAGATCCGTAAAATCTTCCGAAGCCCCCGACGGACCATCGAGCGATTTTTGGTCGGGTTTGAGCTGGATGAGATAGCCCGAAGTGAATCGCGCGGCGAGTCCCATGTGGCGTAGGATATTTACCAACAGCCACGACGTATCGCGGCAGGAACCGCTGCGTTTGGAAAGCGTTTCGTCACAGGACTGAACACCCGGCTCCAAGCGAATGAGGTAGCCAATGTGTTCGCTGAGTTTCTGGTTGACTTCGACCAAAAAATCAATGGTGCGGCGTTTACGACGATCCACCGTGCGGATGTACTCAGCCAACGGCGAGTTATCGAGCGCAGGCGATACATGCAAGAACGGCATCAAATCGTGCAGCAGCGTCGGATGATAAGTGAACGGAAATTCTTCCGCCGCTGGCTCGAGGAAAAAATCGAACGGGTTGATGACCGTCATTTCGGCGATCAGGTCAACTTCAAAGACGAGCTTCGTCGACCGCTTGGGAAACACAAAGCGGCCCACATAATTTCCATACGGATCTTGCTGCCAGTTCAGGTAGTGGTCAGCAGGCTCGACGCGGAGCGAATAGCTGTGAATCGGCGTGCGCGTGTGCGGGGCAGGTCGCAAGCGGACCAAATGAGGTCCGAATTCCGAGGGATCTTCGTACCGGTATTCGGTACGGTGGTGGAGCGCAACACGTATAGCCATGGCGGGACCCTAAGCAGGGCTAACAAAGGGCATTGTAAATAGGTGGGGTTCCGATTCGTCGCGCACCCGGTTCGTGGATCACAAGGGATCTGGATCCAGTCAACCCGCCTGGGGGGTTAGCGGCTCATCGATACCGGTTCTCTATCCTGCCTGGGAAAACTGACCGCGCCAATCAGATTCGCCCCTAGTATAACCAAAATCCGCCCAAGTCCAGCAGAATCTACTGCCAATAACGAGTATTTCTCGTGCGGAAAATAGACTTAAGTATTGTGGAAAACAAACACATACTGGCCCGACTAGGGCAAGCTTCGAGCTGGCTTGGCCTCGCGAAATATAGGGATTGCCTTGAGATTACGTCTTCGGGAGAGGGAGGACCATCTCACACCGAGCCGGTTTTGTTCATCACCGGTGAGTCGTTCATGATCATGCTTTCGTCGGAGATCGTGTCCGGCCTTACGCGGGCATGCAAGGAATCCCAATCGACTTCGAGCGTGCCGTCGGTGGATTCGTGCTGCTTGGCCCAATTCATGAGGAGCTCTAAACAGGCGTGATCGATGTAGTCGAGATGCTTGAAATCGACTCTCAAATCGGTGCCTTCTGGAATCTTCTCCAAGGCGGCGGCAAGTTTCGGAAGCCGTAAGAATGTTGCCGAACCGTAGAGCTTCAGCACGGCCACACCATGCTCTTGTTTGGGCATTTGCAACTTAATCTTCAGGTGCGTGAATGTGTACAGAAGCTTGAGCGCCGACAGACCGATACCCGTCAGGACGCCGGTGAGCAAATCGGTGAACACGATCATGGAAACGGTCACGGCGTAGATGCCCACTTCGCCCCACCCGAACTTGCGTAGTTCAACGAGCGCCTTGACGTTGACGAGTTTATAACCCGTATAAACCAGCATGGCGGCTAGGCTTGAGGTTGGAATCAGCCGCAGTAGAAAACTGAGAAAACAAACAAACACCAACAGCCACGCCCCGTGCATGATTGCCGAAAGTCGCGTTTGCCCCCCAGCCTGGATGTTGGCCGAGCTTCGCACGATCACACCCGTCATGGGGAGCGCCCCAAACAATCCGCAGGTGGCATTTCCCACGCCTTGCGCGAACAACTCGCGGTCATAAGCGGTGCGCTGGTCGGGCTTCATCTGATCTACGGCCGTGCAACACAACAAGGTTTCAGCACTGGCGACCGCCGCCAGCAGCAAAGCGGCTTTGAGCAACTCAACCCAAGGTGCATTGCTCATCAATTCCCAAGAAGGAAAGCGGATATCACTGGCGAGATTGTCGGGGACTTCGACATAAAACACCGGAACGATTAAAAACGTCGCCAGAAGTGTCGCGGCCACAACAGCCACAAGCGGCGCGGGTAACACTTTGAGCGTGGTCGGGGCGAACGCTTGCCAGAGCACAATGACAAGAATCGTGAAAATCCCCAGCAACGCCGCGGAGTTGTGATTCTTGAGATTCCCCAACAAGTTTTCCAGCGACAGCCTGAATTCCTGTTGCGCCTCGAGCGCCGTGGTGAGATTCTGGCCTTCCAGTGAAGAAATCGCATTGCGACCCTGTGTAAGGGCTTCTTGAGCGGCCGAAATAATTTCTTGGGCGCGGTCTGTTTCGGGGGCCTTCTGTTCGAACTCGATCAATTGTTGCTCGAGTTTTTCAAATTGATTGACCAGCCCCTTTTCTTGTGGAATCAGCGAATTGATATCGGCTGAAATGTCGGGAGACAATACCGTTGGCACTTCGCTGCCGTCATGCGGTAGGTGTTCAGCCAACTGTTCTTGAATGTTGACCTGCTGGCGATGCAACTCGCCGACGCTGCGCAGCATTTCGGTATGAACTTCCCGGACTTCGCGTGGCAAGGGATTGGGGAGTTCCGCGCTTTTCCAAATTGCCGCAGGGATCGTGGCCAGATTCTCTGCCCCGCTGCCGCTCGGTTTGTCGTCGATCATGACGTGGAATTGGCTGGCTAGAATCAAAAAGCCAATTCCCGCGAGCATGCCTTGAATCACGGCCGGCGACACGGCGCGAAACCATTGTCCCAACCGCATCACGCCGGCGAGCATCTGCATAACACCCGCTAGCAGCACAACGAGCCCCAGCATTTCCAGACCATGGTGCTGGATGATCTCGTAGACGATCACCGTGAGGCCCGCGGCAGGTCCGCTGACTTGCAAGGGGCAGCCCGCGATCGTGCCGACGAGTAATCCGCCAACGATCCCGGTAATTAAACCGGCGGCAACCGGTGCCCCCGACGCGATTGCGATCCCCATACACAAGGGAAGCGCGACGAGAAAGACGACGACCGAAGCGAGCAAATCGCTTTTGAACGTCGACCTCTTAAGACCAACTGAATTGGAGCTCATTGTGTTCATGACACAATATTCTAGCTTTTTTGCTGGCTGCCGCCTAAAGAAAGCGGCAAAATTCGCACTAAGCAGCGTCTTCGGCCAGGTCATTCTCCAAATAGGTTTCCTGCTGACCGCTGCGTGCCTGCTGGAGAGCATATTTGGGTTTGGACTTAAACAAGCTAATGATGCCTAGCATCAAGTAAAAAGCACTAATCACCAGGAAAGCACTCAGTGTGGTTTCCGAAGTGGTTAGGAAATTCACGGCATAGCCAACTAATCCCAAGACCAAACACCCCGCCGCGGCACCGAAACACATTTGCGATTCCGCGGAGAGGGCCGAAAGTCCTGCGATGCTGGACGCCTGATTCTTAATAGGTTTCATATTTTTATTGCCTCGTTTATTTAAATTGAATCAATAATCAAACCGTCCCGCCTCAGATTGCCGGCAAATGGACGTGCATGTCGCTCGTGTCGGTAAAGACCTCTTCAATCGTCAAGAATTGACCATGCTCAGGCTCATAGGCAAAGACTTGCCCCGATTCGAATTTGTAAACCCAACCATGAATCTTGAGATCGCCTCGCATCACGGCCGCGGCGACCGAAGGATGAGTGCGTAAGTTCTCAAGCTGCACGAGCACGTTTTCTTCCACCGCGGCGGTCAGCCTGGCTTGTTCGTTATTAATGTGGGAATAGTTTTCCTTGATAATCCGCGCAGTGGCTTCGGCGTGGCAAAGCCAATCTTTAACCGCAGGCAGGCCTTCGGTTGAACTGGGGTCCAAGATGGCCCCCATCGCTCCACACAAGGAGTGGCCGCAGATAATAATGTCCTTCACTTTGAGCACGCTCACGGCGTACTCGATCGTGGCGGCCTCTCCGCCGCGAACGGCGCCGTAGGGAGGCACGATGTTCCCAGCGTTCCGCATGATGAACAGCTCGCCGGGATCAGTTTGTGTGAGCAAATTTGGATTAATGCGCGAATCGCTGCAAGTAATGAACAGAGCAATCGGGTGTTGCCCTTTGCTCAAGCGTTCAAACAGCCGCTTTTGATCGGCGAACGCAATGTTTTGGAACTGATGAATTCCCTGAATCAACTTCTGCATCGTGAAAGCTCCGAAAGAAGCAAGGTCGATTGTGCGACCTGCCAACACTGGGGAGATGAAAAACCTTGGCGAATTGTTGCGCTACAACAAAAAATGGCCGACAGAAGAAACCGAGCCGCACACCGCGAATGTATGCCTCTCACCGAGGGACGCAAGCAGCGCGCAACCATCAGATACTTAACAGCGCAACGGGGCGAGAAGTTCATGAGACAGCCTATGCCCCGTGAGTGGAACAGCCTGCTGCCCGGGAAGAGCCGAATATAAGGCATCTATGGATAAAAGACTGGGAGAAGTCCACAGCAGGCGAATACGGACGAGCCGAGTTTCGAGGCAAACCATCGCTTCCGTGCATGATTCCTTGGACTCGACGGGAGTCGTGGGAGCTTCGGTACTCTCACTGCCCATCACGGGGCCAGACGCTAACAAAACTGCTAGCAAGCAGAGATTGCCAACGGCAATCCGCACGAATGCTAACAATCTTCGTATTGTCGAACTTCGACCCATCGAGTGCTATCTTCCCGCTATTATCAGAAAAGTCTGCCTAACAGTCCTAGTATCGGTCATTGACCCTTGGGCGTCCAGCGAGAAAGCGCGGTTCCCAGCTATTAAAGCATAGCTTTCGCAGCACCTTGCCGGACCCTAAATTCACTGCGTCCGAGCCTGTTCTGGAACAAATTTCGACTCATCTGTTACCGATCCGACAGACGTCCAGTCACAGCCGTCAAATAGAATTGTTGCCAGTCTAGTGGGCTGATATGAAATACCAATCCGCGTATTGGCGCAAAACTCCGAAAATTTGCCAATGTTGCCAACAAGACACTTCCTCCGCGGTTTCACGCTGTTCGCTACGACTCTGGTCTTGGGTTGGTTCGCTGCCAGTGCAAAAAGTGTGTTGTTTGCTCATACTTCCACAGACATCACGGCCGCCGAAGTCCATGACAAGATTCATCGGGCTGTTGAGTTTCTTAAGATCCACTAACCGAATCAGCCAGCAAAGTAGCACCGTGTCTGCCTCGGCGCAAATCTTTCGTACCCAGCCCGATATTGAAGGTCTGATGCTGGATGGCCGCTGGGCCGTGTTCTTCTCGCCGTACGATTTGAGCTGCGCGCTCGAAAGCCGCGATCCCGTGGAATGTGCCGGTTATACCCGCGAAGACGCAGCCCGGCTGGCCCTCAACATTCTCCTCTATTCCTTAGAACACGAATAATCTGTCGCACGATAGGCAGATTGGGGTTCTGGATTTCGGCTCGGAACCTCGAAACCGTGTTTTTTTCCACGGCACGGTTATAATGAAGGCCGGAACAATTCTTGAGAGGATGCCGTGCCCACGCTCAGCGCACCTATCAATTCGCAGCCTGTCGACGCTCGCTCGACCAAACGGTACGAGGCGCTCCCTCCTTGGCTATTGTCGACCGCCATTCACATGGTGCTGGTGATCATTCTGGGGATGATCCAGATCGGTATTACCCCCGGCAATAATCTTAATCTGCTATTCTCTCCCACCGAGAGTCTGAATGACGTCGAAGCGGATACCACGGGCTTGGCGGATTTGGATGTCAATCTCGAAGCAAATCCCGAGTCGTTCTCAACGGTCGACGATGTTGCCGCGCCCTTGGCTTCCGCAGAGTTACTCACGGACCTTGAGGGTGATTTTCAGAATCTCGTTTCCGCGGAAAGTGGGGCTCCCTCGCTCATCCCTGGGTTGGGTGAAGGCACGCTAGGTAAAGCCCCTGGTGGGACGGGCACCACAAGTTTGTTTGGTCTCGCCGGCGAGGGCGGCAAGTTTGTGTATGTCTTTGACCGCTCGGAAAGCATGAACTCGGTCTTCAGCTTGTACTCGGCACAACAGATACTCGCGACGATTACGCCGCTCAAGTCAGCAAAAATGGAGATGGCACGCAGCTTAAACGCGCTCTCGAAGGCCAATGAATTTCAGATCGTATTTTACAACGACTTGGTGGAAATCTTTGGCGAAAGCCATGATGAAAAGAAGCTCTATCGCGCCACGGCAGACAACAAGCAGCGCGCCAATGAGTACATCGAAAGCATACCCGGCGAGGGATTTACAAATCACTTTCTAGCGCTCGAAACGGCAATGACACTCGATCCCGACGTGATTTTCATGTTGACCGACGGAGAAGCCAAAGACGATTTGCATCCCAACATGGTGCGGAAGATTGTTAAGTTCTGCAAACGCCGCAACATCGTCATTAACATTGTTCACTTCTGTCAGGCGCCACGCGACAATTGCACGCTCGTGGGTCTGGCCGAAAAAACCGGCGGGCAGCATGTTTTCATCAGTCTCGAAAGCCTAGCCGAGGCGTTGATCAATCCGGTTGCGCTGTAGAAAAAAACGCGGCCAAGCGAGTTTTAACCGCTTGGCCGCGTATCATTTATCATTCCAAGCTAAGTAGCTCTAAGCTTGAGCAGGCGTTGGCTCGGGCAATTTCTCGGTCACTTGACGCAAACCAAGCGCCAAGGCAACCCAGGCCCAACCATTGAAGATCAGATCGATGCCGATGAACAAACCAATCACCCAGAGACCCGAGGCGGGCCACTGTTTGTAGATCAACAAGCCCAGGACGAATGTCACCACGCCGTTGAGCAGCACCCAGCCCGAACCGGCAAAACGCTCTGCCACGGCAAACACCACGCGGAAAATTCCGCTCACCATTAAGAAGATGGCGATCAACAAAGTCAATTCAATTGCAGCGTTAAGCGGCTGATCGATGATAATAAATCCTACCAGCACATAAAGCACGCCCACGAGCAAGTGCAACAACATACCGCTCCAACGACCAACCCAAAACGCATTGATAATTTCACCAATACCACCCGCCAACAAAAAGAAACCGAACAACCAAGTTGCGGTCACGGTTACCGTGGCAATACATGACCAACTGATGGCGATGGTGCCCAAGATGAGCATGGCGACGCCCAGGGCCATAAACCACTTCCAATACTTACGAAGCAAACCTTTTTCATGGGAGAGCAGGTCGACAATGGGCGAGGTGGTAAAACCGTTCATGGTAATGTTCAGCCTTGTACGAATGGAATTGAAGCTACGGCGGGAGTCTTCCCAGCACTTCCGCACGAGAAGCACTGGTCAAGTGTAGCTCAATTCTGTGGACGAATGACGAGGTTTGCTACCCATGGGGCTGTTTGTAACTTAATGGAGTATTGACATATGGCCACCAGTTGGCTCACGTAAAATCGTCATAAACGGGAAAATCAGAGTCATCCGACTGGTGTGATTTCATATCGAAGCGGCGGAGATATTAGTGCGATTTTTATACGCACGAAGAAAAGAATTCCTCGGCAGTGTCTCCAGCTGCAACTAAGCGAACAATTGCTGTATCAACACTAGCAATATGACTCTTCTTCCGAAACTTTCTCATCTCAGCGAAATTGCTGCTAGCCATCAGCACGCCTAGCTGGTTGGATGTGGGCCATTTGTCAGCACGCGCGACGGTGCTTTGCTTGCCATGCTCCCGAGACGGCAAAGGCGGGATTGCACCTCGAGACTTTTGAAGCTGCTCTCGCAGAATTAACTTCTGGATTGCATGCGATCGTGTCGGGCGATTCTGCGAACAGCGAACTGCTCGTAAGCGTTGCGGCAACAAGATGCACAGATTCCATGCCACCTGAAGGCAGATCGCCCACGCCTAAAGAAATTGACACATTAAAACAATGGATTCACCAGGGTGCTGAAGGGAAAAACCCAATGGCCGTTCGCCCGTCAATTATCAATCCGTAATGTCAGGGAACTCTTAGGTGTATCACTTCAGAGTTCTTGTTCAGAAAGGAATGCAACTATATCATTAGTCGCGGCATTATTGCCCAAGTAAGAGAAGCCACAACAAGGATGGTCACAAGCACCGTGACAGCAACCGGGTGGAACATGTGCAGACGAGAATCAAGAACCAAGACCAAAATTTGACCGCTGGAAAGACGTCCAGCCGCGTGACGAAAGCCATATTCCAGCGAGGCGGCACTTTGCGACCATGGAAGAAGGCTTCAACTCCATGCAAGGGGCGAATTTCAGCACGACCTTCGATTAAATTGTCTTTACTAGTCAAGTTTGTGGCCTTGCAAATATCAGTAGATGATACTTGGATTTTGTGGAAAACTTCACTGCTTATCTACAGTTTCTATGGATGACTGCGAATACAGTATTCGTGTCGCCTACTCGTCGCTAGCAAACTGTGAAGCTCCAGTGATTCTTCGGCGACAAGATGAGGAGAATTCCTCACACAGAGACATTATTGTTTGGTTCGGCCATGAATTGGCACATCAGCTTGCACCGCGGACATATCGGGTGTGAAAACTTCTGATAACGTCGATTGTGCAAACTAGGCTTCATGAGTGACTGCAACATGAGATAGTGTGTGGAAATTCATAATAGTCACGAACTCTGCAAATGACAGGTTAAAGGATCTCCGAGAAACACTGCGAAGCAAATCAAGTTTCATCATTCTCGGTGCTGTAACTGTCATGTGTCACTGCAATACAATTATCTACGAAACGTTACTTACGCTATTAAACACAACACGTAGTTAACAAGCGTGAAAGGGTCCTGCGATGAATTTTCTGGTCGTCGAAGCGAACCATCTCAATGCAAATTTAATTAAAAGCCTGCTTCACACACTTTTTGTTGACAGTCGAGTTGACTGTGGAAGCGATTTAGCAGGCATCTTTTCATACACGGATCCATGTGAATACGCTGCTGTGATTGCGGACCTGGCCCTAGATGACACGCAAGGCTTAGAAAGCATGAGAATTCTTCGTGAAAATTTTCCGGGGATTCCAATAATCGTTCTGACTACGCTTGAAGACGAAGAAATGGCGCTGGCCGCTTTAGAAATTGGCGCACAAGACTATCTGGTCAAGCACGAAATTCTCACCGCTGGTGCCTTGGGAGGCGACAAACTCTATCGCTCTATCCACTATTCAATCCAAAGACAAAAGTCGCAGCAGGAAGTTCAACTCCTGGTGGATGAAATAACCAAGAGTCAGCGCTTGCTGGAAATTAAGAACAATCGCCTCGAAGAGCTGTGCGATACTTCTCAAAATTTTGTTGACATTGTCTCACACGAGTTTCGTACTCCTTTGACGGTGATCAAAGAGTTCAGCGCATTAATTCGCGATGGGGCCGTGGGAAAAGTCAATGATGATCAGGTTTCTATGCTGAATGTAATCGACGATCGTACCGATGATCTGAATACGATGGTTGATGACTTACTAGATATTAGTCGCATGGAAGCAGGATTACTCGGCCTCTGCCGCCAGGAAAAAGATTTCAATGAAATTGTCGAGTATCTCATGCCTAGTTTACGTCGCAAGGCGCTCGTTAGAAATGTAAAGCTGGAGATCGAGATTCCCGATACCCTGCCCACAGTATGGTGTGATGGCGACAAAATTGGACGCGTAATTATTAATCTCGTAGTGAATGCCATCAAGTTCTGTGGTCAGCCCGGTACGGTTCGCTTATGGGCTATTCCCGATAATAAGCTGCGAGAAATCATCGTCGGCGTCAGCGACAATGGCGCAGGCATCCCAGAGAGCAAGATCTCGGAGATTTTTAATCGCTTTGAACAGCATGTCACCAACGTACGCCAAAGTACAAAAGGATTTGGACTTGGCCTAGGAATTGCCAAAGAACTGGTCGATTTGAACCTTGGTCGCATGGAAGTTGAAAGTCGAACTGGCAGTGGCAGCACGTTCACTTTCAGTATTCCTTACGCAGAGTACGACAAAGTTTTGCAACGGCAATTCAACCGTTTGCGAGCTGAACGTCCAGATTCGGCAGAGATCAGTCTTGTGTCGTTGACAGCTCATACTCGAGGCGATAATCGCGACCTTGGAGATCTGGGCCTACTCTTTCAACAAGACTTACGGAACAACGATCAATTGTTCCGTATTGCCGACGATCGCTGGCTGGCCGTATTGGCGATGTCGTCAGTGGAATTTCAGGCGTTCAAGAGTCGTCTTGAAAACGAACATCGTGAGATCTCTCGCAATCGACCAAAGGGTAGTCTTCCCGGCTTTTTTGCAGAGTACTGTGGTAGCTGGCTACTCACTCATCTTAATGAGGAGGAATTACTGTCAGAGGTGCGAATCCGATATGAGGAAAGAGAATTGACTCATGTCTGAAAAGCGTACGAAAGTCTTGGTTGTCGACGACGATGCTCATATCCTCATGGGGACAAAATTGCGTTTGGCTCATGCCGGTTACGAGATCTGCACTGCGACTGATGGTGACACAGGAGTTCAACTTGCACTCACAGAGCGGCCGGACATCGTTGTGATGGATGTAAGCATGCCTCGCATGAATGGATTAGAGGCCTTGGTCCGACTCCGTGCAGACAGACGTACCGAACTTATCCCTGTGGTGATGCTCTCGGCAAGTCTGCGTGATAAGCAGACAGCACTGGATGCCGGTGCGAGATTCTTTGTTGGTAAACCTTATAATAGCCTAGACTTGCTTTCCGCCGTACAAAAAGCTCTTTCCACTTAAATTCGATTTCTGCAACACTTATTACGCTCAGGCATCTCAGAAAGCGACTACCATGTATTTCACCAATTACCCCAATATCGTGCTTGCCGATGATGACAAGGATTTGATTCTTGCCTTAACAATTCGCTGCTTGGCGCATGTGATGTTGGCTATATTCGCCACTTGCATTAATGGCCACGGAAGTCACATCGTTGACAAAAGGCATGTCGTTATCCGTTTGGACAAGTCCTGTGAGCGGATCGACATACTGCAAACTAATGCCACCAAAGAGAAGCTCATGCATGTCGCCGGTGGCTTGCGAATACAATCCGAGTTTAGCCGAGTGATAGCCATTAAAGCCTTGCTTGAATGTTGAAAGATCACCAGGCGTAGCCATCGTTGGTACGCCGCTGGAATCAATTTCTACGGGAACAGACCACACACCAAACGAGGTCGTGAACACACCGGACAAGGCGACAAGTCCTTCTTCCGTCCCTCCAAAACCATCGGGCGAGAGCACGGGAATCACGTTCAAGTCACGACGGCGATAAGAATTGTTGATGGGAGTTGAAGTTGCATTCTCAATCGCCAAATTCACCCCATCATCAACAATATCAAAGCTGCGTAGCTGTCTGGTGTATGCACCTTCGCTGCGGGGGCTGTACGGACCTTCAAAATCTTGTCCGAAAACAAGGTGCATTCGGCCACCCATCTCATACATGGCCCCTCCTGTGACCGAGACAATCGGATGGTCGACCTGCCGAATCGAATCCACCGCTTGTCCAGTGCCATCAATCACCCAATCAACCAAACCAGGTAGGTCAATGGCCGTCAACGTGTTGAAAGTTGTAAAGTTGTTGGCAGGATTCAAGCCGTAACCACCCGTCATGTAGAGAGTGTTGCCAACTTGCTCGAACTGGTTGTTTGTTGGCGTCAATGACGCAATTTGATTCGGAGATAAGCCTGAAACCGGATCATTCCCTGGTATGGCTGGATTACCTAAAGAGCGGTGCCAAGACTGCTTGGTCAAGGGATCAATAACCCACACATCGCGATTCTGGCTTTCGGCGGGAAAACTACCTTCACCCGATGAATCAAGATTGTGAACACCGTTCGTACGGCCAGCGATCATCACGCACTTGCCGTCGAAAGTTCCAGCCGCGTAAGAATGAAGCCCAGGCAAGTCAGCCGTACCGAAATCGAGTTCTTGAATTTTGATCCGATAGGGAAGCGTTCCACTTTGATCAATTGGAGTGAACGTGCTTGTTTGGTGCTGCCCACTTACAGACAGTGGAAAACCAAGCACACAAGCGCAGTACATGAAAAACCCAGCTATTTGCTGAGTTCGTCGTGTATGTGTTATGTGGCTCGGATTCGAATGCATGGATGATGTATTCAATGTTTCAGTGCTTATGCCGTTAACTCGATTTCTACTGCTGACACGGAAGCCGCAGGAAATTTCCACCGACCGTTGATTTCCAAAGAATGCTCACGGATCTGCATTACCTCGGAGCTATTCAGCTCCGAAACTTCCACCATGGGATCATCCGAGATCTCAAAAGCTGTTGCTTTCGCAATCCCTCCCGCAGACAAGGTGAAATCCATCGCAATTTCTTGCGAACGGTTAGTATTTACCACGTGCAGGAACAACTTGTTATCCGAGCGACTGGCCACCACGTCTAAGTCGGATGGGGATGACGATACATCCACAGCATGCGTCCCGATGTGATGGCGATACAGTTTCATCACGCGCGCGACCGGCATCAGATAAGCCCGTCCATGGGGCACCGGAATCATCACTGCGTTGACTTGCCACCGTGTGCCACAAAAATCCGCGGCCGTGGCGATCTTCAACACGTCGCCGTGACGCTGATGGTTGTTCAGTATGCGGCCATAAGCTACGCCCGTGGCCCAAGTCGACAACACATCGCAACGGTCGCGGCCTGGAATGGCAAAGTGGCATTCGGTCATTGCCAACGGCATTTGATGTTCGCCCAAGCTTGCTCGAACTTCGCGGATCTTGGCATCGTTCATCTTCCAAGCCTGCATCAAACAATCCCACGTGGCAGCAGGATCGCGACGATATCGTTCATTGCTCAAGACTGGCTCGGGACGGTCCGGGTTGAACATGTGATGGAAGGCGAGCATGTCGAAATGCTCACCAGCCCGCTCACACATGTCCTTGGCCCAACCTGAATCTCCCCACGCGATGACTTTGATCGAAGGGTCAACTGCACGCAGCGCCCGAGAGAATTCGATCGTTTTCTCGATCGTGGTCGCCTGATCGAAACCTTGCGAATCGTAAGAGGTTTCATTCCCCAACTGCCAATAGGGAATGGTGAGCGGATCGTTGATACCATGACTGCGACGCTCGGCATTATCTGGATCGTTGCAGTAGGCCACCCAATCCGCAGCCTCTTGAGCATCTGCCGTGCGGATATTGTCTTCAATTTTTTTGTATTGCTGCCGGCCATCGGACTCAAAGTTGACACACATCAACGGCTCGGCTTGCACCTGCCGGCAGAAATCGACGAACTCACCCGTGCCAATCTGATTCGATTCCAACCCGCCCCACATCAGGTTCGCCATCGTGGGACGCTTTTCACGAGGACCAACTCCTTCGCGCCAGCGGTAAAAGTCGCAAAAGATGCCGCCCCAGCGGACCATCGTGGGTGCCAGCTCACGAGTTAAGTCGACCACGTCGCCACGCCAGCAATCATTACGGTGATCCCAAGCGGCCTCGACGGAACTGTCGGTGACTCCCAATGGTTCCATGAACTGCATATAAAGATGGGGCGAGAGTTCAAACCGTGGCGTAAGATCAACCCGTAACGCATCGGCCGTGGCGGGTGCATTCGCGCACGCTGATCCGGCCACCAGCCCAGCGGCACCGACCAGCACAGTTTTGACGGCATCACGACGATTCATTTGCATTGAGCAATGAATCGCTGCCTTGACGAAAAGGAGAAACAGACTTCCTGTACGGAAATACGCCAGGATGCCTGCGCCCTCCTCCCAGGGGCAACGAATCCAAAGCCTCACCCAAAATTCAATGACAATCAGGACAAGACAACGACAAGCGTGTCACGAAAAGTAGTTCGAACTAGAGATGTAGTGATAAGTGTGGATTTCTCTCCAGTCTTTTCTCATTGTGTTTGCATACGACAAGTTCAACAATGAGATTGATCGTCAATCTTATTGAGACATTTTACTCATACTTATTGAGTTTCTTTGTCCACGCGAAGGAAGCGGATTTTTACCCCCAAGGCCTTGGGGGTTTTGTCGTAATCATGCTATAATTTCAGCTGAATTAAATAACTGCTCCTCATCGTTCCCTAGCCCAAGCTTGGCTCCTGACCCTCCAAAGAGACACGAAACCGCCATCGCGATTGATATTTCTATCACTCACGATTGAGCTATTCAGCAGGTCTTGTGTGTTTTGTAGGACAATGGCTACCAGGCGTTTTTCTCGTCTAGAACCTCAATTACTGGAATCTTGTCGTGTCAAAAGCGCCTCGTGTAGCACTCGACGTTGAGACTTCGCTCGTCTACGGCCGAAGGATTTTGGAGGGAGTTTCGCGTTATCTGCGTGCCAATCGACCCTGGTCAATCTGCCTGGAGCAGCATGAACTAAGTGCCGATCCACTGGGTTTGTTAAAGCGTTGGAGCGGCGATGGGATCATTACCCGCAATGCCACTAAGGAATCGGTCAAACTGATGCGCCGTCGCCGGTTGGCCACAATTGATTTGGGCGATATCCATGCACATTTGGGAGTTTTGCGGATTCTGTCAGCCGACATGGTGATTGGTCGGATGGCGGCCGAGCACTTGCTCGAACGGGGTTTCGAGAACTTTGCCTGCTGTGGCTTTGCCGGCGAGTATTGGTCACAGCGTCGCCGTGACGGCTTCATTACGGAAATTGGGCACAAAGGCTTCACAGGAAGCGTCTACGAATCGCCCCGGAGCGGTCAGCAAGCTTGGAAACGCGATCAAATTCAACTCGTCGAGTGGATCGCCTCGCTGAAGAAGCCACTTGGCATCTTTGCCACCAACGATCTCCGCGGCCAACACGTGCTGGATGCTTGCGCGCAACTCGATCTGGCCGTCCCCGAGCATGTGGCCGTTATCGGCGTTGATAATGACGAGATTGTCTGTGGCTTTTGTCAGCCACAACTGACAAGTATCATCCCCAACCCGGAGCGTATCGGATACGAAGCGGCTGTCTGGCTCGATCGGTTGATGCAAGGGCAGAAACCGACCACACTAGAGATAGAGGTTCCCCCACAAGGAATCGCCGTGCGTCAGTCTTCGGATGTCTATGCCGTCTCGGATCCGACCGTGGCCTCGGCTTTGAGTTTTATTCGAGAACGGGCGTGTGAAGGCGTCACCGTGAACGACGTACTTGATTATGTGTCGGTTTCGCGAAGTTGGTTGGAGCGTAGTTTTCGCAAACTCGTGCGGCACTCCCCTCAGGCTGAAATTCGTGACGTGCAAATCAAGCGTTGCAAAGAACTTTTGCGGACAACGAACCTACCCTTGGATAAAATTGCTCAGTTGGCTGGATTTGAGCATCCTGAATATATGAGTGTCGTTTTCAAACGCACCACAAAGGAAACACCCGGCAATTACAGAAAGCGCAACGGCGAGCACAATTGATGTAGAATCACATACAGTATGACTCTTCTTCGTAAACTTCTCATCTCCGCGAATTTGCTTTTAGCCATCAGCATTCTTAGCTGGTTGGGCACGGGCGTTGTGCAAGCGCGCGAAACGGACAAGCACGTTGATTTCGCAACCCAGGTCAAGCCATTGCTGGCGAGACGCTGCTTTGCTTGCCACGGCCCCGAAACAGGTGAAGGGGGCTTGCATCTCGACAATCCTCAGACGGCGCTTGCGGAATTGGATTCTGGCTTGCATGCCATCGTGCCGGGGGATCCGGAAAGTAGTGAGTTGCTCACTCGTGTTTCTTCGACTGACGAGTTTATGCGGATGCCCCCCGAAGGAGAGCCGCTCAAGCTCGAAGAAATTGACACGCTCAAACTTTGGATCGAACAACGGGCCGAATGGAGAAAGCATTGGGCGTTCATTCCACCCAAGCCACAAACGCCTCCGCAGGTCAAACAAACCAAGTGGGTCAAGAATCCCATCGATGCCTTCATCTTGGCGGATTTGGAAGCGGCGGAGCTCTCCCCTGCCCCGGCTGCTGACAAACGAACGCTTGCCCGCCGTGCCTACTTTAATTTGATTGGCTTGCCACCCACCAATGAAGAGCTGGATGAATTTGTCGCTGATAATCGACCTGATGCTTGGCCGCGACTCATAGATCGGCTTTTAGATTCCGAACACTATGGCGAACAATGGGCTCGCCACTGGCTCGATGTGGTGCGCTATGCGGAGACAAACAGTTTCGAGCGCGATGGCCCTAAGCCCAATGCCTGGAAGTATCGCGACTACGTGATTCGGTCGTTCAATGAAGACAAACCTTACGATCAGTTTGTCAAAGAACAATTGGCCGGCGACGAGCTTGATGAAGTGACGCAAGATTCCGTAATCGCCACGGGATACTATCGCTTGGGCATTTGGGATGATGAGCCTGCCGATCCCATGCAAGCACTCGCCGACGAAAAAGACGATCTGGTTTCGACGACCGGCCAAGCATTTTTAGGTCTCACACTGGGTTGCGCCCGTTGTCACGATCATAAGATCGATCCGATTCCCCAACGCGATTACTTTGGCTTTGTCAGCTTCTTTGCCGACGTGACGTCCTACGGCACGCGCGGTGATGAAAACAGCAACAGCCAATGGACCATCGAGTCCGAAGAAACCCGCAAGCAGCGTCAGGAGTACAACGCGGAGATTGGCAAGATTGAACGTGAAAAGATCTCGATGGAAGAAGTGGGCATTAAACGCATGTCCGCCGTTGATCAGCGACGCAGCGAAACGCCCGAGCGTCAAGAATTACTGGATGACAAACTAGAGAAATTTCTTAATGACTCTGAGTGGAAACTCTTTCGAGATACGCTTGATCGCTTGAATGAAGTCCGCCGCAAACGCGATGAGCTTCCTGCGGCTGAGGCCGTCTTAGCCTTAGCCCGCTGCGAACCCCAACCCGAGCCGACGCGATTGGCGGTGCGAGGCAATCCTCATGTCCTCGATGAGGTCGTGGAACCACACTTCCCTCAATTGTTCAACATTCCTACGCCATCGATTCCCACCGCGAAAGAGGAGGCTCATTCGGCGGGGCGCCGGCGAATTCTAGCGGATTGGATTGCTTCACCAGACAACATGCTCACGGCCCGCGTGATCGTCAATCGTGTGTGGCAGCATCATTTTGGCCGTGGCATCGTGCGTTCATCCAATAATTTCGGCGAACTCGGCGATCCTCCGACCCATCCTGAGTTATTGGATTGGCTGGCGTTGTGGTTGATCGAACACGATTGGCATCTCAAACCGTTGCACCGTTTGATCATGACGTCCAACGCCTACCAAATGTCGAGCGCCGGCAATGACGAGGCCCTTGCGATTGATCCGATGAACGATTTGTTCTGGCGTTTTGACATGCGACGATTGAGCGCAGAGGAATTGCGTGACGCCACGCTTGTGACCACGGGAAAATTTAACCCACAAGCCTACGGCCCAAGTTTTTATCCGCAAATGTCGGCCGAGGTTTTGGCCACGCAGTCGCAACCCGGCCAAGGTTGGGGCGAATCTTCGTTGGAAGAGCAGTCGCGACGCAGCATCTACATTCACGTGAAGCGTTCGTTGATTCTGCCTCAACTCGCCGCGTTTGATTTCCCCGACGTCGATTCAACCTGCGAAGCACGGTTTGTCACCACACAACCACAGCAAGCGTTGACCATGCTCAACGGCAGTTTCTTCAACGAGCAAGCTCAATATTTTGCTGAAAGAGTGCGCGCCACGAGCAGCAAGAAGCCTCAAGATCAGGTCGCGACCGCCTTGAGACTCGCGCTTGGCCGTGAAGCCACGCAAGATGAAATACGATCCGGAGTCAATTTAATGAATCGGTTGCGGAAAAAGCATTCGCAGAAGCCAGATGAAGCTCTGCGGTATTGGTGTTTGACTGTGCTTAATCTCAATGAATATGTGTATCTCGATTAAAGATTGATAAATAAATCCATCCAATAGGCGAATGAGTCTTACACAAGGCCGTTTACTATGAACGATAAATCGAACTCTGCTGGGTCGTTTTGCCGACGGACGCGCCGTGAATTCCTGTGGGAAACGGGTTGCGGATTCGGTGGCACGGCTCTGGCTGCGCTTTTATCGGCCGATGGATTTTTTTCACGTCCGCAACAAGCTTTGGCGGCACCCAGTGCAGCCTACCACAATCCGTTAGCAGCGCGGGAAGGACATTTCGTGCCCAAGGCCAAGAGTGTCATCTTTCTGTTCATGTATGGCGGGCCGAGCCACATCGATACGTTCGATTACAAGCCGGGCATGATTGGTCAAGATGGTAAGACGATCACGGTGAAGACCCACGGGCGGGGTGGCCATAAGAATGAAGGCCGTATTGTTGAGCCGCGTTGGAAATTTCAACAGCATGGCGAATGTGGCAAATGGGTCAGCACGCTGTTTCCGCATTTGAGCGGCTGCGTCGATGACATCGCCTTTATGCATTCGATGACCGCCGAATCGCCAATTCATGGTTCCGCGATGTTGATGATGAATTCCGGCAAGCTGCAAAGCGGTAGTCCGGCGATGGGATCATGGCTTAATTACGGCTTGGGGAGTGTGAACGAAAATCTGCCGGGCTATGTGGTGATGCTCGATCCCACCGGTGGTCCGATCAGCGGTGCGAAGAACTGGGCCAGCGGGTACATGCCTGCCACTTATGCGGGGACCGTGATCCGTCCCGAAGGTTCGCCCATCAACGATTTATCACTCCCTGAGGAAACAACGCGGCCCATGCGGCGTGAAGTTCTCGATACCCTCGCCCATCTCAATCAACAACACCACGCCACTCGATCTGATCAAAGCGATCTCGCTTCGCGGATTGCAACTTACGAATTAGCGTTTCGCATGCAACAACATGCCCCCGAAGCTGTGGATCTCAACCAAGAAACACAATCGACACGCGACCTGTATGGCTTGGATGACGACAAAACTCGGAACTTTGGCACGCGTTGTTTGTTGGCGCGCCGTTTGGTCGAACGCGGCGTGAGATTTATTCAAGTCTATTCAGGTGGATCGCACAACGACAACAACTGGGATGCCCACGGCGACCTCGTGGCCAACCACGAAAAGCACGCGGGAGCGACGGATCGACCCATTGCGGCGCTGTTAAAAGATCTCAAGCAACGCGGATTATTGGATGAGACTTTAGTCATTTGGGGCGGTGAATTCGGCCGGCAACCCACGGCCGAGTATGACGTCGGCACGGGCCGGGATCACAACTCCTATGGCTTCACCATGTGGATGGCTGGCGGTGGTATCAAAGGGGGCATGAGCGTTGGCTCGACCGACGAGATTGGCTCAGCCGCAGTCGACGATCCGATGCACGTGAAGCGATTGCATGCCACGGTGCTCCAGCAAATGGGTCTTGATCCCAATCGGCTTTCGTACTTTTATCGGGGACTGGATCAAAAACTTGTTGGGGTCGAACACGTCGAAACCATTCATCAAATCATCGCTTAAACAAGATTAGCAACGAGCGCGAGCAGCAAAAGCAAAAGGGCAGATTGTATGTCAAACAATGGAAAACACTTTCGGCTCGACGGACACGTCGCCTTAGTGACGGGGAGCACCCGTGGGTTGGGTAAGGAAATGGCGCTCGCACTCGCGCAAGCCGGTGCGCGCACGGCGATGAACTATCACAACGACTACGAGAATGCCTTACGGTCGTTCGCCGATTTGCAACAAGTTTCTCGCGACTCGCACCTCGTGCAAGGGGACGTTACCGATGCCGACTCGATCGAGCGGATGTATCAAGACGTCTACGATACGCTTGGTCCCATTGATATCCTTGTGATCAACGCCACGTGCAGTCAGCCCGAACTTCCTTTCGAAGATTACGATTGGGAATTCTTTCAAACGATGCTCGATTTCTTTGTAAAAAGTCCTGTGCTGTTGATGAAGAAGTGTCTTCCGTATATGCGACAACAACAGTGGGGCCGCATTATTCATATAACGAGCGAAGTGCTGGCCCTGGCTTCCGCCCCCTTCAGTGCCTATGTGGCTGCTAAGGGAGGACAAACCGGCTTGGCGTTAAGCACGGCTCGCGAGTTAGCGTCGACGGGCATCACCGTGAACATGGTGGCCCCCGGCTGGATCCCTGTGGAACGCCATGCGAATTGCGAACCGGAAGTGCTCGACAAATATCGGTCGAATGTCCCCGCTGGCTGTATTGGCACGCCGCAGGACGTCGCCGCCGCGGTGATTTATCTCGCCAGCGAAGAGGCACGTTTTGTGACTGGCCAAACGGTTTCGGTGAACGGCGGCAATACCATCAAAAACGGTGTTCCACACATGGAACAATATGCTCGCACAGTCTAAAGTTCGGGTGTGCTGGCTACTGCTTTCGTCTTGGAAACAGAAAAGGGTCGATCTTCCAGACGAATACCGCGGGCGAAATTCGGCTTATCGCTCATCTCGAGCTCCAGCACACCACCGTTCGTGATCTCGCTGTGCCGCAAAAAATTTCGCTCAAGCGGCTGACCATTCAACTTCGCCGATTGAATGTAAACATTCTGTGACGAATTGTTATGCGCTTCGATAACAAATTTTTTGCCAGACTCTAACGCAATTGTCGCTTTTTTGAAGACAGGGCTGCCCAACACATATTCATCGGTTCCCGGGCAAACGCTATAGAGTCCCAAGGCGCTCAGCACGTACCACGATGAGGTCTGCCCTTGGTCTTCGTCGCCGGGATAGCCGTTCTCACTCGAATCGTATAGCCGTTGCATGATTGTGCGCGTCCACTGCTGCGACTTCCAAGGCTGGCCGGCGTAGTTGTACAGGTAGACCATGTGCTGCATCGGCTGATTGCCGTGGGCGTATTGGCCCATATTGGCAAGAACCATTTCGCGCATTTCGTGAATCGGCGCGCCGTAGGTCCCTACCCTATAGTCGTTCGGCGCGGTAAAAACCGCATCTAGCTTGGATACGAAGGCCTCGTCTCCTCCCATGAGTTCGATCAAACCGACCACGTCGTGAAACACGGCCCAGGTCCAATGCCAGGCACATCCCTCGGTGAATGGGCCGCCCCACTCCGCAGGATCGAAGTTGTCGTTCCAAGCCCCTTGGTCGTTCTTACCACGAACAAAACCAGTCGACGGATCGAAAACATGGCGATAATTGAACATCCGGCCGCCGAATTTCGATACTTGATCGTCGCGACCAATGTCTCGTGCAAGTTGCTGCCCACAGAAATCGTCGTAAGCATATTCAAGAGTTTTGGCCGTGGCCTCATGATGGTTGGGATAGGGCAAGTAACCCAATCGTTCTATATCTTCCCAGCCGCCGCGTCCGTTGGCAGGCCCCCATGGCCCCTTGCCACTTGACTCATGTTGATAGGCCGACAACGCCAGTTCCGGATCAAAGGTGCGAATCCCTTTCACCCACGCATCGGCCAAAAGTGAGATCGCGTGATTACCGATCATGCTGCCCGCCTCGCCAGGGAAAGACCACGAAGGCAGCCAGCCACATTGTTTGTACGCGGCCATAAGTGCCACCATGTAGCGGCCATGCATCGTGGGATGCAGCAACGTATTCAGCGGCATCTGCGAGCGAAATGTGTCCCATAAGCCGGTGTCGGTATACATATAACCGTGATGCACTCGTCCGTCATAGGGGCTGCGGTAAATTGGTTTTCCCGCCGCATCGATTTCGTAAAACTTTCGTGGAAAGAGACTCGCTCGAAAGAAGCATGAATAGAATGTGCGATTTTCCTCGTCCGTTCCGCCCTCGATACGAACCTTTCCTAAAAAATCGTTCCAAACCTCTTTTGCCGCCGTTCGCGCTGCTTCGATGCTGGTAAAGCCGCCCAACTCTTGGCTGAGATTCGCATGTGCTTGCTCTAAATCGATGTAGGACGAAGCAATCTTCAGATTAACAATCGTTCCCGGTGGAAACTCTAGATAGCCTCCCACGCGATACCCTTCAATCTGTGTCTCAGTGGCTCGAATATCCTCGCCACGGTGCTGCCAAGTTCCCCAAGACACGAATGGTTGGTCCGCTTGGATGACAAAATGATTACGAAAACCACGAGGCTGGTTTCTGCCATTGCGTACCGCTCCAGTTACGCGCTGCTCATTGGGAAGAATATCAAGGGAGCCTTTTTCCGTGTATCCATCAATCACTAAATAGGCACGACTCGCTGCTGGAAACCTAATTTGCATGAACACCCCACGTTCAGTCGGGGACATCGCCACAGACGCGTCATTGGCGAGCTTGACACGATAATCATACGGCTTTGCAGTTTCATCTTCGTGCCGAAATTTTGCGGCACGCTGCTCTTCGCTGACGACTAACTCTCCAACTACAGGCATCACAGAAAAGACGGCATAGTCATTCGACCATGAACTGCATTGATGGGCTTGTTGAAAACCGCGGATGGTCTCTTTCTCATATTGGTACTTCCACCCGTCGCCATTAGCCCCCGTTTGCGGCGTCCAGGTGTGCATACCAAACGGCAAGGCCGTGGTGGGATAAGTATTCCCGCGCGTGAGCTCGAAGCGAGAGTTCGTCCCTTGCAGTGTGTTGACGTAATCCGCCAAGTCTTCTGCTTGCAGAGCCGCAAGCAGCGATGAAAGCAAACAAAGCACACCAACAAAAGTGATTCGTAGCAGCATCAAATCGTTCCGGAAATAGAAGGCGAGAGCCGCAATAACGCGACAGCAAAGCAGATTTATTGAGGATGGTCAGGTATTGAATCGAACCCGGAATATTCGATCCAACTGTAGATTTACTTTACTGCCGTGGAACTATTTTGACAACGACAGACGATTTCCACGGAACCTGTGATTGATAAATCCTCGTTCTATTCAGTTTTATGGCACCTACAATTTTGATTGCCCATGCGGCATAATAAAATGATTGGCCCTAGTATCTCAGGGGCGAGTCCCAGCTGCGCTCGTTTTACACTCTTTACCCGATGTTCTCCGAGTAAAACTATTCGAAAAAAACTTTACTCGGGTGCCCAAATTTGACCCTAGATGACCAAGAATGGCAGAATTTGGGTGCCAAGTTTAGTGCCAGTCTCTCAGTGCGTGCCTCTCGAACGGCGTCGGCGCATTTCAATCTGACGCAGTGAAGAGTGTAAAGCTTGGTCGGGAATCTTGGTGGGCCCGAGGCTTCAAAGTGACTGTACTCGGAAACTCCGCAAGCGCTGGCGGTACCAAAACACCATTACGTTTTGTACGTGAAGGTAGGGCGACTTCTGCGGAATATTTTTCTATTCCCAAGCTAACAGCACTTGCCCTATCGCGTGCGATCAGTCGCCTTATCCTACATCGAGTAGAAATGAGCTAATTGGACAGCTTGTGATCATACTTTACGCCGAATTTGCTTGGCACGAATTGTCCCAATAGTTGCCAGCCAACTGTACATCCAGGCGACGCTCGCACGTATCAAGTATTAAAGGTGTGAAACGGCAGCGGTCGATGAAAAGCGTTGAAAGATAGACATGGCGAGCCAACGTCAGGGTCGTAAATGCTTCCACGGTCTTCCATTCTCTCTCACTGTAAGTTCTTATATAGTGAGCTGCGAATTGATTATGGCACTCGGATGCTATCGGAGTGAACGCGGGGTCGCGTAAACTTCGCTCAATCAAATGACCGTGGAAATTGCCAAGATCCAGACCGGGGTCGCTCAGGCAAAATAAATCAAAATCGATGAGACACAATCCTCGTGTTGTGAAGATAATTTGATCGGGATAGAAATCGCGGTGAGTAGGTACTAATACTGAATCCGGAATTGTAAGTCCCAGCAATTCGCAACGATCGACCAGCAATTTGATTCTGTGGCGGAGCTCCGGAAGCTTCAGAATAACTAGAGGAAGGCACCTCTGAATGTGTTCTATTTCATCAGCGACGGTGTGCTTGCGAACTGTTAGTATCTGCGATTCCTGCAGATTCTGAATAGCAGTGAGTATGTGATTTGCTGATACCACGGGATTACCCGAGATTGCGCTCCAACCGTCTTCACCACTGACATGTTCCTGAAAAAACATCTGCCATTGGTCGAGTACGCCAAGGGGCCTTGGTACAAAAACTCCAGACGGAGAGCGATCATTAAATCCAGCTCCCCTGAGTGCTTTCTGGATAATATGATTCTGAATGTGCTTTGGTTTAGAATACGCCTTGCCAAGAATGCTATAGACACAATTGCAAAGGTTACTTTCGCACATATATTCGATCAGACAACGTTTGCCCGGCTTGTGTCGCACGAGACGCAGAGACCTCAATTGCAAGGATTCGTCTTGAAGTTCTTTCTTGAGTAGTGGTAGAACGTATTTTCGTGCCTCGTGTAAATCTACGGCAGGGTGAGAGTTTGTGAGCGAACTGTCGCTGTGTAACGCTAAAATGTCGCCCGTTCGTGAGGCATGCTGAGAGTTAGCGCGCGTAATTTCGCGATGGATGTGGTGAGAGGCAAGACCTAAATGCTTTTGGGCTCGATTGAGGAGCATTTCCGAGCACGCTTGCCAATTTCGTTGGCGAACGCGAAATGGCTCCTGGACCAGTCTGAGAAGTGACATCGCAGCGTGCAGATGAATCGCGTTTTTGTCAACTTGCCCTCCATGCATCTCATATTCTTGCAATAACGTTTCGAATATCGCCTCCACAGCATCGACATCAAGGTAACAATTGAGTGATGACTTTTCTAAGTGGGCAAGCAAATTGCCTAGGTCTTGTTCTGCATGGCCGAGCACGGCATTGTCAAAGTCGATAAGTGACACACCGTCTCCAACCACAACTTGATCGCAACTTAAATCCCCATGGAGTGAAGTGATTGGCCGACTCAAATTCGCATACATTTGACAAGCGTGATTAACGGCGGATTGAGACTTGTCGGCGAGTTCGGGGCAAAGCGCCACCAACTCGTGAGGTAGGATGATGAGCGAACGTTGTTGCTTATTCACGTTGATAGTCGGTAGTTTGATACCTGAGTGGCTATGTAGTTCTTTGAGGAACCCACCCAAATCTTTCATTATTCCATAAAGACTGGCCGTACCGTTATTGATAAGCTCCGAAAGCGATGTACCAGCAACCCATTTCAACAATATCGCGCGATGCCGATCTGAGTGGCCGATTACTTTTGCGGCACTTATTCCAGAAATTGATTGGAGTGACTTGGCAGCTCGACGTGCCTGCTGATACTCAGTTAAACTGTGCAATTTGAGAATCGCCTGAGGAGCGTCGTTGACATCGATACGGCCGACATACCGTCGTTGCGGTTTATAACGAAGTGTAGTTATTGGAGCCGAGTGTAATTCTTCGTCGTGAGGAGCCAGCTTCCTGAGAAATATCTTTTGTTCTGCACTGCATCCCAGGAGGCCCAGTGATTGCAAATCGTCATCGAATGGAAACAGCGAAATAACCACCGCTTGTTCAATTAAGACGGCTCTAAGATCTGGGCAGCGTAAGACGGATTGCTTTGCCTTCACAATCTTATCAGTGGCATCAGCGCGATAGGCGATCGCGTGTGCCCAGATATCACCGATCTCTGTATTCAAAGTGAATGCGGCGATACAACTGGTACTAGGTTTGTAGCGAAGATATTTGCAAATGGCCGCACGAACGCCCAAACCCTGAAACGATGCTTGAAACATCTTGGTAGAGACATCGTTGTCGAGGAGTACCCGCATTCCTGGTATGGAGCGCTCTCGCTGGACAATCGGTTCGTCGTCAGGATGAAGCAAATCTTACTCCGTGGCAAATTCGTCGCACTCCCAATGAAAGGCAGTTACACAGTTCCCTGCGGTTTAATATCCCGTTGAATCCAAATTCACTCTCAAGCAGGGACGTCTGCACAGCACCATTTGCAAAGCTCCGATGGTCAATAAACATAATACTGCAGGTTCCGGCACGGCTATGCTTTCTACCCTCGGAAAATTGCCATAACCTGCTTGCCAACTACCAAGTGCACCAACACTCGCGTTGCGCTGCCACAACATAAAATCACGACCATCGACATCTGTATCTTCATCAAAGTCTCCTGCAGACTGATTGCTATTCTTCCAGAGCCAGATTCCGGTTTCGTTCAAGTATCCAGGCGATTGGCTGGCGCTAAAAGGATCGTTAACACCCAACGAAGCGTAGAAAGACACCGGCCCGCCTCCATCCGAAATCGTGCCGCGAAGCCCCAAACCATCGACAGTGCGAGTAGAAGTCCAGCCTCGTATCGCATTGAAAAATGAATATGGCGCACCATTCATAGCAAACGTCGTTGTATACCCGAATGGCGTCTGGACGTACGCTTCGAGACCTGGAATTTGTACGGAGAGTTGATGTGACGGCGGGAGGAACCGATTGAACAAGTCGATTGTTTGCTGCTGGGTAGCCCAAGTCCAACCTTGGAGCGATCCGCCACATCCCGTGGAACCATCTGTTGGGCACAAACTCGCAATATGGTTCCAAGTATAACCTAAAGTCTCAACAGGTTGCCGCCAAAGTTTTCCATGACCGTCGTCATAAGGTGCGGCTAGGGCTACGGAGGCTTCTGCGATCACAATCACGCATGTCATAAAGAGATTTCTTAATCGAATTGTCATGGTTTCAACCTCCAACTCATGTGATCGAAGAGCTTCAAAGCCCTCACTATACCTCGGTCAATGTAGAGTAGTCGCAAATCGAAGAGCGGTCCGCCAAGTCCGTACGCAAAAAAATATCATGTACTGAACCCTACTGGCCAAAGACCTGAAAAGTTCAGCTTACTGCCGCATGTATCTCAGCATGTGCGGTCACCACAAAGCCATGAACTTGCGAATTGTAGAGCAATGCGTATCGACCGTTCAGATCAAGCAAATCTTCATGAGTCCCAACTTCTTTGATCCGCCCTCTCTCAAAGTACATAATCAAGTCTGCGGTTTCTGCCTGTCGGAGATCATGCGTGACTAAGAACGTCGTACGGCCTTGAGCCAGGCGACGTATTGCTAGGCTGACCTCTCGTTCATTTTGCTCGTCAAGCGCTGAGGTAGGTTCGTCGAGCAAAAGTATCCTGGAATCTCTTACAGCAGCCCTTGCGATAGCAATTCGCTGTCTTTGACCTTGAGAAAGGTTGATACCTCGCTCCCCTAGCACCGTGTTGTATCCCTGCGGTAGATTGGTGATGAAATCATGAGCATTGGCTATTCTCGCCGCTTCTTCAATCTGTTGTTGCGTCACATTGGAAGCACCTAAAGCGATATTCTCCGAGACATCCCCGGCAAACAAGATGGTGTCCTGTAATACTACTCCAATTTGCCGACGTAACGATGCCACTTTCCACTGGCGAATATCGCAGTCATCAATCGTGATGACTCCACTCTCGGGATTATAAAATCGCAACAAAAGATGGAGTACTGTGGATTTTCCCGCTCCAGAGTCTCCCACAAGAGCGACGCGGTGCCCGGATGGAATAGAGAAATTGATGTCTCGAAATATCATTGCATCGGGAGAATATCCAAATGAAACATCAGTAAATCTTACGTCTCCACGAATTTTGGGAGCCTCCACAGCATCCATGGCATCTTGAATCTCTGATGTTTCATCCAACAGATCAACGATTCGCTCCCCCGCTGCGACCGCTTTGGCCAAGCGTCCTGTATACTTCGCAAAATCTTGAAATGGCTGGAAACCACGCTTAAGATACGTTAAAAAAACTACCAGGGATCCGGGACTTAGTTCGCTACGGAGAACAAGGCGACTGCCATACCACATCACGATTGCATAGGCACATGCAATCAACACGTCGGCAGTGCGCTCCAGGCGGGCTGCCAAACGCCTTGTCTTGACACCTTCCTTGACACTTCGCTTATTCTCCGAGCAAAAGTGATTCTCAAAATGGCTTTCTAGGGATAGTGCTTGAACAATCCTCACTGATGAAAGTGCCTCAGCGGCACTTGCGGCCATGTCACCTTCTCGCTCGCGTTGCTTACGTGCCGCGCTGTGAATTCTTCGACCGATACGTATTGAGGAGACGGCAAACAGTGGCATCACCAGTAATGCTAACAGCGTCAATTGCCAGTTGAGCCAAAACATCACGGCCACCATTCCGAACAGCACAAGGACACTTGCCATCAGAGGCAAGATGGCTGTAATCGCAACGTCGCGCATCAACTTGATATCGCCGGTGACACGAATTAAAAGATCGCCTGAACGGGCCTTGTCATGGAACGAGGGGGAAAGCGCCTGAATATGACGATAGAGATTGGTTCGCACTCGGCTCATGACGCGATTCCCAACCAAGGCAAAACCAACTGTTTTAAAGTAGTCACTCGTCGCTCGCAGGCCAACAATGGCGACCAGTCCGATGCAGGCCAATGTTAATACTGTGTTCGGAGTGAACTCGGCAAGCAAACCAGAGCTTTGGGCTAACTTAGCAGGAATTATCAAATCGAGGACAAACTTTAGGGGCCAAGGTTCAAGTAGTCCGAAGCCGACACTCATGATCATGGCAGTCACAGATCCTGCGATAAGCGACTTTTCCTGGCGAATCACTGGCATAAGGTGCTGCAACAATCGCCCAAAGCGACGGTAGGTATCACGTGTTGTCTTGGGGCGGGCCATTTGTCTCGCTCGGCATGAAGCTTAGGGGGTACTATTCTGAAAACTGAGTTGATCGTGAGCGAGTTTGCGACATTAACCCGGCTCTTAGCTCAGCGGCAATTCTTAGGATGCGTGTTACCACAGAGTTCCAGGTAAAGCGCTCATCGACAAATCTCTTTGCATGTTCTCCCAACCGCTGACAGAGGTCAGGTCTGTTTGCCAACTCGATTAGTGCTTCTGACAATTCGTCAGTATGACCTGGCGTGACAAGCATTCCCGATTTGCCGTGAACAATTAGCTCTGAAATCTGCCCTACATTGCTGGCAACAATCGGCAAACCAGCCGCCATGTACTCGAAGATCTTTAGAGGCGAGAAATAGAAGTTTTCCTGGTGGAGATAGGGAGCCACTGCGATGTCCATACTTCGCAAGAGATTGGGGATCGAGCTTGGTTCGACCGCTCCCAAGAATATAGCCCGATCTTGTGACGCACCAAGTAGTTCAGCCGCCTGCAATTTTAACCTTTCGAGCTCTGGCCCATCCCCGACAATGAGTAGCCTTGATCCTGGAACTTGATCCAGGAAGCGTGGAAACGCATTCAAGAGTTCAGTAACTCCATGCCATGGTTTCAAGGTTCCAACAAAGCCGACAGTAAATTCTCCGAATTGGAGACGAGTGCCATGTGAAGATTCATTATTAAATCTTGTTGAATCCACTCCATTGGGAACGACATGAATTCCTGTTGAATCCAATCGGTGAATTCTGACATGATCGCCAACGGCTTCCGAAACTGCGACGACAGCTCCTGCCGCAGTCATCGTCCGCCTTGCTGTCCGTTCCGCAAGTTCCTGGTGGATAAGAACACGGTGCATCAATTGTTCTTCGACAAGAGGTGAATTGACTTCAAGAATGCCGGGAATCGCATTAATGCGGGCGAACTCCATCGCAGCATAGGCAAAAAGTGAATACCTTTCGTAGATAAGCTGGTACGGACCATGCTGGCTTAGCAGGCGATGGACTGTTTCGTTTAAACCGAATAGGGCTTGCTCGCGATGACCGTGATCGTTGACCTTCGGAATCTCTAAGGGATGCACCTGAACTTGGGACAAATCAATGGGACAATTACCACCCAAACTGTCAGCGTAAAGGTCTATGCTATTCCCTTGGCGCAGAAGCTCTCGCAAGACTTCCTGTACATGAATTGAGCTTCCCTTACAACCAAAGACGGGAACTCCTGGATCGCAGCACACATATGCTATGTGCATCATCCCACCTCCGCCAGGATCGGCTGTGAAACGGATTTTTTAGAACGTTGGACACTGTGCGACGCGAAGACGTCTCTTAATCGACTCGTATTCTCAACAGCATCAAATTGTTCTTGTATCAACTGCCAAGCTGAATGGGCCAACTTCACACCGAGTTCAACATCTGACAGCAAGCCGCGGATCTCCTCAGCCAACTTTGCCGGCTGTCGTTCTGGAACAATCAAACCGGTCTCGTTGTGTCGAACGACTTCGGAGATTCCCGTGACATCTGTCGAAATACAAGGAGTTCCTAGGGCCATCGCTTCGAGAATCACTGTTGGTAAGCCATCTCGATCGCCGCTAGAGGCAGTAACACACGGGGCGACAAAGATTGAGGCCTCTTGGATGATGCGATGGACTTCACGCTGGGGAAGGGCGCCTAACAGACGCACAGAGTCCTCGAGTTCAAGCTGCTGAATTTGAGATCTTAGAGAGTCCTCAAATTCGCCTTCACCAATAATCTCGCATGGGATTGCCAGGCCAATTTGATGCAAAATCGCGCAAGCGCTAATAAGGTCCGAGAAGCCCTTCTTCTCCACCAAACGGCCAACGGCAACGATTTTCTTTTCCCGATCATCAGGAGCCCGATAATTGTATTGAGAGAGCGGTAATCCATTGTAGATTCGATGAATCTGTTGAGATTGTCGAGGGAAGCGACGCGTTAAATCTGCCGCGTTATAATTGCTGACCGTGACAACTGCCGAGGCATCGGCCAGTTTTCGTTCAAGTTGCTTTTCATCCACGTCTTCGTGAAAGATATCCTTTGCATGTGCCGTGAGACTGTAGGTCACACCGGTGAGCAGTGAAGCAATACGAGTCACGGCAGTTGCCGAAGTTGCAAAGTGAGCATGTAAGTGATCGATCCCTTTCGACTCAACCACGCGTGCAAGTTGTATCCCTTGATAAATTTCTAAGGCGTCGCAGTCGTCCACCTGCTGCAAAACCCTCCACAATCGTGGGTGCTGCTCTCCATACGCTCTAAATTCATCCCAGAGACTGGAACCACGAAGCGTGTTGGAATTGAGGTAGGTAACTGCAGCACGCACGTCGGCAACAGCGTGCTGAAAGTGCGTATCTACTGAAGGTCGTAACGCAAAGATTTCCAAATTTAGCCCAGCGGCCTCATGTGCCAAGATTTCGTTGACGACGAACGTCTCCGAGAAACGTGGGTAACGCTTGAGAACATATCCCACGCGTTGAGCGTTATTTGGGTGTGTCTTAAATGCTTCTAGAGTATTCGAACTCATGTCGTCTCCATGGAATAGACGGCTTGGGGTTGAATCGGACGGCTCACGAGACTCTGACAGTATTGCTCAACTCGCTCCAGGCCGCGCATGTCGATCATTTCCGAAGACTTCGGTGCTTGTACGACTTTTGCCTTGATCCAATCATTCATCGCCGTAGTGGTGAGCTGATCGGGATGAAGCAAGTCGATCAGCCCAAGCTGCGAGAGTCGCTCTGCTCTTACAAGTTGCTCCTTCCGAGGAACAACGCGTGGCACGACCAATGCGCGCTTGCCGAATGAAAGAACTGAGCAAACCGAGTTGTAACCTCCCATAGTCACAACGCTGTCGGCGCGATTGATTAGCGAATCTGCTTCGGAGTTAAACTCTTGCACGAGAAGATTTGGGTGATCGAGAGCGATCTGATTAATGTAGGCCGCTTCACTTTTAGGCATAAAAGGCCCTGTGAGCAGAATGCCAGTAACTCCTTCTCGCGGTAGAGCCTCGACAAAGGCTTTTGCAACAGCGAAACCGTCCTGGCCACCACCAAGTGTGCACACAATCAATCGTTGTGAAGAATCACAAAGCGCGGAGTGCGATTCTGCTCCCTCTTTTGTTCGCTCCTGAAGCCGTCGTGATTGATCGAGATAACCTGTAAACTTTACTTTTGCCCCGACGGATTGCGGCCACGAATATTCGCTTATGGGATCGTAAACCCGCTGGTCTCCATAGACCCAGATTTCGTCATAAAACTCATCGACTGCAGCGTGTATGGTGCGATTGTCTGTTTCAGAATGAACCACATTTGCGTCGTCAAGAATATCTCGAATACCCAACACGCATTTTACGCCGTCACGTTTGCGTAGAAATTCCAATGCTGGTAATAACTCGCCAAATGCTCCTAGCGGTACTTTGTCGACAACAAGAACATCTGGACGAAACGACGCGAGTGCTGAACAAATCGAGTCCGCTCTCAAGGAAATGAGGTCGTCAACAGAGATATCGAGCTTCCCTGCCGAGTAAGCGCCTACGGTACTCTTGTGCAGTCTCGGGAGAGTCAGAAAATCTGCTCGGGCAGGTAGCGAGAAAAAGTTTGCTTCGTGCGCGCCTGTGATGAGCAGACTAGTCGCGTTCAGTGAAGACTCAGCAAGCGCGGACGCAATGACCAGATTCCGGCGGAGGTGCCCGAGGCCCATTGTATCGTGCGAATACAAAGCAACTCGCAGATTGTCACGAGTGGTCACGGCGTCAACTCGATTCTGCAACTGCGAGGAATACATTCGAGTGTCGACGTGGTTAGCCTTGCTCCGATCGACTCGTTCGTCGCGCACTGATGAATTAGCTGGCAATTTGCGTATCTTGTCGCTGAATCCGCCAATGGCTGCCAACAGGTGAGGTAGTGGCATAGCAGCTGAACTAAGAACCGAGGCGTATGCGGGAATCCTACTTAGCATTTGATTACCTATGACTTCAATGAAACTTTGTTGAGGGATTCACTCGCTGCACGACGCACTTCTGGATCACCATCCTTGAGGGCAGCTTCCAACGACTTGGCAGCTGGTGCCGCCTCCTTGCCAATTTTTCCCAAAGACTTTGCCGCGTAATACCGGACGCGCGGATCTGTATCAGACTTAAGAATTTGTTCTATGTCCTTTAGAGCAATAACAGCCGCATCCTCAATGTTGGCGAGAATCTTAACCAGATAATATTTCGTTTCTGGCGGTGCGTCCTTCAATGCTGCCTGTGTCTCCTTCGCGGCCGAATTTGCGCCTATTCCTATAGCACTCAGTGCCTTTGCACATCGATACCGCACCTTTGGGTCAGGATCAGAAAGAGCTGCCGCGAGTTCGTCAACAGCTGTGAGGGCTTCAGGACCATAGGTTTCCAGTTCTTTAGCTGCTTCATATCGCACTTCGTGATCTGTATTCGAAAGTGAACCCGCTAGCTCCTCGACTGGTGTTTTGCTGCAACCGATTGTCAAAACACCGATTACTAGTAGGATCTGTGTTCTGTAGTGACTAAAGACTCGCATGATCAATTTGACCTCCGTCAGCAATATTTCCCAGATTTTCAAATACTTTCTCTTCCACTTCGTAGGTCAGTGCCCTGACTGAACCGTCCACAAATACGGCGTTGATTGACCCTGGGTGTGATGACCCAAAGAGTTTTTCACCGTCTCCGGTTGCGTAGTGGTCAGGCGCGGGCGGGCGATCCGTACGGCGAATCGTGTCTTCGTTCCAGCCGACTGAGTACCCCTCGTTATCATCATCCTGTGGTTCACCAAGTTGCGCTAGATTGATTCTCTTCTCTGCCAACAACATCGAATTGGTCGTACCATCGGTGATTTCCCGTATACCAAGGGGAGTCAATCTCCTGACAGCGCCGGTCATTTCGCGATTCGATGCCGCGTAGTCGCAGAGTCCATGTCGTAACAACCCTCCTGTCAGTTGCGGCTGAAACTTATCGACGAACTCGACAAACTGAGGCGCTCTTCGTGATGGGCAAAAGAAACCTTCCAGCGTGGCCCCCACGGCAGCCGCTGGGCCGGCTTGCCAGACCACTTGCTGCTCGATGTAAGGAAGTATCTGGAATCCCCAACCTGCCAGTTGCTTGGCTCCGGACACTGGTTGACCATTCCCATAGGTGGGCGGATCATTCCAGTTGCGGCCGCCACTTGGTAAGACGCTGTGAGAGCCGTCGTGATTTTGGAATGCCAGCCCAAATTGCTTGAGGTTGTTCTGGCAATGAGTACGGCGGGACGCTTCGCGGGCGGCTTGAACGGCGGGCAGCAAAAGCGAAATCAGCACACCAATGATCGAAATCACGACTAGCAATTCGACAAGCGTAAATCCATGCCTGCGCGTTTCGCAACCGATGCACAATGTTTCATTGGGTATTTGGTGTAGACTCAGGCAATGATTGACTCTTCGGTTTCTCCTCAAGATCGTCAAACTTCCAGCGACCATAAGAAAACAAGCGGCACTCGGTTCAGGAACTTGTACAGAAAGTGCCGTTAAAACACCTGCGCTATGTTGCCGTTGCCAAATCAAAAAATCTCGTCCGTCGCTATCGCTATCGCCATCGGCGTCGCCGACTGAGTTGTTTCCGTAGGCTCCTTGCCAGATCTGGAGGTCGAGTCCATTCACGCTTCCATCGTGGTTAAAGTCGGCACTCAGCCCCGAATTCACTGTTAGTGTCACGCCAGTTGGGCTGTAGAGTACGTCCCATATTCGACCAGCGGGAAGTAGCGGTAGAACTTCGCTGGAGAATGTGCCGACAGTTGGGCCTGAGATAATCGAAAATGAGTTACCTACCGATGGTACAAATCCGTCGAGCAATGTTACTTGCAACTGTCCAGCCAACAGGCTATTGTCCGAGTCAATTGCACTGTACTGCCCAGCTCCGCCTGTTCCATCTGCTCGGCTCAAACCCGAAAGTCCAAACTCCAACGTTGCCATGGGACCGAGTGTCATAGCTCCATCGACGCTTACTAAAGTGGAATCCAGGATAACTTTGCCTGAGACCGTTCCTTGGGTACCGGTGGTTATTCTGGCGACATCCAATTTGTTGAGCACAATTTCGCTTTCAATGAGATTGATTGTGCCCTGAGAGCTTGAGGCAGGATTAGTTCCTCCGCCAGAAAGATCTCCCACCACCACGCGGTTCGCCACTTCAAGTTGAACCCTCTCTAGCTTGACCACTCCGTCGCCATGAGCGATGTCACTGAGCGAGGCCGAAATTCCACCAATATTGATCGAGCCCGGTGCCAAAGGATCAGCGAATCCTACGAGCACATCAGAGTCAGTGATGTTGAGAATTCCTTGGCCTGAATTGCCAACGGCACTCGAACCCGATGTTCTCCCAACGTCAACATTTGAACCCACGTTCAACGTATTGGCGTTCAGAATATTGGCAGTGGCCGTACTTGTGGATGCCCCTGTGCCACCGACCTGACCTACATCGAAGTCGGCGACAATCTCAAAGCTGCCAACATTGTTCACCATGAGGTTGCCCTGGGCGTTAGACGTTGCAGCCCCCCCGGCCTTTGCCAATTCCAAATTGTTGGCGATTTGAATAGTCGCCACATTAGAAATGGAGACGTTGCCGACACCCTGCGCCTGTGCTCCAAGCTCTGCACTTGTTTGACCAATGTCTAAGTCACCAGTTCCCAAAGCTCCAATCGTCAGGCTTGCGACATTGGCTATCGTGGCAGTGCCGTTAGCGTTTACAACTATGGGGCCGGTGGCGAATGTGCTTCCAATCTCGCCTACATCGAAATCAGACGTTGTCGAAATCGCGATCCCTGCGGTCGTGCTTGTGAAGATCCCATTTCCTGTATTCTTACCTACTTCAATCCGAGCCACAGCTATGCTCGTGGAAACCTTGGCCTCTCCACCATTGCCGATCGAAACGGTTGAGCTAAGGCCCGGAACGACTGCTGGAGTCCAGTTTCCAGCATTCGACCAGTTTCCTGCGGCGGCACCTGTGTTCGTGTTGTTCCAAGTTGCAAGCTGGGAGAACAGTAATTGAGGGCTGCTTGCAGAGATGTAAGCTATCAGGACAAGTATCAAGTTAGACTTGGCCACTACGTGAGGGTTCATCTTAAGGCTTTCTAGAGATCAAAAACTCGAAGGGTACTACCGCCACAACAATCTCGGACACTATTAAGAGTCCATTAAGAAGGTCACATCCGCCAAAATAGAAGAACATTTTGGCGACAGGGATATCTTGCGCAATAAAAGAGCGACTACCATTTGAATTCAAATGGCAGTCGCTCTAGAAAAGCTCACTGCAAGCGTCACAAGTGCTAAGCAGGCCGTCGCCTGCGGAAACGCAGTGGAATCAGCACTGCTAATGCGGCCATCAACACAGTCGCAGGCTCGGGAACTGCGTTCAGTGCTGGGTTGTCGTCACCAAGATAAAGGTTTTGCCAGATGACGAGGTCTTCATGGTCAACTTCATCGTCCCAGTTTGCATCGCCATCCTCAAGACTATCGCCAGTGCCGAACCCTCTTTGCCAAGCCATGAAATCGCGACCGTCGACATCACCATCTTGGTCAAAGTCTCCTTCCTGTGGTGCGGCAAGATTGGCAGCAACCATATTGGCTGAGATAAACTGTCCTAGTTCATCTACAGGTGGTTCTGCCATGTCCTCTTCCAAGAACAATGAAATGGGCTCGTGTTCGTCATCATAGGCGCCCGTATACTCGAAAAACTCATACCTGCGAATGACCGCATACTTGCCTTCAGGCACATCATCTTCTTGCTCGATCTCCTTTCCAATACCACCTTCCAAGAGTTCCCATTCTGATTCGATTTCCCCCGCATTATCTGGAATAATTGGGTTGTCCGACATCAATTCTGCAAGATCGACCGGGCGATCTAGTTCGATCTTCCAGACTTTCATCCAAATTGAATCGGGATTTTGCGGGTGAAATTCTGCTGGCTCAGGGGCTTCGACGACGGCCCCAAGTCGAGGCGCACCCCCGCCGTTCGCGGGAACGTAGTTCCAAGTTGGATTGGCGATGGATTCGGGCATAACTCCAATTCTGTTGCCTGTTTGATCTAACCAATAGAACCTGGCAGCGGTCGGTTGATTTCCGACGGAAAAGCCAAAGTGTTCGCAGCCGGCCGTTCCCACACAGGCATGTCCATTCGTCGACTGGCCAATCGTATTAGCAGATAAATAGCCACTTGGCGAAAAATTGTAGCCTGTATACTTGATCCGTACTCCGAAGTTCACACCATCTTGGTAGAAATCTCTGGACTCGCTGTCGTAGTGCGAAGGATAGGTGCCATAAATGTCCTCTGGATGAATACCCTCTAGCTCAATTTCGGCCCCGTATGAGTCTTCTGGGGTCTCGTTGTAGGTGTCGAAGTTCGACATTGTCCCATAGATCGACGCCTGAGCTGACACCGATGTGAGTGCCACCAAAACTGTGGCAAGGCATAGATTTCTTGTAGCCATGAAATGCTCCTAGTCCGATTTAATGTGATTCCACAAAGAGTGGCAACGATTGCGTGGAACGCAGTGTCCCATGGAAATGACCACCAGAGTCCTATCTGCGTGCATCTGGTGACAAGGCTTGCAGACTCAGATTTGCCAGGTACAAAGAAGCGCGCAACCTGCCCTCGATTGGGAAGCCGCGCTGGATTGGCAATATCCATACCGCCTCAGAACTTGCTCACAACCCGTTATCATATGACCATCAGATCTCAGCACCGCGTGCTGCCCTAAACTATTGACGCGGTTAAGAAGATCAATCTTCAGTGATACCTCACATTCAGCCGGATTAATAAACGCAAACTCAGCTAGCTCATTTTGTTCATCGCTTCTATCAGGCAATGAATGTTTGGGATCGAAGAAATGGAAATGCCAAGTCGTCGATACAAATGCCTCGCAGCAAGAGTGGAAACCTTGACGGTGCGCAACTGATTCAGAATGCTCTAAATCGCAATGTCGGTGTGCCCACGGGAAAGGCGCACCTGATTGCAGCATGATCAGCAATCCGAGCACGAGTTTCTGCGGGCGGAAGAGGAGCATTACTGGAACCCGGTAATCCTGTTAGCTAATATGGAGTTATTGTGAAACATGGCCTGATGTAGGGAATAGTCGCAGACTGAGGAGCCAACCGCCAAAAAATCCTGAAACTTGGCAATCCCTGAGGAGAAAGACCAAAAAGGCTCGTTAGCACCCCCGCTCGCATATACTTCCCGAAATCTTTGGCGGTTAAGATGATGAGAAGCGACTTAACTATTCACCGGGATAAATGATGGCCGGTTTAGATCCCACAAAAGACATAACTAATCGCGCGGAACCAGTGATCCTTGCGACTGATCACACCCTGCTACGCCGATTTCAAGCGGGACAACAAGATGCTGCTACGGCCTTGTATGTCCGATACGCAAAACGCCTGCAGGCCTTAGCCAGGAAACAGACATCTCAGAGTCTGTCGCCTCGTTTTGACCCTGAAGATGTCGTTCAATCGGTTTTTCGTACATTTTTTCGTAGAGCTTCGGAAGGATGCTATGAAGTACCTGTGGGAGAGGAATTATGGCAACTGTTTCTAGTCCTAGCTTTGAACAAGATCAGGAAACTGGCAAGTTATCACCGGGCGGATAAGCGTGATGCGGGAAGGACGGTCGCCTCAGAAAACAACAGTGAACTGCCTACAGGAATTTCAGGCGAGGACGCAATCGCATACGACACCATGAAAATGGTTGTGGAAGAACTCGTGAGCAAACTGCCACCCACGCAAGATAAAATAATTCAATTGAGGATTGAAGGTTACGAAGTCAACGAGATAGCACAACTGACACAAAGGTCTAAGCGCACCGTGGAAAGAATTCTCCAGCAATTTCGCCAACAACTCGCCAGCCTTATTAACGAGGACGTTTGAGTCGTGGTCCCCAGCACTCCGATCGAGATTGATGAACTGGAGTCAAAAGTCGAAGCTTTTGAAAGCTTACGATTGAGCCAAGGGCACGCCAACATTATCGACTACTTGCCCGCCTCGAATCACGCTCGATACTTCGAGATTGCTGCCGAGTTGGTACGCGTTGACATGGAACTTTCTTGGAACGACGGCTTACGCAACAACTTGGACTATTATTGCCAACTGATACCTGGCTTATCGAAAGATCAAATTGCCTTAGAAAAAGTTGCGTACGAAGAGTATCGACTGAGAATTATAAATGGCGAGACCGTCACGCCCGAAGAGTATCAAAGCAGATTTGGCTTTTCGACCACAGCTTGGAAAAGGCATCATCTGGATAGTGGCAAGAGTAGTGAAATTGAATCGAGTTCTCTTAGTAAGACTCTCACCTCGGCATGGTCGAATGCGCTTCAGCTAGCCGATGACTTTGCAGAGTTTCCAGAAAGTAATTCAAACTTTTTGGGTTTTCAGCTCGACTCAGAAATCGGACGCGGAGCCTTCGCCAAAGTTTATCTTGCCAGACAAGGCGAACTTGCAGACCGTTACGTTGTTCTTAAAGTTGCCAGGGGTCGGTCTCTTGAGCCCCAACATCTTGCTCGCTTGCAGCATACGAACATTGTCCCTATTTATTCCGTGCATCAAGTAAACCGATTAACAGCGGTTTGCATGCCTTACCTTGGTCGGCGAACGCTGGGCGACTTCGTGAAGAGTCTCAGCCCAACAGAAGGTTTACCCACATCCGGACAAGTTTTTGCAAGCACCTTGAATGCTCGGGACGACAATACCCTAATTTCTCAAGTACCAGTTCCTAGGAGTCCTGGAGCGCCTTCCACTGAAGCCGGACACCCTGGCTGTCTCGCCCAGACTGATCTTGTCTCGAAGATGAGTTATGTAGAAGCAGCAACTCGCATTGTTGTTCAGATTGCGGAAGGCCTGCAACATGCCCATCAGCGTGGAATTGTTCATCGCGACCTGAAACTAGCAAACATACTGCTTACAGACGATGGTAACGCTCTGATTCTTGACTTCAATCTTTCAGAGGAACTGGTAGTCAACGGTCCTACGGCCATGGCGGTGGGTGGCACGTTACCGTACATGGCTCCTGAACACCTGTCAGCTCTCATTCAGGGCGGCTCAGTCGACGCACGGAGCGACATTTACTCACTCGGAGTTATTTTCTACGAACTTCTCACAGGAAAGCAGCCATTCCCAATCCATCGCGGAGGGTTGGAATCAGTCGTGAATCAGATGGTGAAGGACCGGCAAAGTCCGCCTTCAAATGCAAGCGGCAATAGTCTCAGCCCTGACCATGTATCGATTCTATCCCGGTGCTTGGCGCCACACATCGACCAGCGCTATCAGAGCGTTGCCGAGCTTCTCGAGGATTTAAGGCGCCACCTCACCGATTTGCCGCTACGCTATGCCTCAAATAGCTCCTTATTCGAACGCGCTAAGAAATGGACTCGTCGGCACCCGCGTCTTTCCTCGGCAGCGAGTGTCGCAACATTCGCTGCGATACTCCTGGTCACTTTGGGTTGGGTTAGCTTGAGACTTTGGGCAAACAATGCTTTTCAACAGTTTGCGGCCGAACTGCCAACCGCTCGTGCCGCATTGAGTATTCCGGAGAATGATATCGCGTTGATTCAAGACGGCATGATCACTACGAGTGCTGCTCTACACTCGTATGGCGTTACTGAAGACGTCCAGTGGAATAGGCCTTTGAAACTTGCGTTTCTTGATCCTGCAGAACGGTCGAGCCTGCAAAACGCGCTTGGCGAATTGGCATACAACATGGCTGCCGCAGAACTTAGACTCGCGAAACTTACTGGCAATGAGCAATCAACAAATGAAGCTCTAAAGTGGAATAAATTGGCATCAGCGTTTCTATACGGCATGTCAATACCACAAGCACTTGCTGGGCAACGAGATGAAATTTCGAAGATGCTTGGCAAAGAGATTGATTTGCTGGAGATCCCCGGCAGTGCCGACAAGCTAAAAGCCGTTGACCCCCTCAACGATTTCTTGGTTGCTCAACAGCTGGTGTTCGATGGACAATTTGCAACCGCATTGCCGCTTATTTCCACGCTTCGGGATCAGAAGCCCCATGATGCCGTGGTGTGGCTCTTGCTAGGCGACACTTACGCGGGCCTGCGAAAACTGGACCGAGCCGAGGAATGTTTTTCTACTGCAAATGCACTGCTTCCAGTGTCTCATCTGCCTTTGCACCATCGTGGCCGATGCCGAATGGATTTGGGGCAATTCCAGCTCGCAGTAGAAGACTTTGATGCTGTATTGCAAATGCGAGCTAACTTTCCACCGTGCCTATTGAATCGAGCGTTAGCTCAGGCCGCTCTGGGCAATCACGCCGCGGCGGTACTTGATTACACAACAGCCCTCGATCACGGAGCGCCCTATACACGTATATATTTTTTGAGAGCCCGTTCTCACGAGAGCCTTGGCAACCTCGAAGCTGCGAGCAAAGACCGTGCAAAGGGCTTGAGCCTCGTGCCCACTGACGAAGAAAGTTGGATAGCGCGCGGGATGGCTCGACTCTCGAAAGATCCTAGAGGAGCACTGGCCGACTTCCGTGAAGCTTTGAAAATGAATCCGACAAGTCTTTCTGCTCTGCAGAACATTGTTTATGTCACTGCAGACGTTTTGGAACAATATCCTGATTCTCTAGACAGCTTGAATCGGATTCTTGCGATTGATTCTCGAAATGCTGACGCCCTAGCGGGAAGGGCCGTGCTGTTTGCCCGACAGGGCGACAGGGCGCGGGCGCTTGCCGATGTTCAAAAACTTTTGCGAGTTTCTAAACAGCCGATCCATCTGTTCCAAGCAGCGTGCTCTATGGCGCTAACTTCGAGCGTCGATCCTGCGGATCTACAGAAAGCCCTGACTCTCTTGAGCAACGCCGTCCTTCTCGATCCCAGGCTAATGGCCCGGTCCAAAACAGACAAAGACTTGGAAATACTTCGTAAGCACCCGGGCTTTGAGAATCTTCTCAAGGTAATGGCCACAGCCCCCAAATAGTAGGGGGCGCCTCTTGAAAGCCTGTTTTTCGCAGCTTCCGCTACATTAAGCAGATTGCTTGAGGCTTCATGCAGCTTGCATTAAAATAGAACCGGGGCCAACGGAACAATTGCTCATAATTTCTTCGTGAGCCGTGGCGGACGCGTGCTGTCAATACGACTACTCATATTGAATGATCGGCACAACACTTATTGAGTCACAATGGGACTTGGGGCTTTAATAGTGCAGTCTCCGTCCAGAACCACGCAACATTGCTGCAACGATCGCTGGTAGTACTGAGTTGAAAAAATTGCATGCGCAAGCCAACTAATTCTGCAACTTTGAAAGACAGACTTCGTAGAGCATTTTCTTTCGAGCAGCTCGAACCTCGACTGGCTCTTGACGCGGAAGGTTCAATATTAGGAACCGATGTTCATCTCACGCTGAGTTTTGCAGCGGACGGTACCTCAATTGCCGGACAAGCGAATGGGCTTGCGAGCCTTTTTGATGCCATCGCACCGAGAGAAGTGTGGCAGGACAAGATATTAACCGCCTTTCAAACGTGGACAGTTAACACAAATGCCGATATCGGTGTGGTTGACGACGGGGGGCAAGCTTTTGGTACTGGAGGGGCAAGCCAAGGGGATAATCGCTTTGGCGATATCCGCATCGGAGCAATCGCGATGGCTCCCAACGTAGCTGCTGTCTCAGTCCCCATAGACGGCCTCGTCTCGGGAACTTGGTTTGCCGATGTATTGTTCAATACAGCTTATAACTATCAGACGATAGACGATATTCTGGCAATCGCTCTTCACGAAGCAGGAAACGTATTCGGCCTAGAAGATAACGACGATCCGAATTCTCCATTGCATTCTGGTAATCCACCAGTTGTGAGACAACCGACTGCAAACGATATCGCTTTGTTGCAGGAATTGCATGGTGCACGCGCACCCGATTTAAACGAAGTTTCCCAAGAGAACGGGAATACAACAACTAACAACGATACGATTGCCAGCGCCAGTGAGTTACTGACAGGCGAAATAAATGAGTCTGGTCATGGAAGTGCGCCAACAATTGTCTACGGAGATATCGGTGCGGCCGCAGACCTTGACTACTTTTATATTGATCCGCCAAGCAACTACGACGGTTCATTAACAATTGAAGTCAGGACGATCGGAATTAGTTTACTAGAGCCTCGGTTGAGAATCTTCGATCACAATCACCACCTCATCGCTGAAGACGTGGCCACAGAATTTGGTGGCGATCGGTTGATCGTTAATTTGCCGACTATTAATGAAGATCAGCGATATTATTTTCAGGTGAGCAGCTCGGATAGCAATGCGCTGAATGTGGGCGGCTATTCACTAATAACGATTTTCGACGACGAAAACTTGGCCACACCCGCGCAGATCGATGAAGTTGCGGGGGGTATCTACCGGAATCTACCTGCCGACGAGCTGGCAAAGTTTTTTGACTCCGAGGAAGATTTCTTCAACGATGATGATCATAGCGATGATGAGATAGCAGGTGCCGTTGAATTGGATACGGCTTTGGGGTTCCTTGAAGATACTCGATTCGAGGTCATCGGCAGCATTAAGGATTCGAACGATGTGGACGTTTACGAAGTTTCGGCTCCCGCACTTGAAGTGTCTGCATTGGATGTCATGACGGTTGTAGTGCGCTCGCTGGACAACGGTGGCTTGATTCCGCGAGTTACCGTATTGGATGAAAACGCTAACGTTATTCTATCTTCGATTATCGCCAATGGCGCAGGTGACTACATTGTTCAAGTCGATGAAATCATTCCCGAAAACAATTACCTTATCAAAGTCGATGCAGCCAATCCCGGGCAACTGTTCGATACCGGCAACTATAGCCTGGTTGTAACATTTGCGACCGACGTGGTACCCTTCGAGTCGCTGGGTTTGAATCCACTGCCGTCTCTCGGTAGCGGAACGATACAGAACACACACACGCTTTATATCGCGAAACCCCAGCTATTCCATTTTGTGATGGAAGCGGAAGATGTCGCGGTATCCATTCCTACCGCGTTAGTGGCCACAATCTTTGACGATCAAGGCAATGCCGTCTATCAACTTAGCACGCGTCCAGGTGAGATCCGCTCTCGTGAAGCGGTTCTTTTGTCATCGGGTACCTATAGCATGAGAGTCGTCATGCTCACGCTCGACGGAAGTGTACCTCCCGAGATTCACTACAATATCCGTTGGACAGCAATCTCCGATCCCTTCGTCGGAGACCCGAACGATCCAACCGCAAACCCTTTTGCTTGCGATGAACCGGGAATGGAAGGTTTCTTTTGCTATCCAGGCGAGATCATATCTACTGATCCGACCCTCTGGGATTCATTTGTGGAGTCTAGTAGTGCCCCTCCCACCGGTTTTGACACAAATGATACTATGTCGTCATTATTTGGTGATTGGTGGTCCTGGGTTTGGAACGAGTTTGGCGCCAACGGGCCCGTTTTTGCCAACAACGATCACTATCACACAAAAAGCGGTGCGCCCCTTCAAGTCGTCGGCACGTTACACTCGAGTTTTCTCAGCGCTTTGAGTGTGGGGCAAGTCGAGGGACTTCTGTCCAATGATATCGATCCTGAAGGTCAAGAGTTTTTAGCAGTGCTTGACACAAGTGTCACTTATGGCACGTTGATACTTCGACCAGACGGCGGCTTTGTCTATACTCCTAATCCTGGATTCCAGGGTATGGACCAATTCACTTACACTGCCTATGACTTTGTGAATCAGTCGAACACGGGTACCGTCAGAATCATTGTCGGTGATTCTGGGGACTTTAATCTTGACGGTGTAATTAGTGGCCGTGACTTTCTTGTCTGGCAACGAGGCTTTGGAATTTCGACTGGCGGAACATTAACAGATGGTGATGGCAATCTTGATGGAACTGTGGATAACTTGGATTTAGCAATTTGGCAGGATCAATATACAAACGCTGCTTTGGCACCAACCAGCAATGGCGATTCCAATGGAGATGGTGACGTTGATGGTCGAGACTTTCTCGCTTGGCAACGAGGATTTGGCATATCATCAGGAGCCCTCGCATCTGATGGTGATGCTAATGGAGACCATGCGGTTGATGCGTTGGATTTAGAGATTTGGCAGGCCAATTATGGATCAAACTCCGCGTTGGCTGCGCCGATAGTCAGTGCGTTAGACTCTGCAGAGGCGCCCGTTAGCGAACTGTCGGCAGGTGAAATTGGGAGTGCCGCATACCAACCTGCTGCAGATGAGATATTCGCCGTAACTTCCTTTGCGAGGCTTGAATTTTTGCCAACGATTAATCAACAAACGATGTCCCCTGTGAGTCCCACAGATGACGATACAGTGGCAGTTCTGTCGGAAACCATTCGTTTGAACGCGGCACCAATTCAGATTTCAGGAACAACTTCCAATAGTCAATCTGAAAACTTTATTGCGACGATGCGGGTTCTTGAGAGTAACGTCGGTGGTGATACAAGTCACTTGGCCCTTGCATGGGATCAGATTTCCGATGAAATATCACAGGCAGTATCTAATACGCTGCATTGGAAACTTCCCGTCCGCTCAACTCGCCGTGGTCTTAGCAACTAAGTCAGCTATGGCGCCACATAATAGATCTCGCCGAATCCACGGCACACATTGTCCTAAGTCTTGCGCTTTCACTCTCATTGAGTTGTTAGTTGTCATCGCAATTATCGCTATTCTGGTAGGGCTTTTATTGCCGGCTGTGCAGTCAGCTCGTGAATCAGCTCGACGCGTTCAATGTGTTAACAATCTCAAACAGTTGAGCCTGGCTCTACTTAATTACGAGCAGGTTCATGGCGCGCTGCCACCGTGCGGGATAGTCAATCCGAAATTTGATCCCAAGTATCAGGTAGATATTTTTAATCCTTTTTCTGGTAAACAAATAAGCTGGATTGTGCTTTTACTGCCCTTTATCGAACAAGCGGCTCTTTATGAAGAATTCGATCTATCCCGCGTAGTTTCCAATCAGCCTCAAGACCCACAGTCGAAGTTCCTTGCTTCTCTGATTTGTCCAAGCGATCAAGCCTACGGCCGAAAGTTCAATCTCTTGAAGACGGGAGTGGGACTGAACTATGCAGAGCTAGCAAAGGGAAACTATGCTGCTTATGTCAGCCCATTTCATGTCGATCTGACTTACCTTTATCCTGGCGCGCTGTCAGCCAGACCAACACCGTTTGCCACGATCGAGGATGGCAGCAGCGTTACGCTTGTTTTGAGCGAAGTACGAACTTTGGACAACGAAAAAGACGAACGAGGTGCCTGGTCATTGCCGTGGAATGGAGCAACTCTATTGGCGTTCGATATGCATCCCGAAGACTGGTGGAACGAACACGATGGCATCGGTGTTGGGGATCCATACATCATTGAGAATCGTGGGCCTTATGTGGCTAACCCAGATAGCCGTGACGAGGCACAATTGCCTAACAATCAAGGCATCAACTTTGATACTACTAAACAGTGTGACGAGCAATTGGCCACCCTCTCTGCTGAAGCTCAAATGCCCTGCTCTCTGCATATCAGTGCTCAGGACAAGAACGGAATCGGTGTGGGAGGCTATATGTCAGCCGCTCCCCGAAGCCTACATCCGGGAGGCGTTAACGCCTCCTTTCTTGACGGCCATGTAAGATTTCTGGTCAACGAGATTGATGAAGTATCTATGGCGTATATGATCAGTATCAATGACGGGCTTGTTCCAGGCGAATAGTAGTGCGTATCATGATGATATTCAAACAAATTTAGCGCCCTCGTAGCTCAGGGGATAGAGCGACGGTTTCCTAAACGGAAATAATGCTTTTCTATCATACCCTAAAATCGCCGAATATATCTTGTTTTCTAGTCTCAAACCCACCTTTCGGCGTTTCTTAAAATAGGTGTACAAGAGTTTAGAAAAGCGCCTTATCGGGTGTCACTGACACCTGCTCTTTGAGATCAACGAATATGGCCACGGCCATGATCCCGAGGCCTGATCCACAAAAATCAAAGTATCAATCTGATACTTTGAAGTTGCGTACTGGTCTCATCCCGTGGTCTCACCCACAACCACGCCGAACCCATCGCACCAGATAGCCCAGGAATCACTCAAACGCTCCCGGGCGACTGTTCACCCGTCCAGGGATTGAAACGCCTCAGAACGCGCATTTCGGGCTTTGGTGCGGAATGGCAAGAAACGCCGAGAATAGCACCTACGCTTGCGGGTCGACTTCAATCATCCCGTCGACCAACTCGCCAAGCTCCCCACAATCCGCCACGACCGGGATCCGCACGACTTGTTCAGCCGCATACCACCCCAGGCGACTGCGTTTCGTTTCAGCACTCCACGTTTGCTGAATCACTTCGCAGGTCGCGGCAATCTGTTGGGGAGTCGGGTCAGGCGTTGACGGCATGGGAGAATTCTCCACGCTGGATTAAGGCAGGCATTTCATCGAGCGAACGACGGCAACCGACAATCTTTCGACCACCAGCGGACAGCAGAAGTTCGAGCATGAACCACGGTTCAGCCGTGCCATCCATTTTGGTCGTGAATGGAGTCACTTGGCATGGATAGCCGTATCGCTGTTTGGCGAGATGTTCGATTTCAGCTTTGGTCATGTGACACCTAGAAAGTAAAACACCCAACCGGCGGGCAACCGGCTGGGTGTCGGCTGTTTCGCACGCGCCGTTTCTACGCATGCTCACTTCAAAATCATTAAGCCGCCGTCTTGAGACCGACAACACCACCAGCGGCAGAGCCATCGCCCAGGTCGTAGCAGTTGATGTCGTAGCGACTGATTCCACGGATGCCGGTGCAATCTTCATCGAAGAAACGATCCTGCGACGTTTGCACTTGCACCATTTGCCGGTCACCGATTGCCGTGGCTTCACCGAACGAACCGAACAAAGCCGCAACCGTCGAAGCCGCCGAGGATGTCGGCATTTTGCTACTAAAGTAAACCGGCGAACCAAGGAACGACGGCACAGTTGCGCCGCTTTCCAATACCATGATGTTATTGCCGCCAGCCGCCGCCAACAGTCGCAACATCGTGCTGTAATAAAACTCGCGACTGCACAACCACGATAGCGGCCCCGTGAACTTCGACGGCAGTTTCGCCATCGTCGCGGTGAAGTCACTCATCGCAATTTCAGCCCACGTATCAACACCCGTTCCGCAGGTGAAAATGCCAGCCGCGCCGAGAGCCGACAGCAGACCAGTTTCGCCGCCATAGGTGGAAGTGGAATCGCCCAAGATGAACTCGCCGTCCTCAGTCGATGCCTGATCCTTGCCGATTGTGTCGGCAACAAAGTCAGCCATCATCACGACGTTATCGTTCATCAGTTCGTTGGAGACCTTGACCAGATTAGCGCGTTTCTTGGCGGAGAACGACACTTGCCCCCAGGTCGGGTCACTGGCTGTGATCGCCGCAGCTTCGCCGGGGTAGGTGGTGGTCGTGCCGGTCAAGAGCCGTGGCACGTTCAGCGCGTCACTGGTCATCGGGTAGACCTTCGCCAACTTGCGACTAACGCCGTGGTTTTCACGCACGTTGATAATCGCCCGTGCCAGTTCGGTCGGAACCGCATAGCCGCCAGCAGAGGGACTGCCTTCGGTTTGTGCGGCATTGATGCCGCCTGTGATAAAGTTGCGGAGCCACAAGCCGCTTTCGTAGGCGTTCTTTTGGGCTTCCGGTCCCGTGAATGCGCTCAATTTGGGCGCGATAACATTGACTTCCATTTTCTTTCGTCCGTAAATATCTTCGATGGATGCACCACCGAATGGGCTGTGATTGTAAACACCCGCACGCATGGCAGCTTGTGCCGCTTGCTCCCCACGGGCTTGAGTTTCTGCATAGTGTGCCGCTTGCGTGCCGCAGTCGTCGGCTTCCGCAAGTAGTTGGTCGAATCGTGCCTGCTCGGCTGGGGTCATCTCTCGATTCTGGCTTGCCACCAAATCGTTGAGACTTTCAGCTTCCGCAAGCACTGCCTTAGCTTTTCCCCGCAAGGCTTGGGGGCTTATTGCTTCAATCATTATTTTTATCCATTGCGTTTCTTAGCCGGTCGGATGCCAACACGGATATCGTGATGGTCAGTTCACGGAAGAAATCATCTAGGTCACGTAGTCGGTTTGCACGCATCATCGCATAGCTCGCAATCAGCGCATCCGCTAATTGGTCATTGTTCCAGTCCACTGGAATGCGCGGAGTCTTCGCCTCAATAGGCGATGATTCGCTGCGTCGGTAAATTTCCTCGACGGCGACGTGGTGCAACCACTCCGATAGCGCCTGTGCCGAGTCGTTAGATTTTTCGGCCCATCGACCGAGTTTCCAAATTCCATCATCCGACACGTTTGGCAAATACACTTCCAAGCCGATACCCCGAGGGGTTGCGGCAAGGCTTTCCAGTTCGTCGATGAGGGATTGTTTTGTTTGCATGGGTCAATTCTACCTTGTGTGCAAGTGTTCACCTAACGGCTGTTGTTCTGACCAGAACAACTCACAAAAATAATTTCTTGTTTGATAACGACCGTATCCCGCTGTCCGCACGCCTTACACTCCCGATAGACTTCGCGCCGCGTGCCATCGGCTAGCAAATCTCGACTTGTGCGGGTGCCTAGCTTGCCGCCGCACTTGCTGCATTGTTTGAATCTGTTCACTTTTCCGCCTCCAGTAGCTCGCGTTCGTGATCGGTCAACAAATTGAGCCGGACGAGGTAGTCGCGTTGGCTTTCGTAGATCGCGTCGAAATCATCACGAATAATGAGCTGGCCGGGCAAACCAAAGTACAAGCTACAAGCATCCCGCATGGAACCAGGATGTTCTTGATCGAACTTAAGGCAGTGGGCTTGCCGCTCGGGATTATCAAACGGATGCACTCCATTTTTTCGCTGCCGTCGTTCCGGCGCGTCGAATTTCCACCACGCCCACGGTCTAGTGAATGGGCCACCATGCCCACCGGGTCGTGGTTCCTTGCGTATCCAATCGAGTAGAATTTGCTCCCTGAATATCTCCCACGCTTCACGAACTTCCGGCGCGTCCTGCCGTGTTCCCGAACGATCGCGCCCGGCTTCAGGGCTGAAACCTTGCCCCCATCCAAAGTCAAAACCCATCTCCAAGAATTTCAGGTGATGGACGGTGTATCCACTTTGCTTTCGACGTTTCACAAGTAGGTTTTTTCTTGGCATGTCTCAGGCCCCTTTTCTGTTTGCATTTCCGATAATTTTGGGTGGTCGCACTTGATTGTTCGCTGGCTCGGCAACATCAAGGCTCAACTCACGAACCAGTCGAGCGAACGCAATCCGCGAATCTCGTTCGATGGCGATTTCCGGTCTGGCGTGCGGAGCGCCGAAGCGGTCATCGAACGTCAGTCCCTTTTCTTGGATTGCTTGCCGCGCTTGTTGGCCACGGTCCCACGCCTCGCCAGCAAGCGTCAGCAATCGCAGGTGGTGATCTTCCAATCCGTCGAACTCATCGACGACGGATTGCCACCACGCTTTTGTTGCCGGTTCTAAGTGATCTGGGGGTGTTTTTTCGGTCATAGTCAAAATTCCTTTTCAACGGGGAACACGTAGGAATGTGCACGGCTAACCAATCGGTCTAGGGTGTTCGCTCTATTGCAACTTACATACCCCCCCATAGGGGGTGCCTTTACTCCACGCCTTCGACGCCCATAGCCGCCACTCTCGTCCGCGCGTGTTTCTGGCGAAATAAAACTTTTGTGCGTTCTCATCGCTGCCCCTTCGCAATCGCTGTTGCTGCTTCGAAGTCGAACGCCTGAGCCGTGCTGATCGTCGTGGCTGGCTGGCCCAACGAGCCAAGCAAACGCATCACCTTGTCACGACGACGTTGTTCTTTCGCATCCTGATAAAGCTCATCGAACGGAAGCGGACGTTGGCGATCTTGCTTGTGATCCATCACGCCACCTCACTGTTTTCAGAATGTGGAACCAGTGGAGCCGGAACCATAACTGCATGGTTCCCGGCGAATTCAGGGGTTTCGGTTCCGGCTCCAGGTGGTCCAACTTTGGAAATCAATCGAAACACCCGTGTTGGCCTGCCACCTTGGACGCCGGGTCTGAGGAAGTGCCAGTCGCCAAGCCCCTCATCGCGGAGATCGTTCAAGGCGAGCTCAGCGTCGACGATCTTGCCTCGATAACCCCTTGGGCCTGAATGTGAGAGATCGCGGATACTGACTTCACCGCCACGGCCCTCAATCCAGCGGACGAGCTTTTCCTGATCGGTAAGGCCAGCATCACCGGAACCTAGTTCGCACAGCACGTATTGAGCGTGTGGGATGCAATAGCGGGCAATCTCGATAGCAGAAATGAGTGTTGGAGCGTCGATCTCACCAAAGGCCCCCTTCTGGCAGGCATGAAGCACAGCAGCTATTCGGAGTGTTGCCCCGGCCAACTTGGCGCCCCAATCCCTGACGGCTTCCATCGCGCCACCATCGGCCAGTTTCCATTCAATTTCAGATTCCCAGCCGAACAGCACCGCCGATGCCAACTCATCAAGTGTTAGTACCTGATCGCCGCTAAACTCGCCAATCTCTTGTACCACTTCGTGATAACCGTCGATGGCTTGCTGGCTGACAGCCTCAGCACCGATCTCACGTTTGCCGATGTGGCTATCAGGAGCGGCATATAAGAATCGAGCCCAGAGCCCACGGCCACGCATGGCACTATTCCCGGCCAGCCCGCGAATCACTTCCGGCTGGACTGAATAGAAACATGTGAGTGCTGGCCGCTCGATACGGAGCGTTTCCCGGCTGATACGATCTTGGGCAACGTCATCACCTGCGTGCGATTTCAGATAAATGTCGAAATCGTTGGAACCATTTTTTGAGTATCGGCCAGACATGATATCGAACGGGGAACCCTCAGGCGCCGCACTCATCAGGCGGCCATTTTGTTCTGCGAGAAGCACGGCCAATTTCTCAGGCGTGCAATCGTCGATAATGACTCGCGGTAAGAACGCTTCCGGCTCGCGTGCTAGATATTCGGCTAACTCATCGGCTTGTTGGCGAACATCAACGTCATCAGACTCGGCGAGTTGTTTTTCTAACTTGGCCAGCCGTGTCTCTGCTTGTCGTCGACGGCTCTTGAGCTTGGCAACTTCCGGCTTAGCCTCAGAGATCAATAGTTTTTCAATCTCACGGAGAGGACGGATAGCATCGGCAAAGACAGCACTCTTTCTATTGCCCGGCCCCAGTAACGTCGTGGCGAAAATGTTTGTGGGCTCATCCCAACCAGCACGAGGCCGAACTATCACCCGTCGTGCCAATCGACTTGAACAAACCGTGATTGCTCCCCATGCGGCGAGATCAGCGGGTGTCTGAGTCGCACGGGCTTCTTCTTCCACCCATCGACGCAACACTGGCGGGAGTGCACCCACGGGGAATTCAGGTAGCTTAGACATGGGCCACCTCTCTTTCGTCGACCAGCAAGGCGTTCAATCGTCGAATGCTTTCATGGACGCCGAGTGCTTGCTGCAACGTCGACGGCTTTAATGGTCTGGTGGTTCCATTGGCCCTCATCTTGCTGGGCCAGTAAATGTCACGCCAGAACGGGGGAAGCAGCATGTCGACGACTTCACTCGCCTGAATCTCTGCTTCTCGCCTTGATGCCACGGGGACGCGGACGATCTTCACTTCGATGTTATCGCCGAATACTTCCAAGTAGTGATCGCCGTGGCTGACGATCAAAACTTTTTGCCTAGAGAGGCGTGATCTGTTATCCTTGACCATAGTAAGACTCCATTTTGTGACCCCCCGTTGCTGCGGTGTGGGTCACTTTTTTTGTGCCCACTGGGATCGGGTGAATGTGTTAGCCGGGGATATGTGAGAAATAGTCTTTGCCGCCCTTGGGTGTGGCCCTACGCTTCCGCACGGGGGCGACCTTGGGAACGACAAGCCGAGAGGCAATGAACCGATCTAGCGCGTCGGGTGCGATGTGGTATCGCGGGCGAGTACAGCCACGCCGGGCGAGATTGACGGCCTCAAGTTCAGCCGCCTCGATAAAATCAATCACCTTGCCGGTGGTGATGCCCAGCTTTCGAGCGATTGCTGGCGGAGTCAGATACTTGTTCATAAAAAAACCCTCCAAACAGTTGGTTGAACTGCTTAAAGGGTATTAACCACTTGGCACTGAATTGGCACTGAAACGGGACTGACTCAGTCCCCTGTTAATTTCTCCAAAATAACCTTGTCGGCTTTGAGTTTTACTTCCAGCGGAATTCCATTGTCTACGAAATACTTATTGGCCTTCGTTTGATGCCCTTTGGCCTTTGGCGGGTCGAGAAAATAATTCTCATCATCACCAACAATTGGCGCCAATTCTGAATATGTCGCCGTGTTATCCTTTGCATGAAACAAATAATTGACCAACCGCCACGGCATGGGCGGGAGATTATTTTCCAGAATTGCGCCATTATGCCGCCAACGGAAGCCGTCGACGGGACCGTCGCCGTCATCTCCGGCTATTAGTTCGGCAATCTGACCACAAGCAAAGGAGTAGTTTTCGGCCCTGATTCGCCAATCTTGTTTCTTCGTGCTGCCAACTCGCACTTTCTCCGGACCGGTCGGCTCTCGATTCTCCCAACGGATGGCAGACGGGTTCCCAGGAAAGTATTCTTCCAACCTATGGCTGAACACCATGACAGCCACTTCAAACCGACTTGCCCACTCAGTCGCGTTATCATGCGAAAGCATTTCACTTGCAGCAACACTCGGCAGGTCAAATCCAAGTAGGTTCGCTTTGCTAGCGCGAACAAGCAGCTTGCCGCCAATCTCACAAGCTAAGGTTACTTGCTGATCGTTCTCGGCCCGAAGAAAACGCTGCTGTAATTCCAGCAACAACTTTGCCAAAATCTCAGGGGTATCATTCACTTCGCACCCCCTTCCAGCCCACGCCAGAGATCGGCACCCTCACGACGGAATAACCAGCGGCGAACGTGATCTGTGACGGCCCGCAATCTTTCGTCGCTAATCTTCTCCCGATAGCGTTCGGCCATCGACGAATCAAAATGGCCCATAATGTGATCGACGGCCACCTGATCGTGCGATTCGCCGCCGATGGTCTCAAAACCATGTCGTAGAGCGTAAAACCCACGGCCATGTCTTTGGAGATCAAGCTTCTTAACCAGCTTTGCGAATTCCTTGGAAATCGGATTGTCTGCAGTTTCTTTGGCCCACGAATCACCAGTGCGGGTCACAAATACTAACTTGGAGATCGTCGAATTCTTTGCCTTGGGCTTTTCACAGATGACACTCTTAAGGGCCTGAATTGTTTCTGGCCACAAGTGGCACCGTCGCAGTATCGCCGTCTTGGGACGTGCAAAATTGTGCCAACCGGCCTTGAGATCAACGGCGGACAACGGAAGCCGTCCACAATCTGTATTCCCGAAGCCGCAATTCGCGCCCAGGAGAATCATGGCCCGTAGTTGTGGAGAGGCCGACTTGAGTAAACACCTGATCTCGCGGGCCTCGAACATCATCGGACCCTTAGCCTGTCGTGCTGCACGAATATCCTTAGGCTTGGGCTTGCTAAAATTTCCAAACCTAGCGGGCTTTTCAAGCAGCTCCATCGTGCTGCCCCACTTAAAAACACCCCTGATCCAAACGATTCTATTAGCTAACGCCGCCTTCGATCGAAACCGCTTGGCAAGCACTGATCTCAGCTTACAAAAATCCATCGGCCCAAGATCATCAGCCAGGCGGGTCTTGCCGAATACCTTTAGGACGATCTCGCAGCAATTCTCGTAATCCTTGAACATCCGAAGCGTGAGTTCGCCGGATTCAACTCGACTTTCCTTATCGGCTAGAAAAGCGTTGCACAAACCGTGCAAGGTCAACCCACCTTTGGCGGTCCGTGGAATACGACCGGCCAGGAGATCGTCCTTTTGTTCCAACCAGAGATCAAGCGCGGCCACGCCCTTGGGATCGTCGACAACTTTACCGAAGTAGCAAAACTTGCCGCGAACTTTCTTAGCCCAGCGGCCACTCGCATGTGGGAAAAGCGGAAAATCAGGCCGAGGCTTCTTAGGTTTCTTTGCCGGTGTACGGCTGGTAGAATGGGCCATGATGGCACTACCTCCAGGTGATAGCGGTAAGGTGGTGTCAGACACCCGGCGGTTACCGCCGCCCGGGTGTCATCTTGACGCTCGATAGCTTACCAAGTGTCAAAACGGGTGTCAAACGACGAAAGTCAGCATCGCAGAAAGCGTAGAAAATGGCTTGTTTTTAAGCCTTAAGCCCTCGTAGCTCAGGGGATAGAGCGACGGTTTCCTAAACCGCAGGTCGCAGGTTCGAATCCTGCCTGGGGCACTGTACTTAACCTCTGCCGAAATAAGAGTTTCTGTTACCTGTCGACGTTCGACAGCGCGGCGTTTCCCAAGCTTCAAAAACGGTACCTACCGTTTTTGGATTTTCGAGGAGAACCGCATCATGCCTTGGTCGAACAATCATCTGCCCAAGTATCGCAAGCACCGCGCGAGCGGGCAGGCCGTCGTCACGCTGAACGGTCGGGATATCTATCTGGGGCCACACAACACGAAGACGAGCAAGATCGCTTACGATCGTCTGGTCGGAGAGTGGCTGCAGAACAGCCGCAATCCGCTGGTGGCAGCAAGTGACGGCATCACCGTCGTGGAGATCTGTGCCCGTTACTACAAGTTCGCCAAAGACTACTACCAGCGCAATGGAAATTGCACGCGAGAAGCCCCAAACATCCGTTTGGCCCTCCGTTTTCAGCGCGAGTGGTACGGCAAAACCCCGGCAGCTGAGTTTGGTCCCTTGGCTCTCAAGACTCTCCGGCAGCGGATGATCGACGCGAATCATTCGCGCAGCTATGTGAACGCTCAAACCAGCCGCATCAAGCGGATGTTCAAATGGGCCGTGGCTGAGGAACTGTTGCCAGCTGCGGTCTCACAAGCCCTATTCTCTGTGGCCGGCCTCAGAGTGGGTCGCTCTGGAGCCCGGGAAACAGACCCCATCTTGCCGGTTGATGATCAGATCGTTGATTTGACGTTGCCTTACTTGGGCCCTATTGTGGCCGATATGTTCCGCTTGCAGCGGCTCACCGGGATGCGTCCTGCCGAGGTCTGTTTGCTGCGACCGTGTGACGTTGACCGCAGCGGAGACATCTGGCTTTATCAGCCCTCGACTCATAAGACGGAGCATCATGGCCGACCACGGAGAGTGTTGCTCGGGCCACAAGCTCAAGGGATTCTCTGGCGGTATTTGGCTCGCGGTGAGGAGGAATACTGCTTTAGACCCTGCGACAGTGTCGCCAAAAAGCGTGCTATCGATTCTGCCAAGCGGGTGACACCCTTAAGCTGCGGAAACCGTCCCGGCACAAACCGCAAGCGCAGACCTCAACGATCCCCGGGCAATCGTTACGCGACCGATAGTTATCGTAGAGCCATCCATTACGCCTGCGACAAAGCCTTTCCGCACCCCGAGCTGGGATCGATTCTACGAGATTCGCTGAGCCCAGCCGAGGTCGCCACACTCAAGCAGTGGCAATCCGACCATCGCTGGTCTCCTAACCAGCTGCGTCACGCCGCGGCGACCGAGGTCCGCAAGCAGTTTGGACTAGAAGCCGCGCAGATCATCTTAGGTCACAGTGCAGCCGACGTAACGCAAGTCTATGCGGAACGTGATCTGGCTAAGGGGATCGAAGTGGCACGGCGAATTGGCTGAGAAAAGACAGGTAACCGATCAGCGAGGATACTGTCGCTGATCGGTTACGTTTTGAGATGCGATACTCGCTATGAAATGCAAGAGTTTGCGTCTGATTGCAAGAGACCACGGTCGATATTCGCTTGAGGGAGTTCTTCACCACGTGAAGAATGGTCCCTGGAACGCATGAGAACGCTTAGGTAGGACGTCGTGTGTCAGACTCTGGTTTCCATTCCGACTAACCTTAGACGCGCGAGAATGGGTTTCTGAAGCCCAGCGGCGGGGTCGTCATGCTGGACTGCCCCCAATGATCTCCAATCGGAGTCTGGGGGGCCCCATCGCCACAAGATATTTACCCACCGCTGGCCCGAGATCGTGCTCAGGGATGTTAGATACCCTGACTCAGACTGAGAGTGTGTAGTTGCATGTCAAAATAGTCAATCTGCGATATCAGTTTGGACTATCTTATCCATCCTAGAAGCCTGACCTTATGTGGCTATTCAAAGAGCTACAAATTTTGCTGGGTACCTCTCAATACAATTCTGGCGGCTTGTTATTTAGATTCTCCACAGAAGGTCCAAGCATGTGGCTAAGCAAAACATGCACATTTCAAGTATGACCCGCCCGCCTGAAGCACGAGTGTGCGTCCAGCACAGAGTGCGGTGGAAGTCGCAATAGTTAGGTCGCTGTCCACGATCGATCAATCCCCCACAAAGGCCGGAAGGCTGCTCAAGCAAATTACCGGCTTCTTTCTCATAGGCATGGAGTCCTGTACAACGAAAAAGTTCTAATGATGAATGCCTGAAAACGGCAGCGACACGCACGCCACATCCAACTCACTCAATCGTGACGTTAGCACTATAATGATTGCCGTCAAATTCAACGGCGGACTTTGCCGGCAACTCTACGTCTCTATGCCTGGCAAGCCGAAAAAAGTTAGCCGCCCTGGTACCCACACCACATTTCTGATAGTGAGTAAGGGGGCATTGGCCACCTCCAGTTGAACTGCTCGCTTACCTACCGTAGTAGTCCCGCTGAAGTCATATCGCAACTGTGAGGCAGACTGGGTACCAAGCTGAAATTTTTTGTCGCAAGAAGTGAGTAACTGTCGGCCGTCTATTACGCCTTGCTCGCTGAATCGACGTCCAATACCGCCAGACTTACCATTCACCGGCGGCTCGCCTCTGCCGATCTCGGAGTGCGTGGCCAATTCCATGATCGGGCGCTAGCTGCACGTAAATTGTCTTCACCTTATGGCGGTCAGCCTCACGGAGGAACTCGTAGAATGCGGCAGCGTAGTCGCCAAGCGTGTCGTAAACGGCGCTAATCGTTAGCGTGTCTGGATCCTCGATAGGCAGCAGCCCACAGTATGCGACGCTATCTCCTCTCCCGAAGTTTACCGACTCGGGCGCAATCACCAATCGAACTTCGGCGCGTGGCTGGTAATGCGGGTGCATCGTGCCGGGAGAACGGACTTCTGCATCATTGCCGACTGGCGACTCTTGGGTCAATTCACGGATGTCAGGGAGGATGCGCCGGATCTGATCCGTAGTGACCGCACCGGGGCGGAGCACCGTTGCGACCGAATTGGTGCAGTCAACCACCGTCGACTCCACTCCGATGGAAGGTCCGTCTTGCCTATAGATGGCATCGATCCGCCCATCGAGATCTTCGAGCACAGACCGCCACCGCGTGCCGCTTGGTCGACCCGAGCGATTTGCAGAGGGGGCTGCGATCGGAATGCCTGCGAGTCTGAGAATCTCGCTGGCGACAGGGTGGTCGGGAACGCGTACACCTACAGTATCAAGCCCAGCCGTCACCAGCGATGACACTTCTGAACGCTTTGGCAGCACGACTGTGATCGGTCCTGGGGCAAAAGCTAAAAGGAGTTTTTCCGCACTTGGCGTCAGGATGGCTGCTGCGTCGGACCATCGGGCGGCGTCTGCGATGTGGACGATCAAGGGGTTGCCGCTCGGTCGGCCCTTAGCGGCAAACAACTTGCTCACTGCTGCGTCGTTGGTAGCATCGACCCCCAGGCCGAATACGGTCTCTGTTGGGAATGCAACGATCGCGCCCGCGCGGATCAGATCGGCTGCTTCACTAGGTGTGTGAATTAAGGTGGTGATCACTGTGAAATCTCAATACATCAGGGTTCAAGAATTCGCGCATATCATGACAGAGTCCGTCCTTATGTGGAGGATCAAATTACTACCTACAACTTCTATTGCGCAACTACCGCAAATGAACTGAGTGCAGGAAAAGAAACATTTCTTCGCATTCCGCCACCCTTGCACCGTTTGCGGTGCCTGCTTCCTGCAAAAGCGAAACCACCGCCTATAGCTCACGGCCGCTTATACCAAGCATGGCTACATCGGCCGCGGCAGATTCCAGGAACCGATAAGTTGCACCAGTCTTGGCGACCTCTTTAGATAACTATACTTCAATCAGGCGTACGGAGCGACGGTCTGAGATGCCGCCAACTCGACGCGGTGTAGCTCACCTCACTCAGCACGTGGGCAGCCCCACTGCCCTCGGTTGCATCGTTCCCTATTAGAAGGGTATGTCCTTCGTGCCAGTGGTCGTTTCCACCGTCTGCATGCAAGGGTGGCAAATGCGCAGTCGATATGTTGGGGCATGACTGCCTGCGATGGGTTGCGTTCGTGACCAAAGTCGAACTCACCGTGAGGACCCTTAGTTTACGGACCAAGGCTAGGCCCTCATGGGATACGAAGGGGCCAGTAAGGACACTGCTTGGATGGCCAGAATCCTCGTGTATCTATGTCAATGCCCAGAATCAGTGGTTCACGTAATGTCCGTAGTTCTATATCGGGAGTCCTGGGCTGTAATAGTTGTGACTTGCCGGCTGTTGATCGTCCCACACGATTTAACGGTATCATGAGCGCCCGTGTACTTTCCGGTGTGACTGAGGCACGGCCAAGAACTCCAGGTACAGCGATTAGCTGATTCGGTAAGGGCGCGTCGCCTGGCGAAATCTGGTACCTCCTCGGAAAAGTTAAATCGATGCATTAATGTCCCCGCCCATCACATGGACCGCATCTGCAATCTGGTGCCTGCTTCCGCCTAAGACCAGAAAGTCGTCCTTCTGAAATTGAAAATTGGGCGCAGCAACAGTAATAAATGTCGCATCTCGTCGAACGGCCAGAACTGTCGCTCCAGTTTTCGCTCTGACGTCAAGTTCGCGCAGTGTTCTGCCGATGGCTGGCGCGCCCTCGGCAAGTCGACATTCCTCGAACTCAAATTCGGGCACCAACTCGCTGAGGAGTCGTTGCCGCTCCGTGGACGGCAACTCGGCTCGAAGTGCGTGATAGGCGTTGGCCCGAAAACTGTCGACGATTCGGCTAATCGAGGCGCTGGGTGTTTCAAACAGTCGTAGTGTTAGTGCCAGTACTTCCAGCGAAGTCTCGAATTCTTCCGCGATGACCTCATTCGCTCCGAGTTCTCGGAGAGCATCGATTTCCGTCATGTACCTGGTCCGGACGATTATCTGCAGCTTAGGATTCTCGTGCCGGGCAATTTGGACCGCCTGCCGTGTGGCCTGCGCATCGGAAATGGCCAGCACCATCCCGCAGGCGGTATCGATATGCAACTTTCGCAGCACCTCAACGCAAGAGCAATCTCCAAAAAAAACGGGCTCGCCGCGCCGTCGCGCGGCCTGCACGGTGTCCGGATTCATTTCAAGAACAACGAACTGAAAGTCGAATGTCTGCAGAGCGCTTGCCAGATTACGTCCATTGAGACCATATCCGGCAATGATCAAATGATTTTCCAGTGGTGGCTGTTCCGACGATTCCGGGATATGCCGTATATGATCGAACCGTCGCAACGCTGGGACTTTGGCCAGTCCGGCCGAAATTCTCGTGCTGTGGTAGACAAGGAATGGGCTGGCAATCATTGAACCCACTGAGACGAGCAGAAACAGCGAATAGTGGTCGTCGCTGATCAAACCGGCCTGAAGCCCCGTGTATCCCAACACAAATGAAAACTCACCGATTTGAGCGATTCCGGTTCCAACAATGGTTGCAATACGCAACGGGTAGCCCCAAATCAAAACAGGAGCAAACCCGCTTATGAACTTGATGGCCAGGACTGCGAGCAACATCAGTACGGCCAACCAAGCGTTATCCATAAGGCCGCCGACTTCGAGTAGCATTCCGGTCGAAATGAAGAAAATGCTGATAAGAAGGTCACGAAATGGGGCTACTTCCGAGAGGGTATGATGGCTGTAACCGGATTCCGCAATGCCCAGACCCGCAAGAAATGCTCCCAGGCCGATCGACAAGCCGGCCACCAATGTCGTCCAGGCGGTGCCAAGGCAGACAACGATCAGGAAAATCAAAAACAATTCGCGGCTGCGGCTACGAATCACGTGCTCCATCCAAATCGGGATAATCCATCGAGAAAGAGCAACGGCAACGGTTAGCACGAATGCGGCGCGGAGCAGCATCCATCTAAAATCAGCGACCTCGAAATTGTCACCCGCCATGAGGGGCACTGCCAACAACATTAGCACCACCGTTAGGTCTTGGGTGATACTGATTCCCAGTCCGAGTCGTACGGGAGGCGTGCTCAATTCTCCCCTTTCGAGAAACAACTTGAGCATTAGCGTGGAACTGGTATGCGATAGCAGGAAGCCAAAAAACCAGGCCTCAACCCACCGATCGACGAACATGATCGCTCCTGCTGTGCCCACCACGATGCAGATCAGCATTTGCGCGACACCGATTCCGGCCGAATACAGCAGCTCTTGCAGTCGCTCGCGCGTGAAGTCGAGTCCGATCGAAAACATTAATAGCACAACGCCGAGCTCGGCAATGTGCTCGATCTGCGAACGGTCGCGAAGAACGCCCAAACCGTGCGGACCGATCAACACCCCAGCCAACAATAATCCCACGATGGACGGCAGCCGAAGCCGATGGAACAGATGCAAAAAGGCTCCTGCAATGAGGAATACAAGCACCAAGCTTCGGACTAAAGGTTCCATTGGTGCTCCACCTCGACTATGCTGGGTTCTTTTCACGCGGCAGATAAGTTCGCGTCCGACACGCCGCCTTTGTTGGTGGCGCTCCTGTGTGGTTCTCAATATCGTATTCAGCCCTCACAGTGTGACGCCGGAGTTGAACGCCGGACGATTTCAACTGAGCAGGAAGCGTTGATCGCTACAGCGAGCGAGACTGAACCCAGAAACAGACGGCGGATTGAGCCGTAACCATGTGAACCAACGACAACGAGGTCCGCTCCCCAGTGTTCCGCTTCATCCAGGATTGCCTCCTTCGGCCAACCTTCCCGCATTAAATACGTGACCTTCAGTTCTGGCGACGCCTGATTCAAAACTTGCACAGCAGCATGGAGTCGCCGATGTGCGTCGGTACGCTGCCGCTGAACAAGCTCGTCGAACACTGTCGGTGATCCGCCTCCTAGCAAATTGGAGTCCACCTTTGGTTCGACGGTTATGACACGGACTTCGCTTCCCGATGGCCAAGGCCGCCTGCCAACTTCCGCAACAGCGGCATCGCTATACGGCGAACCATCGATTGCCAGTAGAATCCTCATGATCATCGTTTCGCCATTAGTTTTCGGGGCGATGTTCAGCAGCCGATCTTTCGTCCGGACCAGGTCGTAATGGCGACCACTCAGGTGTGATCGGAGACACAAAACCATCGGGCTTGACGGTCAGGATGCTGCAATCGCAGGTGCTAAGCATCTTTTCCGCCGTATTGCCGAGCAATAACCCCTTGATGCCGCTCCGACCGACTGTTCCCAAAGCAATGAGGTCGGCGTGCAGTTCCCGAGCAATTCGGCGAATGTCCTTCCAGGGAGTGCCCCAAGCCAAGTGCAGGTGAATCTTACTACGATTGGATGCGAGCGACTGGACGAACGACTCAAGTCGATCTTGAGCCTCCGCATTAATGTCATTTCTTAGCGAGTCGCCCTCAGGAAACTTCGAGATGACCTCCTCGGGAACATCCATCGAATCGACGACGTGCACTAGGTGAAACTCGGCATCCGCCAACTCTGCGATCCACAGCGCCTGCTTCGCAGCCTTAAAGCTTACGTCGGAGAAGTCGATGGCCGCCAATACAACTTTCGGTGGTCCTACATGCTCTTCCTTCGCAATCCACACACTCGCTGGGCACTTCCGAATGAGACGCCTGGAAGTGCTACCGACAACGAACTGCTCCCATGAGGCCAAGCCTCGAGTGCCGGCAAGGACAAGATCGTAGCCTTCCTGCTGCACGGCGTGTGTGATTTCGACAAAAGGCTCGCCTAAAAGTGTTTCAAACTTGATATTCAAGTCCATTGCCTTTAGATTCACAATCGAACGACGCATCTTCGTTTCGGACTCCTGGCAAATTTCCCGCTGGAAAAGATCGTCTTCGCCATATAGCAAGGCCAAGCGTGCCTTAAATGACGCCGAATGCACTGCGCGCCGCAAGTCTGGTACTGTGTGAGCCAATACTAGGCTAGCACCGGTCTGTCTCGTGAGCCACACAGCTTGCTTTAGCGCCGCTTCTGCATGCGTTGAGAAATCCGTTGCGACAAGAATACGGTGGTAGCCTACTGCTTCACTGCGCTGTTGCGTCATAATAGTGTCCCTTAATCTGCTGGCATTCTTCAATGCCTAGGCGCTTTTCCCGCGAACTCGTCACTACCCATTGTTGATGTGTTGTAAAGGCCTCATTCAATCCCTCGCAGATGGCATTGCTAAGTAGATGCCGCCGTGAGAATGTGTGCTGAAACTCGATCCCAGACTGATCTTGTTAATCAGGCGACGAAGAGCACCAAGTTGTATTGCGAGTTTCCAATCGTCCAAACTAATTATGGCATGCAACTCACTCGTCGATAATCGAAGCCAAAACCATTTCACCGTGGTGGATTCCTCTAGCAAACTCTTGACTTTCGATCCATATGGTGAGGCGCTGTTTTTAATAATTTTAGTTTGAGCAACCGCATACGGAGTGAACGACCAGATGAAACCTCGGCTTCGATATCTTGTAGATGTGTCCAGCGGCCTAGCCAGTGGACACGGATTCTGACTCGGTCCCGGAAGCAAAGGCACGAGCACTTTGTTGTGGCGAACGGTCGAGCAACTCTTTCCTGACAACGGAAATTTTCTCTGGGGCAGCGATCCCCAGACGGACCGTCCGTCCATTGACTGCTAAAACCGTAACGACAATGTCAAACTGCGGCACGCAGATCTGTTCGCCGACTTTGCGGCTGAGCACCAACATGATCATTCTCCTTTGTAGGAAACATAGAAAAGGGCACTGCACGGGCTTGGGAGTTGGCTACAAGTATTCGTCGGGCAACCGGTAGCTCACCAGGCAACCAACGCCTCCCAGGTGAATTAACTCGTCGCTCTGGCCTACGATCTCGATCGTGCAGTGCAATTCCTCTGCTTTTTGTAGCATCCGCTCCTTTGTATTGAATCGACGGAGTTCCCCTGACGCGCACTCAGGACACGCCTCCGGCGCTTCAGCCTCAATGCCGATGTGTCCGCATTTATCGCACGACCACCCTCGGCCGGGATCGTATTCTTTAGACATTACGAGCACATCCACGCGGCCGCGGTGTAGTGCGCAGAGACACGGAGCCGTTCCTGCGACCGCTAGGCCGCCAGTGCGCAGTTGCTGCACAAGATTAGCCACCATTGTGCGCGACTCCCGTTCCTCTGCTTCAACAAACGAACTCAGGGTGGCCTCGACCACGTCGGACAGGCGCGTTCCCCCGGATGCCGTGACGGTACCAATTAAATGGTTCTGCAAGTGCTTGGGTAGATGCTTTTGTATGTTCGAAGTCATGGCAGGCTGGCCAGCGAGAATTAAGTGCGTATAGCCGCCGGCGGACATGAGCTGATTCACGATCTCGATCGCGTCCTTGAGGAACTTGCGAGTCCGTTGCTCGCGATGGCGTTGGAAATAGGCCTTCGACCATTCGCTCCCCACTCGATCCCGTAACTCCGGCCGCTGCTCCCACATTTTCGCGGTGACCGCTCCCAAATTGACTTGCAGTATTCGTAAGCTCTCTTTTGTCACAAGCATGACAACGTACCGGTGGTAAGTATCCTTCAATTCGACTAAGTGATAGATGTTGGGCGTATTGTCGACGGAAATCCAATTTGGGAGTGGAACCTGAAACTGTAGCGGCAGAAAGAACGGCTGCTCACCTCTGCGCGAAAAGGCGGCGAGTCCCTTCGCATTGGACAGAATGTCTGTTGCCAACATTTGCTCGATACGAGCCAGAGCGGCATCGAAGTCGTGTTGTTCCTGTAAATTCAAGCTCTTTCGAAGAACCTGCACTCGCTCGTCGAACGCGCTTCGATCCGCGAGCCTGCCAGCAGCCAAGGACTGGTAGCAACTAATGACTGGGGCATCTATGACGGGTAAGGTGATTAATGTACGGATGTGTTTCTGAAGGTTTTGACGTTCCATATCAATGGACTTCCCTTATTCGTCTAGGTTGAATTTATGGCGTCATGCACTTCACATACGGGTTATTGCGCCAGAAACAACGGACGGTCCGCGTTCTGGATCACATGGAGCGCCGTCTCACCGAAAAGGCGTCGCAACAGTAGGTTCTTCGCGCTGTTGCCCATAACAATGAGGTCCGCGCCCCACTCTTCCGCATACGGAAGCAAATGGTATTTCGGCGGTTCAGGATCGAACGCTTCCTCCGGCTCGAATCCATGTGCTCGACAGTAATCGGCCGCGTCGCTCACGAGTTGTTCTGCTTTGTCGCCTTGGTGCTCGAAGGTCACGATCCGCAACTTTGCATCAGGCCACAGCCGCATCTGCACGAACCGTTTCATGGCTTTGGCCGACTCCATCGAGCCACTGTAGGCAATCAGCACCTTTTTCACGGGATAGAAGCCTTTGGAGACGGCAAGCAGGGGGCGGACCCCCGCTTGCACCAGCCGCACCATGACGTTCTGCGGATCGGGCACGAGATCGAAATCGAACAGGCTCCGCAGGCCGAAAATCATCAGGTCGTGATAGCGAGCTTGGTCAATCATCAGCATGAACGGTTCGCCGACTTCCCGTAGCACTTGATGCCGCACGCCGGCCGCTCGGCACGCTTTGGTAAACTCCTGCACGGCCCACTCGCTACGCTCCTTCGCCTTTTCCATGCGGTCGTTGGCGAGTTCGTGAGCGTAGTGCCCACCACCGATCGGGACGGGACCAGAATAGGTCAGGCGCGCCTCGTCGATTATGCTGACGCCGGTCACTTCGGCATCGTGCGACATCGCCAAAGCGACTGCCTGATTGATTGCGGACACGGTATACTCCGTACCGCTAAGGCCCACGAGGAGGCGTTTGAGCATGATAGGAACTCCTTTCGGGAAGGGGAGGTCATAAAGTACTACGAGTTAATAGGAAATATCCTGTTTCAATTAGACTAACGACTTTGCAGACTCAGATTAGTCGCTTTTTGGCCTCAGCATTTGCACGTGTCCGGCATTGCCATCGTCACGCAGAAAATCACTCGATTTACATGTGTGTTCTGATTCATAAGGTTGTTCCCTTCAAGAATGGTTCGCGGGTTTCAAGTTTGAGGATATTCGCAGTCGTCACACGAGCAATTTCGCTGAGCGCCTCTTGCGTCAGGAATGCTTGGTGAGCTGTGATGAGGACATTGGGAAAAACGAGCAGGTGCGATAGCTCGTCGTCGAGCAAAACCTGACCGGAGAGATCTTGGAAGAAGATGCCTTCTTCTTCCTCATAAACATCCAACGCCACGCCGCCAATGTGGCCCGATTTCAGCGCCGCGATCAGCGCGGTGGTGTCGATCAGTTTGCCGCGGCTGGTATTGACGATGAAGACACCGGGCTTCATCCGGGCGATCGTCTGTGCATTCAGGAGATGGAGCGTGTCCTGCAGAAGCGGCAGATGCAACGAGAGAATGTCGCTTCTCGACAGCAGGGTTTCGAAGTCGGTGTAGATGATGTCGTGTTCCTTGGCCCAGTCAGCCTCGGGAAACGGATCATGGGCCATGATTTTAGCTTCGAAGCCGCGGAAAATCTGCGCGGCGACTCGGCCAATCTTGCCTGTGCCGACAATGCCGATGGTCTTGCCGTGGATGTCGAAACCCACCAGTCCGCCAAGTGAGAAATTCAGCTCGCGGACACGGTTGTAAGCTCGATGAATCTTTCGATTAAGCGCGAGCAACAATCCGACGGTGTGCTCGGCAACCGCATGAGGTGAGTAGGCCGGCACACGCACGACGGCCAGGCCAAGCGTGCGAGCTGCATCCAGATCAACATTGTTGTGGCCGGCACAGCGCAGGGCGATCAGCTTCACGTCGAGTGCCGCCAGTATCTCCAGGCAGGCTCGGTCCGCGCGATCATTGACGAAGATGCACACAGCCTGCACGCCTTTTGCCGAAGAAGCCGTCTCAGCACTGAGTCTGAAGTCGTGGAATCGCCACGCAATGCGTTCTGCGTTGGCCGCACGCGCAATGTAATCGCAGTCGTAGGGTTTCGCATCATAAACAGCAGCTTCTAACATAAACACTTACTCATAAAGTCATACTGAAAGCAGATAAACAAGAAAAATGGCGCCACCCAGGATCAACAACATCAGCAAAGCATCGGGGTCGACCATGCGCCGTCGATTTTCTACATGATAAAGCTGACCCAATATGGCAATCGTGGTCGCGATGATCACGGCAAAAGACGTTACTGCATGCGACGGTGATATGTCCGCAAAGAGCGAACCAGGGTGAACCGCATCCAGGGGCAAAAACAGAATCATGTTGAACGCGTTGCTACCAAACACGTTGCCGATAACAAGGTCAAACGACTTCATTCTTAGCGCGGTGATTGATGCTACCAGCTCAGGCAGAGAAGTGCTGAGCGCAACGAGTGTCGTACCGACAAAAGTCTTGCCCAACCCAGAGAGATCAGCCAATTGTCCTGCTGCGTGAGCTAGGCGTGGCCCGGCGAGAACGAGCACGAGGGTCGCCGCTGAAAAGCTGGCAGCTGGTTTCCACAGCGAAGGTTGGAAAGAATTGATGCCACCTTGGTCAGAATTTCCTGCTTCGAATGGGTCGGCCGCAGCGCGAGCAGAAATACGTTGGTCGAGGAAGATCATTCGAACGCCAAGCAAATAGGCCACGAGTATCCCCCAGGACCAGATCCCGATATCAAGAAAGGAGAATCCTGGCAGGCGAGGTGTCGTTAGAATTGCCATCCCGGCGAGAGCCGTGAGGGCGATACTTAGTGCGCCCGATAAGGCATTCGCGGCGGCTTCACGGGAGAGCATCCTTCCGCCAGAACGATGACCCAAGTCTAAGACTGCCAGAATCAACAGATTCATTAAACTGCTGCCAAACAGATCGCCAGCCGCGAGATCGGGCATCTCCTGTCGCACCGCCGATAAATCTACGGACAATTCGGGCAGTGAAGTCGCTGCCGCGAGTAATACACTGCCGACCAATAGACGGCCAAGCCGCGTGATTTCTGCAATCTGGTCGGCGGACCACGCCAAGCATGTTCCGGCTAGCGCGACTACAGCTGCCAGCACTAAAAACTCAAAGGAAATCACTAACATAGTTCATCCCTCTGCAGACGACGTGATGGCACGTTCGATGGCGACAGATCTGTAGGTAGCTTTAAACCCGACCAGATGGGCTTGAACATCTCGATTCTTCCTTGCATCTTTTTTGCCTACACGTCGAGACAATTGCCACAGCGGCCAGCAACGCATCTGACAGGGCGCGAACAGTCGGATATGGCTTCGAGAAATCACCGTTTTGGCTCTCCAGTATCTAATTCGGAATCGGCAACTGTAATGACGCTGACAGACGTTCGACCTGTCCATTTCCTCCGAATCCACTTCTCTAGCCCCACGATTGCATAGGCCCCAATAGCTGTCAGCAGGATTCGCCACCAAGCGTCCCATCCAATCGGTGCGCTATGGAACACCTGGTTCATGAATGGCGCGTAGGTGAACAGTAACTGCAACGCCACCATGCTTCCCACGCCGACCCAAATCCAGAGATTCGAGAACACACCTAGTTGAAACATCGATTTCGTCAGCGAGCGACAATTAAACAGATAAAACAATTCCACCATCACAAATACGTTGACCGCCACAGTTCGGGCGTGCGCGTCGCTGGCCGCCTTGTCCAGTCCCAACTCGGCTCCCTTGTTGAGCGCCCACTCAAACGATCCAAACGCGCCAATAAGCAATACAGCCGATACGATCAGGATGCGGCCGATCAGCTCGCCGGTGAGGATCGGCGTCTTAGGATCGCGAGGCGGCCGCTGCATGATGTCGAGCTCTTTCGGTTCGAAGGCCAACATCAAGCCCAGCAGCACTGCCGTGGTCATATTGATCCACAGAATCTGCACCGGCAGGATCGGCAGGGTCGTGCCGGCGAAGATCGCGGCCAGGATGACCAAGCCTTCGCCCATGTTTGTGGGCAGCGTCCAAACAATGAACTTGGTCAGGTTGTCGAATACACCCCGTCCTTCCTCGACCGCCGCCTCGATGGTCGCAAAGTTATCGTCGGTTAGGACCATGTCGGCAGCTTCCCTGGCGACTTCGGTGCCACTGACCCCCATGGCGACGCCGATGTCGGCCTGTTTGAGCGCCGGGGCATCGTTCACCCCGTCCCCGGTCATCGCCACGATGTGGCCACCCGCCTGGAGGGCGCGAACAAGTCGCAGTTTTTGTTCGGGAGTCACGCGCGCGAACACGGCCACTTGGTCCGCAGTGTCAATAAGCCGGGCATCGGATCGATCCGCCAATTCGCGGCCGGTTAGTACCAGCGGACTTTCGGGCCTAGCCATTCCCCGCCCGCTCAGTCCGATCTGTCGGGCAATGGCTTGGGCGGTCAGCGCATGGTCGCCTGTGATCATCTTGACGTGAATTCCAGCTAACTGGCACGCCATCACAGCGCTGATCGCTTCCGGCCGCGGCGGATCGATCATTCCTTGCAACCCCAAAAATGTCAGTTCGTTCACGTCGGCATGGGTAATCGACTTAGTGTCGCCGGGTAGATCGGCGGAGGCAAATACCAGCACCCGCAGCCCTTTCTCGGCTAGCCTCTCAAGCTGCCGTTGCACCGCGACCGCGTCGAGGGGAATCTTATTACCACTCGCGTCGAGCATCGCTATGGACTTCGACAGCACCACCTCCGCCGCGCCCTTGACATACAGTTTTCTCTGAGCGGCATCCCCGCTCTCGTGGAGCGTCGCCATGTACTGATGCTGGCTCTCGAACGGGACGACATCGATCCGCCGTAGACGCGTGGTCCAGTCCTTGTGGTCCAAGCCTCCCTTGGCCGCCGACGTAAGCAACGCGCCCTCCGTAGGATCGCCCTGAACCTCCCACCGTCCCGACTTCTCGGCCAGCGCGGAATCGTTGCACAGAAGTCCCGCCTGCAAACATTCCCGTGCAGCAACGTTTTCAGCTAGGACGGGGCCTTGCTCGCTTACAGTCTTAATTTCTCCTAATGGTTCGTAGCCGCTCCCTGAAACCTCGTAAACAGTGTCTCCCGCCAGGATTTCGCTCACGGTCATTTGGTTGACCGTGAGCGTGCCGGTCTTATCCGAACAGACAATCGTGGTGCTTCCCAAAGTTTCGACGGCGGGCAACTTGCGGATAATGGCTCGCCTGCGTGCCATCCGCGCGACGCCAATCGACAACGTGATCGTGACCGCCGCCGGCAGCCCTTCTGGGATCGCTCCCACCGCGAGAGCCACTGCCGCCATGAGCATCTCGACCGCCGGTTGACCGCGGAGCCAACCCACGAGAAATGTGATACCTGCCAGTCCCAAAATTACTACTAATAGCAGGCGGCTGAACGTTGCAATCTTGCGTGTCAGCGGTGTCTCCAGCATGTCGGCAGTGGAAATCAGCTTCGAGATGTGTCCCACCTCCGTACTTGAACCAGTCGCGAAGACCACTCCCCGTGCCTGCCCGTATGTCACAAGGGTCGATGTATAGGTCAGATTGCGGCGGTCAGCGAGCGAACCATCATCAGCCATGACGTCCACTTGCTTGTTCACAGGGACGGATTCCCCGGTCAGGGCCGATTCATCAACTTGAAGGTCGCGACAGTGAAATAGCCGTAGGTCCGCAGGCACCTTGTCGCCGGACTGCAGGAATACGATATCGCCGGGCACTAACTCGGTGGAGGAGATTCGCCGCATCTGCCCAGCTCGCAAGACGCTGGCTTCTGTCAACGTCGTCTGGGCGAGCGCCGCCAGTGCTTTCGCGGCACTGGACTCCTGTAGGAATCCAATGACCGCGTTCACGATGACGACGCCAAAGATCACGCCCGAATCGACCCACTCATGCAATAGTGCCGTGATCGCCGCCGCCGTGAGCAGGATGTACACCAACGGTGTGTGAAATTGCAGCAAGAACCGCATCCAGGGTCCGTGTCCTCTCGCGGCGAGAATAATGTTGGGTCCGAAACGCGCCTGACGCGCCTGAAGCTCCAGTATGTCGAGCCCTTTTTCGGCGTCCGTTCCCAATAATTGCAGGACTTCGTCCGAGGGAAGCTGATGTAAATTCTTTCCGACAAGTACGTCCACGGCGTAGCCTTTCCGTGATTTGCTGTATTTAGTCGTCTACGCCTGATGGTGCAGCGAAGGCTTAATCGCAGTGACCTAGACTTGCGTGTTCAGCATCCTTTCCGAGCGTCCCCATCCCACGGTTGCGGCAACATCGCTGCGCGAGGTATGCCAGCCGCTTGAGCACATTGTGGTCGTAGAACGGCAGGTGCTCGTCTAGATTGCGGCAGAGCAGATCTGGCAGATTTGCAGCGCGGATCGTTCGCACCAGTTCGTCGCAGGTCATACCGTTGATTGCGGAGGTGCTCAGCGCGGCGATATCCGACTTGTCCAGTGCCTCGAAACGAGCACACCGCCTGGACCTCCACGGGAAGTCTGTGCGAACACTCCGGAGTTCGTCGCGTACCAGTAATTTCACAGTCATGACTTTCTCCTTCCGGACAACGACCTACAACGGACTTTGTGTGCCGTTCAGACAGCACCCGTGTAGGTGGACTAGTAAGTCTTCAAGCTGGAACGGCTTTTGAAGGTGCCCTGCTAAAGGGGGGCATGCGGTGTTGCCGAATTCCTCCGGCACCACGTCGTCCGAAGTTAGAACCACTGGAATGTCTGACCACCTGGGAACCTGCAGCATGCAAGCCCGAACACCATCGCTACCGCCCCAGAGCAACTCTCGATCGAGCACGACGACGTCGGGGGAACACCGACGCAACATAGCGACACTCTCTAGTCCATTAGTGGCGATGTTCACTTCATGCCCGTGATCCGACAGGTATTGCTGGGCGACCCCCAAAAACCTCTGATCTCCGTTAGCTATTAACACTCGCATACCGCGCTCCTGATTCGTAAACGGCGTCGTGGCCGCGTCCTGTATGACCGTTGGGCCTTATCCGCGGCAAAAACTCCTCCTATCCCATGCTTGCATCTAACTCGATCAATCCAGCGAGAGATATTATGAGGCACAGGCTGACCGTCAAAAAATCGAAGCATTAGCCATTTGCGAATAGCGGATTCCGCCATGCCCCGTGGGCTGGAGAATCGCTAAAATCTCGAATTGTGAGATTTTAACCGCCATCAAGCATTCTGCCGCAATCGCTGCCAGTTCGGATATCAATGTGACGATGGAAGAACAACTACCAACGCAAGAACTTACAGAAGCGGAGTGTCGCTACCGTTGCCTACGTGCTGCGGTCGCCAATTACCACTACCGAGTCCGGATCGAAGATGGTCGGATCGTTGAGAAGATCCACGACGCGAACTGCGAGGTCATAACCGGATACAGGCCGGAAGAGTATGTCGCGAATCCGTCGTTGTGGTTTGAAATCGTTGCGGAGGAGGACCGCCCCGACGTCGTGCGGCAAACGGCTGCGGTACTTGCTGATCAGCAAGCGCCGGTCATCCAATACCGCATCCGGCACAAGGACAACCGCATCCGTTGGATTCAAAAGACAGTCGTTCCTTACCACGATGCTCAAGGTCGCCTGATCGCTTACGACAGTCTTCTTAGTGATATCACGGAACGCAAAGAAACTGCGGATTCACTTCGCGAAAGTGAAGAACGCTTTCGGCTACTGTTTGAGGACGACCTCACGGGAGACTATCTCGCTGCGCCAGATGGGACGATTTTGCTTTGCAACAAAGCCTTCGTGAAGATTTTCGGCTTCCACAGTCGCGAGGAAGCTATTGGCAGCAATATTGCGAATCTCTATATAGCACCGTTGTCTTGGCCGCGATTCATCTATCTCCTCTCGCAAAATAAGACCTTAGAGCGCTACGAACGTATAGGACTGTACAGCGATGGGACGCCGCGACATGTTATTGAAACCGTGCTGGGAACATTCGACGCTCAGGGTCAACTCTTGCGCATCAAGGGTTATGTGTTTGACGACACGCACTCCAAACTTGCTGCGAAACGACTGAACCGACGCAATGCAGAGCTTGAAGAAGTCGTCTCGCAGCGCACTCGAGAGTTGCGTGAGAATCACGACCATCTTGAAGCCATCTGGAACTCTGCGTTTGACGCTATCATTACGATTGACAGCCGCGGCCGGATCCAGAACACCAATCGGGCTGCCGAGAAGATGTTCGGCTACTCCTATGCCGAGATGATTGGCCAGAATGTTAAGATGCTAATGCCATCCCCGTTCCGCGAGGAGCACGATGGCTATCTCCAACACTACATGGAAACAGACCAGGCGAGAATTCTCAATGTTCCTCGCGAATTGGTTGCCTGCCGAAACGATGGCTCGACATTCCCCATCGACCTGTCCGTAACTCAAGTCGATCACTCTGAATATTTTACCGGAATAATCCGCGACATCTCCGAACGCAAGAAACTGCAGACACACGTTCTGGAAAGTGCCGCAGAGGAGCAGCGCCGCATCGGTCAAGAACTACACGACGGTACTGGACAGGAATTGACCGCTCTCTCGTTGGTCGCTGGGACGCTGCTGAAACTCTTGACAGACGTGCCGGCGAAGGAATTTGAGGGCCAACTCGTGCGGCAGCTCGATGAAGCCAGCTTTACCCGGATTTGCAACATCGCAGACAAACTCAATCGAAAACTCTCCAAGGCACATCGAGACATTCATCAGCTCTCTCACGGCATCATGCCAGTGCAGATCGACGCTGAGGCGTTGCGGTCGGCACTCGATGAGCTTGCCGCCTCGATTCACGCCCCGCCAAAGCTGAGTTGCCGTTTCGATTGTCCCCTGCCGGTTATGGCCGTCAACAACACCACGGCGACGCACCTATACCGAATCGCTCAGGAAGCGGTGAACAACGCACTTCGGCACAGCCACGCAGAAGAAATATGCATTTCACTACGGCAGAATGAAAGCAAGCTTATCTTGGAAGTGCGTGACAATGGTGTCGGCATCGACGCGCTCGACGGCAGAGTCATTCCCACTGGCAAAGACCGAGGCATGGGGTTGCGGACGATGCAATATCGCGCCGGGATGATTGGTGGAACGTTACATGTCGAACGCCGCGAGGCGGGTGGAACATGTGTGAGATGTGTGTTGCTTTACCCTCGGGTGGAGATTTCTAGTGAATAAACCCCGTTCACCCATGAAAATCCTGATTGTAGATGACCATCCCTCGGTTCGCGAAGGGCTGGCGTTACGTATTTCTCTCCATTTAGACCTAGAAGTGTGCGGCGAGGCGGACTCCGAAGACCAAGCATTCGCACTTGTGAAGCAAACAGACCCCGATTTAGTGCTTGTGGATATCTCGCTTAAGAGCGGCCATGGGATCGAGCTAATCAAACGCATTAGGGCGTTTGATTCTGCGGTCAAAATGCTAGTCATCTCCGGCTTTGAGGAGTCTCTTTATGCAGAGCGTGCTTTCCGGGCCGGAGCACTTGGATATCTCAATAAACAAGAATCTAACGAGAAGATGATCGCAGCTATTCGTACCGTGCTTGCCGGTGAACGCTTCCTAAGTCCGGAGATCAGTCGACGGCTCATCAACCAAGCCCTAGGCGCTTCCGACAATACTAAATCCCCATTTGAATGTCTTACTGACCGTGAACTCGAGATTTTTCGCATGATTGGAGAAGGCTTAAAGACCAGTGCTATTGCGGAACGGCTTTTCCTCAGCACACACACCATCGACACCCATCGCGAAAACATTAAGCGGAAACTCGCCGTCAGCAACGCCGCCGAACTCTCGCGTACCGCGGTTCAGTGGCTGCTGGAGAACGGCTGAGAAAGCAGGTATAAACCGATGTTGGCCGTTCACATCTGCTCGACCGTGACATCACGTCCTAGCGTTTGCCCCTGGCTCCAAGGCATGCGAGATCGTACTTCGTGCTATCAACCATCATCGCCGCCTAAGGCGTCCGGCGATAGACGTGAAAAACTCCGACGCACTTTGTGAGTTTAAATTCTTGGGGCAAATTTGCTCGCTATGCTCACCAAAATAACTAACCTACACATTGCGCCATTTGCTCAACGCGGACGGGCCGTGAACAGCTACGATTTTGCCAATCATTTAAAGGTAGAATCATTGCGCGCCCTGGTGTCGTCATTCCTTGTCAGCGGCGTTCAAGGACATATAGAATGCGTCGGCCTGTTGGGTTTTTCTGCCGAGCAAATACTGGCGAGTCGCGGTCAGCTCGGTACCACGGGATTCTTAACTTGTGTACTTTTGCAAACGAAATTTTAAGGATTGCGTCCCAATGCGTGAGTCAAATACGTCGGAATTCAACTTCTTCGCTCTGCCCTCGGAATTACACGAGATCTTAGCTGCCTGTCCGGGGTACATCGTTGGCAGGAATGTAGAGCAACTAGTTTCTTTGGCGGTCCGTGACGCGGGGCCGGATGGCTGGCACGAGGTAGCGTACGAAGTGCCGGGTCGCGGTCGAGTTGTCGAAGCCCAGGCCTGTGAAGTGACGAACGGAGTGGCCGCCAATTACGTCGAGCCGTACATGCGCCGCCGTGATCCCGATTGCATGGTCATTGGCGACACACAGGCCACGAACAAGCCCACCTATCACGCCCGGTTTGGCGCTGAATTCGAGCCGATCCGGGAAGCGACCTTCGAATGGCTCAAAACGCAAAAACTTGCGCTCTTTCCGTTTGTAGCAGGGATGTTCGAAGAAGGTGTCGACGCCGTTGTCGTCGCCCCAGAGAACGCAGGCTTTTTCGCGCTCGGACTCGCGTTGCTTCAGGGAATTCGGGACTACGAAACGCTTCCAAAGACCTTCAACCCCAAGGCGGTGATTTACGTTGCCCCGCCCTTTCGGCATACGCACTTTGGTGGCCAGCAAATTGTGGTGCACAATCGCTTGCCGGACATGCATGAACTGTTTAGTTACAACCTTTACCCGGGGCCCAGCGCGAAGAAAGGAATCTACGGCGTGCTGCTCACCCGCGGCGAAAAAGAAAAGTGGGTCACTGCCCACTGCAGCACAGCCCGTGTGATTACTCCCTACGGAAATCGCCTGACGATCATGCACGAAGGTGCCAGCGGCGGCGGCAAGAGCGAAATGCTAGAACAAGCTCATCGCGAACGTGACGGGCGGCTTCTGCTCGCGCAGCATGTGAACGTTCCCGAGGAACGGCGCCATCTCATCTTGCCTCGGACCTGCGATGTTCACCCAGTGACCGACGACATGGCGCTCTGCCACCCGCGGTTCCAACGCGTGGATGGTCGCTTAGGCGTCGCCGACGCCGAAGATGCTTGGTTCGTTCGGGTCAACCATATCCACCGCTACGGAACTGATCCTCACTTAGAGGAATCGACGATTCACGCTAATGAGCCACTGTTGTTTCTCAACATTAAAGCGGCCCCCGGTTCAACGGCGCTGATTTGGGAGCATATCGAAGACGAGCCCGGGATTCCGTGCCCGAATCCGCGCGTGATCTTGCCGCGCCGCAATGTGCCCAACGTGGTGACCGGAGGGGTAGCGGTCGACATTCGCAGCTTTGGAGTCCGAACGCCGCCTTGCACCAAAGAACGACCCACCTTTGGGATTGTAGGTTTATTCCATGTCTTGCCGCCGGCCCTGGCATGGTTGTGGCGACTGGTAGCACCGCGTGGCCACGCCAATCCCAGCGTCGTCGAATCGGAAGGCATGGGCAGCGAAGGCGTGGGCAGTTATTGGCCGTTTGCAACGGGCCGCCGGGTCGATCAAGCCAATTTGATTCTCGAACAAATCATCAATACCCCGCGGGTGCGTTACGTGCTGATCCCTAATCAACATATAGGGGCCTGGAAGGTTGGCTTTATGCCGCAGTGGATCGCCCGGGAGTACCTAGCCCGCCGGGGTGGCGCCAAGTTCGGCCCCAGCGAACTGACTCCCGCGAGGTCGAGTCTGTTGGGCTACGCGCTCCAGCAACTGATTGTCGAGGGGCAGCGAATTCCCTTCTCCATGCTACAAGTCGATCGCTCGATGCACGTGGGTCCAGAGGCGTACGACGCCGGCGCCAAGGTGCTGGAGAACTTCTTCTTCAAGCATCTGGCTGAGTTTGATGTTGAGGATCTTCACCCGTTGGGCAAAGAGATCATTCGCTGCTGCTTCGATGGCGGCAAAATGTCGGACTATGAACGTCTGATCGCTGGGGAACCTGTTGTCGGCTTAGATGACGACTGAGGCCAACGAACTTGTCGGCGAAATCCACGACCGGATGCCAGTGATCTTGTACGACCACGATTACGATCTGTGGCTCGATCCCGAGATGCAAGACCCCACAAAACTGAAACGGCTCTACAAGCCCTTCCCGGCTGCGGAGATGGAGAGCTATCTCGTGGACCCCAAAGTCAATAATGCTCGGAATGAGGGGCCAGAACTAATCGAGCGATTTAAGGGGTGACTGGCACGGTGTAATTTGAAGTTCCCATGACACATGGACTTCTCACCATTCCTTACAAAGCTCTTCCACCCCCACACCGGCCTCTGCTTGCTGCAGGGCAAACGCTATCTGCTGATCTGTTAAATGACTCTTCTTCATGGCCTAAGTCTCCTAAAATTCTATGGCCAGTCTTCCCCTCCAGATTCTCATAACCCATGGAGCAGTTCTTGAGAATCCGGCCAAGTGCCAATGACATCGCTACACCGGTCACGCCCTCATGTGCAGGTTGGCGGGCCATATGGCGAGCAGGAAGGAACCGCCTACAACCAAACATGGTTGCGGTTATTCGCCTTGGCTTACAACCTCGGCAACTCCCTGGGGCGGTTGGCACTGCCCAGTGATCTGAGTCACTGGTCGCTGATTACGCTCCGTGAAAAGCTGGTGAAGATCGGAGCCAAGGTGACAAGGCACTTCAAGTACGTCACTTTCCAACTCGCCGAGGTGGCCGTGCCACGGCGGTTGTTCGCGGCGATCCTCGACCGGATCGCACGGCTGGCGATGTCGCCGCCGGGAGTCGCCACGCCGCGTGCCTAACCCAGCAAGCACGGTGCAAGTCACGATTTCAGGAGAAGTTGCGCGCTGAAGGGCGGATTCGAAGTCCAAACGCGGTCTTTGGAGCTCTTCTTGCCTGCCAGTGCAGGGAAAAATCGGAAAAAACGCCACTCGCTACACACGAGGGGGCGCAGCGTTCACGATGAGAGCTAATTGTGTCGGAAGCGGTTCTCGACTGTTCTATCCGGGATATCCCGGGTATGATACGACCCTGAGCAACAACGACTATTGCCAAAAAACCGAGGTTTGCCTAATGACAATGCATCAATTTTTTCTTTCCGCGATTCTTACTGGCGCGGTTCTTATTGGGCAATTCAGTTCCACGATTCATGCGTCGGTAATTCTTTCTAATGCCACCACGCAGGTAACTGTCTATGGCGGCGAATTTAATAATGGCCTTGTTCCACTTGGTGGTTTCCACGATTACATCGATCTGACAAGCGGCATTGGCACGGCTTGGTCCATTGATCCCGTGTTGATTGTCGACGGAATACCCTCTGTACTGAGCAACGGCGGATCTGGTGGTTTTGGTTCACCCGTAGACTTAGGTGGCGGACTTGTCGAAAACACGGCTTCCATTGCTAACATCTCTGTACGAGCGGTGACGGAGCTCATTGGTTCCGCTGCCAGAACCACATTCACTTTTGAGAAGATCGATCTCAATGGTTCCGATCTGGATGGCAGCACGTTTGTGTTTTATGCAGAGAACGATATTGTAAGTGCCAATGACGATACGGCATTGTTCACCGGTTCGATCGCGACTGACGACTTAGCGCTTTTTCAGTTCGATAGCGTGGCTGGAGGTCTCACGGTGAAGCTGACTGCCAAAAACCTGGGAGGTGCACCCATTTCTTTGTTTGGCGCCGGTCTATGGACGGGATTCGGCGCGGCAATTGAGTCGGCAGATCTTTCCGTGCTTTCTACTGATGGTTCGAATTTTGCTTCTGCGGGTGACCTTGGACTGGCACTGGCTTTTTCGCTCAGTGGTTCGTCGGCCGTTGTGCAAGTGGATTATGACACGCAGCCCGAAACGCCAATTGTGCCTGAACCGGCTTCGTTGAGTTTGTTCGCGATGGGACTTTGTGCGTTGGCAGCAAGACGCGGACTCGGGAGATAGCGCACGGCATCGGAACGATGCCGGCTTGTTCGGCGCACCCATCAAAGTGACTGCCGTCGGGTTGCATATTAAAACCTGTCTCTTTGAATCCCCCAGCTGGAGAGAGTAATGACGAGATTTGCGATCGCCGCGGCGATGATGCTGGCCCTGCTCGCGGGGCCAGCCCAAGCCGCCTCCATTCTGCTGACGTTTGACGATGTGGCCTGCAGCAGCTCTTCCTCGGGCGGTCCCGCGGACGTGGGTTGTACGGCGAGCGGTCAACCGGTCGGGACGGACTACGGCTCCACGACGGATCTCACGGTCTTCTTTAAGCCGGCCGACCGTCCCGGCATCACGCCAGACCAGAACCATGTAGCGACCAACTTCGCGTCGCCGGGAGACTTCAGCGTTGGCCAGCCGGGGAACATCCCGCCCGCGCCGCTTGCTGAGATCATCTTCACCCCGGCCCCTGGCTACGAAGTGTCGCTGGTGAGCTTCGCGCGGCGACGCGGGACCAGCACCAACAACAACGCCAACTTTAGCTTGCGCGATCCCAACGGACTGCCGGTCTACATGCTGAACGTGCCCAGCAATCCTCTTGAGAAAGTGACCGAGGCCGTCAACAGCGCGTTCTACGCCGGCCCGATCACGTTCGGCTATAACTCGACTCAGGGCTTCACCCGTGTCGACGACATCCTCCTGGAGTTGAGGGCGGTGCCGGTTCCCGAGCCGTCGTCGTGCGTAATGCTGCTCGGCCTCGCCTCGCTCGGCTTCGGTCGGACTCGGAAGTACTGTTAGGTCGAGCGCGGAGTGCGATCAGCGATCGATGTTCATAGCAACGCATTCATCACTTCACACTCCTAACTCCCTGTTTCTCACCTCCCTGTGAACATGGGATGGGGCGGAAGTGACGCTGCTTGGTGATTCACCCCCCACCATTTAGCGCTAAGAAACAGGCCTTCTGGATTACTATTCCCCTCAAGCGGAGCGTCCGTGACTCAGGACACTCGGCATGCGAATTAGAAGTATGTGACGGTGCATCTGGCCGGGGTGATTGAAGGGATACCTGGCGACTTCGACGAGGACGGTGACGTCGATGGCCGCGACTTTTTGATTTGGCAACGAGGCGGTTCACCAAAAGCTCTGAGCGCGAGTGATCTTGCCGATTGGCAAGCGAATTATGGGGTGAGCAGACTGATCGCTTCGAGTACCGGCGTCCCGGAGCCAAACAGCGGATGGCTCGCCCTGGCGGCAATCTCGTGGGCTTGGGCCGCACGACCAAGTTCACGCGATGGCATCTAAGCAGCACGGAGATTGTGCGAAATGCGCGGTCCAAGTAGATGCCTAGAGGTCTTCCGGCATCACACGGTGCGATTCCATGCTAAGGCGATGCAAGTCTCCCAAGGTTGCCGCGTAGAGCTGTGTCAAAAACTACGTTTGATGGGACTTTGAATTCCGACATGAAATTTGACACACCGTTGCTCGAAGTGCGGTCGGCAAAATGACTTGCGGCGAACAGTGCCAGCAAACCAAAGTTCTTCTATCCGCGCGGTTACCGGAGAATTCGCTCGGACTAGGTGTAGCATCCGGCTGCACGCCGAATAATCTAACTGTTATTCAACGTAGATTGCGCTTGCTTTGAGATTGCCAGCACCGCCGGGTGCTTGATGCGACGCTCTACGGAAATCGCATAAAAGCGTTCGCGAACTTCTTCAATGCGACCGACTAAGCGGACGTGGAACTGTTGGCAGACATCTGCCTCCACGGCTGTCGCGATGGGGAACAAAGCGGTTCCATCGCGTCCAAAGCACTTGAGCAATGCGCTATCTTCAAACTCAGTCTTGACGTTAGGCCGAATCGATTCAGCATCGAACCATTGATCAAGGGATCTGCGCAATGTCGTGTTCTCCGTCGGCAGCAAGAAGGGTGCGCGATCGAGTGAGCGCGGGAAGTCACGCCGGTACTTCTTCGCGAGAGGCTCCGAGGCGACGATGGACACTCCGCTTTCACCCAGCAGATGGCTGAACGCCTTGACCTTCACAGCCGGATTAAGCGGCGTGTCGGCCAGGACCACGTCTAGACGCTGAAGCGCAAGTTCCGCGATGAGATGATCGGTCTTGCCCTCTCGACAAAGCATACGCAAATCCGTAATCGCTAGGGCTGGCCGGAGTAGGTTATAGGCCACAGCCTTCGGTAACGCGTCCGCGACGCCGACAAAAAGACGTAAGGGCCGCGCAGTTGGCAGTCCCGCCACGTCATCCATGAGTTCGCGTCCTAGGGCGAAAATCTCCTCGGCGTAGCGCACGACGTGATGTCCAGCCTCGGTCAACGCCACTCCACGACCGACGCGATCGAATAGCTTTTGCCCTAATGTTTTTTCAAGTTCCCTAATTTGGCCGCTGATCGTCGGCTGCGCTAGCAGCAACTTCTCGGCGGCCGCGACGAGGCTCCCCTCTTTGGCGACGGTCCAAAACGTATGCAGATAGTAATAGTTAAGCTGATCCATATCCGCATTATATCGGAAACACCGATAGGTCAACTCCTCACTTCCGATGAAACCATGAGCAGTCGCTACCGTATCATCTAGTAATCCAAGTGGCGAACCCATTGATATCAATCTGGAGGCAGTTAAAGGCAATTAAGTATACACGTGTTCATGCGGACATTCAGATGCAAGTTCTCAGAAGAGATCAGGCATTAATAGCCAACTAAAGTTCTGTTCACCATTGAAAGGCATAAACGAATGAGGAATGAATTTCGCACACTCGGCAAGAGGATCTTGACCAACGGCAAGATCGAGGGGCACGAAGTCGAATCCCTACGCGAATTGCTTTCCGCAGATGGAAAGATCGATCGAGAAGAGGCTGAGTTCTTACTTAATCTATACCGCCGTACTGATCAGATAGCACCAACTTTTGAGAAATTCTTCTACAAGGTGATCAAACAGCACCTGCTTGATGGTGGAACACTCAATGATGAGCGCGCAGAGTGGTTACGTAGGATCATCTTGATTGACGGTAAGGTGAGTGAGCGGGAAAAAAAGCTGCTCCGTGAGATAAGGGGCGAGGCTAAGGAGATCTCCTTCGCAGGCGAAGCATTGATAGAGGAGTGCCTGGCTTGGTCGGCAAATGCGAGAGATTAATAGTCGGAACACGTCGGTCGCCTGCGGATTGCCGAAAGCCCAATTTCTCGACCGTTGACCGTTCGTTTCAAACCCCTGGATTAAGGATCGACTTATGAAATGCCCAACCTGTGAATGCGAGCTTCGGATGAGCGAACGAAAAGGAGTGGAGATCGATTATTGCCCAACTTGCCGCGGCGTATGGCTTGACCGCGGCGAGTTGGACAAGCTTTTGAAGCACGCAAGTCATGAACAAAGTTACCGCGAGCGTCATGAAGACCACGACGCGCACCAGCTGCGGGAACATTCTCCAACGCCGCCGCAAGGCTCACCACAGAAATACACGGAAAACTATCCGAAAAAACGTGAGTCCTTTTGGAGCGAATTGTTCGACTTCGGATAGTCGCCATCTGCACACGACCTGGGACGTCAATCGAAATCTGGCTTGAGATAAGCTCACTAATGTCAACATCGCCTATCACGCCTGCCACCTCTTACGCGACCTGGCACAGTCGCTCAGCTGCGGAAGTTTTAGCCATTCTGGGTAGCGATCCTCAGTTGGGTCTTTCCGGAAGTGAGGTGCAACAGCGGCAAACTAAGTATGGAGCGAATGCGCTAAAGGAAACGCCGCCGGTTCCTCTCTGGAGGCAGTTCTTGGCACAACTCCAACAGATCGTGGTGGGTCTGCTGTTGGCGGCTGCTATCATCGCTGGGATGCTTGGCGAATGGATCGATACCGGAGCGATCCTTGCGATTGTGGTGCTTAACGCGACACTTGGCGTCTTTCAACAACGTAAGGCAGAGCGTGCTCTGAGCGCCCTACAAAAGCATTCCGCGCCAACTGCGAAAGTGCTTCGCGATGGTCAGCTTAGTAGTGTGGCCGCCCGCGAGCTTGTCCCCGGCGATCGCATTGAAGTGGACGCGGGCGATCATGTTCCGGCAGATGCTCGCCTGGTCGAAGGGTTCAGTTTGCAGTCCTTAGAAGCCACATTGACTGGCGAGTCGACGCCAATCGCCAAAGATCCTGATGCCGTCCTGACCCCTGACACGCCACTCGGTGACCGTAGCAATATGCTTTTTCAAGGCTCTGTGATCTCCGCAGGGAAGGCTGGAGCGGTGGTGGTAGCGACCGGAATGGATACGGAACTTGGTCGCATCGCGGAGCTGCTTGCTCAACAGAACTCAGAACCTACTCCGCTGCAACGGCGACTGGCAGCACTCGGTCGTGGGCTGGTACTGCTTTGTGTGGCGTTGGTCGGCATTATCTTTGCCCTGCAACTATCACGAGGTGGCCAGTTTTTGGAGACGCTTCATTTGGCCGTCAGCCTCGCGGTGGCCGCCATTCCAGAAGGACTTCCGGCGGCAGTGACCATCACGCTGGCGGTGGGTTTAGAACGCCTAGTGCGTCGTAATGCGATCATCCGCAAGCTGGCGAGCGTGGAGACGCTGGGGTCCGTAAATGTCATCTGTTCGGACAAGACGGGAACACTCACCCGTAATGAAATGACCGTCCGAGAGGTTCATACATCGGCTGCCGGTTACGCTGTTTCGGGTTCCGGGTATGTTCCTCACGGAGAGTTTAGCTGCTTAAAAACTGCGCAGCCTATCATTCCTGTGAATCAAGTAGATTTGTTACGAATCTTGGAACTTACGGCCTGGTGCAATCACGCTCGCGTTGTATCGGATTCCGAGGCTAGGCATCGCTGGCAAGTGATAGGTGACCCGACCGAGGCAGCCCTCGTTGTCTTGGCTCGCAAAGTGGGGCTAGAGTCATCTAGTCGGGGAGAACTACTATATGAAATCCCATTCGATTCCGACCGCAAGGCAATGTCAGTAGTTGTTGCTCCGCCCGGTCGCCCTCGGCTGATCTGTCTCAAGGGCGCTCCAGAAGTCGTTCTTGAAAAATGCATCGGCGTGCAGCAGGATGGAAGATCAGTGCCGTTAATGGCCGCTGATCGCAAGCGATTGCTGGCGCTTACCGATGGAATGGCAGCCCGCGCACTACGCGTATTGGCGTTTGCTTTTCGCGAAGATGTGGAACTAGCTGAAGAACTGGACTTAGAACGCGACTTGGTCTTTGCCGGCTTCGTCGGGATGATTGACCCGCCTCGAGATGAGGTCCGCGTCGCAGTTGCTCATTGTCGCTCCGCCGGCATTCGTCCGATCATGATCACAGGCGACCATCCGGCCACTGCGTTGGCCATTGCGCAAGAGCTTGGCATCGCGCGCGGAGATCAAGAGGCGATAAGCGGGCGTGAGTTGGATCAATTGTCGGATGACCAACTGCTAACACAGCTTGCGAACGTGGCGGTGTTTGCGCGCGTGACTGCGGAACACAAACTGCGGCTAATCCAGTTACTCAGATCACAAGGAAATGTCGTGGCCATGACTGGCGACGGCGTCAACGACGCGCCTGCGGTGAAAGCCGCCGATATCGGGATTGCGATGGGTATAACCGGGACTGACGTGACTAAAGAAGCCTCAACGATGGTCTTGGCGGACGACAATTTCGCCACCATTGTCAATGCAGTTGAAGAAGGTCGCGGCATTTTTGACAATATTCAGAAGTTCATTCACTACCTCTTGGCTGGGAATATCGGCAAAATCATCTTCATGTTTGTCGCAGCCGTGTTGGGCTGGCCCAACCCGCTATTGGCCGTGCAATTACTTTGGTTGAATCTTGTCACCGATGGGTTGCCTGCGCTGGGGCTCGGAGTGGAACCGCCAGAACGCGGCGTTATGGAACGTCAACCTCGCGCCGCGTCCGCTGCACTCATCGGTTGGCGGCAAGGCCTACTGCTCCTAGCGCATGGCGGGCTCTCCGCCTTGTGCGCTTTGGCGGGTTTTTGGATTGTCTACCAGGGAGACGTCGCCAAACTAGCGGAGTCGCGAGTGGTTGCCTTCTGCATCCTAGCCTTCGCCCAACTAGGCTACTCGCTGTCGTGCCGCAGTTGGCGGGTATCTTTGCCGCAGTTAGGTCTCGCATCAAACCCGACGCTGCTGGCGGCGATTGGCGTCTCTTTCATGCTACAAATCGGCATCGTGCTCATTCCCTTTCTACATCCGGTATTTGGCATCGAGGCCTATCCGACCGGTAGGGAGTGGCTTGTAATCGTCGGCCTGTCGTGCGTGCCGATGTCGTGTGTCGAATTGTCGAAACTGGTCTTGGGCTGCCGCTACGTTGGAGATATGAAGTGGAGGAAGCTCATTATGCCTCGGTCCCTTTCCATGCCTGATGGATGCGGAGTTCCAGACGGTGAAGATTCGAAATCCGTTGAGGAACTTATGATAAAGAACAGATCGGTCTAGGCCTTTAAAGAAATGGCCGTTTCCACATGTTATCAATTCTCATATTTAGCGTGCTACTCGCGAGGCAACCTTGAATAACTTTGAGCGATTTTGTACGCGGTGCAGGAGACTCTTCGTCGCAGAAGTCGCGATGCACGCTTGCCCAGGTTGTGGATGTTTAACATCGGTGGTGGACTCTGCCCCTACCTTAGATTTGACGAATTTCTCTTCGATCGGCAACAGCGCAGCCCCTCTTCCTGGCGCCGAGGGTTTCCCTGAAAGTTTACTTGACCGAAGAATAGGACTATACGATATCGAATCGCTCTTGGGAAAAGGTGGAATGGCATGGGTATTTCTTGCTCGACACAACACTTTGCACCGGCTCTGTGCGATCAAAGTGCTGTGCCCCGAACTTTTTGGTCGCAAAGCCGATTCACTAGACTCTTTCATGGCGGAAGCCCGTGCAGCCGCATCCCTGGTGCATCCCCACATCGTCGCGATCCACAACCTAGGCGAATTAGAATCACACCACTTCATCGAGATGGAGTACGTACCCGGCTGCTCGCTGGAGCAACTCATTTCCGAACGACCCTCGCTGCCGCTCCTCGATGCTACCAGCTATCTACTGCAATCCTGTTCGGCCTTGACTGCTGCGCACCGACAGGGTCTGGCGCATCGTGATTTTAAGCCCGCCAACATCTTGGTAAGTTCGGATGGAACCGCGAAGCTTGCCGACTTTGGGCTCGCCAAGCAACTTTCCAGGCAACCTGAGACGTTAGACGGCGGCCTGGCGGGCACTCCCCACTTCATGGCGCCGGAACTCTTTCAGGGCGAGCAGGCCAATCAGCAGAGCGATGTTTATGCCGTCGGCGTTTCGTACTTCCGCTCCTTAACCGGGCAGTTTCCCTTTGTCCACAAAACGATTGCGGGACTAGCCCAAGCGCATGCCGATCAGCCGATTCCAGATCCCCGATCATTTCGCGATGACATTCCCGCAGAGGCGGCGGAGATAATCGCCCGTTGCCTGGCCAAGAATCCGCAGGATCGTTTCCAGGACAGCGCTGCCCTATTGAGTGAAATGCAACGAGTATTCAGTGGAATGCGAGACTTTCCCGCGCTTGTTGCTAAGGCGCTTGCCGACCTGAGCGTGAATCTTAAATCCAGTGCCGGCCGAATCATTGCCACGATGCGACTCGCGGGGGGCCGAAGCCAACGCGTCCACATCGAATTTTGTCCTGCACAATTGGGCGAATCGAGTCTGATTCGCATCTATAGCGTTTGCGCGCCGATCGACGAGACTTATTTCCGGCGGGCATTGGAGTTCAATGCCGCGATGCCGCATGGGGCACTAGCGATTCAGGATATCGACGGCGAGCCTCATTTTGTGATGCTCAACAGCTGTTTGCAGGCCACTTGTGAGGCTGAAGACATTCGCCGGAGTGTTCAGGAGGTTGCCCAATGGGCGGATGACATGGAGCAGATGTTGACAGGCAGAGATGAGCGTTAGCTTTCGCTGTGGTGCATCGCGATTGCTAGGAGTATTCCGTTCGTGCCGGCCGTGGAACGTACAAGTGACGGTAGGCAAAGCGAACAAGTCTATGCGAGAAATCAACTATGAAGCGTAAGAGAAGAAAAAGCGTGACGAAACACATTCTCAATGTCCAAACAAACTCAGGAAGTTCGGCGGACGCTTCCCGCACAGACCTAAATGCGATGGTAACGTTGCCCGGAGAACAGGGGTACGAAGCTGCGTGCCCGTCGAACCAGCAACAGTCGGTACACCATTCCATTGCAGGGGCCGCAGGGACCCATCAATCGGCCGAACTGGAGAGTCTGATCCTCGAGCTTAGCGCAATCCGCCGGCAAATGCTCGATCTGGAGGCATTGGGGCTGCAGAAAGCCACGCAAATTCATCCAGCGTACCTACAGAGCGTGCGCAACTTATTTCATTACCTTGCTCTGCGGCGTTGTGAAATGCGTCCTATTCAGGAACGTCTATCTGCACTTGGACTTTCGTCGCTGGGACGAACTGAGTCACACGTTTTGACAAGCGTCAACAAGGTGCTGGAGGCCTTGCACCGCTTAGCTCAGATCCCTATCCCCGAGTGCCCCGTTTCGGCTCCAATCAACGGTTTTGAAGAGGGCAGGATGTTGCTCTATCAGCACACCGAAGCGTTGCTGGGACCTCCCCCAGCGAAGCGAAATGCTCGCATTATGGTGACCATGCCGAGTGAAGCGGCCGACGATCCTAGGCTAATCGAGCAATTGCTGGCAAACGGCATGGACTGTATGCGCATCAACTGCGCGCACGACGATGCTTCCGCATGGAAACGCATGATCAGACATCTGCGAGATGCCGAACAGTCCCTCGGACGGAAATGTCGCATACTTATGGATCTCGCCGGCCCCAAGTTGCGGACGGGACCCATTGAAGCCGGTGCTCAGGTCATTAAGTGGCGCCCTCGACGAAATCTACTTGGCCAGATAACGGCGCCCGCGAGAATTTGGTTGTTTCCTGAAGACCAGCCGACCGCCGCTCCAGTACCGGCAGATGCCTGCTTGCCGGTACTGGGTGCTTGGTTAGACCGCTTGAGCATCGGCGATCGAATCTTTTTTAACGACCAGCGAGGATCACGCCGCAAGCTTTGCGTAATTGAGTCAGTCGGTCGTTGCCATTGGGTGGAAGCCTTTCGTACGGCTTATGTCACCCCCGGGACAAAACTTCGGCTAATAGCGGGCAATAAAAAGCAGCGAGATAACAAAGGGGACCTAGAAGTGAAATTGGGGCCGCTGCCGGCGCGAGAGCAGGTATTGATTCTCAGGGCAGGCGACACACTCAACCTGACGCACGATCAGGTCGCGGGTAGGCCGGCGCAATTGGATCTCGAATTAAAGGTGGTTGCTCCTGCCCAAATCGGCTGTACGCTGCCGGCCATCTTTGCGGATGTTCGGGTAGGAGAGACCATCTGGTTCAATGACGGAAAAATTGGAGGTATTATCGAGTTGGTGGAGTCTCAGCAAGTAACTGTCCGGATCACCCAGGCACGGGAGTGCGGGGAGAAACTGAGGGCAGACAAGGGGATCAACTTGCCCGACAGTGCTCTGCGACTGCCCGCCTTGACAGAGAAAGATATTAGAGACCTTCCGTTTGTCGCAACTCATGCTGATATGGTCGGATTTTCGTTTGTGCGGGACGCTGCTGACGTCGATGAATTGGAGACTCGGCTCCTTGCTTTGGGTGGAGAGCACGTTGGTATCGTTCTAAAGATTGAAACTCGTAGAGCATTCGAACAACTTCCGTCCTTATTGGTGGCATCTATGCGAACGCCGTGTGACGGTGTGATGATCGCTCGCGGCGACCTAGCCATTGAGTGCGGTTTTGAGCGACTGGCTGAGGTTCAGGAACAGATTCTATGGATTTGCGAGGCTGCTCATGTGCCGGTGATTTGGGCCACCCAGGTCCTGGAGAGCGTAGCGAAAGACGGATTGGCATCCCGTGCCGAAGTTTCCGATGCCGCGAGCAGCCAGCGCGCAGAGTGCGTGATGCTGAATAAAGGGGAGCATATTGTGAAGGCATTGCAAACCCTGGACAACATCCTCCAACGGATGCAATCGCATCAGCACAAGAAACGCTCAATGCTGCGCCCGCTTGAAATTGCAAGCTGCTTCCCTCAATAGCAATCAGCTACAAAATCTTAGAGTGCATATGCGAATTGCCCAAAACCCTTTGTGATTCTAAAACTTAGAGAATAGTGGCTGCGATATGCTAAAACTCTTGTCAATGCGACAGCTGCGCTACGCTTCGCCAAAATTGAGTGAGCAAATCTGTGTATTGGCGCAACTACATCGTCGCGCCAGCCAAATCACCTTTCCAGCCCGCGTTCTTGTCCACGAACGCGCAATGAAGCCGGCCGGAAATCGCGTGTCTTTGTGCCGTGCAATCGCTCACAGAGTCGGCCGAGAGAAGGAGTGTATTCCACGATACAATCAAAAGTCGCAGAAATTGGATTTGTGATGCTCTAAAAGACGGGCGTGCTGGTCAGAGTACCTGCACGTCGTGTCTCGTCCGTCGCTCACTTTCTCACAGAACGATCGGAAACGGTTTATGGCCGCGTGGATATTTTTTGTTCTCGAGTGGGGGATACGATTGGCCATGCTGTTGGTGGTTCCCTTTCGACGGACGCCGGCTGCCGCTAAAGGCTGGCTTCTGTTGATATTCTTCGAGCCCTTCATTGGCATGCTCACGTACCTGCTAATCGGCCGGGCGAAGTTGCCACGCTGGCAAGTGCAGCAACTAGCCGGACTGCCGAAGGCGATGGCAAGCGTCGTCGAGCGGCTCGCGGTTCATCCGCGTATTTCTCATCTTCAACTATCGCCTACCCTTTCCCAAGCCGTAACGCTTGCGGAAAACCTCGGTCAAAGCCCCATTCTCGGCGGCAACTCCCTGGAAATGGTCGTCGATTACGACGTTCTGTTCACTGAACTTGTCGCCGACATCGACCAAGCCAAGCAGCATGTTCATCTGCTGTTTTACATTTTCTCAAATGACTCAGCGACCGCGCCGGTGATTGCCGCCTTGGGTCGAGCCGCAGCGCGGGGAGTTCAATGTCGCGTCTTGGTCGACGCGTATGGATCTCGGTCAGGCTTGCGATCTTTGCGGCGCAAGTTGACGACGATGGGGGTTATCGTCCATGTCATGCTGCCGATTCGCCTGTGGCCATGGCGAAAAACTCGCTTAGACCTTCGCAATCACCGTAAAATCGCCGTTATTGACGGAAAGGTTGGCTACACTGGGTCGCAAAACCTCGTGTGCGCTCAGTTCAAACGTGGGCTCGCCTACGAGGATTTGATGGTCCGCGTGGCCGGACCAGTTGTTTTGGAACTGCAGTACATCTTCGCCTCTGACTGGTTCCTCGAAACCGGTGAGATTCTTGACGGAAAGACAGAGTTCCCGGATCCCGCATCTGCGGGACTAGTTCCGGCTCAGGCGCTTCCCAGCGGACCTGCTTTCCCGACGCAAAACAATCAGCGGCTCTTCGTAGCCTTAGTTCACGGCGCACGCGAACAGCTCGTGTTGACCACTCCATATTTCATTCCCGATGAGCCGCTGCTGCAGGCGATGCAAACAGCCGTTCTTCGCGGCGTTGACGTGCATCTGGTCGTCTCCAAGTTCGGCGATCATCGGCTCGTCCTCTTGGCGCAGGAATCTTATTATGAAGAACTGCTCGAAGCTGGAATTCAGGTACACATCTACGACAAGAACTTCCTACACGCCAAGCATATGCGCGTCGACAAATCGGTCGCCGTCATTGGAACCAGTAATTTAGATATCCGCTCGTTTTCCTTGAACGCTGAGCTAATGCTGATCGTCTACGACGAGGGCGTGACGTCCGAACTCGCAGCCGAGCAGGAACGGTACTTCGAGCATTCCCACTTGCTCGATCTCGCTACTTGGGAGAAGCGACCGTTCCATCAGCAACTTGTTCAAAACCTAGCTCGGCTGCTTAGCCCCCTCCTTTAATGAGAAGCTTCTTTAAGGTCGGATCGATAAAGTTTCATCTGTCTGCGCTAGATGCGCAGCTTTGATCACAAAACGCAGGTCATCACTATCGAGCCGCTACGCGCGTTACTTCAAGCAAGCACTTCGGAAGAATTGTCAGAGGAAATCAATGGTCATGGGCCGCCTCGATCGTTCCAAGTCCCACTAGCAAGGCAGTCAATTGTTGGCCGATTTCGTCATGTAAATCACGAGCGATACGCATGCGCTCTAATTCATGAGCCCCAAATAATGCGTGCAGTAACTCGCGACGGGACTTCGACAATCGTTGAAGCGGCTTCACAACCACCCACCAAATGACTGGTGCAATCACAAAAGTTAGGATCGAGGCATCGATAAACCCCTGCAATAGTTGTGTATTCGACCAATCAGGAAGATACTGCAAAAGGTACATGATGCATCCTTCGACAGTAAATGTCGTTAGGAGCACAAATACGAAAACCTTGAGTGGAGCCTGGGGAGTCCATGTAGTAGCTGGAAATCTATTCATAGAACATACTTCTACTCCTACTGACTGATGGACACTATCATCTCAAATTTGCGTTGGTATTTCTATTTTTTTCAGTGCCTAGATAGTGACAAATTGCCTCGGCATTCCGCAATAGAGGTTTGCTGAACAACGAAGATCAAGACCGCAGGTCGCAGGTTCGAATCCTGCCTGGGGCACTCTTAATTAGTTGCGGGTATGAGCATTATTGGTGGTCGCGTTAGATCGCGTCGACCAATTCCTCCCAGTCGGCATACAAATCGTCAATTAGCTGCGACTCCTTTTGATCGTCACTGTACGCCAGTGGATCGCTCTCGACGCGGTAGCTTGCCGTGACCGGCCCTTCTTCAAAGACCGCATCGACGATTTGTTCGAGTGGTACGAATTCATCGTTAATAGGAATTTCGGAAGAAGAACCTTCAATCGTCACTGGAATTTCGACCCAAAAATATGGAAGCGATGCAGAGATACTTTCCTCCTCCACATCGACATCTGCTTCGGCGTCACTCTCGGCATGTGTTGACAACGGTGCGGTTGATGCAGAATAAGCGCTCACGAGCGAACTGACCGCCGACAAGTTTGCATTGCCATACTCGGCTTGCCATATGGCTAAATCGGCACTGTTGACGACATCGTCGTTATTGGCGTCCCCAGAAGCCTTCGTGGGATTGGCACTCCCCGCGCCGCGTTGCCAGGCGAGAAAGTCACGGCCATCGACGTCGCCATCCAAGTCGAAATCGGCATCGCCACCAGCCGTGAAGCGAACTCGAAAGATGCGTGCGCCAAAATCAATCGGCGACACGGGATCAAGGTCTTTATACAACTCCGTGAAATAAAGACCATCGGGTCCGGCGATCAATCCCGACACTGTGCCACGCCCTATACCCACATATTCCACCAGCGTGGTCGGCGAGCCAACGACGTTACCGTTGGCATCGAAAACAAACTCGATGATGCGTTTGCCAGCCGTCTGTTGACCCAAGGCGTAGGTTGGTCCCGATTCGCTGACAAATGCGTGGCCCTGTTTGGAACCAGGAAATTGACTGCCACCAAAAGTCTCGGGCTCGACAAATGTTATATTGACTGGGGCATGGGCGGGATTCCACACGTACCGTGCTTGCGGCAATAACGACGAGTCTGATCCATTCCAACCATAGTTTCCACCACTATCAACACGGGCTAAACGGTCGAGGGCATTGCCGTTCTCCACTGTATAGTGTTTGCCGTCGGCTGCGCGCCAGGCTCCACCAAACGGATTGCGGAATCCGTAGGCATACACATAGTCACGGGCATTAATGCCATTCGATGCATTATAGAAGGGATTATCACTCGGTGCCGTGCCATCGAGATTCATTCGCAGAACTTTTCCGCGGTAGGAATCCAAGTTCAGCGCCGTAGAAGCTGTGAATCCATCCCCATTGTGCACATACAGTTTGCCATCGGGGCCAATCGTTAGATTGGAGATTTGATGGGATTGGCCTTGGCTCTCGCCGACCATATCGCGAATCACCGTGATCGTCGAAGCGGTTCGCCCACCATTGGTGCTGCTCAATCGGACAACCTGCGGATGATGAACGCCACCTTCGATGCCATCGGTATCCGTCACTCGTGTGACGAAGACGTCTCCTGTGAGCGGATCGACAACCAGTCCCGCTAAGCCTTGTTCCCCTGAGCCTGGAAACGCCCCCGTCGGATTAAAGTTCAATAAATTCGTCGCATAGGTGCTCACAGTGAAATCGTTGCTCACCACTTTGATCGTGCCGTAGAGCTCGTTGACGTAGAACAAAGGATCATCGGGATCGGAACCAGGATTAGGCACAAACGCGATGTTCACTGGCAATTGCAAACCGCCAGCCACTTCGTCGATTTGATAGCCGGGCTCAAATGCAATGAATGGCACGGGCAGTTCCGCTTGTCGCGCCAAACTGGTAAAGACTGGCTCGGTTTGCGATTCGATGCCGTAGTAGGTCGAGCCATCAGCGGCGATCCACAAGTCGAGTCGCCCGTTGGCGCCCAAATTGATCGCTGGTAAATAGACGGCCCGTTGTTGACCTGCATCATCAGCGAACCGAATTTCTGTCGGTCCCAGGTTCAAGCCATTCGAGCCCGCAACAATGACCGCACGGGGGTTCACGTGTTCGTCGAGCGTACCCGGATTCATGATCGTGTTCGATACGCCATTGTTTCCGGTAAAGGAAAGTAACAGATCGCTGAGCGGACCTTCCAGACGTAGCTGCGATTGATTGGGGCCCGCAACGGGCAAGATGATCGGATTGTCATTGGCAGTGGTCCACGTGGGAGTAGGTGAAGCAGCTATTCCCTCCAATTCGAGCGGGAACGTCGTTGAGGCCTCGTCCACAATGAAATTGCGCGTGGCATACGCACTCACAGCTCCAACGGCATCGCGGAATCGAACTCGCAGTTGGTATTCCGGCGCAAAGGAATTCAGTAAATCGATAGTCTTCATGCCACCCGAACCGCTGGACGCGATACTTGTGCGAAACGCACCTACCGACGTAGGAAAATTCTGCTCAATCTTAGCGGCAAACGTGAGTGTGTAATCTCCTGAAGTTGGCGCAGTCACTACCTGAGTTACCGACGCATCGACCGGAACTCCAGGAGTGCCGCGGTAACCTTTGAACCAAACGCCTGTGTTGCCCGATGCGGCGGCCCAGGTTGCAGTTTGAAAAGCGCCGGCAGGTTCGACGCCATCCGATTGAGCCGTCATCACCCAAGCACTATTACTGGTTTGCGTGTTGTTCGTGGCCAACTCAAAACTGCCATCGCTAAGCAAATTGCCACTGGCGTTTGTCGTCAACACAAACGAATCGACCATGGCCGAGCGATTCGCTCCCCCTCCGCCGATCGCGTTAAGCATATCCGTAGAGATCGTCAATTGATCTCCGGCGGACACGCCAGGTATGGTGATCGAATATGTGTTGAAATTGAAATTGGGGATCGGCGTTGAAATGAGATCGGTTCGGCCTGCGTGGGAATTCTCAAAAATGCCATCGCCTAAATGAGTATGCAGTCGCTCGACGCCTGTAATCCCCAACGTATGCCACACACGCTGCGGGGAAGGACCCGTGGTCCAGATTTCCCAATCCGTAGAATAATGCTCATCTCCTTCGGCATCGACATAATCGACTGCTTCCATGTGTACGTCGGCAGGATTGACGATGTCACCTTCGACAACCGGCTCCATGATTGTCGGTGCGGCGGGGCCGCTGTTGGGGCCACTAGGCAAACCCACAACATGAATAAAATTAATGCGTGTCGCCATCTCTGCGGCAGAACCTTGATTTAATGTGAGCCGGCCGTCGTTGACCGTCACGGTCCGCGTGTCGGTAAGGAATGCGCCCGATCCGAGTGCGACGGAGTTCCAAACATTCACGCCTTCGACGTTTAGCGTGTGAGTGCTGCCAAACGACGGATCACCTATCGAGACAGTGACCTGATACTGCCCGTTGGGTAGCTGCAGTTCCCAAGACTGGTTTTGATGAAAGTGAATTAGTGTATCCAAACGTTGATCGGCATGGGTGTTGCGTTCGCGAGCTACGCCCGTGTGATCGGTCGACCAACCATAGCTCCAACCATTATTGCGCAACCCAAAAACTTCGCCCGTATCAGCCGCATACCGCGTCGGAGTCAATGCCGCTTCAAGCTGAAAATTGATAAGGTACGTATCTGCCGCCAACAGTTCGCGTTCTTCCAAACACTCAAAATTTAATCGACGGCTTCCCAGTGATTGTGAACGAGTTCGATAGCCCAACATGCGCGCACCCTCGAATGAAAAAAATCGCAGTACGTGAACTTCCCGCGATAATTCATGAAGCAAATAGCGTATTGGGTAGCTCACCAGAGAAGAAGCTCGGCTGGCACACTCAAACGCCTGAAAAGACAGCGTTCATTGTAGCCCTGTTAGAAATGGTTGCACAATGTTTGGACAGTGAGAAACATGTTTCCAAGAGTGATCGACTAGGACGGATCACAGTGGATTTTGCGTAAGAATTTGTCGGCGATCTCCTGGTGTTTGCAAAGTTTGTCGCCCATCTTATCGAGTTGACCCACCAGCACACTCATACGGTGATTCGACGCAAAAAAATCCCTGTGCTTTGCCATAAAGCGCCAAAAGAGGGCGTCCCAAATTTCGCACCAAGGCCCTTTGCGAAAGTCGCTCATGCGTAGTACATAGCTCGAGCCACTGATGTAGGGCTTGGTTGTGATCAGCCCGCCGTCGGCATGTTGGCTCATACCATAAACATTCGGCACCATGACCCAGTCATACGAATCGATGAAGAACTCCATAAACCATTGATAGATAGCATCGGGATCAATCTCGCAAAGGAGCATGAAGTTGCCGAGGATCATTAGCCGCTCAATATGATGGCAATAGGCATGACGCAAAACACGCTGAATCACGATGTCGACGGGTTCGATGCCTGTTGTACCCTCGTAAAATACGTTCGGCATGGGCTGAGTGTGTTGCCAGAAGTTACGCGTGCGCTGTCGGCGACCATGAGTGACATACACTCCCCGGATGTATTCCCGCCAACCGATGACCTGTCGCACGAATCCTTCAAGAGAATTGAGTGGCACTTCGCTAGCTCGGTCAAGTGCGGCGTCAATCACCTGCCGTGGCGACAACAAACCTATGTTGAGCGCCGGCGTTAGAACCGAATGAAACAAGAACGTATCAGTTGCGCTGATCGCGTCTTCGTACTGGCCAAAGTATTTGAGGCGTTGGTTGAGAAAATCGTTGAGAGAAGCCGCCGCGTCTGCGTGATTTGTGGGATAACAAAAACCCTCAGCTTCGCCTATCGTGCGCGAAAAATTCGTTGTCACGTATTCTCGGGCTTCCCGGACTGCGGTCGATAACTGTGGCCAAGTTATATCTGGCGGCTTTAAACCGCGGGGCAGTTTTTTGCGGTTCTCCGTGTCGAAGCTCCACTTCCCACCCGCCGGTCCGCCATCTTCATCCAAGAGCACACCGAGTCGTCTACGTTGGCACGCATAAAAATCGGCGAAGAACAACTTCTTCCGATCGTGGGCGAATTCCTCAAAGTCCTCGATAGATGTCAGACAACAAGGATCGGCAAGCATTCGGTAGCCAATGCCACCCTGATCTAAAGCCGTTGTCAGTCGCTGCTGGAGCCAATCGTCAGCCGTCTCGACGAACTGCACTTCCTTGATAGCGAGTTCTCTTAGTACCTTGATAATCGAGCCGGTGGTGGTTAGTTCGTGGCATTCGACATAACGGACCTGTTCACCCTGAAGCCGCAGCATGTCAGCATATTGGCACAGCGATGCCCGGTGAAGCGTCAATTTTTGTTGATGGAAACGATACTGCGTAAAAAATAACGGTTCTTCAATCAACACGCAAAAATCCACGCCACGGATGGCTGGATGATCGATGAAGAGTTGGTGTGGATATATCAGTGCAGCGCGCATGGTATTAACCACTGCCATATTCCATTTTTCCAAATTTCACAAACACGAACTACCACAAAAGTTGCCGTGCAGTGAATAGGCAACACAAGATGATTGAACGCAACGTCCAGGCAAACGTACGAATCCAATTCGAGCGGACCAAGCGCTCTATGCACTGCGGGTTGTGGCCGAGCAAGAGTTGGCGGTGCAAGGGCATCTGTCGGAGCGCTGTTGAGATCCAGATTGCAATGAGCAAAATCACGCTCGCTTGATAGACCAGCGACTGTCTTAGCATCGTGCTACTCACAGCTAACCCCAGCGAGGTGGCTAATTCTAACAACATCGGGCCAGCGACAACCCAAGTGGTTCGGTTCTGATGAGCTGCCGAAAAAGTAGGAAACTGGTCAGAGGCCGCTAGTTTCATCAATGGATAGTGGACCAATTGCACAAACCAGATTAGTCCCGTCATAAACAGCGTGCTTGCGAGTTGCAACAACAAAAAAAGTTCATTGTTGGCGGTCATGGCTGTAAACCACCCACGCGTTTTTCAGGCACTCGGCAGGTCTCGGTCGTGCAGCGCCCGGTGAGTGCGAGTCTGTACTTAGCGAAGATCACATATCCAAGGTCCATTAACTGAGAAACCACTGGCAAGCGAGTCAGCGCGACCAGTTTGTTGAAGCCGATGGCTCGGTATAAATGGCGAAATGTCTCGACGCCTCTAACCCAACTTCCGTCAGGTAACCGCCCATGGATCTGAGCCATCAGTTGATCGTAGCTTTTGCCGACCTCAGCGGGATCAAAACTAGCATCGTCGATATTGGTGAGGCGAACTCGGCTATGCTTATCACGACGGCGGATCATGTCGATCTCGCGGCGACACAAGGGACAACCCCCGTCGAAAAATACTTCAATGTCGTACGATGATGTGGTCACGATAGGGATATGCGTATGAGTTAAGTTGAGTCAGCTTGTGCGGTTCTACACTTCGAGGACCGTATAAAATGTCGCATGTTAACTCTACTCCACCCCGCTGGATGAAGGCCACGCTCTTCCTGGCGGCCATTTATAATCTGCTTTGGGGGAGTTTTATCGTTTTTCTGCCGGTTTCGCCCTTTCTCTGGGCGGGGATGACACCGCCCAATTACCCCTCGCTCGCCCAATGCATTGGCATGATCGTCGGCGTTTACGGCGTTGGCTATGCCATTGCCGCAACCAACCCGTTGCGGCATTGGCCAATCGTGTTGGTCGGGCTACTGGGGAAAATCTTTGGCCCCATTGGTTTTGTCTGGGCAGCCAGCCATGGAGAACTCCCTTGGATCGCCGGTCTCACAATTCTCTCGAATGATCTTGTCTGGTGGGTGCCCTTCGCGCTGATTCTTCATGGCGCATGGAAGCAGTCTGGACACAAATAGCAAGGAGTGGTGGAAAGACTGATTTTCATACCATGAGGCCTCAAACCGTGCAAATATTTCGCCGGGCAAAAATCTCACAGGCCGAGACCCACGCAACCCCACCGACGCTCAACAGAATTGCCATGTCTGTGAGCGGCATTGCACCGGTCGCCAGAATCGCAGCGGGGCGGTAGTAGTGCAGAATTCCAAACGGTGCGAGGCCAGAGATAGCTTGCCAAAACTGCACCACGAAATTCAAGAGAAACGATGCCAACAAAATTGTAAAAATCACGGCAATCGCACGACCCCGGTGACTGCTCATGGCCGATACGAAAAATGCCAAGCCTCCCACGGCCAGATACAGGCAATAAAGGTTGGCCAAGATGATAAGCACACGCTGAGGTGATGTTGGCACACTGGAGGGGGCAAACTGGCGGGCCAGATAATGACCCGTGAACATCATCACGCAGAGGCCTACGCCGGTCGCCAACCAGATCAGCGACTCAGCACAATACAGTTTCCTGCGTGAAACAGGCCAACTTAATAAAACATCAATCGTACCACGATCAATTTCCCCCGGCGGTAGACGCGTGCAGAACACAATTTCTTGCGCCCAGATCAATGCCAAGACCGAGGGATGGACCCAGATGATCGCTTGCAAATTCTGTGGACTTAGGTTCGCTCCCAAATCCTCTCCGAGCAATGCTTGAATAAAGTCACTGACAAACGGAAATGCCGACAATACCTGGGTCAGCCCTTGCTCTAACTGTGGTAACAACATTGTAAGCACAGCAGGCACAATCAGCAGCGCCACGCCAAATAACATTAACTGCACCCAAGTCTCATGGAGCGTTTTGCGCAATATCCCACGAATCATGCAGGCTCCTGTTCGTGCTGGTAGTAGGCGTGGAACAAACTTTCCAAACTCGGCGGGCTCAATTCGAGATCGTCCAGCGGCTGTGCAGCGGCCCATGCCACCAACTCAGAAACCGTGCCGGTAAGCTCTCCACTCCAAACATAATTGGTCCGCTGCTCGATTTTCAGGAAATTTGGCAGCTGCATTCCAGCCATGCTTGCGTTTGAGCGGAACCGTAGCATCACCGTCCGGTGGGCGTTTTGTCGTAAGGCCTCTATCTTTTCATCGGCAACAATTTGCCCAGCCCTGACGATCGCCACGCGCTCACAGAGGGACTCGACTTCACTCAAAGTGTGGCTGGAAAAGAAAACGGTTGTCCCTGTCGCGGCTGCCTCACGCAATGTCCGATACAATTCGTCACACATCAAGGGGTCAAGGCCCGACGTGGGTTCATCCAGAATCAACAGCTTTGGCCGATGCGCCAAGGCCAGCACGATCCCCAACTTTTGTCGCATGCCGCGCGACATTCTTCGCACTGGCACATTTTCGTCGAGTTGAAATTGCTCCAAAAGTGCGCTTCCGCGCTGCCTCACCTCGCTCTGGCCGCGAATTTCGCTGACAATTTTGAGTGCGTTTTTGCCTGTAAACCAGGGATAGAGTCGCAGGTCGCCGGGGAGATAACCGATGTGCTGCTTGATGAGGGCGCTTTGCGACCAGCAATCGTGGCCCAATATTTTCGCCGTGCCCTGGCTGGGTCGCAACAGTCCGAGCAATATCCGGATCGTGGTTGTCTTGCCCGCACCGTTGGGACCTAGAAAGCCAAAAATCTCTTCCGCGTTCACCGAGAGATTGATTCCCTCAATTCCGCGTCGCTGCCCATAACTCTTGGAAACCCCTTGTAGCTCGAGAACTTCCACATCATGCCTCAAATTGCTTGCAAAGATTGACCACGAATTCACAGTCTCCACGTCGGATATGTGTTTCGTCTGAATTGTGGTTTCGCTTCCAGGCTTCTACAAAGCGCAGTTCAATCCAATATATCACGGAGGACAGTGAGGAGAACCGGCTCGATCAGCGTTTGTAGGTTGCCATTGGCATAGCCCACCCAAATCACGTCGGTGTGAGTATCCAAAGGCACATCCACCGGCTGGCCATCGGGCAAGCAGACAGTTATGCCTGCTTCTTCGGCGATGAGTTTCGTGCAAAGATCATACGGGTGGCAGCAGTGTCCTAATGTCCCGCCACGCTTCTTGACTGCATCAGCCAAAAGCGGCCGCACATCGGCGACAAAACGATCTTGCCCCAGCATCAGTCCGGCGATTTGTCCGGCCGTGGAGGCGTATTGATCTTCAAAGATGCGCGCCTCGCTTTGCTGATTGCCTCCCAATAGTCGATGCGAAAGCTCGTCGGCGATCGCCCCCAACAAATCACGACCACCGGCAAAAAAGTTGCAGACAGTTGCATAGCCGTGGGCCACTTGAGTTGCTGTCGAGGGCTGCAATGGGAATGGCTTCGCTTTATTAGTAAATCGATCAAAACGCTCCGCGTGTGCCCCTTGTCCTTGGATGGCCCAGAAGTTGTCACACAGATGCTGTTTCACCAACGGCAGTTCCGTCTGCACGGCGAGTTCAATGTCTGACAAACTCGTGCCCGGACCGAGATTTTTAGCCACACCGGTGAGTATCCAAGCCGACCGCTTTTGAAACATCAGACCGCGTGTACCATCGATGGGGTCAACAATCATTCGCCACTTGGCGTCGGCTCCCTTGGTACCTGTTGGCAAAACAATTTGTCCATCAGGAACTCCTTCGCCAATGAGAACGACTGGAGTATTCGTGGCAATCTTTTTTTCGATACCGGCTAATAGAGCTTCCTCGGCAGTGCGGTCGATGGCATAAACGGTGTCCCCCGCGGCGGCTGTTGCTTCACCACACAGTTCTTCAAACGTGTGGGATTCACAAGCGGCAACGACCTGCTCACGAACATCGTCGTGTACTTCACGAATTGCTTGAAGAAGTTCTTCCAGGGAGAGTGTCATAGTTGCCTGCATACGCCATATTGAAGGATGAATTGGGCATATTCTACGAGCCTTTTGCATACAAACGCAAATCCAATAGCTCGCGGCAAGAAAAACTCACGCAAGATTTTTTGCTGCATTTTTCGCCCGCCTGTTGGAGACTGCTGGCCGATATGCGATGATTCTCAAGTAGACCCACCTCATGGCCGCGGCTAGCTCCTACCTCGCCGACGGCGTTGCTCTTGTCACTACCAGTTTACGGAGAACAGGTTATGTGGAGACATCTTTGCTTGACGATTGCCTTGTTGGCAACGACGCATCCTCTGCTGGCTGAGGAAACCGCCACCAACTGGCCTAACTTCCGCGGCCCCGAATTCACCGGCATCTCTTCCACGGCCAAGCCTCCTACCACTTGGAGTGAATCCGAAAACATCAAATGGAAGGTCGAACTCCCCGGCCAAGGAAGTGGTTCTCCGATCGTGTGGGGTGATCGAATTTATTTGCAAACCGCCATCAAAACCGATTATACGGCTGAAAACCCACCTGAAGGCCTGTCGTTGAATAGCAAGCGACGATTCCACTTGGTGGCGAACGAACGATTACTCGCGCAAGCTGAATCGACGCCTGTACCACAACCCGAACCACCTGCTGACAGACCTCGGGAAGGCCGTCGCGGTGGCCGAGGCGGCGGCGGTTTTGGCGGCTTCGAGATTGAGACGCCGACCAACTACTACCAATTCGTCGTGATATGTCTCGATCGCAAAACGGGCAAAACGCTTTGGCAACAGGTCGCCACGCAAGCGATTCCCCATGAAGGTCACCATGGCACGGCCAGCTTTGCCTCGTCGACTCCTGTTACTGACGGCAAGAATATCTACGTGTCGTTCGGCTCGCGAGGGGTTTATTCCTACACGATGGACGGCGAGTTTCGCTGGAAGAAAGACCTGGGCATCATGCGAACGCGGCACATGTTCGGCGAAGGCTCCTCCCCTGCCCTGCACGGCGATACGTTGGTGATCAATTGGGATCATGAAGGCCAATCGTTCATCACGGCGCTTGACGCCGACACGGGCGATACTAAGTGGAAAGTCGATCGCGATGAAGAGACGACCTGGAACACCCCGTTGATTCTTGAACATGACGGCAAGACGCAAGTTGTCGTCAACGGCATGAATCGCGCTCGCGGCTACGACCTCGAAAATGGCGAGATCATTTGGGAATGCGGTGGGCAGGCGATGGGAGCCGTTCCAACTCCGTTGGTTTATAAGAATTTGGCTTTCCTGATGACCGGCCATCGAGGCGCGGCGTTGTATGCTATTCCGCTCAGCTCGAAGGGTGATATCACCGACACCGATCAAGTTGCTTGGAAGTTGGATCAAGACACACCGTATGTCCCGTCGCCGTTGCTCTACGACGATCAGCTCTATTTCACGAAGTCGAACAACGGCATTTTGTCGTGTTACAAAGCCGAAACGGGCGAGCAAGTCTTTAAGGCTCAGCGTTTGACCGGCATCGATATGATTTACTCCTCGCCCGTGGGTGCCGACGGCAGGATTTATTTTGCCGGTCGCAATGGTGCCACCTCCGTCGTCAAGCACGGCTCGGAACTCGAAATTCTGGCCACCAATCAACTCGACGAAGCGATTGATGCGACACCGGCACTCGTGGGCAACGAAATCATCATTCGTGGCGAGAAGTCGCTGTACTGTATCGGGGAATAGATCGGAGCCGGCATGAGCCAACAAGGATGGAATCGCCTGGCGGCGGAATTTGAAACGTCGGTTTGCGATATCACCGCCACGAGCGGTCCGCAAATCGCCAGGTTGGTCGCGCTCAGCAAGCCCAACCGCCGTAAAACGCTCGTTGACGCGGGTTGCGGCATCGGCACGTTCGTCGAGCGATTTGGCCAATCCTTCGGCAAGATTGTCGCGTTTGATTTCGCGGCTGCGATGGTGAAACGGGCCAAGCGCCGTTGCCAGGATACGAAACACGCCGAATGGCACGCCTTGCCCTTGGAAAAAGCTGGCGCGAAGTTCGGGTCGATTGCGAACCTGGCCGTTTGCTTGAACGTCATCACTGCACCCAAGCCGCGGCTGCGCGAGCAGCAATGGACCAGCCTCGGCCAACTCGTGAAACCGGGTGGGCATTTGCTCGTTGTCGTTCCCGCGTTGGAATCTGCCCGATACGTAGCCGAGATGGATGCCGAAGCCTTTCATGGCTCGGTCGATATCGAAAGCGAGCTCGTTCGCCGCAACGACACTGAGCAGAAGCACTACTCGCGGCAAGAATTGCGAAAGATCGTGACCCAACTTGGATTCGAAGTGGTCGCGCTCCGCAAGGCCACGTATCCTTGGGGAGAAGATGGCCTGGAACTGACCGAGCGAAAGTCGCCTTGGGATTGGGCCTGTTTGGCACGCAAAAGTTAATCGTCGACATCGTATTGAATCGCCATGCCTGCCGAACCCATCATTCAACTTGCGAACGTCAGCTACGTTCAACAAGACACGCACATTCTTACCGACGTGAGTTGGTCGCTGCGGCCCGGAGAGCATTGGGCCGTATTGGGACCGAATGGCTCCGGCAAAACGACGCTGCTGAAAATTGCTTGCGGTTATCTTTGGCCTTCGAGCGGTCAAGTGTTGCGATTGGGTCAGGAACTGCTCGACTTGCGTGAGTTGCGTAAACGTATCGGCTGGATCACCGGCAATCTCGCGGCAGAAATTCCCGCCGAGGACACGGCTCTGGAAACTGTGGTCACGGGACGGCTCGCGCAGTTTGGGCTTAAGATATTCCTTGGCTTTGAACCGACCGACCAAGATTTCGCCGATGCCCGGCAAATGCTGATCGATTTGCGGTGCGAAGACCTGATCGACAAACCATTCGGCGTGCTCTCGCAAGGAGAGCGCCAGCAAGTGCTGATCGCCCGCGCCCGCATGGCCGAACCGCTGCTCATGGTGCTCGATGAACCGTGCGCGGGAATGGACCCCGGCGTTCGCGAGCGGTTTCTTGCTTGGCTGAACGACGCTGTCGCCACAACCGGTGGCCCCACCGTCATCCTCGTTACCCATCATGTTGAGGAAATCGTTCCCGGTATTCGACAAACTTTAATGCTCAGCAACGGCCGAATTCATGCCAGCGGTCCCACGCGCGAGATCGTCACGCAAGCGACCATCGAGCACGTCTACGGGTTGCGTTTGCACGCGCTCGAAAACTATGCGAATCGCTTGTGGCCGATTTGGCAATCGTCGACCTGATTCTACCACCCTTTGATTCTACCACCTTGAGCGGCCAAAAACGACGAACGCTGTTGCGAACCAAACCAGTGACATCGCACCCGGCTCGGGGACGTTCAATGTCTCGGTCAATTGTCCTGCTTCCGTGACCTGCCGCATCCACAGCAAGAAGTCGCGGCCGTCGGAGTCGCCATCCAGATCGGCATCGCCCACGGCCGTATCGCCATAAGCGGCTTGCCAGATTGCGAGATCAGCGCCGTTCACTTCGCCGTCGAAATTCAAATCGGCCCCCAGAAAACCACCGCTTTGCTTCCAAGGCGTGATCAACAGCTCATCGAGCGTGATAATGTCTTCATGACCCAGTGTGGCTTGCAGTTGCGCGGGGGTCATGGCATCGACAAACGAGCCACTCCAAGGGGAAAAATAACTCCACTCGATCCCCCATTGATCCATCACGTCGGGATTGGGCAGCGTGCCGGTCTCGGAAAGGGCGATCAACTTGTCTCCATTAAACACTTCGAGCAAATCCTGCCATTCGCCGCTCATGCTGGAAGTCGGATCGGTGTAAATATCCGCACCAATCATGTCGACGTATTCATCGCCCGGATACCAATCCAAAAACTCGTCATTCACGCCGGTCGACGTGTATTCCCAAATCAGATTGTGCAGGCCATGCTCGTTCGTAAGTCGGTCGTGCATCAAGTGCCACAAGTCCTTGAACGTCTCCGGCCCGTGTGCCCCCCACCAAAACCATTCCCCTTGCGCTTCGTGCAGCGGCCGCCACAGCACGGGGATATTTTCGTCCTCAAACTTTTGCAGCTGCACGGCAATGGCGTCGATATCCCTCAGCAACAGTTGATAGTCGTTGCCATTGGGATTAGCCAGAGCACCTGGCAGATCGAATGTCGTGGCATACGTGTAAAAACCACGCCACCACTCTTTGTCGGTCTGATTAATAAGATTGGCAGGGGCATTCCAGTGCCACATCATCGTGACGATGCCGCCGGTCTGCTTCGCCCACTGAATAGTCTGCTCAGTTTCGTTGCGAGGATTCGAGCCGTACTGCAAACGCGAAGGAGAATACTCCATGAAGTCGCTGCCCCGGATCGCAGGAATCAATCCGCCGGATTTGCTGAGGTAGGAGCTGACCGGGAACGAGAGATTCTGACTCACGCTATGCTGCTGCCCCGAGAACGTCTTCTGACCATATTGGCTGTTCATGTAATTCATCAGCCACTGCGTCCGCGGGCTGGCTTGCGGATCGGAAAGCTGCGTGCTCACCGGCAACACCACGGGCGGTTCATAGGGACGAAACTCCAAGTAGTCGATATCGTAATAGCCCCAATTGTGTTGGATGCCGAGCGTGCTCGTGCTGTTCGGGATACTGAACAACCCCGCGCGTTCTTCGGACCAAGTCGACGTCTGCTCAAACATGCCGCTCCCCGTCTCGCCGTTGACGTGATAGGTGTACCCCTTCTCGCCATATTGCGAACGGTAACCAATCCACATTTCATAAAGACCCGCGGGAATGTTGGCTTGCAGCGCGAAGCGATCGTTGGCGTTGGTGAAATCGGTGACGTAGCCCGTGCCAGAATAGCCAGGCACGGTGTTGCGAACCAACGTGCCGAACATCTGACCCGCTTCGGCCTCGAAGCGATAGGTCTGGCCGTAAGAACGCTGCGCTATCAACGCGCTGAGAACCGCCAACAGAATGATGAAACGCCGCATATTATTCCGCCTGGAAAAGTTCGCCGCACCAAAAACTTTGAATTCAAGTGCTTTAACACGTTATTTTACACAAATCCTACTCTTTCGCAAACTTGGAATGCTAATTGTAAAACTGCCCCCGCCCCACGGCCGGAAAAGCATCCTCGATGTGCCGAATCGTCGGCAATTCGGCATCACTGGGCCAAATGACTTCGATCACGTCAAACCGGCTGGGATACTCCAGCAATCCGTGGAACTTCAGGAACGCAAGCGCCGCGCGGGTCAGCCGTTGCTGCCGCTGCGCATCAACGGCATCCGCAGGTTGCGTCGTTAAATCCAACCGCCGCGTTTTCACTTCAATAAACACGACGGTCTTCGCTTGCACCGCGATGATGTCAATCTCGCCATACCGTTGACGCATGCGCGTTGTGACCACGCGATAGCCGGCACGCTCAAGAAACTTCGCCGCCGCGACTTCGCCCCGTTCCCCCAACGTCAGCGCGCGGCTCGACATGCGGAGCGATGAGCGCACACTGGCCGCGAGTTGCAAAAGTCTCTGAGATAATGCGTGAGCTAGTTTCATTATTTTATGATTTCGACCTCCAACTTAGCCAACCTGGCCAAGTTGATTCCTGTTACCAACGTTCGTTTTTCTCGGGAATGACGCAAAGGTTTCCAACTTGTCCAACTTGGCAGGCTTTTTTGCGCACTTCCAAAATGAATCGTTTTTTTTTCATCGTTTTCGCCATCAGCGCGGACCTTCGGCGTGGCCAGGATTGAGGGTGTGAAGCCTCCGTCCCTCGTAATGGATGTAATCTTGTAGGCCGGAACAAGCAGTGCGCAGTTCCGGCAATTCATCATAGGGAAAGTATTTGGCGTTAACGTACTGCTTGCCGGAACTCGTGTTACTCGTTCCGGCCTACAAAACAAACCAATAACAAGACCCCATTATCGTGATTCGTGGGCTGGGTGCCACAACTATTTTTGGCCACCTTCCGACATGTCATTCTCGCGGCATAGCCTGGCCTTACGAAAATGAGGTCGGGAAACTAGCTTTCCGAGCAGAGGCGTTCGTGTTCAGTAGGTCGAGTGGCGAACAGACCGGCAAACAATACCGCGATAAAGAGGACTAGGCTTTGCGGCTCGGGAACGATGATTGAAGGATCTCGTGCACCAAAGAGAAAAGTACCGTCGCTGCCGCGAACAGTCATGTAGACTCGGCCGTTGATGGAGGCGAGGTTGGAAATCCCGTCGATGTCGATGGCGGCCAACTGCGGGAAGATGTCGAGTACCGGCAGCGTGCGATTTGCGAATCCGGGAACGATACCTGGGAAGAAGCCGTAAAGTTCCAGCGGCCCAAATGTTGTTTGAGTCACCACAAAATCGCCGTGTGAAACAATAACCTCGGCGTCACCCATGCCGGTTCCGTCAGGACGCACTAAATATAAATCTTCATCGTCGATGGCATAGTTGGGAAACTGTACGAATTCGTTGGGGCCCAGTTCGAAGAGAGGGTCCAAGTCACCGCCGATGTTAATTCCATCACCATCACTGCGTTCTCGAATTGAGCCTGCATGATTCCATCCAAAGACAAAACCTTCCAAGTCCCCTTGAGGTGACCACAGCATGGGCGAAGAACCGATGGTGCCTGGAATTCCTCCATCACCCAATGTGTATCCACTTGGAGTTACTTCGATGGCATAAGGGTACGACCCGGGCAGAAATTCGCCACACACATCGTTGACACAGCCCCCAGGAAACAGCTCAGCAGCACCTTCAAAGAAACCAAGGTTAGCGATAACCCGCAGTTGAGAATCGACGCCAACCACATCGCCATATTGCCAGGTCATCACCGGACTACTTAACTGATCGAGTTGATAGAGCGCAGGCCCCAACGACCCTCGATTGGCGGCGACATACAGTTCGCCATCGAAGGCTTTCACGACGCGTGTGACACTCGTTGCATTGGCAATAGGCATAAAAGAGCCAGCGCCCGAAGGTCCGAGAACCCACACTCCGTTGGAGACATTGAGATAGGCCGAGCCATCGATGATCTCAAGATTGGTGCGGACATTGGCGGCTGTGATCTGCGTGAGCCCCATCGGAGGCAGGGCATGCGTGTTTGCACACAGCGCTGCGAAGGCAATGAAGCAAGCAAACGTGTAGTAGGCCAAACGAAACATGGGCGACTCTGTAGAAAAGTGCGTTTTCCCCAATAATAACCTTAGTCAAAGAAACACTCAAACAACCCTAGGCAGGAAGCGTAACTCGAAGTGCATTGCCGGAACTGTGCACGGCTTGTTCCGGCCTACATCACGCTTCATCCGCAGCGCATTGTGAGTTCTCGAAACTCGGGGCTCGAAACTCGCAACTGACAAATCATGAACGAAATGCATCTGCCCCGGGTGTCTTGTCGGCGGGACCGACAAATCACCCGGGGCTAAATTTTTCGTGTGGTTGGTGTGTTTCGTGGTTTTCAATATTCGCGCAACAAAAAACGCCCGGGGATGGTGATCCCTGGGCGTTGTGTTTTTGTCGTTAAGCCGCGAGCGGCTGGTTACTTGCCGGCTTTGGCTTTGGCTGCTCTGGCCTTTGCTTTGGGCGTGTCGGTGCGGCGTTCCTTGAGGCGGGTGGCCTTGCCGGAAAGTTCACGCAGGAAGTAGAGCTTCGCACGACGCACTACCGCGCTGCGCTTGACGTCGACCTTGGCGATGCGGGGTGAGTGAATCGGGAACTTCCGCTCGACACCTTGGCCGTCGACGATGCGACGCACGGTGAACATCTCCTTCGAACCCGAGCCGCTGCGAGCGATCACCACGCCGGTGAAAATCTGGATGCGCTCCTTGTCGCCTTCCAGAATCCGGGTATGCACGTCGACCGTGTCGCCGATTTCGAATTGTGGAACGTCCGTTTTCAGGCTCGATTGTTCAACGAGTTTGAGAATTTGTTGGCTCATTGGTTTTTCCTTTTATTAGGTCGCTAAGCCGCAAGCGGCTAGAGCAGATCGGGTCTGCGCTGGCGTGTTCGTTCTTGACTGTTCTGTTGTCGCCAGGCGGCAATCTGTGTGTGATCGCCACTTAGCAAAACTTCCGGAACCTGGTGGCCCCGATACTCGCGTGGCCGCGTGTATTGGCTGTGTTCCAGAAGCCGGTTGCCGGTGGAAAACGAATCGTCCCGGCTACTGTCTTCATCCCCCAAAACTCCCGGCACGAGTCGAATCACCGTGTCGATGACCGTCATCGCCGCGACTTCGCCTCCGTTGAGCACGAAATCACCGACCGAAATCTCTTGGGGTTGCAAAATCTCGCTCACCCGTTGGTCGAAGCCCTCGTAGCGACCGCACAACAGTAACAGCCGTTTGTGCGTGGCGAGTTCTTCAACCACTTTTTGATTGAGCGTCTTCCCTTGGGGAGTCAGCAAAATCACATGTCCTGGGCCATCGCCCTGGGTTTGTACTTCTTCGACCGCTTCCACGGTGGGCTCGGGTTTGATAACCATTCCCGGCCCGCCCCCGAAGGGTCGATCGTCGACACATTGGTGTTTGTCTCGACTCCAATTTCGTATGTTGTGCAGATTGATCCGCACCAGGGAGCGTTCGATGGCCAGCTTGAGCAGGCTTTGCGTCATGTAACCGGAAAAAATTTCCGGAAACAGCGTCAATACATCGAATCGCATTGTTTGCTTTAGTTCATTATTCCGCGGCCGCGGCTTCGGGAGCTGCTTCAGCGGGGGCAGCAGCTTCTTCAGCAGCGGGTGCTGCTTCCGCAGCAGGAGCGGCTTCTGGAGCTGGCTCTTGTTCTTCGCCCTTCTTCTTGGGCTTCGAAGCAGGGGCACCAGGAGCAGGCACAACCTTGGGAGCAGCGATCTTATCGAGCGCAACCTTTTGCTTATCCAAGTGCGTGCCGTCCTTGCCGTACTTCTTGATCAGGATAGCGACCTTTTCGCTCGGCTGGGCACCGACGCTCAACCAATAGGAGATCCGCTCGCCATTGAGAACTGCGCGGGCATCTGAATCGGGAACGCTCGGGTCATAGGTGCCGAGTTCTTCCAAAGCCTTACCGTCGCGCGGTGAATTTTGATCAAACGCACACACACGGAAAAATGCCCGATGGGCCCGACCCATCTTCTTCATGCGAATTCTGACTGCCACGTAGTTCTCCTCGCTGGCTACTGCAACGCGATCAATGGGAAATGTCTGTATAGGAAGCCTACCGGTAGACGGGTCTACCAGCCCAGGCTCAGGTATCTCTTGGAAACCCGTAATTTTGCCAGATTTTGTCCTGACAGGGAAGGGGTGATGTGGCCGCAAATCCCGGCTCGCGTGGCGAGCCGGCTGGGACAATCACTACCCGCCGCGTTGGTCGCGTTTTCGCTTGCGTAGCTCTTTTTCCCGGTCTTTTTTGAGTTTGGCCTTCTCCGCGGGGGAAAGTCGCTTGCCGGTGTGCTGTTTTTTCTTGCCCAGGCCCGCTGCGTTGGGGTTGGTGAGGCTCGATTGCATCTCGCGGACCATCTTCATCCGCTCGCGCATCCCTTTGCCGGCCATGGAGGTCATCATCGTCGACATGACGGTGAATTGCTTCACGAGATCGTTCACTTCGTGCGGTTCGACCCCGGAGCCGGCCGCGATTCGCCGTCGTCGGCTTTGGTCGATCACCTTCGTCGGATTGCGACGTTCGTCGGCCGTCATCGAGTCGATGATGCCAAACAGTCGCCGCATGTCTTTTTCGGCATCCATGTCCCCCAGGGCATCTTTAAACGCCCCCATGCCGGGAATCATGCCCATCACTTTTTGCAGGGGACCCAGTCGCTTGATTTGGCTCAACTGCGATTTGAAATCGTCGAGCGTGAATTCGCCCTTGCGCATCCGCTCTTCCTGGCGGAGCATTTCGTCCTGATCGAATTCGCGCTGCGCTTTTTCAACGAGCGTGAGAATATCCCCCTGCCCCAAGATTCGCCCCGCCATGCGGTCGGCGTGAAATTCTTCGAGCGCGTCGAGATGTTCGCCCGTGCCGATGAACTTGATCGGCACGCCCGTGACTTGCTTCACCGAAAGGGCCGCACCACCGCGGGCATCGCCATCCATTTTGGTGAGAATCACGCCGTCGAGTTCCAAGGCTTCGTTAAAGACCTTGGCACTGTTCACCGCGTCCTGGCCGGTCATGCCGTCGACGACCAGATACACTTGATGAGGCGCGCATTGGCGGTCGATCCGCTCGAGCTGCTCCATCAACTCGTCGTCGACGTGCAATCGGCCCGCCGTATCAAGGATCACGACGTCGGCGCCCAATTTCTTCGCTTGTTCGACCGCTGATTTACAAACAGTGACCGGATCTTTCTGGGCACGGTCCGAAAAGACCGAGATCCCCAGTTGTTCACCCAGCACGTGGAGTTGGTCGATCGCCGCGGGGCGCTGTAGGTCCGCAGCAACCAGCAACGGCTTGCGGCCCGCTTCCTTGAGCATCCGGCCGAGCTTGCCGCAGGTCGTTGTTTTGCCCGAACCCTGCAGACCGCACATCATCAGGACGGTCACTTCGCCCGTGGGCTTCAGATGCAGCGAGTTGTCCACGGGGCCCATCAGGTTAATCAGCTCGCGGTGAACAATGCCGACCACTTGTTGATCGGGATCGAGCGATTTGAGCACCTTTTCGCCGACGGCTTCCTGCGTAACGTGAGCCATGAATTCCCGCACAACAGCAAAACTCACGTCGGCTTCGAGCAGCGACTTTTCGACCAGCTTCAGGCCGTCGCGCATGTTGGCTTCGGAAAGCTTTCCTTTGCCGCGCAAGGTCTTAAACGCGCTACTGAGTCCATCCTGCAGGGCTTCAAACATGGTGTTTCCTTAACAGCCGCAAACCCGAAGGCCACGGCACGAATCAATGAAATCAAGCGAATTCATGATTTTAACCAATTCGCCCAACAGGGGGAACCGGCCGTAGTAATGGAGTCAACTAGCAAGCGATGATTCAAAATCAGCGAATCGCGAACTTTTGGGCCTGGGCCGCGATGTCGACGCCGACCTGCTCGGACCAACCGGTGAGCAATTTCTGAAAGATGGGCCCGGGCTGGCCGCTGCCGATGGGGAGGCCATCGAGATTCACCACCGGCAATAGGCAAATCGACGTGCTGGCAAAAAACACCTCATCAGCTTGCGACAAATCGGCGGGCTGCAGATCGCTTTCTTGGTGTGTGATTCCCATCCGCTTCGCCAAATCGAAGATGACTTGCTGACTCACACCAGGAAGGACTTTTTCAATCCGCGGCGTCACCAAACCACGGTTCGCGAAATACGCGATCACATTGGCGGTCGAGCCTTCGCAGACGTAACCATCTTGATCCAACAAGATGGCCCGAGCCTTGGAGGATTGCCGAGCCGCGTGTCGATCTGCCAGATAATAGTGCATCCGGCTACGGCACTTCAATGCAGGCGGCCAACAGTTGGGTGGCACCTGCCGTACGTCGACAATCACCGCTTCAACACCCTGGACGAATTGATGCGCCCACTGATGAAACGGAATTGGATAGCCATGCACGCAGACCGTGGGGCTCAAGGCCTCCGCCGATTTGCCTGGAGTAATGAACAACGAAACGTTCCAGTCGTCCCCCTCGGCAATCTGGGACGCATTGCGCGTCATGTATTCATCAATCGCGCAACCCGCTTCTCGGCAAAGTTGGTCAGCGGGCCAGCCGACGATTTCGAGCGAGTTGCGCATCCGCGCGAGATGGGCCTCAGCAAGATAAGGCCGGCCGCCAAAGGTCCGCAACTTTTCGGTGAGCGTGACGCCCAGCACGAAGCCCAAATCTTGAACGGAAATGGCAAGCTCCGCGCTCGGAATCCAGGCACCATTGAAATAGGCCACGCTGTCGCTCATGCGACTGATTATGACAGGCTTTGGCCGACAACGGAATAAGCTACCGCCGCGTACTTTCGGTGCGCAAATGCGCGTAGGCGGGGATCGCCAAGTCTTGTATCGGACGGGCGTCGTCATCGATCATTTGGGCCCACATCCGATTCATTTTGGGCGTGTCGGCCAAATAATCGTAAATGATGTGGCTGCGGCCAACCTCGTGGGTGACATCAATATATTGCACCCGCTTGCCAGCCGTGCCCAGCTTTTCCATCTGCGGAATCCCTGCCAACCCCAGGGCATCGACCCGGCTGTTCTTGGTGCTTAGCTTAAAGAACTTCATGGCCGGGTCTTGCTTGTTGGTAACGACGACCATGCGTTCCACTTGTGAGAGTGCTTTCTCGTGAACCTCTCCGGGCTGCAGCCAATCAGCATCGAAGGCGGCCGCCATCAACGCCGTACGCACCGGGGGACGGTTCGGATGCTTCCGGTTCGTGAGTTTGAGCGTTCCCAAGCTGCCACCGCCCAGCAAGTGTGTCGCGCCACTCACGGCCCGAGCGCCATAGCTGTAGCCCATCATGGCCACGGGCGTCTCCGCGGGAAGTTGATCCAAGAACCAAGCCAACTGCCAGGCCACGGGGTTCGTGCGAACCGCTTTGACCTGATAGTCCTTAATCAAACCCGGAATTTGCGACGACGGCCACGACCAAATGACATAGCGCAGCGGCAGCCCACTGGTGCGGGCACCAATCAGCGATTGATATACGGCCATCCCTTCGGCGGCATCGACCCCTTCGGAGACGCGGTTGCCATGGACGTACATCACGGTTTGCCGCTGGGCGCCAAGGGGAGATTGTAAATTGTGCCAATCATAGGCCACCCAGGTCGGCTGCCCCGCGGCATCGAATGTTAGCCGCCAACAATCCAGCTCGCGGTCCATGCGGTTGGGGTCGCAAGTCGTGCCGAGCTTGCGGGTGCTGATGAGCAGAATTTCGTCGGCTTGCGGCGGCGCAGGAGGGTCGGCAATCGACGCGCCGAAACACGGCGCAGCAACAAGCGGTAACCAGGCCGCCATAAATAACGAGACGAAGCGGCGGCCAATCGCTGGGCGCAATTGGATCAACGCAAACATGGGAGGTTCCATCCAACTTCAGGTTTTCGGACGCGGGAGTTCCACCAAATGTGAAGCGGCAACACAACGAAAAACGTGCCTGAACGACGCATTCCATTGTGTCGGATCGTGCCGCTTGGCCTTGGCGTACGGGAGTGCCTTGGCCGTCCTCTGCGGTTATAGAAATGTAGCATTCTTTCAACGTGCGCGCCGGGAAAATGTTGCAAAAAATTTTCGCGTTGCGTTTGCACATCGCTGGGTGTGTTGTAGAGTTGCTTGACCTTAATGTTTCGTAGTTGGTTTTAGGATTGGGAAGGCTTTACGGCCACTCGATCACACTTGCGAGACCCGTGCGATTGCACCAAACGTTGCAATCGCACCCCCACCAACAATCCCGCCACGAAACTCTCCACACTTCACCCGCCACGGGTGCCAAGGAGACTCCGATGAGAGCGAATGTAATGATTGCGCTGGCGTTGGCCGCTGTAACGGCTGCCAACACCGGCTGCTGTAGCCGTACCCGTAACTGGCTCCACCGCGGATCCATTTGTGGTACGACGACAGTTCCCCCGACAACGATGGCCACCCCCGTCGCGTTGGGAACCCCGTATGTCCAGCCCCAGATGATCGCACCCGCACCGCAGATGATGATGCAGCAGCCCAACTGCCAATGCGTCCCACAGTGTGTGCCGGAATGCGTGCCGATGTGTCCCCCCTGTTGTTGTGATCCGTGCGCCTCGATGTGCTCGCCTTGCGAGTCGTCCGGCAGCTGGTCCGGTGGGTACATGGACAGCGGCTGTTGTGAAGGAGCGGCTCCTGCAACCGGGTACGAAAGTGGCACCACCATGGGTCCCGCTACCCCGCAGCCGTCGCTCACTCCTGGTACGACTTACGGCCCACCGAGTACCACGCCGCTGACAGGCCCTGATCCAGGACCATCGAGCCGCGCGAACTACCCGGAACCTGCTAAGGAAGCTGACGAAAACTAAGTCGACCGACGAAAACTAAGCCGCTCCGCGTGGCTGCTGCAGAGAGCTCAAGCTCCCACCACCCAATCGCTGGGTCTGCCGCATACGCCGAGCAATCGCCAAGCTGCGTCCCCTCCGCAGTCCTGGCGACGATTCAACGTGCAAACCTATCTTGCGCCCGCTCGGCCGTGCCATCCTGAACACGGTCGAGCGGTTTTTTTGTGGCTGGGCTGAAATTTCCGAGGTCAAAGACCTCGGCTACAGACGTAGAACTCGGCCACAGACTCTTCTTCTAAGCTACAATTAAAGGTAGCTCCATCACTCCTGAACAGAGAAACCGATGTTTGCACGATTGTTCTTCGCCGGTTCGCTTGCGCTCGTTTTCACTCAAGTCACGTTCGCCCAACTCACTGCAACCGACACGGCGACCGATCCCTACCGCCAATATGGCGACACCGTCGCCGTGCGCTACAAAGTCGGCGCCTCGGTCACGGCCATTGCCGGTCCTGTGAAAGACGTCGTCGCGATGGTGGCGGTCCCCTTTGAATGCGACGAACAGGAAGTGCTCGTCATCGACGAAGATATCTCGCCAGAGATCGACTCGGTCGACTACCGCGTTCTCAACAAGGGTGCCCGGCAGATGGTGATCAATATCCCGTACCTTCCCGGCGGGGTTGAAGCGCACGCGCTGCTGACGTTTGAAGTCCGCACCAAAAAGATCCTGCCGCCGGATGAGACGCTCACGGCCGAGTTGGTTCCTCCGAAAAAGCCCGACCGCGATCTCAAGCGTTATCTCGGCCGCAGCCCCTACATTCAATCCAGCCACGGCAAGATTCGCCGCACGCTCAAAGAGATCTTCGCCGAGGCCAAGCCCGACAAGAAGAGTTTAGCCAAGAAGAAGTCCAACGATAAACAGTACGAAGAAGAAACCAACAGCGATGCCGTCGAAATCACCGTCTTCGATGACAAGGTTGAAACAGCGGAATCGGCCGAAGAAAAAGTCGCCGACGAAATCGATCCCGCCAACATGACGACTTGGCAGCGGATCGAAAAAATCTACGACTTCGTACAACAGAATATCGAATACGAAGAAGGGGAAGACCACAGCGCGGTCGAAACCTTGCAGCGCGGCAAGGGCGATTGCCACGACGTGAGTGCCTTGTTCGTGGCCTTATTGCGGGCCGACAAAATTCCGGCACGGATGGTTTGGGTCCACGAACATCAATACCCAGAATTCTGCCTGCAAGACGCCGAAGGCAACCTGCATTGGTTCCCCTGCGAATCAAGCGGCATGCGGGCCTTTGGCGAGATGCCCACGGCGCGGGTGATCATGCAGAAGGGCGACAACTTCGACGTCCCCGAACGCCCCCGCGATCCCTTGCGTTATGCCAGCGATTACCTAATCGGCAAGCCGGTCCCCGGCAGCGGCAAACCCAAAGTCCGGTACATCCGCGAATTGAATTAAGATTTTCTTCGGCGAATCATCGAAAAAACGCGAAAATCCAATTCCATTCTCTTCGTGTCTTGAGTGTGTTTCCTGATTAAACTCCTAACGCGTCAGCGCTTCATCGAGCGCTGCTTCTAGACCTTGCGTCGACGTGCTCGACCAGGTGGCGCGGCCATCTTTGCCGAACACCACCAGCGTGGGAAGCATGTTCACACCCAGCATGTCGAGCGTGGGATTCGCCCCGTAACCCACCGGCCAGTCAAAGCCCTTAACTGTGCCGACAAACTGCTCGATGCTCGCGCGGCTTGATTCATCCTCGGGGGTGAGCCCGACGAACTCGACGCCCAGCTCGGGATACTTTTCGTAAAGCTTCGCCAGCTTCGGCATCGATGCTCGGCAGGGTGGGCACCACGTGGCCCAAAAATCCACGAGCACAACCTTGCCCTGCAGATTCTCGCGCGACGGTATCGCCTCGGAATTCAACCACCCTTCGGCCATCAGCTCCGGCAGCGGCGTCCCCACGGGAACAGGATTCGTGGCCCCACCGCCAGTGCGAAAAATAGTGACCAGCACCACGAGAATGATCGCGATGCCGACGATCTCGCCGACTCCAATCCCCGGCTTCTTGTTTGCCATGATTTCTATCCAAGTCGTTTCATAGAAAAAGCCACAGAGGTCACAGAGCAACACAGAGAATAAACTCTGTGACCTCTGTGCACTCCGTGGCTAATCTTAGCAAATCTTGTTATCTGCGTTCTCGTTTTAAGAGCGTTTCCGACGAACGGCCAAGCCACCCACCAGCGACAGCAACAACACCATCGATGAAGGCTCGGGGACGGCCGTCAGGCCACCCGTGATGGGTGCTGGAGAGGGGAAGTTGGCTTGCCAATCGGCAAGGTCACCCAAGCTCGGATTGCGTTGCCACGCCAGAAAATCTCGTCCGTCGACGTCGCCGTCGCCGTCGAAGTCGCCGGGGGTTGTTGCCGACAGGCCGTCGAAAACGACGAACACCGAATCCTCATCATAATCGATCAGCCATTCGTAGCCGCCGGCGATCACGCTAGTGTTATCAAACGCACCGAAGTTCGAGGAGGCACCGGGGATGGTAATGATCTCAAAGATATCGCCCATGGTCGGAGTGCCGAGCGACGACACATCGAGATCAAGCTCACCACCGGCGAGATTCACATCGCCGATGACGGTCAAGCTGCCGGGATTCACACCAATGGCAATCGAAATACCGGGGCCTGTCAGCAGCGGCGACGAAACATCGCCATCGCCAATAGCCGCAACGAGGGGCGAGGAAAACTGAATTCCACCGACAACGCTCCCCACACTGCCAGGAAGCACGGTTATAGCATTACCGGAGATAAAACCGTGCACAGTGGTTCGACCACTGAGAACCAAATCCCCTGTCCCGGCCGTGCCGATCAAACCATCGTTGAAATAAAGGAGCGCGTCATCGGCCACAATGTTGTTTGCATTGTCGACTATCGTGTCGAACACCATTTCGCCACCATTGGATTCGATCAAACCCAAGTTGAGTAAGAAATCACCGTTGAGGGGAGTACTTGTGAAGACGAGCCTTTCACGCACATTGTTATCGAATTTGTTGGAAATTTTTCCACCAGGAGCGTTCAAAAAAGTAAGCGCCCGAGACGATTGCGAATTGGTCGGACCATCAATCACTCCCACGAAATCAACATGTCCATCGCCCGATATGACACCCTGATTGGTGATGACATCGAGCACACTTACGTTCGTGCCACTGATCGACTCCGACGTGGGTAAGATTCGCAGGCGTCCTTGAGTTTCAAGTTTTAGCCATCCTCGGGGACCGATGAGAACCTCATCACTCACCTGAACCAAGCCTTGATTGGCGATTCTTAATGTCCCCTGCCCTCGGCCTAACTGAGCGTCATTATTAACTTCCCCGATATCACCAATTGCCACCAAATTGCCGATGACGAGCCGGCCATCAATCGAACTGCGACTATCACCGACAGTCCAGCGAGTTCCTTGATCAGAGACACTTACGTATCCGACCGAACCATCGCCATTTCCAATGTAACCCGTTTGTGTAAAGACGCTTGCACGAGAAGAAGCAATCAGGTCACCGACACCCAAATCACCAACGATCAAGTCTTGGACAACCAATCGCGAGCCGGCTATACCTGACAACGTGACCGTTCCTTGACCGGTTTGCATCTGTCCAATTGTGGCAAGACCGCCAGAGTCGATAATGACGGTAACCGGGTCGATTGGATTGTAATTCGAATTGCCAACTTGAACTTTCGCGCTATCCTTGATGTCGATTGTGCCGCTGCCAAATTCTCCCACGACGAGGTCGCCCGACATGAGCCAGTCGGCACCGAAGTCCGTGAGATCCACCGCCCCGATGCTCCCTTCCGCACGGCCCACAAAACCATTGCCACCATTGATCAATGGCCCCGGTTCGAATTGCAGATTGATAAAGAGGCCGCCCACTTCGGTATCGCCGATAATGACATCACCGGAAATAGATCCCGGTTGTCCCGGAATACCATATCCAAGGGGATCAATCACCGGCGACACATCGCCCACTGTTGATAATGCCGCCTGAAGGGGTGCGGTAAGAATTGCACTCGCGGCGAAAACCGCCAAAACAGTCGTACTAAAAAATCGCATGATGTCTGTTCCTCTAAAATATAGGCGGGTCCGGCCCAAGGACCTGCCACGGAGCGCCCGCTCCGCAAGCTTCTATTTTCCCACGGCCCGCGGGAGTGTCAATCAAATAGTCGTTAGGGATTAGTCGTAAGTCGTTAGTAGCGAGGGATTAGAGGCTAGGAGTTGGGGGCGGGAGGACAAAAGTATCGATAATTCATCTTCCCCTGGTCATTCTGCAATCCACATGCCTTAGCCTTTAAAGCTCAAGCCCCCAGCCCCGAATCTCCAGTCCCCAGCACTAATCCGTCTTGATTTTCCTTCGGAGCCTGATCATCTCGTCGATGTTGTGGTTGGCCCCCGGCTCGAACGCCACGGGAATCGTGCGGTCGACGATGGCGAACTCCCGCACCCGCTCGACTTCGCCCGTCTCGATGCCAGCTTCTTTGCCGAAGCGGTACCCATCGGGATAGACGCGGTTGTAAACAGCCGGGTCGTCTCCGTACCTCTCACGCTGTGTCGAGTCCAGCTCCGCCCACGGTTCAACTTCTTCGACTTCAAAGAAGCCTACCGTCACCCAGATGGCAAACACGTTCGAGCGGTTGGTCGTCATGCTCGACAGGCGTGAGATTGGGGAATAGCGGAAGTAGGGGTTGCGAGGTGCATCGCGATACATTGCGCTCTGATCCTCGACAGTCGTCAAATCTGTGTCCGTATTAGCCGATGTTGTTGCTCCGTGGAGCGGTACAAAAGAATCGGGCAGTTGCGGCATCGGAAGGACTGAGCTATCTCCGCCAAAACCTTGCTCAAGTAAATCGTCGACAATACCATTGAAACCGGGATCAATATTCATCTCGGCCGGCAGATCGTCGACAGACCCGTTGCCATCGTCATCAATGCCGTTACCATCTTCCTGCCCCGCGGTGCCCCATTCCCCATCGTTGCCTTTGATAGGGTGGTCGTGGCGGTGAAGTGTGCAATCCACACCCATCAGCACCATGTTATTGAGTGGCACCAGAAATCCGCCATCACCATGCCGGAACGGATTGGCAAAGATCGTCGGATAGGCTGCATGCAGATAGGTTGGTTGCGACGTGCTGAAGTAATCGGCAAAGTTAGGATCTGAATTTCCTACCTCAGGCCATTGGGGTCCATAACCCCGCCGACTACCAATCACTGACCGATATTCAGCAGCGGCGTGCGAAAAGTCATCGAGGGTGCCATCATTATTGTTGTCGTCCTTACCAGTTCGATTGGCTGCATCAAAGCTATGGTAGAGGGCATTCCAGACCGGCGAGGAAAAGCGCCGACGATACCACAAATCTGGATTGAAGCTCGTATCATTGCTCGGGCGATTGATACTCATTTCATTTGTACCAGGGATGGTATTGATGTTCACCTTACCCGGTTCGCGACGGCTCGAGAATTTATTGAACGGCGGCTGAAGACCGTAGCGTGGATCAGCAGTCGATGCCAACGCAGGAGTCGTATTGCCAAACGTCGTCGGGTTGAGCCAGGTTTCGCCCCCAACATAGAGACTAGGAACCGTCACCAAATCGAACACACGATGTATCCCGGCAAAACCTTGGAAATAAGGTTTGGGATTAGGCTTCTTGGAACCATCTGTCTTGTAATCGCTTTCTCTCAAAGCCAGCGGGCTATGATTCATCAAGGTGCGAAAGTAGTTGGGCAAATGACCAAACGGTCCATCAGCAGCCAGTGGCGGGAATGCCACGTTGAAATCGAGACGGCCTGGATCAATACGGAAAGTATTGAGTAACTCGGCCGGTACAGGATAAGAGCCGCGACGGATGTAGCCGCGGTATTTCTCGACATACAAGCCCTTAGGATCTCCTGTGTTGGGCACAATGGCGCTCTTGGACATGCCAGTGACTTTCAGAGCCTGAGAAGATCGGAACGCGGGCACCTGCATCAATTCGCCTGGGTTGGCAAAGGGCCGATTGTTCCAAGTAAACCAAGGAAATGGTTGAGTCGGGACAAACTTTTTATCGAAATCGGTAGTTTTAAGGGGATCGCGATAAGGCTCGTTCATGAAGCCGAGGGTGCAATCGGGAAGCGAATGGAAATAATGCGATCCTGTAACTGCCGCTCTGTACAGGCCATCTCCAGTCGGTCCCGCCTTATTGAGCCATAAGCCGGCGGGCTTTTTGAGGGCGGGATTCATGTCTTCCCGTCCTGAATCAACTTTACCAATTTGCTCCTCGCCCCAAAGGTTCCCGGGAACATAAGCAAACGGACGCCCATCGGGCAAATGCGGATCACGAACAAATGCAGGGTTCGTCGGCGTACCTGGGGCATAAGCCATCCCCTTAGGCAAATTACGGAAGCCAGAATCCTGCACCCGTTGGGGTATGCCATCGTTCGTAGCAGGTTCACCGACAAATCCTTGTGTGTCGCGAAGACGACCACGGAGCAATTCGATATCATCGACATTCATTCGGCCGCGCTGGAGACTGGCAAAGGCACGAATAGCGTCAGCGTTGCCGTAGTCTCTCACCACCTGGGTGGTGATGCCATCCATGAGATCAAATCTTCTTTTCTCGTCTTGATCACGCCCGTTGAAGACCGTGACATTCACCCCCATGGAATCGACGGTCATATACGGATTCACAATTTCGTTGGCGCGGTGCTTGGGGTCACCGGGCAGCGGGTTCCAGGGAATAAGGGGATTGGCGAGCCTCTGCAAGTAGAGCCAGCTGAATGCCGGAATCGTGCGCACCGAAGTCTTTTCTTTTTCGGGGAGCGTCAACCGCAGTTCGTTGTCTTTTATCAGTTCGAGTGTGGCCGTTCTGTCCGCAGGGCCGGATTTACGCATCCAGCGTACCTGAGAACTACTCATACCCTCGATAGTTTGACCATCAACAATGTTGCCCGAGAGATAACTGGTCTTATTCCATCGTTGATTGTCGAGTGGGATATCAAGGGCCGGCTTGTATTGCCCATCAGGATCGTTGTAATACTTGCCCTTCCAGTAGCTATTGAAAGTCGCGAGTGGATAACCCGTGGCCGGCTCGGATACTGAGAACGGCCGATATTCCCATCCTTCTGCCCGTACAGTGGGCGGAGAAGCCGCACGATCGATATTGCGGAACCAAGTGCTATCGATAACTGCCACGGAAGTATAATCGGCGGTGGAAGAAACATCGAAGTTCCCTTGATCGCGAAGAGCTGTATCCGGCCCCGGATCGGGAGTGCTATTACGAACCATAACACTTGTCTGCCCACCCGTTGCAAAGGGATTCAAAACAATCGCATGTTTCTTGACCTGACTGGTACGCTTTTTATCGCCTACCCATGTCTCATATCGAGCGATATTTGTGTTTCGAGCCGGAACAGTACTTGGCAGTGGTGATGGATCAAGAGTTGGAACCACAGGCTCTCCGGCTGCGTCCACGGGAACGCCGGAACCAACGACCATATAACGGCCTGGTCGAACCACAGCATGGTTTTGGATATAGGCGGGATCGCTTCCGTTGACTGCCGCAGACGGGTTGGTCAGCGAACTAAAGAAGGCTACACCATCGTCATCCCAAGTCGTTTCCCATTTAGGAATCGAATCTCCGGGGGGAAATTTGGTCCTAGTCCGGACTTCGAAATGTTGCTCGGGATCAAAGGGGGTGAAATAAATCGTGCGATCGGGGATCTGTGGCTGAACGCGCTGATCAGGGTCGTCGGGATCGTGGTCAGGGCCACCCACATAGCGACCGAGCTGATACGGCACACCATTTTTGATGGAGTAATCTACGGACTTGCGAACATTGATACGCCACACGGGGGATCTGCGATCCGGGCCACTGGGATCGGTATTGGGGATCGTGACAGCAGCTAGATCGACGCCCAGGTCATTGCCGTTCGCCGGGTCGATCAAATGCGTGTCGTTGCTCGCTCCTGCGGCAGGTCCCCAAGGATTATAAAGCTCGATGAAGGTAGCGCCCTTGGGTTTAGCGTATTGATCGTAATCTTTGTCATTGGCGCCGCTCCCCACCCCGACACGACCTTCGTCGTCTTTATCGATCTTGCCATCGGCGTTTTCATCGGTCACGGCATCTTCCACGCCCGTGCCCAAGTCCTCGGTAGCACGATCGTGCCAGGCGAGAGTCTCGGTCATAAGAACTTCCGGGCGTTCCATCCCCCAAACGACCTGCCGCTCCGCAATCTCATCGGGGTCATTGTCGTCGGTCTGACCATCGAAGTCGTCATCGATGCCGTTGCGAAAAGCGAGTTCTTCCGGATCGTCACGGTCAATGAGACCATTTCCATTATTGTCGGTACCATCGTCCGACCAGTTGGGTATGTCTGTTGTGGTGCGAATATCTCCGTCGACCTGCCAACCGTTAAAGGGAATGGCATCGTACTCAAAGGCGGTCATGATATTGTCAGGATCGCGGAAGTCGACCACGTTGATCGCCCACTGCGCCAGCTTGCGCGATTGCTCTTCGAGAGTCTCACGATGGAGCTTCATTTTCTCTTTGCGCAACGTTGCCGGAACTGCTGGGATGCTGTTGACATCGAGCGGCGGAATCGGATCGATCAACGCCAGCGCCATCATGTACAACTGCCGGGCGTAGAGTTGCCGCTGGTAGTTATGAAGGTTGACAAGTCCAATGAGATCGGTGGGGTTGCTGTTAGACCGCTCAACATTATCGATGTCACCATCCCCATTGTAATCGTGGTCGTAACGTACCTTGCCGAGTTGTGTATCTTGGAACGAATCCTTGGCCGTGTTATTTGCCTCGTTGGGCGAGAGGCGAGCTGCCTGGATGCTCCAATAGATATCTCCTTCACCAGCATCAAATCGCCCGTTCCCGTTCGCGTCGAAAAACTCGCCTGGCTCATCGACGACAAGATTTCCGTTGTCATCCCGACCGTTGCCGAACGGGCGGTTAAGATCGAACCTTAAACCCGCTAACATTTCAGGAGCGATGACTCTTCGCAATTGAGTTTTCAAAGCCTGAACACGCGCCGGTGTATCTGCCGACTTATACCAGATCGGATACTGGGCAAGTCGATAGCGATATTCCATCAGATCAACAAAGGTCCCATTGACTGGTTCGTTGTTCATCACACGAAAGTAATCATCGGGAGCCGGATCGGTGTCGGGGTCAAGCACACCGTCGATTCCCAAACGGACCCAAGCAGGCATTTGAAAAGATGGTTCTGGGAGATCATAGCTATCGGTGGTCAGCAGCGTGCGCCAGTTCTTGATATCGTTGGGGTTGGCGCTTGTTTGATCGCCTATAAGAAGTTCAAGCAACCTTGATGAGAGCGTGCCAGCATCAAGATCATAAACGCGCAGCAGTCGCTCCAACTCGGCGGGTGAGAAGGGATTGTCGACACTCGTACCCTCGCCGCGGGCTCCCGTCATCGAAAGATCGAGTTCATAAGGTGAATCCTCATCCAACCGAGCTTCGTCAACGCCGTAGTCGAAAACACCGTTGCCATCGTTGTCGACGAAATCTTGATAGTTCCATTCGAGAATGGACTGACCAAATGAGTTCAGACCCATGGCATAACGCGCACGAAGGTCTGGCAGAGTTCCAAAATTACTACGATACAGCGAAGCCGTGCCATCAACATAGAATGGCATGCCTTGCATTTTAAGCTGTGCGTTTAGATCGTATTTGTTTTCGACACCGGGCTCGCGATCGCTGCCATAACGGCCAAGATAGTTCTTGCCAAAGATGTTGTCACCATTAAGTAATTCGCCAAGGCGGTTATCAACAACAGGCCGTAGACTAATTTCAGCCACACCAAAGGCCTGGCCCTTCGGAACAACACGAGAATTTACCCCACTGGCAAAGTCAATGTTGAAGTTTGTAGGACTCTGCATATCCCGTGTATTGTGCGCATTCACGTTCAACCGGCCATCCATGTCGAGGACCATGATCGCGGCGAGCGGTTTGACGAGCCGGCCCTTCGAGCCGACCATCACCGGCGCGCCGAAGTCGACCCACACGCTGTCGCGAATGCCGTCCATGTCGTTGTCGACGTCCCACGGGCCGTAGATCATGCGGAGCAGCTGATCAGGATTGCCTGGATTGGCTTCCGCGTAGGCCTTCGCCTGGGCGAACTCGGGATTGCTGCCGTCGAAGGCGGGATGGTCGTGCCAGTTGGGGCGGAGCATCACCTTCCGCAGCAAGGGCACGCCGCCGACTCGCCCTAAGGTCAGATCTGTGCCGGATTTGGTTTGTTGGGCCCAATAGTTGATGAGATCAGGCCGATGGAACGAAGGGAGGATAACATTCCCCAGAAATGGCGGGAGGTTTGTGCGCGTCCAGTCCGGCAGCGGATTGGTGGGGGCAGGAGTTGTGTTGTTCCTGATATCTGTCGTAGCGTCGAAGTTCGGGAATATCGTCTCGACTGGATTCGTTGACGTCCAAGCCAAGAACATGTTTTGGAAGTCGGGTGCATCATAAGATTCGTCGCTGCCGCCGAGACCTTCGAGCCCAACGTGGAGGGCAACTTGCGCCTGTTGTTGCGGCGTGAGCGAAAGATAATTGGGTCCATAGTAGCTTTCGGTTACGCTGATCGTCCCCGCCGCATCGCGCAGGTTGGCTGTGGCCAGTGCCGGGTTGAAAAACACACCATTGGGCATCAGAGCGATTTCGCGACGTGTTCCGGCAACTTCTTCCAAGGCATCCAATTTCGCCAAGCCCGGGGCTGCCAGCGCGTTGTACCCCACGCCCGTGCCGTTGAATGGTCGGCCGTTGATGAGAATCCGCGAACCGGCCAGCACCGTGGGATCGGTGATTTGCAGGCCGTTCGACAGCGGAAAATTGAGCACGCGGATCACGGCAGGATCAGTTGGCGAAGGATTCGAACCCGCTTGGAGTCGGTAATAGCCAACGATGCGCGTGGAGCTGCCTTCCGCGGCGCCGTCCAAAAAAGTCAGAACTTGGCCGTTGTAGAAATTCTGAAAATGGCTGAGTCGCTCGGGCCCCAGTTGATTGCCAAAGTAATCTCCGAAATTTTCCACGGGGATTTGAAACTCAAGCATTTGCCCGGCGGTCAGGTTGTTGGTCGATCCCCCGATGTCTCCCGCCCAAGCGGGAAGTGGAGTCACTGTGTCGGGCGGAATGAGCGCGACCAAACCTTCGGTGCCATACAAATCCCGCAGCAGGCTGTGGAATCGCAGCGAGGAATTTTGGTTGGCCGTGTCGCGGATGATCTGGTTGATCACCTCGGTGAGAAAGCCTTCTTGCGAGGCTTTAAGGTTCTTTTGCTCGCCGACTTTGGAATAGGTCTTGTTCGCGCGGCGGTATTGGTTGCCCGACATGATGAAGGCTGTGCCAATCATCAGGAACAGCGTGAGCATGCCCAGGATCACGAGCAGCAAAACCCCGCGGCGGGATGAGTTGCGAGATGTGAGTAGCGAGCCACGAGAGCCACGACTCATGCGCGCCTCGTTACTCGGAACTCGCGAATACCTTTTCTTTGCTTTCATCATTGCCTCTTCAAACACAGGTCGCTCATTGTCACGACCCGCTGTCGCTTTTCTCGTAACTCGAAACTCGCAACTTGAAAACTCACTCCACATCCACCTGCATCACGCGGGTGTAGGCGTCGATCGCCCCGGGGAGGATCGCGACTTGGAGGTTGTTGTAGGAGCTCTTGGGCCAATCGGCACCCTGGACCATCACGTAGCGGCCTTGAACCGTTGAACCATCTTTAAGCTGCACAGGACTTGTTTCATCATCCATCGCTTGCACTTTGTACCACTTCATCATGAACGTGCCGGTGATTTGGTTTACGCCCATCACGGCGATCCAGTTTGTTGGCTTGATTCCATCGAGGGCCGATTCGATGGTTTCGCTGTCGGTAGTATTTGCGTCGTAAATCGCCAGTTCGCTTTCGTTCAAAAATTCCGCGGCGACCAAACGTTCGCTGCCGGGACTGCCGGGGGCGCTGACCGAGGGAACGATATCGCGTTTGTAAAACACAACGGTGGTGACTTCGTATTGCTCGTCTTTGATATTTGCCGCCGGTTGCAAACCCGTGAGAGCGTGGCTATTGGTGGGGACGACGGTCGCCAGCCAGGAGTAATCGCCCGTGTAGTCGCGGCTCAAAAGTTGATCATCCGTCGGATCGCTGGGTGTGCCATTCGGATCAGCCTTGGCCCAACGCTGAATGCTCGGCCGATCCCCGGCATCGGGCTGTTCGACGGCCAGGTCATCGCGGAGGCGGAAGATGGTATCGGCGGTTTGCCGATCCAGGGGCCCACCATTGTGCGGCAACGTCATGCGGCGTACTGGCCAAGTGACACCGGCAAAACCGTTAACAGTCGGTTGGTTATTGCTCACCCACGGATTAGAGTCGTCGTTAAGCGTTGGATAGACATACATTGGAGAAGTGGCAACTGGAGCATTTGCCGCTCCCAGCGGATCAATCACGAAGGCATGACCGGGGCCCACTACATCTTCAGGCATCGTATTGTTGTAGTCAGGAAGTGAATTAAAAAATTGCGCCGCAGGATTCAAAAGCGGATATAGATTTCCGGGCAGAGAATTCGCATATAACCACAACCGGGGCCGCAAGACTTTCCGCGCTTGAAGTTCCTCAAACGCCAACTGTGCCAGGCCGCTGCTGCGATCGCGTTTGTCCCCTTCGAGGATGTAGTGGCTCGCCACAGGAAAAATCGCCGCCACGCCCATCAGGCCGAACAGCAGCACGAACATCGAAATGAGAACTTCGATGAGGGTGATGCCGGAGCGACGAGGGACGGGGGACGGGGGAAGGGGGAAATGATGCGCGCAGCGAGAAGGGTGGAAACAATTTCCGCCTTCCGCCTTCCGCCTTCCGCCCTTCTTTAGCAATTTCATCAATGCTCCTCACCATGCCCGCCGTGGGCGAGCTCGTGCGCGGCTTCGATTTGGGCTTTCATCGCCTCCAAAGGATCAGTACTCCGCATCTCGTCGTCGTGGTCGGTATTGTCATCCACGACGGTTGGATTAACGAGCGCGTTTTGACTCACCGACAAACGGCCATCATTGGCGTTGATCAACAGCCAGCGACTGTCGGGATTGAGCCAATTCACTTTTGCTTGCCGGTCGCGGAACTCGTCGTTCGATAGCTGCTGGGTTGTGCCCCCCCCGCTGCGTTCCCAATTTGTGAACAGCTCAACTGCAGGATTGCCGTTTTCGACGCGGCCCAAAAGGAAGAACACCCGCGATACATCCAGGTAACGCTGGCCATTCAACCAATAGCTATCAATGCCGCCGTTGGGCGAGAATAAAACACCTGTGATGTAGGGAAGTGCAACATTGTCAGCATCCACAGGGCGCGGAGCATCCTGGACAACCGACATTTCTCCCGCCTCAATGCCCGAAGCCAATAGATCGATAGATACCCCCGCGGGGAGTTGTAACGGCGGTTCTCCCGAGCTGATGACCCGCTCACTGGGGCTCCCGTTGGTGCGCTCGGCCCCCATCGGCTGCCGATGAATGCCGTAGGTATAACCATTGGGTGGCACAGACAGCGGCGGCACTCGGGTCCCTTGCGACACTTCGTCTAGGCGAACGCAAATAAGGGTGTCGGTGTAGGGTTCGGCATACAGCTTGGGGTTGAGATACCATGCTCCATTAGGAAACTTTTGAATCGCTTTGTTTCTGTCATCGCTCGGGTTTCCATCATCAATGATAACAAATCGATTGCCTTCAGCCTCAATGATATCACCTATCTGAAACATATTTGGGGGCAAGGAGTCGATTCGACTCCCACCTACCTCGACTGCCAATTGTGTCCTTACGGCATATAGAGGCGCGCCTGTGTACGAGGGAAAACGGACAATCTGTTCTTGCTGTGCGTCAAAATTACCATCAGGATTGTTAGTACTCTTCGCGCCGTAGGTCGTCGGCGAAATTGTCAAGGGTGTGACCATCACACGCGAGAGCTGACTAGACCCAGGATAGACAGGGGGTACCAACATTTGAAACGCTTCAACGGCAACGCCGCTACCGGCCGTCGATTCGCGAAAGCCAACACCCACGGGGCGACCAATCCGAGCCGCCTCGGCCTGGGCCTGCATGAAGTAGGTCTGCAACATCCGTGAGGATTCGGCAATTTTGCGGGCATCGTTATTGGGCGATACCAAGGGCAACACACCGGCCACGAGCGTCACAAGAATGACGATCACGACCATCAACTCGATGAGAGTCATGGCGAGGCGCGAGTCGTGAGGCGCGAGGCGCGAGTTAGCCCCCGCCACGTTCACTCGTAACTCGCAACTCGTCACTCGATACTTTTCTGCGTTCATGGTTTCACTTGTTCCTTCGTCAGGATCAGCCTGACGGCTCGCTGCTGCACGCCCCTGCAGTGTTTTTCTCTCGCGATGCAACATCGCGGCCAAATAATCTAGCGACTAACGTCTTGCCACCAATGGTTACCTATCTTGCCTCTTGGAGGTGGTTGTGGATGTTGTCGAGATATTCATTTGTCATTTTACCGTCTTCCACAACGGGAGAACCAATCAATCCAACAGGAGTCGCAAGGTAAGGATCTACTGGATCAACCAAATACTTTGCGTTAGTCTGCAACGCATAAGATTCATCTGGACCCGCGGAGTATAAAAGCGGCACTAAACGGAATGCATCGATGTCATATTGAAAAGGATCAAATGGATCGTGGTCTGCAACAGAATCACCTGTCATGAAATCCGAATAAGGGACATAACCTACTGGCCAGCGCAAGAAAGCAATTGGTTGCCCCCAACCATCAAGAAATTCAGGAGCCCCATCCTCATCAACGTCGCCAATGTCTTGTGCGGAAAACATAGTCCGTGCTTCACCATCGCCCGTCAAATACATGATTAACATGTAAAGGCATTCTGCGCTTTGATAGGACTCAATTTTATCTTCATCATTCACAAGGTTGTTGTAGCGTCGAAAGTACATCTTTGAGACAGTTGGAACATTTACGCGAAAGCCATTCAATGTAGTATCCGGATGTGGAATCACGCGTGTCGTCAAAGCAACTGGATTGCTGCTAGGTGGTATTAAAGCAACACTGTTCCCTAATATATCACTCCAGCGGTCGGGCATTTCCATCTGCATCGTCATTCGCAAGGCAATCAATCTCAGTTCACCAAGTTGCTGAGGTGTTGGATTGACATTTGGAGGGGAAATAATAGTCACCCGCCGCGTCTCATAACTCGCCCACTGTTCCATCAACAGCGTGTGGAGCTTCGAGATCGTCGTCTTGGTGCGCGAGGCCCGTGATTGCTCCATCGCTGCCCGCGAGGCCCCCAGGAACATTGCGCTAAGCGTGGCGATGATTGCAACGGCGATCAAGAGCTCGATCAAGGTCATACCAAGGCGGAGGGGGGAAGGGGGAAGGGGGAAGTTATGCGCGCAGCGCGAACTAGGGAATTGAATTCCGCCTTCCGCCATCCGATTTCCGCCTTTCGCGATCATTCTTGTTCACTCTCCAGCGTACCGGTCGTGAAGTTGGTCAGCGTGTCGGCCAAGTCTCCGGCGAAGGGGCCGACCGGGTAAAGCAACTTTGGAATGAAGGTACCGTCCTCCACGTCAAGCGCCGCACTGGCGTTTCCATCCGTAGGGGCAAAATTCCCCCAGGCATCGTCAACACCCGGATGGAAAATCTGGAACTTTCCTTGATTCACATATTCCAGATTCGCAACCGAAGGTGTGCCAGTCGTTGGAGCATCTTTTTTGAGCTGCTTGAGCGGCACCATCACCTGCATATTGTCCTGCGGATCTTGGTAGTAAAACTCGTCTGTTTCCCAGCTCCGTACGACCATTTCTGGCGAATCGACCGTGTTGAAATAGACGTAGGGCTTTTCACTTCCCTTGGGGAAATACTCGTAGAGCAGCAATTGTGCGGAATCTGTTCCGCCCTGATTATAAACCAGCAGGGAGCGTGGAGTTCCATCGTCATTACGAGAGATCTTAAGCCTTGCTTTGTCGAATTCGAAAAATGGGCTGTCAAAAGCGTCAATCGTAATTACGTCATTGATATCTGTGTCGGATTCCTCATCATGGATCGAGGTCACTTCTAGATCGGTGCCGCTTAAAGGACGTGTTTGATCGTTACTGAAGCCCGATAGCCATAAAACCAGGGCTTCGGAAGGTCGTATGCCTGCGGTGGTTAGCGGAAAGACATTATCAACGCCATTGTTTGGCGAACTATTGCGTGCCAACGGCGGACTTACATCAGCATCCAATTCCGTACTTCGCGGGGATGCCTTTCTTAAAAATCGCACAACGTTTTGCGTATTGAGAAGCTTTTCATTGTTAGTCATTCCAAAACTGGCAATGTCGTTCGGATAGATATTCGGAGGATAAGCTCCCCCCTTTTCGGTCTTGAAACGTTCCATGGCGTCGTTCAGTTGACCGATTTCGAGCGTGATCGAAGCTTCGCGGCCCCGCCGCATGGCGTTCATCGCCCCGGCGGTGATCAGGCTGGCCAGGATCGCGATGATCGTGATCACGACCAAGAGTTCGGTGAGCGTGAAGCCGCGAGTTGCGAGTTGCGAGTTGCGAGTTGTCATGAATCGATCTTTCTGTGCTCGAAGTCTCGTGACTCGAATCTCGATACGTTCCATCGTGTGTCTCCTACAGTTAGCTAGCGAATATGTTGCAAATCATGTGCGCACTCGGGAATTTCCCGGCGAATCGTCGATTCGCGGCGATTTTGAGCCATCATAGCCGCTTTTCGTCTCAGAATGCGACCAAAACGGCGATCCACCCCCCCGGAGTGGTGATTTTTCTCACCATGAGACCCCGGCCAAGTCGCTCCGGCGCCACAGGTGATTGTAGCGAAATAGAACAGTTGCGAGCGGTGAGTATCGAGTTGCGAGTCTAAAAACTCGCAACTCGCGGCTCATTACTCGTAGCTCACTTAGCCCGTCAAACCGTTGATCAGTTCCACCAGCGGGATGAAGAGCGCGATCACGATAAAACCGACCGCACCACCGAGGAACAGAATCAACAACGGCTCCATCAGCTTGGTGAGGCCGTCGGTGAGCACCGCGACTTCTTCGTCGTACGTGTCGGCCACTTTGTAGAGCATCGTGTCGAGTTCGCCGGTTTCTTCGCCGACGTCGACCATGTTCACCACAATGTCGTCGACGACGCGCTGGCGATATTTCATCATGTAGATAAGAATTCCGACCGGCCCGCCGATGAAGCAGAACCAGAAGAACGCGGCCACGGGATGGAAGCTCAGCTTTGAGTATTCCTTCAAGGGCTGGGCAATCGCATCGCCCTCGCGGATGCGTTCGCTCACGCGGGAGTAGAGTCTTTCAAAGACCGCGTTGCCGGCAGTTTCGCGCGTGATGTTCAAAGCTTCCAAAATCGGCACGCCCGAGGAAATCAGCGTTCCCAAGGTTCGCGATGTACGGGCCATGATGTTCTTTTCGATCAGGTTGCCGAAGATCGGCACTTTGATCGCGAACTGATCCCAACCCATGCGGCCCGCTTTGAATTTGCGGATCAATTTGATCGTCAGCCAAATCGCGATCGGCACACCGGGTATCAAATACCAATAGTTCACGCACCATTGCGAGAAGGCGATCAGGTAGACTGTCATCGCCGGCAGATCGAGTTCAAAGTCGTCGAAAATCGCTTGGAAACTCGGTACGATCTTGATCATGATGAAGGTCAAAATACCGACCGCCACCGTCACCACGACGACCGGGTAGATCATCGCGGACTTCACTTTGCGCTTTAATGATTCGGCTCGTTCCTTGAAGTCGGCCAAGCGTTGCAGAATGACTTCGAGCGCACCGCCCGCTTCACCGGCCTTGATCATGTTCACATACAAGCGGTCGAATGCCTTGGGCGATTTGGCCATCGCTTCGGAGAGCGTGTCGCCCGCTTCGATCGCTTCGCACGTATCTTCGAGCGAATACTTCAAGCGGCCCGGCTTGGCTTGTTCGCCCAAGATGCGCAGCGACCGCAAAATCGGCAGGCCCGCGTCTTGCAGAATGGACAACTGCCGCGTGAACGCGGTGAGGTCTTTCGACTTCACGCCACCGAAGGTGAAACCACGTTTCTTTTTGACGCCGCCGCCTTCGGTTTTCTTCCGCGCTTTTTTGACGGAGATCTTCGTGACGAAGTATCCCATCTGGCGAATCGTCGCTTGGGCATCTTCTTCGGTCGGAGCATCGATCACGTCCTTGATCTCGGCACCGGTCGAATCCATCGCTTCGAATTGAAAAGTGGGCATGGCTGTGGCCGCTTGAAAAGCTGTTCCGAAAATCTTTTACTGAACCTTCGACGACTGGGCCCGTCCTGGTGCTGGCAAAGCAGCGGGGGACGAGAGCTGTCGCAAAATCAAACACCTGAAGCTCAATTATACGGTTAACCTTCGATAATTGTCTCGCGTACGACCTCTTCGGGGGTTGTGATGCCCTCGAAAGCAACTTTCATTCCCGCGTCTCTCAAAGTGAGCATACCCCGCTTCTGGGCGGCGTTGCGGAGCTCGTCGGTCGAGCAGTTCTCCATGATCAACTCCCGCAGCTCGTTGTTCATGATCATCAGTTCGAACAAACCGACACGGCCCTTATATCCAGTATTGTTACAATTTTCGCAGCCGGAGCCACGATAAAACTTCTTTCCCTTTAATTGCTCGGGTTTAAGTTCCAGATCGTCCAAAATTTCCTTGCTGGGGACGTACTCTTCCCGGCATTTCGAGCAAACCCGCCGCACCAGCCGCTGGGCCAAAATGGCCTCGACCGTGGCCGTGATTAAAAACGTGGGAACCCCCATATCTTTGAGGCGGGTGATCGTGCTGGGGGCGTCGTTCGTGTGCAACGTGCTGAACACCATATGCCCGGTCAGCGAGGCTTGAATGGCAATTTCGGCCGTTTCGTAGTCGCGGATTTCGCCGACCAGAATTTTGTCGGGATCCTGCCGCAAAATGGCCCGCAAACACTGGGCAAACGTGTTCCCAATCGAGGCATCGATCGGTACCTGGACAATCCCTTCCATGTCGTATTCCACCGGATCCTCGGTGGTAATCAGCTTATCTTCAATAACGTTGAGCTCGTTCAGGGCCGAGTACAACGTCGTCGTTTTGCCCGAACCAGTGGGGCCGGTTACCAGGACAATGCCGTTGGGCTTGGAAATCACGTCCCGGAACTGGGCCATCAGGGCGTCGTTCATACCGACATTTTTCAGATCGAGCGACACGACCGAGCGGTCGAGTACCCGCATAACGACGCTTTCGCCGAACATCGTGGGGAGCACGCTCACCCGCAAGTCGACGGGGTGACCACCCACGGTCAGTTCGATACGGCCGTCCTGCGGCAGGCGGCGTTCGGCGATGTCGAGGTTCGCCATCACTTTGATGCGGGTCGTAATCGCGAAGGCTAAGTGACGGGGCGGCGGCACCATTTCGTAGAGCACGCCGTCGGCTTTGATACGGATGCGGAATTCGTCTTCAAACGGCTCGAAGTGTAAGTCGCTCGCGTGGTCTTTGATCGCCAGCAGCAACACCATGTTCAATAGCTTGCGCACGGGGGCGCTGTCGGCCATCGCTTCGACGCTCGCCAGGTCGACCGAGTTGCCTTGCGCGGCAGCCACCGCGGCGGCGAGGTCTTTGTCGTTTTCCAAGTCGGAAACGATCGATTCCACGCTTTCGCTGCTCTCGCCGTAGTAGCGGTCGAGCGCCGCGAGAATGGCCGGTTCGGTGGCCACCACCACGCGGATGTTGTAACCCAAGAACGTGCGGAGCTCGTCTTGGACACTCAAGTTTTGTGGATCGCACATCGCGACCGTGAGCGTGTCGCCATCGAATTCCGTGGGCACAATGCGATACATCTGCGCCATTGGCTCGGTGACTTTGGAAAGCGTTTCCGGCGTGATCGTCAGATCGCCCAAAGCCACGGTTCGCAGCGACATTTGCTCGCCCAAAGCCTGGGCAAGTTGATCGTCGTTGATGAGGCCCAAATCCATGGCCACCTGACCCAAGAGCTGGCCAGGGCGTTGTTCTTGTTCCTCGATCAACAGTTCCAACTGCTCGTCGGAAATGTAACCGAGGTCGACCAGGATTTGTCCAATGCGACGTAGGGCCATAAGAAGGGGTCAGTGGGCTAGGGTTCGGGGGCTAGGGACTTTTTAGCCGCGACTCAACGAGTCGCTGGAATTTATTCTTCCGGCGTTGTGGGTTCGTCGAACACGCCGCGTTCGGCACCTGCGATGCGGCGGGCTAATTCTTCGGGCGAATTCGCCTTCGCAAGCACGTCTTCCTTGGTCGCCATTTCGCTCTTCCAATGTTCGAACAGGTGATCGTCGAGCAACTGCATGCCGTGCTTCGAGCCGGTTTGAATCGACGACGTGATGCGGAAAATCTTGTTTTCGCGAATCAGGTTTGCGATACCCGGCGTCACCACGAGCGTTTCAAAAGCCGCCAAGCGGCCGCCGCCGATCTTGGGAATCAGCTGCTGGGCGAGAATGCCAATGATCGAAGTCGCCAGCTGCGTGCGGATCTGATCCTGCTGGTTCGTGGGGAACACGTCGATAATACGGTTGATCGTACCGGCGGCACTACTCGTGTGGAGCGTGCCAAACACGACATGCCCAGTTTCCGCGGCGGTGATCGCCGCTTCGATGGTTTCCAAGTCACGCATTTCGCCCACGAGAATCACGTCGGGGTCCTGACGCAACGCACGGCGAATCGCCTCGGCGAATGATGTGACATCGACGCCCACTTCGCGTTGGTTGATCGTGCTCTTGCGGTGGTTGTGATAAAACTCGATCGGGTCTTCGATCGTGATAATATGATGGTCGACCGTCGTGTTGAGGTAGTCAATCATCGCGGCGAGCGACGTACTTTTGCCCGAACCGGTCGGCCCGGTCACGAGGATCAAACCGCGGGGCCGCATGATCAGGTCTTTGAAAATCGTGGGCAGCTTGAGCTGATCCATGCTCATCAAGTGGACCGGAATCTGCCGCAACACCATCGCGACGTTACCGCGTTGGCGGAACACCGACACACGGAAACGGGCTTGATCGCCGAAAGCGAAACCAAAGTCGGTACTGCCCGTTTCTTGAAATTCCTGCTGACAACGGTCAGGCGTGATGCTTTTCATCAGACCCATCGTGTCGGCCGGCTCGAGCACCTTGGTCTTAAGTTTTTGCATGTGGCCATGCAGACGCAGCACGGGAGGTTGTCCCACCGTGATGTGCAAGTCGCTTGCTCCCTGCTTGACCTGAGCGGAGAGCAATTTGTCGATTAGAATTGTGCCCATAAATTCTCTATTCCGTTGCCGCGAGGTTTCTAGTCCGCGGCGCTAACTTCTATCTTAACTGGCTCGAATTCTTCTGTGGTTTGAAATCCAATTCCGGCCTATTGTTCGACCTTTTTGGCCACGCGGAAGACTTCTTCAAGCGTGGTGACCCCCATTAAAGCTTTGCGGATGCCGTCATCATAAAGCGTAGTCATGCCTGAACTAATCGCGGCCTTGCGAATATCAGCGGTCGAGGCCCCTTGGAACGCCAGTTCGCGCACTTTCGAGTTCATCATCATCAATTCAAAAATGCCAAGTCGGCCGCGGTAACCATTCTTGCCGCAATGCGAACAGCCCTGCCCCTTCATAAAGGTTGCCCCCGCTGCTTGTTCCGGAGTGATCCCCGCCGCCTCAAGCTGGGCAGGTGTCGGTTGGTAAGGATGTTTGCACTTCGTGCAGACCACGCGTACCAAGCGCTGAGCTAAGATGCCGATGATGCTGCCCGCCACCAAGTAGGCTGGCACGCCCATGTCGACCATGCGCGTGATCGCGCCAGGGGCATCGTTCGTGTGCAACGTGCTGAACACCAAGTGACCCGTGAGCGAAGCTTGAATACCCATCGACGCGGTTTCGTTGTCGCGCATTTCGCCGACGAGAATCACATTGGGAGCTTGCCGCAACATGGCACGAATAATCAACGCGAAGTCGAGCCCAATGGAATGCCGGACTTCGACCTGATTGATGCCGGGCAAGTAATATTCGACCGGGTCTTCGGCGGTAATGATTTTGCGGTCAGGGCGATTCAGTTCATTGAGCGCCGCATAGAGCGTTGTCGTCTTGCCCGAACCCGTGGGGCCCGTCACCAGGAAAATACCGTTCGGGCGGCGAATTAAATTGCGGAACTTGCGGAAGTCGGCCTCGGACAAACCCAATTGCCGCACGCCGACCTTGATGTTGTCTTTGTCCAGCAGCCGCATAACGCAGGACTGGCCGTGCGTGGTGGGGAGCATGCTGACGCGCAAGTCGAGTTCCTTGCCGCCGGCGGTGATTTTGATACGACCGTCCTGGGTGCGGCGCCGCTCGGCGATGTCCATTTTGGCCAAAATCTTGATGCGTGAGAGCAACGCACCCAACAAACGTCGGGGGGGGCTATCGCGTTCGACCAACACGCCGTCGATGCGGTAACGAATTCGCACGCGCTCTTCAAACGGCTCGACGTGAATATCCGAAGCCCGCAATTGCACGGCTTCGGTAATCATCAACTGCACGAGCCGCACGATGGGAGCGCTGGTTTCGTCGACGACGTCGTCGTCACCACCGCTTGCGTCATCCCCTTCAGTTTCGGTGAAGTCGATGGCCGTGTCGGTGAATTCTTGCAGCATCGAGTCGGCCGATTCGCCGTCGACCTGACCGTAGTTTCTGTTGATCGCTTCGAGAATACTTTCGCGGGTCGATATACCGATCTCGACTTTGCGGTTCAGAATGAACTGCAACTTATCGAACGTTTCGAACGCCTCAGGATCGCTCACCACGACCTTCAGCTTGCCATCTTCTTCCGAAAACGGAATCACGGCGTTTTCGCGCGCGACCGATTCGGGCACAAGTTCGACCACCGCCGGCGGAATCGGCACGGAGTTGAGATCGTAGTACTCATACTTGTGCATTTCGGCGAGCGCACGCCAGACTTGCTCGGGCGTACCATAGCCCAATTGCACGATCGCGTCTTGCAGCTTCAGCTTCCGCGAGGAAGACACAGTCTCGGCTTCCTGCAATTGCTCGGGGCCAATGACGCGCTTCTTGATAAGGTATTCACCGAGTTTCGACATCGCACAGCAATCTCTGGTCGGGGGCTCTTCAGGTTCCGGCAGTGAGATCGGGACCACGGCAGGCGCGGCTTCTCATCCACTCGGTGTTATATCTCAACGCAACTGGGAAGAGAAACGCGGGGCGGGACCACCGAAAGCATGCAAAAGTTTCGGAGGCAATGCTGGACAGAAGTCCTCACACACTCGCGAGTTACGCGCGAATCCCCCATCTCACCGCATAACTACTAGGCTACAGGCGGTAGGGGCGAATGTCAATTAAGTGCGGTATTCGCAAACGCGCGAAACGCTCACGCAAAGCGGCAGGTCATGAACATGTTAATGACCGCGCGGCAAACCACCGAATGGCTGATTTAAGCCTATTCTGGCTGTACCGATGTGGTATCGGCTTTCAATTTCCGTGCATCATGGCGGAGCCTTGCCGCTGTTTCCCGCAAGGCGTCGGCTTGGGAATAGAGATCGAGCGATTCCAACAGATGGGCCGATTGTTCCAATTGCCACGACACATCGCGGAGCGCCGACACGGGTGAGCGGGTCGCTGGTTGATAGGGCATCGGCGGTGGACCGGTGGGCGGCGGAGTCCACTGGTTGCCAAAACCCGCGGCCACAGAGCCCCCCATTTCTTCCTGAAGTCGCAAGACTTCACGGGCCACGTCTTCGGTCACCGGGGGCGCGGAGGAAGCGGGCCCGTCGGTCGCAATCGCCGCGACGCGTTCCACCGGAGCCGACTCAACGGCTTCGTTGGCCCAAGCCCGGCCCGACACAATCACTATTAAGATGAACAAGATCTGAAAATCGTAACGACGACTGGCGCGCATGGTAGACCTCCGATGAGAAACAGAGCCTAATTTCTAGCCAGAACGCCACCTTGATGACAAGCTCAGTTCTTGATGGTAGCTAGATCGTCTCTTGGAAAAGATCAAGCAAAAACCACCTCTTTTAGGCTTTCACTTCTTCGCGGGGAGCATCGTATCGAGTACTTGCAAAGCAGCAGCGACGTCTTTTTCGACCTCTGCGTAGGCTTCGGCTGACTTCTCGACACTCACTTTCTTGCCATGCATAGTTTCATCGAGCTGGCTGTAGGCGTCGAACAGCTCTTTGCCTGCATTCTTAACCTGCTCCCGGTCTTCTGCGGACATGGCGGCCTTGTCGGCGAATGCTGGCAGTGATTCGAGCAAGTGCCCCAATTCATGCAGGGATTGATGGGCCGCTTCTGGATCGTTTGAAGTAAATGCCTCAGCCACTTTTGTCCCATGTAACTTTATTTCGCTGATCGCCACCGCGAGAGAAATCGGCTGCTCATCGTGCTCATGGTGATGCCCATGGGCCGAGCCATGATCCTCATGCGAATGTGTCATTTCAATGGCGAAAGCCGTTGCCACCCCGAGCAATAAAGCGGCGGAAAGCTTGAGACGGTCGTGAGAATGGAACTGCACCTCCGGCAGCAAGTCACCGAGCGCGATGCACAAAAAGAATCCTGCGGAAAACGCCAAAGCATATCCAACGACTGCCTGCTGCCCGGCGAGTTGTGACACTCCGAGCCAAAACAACAGTGAGCCCAGCGGACACATCAATGCATAACCAAGATTGACTGCGGTTTGGCTGCGAGCCGACCAACCGCTCGTGCTCATCAGCGAAGTGATGGCAAGCGCGTCGAGTGGTTTGTGTAGAGCCACGGCCAGAAATGTGCCAAGGCCGTACAGCGCAAATTGATGCGACATATGATCGGCATCGGCCACGACGCTGGCTGCTAGGGCCACGCCGTCGAGGAGCGTATGAATCGCCAAACCGAAAAAGAGGCCGACCCAATTGAGACTTGCGTCAGGGGAATGGTCGTGATCGCAGTCGTGCCCGTGGGTGTGGACGTGATCTCCCTCGGACTCATCGAGCGTTCCATGGGAATGAACGTGAAAGACCCGCAGCAGAAAAAACATGACCAACAATCCGGCAAGCAATGCCGCGGAGACACTTGTCATCGATCCCAAGTGCTCTGCCGCCTGAGGCAACATGTGCAGTAAAGCGATACCGAGCATCAGTCCCGAAACAGCGCTCATCATGAGCTGCATACGCGTGTGCGTGAGCTTCATCAGCGTTGGCAACCAACCGCCAGCGAGCGAGGCCAACACGATGACCGAGCAATAAATCAAGAGCAGGACTGGTAATGACATAAACATCAACTAAGCATGAGTAATGGAAATCACAATCGTTATGGTCATGACGATTATTGCAACGATTTGCGAGAAAATCGTCACAGATTTTGAACTATCCTTAGGATAGTTTACAATCCGACAGACATCGTTTTTCGATTAGGCTGATCCAAACAGGAGTTGTCGCCATGAGCAGTTGCGTGAAGGTGGAAGGACACGAGCATCAGCACGGTCCCGATTGCGGACATCTTGCCATCGAACACGATGGGCACGTCGATTATCTTCACGATGGGCATTTGCATCATGCTCACGGAAGCCATGTCGATGAGTGCGTCCTCGAGGTCACCACGACGAATCCTGAAAGTTGCACCCCTGGCCATCACTGTGCTGGCCACGAACAGGGGCATGTTCATGGTCCTGACTGCGGTCATCCTCAGGTTCCGCACGGCGATCACGTTGACTATCTGGTCGATGGCCACCTCCACCATCCACATGGCGATCATTGCGACGATCACGGGCCGGTGACAGTGCATGCTTAATTCGACCTTACGAGAACAGCATCCATAACAGCGCAGCTTAGATATTAGCCAACTAGGCCACAGCGGTCGTCTTTGAACTTTCGTTTGGTATATGCCAAGCACTTAGCATCGTCTCGTAAGATAACCATCGGCTTTTGGCAGTAGCGCGCCATTTCTCAACGACTGCAAGCCGATAGCCGAGGCCAACCGTTGCAAGGACCCACTGCTCGTACGCGCATATCCATTGGCACAGTTCATTGACAAGCTCCGTGCAAACAACAAGTTCTTTGAGGGTTGTGGCCTCTCGCAACGGGGGCAAGTCCTTGATCTCCCAGGGGAAGCTTACTAGATCCGCATGAGGCGTGAGCCTAGGCCGACTGTCATCCCGCTTCACGAAAATCCCGCCCAGTCGATCATCGCCCATAAATACTCCAAAGCCGCGCAAAACAATTCTTGCTGTCGAGCACAGGCGAAGTGCGTAGAGGCTTGAGCAGGTTCTACCCTTGGGGCGCTCCTCACGGGAAAACCCATATCGCACGAGGAGATTTCCCTCGGGATACATAACATCTTGCCCCCAACACCAGAATTGCTGATTGATGCACACCGCTTGCGGTAATCTGTGCTCGAAAACGCCGTCGGAGGATCTCGCACTTCCGAACTTCATCATTCTTGCACTGCCTGAACAGATTGTTCAACTTCTTCACCGCTAAGCGCGGGAAGAGGGTCGCTGATATGTTGCCAACTGTCCACGCCTTGGGCCCATTCCGCATCCGTAAGCAAACAAGAATTAAGTTGCTCTTCAATACGGCCACGCTCTAAATCCATCCCAATAAACACGATCTCTTGCCGCCGATCTCCGTACGCCCCCTCGAAATCTTTTTGGATGTGAGCCAACGACTCCTGATCTTCCGGCCAGTATTCAGGCGGTGTAGCATCCCACCAATTGCCACCGGGGCTCAGTTGGATCGAAACGCCCGCTTGCGACCAGATGTAAACGCAGTCATGACGAGACGCGAGCCAGATAAATCCCTTCGAGCGAATAACCCCTTGAAGTAGTCCATCTTCTCTGCCCAAAGTGTCCCAAAGTCGTTGGGTATGAAACGGTCGGCGAGCTCGATACACAAAACTACCAATCCCATATTCATCGGTTTCGGGTTGTTCGCTGCCCCGGGGAACCGCCAGCCAATCGGGATTCGCGGCTGCCTGATCGAAGTCAAAGAGCCGAGTTCCCAAAATCGCTTTTGGTTCCACATGGCCGCGCTGAATTTCGATGATGCGGGCTTTGGGATTTAGATTACGCAAGATGCCGAGGATTGTGAGCAGTTCTTCGTCGTTGACCAAGTCGCACTTGTTAAGCAGGATCACGTCGGCGAACTCCACCTGGTCGACGAGCAGGTCAACGACATTGCGAGTGTCTTCTTCACCCAAGCCCATCGCACGATCCACCAAATCATCAGCCGAGCCAAAGTCGTTAAGAAAATTTTTGGCATCCACGACGGTCACCATCGTGTCGAGTCGAGCCACGTCGGCGAGACTTCGTCCCTCCTCATCGGCGAAGGTAAACGTCTCGGCCACGGGCAGCGGCTCGCTGATGCCCGTGGATTCAATCAGCAGATAATCAAACCGGCCATCCCTGGCCAACTCTGCCACCTCTTTGAGCAAATCTTCACGAAGCGTGCAGCAGATACATCCGTTGGTCATTTCCACGAGGCGCTCTTCGGTGCGACTGAGCGAAGCTTCTCCACCGGTGACCAATGCCGCATCGATATTGATTTCGCTCATATCGTTCACGATGACCGCCACCTTCAAATTCTCGCGATTTGCCAAAACGTGATTCAACACGGTTGTCTTGCCAGCGCCTAAAAAGCCGGAAAGTACGGTTACGGGTAAACGTTTATCCATAGAATGATCCCCAAGTAAAAGAATCCGCGCCGGAAAGAATTCCGGCGCGGACCCAAAAGTTACTAGCTGCGCTTGATCAACAATCCCAGTAAAGCCAATCCCCCCAGAGCCAGGCTCGTTGGCTCGGGCACATTTTGGACATCGATAAAGAAGCGACCCGAATTACCAAAGTTGCCTGACAAATCGGTGAGCTGGAACTCAGCCCAATAGCTTCCCGCGGGGGCGGTGGCGTCGACCCAGAGCACTGGCGTGAAGGAGAACATCTCGTCGCCGTCGCCCAAATGCGCGTCACCAAAAGCGAAAGCATTGGGATTCGTGGCCGAGCCCACCTTGAGATCGGGGGAGCTCACACTCAACAACTCGATGTGGATATGGGCCGCGTCAAATGCCGCGTTCCAGCGGTTTGCACTGCTGTTGAACAGTATGTCATCCACTCCGGCCAGCGACTGTGTGTTGCGCATCTCCAGGTCGGAGTAGGTAAGACCTAAGACTTCCTGCGAAGTTTTCTTACCAGCATACAAACCTGACCCTGGCAGCAACGGCAAAGGTGCTTGGCCAGAATACGTTTCGGGGAGGCGGTTATTGGAACTCGTGTCGTTGAGCACGGGAGTAGCTGCGGGGCCCGTGTAAGTGTAAGCGCCGATGCCATGGTAGTGATCTCCGTGGTTCAGCAAGAGCGTCAAGCGGTTGAAATTCGGATTGTCGGGATAGGCTCCGCCGCCATCGCCCGCTGGGGCCGTGAATGGTGCCGATCGATTATCGATGCCGATGTAATATTCGGCCAATTGGGCAGAAGCTGCTGAAGCCCAGGCCGACAGCCAGCCAGCGGCCATGGCCAGTGTAAACAACGTCTTACTTTTCAAGCATTTCATCAGTCAATTTCCTTAAGCGAATAAATCAATGAGGTTGTTCGCAAACACGATGCAAGGCCTTCGTCGCAGCGCTGACCAACGAAGACAATTTGCAATACAAACGTATTTGCAATCAATTTGCACAATATACACACATGCAATTGAATTGCAAATACGATTTCTGTGAATTTCGCGCGAAGAGTCATCTACATCAGAAAAGCCGAAGCCGATCAGGCTGGAGTGCAATCCCGACAATGGCCGCGCAAGAGAACTTCGGTGATCTCACCAAGTTTTTCGCGGCGTGGACCCCGGCTGGGGGTCAATTGGAATGAGAATTCTTCGAGGCAGGTGACCTTGCCGCAGTCGACGCACATGAAATGAGGATGCTCGAGCTCGTGCCGATTGGTTGAAGAACGAAACTCGAAACGGCGGACCTGATCCCCGAGATCGAGTTTGGTGAGCAGCCCCGCTTCTGCCAATTCCTGCAACACACGATAGATCGTCGACTGGTCGAAGCCGAATTCACTCAGTGCATCGGTAACCTCGCCGTGACTCACCGGTTTGGCAAGGAGAGCCAGATGTCGCAGGACGCCCACGCGGGCTGCCGTGCTGCGGAGGCCCGCCTGTTTGAGGATGCCTTTGGCCCAGGGAGTATCTTGCTTCGGTTCGGTCACAATTGCCTCACAATTAGGATCGCTGAGGCAATTAGATACCATTTGCACTTGAATTGCAAATACGAACAGCAATCTTATCGCTGGCCAGGCTGGCTAGTCTTATTGCGATTCGGATTTTGTGGGCGTTCGACGCGAAGTTTGACCTGATTATCACGCTCTTCGACGGTCGCCGTGAGTGGTGACGCTTCATATTGCGTGTAGCGAATGTCGACCAAGCTTGATTCGTCATCTGTCTCGTGGGCTTCCGAATGCTTGATAACCTTACCACTGGGGGCAGATACATGCTGGGTGATGATCACACGATGCCCACCGGGGACAGCGCCATCGTCCTTGGAGAAGGTTCCCAACTCGAATCGACCATTCGTATCGATCAGGCCTCGAGCGGACGGTCCCGGATTATCGGGCAAGAATTGCACCGTTCCAAATCGCACGGGCTGACCATCGGCAAATGAAACCATTCCCGAGACAGGGAAAGTCGCTGGCCGGGAATCACTGCAACCCACAAGCAGCACGAAGCCAAGCAAGTTGACCCAACGTGAAAGCTTAATCAACGAGGAACTCATCCTACCACCAATAAGGTTCCTCTTCCCAAGGAGGGAGTGCGGCATCATCTCGGCGACAGATTTGTTGCAGGATGCGGTCGTCGATGAAATTGTCGATCGACCTCGCAGATCCATCAGCAAAAACAAACGGACAAACACCTGGATGCCAACTTCCAAAACCAATGATTGGGATCGTCGTATCGTAAGGACCACGCGCTAAGGGAACTCCTGGTCCGCCAATCCGTGCAAACGCTGGCAAATCTTTGCCGTTGTAAAGTGGACCATTTTCAGGCACCTGGGCGAGTCGACCTTGGGGGACGTGCATTTCACCGGCAAGCGCCGTGTTGCTGGCCCCATCGACGAGGTGTTTGTGTCGCAGCTTGTTGAGCCAATCGGCGGGTTTGTTTTCCTTGCAAACGGGCTCACTGGAAATGATCACACCCATGCCGTTGCCGCCCCGCCAGTATGCGTACAGCCAGTCCTCGGATCCGCCCGTGTAGTCACCGTGATTGCCGGCATAGTCACCTACAGCCCCACCTGTGAGTTCGATGATTTCGGTGCCGCTGCAACCACAACCATAGGTGATGTTTTGCTCGACCACACCCGAATCAACGCGAGCCTCCTCCACGGACCGTCGCGAGGGACAAACAAAATGCGAAGGGATAAAGTTTCGCGTATCGAGATCGTGATCGTCGTAAGGCTTATAGATGTTCCACTTGGAGTAAGTCACCGCTTGCTCGACGAAGGGAAGAATCCGCACCATCCACGAAGGTTCCGTCTCGGCACAATCGTTCGGTCCGTAAAATTCCCGTGCGCGAAGCCGAGCGGGTGGGAAGGCCTGTTTGGCTTGCTCGAAATTCAGAGTGGCCAAGCCGATTTGACGTAAGTGATTCTGGCACTCCGCCAGGCGAGCCGACTCACGTGCTGCTTGGACCGCGGGCAACAGCAAGCCGACCATTGCTCCCACGATGGCAATCACGACTAAAAGTTCCACCAAAGTGAAGGCTGTTCGCAATACGGGTGGTCTTCGCAACATCATACGGGAGTCCACTTTAAGTCGATGGGTCGGCTGATCGCAGTATAACCGCGATTGATGAGGACGCAAATATTTCAAACTTGCGGCGATCAAGTACTCACGACTCTTAGATTATCCCCCCGAAACATTTACCCCCGAAAATCGGCATGGCAGGCGGCACACGATTTCTTAACCGCTGTTTCGGCCTCGACGGCCTTGGCAAAATCTTCTGACTTGGCGGCTTGCTTCAACTGGTCCGCGGCATCGCGCAAGGCATCGGCGTGGGCTTGGTACGTTTTGTCATCACCGTAACCGTAGTCTTCGCCGCGGATCACTTGCGAGAGCATGGCGAGTAGCTCCGCTTCATGAACAACTTGCGTCGCCTGCTTCCGAAAGTCGCGCGGCTTGGTCAGCAATGTCGGCAGCTTCTCTTGAGCCGTGATTTCCATGCGTTGCATCAACGGGGCGAACTGGGGGAAGCCGGTTTCGGCTTCGCTCGCTTCCACCGCTTGGCCGCGAAGTAAATCCTCGAGCAGCAAACAAGTTTCCTTGACCATCGCCAGACTTTCGTCAGAACCAACTTCGCAGGCTTCGGCGGTTTGCAGACATTGTCGTTCCATCGCCGCGGCACTTTTCTGCCAAGGGACGTCGCCTGGGTACTGCTGGATAACTCGAAACAGTGTGGCCAGCATTGCCAACTCGCGCGGGCAATCCTTGAGCTTCGCCGCTTCAAACTTAGCGGGGCTCGTTGTGAGCGCCGTGAGGTTATTGGCAATCCGCTTCACTTCCGTGGCGAGCGTCTCGGCTTCGATTAGCGTTTGCCAATCGAACACGTCTTTTGTTTTCGACTCTTGCTGAGTTGCCACCGCTTCTTTGGTCTTATCGGGCGGGTCACCGTTCAGAGCTTGGAAAGCATCGTCGTAGAAAACGTCCTGCGTATCGCCAAACGACTCGGGGGGCTGCGCAAAGTCTTCACCCTCCACCATGGGACAAATCGCCGACACCAGAACCCACGCGAAAAAAAATCTCGATTGCGGCACGCTTCGCCTCTCGGTTTGTTGGATAGAAGCTCGCTGGGTAGAAGCTCGATGACTAGAAGAATTTGGCTGATTCGTGTAGGTTGGCGTCTTAGCAACCAGCCCACGATTCGTGCATTTGTCAGGGAACGCGATGTCCAATCTACCAGAGATTCTCGCCAAAATCGATCAAGCCGTCGCTGCGGACAAGCTCACCAGTTCCGCCGCGGACAACATCAAGATTTGGCTCACCGAGCCGCGCTATGCCGAATACGCCACGCAGGTCATCGAGCATGTGCAAACGGATCGTTGGCGGGAACTCGACGACGTGTTTTGGACGATCATTCCCTTCGGCACGGGCGGGCGCCGCGGGCGGATGTACCCCATCGGCAGCAACGCCATCAACGACCGCACGATTGGCGAAAGCGCACAGGGCCTTGCCAATTATGTGAAATCGCAACTCGGTAAGGATGCCAAGCTGGCTTGCGCGATAGCCTACGACACCCGGCATCGGTCGATCGAGTTCTCCAAACTCTGTGCCGAGGTAATGGTCGCCGCGGGATTCAAGGTTTATTACCTTAAAGGTCATCGCAGCACGCCGGAATTGTCTTTCACGGTGCGCTACAAAAACTGTTCCTGTGGCATCATGGTCACGGCGAGCCATAATCCCCCCAGCGACAATGCCGTGAAGGCCTATTGGTTGACCGGCGGGCAATTGTTGCCTCCGCATGATCAGGGCGTGATCGACGAAGTGATGTCGGTTGAAACCATCGAGCGGGCGAATTTCGACGAAACGGTTGCGGCGGGCAAGATTGAATTCTGCCAGGACGAGATTGATCCTAAGTTCATCGAAGCCGTGTTGAAGCAATCGACTCCCGGCCCGCGCGATTTGAAAGTGATTTACTCGCCGCTCCATGGCGTGGGTGCCACGGCGGTGTGTCCCGTGCTGGATCAAGCCGGGTTCAAAGATGTCGAAGTCTTTGCCTTGCACGCCAAGCCAGACGGCGATTTCCCCAACGTGCCGGGCAATGTTTCCAACCCCGAGAATTCTCAGGTGTTCGACACAATTGTCGCGCACGCCAAACACGTGAATGCCGATCTCGCCCTCGCCACCGATCCCGACTGCGATCGCATCGGTTGCTCCGCACCGCTTACCAAAGCCGAAAACAGCCCCTGGCACTCCCTCTCGGGAAATCAAATCGGGGCGTTATTGGCCGACCACATTCTGGAACTTCGCAAAACCCAGGGCCGACTTTCGCCCGACAATTTCATCGTGATCACGCTGGTAACCACCCAACTGACCCGTCGCATTGCCGACAGCTACGGCATCAAAACCTTTGGCGATTTGCTCGTCGGCTTCAAATGGATCGCTGGCGTGATCGACGAGCAAGGTCCTGACAAGTTCATCTACGGCACGGAAGAATCGCACGGTTACATGGCCGGGGATCACACCCGCGACAAAGATGGTGCCGTCGCTTCGTTGCTTCTATGCGAGCTGGCCGCGAAGCTGAAAGCCAACGGCCAAACGTTGCACGAAAAGCTTGATTCGCTGTTTTGGCAACATGGGATGCACGTCGAGCGAACAATATCGGTGCAGATGCCCGGCAGCGAAGGGATGGAGCGGATGAAGGAAGTGATGCTCAAATTCCGCACGGAACCGCTCAAGCTGCTCGCCGGCATCGACGTCAAGCAAATGCGTGACTACGAAAACATGGAGATCGTGCTTCCCGACGGCACGAAAAAGCCGCTGGTTGGTCCTAAGGGGGATTTGGTGATCATCGACCTAGCCACCGAAGGCAACTACGTGGCGATCCGGCCCAGCGGCACCGAGCCCAAGATCAAGCTCTACATGTTTACCTACGAGCCACCCGAGCAATTGGCGAATCTCGACCGCGCGAAGGAAGAACTCAACGGCCGGCTTGATAGCATGGAAGCCGACATGCGCAAGTTTGCGGGTGTGTAGAAGTAGCATTAATTAAATTGCCACGGACAGACACGGATTAAACACGGATCATTTGAATTCGTCCGTGTTTCATCTGTGAAATTCCGTGGCCATTCTCTTGAACATCTTGTGGCAGGTCTGGCCTGCGAGCCGCCATCGGCTTACGATTTGTTGCCATGGCCGACACTTCCGAAGCATCGGACAACTCATCTGCCGACACCTCCCCTGCCCTGCCCGAGCCAAAATCTCAGGTGGAGTTCTTTCTGCGCGCCGCCGAGAAGGTCCGCTCGAAGTTTCCCGACACGCCCGGCGTCTATTTGTTCCAAGATCAAACAGGCCGCGTGCTGTACGTCGGCAAGGCCAAGAATTTGCGAAATCGCGCGAGCAGTTATTTCCTCAAAGCCGCAGCGCAAGATCTCCGCACGAGCCGGCTGGTGCAGGAAGTATACGACGTCGACTTCATGGAAGCGGAAAGCGAAGTCGACGCCCTGTTGATGGAAGCCAGGCTGATCAAAGACATTCAGCCGAAATACAACAAAGAACTCCGCGACGACAAAACTTTTCCTTATCTGCAAATCACGACGCACGAAGATTTCCCCCGCGTCGAGATCACCCGTGAACCACGTTCAAGCGGTGTGAAACTCTATGGCCCCTTCACCAGCGCAGGGGCGCTCAATGGGGCGCTGCAAGTTCTCCAGCGCGTATTTCAGTTTCGAACCTGCTCGCTCGATATCGAAGCCGAGGACGAGCGTTGGCGGTGGTTCCGCCCTTGCCTGCTGGCTTCGATCAATCAATGCACCGCCCCCTGCAATTTGCGAATCAGCAAGGAAGAATACCGTCGCGACATCGGGCGACTCAAGAAATTTCTCGATGGCAATCGCAAGTCGCTCGTGAAAGAACTTCAGGCCGAAATGCTCGACGCGGCTACCAATCGCCGCTTCGAACAAGCGGCCCGGCTGCGCGATGAAATCGCGATGCTCGAATCGATCAAGGAACGCGGCGATCTCGATAAACATATCCAGCCAGAAGTGTTTTACATCGATCCCCAAAAGGGGCTTATAGGACTACAAAAAGTTCTCAAGCTCCCCACCACGCCAAGGACGATCGAAGGGATGGACATCGCCCACCTGGGCGGCAGCGAAACGGTCGCGAGCCTCGTGCAGTTCATCGACGGCATGCCGTTCAAACCGGGTTACCGTCGTTACCGCATTCGCGAAGTGCAAGGAATCGACGACTATGCGAGCATGCAGGAAGTCGTCACTCGGCGGTTCTCGCGTTTGAAAGACGAAACGGAGATGTTCCCCGACATTCTGCTGATCGACGGCGGCAAGGGCCAGCTCAACGCGGCGATGAAAGCGTTCGACGCCGCCGGGGTCGAACCACCGTTCGTGATTTCACTCGCAAAAAAAGAAGAACTGATCTTCATCAACGGCCGCCCGAAACCGCTGCGATTGAGTCACAGTTCGTATGCGTTGCGGCTGCTGCAATACGTGCGAGACGAAGCCCACCGCTTCGCGCAGCACTATCATCACTTGCTGCGGCGGAAGAAGAATCTGGGGGAGTGATAAAAAGTCGTTCAAACATAGCCCTCACGTCGAGGCATCATGACTAATGTCATGGCAAGCAATAAAAGTCCTGCACTACTGGGTTCTGGAATCAAAGTGTAGGCCGTGAGCATAGTGGCACTGTACGCTCCATTAATGGCCACTGTATACGCCGAAATGAGTTGTCGGCCGGCAATGGTCAATCCCGAGTTGAACAGCATTTGATTTGGCCCTGGAGCCTGCAGCTCGCTCCACAAGAGCGTCCCCGCCACGTCGTACTCGGCAACATAAGACGAGAATGTTTTATTGCCCGCCACGAAGACTCGGTCGTCGGCCCCAATCGTGAGCGAAAGAAGAACAGGGCTGATACCGGACTCGTTAGGGATTGACCAAACTTCGTTACCATCCTCATCGAATTTTAGAATTCGATTGTTGACCACGGCATAGATATTGTTCTGGCTGTCAACGTCGATACTAAAAGCATTGAACCAGGGCCCCAAATCTTTAAGCCAAACTACATCGCCGTTGGGCGTCGTCTTTGTGAGATAGGAATTGAGATCGGGCGAGTTTGGCTGCGAGTAGTTATTGAACATCGAAACGATGTTTCCACTGTTGTCGACGGCGGTACCGTTAGAGGTCGGCGTGCCATTTCCTGGGTAAGTTCCATCGAGTGTATCAAACTCGGTGAGCCATTCGAGTTGTCCCGTGGGACTGTACTTTTGCAGATTGTGAAATGTGCCGGGTGGAGGCTTGCCGTAGTTAATCGCCCAAGGGGCTACAGAAACATACGAATGACCGTCTTGACTCACAGCAATCCCAACGGGCACATCCCGGAGTGGCCCAGTAATCGGTTGATACCAAATCTCGGTGCCGTTGTGTTTGATTTTGCTCACGAAGGCTTGATCTTCGTTGTGTCCGGTAACCAGCGCATTTCCATGAAGATCGGTCGTCACGCCGGTTGGACGATTGTTGCCGTCGAATACGTGGCTCCACATTAGGTTTCCGTCGTTTTTGATGCGAGCCACGCGGTCGTTATGCGGCCAGTTCATCAGGCCCGTGACATAGAGATCGCCATGGGGCGCAGGGGACACATCAGGTTCGTAGAAATTCGGTATCGTGATTGACCAAGCCTTAGGGAGCGCTGTGCCGAAAGCGAAACCAAATGTTGCATGACTCGCAACAAAGATCACGGTAAGTAAGAAACGAACTAAAACGCAGTAGGTCGACTTCATGAGCGCAGCTCCGCCTAACAAAGACAAGATCGTAATGCGAGCGATTCTATCACGGCCACCAGCAGATTCCCGCATTGAGCAGGCTTTCCAAACGCCATTTTCCCCGAAAATTATGCTCCTACTTGCATCCTCCTCGCACTCCGCTAAAATGCGACTACTGAGTGGGTAACAAACCCATTTTCAGTAAAAAACGGATTTATTTGTGGGTTTTAAGCCTTTAATGGCAGCCAGTTTTTAAGGAGGGCATCTCGCACTTTCGTTGAGCTCGCTCGTTCATGCCCGATGCACCGGAACTCTTTGTTGGGGAATGGGCGCGGTCGGTTGACGAGCGTTTCCGGCTCTCGATTCCCACGGAGTGGGCCGAGGAGTTGGTCGATGACAGCAGCGAATGCGTGCTCGCCAAAGAACGGCCCGGTTGCGTGAGTGTTTGGCACCCACGCGATTGGACCGAATGGTTGAATCAAGGATTAGAGTTGGTGGCCGGCAAGATTCGCAGTGGGCGAACCGCCGGTCGCATGGATCAGGTCCAGATGTTTGGCCGTCTGCTGTCGACACGGCATAAGACGGTTCCCATCGCGGGCCGTGGACGGATCGCGATTCCCGACAGTTTCCGCACGTTTTTGGAAGTGGAACCTGGTGGGGAATTGTTGGTCGTGGGTGCCGCGGTGTGCGTAGAAATTTGGAATCCAACCCGTTGGAGTGAACACATCGGCCAACACATGAGCGAGTTTCGCGACTTGTTCGATAAGTTGGCCAACTAAGAAACACATCAGGCGAGCCGGGGACGTCAGTGCCCGGACAAGTCGGCAGGCTCACGCCTACCGCTCGCCAACCAAATCATCGTCGCCGTGCCCGGTCGGCACGATAGCCTATAACAACCCGTCCGTTGTCACCCGGTGCGGGGTGCAAGTCGCATTTTGGAAAGGCTATTGGGCTTTCGAGCCGCGGAAATCGCCGGCTGGGCATGGCGACCAATTTTTACGCTGAGGAGAACTTGGCTTCAATCTATCATTCTGATGGAGCCTAGGTACGTCGGGGGCGGATAGAATCTAGGTTCATTCCGTATACGTATTGGATGCTGGCAGAAAGTTTGAACCAGATCCCTCTGGTCGCGGAACTCCCCTCGGGATGACATTTGCTTGCCCCGCGCCGTTGCTTTACTACGGCTGAATAATCGACGACTGCGTCGGATCGGCCGTCGGTATCTGCGAGCCGTATTCATTCTGCAGCGTCACATACGCGAGCCGCAACTGGTGCAGTAGTGTTTCGAGCATCGCGGCTTCTTCGGTCGAGAGATTCCCCTTGGTCTTGTCCTGCAAGACTTGCAGCATGTCGATCGTGTAGCGGGCATGTTCCCAATTGAGCGAATGCTCGTTGGTGAAGGGATTCGGCAACTGCCCCAGCGCGACCATCGCTTCCGACGCGAAAGTGGTCACCAGCATTTCGAACGAGGCCGGTGGCAGTTCATGAGGCCCTGGCGACGCGGCCTTGCCGGTTTCGGGTTCCTTGGCAAGAGCTTCCTTTTCGGCCTCGACTTGGCTCTTCCAGTCTTCGTCGATGAAAATTTTCTTCTCTTCGCTCATATCAACTGCTTTCTAACGGGCCTTACGAACAAAAGGGACGGTTTCTTCCTCGCCAGTAGCGGAAGTTTCTGACGACGTTTCCGAAGGGCGTTCTTTGCGAGTTTGCCGGTGAGCAACCGCGGCCTTCACAAAACCGGCAAACAACGGGTGAGCTGCCGTCGGCTTCGATTGAAACTCGGGGTGATACTGCACGGCTAGAAACCAAGGATGGCTAGGAAGCTCGACAATTTCCACAAGCGTTCCATCAGGACTTGTGCCTGTGATGGCGAGGCCCTGATCGATCAATTGTTGACGATACTCGTTGTTCACTTCGTAGCGATGACGATGGCGCTCGCTGACGAGTTGCTTGCCGTAGCTTTCGGCAGCGTGACTTTCAGCGGCCAAATTCGTCGGCTGTGCGCCGAGTCTCATCGTGCCCCCCTTGTCGGTGATCGTTTTTTGATCGTTGAGCAAGCAGATCACGGGGTAACGAGTTTCTTTGTCGAACTCGGTCGAGTGAGCGCCCGTCATGCCGCAGACATTGCGGGCGAATTCGACGACGGCACACTGCATTCCCAGGCAAATGCCAAAGAAAGGGATTCCTTTCTCGCGGGCATATTTGATGGCCATGACTTTGCCTTCGATGCCGCGTTCGCCGAAACCGCCGGGCACTAATATACCGTCGTAACCTGCGAGCAGCTTCTCGGCCCCTTCGTTCTCGACCTCTTCGCTTTGGATGCGAGCTAGGCGAATATTGGCGGCGTTGGCTATGCCAGCGTGATCGAGTGATTCGTAAATCGATTTGTACGCGTCGCGGTGCTCCGCATATTTGCCCACCACGGCGATGCTGACTTCATGCTGAGGATTGCGCAGCCCGTTGAGCAAATTCCGCCAATCTTGCAGGTCGGGCTCGCGGGTCGAGAGGCCTAGCTTGCGGCAAATCATGCCGTCGAGATTGTTGTCCAGTAAACTCAACGGTACTTCGTAGATCGAAAAATCCTTATCGCGTTCTTCGATGACCGCTTCCAAAGAGATGTTGCAGAACAACGCGATCTTTTCACGATCTTCGCGGCTGATCGGCTGTTCGGTACGACAAATGAGAATGTCGGGCTGAATGCCGATCTGACGCAACTGACCAACGGAATGTTGCGTTGGCTTGGTCTTCAATTCCCGCGCGGCTTTCAAGTACGGCACAAGCGTCAGGTGAATATACAGACAATTCTCTTTGCCGATGTCGAGCGCGAATTGGCGGATCGCTTCTAGAAACGGCAAGCTCTCGATGTCGCCCACCGTGCCGCCGATCTCGGTAATCACCACGTCAACTTTTTCGTCAGCATCCTTGGCGATCTTGTGAATGACCGATTTGATTTCGTTGGTGATGTGCGGAATGACCTGCACAGTCTTCCCCAAGAATTCGCCACGGCGTTCTTTGTTGATCACCGACTGATAGATCTGGCCGGTCGTGTAGTTCGAGTCGCGCGTGAGGGGCGCGCTGGTAAAGCGTTCGTAGTGTCCCAGGTCGAGATCGGTTTCGCTGCCGTCATCGAGCACATAGACTTCGCCATGCTGATAGGGGCTCATCGTCCCCGGATCGACGTTGATATACGGGTCGAGCTTCTGCATTCGGACCGTAAGACCGCGCCGCTCGAGCAGCATGGCAGCCGACGCACTCGTCAGGCCCTTTCCCAAAGAGCTGACAACACCGCCGGTGACAAAAATGTGCTTGGTCATTTGGCAGAATACCTTCCTGGCTTGCTAAAAGGGTCCCGTCGTAGATCCGCCCTTAAAAGTATGGCACAATCCTGCATTCTAGCGGCGAAAGTGCTAGCTGGGGAGGGTTGGCCCCCAATCCCCTTGCCGGCTTTGTAGGAGACTGCAAAGGCGAAAACACGGAACCGCCAAGATCGCCACATTCGCCAAGAAAAGAAGAATTTAATAAGAATTTCGCAGAGATTTTGTGGCCGTCCTCTTGGCGTTCTTGGTTCCCTTGGCGGTTCACTTTTGAATTCTACAGCCTAAGAAACGCCGTTGGATTGCTGCTGGGCATCGAGAAAATCCTGCCCGTAGGCGTAGCGGGTGTTCACCGGCATACCCGATTGACAGAGCGGGCACTCGCTGGCGGGCCAGTCGGGAATGTCGTATTCCAACAAATAGGCGTAATCGTTCACGCCCAAATCAGCGGCCGTGACATTTCCCCGATCGACCAGTGCCGCGGCGGCGATCACATCGGCGCCGGCCTGGCGGAGGGCATTCGCCGTTTGGCGGATCGAGAGCCCGGTGTTCACCACGTCGTCGACGACCAGCACGCGCTTGCCCGCGACAAGTTTGTCGTAACCACGATGAAACGCGAAATCTCCCCGTAACTGCGAGGAACGCGGCGCGGTGTGTTCGGCAAACACTGCCGGCAGGCCTAATTCGAACGCGGTCCACTGGGCCACCACCAAGCCACCGGTCGCAGGGCCGCAGAGAATTTCCGCATCAAAATGCTTTACAGCCTCGGCTAGAAGGAGCGTGAGCCGACGGATTCGCTGCGGTTCCACGAAAATCGTGTCCTTGTCGATCCAGCCGCTGCCATGGTCGCCCGAGATGTAAACAAAGTGATCGTCGGCCAGTAGTGCGTGGCAATCGACCAAAATTTGCCGGGTCTCAGCGGTCGCGGAATTCTCGGACATTGGTGGGCTCGCGATGAAGATGAGGGATTCGCTCGATTGTAGCAGGACCCACAATCTTGCAAACGCGGCCAGAAACCGCGGTTTATTGCGCGGCAAAAGAGCACGTGAACGAGTAGAATGGCAACTTACCGTATCTCGTCATTGATATTCTTTTGTAACTCAAGTTGATTTCGCATGTTCCGCTTCTTTTTCTTGATATTAGTGCTAAATTTTTTGGCCTCGACGAACATCTGCCAGGCACAAATCGCAGTCGATGGCACGCTCGTGGGCGATGAAGCCGACTACGGGGCCGCGCGATCTGTACAAAACACAAACACCGGTTACGGCAACTCGATCAACGGCGACCCGAAGGCCGCCAAGTCGGGCTCGGAAATCGATCAGGTGTTCGCCGCCGTTCGCGATCAACGGCTCTACGTTTTGATCACGGGCAACTTGGAAGACAATTTTAATAAGCTGAGTGTGTTTATTGACTCCACGCCGGGGGGCATGAATCAAATCGTCGGCAGCAACTTGCCAGCTCAGGTTGATCCTTACTGTTGTTCGGGAAGTGGTGCTCTTCAACGCTTCAATGGTATGCGTTTCGACTCGGGCTTCGAGGCCGATCACTTTCTCACGTTCTCGAACGGCAATCATACGTTCGGCGCGGGAATTAACATTTGGACTTTGTCCGCTTACTATGCCGACCTGACCCAAGGCCCGAGCGGGAACAAAAGCGAGATTGGTTTTCAGCGTAATGCATCCGGCATTGAACCCGGATTGGGAATCGGTGAGCCCATCGATCAGCTCAACAATGGATGCACCGGGCCAAGCGATACCAACTGCATACCCCCCGAGCATGAATTCGCCGAGCCGATTGATTTGGTGAACGATCCCGGGAACACTCGCGGTCATCGCGATTTTCTGAATGATGTCGATTTGTTGATGGCGATCAACAACAGCAACACGCAAGGAGTCAACTCCGGCAGCGGCGCGGCGAGCGGCAATCCGGCTAACGTGCTCACCGGCCTTGAATTCTCGCTACCGTTGTCGGTGCTGGGCAATCCCACGGCCGACATTAAGATCACCGCCTTCATTGGCAACGGCAATCATGGGCACATCTCGAATCAATTCGCTGGGACAGGTGTGCTGCAAGCAAACGTGGGGAGCCCCAGCTCGGTCAACTTGGCCAACATCGCCGGCAATCAGTATGTGACCGTGCCAGTTCCCAATGCCGACTTCGACAACGATGGCGACATTGATGGCCGCGATTTTCTCGCCTGGCAGCGAAACAACGGCTCGGCATCTGACTTAGCACTTTGGCAAAACCAATACGGCGACGGCATTCCCTTCAGCACCATACAAGCCATCCCCGAGCCGAGCGGGTTGGTGCTAACGGTTCTCTTCCTAGCCGCAGGCGGCAGCCGGCGGTCCTCAAATTCGCTTAGCAAAACGACAGCCCAGCTCTAGGCAAATTGCTAGCATCAAAATTCATATTGACTCGCAAGGTCGATCCAGCACACATTGCCGCAAATGCCGTCGCACTATTTCGCCGCGGCCGACCCGCTCCCACGTGCAAATGGAGGTGCACATCATGAAACGCGATTTGGATTTAGCGCGACAACTACTGCTCGACATCGAAGCCCGCGGCGCTGACTGCTCGGTCAGCGTCCTGCACAACGGCGCAGTTCACGAACATGCTTCGACGAGCTTCGAGATCGACGAGCGAGTCCGTTACCACCTGCGGCTACTGATCGATGGTGGCTTTTTGAAGGAAGTCGACCGCACGACCGCTGGCGTGCCTTGTGTGCGGCTCACTTACGATGGCCACGAATTCTTGGAACTCGCCCGGCACGAATCCCTCTGGCGCGAAGCGAAATGGCTCTGCCAGGAACGAACCGGCGGAGAATCTCTGACCGTGATTCGCACGTTCCTCGTGCGTCTTGCCGTTGGACCCCGTGACTACGTGCCCCGGGTGCGTCAGAGCTTGGCCCGACGCCCGCGTTACGTGACATCAACCGAACCCCGCGCAACTCGCAATCGCGTCCGTTATGTGCGCGTGCGTCCGACCGAAGACAATGTGATTGAACGACCTTTGCATTACTTGGCGGACGTCGAATCCGAGAGCCGGTACGACTTGGACTACGAAACGGCCTTTCCGACCCATTTGATCTAAGCAACGATCTGCAGAGATCGGTGATGAATCGAGGCGCTGCCCTCCAAAGGCAGCGCCTTTTTTCGTGTGTGTCCCGCGACCCCGTTGAAACCGGCCCGCGGCAAGCCGTGCTGGCAGCGGGATCGCCTCGGAACCCATCAAACGACAAAATTTTCCGCGTTGTTGCGTCGAGCCAAAGTAGAAATCCTGCCCTAAGTTGTAATTTATCAACAAGTTATGGCGTAGAATTTATTTTCCCGATTGTCCGAATTTTTGCGGTTCTACCGCGAACCTTCGCGACGAAACCATAGTCAGTAGGGAGTTCGCTCGCTGGGCGAGGACGGCGTTGGGTCAAGTTTCGCTTGACCCCAACCAACCCGGTAGCGAAACTCCAATAGTGGAGTCAGTTTTTCAGGCGTCACTTTCACACAGTCGCGTCAGTAAAACTGACCGTTTTATCCTTTAGGTTCTCTTCAGCAGCGCAGAGCGCAGCGAGGGTCACCATGCGTAATCTTCACACGAACATCAGCAATATTGGCATTCAAAGCATTTGCCAAGGCATCGCGCTGATCGTCCGCAATGAAGTCGTACGCCCCTTGCGCGCCACTCTATCAGCGCTGCGTTGGTATGCGTCACGCCTGTCAGACGATATGCGCGACGCACGTTGGCATGGGCTCGCTATGGCCGCTATGACGGCCAAACCGGCCCACTGCTTTGCCACGGCAAAGCAGCACGAGCGGCACGTCGTACGAGTTACGACCCGCTCAGTCGCCTGAGCTTGGGAATTCTGAAGCACTAGCAACGCTTCCCCCAAAATCAGCCCGACCGCTAGCAGCCAACTGCCCCCGGCATTGCCTTGGTTGCTGTGCATTCGTTGCCACGATTTTTACCAAATATTTAACCGCGCCTGGCCTGTGGGCCACCGTCGGTTCCATAAGCGAGAGAACCATGACCGCATTACTGGAAGATGAGTTACTTGAGTTTGAAGAGCCTGTGGAAGCCACCACTGCCGAGTTGGTGATGGCCGCCCAGGATGGCGAATCCGAGGCTTTCGGCGAGCTCGCCAATCGTTTCGAGCGGATGGTCTACTCCGTCTGCTGGCAGCGGTTGCGTAACCACGCCGAGGCGCAGGAAGTTGCTCAAGACGTGTTCATCAAGGCGTTCGAAAAGTTGTACCAGTTAACCGAACCCGCGGCCTTCGCGGGGTGGTTGCGGTCGATTGCCGTCCGGCAGTCGATCAATCGCAGCACTCGACGTCCGCCTTCGATCGCGGTCGAGCCACAAACTATGGATCGGCCTGACAATCGGCATGTTGCTCCGCTCGATTCGTTGCTCACCAACGAACGATACGATCAACTGCGGTACGGCTTGGGACAATTGTCGTCGCTCGACCGGAGCACGCTGGTGGCGTTCTACCTGCAAGGTCGGTCGCTGTTAGAAATGAGCGATGACTTTGAAGCCCCGGTCGGCACGATCAAGCGTCGGTTGCACGTCGCTCGGAAGCGGCTGGCTAAAGAATTGGAGTGCCTTCAAGCGGTGTGAGCCGCGCTAAGGTCTCAATGCGTTTTTCCTGGACGGGTCGGGGATCGGCAACGGTGTCGGTCTCCGACCTTATTTGTTTGATTTAAACACGGTGCAAGCACCGTAGCTAAATCGTTCTGCGGCCGCCCCCCGCCAAACAGACCCAACCCACGATGAACGCAACACCGCCCAGCGGCGTGATCGCGCCCAATTTGCTCCACGCCGAACTTAAAAACGTCATGGCGTAGAGCGAACCGCTGAACAGAACTATCCCGACAAAAAATAGCACGGGTGCGGCTAGCAGCAGGCGGCTTTTGGCTGATCGTTCCGCCACGAGCGCGACTACGATCAATGCTAAAGCGTGATACATGTGATACTTCACGCCAGTTTCAAACCAGCCAAGCCGCTTGGCGAGATCGGCGTCGTAGCCTAGCGCCACGACTTGCTTTTCGAGCCCATGAGCGCCATACGCCCCTAAGCCAACCGCAGCCGCGGCGAGCAAGGCCCCCAGCATGATTGCCGTTCGACTATTCACGTTTTTGACTCCATAAAAAAACCTCCGACTCCACGATAAGTGAAGCCGGAGGTATTGTGAAGTCCCGAGAATTACTCGCCTTGGTTGATGCCGAGGCGTTCTTCTTCTTCCTCTTGAATAATAATGTGGGGCGTGACCATCATCATCAAGCTGTCAGTTTCGCGACCGATACCGACGTTGCGGAACAAGCGGTCGACGTAGGCGATCTTACTTAACAGTGGCACACCGAACTCGTTGCGACCTTCTCGCAAGCGTTTGACGCCGCCCAGGAGCACCGTGCCACCGTCGGGCACGCTGACCGTGGTTGCCACCGTGATAATCTGGAAGGTCGGCAACTGCACCGTGGTACCGCTGCGAATCACTTCTTCCGCTTCTTCTTCACTGTTGTTGTCTGTACCTTCCTCGGTCGTGCTACTTGACGTTGAGGTCGTTTCCGAGCCCTCGAAGGTGAATGTGTCTACGTCGCCGATCTGACTGAAGAACGGTACGAGCGTCAGACGCACATATTTTCGGTCATCGGAAACCACGGCCTGAACCGTGAGCAATGTTCCTTCGGAAAGGACCACGATCACCGGTTGCTGAGCAGCAGCAAATTCACCCACCACCGGGATCACGCTGATCACGAAGGGTCGCAATGCCGTGTCGGCCACGATGCCTTGCTGTCCGTTGAACAACGTCACCTTGGGTGCCTGCAAAATGTTCGCCCGGCTGTCGCCCTGCGAAGCATTAATCAGGAAGAAGGCTTCGATGTCGCTGAGAATGGCGAAGCCGAATTCACCCACCGTTTGGGGACTGCCAAATTGAGGATTCGTGAGAGCAAAGCTATTTTGGCGGAATGGCACGTCCAAGTCGACGGTAAAGTCAGGCAACGGATCGGCCAAACTTGTTGGATTTCCACTGATACCAACCGTCGCACTGGGGCCTTGGTAACCTGGCGGCGATATGATCGATCCACCAACAATGCCCGTGTTGTCTTTGATGTTGAAGTCGAAATCGATGCCAATTCGCTCGAAGAAACTGTCGGTCAGACGAATGAAGCGGACTTCAATCGTGACCTGCAGATCCTGAAGACGGCGTAATTGCTCGAGCAAATCGACGATTTGTTCGTGAACGCGCTGGGTTTGGCTGACCACCAAGCTCAAGTTCGTCGGGAAGGGTTGGATTTCCCCTTCACCGCTACCATTTTCCATCCAAGTGTCATATTCCACCGTCGAGACGATCAAATCGATCAACGAATCGAAGTCCGCATTGGCCGCACCACCCAGGCCACCCGGTCCGCCACCGACGGGAACCGACGAGCCACCTGGCGCGCTGTTACCAAACTGCTGTGCGAGCGTGCCGCCAGGCATCGTGCCACCACCGCCAGGAGGGGCCGTCGGCACCATCGCCACGGGACTCGAAGTCCGCGACCCGTTGCTGAAGGGCATGTTGGCATAAGCATCGTTGATCAAACCCTGCAGACCCATATTGCTGCTGGGAACGAAGTTCGGAATCGGAATCACTAGATCGGCCACGTTGTAAACGCGGCGAACCAATTCACCATCGCGAATTTGCTCGCTGGTGATCTTGAGCACCTCGTCTTTGATCATGTAGGTGAGATGCAGAGGTTCAAGAATCAGATTGAGCGCGCTCTCCAAAGAAACTTCGCTGCTCAAAGTGAGCGACACAGGCGTATCGGGTTCAACACCTTCCTGGCCCAGACCGCGCGGATCGAGATAAATGTTGATCCCGGCAAGTTTCGACAAACTGTCGATCACTTGCGAAAGAGGCATCTTGTCGTAATTGGGAAGTACCGGAGTTTTGAGCTTCTTTTGGATTTCCAATTCTTGCTTGGATTTGTAGCCGTCCCGATCCGTGGCACCCTTACGATTAACTATTTTGTCCCAAGTTTCCGCATCGTAATTGATCGGGTTGGTCGAATCTGCCAAAGCCTTGGCGCTGGTTTCGCGAATGTCCAAGAATGCGTTGGCAACGCCATTTTCGCTCAGTTCTGAAATCTCGTTATTGAGAATCGTGCGACGGATGAACTTGGCATTCTCCCACACCTGCTGAGCCACAGGATCATCCGGCGACATGTCGTACAGCCGCTTGGCGACGACTTCCATTTCAGCATACCGTTGTTCGTCACGCAGCTGATTGAATTGATCGACCATCTCGGCCGTCTTCGTGCGCAATTGGGCTTTGACAGCTCGTTGCCGTTCCACATCGGCCAGGGCTTTTTCATTCGCTTCGTCCAGTTCCAGCTCGGCACTATGATCTTTGATATAGCGATCTGTTTCGGCGGTGCTCAAGCTCAAGCGACGCAACAATTGTGTCTTGGTACTTTCATCGAGCTCGCTCTTGGTGACGACCTCGGCGGCTTCTTGCAAAATTGCGAGCGACTTCTTGGGATCGCTCTCACGCAATTTGTGGGCTTCGGTTTGGCGTTTGCCGATGTCAGCCGAAAGCTGTTGGGCAATCATGACTTGACCGGTCGAGGCATCGTCCAACAGGTTCGAATCCGCCTGTGCCGCAACTTGGGCTGGATTGCTGGCGAGCATTTGCAAGTGATCCTGCAAACGTTGCTGATTCTCTAAATCGATCTCGTTCCGCTTAGCATGAGCCATGCGGAATAGTTTGAGGGCTTGATTGCGGTCCCCCGCCCGCAGCGCGATTTCGCCTTCTTGCAACAAAGCAAAACCATCCATCTGCTCCGGCATGAGATTCGGAGTTGGGGGCGCGCTGTCTGTCTCTGGCAATGGTTCCGGAGTCGGCAATTGAGCCAACCGTGGCACTTCAGGGGTTGCTGCTTCTTCAAGGGTCGGCAAAGTCAGGTCCACTGGCATCGCAGCCGCTGCCGGTGCGATTGCTTGATCCACGATCACTTGATTGTTAGCGTTGTTGCGCTCTTTGCGAGTTTGCGCGATCCGAGCCAGCAATTGATTGGGAGCGGGGTCGGCTAGTTTGACTGCATTCACCAATTGGCTTGCTTCAGACGCGGCCCGTTCGGCGTTATCCAAATCGCCCCATCCCAACAGAACCTGGCCCTGACCGGTTAGGAATTTCGCATAGTTGTATTTCCAACTCGACGAGTCGTCCTGGTTCGTTTTGAGTTGTTTCAGATCGGCCACCGATTGAGCCAACGTGGCTGGTGAATCTTCGCCGTCGGTATAGGTAACGCCACACGCTTGGGCTTGTTCCAAATGTTTGGCGGCTTGTGCCACATCACCTACAATCAATGCCCGCCGACCAGCTAAAATCTCGGCATCGCATTCTTCGCGTGTACCCGCTGGAGCTGTCGCGGTAGGCATATTCACGTGAGGGGCTGAGCCCATCAGAACAGACGCATTCCCGGTGGACGCCGGTGCAGCCGCTTGAGTGGCCGTGAATGGATTGGCAACGCCGCTTTGCTTGGCAACCGTGGCGGCAGGTGCTTGTTGCCCAGGGGGGCGGCTTTGAGCGAGCTTGTCTAAATCACGGCGAACACGGGCAGGTGTATCGCCAAAGTGCAGAACGGGATATTTGGGATTCGCGGCTTCGGCCCGCTTCACCAGGGCTTCGGCCTTCGCCAAGTCGCCTTGGGCCATTGCCTGCCGCGCGTTCGACAAGATTTGGTCGACGTCGGCGTGCGTTAATGCACCAGCCTGACCGGTCGAAACATTCCCGCCTTGAGAATTGGTTTGTGTCTCGGCATGAACCCGCGACATGGTGAACAAAATCGCCAACGTCGACAGCCAACCAACTCTTTTGATGAACCGGTTCAACTCGATACTCCTTTCGAGACGTTTGCCATCCATGGCCGAGTCTCGCAACGCTTTGGTAAGCAGTTTTTAGACACGCGAAAGGCGTGAACTATCAGTTCTGCTTGGCCGCGTAGCCATCCCATATGATGTCTGAATGAAAATCCCCGAACTTCGCCCGTAACCAGAGATTTCTGGCACGAGAGGGGGGTTAAATACTTGGCACGCAAAATCGCGTCAAGTGCAGAAAAGAAACTCAGGAAGAAGTCCTGAAAGATTGCGCATGCTAGCAGTACACGCGCCGTGCCATGCTGAGTCCTAACAAGCGAAGGAAAACCTAGCCGGGGTGCTACGCACGCCGGGGCACAATATAAAATATGGCCCGGGCCGCGTGGCGACCCGGCTAGGTTTGTATTTATCGATAAACGAATTCCTAGAAACCGCCTCGTCCACGGCCTCCACCACCGCGACCGCCACCCCCCCGGCCGAAGCCCCCTTCGCCACCATAACCGCCGCCCCGCTCATCTTGTGGCGCTTCGAGGATCGCTTTGTATTCCTTGACCGTGGGAAAGTCGTTGAGTTCTTCTTTGATGGTCAATTTGCCGGCCGCATCCATCAACACGACCCTTGCCGGGGCGAGCAAATCACGATTCTTGCTGCTCAGCTTGTCGCCACCTTGGATATCCACCAGTGTCGCCCCAGTCGTAAAATCGAACTCAGGATCTTTGTCGACTTCATACTGGTTAGACCAAACCACTTTCGCTGCTTCACGCAGATTCATGACTGTGCCACGAGTGAACGATTCCGCCAAGGCAATTTCTGCGGCAAAAGCGCTGTTCAGAGCTTTGATCAACAATTCGGCTTCCGGCTGAGAATTGTAAACCCCTTCCTTCACAGGCTCAGCGCTCATCACGTACAAACGGGCGGGTAACGGCACGCTGGCAATCGGGCTCGGTTTGCTCCATTCGGTGAGCCGGAAGCTGCGCATCTTGGGCGTTTTGATCTTGTTCCGGCGGGTCGTGACTGTTTTGTCCAAATCTTTGATGGGAACGCCGTCGTTCACGTCCTGCAAGGCCAGCTTAACGCGATAGCGATAACGATGTCCCGGCTGCACGGTGTTATCAAAGAAGCGCAACAGCACATCGGAGGTTTTTCCATCCCAACTGAACTCGGGGATTTCCACGGCACTGCCTTCACCCCTCATGCCACCACGACCGTTGCCCCCTCCGCCGCCGCGACCATAGCCTTCTCCCCTCTCCATACCACCACCGCGGCCGTATCCTTCGCCGCCGCCACCGTACATACCCCGACCACCTTCACCCCCGTATCCGCCTTCGCCGCCGTAGCCGCCGCGCTCCATGTAACCACCAGGAGGCACTTCACCAGCCCGAGGCGCTGTGCGCCCAAACCCCATGTCATCCTCTCCATCAGCATCATCGGCGGCAGGTACTTCTTCCACGGGAGCCATCTCTGCTTCCATCAACGCGGCCTCCTCGTCGGCGGCCAGCGGAATCGAAGAATGACTCGCGCGGTCGTCCCATTCCTTCAAAATCAACGGGGGCAGCGGATGGGTCAGCAATGGATGAACATATTTCGAAGCAACTACCTCCTGGGGATTCACGGGGTAGGTCGCCAGCTCTTCGGTCAAAACTTCTTCGCTCACAGTGGCAAGGCGTTTCCATTCTCCTTGGCCTTCGGGAGTCACTTCGGCTCGTTCGATTAAGTAACCCAAATAAACCGGCATGTCGCGCTGAGGTTGATAACCACGAGCCGACTGCAAGGCATCTTCATACAAACGATTCTGAGCTTTGATCGGCACTCGTGCTAAGACGGTCACCCACGACTGAGCGCGAATATCTTCAAAACCTTCGAGTTCCACGCCGGTTCTGGGTTGCAAGACTATCGAGGAATTCGGTCCCCGACCCCGCTCTTCTTCTTCACGTTCATCGCGGCCACGACCACGGCGCCCTCCGCCTTCGCCTTCCTCACCATCACGCTCACGAGCGGCAAGCGCTTCGGCTTCTGCCTTTTCCTTTTGCTGTTCGGCCAGAGCTTCAAGTTGACGCTGGTAAATCATTTCGGGATTGGATGTTGCCCAAAGACCAATATCAGGTCGTACTTCAAGATCTTCTGCTGTAAGCAACTCAGGATCGGTTCGCGATTTCTGCGGTTGCACGATGTAAGGATTGTGTGGATTGATATTCGGAAAATGCTCGGGCTCGACCGCTTTCATCGACGCCAGATCGATTTGAACCTTTTCGATCACGGCGGCGGGGTCGACCTCCGCAACTTTCTGATAGTCGAAGCTGTTGACGTGCTGTTCCGCAGCGCTGGCTTGAGTGGTCAGCGTGCCAGGGTCTTTACCAGCTTCCATGCGCGGCACACCCATCGCCGACCAGAGCAGCAAAAAGGCACAGGCCAAGATTGCCGCCATGCCGATTTTCTCGCCATGGGCCAGCAACAATCGCACGACGGCGTTTCCACCCTTAAGATTGGTTTTCATGGCCTGCTCTCCTGTTCGAATCCTTCTAAAACTTGGGCAACAACTACTCAGTTATTGTTAAAAAACTACTGACCTACCGCGAGTTGGCTGTCGTCAGCTGGCGCGGCTCCGGGATCGCTGGTGGGCTCGTTATAAATGAACACCGAGCCCTTCAAAAGCAGTTGCACGTAAATCGGATCAACCGGTCCGCTCGAGCTCGTCATACTGCTGTAGGCCCCTCCGCCCCCTTGGCCACCAAACCCTTCCATCGATTTGTCGGGGTTAATTCGTAATTGTTTGACTTCAATCGGCAGCGGTGAATTCGCACATTCAATCAACAACCGAGGGATATACCGCTGGTCGATCACCAGATCCATGCGAATGGGGAGCTGGCGATATTCGGTACCAACGTCTGCCGCGGGTGCTCCGGCATCATCCAAGTAACGTCCCGCGAGAAGCGCTGCATCCATAGCCGCGGGGTCGCCTCCCCCTTCTCCGCCATAGCCACCCATTTCGCCCATGCCTTCGCGACCCATCGACATTTCACCTCCAGGCATCCCTCCGCCGTATTCCCCCCCACGGGACATCATGCCTCCTTCGCCGCCCATGCCACCACCAGGAGCCGCCGAAGGCATATAAATTTGTCCAGGAGACAAGCCCATCGATGCACTCGCTCCCACTTCCAATGCCAAAATCGTGCGGATCGCAGCATTGTCAGGGCGGGTTGCTCCGCGGGCTTCGTTCGTCTTGGCAATCACGTTAAGTAGTGTTTCGTAGACCCACAAATCTTCTTGTGTCACCCAGATTTGCATCGCCGAAGGTTTCGCTTCGCGGAAAGAGAGCTTGGCTCGCAATTTGTCTTGCTCTGGCCACTGCACGATGTAGTCTTCCACAATCGCGCCCGTGTCCGCCGCGCCGCCATAAGCGCCTTCACCCCCGCGGCCAAATTCACCCCCGCCGTACCCCCCTTCGCGTCCTCCGTACCCACCACCCGCACCAGAGCTCCCTTCGGCCAGCTTTTGCGCCTGGACAATTTCCAGCAAACCGTCGAAACGCTTACCGATGTAGTTCTGATAAATCGACCGCATGGACGAGTCGATCGGATCTTTGAATTTCAGTTTTTCGATATATTCAACAAACTGCGGTCCCAATTCCTTGGGCCACTTGAGCACGGAGTCTTTTTGCTTGTTGTAAAGCGTGTTCCAAACCGACTGGACGATCTGGGTTTGCTCGGCAACTACGGCTTCTTCTGTTTCGTTCACCACAGGATTGGGATGCACGGACTTGTTTTTCAAGCCTTGAATGGCCGTGAACATGCCGTCGATGGCCGATTTGCGCGTGCTGAATTGGGCATCCAATTCGCCGGCTGCCATCTTCCAACAAATCACCGCGATCAGGAGGCCGAGCACACTCAGCACCCAAAAGCGTTGTTGCCAAATCACTTTGGCGATTGCCCGCACTTGATCCATCGAGAATTCCTCAAACTAAAAAACGGTATGTTTTGTTTTCTCTGTTATTCCGCAGGGGGTTGCTCGGCCTCGGCGGCAGCCGCAGCAGCCGCGGCTTCTTGAGCTGCCTTCTCTGCCTCGGCGCGAGCCGCTGCCAGTTCTTTACGCTCGGCGCGTGACTTCGGCTGCCACACGAACTGCACAATGAAATCAAAGCGGTTCACTTTGATCAGTTTGCTATTCGCACCCGCTCCGCCGGGGTTGTAGCCCCCTTCGCGACCGTAGCCGCCACCAGAACCCGAAGCCGACGGGTCTTGCGCCATCGCCTCGGGATCAATCTGCTCCTCGTAAAGTTTCTTTTCGCCGTTGGCTAACCAAGCATGGCTAATCGCTAGGTCCTTGATAGGCACATCGATCAATTCGCCGTTGGGGCCGTCTGGCAGTTGAACGGTCCCCTCTTCGAGATTCTTGATCAAAGTGCTTTTGACGAACTCACCACGCTCGTTCTGGGGATCGCTGTTGTGGTAATGAAACCCAGTGAGCTGAACTACCCAACCGGGGCCACTCAACGCTCCGCCACCCGTAGCACCGGCTGCTCCGGCATCGCCGCCCGCCATGGGATCAGCGAACTCAGCCGCAGGAGAAGCGGCATCCAATGGTGCCGCAGCTGCGCCAGCCGCGGTCTGGCCTTTGGCATCGTCATAAGCCGCTTGCACCACCGTCATCCACTCCGTGCCGATGTCGGTGAAGTGCTGGGTCTCCATCGAAACGATATGCAACTCGTTCCGCGTGCTGATATCCTCAGCCGTTTCTTTTCTTTCCTCGGCCGGACTCGTGTCCTTGGGCAAAGCCACATCGACGGCCTTGAGCAACTCCAACCACCGCAAGCGACCTTCGATATTGCTCACTAACTTTTCGCCGGTCGTTTTCATCGCGTCGAAGCGCGAATGAATATCCGCATTGCTCGATTCATAACCGGACGCGGTGGTTTGCACCGATTTGGCCCGCGACTCGGCTTGCTTCATCGCATCGTTTTCGACTTCGCTGTACGCCGCGACATGAGAGTAATAATTGAACGTCAGCCCCGCGAGAATCGCCGCGGCTCCGGCCACCATCCAAGGCTTCTTGTTGCGCACCAACCGCGTGCGGACAATTTCTTCGGGCAGTAAATTGGTTTTGAGTTCTGACTTGCCCAGCCCTTGTAAACAAAGGCCATACGCCACTGCGAAGCTTAGCGTGTTTTCCTTGAACTGTGGTTTACCTGCCGCACTGCCGGCCATCAGTCTCTCGAACTCTGTGACCGGATTCACTTCCATTTCGAGATTCTGCGACAGATAACGCTGTAAGCCCGGTAGCTTCATGCCGTTGCCCAAGGCGAGCACGTTGCCGATCTTTGCCGACTTGTCGATGCTCGTGAAATAGCCCAGCGAACGCTGAATTTCCGACAGCAAATCGCTAAATACGGGCCGCATCGCCTGGAAAACGGCCTTGGGATCGTCGGCCTCGGTGGCATTGCGTTTGAGATGCTCCGCCTTCACAAACGTGAGTTTGAGTTCTTTACTGAGCGCACGGGTAAAGTGATTACCGCCGATGGGGATATTTCGCTGCCAAACGCGAAAACCGTTCGTGACCACAAGATCGGTCGTGTCGGTCCCCAGCGAAATCACAACCGTCGATTGCGGCGGCTTCTTGGGATCGTACGGCTCGGCCTTGAAATCACCTAGGCGATCGAAGCAAACAAAGTTATAGACCGCCAATGGCATCAACTGGATGATATCGACTTCAATCCCCGCGGCGTCGAGCGGCTTGAGCGCGCGGGCCACCTGATCGCGCTTCATCGCAAACAGGCCCACTTCCGGCTCCAAGGCGAAGCCATCTTCTTCGCTTCCGCCGGTGAGTTGCTGATAATCCCACACCACGTCGTCAAGCGAAAATGGAATCTGCTGACGCGCTTCGTATTTAACGATGTCGGGAATCTTTTTGGCTTCGACCGGCGGCAACTTGATAAACCGTGCAAGGCCACTTTGCCCGGCGACTGAAATCGCGACGCGATCTCCCAGGACTTCGTTGCGCGAGAGAAACTGCGTGAGCGCTTCGCTCACCAGCTCTTCGGGATCAGCCTCGGGCTGCGAAAGAATCTTCGGATACTCGATGTAGTCAAATGACTCCACGACTAGCCGATCCGGTTCTTTTTCGTGGGGGCGACACAACAGCGCCTTGAGCGCGCATTGGCCAATATCAATTCCCCAAACGGCATTGCTCTTCGCCATACCTAATAGATTCCTGTTCCGATTTATTGTCACCGCAGGCAGCAGCGCTCGCCGCCACGGCTGTTTCGTCGTTCTCTTGAAAAGCCCAAGAACGACGCATCTCTGTGATAAGTGCCTCTATGGACAATTTATCGCGTCAGCGTCGTGTTCGTCAATTTTTTCTGACGAGAAATGGGCACGGAGAGAGCTTCCCCCGTCAGCCCAAAAGCCGCGCGAGCAAAAAGTCCCCCAGCCTCTCCATTTTAGTCGATAAAAGGCCTTTGTATAGAATTTGCCGGTTGGAACGACTTATCGGCTCGACTTGGACAATTCGCCGCATTTCCCGGCGAAAACTACGAGTCGCGGTGGTTGCAATTCCCAGCAGGGAATCTGATAACAAGGTGACGGCACTAATCGGCTCGGCAATGAAGCCCGTCCGTCATGCCACCCAAGAGGGGCTCGCATGTCATTTCCAACCGCCATTGAAGAGACAATCCCCACGGCCCAAGCTACCATGATCGTCACCATTGATGGTCCGGCAGGATCGGGAAAAAGTAGTGCCGCACGTAGATTGGCCAAACGTCTGGGCTTCAAGTTTTTGGATACGGGGGCCATGTATCGGGCCATCACTCTGGCCGGGGCCCGCCAGAAAATCGACTGGAACGACCCGGAACCACTCGCCCGCATCGCCGCTACGGCCACGATCGAACTCTTCGACGACCGCGTGATGCTCGATGGTGAGGACGTTTCCAGCGAAATTCGCACGGTCGAAATCACACGGCTCACCCGCCACGCGGCTGACAATCTCAAAGTCCGGCACATCCTGGTCGACCTTCAACGGAAAATTGCTGGCGATTACGATGTGGTCGCCGAAGGCCGCGATCAAGCTACTCTCGCCTTTCCGCAAGCCGAGTGCAAAATCTTTCTGACAGCCACTGAGGACGTTCGTGCCGAGCGACGCTTTCACGATCTCGTTGCCCGCGGCGAAGACGTTTCGCTGGAATCGGTCAAAGAAAACCAACGCCTCCGCGATCTACAAGATCATGAGCGCGATTTCGGCGGCTTGCGCAAAGCGCCCGATTCCATTGAAATCTACACCGACGATCTTTCCCCCAGCGAAGTCGTCGACAAGCTCGAAGTGTTGGTTCGCTCACGAATGACCATAATCTAGTTAGCCGGCATCGTCCCGATGCCGTTGCCGGAGAGCAAGATGTCAAATTCCGCAGACGTTCTGATTGTCGGTGCCGGACCCGTGGGTCTCACCATGGCCACGGCGCTCCATCATCACGGCCTTTCCTGCCGGCTGATCGACAAGGCTCCCGCGCCCAGCGACAAATCCAAAGCTTTGGTCGTTTGGAGCCGTACGCTCGAACTCCTGGATAAGTTTGGATTGGCCCAGACATTTATTAACGACGGCCTCAAGCTCAAAGGCGCCAGCATTCACAACGAGGGGAAGCAAATTGTTCATTTGGCCATCGCCGGACTCGACAGCCCTTACTGCTTCCCCCTGATGATTCCGCAAAACGAAACCGAGCGATTGCTCGCCGAACATCTCGCCTCGCAAGCAATTACCGTCGAACGCCAAGTCGAACTGGTCGCCTTCGGCGAGAAAGCCGACGGCGTGAATTGCACGCTCCGCTTCGCCGATGGTCACGAAGAAACGGCCGACTATCCCTGGGTCGTCGGCTGCGACGGCGCGCACAGCACCGTTCGGCACACACTCGGCGTGCCGTTCACTGGTGCGGCCGAGCCCAACGACTGGATTCTGGCCGACGTTCATCTGCACGGTAATATGTCTCGCGATGAAATTAGCGTCTTCTGGCATACGAAAGGGGTGCTTGTTTTTTTTCCGATTGGAGACTCCCGCTTTCGGATGGTCGCCGACCTTGGCATGGCCCAACCAGGGGGCAAACCGGCCGATCCCACGCTCGCCGAAGCGCAAGCCAAAGTCGACGAACGGGGTCCCGGGGGAATCACTCTCACCGACCCGATCTGGCTGGCCGGCTTTCGCATCAACGAACGCAAGGTCGATCAGTATCGCCACGGCCGCGTGATGCTTGCCGGCGATGCCGCCCACATTCACAGCCCCGCCGGTGGTCAAGGAATGAATACCGGCATGCAAGACGCTTTTAATTTGGCTTGGAAATTGGCGCTCGTTCATAAGGGTCAAGGTCAACGAGAGCCGTTGCTCAATAGCTATTCTCACGAACGGAGCGGCGTGGGCGATCAAGTCCTACGCGGTGCCGCTACGATGACCACCGTGGCAACATTGCGTAACCCGGTCGCGCAGTTCATGCGGAATCACATCGCCCCGATCGTCACATCGTTTGGCATTGTGCAAGACAAAATCAAGAATGCCATCTGCGAACTCTCGATCAATTACCGCGATAGTTCGCTCTCCGCCGAAGATTGGCCCATGCTGGGTGGGGGCCTGCCCGCGGGTGATCGCCTCCCCGACAGCCCGCTCACTTCGGCCGCAACGGGTCAGCCCACGAGCCTCTTCACAGTGACAAAGGGGACACAACACGCGCTGCTGCTGTTCCCCGCCGCAAACGACGCCACCGCAATCGCCACGCTCACGCAACTTGCCGACGACGTTCAAAAGGCGTTCCCGAATATTTTCGCGACGCATGTGATCTTCAAACCGACCGACAAACCCACCACCCCCGTCGGGGGCAATTCCCAGGTCTGGATCGACGTCGATGAACTGCTCGATAAGAAACTGAGCATCACGCACCCATCAGTGATCGTCGTCCGCCCCGACGGATACATCGGCTACCGCGGCCAACCCGCGGAGAGCGCGAAAGTGATGAACTATCTGCGAAGTTATCTATTGGTAACCACGAATTGAACGAATCGACACGAATAATTTTCTCTTATTCGTGCTATTCGATGATTCGTGGTTTCTGTCTCTTCCGTCATTCCCGCGCAGAGCCTGCCCTCACGAAGGTGGGGGCGGGAATCCAGAATTTAGCGGGGTAGCACCGATACTTCGTCTGCAATAAGCACCGCCTACGTTGCCACGCAGCCAGACAAGTATCGGTGTGCGCAGCACAAGAGGTGAGCAGCACTGGCCAACCTCTTGTCATCGACACCGACACTCGACTGTTCACGCCAATAAGTACACATAGTTTGTACCAAGTCGAATGTCGCTGCCAACCAATACCAAGACATTGCCGGAACTGCGCACCGCTTGTTCCGGCCTACATCCTCTTCATTCGTGTTTTTCGTCTCTTTCGTGGTTCCCCTCTTCCTTCTCAAAAAACATCAAATGCTGCCACGGCAGTTTGTCGTACTCCTCGACGAGCTTAAAACCGTTCGCCGGGAATTCTTTCATGATCTGCGCCTTGCTCATTTTGTGCAGCGGCTTGATCGGCACGAGCGGATCCTCCTCGCGAAATTCGACGAGCGCCACCCTGCCCCGTGGTTTGAGACTCGCACGTATCGCGGCGAGCATCTGCTCGGGATGCGAGAACTCGTGATAGACATCCACCAACAGCATCAGGTCGACCGACTCCGGTTCGAGCCGTGGATCGACGGGTGTTCCCAACAGAGGCTTGATGTTCTTAATTCTGTTTTTGCGCATCTCGGCCCGCAGCATCGCCAGCATGGGGCTCTGAATATCAACGGCGAACACTTTGCCGTCTGACCCCACAAGCTCGGCTAGCTGGAGCGAATAAAAGCCGTTGCCGCAGCCCATGTCGCACACGGACTGTCCGGGCCGCACATGGAGAGCTTTCAGAAGTTGCTCGCAATCTTCCTCGCGTTGACGCGATTCACGCACAAGCCACGGCGCGCCGGTATAGTGCATCGTGACGGCAATCTCGCGCCCCATGTACTCAGTGAGCGCAGGAGGGATTGGTTCCTTGGCCTCGGAAAACTCGCCAAGGCACAATCCAATCAAGCACGCCGCTAGCAAAATGAGTTTGTTCATAGATCTGAATATTAAACCGCTCATCGACGCTGATGGGCGCTAATTATTTTTTCTCGTTTTATTAGCGCCCATTAGCGTTTATCAGCGGTTAAAAATCTATCGTTTGTTCTGGCCAAAGATTTTGCTCGCAATTGGCCACCAAATTCACGACAATCAGTGCCTACGCACACCATGCGGTGCCGCCGCTCGCATCTAGCTGGCCGTTTTGGAACGTTGCTTCGAACAAATTTGACCAAAAGTCCCCCTATTTTGTCACATGCCGCAGCAATTTCCCCTTTGCCTGACGAGAAATACGCAAAACAGGGGTGCCAAAACCGGGGAGTTTCGTCGCGAAAGTTGGGACCCCGGGCGCCGTTCCAAAAGTGTGACCAAAAGTCTGGCTAAAAGTTCGCCCAAGAGTCCGCCGCCCCGATCAACTAACTCCAGACAGCGGGCCAACTTAACCCGATTGTCACTGGCCGCCTTCATCGTTAAAATGTTGGATTCCCATTCGCCGGATACCCCCACACAGATTGTCAGCGTTGGCAATCGAGTAGACGGCGGTCACCTCGTTTGTTTGGATCGAACTCAGCAGCCAGGGCAATCTGCCGAGCGACGTCCCCGATTGGTTTTTTAATTCATGGTCAACCGTAACTTAATTCGCGAATTCGACATTACTGATGAAGATTGGGAACTGGCCGTTGGTGAGCTCGCCGACGAGGATGCCGGTTGGTTAGATGCCACCGACGTCGATGTCAACCAAATCGTAGAAGGCAAAATCATCCGCATCGACGAAGAGTATGTGCTCGTCGACGTTGGCTATAAGAGCGAAGGCACGATCGCCCGCAACGAATGGGAAGAAGGCGAAGAGCTTCCTGAAGTGGGCCAAACGATTCGTGTGCTCGTCGAAGACGTGGAAGATAGTCACGGGTTGCTTGAAGATCGCGGCATGATCGTGCTCAGCAAGCGCAAGGCCGAGAAGATCGAAAAGTGGATGAAGGTCATGGAGACCGTCCACGAAGGCGACGTCGTCAAAGGCGAAGCAGTCCGCAAGATCAAGGGTGGTTTGCTGGTGGACATCGGCGTCAACGTGTTCCTGCCTGCGAGCCAAGTCGATATCCGCCGTCCGCACGACATTGGCGAATACATCGGCAAGACGATCGAGTGCATGGTACTCAAAATCGACGAAGCCCGCCGCAACATCGTGGTCAGCCGTCGCAGCCTGATCGAAGCCCAACGCGAATCGAAGAAAACCGATTTGCTCAAGGAATTGCAGGTTGGCCAACTCCGCAAGGGTATGGTCAAGAACATCGCCGACTTCGGCGCGTTCGTGGACCTGGGCGGCATCGACGGTTTGCTGCACATTACCGACATGAGCTGGGGACGCATCAATCACCCAAGCGAAATGGTCAAGATCGACGACGAGCTCGAAGTGCAAATCCTGCACATCGACTACGAGAAGGAAAAGATCGCGCTGGGCCTCAAGCAGAAACAAGCCAGCCCGTGGGAGAATGTCGCCGGCAAGTACCCGGTCAATTCTGTAGTCAAGGGCACGGTCGTCAACGTGATGAGCTACGGTGCGTTCGTTAAGCTCGAAGACGGCATCGAAGGCCTGGTTCACATCAGCGAAATGTCGTGGACCAAGCGCATCAGCCACCCCAGCGAATTGGTGAACATCGACGACGTGATCGACGTGGTCGTGCTGCGAATCGACGAGCAGAAGCAGGAGATTTCGCTCGGTATGAAGCAAACCCAAGACAATCCTTGGGAACGCGTTGCCGACAAATATCCGACCGGCGCGTTGGTTAAGGGCAAGGTTCGTAACCTCACCAATTACGGTGCGTTCATCGAAATCGAAGAGGGCATCGACGGCTTGCTGCACGTCAGTGACATGTCGTGGACCCGCAAAATCAGCCATCCCAGCGAAGTGGTCGAGAAGGGCCAGGAAGTCGAATGCAAGGTGTTGTCGGTCGACCAAGAACGTCGCCGTATCGCTTTGGGCCTCAAGCAAATGGACGACGATCCTTGGGCCACCGACATCCCCAACCGCTACCAACAAGGTCAGCTGGTGAAGGGCAAAGTGACAAAGATTACCAATTTCGGTGTCTTTGTCGGTTTGGAAGACGGCTTGGAAGGCCTGCTGCATATCTCGGAGCTTTCCGATCACAAGGTTGAGAACCCTCAAGAAGTGGTCAATGTCGGCGACGACATCGAAGTGAAGGTGCTGAGGGTCGATTCCGAAGAACGCAAAATCGGGCTGTCCCGCAAGCGTGTGGAATGGGCCGAAGAAGACTTCGCTGCTGCTGCTGAGGCCGAAGCTGCAGAGGCCGCCGCGGCTGCCGCAGGCAAGAGCGATCCTTCGGAGCTCAAGGGTGGTATTGGCAGTGAATCGGGGCCGCTTTTCAAGTCGGCCAGCGAAACCAATGGGTCCGCTGAAGAGGATGCCGTTGAAGCAACGCAAGAATAGTTGCCTGGCAGTTTGAATGTGTCACAACTAGGGCACGGTGGAAACTTTCCACCGTGCCCTGTTCTTTTTAAAGTGATGCCGTGGCAATCGTTACGGTCGGCATCATGCGTACAGCCGATCCACTTCAACATCAGACGCCAAAATTGCAGGCACATTCCCCCCTACGTCGATACTTCTTGTGCAACAGGACGTAAACCAGGCGGGTGGAAGTTCGCTGGCTTTGTTGGCCAGAACCACAAACTCGGACCGGTTAAGAGTGGCGCCAAAAACCCTGCCCGCAACAGGACGTGGGGGGTGGTCTGCAGCCCCCAGGCTTGCGGATCACAGTGGAACGGCGAGATCGCATCCCCCACCCAACAACGGTTCAAGTTACCTATGGCAACCACGTCCAAAACCCGCCGAAGCTCATCTGCCGTTCAGACCCCGCTGGAAACCTACCTGCGGGAGATCAATGAAACGGCCTTACTGAACGCCGCCGAGGAAAAAGAACTCGCCGTGCGGATTGGCCAAGGCGACGCGACAGCCCGCGACCGCATGGTCCGCGCCAACCTGCGTTTGGTGGTGAACATTGCCCGCGGCTATTCGGGTAAAGGCTTGAGCCTGCAGGACTTGATCGAAGAAGGCAACCTTGGCTTGTTGCGTGCGGTCGAAGGCTTCGACCCCGCGATGGGCACTCGCTTCAGCACCTACGCCAGCTACTGGATCAAGCAGTCGATCAAGCGGGCCCTCATCAACACCGGGAAAACGATCCGTATTCCGGCGTATATGGTGGAACTGCTCTCCAAGTGGCGGCGGGCGACTGCACGGTTGACCGAAGAACTCGATCGCAGCCCCACCCCCGAAGAAATCGCCCGCGTGCTTGGCCTGCCGAAGAAAAAGCTGCCGATCATCAAAAAGGCGATCAAGATCTACAACGCCACGCCGCAGACCGACCAAGCCGACGCGGGTTGGACGCTGGGCGACATGGTGATGGACGAGCGGCAATTGAGCCCTGACGATACGCTCGTCGAAAGCGACAGCCTCCGGCACGTGATGGAAATGCTCACTACGATGGACGAACGGGAAGCTACCGTCCTGAAGATGCGGTTCGGACTCGACAATCACGAGCCACGCACTCTTAAAGAGATAGGCGAGCAATTGGGCCTCACCCGTGAACGCGTACGGCAGATCGAAACCGAAGCTCTCAATCGCATGGCCGATAGCCTGGAAGATCCTCGTGACCGGGTGATGCGGCACTAAGAATCGCAAAAAACATCGGGAATCTCGCGAAACTTGACGATCCGGAACGCACCTGCCTAGCATGGAAGTGGTGCTGATTCCCCCCCCTGTTTCAAGGATTTTCCGCGTGGCTCTGCGATTACTTCAAACCTGCTTGGTCGTGCTCGCTCTTGGGCTTGCCGTCGATGTGCTGGCTGAGGATACCGTCCCCGCTGTCTATCAGCGTAGTCGTGAAGTTGAATTTGTGAATCACGGCGGCGGCTGGCAGGGCGGACAACGTGGCTGGGGAAATTGGGGCGGCGGGTTCTATAACCCATGGTTCGGCCCGCAATTCTTCGCCGGCACTTGGTATCAGCGGCCTTATCCTGACCACTTGATCTACAACAACGTGCGATCCGGAATGCCGGGTGTGCCGGGGTCGATTGTGGCAGGCTCGGTCGCGCCCAACTGCCCTTGCGCTGAAACGCCAGTGCAATAAATCGCCTGTTCAATAATGCTAATCTAGCGACTGAACCCTAGACTGAAGCTAAACATCTGCTCATCGTCGAAGGGAGCTTTGCTGACGGGGAAGGCAAAGTCCAAAGCAATCGGCGCGGGGCCCATCGCGGGGACAGTCACACGCAAGCCAACGCCCGGTGCCACGCGGAAGTTGTCGATCGTCACGGTCGGCTCGACCGTACCGAAGTCGCAGAAGACGACGCCGTGCAACATGTCGTCGGCAGTAATTGGGAACAAGTACTGCAACGAGTTGAGCCATTGGAAATCACCACCTGATTCAATCCAACGACCATTCACCAGTGTCATCGGCGATGCACCACGGAAATCAAAGCCGCGTAGCGTTGAAAATCCACCCGCATAGAAGCGGTCGTAAATCGGGGCGTCATCACCCATCCAGCCGACGTTGGTCGCATAGCTCAACACATGTCGTCCCGAATGGTCCGGCCGCTCGTGCAGCAAATAGTATTTGCGAAAATCGGCGTCGACGCGGGGGTATTGAAACTTGCCCGTGACATATTCACCACCTATTTCGAGATAATGCCCCTGAGTTGGCAAAAATGCGCTATCGCGAGTGTCGTTAATCGCTGAGAGCTTAAATCCATGCAGGGCATTGTCACCCACCACTTCGTCTAAATCTGGGAAGGCGCCTGGAGCTGTGGCAATATTGCTAATCTCAACATTTTCTCCTCGATATGTTGCGACTGTCGACAAGTCGTTCTCCAGCCACTGATAGCCAAACGAAATACGACCACCCAGGCGGGATTCATCCCAGTCAGTATAGCTGCGATCGAAATAGGAAGCGCTGAGACCGAGATTCACCGGGCTATCGAACAAATACGGCTCTTGGAAGCTCACCAAGTAGCGATTCACTTCACTACCGGGTGACGCGTCGATTCGGAAACGCTGACCAGCACCGCGGAGCGCTGTGCCATTGCGAATGTCTTCCCACGACGTGGGAAATCGCCGCCAGTCGAAGTTGCGTTCATCGATCACGATGTTACCGATCACGCCTGCATCGGAGTTCACGCCCATGCCCAACTGCAAGCGGCCGGTCTGAGTTTCCTGCCCATCAAAAATAATGTCCACGGTTTGCTCGGGATAAGGCTGCCCCGGGAACCCAATATCGCCATTGGGATACACTTCGTAACCCGGAACCGGATTCGCGGTAAAGCCTTGGGTCGGCCCAAAGCTTTGCGCAGGTGGCGGAATTGACTCGGTGTATTGAACCGGCTGCACATTGCTGGGAGGTTTGACACTCGGATCGGTCGCACCAACAGCACGGCCACCATACGGTGAATTCGTTGATGTTGGCAGCGAAGCATAGGCACTGTTGGGTACTACATCAGGAGTTTGACCGCGCACCGCTTGATAGGCATTCGGTTGTGCATTTTGGGGAGCGGCAGCAGGCCGCACCCACCACCCTGATTCAGTGGACTCTGGGCTTTGGCCACGGATGATAATTTCTTCTTCAGGGCTTGGTGAAGCAGGTGTCGTCAATGGCTGAGACCCATCTTCTTCAGGACTCGAAAGCATGCCTTCTTCTTCCAACCAACGCTCATAATGTTCCAAGCTTTCGCATTCGACATGGACATCCATTTGAGTGTCCACAGTCGATGGAAATTGAGTCTGTGGTATGGCGGCAACAGGCGCTGGCAAGTTGTCTGCAAAAGATGGAGGCGCGATTACTCTCGGCCCCCAATTGTCAGGGCTTTGGCCACGAATCCCCGAGCCGCTCGCCTTCGCCGGAATTTTTGGCCTACTTCGAGGAGTGGGCTCACTCGTAAAGGTCGCCGCCATCACTTCGGATTCGTCAGGGATGCGGTAGGTGATCTTGGGACGCACACCCGTCGCTGGATCGGTATGGAACAAGCTGCTTGCCACGAGACGGCGTTCGCTGGCCCTCAATTCACGGATATCCATGATGTCGCCAGGACGCAGCGACATACGATTCATAGCCGTTTGAATTCTCGTGTGAGGATTGTCACCAGCGATATGGACGATGATACGTCCGACGCGAAATCGCTCACCTTCTTCAATGTGATAGACGAGATCGACTTCGCCCGGTTGCTCAAGAAACACGGTTTCCGGCTTCACGTCGGCAAAGACATAACCGTGGCTGCCGTAGAGATCCTGAATCCACTGAGCATCGGCACCCATTTTGGCCTGCTCGAACGCATGGCCTCCCTTAAGTTTGGCCGTTTCCGCCAGTGCGACGGGCTCAAACTTGCTGTTACCAATGAAGCGGACATCACGAATGTTGTAGCGAGGGCCTTCCGAGATTACGAAAGTAATCTGCGCCCAGTTCTCACGTGGATAGTAGTCAACCTTACGGCTGACCTTTGCTTGGAAGTATCCAAACGAACGGTAGTACGCCGTGAGGGAGTCAACGTCGCTGTCGATCTGCTCGCGATTGACGTAACCCTTGAAGACTTTGAGTAGCGGCGGCTTCGATTTGATAATCGTCCGCAAGCGTCCTTCGCTTACGAATTCGTTGCCAACGAACTCGACGTTCCAAACTTTTTGCGAAACACCTTCGTTGATCAAGAAGGAAATGCCTTTGTCGGTCGGCTTGGTTCCTTCGAGAATCGTCACTTGGGCGTTGTTGTAACCTCGGCCTTGATAGTATTCCTCGATCTTACGCCGGGCTTCCTCGACGGCGTAAGGATCGACCGCCCCACCGGCTTTCAAGCCGGTTTCTTTGGTCAGCTTCTTATCGGTTACGCCTTCGTTGCCGAGAAACGTGACATAGCGAATCGTGGGACGCTCAACGACCTGGAAGATCACGATCCGACCTTGGGGCGTGCTTTCGTAGAGCGGTTTCACGTCGATGAACCAACCGAGATTGGCCAGCCGACGAACGTCGCGCTGTACGACCGATTGATCGAAGGGCCGTCCAACACGAGTCGTTAAATGTCCGGCAATCTGCGAGGCCGTGATTGTTTCGTTACCGAGCACGCGAATTTCTTTAACCATATCCGCGGGATCCACGGCAATGTCGGCGGTCGGTGCAGCCAATTCTTGCGCCGAGACAATGACTGTTGCCGTCAAACAGCAGAGCAGCAAGCCGGCTGGAGCCGTGTATGCTACGAGTCGGTGAAGTCGCTCAAGGAAAGGCATGGGCAATTGAAATTCTTACGGGAGAATAGCATGTTGGCTGGGGGCTAAAACGCCATGGGCGCAGTGAGGCCCCCAGTTGGGCCGCAAAGAAATAGCGGAACCTTGGGGGTGAGACAAGCCGAGTTCTGGCTGAGATAACAAAACTGTCACGAAAAGATGCTAGAATTCGCCGCCGTATTGATCGAATTCTTCGTAAGTCTTATGAGAGAAGTTGCGAAAACGGGTAAAATCGTGAATCCAGGCAAGCTTCACATCGCCCGTGGGACCGTTGCGTTGCTTGCGTACTAGCAAATCTGCCTGACCGCGTACCCGCTCCCGGTCTTCTTCGTTCGACATATAGTATTCTTCGCGATGCACGAACATTACAACGTCGGCATCCTGCTCGATGGCCCCCGACTCGCGCAAGTGGCTCAGTTGGGGCTTGTTGTCTTTCGATGATTCCACTTGTCGGTTGAGCTGGGCGAGGCATAACACCGGAACGGTCAACTCACGCGCTAGCCCTTTCAGACGACGTGCGATTTTGGCGACCTGCTCCTGACGTGGATCGCGCGAGTTATCTGGGTCAATCAATTGAAGGTAGTCAATCACGATCAATCCCAGACCATCACGCCGTTTCAGCCGCCGAGCATTGGCCGAGATTTCCGTCATCGTTCGGCTGGGGGAGTCATCAATAAATAGCGGTGCCTTACTAATCTCGCCAGCACACTTAACCAGCTTGCGACGCTCTTCACTTGTGATCGTGCCGTTACGTAAGCGATGGCCGTTGACTTCAGCCACTGAACAGAGCAAACGGTCGCCAAGTTCCAACGCCGACATTTCCAAGCTGACAAACAACACCGGCACATTCATCTGTACCACAACATGCTCGGTGATATTCATCGCGAGCGCTGTTTTGCCCATACTCGGTCGTGCCGCGAGAATGATCAATTCCGAATTCTGTAATCCCCCCGTGAGCTGATCGTAATCATCAAAGCCCGTCTCAATCCCACCGCACGCATGTTGGTTATCCAGACGTGCATCGATTCGTTCCAAGGATTCGTGCAACACGTCGCTGATACTGCTTAAGTCACCAGAACCCCGCGACTCCAGAATGCCAAAAACTTTTTCCTCGGCACGACTTAACGCTTCGCGTGTATCAAGTGTGGGGTCGTACGCATCATGAACGATGTCGGTGCCCGCGTGAATCAACGAACGCAGCACAGCCTTTTCGGCTACGATTTTTGCATAGTATTCAGCATGGGCTGCGGTCGGCACCATTTGGCCGATTTCCGCGAGATAAGCGGCCCCGCCGATCGCTTCATATTGCTCGGCACGACGTAAGCTTTCGACCAACAGCATGGGGTCTATGCTCTTGCCGCCATCATGCATCGCGAGCAAATGCTCGTAGATTGTGCGATTGGCGTCGCTATAGAAATCCTTGGCACGCACGACGAGCGCAACTTCGTCGAAAACTTCGGGAAGCAGCAAAATACTGCCAAGCACCGATTTCTCGGCCTCAATGCTTTGCGGCAGCTGGCGCTCGAAGGGGGCCGACGCAGTTGTCCTTGGCGAGCCGGCATGAGTCCGTTCAATCGTAGCCATGATGAGTCAGCTCCTTCTACGAACTCAAAGACACACAGCCCCAACTACTGATCGCAATCAGTGGCTAGCATCGAAATCTACCGGCATGCACTGAGACTCGTGCGTTGACAAGAATTACTTGTCGTCGGCACCAACAGTCGGCACGACCCACACCTTCAGTTCGCCGTCGACGTCGCTCGCGAGCTTGAACTTAACGGTGTAGAGGCCCAACTCTTTGAGCACGCCATCCAACCGAATCTGGTCGAGATTCAAGGTGATGTCGATTTTCTTGAGAGCGGCGACAATGTCGGCGGCACCTACGCTGCCGTACAAGTGACCGTCTTCGGTGGCGTTGGCTTCGATCGTGATGCTTTGCTTGGCAATTTCACCAGCCTTCTTGCGAAGATTGGCTTGATGAACTTTTTCCAAAGCCTGCAATTTCACACGATGCTTTTCGACCATCCGCTTGTGATGGTCGGAGGCCAACGTCGCCATGCCGTGAGGAATAAGATAGTTGTAGGCGTAGCCTGGCTTCACCTCGACTACGTCTCCTTGATGGCCCAAATCCTCGACGCCGTGAATTAGCAGCAACTCGATCCCGCCGTGGGGACCAGTCGGCAAACGCTTAATGCGGTGAGGTTTTCTTTTCAGCTTTTTGGTATGGGCACTCATGTTTTCGTATCGCTATTGGTTATTAAGTTTTTTGGTGTTTTAGATAGGCGGCAAACTCATACGCCGCGATAGTTTTGCTAGAACGGAATTTCGTCGTCGGGCGGCATCATATCCATGGATGCGGAAGAATATTCATGAGGATCAGCACTGGCCGTGCGGTTCGATGAACCACCACTTTGGCCGCCTCCACCGCCGCCCCCTTTACCTCCGACCATTTGCATCCGCTCGCCGACGACCTTGAGTTTGGTGCGTTTTTGACCGTCTTTTTCCCAAGATTCCATCTTCAAGCGGCCCTCGATCAAGACGCTCGATCCCTTGGAAAGATACTCGTTGGCCACTTCGGCGGTACGACCCCACAGGGTGATGTCGACAAATGTTGTTTCGTCGACCCACTGGTCGTTCTTTTTAACGCGATCATTCACCGCCAGGCCAACATCGGTCACGGCCGTGCCGTTGCCGATGTAACGGAGCTCGATATCGCGCGTCAAATTGCCAAGCAGCACGACTCGATTAAAACTTGCCATGGGACAATCCTTCCGCGGTCACAAACTCAGACGGGTTCCAGTACTCAGGTCGTAACGACTTCTTCTTCAACTTCCACAATGTCGTCGGCCACCGGCGTCACACGGACGACTCCACCGCTGCGGGCATGTTCCAGAATGGGTTCGACCAGGGCACCCGGCAGCCGGATAAAGAGCTGACGTAAAATGCCGTCGTGAATTTCACACTGGCGGGTGAGATCCTTCAAAGCACCCGTGGGGAGACGGAAATAGGTGATCCAGTAGGCACCCTTGCGCTGACCGTTGATGGGATAGGCCAAGCGGCGCTCTTCCCACAAACGGCTGACTTCGATCTGTCCGCCAGCTGCTTCGATGAAGCCGTTGATTTCGCGAGGCAACCCATCGCGATCCCGCGCAAATGCGTTGGAATCAAAAATAAACAGCCCTTCGTAAACTCCGATATTCCCGTCCAAAGTGATACTCCGATTAACGTGCCTAAAAGCTTTTTGCCACCTGAATATTATTGTGGATCTGACGAATGCGTGTTCTCAGATTTTTTGTTTTCTGGTTTCTTGTCTTCGTTTTTCTTCTCTTCGAGTTTGCTCGCTTCGGGGCGACCACCGTTAAATTTGGTCATCGCCGCGGTTGTCCCCTGCTCTACCCAAGTGACCACGGCTTGCCGCGCGCGAGCCACTTGTTCATCAACGGCTTTGCGTTCCAAGGAAGTGAACTTCCCCAGCACAAAGTCTGCCGCGTTCCATTGCTCCGGCACAGGTCCAATCCCCATCCGCAAGCGTGCGAATTGATCGGTCCCCAATTGCCGAACTGTATCCGCGAGACCTTTTTGCCCCCCGTCGGAACCACTCGGCCGCAGCCGCAAGGTTCCTAAGGGAATGTTGAAGTCGTCGCAAACCAACAACAAGTCGTTCTCGCCGAGCTTATAAAAATCCTTGACCTGTTTGACGCTGCGCCCACTCAAATTCATGAACGTGTGCGGCATCAGCAGCAAGATTTTTTCCGAACCAACGAGTCCTTCTTGAAGGTGTCCTTCAAACTTAAGTCGTCCGGGTGCCGTCGCATATCTCTGCGCCAGCGACTGGATGACTTCAAAACCGATGTTGTGTCGTGTTTCGTCGTATTTTTTCCCGGGATTTCCCAGGCCAACAATCAATTTCATACGACGCGATTTCCTTACTACTCTTTCGCCAGCGAACAATCAGCTCGCCAGCGAAAACGAGCAAGTCTTACTCTTCAGCTGCCTCCTCATCGCTAGCCTTGCGACCGATGACTTCGGGTTCAGCACCATCGGCGAGGCCTTGATCCTCGGGGGCTTCGACCGGCTCGACGCAATGCACGAGCACCATATCCTGGTCGCCAATGACCTTGGCTCCTTCAGGGAGGTCGATAATGTCTTTGATTTTCAGCGAACCGCCCAAATGCAGGTGATTCACGCTCACGTGCAGATGATCGGGGATGTGACCGGGATCGGTTTCGATCTCGAGGTAATGCACCAAGTGTTCGACCACGCCACCCTCGTGCTCGCCAGGGGCTTCGCCACGCAGCAACAGGTCGACTTCAATCGTAACGCGATCCTTGGCGTCGACCCGTAAGAGGTCCACATGCAGCACGTGTTGCTGGAAAGTATCCCATTGAATTTCTTGCAGCAGGGCCTGCCCATCGGCGGCACCCTTGAGCTCCACCACCTTGGCTCCATGACGCAATGTGGCTTGCAGGCCCTCGGCAGTTACTGTCAGGCTAATTGGTTCTTGGCCATGTCCATACAATACCGCAGGAAGCTTACCCGTCCGGCGCAACCGGCCGTTATTGAGCTTTCCATGCAACTCGCGCTTGGTGACTTCCAGAACTTCCGACATGACAAAAACTCCAAACTAACCAGTATTGCAAAGCGCCGCCGGGCGCTAGATTGACCGACAAACCGCCAGCACTTCACCAGCCAAGGGCGGGAGAACAGGCGGAAGCCCTTGATTGTCGCCGATTTTGATAGAATTTCAAGCCCAGGAAAGCTCGAAGTTTGGGCCAAAATTAGTGAAATAACCGGCTGATCGACTCGTTGCGGTGAATTCGCTTGATCGCCTCGCCCAACAGCGGGGCAACGCTCAAAACTTTCATTTGCGGCAGAATCTGCTCCGGTTTCAGCGGGATCGAATCCGTGCAGACGATGCTCTTGAGGTTGGCCCCGGCTAAGCGCTCGACCGCAGGCCCACAAAGCACGGCATGCGTGGTGGCCACGTGAATTTCTTTGGCCCCCTTCTCATGCAACACCTTGGCCGCCCCGCTAATGGAACCTGCTGTGCTGATCATGTCGTCGAACATCAACACAATTTTGCCCTCCACGGGCCCACCGATCACGTTTTCTTGAACCGTGGTGTCGGCACTTGTGCGGCGTTTGTCGACGATCGCCACCTTGCCCCCCAGACGCTTGGCGTGCCCCAATGCTCGCTTAATGCTCCCTTCGTCGGGACTGGCGATCACTAAGTCCTCGCTAGGAATCTTCATTTTCAAAAAGTGATCATTCAGCACCGGGGCGGCATACAGGTGATCCACTGGCACGTCGAAAAAGCCCTGGATCTGGGCCGCGTGCAAGTCCATGGCCAATACGCGATCGGCACCGGCTCGAGTAATAATGTTCGCAACGAGCTTCGCGGTGATGGGAACGCGGCCTTCGTCTTTGCGATCCTGGCGAGCATAGGCAAAATAGGGCATTACAGCGGTGACCCGTTCCGCGCTCGCTCGCTTGCAACTGTCGATCATCACCAACAATTGCATCAGATTTTCATTGGCAGGGGGACACGTCGGCTGGATCAAATAAACGTCTCGACCCCGAATATCCTCGTCGATTTTGCACGACGTTTCCCCGTCGGGGAACGAGCCCAACGTGATCTGCCCGAGTGGAACGCCGAGATAATCGGCGATCGATTTGCTCAGCGGCAAGTTCGCCTTACCACTAAAAATCTTGAGGTCGGCCATAAATCTTCTCTTAGCTTAACCAGCAATTCCCAAGCGTTTCATTTCCACTTCGACTAAAGCTAGTTCGTCGGGGTTGTTGATACTCAGCGACTCACACGGTTGCAGCACCTTGTCGGCTCCCACTTGCTTGCCGGCCGCCAACAAAATCGCCGGACAATCGGTAATGTAGTATTCGCGCTGTGCGTTTTGATCGGTCAACTTGTCGAGCGCCCACAGCAAATCCTGCGAATCGAACACATAGGTGCTGACATTCACTTCGCGGATATTACGTTGCTCGGCCGTTGCATCCTTCTCTTCGACAATTCCGACAAATTGACCTCCAGCATCGCGAACAATGCGGCCGTAACCCGTCGGGTTAGGCTTCTCGACGGTCCCCAACAAACAAGAGGCGCCCGCCGCGGCGAAGTTCTCAAATAGTTTCTTGACTGAAACCGTCTGTAAAAGAGGCGAATCCCCGGCAACGATCAATACAGGCCCACGATGATCGGCCAGTTGCCCTCGGCACATCATCACCGCGTGCCCCGTGCCAAGCTGCTCGGTTTGCTCGGCAAACTCGACGCCCGGCTCCCCCGAGAGTTCTTCACGTACAAGATCAGCCCGGTAACCCACGACCACAACAATGCGGTCCACGCCTGCCTGACGCAGGGAATCGATCACGTAGCGGATCATCGGACGGCCCGCCACGGGCACCAGCACCTTGGGGAGCTCGGATTTCATGCGAGTCCCTTTGCCAGCCGCCAGTACTATGGCCAAGGTGGGTCGATTTGCAGAATCAGTTGGCATAGGAATTCGATTTCGAGGTCAAAGGGGAATCCTTATCTTGCCACGAATGGCCATCGGCTTCCAGGGTCAGGCTTCCCAGAAAGGTCTTTCGCAGGCCAGTTTCCCGCCTTAAAATGCTAGATTCCACTGAATTGCAGGAATTTATCTGTGAGTACACTAGCCGCACCACCGCGGACCCGACGTTCGCCAGCGAGGAATCCCGTTTTGTTAGAAGCGATCCAAAAAGCCGATGTCCTGATCGAAGCCATGGGCTGGATTCGGCAATTTCGCGATAAGGTCACCGTGATCAAACTAGGCGGCAGCGTCATGGAAGATCCCGACGCCCTTCGCCACTTGCTGGTTGATATCGTCTTCATGGAAACCGTTGGCATGAAGCCGATCGTCGTGCATGGTGGCGGCGCGGCGATTAGCCGGGCGATGGCCGAGGCCAACATCGAGCCGCGATTTATCCACGGTCGGCGTTACACCGATGAAGCCACCTTGGAGATTGTCGAGAAAGTCCTCGCCGGTGAAATCAACGAATCTCTGGCCGCCAGTATTGAAGAGTTCGGTGGCCGTGCGATGCCCCTCAACTTCAGCGGCAACAATAATAATGTGCTGTTTGGCGAGCGCCTCACGCTGTCCGACAAAGACGGTTCACAGATTGACCTTGGTCTCGTGGGGCACGTCACGCGCGTGGACCGCGAAATCCTCGACAATCTGACCTACGCCAACCAAGTGCCGGTCATCCCTTCAATGTGCGAGACGGAAACTGGCGAAAAGCTCAACGTCAATGCCGATACCGCCGCCACGGCAGTCGCCCAAGCGATGGGTGCCGAAAAGCTGATCTTTCTCAGCGACGTGAACGGCGTGCGGCGTGATAAAGATGACCCCGAGTCGCTCATCCACTCGCTGACCGCAAGTGAAGCCCAGCGGCTGATCGACGACGGCAGCATCGAAGCGGGCATGATTCCCAAGGTTCAAGCCTGCTTGGAAACACTTAGCAAAGGCGTCCGCAAGATTCACATCATCGATGGCCGCCTACGGCACTCCTTGCTGCTGGAAATCTACACCAACCGCGGCGTCGGCACTGAAATCATCGCCGAACCTGTTTGATCTGCATCCAGTCTGTAAGGCAACTCATAAATCATCCTTCCCAAGGAATCCAACGTGACAGTGGCCGAAAAAACGCGAATTTCCCCGGAAACGGTCCAGTTATTCGATGAGTATGTGATTCCAAATTACGGCCGCTATCAACTCGCGCTCGTACGGGGGGAAGGCTCACACGTTTGGGACGATCAAGGCAATCGCTACCTCGATTTCTTCCCAGGTTGGGGCTGCAATCTGCTGGGCCATTGTCCACCCTCGGTAGTTAAGGCGGTGCAAGATCAAGTCGCCAAGCTGATTCACGTTCCTAACTCTTGGTATATGGAAGCCCAGGGGCAGTGGGCCAAATTGCTTAGCGAGCGCAGTTTCGGTGGACAAGCCTTCTTTTGTAATTCCGGCGCTGAAGCCAACGAAGGCGCGATTAAGCTCGCCCGGCTGCATTCCACGACTGGTAAGTACAAAATCATCACCTTTGAAGGGGGCTTTCACGGACGGACCTACGGAGCGACCACTGCAACGGCCCAGCCCAAATATCACGATGGTATCGGCCCATTGCTCCCCGGATTTGTGTATGCCCCGTTCAACGATTTGGAAGCCGTGGCAGCAAAGATCGACGACGACACCTCCGCCATCATGGTCGAGCCGATCCAGGGTGAGGGTGGTATTCGGATCGCTTCGCCCGAATTTCTGCAGGGACTGCGCAAACTTGCCGATGAGCGGGGCCTGCTCTTGATCTTTGACGAAGTACAAGCGGGTTGCGGTCGGACCGGCCAATGGTTTTCTTATCAACATGCCGGCATCGAACCCGACATTATGACGCTCGCTAAGAGCTTGTGTGGGGGAATCGCTGGCGGCGCGTTGCTCGCTAAAAAAGAAGTTGCCAAGAGTTTACGGCCTGGCATGCATGCTGCCACGTTTGGCGGAAACCCAATCGCCGCTCGTGCTGGGATCGCCACGATTGAAACTATCGAAGAACAAGGTCTCTTAGAACGAGCAACCCAACTCGGCGAGGCCTTCCGCACACAGCTTGCTCCGCTCGTCGACGAATTGCCTTTTGTGAAGGAACTGCGCGTTCGCGGACTGATGATTGGTCTGGAACTGACCCTTCCCGGCGCACCGATTGTTCAGCGCTGCTTGGACAACGGCCTCTTGATCAACTGCACACAAGGTAATGTCATCCGTTTGCTCCCGGCGATGACCCTCACAGACGAAGAGCTAGAAAATGGCTGCGACATTTTGATCGCAGCCCTCCGCGAGCACACGCCTTAAGAATTTACATTTCACCCTCCTACCACAAGTGGCCATCATGCGACACTTAGTCAGCCTCAACGACGTCACGAGCGATGAAATTCAACGGATTTTCGCTCTCACTGCCGACCTCAAAGCCAAACTTGAAAAGGGGATTCGCGAGCCGATTCTCCCAGGCCGCGTGATGGCCCTGTTGTTCGAGAAACCATCGTTGCGCACGCGCGTGAGTTTTGAATCCGGCATGGCGCACATGGGCGGTTCGAGCATGATGCTGGGCGACGACGTCGGCTTTGGCAAACGGGAACGGATAGACGATTTTTCGCGTGTCTTGAGCGAATTGGTCGACGTAATCGTGATGCGCTGCAAAAAGCACGAGACCGTCGTCGACGTGGCAAAATACTCGACCTGCCCGGTCATCAATGGCCTGACCGATCTGGAGCATCCGTGTCAGGCACTTGCGGATTTGTACACGATCAAATGCCATGTCAAATCTCTCAAGGAAGCGAAACTCGCATGGGTGGGCGATGCGAATAACGTTGCTCGCAGTTTGGCGCTCGCCTGCGGTAAGCTGGGAGTCCATTTCGCGGTAGCTACGCCTAAGGGTTACGGTTTTGACGATGCGTTCATTGCCGTGCTCAACAAAGAATGCCCGGGCATGAATTTGACTCTGACCAACGACCCCATCGCCGCGGTGAAGGGCTCATCAGCCGTTTACACCGATGTGTGGGCGAGCATGGGTCAGGAAAGCGAACAGGAGCAACGAAAGATTGATTTTGCTCCGTTCCAAGTGAACGGGAAATTGATGGCGGCTGCTCCTAAGGATTCCGTGTTCATGCATTGCCTCCCAGCCAAACGCGGCGAAGAAGTAACCGACGAAGTGATGGACAGCCCCAACAGCGTAATCGTCGAGCAAGCCGGCAATCGGATGCACGTGCAAAAGGGCATACTCGCTTGGCTGATGGCCGCTCAAAACTAACTTACGGCTGAAAGACTCCAACGCATTCCCGATCTGAAACGAAAATTGCCATGCCCACCCGAAGCGATAACCGCCCCGCCGACGCGTTGCGTCCTTTTATTTTGGACCATAGCGTTCCTGGCGCTGCCGCGGGCAAAGTGCTCGTTCGCGCGGGCCGCACGACCGTGCTTTGCACGGCGAGCGTTGAAAACGACGTGCCGCCGTGGCTTGTCGGTCGCGGCAAAGGTTGGGTGACGGCCGAATACAGCATGCTCCCTGGCAGCACTTCCCCGCGCAAACAACGCGAACGCGGGGTCAAAGTCGATGGCCGGAGTTCTGAGATTCAGCGCCTCATTGGCCGTTCTCTCCGTGGCGTTGTCGATCTCGCGGCACTTGGCGAACGCACGTTGACCGTCGATTGCGATGTGCTTGAGGCCGATGGCGGCACGCGCACGGCAAGTATCACGGGGGGCTTTGTCGCGTTAGTGGCCGCGTTGCGATCGCTTCCGGAATTCAGCGGCGACAAAAAACTCCCGCTCACCGATTCTATTGCAGCGGTGAGCGTGGGAATCGTCGACGGCGTGCCGCTGCTGGATCTTGATTACACCGAGGACGTTCGCGCCGACGTCGACATGAACGTCGTCATGACAGGCCGTGGACGGTTTGTCGAGGTGCAAGGCTCCGGTGAAGAAGCAACGTTCGACAAGTCGGAACTGATGGCGATGATTTCCCTCGCGGAAAAAGGAATCAGCGAACTAAGCCGCCTGCAGCACGAGGCGTGTCACATCACGCTGCAGACGGACGAATCAAAACTTGTCGCGGATTAAATACCACCACCACCACCGCCTAAACCACCGCCGCCGCCCGTACTTTGCACTTGCGAGGCAAAACTAAAGTTGGTGACGTCGCCGATGCCCGTGAATGACGGCGAAGACGTGATTCGCACGTATCGTCGATCCGCTGAGACTACGCCCGTGGCTGTCATTTGCACACCGTCAGGCAAAGTTTGGATAATCGGTTGGAATCCAACGGCACCAATCTGACCATTGAGCGCCAAGCGACGAGCCAAACCAACGTCTCCACCGGGTCCACGAATGGGAGAAATCCGAGGGTCAGAGAAATCTCCTAACCGTTGCGCTAATACGTTGTCGCTAATTGCTTGCTGCCGCTGGAGTGCTACTTCCACTTGCTGAGCTTGTAGCGACTGGAGTCGGCGACCATCTTCTAACTCAAACACCACCATCGCATCGCTATCATCATGAATGGCAATATGCTGGCGTTCGTGAACTTCGCGTTCCGTGCCTTTGTGCTTGTAAACGTCGACAATTACTTTATTAGCTACCACGTCGCCATAAATCTTACGAAGCCGAGCACGATACGTACCAGGAAACGCCTGGGCGTTGAGATACTTTTCATTCATCGCTTTGGATTTGTCGGCTGTGTCTTGACTGGCAATATCGCCAGTGCATACGCCGCCTCCAGTCGTGCGTGGTTGTTGTAAAGAGCACACAGTGCCACCTGGTTCCTCGACGAGCAGATCAACGTCAGCATCTCCTGTCCAAGTCACCTCAATGACGACATCGCGGGCCAATGCCTTTTCCAATTGCGACCGATAATTCGCTGATAGCGGATCATTCGCAGCTTCCATCGTCTCAAGTGCAGACTTAGCCACTCGAAACGCCGTGTTATAAATTTCTTGCTGTTCCTTTGGCCAGTCGTTCTCAAGAATGCCAATCGTCGCCCAACGAATGCCAGCCGCATCCTCAACTCGCTGTGCGGCACGCAAACCTAAGGCATAGGCTTCGGGGTGCAAGCCTGGAACCTTCGCCACTTGACGGTAAACATCGAGGGCACGGTTATCCAAACCGATGTGCGACAAGTATTGAGCAATCAACAATAATTGATCCGCGGAGGTACTGAAATCGACTGCCGACATCACGGCACGCTCGATGTCTTCCTTCGAACGACCGTCGAGTTCCATGGCGATTCCGAGCGATTCATACATCCAAGGCTGCGACTGACCATTCTGAATCGCTACTTGAATCAATTCGATCGCTTCTGCTGGCTGTCCCTGCTTCATAAGATTGCGAACAGCCTGACGTACATGACTCGGGTCAAGCTTTTCCTGGGCAAAACGCTCAGCCCAGGTCATTGATTCTGTCGGAATATCGGCCGGCTTTTGACTCGTGGTGACAAGTTGGGCTTTAGTTTCTGCCTGCTTCCCAGCGACTGGCTCGGCATCAGCTTCTTCAGCGACATTAAACATACCGCCGCCGCCACCGCCGCCCATGCCACCCATGCCACCACCACCCATACCACCGCCACCCATGCCGCCACCACCCATACCACCGCCCATGCCACCACCCATACCGCCACCCATACCACCGCCACCACCCATCATGCCGCCCATACCGCCGGTCATGCCTAGGCTCTGAATAGGAAGCACAAGATCGGCCACGGGATAGACCTTCACTTTGAGGGCTTCGTTGGCTTTTTCTTCGGTCGTGATCATTAGCACTTCGTCATCAATCGTGTAAGTCAGGTCTTCAAGACCCGGCTGACGCAGCATCAAATTCAGAGCGGATCTTAGCGAAATATTCCGCAGGTTGACTGTGATCTCGGTGTCGGGGCTGATCGCCACTTCATCAAGGGCTGCGTTATCGAACACGATGGGAATATCATAAATCTCTTGAAGTTCGTTAATGATTTCGTTCAACGGTTGCTCATCGTATTGCAGCGGAGCCTTCAGCGGTTCACGCAAAGCCGATTGAATGGCTTCTTCGGCCTTGCTGCGGGCGCTCAGATCGACAGAAGCGTATTTCTTGCGCCGCGCAGTGAGTGCTTCCCATTCCTCGGCATCCGGATAAACGATGGGAGGATTGTCTGGAAATGGGATATGAGCAATTTCATTTTGATACATCGTTTCCCAAAAATTCTGCCATCGGGCAGCACGAGTTACCTGTTGCAGGTAGTTGTGCCGCTTGAAGGTGGCCCAGAGACGGGCCGCCCGGGGAGTGACGCCATTGGGATCAATCTCTTCCACGACCTGTGTGACTTCGATAGCTTCAACAAAGCGTCGCTCGTCGATCAAAGCGTTAAAACGCTCCATCAGCTGCTTTTCTTTCTCGATCCGCTGCTCCAGCCGTTCGTTAATCAACTTGCTCTCACGAGCGGCTGCCAATTGTTGTTCACGCTGCCGGTCGATTTCATCTTTCAAAAATGCCTGATGACGAGCTTCTTTGAGCGCGATTTCGAGCTTATCGACTAATTCCGCACGCTTTTCCGGTGACAAATCCGGGGCACGCTTCACGCTGTCGAGTGCAAGCTTCATATCCTGAATCGCGACCTGAGGATCAGCCGACATCGTGCTACGGGCATTAAGAATCGTGTTCTGAATTTCTTTGCTGAGCATCTCAGCGTAAACGCGACGTTCTTGCTCGACCTGATCGAGAAATACACCGTCGCTCGCCTCGGGGGTCATTACATCATCCGCGGGACGAACCAACGAAATGTCGCCTTGCGGTGGAACAGGAACCGTAGCAGGGGCAGCAGCAGCCAGGGCTGATTCAGCGGGAGCAGCGTTGCCGGCAATCACATTTTGCACCGTGCGAGCTTGCAAATTGCCTGGGTCGCCGCGGAGCACCGCCTCCGCAATACGTCCTGCCGATTGCTTATCGCCGCTCGCAGCCGCGCGTTCAGCCATCTCGGTGAGTTGATCCATACGGGCACCAACCAATCGAGCCACTTCAGCCAAGCCCGCCGAACCAACCGTCGGCAGCGAGGCACCGTCGTCAACCTTGGCGATCTCGATGACTTCGTTCAGAAAAGCGTGATCATCCGAAGAAGCTTCGGGAGTGACTGACCACGAAAACTTGCCTTGCTCGGCACCTGAAATTGTATCGATCTCAAGATTCAACGATTCGGGCAAAGCCTCTTTCGTGCTGCCGATCAAAATCGTGTCGCGATCGGCACGCAAAGGTGGCGTCACGGCCGGATAAACTTGTCCCAACGTGCCAGGCAAATTTACAGCTGTGGGCCAGAGAACTCGCCCACGGACCGCGGAGACCAAATCTTTGCCCGCCAGTTGAGCATTACGTAGGTTATCACCTTCGGCTTGTTGGATGGTGATATTGCCACCGGATTGGTTGGCGAGGCCTGCGAGCAAATTCACGTCAAGGCGAGGACCCACGGCAAAGCTGGAAACGCTTGCGCGGGCGTCGCGCAATTCAGCCAAAGTTGCAGCCATCGTTTCCTTATCGAGCAAATTCGCCGTGCTAATGCCATCGCCGATGTAAACAATCATGCGTTGGCCTTTGTCTGTTTTAGAAAGCTCGGCGACTGCAGCTTTTAACGCAGCGGCCATGTCGGTCGAACCCAGCGGAACTTGCTTACGCAGTTCGCTGATCGCGGCTTGGATTTCTTCGCTTTGAGGACCCGTAAACTTGGAAGTCACTTGATTGACTTTGAGATCGACACCAAGAAGCTCAACTTGATCGTCGGCCTTCAGGCCCGCGAGAAGTGTATCGAGCGCCGCAAACGCCGCTTCGCGATATTCCCCCTGCTGGCTGGCCGAAGTATCAAACAGAATCACAACGGCAGCTTGAGGAACTTCCTTCTCGGGCACATCAGCCATCAAGCTGAGGGCGTAGTTTGTCGTCCCCTCGTGCTCGTAGGTGATCATTCGCGAAGAGTCGGCGGCCCGACCCTCACTCGTGATAGCCAAAGCGGCGACTAACATGCATGCTGCAAACAAACGATACTTACGCATTGATGCGCTCCCGTTCTTCCCCAAAAAAGGTTTGCCTAACCTGTTCCTAAAAAGCACTCCGCGCTAGCGCCGGGAAGACCCGCCGCAGCCGCAGAGTTTCTGTAAAGCTCCAGATACTATCAGTTTAAGCTGGTCGAAATCGGACTGCCACAAGATTTCGCCAGATTACCAAGCCAGTTTGCGGCGAAGAGGAGCTTCACGAACCATTTTGCTCGGGATTTTGCGGTTTTTCCTATAAAATCGCCCGTTTCGCAGTCCGGAAGTCAGTTTATGCCTGGATCGACACATCCGGAGTAATCGGAACACGAAACTGAAGTGTCCTTCGATTCAACCACCGCGGTCCAAACCTCGCTTGAACGTGAACGAATGTTCGGCAAGGATCGTATACCCATCATAAGACGATATTTGTCTTGCGCTGGCGAACTTATCTAAGACGACTGACCGTGCAAAAAAATAAGATTCAGAGGAGTCATCAAATCATGAAACGGGTTTTAGCGCTGTGTGCCATGACTGGATTGCTTGGCATTGCCGTGGGCATGGGGTTAGGGCAACGCGAAGCAGAATTTCCCTACGCGGCGGGAACTGCCTTCGCCGTCCAACCTGCCGCGAATGTCGCCCTCAATGACCCCGCCCCTTGGGCCAACCAGGCCGGCGAAGAACGTCCGCTAACAACCGAAGAGCAAACCAACGTCTATGTTTACGACCACGCCAACCCCAGCGTCGTGAACATCGATACCCGCAGCGTGCAGATCGATCACTTCTTCGGCTTGCAGCGCGAAGCAGAAGGAACCGGATCGGGAGCGATCCTGGATCGCGCAGGCCATGTGATTACGAACTATCACGTGATCGACGGCGCCGATCAGATTGAAATCACGCTAGCCTCTAGCAAAAGCTATCCTGCCACGGTCGTTGGTGGTGATAAGGAACAAGACATCGCTGTCTTGAAGGTCGATGCCCCCGCGGCGGAACTGACCCCGATTACGCTCGGTCATTCCGACAAATTGCGTGTCGGTCAGCGAGTGTACGTTCTGGGGAATCCCTTTGGTTGGGATGGCACGCTGTCGACGGGCATCGTTTCGAGCCTTAATCGGGATCTTCCTAGCCGCGTCCCTGGTCGGAACATGGAGGCCCTGATTCAAACCGACGCTGCCATGAATCCTGGCAATTCCGGCGGACCGCTCTTGAATACCAGCGGGCAAATGATCGGCATGTGCGTGGCCATTGCCACGAAAGTCGGTCAAAGCGCCGGCGTAGGTTTTGCCATTCCTATCGACCGAATCAAAAGCATCGTCCCCGAATTGCTCGATAATGGCCGGCTCGTTCGCGCGGATATTGGAATCACGCACGTGATGGAAACAGAGACAGGATTGGTGATTGCTCGGCTCGATCCTCAAGGACCCGCGGCTCAAGCAGGTTTGGAAGGGTTTCGTCGCGTGGTTCAGCGACGGCAGCAAGGGCCGCTTGTTTATGAAACTGAGCAGATCGATCGCAGCCACGCCGATCGCATTCTCGCCGTCGATGGCGAGCCGATGAAAACGGGCGTACGATTTCGCGACAAGATTTGGGAACACAAGCCCGGTGATGTGGTGAAGATTACGATCCTCCGTGACGGCAAGCAGCAAGACGTCGATGTGAAGCTGGCGGCCGACTGAGATTCACCTCAAAGACTATTCACAAAAAAAGCCCGGGGACCAACTGGTCCTCGGGCTTTTTGAATTTGTCGACTTAACGACTCATTACGGAGCAGCAGGTGCTTCGGCGGGCTTAATGGCATCGGCCGCATCTTGAGCAGCATTTGCGGCATCTTGAGTGACATCAGCAGCGCCCTGAGCAGCGTCCGCGGCAACTTCCTGACCAGCTTTCGCGGCGTCCTTCGCGGCATCAGCTGCGGACTCGGCAGCGGCCTTCATATCCTCGGCAGCTTTTTCCGAGGCGGCTTTTGCATCAGCAGCGGCATCTTCAACAGCAGCTTTTGTTTCGTCGGCTGTTTTTTCCATGTCGGCGGCAGCCTTCTCCATGGTTTTCTCAGCTTCTCTCGGACCGCAGCCCACAATGGCCAACCCAATCGTTAACGTGACCAAAGCGTGTGTAATTCGCATGTTCGCACCCCTATTGTTTGCAGGGAAAGGAAATCGACGCGGTGGCACAGTTGCCTGGTGAACACCCACCACGAGTTCATCAATCCTTAATGATAGCCGCGCCACTAAAACCAGTACCAGAAGAATGAACACATTCTCCGTTAATATAAATGTAGTTCGCCAACGAACGGCCATAATTGGACCGGCTTATCTCACCGAAAAACTCGCGGCCAATTGACCCGTTTTATCGCTACGACTAAATTCAGTGATTGCCCCGAAACGAACGCCGTTTGGCGAATCTTGCCGTGAGACAGCCCCAAAGTCGCCTGATTTGCGATTTCCTGCTTAAATTTGCAGGGGTGTTGACTGCTGTCTCGATCGCGATTGCGACCGTCGGAATTCCCGTGGAACTTCCCTTTGCCAAGGAAATCCGAGAGTTCTTCCCCTGCATGAATTGCGGTTGCGGCTGCGTGAACGCCGAGATGTGTTGGCGAGATTGCTGCTGTTTTACGAACGCACAAAAATTGGCGTGGGCTCAAGAAAACGGCGTGGAAGCCCCCGCGTTTTTGCTAGAGCAAGTTGCCGTGGAAACACTTCAGGACTCTGAATTGGCCGACATGAAGCCCTGCTGTCGAAAGCGCGCATTGGCTGCTCGCAAGACAACGAGTTGCAGCCGAGACAACCTAAGCTGTGATTCGGAATCCAAATCCGATTCTCAAGAAGATGCGCCGGGAATAATTGCGATCAACGCGTTAAAATGCCAAGGGAATTCCCTGTCACTCTCTTTGCTCCCACCCTCGATTCCCACCGACGAGATTGGCACCGAGTTGCCGCTTCTGCCCGGCGAGGAAGTCTTCATCGCCGAGAATCTTTTCTATCAGCCGCCTTGCTTTGATGCGGTCGTACCACCCCCAGAATTTGCCGTTCTGTAAATCTCTTAAGGCAATTTCTGTATTTTTCCAGGCGTCTCGCAGCCGTATGTCGTGCTGCGCGTCCGTTGGATCTTCTTAGTACGACTCCACAAGAAAGGTTTGAACTTATGTTTCTCAAAAATAGTGTGTGCGCGTGCGCGCTCACTTTGATGGCCCATGCTGCCTATGCCCATGGGCCTCAAATGCAGGTCACGGCTAATGACGGCAAGATTGTTACTCGTAGCATTCTCAACGATGTTTACGAGCCACTCACGTCGCCCAAGACTGTGTACGTGATGGAAGTGTTGGACTATCGCAATGTGTGGTATGCTCGTCCCGAAACGAAAGTGAATCCGCCCGAGCATCCGACGGCCCCAGGACAACCGGTTTATTATTCTGGCCCTGGCTTGGCCTACGGTGTGGATCAAACCTTTGCCGTTGGCAGCAGCTTTTCGATCAATTTTCTGACCGGACTGCAGCTTTGGAACGGAGCAAGCTTCGGCGATGCTGGATCCACGGAACTGCAATACTACCGTGGTGGCTCGGTGGGTGGCGATGGTCAACTCATCAACCCAACCGCGTCAATTACCACCGTTGATAACACTTCGTCATTAAACTTGACATTTCCTGCGATCGCTGCCGGATATGATGGCGAAGCTCATTCGACAGCACGCTTGCGTTTCCTGGGTGATGGCACGACTTCAACCGCAGGGAGTGGTCCTCAAACAGGCACCGTGGCCAGTGAACCTGCCGAAGGTATTTATCTCGCGAGTTTGATACTTTCCAGTAACGATTCCTCGCTAGAAGCTTCTGATCCTTATTACTTTGTGATGCACAAAGGAGTCCCCTGGTCAGATGTTGCGACAGCCATCGGCGCGCTGAATGTGCCAAACTCGGCGGTTCAAGTGCTTGGTGTTCCCGAGCCTTCGACACTGGTGTTGGCGGGCTTGGCTCTCAGCTTGTTCGTTTCCCGACGGAGAACCCAGTCGTGAACCGTCAGCGAGCATTTACCCTCGTGGAGCTCTTGGTCGTGATCGCGATCATCGGCGTCCTCGTGGGCCTGCTTCTCCCTGCAGTGCAGAGCGCGCGGGCTACCGCGCGCTCTGCCAGCTGCAAGAACAACATGCGCCAGATTGGACTGGCCCTCCACCAATATTGCGATACTCACGATGGAGAGTTTCCCGATTGGTCGCATACGGCCGGTGCCGACAAATCGTGGATTTACACACTGGCGGACTATTTTGAAGACGTTGATGGCCTGCGAATCTGTCCCGACGATCCCTTATGGAAAGAACGGCTCGACGCACGTGCCACCAGCTATGTGATTAATGATTACATAGCGGCCCCCACGATCCCGGACGCGGTGCGCAACATGAACAAGGTTACCGCCACGAGTAGGACAATCGTGGTTTTCGAGATTGCCGACAAACAGGCCGCGAGCCCCGACGTCGAGCATGCTCACTGCTCCCAGTGGTTCGACCAAATCAACATCGATTGGGGCCGTGTGGAATCCAAAGTCCGGACTGATATCCAATTAGAACGGCATGCCGATGCCGCCCATTATTTGTTTCTCGACGGCCACGTGGATCTCATTTCCTCGGATCAGATCATCTCATGGATCGACGACGAATTTGATTTTGCCAAGCCTGACGAACTCTGGAGTTCTCCCTGATGAACTTTCGTATTTACTTATGCATAGCTCTCGTTTGCCTCACGGCGAGTCATACGTTCGGCCATGGCACTCCGCTCGATATCTTCGTGGACTCAAATCGACTGGTCGTGAAACATCCGTTCGACCAAACATTCGCTCCGCCGATCTTTGGGCAGTCGGATCAGTACGACGACTTTTCCGACGTGGATAGTTTCCCCGGTATTGGGAACGTCGTTCTGTGGGATATTCCTGGTTTAGATATTCACGACATGACGGGCACAGCTAATCTGTCGCTGGAAGTTCTAGCACGTCCCGTGATTGATTCCCCCACGGCTGAGCACCGCGTGTTGTGGTATTGGAATCCAGCAACGGAAGTGGTGGAAGAATCTCCCGCCGAGTTTCATTTGTTTGGAACGGGTGCGCGAACCCTTACGCTCGAACCCGGTGCTCAACAATCGCCGTCTCCGTTTTTGCTAGCCAATCAAGTGGCTGGGCAAACTGGGTTTCACAATCATTCCTTGATCTTTTACGGCTTGGATGACGACGCGGTTGCTCCGGCGGGGGTCTATGGCTTTTTCGCTCGATTTACCTCAAACGCTTATGCATCGAGCGATCCGTTTTTGATCATTTTCAATTACTTCACCGACAATGAAGAATTGCCAGCCAATGCGCTCGCCATCTACGAAGCGGCCACCTTACCCGGCGATTTTGATCTCGACGACGATGTTGATGGCCGAGATTTTCTGCTGTGGCAGCGGCTGACGGGCTCCACCTCGCGCACCGTGGCCGATGCTTCACTCAACGGAATTGTCGACACGGCGGACTTGCTCATCTGGCAAAACAATTACGGCACGGTGTTTGGAGAAACATCGCCGATTAGCTTGCTGCAGGTTCCTGAACCGACAAGCCTCGTTGGCTTAATAGTTCTTGCCGCTCTTGCGAATATGCACCATCGGCGCCGCTTCGCCTTGTAAGCCGCCACGCACGACCTTGGCCAGGAATATCCGATGATCGCCGGAATCGAAATGCGACACCGGCTCGCATTCCAGATGCCCCAGGCAATCGGTGAGAATGGGCACGGCCCGCGCACAATGGCGAATGTTTAAGCCCTCAAATGCTGGCTGATCGGGTTCAAAGCCTTTGCCGAAGTGCTTGAGCAGGTCGAATTGCTTTTCCGCCACGAGATTTAAAATGAACGGATCGCCGCGGGTGATCCAGTCTTCGACGTATCGTCCCTTTTTCACGGCAATCGTCACCATCGGTGGTTCAAAGCCGGCTTGCATGACCCAACTGGCGAGCATTCCCGTTGCCCGTTCACCTGAGCCCACGGTGAGAATAAAGATGCCGCTCGGCACGCGTCCCAACACGGGATCAAAATCTGCTTGGCTCATGGCGAGTTCCCTCTCGTTGATTTCTTATCGCTTGATGGATCGACCCAATTTTTGCTCGACGCTATCGACCTTCGCCGTTAAGCGACCACTTTTGCCGCGACGGTAATCGAGCTTTGCCGAGCAAGTGACTCGGTCGGAATGCTTGGCCATCAGTTCGATGCAAGCACGCATGAGTTCGATGACCTCAGCAAGCTCCCCTTCGACAATGGTGCCCATCGAGTGCACTTCGTAGGCGAGGCCACTTTTATCGACCAAATCGACACATTCCGCCACGTATTGGCTGACGCTTTCACCAACGCCCATTGGCACGATGCTCATCTCTAACAGGACCATGACGCCTCGTCCTTCCATCTTACTTGCTAGCACTGCGACTGCATTTTACGGAGTTTTGTGGCTCTGTCGACCTGGTTTGCTAGCATGCAAATTCATGGACTAGCCACAATTCGGGCGATAACTGGTCATATCGCCCTTCGCCGAGCGAACTCAATTCAATACTCTCCACGCCGAAATTTCGCACGTCACAACTTGTGTTTAGTGCGCTAACGACCCAACCACTCGCCAACGCAACGACGTACTCCATCATGGCCTCGCGAATCGTATTCGCACTGCTGTTCACCGGCTTCGCACTCTGCGATTGCTTGTGTTCGCGCGCGGATGCTCAATCTGTTGGCAGTCGCAACTCGAACTGGTCACCTTATCGCCAGTTACACATCGCGCAAGATGTCGATCCCGAAGACTCAGAACCGATCATCGAGCCGTCGCAATACATCGATTGCGAACCCTGCCCGCCTGAATGCAACAGCATGAACGGCTACTGCGTGCCACCGGCCGTGGCGCCGCAGCCGATCTATGTCGAGCAAACAACAGGCACTCCCTTCATGTCGACTCATGCCCCCGCAGCCAATTGCGGTTGGGGCTGGGAAATCTTGCCGTCGGATGTAATTTGGCATTCCTATTGGGCGGGTCCCAAAGAACCACGCATGTCGGGTACGTTCTTCAAAGACGTTCACAACGAAGTCTCGCTGCTCGACGTCACTTTGGGTGGCCGTGCTTCGATCGTGCGTTATGGCACGCGAGTCAACAATCAGCCTTATGGTTGGGAACTGCAAATCGAAGGTGCTGGCATGCCCCGTTTGAATCTCGACGAAAACTGGGACCTCGATTCGTCTGACTTTCGGTTCGGTATCCCACTCGTTTATGGGACTGATCTAGTTCAATTCAAATTCTCGTACTATCACCTCAGTTCACATCTCGGCGACGAATTCATCGAGCGCGAAAACTTCCCGCCTGATGAGCGTGTCAACTACTCGCGCGACGTTCTCGTATTTGGCACTTCATTCTTTCCACGTCCCGCTTGGCGGTGGTACGCCGAAGCGGGTTGGGCATTCTATGCCGACGAAGGCGCCGAACCCTGGGAATTCCAATTCGGCGTTGACTACGCTCAACCTGGTCCCACCGGTGCGGGTGGCACTCCTTTCTTCGCGATCAACGGCCTATTGCGGCAAGAACTCGACTTCGGTGGTAGCTTGACCGCTCAAGCGGGTTGGCTCTGGCGGGGTAATACCGGGCGCGTCTTCCGTACTGGCGTGCAATACTTCAACGGCAAGAGCGACCAATACGCATTTAGTGGCCCGCTGCTGCAATTCGAGCAACAGATCGGTGTCGGTCTGTGGTACGACTTTTAGGGCATCTCCTTTCGGGTAGGCACTCCCCTGTTGCGGACATAAAATACGTCCATGGGAGCACGTTTCAAAGAATATCAGGTCTTTTGGCGGGAATTTCGCCAAACCTTTCACACCACGGGGGCGGTGCTCCCCAGCGGTCGTAATCTCTGCAAAGCCCTGGCCAGCCAAGTCGGTCGCGACGAACTCCCTCGCCGCGTCCTCGAGGTTGGCCCCGGCACGGGTGCTGTGACCACCGAGATCATTCGCCGCCTCGGTCCAAACGATCGCCTCGATTTGGTGGAGCTCAACGCACGCTTTGCGGCAACCTTGCGTGATCGGCTCGCCAGCGAGCCCAACTGGCAAAAGGTCGCCAATCGTGTTCGTGTTCTCGAAATGCCCATCGAACAACTCCCCAACGACGAAAAATACGAGTGCATTGTTTCGGGGTTGCCGCTCAATAATTTCTCCTGTGATTTTGTCGAACAAGTTCTCAGCCACTTCCATAAGCTCGCCGCCGAGGGTTGCACGCTCAGCTTCTTTGAATACGTCGCGATCCGTAAAGCCAAGGCGCTCGTGAGTTCCTCGTCCGAACGCACTCGGCTGTTGGGCATTGAAAAACTGCTCAACGACGAATTCGCCAATTGGGAATTCGCCCGCAAATGTGTACTCGCCAATGTTCCTCCCGCCTGGGTTCATCACCTCCGTTTCGCCAAGATGTTGCCCGACGCTGAAACAGTGCCTCAAATTCAACCCGCCCTAGGCTGACATGGTTCACATCCTTACCCTTGAAACTACCTGTGACGAAACCGCCGCGGCCGTCGTTACCGACGAACTCGAAGTCCTCGGCGCGGTCGTCGCTTCGCAAAGTCATCTCCACGACAACTACGGCGGCGTCGTTCCCGAGATTGCCTCACGCGCTCATGTCGAACGTATCTTGCCTGTGATCGAACAAACGCTCTCGCAAGCCAATCTCAAACTCAGCGATCTCAATGCGATTGCGATTGCCAATCAACCCGGCTTGTCAGGGTCGCTGTTGGTTGGCCTCATCGCTGCGAAAACACTCAGCTTTGCTCACAATTTGCCGCTGATCGCCATCGACCATTTGCAGGCCCACATCTATGCTTGCCGCATCGATAGTGGCCGCGATGTGTTTCCCTGCATTGGCTTGATCGTGAGCGGCGGGCACTCGAATCTCTATCGCTGCGAAACGGCTCTCGACTTCACGCCCCTCGGGAGCACCATCGACGATGCCGCGGGCGAGGCCTTCGACAAGGTCGCGAGCATGCTCGGTCTTGGTTATCCCGGCGGACCGGCGATTCAGCGCGCGGCCGAAAAAGGCGATCCCAAAAAGTTTCATCTCCCACGACCACTTCTTGATAATAAGGACCGACTCGATTTCAGCTTCAGCGGTTTGAAGACCGCCGTTCGTTACGAACTCTTTGGCCCCGGTCGCCCCGAGATGGGTCAGGCAGCCCAGCTCGATCCGCAGCTTGTGGCCGACATGGCGGCGAGTTTTCAGGAAGCAGTTATCGATTGCTTGCTGGCCAAGGCCGATCTCGCGATGAAAAAAACCAAGTACACGCGGCTCTGCGTCGGCGGGGGCGTCGCTGCCAACTCACGCTTCCGCGAGCGAATCGAAGCCCAAGCCAAACAAAACGGCTACGAACTGTTCATCCCTCCTCTCAGGCTCTGCACCGACAACGCAATCATGGGAGCGATCGCAGTCGAGCGTTATAAAGCTGGTTTATTTGAAGATCTGTCGCTCGATATTTCGGCAGGGCTCGTAAGGCATTGAGAAAATTTATGATTGCTGATCTCTAAATCAGAAATCAGTAATCATAAATTCTCTCCCCCTTCAACTTGGTAAACCTTGCCAAGTTGATTTCTATTGTTGGCCTCGTAATCTCTCGAGAAAAACGGCAAGACTTCCAACTTGTCCAACTTGGCAGACTTTTTTGCGCGATTCGAAATGAATTGTGATTTTTTCATTGAGTTTGTCATGTGTCTGGACCTTCGGCGTAGCCTGCTCGTAGGCCGGAACGAGTAACGCGAGTTCCGGCACCGAAGTGGTATTGGTAACGCTTTGCCGGAACTGCGCTCCGCTTGTTCCGGCCTACATTCAATGCCTAACATTAAGACCCCATTATCGTGATTTGCGAACGCGTTTCCACAACGATTTTTGGCCACCCAAGATAAAACTTAGCCCCGGGTGATCGAGAGATCCTGCCGACCGTACACCCGGGGCAGCGGCTTTCTCTGGCTCGTGTATATCGCGGCTTTCGTGGTACCTTTCCCAACGTCCGCGCAATAAAAAAAGCAGTGCGGCCTGGGTCAGCCGCACTGCTTCAAATTTTCGACTTATCGTCGCGTAATTTATTCTAACAAACGTCTCTTACAAACGCTTCTTATAAACCTTGTGCCTTGCGTTGGCACGAGGGGCAATACGAGGGGCTCTTCACCGAGCTATCGACATCGCCACGGAAGAACGACGTTTGGATCTTGCTCACCCGTTCACCATTTTGATAGGTGGCCAGCGTAGCTTGCCATTCTTCGTCGCTCACCTTGCCGGTCTTCTTGCACAACACGACCGAACCGGTCTTGTCGATGATCGCGGCAAACGGAAATTCTTCGGCCTTGAAAGCGTCAGCCACCTTCTTGCCGTATTCTGTGCTCACGTCGACGTGGCAGCATTCGTAAGCGTTAAGCAATTCTTCTTGCTCGCCTTCGGCGGTGAGTTGCTCTTCTTCAGCAGCTGCTTGAGGATCGCTCGGGTTGTCGAGCACGATCAACAAAGGACGGGCTTCGGCCCGCGAGGCTTCCAGGGCTTGGCCGTAGTCTGATTGCCACTCAACCGAATCGACGGAAACGCCCAAAGTCGAGAACGCAATCACGGTCATTGCCAAAAATTCAACCATTTCAACTCCTTTCGCGGCGAGGACGACGCTTGCGCGGATTCCTCGTCCAAAAAAATAAGTCGACCAGCGACACACTGGTCAGGCTCTTAATGGGAAAGCATGAGGCAGGGAAAAGGCGATTAGTCGTTGAACAGGCTCAAATGAGAAACGAGCCTTCGCAAGTCATCCTGACTGTTCGCCCAAAAAATAGAGGAAGGAAACTCAAGGTGGGAAATCATTCCCCGCAGGCAAACTCGTTCTGCCTCGCGGTGCTCCCTTCCGAAGGAGCATGGGCGAATCTTAACGGGCCTCGCGTCGAATTCAAGTCGCGCGGTGGCAAACCCACGACATTTTGCGCGAATCAACCTGATTTGTTGCTATCATGCCGACTGCACTCGCAAGCCATAACCCCTTACCCAAAAACAACTTGACACAATTCCGTGCGGATTGTCGCAGAAACTTTATTCCATTGAAATCGACGCGTGCAGTTTCCCACCTTACAATCGCAACTTCATGCCTGCTAATCGTCGTTGATCAAATTTCATTGAGATCGACATCTAAGGGAGAAACACTATGCCACTGTTGTTTAGAACCGTTTTGGTACTCACGTTAGCAACAGTCTTTAACAATGCATCGCATGCGTATTTGATTGTCGGCACCGAACCAGAAGGGAACGGCGGCTACGGGGTCGGCTTCAGCTTCGATCCTGAAGTGAATCTCATCATCGGGCAAGAGTTCACACTCAACCAGGCGATCACGCTTGATGGAATTCATGTGTTCCTCAATGGCAATGGCACCGGCGGCCCACAAAGCGATTTCACGCTTTACCTCACCGACGCAATCGGCGACACGGCGACCGCCGCAAATGTCCTGGCCACGATGACGGGCACTTTTCCCGATAATCCCCCCGGCACGCATGCGCCCGTTTCGTTTTACGGATTCGGACCGTCGCTCGATGCCGGCAGCTATTATCTGGTGATCACATCGGACGGTGGCGCGGGCTCTGGCTGGGGATCGGGGGCTCCGATTATCCCGACGACTTACGGCACGGTCGGCAGCGCGTTCGTGGGGATCGTGGGTGGCGGCGCGGTCGGCGACTACACGAATCTCGATCCTGGGAATCCCCAAGCGGGCAACGTCAATTTTCAGTTCACGCGCATCCCAGAACCGGCAAGCACCATAATGTTGGCCGCTTTCGTGTTCATGGGGATGAAGGCGCGAAAGCGTTAATAGTTGGCCGGTTAGGCTCTTGTTGATCTTTTCGCCAAGCAGTAAGCCCTGGTCCTTACTATTGCATGGACCCGTCGGAACTGGCTACTTCCACAATCTGTCCGCCGTCACGGTCGGGTGACCTCGTTCGTCGATTTCGTGCGATGGGAACGACGTCCGTTGCCAGCCCAACCGACTCCAAGCCTTTTATAAAGTAGTAATTCAGGTCAAATTCCCACCAGCGGGTTTGTAAAGAAGCGGCTGCTTGATCGGCGTGGTGGTTGTTGTGCCAGCCTTCGCCACCCGTAATAAACGCCACAAACCAATTGTTGCGGCTGTGATCGCTCGTTTCGAAATTGCGATAGCCGAAGATGTGCGACAACGAATTGACGCTCCACGTGATGTGCCAAACATACACCGTGCGAGCAAAAACTCCCCACACCAACACGCTCATCGCCAATTGCAAGGCGGCCCCATTGTCCTGCAGCACGAGATACGAAATCCCCCAACTCACGAGGAAATAAAGCGATGCGTGCAGCAGATAAATCCAGGCAAACGCGAGTCGCGAACGCTCTAGATACATATAGAACGGATCTTGCAAGATATCGCGGGCGTATTTTTCATAGAACGACAGCGGTGTGCCGCTTTGTTTCTTTACGCAGAGCCAGCCAATGTGCGCCCACAAGAAATTTACCAACGGCGTGTGTGGATCTTCCCGCTCGTCGGAATGGACATGATGCCTACGATGCCATGCCACCCATTTGGCCGGCGTTTCTTGAGCGCTGCACAGTGCCAATACGACGAAGGTGTGTTCGAGCCATTTTGGCGTCTTAAAACTCTTGTGTGTCAGTTGGCGGTGGTAACAGACGGGGATGCCCACTTGGCCGAAAATGATGACCCCCACCCAGAAGGCGATCACACCGGTCCAACTAAACAGCCACGGGAAAAAAATTCCCAAGGCGAGGACGTGCATCACGACAAATGAAATGATCGAATCGCGCTGCAGAGTCGTTACGTCGACGAGAGTCGGTAATGGAAAGGCCGGGGCAGCAGGTTTAGAGGCGGTAGGAGCAGGCAAAGATTGACCACCTAACGGTAAAAGTCGAGTTGTCTCTAACCGTGACACTCTAAAACAATTCAGTCACCGTATTCCCAACGCAAAATGCGAACACCACGTACGCTGCTGGGCCAATAATTAGAGAGCAAATTAAGTACCGCACTTGATTAATACTGCAACATAATTTGCCTGCCGTATTCAAATAACTTAAATTTACTATTCTTTTGTATTTATTCCTGGTAACCCAAGTAGAGGTCTTGTTAGTTGATCTCAACTCGTGTGGAAGTCGGATGATCAGACTGCAAGTACCTGCACCATCAACATTAGTGCTTTATTACTAATTAGCGATTTTAGAGAAGCTGAACTTTACCAGCATGGCCGCTTGATCCAGGAAGAAACCTTTGGAGAACAAAAATTCTTGCCAAGACTCGTGTGGATGCGGTGCCAAACCGCGTGAAAAGAAAAGAAAGTCGGGGCGACATGATTCGAACATGCGGCCTCCTGCTCCCAAAGCAGGCGCTCTAGCCAGGCTGAGCTACGCCCCGTGACGCACGGACCGCGTTGCGATCCGGCTAAGATTGAGTATGGATATTACAGATCGGCCACAGGTTCGGCAATGCGAACGTGTAAATATGTACACAAATGCGCCGATTTTGGCTGTAATTTGAGCAAATTCTGCACTGCTGATCAACGCTTCGCCATGGACAAAATTAGCAAATATTAGCGTCTCTCAGCGGTTGTCCCACCTAACCCACTTCACGGAACATCGTGCTTTCGCCGGTCAGGATGCCCTTGAGCCGGTCGAACTCATCGAGATTTCCAAAGTGGATCGTGATCTTCCCCTTCCCCTTGGCCGACTGGCGTAGCTCGACCTTGGTTCCCAAGGCGAGCCGAAGCTGATCTTCCAACTGCGACAGGTGACCACTTACGGACACGTTGGCGGGGGGGAAAGTTCCCTCGCCGGAGAAAACTTTTAGCGGCTCGCCGTCGGCACGTTGGATATGTTCCGACACAAGCTGCTCGGTCGTCCGCACCGAAAGCGACTCGGCGGCGATCCGTTTGGCGAACATTTTTTGTTCTTCTTCATCGCCCAGTGGCAGCAGCGCCCGGGCATGACCTTGAGAGATTTCTCCCGCCGCCACGAGCTGCTTCACCTGTTCGGGAAGTTCAAGCAGTCGAATCAAATTGGCCACCGTTGAGCGGTCAACGTTCACCCGGCCGGCGAGCTCTTCCTGGGTGCAACCATATTCTTGGATGTAGCGCTGGAACGATGCCGCTTTTTCCAAAGCATTCAAATCTTTGCGTTGGACGTTTTCGACAATCGCCAGCTCGGCCATCTGCCGATCATCGACTTCGCGCACCAGTACGGGGACCTGATTCCAGGCGGCAAGTTGCGCGGCGCGGAAACGGCGTTCACCAGCGATAATTTGAAACCGTCCCATCATGGGACGCACGACGATTGGCTGCAAAAATCCGTGGGTGCGGATACTGTCACACAAGTCTGCTATTTCAGCTTCGTCGAACTGTTGGCGAGGCTGATAGGGATTGCGGTCGATCATCGCCAGATCGATCCATTGCTGCCCCGCAGAGTTGTCGCCATGCTCAAATTCATGTGTTGAAGCTTGAGGCTCGCCCGCAAAATTTTCGCTGCCCACGGGAGCCTCATTCGAGAAACCCAACAGCGCTTCCAAACCACGACCCAAGCGGCGTTCTTTATTCACGGTCCATTACCTCCAAGCAAAGTTCCACGTAAGCCCGCGCACCCCTCGATCGCGGAGCATAATCAACCACCGAGCATCCATGACTCGGCGCTTCCGAGACGGCGACGTCCCGGGGAATCACAGTTTGAAACACGACTTCGCCAAAAAAGTCGCGAACCTCGCGGTCGACTTCGGCCGTGAGCTCAAGGCTCGCGTCGTACATCGTCAGCAAGATTCCGCCAAATGAGAGCCGGCTGTTGGGCCGCTGCATCACTTGGCGAATCACATCGATCATTTGCGTCAGTCCTTCCATCGCGAAATATTCGCACTGGATCGGCATCAGGACTTCGCTCGCACTTGCGAGCGCGGTCCGCGTCAATTGCCCCAGCGACGGCGGGCAATCGATCAGCACCGCGTCGAACGAGCCCAAGCTCCCGGCCAAATGCGTCGAGAGCATGTTCGATTGGCTGTCCGACGAATGGGCCAGGGCGTCGACGTCCTGGAAGCTGCGGGCTCCCGGGAGCAACGACAAATTATCTTGTGTCGTGGCGACAAACGATTCCCGCAACGGCAGGCTATCAATCAAGGCATGCCGCTCGGTGGGTCGATGCCCCAGGCCGCTCGTGGCGTTGCACTGCGGATCGAGATCGACCAACAAAGTCCGTTGCCCGGCGAGTGCTAGCAGCGCCGCCAAATTGAGAGCGGTGGTCGTTTTGCCCACGCCCCCTTTCTGATTGGCTATGCAGATCACGCGGCCCATGCACAAAATCCTCTGTCGATGTCACGCCCGGGGATGGCAGTCCCATGGGCTTTATTATCGGCGCGAGGGGGCCGCGGAGGTCGTTTCACGTGAAACATCCGGACGAGTCAGCGCGTTTCACGTGAAACGCGCAAATTGCCAAGTCGCGCTGCTAGCACTTTTAGGGAGAATCGTTTCACGTGAAACAAAAGAAAGGGGAAGGCGGAGGGCGGAGGGCGGAAAATATTCAGTCCGCCTTCCGCCTTCCCCCGTCCGCCATTCTTACTCAAGCGGATTAAACAACAACCCGCTGAGCAGCTTTGGATAGAAATAGGTGCTCTTGGCTGGCATCCGCTCGTTGGCGTTTGAGATCGCGCGGATGTGTTCTACCGTGGCGGGCATCACCATCGCGGCGAGTTCGAAGCGGCCACCGCTCCCCATCTGGCCCGTGTGGTCGCGACCCGCGGCGTCGCCGTGCTGCAAGCCTTCGACGACTTCATCAATCGCGCGCACGTATTTCGGCGCGGGGAGATCGGGCTGATCCAGAAGCGCATCCATGACCAGCCGATGCAAGATGCTCACGCCGAGTCCTTGCCAATCGGCACAGTGATCGGGGGCAACTTCGGCCATTCTTTTCTGGCCTGCCATGTTCAGGCGTGCAATCGTCCAGGCTTGATCCTCGGCCGTGAAGAACGCCAAAGTCCCCTGCTCGCCTTCCATTTCAATCTCTTCCCACAGGGCGGGGGCACGTTCGGCACCTTGGCCCGCGTCTTCAAAATCGAAACAGCTCGCGAGCTTTTCTTTCAACTCGGCGGCAGTCATCTTGGGCAAGCCACGGAACAACCGGTGCGTCGGCAACACGATCATGCCGGGGTCGCTCATTGATACGCACATCATCATCACGAAGTTCGCGGGATGTTCGGCGTCGAGCTGCTCGCCCCGCGCGGCCATCTCGGCGGCTAGTTCATCGCGATAATTGCAGGCGGTCTCGTAGCGATGATGACCGTCGGCAATGTAGATTGGCAGCCCCCCCATGGCCCCGCTCACTTGTGTGCTGACATGGATGTCGACCACGGGCCAGATGCGATGCAGAACTCCCAGGTGGTCGGTCGCTTCGAGCGGTGCCACACCACGAATCGCTTCTTCCAAGATCTCTTGAGCTGTGTTTGCGTCGTCAGGGTAAAGGCCAAATATCTGGCTGCAGTTCGCCTTCAAAGCTTTCCACAGTTTGAGTCGATCAGCCTTCGCCCCACCGTGAGTTTCCTCGTGCGGGTAGATGTTCCCCTCGCCAAAGCGTTCCAGCCGTACCCGGCACATGAATCCGCGGCGGGTGAACTCCTGGCCGCGTTCGGTGAAGACTTGGTGGTAGACGTAAAGCGCGGACTCGCCCTCGGTGAAGAGCACCCCTTCGCGGAGCCAGCCGCGCATGGTCTTCGCCGCGCGGGTATAGCGGTTGTTGGCGTCGTCGTCGCCTTCTTGGTCCTGCCCGAGAATGATCCGCACGCAGTTGGCGGGGTGCAGGTCGTAGAGCTGTTGCTGCAGTTGGCTGTCGATGACGTCGTAAGGCGGAGCGATCACATTGCTCAGCGAACCAACTTGGGCGAGGTCATAGCGAATACCGGGAAAGGCACTGATGTTGGGCATAGCGGGAGAGAGGGTTCAGGGGCTAGGGTCGGGGGGATTGAAGTAAGCGGGTCAGTGTACGAAATGTGCGCGCAAAAAAAAACCGCTGGCTTGCGCCAGCGGCTATTGAATAACGCCAGGAGTGCTCCTGACAGGAATTGAACCTGTGACGCACGGCTTATAAGGCCGTCGCTCTCACCACTGAGCTACAGGAGCAAGTTAGATTGCTCCTGCGTATCAAGAATTCAATTCCCATCATTTGCCCTCTTCTTAGTACCGGTAGTATTCCGGCTTGTAAGGGCCTTCGACCGGGATACCAAGGTAATCGGCTTGGGCTTTGGTGAGCTTAGTGAGCTTCACACCGAGCTTGTCCAGGTGGAGGCGAGCGACTTCTTCGTCCAGCTTCTTGGGCAGCACGTGCACGCCGAGCGGATAGTTGTCGGTCTCTTGCCAAAGGGCCAACTGGGCAAGCACCTGGTTCGTGAACGAGTTGCTCATCACGAACGAGGGATGGCCCGTTGCACAACCGAGATTCACCAAACGGCCTTCGGCCAGGATGATGATCGAGCGCCCGCTCTTGGTGAAGGTGTACTTATCGACGGCTCCAACTTCAGCCGGCTTGATGCGATCCTTCGTGGCGCGACCAGCCTTCACTTCGCCGTTGAGCCACGCCATATCGATCTCGAGATCAAAGTGACCGATGTTGCAAACGATTGCGTCATTCTTCATCTTCGACATGTGCTCGCCGGTGATGATGTCGCGGCAGCCGGTGGTGGTGACGAAGATGTCGCCTTCGGTGACGGCATCTTCCATCGTGGTGATCTCATAACCTTCCATCGCGGCTTGTAGCGCGAGAATTGGGTCGATCTCGGTGAGAATGACGCGAGCACCCAAACCCTTCATCGACTGGGCCGAGCCCTTACCAACGTCTCCGTAGCCAGCGATCACAACCACCTTGCCGGCGACCATGATGTCGGTGGCACGCTTGATGCCGTCGGCGAGCGATTCGCGGCAACCGTACAGGTTGTCGAACTTGCTCTTCGTGACCGAGTCGTTCACGTTGATCGCGGGTACCTTGAGCTCGCCGCGCTCGTGCATCTGGTACAGGCGATGAACGCCCGTGGTGGTTTCTTCCGACAGGCCGCGGATGTCTTCCAAGAATTCGGGATAGCGAGTGTGAACCATTGCGGTCAAGTCGCCACCGTCGTCCAGGATCATGTTGAGCGGCTTGCCCGAGGGGAAGAACAAGGTCTGCTCGATGCACCAATCGAACTCTTCCTCGCTCATGCCCTTCCAGGCGTAGACGGGAACTCCCGCTGCGGCGATCGCACAAGCGGCGTGATCCTGGGTCGAGAAAATGTTGCAGCTGCTCCAAGTCACTTCCGCGCCGAGATCGATGAGAGTCTCGATGAGGACGGCGGTTTGGATCGTCATGTGCAAGCAACCGGCAATCCGCGCTCCAGCGAGTGGCTTGGTCTTGCCATACTTTTCGCGCAAGGCCATCAAGCCCGGCATTTCGTTTTCAGCCAGTTCGATCTCTTTGCGGCCCCAGCTGGCGAGGCGTTCAAATTCGGCATCGGAACATTTAAGGACTTTGTAGGGAAGCCTGGTTTCAACTTGGGCCACGTTCGGAAATCTCCATTAAGGATACGGATAGAAAGATCAGGGCAGCGGTCGATTCCTTGCCGACTTACTAACCGCCCGATTTTAACAACTTTAACGGTTGTATGAGTTTATCCGGCAAAGGGCTTCCCTGACAAGCGACAGGCCGCTATTAACGCCCGATTTCGGCAAATCCGCGCTTCGCTGCCGCGATGAAGGCCCGCACTTTGTCGGGGTCTTTCTGACCGGGACTCAACTCGACGCCGCTGGCGACATCCACACCATAGGGCCGAACGACCCGAATCGCTTCGGCCACGTTCTCCGGAGTCAGCCCACCCGCCAAGATCAGCTTCATGGACTCTGGTCGATCAAAGTTCAAGATCTCGATGCGGTCACCCAAGCTATCCCAATCAAGCCGACGACCAGTCCCTCCATATTCCCCCGGCGCGACGGCGTCGATCAACAACGCTTCGGGGACGCGGCCAAACTTTTCGCACATCACGAGGTCGGCTTTCACTTTGATGAAGCCCGACATGCCAATTCGAAAGACGCGCAAGATGGGAAAGCTTGGTGCGACGTCTAATAAATAAGCCGGAGGTTGATCGCCATGCAACTGGACGGCATCGAGTCCTACACCGCGCGCGATTTCATTTAAATCATCCGCTGACTGAGTAACGAACACGCCGACTTTCAGCGAACGATTTCCCACGGCGTCGGCAATCTTTTTTGCCTCGACAAGCGGCACGTAACGCTTGCTGCCAGCATAGTAATTCAGACCAATCGCATCGGCGCCAGCATCAACAGCAGTCAACGCATCAGTAGGATTCGTGATGCCACAAATTTTGATGCGGAACATATTCGTCTCGCGTGGATCGTACGGCTAAACAAGACATTACCGGTTATGCATTGTCCCTGTTAAAGATTGAGGGTCAAGCTGAGTCGAATTGACACCCCAGAGGTGCAGGCCACGCGTCGGCATTGCCGATGGTGGAGAATGAGTGTCCCAGGCAGATTCCCTACGCATTGTTCACTCCGTTACCTAGTGAGTTCGCTATCGTGAACCAGGAAGTGCGCACCATGGAAGAGAGTTCCCCCATCGACACCATCGAGAGACCCTTTGTCGCGGCCCCCGATCCGGATCGCTATTTCCCCGCCACGGTGATCGAAGAGGCACGTCGTCGGCTTTCGCGCTGCATCGAGCGCGGCGAAGGCCCGGCCCTGTTGATCGGCGGCACGGGAACCGGCAAGTCGCTCCTGTTGGAAGTCCTCGCGCGCCAGTTCGAGAATAAGATGACGACCGTGCTGCTGGCTGGTGCTCAGCTTTGCACCCGCCGCGCGCTGCAACAATCGATCCTGTTCCAACTCGGCTTGCCCTATCGCCAGTTGGAAGAAGGAGACTTGCGGTTGTCGCTGCTCGAATTCTTGCGTCCCCTGGAAGGCAAGCCCCGCAAGTTGTTGCTACTGGTCGACGAGGCCGACTCGCTCCCCACGCGATTGCTGGAAGAACTCCGGGCGCTCACGAATATATCGTATAAGGGAGAATTGCTTGTTGGCCTCGTGCTGGTCGGCTGTGCCGCGCTGGAAGAGCGTTTTGCTGAACCAGAACTCGAGGTGTTTTCACAACGCTTGGCTCATCGCTGCTATCTGGCTCCGTTGGGTCGCGAAGAAACCTTCCAATACTTACGGGCCCAAGTGGCGTCCGTCGGTATTGACCCCGCGAAGCTGTATGCCCAAGACGGACTCGAAGCGATATTCACCGCCACTGATGGCGTGCCCCGGTTGATCAACCAGATTGGCGATCAGCTTGTGTGGCTGGTGAATGAAACCGGTTACGCTCCGATTGATGCAGCCATCGTGCAACAAGCCTGGGCCGAGTTGCAACAGATTCCCGCCCCCTGGAATCTGACCGCGACCGAAGAACTCAACAGCCCCGTTGAGTTCGGTGAACTGTCGCTCAGTGCCGTGGAATTCAGTGCGCCTGCCATTGAAGAGAGTGACGACGAACTCCCCGCTTCGATCCCCATCAACGGTGTTCGTTTTGGAGCCTACGGCGACGGGGATGAATTTTTCGATTCGCTCCCCAGTACTACGGCCATCACCGACGAGTTCAAGAATCTCGGTACAATTGCCCAAACCTACACGGCCCCGCTAGCCAGGAATCCGTTCGACGAGGATTTCGCTTCCGAGGAAGTGGTCTTCGATCAATACATGGGATTCGAAGATCAAATGCTGGCCGTCGCCCCCAAGGTGATCAACCGCATCGATACGGCCTTTGCCCAACAACTCAAAATGTGCGAGCTGCAAGCAGAGTCAGAAGCACTCTTGGCGCCGGTCAAAGCGGAACCAGTCACTCGGCTCGAACAAGTGGCGTTGAAAGCAGACCCGGTTGCCTTCGCGCAATTGGAAGAAGAAGTGGAAACGGCGGATTTCGGCGACGTGCTGATTGTCGAAGATGAACGCACCACCGGGCCCACGATTGTTTCGAGCCGCAACTTCCGTCAGTTGTTCAGCAGCCTCGAAACGAACAACAAGCCCCATCGGGTTGGTTAACGCCCAGCGGACGCTCGCCACACGCCCATGCCAATGGTTGATCCCGCCGCGGTGTTGATTGGCTTGGCCACTTACAATGAGCTGGACAATTTGCCCGGACTGGTGGCGTTGATCCATACGATCTTGCCCGAAACCCAGGTGCTGGTCGTCGACGACAATTCGCCCGACGGCACGGGGGCATGGTGTCGGGAGTTCGCGGAGAAGGAAGAATGGTTCTCGTGCATTGAGCGCCCCGGCAAGCTGGGGCTTGGTTCGGCGATCACGCTGCTCATGCAAACCGCCATCGAGCGCGGGGCCAGTCATCTTGTCACGCTCGATGCCGATTGGAGTCATCCCCCCGACAAACTGCCCGCGGTACTGCAAGCGGCCACCTATGCCGACGTGGTCATCGGTTCGCGTTACACCGTGGGGGGGCAAATCGTCGGCTGGCCGATGCAACGCCGGGTCATGAGCAAAGTGATCAATTCACTTTCGCAAAAAATTCTTGACCTGCCGATCACCGACTTCAGCGGCAACTACCGCGTGTACACCACCCGCCTGCTCGCGGGGCTGCCCTGGCAGGAGATCAACTCCTCGGGCTATGCCTTCATTGAAGAAGTCTTGTGGCATCTGAAACTTGCCGGGGCAAAGTTTGCCGAGGTGCCGATCACGTTCACGAACCGCACCCGAGGAAAGTCAAAAATCTCGTGGCGGGAAAGCGTCGGTGCCGTGCGAATGCTCACGCAGCTAGCCGCCAAGCGATTCCGCAAGCGATGAGTTGTTGACGGTTGTAACGATTAGCATACCGAGTACTGTGAAGACACTGCTGGGCAAGCCAGCAGTGGCACCCAATTTCACAGGGCAAATCACACCGGTTATCGCCTATACTTTGAATAAGAACTTTTTGCGTCAACCGAGTGAGGCCCGTGATGTTCAGAAACCATAACGATCTGCCAGACGATTTCGATGACTCGGTCGAGGACGAACTCCCGTGCGAGTTGAAAGCCAAGATCGATCAAGCCTTGGCCGCGGATGATGAGATCTACACCAGTGGAGACGTTGAGATCAACATTGAGTTGACACTCGAAATCGCAGAAGCCGCGGCGGAAGAAGCGTTGTTGGATTAGAGAGCAACGTTTAGCTTTGTAGCAAACGCTCATATTGGTCGTGCGGGCCGATCCAGAACCAAACTAATCCTTCAGAACGTTCCTTCGCAAGCGCACGATAATTCAACCCCACACGTGCGGACCAATATACACCCACTTTCTTTAGACGTAGCGAAGAATGATGCGGGTCCTGCTTGAGCAAAGCGAAGTTTTTATCCTCCAAGTTACGCATCTCGTCGGGAAGCTGACGATAGTGAGCCCAGAATTCTGGCGTGGCCAGATGATTCATAGTGGCCTGCACCGTCCTGCCTCAAAGTCGTCATCCGCTTGCTGGCCGACAGAGTCAAGTCGCCCTGACAGAATATCCTGTTCAATTTGGCGATCCCACTGATCGGCGCGGTATTCATCGAACCATTGCGCAAAACGAGCCATCTCCGTCGGGGAGAGTTGCGTGATGGCATTTTCCAGTTCGTCAACGCTCATAGAATAAACCCCTACATGCGGAGGGATGTCGATTGTTTACAAGTCAATTCTACCACGGCAACAAATGTGAGTCAGTTCAAATCTTTTGAACTGAAAGGGAAAAGCCGGCAGCAAGCTGCCGCTCAACTGCAACCTGTGCTTCAACACCAGTGAGATCGATAGAGAATCTTGCATTCGTTATTGTTCCTGGTTCCTAGCATAAGCCGACGTTAGCAAAAGCGTGGAAATTAACGTCGAGTTGACACTCGAAATCGCCGAAGCCGCGGCGGATGAAGCGTTGTTGGATTAGCTTATCGCGCTCGGCGAAAGCGTAATTGCCGGGTGCCATCCGCAAAGGGAACTCCGGCCGCAAACACAAGATAGAACGTGAGCGCACTTAGCGGCATTGTGATTCCCTCTATGCTATTCGATTGTAAAGTCAAACGATGAACTCACTCTTGGTAGCTTCTGCTCATCAGGGACTTCAACCAATCCCTTGTCAATAAGTCGCTGAGCAAACGGTTCATTGGCAATGTCAACCTGATAATGGCCTGTTGGCAATTTCCCAAGCGGGATAATTGCGACATGACTTGTGAAATGTTTCTCGTAGTGAGGCACAAACTCATATCTAATCTTGATCGTGCCCTGGATACGTTCCACTTTTGTTAGATGGACGTATTGACCGCTTTGGACAGAAAAGAAAATCACCGAGACTTCAGTGTCAAAGGGTAGCGAGTGCAAGAGTTCCTGTTTTCGGGCAATAATCTTACTAGCGTTTTTGAGTGCTTCTAGCCCAATACCCTGAACAACGAAAGCCTGTCCCGCCTTGCCTTGAGTATTCTTAGAGAGATGAGCTTTGACAATCGCCGACATCAAAGGGTAATTCGACTTTGGGTCCTCTAATTCATAGACATTCATTGTTCCGGGCATATCTTGAGCCCAGATTTTGTCGAGGGGAATTTCATCCCCACTGCTAACAGAATAGGAAAGAGCTATCAACACAATGATTGTAAGGATCATAGATGCTCCAGCCTGACCGCAGGTATTTTTACACTACCAACGGTCAGTTGCAAGTTAAATTTTCGATATCACTAAAAAACATTATGCACGCTGCATGCACAAGCGTCTAAGATACGTGGTTTTTCCGCCAACTTTTGAGAACGAAAAATTTGATAGTAGTATTGATGGCATAGTCACCAATCCAACCAATATAGCCGCAGGCCTATCGCCCTGAAACGAGGGCGAACTTGTTGCAGCTTCGCTTGAGAGGATCGCGTATTTCAACAATTGCCCAATAAGCGCTGCTGGATTAGCTTATCTCGATCGGCGTAACCGAAATTGCTCTTGCAAGATTTCGCCCTGAAAGCCGACTTCGAATACGTGCAAACCAAAACGCTCGGAGAGTTCGCGGCACACTTTGATGCCACGCACGCTATTGCCGCGTTCGTCGAGGGGCGGTGAAAAAATGCCGATGCCGCACACGCCCGGCACGACTGCGCAGATACCGCCTCCCACGCCGCTTTTTGCCGGCAGGCCCACGCGATAGGCCCATTCGCCGGCGTAGTCGTACATGCCGCAGGAAAGCATGATACTCAGGATGTCTTTGACATATTCGTGATCGATCGCCCGCTGCTTGGTGACGGGATTGATACCCCCGTTGGCAAGCGTGGCTCCCATGACGGCTAAATCATGGGCGTGCACCAAAATGCCACACTGCTGAAAATATAATTCCAACGAGTCTTGAACCTGCTCCGTGACCATCCCGAAATTTAGCATCAAATGGGCAATGGCACGGTTGCGATGCCCCGTCGTCCGCTCGGAAAGAAACACCGCGTTGTCGACGTGCAAATCGCGACCTGCGTAGGTGCTGAACATCGCCAGGATCCGCTTGATGCGATCGGCAAAGTCTTTGCCGCCAACGAGATCGGTCGTGGCAATCGCGCCGGCGTTCACCAGCGGATTAAACGGGCGATTGGAGACTTCATCCAGCACCACCGAATTAAACGCTTCGCCGGTGGGCTCGACTCCCACTTTCTTGAGCACCGCCTCGCGGCCATGATCCTCGAGCGCCTTGCCAAAGACAAAGGGTTTCGACACCGATTGAATGCTGAAGAGTTGTTGGCTGTCGCCGACTTCAAAAATATCGCCGTCCACCGTCACAACGCAGATGCCAAACCACTTGCGGTCCGCGAGGGCCAACTCAGGAATGTAGCCGGCAACTTTACCTTCATCCAGTTCGCGATACTTGGCGTGGATCTCCTGCAAGGTCTTGCGAAACGGAGCGACTGAAGTCTTGAGGTTGCCAATCAACCCTTGGATCGGGTCATCAGAGTCGCTCGTGGACATTGCCGGCTCGATTGCTAAATTCTGTTAAGGGATCAGGCCATGATCCGTGCGGCCACTTGCTGCAGCGCAAGCGTCATCGGATGGTCGGGAAAACGATTGACAAAAATTCCACTGCTCGCCAGACGGACGATTTCGAAGTTCATCGGTAAGAGCGCCGCCACTTCCGCCTGATAGGTGGTTTCTACTTTCTCGCGGAGTTGGACCGTATCCATGCCGGGCGGCACTTTATTTACCACCATCAACATGGTGGGGATATCAAGTCTGCGTGCCAGTTCGGCCGTGACGGCTGTCCCTTGAAAATCTTGGCTGTCGGGACGCATCACCAGGAGCAGAATATCGGAGATGGCAATCGAAAGCAGGGTTTCTTCGTTCACGCCGGGGTGGGTATCGATGAACAAGTAATCAAGCCGCAAATCTTCGAGCAATCTTTGAAAACCATCGTTGAGTTTGCCCACGTCGTAGCCGTCGCGCAGGATCTTGCTAATTTCACCCGTCTTGATACTTGAAGGAATCAAAAAAATGCGGGGACGTTCCGCGTCAGGCTCCGCCGTGCCAATCGCCGACTCGGTCACGTCGTATGCGGCCTCTTCGATTGGGCAGCGTTCCCACAGGTAGTCATTTAATGCCCGCACTATTCGGGACTCGGGCAACTGAAAGATCACATGGATGCCAGGCGATTGAATGTCGGTATCAATCACGCCCACGCGGTTCCCTGCCCGCGCCACGAGGACCGCGATATTGGCCGTCGTATTGGACTTGCCCGTGCCGCCGCGAAAGGAGTGTGTGGAAATAATTTTTGGCAAAAGACGGTCCTTGGAGACGAGTTGAAACCCTTCCGGAGAAAGGATGTTTTAGCTTGGCGATTCTCGCCTGCGAGCTTTCATAATCTGCGATTGCTCCAACAGACCTTGAAATAAGGCGTCTTCGGTAATGTGGCGAACTTCTTCTTGTGTCCGGGCCTCGTCAACCGCCAGCATCGCAATCATGCTCGGATCAAAATTACTTATTGTTTCGGTGCGCGTCGGCTCTGCCTCGGTAAGTCTCACGCGCAGCATGGGTCCGTCGGTTCCCAAGCGAAAGATTGTTTGGTCGGTCAGTTGGAACTCCGAGACAAGGTGATTGTCGATCACCGTGCCGTTGCGTCCCAGCGAAATGAGCAGCCAACCGTTCTCCTGCCAGACCAACTTGGCGTGTAGCCGCGAAACTTGCTGATCGGCGATGGCAATATGATTGTCTTCGGCGCGACCGATCGTGATCGAGGGAAGATTATCGAAGCGCCACGCTTGAATAGGACGACCCTGCGCGGAGTCCAGCAATTGAATGAACAGGCTGCGCGGGGATTGAGGCTCAGAGTCGTTGGTCATCACGCCCAACACTTCCTTCCCGCCTACCATCAATTAAGTTGTCGTCGAGGGATTTGCCTTTCCCACGGTGACGATTCTAAAGGGCCGTTGGTCGCAATGCAATCAGTTCGCCGCAACCTTTCGGATCATTGTCAAATACTTAATTTCTTACCTTGCCCCCGCAACCTGCACTTCAATGCCGTCCGGATCGGGAAAGTAAACCCGCCCCCCTGTTTCGCGAGGATTAATACCCGCCGCACGCAGTTTCGCCACAGCCGAAGCAGTCTCGAAATCTTTGATGCCGTAGCAATAGTGATTGAACTGGGGCTTGTCGGCACGGAACAGTGTCAGAAAGAACTCGCCATCCGCGCCCATAAACAGTGCATTGTCATCGCCGTTGGTGACGCGCAGTCCCAAATGCTCGGCATAAAAATCGCGCGAACGCGGCACGTCGGTCACATCCAGGGCGATATGGTGCAAGCCCGTGGCCTGAAACGTCGGCGCTATTGATTTCGTGTCTTCTTGCGATAGTGCGGTGTCCGCCGTCATGGCCATGGCGGCTCCTAGCCCCATCAATCGTGCCACGAGCTGCCGACGCGTGAGTTTGCCGGCTTCAAAATCAGCAACAAGTTTTTCCGCGAGATTTGTGTTCATAGGAATTTCCTGCTAATTGCTAGATATGAGTCGTACACATAAATTCGCTATGCGTCGTCGCTAGACGACTGTATAAGTACGCTATGACATACGCTACTTTTTGGCAACGACTGTTGGCAGTTCTTATTGATGGGCTCGTTCTCTTTCCACTGGTTATCCTGTCGTGGTGGCTGGAGGGATTTTCAAAGCCCTCGGCTTATCTTGTTAATTTAGTTCGCTTTGTCATTCTGAATGGCTACCAAGTTTACTGTCATAGACGTTATGGCCAAACTGCGGGCAAGTATGCGATTGGCATTCGTGTCTTACAACTCAATGGTGAAAAGATTACTTGGAAACAGGCATGGCTACGTAGTTCAGCGGATATCCTACTTGGTGGCATAATTCTTTTTGGTACGCTTCACACATTGTCTATTATGCCCATCTCCGATTTTTATTTGGGCTGGTACGATCGAGGTAAAATCATCAAAGCAGTTGAAGCCAGACTGGCTAATAATTATGATCCGGATTGCTCAGGTCTGGACTGTATGCGGTGCGGTTGCAATTTTATTGAGCAAGAAACGACGTTCACTCGACGACCTTATTGCTAAAACTTTAGTGGTCGATTTGCAAACAGGATGAGGAGTCAAACCGAGCCAACCATCCACTGTGTGCTACAATTCAATACTAAGGATTCAAACTCCACGAAGATCCATTGATCTCGAGGTTTGAAAATGGGTGCTTATCGCTATCTGGTGTTTCCACGACGTCAGCAGCCGACGACTGACGAAGTGGCCGAATTTCAAACTTATGCGATGCTGCTCAAACGTCGCTTTGCGATCGGCCGCGAGGGAAAAACGGATGCGCTCGTAATTGCCTTTGAAAAAGAGGTGTTCGACCAAGCCTTATCCGCGGACGAAGGTTTTGAGTTGCTGATTCGCAAGTGGCAAGTTCACGGCTGCGAACTGGTCGACAAGCTGAAGTTTGTAAAGGATCCCGACGCGCTCAAGCCAACGCGTGTCCATCCGCTCGAGCGTTATCCTTCGCCGGCAAAAATCCTGGCGGCGAAACAGCAATTGGCTCAGGAAGCCATCGCAAAATCACTGCTTAACGTCGAGCAGACTTTGTCGCGGATGACATGGTTGCAACGCGTGGGAAGAGGTGTTCCCTACGCTCTGATCGCGCTAGGAACAATCGGAATGATTGCCATGGGGTTTGCAGTCAGCAGTCGCCTCGAAAGTGCCGGCCGTGAGCGACGTCAAGACACCGTTGAACGAGTTTCGACCGATGCCATGCAAGAAAAACTAGAAGCCGAAACCGCCTTGGCCACAGATTAATGGCTAATATCGCTTGGCATTCAAGTTGCACTCTTTTCAAGGAACCCGACACTAGCGCGTTGCGGCTCAGATACACTTCAGAGAGGATCACGCCATGGAACACTCACTAGCAACGGCGGAAGTCATTAGCAAAATGGCTTATCGCATTTGGGAAGAGGCGGGTAAGCCCGCAGGCACTGGCGAAGCGGATTGGCTCGAGGCAGAACGGCTTTACTGCGCAGCATCATTGCGAAGATGATCCCACGGTCGTCGGCGTCGTTCAGGAAGCGTCCGAGGAGTCGTTCCCTGCGAGCGATGCCCCCGCTTGGACCGGCGCGGCGGTAACAGGAACCGTGAATCCCATCAAAATCCCCGAAAGGATCCCCACTATGCCAAAAATTACAGTCGACGGAGTCTGCAGCGTCGAAGTCCCCCTGGGTAAACGACTTGTCCTGGCGTTGACCGAAGATGCGGGCATCGACCAATTGCATGCCTGCGGCGGCAAGGCACGCTGCACGACTTGTAAAGTCGAATTTGTCGATGGGGAACCCGACAAGATGACCGTTGCCGAACGCGATGTCCTCGCGGCAAAGGGACTTACTGGCGTACGACTGAGCTGCCAGATTCTTTGCGAACACGATATGACCGTGCGGGCCACGAGCCGCTTTGAAGGGAGCGGGCGCAAGGACGCCGGCAGCCCTGTGGCGACGGAAATCGAACCACCTGCTGAGTGGATCGACAAATAATTCTTCTCGTCAATCTTCCCCAGCAATCTTCTCTCAGACGTGAGGATTAATCCACGGTCTGCGTAAGTTTGCTAGCCAACGTATTGCTGCGGCTCGTGTCGTACGGAATTTCCGGCATGACGTGTTGACGATTGCGCCCATTGGTCGAGTTGGAGCGGCAACATCAAGCAGAGCGCCGTCTTAGCCAGAAAATATGGCCTAGAATTCACTGGCTTTTCGGCTCGCCAGTTTTGGCGGCACACAACTTTTCCTTGGTGATTCTCATCCACAAACGCACATGTTCGTGCGACTTCCCACGGAGAGGGATTGCCACGGAATACCACACAACTTGGGGGGATTGACTATGACTTATTTGAATTCACGATTGGGCGTTGCGGCCACGCTTGTGGTGTTGGCAACCTTGATTGCCAGCCCTGTTTTTGCACGGGGTGGTGCCGGTGGTGGACGGGGTGGTGCCGGTCGAGGTGCCGGAGGGGGCGGGAGACAAAGTGCAGCTCCACGCGGTGATCGCAACTTCCGCGCCCAGGCACAAGTCGGCAACGGCGACCGACAGATCCAACAGGATCGAGCTTTCCAAGCAGGTGCTGACAACGCGATCGATACCCGCGGTTTGGATCACCAAAATCTATCGAACGCCATCAAGCAACAAGGATTTGAAAACCGCAATGGTCAAGTTCAACAAGTAGCTCGCGATCGGGAGAACAACTTCCAGAATCGGAATCAGCCCTTTTCGCCTGCTTGGTATGCCGATCATCCGCAAGCCTGGCAATTCGCCCATCCACATGCCGATGCCGTCGCGGTAGCAAGCTTGGCGTCGGTAGGTGCCTGGATCGGTGCTGGCTACTATGTGCCTGTTGATGACGCGGAAGAATCAACTACTTATGAAGAGGCCGCCGAAGATGAGGCAAGCTCTGATAAATATGCACCTCAACAGTCGATGGCGAACGTCGCCCCCGATGCGCAAGAATGGATGACCTTAGGAACGTACTCCTTGTCGTCTAATCAAAATGCGCCTCCATCGGTGATGCTGCAATTGGCAGTCGATCATGCGGGCGAGCTTCGTGGGGTCTATTACGATTCATTCACCAACACGACGCACAACGTGATTGGCACATTGAATCCCAAAACCAAGCAAGCTCAATGGTCGTTCGATACCAATCAGGATGTCACGTTTCAAACCTCAATGGACCAACTGTTGCAGCCCACGGGTAGCGTCGCCGTAAACTTCGCCACGGGCCAACAGCAGTGGCAGCTCGCACGTGTCGACCAGACGGCGCAGGGGAATTAACGTCGTTTCACCTTTCGTGAAGTCGACAATTTGAGAAACGCCCGCGTCAAAGGGATTTTGGCGCGGGCGTTTTTGCATTTCGGGGCATAGCTTTAGAAAGATCTGTAAACCGCTGATTGTAGCTAATACAACACGCATGAGATTAGCGATTATAAGCGTTTAGCAGCGGTTTACTTCTGATACGGTATCTCGCTAAACGGCTAGAAATCGCAGTCCGTTTCTGTAAAATCGAAGGTTCTCATTTCCAGACTTTTCCTTCGCTTTTCAGACCGGGAGACTTGTCGATGTCGGCAGCCAGCGGGCAGATTGATACCGTTATGCACGAAACGCGGCTGTTTCCGCCGAGTGCGGAATTTTCAGCCCAGGCACGGATCAAATCGCTTGCCGAATATGAGCAGCTCTGGAATGAGGCGAAAAGCGACCCCGTCAAATTTTGGGCCGACCTTGCTCGCGAAGAATTGCATTGGTTCAAGCCGTTCACCAAAGCTCTCGAATGGAACGAACCGTTCGCCGAGTGGTTCGCCGATGGCGAAACGAACGTGTCCTATAATGCGCTCGATAAGCACATCGCCGAAGGCCGCGGCGACCGCACGGCGATTCTCTGGGAAGGCGAGCCCGGCGACGAACGCAAACTCACTTATGCCGATTTGCATCGTGAAGTCTGCAAGTTCGCCAACTGCCTGAAATCGCTCGACATTCAAAAAGGCGACGTTGTTTCGATTTACATGCCGATGGTTCCCGAGCTCGCCATCGCGATGCTCGCCTGTGCGCGAATCGGGGCGATTCATTCGGTGATCTTCGCGGGCTTCTCCGCCGAAGCGATTGCCGACCGCAATAACGACGCGAAAGCCAAGCTGCAAATCACGGCCGATGCCGGTTGGCGGCGCGGTAAGGCGCTACCGCTCAAGCAAACTGTTGATGAAGCGCTTGCCAAATCGACGACCGTAAAACATTGCATTGTGCTCGACCGCGTGAATGAAGCGATCCATATGGAAAAAGGACGCGATCATTGGTGGCATGAGCTCATGGCCAAGGCCTCGGCCGATTGCCCCGCCACGCCGCTCCCCAGCGAAGCACCGCTGTATATTTTGTACACGAGCGGTTCCACCGGAAAACCCAAAGGGATCAAACACACCACGGCGGGCTACAATCTGTTCGCCAAAAAGACCTTCGAATGGGTCTTCGATCATCGCGACGACGACGTGTATTGGTGTACCGCCGACTGCGGTTGGGTCACTGGTCATACCTATTTCGTTTACGGTCCGCTCAGTGCCGGTGCAACGTGCGTGATGTACGAAGGGGCCCCCAACGCCCCCGATGAAAGCCGCTTCTGGCAGATCATCGAAAAGTACAAAGTCACGATCTTCTACACGGCCCCCACGGCGATCCGCGCGTTCATCAAGTGGGGCGACCATCACGTCGCCAAGCACGACCTCAGCAGCTTGCGCCTCTTGGGCACGGTGGGCGAAGGAATCAATCCCGAAGCATGGATGTGGTATCACCGCGTCATCGGCGGCGAGCGCTGCCCGATCGTCGATACCTGGTGGCAAACAGAAACCGGCGGCATCATGATGAGCCCACTCCCGGGGGCGATTGCGACCAAGCCCGGCAGTTGCACAAAGCCTTTGCCAGGGATCATTCCCGAGATCGTCGACGAAACGGGCAAGCCCGTTGGGATCAACCAAGGGGGATGGCTCACTATCGCTCATCCTTGGCCCGGAATGCTTCGCGGTATCTGGGGCGACGATGCACGCTATAAGGAAGTCTACTGGAGCAAAGTCAAAGGCAGGTACCTCGCCGGTGATAATGCGCGTTGCGACGACGATGGCTATTACTGGATTATGGGCCGCATCGATGACGTGCTGAACGTCTCAGGTCATCGGCTCAGCACAATCGAGATCGAAAGCGCGCTCGTGTCGCATCCCAACGTTGCCGAAGCCGCGGCGGTGGGTCGCCCTGACGAGCTTAAGGGGGAAGCGGTCGCTGTATTTGTAACGCTCAAAAATGCCGTGCCCAGCGACGAACTGCGCAGCGCTCTCAAACAGCACGTGCGCAAAGAAATCGGCGCACTCGCCCAACCCGACGACATCCGCTTCACGGGCAGTCTTCCCAAAACACGCAGCGGCAAAATCATGCGGCGGTTGCTCAAAGACATCGCCGCCGGCAAGGAAACGGTCGGCGATACCACGACGCTCGAAGATTACAGCGTTCTGGCGAAGCTCAAGGAAGACGACGAGTAGCCTTTCACCCATCCGGGGGGAGGGAAAATCTCCACTCTCTCTTGGTAATGCGCGGCTCCGCCGATTAGACTACGCTTGCAAATACCATTGCCTGTTCTCTCTTTTCACTTGCCTGAAAGGTAGGCGTGTCATGGAACAACTAGTTCCTCTGTTGATTCAATTGATTGGTGGCGGAGCGGGCGGCAACATTGCCGGCACGCTGCTCAAGAATATCGATTTGAGCAAGCTGGCCCAAACGATCATCGGCATCATCGGCGGTATCGCCGGTGGCCAAGCCGTCGATTGGATGGGCGTGCTGGAATCGGTGCTGGGAGCCGGCGGAGCGGGCGAAATGGCTGGCCAAGCTGGAGCTTCAGCCATTGGCGGCGGACTCCTGGTCGCGATCATCGGCCTGATCAAAAAAGCCATGGCCGGCGGCGCAGCGGCGCGCTAAGCATTCGCTTCATTTCGTGTAAGCGAAATCAACTGCGCTGAGGGTGCGCACGGAGGTCGCTTTGTTGGCCGCGAACAAGCCCTGAGCAATTCCGGCAATGCACAATCGTTCGCTTGGCGAATGTTCACAGCTTCTTGCCGGAACTCGCGTTACTCGTTCCGGCATACGGGAGTTCACGTTAGAAATGATAACGCGACCTCATTCCTCTCACCGCTGCAGGAATGACTAAGGCATCCCAGGGCTCGCCGCGTGTGCGCTCTTTCCCTGCTCTGCTGAAATTCTGACATGTACCACCATTTTTTGCTTATAGCCGACGCCGTTAGTACTGGAAACTAACGACGCTCGCGCGCTGTGGCTCGATCAAGAGATCGTCGAACGCAGCCTGCTGGTTTCGCTCATGGTTCCCGCGGCCGATGGCACGTATTTGTCACGCCCCAAAGAGAACAAGCAGAAAGCATTGTTTTAATTGCCAATAAGCGACACTCCCTACAGCCGCATCAACTGCTCACGTACGGTTGCCATTCTGCCCCTCGTCCGCAATACTGGAAAATTCTGGTCAACTCGCCAGCTTAGGTCCGGTAGCTCAGTTGGTTAGAGCAGGGGACTCATAATCCCTTGGTCGGGGGTTCAAGTCCCTCCCGGACTACTTGTACATTTGTACACATATGACTGAAATTGCCTAGTAGTGACAAAACCGGGGATTTTTTGATATCGGTCATGGTCCGACAATCGTTGGCCAACACTGTCTGCGTCGGATTTTGCGTCGCTTTTTGGAAATGGCTGTCGGTGACCTGAAGGTAGTGTTTGGCGGCAACCTCTTTGGTATTCCCGATCCAAGCACAGACCACATGCTGGGGAAACTGTTCGGCGAGTTCGGTCTGCCGGGTGCTGCGTAAATTTTGAAAGAGTTTGGGCCAAGGCAGCAGTCCTGCTCTCTCAATGATCCGCAGAAGCTGTGTACGCAGATTGATATTCAAATCCCGGTAGCGGGTGATCACATGCACGGTACCAGGCTCAGCGGCATCAAACGCCTCTTCAAGGATGGGGGCGAGTTCAGGGAAGATTGGCACCTCCCGAAACGCTTTGCCTGCAATACGCTCCGTTTTGGGCGACCTAACGCGAATCTTTCTCTTTTCCCAGTCGACATCGTCCCAAGTCAGAACTAAGTGCTCAGACGGGCACCGCAGGCCTCCAAAGCGGCTTAAGGCAAAGATCAGACGCCATTCTACATCAGGGCAGGCTTCCAAAACCTTCTGCGAGACCTCGCGGCTCACGAAATAGAACCGATCAGGATTAGCCTGCACTGTTCCTTTCAGGTCGGCGAAAGGGTTCGATTCGATCAGCTTTCGCCGAACGGCTGCAGTGAAGAATTGCTTCGTAATCTGCACAAACTTGCGTATTGTGTTTTCAGCGAGTCCTAATTTAACGAGGTAGAGCCGAAACCCGTCAGCGTCTCCAGGAGTCACCTCGCGGAGGAGCTGATCGTGCCCAAAATGCTCGATAAGGTGCTTTTTCGTGGCCCGTTGCTTGAGAAGAGTGAGGGGTTTCAGGTCGGTTCGGTTTGCGATGTAGTCATCGAGATAAGGTCCCAGTAGGCCAGAGGAACGCGGCCTAATTAGTCCTGCATTGGCGAGCTTCTTGTAAAACACGTCGTCGAGAGAAGCCACCCAACGAGCTGTCTCAGCTTCGACGGGGTGCTTTGTAAGCTTGGAATTCAACAGGTGCTCGACATGCACCTTAGCGGTCTCCGCGGCTCGCTTCGAGATAGCACCCAGGCGGATCGTTTGCCGTTTGCCATTAGGATCTGTGAATAGAAGGCGTCGACGACCATTGGGGTCATTAGAAATTGATGCCATGATTCGAGCTCCTTGGAGTAGAATCGGCCTCGCGCGTGCGCGCGTGACCCTCAGATTATTCTCTACCGTGATGGAAAAAGCTATTGTGGAGTCTGTTTGCAAAGTTTGAGTTGAAAATAAGCCGCCAAACGGTCAGCCATATCAAGTCTCAAACTACTGTCGCCACGTGCAAACCTCATCAGTGACATCCTCGGGATACCGGTCGCCTTCGAAATCGTTGGAAACGATTCGTCACACCGATTTAATTCGCGTCGTAAAATCTCGGTCATGGATTTCTGACGGGTGGGCATGTATCAGATTATACGTAAATAAACTTACTACGCAATGGTCTCTATTCGCTCGCGAATGGCTTCACGCAATTCGCTGTCGAGCGAATCGCTGTTGCACACGAGCCACGCCAGATAGTCCGCTGGCACTTGCGACAACGGGCTTGCCCTTCCACTTGCCGAACGGCACGACAGACTTCCCACGACTGCCCGAAGGTCATCACACGTCGGGTTGTGGCGTGTCCTGCCACCGCACCACGGACAAGCCCCCGGATAATCACGAGGAGAAGTCAGATAGGCCTGATCCCGGTCGGAGAGCTGGGACCAGCAGAATTCGTTTTCGTCGAACTCCGCAGGGTCCACGGCGCCTGGGAAGTAGGTGTCATCATCGCCCGGCTCGATTTTGTTGGGAATTGCCGGGGTTTCTGATGGTTTCGCCGGTTGAGAGAGCCACGCTGGCGCCCAACTCTGTGCCAGGGTGCCAGGGTAATCCAGGGTGGTTCTGTATTGCGAGGGGCTTCTAACATTGTATTTTTCTTTCTGTTCTCAAATCTCTCATTACACGTGCATAGGTAGGTCAGGGTGGAATGCTATGGAACGGTGGCACGGCTTACCCAAATTCCGGCAATCAATCCGATGCCCTCATAAACCTGAATCGCGGTTCCCCTTCGCAACTTCAGCCGCTTGGAGTCGAACGTCAGGTTCAGCCGCCAACAAATCACGACCGAAGCTTGGGAGAGTCCCGGTATACTTCTCACGACCATTCCGCTTGCACCACGATTCCCACGCCTTGAACAATGATTCCTTCTCCGTAACTTCCGCAGGTGCAACTCGGCAGCATTCACGCACGAATGCGCTAACCGGGCTTGCTAGGTCGTTAATCTCAGCGAGTGATTCCAAGCCGCCTTCGGGCTGCGTGAATCGCCCTTGCTGACGTAATCGTTCCCAACCGGCTATTGCCCAAATCAGAATTCCTGGCAGCTCGGCAAGTAGCTTCTCGGTTAGGTCCAAATCTTCGTTGCCGAGAAACGACCGGCGGGTTTCAAGCAATATCATGCGGCTGACGATCGCACCCGAGGCGTCGGTCAAGTCTCGGCAATTCATTCGAGAGAATCACGAACCGGGTCGGCAGTCGGCAGGTAATTGGCGATTGATACTTGCGGTCGATAGTCCGCAAATCTTCGCCGGTGATACTCAGGATTCGCTCAACGACGGCGGCTTGGTCGGCACGCCCGGAAAGTCTCGCATCGGAGATAATCGCCACCGCTCTTCCCCACCAGAGGCCACAAGTCCGAAATTGGTGCCGAGACCGTTCATTGTCGGCGCCGCGACGTTCACTTTGCCGACAAGAGCCGTCAGCACCCGTGCGATTGTCCCCTTGCCACTGCGCTTTGGTCCCACAATCAGCAGTAACTTTTGTTGCCGCGTATCTTGAGTCAGCAAGTATCCGAACCACTCTTGCAATGATTGAACGCTTTGCGGGTCATTTCCCCAAATCGAATCGAGAAACCTTAGCCAAATTGTCGGTTCACTCGCATTTCGGTCGAAATCGAACGGACAAGCACTGAAAACAAAGAACGACGGGATTGCCGGTGCCGAATAAATTTCCTTCCCCGCAACTAAACTCGGCAGGTGGATAATTTCGCTTTTCGTGGCGATGCACTCGGCAGCGGGGAAACCGGCGAACGGCTTGCCCAACCAAGCCGGAGCCTCGACTGATCGAACGCAAGAGAGTTTTCGCCTTGAGTTGTTCCATCACGTCGGAAACATAGCGGGAGCGAACGTCGAAATATCGGCAGTTCAAACTGCTGACAACTTCGGCGCGAATCTCTTCGAGTGGTACTTCGCTGTAAACGCCGTTGGTATAAACCCAAAAGGAGCCACGATAGAATCGAATTCGAGACAACCCGTGCGAACTTTTCGCCTCAATCAGCAAGTCAGCTTCAGTCGCAGGGTCGGCATCTTTGGCGTTGCCGCGAAGCACTTCTGCATCCTGTCGTTCTGAGCTATGATTTCTGGCTAGATATGCTTGTTTGCTGCTAGTCACAGGTGGTCGCCTCCTGGCTCAGTGGAGGACAACCTGCCGCGATCCAGTCTTGTAATTGACTTAGTCGCCAACGGACGAGCGATCCTAACTTTGTGGGGGCAGGCATGCGGCCAGATTCGACCAAGCGATAGATGTGTCTCGGCGAGCAACTGAGCATCGCTGCAACAGCTCGGAGATCAATGAGTGCCGCTGCCGTTTCTACAGGCTTAGAATCAGGAATTTTCATAACTAGTCTCCGGTCACAGGTAGACTGGCTGCAACAATCACTCGTCGTGAGTGACATCGCATGCCAGCTAAAGAACGGAAACCTGATTTCTTAGTTAGGCATCAAATGGAAGGCTGAAGAATCGTAATGTCAGCTGATGTATAAACTTACGAAAGGGTACCTGACAAAGTTGAATTTCTTAAATATTCAATTTTATTCAACTTTCATCAGTTTCAGTTCCTACTACCCCCAGCTCAGACCTCATCCTGCTTAACTATGCTTCTGCCTAATCGACCTGATCTTCTGTGATTCTTGTTATGATTGCTTGCTGTCCGTCCCTTTGAGAGATAGTTAAGCCAAGTCTCTATCTCGTCAGGAAGTGCGTAATCTTCAAGCTCCTCGAATTCCGCCTCGAGTGTCTTATCAACACCATTCTCCTTGAGCCAAGCATAGGCGTATCTATCCTTTAGGTCCCCACCGTTCTTCGAAACTGCATAAGTGTAAGAAAGGAATGCGAGACGATGGCGCTTTACGATTGGTACCTCGTACTTAGCTGCCTTTTCGGCCATGTCTGCTTGCCAATCATTGTCGATCTGCAATTCAACTCTTCTCTCGGCTTGATTGAAGCGGCGGTATTTTCGTGTTACCGCCAACACATCATCCAAAAAATAGTGCACCAGTTTTTTTCTTGAGTCCCACTCTTCTCTCGGAGTAAAGATCGCGTCGTCAGGGATTGCGTCCAGCTCCTCATACGATGTCGGAATGCGGTATCCAACTATTGGACCAGTTTCCCAGCGCGGCCATCGCAGGAGACGGAACAAATCGCGCTCGAGAGCTGTGATCTGAGGCACTCCCTGCAACTCAACCAGGTCTCTAGCGACTTCTGGGGTGAGTTGATTGAGATTGTCGATGGATTCCTGCACAGCTTTTGTGATGAGCCTACAGCTGTCAAACAGCATTGCGTACTCATCATCAGCAACATTTTCCCACCCGAGTTGCTCAAATGTTGAGAGAGACGCTTCAAGGCGCTCGATTCCGAGATGCACGCCAACTAAACAAGTTCCCAGGCGATCTAAAGCATTGATCGTTGATTCATATTGTGCATTGCTGGAACTCTTTTTCGGCGATTTCTTTTGTTTGCTCATTGTATAAAGACAGATTCTGCTGAATTTAATTCGCGATCAACAATTCGAATCTGACGAAAAAGCAAATTTTCTACTGAACTTTCGGATCAGGCACAAAGGTTTCCACAACTTCGTCACCATCCTTCACGATAACCAAACGGTACTCAAATTTTTCGTCCACGAGATAATCACGTAAAGACTGAAACTCCACATAAGAGTCATCCCAGATTGAGATATCGATATATTCTCTTGCGGGCGACTTATTGGACATAAATTTACGTAAGGATTCAGATAACTCACCCGCTTCGATGATCGGAATTCCGCGATAAGGCTTGGGAGTTACCGTCAAGAAGTCGCTTCCATCATCTAAAACGGCAAAATCGTCGAGATTAACTTCGCCTGAGGGGTAGCGATCGAGATACAATCGTCCATAACGAAGTGTCACAGTAATGTGAGACTTTGTCGCTGGTCTTTCTTCTGGGAAAGGTGAACTAATCTTGCGACTGGCGCGTTCTTTCTCGATGTTGCCCAATGCTTGAGCTATCTCGGAAGCAACCTCTTCAATCTCTCCACGGAGCTTTTCCTCTCTGTCCTTGAAGGAATCTAGATTTTTCTGCTCGCGTGACATATCTGCTCGTAAGGCAGTCAATTCGGAAATTTGCTCCTGACGTTGCAGCCGCCTATCTTTGAGGCTTTCGATTAATTTCCTCAAATCCTGATCCGCGAGATTTCCTGCGATAACTTCACGTGCTTCGGCTTCTAACTTCAGTGCGGAAAGTTCTGCTTCTAGCTCTTGGAGCTGGCGCCGTAGGTCGTTGGTAATGATTGGATCGATCTCAACTTGATCCAGGGTTTGGGGGCTCATGTTTTGCGACAAGATGACAATCAAGATCGCTAAGAACAGTATCCCGCCGAAAGCATTTGTAATCGTGTCCAGGAGTAATTCAAGACTGTCGTCGGGTTGTGCGTGCGATCTTCTGCCCATGAATCAACCTGCTCCAAATTTAGGGTCGACGGCAGTTTTGTCTTTAGGTAACAAGTCATAGCCGATCTTGAAACCTTTGCCCTTCAGTTCGTCTTCTATCTTACGGAACAAATCCGTCGTCCCGGGATGGACGATGATCACAAAACGGACACGACTGGGTGAAATCTCTTTTGTCCAATCAACAAAATCGGCCAGCTTTTTTGGGCCGGAGAAACGATCAGGCGCGCTCTTCAAGCCTGCGGCAGCAACCAGAATGTCGGAGTTAAACAGCTCAACAATGTAGACTTGTCGCCCTCCCTCATCCGCCTGGTTATAAAAAACTCTTTGCGAGTTCTTCAGTTCTGTAAGTTCTCGTTGAGCCGCAGCCAGTTCTTCCTGGGCTTTCTCTAACGTTTCCACATCATCAGATTGATTCAGCCAATCTTGATTTGCTGCTTCCACTAGATTATCCAAATCAACACTCTGCTGCCTGAGTTCTGCAACTTTATTTTGCAGGAGTCGAACCTCCTCGGTTACCGCAGCGAGCTCTTTAGCGGCTGATTGAGACGTGTGCTTCCCAAGTTCCTCGTCTAAGGTACTGTGTCCCTCGAGGCTCAGACGAAGAGCAGCGATGGATTCTTTTGTCTGTGCAATTCTTTCCTGCATCATCTCAACATTTTCGATCGCGTTGGAAGAAGGCTTGGCTGAAACTTGAGTTGTCAACTTGAGAGCCAAAAGCAGTGTCACCAACATAATCACCCCAGTGACTGAGGTGATTATGTCTTGGAACGAAAAAAGGGAAAAAGCAGAGGTATCTTTGTTTCTACGTTTCATCGCTGTGAAATGGCATGATTCTTAGTTTGCTGACGATATTTCTCTGACAATATTCCGTACAGCTGTCGAGAAACTCTTCTTCGTTCTTGTGGATAAATGTACTTGTCATTTGCAATCCCAACGCCGCAATCAATGCGACGAGTGTTGTATCGAAAGCAGTCGCAAGCCCCGCGGTAACTTCTTTCAACGCTCCCGTAATCTCGTTCATATCCTCGGACGCCGCCATTACTCCACCGAACCCGCTGATCGCATCTGACAAACCCAGCACCGTGCCGATAAATCCAAGGACGGGAATGGCCCAAATCAGCCCCCTCAGCAACGAGTAACTGGACTCCATGATGGATTCGTCGTGTTCGGCTTGGCTCCTCAAAATTTCGTCCACATCAGTCACACGCCCTAAGTTACGTAAATTAGAAAGTGCGACACTAATCCTGTTGAACAACACGAATTTTTTTGGGTCATCAACGACACTATAAATCCTCTCAAGGACTTCGTTAACGGTCGCTGTCGAAAGAACAAAATCACTCTCCGGGGGGATAATGCTGCGCTGCAGACATCGACGCTGGAGTCGGAGCTTTATGGCTTTAAGAAACAGAATCGCTGCCCCCCAGAATGAAAAGAAAACTGTGAAATACTGAGTAGGACCTCGGCTGCAAAAGATGTCCTTGATTAGATGAAATTTTCCTGGCAAGTACTGGAGGCTCACGAAAAACAGTATTGTCAATATGAGTGCTATACTGGCTGTCAAGATGGCGGAAGTACCAGTGTACCGAGCACCAGCAAAACCTAGCCGACACTCAGGGTCGGACTTGAGCCAAGACAACTCTGCTGTGGAGGAATTATTCATCGCAAAACCAAAGGTGGCCTATGAAGGTTCAATAACATCCGTAACTCCAGGCTCTTGGGGGAACGCTGCCCCCGAAGAAACTATCGGGTCGACACTGATCGCACTCTACGTACCAGCACAGGCTCCGATCTTAAGTAACCGATTAAGAGCGCCAACGAAACTGTAGCCGAGGACACGGCCAGCCAAGAGTATTGAGGATCGCCAGCTCCTACATCGTAAAGTCCATGGAGCAAGGCAGCGATACCCAATCCAAAGAAAATCCAACGCCAAGAGTTCTGCGGGGCACAATAACTTAATCCCAAGAAATACCCTGATAAGCCAGCCCAGACTGCATGCAGGAGGGGCAAACTTAACCAACGAAGTATCAGGGAAAAGAAAAGTGTGCCATAGGCATCAGGGTCTGAAGAACCTTCATGCATGGCTACATAAGAATGGGTATAGGCGACCGCTTCAATTGTTCCGAACGCGAGCCCGCTGACGGCACCAAGAAAGCAATAGGATCTCGCAAAATGCTTGACTCTCATACGCGAGGCTACGACCAATAGTGCGATTAACTTACCCGCCTCTTCCACGACGCCGACTCCAAAAGTCCAGCTCACGACACGTCTGAGAAATGAAGCTTGAGTAGAGGCCTCCATCCCCTCGCTAAAAAGTGGCAACACCAGGATGCTGGCTATAAGCACAATGACCAAACCTAGTGTGCCTGTAAACAGCCACACACCAAATATCCTCCAGGGACTAATTTTATCTGGAGAAATACTCCAGTGAAAAAATGCTGTCCACAGGAGCGAGAAGTACAGAGAAAAGATCGCGCTTGCCCACGTAAGATCAATCGATCCGGAGCCGTGATATTCCAGAGCAAACAGTGGAAACAAGAGTGCTATCCCTAGACACTGCACCCATCCAAACGACCAGCTATCATCGTTGACAATCGTAAAAATCGGGAAAAGTTCGCCCCAAGCCAATTTGGCTGAACCAATCTTCTTCCCACTCTCATTAACTTCAAATTCGTCATTACTCAGTAGCGCACTGACCTCTGGGATACTCCCAGCCGATTGCCAGTCAACCATTCCTTGCTTCCAGAACAAAGTCGCGCGATCGATCTTACCAAGAGAAGCTAAAAACTTAATTTCCTCCTGGCTTACTGGCCCTTTTTGCTCACCATCGATCGCGTAGCTCCACGCGGTTAGCTGTCGTTCTGTAGACTGAGACAATGGACTAGGTTCGCCCGTCTGCTCCGTGTCAGAACGAGTTTTTTCCGCAGCGAGGCGGCTAATGTTCTGACGGTTTCCAAAAACTGAGGCGATCGTCTCAGCAGGAACCCAAGTTGCAGCGTCGAGTGATACCTCATGAGACTTCGTAAGCTGACCGCGCTGAACCAATTGAAGAAGCTTTGCCTCTTCGTACGGCCCGTTGACTCGGCCCCGGATGCGAACGTAATAGGAGTCACTCATAGCTAGTCACTTTATTCATTTATGCTAGTGTTAGCTGGATTGTCAGTCTCCAGGAACAACGGACTGGCAATTGGCTGCTCAGCCGCACTTGGTGACCACTCGATTTTTCCCAATTTGACTTCTGCGACTTTAGATAATGAGACCTTCTTGGTGCCTGCGGTCTTGGAGACGAGCAAAGTACCATTAGTGTCTGTGGATAATGGCGGGCGACATTGCCAGCCATCGGTTCCCAATCGATTCAGGGCACCTACCCACCTAATTTCCTGTCGAGGAGAAAAACAAAACTCGTGATAGTCAGAAGAGGCTGCTTCGGCGCAATCTTGAAAGTTTGGTAAAGCATCTAGAACTATTCGCGCGTCGCGCCTAGCACTCGTGGCCTCGTCGTCGTTGGGTAAGTACCAACTTACGGACAGGTCGACGCCTGAGCCATCAATTTCTTCTAGAACTTGTTCAAAGCCTGACTTAAAGGCGAGACTTCCATCACAGCCGACTTGGAGGATTTGACGAAGCTGATCGAGACCGAGCACGGGATCAAGTGGTGGATCTCCTGTGAGCTGGGTACGAATATGAGTGGCCAACTGGTAAAATGACTTCTCCCAGTTCGACGAATTCAAGTCATTGAGCAGTTTAAGAAAGAACTCGGCAGATTCAGATTGTGGAGCTCGATACGTCCGAAATTTATTTGCATTTGAAAGAAAGGATTTAGGCTTTACGGTATTTTGACTATCTACGAGATACTTGAAGCGAATTCGAGTGTCTTCGAAGGTGGGTTTTTCCAAGCAGTAGTATCGTACTTGATTTCCATCTTCTACCGCTTCTACTACCCACAGATTACTGACGAGATTGTTTGTGCAGAGAATTTGCTTTAACTCCAGTAAGCTGATTTTCTCTCGCCCAAGAATCGCTTCAAGATAAGGTACTCGACTCTCGTAGGCTTCACTCAGGTCGTTGCCAAGAGTATGAGATTTTAGCGTCTTGCCAGCTTCAAGAATTTCCTCCGCCTGTGCGGGTGTAAATGGTCGACTGCTTGGGTAGGAATTCCAAAACTTGTTCCATTCAACTAGCGACGACCAGGCTGCTTGTTCATCCAATACGCGACGAGCATGTGCCGCTGCTTGTGACTCGGGTTGCTTGGCGATTACCTCCTGCAAGCGCTGCGTAAACTCAACGGGCTGACCCACCGCTTGAAAAACGTCTCCAATCAAGCTTCGCTCATGTTTCTCATTCTCTTCCTGTTTTATAATGGCATGCAGCTTGTTAGTGACGATAGCCCCACGTTGACTGAGCCCAGGAGAGATCCGGTCATGTTGAGCAAGATCGCTTTCAAGCTTGTTCAAAACTGACCAAAGACTCTGGTCATCCTTATTTCCTTGTTTTTCGAGAACTGAGAGCTTCTCGCTCCAAGCCTTCAGCTCAGCGAGATAGGCTTTATCGCGCGACTCCTGCAACCGTTGTTCATGTTGCCCAAGCTTCAAATCAAGATCGTCAAAACGTTGCTGTTCTTCGGATGTCTTAATCAACTTCTTGATAGAGCCTAGAAGCTGCCGATCTAGGGACTCAATGGATTCTGACTCGGCACCCTCAAATAGGCTCTCGAGTTTGCTCACACGGATCTGCTCACTTTGCAGTGCTTCCTGAATTCTTGTTCCCAACGACGCCAAATGCGGGTCTTGCCTGTCAACTTCCGAAAGGGCCTTGATGTACTTTTCCCCCTGATCCCAACTTCCGCTCGACACAAGCGATTCGAGCTTTGCACGATGCTCTACTAGCAAGTGTCGCTGATGTTGGATTCGCCAATAGCCAAACAATGCTACAGAGATTATCAGTAAGCCAACTACGGCGATCACACCGAATAGTGTACTCCGCCTACGGCTATGCGCAGCCTGATAATCTATTCGAGATTGAGCACGCTTAATAAGTTTCTCGGGAATCGGCAAGCTGAAACGCTCCAACTTATGTAGAAGCGACTCAATTTGTTTTTGAGAAGACTCTTGTTCGAGTGCAGTCTCTAGCGACGCCAGCAATGAGTCAAATGTGCTTTTCGTAGATCGATCTTTGAGCTCTTCCTCAAGCCATGTTAAGGTCTCCTTGACCTGGATCGAAAGGACATCATCGGAAGATAGCTTGGCAATATCTGCTAATCTCCTCCAGTCGCTTGCATAACCTTCCGCTTGCGCAACATCAAGCTCGCTATGGGCCTTGATGAGTTGAGGAGCCAGCAACGTCAACTCCTCCCGGGCGCTGTCCATTTGAAGTGATCGGAAAGCAGCCTCAGCCTCTTGCCGCAACTCGCCAGGAACTTCGCATGTCCAATGAGCGTACGACAATTCCGAGCAAAGTTGTCTAACAACTTTGACATCACGACGTTTTATGGCTTCGTTCACTTCAGCACGAATTTGCCTGATACGGACACGTTCATATTCCGTCAGGTCAGACTGCCAGGAAAAGTTAAGCTCGTCCAAGGCAGTGATTTTTCGCAATACATCGATGCGGGCATTCAGCGGGGCACGTGCCAACGCCAGTAGCCGATGTTGTCGGAGCAGTTGTTCCAAGGGCCTTAACTCGGCGTAGGCCACGTTGAGACGTTGCGCAATTTCCAAATCCAGTTTGGGTGGCAGGGGCAAACCCCATTGAGCCAACATACCCTCCCATTCCTCAAGAAATGGCAGGTCCAAATCCGCCACTAGCATCAACAACGCAGGCTCCATTTCGGCTTGCTGAATCGCTTCGCTTCGCAAGCCATCGCGTAGCAGCTTATCAACTTGCCTGAGCCTTTGATTGGCTTTGCGGCACTCATCGGCATATTCGGTGACTGCCTGGCGCACAGTCTCCATGTCAGCCGACTCGGGTGAGTTGACTGTATCGCGGATGACATCCAGGAAACTGTATGAGGAATTCATTACAATTGCACTATTTCGCTTCATTTGGCTTACTCACGCGTGTTGACATAAGTATCAACTCGCTCTTTGTGATGCCTACATCTTGTCTATCGTCATTCATTTGCAAGGCAGAAACCAAGAAGACACCGATATCGAGGTCGCACTTAAGCGTCTGCAGCTGCTCTTCAACCAGAAGTGGATCGAATTCATCTGGAATATAACTATTAAGACTACTGTGCTTCGCAAGTAGTGCATCAAGTTCCTTTGCTGTCACCCCTAAAGTCTCGATAGCGTCCTTCTTTAAAAGTTGTTCACCCAACTCCTTCCAACTAAGTTCGCTCGTTTTCTGCAGTCTATGGTCATTTCTGAACTCAATACGCTGCTTACCGACCTTTATTGCCTCAACTAGAGAAGCAAAATTTGTGGTAGCCAACGGGTACGCTTCTGGCACCAGACGCCAGGAAAATTTTATACTAAGTATTATCTTCGATTCTAATTTCTTCCGCTCTAGCGTGATATCGAGATAGAGAGTAAAGCATTTCTGTTTTAGCGCCGGATATTCGTGAGTTGTCTCTTCAGCGTCAGTGCTAACGGGTTGCCAGTTTTCAATCCGGACCTTGCTCGCGCCATTGTTGACGTGCAGGAAATAAATCCCGGAGCCGTATACGTCCTCAAACTCTCCAATCCGCATCATCTGTTCTGTAGGATTGTCCCAAACTCGCAAAGTTTCGATCAGTTGACTCTGATTTTTGCTGGGCATGTGAAGAGTTAGCGGATCTAGTACTTTAGGGTAACTTGCAAAACGAACGCTGTATTTACGGAATTCATTCGACTGTTTTTCGTGAATATTGAACACCAACTCTGATAGCTCTATCAGGCGTTTAAATTTGTTTTTTTTTAGAAGTGGTTCCTTATTTATGACAATCTCATCTTTGCGTCTCGAAGCATAAAGTAGCGGTAGGCCAGACGTTTCTTTAGAAGTGCTAGTGCTAATTTTGAGTTTCCAGCCATCTTCTGTCTTTTCGAAAAAGAGAGGGTATGGTTGGGTATCATTCGTCGTTTCGGGGTAGAAAAACTTTGCGTCTACTTCCTGGTTAGGTTGTAAATGGGTTTGTATCGTTGCCGTGCCGTGCTTTAGAAATGCGTCAAGAGGCTTAGAGCTTTTTGGAAAAGGCTCGGCTACTTCCTGAATATGACTTAGTTCTTCAGTCATATCGTGCTTACTTTCCGAGCTTGCCAAATCTTTTGGAACAGTTGAATCCTCATTCGACTTCGAATTTGGAGTCTTCGCCAGAGGTTTGGGTTTAGACACCACTGTTAATTCAACGTCTTCATTAGCAATATTTGATGGTCTGTTTGTGGCATTCACCCCATCAAGGGGTGTCGTGACAGGCTTCGTTATCAAAACAGGAGCATTAGGTTTTCGCTGCTCTAAATCTTTAGGCACTCGATCGTCTGACTCATGTTCTCCAGATGGCTCAGTAGCAAATAAATCCTCGTTCGCTATCCATCCCCTCACGTAAACGAAGTAACCACCAATTCCCGCTCCTAGCAACAACAACAATAATAAGAGCGCACCCGCCAAAAACCACGCCCTTTTGCTATCGTTATCTCCCTTTTGCTGAGAGTTAGTCGGGGCTACTTTTATGGATCGCTTTCCAGGCAAAGGTGGAGGGCTGCTGGATTCGAGTTCCGGCAGCTCCTCCTGAAGCTCACTTTCGGGAATAAGGATAAACTCGTCACCCTGATCCGAAGGTATTGTCGGGGTTGATTGTTGCTTGACAGGCAAAACACCCGTTCGAGCCACAACTGCCAAGGGACTGTCTGGAGCAGCGGGAAGTGCGGTACAGAGATCCAACACTTGGAGTTCGTAGCGTCGACGAAGCTGCTGGGCTTCAGCGGTACCATCGACGGCAAAACGCACCCGACAATCAACGCCGGGAGGGAGTTTGGTATAAAAAGTGGTATAGGTTACGCGCCATCTCTCTTCATCAGACAATAGTGCCAGCGATTCCTGCAAGAGCCTTAACGGATCGACCGAGAGCGGATAGATGATCCATTGCTCCGGCCCTTCAGCTCTTCGTAAACGAGTCGCGACTTCTCCCCCCCATCCAGCATCACCGCAAATCGTCTCCCAATATTTACATACCCTTGGCTCGGTGGCCGCCGCGGTGACTGATTTTGGCTCGGCAATGATTCGCGGCTCACCGCTCCAACTAGTTGCGTGAAAATCTCGTTGTACCTGAAGCGCGGCCGGACCTGCCGTGGGCAATCGCATAGAGCTGAACACCACATGATGGGCGAGCTTGTTGGTACGTCCTGAATAATCGAGCCCTGCATCTGCGATTCGTGAGAGAATGTTGAGGTTGCGCCCACCAACTCGACCTTTGAGGTGACTGAAAATGACAGGGTTCTGTTTGGCACCCGCAGTTCCGGGGTCTGCCAAATGCCGATAGCCGCTGAGGGATTCCAGTAGATTGGCGAGGTTGCTCGCCATGCCCGCAGTGCTCGCCACCGTCGTAAAGCCGGAGCTGCCAGGTTTCAGCCCTTGGGGTGCAGAGGTATAGATCAGCTCTTCAATCATACCAGCAAGCCTTGCAGCAAGTTACGCCGTGGTGTCCTTGCAGACCGGGACGAGTCCGCCGGCTACACCCGCCAGCGCCAATAAAAATGGCACTTCGCACCACATGGGATTCATATTTTTGGGACGGACTCCCCAAGCATCTTTGCCATCGACAGTGCCCAGGAATTCAGGCGTGCTTCCTGTTGCACTGACAGGAATAAACCAGGTCTGTTCGCTGAAGTCTTCCGCAGCGGAAACGAGTTCCGGTGTGACTTGCTTCAATAAGTCTCGAATTGCGTCCGACACCTTGCGAATTAATCCCATATCCAAACCGTGTAGACCATTTGTCCCGAGTGGCTTCCACGGGAGGGGTAACCTCTCGTAGTGATTAAGGGGCCACCAAGCATCGTACTTGGTCACCGCAACAATTAAGGGTTGCTTACGCCGCTCCGTTTGACCAAGACCAGCGTGTTGACGCACGCGATGAACCAACTCATGTAAGACGGTCTCCTGACGCATCGTGACTGGCGCACGTTCTATTTGATAGTCGCTAGTTCGACCACGACAAGCCTCTCGAAAACGAGGATCTTGCGTCGGATCAAAGCAAAACAAGATAGCATGCGACTTGGCCAAATGCCGCGTGACAGGATTAGAGACCGTGTCCTCGCCTGGGAGGAAGGACTCACCAGCATTGTCGTACACACAGAGAACCTTTGAAACCTTGCTTGCGTTGGCGATAGAAGGATGATTCTGAGCTGTACGAACGGCAAACAGGAAAGGTCGCGGATAGCTCACGTTATGCTCACCGAATCGTACCTCGTCGTAGGCATCACCACCTTTCGGTTCGGTTTTTTTGAGTTTCACGATCTTATCAGAGGAAGTATCGAGAAACTGTTGGTGTTCGTAGTCTCTCAAGATCTGATTGCAGGTCGGATCCGCATCAGAAAAGCTCAGCCAAAAATCCCTTGGTAAGGTATGTCTTAAAGTCCATGTCATGGCAGCCAGGTAATAACTCTTGCCACACGAGGGAGTTCCGGCAATCGAGACAAACACTGGAGCCAGTTCTAGGAGTTCGCGGGGTACACCAAGATGACAGTTAGGACACGCCAACTCTTGACACGGCATGCCGCGGACATCGATCGCATTCCCATCGGCGTTGAATCGAGTCGGTAGAAATCGCTGATGTTTATCAGCTCCTAGTCGGGGATCCTTAAGCAGATCGGGATGCGCGGCTACCCAGAGCGAGTCCTCGGGAGCAAATGATTCCCAACAGTGAGGACACGTAATTCTGGAACGCAGAGAAATGCGAACTGTACTAGAATCCGCTGCCATAACGTTCCTTTACTTGATCTTGAGCGGCTTCCCGACGATAGGATGGCCCTTGCTGCCGAGCGACTCTCCATAGTTCTCAAGATCAGCCAGGAGGCCAGTGGCCAGCTCGCTGCATTTCTTGTCCGACAAGTGTGGTTGTAGGGCTTGCCAACCTTGCAGTGCATCCTGGTAGGCTTCAGCTAGGTCACCGTTCTTTTCTGCTTGGGAGCCGCTGGCACGCATCCGTTCCGCGTACTGACGCGCCTTCTCAGGCGACGAGAATTTTGGTCCAGCGAGTCGCGGTGGGCTCGAGCTTTCCGGAGAGGTAGCTCCGCTACCACTATCCCCTGGACTACTTTCGGAGCCGGAACCTGGATTCGACCCCGGAGGATTCGCCGAGGAGCCAGAAGTCGGCCCGGCACCGGACCCCTGCTCGCCTTCGCTGCCAGTTGCCTCCCCCTCCGACAACTGTCCGGCTGTCCCACTCCCGTTGGCTGTAGGTCCGGGGCCTTCGCTTTCCTCGCTCGACTGCTCTGGCTCAACTCCACTTTGATTGGCTGGATCCTCAGAAGCAGACTCATCCTCCGAATTTGATTCGGTTGCCGCATCCTCTTCCGATGCGGAGGCGCTGGCTGATTCTGACTGTTCAGCCTCGCCTTGTCCTGTTGCCTGGCTAGAACTTGATTCTTCGCGGCATCCTCGACAACCGCAAAATAAGGGGCAGAATGCGATTAACACTAATAGCCGAGCAAGATTCGAGGACATGGGCAGTCAAGCTCCGAGGGGCTATTAATTGTCCTAGGTAAAACTCACACTCTACGATAATGACTGTGAATCTGTGAAACAAGTACCTAAAGGGCTTTCCGTTGCCAACTATCCGACGTCAACACTAGCTCTCAGAGTTCCGATTGCGACCAGACCTTAAACTGGATGCATTTAGCTGCTGCAATAATTCCTGACTTTGGTAGGTATTGCGTTCAATCTGTATGCCGAGGCGAATCAAATTGGCTAGAAAGAGAAGGCAAAGAATAACTACTGATCCTCCAATTACGACATTGAAGATATCTCGCAGAATACGACCCTTTCGCAATTCATTAAGTTCATCAAAAGCCTTCTGCGCAATTTCATTGTATTCCAGCGCATCCACCGTGATGCTTACTGTCATGGCGAGAAGCATAAGTACTGCCAGTATCTCGAAGATACCAGCTACTATGCGAAGTGCTAGAAATCTCCTGTGCCCCGACGCAATCTCCCTAGCAGGCAAAGTAGCATCGGTAAGATTTGGTGTCTCGTATGCATTTTCTATGTCTATCCATTGATGAGGTTTTTGCAATGGAGGCGGCGAGGGGCGTGATTCTGCCGTCGACTCGGCCTCAGCCTGCCGTATTGCATCGTCTTCGTGCGTCTGCTGGATTTGCTGTCGAACTATTGGAAAAGGATCAATCTCGGCAAGCACGAATGGTTTGCCACATTTTGTGCAGCGAGTGCGCTTTCCAATGACGGTACTGGAAACTTGGAAACGAGTCGAACAGTTCGGACAAGAGGTGCTAACTTGCATCTGACTTACAATCGCGGCTTAGTGTCAATCATAATCCCAAACATTTGTAAGTGGACTGCCTCTTGTTTGATTGTAATTACCGAATTGCTGGATTCTAGCAGTCTATCTAAATAATCAGTTAATTCACGAGTAATTCTGTTGATTATTATTTATCATGCTCTATCGAATCGAACTCAGGCTATGGAAAGTCGATGGATGCGAGTCTCACAAACATGATCAATAACGAAATGCCTGCTAGTGCCATCCCCCAGGTACGCATCTCATGTCCTCCCAAGGCAGAATTTCTGTTGAGATTGTTTGTGGCAACAGCGGCACAAACTAAAGCCATAGGTGAGAAAACTATCGGCAGGAACAGCAAAGAGAGTATCCCTGATACTAATGTCAAGACAGCACACGGTTCTCTCGCAGATCCGGCTTGAACGGGTTCAAAGCCTAACGAAGTTGAGTCAAGATCATGAAGTAACGCGCCGCAAAGTCGGGGCCAATTTGCGAGAGTTTCGTGTCGACGGTGCCTCGACGAAGTGCTCACGAGCTAGCTCGTTGTGAACTTGATGGAAATGCTGGATGACCCTAATATACCCAAAAAGGAGAATCGACTATTCAGGCAGGTTGTAATAGTGCGATTTTATTATATAATGTTTTCGCCGCATTATTCACAACTTAGTTTAGCAAGTGAGGGGGTGGGGTTTATTGTAGATGTATATAAGGAGTGTCGAAGCCTCCTAAAAAGCGTGGGCATCTAGGCGGAGTCAGAAGTGCTTTAAGTCAATAAGATAGATTAGCTTGGATTCCCGTTGATGCTTATAGCATGCCGACTTTACTACTGCGAATCTCTATTTGCTTGCTCTATCGCTTCACGCGCTACATTAATCTGAACTAACCGTTCATCAAAAAGCATTTCAATTTCATCGCTCAAAAGTTCACCAGTAATATTATTGATTCTCTTTTGCTTGATTATGAAAGCATTGGAATGTACTAGTCTTTGAGTAGCATTACTTCTGTCATCGTAGACGGAAGATTTTTGCTCGTTTGCGTATTTGGCAATGGTTTTTTGTTCATCATTGCTGAGTAAAGACCGTTGCTTCTTTCTTAGGGCAGCCAGCTCATTTTGGGAAAACTTAAAATAAGAAATAGGCTGAGGCATTCTCAACTCTTTGACCTTATGCTTAATATTCTTCAAAAGTGTAGGCATAACAATCGCGTCAATCTTCCGCATGGTGGCTATATATTCAACTTCATCTAATTCTTTCCAATCGAAATTGCTAGGATCCATTCCCATGTTTTTTATGACGCCCTCCACTTCAGAATTCGTATCTAAAACGGAGCTATTGTAGGCGTCTATTTGTTCACTTTCTGGTAATCGTCGCGCCCATTCAGTCTCTATCTCTTCGATAATCCTTTTCGTCTGCTCATCAAATAAATCTTGGTCTAGAAGTAGTTCATTTAACGCATAATCATAATCATCTCGTGCTTCCGGTGCTGATTGTAGTTGTTTTTGGAATCTCTCTCTGGCGATTTCAGCCGTACTTGCAATTTCGTTAGACAAAGACTGTATCTCAGAAATTTTCTTCTGCGAAACGCTATCCAATTGATTTATTTTTACCACTACAGTTTTGCTATCTTTGCGTTTTAGAGAAACGGCGGCATCCTTAATTGAGTGACAAGAGGCTTCTATAGAATGTTTACCGTCTTTACTTTTCCACTCCGTTTCTTCGATCAGTTTTTGGTAATCAGCGAGATTAGTACGAACTTCTAGCCAATCTATCCCAAGTCGACTTTCCAAAACTGGAAATGCGTCATTGTTCTCTTCGTAATCAAGACACATTACCTGCATTTCACCAAGATACTTACAGTCGACAAGAATCTCCGAGATCACGTAATTAGAATCGGCCCACGCAGGCATAATATCGTGGAATACCGTGATGAACCCCGCACAGAACAACAACGTGAAGCGAAAGCAGATGGGAAAATACATCGGAAAATATTCACCCTAGTAAAAGATTGAATGGCCGAGGTCAATAGAAAGCTATCACACTATCAATTCTCGGCAAATTTACGAAGAATCTGCTGTGAAGCCTGTTTTCGACTCTTAATGTAATCTCGATAGTAATCTGTATCATCTTTTGAAAGTTTGTTAGGCGGCAGCTTGATAATAGAGCCGTCCTCCTTTTGCAAATGAACATTCCCTTTCTCGTATTTCACGAATCGCGCTTTGACTGTGTGTTTCTGATTGGATGAAGTCCATATACGAAATTCGCCGGGCTTCAAAAGTAAGGCCTTACTGTCTCTTATCAACTCTGCCCTTCGCAGAGGAGTAAAATACTGGATGACGCGAACTGTATTATTGTTTCCCTTGACTGTTGTATAAGACATGGTTTCCATTACTTCCAATTCGCCCATGAGCAGAACTTCTTGTCCATTGACCAAGGCAGCAGTAGGTAAGCCCCTAAGGCAAACCGGAGCTTTAAGAGCATCTTTTGTCAGCAGGAGTACCTCAGACGGACCAAAGATGTCAACAACCTCGTATATGTAATAGTCAAGAAAGCCAATATCACCTTCAGCAAGTTCTTGAGGGTCTAAACATTCATCAGACGCATGATACTCAGGCTTGTTCTTATCTTGAGGATGCTGAAGCCAAGTTGATGAATCCCGCTTTTCCCGATGCTCGATAGCTGCCTTAAGAACTTCGACAGCAGTTAGACGCCTTGTCTGACCCTGCAAGGTCAAATCAAAGCAGCTTGTTAATAACAATAGAGTCATCAAAGATAGAAATGTGCGATTCATGGCTGAACCTATTAATTGCAATGACGAGCAGAAAATTATGCTTCAGATATTATCAATTCCCCCACCTAACAAAGCAAGCAGCAAACACGGACAGAAATCCCCTAGGAAGATCGTTGAATTTATTGCTTCGGGATTTAGGGAACATGGTTGCCGAGTATTCAGTGCGGGTACGCGAATTGCGGGGATCATCCGCTGTCGGCATTCTAGCCAAGCAATAGCTTAGGTTCCAAGCCGTCGTGGTTTTGCGAGGTGTGCAATGAGGCGGCACATGTGTCTAAGCAGCGCGCTGTCTGCGAGTTCGTATGGTGAATCCGGAATGAATGATCAAAGACATCTGGAGCCTTCGGAAAAATGAACGATACCGAGCTAAAACAAGAGCTTCGCGTGTACGTCGAGGTTCTTAAGATTCCGCCGCAGAGTTGTCCACCGGACTACTTTACGCTTCTTGGCCTAGGGAAAGATTGTGCCGATCCACAGGCAATTACTTTGGCCTCCAAGAAACGCGCTTCTCTCTTAAATAGAAGCCTCCCCGCGGAGCTTCATCATGCAGCTCGTATGATTCTTCGAAGGATTGAACGGGCAAAATTATGCCTTTCAGATTCTAACTCGCGAGCTGCTTATCTTATCAAGATCACAGGTAGTTCGAGCGTCTTTATTTTAGGCGACTCGGCTAGTATTTCATCTCACAAAGTGAGCGAACGCAAGTCCTCAACGACCGTTAAGGTTGAATCCGCAGCGATTCGGAAATCACAGCTTAACGAAGAAGAGACATCCTGGCACTTCTTGATCAGTGTATTCGGTATATCCTCTTTAGCGGCTCTAGCATTCGTTGTTTGGTTCACAGTTTTGAGCGATAGTTGGGAAGTAGATAATCTCCAGCGCATTTCGGCTGAAATCAGCGAAGCACTTCAGAACGAGAGCACAGATCCGCTTAGCTCTTTCAAAGTTTACGAGTCGATTCTAGTCGAGGCCCAAAAGCATACAATCACAATGCCGATTCTTGAAGATCGTCTAAAACAGGCTGAAGAGCGGCGCACGGCGCTACTACCTACTGTAGAATCCCAATTACGGAAAGAAGAAGCACAAAAGAATCGATTAGAAGAAGAGAAGGCCAGGATTGCAGTAGAGGAGCAAGCCCGTCTAGCAAAGCTGAGACAACAACAGCAAGCGGCAAGGGCAGCTCAAGAGGAAGCAGATGAAAAGCGCGATGCGGAGCAACTACGGCTACAGGAAACAGCTTCCGTTTATAAAAATGTTCCACGAAACGCCCGCATTGCCCTAAATGCAATTAAGAAAGTGGAAGCTAGAATTGAAATTGGCATCAACTATGGAGACTATTCTGAAGTTGTCGGAATTGCATGGGCGGAAGTCAAAATATTCCTCGAATCGAGAAGCGGTAAGAAGCTAGCGGATCTTAATATCGCACTGGCACAAGCAATGAGCGCACATAAACTCGCTTTGGATATTTGGAGAAATAAGATTGAGTATAACAGTCTCTATGGAGACAACTTAGATGTCGACGCACATCAACAGAAATGTTGGCTGTTCGCAGGTGCATGGACTGATTTAGCTGAATCTCTGCTTGACGGCCCGGATACTTTAGAAGGACTGCAAGCAATCTCGACTTTCAAAGACAAGGCCCCTGACTTGCAGAAGGAGTGGGACGATATCCAGAAGCAGATTCTGCGGAGATAGAGCTCACAATAGCCCACTACTTGCGGCGCGGGAAAGACGTATGCTCATCTATTAATAAGACTGCATCGAGATGGAGCGGTTACGCAGTCACTCCGATAAAAACCGAAGCTTCGCCCGGCCATGTACGTCCCACGGTGAGTGCTCCTAGCATGACGTTTGAACCTACGCCTACTGAAATTGCTGAACAAGCAGAGGAGAATCCCGAGCCAGCAACTGAAAGGCCCAGGAAAGTAATGCACGAATTCTCAGTGGTCGACCACGGTATACTCGTCGATCAGTGTGATCATGCGAATCGCTTGGCCATAGCTCGTACGGTCCGCGACGAAGTCGTAGCTGTCGTAGCTCCAGACATGATCTGGATACGCTGGCCTATGCCTGACAGACGAACCGTTTGCCAGGCACAGACACTTCCATTGGGGCTGCTTCTTGGAGGCTTTTAAGCCTTCCTGACGCCACAACCGCTTAACCCGCTTGTGGTTCACACGCCATCCTTTCCCGCGCAATAACGCTGTTACTCGAGGATAGACGTACCGGCCCTAATCGCTGGCCAGTTTCACGATCCGCCAAGTAAACGCGTCTGATAAATAGGAACATGCATGTTTCGACGCTAGTGCTAACCAACTTGCATTCCAACAGTATGGGGTCACAGACCTTGATAAAATTGTAAACTGTTGCGGTTCTAAGAAATTATTTCCGTCTGTCCACCGGGTATAACTGAGGGTTCTTTGAGAGGAAACACCTGGGGAGCTGGTAAAAAAACCGCCGTCTCTGGGGCCCCTGACCAGACTCGACGAGACACTTGTCACCAACCCCCGTAAACTCTGTCGGAACGATGAGGTCGATAGGGCCGATAACCAGTAACATAGTTGTCGTAGAATCCGCCTCGATCCACGACAATCACCCTGGGACATAATAAAATTCCGCAGCCCCCGCGGCATTATAGCCCACCATCAGATTGTTCTGTCCCGGCGAGTAGTAGGGAAACGGGTTGTATTGAGCCCCGCACGTTCCCGTTGAAGAGATCCCAAAGGCAACAGTCAACAGCACAAAAAGAAGGGTTCTCATGATTCGATCTCCAAGGCAAGTTTGAGAAGTTTTCGCGCTTCCGTCAGATCGTCGGCGTATTCAGAGCCACCGCTACCACGTTGTGTGTATGCTTTCTTGTTGGCAGCCACTAATTTGGGCAAGACTTGTTCGTAGAATCGATCTTGATTCTTCCTCGCCCACTGTAGCATTCCCCACGCCCCCGAACTAGGAGCCTCATGGGGTTGCAGTCCTGAGGCCGCCAAGTGCGTGTAAACCCACATGGTATCGTCAGCGAATGACTCTGGTGTAGATTCGGCATTAAAGTCGAACATGCTCAAACTTAGTTCTTGGCCGGCTTCTGGCTGGAATTGTGAAAGTGGCGGAAACTTCTCTTCCATCAACCGCCAAGCCTCTGCCTGCGCCTCAGAGCGTTTCATCCCCTCTAATCTCAGTCGGGAAATGGTTTCATCCTTAAACCGGCTGGCTTCATTCCAGCGGTTCTCTCTCTGCAAGCGACGAGTCAGCTCAATCTTGCTTTCAGTCATGATCGTACCTCTCTACGGACGAGAATTTCTGCCAGCTGCGAGCATTGCTCAGGAGTCAAGAACTGATGCAGCCCCGCAGCAATTTCAGACAAGTCGACGTGACTTGCGTCGGATTTTGCGCCGCCCTGTGGAGGATTTGCTCGGATGCTCGAAGAATTGGCGGTATCTTCAAGTCCCTCCCGGACTACTTTTCTTTAGTCGTGGTTTGCCATGATATCAACGGCTACTCCCGAATATGGAGGGCAAGCCTGCATTAAACCAACCAGTTGGGTAGAGTACAGAAGCGCGGTATCTTGAGCGACTCTCAAACTCACTGAGTGAGATTGACTCTTCACCGCGTTCTCTTGGCTGATTTCACGCCACCTTGATCGCAAAGAGTTCCAATCTTAACTGCTCTGCGCGGTTATGAAGGAAGCTCTTGGGATCGCTTTTGATCAACATCTGTTCGCCAAAAATCCAGCCTTTAGGGTGTCTTCATTGTTTTGTTCTATCTCGCTGGTACAATCTTGACTTGGATAAACCCCAAGAATTCATGAGAATCGTGGCCCAGCGATTACTGGTTGCGGAAGCAACCAATCGCAATTCTGCGGATGCGCATCTCCATGAAGCAGTACGCGTCTGCGAAAAGCTGCGTATCGCGATGGTGCGACTCATTGGATTAGATGGCTACGCCGCCTTGTTGCGACGTGCGCTGGCTCTGGCACGAGTTGAAGTCCCTGAACTTGAGCGCGTAACGGTCGGCTCCGACGGTTGCATGCATGGACTTGAAGACCTCGCGACTGATAACACGAGTGGTGGAATCCATGGACCGACCGTGGTCACTGCCCATCTGCTCGGACTCCTAGCCACATTCCTTGGCGAAGCACTCACTCTGCGGTTGGTTCGCGAATGTTGGCCCGCTGCGACTTTGGATGATAACCCCTGAACCGAGGCTGTTATGAGTATTTGCCCCGCGATTGATGAACGCCCTGCCCCGGTGGAAATCCAGCTTATGTCCACCGGAGTACCTGGCTTGGACGAAATCCTGGGCGGCGGTCTACCTGAGTATTCCTTCAATATCTTAGCTGGCTCGCCCGGTAGCGGTAAAACCACTCTGGCGCACCAAATGATGTTCACCAATGCTAGCCCAGAGCGACCCGCGTTATACTTCACCGTACTCGGTGAGCCGGCTATCAAGATGCTGCGCTATCAGCAGCAGTTCTCGTTTTTCGACGGTTCCAAAATTGACAGCGCAATCCGTTTCGTCAATCTCAGCCAAGCTGTCTTACAGAACGACCTTGGCGCTGTGTTGGACGAAATCATCAAGGAGGTGGAAAGCTCCAACGCCAGGATTGTCGTCGTCGATTCTTTCCGGACCGTCGTTCGCCGCGCACAGGCCGAGTCCAGCGATTTCGGGATGGAACTCCAGGGCTTCGTACAGCGCCTGGCTTTGCACCTGACCAGTTGGCAAGCCACTTCATTTTTAGTGGGCGAGTATTCCGACACCGAGTTGCGCGACAACCCGGTGTTTACCGTTGCCGACGGTTTGTTCTGGCTCTATCAGTCGGTCGAACGCAACTCGATCGTCCGCAAGATGCAGATCATGAAGATCCGGGGTCAGGCAACCGTGCCTGGATTGCACACCTTCCGCATCACCCAGGATGGATTGCAAACTTTCCCGCGCACGTTTGGACTCGTTGGCAGCGACGGGCATGTCAAAGGCACCCGTCGTCTCTCCACCGGCATCGCCAAACTTGATGAGCTGCTTCATGGCGGTATCCCCGAAGGCGAGAGCCTGCTCCTGGCTGGTCCGTCGGGATCGGGCAAGAGCACGGTTGGAATGCAGTTCATCGACGAGGGACTCCGGCAGGGAGAACCGGGCATCGTCGCCATATTTGAAGAACTCCCTGGAGAACACGTGCAGCGTGCCGCTATGTTCGGCATCGACTTCGACAAACCTCAGAAAGAAGGCAAGCTCAAATTGATCTATCTGCGGCCACTCGACCTCTCGGTCGACGAGACGGTTTACGAAATCGTCCAGAGTGTCCGCGAAATCGGCTGCAAGAGGTTAGTGATCGATTCCTTGGTCGGCTTCGAAATGGCGCTGGCTCCGGGTTTCCGCGAAGACTTTCGCGAATCTCTCTACCGCATGATTGCGGCGCTCACGCGCCTGGGCGTGACAATCATGAGCACCGTCGAGGTCGAGGAGGACTTCACTTCGATGGTCTTCTCGAAGTATACCGTCTCGTTCCTGGCCGATGACATCGTGCGTATGCGTTACGTGTCGATCAACGGGCAATTCCGAAAAATACTGATGGTAGTCAAGATGCGGCGCAGCGCCCACTCGATTGACATGCATGAATACCAGATCACCACCGAGGGGGTGCAAATTGGCGAGCCGCTGCGGGGCTATTGTGGACTCACAAGTGGCATCCCCGCACCCTGGCCCGCGGATGCTGGACAGAATATCCCGAAATTGAGCGTCGATACCCCCTCGCCTCCTCAGAAAAACCCTCTGCCCGACGCGCACTAGCGCTAGGGCAAGAAAAACCTCTATGAAAGATGCTGGTTAACCCGTGGACATTGAACAAAAACTTCGCGAGGTGAACGAGGCGCTGCTGATCTCATCAGTTCATCAACATGAACTGACTGAACGCGCACAGCAGGCAGAGACTGCGCTACGCGCAAGCGAGAATCGCTTTCGCACTTTGTTCGAACTTGGCCCCGTGGCTGTCTATACTTGCGATGCTGCGGGCAGGATCATGGAGTACAACCGCCGTGCGGTCGAGGTTTGGGGCCGCACTCCCGCCGTTGGAGATAACAATGAGCTGTACTGTGGCTCGTACAAGATGTATCTCCCTGACGGAAGTCCTATGGCCCACGAGGACTGCCGGATGGCTCTGGTGCTCCAGGGCACGGTTCCACAGATCGTAGATGCTGAAGCAATCATCGAACGGCCCGATGGCTCGCGGATCACTGTCCTCGCCAATATTCTTCCGCTCAAAAATGAACAAGGCGAGATCACCGGAGCGATCAATTGCTTGCACGATATCACCGAACGCAAGTGCGCAGAAGAGAATTTGCGAATACTCGATCGAGCCATCCAAGCGGTGACACAAGGCATCTTGATTACTGACCCCGGCCTGCCGGACAACCCGATTATCTATGCCAGTCCCGGGCTACAAAGAATGACAGGCTACTCTGCAGAAGAACTCGTTGGTCGGAACTGCCGGTTTCTCCAAGGTCCAGATTCCGACATCGAGACCATTCATAATCTTCGCATGGCCGTTCAAGAAAGCCGTCAGTTGACGGTTGAAATACTCAACTACCGCAAAGACGGCACGTCATTCTGGAATGAATTGTCAATCTCGCCCGTGATGGATGCCAACGGTCGATTGACAAATTTTGTCGGCATCTCGACCGATGTCACCCAGCGGCGTCAACTCGAGGAACAGTACCGTCAATCACAGAAGCTCGAGGCGATCGGGCGACTGGCTGGAGGAGTTGCCCACGATTTTAACAACCTTTTGACAGTCATCCTGGGTTATTGCGATGTCTTGCTCGATTCCTCGCCAGCACAAGTCGAATCCCACGAACATCTCGAAGAAATCAAGCGGGCCGGCGAGCGAGCAGCAGGCCTCACCAATCAGCTCCTCCTGTTCAGTCGTAAGCAGGTGCAAGAGGCAACCCAATTGGACCTCAACGACCTTGTGCGTAACACAGAGAAAATGCTCGGCCGTGTCATCGGAGAGGATATTCGCTTGATTACGAATTTGGATCCGAAGCTGGGCAGCGTCAAGGCAGTGTATGGACAGTTAGAGCAGGTCTTACTTAATCTAACGGTCAATGCCCGCGATGCCATGCCCAATGGTGGCAAACTCGTGATTGAAACAAATCATATTGATGTTGACGAAGAATATCCTGCAGCTCATCACACGCTTCAGCCTGGCTTATATGCCATGTTGAAAGTGATCGATACGGGGGAGGGAATTCCAGATGACATTCGCGAGCACATCTTCGAGCCCTTCTTCACGACCAAAGGGGTAGGCCAAGGAACAGGCTTGGGCCTGCCCGTTGTTCATAGTGTTGTCAAGCACAGCGGTGGTCATATCGAGGTCGAAAGTCAACCTGGCAAGGGGGCTTCGTTTAGTATTTACTTGCCATGCGTTAAGCAACTAGAACCATCCATAAAAATTTCACGAGTCGAGGAACTGACTCCGTTGGGAGTGGAAAGCATCCTCTTGGTGGAAGATGAACAATCCGTGGCCACCCTGGGCCAACTTATCTTAGAGGAGTGCGGTTATACCGTGTTCACGGCAGGAAACGCCGAAGAAGCTCTGGCGGTCTTCGCAACCCAGCCATCGACTATTCAGCTACTCGTGACGGACGTTGTGTTACCAGGACTAAACGGGCGTATGCTGGCCGAGCAGCTACTGGAGCTTAATCCGCAGTTGAAAGTCCTGTATGTATCGGGCTACATGGATGACGATGTTCTCCGGCGAGGCATCGTGCAAGATGGGGTGGCCTTTTTGCAAAAACCCTACTCGCGAATTAACCTCGCCAAGAAAGTGCGGGAAGTGCTTGAAGTTACCAACGGTGCACTGCAACGATCAGAGTACTGACGAGTAGCAACATGAGGCCTGTCGGTTCTGGGACGCCGAGAGGGACAGCTTGCAGTGCGCTAATACTGTAGTTTGCTTGCCACAACTGCAAATCGGTCGTCGAATGCGGGTTGGGCGAACCCCCGCGTTGCCACATGAGAAAGTCGCGGCCGTTGACATTTCCGTCTCCGTCGAAGTCCCCCGCTGTCTGAGCGAAAAGCGTGACGCTATCGATGAACACGCTCCCACCATCGTAGGATGAGGGTTGGACAAAGACGAACGCCAAGCGAGCTTCCACCGCATTGAGTGGTGCTGACTCGTTGATTTGCCTGTACGACCATGCATCTTCAGGCGATTCGCCGTTGGCCAAAGTAATAATCGACTCGCCCAAAAAGTATTGTGACCCATAGGGGGCACCGAACTCGCTGTAGAACTCCAGCTTCATTTCAACCACGTTAAGCGTGTCGGCGATCGAATCTTCGGAACGAGTCAGCGCGTGCGCACCGGCCACGATATGCGATCCCCCCGTGATCGGCACGCTTTGGTAGGCACCCGAAACATTCGTCTGGCCGTTGAATTGGCCAAAGAGTTTGAGCGAGCGCTCACCATCAAGCGGCGTTCCATAATCCGAAAGCACATTATTAATGCTGCTGCCAAATACGCCCCAATTGGCGAGAGATCCGCCAGCTTCTTCGAAGCCTGGGTCGGCGATCAGGGATGTTGGTGGCGCGCTAGGTGTAGGACGCTGCCAAACGCGCACATAATCGACCTCGAACTCGGACGGGAAGGGGGTCGTTTGGTTAGGGTAGCCAGAATAATTGCCGCCGACGGCCAGATTCAGAATCAGGCTTTTAGGCGTGCTGGGAATCCCCACGTCGGGTTCGTACAGACGCATGTGCTCGACACCATCAACATAGAATCGAACAGTGCCGACTTCCCATTCGACGGCATAGTCATGAAAGTCGGCCTGAAAATTCGCGCCGCTCTCGTACCACTCCGAACGATACTGTCGCGAGTTGAAGTCCCATCCCCAGTGGAGCGCGCTGCTCATGCCATAGGGTAGATCGCCGCGTGCTTCCATGATGTCGATCTCGCCCCCGGCCGGCCAGCTCGCATGGCGAGGAAGCAACCAAATCGCAGGCCAGAAACCTTGGCCGTGCGGGAGCTTAGCCCGAACTTCAAAGCGGCCATGACTCCACTCTTGCCATGTCCGCACGAGCCCAGAAAGGTAAGGCTTGCCATAGGTGTAACTTGGATCGAGGTCGGCCCGCAGATGCAGCAGATCGTTTCCGACCGAAACCTGGTTGGGATGATAGTACTGAGCTTCGCCGTTGGCTTCGTTGGCACGATGAGCGACTTCCCACACACCCGTGTTGATGCCGCTCCCCGCGAAGTTCTCTTGAAAGACAGGACTTCCCCAGCCCGGCACAATCACGGGACCTGCTTGAGCACATTGCAAGCCCTGGTTGGCAACAATAGCCAGGAGGCACAAGATGAGCGCCTGGAAGAAATATTTTTGACACACAGGCACTTGCAGTACCCTTGTAACAATGAGAGGAAAAGCCACCTTGGCGAGAAGGTATTGATGTTTCCAGTATAAAGATTGGGGGCGAAATCTCAACCTAATTGCGTTGAACTACTGACGGGAAGATGGAGTGAGCCAACCCATACCTGTTCGCCAGACCAGCGAATGACCTTATAATTCCCTATCAGAACAAGCCTGAAGTGCAATATTGCAAGATACTAGCGTCGGGGGAGATTTCATTTTGACGAGTCCGCTGATTGTCGTTGGATTGGGTGAGGCCCTGTTCGATTGTTTTTCCGATAAGCACATCGTCCTGGGAGGCGCGCCGGTGAATCTCGCCGTGCATGCTCATCAGCTTTTGCAATCGCGGGGGCGCGGCGTGGTGGCCAGCTCAGTGGGTCGCGACAACCTAGGTAACAATTTGCTCACTGAGCTCGCTGACCGCGGCATGACGACCGAGTACATTGCGATCTCCGACAGCTACCCCACGAGCACGGTCGAGGTGGAGATCGATTCCACGGGCGAAACGCAATACGAAATCAAGCAGTGCGTAGCTTGGGATCATCTCGAGTTCAACGAAAAACTCGCGGAGCTGGCGACAAAATGCTCGGCCGTTTGTTTCGGCACATTGGCCCAACGTGAGGAAGCAAGCCGCGCGTCGATTCGACAGTTTCTCACCACGGCCAAGTCCGCGCTCAAAGTCTGCGACGTCAATCTTAGGCAACGATTCTATTCGCAGGAAATTTTGCGAACGTCTCTCGAACTTGCCGACGTGGTGAAACTCAACGAAAACGAGCTGCCCATTGTGAGCAAGGCGATAGAGATGCCCCCAGCGACCCTTGTTGATGAACAGGCGCTCCGTCTCATCGCGAAGTATAACTTAAAGTTGCTCGCATTAACGCGGGGCGAAAAGGGGACTGTCCTTTACTCGGCAACGCAGCTAGTGAAAGGAAATGTTCCCAGCTATCCACGCAAACCGAATGCCGACAATGTAGGCGCTGGAGATTCTAGCTGTGCGGCGATCATAGTTGGCGTGTTGCTTGACAAACCGCTGCCGGAGATCGTCAACCTCGCCAATCGCGTGGGTGCTTATGTGGCGGCTCAACCAGGCGCGACGCCAGTCCTGCCTGGAGAGATTCTCGTACAGGTGTGAGTGCCGCCCTATAGCTCAGCTTTCAGCAGAAAGTCCGTAGCCGCATAGGCGCGACTGACATCGGCACTCAGGATCCACCTCCAGGGATAGACGGTCCAGTTAAATATCCTGAGTACTTTGAGCATCTTCTTGAGTTCCGTGAAGTCAGCATCACCGCGAGCTTCACGATAGGCTCCAAAGGCCACCGGCAGGATATTGGGGGCAATCTTTGCGTAGCGTGAAGCTCCGCTCAGAAACAACCAAATCTCACGCGCCTGTATCGAAGAGGGGCTGAGATGCGAAACGTCCTCTTCAAAGTCGATAAAGCCAATCTCACCACCATTGGTCACAATAAAATCATTGATCTTGGCACGACCGTGGCATTGCCCCGCTGTGTGCAACCGAGCAAGTTCCCGGCCGCAGGCACTGATCACGTCGCGAACGCCGTCCGCTGATATATTCGTCTGCTCAGTGAAATGACGGTCCACCGTCAAACCTAAATCCGACAAGACCAGCCACTCGTCAGAACGGGCCAGCACTTCGGGAACAACAAACCCTGCCTTACGCAATTCGGCAATGCGTCTTGCTTCGTGATGCAACGCCGCTGCGCCTCCCGCGGTAACGGTCGGGCGAAAACCTTCGATGGGAATCAGTCGGCAAAGGACTTGCTGAATCTTATGAAAGACTGTCGCCTTGGGTCGTGTTGCTTGTTTAATCCAGACTTTGCGCCCATGCCATGCCTCACGTCTGACGCGCAGGGGACTGAGAACATTGGCCACATCTGTGAGGCTCTGTGGATTTTCGGCGCTAATCGTTAGCATGGTCACGTGTCTTTGCTTGCTTGCATGTGGGCTGGCTACCTAGACTGTGAGGTCGTCGTAGGCAGATTTTTAGTCCAGCACTCGTGATGAGAGAAGAGCATTGAAAGAGCGATCAATGATGCTGATTAATCCATCTTCGATTGATTTCCAGGGGATATTTAGTAAAACCCCTCGCAATGGGTACAATTGGCTTAAGGAAATGTAACCTTGTTTTGGGTGAGCCTTTCATCTGAGATTGAATATCAAAATCCTCTACGCCTGTTGATTGCTGGATGTTTAAGCCTCTTTGTTTATCCCTGCTAATTGCCACCTCATTGCTAGGCGGCAAAATCCCCGCAGCGCAAGAGTTTACCGGTGATCAGCTTGTCGTCGCCGAGTTCCTGGTGCTGCCCCGAGTAGGACGCTACGGCCGGGTTCCGCTTCACGTCGATCCACTGCAAGCAGAATTGGCCAGCGGTGACTGGCACCCCCCCACCTTGGGGTCTGAAGTGTCCACCTACGATGGCAAGAAAGTCACCTGGCAGAAGTTCCAAGCCGGCGAAGATGGTTGGCTGGAGCATACAACGCTACGGGGCGGTTATGCTTATGCCCATGTCAAATCGGCCAAACGCCAGGTTGCTTTACTGGAAGCGTCAGGCCACGCGATGGTCTTCGTCAACGGTGAACCGCGCGCAGGTGATCCGTATCTCACGGGACGCACGGTCTTGCCCATCATGCTCAACCCCGGCACCAATGAACTGTTGTTTCATGCCGCAGCTGGGAAGCTCCGCGTCAAACTCTCCAGGCCCACTGACGATGTGTTCTTCGATCTGCGTGATGTGACCAAGGCTGACTTGGTACGCGATGAAACGGAACCGGTGTGGTTGGGCGTAGTCGTTGTGAATTGTCGCGAACAAACACTTAGCGATGCACAAGTCAAAACAACCGTTGCCGGTGGCGGAGACTTGACGGCGAAAGTCGATACTGTACCGCCATTGAGTGTTCGCAAGGTAGCCATTCCGGTTTTGCCAAACTGGAACGCCGATAGCGCTACATCCGACAAAACCAACGTCGAGCTTGCCTGGAGTGATCCTACAAACGGTAAACCAGCGAAGATCGAACTTAGTATCGTCGAAGCGAGCGAACAGCAAACGCGCACCTTTCGCAGCAAACTCGACGGCAGCGTGCAGGCTTATCGTTTATTGCCTGCCAAAGATAGCAATGATGAAGCTGGGATGTTGGTTTCATTGCATGATGCTGACCAAACACCAACCAATCTACTCTCACAATTGCAAGCTGCTGCTGGCGTGCATTTGTCGGCTCCCACGGGCCGACGGGTCGAAGGGTGCGACTGGGAAGATTGGTCAGCTCGAGATGTCTTGGAAGCTCTGGATGATGCGGCGAAGCATGTGAAGTACGACCCACGGCGAACGTGGCTGCGTGGCACCAACACAGGTGGGCATGGCGTGTTGCGACTCGGCGGAATCGCCGCGGATCGTTGGGCCGCGCTCGCGCCGCGTGATCCTTGGCTCGAATATGCGGGCGACGAACAAACCGACGTCGACACGCCCATCGAAGAGCTGCTGGAGCGCGTGGCATGGTCGAATCGACTCACACCGTTGCTGCGAAACACGGTTTCAAGCGCTCTGTTACTGGAAGAAGACAATTCGAACCCGCTTACTCAAGAGCTCATCAAATTGTTCCGCGCGTTCCATCCGAAATTTGAATCGCGTACCATCGACAATGAAACACCGGAACAGAATCTCACCGAAGTATTGACGTTCGTAACCAAGCACCTATCGCCCACCGATATCGAAGTCGAGGAGGCCGATTGCGTGACGTTCAGCCCAGGGGTGAATTCGCAAAGCCGCTGGCTGACGATCTTGGGCCAAGAAGAGCAATGGGCGCTCAGCCGCGCCGCGGTGAAGTTCGACCGTGCTCGCAACCTGTTCTTGGGTCTCACGGTCAATGTCAAGGCACTTTCGATCGAAACATCCCAACTGAAAAGTGATACGGTCGTTGAAGTCGCCCTCGATGGCGAGCCAGTGGGCGAATTCGCCGTCGATGGCCGACCGCTCACCTTTTTGCGGCACGATGAGGCTTGGCAATTGGTCCCCAGCTTGCCCGCTTCTTTCAAACGCCCCGCGCGTTATGGCGGACTGCGAAGCGTGTTCGAGAACAATGCGGTGCTAGTTTATGGCACAAACGGCACACCCGCAGAAAGCCAATGGGCACTGGCCAAGGCCCGTTACGATGCCGAGACAATGCTCGTGCGACTCAACGGTTCCGCAGAAATTGTCGCCGACAAGGTTTTCAAACCCGAAAATTATCGCGATCGTAACGTCGTGCTCTACGGCAATGCCGACACGAATCTGGCGTGGCCTGTGCTGCTCTCGACATCGCCGGCGCAAATGCGACGAGACGGCGTGTGGATCGACCGCCGACCGGAACTTGGCGACGATTTGGCTTGCGTATTTGTTCATCCCCGCCGCGGCAGTTCTAACGCGGTCGTCGGCGTGATCGGGGGCACGGGCATCACCGGCATGCGAACGACCGACCGCCTACCTGTGTTTGTGAACGGCACAAACTTTCCGGACTTGTTGCTTTATAGTTCTCAGAGCCTCATGACCGGGAACGACGACGTCCGCGCTGCGGGATTCTTTGGCATCGCCTGGACGGTCGAGCCGGGTGAGATCGTGTGGCGGGATGCGGCGCTTTAACAAGGCCCCAACGACATCGGGACGATGCCGGCTAACTATTCCACCGTGACGCTCTTGGCCAAATTCCGCGGCTTGTCGACGTCGCAGCCGCGAACTACCGCCATGTGGTACGCCAATAGTTGTAGCGGCACTGCGGCGACGATCGGTTGCAGCAGCTCCGTCACGGGGGGAATGTAAATCACGTCATCGGCGAGTTGGGCCACGCGCGAATCATCGTCATCAATCACCGCGATGACAGGGCCGCCGCGGGCTTTGATTTCCTCGACATTGGCTAGTACTTTGTCATACACCGGCCCTTGGGGCACGATAAACACGCTGGGGGTATGTTCATCGACAAGCGCAATTGGGCCATGCTTCATCTCTGCCGCGGGATAGCCCTCGGCGTGGATGTAGCTGATTTCCTTGAGCTTGAGGGCCCCTTCCAGGGCAGTAGGAAAATTGTATTGTCGGCCAAGATATAAGAAGTTGTTACAATCTGCGTACTTCTCGGCGATCCGCCGGGTCACTTCGTTGGTTTCCAACGCTCGTTCCACATGGCCTGGAAGCTGCTCAAGCTCTTCGATGATTCTCAATCCACTTTCGTAGCTCAAATGGTGCAACCGGCCGAAATACAAGGCCAGGAGCGACAACACCACGCACTGGGCGGTGAAGGCCTTGGTCGACGCCACGCCGATTTCCTGCCCCGCATGCAGATAAATGCCGCCGTCCGCTTCACGAGCAATGCTGCTCCCCACGACGTTGCAAATCGCCATCGTGGGATGCCCCTTACGTTTCATCTCGCGGAGCGCAGCCAGGGTATCAATTGTTTCGCCGCTTTGGGTCAAGGCGAAAAACAGGGTCTGGTTATCAAGCGGCGGATTGCGATAGCGCAGCTCACTGGCATATTCCACTTCCACGGGAATTCGCGCCAGGGCTTCGATCATGTATTCACCCACGAGCGCCGAATGCCAACTCGTGCCACACGCCGTCAGCACAAATCGCTTCACCGATTGCAATTGATTCGCCGTGAGATTCAACCCACCAAACACGGCCGTGGCCGAGTCTTTGTCCAAACGCCCGCGCATCGCGTTGCGAATCGTTTCGGGCTGCTCGTAGATTTCCTTGAGCATGTAATGGGGAAAGCCGTTGAGATCCATGTCGGCCGCTTCGATATCGAGGGCTTGCACGTCGTGAACCACGTCGCCTGAATCGCGATGAATCACGCGGATCGAATCGGAGGTGACGAGTGCAATCTCATGGTCGGCCAGATAGACAATCTTGTTCGTGCGACCCGCCAAGGGGGAACCGTCGCTCGCGATAAAATTTTCGCCGTCGCCCACGCCAATCACCAGCGGACTGCCAAGCCGTGCTGCGACCATTACGTTTGGCCAATCGCGAAACACCATCGCGAGGCCGTAAGTCCCGCGTAGCTTGGTCAGCGATTTCTGCACCGCGGCAATCAACGGGGCGTAGGGATCTTCGCTTTCCAGCACGGTGTCAGAAACTTTCTCTAACTCGTAAGCGACTAGCTGTGCGACCACTTCGGTGTCGGTGGCCGAACGAAATTCGCAGCCCTTATCGATGAGCCGCTCTTTGATCGCACGGAAATTTTCGATCACGCCGTTGTGAACCAGGGCCAACACACAGTCGCCACCCAGATGCGGGTGAGCATTCACATCGTTTGCCGGGCCATGCGTGGCCCAGCGGGTGTGCCCGATGCCAATTGAACCTTTGTGTGCGTGCCGCTTTAGTAAGTTGGCCAACTCGTCGACCCGACCAGCAGCTTTATCGATTGTTATCTCGCCATCTTCGATAGTGGCGATTCCCGAGCTATCGTAACCGCGATATTCCAAGCGGCGCAAGCCTTCGAGTAAGTACTCGCTCGCGTCCGCGAATCCGACGTAACCGACTATTCCGCACATAGAACGACTTCCTTCCAAAGGTCGTAGGCTGCTAGCAACCATGCCAGCAGTCGTGGCAACATTTAAGTTAGCATTTTCGGCGAATTCCGGCCACGGAGATAAGGAGCCAGCCCCACGGACTGACGTGGAGCTAACGCGGCAGTTTTGGTATTTAGGAGCCGCGATTCTTGGCCCCGCCGGAGAAATTCTATGTCACGTCTCGTGGAAAGTGAAAAGTGCTTGTTGGTCATCCCCGCTCGCCGCCGTTCGACGCGCCTGCCGGACAAGATGCTGCTTAAGGACACCGGGAAAACGGTGCTTCAACACACCTACGAAGCCGCCTGTCGGGCAACATTGCCAGAGGCCATCCTCATCGCCACCGATGATCGCGAAATCGCACACGAGGTTCAGCGCTTTGGCGGGCGCGCGATTCTGACCAACCCCGACTGCCCCAGTGGTACCGACCGGGTTGCCGAAGTGGCCAGATTCATTCCGTGGGCGGAAATTATCGTTAATTTGCAGGGAGACGAGCCGGAAATTGATCCCCAGGCCATCGACCGCTTGGTTATGCTGTTGCAACAGAATCCTGCCGCCACGATGGCAACCTTGGCCACACCGATTCGCAGTCGCGAAGCTTTGGAAGACCCGGCGTGCGTGAAAGTCGTGTTCGACAATGCCGGACGGGCCATGTATTTCAGCCGCAGTCCGATCCCCCATCCGCGTGAATGGCGGGACGACATGCTTACGGCATCGCCAGCGACATTTTTCCAGCATATCGGCATCTACGCTTATCGTCGCGACTTGTTACTACGGTTTGCCAGCCTGCCCATGGGCCAGACCGAGCAGATCGAGAAGCTCGAACAACTCCGAATTCTCGAGCAAGGTGAAACGATCCTGATCGGCGAGATCGCTCAGCCAACCCGGGGCATCGACACTCCCGCGGATTACGCTGCATTCGTTGAAAGGCAGCGTCGCCAGCGCCTCGCGGCCTAGGTGACGTTCGCCGACGGCTTGAGCTATAATTGGCCCATGCACGAATCGAACGAATTGCCCTTGCCTTTGTTGATCACCGGCATCGCCGGCGTAGCGGGCTACAATGCGCTCGCCTATTTTCAGCAGCGTTACCCAGGCCAAGTCATCGGCATTCGGCAAGGGGACAATTGGCCCCTGTCGGGACCAGGAATCATCGCCTGCAACGCCGAAGATCGCGCGGGTCTCGAGCGCTTATTCGACCAGTACCAATTTCGTTCTGTGCTGAACTGCGCTGGCAATTGTGCGTTGAAATCGTGCGAACTCGATTCGCGGCTCGCCTGGCGAACGAATGTCGAAGGAATGATCACGCTGCTTTCGATCGTCGTCGAACGGCAAGTCCGACTGGTGCATACGTCAATCGATCTTGTGTTCGGTGGTCGCGATTGCAAACCCATCGATTGGCCCGGTCATCTTGAAACGGATCGCACCGATCCAGTGACCGTCTACGGCACGACCATGGTAGCCGCCGAACAGCTTTTGTTTGACTGCGCTCCCGCGGCCTGCACGTTGCGAATTTCGCTCCCCATGGGCGTGAGTTTCAATGGCCACGCGGGGGCCATCGACTGGATTCAATCCCGGTTTGCCAAGGGCCGCCCCGCCACGCTTTATTTCGATGAAGTTCGTACGCCCACCTACACCGATTGCCTGAATCATGTTTACGAAACATTACTCGGCAACGATCTTGCTGGCCTCTATCACGCGGGAGCGCCACGTCGGTTGTCTCTCTATCAAATCGCGCAGGTGATCAATCGCGTGGGCGGGTACGATCCGCACTTATTGATGGGTTGTCCTCGAATTGAGGCGGGCCCTATTCCCCCGCGAGCGGGCGATGTTTCCATGAATTCTACTAAGCTCGCGCAGGCCTTGGGCTATCAACCATTTGATCCCTGGCCACTGGAAAACGATTGGGTTCCAACCCACGACAAGTGGCACTACGAACGTGATGGCTTTCGCGGTTCTCCCGAGTTGCTGGCCGAGGTGTTGTACCGCAATCCCCGGCGCGTGAATGCGGCGTAGTTCATCCAACCCCTCTTCCTAAAACTCCGCGTTCCCCGGTGTTCTCGGAAACGGAATCACGTCCCGAATGTTGGCCATGCCGGTCACAGCTTGAACCATCCGTTCCAGGCCTAAGCCGAACCCCGAATGCGGCACCGAGCCGAACTTTCGTAACTCGATGTACCACCAATAATCGTCAGGGTTGAGCCCCTGCTCGGCCATCCGCGCGAGCAACACATCGAGCCGATCTTCGCGTTGACTGCCGCCGATGATTTCCCCCACCCGTGGCACAAGCACGTCCATCGCCCGTACGGTTCGGCCCGGCACGTCGGGAGTTTCGTCGTTCACCTTCATGTAGAACGGCTTAATCGCTGCAGGATAGTCGTGCAGGATCACCGGCGCTTGCAGATACTCTTCGGTGATGAATCGCTCGTGTTCGGCCTGCAAATCGGTGCCCCAGGAGATGGGATATTCAAACGTTTCGCCTGACTTCTCCAGGATCTCGATGGCTTGGGTATAGCTCAGCCGCTGGAAATGCTTGCCCGAGATTGTCTTAAGGCTATCGAGTACCGTGTTGTCGATTCGCTCGTGGAAGAATTGCATATCCTCGTCGCAGTCGGCGAGTACGTCGTTGACGATCCGTTTGAGGAACCGCTCGGCGAGGTCCATGTTGTCGGTCAACTCGAAAAAGGCGGCTTCCGGTTCGATCATCCAAAACTCGGCCAAATGCCGGGAGGTGTTGGAGTTCTCGGCGCGGAACGTGGGGCCGAAGGTGTAAATCTTGCCGAGTGCCGTGGCGTAAATTTCTCCTTCCAACTGCCCGGACACGGTGAGATACGCAGGGCGATCGAAAAAGTCTTGCTCGAAATCAACTGCTCCATCTTCTTTGCGCGGCACATTTGCAGGGTCGAGAGTCGTCACGCGAAACATCTCGCCCGCCCCTTCGCAGTCGCTCGCCGTGATGATCGGCGTGTGAATGTACAGAAAACCTTCCTCTTGAAAGAAATCATGAATCGAACGGCATATGCGATTCCGCACGCGCATCACCGCGCCGAAGGTATTCGTGCGCGGCCGTAGATGGGCCCATTCGCGGAGCTTTTCCATCGTGTGCCGCTTCTTTTGCAGCGGATATTCGTCGGGATCGGCCCAACCATGAACAATAATTTCGCTGGCGTAGAGTTCGGTCGCTTGGCCCTTGCCGCCGGATGGTTTGATCTCGCCACGGACCGAAACGCTTGCCCCCGCGCCAAGTTTTTTGACATCCGTTTCGTAGTTCGCAAGCGTGCCATCCGCGATGACTTGGATATTGTTCAAACACGTGCCGTCGTTGATTTCCAAAAAGCTGAAGCCGCCGCCACTATCGCGACGAGTGCGAATCCAACCTTGGATCAAGACGTTTTGTCCTACCGACTTGGCATCACGCGCTTCGCGTACCGAAAGTTTTTTCATGGATCCTTCCCAATCGTAGTTACCAGCCGTGCTGCTGGCGGAGCCAAACAATTTGTCCCGTGTGATGGCGGCTATGCCACGGATAATAGCAAAGGGCTGATTTCAATGTGACTTGCTGCGACGTCTCGGGATGGATGAACGACTTCTCAAAATCGCCGTAGTCCATCGACTTCAAAAGCTGTACCCAACGGGCATGAACCGCGTCGAACAACGCGAGCGGTGCGGCAATTTCGCCATGCTTGGAATCCGACAGCGCGACCCAACGATCCTCAAAATAGGCTTTGATCGTCGGCAAATCTTCAGTCAAAGCCCATTTGAAGCGGATGTAGCTGTTCACATGGCTGTCGGCCAAATGGTGGACAATCTGCCGAAGTGACCATTTGCGATACAGCGTGTCAAGTTGGGATTCCGATAGCCCCGCAACAGCCTTCCGCAATTCCACAGGGGCCGAAGCAATTTGCTCGATCAATTCCGCGATGCGAGCCGGAGTGCATTCCTGCTCGGCGGCATATTCTCCCACCGGATTAAGCGGCGCATCCATCGTCGATATAGCGATTGTCTATCGCCCCTGTGAGGACTGTGAATACTGAATCGCTCTACAGACCCTTCGCAGCCAACCAACGTTCAGCATCCAACGCCGACATACACCCCGATCCGGCAGCCGTTACCGCTTGGCGATAGTAGTCGTCGGCCACGTCCCCCGCGGCAAACACGCCGTCCACGCTGGTATTCGTGCGGAACGGCACCGTCCACTTGAGATACTTCTTCGCGGTCATCTCGAGCTTGCCTTCGAGAAACTTCGTGTTGGGCGTGTGGCCGATGGCCATGAACGCACCGGCGATTTCTTTTTCCGTTTTCTTGTCGTCGATCGTCGAAACCAGCCGCACGCCGGTCACACCGTTTTTGTCGTCACCCAAGATTTCCTCAACGGCGCTGTTCCACACGATGTCGATCTTCTTGTTGTTCTTCGCCCGCTCGGCCATGATCTTCGAGGCACGCAATTCGTCGCGGCGATGTACGAGGTGAACGACGCTGGCGAACTTGGAAAGATAATCAGCCTCTTCCACGGCCGAGTCGCCGCCACCGACGACAACCACTGGCTTGTTACGGAAACGTGGCAATGCACCATCGCACACGGCACAGGCACTCACGCCGGCGTTCTTGAAGCGTTCTTCCGAAGGCAAACCGAGATAATTTGCCCGTGCCCCGGTGGCGATGATCACCGAATGAGCTTCGATCTCTTGGCCTTCAAGCGATTTGAGCTTAAACGGCTGGCCACTGAAATCGACGTCGACAATGTCATCTGTGATGATCCGCGTACCGAAATTCTCGGCCTGCTTGCGCATCAGGTGCATCAATTCAGGTCCCGAGCAGCCTTCCCCATGATGCAGATCGGCAAGCCAATGATGCTCTTCCGGCAAGGCCGAACGCAGATAGTGGCTCAAGTCGCCCGCGGGAAAGCCGGGATAATTTTCCACTTCGGTCGTAAGAGCGAGCTGCCCCAGCGGCATGGTTCCCTGCAACCGGTTAGCTTCCGTGATCGCCCCCTCAAAAAGGACTGGCTCCAAGCTCGCGCGGGCCGCATAAATGGCTGCTGTCCAACCCGAGGGTCCACTTCCAACGATGACAACTTTTTCCGGCAAGATAGTCTCCTCAACTTCTAAAATCCCAAGATGCCGGGCGACTCACCGTCTCGAATTGTGCAGCTCCCTCGGCAGCGAAGATTATAGGCCAGCCACTGAAAACCGTAAACCAAGCCAAATTGCGACGTTTCTACCCGACGGGCTATGATGTAGAGTAGCGGCAACTTTTTGGCTGCGGTTTCTCGCGTTGTGAAAGCTTCTCCATGAATCTGCTCTATATCGTGCTTCCGTCGGCGGTCGTGTTGACGGTGGCCTACCTTACCTACGGCCGACTCCTGGGAAGGCTCTTGCAGCTTGATCCCAAGACCAAGACACCTGCCGTCGAATTGCGAGATGGCATCGACTTTGAGCCGCTCTCCTCGTCGGCCCTCTTGCCCCAGCACTTTTCAGCGATTGCTGCCGCGGGACCGATCGTGGGGCCTATTCTCGCTGGGATCACCTTCGGCTGGCTGCCGGCTCTGCTTTGGATTTTGATCGGCTCAATCTTCGTCGGCGGCGTCCACGATATCACGGCCCTGGTTGCTTCGATTCGCCATAAAGCCCGTTCGATTGCCGAAGTCGTCCGCGAGCACATGTCGCGCCGATCCTATTTACTATTCCTCTCGTTCATTTGGATCGCGCTCATTTATATCATCGTGGCGTTTACCGACGTCACAGCCGCTTCGTTTGTAGGTGCGGCCACCGCGGAAGCGGGCGGCGTCGGGGGGGCGGCGATCGCCAGTTCGTCACTCATCTATTTGCTGCTCACTTTGATCATGGGCCTCGCGATGCGCTACGCAGGTTTGTCGCAAAAGTGGGCATTGGCGATCTTTTTGCCGTTGGTTGCCGGAGCAATTGTTATTGGACCATACATGCCGTTTGATTTAGCCGCACTAACCGGCCAAGACGACAACGGTGCCCGCAAGACTTGGGACGTGATACTCCTTGTCTATTGCTTGATCGCGGGGGTGATGCCCGTCTGGCTGCTCTTGCAACCGCGCGGGCAATTGGGAGGCTGGTTTCTGTACGCGGCCCTCGCCGCCGGCGCAGTGGGTCTTGCTTTCGGCGGTGGAACTGCCGAGTATCCGATGTTTCGAGGCTGGCAAGTTACGGGGGCCGATGGAATTACGACCAATCTGTTCCCCTTACTGTTCATCACCATCGCCTGTGGTGCCTGCTCCGGGTTTCACTCGCTCATCGCTTCGGGCACAACATCCAAACAACTTCGCGTAGAAACCGACGCAGTCGTAGTCGGCTATGGCACAATGTTGTTGGAAGCGATGGTGTCGATCATTGCCCTCTGCTGCGTGATGATGTTTGCGGCCGGTTCGCCTCAACTCAACGGGGGGCCCAATCAAGTTTTCTCGCAAGGGATCGGCAAGTTCCTCGAAGTCATACATTTGCCACGGGCCGTGGGGATGACTTTTGCGCTCATGGCCTTCACGACGTTTGTTTACGACACGCTCGATGTTTGCACGCGATTGGGCCGTTACATCTTGCAGGAGCTTACCGGCTGGCACGGTCGGGGTGGTCGTGCGTTGGGTACCGCGCTGACCGCAGGCGTACCGCTCTTTTTCTTGCTGGGGCATAGTGATCCCAACGTGCCGGTTTGGCGTATCTTTTGGAATCTGTTCGGGGCCAGCAATCAATTGCTCGCCGCGCTGACATTACTCGGCGTGACGGTCTGGCTCTGGCGAACACGCGGTGCCTGGTGGGTTTGGATCGTGACCGGTATTCCAACTTTGCTCATGTATCTCACGAGCACCTGGGCGCTGGCCTCGATGACGCTGAGCAAATTTCGCTCGCCCGACGGAACGTGGCACATGTCGTCCGACATTGTCGGTTGGATCGGCATTGTGCTCATTCTGCTCGCCGCCATGATGCTCTACGAAGCGGTGATCGCGCTGTTGGGTTCGCGTGAGCCGTCAGAACCTGAGCCTAAACCTGCTCTTGCTCAGTAAATCGTCACCACTGCTGCATAAACGCGTTGCACTTCGGACACTTCGCAAACCACATCGGCACTTTTTCTCCGCATTTGCATTTGATGTGGTGACGGATTACTGACGAGCCCAGCATGCTGCCGCTTGTTTCGGCGGAGGGTTCTTCCGGATCGTCAAAGACGGATGACCCACTCGGTGAGCCGCCATGTTCGAGGCGCACGGCGCGCAAGGCGGCCGTTTTGAGTTGATCCGACGAAGTTGCATCAGGCACGCGAACGACGACTTGCCCGGGGCAAAAAGGACAAACGCCTTTCTTGCCGGCGTATTTATCTTTGACCTTGAATTCGTGCCCGTTGGGGCAAACAACCGAGATCCCCATGTGCATGTCTCCTCACAGGTTCGCCGGAAATATTTCCCGACGCGAGTGTCGCTATTGGCAACCATTGCGTCGCTTGATTGCGGCGCACGGTCTAAATCAACAACTCAACTGAGACAAACCACAGGCCATCGCTCTGTGCAGTGTTCCCTGCACGCGTGCGAGAGTCTGGCACTCTTCTCGTTCTGCGTTCTCAAAAAAATCGCGAACAGGCAACATTCGCGACAATCACGGCAGTCACATCAAAGATAAGATAATGAAAAGATGTTGCCAACAACTTGTATTCTTTCCGCGAAGCAGGCCCGGTGTCAATTGATTCGTCACTAGATTCTTACGAACTCGGCCACGCTCAGCCTGCGGTTTTGGCCTGAGCCGCTGCGTTTTTCGCGGCGTATTGCAGATGGTGTTCTTCGCAAAGCCCCAGCACTTCAATCGCTTTGCGCCCCTTATGTTGCCCCGGCTTGGCAAAATACTTGGGTTTTCCCTCGACCGATACCACCAACGGCTCGGAAATGTCCTTTTCCGTGGCGATGATATCCCCCACACGGAGGTTGATCAGGTCCGCGGTCGAGATTGTCGTTTCGGCAAGCTCGACCACCACCTCCACGGGAGCTTCCGCAATCCGATCACTGATCATTTGGATCGATTCTTGCGTCGGCGGACGCTTGCTGTAGCTCACCCAGCTATTGGAAGTCAGTTTGTTGCTGATTCGCTCAATCGAGTTAAATGGAATGCATAGGTTCACCATTCCACGCGTTTCGCCGACAGTCAGCTCAAAGCTAATCAGCACAACCACTTCATTAGCGGGAATGATCTGCACAAGCTGTGGGTTGCTCTCCACGCGATCAACGGCGAGCTCAAACTTCAGAACATTCTCCCACGTATGCTGCATTTCCGCGAGGAACAAGCTCGTAATCCGCGACACCAGCCGCAGCTCGATCTCGGTCAGCGGCCGCCGCACCGAAGCAGTCGACATCGTGCTGCCGCCCAGCAAGCGGTCGATGATCGGAAATAAGATCGACGGGTTAATGTCGAGAATCAACTGCCCTTCCAACGGCGGCGCATTGATCAGATTGAAGCACGTCGGATTCTCGAGACTGAAAACAAATTCGCTGTAGGTGAGCTGATCAACGCTGGTGAGCTTCACTTCGACGATATTGCGGAGCAACGCCGAGAGCGCCGCACCAAAGTTGCGGCCAAAGCCTTCGTGCATCGTTTGCAAAGCGCGCATTTGCTCTTTGCCGACGCGCTCGGGGCGTTTGAAGTCGTAGACGGTAACCTTTTCTTTCGGCCTGAGCGTCACCGGCGAAGCAGACAACGACTGCAACTCTTCCGGCTCGGCCTCCAAGGCACTCAGCAGGTTCTCGACTTCTGCTTGACTTAATACATCGCCACCCATGTCGCACTCCATTGCGCTCAATGTGTTGTGACTATTTTCTGACCTGTCCCTGTCCGAAAACCACGTATTTGTAACTGGTCAGCTCTTCGATGCCACAAGGCCCGCGAGCATGAAATTTGTCGGTGCTGATCCCGATTTCGGCACCCAGACCAAATTCCCCGCCATCATTGAAGCGGGTACTCGCATTGACCATCACCGCAGCGCTGTCGACGGCCGCCGTGAATTTCTGCGCGGCTAGCAAATCGTTCGTCACGATTGTATCCGTGTGCCCTGAACCATAACGGTTAATATGTGTGATTGCCGCATCGACTGATTCCACGACGCGAGCCGAGATAATCGCGGCCAAAAATTCCGTCGCATAATCTTCTTCACTTGCTGGGACGGCGAAATCGACAAGTTCGCATGTCCGTTCGTCACCGCGAATTTCGACTTTGTGCTTAGCCAACGCCGCTGCGGCCAATGGCAAAAACTCACCGGCAATGTCGGCATGCACCAGCAGCGACTCAGCGGCATTGCAAACCCCCAGCCGATGGCACTTGGAGTTAATCAAGATATCAACAGCCATATCCAAATCCGCCGCGGCGTCGACGTAGACATGACAGTTGCCATGAAAATGCTTGATCACCGGCATCTGGGCTTCCGCCACGACGCGGCGAATCAATCCCTCGCCACCGCGCGGGATCGCCACGTCGATATATTCGGGAAGCTGCAAGAAATGCCCCACCGCGGCGCGGTCGGTTGTTTCCACCAACTGCACGGCATCGTGCGGCACACCCTTTTCACGAGCCGCCATCTTCATCAAATCAACAATCGCTTGGCTGGAGTGGATGGCTTCTTTGCCGCCACGCAAAATCACAGCGTTGCCACCTTTAACACAAATCGCTGCGGCGTCGGCGGTCACGTTGGGGCGTGATTCGTAAATAAAGAACACCACCCCCAACGGCACACGAACCTTGTTGATCACCAGCCCATTGGGCCGCACCGTGGAGTGCATCACTTCGCCAATAGGGTCCGGCAACATGGCGACATCGCACAGCGCCGAAGCAATTCCCTCGATCCGCTCGGGGGTGAGCCGCAAGCGGTCCATCTCCGCAGCGGTCAAACCATAGCCAGGAGCCGCCGCGAGATCGCGTTCGTTGGCTTCTTGAATCGTATCGCTGTTCTCACGTAGCAGTTCCGCCGACCGCTTCAGCCAAGCGATCTTTGTCTCGCCAGAGAGCTGCGCGAGTTGGGCCGAGGCTTGCTTGGCTCGTCGCGCAACCTGAGTGCAATACTCGGCAAGATCGCCGGTCGCGACTTCGGATTGTTCGATGGTAGCCATGACGTTTTGCCTTGCCCAACAGTGTCCAATGAGCAGACACTATCTCCGTAAGTATCGTTCATGGCCCAGGATGGGTCAACGTCGATGGGTTTGCTAGCTCCAAGGCATTGCCATCGATTCCACCGGTCGCGGCGAATGCCAGCAAGGCCTCGCGAACGGGCCGCACGTCGTGAACGCGAATCACTTGGACACCCTGTCGGGCCAGCGACAAGGCACTTCCGACCGTGGCGGCCGAGCGATCCTGTTCCGCATCGCCGATCACCTTGGCCAAGAAACCTTTCCGCGAATGCCCCACCAGCAGCGGGCAGCCCAATTCATGAAACTGCCAGCAATTGGCCATCAGCGTCAAATTGTGCTGGTGCGTTTTGCCAAAGCCAACTCCCGGATCAAGGCAAATGCGTTCCGGTGAAATCCCGGCAGTCAGCAAGGCATCGCGCCGTGCCGCCAGATAACCACGGATGTCACGAACCACCTCGTTGTAGCGCGGATCGTCCTGCATCGTCTGCGGCGTTCCTTGCATATGCATCGCGCAGATGCCAACTTCTGATTTCGCCGCCAAAGGCAGCATCGCCGGATTGCCTTCCAGTCCGGTCACGTCATTGATAATTTCAGCACCTGCCGCGATTGCTGCTTCGGCAACCACGGCTTTGCTGGTATCGATCGAAATTGGCACGCTGACCGCTGCGGCGAGAGCCTCGATCACCGGCACCACGCGGCGGAGTTCTTCGTCGATGCTCACCGGCTCGGCATAAGGCCGTGTGCTTTCCCCGCCGATGTCGAGAATGTCCGCCCCATCGGCCACCAACGCCAGCGCATGCTCAACGGCAACTTGCGGGTCAAAAAATTTCCCGCCATCCGAAAAGCTGTCGGGCGTGACGTTCACGATCCCCATCAGCAAAGGCAAATGCCCAAACTCAAGCGTACGGGATTGCAACTGCCAACGCGTGGCACGCTGGGGGTATCGCTCAGCAAGAGAAGACTCGAATTTCATCCCTTGAGCTTAACATGCAAAGCCAGTGCTTGCACCGCATAAGACTTTCTAGCCAACACTACCAAGGCTCTTCCATCGTCGAAACAATCTGCTGCGCGAGCCGCTCGATCGCTTGCTGCTGAGATACCGCGACCGACTGGCCACCTTCAGGAATCAACTGGGCCGTCTGACTCACCGGCAGCAGTTCCGGGGGCAAAATGACCGTGGACGGCAAACGCAACGGCTCGCGGCGGCGATTGAGCCACGAAATTTCGGCGAACATCCCCATCTCGTTCACGCGGGGATCGTCGTTCTTGTTTTCGACGGTCACACGCTTGGTGTCGGCGATGAGCCTGGCCGAAAGAATGCTATCCGCATCTGGGGTGCCCACGACTTTGAATGGCGTTTTGAGTTCGACTTCCTTGACGACCGCTTCGGTCAGCCGTTCGCCCAAATCCCGGCGGAAACTGTCCGACTCGATCATCGGCACGTAGACGGTTTGCACGTCGGGGGCATACAGCGATTCGCTCCCCATCCGGTACGAAGCACAGCCCCCGCACAGAACCACGGCGAGCAAGCTCAGCACGACACGCTTAGCGATAGACGGTGTTGCCATCGGCTTGCACACCTTCGGTTTGCGGTCGCGTGGCGATTCCCACTTCCGGCTGTGGCTCGAGCGGTGACGCCTGCTCAAGCATTGGCACCTGCTGTAGCATTTTGCGCTCCGCATTCTCAGGCCACATTTTCAAAAACCAACCAACTTGAGTCGTCGGATGATCGGGCAAACTGAGAATCTGATCATATCGCTCGCGGGCCTGTGTTCCCAGCGACGAGGTCGGATACTCACGGGCAATCTTGGCGTAGTAGTATTTCGCGCTGCCATAGTGCTCGGTTTCGTCGTAATACTTGGCCACCACATAATCGCGTTCAGCCAAGGCTTCGTTCAACTGAGCCAGCTGCGTGTTCAAGCGTTCGCTTTCCTCGGCCGAAAGCTCCACGCCAAATTGCTGCTTGATTTGCTTGACAAGTTTCTTGGCTTCTTCAAGCGGCGTGCCGTCGTAGTTCGGGCCCTGATACTTGCGAATCTTGCTTTGCAGTCCCAACAAGTGAGCCTCAAACTGATGCTCACTCTGCGGGTACTCCGTTCGCAGCAAGTTGTAGTGATAATCCGCGTCGCTGTAGCGTCCCCTCAAGAAATACGAATTCGCCGTCGCCATGATCGCATCGTCGGCTAGCGGCCCAGTGGGATCTTTCAAACGAATATTTTCGTACGTCTTGATGGCATAGCCCAAAGTGTCGAACCAGGGCCGCGTGTCGTCGAAGGCGTTCGGCGTCATGACCCAATGAGGATCGTACTCATGATGCTTTTCCCAATAGCGCGCGATATCGAACTGCCGCCGCACAACTTTGTCGAGATGCTGCGAGTTGGGATACTTTTCCAAGAGGTCTCCATATTGGGAAACGGCCTTGGAATATTCGTTGGCGTAAAAATAACTTTCCGCCAGATAGAACATTGCATCTTGTTCAATGTCGGAATCCGGATCGCGGTCTACGGCTTCGTCGAAGGCTTCCGCGGCATCGGCATACTTTTCTTGCCGGAATAATTCTTCGCCCTTAGCAAAGGCTGCGCGTGCGGCAGTGGCGTCGGGCCCCATGCCGAAGGTCGTTTTCACTTCGTCCATGGTTTCGGTCATAGCGACGTCGTTGAGCAAGCCCCCGGCCCCTTTGGGCTTCACGACTTTGGCGACTTTCGCCTGAATGGGCCGGCCTTCCTGATCGAAATAGCCTTCCTGGCCAGCCACGCGAAAACCTTCGCCCGGCACGAACTCAGCTTTTTTCTTGTGCTTTTTCCACCACGCCTTGGTGCCCACCTCTTTGGGATCGCCCCCGCCGGTGGTCGGCAACTGCCAACTCGTGGGATTAAGGTCCATGCTCGCGCAGCCTCCTAGAAGGAGCGTGGCGATGGTCCACAGTATCGCGATCTGCTTGCCTGGCTTACTGAGCATGCTGCAGCGTGTGTAGGTGAAACGGCATTCCAACCACGCAACCAGTGCGCAGTCGGAGAACAAGTGACGCGGAACCGTACAGGCCAAAGGGGAACGCGGTCAAGGGCGTTTGCGTGCGCTGCTAGCAACAGCCAATTCACCGTAATAAGTTTGTTCGCCGCGACGCGCCGCGAAGCGCTCCAGTGCCTGCACCCACCACACCCTAAGCGCTTTCGCGCTGGTCGTCGGTCAGCCGCTCGATGCGCACGCGTTCGACGCGGCGTTTTGAGGCTTCGAGCACGCGGATTTGCACTTGCTCCTGCCATGTGAGCGATTCGCCAGAGACCGGCACGCGGCCAAGTTCCGAAAAGACAAACCCACCGATCGTCGTGTAGTCACTATCCTCAGGAAGCTCAATGCCCAAGCGTTCATTAATCTCGTCGATGCGCGTTTTTCCGAGCGCTTCGCAGATGTTGTCGTCGATCATGTGGATTGCCTCGACGACTTCCTCATCGTATTCATCGACGATCTCGCCGACGATTTCCTCGAGCACGTCTTCGATGGTGACTAGCCCTGCAACACCGCCGTATTCATCGAGGACGACCGCGATATGAGTCCGCATTTTTTGGAACATCTGCAGCAGATCGTGTACTGGCTTGGTTTCGGGCACAAACACCGGCTTACGCAGCAGTTCTCGAATCGGCGTCCGCAATTCTCCGTCGCTAGTTGCCAACTCGGGGAGCAAATCCTTGGTGTACAGGATGCCGATGATGTCGTCGCGGTTCTTTTCGTACACAGGAATCCGCGTGTGGCCCGACTCGATCGCCGCGGCAATCAGGGCATCCCACTCCAGCCCGATCGAAAGCATGTGCATGTCGGTCCGTGGAGTCATCACGTCCGCCACATCGGCCTCGCCGAGGTCGATCACCCCTTCGATCATTTCCCGGGCTTCTTCTTCGAGCAAACCTTCTCGGTGCCCTTCGCTGACGATCGTGCGGATTTCTTCCTCGATCCGTTCATCATCTTCGTCGTGTTGCTCGCGGCCCGCTATGCGGTGGAACAGCACATCCAAGAAATGTGCCCCCCAACCCAGCGGCGTCGTCAGCACGGCCAGCCCCCGCCACACCGGCCAAGTGCGAGACAGAAACTCTTCGGAGAACACACGCGCGATCGCGCGGCTGATCCAAACGATGCCGATGATCAGGACCAATGCACACACCGCACCCGTGGCGAGCAGCGTGCTCCAATCTTCGTTGTCCGCCAACTCCCAACGCATATCAACCCAGGCGGTGATAATCACCACCGCAAACGCAGCGAGCAGCACGGTCAGTATTTCAGCACCCAGCCCCACGTGTTCGTGATCTTGCAAGACTTGCGAAAAACGATCCGGGTTGCCACGACGCCGGCAGATTTCTTCTAAATCGTGCCGAGAAAAGTCTCGCAACGACCGCGCACCGAGATTGGCCACTATCGCAGCTGCGAGCGTTACCAAACCTGTTATGAGCAATGCCGACAACGTCACGATGACGAATCCTTTCCGAGAGCATCCTGCCAACGTGACTGGTCAGATGGCAATGCGATTCCCAACTGTTTCAAATAGTGTGCCTCGGCCGCATACATTTCTCGCTGATCGGCCGGTTCGTGATCGTCATAGCCCACCAAATGCAGCGTGCCATGAATCACGTAGAGCAACAATTCGTCCAGCGGCGACCAACCTGCTTCCTGGGCTTCCCGGACCGCCGTGTCGGAGCTGACGATCAATTCCCCTTCGACGTTTCGTGATGAATCTTCCAAGACAAAGCTTAATACGTCGGTGGGATAATCGTGCTGGAGATACTGCACATTGAGCGCGTGGATCGTAGGATCATCAACCACCGCGATGCTCACCATGGCTTGGGAATAATCCGTGTCGGCCAGAATGGCTTCCACCGCGGCAACTAATCGCGCTTCGTCGATGGCCAATGTCGCTTGTTCGTTGGCGACAAGAATTCGGTAAGCCCGTTTCACAGGGTCCGATTCGCTAGGCATAGCGGAAGACGTGGGTGGGGGAACTTTGTCCAAACGGTGTTCGTGCATGTCGTTCACGAGGTGGGGGAACAAACGCTACGCCGTTTCTTGCTCGGGGTACTTAACGCGGCCATGATACACGGCGGTGAGCGATTTTACCAAACTTTCGCCAACTTTGCGCACCTCTTCCAAAGTCAGCCCACTTTCGTCGAATTGGCCGTCCAAAAGCCGCTTCATCGCCAAATCTTCGACGATTCCTTCGATGCGCGAAGGCGTTGGCTCCTTGAGTGCCCGACTGGCACTCTCCACCGCATCGGCCAGCATCAGCACGCCGGCTTCTTTCGACTGCGGTTTCGGACCGGGATAGCGGAACGAGCTTTCATCCACTTCGGCGCTGTCGGGATCTTGGTTGCGCTTCTCGTTGGCTTGGCGATAGAAATACTCGACAAGTGTCGTCCCGTGATGTTGTTGAATGAAGTCGATTATCGACTCAGGAAGTTTATTCTGGCGCGCGAGGTCGGCCCCGTCTTTCACGTGGGCAATGATCACCAGCGTGCTCATCGCGGGGACCAGCGAATCATGGCGGTTCTGGCCGGGGGTTTGATTTTCGATAAAGTAACCCGGCTTGAGCATTTTGCCGATGTCGTGGAAGTAAGCCCCCACGCGCACCAACAAACCACGGGCACCGATGGATTCCGCCGCGGCCTCGGCGAGCGACGCCACGGTGATCGAATGGTTGTAAGTTCCGGGTGCTCGGCGAATCAATTCTTGCAGCAGCGGATGAGCCGGATCGCCCAATTCAATGAGGCTCAAATCGGTCTGCACGTTGAACACACGTTCCACCGCAGGCAGAAGTACCGTCATCAACGAACCGGCAATCACCGACCACAGCGCCAGTGTGAGCCCGTTGATCCACAATTGCATGTGAGGTTGGCCGTAGAGCGTGCCGACGCCGACCGTCGTAAAGAGCGCCACGACGCCCGCGACGGCACCTACCGACAAAAGCTTGCCACGGGTGCGCACCTGCTTCAGAACCAGAATCGCTCCCGCAACCGTCGCCAGCAACACGAGTGATTGCTGCATATCAAGCCCGATGGCTACGGTAATCACCAGATTGACGCTGGCCGCGACAATCAGTGCCATCTCTTGTTGGTAGGCGATGGCCACCGTCATTCCCAACAACAACAGCGGAATGACCTCGGTGCCCCACAAGTAATGGCTCACCAGATCGGCAAGCAACACCGTAACGCAGCATAACGTGACCAGCGAGACAAAGCGGAAAAGATCATTCAGGGCGCGCGGTTCGCGTGCATAGATGTAAAATCCACAAAGTGTGTACAGGGCGAGATACATCCCCAAAATCGCCAGAGCACGCCGCACTTTCACGCCGAAGCCGCGCTCGGCGAGTCGCGAATCGTGTTCGAGTTTCAGGAGTTTCAGCGTGTCGGCATCAATTGCCACGCCCCCCTTGGCGAGCGTGTTTTCGCCCGTGCGAAATGGTTTGGTCACTTCGGCCACCGCCGCGGCTGCTGCATCCTGTGCTTTGAGTGTCGCGGCAAGATTTAATTTCAGCGTCGGCACCAACTTCAGTCGCAACCATGCAAACACTTGCTGCGCTAGTTCTACCGAAGAAAGCTTCTCGTTGAGAGATTGCTGCAATTTAGCACTGGCATTCTTGATCAACACGTCGGGAACATCTCGCCCCGCTTCCGCAGAGAAGCCTTCCCCTTCGCGGGTGCGAACGAAGATTTTCTCCAAGTTGCCATCGTGTTCTTTAGGCAGTTCTTCCAACAGGCCCCATTCTTCAAGTGGAGCCATCGACTCGGCAACCTTGGTGTTGAAAGCATCCAGAGCCGTCTCCGTGGCGAGCGATTCTTTCAACCGTTTGAATTGCTCAGCGCGCTCTTCGTCGGTGGGATCAGGAGTTCCCTCCGCCAGCGGCGGTTGAAACTGCTGCCAGAGTTCGGGATCAACGTCTTCCCACGTTTCGGCCGTTAGAAGTTTGCCGATTTCAAGCCTTAATTGAGCACGCAGCTGTTCGAGAGGCGCGGGGTCTTGGTCGTACACGGCAACTGTCAAACGGCGGGCCAAGGTGCGAGCTTCCGCTGTCGCGGCTTGGTCAGGTTGCTCGAAATCGACGCTTGCTACGATGTTCCGCTCAGGAACTTCGTTGAGACGATAACGGAACGGCGGATCCCAACCTCGCGTGAAGATCAGCATCAAAATCGCGGCTAGGGCGCAAATGGCCAACCGCAGCAATATGGAACCTCGCTGTAGTTGCCCCCACAAATTGCCCAACAGTCCGGGTGGCAATTCGACGACAGCCACGCGTTGCTGTCGAGTTCGTTTTTGAGGGATATTGGCCATAACAAAATAACTCACCACCCCAGCGCAGTTTTACCGCAGGGGTGAGTCGCTGAAACCTCAGCGTTTCTTTTTCGAGCTCTCCTCATACGCGCGGACAATATCCTGCACGATCCGGTGGCGGACGATATCTTCGGTCGAAAGATGAATCTTGGCAAAGCCTTCGATATCTCGCAGGCGCGACAACGCATCGATCAATCCGCTCTTGGTGTGCGGGGGCAAGTCGATTTGCGTCGTGTCGCCCGACACAACAATTTGAGACCCTTCGCCCATCCGCGTCAAAAACATTTTCATTTGTGCGACGGTCGTGTTTTGGGCCTCGTCCATGATGATGAAAGCGTTATTGAGCGTTCGGCCACGCATGTAGGCGAGCGGCACGACTTCGATGACGTCCTCATCCATATATCGCTGGACCTGATCGCGGTCGATCATGTCACCCAGCGCATCCAGCAGTGGTCGCAGATAAGGATTGATCTTTGCCTGCAAGTCGCCAGGAAGAAAGCCGAGGCTTTCGCCCGCTTCGACCGCAGGGCGCACCAGCACCAACTTCCGCACCCGGTGAGCCCTAAGTGCTTCCACGGCGGTGGCCACGGCCAAATACGTTTTGCCCGTACCAGCGGGACCCGTACAGAACACCAACGCGTTTTCGCGGATGGTGCGCAAGTAGTCGGCTTGTCCGCGGGTGCGGGGGTGAATGAGTTTACCGCCACGGACGCTGATCGGTTCAGCGCGTGGCATTTTTTCACCCGTCGTGACGCGTCGGATAACTTGCTGCACTTGATCGTTATCAAGCGGCAAGTCGCGCGCGAGCAATGTGCGCAATTCTTCCAACACGCTCGTGGCCTGTATCACGGCGTGTTCGTCGCCATGGATATAGATTTTGCCGTCACGCGTCGAGATATGCGCGGGAATTGCTTCGCGTATCTGTTTAAGATGCTGATCCTTCGTCCCCAGGATGAGTACCAGACTCTCTGGATCACCTACCGAGATGCTTGCTTCAATCATGCAGAGAGGGGCGCGTGGTAAGCGTCCGTATTGCTATAAGTAGTCATCGCCGGGTCTCCGTCCTTCGGCGCCGCAACGAGCGATGTCACTTAATAAATATACTCAATCCCTGCCAGCAACGACCACCCAATCGCCCCCTGCCGGGCCTAAATAGTGACTGGCTAACGGTTTGTAGGGATTCTGCCACAGAACCGGTCGGCGGCGGACTCAACCACAATTGGCATTCTTGGAACTTATCGCTCGCCTGAAACCCCTCTCGTGCGATGTCATTAAACGCTGACAACTCCCAGTATCCACAAAAGATAAGCCATCGGCGCGGCCAGCAGCAGCGAGTCGAGCAAATCCAACACGCCGCCAAAACCGGGAAGCCACGTGCTGGAATCTTTCATCCCCGCATCACGTTTAAGCAGCGATTCGGTCAAGTCGCCGATCATACCGGCGATGCTCACACAAACGCCGTAGACGATCGCTCCTCCTATCCATGGCAGCCACGCACGCTCGCTAGGCAAACCCATCAGACGAGCAAACGGGCCCAACATTAGAAACGCCATGGCGGTGCCCAAGGCTAAGCCGCTGGCTGCTCCTTCCCACGTCTTGCCGGGACTAATGACAGGAGCCAACTTGAGCTTCCCCCATTTCTTTCCGCCAAAGTATGCGCCGATATCGGTGAATTTTACCACGGCGATCATCGAAAAGAGCGCAACCATTCCGCCGTGAAAACGCTCGCCGTTGATGGGGAGCAAACGGAGTTGCACCAAAAATCCCAACAAGCCGCCAATATAAACCACGGCCAACGTGGCGAGTGCAAGTTGGGTGATTGTTTTGCCAGGAGCCGTATAACGCCACATCTCGGCAATGACATTCACAATAAACCCAGCGGCAATGGCCAATCCTAAACAGCCAAGTCGACCGACGGTGGTGTTGCCGATGTCCTCAGACCAACTCAACGGCAAACTCGCGCCGATAAGCGTCACCAATGTTGCCACATGAGTGGCCAAGCGGTGAGGTTCATGTCCCACGGCTCGAAACATGACGAGCAGTTCCTCTGTGGCGAACACGCACACCACGGCAGCCAAGGGAAATAAATACATACCGGGCCGAGGACCATGCACATCGAGCCAGCAAAGCCCCAATAACAAAGCCACCAAGGCCGTTCCGATAATGAGTCGCCAGCGAAGCACTTAAGACTTTGCCCCCAGAGCCGAATTGCGTCTTGTCAACAGAAATGCGATGGGCAGCAGCAGAACGATACTGCTTGGCTCGGGCACGGCCGTCACGGCAATCGAGGGGCTCTCGTATCCCGCTTGCCAATCAGCTAAGTCGCCGGAACTGAATGGAACGGGTGATTCGCCCCGCTGCCAAGCCAAGAAGTCTCTTCCGTTAACCACGCCGTCGGCGTTGAAATCGCCCGGCACGCTGAAGAAATCGGCAGCCGAACCGACCATCACACTGCTCACCGTGTAGTTCGCCTCAAATAAGCTGGTGAACTGCAAGTCGGTGATCGTGGGGTTGAAGCCAGTGCCGCCGTCGGCGGAGAGCATCCACTGGAAATCCGGATCGGTAAAGTTGCCTACGGTCGAGCCGGTGGCAAATAGCGACGCCTGCAGCTGGTTGGCGTCGGTGCCGTTGCCAGAGATTTTTGCCACAAACAAGAATGTCTCATTCGCAGCGAAGCCGTCCGCCGTCACATCTTCGCCAAGTGCGTCCGTCTGACTGCGAATGCCGAAGTCGGTCTGCTGACCGAAGAACGCGAAATCATACGCTGCTTGGCCGGCGGCGGTTTGGAGTTCCAATGTGAGGGTGCGATTCGGCGACGCCAACTGGGCAGCGGTCAGCCCTGCCGTGTCCTGCCGTACGAGAAACGTGAGGTAGGTTTCCTCGTTTTCGGCAAGGTTGATTGGTGTTGCCAGCGTCGTCGTCATCTTGCGGGCCGCGGTATTGAGCCCGTCAAACGCCTCCGCGCTGTTCTGCTGACGAATCGTGACAGCCGTTGTACTGAACTTTTCCGCGCCTGCGCCATCGGCGACAAACGAAAGATAGCCGGGATCACGCTGCTTGAAGTTGCCCGTCTCGACGAGTTGGTTGGCCACGTTCCGCTCCGCCTGCCAGCGCCCATTGAGGCCCATCGTGGTGCCCAGTTTCTCGAACGTACCCGTGTAAGGGAGCCGGTCCGGAATGGCCACGCCAAGCGTCGTAAACCGTGTGGCCAGCCAATCGGCGTCAGCCTGATTGACAAAGCCGTTGCCGTCCCGGTCGCCCTTCTCCCAGTTCCCCCGCATATAAAACGCCTCCATACGTGCCGGCGTGTTCGTGCCGGTCCAGCCGGGCACGCTCCCCATATTGTCCGCCAGGGCGTTCGCGTCGGCCGCGTCGACCTTGCCATTAAGATCCAAATCCGGGATACCTTGCTTAAACATGGCGTAGTGGTGCGCCACCCGATGCAGGCTCATCGGCCCCACTGCGTCGTAGTGCAAAGTCCAGAACATCACCCCTGGCTGGCCGCGATCGAGCGCGAGTTGAACATTGTCGCGCACCATGTATCGGCTGTTAATTGTCCACGTGCCAGTGTGCGTGCCGTTGAAATCGGTTAGGGTGCCCGTGTACGACGTGGCGTCGGCGGGTAGGTTGGGATTTGCCGCCACGATCGCCTTGAGGCTTTTGGTCGCCGGACCGTCCGTGCCCCATGTGCCGATGCCGATGACAATCTGCTCGTCGGTGAACGCCTTCTCGACCCCCTGCCCCGTGAGATTCATCTTCCCATTTGCAAAACCCGCCTGTGACGACGCAGCGTAGTGATAGGCCATCATCATGATCTGGTCGTACACCCGCGCATCGAACAGCGACGAGTCATCCCACCTCGCATCAGTAGACCCATAATCGTCGACGGAAATCTCGACGCGATGCTCCTGCCCCGGCGGATTGAGCGCCGTCCCAAGTTCTCTGGCAAACTGGGTATAGTTGCCCCATTTCGTAGCGGTGTTGGGACGTTCCCAGTCGAGGTTGACCCCCGCTAGTCCCCATTGATCGACGATCGTCTTGACGTTGTTCACAAACGTCGCGCGAATGGAAGCATTGCCGGTGATCGTCGTCCAAACCGAATCGACGCTGCCGCCATTGGTGTCGAACATGTCCATCATCAACCGAAAGCCATACTGCTCGGAATCGGTCTTCAACTTGCCAAGATTGGCGTCCGTCCGACTGTGCTTAAACAGCGTGCCATCGGCCCTGGGGTGGTAGCCGGCATGATAGATCACGTCCGAAACGTGATTGTAAACGCCGTCGCCGGCGAACGTGTTGATCTGCGACGTCTCGGTCCAGTACGGCACGAAGCTCCAAATGCGAAAGTCCGCCGCGTCCCACGCCGAGACGGAGCTTTCCTGGGCACGGGTGACTGTCGACGACGCGATCAGCGCAGTCAACAACACTAATGCGACAGCAGGCAGGCGGAGTATCTCGCGACGACGAATGCGCATGATCTAAAGTGCCTTTCGATGTTCCTGTGGTCCTGGCTTGTCCCGAATGTAGCCTTAAGATACCTCGGATATCTTAATCTCAAACGACGCTCTGGTACAGCAAAACGGTGCGTATCGGCTTGTCGTTTCGTTTATCTCTCGGGGGAGAGCCGCGCGCCAGACTGGCTAGTAAGGTGTTTGAATTGCCGGCCAAAGCACTCTGCGGAATCACCAGGCATTGCCAAAAAAATTCCTTACATAAGCCCGCCGAATTTGCGATTTCTTTGGGCAAAATCTGCGATCGCTTCGTGAAGCGTTGTTTCCTCGAATTCAGGCCAACACTTTTCGGTGACCCAAATCTCGGCATAGCTTATTTGCCACAACAAAAAATTGCTGATCCGCATCTCGCCCGCGGTGCGAATCAGAAGATCGGGATCATCCGACCCCGCCGTGTACAGGTGGTCGGCGATGATGGATTCATTGACCTGTTCAGGCGAGAGTTCACCCGCCACGATTTCGCGGCCGATCGCCTGCATCGCATCGACCAGTTCGGCGCGGCTGCCATAGTTGATCGCCAAATTGAGCCACATCCCATCGTTCTGGCGGCTCATGGCGACAGTCTGATCGAGTTCTTTAAGAACTTGCTCGGGGATGTTCGTCCGCCTGCCGACCATCCGCACCCGCAGATTGTTCTCCATGATCGTTGTGCGTTCTTCGATCATGTATTGCTCGAGCAAGTGCATCAAAAAATCGATCTCTTGCTGCGGGCGTTTCCAATTCTCGCTCGATAGGCAATAGAGCGTGAGCTGTTCCAATTTCAGTCGGGCGCATTCCTCGGTCGTTTTGCGCACGGAGTCGACGCCCCGGCGATGCCCATCGATCCGCGGCAAATTCTGACGCTGAGCCCAGCGACCATTGCCGTCCATAATGATGGCGATGTGCCGCGGCCAACGGTCACGGGGAATATGAGCAAGCAACTCGGGGATATGCTCCGCCATCATGAACATCCGAGATCAGTGGGTGGCGGTGAGGGAACGGCTATTGAGCACGGGGATCGTCTGGGCGCGATCAGGACCAACGGAAACCATTTCCACGGGGACTCCAATCAACTCGCCGATACGATCCAAATAATCGCGTGCCGCAGCTGGCAGTTCGTCGAGCGAACGGACCCCCGTAATATCTTCCTGCCAACCTGGTAGCGTTTCGTAAATCGGTTTCACTTTACGAATATCATCGACGTGACTGGGGAAGGTCGACGTACGCTTGCCGTCGATTTCATAGGCCGTGCAGATTTTGAGTTCTTCCAGCCCGCTCAACACATCAAGCAGCATCACACAAATCGAATCCACGCCGCTCAGCCGCGAGGTGTAACGCAAGGCCACGGTATCGAGCCATCCGCACCGGCGGGGACGGCGAGTCACGGTGCCGTATTCATTGCCCTGATCGCGGATGCGCTGGCCGATTTCGTTGTCCTGTTCCGTCGGGAACGGTCCACCGCCAACGCGAGTGCTGTAGGCCTTAACGATGCCGATCACTTTGTCGATGTATTTTCCCGGTACGCCGGAACCGTTGGAGATTCCGACGCCCGAGCTATTGCTGCTCGTCACGAACGGATAAGTCCCATGATCAACGTCGAGCAATGCCCCTTGGGCCCCTTCAAACAAAATGCGTTTGCCATTTTCAGCGGCGGAGAGCAAATACTCTGTGGTGTCCGCCACATACGGTCGCAACCGTTCGGCAAAGGCGTGATATTGCTCGTAGATTTCCGCGGCGTTGAGCTCCTGAAATTCCTCGGCGGGTAACATCGCTTTGAGCAGACGATTTTTCTCGGCGGTGATGAATGTGACCTGCTCGCGGAATGTGTCGCGATACATATCACCCAGTCGAATTGCGAACGAACGGCCCACCTTATCACGATAACAAGGCCCGATGCCGCGACCGGTCGTGCCAATGTTCTCGCCATCGGACGTGTTGCGATCCATCGAGCGGTCTTCGGCGAAGTGCCAAGGGAAGATCACATGCGCGCGGTCGCTGAGCTTGAGATTGTCGTAGTCTTCGACGTTCCGCGAGCCGAGCTCATCGAGTTCTTCAATCGCTTTAGCGGGATTGATGACCACGCCCCCGGCAATCACGCAGGTCACGCCCGCGGTCAGCACGCCGCTGGGGAGCAGCGACAATTTGTAGACTTCGCCGCCGACGACAACGGTGTGCCCGGCGTTCGCGCCCCCTTGATAGCGTACGACAATGTCGTGGTCGCGGGTCAACAGGTCGACGATCTTTCCTTTGGCTTCGTCGCCCCATTGCAAACCAATAACACATGTCCCAGGCACGTCATCTCCTCCGCGGCAACGGGGCGCAGCGCACTTGCGTACTCTTTCCCCAGGTCTACGATAAACAAACGACCCAATTGTAACGAACCTCAAGCCCTACCGACACGGGGTGCATCGAAATCGAGATTATGGACTACCTCTATCTAACAATCGAGATTCTGCTGCTACTCTTTGCCATGGGTTTTGGCTGGTTGCTGACGCTGCTGGCTTTGCCGGGGATTTGGCTGATGGTTGGCGCGGCGGCTTTGTATGCCTGGCTGGGTCCGCAAACAGGTGTTACGAACATGACCTGGAATACCGTCATCGCGATGCTAATTTTGGCGATCATCGGCGAAATTGCTGAATTCTTGGCCGGTGTAATCGGAGCCAGTCGGGCGGGAGGTAGCCGCCGCGCGGCAGTTTATTCGTTGATGGGGTCACTGATTGGCGCCATCGGTGGCGCGAGCGCCGGCATTCCGATCCCCGTGATCGGTTCAGCCATCGGGGCGGTCGTGGGTGGTGCTCTGGGAGCGTTTGGAGGCGCAGCCTACGCGGAACACTCATTGGGCATGGAAGTCCAACAATCGATGAAAGTTGGCCAAGCCGCCTTCTGGGGACGCCTGTTGGGCACTGGAGCGAAAACCGTGTTCGCTTCGATCATCGCCGTCATGGCCATCGTCGCCATCTGCGCGTAAGCGATTTCTTCCCGCGCAGATTCTGCTTTGCGTTTGCGGCCAGACCCTTTAGACTGGTCCTGACTCAGCCCCAAAGTTTCATAGGTGCCGCGTATGTCCGAACCGCGTAAACCCCTACCGCTCCATACCAAGATTCTGTTGGGGCTTGTTATCGGGACGACGTTGGGACTTACGGCCAAAGCTCTCGCCATCCCTCCGGAAGACGCCGCGGGAGTGGAACCCGGCTTTCGTACTTGGCTCGGTGAGAATCTCACGTTCATCGCCACGCAGATTGCCGAACCCATCGGCAAAATCTTTTTGCGGCTCATCATGATGATGGTCATCCCGCTGGTGGTGTCGGCGCTTGCGCTCGGTGTATTGGAATTGGGCGACGTCGGTAAGCTGGGATTAGTTGGGCTCAAAACGCTCTTTTACACGCTAATTCTCTCGGGCTGCGCGGTCGCGATTGGCATTGGGCTGGTGAATCGTTGGCAACCCGGCAACACGCTTTCCGAAGAACAGCGAGAAATATTAGCAGAGCGCTACAACGCCAAGGCCGCCGAATCGATGGCCAAAAGCAAAGCGACCAAGGGGCTGAAAGATACGCTCTTGGACATGATCCCCGAGAATCCCCTGCAAGAAGCCGTGGGGGCGCTCGACGGTACCTCCAAGGGAAATGGCATGATTGCCGTGATGTTCTTCGCGCTCATTCTGGGGGGAGCGCTCTCGGTTTCCGGTGAGCGAACTAAAACGCTGGTCAGCTTGCTCGAAGGATTCTTCGATGTTTCGATGACCGTCATCGGTTGGGCGATGAAGATTGCGCCCTACGGCGTCGCATGTTTGTTGTTCACCATCACCTCGCAGGTGGGCTACGACATTCTTAAAACACTCGGATGGTTCGTGGCGACGGCTCTTTCAGCGATGGCCATTCAAATGCTCGTGGTCTATCCCCTGATGATCCGCTTTGTTGCCAACCGCAACCCTTGGCAGTTCTACAAAGATATTAGCGATGCTCTTGTCACCGGCTTTGCTACGTCAAGTTCCAATGCAACGCTCCCCACTGCGTTACGAGTCGCCGACGAAAAGCTGTGGCTCCCTAACGAGATTTCACAATTCGTGCTTACGATCGGTGCCACAGGTAACCAAAACGGCACGGCGCTTTACGAAGGGGTCGTCGTGCTGTTTCTCGCGCAGGTGTTTGGAGTCGATCTCACGATTTCGCAACAAGCGACCGTGGTGCTGATGTCGATGCTCGCCGGCGTCGGCACGGCAGGCGTACCCGGCAGTTCGATTCCCTTGATCGTACTGGTGCTGCAATCCGTAGGAGTGCCAGGGGAAGGAATCGGCATTATCCTCGGCATCGACCGCATCCTCGATATGTGCCGCACGGTGCTCAATGTGGGCGGCGATCTTGTCCTCGCGGCGTGCGTGGCGCGGAAATCGACCTAGAGCATTACCCCGTCGGCCACTGCCGGCAATATTCGTACAGTGCCATCGCCGTGGCCGTCGCGACGTTGTAGCTATAGGGCAACCCCCACACGGGAATCTCCACCACATCATCCAGCAGTGCCAACACATCGTCGGTGAGTCCGGTACGCTCATTGCCAATTACCAGCGCGGTCTGGCGATGGAACTGATAGTGGTGCATGTCGACCGAGTCGGTCGTTTGTTCGAGCCCCACCAAATGATATCCGTTTTCCTTGAGTCCTTTCAGCACGGGAGGCAACGTGCGGTGAGTCACAATCCGAATCGTGTCGGCGCCATCCCGCGCGATACTGCGTTCGAGTTTGGCGGGTCCCGTGCAAATGATCTCAGTGAGTCCACAGCAACTGGCCGCCCGGGCAATCCGCGAGAGATTGATGTTGCTCCGCATGGGAGCGCAAACGAGCAACAATTGCCGAGGTTCGACCAAATCGCGCGGGGGCTTGTGGCGTTGATGCTCGAACAAGTTGGTTATTCTCCTTTGAGGATTCGCACGCAAAGATTAAGCTGAAAGAAAGCCCGCCCACTCGTTCCGCTTTGAGAAGAGTTTCCCGCCTGCATGCCCACCAACCGCCGCACATTGATCGCTTGGATACTGCTCTTGGGCGCGGGGGCGGGCATCGCTTGGTCGTTCTGGGGAAGCGACCTACCGCCGGCTGATTTTACCTTTATCAACCCGAGCGAAGTCAAGAGTGTCGATCCCTCGTTGATCACCGGCCAGCCCGAGGGCCGCATCGCGATGGCGATCCACGAAGGTTTGCTCCGTTATCATCCGGAAACGCTCGAACCGATTCCCGCCATTGCGAAAAGCTGGGAAATTTCCGACGACGGGCTCGTTTATACGCTTCACCTGCGCGATAACGCCAAGTGGTCCAATGGGGATCCGATCACGGCCAAAGACTTTTACTACTCCTGGCGAAGACTGCTCGATCCCCGCACGGCTGCTGAATACGGCTATCAAGCGTGGTACCTCAAGAACGCGAAGCGTTACAGCATCGGTGGCAGCGGAATCGAACCGGGCGATCCGGTAGAAATCGAGCTGAATCTTCCCACCGACGCCATCAACACGTTGCGGGGGGAAGTCCTACACGGCAAGTTGGTTCGCATTGAGGAACGCGGCGAAGACGAACGGACCTACATCGTCGAGCGCGATGGCAAAGAAATCGCCTATTGCCCCACTGATGACAAAACAGCCGCCACCGAAAAGCCACCCAACAATTGCCACTGGTGCCGGCAAGTGATCTTGGACTTTCGTGAAGTCGGCATTGAAGTTGTCGACGATCACACGCTGAGGCTCACGCTCACGCATCCCACGCCCTACTTCCTAAGCCTGTTGGCGTTTTATCCCTTCAGCATCGTCAATCAAAAATGCGTGGAGACGTTTGGCTCGCCCCAATGGACGGCGGAAGAAAATATTGTCTCGGCAGGCCCATATAAGATCGACTTTCGCCGCATTCGCGACCGCATTCGGCTTTCCAAGAACGAGCATCACTGGGACCGCGACAATGTGAAGCTCAACACGGTCGACGTGCTGGCCGTGGAATCGCTGACCACGGGGCTGAACTTGTTCATGACGGATGAGGCTGATTGGATCACCGAAGTCCCACCGCCCGCGATGCGGGTGTTGCTCAAGGAAGAGCCGCCACGCGACGATGTCAACCCGTACCCTTTTCTGTTGAGTTACTTCTTCTATTTCAACACGACCCGCAAGCCGCTCGACGATGTGCGAGTTCGCAAAGCGTTGTCGCTGGCACTCAACCGCGAAGAGATCACAAAGCGGTTGCTGCCCGCCGGTGAGTTTCCGAGCTACAGCCTCGTGCCGCCGGAGATTCCAGGCTACGTCGAACAAAAGTGCGCGCCAGAAGACGCGGATGAAGCCCGCCGATTGCTCGCGGAAGCCGGTTATCCCGAAGGACGCGGCTTTCCGCGGATCGATATTCTGTACAACACGCACGAATCGCATCAGGCCGTGGCCGAGCTGATGCGTAAACAATGGCAGCGCGAACTGGGAATCTCGGTTCGCACGCGCAACGAGGAATGGATGTCGTATCTCTCCAGCTTGCAGCAAATGCAATACAACATCGGCCGTCGAGGTTGGATCGCCGACTATAATGATCCCAACACGTTCATCGATATGTTTATCTCCGACGGCGAGCAAAATACCACTGGCTGGAAAAATGAGAAGTACGATCAGCTGGTGAAGGACGCCAGCATGGAACTCGATCCCGACAAGCGTTTCCGCATGTTGGAGGAAGCCGAGCGAATCATTATGGACGAGCTACCCATCCTGCCAATCTATACGTCCGTCTCCAAAAACATGGTCAAACCGCACGTTCGCGGTTTCTATAACAACGTCCGCGACGAGCATCCGATTTGGGCCATGTCGATCGACCCCGACCTCAAGGGCCCCAATGAATTCATGAAAGGTGAGAAGTGATCTCTTTCATGCTCCGCCGGTTGCTTTGGATGGCCGTCACGCTGTGGATCGTCTTTACGATTTCATTTTTTCTCATGCGGGTCGTGCCTGGCGGACCATTTGACCGCGAACGCGCACTTGAGCCCGAGATCAAAAAGAACATCGAAAAACGCTACAATCTCGACAAACCACTCTACCAACAGTATCTAATTGAATTGGGCAATGTGACACGGGGCGACTTGGGCTACAGTTTTCGCATCAGCGATTACACCGTCAACGAAGTGATCGCTGAAGGTCTGCCAATCTCGGTGGCACTCGGCAGCCTAGCACTCATCTTCGCGACAACATTAGGACTCTTTGCAGGCGTAACTTCCGCCGTGTTTCGCGGGACATGGACGGACGCTGGTTTGATGCTTGTGGCCACGCTGGGGATCGCGCTCCCCAATTTTGTGATTGCCGGCATCAGTATCATTTTGTTTGTGTTTCTAATTCCCATTTTCCCAGCCGCCGGTTGGGGCGATTTCAATCAGCTTTTGCTCCCTGCATTTTGCTTGGGAGCCCCTTACGCGGCTTACGTCGCCCGCATTGCGAGGACGAGCATGCTCGACGTGCTTTCCCAGGACCACATCCGCACGGCTAAGGCTAAGGGAGTGGGCCCCGTCCGCGTGGTCATTGTCCACGGACTGCGCGGCGCGCTGCTCCCTGTTGTGTCGTTCCTCGGGCCGGCAGTCGCGGGAATCCTTACCGGATCGTTGGTGGTCGAACAAATCTTTGCGATTCCGGGTCTCGGTTCGCACTTCGTTCGAGCCGCTTTGGATCGCGATTACACATTGGCCATGGGGTTGGTGCTGCTCTATACCGTGCTGCTCTACGTCATGAACTGGATTGTCGACCTTTCGTATGCGGTGCTCGATCCGCGGGTGGAGTTGCAATAGCCGCATGTCGAGCGACATTATCAAAACAATCGAAACGCCAGCCCAGCCGATTCAAACCGAGCCCATCCAAGCCGCAGCAGGCATGTCGCTCTCGCAGGATGCCTGGCGACGGCTGCGTAAGAACCATGTCGCCATGGTCTCGCTGGCCGTACTGGTCATGATTTGCGTTTTCGCATTCATCACACCGCTCTTGCCACTCCAGGCCCCCGACCAAGCGCAAACTAGCTTGCAGTATGCCGAGCCGTTGTTGTCGCCATTTTGGCTACACACGTTTGAACTCGACACAAAGGCGATTGCCAAAACACCTGACATTGTAAATAAGCTCCAGTCGGAATTGGTTGAACTTGAACAAAATTTCGCCGCTGCTCGTGATAAGTCCGATGAAGAATACCACGCGACACGGGAAGCCTTGCGCCGCAAGGAAGCCGAGATCCAAGACACAATCCAAGCCCCTTACCGCAAACTGGGATTTCCCAATCTCGGCATTGTGAGCCGCTGGATGGTTCGCACGCGCTATGCCATCTTCGGCAACCGCAGCGTCAATTCGCTCTGCGGTCGCGACGTGTTGGGCCGCGATAGCCTTTCGCGCGTTTTTTGGGGATCGCGGATTTCCTTGCTGGTGGGGCTCGTGGCGACGATCGTGTCACTGGTCATTGGCGTCACCTACGGGGCCGTATCCGGTTATTTTGGTGGTTGGGTCGACGACGCGATGATGCGGTTCGTTGACGTGCTGTATTCGGTTCCCTTTATTTTCGTCGTGATCTTTCTGCTCACGATTTTGGGCGAAGAACGTGTCGCCGATGAGTTGGCCTATTGGGGCATCAATCGCATCACGGTCTTCTACCTTGTCGTGGGGGCCATCTATTGGCTCACCATGGCTCGAGTGGTACGCGGACAAGTGATGTCGCTCAAGCACGAACTGTTCGTCGAAGCGGCCCGTTCACTTGGGGCCAGCCAATTCCGCATTATCTTCTGGCACTTGCTGCCCAACCTGCTGAGCGTCGTGCTGGTTTATCTCACACTCACCATTCCCCGCGTGATGTTGTTTGAAGCCTTCTTGTCGTTCCTTGGCTTGGGCGTGGAACCACCCGACGTGTCGTGGGGGTTGCTTGCCAACGAAGGGATCAAAGTCATCACTCCCGTAAAAATCTATTGGTGGCTGATTCTCTTCCCCAGCATGGCGTTGGGCACAACCTTGCTCGCACTCAATTTCCTGGGCGACGGGGTGCGCGACGCGCTCGATCCCCGCTTGCGGGATGCGTAATAGCGGGCTGTTAATCTGGGCAATTCCAAATCCCGCGAATTCCCGTCTTTCCAAGAGACCCTTTGACGCACGGCCCCAATTCGCTACATTAACGTCCATACATCTGACCGCACTCTTTCATTGAGCCGTTTCGAATTTTATCAGTTCGAAACGGCTCTTTATTTTGCTGCGTTACTTTTGATCCCTTGGCTAGTAGCGCTCAGCGCCAGCATCTGCGGCAGGATTGCTCGCAGCGCGCGGGCTCGGTGACTGAGTGCCGCCTTTACGTATGGGCCGAGATCGCCGAAGGTTTGGTGATACTCGCGAATCTCAAAGAGTGGGTCATAACCAAAGCCGTTACTCCCGGAGGCCGACGTGCGAATCACTCCGCGGCATTCGCCCCCGCTTTCAGCGCGGATCGTCCCCGCCGGATCGGCTAGCGCCACGTGGCAGTAGTAACGGGCCCCCCGCTTTTCCCAGGGGACGTTTGCCAGTTCCTCTAACAGCTTGGCGTTGTTATCAGCATCGATCCCCGTGCCGGCATAGCGAGCCGAATAAATCCCAGGGCCACCGTTGAGCGCATCGACTTCGAGGCCACTGTCGTCGGCTAAGACCCATTGCTGGAGATGCTGCGCTTGTTGAGAGGCTTTGAGCCGCGCGTTCGCGCCGAAAGAATCGCCGTTTTCCACAACGTCGAGCGGATTCGCAAAATCCTTGAGCGTGCGAATCTCAAAACCGTACGGCTCAAGCAGTTCCGCCAGCTCTTGGGCTTTATGGGAGTTCGACGTGCCGATGACAAGTTGGTGCGCAGCATTGTTCATGCTTCGCGTTATAACGAGTCGGCCGCCAAGTCGCCAGCCGCTCGCCGCTTAGCGAATCGAACACTTAGTTCCTGGCGTAAGTCGAACTGATCGATTTTCTTGGCACGTAAACTGGTTCGGGGATAATGTCGAACGGCAATCCGACAAAACGCTTGGGATGCAATCCGGCAAAGGCTTGCCCGCGCTGGGCAAACAAATTGCTAAAACGCTGCTTTTGGAGTTCTTCCAGTTGTTTATCTTGCGTCGCAGGTTTCTCGAAAATATTGTTCGGCGTCGCGGCACCAAAGGTATTCACAATGGTTTGAGCCTCACTTCCGGCCAGAGCCACCCGACCATCTTCAAACTGCTGCCCGTCATCAAAAGAACCGACCGTCACATAACTTTCATGTCGATCGTGAAATTCGTAAGCCTCCCAACCTTTTTGACGCAAGGCCGCGGCCATGAGGTGAGCATTCTTGGCAGCTTCGACCAAGGGGTCTTTTTCCTTAGCGGCTCGTGTCTTGTTGTTTGGCTGTTCGTCTTGATTTGTTTGAAACATAACCCGGCCACGGAAGGTGGCGACACGAATCGAATACTTGCCGGGACACTTCATCAACGAATATTCTAAACCTTCGTTCCATTTGGCTATTTCGCTATCGACGCCTTGCGGAACAAAATACTCTTTGGGCAGAATCGGATTACGCGTTAAGAAAGCATGACCCATCGGCCCGCGTTTTTTATCGGGATTGACCCGTTCGCGAACCAGATTTTGAAACTCGCGAATCCCTGCCAAACTTTGCGTATTCTCCTCGCCCTGCTCGACTTTCAAAGATTCTGGAGTGATTTGCTTGATTTGCTTCAACAGCTTTTGGGCTTCAGCATCATCAATCGCAGGAAATTCACCCACCATCACGGCGTGTTCCACAACGCTGTTGCCACGATTGTATCGCTTCTTTATCGGCGAGCCATCTCCATCAATACCGCGGCCCGGATTGCTCTCCTCCATCTCAAATGTCATAGCGTAGTAGTAAGCTGGTAGTCGAAATTTACTTCGCAATTCCAACACCAACTCACGCGCCTGGGCTTCCCCTTCTTCGCCTGTAAACGAAGTGGCCATCACCAGCCAAGGACCGTTGGTTTCGCCGAGGTTGTATTCCTGATTGGGGTCGGCAGCGACCGCCTTCCGCGGCATAAGTTGCTCCCACACCGGTGGCGCAGCCAAAGCCATCGAAGTCGTGAACAGGGTGGTCGTCAGCGCTAAAACAAATTGCGTATATCGCATGGATCGGAGACTCCTCGAAAGGCGAGAAACACTCGTGCGGGATGCCGGTGAAGACATTCAGGGGCGGGGAAAATAGCAAACCTGGCCGCTGCCATCCAGGGCGATCCTCAGCCATTTCCTGTCGCAGAAACGGCGAAATCGGACGGTTTTTCCGCCACTAAGCGGTTTTCCTCACAAGATGTGCTAGCCCCCGGCGAACAACCCTGCATTCCGCCGTATAATCTTTGTGTGGTCGCGGGGAGCGGCCCCGCTTATAAATTAAATCGTTGAACAGACTTCGCTACGGCATTCTCGCCGAGTTGGTTATCAAAGAGGGAAAACCCATGCGTCATAATTTTTTTTCGTTGGCATTTCTTGCAACGCTGCTAGCACTTGGCAGCATCATCCACCCCGTCACAGCCGCCGATGCTACCGTAGATAAGCCGAAAGCTGAAGCCGCTGACAAGGCTGATAAAAAAGCGGACACCGACAAAGCCGATAAAAAATCTGACGCGAAGAAATCCGAAGAGAAGAACGCCAAGGAGAAGGAACCCGAACAGAAACCGACCAAAGTTCGCCTGGCCCTAATCAAGATCGAAGGCGACTTGCCGGAGTCACCAGGACAAATGTCGCTCTTTGGTGACTTGGGTATCGACCTCCGCAAGATGATTGCCCGGCTCGACAAAGCGGCTGACGACAAGAACATCGACGCCATCATCTTGGAACTTGGCAATGCCAACCTGAGTCGCGGCAAACTCAACGAACTTCGCGATTCGATTCACCGCATTCGTAAGGGTGGCAAAAAGATCTACGCCCAAATGGAATCCGCCGACGGCGAGCAATTGCTCCTGGCAAGTTCGTGCGATGAGATCGTTATGCCCGAAGCAGGGATCATCTTGATTCCCGGCGTGCAATTGGAAATCGCATATTACAAAGATCTGCTCGGCAAGATCGGCGTTGAAGCCGACATGCTGCATGTGGGTGATTCCAAAGGCGCGGCCGAACCCCTGATGCGTCGCAATATGAGCGACCCCGTCCGCAAAAACCTCACGGCATTAGTTGACGATTTATTTGACCAGATGCTCACCACGATCGCCTCGGATCGGCAGCTTCAAATCGAAGAGGTTCGTAAAGTCGTTAATCAAGGCTTGCTTACCGCCAACGAAGCGAAGAAGGCTGGGCTGATCGACCGCGTCGAATACTTCGACGAATTTCGCGAACAGCTCACGAAACAATACAAAGCCGACAAGCTGGTTTATGTCGTCAATTACGGCAAGCAGGAAATCGATACTGACTTTTCTGGCCCGATGGGCATGATGAAATTGTTTCAATCGATTCTAGGCGCCAGCACCAGCGGCGATGGCGTGACGGGTCCCAAGATCGCCCTCGTGTATGCGGTTGGACCGATCATGTCTGGCAAAAGCCAAAGCGGCTTCGGCGGCGAAGCGATGGGCTCGGAAACTATCGTCGAAGCCCTGCACAAAGCAGCCGCAGACGACGAAGTGAAAGCCATCGTGTTGCGGATCAACAGTCCCGGCGGTTCAGCTTTGGCGAGCGACATGATTTGGCACGCCACACAGAAGATCGACAAGCCGATCATCGCCAGCATGAGCGACGTTGCCGCCAGCGGTGGCTACTACATCGCCATGGGTGCCGACAAGATCTACGCCGAGCCCGGCACAATCACCGGCTCGATCGGCGTCGTCGGCGGCAAGTTGGCGATGAACGGTCTGTATAGCAAGCTCGGCATCACCACCGACGCAATTCGCCGCGGTGATAACAGCACGATCTTTTCGGCCACTGAGAAGTTCTCCGAGGGAGAACGCAAAGTCGTCGAGAACATGATGCAGGACGTTTACCGGCTCTTCACGACCAAAGCGGCTGAAGGGCGGAAGATGAAGCTCAAGGACTTAGAATCGCTGGCCAGCGGACAAGTTTACACGGGCCGCATCGCCAAGCGGAAAGGGCTGATCGACGAAGTCGGCAGCCTGAAAGATGCCTTCCATGCCGCCAAGGTCGCCGGCGGGCTCGATCCCGACAAGAAGTATCAACTCTTGGTGCTGCCCGAGCCAGTCAATCCGCTGGAAGAGCTGTTCGGCGCCGACTTAGACAAAGAACGCGAAACCGAGATCCTCAGCGGCTTGAATTCGTTGATACCCGAACTCGCGGCCCCGTTGGTTCACGCTCTGCAATTGCGTGAGCTGATGCAGGATCCGGCGATGGTGCTGATGCCCTTCTGGTTAGAGGTAAAGTAGCCTGGTGGAAGTATAGTAGATCAAAAGTCCAGCCTGAGAACTTGTCGTGTGTGCCAATTCGCACGGCACATCCAGAGCAGTGGCTAAATTCTCGGCTTTGTGCGCCCGGAACAGCGTTTGCCTCTTTGATCTTGCATGGTTCACTCGATGCAACTGGGGGCAATTCGATGTATACGTCACACAATTGGTCAAGAATCTTAGTGATTGCCGGGCTGATGAGCATGATCATAGGAGCTATCGACCCGCTCGAAGGCTGCGTCGTTATATTGGCTGGAATCGCAGCGGCCGCGCTTGGTGCTTATTTAGGCCAGACGCGACATCGGAGGTTCCTTTACTCGGGCCTCGCGGCGGTTGTCTGCGGCGTCGCGGCGATGATCATCCTAAGCGGATTCGGCGGCATCGGCGGCCGCAGCGGACACTCGCTTTGGTGGGGTCTGTTGATGGTCCCCTACCCCGTGGGCTGGCTGTTAGGACTCATCGGGGTTGGATATGCGCTTGTCGAGTTTTATCGACTAAGGTCGCTGCCGAAGAATGGGTTGCAGTGATTTAATTCACACAGATTGGATCGCCACTGCAATGACCGCTACAATCCCTGCATGATCCCGAATAAGCATTTGCTACTACGAAAGTATGGGAAGCCTGCAATCACGATTGCAGTGATAGCCGCCCTCACTGGCTATCTTTTTTATCCAGTTCGCCCCTTGAACAACGTAGAGAAGCAACTTGTCGGCAAATGGCAATTCGACATTAAGTACCCGAATGGCATGCGCTATTGCTACATCTTTCAAAAAGATCGAACTATGAAAGGTGTTGTGATCGAGTCCCAAAAAGCGCCCGTCGAATTGCTTAACGGAAGCTGGAAGATCCAAAACCAAAGATTGACTATTTCCCCTCGAGGTATCGGCGCATCGTATAATTTGCTCGAAAAGATATTGGGAATAACCGCCAATGATTCTCCCTATCAACCCCAGGAAATGGTCTCATTTACGGAAAATCAGTTGGTACTTAGAACGAGCAAGAAAAGCGGAGCTATCTTGTATCGGATCAATTCGCCGTAACTCACTCCTCTTCGCTCCCAATCCGCTCCTTGCCCACCCACTTGCGTAAGACCTCGGGAATCACTATCGACCCGTCGGCTTGTTGGTAGTTCTCCAGAATAGCGATCAGCGCGCGGCTGATTGCTACGGCCGTGCCGTTGAGGGTGTGGACGAGTTGGGTTCCCTTTTCGCCTTTCACTTTGCTACGGATGTTGAGGCGGCGGGCTTGGTAGTCGGTGCAGTTGCTCGTGCTGGTGACTTCGCCGTATTCGCCGGCGTTGCCACGGCCTGGCATCCAGGCTTCGAGATCGAACTTGCGATACGCGGGGCCACCGAGATCGCCGGTGGCGGTGTCGATCACGCGATAGGGGATGCCGAGGCCGTCAAAAATCTTGCACTCAAGATCGCAGAAATATTGGTGCATCGCGTCGCTTTGCTCGGGGAGCGTGAAGGCGAACATCTCGACCTTGGTAAATTGATGCACACGGTACAAGCCGCGTGACGCTCGGCCCGCTGCGCCGGCCTCGGTGCGGAAACAATGGCTCACACCGCACATCTTGAGCGGCAGCTTCTCGGCCTCCAACACTTCGCCCGAATACAAACCGCCGAGGGTGATCTCCGCCGTGGCGACCAAATTGAGATCGAAATTCTCGATCGAGTAAATCTGCGTCTCGGGGCCGCGCGGGATAAAACCGATCCCTTGCAGAATCTCGCCGCGGGCCAGGTCGGGGGTAATCGTGGGGACAAACCCTTCGCCAACCAGAAACTGGATCGCATATTGCTGAAGCGCGAGCTCCAGCAGGGCGCCCTCGTTCTTCAAAAAGTAAAAACCGTTGCCAGCGATGCGGGCTCCCCCTTCAAAATCGATCAGGTCATGCTGTTCAGCGAGTGCTACGTGATCGAGAATCGGGAAGCTGAATTTGCGGACCTCGGGTCCACCGCGGCGAATCTCGCGGGCGTGATCTTCTCCACCAATCGGCGCTTCGGGGTGCGTCAGGTTGGGCATGCTGCGATAAATGGCACCCGCTTCGGCACCCAAACGATCCATCTCGAATTGCAGCTTATCCTTTTCTTCTCTGAGGGCCCGACCTTCTTCCTTGCGTTGGTCGCGTTCGGCATCGTCCTTGGCCGTGCCAATCGACTTGCTCACGACATTGGCCTGCCGCGAAAGTTCTTCGATTTGCTGCTGCATCTGGCGGCATTCGGTTTCCAGCCGCGCGAAGCGATGCACGTCGGCCTTCACGCCGCGGACGTCGCAGTTCTTCTGAACCAAATCGGGATTTTCGAGAATGAATCGTTTATCGAGCATGTCGCTACACTTCCTGGTTGACCTTAGCGAGCGAATCCCACAGCGCCGCACTCGTGCGAATGCCGCGATGGTAGTCGGCCAGCGTAAATTTTTCGTTCGGAGAATGTAGGTTATCGTCGTTCTGTCCCCAGCCCAACAGCAACACGTCGGCTTCGAGCCGGTCGGCGAATTTGTTGACGATGGGAATCGAGCCCCCCTCGCGCATGAAGACTGGCCGCTTGCCGAAACCTACCTCAATCGCGTCTGCCGCCGCTTCGAGATACGGACTTTCCAAAGAAATCACAATGCCGGGGGCACCATGAAAATCGATCGGCTCCATCGTGATCCCAGGAGGCACCAGGGGTTCGAGGAGTTGCTTGAGCCCCGCCAAAATCTTCTGCGGATCTTGATTGGGAACTAGACGGAAACTGAACTTCGCCGACGCACGGCTGGGGAGAACCGTTTTTGCCCCCTCACCTTGATAACCCGAGGTCAAACCACAAATGTCGAACGTCGGTCTTGCCCAACGACGTTCGAGCGTGCTGTAACCTTTCTCGCCAGTGACACCGTTGATGCCCAAATCCTTTTTGAACTCGTCTTCATTGAACGGCAGCGAACGAAATTCTTCGCGTTCACGATCGGTGAGCGGCACAACGTCGTCATAGAAGCCAGGAATCTGCACGCGGCCATCGGCATCGATCAAAGCACTCATCATCTTGCAGAGCGCGATGGCCGGATTGGTCACCCCGCCCCCAAACACGCCTGAATGCAAATCACGATTCGGACCAGTGAGAAAAATTTCGCAATAGGCGATTCCCCGCAGGCCATAAGTGATCGCCGGCACACCGGGGGCGAATTGGCTGGTGTCGCTGATGACGACACAATCGCAGGCGAGCTTCTCGGTATTGCCTGCGAGGAAGTCATCCAAATTGTCGCTGCCGACTTCTTCTTCCCCTTCAATAAGGAACTTCACTTGCAGCGGTAGTTTCTTTTGCGTTTTGAGCCAGGCCGCCACACTATGCACGTGCGTGAGCATTTGCCCTTTGTCGTCGGTGGCTCCGCGGGCAAAGATCGCCCCGTTGCGCACTGTCGGTTCAAACGGCGGCGTGATCCACTTGTCGAGTGGATCGGGAGGCTGCACATCGTAATGACCATAAACCAATACTACAGGCGCGCCGGGCACGGCGGGGGTTTCGGCATAGACGATAGGATGCCCAGGAGTGCAGATCAATTCCGGCTTCAAGCCCAAGCTCGTCAAATGGCTGACCAACCACTCGGCGGCACGCTTGACGTCGGGAGCGAATTTGGAATCGGCACTGATGCTCGGAATCCGCAAAAGTTCGCTGAGGAGCACATCGTGCTCCTCGTGATTTTGATCGACAAACTCAAGCACCTGATTAACGGCGGAAGATGTCACAGTGCGCTCTGTTCCTGCAAGAAGCCGCCATTGGCAGCAATTGTCATTTTTGCCTCGTAATTCGCAGCATACCGCCCGGCTGCCGCCTGTCGGGGAGTTCCCCCAACATGAGGGAATCTAATATAATGCGACACTTGCCCTTTTGCTATAAGGGTGCTGGCTAGGGGGAGCGGCTCGGACTGGCCGTAATCGACTCGGAGGCTCGACGGATGGATTGGGATGACGACGAACAAGACGAAGGGGTTGTTACGGTAGCCCCCGTCAAGCAAGAAACTCCGCAAAAAGAACGCCGTCGGCAACCGCGTTACAACGTGCTGTTGTGGGATAGTGACGACCATACGTTTGACTACGTGGAAAAGATGCTCCGCGAGCTCTTTGGCCATGAGAAGGAACAGTGCGAAGAAATTGCCAAGACCGTCGACAAAGACGGCAAGGCGGTCGTCCTGACAACAACCTTAGAACACGCGGAACTCAAACGCGACCAAATCCACGCCTACGGCAAAGACCATCTCGAAGGCAGCAAAGGTTCGATGTGGAGTACGATCGAACCGACGGAGTGAACCAAAGGGGGAAGGCGGAAGGGGGATGGGGGAAGATGAAGAATGAAATGCTGAGGGAGCGAACTAAGAAATTTGCTCTGCGAATCATTCGTCTCTTTGTCGCGCTTCCCCGAGCCACAGATGCACAGACAATCGGCAAACAGCTTTTGCGCTCAGGTACGTCGGTAGCAGCAAACTATCGAGAAGCATCTCGAGCCAGATCAGATGCCGAGTTGAAATCAAAACTTGGTATTGTTGAACAAGAATTAGATGAATCGTTACTATGGATGGAGCTGCTAGTTGAGTCTGGGATTGTTGAGGAAGCAAAACTCAAAGACTTAATCCAAGAAGCCAATGAGTTACTGGCGATGACTGTTGCTGCAATTAAAACTATGAAATCCCGTGAATGAATTGGTCTTATCCGCCTTCCCCCTTCCGCCCTCCCCCTTTGCACTCTTACCCGTCTGCCATGAAGCTCAAAACCGTCACCCTGGGTTGCAAAGTTAATCAATACGAAACCGAATTCCTGCGCGAAGGATTGTTCGGAATTGGTTACCAAGATGCGGCCGAGAGCGATCCTGCGGACCTGTGCGTTGTGAATACTTGCACGGTGACTGCCGAAGGAGATTCCAAAAGCCGACAAATCATTCGCCGGCTCGCGCGGGAAAACCCGGCGAGCAAGATCGTAGTGATGGGCTGCTATGCCACGCGTGCTCCTGAGGAAGTTGCCTCGCTGCCGAATGTCACCGAAGTGCTCACCGATAAGCGCGAGCTTTCCGACTTGTTGGGACGTTTTGGCGTGACCGATGTACCCACCGGGATTTCAGGTTTTGGTCGTCGGCATCGAGCTTATGTTAAAGTTCAAGATGGTTGTTTGCTGCGCTGCAGCTTCTGCATCATTCCGATGGTGCGGCCGGAGCTTTCCAGTCGTCCCATGGCACATATTCTTGATGAAGTCCGACGGCTCGCCGACAACGGCTACCGTGAAGTTGTGCTGACAGGGATTCACTTGGGGCACTATGGCGTGGATTGGAACCGTTACGAACCCAAAGAAAATTGGACGCGGCTTTCGCATCTGGTTCGAGCCATCGCCGAACTGCCGGGCGATTTTCGCGTGCGACTCTCCAGCATCGAAGCCACGGAAGTCACTCGTGAACTGATCGATGTGATGGCCGATAATCCGGAAAAGATTTGCCCTCATTTGCACGTTTCGATGCAGAGCGGCAGCGACAGCGTGTTGCGGAGAATGCGGAGACGCTGGGGAAGCCGCCGGTTTATCGATCGCTGCGAGTTGCTCAAAGAACGGCTCGACCTTCCGGCGATCACGACCGACATCATCGTTGGTTTCCCGGGCGAAACCGAAGCCGAGTTTGCGGAGACTTGCGAAACGGCTCGTCAGGTTGGGTTTTCTAAGATTCACATTTTTCCGTTCAGTGCCCGGCGTGGCACACCGGCGGCAGAGATGCCGAACCAACTTTCCAAACAGGCCAAGCACGAACGCATGCAAGAGCTCGCGCGGGTGGAAGCCGAGTTGCAGGCTGACTATTTTGCCAGCCTCACCGGAAAGCAACTACGAGTACTGGTCGAATCGCCTCTCGAAGGCAATTTAGATCGTGTGGTAGGAACTTCTTGTCGTTACGCGCCGGTGGAACTGCCGAGTTCGGCAGGTTCATGCGGTGAGTTTGTCGACGTGGTTGCTGGACCAGTACGCGAAGGGCGAATTGCTGGCCAATGCTTTTCAAACCACTGATGGACGCTGAGATACGCTAATAAAAAGAAAGAATGATATTAGCGATCATTAGCGTCAATTAGCGGTTAAAATCTTCTCCGCTTCATCACACAGCTTTTTGGCCTCTTCAGCGGTTGGCGCTTCGGCAAAGATTCGCACGATGGGTTCCGTGTTGCTGCCACGAATCAAGAGCCACTTCCCCGGCCAATCGAACCGCAAGCCATCGAGATTGTCGCAACTGGCATTCTCGAAATGATGTTGCAAAGAGACAAATGCCACTGAGATTTTGTCCGTAGGCAACGTGACTTTGGATTTGTGAATGGCGTACTGGGGCAATTCGGCAACCAGTGCGCTGACGGTCTTTTCGCGTGCGGCCATCGCATCGAGCATCAAAGCCATGCCTGCGAAACTATCGCGCACTAAACCAACCCTCGGGTCAATCACGCCGCCGTTACCTTCGCCACCTAAGATCGCCTTCTCGCCGAGCATGAGATCAACGACGTTCGCCTCTCCCACTTTGGAACGAAAGAACGGCACATCATATTTTTCGGCCAAGTCTTGCGTCATCCGGCTCGTGGAACAATTCGTCACAACAGGCCCCGGCGTTTTTCGCAACACGTGATTGGCAACCAGCGACAACGTGAACTCTTCGCCGATGTAGTTCCCTTGCTCGTCGATAATAGCCAAGCGATCCGCATCGGGGTCCTGACAAAATCCAATGTCGGCACGGAACTCACGCACTTCTTTCAGCACCGATTGCAGATTCTCGCTCGTGGGTTCCGGCGGATGGGCGAAATTGCCGTCCGGCTTCTCGCCAAGCACTTTGACTTCGCAATCCAGCGCTTCAAGCAGAGGTTTTCCCAACACGCTCCCCGCCCCATGATTCGCATCCAGCAACACACGAAACTTACGAGACTTAATACGTTCGACATCGCAAATCGCCAGCAGTAATTTCAAATGTGCGGAGGTCGTGTCGGAAATGGGTTGGCATTCGCCGAGCTCGTCGAATTTTTTCCAGCGTGGACGGTTGGCATGAAAGCGGTCGATCACCTTTTGACCTTGTACCGCGGGGATCACCCGCCCGGTCGAATCAAACAATTTGATGCCGTTGTATTCCGATGGATTATGGCTCGCTGAAATCTGAATCCCCCCCGCCGCCTTGAGGTCACGCACCAGCACACCCGTCGTCGGCGTCGATGCGATGGCACAATCGAGGCAGCTGCGTCCCATCGCGAGAAGTGCGGACTGGACAGCCGCTTCCATGAGCGGGCCGGTGTGGCGCCCGTCCCGCGTAACCACCACCGGCCCCGACGGAAGCTCTTCAGCAAATGCGGCCGTGTAGCGGATGATGATCTCGGGGGTGAGCGATAGCCCCACGATGCCACGCAAACCGGAAACACTAATAATCAGGTGACTCATGCCCAGGGATTTCTGAAAAAGGAGGGAATGGGAAGAGTCAAATCTAGCACGAACTCAACACCGACAATATGGCTATAATCGAAGGAATGAGTTCCGACAAACATCATTCCCGGCGTGATTTCCTGCAGGGCAAGGCCGCAGCGCGGAGCTTGGCGGATCGTGTCTTTGACTGGGCCCAGCAATGGGTCGATTCAGCGACGGAGCTCATTGCTGACCGCTTTCCGACCACACCCACAATCCATATCGAAGCCTCTCGGCGAGCGATGGCCTGTGAATTCGTCGTCCGTTATCACGACACAGATCGACATCTTGCCGGCGATATGTTGGAAGCCTTCGACGAAATCGAACGGATCGAAGACCTGCTCACGATTTATCGGCCCACCAGTCAGGTGAGCGAGATCAATCGTCTGGCCGCCACGCAGCCAGTTTCCGTGGACCCGGAGCTTATTAAGTTGCTGCAACTCGCGGTGAAACTGTACGACGATACCGCAGGGGTCTTCGATATCACGGCGACACCGTTATCGCGGGTCTGGGGTTTCTTGAAACGTGAGGGACGACTGCCCAGCGACGAAGAAATCTCCGCGGCCGTAGAAATGGTTGCGAAGTCTGACCTTGTGATCAATCAGGCCGCGAGCACCGTGCGATTTGCTCACACCGGCATGGAAATCAATTTCAACGCCCTCGGCAAAGGCTACGCACTCGACCGCGCGGCTGCTTTGCTGAACGAACGTGGGGCACACGATTACCTGTGGCACGGTGGCAAAAGCAGCGTGTTAGCGCGGGGAAAAAATCGGGGGGACGATCACGACTGCTGGAGCATTGGGCTACGGCATCCGCTCGAACAAAATTACCGCCTCGCCGAATTTCATTTACGCGATCAGGCCTTGGGCACATCCGGCGGAGCGACACAATTTTTCGACCACGAGGGACGCCGCTACAGCCACGTAATTGACCCACGCACCGGTTGGCCCGCCGCGGGCGTATTCACGGCAACTGTGGTGGCAGAAACCGCAGCCGAGGCCGATGCTCTCTCCACGGCGGCTTTTGTGCTTGGTCCCGAAGAAGCCGCGAATTTGTGTTCGCGACGGCCTGACATTCGCATGGTATTGGTGTGTCCCGCGGATTCGGAATTCGGTATCACTGTGTATACGGGAAATCTCACGGACGAGCACTGGACTCCGCTGTGCGATGCGCGAATGCTGACCACTTTGTAGGCGAAGTGGTCAGTCGATGACTTCAATCACCTCGAACCTGCTACCACCTACCTTCACGAGAGACGCTTGACGTGGATTGGCTGATCCAAAACGGCGGTTACCTGGGCATCGTGATTTTCCTGGTACTCACGGGTTGTGGTCTGCCGATCCCCGAAGAAATTCCCATCATTCTGGCGGGGGTGCTTAGTTCGCAGGGGCACTTCGATCCATGGCTCGCCTTCGCGGCCTGTCTTGTGGGGGCTTTGCTTGGCGATAGTGCCATGTATGGCATTGGCTATCACTTTGGCCATGGGCTGGTTCAACGCCACCCAAAGCTCAGCAAATGGCTGGGGGCCACGCGTCACGAAAAGTTCGACGCGGCAATTAAGAAACATCTGTTCAAAGTGATGGGGGTGGCCCGTTTTATGGTGGGCGTGCGTGGACCGGTTTATCTGTCCGCAGGAATCATGCGCGTTCCCTTTCGCGAGTTTATTTTTTACGACATGTTTTGCGCGACGCTCGTGGTGGGCACTTTCTTTTGGACGGCCCATTTCTTCGGCGATCACATCACCGAATTGCTCCGCGATGCCGAGTGGGCGCTCACGTTGCTCGTCCTCTTGGGCGGATTGATCGGCACCTATTGGTGGATCAAGCGCGAAAAACAACCGCTCCTCGATGAAGCGCTCGTGCGTGTGGCCCAAGATGATGAACCGGAATCGGTTTAGTCCCACCACCATTGCTCGGATGGTGCATCATCCTTGAGACCGACCGCGACTTTTTCATCGGTTTCCAGCTTGAGTTGCCTGGGTGCGTCGACCCACACGCCGCCGCTGATTCCTGCGACGATATGCTTTTTCTTGATCACGCGGTGATTGATGACAGTTTCTACTTCTTGCGGCACGGCCATGCGAGGTAGTCGCAAAGAACCCGCGTCTTCAAATAATGCCGATTTCCAACCTGAGCGGCCGACGAGTTGTTCACGCTCAACAAGCGCCAAGACCACCGCAAGGTCGAAGATATTCTGGAGCTCGCCATACAATGGGTATTTGTCGGCAATCTGAGCAAAGTGTTTGGTAAAAGACTCGGCAAAGCGGCGATTGAGATCGTCGGACTGATTCGTGTGAATTCGTTGGCCACGCGCGGCGATAAGCTCATTTTCACTCAGCACTTGGACCCCGCCAGTCGGAATCTCGAAGGCATCACGCGTGGCACTCGCTTTGATGGGACGCTCGGTGAGTGCAAACCACCAACGCAATACGTTCATCGGCGGGGCTGAACCATCGGCGGCAAGTTGCACTGTGTCCAGATAGCTGCTGACGCCATCCACCCCATTGGCGAGTCCCATGCCGATGAGCTTCATGTGATAGTCGGCCACCAACAAAACTCGCGCCATGTGGCTATCAGGGGTCGTGCCGAAGAATTCCACGTCCTGCTTGCCAAGGCTATCGCGGAGGCCTGTGAGCCAGTCCTTCCGATCGCTGGGCTCAATGGCTTGGTTGGCCGTACGATTCAAATACTCTTGCGTTTCAGCCAGCGCTTGCTGTCGAGGTGTGATCGAACAACCAAACGCTGCCCCCGTGTTGTGTCGTCGCCACAATGTGAGCAAATCGTCCAGCCGGACAACGGGCTGTCCGGACTCTGTGCTGACGATGATACCCGACGGATCGACCTGCCAATCTCCCGCTGGTCCCGCCAAGATCAAATCGTTTGTCTTGGGATTGATCAGCACAAACTGAATTCGTTGCAACCCGGCGAGCGTGAGCATCTCGGGAGGAAGTGGTTTGTGCTCGGCTTGGTGTTTGGCAATCGCTCGCTCGAGTTGCGGCAGCGACACATAACGGAGCGGTGAGCTTTGCCGGACATCGCCACCTGCCGCTAGAGGCTTGGGCTCACGCTTGAGACTGACCGCGGTCAACTGCGAACGATCGAATCGCAAGGTCCCTTCGGGATCGGCATACACGCCCGTGGGAAACGGTTGAATCTCGCCTTCACCGCTACCGTTTTCCATCCAAGTGTCGTATTCCACGGTCGACACGATCAAGTCGATGAGCGAATCGAAGTCGGCATTGGCTGCGCCTCCCGGTGCCCCCGGGCCTAAACCCACCGGCCCCGGCCCACCAAAGAAACCAATGTTCCCCAGGCCTTGGTTGGCTTGTCCCTGATTCCCTTGCGGCGGCAAGGCTTGCTGGGCAGGGAGAGTTTCAACGGTGAGGAGCAGGCCAAGAATAGCTCCCCAAAATCGCGAAGTGTTCATAGTGCACCTTCCCTCTGTTCCGGAAAAAGAAGATGCCGTGATTATCGCGCGGGGCTCGGCGAAAGTCCACAAGATCGAGAAACCATCGCAAATCGTAGCCCACCTAAACGAAAAACGGCTCCTTACCCGTGAGAGTAAGGAGCCGTTTTATTCTTATTCAGTTGTCAAACCTTGTGGGTTTGTTGACTGATCTCAGCCTGCACAACCGCAGCTTGGTTCGCAGCAGCTGTCAGCACCGCATGCATCGGCACAACCGCAGCTTGGTTCGCAGCAGCAAGCCTTCTTGCAGCATTTGCGAGCACGCATCTTGGCCAAGAGGCCGCAACGCTTCTTGCAGCAGCAACCGTGACCGGCATTGCAGCAGGTGTCTTCAGCACAACCGCAGCTTGGTTCGCAGCAGCTGTCATCGGCACAACCACAGCTGGGCTCGGCACCGCAGCAGCCGTTGTCGGCACCGCAAGCGTCAGCACAACCGCAGCTTGGTTCGCATGCATCGGCACAACCACAGCTAGGTTCGCAGCAGCAAGCCTTCTTGCAAGCATGACGAGCTTTGCAGCGGGCGAACAAACCACAACGCTTCTTGCAGCAGCAGCCACAAGCAGGGGCACAGCAGTCATCGGCACAACCGCAGCTTGGTTCGCAAGCGTCGGCACAGCCACAGCTGGGCTCAGCACCACAGTCATCAGAACAACCACAGCTCGGCTCGGCACAACCACCAAACAGGCCGAACGCGTTGGCATTCGAAGCACTGCTCAGAACAATTGCGACGCACAAACCAAGCGCCGACAGGAGGACATTACTCTTCATTTGGGAGGCTCCTAAATTGAGGGGGAAACACAGTGGCCGCCACGGCACAAGGAAGGGTCTGGACTGCACTTGCTTATGGGAAGCGTAGAGTGCTCATCGCGAAACCTTTGTCTTCCTTTGCGAGCGGCTAACGCTCCATTGGATATGACAGCTATCGACGAAGGTCACAGAAACCCTTGATGACTTTCAAGAAATTGCTATCACTCTTTCGCGACCGCGTTCCGCGCATTTCGTTCGTAGCGATTGAGACCGGTTGAGGCGAGTTTTCCCGGGGATTTTACGATCGATTCAATCGTTCTGCCCCGCACAAGCCGTTCATCGCGCATGCGCGAAACAGCTTCTCGGGGGAGGGTCTGTGCTCGTGGGAGCTAGAAAAGACGCTCGACCGTGGCCAGAGCACTTTCGCGCATAATTGTCTCGCATTGCCGCGAGCAGTTATGAGAAATCGCAATACGACTTTTAATCACTATTAGCAGATCGAAACGATTCCTCGCGTCGTTTAACCACTTTGCCTATTCCTATAAGCCACGGCACCCCATGCCGAAAAATGGTCTAGGCTTCGCTAGAAGTTGGTTGTAAGAGTCTGCCTAGTAACCTAGCGCGAAGCAGTCGCACGGACGTGTCTCGCCTTCAACCAGGAGATCCATCATGCAATCGATTCAATCGTTACAGCCCGTCTATTCGGTGTATGGCGACGACCCAAATTTGGCCGAACTTGTGGCGATCTTTGCCCACGAGCTGCCCCAGCGTCTCGAAACGCTCCGTTCTCACGCCGAAGTGGCCGACTGGGAATCGGTCGCCCGCGTGGCCCATCAACTCAACGAACTGGCCAGCAACTACGGCTTTGCCAAACTCAGTACTCTCGCGGCTCGTCTCGAGATGTGCTGCGAGGAAGAAGCCAGCCCCGGCGAAACTTTGAAGGCCCTCGACCGTTTTGCCGAATACTGCGACCGAGTTCGCCCCGGCACCGCCGCTTAAGACTTGGCTGCCATCCGTAGGGCGACCAGATACGGGACGGGCTCGCTGCCTAGGGCATTGAGCACGGTTCCCCCTGCGGTGAAGACGTGCGTCACCCAGTCCGGTTTACCGTAGAGTTCAAGGGCTTTACCCCCTTCGCCGCCACCGACGTAAACCTCGACCTCCGAATCGGTCATCCGCTTGAGCTGAGGTATGAAGTTTTTCGTGCCCGCCTCAAAGCGTGGATCTTCGAACATGCCGAAGACGCCGTTGTGAAACGCCACGGCTCCGCGGGGATGGTCGACCAGGAACTCGGTGACTTTTTCTTCAAAGAGCTTGCTCGACTCGGGGCCAATATCGAACTGCTGTTGATCTGGGGCGAGATTCTCGACCACCGAGCCGTCCTCGACCACGGAATCAACCGGCACGATAAACTCAATGCCTTTCATCCGGCCCTCGGTGACCATTTCCTTGGCCTGAGCCACCCGCTCAGCCGGAATATAGTAGGGCTTGTCGGAGTGGGCAGGATCTTCGGCGACACCCAGGCAGCAAGGTTTGCCGTCGATTTCGCCAATCGCTTTCTTCAACGCCATCGCCAGCGACCCGGCGGCAAAGACCGTCTTGATCGTTCCCCGACCAATCATTGCTTCGAGGTCATCGAGCTTGTCAATTTTAAGCCCGCTGAAGATCACCAATTGTGTCTTCAAACACTTCCGCATGGGGCCGTCGAATTCCGACGCCTCGTAAGTTCCCATTGCCACACGGTCCATCGCCGCGGGAATCACCACACTCGATGTATCCAAGCTGCCGGCGGAAAGTGCTTCGTGCACGTAGACCTTGGCGATCTTGGCCGCGAAGTCGTTGGCAAATTTGCTCAGCGATTCGGCCAACTTGGGAAGATCAGCCTCTTTGGCTTTCCACAGCACGGTTTCGATTTTGTATTTGCGGGTGTTCTCCAGCATGATCACCGCGCCCGGCTTGGCGTCGGCAATTTGCTTGGCCACGGAATCCAGAATCATGTCGTTCGATTCGTCGATCCAATCAGTGATCAACGTCACATCTTGCCCCAGCAATTCGCCCAACCGGGCTGCGACCTTATTAAGCGAACCTTCCGGCTTGCGGCCAATGTGGCCAAAAATGATTTGCTTCCAGCCGCGCTCGCTGCCGTATTTGAGCGTATCGACCATCGATTGCAGGCGGATGTCTCCCTCACCAACCTTGGCCCCTGGCTTGGCATCGACGTCGCCGCGAATAGCGACCGGTGTTCCTGACGGCACGTCAGCCAGCGTATCCAAACGCGGCACCGTGGAAAGATAATCAACAAGTTCCAGCTCGGGTGCTGCCGAACGTCCCGCCAGAAGGGTCTTGAGCCAAGTGGTCATTTGTTCGGAGGTAACAGCCATGGAATTCTCTTTCTGTTCAAGCCGACTGCTCAATCCGGTCGGGGCTTAGCGAAGTTAATTTTCTCAACCACCGAACTTAAAATCAGTCGCCCAGAAATTCAAGGTGCCGATTCCGCCGAGATTCGCCACGCGGTGAGTCGATTCCCCGCTGACACCCACAGAAAAGGGCCTTTCTCGGTAACCCGAGCAGCTAAACCGCTTATCGAATCGCCGTAATCGAAACGATCGATAAGTTCACCCTGAGCACTGAGAAATTGCAAAGAACCATCGGGCCCAGCCACGACGAGACTGTCTTTCAGGTCGGGCAGATCAATTCTTTGAATAGGCGGAATGGATCCCTGATATTCGCCCGCCGGCAAATCATAGCTCCACGCAACTTTGCCGTTGCGATCAAAAGCCACAACGGCATATCGACCAGCCTTGACTGAGCTGATGCCACATCGTGTTTGTTGCTCGTCGTGGGTGAACGGCTCGAGCGAAATTAAGTTATGCCCGACGATCACGATCTCGCGATTCAACTTGCCATCGGCAGTGATTTCGGTGACGGTCCCTCGAGTGCTGGTACACCACAGCGAACTATCTTTGCCCGATTCAATGGCGGGCCCTTCCGCAACTTGCAGCACGTGATCCAAATGGCGATTGACCCACACTCGTTGTCCTTCGAGTGATCCTTCCTGAACGCCTAACCCGCCCCAATAACCTACAAAAAGGTTGGGCTTCCCAGCCGATTTCAAATCGAACAACCGCGCATCACCAATCCCCGAAAGTTGCTCATCAGGAAAGGAAAACACGAGTTGCCAATTCTTGTCGTAGAGAAATACTTGTTGCCAACCGACGCCGCTCACCAGAAACCAGTTCTTCCCGTCGGCATCGGTAGCTGCTCGGACAAATCCTGCAGATTGCTCGGAATGCTGGGGGAGTTTGATGCCTCCAATTAACTTGCCCGTGTGGTCGTAGCGAACCACTGCCTCACCACCATCGACAACCAATATTTCTTGGCTGTCTCCCGTGAGAACCACCACGTAGCCCGGCTTACTCAGATTCGCAAGTTTCGATTTCCAAACTTCTTCGAGAACGAGCTTCTCCGGCAACTTGCGTGGTGAAATCTCCGCGACGGCGGGTTTCTCGTCAACGAGCGAACGTTCCAGCGTGGCGGCTTCCAAAATCGCCATGTGTTCGTCGATTTCACGCGTATGCTCATCTCTAGCTGCTTGGACCAAATCTTCGCCCGCTTGGATCTGGCGAACTTTTTTCACCAAGTCATCGGCGTTCTCCAACATGCCGGTATGCATGTCCTGCAACTGGCCGTCGGCACTTACCAGCATCAAGGTGGGGGTCGCTTTGACTTCTAAGTTGTAATAGGCGTTCTTTTCCAAATCCCGCAGAACGGGAATGGTGCCGCCCCAGGACTCGAAGGTCTTGGCTACGGTTTCGGTCGGCAATCCTTTGGGATCTGTGCTCACCGCGTAGAACACAACGCCTTCGTCATCTTTCAACGCTTGAAATGCCTTTTCCAGTTGCGGTGTGTGTTGTTTGCACGGTGCGCAATCCGTTCCCCAGAACTCCAATACGCCGATCTTGCCTTTCAGCGATGCAGGAGTGACTTTATTTCCCGAGAGATCTTCAAAGGCAAATTCCTTGACCGGCTTGCCGAGATTCGGCGAAGGCCCTTCTGCGGCCGGAGGAACAAATCGTCGCACGAGCCGACCGCCCTCGGGAATGGTGATCGTTACGACCTCGTCATCAAACTGCGGATTGAGCGTGATATCAGTAAAGTCGAGATCAACCGAGAAACTGGAAAACTGCCCCGTGGGATCCAAACTTTCGCGTTGTTGATCGATGGGTACTTCCATCCGCCGCAGAATGTATTTGTCTTTATCAATCCATAACACACGCTGGCCTTCAGGTTCCGTGAGTGCGATTCGAAAGCACGCCACACCCTCGATTTTTTCCTCCGGCAACATCTTGAGTGCTGTGCTGCGCGGAAATAAAGGCTTCTCCGCATCACGCGCGAGCAACATCATTAGTTGTGGAAAAAGATTCTCAATTCCTACCTGCAAAATCGCTTGGCGCAGTTCCGGTTCGGGAATGAGATTTTCGGCGGTTGTTTCCCGAGGGGCGATCGCTTCGTGAATTTGTTCCGGCAATTCGTTCGCCACCGACCGCACACGCTTGCCATCCGAAGCGATGCGATACTTCGTGCGTCCCTGACTGCTGGGGATCGCGTCTTCGTAGGAAATCGCATAGCGGTTCGGCCGACCAAATACCAATGAAAGATGCGTGAAAGGCATCTCGGTGACGCTGCCCCGCGAGCGGCTCACACCCCGTTCCACGAGAATCGCATTGTCGGAGTAAGAATCGAGCGCGGCGTAAGTGTCACGCAATTTGGCAAGAATATCTTCAGGCGAAATCTTGTCCGCTTTCGATTCTTTCACTCGCGGTGGGAGCTTTGAATCGCTGCAAGCGGACAACAGAAGTGTCGCTGCCGCCGCGACAACCCAGGTCCCCAGAAAAAAACGACTTTTCGAGCAATTGGTCATCTAGAAAAACTCACGGCGAAATACGTTGATCGACAGCCCCGCTGAAATTGACGTGCGTTCGACCCGACGACACCCCTTGACCAAGAGGCCACTCACTGCGCCAATGGTTGAAGTTTATCAACATATCACACGACTACGCGGCGGCCTAGAGAGCCGTGCTCTACGAATCTATGAAGCTTACTTACGGCAACGGGACAATCTGTGATTTATCAACCACGAATGTCGTGACGATTCGCGCCAACGACATGGCAGCGATCCCCGATGACGACATCCCCGCACGAGTGGAACAAGCCTTTGCCAATCCGCTTGATTACCCTGAACTCGCCAGTGCGACGGTCCCGGGAGATACCGTGGCCATCGCTCTCGCCTACGGCACGCCTCACGTGTTGCGAGTCGTCGATGGAATCATCACAGCGTTAACGCACGCCGGCGTGGAAAAGTCGGCCATCACGATTTTGCTTTCGCCAGAGTTCGCCGCAGATGGTGTCGTCCAACATTTGTTGCGTGAACAGGTGGGAGAAGACCTCCCGATCATTCTTCATATTGTCGATCAAGAGGAACAACTGGCCCTGCTGGGCGTCACTGCGGCTGGCCTGCCCTTACGGCTCAACCGTGTGCTGTGCGATGCTGATCTGGTGATCCCTGTTGGTGTCACCACAGGGGGCGAACGCGACTATTCGGGCACTGGAATGTTCCCCACGTTTTCCGATCAAGAAACAATCGGCCGTTTTCATTCCCCCAGCTCGCAAGAATCGAAGTCGAGTCGTCAGAAGCTTCAGGAAGAAGTTCATCAATGCGATTGGTTGCTTGGAATTGGTCTGGCATTGCAGGTCGTGCCTGGTCCCCAAGGAAAAGTTGCCGCGTTCTGCTGCGGTACGCCGACTGCCGTCGCCGAGGCAGCGCGGGGCGCTTATCGCGATGTGTGGTCGACTGAAGTGGATCGCAAGGCGGAGTTGGTTGTCGCGACGATCGTCGGCAACGATTCTCAGCAAACTTGGCAGAACTTGAGCCGCGCGCTTACGGCGGCTGATGAACTTTTGATTCCGGGTGGCGCGATCGCTATCTGTTCGGATATCGCAGCGCGGCCCGGGCCCTCCGCCAAACGGTTGCGTAACGCGCAAGATTTGGCTGATGTCGAACGCAAGCTGCTCAAAGATGCCTTCGCCGACAGTCAGGCCTCGTTGTTGTTATGTCGCGTGCTGCAACGCGGCACGATTTACCTCAAAAGCCAACTCGACAGCCGCCTTGTCGAAAGCCTGGGTTTCGCCCCCATCGCTTCGGACAAAGAACTCGCCCACCTGATCGGCAGCTATCCTCAGTGTGTTGTTTTGGAACAAGCTCAGCACTTAGAACCAAATTTGACCGCTTGATCCATTCAACAAGATTGAATTTCCATGCCTTCGAATCCTGCTTGGCAAGACGATTACACAACGCTCACGACCTCGGGTGGGTCGATACGGCTGGAGAATTGGTCGCAAGTTCAACTCACGGGTCAGGATCGCTACAAGTTTCTACACAACATGTGTACGAACGACATCCTTCGCCTAGTGCCCGGCCAATCTCGTGAAGCGTTTTGCACCGACGTCAAAGGCAAGATTCTGGACCACGTGACCGTGATCGCCGAAAAGGATCCCGAACGGTTACTCTTACTCACGGTTCCCGGCCAAGCCGAGAAACTGATCAAGCATCTCGACCGCTATATCATTCGTGAAGATGTGCAACTCGCCGACGTAACAAATGAAGCGACTTGGAGCTATCAGATTGGCTCCACGAGCGGCGCTGGAGTTTCCTGTGATTGGCTCTGGCCGGGAGGTTCGCTTTCGCGCACAGCCAACGAATCATCGTTGGTCATTGACGTCGATTCCCCAATATTCACGGCACTTCGTGTGGAATCAGGTTTTCCACTGTTTGACGTTGATTTCGACGAGTCGCACCTGCCCCAGGAAATCAATCGCGATGCCCAGGCCATCAGCTTCAACAAGGGCTGCTATCTGGGTCAGGAAACTGTGGCTCGCATCGACGCTTTGGGACATGTCAACAAGAAACTCGGTGTCGTCAAATTCGACGGTACAGATGTTCCTGCGATTGGGGCAACGCTACGCAGTGGCGATCAAGAAGTTGGCAAAATCACAACCAGCAGTTGGTCTCGGAAACTTCAGGCCCCTGGGGCACTCGCCATGGTAAAGCGCGGGGCCAACGAGATTGGCACATGCCTGCAATCTCAATTTGGCGAGGCAGTAATTGTTTCTCCCATTGCTCGCCAAGGCTAACCGACATTTGCGGCCTGCGCAATTTCAATCGTTCGCACCGAATCGAGCCAACTTTGCAATCGGGCGAGCCCCTCCCCTTCCACGGGAACTTGCCCCACGATTTCAAAATCGCGTTGCAGTAAAGTCTCACGCAAAGCAGTAAGCCGTCGCAACAGGTTGGCAACGAACTCTGTGGACTCAGCCGAGTCCATTGTGCGACTGTTCATCGCGACTTCCCGCTCTGTGCGTTCGGGCTGCCAGGTATGAAGTTCACCTGCGACGGCCTTGATAATCGCATTATCAACGAACGCTCGTCGCAATTCCCGAGAGCTATTGAACTGATACACCGGGTCCGCGTCGAAATAAAGGCTCAAAGCGTTGTCGCGAAAACCGGCAAACAATTCACAAGGCTCGTCCAGGATCTTGAGCTTCAACATCAGGCGGGGCACAAGAGCCTTGGCATCGCGCAACAAATCTTCGCGATCTTGTGCTTGGCGTGCCATGAACGCTACCGGCCGCTCTTATCGCTGCCACGGCGTTGCTGATAGCGACGGCTGGCCCGCTTGAGAAAGGCCCGTTCTTCTTCCGACAAGTTATCGAAACTCGTCTCGTGCAACCGGGCGAGAATGTCGTCGACACGCGCGTCTTCGTTGGCTTCCTGCTCGCGGCGTTTACGATCCAGGGCCTCTTGCTGCTTGTCTTGCAAGTGCTCGACCAAAACGGCTTCGCGGTCTTCTTCGACCCAATCCGTGGTGAGCCACTCTTCATCGTCGGAATCGAACTCGTCGATGGCGATGCCCACGTCAAACTGCTTAGACACCACCGTACCTCGCCCACCATACAACAGCAGCACGGCTACGAACGCCAGCGGATACCAACTTGGCATGATCAGCACTGTGGTATTCGCATAGGAGACCACCACCGCCGCCACGGCAAAGAACAAGGCCATCCCCAGGGCAATATGCGATGTGGCGGTATTGGCGGAACTTCGTCCCAGCACGGGCCACAACATGCCGCGCAGGATTTCCGCCCCGGCACAGGGATCGATTGGCAGCATGTCGATCAACAGCAGCAAGCCGTTGACGTAAACGAACAACTGGCCCAACAGTTTCCAAGAAATGAAGTGGCTCCCCAGATGCGGGAAGACATACTCCAAATCCGTAGGTCTGACAAAGAAGCGAAACATGTCGCCATTGCCACTCAAAGCCAAAGCACAGGCGGCGATCACTAAGAGCGCAAACGAGGCGATCGGCCCCGCCATAGCGGTGAGCAAATGGGCCGGTGGGTCGGCCGGCAGGTGAATCTTCGACAACCCACCGATAGGTCCTAAAACGATGGTGGCAGCCTGCCCACCAATCCGCAGTGCCGTCACCAATCGTGCCAGCTCATGCACAGCCACGCTGAAGAGCAACACGACGAGCGACCAGCCAACAACCCGTTCGTCAATCTGCTCGACGTTGCGGGTCAGGAAAAATGCACTCAGTGCCACGAGCGGAAACAAAATGTGCAGCCGCACTTCCGCTTCCCGCCAGCGGCCTATACACAGACTCCAAATTCCATGTGCAGAATTCATCGCATGGCCGCTTGTGGGTGGCACCAAACTCAACAACCCTAGCAGAAAACGGTTTCAGAGAATCCCCGCCAAGGCAATCCGATTGAGAATAGACTGCCGCACTCTCTTAGAGTTATCCTAACAACCCCAACGAAAATCGGCAAACCTGTCCGCCGTTACGGCAAAAACTCGCGGAAAAACGAACGTGGTTGCCGCATACTGAAACTGTCGCCAGGTCTGCTGTCACCGAAGCCCGGTTAAAGAATGCCATGAGTGATGAACCCAAACTGTTGTTCCAGGCCAGCCGCTTTCAAGTGCTCGAGCGAACGCAAACATTACAAGACGGTCAGCAAGTCTCGCGGCAAGTGATCGAGCATCCCGGCGCCGTGACAATTCTCCCGTTGCTCGAAGGAAACCGTATCTGCCTGATTCGCAACTATCGCGTTGCGGTAGGCAAGACACTTATCGAGCTTCCCGCGGGGACAATCGACAACAAAGAGCCCCCCGAACAGACCGCGATCCGTGAACTGCAAGAAGAGACCGGCTACACCGCCGAGCGTTGGACTCAGCTACCGGCCTTTTATATGTCGCCGGGCATCCTGCATGAACGCATGTACTTGTTCGTCGCCGAGGGACTCACCCCCGGCGCGACGGCCCGGGAAGCTGGCGAGGAGATCGATAACTTAATCGTTCCTTGGGACGAGGCCGTGCAAATGGCACTGCGCGGCGAAATCGAAGATGCCAAATCGCTGGTCGCCATCTTCCACTGGGAGTACCTGCGCGGCCGTTAGCCGGCAGCGTCCCGCTGCCGCGTTACTGCAAGTTTCTCAAAATCAGCCCCAAGATCGGCGCGATCGCCAAACACGCTCCAAACACGGCGATCCCCGTGGGAGGAACGACATTGCGGACGCGATAAACAACCGGCAATAGCACCAGCGAAATCGCGCCCAAACCACTGCCCGCCATCAGCAGCATCTCTTTCATCATCCGCAGCCCAGCGACGTCCGGATACTGGCGCGAGAAATAATAACCTCCCGCAATTGCTAGATTGCAAAACAACAGCGTGGTGATCGTCACCATCCAAGCGACCGTAATAGCATCGCTCGACTTCGATTCCAAGGGTGTAAGCTCTTGCGGACGCTTACGCTTTTTTGATTTGCTGGGCATAGAATTTTGCACGAATGATGTGGCGTTTCAACAACACTATTTAACCTTCTCGCGTTCGGATTGACTAGAACCAGGCACTGGCCGCTTTGAGCAAAAATTATTTCAGAGAAATTCTTTGCTTCTCCCAACTACGTAAGCTACTTTTCATTCGGCGGAACGTTGCAAAACAACGCTCGCCAACCTACTCCACTTGCGGTACCCACCTACCTTGCCGCAGACCGACTTTTCCAACGTCGTTTGACGCTATTCCTCGCCTTTGCCGCACGCTCACGCTGCGACGTTACCCTTATCAACGTCATGTCGACACCCGCGACTTTGGAATCGTTGCATTCGGCACTGCAACCTCTGGAAGTTCTCCAGAGCGAGCAGGTGGAACTCGGTTCGTGGATTCACGATTCGTTCTCCGCACTTGAAAAACTGCATGAGGAGCTCACGCAATGGCAAAGCGAACTTGCTCGCAAAGAGACCGAGCTGGACCTCCGCCAGGACGCGCTTGGTAAAAGCAAAACCGCGGAAAAAGGGCTGCAAAAACAAGCCATTCAGCTTGAGCAGCAACTGGCCGCCGCCAAAGAAGAACTTCAGCAACTCGAGGAGGAAAACAGTGAGCAGTTGCGAGAATTTGAAAACTTGGAAGCTCGTTACGGCGAGCTGGAAATTGATCGCCAGGTCGCCCAACAGCGAATCACCGAACTGGAGGCTGCTTTGGAAACCGAACGAGCACGGGCCTCCGCTGACAATGACACTTGGAAGGACGAATTCCGCGAAATGCGCGGCGACCTAGAAAAATATTATCAACTCCTCGCGGACCAGTTGGAAAAAGTTGCCGTCACCGTGGACCATTGTGCCCACGAATCGAACACACCCCTGTCGGCCGGCGCAGCTCACGCCAAGAGTGCTGAGCTGCGTCGGCGGGCTTTGTCCCGCCGCGAATCACGTAAAGACCCAGCCGACATTCAGGATTAATCTCTCTCGCCATGAACCATCGACCCCACGCACCACACGGGGGCCGTCCGCACGATTCCAACGGCGCGGATTCGCTCCCTCTCGATTCTCCCTCGCATTTTCTACATGCCGAGTCGGATGAAGTGCAATTGCTGCTCGAAGAATTGGACGACGTCGTCTTCCAAGCCATTCGCGGCGATGCCGATTCTTTAGAGCAAGCCCGCCAGCTCTGGCCGCAAGTGGTTCGCCAAATTGGCTGGGAGTTGGCCGAAGAATCCCGCGAGCAATACTTGCGCTATTCGACCGATCTCGCCCGACAATTCGAGCACGAAGAACTTCGCGATCCCCAACGAGCGCTCGCCGCCATCGAAATCATCGAGCTCCTGATGCGCGATTCCTAGCTGCTCGAGGCTTAGCGCGAAATCAATCACGACTTTGCCATCGCATCCAAAAACTCGCGAAACAAATAATGGCTATCGTGCGGCCCCGCCGAAGCTTCGGGATGATATTGCACGCTGAATGCGGCCACGTCCCGTCGGCGCACCCCTTCGATCGTCCCATCATTGAGACTGCGATGCGTCACTTCGAGATCCGCGGGGAGCGACTCTTCGTCCACGGCAAACCCATGGTTCTGTGAAGTGATTTCCACGACACCAGTTCCCAATTGCTGAACCGGTTGATTGGCCCCGCGATGGCCGAATTTCATCTTGAATGTCTTGGCACCGCTGGCCAGTGACAGCAACTGATGCCCTAAACAAATGCCGAAAACAGGCTGTTTGCCGAGCAAATCGCGGATCGTGCCGATCGCATATTCCAGCGGTTCCGGATCGCCCGGCCCATTGGAAAGAAACACGCCATCCGGCTTAAGCGCAAGCACGTCCTGAGCCGTCGCCGTCCCCGGCAAGATCGTGACACGGCAACCTTGATCAACCAAGTGCCTCGGGATGTTCCACTTCATGCCATAATCAAGCGCGACGACATGCGGAGCAGAATGCGAATTCGTTTCCCCCTTCCCCCTTCCACCATCCCCCTTTCCGGCAAGATGCGTCCATTCACTTACCGAATCATCCCATGCGGCTGCTTGTGTGGGGATCACCTCACGCACGAGATCACGCCCCACCAGCCCCAGGCTTGCTTTTGCCTTGGCCACCAGACTGGCGTCATCCATGTCGATGGTCGATAGCACGCCCCGCATGGCCCCCTGCGAACGAATCCGCCGCACGAGCGCGCGGGTATCAATCGATTCGATGGCCACCACGCCCCACTTCTTCAGAAACGCGCCGAGCGATGCTTCCGAGCGGAAGTTGCTTTCGATGCGGCTATGTTCCCTCACGACAAAGCCAGCCAGATGGGGCTTGCTGCTTTCGTAGTCGCTTTGATTGACCCCATAGTTGCCGATTTGGGGATAGGTCATCGTGACGATCTGACCACGATAGCTCGGATCGGTGAGAATCTCTTGATAACCGGTCATCGACGTGTTGAAGCAGACTTCGCCGTCGACTTCGCCAGCAGCGCCAATCGACGTGCCGGTGTAAACAGTGCCATCTTCGAGAGCCAGTTTTGCGGGTTGTATCATTTGCGCGGGGCGTCTGCACACGGTAGGAGGCCAAGAGAATGATTAAAACGATTTCGCCGTTAAGCTCGCCGCAAGGGAGCGACGATACGCAAAACAGGCTGTGGGTCTCCGGTTGTTTAACCATAACCGGTCAGCCTAAATTTCGAGGGTTCTTGCCCCGGCGAGCAAGGACCCTCATTTTTTGCGCGGACTTATTTTTAGCGCGGCTCCATTTTAGCGAATCGGAGCACTTCTCTATAGGGGCTGAAAATAGCCGCGATTCGACGAATCGCAGGGGCACCGGCGATCAGGTCTGATCGCGGCTCATGGGGATAACGCTACCGATGCTGCTTCCAGCCCCAATTCCGCACGACGGCCTGCCAGGCGAGCAAACTGGCAAGCACCACTGGTATCAACATGGCAAGCAAAGCTCCTGCAACGCTGCCGAGCAATGTGGGTTGTCCATTCGGGAAAATAAAAACCACCAACGATATCCAGCCAACTATGATCGCAGTAATGGTCAGAATTGCCGCATAGATCGGTTGGCGTACAAGTGCATAAAAAGCAAGTGCCAAGGAGTAGAGCAGTAAGTATAAAAGTAGCGCATAGCAACTCGCCAACAAGGTCTCGTCCGACCATCCCAGCTGCCGGTAGGAAAACACAATGAGTGGCAGAAAGGCCAGCAACTGAACGAGTATGCCCGTCAGATATTTGACCCAGAACCACAAACTCAAATCTATCGGGCGAGACCGCCAAAAATTCTCCACACCCCTCATGTAGTCTTCGTACAGCAATCCTATACCTGTTACGAGGACGACTAAAATCGAAACTGCTATCGTAAGACTGCCTAGGATATCGCCAAACCGATTGAGCCCTCCATCCATGTGATCTACCCAATAGATAAGTGGAGCGATGCTACAAATCCCAACGACCGCTAGGAGGGCCAGGGGTCCAATTTCGCGAACTTGTTTCCAAATGATCGCATCAATCCCTGAACGAAAAGGCTTTCTTGATACGGTGGAATAGGAAAACAATTCCCAACTCGTTCCAGCATGCTTGAGTCTTGCAGGAGCTTGCCCAAACCTCTTAAGGAACCAGATCAACAAAAGTATGTGAACAAATATTGCGCTGGCCGCCAGGGCAAGCCAGCTTAGACCGGCGTGTGTTGCCGAATCAACTACGAAAGAATTAACAATCCCGGGACCACCCGGTAAAGCAGCGATTGCTAAAAGTCCCAGCGGGACAAACTGTTGAGTTTCGTATCCAAGAGTCGCAGCATAATTGCCAAGGGCTCCCAAGCCCGCGAAGCCACACCAAGCACCCGCACCAATTAAGAATGAAATCGCTCCCGCACGAACTTCGTCAATTCTGTTGACGCCTCCGGCAATAGTCCAAACGAATACGCTCCAAGTACCTAAGATTCCCGCTATAGTCCGAGCCAAAAATAGGTTTCCCAGCCCCCACGGCGACTTAAAGTCAACAAAGTTTTGCCTAATAGCTAGTTGGACAGATTCTGGGTCTTGAAAAGAAATATATATCCACACGCAAGACATCAGCAGCAAGATGGGCAAAGCGATCACAATCATTGCGATCGACACTTTTGCCAAGGCAACCTTCCAGGGCGGGACCGGCCAAGCCTGCAGGAACCGCGCGGTTTGATGCGAGTTCTCACTGGCAGCGACAGACATCCCCACAAACATTCCCGCTAGCAGGGCGTACCCGAACGAAAATGCTGTTGTAATACCCAGTAGTGCCTCAGGTATGTCGACATCAGCCATGCCAAACAGCGCTGCAATGATGGCGAGCGGGGTTCCGATGCTAACGGCCGTCAGCGACGCCATCTTCCACCGCTGTTCGCGCCACTCTTTCCACAACAAGCTCAGCCAAATTGAGTTCATTTGACACTTCCTTTGGCTTCTGCCGTCATTCCCGCGCAGGCGGGAATCCAGTTCCTTGCCACAAAGCCTGGATTCCCTGGTCTCGTGGAAGTCGCCAGGGAATGACGGAACGGAGTCAAAAATATAATGGAGTTCATGCCATCACCTCCGCCCCGGCGACTCGTTGAGTCGTGGCTGAGTCAGACCTTTTCCCCGCGACGTAGGCTTCGAAAATTTCATCCAGGTTAAGATCGATCACCCGATGCTCGACACCTTCTTGCTCAAGTGCCGCGACGATCGCTTCCGCTTCTTCGACGACAAGGGCCAAATCTGGCCCATCAGGACGTTGGTCGAGGATTTTCGCCTGATGGGCCAGCATCCCCGCCGCCTCGCGACTAAGGGAAATTTGCTTCACGTCTCGCCGCAGATCCTCCGTCTCCGCATGCCGCACAATCACGCCATGATCGAGAATCGCCACCTCGTCGGCCACCGGCTCGACTTCGTACAGCAGGTGCGAACTGTAAAACACCGTGCGGCCTTCACCCTGCAGATGCGTAATCAGATCTCGATTGAATTGTTTGCGCATGATCGGATCGAGCCCCAACGCGGGATCGTCGAGAATCACCAACTCCGGCCGATGCGCGAGCGCCAGCACCAAACCAAGTCGCACATTCTGACCTTTGGAAAGATGCTTGATCCGCGTGGCAAGCGGCACTTCAAAATCCTTGGCATACCGCAAAGCAAGTTGATGGTCCCATGTCGGGTAGAACGGCGCCATGAATCGCAATATCTCTTCACAACGCATCCAGCCGTACATCGTTTGATCTTCAGCCAAATAACCGACCCGTCGTCGCACTTCCACAGGGTGCGTGGCAGGATCGAGATTCAAAACGCGAATCTCTCCCGAATCGCGTTTCAGAAGTCCCATCATCAGGCCGATGGCAGTTGTCTTGCCCTCGCCATTGCGACCTAAAAAGGCGAACGTCTTCCCCTTCTCGACTTGCAGTGTGGTGCCGCATAACACCTCTTTGCGACGGAAAGATTTACGCACGTCACGAAACTCGATGGCCAGTTCGCTCATTTCGTCACCTTAGTTCGAGCCTTGCTATCTGAAAGATGTCGTGCCAGCACTTCGTCGAGTGCCGCGGTGAGAAGTTCGTGGAGGTCGTCGGAATCCAACCCCAGCGCTACGCCCTGCCGCGCAAGTTGGCGCAACTCTTCAAGCAGCCGCTTGCGATGCGCGACAAGCGTCGATCCGCCGATGTCCTCGGCGACAAAAGTTCCCTGCCCATGCCGCATTTCGAGCAGGCCATCGCGTACCAAGCGTTCGTAGACGCGCAGGATCGTGTTTTGATTGACGGCCAATTCACGGGCCAATTCACGCACCGACGGCAAACGCTCGCCCGGCACAAGCTTGCCCGACGCACACAGAGTGGCGATCTGCTCGGCCACTTGCGAGGAGATAGGAACCGCCGAGCCCTTTTCGATGCGAATCAGCATAAGAAAAACCGCTGAGGACCGCCGTCACGTGAAAAATATCAGACAAACAACCCAAGTGACTACTGTTGTATAACACTGGTCTTAGTGTGTCAATATCCGTGGAGATGGCTTTTCCCGATTTTTTTCGATGAGCTGCTAAGTCATCGATCGTTACTGAAAATGCCGAGTCGGATTTGGTGGCCACGCTATATTGATGATCGCTTACGACAGCGACGGCTCAGTCGCCTGATAACATGAGGCTGCACAACTTGAACATTACGCTTAAAAAGATCGGCATCGTACTGTTTCCACGTTTCGAGACGCTGGACGTCTTCGGTCCCGTCGAAATGTGGGGCCACATGCCTGATTACGAAATCGCGATGGTTTCTGAGCATGGCGAGGCGGTGGTTTCGTCACAAGGAGTCGAGACGGTCGCCAAGTACTCCTTCGAAAACGCGCCGCAGTTTGAGATTCTGCTCGTTCCGGGCGGAATAGGAACACGCGTTGGAGTCAACAACTCCATCCTGCTTGAATTCATCCGCCAGCAAGACCAAGCAACGGAGTGGACCACTTCGGTATGCACGGGATCTGCCGTTCTAGCACGCACCGGGATTCTCGACGGGCGAAAGGCGACGACCAACAAACAGGCTTACGCATGGGCGACGAGTCAATCGAATGCCGTCATGTGGCAATGCCGGGCTCGCTGGGTCGTCGACGGAAAGTATGTCACGTCCTCGGGAGTTTCCGCTGGCACCGACATGGCCTTGGGGCTCATCGAACTCATCCAAGGCAAGCAAACCGCGGAGCAAATCGCGGTCTACGCGGAATACATTTGGAACAGCGATCCCCATAACGATCCGTTTGCGATTGAGGGAAAAGAGGCCCATAACCAAACTTGAACCTAAACGCTCACCGGCGCCGGCGGAGCATTCGTGAACGCCGTATCGGCATCCTTGAGGCAGGCTTTGATTTGCCGCACGGCTTGACGCAGTCGTTCCTCGTTTTCGACGAGCGACATCCGTAAATAGCCCTCACCCGCGGGACCAAACCCACTGCCGGGGCTGACCGCGACGTTCCCCTTTTCCAACAGCATCATGGCGAAATCCATGGTACTCATCCGCGACCGCCAGGGCTCGGGAATCTTTTGCCAGACGAACATGCCCGCCTTCGGTGGTTTCACTTCCCATCCCAACCGAGCCAGCGATTCACACAGCGCATTGCGGCGGCTTTGATAGATGAGCGATTGCTCCTCGACGGCCGCATCGGTGTGACGGAGCGCCAAAATCGCGGCGATCTGCACCGCTTGGAACATGCCGTAATCGTAGTAGCCTTTGATCGTGGCGAGTGCGGCGATCATCTCGGCATTGCCCGCACAGAAGCCGACCCGCCAGCCGGCCATGTTATAGCCCTTGCTCATCGTGGTGAACTCGACGCCGACTTCCGCCGCGCCGGGCGAAGCCAAAAAGCTGGGGGGCTTATAACCGTCGAATGCAACGTCGGCATACGCGAAATCGCTGATCACAGCGAAGTTGTATTTCTTCGCAAGCTTCACCACTTCGTCGAAGAACGATTGCTCAATGACCACACTCGAAGGATTGTGAGGATAGTTGAGGATCAGCAACTTCGGTCGGGGGTAAAGCGTCTCGCAGGTATAGGCAATGTCGGCAAGAAACTTTTCGCTGTCGGCCACTTCGAGCGCGATCACGTTCCCCGAAGCCAATGCCACGGAATAAACGTGAATGGGGAAAAACGGCGCCGGCACGATGGCTGTGTCGCCGGGCCCCATCATTGCCAGGCACATGTGGCTGAAGCCTTCTTTCGATCCCAAGCAAACGATGACTTCCTTGTCGGGATCGAGCCGCACGCCGTACTTCTTGTTGTACTTGGCGGCCACCTCGCGGCGAAGATTGACGATGCCGTTCGATTTGCTGTAGCCGTGGTTATCCGGATCGCGGGCGGCCTCGGCGAGCTTTTCGATCACCAAATCCTGCGGCGGGTCCGAAGGATTGCCCATGCCCAAATCAATCACGTCGTCGCCGTTGCGACGCTTGTTGTAGAGCATGGTGTTGATCCGCCCAAACAAATAGGGCGGCAACCGCTTCACGCGGTCGGCAACTTGCACGCGGAAAGGCTCGGAACCGGCATCTGTCGACATAGTTTGATCCTGGCAAAAACAGCGAAGTTTCCTACCAGACCAAATATATCGCATTCCGGTTCGCCACGAAACTCTTTTGGCCTACGGCTATCGAGTCATACTGCCAGCCGTGGGACGCACTGCCGGGTCCTGCAACATCGCGTCCTGCTTGTTCTTGGCCGTGCGCTCGGAAGGAGCCTGCGACGTGCCAGCCAAGTAATTGTCGATCCGCGAATTTTCGCGCATCTCTTCATACTTTTCGCTCATGGCCAAGCGCAGTTTCTTCTCATAGATATCGCGGCTCAGAATATCGCGAACTTCGTCTTCCTTGATATTCATGGGCTGGGTGCGACCTTCACAACGCAAAATCAGGAACTTATCGCCGACTTGGACAATCCCCGAAAGTTGTCCTTCTTGCAGCTTGAAAGCGGTCTCTTCCAATTGAGTCTGGCCGCCAAAGCGTTGGATGGGGGGCACTTCGCCGCGCAGGGCCTTGCTGGTCGGTTCGATGGAATACTCTTCGGCAAGATCGCCAAAGTATTCAATCGAAGGATTACGGCGAGCCTTATCCCAAACTTCCTGAGCCCGGCGCATCGTGGGCAACACAATCGCCCGGCAGCGAACCCGTTCGCCATAGTTAGCTTCAAAGCCTTTGCGAACGTCTTTCTCGGTGACTTGGACCGTCGAGGCGGTCAGCTTTTTCAGTGCTGCCGAAGGCCACACGGCATCTTGCAAGTACTGGTCTTTCTCGAGGCCCTGCTCTTCGGTAACGGTCTTAAACCACTTCGCTAGGTCCGCTTTGCCGTTGGCGTCGACAACGCCCGAGAGTTCTGCCGCATGGCAAACTTCCTCATTCAAATCGGCGTCGGTCACAGTCACGTTGTTTTTCTTAAGTTCCTGTTCAAGCAGCAGGCGCGAAATTTCCGCTTCCAACACGTCTTCGCCGTGTCGCAAGAGGCATTCGTCGCCCAACTCCTTCATCGTAACGCGATCGCCATTCACCGTGGCGACAACTCCCGGCATCGTCTGGCGAAGCTCGGGATTGTTGTAGACGTTCACCAACGTCGACGACGCTTGCAATTGAGCAAACAGCGAGTGCGAAGCTTCACGTAATTTCTCGTCAGCAATCTTTTCGACCAATGCGTTTTCAACGGTTGCCCGATCGACGGTTCGCGGCGGGTTGTGTGATTCACACTTGAGAATCACAAATTGACCGGCCACGGGAATGACGTTGGAAATTTGGCCCGGCTGCAAGGCAAAGGCTGCCTGTTCGATGCCGGGGTCGCCCAAATACCGACGAATCGGTTGGATCAAACCACCGACGCTCGCCGAGTTGATATCAATCGAATGTTCAATCGCTAAGCGCGGGAATAACTCGGGATTGGTTGCCAGTTGCTGCTGCAGCTTGTTGGCCAGTTCAGCATCACTAACGGCGATCAAACGAGCATTCACGCTCGCGCCGTAATCTCGCTCCATGGCTTGGTCGATTTCTTCTTGCGTCGGCTTCACTTCCTGAGCGGCCAACTTCCGCAGGGCCAAGGTTGGCCACACGATGTCGCGAGCGTACTCCTGCGGACTAATACCGCGTTCCTTCTCAAGCATCTCGAACCACTGCTCGCGAGAAAGTTGAAAACGCTTAGCCATGCGGTCAATTTCGGCGGAGATGTCTTCGTTGGTGATCGCGATGCCGCGTTTTTCGCAGTGATTAAGAATCAACCGCTTGTTCACCAAGCTTTCGAGCACGTCTTCGCCATGACGCTGCACGCAGGCATTTGTCAGATCGACGCGGCTAATGTCCTTGCCGTTGACGATGGCCATCACGTCGTGCTGCGGCGGCTCGGGGCGTGGCACGTTGCCGTCGGCTTGCGCCGACTGCGCGGTCTTTGTCGCCGCACTTGGCTCCGCGGCTTTGGCGGATTGCGTTCCGTCTGTCGTACGAAATTTCAAACAAGCGACCAAGATCACTGCCGCGGCAATGATCCAAGCGATTTGATTACGCCACAGCCAAACTTTCAAACGGGTCGTAAAGGGACGAACATCGGCATCCGTGCGGATCGTCTCCGAAATAGACATCGCGGTTTCTCCATAAACCGAAGGCAATAAAATTGGGTCAACGCGCGTCGGGTATACGCGTAGATAACGGGTGTTGCCGAGGAGTATGGCCTAACACACCAAATGCGACAAGAGAAATCGCTTGCTAGCTGCTAGCAAGCGATGAGTTGATAACTCAATGTTAGTCGATTCCGCAAACTGAAGTCGACATTTCGGATTTGTCTACCCGCCCATGACTTCTGTCTCTTTGGCTTTCGCCAGCGCGTTGGCCTGATCTTCGTAGTTCTTCGTGAGATCCTGAACTTCCTTCTTCAAAGATTCACAATCATCCTCGGTCATTGTCTTATCTTTTTGAGCCTGATCGGCGTGCTTGTTGCCGTCACGGCGGACGTTGCGAATCGCAATCTTGGCTTCTTCTGCAAGTTCCTTCGTGCGGTTCACCATCGTCTTGCGAACTTCGCCCGACAGGGCGGGGATGTTCAAGCGGATCACTTTGCCATCGTTCTGCGGCGTCAGGCCCAAATCGCTGGCAATGATCCCCTTTTCGATGTCCTTGATCGTCGAAGGATCGAACGGGCGAATGACAATTTGCTGCGGCTCGGGGGCGCTCACCGAGGCAATTTGTTTGATCGGCGTCTGCGAACCGTAGACGTCCACGCGCAAAGTATCGACCAAACCAGGATTCGCGCGGCCGGTGCGAATGCCGTTCAAATCTTCCTTGAGCTTGGTAATGGCCTTTTCCATCCGCTCTTCGGTATCGAGAAGTATTTCGTCGTTCGTCATTTCGAATAAGGGGTTAGGGGTCAGGGTCTAGGAGTAAGCGATAAGTGAGATCAAGTCGTAACGGCTTCTTTGCGACTGGAAACGGATGTTCCAATCTTTTCGCCGCGGACTGCGCGTTCGATGTTGCCGTCGTGGCGGTAGTTGAACACCAGAATCGGCAGATCGTGCTCCATGCACTGGGCGATCGCCGTGGGGTCCATCACGCGCAAGTTTTGATCGCGAACTTGCTGGAACGTCAAATGCCGGAACAACACCGCGTGAGGATTCTTTTCGGGGTCTTCGCTGTAAACCCCTTCCACGCGCGTGGCCTTCATCAAGATGTCGGCTTCGACCTCGAGGGCCTTCTGCGCCGCCGCGGTGTCGGTCGTTACGAAGGGAGCTCCCGTGCCACCCGCCACAATCACGATGCGGCCTTTTTCCAAATGACGCTTCGCGCGGCGACGGATATAGGGCTCAGCCACGCCATCCATTTTGACGGCGCTCATTAGGCGAGTTTGACAGCCGAGCGATTCCAGTGCGTCTTGCAAAGCGAGGCCGTTGATCACAGTCGCCAACATGCCCATGTAATGGGCGGTCGCTTCCTGGATGCTGGAGTTGCCCGCCGTGAATTGGGCCCCTCGCAAAATATTACCACCGCCAATGACGATGGCAATTTGCACCCCCTGCTGCATCGCGCGGTAGGTTTGCGCGGCAATGTGCACCACCTCTTCCATGCTGATGCCACGCTCGCCCTGGGGAGCAAAGCTCTCGCCCGAAAGCTTCAGAACGATGCGACGATAAGGGCCACCCGAGGAATTTGTTGATTCCGACATCAGTTCACCAATCGGCTGAAAATAAGTGTTCGTTTGGGAGATTTTCTAGCAAACAGGCCCCTGTGACTAGGAGTGTTTCGCCACAAAAAATTGAGCCCTGAAAATCAAACCATAAAAAAAGCCCAGGGCGGCAAAGCCCTGGGCTTGTAAATATTCAACTACGCCGGACTGTCGGCAGGGGCGTTCGTCTCGCCCAATTGCCACCGGATGAAGCGCTTGAGCTTCATGCCGCCCGACTTGGCGACGTTGCCGACGGTCTGGCTTTCGTCCTTTACATAGGGTTGCTCTTCCAGAACGTGTTCGGCATAGAAGTTCCGCATCCGGCCTTCGATCATCTTTTCGATGATGTTCTCGGGCTTGCCCTCTTGGCGTGCACGGTCCTTTTGCAATTCTTTCTCCTTGTCGACGACGGCTGGATCGAGATCCTCCTTGGTCGTTGCCTTGGGGCTCATGGCCGCAATGTGCAGGCTCACGTCCTTGGCCAACTCGTCGCTGCCACCTTCGACTTCCAGCAGCACGCCGATCTTGGCCATGTGCACGAAGCCTCCGCTGGGGGCATCGAATCGCTCCAACCGAGCAATGCGAAACACTTCACGAATCTTGTTCTGAAGTTCATCGCGTTGATCTTCGAGCGTCATGCCTTTGCGGCTCGGCGAGGGTTGCTTCCACAACTCTTCGTCGGTCTTCGCGCCGGGGCCAGTCGCCAATTGCTTGGCCAAATCTTCGGCCAGCTGGATGAACTCCTCGTTCGAGGCCACGGGAGCCGACTCGCATTGAAGTTCGACCATCGCGCCAACGCCATCTTTGATGCTCGCGAACACGCCGATGCGACCTTCTTCGGTCGTACGGTCTTGGCGCTTGCCCATGAACTGCTTGCCTTGCTCGCGCAACTTACGCTTCGCGGCTTCCATGTCGCCATTGGATTCGGCCAACGCGGCCTTGCATTCCATCATCGGTAGCTGCGTTTCATCGCGCAGCTTCTTCACCATGGCTGCGGTGATTTCTGGCATGGAAATACTCCTCGTAAATGATTTTGCTAGTGAATTGTGTTGCCGGTTATGGCCGAAGAATGAGCGCCTGGCGAATCATGCCCTCACAAGAAATCGCCCTTCATCGGCCGTCGCAATTAAGCCGTGGCCGTAGCCTTGGCTTTGGCATCCGCGCCTTCCGCCTGCTGTTGCTGCTGGACGGCAGTCTTAGCCTTGCCTTCAGCGATCGCGTCAGCCAGTTGGTTAACGATCAAATCGATCGAACGCATGCTGTCGTCATTGCCTGGAATCGGTAGGTCAATCATGTCGGGATCGCAATCGGTGTCGATCAACGCGACCGTGGTGATGCCCATCTTGCGAGCTTCCTTGACCGCGTTCTTTTCCTTTTTCGGGTCGACCACGACCATGCATTCGGGCAAGCGATTCATGGTCCGCATGCCGTTGAGATTTTGGAACATCTTTTCGTATTCGCGATTGAGCGCCGATTGCATCTTCTTGGAATACGCGTTGATCTCTTCGGATTCACGAATGCGCTCGAGTTCTTCCAACCGCGTAAGCCGGCTGCGAATCGTGCGGAAGTTGGTGAGCGTGCCGCCCAGCCAACGGTCGTTGATGTAAGGCATGCCACAACGATCGGCCGCTTTTTGAATCGTGTCGCCCGCTTGGCGCTTCGTACCCACGAACAAAATCAAGCTGCCGTGGGTCGCGACGTCAGACAGATATTTCTTGGCTCGTAACAAACCGCGAATGGTTTCGCGAACGTCGATGATGTGGATCAGATTGCGGCGGGCATAGATGTATGGCCGCATCTTGGGATTCCAGCGGCTCGAACGGTGTCCGAAATGCACGCCGGACTCAACCAATTCCTTCACGAGAGTCGTAGACAAATTCATTCTCCAAGGCACATCGGCTATGTCTCCAAAGCGAGACCCGGCTTATGTAGCCAGGAACCCCACAGGGCGTCCGACGTTAGGTCAATACTCGGCCAATTGTTGGTACTTCGCTTGGCTTGGGCCGTTCAAGCCATTTGAGCCTCGTAGTTTATCGCTTTTGGCAGCCACCGTCAACGGCCGACCACCGAGCGTAATCCTCGCAGCAATAAGCAGTTAGCAGCATTTGCCAGCACGTTTATACCCAATTGGTTGGCCTTACCCTGGTTGCGCCGTCCTGCTAATCTCCCGCCGCCTTTCATTCAACCTGAATGCCACGCTCCGTTTCATCGTGAGTTCAATCATGGATCTCGAGCCAACCACCAAACACGTTCTCCAGGGCCGCGAGCTAATCGATTATCTGGTCGAGAAAGCCGCGAACACTACCAACGCCGAGTTGGTGGAGCGTGAAGACCGACGCAACCGGCGTTCAACTATCGTTTTTTCCGTGATTACTTTCATCGGCATCAGCGGCTTGATGGGGGCGGCACGACTGTTTATCGACAACGCCGTTCAAGAGCGCACCAAGGAATTCCGCGCCGAAATGACGCGCAACTCCGAGCAACTGGAACGCCGTATCGCCGCCATGCAGCTGGAAGGCCAAGCACTACAAAAGCTGCTCGCTCAGCAAATGGACACGCTCTCCTTGTGTATCGATCAAAAGGTCAAATATCAAGTAAGCGAAGAAGCAACCCGCGGACTGGTGCTGCTTAAACATCGAGAGCAGTATCACGCCATGAAGCAATTCGTTAGCGAGATCAAAGAACAAATTGCCATCAACGAATATCCCGAGAACCTTCTCACCGCCGCCGTGGATACGGCCAACTCACTGGCCGATGCCCCCGAAATTCTCGCCGAGCCGCAGTTTCAAGGGATGATCGAAACATTGATCGATCTCTTGGTACGTGCCGATCGTGTGAAAGATATCGGCCGCGTGGAAAAGGCCACTCGCGAAACCTGCACTCGTTCCAAGAACATCGCTTTTTCCCTCACCGATCACTTCGGCCAGTTGATCATCTCCTCGCCGTACACTGTCGAGCAAATGCCGGAAGAATTTGAAGCCCTCACACGCTATGCGCGTGCATCTCGTGAACTCAAGTTCCCCGAAAAGTCGCTCATGTGGGAGCTCTTTGTCGAGTACAAACGAGCCAAGTACGCCCGCTCGGCTACGACAGACGAGATCGTCGGCATGATTCATAATCTCGCCGAAGCAGACCTACGCAATTTTTGCTACTACGTGTTTCTCAATTCCCATCCGCTGCACTGGATGTACACGCCCGATCACGAAGGCCTGATGCTCGCTAAGTTGGTCGAAGGCTTGCTCGATGATTATCCGGAACTGCGCAAGACTGTTGAAACACAATTGGCATCTTCGGAATTACGCCCCACGGTCGAGCAAGTGCTCGCCACGCGCGAAGAACGCCAGCAAAAAATCGACGATCTCAAACTCGCGAAAGAACCGACGCCGCAACCTGCAACAGAACCCCAAACAGCGGCGGAGCCATCCGAAGAAAACGTGCGGCGTTAAGCTCACGCACCGATCTGCTTAAGACCGGCCAATAATGCATCGTGCAACTTACCATTCGTAGCCAACACGCCGCGGTTGGTGGCTAATGTTCGCCCGTGCGAAAAATCCAAGGGCTTACCGTCGAGATCGGTCACTCGACCACCGGCTTCTTCCACGCAAACCGAGCCGGCGGCTTGATCCCAAATCCGTTCGCGATAATCGGGCGCTGAAGGCGAAATCAGCCGCAGATTGACTTCGCCCCCGCCGGCAGCAAGGACAGCATACTTGGCTTGGCTATCCATCGGCACGGGATCGGCCGTGATGCCTAGCACGCGCACCAATTCTCCGATACCGCCCGTGTCGGTGTGAGCTTTTTCCACGCTGCGCAACATTCGTGTGGCGGTCACGTCGCTTTCCTGTGAAACGGTGAGCTTTGTCCAAGCCGCTTCATCATCGGCGAGCGAACTGGCAAAACTCCCACTCTCCCAGCGTGCCACCACCACGGTCCCTGGACCACCCTTGTCGGACGTCACTCCGGAACCAAGTTCCGGACACCCCAGCGCGCCAACTCGCACTTTTCCATCGCGAATAAACGCCAAGGCCACGGCGTATTGATCGCCACGCAAAAAGCCTTTCGTGCCATCCACAGGATCGAGGGTCCAAAATTCGCCGCGTGGTTCTGCTTCGCTACGACCGATCCAATTGCATACATCGTGCGATGTCGCCGCGGGCTCAAAGATTCGCACAAAATGCGTGATCTGCTCGAGCGTGTCGGCTCCGGCTTCAGTACAAAGCCAGTCGGCATTTTCTTCGCCGACAAATCCCATGTCCGGAAAGGTTTCCAGCAATCGCTTAGATACCAACGCTTGAGCGGCAAAGTCGGCCACGGTCACCGGCGATTTGTCTTCCTTGCTGATGGCCGAAGTGACCATCTCCTTTTGCACCCTGCGAACCAAGAGCGAGGCCTCGCGAACCGCGGCGATGGCGAAACGAACTTTGGAGCAATCGATGGGAGAATTCATGGCAGGCTTTCCGACAAAAACAAAAACCCAGGGAGGACATCCCTGGGTTTTCAAAACAAAGCTACCCCGTCAGGGCTCGAACCTGAAATGAGGGAATCAAAATCCCTAGTGTTACCATTACACTACGGGGCAACGGGCCAACGCACTTTGTCGTTGGCATGCTTGGTAATCTACGAGAAACGGTGCGTTTCGGAAAGTGCTAAGCATTTTTCAATTTCTGTGGGGCCGCCATCTTGGCTGTAAGGCGTTCACTTTTACAGGATAGAAGCCTGCACCACTACTGCGGATGCAGAATCCGATTGGCCACCGCAAATGTCACCTGCTCCAATTCGCGGGCCAAGTCGACACCCACGATACTGACACCCGCAGGGACCCGGAGGGTCACAGGCGCGAAGTTCACAATTCCGCCCACCCCGGCGGCCACCAGCTGATCAGCCACCTCCTGGGCATGCGTAGCCGGAACCGCCACCATCCCCAGCTCAATCTGCTTGTCTGCAATGACCTCGCTCAACTGGCTGAGCGGCCAAACTTCCACTCCGTCGATCACCGTGCCCGCTTTGCTAGAATCCGTATCGAAAGCGGCGACGATGCGGAATCCTTGCTGGACAAACCCGCGATATCCGAGCAAAGCACGGCCCAAGTTACCGACGCCAATCAGCGCGACGCGCCATTCGCGATCGGTTCCGAGAATAATCTTGATCGCCCCGATTAATTCCTGGCAGCGATAGCCGATGCCCGGATGGCCGAAGTGCCCAAAATGAGCCAAATCCTTACGGACCTGAGCATCGGTAAAGCCTAACTGGCGGCCGAGTTGGCTACTGCTGATCGTTTCCTTGCCGTCGGCGATCAGGTGCTGCAATTCCCGCAAATAGAGGCTCAGCCGACTCACTACCGCTTCGGGAATCGCGCTCGGATCGGGTCGGGATAAGTTGTTCTCGTTCGGCAAGGTGCGAGCTCGGGTTGGGATAGCCTGAGAGTGAAATCTTACGAAGGCGAGCCGCGAGAAGCCCCCCCGCAGTTATCACTTTAACCATAACCGCGCAAGCGGGGCAAGCGAAATCCGCTCGATCATCAATCCTGCCAACAACTTACGCCTTTCTCAGTCGCACCCGCACCGCCTTATTGGCTTTCAGAATCCCGGTGAAGTGTCATCTCAAGTCGTAACTCCGCCAGGCGAAGGCCATGTTCCGCAAAAACTGCCAATCCGTTGCAGTTTTACGCAACTCTAGCGGTCCGGCAATTTGGTTGGTTTCGGTCGTAGCGAATAGGCATGGCTGGCTGAGTTCAGCATGTAGGAAAAACACAACAACTAGCTAAGGCAGGTGGTCTGTTCATTCCGAAAACAGCAATGGGTGGGAATTGTCCCATTTTGACCAAACCTTCTATTTCCACATTTAGTTCCGGAGGAGAAAACACCATGAGAGCCAAGTCTGTAGTGCGGGCTCTCGCTGCCATCGCCTTGGCAATGCTGCCTTCAGTGGCATGGGCGGGGTATTGCGGGGTCGCACGTTACAACGGCTGCACGCCTTGTTGCTATCAACAACGCTGCCATACCGTCATGAAGACGGTGCGGTGTGTTGAATGGCACAAAGAACAAGTTCAGTGCTGCAAAACCGTTTACGACCGTGTGTGCGAAGATCGGGTGATTAACTGCACCCGCTACGTACGCGAACAACGACAGAAACAAGTCTGCTACACCGTTTGCTGCCCGGTCTGGGAAACCAAGACCCGCTGCTACACCGTCTGCAAGCCTGTTTGGGAAACCAAGACGCGCAACGTCTGCTACACCACGTATCACCCGGTGTGGGAAACCAAAACTCGCTGCTATACCGTGTGCAAGCCTGTCTGGGAAACCAAGACCCGCAACGTCTGCTACACGACGTACCACCCCGTGTGGGAAACCAAAACTCGCTGCTACACCGTGTGCAAGCCTGTCTGGGAAACCAAGACCCGCTGCTACACCGTCTGCAAGCCTGTTTGGGAAACTCGCACTCGTGAAGTTCCTTACACAACCTGCAAGGCTGTGTGGGAAACCCGTCAACGCAACTACACGGTCTGCAAGCCTGTGTGGGAAACGCGTGAACGTCAAGAAACCTATTACGTCCGCAAGGCCGTTCCCTATACCAAAACGATTACCGTCCGCAGTGGCCATTGGGAAACTGAGACCTATCAGATTCCTGGCAAGACCTACACCAAGACCGTTCGCGAGCCCGGCTGCTTCACATGGGATCCCTGCCGTTGCCGTTGCGTGTATTGCCCAGGTCCTTGCAAGACGCTCTGCTGCCAAGCCCCTCCTCGCAATTGCTGCAAGAAGGTTTGGGTGCCTGAGTGCTGCACGAAGGAAATCTGCTGCACCAAGTTCGTGTGCGAACCCCGCGTCCGGACCTGCTGCTACAAGGTTTGCCAAATGGTCCCCGAGACTCGCACTTGCTGCTACAAGGTCTGCCGTATGGTGCCCGTGCAATGCACTCGCACATGCTGCTACCAAGTGTGCCACATGGTCCCCGAGACCAAGACCTGCAACTACCAAGTTTGCCGCATGGTGCCCGAAACCAAAACCTGCTGCTACAAGGTTTGCCGGATGGTCCCCAAGCAATGCGTGAAGACTTGCTGCTATCAGGTCTGCCACATGGTTCCCGAAACCAAGACCTGCTGCTACAAAGTTTGCCGCATGGTGCCCAAGCAATGCGTGAAGACTTGCTGCTACAAGGTCTGCCACATGGTTCCCGAAACCAAGACCTGCTGCTACAAAGTCTGCCGCATGGTGCCTGAGACTCGGACCAAAACGGTGTGCTACAGCGTGTGCGTGCCTGTCTGCGAGCAGAAGACCATCCAAGTGATGCGTTGCGTGCCTCGCCAGGTGCCTTACACGGTGACTCGGTGCGTGCCCCGCGTGGTTTGCAAGCAAGTGCCGGTCTGTGTGCACTGCCCAGAACCTTCGTGCGGCTGTGCGGAACCTTCCTGTGGAGTACCCTGCTGCGACTAGTTCGCCGCGGAAATCGGGTTTGGTCAACCTAATTGGTGACCCGGCAGTCCTTTGCCGGGTCACCTTTTTTTATGCCTCCAGCCGCTTGCGTCTTAGCGATTTGAACATGACAACCGGCGCGCTAACATTCTGGCATGCAAGCCAAGCCCCACCATCCTTGGAACGTCACGCCCGCCGAAGCCCGTGCAATCCAGGAAAAACTTCGCACGGAAGTCCGCGCCAAGAACGCCCCCAGCTTGCGCCGTATTAAACACGTCGCGGGGATCGACATTAGCATTCGCAACAATCGTGCGATCGCCGCCATTGTCGTCCTCGATTTCGTATCGCTTGAACCCGTCGACTTCGTCGTTCACGAAGCTGACATACCGTTCCCGTACGTTCCTGGGCTGCTTTCCTTTCGCGAGTGTCCGTCGATTCTCGCCGCAGCAGAGAAGCTTCACTTGGAACCCGATCTCATCATGGTCGATGGCCAAGGAATTGCTCATCCTCGCCGGTTGGGCATCGCCGCCCATTTAGGATTACTCTTCGATAAACCCACAATTGGCTGCGCGAAATCTCGCCTGAACGGAAAGCATGAAGACCCAGAGCTCACGGCGGGCTCGCATGCCGAGCTATGGGATCGTGAAGAATTGATTGGCTCGGTGCTACGCACGAAGAACAAATGCCGACCGCTGTACATTTCGATTGGTCACAAGATCAAACTCCCCACGGCAGTGGAGTTGGTGCTTTCGTGTTGTCGTGGCTATCGACTTCCGGAACCCACGCGCTTCGCGCATCAAGTGGCGGGAGGCAAGAAATTATCTCTCCCCGCGCGGAACTGAATGAACACGAGCGCGACGAAATCGTAAACCGCGTGGGCCACGATCGGCGCAACCAAATCATCGTACGCCAGCGCCAACCAGCCAAAGTAAATGCCGATCACCGTGGCCGCGATGAAATACGTCGGCGTCAGCGCATGAGCCAACCCAAACAGTAGGGCCACCACAAGCACCCCAATCCACGGACCCGTCCAATGAGTGGCCAGCGGTTGCAGAGCCCCGCGGAAGAGAATCTCTTCGCCAAATCCTGCGGCAATGCTCACCAACGCAAACTCAAACCAACGGCAACCAACAAAGAGTTCCTCGACGACCTTTTCCACTTCATCGCGCAATTTCACGAGTGGTTGCCACGTGCTTTCGTAAAAAGCGATCAAAAGCACGATCATCGGCATGGCGGCTAGGATTCCCCTCAGAACCGCATCCTGGGAAACAGTCAATTGATTGGCCAAATTGATCCCCGCAGCCCAGGCAATCAGCACCCCCACAAAGCCCAAACCCGTCTCAAACAGCATTGCCATGGCCACCGTTTGAGCTTTGCGGTTTTCCATAGGATCCATGCCAAGGGCCCCCCGCAAGCGGCAAAGTCTTGACGCTTTCGCAAGGCCCAATTAGATTAAGCGGTTCGATTTTTCTCGCCGGATCAAACCTATCTGATCTGGCCGGGGGGCAACTGCCGAATGCACGTCCGCTGGGGCTATTCAAGCCACCAGCGCTGGGCATCTCTTGTGCGATTCCCCACGACTCTAGCGAGAGCCAACTACCAATTCAATCGACGAACGACAAATCTCTAGCGATTTAAAAATTAAACGAATCAGTCGCACTCGTTATCGCGACGCTCCCGGTTAAGAGGATCCATTCTCAATGTCAAAAAACTCGACCAAGATGATCTACTACTTCGGCAAGACCAAGACCGAAGGCAAAGGCAATCAAAAGACCCTCCTCGGCGGTAAGGGTGCTAACCTCGCCGACATGACCAGCATCGGCCTCCCGGTGCCCCCTGGGTTCACCATCACCACCGAAGTTTGCGACCTGTACTACAAAAGCGGTCGCAAGTTGCCTGATGGATTGATGGACGAAGTCAAGAAGAACGTCGCCATGTTGGAAAAGGAACTCGGCAAGAAGTTCGGCGACACCAAGGCTCCACTGTTGCTCTCCGTTCGCTCGGGTGCCGCCTCATCGATGCCTGGCATGATGAACACGATTCTCAATCTTGGTCTCAATGACGAATCGGTCGCCGGCCTCGCCAATGCTACCGGCCATAAGCGTTTCGCTTACGACTCCTATCGCCGTTTGATCAACATGTATGGCGACGTCGTTTGCGGCGTCGATCACGAGCACTTTGAAGTCGCATTTGACAAAATTAAGAAGCGCTACAAGGCGACCGTCGACAACGATGTGCCGTTGGAAGGCATGGTCGAGTTGTGCGATGAGTACAAAAACGTCTTCAAGAAACATTTTGGCAAACCCTTCCCGCAAGAACCACTCAAGCAGTTGGAACTTGCCGTCGAGGCCGTGTTTAAGAGCTGGATGCAGCCCCGAGCCGTTAAGTATCGCCAAGTGGAAAACATCACCGGCCTGCTGGGCACTGCGGTGAACTGCCAGTCGATGGTCTTCGGCAACATGGGCGACGAATCGGGCACCGGCGTGGCCTTCACCCGCAATCCTTCCACGGGCGAAAACAAGTTCTACGGCGAGTTCCTGATTAACGCTCAGGGCGAAGACGTCGTGGCTGGCATTCGCACGCCTGAGCCCGTCGAAAAGATGGCCAAGTGGAACAAAAAAGTCTTCGATCAACTGATGACGATCAAGGACAAGCTCGAAAAGCACTACCGCGACGTGCAAGACATCGAGTTCACCATCGAAAATAACACCTTGTTCATGCTGCAAACTCGTAACGGCAAACGGACCGGTGCCGCCGCCGTGAAGATTGCCTGCGACATGGTCAAGGAAAAGCTGATCACCGAGCAAGAAGCCATTTTGCGTATACCCGCCGGTGACCTCACGCAGTTGCTACTCCCCAGCTTCAGCCCTGTCGCCAAGCAAGCCGCCAAGAAAGAAGGTCGTTTGCTCACTGTCGGTCTCCCCGCTTCCCCAGGTGCCGCCGTCGGTAAGCCCGCCTTCACCGCCGCCGAAGCCGTGGATCGCACGCTCGAAGGCGAGCAAGTCTTGCTCGTCCGCAAGGAAACCAATCCCGAAGACATCGACGGCATGCACTCCGCCGCTGGTATTCTGACCAGCACGGGCGGCATGACCAGCCACGCAGCGGTCGTCGCGCGTGGATGGGGTCGTTGCTGTGTCGCGGGTGCCGGTGAAATTCAAATCGACGAGAAGGCCCGTAAGATCAAGATCGGCAACAAGGTCTACACTCACAAGGACGTCATCTCGATCGATGGTTCAACCGGCGAAGTGATGGTTGGTGAAGTGGCTACACAAACTCCCAAGATGTCTGGCGACTTTGCCACCGTTATGGGCTGGGCCGATAAGTACCGCACTATGAAGGTTCGGACCAATGCGGATACGCCGGAAGACGCCAAGCGTGCACGTGATTTTGGCGCCCAAGGCATTGGCCTCTGCCGCACCGAGCACATGTTCTTCGAAGGGGACCGCATCACGGCGATGCGGGAAATGATTCTCGCGGGCAACGAAGAGGATCGCAAGAAAGCTCTCAAGAAACTGCTGCCCGTCCAACGCAAGGACTTCATCGGCATCTTCACCGCCATGAAGGGCCTGCCCGTGACGATTCGTTTGCTTGACCCACCGCTGCACGAATTCTTGCCGCACGACGACAAGAGCCAAGCCGAAATGGCTTCGCGTTTGGGCGTGAAACGTGCCGACGTGAAGAACCGCGTGCTTGCCTTGCACGAACAGAACCCGATGCTGGGTCATCGTGGTTGCCGTTTGGCCGTGACCTATCCCGAGATTCTCGACATGCAAGTCACCGCCATCGCGGAAGCCGTGATCGCCTGCAAGCAGAAGAATATCGATGCTCAGGCAGAGATCATGATTCCACTCGTGGGTACCGCCGCGGAGCTGAAGTTGCTTGGCGATCGCACACGGCAAGTTATCGAAGAAGTCAAAGCCGAAAAGAAGTACACTGGCAAGCTGGATATTTTGATCGGCACGATGATCGAAATTCCACGTGCCGCGTTAACCGCTGATCAAATCGGTGAGCTCGCCGACTTCTTCAGCTTCGGCACGAACGACCTCACGCAGATGACGTTTGGCTACAGCCGCGACGACATCAACACGTTCCTCCCCGACTACCTCGAGCAGGAAATCTTGCCGCGTGACCCGTTCCAGTCGCTCGACACCACGGGTGTCGGTCAGCTGGTCGAAATGGGTGTCACCAAGGGCCGTTCCGCCAAGAAGGGCCTCAAGTGTGGCATCTGCGGCGAGCATGGTGGCGATCCCGATTCGATCTTGTTCTGCCACAAGGTAGGGCTCGATTACGTGTCGTGCAGCCCGTTCCGGGTACCCATCGCCCGTTTGGCCGCCGCACAGGCCGCCCTCGGCAAAGGCAAGTAATCGCCAAGATTGCATGTAAAAACGACAACGCCCAGAGGTTTCAACCCCTGGGCGTTTTTCATGCGCCACCTCGGCACAATTTATCGAACGTCATCCATCCAACGCGGGGTTGGCGGCGAACACGTCTTGCACCAGCTTTTTCTCCGCCGCCTCGTGTTCGGCGAATCGGCGTTGGAACAAACGATACCGCTCCGTCAGGACGTCCACGTCGCGCTTCTCGACAAAAGCCAATTTGGCCAAGCCGATCATGAGGTCGACTTCAGCCAACAGGGCTTTGCGCTCGGCCTCAAGACGTTTCACTTCCGCCACAAATTGAGGCGACCGACGGGCCGCTTCCGCAAAATTCTCTTCCGGAACTTCCAGCTCGAAATACATTTCCAAGTGGGAAGCCAACGAGTTAAACAAAGAAACCAAGCTCCGGTTAGCCGGTTCGCGAGAATTTAGGCGAGACTCCAGGGCATCGATTAAGGAATTGAGCAATGTGTTCCCCTGTCTCGGCTTGAAATTCATCACGTTCCATGTTTGACCGGCATACATAGTGACCTCGTCTCTGCGGATGCATTGCCGAAGTGGAATGGCACATACATGATTTCGCAAATGGGATGCCAACAGTGCCATCGACAGGAAAACCCCGGGAAATGCCGAAGTTCAAGTTCTAGCTGTGCCAGGACGCACAGCCGAAGATTCGAGGGCGCGCCACATCGGGCCCGCCACTAGGAATCGATGTCGTGCTTTTCAAGCAGCCGATAGAGTGTGCGGCGGCTGATGCCCAAGGCCCGCGCCGTCCGCGCCTTGTTACCCTGGTAACGCTTGAAGGTATCGGCGATGTGATGGCGATTGAGCGTTTCCAGATCCGACTCCGGCCCTGGTCGTTGGCTTGCTGCCTCTAAACCGGTCCGCATAATTTCCGGCGGTAAATTGACAGCTAGTAACCGATTCTCATCGGCGAGAATCTTGGCCCGTTCGACGGCATTTCGAAGTTGGCGAATGTTGCCCGGCCAACCATAGTTCTCGATGACGTGCTGAAATTCCTTATCTAATTCCCAATCACGTCCGGCAAAATGCCTGACCAACGGGAGGATGTCCATTTGTCGATCCCGCAGCGGCGGCATCACGATCGTCAGCACATTGATGCGGTAGTACAAATCTTCGCGGAACCGGCCCTTTTGAATTTCTTCGCCCAGATCGCGATTGGTCGCCGCCAGCAATCGCACGCTTACCCGGCGTTCTTTCACGGAACCAACTCGCCGCAACGAGCCATCTTCCAGCACGCGCAAAAGTTTCGCCTGCAACCCACCAGCCAACTCACCGATTTCGTCGATGAACAACGTCCCCCCATCAGCCACTTCAAACAAACCGGGCTTGCTGGCCACTGCACCGGTAAAGGCCCCTTTTTCATGGCCGAAAAGTTCGCTTTCCAGCAAATTTTCGGGAAGCGCCGCGCAGTTGATCACCACCAGCGGCTTGTCGGCAAATCGACTCGCGCGATGAATTGCTTTGGCGACGAGTTCCTTACCCGTCCCGCTTTCCCCCTGAATCAGCACCGGCTTGTCAGTCGTAGCCATGCGATCGATCAGGCGTAGCACTTCCTGCATCGGCTCGCTATTGCCAACCATCGGTATGGTCTTTTGTTCCCGTTCCAACACGGTTCGCAGTTGCAAATTCTCTTTGCTTAATCGCTGTTGCTGAGCCGCGAACTCGGTCTGATAGGCATCCTCAATGATCGCCAAATCCAAATCCAGCAGCTTATTCAGGGATCCCAACGTTAACGAGAGCTCTGCCGGCGTTCCCTGCCAGTTTTCCGATGTGATCCGGCCAAGTGCCTGACGCATCCGCGACAGAGCCGCGTTTGTGTAAACCTGGTCGAGCCCGATGGCCACGTGCCGCTGACCCACTTTGGTTCGCAGCACCACGTAATCGTTGTCGTACGGCCCGGTCAATAGTTGCCGCAGCCACAAGCGCAGCGTCGATTTGAGCTGCAAGATTTGCGCTTCGCCCCCGCGGATGACTTCCGCCGCGCGAGGATGCAAGCCAATCTGATGGTAGAAATCGTCGACGATTTCGTCGGAACGCGCCAGCAGGACGTCACGAACGGCGGTGATCCGCTGATAATCAACGGCATCCCAACCCACGTAGCGTTGCAGTTCGCAATATTTATCAAATGAAGTGCTCAGCATAAAAACTCCCATGTTTACCTGTTTGTAACATGTCTTGCTCGGCACTCCAACTGTGTCAACGAAGCTTGGAACGTGCGGAATAGCACGCCCTACAATCCAATCTCGCGGTATTTCCAGGGAAAAATGCCCCGCGAGCCTGTGGCCTGCGACTTGCTCTTTTATTGATCAGAGCTCGGTAAACCGAGCACGCGGAGGGAGGGCTTGGTTATGTCGATCTCTTGCGACGACGCCTGGTGCAATCAGAGACCTTGCACAAAGGGAATTGGTGACTCGCGCAAGATACAGATCGAAACCGAGGCCTGCGACCGGCTCAAGAGGCACAACTCGTTCAGGGGTCATTGGGATTCGCTGACGGTGGAAGTTGTTAATGACACCCTGATACTCTCCGGTCGCCTCCCTTCGTTTTACCTTAAACAAGTTTTGCAAACGATCATGAAAAATGTTCCCGGCGTAACTCACATCGTCAACCAAGTCGACGTTGTTTCGCCGCGAGGGCTCAGTAGCATAACCACTCATCTTTAGGAGACAGACCCATGATTGCCTCCGCAGACCGTCTGAAAAGCCTGAAAGTTTCCGACGCTATGGCGCACAGTCTTATCACCATCAGCGCCAACAGCACTCTCAGTGAAGCCGCCGACGTGCTTTGCGAGCATCGCATCACGGGTGCCCCCGTTGTTGACGAGCGCGGCAAGTGCATCGGAGTGATCAGTGGCTCGGATTTCATTCACTCCAAAGCCGAAGAACTCGAGGGCACACAAACCCGGCACGTTCTCGTGAGTGGGTCATCCTATGACGCTTTCTGCATCGAAGAAATGCGCCACGATCTCGTGCGGAGTCACATGACGCCCGGAGTGCAAACGATCGGCGAATCCACATCGCTGCTGCTAGCCGCGCGGACCATGTGCGACAAACATATTCACCGGCTCATCGTCGTCGATGAACTCGACCGGCCGGTTGGCATTCTCACAAGTCTCGATCTGGTCGCCACGCTGATTGCGGTGGTGGAAGAATGAAAGGAGCACACCATGGTCGCTCTCCATCCTAAACACGTCCTCGTGCCCACGGATTTTTCCGAGGAATCGGCCCAAGTTGTTGAGAACTGGCGGAATCTCGTCGACAATCCAGGGCAACTCACCGTTCTGCACGTCGCCCCACAAGCAACACCGGCGGAAAGCGATTTGGTCATCGGCTGGAATCTCGAAAGCGATGAAAAACGCCGTGAGCGACTCGTGGAAATGCTGCACAAGAAATTTCCTGATAAGAGCTTCTCCGACGTCCATTTTGAGGTGCTCTTCGGCTCGCCAGCCACAGAAATCGCTAAATATGCCGAAGAACACGACACCGATCTGATCGTGCTGCCATCGCACGGCAGGACCGGATTAGCGCGATTGATGATTGGTTCGGTCGCCGAGCGCGTGGTACGTTTGGCTCACTGCCCCGTATTGGTCATTCGCGAGTGAAGGTGACTCAAAGTTATGCCGTCCCGCGGCCGGAAGATACGCAAGGAGTAGCGCTACCCGGCCGCGCTCTCGGCAAGAGCCAACACTTGAGCAAAAGGCACGCTTTCCAATCTGCCAAACGCGGCGTGTTTGCGCAACTTGTCTTTGGTCGTAGCGGGTGAAGTGATACCGCATAAAAATCGCGCAATCTGCCGCGGGCTCCGCAGAGAATGATGCTTCTCGGCGATCAGCTGTTTGACAGTCGCGCGGTCTGCTCCATCAATTGCCGCCCCGGCCGTTGGGGGCATGATCTGTTTCTTAGCTCCGTCACAACGGCTGCAATGTCCGCAGTTTTCGCGCTGCTCGCCGAAGTATTCCAACAGATAACGCGTGTAACACCCACCGCATTCCGCGAGCGCCACCACTTTCCGCAAGCGACTGATATCTTGCTCCTCGCGACGGGCAAAGCGTTCGTTCAAATGCTGCAAAACAGGCTGCAAATCATGGGGACGCCGTACCATTTTGTAGCCGTAACGTAATCCCGCGGTTTGCAATACGATGTCGCCTGTCTGATCCAAATAATCGAGGGCCGACACAATCCGTTCGCGGCTTTCGGCGAGTTTCTTGGCAGCCTCCACAACGTCGATGCTGAGCCAAGTCTTTCCCGTCCGGGCACATTGAAAGATGTTCTTCAAAAATTCCGCGCGTTTAGGATCGAACTTCTGGAGTATCTCCTCCGAGGGTTTCCGCGGCTGGAATTTGAATTCCGTGTAAACCGGCCCCGTCGGCTGCAAAATCTTTTCGAGTTCCAGATAAGTGAGTAGCGTCTTAACCACCAGCTCACGGACGTCATGCCGTGCCGACAGATCGAAGGTGGAGACTTCCAGCGTATCGCCCCCATCCAGCAACTCTTTTGTTAAAGATTCGATAGCTTGAGGGGTGGGCGTGTCGCCGTAGCTAAAATTTTCGAGCGTCACCAAATCGTCGCGGCAGGCCAACAGCTCGCAGACGGCCGGTTGACCGTCACGCCCCGCGCGGCCGATCTCCTGCATGTAACTTTCCAAGCTCTTGGGAAGATTGTAATGATACACCGCGCGGATGTTGGACTTGTCGATGCCCATGCCAAAGGCAATCGTGGCGACAACGATCATGTCGTCAGCCGCCATAAAGTCATCTTGCACCTCATTGCGTTCTTCGGTTTTCATGCCGGCATGATAGGCTCGCGCCGCATGGCCTTGGCTTGCGAGCAAACCCGCGATCTGCTCAGCAGTGCGCTGCAACGTGACGTACACGATGGCTGGTCCCGGCGACCGCTCCGCCAATTTCTTGAGCAACACATTTTTACGTTCGCGCTCCACGCATGCCGTTACGCGGAGTTCCAGATTTGAGCGGTAAAATCCCGTTTGCACGACATTGTGCACGGGAACCGCAAACACCTTGGCAATATCGTTCACCACGTCGGGGGTCGCCGTAGCGGTCAGTGCCAAGACCCGTTTCACCTTGAGCCGTTCGGCAAGCGCGGCGATTCGCAAGTAATCGGGCCGGAAATTATGCCCCCATTCGCTGATGCAATGCGCTTCATCAACGGCCAGCAAGGCAATCTTTTGATGCTCGAGTAACTGCAAAAATCGTTCATTGCCCAACCTTTCTGGCGAAACGTACAGCAACCTCATACGACCCTGCCGCAAATCTTCATAAACCTGAATCGCTTCCTCGCGTTCCATCGTTGAATCAAGCCGCGCAGCAGGAACATTGCGCTCCCGCAAAAAGTCGATCTGATCTTTCATCAGCGCGATCAATGGCGAGATTACCACCGTCAAACCGTCAAAGAGCAATGCCGGCAATTGATAACAGAGGCTCTTGCCGCTCCCAGTGGGAAAGATCGCGACCGAGGATTCCCCTTCGAGCAAATGCGTGATCACTTGATGCTGGCCGGCTCGGAATCGTTCAAAGCCAAAGACCTCGCGAAGTTTTTCGTAAGCCTCTTCCATAGATGTGCGCGGACGACGGGGTGGCGAAGCAAGCATGGTAACAATTCTCCGCTGAGCTAGTGACTGCGTAAAACGTCGTGCCGCGCGACGCACTCAACAAATGACACTATGAACATTTGTTCACATAGCGGATTATCATAGCGGCTGAGAAAGGAAGTACAAGCAATTCACTCAAAAAACTCCAGATCGCTACGGGCAGATAAAAAACGCGGAATTTGCCGGGAAAACCGCACAATTCCACTGGAGAGTGACAAGCTGCTGTCACTGGAAACGAAAAACGCCTAGGGTTTGCAATCCCTTGGGCGTTTGATTTTCTTGTTGTTACTGGCCCAACTCACGCGGCTTTGCGGAACGGGGTCGTCGCGGGTGCTTCGGTTTCCACTTCGTCCACGGCCGGATGGATCCGCAGAGCCACCCGGGGCGGGCTGCGGCGTTCCTGAATGAAACCACGCGTGCCGGTGCGGAAGAATTCGGCAAACTCCGTGGCGATTCCCTGAGTGAAACGTTGTTCGAGCGTCTCGACCATTTCGTTGAATGTCAGCCCTTCGCGGTAAATCACGCGGTAGGCGGCTTTGAGCTCCAAAATTTCAGGTCGGGTGACGCCGGCCCGATTCAAGCCCACGCGATTCAAACCGACGATCAGTGCGGTGCCGCCATCGGTCAACACAAATGGTGGCAGGTCTTGCACGACCTTCGTGCAACCGCCGACCATCGCCAACCGACCGATGCGGCAGAATTGATGTACCGCCGCGTTGCCACCCAGCACGGCCCGATCGCCCACTTGCACGTGCCCACCCAGCATGACGCCGTTGGTCAAAATCACGCGGTTGCCGATGTTGCCGTCGTGGGCGATGTGCGCTCCCACCATGACCAAACAATCGTCGCCGATCGTGGTGTGATGCCCCTCGTGCATGGCACGGTGAATTGTCACGTGTTCGCGAATTGTGTTGCGATTGCCGATTCGTACGCCACCGATTTTTTCGGGGGCACGCGTGTGTTGAGGCAATCCGCCGATGACGGCCCCTTCGCAAACGATATTTTCACAACCAACGCTTACACCCGATTTAATCGTAACGTGGCCCACGAGCCGCGTGCGGTCGCCGATTTCGGCCCCGGGCTCAACAATCGAAAACGGGCCAATCTCAACGTTGGCACCGATGCGTGCCTCACTGCTCACAATCGCGCTCGGGTGGATCATCACGATGGGTCCTCGTGTGGAAAGCTTGGCGGTAGGCGATCATTCCGGCGGGATGGCGTGATCGCGGCGAATCATTCACTGCTGGTAATATCGGATGCATGGGTTATAGGGGGTTAAGATTTGGTCTTTGATTCAACCGCGGGTGTGACAACCCGCGAGGAGTGCTAGCAACAGCGTGAAATCGCATTCTGGTAAAGACTTAGTGCAACGGACCCCTGGGCGAAGAGTGCTATCGCGCGTTAAACTCAACGCTTGCAGACAACCTGTGAATCAAGCTAAAGGCGGCACTGTGCGGGAGGAATCATGAGCGACGAACACAAACTCTACGACGAAGCGGATCAACACAAAGCGGCGGGCGAACTCGAACTGGCCGCCAGCAAGCTCGAACAAGCGATCGCCAAGAACGAAGAATTCGCGCTGGGCCACTCGGCACTCGCCGTCGTGCTGCAAAAAATGGGCAAGCACGAAGAAGCCCTCGCACACGCCAAGCGCGTCGCGGAGCTCGAACCGATGGACCCGTTTAGTTACACCGCGCTGAGCGTCACCTATCAGCGCGCCTACGCGGGCACCGGCAACATGGATTACATTCGCATGGCAGAAGACGCCATGGAACGCAGTCGACAATTAAGTTCGGGAATGTGAGAAGAGTTGCGAGACGCGAGTTACGAGTTGCGAATTCTAAAAACTCGCCGCTCGAAACTCGCTACTCACGACTTATTTACGCTTGCGGCTTCGCCACGACGCGCTTCTGCACGTCGACTTCCAACACGCCGAAGGCCTGCTCATGCCGCTGCACTGACAAGTGCAAAGCGTGCAGCAAACGCTTGGCGGTATAATAGTTCGTGACCAAACGCTGCGTAATGATCACCGGCTCGGAGGGCACGCCGAACGGCTGCGCGTTCAAGCCGAAATCGATAATCAATTCCTCGGGCGTGCCGGTCACGCGGCAAAAATTGGCATAAGACGTCGAAGCGTGGGTGTCGTCCACTTGCACGCGTTGTTGTTCGGAAGCAGGTTGTTTTTCGTCGGCCACGGGTATTTCTCCATTCGCTTGTCTATTGAACGTTTGCCACTCTTAAATGGCTCTGGAAAAGTGAATCAGCAAGTTTAAGCAATTAGATGGCCAAATTCCATCCCTGAGAATCGCTGCTGAAATCGGGTGACGTTTGCCCTCCGACACGGCCTTAGGGTCATTTCCCTTTCGCCGCGGGAGTGACGCTCAGAATCACACTTTCCGCATCCGTGCGGGGTGTCAGATAAGTTGCAGCTTTGCGAAGTTCATGTTTTTTTAACAATCCCAAGTGTCGCGCTTCGCCCCGTTCATCAACCCACTTACGCCCCTTGATCAAAAGCAACCGATCAAATGCTTTCCAATGCGGCTCAACCCACCGCAAGATTTTCGCCAGCGCCGCAACGGCCCGTGCGACAAGCGTATCAAACGTTTGCAGTTCTAGCACTTCCTCGGCCCGGCAGGCGTAAACCGACACGGGAATGTTGAGTTCCACGACCATCGCCTCAACGACTTTGGCCTTTTTCTGCATCGACTCGCAAACGCTCACCCGCAAATCAGGGCGGCAGATCGCAATGATCAATCCCGGCACGCCACCCCCGGTGCCAATGTCGAGAACTCTTTCGCGTTTGCCGATCAATTTCGCGAGTTCCCAACTATCGACAACGTCGCGCGTGACGAATTTTTCGAGTGTCGTATGCCTCGTGAGGTTCAGTTGTTCGTTCCATTGCCATAACAACTCGCGGTAACGATCTAGCGTTTTAATTTGCTCGTCGGTGAGTTCAATCCCCACATCACGCAATGCGGTGGCCAAGTCGGTGGTGTACGTTTCGTCGGTCATAAAACCAGTATATGATTTACCCGCGGCGCTTGCACTGTGCCCCTAAAAATTCATTTCGGCCACTTGTGGCTTAGCGCTTATGTTCGGCATTCTCAACATCAACAAACCGCCCGATTGGACGTCGCGCGATGCCGTCAACCGCATCCAGAAACACGTCCGCCCGCTTAAGGTCGGCCACGCCGGTACGCTTGACCCGTTGGCCACGGGCGTACTCGTCATCTGCGTTGGACCAGCCACGCGGCTTATCGAATACATCCAGCAATTGCCCAAAGAATATTGCGGCACGTTCTTACTCGGCCGCAGCAGCGCCAGCGACGATACCGAAACCGAGATCACCGAGCTTGCTGCTGCTTCCGTCCCTACACGGTCAGAAATCGAAGCCGCCTTGCCACAATTTCTCGGCCGCATTGACCAGATTCCTCCCGCCTATTCCGCAGTGAAGATCGCTGGCCAACGCGCCTACGCCCTCGCTCGCAAAGGTGCGGACTTTACGATCACTCCCCGCCCCGTCGAAATTCACGCGATCGAAATCACGAACTACGAATACCCCCAACTTCAACTGATGATCCGCTGCGGCAGCGGCACGTACATCCGCAGCTTGGGCCGCGATCTGGCAGCCCGTTTGGGCACCGCTGCCGTCATGAGTGAACTCACGCGCACGCGAATTGGCGCGTTTCGCGTTGATGATGCACTTTCTGTCAACGATTTAACGCTGGATCAGATTCAAGAGCACCTTCAATCTCCCGCCCAAGCTGTGAACCATCTGCCCCGTTTCGAATTGTCCGGCGAACAACTCCAAGAATTGCGCTACGGCCGACCGCTTTCGAGCGATTTACAAACCGAATGTGCCGCCTTTGATGAACAGGGCAACTTGATCGCTTTGCTCACACCCAAGTCGCCCGGCCTGCTCAGACCGCACATCAATTTTGCCCCGTCGGCATGATCGTTATTTCCGCGCCGGTATCTCTTCACACTTGAGCGCTAGGCACACGAATTCGGGAACAAGAGCGACCATTCCTCGTGAATAATTGATCGCCGTTCCAATCTCTTGCACTTTGAGCTGAAATTGGAAAGCAACATGCGAGCCGCATCTGCCGGTTGTGCCTGCCACTTCCGTTCTAGGAGTCCTCCCTGCCAGGGAATCCGTAGCGCGAACGGGACACAAGTTGGACTGCCGACTCGCGGCGTGTCGAAATGAATAGAACCAACGCGTCTGCGCGAGCGATGCGTTGACAAGATGACACCAGGATGGACAACCAGGGAAACACTTCGGGCACGGATGGGCCCCGCGATCGGTTCGCGACTGTCATGATGGCAGAGCGGACGAGACCATGGATCGTAGACCACTGATGTTCGAAAACCGTAGTTTGCGAATCGACCTGATGACGCTGGCACTCTTGGCAGTGACGGCGTTGGTGGGCATTTCGCTGTTCACATACGATCCGCTCGATCCTCCCAGCACGCTGGTGCTGCCCGCTCGCGCTGAGTTCGCGAACGCCGTCGGCCCCATCGGCGCGTACGTCTCGCACTATTTGTTTGAAAGCGTCGGTGTCGGGGCTTACTATGTCGTTGGTTCGCTCTCCGTATTGTCGGTTGTGCTGCTTATGCGGCGTGGTATCGATCAACCGATCGTGCGTGCCGTTGGCTGGGCCCTTTCGTTGTTGGCTCTGAGCACGCTTTCTAATATGGTGATGCCCGCGGGCAGTCCCGGCCCCGAAATCGGCCCCGGCGGATTCTTAGGCGCGATGGGCAGCGCCCTGCTGGAATCGCACTTCGCCACCATCGGCGCTTACATTCTTTCACTCAGCGTGTTGCTGGCTGGGTGGCTGTTGTGTACCGATTACTTCCTGTTCCGCGTGGCCGCGGTGACAACCGTCGCCTCGGGCCGTGGAATCGCCACATTGGGTCAGGTCGGCCAATCCCTAAAAGCAGCCAACAAAAAACGCCCCGCCACTGATGTCGAAAATGGCATCGAAGAAGACTCCGAAGAGTACGAATACGATTACGAAGAGGAATCGTCTGACGAGGGCGAATGGGAATACGAATACGAAGATGAGGAATCAGAAGACGCCGAAGCCCCCGAAGAGGAAGAGGTCGAGCTAACAGTCCGCACCCCCGCCACCAAACAAGAAGAGCCCGGCGAGCCCGCTTCAGCGGGCGGTGATGACCCCGTAGAAGAACAACCCCAAGCCCCCCCATCCCTCAAAGAAAAACTCGGCCTGGGCAAAGGCAAGAGTCTCCTCAAAAAGAGCGAGCGCGAAGAAGTCATCAGCCAGCTCGATGCCGCCGACCTACGTCAGCCCGACACGAATTTTGATTACGAACTCCCGCCGCTCGATCTACTGCTGGAACCCGAAAATGTCAGCTACGACGAGCACGAGAAGGAAGTCCGCCGCAAGGCTCGCATCCTGGAAAAGACGTTCAAGAACTTCGGGTTCAATGTAAAGGTCGTTGAGATCGAAACGGGCCCCGTGATCGCGCAGTACGAAGTGCAGCTCGAAGCCGGGCTCCGTTTAGCCAAGATCACGAACCTGTCCGACGACCTGGCGATCGCGCTCCGCGTGCCAAGCGTGCGTATCGTCGCACCGATTCCCGGCAAGAATACCGTCGGCATCGAAGTCCCCAACGAAAACCGCCAACTCGTGCGTTTGCGCGAAGTGATCGAAGAATCCAACGGCCATGCCCGACGGATGAAGATCCCCATTTACTTGGGCAAAGACGTCTCGGGCAATCCGCTCGTGGTCGATCTCACTTCGCTGCCGCACTTGCTGATCGCGGGCCGCACCGGTACCGGTAAGAGCGTGTGCCTCAACTCGATCATCCTGTCGATGTTGATGAGCCGCGGTCCCGATGAAGTTCGCATGTTGATGATTGACCCCAAAATGGTGGAGCTCAGCGGCTATCGCAAGTTGCCGCATTTGATGCATCCGGTCGTGACCGATATGAAGAAGGCCGAGGCGATACTTTCCTGGGCGGTCGACAAGATGGAAGAGCGCTACGCGCTGTTGGCTCGGGCGGGCGTTCGCCACATCACCGTGTTCAATCAGCTGAGCGACGAAGAACTCCGCGAGCGGATCGATCCCGTGAGCGAAGCCGAATGGGAATTGATTCCCAAGCAGTTGCCGTTCATCGTGATCGTAGCCGACGAAATCGCCGACTTGATGATGACCGCCGGCAAAGACGTGGAACAGCACATTATCCGGCTCGCCCAAAAGAGCCGTGCCGTGGGCATCCACTTGATTCTCGCCACGCAGAAACCGACCGTCGACGTCATCACCGGCTTGATCAAATCGAACTTGCCGGCGCGCATTGCCTTCCAAGTCGCAAGCCGTACTGACAGCCGCGTGGTGCTCGATGAAATGGGCGCGGATAAACTTTTGGGCAACGGCGATATGCTGTTCCTTTCACCGGGAACAAGCCAGTTGCTCCGTGGCCAGGGGACGTACCTTTCCGACGACGAAATCACCCGCGTGGTCGATTTTGTCGGTACCGATGCGCCGCAGTTCGCCAAGGAACTCATTGAGCTTAAGACCAAAGACGAAGAAGAAGCCGCCAGCACGCCGGGACAACTCAAGAATCGCGATGAGCTGTATGAAGCCGCCGTCGATATCGTGGTCCGCGAGCGTCGTGGCAGCGTGTCGCTGTTGCAGCGTTGCTTAGGAATCGGTTACGGCCGTGCCGCCCGTTTGATTGACTTCATGGCCGAGGACGGCATTGTGGGCGAATACAACGGTTCGCAAGCGCGTGAAGTGGCGATCTCGATCGAAGATTGGGAGGCCATGCAATCCGGCGGTGCTGAACAAGCCACGGCTGGTCCAACAACTGCAGTAACAACTCCGCCCAAGCCCAAGCGCGTGAACAAAGTCGTCCCCGGCACAGACGAACCTAGCGACATCGAAGACGGCGAGCCTGCTTCAGCAGGCGGCGGGGTTGGCGTCGAGGAGGATGAAGTCGAAGACCCCTCGGAACTCGATTACGAAGTCGAAGACGAATCCGAATCCGAAGTCGACGAGACTCAAGACGCCGAGTACGACGAAGAGTACGAGTACGAAGAAGAGGAAGCCGGCGAGCCCGCTTCAGCGGGCGGTGAGGATGAAGTCAACAACGAAACCGAAGACGAAGAAGACTACGAATACGAGGAAGAAGACGAACTCGATTCCGACACCGAGGAATCCGATGAAGAAGACCTCTGGGACGAAGGCGAAGATGACGAAGAATCTGAAAACACCCGCCTTGCAGAGGGGGCTTAAACCGCTTTGACTCGCTTGCTAATCCCGGCATTTGCTAATCAACATCAAATACCCGCCCCCATTGGAGGGGACGGGTATAAAAATGCTACTCATCGTTCGAATTTTCTTGTGAATTTATGTGACGCATAGTACCCTGAATGCAGAAGCGTTTTTTACTTCTCCCGCGCATGGCTTAGGGATTTTCTCGCGTCGCCAATTCTTGTCCCTAGCGCAATATTGGCCACACACCCGGTGTGTCCAACTTCGTTTGACGTTTAGCATAGAGGGCACCGCTAATGACTCCGACCCCATTCCGTGCATGGCTGCGGTTAGCAGTTCTTGCACCGGCAATTGCAATCTTCTCAACATGGCAATTGTCACCATTGTCCGCCACCGTGATGACTTTTCCTCTGTCGATCGAGTACAGCGATGGAACATCTCCCGCTGGATCAGCTCCCTGGCTCACTGCCATTTTCGACGACGAAGGCACTCCCGGCACGGTCAAGCTGAAACTCGTCGCTTCGAATCTGACAGGAAGCGAGTTTGTCAGCAAATGGACGTTCAATCTCAATCCTGCGCTCTCACCATCCGACATCACATTCAGCGCGCCGATTAAGACCGGCAGTTTCACGAGCCCCACGATCAGTAAGCTCATTAATTCCTTTTCGGCTGGGCCTGACGCCAGCTATGACATCGAGTTCAGCTTCTCCACGAGCGGAGCCGGAGGCGGTACACAACGCTTTGGCGCCGGTGAAGCCGCCGAGTACACCATCACGGGAAGCGGTGGCGCTGCTGGTTTGATTGCTGCTGATTTCAACTTCAAAAGCCAACCAGGTAATGCCGGTGTCGGTGGCCCTTACCTGACAGGTGCTCACGTTCAATCGATCGGTGGCAACGACAGCGGTTGGATCACCGTGGTTCCCGGCTTCGATCCTTTTGGCGGCGTTCCTGAGCCAACAAGTCTCGCTCTTTGCGTGCTTGCTGTTTGTGGATTGGCCACTTACAGATCACGAAAATAATCGAAACTCAACACATCATTAAAAAAACCTCAGCCACATGGCTGAGGTTTTTTATTGTATTTCTTCGTCAATACGACTACCGCTGCGCTGCAGCCCGCGGCGCGGCCCTCTGCTGCTCCGGTGCATCTTCCACCATCGAATGAAGCATCGTGCCAATCAGAGCTGTCGTTTGGCCCTCAGCGCCGTTTCCGCCCCCCGTGACCATCACCCGTGGCGTGATCATGATGTTCTTCTCGCCCACGATGTTTAAGAGCTCCACCAGCGCGGCATTGTCGCTGCCGATCTGCTCGGCAATCAACTTGTAAGCCGCGGCTTGGGCTTCGGCTTTGATTTCGACGGCCTCGGCTTCCGCCTGGGCGGCGATTACCTGTTTCTGCTTATCGTTCTCGGCGATCTTCACCGCGTAAGCCGCCGTCGCGAGGCGTTTTTCTTCCTCGGCCTCTTGCTCGGTCTTGGTGAGTTGCTTCTTTTGCTCGGCGGCACGCTGCTGCTCGTTGAAAGTTTCCTGCTCTTGCAATGCGATTTCGCGGTCGGTTTGCGTTTTCAGCAATGCTCCAAGAGTCTCCTCATTGCCCACGTCGCCAATCCGCACGGCCGTGATCGTCACGCCGATGTTTTTCAATTCGTCCTTGAGCATCGATTCCGATTGACTTTCCTGGTGCGAACGCTGCTTCACATAGTCGAGCGCCTTCACCCCTTCGGCATTGTTACGGAAGATCGCTCGCACGGCGGAATCCATCACGGTCCGCAAACCTTCTTGATCGTCACCCACCGTGGCCACCAACAGCGGTGCATCCTCGGGATGAATTTCAAACTCCACGCGCACGTCGACGGGGAACGTAAAACCGTCGGACGTACGCACCATGATTTCCCGCTCTTCAGCCGTATCAGACCGTGGACCTTGCCGCGACGTGTACAGCACGATGTGCTTCTTAGTGGAAATCTTCGTGACTTCATACGCCTTGGGATTGATGTACTCCTGACCTTCAGGAAGTGGTTCGCGCCAAATACCCCGCTGACCCCGAGCCGCCAAATGCCGGGCCATCGCTTCTTGACCTTCGACTTCAACGGCTGCCGAGCTATCGCCGACATTCGACTTTACGACGCCCACGGTCGCTTTTTCGATCGTCGTGGCTGGTTCAATCTTCATTTCAAACAGCTTGGGGTTGATACGATACGACCCCGGCTTGAGTACCGAAGTCTGGGGGCCCTTATAGCCGCCCCCTTCTCCCAAAAAGTACTCGGCGTCCTGCGCCATCAATCCTTCTTTGGATTCTTCCCACTCGGGCGCATAAGCGGTGCCGCGCGGTAACGGCTTGCCGTCCGACGCATTGAGAATTCCGACGCTGCCTGCGGGAACGGTTTGCACTTCGGTGATATCAATGTCGTAGATGAACGGCCAATACCAAGGATGCCAGCCCGGCGGCAGAATGCGCGCCTGCGGGCCCTTTTCGCCATTGGTGGCAATAATCTTTCCTGGTGGCAACGAAGTGAAACCAATGTTCTTGGTCACGACGCCGATTTGGTTCTCGCTCACAAAGCGAAACGATGCCAACGTGAAGAACGACATCATCACCAAAAATGCCACGAGCAAACCTGCCAAGCGCAGTTCAAAAGACTGCAACTTGGCGACACTCGCCACGATCATGGCAGACAACACAACACCCACAATGACAAACAATAAAGACATATTCATTTCCCCCCTTAAAATCGGCTTGCACAAACTTAGCTCAGCCAGGCCCAGGACCCACGACTTCCTGCCGTAATTCGGTCCCTTGAGAGCGTATTCGCCGCAGTGCAGGCGGTCTTGCACAGATTCGCCTTTGCCACGGGAAAGGAATATAACGATTTTAGCGACTTCGCGCTGAACCTTTCCTTCACAATGCGAGTCTGGAATGGCAGCCCGTGCCCCTTCCAAGGCCGCCAAAGGGCCCCTGAGTTGCTTCCGCCCCCACGGGCAGGTAAACTTAGGTAATCAGCCGAAACACCCTTTATTCTCCGAAACTTGCCATGCTGTCCGTCGCTTCCAACTCGATTTCGCGAATGAGTATCGAGATTATTGCGATCAGCATTATTATTGGCGGCAAGCCTCGGGGTTGAAGTCGGCAGACAACCGAACCACACGACAACCCTGGGCCCTCAAGGCTTCAGGGTTTTTTTATTCCTTAGTTGGAGTGGTCGCTTAAGCGACCAGTCCGGACCAGATCTATGACACACATCCAAATCTACGACACCACTCTCCGCGACGGTGCCCAAGGTGAAGGCGTTAACTTTTCACTTGAGGACAAAGTTCTTATCGCCCGGCGGCTCGATCAATTCGGATTCGATTTCGTCGAAGGTGGTTATCCGTTGTCGAATCCCAAAGATGCCGAATTCTTTCAGCGCATCGCCGAAAAACCGCTTAAGAACAGCCGGGTCTGCGCCTTCGGCATGACGCGCCGCAAGGGGATGAAACCGGGCGAGGATGTCGGCATGAAGGCACTTCTTGATGCCCAGACACCCGTTGTCACGATCGTCGGCAAGACTTCCGATTTCCAAGTCACCGAAGTGCTTGGTGTTTCCTTGGAAGAGAATCTGGCGATGATCCGCGAGACAATCGCTTACTTGCGCGAACAAGGCCGCGACGTGATCTACGATGCGGAACACTTTTTCGACGGCTGGAAGCGAAACCCCGAATACGCCGCTCAAACGATCCGCGCCGCTGCGGAAGCCGGGGCCTCGATCATCGTCATGTGCGACACCAACGGCGGCACGATGCCCGAGGAAATCGCCGCCATCACCCGTGAGGCCGGCGCGAAAATCGACAAGCCTCTCGGCATCCATACCCATAACGACTGTGAACTCGCGGTGGCAAATTCGCTGGCCGCCGTCGATGCGGGTGCCGTCCAAGTGCAAGGCACGATCAATGGGCTAGGCGAGCGTTGTGGCAACTCCGACTTGGTTTCGGTGGTCGCGAATCTTGCCCTCAAGAAGAAAGGCTACAAAGTTCTTAACGGCTTTGGCCCGGAACACCTCACCGAGCTATCGCGCTATGTGTATGAAATCGCCAACATGCACTTCCGCGTGAATCAGCCTTTTGTCGGCCCCAGCGCATTTGCTCATAAGGGGGGCATGCACGTCCACGCAGTGGCGAAGATCGCGTCGAGCTACGAGCATATCGACCCCACGAAAGTCGGCAACGAACGCCGCATCCTCGTGAGCGAGCTTTCCGGCCGGTCGAACATCATCGCGCTCGCCACAAAGATGAATCTGCAGAACGACAAGGCCCTGATGGACCGCGTGCTGCGGGAGGTAGTCGAACTTGAGAATCGCGGGTATCAATTTGAAGCCGCTGAAGCGTCGTTTGATTTGCTCGTTCGTAAAGCGGCGGGAATTCACAAACCCCACTTCGAGCTGATGCACTATCGCACAAGCGTCGTCAACCGCAATGGCACGCCGATCACCGAAGCCACGGTCAAGCTCTCAGTCAACGGCCAGCAACTTCATGAAGTCGCCGAAGGGGACGGCCCCGTAAATGCGCTCGATGCCGCGTTGCGTAAAGCACTCAACGGTCAATTCCCAAGCCTCAACCAGATGCACCTCGTCGATTACAAAGTGCGTGTGATCAACTCCGACGCTGCCACCGCCGCGAGCGTCCGCGTCGTCATCGAAACCCAAGACGACACCGGCACCTGGGGCACCGTTGGCGTCCACGAGAATGTCATCGAAGCCAGTTGGCAAGCCCTTGTCGACAGCATCGAGTATAAACTCTGCAAGGACAACAAGAGTTAGCCGGCAGCGTCCCGCTGCCGATCCTCAATTCCGTGCAAAATAGCCTCTCTCTACTTCATCTCGAACAGTCCCGGCTCGGGAGTTTCGATCTCGTAGTTGGCTTGCTCGACGGTCGAGCTCTCCTCTTCTTCGGAGAAATTCTCGCGGTCGCGCATCACCAGTTCGCGTCCAACCTCAGGCAAGGCATTCACACGAAATCTGCTCTCGAGTGCGCCGGACTGTTTGGCTTGTTGCAGCATCTGTACGACGTCGGGATAATTGCCGCCAAGTTCCACCACTGCGCGGATAACCTCTTCGACCTTGGTTGAGACAATCCGCTGTTGTGTTGTCTCACCGAAATTGCTGACTTTGATCTGTCCGCCCGAAAGTCCGTTGACAAGGATTTTCGGCCCTGCATCCAATACCAACGGTAACTTCAGCTCGTGGTTGAGTCCAAAGAACACAATCTCGGGTCGATGGCTGCTGGTCACGTGAATCAATGGATCGCTCGGTAAGTCGAGCAAATGCAGTTTGAACTTTCCTTTGAAATCTTCACCTTGTAAAAAACCATCCGACGGTGCCATCGCCGTCATTGCGCGAAAAGCCCCATAGCGAGTCTCGGCACTCTTGACTGTGAGCAACGATCGCAAACCGTCATATGCTGCACCATCATCCATGGCGCTCAATGCTGCTAAAGCATGTACGCGGAACGCTGGTTCCTCGCGGGCGACATAGACCAATGGCTCAACTGCCTCGGTCACGTCCAGATAGGCCAAGGCCTCAGCAGTGTAAAATCTGACTTCTGGATCCTCAGACTTCAATCCAGAGAGCAAGATCTCTTTCGCTTGATCACTGCCGACGGCTTCCAATCTGATCGACGCATCGGCAGAAGTGACTGGATCAAGCAGTTGTTTCTTCAACAGTTCCAGCCGGGCCTGCAACTCGCTGGCTGATTCATCGATGGCGATGTTTCGCACAACGCGCATATAGCGGCTCACGTTATCCTTATAACGTGGATGCAATTCAAGTTCCAGAAACTCATCAGTCTTGGGCGTGGCCATGCCGCGTTGCTGGCCCTCGACGTAACTATAAAAGCGATTGTTTACGGCCTTGCCAATTGACTGGCTTAAACGAATCGACTGATGTTCGTTATTCAGAATGAGACCCAATTTGCGATCCTTCGAGGCTATACCACCACCAAGAATACGACCTTGCCGCGCAAGCACGGGATCTTTCTTGATCTCCGCGTTGGGATCAACCAGCACGGATCCCATCGCAGCTCCCAAGGTATGGCCCTTGCGAAGTTGATCGCCGAGCACGGCAGTTTCCGTGAGAGATGTTTCCAGCAGATGACCGCCGCGCAAACTGGTTGTGTTGCTCTTGGAGGGGCTGCGCACTTCGATGTCGAAAGGATCACCGGCACGAATGCCAGGACGTTGGAAACCACGCACCAAGACCAACGCCGTATTCGGCGAGGCGAGAATTTTATTGGGATTCTCGATGCCACGGCGATTCATTTCGGCAAGCAAGGCCGCTCGCTGCGGCGATGGGGGAGGATCTTCTCCCGTGCCAGCCAACCCCGTGACCAACGACACGGCCTCGACTTTGACATAGTTCAAACCGTAAGGCTGCGTAACGCTCCCCACGAGCGACATATCAGCCCTCGAAGCCTCAGCTTCCTTATCCAGCGTGGGGCTTTGCTGCCTCAAAATCGGGCCCATGCAGCCCGACCACAAACCCACGGCGATCAAGGTGATCACAATGTCCGTTCGATTGCCCAGCTTCGTTCGGCGGGTCAGTGCAGGCCTCATGCAAAGCGTCTCCTACGCATCGTAAAACAAACATGGCTCCCGCGCACCACATCCTGTGGGGGGAGCGTCAAGCGGTGGGAGATTACGAAGACCGGCAAGCTGGGTCAAGACAATCCCTGCCAGCACCAGCACAGCATGATGCTAGCAACATGCGGCAACATCTCACGGAGGATCGTAGCCGCCAGGATTCCAGGGATGACAGCGGGTAATTCGCCGCACACCCATCAACGAGCCACGAACCGCACCATACTTCTTGACCGCTTCAATGAAATAGGCGCTGCATGTCGGCTCAAAACGGCAACATCGCCCCAGTAGCGGGCTGATCGTCCACTGATAGCACCGCACGCAGAAAATCAGCAGCATCGCCGGGACTTGCCGACAGGCCGACCACACGGCTTTCATGTCGTCTCCTTGCTCTCGCGCTGCAATCGTTTGGCGAGCCGCAAAGAAATCGCCTGAAAAGATTGTTGCAAGTCGGCAACGCTCGGTACCGTCTTTCCCCGTGGCACGACACAAAGGTCACACGTGGGAAGTTCAGACCTGACTAACCGAAACGCCTCGCGCAAGGCACGTTTCCAACGGTTCCGAGCGACCGCGTTGCCGCACTTCCGGGAAACGACCAATCCCAACCGCGGTTCATGCGTCACACCAAGGGCCGCGTGCAGCACGATGTGGTCGTCGCTCGCCACGCACCGCCGCTTAAACACCCGATCAAATTCGGCGGGCTTCAGGAGTCGAGCCGATTTGGGAAAGCCGAATTCGTTCATCACCCTTGCCGTGAGGTTACGACACAACCGTGTCATCTGTGCCGACGGTGTCGTCACCTGAAAACGTTTCCGAAGAATTCGCCGATTGCATCCGGTCCGACACAGGCCGTTGTGGCGGTTGGGTCCGTGGCAAGATCACATCGGGTGGCACCACCGGCCCACGACGTTCGTGTCCCTGGCGACGTACCCAATGCCCAAGCAGCATCGTCCCCACGATCAGCAGCATGCCGAGCAGCAGAATCCCCAGCAAGGCCATCAAGATGATCGTGCGTGTCGGCTCGGGAACTTTGCGTTCCGCCTGCTGTGCGAAGAGCAATCCATCGACGATTGCAGGGATTACCATCGCAACTCTGACCGCGGATTCTGGGGATACTTCTTCAAGATCTCAACAAGTTGTTCACGATCGTCCGGCGAAATATCCTTCGGCACAACGACCATCACTTCGGCAAACAAGTCGCCGACTTCACCGTTGGAATGTTTCACACCCTGCCCTTTCACGCGCAGTTTGCTACCGCTCGATGTGCCTGGGGGAACCGTGAGCGTGATTGTGCCATTAGGGGTCGGCAGGTCGATTTTCGCACCTCCGATGGCTTCCGCCACGGTGATTGGCACCCGCACGTCGAGCCGATTGCCTTGGCGGCGAAAATGGGGATGCGGCGCGACATCCACCTTGATCAACAGATCACCCGCCGCACCACCCGATTCACTTTCTTCGCCCTTGCCACGCAGGCGAATCTTTTTCCCCGGCTCGATCCCCGCGGGGATCTTCACCCGCAAAGATTCGGTCGTGCCATCCACTCGCTGCAACGAAATCTGCGCTTCGCCACCCAGCACGGCCGTGGCAAACGGCACGGTGAGTGTGTGTTCGATGTTGTGTCCCTTGGTGGGAGCAGCCCGCTTGTTCTTTTGCTTGAAGGTTTTGAAGAGATCGGCAAACCCGCCACCACCGACGCCGCCACCCATTCCCGCGCCGCCGCCGCCGAACAGATCGTCCAAATTCACTTCAAAGCCGCCGGCTCCCGGGCCTCCCGCACCAGCCCATGGATTCGGTCCACCTGGGCGCGGACCACCACCGCCGCCGCCAAATGTTTCGTAGGCATTTCCATAGCGGTCGTAGAGCTCACGCTTCTGCGGATCGTTCAAGACATCGAACGCGGCCTGCACCTGTTGGAATTTTTCCTTGGCCTTGGTGTCGTTCGGATTGAGGTCGGGGTGATGCTTGCGAGCCATCTGGCGGTACGCCTTCTGGATTTCATCCGGCGTCGCCTGCCGACTCACCCCTAATGTTTCGTAATGATCTGCTGCCATGCGATTGAAATGCGAGGAATGGAAATCGGCCTGAATGCCTCATTTTACCGGTTGCCCCTACGAAGGATAGCGGCCAAAAGTTCATCGTGCGTGCTAGACTTGGCATAGGTTCCTGGAATCGTCGTCTATGCCGATTACAAGTGTTTTGCGGGAGTTTCCGTTGCTAGTTCGAAGCATTGCCTGCCTACTGAGTGCCCTGCTGATCTCCATGAGCGTCTCGCCCGCCCACTCCGCGGGCTACGACGGCGTGCTCACGATCAGCGTCGCCGAGGAAGGCACGGGCCAGCCCTTGCCTGTCCGCATGCAACTTCGCAAGTCGGGACGACCTGTCCGCGTGCGCGCCGCAGGAGCGATTGCCGTTGATGGTTATCTGGTGTTCGAAGGTTTCGTCACCCTGGAACTGAAACAAGGCAACTATGAGTTTTCTCTGGATGCCGGCCCCGAATTCCAAACCCGCGACGGCCATTTTTCCCTTGAGCGCCATGCCGACGACGAAACCGAAGTGCTTCTCGCACGGCGAGTCAGCATGCGCGGCGAAGGCTGGTGGGGCGGCGACCTGGATGTGGCTCAAAGGTTTGAGAACATGCCCCTCTTGATGCGTGCCGCGGGGATTGAATTCGTTCCCGTGATCACCGCAGAGAATGACAACGGCAAATGCCGCCAGGTTCGACAATCACCTTCGGAACAAATCTCCGAAATCTCGCCACCCTTGTTTGGCCCCTGGGCCGCAGTTGATAACCGCCGCGGCAGTGGATTGCTGTTCGTGGGCATGCAACAACTGCCACAAGTTTGCGAAGCATCAGCAACTGAATCGCCGCTAGCCATGTTAAAAGTGGGTAGCGAAATGGGAGATACCCCTATCGCGCTCAGCCCGTTTGCTTGGGAACTCCCCGTGTGGATTGCCTCGGGTAAGTTGGAAGCCGTGAACATCATCAATCGCAATGCTCTGATCGATAAATCAATCGCCAACGAAAAGGGTGGTTACCCACGCGATAAGAAATTCTTTCCCGGTGCGATGGGCAATGGCCGTTGGAGCGAAGCCATTTATCACCATCTGTTGAATTGCGGCCTGCGTATTCCACCCACCGCGGGAAGTGGCTCAGGCAGCAATGGCAATCCTCTCGGCGCGAACCGAGTGTACGCCTACTGCGGCGAACAATGTACCCCCGCCATTTGGCTCGAAGCGATGAAAGCGGGCCAAGTGATGGTCACCAACGGCCCGCTACTTCGCACGAAAGTCGAAGGCCAACTCCCAGGCTACGTCTTTCCCACCGCCGTCGGCGAGGAGCGTGAGTTTCACATTTCGCTCAGCCTCACTTTCTACGAGAAAGCTGCTGTGGAGTATCTGGAAATCCTGCAAAACGGCGAAGTGGCCCACCAGATTCGGCTGAAAGATCTCGCGGAACGGCAAGGCCGACTGCCGCCGATCAAGTTTGCCAACAGCGGTTGGTTCGCCGTACGAGCGATGACCGGCAACACAAGAAATTATCAGTATGCCACAACCGGCCCGTACTACGTCGAACGCAACCGCCAACCGCGCGTCAGTCGCCGCAGCGTGCAGTTCTTTCTCGATTGGCTCGACGCGGCCAAAGAAGAATTTGCCGACGATGAAGCGATTCTCAAAGACTTCACCGACGCTCGACCTTTTTGGGAAGAGTTGCTCGCCAAGGCCAATGATGACTAGCAACTGGTAAATCTCTTACGCACACGCTACGTCTGCTTCTTACTCAGCTCTTTTTGATTTTTTGGCTGCGGGTTTCTTTGAAGTCGTTTCAACAACCCGTTTTCCTGGCTCCGCGTTCTTAAAAAGATCGATGATCTCATGGAATGCGCCCGTCATTTCGACCATTTGCTCGGCCATTTGCATGGGCGTTGCGCCGTGTTGATCTTGAGCCTGTGGATCCGCACCAGCATCAATGAGTAGCTTTGCGGTCTCGTAAATTCTCTGTGAGTCGATTTTCAATCGAAAAACGAATTCCTCATTGACGTAGTCTTTTATAAGAAACGCTGTTCCTAACGGCGTGTGCAATGCCGTACGGCCAATTTTCGATTTGGCCTGCACATCGGCTCCGGCTTGAATCAAAGCAGCAACGGACGCGGGTTGCGCTTTGCTTGCAGCTAACATCAGCGCCGTGTAACCGTCAGCGTCCTTTAACTCAAGCTTTGCGCCGCCTTGGGCCAATGCATCGATGACGTCGGCATGGCCTTTTTCCGCGGCAAACATGAGCGCGGTTTGTTTGCCTCGGCAACGCAAGTTGACATCTGCACCCGCCGCCAATAACAACTGCACTGTTCCGAGCGAATTCGAAGCGGCAGCAATCAACAGGGGCGAAAGTTTCGCTCGGTCGAGGGCATCGACTTCGGCACCATTCTTGAGCAGCAACTGCACGACGTCGGCATGCCCCGATTCTGCCGCCCACCCAAGGGCCGTGCGATGCATTTGGAATCCGCCCTCGCGGACCATCGCCACGCCACCTTCCCTGAAGACAAAGCTAAAGCCGCTATCACTATCTTGGACGTTATCATCCTTCACAGAAACGTCGGCTCCATTTTGCAAAAGTTGTGCAACAAACTCAGCGTTTCCATGCGCGGCAGCCAACATCAGGGGCGTAAAACCTGGCGACTCGGGTCGCGTGTCACGAACGTTGACGTCCACTCCCGCCTGCAGCGCATCACTCACTTTGGCCGCATCGCCCGATTGAGCCGCCAAAAACAAGCCTTCAGCGGACGAATTCTTGTGGTGTTCACTTGCCATTGCGATCTCAAGTAATTTAACAAGATTACATGCACTAGCCGGTTAGCCATTCAACGGCGTCATACCGTTGGCATTCATGATACCGGGATGGCTTGGCGAACCACAAGCAAATGCATCGAGATTTCCAGCACAACCGCATGGAAAACGACATGCTCAGGTGAAATTACTCAACCTTGCTACCGTGGAACCGATAAGTCACTTCACCGGCGTGGCCATTGGCAGCGTCCTTTTTAGGATCCATTGGCAGGTAGGTGCCTTGCGTGGAATTCAACAACTCGCGTTGAGAACGGAACTCCTCGCCACCTTGCCAGGCTGCGGCGCGGACGTATGTGCCATCCGACATGAGTATCCGCGCCCGCGTATTGTCGCGTAGGTAAATGGGAACGATTTCATCGCAGACGCGTTTGCGCAATTCTTCCGCTTCAATAGGAAACATCACTTCCACGCGGCGGTCAAAGTTACGCGGCATCCAGTCGGCACTGGAAAAGAAGACTTGAGCTTTCGCTCCCTCGCCAAAGATCAAAATGCGGCTGTGTTCCAGGAATCGATCCACGATGCTGCGAACGTGAATGGTTTCTGAAATTCCTTCCAGTCCAGGCCGCAAACAGCAAATGCCGCGGATGATCAGCTCAATCGGCACACCCGCTTGACTAGCGCGGTAGAGAGCTTCGATCGTTTCGCGATCCACAAGCGAGTTGAGCTTCGCGAAAATAAACGATTTTTTCCCCTCGCGGGCTCGCTGCGCTTGTTCGTCGATGAGTTCCACCGTACGTCGATGCAAATCTTGCGGCGCGATGATCAACTTTTGCCACTCGTGGCCTTGCGAATAACCGGTCAGAAAATTGAACAATGCCGAGGCATCTTCGGCGAAAGCTCGATCAGCTGTGAACAGCCCCAAATCCGTGTAAAGCCGAGCGGTGGTTGGGTTGTAGTTGCCCGTACTGAAATGGACATACCGGCGAACTTTCTTTCCCTCCTGCCGCACGACCATGGCCAGCTTGCAGTGTGTTTTCAAATCCATGAAGCCATACACCACGTGCACGCCGGCGCGTTCCATCTGGCGCGCCCAGATGATGTTGTTCGCCTCATCGAAACGGGCCTTCAGCTCGACCAGCGCCGTGACCTGTTTGCCATTTTCAGCCGCCTGAATCAACGCCCGCACAATGGGGCTGTCGCCACCACTCGTGCGATAAAGCGTCTGCTTAATGGCCAGCACGTTGGGATCTTCGGCCGCTTCTTGAATGAACTGCACCACCGGATCAAACGAGTCGAACGGGTGATGCAGCAAAATATCCCGTTGTGCGATCACATTGAAAATATTGTCGGCCCGGCGTAATTCGGTCGGCATCCGCGGCACAAAAGGAGCATCACGCAGAGTTTCTTTGTCTACAAGCCGAATCAATTCGCCCATGCAGGTGAGATCCAGCATGCCGTTGATATGGTAAACGTCCGAGTAAAAGCGGCCATCGACCTCATCACGGACGTGCAGTTGCTCTTCATTGACCAGCATGGCCAACAGATCGGAGCTCATCCCCGCTTGCACTTCCAACCGCACCGCTTCGGAATGTTGCCGCACGCGTAGCTTGGATTCAATGGCCCGTAGCATGTCGTCGGATTCGTGCTCGAGCACGTCGATGTCCATGTCCCGAGTCATACGGAAACAGGCGTGATGCGAAATTTCGTAACCGCCAAAGAGTTCGGGCAACTTCGCAGCCAACAACTCTTCGAGCATCACGTACTTGTTTTCGCCCGGTTGGCCAACGTCGATGAATCGCGGCAACACGGTCGGCAATTGCACCACGGCAAAAATATCAGTCGGGCCAAAGCCACTCGCCCTGTGCAACAAAGCAACCAGATAAAAACCGCGATTGTGAAACCGCGGACTGGGATGGCTCGGATCGATCGCCATCGGCGTAAGCACCGGGAACGCCCGCTGGCGGAAGAACTCATTGACGGTCTTCCGTTGAGCTTTGTCTAAATCCTTCTCGGCCAATATGTGGATGTTGTTCTGGGCCAACTCGGGCAGAATCGCGTCGTTGAAACAGCGATACTGCTCATCGACCATGCGTCGCGCGCGTTCCGAAATGCGCACCAATTGCGCGACCGGCGTCAGACCATCGGCGGTGATATCTTGTGGTGCCACACCGCCAAAAGCTTGCTCTCGCAAACCTGCCACCCGCACCATAAAGAACTCGTCGAGGTTCGAGCTGAAGATCGACAAGAACTTCGCTCGCTCCAAGAGCGGATTCGACGATTCTTGCGCTTCTTCCAAGACGCGCGAGTTGAATTCCAACCAGCTCAACTCGCGGTTGATGAAATGCTCGGGAAGAAACAGCGAAGAATCAGTCATGGTGCGAAAACTTAGAGCAGCAATTTCAGACAGCACAAACGCTAGAGCGTGCCTCTGCAGTATAGCTTATTGAATCCGGCGAAACTGGGGGATTCAGGAGTATGCCGGCAAAAGATGGGGCCTAAATCGGCACCTGAACCGCATTGCGATTGTGGCGAACCGCGGGGCCGATGAGTTGGGCCATATCTTCGGAATCAAGCGCCTCGCGCTCCAGCAGCGCATTGGCGAGAACTTCTAGTTTTTCCTTGTTTTCCGTCAACAACTCCGCCGCCCGGTCAGCGGCCGAGTGCAGAATCTTAGCAATTTCTTCATCAATGACCTGGGCAGTCCGCTCGCTAAACGTCCGCTGCTCGTGTGCCATTTCCCGACCCAAAAAGGGATGCTCCTCGCCATTGCTGTAGGCCACGGGCCCAATGCGTTCGCTCATGCCCCAACGTGTGACCATCTTGCGCGCGAGTTCGGTGGCTCGCTTGAGATCGTTCTCAGCACCGGCACTGAATTGCGCGAACTCCATCTTCTCGGCCGTGCGTCCTGCAAGGACCATGGTCAACATGGCTTGCATTTGACTTTGATTAGCGTTGAATCGATCTTCCTCGGGAACCAACTGCGTCACACCAAGTGCCCGCCCACGCGGAATGATCGTGACCTTGTGTACCGGTTCACAATCGGGCAACAGCCAAGCCACAAGCGCATGCCCCGATTCGTGGAAGGCTGTCACCTTCTTATCTTCGGGAGTAAGAATGTCCTCGCGCATCGATCCCATTAAAACTTTATCACGCGCGTATTCAAAATCTTTGGGACCGACCTTGTCATTGTTTTGCCTTGTGGCCCACAACGCTGCTTCATTTACTAGATTACGAATGTCAGCGCCCGTAAGCCCCACCGTGGCCCGTGCAAGTTTGTCGAAGTCCACTTCCTCGGTCATGGGGACGTTCTTGCTGTGAAGTTCAAATAGCTCTTTGCGCCCCTTCACGGTCGGTCGATCAACCGTTACATGCCTATCGAACCGGCCCGGCCGCAAGAGTGCTGGGTCGAGCACGTCGGGACGATTCGTCGCAGCAAGCACGATTACCGTCGACGTGGGACTGAAGCCGTCCATTTCGCTCAAAATTTGGTTGAGTGTCTGTTCCCGTTCATCGTGTCCACCACCCATTCCTGCGCCGCGTTGCCGGCCCACGGCGTCAATTTCGTCGATGAAAAGGATCGCCGGCGAGTTTTCTTGAGCGGTCTTAAACATATCGCGCACCCGGCCCGCGCCGACGCCTACAAATAGTTGGATAAACTCCGAACCGTTGATCGAGAAAAACGGCACACCCGCTTCCCCCGCAACCGCCCGAGCGAGCAGCGTCTTGCCAGTTCCAGGAGGGCCCATCAACAACACCCCCTTAGGCACCTGGGCACCAAGTCGCTGGAACTTAGGAGCGTCTTTCAAATATTGAACAATCTCTTCAAGGTCTTTTTTCACACCATCCAAGCCAGCCACGTCGTCGAAGGTGATTTTGCGATCACTCGCATCGTAACGCCGTGCGGGGCTTTTGATGACGCCGCCTAACATCCCGCCACCCATCATCTGGTCGCGCGTGCGGCGCATCATGTTCCAGGCAAACAGCACCAACAGACCAAGCCCCAGCAACGACAAGAAAAAGAACAGATCGTCGTAATTCGCCGGGTTTTCGGCGCGGATTTCAATGCCTTTCGCTCGCAATTGAGCGAGCCATTCCTCGCCGACTTGTGGCGGCAACGTGCTTTGGAATTTCTTGATGGGGGCCGGCTGCTTATCGGCGGCTACCACGGGATTCGGAACTTCCACGGGCTCCTTAAACTCGCCAATCACATGCCGCGAAAGAATATTGATCTTCGCGACGTTACCCGCCTCGATTTGGTCGAGCAGTTGGCTGTACGAGATCGAGGGCTCTGCTCCCCAACTGGAGAACAGCAGAAATACCGTGGCCATGCCCAACAACAGAAACACGAGCCATTGCGTGGGATTGCGCTGGGAACCAGAAGGCTTTGCGGTGTCGCCGTTTTTTTCTTTTTCAGCCATGAATTCACATGTGAGAGAATGAGGATCAATCGAGCCTCCTCATTCTAGGCGGGGCACGCGAGAATTTCGAGCGGGATCAACCGCTCTAGTTGAATCGCTTGATTTCGCCCTGCACTTTGCCTTCCTTGAAGGTCGCTTCCGCGATCTTTTTGCCCGTGTCGTTGAACTCGGCCATGGGGCCATCGAGTTGGCCTGCCTTGAATTGAGACTGTTGCCGCATTTGGCCGTTCTCGAAATACGTTGTCCGCTCACCCTCAACTTTGCCGTCGACGATGTTGGCTTTCACCTTGGGAGTCTTGCCGTCTTCATAATAAGTGACCCATTCCCCGTGCCGGATGCCGTTCTTGAAACTCTGCTTGCTCTCCAGCGTGCCATCAGCGCGGCGCACTTCAAAAGTCCCTTCAGGCTTACCCTTCTTGAAGGTAATGGTCTTACATACCTCGCCCGTGGGATGCCAGTAGTTCCACTCCCCTTCCATCACTCCGCCAACGTAGTTCCCTTCGGTGAACTTCTGACCATCGGGATAGTATTCGACGTAAGGACCATCGTTGACATAGGTATCGTCCGAAAGGATCGAGACATTACGCTCCGAGCGGAGCTTCCCATCCTCGTATTTATCCTCGACCTTCTGTTTGCGAACTTCTCGTCCGGGGGGATCGGATTCCGGCTCATCAAGATACACGTCATCCGATTTGGCTTCTTGCGCGGAAGCAGGAACGACCCAGGCAATTCCGAAACAGAGAATGCATACAAACGAAAAGAACTTCAACGCGGTCATGTATTTCATTCCAAGAATGTGATGAATTTAATTAGACTATCAAGAGTTTAGCCCAAAGACGCTTGGGCAGACCCATTCAGTATGACATCTCCTTCGCGGCAGACCAATCGGTAGGTTGGCCCGGACGACGGGAAATTGCCTGCGAGGTCGAACCACCTATTCGGGCTGACGCGATTATGCGGGTCACAGCTGAATCTGCCAATTTGCGGGGAAACAGGCATCTTTCTCGACGACCAGAATCCCGTCCCGCAGCGAACAGAACTCGTTGATCTCGCAATCACCCTGATTGCCGGGATTCACGATCTGTGCCCGCGCGCCAATACGACAGTTTTTGTCGATGATCGCTTTCTCAATCAGCGCCCCTTCGCCGATCCCAATTGGGGTCCGCTCGCTATGCCGGGCGATGTCGTCATCGGTTTCGTAAAAGTCGGCCCCCATGATGATCGAGTCGCGAATCGTCACGTTCCGGCCGATCTTACAGCGCAGGCCAATCACGCTATTCACGATATGCGCGCCCGGTTCGATGATCGAACCATCCGCCACGAGACTGCTTTCCACGGTCGCACCGTCGAACCGCGTGGGCGGTAAGAACCGTGGTCGCGAGTAAATTGGCGCCGACGGCGTGGTCAGTTCGTAAGGAGCATTCGGCCGCGTGAGTTGCAAATTCGCTTCGAAGAACGAACGAATCGTGCCGATGTCTTCCCAGTAACCGTCGAACAGGTGCAATTGGACTTTGTGTGTCTCGATCGATTCAGGGAACACTTCTTTGCCAAAGTCGCGATGATGAGTTTCGTGCAGCAACTCCGCCAGAACAGCGGCATTGAACACGTAGATGCCCATGCTCGCCAAACAATCGCGGCCTTGGCTCTCGATGCCTTGCGCATCGATCCACGCCGGATCGGTACGTACGGAGTTGAGCAACTCCTCGGTCGTCGGCTTTTCGGCAAAACCAATGACTTTGCCGGTGTCGTCAGCCCGCATGATTCCCAGCGACGAGGCTTCGCTACTGTGAACTGGCTTGGTGGCGATCGTGATATCCGCCCCCGCGTCGCGATGCGTTTTCAGCATTTCGCCGAAATTCATGCGATACAACTGATCCCCCGACAAGATCACCACATATTTGATTCCAGGCTGCGTGAGATAGCGAAGGTTCTTCCGCACGGCATCGGCGGTCCCTTGATACCAATCCGTGCCTTCGGTCATCGTTTGTTGAGCGGCAAGAATTTCGACGAATCCGCCGCTGAAATTATCAAACCGGTACGTGCCCCGGATATGACGGTGCAAGCTCACCGACATGAACTGCGTGAGCACATAAATCCGGTTGAGTTGGCTGTTGAGACAATTAGAAAGTGGGATATCGATCAAACGATATTTGCCAGCCAGTGGCACGGCGGGTTTGGAGCGATATTTCGTGAGTGGCATGAGGCGCGTTCCTTGCCCTCCACCCAACACAACAGCAATTGCATCACGCATGAAAAGGTAATCCTTTGTTTATCCACTAGCCGGTTGCGGCTAAGCGATCCTTGTTCTTTTAATCCTTAACCTTTGATCACAAAATTTACCATCCGGCCGGGGACGGCAATCACTTTCACAATTTGTTTCCCTGCGAGCAACTCGGCAACCTTCGCGTCAGCTCGAGCCGCTGCTTCCATCGCTGCGGCATCGGTCTCAGCCGGAATCGTGATCTTGCCACGCAGCTTACCATTAATCTGCACGGGGATTTCCAGTTCCGTTTCGACGAGGAGTGATTCATCGTATGCTGGCCACGGCTCATACGCCAGGGTTTTCTCGTGCCCTAATGCTTGCCACAATTCCTCCGCAATATGGGGGGCAAAAGGGGCCAACAGCAGCACCAGCGGCTCCATCGCAGCCCGCGGACGACGATCCAGCTTTGTGAAGAAATTGCAAAACTCCATCATCCGGGCAATCGCCGTGTTGAACGACAGTTTAGCGACGTCCTCGGTCACGGCTTTGATCGTTTTGTGAAGCACCCGTTGCTGCTCGGTGGTCAAGGCGTCGTCGCAAACCGCCGCGTTGAGCGTGTTCTGCTCGGCATGATCGTCAAGAATCAACCGCCAGACACGGTTTAAAAACCCATGCACGCCGCTGACCCCTTCCATGCTCCATGGCTTGGTTGCTTCCAAAGGCCCCATGAACATTTCATAGAGTCTCAATGAATCCGCACCATACTCCTTCACCACGAGATCAGGATTGATCACATTGCCGCGGCTCTTCGACATCTTCTCGTTGTTCTCGCCAAGAATCATTCCTTGATTCACGAGCTTCTTAAACGGCTCCGGCTCGGAAACCACCCCCCGGTCGTAGAGCACCTTGTGCCAGAATCGCGAGTACAACAGATGCAGCACCGCATGCTCGGCCCCGCCGATGTAGAGATCGACCGGCATCCACGCCTTCTCCACGGCTGGATCAATCGGAGCTTTGTCGTTCTTCGGATCAAGAAACCGCAAGTAATACCAGCAGCTTCCGGCCCACTGCGGCATCGTGTTCGTTTCACGCTTGTACTTCACCCCATCGATCACCGGGTAGAGCCATTCCTCAGGCGCTTTATCCAGCGGCGGCTCGGGTCGGCCATGCGGCTTAAAATCTTCCAGATGCGGCAGATCGACCGGCAATTCCGACTCAGCCACCGCACGAATGCGGCCAGTTGGATTGCCGTTTTGATCAAGCTCATGCAAGATTGGGAAAGGTTCGCCCCAAAAACGTTGCCGACTAAACAGCCAATCCCGCAACTTATAGTTCACAGCCTGCTTGCCAACGCCATGTGCTGACAACCAATCCGTAATCCTTTCTTTGAACTGCGTGGTCGTGAGCCCGTCAAACTTACCTGAATTGATGGCAACACCATTACCGGGAAAAACCTTCTCACCCGCGAGTACGTCATCCCGATCGCTGGCGGTTTCGCCGGGATCAACAACGGCCTTAATGGTAATGTCATACTGCTTCGCAAACTCAAAGTCCCGCTCATCATGCGCCGGCACCGCCATAATCGCGCCCGTGCCATAGCTGATCAGCACATAGTCGGCGATCCAGATCGGCACTTTCTCGCCGTTCACGGGATTTATCGCATAACTCCCTGTGAACACGCCGGTTTTTTCTTTGGCGAGCTCCGTGCGGTCGAGGTCACTTTTCGCGGCCGCCTTTTCGCAATAAGTCTTCACCGCTGCGGCGTTCTCTGCCGTGGTCAGCTTCTCCACGAAGGGATGCTCCGGCGCGATCACCATATAAGTCGCGCCAAACAGCGTGTCAGGCCGCGTGGTGTAGATCCGCAGAAAATCATCTGCCGGCTTCCGTGGAAATGCTTGTCCACGGCGCTGCAACGTCACACTCGGCCAATTGGCAGATGGGCCAATATAAAAATCGACTTCCGCACCCGTACTGCGACCGATCCAATTCCGTTGCAGAGCCTTCACGCTCTCGGGCCAATCAACTAGCTCCAAGTCTTTTTCCAAGCGACTCGCGTAAGAAGTAATTCGCAACATCCATTGTCGCAGCGGCATTCGCACCACGGGATGGCTGCCGCGCTCGCTTTTGCCGTCGATCACTTCTTCATTGGCCAGCACCGTGCCCAGCGCTGGGCACCAATTCACCGGCGCGAAACTTTGAAACGCCAACCGATGCTCGTCTTGATAGGCCAGTACCGCGGCTGCACACTCGTCGGCCACGTCCGAAGGGATCGGCAGTTCCGCAATCGGTCGTCCCTTCTGCTGTTCCTCGTCGAACCACGTGTCGAACAGCTGCAAGAATATCCATTGCGTCCAGCGGACATATTCCACATCGGTGGTCGCGAGCTCGCGCGACCAGTCATAGCTGAACCCGAGCATCTTCAACTGACGACGGAACGTGGCGATGTTCTTCTCGGTTTGGATGCGGGGATGCTCACCCGTCTTGATGGCGTGCTCTTCCGCGGGCAGGCCGAACGAATCGAAGCCCATCGGGTGAACGACGCTCTTACCTTGCATCCGAGCCGCCCGGCAAACAATGTCGGTCGCCGTATATCCTTCCGGATGCCCCACGTGCAAGCCGTCGCCACTCGGATAGGGGAACATGTCGAGCGCGTAGAGCTTTTCACCCTTTGGCATTTGCGGGGCGACAAAGGTTTGGTGCTCCTCCCAATAGGCTTGCCACTTGGGTTCGACGACGGCGGGATTATAACGCGGCATGAGAAATGTCAGGCTGTAAAAGGACGCAAGCGAGCCGGGTCGTGGGCACAAACACGAAGTGTTGGTCGGACCCCAGTTCCAAGCAGCAAGAAAACCGCTAATTCTACAGCAATTAACGACTTGCGCGAACCGCGCAGCCGTTGACGTTTGTCCGTTCCGCTAAGTACGATAACCAGTTTGCAGCCGCCTGTGCGGTGCCGACTGGGAATAGCGTCTGCCGACGGGATTTTAAGAAACATGGAAAAGAGTAAAGTTGCCATTGTCGGCCTGGGAACCGTTGGCTCGGGCGTTGCCAAGATTCTGCTCGAATTCGGCGACCGCACCGCCCGCCACGCCGGCCGCACCCTGTGGTTGGAGAAAGCCGTTGTTCGCGATCTCAAAAAGGCTCGCAACTGCGACCTCCCCGACGGCATTCTCACCGACGATCTGAACGAAGTGCTCGACGACCCCGAGATCGAAGTCGTCGCCCATTTGGTGGGAGGCATCGAACCGGCCCGCACGATCATGCTTCAACTGCTGGAACGCGGCAAAGACGTCGTCACGGCCAACAAAGCGTTGCTAGCGGAACACGGCCCCGAACTCTTCGATCGCGCCCGCGAGCTGGGCCGCTCGATAGCCTTTGAAGCCTCCGTGGCGGGTGGCATCCCCATCATTGCCAACATTGGCCAATGCCTCTCCGCGAATCAGATCGAATCCATCCAAGGGATTCTCAACGGCACCAGCAATTTCATTCTCACGAAGATGCACGAAGATGGAGCCGCCTACGCCGAGGTCTTGGCCGAAGCCCAAAAGCTGGGCTATGCCGAAGCCGATCCGACGATGGACGTCGATGGCGCCGATGCGACGCAAAAGTTAGCCATCCTCGCGCATCTTGCCTTTGGTGCCCGCGTCGATTGGCAAGACATTCCGCGTTCCGGCATCGATACGCTCGACGTGGCCGATGTGCGTTACGCTCAAGAGATGGGCTACAAGATCAAACTCTTGGCCGTAGCCAAACTCGTGGACGACGGCTTGGAACTGCACGTTTCGCCCACGTTGGTGAAAGCAGGCACACCACTCGCCGAAGTGGGTGGCCCGTTCAATGCCATTCGCGTGGTGGGCGATGCCGTGGGACCGCTGCTCTTTTACGGTGCTGGGGCCGGTCAAATGCCAACAGCTTCTGCGGTCGTGGCCGACATGATCGACACCGCCGTGGGTCGCACCAAAATCACCTTCAAAACGCTGGAACTGTGGTCACGGCGTGAAGCCCGCGTGACACCCAACGATTATGCCCAAGCCAAGGGCCGCTTCTACTTGCGTGTGAACGTCGACGATCATCCCGGCGTGCTCGCGCAGATTACATCGGCACTCGGCAAACAAAAAGTTTCGATTTCGTCGGTGCTGCAACACGAAGCCGAACCCGGCAGCCAAGTCCTGCCGCTGGTGATCATGACCCACGAAACGACCGCCGGTGCCGCGGCCAAAGCCTGCGAAGAAATCGCGGGGTTGAGTTGTGTCAAAGGCGATCTGGTCCGCATGTGGGTCAGAGATTAGGTAACCACTAAGATACAAAGGACACAAAGACAGTTGAGTTGAAGTGAGTTCCTACGACCCCATAGCTGATGAGATAGAAAAAATTGCACATGAAGTGATTCAGGGTGCATTTCGAGTTCACAAAGCCCTGGGGCCTGGGTTACTTGAATCGGTTTATGAATCATGCCTATGTCATGAGTTGGCTAAGTCTAACTTAAAGTATGTAAGGCAAGCTGTACTACCAATTATCTACGACGATTTGGTGCTAGAATCTGGCTTACGTATCGATCTTTTGGTTGAGGATTGTGTGGTCATTGAACTGAAATCTTGTGAACAATTAATGCCACTGCACGAAGCGCAGTTATTGACCTATTTAAAACTATCGAAAAACCGTTTGGGACTTTTAATCAATTTTAATGTTCGTCTACTCAAAGACGGTCTCAAAAGAATAGTAATTTAATCTTCCTTTGTGACCTTCGTGCCTTAGTGGTTAATTAAATTATGAAATACGCGATCATCATCCCCGACGGTGCTGCCGACGAGCCGCAAGCTTTGCTTGATGGCCAGACGCCGCTTGAAGCCGCCAAGACACCCGCCATGGATGCCGTCGTGGCGTCGGGCGTGATCGCGCAGGCTTGCCATACTCCCAAAGTCCTCCCCGCGGGCTCCGAAGTCGGCAACATGAGTCTCTTGGGCTACGACCCGCTCACCAACTTCACGGGCCGCGCGCCGATTGAAGCCGCTGCACAAGGAATCGAACTCTCACCAGACGACTGGGCCATTCGCTGTAATCTTGTCACGGTCCAAGACCAGATCATGAAGAGCTTCACGGCCGGGCATATCTCGACCGAAGAAGCAACCGAGCTATTGGCGACGGCTCAAGAAAAACTCGGCGGCAATGGACTCGAATTTGTTCCTGGTGTGAGTTATCGCAACCTACTGATCTGGCGCGGTAAAGAACGCCCTGCCCCGTTCACGATGGAAATGCGAGCTACCCCGCCCCACGATCTGACCGACAAATCAGTGCTCGACAATTTCCCCCGTGGTCCTGGCAGCACGGTCCTCAACGAATTGATGACCGAAACAATCGCGCTGTTTGCCGATCATCCGGTCAACAAACGCCGCCTTGCTGCGGGTAAGCCTCCTGCAACGAATGTCTGGCTCTGGGGCATCGGCAAGGCGCCCAAGTTGGCTCCGTTCACCGAAGCCTATGGCCCACGTGGCGCAATGATCACCGCCGTCGACCTACTGCGTGGTTTGGCCGCTTTGGTCGGTTGGCAACGGATCGAAGTCCCCGGCGCCACCGGCTACACCGACACCGACTACGCCGCCAAAGGCCGTTATGCGATTGATGCCCTCCAGGAAGTCGATCTCATTTGCGTCCACGTCGAAGCCCCCGACGAATCGTCGCACGAAGGGGACTGCGGCAAGAAAGTCAAATCGCTCGAAGAGATCGACACCCACGTCGTGGGTCCTCTCGTCGACGCCTTGAAATCCTACGGCGACTACCGCGTGATGATCTCCCCCGATCATCCTACGTACCTCAGCACCAAAACACACACACATGGCAACGTCCCCGTGGCGATGGCTGGCACGGGCATCGAAGCCGACGAGTACACCACCTACGGCGACACCAACGCCGCCCAATCCTCGCTCGCCTTCGACGAAGGCTGGCGCACCATGGGTTGGTTCATAAAAAAATAACCACTAAGACACAAAGGGCACTAAGAAAATAAATTGCAATTTATCAAAATCTGAAATTTCTACTTTGTGATCTTTGTGCCTTCGTGGTAACAAACATTCCCCAATCCGAATTCCACAATCCGAAATCAAACATGGGCATCATCGTTCAAAAATTTGGCGGCACCAGCGTTGGCACACCCGAGAAGATCATGGCCGCCGCGCGCAAGGCCATTCGCTCCCAACAGCAAGGTCATCAAGTCGTGATGGTCGTGAGTGCCATGGGCAAGAACACCGACGTGCTTGTCGATCTCGCCGGGCAAATCTCCACGAACCCTTCAGCCCGCGAAATGGACATGCTCCTTTCCACGGGCGAGCAGGTGAGCGTGGCCCTCATGGCGATGGCGATTCATGAACTCGGTAGCAAAGCCGTGAGCCTCACCGGCGGCCAAATCGGCATCAAAACCGACAGTTCGCACACCAAGGCACGCATCCAGTCGATCTCCACCGACCGTATGCGTAAGCATCTCGATGACGGCAACATCGTGATCGCCGCGGGATTCCAGGGCATCGACGATGATTACAACATCACCACCCTCGGTCGCGGCGGGAGCGACACAACCGCCGTGGCCCTTGCCGCCGTGTTGAAGGCCGACGCTTGCCAGATTTACACCGACGTCGACGGCGTGTTCACGACCGACCCGCGGATCGTCGCCGAAGCTCGCAAGATGGATCAAGTCAGTCACGACGAAATCCTGGAGCTCGCCAGCCTCGGTGCCGGAGTCATGCACAGCCGTTCCATTGAATTCGGCAAGAAATTCGGCGTGCCGATTCACGTCTGCAACAGCGCCAGTTTCAGCGACGAGCCCGGTACGATCATTGGCCTGCATCCCGAAAGTTTGGATCGTCCGGTAAGCGGTGCGGCTCTCACCAAGAACGAAGCCTGGATCACCATCAGCAACGTCCCCGATCAGCCGGGCACGATGGATATGGTCTTCTCGCTAATCGGCAAAGTGAACGTCGCGGTCGACATGATCGTGCAAAACGTCGGCGAAGGGGGCAAAGCCGAGATTTCCTTCACGGTGCTCGAAACCGATTTGCCCGCCACGTTGAAGGCCGTCGAACAGGCCGCTAAAGAATTGGGAGCGGAAGTCACCCATCAAGCCGACGTGTCGAAAGTCTCGATTGTCGGCCTCGGCATGGCCACACAAACGGGCGTGGCCGACCGCATGTTCCGCGCCCTGGCCGACGAGAAGGTCAACATCCTGGCGATCACCACCAGCCAAATCAAAATCTCGGCCCTCGTGAAACGCGAACAAGCGATGCAAGCCTTGAGGGCTGTGCATAGCGAATTCGAACTTGAAAAGACCCCCAAGGATCGCGCGGCCTTCGGCGACAAACCGTCGACCACGGGCCAGCAAAACGCCATCGACATCGTGGCTCGCTTGCAACGGATGGAAGACCTCACGATCGAGAGCGTTCAACTCGACGAATCGCAAGGTCGCATCACGATATCACAAGTCCCCGACAAGCCCGGCATCGCCGCGGAAGTCTTTGAAGCGGTCGCCGCCGAAGACATCATGGTCGACATGATCGTGCAAGGCACGGGCCGCGACGGGCAAGCGAATCTCAGCTTTACTGTTCCTAGTGAATCCGTCGGCGCGGCGTCGGAAGTCGTCACCAAAATCGCCGAGCAACTCGAATGCGGGCCGGTCACCACCGCTTCGCAAATCGCGATTCTGTCGGTCTTCGGCATCGGCATCCGCACGCACACCGGCGTGGGAGTTCGCACCTTCCAAGCACTCTCCAAGGCGGGGATCAACGTCGAAATGGTCGGCACCAGCGAAATGCGAGTCAACATAGTCGTCGCCGCCGACAAGGGGGAAGAAGGCCTCAAAGCCCTCCAAACCGCCTTCGCCGACGTACTAGGATAATTTATAGAACGCGGATCTAACGCTGATTGGACTGATTGACACAGATCATAATTAAAATCTGCGCCCATCCGCCAAATCCGCGCGGATCTGTGTTCTATTTATTGTCCCGAACTATTCGAGATATCCGTCAGCACATCCTCGGCCACATAGATCGGCAGCGGCGGATCGCAACTCACGGCCACGGCAATCGCGTCGCTCGGCCGGGAATCGATCTCGATGAGCTCGCCATCCTGCCGCACGCGGAGCTGCGCGTAGTACGTGTGATCCTTGAGCTCGTTGATGATCACATCCTGAAATTCCCCACCCATGCTTTCGACGGTATTCACCACCAAATCATGGGTCAGCGGCCGCGGGGCTTCGATGCCGTTCACGCGACGGTTGATGCTCATCGCCTCGAACATGCCGATCAAAATCGGAAAGGTGCGCGTCCCTTCGATCTCGCGCAGCCAAATCACCTGCTCAGCGGTGACCTCGCTGATAATGATTCGCGACAATTCCATGGCGACTGGCATATAAAGACTCCCGTAAGAGCAACCGATCGAAACCCTGTTCCAACTGATGAATTATATGTGATTTTGCGCCGTAAGTAAGTAATTGCGGGTCGAGAGCGAAGAGTCCAGAGTCAAGAGCCGGAATCGTCTGGCTCTCGACTCTTGTCCCTCCGCTCTTAGCTTTTTCTCACGCCAACTTCGCCAGCGCTGCTTCCACCGACTCCAATTGCTCGCGGACTTCCGTCAATTTGCTCCGCTGCTCGTCGACGACGTTCGCCGGGGCACGGCTCACAAAATTCTCGTTCGAGAGCTTCGCGTTGAGCGAATCCACGAACTTCGCCAGATTGTCGCGTTCCTTTTCTAGCCGGGTCCGTTCCGCTGTCACGTCGAAAAACGCGCTAATATCGACGTGGACTTCCATCCCTTCGAGCGGCTTACTGGCCACGCGTTCCGGCGGAGTCACGTCGGCACCCCAGTCGGTCGCCGCGGCGTGCGCCATCGAAAGAAAGTAGGGCTCCATCGGTTGCAAAAGTTTTACCGTCTCGGCATCGCACTTCACAGAGAACTGAATCGGTTCGCGCGGCGGGATATTTTTCTCCTGGCGGATGTTCCGCACGGCACCCATTACGGTCTGAAATTTTGCAAACTGCGCTTCGATCGTATTATCGATCCACTGCGAGTCAACCTGAGGCCACTCCGCCACACAAATACTCTCCGCGGCGCGGTCCTGCTTCAGCAGGCCGCGATGCGGCGCCGCCTGATTCAACAAATGCCAAACTTCCTCAGTCAAAAACGGCGTCATCGGATGCAACAACCGCAGCAGAGTATCGAGCGCGTGAGCCAGCACCCGCTGCGCAGTGGCCCGTTGCTCCGGCACGGCAAACCGCGCCTTCGTCATTTCCACATAGAAGCTGCAGAATTCATCCCAAGCAAAACCATACAGCGAGCGCGCCGCATCGGCAAAACGATATTCCGCGAGCGCCTTGGTCACTTCGTCAGTCACCGTCGCGAGTCGCGACAACAGCCAGCGATCTTCAAGTAATAAATCTCCGGGCGCTGACGACTCGCCGCCTTCTAAGTTCATCAACGCGAACCGCGAGGCGTTCCACAACTTGTTGCAGAAGTTGCGGCCCAGCTCGAACCGTTCGCTCACCACGGCCCCGCGCGGGAGCTTCTGATCGTCTTCGGTGCCGTGCGATTGCGACCATTGCGTGCCGAACGGCTGATGGCATTTGTCGCACTCGATCCGCGGCAAGGTGCGGTTCTTTTTCGTTTGAGCAATCAACGAATGGCAGTGCGGGCATTCAAATTCCACCGGCATGCGGACGTCTTGCGTCTCGGTCGTCAGATACGCCAACCCAAACCGCAGCGAATCGGCCCCGAACTTTTCGATCACGTCCAACGGATCGACGCCGTTCCCCTTCGACTTCGACATCGTCTCGCCGAAGCCGTCGAGAATCTTCGGATGAATGAAAACCTCGGGAAACGGCACCTCTCCCATGTTGTAAAGCCCCGCCAGCACCATCCGCGCGACCCACAGCGTGATAATGTCCCGCGAGGTAATCAGCGTGCTCGTGGGATAAAATCGCGCAAGCTCCGGTGTTTGCTCCGGCCAGCCAAGCGTCGAGTGCGGCCATAAGGCGGAGGAGAACCAAGTGTCGAGAACTTCGTCGTCTTGCTTATATCCGATTAGTTCAAGTTTAGAATCAAGTTCAGGGACAGGAGTACGAAAACAGAGATAGCAAGTACCACCATTCCCTTCTGCCCCCTGGCTGATTAGAAACACAGCTCCATCAATCGGAAAGCTCTTGCCAATCACGGATTCGAGAAGTTCAGTTTCTGCTTCTGACTCGGTTTCTGCTTTAGGTCTGAACTCGTCCGGAACGTCCCCAACTGGTTTCGTCCACACTGGTATCCGATGTCCCCACCAAAGCTGTCGGCCCACGGGCCAGTCTCGCTTTTCACTGAGCCAATCGAGATACGTCTTCTTGTAACGCTCGGGAATGATCTTCACGCGGCCATCTGATACGGCGTCCATCGCCGATTGTGCGAGCTCGTCCATCTTCACGAACCACTGATCGGCCAAGTACGGCTCGATCGGCGTCTTGCTGCGATCGCTGTGCGCCAGATCGATGTCGCGATCTTCAATTTCCACACAAAGCTCAGCCGCTTCCATGTCGGCAACCACTGCCTCGCGGGCTTTCTTCATCGTCAGGCCACGATACTTCTCCGGCACGCTGTCGTTGAGCGTACCGTCGGAGTTCATGATGTTGATCGCTCCGATTGCCAAGTTGCGCTGCCACACCTGGTAGTCGTTTTCATCATGCGCGGGGGTGATTTTCACACAGCCCGAACCCAGTTCCGGCTTGGCCCATTCGTCGGCGATGAGTGGAATCTTACGACCTGTAAGTGGTAGCTCCAACATCACGCCGCGTTTGGCCATGTCTCTCAATTGTTCCAACTGCGGCAGCATCTTCGCGCGGCTTTCCAGAAGCAGCGTCGCCTGTTCTTCGAGTTCGCCCTTTTCCTTCGCGCTGGCAGCGATAATCTTTTCGCGCAGTTCGACACTCACTTTGTCGAAAGCCTTGGCCGGATCGGGATGCACCGCTACGGCCGTATCGCCGAGCATTGTCTCCGGTCGCGTGGTGGCAATCGTCACATGCGTCGGCTCGCCCGGCCGAGGATCAATGACCGGATAATTAAAGTGCCAGAAATGGCCCTTGGTCGCTTCGTGGAAGACTTCGTCATCACTCACGGCGGTTTGCAGGAACGTGTCCCAATTCACCAGCCGCTTGCCTCGATAAATTTTGTTGTCGGCGAACAACTTGAAGAACGTCTCGCGCACCGCGCGGGCGCACTGATCGTCGAGCGTGAACCGCAGCCGCTCCCAGTCGCAACTCGCGCCCAATTGCTTGAGCTGCGAAAGGATTCGCTGCTCGTATTGTTTCTTCCAATCCCAGATCCGCTCGACCAGCTTCTCGCGCCCCAGATCGTGCCGCGTAAGTTTTTCCTCTTCAAACAACCGGCGTTCCACCACGGCCTGCGTGGCAATGCCCGCGTGATCGGTCCCCGGCATCCACAGCACGTTGTAGCCTTGCATCCGCTTCATGCGGCACAAAATATCTTGCAGCGTGTTGTTGAGCGCGTGCCCCAAGTGCAAGGCCCCCGTCACATTCGGGGGCGGGATCACCACGCAATAGGGCGGCCGTGGATCGTCGGCGACGGCATGAAAGTAGCCCTGGCTTTCCCAATAGGGATACCACTTGGCTTGAGCCGCCGAGTGATCGTACTGGGCGGGAAGTTCAGACAACGAGGGGGTGTTCGGATTCGACATCAGAGGCTTAGACACAATCGAGAAAACAACGGTTCAGGGCAACAAAAAGGCCATTGTCCCATCACTTTCGCAGCGAGACAATGGCCTATTTCCGTTGGCAATCTATGCAATTCTCTCGCTTGCATGGCAAGGATATTAACCACAAAGACACGAAGAGCACTCAGATGCAATTATTCGTGGAATTCGTGTCGATTCGTGGTTAACCTCTTTGTGCCCTTCGTGCCTTCGTGGTTAACCCGACTGCACTAACGACAACCAAGCGTCGTCGCGATCGTCACCGGATAGTATCGTCCGTCGACGATGTGCCACAGATTCCCCCCGACGTGCAGCACTGCCACGCGGCGATTCCCGTGCCATTCCCAGCGCTCGCCGGTCGCCAAATCAAACACGCGGGCCGATGACGGATAACGCAGCAACTCCCAAACGCCTTTGCCATTGAGTTGTACCGCGGCGCTGCGGCCCACGTTATCGAGTTGCTTCAATAGCCCCGGGGCACGTTCGTTCAACATGCGGGCTTGCATTTCAGGGGATAGCTGCAGATCGAAGGCCGTGGTTGGCATGACGGTCCCTTCGCCGAACGCGAATTCAAATCCGCCACCCTTTTTGGCCAGCCCCCAGGCGCGCTCGCCGAGTTGCTCGTTGTAATAGTTGTAAACCAACCCAGGCTTGATCTCCGCGGGCGTGACCCGCACGAGCTCGACGGTTTCCAAATTGGGATGCAATCGGTAAACGCCCGTGTGGTCCTCCGCGGAAGCCACTTGAGCCACCGCAGCCTTGGAACTCAACAGCTGCACTAACAACATCATCCAAAATGCGAACGTCTTCATAAGAACCCCTCGGACCATATATGCGAAACGACCCTCAAATATAGATCACGGTTAGCCGGCAGCGTCCCGCTGCCGCGAATCCAACTTCTGCCCCCAAACCCACTGCTAGCAGCCCAATTTGGCCCATCTTCTGGCCTGCATCATTCTGCGGTGATTTGGTAAGCTCCGCCGCTATTTTTCGCGCTCGGCGTCGCTTCGCGGCACCGCGCGGTTAACCGGATTTTTCGCCACATGCTCAAAGCGCTTGAACTCAACGGCTTCAAAAGCTTCGCCGATCGCACGCGGCTGGAGTTCCATAACGGCATTACGGGCGTTGTGGGGCCTAACGGTTCGGGCAAGTCGAACGTCGTCGACGCGATCAAGTGGGTGCTGGGCAATCAAAGCCCCAAAGCGCTGCGCGGCAGCGAAATGACCGACGTCATCTTTGGCGGCTCGCGTTCACGCAAACAGAGCAATGCCGCCGAAGTGACGCTGTCGTTCGACAACAGCACCGGCGTGCTCAACGTCGACGATGCCGAAGTCCATGTCACCCGCCGCGTCTATCGCAGCGGCGAAGCCGAATACTTGATCAATCGACAGGTTTGCCGCCTGAAAGATATTCGCGAAATCTTCGCGGGAATCGGCGTCACTACCGGCGCCTACAGCATCATCGAACAAGGGCGCGTCGATGCCCTGCTGCAATCGTCGCCGAAAGAACGCCGCCTCATCTTTGAAGAAGCCGCAGGCGTGAGTCGCTTTAAACTCAAACGCCAAGAAGCCGCGCGGCGTCTGGAACGTATCGAACAAAACTTGCTGCGACTCTCCGACATCGTCGAAGAACTCGAATCCCGCTTACGCACGGTTCGGTCGCAAGCCGGTAAGGCGCGCAAATACAAAGAACACTCCGACCGCCTCCGCCAGCTGCGTACCCAATTGGGAATCGCCGATTGGCGTAAACTGACGACCGCACTCACCGAGCAAAATCAGCAGACCGAATCACTGCGTATTGCCGTTAACTCGGCCCGAGAAAACGCGGCTGCACGGGAAGCCGAATTGCAGGCCGTCGAGCAAGCCATCGACCAATGGCAACGCGATTCCCAAGAAGCCGGGGCCAAAGCCGCCGCGGTTCGTGAGCGAATTGCCCAATGCGAATCGACCCGCCGCAGCCAACTCGCCCGCATTGATGAGCTGGAACAAGAAACCGAACGGCTCGAGCGCCAGCTCTTGGCGATGACCTCCAAAGCCGGCAACGCTCAGCAAATGGTGTCGGAAAACACCGAGCAGCTTCAAGCCGCGGAAAGCCAGTTCATAGAACTCGAGGCTCAAGCCCGCCAGCAGCAAGCGGAACTCGATTTGGCCCAGGCGGCCCTCGCCCAATGCCGTGGGGATCTCGAAAAATGCCGTACCGATCACACCCAAGCCTTTCGCGATGCCACACAGCTGGAGCACCGCATCCAGATTATCGAAGCGCAACGCCAATCCGCCGTCGCAGCCGGTGAACGCTTTCGCCAGCAGGTTGAACAAACCCGCCAAGCCAAAGCCGAGATTCTCGAACGCTTCACCACGGCCAACGAGCAGCTTCGCATTCAAGAAGCTGCTGCGGAACAATCACAGCGGACGTTGGAACTCGCCCAAGCAAAGCTACGCGAACATCGCACGCAGTTAACCAAAGCCCAGGCCCAGTTCGCCGAACTGAATGGCCGACTCACGGGCGCTCGCGAACGCGCTACAGTCCTCGAAGAACTCGAACGCCAACTCGACGGCTTGAGCGCGGGAACCAAAGAAGTTCTGCGCCTCGCCCGCACCGAACCTCACGGTCCCTTCGGACAAGTCCACGGCATCGTGGCCGACCTGTTGCACGTCGACGCCGACACGGCCTCGTTGGTGGAAATCGCTCTGGGCGATCGTGCGAATTGTCTCGTCATTGAGAAAGTCGATCCACGCTTGGTCAATATGGCTGAGAACGAGTGGGCCGGGCGCACAAGCTTTTTGCGACTCGATGTTCCACTAGTCGCCAGCGCGGTTGATCGGATTGACCTCTCAAACGAGCCCGGCGTCATGGGCCGTGCGGATCAATTCGTCGAAATCGCGGCAGAGCTGGCCCCTCTCACGCGACGGCTACTGGGCCGGCATTGGTTTGTGGATTCGCTCAAAACCGCATTTCAACTGGCCGGTGGTATTGGCCGTGGTTTGAACTTTGTCACGGTTGTCGGAGAAGTCGTATCGGCGGATGGAACGCTGACCGTCGGCCCACGACAATCGTCATCCGGCTTGCTGTCGCGCCGTAGCGAATTGCGGGCCCTCGTCGATGAAATCCGCGACATGGAACACAAGATCGACGAGCAACGCACCAATTGTTCGCACTTGGAAAAAACGCTGCACGACGACGAACAATCGCTTGCCGAACTCACCAAACAGCACGACCGGACGTCGCAAACGACCAACGAAACTCGTCTCAAGGTGGCTTCTGCCCGCGAACGACTCGACCGTGCCACCGAGGAGTTAAATTCCGCGGAAGCCGAGTTGCGTTTGCACGATGAGCAAGCGACCTCCGAAGACAATGAACTCACCGACATTCGCGGCCAACTCAAGCAGCGTCAGACGGATCTGGAAAATTTCCAAAAGCAGCTTGAGCTGCGCACCGAGCAGGGCTCGCGTTTGGAAGAGCAGCTCGCCTCGCTTCAACCGAGCGTCACCGACGTTCGCGTGGCCCTCGCTCGCAGCGAACAACGTCGCGATGGCTTGCGCCGGCAGATGGAACAATTGCACCGCGATCACGCCGAGCACGACCGTGCTTTGGAAGAAACCCGGCAACGCTCGGTCGATTGCCGCACTCAGCGAACCCAATTGCAACAATCGGTTCTCGAACACACGACCGAACTCGCCGAACTTTACGCGGCCAAAGATCAACTCACGACGGGCCTCACTGATTGGTCCACCAAGCACGAAGATCTTCGCAAACAACGCACGGCCGCCAGTCGTAACGTCGAGGGTTTGCGCTCGCAGCTTCTCGAAAACCAATCCAAGCTGCAGCAACTTGATCACAAACTTCAGCAACAAGAGCATCAACGCAAAGAACTGGCCGAGCGGCTCAAAGAAGATTATCAAATCGAGCTGGCCGTGCTGGCTGTGACCGAACCCCCGGCCGAAATCACCGGCCGCGACGAAATGGAAAAAGAAATCCGTACGCTCCGCGACCAACTTTCCGGCATAGGCCCCGTGAGTCTCGACGCCCTCACCGAACTGGAAGCCATTGAAGAGCGGCATTCGTCGCTCGCCAAGCAGTACATCGATCTCAAGACCGCCAAAGCGAAGCTCGAACAGCTCGTCGTGAGCATCAATTCCGAAAGCCGCGACATCTTCGTGAAAACGCTCGACGTGATCCGGGGACATTTCCAAGAACTTTACCGCAATCTGTTTGGCGGTGGCGAAGCTGATATCATCGTCGAAGAAAGCGAAACCGATGACGTGCTCGAATGCGGCATCGAGATCATCGCTCGCCCCCCCGGTAAGCAGCCGCGGAGCATCTCGCTGCTATCAGGTGGCGAACGGACGATGACGTGCGTGGCGTTGTTGCTAGCAATCTTCCGCAGTCGCCCCACGCCGTTCTGCGTGTTGGACGAAGTCGACGCCGCGCTCGACGAAGCGAACATCGACCGCTTTGTGGAAGTCTTGAAGCAGTTCATGGCCAACACACAGTTTATCGTCGTCACGCACAGCAAGCGGACGATGTCCTGCGCCGACACGCTCTATGGCATTACCATGCAAGAATCTGGCATATCGAAACGCGTATCGGTCCGCTTCGAGGATGTCCGCTCCGACGGTTCGATCGTCACCAGCCAAGCGGCGTAAATTTTTTCTTAGGCGCGTTGCAACGCTTCCTACAGAACCTGTCGCCGCGCCGATTTGCGGCTATTTTCTCGATTGGTTCTTAAACTTCCAGCATCGATTTTCTGGGCACGACGACTAGGATCGGCACCTTCTTTACAGCCCGTACAACCGGTTGTCTCACCTTGAATAGAGAAAGTTTCTAAAGTCGGACCCCCGTTTGAATCGAAACTATCCTTCGGAAGGATTGTTCTGGCCGGACGAAATACAATCAGCCAGTCAGAATGATCCACGCAGGGGGGAGCCTGCCAAAACCGGGATCATGTAATCGCGCAAGCGATTGCACCCACCTACCTTACGAGTAGCGGTACGCTCTCTCCACGCCAAGACATATTTGCCGCTCCAAAGGGAGCGCAAGTGTTGGAAGTTTTGCGCGATCGTAACGATTGGAATCGCTGTTAACTACAGTCTCCAATTTAACGAATTTTGCCAATCTTCCAGTGCTTGCACTGCCGATGGAACACCATGGCGGAGAGGATCAGAAGGACCTGAGCCAACCCTACATGCGATTTTAGTATCCCGACCCAGGTGTGCACAGAACACCGTACTGGCCGAAGGGAAGCCGACGCCAGGCTGTTGCACGCAAACGGGATGCGCGGCTATCGGGCAAGTGCCCATAGCGCGACAAGATGCGTTAACGCGAGACTATATTGGAGTACCCGTGATGAAGGTCTTTACAACTGGTCAGGTCGCCAAGATCTGCAAAGTGGCCCCGCGCACGGTCAGCAAATGGTTTGACTCAGGGCGATTAAAGGGCTATCGAATCCCCGGTTCCCAGGACCGTCGGATTCCCCGTGAATACTTGATCCGCTTCCTCAAAGAGCATGGCATGCCTTTGGGCGATCTCGAAGACGAAGCGATGGCCAAGGTTCTGATTGTCGCCCAGGACCAAGTGCTGATCGAAAACCTAAAGCGTGAACTGCCTGTGGAACGAGCTTTCCGCACCTCCACCGCCGCGAGCGGTTTCGAGGCCGGCATCCAAGCCGAAAGCTTCCACCCCGACTGCATCATCGTCGATTTCTCGATTGGTCAGCTCGAGGCCCTGCAGATTTGCCAAAACTTGCGTCGCTCAAGCGACTTTGCTGAAACCATTCTGATTGCCTTGTTGCCCGATGACGGCACCACGGCAAGCTTCGACCGCTCAAGCATCAACGAGACGTTCAAGAAGCCTTTCGATGCCGCCCTGTTGGCCGAAAGACTCCGCACGCTCATCGGTGCCAAGAAAGAGTTGGTCTAAGAAATCAAATGCTTCCCAGATCAACCGGTCCCTCGCGGCCGGTTGATCTATTTATGTCACACATCCGCTCTAGCGGTTCATATAGCAAGATAGGGGCTGTTGAACGATTCAACTGCCGGGCGACGGAAAACTCCCGTTAAAGTCGTCCTCCCCGCACATAAGCCTCGCCACCGGAAACGGTGGCGAGGTTTTTTTATTGCGCGAATTCATGCTGAAAGTCCCTAGCCGGAGGACCACGTCCTCCGGGGCTGCCCGGACCGCGTGGCGGTCCGGCTAGGGGAGGCATATAATATGAGCATGGGCACTTCCATCGAAAATCTCGTCACGCTCACCGAACTCTCCACCGATCTCGAAGCCGCGATGATTATTGCGGCCTTGGAACGTGAAGGGATCGAAGCCTTCATGAAAGGTGAGTACACCGCCGGCTTCCGTGCCGAAGCACCCAGTTGGCCCAAAGTCGAAGTCAGAGAATCTGATTACGCTCGGGCACGATCCATCCTCGACGCAATGCAGCCGGCTCACGATGAATCGCAGATCGATGAAAACGAAATCGCCACGGATTCGCTATTCAGAAAGCTCTGTCTGTGGAGCGTGGCAATCGGCTTCGTACTTTATGCCGTATTCGCTTTATTGATGTGGCTCATACCATGAGCAAGCTCACTCACTTCGACGCTCTTACTCACTTTGATGAAACGGGCGCCAGCCGGATGGTCGACGTCGGCGAAAAGCCCGTTACCAAGCGCATTGCGCGAGCCAGCGGGCTGATTCGCATGCAGCCCGCAACACGGCAACTCATCACAGATAAAAAATTATCCAAGGGCGATGTGCTTGAAGTTGCCCGGCTCGCCGGAATTATGGCGGCCAAGCGAACCGACGAACTCATTCCGCTTTGCCATTCGCTCCCCCTTGATGCCGTACGTATCGATTTCAGCGAAATCGGCAACGACGCCCTAAGAATCGAAGCCACGGTGGAAGTGACCGCCAAAACAGGCGTCGAAATGGAAGCCCTCACGGCGGTGAGCGTCGCGGCGCTGACTATCTACGACATGTGCAAAGCCGTCGACCGCGCAATGCGGATCGAGCAAATCCAACTCGAAGAAAAGACCGGCGGCCGCAGTGGCCACTTCGTGCGTTAGACGGCATCGTCCCGATGCCGTGTGAATTCGCAACTTCGAGGCATCGGGAGGATACCGGTTAACGGTGCTTCCATTCGCGCTGATTTCTCTATAATGGCGGTTCATGTCTCATCGCCTATCTCGGAGTTCCACCATGCTTCGCTTCACTCTTTGTGCCTTTGTGTCCTTTGTGGTCTTAGCCTCAAGTCATGCCGCTGAGTTACCAACCTCAACCCCCGACGCCGAAGGCCTGTCGGCGGAAAAGCTGGCCGAAGTCGGCAAGATCATGAAAAAACAGATCGATGAGCACAAGATCGCCGGAGGGATCGTGCTCATTGCCAAGAACGGCAAGCTTGTGTTCCAAGAACCCTATGGCGTGATGGACCTCGAAACAAAAAAGCCCATCGCTCCCGACACGATCTTTCGCATCTACTCGATGAGCAAGGCCATCACTTCGGCCGCCGCGCTGATCTTGCACGACGAAGGCAAGCTCGATCTCGACGCGCCCGTATCGAAATACTTGCCCGAATTTGCCAATCTCAAAGTCTTCGATGGCGACAAAGAACATCCCGCCGAGCGCGAAATGACGGTGAAGCAACTCTTCACGCACACCTCGGGGATTGTCTACGGCGCACCAGGGGGTAGTCCCACGGAAAACATGTTCGAAGTCACCGACGCGCTTGATTTCAATTCCGACCTGGCGTTGATGACCAAAAAACTTGGCCAAATCCCACTTCCTTTCGAACCCGGCACGAAGTGGCAGTACGGAGCGGGGATCGACGTGCTCGGGCGCGTCGTGGAAGTGGCTTCCGGACAACCGCTCGATGTATTTTTTGAGGAGCGAATCTTCAAACCCTTGGGCATGACCGACACCGGGTTCTATGTGCCCGAAGACAAACGCGAACGCTTCGCCACGAATTACTATGCCGACGGCAAGGGCCGCATGATTATTAAAGACGATCCCCAACGGAGCGGCTACCTTCACAAGCCCGGGCTCTTGTCCGGAGGTGGCGGTCTCGTGGGAACGGCTTCCGATTACATGCGATTCCTCATGATGATTGCCGGCGACGGCGAATTCCAAGGCCAGCGAATCCTCAAACCCGAAACCGTCGAGCTCATGCGGACCGACCAAGTCCCCAAGCTGGCCGGTTGGGTCAAATTTGGCGAAGAAGAACGCACTGGAGTCGGCTACGGCTTGGGCTTCTCGGTGACGACTGAAGCCCATAAGTCGAACGCACATGCCAAGAAAAATGAATACGGCTGGGGCGGCGCGGCGAGCACCCACTATTGGCTTTCCCCCGATGATGACCTCATCGTGGTCACGATGGAACAGCGCGTGCCGTATTCCCCGGAAACGGAAGAGAAACTCAAGCCGGTGATTTATGGGGCGGTGGAGGAGTAGATACGTATGATTAATTTCAAGTGTTAGCCGGCAGTGTCCCACTGCCGATAGTTCCTAATGCGGCACAATCATTACTCGGCATCGGAACGATGCCGGCTAACGCGTGGCGATGTCGCTGGCAATCGCTTCCGCGTTCACTTCCCCCGTAATATCCACAAACCGGCATTCGCACAAACTGCGGAACCATGTTCCCTGCCGTTTCGCAAATCGCCGTGTGCGGGTTTTGATCTTCGCGACCATCGCATCGTATTCGCCGCCGTTGATGTACTCGATCACTTCTTGGTACCCCACGGCTTGGCTGGCCGTGCGGCCGAGTTGCTTGCCCTCGGCGACCAATTGCTTCACTTCATCAACGAGTCCGCGCTCGAACATCTGCTCCACGCGGGCGTTAATTCGTTCATGCTGTTCTTCACGCGGTCGACGCAAAACAAACACGCGGCAGTCTTCGGCGGGTGTTCCTTCTTCAAAGTGAAGTTGCTGGTGGCTGATTGGTGAGCCCGTCATGCGAAAGACTTCCAACGCGCGAATCAAGCGCCGCGTGTCGTTGGGGTGGATTTGCGAAGCGGCGAGCGGGTCGAGTTGCTCCAGCCGTTCGTAAAGCGCCGCGTTGCCCACTTCTGCGACCTCGGCGGCAATTTCTTCGCGCATCTGCCAATCGGCGGGGGGGCCTGACGACATTCCGCGTAGCAACGCTTTGAGATAAAGCGGTGTTCCTCCGACGAACAAGACTTCACGGCCACGACCCTTAATCTCGGCAATGGCGGCGTGAGCGGCATCCAGATAGCGCTCGATGCTAAATTCTTCGTCGGGGTCGACGATGTCAATCAGATGGTGCGGCACTTGGGCTTGTTCTTCCACAGTGGGCTTGGCCGTGCCGATATCCATGCCGCGATAGATAGCCATCGAATCGAGCGAGATAATTTCCGCACCAAGTCGACGGGCCAACGCCAAACCGACCTGCGACTTACCGGCCGCGGTGGCCCCGGTGAGAAACCAACAATCGAGAGTGGGCTGAGCTTCGTTCACTAGTTTCTCCGACCTTCTTCAACAAATCAGGGAGCTTACGCACCCCGCTCGCCCTAGCGATTGCCACACTGTAAATCCCTGCCTAAACTGGAGGATTACCTCGCCCTTACCAGCCCATTGTGATAAGTGAACCTTCGCAAGGGAAGCCACACTTATGTCCGATCACCCACGCACACTCGACTTGCTCGAACAAACGATCGTCGCGCGCAAAGGGGCTTCGGGCGAAACATCGTACACGGCCAAGCTGCTGGCCGGCGGTGTGACCAAGATCGGTGGCAAGATAATTGAAGAAGCGGCCGAGGTTGTCGAAGCGGCGGGCGAAGAGGGTGAGGAAGGCCGACAACACACCATCCGTGAGGCAGGCGACGTGATTTACCACTTGATGGTGCTGCTCGCCAGCCGCGACGTGGAACTCGCCGAAGTGGAAGCCGAACTCGCTCGCCGATTCGGTGTCTCCGGTTTAGAAGAAAAAGCCAACAGAAAAACTTAAGATTCTCACGCAAAGGCGCGGAGAACGCAGAGGACGACAAGAACACTAATACACACTTATCTTCACTAATTTTTTTATTAGCGATTATTAGTGCTAATTAGCGTTCCAAATATTTCCTCTCTGTGATCTCAGCGTTTCTGCGTGAAACAACTTTATCATGAATGAAAATTTACGTATCGGTGTTCCCAGCAAAGGCCGCTTGGCGGAAGTTTCGACGGCGCTACTGCTTGAAGCGGGGCTACGCTTTCGCCGCCAGGATCGCAGCTTGTTCGCGCGCGTCAAGGAAATGCCGATCGACATCACCTTTCTCCGCACAGACGACATCCCCGTGCTCTGTGCCGAAGGGGCCATCGATCTAGGAATTACCGGTGCGGATCTGGTGGCCGAAAGTGGCGTTGAACTGGTGGAACGACTCAACCTGGGCGTCGGCAACTGTCGCTTAGCCGTTTGCGTACCCGAAGATGGCGCGATCAAAACGCCGAAGGATCTTGCCAATCAACGCGTGGCAACCAGCTTCCCCAACGTCACCAAGGGCTATCTCGCCAAGTTTGGGGTCACCGCCCACACGGTCAAACTAACCGGCTCAGTGGAAGTGATGATCGCCTTGGGCATTGCCGATGCGATTGTCGATCTCGTCGAAACCGGCAGCACGCTCGCCGCCAACCGTTTGCGAATTCTCGACGAGATCGGCACTTACGAAACCGTGTTGATTCAAAATCCGAAAACCGCACACCAGGCACTTTGCGACCGCGTGGTGCGTCGCCTTGAAGGTGTCGTCATCGCCCGGGCGTATTCCCTGCTGGAATATAATGTTCCCGCCGCCAAGCTCGCCGACGCCGAAAAGATCACGCCGGGTTACAACTCGCCAACAGTCAACCAACTCGAAGATAAGAATTGGTGCGCCGTCCGCGCGATGGTCAAACGCAACGAAGTGATCGGCATCATGGAACAGCTCGAATCACTCGGCGCCACGGCGATTTTGGAAACATCTATTGCGAATTGCCGGCTGTAGCCGCTCGCGGCTTAGCGGTGTTTAGCGCTAAGCCGCAAGCGGCCACAAGCGTCTACTCATAAAACGCCACGCTGGCAAAACTCACGCACGACGTGCGATCCTCGGCCACGGCTTGGTCGTATTTCAAAAGTTCGCCACGTTTCGGTTTAACAGTTTCTAACAGCGTGTACATCGGTGCGAGCCCGCAGATGCGATTGGCATCCCCTTGTTCAGATACGTGCTCAAACCACGCTTGGGCGTCGCCCGCACACGCTTTGACCAACAAGTTCTGATCGTCGGTCCACTGCGACTTGAGCCGCTTATCATCGAGCAACTCAGGATCGCCAAACTGCTGGCCGATGTGGGCCATGTCGACGCCGCCGACGAAACAAACGTCTTCACCCGTCGCAGTTGCAGTCTCTCGCAATGCTTCGATAAACTCCGCCACGACGGGCGATTCCTTAGGCAACTTGCCATGTTGCACAAAGGGATGAAACGAACCCACCAGAATCGGCACGATCTTATAGTCCCGGCGTCCACCGAGCACATATTGCAGCATGAGAGCTTGAAACTCGATGGAGTGCTCATGCCGATGGGGTAGTTCGTCGCGAAAAATCTTGTCGGGATTGCCTAACCGCTTGGCCAAAGCGTCAATGAATTGGCGGTCCGTCACGGCCGTGCCCAACGGCGTGTCAAAATCCTTTTGCGAAACACTATAAAAACTTTTTAGTGGTGTGTGGGCCGTTCCCAAAATCACAAACAATTTGGCAGGCGAGTCGGTCACAACGCGGTCATAAGCCCACGCAAAACTGGAACCGCCGCGATGGAAATCGATATGAGGGCTCATCACGCCGCAGAGTTTTGACTCGTCGACTAATCCCCCTCCTTGCCCTAATGTTGGAGTCATGGCCGAGGAGGGGCTAGGGGAGGAGCCTTTGAGACCTTCCCACGGCAACAGCCCCGGCCCTCCCTCACGGGTGAAAAGATCGCCCAGTTGTTCTTTTAATTCTAATGGTCCACCGAAATAAGCACCCCCAGCATGCGCGGCGGGCCGCACGGCAAGCTCGAGGTAATCTTCCTCGGAGCGCATCTCGTAAGTCGCGAAGCGCAGGCTGTCGAGAAAATAGAGTTCATCCAGCTGCGCGACCAGTTTCTCGATTTCGGCCACGTCGATTCTTTGCTCAACAGTCCGCTGAAACTCCGCCCGGATTTCGTCATGGGTTCGCCGCCCATTCATCAACGACACCAAAATCGCCGCCGCAGGTGGCAACACCACCGTTCTGGCCAAGCCACTCGGATCACGCAACACATAGTCGCCGTCCGACCCATGCGGAAACATTTCAAGGGGACGAATGCGAGGCTTGGCGGGAATTGCATTCACAGAGCGTTACTCACCGAGGATCTTTACGAGAATCCGTTTCTTGCGACGGCCATCAAATTCATAGTAGAAGATGTGCTCCCACGGGCCAAGATGCAGCCGGCCATTCGTGATCGCCACCACCACCTCGCGGCCCATGATCTGGCGTTTGTGGTGGGCATCGGCGTTATCTTCCCCCGTGCGATTGTGGTGATACCGCTGCGGCGACGGATCGAACGGGGCAAGCTCTTCCAGCCATTTGTCGTAGTCGCGATGCAAGCCGCTTTCATTGTCGTTGATGAAGACACTCGCGGTGATGTGCATGGCGTTCACCAGCACGAGCCCTTCTTGCACGCCGCTCTCGGCGACCAATCGTTCAACGTCGTCGTGGATCGAAACAATGGCCCGTCGCTCGGGGACATTCATCCACAATTCTTGCGTCAATGTTTTCATCGCCGAAAGCTCCTCTAAGCACCATTGTGCTTGAAGAAGAAGGAATTGTCAGCGGGACGAACGACGCCACCTCTTGGGTCAGACGCGAATCGAGGCTCTCTGCGCAGCTCTTTAGCGGTTTTGCGCACTAGGATTTGTGTTATTCACCGCCATCAACGACAACAGTAATTAGAGCCGAATGAAGCCTCCGCAAACTTGCTGACCACCATAAGTTGATGCTGCCATGCCGTCGCGCCTCACACGGGTCGTCTCGACCGTGTTTATCATTGCCGTATTTATTGCTCCTGCCCAAGCCGCGGTTACGCTGACGGGCAATATCGATGCCGGCTCACTCAAGAGCTATTCGGTTGTTGGCAATACCGTCAACATCGTGGGCCGTGATACGTTCGCCGGCGGTGGTTTTAATTTAGGTGACGATCATTGGCGTTGGCTCTATTTCAAAGCCAATGGCGTACTCAATCAAAATTTGACGTTCTCGGTCAACGGCGAATTCGGCGGCGATGGCACTTGTTGCGACAATGTTAATATTGAAACCGATCACGAGCTCTACGACCACGAAATGGTCTATTCCTATGACGGAGAAAATTGGCAGTATTTTCCTCGCGCGAACAACACCCTCAGCACCGCCAACGCCAATCCCGCCAACGATCGCTACACCTTCACGCTAAATGCCCCCTTCACGCAAGATGAAGTCTACGTGGCGTATGCCTTTCCTTATACCTACAGCAGGAGCACGACGCATACACAAACCGTGTTAGCTTCGCCTTGGGCCGAGCCCACTTCCTCGGGAAATGCCAATGGCGTAATCGGCCAAGCACCGGCAGGCACCGACGACCTCGGCCGCGCTCAACCCGCACGCGATCTTTATGCCTATCGCATCACCAATCCCGCCACGGACTCGGCGACTCCCAAATACAAAGCCATGTTTGCGACCGGCCAGCACGCCAGCGAAACTCTTGGCATCTACACCTACGAAGGTCTCGTCGATTGGTTGATCTCCGACGACCCGCGCGCCGCGGCACTCCGCGATCAAGCTGAGTTTTTCGCGTATCCTACCTTGAATGCTTCCGGCCGTGCCGCCGGTCTGACGCGAGCGATGTTGCAACGTCCTACGAACGACCCGAACAGTTTTTGGCGGCCGGGTACCGCAAGTGGCAACAACTGGGACAGCCCGCTTCGCACCGAGCAAAAAATCAACGGCGAAGCGATGCGACTCGATGCCGACTCTACGCCGGGCTCCTCCATCGATTTGTTTGTCGATTTTCATTCGTCCGTCCCTGACTATCAGATTGTCGGTCCCAATGGCCAGGGATCCGAAAGCCCCCTTCCCGGTTACGCCGGCCAGTTTCGCGACGATTGGGCCTACATTCGGGCCGGCTATTCCGACAACGAATGGTGGCAAGCTTATCGCGAACTACAAACCAACATCCTCGAGGTTGAATCGACGACCGGGCCTACCAGTGCTAACCTGACGGGGTTGGCCTGGAACACTGTTTATGGTCTCAATGCCCAGATGTCGGTAACGCTTGAAAATCAATTCGGCATTTCGCGACCAATTTCCTATTACCAAGACCTCGGCAAGAACGCCGGGCTCGCGATGTACGAAGCCTGGATTCGCGTCGACAATCCACTCGAAGGTGATTTCGATGAAGATGGCGACGTCGATCAAGGCGATCTCATCGCGTGGCAGCAAAGTTACGGCATGACGACCGGCGCCGAACACTACATGGGCGATGCCGACGGAGATGGCGACGTCGATGGCCGCGATTTTCTTGTCTGGCAGCGCCAAGTTAGCAGCAGCTTGGTGGCGAATTCATTGAGCGTGCCCGAACCGGCTGCTACGACGCTCTTGCTGTTTGCTATACCGCTCTTATTGAAGCGGCGCTAAAAAGAAAGTAGCGGCGGAGGGATTCGAACCCCCGACACGCGGATTATGATTCCGCTGCTCTAACCAACTGAGCTACGCCGCCGCATGTTGATCGTTGCCGATCCAGCGATTTGAAGTTCTCGATTATCGTTCGTAAACTCTCCAAGGTAAAGGGGGTCGCAATCACGCAAAAAGCCACCAGAGAACCCCTGAGTTATTTTGAACGTATAGCCGGTTTCGCAAAATTTCTTTCGGAGATCGCACCATGAATTCTTCGCGACGCTCATTCCTTTCAACGGTTGCCGCGGGCACGGCTGTCCTGGCAAGCAATTCCCTCTTTGCTCAATCACCGGGGCCGGGTTCCATTATGGCCACCGAAGGCAAACCCACCGGCAAACCACTTCCCACGAATGCTCCCGAGGGCAAACACTATCGACCACCTTATCGCTTCGGCTTAGGTGGAGTCGCGATCGGCAATGGTTTTGAACCAGTGAGCGATGAAACGGCCCAAGCCGCGCTGCAAGCTTCTTGGAATGCAGGCGTCCGCTATATCGACACGTCTCCGTTTTATGGGTTCGGACTGAGCGAACGCCGCGTCGGACATTTTCTGCATAATCACGATCCGAAGGACTATGTCCTCTCGACAAAGATCGGACGAATCTTCACCGCGACGAACACCCCCAACACGGAAACTCTTTGGAAAGATCCTTCACCGTTCGAGTTTCGCTACGATTACACCGCCGACGGCGCACGACGATCCATCGAAGACAGTTTGAACCGGCTGGGTGTATCGCAAATCGATATCGTCTTCATTCACGACCTTTCGCCCGACAACGGCGACATGAAGGACGAGTGGGTCAAGCACTTCGAAGTCGCCGCCAAAGGCGCGATGCCCGAACTCACACGCATGCGCGAAGAAGGCCTCATCAAGGCCTGGGGCTTGGGAGTGAACCGCCCCGAGCCGGCGCTGCGAACCGTTGAAGTCGCCGATCCCGACATCTTTCTGTTAGCAACCCAGTACTCGCTCCTCGATCATCAGGAAGCGCTCGACAATACGTTTCCCAAACTTGCTGAGCACGATGTTTCGGTCGTCGTTGGTGCGCCGCTTAACGCCGGCTATCTGGCAGGCCGCGAGCGCTATCACTACGGCGGCACGATCCCTGATTGGGCACCTGCTAAACGTCAGCGCATCAGCGAGATCGCAGCCGAGCATGGCATCGACATCCGCACGGCAGCTTTGCAATTTGCCGCCGCACCGCCGATTGTTTCTGCCGTCATCCCCGGAGCACGCAATGCCGCACAAGCGAAGGCCAACGTCGAGTCGATGAGCATCGCGATTCCCAACGAATTTTGGGCGAAACTCAAAGCTGAAAAGCTGATTGCTCCTAACGCTCCAACCCCACAAGCCAGTTAAAAGGATAATCATGAAGACCCGACAACTGGGAAAATCCAAGATCCAAGCGTCCGTTGTAGCCAAGTAGTTTTTGAAGGTTCATTGGTCAAATGTAATCCCCCTGCTAGAGCGGTGAAATGAGACATACACTAATTCTTATCGCAGTCTTTACAGCCCAAATCGCTTGCATAGCTCAAGAGCCCGGCGTAGAGAAAACATCAATTCAACCGAAGCCAGCAATTCAAGAGCGGTTTGACAAGATTCTCGCCGCTTTGAGCAACTCCCCCGGTTCTCCGCCGGGTGATAACATGGAAGCCAGGCGAGAAATTAAAGACCTGAAAGACTCTTTTGACGAACGCGAGATTGCTCGTCAACTGATCCCCTACGCATCTGGCCTCGAAGAGGAACAACCGCTTAAGACTTTGTTGATCTTGCAGTTGCTTGACTTACCGCCCAGAGTTGTAATCCCAGAATTTGCGCCTTATCTAAACGACGAAGATGTGCAGGTGCAATCGTTTGTAAGTGATTGGTTCCGAGGGCATGATGAAGTAGACCCCTATAAAGACTACAGGGACTATGCCCGGAAAAATGATGTCCCTCCGGCCCTCGTCCAGTACCTCTTTGAGAAATCACCGGATCGGGCTTTTCTTGTTTTTGTTAATGCTGGAACAAATAGTCGTTTGAATAGTAAGATAGAAGCTCTTCGCAAGCAAATGGATGAAAAGCGTCCTGGTTGGCAAGAGAGTTTACCGCAAGAGATGAGGGTTGAAGGCGGCAACTCCTCACCAACGATACAGTCTGAGCAGAAGAACGAATTACTTCTAGCAGAGCACACAATCACCCACGCAATTTGGCTTAAAAAGCATAACTTCGACCAACGGTTTTTTGGCGCTGTGCAGCAAGCCATGAAACAGCTTTCCCAGTTATCAGAGCATGGGCAGTGGTGGGCGCGTCTATACGTTGCCGAGACAATGCGGCAGAACCGAGATTTCCGAGACCCTAATGTTCTGGAAAAATTGAGCCACGACGACAATGAACTTGTCAGTAAGGCGGCTAAAGCTGCTTTGGATTAGGCAGGACTGCGAGGCTGGGCGCTGCGATCATGATTCCGCGATCTATGCTATCTAGCTAGATGTAGTATGCTACGACCGGACATACACGATCTAGCTACCGAGGTTCCGGCTACGGACTTAAAGATTGACGCGAATAGGAACACCTTACTTAGCTCCCGACGGCGCACCACCAGCGTCGAAAGGGCATGCAAAACCCAGGGCACTTGGCCTCCGTAGCGTTTGCTGGATTTGACCCACGCCCTCCTTTGCACCCCACGCCTACAATAAGCATGGCGTAGGTTGTAAATCAGAGAATTGCCAGCACTCTGGGCCCGCAAAGTCCGGCCATCTTAACTAGCTTAAGTTCCCGCGCAGATTTTGCGCCCATTCGTGCCTTGCCAGCAATGCATCATTCTCCAGGGGCCTTGTCGGCAATGCCGATACTTTTCTCGATGCTCCGATTTTTCTCACTTTAACGTTTGTGAGACTCACCATGTTTTCCTTCGCCTTGCGACCGGTCCGCCAGTTCGCTCAAGCGCTGATCGCCAATGATTCGCCGCGCCAAGTTGCTTGGGGCTTCGTGATCGGCATGCTGATCGGTTTGGTTCCCAAGGGCAACCTCACCGCCATTCTGCTCGGCATGCTGCTGTTCGGCTTGCGCGTCAACAAACCCGCGGGATTGATGGGCATCGGCGTATTCACCTACCTCGGTTTGTTTCTCGATTCATTCGCCCATCGCATCGGTTCGGCGGTGATCGCTTCGGAATCGTTTCGCACATTGCATACAGAACTCTACCAAGCGGCCATCAGTCCGCTGTTGGGACTTAATAACACCGTAGTGCTCGGCCAACTCCTGATCGGCTTGTATCTGATTTATCCAGTATACGTGGTGTCCTATCGCTTTGCCGTCAAGGTGCAAGCTCCGCTCAGTGCTTGGCTGTTGCGGTACAAAGCGGTGCGCTGGATTCGTGGCGCCGAACTCGGAACGCAATGGGGGATGGAAAGTTGAACTTCATCCGTTGGAAATATCTCGTTCCCCGTTTGATCTTGCTGCTCGCTTGCGTGGCCAGCGTGCGATTTGGACTCGATCCGCTGCTGCACTCTCTGATCGTAACCAGCGGCGAATCCGCCACCGGCGCCAAGGTCGAACTCGCGTCGGTGGAAACATCGCTTTGGAGTGGCCGCGTTGTGTTGCGTGACCTCCAAGTTGCCAATCCGCAATCCCCTATGAGCAATTTGCTCGATGCCGAGCATGCCGAGTTGCAACTCGACATGAACGCGCTCTTTCACAAGCGCGTGGTCATCAAGAATGGCGAAATCTCCGGTATTGAATTCAACACCGAGCGGACCGAATCGGGCGCGCTGGAAATCGTGATTGATGAAAACACTGAACCTTCGGCCCTCGATCCGCTGATTGCTCAGGGAGCCCAGTGGGCAGGCGATTGGTTCGATGCGGCCAGCGAACGGCTCGATGCCGACTTCACCGACCAATTGCAAACACCGCAAGTCGCGCGGGCCCTCGAAAACGGCTGGCAGGGTCAAGGCGATGCCTTGCGCAAGCGTGTGGAAGAACTCAAAACTCGCGGCAAGCAACTCGAAGCCGAGTTCCGCGAAGTCAAAAGCAATCCGTTGCGTGGCGTCGAAAAACTCCCGCAACTTCAAGCACAGCTCAAATTCGTACAGCTCGAATTGGTTTCGATCCAAGAACAAATCAAAAAGCTCCCCGAACAAGTGAAAGCCGATCGCCAAGCCTTGACCGCTGCCCGTAAGGCCGACGAAGCTTTTATCAAAGAACATCTCAAATTCGGCCGCCTCGATGGCGATAATCTCACGCAAGTGCTGCTTGGTCAGCCGGTCGCCGAAGGGACCCAGTCGGCGATCGATTGGATCGTGTGGGCCCGCAAGCGACTCCCCACGAACTCGACCAAGCAAATTGCCAAACAGCGCAGCCGCGGCACCGACGTCACCTTTGGAATCGCGCAGCCCAAGTTCCACATCGAACGCTTGGGCCTCTCGCTCATCGCTCCGATTTCGGGCGAGCCGATGCAGTTCGTTGGTTCGCTCACCCACGTGAGTGATCAACCTCGCCTGCTTGCCGAGCCCGCGAAATTGCAACTCATGGCGACGGGCGTTGTCCCCGCGACCTTGGAAGTCGTTTCCGACCGGCGTGGCGACGTGCCTCGCGAAGAATTGTTCCTCACCTGCACGGCGATTCCCATCGCAGGCCAAACCTTGGGCAAGTCCGACAAGCTCGCACTCGAGCTTTCGCCCAGCACCGCGAACATCCGCGTGGAGCTAGTTCTCACCGGCGATGATCTCTCCGGCGAAATCTCGTTCACACAACCCAATTTCCGCGTCTCTCCGCTGACCAATCCCAACAGCAGCCAAACACTCATGGCGGCGTTGTCCGAAGCCTTCGGCAAGATCGACGGCGTCTCGGCCGAGATTCAACTCGCCGGCACGCTCAAACGGCCCCAGATCAAACTCAGCTCACCAGTCGGCCAACAACTCGCCGATGGCATCAGCACGGCCGTTATCAATCTCGCCAGCAAGAAGAGTGAAACGATGCTCGCCAACGTCTCGGCCCAAATGACCGAGCAACTCGCGAAGCTCGAATCAACCAAAACCAAACTGCAAGACGACCTCACAGCCAAGCTCGGCGAGAATCAAAAACTGTTCGAATCGCTCGCCACGTTCAGCACCGGCGACACGCGCCTCCCCGTGCCGCAACTCGGCTCACTTGGTGGAAGTTTGCTGCGGAAGTAAACAGACTTGCTAAAAAATTACGGCAAGATGTTCGGACTTAGACGCGGCGCAAGTTAAAAGCAACACCGAAGGCGATGAGAACCGCCACTATTCCGCTAGGCTCCGGAACTAATCTGGTCAGCGTTAGGTTCGTAAAGCCCGTTATACTCGCTGTTGCACCAGGTGCGTATGTGGTGTCCAACTTAGCGATAAAATAGAAGAAGTAAGTCGAGGCAGGGAGAACTCCTGTTGTCTGGGTAGGGAATCCCGGTGCCGAAGGATCGGGAAGATCGTTCGCTTCTAATATAGCCGAGTCAAAAGCCCAGTATTCTTTTTGATAATAGTAATTGGGGGAGTAATTATCGAAGAGAACCCAGTTGCCATAAAACCTAGTCCCAGAGAGGTCAGTGCTGCAGTTTAAGGCTCCTTCTATGGTATAGGCCATCGGTTCATTCAGTTGAATACTGAGTGAAACAAATGCTTGTGCAGTCGAATAGTGAAGTGGCCCGATATGCGTACCCAGCAAATCGATATCAAAATTGAAGGTCGCCGAGTTATTGTAATCGATTGCCTCGTAGTTGACCTCTGCACGCGCGATGCTGCCATCATAACGTTGATTCCCGATGATGCTTTGATTTGATGGAAAGTGGGCTGCAGTATTATTAGCGCTAATAAGAGGGCCAAAGGCTCCGGTCGCTTCAATGAAGCTGAAGTCATCAAGAGTTACAGTAGAACCTGTGCATATAGACGCAGATGTTAAGATGACTAAGGGCAGGAAGTATTTCATAAGCTGAGAACCTATTAGCGCTGTTGTATATGAACCGAGTTGCTCAGACCAAACTTATCGCCAATGGCAGGATTTGGTCAATTTCAATGAGCAAGTTTCAAAAAGGTGCGGAATACTTGGTGGCACGCTTTAAAAATCAGTTCTACCTGGCCAAAAATCTCCGCGTCCTCCGCGTCTCCGCGTGAAAACTCTCCTTTCAAGTGGCCAAAGATTTCAGAAGATTTGGCCACCGCAATTGGTTAAAATACACGCTCGCTGCGAGCGGCCCGTGTTCTTTGACAATTGAAACCGTTGACTGAGTTTTGGAACAGACTTTTTGTGCGTTTCGTCCAAAAGTCGACTCGTTTTGGAACGTGCGAATTTCGCAAGAGCTTGAACGTTCAGCACTTGTGAAATCGCCAAGTGACAAAACCCAGGAGTTTCGTCACGAAAGTTGGGACCCCGGCGCACGCGCGAAAAATCAGGTTTGCCGTGGGAAGAGGTTGCAAACCAAGCAAACCTGACAAAGCTCGCAAACCTGAAAAGATGTTTTCGTAGGCCGGAACAAGCTCCGCGCAGTTCCGGCACAGAACACGTGTTTGGTAAGCCATGCCGGAACTGCGCACCGCTTGTTCCGGCCTACACCTAACACATGCACAAACCGTGTGAAGGTGGAGGCTAGATTCTTCGGCTCGTACTACAAAATTATTACTGGCACCTCAGAATGACTTAAATACGAACCACTGACAAAATCAAAATAAACCCCGACAAGTTGGAAGAGCTGGACAAGTTGGACGTCTTGATCCGAAACCTGCGGCTACCGAAAACATGATCCGTCCGTTATCCTGCCAACATGGGAGAAAATGAAACGATTCACTTGAATTCACGCACCGCGGAGTTGGTCCGCGCGATTGTTCATCGCACCGATGTCTTTGACATTCGTGTGGAGACCGTCGCGTGTGGTACGACGCTCGTGGACTTTGGCATTAACGCGCCGGGCAACCGCCTGGCGGCGATCCATCTCGCGCAAGTTTGTCTTGCCGATTTGGCGAACGTTGTGATTGATGATTCGACGCAACCCTGGCCCACGGTGCGGGTCGAAACCAGGCATCCCGTGCAAGCGTGCCTCGCTTCGCAATACGCGGGGTGGGAACTCAAGGGAGAAAAATTCTTCGCCATGGGTTCCGGGCCAATGCGAGCCGCCGCCGGGCGCGAGGCCTTATTCAACGACATCGGCCATCGCGAAACAGCCACCGAGTGCGTCGGCGTGTTGGAAGCGAGCAAGTTTCCGCCCGACGACGTGTGCCGCGAGATCGCCGAGAAGTGTGGCATCGAACCCGAGCAATTGGCATTATTGGTCGCTCCCACGCATTCGCTGTGTGGGACGGTGCAGATCGTTGCCCGCAGCGTCGAGACCGCTTTGCACAAGTTACACGCCTTGGAGTTTGACCTCACACGAATCGTGACGGGACGCGGTACGGCACCGTTGCCGCCGCTCGCCAAAGATGACTTCGCCGCGATCGGTCGCACGAACGACGCGATCGGTCGCACGAACGACGCGATTTTGTATGGTGGCGAAGTCGTGCTGGAAGTGACGGGCGACGACGAATCGCTCCGTGAGATTGGCCCCAAGGTTCCGAGCGCCGCGTCGAGCGACTACGGCCGACCTTTTGCGGAAATCATGGCCCATTACAACAACGACTTTTACCGGATCGATCCGCTGCTGTTTAGTCCCGCAGCAATCGAGTTGGTAAACATCGACACCGGCAATAGTTTTCGTTTCGGTGAAGTGAACCCCGAAATGCTAACACGTTCCTTTGATGGCAGTTGATATGCGCATCGCCATTCTTGGAAACGCTGGCAGTTGGTACACAAACGACCTCACTCGCGCGGCGGGTGCGAAGCACGAGATTATCCCGATTCGATACCAGCAACTGGCTTCGACGGTTAGGCTCGCTACGACAGTTCATGCAGGTGACGTATCACTCAACGAACTCGATGCTGTGCTGGTTCGATCGATGCCACCGGGCAGTTTGGAGCAAGTGATCTTCCGCATGGACGCGCTGGCGAACCTTGCTGCTTCCGGCGTGCAGATCGTCAATCCACCCCGAGCAATCGAAGTGGCGGTCGACAAGTACTTGGCCACGACGCGACTTGTTGCGGCGGGATTGCCCGTACCCCAAACGATTGCCTGTCAGACGGTCGATCAAGCGCTCGCGGCGTTTGAATCCCTTAACTGTGATGTTGTCCTCAAACCACTATTCGGCAGCGAAGGCCGCGGCATCGTGCGGATCAGCGATCATGCGATTGCCTTGCGTACTTTCAACGCACTCGAGCAAGTTGGCTCCGTGTTTTACTTGCAAGAGTTTGTCGAACACGAAGGTTGCGACCTGCGACTGCTGGTCATTGGCGACGAAGTGTTGGGGATGAAACGCCGTCATCCCACAGATTGGCGGACCAACATTAGCCGGGGTGCGATTGGCGAACCGCTGAAAGTAACAAGCGAACTGGCGGAGCTCGCCCATCGTGCCGCCAACGCGGTTGGTGCTCCGCTGGCGGGAGTGGATTTGCTCCCCGCCCGAGATGGCCGGTTGCTGGCGATTGAAGTGAACGCCGTCCCCGGGTGGCGTGCGCTCGCCGAAGTCACCGGCGTCGACGTCGCGGCGAAGGTGCTGGGGTTTTTATCGCGTGGCAATCAGTGAGATATTATTGAAGCTTGATTTTTCTTGGACTATAACGGATGGATACTTCACTCCTCTCGTATGGCGGGCCCAATCTTTGCATACGTTTCGATTACTAGCGGCTTGCCTATGCGGTCTCTGCCTTGCTGATATTGCCCAGGGCCAAGAAGCAAGAATATGGACCGATGCCAGCGGCAAGCACGAAATTCGTGCGAAGTTTATCGACGTCGTCGATGGGCAGGTTCGACTCGAACGTCCTAATGGGGATATCAGCCGCATTGCCGTCACTAAGCTGAGCAAAGCCGATCAAAAATACATTCAACAAGCCGCCGAAAAGCCAGCGAGTGAACCTGCACCACCTGCAGCAGCCACTGCAGGACCAAGTGGGTTGCAAATCGGAGATCGCGTGGAAGCCGAGCATTTCGGCAAGTGGCAATTGGGGACAGTCACGGAAATCGACTACAAATGGAATGACGTTAAAGTGCGTATTGACGGTGAATCGGACATGAACTGGACGGTCGACGTTGAGGACTTGCGATATCCAGGCACGAATCAGGAACCCGTCTTGATTAAGCCTGCCGGGCCGGAGAGCACACTCAAGACTGTTCGGCCCGATTACGACGACATGGATCGACTGGTGGCCGATGGTCGGGGCAAGGACCGTATTGCCGCGGATCCCGCCCCTGACCTCAAGTTAAGCTGGCAACCGCGGAGTATTCGACTGCCGGGGACGCAAGATTTCTTTGAGAATCCCAGCGACTTCGAGATTTCACCCAATGGCGAGCCCGTCGCGCTGATCGTCTATGCAAATAATCATGACGACGAGGCGTTCCCTCGGGTTGAGTTGGTCGACATGCAAAAGCGCCGCGCGGTGACAAGCGGCCCCGCACCGCGAGGGACAAGTCGTTTAGCCATGTCTCCCAGTGGCAAAAGGGTTGCAACTCTTCCGGGCGACCACCCAGACAAAGAAGATGGGCTGATTCACTTCTGGGAACTTAACGGCTCGAAGATTGAGCATTTGATTGGATTTTCTCCCTATGTGATGAACGCCTGGCCCAATGCCGACCCTTCGTGGGCCGAGTGGCTTGATGACAAACACTTCTTTACCGTTAACAAGGAAGGTCAATTACTTCTTTGGGATATGGAAAAAGCCAAGGCGAAGTATGAATTGTTGATCGACCAGGGCGGTATTCCCACGCTGTCGCCGGGACACAAATATTTGGTCGTACCCACCAGTTCTGGCGTTCAATTTTACGATGCGGCATCGGGCGAATTTCTGGCGCTGCTCGGCTCGGAGGACTACACACGTGCCGCCTTGGGATTTTCACCTTCTGGGCGTCAATTGGCTTCCGCAGCGAACGGCTTTATTGACATCGTTGATGTCACGACGGGTGAACATACACGCTCGTTTCCGTACGACGAAAAGGCATGGGTTCAAGAAGTCAACTGGATCGACGAGGACTATCTGCTGACGGATACGGGCATGCTAATTAATGTGCCCTTACGGGTCATTGCCTGGAAATTCGAAATGCCTCCGCGAGTTGCTTCGCACACTTTTGGAAAAACACATTGGATCCTCGTGGGCAATCATCAAAACAAGAGCCAGATTCTCACCCCCTTGGAACTGCCACCGCCTGAGGCGGAAAGCGCCATCAAAGGTCTCGACAGTGAAGAACTCTTGATCGTCAAGCCAGGTGCCTCTGTCTCGATCGACGTACAAATCCCCGAAGACAGTTTCCTTGCCGAGGATGTTAAAAATGCACTTCGCACGGCACTAGAGAACGCGGAAATGAAAGTCGCCGAAAACCAGCAGTTAAAAATCGTGGCTCGGATGACGCACGGTGAAACGCAGCAGGTCCGATATCACCTGTTTGGAAGATTTGGGCGTGATCCTGGCGAAACCGTGAGCGTCACCAATCGTGTTTACGATCTCGAACTGCAACAAGATGGCGTGACAATCTGGAAAAGGAACGCCGTTCATTCGGCCCCTCATCATATCAGGATGGAGAGGGGCGAATCCATTCAAGCTGCCATCGAGCGGATCATGAAGCCACGGGCCGAGAATTTTGCGGGGCGTTTGCCTTCCTATGTGGTGAAACCCGAGTTTAGTGAACCGTTGGGGAGTTCCAGGCTCATGCCGGGTTTTTAGCATCGGCTGGTAACTACCAAACTGACCTTCAAGCGAAATTGCACTGAAATCGCCGGGAAAGCTTTGGTTCGAATTCTGGCAAGATCGCCCCATTTCAGGCGAATACTCTGCAAACGGATTCCGTGCAGTCTACAATGGAGGCACTCACTTCCAGGTACGTTCACGGCCTAAGGAGATGGCTGATATGTTACACCTCATTTTCCTCATCGCGGCAGTCATTGGCGGGACGGTCATGGTCTGCCAGTTCGCGCTCACGCTCCTGGGCATGAGTGGTGATACTGACGTTTCCGACGGAGATTTTTCTGGCGACGTATCTCAATCCGGTGAATTCACAAGTGTCGGCGACCTTGGAGTCGATCATCAGACTCCACTTGGACATGCAGGGGATGCAGACTATCAGCATCCCGACAGCACTTGGCTGTTTGGGGTCCTATCGTTCCGCACCTTGATCGCCGCGGCGGCCTTCTTTGGTATCGCCGGCGAAACGGCGCTCAGCGCGGGTTACACTGAAGGGATCGCATTCGCGATTGCGTGCCTGACTGGTATCGCCGCAATGTATGGCATGTACTGGCTGATGCAGGGCCTGTCGCGGCTCACGTCATCGGGTAATGAACGAATAGGACTGGCGGTTGGCAAACAGGCCACCGTCTATGTTCCGATTCCCGCCGAGGAACGCGGGTTGGGCAAAATTCAGCTGACTCTGCAAAATCGCACGATCGAGTATCAGGCCGCGTCGTTGGAAACGGCGCCACTGAGAACGGGAGAAACGGTCGAGGTCGTCGGGATTAAGAATAGTGATACCGTGACCGTGCGCAGGATCAAAGAAGCCGTCAACGCTTAGCAATTTCAAAGAATTCAATCGGGGGAGAACTACGCAATGAACAATCTCATTCTCTTGGCTGAGCTGACCCTAACGACCAAGTTTGGTCTGATGGCGCTCGCGGGTATTGTGGCGATGGTCTTCTTCTCCACGATCATTCTGCTCAAGTCCAATTACAAACGCTGCTCCAGTAACCAAGTGCTGGTGATCTTTGGTAAGACCAAACAAGGGCAAGCTGCCAAGACCGTGCACGGTGGCGCGGCATTCGTTTGGCCCCTCTTTCAGGATTATCAATACCTGAGCCTCGAACCGATTCAAATTGAGATTCCTCTTCGCGGTGCCCTCTCGATGGAGAATATCCGCGTCAATGTGCCGAGCGTGTTCACGGTGGCCATTGGCACGGCCCCGGAAGTGATGACGAACGCGGCGATCCGTTTGCTTGATCTCTCGACGCAGGATATTCGTAAGCAGGCCGAAGAAATCATCTTCGGCCAACTAAGGCAAGTCATCGCGTCGATGCAGATTACTGACATCAATCGCAACCGTGATACTTTTCTGGAGCATATTCAAAATTCGGTCGAGCCCGAGCTTAAGAAGATCGGGCTTGTGCTGATCAACGTCAACATCACCGACATCACCGATGAAAGCGGCTACATCGACGCCATCGGTCAGAAAGCGGCCTCGCAGGCAATTCAACAAGCTCGCGGCGACGTGGCCGACGAAGAGAAGCAAGGCGAGGTCCGCGTGGCCAATGCCAATCGTGAACGTGCAATTCAGGTGGCCAGTGCCACCAAGGAACAGCAAATCGGCACCCGTGATGCCGAACGTGAACAAGCGACACGCATCGCTGAAATGGCCAAGTTGCAGTCTGTTGCCGAACAATCTGCAGCGTTTCAGCGCGATACCGAGGTGAAACAAGCCGAACAGCAAATGCGCATCACGGTGGCCCAGGCTAACGCCACCGCGGTTGAAGGAGAAAACCTTTCTGAGGCCAAGATTGCTCAGTCTCAAGCAACTCTGTTGATGGAACGTGCCGACGCCTATCAACGGGGCGAATCACGTAAGCGTGAAGCCGAAGCCGCGGTGCTGGAAGTCCAAAACCGCGCAATGGCCAAGGCGGCCCTCGCGGAAGCTGAGAAGATTGAAGCCGAAGAACGGGCCAAACTCGAAGCTCCCGCCAAAGCCCAAAAGGCTCGTATTGTGGTCGATGCCGAAGCCGAGGCGGAAAAGATTCGTTTGGAAGCCGCCGGTGAGGCAGCGGCCATTTACGCCAAGCTCGAAGCCGAGGCTCGCGGCCAGTACGAGATCCTCGCCAAGAAGGGCGAAGGCCTGAAGATGATTGTCGAAGCCTGCGGTGGAGCCAAGGAGGCGTTCCAGCTCATGATGCTCGAGCATCTCGACACGCTTGCTGAAAGCTCTGCCAAGGCGATCTCCAACATCAAGTTCGACAAAATCATCGTCTGGGAAAATGGCGGGCAGAATGGCCGTTCCAGCACGGCAGACTTCTTGCACAAAATGGCAGGTACCTTGCCTCCCATGATGCAAGTGATGCGGGACATTGGCGGGATCGAAATTCCCGAAAGCCTCGCCAAACTGGCCGGTGAAGACGAAACCGTCGAGCACGTCGGAAATGGACGCATGCCTACGGCAAAACAACCGTCTTCGACCGAGACGAAATAGGCGAAGCCGAGGGAAGAGCGTAGAATCAATGTGACGATCGTCACTCTGGAAAAACGTCTATGCCCTTCTCGATCAACTTTCAAGAACCGCTGTGGCTGCTGCTACTCGCACTTGTGCCGGTGGTTTGGATCGTGTCGCGGCGGAGCATGGGCGCTCTCGGCGGCTGGCGGGCTTTGCTGGCAAACATTCTGCGGTCGCTCGTGCTGACGGGCATTATCATGGCGCTGGCCGGTCCGCAGTGGAACCGATTCAGCGAGAACGTCTCGGTTGCCTATCTGCTCGATCAGTCGGAAAGTATTCCGGCCGAGTATCGCGACGAGATGCTCCGCTATGTGACCAAGAATGTGAAACGTCACCGTCAGGAAGCCAAAGGGGATCGCGCGGCCGTAATCGTCTTTGGTCGTGATGCGGCTGTGGAGTACCCGCCGGTTGAATCGACTCCCGATGGCCGCAACATCGAAACGTTGGTGGACCCTACGGCTACGAATTTGGCCGACTCGCTGGCGAAGGCCGCGGCGCTACTGCCTAATAACTCTGCCCGTCGGGTAGTGCTCGTCACGGACGGAAATGAAAACATCGGTGCCGCCAGTCGGCAATCGCAACAGCTCGCCCAAGCCGGCATCGGTGTGGATGTTGTTCCCACGCCGACGGGCGGTCAACAGGACGTCGCCGTGGAAAGCGTCGCGGCTCCAAGTTCCGCTAAAAAAGATCAGCCACTGGAAGTCCGTGTTGTTCTCAACAATCAAGGCGATGATCCCGCACCCAGCGTAGGGAGCTTACGTATCGTCCGCAAATCGGGTGGACGCGAAGAAACGATTGCCGAAGAGCAGATGACCCTACCAGCGGGAAAAACAGTTTTCACGTTCCGTGAAACACCGACGGAATCGGATTTCTATGTTTATGAAGCTCGTTTTATTCCCGACAAACAGGGCGAAGATCGTTTCCTGGCGAACAACGTCGCAACTGGTTTCACCGACGTGCGAGGCAAAGGCCGGGTGCTTTTGCTGGAAGATTATCAGCATCCTGGCGAGTTTGATGCACTTGTTGACAGCCTGCGTAAAGAAGGGATCGACACCGACGTCGTCGCGAGTGACCGGGCGTTCTCGTCTCTTGCTGATTTGCAGCGTTATGACAGCGTGATTTTGGCCAATGTGCCACGAATAGCTAGCGATACCGCTGGATCGTTTGTAAGCCTCTCCGACGAGCAAATCGGCATGCTCGTGCAAAACACCAAGGAACTCGGCTGCGGGCTGGTAATGCTTGGTGGGCAACGTAGTTTCGGGGCAGGCGGTTGGGCGGGTTCGGAATTGGAAAAGGCTATGCCGGTCGATTTCCAAATCAAGAACGCCAAAGTGATTCCCGTTGGTGCGCTCGCACTTGTGATCGATAAGTCAGGTTCCATGGCGGGTGAAAAGCTCGACCTGAGTCTGGCTGCCGCTCGCGAGGCCATCAAAATGATGGGCCCCCGTGACTATATCAATGTCGTGGCATTCGATGAGATGCCTTACAACGTGGTGCCGCTTGAGCGCGTGGGCGACGGTCGCAATGCTTTAGCACGAGTCTCCCGGATCACGATTGGTGGTGGCACCGATCTTTATCCAGGCATGAAGATGGCCTACCAATCGCTCAAGAATGCCGATGCCGCGGTCAAGCATATGATCGTGCTCACCGACGGCATGACGCCCGAAACGGAGTTTAACGAACTTTGTCGGCAGATGCGGAACGACAAAATCACCGTGAGTGCCGTCGCGGTGGGAAACGATGCTGACCGGGCGTTGCTCGCGAGAATTGCTTCGCTAGGCAAAGGCAAGTTCTATGCAGCCCCGAATCCTCGTGCCGTCCCGAGAATCTTCATGGTAGAAACTCGCCGTATCGCCACGCCTGTGATTCGCGAGCTGAGCCCCCCAGCTGTTCCTCAGCGTATGGCCGATCACCAGATGTTTACAGGAATCGAAGGGGATTTCCCCGCCATCAACGGCTTTGTTCAAACCACAGTCAAAGAAAACTCCTTGGTCGAAGTTCTATTGCGTTCTCCCGTGCCAACGGTTGAAAAGAATGCGACTGTGCTAGCCACATGGACTTATGGTTTAGGAAAAGCAGCAGCGTTTACGACCGATGCTGGCAGCTTATGGGCAAACCAATGGAAAAATTGGGGTAGTTACGAAAAGTTCTTTTCCCAGCTTGTACGGTGGTCCATGCGGCCGGCAGGGGAACAAGGCAACTACACCATCGCCACCCAAACGACCGACGGCCGAACACAAATCGTGATCGACGCGTTGGACGACGAGGATCAGTTTATCAACGAGCTCAACCTCTTTGGCAGCGTAGTCGGCCCAGATTTGAAGCCAGTCTCTTTGGCTGTCGAACAAACGGCCCCGGGACGTTACGTCGGTGAATTTGCTTCGCAAGATCCAGGCAGCTACTTCGTGACGGTTTCAACACCCGATGGTTCGATGTTGCGCGCCGGGGTGAATGTTGGGGCTTCACAAGAGTATGGCGACTTTCAGGTCAATTTGCCGCTACTTGAGCGATTGGCAAATAACGCTCCCGAAGGAGGTCAGCCGGGGCAAGTGATTGGTTCAGATGAGGAATTGCCGTTTGCTACGCAGGCTGGAGCAAAGTTAGCAGAAGATCTTGATCCTTTTCGTCGCGACCTTCCCCCTTCGATCACGAGCCGCGACATGTGGCCGCCATTGGTCGTGGCTGCGAGCGTTGTATTTCTCAGCGATATCTTCATCCGCCGCGTGCAAATTGATCTCTCAGGGTTAAAAACTCGTATGGCGAGCGCGATGTCACGCCGCAAAGTCGTTCAAGCTCCCGCCACTCTGGCCCGACTCTCCGCCAAGAAAGCGGAAATTCGCGAACGGTATCAACCCCCAACCGTGGATGCGCCACCTGTGAGCAACGTCGCCGTAAATAAGCCCGTGGCAGCGAAAGCTCAAACAACCAAGCCAACCGAGCCGCAAGAAAAACCTGCCGAAGAAACGATGACGTCCAGGCTGCTCGCAGCGAAGAAAGCGGTGAAAGACAATCGCTGGAAAAGCGATCACTAGTTGGCCGCTATTCACGTTTGCCAATTTCTTTGGCTGGGTTGCCACCAACGATTGTGGCTGCCGGAATACTTTTTACGACCACGGCCCCCGCGGCAACGATGGCATTGGCTGCGATTTCGACTCCTCCGAGCAAAGTCGCTCTAGCGCCAATCCAAGCACCATTCTTAACGACGATCGGTTTGGCCAGCAAGGCAAACGTTGGAGAACGGTGGTCGTGGCTCCCCGTGCAAAAATAGGAGTACTGCGAAACGCATACGTGGCTGCCGATCACCACATCTTCAATGTTGTCGATCCACACGCTCTGACCGATCCAACAATGATCGCCAATGGTCAATCGCCACGGATACTTAATCCGCACGTGGGGCTTAAAATTAACTTCCTTGCCAATGCTCGCCCCAAACAATCGCAGTAAACGAACCTTCAAGCCACTCACTGGCAGCCAGCCACTCTCTATGAAAAACAGGCTGCAATAATACCACAGCGTACGCACCAACAACCCACGACCCGGATTGTACTCCGGGTTGGAAAACGCGCTGAGATCACACAGCGGACCTTCTGAACTTTGATCGTGTGTGTTCATGTGATCTTAGTTCCTGCCAGCACGCTGAAGAGTCTGATGATACATCTGTTCATAGCCAGCCACGACTTGTTCCTCGGCCAGCCACTTCTTGACATACGCTCGGCCCTGCTCACCTAGAGTTTTTCTTCGCGCTTCATCTGTCAGTAGTTCAACAATAGCGTCGGCTAGCGTGTCGGGACGATTATCGACGATTGAGGCCCCCGCTTGCTCCAATTCTCGCCAAACATCAGTGCCGCGCGTCGTGACCACTGGGGTACCGCAGGCAAGGGCTTCCGGCAAGACGAGTCCAAAATTCTCTTGATGCGTTGGCAGGACAAATACGTCAGCCACCTCATACAATGATAGCTTAACGTCGCCGCGAACCATGCCCAGGAAATGTGTCGATTCGCTAACACCTAGCGTTTTCGCCAGTTGCCGCATCTCTGTAACATAGTTTTCTTCTCCTGGACCGGCGATCAGCAAATCAAATTCAAGGCCCCGCGATTTCAATAGCCGAGCCGCTTGCAGTAGCAAATCAACGCCTTTTTTAGGATGAACCCGGCTGAGAAATAAGATTTTCTGCCGTGACGAATCAATTTGCGGAAAGGCTGCTAATGCTGGATTAGGACCCGGCAAGTTATCGTAAGGTGCTAAATCCATCGCACACGCTTGGATCACTGGCAAGTAGTCGCCCGGAATCCACGACTGCGCTTGTTCACGTTCCGCTTCTGCCGTGAAGTGAACCGTTGTGGCGCGGCTAAAAAGTTTGCGTCCACCCAGTGCAAGATATGCACTTTTCTTCACACTCTTTTGACGCATACTGTAGTCATCGAGCATGCCATGCACTGTGACTATGTAAGGAATGTTCTCGCGTTGAAGCACTCGAGACAATTGGAGATTACTCAACTCCCATGGAGTGTGCAGATGCACAACGTCAGTCTCTTTGAGTATGCCATGGAACCGCGCAATGGCATCACTGCTCAATAAATGTCCACACCAAGAAGATCTCGCTAGCTCTCGAACTTGAGGGAGTTCGACTAGACCCTGACGCCATGGCTGCGGCACATCCAACGCATCGCTGGTCGTAAGTGTTATGCGATGCCCCTTATCGGCCAAGGTGCCACACAAATCAAGAACCGTCTGTACGACCCCCCCTTCTTCTAAGCGAATCCTCGGAAAGAAGTGAACTATCGAAAGTGAATCGCGCATAGAGTTGTCGGGAAAATTTGGTCAACGCATTTGAGGCCAAGGGTTCATCTGAACTTGCGGAAGCTTTTTGCCGAACAAACGGTCCGCTATAAACAAGATGATGTAAGTGGAAACGAACCCGAGAATAATAAGATCGGTAAAAACCGCAATACAGCCTCGAGCCAAACCAAATGCTTGTCCTGTTGCCACAGCAGCAGGCAAGATAATAAATGAGTTCGTAGGATTGAGTCGAACTAATTCATCAATAAATCGCAAAAACTGCCCAAAGAACAGGGCGTAAATTACGATCGCCCAATAGCCGCCTTCCGCAACGGCATATCCGACAACACCCGGGGGAATTGTTATACCCGTTTTATTTACCCCATCGATGTCAGCCAATGTTGCAATATCATTCCCCAAGGGCTCAGGCTTTTCAGGCCATAAAACCCGAGGCACAAAATACATACCCATGTACTTCAAACTAAATAGGAAGCGAGGCTCAAGTTGATCAGGCCATTGTTCAATGGCCCATAAACTTGCTGATCCACACGCCTGGCCGCCAAGAAGGTCCTTCATACCTTCTTTGATGTTGGCCTGCATCATGCCACTTATGGCACTACTTGCGTCTGATGAACCACCGAATTCGTGATTGCGAGCAGCTGTGAAGGCAGCCACCGCAACAGCAGCCGCAACCATAAACGGAGCGATATAGAGAATCATCTTCCCAGGGCTCATCAATCGCGCACGGCGATGATAAACGCCCCATGCGAATCCCATCACGACAGCTAATAATGGCCGCCGACCAAATACGCCCGTCAAAGCAATCATGAGACTCGTCGCAACGACCAGCGCAGCAACAGCCGCAACGGGGATGTTCGAGCGTCTATTACTCCAAACCCAACCACTTATAGCAGCAGAAATCGCTGCGAAGGCTATAGCCACCTGCACGCTCGCAGCCGCAATGTTTGGAATGGGCATGAACCGCAAGGTCATCCCGAGCACGTTCAAAAATACGGCAAGACCAAGCAGCAAAAAATCGTTCGTCTCACGCGGTGGGAATTTGAACTTCTGAGCAACCCAGGGTGTAAAGCGTATCCGCTGATAGCTGAAAAGAAAAATCGCGATAAACGTAGCAGCCATTGCCAGAAACTGCTTGCCGGTATCGCTTGGAAAGTAAACTCGAAAGAATGTATAATTGTCCGTTTGTAAGGCAATAGCAGGGCTCGTCAGCTGATAAATAATAAAGCCGACGAGATACATGTTGCGAGCGCTAAACAAGTCGACTTTGCGCGATAGACCCTGCTTGAGAATAAGAATAACAAGCACAGCCGCAATGCTAAACAGAGCAACAACTGTTGTATTGATCATAGAACCTAAACACCAAGGCGATCGTCACAGGATATCTACATGGCGGCCACGCGCATAAAGAACTTATGTAGATTATACCTTAAATTAGATTATTACATTCACCAGGTGTCGCCATTTCAGAGTTAAATTCGGTCAAATCGCTCCAACCGGTCAACTTTCGACCCAACCACTGTTCTAGACATTTCGCGTCTTGGGAATAGTACGAAATTAATTTTTGCTTCAGTTCGGGTAGCAGACGCGGTCGATCGGCGGCGAACAACCGGCTCCATATGAAACGATCCAGCAGATTATTCGCGGCAATAATTGGAGTTTTTAGTATTCCTCGCTCGCGAACAAAGTATCTACCATCAGATGACCAAGAACGTGTATGACGGTCTAACGCGTCCCATAATCGCAAGCGAGTAATAGAATACGGAGCTTTCATAGGGCGGGAATCAAACGAACCAGGATGAAACTCCGTCGCCACACCCAGAAACCCATACAATTGTGCCAACTGACCTTTGGCATCTTGCTTCATATCTTCTAGCAACATTACTAAGATATTCTCGCGCGGAAAATACTCGGCATAGTTTTGTAAGTGTTTTGCATACAGGCCAAACTCCAGAACATCTTGTGCTCGTGGGTACTCGTTAAATTCCCCACGCAAAATTTTGGGTAAGCCTATCTCGACAGGCGCAATTGGCAGCAATCCCGTCTTCATATAGTGAAAATATCCAGAAATGGCTCGCTCTACGGGGTGACGTAAAATTGCGATGATTTTGAGGTCAGGCATATGTCGCTGCAAACGCTCGGGGCATTCAGGATGCCCTAAAAGATTCGGCCGTTTGACACCCACTAATTGATCAGGTTTGGACCCTTCAAAGTGTCGCTCGAATTCGTGTATTTGATCTTCCGAATAGAGTGAATCTTCAAAGAACGCAATTTCCTCGGGAGGCATAAAAATCTGCGGATGATCGTTTAGGCACTCAAGCAAGTAGGTCGAACCAGCCTTCTGAGCTCCAATCACAAAGAAATCTGGCAGCATGGCATTTTACACTAAAAAGCACTATGACGAATAACTCACACGCTTGATGATATTATACGTTTGACAATTTGACGTGGCACTAATTATGACCGGCCTGCACAATATCGCACAGCTGCCGCCATACCCGCAACCATATTCTGCAAGCTAAACTCTTTCTCGACGGCCTGTAGAGCTTCTTGTGACATCTGCTGTGCCAATTCTCGATTCAGGAAAATGGTCCGTAGCGATTCTGCCAGTGCTCTGGAATCAAGGTGATCGTACAGCAGTCCATTAACTCCTGGCTTGAGGGCTTCGATCTCCGGATTCTGACTCCCAATCTGATCACTTGTTACCACTGGCAAGCCATAACCGAAAGCATGCAATATGCTCAAACCAATATTTGCCGGGTAACAGAAGACATCTGCGGTCAAAAACCAGGGTGCTATTTCCAACTCATTGTAGATCGGACCAATAAATCGTATCCGGTTAGCAAGACCATTCTTCTCTGCCAAGGCCTGAATTCGAGATTGTTCTTCAGTTCCCTTGCCAACAATATTCACTTGCAAATCGGGGAAATCATCCCTCATGAGCGAAACTGCTTCCACTAACAAATCCAAGCGATTAGCCCGGTCAAGTCGAGATACAAACAGTACCTGTGGACCAGGGCCCATGCCTTGCTCTCGTCGAAATTCTTTGAGTTTCTCCGGATTGGATTGCCAAAAGAGTTTCGCTTGGCGGATCGGTTCCTGATCCAAGCTGTTATGAGCGACAAAGATCGACTGCTGGTCGAAGCCCGCATCTTTAAAAGAATCTGCCGCGGCCTGATTATAAAACATAAGTGCTGTAGCCAATCTTGCTACCGAGTGGCGTACTTTTCTGCGTATCAAATTATCCGTTTTAGAGTAGCCGTGGCCCCATAGGATCGTGGGTAACCCCATCGCCTTGGCCTTTAAGAGAGTTGGCACAAGACTCAGATAACGCGGATTCCAAGTTAGCATTAAAACATCCGCCTGTTTGAGTGAAGCTGAATTCCACTGGGCAGCATGCCAAAAAACGTATTGCCCTCGAATTTTTTTTTGCCACAAGTAGACGGGCTCTGCGTCAAAACCATCCGCTTCAACATTAGGCAGATCTGGTCGAGCGCCGTACAGCAATTTCAATTGGATATCGGGGTATGTCGCGAGTTCACGAAAAACCGGCACGCGGTATTTGGCTAGCGAGGGTTGCTGAACAATCAATCGTATCGGTTGACACATAATTTTTTCGCTATCGCCCGGTCGTCGAGTTAACGCCTTTCGGCCGGTGCGCCACACCAGCGCCACACGATTTCGAATGTACTTACGTAGTGAACTAATTGCATAATGCCCACCACACGAATCCATGCCCACCACCCATATCCACGCAGCATGAGTTTCCTGCGAGCATTTACCAATCCTCCAGTTTTTGGCAACAGTTTTTTGGCGGTCGTGAGCAGTTTGCTAACAAAATGACGCTTGCTTTGGCGGGCATGCATGTCGATTTTCCCTCCTGCACGACGACGCGCCTGCCGCAAAACTTCGCTTAATTTAGTGCGAGCCGGATGAATAACCACAGCGTCATCGACATATTTAACGATATAGCCATGCTCCGCGGCACGTGCAGACCATACAGCATCAGCACCACTCATGAGCGAATCGTCAAAGGGGCCAACTTTTTCGAATAAATCACGTCTCGTAACCATGTTGGCGGTAACAACTCCATTCGATTCGTTAACTCTTTTTTGTTGGTCCATCCGAACCGCGATATCGAAAAGTTCGGTTGCTTTCGGGCGAGCTGGATCAAGCGCTACGAGATCAATTCTACCGGCCACAACATCAATTGAATTGACGCCATCGATAGCTATGACCGCGGCCTCTAACCATCTGGTGTCAGGCACGCAATCTGCATCCGTAAATGCTAGTATCGACCCTCGAGCCATCGATAGAGCCTTATTCCGAGCGGCAAACGAACCAGGACGAGTTTCCTCTCCAAACCTTGCGAAGTCATATCGAGCGACCAAAGCCCGGGGAGGATCTATCGAACCATTGTCAATCACAATGACTTCAAGCTGATTACGCGGAAAGGTTTGTTCAGCCAATGCATTTAAGCACTTTTCGAGATACTCAGGCTGATTGTACACAGGCACAATTACAGAGACACAAATTGTGGATTGGCCATTGTTACTCATCGCTAACTGCTACCAAAAATGATCTACGAATTTGAGTTGAAGCTAATTGGCCTGCTGTACAGCCTCGACTACTTCTCGTAGCCGCTGGGGCGTTGATGCCGAAACTAACAGCACCGTGTCGGGTCTTATCCGTCGCGCTTCACGGATCAATGTCGTAACCGGGTAAACACAGCGACCGTGGCGATCCTTCTCAGCAAAGCGAAATATACTATGAAAAATGTAAGACACGTCAGCCGAATAGTCGGTAGCTCGCTCACCTGGCCATCCGGATTGCCAAAACGTACCAAATTGAGCCCAACGATCTTCAGCTGCTCCAATGCCTACACCAAAAGCCCTAATCAAATTTTGCCTAATGAGTGATTCAAATCGGGCTGCAACTTCAGGTGTTAAATCGTCTCGGTGAGGTTCGTGTGCCAAAAAAATGTCAACCTGGTCGCGTTTCAACCGCTGCAAGCTTTCCCCAAGCGACCGCTCGATCGTTTGTTGTGAAAAGTCATAGCGGGGCCGACCAGCGGAATGTGGCCTAGGCCCCACGAGACCACCGACTAGCATTTTTATACCACGGAATTGATCAAGCAAGGACTTTGCAAGAAATCTCATCCTTGTCTTCGTCGCATTGTACGGCTGTCGAGGCGGGCCAACCTTTGTGGCAATGACAACCTCTGAAGAATTGCCGATCACATGCCCCAGAGCCTCTTCTGCGGTTCCATATGACGCGGCAACATCAAAATATGTGATACCCAAATCGAGGGCAGTTTCTAGGAGCTTCGTCGACTGTCGCAACCCCACACGACCATCCAAGCGCGAGCAGCCAAATCCAAGACATGAAACTTTGCGGCCGATAGGTCTTAATTCAATTTCTTCCATTTGTTGACCTCGTCAGATGATCGGCCAGACGAGTGGCAAAGGCCATAGCAGTAAACGTAACATTAGCATTACTGCTTGTTCGGAAGATGCATGCTCCTGCGGCATAGAGATTTTCTGTGCCAAAAACGCGCAGGTCTCGATCAACAACTCCATCTTGCTTGGAATCGCCAATTATACAGCCACCGGTATGATGATTTGTGTCGTGCAGTTTATCCAAGAAGCTTTGATTCCCAGCCGCTAGATCAGAATCCATGTCAACGTCGGCTAACTCGGCCTCTTCTAACGCCAATTGCACGCGCTTAGTAAAATCCAGGATTCTGCTAACTTCAAGTCCAGATAGTCGCCAATCCAGCACAACCTTGGGTAGCCCATAGATGTCACGCACATTGGAATCGATCGTGATACGGCTTTCACGCACGGGTTCGACTTCTGCTTGAATAGTTAATGCAATGCGGGATCCACTTGGTATCAAAATGCGATGCTCGATAACGTATTTCCACATGAGTGGAATCATATGCCGAGCACAGGCAAAAATATTTCGCACCAACTCCTTAATCGAACCGATTTTGCGACTTAAAACAGCAGCCTTATAAAACTGCTTGAGATACACAAGATTCTCGCGCACTGAATTCTCGAATGTAATCGTCGCCTGAGTATTCAGTAGCGGTTCTTGCTCAAGCAAAGCGTTGATAAGGCGAATCCGCGGCTGAAATTTGTTGCCCCGAAATATAATCGTGCAAAATACATCATTGAACGCTTTGGCATTTCGCGGTTTGAGATACGCCACGCGACCACCAAGGTGATCCATAAAATAGCGACCAATATTCTCATTGCCGCGCCAAGGACAATCTAAGGCAGGATCTGCAGCCATATGAAGTAAAAGTCGCGCGTTTTCGATCGTCCCGGCACAGAGTACAAAATCGCTGCCAGCCACCTGGTGACGTGCACCCTGGTCGTCAACCACATCGACAGCAAGAATGCGACCAGCATGCATCTCAAGACCTACGGTAGTTGCGCCAAGCACAACGATGAGCTTAGGATTTGATTCGATCTCCTGACGAAAGTGCATCGCGAGATTAGGATACTTCATCCAGCGAGTCAGAAATATTTCCACACCATTATCAAGCAAGGGCTTAGGCTTTCGCGTTTCCGACCATACTGCATCATCGTGCTGCCAGCGTTGTTCGTAGCCCAACGCCTCATACGTTTCTGGATAATAGGAGGCCAACTCCTCAAACCGCACAGGCCAACGCGAATCCTGCAACCAATCACGACCATCGAGATCGACGGGAAGAAACTCAACGAGTTGCCCTCCCCAAAGATTGGTCGTTCCTCCGAGAGCAACGCTTCGACCGATGCGAATCCCATCATGCCCCCGTCCTACGACTGCAAACGAATCATGGGAAAAGCTACGAATGGTTTGATCACCTGATTCCAGCAAGACAACTTGACGACCTCTGCGCGCTAATTGGACTGCTAAGTGTATTCCGACCGCACCAGCGCCTATCACAACCGCGCAATCTGGGTCGAGAGTTATCTTGTTCAGCGCTGAAGGATCTTCAAGAAGCATTTGTCAAAGAGCACGAAGTCTGATCTCGTGCGTAGTTATTTTAAGGTTGTCGCGGGAAATCACCTAAATCCTAACAAAGGACGTGGTGTGGAATGGCGTAGCTTAGTACCAAATGATGTAAGTACGGCCTGCGTCTAATCTAGTGTCTAAACGATTCGTGTGTGGCTGAGAGGGAGATGTCATAAAATTATTATAGATCGTAATCGATGGCACTGCTAAGGCTTGCTCGTGCCAAGCGAAAATTGAGACTTTATACGGGGAGCCATTATTTCGATGAAATGACTGTTTGCCTCGAGGTATCGGCAATAAGTTCGTTGTAAATCGTTACCCAACGATGAGCTAAAGCTTGTTGATCCAAGTTGTGTTCAACAAAAATTTGCCCAGCAGCACCCATTCGCTCGCGTAATCCGGGATCGGATATCAGGAGAGAAATTTTCTCCACTAATTGGTCCACATCCTTTGGCTCGATCAAAAAGGCGGACTTATCTTCAGTCACTATTTCAGGTATACCCCCAACGCGACTTGCCACAACGGGCAGCCCAGTTGCTTGAGCTTCAGCGACTGCAACGCCTTGACCTTCACGCGTTCCATCCTTCGCAATAATACCCGGTTGGATGTAGATATCTGACTCCTGCAGCAATGCAAGCGTCTTTTCATGCTCAAGAGCTCCATGAAACCGTACGTTCGAAACGACATTCAATTGTACACATAATTGCTCCAAATCATCTCGAAGAGGACCGTCACCGATAACATCCAAAGTTACATCGGTCCACGTTTTCTGTAGCTTAGCAATTGCCCTTATCGCGAACTCCAAGCCTTTGAATTCAACCAGTCTTCCAATAGTAACAAGGCGTATCCCCAAAGAACTTGCTCTCTTTTGCTTCTGTTGAGGCAACTTGAATCGAGATAAATCAATACCCATGGGTATGACCTTATATTTCTCGGAAGAAATATTGCAATCTTCTAAATGCTTCGCCATGTGCTTAGTTCCGACCGTAAGTAACTGCACTGTGCGAAAGACTCTTCCAAAAACTCGACGGATTGGTATTTTCCGGTTTTCGTTTAAGTCCGTGCCGTGAAAAGTTACGACAACGGGAGTCTTGAGAAACCCGGCATTGCACAACTGGGCAACAGGCAAAGAAAAATTACCAAAATGAACGTGAACAACGTCCCAATCACTATATTGCATGAGTGCTGAAGCATACGGAATGGCTGCTAGAGCAGCACCATCAGATCGACCACGAACGTAGTCCGCGACCATAAACCAGAGCAACTTCAAAGAACGAAAATCAAAAGGAAATTGCCGCACTAGATCAAAGAGAAGCTTTACGAAATTCCCGCGGGGGTATGTGATCGGCAAAATACGTTCGACAGCTTGATCGTCCACACGCTTAGTTACGTTCAACAAGCTCGAATCACCCGGTTCGGCCATGACAGTTACGCTGTGACCAAGCTCCAGGAGAGAGCTTACATGCAAAAGTATGAATGTCTGCGACACAACGGGATAACGCCGAGCAACGATCAGGATATTCACGTTTGACTCCTAGCCCGAGGAGCTTCCTGGTTTGGGATTGGAGCCGACCAAAGATTTGAGAGCCCTCTTCGTCTTTCCAAAAACTATGCGAAGAAATGTACGAGGCTTTCCGGCAATCTCGACATCGATTCGCGGCATCGCTACACCTTCTTTGACGATAACAGCAATCAGCAAAGTCTTGGTGATGGTCGCCACTTTACTTCTAGGGAATGACATGAAATCAGCAGCAGTCCATAGACTCCGATGGCGTTCTAACTCATTTTCACAAAGCGCTTCTTGGCCGGTTTCGTATTTAGGAGTGCTAAAGATGATAGCTTTCTTGGCTTTACTCAAAAGAGTGTTAATTAGCTTTACACCATCTTCTTTTGTCACATGTTCAATAATATCACCTAGAAATATCACATCATATGAATCAATCGAATTAGCAAGCGATCGCACGTCACCAATCATGATTTCGTTGTACAAATACCGATGCATATCCGTGATATACTCGGGAAATCCTTCGATCCCATCAATACGCACCTGCCAGTTGTCACGACGATACCGACTTGGATCATCTTCTGATTCTATAATGTCTGTATACTCTCGAAAAAGATGACCCCACTTTCCAAATCCTACACCAATATCCAGAATTGATGTCGGCTTCAACTGTTTGATAAGGTGAATCACAACAGGAACTGCGTTGGGGCGGCTACTAGGCATAATATCTTTCGTATCTATTTCCGATGTATGGCAGGTTAAGTTCTATATTAATTCAAAACCAATAGAATACAGATCTACTCAGAGTTTTGTTTTGAAAAGACAAAGAAATCTGCAAAGCTCCCTTTCTCTTCGCCAGGAATCTTTGGGAAAGGATTCTTTACATGTTGAGCCAGTCGCCATTCCCGATATTTACTTGCTACTGTGTCAGTAAAACGACGATGACGTACGTGTGGAGCAGGTTGAGGTTCATCACAATTACTCGAGTAAACAATAACGTATCGATTTGCTGAGCCAAACAGGAGCTGCAAGTACTTTTCGTATATCTGGTCTTCGACAAGATGATAAATTACATCTAATGACAGACTTAGATCTGCCTTCTCTCCTTGATATTCGTCTACTAAGTGAAATCGCTTGTTAGAATCATCAATAAATAGTTCTCTACAATGATTCACCGCTGTCTGGCTTACATCGAATCCTAGATAGTTTGGATAATTAGCCATAAGCAATTGATTGCCGTCTCCGCAACCAAATTCAATTACAGTCTGAATATTATTCTCTTTCACGAATGAATTAAGAAATTCTGCCTTGAATTGCGCTAATTCTCCGTATGATCCACGGCCAGAATGACCACCAGCCTGATAACGTGTTTCCCAATAATTTTCCGATGACGAAAACTTGACATTCTTAGGTTTTCCGCCTAAGGCACGCAGTGCATACCTCGCAATAGTTTTGATCACTGGGATCTTATAGAGAAAACTTTTCTGATCGGCTTTCATAGTGCCTCTTTAAATTTCTGATTTCAGATATGTTGTCCGTTTGAACTTGACCGTTTACTTCTAAGTCTAAACTGATCAGCAATAAATCTTAAAGTTTGACGTCCACTTGAGCAAAGTAAAACCAATATTCCCCAAATGAACGCAGCGGCAAGTGCGGCCCAGAGTAGCTGTAATGCTGGCGATAAATGCTCTCCAAAATAGGTGATGATCATAGCAGGAGCAGCGACTGGAACCGCTTGAGCTATCCCTTCTAATGTTAATTTCCATAAATCCTTTACGCTCACTGGACCAGCAGCGCCTGCATACCAATAGGCCAGAGGAATTATTATTATGTAAATCATTGCTGTGTATGAAATGGCCACCCCCAGCGGCCCCCATGGAAGACCGGCAAAGAAAGATAAAACGATGAGACTGCAGCCAATGACACCCCAACGCATGAGTTCACGACCTCGTCCCTGGCTAATGTAGAGCCAACCTAAAGTATGACTTAGAGGCTGGACGATTCCCGCGACCGCAAGCCATTGCAAGATTGGCCCAGATTCCTCATAGCCGTGCCCGAATACGATAGTGACTATCTGATGCGCCATTACGGCCACAAAAATCATGATAGGACATGATACTATCTGCAAAATTGCAATTGCTTGAAAATAGGCTTCACGATATTTCTTAGGCTGCTTAATGACTCGACTAAGGGCTGGAACCATTAAATGAGTTAAAGGTGCATTAATTTGCTGCAACGGCGCCATCATAAGCTTATAAGCACGCTCGTAGAATCCTAGAAGCTCCGCTCCCCACCACCAGCCAATCAGCATGTTGTCACCAGACCGAGCGAAATAGTTGAGGAAATTGAATCCGGTAAGGTTTGCTCCAAACCCAATCATGGTGCGAACTCCAGCACCTTTTCTCGGTCGATTCGGCAACCATCGACAAGCGATCCAAGTTCCTGACGCTCGAACCGCGGCAGCAGAAATCGTTAAAACAACTAACGCCCAGTAAGAGCGATAGTACCAAGCGATAGTAATAGCAAGAACGTATGAAATAAGAGTGGCGAGAACTTGAATTAAACTGATCTGTCGTAGCCTCATAGTCCGACGGAGTAATGCTTGATGCTGGATAGTAAGGCCAGCCAAAAGTGGTGTTATCGCAAGAGCTAAACTGATAGGCAGTAAGCGAGGCTCACTATAAAACCAGGCGATCGCTGGTGCAGCTGCCGCCATGATCAGGGAAATCACCAGTCCTAATCCTGCAGCGAGCCAAAACAGATTACTCACTTGCTGATGAGTGATCTCGTCTCTTTGGATAGTTGACATCGAAAGACCGGCGTCGACAAACATCGCTGAAAAGCCGGTAAAAACTGTTACCATGGCCACAAGACCGAAGTCTGTTGCATCGAGGAGCCGAGTTAAGATCGGAATGCTAATAAACTGCATCGCAACGATCATTCCCTGCGAACCTAAAGTCCAAAGCCCTCCTCGCACGGTTTTGCCTTTGAGGTCCCTGCGCAGGTTTTCAGTCGAAAAATAGTCGATTGAACGGCTCAATCTAGTCGCCTTCGGGATAACAGGTATTGTTAGGAGTCGCGATCTCTGTGGTCTGCCGACTAAACACAAGCAATACCGAGAGAGCTTACCTCATGCCACGGGCACTTGGGAGGGGATGCTGGCGGGGGAACTTTGTGGGGCAGGAAGCCTGGAGATATCCTTACCGCTATTGTTTGCCGCGAGAGCGACAATTTCTGCCTCCAATGGCTCAAGAAGCTCCATCAATTGATTGATCGTTTCGCACGATGACATTCCCACGGGTCTGTTACCACAGACCGATAACCGCCCGATGACATGCTCTCCCGAGAAAAGCGGGACTTCCGCTCCCCAGCGTTGCGACTTCTCGGTGCGACTCGGACGACGCCACGAAGCATGAAAACCTTCTTGGAGGGCCGCGAGATTCACGTCGAGCTTCACTTCAATGAGATCAAGCTTCTCGGCATATTCGATCACCGATTGCCACATCAAATTCCAGTCACGAGAACCCTGTAGTCGGAACACATACTGCCGCGCTCCTCCGGATCGGAAGATAGACATCAGCAATCCTTTTAGCCGACTGATCACCATGACCAATTCAATATGACCGAACATCTGCGTGAGGATCAAAATGAATAATACAGAGAGTATCGTGAGCAAAGCAATAATGTCATTGCTCATGAAAATGCTGATCAAAGCCCCAGCACACGTTATTGCGCAACATACGGCAACCACGGCCAGCACCCGTGTGTTCTTGCCGAAGACAGCCATCAGACGATGGTGCAAATGTCCACGATCGGTGGCATAGATGCTGCGACCGGAGAGCTTGCGACGAACAATTGCCGCCACAGAGTCGAAGATCGGTAACGCCCAAATCGCTAGTGGAGCCGCCATGGCCACCGTCGCCGGGCCTTTCATCGAACCACCAATAGCCAAGGTCCCCACAACCAATCCGATCAACATGCTTCCAGCATCGCCCAAAAACATTCGGGCAGGCGGGAAGTTGAATGGCAAGAAGCCAAGCAGACTACCCACAAATACGGCAGCAACAACGGCCACGGCAGGTTGGGTGAAGAAAACTGCGATAACTGAGATCGTGGCACACAAAATAATACCGATCGTCGTGGCTAGACCATCGATCCCATCAAGCAAATTGAGGGAATTAATAGCCCCCAGGAGCCAGAACACCGTAAACGGTATCGAAAAGTACCCCAGCGATAACTTGTAGTCGAAGACGACAATACTATTAATTTGAAGGCCAGACGCGATCACAATAAGCGTTGCTATAAACTGGCCCACCAGCTTGTAGCGGCCTTTCATACCGAAGCGGTCGTCCCATAATCCCAGCAAAACAATCCAACCACAAGCGAGCAAAAGTCCCCCCAAAAGGGACTCGTTCTCACCCAACAATTTTTGCAATCGCGAGGATGAAAAGTATTCGACCGCAAAAGTGATGGCGGCGGCCAAGAACACTGCTAATCCGCCGCCCAAGGCGACTTCCCGCTTGTGGCTTTTGTGATGTCCATCAGGACGATCAACCAATCCCCAGCGCGGGGCAAAAATGCCGACAAAGTTTGTGATCGTGTAACTCACAAACGCAGCAATGCAGCAAACAGCCAAGAGGTAAAACATGTTGGTAAAGACTCCTCAGCGTTACCGCTGATCAGCATTAAAATCCCTGCTGAGTCGCTTGTGATCTACTCACAAATCATTGTAATTAATCTTGTTAAGGAACTGGGAACGTATTGTTGGGAAGTATTACTTCAAAAATCGCCATCAAGATCGATGGTCGAATTTCCTTTTGAATACTCGTAATTCTCTATTCTCCATAGCCACATCCCCAGCCGTAAAGGCCTTACGTTTCCAGGGAATAAAAAGAAGTGGCTCATTTGTCGGCGAACTTGCTTCAACCCACTTCACGCGACCAACCCTCAAAACCCGCAATCTCCGGTTTCCGTTGATCCTGCCCCGCATCAAGGCAACTGGCGGGCCAGAACCACGAATTCCGCGAAATCTGGACATCACGCCCTTGGAGGAAGCAGCACGCAACCCATTATTTGAAAAGCAGTTACCTGCAGCCAGCCTAGCAGTAAAACGAGCCTGTCTGCTTCAATTCATCTTTGCGGGAACCCCAAAACGTGTCAACAAATTCGACACAAGAAGAGTAAATGCTGCAAATTCTCAACGCACTCGCTACCAAGACATTTGGCGAATATCGTTTAGAACTTAATAGTTAATGGTGATAGCATCCGCGAAAACTACTCGCCGATCACCACTCGCAAGGGCTGTGATCGCAATCCATTTTCGCCTGCGGCGACGGCCATTAACGTAACGGGTCCAGATCCAAGATTGCTTTTCTCAATTGTGAATGGCCCTTCGCCACTGGGCACTTTGGCAACCTCCACTCCGTTGGAGATGATTGAAGTAGGGGCTGGTTGCGTCGCAGAAAGTCTAAAACTCAAAGTTGGCAATTTAGTTTCCGATGTCATAGAGAGTTGGATCGCATTGCGACCATTTTTGATGTTTAGCGAGCCGATCCAGCGGCCCTGAGTTTCAATCGGAGTATTGTCCGTGGCCACGACGCGAACTTCGTGATAGCCGTCAGCGAGCTTGGTCGTATCGAGTTTGAATCGCTCGCCAGGAAATATTTGCTGATGCATTAGCCCGTCAAGAAACAACTGAAACGATGCAACTGGCTGAACTGTACCATTCGTAGAAGGCACAATTTCGACTTCGCCCTTGGCAAATTCTCCCGCGGCGATTCCTGTCACGTTGACCTTAGGAATCTTTGCCCAGGGTTGGCACAAGGGATCACCCACCAAAATCTGTTGAAATGGACTGGCCACTGCCTGATAAAACGATTCGGCAAGCGAGCAGCCATGCACATAATGCACATGCAATGATGCATTGGGGAACTTTTGAGGCAATGCCGTCGGTTCAACGACCGTACCACAAGCGCCCGCTGCACCCATCCTCAAAAACTCGCTAATGACTGTTTGACCTTTATCCGGCAAGAACTGCCCACCCGAGCTAGTCAAATTGTCGCAGAAGGCCCCGGGAAGAAATCGACTTCCCGAACCCGCGGGATTCACATTGCTATGACCACATGTCACGCCCGCCATGTCTTGCCGATTTTGAGGAAAAAATTCCTGCACGATCTGGGCTCGCACACCTGCCAATTGAATTAGTCGCACGGCTGCGGGAAAGTCTTGGTCGCGAACTCTAGAACGAATCGTCTTGTTCGCGGCGAAGTAGATCGTCCCACCAGGAGCACTACCATCGGCGGGCACGGAGCGTTCTAAATTCCAGACAATCTCAGCTACAGTATTGCCAGGCACTGTGTTAACGCCCAATATGGCCGACATCATATAGGGAAGGCCTTCTTGTCCTGCACGCTTACCGCCCAGCGACCAACGATAGTTCGCTCGAAAGGCCCTCGACACTACCACGAGAGGATCAAAAGGCGCAGCATAGAAATTGGCATTGAGACCAAACATTTCCTTGCGATGTTGTTGAACAAAAGCATAGAGATAGGTGGCACTCGTGAGTGAACACATCGGCGTGAATGAGCGCCCTAAATTCTCTGCGGCGAACTGTTTCTTAAAATCCACTCGCCAAGGAAAATCACACGAGTAGACGACGCAGTCGATTTGCTTTGATAACTTGCGCTTTTCAATCTCCAGTAAAATAGGCGCTAGAATTCGTTGCTCGAAAAGATTGCTGGGAATCGAAACCCTACCTGGGGGAAACTTCAAATAAAAAACATTCTGCGACGGAACTTTGCGTAAATCGATATAGTAGTTAGCAACCGTCTTCGACGCTTCGCTGTTCGCATTGACAACGAGTAACAAGTTTTCGGGCCCCCCACCAGCGCGGCAGACTAGCGGGCAAAGCACAGCACTTTGAAAGCTGGCGAGTAAACAGCAGCAAGCAAATAAAGAACGAACCATAACGGCCTACATTTCGATGGAGCTGGAAAGTCTCACATCGATTGTAGGCGTTCTAGCACACGCGAACAACTTGCCCAAGGATATTCAAGAGGTATCTGTCAGCTTGCCACGGCAAGATTGCCCAAAGGTTGGCAACTGGCGTTTATCAAGATGGGATCGACACCTTGCGCTTCGCAGCAAGAGAGGATTTCTCGCCAGTAATTCTCGTTCATTACAATCACAACTATTGGTTTTTGTGACTGAGCTTGCAATACTGAAGGTGCATCAATTCGGTGACCAACAATCGGCGTATAGCAACCTTGCTTATTGGGATTGATGTCGATTCGATAGTCAATCAGCGTCGCTTTGGGATCCACCAAGTAAGAGAACAAAGTTCCTTTGGTAGCCATTCCCCAAAGCACAATCTGATAATTCTTGCGCTTTAGATCTAAAAGATGTTCGCGAGCATTCTCAATGAGCGAATCTTCTTGACGCACATACTGCATCGCTTCTGAAATTAATCGCTGTCCCGCCGTGCCTGTATCGACCGAAGCTTGAAAGGAAGATGTCCTTGCCTCAAGCCACATATATTGGTCGCCAAACGCTGGCCGTACCTGTTGCACTCGCATACCTGCCAACGTCGCAGCCGTGGCTAAGCTCGTAGGCGTAAAATAGTTGCAATGCTCGTAGCAATAATCCCAAAAGGCTCGTTCTTTGAGAATCCAACCCAAATCCGGCACTTCCACAAACATCGGTACATCGGGGAAGGCTCTCAGCGCTTCGTGAATTGTTGCAAGAAACTCGACCGGCTGAGGAATGTGTTCCAGCACATGGCGGCAAATGACTAAGCTTGGCTTTTCTTGCAGCTGTCCTTCGGCAAAAAAATCGCGAATGAATCGCAAGCGGCCTTGGTTTTCTATGAGATCCCCTTCGTAGCTAGGATCGATTCCTAAGCCACGGACATTGGGATATTTTTCGCAAAGGGCTTTCAGGAATGTCCCTTTACCGCAACCGACGTCGACGATGAATCCTTCATCGTGGAGATAAGTTTTGTTGAAATAGTCTGCCAGGCTTCCGTAGTAGTTGGCCATCGCCGTCGAAGGAACACTGTTGTCATATCCTTCATCGTACGTCAGCAATTCGGGATCGAACTGGCCGTTGAATGCGAAACCGCAGCTCTCACAAATGGTCAACGCGAATTGCCCCGGCTTCACGGCATGCGCAAGTTCCGCGCTGCGATACACATAATTTTGCATCGCTGGCAAGCGATGACGCTTAACGGTATTGACCGTTGGCTGGTTCTTACAGACGGGGCATGGTGAACTATGATCGCTCAAGATGACTCTCCGCTTACGCAACTCGTTTCAGCCACGCACTTGGCCAGTGAGTCACGTTGTCGCACAATGGACTTTCGTTAAAGGTCCATTCGGGTTGCTCCAGCAGAAACTCGGGATGCTCCTCGGCAAATTCCACAGCAGCCGCTTCAGGATGATCATCTTTCCACGTTGGATTACCACGAGGTACGTCATGGACGAATTTCATGATGCCGTCGGTGGCAACGATGTAGGATCCCAGCGAAACGAGTGGATAATAGGCTTCTAGCTCGGCACGCACGTGAGACTTGGTGTGGCAGGAGTCGAGGATCACTAAGACCTTTTCACCTGGCTTGATGAGCGACCTCACTTGGTCCAACGTTTCTGATCCTGCCGAATCCCCTTCAATAAGCGAAATGTATGATGCCAGCTCATGGTTCTCGATGGCCTTGCGGTTGTGTGGGCGGATTTCGATATCTACGCCAACCACACGGCCTTTGCCCAAAACTTTGCAAAGGCTAGCATAAAAAATCAACGAGCCGCCGTGGGCCACGCCCGTCTCTAGAATCACATCGGGCTTAAGACGATAAATGACTTCCTGAGTCCGAATCATATCTTCAGGAAGCTGGATAATCGGGCGGCCCAGCCACGAAAATGTATAGGGATATTTTTGATCCCAGCCAATTCTCAGCCACTCGCGCGAAAGAATGTTAAATGCTTCAGGTGAATAGAGCTTCATCGTCCGGTGTTCGCCATCAATTTCCGTCAGCGTGCCGGCAACGGTATCGATCGTCAATTTCATAAATTCATCCCTGAAAGTCTCGACGGAAATACGCGGCTATCCGAATCCGCGATTGGATAATCTCAACTGGCTCCACTTTTCGCAAGATCAACACCCTGAGTGCTGGCATCATGGGAACTCCAAGCGGAAATCGTCGCTTGTAGTCCCTCGGCAAGCGAAAATCGTGGTCGCCAACCAACCTCTTGGATCAAGCGAACGTTATTTCCTTCGATCAAAGCCGGGTCGTTCGGGCGAGTTGGCAACGCCCCGAGTCTCAAGAGCGACTCACCATCCATAAGTCTTGCCGCTTGCTCGGCCATTGAAGCAATCGAGATCGCCGATCCTGAGCAAACATTGATCGGTCCCGTCGCTCCACTCTCTAAGATCGCGACAATCGCACGAGCAACATCTTGAATGTAAAGGAAATCCCTCCGTTGCTCGCCCGTTGAGCACAATGCCGGTTCGCCACGAGAGATGGCCGAGATCACCGAGCCAGGCATCCGGTCAATGCTAGCGCCCGGGCCATACATGAAAAACAGTCGTGTCCAGGCCGTGCTTATCCCTTGGCGACCTAATTGATCCAGATAACGCCCCGCGGCTAGTTTTGCTTCACCGTAAGGCGTAGTGGGGCGGCAAGGCGTTTCATGCTCTGTGCAGATACCCTGGTTCCAATCGTATTCCGCACACGAACCGAGCCCAACAATTCGTGATCCGCCGCATTCAACAAAAGTTTCAAAGAGTTCAAGACTCGCTTCCAGCCACTCGTGGTTATCCGGCGAGTGCCAAAAATCTTTGGGATTGGTACACCAAGCAGCATGCAACAAGTGCGTGGGCTTCACATTTTGCAACAGCGCCCGAATTTCGCGCGGCTCCTTCATGTCGGCGCAATGCGAATGAACCTGCGGAATGTGTTCATCTATGTTGCGCGAGACGGTATGAATTTCCCATTTCTGCCGATCAAACCACGGCAGGCAAGCGCGGCCAACAAACCCTGTCGCTCCAGTTATTAATAGCCGCTTCATGCTAACCTCGGCCAATCTTGATCTCGCTGCGAAATCACTTTGACCTCGCCCGGCCAGTCGATGCCCAGCGCAGGATCATCCCATCGCAGTCCTCGCGCGCTTTCAGCAGAATAGCCTGTCGACATTTGATAGTAGACTTCCACGTCATCGCTCAGGGTGAGAAATCCGTGGGCAAACCCCTCGGGAATGTAGAGCATGTCGCCATTCGCCTGATTGAGCTGAAATCCTTGCCAACGGTAATACGTGGGTGAATCGGACCTCACGTCCACCACCACGTCGAAAATGCTTCCGCGGTTACAGCGAACGATTTTGATCTCAGCATGCGGGGAGATTTGAAAATGCATCCCTCGCAGTGTCCCTCGCACACGATTGTGCGAGACATTGATTTGCGTCAAGTTCGTGTTCAAACCTTGTTCCGCAAACTCACGTTCGCACCATAAGCGTGCGAAATAGCCACGCTCGTCTTCATGACGTTCGGGCTGTAAGAGCATTACGCCATCGAGTTCCGTAGGCAGAAATCGCACACGCCTCTCCCAGGCTATGCCACGCGCAGTTCTGGGATCGGAATAATGAATTTCCCACCGTTAGCGCGATATTCGTGCTGTTGTTCGAGAATTTCGTCTGCAAAATTCCAAGTCAACAACAAACAGTAGTCGGGTTGATCTTCAACTAGTTTCTCAGGATGACATATCTTCAGATGCGTACCAGGAGTGTAGTGGCCTTGCTTGACCGTGCTACGATCGACAACGTACTCCAGCACCTCGGAGCCAATTCCAAAGTAATTGAGCAGCGTGCTTCCTTTTGCGGAAGCGCCATAAACCGCGATACGCTTGTTGTCGGATTTCAATTGCTCTAGCAAACCCACGAGTTCCCGGCGAAGCCTAGCGACCCGTGTGCCAAAGCCAAGGTAAAATTCTTCGCTCTCAACCCACTGAGCCTCTTCAGCCAACAATTGCGAAACAGCAGGCTGAATCTCTGCTACCTTGCTGGGCGTGGCAAAAATGCGAAGCGAACCGCCATGAATCGCCAACTTCTCAACGTTCACAATCGTCAGACCATGTCGTTGGAACAACTTGTCTAATGCAGTCAATGAGAAATAACACAAATGTTCGTGATAGATCGTATCGAATTCGACGTTCTCGATCATATCATGCAGGTAAGGGCACTCCACGACTGCCATGCCCTCAGGTTTGAGCAACTTGCTAAAACCTTCGACAATTCCGTTTAGATCGGCCACGTGAGCCAATACGTTATTGGCGTGTATGATGTCGGCGCGCTGACCTTCAGCAGCTAGTTTGGCGGCAATCTTTGAACCAAAGAATTCGGAAATCGTGTTAACGCCCCGTTCCTTGATTGCCACCGCTGCGATGTTGCGGGCCGGTTCGATTCCCAAGACCGGCACACCTGATCGGTGATACCACTGCAACAAATAGCCGTCGTTGCTTGCGATTTCCACAACGAGGCTGTCGCTGTTTAACTTGCGTTCGCCTATCAGTCGCTCGGCAATCGTCTTCGCATGCGAAACCATCGTGTCGGAGAACGAAGAAAAGTACGCATAATCACGGAACAGAATCTCGGGTGCCACCGTCTCGGTGATTTGAACGAGCGAACATTTAGGACACCATGCCAAATCTAAAGGCCAAGTCGGTTCTTGTTCGCCGAGTTGCTCGTCGGTGAGCAATCGATTGGCGAGCGGTGTACGGCCCAGAGTAAGGATTTCCGTCAGGCCATCTTGGCCGCAGGAACGGCAGCAGACGTGCTTGCAGGTTTCTGATCGCCGTGAAAGTAGTTCATGTACCATTGAATCGTCCTTGATAGTCCTTCATCCAACGTGAATAGTGGCTGCCAATCGAGCACCTCACGCGCTTTCGTAGCATCTAAATACTGATGCTTAATTTCATTCGAAGCTTCGCCGAGAATTTGAGGAGTAAGTTTGGAATCCAACTGCTGCAATACGCGTTCGACAAGATCCAATACTGTCAGTTGAATTTCATTAGAAAGATTAAATGCCTGTCCGATGAGGCTGGAATTTTCCACCATTTTTTCAGCCAGATGCATGTAAGCTGCCGCGCCATCTTCGACATAAAAATAGTCGCGCACGAATGTCCCATCCGATCGAATAACCGGACGCTGACCACGCAATAACGACCGAATCGTTCCAGGTAGGATTCGATTCCAGTTCAAATCGCCGCCACCGTAAAAATTTCCGCACCGCGTGATACACACGGGCGTGCCGTAAGTGTGCGCATACGTTTGTGCAATCAGATCACTGCACGATTTGCTTACGTCGTATGGGTGTTGCCCTGCCAGCGCGGTTTCTTCCGTATACGGCAAAGTCAGACAATCTCCATAAGCTTTGTCCGACGAAGCAACAACAATCTGTTTGACACGAGGACTGCGACGGCAGGCTTCCAGCAATTTCCAAGTTCCACCAATATTTGCTTCAAATGTCGATAGTGGATTGCGATTGGCAATCCCAACGATCGTTTGGGCAGCCAAATGCATGACTGTCTCGATTTCAAACTCGCCTAAGGCACGTTCCAAAACAGTCGAATCGCAAATATCACCGCGAACTATCGTAACTTGGTCGATCATGCTGCTACGCATGAGTTCAGCCTGTGGAGTCCAATCTCGCACCAAGCAAACAACGTCGGCCTCAGCTTCGAGTAACCGCCGCACCAACCAGCTTCCAACCAAACCCGTAGCGCCCGTGACAAATACGCGACGATCTCTCCAGAAATCACGATTGGGCGTGATGTTGACCATTCTCAATTGCTTTCGATGCTTCGGTTGTTCGTCTACTTTTAGGCCGATTGGCGCAAGATATTCATTTGCTCGTTCTGAGGCTTGAGTTCGAGACGAGCTGGCTTGGTTTCATCCCAAGTCTTCCACGGAGCTTCTCCAGATTGCCACAGATTCTCGAGGGTGTGCTTGTCGCGAAGAGTGTCCATACACTGCCAAAAATCCTCGTGACGATAAGCAGCCAGTTGATCGTCAGCGGCTATTTTCTCCAGCGCATCGATTTCGAGACTGAATTGATTATCCTGCAGATAATCAAACACGCCGGGTTCAAACACGAAATAGCCTCCGTTGATCCAGCCCTCGCCAGCAACTGGTTTTTCGGTAAATCTTTCGACTCGGTCGCCATCCAATACCAAACCGCCAAAGCGAGCCGGCGGACGCACCGCCGACACCGTAGCCAACTTGCCGTGGCTACGATGAAAATCCAACAGTGCTCTTACGTCGATGTTGCTAACACCATCGCCATAGGTGAGCATAAAAGTCTCACCTTCCAACCAACGCCGGAGACGAAACAACCGTCCCCCTGTCAGGGTATGCAATCCGGTATCAATCAAATTGAGTCGCCATTCTTCGCTTTCAACGTCTTCACGTGTGACCATTCGCCGAGCGAAGTCCACCGTGAGATTTCCGTTGAGGTTGAATCCTTGCAAGAAATAATTCTTGATGAACTCACCCATGTAGCCAAGCGCAACGTAGAAATCATCACATCCATAGCTGGCGTAATGTTTCATGATGTGCCAAAGAATCGGTTTGCCGCCGATCTCCACCATAGGCTTGGGGCGAAATGACGTCTCTTCTTGAAGACGTGTGCCCATGCCTCCCGCAAGTAGCACCACTCGCATCGATATTATCCCCTGGGTCAATCCTTGATCCGCCGGAATGGACCCGCAGATACTACTTCAGAGGCATAGCAGCGACAAGATCAGGTTCTGCTAGCACTTATTCCAGATGCTCACGCAGCGGCAGTTTGATCGATTTGAGATCTCACGAAGGGAGCCTCAGTTTCTGAAATTCCATTAGGAAATTTACAGATCAGTCGATGAGCGCATTGCCAAGCCGGGTCCTGCCATTTGGGATTACGCGGAGTCAGGGTGCGCCGTTCTAAGTATTCGTCTTTCTTAAACATTCCTTCGATACGACGCACGACTCGCATGATCTCGGATTTCACTTTTGAGGTCAGTCGTTGATTGGAAACACGCCCATTGATCAACGAAGCAAAATTCCTATCAACAATATCCAAACAAAGATCGTGGTTCAGCTTGGAATAGCGCGCCAACTCTGCGGCCAAAACCTCTTGGAAATGCTCATAGTGCTTGATGCCAGCTGTCAATTCTTGCACGGCAGGCAATTTACGATGCTCGTTCAAAGCATGAGTTTGCCAAACACCATAAATCTCTGGGAAAAATTTGACTTTACCCAGAAGCACGGCCATCTGTGATAACATAAATTCAGGATAGATTCGTGCTTGTTCGTATTTGGGGCCTTCTAAAGTGACGCGAAAACATTCTTGTAATTCCGCAGTTCGATTGACGGCATAAAACGTCGAATACCAATACTTAGCAATTTGCTCGAAACGATGCACCGCTGAGTTTGAAGATAGATCGTAACCTCGCATGATTCGGCAACGATAATCAGTGACCGAACGTACGCTGACGATCATTCCTTGCGCGCACACATAATCCGGCGACTGACGTAGTATTTCCAGACTTGTGTTCACACCCGTCGGCAGAATGAAATCGTCGTCCGCACAGAAGAATGCAAATTGCGTCTTAACCAAATTGGCAGCTGCTGCCATCTTCACGATGATCGGCAAATCAATGTGCTCATAACGCAGTGGTAAACGCCGCGAAAACTCCCGGGCGATTCGCTCGTTTTCCCGGCGTGCGTCCCCTTTACTCGAATCGACAACGATGATCGGGGCTGGCGCAGAGACATGGTCCCAAAAGGTGAGCAAGCGACGCATAAAAGCCGGACGGTTATAAGTCGGGACGAGGCACGTCAGATCAGTAGGAATCTTGGTCATGGCATTCTACGGAATAAACGAATCTTTTATGCGGCGTAACGAGATGACAAACGATCTTCATCTACCAGGAACTTGGCCATCGTCACCCGTGGGTCGAGGTACTCTTTTGCTCGCTTCCAGTTGTCCAGCAAAAATGGCCGGCGGCTCTCGTACTCTTTGATATCTGCTCGCTCGATGGCTTCGCGCATCTCTGTCTCATTGCTACAGAGAATTAGTCCTCGAGGATCAAAGAAATGCGCCACGTCAGGCGGTCCCCAATAAATGGGTAGGCAAAAACATAACAGGCTATCAATCAGTTTTTCGGTGAAATAACCTTGTTCTCGGCAATTCTCAATCACAACCGAATAACGATATGGCACGAGACCGTCGGACTTTCTCTCTAAAGGAGAGTATCCTCGCCCTAAAAGTTTTAGATCGACTCCGGACTGCTGAGACCAATCGGCCAAACGATGTCGCAAGCGATGGCCCGATGTTTTTCGTTTCTTCGAAGCGATCATCGAAATCCGCTGCGACTTTTCATCGTAGTCGACGGGCAGATCCAAAAAACAGCCGCCATGTGCTTGAAATCGCGCATTCGGAATACGGCTTAGTAGCGATGTGTTGTAGGTAAATATCCTATGGAACTTGTGCGATATATACGGCAAGACGTGATAGTAGCGGCCGTGAATCGCGGGCGGCTCGAACAACGCCAACGACAACCGGCAACTCAATCCGCTGCGATTAGCCAGCAGCGCCCGTGAGCTCACACACATGATGACATGATCTTTGGCAGTCAAATCTCCCACAACGCCTTGCGTACGACTCTCACCCAACGGCCAATTCAGGTCCGTAAGTTTGATGTCGGCAAGCCGTTCGAATTTGCAACTAGGCAATCCGTATGGAAGAAATCCTACTGCCATAGAGGCTCCTTGCCCCAGTGAATACTTTTTTAGATGAGATATTGTGACGGCATGCTTTCAAGGGTGTCGTATTGAACTAAGCGGCACGGCTTTTGGCCGCGCCGACGAATTCTTCGTTGTTTCTCCAGGATTGATACCAGTACGAATAGGCACACAGTTTGGCGCGATAAACTGGTCGCATCAAGTTGCGGTGCAGGCGACTCAAGAGACTTCGCGACTTCTGACGTACAGTGGTGCCTCCCAGATTCCGCGAAATCTCCGCCACATAGGAGGGGCTTACAACGTGGGTTTCAATCTGCGAGAGCCATTTCATCTGCACGAACGTGTCGATCGGCCGATCAAACTGCTCGGTGCACTTCAAAAGTCTTCTCGCCGCTTCTCGGCCCACCAACTGCGAGGTGGCCCCTAATGGCACGATACTTGTCGGTGCCATCGAAGCAGGCTTGCTAGGATGCTGCTCACCCCAAAAGACCCGAAATTGGATGTACGACTGAGTTTTAAGGTGCTCGATTGCTAACTGCAGTGAATTCGCAAATCCCGGTAACTCCAATTCGATATCGTCTTCCAGAATCAAACCCGCATCCAGGTTACGTTCTACAATCGCGGCCCAGGCCTTACGATGGCTGAGGAAAGCACCGATTTCGCCTCGCTGCAATTCAAACGGATATTTCGGACGATAAATGTTCTTTTTGTAAACACGAGCGATTTCTTGATCGCTCAACTGGCTGCCATCCACCGCCTCGATCACATGACAAGGCAACGGACAATCACGCTGAAGCTTAGCAACCTGCGCATGCCGCTCTTTGGCCCGAGGCAGTGAGATCACAAATGCTTCCACGCGAGACTTCATCAATAACTCGGCTTTCCTAAGCGGCCTTATTCCACATCTGCTTGTAAACGTCGACTATTCGTTCGGCTTCGATCTGAGCGGAAAACTTCTGTACGACCCGTTCGCGGCCAGCCTTGCCCATTTCGATCAAGCGTTCTGGTGACTTCATGATCCCACGCAACGCTTGCGTCAATGTTTTTTGATCGCCGAGGGGTACCAATTCGCCCGTCACACCAGGAACTATCACATCGGGGTAACAGCCTGTGCGACTCGCCACGACCGCGGCACCGGTGGCCATGGCTTCCAACGGCACGACTCCAAATCCTTCATACAATGGCGGCGCCACGCACAAAGCCATCGCCGCGTGAAACCGTGGCATTTGGTCGTAAGGAATTTCATCCAGCCACAAAATCCGCCCCGTCAAATTGGCCGCTTCGATTTTCTTGACCAGCCGAGCACGAAACGCAACATGTTCGGGTGCGGTTCTACCTACAATGCATGCCGTGAACTCGGGATGTTCTGGCAGGACTTCTAGCATGGCTTCGACAAAGAAATGCGTTCCCTTTTCAGGTCGAACACGTCCGTAGATTCCAATGCCGTACTTGCCGGGGATACCAAGCTCTCGAAGCGCTTGCTTCCGGTCTGCAATGGGATGAAATCGCTCGCAATCCACCCCATGTGGAATCACAGCGGTGACATCATCCAAATAGCTGGCGGCCTCGTCGCTAGTGGCGATCACGGCATCCATTGCGGAAATCAGTTGCCGGGGGACCCAAGAATGTTTGCGTATGGCACAGGAAGTCAGCACGACCTTCAACCGGCAACGAAAAACATGCTTGAACACCAAGGCCCAAAACATTTCATTATTTCGCCGAGCGTGCCAAATTCGAAAAGGTTTTCTCTGCGGCAATCGGCGGCATGTTTTCAAAGCGTCAACGATTCCAATAGCACCACGTTTCTCCTGATCGAGATTGGAGACCAACGCCGTGGCTTCGCGCGCGGCAATGTAAGGCATAAGCGTACGAATCGTCGTACTCACGCCCGTAATCCGGCGATGCAAATCGGAAACCATAATTTCGGGGTCATTTTGTGACATAGCGTCGCCTGCTGACACTCAGCGCTCTCAAGTGAGTCAAGGTTGAAAATACTGTCAAAAATATTGGACTCGGCAAAGGTCAATCTGCACTTCTACACAGTGCTGGCACTTTTTGGTCACAAGCCGCTCTTGCGGCAATGTGGGCCTTCCTCCACAATCTCGCCGCTTTATCAGATATCCCTGAATTGAGATCGAGTCTTACTTCGTTATCACGAAAGCCAACTCGCATGCGCCTGCCTGCTGCCAAAGTTCAATCGCATAGCCCCCCCGAGCCCCGGCAGCTGAAGCTCTATCTCCCTGAAGAAGGACTGCAAACAAATCACTTTCTCTATGGCTTCGAAAAACTCGATGAGCAAACTCGCTTTTCCGGTGAACTCTCGAAACGCTTGTGCATCCCCGAATTCAATCAGTGGCTGGAAGAGCTGACGGCCGATCTTGAGAATCACTCCGATGCGCTCATCTATCGCGTTCGAAACCGCATCTATCATCTCGACGATCCGTTGAAACTCTACCCCAATGGGTTTTGTCTCAAGGCGTTCAAAACACCTTCCGTCTTACGATCGATTCATTATCGCTCCTATGGCAGCAAGGCGGCACGAGCACATCGCTACGCAGCGCATTTGTTCGAGAACCAAGTTAGCAACGCCGAGCCGCTGGGTTATTTCGAACGCTGGCAAGGACATCAACTCGCCGAAAGTTACTTGCTGACCTCGTTCGTCAGCGGTTCGACAGACCTCTTCTCCGAAACCAACAGGCTCCTGGCAGAGAACCCCGACAGCACGACTTACCTCAATCTGCTTCAGTTCGCGGCCAACTCCATTCGCCGCATGCATGACAGCGGATACATCCACTACGACCTCGGCGGGCAAAACTTTCTGTTTCAGCAAACAGCTGCCGACGGTTGGGATCAACCCACCTTCATCGATCTGAATCGCGGACGCTTGCTCGATAATGTGACGCTCCGCCATCGGGCTCGTGATCTGGCCAAGCTTGAGATCCCATCGCATTATCTCACCATCTTTTACCACATGTACTTCGAGAACCATGATCTCCCGCGAGAATTTAAGCGTTGGGAGAAGTGGTATCGGTCGCGGATATCATTTCATAATCGAACCCGTAAATACCGCCATCCCATTCGCGAATATCGGGCAAGCCGCACTCAGAAAGTTGTCTCCACGGGCAAACCCGCGGAACGCGATTTTTGGCTCTGGGACGAAAAGTCAGGCCAACCAGCCGTGGTCTTCAATTCCAAAGACCGCCATCGCTTCCGCCGTTCGGCCGATTGGCTCAACGTCGCTTGGAGTTCGTTAAGCAATGCTCGCACGATTCGCAATCACTATCGCCAGTTGTCGTCGACCGTTTTCTCGCAGTCCGTCGACATGCGGCAACGGTTCGGCATGGCCATCGAAGTCACTGAAGACTTCCCCGAACAATTGAAGCTCGTTTCGCAACTCCCCGGCATGCCCCTGCTGGTGCGGTGCTATCTCCACAAAGGCGCTACTGGACTCAACGCCTGTGAAGCCGCCGTTAAACAACTTTATGAACGTGGCCACGAAGTTTCGCTCGGACTTGTTCAATCTCGCCAAGCCGCCGTCAAACCAGAGACCTGGCGGGAATTTACAAACGACACCCTAACGCGACTCCACGACAAAGTCCGTTTCGTCGAGTTCGGCCATGCGGTCAATCGGGTCAAATGGGGTCATTGGAACCTCAAAGAAACCTTGGCGAGCTTCGATGATCTCGCTGAGATACGCAACAAATACCCTCACCTGACTTTTCTTGGCCCAGCGGTCAACGATTTTGAGTACTTCTACTATCCTCCGCTGCTGAACAAAATGTCGTCGCTCGTGGATGGCATTTCGTGTCATCTCTACGTCGACCGTCGCGGCCAGCCCGAAAATTTCCAAGGTAAGTTTTCGCTTCTGGAGAAATGCACTCTCGGCCGCGCGATTGGGGCCAACTGGGGTGACAAACGTTTCTACATCACCGAAACCAATTGGCCGATCCAAGGCACGAAGGAATACTCGCCCATCGCTGGGGCTTATACGAAGGACAACTATCGCGAAAGCCCGCTGCATATTTCGTTGGATGATTACGCCTCGTTCATGGTTCGTTTCGGACTGATCTCGCTCTGCTCAGGCATGAGCGAACGTGTCTGGTGGTGGCGGCTCGCGGCACGTGGTTATGGCGTGCTGGACGACGTCGGCGGCTTGCAACTTCGCCCCGCTTGGCCGGCCCTCGTACATTTTCATAACACCGTGGGGAGCGACCGTTTTTTGCAACGCGAAGAGCGCGATCAGGTGATTTGGTATCACTTCGAGCACTGTAGTCTCGCGTATTCACTCACACCGACGACCACCACTGTTCCCGACGGCTACCGCCAAGTGACCGACATTGGCGGCAATCCGCGTGCTGTTCAGACTGGTTCCAACCTGCAAATAACGGGCTCTCCCGTCTACTTCCTCCGGTGATATGTGGCTCAGGAAGCTCATCTCCCCCGCTTCAAGGCGACGACCTATAATTCAGCCATGAATCGCACTCCTCTGATTGGCTGTCTTGTTGTGCTCTATGCTCTCGCTGTTGGGCAAGCGTTTGCGCAAACATCCCCCTCGGCGTTCGACGGTCAGCAGGCTTACGGCTACTTGCGCGAAATCTGTTCCTTTGGCAATCGCATGAGCGGCAGCAAAGGAATGCAGCTTCAACAGGAATTCCTGGTGAAGCATTTCAAGGAACTTGGCTACGACGTTGAGTTCCAGCGCTTTGAAGACAAGCATCCGCTCACCGGCCAAGCTGTGCCGATGGCCAACATCATCGTGCGATTCTTTCCGGAACGCAAAGAGCGCATTCTCATGTGCGCCCATTACGACACCCGTCCGCTCCCCGAAGAAGAAACCGATCCTCGCCGTCGGCAGCAAGGGGTGTTTCTGGGTGCTAACGACGGGGCCAGTGGCGTGGCCGTGCTGATGGAACTCGCTAACCATGCCAAGAATTTGCCCGACCGCTATGGGCTCGACTTCGTGTTCTTCGATGCAGAGGAACTCGTCTATGGCCGGCGCGGAACCTACTTTCTTGGCAGCGAGTACTTTGCCCGCGACTATGCCAAAGGGAATCGCGACTACGAATACATCGCGGGCGTGTTGCTCGATATGGTCGGCGACGCCAAGCTCAGCATCTTCCAAGAACGCCACAGCGTCGGTTGGAAAGAGACTCGCCCGATCGTTCAAGGGATTTGGGGCACTGCCGCACGGTTGGGGATTCACGAATTCATCCCTCGCGTCGGCTACGAAGTGAGCGACGACCACCTGCCGCTGTACCGGATTGCCGGGATCCCCACGATCGATGTCATCGACTTTCATTATCCTGACCAATTCAACAGTTACTGGCATACGACCAACGATTCCCCCGGCCGCTGTTCGGCGGACTCCCTCGGCAAAGTCGGCACGGTCATGCTCGAATGGCTCCGTTCGGCGGAAGAGTCTCCCCAGTGACCCTGTTCCCATTCGTCCGCTCGGGTTAGCATAGCGGGATGCTTCCCGATCCTTTGCGACTGACCATTGCGTTTCTGCCTCTGGCTTCTTATTGCCTGCTGCTCGGCATTTTGAACGCGCGGCGGAAACCATTTCTCACCTCCGGTGGTGCGGACCTCGCGACACTTGGTGCCGCGATGTCGGGGATTGTCTTCATCGGTCCCATCGAGCTCTTCCGTCCCGAAGCGGCCTCAGCTGAATTTGGGAGTTACGTCTGGTTCTTTTTGTTGATGTTGTACTGGCTGTGCATTTGGCTCACGGTGCTGATCGCGCGCCCCAGGCTGGTGATTTACAACATCAGCAGCGAGGAACTTCGTCCCGTGCTCGCCGAAGCGGCCCGCAGTCTCGACCCCCAAGCCCGCTGGGCGGGGGACAGTCTCGCGATGCCGACGATTGGTATTCAGCTTCACCTGGAAACCTTCGAGATCATGCGCAACGTGTCGCTCGTGGCGAGCGGCGGCAAGCAAAACCTCGCCACCTGGCGGCAACTCGGCACGATCCTCAGCGAGAAACTCGAAACCCTGTCGGTCGATTCCAATCCCCGTTGGCTCGGCATCGTTTTATTCGCCATCGTGCTACTGGCCACGAGCTTCATTCACATGCTCAACCACCCGCAGCAAATCGCCCAAGCGATCAGCGAAATCTTCGCGCACTGATCGCGACGGGCCGATTCTCATTTCAAGACGTCCAACTTGTCCAACTCTTCCAACTTGTCGGGGTTTATTTTGATTTGTCAGTAGTTCGCGTTTAAGTCATTCTGAGGGACCGAAGAATCTAGCCTCCACATCCAGACGGCTTGGACACGCGTTAGGTGTAGGCCGGAACAAGCGGTGCGCAGTTCCGGCATGGCACTGTCTGTTCTGCTTCTGTGCCGGAACTGCGCACGGCTTGTTCCGGCCTACATGTTCTTCAGCTTTGCGAGCTTGGCCAGCTTTGCGTGGTTTGCAGCCTCTTAAATGTTGCCAAGCTGACAGAGGGACTGTAGACCGTGGACGGTAGACAATCCTTACTTTCCATCGTCCACAGTCCTTCCGTCCACAGTCACTTCTACCACAATCACGCGGCCAAATCTTCCGAAATCCTTGGCCACTTGGAAGAAGAATTTTCATGCGGAGACGCTGAATCCGCGGAGGGGAAAACAACTCGCTCCGCGTTGCTGCGCGACGCGTCGCGTCTAACGAATCGCATCACCGACGCCGCCGATAGGTTTGAGATTACCTTGCCGTTCACCGTCTACGGCGACAGAATCCCCGAACCGGGGACGCTGGGCATGTGCTCTCTATTGGGAATGTTCGTCGTTTGTCGGCGACGATGAGTTATCGCTTGCAGAATGCCAGCGCACTCGCTGCGGCCAGTAGGAGTACCAAGCTGTTGGGCTCCGGCACGGTGCCGACCGATGCTGTTTGCGCAGCAAGATCGGGTGATCCGCCAGCCAATCGTTGCCAAGTAAGAAAGTCACGCCCGTCGACGTCGCCATCACTGTCGGCATCGCCTTGAGCGCGTGTGGTTCCCGTGGCGTAGCCGGCTTGCCAAATCTCGAGATCCTCGCCATTGACTTCGCCGTCGAGATTGAAGTCGGCGGCGAGCGCTGCGACGACCGAAAGAGTTCCCGTTTGATAAAAGTCGCTGAGATCCCACGCCAAGCCCTCGAGTTCGGGGAGACTGATCGCGGCGAAATTGCCGGTGAGAGTTCCCCAATCGAGGATATCGAACGACATCCCGGCCGTGGGCGCGAAATCATCGAGCAATGACACATCGAGCATTCCACCAACCGTGAGTGCATCACTGATATCGAGGTGATCGTAATCAATTCCTTGAGTCGTTCCGCCAAGCTCGATCTTGAGCGTCGAGAGATTCTCGAAGACAACAGGACCAGCGACCAAGCCACCGCCAGCGAACGTTCCTGTAACATCCAATTGACTGGCGACAATAGTTCCACGATCCAACGACACGTTCCCCACGACCAGGGGCTGGTTGGAATCGTTTACGAACGTCGATGAGCCGACAGTAAGCGATCCTGCGATTGTTGCCGGACCACTAACAAGAGTCGCGCCGCTCAGAACGATCGAGCTGCCAGGAGCGCTTGTCAGACTGCCCAGCACATTTCCTGTGAGATCTAGTGTCCCCGCGTTGACTTGCACGGCAGCGGTGGCCCCCTGATTGAGCACAAGAGTTCCGGCGTTAACATTCAAGGCAGCCGCCGAGATAGGAGCGTTCAGCGTGGCGATGCCGTTCGTTGTTTTATTGACCGTGCCGGTGAATGTGGGGGCGGAAATGGTTCCCGACTGGAGAGCGAGTGACGTTGGTAAAAGAATGCCATTCGTGCCACCAGAGATTGTGCCTCCTTGCAATGTGACGGCTCCTACCTGTTGCGGATAGTTACCGAGATTGAGCGTCCCGCCGGCTGCCGTAATCGGCCCCGTGGGGGCCAGCGTGTTGGCTGTACCGAGAGTAAGCGTGCCGGCTTCGATGCGGGTGCCACCCGTGAAGGTCTGCTGTTTGGTGAAAACCTGCTCGCCGAGGCCTTGCTTCAAGATGCCGCCGGAACCACCGTTGTTCGAGATGACGCCATCAAAGGTGAACGCTCCGCTCACAGGCGAAGTGATTGTGAGTGCGGGTGTGCTGCCAGTGTTGCGAATCTTGATGCTTCCCGAAACGCCGGGCTCGTTGGTCAATGACCCAACGGTCGCGGTGGCCGAGTCGATGACGAGCGAGCTCGTTGAGGAGAAAAATCTGAGCTCGCCGGTCACAGCGAGCGAGCCGCGGTCGGTGATCGTCACGGTGCCCGTACCACCTTTTTGTGCCGAATTGAAGCCACCCAGGGCAAGGAATGTAGTTGTGACTGACGAATCGACGTTTTCAATGTTGAGCGTACTGCTGACTCCAGTGAGCATCCCGACTGCCATTGCGGCTGTTTCGACAGTTCCGCGGTCGCGAATCATCATCGAAGAATTGCCGTTGAAACCGTTCACGATCAGGCCGATGTCTCGCAGGGTTGCCCAATTTTCCACCGTGAGGCTGTTGGCTACCGAGCCGCTCGCGCCCAGGAAAACCTGACCGAATGTGGCGACTTCAGTCTCTTCTCCCGTGATGACGAGACTCGAAGCGATTGATCCGCTGGATTGGATGACAAGATTTCCTCCGGAGGTTCCCACGATGTTGGCATTTTTAGAAACGGTCACCGTTCCAGCCCCGATGTACATGGCCGAATTGGCGTCGAACGATTGGCTTGTGAGCGAATAAGTTCCTTCCAGGAACTCGGTCTTGCCCCCATCGTTGAGTAGGTTACGAATGCTGTTGTTGGAACCTATGTTACCAAACTCAAGCGACCCCTCACCTGACTTGTGAATTCCGAAAATCGTTGGCGTGGCCGTGTTGATCGACCCCGTGACGGTTAGGGTGCCGCTGGCGATGTTCCAGGCCGCTTGATCGGCAATGACGACGTTGCTATCGATGCGGTGGTTGCCCCCTAACAAGCTGGTGATGTCACCGCTGGAAAGCGTGAGCTCATTATTGGAGAGCCGGTAGTTGTTGGTGCTGTTAAATGTCAGGTCGACAATGCTACGGTTGCCGGCAAGATTGATCGTGCGATTGCCTCCCGCCGTTGGCAGAACCACCGAATCACCACCGACAGGTGTTCCCGCGGGCGACCAATTGCTGCCGACGCCCCAATCGCTGCTCGTACCGCCGGTCCAAGTTTTTGTGGCCGCGATCAAGGGGGCCTCAATTCCCCAGACAAGTAACAACAAAAGGCAGAATAATCTGAATGCGGGCGCAGGGAGAGCGTGGATCGAGCGGATATGATGAGTCATGGGTGCCTTGAACAGTATTGGAAGAATGAGCAACGACGGGTCGATTCTCTATTAGCCGCGAGGTCGTATGTTCAGCTGGTCTAAGCAGAATACACACCACCAAATCGCAAAGCTACAGCGAACCGCCAGTTGGTCGAATTTCAGACAGCTGCCGTTGGCTCTTCGTACGATTGCTACTGCCAGGGTTGAATGGCAACTCCTGAATTGCGATCTGTGGTGGATTCGAGTAAGTGAGTAACAAAGCCGTGAATCAGCTCCTGAGCCTCGGTGTGCGTAAGGCTGCTTGGATCGTAGTGCAGAGCAACGCTCAGTTGATCGGCGTAAGACAAAACTCCAAAGGCCGCTGCAGTGCCGGGTCGCACGGGTGGTAAAAATTCGATGCCGGTGAGTTCACATTCGCCCAGCATGATTTTCCCATTGCGACGCGGTAGCGAAGTCTTGCTCAGCGGACGCATCAAATTGCTAAGCACCGCCGTGCAGCGGCAGCAGGTGTCGCTACTCATCCGCTGCATCCGCTTTTGATAACCGGGTAAAGAGGTAAAGAGGTGTAGTGACAATGGAAACGTCAGACCTAACTCCAGGTCTTTGATCTGCTGCATTTGGTCGTGAATACCTCGCAGCAACTTCTGTTTGTCGGTGAGATCAGCGGCTCGGCGGTCAATAAATACCATGCTGACCACATTGGCGGCAGAGAGACATTCATCGCCCGCGCGACGCAAGTTCATGGGGATTGAGAGACGCAGCCAATCACGATCGCAATCTGCATTTCGAGTATGGCGGAAATCGGCCAGGGCAGGCAATAACTTACTGATCAGCCAATTATTCAGCGTTGTGCCTGCTAGCCGGGCCTGAGACAACAACTCACCGCTGGAGGATTCGGTGAGATTGGCGGACCAAGCGGCGGGATAAAAAGGAAATGCCTCGTGCCCACGATCGGCGGCTTCGCTCAGCGGGACAGGAGTCCTCATCAGAAATTGCCATGCTCCAATCAATCCGACGGCTTGCTGCTTGAGCTTGGCGAACAACTGCCACCGCGTGAGTCCGAACTTGGCTCGCCGAGCTAAACGGTGCGGATCGATTGACCGCCAGTCAGACGGCGGCACTTTGTTAGAAACCTCATCAGCGCGCTTACCGAGACGTTGGGCGAAGCAAAGCAACATATCTTCAATCAGCTGCAGTCCGCCGATGGCATCGCAGCAAGCGTGATGGAACTGGAACAAGAGTTCGACGCCACTTGTCGATTGGGTACCATAGACTCTCACGCCCGTCTCATTCTCAAGGTCAATACTCGCGGCGGCAGGTGGTTGGCCATCAAGAAATTCTGTTTGCCATTTTACCTGGGCGACATTCTCAACGGCGAGTTGCCAATAGAGACGATTGCGACCGTTTCGGACAACGACGGAAGATAAGAGGGGATGACGCGCGACAGCTTGAGCCAGTGCTTCATCGAGCAACCCAGTATCTAAGGACCCCGCGAACTTAAGTCGCAGAAAAAAACACATGGGATGCGAAGGAGTATCTTCGCAGAGCATGTACTCTTCAAACGGGCCCAATGGCAAGAATTGGTCTGACACGAGACCTATTCTAGGAAATGGAATTCATTCTTCATATTACGCGCCGCGGCACTGGGTCCGCCGCGGGGGCTAACCGGGGGCGTTTGCTTCCTGCAAATGAAACACCACACGGTAGGCCTGATATCCCGCGGCGATCTTGTCGGCATAGAGAGCGTCAAGTTCCGTGCGAAGGGCCGCGGCGGTCGGAAAACCGTCGGGAATCGCGTCGGCATCGGTCAAGTTGGCGAGCTCCACTTGCTCGACGCGATCGATCGTGATGTAACCCGCACCGGGGATGTAGCTCCGCTGGCCGTCGCGCATCATGCGGTGCTTCCACAACCGTATGGTCTGCGTCTTTTCGCCGGCGCGGATGGCGGGCAAGAATTTTTTCTTGAACAGCAGCATGGACCTATCGTAACCTCGGGATAGAGGCCGGGACCACTAATATCTCCCCCTGCTTACGCAGGGGGCTCGCCGGAATCCCCAAGTCCTAAACTCTGCAATTTCACGAGTTTTGTGGCCCGTGAGTCCCCTTGCGTGATGGCGTGAGGGGCCTATAATTCGGAGATTGTTTGTGGGGGACCTTCCGGTCAGGGAGAGTTGCTTCCGCAAACCAAACTGCGGGTGTAGCTCAGTTGGTAGAGCACGACGTTGCCAACGTCGTTGTCGTCGGTTCGAACCCGATCACCCGCTCTCGGCGAAATCTGACTCAATAAATTTTTTGAGTACAAAAGCCGGACTTTTTGAGAACAAAAAGCTCCGTTTTGAGTGGATTATTGCCACAAGAATCTGCATTTATGGAGCCCGCCTCCCGATTATTGCCTTCCCGCAGAGTGGGCAGAATTGGTCGCGGGCTTTGATTTTTTTCAGAGGCTGCCTTACCTCGTAGGGCCCCGAAAATCACGATTTTAGGCTGGAAGACCATGGCTAAGAAGAAACAGGACGAACTGGAATCCGATACCCTCACCGCCGAAGCACCGGCCGACATCGAACAAGGGGGCGAAGAGGAAAGCACGCCGCTGAAACTCGAGGTTCAAATCGCCAGCCCCAGCGCCTGCGAGCGTCACGTGACCGTGACCGTGTCGCGCGAGGATATCGACCGCTATCTAAACGATGCCTACAGCGAATTGATGCCCTCGGCCAATGTGCCGGGCTTCCGCATCGGCCGCGCCCCCCGCAAGCTCGTGGAAAGCAAATTCCGCAAGGAAGTGGGCGAACAGATCAAAGGCTCATTGTTGCTCGACAGCTTGAGCCAAATCAGCGACGAACAGAAGTTCACCGCGATCAGCGAGCCCGATTTGAAGCTCGATTCCATCGAAGTCCCCGAAGACGGGCCGATGACGTTCGAGTTCGATATCGAAGTGCGTCCCGAATTTGAAATGCCCAAGTGGAAGGGTGCCAAGCTGGAACGCCCGGTCCGCGAGTTCACTCCCGCCGATGTCGAGCAGCACTTGGAAAAGATGTTGACCCGCTTCGGCCAATTGGTTCCGTTCGACGGCGCAGCCAGCGAAGGGGACTTCCTCACCGTGAATCTCTCGACGAGCTACGATGGCGAGCAGCTTGAAAAAGAAGAAGAACGCGTGTTGCGGATTCGCCCGACCTTGAGCTTCCGCGACGGCGAAATCAAGGATTTCGACAAGTTGATGGCTGGCGTCAAAGCTGGTGATAGCCGCTCGGCGGAAGTCGAGCTCATGCAAGACGCCCCCAACGAAGCACTGCGTGGCAAGAAGGTGAAGGTCGATTTCGAAGTCTTGGAAGTCAAGAAGTTGAAACTGCCAGAACTGACCGAAGATTTCCTCTCGGAAATGGGTGGTTTCAAGACCGAAGGGGATCTCAAGGACGCGATCAAAGCCAACTTGCAGCGTCAGCTCGAATACGATCAACAACAAAAGATTCGCTCGCAGATTTCGGCCCTGTTGACTAAGGCCGCCGACTGGGATTTGCCCCCCGGCTTGCTGAAACGTCAAAGCGCCCGCGAATTGGAACGCACGGTCATGGAATTGCGTCGTGCCGGTTTCAGCGAAGCCGAAATTCGCGCCCGCGAAAACCTGCTTCGCCAAAACAGCGCGGCCTCGACGGCTCGCAGCTTGAAGGAGCACTTCATTCTTGAGCGCATCGCCGAAGAAGAAAGCATCGAAGCCGAAGAAGGAGATTTCGAAAAGGAAATCTTCCTGATCGCCATGCAAAGCGGGGAATCACCTCGTCGCGTGCGGGCTCAGATCGAAAAGCGCGGCCTGATGGACGTTCTGCAAAACCAGATCATCGAGCGCAAAGTGCTGGAGCTTGTGCAATCGAACGCTAAGTTCACCGACAAGCCTCATGAACCCGAAAATCTAGATGTCGAAGCGCTGCATCTGGCTGCCGGTGGTGGCGAAGCCGCGGCTTCGATTCCCGAGGCAAAAGAAGCAGCCGCCGAGAGCACTGAAGCTTGAGCGATAAAGCTTGAACATAGCCGCAGGCACTGGTCAGCGGTAAAATTGGGGTGACAACCGGAGGCGTCTGCCGACGGCTCGCATGCTAGGAAAAGATTACCCCTGTTGAAGGAGTAGCAATGAAATATAACGCGTCGCCTGCTTACCCACCCCATTTCGATCCGCAATTGGCCGCGGCCATGCGCGACTATCAACGCCAGCGTCAAATGACGCTCGGCGATTTGCTGCTCGAAAACCGGGTCATCTTCCTACAAGGCGAGATTTACGACGGCAACGCCAACGAATTGGTGATGAAGCTCTTGTATTTGCAGAGCGAAAATCGCCGCAAGGATATTCACTTCTACATCAATTCACCCGGCGGGAGCGTCACTTCCACGCTTGCCATTTACGACACGATGCAGATGATTTCCTGCCCCGTGGCGACCTACTGCGTGGGCCTCGCGGCGAGCGGTGGTGCGGTCCTGTTGGCCGGTGGCGAAAAGGGGAAGCGTTTCTCGCTCAAGCACGCCAAGGTGATGATTCATCAACCCCACGGCGGCGTCGGCGGGCAAGTTTCCGACATCGAGATCCAGGCCAACGAGATCATCAAGACTCGCGAAATTCTCAACGGCATCTTGGCCGAGCACACCGGCAAGACCGTGCAAGAGGTTCACAAAGCCTGTGACCGCGACTACTACATGTCGGCCTCGGAAGCCAAGGAATTCGGCCTCGTCGACGACATCCTGCTCAAGCAGCCTTCTTTGGGCGGCGGGCCTGAAGAAGACGACGATGATTGATCATTGGTTGTTGCTCGCGTTCGCAAACCAAAGTTCAATTTGGCAATTTGAGATTTGAAATTCCCTAGAAACGGATTGCTGTTATGTCGCTGATACCATTCGTGATTGAAAAGTCGGGCCGCGAAGAGCGGGCCATGGACATTTACAGTCGGCTGCTCAAGGACCGCATCATTTTGATGGGCTCGGGCGTGAATGACGACGTGGCCAACAGCATCGTTGCACAGCTCCTGTTCCTGCAATCCGACGATCCCAAGGCGGATATCCATTTCTATATCAATTCGCCCGGTGGCAGCGTCACCGCGGGCATGGCGATCTACGACACCATGCAGTTCGTCACCTGCGATGTGGCCACCTATTGCCTGGGCCAAGCGGCTTCGATGGGAGCTTTGTTGCTAGCAGCTGGTGCTGCCGGCAAACGATTCGCGCTCCCCAATTCGCGAATCATGATCCACCAACCTTCCGCTGGCATGGAAGGGACGGCCGAGGACATCATGATTCACGCCACCGAATATCGCAAAACCAAGGACAAGCTCAACCGGATTTTGCTCGAACATACGGGCCAAACCTTGGAGCAAATCGAACGCGATACCGACCGCGACCACTTCATGTCGGCGGCCGAGGCGGCTGAGTATCGCATCATTGATAAAGTCGTCGAAAAAATGGAACTCCCCAAGCCAGCCTAAGCCGGTTTTAGGGTTCTCTCTTTGCTAGCACAGCCGCGTTTCGCTTGACGCCGCTGGGGCATTTCCCTATTTCTTCCCCGCCAGAAATGGTCGTGGCGGGTGTTTGCGCAGTGACTGCGCCGCCTGCTCGTTAGTCGGGAACCTTTTCTCATCTGAAACTCTCGGGTTTCATACGAGCAACATAATGGCACACGCTCACTCATCGTCGAAACAGCAGGGGCTGCGCGGCATGGACATCATCATGGCAGTGGCGCTCTGCGCCGGCATCTTATCCAACAACGGTTGCCGCACGGCTCGCGACAATCAAATCGATATCCTCGAAAGCGAATTGCGCACCCAGGAAGATTACATTTACGAGCTGGAAAACTATATCGTCGAGTATTCCGAAAAGCTCCGCCAATATCGCTGCGCTCAAATGGAAACGGTGATCATCGACAACAACTCCTCGGAGCCGGATCTCGCAATTCCCCCGCGCTCGCGTAGCAACACCTCGGGCCCCACGAGTAAAGAGCTGCTCAAATCACTCGATAAGCCACAAACCAACCCCGAACCCTCGGTCACGACACCCGAGCCGCCGTTGGAAGAGCTGAACGAATCGCCCGAGAATCTAGAGATTCCCGAACTAGAAATCGGCGAGCCCATCGGTGCCACGGAAGAATTCTACGACAATGCCACGCCGCTGGCGGAAGCCGCGATAGAAGGCACACTGCTGGCCAATGGTGCATTCATTCCCGATCCGAGCGCGTATCAAGTCGCCGCCCTGGAAGAAACCACCGCTGAAGAAGAACTTTACGTCGAAGAACCGGAAGTCGATGTTCCGCCACTGGAAGAAGAAACCACTGAAGTCGTTGAACAAGAAGCCGTAGGCGATTCTGTCGAACCGTTTGAAGAAGACATTACCCCCACAAAGGGTCGTGCCCCCGAGCGATTGGTCGTCTCCCACGTGTTCCGCAACAGTTCGGAAACCGAGGATACAACGAGCTTGTTGTCGGTCGTGGAAGCTCGTGATGCGAGCAACGAGCCAGCCGACTTCAACGGCAAAGTCTCCCTGATGGTTATGCGCGTTGGCGAAGAGAAGCCTCAGCGCGTGAAACGCTGGGACTTCACGCCGGAAGAAACCAATGCCGCTTGGCAATCGTCGAATCTAGGAGACGGCTTGCATCTGGAATTACCGCTTGAAGGGGTTGAGCTACCCGCGGGTTCGCTGGAATTGTGGGTCCGTTTGGAAACGACCGACGGCCGCAAACTGCTTTCGCAGCTGGCCTTTGACCAAACGACCCTTGTAAGCATCGACCAAGCGGAAGAACATCTGGCCGAGGTGGATGATAAGGTCGACGGGGCGTCACACATCACGTCGGCGAATCCCCTGCGCGGCACCAAGCCGGTAATCAAAACGTCGCCCTTGAGCCAAGCGGACGCGGAACCCAAGTCCGAGCCCCAATGGCGAGCCGCCACGCATTACAGCACCAACGGCACAAGCAGCGGCTTTGCCACAACGGCCAGCGCACAGCAATGGTCGTCACGCCCGATTGGCAGTAAGGCAGCAACTACTCCGGCGGCCGATGCCAAGCCTACAGACCCGCAGCACCAATGGCGGGCTCGCAAATAATAGCGTTTCCTGCGTAGGTTTTGAAATCCTCTCGTCGCCGGTGATAGTAGCCAGCTCTCTAGGTCGCTACAATCAGTGCGCACACCCTTTGTGCGTCACTTCTCTTGCCGCCAGACTTCGCGAGGTTCACTATGCGCGCTTGCTTTCGTGTCGGGTTATCCGTGATTCTTTTTGGTTGTCTCTCACTGACACTTCAAGCGAGTGAGTTTGATCCTTTGCTGCTGAAGGTTCCCGCTTCCGCCAATGCGCTCGTGATGATCGACGTGGAAAAGACGCTCTCTAGCGAGCTTGCCCAACAAGAAGGTTGGGGACAAAAGCTTGAGCTCGCTTACGTCAATCGGCCCGTGTTTCTGCCGCCTGAGGCCAGCCGCTTGGTGATCGCCGCCGCTCTGCAACCCACGGCCGACTTTGCCCAGCTATGGGAAGTGGGCATCATGCAACTCACCGAGCCGCTCTCGATGCGAGCCATCGCACGCAGTGAAGGGGGCTACGTCGACACGATCGACGACCTCCCCGCGGCATGGACCCCCAGCGATGCTTACTTTGTCGACTTTGGTCAGAATGTCCTCGGCGTGCTATTTCCTGCCGAGCGGCAGTTTGTCTCACACTGGGTGAAGAAGGCTAAGGCCAGCACCACGAATCAGCTTAGCGGATATTTAGAAGAAGCTTCGCGGCTCACCAACGAACAGATTCAAGTTTTGCTGGCCATCGATCTCGCCGACGTGGTGCAGCCGCACTCGGCCCAGCAGCGCATCGAAGATTCGCCCCTGTTTCAGAAGGCCAATTTGACCCCCGCCGAGGTGCTGCCAATTTTGACCAGCCTGCGCGGCGCCACCTTGCGCATTGCGGTCGGCAAAACAGCCCAAGCCCAATTGCGGATCGACTTTGGTACCGACATTACGCCCATCAAGGCAATCGCCAAGGAACTGGTCTTCGCCGTGCTCGACGATTTTGGGGCCAACGTAGCCGGCATGCAGTCGTGGACAATCGAAGTCAAAGACAAGGCCATTCACATGCAGGGGCCGCTTTCGCAAGACGATCTGCGGCGCGTGTTCAGCGTGATCGAGCTGCCGTCCACCAAGTTCAGCACGCTCAAGGATACGACCGGTGAGGGCCAACCGACCGAGGAAGCTTCGGAAAGCGTAATGCGCGATAGTTCGATCACGTACTACCGTTCGATCGACGTGCTCATCAAAGATCTCCGCCGCGAACTGCGGGGCAATAAAGCCTCGGCGGCGGTGATGGAGCGTTACGCCCGCAAGATCGACCGCATGCCAATTTTGAATGTCGATAAGGAGTTGCTCGATTACGGCGGGAAAGTCGCCAACACGCTCCGCGGAATGGCCCTCACCAAACGGCAAGGGGGCGTGGCTTACGGCGTGGACACCGCAGGAATGGGTGGCGGCGGGTACGCCAACTACTCGGTTAGTTACGGTTATTTTGGTAACGAAATCGGTGATCCCTACGCCGGCGCACGAACAAGCGCCGCTGACCGGGCGAGCATGAAAGCCAGTGCCATGGCTGATGCCAACTACGCCCGCGTGGAAGGCTTCAAAGGGATCGAAGAAGCGACCGCCGACATTCGGCGCAAGATGACTGAGAAGTATCACGTGGAGTTTTGAGAAAGATGGTGATATCAGGCAGACGCAAGCGGCCGCTAGAAATGGTGTTGACATTTGTCACCGGCAACCGATAATTAATTAAAATAGTTATGGCTAGGCCGCGACATCCCAACAAAGAAATCGAAGCTGCTGTGCAGTACGCGATCTCAAAAGGGTGGCGTTGGCAAAAGGCATCGGCACACGCGTGGGGACGCTTGCTATGTCCTCTGGAAGATCGCACTGGCTGCAAAATCTCTGTGAACTCGACTCCGCGAAATACTCATGCCCATGCTGAGAGAATCCATAAGGTTGTTGATAGCTGCCCGCACAAGAAGTTCACTCGCTGAATACTTTTAGAATAGAATTCGATATGGTCAGGTCTAAAAAAGAGCAGAACGTTTACTCGTTTACGTTGATTCTTGCAGGAGACGTCTCCCTGGAAGAATTAGAGGCCTCAATTTATGGAGCTGGCTGTGACGACACTCTCGTGGGCATGCGCAATGGAATCGCGTTTGTAGATTTTGACCGAGAGGCTGAATCGCTATCCGCTGCGATTATGTCGGCCATCGACGACATTAAGGCCATCAAAGGTGCTACTGTTCTCCGAATCGAGCCGGATGATTTGGTGAATATGTCGGAGATTGCCGCCCGGCTTAATCAATCACGCGAGAGCATTCGCAAATATATTAATAACGAACGCCGTGCAGGAGGCTTTCCGGCGCCGATTTCTAACGTGACGGGGCGCTCGATGCGTTGGCGGTGGAATGAAGTTGCCAAGTGGCTGATCGCCAACGGCAAGCTTGCCGATGATCACACGCTGCGTGAGGCGACGCTTGTTTCGAAGCTTAACGCGGCACTGGAACTCCGACGAATGACTTCCAGCAAGAAGGAGCTGCGCGAAGTGTTGCACCTGGTCGAATAAGCTATTCCCGGATCGTGTGGCGATCCGGCTAAGGAAATATGCCAGTCAACAAAAAAACCTCGGCCCAATTGGACCGAGGTTTTTGTAATATCTTTTACTGGTTTCTAACCTGCGCGGGAATTACCGTGATTTACCACTTGCCGATGCGGGCGATCAGGTCGGCGGTGCGGCAGCTGTAGCCCCATTCGTTGTCGTACCAGCTCACGACCTTGAGCATGTTGCCGTCCATGACTTGCGTCCAGTCGGCGGCAAACAACGAGCTGCGATCGTCACCAATGATGTCGGTCGAGCAGATCGGGTCTTCGGTGTAACCCAAGAAGCCCTTGAGCGGACCGGATTCGGCGGCGGCCTTCATCGCGGCGTTCACTTCTTCCTTGGTCACGTTCTTTTCCATGATGCAGGTCAGGTCGACCACGCTGCCGGTTGGCACGGGCACGCGAAGCGAAATGCCGGTCAGCTTGCCTTGCAGGGCGGGGATTACCAAGCCCACGGCCTTAGCGGCACCGGTCGAAGTTGGAATGATATTCTGAGCGGCGCTCCGGGCACGATAAGGATCTTGGTGAGGCTGATCCTGAGTCGGCTGATCGTTGGTGTAGGCATGCACGGTGGTCATGAGACCTTTCACAATGCCAAACTTTTCGTGCAGCACCTTGGCCACGGGAGCCAAGCAGTTCGTCGTGCAGCTGGCGTTGGAAATGCACTTCAGGTCGGGGGTCAGCTTGTCGTCGTTGACGCCCAACACACAGGTCAGGTCGGCACCGTCCTTGGCGGGGGCACTGAGCACAACACGCTTGGCACCGGCTTCCAGGTGGGTGTCGTAACCGGCTTTGCCGTCTTTGGCACGACCGGTGAAAATGCCGGTGCTTTCGACGACCACGTCGACGCCCATCTCGCCCCAGGGGAGCTCAGCCGGATTGCGAACCGCGAGGGCCTTGATCTTCTTGCCGTCAACGATCAGATGCTCGGCATCGTGCGCGACGGTGCCCGGGAAACGGCGGTGCGTGCTGTCGTATTTCAGCAACGTGGCCAACATTTGATTGTCGGTCAGGTCGTTGATTGCCACGACCTCGAACTCGCTCGACCGGGCGTGCAGATTGCGGAACGTGAGACGGCCAATGCGTCCAAACCCGTTGATTGCTACTCGAATTGCCACTCTATTTTCTCCTTTGCGATTTGGAAAATCGACCGTCGCGGCCCCTCAGGGGGCTCGACGAACATAATATAAAACTCGGCCTTCGGCGGGCGCGTTCACCCTGCTGGCCGTGGTGGGTGAAAACCAAACCGCTGATTATACTGCGGTCACAATGAAGCCACAATTGGCTGAATTTTGCTGAGAATTGCCGGTGCTATACCTTTTGCTGCCCAACATTTCGAAACGGTAATTCTGCCAATCAAAGGCTGACGATGCCCGAACATGACCGACCAACCTGGAAGCTCCCCGCCGGGGTGTCACGCGCGACGTGGGATTACGTGCATCACCCTTCCATCGCCGACGACTACGACGATTACTTCGCCTTCAACACGCTGTTCGAACATGACGAGCGGGTTCTGGCTGAAAGCTTTCGCACATTGGGTCTCGTTGCTGATTTAGGCTGTGGCACAGGCCGAGCGCTCGTGCCCCTCGTGCGCGCCGGCCATCGAGGACTGGCCGTCGATTTGTCGCAGCACATGTTGCGCATCGTGCAAGAGAAGGCGGGAATCGAACAACTACCGATTCAATGCGTGCAAGCGAATCTTGTAGAACTCGATTGTCTCGCAGATCAGTCGGTGGAAAACGCGATGTGCATGTTCAGCACGTTGGGTATGATTCGCGGCCGAGCCAATCGCCGCTGCGCGCTGCAGCACTTTAGACGAATTTTGAAACCGGGTGGCCGCTTTGTGCTGCACGTCCACAACTATTGGTACAACTTGCGCGACCCCGTCGGACCCTTGTGGCTAGTCAAGAATTTGTGCAGCGCGCCGTTCTCGCGCGACGTCGAGATCGGCGACAAATGGTTTCCGTACCGCGGGCTGCCCAGCATGTTCCTACATGTGTTTCGCTGGCGCGAACTCGCCGCGGATTTGCATGCGGCCGGGTTTCAGATCGCCAAGCGAATTCCCCTCGACATGGCACGCCGTGATCCCTTGAAGCACGCGTGGTTCTGCGAATGGTTCCGCGCGAACGGTTGGATCGTCGTGTGTGAGTGATTAGGCTAGACGACGACGGAACAATAATCCGATGGCGAGCAAGCTGTTGCCGAGGAGTAAAGAGCTTGGCTCGGGAACAGATAACCCAGCGAGTTGAGTGTGGTTTTTCGCGTTTCTCTGCCAGTACAGAAAATCGCGACCATCACTATCGCCATCGCCGTTGGAATCGCCGCCGTCGTCCACTCCATAGGAAGCTTGCCAAGTGGCGAGATCCGCCGAATCAACGATTCCGTCGCCATTAAAATCCGTCGTGGCGGCATGAAATTGTCTTTGCCACAGCAAGAAATCTCGGCCATCGGTGTCGCCATCCCCGTCGGCATCACCTTGATTATTGTGGCCGAAAGAAGTGTGCCAAATTTCAAGGTCGAGTGCATCGACCAAGAAATCGTCATTGAAATCGGCATTGGGGGGATCGGGTAAAAACTGCCGCTGCCAGATCAAGAAATCACGGCCATCAGTGTCACCGTCGCCATCGGCGTCCGCACCCGCATCAAGACCGTAGGACGATTGCCAAGCAACCAAATCGGTACTGTCGAGTCGGCCGTCGCCATTCAAATCTGCAGATGGACCTGTTGGAGCAACTACTGTCGTCAAAACACGAAATTGAAGCATCGAGTCATTCTGCACCGCGAGGTCGAAAGAAATCGTTTGCCGATCTGAGCCAAATTCCAAACTACTTCCATGGCCGAAACCGAATCCTCGGGTATTCTCGTTGCCATAGTTTCCGAGCGAACCCAGTACACTATCTGTCTCTGCAAGGAGTTCAGACTCCCAAATGACGCCCAGGATTCGGCCACTGAAGGTCAGCGACCCCGTCACGTTGCTTATATCTGAACCAACTTCCTCCGGATCGAAATGGAACAAATAACTGGAAAATGTCGTACCTGCTGCCAACACGCCAGGTGTTCCTAACACATTTTGGTCGAGTGTTGTTGCACCGTTTATCAAACTATCAACCGCCAATGATGTATCAAGTGTGTCAACGCGTTCCTGCATGACCAACAGATTCGGCGATGTGAGCTCGCTGAAACTGACGTTCGCGGGGCGTACCGCCGGGAACGCGATATCACCGCTCTGTGAGTGCGACCCAAAATCAACGGGATGCAATTTTGCATTGTAGTTGGCTAGAATTTGTTCTGAGGCAACGGAGAAGTTGTTGAACCGCATCGAAGCCACTTGCCCGCGCAACCCACCAACAAAGGGCAACTGTCCCGTGCCACCGTTACCACCCACGCTTTCCCCAGCCATTTGCCCCAAGCCCGCCAAATCATAGTCATCCCACCGCAAGCTCTCATCGGCACCAAGCAGGCCAGTCAATCGTCCAACAGAAGCCCCATTCACGAACAGTTCGGCGTAGCGATCATTGGAATTGTCGCTGAATATAGCCGCGACGTGAACAAAATCTGCCAAAGGATTCGCGAAGCGATCGAGCGGTGCAGTGATGGTCAAATCTCTTAACACTCCTTCCGCACCCGTGTTGGTCCCTGCCCTGCCCAGAATACGCAGGCGAAGGTCGTTCTTTACACCATCTGAGTCGGCATCACCAACCGTCAGCGATAATCCGCTTTCCTCACCTCCCGTTTCAAACAGAATTTGATCGTGAGCGAGTGAATCCAAACGCACCCAAAATTCCATCGATGCCGATCGATCGAGGTCAGGCGTGCCGGAATTAGGACTGTTTCTTCTTGGGCCACGATCACCCACGTGAAAAAACAGCTTTTCCATTCCGTCGTTACCGTCGAAATGATATGCAAGCTCCGACAATCCTGGTTGATAATGCTCGGTCTCCTGGAGTTGGGGCGCGTCGGTTTCAGTACCCAATTTCCAGATTTCACGACCTTTGTACTTAAGATCGATTGTTGACCGCCAGTTCTTTACTTCTTCACCTGGTGCAGAAGCATCCCAATTCATGGATGCCGGGGCTTTTACGTCGTAGGCAAACGAGGCATCAACGGTTTCTAAATAAGTGTTCAGCTTTGTGAGCAATTCAGCCGTTTTCTGGGGCATGGTGCTCGCCAGATTAGTGGTTTCGGAAATGTCGTTCGTAATGTTGTAGAGAAAAACGCTATCCGAACCGCCGTTCTCGCCATATTCAAGAAACAGCTTATAATCGCCGTCACGAATTGCTGAGGACGGTTTAACGCGAAAACTTTTGCTAGGCCCAAAATTTTGAGGCCAATGCCAATAAAGCTCGCCTCCCTCATGAAAATTCCGTGCGAGATGATCAGTCCCTTCAGGCAAGCTACCGCTGTTAAAAAGGACAGGAGTCAAATCGGCTCCTTCCACATTAGCGGGTAAAGCGTCATGAAATCCAGTCAATCTCGCAACTGTCGAGTAGAGATCGGTGGTTGTCACGGGAACGTCGCTGAAACTACCTTTCGCAATCCCTGGGCCATCGATCATGAAAGGCACACGAATTCCACCTTCACGTAGGGTCGACTTGCCTCGATAAAGGGGTAAACTGCTGCTCAGCCCGAGAGGCGCTCCATTATCCGAGGTGTAGATAATATAGGTGTTCTCGCGAATTCCGAGTTGGTCGAGTTTGTCGAGAACCATCCCAAAAGATGTGTCCAGATCTTCGGTCATGGCTGCATACTCGGGATTGGCATGAATCGAACCCGGAGGCAACGCCGCATATTTGTCGCGAATTTCCGGACGCGACTCAACGGGGTCATGCACGGCATAGTGCGATAACTGCAGAAAAAACGGCTTTTCCGCTTGAACGCTTTCTTCAATGAAGATGTTAGCCGATTCCGCCAAATGAAAAACGCGCTTGGGATCAATCGCCGCTGAAGCATATGCACCTTTGCGAACGCTAGTGTCATAGCCCACATCTTCTGGGAAAAGCTGCGACGAGGGATCAAGGTGCCACTTGCCAAAATGTGCCGTTGTGTAGTCGGGATTCGCCTGTTTAACAATCAGCGGGAGAGAAAAAATATCGGACTGAAGTGGTTCACCGGCGGGTGGCGTCAGCGGCAATCCTTCTTGGTGACCGGCCCAACGTTCGTGACCGGGGTAGGAAATTGGTAGGTCCGTCATCTGCAGCTGAGCCGGACTTTGTCCGGTGAGAATTGCCGCTCGTGTTGGGGAACACATCGATTGCGAAGCGTAACCGTTGTAGAACCGCATCGCGTTGGCGGCAAATTCTTCTAGCCGCGGCGTTTGATAGAAATCACTTTTTGAATTCGGCATCTCAGGATGCATTTGCACCGACGTGCCGTTCCAAGCCTGGTCATCGATCAAAACGAGCAAAATATTCGGTGCCGAGGCTGCCCGCAAATGGCACGGCTGAAGCAATATGAACATCAGCGCAAGGGCGTGACGAATTCCGAATAAAAAGAATCGACGACAGTTTCTGAGCTTTGTGAATCGGCGCACCTTCCTACTGACCCTGCCGACATGAAACGCCGAGAGTCCCCTGCTGCTCGCCCCCAGGTACGACAAAGGCATTATCTAATTGCAACCATGCAATGATGTACGGCGCGAGGCGAACCCACAAGCCAACAACCCGATCAGTACGATCGATGCTGGCTCGGGCACACCCACCACGCTTGAAACAGGTATTCCAGTGCCATAGTTTCGCTGCCAAATCAGAAAATCACGACCGTCACTGTCGCCATCGCCGTCGGCATCCGAATCGCCATTGGTCCCGTAATCACCTTGCCATTGAGCAAGGTCAAGACTATCGACATCGAGATCCCCGTCGAAGTCTCCGGGGGGGCTCAAGTTAACTACGGATTGAATCTTGTAGATAGTCAACTTGTTGGCTTCCTCGCCCATGACGTAGATTTCTCCGGCATCGTCCACGCCGAAGCTGTACAGGGTGATATCTAGGGCAGGCTTGATCGAAGAATGTGAGTCGAAGATCGCCTGGGTACTAGCCGAAAAGCGAAACTCAAAGATCGAGACATCACTCGGGTCACGTAAATTACCCTCGCTGTCGAACGGATCGAGCCAGAACAACCGTCCAGGGCTAGACCCAAAGCCTCCAGTGCCGAAACTAAACTCTCCAAACACATATTTCCCATACAGCTCAGGGATCGACGAACCACGGTAGACAAAACCACCGGTCACCGAACGTCCATCTGCATGGGAATAGTCGGCGATTGGATCGGTCAGCGTGGGTACGGGAGGATCTGGACTGACGGTCCCGGCAATCGCACCCTCCCGATAAGGCCAGCCTAGATTTGCTCCTGCCCCAAATGCACTCACCTCTTCGCGGGCCCCTTGTCCAACGTCGCCAGCAAACGCCAAACCAGAAACGGGATCAACACTCATGCGATAAGGATTGCGCAACCCCAAGGCATAAATTTCATCGATGGCCGATGGGGTTGAAACAAACGGATTGGAAGCGGGGATTCGGTACTGACCGTTGGCGCTGATAGTATCAAGACTTGTGGGCTTCAAAGCGGGTGCCACGGGGTCAATTCGCAAGACCTTACCCTGGATATTGTTTAACGACTGGCTAAGCACTTCTAACCCGGGAGGCGTACCAGTTGTAACGTAAAGATAGCCATCGGGACCGAAATCGAGTGCCCCACCGTTATGAATTCCTTCACGTGGGTGGGCTTCGCGATAAATCTCGCGACGGGTTGTGACATCAACCAAATTGGGATTGCTGGCACTCACTTGCCATTCTGTCAGCACGTTATGATGAGTGACGGTCTCTCCTGGAACGCTGAAAGTCGCAGGCGTAGCAAGATTGGTAATAGTTGAGTGATAAGTGTAGAGCTTGCGGAACCCAGGATCAGTGGGATTAGAGTAGCCGGGGTGAAACACCATACCTAAGAATCCCGCACCGCCCCCCGCTGTCAACACTTCGCTTGAAATGTTGAGAAACGGAGTTGATGATAACTCGACTCCATTATCGAACTTATGAATTCGGCCCTGCAAACCAGCGACAAAATAATCTCCCGAGTTGTCATTCGGGCTACCGAGTGCGGTCGGAAAGCGTAGACCAGAATTCGTGTTGTTGAACACGGGCCGGGAAAGCGTGACTTCCAGATTCCCGAGCTGCACCAGTTGTGCATGCGTAAGCCCTAGGTTCCCGCCGAACATGAGCAGCGTGGCGGTCGCAAGAATTATGAATGATTGTCTATTCAAGAAAGAGATAGATGTCATGGAAAAAAAGCCTCAGGATATCAGCAGTGGTGAGCTCAAAAGGTTGGCGCGGCTTTCCGAGGGTTACCCGCACGCCTGAGAAAACTTTATCTTAAATGATGTCTTCTAAAATAGGCAAGGATTTTCCCCGGAGATTCACACGAATCTAACACTTTCCCCCTAATCTCGGTGCGAGAATCCGTAAAGCCAGAAATTATCTTCTACGAGAACGCAGGAAAGGCAAGTTGATCGCTGCAAAACCAACGACAGCTATCAAACTCGTAGGCTCTGGCACGAGGATGGCCACCACCTCGAACATGTGATTGGAACCGCTGGAATTCGCTCCCAGACGGGTATGCGGGCCATTGGTCACAATGCCGCCAAAAACGTGTCCCAAGACGGTCTCACCACTCGCCAGTTGATCGAAATCTATCACCCCATTTTCGAATACGGCTACGTCAGGAGAAATCAAAAACTCGGCATTCGTACCAAAACGCAGGCGAACTCCCGCGGTGTCGAAGAGTTCAGGAAAATAGCCCAAATGGTGCTGGCTGTAATTTCCTGCCGCGTCGATTTGAATCGAAGTCACGTCGTTAACAAACGGTAAGGCTTGATCGGTCACAACTTGGCCCGTATTGGGGTCAAGAAACTGCAAGCTGATCCCACCGAGCAAAACTTCATGCATCGCGCCGCTGGATTCGGAATACATACCCACTTTGGCCGAATGATAACCATTAAAGCCTTGCTTGAACGTATTGGGGTCATTGGGATCGGCCATTGTAGGTTGGCCATCGGCATCAATTTCGACGGGAACCGTCCAGGCTCCAAACGTGTTCGTAAAAACACCTGACAAGGCCACCAGTTTTTCTTCCGTTCCGCCTAAGCCATCCGGGCTAAGGATGGGCACGATATTGAGATCGCGGCGCCGATAAGCGTCAACAATTGGCGTTGATGAAATATTAGCAACGCTCAAGCTCGTACCGTCGTCGACAATCTCAAAACTACGCACTTGCCGTGTGTAGGTGCCGTCGCCAAAAGGTGTGTAAACTCCCACAAAATCTTGCCCAAAGACCAAATGTGTTTTGCCATCGATTTCGTGCATCGCTCCGCCGGTCACACGGAAGATTGGATCGTGAATCTGCCGTATATTCTCAGCGGCCGAACCGGCACCATTCATGACCCACTCTCCCAGACCGGGCAAATTGATCGCCGAGAGCGCATCAAACGTGCTGAAGTCCACCCCGTTCACAAGAACGCCATATCCGCCAGTCATGTAAAGCGTTTCGCTCTTTTGATAAAACTGGTTGTTGGTGGTCGCCAACGAAAGTATCTGGGCTTCGCTCAGTCCTGACGTCGGATCATCGAGCGGTCGTGACCAACTTTGCTTTGTATCCATATCAACGACCCACACGTCTCGATTCTGATGCTGAACAGGAAAATTCTCTTCCGGGAAAAGTACGGAATCGAATCCATGCATGCCGTTGGTACGCCCTGAAATGAAGAGCCACTTATTGTCAAAGCTGCCCACGGCATACGAATGCAGGGTCGGTAAGTCGACGTTGGAGTAGTCAACTTCGCGCACTTCGATGCGATAGGGAAGCGCGCTCGCAGGCTGTAGTGGTGAAACACTCGCGGTTTGGTTAGCCGCGTACACATTCATCGCGCAGCAGACCGTCAAGAACGACGACGCTAAAGCAAACCGACACCGCTGGACTATTTGCATGAAGATTGTTGCTTTCATAGGCTGGCTGGACGTCTTTCCTAGGCGAATTGCAACCGCTCGTGCGCGCGACAGAAATAATCCCGTTGCGCGATTATCATTGATACCGATGAATAAGCATCGATTCGGATGATTAAGCAGATAACATCGAACTCTCAAAGCGACATTGGATGAATAAATGTCCGCCGGAGCGAAATACTTCGATGTCTAGGAGAGACGGCAGTAGGTCTACCTGTATTGAGACATTATTAGCAGGAACCAGTCGTTACTTAACCGGTTCTCAGATGACTGGTCAACTTTTACCTTAATCTCGATGCTATTCGACTCTGTTAAGTTCGTCAAATACTTTATGGTCTGGGATCCGATTTCAGGGAATAGTCCGCCAAAATAAAGGCATGAAAAGCCAGATAATCGCCAAAATGGCGGCAGACGGCTCGGGGACTGCCCAGCCTTGCACCGCGGCCATTTGCGATGCCAGCGGGGGAGCCGACATCGCATAGGGATAATTCCAGGACAGTCCATTCTCGCTAGCCCAAATTAAGATATCAGTCTGATCGACGACTCCATCCTTATTCACATCAGTAGCTGCGTTGTAACCATACGACTGCTGCCATTGAGAAAACTCCAATTGATTGATAAGTAGATCACCATTGGCGTCAGCCAAATTCGTGGATGCCAGTCTTTGCCATAGCAAGAAATCACGTCCGTCCGTGTCGCCGTCGCCATCGACATCCGCTCCATCATTGAGACGATAGGAATTCTGCCAGTGCTGCAAATCAGAGGCTGTTAGCACACCATCATCATTCAAATCCAAGAGATGAAATCGTGCCTGGTCTTCAGAACTGAGCACCGATTTGTAATCACGCTGCCACCTCAAAAAATCCCGGCCGGAGACATGGCCATTGCCATCGGGATCGTAAGGATCGGTAATTCCCAACGATCCCTGCAAGATGGCCAGATCGCCTTGATCAACCACGAGATTGTCGTCAAAGTCAGTTCGCAGAGGCGCCGGCATATCAACCCCCGAGTATGCATGCTTGTCGAGCACGTCACGGATGGTTTCTAGAATCGCTGCTTTCTGGGCATCGTTGAGAATCGAAGAGCCGCCAAAAAAATCTGCAGGGACATCGAGTCCAGTTGGATACTGTCCTAAAATTGTCGCAAATGTTGTCGCACCGGCCATGAATCGACCGGCACCATAGCTGAGATGAAGGGCATCCCGATACATCTGATTGATGTTCGTAAATCCCGGAATCTGGCCGGCTCGCATCCTGACATCCAATTCGAACATGACTTCTCCCACGGGAATCATGTAGACATTGGCATCAGTTTCAGCGCGGACGTGTTCAATCAAATTATCGTAATATTCACGCCGCCGTACCATTTGTGAGTCCAACTCATCGGGAGATGGTGCCGTCCACTGAGTTTGGTAGGAAGCCGAACCACGTTGGGGCCAGGCTTGATAAATATAAAAATTCGTATTTTCATTTGCGGGGTTGGTTCGTGTCAGATTGATAAACGACAACACCGAATCAATATCTTCCCCTAAAGTCGTAAAGGGATCATTGCTAGGGTGTGGCTGAATGGTGACGACATCCCAGGCATTGTTGGGCAGCGCTTGAGTGTATGTACCGAATTCGTTCGGGTTCACTGACGTATCAGAGGGATTGTCGAGAATATTTCGTAGTGAAGAACTACTCCGAATGTGAAACCCCACTTCGTGATTAAAACCGCGACTTGCCGCAAACGCCTCCATGGATTCAGGCTGACTATCGAAAGTCAGGCTATTGCCGATGTGATACGACGTGGTCACGGCCTCAGCCTGGAAGTGGCCGTGCAATAAAAACACGGCAACGGCCATGAGAAACGAAGAGTTTGAAAGCACTTTGGTCATGCGGAGACAATTTGTGATGGATAGTCCGACAAAGTCCACTCTTTACGTACGCGACTTGGCCTGCCGGTGGATGTATGGGAAGGGCGCAGAAGAATCTGTTTAGCGATTAGCATCAACCTTGGTGTAGCAAGCGACTCTCTGCCGCAAGCGTGCGATTTCGCCAAACGGTTTAGCCCTAAACCGCCGCGATCAAGCCCCTCGATGAGTTCCCCAATTGGCCCGGGAACTGAATTCTTGTTCCGTTAGGAATTTGCCGGAGCGAAATCCCAGCCTGATTATAACCTTTGCCTCCAATTTATCAAACATTTGGCCTATTGCCGAATACCTACAGATTTGTCATCCGCGACGGACATGCGACACCCAAGAAACTCTCATTCGCTATGATCCGGGTAATCCGCACACAAGCGGCCGGTCATAGGAGACTATTGGCGTGAAACTCTGGAAGCAGCAGGAATCGGCTGTTATCCTCGAAAGATGGCCAGCGAACCCGACAATCCCTTTCTCGACCGCCCGATCGTGGTGATTGGCTCACCCCGCTCGGGGACGACCCTGCTCGGCAATCTGCTGGGTTCGCATCCTCTGCTAGCTCACCTCGAAGAACCACGGCTCACTTGGAAGTTTGGCAACGACGACAAATCGGACATGCTTCGTCCCGAGGACGCCCGGCCGGAAGTCTGCCAGCACATCCGCGCGACATTCGCCAAGGCCGTCCAAGCCGCTGGGCGACAGCGCCTGATCGAAAAGACACCGAGTAACTCGTTGCGAATGGAATTTGTCGACCGCGTGCTACCGGGTTGCCTATTCATTCATACGATTCGCGATGGTGTGGAATCGGTCCTGTCGATTCGGCGCTTTTGGCAAGAGCATGCCCGAGGCGTTCCGAAAGACAAGCTGGTGGAACGGCTCAAAGAAATCGATCTTAGACGGGCTCCTTATTACTTCAAAGAGTTTGTGCGACGAGTCATGCCGCAACAACTTTCGGGACTAGTCGGCAAACCCGTCTGGGGACCACGGCTGCCGGGGATCGACGGCATGCTTGAACAACTTGAACTGCTGGAAGTCTGTAGTCTGCAATGGCGGATGTGCGTGGAGCAGGCTTGTCTCTATGGTCGCCAACTTCCCTCGGACCGCTATCTGGAAGTTCGTCTGGAGGACATGTCGCCCGAGCTAGTTCAGCGTGTATTAGAATTTTGCGGTCTGGAGATGACCCCGGAAGTCCAACAGGGATTTCAAGAGATGTTTGATGCGGGGCTGACTACTCGGCGGAAAAGCCACGCCAAGCCGGATGATTTAGCGACGATTCGTCGGTGGATCGAGCCTACTATGGTTTGGCTGGGCCAAGAATTGCCCCCCAATTAAGGCTCCCCTATCAATTGCTCATCGATAAATGATCTGGATAATAGAATAATTGCTGTATTGAGAATGACTCTACCCTTACAACTCCCAATATACCCAATCAATTTATGACCAAACGCGCATTAATCACCGGCATCACAGGCCAAGATGGTTCCTATTTGGCCGAACTGCTATTGGCCAAAAATTACGAAGTCCACGGACTGATTCGCCGTAGCAGTTCGTTCAATACGGGCCGGCTCGACACGGTGTATCAGGATCCTCACAGTTCCGGTACGCACTTATTTCTCCACTACGGCGATTTAACCGATGCGCAAAGCCTCACCAACCTAGCGCTCGATATCGAGCCCGATGAGATTTATAATCTGGGAGCTCAAAGCCATGTGAGAGTTTCTTTTGATTCACCTGTCTACACCTTACAGGCAACTGGTGCGGGAACTTTGAATGTTCTCGAAGCGGCTCGCCAATTGAACAAGAAGAAGGAAGTGCGGGTTTATCAAGCCTCGTCGTCGGAGATGTTCGGTGAGGTTGTCGAGACTCCTCAAACGGAAAACACGCCTTTTCGTCCGCAGAGCCCCTATGCTTGCGCCAAGGTTTATGCCTTTCACCAGACGGTGAACTATCGCAAGTCTTATGGAATGTTTGCTTGCAATGGCATCCTCTTTAATCACGAATCTCCCCGTCGCGGCGAAACGTTTGTCACGCGTAAGATCACTCGAGCTGCAACTCGTATTAAGCTAGGCCTCCAAGAGAAGCTCTATCTAGGCAATCTCGATGCCAAGCGCGACTGGGGTTATGCCAAGGATTACGTCGAAGCGATGTGGCTCATGCTGCAGCACGGCGAGCCCGAGGACTTTGTGATTGCCACCGGTCAAACGCAGTCCATTCGCGATTTTCTGGATTACTGCTTCGAAGCCTTGGATCTGGATTGGCATGAGTACGTCGAAATCGATCCCCGTTATTTCCGGCCTTCCGAAGTAGATCTGCTCTTGGGTGATTATTCAAAGGCCAAGCAGCTACTTAACTGGGAGCCTAAAACAACCTGCAAGCAACTTGCAGAGATCATGATCGCAGCGGACTTAGAACTCGCGGAACGAGAAGCCAGCATGGCTTCTGCTCGCTAATTAACCGGCCAAGATATCCGTTTCGTCGCTCGCCCATTTTGACGGGTCACGCACTATGTATGAACTCACTGACAAAAAAATCTTTGTTGCGGGCCACCGGGGCATGGTCGGCACCGCTGTCAGGCGAAAGCTGCAAGCCGTCGGTGCCAACAATATCGTGATCCGCACCAGGCAAGAACTTGACCTGTGCAATCAGCAAGCGGCAAATCAATTCTTTGCCGACGAACAGCCCGATGTTGTCGTCTTTGCGGCCGCGCGCGTGGGCGGCATTTTTGCCAACATGACTTATCCGGCGAGCTTCATCTACGAAAACCTCGCCATGGCAGTCAACTCAATCCATGCGGCTTATGCGCATGGTTGCCAGCGGTTTCTCTATCTGGGCAGCACTTGCATCTACCCTCGTGAAGCCCCCCAACCCATGCCCGAGAGTTGCTTACTGTCGAGCCCTTTGGAAACAACGAACGAAGCCTATGCTATCGCGAAAATTGCCGGCTTGAAGCTTTGTCAGTATTATCGCCAGCAATATGGAGTCATGTTCCATTCAGCCATGCCGACGAATCTGTACGGCCCTGGCGATAACTATCATGCGGAAAACTCTCATGTTCTGCCGGCACTTATTCGCCGCTTTCACGAAGCGACGGTCGAGCAATCCGAGGAAGTCGTGATTTGGGGCACCGGCAAACCGCGGCGTGAATTTTTGCATGTCGATGATTTAGCGGAAGCAGTCACATTTCTGCTCCAAGTGGATACGCCCCCTGATCTGGTCAATGTTGGAACTGGCGAAGACATCAGTATTCAAGAAGTGGCAAAACTGGTGGCCGAAGTTATCGGCTATCGCGGCAAGATTACCAACGATCTGTCCAAACCCGATGGCACGCTGCTCAAGCGTACGGACACGAAACTGATTAACAGCCTAGGTTGGCGCGCTAAGATTAACCTGCAGGAAGGCTTGGCTGAGACGTTTCAGGACTACCTCCGAACGAGAGAAGCCAGCGAACTTCGTCAAGTTGTCATGTAATCAGATATCGTACGCCGCTATCAAATCTAGCTCGATAACAAAACCTCAATTGATCATGCCTAAACCCGTCGTGCTCGTGCTGTCTCAAGTCTATTCGCCGGACACCCCGGCGGTGGGGCAATATATGCACGAGGCTGCGCGAGCGATCGCCGAGCGCGGCCACTACGTGCGAGTTTATACATCGTCACGCGGTTATGAAGATCCTTCTAAGCACTTCCCAAAGTACGAGGTCCTGGATGGCGTTAATATACGCCGCTTACCTCTCTCAAGTTTTGGCAAAGGCTCGATCTTGATTCGCCTCATCGGTGGTATCAGCTTTACCTTACAATGCCTCTTCCGCGGGCTATTCACGCGAAACTTGCAGCATATCGTGGTGAGCACGTCGCCACCGATGTGTCCCTTGGCCGCGGTGGTGATCAACATGTTTCGCGGCACGCCAATTACGTATTGGGTGATGGACCTCAACCCCGATCAAATGATCGAGCTGGGCAAAGCTTCGCCAACGTCGCTGCAAGTCCGGATCTTTGATTGGCTCAATCGACAAATTTTGCGTCGAGCACAGACCGTGATTGCTCTCGACCGCTTCATGGCGGAGCGACTCAACCGCAAGGTGGAGATCGCAAATAAACTTGTTGTCTTTCCGCCCTGGCCACTTGAGGATCACGTCGAACCAGTTCCACACGCTGAAAATCCGTTCCGCAAGGAACATGGCCTCGCAGGAAAAGTCGTCATCATGTATTCGGGTAATCTCTCGATTGCCTCACCCGTTGATACACTGCTCGAAGTTGCGAAACGAGTTACCGATTTACCCAATTTGTTGTTCTTGTTTATTGGCGGCGGATTACTAAAAAAGCAACTCGATGAACTCATCGAACGCGAACAGCCAGTTAATATTCGTACGCTCCCCTATCAACCGATTGAAAATCTGCGCTTTTCACTCAGTGCGGCGGATGTCCATCTGGTTGCCGTGGGTGAAAAGATCGTTGGCATCTGTCACCCTTGCAAAGTCTACGGTTCGATGGCAGCGGCACGTCCCATTCTTTCTTTGGGACCCGCGGAATGTCACGTTTCAGATATTCTGGCCCAAGGCGAGATTGGTTGGGCCATTCATCATGGCCAGGTCGAGAATGCCGAGCGCGTCATTCGGGAAATTTATCATACGAGCGAAGCACAGCGCATGGAAATGGGCCGTGAAGCACGCGATCTCATTGATCGGCTCTACAGCAAACGTCTTCTCTGTGGACGTTTCGTCGATCTTGTCGAACATGGCCCGCAAACTGATGCAGTCTCACCAGCTCCCACAACTCAACCTCACCCAGATCCGCCTGAAACAGCAGCTCGTCTCTCAAAGACGTTGAGCTAGCTTTATGTCCTGCCCATAGAATAAGCAAGCATCTATAATTTTGTATTCTTGAGTTGAACAGGGCTGTGCGCAGTCGTCCCACGCAGCCCAGGACCCTTAGAAATGTTAGGAACATAGTCGGATGAGCAAGAAACCCATTCTCGTAGCCGGTGGTGGTGGATTCATCGGCGGGAATCTGGTCGCACGTTTGTTGAAAGACGGTTACAAGGTGCGCAGCGTCGACGCCAAGCCGATGGACCAGTGGTATCAAGTCTTTCCCGATGCCGAAAATGTTGTGGCTGATTTGAAACACATCGACGAGTGCCATAAGGCCTGTGACGGCGTGAGCGATATCTACAATCTGGCCGCCGACATGGGGGGCATGGGTTTCATCGAAAACAACAAAGCCTTGTGCATGTTGTCGGTGTTGATCAACACCCACTTGCTGCAAGCCGCGTTGGCCGCCAAGGCCGATCGTTTCTTTTATGCCAGTAGTGCCTGTGTTTATAATGCTGACAAGCAAAAATCAGAAGACGTCGTGCCGCTCAAGGAAGAAGACGCTTATCCGGCGATGCCTGAAGATGGCTACGGCTGGGAAAAGTTATTCTCGGAACGGATGTGCCGCCACTTCCGCGAAGATTTTGGGCTCCATACTCGGGTGGCCCGCTTCCACAATGTCTACGGTCCCTATGGTACGTGGGAAGGTGGCCGCGAAAAAGCTCCCGCCGCGACCTGTCGCAAGATCATTCACGCCAAAGAGAATGGCGAAACCGAAGTCGAAATCTGGGGCGACGGCAAACAGACCCGCAGCTTCATGTACATCGACGATTGTGTGAAAGGTATCCTCGCGATCACCGACAGCAACATTCTCGAGCCAATCAACTTGGGTTCCGATGAGATCATCACCATCGAAGGCCTCTACGACATGGTCGAAGAGATCGCCGGCATCAAGCTCAAGCACAATCATGACCTCAAGGCCCCCAAAGGTGTGAATGGCCGCAACAGCGACAATACCAAAATCACCGAGTACTTGGGCTGGGCCCCGAGCATCCGTCTGCGTGACGGCATGAAGAAGACTTACGATTGGATCTATGGCGAATACATGAAGAAATACGCCACGCAAACTGCGTAAGGTAAGGTAATCGTTACTGAAACAAAAAAACGCTAAGCCGCGAGCGACGCTTGCGGCTTAGCGTTTTACTTTTTAAGGATTATTGATTCAACCCTTTTTGGTTTCTTCCGCCGCATGATCGTGCTGCGTCTTCTGCGCGGCCTTCTTTGCCTCGGCATCGGCTTCGATCACGCCCGCGGGACCGATCAACTTGATTGGCAGAATCCCTGACGCTTCCGTGGCTGCCCACAAGGCCTTGGGATCGACTTGCTTGTTCTTTTGCGGGGTCACGATCGTGACGTCGATCTTAATATCCGACCGCACCTTCACGACACCTTTCACGCCGTAGAGCTTGCGTGCCACCTTCTTGGCACACCCGGCACAATGCATGTCGCCCACGAAGATCGCTGTCTCGCCATCACGCAGCTTGAGAGCCTTCTTCACCGCGGCAATGTCGGTCGATTCCGAAAACGGTGCTTCCTCCGCTGCAACGACTGGCAGAGTCACTAAACAAACAAGTAAAGCAAACAAACTATAGCGAATGAACGATTGCATGTCATGAATTCCTTTTCTAAAGAAACCAACCACAAAGCCACGAAGGTCACCAAGAAAGAACTAATGATCTTCTTTGTGACCTTCGTGACTTTGTGGTTAAGTAAAAATGGTTGAGTTTACTTACGAACGTAAACACCCGTGGCTTTGACCACGAGCATTCCCCCTTCGAGGACTTGGGCGGTGCCCTTGACTACTACGGTGTCGTTCTCTTTCACGTCGAACAACTGGCGTGCATCCACAGGGATCGGTTTGCCATTCTCATCGACGAGTCGCACCATAGCGAACAATTCCGAATTCTCTTCCGCATGCGCGGCACAGAAAGCACATTCCTCACCCGGGGCATGTACGTGACCTTCTTCGGCATGCTCGGCGACGGCTTGAGGATCGGCGAGAAAGAAAATCGCAAAATTGGTCGCAAAAGGAAATTCAGGTTGCGTTTCTTCCCAGGGATTGGCGAGCCCACCCACTTGGCCGACCATGGCAACTTCCTTCGCTTCCGTGGGATACTCGTGATCGTGATGCGCATGATCATGGTCATGCTCTTCGTGATCGTGGTCGGCGTGTTCTTCCCCTGCGGCATGGTCGTGATCCGCATGCTCGTCATGCTCTTCGCCCTCTTCGTGGGCATGCTCCTCGGCCGCGTGATCGTGTTCTTCTTCGGTGTGCCCCAACAAAACTTCACGCACCTCGTAAACCGTCTGTACCCCGTCGGGCTCGGCGGCGAGCGTGAATTTGTCCTTGTGCTTTGCGAGCAAGGCCGGGTCGACGGTCGATTTCGTGCAACCAACTTGGCCCGTCAGCATCACTGCCAGGGTTAAGAGAACAAAACAAACCAAAGGGCGAAGCATGGCTTCCTCGCGAGGGGGATGGGCAGGATAGGAATTTGCGGAAATTCGGGCAGCCCAAGAACGCGGCCACCGCCTCCAAGGTCTCAAAAAGACTCGTTTTCAGGCATTTCGTCAACACCGGTCAGCGCGCACCGCGGGCCACCATCTGCGGCTAGTACGAGAATTCACGCCTGAGGGTTCAGAATTTTCTGTCCGATCCAGCCAAGATCGCCCCCCAAGCTGCGAAATCCTTCTTAGGTGGCCCGACACGTCAGACGCGCCATCACGAGATTTTCCGGATTCAGCTTGGCCATCGCGGCCAGGGAAAACAGTTTTGGAGGGCGTAGGCCATGTTCAGAAAACTTGTCTTTGGTGTGTTGTTGGTGGGGCTCTTAGGAGGCTTGGTGCTGGGAAAAGGGGCGTGGAGCTACCTGACAACCGGCTACGAGCGTGCGAGCCAAACGGTCGAGGATACCGTCCCCTTGGATTTCCAGATCGATCGTGCCCGCAAAATGGTCCGCGATCTTGAACCCGAAATTCGCCGCTCGATGCACGTGATCGCCAAGGAAGAAGTGGAAGTCGAATCGCTCGACAAGCGGATCGAAACCGCCGAGAGCAAAGCCGGTAAGGAAAAATCGGAAATCATGCGTCTGCAATCCGATTTGCAAACCGGCGACAGTGTCTTCCGTTACGCGGGCCACAGTTATTCGGCCGATGAGGTGAAGCAAGATTTGTCGCGTCGTTTCGTGCGTTTCAAAACGTCCGACGCCACACTCGGCAGCCTCACCGACATGCGGAACGCCCGTCAACGAAATCTCGATGCTGCTCGTGAAAAGCTGGCGGCGATGATGAGCGCTCAGCGTCAACTGGAAGTCGACGTCGAAAACTTGGAAGCCAAGCTCAAGCTCGTGGAAGTCGCGCAAGCTTCGAGCGATCTCAAGCTCGACGACAGCCACTTGGCTCGTGCGAAGGAACTGATTGTCGACATCCGCACGAAGCTCGACGTGGCCGCCAAGTTGGCCAATGCGGATACCAACTTCAAGGATGAGATCCCGCTGGACGAACCCGCTGCCGAGGACATCACCGAGCAGGTGGCCGAGTACTTTGAGCTCGACCAACCTCGAGATGCCGAAGTCGCTGTAGTGAAGTTCCAAGAAAAGTAGGTTTCCCCAAACCCAGCGAGCGGGGGATGTTAATCCCCTGCAATGATTAAGTTAAGTCCCCCCGCTTTCAATTGCAGGGGACTTACGTCCCCCGCTCGCCTTTGTTTCCATGGATGAAGTTCTATGTTTCCCGCGTGGCGTATGAAAATCCGAGCCGCTCAGGTCGCCCTCAAGGAAGGACGCTGCGACGAGGCTTCCGCGCTCTTGCGACGAGAATCGCTGCGTGGTTTTCTCCCCGCCAAGCGACTCTCTCATGAGGTGGCTTCGCAGTTGGTGGATCGTGCGGGCCGCAAGCTGGCAGCCGGCGATAGCGTTGCGGGCTGGCACGACATTCAGCAAGCCTTGCAGCTCGACGGCAGCGAAGACCTAGTCAATCGCTTTCGCGAAGAGCAAGCTCGGCTGGGCCTCGAACAAACCCGCCGACTTTTGGAATGTGGAGAAACCGCCTTGGCCGAGCGACAGATCGCCAAACTCGAACAACGCCGACTGGGCGGGGATGAGCGACGACGCTGGAAGCTCGTCGTTCATCTCATCTCTCAAGCCAAAGAGCAGGCCCACGTCGGCGAGTTCACGATTGCCTGCGAATTGCTTGATCGAGCCACACGGTTGTTGCCCTCCGAGAACGATCCGCTGGCGAGCGAAATCACGGTGCGCCAGCAACTGTTGATGGAAAATGCCAACAAGTTACGTGCGCTCTCACCCACCCTCCATGCGGCGGTCGCGAGCGAGAATTGGGCCGAGGTACTCACGCGGGCCGACGCGCTGTTAGAATTAGCAGCTAGTTACGCCCCCGCGTTAGAAGCCCGTCGCCGCGCCTGGCAAGCCGTCGGCATGAAAGCGCCGGCCAAACCGTTGGCTCAATTTGCCCAGCGCCGCCGACAACCCGTGTTCGCCACCACGATTGCTTGGCGAAAAAATGGCAGCGACGACACGATGACCACTGAACACACTCGCGGCAAACGCTTAATCGCTTGGATCGATGAAGTCGGTGGATTTCTCATCTGCTTGGGGAACGAGGTCGTTATCGGCCAACCGACGCCGGGGAGCGAAATCGATATTCCCATCCGGGCCGATCTTTCCCGCCGCCATGCGACGATCCGCCGCGAAGGCGAAAACTACATCCTCACGCCCATTCATCAAGCCAAAGTCGACGGTCACACGATCGTCGGTCCCACGTTGCTGCGTGACGGCTCGCTGGTGGAGCTTGGTGACTCGCTCAAGTTGCGATTCACCAAGCCCCACACGCTGAGTGCAACTGCCGTGCTCAAGATCGAGTCGAAACACAAAACGGAACCCGCCGTCGATGCGGTGGTTCTGATGAGCGAAAGCTGCGTCCTGGGTCCCAAGCAGCACAGCCATATTCGCTGCTCCGCGTGGGAAAGCGATTTGGTGCTGTTTCGCCGCGGCGAGGAAGTGCAATTTCGCTCGAAAGAGATTTTGGAGTTGAACGATCATCCCGGCTGCACGAGCGGCACAATCGCGGCAAATTGCCGCCTGGCGGGAGAAGAGTTCGCCCTGAGCTTTGAAGAGGTTTGAGAAGAGCCGCCCTATCAAGGTAAGATAAACAAGAGGTGCCCAGCCGAGTGATACGTCAGTTGGTTCGGCACCACCAGCACAGGTAAAACCCGTGTTCGCCCTAGCATCCAAACCGAAAATGAACGTCCAACCCCTTAAATCTGAGTCCGAAGATCGGCCCCTGGGGGCTGATCCCAAGAATGGTGGGCGTTTTACCTATCCCAGCGGTTCGCGGCCACTCGACGGTTACACGATCAAACGTGGCGTCGGTCGCGGCGGCTTTGGCGAAGTCTATTACGCCGTGAGCGATGCCGGCAAGGAAGTCGCCCTCAAGCTGATTCGTCGCAACTTGGACGTCGAACTTCGCGGCGTGACCCATTGCTTGAATCTCAAGCATCCCAACTTAGTCGCGCTGTACGATATTAAAACTGACAACAACGACGACCGCTGGGTTGTGATGGAATACGTCTCGGGCGAATCCTTGGAAGACGCCATCAATCGTCACCCGCACGGCATGCCGGCGGAACTGGCGATTGAGTGGTTCTCTGGAATCGCCGCGGGTGTGGCCTATCTGCATGACCACGGCATCGTCCACCGCGACCTTAAGCCGGCCAACATTTTCCTCGATGAAGGCACCGTCAAGATCGGCGACTACGGCCTATCGAAGTTTATTTCCTGTAGCCGTCGCAGCGGGCAGACGGAAAGCGTCGGCACGGTCCACTACATGGCCCCCGAGATCGCCAATGGCCGCTATGGCCGCGAGATCGATACCTATGCCTTGGGCATCATCCTGTATGAAATGCTCACCGGCCATGTGCCGTTTGAAGGTGAAAGCGTCGGCGAAGTGCTGATGAAGCATCTCACGGCCGAGCCCGATTTAACGGCGCTGGGTGAACCTTACCGCGACATCGTCAAAAGCGCGATGACCAAAGACCCGGAAACTCGCATCCGCAGCGTGGCTGATATGCTGGCTTCGATGGGGGCCGCGAATCCGCCGAGTGTGACCAACAACGTCGGCGTCAACTACAACGCCGCCACGGAAACCACGGGACCCTATTCCGAACCCAATCCGCAGCAGCCGACCTGGCGTCCGTTCATGGGCAACGCCCCGCAGCAGGAAGCTGACTATGAGGTCGAGGAGCCGATCGCGGCCTTCGTCAAGCAAGGCGCGGAGATTCTGCGCAAACTCTATGCCGAAGTTCCGCTGCCACAGTTTTTGAAAATGATCATCGTCGCGGTGATCGTTGTTAATATCGTGAGATCGTTCTCGCTATGGGTTCCCTACGTGATACCCGTGGCGATGACCTACTTCGTTTACTTCGCGATCTGGAACGTGGTTGTACAGCCCTCGCGGCCTAAGAAGCGCACGTTTCATCGGGGTCCCAGTTATCCTCCGGCCGGTTCTTCAAACAACATGCCCGCGATGCCGGTCGCTGGCCTTTCTCCCACAGAGAACGTCACAAAAAAAGAAGCTAAGCGCCGCCGCAAACAAAGTATGCAGCGGCAACTCCGCGATCATTTGGCCGCCAAGTCGTTCAATCAGCGCATGACCGAAATCGTCGGGAGCATGTTCCTGGCGGCGGTCGTCTGCTCAATTGCGGCGCTGGTGATCTGCTTGATCGCCGCCGATCCGTTCAGCACGGAATTGTTTGTCTGGCTCGCGGCCGTCGGTTCAATCGGCTGTTGGGCGATCATGGTCCCCGCCAAGCTATCCGAAGGCAAGGTCGAAGATCAGGCTCCGCTGCGATTTATTCAACTGCTCACCGGTGCCGCCGTCGGCGTGTGTGCCTGGGCGATTGCCGATTGGTTGATGCTTCCGCTGATGCAATGGAACAGCTGGGGCGTCTGGCCTAATGAAAGCTTGATGAGCAACACCGTGGGGCTCGCCGCGTTTGGACCCAAAGAAAATGCCGCGGAGTCCGTGCGCACATTGCCCCTGCAAATGTTTGCCGCGTACTTTGCTTTCCTATTTGTGCTGATCGCCTGGTGGGAGCAAACCGAAGCGACTCGCAGCCCTCGCGTGAGCATCTGGACCATCGCCTGGTGTGGTTTGGTGGCGTGGTTGCTACACTTCATCTTCTGGTTCCCCCAACCCCTGGGACTATTGCTCGCGGCCATCATCGCTTTCACGTTGCAGTTCGCCACCCCCTGGCTCTCGCCCAGCCGTCGCCGTGCGATTGCCGATCAGGGGGTTGTATGATGATTTTTGCAGCATTTAATCTCAGTTGGGTTGAGTTCTCAGTAATACTGGTGGTGTTGGTTTTCTCCGCGTTATTAATCGCCACATTTGTAGGATCATTCGTTAATTACAAGAAGCGAATGCCGTTCGCTCCGATGTTGGCCTGCCTGCTCATAGCAGGTTGGGGTTTCTTTGGTATTCGCGCCGATGACTCGCCCACGGCGATCACTCCCGTCGCACACGCCATCACTGCCAAAGCCGAATCCGCCTCCGATCCCACGCTCGATGCCCTGTGGGACCAAATCACCAAATCTCGCATCAACCTAGATGGCGCCGACGATTCCGCACCGCTCGCTGATCCCAAGGATGAAGTTGCCAAAGAGACGGTAAAAAAGTTCTTTGGGCTCGATGAACAGGGAGAGCTACCGCCGAATTGGGTCATCCATCCCCCAAAACGTGTCGGTAAGGTCTTGCGTGAAAGCGTGGCCTCGGACCCCTTCGTCACGCAAGCCGAATGCCGCCGGCAATTGGAGGAGGTACAACTCCCTCAAATCGTCGCCCGTCAAATCGGCTATCTCGCTTCCGCTAAAATAGGACACACCATCACGGTCGATGACCCAGTGTCAGTCGGCGTGGGGCTCGATTACATCTTCCGCGAAATCTGCCGCGACGAATTCACGACAACGATCGATTCCTCGGTCGGTAATATGAAGAAGGTTCACGTCCTCGTGGAATTCAACCCCAAGGTCGATCAGTATCTGCTGGACTCTTGGTTACGGCAGGAACGGCACCAGCGACTAGCTTCGTTTGGTAAGCTGTTCGCCATGTCCATCACCGGCCTCGCGGCCGTTTATGGGCTTTTGCGATTCGACACGTGGAGCAAAGGTTACTACAGCAAGCAGTTGCTCGTGGGGGGTGTACTTGCGATAATCGCTGTTGCCGTTTTTTTGTTGAGAATTAGCTGATCTTCCATGCGACTTTGCCGAGTCGCGGCTCAATGAATGATTCCTCCCAAGCCACCGTCTTGCTTGTCGAAGAGATTCGCCGGGGCAAGCCCGCCGCGTGGAACGAGTTGATCGCCCAATACGAAGGGCGGCTGCTCTCCTTTGTCGAAAGCCGTCTTCGCCGTCGTGACGCCAGCGAAGACGTCGTGCAAGAAACCTTCATCGGTTTTCTCACGAGCTTGCCCAATTACGACACTCGGCGGTCGCTGGAAAGTTGGCTCTTCACGATTGCCGCCCACAAGCTCACCGACCACCTCCGCCGCGAAGGCCGGCGACCGGCACTGCCGTTTTCCTCGGGTGAAGGTTCGTCGGGGAATTGGGAACCGACCGGCAGCGACCGCGAAGCCAGCAGCATCGCCCGCAGCGGTGAGCGCCGCGGGTTAGAAGAAGACGCCGTCACGGCCGGCATTGCCGAGCAAATCGAACGCTGGCGATCCACGGGCGATTGGCAAAAGGTTAAGTGCATGGAGCTGTTGTTTGTGCTGGGCTGGGGAAACAAACAAGTGGCCGAGGAAATTCAGCTTTCCGAACAGCAGGTGGCGAACTTCAAGTTCGATTTCCTCGAGCGCTTGCGCAAGATCATCCGCGGCCAACGCTTGAGCGAAGACATCTTTCCGGAGTTACAGTCGTAATCATGAGCAATCCCTTCACCGACGCGGAACTCGCGGCCTATCTCGACGAAGACCTGTCGCAAGAACGGATGGCCAGCATCGAGCAAGCCTTGCGCGAAGATGCGACCCTCGGCGAACGTCTTACCGGGATCGTGGGGAGCCAAGACGCGGGCGTACACACCGTGGGGGCGATGTGGCGGCGCAATCGTTTGAGTTGCCCTACCCGCGAGCAGCTCGGCAGTTATCTGTTGGACGTGCTCGACAACGATCAGACCGATTACATCCGGTTTCATCTCGACACGGTTGGCTGCCGCGTTTGCCACGCCAGCCTCGAAGACTTGCGCTCACAGCATTCCGCCGATGAAAAAACAGCCACCGATAGCCGACGGAAGAAATATTTTCAATCCAGCGCCGGCTATCTCAGCAGCAACGGCTGACGTGCTGCTCAAATCACGTCGTCGAGTTCCACTTCCCCTTCTTCGATTTGCTTTTGAGCAACGGCAGATAGCTTTTTCCGTAAAAGATTTTGATTCTCGTTGAGTTTCGCGGAATCGAGTGTTCCGAGCAGCTCCAGCGTTCGTGCAGGGCGCTGAAGTTCCACCAGGCAAATCTGCGCGAGCCTCAACCGCACGGCCTCCGATCCTTCGGGAAACTCTTCCAGGTACTTCGTCATCAACGGCGCGGAATCGGCCCATTGCTTGTGCTTGTCGAGGCCGGCGATCAGTTTGAATTGCTCCTGCCGGCTTAACTCCAACGGAAGTTTCAAGTCTTGTACCTTCCGCCAGACGAGCATAGCTTGCGGTGCTTGATCGATCTGCAAGTAGGCCAGGATTCTTTTCTTTGCTTCATCGGCGCGTTGACCTTGGTAGGCTTGAATTTGCTGCTGTGAGAGTGGGGCTAGCTCTTCTTTGGGGGGCTTACCCGCTTCGTCACGCCAGACCGCGAAAATATCCCAATGCTCGCAATCGACTTGCTTCCGCTTTAGCAAGACTATGCCGAGTACGGCTCCCAATACGACCCCCATTAAATGCAACAGCGAACTTCCCAGAAAGCCATGCCCCGTGGCCAAGTGGACGCTGCTGACTAGCACTGCCAGTGCGAATTCAATCCCAACATAGAATGCGGCGAGCGCTGCGACTCGCACGTCGAATGAGATGGGAAAATACAAAAAGAATCCAAACATCTTCACGCTGTTCATGGGGGCCCACACGCAGGCCATCGCCATCAGCCCATAAATGGCCGACGATGCTCCGACCGATCCCGGCTCTGGTGTTGAGCCCAACATGATGGCCTGTTCGATGGCTGATTGCCCCAAACCGATAACAAAGTAGCAGGCCAGAAACCGCCACCAACCGAGCTTCCCCTCAGTCACCAACCCAAACACCCACAAGAAAAACATGTTAGCCAGCAGGTGGCTGAAATCAGCATGCGTGAACAGCGACAACAGCCATTGCGTGGGATGCATGCCTTGGCCGTACATGAGCACCCAGCCATCAAGTGGATCGATCGTGCCACTGGCCATTCCGGCAAAGACGGCCACATTGGCGACGATCAGCCCGACCGTCGCATACGGCAAGTGATACAGCAGCGCATCGCAAGAGAGCGGCAAGAACATGGCGGCCAAATTCCCTCGCAGTCACTCAACAACAAGTGGAAAGCACCAATGCCTTCCGCCTGCTCATTGTAACTACAGCCGCAGCAGTTCAAACGGGGATTGCCAGAATAATCGGGGTGGAAACAGTGCCGCCAAAATCGCGGCCTTGGCGGAATCCTCGACCCGCAACAGTCCCCGCTCGCGGGCCGTGGTCCAGGCCAGATTGCTGGTGAGCAATTCCTGGAACGTCAGGGCATCGCAGGCGACCTCCGTCGGGGTTGAAGGAAGAGCATGCTCCAATCGCACGCTCCGCCTGGTGAACAGGAACCGGTAGCACCGCTCATCGACCGCAAAACCAATCTCCAACGGTCGCGGGATGCCGGCTTCCTTCGCCCGATGATAAAGCTGGGGGTAAAGACGCTCGACCCATTTTTCCGGCGAAAGCAATTTGTGCATCCACGGCGAGCCATGCTGCGCTCCGCAGGCATGCCAACTTCCCCCCGCCGTGACCAACAGCTCGTGCATGGGATCGGTCGCCGGAGTATGCAGCGACACAAAATGGTGATCGCGGTCGATGGCATCGCGGCACGCTCGCGCGATGAGCATCAATCTCACCGACGCATAACCAGGGAGCGTCATCATCTCCACAATGCACGAATCTCGCACCACGGCGTAACCTACGGCGTGCAGTTTGTCTGACTCTCCCGTTTCCTCAGCTTTGTGCCGTACGGCAATCAAAACTTGATCGTGCGCCTTGCGCCCCACCAACCACCGCCAGGCGTCATCGCTTCGGTGCAAGGTTCCCCACATTGCAGTTGCGACTTGATCGTAAACGGGCTGAATCGCTTCCAATTCAAAATGCCACCACGTGCGAACTTCGATCTGCGAATGGCGATGTTTTCTTGTCGCGAGTTGGGCTGTGATATGAGCCAGCAGGGCCCGCGTGTTGGCTTGCGTGTGGCCTTGCGCCCGGCAGGTGCTCCAACCGTTGGCGGCGAACAATTCCGGCTGATCGGGACGCGCCACCGCCAGAATGGCCCCTTCGGCCAGCGCGGTCGATTCGGCCGTGGCTAATAGCGGGGTCATCAATTCCGCGGGATGCATTTCGGGCAAGATTGCGCAGTCGCGAATCGCTGCCATGGGGATTCGTTCCCGCTCGAACCATGCCGACTGCCGAGAAAGCTGCAAATGACCGATCAAATCACTCCCGCGCACGAGCAACATGCGATCGGAGGGCTCATACGAGGGATCGTCCAACCGGCTTTGAAAATCTTCGGCGAGCGGAACTTGATAGTGCTGCGTCAAAAACGCCAGCACGCGGCTATGATCTCCCGCATTGCCAACGACGATGCGCGTGCCGAGACCCAAATCGCATAAACAGGGATTCGTGGGCCGAGAAGCGGCCTTCGCCACGCTGTGGCCGTTGGCTGCCGTGGCAACACGGAGCGGCGCTACGCGATTGATCTGCTGGTGCATATCGGCCATCCTTTCCGCTCCACCAGACGAACGCGCATCGGAATGACCGCGTGAGCTCCGGCAGACAAACGTCCTGAACGCCCGATCCTTTAATAGGACCCTAACCCAACACACTTGGACGTTGTGTGTTCGCCCCCGCAAAACACACGAACTTCATGTCTGCTTCTAACTTAGGCGATAGCGCAACGAAAATCCAGCAGGCAGCGCGAAAGAACTACGACTTTTCCGTACGCAAGAACTGTTGCAGCAAAGCTGGCGGGAACAGGCAAAACGCATATTCACGCGAACGACGCAATTGCTCGATGCTTGCTGCGTGTTTGGCGTCGACGATGCTTTGCTGCAATCGTTCCGCACGTTTGCTCAAATACTGTTGCAACTCCGCATTGGCAGCAACGATTGACTGATGACGCTCGGCGGCATTCGCCATCGTTTTGGAAATGTCGATCCACTCCTGTTTTTTTGCCAGCAAGTCATGCATACGGGACACTTCTTCGACCGGTATGATCATTTCGTGAAGAAATCGTTCAGGATGATACTGCTGGCTGCGCAATTCCTGCCGCAATTCGCGCGGCGAATGCACGGGGACATCGGAAGCAGCAATCGGCAATCGCAAAGTTCCTGAAATCGTCGCATAAGGAGGCAACTCGATGCCAAAAAACTTCTCGCCAATCGCATCGGTCACTTGGTCGTATTTGGCCCCGCCGATGCCGTGGATAAACACGTCGGCTAGCAGTAACCGTGCAAACAGCGTTGTCGCCAAGGCACGCGTGCGAAACTTGATCCCTTGGCGTTCCAACTCAGCAAATTGCTCGACCGCCAGCGACGGATTCGTAGAAAGCACTGACGAAATTTGCTTGCGATCGGTAATTTCCGCCTGATTCTCGACACGCCGCACATAAACACCGCGGCGCGTGGGGTCGGATGTGCTCCACAACCAAAACGGCGTTTCCACCCAGCCATCGTGTTCGGTCAGATCCGGCACGGGTTGGGCCTTGTTTTTCAACTGGTGGGCCACGCGATAGTCGGCCACCGCGCCATTATATGCCGTGCGAAATTCTATGGCTCGATTCAATAACTCAGACGCAAACCAACGAAAAGCTTCACTCTGGCAAACGCGCGATTGCGGCAGCTCCAGCGAGCGCGAACCCCAGGCGATTTCCAATTGATGCCGGGCTTCGGCCAACGCGTATCCAATCTTTTCTTGCTTCCGCGAAGCGGCCAGCACGCTCGGCCACCATTCCTTGACGAGCGGCTGGTCAACGAGTCCCGCCATTTTATGAGCAACTCGGGAACCGAAGGATTGCCACAACTCCAGGTCCGCGATGCCGCGTTCCTCAAACGGCAAGTCGATCAATGCTTGGTCATAGCGGACAAGTTCGGTTTGCAATTCCGCAGGGGAACCCGTCGGCACGCGAATCGCCGACGCCCGCCAGAGATCGCTATCGATGATGAGATCGATGGCCGTTCCGCCAACTTGCTTCGCCAACTTCGCCGCTTCAAAATTTTTGAGCCACACCCCCGGATGAAACAATTCCGGTTGATGGCCCGTGATAACCAGCGGTGCCTCAGCACTTGGGGGATCGGCCACGTCGGCATACTGACGCGTGTAGGCGATCGCCTCGTCGAGAATCTGTTGCCGCGCGAGATTCGCAAGTTCCGCGAGCGAACGGCCCAACCATTCCACTTGTGCTAATTCCGCCCGCTGCCGACCACGCGCCACGAGCGCCAGCAACTCGCCCCGAGCAGGCACGCAAAGAATTTCCCCATCACCAGGGGGCGCGCGAAATCTCGGGTAATCGCCCGAAGGGATCATACACAGGGCTGGCAACAAAGCTCGGGCAAGGGGGCATCCGTCGTCACGGGCCGCACGGGACCACACGCCGCCACGGCACGGTCGATCACCTCGCGGTAATACTTCAGCCGCAAATCGGCCGCATCGAGCGCCCCGCCAAAACTCCGCTTTTCATCCAAGTAGATCAGCGGTACCGATACTTCCGTGATTCTCAGCCCATGCCAAGCCGCTTGCACCCACAGCTCCAAAGGCATCGCATAACCGGTTTCAGTCAGGTTCAACTTCGCCAATGCCGTCGTGCGATACGCTTTGAAACCACAAAACGCGTCGGTGATGTCGAGACCCAACTGTTTGTTGAGTTCAGCGGTAATCGTGCGATTGATTGACAAGCGGTCGCCAGGAACCATTTCAGTCGATTGGGTTGTTTCCAAATAACGGCTTCCCGAGGCAATATCAAAATGCCGGCAGGCCTTGGCGAGATCACAAATCCGCTGAGGTTCGTGCTGGCCGTCGCAATCAATCGTTACAACTAATTCGTAACCATGCTCAATCGCGTAATCGAAGGCCGTCTTGAGTGCCGCGCCGTAACCACGGTTCTTGTCATGCAGCAGAACTTTCACGTCGGTCCGCTGGGCAAGCAATTCACGCGTGCCGTCGGTCGAACCGTCGTCGACTACCACCACATCGGTGGCATACTTCGTAACTTCGTTCAATACGTCGGTCACATGACCAACTTCATTGAACACGGGCAGAGCGGTCAGGAAGCGACACTCGCGTTGGTCGCTCAAGCGACCGAGGTAGGGCAGGCTCATGATGGCGGGAACTCCGTCGAGTTATTTGTTGGTCCCGCGGCGTTCCGAGCCCAGGGACCGACCCTCTTGTACGTCCACTTAGCGCGAGTGGTTCGCCCGCGACAAGCACCTCATTCTAGATGCCAGCTTCAGAGGGTCAATCGACAGAACCGTGATGTCGAAATAAGAATTAACTCGCTAAATGACCATAAGCAAACGACTTACATCCGGCGAACCGGGTCACTTTCGCTACGACTCGCCCAAACCGTCACCCCCGGCAGTAAGTCGGCCAGATAATCCGCCAACGACAACAGGGCAAACCTTTCGCTCGCAAAATGCCCTGGCAACACCAAAGCCACTTTGCGGGCTGCCGCTTCGAGGCAGGTGTGATACGTCGTTTCGCCCGTGATTAAACAATCGCAGCCCTGCTCAATGGCGGTCTCAAGAAATGAGCCGCCGCTGCCACACACAATCGCCACGCGATTGACGATTTGCTCGTCGGCTCCCACGACCTGCAGACGTTGAATCCCCAGGAAGTTCTTCACCCGTTCAACCATCTCTGTGAGTGTCACATCTTCGCCCAAGGTACCGCACCGCCCTACCCCCACATCGGGGTCGTCGCTGGAACTAGCGACCAACGGGGCGATCTCTTGCAGGCCCAAACCAATCGCCAAATGCTGATTGATCCCCGCGCGTGCCGAATCAAACGCCGTGTGCGGGCTGTAAACGGCAATCTTCGCGGTGATGAGTTGCAGCAGCAAACGCCCCACGGTGCTATCGGTGGTCAGCGTCTTGAGCGGATGAAATGGCAGCGGATGATGCGTCACGATCATATTCGCGCGGCCTTCCACGGCTTCCGCCACGGTCTCTGGGGTGACAGTCAGGCAAGTCACGACCCGCTCGACCGACCAGGTGCGATCCCCCACCAACAGGCCGACATTGTCCCAATCTTCCGCCAACCGCGCGGGGGCAAACTGTTCCAAACATTCCGCGACTGTAGCGACCGTGGCCATAGGAGTTCCAAGAGATTTGAGAAAGGCGACCACCGCATGGTAGTGAATGAAATAGCCGTCAACAAGCCGCGCTTGGCAACTGACAGCACATTGCCGCGTGGCGATTATTGCTCGACCGTAATGCGATGATTGAACACGCGCCGCATCCCCCCCTGCTCTTCCACTTTGAGCAAGAGCTCTTCGCCCAACAATTCCTCGCCATCCAGATAGGTGTAAGTCTTGGTATCCCAACCATTAGTGAGTTGAAACACCTGCATGCGTTGCTGCCGTCGTCCGGGGGCATACAGCAAACACTTGAAATCAATCGGTTTGTTATCGCGGTTGAGCATGCGTTGCTCAACGACCAGATTGCCGTCATCGCCCAGCCGGGTGTTGAGTTCCAAGTCGATGTCCTTATCTCCGACGTTCACCTCGCGGTAGGTGCTGAATCGATAAGGCTTATCCGCGGCGACTTCAAAATCGATACGTAGTGTCGTGTTGCCGCTGTTCGCATCGAAAGGAAGCAATATCTGGAACGGCCGCCGCGCCTTCTCGCCAATCGCCAATTTAAAGTCGATGCGATCGGGCATGACCTGCCAGCCCTCGGGGGCGATGATGCGAACCGTGCCACCGATCCCTTGCCCGAAAGTATTTTGCAGTTCAATGCTGTTGCCGTGGGCAATTTCAAACACGCTGGGGATGTCGGTCTTGGCCAGTTTGGCTCCCAACCCCATGCGCGCGATCGCACCGTTGAGCCCAATCACGAACTTCGGCAGCGGCGTGACCTCGATGATGTGACGGTTGTCCTTCATCTGGGGTTTGGAAGAACGCCCCCACACGTCGATCACACTGATGCCGTCCCCCAAGTACAAAGCTTCCTGCCCTAACTTTTCGTTCCATAACACCATTACCACTGTGCCGTTCTGGGTTTGGAACAGCCGGTTCTCGCTCCCACGTGGCAACTGAATCGTGCCCAAATATTCGGTGCCGCTCAACAGCGAAGCCGTTGTCCGCCAAGGCAACAGCAAGTCACTGGGGGTCCCCACGTCTTTCATCAAGCCGGCTTCATCGTCAAATGGCTTGGCCGCGAAGATCGCATCGGCCCCGTGGATTTTGGCCGAGATCATTTGCTGCACGAGATCCTGAGTGCGCGCTTCGAGATCGTATTCGCTGCGTTTCAGCGGTTTAACCAATGCCCACCGTACAACCCCTTCGCGAGTTGGCAGTTGCAGATAGCTCGCCAATTCGTCGCCCGTGAGCGTTGGCTCGGCCGACATCTGCTCGAAATCCCAAGAGGCTTTCGTTTGACTTGACGCCGCCTCAAGCCACGGCCAACCCAAGCCCAAGCTCACGTCTTGGCCGAAACGGAACATCATTTCGCGGAGCTTGCCAACTTCTTGTTCACAATTCGGAAAATGAGCGTAGCTCGTGTCATCATCGGTCCCTAATTGCCACCACCGTACCCGCAACGAAAGTCGCGTTAACACTTCATCCAAGGATGGCAGCCAGACCGATGAATCCACGTTGGAAAGCAAATCGGCGATGCTCGCGTCGGAAGGAATTTCTTTACCAAAATCCAAATCCGCGGGGGGACGATCCAACACCCCCACCACGTCAATTTCCTTGGCGGCGAGTTGCTCGGTCAGCATCACGAGCTGTTCGCCACGATCCATTTCGCTCGTGCCGTACCAAACCGGCAGCTTCACCCAACTCACACCCGCGCGGGGTAGCAGCATTTGCAACTGATCGAAATTCAGCGGAATATGATCACCGGCCAACGACCAACCGAATTCACCGCGCGTTGCGGCGGGCATCGGCGGCACGACGGCGATCGATATCTCGCGTTTGTCCAAGGTTCCTTGAGCCGTCTGCATCGAGACTTCCACGCGATAGAAGCCGTATTCTTTGATCGGCGGCTGCCAATGAGTCTTGCCCGCATAGCCGGCCGGAAGCGGCACCGAGCGGTCGATGTTGAGCATGTCGGACGCCTTGCTCAACTTTTCAGTGATCAAAGTGCCTCGCATTTGAATGGTATTGTCATCCAATTCCCGGCTGCTGGCATCGAACAACTGAAACCGAATATCGGGATCCTGTTCGCGAATACCCGATAGTTCGCACGACACGACCACTTGCTTAGGATTGTCGTAAACATTGAACGGGCTGTTAGTGGTCACTGCCATTTGTGGCAAGCGTGCCAGCCAGACGTCGCAAATCGAAAACGAACCGTTGAGGTCGACTTGCTCGCCATCCTCAATCTCCAGCGTGATAATCGCCAGCCGCACATTGGGATTGGTCACAGTCACGGCATCAATCTTGATCCGCTCCCAACCTTCGGTATTCTTGTACCAGGGAGTTGTGGCCGATTCGAGCACGTTACGTTCTTCGTCGCAGAAATCGAGCCGCAGGTGGGCCCGGGAAAACTGAACCCCGTCGCCCCGCAGCCGCGTTTCGACGACATAGCTAAATTGATCCGAAATCGCCACCGCGGGACTGTTAATCGCCACTCCACCGCCGTTGAGATGCACTTTGAGGCAGCGCCCCGCGATGGCGGACTTGTCTTCTTCGATCGCCGCTTTCACATAGCGGGGCAGCGTCGGTCCGAATTGGCGTTTCCAAGTGTCGGGCCAACCATCATAGTTGACGTCCCATTTCCCACGCTCGCTGAAATCGCAGTAGAATATCTGCACCGCATCAACGTTCCGCTCGGCGCTTGTTGGAGCCGCCAAACCGCAACAGAGCAACAAACTTGTCAAAATGCTGAGCATGATACGGTGAACGCTAGCGCGTTGGGATGAATCGCTGGAAATGCAAAGGAAAACAGATTGTGACGGCTTTACGGATCGCAGCAGAGACCCGCTGTTTCGCGCAACCCTTCAAGAAAGCATTACACACGGCAGCGTCCCTTGGTGCCGATGGCGTGCAATTTGATGCCCGAAATGAACTTCGCCCGGCGGAGCTTTCGGAAACGGGACTGCGGCAACTGCGCAAAATGCTGGATGATCTCAATTTGCGGGTGGGATCACTCAGCTTCCCGACCCGTCGCGGTTATGCCGACCCCACCGACCTCGACCGCCGTGTCGAAGCCACGGTCGCCGCGATGAAGCTCGCGTCGCAGCTCAAAGCCTCGGTGCTCGTCTGCAATCTGAGTTTGAGTTCCTCCACCGAAAATTTAGCCGAGGTCTTTACTTCGCTCGGCGCACACGGCTTGAGGCTCGGTGTGAAACTCGCCGCCCAAGTTCATTTCAGTTCGTTCGACGAAGTTGCCGAATTCCTGGCGGCCCTGCCCGAAGGATATTTGTTCCTCGATTTACACCCCGCGCATCTCTTGTCCCAAGGGCACTCGCCGATGGAATTCGTGACGACTCTCGGGCAGCACATCGCCCATATCCATGCCGTGGATGCGGTGCGCGATTTTTCGACGGGCCGGAATTTCGAAGTCGAACTAGGCCGCGGCTCGGCCGATTTTCCTTCGCTGCTGGGCCAACTCGAGGAATTCGACTACCGCGGCTGGGCCACCGTCGAACGCAACGGCTCAGACCAAGTCGTCGACGACTGCGCCAACGCGGTGAAATATCTGCGAGCAATCTAAGAAAATCTTCTCTGCGATGTCGTTACCGCGCAGGGCTAACCGCCTACCCGACCGGCAAGAGAAAAACCGCCACAGTGGCGGGCGAAAGAAGGCCACTCCCGAAGCACGAGGAGCGGCAAGCGAGAAGCTTACTTCTTGCGGTGCCGAATCTTGGCACGCATCCGACGCTTTTTGCGGCCTTGTTTGCGCCGCCCTTTTCCTGATTTCTTCGTTCCCACAGAGACTCCAACTTGGATTGAATGATTGTATTGGCCACCCTTCCGCCGGGTGAATCGCGTATTTTAACCTCTGTCAGCAAACCGGGGCAAGCGCGGACTTGCCCTCCGACCGTTCCAGTCAGAACAGGCCGAAACCCTCGGGCCAAAGTTTTTGGCCCTTGCTGACGAATATCCTCAAGTGGGCGATACAAGACTCGAACTTGTGACCCCTAGCTTGTCGAGCTAGTGCTCTAACCAACTGAGCTAATCGCCCCCACAAAAAATCCTGCCAAAACACCTTAAAACTTAGGTAAGCTTAAGTGCCGCCTAGCGAATAGACTTTCAGCTAGCAGCGGCGGAGCTTGGCAGACCCCAAAGTGTAGCATCCCCAAAGGCCCTGTGGTAGGGTCTAGAAACAACGAAGCGGACTTGCGGGCGAGAACCGATTCGGTGATATTCACTCTTTGGCCGCTGCATTAACGGCAGCCAAAGCGAACGGATTGGGCTACCAGGGGTGGGATTTTAAGGCTATCGATCAATGCTTAAGGACAGGCAAGAAATACTGGCTGTGGGCGAGTTGGCCCTCTTTTTGGCAACATGGTTTGCAACCGTGTGGGCCGCCGTGGATCATTTCCGCCACAACGACATTTCCGGCAACAGCTTGGCCTCGTCGCAGCGGATCGAACGGTCGATCGAAGAGCTGGATTAATCGTCACGTTCGCTCATCTCTGTCAGTTCGGCAGAGTTTCCACTCTCCGCAACTACAGATCAATTCGCTTGGATCTCTTCGTCCGTTTGCGGATCTTCAAAGTCGAACTCCGTCTCTTCGCCAAACATATCGTCGGTCGGTGTCTCAAGGGCATCGCTTTCGATGCGGCCCGCAGTACCAATTTCGTCGCGTTGATCGCTCTGCTGACGTTTACGTAAATACAACTTGATCGGCACTTCCTCGAAGTGCAGCTGGTCACGCACGCAGCCCAACAGATAACGCTGATAGTTGCGTTCGATGCCCTGAGGATCACTGCAGAACAACACGATCGTCGGCGGCTGTGCGCTCACCTGCGTGGCGTAGTAAATCTTGGGCCGGCGATTGGCGTGCATCGGCGGCGGGGTGCGAGCAACGGCATCGCGCATCAGCCGGTTGAGTTGGCCCGTTGGGATTCTCATCCGCGATTGCTTAAACAGCATTTGCCCATGATTGAGCAGCGCTTTGACGTTTTTGCCCGTTTGCCCCGTAATAAAGGCAATCGGCGCGTACCGCATCGTGCGAAATGAATCGTGCAAGTAACGCACCCACTTGTCGGTGGTCATCGTCTTGGCCATCGTGTCCCATTTGTTCACGACCAAGATGCAGGGCTTGTAATTCTGGCTGATGTAATCGCAAAGCTGCTTGTCGACCTTGCTAATCCGCTGCGTCGCGTCGAGAAACAACAACACGATGTCCGCCCGGCGAATGCTCCGCTGAGCCCGATGTGTTCCGTAAAAATCGATGGAAGATCCCCGGCTTTCGGGCCGGCGGATGCCCGGCGTATCAATCGCCACGAACGATTTGCCGTCGAGTTCAAACCGCACGTCGACGCTATCGCGTGTCGTGCCGGGAATCTCGCTGACGATCATCCGCTTCGATTGGGCCAGCGTGTTCACAAACGTGCTTTTGCCCGTGTTGCGACGGCCCACGATCGCCACCTTCATCTCCGGCTCGCCGTCGGGTTGGTCCGTGCCGTCTTCCACCGGAGGCGGCAGTCGCTCGAGAATCAAATTCAGCAGCACCGACCGATTGCGGTTTTGCTTGGTGCTAATCGGCGTGATTTGCCCGCGTCCCAAGCGATAGAACTCATTCGCCTGATCGTCAAACTTCTTGTCGTCGGCCTTGTTGGCCACGCAAATCACGGGGATCGACAAATGCCGCAGCCGGCGGGCAACCTCCTCGTCGAGCGTCGCCATCCCTTCGCGGGCATCGACTACGAACAAAATCACGTCCGCCGAGTCGATCGCGATCTGAATCTGATCTTCGATGTGCTGCGACAGACGGTCTTCGTCGATGATGCCGATCCCACCCGTATCGATGAGTTCGAAGAAGCGGTCTTCGTACTCCATCAGATATTCGACGCGGTCGCGGGTTACCCCGGGCCGATCTTCGACGATGGCAATCCGCAAACCAGCGAGCCAATTCAACAGGCTACTTTTGCCCACATTGGGGCGGCCAACGATGACCACGCGGGGAACTGCCATTAATCTGCCTACCTTAAGATGCCCTCTGCAATTGAGTCTTTTATCATAGTCGAGCCGCCGCGGATGAGCCACGCGCGAAATCCGCAGGGCCTTATAGTTCCGGCGAGATTGCCCTAAAATAAGCCCTGCACGCTGCTCGCACAGCGAAACTAGCACTGCATCTTGTTGGAAATTCCTCCCATGGCCGAGCAATCCGATTCGCCCCTTGCTCGCCAAACGCTGCAATGGCTCGAAAGCCTCCATGCCGCGGGGGTGCAGCAACTCCCCAAGCCAAGCCCCCTACGTCGAGCCGTGCCGCCTCCCGCCGCCGAACCGGTGATTGCGGCCATTCCAACACTGCCAACGCCACCGGAGCAGCCCCAGGAGATCACAAGCGGGACGCCAACCGTTAAGCCGGCCGCTTTGTTTGAAACGGGTGAAGTTCCACTATCGGAACCCGTTTCACCCGCCTCTACCCTAGAGATCCTGAGTGCCGAAGTCGCCGCCTGTGCGAAATGCCATGAACTCGCCACCACACGCACGCAGACCGTCTTCGGCGTCGGCAACCCTCAAGCACGCTTGGTTATCTTGGGAGAAGCCCCCGGGGCCGATGAAGACCGCCTGGGCGAGCCCTTCGTGGGTCGCGGTGGGCAGCTTCTCAACAAGATATTGGAAGCCTGCCGGCTCAAACGCGAAGAGGTTTACATACTCAATGTGATTAAGTGCCGCCCCCCCGGAAATCGCAATCCCACGCCGGGGGAAGCCGACAATTGCCGTCCCTATTTGCTCCGGCAACTGGAGCTCATCCAGCCGGAATTCATCTGCTGCCTGGGGACGGTCGCCGCTCAGAACCTGCTCCGCACCGCCGAATCGATTGGTAAGCTCCGGGGAAAAGTCCATGATTACCATGGCATCAGCGTGGTGTGCACCTACCACCCCGCCTATCTGCTGCGAAATCCCTCGGCCAAGAAATACACCTGGGACGACATGAAGCTGCTGATGCGCGAAATGGGCCAGCCGGTCGACTGATTGCTCGCCCCATAGATTTGGCCGAGGCTGTTAAAATCTGCCAGCATCTCCGAACTTGCTGGCAGAAACTGGGGGGAGATTACCGGTCGTAACGGTCAGAAGTGAGCCTTTTTACAATCTCCTGAATTCCAGGCTCCAAAAACATTTTCACACCCGAGGTTGGTTGATAAAGTCAGACTTGTGGGCCACGCACGGCGGAACTGACCGCTGGTGGACCAGAGCGATTTTGCCATGGTTGGCTCCCCAAATCTGCTTTTTCTGTGATCTTATTTTTGTCTATGAGACCATCTGAATTTTCATCTACTGACGAAGTCGAACACCTGCTCCGCAACGCCCAGTTGCGCGATGCGTTGGAACCGCTCTTCGACGAATCGATCGGCTGCGTGAACGCGGAAGTGATGTCCACTTCCAGCGAGAATGAGTTTTTGGAATCGATGCTCGAATGGGAACGTGCCCCCATTAAGCCAATCTGCGATTGGTTCGATCCCAAGCTCATATTGCCCAGTCCCGACCAGCTCGACGACGAAACGTTGCACGAAGTCTTGCACAATACGATTGAGCAATTATTCACGAAGCGGATCGTGCTGGACTTTACCGAACACCTCACCGACCGGCAGTTGTACTGCCTGATCTATCGCGATATTTTGCCGTCGTACGAAAAGCAAATCGAACGCCGTAAGAATTATCTCCACTGGGATTGTGCCAACATGGGGGACGACCCCGAGATTTGGCTTCGCTATTACGCGAACGAGGAAGAACGGCAAGCGTGGGCCGATGAAACCGACGGCTATCCCCCGCAGATCGAGGATCCACCCTATCCACGACGACTGCCGCGGGCACCGTTATAAAGACCATCAAATGACTGAACGCCCAGGGATTGCAATCCCTGGGCGTTTTTTTGTTTCAAGCCTTCAAATCAACTCGGGCCACAAACTGTCGCTCACCAACAGCCCGTCTCGCGAAAGCTTGATTCGCTCGCCGTCGTCGAGCAGCATTCCCAGTTCCACGAATCGCTTGATCGTCGGCCCGGCCAGATCATCAATCGAGTCCCCCGTACGGGACTCGAACTCCGTGCGAGTAACTCCTTCCAGACGCCGTAGGCCAAACACGAGCGATTCCCGCGCCCGCGCTTCATCATCAAGGCATTCTTCTTCGGCGACCGGTGAGAGTCCTTGCCGCAAGCGTTCCAAATAAGCCGTCGTGCTGCGATGGTTCGTTTGGCGAATGCCATCGACATAGCGGCTAGCCCCCGGCCCGGCGGCATAATAACCACGTCCCGACCAATAGGTTTCATTGTGCCGGCTCCGCTTGCCGGGCCGCGCGAAGTTGGAAACCTCGTAGTGCTCGAAACCCGCCGCCGCGAGCGTATCAATCGCCGTGAGATACATCTCGCGTTCCAGCCCTTCATCGATTTCGTGCAGCTCGTCGCGCTGCCGGCGATTCCAGAATTGCGTCCCTTGTTCAAAAGTCAGTCCATACGTCGAAATGTGATCCGGCGCAAGGTCAATCGCCTTTTGCAAATCAGCTCGCCAATCTGCAAGCGTTTCTCCCGGAACCCCAAAGATCAAATCAAGTGACACACTCATCCCCGCTGCGCGGCTGAGCGCGACCGCCCGTCCAATCGCCTCCGCATTATGATCGCGTTCTAAAACTTTCAGCTTTCGCGCATCAAACGATTGGCTCCCCAGACTCAACCGATTCACGCCACACTCAGCCAGCACGGCAATTCGCGCTTCATCAAGATCGCCCGGATTGGCCTCGACGGTCCATTCATAACCGAGAGCGATCGGATGCCACTTGAGAGCCAGCTCACACAAGCGCCGCAAAGTCGGGGGCGCGAGATAGGTCGGCGTCCCCCCACCAAAATAGAGCGTGTCGACGGAGCGAGGCTCGCCCAGCCAACCGAGTTCCGTGGTAAGCGCGGAGAGGAACGGTTCCACAAGATCATCGCGATCCGCCACGACCGTGAAGTTGCAGTAGCCGCAACGATGCACGCAGAACGGAACGTGAATATACGCGGCGCGAGGAGGAAGAAATTTCATGCCGCATGCGGCTTAGCGAGCAATTCTTACACAAACCAAGAAGTTTGGCTTGATTCAAACAACAATTCGATCAAACAACTTAAGTGGAGCGAAAGGGAGTCGAACCCTCGACCTCTGCATTGCGAACGCAGCGCTCTCCCAACTGAGCTACCGCCCCAAGTGTGAGTTTCGATTTTAGAAGTCCGCCCGAAAAGTGTCCAGCCACTGGCTCGCACTGACTTTTCAGGGCCTCAAGCCATGATGGCATCAAGCGATTGACGAATGCGGTCGACGACCACGGGCGAAACCTTACCAAACTTCTTGACCACGATGGCTTTGGCAAGGGTGTAAACTTTATCGCAGCGGACGTTCCCAGGGCGATTCAATGATCCTTCAACAAGATCGCTTGAAGAGATACGGAAGCTATGCGGAGTGGGTACTGGATTCGAGGTCATGGCTACGACAATGACGTCTTGTCCCGAACGATTGTAAGCACTGTTGGAAAGAACGATGACGGGTCGTCGCTTCTGCGAGGACAAATCCGTGAAGGGTACGGGCACGAGAACGATGTCGCCCTGTTCAGGAACGCCCTGTTCAGGCATTGTTCCAGTCCTCGTCGTCCGCAGGGTTTTCCCAAAAATCCGTGCTGCTTAACGCACACGAAGTGAGTTCGTCGATCGTTGTGTCCTGCTGGGGAACTACGTAAACCGTCACTTGCGAGCCGGCAGCGATTGGGACTTGCACTTCAATCCGCCCGTCGAATGGCACCTTCAAATCGCATCGGAATGGCTGCTCGGAATTGTTCATCGCTAAAAATCTTTGCTTAAGTGGACTAATCTCCCCCACCAAGATTATAGACCATCACGAAGGAACTACCTAACGCGGATGACTATTCCCCTTCGCCAACAGCGGGCGAATTTCTTCGACAAAGTCTCCCGCGTCGGCGAATTGCCGATAGACGCTGGCAAACCGCACGAAGGCCACCTCGTCGAGATCGCGCAAGTGCTCCATCACGAGTTCGCCCAGTCGGCGGCTTTCGATCTCTAGATCGAACGAGGTGTAAACGTCGTTCTCAATCGCCGCGACGGTGCGTTCGATGTCGCGATCGCTGATGGGACGCTTCCAGCAGGCGCGTTCCAAACCGTACTTGATCTTCTCGCGCGAGAAGGGAACACGCGCGCCGTCGCGCTTGACGACTTTGATGGTCGATTCTTCGATGCGCTCGTAAGTCGTATAACGACGCTTGCATTTCAAGCATTGCCGACGGCGGCGAATCGAAAAGCCATCCTGACAAGCTCGAGAGTCGATGACGCGGTCATTATCAGTGCGACAAAAGGGACATTTCATGGTCCCCACTATACACGAGTCCTAACAACAGTAAACTACTGGCGCTTGATCCAAGTGCCAAAGTTTTTGCCGCAAAATGATCGCACGAGAAAGAGATGCCCCATGTTGACGAGTTGCATATTAACAATCCTCTTGGACAGACATAATTGGCAATCTGGGAAGGATTTGAGCGAATCACCTTTCATGAATCCTCGATGCATTTCTCTTGACAATCACGCGAAACAGGAAGTTTTCATTCATGCAGTGTCCTCATTGCGGTGAGCAGATCATCCGGCAAACGCGATTTTGCGGTCATTGTGGCGGCAAGCTAGCCACCGGTAAGAATCAACCCGATGGCGCCGCGCCGCAACAGAAGCTCCGTTCAGCCGCCCAGCGTACCGGTGAAGAATCTGTGCCGGAAGAAGAACTGTGGCACGGCAGCTATTCCAAATTCGCCATGCTGGGTGCTTGGATCGGTGCCGGCGTATTATCGCTCGCCTCGATCGCCTTGGGGCTCTTTGGCACGGTGACGCATTCCGCGTGGCTAGCCATCATCGCGCTCAACGCGATTGTCTGGGCCGGTCTGTTGGCTAAGTACTTCTACTTACGATTCAGCCAACACTACACGCTTTCATCTCAACGATTCACCCACATGCGCGGGCTTTTGTGGCGGCAGACCGACCGCATTGAAGTGATCGACATCGACGATGTTTCGTTCACCCAAGGGCCGGTGGAGCGAATGTTCGGCATCGGCACGGTAAGGATCACTTCCAGTGACCAGTCGCACCCGGAGTTGGCCCTGCCCGGCATAGAGAACGTGCAGATCGTGGCTGGGCTGATTGATGATGCCCGCCGCAACGAACGCCGCCGCCGCGGCCTTTATATCGAATCGGTGTAACATTTAGCCGCATCGTCCCGATGCGGAAGAAAACCGATGCCGTTACCCCTCCGACCAATCCCGTCGCTGGCGGCTGCTGGGGATGTTCATCGCCTTGCGATACTTTGTCACCGTGCGGCGAGCAACCGTGATGCCCGCTTTCGCCAGTTCATCGACCAGAGCATCGTCGCTCAAGGGTTTGGTTTTATCCTCGTTGTCGACAATGTCCTGGAGCTGGAGCCGCACCTTGTCCCAGGCGACTTCCTCGCCGTCGGCACTGGTCGTGCCACCCACAAAGAATCGCTTGAGCGGGAAGATGCCACGCGGAGTTTGCATCCACTTGTCGTCGACCGCTCGGCTGACGGTGGTCACATGCACGCCCACCTTGTCGGCGATTTGCTGCATCTTCAGCGGTTCGATGTATTCGGGGCCATTGTCGAGAAACTTGATTTGATGGTCCACAATCGCCTGCGACACCCGCGTGAGCGTGCTGCGGCGTTGCTCGATGGCTTCGATGATCCACTGAGCCGAATTGACTTTGCGCTTGATGTACTCGCGTGTCTCGGCGTTGGTGTCGGGATCTTGCAGCAACTTGCGATACGTGGGGCTGATATACAACGACGGCAATTGGGCATCTTCCAGCCGTACTTCGTAGCCGCCCCCTTCTTTGCGATCGACGTACACGTCGGGCGTCACCATCGGAGCAAACGTCTCGTTGAACTCCGCGCCCGGCTTCGGCTTCAAAGTCCGCAGGTCTTCCCACGCTTCTTGAATCGTTTCAATCGAATAGCCGGTCTTCTTGGCGATCAACGGCAGGCGGTTGTTCTCGAGATCTTCCAGATGACTCTCGATCAGCACCAAGAGCTCTTCATAGAACAGCAAGCCCGGCGTGAGTTGCAGCATCAAGCATTCTTTGAGATTCCGCGCGCCGATCCCCGGTGGGTCAAGCCGCTGCACGATCGCGAGCGCTTCTTCGGCCAGCTTCAATTGCTCGGTTCGCCACGCCTGGACATTGCCATTCACTTCGGCCGGCGGTGGCGGCAGCAATTCTTCGAGCGGCGATTTCAAATAGCCATTCGTATCGAGATTGTAGATAATCCGCTCGCACATCTTCTTGAGCGGTTCACTCAGTTCGAACCAGCTCAACTGGTGATCTAAGTAATCCAAGAGCGATTCGGGCCGCGATACCATGTTGGCCATCGCGTCGTGCTGACGATCGGATTCCGCCTCCATCTGGCCCCGCGAGGGGCGGCTCCGCTCTTCGTACTCGTCGGGCAGATTGTCGGCCATGTTCAGCAGCCGCTCGAAATCCGCCTCGTTGTTGTTGTCGTTGGCGACAACCATTTCCCGTTCCGAATCGGTCGGAGCATCGGGATTGATGACTTCCTCTTCGAACTCGGCCGGCTCGTCGGTGTACTCGACTTGATCGAGCACGGGATTGTCTTCCATCTCCTGCTCAATCCGTTCCTGCAGCGCGATGATCGGCAGCTGCAGAATTTCCATGGACTGGATCATCCGCGGTGCGAGCACCTGCTTCTGAGCCATGTGCATGTGTTGGCCGAGTGAAAGACGCATCGTGTTTCTTCTAACTATTAGTGTGTTGAAAGCCCAAGGGATCGGAACGAGAAATGCTTCTCACCGATCTGTAGCATAATGCCGATGCCGACCGCAGGTCAAATTCCGCGGTGGCATTGCTGGCATTCCGCTCCCCCAAAAGCCGCTGGAAAGCCCGACATAATTCTACCGCAATAAACCGCGGCATGTGGGAAAAGAATACCGCTGGCTAGCCGAATCAGAAAGAAAGTTCAGCATACGCGGCATGACAAATTCCCGAGTCCCCATGACCACTCCCTTGACAGATGCCAAAGTATGATCATCGAGTGCGTCACTCGGTAGGCGTGTTGCCAAATTGTCCTAACGCATCCCCCAACCCCGGCAGGTTCAAACCTCCGGTAAGAGATTGCATCTGCTCGGCGTAAAGCTCTTTAACTTTTTGTTGAGCCGCATTGATTGCCGCCGGCAACAAGTCTTCGATAAACTCGCGGTCCTGCTTGGCCATGAGCGAGGGGTCAATTCGCACGGCCAGAATTTCGCCCACTCCGTTGGCGTCGACCTCCACCATCCCTGCACCGGCGGAACCGGTCACCCGCTTCGCCTTGAGCTCTTCGTTAATCTCGCGCATCTTGCCGCCCATTTCCTGGGCTTGCTTCATCAGGTTTCCCAAGTTGGCAAGATTGCCTAAGCCTTTGAACATGATTTACTCCGTTTCCTTATTTGCGGGAGGCGTATACCGAATGCGATGGGGATCGCCATTGAATAGTTCAAGTGCTTTTTTCACGAACGACTGCTCGGCCACGTCGGCTTGCTGTTGCCTTCGGGAAGGGGGAGGAGCCACGTTCGCGACAGGAGTATCCACGCGCTGACTGGCTTGAAAAATGAGTGCCACGCGCCGGCCACAAACATCCTGCAGCGCCGCTTCCAAGCGGCTACGATTCGCCGGTCGCTCACACGCATCGCGGTAAAAGGAGTCCGAAAACTTAACCTGCATCCGTCCCGCCGAGTCGAGTGTCACTTCGTCGACGTGCGAAGCATTCTCGGCAATGATCCCCGTGAGCGAAGCGAGGGCCTGCTTCCAAATTTGTTCGACATTCTCCGCCAACAGTTCTATCTTCTTGACCGCTGCAACCGGTTCCTCCGCGTGGCCATTCGTCTCCGCAATTTCTTCCGGCGCGGCCTCAACGGGCGGGGCAACCGCCGGGGCAGGGGAGGGGACACTTGGTGGATTCAACGTCCGCGCGGGAGGCGGACTAGCGGGGGAGTTTTTTTTTACTGCGGGCGCGCTTTGATCGATCGTGCCATCCCGCAGTTGCTCGATTAGGCTCGCCAATTCGTCGAGATTCTCCAGGCTGCAAATCCGCACGATCGCCATTTCGGCGAGTGTCCGCGTGTGCGTGCTAATTCGCATCCGTGCGGCGGCTTGATCGAGCACCTGCCCAATCGCTAGCAAGGTATGAACTCCCAATTGCTGGGCAATCTCACGCACTTCCTGACGCTGGCTGGGCAAGGCATAAAGCAAGCGACTTTCGTCGCAACCCACGGCCTGGGTCATCACGTCGCGAAAATAGCCCAACAACTGATCAATCAACTGACCGACGTCAGCCCCTTCGGCAAGTGCGGCATCAAGTTCCGATAAGGCGGTCGCTGCATCACGGTTCACCAACGGCATCACAAGTCCCGTCAGTCTCGCCGCCGGGGCGATCCCCAGCATGTTGGTGACATCCGCCGCCGTAATGGAACCGCCACTTCCAGACAGCAATTGCTCCAGCAGCGACTGGCTGTCGCGCATCGAACCCGCCGCCCGCATGGCCAGGATTTGCAGCGCGTCGGTTTCGATCTCCACCCCTTCGGCCGCCGCAATCTGCGCTAGCCGCGTCTGGATGGCATTCGCCTCGATCCCCGCGAAGTCGAACCGCTGGCACCGTGACAGGATCGTGATCGGAATCTTGTTCGCTTCCGTCGTGGCGAAGATAAACTTCACATGCTCGGGAGGTTCTTCCAAAGTCTTGAGCAACGCGTTGAACGCATCGCGTGTGACCATGTGGACTTCGTCGATGATATAAATCTTGAACCGCGAGCGACTCGGCCGGATCGCCACGTTCTGCCGCAACTGCCGGACATCATCGATGCCGCGATTGCTGGCACCGTCGATTTCGAGCACGTCGACGTCGCTCCCGGCGGTCACTCCCTGACAGCTTTCACACTCATTGCACGGCGTGATCGTCGGGCCATGTTCGCAATTAAGAGCCTTGGCGAGAATCCGCGCGGCGGACGTTTTGCCGACACCCCGAGCCCCCGTGAACAGATAAGCATGACCGACGCGGTCGCTTTCGATGGCCCGCTTGAGGGCCTGAGCCACGTGCTGCTGGCCGATCAGCTCGTCGAAACCTTGGGGCCGATAACGCCGCGCGACGACGACATAGTCACCGCTTTTAGGTTCCGTGCCGCCAGGTGCTTGTGAAATTTCATTCGACATGTTTTTGCCGCTTGCGGCTGAGCGGTAAAAGCTTCGCGGCTGCTCGTGAGAGGCCCCCACACAAAGAGACGCAAGTTTATGGCTGCTGTGTCTCCACCCTGACCAGGTTCACAAGGCCCCCATTGCAGAGACCTCTCACGAGCGGTCGCGCTGCTGCGAAGTTAGACCCTACTTTGTACGCTTTTTGTCACCCATCGTCAAAGGCCCGGCAGGAATTGCTATACTAGCCAATTCGCTGAATATCCAATTGTTTTTATTTTATGTTCACAACGATGCTTTTTCGTCCGGCCACAATCTCGCTTGCGGTTTCGCTGCTCAACTTGCTGATTTGCCAGCAACACCAGGCGCCGGACAAATCCCAGCAAGCCGCCAGCGAAAGCAATCAATAACACAATCCCTCACCCCCCAGCCGAGCAGACCGATCTCCGCGACCACATCCGATTGGCGTTCCTTGTATCCCTTCACCTCGCAGTGGTGCGACGTTGCCGGTGCACGCATGCACTATGTCGACGGAGGACCGCGAAAGGCCGACACGCCGACGCTGCTCTTCGTCCACGGCAATCCCACGTGGTCCTTTCATTGGCGACGGCTGATTACAGCCAATCAGGAACACTACCGCTGCGTGGCTCCCGATCACGTCGGCTGCGGGCTGAGCGATCTCCAGCCCCATCCCCTGCGGCTCGCCGATCACATCGACAATCTGGCAAGTTTAATCAAGCAGCTCGATCTCAAGCATGTCACGCTCGTCGCCCAAGATTGGGGGGGCGCAATTGGACTCGGCACACTTCTCCGGCATCGGCAACGCTTCGAGCGAATCGTGCTGTTCAATACCGGCGCGTTTCAGCCTTGGTTCATTCCCTTTCGCATTCGCGTGTGCCGTTGGCCCCTTGTTGGCAAACTTGCCCTGCAAGCAGGGAACGCTTTCTCGCTGGCGGCTTTGCGAATGACGCTCGCTCGCACGAAAAAACTCGACCCCGCTGTCGCCGCCGGCTATCTCGCTCCGTACAACAACTGGACGCGCCGCGCCGCGGTCTATCAGTTCGTCAAAGATATTCCGCTTAATTCCTCGCATCCGACTTGGCAAACTCTCGGTGAGATTGAAAACCAGCTGCCGCAATTGTCTAGCATGCCGCAACTGTTGGTCTGGGGTATGCAAGATTGGTGCTTCACTCCCGAGTGCCTCGACAAGTTCGTCGCCGCCTGGCCGCAAGCCGAAGCCCACCGCCTCGCCGACGTCGGCCACTGGGTCGTCGAAGATGCCCCCGAAGATGCGCAGCGGTTGCTAGTGAACTTTCTTGCTCGCACCGACGACAATGCTTCTGGAGCAGTCCCATGAACGACTTGGCCCTCCAAGCCACGCTCGCCTGCATCTGGGAAGCGACCGCCGCCAAGCCGGGCAACGTCTATCGTGGCGCCGATTTCGAAGATGCCACCTACGCCGATTTTCTCACCAGTGCCGCGGTGATCGGTCCGCAAATCGCATTGGCGCACGCTTATGGCGTTGGCCATGCCGTTTTCGAATCCATCAAGGCCATTCACCATGCCGTCGGCACCAACACCTACTTAGGCACCGTTCTGCTGCTCGCGCCCCTCGCGGCTGCGAGACCCGACAAACCACTCGCCTTGGGCTTGCCAACGGTTCTAAGTAACCTCTCCACCACCGATACACGGCTTGTGTACGAAGCAATTCGCCTGGCCGCGCCCGGCGGGTTGGGGAAAGTCGACGAGGCGGACGTTGTCGACGCCCCCCCAGAAATCACACTTGTCGCAGCGATGCAACTTGCCGCCGACCACGATCTTGTCGCTCGCCAATACACCAACAACTTTGTCGAGGTCTTTTGGGTGGCCGACCTCATCGCAGCAAATAAAGCTCCACTTGCCCAGTCGATTGTCACGGCGTTCCTGGAGCTGCTTGCCAAACAACCCGACACGCTCATCGCCCGGAAGTGCGGCCTCGCGCTGGCGCAAGAAGTTTCCAACTACGCGGCGCGTGTCCTCTCGTACACCGGCGAAGATTACGAAGCCGCGCTTGCCGATTTCGATTTCTGGCTCCGCGCCGATGGCCATCGCCGCAATCCCGGCACGTCGGCCGACATCATCGCCGCCGCGTTGTTTGTGCTCTTGCGTGATGGACGATTACAATGGCCTGTGAAGTTTTATTGTTAGTGTCATCCTGAGAGAGCCTAAGCGACTGAAGGATCGAGTCTGCGTAACCTTCACGTATTTAAAGCGTGTGAGGATTGAAGCAAGATTCTTCGTGAGGACCACAATTTGCCTGAAACCTACTCCATCAAACTCGAAAAAGAACGCTTCGTCTTCAGCGCGGCTCACTTCATCACGTACAACGACGACGTCTGCGAGCCGCTCCATGGCCATAACTACCATGTCACCGCGGAAATCCACGGCCCGCTCAACCAGAATCACTATGTGCTCGACTTTATCGCCGTGCGCGATGAACTCCAGCGGATCGTCGACGGCCTCGATCATCGGATGATCTTGCCGACGCAGCATCCGACGATCCGCGTGGTCGAAACCGACAGCGAAGTGACCGTCATGCACGGCTCCCGCCGCTGGATCTTTCCCCGCCAAGATTGCGTGTTGCTACCACTCGCCAACACCACAGCGGAACTGCTAGCCCACCACATCGGCCAGCTTTTGAAAACAGCCATCACGGCCGCATCCGGCACCACGCCCGGCAAAATCACCGTCGCCGTCGACGAATGCGACGGCCAATGGGGCGTCTGCACGCTTGAATAATCGCGTGCTAGCAATGCTGCGTTTCTCGCGGCGTTAAACTCGCCTCAAGTCCCCCAGTCGTGCGGGCCGATTCTACGACTAACATTCTCGCTGCGCCGTTATCGCTGCGCACGATCGTCTCCTCGTCACCAGCTCTTATGTCCGAACTACGCAAAGCTGCGATTCTGGTTGCCTCGCTCCCTGAAGAACAGGCGGTCGACGTGTTGTCGCGGCTTGATCCCAAGCAGGTCGAGCTGGTATCGATTGAAATCGCCCGGCTCAAAGGTGTCTCGGCGGACGAGCAGGATCTGGCGATCAATCAGTTCGCCCAGTCGAATCCTGGCTCGAGCGGTTTCGATGCAGGAGGCCTGGAACGCGCCAAACAGCTCGTGCAGCTCGCCCTCGGCAAGAATGCCAGCACCGCGCTCGACAACATCCGCCAATCGATCGAAGCCGTGCCGTTCGCGTTCCTGCGTAATGTCGACAGTCAAAACATTCTCACCTACGTGATCGACGAGCATCCGCAAACGATCGCGCTTGTGCTTTCGCATCTTGCCCCTCCGACAAGCGCTCAAATCCTCGCTGGCTTGCCGCCCGATCGGCAACTCTCGGTGATCCAGCGGATCGCCGCGATGGGACAAACTAGTCCCGATATCATTCACGAAGTGGAAAAAGGTCTCGAGCGCCGCATGTCGAGCGTCATGAGCCAAAGCTTCGACAAAGCCGGCGGCATCGACGCCGTCGCTGAAATCTTGAACGTGTCGGATCGCGCGACCGAACGAACCTTGCTCGAAAATCTTTCACAGGAAGATCCCGATCTGGTCGAAGACATTCGCCGCTTGATGTTCGTGTTCGAGGACATCGGCCGGTTCAGCGACAAGGACATGCAGATCGTGCTCAAGAACGTCGAAAGCTCGCAATGGGCCATGGCGCTCAAAGGAGCGAGCTCCGAACTCAAGGACAAGATCTTCAAGAACATGTCGCAGCGCGCCGGCGACATGCTCCGCGAAGAACTCGGCTTCCTGGGTGCGGTCAAGCTCTCGGCCGTCGAAGCCAAGCAGCAAGAAATCGTCGACGTGGTCCGCCGCCTGGAAGATTCCGGTGAGCTCGACCTCAGCGCGAACGACGCCGAAGAAGAATTGGTGCAGTAGTTTTTCAAGCGACTCTGCCGATTTCAGCGACTCTTACTCCTGGAAATTCTTTCTCCAAGACAATTTCCGAGTCGCGCCCCTGCAACTCTGCGCCGCTCTTGGGTAGCATGAACCGCCGTTCACGTTCCTGGAGTTTCATGCCATGTCCGTCACCCCCATGATGCAGCAGTATCACGAGGCCAAGCAGGCCGCGGGAGAGGCCCTGCTGTTGTTTCGGATGGGGGACTTTTACGAGCTGTTCTTCGACGATGCCAAGACCGCTGCGCGGATTTTGGGACTCTCGCTCACCAGCCGCGACAAAAGCGAGAATCCGACCCCTATGGCGGGCTTTCCCCACCATCAGCTCGATGGCTATCTCGCCAAGATCATTGCCGCCGGGATGCGGGCCGCCGTTTGCGAGCAAATCGAAAACCCACGCGATGCCAAGGGAATCGTCAAACGAGCCGTCACCCGCGTGGTGAGTCGCGGCACGGTCACCGACGACGTGCTGCTCAATCCCCAGGAAAGCAATTATCTGTTGGCCGTTGCCCAGCGTGGTGACGAATGCGGCCTCGCCTGGATTGATGTTTCGACGGGCCGTTTTGAAGCCGCCGTTGTTCCCGGCGACAAGCTGGGAGATGAGCTGGCGCGCGTGGCCCCCGTGGAATTGTTGGTCAGCGAAGATGCCCCTGCCTTTCCCACCCTGTGGAGCGAAGGGCGGCTCGTGACGCGGCGACCCCCTTGGACCTTTGGTCACAAAGCCGCCGAGGCTGCGCTTACTAAGCACTTCGGCACGCAGTCGCTCGAAGGGTTTGGCTTTGGCGACGAAGATGGCCCTGCCCTCGCTGCCGCAGGTGCGATCCTCGATTATTTGTGCGAAACACAGAAGTCGTCGCTCGCGCATATCGATCACCTCGCCCCTTATCGCCTGGGAACCCGGCTGGAGATCGATCAAGCCACCCGCCGCAGTTTGGAAATCTCGCAATGCCTGCGCGACGGTCGCCGTGAGGGTTCGCTGCTGGGCGTGGTTGATCGTACGGTGACCGCAATGGGTGCCCGGCTGTTGGGCGATTGGTTCGCTAACCCGCTCACCGATGTGAATTCCATCAACGCCCGGCTCGATGCCGTCGGCGAGTTGGTCAGTCATGCAGCCGTCACCAACGACCTCCGCACCGAATTGCGTTCGATCTACGACATCCAGCGTTTGCTCGCTCGCGTGACGACCTCGCGAGCCACTCCCCGTGATCTCTGCTTCTTGGCTCGCACGTTGAAATGCCTGCCCAAAGTAAAAGCCAAACTGACTGGCCGTTCCGCCGCGCGGCTCAATCAACTCGAAGCCCGCATCGATCTGTGCCCCGAGATTCGCGGCCGGCTCGAAGCGGCGCTCTCTGACGATTGCCCGCTCAACGCCCGCGAAGGGGGCTTCATTCGCGAAGGCTTCCACGCCGAGCTTGATGAACAGCGCGATCTGATGCGCGGCGGCAAAAAATGGATGGCCGAGTATCAAGCCCGCGCGATCACCGAGAGCGGCATCCCCAGCATCAAGATCGGCTTCAACAAAGTCTTTGGCTATTACCTAGAAGTCACGCACACGCATCGAGAAAAGATTCCCGACAATTTCATCCGCAAGCAAACGCTCAAAAACTGCGAACGCTACATCACCCCGGATCTCAAAGAGCACGAAGAGAAGGTTCTCACCGCCGAGGAACGGGCCCTCGACTTGGAATACAACTTGTTCGTCGAGCTGCGCGAACTTGTGGCCACGGCGGCCCGCCGCTTGCAAGGCACCGCTGACTCACTTGCCGAACTCGACGTTCTTGCGTCGCTCGCCGAACTCGCCCGCGCGCGAAATTACGTGCGTCCCACGATCACCGACGAATCAACGCTGGACATCATCGACGGCCGCCATCCTGTCCTCGACATCACCGAGGCCGAGGGAACCTTCGTGCCAAATGGGATCAGTTGTGAGGGGCGAGGCGCGAGTTACGAGAAAGGAATTACGAACTCGGAACTCGGAACTCGGAACTCGCTACTCCTCATCACCGGCCCCAACATGGCGGGCAAAAGCACATACATTCGTCAAGTGGCGCTGATCACGCTGCTGGCGCAAGTGGGAAGTTTCGTCCCGGCACGTGAGGCGACCATTGGCATCGCCGATCGGATTTTTGCTCGCGTAGGGGCAAGCGACGATCTGGCCCGCGGCCGCAGCACGTTCATGGTCGAAATGACTGAGACCGCGCGGATTCTCAACACGGCCACCAACCGCAGCTTGGTGATCCTCGACGAAATTGGCCGCGGCACGAGCACCTACGATGGGCTGTCGCTTGCTTGGGCGGTGGTGGAGTATCTCCACGACCGCATCGGCTGCCGCACGTTATTTGCCACGCATTATCACGAGCTGACCGACCTAGAAGAGTCACTCCCCGGCGTGGCGAATCTCAACGTGGCAGTCGAGGAATGGCAGGGACAGGTCGTGTTCCTGCACAAAATCATTGCCGGCGCCGCCGACAAAAGTTACGGCATTCACGTGGCCCAACTCGCCGGTGTGCCCCGCGAAGTCAACGAACGGGCCGAAGAAATTCTCAAACAACTCGAAGCCCAACACGAAACTCTACCTTCCTCCCTCCCCCATCCCCCTTCCAAAAACGGTCATCACATGCAGATGACGCTCTTCGAAACGATGGATCACCCGCTGCTGGAAACAATCCGCGGCATGGATCTCAACAACACGACGCCACTCGACGCGCTGCGACTGGTGCAAGAATGGCAAGAACAACTGGAAAACGACGGCGCAGTAAAACGCCCACGCTAAGTTAACCAGCAATGTCTCATTGCCGATCCAAAGTTTACTCCGCCAGCTTGATTGACAATTCTCGCAGCTGCTTGAGGTCCACCGCACCGGGGGCCTCGGTCATGAGGTCGCTTGCCTTTTGCGTCTTGGGGAATGCGATGCAGTCGCGGATGTTATCGAGCTGACCAAACAACATCACCACGCGGTCGATTCCCAGAGCAATGCCACCATGGGGCGGGGCTCCGTATTGCAGCGCATCGAGCAAGAAGCCGAAGCGATCCTTGGCCGTGGCTTCGTCGATACCCAACAGCGAAAACACTTTGCTTTGAATCTTGTCATCGTGAATACGAATCGTGCCGCCACCGGCTTCGTAACCGTTCACGACCAAGTCGTAAGCCTTCGCGCGGCACTTGCCGGGATCGGTCTCCAACATCGCGAGGTCCTGGTCCCGTGGCGCGGTGAACGGATGGTGCATCGCCGACCAACGCTTCTCTTCGTCGTCGTATTCGAACATCGGAAATTCAACGATCCATGAAAAGTTCATCGTTGCCGGATCGTAGAGCTTCATCTCGCGGCCAATCTTCGAGCGCAACGCATACAGCGCCTTACAGGTCACCGCGAAGGTGTCGGCCACAAACAACAGCAGGTCCCCCGGCTCGGCATTCAAGCGAATCCCGAATTCCTTGAGCAGCTCGGGCGTAAAATTCTTGGCAATTGTGCTATTGAGCGTGCCATCTTCTTCCACGCGGAACCAGGCAAGCCCCTTCGCGCCAAACTCGGCGGCATATTCCGTGAGTCCGTCGATACCACGGCGGGAATACTGTTCTGTCCCCTTTTTCACGTTCAACGCTCGCACGCGGCCACCAGAACTCGCCACGCTTTGGAACACGCGGAACTCGGCCTTGGCGGCAAGGTCCGTACAGTCGATGATCTCCATCCCAAACCGCAGGTCGGGCGCATCATGGCCGAATCGCTCCATCGCCTCGTCGTAAGTCATGCGGGGCAGGGGAGTAGGCAGATCAATTCCCAGATGCGACTTAGCCAGTTGCTTCACCAAACCGTCGATCATGCCGATGACGTCTTCGGCGTCGACAAAAGCCATCTCGACGTCGAGCTGCGTGAATTCCGGCTGACGATCGGCCCGTAAATCTTCATCGCGAAAACAGCGCGCCACCTGCACGTAACGATCGTAACCAGCGATCATCAAAATCTGCTTGTACAACTGCGGCGACTGCGGCAACGCATAAAACTTGCCCCGATGCACGCGGCTGGGCACCAAGTAATCGCGAGCCCCTTCGGGGGTGCTACGGCCCAGCACGGGCGTTTCGACGTCGATGAAATTGTGTTCCTCGAAGTAATCGCGCATGTCCTTAACGAGCGCGGCACGCAGCAGCATAATCTTTTGCATCGCCGGGCGACGCAAATCGAGATAGCGATGCTTGAGCCGCAAATCTTCGCCGGGGGCTTCGAGCGAGCTCGGCGAAACCGGCGGCACCAACGACTTGTTCAATAACTCGAGCGTCACGGCCCGCAGCTCGATCTTGCCGGTTGCCATCCGTGGATTCGCCATTCCCTCGGGCCGCGCGGCGACGATGCCCGTCACCTTGATCACATATTCCGCGCGGAGCGATTTGCTTTGCTCGATCACCTCCGCCGAAGTGTCGGGAGGATTGAACACAATCTGCGTAAGGCCATAGCGGTCGCGCAAGTCGACAAACAATCCGCCACCATGATCGCGATAGCTATCGACCCAGCCACAAAGTGTGACGGTTTCGCCCGCATGTTGTTCGGTCAATTCTCCACAGGTATGGGTTCGATACACGGCGTCCTCGGTCTGGCGGTCTATAACTGGCAAAAGCGGGTCAAAATCAAGCTGCTGATTGTAATTCGACCGGCGAAAACCGGCTAGGTCGTTGAAACGGCGAGCCATTGGGCGAGCCGCTGCATCCCCTCGGCCGTGGAAATCCGCGGTTCGTAGCCAAAATCCCGCTCTGCGGCGCCGATGTCGAACCAATGCGAACTGGCAAGTTGCCACGCCAAAAACCGGGACATCGGGGGCTCGCGCGTGGTTCGCACGAAGCCGTAAACCGCCTCGCAGAGTCCGCCGAGCCGCAAAGCCGCGCGAAACGAAATCGACTTTTTCACCGGCGGCAAGTTCGCCAGCGCCAGAATCTCGTCGATCCACGCCCAGCAATTCACGCTTTCGCCTTGGCTCAGAAAGTAAGCCTTTCCGCCAACGGGCGAGTTTGGTTGCGTTAAGGCATCCGCCGCCGCCAAATGGGCCGCGGCCGCGTTGTCGACATAAATGATGTCGACTTTGTTCGTGCCGTCGCCCACACGACGCAAACGGCCCGACTTGGCCCGCGCCATCAAACGGGGAATGAGATGCTGATCGCGTGGCCCCCAAATCAGATGCGGCCGCAACGCACAGGTCGCCAGTTGCGAACCATTCGCCGCCAGCACTCCGGCTTCGGCCACGGCCTTGCTGCGCGAATAGTGGCAATTGTTCGCGGCGAGCCAATTGAGATCAGGCACAGCTTGCTGTTCATTGATGCCGCATTGATCGCGTCCCGCGAAGGTGACGCTAGGGCTGCTGGTATAAACGAGCTTGGGAACGCCCTGCGCACGACACGCAGCCAACACGTTTTGCGTCCCCACGACATTGGCTTCGTAAAATCGTTTCCAAGGCCCGCCAATCCCCGCGATCGCGGCAACATGAAACACACAATCCATTCCTTCGCATGCTTTGCTGACAGCGCCGGCATCACGCACATCGCCACGAATGACTTCCACGCCCAGCGCGACAAGATCTGGATACGCGCCGCGGCCAAAACTCCGCACTTCATCACCGCGCGCGCGAAGTTGCTCGACGATCGCTCGCCCGAGAAATCCTCCGCCACCTGTGACCAGTGCTTTCATGTTTTCCGCTTCACGAGCTCCATCTCCGCCCACGCCGCCAATGCCTCACGATTGATCTTTGAATTGTGCCGCACGTCGACGGGAAACTGATTGTGTCGCAAGAAAATACCGATCGTAAATCCATGTTTCTCGGCGATCCCTTGCATCTCCCCTGGAATCTCACGAAACACATCCTCAGGCATGAGAGGTTCGCCGTGGGCTGGATAGATATGTGTAATTGACTCTGTTTCGTAAATGACAATTGGAACCTGTGATCCACGCGGCCCAATACCAACCAACGCCGTTCGCTCGACCCAATTTGCCTGATTAAAAATCGCCTCCACACACTCGGTAAACAACGTGCCGTTGGCCGTCTCGACACGATGATTCTTCCGGCCGCAGTACCAGAAGCGGCCCTGCTTGTCGAAATAGCCGACGTCGCCCATGCGATGCCATACACTCGGGCTCGGGGACGAGCCGGCTCGCTTGTCAACGATCTTTGCCAGTGAATTGTGTTTCGCAGAATCTCCCGTCACATACGTCGGTGAAACCTGTCTCCCCTTCACAATCAACTCGCCAATCTGACCCACCGGAAGTTCTTCAACGTCAGCGATGCTTTGGATCGGCTCATCCGTGATCCGAATGATCTTCCACTCAACGGTTTCAAACTTCCGCCCAACACAAACCCCTTTCCCGCGTGCCGTCTCGCTGGCGGTTTCGCCGAGAACTTCGCTCGCAGCAATCGTCGCCACGGGCAAACTTTCGGTCGCCCCGTAGGGCGTGTGCATCTCGGCATAGGCGTCCGTGCAAGCAAGCGTTCGTTGCAAAACTTCCGCTGACACCGGCGCGCCACAGGAGAAAATCTTCCGCAGGGTCGGAATCTGTTCGCCCTGCACCTCACAGTAGTGGCTCAACTTGTTCCACACGGCCGGCGAAGCAAACGCCTGCGTCACCCGCCAATCGTGCGCGGTTTCTAGCAGCTTCTTGGGATCCACCGACGCAGGCCGCGAGAAATCCATCTTGGGAAAGACGGTTGTCACTCCGAGTGCCGAGTTGAACAACCCAAACAACGCGAAGCACGCCAAATCCGCCCCGCCGGGTTGCAGATCGTATTCCCGTTCGATCTCCGCAACCTGCGTTTCAAAAATCTCGTGCGTGTAGAGCACTCCCTTGGGCGGACCAGTGCTGCCGCTGGTGAAAATAATCGCAGCAGTGTCGCTGCCTTGCGCGACTGGTAACGACGTAGTCGAACTTCGCCCCGCTTTGAGCAATTGCTTATAAGTCTTCCCACCCCAAAACCAACGCCGCCCCACCGTGACATTGAGCTTGGCCAGCGGAAATCGCCGCCGCAAAAGTGTCCGCACGGCTTGGGCCGGTGAGATCGCCACAAACCCCGCGGGTTCGACCGCCGACAGACAATTCACCAAATGCTGTTTGCCCATCCCCGGATCGATCAGCACCGTGGTTGCCCCCGAACGAAGCAGAGCAAACACAAGTTTCACGAACTCGATCCCCGGTTTCACCAACAGCACGAGCCGCATCCCCGGCGTCACGCCCAAATCAATCAGCCCCCGCGCAAGGGCCGTGGCATCAGCCTCAAGTTCCGCAAATGTGCAAGTCGCATAGCTGTGCTGGCCCGCCACGTCGCCGTACCCAGGACAAGCGACCGCCACCGCCGTGGGCATCGCACCAGCAATCCGCGTCAGCCGATCAGCCACATTCAAATGGTTATTCAAAGCCGCTTGCCGGCTTAGCGATTCAAAAGTCTCAAACATGAACCTTATTCTGGCAATCGCGTCCCTGTGAGGGAATGGCCGCGAGCCGGGGCGTCTCGCCCCCGCAGAGGTTCCATGCTTGTTCGACCCCTATCTTCCGCTTCTCGTGTGAGTTAGCCTGCATCTATGGCCACAGAAAATCCTCACGACAAATCGCCACGCCGTAAAAGCCGAATGACGGTCCCCAAGTTCGCCTCGCTCAAGGGCACGGGACAGAAGATCACCATGGTGACGGCCTACGACTATCCGTTCGCGCGGCTCGTGGATCAAGCCGGCGTCGAAGCCGTGCTCGTCGGCGACAGCATGTCGATGGTCGTGCAAGGTCACGACAGTACGTTGCCGGTGACGCTCGACGAAATGATCTATCACGCCGAGATGGTCGGCCGCGCGGTCGAGAACGCCCTGCTGGTGGTCGACATGCCGTTCCCCAGTTATCACTTGGGAACGTACAAGGCGATTGAAAACGCGGGGCGAATTCTCAAAGAAACTCGCTGCCAGGCGGTGAAGCTCGAGGGGGGCGCCGATCAAGCCGACACGATCAACGCCCTCGTGTCGGCGGGGATTCCCGTGATGGCCCACTGCGGCCTGCGTCCACAAAGCGTACATCAACTCGGCGGCTACCGCGTGCAGCGCGACGAAGCGGCCCTCCTGCACGATGCCCGCGCGGCAGCCGAAGCGGGGGCGTTCGCCATCGTGCTGGAATGCATCCCCTCAGAAATGGCGACTCGCATCACCGAGAAGACCACGATCCCCACGATCGGCATCGGCGCCGGCCCCGGCTGCGATGGCCAAGTGCTCGTGTTGCACGACATTCTCGGCCTAAAAACTGATTACCTGCCGAAGTTCGTGAAGCAATACGCGAATTTAGAATCGGTGGTCACCGACGCCGTGAAAAACTTCCGCGACGAAGTCCGCAGCGGCGAGTTCCCGGCCAAGGAACACGGATTTCAGTGATACAAAGAGGTTTACCTGGATAAATTTCGTTAGTAAGCTGTCGACAAGAGGCACTAACTCGGTTCGACTCATAATATATGATATATGTAACGCTGTGCTTCGATGCTGCGTGAATTGAATCAGGGAGCACAAATGCGCAATGAAAAAGCACTTTCGTCTTGCGGCTGGGCAAACGCGATTTTCTTTTTGTATGCCACGTTCTTCAGTGGGTTATCCGAAGCCACCGCAGCTTATCTTACACGCGTACATGTTTACGATGGTATTACCAGTCAGATAGTTCACCGCTCGTCGAACTACATTCTCAATGTAACGACTGCGGGAAATATAGTCGCTTGGCAAGAGCATATCAACAATAAGAGTCAAGTTTTGATGTACGACGGTCAAAAAGTACTACAACTCTCCAACGACGATTTAGGTGGCAGTGGTCCTCAAGTCGATGGACCAAACGTCTTCTGGTCTAGCTCCGTCAACGGCATTTTTGAACGCTTTGTCTTCGATGGCGAACACACGATTCAAGTAACACAAAATGGTCAGCAAAGGCCTGTACTAGAACTACCAATCAGCACTCGGCTGAGTATCCTGGGCCACAATATTATCGCGTACAGGAACGGTGTTCTGACACAAATCGCTCAAATCGACCCTTCGACTACGATATCAGGCTCACACTCTTCAGGACATCGAATCGTTTGGAGCGGTAGGCGAATAGGAGAAAACGATGCTGAAATCTTCCTGTACGATGGTCAGAGTATCCGTCAACTCACTGACAATTCCTCAACAGATTACTTCCCACAAGTTTCCGAATCACTCGTTGGATGGATTCGGCCTGATTACAGCAATGGGGGTAGCTCACTCTACGTATTTGACGGAAGCAATTCGTATGCGATAGCATCTTCGGTACTAAATTTTACCTTAGAAAGTGACCGGCTTGCTTACAAATCGGGCTATGGAAATTACGGGGAGTTTTTCGTATTCGAGAATGGGGCAAGCTTAAGACTGACCTATAATGACCGCGACGATTCTGGCCGCGTGTCGAAACGATGGGTGGCATGGGCCACCCGAGATTACGATCTCGGCGTAATTTCAGTAAGTGTATACGACGGTAAATCAATTTTCGAGATACCAAGTAAGTCTCGAATGGGCGGTCCGTATGTTACAGATTCTATGATTGTCTTGTGGGAAAGTATCCTCGTGCCGGAGCCGCCAAGTATGTCGATCGGAGTGGTTCTAGCTAGCTACATTGCTTTTTTCCGGCGATCGCATCATCGGTGCAAACTGCACGTGCCCCCGTCGTCGCAAGCGGCGGTCTTCCCCAAAAAGCGGTAACGGTTTTTCGCCACCAATCGATACAGCGGTCGCCAGAGCAACATGCTCCCCGGGAAGTACGCAAATGGCGCGGCCCACCACAATCGCCTGAGCCGACGGGTGAGATAGCGAACCGCTTCCGGTCCCCAGTAGCGGTGGCCAGCGCGGTCGATGATGCACATTTCTTTCATCAGTCGGTCGTGCGAAATGTCGGACCACCGACGTTTCACTTCCGGATCGTGTAGTGACAAATACGAGAGCTTCTTTTGGCAGTCCCAAAAGAGCAGGCTCTGCACCCCTTGCCGGCAAAATCGGCAATGTCCGTCGTAGAGCACCACGTCGGTGTCGGGTCGTTCCGCAGGGCTGGGCAGATGCTTTTCGGTCATATTTGTATTCCTAGCCGGTTCACCACGCGATCCGGTAGCTTGTTCTCTCTCTACGTATCTTACCGCATATAACCGCCGCCTTTAATCGGAACTTAAGAGAACACTAATCGCCGCTAATTACCACTAATAATCCTGATTAGCGCGAATTAGCGGTAATTAGTGTTCCTAGGGCCTCCTCTACCCAGCGTGACTTAGCTCCCCCCACCCGATAAAATGAGGGCGTCACTTCCTGCTCCGCGTCCGAGGCAGCCATGGATCAGATTCTCGCTCAAGTTTCCCGCGCCCGTCAAAGATTGTGGCTTGAGTTGTTTTTGAATCGAGCGCTTACCTGCTTGTTCGTCACGCTCGCCGTGGCGGTGGTAGCGATCGCGGTTCCCAAATTCTTTGTGATTGAGAATCTGCCCGGCAATTGGACGGCCCTCTGCGCCGTGACCGGAGTCGTTGGCGGATTACTGACCGCGCTCGTTTGGACTCTTGTTCGTGGTTTGAGCACGCTCGATGCCGCCGTGGAACTCGACAATCGCTTCGACCTGCGCGAGCGCGTTTCCAGCAGTTTGGCCCTTTCCCCCGACGATGCCGCCACCCCTGCGGGGCAAGCATTGCTGAGCGATGCCGCGCGGGCGATTGAGCGCGTGGAAGTCGGTTCGCGATTTGGCATCACCCTGCCCCGCCGCAAATGGCTCCCTGTGCTGACAACTGCTTTCGCGTTCGTGCTGATGAGTTTCGTCGGCAACCCCACGGCACAAAGCAGCGTCGATCCCAACGCTGTGGCACAAGCCAAAGAACAACGCGACAACGTCAGCAAGAATCTGAAAAAGCGGCTCGTCGAACGCAAGAAGCAGGCCGCCGCGAAAGGTCTCAAAGAAACAGCCGGACTGTTTGACCAACTCGAAAAGGAAACTGAAAAGCTCCGCAAGAATCCCGCAGCCGATCAAAAGCAATCGCTCGTCAAACTCAACGACTTGGCCAAGCAACTCGAAAAGCGCCGCAGCGAAGTCGGCAACAAGGATTCGATGCGCAAACAGCTCTCCAATCTCGACAAGCTCAATCGGGGCCCGGCCGAAAAGATGGCCGAAGCGATGAAAGAAGGGGATTGGCAAAAGGCGCTCGAAGAACTCAAGTCGCTGCAAGAACAAATGAAAACTGGCAAGCTCAGCGAAGAGCAAAAGCAGGCACTCGCGGAACAACTCAAGAAGTTGCAAGAGAAATTAGCCGAGGCCAAGCAAGCCCGCGATCAATCGATGGATGAGCTCAAGAAGCAAATTCAAAAGCAGCAAGAGCAAGGCAACCACGCCAAAGCGGGCGAGATGCAGCAAAAGCTCGATCAGATGCAGGCCCAGCAAAGTCAGATGGACAAGCTGCAAGGGCTCGCCTCGAAAATGGGCGAAGCTCAGCAAGCAATGAAGCAGGGCGACATGCAAAAGGCCTCCGAGGCCATGGATCAAATGTCGCAGCAGATGGAATCGCTCGATCAGGCGATGAAAGAAGGGGAAATGCTCGACGCGGCCATGTCCGAGATGCAAGCCGCCAAAGAAGCGATGGCTTGCCAGGAATGCTCGGGCCAAGGTTGCGAAACGTGTCAATCAACCGCCAAGGGTGCCTCGAACAAACAAGCCAAGAAGGGCGGCGGCAGCGGCATGGGTAAGGGCACCGCCTGGGGACAACGCGACGACAGCGACATCGACGCCAAATTCCGCGATTCGCGCGTCAAGCAAGAAACGGGGCAGGGCCCCTTGGTGTATGCCGGTGAAGCCGATGGCCCCAACATCCGCGGCAAAGTTTCTGCCGCCGTGCAAACCGAGATGGCTGCTGAAGGGACAAGTCCGACCGATCCCCAGTTGATCGACGAACTCCCCAAATCGCGCCGCGAACACGCCGAAGAATATTTCGATCTGTTGCGCGAAGGCCGCTAGCAGAATTTCTTCGCCCCTAGCCGGATCGCAACGCGGTCCGGGTCTTCCTCCAGCGTTGCCTTTTCGCCACACCACGTGTTCGTTTCGCGAAAAATCAAGAAAAGACCGCAGGAGCTGGACAATCGGCGTAGGACAGTCAAACTGGGTGCACTATACTTGCATGCCTGGTGACTAGGAAAGATGGAGAGGCGGCATCTGGTTTGCTATATTGCCAGACCGGCAATCCCAACCCGCCTTATTTCTTAGTCCTAACTTACCCGGCCTACTTTTCCGACGAGGATCACGTCGTGTTGCACCATTTTTCCCAGCGCGTCAACGGCTTGGCGCTGTCCGGTTTTTTCCTGTTCGTATTCAGTAGCGCGGTCCAAGCGCAGGCTCCCACCCCGGCGGATGCCAAACCGGCCGATTTTACCGCGGCTGCCGTCGGCCACAAACCGATCTCCGACGAGCGCTTCGCGCCCTATCGCCAAGAGTTTGTCGGCAGCGCCCGCGCTTTGGAAAAAGCCCTCGGCCCAGGATCACAATTGGAAAAGGATTGGAAGCGCTACCTCAAGTGGGATTTGCTGGAACCGCAACTCGCCGACGATGCAAAAGTCGACGGCGCGAGCCTTGAGAATCTAGGCCATGTGCTCCGCCGTTTCCGCTCGAATCACCCGGGCTTGGAACTCCCCGTCTTTACCCGCACCGCCAAGGCCATCGATAAGTACCGCGATCTGGCATACTGGCATACGCTGGCCTCGCGCCGCGACACGGCTCCGATCTTCTCGGCGTTTGCCAAAAATCTCGACGAACAACTTCGCCGCCATACCGAAGAACCAACGGTCGAGACGACGTTGAAAATCGGCAAGGCGATCGCCACGATCGACAACTTGGGAGAAGCCACCGATCAAGTGGGGGTTATCCGAGCAAGCTATTCCCAACCCAACGTGGTCACCGATGTCACCACCGATGCGCTCAATGAACTTGCCGGGCCCGTTTGCCAGATCCGCCCGGTCCGCGATTGCATTCTCGGTGCGACGATTCGGGGCACGGCGATTACCAATGGCCTCGTGACTTTCCAGCCACAAGAAGCCTCCGATCAAATCAAGCTCGACATGTTCCTCACGGGTGTCATCAATTCCCGCACCGTGGCTCACAAGAAACCGGTTAACGTGTTTGCCAGCGGCACGACCGATTACTGGGCCAGCAAGCGGCTGATGATCAGCGATGAACAATTCACCACTGTCGGTCTCACGGTCGACGCTCATACACGCACACACATTCGTGGCGTGCAAAAAACGGGCGGCAAGTTCGGCAAGCGGCTTATCGAAAAAATCGCCTGGAAAAAGGTTCGCGAAAGCAAGTCTCAAAGCGAGCGGATCGCCTCGCGGCACGCCGAACGAAAGATCGCTGAGAGTTTCGACGATCAGGTGGTCACCGCCCTTTCTAACGGGCGGGTTAGCTATGAAGAGAAGCTCCGTTACCCGTTGCAGCGCGTGGCTCTGCTCACTAATACGATTGATCTGAATTCCGATAAAGAAGGCATTCACTCGAAATTGATCTTGGCTTCGCATCGCCAGATCGCGACCGATACCAAACCACCCCAGCGTTCGCCGGAAAATGATCTTACGGTCCAACTTCATCAAACGGCCGTGAACAATTTCCTTCCGACATTGCTGGGTGGCGTAACATTACGGCAAGACACTCCTGACGAAGCACCACGGCTCGAGGGAAATGTCCCACCGTGGCTCCGTGAAATGTCGACCAAGTCTCCCCGGGAAGCGGCTGACGACGACGAGATGCCCACGCCGGAAATCGTGATCGTGCCCGCTCCTCCCGCGCCTCCCAAGGAAGAGAAGTCAGAATTCCGTCCTTGGCGGTTCTTGCTCAATAGCGAAGCCCCGGCGAGTGTGAGCTTTGCCGATCAAAAGCTGTTCATTCGCATGCGGCTGGCCGAGTTGCAAGGCAACATCGACGATGAGAAGCTGCTCAAGAACTGGGACTTTCTCGTGACCTATCGCATCATTCAAGACGGCAACGAAGTCGTACTCGAACGCGAAGGCGACGTGGAAGTCTTCCCCACGGGCTTCGACCCCCGGTGGGACGAACGGCTCACCGGCGAACAGGTTGGCATTCGCAACAACATCGCGAAGAACCTCAACCAGCGTGCTGCCGAAGGAGCTGGCTTTCCCAAGGAAATCCCGTTGCCAGCCTTGCGACTTCCCAAAAAGGGCGAGGAAAAGCTCACGCTAATTCTCACGCAACTCGACTGCGACAATGGCTGGTTGACGTTGGGTTATCGCGTCCCGTAAGCTGATTTTGACCCCACTGCATCGATTTGGTTGAATTTGGCTTTCAGCCAAAAAGTGCTGAGGCACATCTATTCCTGGGGCGATGCCCCAGGCTACGATGCGAGTGGCCGTTGGCCAGATTTTTTGGCCGAAGGCCTTCATCACCGTAGCCTAGGGCAACGCCCTAGGTTCGTGCCGTGTAACGAGGGTTTGGCTGAAGGCCATATTCAAGATGGAACCTGTCGTCGAAATAACTTTCGATTGTCTCCCTTTACGAGCCGTCGGACGATTGGATGCGCCGATTGATGCGTCCCCCGTGTATCGTGCCCGCTACGAACATCTCGTGGCGGCGCTCGAAAAATACGGTCCCGAGCGGACTTATTTCCTGTACGACGCCCGCTGCATCTTCCGGCTGGCCAACAGCGAAATCGAAGGGATGATTCGCTTCGATTTTGAAGGAACCGTCCGCACCGACGCGAGCGACATGCTCACCGAGCAGGCCGACCTCAACGTCACGCTGATGAGCGACACCTGCGGCGGGCTGCCCGAGGCTGTGCTGTCCTGGTTCAAGGGCCGCGTCGAAAAGGCCGTGGCGATTGAATTCGATCGCTTTATCGCCGCCGGGCAACTCACCGAGCGCACCACCGATCTAGGCCAAATCGAACGGCTCTCCGATCTCACCGGCTTCTCCGGCATGAATTTGTAGCTAAGACTCAGTGGCACTAGCCGGACCGCCACGCGGTCCGGGTCCTCCTGCTAGCGACAGCACTGCTGCACTTCGGATTCTTCTTCAGGAATGTCAAAGTCTAACGGTTAGGCCGCCGATAACGGTTGTACTGTCTTTCTCGACAGCCGTGCGCGCACTCTCTCCCGAGAGGGTGCCGCCTGCTAGCGAGTGAGGCCGCCCGGGGGGATACGGGACCACGACAACGGCGTGCAGCACAAAGTGCGTGCCGGGGACGAGGTCGCCCTTGTCACCCCCTGGTGGTTCGTGGATCGGTTGCGACAACCGAACCGCGAAGCAGGAAACGCATCATGACGCGGCAAAATCGGTCGGCCATCTCACTTGCACTCTGCGTGCTGACGCTCGTCAGTGGGTGTGCGCCGACTCAACCCTATTTCTTTGCCGAGGATGGCAACATCTTGGGCAAGGGAGATTTGTCGCACTATCTCGACGTCGCCACCGAAATTGAATATCCCGACGTCGATTCGGTTCCGCTCGACGAAGTCTCGGGCGCGCTCGCTCCGTTGACGATCTCCAATTCAGAGAACTTCGACATCGTCGACATGACGCTCGAAGAAGTGACACGGATCACGCTCACCAACAGCAAAGTCATGCGGCAACTGGGCGGTCGGATCACCGACGGCGGCAGCAACATCGCGGTCGCGACGCCTGAAGTTCTCACACAAAACCCTGGCGCCGTGCCCACGGTGTACGATCCGGCGCTGGTGGAAAGCGGCAACGGTACGGGCACCGGCAGTCCCTTTAGCGGCACGGGCGTGGAAGCAGCTCTCGCGGAATTCGATGCCACGCTCGACGCTTCCGCCACGTTCAACAAAAATAACCGCCCCCAAAACTTTGGCGGCTTGGCCGACACGCTGTTCGCCCAAGACTTGCATCAAGACTTGAATACTTACACGGCAGGAATTTCCAAGACTGCCGCCAACGGTTCGACGTTTGGTTTCCGCCATAACACATTCTACGACTTTAACAACAACGGCAGCCGTATCACGCGCGGCGACTGGTTCACTAACTTCGAAGCGTCGTTCAATCAACCGTTGTTGCAAGGTGCCGGCACGCAGTACAACCGCATCGCCGGTCCCATTTCGTTCCAGCAATATGCCAGCGGCGGAGCCAATCAAATCGACGGTGTGATCATCTCGCGGATTCGCACCGACATCGCGCTCACCGATTTCGAGCAAGCCGTCCAAGAGAACATGTTCGAGGTGGAAGAAATCTATTGGGAACTCTATTTCGCTTATCGCGATCTCGATGCCCGTAAGATTGGCCGTGATAGTTCCCTGGAAACGTGGCGCAAAGTACAAGCCCTCAAGGGCGTGGGTACTCAAGGTGGCGAAGCCGACAAGGAAGCTCAAGCTCGTTCGCAATACTTCTTGTTCCGTTCGCAGGTGGAATCGGCCCTCACCAATTTGTTCCGGATCGAAAGCCGCCTCCGTTACAAGATGGGCCTTGCCGCCACCGACAGTCGGCTGATTCGCCCCGTCGACGAGCCGACGACCGCTCAAGTCGCCTTCGACTGGCCATCAGTTCATTTGGAATCATTAACCCGCCGGACCGAGATTCGCAATCAAAAATGGCAAATCAAACGACGCGAGATGGAATTGATTGCCACTAAGAACAACCTAATGCCTCGCTTGGATGCTTCGGGAACGTATCGCTGGCTCGGTGCTGGTGAAGACCTGATCGGCAGTTCCAATACGGCCCCCTTCGGACCTGGCTCGAATGCGTTCAGCGTGTTGGAAGATGGCAACTATCAAGAATGGCAGTTGGGCGTGCAGTTCACGATGCCCCTTGGTTTCCGCAGTGCTTTGGCTGGCGTTCGTCATCACCAACTGTTGTTGGCTCGTGAGCGGGCCGTGCTGGAAGACTTGGAACTCAACATTTCTCATCAAATCAGCGAAACGATTCGCGACGTCGATTTCAACTTTGTGAATACTCAAAGCCTGTTCAATCGCCGCGTGGCCAGCCAGGACGAAGTCGACGCGATTCGGACGGTTTACGAATCGGGCCGCGTGCCGATCGATCTATTGCTCGATGCCCAGCGGCGTCGCGCCGAGGCTGAAAGTGCCTATTATCGTTCGCTTGTCGACTACAACCGAGCTATAATGCGTGTTCACTACCGCAAGGGGTCGCTGCTGGAATACAACGGCGTGTACCTGGCGGAAGGCCCCTGGCCAGCCAAGGCTTATTTCGACGCTCTGCGTCGGGCACGCCAACGCGATGCCAGCACGTTTATTGACTACGGCTACTCGCGTCCCAACGTGATCAGCCGTGGCCCCGTGGGTCAGTTCATGGATATGCCTGCTTCGTCGGGGCAGCCTGAAGCCATGCCGACCCCGATGCCAACACAACAAGGTGTGCCAACACCACAAGGTATGCCAGCACCCCAGGGCGTTCAATCGCCCGAGGACAACTCGCTGGAGATGCCCATGCCCGAACCACAGTCGACGGACGGCGGTTCGTATAACCCCAACGGTGCATCGCTAAATACCAACGTCCAAGACATTAATTTTGCTAACCTCCCTGTTGCCGAGGATAATTTTTCGTATGGTTATGCCGAGGTGCCCGCGACGGCCGCAGCGCCCACACCACTGAATTCCGCGCCGCTGAATACTGCACCCGTCAGCCAAATCGGCTTTGTCACCGACGCCGTGCCAGCCACACAAGCTGTCGCTGCTCCAACAGCAATTCCAACGAACACACCAGCAGTCAACGCCACACCCGAAAACCCGTTCCGCAATCCTAACCGTCAAGAATCGACCCAATGGGTCGACTCGACAACTCAAGGATTGCCCGGAACCGCCAAACCAAACGATGAATCTCACGAGAATCACACGTCTGCTGAAGCTGCTGCAAACGCTCCAGGCGGGGAGCGGCCGTGATGCTGCGGGACTCGCGGCTTCCTGCGGCGTGAGTCGTCGCACGATTTTTCGCGATCTGGAAACTCTCCGTACCGCCGGAGTGCCGCTGCAATTCGATAGCAATCAAGATCGCTATTTTATCCCCAGCGCGTTCTTCTTGCCCCCCACGAACTTCACGGCCGAAGAAGCCCTGTCAATCATTGCGCTCGCCAGCAAGATCACCACAGGCGAACGCTTGCCGTTTAGCGAACCGGCCCGCCAGGCGGCGCTCAAACTGGAAAGCAGTTTCCCCGCGGCACTACGCGAAGAGCTCCGTGAAGTGACCCGCGCGATTCAAATCAACTTGAATAAAGTCAGCCCGCTCGAAGGGCAGGACGACGTGTATCGCACGCTGGTGGATGCCATCGCCAAGCATTTCGTGGTGCGTATTTCTTATGGAAGTCTCACCGAATGGGAAACGATTCGCACGAAGCTGCGTCCCTATCAATTGCTCTTCAGTGGGCGGAGTTGGTACGTGATTGGCCGCAGTTCGCTGCATGGGGAGATTCGCACGTTCAATCTCGCGCGGATCAAAGAAATCAAACCTTTGCAGGAACGCTACGCCATCCCGCGTGACTTCAGTTTGGAAAAACATTTGGGCAACGCCTGGCATCTGGTTCCCGATGCGGGTCCCGATCATCATGTGGTGGTGCGCTTTCATCCGCTCGTGGCACAAAATGTCGCCGAAGTCATGTGGCACAAAACTCAAGAGCTGCATTGGCAGAGCGACGGCACGCTCGAATTCCACGCCCATGTTTCAGGCCTGCAGGAGATCGGCTGGTGGATCCTTGGCTACGGCGATCAGGCCGAGGTGTTGCGTCCCGCGAAGCTCCGCAAGCTCGTGGCCCAACGTGCCGCCAATATGTACAAAATCTACGCGGGCTCGTAGCGAGCCGCCAACACTCCCACAAGCGGGCCCAATCGTGTACAACAATCGCTCACTTCCCTAGCCCGCCACGAGTACGCACGGCATGTTTTTTTCCTTTGACGGTATCGACGGCGTCGGCAAGACCACACAGATGCAGCTCTTTCAGGAGTGGCTTGTCGCGGCGGGACGCCAGATCGTCACTTGCCGCGATCCGGGCAGCACTTTGCTCGGCGAGCGGGTGCGCGAAATCGTGTTGCACAGCGACGAATCGGTGCAGATCGCCCCGCGCACCGAAATGCTGCTCTACATGGCCGCCCGGGCTCAATTGGTCGCCGAAGTGATCCTCCCGGCCAGGGAAACTGGTCAGGTTGTCATTTCCGATCGCTTTCTACTCGCGAACATCGTGTACCAGGGGTACGCGGGCGGGGTCGACATCGGCGAGATTCGCGACGTGGGCCGAATCGCCACGGGGGGGTTGCTCCCCGACTGTGTCTTTCTTTTGGATATGCCCCCCCACCGAGCCCGGGAACGCATGGGAGACGCGCTCGACCGCATCGAGCAGCGGGGGGACGACTACCGCCAGCGGCTCCGCACGGGGTTCCTAGCAGAAGCCGAAGTGATGGGAAGTTCAGTCCACGTAATCGACGCCGACCGCCCGATCGACACAATTCAAACCGAATTGCGTGCAATTGCGGCAAAGTTGCTCGGGTGAAGTACCAGTTGGGATTTCGCCCCAGACTTCCGTTGACCTGAGCCGCGAATCGTCTTAAAATTTGCTGGCACTTGAGGTTAGGCTCGCCGCAATGTTCACACCAGCGGTCGCCTTCACTTCAATGCAGTTATCATTCGCTTCTCATGATTGACAATTTATACCTATAAGATTTTAAGCTGACTGTACGCATTGATCCTGATACGCAAGGGTGTGGCACGCTGTTTTTAGTGGGTCACAAGCGGTAGATCGGAATTCAAAAGTCGCGTTGGAGCCGAACAGTGGGTTCGGCCAGCGACTTCTGCTGATATCGATTCTGGACGTGCACCATGGTTCCCCGCAAGGTTGGTACCGCTTGGGAGGTCGTGGCTCCGGCAAAGCTCAACCTGTACCTGGAAGTACTTGGCAAACGAACCGACGGTTTCCACGAGTTGGAAACCCTCCTGGTCCCGGTGCGAATTTATGACCAGCTAACATGGTCACCTTCCAATTCTTTGTCGCCTAGCCTTTCCACCGAGTGCTCCCTCAGTATCGAATCCTGCCATCCTCAAGGCGGTTCTCGCCCTCAGGTGTCACTCGATCCGCACCACAATCTCGTCACCCGAGCCGCCAAACTGCTCGCGGCCAAGGCGGGCCTCAAACCCCACGGCCACTTTCATCTGGTGAAGCGAATTCCTCAGGAAGCCGGCCTGGGGGGCGGCAGCAGCGACGCCGCGGCCACTTTGCTCCTGGCCAACGAAGCCTGGCACGCCGGGCTTTCCCACGCGGAATTGGCCCATCTGGCGGCCGAATTGGGGAGCGATGTCCCCTACTTTTTGAATCAAGGCCCGGCGATCTGCCGAGGTCGCGGCGAACGCATTGAACCCCTGGGCGGGCTGCCTCATTTGCACTTCGTGGTGGTCAAACCCGACTTTGGCTTGTCGACGCCGCGGGTATTTGCCGAACTTGGTGAACGGGGCGCTCTTTCATCCGAGCGGGCCGAGAAATCCGCTTCGTGTTTGTCGCAGCTCATCGCCGCACTCAACCGGGGCGCGATTGCTCGGGCATGCCAGTGGATGACCAACCGGCTCGAAACCGCGGCGGCGCGACTCGCGCCCGAGATTTCGCAAATCAAAACAACGCTCGCGCAAGCGGGCTGTTGGGGACAACTCATGACGGGCAGCGGTTCCACCTTGGTGGGAGTCGCCCGTTCGGCAAATCAGGCACGGCGGATCGCTCGGCAGCTTTCCGCACAAAAATTGGGAACTGTGCTGGCAACTTCCAGCGGCTGGTAAGGCGTTTCACCTCGCAAGGAGACTTACCGTGGAAATTACCGAGGTGCGAATCAAACTCATGGAAGATCCGGGCGAACGTCTCAAGGCGTTTTGCTCGATCACCTTTGACAATTGCTTCGTGGTCCGCGATTTGAAAATCATCGATGGATCGAATGGGCCCTTTGTCGCCATGCCAAGCCGCAAACTCACGGCCCATTGCGGCCGGTGCGGGATGAAAAACCACCTGCGCGCGCAGTATTGCAACCAATGCGGCGCGGGGCTTTCGCAAGATCGCATGCCGCTGGATGCCGATGGCCGGGCGAAACTCTATGCCGACATTGCCCACCCGATCAATTCGCATTGCCGCGAAATGATTCAGGATCATGTGATCAACGAATACTACGACGAAATCGAACGTTCCAAGCTCCCTGGGTATATCTCGCGCTACGACGACGTGGACATCGATTTTCAAGACGATTCCAACGACGCGATTCCGGCTCGCGGCCGCGTCGACCGCGCTCACGGCCGGCCTGCGCCGCACGATTCCCATGGCAAGACGCCTCGCACTGCGCCACCACGCGACAAGGGCGATTCCTTCGGAACGGGCATCTTTTAGCTCAACAACACAACGCCCGGGGACTGAGCTCCCCCGGTGCTAGCACGTGTGCCACAGCTGGCTCGCCCAGCAATGCTGCATGGGATTTCATTAGCGCTAATCAGCGTCCATGAGCGGTTCACTCGCTTTTTCTCTCTTGAACCATTCCGCCAAAATTCCGTTTGGCGTGCGCTAGCATTCCTGCTTTAGTAGCCGGCATATCTTGCCGATACATTACCCTGTCGCCATATTACCCAGAATTGCCAAGCTACTGAAGAGTTACATTTATCCAATCATTCCGCCCTTCATTGGAGGTGAACAAACTCAAATGCTGGAGCGCCACGAACGCATTCAAAACTTTGAGCAAATTCGCTGTTACGTCCTCGAAACCTTAAGCCAACTGGAACTATTAAAAACCGACTGCTGCCAACTGATTGTCAGATTGCTCACGAGAGCCGGCCGACCCTGCGGGGTGTACTTTTGCCTTTACGGCCCGCGAGCAGTAAGACTATCAGCGATCTGGGAAACGGATTCTAACTCGATTCTGTTTTACGGATCACGCGGCGAGCGGGTGCAACGCACCAAACTGGTCGAAGCCCCCGAACTCCCCCAAGAAATTAGTTAGCCGGAGTTGTCCCAACTCCGTTAACGACCGCTAGCAAACACAAGAAGTTATTGTCCGGGCCAACGCGAAACATGGGATTGAAACTTCGCGGCAACCCAGTTACTATACATAAGTTCACATGACCCATCGCGGGAAAACAAGGAGGTCTCAAATGCTCGTACTCTCAAGAAAAGAAGCTCAGCGGATTCGTCTCGGAGATTCGATCGTCATCACGGTGGTTCGCATCGGCGGCGACAAGGTCCGCATCGGGATCGAAGCCCCCAAGGATATGCTGGTGTTGCGTGACGAGCTCGAGCCTTTTGAAAAAGGTCAGAACAACGTCCTGGAAATCGAAACCGATTTGGCCAACCTCCAAATCGCTGGCTAAGCCAGGAAAAATTAGCAGGCCCGCCGCAGCCTAGCGCCCTCCCCCGTAATGCGGCCGCTCCTCGCAACTCTCTTCTTCAAAATTTGGCGACAGCAACAAAAAAAGGCCGCCGGACAACAGCCGGCGGCCTTCAAATGGATCATACTTTCAGCGTCGCTCAGTCACGCGGACGCACGGCACCGGTCAGACCGCTGTAGTCAGCCCGGTCATCGGTGTGCCACAAGGGATGGCCCGAGCGGATCCGCTCGGCCAACACTTCTAACTTCTCGCGTGAACCGGCGGGAGCTTGCGTGCTCTTGAACTGGTCGTCAACGCGGGGAGCAAAATCTTCGTCATGGCCATACTTGAGAATGGCTTCAAACACGTTCTTCAGTTTTGGGTCAGGCATGTTTCAGACTCCGTCAGCTGTAAAGTTGGTCTCCGGCGGGGCAAGCCACTCGAAGGAGCTTGAACGACCAACTCGGGTGAGGTGGATAAACTACCACGATGGATCAGCCGCGTGGTCTGCCGCCAGGCCCGATCCATTCGGCTCGCCGACAGCGTCTTCCCATCGGCTCTGCCGATAGCACTTTCTTGCCGGCCATTTCGCTTTTGTTAACGTTCAAGTAAGAGATTATTGCTACAGGATTTACGATGTCAAGTTTTTTGTTAACAGGGATTGACAATTCGCGCAACGAAATGTGCGCCGTTTGTGAAACTTTAACACGTGGGTCATCGGGACCAGCTTTTTCCCGAGGATTAAGCCCCTGAAACGGTTACTCACCCAAGCTTTCGACTCCGAAATCTTCTGTTGGACATTTCGTTTTGTAGGAATGAGAACACGCCACAAAATGACTAGAATCTAAGGTGCTAATAATAGCCCTCACCGACATTCACGAAAGCAATTATGCCCTGGATCCAGAAACAACTCGAACTCAAGCCCTGCCCGCGCGGGTTTCATCTCATCACCCGCGAACTTCTCGAGGCCTTGCCCGAAATCGAAGGCATTCAAACCGGCCTTTTGAATTTGTTTTTGCAGCACACGTCGGCATCGCTTTCGATCAACGAGAATGCCGATCCCGATGTGCCACTCGATTTAGAAAGCAGCTTCAACGTAATCGCGCCGGAGTCGTTCGCCTACCAACACACCTGCGAAGGCCCCGACGACATGCCCGCGCATGTGAAGTCGTCGATGATCGGCTGCTCGCATTCAATCCCCATCGCCAACGGCCAACTCTGCCTCGGCACGTGGCAAGGCATTTACTTATGCGAACACCGCAACCACGGCGGCCGCAGAAAAGTCATCGCGACGATCCAAGGCGAAGCCGGCGAGCGGGGGACGTAAGTCCCCTGCAAGGTCCCCTGCATGGCCCCGCACAATCCTGCACACCAAGTAAAACATCATCCCATTCACGCATCCCATTTCAAAACAAACTTTTGTAAAACAAACCCATGCTACGCACCCTCCTACTGACCTTTGCATTCTTAATCTCCAACAACCTCATCGCCGCTCCACCAGAGGAAGCTGCACCCATCACATGGGAAACCACCGCCGAGGGCGAAACCGCCTTCGTGCCGATGAAGTCCGCCCCCTATCCTCATCCCACCCGTGCCGAGGGGCACACTTACGACAAAGTCACGTATCCCGCCGATCCGCATTACTCCGACAGCACAGTCGGATTGTTCGTGCCGCGCGACTTTCGCCGCACGCCCAAAGTGAATCTGCTCGTCTATCTCCACGGCTGGAACAACAATGTCCGCAATGCGCTGACCAAGCAAAAACTCCGCGAGCAGATTGTCGCCAGTGGCCAAAACATCATCCTGGTCTTTCCCCAAGGTCCGCGTGATGCGCCCGATTCCTCCTGCGGCAAACTCGAAGACACCGACGGCCTCAAGCATCTGGCCGAGGAAGCGCTCGCCACGCTGCATCAGGCAGGAAAAATCGACGAACCCCAACTCGGCCAACTGCTGATCGCCGGCAGTAGTGGCGCCTACCGCGGCATCGCTTGCTCAGCCGATCATGGCGGTCTCGAACAGCAAATCACCGGCATCGGCCTCTTGGACTCGAGCTACGGCAATCTCGACATGTTCGTGAACTGGGTCAAAAAGAATCCTGAAGGAAAACTCTTCAGCATCTTCACCGACCATCTGTCGAAAGAGAACGTCTACTTATTCACACACATTCAAAAGCTCGACCCTGCGAGCAAGATGCTGATCGATACCGACGTGACCGACGAACAACTCGCCAACGCGCGCACGCTGTTTCTGCATACCGAAACGCTCAGTCACGAGCAAACGATAGGTTGGCTGGAGAGGTGGCTGAGGACGAGAGGGTTGGAGTAAAATCCCCTTACCAGTAGTCTAATGAAGAATGTATTGAAGCTAGCTTCAGCAGCAGAGCAGGCGCGACATTAAATACCTAGACTAGTTTTCTTGTGCATTTCGTCTACAAAGTTCTTTATAAAAACTGGATTCTCTTCAATGAAATCAATTAATGACTTACCATCTTCTGTTGAAGTTTCGGAAATTTTGCCTGTTCCTGAATCTTCTACGTAAGATACTGCTTGCGTGATTGATTGATTATTATCAATCTCCCCTCTGACAGTTGCATAATACATTCCGTGCGTCGCAAGTAAATCTTCATCGCAATCCCAGGCTTCATGCATTCCTAGGGCAAAAAGATAACCTTCCAGATCACCTAGCTCGCCAGAATAGACGCTGTCTACTGACTGATGGCTGAAAGTGCCGTTCCATTCAATCCTTCCCAACAGAAATAATATCTTTCCCTGATCTTTGTCATAAGCGACCAGCTCCAGGCACGGTAAGTAGCGAACATCACCCAAAGCAGCCAACATGAAAAGTGAATGCGGAAGAGCTAAAGGGTTGTAGATGGCAATGGAAATCGTTGCATTAGGAAATTTCTTTGCGATTTCATCTAAAAAGAATATACAAGCCTTTGTCCACCGATCATTACCTTTAAGGCAATAGATCATTTGTTTACGGGTAGCCTCCCAATTTGAATGCAATGCAGGAGTTGATAGTTTATAGAAAGAAATGGCATTTTGACCTCCAATCCCAGATATTAGTTCAATCACTTCGCGGTCATCTGCTGCTGCTTGATTCGGAACCGCTCCGTACCGATCAATTCTCTTAGCATGCCACCCTTCTGCAATCATTGCGGTAAACTTCTCTGGATAGCCTATCTCGTAAGTATCCCAGGGACTATCACAGCCATCTGTAATCATGCAGTGGAAGCCGTCTTCTATCTGAAGATCTCGTTCATCCTCTGTTATGTCACTTTCAGATAATTCGCACTCTTCTTGAAGCTGGGCGATAACTTTCTGGCGAACTGCGTTATTTAACTCTCCTGGCACCAAATAAATCGCATGAGGATGCACAACTCGTTCATCATCCTTATCGGCGTCTAGAAGAACTAAGAATCCCGCGTCACTTCCCGCAGCTTCAACTGCCGTTTTAAGTAACTCCGAGCATGCGTCACGTTGCTGCTCGTCCTTAAAAAGAAAGCAACCATGTGCGCGAAAAATCTTCAATGGTGTAGCCAACGCGACAGCTTTAACCTCAGAAACATTTATTATCTCTCCATCTTGATTAACTTCAATATGAAAACCGCTTGTTTGGATTTTGGATGAATGAACAAGCTCCGAAAAAGGCATGGTCAATTCATGCCAATCGGTGGAAACTATGAAGCACCGAATTCGGTTTTCTTCCAATCTATTTTCTTCTTTGAACAATGCGACGTATTTAAAAATCTCGTGTATAGCTTGCCGGGCGGCTTGATTACTACGCTTTAGTTCAATGATTACACGATTGCCGAAACTGTCCTTAGCAAGAATATCAATGAAGCCTCTTGCTCCGATCGCTGCTGGCAATGGATACTCAGCCTTAATGAGAACAAGCCCATTTTCCAACAATTCAAGATGCTGCGATAGATAGTCGCGTATTTGTGCTTCTGTAGCAGCCATATTAACCTAATTTGATTAAATGTTATCGAGGACAATTTTTAAGTATGTCTAATTACCAAGAGCGATAAGAGCAAGTTGTGTAAGAAATAGTTCGAACGATATTAATAAATCATGTAGCAACAATGCAAGTTAGGCACTTTCCATGTAGATACCAGGGGCTGTTCTTAAACAGTCTATTCCGGTCGAAACTAACTGAGCAAGTAATTACAAACCAATAAGCAGGAGATCCATAAGCTGCGAGGCTGGTAACGAAAACCTTTGACTGTACTGTATGTACAGAATAAATCTGCAACTTTACTAACCTGTGGTCGAGCAGTGGCCAAAATCCGCACACGAAATGGCCGCACGGATGTGGTAGAACGAGGACGAAGGGCTTTAGGACCAGGGATCGTTGACTGATGAACCCCAACGCAGTTCCGGCAACGAATACGTGAAGTTTACCCCATACCTTTTTACAATTATTCCTAATCAAGCGTTTCTGGAAGTCTCTCCGACTGTGGCAATCGTCGCCCCTGGCGAAAGCCGACTACGTGAACCGCCGCGTTGGCTTCGTCAATCGAATAGAGCGCAAGATAATTGCCGATCACTTGCTGACGAATCTCATAATTTCGTTGACCGTTTTCGTCCGCCAGCGCATGCCGTTGCGGAAAGAAATCGAGTGTGCCGATTTTGCCGTAAACGTGATTAACCCACCGCTCGGCCGTCTCCGGCATACCAGCTACTTCTGCGATGTATCGATAGTATTCGGCGATGCTATCCGCGGCGACCGGAGCGACGACAACTCGGTAAGACTTCATGAATCACGACTGGCAAGAGTGCGACGGCGCGCTTCTTCGACGCTTAGCCCTTCACCGGAACGGATTTGCTCCATGCCTAGATCGATCATGGCCAAGCTCTCTGCCAGTTCTTTATCAATCAGCGGAGCGAACACTTCGTCGACATTTGGCTGCTCGGCCAAAACATGAACAAACTCAGTTACGTATTGCTCAACGCTACTAAAGCCTGCCGCACTAGCCTGGCCAGCGAGTTTTTCAGTGGTATCGTTAGAAAGATCGATCTGCATTTTTATCTCCTCACACTCAGCATATCACGGCTCGGGTGGCCAAGTCAAAATTACCCGCAATGGCAGCCAAGCAAACGCTCTGTTGAGAAATCGACTTCCTATCTCCGCGTTCTCCGAGCCTCCGCGTGAACAAAATCCCCACCGGCCAAAAATCGCACAAGAAATGGCCGCGCGGATGGGGTAAAATCGAGCGAAAACCATTCGTCATGAAAACTTTCGTGCCCGAATGGCGAGACGTTCTTTGACAACCAGGAAAGCTCTTAGCCAGACGGTTCAGCGATCAATGTACGTACGGAGGGGAGTTCCCTTTTCTCCAGCCACTAGCCACTAGCCTCTAGCCCCTTTTTTTCTTTGGCCCCTTCGGCAAAGCTTGGCCGCTTGGGCAAAAAGTCGAGAATTCGTTGGCCGCTTCGAGAAAACCGCGGGGTTTACAGGAAACCGCTCGGCAAGTTGATCAAACCGCAGGCATGATCAAGTTGCAAAAGTTGAGCAAGATGACAAAGTTCGATTGCGTCTGCTTGGCAACATTGAAGAGGCCGCAAACCAAGCAAACCTCGCCAAGCTGGCAAACCTGAAAAGCTGTTAGCGATTAGCCCTTAGCTTTTAGCCAGAAAGGGATCCTGGTTTCGGCACTAGTACGTGTACAAACCGTGTGAATCAGGAGACTAGATTCTTCGGTCGCCTAGGCTCTCTCAGAATGACTGGTATCCACGAACCACTGACAACAATCGCGAATAAACCCTGCCAAGTTGGAAGAGTTGGAAAAGTTGGAAGTCTTGATCGACCGTGCAACACCTACGCGCGGTCCACGTACCCGTGGACATGCACGTCGCCGTCGAGCACGTTGATCTCCACGTCGACGATCCGTTGGGCGGCCATCATGTCGGCTAAGCCTTCACCGGCGAGCGCCGAAGGAGCGTCCTTGCCACCAGCCAATTTGGGAGCAATAAACGCATGGACTTCATCGATCGCTTGGATGTCGGCAAACGCCCCCAACACGAGCGCGCCCCCTTCGACCATCACGTTCGTCATCTGCCGCGAACCGAGTTCTTCGAGCAGCCGCACGAGTTGTTCTTGCCAAGGGACGGTGGGGAGTTTGAAGATTTCCACGCCCAATTGCTCAAGTCGTTTGATCCGTTCCAAGGGTGCCGTTTCCTTGGTCACGATCAACAGCGGCGCTTGGTCAATGGTTCGCACCAACTGGCTTTCGAGCGAAATCGATGCTTCGGAATCAAGCACGATCCGCGTCGCGACGCGCGGACCAGCAGGGCGAGCCGTCAGCAGGGGATCGTCACGTTCCGCGGTCAAACGGCCAACGAGAATCGCGTCGACTTGCCCGCGGACTTTGTGGACGAGCGCGCGGCTGGCTTCGCTGGAAATCCATTGGCTCTTGCCGGTGTGGGTCGCGATCTTGCCGTCGAGCGTCATCGCCCATTTGGCGATCACCCACGGTTGGCGCTGCGTGATCAACTTGCGAAAGGGGGCAATCAGCTTGTTCGCCGCCTGTTGGTCGGGCAGCACTTCGACGGCGATGCCCGCTTCACGCAGCTTCGCAACGCCTTGCCCAGCGACTTGCGGATTGGGATCCTCGCAACCGACTAACACCCGCGCGACGCCCGCTTGAATCAACGCCTCGGTACAGGGCGGCGTCTTGCCGTGGTGACAACAGGGTTCGAGCGTCACATAGAGATCGGCCCCACGAGCTCGTTCGCCAGCTTGCGCGAGCGCATTGATCTCGGCATGCGGCCCGCCATATTGCTGATGCCAACCTTCGCCCACGACATGGTCATCGCGAACGATCACACAACCCACGAGCGGATTCGGCTCGACGCACCCCTGCCCCGCCTCGGCAAGGCCAATCGCATGTGCCAAAAACTGTTGATGGTTTGCGTATGCCATAAGAGAGAAACCACGAATCTCACGAATGATTTTTTGTCTTTCCATTCATTCGTGAGAATTCGTCTTATTCGTGGTTCACAGATCCTTTACGGTGTCCAGATCGCGGATTTGCCTTGCGGTGCTGCTTCGGCAGCTTCGCTGCCAGGGGTCCACAATCCACTGCGGCTCGCGGCAGCATCTGTCCGGTTGGCAGGCATGGCGAGCGGAGTGGGCGAGCCAACACCGCCACGCGGCGAGATCAACCCCGCGGCATACAACAAACGATAGGTTGCCTCGGCCACGCCTGGCTCGTTGATGTGATTCATGCGAATCTCATCGAGCAGATTTTGAGCGAGTGGCGAATCGCCGCGCTGGATCGCAATCTCCAAGGCCATCAAGACCCACTCGGCAACCGAACGATTGTTGGCGTGCGACCACTGACGTGCTTTCTCAACCCATTCTTGCGCCTTCGCCAAATCGGGTTCAATTCTCGCGAGCTGACGAAATGCCGAGCTGAGATCGGTTTTTTCCTCGTGAGTCGGACGCGACACCAATTCCCCGGCGACGACAAGCGTAGCCAAGTTTGCTCCCAACATGGTCGAGCGCTCGATCAGCTTCATCAATTGAGCATCGCTCAATTTGCTCAGGTTCAAATGCGGCACGCGAACTATCGAAACCTGCGCGACGTCGACGTCCGCGGGATCGATCACTTCGGCCGGAGGCAAACCCAAGACTCCGCGCACGCGGTCGAACAATTCCAGCTCGCTCGGTTCACCGGCCGCTTGTTCGATGATCAACGCACTGGCGAGCAACGGGATCCGCAAGTCGGCGTCTCCGGCGGCTTCCTTGGGACTCTTGCCATTGAGGGCCGCACGAGGGCTGGCCGTCCAGCGTTCCATGATCGCGCTGCGGCGTTCTTCGGCCACGAAGCGGCGGCGCTGTTCGATGGGCGTTCCCGGTGGCAATCGCCACCGCCAACTCAGCGAATCTTCGCTTACCGATTTTTCGGCGACGACTTCTTCTTCCAAAATCTCGCCAAGTGTTTCGCCCGCGATTTCAACGAGCAACTTTTTGACGTCTTCAAACTCGGCCGTGCGGTCGGTGGTGAGTTCAAGCTGCGCTGCACGATCGGTGCGCTTGCCATAGAAACTCAAGAAACCCAGCACGCTGGGGATTTCGTCGCGTTTGAGATCGGGATTCGCCGGAGGCGTGACCTTATCGAGCAAGATATGCGTGCTCCGCGGACGCACGGCATCTTCTGCCAACTTCGTCGGATCGAGCGGATACTCTTCGATACGCTTGTCGCTGGAAAGTTTTTCGGCGAGTGCGTCCTCATCTTTCACAGTGTAAGCCAATCGCACGGTTTCGAGCACCGGATCAACGAGCTTGGGATTTACAAGCTGAGCCAACGCCTCGGCTTCCACGGACTGATGTTCGGGCACATCCAGCCGCGCGAACTCATGCAACCCGGCGGCAAAGCGTTCAACATCGCCCAACCAACCGCGCACCAACGCGAGGTTATAAACAATCGCCGGTTCGGGACCGACTTTATCGCGCAGCGACGAGAAGATTCCTTCGGCCGCGCGCCATTGCCCACGGCCCGAGGCTTTGAGCGCGGGGTCGAACTCAACCTTCCACGCTGCGTCAGTGGGAGCATCGTGCAGCAGCAAGTATTCCCGCATCAACAAAGGCAAGCCAGCTTGCAGGTTCATCCGCAGCAGCAACTCGAGCGCGAGATTGTCACCTTCAGGAGCAATCCCCGCATAGAGCAGCAGGTGCCCGCGGGCAGCCACCAACTCGCCTTCAATCAACAACGCGTGCCCCACCGAGCCAATCGCCTCGAACACCCGCAGGGGCATGTCGTCGTTCAGAAGTTCGAGCGCATCCTGCAAAGGACCAATCGCGGCCATCCCCTCACCGGTCGCGGCGAGCAGAACAGCCCGCTGCGCGTGGGCGGCAGGGTTCTTGGGTTGCTTCGCGAGATAGTGATTGATTGTCTTCTCTGCGGCGTCGAACTCATGCATCGACAGTTGCAGATTGGCTTGCAGATCCAAGAGCGATGCACGATCGGGCTGCTTTTCGAGCAAGGCCTCGACGTGCTTCAAAGCGGCATGGGGTTGCTCGCCGGCGATCATCTTCTGGACTTTTTCAATATCCGGTGCGAGGTCGCTGCAACAAAACTTGAGCTTCTTACCGCTGCCGCAGGGACACGGGGCGTAAGGATCGAGGGCCATGAGAGTCCGCCTGTCGAATGTGTTACAAAGGGCAATTAAACAGCCTGAATCGTAACACAATCCCAGGGCAGGGGGGAACCTGCGTCTTTGCCGCGCGGAGTGCTAACTAGCTGGCCAGCTTCGCCGATTTTTCGGCGATTAAAGCCAGCAGCGCCTTTTGCGGATCGGCAAACTTTTGAATCCCTTCGCTCATCAGGGTTTCTTCCAACTTTTTCATGTCGACGGCGGTAGAAATCTCGTTCATCACCTCCGTCGGAGGAAAGACATCCACGGTCCGCTTGAATTCGACATCGCTTTTCGCCACGGCTTCGTTCGTCGCGGGAGGATTGGTTTGAATGTCGCTCCCCGCAAGTGCGATCACGTATTTCCAGGGGGGATCGTTGGCGCTTTTCGTGCCGGTGCTGGCAAAGACGATTTCCTGCTTAAGCGGCGTCGGGTGCTCGGCCCAGAACTGTTGATTGGCTTTCCAAAGTTGCTTGGCATTGAGAATGCCAACTTGCCCTTGCGCTGCACTCGACAATCCCGGGACGTGCTTCTGCGTGTAAACGTCCACCCGTGAAACAAAGATGCTGTAGACGCTCTTGAAGTGGTCCAACGAATCAAGCTTCTGTGCCCCTTGCCAAATCGCGTCGCGAGCCTCTTCGTATTGCCGCATCGAAAAGATCAGCGTCACATTGAGGGGAATTCCTCGTGCAGCCAGTTCAGGTAGTGCCGCTAATCCTGCCGGGGTCGCCGGCACTTTGATCATGCGATTCTTGTGGCCTCGTGACCATTTTGTTCCTTCGGCCACGTAGCGAGCCACTCGCTCAACGTGCGGCAGATCTGCCGCGGGATCTTCCAGTAGCGGATCAACTTCAAAACTCACGTAGCCGTCATCGCCAGCAGTTTGTTCCCAAACGGGCAGGAACTTTTGCTGCGCCGCGCCCACGACTTCATCGGTTAACTCCCACGCAGCAGCTTGCGCCGTGCTCCCTGGTTGCTTGGTGAGTTCGGCCAGTTGCGCGTCAAAGCGACCTGTTTTCACGAGGTCGCTAATAATGATGGGATTGGAGGTTGCCCCCGTCGCGCCGAATGCCAAATTCTCGATAATCAGGTCTGGATCTACCGAGTCGAGCCACAGTTTCGTACCACACTGAACCAAGGATGCGAGTGAAGAAGCCATGCTTCGATCATCTCCGTCTTATAAGAGGAATGCGTGCTAGCGATGCAGACGCTAATCGTCGCCGCCATTCTAACAATTCCCGCCTCGTTAGGCTGCTAGCGGATGCGACTCGCTAGTTTAGCAAAACTGCGAAACTTAACGACCGCTTTTCTGAATGGGAGACTTCTGACGATTTTTCCGATTTTGACGGATATTCCTGCATCTCTGCGGCCCGGAAGTCGATGATTTCCCTGTCCGAGAATACAGACGCGCCCGGTGCGCAACGTTGAGCATTTCGTTCGTGTGGGAGGTTTCTCCAGTGAAAAAGTTCGTTGTGATCCTGATGATGGTGGGACTGGTGGTTTCCAGTCGAGGGGCAACCGCGCAGGACCTATTCGAGTCTCAGACTTTGGGCGAATTGCCGCCTCAAATGATGATGCCCGACCCTGCCGAACCAATGTCGATGTCCTCGAGCAAGCTTGAGTTGCCGAGCGAAGGCCTTGAGCCAGTTCCCGCGCAGGAACCGCTTTCGTTGCCATCCACGAATTCCGACGATTCGGCGCCAGCCTGGGACTACTTCACTGGGCAAGATTTGCAGCTTTTCAGTTGCCAACCGGCAATCTTGGAAAGCACGGGAACTTGGCTCCGGCGCGGCTTTTGGTCGGCCGAGGTCGATGCCGTCATTATGAACCGGACATTTGAGCGCAATCCGATTATTCTGGTTTCTGATGATACGGCAAATCTCAATACACTGGGTATTCGCGGGGATATCCCTGGTGCCGAAGGAACTCCACGCCTCACGCTTAGTCGATTTCTGTTCCGTGATGATGCCAACCGCGACCACAACCTTGAGTTTGTGGCTTGGGGCGGCGGTAACTGGAGCCAACAGGGCCAGTTGACCGGCGAAGATCTTAGTGTTCCCATTCAGATCGATGGATTCAACCCTTCATTCGATGGTGCGCAATCGACAAACTATAAGTATGACAGCTGGTTCAACAATTTTGAGCTCAACTATCACGTCAAACAACGCATGCTCAAAGATCGCATGGAACTTGAACCGAGCGGGCACTGGGTCCGCCGAGCCAACCCGACACGATCCAACGCTTTCTTGGCTGGCCTTCGGTTGTTCAACTTGAGCGAGCAACTCTATTGGAATGCCTTTGGCATCCCCGATGCGAATGACGACAATGTGACCGAAACAGGCAACTACTACGTCAACACCAACAATTTGCTAATCGGCACTCAACTTGGTGCCAGCAGCACTTACGAAACAGCCCGGTGGAGTGGAGGAGTATGGTGTAAGGGAGGCATGTATCTCAATATTATGGACCTTCAATCAGACTTTGCTGTGACGAATAACGTGACCTCAGGAAATGCCGACCTGCAAGGCGATAATATTGCGTTCATCGGACAAGCGGGCGTGCTTGGCAAGTATCATATTCGCCCCAACTTGTCATTGCGAGTCGGTTTGGAAGCCATGCTGATCAACCATCTGGCCGTTGCTCCAAAACAACTCGACTTCGTCCCGAGCGGCAACACCACGATCTCAAGTGGTAGCGACAACTATTACCTGGGTGGAAGCCTTGGCTTCGAGAGCTATTGGTAGACCGCAAAACGAACGGGGTGTCTGTGGCCAACCCATACCGTTTGGCCCTTTCAACTATTCATATCTTCTTCGTGACGGATTACGAAAGACGAGAACCTAGCTCAGTGACAGCTCCCCAAAACACATCGCGAACTACCATTCTGGCGCGCAGCACGTTCGGCCTTCCCAATTATTTGGTGTTGTCGCTGGCAGCCGCGTTCCTGATCGCCCTGATACCCGTGGGCGCTAGGCGTGCGATTCAATCGAACGCCAATCGAGTTGAGGACTGGCTCCCTAACACATCTTCTGAATCCGCAAATCTCCAGTGGTTTCGTAACCATTTCACGGGAGAGCAGTTCGCCCTCGTAAGCTGGGACGGTTGCACCCTCGCCAACACCGAAAAACTCGATCAACTTTCTCGCAAACTCGCGCCGAGTCAGGACGCTATTTCGACTGCGGCTGAGAATTCCGACCTTCGTCAACGAGCACGTTGGTACAATCAGGTCGTCTCGGGTCCTAGTGTTCTTGCGCAACTCACTGCTGCTCCACTTAGTTTGAGCTATGCCGAAGCTTCATCCCGATTGGAAGGAGCGTTGGTTGGGCCCGTGCGACGCGATGCCGAGGGCCGCTCGCTGGGAGATCACACCCGCACGACTTGCTTGGTAGTGTATCTCTCTGCCGAAGCAACCAAAGACAACAAAACGATGCGGCAAGCTGTCGAGAAAATAACCGACATTGCCGCCAACGAATGTGCGATTCGCCGTGAAACGATTCACATGGGGGGACCGCCCGTCGAAAATATTGCCATCGACTTCGAAGCCACACATACCATCGTACAGCTTTCCAGTTGTGCCGGTTTATTCGGCTTTGGACTAGCCTTCATCTGTTTCCGCAGTTTCAAGATCGCAACTCTTGTCTTTGCCGTCGGCGTTCTGAGTGCTGGCTTGAGCCTGGCCATTGTGTTCTATTTCGGTGTTGCGGAGATCGCACTACTGAACTTGGGTGAGCCTCATCTTGGTAAGATCGATGCGATTCTGATGTCGATGCCCGCCGTGGTTTATGTCCTCGGACTGGCCGGCGCGATTCATTTCATCAATTATTATCTCGATGCTCGCCGTGAACAGGGAACGACTGCCGCAGTGGAAACAGCCGTTCGCAGTTGCTGGTGGCCCAGTATGTTGGCATCCTTGGCGACTGCCCTCGGATTAAGCACGCTCATTGCCAGCGACATCTTGCCGATTCAAAAATTCGGCCTATTTACGACAGTCGCCGTGTTGGCAATGGTGTTGGTCCTGTTCTCGATCTTGCCAGTGGTTCTGTATCGCTTTCCGCTCGACGATCGCAAAATCCAACGCTCCAGCAGCACGAACCTGCCAGATTGGCTCCTTGATCTGTTTGGTTTTGTCGTGGGACGGCACGCCCTCGTGAGCGTGATTTGTGTGATCGTGACGGCTATCTTTGCGCTTGGCTTCACGCGGATTGGCACTTCGGTGCAGCTCTTGAAACTCTTCAGCCCTAAGACGGACATCATTCAAGACTACGCCTGGCTGGAAGAAAACCTGGGTAATCTCGTTCCCATGGAAGTCGTTGTAACCGTACCGCCCGAGAAAATTCGCAACGCTGATGTCCATGCCGAACAAGACGGCAAGCAATATCGGATGACGATGCTCGAACGGCTCGAAATGATCCGCGAAATCCAATTCCGCGTCGAAGCCCTTCCGGAAGTCAGCCGCGCCATGTCGGCCGCGACGTTTGCTCCGACCAATACTGATACAGGAATCAGCATAGCTGCGGATCGCAGCAACGATTATTCGATCAATAAAGGCATCGAAGAGCAAAGTGCCCTGCTGTTGACCGGCGATTACTTGCGCAAAGAGAGGCTCACCGACGCTTATTCCGAATCCGGCCGCGAATTGTGGCGGGTGAGCGCCCGGGTCGAAGCTTTGGCTAATCCCAAGGGGCGCGTTAAGGAAATTGACTATGGCCAATTCGTGGAACAATTGAAATCGGCCGTCGATCCGGTACTCGTTGCTTATCAACAACGGGATATCATCGTCGAACAATTGCACAAGCAGGGCAAAAAACTCGACGGGGCGCAGATATGCATTCTCTATCGCACACCCGATGCTGCTCCGGAACCGATTCTCAACAGCCAAGAATCGGTGCTAGCGAATTTGCTACTCAAAAGCGGCGTGCGGCCCAGGACATTACCTGATGGGCAGCGCTTGCGCGGCGTGACGTTCTTCAATCTGACGCCATTCGATACGCAGATGGAAGAACCTCATTACCTGGACAAAGCCGTAGAAGCCCTGGGGGCTCAGGATGCCCTGATTCTTGTGTCGGCGGGAAGTGACCCTACTGCCAAGAAACTTGCTGACGGTGGCTTCAACATGATTGACGTCACCAACGTGGAGGTTAGCAATTTGTCTGCGGCTGTCGACGTGCAAAAATCCGTCGAACCGCGGCCGATTGGTTCGGTTTACACGGGCGTAGTGCCGGTTGTTTACAAAACGCAGCGGCAACTGCTGCAAACACTCAACTACAGCGTCTTCTGGGCCTCGGTTGGCGTGACGGGAGTAATGATCATCATCCTCCGCAGCGCTGTGGCCGGTCTCACAGCAATGATTCCGAATATGTTCCCGTTCGTGGTGATCTTTGGAACTTTGGGTTGGCTCGGCATCAAAGTCGACATCGGCATTATGCTGAGTGCGAGCATCGCACTGGCACTGGCACTGTCTCACACGTTTCATTATTTAACTTGGTTCCGTCGCGGTACTGCCTTGGGACTCAATCGCATTGAAGCCGTCATGTTTGCCTACGATCGTTGCGCTCCGGCCATGTTGCAAACGGCAATCATCGGCGGGCTCGGTCTAGCCGTATTCGGCCTGAGCGGCTTTACACCGACGCAGCAGTTCGGCTTCTTGATGGTCGGCACACTGGCGGTGGCTTTGGTGGGGGATCTCATTCTGTTGCCCGCTTTGCTAGCTGGTCCGCTTGGTTACTATTTTGGCGGCAAAGAGTCCGTGACCGATACGGCTGCCTTGGCTGTGCCTGGTGCCTTCGCCGAAGCCACCAAGCGAGTCCTGAAAAAGCTCCGGTTAACCACCGAATTCGAGTTGCCGTCGACTGCTGAAAAAGCCACTCCCGTGTTCGTCGATGTTCCTGCTGAACCTGCCCCCACGGCCGCGTTTGCGGCTCGTATGGCACCCGCAACGGAGCAACGCACGGACGTCATCGACGGTGCTCACGCCGATTTGCACGCCCGTTTGCGTAATCTCCGCCGCGAATCTTCTCCCCGTCGGCACCCTTCATAATCTCGTAGAACACTGATACGATACGAACAGCATTTGTTCGCACCGTGTTCTTTGAGGCTGAGTCGTGTCGCTCCGCAACCTGCTTTTGTTCATGACGATCGCGGTCGTCTCCTATGCTTGCTACGTGCGGGCCGAACAAAACCCGTTCGCCCGTTATGTTTCTTCTAGTTATTCGGTCATCGATCGCTGGTCGTTGGTGAATCCTTCCGATCAGGAACTCTTCGACGGCGCCCTGAACGGCATGGTCGAAGTGCTGAACAAGCGGGGGGACGAGCATTCGATGTTCGTCGACGAGACCGACCGCGATCTGTTTCAGGAAGATCTCATCCAAGAATTTGGTGGCATCGGGGTTCGTATTTTGCAACTGGGCGACCCTCCGCAGTTGACCATCGTCGGTCCTCCGGAACCGGGAACTCCCGCGTTCAACGCCGACATCCGCTCGGGCGATCTGGTCGTGGCCATCGACGGCAAGCTCACCGAAGGCCTTGAGATGCAAGAAGTGCTCGCACTCATGCGCGGACCCATTGGTTCGGCGGTCATTCTCACGGTGATCCACCCTGACGAAGACGAACCGGTCGACATCGAAATCGTCCGCGACGTCATTACCGTCGAATCGATCCTCGGCGATTACCGCGATGAAAACAACAAGTGGCAATATCACCTCCTCAACGATACTCGTATCGGTTACATGCGGATCACCAAGTTCGGCGATAAGACCGAAGAGGAACTCACCCGCCACTTGGCCGAACTCATGGCTGAAGGGGTTCAGGCCCTCATCTTGGACGTCCGCGACAATTACGGTGGCGCGCTCGACGCGGCGGTAGGCATTAGCGATTTGTTTCTCCGTGCGGGACTTCCCATCGTGACCACGCGTGATCGCGATGAGCAGATTCGTGAACGGTATGTTTCAACTGGCCGCGGAGGATACCTCGATATCCCACTGGCCGTATTAATCAATCACAACAGCGCCAGCGCCAGCGAAATCGTCGCCGCGTGTTTGCAGGACTACAAACGTGCGGTTATCGTTGGTGAGCGCACTTATGGCAAAGGGACCGTCCAGCGGCTGATGCCAATCCAATCAGGTCGTAGTTTGTTGAAACTCACCTCAGCCACTTACTGGCGGCCAAGCGGCGACAACATTCACCGCATGCCCGGCGATACCGACGCCGATCCTTGGGGCGTGAAACCGGATGAAGGGTTCGACATTCCCATGGATGACGAGCAGTATCTGCTATGGCGCAAGTATCGTTATCGCCGCGACTTGCTTGGCCCGCGTCAGGAAGGCTCGCTCGCCGAACAGTTCGACGAGCAGGACGGCAAACTGCCCGAGAATTTTACTGATGAAGCTCTCGAGCAGGCCGCTGGCTACTTGCAAAGTCAAATTGGTGAGTAAGGATTTGATTTTTTCCCTCCCTTCAACTTGGCAAACTTTGCCAAGTTGATTTCTCACAGTGACCCCCGTATTTCTCGGGAAAAACGTCAACTCTTCCAACTTGGTCAACTTGGCAGACTTTTTTGCGCACTTTTGAAATGATTGTGTTTTTTTCATCGTGATTGCCTTCTGTCTGGACCTCCGGCGTCGCCAGTGATGAAGCCGTACAGATTTCATCGCTGGTGGAGCGTTAGTATTATCCCCCTCCCGGTACCCCGGGAGGGGCTAGGGGAGGGTCTATGAGAACTGGTCTTAAAATTTCTGCCCGTTCGTAACTCCCCCCGCTTACGCGGGAGGCTCGCCATATTTTTATTCCGTAATCCGAAATTGAATCACTCGCTCCGCGTTGCTTCGCAGCACGTCGCGGCTAACGATAAGACCCCATTATCGTGATTTGCGAGCGCGATGTTACCACGATTTTTGGCCATCAAGGATTTTCACGCTGAGACGCAGTGAGCGCGGAAGCTTATTGGCATTCAAAAATCACGAAAGAAGTTAATTTCTTTGTGTAGTTCCAGTTTATCGACTATTCTTTGTTGCCCGCCTATGCCGAGGTTGTCATGCGAATTCCGATTGTGCGAGGAGTCATCGCGAGGCGAATTCTCGTTAATTATCGTATTGATCCAGCAATCTTTGCTCGAGTTCTGCCTGCTCCCTTTCGCCCTCTTCTCGTCAACGGCTACGCGTTAGGAGGCATTTGCCTTATTCGTCTTCAAGGGATCCGGCCGCGATGGATTCCTGGGCAGATTGGACTCACCTCGGAAAATGCTGCGCATCGGATCGCGGTTGAATGGGAAGCGGACGGCCAAACGCAACACGGCGTTTACATTCCACGACGTGATACCAGCTCGCGAATCGCGGTATGGGGAGGAGGCTCTATTTTTCCCGGCCTGCATCATCGGGCCAAATTCAATGTGCAAGAAACGAGCAATCGATTTTTAGTTTCGCTCGACAGCAGCGATGGCGAAACTCACGTTCAGGTGGCTGCCAACATTACCAGTGGTTTAACGGCCTCGGTCTTTGCCAGCTTGAGTGAAGCGGTGGAATTTTTTCAACAGGGATCGTTGGGATATTCGCCAACACAAATCGAGGGAGATTACGACGGGCTGGAGCTCCGCTGCCAGGATTGGTTGATGGAGCCGCTGGCCCTCGAAAAATTGTCTTCAAGCTTTTTCGAGAATGAAGCCATGTTTCCCAAGGGATCGATTGAGTTTGATTCCGCGCTACTCATGCGTGGTATTCACCATGAATGGCACGGGAGAAAAAACTTGTGCTGTGAAACCCAGGTTCCTCGGACCGCGTGGCAGTCCGGCTAGGGAAGATATGTCAAATTGTCATTTTGGTAGTGTGTGCATTTCAACGTTTGACGGTCACTCCCGCGAGGGCGTTGGCGATCCAGGGTGTGGCGATGAAGCCCAGCAGGAACGCGATCCCCAACGAAGAGGCGACTTCCAAACCGGCTGCGTGGGCTGCAATCCCTGCGGCACCGACCAAGGCCATTCCCGCCGCAAACATGGTCATGCCTTTGCGCGGCCAGCCGGCTTCCACATTGAAAATCGTCACCAATGGCAAGGCCAAGCCTAGCCCATAGCCCGCGATATACAGGCCGATGTCGTGGCCCGACAATTGGACGATGATTCCTCCCACAACAACGGCCAGACAGGCGGCGAACCAGTTGGACGAGGTTCTTTGCTGGCGTGATAACGCATGTCGGCCGAACTTGTTGAATCTCAGTAAGAGATTGAATAACGGAACCGCAAACCAGGTTAACAGGACAAACACAAAGTACAGGATCAACAAGGGAGCGATCCAGGGAGCCAGCTCAGGAGAATTTCGAGCAATCCGACTCAGAGATTTGGAAATGAAATATAAAGCTAAAATCACGGCCCATTTCGCGCGATCGCTCAGCCGAGACATCCACAGGAAATATCCCAACACCCAACGGTAGATAATGTTGCGGGCCTTGAGTGCTTCGACAATTCCCGCTTGGGCATATTCGAAGTTGGGATCGAGGCGCAGGGCTTCGCGAAAATGCTCCAAAGCGGCATTCGGTTGTCCTTCGTGCAGGAGTGCCCAACCTTTGTTCGCGTGGGCATACTCATCATCGGGATCACGGGCGAGTGAACTGTCGACCGCGTTGATCGCATCCTGTTGGCGCCCCAGTTGGGTGAGCGCCGAGGTTCGCAGATTGTTGCAGCCGGCATGGTCGGCATCAAACGACAAGCCCTCGAGGCCCATCTCCAGGGCGTCTTGCCATTTTTTTTGGCGGAACAACACAAGGCCGAGTTGCGCGTAATAATCGGCGTTGGCCGAGTCGAGTTGCAGGGCTTCGCGAATCGAAGCCTCGGCCTCGGCATAGCGACGGCGATGCTCCAGCACAACCGAACGGCAATAATGAGCGTGCCCATCATCGGGCGCGAGCGCAATCGCCTGCTCAACTTCAGCTTGCGCCTCGTCGAGCTTGTCTTGCCGCATCAGGCACAGCCCTAGGAGCGAATGAGCCCGCGCATCGTGCGGCGTTTGGGTCAGCACGGCGTGCAGTTCTTGCGCCGCAAGATCGTAGCGCGATTGATTGTAGAGAAGTACGGCGCGGTCGAAGTGGGAAGGCATGGCGTGTTTGTCTCATTTATTGCGTGTGCTAGAAATTGCTACAACTGGCCGCGATTGAAATGCTGTCCCATGCGGTGGCTCACGCAAGCTTGAGATACTTGAGAATATCGTCGTAAACACCCCCTTGATTGCTGTAGAGGGCGTAGTTGCGGGCCGTGGCGAACCATTCACGGGTCGAAGGTTTCACTTGGCCTGCCGATGCGACCAAATCTTTGGTGCGCAGGGGTTCGAGCTTGCCCGATTTCATCGCGTCGCGGAGTTTGGCTTCCACGGCGATGTCGACCACCGCCTTGAGGTCAGCCCCTGAAAAGTCATTCGTCTTTTTGGCCACTTGGTCGAAGTCGATCCCATCGGCAGGCTTGCCGATGAGCATGAGCTTGATGATGTTCGCGCGGGCTGCCTGATCGGGCGGCGGCACAAACAGGATTCGATCAAAACGCCCTGGGCGGCGAAAGGCGTTGTCCAAATGCCAGGGGGCGTTCGTAGCCGCCAGAATCAGGAGACCATCATTGGCGTCTTCGATGCCATCGAGTTCCGAAAGAAACTGATTGATCAGGTGCCGGCCCCCTTGATGCCGCATGTCGCTGCGGCTAGCCCCGAGCGCGTCGACTTCATCGAAGAAAAGCACGCAGGGCTTATTGCGACGAGCCTGCTCGAAAAGTTCGTGCAGGTTTTTTTCGCTGCTGCCAATCCACATGTCCAGCACGTCGCTAATGCCCACGGCCAAGAAGCCCGCTTTGACTTCACCCGCCGTGGCACGTGCGAGAAATGTTTTGCCGCAACCAGGCGGACCGTACATGAGAATCCCACCGCCAATTCTTTTGCCGTAGGCCTGGAACAATTCCGGCTGCGACATGGGCAGAATGATCTTCATGCGGATTTCGTCTTTGACTTGATCCATGCCCCCCACTTCGGTGAATGTGGTCGAAGGGCGCTCCAAGTCGTATTCCTGAGGACCAGTGGGAATTTCACCTGCTCGAGCACGAACGCGACCGTCGAGTTCGTCGCTATCTTCGTAGGCAACGATGCCTAATTCTCGCGAGAGTTCAGCATCGGCGACATCGGCATCAATCTCAATCGCTTCCCGATATTGATGGGCGGCCCGTTGCGGCTCGCCTGCTCGCAGCAGCAAGCGAGCATGTAGAAGATAGGCTTCTGCCGGGGGATCGCTTTGGCCGATCATGTCTTCGACAATCACCAAGGCTGGGGAGTTCTTTTGTTGCTGAAAGTAGGCGTTGGCCAAACCCAGCTTAAAATCGACATGGTGGGGAGCAATCGCCAAAGCTTCACGAAACGCGGTTTCGGCTTGATCGAATCGACCCATGCGCAACAGGCTTTCGGCCAGATGTTTATGCAAGGGAATATTAGTGGGTGACACCGCCAGCGATTCACGGAGCGCTGCGATCGTTTCGTCGGAGGGAATCAAGGCCAGACTCGCAATAGAGAAAAAGTTCGTAGGTGCGTTTAGTCTAACCCATCGCGCAACGAAGAAAAATCTCAGAATCTCGATTTTTCGAGCGATCGACACCGGATCAGGATAGTTCGGCTATGCGTATCGCCTACATCCGCTCAACGACTTCAATACCCAATAGGTTCAAGCCATGGGCAATCGTGCGGGCGGTGAGATCGCAGAGGAGTAGGCGGCTCGTGCGTGTTTCTTCGCTCGCGGCTTTGAGCACCGGGCAATTTTCGAAGAACGATGAGTACTTGCTCGCCAGATCGAAAAGATAAGCCGTAAGATGATTGGGGCGATAATCGCCGGCGACCCGCTCGAGGGCTTCGCTCAATTGGAGCAGCGACAAGGCCAAGGCACGCTCGGCGAGTTGGTCGATTTTTACCTCCGCGGCTTGCTTACGGAGTGCGGCCACATCGACGGAGCCTTTCGCAAAAATGCTGCGCACCCGGGCGTAGCTGTATTGCATGTAGGCTGCGGTGTTGCCTTGCATGGCGAGCATTTTGTCGTAGCTGAACACGTAATCGCTGGTGCGATTGTGCGACAGATCGGCGTATTTGATCGCACCGATGCCCACGCGCTCGGCGACGAGTTGCCGTTCTTCGATGGACAAAAGCGCCGTCTCACGGGCATCGTCGTTGGCGCAAACAATCGCGTGTGCTCGTTCGACGGCTTCGTCGAGCAAACCGTCGAGCCCCACGGCGGTGCCGGAACGTGTTTTGTACGGCTTGCCATCTTCGCCGAGCACCGTGCCGAAACTGACGTGTTCGAGTTCGATCTTGTCGTAGCCCCACTTACGCGCGGTGGCGAAGAGTTGCTCGAAATGGAGCGACTGCCGATGATCGACCACATAGGCAATCGCATCGGGCTGCCAGGTTTCAACGCGGTACTGAATCGTGGCCAGATCGGTCGTGGCGTAGAGAAACGCGCCATCCTTTTTCTGCACGATAAAGGGGGCGTCGATCCCCGGCAGAAAGACGCACTTGGCCCCGTCGCTTTCCGTGACAAGACCTTTCTTCGTGAGATCGGCAACGACACCCGCCAAGCGATCTTCGTAAAAACTTTCGCCGAGCGTGTGGTCGAACGTCACGCCGAGCCGACGGTAAATCCGTTCGTTGGCTTCAAGGCAGGCGGGCAGGAAACGCTCCCACAGGCCGCGATTTGTTTTGTCGCCTGCATGCAGTGCAGCCGTCTCAGCCAGCACGGCGGAGCCAATTTCAGGGTGCACCACAGCGAGTTGTGCGAGCTCGGGATTTTCGTCCACCGTTGCCAGTTTCTTGCGCAGCTCGTCGAGCGTTTCGCGCAAGGTTGCCAGTTGATTCTCGGCGAGCTGAATCTTTTTGTTGTGGTCTTTGCGCTGCTTAGGATCCTCAAGCTCCGTGCCGTCGTGCAAATTCTCCAGCCGATGAGCTTCTTCGACGATCTGCTTTTCGACGGTAGGGAGCTTGTGCCGTTTGGTTTCTTGATATTCGACCAGCTGATTCACGAGCCGATAAATGCGGCTCAATTCAGCGACGGGTTCTTTGGCAATGACCTCTTCATCGGCGAAATGCTTATAGCCGTAGATGATCATGCCGAACTGCGTGCCCCAATCGCCGACGTGATTATCGCTGATCACGCGATGGCCCAATTCCTTGAGCACGCGATAGAGGGCCGCCCCGATGACGGTTGAGCGAATGTGGCCGACATGCATCGGCTTGGCGACGTTGGGGGCGGAATAATCGAGGACGATAGTTTTCGGCTCGGACTGCGGCGTGACGCCCAGATGCTGCTGGTCGGCGAGCATCTGTTGGAGCTGATCGATCAGGAATTGCGGCTTCAATCGCAGATTGATAAACCCAGGGCCAGCGATCTCGAGCGTTTCGCAAAGGTCGTCGAGCTTGAGGGAGGCGACCAGCTGCTGGGCAATTTCGCGCGGCGGTTTGCCAAGCTGTTTACCCAGCGGCATCGCACAGTTGGCTTGATAGTCGCCGAACTTGGCGTCCTGGCTGGGGAGCACCATCTCAGCGAATTGGCTGGCATGAGGATCGAGCGCCACGAGCGCCTGGCGAAAACGGTTGCGAAGTTCAGCCTGGATATTCATGCAATTCGCTGATGGGGAAAGAGTTTCACGCAGAGACGCAGAGGACGCGGAGAGTAGCCACGGAATATCACGGATTAAACACGGATGAGGAGAAGCTATTTCTTTCTGTGTTCAATCCGTGGCTCTATAATTTGAAATTTTTACTCACCGCGATCTCTGCACCTCTGCGTGGAATAAAGTTTTAGTTTGCGGATTCCTCGGAAGACTTTCTGGTTTCAAACGGCAGTGGCACTTTTTGGGCGGCGCCCCAGAATTGTTCGAGCGCGTAGAAATCACGCGTCTCTTCGTCGAACAAGTGAATCACGACCGTGCCGTAGTCCAACAGAATCCAGCGGCTTTCGCTATAGCCTTCGATGCCCATCCGCTTGTCGCCGAGCTCTTTTTCCAGGCAGCGGTCGATCTCTTCGCTGATGGCGTGCAACTGGCGGCGGCTGTTGCCGGTGGCAATCACAAAGTAATCGAAGACGGGCGTGATCGAACGCATGTCGAGCACGACGATATCGAGTCCGCGGTTGTCATCAGCCGTGCGCGCAGCGGCCATGGCCAGTTGTAGGCTGCGCTCAGCGGCACGTTCGGCGTTGGGTAAGGTTTCGACGATGGTTAACTCTACTCTCGTTCTAGCGGTTATTGGAGCCTCCCATTTTAGTCGGTCCCGTGGCCCATCGACAGGGGGCTTGTCGGGACGAAAAATGTGCTGCAAAACATGCTGGTTACGATGCTTACAGACACGCGGCTGGAAAAAAGGATCACACAATGAGCGAATGGCTTGAACCGGGTCAGAAGGCCCCCGCATTTACCCTGACGTCCGATGATGGCAGCAAAGTCCGCCTGAGCGATTTTGCCGGGAAACCGGTTGTGCTCTATTTTTATCCCAAGGATGACACTCCCGGTTGTACCAAGGAAGCCTGCGCATTTCGCGATGCCCAAGCGCCGCTGAAGAAAGCTGGCGCGGTTGTGCTGGGGGTGAGTGCCGACGATACGGCCAGCCACGAGAAATTCCGCGACAAGTACAAGCTGAATTTTCCGCTGCTGTCGGATGCCGATCATAAGGTCGCGGATAAGTATGGCGCTTGGCGCGAGAAGAACATGTATGGCAAGGTGTCGATGGGCATACAGCGGAGCACCTATCTGATTGATGCCAACGGCAAAGTGGCCAAGGTTTGGAAGCGGGTGCAAGTTGACGGGCACGATGAGCAGGTGCTGGCGGCGCTGAAAGAGTTAGAATAATCGGTTCAGCGCAAAAGAAGTGCAACAAATTGTCATCCCCGCGCAGGCGGGGATCCAGAAATCTCCCGGACTGGATTCCCGCCTGCGCGGGAATGACAGACAAATCGATCGGCATCGGGACGATGCCGGCTAACGGTGATGCGCGCGTTGATTTGATTGTGATGCGTAGTCGCACAATCGGCGTGTTCGTTCGTAAATACTTGATCGCACCACGATTTGTTAAAGCCTGACGGACCTGTCGGTTGTTGCTCGCGGCTTGAATAAATTTCGTTGCGAATTCTCAAAATATCTCCGCCGCGCTTTTCGTTGCCGTGTAGATTTGCTCAGAACACAGCAGCGACGCAACGAACGAACTTTAGAATGGCTCCTCTTAATCGTTCGCATGCGTGGCTAATCAACGCAGAGTCTCTTTGTCGCTTCGTGCTCGAGCGGCAAGCGGGTTGGCAACAACTCAAGAGCGATGCGTGAACTTGGCCTGCCGATGGGATGGGGGTCCCGTCGGCAGGCAACTTTTAACTTTCACGACAGCGTGTTTCCAAACAACTGTCGCTTTTCCTTGACTTATCGTTTTATGCTTGAGGGCAGCCGTATGACTCACGATGATGATTGCTGCGATGTCGATTTCGACACGGATCAAGACCAAGAAGCGGGCTTGATCAATTTGACCGAGTTTCCTCAACAATCGCTGCCCAGCAGTGCGTTGCGGGCACGGGTCACACCACTCGACGAACTGGGCCGCCCCGCGGCGCCGTGGACGGTGGTTGTCGTGGAAATCGACGAACGCACGATCGCTTTCAATCATTTGGTGCCCCTCACGGCAAGACACGTCATCGTGACGTTTGAGAAGCGCGGCATGAGCACCCACTCGGTGAAAGTGGAGCTCACGTGGTGCCGCTTCGATCAACGTCATCGCTATACCAGCGGCGGACGATTTATCCTGCCGCTTGGTCGAACCGCTTAGTAAGCAGACGGCGCGTGCGGTGTGCGTGGCACTGTGCGAGTCGGGTTTCTCCCCTCCCTCAGAGCGGGTGGTTGCCAAAGGCGACCGCCCGCTTTGTTTTATTGACGATCTCAATATCTTTGGTTTAGAACTATTCGTAGCGCAGTGCTTCAATCGGGTCCAGCCGCGACGCTTTCCAGGCGGGATAGAAACCGAACGCAACTCCGATTGTCGCGGAGACGATAAAGGCGGCTGCAATCGCGGGGAGTGAGGCAGCGATCGGCCAGCGCAGAAAATACCAGACTGCGAATGAGGCCGTGCGACCGATAAGAATCCCGATTGCCCCGCCGGCCACGCAAAGGACGATCGCTTCGATCAGGAACTGCCGCAGTATATGATAGCTGCGTGCCCCGACGGCCATGCGTAGGCCAATCTCTCGGGTGCGCTCCGTAACGGAGACGAGCATGATGTTCATGATCCCGACTCCGCCGACAGCGAGGGAGATCAGGGCCACGATTAGCAGCAGACCTCCCATCATCTCTGACATCGAGCCCATCATTTTGACCATCTCGGTCATATCGCGGAGATTAAAATCGTCACTTTCTTCGGGCCTAATGCGATGGCGCTGGCGGAGAGTCGATGTAATCTCGTCCATCGCTTGGGCAACTTCTGCCGCAGACCGGGCTTTGACCATAATCTGATCGACATTCGTAAACCGGACCGGCTGTGGTGTATTTGCTGCTTGGGTCGCCGATTGCTGCGGGTAGAGCGATGACGAGCCCGGATAAAGTTCGCTGAGGGAGTTCACCGCTTGCGAGGTAGCATCGCTCGTGGCTGCAGCGGTTTCGGCCGTCGCAGCCGAATTGTCAGCAATCCGATATTTGATCGTGGTCCATGGTGCGATGAGCACGTCGTCCTGATCCATGCCCATCATATTCGAGCCTTTTCGGGAAAGAACGCCGACAACTCGCAAGGAAACATTCTTGACGCGTAGATTTTCGCCGATGGGGGACTGTCCATCGAACAGCTCGCGGGCCAGGGTCGTCCCAATGACACAGACTTTGTTGGCGTTGCGAACATCGCGGTCAGTGAACATCTCGCCTTCTTCCATCGTTTCCCAATCGCGAACGCGCAGGTAAGCACCAGTGGTCCCCATGGTATTCATAGGGATCCAGTTGCGATTGCCGTAAACGACTTGACCTTGGATTTGTAAAACGGGTGCCGCCGCCTCGACGGCAGACGCCTCCGCAATTTCGTCCGCATCGCCAGGCGTGAGCGTCAACAGGCTGCCTTGTCCAAAGCTGATACCGCCGCTCGCTGCCGCACCCGACCGGACCATGATGTTGTTAGCACCCATGGTGGACATCGATTGCATGAGCGACGTGCGCGAACCTTGGCTGATCTCGACCATGGCGATTACAGCGGCCACGCCGATGATCACGCCCAAAGCGGTCAGGGCCGAACGCATTTTGTTGCGGCGAAGCGCCGTGAGTGCCGTTCTCAGCGGGGCGGGCATCATGCTCATTGCACTCCAGCGGCGAATCGGAGACTTCTCTGAGGCTGTTTTCGTTTTAGCCGGCTGCGTTGTGACACGTTGCGGCGCAACAAGCGTGGCGACTCCTCCCGCCTCATGGGTTTCTTGAATAGCAGGCGCCGAGCCATTGGTTTCCAAATTCAGGCCGACGTTGATCGTGCGACCTCCGTGATCGTCTTCGACGATCAAACCGTCGACGACGCGTATAACCCGGTCTGCATAAGCGGCCACCTTCGGATCATGGGTGACCAACATGACGGTCAGGCCCGAGGCGTTGAGTTCTTGGAACATTTCCAAAATCTCGATGCTGGTGTGTGAGTCGAGATTCCCCGTTGGTTCATCCGCCAGAAGCAATTGCGGATCATTCACCAGCGCCCGAGCGATGGCCACACGTTGCTGTTGTCCACCGGACATTTGGCTGGGAACATGGTCGATACGATCGCCTAGACCAACGCGTTCCAACAGAGTACGACCTCGTTGAATGGCTTCGACGTCAATCGTACCGCTGGAATAGTCCAGCGGCATAAGGACGTTATTAAGGGCCGTTGTTCGTGGCAAAAGGTTAAAGCTCTGAAACACGAAACCAAGCTTCGACGTGCGGACGAGTGCCCGCTCGTTCGATGACAAGCGACTGATGTCTTCACCATCCAGCCAATATTTGCCAGCCGTCGGCCGGTCGAGACAACCAAGCACATTCATCAGAGTGCTCTTGCCTGAACCCGACGCCCCCATCAGTGCCACGAGCTCGCCCCGTTGCACCTTGAACGAAATCCCCTTCAAAACGGGCACGTCGATCTCACCAAGATGGTAAGTCTTCGTTATGTTTTCGAGCTTAAGGAGATCCACGGCAAACCTTTGCGTGCTTGGAAAGCCACTGAAGACCTACGAACGGGGGCGTGAACGTGGCATGCGTGGCGCAAACGGATTGTTGACTTGCTCGGTGGCTTGCCCCGCTTGAATTTCGCCCATGACAATCTCGAGGCCTTCTTTCAATTCGGGCGACTCGATTTCTGTCTTCGTGCCATCGGTCACGCCCGTCTTGACCTGAATCGGCGTGACGCGTTCTCCACGACGAACCCATACAATTGCGTCATTGCCATTGGAATCATCGCTTTCATGAGTTTCGGAATGCTCTGCCGAGGGGTCGCTGTATTCAACGAGCTCCGCTCGAGGCTGATATCGCAGGGCCGCGTTGGGAACCGTGAGAACTTGATTTCGGCGGTTGACTTCAAAACTCACATCGGCTGTCAAATAGGGAAGCAGCTTAAGGTCAGAATTATCGGTGGCGACCACGACGGTGTAAGTGACCACGTTCTGCGTCATCGAGGCATTCAGACGAATTTGTTTGACGTTTCCTTCAAAATAATCATCGGGAAATGCGTCGACGGTGAACGTCACGGGCGCTCCGAGTTTGAGTTGTCCGATATCCGCTTCATTGACGGAGGCCCACACTTCCATGCGTGTTAAATCTGTCGCGATCAGAAACAAGCTTGGAGCGTTAAGGCTCGCCACCACGGTTTGGCCCATGTTAACTCGACGGTCGATAATCGTGCCTTTGACGGGCGACGTGATTACGGTGTACCCAAGATTGGTTTCTGCCAGATCGAGTGCTGATTGGGCTTGTTGCACCGAAGCCGTACCCAACTTGATATTGGCCTTAGCTACTTCAAAGTTGGATTTGGCCAGCACGAAATCAACGTCTGAAATACCACGAATCTGCACGGACAAATCCTTGGAGACTGGTAATTTTCCTGTCGCTTTGGGTTTCGTGGACAAATCCTGGAGTCGCTGAGCACGATTCCATTCGGCTTCGGCCTGGGCAAATCTGGCGTGCATTTGCAGCAGATCCGCCTCAGCCCGTTCGAGCGCTGCCTGCGCTTGATCACGCTGCGCAACATAAACGGCGTCGTCGATCACTGCGAGAACGGTTCCTGCCTGGACCGTAGAGGTATAGTCAACTCTCTTACCAGATGGATCGGTGCCAAATTCCTTGATCCGGCCGACGACTTGGGCGCCCACATCAATCAACTCTTCAGGCTCCAGCGTGCCCGTCGCGGCGACGGATTCGACCACATCGCCGCGCTCGATCTTGGCCACGCGAAATTGCACGGTGGAACCAGATTTCTGATAAACGCCGTAGAGCTTTACGCCTCCCGCGACGAGGGAGATCAAGAGGATTGTCGTGATAAACGTCTTCATGGAGGTGATCTTCAGGATTGAGTTTTTGTGGACGCCCGCAGGCAGACGTCTTGGAAGAGCTTTAATCCGGCAATGATTTTTGTGCGAGTTGCTTCGTCAACTCCCTCGAACACGCTAGCTAGGCGTTTCAGGCGAGTTGCATCGTGCGTTTGAAGTGCACGACGGCCCTTCGCGGTCAAACTTAAACACCGAACACGGCGATCCGTATCGTCGGAAAGCCGAGTGATTAAGCCGGTTCGTTCCAAGCGGTCCGCGAGCTGTGTCGCGGCACTCATCGAGCAGCGCAGCTTTTCGCTAAGCTGCGACATCGAGAGGGGACCGCGTGTGAGAAGAATACATACGTGAAATTGTCGAAGTGGCAGCTGAGCGGCCTTATCGCCGACGTCAATGATGTTCCCCAAAATGATACGTAAGAGGTCATCAACCTCGACGACACCCGTCGGAAGGATTGTGCTGCCTCCCAAGCGCCGATTGGGAGCATTGACTTTGGTAGAGGATTGTTTCATGCCCCTATAATATTCATGGGCATAAACTAAAAGTAGTCTGGGCCGATGGCTTGTGGGGAACCACAGGCGGCAGCATCGCGATGATTGAGCGGTTTCCAGCCTATGCCACAGTGACGAATCTCACTCTCCTTTGCACACCCACAAATTATTCGACCGGTGGCAATTCCTCGACCTCGACAGGCAGGTCGTCGCCCTCGATGGCTTCCGGATCAGGACCCAACGGCGACAGTATGCCCTGCTTGTCTGGTGGTGGAGCCAGTCGGATTTGCCAGCCGCCGCCAAGCCCGCGATAGACATCAATCAAACCCTGGGCGATTTGGCCGCGCGATTGGGCCCATAAATCCTGCTGTTGAATCAGCGACTGCTGGAGAACCGTGTAGCGATTAAAGTCGACCGCACCTTCCTCGTACTGTCCGATCACAATCCGCAAGGCGAGGGCCGATTCCTCGACGCTGAATTTCAAATTGCGGGCACGGTCCTGAGAATTGAGGAACGTGACGATGGCATTCTCAACCTCGAGATCAGCTTGCAGCACGGTATTTTGGTAAGTTGCAACTAAAGCCTGGAACTGGGCCTCTTGGAAACGAACATTGTTCTGAATACGGCCATAGTTGAGAATGTTCCACTGAAAACCAGGACCGACGGCGGCATTGAGGGACGTATCTTTGAACAGATCAGAAAAATTAGCAGCCTGCCAACCGAGCGTGCCGGTTAACGTCAGGGCAGGATAGAAATCGGCCTCCGCGATACCAATCTGTTCGGCCTGAGCAGCCGCGATCCGTTCGGCCTGTCTTACATCGGGTCGTCGCCGCAGCAGGTCGGCGGGTATACCCACGACGACATACTCTGGTGTGGTGGGGATATTTGTTTTTTCATTGTCGTCGCCATCGAGCAGCAACGTCAGATCTTGAACCGGCATGCCGAGCAGGATGCACAAAATGTTGGCCACTTGTCGACGCTGAATTTCCAACTCGTCGAGCGCAGCACGGCTCTGAGCGAGATTGCTACTGGCTTGGGCGCGATCGACCTCGGTGATTGCTCCCGCTGCCAACCTTTCGGTAATGAATGAAAGCACGTCTTCTTGGACAGCGATGTTGTCTTCGAGCAGGCGAATTCGTTCCTGTGTTGTCCGATACAACACGTAGTTGTTCGCCACGTCGCCAAGTAGCGTCACAAGCACGGCATCGTAGTTCTCGACCGAGGCATCAAGCGTGGCTTCTGCTGCCCGCACGGCTCGGCGGAAGCGGCCCCAGAAGTCGAGTTCCCAACCGAGATTGAAACCAAAATTCCATTGGTCGAAGAACTGATCTCCTAGGCCGAACCGTGTATATCCACCGTCCGCGGTTTGGAATTGTGGAAAGACGTTTCCGACGGCAAAGCCGAGTTGAGCACGCGCGGCCAAAATGCGAAAACCAGCTTCTCTGAGCGTCAAGTTTTGCTGGTAGGCCGTATCGACCAAATAGTTGAGTTTGGGATCACCCAGCACGGTCCACCATCCGGCCAGATCATCTCGATCGTTCCGCACGCGTGAATCGGTGGCAGCATCAATCCAGTTTTCTGCAACAGGTGCGGCTGGCTGACAGTACTCGGGCCCCACCTTGAGGCCATTCCGCACGTAATCTCTGAAACTGGTGCAGCCCGTGCAATCGAATAACAAGGTGAGCGTGACGACCGCGACAATAAATCGAGGAAGCCACGCTGAACCGTGTTGATCGAATGTTTTGGAGATTCTTCGCATAAATTTCAGCCACTTCCCACAGGCCTGGGCGAAGTGACGGTCAGCAGACGGGTCAATTTAGCGCGATAGTGCGTTGGGGGCGCAAACCGACTGGGGGAAGGTGCAAGGCAAAGGTTTACGGCAATAGGCCCCGCATGTGCATTCCGCGGCAAGGGGACAGCACGGGAGAGGCTTGGAGACATAGCAGTCACACGTGGGGCGATAACCGCATTGAATGCAGGGCTCAGGCTTAGATGCGTAGCAGGACCTGCAACACAAATAGCGTGGAGCAAACAGCACAAGTCCAGGCTGAGTGCTATCGCATGATCCTGCTTGTTTTTGCTCAGTGGCAATGGGGTCCAAATTGTCCTGAGCCTGCACTCCACTCAAACCGCTAGCAGTCAGTACAAGGCCGACTGCTACTATGAAGCGCCATAGAACTTCCATGTAACAACTCGCCGGTTGTGAAGGTCGTACCGTTTATGACTTTGGTATCGGATACTCCAGCGAAGAGAAGTCAGCCTGTCAGAGTTAGAACGAAAAAAGCGGTTATTCCACAGCCGTAGAAGCGTCATATCCGTCAAAGTTTGACAGTCTGTCGTCGGAAATAGGAAAGTAAGAAGTGGAGTATTTGTTACCTCAACGGTTGCTGTACCACTGCTCGAAATTGATTTTGCCGATGCGGGCACCTTCGTCGGGGACGAGCGACCGTTTTTCCAGCTGCGTGCCGAAGTAGCGGGCGTTGGGATCGGCGACAACTTCGCGATTGTCGTTCGTCGCGGCGAGGCAGCGACGAATCAACTCGTCGAGGGGGGTCGCTTCGGGACCGCCGAGTTCCACGATTTTATTCTGCGGCTTGTCGAGCGCGATGTTCGCCACCGCAGAATCATGTATGGAATCTCACCTGCTTTGATCAGCTCTTCTTGAGCGACTTTCGCGCGCATGTACCCGCTGTCGGGGAGGCGATCAGCTCCTACGACCGACAACGCAACGTGATGTTTTACGCCAGCGGTTTTTTCCGCGGCGAGCAGATTGGTTGTCGAGGCCTTGAAAAACTCGAGCACGTCATCATCGGCAAATGGCGGCGAGTTCGACACATCGACCACCACATCAGCGCCAGCAAGCGCGGTGGCCAGGCCTTCGTTGGTGACGGCATTAACGCCTGACCGGGGCGAGGCGGCCACCACCTCATGACCCAACTCGCGGAGCTTGTTCACGACTTGGGAACCAATCAAACCACTACCACCAACGATGACGTACTTCATGACACACTCTCCTTACCGCCCGCGAACGGGCGGCGAATACGTTAAAGATTTCAGTGCTGAGAGTAAGACGGGCTAGGTCCTACAATTGTGACAGAGTGCGATAAACTTCTGCCGAGTTTTTAACGGAGGTTTTGGGGTCGATTTTGGTAAGCCTGGGGGAAATGTTCGGGAACTGCAAGGTTCATTAAAAGTCCTCGAAATTTCTTTGACACGAACACCCTACCGGGAGTAAGCTATCCGGCGCTGCAGGCTGCGTGTCCGGAACCACGCGCCGAATTTTTCCCGACGTTCGCGCAAATCTAGCGCGAGAGAGGAGCGATGTATGTCGCGGGTCTTAATGGGGGCTTGGTTGGCGGTTGTTGTTTTGACTTTCTCATCGTCGTTACGAGCCGAGTCCGACAAGGATTCAAAATCAGAGGCTCTATCGTTCGCTTCGCCGGAAGATATCGAGGTGCTGCTCGATTCACCACTAAAATCGCCTCTTCAATTTTCGGAGATACCCATCAACGAGGTAATGAATCATCTTCAAGAGGAATATCAATTTCCAATTGTTTTTGATTCAGCGGCGCTGGATGAAGTCGCGATCTCTCCTGAAACAGAAGTGACTGTCAATCTTCGAAACGTCACCTTGCGTTCGGCACTCAACCTGATGCTTCGCCAACCTGGACTCGAAGACATCACCTATATGGTCAACGATGAGGTGCTGATGATCACAACGCAAGAAGAGGCAAATTCGCATCTCGTGGTCGCGGTCTATCAAGTCGATGACTTAGTCGACAATACCTCGCCGCGAAAGAAGGCTGAAAAGAGCCCTTACACGTCGCTCGTGAAAGTGATCACCGATTGCGTGGAGTACGACTCTTGGATGACGAACGGGAGCGGGGAAGGGGTTGCCCACCTCGTGAAGCCGGGAATGCTGGTGGTTTCACAAACTCAGCCTGTTCAGGATAAGATTGCCGCGCTGCTCGAGAAGTTGCGGACTACTTCGGCGAGCATGCCGAAAGCCGAGCCGGCAAATCGGGCGATCTCGTCTTTGCCGCTCTCACCAAACGTGCGATGATGCACGGACTATGCTGCTCGGTTCCACGCTGATTGTAGACACCTTTGCCGAAGCCTTTCGGATGCGGTACGTTCGTTTGATCGTCACCGCGACGGATGACTATTGGCTGGATATTGCGCTCGGCGAAGTGACCGGTTATGGCTCGTCGGTGATTGGTTGCGATGCCGAGATTGGCCTCGAGCAATTGCTCGCCCCCCACGAAACCCCCGACGGTCGGCCGGGCGCGGCGGTGTTGGCGTTTGGATTCAGCACGCAGGCATTGGCCAAGGCGATTCCCAACCGTGTTGGCCAGTGTCTGATGACTTGCCCCACGACGGCCGTGTTCGATGGCTTGGCGGAGGGGGAAGAACAAATTCCGCTGGGGAAATATTTGCGCTATTTCGGCGATAGCTTTCAGAAAAGCAAAGTCCTCGGAGAACGGCGGTTTTGGCGAATTCCCGTGATGGATGGAGAGTTCATCGTTGAAGAGCAGATCGGCGTCGGCAAAGGGGTCGCCGGGGGCAACATTATCTTGCAGGCAACCACCGCCGAGGTGGCACTGGCTGCGGCGCGGCGTGCCGTCGAAGCGATTGGCGTTCTGCCCGGCGCGATCACGCCGTTTCCGGGTGGGGTTGTGCGGAGCGGCAGCAAAGTTGGGTCGAAATATCAAGGAATGGTGGCGTCGACAAACGATGCCTTTTGCCCGACGCTGCGTGGCCGCGTGACAACCGATTTGGTCGAAGGGGCCAACTGTGCTTACGAAATCGTGATCGACGGCGTCGATGAACTGGCCGTGGCCGACGCCATGCGTGCGGGGATGCATGCAGCGGTAGGGGAGGGCGTGCTTGCCATTTCGGCAGGCAATTATGGTGGTAAGCTCGGTAAGTTTCATTTTCCGCTGCGGGGATTGCTCGCCACGGCTTCATAAAGCTGTCTATTTCTGGAACACAGCAGGGCCCAACTTGCGTGACTGACACGCAAGTAACATAAAATCTTCAAATTTGGCAGGCAAAAGTACCGTTGGTTAGCCCGTGGCCCCTAGAAAACCAGCCCGGGGGTGGTCAAGATAAACGCTGAAATAGTTGCGTCGCGTCGGCAAGGGTTGGTAAACTTGCGACTTTGGTTACCGCCGACGTTAGCGTGAGATTCTCCTCAGGACTTTGTAATTAGTATGACTTCGAACACCGATGCCCCCCAGTCAACCAGCCCCGCCACGGATACCGCGACAAGTTTGTCGGAGACCGAGACTCAATCAGCGGCTGTTGATGTTGTGACTGGCGAAAGTTCCGACCGCCCGAGTGAGCGGATTCAAATTGGTTCGCAGCGCGAGAGCGAAGCCGATGCGCAGCCGAAGGCCAAGCCAATGCATCCGGGGTCATCGACCACGCCTGAACCCAAGAAGTCGAACTTTCCCCCGCCGAATGTGCGCGATGCGCTCACGCCCGAATTAGAAGCCGAACTTGCCGCGGCCTTGGGTGGCGAATCGCTCGACTCGATCATCGATAACACGACCGGCCCCACGGTGACCGGTGCGGAGCTGGCTTCCGACACACGACTGACCGGAACGGTGGTGAGCATTCACCGCGACGATATTTTTATTGATTTGGGCAATCGCAATCAGGGCGTCTTGCCGCTCAAGCAATTTGAGAAATCCACGCCGCCTGAAGTGGGCGCGCAGATGGAAGTCGTCGTCGCGCGTTTCAATGCCGAACAAGGTTTCTACGAGTTGTCGCTGACCAATGCGGCGGTCGACGTCGGCAATTGGGATGAAGTGCAAGCGGGTCAGGTCGTCGAAGTGGCCATCACCGGCGCGAACAAAGGGGGCTTGGAATGCCAAGTCGCCAACATTCGCGGCTTTATTCCGATGGGTCAGATTTCGATCTATCGCGTTGAGAATCCTGAGGAGTTCGTTGGCCAACGACTCACCTGTGTCATCACCGAAGCCAATCGCAGCCGCAAGAATCTCGTGCTCAGCCATCGGGCATTGATGGAGCGCGAACGCAAAGATCAGAAGCAAAAATTGCTGGCCGAACTCGCGCCAGGACAAATGCGTGAAGGAACCGTCCGCAGCCTGCAAGACTTTGGCGCGTTCGTCGATCTGGGCGGCGTCGACGGCATGATCCACGTGAGCCAATTGAGCTGGGATCGCGTGACGCATCCCAAGGACGTACTGACAGTTGGCCAAGCCGTAAAGGTGAAGATCGAAAAGATCAACACCGAGACCGGCAAGATTTCGCTCGGCTATCGCGAACTCGCCGCCAATCCTTGGGACGATGCCCAACAAAAGTTTCCCGTCGGTGCCCGCGTGAAGGGGACGGTTTCCAAGCTGATGCAGTTTGGTGCGTTCGTGAGATTGGCCCCCGGCGTCGAAGGTTTGATCCATATCTCAGAAATGGGCCACGGCCGGGTGCAGCGTTCCAGCGACGTAGTGAGCGAAGGCCAGGAAGTGGAAGTGAAGGTTGTTTCCTTTGACCGCGATGCCCAGCGGATTGGGCTGTCGCTCAAGGCCTTGCTGCCCGCTCCCGAAAGGCCAAAGCACGAGCCCAGAGAGCCGGACCATCCGCCCGTGGAGTCGCTCCAACGTCGTGAACGGGAATCTGATAAGAACCTGAAGGGTGGGATTAGCGGCCCCAGCGGCGGCGAAAAGTTCGGGTTGAAGTGGTAATACCGCCGTCTTTTGCCGGTCATCGGCCAATGGTGCGAACCACACGGGGCCGAGCGGGGTTACAATAGAGATGGTGAATCCCTGCACTCCTATTCGTCGGCCCATGTCCTTGCGATCGACTCTTATCTTGTTCCTGGCTGTGGTTTGTTGGCACATGCCTCGCGCGCAGGCCCTCGAAACCGTGTTGGTGAACGTTGAGGGCCGGTCGAAGCAGTATTCCGGCAAGGTCGTCGTTGAAGACTCTGTGGGGAGCATGCTGCTGGAAACCGACGAAGGGGCCATGGTGCAAATCATGGCCGACACGATTCAGAGTCGTGAAAGCAACGCTGCAGAGCTCAAACCGCTCGACAAGGACGAATTCGCCGAGCGATTGCTTAAAGAAATGGGGCCCGGATTTCAGGTTTATCAATCCAAGCATTATGTGGTTGTTTACAACACAACCCGTAAGTATGCCCAGTGGACGAGCTCGCTGCTTGAGCGTTTGCAAAAGGGCTTTCTGGCTTATTGGAAGAAAAAGGGTTGCGACATCAAAGAACCCGAAGCCCCCTTGGTGGTTGTGATCTTTGCCGACAAGGCGAGCTATCTCAATTACGCTCGTGAGGAACTCGGCCCAGCCGCAGGGTCGGCCATCGGCTTTTACAGTTTACAATCCAACCGGATCACGATGTACGACCTGACCGAAGTTCAGGCACTTCGGCGCGAAGAAACCCGGCGTGGATCTTTAGGCGATATCAGCGCGATGTTGAGCGATCCCGCCGCCGCGCACCTGGTCGCCACGATCGTTCACGAAGCGACGCATCAGATCGCTTTCAACTGCGGTCTGCAAAAACGGTTCGCGGACAATCCCATCTGGCTGGCCGAGGGGCTGGCCATGTTTTGTGAGACACCGGATTTGTTCAGCAATCGGAGTTGGGGGGGCATCGGAAAGGTTAACTACGACCGCTGGGACCGCTATCGCAACAATGCCAATGCCGACAAAGTTGGCACGCTGCGGAGCTTGATCGTCGACGACAATGTTTTTCGCAACTCGCGGACTGCCGTGGACGCTTATGCCGAGGCGTGGGCATGGACCTATTTTCTGATCACGTGGCACACCGACGAGTATGTGGCGTATCTCAAAGCGATCGCCGAGAAACCATTGCTCACCCCGTCGGATAAAAAGCAACGTCTGGCCGACTTCACACGGCACTTCGGCAACGATTTTACCAAACTCGAAGACGAGTTTTATCGCCGCATGTCGCGGATCGAGTAAAAAAGCACGTCTCTCACGGCATTCTCACCCCCTGTCGCTCGGGGCGAAGTTCGCTAAAATGCTGAACTCGGCATGATTCTTTGTGTCGATCATCTGGAAAGCATTCTTGCGAGCTCCCTTAGCTCAATTGGCAGAGCAACTGACTCTTAATCAGTAGGTTGTTGGTTCGATTCCAACAGGGAGCACTGATATAATACCCTTGCCGCAATTGCACTTGCGACAAGGGCTCTGAGAAACAGAAGCCTCAAAAGAAGCCCCTGGTCAGGAATCAGGTCAGGATTCGTGAGGTTTTTGTATGTCTCGACGTGCGCAAGTTTGGTGGAACGACCACAAGGGAACATGGTGTACCGAGCTTGGCGGTACGCGCCATACGCTCGCCAAAGGCAAGACCAATCGTCGGCAAGCGGAAACGGCGCTGCGACGGCTGCTCGATGAGCGCCAACTTCTGGCCGATGTCAACGGCGCAATCTCGGTTGCTGGACTCTGCGAACATTTCTTGCAGGATGCCGAGCAACATCTGGCCCGCTCGACTTATGTTTCCTACGCCTACTCGCTCCAAAAGCTGGTCGACGTATTTGGCCTGCGGCTCGCCCATACCATCGAACCACTCGACATCGCCAAGTTCACGCGCGAATTGCAAAGCACCCTGAATCCCACCTCGCAGGCCATCGTTTTGCGTGTTGTCCAGCGATGTTTCAATTGGGGCGTCGAGAATCGGTTGATCCCGCCCCATAAGCTCGGTCGGATTCGAAAACCCCGACCGCTTCGCCGAGACCGCTTTCTGACCGACGCCGAGTTCCAGACACTGTTGCGATCGACCAACGGCAGCAATCATCACCGCGACGGAGCTGCGTTTCGGCGATTTCTCTTGGCAATGGAGTGGACATTGTGTCGGCCAGGCGAGCTCGCGCGTTTGGAATGGAAGCATATCCATTTTGATCAGCAACTTGCGTTGCTCCCCGAACACAAAACCAAGCGTACCGGTAAACCCAAAGTCATCCCTTTAATCCCCAAGTTCGAGCGATTGCTTCGCTGGCTGCAACATCATCAAACAGGTGATCAGTGTTTACTGAACGCTCGCGGCAAGCCGTGGACGCCCAGTTCTCTCAACCTTCGCATGCGACGGCTCCGGAAGCGGACTGGGCTTGCCGACGTCGTGCCGTACACGCTGAGACATCGTGGGGCGACGAATGCTATTCTCAAGACCGGTGATCTCAAGATGACCAGTCTCGTTCTGGGCCATTCGTCCGTTGCGACCACCGAACGCTACCTCCACCTCGCTAACGAGGCACTCGTCGAGTTTTCGCGGCGAGCGCTCGGCTAAGGTTCACATGTCGAAACGCCGTGACACGACGCTTTTGGAATTCGCTCGGCGCTTGGGCAGTAATTGTGTCCGGCTGACGCGATCCTGCTAGAAACCTTTCCAGATCGGTCTGCGAAACGCGGATGCCTCCGCCATGGGGACCAATCCGATGTGCACGTAACTGACCCGTTGCTACGAGCTCGTAGAGCGCGCTGCGGCTCAGCTTCAGAGTCGAAACGAGTTCGGTAATGGTGTACCAAGTGTCCATTGGGGCGGTCCGCAACAATGCCAGTTGATCCACTGAAGATAGTCTCGCTTGTCCTACACAGTCGATGACCAACTAGTGACAAAGTCGTTCCTTCGTGGCCCTTTCCGCACAGGATCACGTCCTGGGGGTCGATGTGCTAAACTGTCGCAAACGACCTGTGATCCACCGAAGATGACGGAAGGAGAGTCTTTATGGCCCATCAACCCATCAAGCGTTCGCGAATTCGCGCGTCGGCTCCCAAGCCGTCCCCCAATAGAGCCAATGCCGAGCGAACATTTACCGTCGAGGCCCACGACAACTTCTTCACATACGTTGATCATGCGATTGAAGCACGGCTTGTCCAGGAGCGCCTGGAGAAGTTATCCGAGAATCCGGTCCTCGCAGAGGCGATGCACGCCCTGCGGGACACGATCTGTACGAAGGGGCAACGAAGCTTGGCCGCGAATGCTGAAAACTTGACGACACTGTTTCAAGCCGTTCCGGAATTGTTCGATCCCTTTCCACAAGCCGAGAGAACGTTGCTTCGAGCAAGATTAGGATTTCATTCCAAGTTGCCAAGTGACCCCGCTAAGCTCGCGAAATACTTCAAAGTCGCCAACGACGAAATCGTCGTCGCAGAATGCAACTCACTGGCGGCGTTTCTGCAATTTCTCCCGCCGACGGAAAAATTGACTTCCGCCATGCACTCGCGCTACGCTCCTGAGACAAATAGAACGACAACGTCCAGGAGAACGATGCCTTCCAAAGAGCAGCGCAGAAAAAGCACCGATGCTGAGACCATTGAAGAAGGGGGAGGTGATCTTTCCGATTTGAAGATCCCAACGATCGTTCGCCGGCCTCACACTCCATCCGATGTGGATATTTCCTCCGCTACGTTAAGTCGGGAAGTCACCGACTACCTCGAGTGGTACCGAATACAAGTCGAGGCGATCGTCAATAGCCCCTTACTCGTCTCCGAGCAGGAACAACTACTCAAGATCCTCGCACGTGTACCCGCTGAACTGAGCCAGTTCTTGATTAGAGAATTTCATGATTCCGTAGTTGATGATTTGCCGCGACGCCAACCCCGCCTTGTCGGCATTCTCGACGCGAAGCGGGAAAAGAACTGTGCCCGCACCACGCTACACCGCTATGTCAACAGCGGCGAAGTGGGGATCAAGCTCGGCGAGACCCATTATTTTCTGGGTTACGAGCTGGAAACCCTGAAAATCCCCCAACGGGGACGCCCGAAGACTTCTTAAAGGTCGCCCCCAAAATTTCATTTGACAGAAAATGTGGCACGGTCCTATTATAAATGTGTCAACGTACCATTTAATGGAGCGTGTAACATCCGGGACTTTGAGGCTCTCGCCGCAGAAGGCATTACCATGCACTCGACCGAACGACTTTCCCGCCGCCACACCCATCTTGAGTTAACTGGGCAACTGCTCAACGGCCGCCATGTAGTTAAAGTCGACGATGCCCCGCGTTATGTCAATCAAACTCAGTACGACTCATTATTGCTACTGACCGAAGCTGCCATCCTGGGTAGCGGCGAAGGAGTGTCACTGGACGACCTCTTCTCTGATCGCGACGACCTCAATGGGAGCCGTAAGTACATTCAGCGGCTACGACAAGAATTACGCAATCCTGAGCTCATCGTTAGCTCGGCCAAACGCCGTTATCGACTCAATGTCGAAGCGCACCATATTGCGATCCGAAAGTCGTTCTGGCAGCTGGGCCCGTCTTCTGTTCCTGTCAAACTCCGAGATCGACTCCAGCGCGCCTATGCTGATCGCGCTGCAGTTTACCCAGAGGTAGATTCCGCTCAGCTTTGCTTTTGTCTTTTCGTGGTCACACCTTTGTCTTCGACGGCGCAATTCGGCTTAGATACGCTGCCAATTATGCCACAGCAATTGCCATCGTCGACCGGTCAGATTGTGCCGCTTCCTACTACAGCAATCTCGGCTGACAACAGTAACTCGGCTCTTGCATCGTGCATTATTGCCTGCCCGTCCTGATCGAGATTGCTTACATCGCCGCTTCAGTCCCAGGTTCCGCCATGAGTAATGCGAAAAACACCTTGCACGCAGTTGAATCGGCGAACCTTCCCCTGAGCTCGCCGGCAGGTACCGGTGACCGCGAAGAAGCACGTGTCGTGCATATTCTCTCGCCGGAGAGATTGTCTTTACTTCTCGACAATGTCCATCCCGCGTGCGAGTGCTTCTCGATTTCAGACGGCGAAATTGCGTCGATGGTGGAGAGCTTAAAACTATCCGGGCCACGCCACCCCATAGAGGTATTGGACGACCAACTGCTCGATGGCCGCCGACGGATTTATGGCGCCCTTAAGCTTCAGCGATCGTTGCCAGCAATTTATCTCTGCCATGAAGATCTTGGGCAACTTTCACCGTTTGAGTATGCCCTGAAGGCGAATCGTGCCGCCGGCTGCGGTCGCCAGCTGACTCCTATCCAGATCGCCCTTGCAGCGGTGCGCTACCACGGTAAGTGGATCGACGAGCTCAAAGAATCGGCTCTCCAGCGGAAGAGAAAAGGAGTGGCTGCTTCGCCTGAGGAAAAAGGGGAAACACTCGAACATGCCGCTTCCAAACTCGGCGTCTCAATTCGTGCCTTGAGCATTGCGCTGAAGGTGCTTCGTACAGCCGATCCGAGTCTCTACCTAGCGACCCACAATGGGCAAATATCCCTCGCTGAGGTGGAGAGACTCGCAGCTCTGTCTAACACTGCCCGCCAATCGCGTCTCGCAGAACTTCACGCAGATGCAACCCGCACACCTCGCACCCGTCCGCTGAAGGCAAATCGCACGGGTGCAGAAGTCGCTGAAGATCTTCAGCGCGAATCTGAATCGATTCGCAAATATCTGCAGCGAGTAGAAACAGTGATTGCTTCCAATTCAGACGTGGCCTTCGATCTAACATCCCTCAAGAAAGAACTTGGCAGATTGAACAGTTTTATAGCACATCTGGCGGTACGGTTTTCTTCATCCAACTCAGGAGCCTAGCATGAACTTTCTCACTCCCTATCGATCAAATTCTATGCCATCCCACGCCGGGGATGTTCCCGCTCTATCCCCGAGCGTTTTGCGTCGCCCGAGAACAGACGCCCAGCACATCGTGCTGACAGGTCTCGATAATTCTGGATCTGTATTCGGCTCTGGCGCCATCACTGAATTGAAGTTGGTACTCCCGAAGTACATAGCCGATTTGCAACAAGACCCTGCCATCCGTTCTTCAGTCCTAGCGACATTCTCTGTCTTTGTCGATCCAGACAGCTGGTGTGTGACGTCTCCGTTTTGTCCAGTCATGGAGTTGGTGCCCCCATCGCTTACTTCGACCGGCCGCTCACCCGTCTGCACACGGTTGATCGAATCGATCAAGCTTCTTAGAGCCCGCCGGCAACTCGTTCAATCGGTGCTCCACGTCGATCAGCGGCATTCATGGCTGATTGAGATGACCGATGGATTTCCTTCCGACAGCCATCGTGCTGATGAGGCCCGACGTGCAATTCAGGAAATTGCAGTGGCAGAGGGTATCGAAGTTTACCTGTTCGGATTGGGGGAGGGCGCCGACATGCGTTTCTTGCAATCGATCGCTCAAGAAGGGCGGCCTGCGGAATTGCTTAACTCGGATCGGGACTTCGCCACGCTGTTCGCATGGCTAAAGAAATCACTGCGCATCGTTAGCCGCAGCATCATGGGAACGGTCACAGAGTTCGAATCCTTGAGCGGGCGGATAATTCGGACGGAGTAACAGATGGCAATCCTAATCGGTTCAGATCGCGTTCTGTTGTCGAAGGTAATCGGGCAGGGTGGAGCAGCGACTGTCTACGAGCACCCGCTCTACAACGATCAATGCGTGAAGATTCACAACGACGCGGACAAGGTCGAAGCAGAAAGAATTCGCTTTCAGATTGCCAATCCTCCTCCTCAACTTGTCGTAAGCGGTATTCCGCTTTACGCATGGCCACGTGCAGCGGCTTACGACGAACAGTCCGGCGCCTTGGTAGGCTTTTCAATGCCCCGCTTGCATAAAGTGCTGCCGGTACAGGCAATCATCGATCCGAGCTCATGCGGCTCCGCAATCACGCGCCGGTGGCGGTGGAAAGTGGCAATCAATATTGCTGAGTTAGTACACACGCTTCATTTGATGCATCCGCCACACATCATGGGGGATGTGAATCTGGAAAACTTTCTCGTACACCGTGATGCCCGAGTCACAGCGATTGACATGGACTCCACGCATTTCACGATTCCGGGAATTAAAACATTTCTTTGCGACCGGCATCGTCCAGAGATGCAGCCACCGGAACTCGTGAGCGCTACCGCTCCCGTGATCGAGCGCGATCAAGATCAAGACGCGTTCTCTGTATTCATCCTTGTTCACCGCTTGCTTCGAGAAGGCATCCATCCATTTGATGCCATTTACACCGGCTCCAGCTCGCCACTGCGGTTGTATGAACGCATCGAGCAGGGGATTTGGCCTGACTCAGGGTTACATGCCGATTACCGGTCTAAAGCGGGCACCATTCCATTTACGTCACTGCCAACAGACATCCAAGACTTGAATCGGCGGATGTTTTTGGACGGAATTACCGACCGATCGAAACGTCCGAACGTGACCGAGTTGCTAACAGCGCTCCAATTGCACCAACCGCTCCGGAGCCGCTACGCACGAATAAGCCGCCGAGCGTGGCGACGCGAGATTCACCCCAATCCCAAACCATTTACGCGATTCCATCGAAGCGCTGAATTCTGTCGTGCTCACATTCACAAGGCGGGGCTATTGGCACTGTTAGGAGTAGCTATTGCTACAAGAAGTCTGCCATCGGATGACCATGAGGGTCTCAACAGGCCGACAAAACCACAGCTGCGACACCCAGATGCTTTACCGAAAAGCGTCGCTCCGGTGATCAAGCCGCCGACAACCTACAACCAGGTTCTGCCGGAGCCACCACGACCTTCCCAATTCACCCGTCCCTTAATGGAGACGCCACGGCTTTGGCGCCTCGCCGAAGGTAGCAGCGATTAAAATCCCGTCAATCTCACAAGGAGATAAGTCATGAACTGTGTTAGTCCCTTCCTTAAGCAACACGTCCTTTACCCTCTAGTCGTCATATCCGCAAGTCTGCTCGCAACTTCGTGTGCCCTCGCACAGTCGAACTCGCATGACCGGGACGAGATAGCTCAGAGCCTAATTGCACAGATGCAAGCCGGTGTGGAGCAAAGGACAACCCCTTCGACACTTCATCATGAAGCTCCGGACCCATTCATGAAGGCTTATCAACTGAAGTCCGAACTGGAACAAAAACAAAGAGCCTACGAACGCAGTGAGGCAGAGTTGCGACAGGCACTTGAGGCAGCGATTGATAACATCCCTAGCGACGAACTACTGACCGATTTTCACTTCGAGCGTGAGGCACTTCACCACCTAGAACAGCGGACCCGCCAACTAACATACAATGCGGACATGCTGATTTCAAAAATTGATCAGCATCGTAGGGTCGGTGGTGTTTATCTAACGGCACTTACAAACACAACACCAACCTACGCAGCATTGGCGGTCCAGTTCCGGCAGTATGCAGCGGAGGAACAATATCAAGACCGACGCGAGGACTATCTTGTACTCGCTTCCGTCTTCGATCAGCTGGGCGAGCGCTTCCGGACCGCTCCGACCCTCGTGACGGCGGATGTGAACGCCATTGATGAACTCTATCCGTATTTGAAAAGCACACACTTACTGCTGAAACGGACCTATAGTGTGCTCACTGTGCTGCCGACAGATTCGCATGCGGCGACGGGCTCGGAACTGGACGAGCAGTTGCGGAAATTTGTGAATACTTTCAATGGTTTTCGCAGTGAAATTCGTAAGTTCAACGAACGGTTGGGCGGACAGTCAGCTAGTGATTCCATCGACTCGCAGGAGTCTTCTCCAGCTCCTGCAACAAATCGAAGCACCGATCAAACAGCTTCCTACTACTTTTACAGCCCTGCTGAGCGACGAAAGCCAGCTGAACATCGCGGGGTGAAATCGAGCTACGCGTCCTACCACCAGCCTCTCACCTCAGAACGCAACGCGCAACTTTCAACTCGCCAGTCATTCGCCGCTGGGGCGCCGGGTACAACCCCGTCGGCATGGACAGCAGCGGAGCATTTTCATGAAAAGAATATTCTTGCCTTTCACGTCCCCGGAGTTTCTGGCAACGACATGTTGCGACGAGAGGTGACTAGCCTCTCCGTCGTGCAAGAGGGCGACCTTTTCTCCATTTCGTTAAACACAGGTGGGAAGATTACTGTTGAGGTAAAGCGGCGAATGCCGACTCTTTCGTCGCGTTACGAGACGGTATGGCTGGCAGAAGTGGTTCAATCGAACAGATCGCAGGTCGCTAGCAGACTGTCATCCCGTCCATAAGCAAAGTTAGTGGTTGATGTTGGCTATGTTGCGTGAAATGCAATCCATGGTGAGTACTGCAGCGAGAGCATCCGTGCCCTCGCTGGAGCAATCAACTCGCCGTATCTCGCTCCAGATTCCATGCCGGAATTGTTTTGAGAGCGGCGAAATCTATGGAGAACTTATGTTCACAGCATTACGCAAACATGCTCGCTTTGCCTCCCGCCAACCGGACCACGTGGCTGCACTCACGCCCACGTTGTCGGTGTCGGTCTGGCAAAGCGTTGATTCGGAGACCGGTGGCGTTCGCATGCATTGGGATGTCAGTCGGATTGGCAGCGAGGATCCTTCGCGTACCTATCGAACGTTGAAGATCGAATCGCTGCTGGAATTTCCGGCGTTCCTGTCACGCGTTGCTACCGGTTTTGCTCAGACGGACGCCGTGGGACCGCAACTTCGCAACGAGCTGCTGCAGTTCGCCAAAGACATGGAACTGCTGGCCGTGCGACGTGACGCCAATGGCGTTGATCGAGCGGAAAAGAAGGAAGCGGAGCCCATCCACTTCTAGCACATCGGCATCAACCACTTGGGGCGAGGGCTGCGACGGACCTGCGGGTCTACTCGCAGCCCTCGGGCCCACTTGCGGTCGGTCGAAGTACGTCCGTCGGCACGCACGTGACGTGACGACACAGTCGAAGTCACAAACGTGCTCCACGCTGTAATTGTCGAGTCAAAAACCACATTCCCTCTTCCGAGCGAGACCTACCTATGCCGACTTATACACCAGCCCAATATGCTCGCCGCGATGATTGCGTGCTTCGCATGACCGCGTGTCATCGCATCCTCTTGCCCCGCTGCGCCGCTGCTGCGCTCACAGATCACAAGCCCCTCACACATGCCCTCAACCGCCTTACCGACGACGGATCTCTCGTCCGTCACGAACGGCTCCTTCCCGGCGGTCTGACCATCTACACGCTATCGCCCACATCCGCTACCCGCCTTGGCCTCCCACGTGAACGAGCTGAACTGCCGACCGCAGCCGCTCTCGACGCCGCCATAGCTGTACAGGTCTTTTGTCACCTCGGTCGTCGCGCACGTTTCCGATTGACGGCTGATGAGGTAGATGGAATCTTCCCGAAAGCGGCACCCAACAACGTGCCGTTTGTCATCTCCGGCGAATTTGGTTCCGTCGCCATCTTTCGCGCTCTGCTGGTCGCTGACCGATCTCCCGCAGAGGCTATTCGTTACTTGCGCACCCTCATCGAGCAGGCGGAACGCCACAAGACACTTGCCAGCGAGCTGGCCGAGCGGCAGCTAGGCTTTGCGCTGTTGGCGTCCACTCCTCAGCAAGTTGCCGCATTGGAGAAAAGTCTAAACCGCTCCGGACTCTTGCAGCGGGCAGCAGTCATCATTGATATCGGTCCCGACGCCGAGCATCTGGCGGCAGCGCTCAAAGCACAGCATGGGGCGGGTGCATGAGCCAACCTCTCATCGAACTGGGAAAAGATGTGGTCACGGGAAAGTCTGTGAGCCTACCGCTTGCGCTCTTCGAACGTCACGGCTGGATCCAGGGAATGACCGGCGCTCGCAAGACGATTATTGCCACTAAGATCTGCACGCATCTGATGCGACTGGAGCCCCAAGCCGCTCTTGTAATATGCGATCTTGGAGGAGACCAGTACTTCTTTAACCAGATGCGGGAGCATGCTCGCCAACTCGGCAGGCCGTTTCAGTTTCTCTCAGTGAATCGGGACGACGACTGGGATGCACTCGATCCCATGGCAGCGATTACGCCGCTGCAGGATCTGTCTGTCGCAGTCTCCTATCTGCACACGATTCTTGGCGGTGATCATGGCGAAGGCTACGGGGCAGGGTACTTTGGCCGTTACTCGTACGTCTCTATCCAGCGCATTTTGATGGGCTTCGTCGCCGAGGGACTGCATTCGCCAACGCTCCATGACTTTGCCAGGCGGTTCGCCGGCAACAAAGGTAAGCTTTCCGATCAGAGCGAAGCGCAGTTGGCTGCGGAGATGATGCTTAGCTACGACCAAGTGCAACCGAGCGCGTGGGGACACAAGCAGATCGACGTACCGACGGCCGTCGAGCGCGCGCAGGTGACGTATGGGTTCTTGCCCACGTTGATGCATCCGGGCGCGAGAATGTTGGCCTCTACGCTTGTTTTTTCTTTCGTGCTCGAAGCGATGCGGCGTCACTACCTAGGATTGCCCGTACGCCCCATCTTCTTGATTATTGATGAATTTCCTTCCGTAGCGCAGTCCAAGCAGTGGTCCGACCTCATCACCCTGGCACGCAAATATCACATCCGAATTCTGTGTTTGACACAAACTAGCGAACAAATGAAATCTCGCGATCGCGATCTGCTGCCGGTGCTGTTTGACAACACGGCCATAAAGATCTGGCTGACGCCCACGTCCCAGGAGGACATCGATACGTTGCGGAATCTTTCCAAGGATCAGCTCAAGCAGCGCGGCGTCACGCAAGGTTTTCGCGCCGGTGTTTCCTCAGTCTCGATGAGCGAAGTCTATGAATCACGTCTGGAGGCCAATGAGATCCGTGACGTGGCCTATGCCGGAGACCAGGGATTCTTGATCGTGAACGCCTTTCAGGGACACACCGAACCGATTCGCTTTCGATTCACTTCTGATTCGTCGCCAGAAGAGTACGCGCGGCTGGCTACGCTCCCGCTTCCTAAGCGTGAACCATCAGTGCGACGTTCTCACTTGGATATCACGAATCCCGACCGCGCACCCCGACAGGCGCGATTGGATCAGCTTCTGGCGGCAAAACAGTCACAACTTCTATGGGAACAATCACCATGAATGACCGAATTGAACGCGCCAGCGAAACTGCCCTGCAGAGTGATTCCACTGCCCAACTGCTGGAGGCGGCCACCATCGTCCAACTTCTGACCCAGTGCGTGCGAGTGCTTGGCGCTCACCAACTTCGAGGCTTGGATGAGCGGCAATCGATCAGGCTCCTCAAACGACTACATACACTCGGTATGGTCTCGGTGCGAACGGTCATCGTGCCGCCCGATCTCTCGCTCATAGCTCCGCTCTTTCGCTGGCAGCCCGGGACCGCTCCGCCCATGTTTGATCGGCTCGCCTGGCAATTGGCGGCCCGCTGGCGAGGCAAGCCACATAAGGCGTTTATCGCCAGCGCGACCGCCGAAACATGTTACTCCGTGGGGAGTTCCTTTGCCGGTCGTGTGCCACGACGTACCGAAGTCAGCCACGATCTCCACGTGACGGCAATCTACCTAAAACTGGCGCGTGAGGCCCCCGACCTCGCCCGGAAGTGGATACATGAAGATGCGCTCCGTGCCACGCGCGAAGCCGGACAACTCATTCCCGATGCAATGATCGGCGACACCGCGATTGAGTTTGGCGGGCGATACCGAGCGGACAAACTACGAGCCATTCATCGCGGTCATGCAATCGCAGGCCGCCCCTATGAAATTTGGTAATGACACGCAGAAGTGATTTTCTTTGGTGCTCCACAAAACTGCTGAGGCTGTGACAGGAACACTAACGATTGTTCGGCTTTTCGTTGCAAAGGGCTGCGGCCACGAGCATAGCGAAAGCCAATCAAGGAGGAACTTATATGGAACGGAGAACAAGAAAGACCCACCGAAGACGGGAAGTTGAAAAGCTACTCAATGAAATTGCCTTTCGCAGCATGATCATCATGTTGCTGGGATTCTTTGCAGTACTTTGTGCGACTCGTCCGTGGTGGGCCGTTAAGACAGTGCGCCTGCTACTTGACGCTGCAAAGGGCGTAGGGACCTATCTTTAGGTCCCTCGCCCCGCGCGGGTTTACCGCCAGAAATCGTCATCCTCAAAGTCAAAATGAGAGTACGCCTCAAGCAGCAACAGGAAAACTACTACGCCCACAGAAAATCCAAACACCAACACCACCAGACCCGTGTCTCCAGTTGCAAAATACACCGCCGCCATCACTGCCGACGCAACCAAGCAATCTTTGACATGCACAAAGTAGGAACTAGAGCGCGACATTCGTTCGTTCTCATCCATGGCACATCGCTATCACATGAAAGGATCGTAAACAAGGAACTTCTTTATGACCAAACAGATCATATATCTCAGACATCCCCTGACCAGCGTTGAAGAGGGTGCCTACCAGACCTTTGGTGACATGGTGTTCTATCCCAATGGAGGAGTCCGCCTCGGGCCCGCATGGTTTGCTTACGGCACACCGATTCATCGCCATCGCTTTGGGGCAAATCTGATTGCCGTGCGCAGGATCCATGACCCCAACCTGCTTGAAATCGAAATGCCCGCAGGTGGACAGCTGAGATTCCTTTATCGGCCACTATTTCGAAAGTGGTATCAAATGGTTGAAGCAAATGATCCCCGGCTCTACCTCCACCAACAGCGATACGGCACTCATGTAGCCGTTGTCTTGTATTACGTCCGCTGGAGTATTTGCTGGGGCTTTTTCGAGACAATCAACTTTCTTGGCTTCATGCTGCTAGCCTTTCTTGTAGTGCTGGCCTTTTGTCTGGCAAATGCGATGTTTTGACTAGCACAGGAGAAGCAGGCAGGATCGACCTATGAATCCTATTTCACAAGCTGATTCGAGTCTGGCACCGGAGGTAAGAGAATTCGTGGGCACGCTCTTTCTCCCAGAAGATCTGGTCGAACTTCGGCTGATTGAAACATGGACCGAATCCGGTAAACATCGTTCAGAAGTTGTGGAACGTTTGTGGTTACAAGCTGACTCATTGGTTGCGTCGTATCCTACTCTTCACCAAAAGAATCAGCTCGGAGCAAACATCTTCTACGGAGTTAATCCAAGAAGTAGTCGCGGCAGTACAAAAGCAGATGTCGCGATCTGTCGAACTCTATGGGCGGACTTAGATGACGCCAGGCCAGATGACGATCAACGCTGGAGAATGCTTCCATCGCCGTCGCTCATCGTCGACTCAGGACGAGGAGTACATCTCTACTGGCGACTCAGCCAACCCGTTGTCATGAATTCACAGGCGACTCAGTTCCAATTCGAATCGATTCTTCGAGGAATGTATCGCGAGCTTACGTCGGATTCTGTGCAGGACGTTTCACGTTTGATGCGGTTGCCAGGATTCAATAATGTTCGCAACTTTCGAAATGGCATACAACCTTCGATCTGCAAACTGGCCGAAATCCATCCTGATCGTGCTTATGAGTTGTCAGAGTTCCAGCACTTTGCTGCAGACGGTCACCGAGAAGGGCAGGGCGAAGAAGGCACTAGCGATTGGCCACCGAAGGGAATGTATTATTCTGCCAACCGTGATATGCGCCGAGTGCGAGGACTGGTGCGACTGCTTACAAAAGATTCCATCGATCGTTCAAAGCGTGACTACTTTGTCGTCACTAAGCTTTTGGAACTTGGCTGTTCCCAAGATGAAGTTGCTTCCATGGTGTCAAACTACTCAAAATTTTGCGGCAATGAAACCTACCTCCACCGAACCATTGAAAACGCCATGCGCGCCGTCAGACAAAAGCAATGATCTGCGGTGGTACTTTGTTTGCATCGACTGCAATGCTAAGTGGTTTTGTCGGCTTGCAACAGCTAAGTGCCCACGCTGCCATGCCACCTGCAAGTCAACTGAGCAAATCACTCCGCCATGGAAAGGGCCGATAAGTTCAAACGCCTCAAATGTCACACACTTGTCATTTTAGACACCTGATAATGTTAAGTAGGATTCGTTAGTTTCGCTTTCAAGCAACTTCATTCTTGGATGTCTCGTGTCGCTTCTGCTCAAGGAGCTAGGCAGCACGAATATATTCTGTGGAGCAACTGCGGTCGCACCACAGCGTTGAGTGTGCATGAGGCATTACCCAACGTAAAAAGACCGCAATCATGGAGGAAATGCGATGACTACTACCACTAATAAACCCACTGACAGAAAGGAGGAAAATGCTGGACCGGAATCTTGGCCAATTATTGACAGCTATTCAAGAGCCGAAGCACTAGACGATGGAGTTCTGATAGCCGTCGATGCAGACTTGGCCGCAAATGCCGGATTTCGCGCGCCAGTGGCTTTGACGCATGCCGTTTTTGAAACATGCGTGCGTGTTCCCAATGGTGTGCATTGCCAGGATGAGACAGGCCGGTTGTTTGATGTCCTATGGATGGCGTCCCAAGCCTTCCGTGATGTCGACAGGAAAGAGTCGAGAGTCGGCGTGCAGCTCTATGTCCGAAACGACAATCAAGCCCCACGTCTGATTCGCCTGACGGCAGACATTGGTCCAGGTGACAACGGCGAGCCCGTGGTCACGATCGGCTATCCCGATGAGATGTAGTACCGATGGGCAGGCCTTATCATGGGCCTGCCATCGCCTTTCAAATGTATGTCCTTCTCCCTGAGATGACCTTTCTTCGACGCGACGGAAGTGGCGTGGAAGAGGGGAAATTAACCATCAGCGTCTCCCTTCGATTCTGCGACGCTGATGATTTAATGGGAGGAATGCTTATGGGCATGGATGTATTTGGAATTGATCCAGCGGGAGATGCTGGGCACTACTTTCGGGCGTCAATCTGGCAATGGCGACCGTTATGGGAGCGAATGAAGGAGCTGTGCAGTGATTTTCTCAGTGCGGAATTGCTTGCGGCAATGGCCTTTAACGATGGGGCTGGGCCACAGGACCAATCCACCTGTACGAAGATCGCCGATCGGTTGGAGCAGTGGCTTCACGCCGAATCGCGTGCTGAATACAGGTTGGAGGAAACCGCGTCCGCTCTGCGAATTACGTCCGATGGAACATTGGTGAATTGCGTAGAACTCAAAGCCGATGCGGCCGGCTTGAGTAGATCACCATATTCGGTCAGACGGGACGAGATCACTGAGTTCATCGAGTTCCTGCGAAACTGCGGTGGATTTAGCGTGTGGTAGTGCGGTTGGTCTGTCCCTGCGGGGGCAGACCGCCGTTTTTCTTCACCTCAAGCATGTCACGTCATAAATATCGTCATCGATAAGTCACATTCATATCGTCTTACCCATAACGTTTGTATTGGTTCCTCTGAGGAGCCCGACGAATAGGGGTAGAAGCTCAACCATCTGTCCTCGCTGACGCGACACATCGCCGCGCGAGCGAGAGACTGGTGGCGCCATTTCACGGTCTTTTGTTTCTGGCAAAGTGCCCGAGCGGATTTGTGTCCGAACGGAGTATGACTTTGCTTCTGTTTCTTGGAAAGGAGATAGCCCTATGGCTACAGCTCAAGCGACCGCTCCTGCGGTCAAACGTCCCGTGCATGAGATTCGTTTTGGTCGGGTTAAGGCAGCAATCTGGGAAAATGAAACGTCCCAAGGCGTTCGCCACAACGTGACCTTCCAGAAGATCTACCGCGATGCAGATACGTGGAAGATAAGCGACAGCTTTGGTCGCGATGACTTGCACTTGGTTCAAAAGGTGGCAGATCTTGCCCACACTTGGATCTATGAGCAGGCCCAGGAAAGCAGCGAGCGCAGTTCTGAATAAGAACCAGCGACGCTCTACACAGAGAGAGGTTCCTTTGATGGTTGGCGCCACCGGATCTCTCTTTTGTGTGCGTGGTTAATCAGGCTTCTTGCTGCGGCGCCAGCCGCAAGGAGGTGTTTTGATGTTTTTTGTGCAGTGTCCGCAGTGCGGTGCTGTTGTCGAGCTTCCCGCAGATTCTGTTGGAACTGACCGCAGCGACCCGTGGAATGTGGCTGAGTGCTTGGAGTGCGATGCATCGTTCGATTTCGACGATGAAGAAGTGCACTTTGAGCCCGATGTTAAAAACGCGTCCTAAGGTTACTTCACACTCCGCTTGCCCGTCGGAAAGGAACGGGCTCCTTGGTCAGATTAGAATAGCCATTCTATTGCGCTCGATTTTAGTTGCTCCCTACTCCTAACTTAGTGCATCATAAAGGACGTTATGATGCACCAACGGATCGGTAGGGACTCTAGTTCAACCGCTGTTTGTGCATTGCAAATGAGGCTGACAAAGTACGGACTGAATGGCAAAAGAACTTGTCGCATACTCTCAAAAAGAACTGACTCGCATCGGACTAGTTTCCCTGCCGTCAGCGATTCAATCCTCTGGTGACTCAGGCATTCGCCGCTTCCTTGAGTTCTTTGCCGTCACCATTCGCAACAAGAACACGCGGCTTGCCTACGCTCAAGCCATCAAGCAGTTCTTTGATTGGTGCCAGGCACGCGGCGTCACGAAGCTGGATCGGATTCAACCAGTCATCATCGCAACCTACATCGAGCAGCACGGCGACTCACCGCCGACAGTCAAGCAGCATCTCGCCGCTATTCGCATGCTCTTTGATTGGTTAGTCACCGGGCAAGTTGTTCCAAGTAATCCATCAACTTCTGTTCGTGGTCCAAAGCATGTCGTAAAGCGCGGCAAGACCCCTGTTCTTACTGCCGACGAGGCTCGCAAACTGCTCGACTCGATTGACACATCGACTGCAATCGGGCTAAGAGACCGTGCTTTAATCGGTGTAATGGTTTATTCATTCGCTCGCGTTAGTGCAGCAGTCACAATGAAGGTTGAGGATTTTTACGCCGAGGGGAAGCGGTGGTGGCTTAGGCTCCATGAAAAAGGTGGCAAGCGACACGAAGTCCCTGCCCATCACAACGCCGACGAGTATCTTGATGCCTATCTCAAAGCCGTTGGGATTAATGAGCAGAAGAGGTCTCCCCTCTTCCGCACCATGGACCGAAATGGGCGACTGACCGAGCGAGGACTCACTCGCAACGATGCGCTTCGCATGGTGAAGCGTCGTGCAGCCGCCGCCGGGCTTTCAAGCAAGACTTCCTGTCATTCTTTCCGAGCGACCGGAATCACCGCCTATCTGGAAAATGGCGGCACTATTGAAAATGCCCAAGCGATTGCCGCGCATGAATCGCCCAGGACAACAAAACTCTACGATCGGACGAGCGATGAAATTACGCTCGATGAAATTGAACGTATAATGATTTAAAAGTTAATTGATAGTGATTGATACAAGGCATTTGTAACCAGCCCGAATCTACGGCAAGCATATTTTGACATTCTCACGGTCTTTTCAGCTGTCGACAATTAGTTTTCACCTTCCCTATTGCGTATGTGCCTCGCTTGAGGGCCCCGCAGGACAAAACTTAGTAAAGATCCATAACTGAGCAGCTAGCCATGCTTACAGCGAGCTGTTCAACGAAAATGATGTTGCACTGCACGCACGACTAACATCATTACTGAGGAGTCAACGCCAAGGATAAACACTCACACAGAATAGCTTGAGAGCACGCAACATTCTTTTCAGCTCAGTGTAGCCTGCTTCTCCACGAGCTTCTTTGTATGCATCAAAGGCTGATTTGCCAGTCGTCAGTAATTGCTAAAACTTCAGGGACTTCGCCGGCATGTGTTTCTACAACGCTCATGGCTTCGCCTAGTACAGGGTGGTTTGCGCTATTTTTGCAGTAGTACAAAATGCTGTTGCTGTGGAGTAGCGACCAAAATCAAAACTCGCTTTGCGTTGTTATTCGCCTTCATCGCCTCTTCAAAGTCTTTGGTGCTCAGTACTGTCTTACTGCCAACACGCAAGACGATCATGCCGGCACATACACCTTCTTTAGCCGCCTTGCTATGTGGTGATACGTTGGTAACAACAACCCCTTGCGAGTGATGGTCGAAACCAAGTTCGTTGATTTCGACTGCCGATCTTTCGTCGACTGTAAGGCCGTATTGCAAATCGTTCAGAGCGGACTTTTGATTAGCAATATCCGTTGTTACTTGTTCACCGGTGCGAATTTCAAAAGTTTCAGGAGATAGTTTTACCGAAATAGTTTCTCCAGCCCGATTGAGTATGATTGGTAGCAGTTGGCCGGGCATTGCTTTCTCGATGGCAGTCACAACATCACAACTTTTGTGAATTGGCGTGTTGCAGATATTCGTAACGACATCACCGACATCAATGCCTGCCTTCTCCGCCGGACTGTCCGGCACCACGGAGCAAACTAAGAGCCCGTCATCGGGTTTGAGGCCTAGATAGTCAGCCACTTTTCTTTCCAAGGGTTCCGTATCAAAGTCTAGGCGGACATGAGTAACCGCGCCTTTGTTAATAAGCTCCTTAGCAGTTTTCAGGGCTGCGTTGATTGGTATCGCAAATCCGATCCCCTGAAATCCTTCGTGGCTGCCATAGCCTCCTTCGCTGATGCCTACGACTTGCCCCTGCAAGTTAACTAAGGCGCCTCCCGAATTTCCTGGATTTGAAGCCGCATCAGTTTGCAGCAAATGAGTTCGTGGTGATGTCGGCAGATGACGATCCGTTGCGCTTATAATCCCAGCACTAATCGACAGTCCCAATTCATAGGGATTCCCAATCGATGCAACCCAGTCGCCGATATGTAGTTCGTCGGAATTGCCCAGTGGAGCTTCTGGTAAAGTGTCTGGACTCGCAATATGTATGATGGCTAAGTCGATCACTGGATCGGCCAAGATTTTAATCGACTCGAAACGTCGTCCATCAGCAAGCCGGACAAAAACATGGTCCGCAGACTCGACAACGTGATTGCATGTGAGAACATAGCCACGCCGGTCGATAATAATCCCGGAACCTGAACCATCATGTGCAAAATCTGTTGTCTGCTCGCTTGGGTCATGAGGATGTCCTGAGTGAGCCGATTCATTCCCATTCCGCCATGGCGGAAGATTTCGCGGTCCTCGTTGCACCTCGACCGTGACTACAGCCGGCAGGACTGCTTCAACCGAACGTCGAAATCCTTCGCTCAACTCAGGCCGATTCTCATTAGATTGCCGTAAAGTTGCTGGTGATTGGCATCGCGCGTGGTCAACATAGACTACGCAGAACATAATTACCCAATACGGCATCCACCACTTCGTTGAACAATACATCATGAATGGTGCTCCGAACATTCGCAGGAAGCTTCTACTAAATTCGACGAACTAGGTAATAGGTTAGATCGGCCAGCTAGGGCGTCTCTTCACTTCCATGTTCGTGACTCTCATGCTCGTGACCTTCATGATCATGCTGGATGTCGCCCCGATACTGCTTACCGTTAATCGCCACAACTAGCTGTCCCTTAGCGTGTTCGTGGCACAATTCTTCACAGACTTCTGCGTCCGTCGAAACGAAACGTGATGCCTTACCAGCAGTGTCAGATTCCTGTGGACTAGCAACTAAGGCAAACTGCTCTGCTTGTCCCTCATGACTCAAATTGACTTTGAGTTCAGTTGCCTCGATAGGCACAAGTTCCTTGGCGGCTGAGTCAAGTAGATAGATAGTGACCGTTTCGGCCGCGTCATCATGCACCAACTCGGCGTGGTATTCCTCACTTCCAAGCTCAATGAGACTGCCTCCATGGGGACCCTCAGCGGGGTGGTCATGGTCGTGTCCCGTCTCGACTGTAGCGGGTGGACCTGCGGTCACGGTGTTTTGAGAGGGGGCAGATTTTTTCGTTGGAGCCTCACCGCACCCGACAAGTCCGGCTACAACAGTTGTGATTAATAAGAGCAACGTATTAGAAAAAAGATAATGGTTCATTTTTGAACTCCGGTTGGAATGAAAGCAGATTGATTTACGTAAAACGCTCGGACAAAGCCGCGTCATTTAATCTTCGTGTTTGGTCTCAAAACCGGCTTTGGTGAGCCATTGCTGCCATAATTCGGCAGCCTCATGGGAAGGCAGCTCTAAGTGCTTCCATTCCGAACAGCGAACAGTGAGTATCGGCTCGCCGCCTTGCTGAGACTCTTGCACTTCACAGCCGAGTGCTTTGACAATCGCAATGAGTTCCTGAGAGTCAATTCCGTCTTGAGGTGGCAAATTCACCCAATTTACTAGACGAAACTCGACTTCTTCATGTTCTTCGCCGTGGGCATGCTCCTCGGCATGACCTTCATGTTCTGGGTCGTGCTCTGCTTCGCTGAGGGCGTGGGGATGTTCCTCGGCGTGATTTTCTTCATGCTCAGCATGGTCCTCCTCGGAATGTCCATGCAAAGTTTCAAATCCGGCCGCCTCAAACCATTCTTCCCACTGATGCGCGAGTTCATCAGTCGCAACCGTCAGAGACTTCCATTTCGGACAGCGATAAGTAACATCGTTATGCCCATCATGCCCGGCAGGAGCGACCTCACAACCCAACTTCTTAACCGCCTCTAGGTGCTCGCTGGCCTTTTGCAGTTCATCAAAGTGCAACGTCTTATTTTCAGGTAGACGATAGGCGATTGTCGACTCTGTATGAGGTTCTTGCCCGAAGGCTCTTGTGTTTATTCGAAGCGCGGCGATCGCAGCTAGTCCGGCGACTAGGTAAATCAATATAAATCTGAGACGGCGTTCGTGCCGACGGAAACGCTCTTGAGGGCGTTGGCTGCTGTAACGGTAAAAGTTTGCTTTTTGCATGTTCGATTCCTTTCATAAATTTCAACTTAAAAGTTATCCCGAGTGATTGTTAGTTTGTTGGGTATGCGAACGTCTCCTTATCCACGAGCGAGATATGCTGCTCCTCTGCTTCTACCACGCGGCGCGCTGATCCCAGGCCCATCGTCCAGAACAAAGCGGGGTGAACAAAGAAATCGAGCAGTGTTGAGCTAATGAGACCACCGACGATCACTGTCGCAACGGGATACAAGATTTCTTTTCCCGGTTCCCCTGCTGAAAGAGTTAACGGAATCAGCGCGATGCCGGCGGTAAGTGCCGTCATCAGCACGGGGGCTAGTCGCTCCAGCCCGCCGCGGACAATCATTTCTTTTGTCCAGCCTTCACCTTCGTATTTCACTAGGTGCAAATAGTGATTCAACAAGAGGATTCCGTTCCGAGAAGCCACGCCGACTAGGGCAATAAACCCGACCATTGCAGCGACTGTCAAAGTCTGCTGAGTAATCACAAGGGCTGCTACGGCCCCGATGAATGCCATCGGCAGCGCGGCCATGACTTGCAGTGACAGATTGACCGAGTGAAACATCGTGAATAGCACCAGGAAGATGCCCACCAGCGATGCCAGAAATAGTAAAGCAATGGTTCGTGATGCCGACTGCTGACTCTCGAATTGTCCGCTGTATTCCAGGAAATATCCGACGGGCAATTTGGCCTCAATCGGTGCCAAGCGTTGCTTGATTTCTTCAACCACGTCGACAAGCCCACGGTCACGAACATTGCACTGCACCACAATTCGGCGGCGAACCTGCTCGCGGCTTACCGTGTTGGGTCCGCCTGCTTTGTAAATTCGAGCAACATCCTCAAGTTTGACTGAGCCCCCCGAGGGGGTTTCTAGGACTAATCGCTTGAGGGCCTCGATGTCTTCGCGGTACTCTTCATCGAGTCGCACAAGTAAGTCGAATGTTCTTTGACCATCGAGAACCTGCGAGACAATTTCTCCTTGCATGGCTGTTTCAACGAAATCATTGATATCGTTTCGTCGCAGGCCAAACTGTTCCAGTTTGTAGCCATCGGCTTCAATACGCAGCTGCGGAATAATGACTTGCTGTTCGACTTGCAAATCACGCACTCCTTCAATCCCGGCAATCGCTGCCTGCATCGTCTGCGCTTGCCGTCGGAGAACATCGAGATCGTCGCCGTAAAGCTTGATCGCCACCTGCGCTTTCACACCAGAAAGCATATGTGAAATCAAGTGTGCTAACGGTTGCTCGACGGCGGTGACTATCCCCGGAATGTCTGCCAGGGCCTCGCTGATTTCCTCGATAACTTCTTCGCGAGAGCGTTCGGTTTGGGGAGAGATTGTGGCGATAATCTCCGTGACATTCACTCCCTCGGCATGTTCGTCAAGCTCCGCGCGTCCGGTCTTGCGAACGAACGCCGTGATATCGCCAATTTCTTGAAGTCGCTTTTCGACTTGGCCCGATACTTCGTTCGATTTTTCCAGGGAACTTCCTGGTGGCAGCAATACGTTGACTTGGATGGCACCTTCGTTGAAAGGCGGCAGGAAATCCCGGTCGAGCCGCAGCAAGGCCAGCATCGAGATAACGACCATCGCAACCGTGACTAGTAGAATCAGTTTGGGGACACTTAAGCTGAACCGAATCACTCTCGCCGCGAGCCACTTCAAGCCGCGTAGGACAAAGCTATCTTTTTCGTGCTCTACAAGTTTCGAGTTTCCGAGAAGCCAATAGGAAAGTACGGGAGTCACTGTCAAAGAAACGAGCAGTGATGCCAGAATCGAGACGATGTAAGCGACTCCCAATGGCGTGAACAGTCGACCTTCCATTCCCGAGAGAGCAAACAACGGGACAAACACCAGCACTACGATCATTGTGCTAAACACAATGGAATTACGAACTTCGACGCTGGCCTGAAAAACGACTTGCAGTGGATGCTTAGGATTGCGGCTATGCCTGTTTTCTCTCAAACGCCGGAAGATGTTTTCTACGTCGACAATCGCGTCGTCCACGAGTTCGCCGATAGCGACGGCCAACCCGCCGAGTGTCATCGTGTTGATCGATAACCCGAAGGCGGCAAAAATAAGTGTTGTCATCACAATCGAAAGCGGAATCGCGGTCAAAGTGATGAACGTGGTACGGAGATTCCAGAGAAACAGAAACAAGATAATCACGACTAGTATGGCACCGTCTCGCAAGGCCTCCATAACATTCTCGATTGCCAAATCGATGAACGTCTCTTGTTGATAGAGTTCTGGCAGAATTCTAATATCAGCAGGCAAAGACGGCTTGAGTTCTTCCAGAGCAGCGACGACAGCTTGTGTTACCTGCCGCGTATCGGATTTGGGTTGCTTATTGATCGTCAGGACGACCGCAGGACCACCGTCAAACGTGCCGTCCTCTGAGCGGTTATAAGCCGCGCTATCTCCCCGCTTAACTTGGGGCCCCTCCAGAATTCGAGCGACTTGCGACAAGGTGACTGATTGTCCATCACGATGGACCACAACAACTCTGCCGATTTCCTCAATCGTTTTGATCCGCCCCAGTGCTCTGACAAGGAATTCGTTGGGACCTTGCTCATCAAGATATCCGCCAGCGGTATTCTGATTGCTTTCACGGAGGGCCGTCTTCACCTCTTGCAAGGTGACGCCAAAACGTAGCAATTCATTGGGATCGACCAATACCTGGAATTGCTTGCGCTCTCCTCCCATCACAACCACTTGGGAAACACCGGGGATTGTGAGCAGCCTTTGGCGCACCACCCAGTCCGCCAGTGTCCGAAGTTGCATGGGATCTGTTTTGCCACCCTCGCTATACATGCCGACGATATGAATCTGGCCCATGATCGACGAAATTGGAGCCAACTGCGGCTTAATACCTTCGGGAAGTTGATCGGCGACAAGTGCCAAGCGTTCGTTAACAATTTGGCGATCATTGAAGATGTCGGTTCCCCAGTCAAATTCGACATAGACCACGGATAGCCCCACTCCCGACGAACTCCGCACGTCTTGCACGCCGGTCGCTCCATTCAGGGCAGTTTCAAGGGGAAACGTGATCAACGTCTCTACCTCTTCAGGGGCCATCCCGAGCGCTTCGGTCATAATAACGACGCGAGGTCGATTGAGGTCGGGGAAAACATCGATGGGCAACTGCGTAGCGTGCCAGCCACCATACACCACGAGGAATATGGAAATGGCGATAATGAGCAGGCGATTCTGTAACGAAAAACGTATGACGGCGTTTAGCATTGCCGGGCTTCCTTTCTCGGCAAATTAGTGATTGTGGCCGGCATGGGGATCTACTCCACCACCGGCCTTATTCTTGAGTGCCAGGTGCATTTGATAGGCACCTTCTCCCGCAATAATGTCACCGGGAAATAGCGAGCCATTGTTAGCGACAACGACCTTGTCGCGATCACGATGCTCGATGTGGACTGACACGCGATCAAAATGGTCACCGTTTTGCCGATAGACATAAGCTTCGGCACCTTCATCGACAATCGCTTCAACGGGCAGAACGAGTTGCTTTTCCCAAGTCTCCACGGGAACGCGAAGTTCCATGCGTTGCCCAGGTTTAAAGCGCCACTCAATAAATCGCCGACCGGGAAAGGGTTGCTGGTCAAGGACAATTTCATTGGGAAGACGTAGATAGAAACGAAAAGCACGCGATTCGGGGTCGATATGGTCCGCCAAATATAAGAGCTTCAGACCATTAACGACTTCCTTTTGCTTATCGCCCACTAAGAGCACTCCTTCAACATTCCAACCCTCTCTGGCTGCTTCGCGAACTCTCGCTGCATCATCTTCAAACGCACGTCCTTCGACAAAGAGTTCGCAATGGTCTGCGAGTACAGCAAGTTCTTGACCTGTGGCGACTTGTTCGCCTTGTGACACAGGCAAAGACTGGACATGAAAAAGGTGCTCTCCTTCACAGCCGTCGTCCTCGTGTGTGTGATCGGGTGCAGAGATCGTGATAGCGCGAAGCAATTGACGAGTGTCAAGGATGTTTTTGACTTGCTCCTCGCTAAGTCCGTGGACGACCAAAGCTTGTTGCTCGGCCAGGAGTGAAGCTTCTAACTTCTGCTTTTCATACTCTTGATCGAGAATTCTTTTGCCCGGAATGACACCTTCGGGAAGAGCGTTGAGTCTGGCCAACTCTCGATTAACCACGTTGAGATTCTCTGACGTGCGAAGAAAATCACGTTGGGCGGTGACAACATCTTCATTGGTGATGCGCAGCTCGAATAGCGGACTATCCTCCTCCACGGCTTGTCCCTCGACTGCAAATATCTCTGTGACAACACCGGTGATAGACGCCGTAATGTGGATGCGGCTTCGTCCCGGACGCTCGGCCACAATCGCTGGCAAGGTTAGTTTCTTTTCAAAGTTGCTTATCGTGATTTCGAAGGGTTTGAAGCCAATGTTCTTGAGACCGTTGGCGCTCAGCTCAATCGAAGTCGCTTCATCGTGGCCGGCATGATCGTGATTGTGCTCGTCCTCTTGTGCAACCTCGTGCGCGTGAGGATCTTCAACAGCCGAAGTCGCTGATAAGTGTGCGGAATCATCTTTCGCGCCTAGAACCAACGGCAACCATTTATCGCGAGTTATCCCAGCCAGCACAGCGAAACATAGGAGACCTATTCCAACTACTAGAGGTTTGTAGTTTTTGGGTTTTAAAGGCGTGGTTTTAGACATGCGAGTGAGTTCCCCTCGAAGCATGCCGCGATTACAGGCATGTTACGAGGAATGAGGAAAGCTGATGCAAGGAGCACACTACGCAGACCAACTGCGCGGGTGTCGTGAGCAAGGGCACTAATTTGCCCGAGGCTCGGTAAAACGGTGAAGAACCACCGTCATCAGATTAAGAGAATGCCGAGCGCTAAATGCGAGCGCACCGGTAGCGGGGGTGGAGATTCCGCGGCTGATGACAAACTCTGCGTCACAACGGCGGCAAGTGGGATTGAATTGTCATCATCCAGAACTGAGCTGCAATGAAATGGCGACGCAAATTCAAGGTTGACGCCGACCGTGGAAGCTAACCACTGGCACTGGGAGTGCCGACAATCGTGGTCCTCACCCGGAGCATGATCACAAGGTGGTGCTCCATCGTGGCTGTGATGATGATGACTGTTTGATGCCTCATGCGCACTGTGATCACTCGTCGTTGAGGCAGGTTCGTGACAGGCAGCAAAATGCACTGTATGCGAACAACATCCCAGTAAGGCATGTGCCAGCACGTTGGCAGAGATCAGAGTGGCAATCAATCGGCTCATACGGCCCTTTGTAATCGGTAAACGCAATGCCAAAGTATTCCCTCGACTGTCCGCCGGGTCTACAGCAGTTTTCTCTGACCCGCACTTGGAATGCCAAGCTTCGCTAACTCTATATCTGTCGTTTGATAGTGATCTAGCCCTCAAGTTAGGTGACCTGGAATGCACTCAAATTGATCCGCTTCGGGTCAATTTGACCTCACCTGCCATAGTGCTGTTGGTTGCTCGGCATTGCCGAGTTAATTCTTTAAGTCTCTTTCCCAAAAGTACTTACTGCATCCTCAGCTAGCTGACGGTATGGGATTCGCCATCATAAGATTTCGACTCACTGGAGTCTATTGCTTGGCCCAGAATGGTTGGTTCTTTGAGGGGAGTAGTTGAGATGAAAAGGATTTTGATTTCGTTAACGGCGTTTGTCGCACTTTTAAGTTTCGGTGCGATTGCTCAAGATGCCGATGCCCAAGGCTTTCATTTCCAGACCCGTCGCGTGCATGTCGATATCGGTAATTCGCATGGATACTACGGCGGAGGAAACAACTGGGCTGGCGGATATGGCAGTGCGTACGGCGGCGGATATCGATCGCATGGACACAACGATTGGCACGACACGACTCACCTCGACTACCATCAGGGCGGCTATCAACGCCACTACAACCATTTTGATTATGTGCCTCAGCACTATGACGTGCATTCCAGCGGTCACTGGGACCCCCATTTTTAGTCCAATTTGAATGACACGTTCAAGCTCACCTCTCACTACCGATCCTCATCGGCATGCGTGAGCTGCAATTAACAGATTCCGTTTCGTGCCTTTGTTCATTCCAGTCGATACTCATAGTAAAAGGAGAAAGCGAATGAACAGGCGCTGGTTGGTAATGTATGGACTCATGCTGTGCTGGCAATCTCCCAGCGCTTGGGCACAACATGGTCACGGCCATGGCGGTCACAGTGGAGGTCATGGGCATGGAGGACATGGCCATGGGAGCTTTCACGGTCACTACGGCGGACATGGACACTATGGTGGGCATGGCCACGGGTTCGGCCACGTTGATATCCATTTGGGGCACCATTACTTAATTCCGCACATCAGCCACCACCACCATGGCAGCTATTGGGTAGATTCCGGGTTGTACTACTACCAACCTCGCACGTTTGTCACTGGCTCGAATGTTTATGTTGCTAGCAGACCCACCGCAATCGAATTTGGGAGCTACGCGCATGTCGATGACCTCACGGGTCGCTTGAGCCTGCTCGCCAATGATCTCTGTCTTGATATGCACTACAACTATCAACACAATCTGGGCTTTGCCGACATATATGGCGAAGCATATCAAATTCTCGACTTATCCAAGTCAATTCAAACGCTTTCTCAGAGTGGCGATCGAGCGGAGCTTGTTCGCTTGGTTCAGGATCTCGATCCTTTGTTTCATCATGTGCAGAGTGAGGTTGTGAGTTGGAACCGCCGGCATCAACGACAAGTTGGTCAATCCGGTTTGATGACCAAAATCGAAGTGATGGAGTCCTTGTTACACCATCTGATGTACGATGTCGGTATACAGCCACACAGTCCATCCATGGAAGAAGCGCCTTCTCCTGCTTCTAGCGAAGTCGCTCCACCGCCAGTGTCTCGTGCAGTCAGTACCCCTCCTCCAGCTTTGCCTTGACCATCACAGATTTCCAGGTTTGCTGTAGTATCCCCGTGTCGCTTCTAACGACAGCAACCTCCCTGACAGCCAGACGAGCCTCCACTGGCACGCGATGAATTGCCGAAACCTCTCGATGAAGTTGACTGCGTTGGATAGTCGTCTACCGGTTCGTCAATTTCGTTTTTGTTTGGTAGATAGCCTGCAAGATTCGCTTCAACGGGTTGGGCCGTTGCCGTTTCCGATCTTGCGGAAACATTCGATAGAGCTTGTGACTCTAGGCCGGACAAGGCCGAGGTGGAAGGTTTTGTTCCACGACAACCCGCCACAAGAATCAAACCCATCGTACCTACTGCGATTTTGCTGATCGTTCTCATTCTCTAAACTCCTTTCTAGGCAATACAACCGCTGATTTTTTTGGGCACTAAGCACCTAGACCAAGACAATTGTGTTCCTTGGTTGTTGGCCGCCTTAATTACTCTGGAGGCAATGCCAAGCTGTCCGACAGAAGCAATCCATCAATCTTGATGTGGCTTTCCCAGAGTGAATTGAGCGAATCAAGGTATGCCAGGTTTGTCTGGGTGTAAGTCCGTTGGGCTGTGAGTAAGTCTAGGTAACCAACTTCGCCTTGAGAGTACCCGAGCCGCACCAAGTCAAATGTTTGTTGTGCACGGGGAAGTATTTTGGTGGAGTATGTGTCAGCCTGGGAGTGAGCATTTGCGTAGTCACGGAAAGTTGCCGCGAGCCGGTTCTTCAGATCGAGTGCCACTCGGTCGATGTTCTGCGAAGCGGCGGAGATTTCCGATTGGGCTTGGCGAATCCCTCCTTGATTTTTATTCCAAAGCGGTATTGGGATTCCCACCTGGATGCCGCCGATTGTGTCTTCAGTGCTATTGTCATACTGAACCATGAATTGAGTGTTGATGTCTGGCACTGGTTCCGCATTAGCGCGACTGAGGGTCCGTCGAGAACGCGATAAGTCAGCCATTGCTACCGCCATTTCAGGGCTCAGCATGGTGATCCGTGCCAAAGTTTCATCCCAATCCAGTTCTGTTGGTAACATGGTTGGATCACCGACCAGCTTTTGCGGTGGCATCTCCATGTCTCCCACCACGGCAGAAAGTTGTTGCCAAGCTGCCGAGAGTTCATTCTCGGCATTCCGTAAGACAATCTCAGACGTTTGCAACTCGACTTCCACCTGCAAAAGCCCTGCTCGGGTAATTTCTTCTGCCTCTAACAGTTCCTCTGAAGCTTTCACGGCTTCACCAATGAGTTTCACCAAGGACGTGGCCAACTCGACCCTTCGCTGAGCAACCATCGCGCGATAGAAATTGGTGCGAACGTCCGTCGTGACACGTGTTCGGGTGGCGGCGAGCGTCTGCTCCGCCTTGTCGATCTCGGCCGCGACGATGGCTCGATTCTTATCCAGTTTTCCGCCGGTGATAAAATCTTGGCCGGCGAATGCCCCTTGTTGTCCGGCCCGCCCTTCGTTGCCAATCTCACTGGCGACGTATCCGACAGAAGGGTTGGGAGGCAGCCCCACCTGGACATATTTGCCTCTGAGCGCGCGGACTTTCGCCGCTGCTTGTCCCACGGCTGGATTGTTTCCTAGTGCAAGTTGCTCCAAAACTTCCAGTCGTAGGCCATCCTCTGTGCTCGGCTCGGCCTCAGGCGGTTCGATCAATTCAGCTTCCTGGTCAACAAGGACTGAAGGAGGCTGAGTGATTTCAGGCACGATGTCAGTGTAAGCAGTTTGCTCAACCTTCTCACGCTCAGCAGAGGTTACGGCTTTAAGTGGCGTGGGTACGGGGCCTTTGGACACGGAAGTACACCCAGCGAGCAAGACCACGAACCAGATTAGGTATTTGCAATTGCGAGTCATCCTTGACTCTCCTATTAAAGTATCGAACTCACTAGGTTTGTGTGCGGAGCAAACGCAAGCCGTTTGCGATCACGACAAATGAAGCTCCCATGTCAGCAGTGATCGCTGCCCACAGCGAAGCGTATCCGGCCATGGTGAGCACCACGAAAACTGCTTTCACCGCTAATGAGCAGCCGATGTTCTGATGAATAATTCGGAGTGCCCTTCGTGAGTGCCCAATGAGCCATGGTACTTTCGCCAGATTATCTGCCATCAAAGCAATGTCCGCCGTTTCAATGGCGGCATCGCTCCCTGCGGCTCCCATGGCGAAGCCTACTGATGCCCTGCCCAGTGCCGGAGCATCATTGACGCCGTCTCCAATCATGGCCACGTTCTTGTATTTCTCAACTAGGAAGCCGACACGTCGCACCTTGTCTTCGGGAAGCAACTCGGCGTGAACTTCGTCGATGCCGACTTCCTTCGCTATCGCTCGGGCAGTTCCCTCGTTATCACCTGTGAGCATGACAACGTGCTGGATGCCCAATTTGTGAAGCTCATCCAATGTTGCCTTTGCTGCGGGACGAACTTTATCGACCAAAGTAATGAATCCGCAAACGTGAGAGTCGTTACCAACCACAACGACAGAATTTCCTGCTCCTTGCATCACTTGCAGTTGATCGTGGACCTCGCTGGTCTCTTGTTTTCGCTCTTCCAAGTAGCGGTGGGACCCTAGCCAGTAGAGCTTCCCGTTGAGCCTACCTTGGGCCCCCTTGCCTTGGATGATTTGAAAATCCTCCACAAGAATCAATTCGAGCTTCCGCTCGGTAGCGGCGGCAACGATGGCTCGTGCTAGTGGGTGATCGCTTCGTGCTTCAAGCGATGCTGCACGGATGAGCAATTCCTCCACACTATGATCGTTCAAGGGCACGATCTTGTTCACAGAAGGCTTACCTTCTGTGAGCGTCCCCGTCTTGTCCATGGCGATGGCCTTAAGGTGGGCGGGAGCTTCCATGAAGACACCGCCTTTCACAAGTACGCCGTTACGTGCTGCTGCGGTCAACGCCGCAACTATAGTGACCGGTGTTGAGATAACTAATGCGCAAGGGCAAGCGATGACCAGCAAGACCAATGCGCGATAGAGCGAGCCGCTCCAGTCAGCGTCAAACAGTAGCGGAGGTACAGCCAACACGAGCAGAGCCAGGACCATAACGGCCGGCGTATAGTAACGGGCGAATTTTTCCACCCACTGTTCCGAAGGGGCACGGTTGGCTTGTGCTTCCTCGACAAGATGGATGATGCGGGCCAAGGTTGTGTCGCTGGCAGGCTTGCTACAGGCGACTTCCAAGGCCCCATCGCCGTTTATTGTTCCGGCAAAGACTTCATCACCGGGTTCTTTATTAACGGGAACACTTTCCCCCGTAATCGGGGCTTGATTGACGCTACTCGATCCGCTCTTGATCTTGCCATCCAAGGGAATCTTTTCACCGGGCCGAACATAAAAAGCCTGTCCAACGGCGACATCAGCTGGGGCAACCTCTTCTTCAGTTCCTTGGGCGTTGCGAATTCGTGCTTTGACGGGTGTCAAATCCATGAGTGCGGCTATTGCCCGGCGGGCACGACCGACACTCCAAGATTCCAACAAGAGAGAGACCGAAAACAAAAACGAAACGGTGACCGCTTCAAACCACTCTCCAATGAGCGCGGCACCACAAACGGCAATGAACATCAAAAGATTCATGTCCGGCGTCAAACGCTTCACCGAATGCCAAGCACGCGGCGCCACATACCACACGCCGGCCACGATACCCGCCACATAGAGGATGATGGCCGGGATAGGAACGGGAGTATTGAGCCCCATGCCTTCGGAGCCGAGCGCATCAGCCAATCCACCGGCTAGCCAGGCGTGCAGTGCCAACCCGCCAAATCCTAATGCACCCGCTAGTGCCGTGAGAAGCGTTCGTGACCTGCTCGCGTGCTCGTGATTCGACTGACGCTGGGAGGCCTCATCCGCCCACGACTCGGCAGTCATGCCAGTTTGATTTATGGCATCGATGACTTCCGTGATTGAAACTTGGGGAGTTCCGTGTCGAACTGTCAATTTCCGATTGAGAACATCGAATTGAAGTCGTTCCGGGTCGACCACCAACGGCACGAGTTCTCGCTTAAGGATGCCAACTTCTTCGGCGCAATCCATCCCTGCAATCCGCAGACGAACGTCTTCCGCTGCGGTTTGTGAGTTCATGTTGTGCGACGATGAAGACATTGAAATATGCTTTTGTAATTTCTTGATTTTCTGAAATACTTCTAACCGTGTCTCAACGCGGTCACGATCTGCGTCTGAGACGCCTGCCAGCCAGGGGCGAGTCCGGCGATCAATCCAACCACAAAGGCGATGAGAATTCCTTGAGTGGCCAACTCCCACGATGGCCTGAAGGCAATCGTCACGCCTTCGGCTGCGACCGAAAGACCTGTCGAGGAGAGAAACGCCATGCTACCCACCACTCCCAGCACCCCGCCGATCACCGTCAGTAACAGGCTTTCGGCGATCACCAATCGAAATACTCTGCCGGGGCGTACTCCCAGTGTTTGAAGGACGGCGTGTTCCTTGATGCGATCTTGGACTGCCATCACGGTGGTCGTTGCCACAAGAGAGAGGACCAAGCCAACGCAGGCATAACCAAGCCAATGGACAAATCCAATCAACTCGGCAAGATCTGAGACCGTGTCCGCTTGAAACATTCCCTTAGTTCGGGTTGTCGTCGCCACGGGACCGGAGTGAAATTCCGCGTCGATCTTGGCAGCGACTGCTTCGGGATCAGCATTGTCGGTTAAGTGAACTTCAAGCTGCGTAACCGTGCCGGCTTCATTAGTGCCGCGAGTCCGTTGCAAAAAATCGAGATGGGTAAAGACCAAGTTGTCTTCTGCCGCTACCGTAGATGCAAAGATTCCTTTCACGACGACCGAGACATCACCGATGGTGAATTTGTCGCCGGCAGCAAGACTTCGGCGACCGGCCACCGCCTGACCGACAAAGGCTGCGTCATCTTGACGCTCAAAAGAACTCCAATCACCGCTCTTCAGAGACAGCTCTCGCCATTGCTTCAATTTGTCGGCAGGTAAGCCTTGAAATACTATGGAATCAAGGCTGGCCCGGCAGTTGTTGGTGAACACCTTAATGGGCACGACATCGGCCACACCCGGGAGCTTCGCAATCGTTGAGGCGTAATCCTGAGGCAACTTGCTGCTCTGCGGGCAAAAGCGGTTCTCTTGAAACACAATCAGCGTGCGACCGGCTTGCTGATCCTCAGTCAAGGCCAGCAAACCTTTCTGCACGGAACCGATAAAGCAAAACACCAATAGGGCGACTGCCGTACCGCTGACGGTCAGAATCGTACGGGCACGATGCCGCCAAAGACTCTTCACAACATAAGGAGCGAAGGGAAACATTGTTATGCCGTCCTTAAAGTGCGGGTGGATGTTTCCTGACCGTTCTCAATGAGCCGGCCTCGTTCAAGCCGAATGCGGCGTTTAGCTCTCGCGCCGGCATCAGCGTCGTGAGTCACCATCAACAGTGTCATGCCCAGTTCCTGATTCACTCGTGCGAGCAATTCCAGGATTTGCTCGGTGGTTTCATCATCGAGGCTTCCTGTTGGTTCGTCCGCAACCACAATCGTGGGATTAGCCACGATGGCTCGGGCGATGCCGACACGTTGTTCTTGTCCACCCGACATTTGACGTGGATAGTGACGGGATCGTGAAGTCAGGTCGACTGCTTCCAAGGCGATTTGCACACGCTTGTGGCGCTCGGCAGCGGACATCGGCAAGAGCACCAGGGGCAATTCGACGTTCTCATAGGCCGTCAGGACTGGGATCAGATTATGCGTTTGGAAGATGTAGCCAATGTTCGCGGCACGCCAGTCGGCCAGCTTCCCTCGTGACAACCGAGTGATATCGGTGTCGGCGATGATGATCTCACCAGAGGTCGCGAGGTCAATACCGGCAATGAGATTCAAGAGCGTGCTCTTCCCCGAACCGCTCGCCCCCATCAGTGAAACATAATCCCCTTTCTCGACGGTGAGACTTACTCCGTCGAGCGGCCGAATGGTCTCTTCGCCATTGGCATATTCTTTTGTCACATTGATGACTTCCACGAGCGACATATCTTCAGTTCCTTGTGATGTTCAATTCTCGACGGTTGGCGCTTGGGCGGTTCGATCCGTCGCTGGGGGTCCGAATGATGAACTCGGAGAATTAAGCTGCATGGTGGTGTCTTCGCCGGCAATCCGGATTCGCGCACCATCGGTTAGTGATTCACGACCGCCAACAATCAGTTTGTCTGTAGGGGTGAGACCATCGAGCACCTCGACGAGCCCGCCGTCGGTGGCTCCGCGACCGATCTCCACCGGCTTCAAACGCGCGACACGCGCCGATAAATCAGCGACCCACACGGCGGGACTACCATCATCGCCGGCCACTAAGGATTGAGGCGCAAATACTCTCAGCGGCTGTTGCCCGCCTGCCAATTCAGTGATAGGTGACTCATGTGCCAAAAAAGTCACCTTGGCCAACATCTCAGGCTTGATCACTTCGGGGGGAGTGTCGATGGCCACCTTAACTTGCAACGTGTTTTTTTGGATGTCGGCCCGCGTCGTGACAGAGAGCACGGTGCCCGTGATCGGGTCTGGTAATGATGCCGTTTGAATCGTCGCCTTTTGGCCAGCTTGGACTTGGGGGACATCTTCCAGTCGGACATCGACGCGAACCTGCAAACTGGCCGGATCATAAAGGCTGACAACGGCACTCGACCCTTGTTCGGCCAGCGGATTATTGCCGCTCAATCGTTGCCCAGGTCGAGCTTCCAAACTGAGGATGCGGCCTGCCATTGGTGCTCGCACCGTCATGCGATCGCAGTTCAGTTGAGCAGTCTCGACGGCCAAACGCGCTTGGTCGGCGACAGCCTGGGCTGCGGCAACTTCTGCCTTAGCGACCGACACCGCTCGATGTTCATTCGTCATAAGTTCAAGGCGTTTATGCAGGGCAGCATCCTTGCGAACTAGGGCCGCCAGTTCCGCTTGAAGGGTCGGTTCTCTTGCCTCCAATTCTTTCAAAGCACTGCTTGCAGCAGCCAACTCAGCGCGGGCTTCGCGAACGGCCTTGCCTGACACTGCTTCGCCAACTTGTTCTTTACGCGCTAAATTCTCGGCGGCGAACTGTTGGCGAGCGCGGGCCGCTTCTAGCTGGAATGGCAAGTTATTCAACGTCAAACGCGTGTTTGCCAGTTTCGCTTCCGCATCAGCGTGGTCAGCTTGTAGCTGGCTAGGTTGTTCCAAGTTGGCTTGGGCAGCGACGAGAGTCGCTTCAGCGCGTTCCAGCTCCGCTTTGCGAAGCTGCAATGTCGACTGGGCTTCCCGAAGTGCGATTGTCGCATCGGCTGCAATCAATTGCGCGACGGGCTCGCCTTTTTCCACCGTCTGTCCTTCAACGACTAAGAGTTCTTCGATGACACCAGGCGCGAGCGACGAAGCGATGACGGCCGTTGGTCGCGGCTCGATCCAGCCCGCCGCTTGAAAGAGAGATGTCCCTGCTTGTTTGATTTCCGCACGACTCACGACGACGGGCGTCACAGTAACGGAAGTCGCCGGCAAAAACGTGTCACGGGCAGCCCAGGCGAATAACGAAACGAAAGCCACGAAAATGCCACCTGGCAAGACGTACCGCGTGAGCCATGACCGGCGGGGAGCCGTCGCGTCGATAGTCTTCTTGGGACCTCGATCCACGGCCAATTGGCTCAGATCGAGTTTTTCAGTGGAGTGTGGTTGAGTGTTCGACATGATCATTTGTCCAAATCGCTTAGATCGATTTGATGGCCTCCACGACAGGGAGTCTCATCGCCTTGATGGCGGGTGGCAACGCTCCCACGACACCAAGCAGCCCTGCCACGCCGCAGGCGATGGCAATCGCCAAACTATCAATCCGCAACATGAAGGCTCCCATCGTGAATCGCACGGCGGCACCATCAATCGTGCTGATGGCTATCGCGCAAGCGGCCAGCGCTCCTAGGCAGGCCATTAATGTGGCTTCTTGAATTAAGGTCAACAGAATCGCTCGGCGACGAAAACCCAACGCTTGGAGAGTGGCTAACTCACGGATGCGTCCTACGACGGCTCCATACATTGTGTTGAGCCCCGCGAAGATCCCTGACCCTGCCACTAAGGCTACTACGATCCACCCGAGCATCCGCACGGGTCGGTAATGCTTTTGGAGGGACGCATAGTAGTCGGCTTCGCCCACGGCCTTTAATTCGAGGTCGATGCGCTCCCGACAGAACAAGTCGACATCCGCCACGCGATCTGGCGATTGCATCGCCACGGCCACTAGGCTCAAATCTTGCCGCTTGAGTGCCGTTTGCAAATCCGCCAACGGGCACCAGACTTCTGATTCGAACGCTGAACCGGCAGCCGTGAAACGACCGCTGATCGTCCACGTCTGCCCGTCGAATTTGACTTGGCGACCGAGAGCCAAAGCGTCGGAGTCGGCACCGAGCTTGGAATGCACCAGCCGTCCAACCATCACTTCACCGCTCTGAGGCCAAGTTCCTTCCACGAGTTGGACTTGTTCACGTACTAAGGGTGCAGAAGTTGTCACGCCACGTACTAGGCCCAAGCCCGGTTCGCTCATTCCCTCTGCCGAAATCCGGGTGCCTAAGTACAACTCAGGGGAGACATACTCTACACCGTGGTTCTTGCGCACCCCGTCGACGCTCGCCGTCAACAAGGTCGGCGTACTGGCGGGAATCGCGGAATTCTCGATGTCGGCAGCAGACGATAGCGAGTACACCAACACCACATTGGGATTACCGGTCGCGCTGAGTGACGCTTCGAGTCCACGGATAAATCCGACGACTACCAGCACCAAAAGCACCACGATCGTAAGTCCCACTAGGGTGAGTGCGCTTCGCGATGGGCGGCGAAACAGATTCCGCACCCCATAGTCCCACGGCAGTAGTTTCTGACCGAACATTTAGGTTCTTTCTGTTATCAACATCGAACGGCTACCGACGGATGTAGACGCGGTTCGCCAGCATCACAAAATTTCCGGCCTTGTCCTTCTGAGCTTTGCCTTCGACCACAACCATGTCGGCTTCCTTGACGCCGAGCAATTGGCGGGAGTCCACGGCTATTAATTGGCCATGAGCATCCACAATTCTTACAACGGCCGTGCAAGCCAAGCGTTCGGTGGCGCAACAATCTTCCGTACAGATGGCTCCTTCAGTTTCTTCACCTTCCGCGACAACCGTCATGGAAGCATCGAGCAGTGTGAAAGCCGCACGGCCATCGATCCAAGGATTGGCCGCACCGCCGATCCGTCCCACCATCACCAGTGGCTTGCCATCCTCGGCGGACTCGCGGGCGGCAATCACGCCCACGGCACCATCGGGCTCTTCGTTGAGTAAGAACTTGCTGCCATCAATATTGACGGCCGTCGCATGGGCGGCAGTCGCGTTGGAATCAATTCCCTTTCCGCAGCCGACGGCGAACGGCAAACTGGCGACAGCGAGCAGAGTTAATATTTGAAACGATCTCATCTTTGAATTCCTCCATTATTGGATTGCTGGGCTTGTTGATTTGAATTGCTAGGTTGGTGATTTGACCAAGCGATATTCATTAGTCCGTAAGCTCCCACGATGGCCACCGGACGTTCTTGGGCTCTAGCGACAGCGGCAATGAGTGCCCATGGCGAAATCGCCTGTTGGCTGGTCACAATCAAGGCATTCTGCTGCGCGTCGGCACTCACCTTGACGACTCCCTCGGTTGTGTAGAGCTGATTGGCAATCTTTTGTGCACGGCCTTCAAAGCTAAGATTTTCAACGATGATGTGACTTTTGGTTGCCGGCAGGATTTGGTTCTTTTCGAGTGAGGCGGGCGGGGTGAGCGTGAAAGTGGCATCGCTGGTGGTGAGTTGGGTCGGTCCACCTTTTCCTGCTGCCACCGCATGCCACAATTGTTCAAGCGTCGCGCCCTTTTTCTGGGAAACCGTCACAACGACAGTCCTGTTTTCTAAGTTCGCACTGACTTCCATGACTCCAGGAGCCGCGTAAAGTTGGCCGGAGACTTTCTGCACGCAACCCTTGCAGCACATATCCGCTGCCACAATTTGGACTTGGTAACTGCCGGGCGGGACGGCTGCTTGGACGTAAACGCCCATGAGTCCGGTCAGGCAAATGGTCAATAACATTAACTTGGTTTTCCGTTGGCACATAGTGTGTACTCCGTTTCCTATTTCTGGGATGGAAAATCCGTTTTCGTCTGTGCGGGTGCAGACAACTTTTGATCGCGCAATCAAAATGATGATTGAGTGGCGCGAATCGAGGATCAGTTGATCGCACAAAAATAGTGCGACGAACTTAGTGGAGAGGAAATGTCGCTCATCTAGAGCGACATTCATTTTGCCGCGGCATCAGATCCGAAAGCGGCAAAGCTGCACACAGAATTGGGCAGCAGAAAGTGTGTCTAGTTCTCTGAAAGCACTATCGTCAAAGGAGGTCACGACGTGCTCGTGAGAAACGCTCATCAAATAGACACCTGAATCTAAAGCGGACGCCGCCAGCAACTCTTGAGCATTGCTCGATCCGTCTTTGGGAACACTGACAGGCTCCGAAGCTCGGCAGCACCAGCAACTGTCCTGACAAGGGACACGATGGTGGTCAGCAACCTCGGCACAGCCACAGCAAACTTGCTCAACGGTAGGGAGTTGCTCGTGTTCATGTCGATGACAGCAAGCTTTCTTAGCCTGACATGACTGGCATTCTTCCCGGTCGCTAGCAGTCTCACATTCCGTCCAATGACAGAAGGCGTGGCACTGCTGCAAGCTGCCAAAGAGCGATACGAGAATCGCTAGGCTGCTTGTCAGGCGTCGTAGGTAAGAAGTGCGAACGAACATGAATTGATTCGAGATGCGTGTGTACGGCTTTCCGCTCTATCTAGCATAATCGTCACTTTACTCCGATGGCTAGAGCGAAATGGGCCAAAATTAGGTATCGAAAGTGCTGGCATTTCAGCCTAATGCGTCGTTGCCGTATAGAAATCGAACTTCTGCGAATTCGCAATCTATCCAATCGATCATCGGAGCGCACTCATTAAGACTATCTTACCGAAATCCCTTGTCGGCCATATTTGAGTAGCCTCTGCGAACGCGCTACACTGGGGTGTTCTTGTTGATAGGGTGAAATTCTTCCTCCATCAAAGCTTCCCGCCTGCGCGGAGAAGAGCAGCTCGCTCTTGTCCGAGACCGGCGACGTGCTTATTCAGGTTCTTCAAATCGGCAGCCGTGTGGCTGTTAGTGAGGAGGTTACCATGGGAAGAATTCGCTTGGGATGTCTGTTCTGCGACCGCGATGATTTCGACGGAGTTGAGCAGCTTCCGACGGACTGGTATGCGGTGGATGAAGTGCAAAGCTACGAACAATCGTATGCCGAAGCAGTTGAGAAAAGTGACTCGGTGTTTGATTGGCAGACACATATCGGCGTCTGCCCGGATTGTGAGACTGACCAGTGCCGCTTGTATGATCACTCCCAACAACAGGAGAGTTGAGTGCTTTTTGTGAGGTCGATTTTTTTACGCGTCGTCGGCCTCATTTTCCATGAGTAAAGGAGTAAGGATGCAGCAAAGACAAGTTTTGTTTGATTTTGAAAGTGTAGCGACGGTGCCCCTGGAAAATCTTAAGCTTGCCAAGAGCGATCACATCGCCGAGGCGACCTCTCTTCCACCCCCTCCGCCGCTTCAACGGCCCGATCGCCAACTCACTTTTGGCGGCCTTCCCCACTACGAATGGCCAGCTCCCGAACATGATCGGGACAGCATTACCGTCGACCGAATTCGGGAGGACATCGACGGGCCTTCTCACCGCTTTGTAATCTGTCGCGGCGACACCGTGGAGGTGTTCTTCTCTCATCAAAAGACAGACATCGGCGAGGTCACCGGCGTCAGTCATCGGAACAACGAAGTACGCGTCTCCTTTCAGGAAGGATCGGAGGGTATCTGGGTTGGCACAGGTTGCGTCTATCCCGCACCTCCCAAAGTCGAAGTTCGCACCGGAAAGGGTGTGCCTCTGTCAAAAGTGATAGCTGAGTGTAGAGTCGAGCCGCCAAACGGCTTCGCAGACGCTGATCGAGTCCCATCGCCAACTGCTCCTTACTCGTTTGATGAGTACAAGGCGTTTCGCCTTGACTTCGCAAACGGGTCACTCTCCTACTCAGACTATCAGGCGCAGTTTGAAAGGCTCTGCCAAAGCGAGGTCGCGATAGTTTCTGAATTGAAGTCTCGATTTAAAGCGATCGAGCTTGCCCTCATCGCCAGCCGCATGGGCTCTTATGACGCGAAGCGATCAACGAAAGAACAGAACGCCGAGTCGATCTATCGAAGGATGCTCTCCTCATTCGTTCTCGATGGCACAGTTTCTTACTCAATGGGAGATCGCTATGAAGACGCTGTCAAAACGAAAGTGAGATCGGTTACGGAAGATGCTTTTGCCACTGCACTCACCGAGCGGCAAGCGGCTGCGGATGAACGTTACAAAGCCTTGACGGATCCGCAGACATTTTTTGAGTTTCGCACTTTTCTGCAACAAAAGAGCGAAGCGGATCTGAGTGACGAACAGCTATCGCGCTACGACGCACTACATGCCGACATGACCCGCGAACGACGGGCGGCAGCAAAGCCTGTCACCGTGGATCGATTTCAGAGCGAAGAGCTTTCAGGTCACGAGTTTGTCATCAAAGAGGGATTTCATGACAAACGGCGATGCCCGCTTTGGATTGTTACTCTCACCTCGCGGGTCGAGCGAGCCACTTTTGATGAACTCAATCGGAAAGCAAAGATGCTTGGCGGCTGGTTCAGCTCGTTCAAGAAATCAGATGCTGGTTTTCAGTTCCTAGGTGAGGATAAAGCCCAGCGATTCGCAAGTCTCCTTACAGGCGACGTTGACCGTAGTGATGTTTTGAGTGACCGCAAAGAACGAAGGGAACTCACTGCGGCTGAGAGGCTCCACGAATTAGGCTCAGCTCTTGCCCGTCGATCTGAGGAGACACTGGAGGCGAGCAACAGCAGCCTGCAAAATACCGCAAGACGTGCTGACATACAGGCTGGCGTTCGGGGGAGAGCATTCGCCGAAGCGGCACTGGCTCGCACTATGCACTCGATCGCCGAAGCACTATCACGAGGTGAAGCGAAGTATCTCGACGGCATTCGTCATCGCACACAAGTCGAAACGTTGGAGACGATCCTGTACCTTGCCAAATGGGCTCGTGTTCGAGCATGGCGACAGCAGGACGCGGCAGGCGACCACGTTCGTCGCGTGGATCGACTCGAAGACCAGCTAATCGGGGCACACGATATTCGATTCGCAGAGTATCCCCACCCTTCCATCTACAAGCGTCATCTTGAAGAGGTGGTTCAACACTGCCGCTCGACAAAGGGATCTAAACAAGCCTCTGAAAAGATGGCGAAGCGCCTTGCCCGCGAAAAGGAAGACTTTGTCACTTTCCGACACGATCACGACATCGAAGCTCTTGCCGATTTTCTGTCCCGCGCAAAGGGTGCAGGTGCTAACGTCGAGTGGATCGAGCGGGCATTGGAAAAGCACAACCGTCTTCAAAGAGCCAACATCACCGACGTTCACGAGCTGCGGTCCGCACTTCGCGAATACATGCACCACCGCGCTGAGGCTCGCGGCGATGACCCAGTTAAAGTTGCCGAACGTGAGTTAATTGGCAAAGACCTGCCGGGGTTCTTTCCGACTCCAAGGCCGATCATTGAGATGCTGCTTGAACGTGCAGACATCGGCGAACAGCACCGCGTGCTGGAGCCATCATGCGGCAAGGGAGATATTCTTGATGCAATTCATGATGAATATTCTGGCTGCCAAGTTCACGCCATCGAGCTTAATCGGTCTCTTTCAGACATTCTTTCGGCGAAAGGGCACGAAGTAGAGTTCGCAGATTTTCTGGAGCACCGCGACAAGTACGACCGGATCGTTATGAATCCGCCCTTTGAAAACGGACAGGACATCGAGCACGTTCGCCACGCCTACGAGTTGCTTTCACCGGATGGGCGCCTTGTGGCAATCGTCAGTGAGGGTCCATTCTTCCGAAGTGATAAGAAGTCTGTTGCCTTTCGGGAATGGCTTGATGCTGTAGGTGCAGAAGTCGAGTCACTGCCGGATGAAGCCTTTAAGGGAGTGGAGGCGTTTCGCCAGACTGCTGTTCGTACCCGTCTGCTGACGGTTGGTAAAGAAGGCACTGCCATTCTGGGTAGCTGAAATCGTAAGTTTGAGTAGCGATTCGTTCCACTTCAGAATTGGCTAACCTCCCACGATGGCCAGCGGACGTTCTTGGGCTTTACCGATTGCGGCAATGAGTGCTCATGGCGAAATCGGCTTTGGCAGGTCACGATCGATTGCATTCTGCTGCGCGTCCGCACGTGCCTTGAGGCCCCACTCGGTTGTGTAGAGCTGATTGATAATACTTTCCGCACGGCCTTAAAAGCTAGATTTTCCACGATGGCGATTGGCGACGTTTGGGACATGTTCCATTGTTAGTCGCGGCGGAAATGTGATCGAAAAGGAAAGTCGGCGAAAGCTAAATTGGAGTGTAGCTGCGGCTACACAGTAACCGATTCGGACATTAGCGTTTATGGAGTATTACGAAACTGCAAGCGTATTAGCTGACCGACGCCGATGTCCCCATGAAAACCCGCCTCATTACATATCGTATTTTTCATTTAACAGCGATGCTAGCGATACTGCTGCCCAGCACGAAGTTGTGTCACGCAGACTCGCCGACGCTCCTCCGTTGGGGTGCTGCACCTGAAGTTGAGGGAGGCCCCGATCTCGATGCGCCCTTGGTGACCGACCGGCCCGACTTCACTGAGGCCAGTTCTACCGTGGGGCTTGGCGTGGCTCAACTAGAGGTTGGCTACACCTACACCTTAAACGACGGAGGGTCTACCAGTACGAAGTCACATTCCTATCCGGAACCACTGTTGCGTATGGGGATGATTGCTGAGTGGTTGGAATTCCGTGTGGGATGGAACTATGCCGGCGAAGATGACGGCTTCCTAGAAAACAACGGATCAGAAGATCTGTATCTGGGCTTCAAGATTGGCCTAACGCCTCAAGACGGCATTCTGCCCGAAATGGCTCTCATCCCGCAAATGACCGCGCCGACTGGTCACAACGCGTTTTCTGCAGACGAGGTCTTGCCTGGCGTGAACTGGATCTACGCGTGGGATCTCACGGACTGCGTCAGCACGGCCGGAAGCACCCAGTTCAATCACGCCATAGATGAAGGGTCGAATGAAGCTTACACGGAGTGGGCTCAATCGTGGACCATCGGCTACTCCTTGGCGGACAAGGTTGGTGCGTACACGGAATGGTTCGCCCTCATCCCCCACAGCGCCGACACGGCACGGAACCAGCATTACTTCAACGGCGGTTTCACGGTGCTGATCAACAATGATGTGCAGTGGGACATTCGCGCCGGCGTGGGCCTCAACGACGCCGCAGACGACTACTTCGTCGGCACCGGCTTGTCGCTACGGTTTCGGTGAGCAGAGGTATCTCGCCAAACCTCTGTGCGTACCCGTCTGGTTACCATTACCAAAGAGGGTTTTGCCAGTTCAGGGTAAGACCCCTTAGCCAATTTGAGTAGCGATTGGTTCCGTGGCAGAATCAGCTATGGAGCAGCGACTCGTATTCTTTGACTTAGAGACCGGCGGACCCGATCCAAAGCGACACCCCATCATTCAGCTTGCAGCGGTGGCAATTGACCACGCAGGAGAAGTGCTGGAGGCGTTTGAGGCAAAGCTTCGTTTTGATCCAAAGAAGGCCAACGCACATAGTCTGAGAAAGAATCACTATCATCCCGGCGTTTGGGCGAAGGAAGCAGGCGACGCAAACGAGACAGCCAAGAATTTCGCCGCATTCTTAAGACGGCACGCCACGACCCCAATGCTATCGACTGAGGGAAGATCGTTTCATGTGGCCCAGCTGGTCGCCCACAACGCGGCGTTTGACGGGCCTTTCCTTTCGACATGGTACGACAGGCTTGACCTGTATCTCCCTGCCCGTCGCCTTGTGCTCTGCACCCTCCAGCTTGCGCTGTGGCACTTCGCACTGACGCAGGCTAAGCCTCCATCTAACCACCAACTTGCCACTCTCTGCGCTCACTTTGGCGTCCCGTTTCATGCCGCCGCTGCGCACGAAGCACTTGCCGATGTCACCGCTACCGTGCAGTTGTTTCGTGCCCTTAGTCGAGTCGCACATCCGCTGCTCGCTATGCCACTGCGGGATGAGAATGTCACCGCTTTGTCATTTGAGTAGCGATTGGCTTTCTGGCATTATTCAGTGAGAAGACTTTATTCGAGGAGGTACATCATCATGACAGATAAACAGGAAATGAAACGAAAGAAAACAGTCGCTGCTGAATCGCCGATACACACGATCCATGCAGGCTCGGTCTCGGCGTCAATTTGGAGACGCCAGTCGCCAGCCGGATACGTGTATCTTGATTTCTCACTCTCGCGATCATTTGAAAGCCTATCGAGCGGCAACACCGGCCATTCAAAAAACTTCTTTGCCCGCAATCGCCATGAACTTACGCAAGTAATCGAACAGGCAACAGCCTGGATCGAACAACAGGAGACGATCAGCACTGCCAAAGAGAAGATAGCCGCATGAACCCAGAGATCAATCCAGACAACGAGACTTTCACTTGCCCGAGTGCCCAGACACCCGAGGCTCAGTCGCTCAGTCCGGCAGAGCAAGAGCAATTATCCGATGCTGCTACACAGGAAGAATATCGTCGTGAATACCTTGCGCAGTTGCGTCGGCGTGCCTGCCCGGGCTGCGGCGAAAGCGACGATCCACTAATCTAACGCAACTCATTGAAAGCTTCCTGTCTAAAGACGCGCTACTGGATTGCCGTTCTCAGCAGGGAGTTTCATAATTAAAGTCAATCACGCCAATCCTCTCACCAGGCGAATTCTGTTAGCTAACTTGCGAGGTTCAATATGGCCACCAATTCTAATTCCCGTGCAGTAAAAATTGCCCAAGTTCATTTCGAGGACGATTTTCACAGCAAATGGGGGGTTGAAGAGCTTATGGCCGAAAACGCATTTTACATCTTTAACAATATGCCTTACCGGAAACTACTCACAGCCCGCGATCGCCAGCGGGACGAAATTCGTCGACAACTAGCCATGCTAGGGCTGATCGAAATCGGCTATGGAGAGTGGCCACAACAAGGAAAGGAAGAAGGATATAGCTGGGTGCTCATTTTTGAAGGCAAAGACAGAACTGACTTGAATTCCAATCGCGCTTTATGCTTAGAAATCTTTTCAAGCGACATTGGATGGGAAGAAAGTGATTGAACTTTACGGCCCAAACTTGTTTAGCCGACAGTCGGAGTTGACTATGCGACTCGCTGACTTGGCGCCGATTTCTTAAAAAACATCTTGCGGAGCCGGTTCGGGAGACAGTGAAATTCGTGACGCTGATCGACTGCGACCGTCCCATTCGGTTGTCCAATCCGGCAACTTTACGAAAGACTTTACGATCTCACGCTTAAATCGCAAGCACGTTGGAGGGATTCGCGAGTATCCTGCAGCCTGACGCTTTGCGTTAATAAGCCGAAGTAGCTTTAAGAGTTGCTTCCGCACGGGCGCGTATGGAACGTAAGGCAGTGAGTGAAGCTCTTCCGCCAGAGTTTCCATTCGCCTATGGCAGGCGATGGACAGAAAGTAAGCACACAACTCACGGTATGGCTCCCGGGCAATGAGCACTCGCACTCTCCATTGCCCGTCTGGCCGAGGAGGCTCCTCGGCCGAAGATTTCTTCAGATACTCTCCCCGCTTCACATACACCGAGTAGTCACCAATGCGAATCGGTGCGCGACGGACATCCTTGAGGTTATCTCCCTCACCTTCCCGAATAGAGTGGTGGCCGTGCGTTGCCATGAGAATCCATGAACTCTTGAATCGCACGTACTGAACATTTCCTAACCCCTGACTCTTTCGCCAGCGACGAGCCCCTTCAGTCTTTACCACGTCATACTTGGCAAGCAGCTTGGCATCGAGTGCTGCGGGATCTTTGCCATCCGGCACAGTTCCCTGCACAAAGAAGTAATACCCTTTTGGCAGCAGGTGCGTTGCGACACGTTGCAAGAATCCCACAAGACTTGTGACTTCGTATTTGTACTCCATGCTGATGCCCTCCTTGGTGACTGCTCGCCTCGTGCGAGCGGTCGCAAAGAAGGGCGAACAAAATCTTTGTTGTTCGCCCTGAAAATAAAATCCTTCACGCCTTGGCCGCAATCCCTTGAGACTCTCAGCAGGCTTTCGAGAACCTCTCGAAAATCCTTCTTAACCTTGCTCTCAAAAGCCATTCGATATTGGCGGCAGCAGCGGCGTGGCTGCTAAATTCTTAGCAGCCACGCGCTCAATTGCATGCCACCGTCGTACCGAAAACCTCAGGGTGAACGTCAGTGTGAAATAAATACACGCTGCCTGTTCACCCTCGATTCGCTGCCAAAGGACTCCTCTTCTCCCGAAGAGAACTCGTTTGACTCACTATGCTTCCAACCAAGGAAAGCCGTTCGCGGACTGACGGGAAAACAAATCCCGCCAGCCGCACCAGCTTGTCCATCCGTTTGGCCTGATGGCCAGTCGCAACTTTCGTCGTGGCTTAATGTCTTGGTGCCACCCAAGATGCCAACGAGACCGGACTGCCTTGCCCGGCGGTGCCGCGTGCATCATGCACGCGGCTTCCGTCTTTGCCTTCGCAAAGATCATCGCCCGACGCACACTGCGGCTTCCGCCGCCGAGCACATCGGCTGTCTACTGATTGCCCACTCCCCCACTACGGCGTTTTGATCACGTCGCTGACGGCGACGCACCGGTTACCAATCCGGCGGCCGTAGTGGTTCCTGCGTTATTCAGTTCCTTCGCTTAGTCACGAGAGTTCCGTGGGTGAGCTGGTTGCCCAGCATGGCAAACACGTTTCTAGGTGCGGCCTTCCGGCCGTCCTACTCGACGCAAGGCATTTAACCTTATCGGTCAATCGCCTTGTGGTTTCAGGGTACGAATCTAGAAGATCCCCTTACCGTGAAACGGTTGCTTGTTCCCAGTGCCATCGGTCTATCGAACAACGGCACAAATCTCGGCATCGACTCTCTCGAAGCTTACCGGCAAGCGATTACTCGCCTTTCATGGTTGAGCTATTCACGTTCAAGGGCTTACCTTGATACCCGAGGATGTCACTCCCCGGCACGGTCCATCGCTGGACTCGTGGCTCCCCACGCCGGACAACGTCGTACGCCCCTTAAGAAGGAAGCGAACCCCGTGTGTGGATTACGCCATGCTAAGCATGGCCTCACCGACTTTGAAAACTGACGGCTTGCGGCAGAACACCACCGCAAGTTTTTCCGCATCGCCCCCATTCCGGAGCGAAAAGAAAATTTGAAGTACTTATTCTATAGGATAGAAATCCAGGATTACTCTGTGTTGTGGGAACTGCATTACAAAAGCAGTTCGGTCCGACAGGATTACTCTGGAAAGCCTCCTTCGAGCACGGACAAACACGTTTCCGCGTATCCGGCTCTACCGGCAAGCGATCATGACGGGTGGTAATCTCCGTCCCCTTTCGACATGGCTGGCGGCCATGCTCCTCGGGCGATCACTTCCAAACGGATGGATCTTGTCAAAGCGTTTACGATCATCGACAGTCGAAGGGCCTATCCTGACGCCCCTCTAAGGCGTTCTATAACACAGTTTTAGGACTGTTAGCAAATCAAATAGAAAGTAATCAGGCAGCCGACTTGGTTGGCTCATCTGGCCTGAAAAGACGCCGCTTCGCTCCACGCTCAAGAATCATGCGGCGATAAACTGAAAAGGCTGCGCCACCTGATTTGCGTGATCGCTGATAGCCCTCGGCAATCGTGCTCTCTACATGCTGCAGCGACTCACGCTCCAATTCATCAAGTTCGATCTTACTGAGCGAGTGAAGGTAAGCGTTGACCTGGTCCTGCAGTGGATCTTTTGACGGCATGACTTCGACTTTCGGAGCAGTCACATTTTTTGGAGATGTCTTCTTTGGAAATAGATTTTGTGGCGGACTAAAACCTTCGCGAATCGACTTCACCAGATACCCTGCTGGATTGCGAATCGATTCCCGCTCTTTCATTTGCTGCAATCGATCCAGAACTTCAATCTGAGTGTCAATCAGTTCCTGCGAATAATCTCTGACAAGCTCCATAGCGACGGAAGGTGTAACGCCACGATCAGACAATCGTTTGATCAACGAAGCAAGTTCTGAGCTTGGTTTTTCAATTTGCGGAACCGCTTTCTTGACGAAGATGATTCTCCAATCACCGCGAGAAATCTTTACGTAGCGTTGTGCGACCGGCAAGCTCTCCAAGAAACCGACAGATTCAAGTTCATCAATTGCCGGTTGCAATCTTCGTTTAAGCTGCCCCGTGTCGTAATTTCGGCTAAGCCCGATATGTTCGCAGGCAAATTCAGCCAGCGAGAATTCCCACCTTGACTTGTGATAGAAACGCTTATCGAGAAAGCGATACATGCGTTTGGCAGCAGCATACTCAAGCTGTCTGAAGACGCTTAGATCGATGGCTTTGAGGTAGCCAGACTTGAAACTACGAAAGACAACTTCGTTCCAGGTGAAAGACGAGAGCGGCAATTCTGGATTGCTGCTGCGCAGTCGCTTAAGTCTGCGTTCCTGATCGTAGAGCGTGACTTGATCGAGGATGTGAAAGTTTTCATCGACCCAACTTTGCTCGTCTTTGTCCCACCAAGCTTTGTCGTAGTAGAGAGTGACGCCGAGCCAGCGCTTCAGCGATTTTTCAAGGCGATCGTAGCTACGCCCTTCGTGTCTCCAGCCGAGGATCTGAATCAGTTGGTAGCGACTGAAGTTGACTTTGCGCTCAGCGAACCGATTCTGTTTCGCAAGTTGAATCAGTCCAAGAATAACTTCGTCGTCGAGTGAGGTTGGAAGCCCAAACTTGTCGGATGCTGAGATCGTCAATCGCCGCGTGATCATTTCTGATCTTCCCGAATCAAACATTCGATCCTCAAAGACCAACGTTTTCTGATTTTCAGGAACACGGTCAGCAATAGCGGCTAGCGGAAACTCAGCCAGATTCAATTCATCACGGCCATCTTCAAGATCAAACGGCAACGGAGTTGTGTTGCTTAGCGAATCGTTCTGAGTACCATCCTTCATCAATCCTCATCTAAAAATACACCAACATGTCTCTGTTGATGTAAGTTACTTAAAGTTATTAACACAAGAGTTACGTTCTGAAAAGCCTTTTTTTATCGCGCACTTAGGACTGCTTTTTCTGTCTCATTTCACTCTAAAGGCGAATGGTTCCCTGTCTCATTTCCCTTGAGTCCCTGCTTCGTTTCACAGTAATTGGCTACTTCGTTTCCCCGTGTTGAGTACTGATTTCCTGTCCCGTTTCACCGTAGCTTCCTGCTTCATTTCACCGCAGTCAAAAAACTCGTTTTGCTGATCGCTTTTTGCCTCGGCAGAGATCATCTCTGTCTCAGTTCACCGTAGCCAGGGATCGATTTTCCGAACTCTGTTTGGAAACTCTGCTTCGTTTCACTCTAAAAGACAAGCGTTTCCTGCACTCATTCCCTGTAAGGCCTGCGCTGAGTATCCCGCTCGTCGCGAGGAGTCTTTTGGCGCAATCGGATTGTTGGCTGTTTGTAAGTCAGCAAGCATGTCAGCAAGCTTGCCGGAATACCGACAGACCTACAGCGTTGAAGGCAGGCATTCTTGCCGTGATGCTTCACGAGTGACTGACAAACCGGCAGACAAGCAGGATTGTCAGACAGGAAGAAAGTATCCCTGCAAAAAAACATGCTTGTCAGTCAGGATGCTTTCGCGCTAGGGTCGAAAACATGATGATCGTTTGCGCAAACTCCAAAGGCGGCGTGGGCAAGAGCACCCTCGCCACGCACCTTGCCGTGTGGCTCTTCGACCAAGGATTTAGAACGGCGTTGCTCGACACCGACAAACAGCGTTCGAGTTCAGAGTGGATCGCTGAGGTAGAACCTAAAATCACCGTTCGGGTGGCAGACACACCGGAAGAATGCCTGATAAAAGCCCAAGAATTGATTTCAAGCCATGATTTTCTAGTCGGGGACGCTCCGGGAGGGCTTGAAGACCTAAGCCGCACATTGCTCATTCTCGCCGATCTGGCCGTTTTCCCAATTTCGCCTTCAATTCTTGATGTGCGGTCGGTCGCCGGAGCTACTCAAGTGCTTCGGTACGCCCAAGGAATCAACGGAGGCAAACCCGATGGCAGACTTGTCCTCAACAAGATGAAGACCCGCGACACCATCAGTCATGAACTTCGGGAAGGTGCGCCAAAGCTTGGATTACAGGTTGCACAGAACGTCATTCGTGATCTTCAGGCGTACCGGGACGCGGCTCAACAGGGGACGGTGGTAGGACGATTCGGTCGCAAAGGTGCGCAGGCAGCTGCCGACATGGGTGCACTGTTTAGCGAGTTAGTTGGCGATGTCGTGGCAAACAAGCAACAAGCAGGGAGGCAAAAGGTAGAAAATGGTTGAGAGAAGATCACTAGGAGCAGCAATGGACATGACGCCGGAGAAACTGGCGTTCATCAAAGGGCAATCAAAGACGACTGCATCGCCGACGGTCGCGCCACCCGCGAAGGCTGACGAGAAGACTATCGAGGTTGAAGTATCGCCGAAGGAAAATCAAATGGCGAGTGAACCCGTGCCCGCCAGGACTCGACGTTCCGCGAGGCGTTCCAATCAAGAAACGCCCGGTGCGAGCGAAGTGCTCGATCAGGTGCTTGTTCCGGTAACGATTCGACTACCACACCGCACGGCTCAGGCACTCAGGCGGGCTTATCTGGAGCAGCGGCTTAAGCACGCCAAGCCGGATACTCAGCAGGATATCGTCGAAGAAGCCCTTGGCGATTGGCTGTCGCGGCAGGGGTTTTTGGAATAGCCGTCAAATCCGGGCTTTTCAGCGAAAATGTTTGCGGTGCAGACATAAGAACGTTTGCTTTCGCCCTCAGACAATTGCATAATACCTCAAATTATTTGAGTGTCTATGCAAATGCAATATCGCCCAACCAAAGCCGCACTTCGGGAACTGACCGCTCTGGCTCAGAGTCAGGCTGGCTATTTCACGGCCAAGCAAGCCGCCGAACTTGGCTATCTCTCCCAGCACATCGACTACCACCTGCAACGAAAAAACTTCAAGCGGGCCGGACACGGGTTCTATCGCCTGCCGGAAATTCCTGCGAGCGAATACGACGATCTGGTGAAGCTGTCATTCTGGAGTCGTGACCGCAATGACCGTCCGCAATCGGTGGCCTCACATCAAACGGCACTCGCAACACACGAACTTTCAGATCTGCTGCCAACAAAAATCCACCTCACAGTCCCGATGACTTTTCGCAAAGCGGCAGGAAAAGGAGTTGTACTCCATCGAGCGATTCTAGTTCCAACAGAAATTGAGGAACGACAGGGATACTCCGTCACCACGCCACTTCGAACGCTTGTCGATGTCGCAGTCGACAAAACAATCGCGGATGAGCACCTGAAGAAAGCCGTCCGTCAGGCAATTGATCGCGGACTGGTTCGCAAATCTCAACTTGCCACAGCAGCCAAGGCATCGCCCAACCTAAGCCGCCTTTCCCGAATGATCTCCGCCGTGCGATAATCCCCGCCATGGGTAAATCGTACAAGGCTGCTGCTGCATTTCGCACATCGCTTGAAGAACGGCTGAAGACTCTCCACGCCGAAACGGGAGTGCCGCTGAATTCACTGCGATTGAAAGTAGTGATCGAGCGGCTGCTCGCCCGCTTGTTTCATACGGCGAATCCGCCGTGGCTTCTTAAGGGAGGGTACGCCATGGAACTGCGATACCGTCCCCGGGCCAGGACAACGAAGGACATAGACTTATCGGTCAAAACCATTGACGCCGTTTTGAGTGAACGCCTTCGGCAGGTTCGCGAACAGTTGCAGGCCGCAGCTGATCACGATCACGGAGACAATTTCGTGTTCCAAATTGGTGAGCCGAGTTCCGAGCTGCAGGGCGCTCCGGATGGTGGAGCAAGATTCCCGGTCAATGCGCTGCTGGCTGGACGAACCTTTGCGAAGTTCCATCTCGATGTTGGTTTTGGCGATCCTGTGCTGTCGGATCCCGAGGAATTGGTGGGGCAAGATTATCTTGGCTTTGCAGGAATTCCTCCGGCACGCGCTTCAGCGATTCCAAGATCGCAGCAGTTCGCTGAGAAAGTTCACGCCTACACGCGACCATGGTCTGACCGCCCCAATACTCGGACCAAGGATCTCATTGATTTGGTCCTCTTTCTAACAATTGACAATCCACTACCTGAAGAGATTCGCGCGGCTGTAACACGAACGTTTGATCTCCGTGCGACACATGCCATTCCCGCTATGCTGACTTCTCCACCAGAAGGGTGGGCCTCTGTCTACCAAGAGATGGCGTTCGAGGCCGGACTGAACCCCGCCGACATGGATAGTGGATTCCAACTTCTTAGTCAATTTTGGAGTAAGATTTTCGGCTAGTTTTCATTGATTCAGCAATGACCGTTCCGCTCAGGATGTTCACTGGTTTCTACAACAACATGGCACTTCAGAAGTCGCGTAACTGGCGCAGATGATCAAGAGAAAACTACGACTGCCCTTGATAAGCTACTCGACGGGTGCAAGAGCGTAAGGGGATACACCGATCACACGTTCCAATTCAGCCAAACGCGCATGATATTCGGCGACTGCTTCAAAATACCGGTCTTGCAACAGGAGCAGCTGTCGTTGGGATTCGATGAGCCTTAAGAGATCAAGTTTGCCCGCAAGATAGCTGGCACGCGCCGAGTCGATGCTGTGACGCGCCGTAGGGAGAATCTTTTCTTCATAAAGCGCAATGGTCTGCTGGCTTTCTTCTACTCGTCGGTAAGTTTGTTCGACCTCATAGGCGATTTCAACGGTCTTGGCGTCATAGTCGGATTGCTCTTTAGCAATTCTTGATCGTGCTTCAGCCACTGCTGCAAAGCGTTTGTCCTTGTAGATGGGCAGGTTGAGATTCATCCCCACCATGGGACGCAAGTCATCTTCCGGCACCTGCCAGAAGGCATCATACCGTCCGACAAATTCGAGATCAGGATAGAACTCCTTACAAGCTAGGGATAACTCGTAGCGCTCTGCCCGAATGCGAGCGGCTTGGGCAGCAAGTTCTGGCCGTTGAGCTATCGCGATCCCACGGAGGTCTTCGGCGGGGATCAAAGTTGCTTCTGTGGGCAATTCGACTGGAGGGGGTGCCAAAGTCGCATTTGGAGCGGTGAGTAACAGAGTATTGATCCTCGCCCGCGCGACCTGTTCTTGACGCGTTAACTCCAGAAGTCGTCGCTGCTGCTCGGCAAGCTCGACATCAATTAACAGAACGTCCTGCTGCTCAACACTAGATGATTCATACTTGCTTACGGCGATTTCGCGAAAATCCGTGAGCAATTGGGTTGACTCGTTGAGCACGTCGATTTGCCGGTAGGCGAGGTAATACTCGTAGAACGCCAGTCTCGCAACTTCCGCGACGCGGAGACGTTCTTCAGCGACATCATGAAAGGCAGCATTTGCTTCGGCTCGAGCTTTGTTGCCTCGTAACTGTCGCTTACCGTGCCAAGGAATCTTTTGAGAAATCTCTACCATGTACGCATCATCGACATCGTCACTTCCCCATGAACCAGGCCCCAATAAATAACCGAACATCGGGTCATCTAGGGCGACTTCTTGGGGATAGCGACGAGCTGCTGCCCGCCAAGCTGCCGAGGCCGAGCGGACATCGGGGTTCACGGCGAGTACTTCCGCAACCAAAACATCAGCGTTTAACTCTCCGGGTGATGAATCCAGGATGGCAGAGTCCGGTGTAGGAATTTCTTCCAGGTCGGGGTCCACGAACGCGACGGAATGAACAGCCTGCGATTCAAAGTCTTCAATAGGTGGCAAAGGGGCTGCCTCATCTGAAGTACTTTCGACAGTAGCTGCTGAGACAGTGGGCGTAGCCGGCGTACTCGTTGGTAGAACAACTGACTGCTGCCCGCTGGGGGACTGAGAAGTCGATCGCCTATTAGTGGCACCGTTGCAACAGCCGTTGAGCAAAACTAACAAAACGATGGCACTTACCGCGCATAGTGCTTTAGGGCCCGTGGACATTGCTGTTCCAAACTGAGGGATTTCAGGGGTCGGAAGCGGCGGGTTAGCAAGGTGGGCTTCGGACATGTCGTGCGAAACGACTGTATCGATTAATCGGCCTAATGCGACGAATTCGGCTACTTTTGCGTGGAGCGGCAGCTAGAGATTACCGGACCGGAAAAGTCGATGAGTGGGCTATCAGGAATGCCGGTAATCAGAGCAGACCTTTGCCGCGCTATTTAGCAGCGTTGACGACTATCTGCCAATTAGGCATTTGCTGCGACACGGTAAAGCCATAGCACCACAAGGCTTAGAGCGTAAGCAGATTTTCCGGAAATCGGCGGAATGAGGGTTGCTTCAGGTGCAACTGATCAACTCATTCTTTAATGCACCACGAGTCCATGCACCAACTCCTCATCCCACCTCTCTTACTATTGTCGTTGTTAAGTGGGATCTCATCGAGCTGGGTCATCGCATGTGACGCTACCTCTTGTACCTGCCAGGAAACGCATCGCCTGACGCAGACTCGGCAGCAAGGATGTTGGATCGCGACAAGCACCAATTTCCAAGTGCGCTCGTTTCAAAGTGACGATGAAGCCAGGCACGTCGCTTTGCACTGCGAAGAAGTTCGCGATTTGCTAGCCGCTGCCCATGGATTTACTGCGGAGAGCACCTGTTGGAGCCCGAAATGTGAAGTTTTTCTTTTCTTGAGCAAACACAAATATGGCGCTGTCGTTGGAAGGGAAGCCATGGAAACGCTCGGCTCGTCTTTAGTTAGGCCAGAAACTGGGGCGGTGCAAAGTCGGCGAATTGATCTACGTACCGATGTACCTAATTACTTGCAGGAGGTTTTAGCCCACGAGCTGACGCACGTCCTAATCGCGGATCACTTTCGCGATGGCCCTCCTCCCTTATGGTATGACGAAGGATTGGCCCTCTTGGCGGATTCGCAGTCCAAACAGTCACTTCATCAACGCGACCTCCGTAACGGGCTAAATCAGGGCTCAGCTTTCTCCCTCGCCTCCCTGCTGACGGCGAAGTCTTATCCGGCGTCAGACAAAGTGGGCGTCTTCTATGGTCAGTGTGCGTCCGTGGCACGCTGTCTGCATCAAGTGGGACCACCTGAGAAAATCCATGAGTTTGCTCGCCGAAGCGATCAGATCGGCATAAATCTTGCGGTTCAAGAGACTTATGGTATTGCCGGCACTACAGAGCTAGAGTCTTTGTGGAGAAAAAGCCTCAATTCCCAGGCCACCTTCTCACCGGCACACTATTCGCAAGTTAATAAGCCAAAGTGAACCGTCTCTGCGCAATGAGCGATGAGATTGTATGCCGGGATAGCCCGGCTTTCCCCTATGACTTATACTTGAATCATGACACTCGCCTCCCGCTACTTCCGATGGTTTCTGGTGGCCAGCCTTTCGCTGAGCCTCACAGCCGGGGGGTTCTGTTTTCCAAGCGCGATGGCGGATTGCCCAGTCGCTAATTCCATTAGCCATGTGATCAAGCATTGCTGCTGTGGAGCGAATTGCCACTGCGGGCCGGTTTGCTGCGAAAGCACCCCTCAAAAGAGCCAACAGCCGACCAAGACGACCGAACAAGATTTGCGTGATCTCGTGAAGATCACTCCTGCCGTATCTTGTGCGGTCTGCGAACTTACGTTTGGACAGCGGCCTTCCATGCCAGCTTCGGATCTCTGCGGGGACACTCATACTCCGGAAACTCTTGTCACGAAGCACACCTGTCTTCAGGTCTGAGTTAGCGCTCTACGTGCGCGCTTAGCGTAATTGCTAGGTTTCTTACGCACGACAGGTTTCATTTCCTATAGGTCCTTAGTTGTAGCACTCTGTACCTGTGCCGCGACTTACACAAAGAATCCTGCCACGAAAGCCCAACATTTTGTCATCCGATTGGGTGACAGACTTTCGACGGCCATTTTTGAGGCGGAGGTGTTTGATGAACGCTCGTAAAGTATTTATCTTGATTTTGGCAATCAGTCTTGTGGGACCGAGTGTCGGTCAGGCCGGAGAAGCCTTGGGCACGGCGAAAGCGCGGGGCGACTTTAGGCCTTACAGCCAAGCGCAGCAATCGACTTCGCGGAGTGTGAGACGATCTCAGCCTGCCTATCGATACAGTGCTCCTCGCAGTGCCCCAGTGATTGTCGAATCACCGGTCATTCGCGATGTACCGGGCCCGGTTGTGGCGCAGGCCCCAGTAGCGGAAGCTCGCAGATTCTCTCAAGCTCCTGTCGCTGAGCAAGAAGCTGCCGCAACTTCTAACAACAAGCCTTGCCAGCAAGCAACTGCGACAGCGGCTCCCACAAGTTCCGGTCGTCGGTACTCTTATGCACCGGCACCTGCAACTTCGGGTAACTACAGCCGTTCGTATTCCGGTAATTCTAGTCGGTCCAGCATTCCGACTTGGTCACTGCCGAAGACGGATTCACGGAAGTACAACAGCCGTTAATGAGTTGAGTAGCCCTGGCCACGTATTACGCCTAGGCCAGGGCTTTTACTTCACAGGCGGTTCACATGATTACTTTAGGGAGATTTTCGATGAAAAAAGTTTTAGGAATTACAAGTGTAGCCATTTTGATGTTGTCGGTTTTTGTGGCCAATCACCTGACCGCCGCTCCACCCGTGAATAGGAAAGCTGCCGGTGATTACAGCACGCCTTTCTGGGGCAATTCCGCGGGGCGGTCGATTCGCCATGCCCGCGACTACTCCGGCGGGTATCGCACGTACGCCCGTCAAGCGCCCTCGGTCAACCAACGGATTGCCCAACATGAAGCCGACGGTGTGGGCCACAATATTACGGCTGCGAAAACTCAGTATGCAGAGATTCGCAAAGTCAGCAGTGACAAGGAAACACTAGCCGCTTTGGATGCCATCGAAAAGAATTTGGCCGACGCCATGAAGGCTCACGCGCAAATGGATGAGATGTGCAAGATGGAAATGGTCGATGGAGCTGGGACGATGAAGTGCTGCGACGATATCGACGCCGCACTAGAAAAAGCTTTGGCCGAGCATGAAAAGCTCATGGCGAAGATTGGGGCCGAAAACTAGGTCCACGTTTTCCAAATTGGTCGTGAAGACCTTTGACTCTGATACCCGGCTCCGTGAAAACGGGGTCGGGTTTCTTCCGTAATACAACAAGCCGTTGGAAATAGTTCGATGCCTGTTAACGATGACCAAAAACCGTTGCTTAATGCTCGCGAGAACGATCCAAGTACGATAGTTCAGCCCCCTGAAGCTGCGGTGCCAATTGATCCGAAGAGCGATAGCCAATCTCGCTGGAAACGCGCGAAATTTGCTTTTCGAGCTATCGAGGTGAGGCTGCGTTTCATCGGCCTCTTCATCGGCATCGGCATACTGATGGCCTACTGGACGACCCTGGAAGCTTATTGGGATCGCTGGACGCGACCAGATGTTATTTCTGCTGCTGGTAGTTCTGACACCGAATACTATTGCCCGATGCATCCCACGGTGATTCGGCCAGGGCGCGAACCTAACGGTGCGGTGCCAAGCTGTCCGATCTGCGGCATGCCTTTGTCACTCCGCAAGAAGGGTGAAGTGCCGGAACTTCCCGAGGGAGTTTTGACGCGAGTGCAACTCTCTCCCGAGCGTGTCCAATTGGCGGGCGTAAAGACCGTCCCCGTGGGTTATATGCCGCTAGTGAAAGAAGTTCGCACCGTTGGATACGTTCAATACGACGAGGCTCGTCTGTCAGAAATTGTCACGCGGGTGGGCGGCTATCTGGAGAAGCTCTACGTTGACAAGACGTTTGAGCAGGTCGACGAAGGGCAACCCTTGGCTGAAATTTATAGCCCAGATTTGTACAGCAGTATGCAAGAACTCCTGCTGGCCAAGAAGCACAGTTCCACGGATCTGATCGCCAGTTCTCGTCAGCGTCTTAAATTGCTTGGCGTTGCCGATGCAGAAATCGACGAAGCCCTAGCGAGTGATGAATCCGTGGCAAAATTATTGATCCGCTCTCCCCTCGCAGGCCAAGTGATTGAAAAAAATGTGGTCCAAGGGGCTTCGGTCGAATCTGGCACTGTGCTGTTTAAGATTGCAGATTTGTCGACCGTTTGGATTGAAGCCGATGTCTATGAGCGCGATCTCCCTTTCTTGCAAGCGGGCCAAGAAATCGAAGCCTCTGTTGAGGGAGTGCCGGGCAGGACTTTTGTCGGTGAGATTGCCCTCATCTATCCGGAACTGAATGCGGAGAGTCGCACGAATCGGATACGGGTGTTGCTAGATAATCCTGAGCTGCTATTGCGACCGGGAATGTTCGCCACGGTTTTCGTGCGAACCCCCATGAGTGAGACAGAGCCGTTTAAGAGCGAATTGGCGAAGTCCACCGAGAAGGCAGATTCTACAGACGATGCGACACTCATCGCCTTTCAGAAGATTTGTCCAGTCACGGGACTGAAGCTTGGCAGCATGGGCGATCCCATCAAACTCACTGTCAATGAGCAGACGGTGTTTATCTGTTGCGCGGGATGCAAAACGCCATTGCTTGATAGCCCTGAAAAGTTTCTGGCTAAACTCGCCCCACCTCCAGTGGATACCGTGCTGAGTATTCCCGAGCAAGCGGTGATTGATACGGGAATGCATAAGGTCGTCTACGTCGAACGTGAGCCAGGAATGTTCGAGGGAGTGGAGGTCAAGCTCGGGCCGCGTACCGGGGGCTACTATCCGGTCATAAGCGGACTGACGACCGCGGACAGAATTGTCGCTGCCGGTTCCTTCTTGCTCGATGCCGAAACAAGACTCAACCCGGCTGCTGCCTCGGCCTATTTTGGCGCGAGTAGCAATGCGGCTGGAGATGACGGCAGTAGTTCAAGCACGGCCACTTCATCAACGACGCGGGCAACCGCCAAAAAGTCGGGCGGGCTTTCGACGGCTCAACTGGCGCAAATTGAGAAACTGTCTCCCGCAGATCGCGAGCTGGCCGTCCAGCAAGTGAGCTGTCCCGTCACTGGTGAACCGCTAGGTTCGATGGGTGTGCCGGTCAAAATTGTGGTTAACGGACAGCCCGTGTTTCTTTGTTGCATCGGGTGCGAAATGGAAGCCCAGGAGCACCCTGACGAGACGGTGTCGAAAGTCGACAAGTTGCGGAGTAAGAGCAGAACACAATCAACGACCAATCCAGCAGCAGCAAGTCATCAACATTAGCAGTCGTGGCGAATTGGCGGGTTAGCACTCGATTTCGGTCGAGCCGAACAGCGCCACGACTGCCTCCATATTTATCCGCGACAAGACACCATGATTGAAAAAATCATCGCCTATTCGATCCGCAACCCTTTCATAGTTATCGCTGCGGCACTTTTAGTCGCGGGGTGGGGAGTGTATGCGCTCTTTCACACGCCGATTGATGCAATTCCCGATCTCTCTGAGAACCAAGTCATCGTCTTTGCTGACTGGATGGGTCGCAGCCCGCGTGAAGTTGAAGATCAGGTCACTTATCCGTTGTCGGTGAATCTCCAGGGTTTGGCGGGCGTGAAAGCCATCCGGGCGACTTCGGAATTTGGCTTCTCGATGATCAACATCATTTTTGAGGATGACATCGATTTCTATTTTGCACGGCAGAGAGTGCTGGAGCGACTTTCGATTGCGGAAACATTTCTCCCCACGGGAGTGAAACCCTATTTGGCACCCGATGCGACGGCGCTCGGTCAAATCTTTTGGTACACGGTTGAAGGAGACGGTTACGATATTGGTCGATTGCGGGCAATCCAGGACTGGTTTGTACGTTATCAACTTTACAGTGTGCCTGGTGTCGCCGAAGTGGCCTCCGTCGGCGGCTACCCTATTGAATATCAGATCGATGTCGATCCGGCTAAGTTACGGGCCTACAACATCACGCTTGGCGAACTTTATTCCGCCGTTGCCAAGTCGAATTCAGCCGTGGGGGGGCGAGTCGTACAAAAAGGCGGCAGCGAGTTTCTGATTCGCAGCGTCGGCTGGATCGAGTCGTTGCGCGATGTCGAGAATATTGTTTTGAAGCGGGTCAATGGTACGCCTGTCTATGTTTCCAATGTGGCCACCGTTCAATACGGTTCGACCGCGCGTCGTACGAGCCTTGAAAAAAATGGGAATGAAGCCGTCGGTGGCGTGGTTCTCATGCGCTATGACGAAAATCCTCTGGAAGTTACGGAAGCGATCAAAGACAAGATCGCCCAACTACAACCGGGACTTCCTGAAGGGGTGCGTATTGTGCCGTTCTATGACCGGACCCGACTGATCGAGAGTGCCATTGATACGGTCACTGAAACGCTCTTCGAAGAGATTACGGTCGCGAGCCTCGCCATTTTTTTCGTGATGCGTCACGTGCGAAGTGCCCTCATTATCTGTCTAATTTTACCGATGACGGTGCTGGTGGCCTTCATCCTCATGCGGCTGTTCCACATTCCTTCCAACATCATGTCATTATCTGGGATCGCAATCTCTATCGGTGTCTTGGTCGATGCCGCGATTGTGATGGTCGATCAAGGGGCGCACACGCTGCACAAACATTTTGGCAAAGCGAAAGTGCATGGGGATACCAAAGAGCTATTGATCCCTGCTTTGCAAGTTGTAGGCCGGCCGATCTTTTTCTCGCTACTGATTATGGTGGTGAGCTTTCTGCCCGTGTTTGCCCTGGGGGGCATGGAAGGCCGGATGTTCCATCCCCTGGCGTTTACAAAAACCTTTGCCCTGTTGGGGGTTTCAATTCTGGCCATTACCTTAATCCCTGCAGTCATTCCACCTTTGGTGCGCGGCCGTATTCGTGGTGAGGAAGAAAACTGGTTGGTCAGGCGTGTGATCGAGATCTACCAGCCGGTACTAAACTTTCTGATGGATCATCCATGGCCAATCGTCTGGATGACCGGTGTGATTCTGATTGTCGGACTCATTCCAGCAATCACCGGGGAAGGATTCTTCTGGCTCTTCTTCCGCATCGTGGCTGCGATCTCGATGCTCTCCGCCGTTTGGGCGGTCGCCAAGGAGGAACAAGGTTTTTCGCGGCTCTGGCGCTTGGTAGCGGGAATATGGGCGTTGGCCCTGTTTGGTTTTGCGTTACTGCTGCCGTCGACGGGAATCAATTTCAATCTTCACGACGGCGGTCCAAGCCTGCGCGCGCCCTATGCCATGATGCTGGTTGTAGCTCCGATCGTGGCCGTGGGTTGTAGTTGGATTTTGGGCCGCCGTCGCCTGCTTGGTCGCGCCACGATGGTGATGAGCCTTTTTCTAATTGCGTTTGTTGCTGATCGCAACATGTCGCGGCTGGGTCGTGAGTTTATGCCGCCGCTGGACGAAGGCACAATCTTGGATATGCCCGTGACGATCCCACGCGCAAGCATCACCCAAGTGGCGGATGACTTAAAGGCCCGCGATGCCATCATCCGACTGTTTCCCGAAGTCGAGTTGGTCGTTGGTAAAGCCGGTCGGGCTGAGACTCCCACCGACCCTGCGCCTCCTGACATGGTGGAAACTGTCATCAACCTACTGCCTCATGAATTTTGGCCCAAGCGTGAGCTGAATTACGCCGATGCGTTAGCGCAAACGGATATCGTCCTGGGCCAGATGGAGCAGGAAGGATTCATCAAAGTCAAGCCAGACTCGCGAGAAGGACTCGTCAATGATGCCACAATGTATGCGGTCGGCAAGTTTGACGAAATCATGCGTGCCCATGCTCTACGTCAGCTTCAGTCGTTTGAAAGGGAACTCGCCAGTCAACTGACAGCAGCGACAGTCGAAAAGACGGTTGAGCTTTTGAAAAATGAAGGACGGCTTTTGAAGCCGCTTTCGAACGACGATATGCAGGCGATGAACGGTGAACTGGTGGCCAAGTATGGCAAGCTATTGGTAGGTCGCCCGGATCTTGTTGCCGTGACTCGATTGACCCAAGGTGTTGCCGACCTGCTTGCTCAGCGGCAGGTGGTTAAGCCAGGCGCGGATCTGCTACTCCTCTCCCGCTCGACTCCGGCAGAACTATTTGCCAATCTTCAAGAACTTCTCGGCGAAAAACGCGAGACGTTCTTCAGCCAAGTGCTTGACCATGTCCATCAAACGTACGACGGAGCGTGGAGCGAACGGGTTAAGGTATTGAATTGGGAACTGATCGACATGGGAGGGGCGGCTTATACATGGCAGGCGGTTACTCAGTTGGTAGAACTGAGCCAACAAAAGGGTCTGTGGACAGGTGGCGAAGTTTCGATGGAGAAACTCCAGGATTTGCGACGCGAGGCCGAGGGCACTTTTGCTGAGAATCTTTTCCTCTGGCAGCGAACGAAAGATGGTCTCATCAAGGAGATGGATACGGTCGTGCAAATGCCTGGCTGGGGCAATATTTGGACGCAGCCGATTATCAATCGGGTGGACATGCTCGCGACCGGTGTTCGTACCATGATTGGCGTGAAAGTGTATGGTGATGATCTCAATCAGATCCAGGGCGTCTCGGAGCATGTCGCACAAGTGCTTAAGGGAATTCGCGGTGCGGTGGATGTGTTTCCCGACCAGATTGTGGGCGAAGGTTATTTAGAAATCGATATCGATCGCGAGAAAGCCGCGCGCTACGGCATCAATGTCGGCGACATTCAAGATGTCATCGAAGTCGCGCTGGGAGGTCAAACCATCACCACGACCGTGGAAGGGCGCGAACGTTTTCCCGTCCGTGTTCGGTACGCTCGCGACTTTCGACTCGACGAAGAATCCATCAAGGAATTGTTGGTGAGTGGTTCACCCAACCAGGGAATGAACGATGCTTCCGGCGGGAACTTAGGAAAGGAGGCGACTCCGCAACAGGTGCCACTGGCGTCAGTGGCTGACATTCAGATTGTTGAGGGTCCTTCGATGATCAAGAGCGAGAATGGGCTCTTGCGTGCCTATGTTCAACTCAATGTGCGTGACCGAGATATCGTCGGCTTTGTCGAGGAGGCACAACGCGCTGTCGCGGAACAAGTCGAGTTACCGGCAGGAATGTATTTGGAGTGGAGCGGTCAGTTTGAGCATCAAGTCCGCGCGAGGCGAACTTTGTCGATTCTGTTTCCACTCGTGATCGCCCTGATTTTCTTAATTTTGTATATCACTTATCACGATTTCGTGGACACCTTGTTGGTTATGGGACTGGCCGTGCCGGGAGCTATTGCTGGTGGCGTCTTGTTTCAGTGGCTCTTTGGTTTCAATTTTAGCGTTGCTGTGTGGGTTGGTTACATCGCTTGTTTTGGATTGGCGACTGAAAACGGTTTGGTCCTGCTCGTGTACTTGCGTGAGGCTATCGAAGAGCGGGGAGGCCTTGAGAACATGACACTTGCTGAACTGCGTCAAGCCGTTATGGACGGTGCCGTCCACAGGACCCGGCCCAAATTGCTCACAGAGCTAACGACCATGGTTGGACTTGCTCCGATGCTGTGGGCTACCGGCACTGGCTCGGAAATCATGCGTCCCATGGCAGCTCCCGTCTTAGGAGGAATCCTCGTTTCCGACGAGGTTGTCGATCTCTTACTCCCTGTACTTTTTTACCAAGTGCGCAAATATCGGTGGAAGAAATTGCATAGGCAAGCGATTGAGAATTCTTGGTCTGAAAAGTCAAGCAAAATGTCTGATCCTATTTTAGCCCAATCTTAACAAACTTAACTGGAGGTTTAGCAAATGTCTCGATTAGTACTTTGGGGAACAGTCGTTGTTTATTCATTCGGATTTCTGCTCGGCTGCGGCTCCGAGAAGGAAGTCAGTCCGGTCACGGCCGAGGAACATGTCCAGGATGAACACATGAGTGAAGGAAAAACAGAGATGGACGAAGCCTTAGCCGACCTTTCTGTTGCTGATCGGGAGGCAGTTGAAGCCCAGAAGATGTGCCCTGTGAGCGATCAAGCACTCGGTTCGATGGGAACGCCGATTAAAGTCACTGTCGACGGTCGCGATGTGTTTGTGTGTTGTGCAGGTTGCGTCGACGAACTGAAGAACAAGTTTGCTGAGTATGAGGCGAAGATTGAGAAATAGACCACAAGCTAACTATGAACATCGAACACGGAAAACCTGATGCAGAAGTTTTGCAGAAACTATTAGTAAGCCACCAAAGGTTTCTGGCCTTTCTGGAAAAGCGAGTAGGCTCACCTGAAGACGCTGAAGAGATTCTTCAGTCTGCGTTTGCTAAGTCTGTGCAGCAGGAGGACTCACTCAAAGCGGAAACGGTTGTCGCTTGGTTCTTCCAAGTTTTAAGAAACGCATTGATCGATCATTACCGCCACAAAGATGTCGAGAAGCGCGCCATTGAACAGCATCGAGCTGACGTTGAGTTGCAGCGAAACGACTTAGCCGAGCTGCAGAATACTGTCTGTGAGTGTTTCAAAGATTTGATTCCGACCCTTAAGCCGGAATATGGCGAACTTTTGACAACTGTTGATTTGGGTGGCCAATCAGTGACGGAGGCCGCGACTCGACTGGGAATCACTCCCAACAATACGGCCGTCAGACTTTATCGGGCCCGGCTGGCGCTCAAAAAGCGTCTCGAAGAAACGTGTCGAACTTGTGCGGATCACGGATGCTATGACTGCACTTGTGGAAAGAATTGATTTCCCGAGTGTAATAGTTTGAAACACTCTTCGTATCCCTTGGTGTATTGGAAACGTCATAGGAGAACGAAAATGGCTAAGACAATTGATCCCGTTTGCGGAATGACCGTCGAAACAGGCAAGGCGGCAGACCAAGCGGATATTGGTGATACGACCTACTTCTTTTGCAGCAAACACTGCGGAGAACGATTTCGTGCATCTCCTGAAAAGTTCCTTGCCAAAACAGCCGTAAAAGTCGCGGACGAGAGCTGCTGCGGTGGGAAAAGCAGTTGCTGTGGCGGGCAGCAGCAAGTTCACGAAATCTCGTTGACCACACACGCTGCGGATACCGTTTACATTTGTCCGATGCACCCCGAAGTGCGACAAGTGGGGCTGGGCAGTTGTCCTAAATGCGGCATGGCTTTGGAACCGGAAGCTCCCGCTACTCCTGCCGAGCGTATCGAATACACCTGTCCGATGCACCTGGAAATTGTCAGCGACAAGCCGGGAAGCTGTCCTAAGTGTGGCATGGCACTGGAGCCACGAACCGTCATCGCTGAGGAGTCCAATCCTGAACTAGCCGACATGACTCGCCGGTTTTGGGTGAGTGCTCTGCTAACAATTCCTTTATTTCTGTTAGCGATGTCACGGATGGTCTTCGCCGAGCAGTTTGCTCACTGGTTTGACCCGAGCACACTTGCCTACGTCGAATTTGCATTAGCGACGCCCGTCGTATTGTGGGGAGGATGGCCTTTTTTCGTCCGGTTGTGGCAGTCGGTCCTGAATCGCTCGCCAAATATGTTCACGCTGATCGGAATTGGAACTGCGACAGCCTACATTCACAGCACGATTGCTACCTTTTTCCCCGAAGTGTTTCCAGCTTCTTTTCGCTCAGGACACGGCGGCGTCGACCTCTATTTTGAAGCAGCTGCGGTCATTACCACCCTAGTCTTATTAGGCCAAGTGTTGGAACTGCGTGCTCGCAGTCAGACGGGGGCTGCTATTCGCACACTCCTGGGACTTTCGCCGAAGACTGCCCGCCTAGTGAGGGCCGATGGAACGGACGAGGATGTCTCACTGGAGCAGGTGCAAACGGGTGACAGACTCCGTGTGCGGCCAGGTGAAAAAGTGCCCGTGGACGGAATCGTGGTAGAAGGTAATAGCTTTGTCGATGAGTCGATGATTTCAGGTGAGCCGGTTCCCGTCGAAAAAGCTGTCGGTGACAAGTTGATCGGAGCAACCGTCAACGGTGCGGGCGGCTTTGTCATGCAGGCGGAAAAAGTTGGCAGTGATACCGTGCTGTCGCAAATCGTAAGAATGGTAGCCGAAGCCCAACGTAGTCGCGCTCCGATTCAACGTCTGGCGGATGCCGTGGCCGGATACTTTGTACCGGCGGTACTGCTCGCGGCCGTGTTGACCTTTGTACTTTGGGCAATTTTTGGTCCAGAGCCTCGTTATGCCTATGCACTCATCAATGCCGTGGCCGTCTTGATCATTGCTTGTCCGTGTGCGCTGGGACTTGCCACGCCAATGTCAATCATGGTCGGAGTAGGTCGCGGTGCTGCGGCGGGCATCCTCGTGAAAAATGCCGAGGTGCTGGAGGTCATGGAAAAAGTTAATACGTTGGTCGTCGACAAAACTGGTACTCTGACGGAAGGAAAGCCTCGACTAGTCACTGTTCTCCCGCAGGCAGGTTTTACGGATCTCGAAGTATTGCGCTTCGCAGGCAGTTTAGAACGGGCGAGTGAGCATCCGCTGGCAGCTGCCATCGCCAAGGGGGCTATCGATCGGGGGCTAAAATTGGCAGATGTTAGCGACTTTCAATCGATCACTGGGAAGGGAGTGACAGGTACCATTGATGGCAAGAAAGTTGCGATCGGCAATCGTCAATTGATTGAGAATCAGGAGGTCAATGTTGAAGATTCATTCAAACTAGCGGAAGACCTACGAAGCCAAGGCCAAACAGTCATGTTCATGACGGTTGACGGCAAGTTGACTGGGCTCTTAGGCGTGGCTGATCCCATTAAGGAAACGACTGCCGAAGCTTTGCGAATGCTTAAAGATGAGGGAATTGAAGTCGTCATGCTAACCGGTGACAGCCGCACAACAGCTAACGCGGTGGCAATGAAACTTGGTATCGAGAGTGTAGAGGCTGAAGTGTTGCCTGAGCAAAAGGTGAAAGTTATAAAAAGACTGAAATCTGAGGGCCGCATCGTCGCTATGGCGGGTGACGGCATCAATGACGCTCCGGCACTTGCTGAAGCACACGTTGGTATCGCGATGGGCACGGGAACAGACGTAGCGATGGAAAGCGCAGGGATTACACTGGTCAAGGGTGACTTGAGGGCCATCACGCGCAGTCGTCGGTTGAGCGAGGCGACGATGAAGAACATTCGGCAAAACCTTTTCTTCGCCTTTGTCTACAACGTCTTAGGTGTTCCTGTGGCTGCCGGGATTCTTTATCCGGTAATGGGGCTACTCTTAAACCCAATGATTGCCGCTGCCGCAATGAGCCTGAGTTCGGTGAGCGTCATAGTCAATGCACTCAGACTGCGGAACTTGAATTTGTAACTATCTGCATCGGCGGGCTACTTTGCTTTGACCGAGCCTTAAAGTATCTTACGATCCAGATGTCAACTTGGTGGGGAGCTCAACACATGCAGCCGGTGCTTAACGCGTTCGTCCTAGTCGCCGTTCTTGTTTCACTCGCGCGGGGCGATGATTGGCCCCAATGGCTCGGCCCTGAGCGGGATGCCGTGTACCGAGAGTCAGGGATTATTACGTCGATTCCGCCCGAGGGTCTGCCCGTCAAATGGCGCGTCCCCGTTGGCTACGGCTATAGTGGTCCAGCAGTCGCGGCTGGACAGGTCTATGTCATGGACTACCTGGTAGAGTCAGGAGAACTGGCGAACAATCCCGGCGGCGTTACCAAGCTCACCGGAAAGGAGCGAATCCTCTGTTTTGCGGTGGATACGGGCAAGCTGCTGTGGGAGCACTCCTATGACCAGCCTTACAGTATCTCGTACGCCGGTGGTCCGCGTTGCACCCCGACGGTTGTCGATGGCAAAGTCTACGCGCTCGGCGCTGAGGGCAAACTTACCTGCCTAGATGCGACCTCGGGAAAGCTCGTTTGGGAAAAGTCACTGCCAGCCGCTTACAAGACCGCCACGCCTATCTGGGGATACGCGTCCCATCCCTTGGTGGAGGGGGACTTGGTCTATACCCTCGCCGGGGGTGAGGGCACGGTCTGTGTTGCGCTCGACAAACTGACCGGCAAAGAGGTTTGGACGGCACTCTCCGCCCCTGAGCCTGGGTACGGTACGCCGACCATCATCACCCATGGCGGTACCAAGCAGCTACTTATCTGGCATCCGGTTTCTCTCAATAGCCTCGATCCCCTTACCGGAGCTGTTTACTGGTCCATTCCGTTGGAGCCCGCCGCGGGCATGTCGATCATGGGACCGCGGAAATTGGGAGGCTTGTTATACACGAGTGGCATGGGAAACACTTCGGCTCTGATTAAGCTGGACGACAGAGAGCCAAAAGCCGAGGTTGTCTGGCGCGGGGAAGCCAAAAACAGCGTTTACTGTTCCAATAGCACGCCGTTCCTCGAAGATGGGGTTATCTACGGCTGCGATGTCGAAACGGGGGCGCTCATTGCCGCCGACATGACGGATGGCACACGGCTGTGGCAGACGACACAGCCCACCAATGGAAGCGAGAGGCGTTCGCGGCACGCCACGGCATTTCTGATCAAGCACGAAGACCGCTTCTTGCTGTTCAACGAGCTGGGGGATTTGATTCTCGCCCAGTTGTCACGTGAGGCTTACTCCGAGCTGGGGCGGTTTCATGTTCTGGAGCCTACCAACGAGGCCTTTGGTCGCAAAGTTGTCTGGTCGTGTCCGGCGTTTGCCGAGAAGTGTATGTTCGCAAGAAACGATAAAGAACTGGTGTGCGTTGACCTGGCGGCGCACCATTCCCAGGAATAATCTCTAGCCATTTGGCCAATATCGTTGCCACACGCTATCCCGATTGCGAACCTGTAAAAAATGCGATAGCGTCTCAAGCATGACTCGTCTTCAAAGCCCGTTCTCCAATCCCAAGTTCTTGGCGACATCGTTGCTGGGATCTGTAATTGTTGGCGTGGCCTCAGTGGTGACACCCTTAGCGGCGCAGATCGCAATTCTTGGTGTCTTGGTCTCTACTCTGGCGGGCCTTCTCGTAGCATGGCTCGACGAACAGGCACAGCGAGACGCAAACCGAGCGGAACTGAGCGCCATGGGTCGCGTCGTCGACGCGCTAGAAAACGAGCCCGACTTGGCCCGCGAGTTTCGCCGAATTGGCAACGGTTTTCTAGCGCTCACTGAGCAGACAGAATCCGTGCTGCGGTCGGCAGCCGCAACGAAATTGCTGTCTGTGGCAGGCGAACTCGAACAGATTGCGCGGGGAACGATTTCCTTTCGCGAAACCGAGTCGTGGCGAACTGCTTATCGCGACCTCCTACAATCTGACAAGTTACGGACTTACCGCTCGGTGGCATGGGTCAAGTGTGCGAACTATTGGCAAGATACGCCGGGCCGACAAAGCATGCGAGACAACTATGACGCCATCAATCGGGGAATCATTGTCGAGCGCGTTGTCATCCTGCCACGAGAACTATGGCCTGCTGATCAGCTTCTACCGAGCGACAGCGTACTCGCCTGGATTATAGACCAGCACAACCATGGTGTCTGGGTCATGCTGTGCCTCGAAGCGGACGTGGAGTCGGAGCCCGACTTGCCGCGCGACTTTGGAATTTACGGCGACTTGGCAGTAGGCACACAGATTCTGGACGACCAATGCCGCACGCTGGAGTTCCAACTGGAATTCAAGCGAGAGGCGGTGCAGCTGGCCAACGACCGGTGGCGTCGCTTGCAATTGCACGCGACTCCACTCCGGACCCTGCTAGACACGGAGGAGAAACCGGTTTAAAATACTGTACATACGAGCATCTACTTCTCTTAGTGGTGATCAGACAAAACTATGCCTTCGCCCTTGTACCTCGACACTGCGAGGATGGGCAGAATTTCGCCCACAGCGATGGCGATCCAGGCCGACTATCTACGCTTTGCTGCTGAGAGAGGGTGCCCCTCGTCGCTTCGCGACTTGCTGACGAACGGCGGGCGACTCTGGCCGACGAAACTGCGGCAGAGATTTCCTAGCCTTGCTCGCTGGCATGGGGTGGGGCATCTCAAGCGCCGGCTTGGTGAAATTGCCGGCGCCAATAAACAAGCAACGATCATGTTGGCAAGTCGTTCGCACTCTCACATGCTATTGGCGGCGCATTTACTTTGCAGGAATTGCGCGACGATTCTGACGGCCGACCTGGGTTGGCCTCGGTATCACGAGATTCTGTGCGACGTCGCCCGCAAGCTCAATCGTCACGTCGTCCAAGTATCTCTTCGGCATCTCGCAGAGAACAATTGTAGCGAAGCGTTGATAGTCGATGCCGTTACAAAGGCATTTCGCGTTTCTGGCGCGTCTGGGCTATTTCTGCCTGCCATCAGTCACGATGGCGTGCAACTTCCCCTGGGGCACATAGCCCATTCCGTACGAGCTTCGAATGAACTGAGGTTCTTTGCAGTCGACGGAGCGCAACACCTTGCCCACGGCAACGGTCGGTTCACGGAGATGGATTGTGACTTTTACGTCGCCGGTACGCACAAATGGCTCCGCAGCCTCTATCCACTCGGTGTCGCCATCTATGGGCTACGTCGGTCGAAGGAGATGATCGAAACCACCGTGCAGGAACTGGCAAAGGTTGGTTCGATCGACGATCCGCTCTTGAAGTTTACCGCGCAACTTGAAAACTCCGAATTGGACGGGATCACGGAAACCGTGAATCTCTCTGCCTTGCTGTCGGCCCACGGGGCCGCGTTGGATGCCTATCCGTCCCGGCTTCGTAGTAAGATCATGTCTATTCAATTGAAGAATGCAGAGTGCATCAGTACAGTGGCTGAAGATGCTGGGTGGCGACCAATCCGCCGATCATCGACGTTGGGTTCAGGGATTCTTATGTTGCGGCCGCCGATATCCATCTTTGGACAAGGAGAAGACCTACGAGACCATTTGGAAAGCCATGGTGTCATTGCCACGACTTATGCAGACGGCGCAGTCCGCTTCTCCATGCCCCGTCGTTCCCTCGAAGATGCAAGAGTTAACGTCATCCGCCTTGCCCTGCACTCTGTGAGCGGGCATCTCAGGCCGTGTGAACCGCGAGAGGGACTCTCTCAGAATTGTGCCAACATCGGCGGTATAGCGATTCGGGAAGGGCGTCCTCGTCGCCAGTGCTAGATGCGAAATATCGGTTCGACATTGGCTAAGTGCTTAATGAAGCCCAGTCTAGCTGCGCTTGCTAATGCCGACCTTAGTCGGCGTCGCGAAAAAATCCAGCAGCTGAGCTTTCCTGTTGTCTTGTCAAGCTCCGCCTCGCCGCTTACTTCTCCGCCACTTCCAGAACGCAATGATGGCAGTCGCTCCTAGAGTCACGGCCACGAGTTGCGCCCAGGCACTGGTAAGCAGGATTTTGTGGAGTAGTGCGTTGTGTTCGTCGGTCGTTTCGGGAAGTTGTCCGGTATACTTGGCGACATGTTGCAAGAAGCTGACGGCTAGCGATTCCTTGGGAATTTCCTGGTGACAGGCGAGGCAGGTTCCCTCCCGCTTGATGAGGGCAATTTCCTTGGCGTTGAATGCTCGCGATAGTTGGAAGTGATGGCCCACCGTCGCCAGCTGGTTACCTGACTCATCAACAATTTGCGACCAATCATGGTTGAGCCCGTCGATCGGCTCCATTTGCGGTCGTGCTTGATTCGAAAGAATCTTGCCATCGACCGTCTCAAGGTCGACATAATGCTGCTCGTCCCATGGTCTCGTCGAGCCGATGCCGAGACCAAGGGCTTTGGACGTAGCGTGGCACGATTCGCAGGTCCGCGCGTTCTTTGTGATGGTGTGCGGCTGTGTCGGACTCATGTCGATCGACAATTGTCCTTCGTCGCCAGCGCCTTCGCTGTCGGCTTGCGTGCGGAAGATGTGATTGAGGATGATGGGCTTGCCATCTTCCCCAATGACCGTGACGGCCACTTGACAGCCAGGCGCCAGCGGCGAAACACGCCCTTCGCCGTTGACTCCCAGGACCGGCTCTTCCCAGCGGGTATAGGATCGCTGTTCGGAGACCTTGCCGGGGATGATCGTATCGTACCCAGCCTCGCCACGATCCGCGCGATGGTTCTCCTCCTGATGTTTGCGGCCGGCGGCGACCCAGTCAAAGGCCTGGAGTGAGTCTTGGCACTCGGGGCACTTGTCCTTTTGTGAAAAATCGATCTTCACATGACACCCGTAGCATTGCGGCGTCCAGCTCGCGTGACAGGTGTAGCACTCCATGCGATTCATGTGGCTCGCGACTCCTTGCATGGCAACCACCCCTTGGAGCGATACCTTTTTTTCCTCAAAGAGCTTTTTCAGCGGCTTCATCCGAATGTCTTTGCCGGCTGCCGTGTGGACAATGATTCCATCTCCATCTCGGACCACGTTTTCATAGGGATTGCCCCGTGCAGTGAGCAGATATCCGTCTCGAACATCAACAGCGGAACCTTGTGACGTAAACGGCAATTGCTCCTGAGTCACACCTCGCGCGGCGCCATCGGCAGGCGAGACGTCAAACTCGTCCATGAAACCCAACGGGAGTTCCCAAGGATACTTGTCAGGTGTGCCGTGGCAGTCCGAGCATTCAATCTGTACCGCCGCCAAATTGGCCGCTGCCAGAAACCCGTCGCTATGCACGTCGAGTGATGTATGGCAGTCCTGGCAGGTCATTCCCTTCTGATAGTGAATGTCTTGCTCCATCGCGAGGTAGTGTTTGGTGTGCAATTCCGGCTGATTCCCGCCGTCAGCCGCGTATGGCGACGCATACGGCGACTCCATCAAGCCTTGGAACGAAACTCCGATTCGCTTGCCACGATCGTGGCAAGTCGTACATGTCTCCACCGGGATGCCGCTGTAAGTCGTATCGTGGACCGTAACCTTCGCTTTGCGGGTACCCTGAATTGAATGCACGAGCATATGCCCTGGTTCATCACGCGGAATCGACGGGTCGCCCCCTTCATAGAATCCCTCGTTGCTGTAGGGGGTATGGCACGAAGCGCAGCCGATACCGCGATAGTCGCCCCGCTCTTGGCGACCTTTTACAGCGTGGTGACAGCGTTGGCACTCCTGTCGGATATAAGTGAAGGCCGCCAAGCTAGGGTCATCCTTGAGCCTGGCCAGTTCATCTGCCTTGAGTGCTTCGGGGAGCGGATCGTGATGATCAACGAAAACGTTCGGTTCGATTCGTTTGAGTTCCTCCATATAGGCGCGGTAGGCATCAGTGCCGAGCCGGGCGTGAGGGTCGTCAGGATTCTTGACGGCGTAGTTCGCCCAGCGGTGCTTGTAGCCTTCGGGTGAACCAAAAGCCCAAGCGGTTCCCTGTATTTTTCCAGCTTCGGTCATCATGAGGCTGTGCCACTGGACGCGGACGTGGTCTTCATGACACTGTCCGCATGTCTTTTCGTTCACCCACGGGCTAGCTGGAGCGGGATAAAAGTCTCCTCCGTGGGCCTTCTCCTTGTCGTCGGTGACTGTGGGGTCGCCGTTGTGGCAGACGATGCAGCCGGCCGGGTCGCCTTGCTCGCGGCCACGTTCCATGATTTGTCGAAGCATCTCGGAACCGGGCTCGCGAATGAGTTCAATCCCGGCATGGCACTTCATGCAGCCTGACTGAGCTGCTTCGGGGTAGTGGTCTGTCACTGGGTCAGCGAAGGATGGCTGGCTCCACGCCAAGATAATTCCCAGAGTGAGAAGACGGGTGGATACGAGTCGCTGAAGTACATCCATGCTGGCGTCCGTCTCAAATCCTAATGACTCAATTGTTGTTGGCGACGACTCTAGTCGTCAGGCAGCATCCTGGGCTGGGGTCTCCGGATACGTCCCGTAGGCCCGCACCACTCTTTCCAATCGCATGGAACTCTGCTGTCCAACAACAACGACAATGTTTTGGTCGACCGCTGCGAATACCACCTCGAATTCGCCGACTCGCTGATGCACCACTCGCGAATGCTGAAGGGCGTCCTCGTCGAGTCCGAACTCGGCAATTCGCTCACGTGGCAAGATAAAGACAGAAACCTTCTCAGCTTCCACGAGGCCGTGAACATAAGCGGCAGGCGCGTCACCCATGGTGCAGACGCCGCCGCCACGCACCGCGAATCCGGCGTTTTGCCGGGGCGGGCAGCGAACCGGGAAACTCACGCGATTCTTCAAGTACGCTTCCACCGCCAAGTCCGACTCACTCTCGAACTGCAAGGGGTCGCTGCCACCGACCAACCGCTCGTGACAAACCGATACAAGGCGCGTCAGGTTCGACTCCCTGGAATGTGCATCTCCAGCGAATCTCCAGAGCACGCCCATAAGTACGATACTGGCGGCGACTGCGACGTATCGCAGCAGCGACGACCAAGTGCGTGAAGTCGCCGACGTTGTTTTGCAAAGCTGATCTTCAAGACGCGTCCACATATCGTCAGACCGCGAATCCCCGCGCAGCCGAGCTAGCAGTGACGCCTCAAACGACCGCTGGCGCTCAAACCATTCCTGGCACGAGGCACACCGCGCCAAATGGTCGTTGATCTCTAGATAGAGCTGGGCATCCCCTTCGGAATCGTGGTACAGTTCCCAATGCTCTTGTGCGGTTGCGCAGTTCATTTCATTCTCCATCGGGTTGACGCGCTACGCGCCGACGCTCGCCTTCACGCGCTTCCCGGCTCTCGCTGACGGACAACATTGTGCTCTTTTGACCACTCGCCAAGTCGTTCCCGCAGTTGCTTGCGAGCCCGCGACAAGTGACTCATGACAGTGCCAATTGGCAACTCAAGAATTTCCGCAATTTCCCGATACTTGAATTCGCCGATCGCATGCAGCAGCAGGCTCGACCGCTCCAGCGGGCGCAGGTCCCACACTGCGGCGGCGAGCGCGTCGTCACAGTGTTCAAGCGCAACCTCAGGTGCGTCGGCAAGTTTGCGCGGGTGCAACTCCTCGAATCGCAATATATCTGTCCCGTGCGATACCGTTTCCGTGGCCAACACTTCGTGCGTCTGTCGGACGATGTCGCGATTTCCGGCAAGGATTTCCAGAGTCAGATATTTGAATATCCAGGCGCGAAAGCACGTTCCTTCCGCAAAACGGTCGAAGTCTCGAAATGCCTTCATGAGAGCATTCTGTAAAATGTCCTCAACCCCGGCCGCCCGAAAAACGCTTCGCCGACAATAGGACTCCAAAGCTCCCTGAAGAGGCTTCAGGTGCTCCAAGAATCTCGCGTTTTTCGGTCGGTAGCTATCCGGCACAGCGCAGCCTTGCGGATCCCGTCGTGGCGCATCTGTCGCCAACGCTTCATTAAAGTAAAAGATACAGCCAGGCTGAATTATTGCAGAATTCGCTGAGCCCCACGAAAATGCACCGACGGGCAGTTTGTCAGAGTGAAATTCGCTGTGGCCTTCATTTCTGTAGACGTCTCATAATCAAGAAGTTGATGCCACATTAAGGATCGCGATTTGTGTACCAGCGCTAGGTAACACTCCAACGGAAATCGGCGTTGAGGCGCGAATGGCTGTGGCCTCTGGCAAATTGGCCAACCGTCTGAATGCGGCAGCACTTGGTGTTGAAGTTTCCATACATCATAAGAGTGATTACGAAACTCGTTTCCACGGAAGAGTCAACAATGCGGAAAGCATTGCACCGAACGTCAACAGCCAAGCTGCAAGGGCAAAATAAACAACGCACTTGGGGATAACCAGTAAGAATGGCAATTCGATTGCATGGGCTAGTCGGAAAGTACAAACGGTGTACATCCCCAACGGAAACACAACGCCCCAGTACTGTGGATCGTAGCGCAGCGGAAATCGCTTGTAGACATGCCGCCAGACTCCCAAGATTACCAACATCGGAATCCACCAGGTTGCGGTGGCCCAGTAGAATAACGTGAAACCTTTGAGAAATGGGAGTAACTGGCTCAAGAGTGCAGAGTTGTTGGCTTCTGAAATAAGAACAGTACCCGCAACGGTCGAAATCGCCATGGCCCCCATGTTGATCCAATATGGGGGGGACAGATCGGCCGGGCTCATCGGAAAAAATGTATAACGATAAAAAATCAGTGAGATGATCCAAATGTAGAGCATGCCGCCGCCTAACCACATCACCAGGGCGAAGAACAGGACCTGCTCTCGATAGGGGCCAAAGCCTTCCGCCAAAAAACCACCAAGCAAAGAAACGGACTGCGCGGCGACGACTGAAACTAGCCATCCGCCATGTATGCCATCCTGGAGCAGCGGCTTAGTCTCTTTCACTGAGAGGCTGGTGAAGATGGTATAGGTCAGTACCAGCCAGAGCATACATCCGACGCACCACAATACGACGGCTACAAGGCGTGCCTCTCCGATTTGCAGACACTGGCTTCCTAGAACGCAGGTTGCCGCAACCATCGTAAAAAAACCGACTCCTCGCTTGTGATCAATCAGGTCTGCAAAGAATGCCTGAGGAAACATGGCCAATCGCGCTCCCGTCAGTGTCACAAGAATGACATAGGCCAGGATGTTAAGCCAGAACAAAGGCAGCGCCAACCAGCGCATGTCTAGCAAAAGGCAAGCGGTTGATACGATGCCGGTCGCCATTACCACGGCGAAGTACGATGGATTGAGCGTCGCAATGCTCTGCAAAAAAGAAGGTCCGTCGGATTTTGCATGGCCGGTAGACTCGCTCACGTGACCTCCCTTCATTGCACTATCGATCGAGTAATACCAAGTAGCGCAGCAAGCCTGCATTCAGCAATAGACAAACAAGACTCGCTGCTGCGGCTGGCCAAACGATGGCATTGTTGCCACCTAAATAGGCGTTCATTGTGGCAGTGAGCAGCCATAGCTGCATTGCAACCAGAACCAAAACAACACAGAGAATGCCATAGACGATCGGCAATCGTTGTCGCCGTGTACGCGACGGATCGTGCTCGTTCATGACGACCGCTCCTCGATGGCCGTGGCATAGACTGCACCGCGTTCGATCACCAACTCAATCCTCGGCAGCGGTCGACGCGGTGGGCCTGCGGTCGGTTTGCCGGAGGCCAAGTCGAAAAAACCTTCGTGACACGGACAGTGCAGTTGGTTACGTTTTAAATCAGGGCGAACAGGACACATCAAGTGAGTACAGAGGCTGGAATAGGCCAGGAAGATGTTTTCCGACTTCCGAATAAGCAAGCACGGATCGCGGTCGGTTGGGTAGTGAAAGCTCATGGCCTCTCCGATGGGCACGTCTGCTACCGCAGCGATGCGTTTGCGTGAGATCTTGCGGCCGCGGAATAGGCTTTGCAAGGCGATCCAGAACTGGCCGCAGGCGAAGGCTGCGCTGGTCAGCACCATAAACTTGGTGAAGTCCCGGCGGGCACCATATTCGTCTGCTTCAAGGTCGATGGGAAAATCGCGACGCCATTTCGGTTGCTCGGATTCAGGTCGACCATCTGGAAAGGCCGTGCACGGGGAGTGTTTATCGTCCATCAGAGCAAACCTCAAAAGTTTGATATAATTGGCAATTCATACAACGCCTCAGCCAGCATGACATCGTCTGCGTCAGAGTGCTCTTCACTTTCGAACATGGCGTCCGCCACGTCGATGTGCGATACGGTCGCCTCGCGGGGGATCATCATGCGAACTTTCGTGTGGATGGTTTGTGCCCCAAAACGAAACTCATTGATCGGGCGCGATCGTAGCCGCAGGCGGTCGATTTCCTCGTGCGTCCCGAAAAAGAGGGCCTGGCTCGGGCAGACGGTCGCACACATTGGTCTTTTTCCCACCGACGTGCGGTCATAGCACATGTCGCACTTCATCATGAGTTCGTAATCGGTATGCATTTTCGGTACTCCAAACGGGCACGCCAGCACGCAGTTATTGCATGCGATGCAGCGCGGCTTGCGTGCCGTTTGGACCACTCCATCCTCCGTACGTTTGATGGCATCTGCGGGGCATACCTCGGCGCAAGTCGGCGAATCGCAGTGCATGCAAACGACCGGTAGTGTTTGCGGTGACTCACGGCGATTCACATATTCGAGATGGATCATCGAGTGCCCTTTGTGCGTATCGCACTCAGAACATGCCTGCACGCACGATTCGCAGCCGATGCATCGGTTGGGATCGATGAAGAAAATCTTGTCCTGAGCGACGGGCATCCGACGAATTCCTTATTGCTTCGATACCAGTTGGGTAGCGTACTCGGGCGCGGCGGTCGCCTTGGCTAATCGCACTGCACAAACCTTATACTCAGGGATCTTAGAAATAGGGTCCTGGGCCGCAATTGTCAGGCGGTTGGCGCTTCTGACCCCTGGCCAATGATAGGGAATGAAGACAGTATCGGGCCGAATTGTTTTGACGACCTGCGCACGCAGTGTGATTTCACCGCGACGCGAAGTGGCAGTCGTCCAATCGCCATCGGCGATATTCAGACTGGCGGCCAATTGCGGATGAATCTCGATACGCGGCTCCGGATATTGCTCGACCAACGGGCCGATACGTCGCGTTTGGGTACCGGAAAGAAATTGACTCACCACGCGTCCCGTCGTCAAGATGATGGGGAACTCTTCGTCAACGACCTCGGCAGGCGCTGCATACTCGACCGCGTTGAATCGCGCCTTGCCATCAGGGAAATAGAACGGCCCTGACCCTTTGGCAACGGGATTGTCAGAGCTTGGCTCGAATAATCGGGGGGTGCCTAAATGGTCTTCAGTAGGACAGGGCCAGCACACGCCGTTTTGTTGTTCGATCTTTTCCCACGTGATACCGGAATAATCAGCAATACCACCTTGGCTAGCGCGTCGTAGCTCCTCAAAAATTTCACGAGGACTCTGAAAAGTGAAGCCGTGTGGTCGCCCAAGCGCTGAGGCTAGATCCTGAATGATCCGCCAGTCTTGTCGCGCGTCGCCGGGAGGATCGACCGCCTTGTTAATCTTGATGACTCGGCCTTCGATCTGGGTGACAGTTCCTTCATCTTCTTCGTGCAGAGAACCTGGCAGTACAATGTCCGCGTAGCGGGCCGTATCATTCAGAAAGAAATCGATGGCCACGTAAAACTCAAGCTTTTCGAGCATGCGGGCGATGAAACCATTATCCGGCAATGAAACGAGGGGGTTAAAGCAAATCGACAGCAGTCCACGAATTTCACCACGGTCGATCTTGCGGAACAGTTCGTAGGCATCCACTCCCGGTGGGGGCAGTTCGTCGGGCGAGACATTCCAGACTTTGGCGACGTGCGCCCGGTGTTCGGGGTTAGCTAAATCGCGGGCGCCTGGAAGTTGGTCACACTTTTGCCCATGCTCTCGTCCTCCTTGGCCGTTGGCTTGGCCCGTGATCGTCGCATAGCCACAGTTTTCACGTCCAATGCGTCCTGACGCGAGTACTATGTTGATTGCGCCTAAGACGTTCTGCACACCATGGGTGTGATGTTCAATCCCTCGCGCGTGCATTAAAAAGCTCGTGGCTGCTGTGCCCCACCATTCGGCGGCTTGCCGGATCGAGCGCTCAGCGATGCCGGTGACTTCCGCCGTACGGGCTGGAGTCCACGCTTGCACGGCCGCCGCCACTGAATCAAATCCGACAGTGTGCTGCTCGATGAAGGCATGATCGAGCCAATCGTGTTCGATCATCAAATGCAGGATGCCGTTGAAGAGTGCCACGTCGCGTCCAGGTTTGACGGGCAGGAAAAGATCACAAGTGCGTGCTAGTGGCGTGATGCGCGGATCAACAACGATGATTTTCGCGCCATTCTCTCGGGCCTGCCAAACATAGTTCGTGGTTATCGGTGCACATTCGGCGACATTCGCACCGCTAATCCATACCACGTCAGCACCCACAATATCTGACCACGGATTCGCCGCTCGATCGACGCCGAAGGCCTTCTTATTGGCTGCACCCGCGCTGACCATGCACAAGCGTCCGTTGTAGTCGATAAACGGCGTCTTGAGGCAAACACGGGCAAATTTGCCCATTAAATAGGTCTTCTCTGTCGTTAGGCTAGCGCCGCTAAGCACTCCGATGGCACCGTTGCCGTGTTCCGATTGAATTTGAGCAATAGCCTGCGACGACTTTCGGATCGCCTCCTCATAGGGTAACGCACGAAATCCACCAGATATGCTCGGATCGCGTTGATATGCGCTGATGAGGCGGTCGGGATGCGACCCCTGCAAGTAGCGTTTGACACCCTTCGGACAAAGCATACCCCGATTAAAGGGGAAGTCCTCCCATGGCTCGAAGCCAATGACTTCGTTGTCTTTGACCTTCAGCTGTATGCCGCACTGCTGCCCGCAAAAACAACAATGCGTCTTAACGAGCTTATCCGGCTCAACGCCGCGATCGAGGCGTGTTCCTGAGGCGAACGCCAAATGCGGACCGAACTGCTCGATGATCTCAAGTGTGCTTGTGGGTTGTTGAGCCATGTAGTCGTCCGTCAAGTTTCAAGAGGCTGTTTCGCATTCCAGAGTTGTCCCTGCGCTAGCGCGAGGGAGACGCGTCGACAACGGGGGCAGATTCGCTGGTAGTGGTCAGCAGGTCCGTTAGGCATCTCATACCGGTAGCCCAATTGACGTTCAACTTCAATCAAGTCGTCGACCTGCATTTGCGATGCGTAAGGCTCGTGGCACCGAGCGCAGTGGGCCTGCTCACCGCGAACCCCGGCATCCTTGTAGAACAGAACACCTAGTTGTGCGGGCCGCTGGAACAAGTGAAATAACTTCCCAAACGGCAACCACAACAGCGTGATGATTACCGTCAGTGCATGCGTAATGGACAGGAATTCATAAGCATATCCGCTCATCCATTCGTAACTCACGACGAGCATTAATCCGGTGACACTCACGGAAAACAGCAGGATCAGCGGCAGAAAGTCTTCGCCAAAACGCTGTAGCGCGAGTGCGTCGCGTACCCGCATACGGCGTCGCATGGCGAGCATCACGCCAGCGATCACTAAGAACGACGCCCATACCAGTCCGTGGAAAATCAGAAAACCCAGGAGCGAATGCACACCAAATGAAAACGTCGGAAAGCCAAATACAAACGCTCGATACGCATCAAACCCCGTTCCGGCGAACTCGAAGTGAATCCAGCCGAACACGAGCGGAAAGGTGATGGCTGAGGCAACTAGGCAGCCCCACATCACTAGCCAATGCGCCGCGCCGCGTTCCAGGCCTCGCTTCCAGATAAAGCTGTTCGCGAAGAATACGGTGACGAGGCGCTTGATCCAGAGCACAACGTTGCGCGGCCAGGATGGCGGGTGGAAAAAAACTTGCCAGCCACGCTTCCAGTACAACGCTGTCGGCGGGCGCTGTAGCCACATCGTATACCGATAGGTGATGCCAAACGTTGCGAACAAGGTGGCAAATGTGTAACCCACCAATGCGGCGTCGAAGTGAGACAACCGCCGAGATCCTAACAGAATTAGGCTGCCAAGTATTACGGTAGCGGCGACACCGCTCGCTGCTGCGACAGCGGCATGATAGTTATCGCGGTTCTTTTTAATGCCGCCCATGGTTACCTGCTTTCCGTCGATCCAAAATCACCGAGAGTTGGGACAGAAGCTGCAATCGCTGAAGCTTAACGTTTATGATGGGAAAAGAAATAGTACAGGCGATAACTGCAGATAAACTCAGGTCTTGTGCTTCAGCACAATAGTGACGAGCAGAGATGAATCTTCCTTAGCGCGTAGCGAATGTTTGCAGCCACCCTCCACGTACAGAAACTCGCCCGCCGTCAGTTCGCGAATCAAATCGCCAACGCCAAATTCGACCTTGCCTTCCAAGCACTGTACGGTGATGTCGCCTGGCACTTCATGTGGCGGAAGCTCATTGCCGGCAAGCAGTACGACTCGAATGACTTCGAGATCATTGGTTTTGACAATCGTATGCGTAATTGCCGTTGCAATTGATTTGTCCAGGGGTCGTACCTCAACGACTTGACCCGATGCTGCATGAGAAATGGCCACTATTCTGATCTCCTAAAGGAGTGACCGGTTTTCAAGCCCGCCACGAAAATGACAAGTGCTACCGCACCCAGAAAAAATATCGTGTCACCTGGCACACGCATCCAGCGTAGATTCTGCATCAGTGTAGATTGCATGAACTCCGCGCTGCGGGCGTACCAATATCCGTGTTCCACGGACGCCCAGGTCTGCATCAGGCCGACGGGCAGCAAGCTGAGAAGGCACATGGCCATCAAGCCGCCATTGAGTGCCCAAAACGAAAATCGCAGCAGACCGTCTTTCCATTCAACGCCCGGCACCAACACCCGCAGGCAGAGAAGCATCAGTCCGATTCCCAACATACCATAGACTCCGAAAAGTGCGGCGTGACCATGGAGCGGGGTCGTGTTGAGTCCCTGCATGTAGTAGAGAGCAATAGGTGGGTTAATCATGAAGCCGAACAAACCAGCCCCGACCATGTTCCAGAAAGCTACCGAGACAAAGAAGTAGATAGGCCATTTGTAGCGGAGTACCCAAGGTGAAGTTCTTGATCGCCGTAAGTCTTCCGTCGCGTCGAATCCAACCAGCACCAAGGGGACGACTTCCAAAGCGCTAAAGACAGAGCCCCACGCTAGAGCGACTGGAGGAGTACCTGAAAAATACAAGTGATGACAAGTGCCGATGATACCGCCCGCCAGAAAAATCGTCGCAGAAAGCAACGCAGCCGCCGCGGCAATCCCGGGCCGTATCAGATTCAGCCGCATAAAGACAAAGGCGATCACCGTCGTCGCAAAGACTTCGAAGAACCCTTCGACCCAAAGATGGACCACCCACCAACGCCAGTATTCGACGATGGACAGATTCGTGTGTCGGCCCCATGTGAGCCCGGCCCCGTAGAAGAGCGCAATTGCCGTGGAGGCAACGGCGAGTAGTGCGACAAGTTGCTTTTGCTCGCCTTGCTTACGCAATGCCGGCAGGAGTACTCGCACCATGAGGAACAACCACAGCAGCAAACCGATCAGCAAGCCAATTTGCCAGACTCGCCCCAAATCGACGTATTCATAGCCCTGGTGACCCAAATAGAACGAAACGGCATCTGACAGGTAGTTGTGGATGCTGAGCCACTCACCGATTAAGGAGCCAAACACGACAACCAGCAATGCAGCGAAGAGTATGTTGACGCCCAGTCGTTGCCCCTTCGGCTCCTGCTCGCTCACCAATGGCCCGATGAACAAGCCAGCCGCGAGCCAAGCCGTAGCGATCCAAAACAAGCCGATTTGAACGTGCCAAGTGCGGGCTACGCTGTAGGGAAGCCACTCCGAAAGGGGAAATCCATAGAAGCCGTCCCCTTCAACCCCGTAGTGTGCCACGATGACGCCCAACAGCATTTGCAATAGGATCAAGGCAGAGACCACCCAAAAGTATTTGACGGTCGATTGTTGCGAAGGCGTTGCCTTCCAAAGCTCAAGTGGATCGCTGGTGGGAGGGAACGATTCCTCGCTTTCGGCACGGCGCGAAGCATACCACCACGCCATTGCCGAGATCCCCGCCAGGAGCATGATGATGCTCACCCCGGTCCAAACAACCGCGTCACCCGTGGCCCGATTGGCGACTAAGGGCTCATACGGCCAGTTATTTGTGTAGCTCACATCGGAGTCGGGTCGGTTCGTCGAGGCAGCCCAAGACGACCAAAAGAAAAACGCCGAAAGAGCTTGTAAGCGAGTTTCTTCGGTGACTGCTCCCGCCGGGATTGCGTAGTCCGAATTGCCATTCGCAAAAATATCCGAGTAATGGGCAAGGTTGGCTGCAAAGGCTTCGGCGCGCAGTGGGTCGATGACAATCGTCTTGGTTGCCTGATCGTAGGTATTGGTTCGCAGCAGCGTCGTTAGTCGACCACTCAACTGTGCTTGTTGCTCGGCGCTGAGTGACTCAAAGTCGGATTGAAACTCAGTGTTCGACCAACGGTTGAGAATGAATATTGCTTCGCGATGCAACCAATCAGCTGTCCAGTCAGGCGCGACGTAGCTGCCGTGGCCCCAGATCGAGCCGACTTGCATCCCCCCCAATGTCTGCCAAACGTTCTGTCCTGCTTGAATGACGCCGGAATCCACGACCGTCACGCCGGCTGTCGTGACTACCTTATCGGCAATAGGCGGGGCCTCTTGATAGATGCGAGTCCCGATCCAGCCGAGCACGCTAAACGAGAGGATGATAACCACACTGAATAGGAGCCAAAGTCGCTTCATGGAAATGCTCGCCTAAAAGGGTTGAACCTAGCGTGAGGACAACAGGGCTTGCGCTTGGCAGCATTGTCGTTCACTTGAGTTGGTTCCAACGCTAAAGATAGCACTGACAAAGCTCTCTTCTGGCTGCCTGAACGCCGGTGCGCCGGATTGAAATAAGATTGGAATTCAGGGTAGGCCGCTAAGATTAGAACAAAAAAGCGGCGCGCGATTGCTTTGACGCTCTCTCCCATCGCCGGGAGCGTTGCGTCTGCAATTTCAAATGTTTCGGGGGCTAGCATGTATCTTCTTAGCGCCTGGAGCCAAACGACGTGATTGAATGATGCAAATAGGACAAAATAAGTTCAAGCCATCTAGTCAAAATATAGAGATTGATTCCTGTATGTCAAGGTATAGAATGATATTGTCAACTGAGGATTCATTATGTTGCCAAAGACTGCTGAATATGCGCTGCGTGCCGTGGTGTGGCTAGCGACTAACGTCGATCAACGTGAAGCGGCTGATGCGCTTGCTGAGCGCACCAAAGTGCCGCGGCGCTATTTAAACAAAGTACTCCAAGAATTGGTGCAGGCAGGATTGGTGACTTCACAATCCGGTCCGGGTGGGGGCTACGCCTTGGCTGTCTCTCCGGAGAAGGTCACGATTCTGGATGTTGTCAACGCCGTTTCGCCTCTAGAACGAATTCGTCATTGTCCCTTGGGGCTGCCGTCTCATACGCGATTGTGTCCGCTTCACAAGGAACTTGATCGAGTCTACGCCGAGACCGAGAAGGCACTAGATCAAGTGACCGTCGATCGACTGCTGAAGTCTACAAGTATCATTTTACCCCTCTGCGACGTATCGAAATTATCGAGTAAGCGGCAATCATCACAAAGGAAATGAGCCATGACTCTCTCGGCCCAAGTAGCAAAACTTCACCCTCCTGTAGAAAAGATGCCGGGGCACTGGTTGCTAGCTCGAATGGGGAAGCGAGTATTACGACCGGGCGGCCGCGAACTGACCCAAAGACTCCTGTCAAAACTGGACATCAATCACTCAGACGATGTCGTGGAGTTTGCGCCAGGCCTCGGTGTAACGGCTCAGCTGACTCTCGCTTGTCGTCCTGCCTCTTATACCGCAGTCGAACGAGATCGAGACGCCGCCGCTGTTGTGCAGAAAATCCTCTCTGGCCCAAACCAAGCTTGCGTCGTAGGAACTGCGGAACAGACTGGACTTGCGGACGCTTCGGCAACTGTTGTTTACGGTGAAGCCATGTTGTCCATGCAGCCACCTTCAGTGAAAGCGAAAATCGTTGCCGAGGCAGCCCGCCTTTTGAAGCCGAATGGACGTTACGGCATTCATGAGCTATGCCTTACACCTAATGATGTGCCCAACGAGGTTCGTGAAGCGATATGCCGTGAGTTGTCTGATGACATCCACGTAGGCGTCCGCCCACTCACAATTCAAGAGTGGGAAGAGGTACTCCAATCGGCTGGGTTTACGGTCGTTGCGAGTGAGAAATCACCCATGCATCTTCTGGAACCCGCTCGACTTATTCGCGACGAAGGGCTGCTGCGGGCTATACGTTTTGTTTGGAATGTGATGACGCACAGTCAGGCGCGGCGACGAGTGCTTGCCATGCGAAGGGTTTTCAGAAAATACAGTCAGCACTTGGCGGCGGTTGCCTTCGTGGCCGTCAAATCAGAAAGGCCTGGGTCATGAATATGCTTCATACGTTGATTGCAAACTTAAGTAACGAGATTGTGCCGCCTGACGATGGAACGCTCAGTCGAACGGTGTATCAGGACGACCATTTGAAGGCGGTCTTGTTTGGCTTTGCGGCAGGCCAAGAGCTTTCAGAGCACACGGCTTCATCCCCAGCGATCATGCATTTCCTCTCTGGAGAGGCCGACGTAACTCTTGGTCCAGACAGCGTACATGCATCGGACGGTACGTGGATTCACATGCCACCACAACTGCCTCACAGCATTTGTGCCCTGACACCTGTTGTCATGCTGCTTTTACTCTTGAAACATGGTGGACCCAAGGCATAGATATTGCGACGGCACTCAGTTTCAGAGGAGGTCAAATCGGGAGTCGCGAACTCCATACGTATCAAGAATGGAGCCGGAGTTTCATCGCATAAACCATCCTCATGCTGAAGCTCTTTTCATATCAATGTAAGAAAGAACTTTTTTAACAAAGTGGCCGAAAGCGTCATCATCAAGTTCTGGGTCGTTCTTGCGCACTCCCAGTTCATGTAGACGTATTACGACGTCAACATGTTGAAGTACTTGATCGAAGACCCCCACGGAACATTCCAATGGGCATCCATCAATAATCCAAACTTCTCTTGCTTGCAGTTTCTTCAAGAAATGGGTCTTGCCTGCTGCGATACCAGCTAGACAGGACATCTCAGCCAAACCTCGACGATTAAATTCTAAAGCTAGACGATTTGCCAACTGGCCAGCGTTAGAGCATCCAGAGCAGGCGAATACAATAGGGACTTTGGTGTCTATTGGAGCGCGTTTCATAGAAGCGTAGCCTCGCTAGCCTGTGTTTACTTAGCGAACAAGTAACGGCATCGTCGATCAGTCCCTACAGTATACAAACAAGCACTCTATTCGTCATAGACGTTACGGTCTTAAAAACCGACCTTACACACACTTCGTGGTTTAGTACGGACGGGCCAGCAGCAGCCCAAGCCCATGCCTAGCAAAGCAGAAAGCGAAAAACATTAAAAATAACACGCCGCTTCCACCGGATTCAGTAAAGTCCTGACGTCAAGCTAGCAAAATCTGTCTGACCGAAGCCTATCACAGAGCTTAGTGAGAGTTTTCCGGAAATACCGCATAATATGGTTTTATTGATAGCTTCGACATTTCTAATTGCACACCTAGGTATCTAGCAAGGATAGGTTTACGTCGAAGAGAAAGACTGTCTGGCTTGCTGCACGACCAGGGAAGGTTGGGAGAACACGCACGTTTCTTAAGCGGCGGCAAAGGAGTCATTGCGATGTTTGCCCGATTTGTTGCTGGCCTCACGCTCGTGATGAGGCTGTTTGCGGCAGATTGCACTGCCCAAACTCTGAGTCCCTGCGCGCTTTCTCATAAAGGTGTCTACTACGACAACGATTTTAGCTACCTTGAAGACCCAAACTATGGCAGTTTCTGCCTCGGTGACTCGATCAAACTACTTCCCGTTCATGACGGCCAGTGGGGCAGCATCGACATCGGTGGACAAATCCGCTTTCGAGTCCATGATGAACACGGCATGGGTCGCGTTCCGAACGCCACTGTTCCACGCTTTCAAAGCACCAACACGGAATTCCTCTTAAGCCGCGTTCGGTTGTACACAAATTGGCAAGTTAATGATGAGTTGCGACTCTTCGTGGAAGGCATCTACGCCGCTGTCACCGATGATGGTGGCCAATATGCGCCGCGTCCCATTGACCAAAACTTTGGCGACTTCCTCAATTTATTTGTCGACTTGTCACTGACAGACTCCTGCACCTTGAGAACAGGCCGCCAGGAGTTGCTCTACGGCAACCAGCGCTTGATTTCGCCATTGGATTGGGCCAATACGCGTCGTACATTCGACGGTGTCAGGGTTCTGTATCAAAGCGACGATTGGAACGCCGACACGTTTTACACCTGTCTGGTGAAAGTGATCCCTAATCGGCTGGACGAACCCGATGACGAGCAGCAATTCTATGGGACTTACGCGACTTACAGTGGGTTTGAAAATTTTGGAGTCGACCTCTACTGGCTGGGCTATGAAAACAGCCAGCCATTTGACTCCGATTTTCCCACGAGTACCGACTTCACCATCTTCACAACCGGCATGCGTGTGTTTGGCGAAATGGATAATTGGTTATGGGAATTTGAGGGTGGTCCTCAATTCGGTAAATACCATGGCGCCGATCTTGATCATCGAGCCGGTTTTGCCACGGCTGGATTCGGTCGCAAATATGTTGACCAAATCTGGCAGCCGACGGTTTGGTTGTACTATGACTACGCCTCAGGGCAAGCGAATGGGGGCGACTTCAATGGTTTCAATCAACTATTTCCACTCGGTCATAAATACTTTGGTTTCATCGACGCGGTGCAACGCTCGAACATTCAATCCCCCAACGTCTTGATAACATGTAAGCCGGCCAACAAATGGCAACTGTTAATGTGGTATTGGCACTTTCAATCGGATACATCTGAACCCGTGCCAAGCATCTTGAACACACCTCCTCAAAATGGGCGCAAGCATTTGGGCGACGAACTCGACCTTTTGCTGACTCACACAATTTGCCCCAGTTCAAACATTGCATACGGCTGGTCGCACTTCTGGAGAGGTGACAAAATTATCGGCACATCAGATGCGGACTTCTTATACTGCCAATGGGAACTCAACTTCTAAGCAACGGCTTTATGCAGCTTCTCCGTTCCGGTCAATAGAGCGCGCTTGAGGTAGCGTAGCGTTGCTAATATGCTGTTTTGCTGAGCGAACAAATCATGGCGTCGTCGATAATTCGCTCTATTAACCAGACACACGCTCTTGATACGTTTTCGCTCGACAAATCATTAGTCCTTCAAGCTGAACCCAGGGAAGTGAATTGAACATGTGGTCGCAATCACTGCGAAGACCTCGGCAGGATCGACCTCAAGATCGCTTACACGATTTTTTGGCTGTTCAGCACAACTTCACGCGGAGTGGTTCTTCTCAATCCCACTGGCGATCCCAACTGTTTTGGATTTACCATACAGTGGACTCTATTGTGCATATTGACATATAGTATTTAATCCTTAAACTTCATCATTCTTGGGCCTGTCTAAATGCCTATCAGCTAGGATTTTCTGTGGTCACGAATCAATGCGTAAATTACACGTTATCGGTGGAAAGAATCATGGCAAAACCACACTAATTGTGGAGCTGGTGCGGGAATTCTCGCGGCGCGGATTAGCCGTCGGCACGATCAAGCACACGCACCACCAGCACGAGTTGGACGTTCCTGGAAAAGATTCTCACCGGCATCGTATGGCTGGTGCCAAAGTGGTCGGTATTGCGTCGCCTGCGTTGAATGCCGTCTTTGTTTCAACGGATGGTAGTCAACGCGGCAGGGAAGACTACTATGCTCAATTCGAGCCCTTGTATGCGGAATGCGAACTGGTTCTCGTGGAAGGAGACTCTTTCGCCCCTGCCCCAAAGCTTGAAGTTTGGCGCAGTGAATTCAAAACGCCGCCGCTTGCTGCCAGCAACGGTTCCATACTGGCGATTGTCAGTGATGATGTTGTGCCTATTTCGAAGCCCGTCTTGCCACGCTCGCAGGTTTCGCAACTTGCTGATTGGATTTACAAGGGTATCGTTACAAAATCGCAACCCAAATAGAGTGAGTGGTAACGCCAGTTTCTGGTGTGACTCTTGTCGCGGAATAGGATAGGAGAGAATGCCCCCCAGGGCTGGCTTACGCAGAGGCCCTGGGGATGCACGGGGATCTAAATGCAGCCGGATAGCTACATCCTCCGAATGTTCCGTGGTGTGAGTAGTGAGCAGATAACAAAGAGACTGACCAACGTGAAACTACCTGGTTCAGGTGACTGCGGATTTAAGTTCCAGAATCGTCCGATCAGCCGCCAGTCATTAAGAGATAGATCAAACATTACAACGTCGGCAGTCAGCAAGCTCTCAAATGCTGAACCACGATTATTCGTTAGATCGACAAACACATCAAAAAACGAGTCGATCATTGTCGGTGGAGTGAGAATTGATACCGGCTGAAGGGGCTGGGTGACTATGATAGGACTCCCTCCTACCAGTTCCAACGATACTAATTCAGTCGGAATGGTTTCGTGCATGCTCAGCGGAGGTGTCTGCAAATGAGGGTCCAGGGCGGAGGTCAGATCATCCAGATCGAGCAGTTCCGCTGGAAGATCGCTAAATGTGCGAATATTCCTCAATCCCGCAGTTCCCGCGAAGTTCGGGGCCACTTGCAGATTCATCACCACTGCCTCCGTGAAATCCGGAAATGGAAATATCTGCGTCAATTCGTAAACGATGGCTAGAGGTTCTCCAATTGGTAATCCATCTCTCGTCCAGTAAGCGCCCAGAACCCGCCCTGAACCCTGCATGGCAGCACCGATATGAGCGACTCCCTCTGGAGGTACTGAATTGCCCGACCAAGAGAGGATGGTGCCTCCGGTGCTTGGATCAGGTCGTGTGGTAAAGTTCGGGAAGAAACCCGTGTAAACTTGTGGTGGAGTCCAGTTAGGGCTCGCCACCACGATCTCAAAATCGTTGGCTTCCTGCCCGGTATAGTTTAAGAAGTCCCAATTCAACCAGGGGTCGTGAAAGATGGACTGCTGGCCGACGACCTCAGGACTTCCTGCAAATATCAAAGTTCCCATAACGAGCCATTGAAACAGACTTCTTATACACATGAGTTTTCTCCTCAAAGGTAAGCTACGAAGTACTCCATTCGAGAAGCTTTGGCATCCGTGTTATCAAAAAGGACCATTCACAGGTACATAGGCTCCTCCTTTCTCACTCTATCGTCGGTAACTCAATCATCAACCTCGGAAGCAAGAAGGCCGACAAAAGAGGCTGCTTTGAATGATCGCAACCCTTTCGCGACCGCTGACCAGTATCGGACGTAGTCGATCGTCGTTTATCTCAATCGAATGCATCACCATCGTTAGGCTTTGTCAACTCAAGTACAAATTTGACCAGTGAGTGCTGATAGTCACGCAATAGTCGGCTAGCATGAGCAAATACGTTGGTGCCTTGGTGGTCTGCCTCTCATGATTGTCGTGCAAGTTGGTAATAGCTGGTATGTCAAGCCAATTTACGGATTTGCGGATCCTTATATCCTTTTTGTGTGTCGTTTGGATTTTCGGACTGGCACAGAGAAATGTCAAGCAGCCTGCTGTTGCTGCGGAGAATTATGCGATAGAAAGGCAGTTTCAACCATAAATCGAGAAGTAGAAAGAGCCAATCTCAGCCCGATTCTCTATGGGCGCCGTAGACTACTCTGCGGGGAAAGAGCAAGGCCTTCTCTTGCCTCGCGGCATTGCGATCAAATCGGCGATCGTCGTGGCATCAAAAGACTTTTCCACCAATTCCGCAGCCTCATCAAGGCGGCTGTGGAGCGGACACAGCCGGCGACCGTGACTAGCAATTCCAAGTGGGCATTCAGGGTAGCGTTTGATAGGATCAACCGCGTTAATAGCAGCCAGCACAGAGATATCTTCTGGCTCGCTTGCCAGAATGTATCCACCACCCATTCCGCGTTGCGACTTTACCAAGCGGGCGCGGCTAAGGTTCTGCATGACTTTGGCGAGATAGCCGACAGGTACGTGCGTGGCCGTCGCAATCTCAGCGGTTGTGCGTGCTACTTTCTGCTCGCCTGCCAGGAAAACGATAGCTCTCAAAGCATATTCGGTTGTTTGTGAAATCATGGTTGGGCAATACCGAAAGCTGGAGACAAGGAAACATACACACCTTTATCTCCACAATTATGCTAGATGTACTCACAGCAGTCAAACAATTCAGAAGTTGGTGACGTTTGGGATGTTGACAAGTGGATTAAAGGAGATGTTTGTATAACCTACGCTTCCGTCGGATGGTGTTGTGCAATAATGACAACTATCGTGCTCCGTTTGACGCGAAGGTTGCTGAATCGCAAATTTCTTCCGATAGCGGATAAGTAGCTCCTTGTGCCTTGGACAAAGATTCAGCAGCACAGGGGGCTAGCACACTTAGAGCTTGACTAGAGTTGGGCGGACCGTTCTGATAATTGGTTTCATAAAATGTCGGCGGCTCGTAAGTCCAGCCCGCATCGAGCATTTCCTGTTGCTTCTTGAGCTTGCGGTAGAGGTAACGACCAGCAATAGGGGCAGCCAAATACGATTGCCAGCCAAACTCTGTGTGCAACTCTGAGAGCAATTCGTTAATCTGAGCGACATACTTGGGATTGTCCCGATATTGCCGACGAGTTGCCCAAAGGACTCCCGCATAGCGGACCGGAAGATTAGCTGCTTCGTGAGCAAAGCGTGCTCGAATACGGAGGTTGGGATGCTCCTTATATTTTCGCCAACCACGCAAAACAGTGCGCACAATCCTTACAACACTTGGTCCATTTGCTTCAAAGTCTCGTCGAAATGCACGAAGCAAGAACTCTGTTTCTTGACCGTTTTTGATGTGTGGATGATGGTAATTGAAGACGTGCTGACCATGAATATCGGCGATAGATACTTCTGCTAGGCTTTTGAGCGAGTCGTTCGCCTCATGCTCGGCAAAGAGCGGCGTACCTGGAATAGGGGTATAGAGCATGAACTGGTGGAACTCTGTTTTGTGACTCACGGCATGCTCAATTGCCTCGTTAATATTATCAGGTGTGTGATCTTCCAAGCCAATTATACTTGAACCCAAAACGCGAATTCCGTGCGACTGCAGTGTTCTTACAAATTCAATGGTGTCCGTGCCAGCTAACTTGGTGTACTGAGACCCTTTACCTTCGAGTCCTAGCCAGACCCAAGATACTCCGAGTGCAACAAGCTGCTCCATGGTGTACTTCTGCAAGACATTCGCCGAACTGAAAACATAAAGAGACCACGGTTTTTTGTGTTCATCTATATGCTCAAGAAGCTCTAGAGCACGCTTTTTGTCCAAGAGAAAGTTTTCGTCCATGACAAAGAACGCCCGGACTCCCAAAGTCGACTCTAACTCGCACATAATTTGGAAAAGTTCTTCGCCGCTCTGGTAATATTTAATGAATTTTCCTTTGCCCCCAAACATGGCTGACGTCGAGCAGAAGTTGCACCCAATAGGGCAGCCAACTGACGGAATTAGTGTTGCACAGGCATCGCCGGGATGATTGCGGAGACTGACGCCCATGATTCGCGAACCGATGTTTGCACGGACGATGGGATGTCTCACGGGCTGATCGTCATCCTCACCGAGAAATTTTCTCATCCAACTCACGCCATCGCCGCGAACTATGTGATCTACGTCAGCATACTTCGACAACACCGCAAGATTGGCAATGTGCCCGCCGATGACAATAGTCGCCAGCGGCTGATGCTTGCGAATTAGCTTGCACATACGACGCACTTTGAACAAATTGGTCATGATCGAGCTTATGCCGACGACGTCGTATTGATTTGTCTTCAGTTCTTCCACAAAACGAGCTTCCGTCGGAAAGTCAAGAAGCGTACAAGGGGCTTTTAAGTTCACCTGAATCAACATCAGTCCCCATGATCGATTGAAAGTGCGTAGTGAAAAGGCTTCTTGCACCCTGGTGACCTGATTGTGATAAAGCTCCATTGGGTTGATGAGCCGACTGCCGTAAGCGTCATCCTGCGCATAGGGTCCGAAAACGCTCGTTAGCAGCACACGAGCATTTGTACGCTTAGGATGTAGTGGGTGTGACATACGGAACCTCATCTTAAGTGAGAGTCGATTACCAACCTACAGGGTCTTGAGGCCCGACTAGGCCCACACATAGATCGCTGCTCAGAATCGATTCCATTGCCGACACCGATTCTTGGGAGTAGCCACTTCTTTCGAGTTCGACGAATTTGGCAAGTGACAATTCGTGACGGAGGAGATGCCGAAGGAGAGTCATATCTACTCCGTCGTGTGTATGTAAAATCTCGTTGCCATTTTCGTCAAAAAGGAATGCGGAAAACAACTCTGGATGGATCGTGGCCTCAAAATGATCCAAGAACTTGTTCCAATCTCCGGCGCCAAGTTTCTGACCTAGTTTTATGCCGTTGTGGTAGTATGCTACTTCCACGATTGGTCTAGTTACGCCTTCATTTTGAAGAGCTCTTGCGCAGAGTATCTTATTGCTCGCTTCAAGCCTACGAAAAATGTTGAGCTTGGCTTTCTCCTTAACGTCTTCTCGTAATAGCATGGCAACTTCGCCGGCAATGGCACCGGCGGTTTCTAATTTTAGGCAAAGTGCCAAGCAGACAAGATATTCTTCTCGATTCATATAGATCCTAGTTATAACTGGCCGCAACAGTCGTCGCCTATCGATGAAGCCATAGTTTGACATGGAACGCCATAGCGTTTTCTTAGTTTGAATGCGACCTTGAGGTACTTCTCGTGAGTTTCTGGTTCCAGGTCATCGTGCTCCACTTCTGCAAATGATTTGAGAAGACGCAACTGATCTTGCTCGTTAAGCACTTTATCAGCCATCCGAAACAGACAATGATCTTCCTTATGAATATGTTCTCGAAGGAGTTGACTGTATGCCTTGGCATGAGCCGCAAACTTGCCGATTGATTCAACACTTCCGGCCGCCACTGCGCTGGCGGATATTGCAATGTTATGTATCAGTCGGCGTCCTTCTTCGTGTTCGCAAATCATGACTCCGGTGGGACCTTGTGCTCGAGAAAAGCCTTTTTCCTCGAGTAAAGGGAATAGACAGCCCTCTTCCTTGCCGTGATGGCAACGGTCAGCAAAATTGGTTAAGAAATCGATGGCTTGAATTGCGGACTCTACATCAAGCTCGTTAGTAGTTTTAGCGCGCTGAGCCATGATGTCCAGGCAATCCAAAACTTGCTCGATGACACGATGCTCTTGCATTAGAACTTCAGTAGGACTCATTTCATTCTCTCCAAATAGAAGCTGTATCTTCTTCCTGTGGTCTATCAACAATTCCCAAGCAGAGACCGTGTTTGGTTGAGATTTAAACGAGGAGTATCTACTCCCAAGATTCTCAAACAGTGGTAGGATTAACGGTCTGTCTTTATAATGCTTCTTTTTGATGTGCGATCATGGTTGTTTTGATATCTGCTAATACCGCGATTGCCGCAAGGTTTCTCTGCAACAGGTGCGAGATCTTTTTCTAGTATCTACGTCACCGCCCCCTAACTCCGTCAATAACTCTGAAATCATCGTTCCCCGTAGTTGCTCTTCGAGCATCTCCAAGGCTTTATCTAGGCGATGATGTAATGGGCAAAGTTGCCGTTTGTGTGATGAAATTCTGATCGGACCACGGCGAGTGCGATTGATGGACTCGACCGCGACAACAACATCCCAAATCGAGAGCTCTGCGGGATCAATTGCCAAGAGGAAGCCCCCGTACGTACCGCGCCGCGAATAAACAAGACCTACTTGTACCAATCGTTGCATGAGCTTCGACAAGTAGGACGATGGAATCTGCGTGGTTCTTGCAATTTTCGGAGCAGAACACGGACTCCCTCTTTGATTTGCGATCGCGACAACTGCACGCAGGGCGTAATCTTCTGACATTGATATCATGGCGAAGTAGGCACAGCCGAAACAATCAAATGGATATATGGACCTTGACATCCGTAATTGTGCATATTAGGCTACCCGTGTCAACATAACGTACTTCTCTGAGTGCAGAGTCATCCGGACAAACTGGCAGTGGTTCAATTTGGCTGTGGATTCGTTGAGCAGAGGGCTTTCGAATGAATGAGCGCTTCGCGGATCGAAGGTGGTTTTTGTGGTTTTTTTCTGCCTTGCCCCTTTTGGCAATGCCATTAGCAGGTTGGGGCGTTACTGCACCTCTCAACGAAGCACCTTCGATCTCAAAGCAGGCGTATGCGTCGCAGTTGACGCAAAGAGAGGCGGGGAACAACCCCGGCGCTAAGGTAACAAGCTCATCCGCTGCCACTCGTGTAGCGAAAGGCCAAGTTGCACTGGATGCGACTGCCTTAGGCGCTCAGTTGTTCAGTCGGCACTGTGCGGCCTGTCACGGGGAACAAGGGAATGGCAAGGGGATCGCTTCCGATTTCCTGTTCCCCCGTCCACGTAATATTCGCAAGGGGCGCTTTCGTATTGTGAGTACGAAAAACAGTGTTCCCACACGTGAAGATTTGCAGGCCGTTCTGCTACGAGGTATGCCGGGATCATCGATGCCGTCTTGGGGCCACTTATCCAAGGCAGATAGAGATAATCTTATCGACGAAATAATGAACCTTCGACGTGCTGGAGTGCGGGAAGATTACATCCATTCACTTCGAGAACTCGAGGGATTGACGGAAGAGGAAATCGCAGAACCTGAATTACAGCAAGAAATCGAAGATCATGTCAAGGAGTTTTCGACGCCAGGAGAAAGTGCTGAAATACCGGTAATCACGCCCGCGACAGAGGAGGCAATCACCAGAGGAAAGCAGATTTATTCTCAGTTTGGCTGTGTTTCCTGCCACGGTACGACAGGAACTGGCGACGGCGTTCAGGCGATGGTAGATGAGGAGAATCTACCGACAAGTCCCCGTGATTTCACCCTTGGCATCTTTAAGGGCAATCATGACCCAGCATCACTTTATCATCGTATCGCATACGGAATGCCTGGTACTCCAATGCCGGGTTCCAGCACGATGCAACCAGAGCAAATGGTCGATCTTGTCCACTACATTAGGTCACTTTCCTCTGAAGAGCAGCGTGAGGCGGCAGTTCTCAAGCGTACGAAATTCATTGCAAAGCGAGTTGCGAGACTTCCTGTTTCAGAGCAAAGTGCAGAATGGTCGTCCATCAAAGCATCATCTCTGAATCTCTTTCCACTATGGTGGAGGACCGATGGCAGTCCACACGTAAGCGTCCAAGCGTTACATGATGGCCAAACGCTCGCCATCCGCCTATCTTGGAAAGACGATACCTTTGATAACCATGCCTTGCAGAGCGAGTCTTTTGAGGACGCGGCTGCAATCCAGCTCTATCAGGGTGACTCGGAGCCATTCTTGGGCATGGGGGCGATTGATTCGCCGGTCGACGTATGGTTCTGGGATGCAGATCGACAGGGCGGAGAGACAGCCGCGGAAAATTCTCATCCACGTGCAGTCGTAGATGTCCTTCCCTTCACCGAAAAGGCTGCTGCAAGTGCTGAACTTGGGCGTCCTGGAACACTTATTCGCGATCAGATCGATCTGTCATTTCCAGCACGCGCGTCCGGCAATCAAATTGTACCGGGCCGCGAGAGAGCGGGAGGATCAACTCTGCTGGCAGGCGGACCAGGTAGCGCGACTTTCCGTATACCTCGAAGCCAGGCTGTCCAGGCACACGGCACTTGGGCCGACGATCAGTGGGTGATCGTTATGAAGCGATCACTTTCGCCTAAGTCTTCAGGCGATGGCCTCCGCTTACGTCCTGGAACCAAAGTCTCTGCGGCTATTGCTATATGGGATGGCAGTCATCGAGACCGGAATGGGCAAAAACTTGTCACAATTTGGCATGACTTTTCTTTAGAGAAATAGCAGCAAGGGCGATAGGTCAAGGAACCAAATTATGGAAATATCACGGCGTCGATTCCTCGAAATGTGTACTGCTGCAAGTGGCAGCATACTGCTGGCAAATAGTACTGCGAATGGGGCCTTCCAGCCTGTGAACATCGACAATCCTCTTGGTAGTTACCCAGACCGTGATTGGGAAAAGGTTTATCTCGACCAGTATCAATTTGACAGCGATTTTACTTGGGTTTGCGCGCCTAATGACACTCACATGTGCCGCCTCAGAGCGTTCGTGCGAAATGGGGTCATGATTCGCAGCGAACAAAACTACGACCATGATCGCTACGGCGATCTGTACGGTAACAAAGCAACGAAATCATGGAATCCGCGAGGCTGTCCCAAGGGATTCACGATGCAACGTCGTGTCTATGGTCCCTATCGTCTCAAGGGACCTGTTCTTCGCAAGGGCTGGAAAGATTGGGTTGACGCAGGGTGTCCCTCATTGTCGGAGACACCCGAACTGCGTACCGAGTTTAAATTTGATGATCGAGGCAATGATAGCTACATACGTCTATCATGGGGTGAAGTTTCTCAGTACATTGCAACCGCACTAATCGCAATCTCGAAGACATACTCTGGAAATGAAGGTGCAGTTCGCCTTCAGAAGGATGGGTATGAGCAGCGGATGATCGATAAAGTTGGCGGAGCCGGCACCCGCATCGTCAAGGTAGGTTCAAATCTTCCAATCCATGGCATCGTAGGCAAGTTTGGTATCTATCGCTTTGCCAATCTATTGAGCCTCGTCGATCACCATGTTCGCGGTGTAAAACCTGAAGAAGCTCGGGGTGCTCGTGAATGGAATGAGTACACTTGGCGCGGCGATCAGGCCCCAGGTCACCCGTTTGTACATGGTCTACAAACATCAGATATGGACTTCAACGACCTGCGATTCTCAAAGCTTATCATTCAGGTCGGTAAGAATCTTATCGAAAATAAGATGGCCGACTCACACTGGCTCAATGAATGTATGGAGCGTGGAGCTAAGTTAGTTGACATCGCACCTGAGTACAACTCACCCGCGACAAAATCTAACTACTGGATTTCCGTACGTCCGGGGCTGTCCGACACGGCGGTGCTCCTGGGCGTCACCAAGATCATGATCGACGAGGGGTGGTATAAACCGGAATTCTGTCGCCAGTTCACTGATTTTCCCTTACTCGTTCGTACGGACAATTTGCGGCGTTTACGGCCAGAGGATGTTCAGTCTGGCTATCAGCAGAAGGATATATCGACTGGGCCGTCCTACACGATTCAAGGGATCACGGATGCTCAGCGCGCGAAGATTGGCGACTTTTGCGTATGGGACACTGACACACAGAGCGTCGCATTTATCAGCCGGGATGACGTGGGCCACAAGTTGACTATCAACGCAGCACTCGATGGCACCTATGAAGTCAAACTGGCGGATGGAACGAATGTCGAGGTCATGACTATCTTCGAGATGTATAAGCGTCATCTCCAAGATTACGATCTAAAGACGGTCCAGGAGATTTCTGGTGCTGATCCTGCCCTGGTGCAGCGTCTAGCGGAAGACATCTGGAATACTACGCAGGCTGGGCATCCCGTCGCAATTCATGTGGGTGAAGGCGTCAATCACTACTTTCATGCCACACTGCATAATCGAGCGAGTTACTTGCCGTTGATGCTGACAGGCAACATAGGCATCCACGGCGGAGGGTCGCACACTTGGGCGGGAAACTACAAGGGTGCGTTAATGCAGGGATCCCCCTGGAGCGGTCCTGGTGTGGGCACCTACACGGCAGAAGATCCCTTTAATCCGGTCATGGATGAGCAAGCTCGCATTACCAAGTCTTCCCTCCGACATACCTGCGATGCTGAGGAGCCGTCGTACTGGGCCTGCGGGGAGCGCACTCTGACTGTGGAACTGCCGGAAGGTAAGGAACGCTGCTTCACGGGTGACAGTCACGTTCCAACGCCTACTAAGGTAATCTGGTACAACAACGCAAATTTTCTTAATCAGTCCAAGTGGATTTACAACATCATTGTCAACGTCTTGCCCAAAGTTGACATGATTGTTGATCAACAGATCGAGTGGACTGGCAGCGCGGAATATGCTGACGTTGTGCTACCAGTCAATTCTTGGCCAGAGGTCCAGGACTACGAGTGCGGGGCGTCATGTTCAAATCCTTTCCTGCAAGTCTGGAAAGGTGGGATAAAGCCCGTTCACGACTCCATCGACGATGGGATGGTGTTTGCCAAAGTGGCTGACGCGCTGGCAGCCAAACTCGACGATCGGCGGTTCTCGGATTACTTCAAGTTTGTCACAGAACGTAAAGCAAAAGTCTACATTCAGCGAATCTTCGACAATTGCACGACCACTCGTGGTCAGGACGGGCCGTATGATGTTGACCGCGTGATCGCAGGCGACTATGGCGGCGAACCGGGCGCGGCGTTAATGCTCTTTCGCACCTATCCTCGCGTGCCATTTTGGGAGCAAGTCCACGATTCCATCCCGTTCTACACAGACTGCGGACGCTTGAGTAGTTATTGTGATCTACCCGAAGCGATCGAGTACGGAGAAAACCTGATCGTTCATCGGGAAGGCGTCGAGGCGACGCCATATTTGCCGAACGTCATCGTGTCGACAAGTCCGTTCATCAGACCAGTGGACTTCGGCATCTCCTACGAAACGACAGATCCTGAGTTGCGCCAAATACGCAACATTAAAATGTCCTGGGAAGAAGTAAAAGCAACCGTCAATCCCTTGTGGAAGCAAGGATACTCATTCTTTTGCACCACTCCCAAGAGTCGGCATTCAACCCATTCTTCGTGGTCGACTGTCGACTGGCATTGGATCTGGAGCGATAACTTCGGCGATCCTCATCGCACCGAAAAGCGCTCGCCGGGTGTCGCTGATCGTCAAATTCAGATGAATCCTCAAGCGGCGAAAGACAGTGGACTCAGTGAGGGCGACTACGTTTGGGTGGATGCGAATGATTTAGATCGCCCTTACTTGGGCTGGAAAGATGATACGGGTCCGCGCCACAAGGCATTTCGTTGTCTTGTGCGAGTGAAATTTAATCCTGGTCTGCCTTACAATTTCACGATCATGAAGCATACCGGATGGATTGCTACTGAGCGTAGCGTGAAAGCTCATGAGACCCGACCTGATGGACGAGCACTTGCGGCTGAGACCGGTTATCAAGCCAGCTATCGGTATGGGTCGCACCAAAGCATCACTCGCAATTGGCTGATGCCAATGCACCAGACAGACACTCTTTTTCACAAGAAAACTGGCTCGATGGGCTTTGTTTTTGGTTTCGATGTTGACAACCACGCCGTTAATACAGTCCCCAAGGAAACTCTCGTCCGCATCTCCAAAGCGGAAGATGGTGGTCTTGGAGGAAGCGGCATCTGGAAACCCGCCACTTCAGGCTACAGTCCTGGTGAGTCGACTGCACAGAACCAACGCTACCTTTCAGGTGGATACGTCGTAGTTAATTCATGATCTGAGGGCTTATCGCAATGTTCGATAGTAGCAATGCCGTCCCGAAGATTCACCCGGCGTCTCGGGAGATTCTTCCCGAAGACCCACTCGAAATGCAGGCCCATGAAATGCCAGGGGACCAAGAACTCATGGTGCGAATGCTCGTGGAAGAGTACGCTCGACTTGGTTGGGACGTTGACGATCTGATCCGATTGTCGCAAGATCCCAACTACTTTGCCTTCAACGCGCTTTATCATCAGTTTGGTGAGGAGGTATTAAGGCAACGTTTTAAGCAAGTCATCGCCCGCTGCGGCGTAATGCGAGTGAAGATTACCGAAAAAATGCCTTTAACTGAACAATTGGTACAAATCGATTTGCCAACTTGATGGGAGACACAGGATATGACTACGGTTTATAACTGGCAAATCGGACGTTCGATGAGCTACCCTCATGAAGAACACCACCCAGAGTGGCAGTTCGCATTCGTCTTCAACCCCAATCGCTGTATTGGCTGTCAGACTTGTACGATGTCCTGTAAGAGTACCTGGACCTTTTCTCGAGGCCAAGAACTCATGTGGTGGAATAACGTCGAATCAAAACCTTATGGCGGCTATCCTCAACATTGGGACGCGAAACTCCTAAACATGCTGGAAGAGGTCAACCCAGGTAAGCAGGTGTGGAACGCAGCGGAAAACGAATCTCCGGCCAATCCCTATGGCGTTTTTGAAGGTAAGACAATCTTTGAAGCAGCGCAAGATAGGCCGAGCCCCGACGGCTTCCAGCGGGCACTAGGATATTTACCTGCCGATGATGAATGGCGATCCCCAAATATCCATGAAGATACTGCCGCGGGCGATCAATTTCAGAAAGAACGCCAGTTTGGGGGGAGTGCTCAGCTTCCTGAGCACAAGATCTGGTGCTTCTATTTGGCACGAATCTGCAACCACTGTACTTACCCTGGCTGCCTCGGATCGTGTCCTCGAAACGCAATATATAAGAGACCTGAAGATGGTGTTGTGCTGATCGACCAAAGTCGCTGCCGCGGCTACCGCAAGTGCGTTGAAGGCTGCCCTTACAAGAAGGCGATGTATCGCCCGACGACGCGCACTTCAGAGAAGTGTGTGGCCTGCTTCCCACGACTGGAAGGCAAAGATCCGGTGATTAGTCCGACAGGTGCGCCAGCGGAAACTCGTTGTATGTCGGCTTGCGTAGGCAAAATTCGTCTGCAAGGTCTTGTAAAGATTGAAGACGGCAAGTGGGCTAAGGATTTACGTAACCCACTCTACTACTTGATTCGCGAGCGAAAAATTGCCTTGCCGCTCTATCCACAATTTGGCACGGAACCCAACGGCTTCTACATACCTCCTCGCTGGGTGCCGCGCGGTTATTTAGTGCAAATGTTTGGGCCTGGTGTTGATAGCGCAATAGAACAGTATAGTTGCCCTGACAGGGAACTACTCGCTGTGATGCAGCTTTTTCGGGCTAACCAGCAGATCGTGTTCAGCTACGAAATTGAAGAAGGCCCGAAGGTCGCGGAAGTTGAAGTCACCATGCCCAACGGAACATCCAAGACGCAGGAGATCTACAACGATACGGTGATCGGGTTTAATAAATTCAAAGAGGAGGTTGTTCGCGTTACGGTGGAAGAGCCGACTTTTGAACGACCTGCTGAAGCACATGTTAATTCGATCTAGATGAAGCATATTTCAAGGCGGCAAGAGATACATGACGACGAAACTTAAACAAATCGACACTCACGACCAAGCAATCAGTCTTGCTAGGCAAATTCTCTACCGATTCGCTGCGTGCACGTTAATGGATCCCAGAAGTGGTACTTGGGAAAGGATGAGGGAATTCGAAGACGACTTTTTGATTCACGAAGCAGCCGCTGTTTTGCGGTCTCACGCCCAAATGGACAACTCAAGCTTGGCACCGGGAGAACAACCACCATCCGAACTCTGTGTGAAGTCCATTCTCATACACCTGCCTAGCTCCTCAGAAGAAATGAACTCGAAATATGAGCAGACTTTCGGATTGCTAGTTTCATCGCAATGCCCGTTGTATGAAACCGAATACATCGATAGCAAGTTTGTTTTCCAGCGGTCAAATGGCCTAGCCGATTTAAACGGCTTCTACGCAGCCTTCGGACTAAAGGTATCTGACGACCGTCCTGAGCGATCGGACCATATCGTTCTTGAACTCGAATTCATGGCGCACCTGATTGGACTGGAACGCGCTGCGGCTGAGGTCGACACTCCGGATTGGATCGATCGTCGACTCGTAAGCCATGATGCGCAGGCCAGTTTTATACGGGAACATTTGGCCTGGTGGGTGCCAGCCTTATCGAGGCTGCTGGGGCGAGTCGATCCCGACGGATTCTACGGTAGTGTTGGCACGTTTCTCGGAGCATTGCTGCCAATTGAAAGATCTCTGTTTGGCTTGCCGGTTCCCACCAGAGGCGCCGCACCCAGTGAAAATGAAATGTCAGAGATGTGTGATTCCTGCCAAGGTAATGGCTGAGCTCGTCAGCGATTGACATAGGAATTGCACACCGGGTGACTATTATCACTCCATTGATGCGTTGTCGATGCAGCAGGATAAGCTATTTGCGATAGACCAGGAACGTTAGACATCTTTGTTTTCAGCAATCTACAAGAAAGACTATCTGTCATGAGAAAGCATCTAGTTTTTTGCTCCTTGGTATCCCGATTTGTCATTCTACTCGCTCCCCTATCGCCCCTTATCTCCGACTGCTCCGCCGCGGACGTAACGTCCACGTTCGTGGGAGCAGGCTTGTGGACCGACGACAGTAATTGGGACTCAGCGCAGTTTCCCGACAATGGTAACGGTGGATTGACCTACGATGTGCTGATCGGTGCCAGTGCAGTCACACTCAGTCAAAACATCACAATTGAAGGCATCTATTTTTCTGGCGGGATACTCACGGTCTCTCCGGGCAATGTCCTCACGGCCAACGATCAGTTTGACTGGACGGGTGGCAACCTGTTGGGGGCTGGAACGACGACGGTCAGTGGCACGCTCACCATCAGCGGCGGCAACAACAAGTTCTTGGGCGAATACGGCAACAACGGCCACACGCTGATCAACAATGACGCAGCGAGTTTCAGCGGCGGCACGCTCTACATGGTAGATAGTGGCACGGGCGATCTGGCCGCGAACATCACCAACAACGGCACCTTCCACGCCACTGACGACGCCGACATCCTCCTGTACTACTACTACCCCAATGGTGGTAACCAGCCTAGCTTCACCAATAATGACACCTTCACCAAGAGCGGTGCCGCCACTGCCACCGAGATTGGTGTCGCCTTCAATAACCTCGGAACCGTCAACGTCGACAGCGGAATACTCTCCCTCTCCGCAGGTGGGATGAGCACGGGCGGCGTCTTTGCCGTCGATGCGGGTGCGACGTTATATTTTGGCGGCAGTCACTCGCTCGACACAAGCTCCTCGCTCAGCGGAGCCGGTAACGTCGATTTTTTCAACGGCACCACGGCTATCGATGGCACCTACAACGTGACCGGAACAACGATCGTCAGCGGCGGTACGGCGAATTTCAATGTGTCGGCCACTGCGGGCAGTATCGCACTTTCTGGCGGGATACTCACGGTCTCTCCGGGCAATGTCCTCACGGCCAACGATCAGTTTGACTGGACGGGTGGCAACCTGTTGGGGGCTGGAACGACGACGGTCAGTGGCACGCTCACCATCAGCGGCGGCAACAACAAGTTCTTGGGCGAATACGGCAACAACGGCCACACGCTGATCAACAATGACGCAGCGAGTTTCAGCGGCGGCACGCTCTACATGGTAGATAGTGGCACGGGCGATCTGGCCGCGAACATCACCAACAACGGCACCTTCCACGCCACTGACGACGCCGACATCCTCCTGTACTACTACCCCAATGGTGGTAACCAGCCTAGCTTCACCAATAATGACACCTTCACCAAGAGCGGTGCCGCCACTGCCACCGAGATTGGTGTCGCCTTCAATAACCTCGGAACCGTCAACGTCGACAGCGGAATACTCTCCCTCTCCGCAGGTGGGATGAGCACGGGCGGCGTCTTTGCCGTCGATGCGGGTGCGACGTTATATTTTGGCGGCAGTCACTCGCTCGACACAAGCTCCTCGCTCAGCGGAGCCGGTAACGTCGATTTTTTCAACGGCACCACGGCTATCGATGGCACCTACAACGTGACCGGAACAACGATCGTCAGCGGCGGTACGGCGAATTTCAATGTGTCGGCCACTGCGGGCAGTATCGCACTTTCTGGCGGGATACTCACGGTCTCTCCGGGCAATGTCCTCACGGCCAACGATCAGTTTGACTGGACGGGTGGCAACCTGTTGGGGGCTGGAACGACGACGGTCAGTGGCACGCTCACCATCAGCGGCGGCAACAACAAGTTCTTGGGCGAATACGGCAACAACGGCCACACGCTGATCAACAATGACGCAGCGAGTTTCAGCGGCGGCACGCTCTACATGGTAGATAGTGGCACGGGCGATCTGGCCGCGAACATCACCAACAACGGCACCTTCCACGCCACTGACGACGCCGACATCCTCCTGTACTACTACCCCAATGGTGGTAACCAGCCTAGCTTCACCAATAATGACACCTTCACCAAGAGCGGTGCCGCCACTGCCACCGAGATTGGTGTCGCCTTCAATAACCTCGGAACCGTCAACGTCGACAGCGGAATACTCTCCCTCTCCGCAGGTGGGATGAGCACGGGCGGCGTCTTTGCCGTCGATGCGGGTGCGACGTTATATTTTGGCGGCAGTCACTCGCTCGACACAAGCTCCTCGCTCAGCGGAGCCGGTAACGTCGATTTTTTCAACGGCACCACGGCTATCGATGGCACCTACAACGTGACCGGAACAACGATCGTCAGCGGCGGTACGGCGAATTTCAATGTGTCGGCCACTGCGGGCAGTATCGCACTTTCTGGCGGGATACTCACGGTCTCTCCGGGCAATGTCCTCACGGCCAACGATCAGTTTGACTGGACGGGTGGCAACCTGTTGGGGGCTGGAACGACGACGGTCAGTGGCACGCTCACCATCAGCGGCGGCAACAACAAGTTCTTGGGCGAATACGGCAACAACGGCCACACGCTGATCAACAATGACGCAGCGAGTTTCAGCGGCGGCACGCTCTACATGGTAGATAGTGGCACGGGCGATCTGGCCGCGAACATCACCAACAACGGCACCTTCCACGCCACTGACGACGCCGACATCCTCCTGTACTACTACCCCAATGGTGGTAACCAGCCTAGCTTCACCAATAATGACACCTTCACCAAGAGCGGTGCCGCCACTGCCACCGAGATTGGTGTCGCCTTCAATAACCTCGGAACCGTCAACGTCGACAGCGGAATACTCTCCCTCTCCGCAGGGCTCGATAATCTGTCGGCAGGGGCGCTCACAGGCGGCGTCTACCGCGTCGTCGACGGTGGCAGCGGAGCAACCCTTACAGTCGTTGGCTCAATGGTCGACATGATCGCTTCCACGGTAGAACTCTCAGGCGCAAACTCGACGCTAACTTTTGGAGGCACAGACCTTGCTGCATCACTGCAACTAAACACAGGAACTCTCAGGATTCTCAACGCTCATCACTTTAACATGGCATACGGACTAATAAATAGAGGCACGGTGGAGCTTGGCGGAGCTGGTCAAAATCATGGTACGCTCACTTCCGGCGATGAAATTGGCAACGATGGTGGTGAGATTTTTGGCCATGGCATGATTGAAAAAACATTTTACGAAGGCACATCTGGGGTTGCCATAAACAACTCAGGGATCATCCGTGCGTCGGGTGGGGTGCTGATTATCGAGGGTGCAATCAATGGTCCGGGTGGCACCGTCCAGGTTGATCAGGGGTCGACGCTTGATGTGCATGCGGACGTTGGTTCTTCCGCTAAGTTCTTAATCCACAACGGTACGAGTCTCCAACTTTTTAAGACTTTTACAGTCTATGACGATTACCTGAATAGTAACTCCGGCGTGGGCAACGCCTTCAATCCGCGTGCGCATGTGACTGGCCCGGGAGCAATCAATGCTTATCCGGGTGTGTCGCAAACATTGAGTGGTGACGTGACGGACGGCACCACAGCCTCCGCAACGATGAGCTTTGGCAATGTGCACGTCGGTAGCTCCACGACCATGAACTACCAGATCAATAACGTGGGAGTCATCGGACCAAAGCTTCGTGGAGCCATTCAGACGACCGCCAACGGCGCCAACCTGACAGATAGTCGGCTCATCGGCTCAGGGGTGACAGCAAGCAATTTTGGCCCAATTTTGGCTGGCGCCAGCAGCGGCAGCCTATCGGTGACGTTCAACGCAACTACCGCTGGAGCACTCACGGCCCAACAAATGAGAATCATTAACAACTTTGGTAACGTAGACGAGCAAATGCTGCAGATTACCGGTGCTGCTTTTCGGTTGGCTGAGCCTGTCCACGCGCCGGAGCCAGTCGATTTTGGGATTGTGCATGTCGGCGACGTGGTGGCTCAAGCGGTCTCAGTCAGTAACACGGCGATTAACGATGGATTCTCGGAGAGGCTCAACGGATCAATCGGCAGTCCCACGACCGGTATTACGACGAATAGTGGTGCATTCAGCGGCCTGGTTCCGGGTGACACCAACAGCACTAGCCTCTTAGTTGGCGTCGATACTGCGACCGCTGGGGCAAAGTCCGGGACGGCGACAATTGAGCTAGTTTCAAGCGGCACCGGGACGAGTGGTCTAGCGGACAGCTCACTAGTCAGCCAAACGGTCAATGTCCTGGCCACTGTCAATAATTACGCCTTGGCAGATGTCATAAAGACGAGTGGAGTTGGGACGCTGACTCCCACGGGAGCGAATGAATTCACGCTAAATTTGGGAAGCACGTTCGAAGGCAGAACCAGTTTGACGGCGGAGCTTGGCATATTAAACGACGTGGCTGCTCCTGCCGACTCGCTCGCCGGCGCGTTCACACTTGCCGCACCTGCGTTCGAACTTTCAGGGTTCACAACTTTTAGTAATCTCGCCGCCGGTGCCACACAGGGTGGGCTGATGGTGACTTTGGGCACGACGACGACGGGATCTTTTGCTGGTCAGATTACGCTCGCTCCACAGAGCACCAATCCCCGGCCCTTTAGCATGGATCTGCCGACCGTGACCATCAATCTCACCGGCGCGGTACATCGCCAGGGCGACTACAACTTTGACGGGCACGTTAATGGTCGTGACTTTCTCGTTTGGCAGCGTGGTGCGTCTCCTGATCCGCTCAGCGCGGCTGACCTCGCCGATTGGCAGGCCGCCTACGGAACGGCACCGCTCGTCGCCACTCACTTCGCAGTTCCTGAGCCAGGTAGTACGCTTTTACTTTTAGTTGGACTCGCGGTGTTGAATCCTTACCGAAGGAAGTGTTTTTTTTGAATAGTTAAACGAAAGGCATATATCCTTGAGTCGAGGGTTCGCAGCATCGACTTCAGACTGCACGCTTATTGACAAGATTTGTTTGATCCCAGACCAGCCGCTAATGTGCCGGCCGCTTGGCTGGGAAAAATCTCTGCGCATCCTCTGATGTCTGATATTGTCCGTCGGTCCTATTGATGAAATGTCAAAAGAATTTCCGGGTTGCACCCACGCGGATCATCAATGCAATCAATACCATACTCACTGAGCACGGTTCCGGCACAGGGGCCGATGGCATACGCACATCATCAATCTGAACGTATTCATTGTGGACCATCGGTAAGAGAAAAGTACTGTAATATCTGAACTCAACCCTAGCCATATCGTCGGGCAACGCGCCGAAGAAGCCCATGTCGATCGTACGCATAACCTTGGGCGGGCCTGTGCCGTAGAACGGACCGAGACTGGAGGTGTCGTGTGTCATCACGATCCACGGGCCACCATTGAGGCTTAGATTGGTATCAAAAGCTTCAAATGCATCCACCCGTTGATAGTTGATTGTGTATCGAAGCGTATTACCGTCGAGGCCCGTAGTGATGGCGAATGACGGAGTTATCAGCGAGACATCATACTGCCCCGAATGGAGATAGGAACTCGCGGTGGCAGCCGTCCCCACGCCTATGGCTCCGCCTCCGTTAGTGTAGTTTAACATGCCTTCGGCAATGTTTGTCGTCCATGGCACCGCGCTGAATGCAGGGATGCCGGTTCCGCCTAGAATTGGAAAATTGTCATGTACGGACCAATTCGCTGGGATTCCCCCTTCAAATGTCTCAGTAAAAGTCTGAGCAACACATGTTGACGCCGTCCATAACAACACGAAGACGCCTAATCGACACTTACGGTTCATGAGACGTACCTCCAGAATTAGAGTTGACGATGCAGCTCGGTGACTTGGTGCCTGTTTGCCCTAGATAACTATCACAAGCGACTTGAACTACTGCTGTACACTTGTTGCTCGACGGATTAGCTCCCTTGGATTCACGACACGGGGAGATCATATCGGGACATTCGATTAAATTACGGATATTTACCTCCTTTTATCCTTGACTGACTGTAATTGCAAGCGATATGCTTGAAATCTGTTGGTACTGAGTCTCAATATCTCAAGAGCAGAAGGTTTATTGCTATGCGTCGTGTCTTATATATCGCTGCCCTGGCTCTAATCGCCATCAACTCTGGCTTATTCTGCGAGGCCGCATCACCCTTCGCAGAGTTCACTCTTTTGGAAAGCCTTAGCATGACCGGGCGAAAGCCGTCTTCACCCATGCCCAGTTCTGGTGATTGGTTAGTAGGCACGTCGGACGACCATAGTCTAGCAACCAGCTACAACCCTTCCGGTGCCTGGAGCCACAACATGGCTGATCTCACTGGTATGGCTGGCGCTGGCTTCAACCTGGCGCCTTCTCTTGCTGGGTCATTGACGCTTGCGCTTACCCCATCCTCTACCGGTATTTGGAACGTGTCGGTGACCGATTTGGACTACATCGGTCAGGCCACACCGTTCTTGTTGATGAATCAATCTCTCGCTACACCCGAGAGTGCGGCCGCTCAGTCTCAGGCATTTGGGGTGGATGGACTTGGCAACAGCGGTACATGGCTGCGTAGCCCAGCGCATAACTGGAGCATCAGCTACGAGTTAGATTCTTATTTTACTACTAATGCCGATGGGGATGCACCAATCAATCCGAATGATGTAGACGTTGCCTTCAATAATAAACTGCAGCGTGGGTACCTCTTGCCAGTTTCTGTACTCACACCAGTTGGTCTAAGCAATCTAGCCCTTGATGATCCCGCTGGATATTTTTCAGGAAGCTTCCACGACTATCTACTCAATGTGGTCGCTCCGACTCTTCCAGTCGATGCATCCTATTTGCTAATTACTCAAATGGGCAAAACTGCACCTGACTACGCGGAGCCAGGCTTACCTATCACTACAGCAGGCCTGATAGGTAACACAACTATCGCATATACAACTGCTATTCTTCCCGAGCCGACTCAGATATCCCTAGTGGTCCTAGCCGCCGGAACACTAGCTGTGTGCCGTAGAAGTTAGAGATCTCTCGGTGTGCAGCGAGCATCCGAACTCACGCAAAGTTAAACGGCCTAACAGCAACATTATAAAATAACTCCGATGAACAACAGTAAACCGATGTGGCGTGATGCCTTCACTCTCATCGAGCTTCTCATTGCCATCTCCATAGTTGCGATAATGTCTGGGTTGCTGCTACCTGCTCTGCAGCACGCGCGGACGATGGCCGACCGTATCAATTGCCAGAACAATCTCCGGCAGATTGGCCTTGGAGTATTCATGTACGCGGACTTCAACGCGGGTAAAATGCCAGTCGCTGCACCTCAAGAGCTTGGTGGACCTCAGGGTCGAGTGCCTGAATCAGATCCATGGCTGCCCGCCCGGATGTTCGGGGGCTCATTGCCTGCGGATCAGAGACCTCTGAACGCATACATCGAGAGTTATGAAGTATTTCATTCTCCATGCGACCGTGGAGAACCACTTTGGTGGTTCGATACGGCCGATTACCAGGCTACAGCTAGTGCTTATGTGCTCTACGGCAGTAGCTACTTCTATGCCTCCGGATACAATCGTCAACTGGGTGTCATGATGCCTATGGGAATTGCTAAGTTCGTTGGCCTGGATTTCTCATATGTCAATTTCAATGATAGCCCTTTGTCATTGGGAGAAAGTCTCAAGCTGGGTTTCTATGAGCAATCGAGTCGCAAGGTCCTCGTGGGAAGCATTCCAATCCACCGAACGATGAGTGGCGTAGTCGCTCAAAATCCCCGAGCTCAGTGGTATCTGCCCGATTCAAGCCACCTCTGGGCCAATGCAGTTTTCCTTGACGGACACGTAGAGTTTGTTCAGGTTTTCCCGTATGACGCAGAGTATCAGGGTGTTAATACCGTCCCAAGTGAAGATAACCCCTATTACTAAGTTGTAGATCGAGCCCATGCTGAGTTATTCACGACTAGAATTGGGGGCAGCTTTTATCGCCATCGTATCAGCCATTTTGGTATGGACTTTGGCGTTGCTTCCATGCGACGAATTCAAATCCACTGAGTTAAAGGACGTTGAATCGATCAACACTACAGTGATTGCGACGTACGTTAGCTTGGACCGCATCAGAGTAGATTGTCGGGTAAGAAATAGTGGTTTGCATATGGCGGAGCGAATTATCCTAACCGCTCGAATCCGAGATCATCATAACAGGGTGATTGCGACCAACCCTTTTGGCAGCGTGTCCGACTTGGCTCCAAACGCCCAATGCGACGTCCAAATACTGCTGCCAGGAAATCTGGATCTCAGTCGGTGTACCACCGAAGTAGAAAGCACGCTTGTAAGGTGGGCGAACTAAGGGCAATTGCACGGGAAGTTGCTGCATGCACCAATAATTTGGTAGCAATGTGTATCAGTAAACCAGACAACGCAATACAATCGCTGCCCCTAAAGACCAGACTGCTACGAAAGCCGCCTCCTGCAAGCCGAGTTGCCGCATATTCGGGCGAAGATAGGGTAGTGCTCCGGTTCTCAGAATATTTGCCACGCACTGGGTACGCCAAAAGAAGAACGGCCATAGTAGCCCATACAGCAAGAATGCTGCGAAACCAGTCGCCCCCGCCCCTAACGCGGCCGCTGGGGCCGCCGCCGATAACGCTGCTGTACCGAGAACAATCGAACTGGTGGCAAGGAACCCCTGACGATCGGCAACGGCTAGTGCTCCTATCGCTACGAGAGCAGAACCACCAAGTATCCACAAGAAATGATTCGGCCCGCTCAGAAGCCAAGCCCCAAGGGGCATAACGAGCATCAGCACCGCACCAATGATCGCTTCGCGCTTGCGACGCGTTAACCCCGCAGCTAAAGCGCCTATGAACATGAATCCCCCGACAACCCCAGTCCCAATCAACATGCTCCGCTCGACTCCGTAGTTATGGCCGAGGACACTGCCAGCGGCCACGGCCACGCATAAATAGATCCATGCTCCGTGAAACCGGAGAATGTCGAACCGACGCTTGTCGACAGCGGTATGGATTAACGCCGTGCGATTGGGTTGTCTGCCGATGACTACGTGATTGCTCATTTTTTTCAAGCGTGTTGGCTCTAAATGCTATTTTGAACGGGAACAATCCCAACTTATGTGTAAATTCGGTTAGGAGAAGTTCTGCTTACTATACCTAATTTGGATGCGCATATCCAGAATTCTAGGCGCATTGGTATCTGAAAAAACTGGTTGTTCCTAGAAAAGCTCACGACTTTCTGACAGAACAAAAAACGTCTCGAAACTGAATTGCGCGCTCAGGTGCCCGACAAATCGTCCGGCGAGTTTCAATATGCTCACGACGAGGTTCGCCACGCGTTCGACAAGTCCGAGTACGATAGGACCCAATCCCAGCATTGTCAAATAGAACGGGGGAATCCCGTACACATTTCGTGGCTTACATCAGAAAAAGAAAGTCGCGACGATAATGGCAAGTACGGGGCGGGGCATCCACGCAGGGACAACTAGCGATGCAATTGGAGGTCACGTGCCACTCAAATTTTGGCCTCCTCATCCTCGACCTGAAACAAACCCAATCGCAAACACCATGCCATCGCCAGTCCTAATAGGAAACCAACAGCTATGTTATTCAGGCCCATGCAGGCAGCGGCAGTTAGCAGCATTGCAAACGCATCAGTGCGACTGGTCTGGTCTCGACAGACAAGGGCCAGTTCCATTCCGGCGAACGCCAGCATGACACCCAGGACGCTTGCGGGGAACGCTCGGCAGAGGGTCATCAACGAAGCACCAAGCGAGACCGCCAGCAGCATTTTGACGACGCCAAGAAACAGGATGGAGCCGTTCGTCCTTGCCCCAAACCGGTATTGTCCCGCCAGTCCACCCGCACCATGACACATGGGCATTCCGCCGAACCAGCAGGCGACCAAGTTCATGATTCCAACCGAGATGGCAACTTTGCGTGGCTCCACTCGGCGGTCTGGAAACAAGTCAGCGGATAAAGCACAGACGGCGATTACTGAGTTGAGAGTCGTGAGTGGGATCTGCGGCAGAGCGGCCTTGGGGAATGCGGTCACAAAATCGTTCCATGACAAAGGGGTCCATGATGGCAGTGTGAAGCCGAGCCCCAACTCGCGTGCTACGTTAGGATGCGTCCAGAAGGCGAGCGTTAGCCCGACGGCAAACAGTATGAGAGCAGCGGGCGCCTTGCGCGAAAAAAACAAGAGCAAGACAGTCACGGCAGAGACGATGCCGGTCAAGTAGCTATCGGGGGCGAACCACTGATTCGTACCAGTTACCATCTGCATCCCCTTCATCAGCAGAGATAAGCCGAGTGCCAGTTGAAGGCCACGGACGACGGACTTCGGCACAACACGATTCAACCAATCAATCAATCCCGTTACGCCAAGCACGAGGATGATTGCACTGACCGTTGCCCCAGCGGCAAGTATTTGCGGGACCGTCAAACCTTCAGTCAGGGCGACTGCCGCAATCGCCTTCATCGGCTGCACGGCCATTGGAATCGCGAAGGCAATGCCAGTGATGACATTGAAGAAGCCGGCGAAGAACAGAGCCGTACCGAAGTCCAACCCATTCTGTGCCGACATGCCGACCAAAAGTGGTAGAAACGTACCCATATCACCAAGCGAGCCAGCGATCTCATGGCGATTCAAGCGAGCGGCAAGTAGGTTCCGCCACATCCCCAAAGGGGCTACTCGTTGTTGTCTGTCGGTGGGTGGCAATACCGGTTGCATTTGGATGTTAGTAGCCATTTTTAGTGTTGTCGTTTATGGCGTTCGCTCAGCCTCTAAGTCCGCTAGCGAAATTCTATCAACTTTCAATCCTAATAGGTTAGCCTTCGAAGTCAGGAAAACTCTCAAACGGTCTCGCTCCGCAAGGCGCTCTGCGGCGGAGCACGAAGAGCGGATACTCGCCAAATTGATGTGGCTCGCAGCAAGTGGTCACGATATCGCCGCAAAACGGCAAATGCGGGCCGGACGGATTGTTAAATCCCCACGACTTGTCGAACCCCCATACATCGCCTTACGGTAGGGTCATCAATCTGGGCGTCGGTGGTTGAAAGGTTCCTGCTTAGGTGCGACACACCGAAGAACATTATCTGGCATACGCAGCTCGCTCAGAAGGGCGTGACAATTGTCACCTAGGCGTAGTTCGAAACGGCCACGCACGCTGGCTCTGGGCGGAGAGACTGGTCGCCAAAGCCATCAACGTTGTTTTCAGCGGGATGCACTAGCATTCCACGGTTTTTACAGGTGTGGTCCCTGGGACGGATACAAAACGCACCCACTTAACAGGAAGTCACCTAGTAACCGACGACAAGTTACATCCTCCTATGGCAGGGGTATTAATGATGAAACTTGAGAAAGCTGAACAAAACTTGATGACGATTGCAGACATCTAAACGGGAAAGTAAAATACATTTACTTCGGTAAAAATAGGTCTAATTTGAAAAACCCTGACTTGCCTCATAACATCAAGGTCGTCGGTTCATATTTGTAATTCCAAGTTTTCGATCAGCCTAGGTTGTCGAGTAACGCTGGCAAGAGCGATTATTTGCAGTGCCATTAGGGAAACGCTAGCCGGGAAGCGCTAAATCTGACCGCTGTTCAGCTCCGCAAATTTCTCCTGGGAGATCCCATCCCCGACTATCATCGCCATGCCCTAAGTACCGTCGCAGGAACGGTAGCAAAATTTGTTGCCGATACGATCCTTCGCTTATCTCTTTGTATATAGACAGTCGACATGAGTGAGCGTGTTCTGCCTTAGTATTGCGACCGCAGTGGGGGTCATTCAGATGCCAAAAAGCTCGACCGTGGGTCAGGAATCAGGTCAGGAATGGGGTGGAAAACTTGGAAGAAACCGCTATTCTGGGACGTGGAAAACGCTTGTTTTCTTGGGATTTCATAGAGGGTTCGGTTTCTCTTAATCAGTAGGTTGTTGGTTCGATTCCAACAGGGAGCACTTTCTTAAGTTGTTTCGAGAATAGCTGTTTGCCTCTTCGATGCCCTTCTCCACGATATCTGTGCCTATTCTCAAAGGTGCAATGTGGCAATAAGTTGCAATCTTGCGCAAGTGCTCGGACAAGCTACGAGCAGGCGGAACCCGAAGAGAGAACAAGTGGCGAACAAGTGGACCGGTATTCTGAGGAGTTTCTGTTCTCGTTCCACGACCCACACGGCCAAAAGGCTCGTTGTGAGAAGCCAAGTTTAAGAGATTCCAGCAGCGTTTTAAGAAAGTGATATCCGAGACTCCCGTGAAACGTCTGATCAGATATTGCAACGGGTAGTGTATTGTTCACCGCCTGTGGTCATGGGACGCAACTCTTGAGTATATCAATGAATGGAAAATGCGGTTCCCCAGGGCGAAGGTCTAGGCCAATCTAGCATTTGAAGCTGGAAGACAACCCTCCCGGTCCCTTCTCCAGCTAGCGAAGCGCCGCAGCCAGACATCACGCCGAAAAACGTCAAGAAGTCCCCAATCGCTACAGACACGGGGAGGCACGATGTTAAGATGGTAACGCTTGTCGGCCTGGATCGGTTTCAAGTTCAACCCATCTGGGACTTTTCGGCTTCGTGTATGAAGCTTCACTACACTACTGAGAGGTTTGTCTAATGAAAAAAAATCTGTCTTTGTCTTTCTTTTGCCTCATTGCAGCATTGGTGTGGTCCTGCCTGACGCCGAGCATCAGTTCGGCAGTTGAAGTCATCACTGTTCGTAGCGGTCAATCGGGTGGTGTTCCCGGTGCCCCAGGTTCACTCGATGATATCGTAAATTTCAACCCGTGGGGAAATCCTGGTGGATCGCCTGTTTTAGGAACTCCATTTACACCGGCAGACTATGCCGCCACCAATACTGGTCTCAGCGCAAGAGTGATCACTCCTTTGTCAGTTTGGATGGGAGGAGCCGTCGCGCCGCTGAGTGATCCGCTCGCTCGCTGGATCAATTTTGAATACGATCCCTCGAGTGGTTATGGCATTCCCGCAGGATCCGCCCTTTATGCCGTTCCCTTTTTCATCAACTCGGCCACCTTCTCTAACGCAACGTTGGTCGTGGAAGGTGGTGTCGACGATTGGCTCGGTGACGCTCTCGGTGGAGGACCAAACCCCGATGGTCTCTACGTGAACGGTGTTCCCAGCGGTCTGTCGACTCTGACACCTGCCGACTTCAACTATGCAGTCCCCACCACGCATATCGTGGATATCACGGCGAACGTGACCCCTGGGCAGAACTACCTGTATTTTTATCAGCGCGATGGGGGTATCGGAGTCAGCGGACTCATCTTTAGCGCGACAATCACCGTGGTGCCCGAGCCAAGTTCTCTGGGACTACTCGTGATCGGCTTGGCATTCGCGTTCAAGCGGCGTTTGGTTTAGCTCCACTTCACACTAAAATTGAAAAACGACACTGCGTACAGGTGACTGCGAGTTGCCTGTGCGCAGTTACTTTTGTTCGACTTAGAGAACGCAGGTGAATGCGGATTTAAGAGACATCTTAGAAGATGGGCGTCTTTTGATCCGTTCGTATTTTCGACACTCGTCGCCGCGAGTCGCTCTGGCGAAAAATCTTCGGACAACGGTGTGTCAAAACTCATCTCCTCAAACAAAACGCCGAGTACTCATCGACAATTAGCTTCTCGGCAAAATATTTTGGGGAATATCGGCACGTGAGATCAGCCGACAATGCCGGGTGGCATCAGGCTGTTGATCGCCGCGACCCGGTTTTCTAAACGGACCCGATCGTAGATTTTCGAGGTCAACTTGGGGTCACTGTGCCGCGCAAAATCAACCACAGTTGAGAAATCGGCGCACCGGCACAGGTTGGTAATGAACGCCATCCGATGGCTGTGAAAGTCCGCCACTCCCAGGTCCCCAACATAAGGCAAGCCAGCGGCAGTGCAGTCGATTTCCATGAGCTTACTAGTCTTCCGCAAGCGACCACTGCGGGTCATGAGATGGAAGATTCTCTCATTGGGACTCGCATTCCGAATGACCAGTCATTTACGGAGCTTTTGGGCCACCATGGGGTGCAGGGGAATCGGCTGGTCGTCCCGCTTGGCTTTGGTGGATGATGCCCGAATATGAATGCAGGGAGGCTCACAATCCAAGGTAAGATTGGCGGGAGTGATAGCAGCCAACTCCTTACGACGCAGGCCCGTCCACGCGGCAACAAGGTAAAGAATCGCTCGTTCCGAACCGGAGATCGATTCGATCATCTTGCCGTTCTCAGTGGCGGCAATGAGCCGAGTAAATTCACCTGGTTCAAGTGGTCGTCGTTGACGCCGATTAGGATCGGACTGCTCATTAATGGCCGAAAGCATTTTGAAGGGATCTTCAAGGAGGCGATCAGATTTGACCAACCAGCGGATAAACGCTCGTACTGATTTCAGAGCGGCATTCCGAGTGCGAAAGCTCTTACCATCGGCAATCAGAGCGGCTAAATACTTGTCGAAAACATTGGCATCTAAGTCACTAATCCCTTGGAACTTGCAGGCAATGAAGACGCGGCGAATGATTCGCAGGATTTCCATAATGTGCGTTACCGAGCGGCCAGCACCTTGCAGGTGGGATCGGTAATCCGCCAGATGGCTGCCAGCGATGGCTCGTTCTATATCCTCGATCGCCAATTGGCTCGCAAACTTGACAATGCGACCATGGGAATCACGCTGGTGGGACCGTTTAGGGAAAGGTTTAGCTGAGCCGATGAGCGGCCGCCTCAGGTGACCAGCGAACGGATCAATGATCCCTGCCTTTTGCTGATCGGCCTGTTTCTGAAGCTTGATCCTTAACTGCCGAGCAGCTTCTTTATCCGTGACACCCAAAGGTACGCGGCGAGTACGCCCATCGGGATGCTTTATGCGGCCATAGAATTCGCTAGTTTCCACGCGGCAACGCTGACCATCACCGACGAGTTCGCCTTCGATAACACGGCCGCTGGAATTCTTGAATCTGGCGAATTTCTTACCGGATCGTTCGACAATTGTCGCTGTCGAAGGCACTTCACGGTGAAACGTTGGTTTGAAGATATCAGCCATAAACGAACTCTCGGGAGATCAGGAGCATGCCAAATCCCCAATAAATCATTCCGCTACCTCACTCCGCAATTACCCTGTGAGCACCCTATTCATCACACCTGTTCATATCGTTCCATTCGCTTGCCGATGGGCATCCTGCCTGCACCCAGGCACGAACCTCATCGGGAGCGAATCGCAGAGATCGGCCAATCTTGGTGATAGGTGGGACCATTTCGCCTTGTGCCCTCAAATAGGCAAACTTCCTGGCACTGATACCTAGAAATTCAATCACTTCAGCACTTCCCCAGAGAGGTTCGATTGACAACATGGAGGAGCGTGGATGGGGGGACCTCGTATGACGCCTATTTAGCTTCTGAAAGTTTTAATAAAAGGAGTTGAAGCCCTAAGTCCTCAACGAGTACTTAAATCTCTCGAAGATACAAAACTGTATTGTCACTTTCCCTAACGTACCATCTAACAATCGTAAAAAAATCGTTCATTCCACGAAAAATTGAGAATTTAAGAACCACGACAGGCATTCGCAAAAAGCCCGGAGTATGGCCCGGTTTCACCAAGAATTGGCAACCAAGGCCGACTGCAGAATACGGGCCAGGCAGTCATTTCACGGGGAAGAAAGTCTTGCGATAAAATATCCCGCGACAACTGCCGTGCCGATGACTCCGGCAACGTTAGGTCCCATCGCATGCATAAGGAGAAAATTTTGCGGATCGACGCGTTGGCCTTCCACCTGCGAAACGCGCGCAGCCATCGGAACTGCCGATACACCGGCTGATCCGATAAGTGGATTAATGAGTTGGTTGGGACTGACTAAATTCATAACCTTGGCCATCAACACGCCACCAGCGGTTGAGATCCCAAAAGCAACGACCCCCATCGCCTGAATCTTAAGCGTACTGGCCTGCAGAAAGGAATCTCCGCTCATGGTGATGCCAACACTTGTACCCAGGAAAATCGTGACGATATTAATCAATTCATTCTGACTTGCTTTTGTTAGGCGTTCTACGACGCCACTTTCGCGAAAGATATTTCCCAACATCAGCATGGCAATTAATGCGGATGCCGAAGGCACAATGAGGATACAGATTACCATCGTTGAAAACGCGAATATTAAGCGTTCCAGCTTGGAAACGCTTCGCAGCGATTTCATGCGTATCTTGCGTTCTTTCATTGTGGTTAAGGCACGCATGATAGGTGGCTGAATCAAAGGCACCAACGCCATATAAGAGTACGCGGCTACAGCAATCGGACCTACTAACTCTGGCGCCAGCTTGTTCGCGGTAAAGATGGAAGTGGGGCCGTCTGCTCCGCCGATTATGCCAATCGATGCCGCTTCTTTTGGAGTAAAACCAATCGCCGAGGCACCAAGAAAAGTGACAATCACGCCGGCTTGAGCCGCGGCGCCAAGCAGCAAAGTACGCGGATTGGCTATCAGTGGCCCGAAATCAGTGAGTGCCCCGACTCCCAAGAAGATCAGCGGTGGGTAGATTTCCCACTCAATGCCTTTGTACAGATAGTAATATAAGCCTCCCGGTTCACCATTGTGAGGTTCGTTCAGAATTCCGAGCGTAGGCAGATTGGCAAGCAAGGCTCCGAAGGCAATCGGAATCAGCAGCATCGGTTCAAACTGCTTCGCGATCGCCAGATAAAACATCACACCGCAGACCAACCACATGACCAGCATTCGCCAGGTAATGAGTTCAATAGCCGTCAGTTCCAGAATTTCCTGAATCATAGAGTCGCACTACTCCAGCACGAAAAGTGCTTCACCTTCTGCCACCGACTCACCCTGTTTGACATGCACAGTTTTGACAGTCCCAGATGTTGACGCCATGATGTGATTTTCCATTTTCATGGCATCCAAAATCATCAGTGGTTGATCGAGGCGTACTTGATCGCCGGCTTCGACGAGTACCTTGACCACCGTGCCGGCCATCGGGCTACAAATGGTGCCGGGAGCAACTTTGCCCTGCGGAACGGCACTAACTGCTGGAGGGACTTGGGGAGAGGAAGACGGCGAGATCGCCGCTGGTTGAGCATGTTTCACAGGGGCGAGCAAACCTGTTTCGTCAGTCAAATCTTCAACCGTGACGTCATAAGTTTTCTTGCCAATCGTGATTCTCAGCTTCTTCATAATACCCTCAGAAATTGGCAAAGGCTTCAAAGTTTGTATCTTGTGTTGTAGGCAAGCATTTGACTTGTCGACGACTTAAAGATCAGGGAGGCGTGCGACCTGTTCTCGGCAACTTGTGCGAAATATGGTGCTGGAAACGACCTTCCAAAGCTCGCTCCATACCTCCTGATGTTAGACCCCTTATGTAAACGATGCGGTGAGGCACGGATAGGACCTCGGCAACCGCCGCGGCGATCACGGCCACGACTTCCTCGGCCTCTTCCGATTCCGCGATTGGAGAAACAGCCTTAGAGGTCCGCTGACGGGCTAAAATCTGAAATACGTAACCTATAACGCCACAAAAGATGGCCAGTAGACCCAAAACGAAGAATACAACAAACGAACCGGTCAACGAGAACTGGCTCAATTCACTAAATGTGGAGTCTTCGTTAACAGCGACCGCAGAGATTACGAGAGACATCAGCATCATAGTGGTATCAAGCCATGCTTTTTCGGCGGACGAGTGGCGCTCTTGGTAAGCGAGTTTCGCAGCGCCAGTGAGACAATCCCACGAGTCTCAGAGGGAGCAATGACATCGGTAATCATACCATGCGAGGCTGCCATATAGGGAGAAGCAAACTTCTCTTGGAATTCTTCAATGAACTGTTTACGTAAAGCCGCTTTGTCATCGGAGGCATCCAATTCTTTACGGTATAAGACATTTACGGCACCCTCTGCCCCCATCACAGCGATTTCGGCCGTGGGCCAGGCGAGCACGATGTCTGCTCGAAGATCGCGGCTACACATGGCTAGATAGGAACCACCATACGCCTTGCGAATGATGACCGTAATCTTGGGCACGGTTGCCGACGCATAAGCAAACAGCATTTTTGCTCCGTGACGGATAATTCCACCCCTTTCCTGTCCCACGCCGGGCAAGAAACCAGGAATATCAACTAGCGTAACGAGTGGAATATTGAATGCATTGCAAAAGCGGATAAAGCGTGCCCCTTTGTCGGAAGCGTCGATATCGAGCGATCCCGCCTTCACGTTTGGCTGATTGGCAATGATGCCTACGACTATGCCGTCAATTCGCGCGAAGCATACGATCAGATTAGCCGCAAAATCCCGATGCACTTCAAGGAATCGACTCTCATCGCTGAGGCGGCCGATAATCGCGTACATATCCAGGGGAGCTTTGGGATCTTCTGGAACCAAATCGTTCAGATCTTCATCGGGGTCGAGTGAGATTTCATCAAGGGGGCGATGAGGTGGATCTTCGATATTGTTAGGCGGCAGATAGGAGAGCAATTCCTGCGCAATCTGAATGGCATGCTCGTCATTGTCGGCGACAAAATGGACGTTGCCGCTTATACTGGCGTTCGCCGCCGCGCCGCCGATTTCTTCCATAGTCGCATCGACACCCGTGACGGCCTTAATCACTTGCGGGCCACATATAAACATATTGGCGTTTTCGCGAGTCATGATCAGAAAGTCCATTAAAGCAGGCGAGTAGGCGGCCCCTCCCGCGCAATTGCCAGCGATAATGGCGATCTGCGGTACGGAACCCGACAACATGACGTTGCGATAGAAAACCTCACCATACCCGGAAAGCGATTCAACGGCTTCTTGAATCCGGGCACCGCCAGAATCATTAATAGCCACCAAAGGCATGCCGCATTCCAGGGCATAATCCATAACATCGCAAATTTTCTTAGCGTGCCGCTGGCCTAAGGCGCCGCCACCGACTGTAGAATCCTGGCTGAACGAAGCCACGGGCCTGCCATAGACTCGGCCAACGCCAGTGATGACTCCGTCGCAAGGCAGAAGCACATTCTCCAGGCCGAAATCATGGCATGCATGCTCGACATGCATGCCCCATTCCTGAAAAGTTTCATGGTCAAACAAACGATTGAGACGCTCACGTGCCGTGAGCTGTCCTCGGGCGCGTTGTTTCTCCAACCTGGCTTGTCCGCCACCCTCTGACGCTGATCGACGACGCTCTGCAAGTTCGTCCAGTAATTTCTTACGGATGCTCATAATAGAATTTGCACACCTCTTGCGAACTTAATGTTCGCATTCCAATGACGGAAGATAAATGGAACAAAGGACAAATCAACAGCATGTGACTAGCCTCGCTCAAGTCACTCTCCATGGATGTATTTAAAGGAGAGGTCAAGCCTCGTACGGTACATGATCTTTCCGTCTTCAATCTTGAGATCCATTTTCTTGACCTCAGCAATCCGCAAATCGTGAAGGCTCTTTTGCGCTGTCTCGACCGCATGCCGCGCGGCATCCTCCCAAGAAACCTCGCTGGTTCCTACTAATTCAATGACTTTATAGAGACTCATTGACGCGGTACTCCCTGTGAATTTGATACTCTGGCGAGTAACTAACGTAATAGCAATCTAACACTCCGAGAATTCCTCATTCAAGGGGATACGCAATTGGCAAGATGCGTTATTCTTTCTCTTTGGATTCCAGCTCATGAATGCGTTCTTCAAGTTTTTGGATTCTGAGGACCGTAGAGAAAGTTTTGATCGACGTTCTTGCCTTTGCTGGTGGACGGCGATCGCGATCATCACGATGTTCCGAATTTACTTCGCCCGTCTTACGATCAACGCGCAGTTCGACTGCCGCGTCATTTTATAAGCTTCGACTTCCCAGGATCCATCATCAAACGAAATATCAACAATCGGATCGTAACCGGCTTTTTTAAGCTTCGTTACGATCTTGGCCATGGTCAGTTTGCTCTCTTGGGGCACATCGTCAGCCTTAGTACTTAACGGTGCCGCAAACGCGGCAAGCCTCATCGTCGTCTTTAGCAGTGACTTCATATTAATCTCTCATTTTCTAAACTCATCGTGAAAAGCTAAGGTTCAAAGGACGACGGAGTCTGAGACCTTGGATACGTTGAGGCTGAATGAGCGGTTCGATCTTGCTATCCAGTTCATGGCACGGAGTGGCTTGTTCTAGCTCCGAGAGTGACACGATGTATTGGATCGCGGCACTGCCGAAGAGGAATTTTTGCTTGCCCACGGTGAGCCATAGCGGTTCGACGCCGCGGCGGCGAGCCTTGCGTAGGCGTTTCGGCGAAATGCCGGTGGCCTCGATAAAGGCCCGCCGGGAGTAGAGGCGCTCGGGCTGGATCACTCCGGTGGACGATTTGCTTTTCTTTGCCATGTTACGAACGGATTCCGTTTTTCAGCTTTTCACCACGACCCGCTTGCGAGCGGCTTGGGCATGTTTGGAAAATTGCTTGTGGTCGTCGAGGCCGATGACTTCCAGGGTGAGACCTTCACGTTTGAAATCGCGCTGCATGTCGGAGAGCTTGTTCATCGTGCTGTGATCCACCAACTTTGTGTTGGAAAGATCGACCACAAGGTTTCGCTTTTGCGCCAGGCCGGCGTTCTCGATCGCTCGACGCAGCGGAATCCAATTGGTAAAGGTCGCTCCCTTACTCAAGGCAATGACCGACGTGTTATCGCCTTGCTCGGATATTTCCAGCGAGGGTTTCAGCAGCGAAGTGAGCGGTACGCCGTTGATAAGGTGCACGAACAGTTCGACACCGATGCCGATGAAAATACCGATTAAGAGGTCGGTCGCCAACACGCCCACAATCGTTGCCAGGAAGACGGCCATCTGCTCCGGACCGATATGCCAGGCGTGTGCGAACTCGGAAGGATGGGCCAACCGATAGCCCGTGTAGATCAGCATTGCCGCCAGGGCTGCGAGCGGAATTTTGTGCAGCAGCACGGGAATCAGGGCCACAAATACGAGCAGGAACACACCGTGCCACATGTTAGCAAATCGGGTGCGGGCACCATTGTCGATATTCGACCGACTGCGAACGATTTCCGAAATCATCGGCAGGCCACCGACAAGCGCCGCGAACAAGTTCGCCGTTCCCACGGCCACGATATCGCGATTGAGGTTGGTTTTGCGTTTCCAGGGATCGATCAAGTCGATGGCTTTCGCGCTGAGAGCCGATTCGAGCGTGCCAATCATCAGAAACATGAAAACCCACTTCCACGCTTTGGGTTGCAAGAGGGCCGAAAAGTCGGGGAACGTGATTTCGTCGAACATGCCGAAAGGACGGCTGGGCATCGATACCAAAAACTGTTCGCTCAGCTGATATTTGTGGCCCTGCATGATGTAGGAATGTTCGTGGAGCAAATCAAAGCCCATACCCATCGGCACTGCCACAACCAATACCACCAGCGGCGCGGGGATTGCTTTACAAAACGCGAACCGGCTTCTCATCATCGGCCACACGAACATGACGGCGAGGCTGACGAGCCCGATTGCCGCGATGGCGGGATTGGCTTCTCGGAAGAATGCGGGGATCTTACCCAACAATTCGAGCGGCTCACCCTTGGCGGCAACACCCAGCGCGACGGGAATTTGTTTTGCGATAATAATTACGCCGATGGCCGCCAACATGCCATGCACGGCCGAGTTCGGAAACAAATCGCCAAGCGCGCCGGCCTTCAACAGGCCGGCAACAATTTGCAAGGCCGCTGCAGCTACGCCAACGGCCAGTGCTGCTTTGTAGGCCGTCATATCGGTCGCGCTGAACCCGCCCGAGATCCCATCGCCGCCGAAACTCTCAATGCAGCCAATGGCGATCACAATCAAGCCTGCCGCGGGGCCTTTGATCGTGAGCTCGGAATTACTCATGAATGTGGTGATTAGCGCACCGATGATCGCCGTGAAAATTCCCGCCAGAGGCGGATAGCCACACGCGAGCGAGATGCCCAAGCACAACGGAAGGGCGATCAGGAAAACCAAGAATCCCGAGATGGCGTCGAATTTAAAATATTTAGTGAATCCGGCGGCATTTCCCACGGGAATTTCACTGGTCATCTCTTTCGTCTCTACTACTGCGGCGGACATTTCTAACGACCAACCTTTCTAGGACATTCCCGGCGAGACACACGCTCGTCAGGATTTTTATTACTCACGTATTTCTGGACTTGTGTTTGGGATTGGCTCGCTTACGGCCCAAGTCGCGACAACGTCGTCGCTCTTCGGAGTAGACGCGGCCAATGTTTTCGTTCGACTCTTTATGAGGGCCGTCGCCGCGTGATATCGCGAGGCGACTCCTGGCTGGGGTACGATACCGCCGCCGATAATCAACAAACTCAGCACCATCACGGCAACGCGCTCCGGCGCGCGGCAACGCAAATCAATCGTGCCGGTGTGAACTTTGCCATTGAAGATTCGAAAATAAGCTTGCAGCACCGCGATGCCGTTCAGAGCCGCGGCGAGTAAGACGATGGCCCCGATCAGCGGATAGGCCCGCACGGCCCCTTCGACCAAGAGTTCGACCGCAACGAAGCCAATCGTTCCCGGAAAACCAATGCTCGCGAGGCCTGTAAGCAAAAAGAACCCGGCCAGCACCGGTACGGCTTCATAAAGGCCATGATATTCGGCTATCGAGAGTCGACCCGTGCGAGTTTCAACGGCTCGCAGCGTGAGGCCAAATCCCAAGAGCGATAAACTCACCGAGAGCCACACGCACAATGCGCCCGTCAGTCCGATAGGCGTGGCGATTTCCACCCCCACGAGTACGAGCGAGGCGTGGCTGAGAAACAGATAACAGAAAAATCGGCGTGCCTCGGTTTGCACAAGCGCCATTCCAGAAGCGTATACGGCGGTCAGCAGCGAAAACGCGGCGATCACACCGAGGATCCAATCCGGTGCGGTCGGCAGCACCAACCGCATCGCACCGTAAGCGCCCACCATCGGCGTGACGAATAGCAGCGACGTACCGAAGCTGGCTTTCTCAAACAGGTCGGTCATCCAACAATGCACCGGCACGACTCCACTTCGCAGCAGCACGGCGGCCGCCAGCAAGCTGATGCCGATCGTGGAAAATGAGTTTTCACTTGAAGTCATCAGGTATTGCCCGGTCACAAGCAAGGCGATAAACAGCAACATATGAATTAGAAACACTCGCGGCGAACGATTCCGGCGGATGATTTCCACAAGCGGCGGAATCGTGCTCAGACTTAAGAGCACGATGATCCCCCACGGAATCTTGCAGGCTAGCGTGGCGAGGAGAAGCGATTCGGACACAAGCGTCGCCGCAAAGGAAAAGCGTTTCACTTTCGAGCGGAGCGTGGCGAGTTCGGTCAGAAAATACTGGAGTGCCACGAGCGCCAGGAGCGGAGCGCTCAGTTCATCGACGACAAACAAATCGACGCCGAACAATTGTTCGAAAAGGTCCCAGCGGTCGTGAGCTTCGAACGAATGAATGTAGGCCAGATCGAACCAGGCACAAACCGCGGCAATGAGCGAAACGGCCGAGACCAGCAAGCTGATGCGGCGTGCTTCCGTCGAGTCCGCGGCCCGGACTGCGATGATCGAACCGATCAAGGGAAGAAAAATTGCAACCTCCAACCATGGAAAATGAAGTTCGTTCAAGACTTCACCTCACCTTTGGCTGCGGTTGCAACGAAATCGGACTTCTCACCACACAAAAAGGTAGTCCAACTTTGCTCCATGCGGTTGCACCATGCAAACACGGCGAGGAACGGCCGCACGATCCAGCGATCCATAGCCGAGTCGAGCCAACCACGGCGATAGGAGAAGCGGTAGAGAAACTCGGAAAGGGCAGGGTAGTTGGCCAGCCGCTCTTGTTGAACATGTTCGGTAAGGTGCGAGCCGATGGCGTTTTCCATCTGGCGATAGTCTCGCAACAAACTGGGAGCCCGCAAAAGTTGTAGGGTTCGCAAGCACGCGTGGCCAATGATGTGAATCAGTGCCAGATACCGTAGGCCGCAACCGATTTCGACGGTGATGATCCCCACCTGGGTGAGCGATGCGAACGCCAAACCGCTTTTGACATCGCTTTGTACGCGCGATGCGAAAGCAGCAAACACGGCGGTCAAAAGCCCAATCAAAATCACCGCCGCGGAAAGCATGTAAGACAACTCAAGTAGTGGACCGACCCGGAGCAGCAAGAATGTTCCCAAATGGACCGAGAGGGCACCGTAAAACACGGCGCTCGATGGGGTCGGGCCTTCCATCGCTCGCGGCAACCAACCGGAAAACGGGACCAACGCCGACTTTCCCGCAGCGGCGATCAGCAGCAACGACCCCACAATGAGTGCGTGATTCGGTGACAAGGTCGCTTGGCCATATGGCCACGGTCCCGAGCCCATGACTGCGTCAAAGTCGCCGCTGCCGTGTAGGTGATGCAACGCCACCGCAGCGAGCAAAAACGATGCATCAGCCAACCGATATACCGACCACACCCGCTGCCCGTTGGCCACTGGCCCACGACGTTCATGAAAGTAAGCCACCAACAAGGCTGAAGACAGACCGACCAGTTCCCAACCGAGGAACAAAGTTTCAATCGTTCCGGCAAGTGTCGCAAGCACCATGCCCATCAAGAAAAAAGCGTAGAGCAAAAAGAAGCGGCGGAAACCGGCGTCGCGGTGCAAATAACGGCTCGCAAATGCACCAATCGTTCCCACCAAAATGTAAGTGAGAATCACAAAGGGAACCGACAGCCGGTCGAAAACGAACTTCAAGCTGAAGTGAAAATGCTCGCCGGGGATCACCACCCAGTTGCCGAGTTCGAGCGGCACGTGCCGTGAATCGGTCATTAACATACTGGCCAAGACCGCCAGCGCGGCGAGTAATCCTGCGAGTACCGAGGCTTGCGTGCAATTGCTGATTGATCGTTCGCTCAGCGGCTTGCCGACAAGGGCCGACAATCCCAACACGCACAGCAACACCACCGGCGCGGAAACAACACACGTACTAAAAAATGTGAGCAACAGATCGGTGTTCATCGTGTGGCAATCTCCTCGACATGTTCCGTTGGGGAAACTGCTTGATTGATTTCTGCATAATTGAGATGTTTGCGCCAACCGCGATACCAATCGGGCGACCTTGCCACCACTGGCAAGGAGCGCTCTTCGGGATGGTAAGGCTGGAACTCGCCGTCGGCAAAAATGTGCATCTGATCGCTTTGCGGATCCAAGAGACTCAGCTGCACCCAGCGATTGCGAACCAGTTGATTGATCGTGGCGTTGCGCTCCATGATGGAAAGCATCGCAGCGGGTGTTGTCTCGATCACGAACAGAATTCGCACCGGTTCGTGAATCTCGACCATTTGAGCGGACAAGCCGGTTCGCAGATCGCTTTCGGCGCCTTCCATCACTCCGATAAGCGAGGTGAGGTTGTGCGGCAACTTGCTCCCGCAACCGTAGCCAACGTTGTCGACCGCTGAGAAATAGTATTCGAGGCTAATACCCGCACACACAGGGATCACCGCGCCCAGCAGTCCGGCGAGGATGGAGGTTTGTTCGTCGTCGATTGTGGGATCGTAGGACGTGAGAAATGACCGGCGATCTAAGAACAACCCGCGGGTTCGTGCCCGGCGTCCCACCATGCAGACGGCATTTGTGGCATGGCAGTACTCGGGCCGGACCTGCGAGAGGTCTTCGGAACGGTTCTCGACGTGCTTCAACGCCGCCGAGCGCGTGAGCGTGAACGGCGCTGATTCAAAACGTCGGCACCGTTCGTGGGCATCGGCTTGCCGTGCTTCGTCGAGTGAGATCTTCGCTCGCGAAAACAAATCCCATTGCACCGGAGGCAAGCGATCGAGATCAAAATAGGTCAGGCTGTCGTCGCACGTATTGTGGAAGCCGCCGATGAAGAAAACTTCGTTGGAGATCGTTAAACCGCGCTGGGCCAAGATATTTCGCACTCGCGGTTCATTGGCCATGGCGGCAAACGCGCGTGCATTGGGTCCACCCTTGCCACCACCGCAAGCTCCGCAGTCGTACGCCGCTTCGTGGGGATTGTTGAGGCTCCCCGAACCATGACCCATGATGAATACGAGCGGCGCGAAATTCTTGGTGAGCCCAATCGCCCGCAAACCCCCTTCAACAATCTTGGCCATTTCTTCGATCGTGTAACCAAGCTGATGGTTTTGCGGCCCGGGTTGTGGGCCGTTTCGCTCGAGGCGAAGCTGTGTCTTCGGCGGGTTCACCACGTGCCGATACAACCGGCCCATCTTGGCGGTCGCTCGTGGAAACAAGATTCGCAAAATCAACGGCAACGACGTGATCGAACCCAAGAGCCCCGTGACAATGCCACCCGTTGCGGTCCGTGTTTGCAAGTGAAGCAGATGAGACAGCCGACCGACGCGTCGGCGAGTATCCGCCTGGCGAGCACCGCTTCCGTCGAGTGAGAAAACAGGCTCTTCGGTCACGTAGTGCGAAGGTTTGATCACAATCGGGCAAAGGGGGCGATAATGCGCTTCGTCGGCACCGCGGTAGTACATCGCGACGCCAAAAAATCCCGCCACCCCAAAGGTTTCGACGGCGGGGTCGATTTCTTCTAACTGACGGCGGAAGGATTCTTCGCGGTCATCAATGCAGCACACGATTTGGTAAGCGGGCGATTCGGGGCTCTTTTTCACGGCCGTTCGCTCAGGATGTCGTTGCGAAAAAAGGGAAACGGCATCCATCGTTTGGTTGCGATACCGCCGCTCGTAAGCCAAGTGATACAAGTATCGACGGCGCAAGGAATGAAACGACTCGACTTCATCAACAAGCTGTTTCCATTCGCGCACCGTGAGCTGGTCCAGTTCCGCAGGGCTCCAGCATCGAAGTTGTGCGAGCTGAAACACCTGGAAAGCCCTGCGTTCGACGCTACTGTCCTGCGATATCTCTGCCGATTGGCACAGCGTGTTTAATTCAGCTAGCGAACCCTTGAAGCCCAATTCCTCGGCAGCCACATAAGCAAGGGCCAACCGTTCGAGAATCAGCCGCACGGCCAGGTATTCAACCAGCGTATTTTCCTGGGCAGGGCGGACGGTCCACTCGCCGTTAGTTTCCATCTGCCAAAGCATCCCCGCCCAGCCTTTCAGGACGAGCAAAGTTTGCGACAGGTACTCGCCCTGTTCGGCGGCGGAGACTCCTAGAGATTTCAGCGATTCGGCAATCGATGCGAGCGCGGCTATCTTGCCCTCGGCCAATTTGCTCAATTCAGATGGCAAATCTTCGAGCCACGCTTCCACCGGCTGAGAATTGCACATCAACGCGCAATACGCCGCCAAGAACCCTTCATCGCGTTTGGGCAACTGCCAGCTCGCGTAGCCCTGATCCAGATACGCTGCACAGAAGCGAGTTAGCTCCGCATTCACGAGCAGGTCGATGTCTTGTCCAGTCCGTTTCAGCAGGGCATCGCGGTGACGCACCATCTTTTGCGAGTCGACTTTCTCGGTCGGGACCTGGCTCACGCCGTGCCACACCAATTGCCACAGCAGATGGAGCGTTGACGATTCCGAAGTTTCTTCACTCCAAATCTCAATGTTGGCGACATCGAACTTTTCTAGAAAATGAATGTTCGTTTCGTGGGCGTAAGCGCTGGCCGCCCTGCCGTTACTCAACAAGTCGCGTTGGATCCAATGTTTGGTGGAATCCAACAGCCGATTTCGCAGCGTCGCGGAAACTTCGGTCCGAAATTGAAACAGCGCGTCCGCTTCGTTGATAAACCAGCGAATCTCGTCGTCGCTACCGTCAAACAAGGGATAACGAAGCATCGTCAACTGCAATTCGTGCCGGGTTCCCAAACAACCGATCAGCACGTCACCCTTTTCATCGAGATCTTCCAACAACACGGTGTGCAGATCGTGGGGAAGAATTCGCCCCTCTTCCAACTCACGACGATAGCGGGCTTCGCTCAGATACGGCTCGCAGCCGAGTACTCGCTTGGCTTCCAGCACAGCTTCTTCAAAAGGTAAATCCTCGAAGGCGTGCAACGTGTTGTGGTGAATAAACACCGTGATCGGTCCCTGCGTGGGCAGCAGGTGCGCCGCATGCTCGATGTCATGCTGCAAACCCGATAGACCAGTCAAGGTCTCCGTATTCAAAACAAAGGGAGCTGTTTGCTCGGCAGCCAAAGACACGGTGAGCTCAGCGAGGGGTGGGTGTTAATGGCCAAATTCGATATTGAACTTGTGCTTCGTGCACGTTTCGTGGCATCCTGCAGTCGTGATTGGCAACTATAGGCGGGAGTGTAGTACAGCCTACTCTCCTTCTTCTTGTACGCTCTATCGACTCGTATCGCAAAGGAAATGCCGGTTACAATTCTGTAAGGAAGCGTTCGATTGCTCCAAAGTGCCGAGCTTACTTAGATGAGGATGTTAGAATTAACTTCGGAAGTGTTAGAATTACTTTTCGGAAAGGTAACTTCACCCGTCATGCCCAATAGGCGGATATTTAGCTGCTGGACAGTCAGCCCGTAAACCACTCGTGCGACACCAAGAACCCTAACTGAGAGATCGCACCGTGAAAGGCTTGTGATTGAAGACGATGCCATAATCGGACGAGCGCTCGCGCAAGGTCTCCAGGAAGCTGGCCATGAGTGCGCACTGGTCGCCAATGGCAGGTTGGGCCTTAGCAAAGCGCAGTCTCAATCGACCGATGCGATCGTCCTTGATTTGGCGCTGCCTGAACTTGGCGGCATGCAAGTCTTGCAATAACTTCGCGCCCAGGGAATCGACACCCCCGTGCTGATCCTCACGTCACTTGGTTCGGTCGACGACCGCGTAGCTGGCCTCGACGCCGGCGGCGACGATTACTTGGTGAAGCCATTTGCGTTTCCTGAACTGCTCGCGAGGTTGGTAGCCATCACCCGGCGGTCGATTAACCAAAGTTCGCAACTCATGGAGGTGGGGCAACTCATTCTCGATCTTTCTACGCGGCGTGTAACACGCGAGGGGAAAAAGATCGACCTCACGCCCACCGAGTTCAGCCTGCTCGAATTCCTGATGAGAAACGCCGGCCAGGTGCTCACGCGCAAAATGATTTGCGAACATCTGTGGGAAGCCGATTGGGAAGGCGTGACTAACGTCTTTGAAGTTCATGTCACGCGATTGCGGGGCAAAATTGATCGCGACTTCGATGAACCCCTTCTACATACCGTTCGCGGCCGTGGTTATGTGCTGCGAGCTGCCGTCACGACCCAAGTCCAATAGCTCTTTTATTCACGCGTTTTCTGGACGGTGGCTTCCTGAATCTCACGTGGACTAGCTATTATGGATCGTGAATCGGTCCGCTGCCTTTTGAGCTGCCCAGCATGTCCAACTTTTTACACACCGCCCGCTTCCGTATCGCGATGTGGAATACCTTCGGTGTGGATGGGATTGCGCTGGCGGCGCTCTTGGCCGTGCGCCAGGGCGTCTCGTGGACGATGCTCCAAGAAACCGACGACTTGCTGACCGAAGATGCTCGCGAGATCGAGCTCGCTCTGAAGGAATTACCTGAATCACAGTTCTTGCAACTCACGGACGAGCTCCGCCGGAAAGCCTTTGGACATAAAGAACATGACTGGTTTGTCAGCCTGATCGACGACCAAGGAAAAACACTCTGGCAAAGCGCTGAACCACCCAGTCAACTGCCCGACTTTGCCGATTTTTCCACACGCTCGCGACGGACAATCAATCAGACTCGGCTGTTGTGCCAAACGGTGAAGCCCAATGCTCATCACGTTACCAAAATTTACGTTGGAGCCACACTCGATAATCTTGAAGAGGAAATTTCCCGAGTTGACAGAATCGTCGTCGCCTCGGGGACTTCCATCCTGTTGCTGTCACCTCTCTTTGGATACCTGCTTGCCGGTCGTGCCACCAAAGATGTTCAAGAAATGTCCGAAACAGCCGAACGCTTGAAACCCGCGGCCCTCGATGAACGCTTGCCCATTCGTGGAACGAACGATGAATTTGATCGCTTAGCGCTCACCATCAATAAGCTGCTCGACCGCATCGCCCTTTACATTTCCCAAAAGCGCGACTTCCTGGCTGATGCCGCTCACGAGCTGCGCACGCCGCTTGCCGCGATTCATAGTTCAATTGAGGTCGCGCTCACCAAACACCGCTCTCCCGATGAATACCGACGTTTGCTCGAAGACGTGATGGAAGAAGGGGAATCACTCGAAGTTCTTGTCAATCAACTTTTGTTGATGTCGGAAGCTGCTGCTCCGCCTCACGTGGGCGAACCTGCGGAAGTCAATTTGAGCGAAGTCGCGGCAAAATCCGCTGATATGTTTAGTGGAGTGGCCGAAGCGAACGAAGTTCAGTTAAGAGCAGAGATTGCGCGTGGTATTTTTGTCTTGGGCAACAAGCCCCATTTGCGACAATTGCTCAACAATTTGCTTGACAATGCGATCAAGTACTCCCGGCCTAATTCCCAAGTCGTCGTGCGAATGGCGTTGAATTCCGTGGATCAAGTCGCAGTGCTCTCGGTAGTTGATACCGGCGCAGGAATTCCCGCCAAAGATATTCCGCTACTGTTCGACCGCTTCTTTCGCGTCGACCGCTCACGCAGTCGTGACGGAAAAAAAGGGACTGGCTTGGGCCTCTCGATTTGCAAAACGATTGTTGAAGCCCATGGCGGAACGATTAGTTGTCAAAGTGCTGAGGGACATGGAACGACCATGACGGTGCATATACCACTCAAGCCTTAGGATTTCTATGGACATCGTTGGCCGGACGACTAGGCTTTTTCCCCAACATCACCCCTGACGGCGCCTGCGTCGGCGATAAACTCCTAAAAGTCGAACTGCGCCCTGGTGCCGAAGACGTCAGCATTCGTATTATTGCCGATTGGCCGATCCAAGATCGGATGGATGAAGTTAAAATCTACCCGTGTGTACTTGTTGAGGTACCAGTTGATGCCGAAGGTGAAGTCCTGCAGGCGTCCACCAGCTACGTTGGCGTCGTTCAGGTCGAGTGTCGAGTACCGGCCGCAAACTTCGATGGCGCCGGATCCGCCTTTGCCAAAGTTTACGTCAGGCACCACGCGGGTAAAGGCACCCGCTTTTTTGTCGTACATGCGCCGTTCGCCAGTCACGACGTATCCCAACTGGGCATAGCCGGCGGGAAGGTGTAGAAAGCTGCTGCCCTGCTGATCGAGCATACCTAACATGAGTTCCGATTGAAACACCATCGAGCCGAGCCCCGCCGCAAACTCACCGCCAATGACTTGATAATTGGCCGTCGGCAGGACGCCGGTGTCGACGAAGAAAGGAATTGGGAAGTTCGTCGCGTTATTGAAGTCGAGTTGTGTGAAACCCACTTCCGGCGTCGAACGAATTCGCAGTGTGCCCGTCGATGGATTATTGTAAGTGTAGCCGCCACCGACGTGGATCACATTGCCGTCGCCGTCACCCCATAGAATGGCCGTCGATCGCATCGCCATACCGTAGCCCCGGTCGCCGGCCACGTTACCGAACACGTCGGATGGAAACCGGTAACCCGACCACGCCAACGTAATGCTTTCGTCGAGCGCCGTGTCATAAAAGCCAATGCCTTGCTGTCGGAACGGGACAAGTGCAAAGGCTAGTGACCGTTCCATGAACATAATTTCACGGATACTGGTCGCGGGCTCCATGCTGAATGGCTGCTTCCACTGACCGACTTTGACGTGTCCAAGCACGGGGATATCGGCGGTGTCAACCCATACGTCTGTAAAGTTGGGCCGCCCGGGAAAGCTGAAATCGTATTCCATTTTATAGGTTACGTTGTCAGCGAGGTTGCCCTTGGCACCGAGACGCGAGCGGCGGAAGCCGGCCACATCCTGGGCATCACCCACAACGGCTTGGTTGGCGGAGTCCTGTGAAAACCAGATGCCATCAATCTGCGCGAAGCCGGAGATGGTTATTACAGGATACTTCGGCTTCGCCGCGCTGCTGTCTCCGCTGGCTGTTTGGAAGTAGTTGCCCACGGGCAGCACGAAGCCTTCACCAAGGCTCGGCGTAGCGACGACCGGCGTTTCCTCAGGAAGTGTTTTACTGTCCCGTCCTGCAAACGGCACTGATTGTGAGACTACTGGAACATCAGCGAGGGCGGTACCCAGAAGCGAAAATGCAGTCAGGTAAGCTAGCGCAAACACACTTGATATTTCATGATATTTCATTGAGTGCATCCTACGCAGCGATCTGAAGAGTCGCCACCATACCAACTTGGTGAGTTGGGGTGTGCTGCGAATGTAGCCACAAACCACAGGCACAGCACACTCCGGTGGCTGGCGGCTACCACGAACTCGTGCCGTGATAGCTGTGACAAAACGGGGTGGACCAGCGTTGTAGGGGTTAGGTGTGTTTACTCCGTGTTGGATCGCTGGCCGAAAACTAAGGGTGGGTCGTCCCCCATTTGGGGCGTCATTTAGGGAGTGCCATACATGAAATCTCTGTTCTCATTCCTCGCCCAACAAGCAATAGTGCCGAATGCTGTGAATCCCGCCTATTTTTCGATCCATTGCTTTTTGGACAGACGCCTCAATGTTTTCTCAATGTCACTTGCGGAAGCTTCGTGGCGATTCGTTACCATCGTGCGCAACGCTAAATCCCCACTAACCGGTTTAATTGTCATCTTCGGCATAAGCATATACGCCAATCGACGCAAACTGCTTTTCTTACTCTTTTTTAATGAAGTTTCGATACACCCGTTCACTGGCAGAATGCTGGTTAGGCAAAGGAGATAAGCTTTAATGAGGCCGTCTTGGTAACCTCCAAGTGCCACGAAATAAGGTGTTATTAGTCCTACTTATCGTGTGATGCGTGCGATTTATTTTCCATTACGATCCCATTTTTATTAAAGATCGCTAACTCGCGGTGGCTTAACAACTTGTAAGGTTTCGGGCGAGTTGAGTCAGACGGATGCCGCGGGAGGGCCGACGATACTATCAAAGAGGACCGAAATGCGGTTCTCGTTTATTACTAAAATGAAAGCTTCAGCATGTCCAAGCTCCTCTCGTTGTCGATCGTTACTTGGTCGTTCGCGCTGCTCATCACGTGCACGTCAGTCGCCGAGGGGCAAAAATCGGAAAGTGGTTTGATCGGCTTTCAGTCGGCAGAAGGTGGATTCAGCATCGAGCTGCCGGGGAAACCGGCGCACGAAACCACTAAAGTCGGCAATGCCAAAGAGACGCAGCATCAATTCACAGTTGGAGCTGAGCAAGGGGCGTTCATCGTCTCGTACCAGGACAATCCCAATCTCGCAGGGAGCACGCCGAAGCAACTGACGGCCGCCTTGGAATCGGGCCGTGATCGACTGCTCGAAGTGTTTGGCGGTAAGTTGCTCCATATCAAAGAAGTGCAACTCGACAAGACGCATCCTGGCTTGGACTTCCGCGTGACGATCCCACAGGCAAAGGGAGAGGCCCGTTGCCGCTTTTATATGGTGGGAACTCGGCTCTACCAAATCCTGATTGTGGGCATGCCCGAGTTCACGAAGTCCGAGCAAGCCACCGCAGTGATTGAATCCTTCAAGTTGCTGAGGTAGCGGGCCTATCCCATCTTCTCAACTGGCGTGAGGGCACTCGACTGGGATTTGTATTCTCAGCTGTTCAGCGCAGTTCGACGCCGCTGCCAGATCGGCAGTGCTTAACACTGTGGGCTCGTATCGATAGAGACAGCAAAGAATCCGATGCAAATTACTGATCGATAGGTCGTTATGTGACGACATATTTAACTCTAAGCCGTCCTGTGTTTTGGTAGTCCATACAAACACCGTGATTCGGCTACCGTCACTAAGATAAGGACTTATCGATGCGAGTCAGTCTGATGATTTCAATGCTATTTGTGATATCAGCAGTACCTGTTCACGGCCAAACCAACTCGAGTCATTCTCAACAGGCGGCCACGCAGCCTGCCGAGGATCCCAATTTACATCACCCGCTGTTTCGCCATCCAACATTCCAGCAAGCGTGGGAAGCGGCCCAGGTCAATCAGTGCCCGATTTTCTTGTATGTGACTTCCGACAATTGTCGCTACTGTAAGAAAATGCTGCGCGAGACGCTTGCTCAGCCGCAGGTAGCAAGAGTGATTGCAGACCATGCGGAACCATATGCTTTTAACGCGACAACATTCCCAGAGTTAGCGCAGAAGCTGGGTGTGCGTGGATACCCTACCACGCTGGTGATTTCACCAGATCGGCAACTCATGTGTCAGATCGAAGGCTTTGTCGAGCCCAAGGAATTTATGAAGCGAATCAAGCCGATTTTTCAGGACTTTGAAGTGGCCCAACAAGCTTCCTACAAGTCGAGATAGAGATGTCGGCCGACTTTCGGCCTCCTGCATTTTTAAAGAAAATTCTGCCAAAGTCTCCAGTACGAAAAAATCTGAGAATTGTCGAAGGGGGCAGTATTGACATGTCGCAATGTTGCGATATATTAGCATATAGGGCACAAACAAAATATGGCCGTGAAACTGCGACTGACTGATTTAGATTCCATGGCTCAGGCCGCTGAATGCCTCCGCGCGCTTGCACATCCTCATCGCCTGCGGATGGTACAGATGTTGCTCCAGGGTGAGTATACGGTTGGTGAATTGGCGGAGGCGTGTAATTTACCTAGCCCCATGGCTTCCGAGCACTTGCGATTAATGCAGCGCTGCGGGTTTCTTACAAGTGAAAAGGAGGGACGTAAGGTGTTCTACCGAGTCGCCGAGCCTCATTTGAGTAGCATCCTCAAATGCATTGAGGATCGGTTTGGGGTCGCTCAGGTTGCAAGTTAAGGGCCCACCTTTTTTTCGCAATAAATATCGTACTGTATCGACATAACTACAAATAGAAGTTCTTAAGAAAATCATTTTGAGGAGCAAGACATGAGCGTCACGACGATTTCCCCTCAGCAACTGCATGATCTAGTGCAATCCGGACAGCAAGCAGAGCTAATTGATGTCCGTACGCCCGTAGAGTTTCGCGAAGTTCATGTCGATTTCGCGCGCAACATACCCCTCGATCAGCTCCACTCAGCGACCCTGACGGCCGGTCGAAACGAACAAGGACCGCCTCTCTATGTGATTTGTCGCTCGGGGGCTCGCGGCAAGCAGGCTTGTGAGAAGCTGCATGCAAAGGGCTACACGAACGTGGTCAATGTTGAGGGAGGCACGCAATCTTGGGATCAAGCCGGGCTGCCGGTGGTGCGGGGACAGAAGGTCATGTCGCTTGAACGACAGGTCCGCATCGCTGCTGGGCTGATGGTCGTCACTGGTGCTGCATTGGGCTACTTCGTACACCCTGCGTGGATCGGTCTCGCTGCGTTTGTCGGTGCTGGGCTGACATTTGCAGGAATCACCGACACCTGCGGCATGGGAATGATCTTAGCGAAAATGCCTTGGAATCAAGTACGTAGCAAGCCAGACTCCTCGTCGAAAACAACATCATGCCAGGTAACTCGTTGCTGTTGAACTAACCATTGGCCCAGCAGCTGACTGGGCCCCTAAGGAGTGCGTTCCTATGTTACTAAAGTACTTTTACGACAAATCACTGGCTCATGCTTCGTATCTCGTAGGATGTCAAAAGACCGGAGAAGCAATTGTCATCGACCCGGGTCGAGACGTTGAGCAATACTTGCAAGCCGCCAAATTGGAGGGCCTCCAAGTTGTCGCCTCAACCGAAACTCATATCCATGCGGATTTTGTCTCGGGTTCTCGTGAACTTGCTGATCGGGTTGGAGCCAAGCTTTACCTGTCTGACGAAGGGCCAACTGACTGGAAGTATGCTTTTGCAGAACAGAATCACGCCGAGCTTTTGAAAGATGGTGACGAATTCTTTGTTGGCAATGTCAAGCTATCGGTGGTGCATACTCCTGGACACACACCAGAGAGTATTTCGTTTTTGCTCACCGACGTGGGGGGAGGGGCCAATGAACCCATGGGAATTTTTACGGGTGATTTCGTGTTCGTCGGTTCGATTGGCCGGCCTGACTTGCTGGAAACAGCGGCGGGTATTACGGGTAGCGCGGAAATCGGAGCTCGACAGCTTTATCATTCCATGCGGAATTTCTTACAACTTCCCGACCATTTGCAAATTTGGCCCGCGCATGGTGCGGGGAGCGCTTGTGGCAAAGGCCTGGGGGCGGTTCCTTCGAGTACAGTCGGATACGAAAGACTGTTTAATCCGGCCCTTCAATACGACGATGAAGAGCAGTTTGTCGACTATATTTTGACCGACCAACCTGAGACACCGTTTTATTTTGCCGTCATGAAACGGGTGAATAAACTTGGACCCGAACTGCTTAAGAATCTTTCGCCGGTTTCCGAGATAGACGCCAAGCTCTTGGCCGTGACCGCAGCCGAATATTTAGTCATCGATACAATCGCGAGTGCAGAATTTGAATCGGCGCACGTTCCAGGCACGATCAATATTCCCGCATCCAGCCTAGTTCAATGGGCTGGTTTCTTTGTGGATTACAAACAGCCGCTTTATCTGATTACCGAGCAAGACTCTCTGCCCACCGTATTGCGGGGATTGCGATCGATTGGGATCGATCAGATTGCCGGTTACTTCGATCCAGAGAAGGTGCGGAACCAGTGCCTGCGAACACAATCCTATGTTTCTGTTGCCCCCAAGGAATTGCAAAGCCGGATTGCTGCTGGAGAGGTCGCCTTGGTTGATGTGCGGGCGGCAACAGAGTATCGCGCGGGCCATATCCCCAACGCTCAAAATCACTTTTTAGGGACCTTGTTTCGAGACCTCGATGAACTTCCAAGGGATCGAACCCTTGTGGCTCAATGTCTTGGCGGTGGGCGCTCGGCGATCGCGGCAAGCCTTCTTCAAAAAGAGGGCTTCGACGTTATCAACATGGAAGGGGGATATCGAGCTTGGGTCAATGCGGGATTAGAAACAAAAAGTGAAACCCAGAAGGTTAATTCGTGATCAAGCCTGCCAACTCGCTAGAACTCGATGCATTTGTTCCGGGGAATTGGGAGCCTGTCTACTTTACAAAGCTTAGTGGCTCAAGAAGAAATTAATCTTATGCGACAACATCGATCTCGGGCCACCAATCTACCTGATTCAGCGTTTAGCCAAGACAAACTCCTCTCGTCATTTCGCATATGAGTTGGAGTTTTTCGCATGGCATTCTTAACCGTGGTCTTTGGCGCGATCGTCGGCTTTTCGCTGGGACTCACAGGCGGGGGTGGAGCCCTGTTTGCGATACCTCTTTTAGTTTACGGGCTGGGAGTCGATCCACGTGAGGCCGTTGGAATATCATTAGCTGCAGTGGGAGCAACATCTGCCATTGGCTTGGCGGGCCGTTGGAAGGCTAAGCAGGTCGAATTACAGACCGGATTGCTGTTTGCCGCAGCCGGTATGTTAGGTGCGCCGCTTGGCTCCTGGCTATCGGCGCAGATTTCAGAGAAGCTGCTCCTCACGATGTTCGCTATTTTAATGTTGCTCTTGGCTGTTCGGATGTGGTTTAAAGCGGATCAATCCGTCGTCAAAGTCATATGCGTTCAGGACGATGAAACTGAAGGCCCCACGTGCCGTCGAGATTCCGAAGGCGTTCTTCGTTTGTCTTCTCCCTGTGCATTACTGCTAATCATCGTCGGTGTATTAACCGGGGTCTTGTCGGGTTTATTTGGCGTTGGAGGCGGCTTCGTCATTGTGCCGGCCCTTGTCCTTTTCAGCGGGATGCCGATCCATCGCGCCGTGGGAACTTCTCTGCTAGTGATTACCTTTGTCAGCATCTCGGGTGTCACATCGCACCTCTGGGCCGGGCGTGATATTTCTTGGGAAGTCACATCGTTGTTCCTTGTCGGGGGCATTCTCGGCATGTTCGGAGGAATTTGGGCGAGTCGATATCTTTCAGGAGCTTCGCTTCAGCGTGTGTTTGCGATCGCGATAGCCCTGGTTGCGATTTTTGTCATCGGTCGAACAACCTTTCCAATCTAGGAGCTGCCAACATGTCACAAACTCGACACCATCAAATCGTGATTGTTGGCGGTGGAGCGGCTGGCCTAACCGTCGCGGCACAACTAACAAAAGGGTGGTTTAACAAATGCGACGTTGCCGTGATCGAACCTTCTGACAAGCATTACTACCAGCCTTTGTGGACACTTGTCGGGGGCGGCGTAGTCAGCAAAGAGGCGACGCGGCGTACGGAGGCGTCCGTGATGCCACGCAGCGCGAAATGGATTCGGGATGCCGTGACTGAGTTTCACCCTGATGAAAACTATGTCCTGACTTCCAACGGTTCCAAGATCACATACGACTGGCTCGTAGTCGCAGCGGGTATCCAGCTTAACTGGAACAAGATCCCCGGCCTCAAGGAGTCCGTCGGCAAGGACGGCGTCTGCAGCAACTACTCGTATCAAACTGTTGATTCGACCTGGAAGAATATTCGCAACTTTCGTGGCGGAACCGCGCTGTTCACGCATCCCAGCGGCGCCGTCAAATGCGGCGGAGCGCCGCAGAAGATCATGTATTTGGCGGATGATTACTTCCGCCAGTCCGGCGTGCGTGACAAATCCAACGTAATTTTTGCGATCGCCAACCCGACAATTTTTGCCGTCGATAAATATCGGATCTCGCTAGAAAAGGTCGTTGAACGCAAGCAGATTGACTGCCGCTATCAGCACGAGCTAATCGAAATTCGCCCCGACAAGAAGGAGGCGGTCTTCAATCGAGTCGATACTGGTGAGACAGTTGTCATTGCCTACGACATGCTCCATGTCGCACCACCGATGAGCGCGCCAACCTTTATTGCAAACAGTCCACTTGCTGATCAGGATGGCTGGGTCGATGTCGACCGCGAGACGCTGCAGCACAAACATTTCAGGAATATCTTTGGCATCGGCGACTGCAGTAGCTTGCCCACTTCCAAAACGGCGGCCGCGATTCGCAAGCAAGCACCAGTACTGGTCGTGAATCTTAAAGCAGCAATAAGTGGATTGCTCTTACCGAAAAGCTACAACGGCTACACATCGTGTCCAATCGTTACGGGCTATGGTTCACTTATCTTGGCAGAGTTTGGCTACGACAAGATTCCAACGGAGACGTTTCCGTTCGATCAATCGAAGGAGCGGTGGAGTATGTGGTTGCTCAAACGATTTCTGCTACCGTTCCTCTACTGGCACGGCATGCTGAAAGGCCGGGCTTAACGATGCTCCTTCGTATCATCAGAACCGCATACTGCCTTCATCCCCGAAAGGAATGAGATCCATGACTCGCATCATCCTGACCTTCGTCATCGTTATCTGCGCCGCATTTGCAGACTCGGACGTCTGGTCGCAGGCAACCAGCGTCAAACCGGGAATCAATGATTCATTTCGCGACCCTGACGTGCAGGAATTCATTGGTCGCTTCGAGCTCGAGAGCCGAGAGTTGTTCGCCCGTCGCCATGAGATCGTGGCGGCCTGTCAGATCAAGCCCGGACTAACGGTCGCCGACATCGGCGCCGGGACGGGTCTGTTTACTCGGCTATTCTCCGAAGCCGTGGGGAAAGATGGTCGCGTCATCGCTGTAGACATTTCGCAGAAGTTTCTCGATCACATCAAGGCGACCAGCCGTGAAGCGGGCCAGCGAAATGTGGAAACGCAGCTCGCAAAGGACGACTCCACGGGATTGCCACCCCAGTCTGTGGACATCGCTTTTATTTGTGACACCTATCATCACTTCGAATTTCCCTTGAAGACGATGGCATCGATCCAGCGGGCACTCAAGCCCGGTGGCAGGGTAGTGCTAGTCGACTTTCGCCGCATTCCTGGGACGAGTACCGACTGGGTGTTAAACCATGTTCGCGCTGGACAGGAAGTTTTTGAAGCCGAGATCAGCGAATCAGGCTTTGCAAAGGTAAGCGAAGAGCCTGATTTGCTTCGGGAGAACTACTTTGTGGTGTTCCAAAAAAGTATCTCGAACGATCCAGCGCGGGCACAAGGTCCGCCATGGGGAATGGGGCGAGGGCGAGGACCGGGGTCTGGTAGAGGTCGCGGTCCCGGGTCAGCAATGCGAGCCGATCAAGACGTTTTTCATTACTTGCTCGCACACCATAAAGATATTCGGCGTGCGGTCACGCGGACGGACAAGGGGGTTGAAACGGTCACGGAATCTGATCGCCCCGAGGTCACTAAGAAACTTCAGGAGCATGTAGCCGCGATGCACAAACGTGTCCAGGAAGGTCGGGGACTTCGGTATTGGGACGACTTATTTGCAGCTATCTTCCAGAGGCATGCGAGCATCAAAATGACGGTGGAAGCAACAGATAAGGGCGTTCGCGTTAAAGAAACCTCTGACGATCCACTTGTCGTCGCCCTCATCCAGGCCCACGCTGATGTTGTTAGCCAGTTTGTAGCACACGGGTTTGAAGAGGCCCATCGTAATCACGCGGTGCCTCCGGCCGCGAAAGTAAAACCAGTTCCCTCATCGGAGACCAGCAAAGAGTAAAGAGATTGCCGTCCCGATACCCAATGCCGACGACCATTCACGGCGATGCCCGTGGGTCTTGAGTTCGCGCTGCGAACCGCCGCCGTCGCCGGTTTCGCCAAGAACAAGGAGAAATCGCATGACTCGAACCGGATTGAATGCGATTCTTGATGCCATCGCATACGTTGGGCTCGTTGTGTTGGCCACCACGGGCTTGATGCTGCGCTGGCAAATGCCCCCCTGATGTTGCAGCCCAAATCGATGCAGTCTGCGATGAGTTTCGATTTTCGCTAAGAAGAAGTGGCGTCCCTCGGCTCAGTCCCTACGTGAACCGTTTCTCTGCCGACGCAAGACAGGTAGTGCTTGCAAGGTTGGTCGAGATTACAGCGGAGTTTCTGCAGGCTTGGGGCGATGCAAATTCCGGAAAGACTATACGTGACGCCAATCCAGAACTCGACGCCGAACTCGAGTCCCTCTGTTGCGATCTCGAGAACACGATTTCATTCCACCCACAGCCCCAGAGCAGTGATTCGAGCGTTCTAGCTCCCGGGTCGCAACTAGGTACCTACCGAATTGGTCAGTTGCTGGGCAAAGGCGGAATGGGTGCGGTCTACGAGGCTCTGCATCTGACAAGTGGTCGTCGACTTGCCTTAAAAGTCATTAAGGACAAGAACTCTCCAGCTGATATTCGTCGTCGATTTCTGCTCGAAGGTAGGTTGGCGGCGGCGATTAACCACCCTAACAGGGCGTTCCCTACAGGTTGTTACCGCAGGATATGCCCCGTCCGCAGTTCGATCAGTGAGCAACAGAGATCGAACACCGTGCTGATACCGAGCTTTGATTTGCCGCCGTGTCGCTCCCCGAAGCGAAGCGGTATTTCGTGGACGATTGCACCGGGTGAATGGACAAGGATATCGAGGAGGGCTTTGAAACCTCTGGGGCGAAGGTCTGCCGCCATAGCCTGGAATAGTTCGCGCCTGATGGCAAAGAATCCGCTCAGTGGGTCGGTTGCTTCTATACCCAGAATGTGGCGGCTAAGCATGGTTACTGTTCGGGACCCCCACAGACGAATACCTCCCCACGAACCGGTTGTGCCTCCCTCGACATATCGGCTGGCTATGGTGATATCGCTGTTGTCTAGCGAAGCGATCATTGCTGGTAGCAATGAGGGATCATGCTGCAAATCCGCATCCATCACCACAAGGGCATCGCCCTTGCCGAGCGACAAGCCGTCGATGATAGCGCTGGCAAGCCCCTTCTTGTCGATTCGGCGAACGCACTGAACCCGTCGGTCCTTTGACGATATCTCATCGACCAACTGCCACGTCCCATCGGGCGAATCGTCATCGACTACAATGATCTCATAGTGCCGCGTGCCGCCCAGGGCAGCGTGTATTGCAGCGATGATTGTTTTGATATTGGCAGATTCATTGAACGTGGGCAGGACAACGCTGACACGCGCTGGTTCGCCGACGCGATCTAGCTTCGGTGAGATATTCATCGTGGCACCATCGAATTGTTATGGATGATCGTGAAGGATTTGCTGCTTAGATGGAATTCTTTGAATTTCAGACTCGCTTGCTGATGGCTGTCGAGAAAGGGTGTGATCCGGCCGACCTGGTCCGTTTTCGCTATGGCAACGGCACCCGGTGTTTTGAGCTCCTTTGCCAGCCGTTGCGGGTCGTCGAACGATGGCAGCACTTTGAACAGCGGGTCGACAACGCGGAACCCACAACGTTTAATTTCAGCACCTGGCAGAAAATAGAGTATCCGCCCCCGTGGGGAGACGGATCGAACGTATTCCATCGCCGGGCGGTAACTACGTTCCTGGTCCAGACGAGGAAATACTGCTATCTGAAGGGTCAAGAAGATTAAGGCCAGATATCCTGCCGTGCTGAGAGGAATGCGAGCCGTATAAGCCTGCCTCGCATCTTTCAATAAAAATGCTCCCAGGAAAAAAGTACCAATGCCGCTGATGAGCAATGACGAACAAAGATCGCTAATGACCGAGTGTGCTCGTGCCGGAAGATGAGCGTAGTCAAGCAACCCTGGGAATAGTGCGCTCGCGATCAATGGGAAGCTAGCCGAGATGGCGACGACGCCGAGCACGATTCGGCTGACCTGGAAGACCCGCAGTGGCGGACTTGTGATCAGGGTATGTAAGTAGCGACCAATAAGGATTGCTGCAGCAGGGTAAGCGGGCAGCAAATAGACCTGTCGCTTAGTGGCGGCGACACTCAGAAACAAGAAGGTGATTCCAAACCACAGGAGGACGAGGCGCGTAAAGGGGTCTTTCCAGGAGTTTCTTGCGGCGGACCAGAGAGCCGATGGCAGAAGAAGTGCCCAGGGGGCCATTTCTAGCCAAATGCCAATGGAATAGTAATACCACGGCTGACCATGACCGCGGCTAGCAGCTGTAAAGCGTGCGAAATTCTGTAAATACAGCTCGGTCCAAACGTGTTTTGCGCCCGTGGCTTTAGCGAACGCGAAATACCATGGCAAGCATATGGCAAGCGAGATGACGCTATACCCGGCAATTGCCAACATCGACTTCCAGTTCCCTATCGAGGCAAGCCAAATCGCCAGAATGAGGCCCGGCAGCAGAAGTCCCAGGGGGCCTTTCGATAGGACCGCCAGACCAAAGCATGCGAACGCCCCACAGCGCAAGAGATAGCACCAAGGGCGCTGCCGGAACGGTTCCGTGGAAAATGATACGCCGTAGAGCAGGAGGCCCGCCGTTTGGAATAGGGCGAATGCCATGTCTGGATGGTAATTAATGGACTGAAAAACAAAGAGGGGTGTCGTACCCAACGTCACGACTGCCCAGAGATTCGCAGAGGAAAATCCATCTGGTTGTTTCGGGGGAAGGAAGGCCAGCATCGCAAGGAGCAAGAGTGCCATGACCGCCACTGGAAATCGTAGAACGAATGGCGACGGTCCGCCGAAAACATGGGCCGAGGCAGCTCCGAGCCAGTAGGTCAGCGGAGGATAGTCAGCCCAAGCCTCGTCATTGTGCTTTGGGGTGATCCAGTTTCCGGAGCGGTACATTGTCATAGCAGGTTCGGCGACATCCGGTTCATCCGGAAACCAGAAATCACGCATCCCTAGCCATGGGACAAACAAGATGGTTGAGAAGATCAAAGCTAAAGCGATGGCAAGAGTCGGCTTTATGCGTTCTCGTGCGCCGAGGAACGGTTGTCCGACTACCGTTTCTTGGTGGGTAAGAGTTGTAGACAACATAGTCATGCCGCAGAGGAGCAATGCAAACGCCGCAGCCAAGTTGCGACACGGCGGGAATTGTACTTGCCTCGACAGACAGATGACAATGCCACTGTGAGCTGTTTCAATGTCTAGACATGGACTGCATGGTGACGGCAACACCCTTGCAAGGGGTGAGCGTCCGATGCCGGCTTGCGGCGAGGTGAACGGCACAACCAAAGACTTGATTCTGAGACACGGTCGCATCAAGGTTTACCACGACCTGGATCAGCTGACAGTTGGCGAGCGCATCAAGGTTTACCTCGTCCACGATCAATTCGATGCTCGCTCATTCGCAAACGGACTAATCGATTGATCCAAAATTTCATGATTGGCGATACACACTTAGACCCATCTAAGTGACTTCGGCGACGGAATTCGAAGTTATTTGATATTGGCAGCAGTCAAAAACTCGTCAACGATTGCGCGCGTCGGCAGCACAGTGGTGAAGGGATTCGTACAACCCCGGAATCGTCGAACAATTCGCTACTCGACAAGTCTCTCATAGTAGAATTTTAAGATTGCAAATGCCTATTTAGATAATTGTAGTTGCCTTCTAAGTTCTACGGGCAGAATTTTTTCCCATAGCATTCAAAAGCCCGGTGACAATCAGCCCCACAAGAAAAATCGTGAGCGTCCCCACGACGACGGTCAGATTGGTATTCAAAGGACTGCGAATCGCTTCGGGCATGTTGGGCCATAGTTTTGGCATCGTGATCCAAATGATTGCGACCATACCAGCCGCGACGGCAACAAAGCCGGCTTTGGGTCCACTCGTGCGGCTGATCATTCCTAAGAGAAACAATCCCAGCACGCCTCCTGAAAACAAGCCGGCTAAGTCCCACCAAACGTCGAGTCCACTGCCTTTCTGGATCATCCACAGGCCTACGGCCGTGCCGGCGATGCCCCATACCACCGTCGAGATACGCAGCACGAGCAGCGATTCGCGTTCACCCGCATCGGGTCGAAAGTATCTTTTGTAAAGATCCTCAAGGGTCAGTGTTGCCATGCTGCTGAGATTCGAGTCCATGGACGCCGCGAAGATTGCTGCAACGACTAGGCCTGCCATGCCGTAGGGGAGTTGGGTGACGATGAAATGAGGCAGTACGTGATCGGCCTGTTGGATACCACCCAGCAACTCGGGTTGAGCACGATAGAAAACAAACAAACCCGTGCCGACGAAAAAGAAAATTGCCGACGTAGGAACATAGAGAATCGCCGTAATCCAGACACTTTTCTTGGCTTCTTTTTCGTCGATGGCGGTAATGTACCGCTGCACGTAACTTTGATCGGTGGCGAAGTTGCCCAGATTCATGACAAGGCCATAAGCGAATAACACCCAAAATGTGGGCTCAACGAGTGATGGGGAAAAGCTGCCGAGGCTGAATTTATCATAGGAGGCCCCCCCTTCCAAAATCGCAGTAAGTCCCCCCGGGGTTTTAAAAATCAAAGTCAGCAAACACGTGACGGTACCCGCGATGAGAACAAAACTTTGGAATACACCTATCCAAACGGCCGCCTTAATGCCACCAGCCAGTGTGCAAATCATCATCAGCACCCCGATCAGAATGATCGTCGGCGTGAGCGTCCAGCCTGTTACCGGTGAAATAACAAGGCCCAGGGGATAAACGATTGCTCCCATCCGTGCCATCTGGGTGAGCAAAAAGCAGATCACGGCATACGTTCGCGCCCAAGGCCCAAACTGATGTTCGAAATGCTCATACGCGGAGATCGCACCTGCTCGACGAAAAAACGGTACAAACCATCGCACCGCGACAACAGCGGCGATCGGAGTCGCCAGTGTGAAAACGTAAGAACTCCAGTTCGAGGCGTAAGCCTTTCCGGGGGCCAACACGAACGAGATGCTGCTCACATAGGAGCCGAACATCGACAACCCAATGGCCCAACCGGGGAGCGCTCCCCCCGCGGAAACAAAGTCTGCGGCACTTCCCTGTCTACTGGCGAACCACACTCCCATGCCGGTGACGGCGAGAAGGTAAGTGGTCAGTACTATAACATTGAGATCAAACAGCGCGGCGATAATCATTATGGAACTAGATATGTCTGCTGCGAGCAAAATCGAAAAGTAATCGACAAGCAAAGCGGATGACTTACTGGGGAGAATTTACAACTAACGTAATCCAAACACGATGTTCTTCAATAGGGCCTGAAAGTGGGAATCTCTAATTCGAGCCATCAATAGTTTTTCAATAGGTCATTTTCTCGTTTTTGCGAAGACAAATGGCTGTGCGATGCGGGAAATGACGTTCAGTGCCAAGTCTCCGTGCCCAATTCTGCTCGTAGATAACGTCGTATGAATGTTAGTGATTGGCGCGGAAGATGGCTGCTTTTACGTGCTTGGCGAAGAGGCCTCGGAAGGGAATTGAGACGTAGGCTGGCACTTTGGCTGCATAGTCTTGATACGATCGTCCAAGATAGTAGGCGAGACGGCGATCTTTTAACCAACTTCCTGTGAAAATGTATACCGTCCAAGTTGCGGTCAGCAGCGCATGGTCGAGCGTCATCCTGGGCGTGAACCAGATCAGTCCTAGGAAACTTAAATAGACGGGATGGCGCAGCATATGATAGGCGCCTCGAGGTTGAAACGGACGAGCTGGAACAGATTCTCCGTGCAGCCAATAGGACCAGGGTGTATAGCCTGTTTGATAGCCCAATCCCGTAAGATTAATGCTGTAGTACAAGGCGAACCAGGAAGCAATGAAGCAAATTCTCATCAGTATGCCACCAATGCCTTGAAAGTGCCAAAGCTCATAGCCATGCGTCTGCCAACAATCAATGAGAAGTAGTAGACTAAAACACGTGACAGCGCAAAACATCAGCCCATAAAAGGCAGGGTGAATAAACTTGGTAAGTTTCTTCTTGACGGCTGGCAGCAAAAGAATGCTGTGAGGAATCGCAAACTGTAATGCTAAAAAGGCATCCCAAAGTAAGGACGTGTTTCGAGTTGCTTGTTTGCCATCTTGCAAAAACCAATACAAGTACCAAACCGTAATGCCAAAGAGAATTTGTGTAGACCAACCCACAGCAATTCCTGCAGCACGTGTATAGGTCATTGGCAGTTTTAGTTCTGCGGCTTTCATGGCTAGGCCATCCCTGCTAAAGAAAAATGAATTGTAGTTATCGCTGAGCTATATAAAGGTCGCCGAAGATTTGGAGCTCGTTTGCGACACCAATCGTGCCGAAGGCTTTTGAAAACGGCGTCATGCCAAAATCTGTTTGACGAATCTTGAAACTGCCGCGGACATGTGCCCAACCATCAAACTGTTCCACTTCCACGGGAAATTGAATTGCTCGAGTTACACCATGCAGTGAGAACTCGCCTGAGAACTCATGAACAGCCAATCCTTTGGAACTTTTACGCTGGGTTAAGCGAGCAGATTTGATCCGAAAGTTAGCCGTTGGGAAGCGTGCCACGTCGAGTACCTCGGACCCTCGCATGTTAGCCGTCACTTTTTGTTGCGTGGCGGGGTCAGACAAGCCCTCTAAGCCGATGTACTGACGAGCGTAGTCAGGATCAGCCACAAAACTGCCTATTTCGAAGATAAGTTCGCCAGCATTGTCCTCATGTCCCAGTAAGACTTGCCCTGCTTTCAACATGCCGACCACGGCATGCTCATGCCCGAATCCCGTTTTACCCACACGGATGTAAACGCGACTGCGCTGCGTGTCGACCTCGCCCTGAGCAAGACTTTTCGCCGGCACTTGCGGCTCGGTGGGGAGTTGCGCGGTAGCGATGTTGTGAAGAAAAAACCAACTGAAAGCGATGGCCAACGGACGCGAACTTCGAGCAAACTGGAACGTACCCATCAGGGAAACTCCTAGAAAACAGATAGTCTAGGGTTGCTAGCAACCTCCGCAAAAAACTGAGATTGACTCACGAACCCAAGTTCGATGAACATACTGCAACGAGAATTACTACAAACATCGTTGATGAGTCTAGGGCACTTCTCGAGGTTGAACATTTCGTAATTTTTTACCAAGGAGCCGTGATCCTCATGGAACACCGACTCACGCGATATGAACTTGAGCTGATGGATGTCTTATGGGATTTGGGCGAAGGAACCGTGCAGCAAGTCTGCGACAAACTCGAACGCCCATTGGCCTACACGACGGTCATGACGACGCTCAGTTTGTTGCATTGCAAGAAGGGCGTTCTAAATCGGAATAAAATAGGTCGCGCATTTGTGTATAGTCCCAGCATTACCCGTGACGAGATTTCACTTTCAATGATTGGCGATTTGAAGGAGTTGCTCTTTGGCAACCGTTTGCCTTCACTGGTGATCAATTTGTTGTCTGAAGAAAAGATGAGCAAAAGCGATGTCGCGGCGTTGCGCGCGGCCGTTGAGCAACTGGAAGCCAAGTCATGAGTTTGCCGTCAGCGCTTGAAATACTGCTGTCTTTGACCGTGCAAGTAGCGATTTTGTACTTCGCCACGAATTGGATTGAGCGACGTGAAAGCTCGGATGAGTCCAAAGATCGGCTGTGGAATGCCTTTTACATATTGGTTCTTACACTGACCGTACTCGCTTGGGCCGGCCCTCACGTGAGGATATTGCCAATCAGTGTGTTCCTTGAGAGTGAAAGCGTCGTCAAGGTCCTTGATTGGCAAACGTATGTTGCTTGGACAGCTTTGAGCGTGTGGGGCACCGGTGTGATTGTGGGTTTCACGGCCTTGCTGCTTGGCATGTTGAAATCAATGAATGTCCTGCGCGCCACTGATCCCATTGAAGCAGATCTACAACGAGCACTGCTTGCGGGAATCAAAACAAACCTGAATTCGAGGCATGCTGTCAAAATCCGCACCACTGACCAACTGATGAGTCCTTACTGTTGGCAAATGTATCAGCCGCTGATTGTCTTGCCCCGTGCCTTGCTCTCGGCTTCGTTCGACATGGTCCATACTATCGTGGGGCACGAAATTTCGCACTTACGCGCCAATCATCCGTTTTATTTATTCCTACAGCGGCTTGTTGAAATCCTTTATTGGTATCATCCCGCTGTTTGGCGAGCTTCGCGTCGAGCCGCCTTGCAGCGCGAATTTATCGCCGATGGCGGCGCTGTTCGTTCTCGGACCGAAGCCATCGAATACCTCAAGGGCCTGATGATGCTCGCTGAGTGTCAGGCTGCATCGCCAAACTTGCCAATTGGGTTAGCATTGAAAGAAAGCGCTTCGCAAATCCAAGAGCGAATTCAGCGACTGGTTGCTCGAGATTGGAATTCCACACAATCAACAGTGCAAAAGCGTTGGATGATTAAGTTCGCCGTGATTGCCTGTTTGTGCATGGTGACCTGGTTGCCGATCAGCGTGGCGGCATCTTCACGGGGGTTGTGGTCCCCCTGGCCTCAGTGGTCAGCTGGCGCATTACGCGAATTGGGAATTGAAGTTCGCGACTATGAGATTGATTCTCACAGAGTACTTCACCATCACTACGACGTTTCCTTGAATTGATTTTCATACTAACTATGAGTTGTCATCGATATTCACTGTCTCGTGAAGTGCCCTTGCGAAGGGCATTCACCGTACTTGAGTTACTCGTTTGCATTACCGTGATTGGAGTGCTGATGGGTTTGATCCTGCCAGCCGTCCAAGCCGCGCGTGAAACGGCTCGGCGCATGGACTGCCTGCAAAATTTACGTCAGATCGGCATCGCCTTACACAACTGCCACGATACGCAAGGCCGGATTCCAGCTGGCTGGAGCTCTGTGTCGGGAACGTCATCAGCCATCGGTTGGGCAGCACGAATTTTACCTTACTTGGAGCAGAATCAATTGCGTCAACTTGTGGACGAACGCGCCGGTATTGATTCGCCGAACAACGCGGCAGCACGCACAGCGACTTTGGAAACATATATGTGTGCTTCCGACGTCGAAGATGATCATTTTCAGCTTTTCAAGGAAATCGGTGACCATGAATCGCATGAACCCAACTCAACCGAAGTCATCGTTGAGTTACCGGCGGCAAGCTATCTAGGAGTATTCGGATCAAGTGATCCTGATGCTGAGCTCTCTGTGCAAGGTGAGGGTGCGTTTGTTCGCGATCGCGATTTGACTTTTTCTCGGGTCCTGCGAGGTACATCGCACGTATTATTTGTCGGCGAACGAACCGCGCGGAAGCTTCCGGCAACATGGCTGGGCATCGACCTAGAAGGTGAGGACGCAGCGGGACGCGTGGCAGGACAAGCTTTGTTGGGACCTAATCGCGACGATGCCGACGAGTGTGAATTTGACAGTCGCCATCCCGGCGGCGTGAATTTTTTGTGGGGCGACGGCCATGGTACATGGCTAGTTGATGAAGTCGATCCCCTGCTCTACCGAACGCTGGCTTGTCTTCAAGAATGAAATTGGCAAGTTCGATCCGTTATTAGTTTTCTGGCAGCACGCAAGGATGCAAAGTATGAACACAGTAACAGCAGGTAGCTATCTACTACAAACATCGTTGTCGGCGACTCTTTTCGATAAGACGTGGAACGATTGGTTCAGAGCGAGGCAGCTGGCTCCTGAAGTGATGGACCAGCCTACATTGGCAAAGGACGCCCACCATGAAGCCTTACGAGGTCTCTCACGGACAAATTGTTGGGGAACGACGCGACGGCAAATTTGGAAGGCGATCGTTCGTATTGCCCGGAAACGAAAACTCAAAGCGTTAAGAGTGCTTGATGTTGCCTGTGGGGCAGGAGACTTGGCAATTTGGCTGAAACGTCGTTCGGAGCGAGCAGGTTTGCATTTGCTGATCGAAGGTTGCGACAAAAGCCCCACCGCCGTGGACTTCGCCAGATTACAAGCTACCAACGCGGGGTTACGTTCAATTCGCTTTTTCAAGTGCGATGTCCTCAGTGAGCAATTGGTATCAACCTACGACATCGTGACTTGTTCACTTTTTTTGCACCACCTGGATGAATTCGAGGCCGTTTCGCTTTTGAAAAGGTTGGCAGCAGTGGCAGATCACGCTCTGTTAGTCGACGACTTGCGTCGATCAGCAAGCGGATATGGATTGGCTTGGTTGGGGTGCGCCATTTTGACACGCTCACCGGTTGTCCATGTCGATGCGCCGCTTTCCGTGCGGGCTGCGTTTCGTGAGAACGAAGCCCAGCAGTTGTTTGTTAAGGCGGGCTTGCCGGGAGCGACTCTCCGTCGGCATTGGCCACAGCGCTATCTAATAACTTGGGAGCAGCCATGGACGGCCAGCAAAACAGCAGCTGCTTAGGAACACGCCAGCACCCTTGGGACGTGGTCGTCATTGGAGCAGGCCCAGCCGGCGGGCTGGCCGCGACTTTGCTCGCGCGACAAGGCTTACAGATCTTGTTGATCGAGCGCAAGAAATTTCCACGAGATAAAGTTTGCGGTGGCTGCCTAAGCCCCGATGGAGTCGCTTTACTAAAGCAATTGTCGCTGAACACTGTCTTGACGAAATCCTACGCTGTTCCTATCGAGCAACTCGAACTTCGCGGTCAACGCAGGCAATTCGTTACCTCGATGACAGGCGGTGCGGCAATACTGCGGTCTTGCTTTGACGAAGAACTGGCGAAAGTTGCAATTCAATCCGGTGCGCACCTGTGGATGGAAACCACCGCCACAATAACAGACGGGTTCGATGATGGCCTGCGGAGAATAGAGCTGAAATCAGCACAGAACTCCAAGCAACATATTTATGCACGAGTCGTGCTGGCCTGCGATGGACTTGGGAACAATTGCGTGGTAAGGCTACCAAAATTTCGCCAAATTGCGTCTCGATTTGCTCGAATCGGTGTCGGGGGACTTCTTGAAGTCAGTGATTCAGGCTTGCCAGCGGGACTACTTTCGATGGCGATAGGCAGACATGGTTACGTCGGGCGTATCAAGCTCGGTGATGGCAGGGTGAGTTTGGCTGCTGCGCTTAATCCGATTGCTGTTCGTCAGCTAGGGGCAAGCGCAGCAGTCTTTAGCGTACTAGAACAATGCCAAGTCGCGAACGCCACGCGGTATGGAGATTGTGAACTTCGCGGGACCTTGCCTTTAACACGCCGGGCCGCCTGCATAGCCGACGAAGGAATTTTTCTGGTAGGCGACTCGGCGGGTTATGTTGAACCATTTACCGGCGAGGGAATGACTCTCGCAATGCAAGCGGCCGAGGCAGTGATTCCTTTAGTCATGACAGCACAATCAGGCTGGCACCCGAATATTGCTCGCAAGTGGCATCACATTTTCCATCACCTTACCGACCCAAGGCATGCCCTTTGTCGAGGTTTAAGCGTCTTGTGTCGACAGCCTTGGCTTGTCAACACAGGACTATCAGTTGCGTGGCATGCTCCCCGTCTACTTTCCACGTTGGTATCTTCCATTCACCCCGCCCCTCAAAGAATGAGAAACGAGAATACATGGGACTTCACATCCTCGGTTTAGGCACCGCGACCCCGCCCCACATGATTAGGCAAGATGATGCGGCCAATTTAGCATTGGTTACTCAAGGGCTTGGTATTCAACATACTGAGACAATCACCAAGCTGTATCGCAAAAGTGGAGTGAGTTCGCGCCGCTGTGTCATCTTAGAGTCGTCGACAAACGGAGTTCCAGCGCATCAATCGTTTTTCGCACCCGCTGAGGATGCGAGCAAGCGTGGTCCAACGACCGGCGAGCGCATGATGTTTTATCAAGAAAAAGCTGCCGATTTAGCAGTGGAATCGGCTGAAATAGCTTTACACCGCGCAAATCTCACGGGACGAGAGATTACGCATTTGGTCACGGCTTCTTGCACAGGATTTCATTCTCCGGGTGTTGATCTTACGCTCTGCGAGCGCCTCGAATTGCCCACCGATGTTGCCCGAACGCATATTGGTTTTATGGGCTGTCACGCAGCACTCAATGCCATTCGGGTGGCCAATTCTTTTGCGAAATCTAACCCCAAAAGCCGTGTGTTGGTCTGCGCAGTAGAGCTATGTAGTTTGCACTTTCAATACAGCAGCCGCAGTGAGCACTTTGTGAGCAACTCCTTGTTTGCTGATGGAGCAGCTTCGCTTGTTGGCAAAGGGGGATCATGTAATTCTTGGGGAGAAGTAGTTGCAAACGCTTCCTGGCGACTTCCCAATACCAGCGATCTCATGTCGTGGAAGGTGGGCGATCATGGTTTCGAAATGAATCTGTCATCTCGCGTTCCAGGCGAGATTCGCCGCTATTTGCAGGAAGCGATCTCACAATGGCTCGCGCAATCAGAAGTCAAGATCGAAGACGTCAGCTCGTGGGCGATCCATCCGGGAGGACCGCGCATTCTGGATGCTTGTGAAGAATCGCTCGGATTATCGGCACACGATCTTGAAGCTTCGCGGCGCGTACTTAATGATTATGGCAATATGTCGTCGCCGACGGTGCTATTTGTCTTAGAAGAACTTCGGCGAGAAAAGAAGAACGGCCTTTGCGTGATGCTCGCCTTTGGACCTGGATTGGTCATGGAAGCAGCGCTCATCAAGCTATCTGCTTAGCTGAAGATCAGTATGGCGATAGATCTTGTTCACGGAACCAAAAAAGTATCAGCAGGCAGTAGCCTAACCCTCCCATTCGCGCCTGGTGGCGGTTGGGTTGGTCGACTACAGCCTGCTGATCATGTGCCTGCTAATCTTGTTGTTAAACCAAAGAATTAACGAACGATTCTTTGCCGCTTCCCAGCCAGTGTAAACAAAGCACAGGTCACTACCAAATAGACCGTGGATGGCTCTGGCACCGAAACAACACTGCCCATGAGCGTGAGCGTCATGTTGCCCAAGGCGGCCGCACCGGGAAGGTTCTCGTCAGAGAACTGCAAGCTGTAACTTGCCGAGAACGTTCCGATGCTCGAAGTATTCAGCGCGGCAGTGAAGGCGTTGGTGAAACCAGCATCGAGCGAACTGAACAACGACAAATCTGTCGTGAGCGCGCCGACGTCTCCGCTGCCAAGTACGGAATCAAGGTCCAAGCCCGCCGTAAATCCCGTCGTCGCAACCAGGTTAGCGAGGCTGAATCCAAAGCTCGGCGATGCGCTGCCAAGTAGCACCGTACCGAAATCGTAAACTAGCGAATCTGCGTCGCTGACCAACGAAAACGAGGGATTGGCATGGTCGAGCACGTTGAGTGCCAGATTAATCGTGTCATTCCCATCGTTCGCGCCGCGACCAGCTCCACCGGCCGTGGTGATATCGAGGTTGTTAATTGTGACAGCCCCGGAACGCAAACCTGCTGTGGTAGTGTTGGTGTTAAGGCCGACGGAAATCGACCGGCTGCTCGTTCCCGAAGTCAGGACAGGGAAGGCATTGTAACGGCCAGTGACCGACGAAGTGGCGGCGCCCGAGGGAGTCACTTCATAGTAAGTGCCATCGAGGCCGGTTTTGGTAAGGTTCACATTCTGGGCCCCAGGCAGTGGTGCACCCACCAATACAGAACCAAGATTCAGATTAACGTTTGACCCGCCACTTGCGTTGGGCGAACCGCCCACGTAGAGTTGCGAATCGTTTTGCTGATCAACAAACACCGACCAAACGTATTCAGGGTGATCGACGTAAGGATTGCGGTTTGACTGGCGGTAAGGATTGCTAATCGCGGGACTATTAGCACCAGCCAGGCCGTAAATGGCGTGGTTGCGTCGGCGTTCAAACGTTTCGGGCACGTCGCGATAGTGATAGGCAACGAGCGATGACAAATCGCCCATTTGCGTGCCCGAGGGTGTGCCATCATTCAGAATCAGCTGGCTATAGCGAGTGGACATGTAGAACTGTGCGCGGGCGGTATCGCCGGCATCGGCATCGCCGGGATAGTAATAGCCACCATTATGGCCGTAGTTGCCCGTTGTCGAATCAAGACCAAACGGAGTGTTGCCCCGGGATGAGTTGATGCTGGGATTGGCTGGACGAAGATTAAATTGATCGGACGAAAGATTCGTCGTTGTATTGCCGGGATCGGAAACACCCAATCGAGAAACTGGCCAGATATGCTCGCGATTCCAGGTGGCGCCACTGTCCCAAGCCGAGGAAACCGAAGCTCGGTTATACATCAGAATGATATTATTGGAATTGTTGGGATCAGCATCCGTAATGGGTGCCGAGTAGCGGGCATTCCCATAGTTAACGCCTGTCATGCTGCTCACAATCGTTTGCAATTGTGATTTCAACGTGGCACCGGTGCCATTTGCACTGTTGTAGTAGGTGGCCGGTGCGTCGTATTGGGCGCGTAATAGGTTGGTCGACAAAAGGGTAATCATGGCCACGAAAGCCATCGATAGGGCAAGGTGCCTCTTCATTAGCTGCTCCGAATTTCTAGTTTGCTCGCCGCAAAGTTGTTATTGATAAATGGTTGAATATGGAAACGGCGGGACGAACCTAGTCCGTTCGTCCCGCCTACTCCGCTAGTCCCTGCAGAGCACGATTGTCGTTCTCGAATCAATCGACAACCCGTTCACGCCTTGCCAGCAAGGTGATCAACCCAGGCAAGACGAGCAACAACGTCGATGGTTCAGGAATAATCGTACCCGAGACATTCAATGTCAGAACTTGCGAACCAGCCAAGCCTGCACCGGCATAATTGTCGGCATCGGAAAGACCCAGCGTATAAGTCGCCGAATAAACGCCCGGCACATTGTTCGTGTCGAAGGATGTCAGAAAAGAATAAGCGTTGGAGAGTCCAGCGGCCAATGCCGTGAATTCGCCATTTGCCAAGTCGGTGAACAACACACTGGTATCGCCGCTACCGGAAATCGAATCGAAGTCCAACTCGGCGGTATAACCGGCGGTTTGCAGAGCATTGAAAATGGCTTCGCTCACCGATTGAACTCCACTGCCTTGCATGAAGGTGCCGAAATCAATCGTCAAAGCATTTGCAGTGTTGGCGGCAAACGCAGCCGTGCTGGAATCAAACGCCGCAGCGGTGTAAGACACGGCCACAGGATTGACGGCTTCGCCCGACAAACCTTCACCTGCCTTCGAGAGGCCGATCGCGCCACTCATAGGGCCAGCTGTGGCAAACGTGCCAGTGACACTACGAAGAACGGTATCAGCCGCACCGTCAAAGAGTTGGCTGGAACCTGCGGCGACAGTCACAGAACCATCGGTTGCTGAGGTTCCATTCACGGTGACGCGGGTGTTGTTGTTGTCGTCACCCGTGGTGCTCAAAGTTGTGTTTTGCGCACCTGTGGAAGCACCAACAATCACGCTGCCCAGGTTGACGGCCGAGCTGTTGATCGTGCGATTGCCAACGACTGTGGCCGAAACATTCACCACGTCATTCGCATCCGCTGAACCTTGACCAGCACCAGCGCTTGTGCCGATCGTGTTGTCGACGGTCAAGGTATAAGCCTTCGTTCCAGTGGAGGCCGAACCGTTGGCGTTGTTAGCTAATTGCAGACCTACGATTTCGTTTTGGCTACCACCGGCAATCGCGCCGTCGGCAGTTACGGTAAGCCCGTTATTGCTCGCGACGGCTGAGTAGGTTGTCGCATCGCTTCCGATCTTGGTGAGATTAACGTTCAACGATGGGGTTTGACCTTGCATCATGCGACCAAAGCCCGCAGTGCCGGGGGCGGTGATTGTTGAGTTGTTGCCAGTGGCTAGTGCCGAAACAGCGCCATCAAAAATAAAGTCGTTAACACTGAACGTGCCAGCCGCGCTGGTTCCTCCGTAAGCGTAGAGACGGAAAGTGATCGCGGAAGTCACGGAATTGAAAGCCGCACCTCCCAAATTCATGCTGAAAGCTACTGCGCTACCCGAACCTGTGATAGCCCCGGTGGCAATATCGGCAGCGTAACCATCCAAAGAAGACCGGAACGCATAGGTCGTGGGGCCCGTGCTGGAGCGTTGGTAGTTGCCCGTCAGATTGGTGAAATCAATCTGAAAGCCTGAATTGGGCGTCAGAGTCCAAGAAAAATAGTCGTTGAGATCCAACGTGCTATTGAACCCAGCGGCATTGTAACGATTGCTACCGGCGTTACCGGTGAGCCCGCTTCCACGTCCAATGCCCGATGCCGTCATGTTGGCGGCCACCGTTTGTCCCAGAGTAAACGGATTTGATGACGACGGGGCCGTGTCGGTAATTTCGTTCGAATGAATGTTGGCGGCATTTACCGCCGTTGTGGTGACGACCACGGTACCGACCAGTGCGGCACTGAGGAATCCTCGAATTGCTGTCCACTTCATTAGTCGCTCCTTTCGAGCCAAGGCAAGAACAAAAGTTGATCGTTCAATGTTGTAACGACGGATCGGAATCTGCTGGTCCTTCTCGTCGCGACCACTATGTTGCCAGACACAGGTTCAAGGGACGTCCAAGCATTGCGAAAGTTAGATGAAGATTAGCGCCGCTTTCGGTGAACATACGGCAAGCGTGTCTTCATATATCAAACTCGCCGTCTTAGCGTCATGACCGATGATATTCAGCGAAGATCAGATAAGTTTGGTGATTGAGAGGCGCTGGGAACTAGAAGTGAAATCTCTAATACGTGCAGCGAGTCTGATACAGCGAAAACTGAATCGAACATTCACCCAAAGTTTATTTTTCTTGGACCGAACTTGGACGTTGCCCTCTCACAATGGCCACCGTGCAACCTTCCTTGAGAGTCAGTTCACATTTTTTTCTGCGTGAACTGCGAGCTAAATGGTGTTGATTGACTACCCTGCGAAATGACGCCGTTATTCAACTCGACTGGCTATTTTTTAAGGAATGTTCGCAGAACTTCGGGCGGTCTCGGCATCCTGAATCGAATTTTTTTCATAGCAACTAGAGGGGTCACAAGGTATGCGACAAATCAGTCTAATTCGTTCGCTCGCGCTTTTGTTGGCGAGCACCATGGTTTTGTGGGGGGCCGGACGTGCCGACGCCCAAATTCAGCAAGATGATCTCGTGGTCGGCGTGAATAGTAACTCGACCGATAGTTTTCGGATCGTTCGCCCGGGCTCGGGCGCAGTTCCCGGTGTGACGGAACTCGGTGGCAGTGCCACTTCCACTCCCTGGTCGAAAAACTTTATTCAAAGTGTCGAATTTGACAACGCCAATGGCATCAGCCACAACGCATCGGGCAATTTTCTCGGTGCCAATTTTGGCAACTCCTTCACCGGGTTTGAAATCTTTAATTTCGCCACCAATGGGAGCGGTGCGTTTCAAAGCGTGTGGGGAATCAAAAATGCCACTGGTGGTGCCCGCACCGACCGTGGTGGTGGTATGTCGGTGAGCCCGGACAATACCAAGATTGCTTGGGGCGCGAACGATGGTGGCTTGATCCATGTGCTGCAATACGATGCCGGCCCTGCACCTGGCACGGGTAGCGGTGCATCGATCAGCGGGTGGATTTCAACAGCGACCGGTGACGGCAGTGGCGGCACTGGCAGTTTGCCACCTTTGAAGACCGGCACCAGCCAATCGACCACCTGGCTTGATAACAACACAGTGCTTGCCCTTAATGCGTTTGGTGAGTTAATTAGCTTTGACGTTAGCTCCACGAGCTTTGGCACTACTAGCACTCCCAACACCACTGCCAGCTGGATGATCGAAAAAAGTGGCATTTTCAGCAGCAGTCCAGGTGACGCGCAATTCACTGGCTTGGTTTACAACGAGCACATCGCTCCGGACATCATCATTGGTTCGGCAGGTTTCTTCTCCGGTGGGTCGGAAACCGAAATTTTCGTTTGGGATAAAGACACTCTTGAGGAAATCGCGCATATCGATATTTCTTCCAGCGTGGATGATGGTAATTCGCAAGCAACGGGTCGTGAAATTGCTCTTGATTCTCAAGGCAACCTCTATGTGGGTGGTTTTGGACAGAATGTGACCAGTGTGATTCCAAACTTCGTTGCAGAAGCGATGAATGGCACACTCTCTGACAATAGCTCGGTCTTCTGGTATCAGAATGACTTCTTCACTTCATTTAGTGGTTTAGACGTCGCTGCCTCCGTGGGTGGCAGCGTTGGTGTTCCGGGAGATTTCAACGACGACGGTGTTGTGACGGGCCGCGATTTCTTGGCTTGGCAACGTGGCGAGTCGCCCGATCCTCATAGCGCGACTGATCTGTCGGATTGGCAAGCTGCCTACAACGGTGGTGCCTTGGTAGCGGTTAATGCCGTCCCCGAGCCATCCACCTTGTTGCTGGCTATGGCGATTGGCGCTTGCCTGTTCGGCAAGCGCAATCGTGTCGCTTAGTGAAAGATAAACAGGATTTACAAAGGTGTCTCTTGTTGGTTGGCATTCGAGCCCGCCTTGCTGGGGCAGCGGGCGGGCTCGGTGCCTTTATTGATTCAATGTGGAATGTGTAATGAAACAACGTTTAAGAAGATTGCTTTTCGACAGCCGATATGCCCGCAAATCGCGTCGGCATGGTTTCACGCTTGTCGAGTTGCTGGTTGTCATTGCCATTATTGGAGTCCTGGTGGCTCTTCTGTTACCAGCCATTCAGGCCGCCCGTGAAGCCGCAAGACGTACGCAATGCACAAACAACATCAAACAAATTACTTTGGCAGCCATCAATTACGAAAGTGCACAAGGCGCTTTTCCCATCGGCATGGAAATGATGCCGAATTTGAATCTTACTAAGGCCACTTTCTTTGTGCGATTGCTCCCCTATTTGGAGCAGGCCGGACTTTATAGTCAATGGGACTTTAATCCCGCCGGCTCGGGGCGTTTCCCTTCAACAAATGTTACCGATAACCCCACCACTTCGCGGGCAGCGACCGTGATTTCCGGCTTTCTTTGCCCTTCGGATGTCTTCCCCGAGAATCCATATCAGTTAACGGGAGGCGCTGGAGCATTCCCCAGCACTTCTTCAAACGGCGCCCCTGATGGTTACTATTCAGCAACCAGCTATGCCGGGAATTATGGCGAAGGTTCCTACTATGTGCAGTACTCGCAGTTTCCCATTCGTCCAAACGGTGTTTTGTTTTTGACGGGGTCCAGCAATCAACTGGCGGCCTCCACAAGCGGCGGCGGGATGAATGTTCTCGTGGAGAATCATAAAGACCTCCCTCCCGTCAGAATCAAGGACATCACAGATGGCACGACTCAGACGATCATTCTTGGTGAAAAGTTCCATCACGACGAATTTTTTGATAGCTGGACTAGCAATAATAGCGGTCAAAAAATGTATCAAGTCTCAGCCTGGGCCTGGGCTGGCGGTATGAAAGGGACAGCGCATATTTTCTGCTCGTCAGCGGTTCCCATTAATCAATCCGTCCAGGCGTATACGAGTTCTCCCAACAACATCATTGCCCAAGATAAGCGATACAACGGTTGGGGCAGTGGCCATCCTGGCGGCGTCATCTTCGCGTTCTGCGATGGATCGGTCCGATATGTCAACGATTCTCTGAGCCAAATCATCTTGACCAGGTTATCGACTCGTGCCGCCGCCGACATTGTTGACATGAGTGAGCTGTGATGAAAACAGGTTTTAGTCATCGAGCGATCATCGTTTTTGCAGCGTGTACCCTGCTTGCGCTGAGTGGTTGTGGCGGCGGACCTTCGTATGAAATCGCCGAAGTTGAAGGAACATTGCTAATCAATGGTCAACCCGGGAAAAAAATTGGTATTCAGTTTATTCCCGACGTCGACGCCGGAACACAAGGCCCCGTGTCGACGGCCGACACCGATGATTCCGGACACTTTAAGTTGCAAGTGATGAGTGGAGCAGGTGGAGCGAAGGAATTCGGCGCGGTAGTTGGATCGCATCGTGTTGTTCTTACCGATTTACAACTCGCTGCTTCAGCCACCGGGCAAGGGGTTCCGATTCGGCTTGCGCCCGAGCATTCGCTGCCGGGATCGACACCGCTTAAACAGGAAGTCAAACCTGGCAAGCAAACCATCGAGATCCAAGTGCCATGAAACAAGTACGGAAGCTCAATAGCGGGATAGCCTCGCTCCCTGGCTTTACCTTGGTCGAACTGTTGGTGGTGATCGCCATCATTGGGGTGTTGGTCGCCCTGTTGTTGCCTGCCATCCAAGCAGCGCGAGAAGCCGCACGGCGGACGCAATGTGTCAACAACGTCAAGCAAATGAGCCTGGCGGCATGTAACCATGAAGCCGCGACGGGCTATTTTCCGCCGGGACGCAAGAGGCCTGATTTTGAAGTGCTCAATGGCACGAGGTGGGAAGAAAAATCCATGGATAGCTCGTATCCTCCGTGGCCAACTCGTCCGGGGAGACGGAACAATAATTTCTCGGTTCACATTTGGATCTTACCCTACATGGAGCAAGGCAATGTGTATGACATGATTGACTTTAATCTTGGTCAGTCGAAGCAAATGTTAAGCAGCGATGGGTCGACACCGATTAATCCACACTATGACGCCTATGCCACAGCTTCAGGTCTTTTCATCTGTCCCAGCGATCCTTTTACTCAGTTGATCATCTCCGAGAACAATTATCGTTGCAATTTCGGCGGCTCGACTCCGTTTGCTGGCCATTCGGCAGGCGATACAACCGCGGATAGTGATAAATTCAGTCCTGATAAACCCTCTCCCGAAGGCGATTCTTACCCTGCGGGCGGAAACGGAGCTTTTTCCTATCGTGCCAAGGGATTTCGGTCAAAAGACTATCAAGACGGGTTATCCAGAACAATTTTTTTCTCTGAACGCACAAAAGGGAGCGGAAACGCGGTTTACGGTGGGTCAGACGTTCAAGTCACGAAATACGACATGATTGGCTTGGGGCAAGGCAATAGCGTGTCGAATATTACTGCTAAACAACTATTAAGCAGCTGTCTCAAGCCTGCGATTACAGGCCCGATTTTTTACGGAGCGGGCCGTTGGCTGCCGGGAGACATTTGGTCGAACGGTTGGCCCTTCGCGGGTTACGATGCCACGGAATACAATCACGTGGCTCCGCCTAATTGGGAAGGAATTGATTGCGGCAGCAATAGTTCCATACCCGATGCGGCCTACGAGCATGCACTCGTCGCTGCACGGAGTGAGCATCCCGGCACGGTTGTGGTTGGCTACGGTGATGGTCATACCTCGCTGATCAACGACTCGATCGATTTGGCCGTGTGGCGAGCACTGGGCACGCGAAATCTTCAAGAGACGATCGAAGCCGACAATTAGCGATTTTCATTTCGCCTTTAGCCATGATGCTCTGTCGGTTTGCCGCATCTCTCAGCCCAAATGTTCGACACCTATTGTTGTGACCCGATCAAATATGAAGAAATTAAGTTGATGGTGTGAAGGCACCTGTCACTTTTCATGCTGTCTGGTCAGTCCAACGTTTGCAGTAAAGTTTACTACTAGTCCTTGTGGATTGCCGAGACTTAGCTGGTTTCTCAGCTTCTTCATAAATCTTAAACCGTTTTGCAACCTTGGGTTTGTTATTCTTAACCTTCAACGAATCTTCGTTGAAGCGAAGCAACTTCCAATCTTGGTTGACCACCGGTCCCGGGGAAAGGTTGGTTATGCAGGGGAACGAAATTGCCATGGGTTTAGTGCTTGAAACAGCAGGAAATTTAGGCACGATGCCTAGGCTGGAAACGAACAACAGCCACGATCGATCGCATGAGCGTTCGTTTGAAAGCACAAATAACATATTCTCTGACTCGGCCGAGTATGAAGGGTCGCACAAGCAGGCGGCGCAACGCCGTTGGCAGCAAGACAACGAGCATAACTCGCTTTTGGTATTGCTAGTCACGAACGGCAACCAGCAGCGTGATCGCTTAGAGCGTGCCTTGCGCCAGGGTGGTTATCGCATCATGACGGCCGCCTCGGGGCGCGAGGCCATGAAAGTTCTCCACTCGTGGGGCAACTTTTCGATGGTTATGGTGCATCGATTACTCGATATGCCGCCTGTCCAGTTTTGCGAAGATCTGCGAGCTAGCGACGGCAGTCATGCGGATGTTCCCATCATACTCGTGACCGAAAATTTCGACGCCGACCAAGCCGTCGATTGTCTGCGTGCCGGAGCGAACGACTACATCTCGGGTCCGCATCTTGATGAAACCCGAGTTCTGCTCGCTCGCTTGAGCGCGGTCATGCGAACCCGTCAGAATCGGCTCAATGCGGTTCAAGGCGAAACGGACCGACTGATTACCGTGGGGAGCATCGTGATTGATCCCGTGAAGCTACGCGTATTTGTCGATGACAATGCCGTTGAGCTTACTAAGATTCAATTTCACTTGCTCTGCACGTTGGCACGCCGACCAGGGCGAGTGTTCCCGCACGTCGAACTACGTGCTGAGATTGCCGAACACAGAGGCAATCCTGACGAGCGGAGCGTCAAGTCGCATATCTTTCATCTCAGAAAGCGGCTGGGAAGCGTCGGCAATTACGTGCAGACCGTGCGGGGCCTGGGATATATGCTCACTGAAAGTGATTGTCAGCATTAAGAAACCAAACGAACGTCGCTTTGCCCGTTTGCGAATGACGTAATTTTGGAAATTGTTGGCCCAATTTCCAGCTTTCCAATAGCAACTCTGTCAGTGACATTCGACAACACGGTCGCGTGTATTAGAATGACTCCGATTGGTTAGCATTCTCTAGCTTTGAGATACAGCCGTGGCCAAAACCGTTGTTAATCCGACCGCGGAACTTTCTCCCCGCATCACCGACGTGCCGCTCACGCTGGAGCAGTTGGGGGGGCTCGCCCTCTTTACCGCGATTAAGAAAGCCCCGTCGTTCTCCAAGTTCCCTGGCAGCTACGTACTCAGGCACTATCAACCCGGCGAAGTGATTTGCCGCCAAGGTCAAGCCGGTTGGTCGGCTTTTTACATGCTAACCCCTGCGGATCGGACGAGCCTCGGTTTGCCGACTCCGGCGGCAATTTCCAACCAGCCACAACGATTAGCCACCGCACGCTTGCTCGCCACGGGAGGTTCCCCGTCGCCCGCAAATGGTTTTTGGCGCAAGCTGTGGGGCGGAAATGGTTCGCAATCGGTTCGCGGGAATCGGCCTGATCTGATCCCCAATGACGGCCCCAGCGACATCAATTACGAAACCCGTCGCGCGGCGATCTATGCGGGGGAAGTCTTTGGCGAAATGAGTTGCCTCACCCGGCAGCCGCGTTCCGCCACCGTTGTAGCCGACGAGGAGTGCTATGCCCTTGAGATATTGCGGAACGTACTCGACCAAATGCGCAAAGACCCGCAGTACAAGAAGCAGTCGGAGCAAAAATATCGTGACCGCGTGATGGAAGGCCATCTCCGCAGTTTGTCGCTCTTCGCCCTACTCACTCCGGAACAATTCCGCCGGATCATCGGCCGGGTCGAGCTTGTGGAATGTGCCCCCGGGGAAGTGTTGTGGGACGAAGGGGATTCTTCCACGGCGATGTACGTAGTCCGCTCGGGAATGGTGCAGGTCCTGCAATCCTTTCCTTGGCGATTGGCTGCGGAGGGAATTGGCAACTGGCCGGTACTTATTCAACAGCTTGTGACCGACAATATGCCCGACACGCCGCTTGCGGTTTTGCGGGCAAAACTTTCCGCGCCGCTGTTGGAATCGTTAAGCAACTGCGCCGGAGGACCATCGACAGAGCTGCAGCAACAGTTCGTAGCCGAGTGCGACGAGTTAGCCAAGTCGGGTGAGCTGGTCGCGGCCAAAGAAATGGCACCGTTGTTGGCGCACGAACGTTTTCAGCGCGATGGGGCCAAGTTCGATGCCAAGGTAAAGAATTGGACGGCGCTTGAAAATCGCCGGGGCACGCGAATTCTTTATCACCTGCTTTTGCCCGAAGCGATTGCTCCCCCGGAACCTGCCGGCGTGCAGCGTGTACTTCGTTATTTGGGCCGTGGCGATGCGCTCGGCGAGATCGGTCTGGCACTCGATCGGCCGCGGACTGCTACGTGTGTCGCGTATGCCCATGGCGATGCCGGGATTGAAGCTACCAACGTGGAACTCGTCCGCGTGCCAGCCGATCTGTTTCACGAAATCGTGAAGATGTCGCCTGAAGTTCGTGCGGAAGTCGATCGGATGGTGGCGAAACGGACCGCGAGCGACCGGGAAGTGGCTGGCGCGCCGATTCACTCGCTTTCGCAATCGCAACGCGCCGAAGAGTTGGGACTGCTGCAGGGTCAAAAACTGATGCTCATCGATCTCAATCGCTGCACCCGCTGTGGCGATTGCGTGCAGGCTTGCATCGACACCCACGACGACGGGCACACGCGGTTGTTTCTCGACGGTCCGCGGTTTGGCGACTACCTGATCCCCTCGTCGTGCCGTAATTGCCGTGACCCCGTCTGCATGATCGGCTGCCCCGTCGGTTCGATTCAGCAAGGCGAGAATGGCCAAATCGTGATTCGCGATTGGTGTATCGGCTGTGGCATGTGCGCGCGGCAATGTCCGTATGATTCGATTCAAATGCACGACGACTCGCTCATTCAGGCGGGGGCTCCCTGGCGGTGGACTCGTTCCGCAACCGAGCCTTCGCGCAAATGGTATGGGGCGGGACACACGCCCCATCATTGGTTACACGGCGTGTTGCCCCTCAGTGCCGACATCGAAAATGCCTTAGTCGCACGGGCTACTGCCACTGGCGACTACTATTTCCGCTATTCGTTTACCGTGGACCGCTCGCGGCTCGTTGAAGATCACACTTGGCGATTGCTGGCCACATCGAAGGGAAAGTCGCTCGAGCTTTGGCTGGACGGATCGCCACTAACACTGGAACAAGATTCCCCGCAGGCGAAGCGGGGCGAATATGTGGCGAATCTGCCGCTCGCCGCGATCGGTAAAGGGACCCATCTCATCGCGGCCAAGGTGACGGCCCCCGTGCCGTTCGACGCGATGATGTTTGATCTGCGTTTGGATTTGGTCACCAGCGAACGTGAGGATGTCGAAGAAAAGCTCGTTACCGAACGGGCCGTCGTGTGCGATCAATGCAGCACGCTCAGCGGGCATCGCCACGCCTGCGTTTATGCTTGCCCTCACGAAGCGGCGATGCGCGTGGATGCGTGGGTGGATTTTCCAACAAAGTCATTCTGAGAGAGCCTTAGCGACCGAAGAATCTAGCTTCCATCAGTCAAGAGCCGGGAGCTAAGGGCTCAGTGCATCCAGTCTGACTTACACGCCGGACTTTTCTCTCTTGGCTAAAACTAGATCCTTCGGTCGGCGAGCCTCTCTCAGGATGACCGGTATGCGTGCCCGCATTCACGGTATGTACCAAATCACCACGCCCGTTTTGGGATCTTCGCGGCCTTCCAGCAGGAGCGGCCAGTAGCGTTCGAACGCGGTCGGCGCGGGGCGCATGTTGGAGAAGGGTTTACTCAGAGCCGGGCCATACGTCGTTGTTGGCACCGACGGTGTGAGCGCGACGCCGTTCCGAACCGGATGATTGGGCTGATACATGCCGGCCCCAGCTCCGGCTTGGAAGCGTGGATGCAGCGGTGTCGGAACCGTGGAATTCGCTCGCAAGCGCGACACCGCTAGCGCTTCGTTGTAGCTGAGCCCCATCGCAGCGGCTTCGCGCCAGACTTGAGTGGCATCAGGCCGGAATGTGAGCCCTTGTCGATTGGGCAGCGGGTGGCCCAATCCTTGACCGTAGATTCTTTGCGAGAAAAGACATGCCGCCATGGCACCGGCCAGGAGCAAGGCCATCAAACCAATCGGAATGTGTTTTAGCATCGTGGGGCCCTCCCCCAAACAATTCGTACCTGCAGAGGACAAGCGGTGATACTCAGAGAAGCGCGTCATTCCCGCCTGCACGAGAATGACTATAAGAGCAAGCAGAGTGCCAGCCGAGCCTTCTCGATTCCGCGAGACATCCAGTCTTAAGCTGGAAATTGTTACCGGCACACAAGTTAGTGTAACCGAACCGCTAGCGGCGCGAAGCATGGCCCGTCATTCCGCCGAAAGATTCGCCAGGAAAAGTGTCGCGAGGGTGCGACGGTTGTCGCGATTGAACAAAGTAAGAAGCCAAAGGCTGGAGGTTAAGGGGTGAAAACAAAAAAAGCCCCTGCATCACTTGGATGCAGAGGCTTTGCGTTTAACTCGCTCTTCTCAGTCCGTTGGGCAAGGCGATTAGGCCAGGCGGCGACGGAAGGCCAAGCCGATCAGGCTCAAACCACCCAGAGCCAAGCTGGTTGGCTCGGGAACGATGGCAGTACCAATCTGTGTAAGACCATTGAACGTACCGTTTGAGGTCGCAATCGCCCAAGTTAAAGCAACTGATGCGTTGCTAGGAATAACAACATAACCAAGCGTGGCATTTGCAGTTTGGCTTGGTCCAGGAATACCCCATGCACCAGTCAGGCTGTTGCCAACTCCATAATCGAACGTGGCAGTATCAGCAAGTGGGCTCGGAAAAATGTTATTGTTTTCGCTCGGTGCACTACCAATCAGCGCGCCTGCAATCGGAGTCATGTGGCTATCACCACGACCATTGGAGGCGGGGCCTTGTGGGGTTGGGTCAGGGGTACCATCAAAGTTGGTATCCGACCAACGTTGATGCATTTGGCCAGCAAATGACAAGTCAACCGCTGAAATCAAGGCTGCGTCATTAGTGGCTGCGTCGACCTGATAAGCCGTAAAGCCCGTCAAAGCCGCATCAGGAGCACCAAAAGGACCGGGCAGTGCAGTAAAGTTAATCACGACGGCAGCACTAGCAACCTGAGCACCAAAAGTGATAACAGCCAAAGCAAACAATGTATTCAACTTACGCATGATGTTAACTCCAAAAAGGTTCAAAATTTGATTTACTAAAATAGAATTTGATTTGTAGAAAGCAGGTAATCCTTTGAGCCAAGTTCTCTTTCCCAGCAAGATTCGTTCTTCACTGGTCTGCCCTGTTCGCTGTTACTTGTCGGCTTATTCACTTTCTGCCGATCAGCGAACCATTCATATCTTCATAAGACAAACCTCATAAGTTACTGTGTCGCTGTGCGACTGCGATGTTGTGTGACCCCAATGATCAAATTTGCCATTCCAACAAGTTCAGAATGGCGGGGAGGCCGCAGCCTCCTGAGTTTCTATTACGCTTGCGGCGACTCTTCTACCGTCTCGGGTAGTCATCGCAAATCATGTATCTGGAAATAGCAAAGTAAACCAATACGAGGGAGCAAAAACTTGCTAAAAGCCAAGACACCAGAAGAGACGGCAAGCCGAATAAAACCGTCTAGGGTGTAAAAGACAAAACGAATAATAACCCTTAAGGGGATAATCGTTTTGTTAGAGATTCACTGGATCTAACCTACTCGTTAGGGTGATATGAGCTACCAATCAGTATGCTCGACTTCTGTATTCTAACGAGGGCTACCGACTGTGCAAGGGAATTTTTCAAAGTATTCGATTTTTTTTGGAATAGGACGATTTACCACAGAAAATCCCCATTTTTCAGGGGTTTTATGCTTTAGATGAGCACGGAGTGGTGGTGGAGGTGTTTGCTTAACACAGAGCAACACTTAGGTCATCCCAACATTATTCTACCGCACTCACTGCAACTCGGGGAAACTAGGTTCACTAGCACCGAGAGGCGGTGGCCTGTTGGAAGCTTATTCCACGGAGTTTCGCCACAATTTCTTGCAGTCCAGATTTGCGGCTGGTGCCAAATGTGCGATGGAATTACGCTTTCCCGTCTCAGATATGCTGGAACCGAAACGTGATGAGCGAGTCGAGAGCAATCAATTTTGCTCCCCCGACGACACGCAACCGCCGCTATTGTTCGGAAATCTGTGTCGAATGGCTCTTGGCGAACATCGACGCCCGGCCGGACATTTATCCGCGAAAGCTCCAGACCGCCGCTCGGAAGAGGCTTGTTTGGATAGTTTCAAAATAGTGCTCCGCCGAGTCTTCGAGCTGTGGCGTGAATAGCAAACAAGAGGCTTATCGCATTTTGATAAGGAAACCGAGACTGAAGTTGAGGCCCACCGCCACTGGCCGATCCAGTGACTGAATCTGATTTTGAACGTGTGGTCATCCTTGATGAGACTTTGGCCAAGACCAATGTGATCCAATCTTAGGTCACATTTCCCAAAGACAGTAATCAATAGATCGAGTGCCCTAGGCCGTTTGAAGCCACACGCTCTCCAAGTGCGCCGCTAATTCCACGGGATTTGTGACACAATTGTATGTGGACTGGATCAACGTTCAGGCCTTGCATCAGCGGGTGACGTTGAACTGCTCGATATTCCCAGCAGCCACAGAATGAAGCAAGTTGTCGCATACATGTCAGCGGTCCTGCGGATGTCTGTTATCTGCCCCTACACACCAAAATACATATCCCTTGAAGTGGCTTTTACTAATAAAAGTAGTTGCTACGAGACGCCGGTAGCTGAATCGTGCAAAGGCTGGCTTATCTCACAAGGAAAGTATTTGAGCTGTTCAATGAACACCGACGCCAAAAAAACTCCAAACACTTGGATTTACCAAAGTCGATGAACATGGTTCAGCGTAGATAATACGTGGGGCAAGGGCTGATAACCCTGAATCACCGACCAGCTTCACATAACGAGCCAAGGTCATCGGCGCATCAAGTGTTTTACTACAATACTTAGACACGTCGCCTGACTTAATAAGCGATGTGATCTTTAGCCTGAGTACTACCTGCGGCTTACAGGTCAATACTGCAGGACGATTCACTCAATCACAAAGTGCAATAAAAAAGCCCCTTGTGATTTGCATCACAAGGGGCTCAATCGGTTTAATACTACTTCTCGAACTAAGCTTTAGGCGTTACGACGACGGAAAGCTAGTCCAATCAGACCCATACCGGCCATGATCATGCTGCTTGGCTCAGGAACCAAAACAAAGAAGTCACCCAGGTCAAGTGGGAATGTTCCATTGGAAGTCGCCACTTGAACATTGATCGACATGGTTGGAATAGATCCTTCTGGAATCACGATGTAAGCCAGATTGGCACCAGTCGTCTGACTTGGGCCAGGAATACCCCAAGCACCACCCAGGATCGTGCCAACACCATAATCGAAAACACCATCAGGAAGCGGGCTTGGGAAAATGTTGTTATTCTCGGTCGGGGCCGAACCAACAAGTGCACCACTGATCAAAGTGAGATGCGTATCGCCACGACCATTCGAAGCGGGACCGTTGGGAGTTGGATTGGGGATACCATCAAAATCGGTATCCGACCAACGTTGGTGGAACTTGCCGAGCATGCTCACGTCAACAGCAGAAATCAAGGAGCCGTCATCAGTGGCAATCGATAGTTGGTAAGCAACAAAGCCAGTGAGGGCCGCATCAGGAGCAGCGAAAGGAGGAGCAACTACCGTTGCGGATCCGACAATACCAGCATTAGCAGCTGTCGCGAGGAGTGCACAGACTCCGAAAGCAGACAGGAAGGAAAATCTTTTCATTATACGATCCTTTTCTTAGTGAGTTTTTTTAGGTCTATCGACCCAAACATCTTAGATGCAATTCAAATAATTACCACTATTTGCCTCAGCTCTGACCAAAATCTCAATTAGGCCAGACGACGGCGGGCAAACAATCCAGCCATAGCCAAAGCACTCAGCAAAATTGAGGATGGCTCGGGAACAGCTGCGAATGCGGGCGGCGTGGTGGATAGCTGCCAATTGGTAGCCAGCGAACCAAGGTCCGTCACATTAACAATCGCATCTGAGGCAGCATTGAAATTGCCTTGATCCCAAGTGCGAGGCGAAAGCTGCCAGTTGGTCGCCAAAGTTCCGAGGTCAGTTACGTTCACGATACCATCGCGATTCGTATCACCAAGCTTCAGGCCGTCAACAGCAACCGAGTCACCACGAACACCGTCACCACCCAAGAGAACGATAGCCTCTTCAGCACCACCAGCAGTCATGGCGGCACTGGTCCAGCTTTGGCCAGTCGTAGCACCACCACCAGCACCAGGAAGAGTGCCGAACGATGGGCGAGTTGCACCAAAGGTGCCAGACATAATAAGTGCCATGTTGTCGTAGGAATTAGGGGCAGTGATAAACAGGTCGTCCTTGGCAACATTGCCAGGAGTTCCATTACCCTTACCAACATTGGCAAACTTACCAACACCAGCTGTGGCGTTGACATCGTAGCCCCAGACGACTTCGGTCAGAGTGCCCGATTGGCTGGTCTCGATGGGGATTCCATCAATGGCTGGGTTGAAGGTGACGGATCCGAAATTGATGTTGTCGAGGACAACTACCAAAGCCGAAATGCCATTGGCACTGTCGGTTCTGGCCAGGAGATCCCAGCTACCGCCTGCAGCTGTACTGGCAGGATCGGTGTAGCGCAGGTTCAAAGAAAGGCTGATCGTGGCCATTGCTTGGCCAAGGGACATTGCCACGATGGCAACGACACAGAAAGACATTAGTAGGCTTCGCTTCATGTTCATTACTCCAGTTTCCCCATCTCAATAGGTCGAAGATAAATCTTGTTACTAGAATTCCTTGTTTGTTGGGGTTGCGTTCATTGTACTGACGCTGAACGCGGCGTGCACGCGAAAAATCGATTAAGAATTCAGATTCTGCCCCCGCGTGTGTAATCCGGCTGATTTAACAGCAAATCATTCGAAACTTAGCCACACTTCCCACGGGCCAAACTGCCCTAAGTCACCGTGGTGTCCATTTCTCAGCGAAAAACGGCTAAAAACTCCGGAATTACTGACAAGACAAGAAACCCATCAACGGCAGACGATCTGCCATTCCTCTCACACTTTACCAAGGAATTGCAGGCTTGCAACAGTTTTGGCAATGGTAAGGGAGAGAAATTTTGGGAAAAAAATCCGGCCTCACTGGGAAAATGGCGTTTCTTCTTGAGGGGTAATCACTTGCGAATAATGGGTTGGATATGACTGACTTGAGAAATTGCGGCTTTTCCTCGACACTCCTGGACTCTTCGCCGGTCCTAAAAGTGCGTCAGCGCAAATTTTGTGCCGAGTGCTAGCACTCGCTATTCCGGCAGCCCTCTGTGAACCACTGGGGCGCGAAAACTATCTTTATTCTATTGAGATTAGGTCGGTGACCTGCTTTACGAACGAATGGGTGCCGTCACTGAGGCGTTTGCGATTCGGCCGGATAACGCTTGAGTTGTCACGCGGAAAACTCGCGATGGCCGACTTGCATGGCACGCCTTATACTCCCGAGTTCCCAAGTTCAGTCTTTCCCCACCCTAAGCGATCAAGCGAGCAGCGTAACCGAACATGTTAAAAGTCACTTTGCCGGATGGTAGTCGGCGTGAATACCCTAGTTCTGTCACTCCTCGTGAAATCGCAGCTGAGATCGGCCCGGGCCTGTTGAAAGCCGCGATTGCTGCCGAAGTTGATGGCAAGCAGATCGATCTGACCACTCCTTTGCCGAACGATGGCGAAGTGCAGTTGCGATTGCTGACCAAGCGCGACCCCGAGGCGCTCGGCATCTTGCGACATTCGTGCGCGCATGTGATGGCGCAGGCTGTGATGCGATTGCATGAGGGCGTGCAACTCGCGTTTGGCCCTTCGACCGGAACCGGCTTCTACTACGATTTCCAGCTAAAAAAGCCGCTTTCTGAAGAGGATTTCCCCGCGATCGAGGCTGAGATGGCCAAGATCGTGAAAGAAGATCTGACTTTCGAGCGGCTGGACGTGGATAGAGCGAAAGCCCTGGCTATGTGTCAAGAACTGGGGCAGGAATTCAAGGTCGAGCACATTGAATCAGGCTTGGCCGATGAGGCGGAATTGTCGTTCTATCGGCAAGGAGAATTCCTCGACCTTTGTCGTGGCCGGCATATCCCGAGCACTTCTCACATTGGCAAAGCGTTCAAGCTGTTGAGTCTTGCGGGAGCGTACTGGAAGGGCGATTCCTCGCGGCCGCAGTTGCAACGTTTGTATGCGACCGCGTTCTTCGATAAACAGGAACTCGAAGATCATTTACGGCTGTTGGAAGAAGCCAAACGCCGCGATCATCGCGTGCTTGGTAAGCAGCTGGAGCTGTTCACCGTGAGCCCGGTCGTTGGTTCGGGTTTGATTCTGTGGCTGCCCAAGGGGGCCGTCATTCGCCAGACCTTGGAAGACTATCTCAAGAGCGAGCTCCGCCGCCGGGGGTACGACGCGGTTTACACCCCGAATATCGGCAAAATCGAGCTTTACCAGATTTCCGGGCACTTTCCGTATTACAGCGAGAGCCAATTCCCGCCGATTGATTTGAGCGAACGTGAAGGGCAAAAGGCGGGCGAAGGGGAGCGGTATCTTCTCAAGCCGATGAATTGCCCGCATCACATCATGATTTACAAAGCGAAACCCCGTTCGTACCGCGATTTACCGGTGCGCCTGGCGGAATTTGGCACCGTCTATCGCTACGAGCAATCGGGCGAACTCAGCGGCATGACCCGCGTGCGTGGTTTTACCCAGGACGACGCCCATATTTTCTGCACCGAAGAGCAGGTCGCCGATGAGGTCCGTGGTTGCTTGGAAATGACACTGACTGTACTGAAATCACTGGGCATGGAAAACTACCGCGTGCGGCTTGGTTTCCGAGATCCCGACAGCGACAAGTACGTCGGCAGCAGCGAAGTCTGGGACCGGGCCGAAGCCGCCATTCAGCGCGTGGCTGAGGAAATGAACCTGCCAGGTCGCGAGCCTGAGCCGGGCGAAGCGGCGTTCTACGGGCCGAAAATCGACTTTGTGGTGACCGATTGCATTGGCCGCGAATGGCAATTGGGGACCGTGCAGCTCGACTACAACCTGCCGAGTGCCGAGCGATTTGCTCTGGAGTACATCGGTGCTGACAATCAACCCCACCGGCCGGTGATGATTCACCGAGCGCCGCTCGGTTCGATGGAACGTTTTGTGGGAGTGTTGATCGAGCATTTTGCCGGGGCATTCCCGCTGTGGTTGGCTCCCGAGCAGGCTCGCATCGTCACAGTGAGCGAAAAATCCGAGACCTACGGTCGGGAAGTGGAAGAGCGGTTCAAGGCGGCTGGTTTCCGGGTAACCGGCGATTACCGAGGCCAAAAGCTGGGAGCGAAAATTCGCGAGGCCCAGTTGGCCTTGATTCCCTACATGGTCGTCGTGGGTGAAAAAGACGCCCAAAATGGCACCGTGACGCTGCGGGATCGGATCGAGGGTGACCTGGGAGCCTTGGCGCTCGACGAGGCGTTGGCCAAGTTACGCGAGGAAGTCGACGCCAAGACGGTTCGCCAGGTGGCGGACAGCAGCGGCCCGGCCTTGGTAGATCGCGACGTGAAGAACGAGTATTAGGCATTCCCGTAGCCGAGGTCTCTGACCTCGGCCACAGAACAAAAGACCTCGGCAATCGAACAATTAAGCAGGCTTTGCAAAAGTTAATCTCGGCGTGAGTTGACGACTGCCGCCTGCATAACCAATACTGTGATGTTACGCGGATTTGGCGGAAATTGAGTTTTAAAAGACCCTGCGGAGGCAATTGCGATCGAAACGAAACAGCAACGAATCAACGAACAGATTCGTACATCTCCTTTGCGAGTGATTGGACTGGAAGGCGATCAATTAGGCGTCATTACTCGTGATGAGGCGCTTGAACGAGCCCGCGAGTCTGGCCTGGATTTGGTCGAGGTGGCTCCGTTGGAGAAGCCGCCCGTCTGTCGCATTATGGACTTTGGTAAGTTCAAATATCAGCAGAAAAAACGGCTAGCCAAGGGCCATACGCATCACGGCAAGAACAAAGAAATTCGCCTCCGCCCGAAGATCGGCGATCACGACTTCATGACCAAGGTCAACCACGCGCGGCAGTTTTTGAAGGCCCGTGACAAGGTGATTTGCTCGGTCATTTTCCGCGGCCGCGAGAATGCGCACGTCGACGAAGGCTTCAAGCTGGTGAAGCGGCTTGTGGCGGAACTGGCTGAAGATGCCAAGGTCGAGCAAGAAGCCTCGATGCAAGGCCGCCGGATTGTGCTGATTTTGGCGCCAAAGTAAGCCGTTTTCGGGTCAGATTTTTAACGCCGCTAAGCCGCAAGCGGCCGCTTGCGGCTTAGCGGCGTTTCTTCTTGGACGCCCTTTTCAGCCCCAAGGATTCTGCTAGAATGCGGGGCTTCCGTATTTGTATCGATCCTTGTTGGAGTGTGTGACATGCCCAAGCAGAAAACCCACAAAGGCACCAAGAAGCGCTTCCGCTTGTCTGCCACCGGCAAGGCTATGCACCGCAAAGCTGGCACGAGCCATTTGGCCGCCCGCATGAGCCAAAAGCGCAAACGTCAGTTGCGTGGCACCGATGCCACGGCGAAAGCCAACATTAAGAGCATCAAAATTGCTCTGGCTGGCAACAGCTACTAACAGTGTGGTGCGACTTTCCGAGCCGCATTTCGCAACGAATATGAGTCGGAGACTCGTACCACTCTGATCAAGCACGCCGGGCAACAGAACATCTTCCACCGTGTGAAGAGGCCTGGGCGCGACACCGAAAAGTAAAGGGTTCCCTCGATGAGAACCACTAAAGGCAGTGCCCGTAATCGGGCCAAGAATCGTCTTTTCAAAAAGACCAAGGGCTACCGTGGCGGTCGCAACAATCTGTTGCGTACGGCCAAGGAAACGTTGCTGCGTGCTGGCGCGTTTGCGTTCCGCGATCGTCGCGTCCGTAAGCGTGAGTTCCGCAAGCTCTGGATCATCCGCATCAACGCCGCCGTTCGCGAACGGGGTTTGCGTTACAGCGAGTTCATCTGCGGCCTGAAGAAAGCCAACATCGATCTCGATCGCAAGACGCTTTCCGAAATGGCGATCAACGATGCAGCGGGCTTTGACGCCGTCGTGGAAAAGGCCCGCGAAGCCTTGGCTGCCTAATTCCGCGGAGGCACAGACTCGTGGCCCTCGCTGAATTTCTCGCCAGCCTTGATTCACTTACCCAAGCTGCGCAAAGCGACTTTTCCGGCGCATCGGATGCTGCTGCGCTTGAAGCGGCTCGCGTGGCCTATTTGGGGGCCAAAGCCGGCAAGCTCCGCGATGCGCAAAAGGGCTTGGGTTCGGTGCCGCCCACCGATAAACCCGCCGCCGGCAAGAAATTCAACGAAGTCAAAACGGCCATCGAAGCAGCGTTTACGGTCGCGCAAGAACGGCTTGGCTCGGGCAAAACAACAACAGCCAGAGCCTTTGATGTTACCCTTCCTGGCCGCGCGAAACGCCTTGGGCATCTGCATCCGATCACACAGACGATTCGCTCGATGAAGGAAATCATGGGGCGGCTCGGATTTTCGGCGGTGGAAGGTCCCGAGATCGAAGACGAGTGGCATAACTTCGAAGCGCTCAACATCCCGTTGATTCACCCCGCGCGCGATCCGCTCGACAATTTTTATTTGAGCGTGGCGCATTCAACCAATGCTGGTGATGCTGCACCGCCCGCTCCTGAGTCTTCGGAGAATGAGGGCTCGCCGCTGTTGTTGCGTTCGCAGACGAGCACCGTGCAAATCCGCGTGATGGAATCGACGACGCCGCCGGTGCGAATCATTTCGCTGGGTCGCGTTTATCGCCCCGACACGGCCGACGCCACGCACTACCCGATGTTCCATCAAATCGAAGGTTTGCTCGTAGATCGCGGCGTGACGATGGCCGACCTCAAGAGCGTTTTGCGGCTGTTTTGCCAGAGTTATTTTGGCGGCGACGATGAAGTCCATATCCGCTTTCGCCCCTCGTTTTTTCCGTTCACCGAGCCGAGTGTCGAAGTCGACATGAATTGGCAGGGTGGCTGGATGGAAATGGGTGGCGCAGGCATGGTCGATCCCAACGTCTTGCGTGCCGTCGGTTACGATCCCGACGAAGTCACCGGCTTTGCCTTCGGCTTGGGGGTTGAAAGAGTCTGCATGCGGCAGCATGGGATCACCGACATCCGTGCGCTTTATCAAAATGATGTGCGATTCCTGGAGCAATTCTGATGATCGTTTCCTGGAATTGGCTGAAAGAATACGTGCCGCTAACGATGACCGTCGAGCAGCTGACCGACCGTTTGACGCTCACGGGGCTTAACCTCGAAGAGTTTCATCCGGTAGGGGATGACGTGGCCATCGATGTCGAGGTGACGAGCAACCGCCCCGATTGCTTGGGGCATGTGGGGATTGCCCGTGAGCTTTCGGTGCTTTGGGACTGCGAACTGAAAATTCCTGCCGCTAAGCCGCAAGCGAAGGGGTCGGATGTTGCGAAACTCACGAGCGTGACGGTTGAATGTCCTGATTTGTGCCCGCGCTACACTGCTCGCGTGATTCGGGGCGTGAAGATTGGACCGAGCCCTAAGTGGCTCGCTGACCGACTACGGACTTTGGGCATCGCCGTGATCAACAATGTGGTTGATATCTCCAACTACGTAATGATGGAATGCGGCCAACCTTTACATACGTTTGATTTCAAGCAACTGGCCGGCGGCAAGATCATCGTTCGCCGTGCCAAGCCAGGCGAGAAATTCACCGCCATCAACCACCAAACCTACGAACTGGCGGCCGATACCTGCGTCATCGCTGATGGCGAAAAGGCGGTCGCTCTCGCTGGCGTGATGGGTGGCGCGACGAGCGAAGTCTCCGATTCGACCGTTGATCTTTTGATTGAATCGGCCGATTTTGCCCCACTTTCCGTGCGAAACACGGCACGGCGGTTACATCTGCACAGCCCGTCATCCTATCGCTTTGAACGGCGAGTCGACCCCGAGGGGATCGACTGGGCTAGCCGGCGTTGTTGCGAACTGATTTTGGAACTCGCGGGGGGTGAACTCGCCGAGGGAGTGATCGATGTCGGCACACAGCCCCAGCCACGCGAACAGGTGAAACTTCGTTTCGATCAGATCGAACGTGTCTTGGGGATCAAGATTCCCGATGACCGGGTGCGGCAAATCTTAAAAGCCCTGGGCAACGAAGAGACCCACGCTTGCGATCATTGCGTGAAAGTCGTGCCGCCGAGTTGGCGAGCCGATTTGACCCGTGAGATCGACCTCATTGAAGAAGTAGGCCGGATCAACGGCTACGATGAAATCCCCGAGGATGCGGGGGTCAAAATGGTTGCTTCGACCCGTAGCCGTGAAGATCGCGTGCTCGATCAGGTCCGCGATGCCATGACGTCGCTTGGATTCGACGAGGCCATGACGATTAGTACCGTCGACCGCGAATGGGTCGATGCGTTTCGTCCGTGGACGACCGCCGAGCCACTTTCAACGAGCACACCCGTTTTACGCCGGGCGAATTGCCTACGGCAAACATTGCTACCAAGCCTGTTGGCCAGCCGCCGCACGAACGAAACGCTGTTCAACAGCGTGATCGAGCTGTTTGAAATCGCCAGCATTTATTTGCCACAAACCGGCGGTTTGCCCAACCAGCGACGGATGCTGGGTCTCACCAGTGGCGGCGGATTTTTGGAACTCAAGGGCATTCTGGAAACCTTGGTCACGGCAATCGCCCCCGGCGTGCAGCTCGCTGCGACATCGTACGATGCGCCATTTTTCACGGCAGGGCAGGGCGCAGAACTCAAACTCGGAAACAAGCTGTTTGGCTATCTCGGCATGGTCAGCCCAAAAGGCCGCGAGCAGTTTGAACTCCGGGGTGAAACAGCCGTCGCGGAGCTCGATCTTGGCGTGCTGATCGAAGCGGCCGTTTTGGTGCGGCGAGCCAAGGAACTTTCGCCCTATCCTCCGGTATCGCGGGATCTGAACCTCGTTGTTGAAGAGAAAATCCTGTGGGCCGACGTCGAGCGGATCGTCCGCGCCGGTTGTGGCGAATTGCTGGAAAGCCTCACATTCCAGGAAGAATATCGCAGTGCTGATAAGCTTGGCCCCGGCAAAAAAAGCTTGCTGTTCTCGATTCAGCTACGCTCGGCGACTGGCACGCTGACGAACGAAGAAGCCGACGGCGTTCGCGACAAAGTGGTCGCCGCGCTTGCCCAGGAACTCGGCGGGCAACTTCGGGCTTAAGTGCAATGGGGTGTGATTATGCCGTCACCCACCAATTCCACCATCCCGGCCCTTTTCCAAGCGACCGTTGCGCGGCGACCGGAACAACCGGCGGCGGGACGAATTCGCAACGGCGTGCTCACCTGGAAAACCTGGCAGGAACTCAACGCCGACGTGCAGCGAGCGATAGCCGGGTTACAAGCCGCGGGAGTTCAAACGGGGAATCGCGTCGTCCAAGTCGCGCCCAATAGTTACGATTGGATTGTCACCGATCTCGCCATTCTTACGCTGGGAGCCGTGCATGTGCCGCTCCATGCGACATTGCCAATGACGCAGGTTAGTGAGCAAATTGCGTTGGCTGAACCTCAGCTGTTAGTTAGAGAAGCCCACTCACAATTTTTGTCGAAAGGGTCAATCTCATGCGTGACACATGAAGAGCTGTTAAGGAATTCTGAAAATCATAGATCCAAAATCATAAATCCAAAATCCTCTGACCTCGCCACCATCCTTTTCACTTCCGGCACGACGGGCCATCCACGCGGCGTGATGCTCAGCCAGGGCAATTTGGCGAGCAACGCCATTGCCACGACCGAAGCCGTCGGCTCGCCGCATGAAGAAACGCGGCTTTGCTTTCTACCACTCAGCCACATTTACGCCCGCACGTGCGATCTTTACACGTGGCTCTACCGCGGGACGCGGATCGTTCTCGCCGAGAGTCGCGAGACGATCCTGCGGGATTGTCAAATTGTGAAACCGACGGTTCTTAATGGTGTGCCCTATTTCTATCAAAAAGTAGCGCAAGCCCTGCATGTCGCTGGCAAAGCTAAACATCCTGAGGCGCTCAAGGAATTGCTGGGGGGGCAGGTGCGTTTGTGCTTTTGCGGCGGGGCGGCCGTCGCGCCGGAAGTCGAACGGCTGTTTGCAGAACAAGGCTTGCCGCTACTTTCAGGTTATGGCCTCACTGAAGCCGCGCCGGTGGTTTCGGCGACTCGCAAAGAGAACTACAGCCCGGGCAGCGTGGGTCGGCTGCTTGAAGGTGTCGAAGTCAAACTTTCGGACCGTGGCGAGATCCTTGTGCGTGGCAACAACGTGATGCTGGGCTACTGGCGGGACGAAGCCGCCACGCGCGAAGCGATTGTCGATGGCTGGCTGCACACGGGCGATCTCGGCGAATTCGATGCTGCCGGTAACTTGCGGATCGTGGGCCGTCACAAGGACTTGATTGTCCTGACCACCGGCAAAAAAGTGAGCCCCAGTGCCGTGGAACAACAGCTCGCGGGCTCGCCTTATGTCGAGACCGCGTGCGTGGTGGGGGACGGCCAGAGCCATTTGGCGGCGCTCATCGTTCCCAATCCACAAGCCCTCAAGAAATTCATCAAGGACCATCGCCTGTGGGTCTGGTCGAAACGCCGAGCGGTGACACATCCCCGAGTTCGCGAACTGTTCCGCGGTGAAGTCGACCGCCTGCTAGCCGACATGGCCCACGAAGAGCAAGTGGGACCGTTCACGATTCTGTCGCGCAACTTTTCACTCGACGCGGGCGAAGTTACCGCGAAATTCAGTTTGCGTAGGGAGGTAATTTCACAGAATTTCGCGAGGGAAATTGACGCGATGTATCGAACCCAGTACCTAGGAAACAAAAAATGAGTATAGATTTAGCCACTCTCTGGGTATCAATAGTAGCAGTCATTGCTACGGCAATCGTGACGGCTTTGGGTTGGTATTTCGCTCATCGCTCTGCCGCCAAAATCCAAAATCTCGCACTTGTGAATTCAATATTAAATGATGCACGAATCGCAATTACTACTTCTATACGTAACTATCATGAATGTTTAATCGACATTACCCAAATGCTAAGTAACGCACCGATTAAGTACGAAAAGTACTCTGTTGCATTAAGCAGAGAGACGCCACGTTTAAAATTACAAAGTTTGCGAGAGTTGGCATACAGTCTCGATACGTACGATTGGCTCAGAAAGCTCGAAGAATACGAATGTTTGTTGCCTCAGACTGCAAAAGTGAGAGTTACTTTATTAGGCATTAATCGTCGAATGATCGCTAAGGTTAGCGATATAGCACATGAGTATGACAAAGGCGTGTTTCGGAATGATTCTGCTGACATAAAAGCCGTAAATGGAGAAATCCTGGATCTGATTTGCCTTTCATGGGATTTGTTAGTGTATGTTCAAAATCAATCGCTAGGAACAATTACTGGCAGAAAAGTTGAAGTACGAGTTCCATTTGATGACAATTCGCCCAGGCTCATTTTAGGCGAAGATGGTTACCTTAAAATTACTGGCAATCTTTCGGGACATTCATAATTACGGAATCCCGGGGCATCGACGGCCTCCGCCAGGATTCGTTCGCGCAGCAACGGTTTGATTGTGTCAGCTAACACGAGATCCACGCCACAGCCAAACAGATCTTCCAGGTAATACTTAACTCCCATGTAGGAATCGAGCGTGTCGTCGGCAAGTTCGACGACAAAATCGAGATCGCTGTCCGTGCGAAGCTCGTTACGAACCGCCGAGCCGAACAATTGCAATCTGCGCACGCCAAATTTGCGCAGCTGCTCATGGTGCTGCTCGATGAGATTAAAGATTTGACTGCGGTTTGCGACCATAAATGCGTCCTTCATGCTGATAGCGTAATTCTAACCTTTTCTGATAGCTGGACATAGTTCGAGCGTTGTAAGGGGATAAAGTTCCCACCCTGACCCGCACATTCCCTACCACCGTCACTCGGAAAACCACGCTTTTTGACCCACCGTGAGCGGCAACCTATATACGGTTGGGAAACTATCGCTCGGCATTGTCCGGCGGTCTCTGTCGAGAGGCCGTTCGCAATGCCCGTGTGCACACTCGCTTCGTATCGGCAACTTCGCTCATGGACGAACTGGAACAAGGCTCTCGCGCCGCGGACGATCGGTCTCAAAAGACCGGTGAAGCGCTGCGCGCCTTGCGCGAGGGCTTGGGGGCCAAGCTCGAAACTCATCGTCGCCGGGTGAGCGACATCGAAGTGGATCTCACGTCGCGTCTCATGCAACTCGCCGAGGAGATGGCCAAAGAACAGGCAGCCGAAGCCGAAGCCCAGCTCGCCCTGCGCGATGAGCAGCTGCAAAAGCTGCGCGACACCCTCACCGAACGCGATGCCACGCTGGCCAAACTCGAGCAGCAGGTATCCGATGGCGAGTCCACCCGGTCGCGTTTGTCCGCGGAACTCACTCAATCTCGCGCCGCGATCGAATCTGTTCGTAACGCAGAGTGCCAGGAATGCACGAAGCTCCGAGCCGAGTTGGCTACCGTGAGTGAACAAAATTCTGAGGCTCAGCAGCAAATCTTGGAACTCGAATCCAAGGTTGCCGCCTTAGCCCAGGAAGTTTTAAGGTCGCAAGCGGCGGGCGCGGAGTTTGCCACCCAGCAGGGTCAAGAAAACGACCTGCTCGCCCAATCGCAATTCGCCTCCGAGCAGATTCAAAAACTGCTCGATGAAACTTTGGCCGACTTGGAGGCCTCGGAAAGCCGGGAAGCGACTGCGGCATTGCAGGCCGATGAGTTGCAAGCAGAGATCGAACGACTGACTTCTGAACTCACGACGGCCCGTGATGCGGAGACAAAGCTCGCCTCGGCGACTCAGCGCGAGTTGCAGTCGAGCGACCAGGTGACACAGTTACTGGCCCAGGTCACGGAATTGTCCGACGATCTCAGTCGCTTGCGTGAAGCGGAATCGCAATTGGTGTCGCAGCATTTGGCGGCCGACACCGCGATGGCCGAGTTGAAAACGGCGGCCGAAAAAAAGAATCAATTGCTCGCTGATCAACTGACTTCGATCACCGCCGAGCGCGACGATCTGGCCGAGCAACTTCAGCAAGTTCATGCTGAAATTACGACGCATGACGATGCGAAAGTCAATGAACTGGCCTGGCTCGAAAAAGAATGTGCAGCCGCCGAAGAGAGCCGCAATCAACTTGCGCACGAATTTGAAACACTGCTCAAACAGCATAAAGAAACCGAAGCGACGCTCGCCGAGTCGCTCAAAATGCAGGAACAATTCGCGGCACTGCTAAAGAATGCCGAGGAAAAGATCGCCGAGTTGAGCGAGTCGACCGCGCACGAAGAAGAATTGGAGCAGGCCCAACGGAAGTTCGAACTCGCGCTGGTTGATGCTCAGAAACTCAAGCGTGAGAACGCTGAACTGCAGGAAGAACTTACTCGCCGTCCGGAAAAATCCGAGGCCGAATCGCCCGAGCTGGTGAGCTTACGCGTGGAACGCGACGCCCTGGCCAGCCGCGTGGCTGAACTCGAAGCGACGCCGACCCAAGTCGTCGATCCCGATGCCGAACGCCGGATGGAAGATCTACAGCGCCGATTTGAGATGGCCGTCGAAGATGTGCGCCATCTGAAGCAGGAGAATGCTCAACTCCACGAAAAACTGGCCAAAGCACCGCAGGCGGCAAATCATTCCGCCTCGACAAGCGGTGCCATGGATTGGCAATCGCAGAAAGCCCGGTTGCTCGCCACGCTTGAATCGGAAGATGAAGAGGTACTGTCCCATGAGCGTCGTGAAGAGCGGATGAGTATCGAAGAGACAATCTCGACCACGGACCGCGTCATCGCTGACAAAGAGCGTGAAATTACCGAACTGCGAGCCCAGTTGGCTGACCAATCGATCGCGGCCATCGCGCCGGTCGACGTATCGAACGAAGTGATTGATAAAGATGAGCTCATTGCCGCTGAGCGTGCCAAGCTGGCAGCCCTGCAAAAGGAATGGCACGACAAGCTGCGGACCGCAGAAATGGAGATGTCGATTCAACGCGCGGCTCTTGCTCGTAAGGAGTCCGACATCGAGCACAAGCTCCAGGCAGCCCTGCAAGCTGCCGCTGATGCGCCTAATACTCCCGACGGCAAACCGCGCCGCAAATGGCTTTCAGCATTGGGATTGCAAGCCGACGATGAGAAAGAAAAATAGGACGGCTCGCTAGTTCTCGACCGTGCCTTGCTCGAGCAGATAGATCGCTCGAGTGGTGCCATCCATATCGGCAAACTCTTCGAATTTAAGAACGCCTTCGACCGCGATCGGGCGGATGGAATATTCCGCCGTTTTGTCGGGGTGCATCTGCACGCGAATGCAATCAAACAACGCCGCACCGGGTCCAAAACAACATTCTTGATTATCGCGGACGAGGACAAAGCCCGTCAGGCCACGACGCTTGAGCGTGGGATACATGTAGCCCCGAATTTTAATCCGTTGTCCGAACAAATCTTCGATCTTCGGCGTGAGCAGCGACCGCTTGAACGGGGCATCAATTTCCATTTCAAATTTGATGTCGTCAAACGACGTTTCGACGGTTTGGGTGTTGCTTACCGCGCGAACTTTACGTGGGGCCGAAGCACCAGCCACAACGGGGGCGGAATCGCACCCAGCGAGTGGAGCAAGTAACAGTGCTAGCAATAATGCGTAACGCATGATCATTGCACGTAGTCGGCTTTGATGGTGTACACGGGAGCTTGCGAAGGAGAGTTGACGTTTTGGGGCCGCAAATGCAGCGTCCCGGCAATCCGAAACAGGCCCGTCGAATAGTCAGTAGTTACCTTATCGTCAAAATCGACCAGCACTTGGTCATAAAATTTCACGCTGGCTAAATCGCCGAAGCAGCATTGGTTGTTGTCGCGCACCAATAAAAAACGCCGCACGTTACGCCGTACAGGAGTCGAATCTGCCCGCATGTAGCCCTTGATAAAGACTCGCTTTCCGTCTAGTGCTTGCACGTCCTTGGGGATCGGGATGCCAGCATCAAGGTCGTTCTCGCTGGGGCGAAATTCGTAAAACGACGTGCGGATCGCGCCCTCGGGGACTTCGGTCGCATGCACGTAGCCGGCGTAGCTCAATCCCGTCAACATGCCCACGAGCGACAATGCAATGCCAACGATGGCAAACTTTCGTCCGCTCACTTGGTCGGGATTCGCGCGAATCGCCGACAAGGCGCGAATGCCTAGAACCACACCCAACAGGGGAATTGGACAGATCATCAATGCCGATTCAAAGCTGTCGCGAGCGGCCACGATCGTGAGCAGCGACAACACGCCAAAGATGGCCGAGGCGATCGCGCTGGTGCTGAACGAGCGGTATTCGAACTGTTCGTTATCGCTGGCGAGTGCGGAAGGGAAATCGGAGATTGCTTCAGAAAATGCCATGGGAATTACAAAATTAAAACGGGAATAAGAACTTAAGAGGTGGGAGGCTGTGGCGAATTGCTTTGCGAATGACTCGCATGGCCACCGCGAAGCATGACGTTGAACAACCCCATCAATAGAATTCCTACGACGATCGGCACGACAATGATCGTCATCTTGCTGGGGGCGGCCAACACCTGGCTGCCATTGGTGAGTTTTTGCTTCACAGGAGCTGGCTTTTTGGTGGATGCAATCGACTTGGGCTCTTTCGTGTCAGATTCGGATTTCGCGGGTTCTGCCGCTGTAGTTTCGTCCGTTGTCTTCTTGGCGGCGGCCTTGCCTCCACCCGGTGTCAAACCAAATGCCAAATAGCTGCGAGCTCGTTTCACTCCTTCGGGATCGATCCCTTCCAGCTCCGCCACGGCGGCGTTGGCCTTTTCGCCAACGGCTCCTGGCTGCTCCGCCGCGGTTAGCAAGTAAGACACTACAGGCTGCCGAATCCAGCCATCTTTGTCCGAGGCTTTAAATTTCTCCACGAGCTGGTCCATGATCTCCCAATCTTCCCAGCGGGTGAGATCGGGGATCACCTGATCGGCGATTTCTTCATTGTCTAATAGCAGTCGCATGGACTGCACGAGCCGCTCGCGGGGAATTTCCGACGATTCTTCGCCGTGAAATCGCAGAGCCATGATCGTCGAATACTGCTGCGTGTATTCGGTTTTGGGATTCTTCAAAAAGCGTTCTTCAACGACCTCTAAACCCTCGGGGCCCTTGAGTTTCAAATAGGCTGCAATCAACGCGTCGAGGCATTGCTGTTTGGCTCGTACGTCGGCTTGCACCAACTCGTCGACCAGCGGGGCACCAATGGCCGAGCCCCCCAAGTCCATCACGCCAATCATCGCAGCGAGTCCCGGCTTGAGCGATTCGTAATCGTACTTGAGCAGCTTTTCGAGCATGGCCACGTCTTCTTGCGTGCCGCACACGCCGAGCATGGTCAGATACAAACGCCGTCGCGTGGGTCCAACTTGCGAATCTAAAATCCAGTCGACCAGTTGCTGGCGGTCGAGCGCGTCTTTCAAATCGATCAAATCTTGGTACGGCGCCCGGGCGAACTCGTCATAGGCATCCTGGCCGAGCAGCGGATCGCTGTTCTCCAAATAGCCCATGAAGAAATGCAACCGATCGCGGCCCGATTGAGGAATCTGTGGCAACTGTTTCACATACTCCACCGCGGCGGGGCTCAACGGCAAGGGCGTGCCCCACTCCAGTTTGTCGCCTTGGATCCCATGAATCAAAAATTGCTTGTCGGGGGCATCTTCGCCGAAGTAGACCGTCTCGATGATGTCGCCGGGCTTGAAGTCGCCGCGAATTACTTCGACGACCTTGAATTCCGCGCCTTTGTAGGCCCCCGTTTCATCTTCCTCAAAGGGATCACGCTCGCCATCTTCTTCAGCAGGAGCCGATTTGTCGGCCACCGGTACCGCAGGTTTGACCTGAACGGCGATCACCGCGGCGTCGGCAGTCGAAAGCTCTTCGCTCATCGTTTGCTGAGTCACATCGCAGAAGGGGCAGGCCCAGGCATTCAGAATGTCGCCAAAACTCAGCAAACATACGAGTGCCAGGATTGTGCCGCGACGAAGAACCGAATTGGAAATGTGCATGCCCATAATCTCTTGCCACCCGAAAATTGCGTAAACTTTATTGTACCGTTTCAGGGACCGAGCGAACACCAAAGCGGCCCGCCGGACGACCTATCGCCCACCTCCCAGGATTCGCGCGACGTCGGTCCGATAGGCCGTCAACGCCGGTAAAAAGCCCACCAGTGAGGCGAACACCACCAGCCCGGGAATTAGCAGACTTTCCTGCCAATTGAAGTTCCAGAATCGCAGCGCGATCCCCGTGTGCGACTCGACAATCGGACCGGCGATTCCCAGCACGGCGTGCCCCAAGAAGACTCCCGCCAGACCACCTAACAGCGAGAGCAAAATCGATTCGACCAAGATAATACCCATCACCGCCGTGCGACTCGCCCCCAAGGCCCGCATGACGGCGATGTCGTGCGAGCGTTCGCTCATCGAGTTGTAGATGCTCACCAAGATGCTGATCCCCGCCACGATGATGATCAAGATCGTGAGCACGAACAACACGATCTGTACCGGCCCAACAATGCCCTGCAACAATCGCTCGACGACAAAGCCAGGCGCGATGGCCTGGGCGATACGGTCGCGGCCCTTGTTGATTTTCGAGTCGAGCGTCATCGCTTCCGTGCCGGTATCTTCCTTGCACAGCACAAGAATCGAAGTGACTTCGCGCTGATCTTTTGGCAAGGGTTGCATGCCATAGTTCGGATCGTTGGGATCCACACCTTCCGAACGTGATTTATCCTTGAGAGCTTTATCCACCGAGGTGGCGATCTTGCCTTCCTCGGGAGTGAGGGCATGACCTTCGAGCAAATAAAAGCCTTCGATATTGGCAAAGACGGCCCGGTCGTTGGCGGTGCCCGTGGGGGCAAGAATTCCCACGACGGTGAACTCGGTGTGCTTATCCCCTTCGGCACTCATGCCGTGGGTCGGTTGAAATTTGTCGCCGACTTTTAAACCCGTCTTGCGGGCAGCAACTGAACCGATGACCGCTTCAAAAAAGTGATCGCTTTGGAAATTGCGACCTTCTTGGAAGCTGTAGGTCTTATTCGTGCCATCGGCGTTGGCACCGTAGGAGATTTTGTCGAACAAATCAGGTGTCGTGGCGACCACGCGAAATTGCTGCCCGTCGGCCTGCAAACTATCCCCGAGGCAATACGGCACGGCGACCTCCGTATAAGGAGCAAATTCGCCTTCGGTGAATTTCTCGAAGTAGCTATACGGAATTGGATACAACGGCCTGCCCAAGTGAAAGACGGTCGTCATGACCAATTGCAGATCGCCCCCCTTGCTGCCGCCAACGATCAGATGATAGCCCTGTGCATCGTTGGAAAACTGCTCGACCGTGACGTCGTGAATCACGATCACCAGAATCATCAGCGCCACGCCGAGCGCCATAGATAAACCGGTGAGCGAAGACGAGAGTGCTCGCTGCTTGATATTTCGCCAGGCGATTTTCCAGAAGCTCATATTTTATCTGTTGTTAGTAGTCTGTAGTTTGTGGCTGCTTGAGTTGCACATTTCGTCATCCTGAGGGAGGCTCGCCGACCGAAGGTTCTAGTCAGCCAAGTGTGGAGAGTCTAAGCCCAGAACTGCATGGCTCTAGACTCTGGACTTTCCCCTCTCGGCTTCAAGCAAGATTCTTCTCGTCGTAGAACTCCTATCAGAATGACCCATTCGTTAATCGGTCATAGTTATTTAGCCGTCACCAAGCCCACGGCTTTGTTGACTTGTTCCAAATACTCGACGCGCGGAAATTGGCTGGCGACCTCAGTGCTATGCGTCACCAGCAACATCGCAATGTTTTCACGGTCACAGGATTCGCGCAAGAGATCGATAATCTGCTGCTGATGCGCCGGATCGACGTTTGCCGTCGGTTCATCTGCTAGCAAAAGTGCCGGCTTGTTTGCTAGCGCCCGTGCTACCGCCACGCGCTGCTGTTCTCCCACCGAGAGTGCCGAGGGCTTGTGATCGAGCCGGTGGCTAAGGCCGACATCTTGGAGCAGTTTTTCCGCCCGCGTCGCGTCGGGCTTTTGGCCCGTGAACGACATGCCAAGTTGCACGTTTTCGAGGGCCGTGAATGCTGGCAATAAATTGAATGTTTGAAAAACGAACCCGATGTAACGAGCGCGGAACCGATCGCGCCCCACTTCTTGGAGTTTGACGATGTCGGTGTTGTTGATCTTGATGCTGCCAGAATCGACCGTGGTCATCCCCGCGATGCAGTTGAGCAGTGTTGTCTTGCCACAGCCGCTGCGGCCCCGCAGCACGACCTGCTCCCCTGCCCCGACCGAAAACGAGTCGATATCCAAGATGGGCAGCAGTTCGCCGTTGGCTTCGTGGTAGGACTTGCGGACATTCTGAATGTGAAACATAGAGGGCGGCCTAACGTGTAATGAAGCTAGCGAGTCCGACAGTCTTGTCCGAAACAATGGCCAGCGAAGAAGCGAATCTAGCGGTTCCGTGGATCGCGCAATAGGCGGTCTTACCGTGATAGCTAGTGCTAGTACGCCGGGAATTGTCGAAAAGTTCTGACGAGTTGGCATATCCTACAACCGTGCGTTGCAACATTTACAACGCGAAGCGTAGGCCTTGCGACAATTTGGCAAAATCGTCGGCCTTTTCTGGGTAGATCGGTTTTGGCATCCCCTTTGCTTAACAAAAGGGCGGTAGAAGAGAATGTGGTCGACAGGCGGCTCAGACCCGCGGGTAATCCAGGCCCGAGCCAAGACGGTCAGTCGATCGCGAGAAAAGTCCCACCTTAAAGTCTCCCCCCTCCGAGGGTCGACGAGGTCTCCCGCTCCTCGTCGGCCCTCTTTTTTTTGATTTATCAGCGAACTACCTCCTCCAGCTTGCAGCGACTAAAATAAGTTCAAGTCGTTGTTTTCTCAGGGGAGCATTTCATGTCCGCCGAAACACCCGTTCAATATATTTCTGACGAGAGTGGCAATGCCGTGGCGGTCATTGTTCCCATCGATGTGTGGCACGCGATAGAATCGGAGCGCGAGACGTATTATTTGCTTAAGAGTGATGCCATGCGCAAACGGCTTCTTGAAGCTAAGGATCGCACGGGAGGTCTATCGCTTGACGAAGTCCGTCAGAAACTTGGAATTTCTGCAATTGGTGCTTTCAATTAAATCTCACAAAGGGCCGCCCGCTGTTGGCAGCGGTGTGTAGAAGTGCCTTTGAGAATCGCGGGCGACCCATTTTGCGGGAAGGAATTAGCGACGCTTACGCGACAACGCCAATCCGAACGCACACAGACCGGCCAAGGCCAGCGAAGTTGGTTCGGGAACGAATGATGGCGCGAAAGCCTTGCCGGAGATCATCGAGTCGACGCGCAATTGGTCGAAGCTCGAATGAATTTCTTCCGTGAATTGCACACGGAAATCACCTGCGTAACCCGGCAAGAAGAATTCCCAAATCTGCACGGCCAAGGTCACTTCACCCATGCTCGACGAGACGGTTCCATTGAACATCTCATCTCCATTGATGAGTGCCGCGGAATTCGCACCACCGGTGATGGGGCTACCACCCAGGTCGACGATTTGCAGCGTACCGGGAAGTACAGTCTGACCTGTGCCGCCCAAAGTGGCAGCCGTTTGCACGATCACATGTGTGCCGGCGCCGGCACCGTGATTGTAGATATTCGCCGAGACGGGATAGTTGCCACTGAACGAATAGAAATTGCCAGAGCTAGCACGGAAACCAGGGGAACTGACGCTCAAGAGAGGCAACGTCGCAATGGCAGGATTCGTCGAGTAGAAACCTGCATCTGGCTCATTATTTGTCGACGCAGCCAGTGCATCCCAGGTTTGGCTCGTTGAACCGGCATCGCCCACATTCCAACCCGCGGGTTCGATGAACATAGCGCCGGTGGCGGTGTAGCCTGCCAGCGCGGCGGAAGATAGTAAGAGGGCAACCAACAGTGCGGGTGCCAAGAATTTCATAAGTTTCATTAGTCTTAACCTTGGTAGGAAACTAGGTGAGATGAAAAGGAAGAAACAATCGATGGGGTGAGTGCCGCTCCGGTTGGTCATGTCCAAGCGTCGGCATTAATAGTCATTCGCAGCAAAACTTCAGAGGCAGGGTCCTTTCTCATGTTCATATTTCATGGCGATAAACCTTTGAAAACTCGTTCTCTATGTCATCCCGAGGTGAGTTCCACGAGCCGAGGGATCTGGTTCGAACTCGCTTGCGCGTTGAGAACACGTAAGACTTGAATCCAGAATCTTTCCGCCTCCGACGGACCTAGGCTCCCTCAGAATGACTTACGGAGTAAATCTACTATCTCGACAACAACTCGATCACGAGGCCCACGTCGACGGGTAAGGTGATGTCGGCCACCGTGGGCAATCGCAATACCGTGATCTGCAAATTCTCGGCGTCGACGGCAAACCAATCGGCGTTCTCTCGTTCCCCACTGGCGAGCAGCTCACGATACATATCTACGAGCTGCCCTTTGCGTTTCACGTGAATGACGTCGCCCGCTTGAACCAACGCCGAAGCGATATCCGTCCGGCGGCCGTTCAGCAAGAAGTGCCCATGGCCGACCCCTTGGCGAGCTTGCGGACGGGTTTTCGCAAACCCCGCCAAGCGGACGACGCTGTCGAGCCGCCGCTCGCATAAGAGCAGCAAATTTTCTCCGGTGTTGCCGGCTTGCCGTTGGGCCTTGTCGTAAAGCCGATGCAACTGCTTTTCACCGAGGCCGTAGTAATATTTTATCTTTTGCTTCTCGCGCATCGACTCGCCGTACTTGGAGAGCTTACGTGGTGCCGGTGCCATCCCGGGCGGTTGCGGACGGCGATCTGTGGCACGCATGGCCCCTGCGCTTTCAAAGATCATGCCCCCCAAACGGCGATTGATGCGAGCCTTAGGTCCGTATACCGCGACATGTGAATTCCTTAATTTTAGTTAGCCGGCATCGTCCCGATGCCGTGTTGGTAATGCTGTTAATTAAGCCCCAGGCCACTCACCCGCGAGCACCATTAACCGATTGCGACAATCAGTCGCGCGATCGCTGTGACCCGCGGCTTCAAAAATATGTTGCATGAGCGTCAAACAACGGATGCAGGAAAATTCGTCCGAGTCGACCGCTTCCAACAGCGCGGCCCCGTCGTTGCTTTGGCCCGTTTCGTGGAGCAGCCAAGCAAGCGTAATTCGGCAGTCCTTGTCTTCCGGGGCCAAATGATGGGCGCGAAACAGCGTCGGCAAAATGCGCTCGACCGGCATGCGTAATCGTCGCATGTAATGCACAATCCCTTTGAGCGGCTCGGGATTATCGGGCATGCGCTTCGCCGCCGTCCGGCAAATGGCAAGCGCGTGCTGATATTCGCCGTAGCGGCCCAGGCCCGCGGCTAGGGGTTCCATCAATTCGTCGTCCAACGAGTCGAGGGTTGCGACGTGGCGGCAAATCGCTCCGGCGGCTTCACGAAATCCCCGTGCGTCGTAGCACTTGGCGAGCACCAGTTGTCCCCGCGCGGAAAGCGGGATCATGATACTGGCTTGTTCGATCGCCGCCCGAGCTAGCTCGGTGTCGTTGATCGCAAACGACAAGACCCCCAACAGCTCCCAGAGCTTGGCGGCATGGGGCCGCTCTTCCAGGTGTTCCTGAAGCTCATCAATCGCTTGTCGAGTTTGCCCGGCCTTGTGGAGGTCCACCGCCCGGCGACTAAGAGCACAACTTTGTTTCGTAGACATGCGCGGCGAATCCTTTCATAGGGAGAGCAGCGAGAGTACGTGGAGGGCCCGACCGACAGCACTGGCGTCAGAACGAAGGTGGTCCGCCTGAGAATCGCAGCGGGCGAACACGGAGCCCTTGCGGTAGCAAACCAAATCAGAAACAGCCAGCGACACGGTTTTCTCTCCAAACACACGGTTTTTTGCCGCCGAATTGCATCTGGCGGGCATCACGTGGCTGGCTAGAATAAAAACCTAGCTGGCTGCGTTTATTTAGATTTATACTTGATAGTGAGTATCAATAGCATTATCTTAACGCTTCTCTGAGCGCTCGCAAGGAGCTACTCACTAGATTTCAGAAATTTTTTGGGACACCGCCGCAGCTTGTGGCCTTACCTAACGCCCACCAATCACGGGAGAGATATGACCGATCAGAAGCCTGAATCAGCTCCCAAGTCGGAGGCCGTAACCGTCCGCGAGATCGGCTCAGCTGAGATCTTCCAGGGCGAGCGAACCGTTGTGATTTCCCACGAGGGTGTGCAGTATCGTTTGTATATCACGCGCAATAACAAACTGATCCTGCATAAATGAGATCAAGAAGTGGCCAAAGATCTTTGTCGAAATTGGCCGCTCGATGTGGTAAAAGGGACCGTTGACCGTATGACTGTAGAGAAAATCTACAGTCTACTGTCCTTCGTCCACAGTCCTTCACCGAGCTTTGCAACAATTGGAGGGCCGCAAACCAAGCAAACCTCGCCAAGCTGGCAAACCTGAAAAGCAATGCATCGCAATTAGAAATTATTCGTGTGATTCGTTTTATTCGTGGTTTGAATTTTTCATGAATTGGAAATCGCGAATAAACCCTGCCAAGTTGGAAGAATTGAACACACGGCGCTAAGAATGCGCTCAAGCACGATTGATGGAGAGCACGTCGCGGAGTTGATCTGCCGTGAAGGGTTTTGTGAGAAATGCGTCGAACTGGTGTTCGTCACCTTGCGGCTGATATTCCGAGCCGGTCATGCCCACGAGCAGCGGAACATGGCCATTGGCCGCGCGGGATGAGGCGAACAAGCGTGGCGCTTCCTCGAAGCCATTTTCCCCTTCGAGAAAGTGATCCACGAGCACCGCATCGACGGGCTGTTTTTCGAGGAGTTGTCGAGCCTCGCTCATGTTCGCGGCGGCGTGGGGCTCGAAGCCGATCGTTTTAAGCAAACTCAACAGCGAGCTGCGCACGAGCTCATTATCGTCGATGACGAGCACGTGTTGCTCAGTTTCAGAGGTAGGTTCAGGCATGATAGTAGGTGGAGAAGCGCATGCAGACTTGTGGATTTGACAGAGAGCAGCGCTCAATTCGCGCGATCCTGCCGGCTTGGCGATGAAACCGCTGATTCCGGCCTCTTTGGCGGCATCTTCATCGACTTGCCCTGCGTCCCCCGTAATCAGCAGGATCGGTAACTTAGGATGACGACTATGAACATGTTCGGCAAGCTCCAATCCCGACATTCTGGGCATCGTAAAATCGGAGAGCAGCACGTCGAAAGGTTCGCGAGTGTGCGCCATGCACGACAGGGCCTCTTGCGCGGAGCTGCAAGCCGTCACCTGATGGCCCAATTGTTTGAGCACAAGTTGCATCGACTTGAGCGCTAGATCGTCGTCGTCCACGAGCAAGATGTGCGATTTCATGACACCTTGCTCGGGCGAGTGGCCGTTGCGATCGTCGAGCGTGGTTTGATCGATGCACGGCAAGAGCACCACGAAGGTCGTTCCTTTGCCGACGTGGCTTTCGACTTTGATCGTGCCCCCCAGATCTTGAACCGTGCCGTGGACGACCGAGAGTCCCAGCCCGGTCCCTTCGCCGTCGGGTTTCGTGGTAAAGAACGGATCGAAAATGCGGTTCAAATCGGCGGGAGAAATTCCTTGGCCCGTATCCTTGACGCTGATTTCGACGTACTCCCCCGCCGGGAAATCGTCGGCCTCGAAATGCTTTTTATGTGCCGAGACAGTCAGCGTGCCCCCCTGCTTCATGACGTAACAAGCGTTGCTGCACAAGTTGGACAAAACTTGGTAGAGTTCCGCAGCGTCGGAATTGATGATGCCGCAATCTTCGTCGATTTGAATTTCCAAACGAATATGCGGAGGGACCGACATCCGAATCAGCTGCAAGGCGTCGTTGAGCATCGCTGTGACTTGAGTCGGAACCCGCTCGGCACGTTCCCCCTTACGGCCAAAGGTGAGAATCTGGCGCACAAGCGTTTTGGCGCGATCCGCGGCCAGATGAATCTGTTGCACCTGATTGGCTTCGATACTGCCTTCGCGCAGGCGTGTTTGCAGATTTTCCGAATAAATCAAGATCGGTGTCAGCAAGTTATTGAAATCGTGGGCGATCCCGCTGGCGAGCATGGCGATCGATTCCATCCGCTCGGCCGCGGTCAAGCGTTCCTCGGTTGCCCGCTGCTTGGTGACGTCGCGGCCAATGCACTGGATTTCGCGCAAGTTGCCATTGGCGTCGAAAATCGCCCGGTCGATCCATTGATTCACGACCACTTTGCCGTTGGTCACGTCGCAATGTTCGTAGTAGAGAACAGGATTGTCCTTCGTGAGTCGTGCGAAATTCTCGCGCATGCGGTCATGATCTTCGGGAGGAATATGCTCCCACAAAGGCCGACCAATCAATTCACGCCGGCTCTTCCCCAGAAAGCGGCAATAGGCGTCGTTGGCAAAAACGCGAATGCCGTCGGGCGTGTAACGGGCGATCAGGTCGACCTGGTCCTCGACGACACTCCGGTAAAGCTCTTCGCTCTTGATGAGTCGTTGTTCAATCTGCACTCGCTGCGTGGCATCGGTCAACAGGGCAAGGGACATGCGTTCGTCGTGAAGTTGCACATCGCTTAAAGCGATTTCCAACGGAAACTCGCTGCCATCTTTGCGCTGACCGTGGAAGTATTTTCCGACGGGAGGGACGAGCGTGTGTCGGCCATCGACCTTATCCGCGAGCGATCGGAGATAGGAATCGCACAAGTCGTGAGGAATCAGGATTTCCAGTGGCTGCCCCAACAGTTCTTCACGCTTGTAGAGAAACATTTGCTCGACAAGCGAGTTCACCAGCGCGATTTTGCCGTTCTCGTCGACGGCTACCACGCCTTGAGCGGCCGAGTCCAATAAAGCGCGCAGCATCTCCTCGGTACGGCCGACATCGTGGGTCGCCAGGGTCAGCGAAGCCAAGTCGGCCAATGAAATGACAAACTCTCGATCCTCTTCGGTCCAGTGACGAGGCTCGCCGACGTGTTCGCAACAAAGAACGCCACGGAGCCGCTCACCCACACGCAAAGGGGTATCGAGCATCGAAGTGATGCCGTGCTTGGCCAAATAGTTTTTGTCGAATTCTTCGGTTTGGACGTCGGTGGGGGCATAATCCGCCGCGATCACCCCTTCCTGTGCTAAGAAAGAAAGGTAGCGCGGGAATTGCTTGGTAGGAAGTTCTCCCCCCGAAAAGTGCTGATCGTCGCTGCGAACATAGAGATTCAAACAGCGAAGCGCCGTGTTGTCGCGGTCAAGAAACCAGATGCTGGTACGCTCGACGTGGAGGAAATTGCCGACTTCTTTGGTGAACGTGCGGAGCTTGGCATCGAACGATTGGTTGGGATTCTGCTGCGAAAGGGCCAATCGCAATAGAACGACTTGACGTTCTTTGAGCTGGCTCTCGCTGCGGCGAAGCTGTGCCAGCTCGATCTGCAAATCTTTGATGGGTTTGACCAACTCGGGCATGGGGATCCCAGGGCTCTCGACTTGCTTATGTATCCTCGAGTATGAATCGCTTTTCTCGCGGAATTTCAGTTTAACTACGGAGTTCGTTCAGGGAAAGCGCAGTGTCGACCAGGCACGATCTTGAGCCTTGAATCACTAGCTCGTGCATGACAAATCAGAAAGATTAGCGTTGAAAGACAGGGAGCAACTGATTAGGTGCTCCCAATGCCAACAGACAAATGGCCGAGGTATAAGCATTGCCGAAATAGGTGTCACGTCCGTGATTTTCGGGCTGCCAATATCCTTCAGTACTTTGACCGGCGAGCACCGCTTGCACCGTTCTGGGGTAAAACTCGTGCCACGGCGCTCCCCCCAATTGATACATGGCTTGGCAGCATGTTAGCAAACCATAGTGATAGCGATCGTCGTCGCGCCGACTGACGCTCATGCCACCGTAACCATTATATTCGTCGAATCCGCTTTGCAGGATCCATTCGCCGGCGCGTTTCGCTTCGGGCGTACCGTGCAACCCCGCATGGGCGAGCGCCAACACTCCTGCCCCCGACATGCCGCGCGAAATGCGTTCATCAGGCCCGGTTTTGTAAGAAAAGCTCCCCGTTTCGCGCCGGAAACAGCGACGGACATAGCCGATCGCTCGAGTGATTGGCTCGTCAGCGACGTCGAAGCCAGCGTTCTTGGCTGAACGGAGGAACATGAGTTGCCAACCCGTCACCGACAAATCGGAATCCCGGTCGTCGTAATCGTCCAAATAACGCCAACCCCCTTCGTCGACATCGTAATCTTTCGGCCAGTCTTGCATCTCGAGCGTCGCATCCAAGGCGTGCAGGATAAACGGCTCGATTTGCTCGGCACGTTTGGCACCGTTCATGGCGTAGGATTCGCAAAGTACTAGTGCGCCGATCGCGTGGTTGTAAACCACGGTGTAGCCGATTTCGTGATCGACGTTGCGGCTAAGTGTTTCGCCGTTGGGGGCGACAAGGGCCAACAAACCGTTGCGTTTCTGGCAGCCGACGATATAGTCGATCGCCTTATCAAGCTCTGTGCCGTACTTGCCTTGCCCGGGCACATGGCCATGTGCCATGAAGGCCAATACACACAAACTGGTCACGCCCGGTTGCGCATGAGGCATGGACGGAAACGAGCCATCGGGGTTCTGTTGTCGCGCCAGCCACCGAAGCCCTAGGTCGACGGACTCATCCACGGATTCCCACTCTTCGGCGGAGAGAACGTCGGCTGCAACTTCTACGGGCTGCCAATTGGGGTCGCGTTGCTGTGAAAAACTATTCACAGAAACTGCGATAAGAATTCCCACAGCAATGAGCAGGCGCTTCATGGTTTGGCATGCCAAAAGGTTGAATAAGCAAAAACCTCAACGCTGAAACACTGGCAACAACTGATTTGGTGCGCCTAACGACAGAATCGCGAGCGCGGTTGTGTATGCGTTGCCGTATTTGGCATCCGCGGTATGACTTTCTTGAGACCACGAGCCATCGGGTTGCTGATTGGCGACCAGCGTTCGCGCCAGCGGTGGGAAGAACTCCCGCCAGTAATCACCGCCCATTTGATACATCCCTTGGCAGCAATTGAATGCGCTGTAGTGGTAGCGATCGTCGATCCAGCCCGTCCTGCCGAAAGTTTCCAGACCGTTGTACTGGTCGAAATCGTAGCGCAAGATCCAGTCACCAGCGGCTTTGGCCTCGGGGGAACGATGATGGCCCGCGTGCGCAAGCGCCAAAATCCCCGCGCCCGCCATACCACGGCTCTGGCGATTTGCCCGTGTCGCCATGAGTTGAAAGATTCCATAATCGGGCTGAAAGCACCGCTGCACGAACCCAACAGCGTCGTCGATGGGTTCTTGTGGCACGTCGAAGCCTGCATTCTTGGCGGAACGCAGGAACATCAGATACCAACCGGTGAGCGACAAGTCAGAATCAAAATCCTCTTCCTCGCCGCTGAACACGTCGACATACCGCCAGCCACCAAAGTCGATGTCGCGGCGCTTTGGCCAGCGTTGCATAAGCAGTGCCGCAGCGATCGATTTTTCGATGACTGGTTCGAGCTTTTGCGCGACGTCACTTCCGCCCACCGAATAGTTCTCGCTGAGCACCAAGGAACCAATCGCGTGGTTGTAACTTGCTACGCTACCAATTTCGTGGCCCACTTGGCGGGTAATCGTGGGGCCATTTGGACCGATCAGCGTCACCAAGCCATTTTGTTTTTGGCAACGAGCAACATAGTTGATGGTTTTAGTGAGTTGATCGCCGTATTTGCCTTCGCCAGGAAGATGTCCGTGCGAAAGAAAGGCCATCTCGCACAATGCCGAGATCGCCGGTTGGCCATAAGGGAGCGTGGGGAATGAACCGTCGCGCTGTTGTTGTTTGGAAAGCCACACCAGTCCCCGTGTCACGGCCCGATCAACGTCTTCCCATTCTTTTTCCGAAAGAACGTCGTCCAAACCTTGCGCGAGGCAAGCATTGGTCGCGAACAACATCAGTCCACAAAACAGCAAAAGTCGCGGCACAATGCACGCTCCTCTTAACGCTGAAAAATCGGGATAAGTTGATTAGGGGCACCCAACGACAACAGCACCAACGCCGTCGTGTAAGAGTTGCCGTAAGGTTTGTCATCGAAATGGCTTTCGGGATTCCAGGAGCCATCAGGATTCTGGTTTGCAATCAAGGTCCGCGCCAGGGGTGGAAAAAATTCCCGCCAATAATCTCCCCCCAGTTGGTACATCGCCTGACAGCAGTTAAATGCACTATAGTGATATCTGTCGTCGACGAAACCTACTTTGCCAAAAGTTTCTTGGACGTTGTAGTTAGTGAAGCCATATTTCAGGATCCAATCGCCAGCTTCCTTGGTTTCGGGGGCGTCGTGCAGGCCCGCATGGGCGAGCGCCAAAATTCCCGCCCCTGCCATGCCCCGGCTGCGGTGATCGGATTTCGACGAAAACAGCAAGAACGCACCGTAGTCGGGAATAAAACACCGCCGGACAAAACCAACGGCATCGTCGATCGGCTCCTGCGGCACGTCGAATCCCGCATTCTTGGCGGAACGCAAAGACATGAGATGCCAGCCCGTTGCGGACAAGTCCGAATCCAGGGCTTCGGAAATTTCGGGGGTGACATTGATGTACCGCCAGCCCCCTTCATCGACATTGCGGCGTTTGTCCCACTTTTGCATCTGCAAAGTCGCTTGAAGGGCTTTGCTAATGACGGGATCAAGCTGTTCGGCAACCGAGGCCCCACCCATGGCATAATTTTCAGTAAGAGCCAACATAGCAATCGCGTGGTTATAAGACGCGGTGCTGCCGTGCAGATGGGGAATGTTCCTGTTAATCGTGGCACCGCCCGGCGAGACCAGCGCGATCAAGCCGCTTTCTTTTTGGCAACCTGCGACGTAGTCGATCGCCTTATGAAGCCGTTCGCCGTATTCCCCTTCATCGGGGACATGACCGTGCGACAAAAAAGCCAATTCACAAAGTGCTGTCACACCGGGTTGGCCAAACGGCATCGTGGGGAACGAGCCGTCGGGCTGCTGTTGACTCGCTAACCAAGCCAAACCCTTTTCCACGGATTGATCGAGGGCTTGCCACTCTTCTTCCGTGAGAACATCATCGGCCGGTGCTTCGTATTCGCCCGCACTTGCAGTATGGAAACAGCATCCCAACAGCATCGCGAGCGATACGTAAAATAATCGTTTCTTGAAATTCAGCTTTAGCATTGTTGTCAATTCAATCTCAGTCCAATTGAGAATTTTCAGGCCGGCTAATCTGGCGGAAGTATTGTTCGATGGCACGGCGGTAAAGCTCGGGAGGAGCTTTGTCCCCACCCTGTTCCAAATCGTCTCCGAGTTGCGATAACAGCACGTTCCAATCGACTGTTTCCTGGGCAAGTTCCAATTCATCATCCATGGCTTCGATGGCTTCGCCTTCTTTAAGGGCTCGAGCCACCGCGCGGCGATAAGCACGATCCAGCCGACGTTGCCGCATCCGCTGTTGTTGCAGCATTTGATTCATCATCATCCGCTGGTTACTGGCGGTGGCGACCGAGTTGTCTCCACCCAATCGCATGAAGTCGCCGCTGATTTGCAAGTTGGAGGGACGATTCGGAATTCCCAAGAGTTCTTCAATCGCGAACTCTTGCTCCAAACCGGCCAACAATTCGTCAAGCGTGGGGTCTTCAAGCAAGCTGGCAATCGGATCCTGGACCGGCAGTTTATCGAGTTCTTTGATGGCCATTTGGATCAATTCATCATAATCCTTACCGGCCTTCTCAATCGCTTCGAGCGCCGTAGTTTGACGTTCCACTGCACGGGGCAGTTGATTGCGTCGTAAGGCGTAAACGGCCGACAATTGATTGGGACCTGCCTGCTCGTCGAGAGATGCCAACAACTCACGCGACTTCAACGCGATATTCTCAGGAATCTTGTTATCCACACGTTGCAGCAGCGCGGACATCTGTTGTTCGAGATTTGCGAGCTTACCCGCCATTTCGTCCGTCTGCGTGGCGAGCCGATATTGCTCGACTTCCGCGGCGTTCTGATAGTTCCCATCTTGATGCTGTTTGAGTTGCCGCATCCATTCGGAGGTCGAAGCAATCAAGTCGCGCGTTTCGACAATGCGATTCGCGGCGAATACGGCCAAATCCGAACGGTCTTGTTGCATACCCAGTTGCCGCAGCGAGACTTCCAAATTGGCAAGTTGGTTGTGAAGCGATTGGGCATCAGCGGCAATGTCCTCGACCGTGACACTCGCATCGACGACAGGTGTTTCCCCAGTTCCTTCGGCAAGTGCTTCCACTTCGCTGGATTCTTTTAAAGTCGCTTGCTGATTCTGGATGATGTAAGCATCCGCATCGGCGCTCAACTCTTGCGTGGCAGTAGCAACATCTTGCAAGAGCTTCGCCGCGGTCTGCACATCGGCGTTGTTCATCTCTTGCGCGAGCGGCAGCCAAGTGTCGAAGCGATCTTGCAACACGGCAGCATCGACCGCCAAATCGGCCGAAGTCTCGGCATGCCGTTGCAGCATCATGGCTTGCAGTTCCGGCTTTGCCGCTTCATCGGCTTGAGACCAAGCCGATACTTCGCGATTCAATTCGCGTTGGCTTTCAATCATTTCCTCAAGTTCGTGGCGTAATATTCGCCGCCGATTCTGCTGCGAATCCAGAAAACGTCGTAGCAAACGAGGGTCATCCGCTAGGATCTTGGCGAGTTCGGCTCGCATCTTGTTGCGCATCTCGATAACTTCCTGCAAGCGGGCGAGATACTCCTCATCGAGTTCGAACTCCACTCTTTTACGGCGATAGGGACTGCTGCCGTTTTCGTCGCCGTTGCCACTCAGCATGGCCATCGAATTCTCAACAAACACCTGATACATCTTTTTGACTTTTTCAACCGATTCGGCGAGCGCATATTCTCGTCGGGCGGTTTCAAATTTGGATGTGATCTCGCCTAACATTTCCCGAGCTCGCACCGTGTGTTGCCAAGCGTCTCGAGTAGCTGTGACGCGGGACTCGGCATTCGTTTGCAACGCTTTCCAATACTCTCTCCGTGCAGGCTGCATGTGGGCCTTGCCGATGTTCACGAGTTGCAAACCGACGAAGGCGTAAGGCGTGCCATGAGTTTTTTGTTCTAGATCTTCGACAATTTCCAGAGACTTAGCGATCTGCTGGCCTGCACTATCGATGTCGCGGCCCTGGGCATCCGCCCATTCATTTCCCGAATCAAGATGATCGAGCACGTTGCGCGAGAGTTTTTCCGCCTTCTCCAGCAGGAGGTCGATCTCCTGCAGCTGTGGCGAAATCACCATTTCCAACTGAGCCCGTTCCTGGCCTGCAAAGCTGCCGGCCCATTCGTCGACTTTGAGCCGCATGCGATTGCTGGTCGACGACTGAGCAGGAGGTGGTACATCGAGTTGATTCATGGCACGGTTGTCCGGTGGTGGCGTACTCCCTGCGAATTGGTTGGATTGTGGTTTTTGCGGTTGGTTTTGCTCATTGTTTGCGTTTTGTGTCGATTGGCCGCTCGGTTGTGGATTCGGATTGTTTTGCGAATCGGCCATCTGCTCAGATGTTGACTCGGAATTGGACTCCGCCGATTCGACAGCTTGTTGTAGCTGATTGGCGTTGGCCTGCTGCGAAGGTTGATTGCCAGCCATCTGTTGCAGAGAAGAGTTGCCAGCTTGTGGTGGTGAACTCTGAGCTACTTGCTGTGGTTGTTCTTGGTCCGCCTGCGGAGCCGTTTGTGGTTGGGCCGTTTCGGAACTGGCTGTACTCAGCGATTGGCGATCGCTAGTCGTTTCTTTATTGGCGGTGACATTGGGGTCTGCTGCCGTGGATGGATCGGCAGATGTTGAGCTCGCTTCAGGCCCAGCATTTTTTGCCGCTAAGTCTTTGAGCTTCTCAGGCATGGCCTCTTCAATTGCTTTGGAAATGGCCGAAGGTTCGTCAGTAGTCGTTGCTGGCTTCTCGGATGCAGAAGGATCAGCAGGCGATGTTAGTTCGGCCGACGCGACAGATTCTGCTGCCGGCGGTGGCTGCGGAACTTCAGTGTTCGGAGCAGAGGCTGTTTGTTCCCCTGCTGGTTGCGGCTGCGTTGAGCTAGGTTGGGTTTGCTGTGCGTTTGCAACAGTCGAGGCGTCTCCCTCGATCATTTCGCCTTGCGTGACTTCACCACCACTGAGCGCCGGTTGTTGGGGCACTATCGGCGACAGCAAGCTGCGATCTTCGCGGACCCGCACGGCGAAGCTGAGTTGAGCCCCGTCTTGGACTTTGTATTTCGAGAGATCGAGATTGACCGTGGCTTTGACTTCGGTCGCCCCTTCTTGGTCGCCCAACGGCACGGGAATCGTATCAAGAATTCGCGGCTCGGCGTCAGGCTTTCCCCCTTCGTCGAACACAACTAATTCGGCGCTGCCAACGCGAACATCATCCTTGGCCACAAACGTGACCGGCACTTTTTCGTCGGGACGAACGGCCACTTCTTCATTGGGAGTGAGGATTCGCACGACAGGTGGTTTGTCGGGCCGCGCTTGGACGTCGCACAGCGGTGGGCGCCTGTTGGTGAGCCCATGCTCTTCTTCCAAGATCGGGGACAGCGAAATGTTCTCCGACACTTTGACTTCCCATCGATACCACCCATCGGCATCTATCAGCAACGGTTGCTCTTTGCCACCGGATAAATCGAGGTGCAGCTTGGCGATGGGATGCATTGGTTTGAACGCGAACTGGAGCGTGCTTCCCATGAGTGCCGATAAACGCCGCGGGAGTTTGTCAAACTCCTGGGGATCTTGTTGGGTGTATGTAGGAGGGATCAATTTGAGCGTTGCCGCCGCAAGTTCGGGGCGATCCGCTACCGCAACTTCTTGCCAATCACTCTGACCGTCGCCAGCTCTTAAGCGATACCGCAGCGGCTCTTTGACGGATCGCACCCGATGAGTCAGCCGATTATGCTCGTCACCCCGCGGAACGAGAGTGATTGTTTGCTCGTCAGCACCTTCCGGACTGAGGAACAGGGTCGCTTCGCGGACGGGCGTGCCCTTCAATTCGGCTGCGATCTCCAGCGATTCGCCCCGCGCAACGACCCCTTCCTGCGCAACGGGCACAATCTCGGTGGCCGAAATGTTGGCCATCGGCAACCAGAATCGCTTAAACAACACGGCCGTGCGATGCGAATCCATGACCACGGCAACCGCCAGGATCGCCGCGACCGCCGTCAGACACCAGGCAGCGCGGAACACGCCGTCGGGCCGGACAACTTCATTGGGATCAACTTGAGATGAATAGTTGTTCGCCTCGGCGGCCACTTGACGGAACATCGCGGGGTGAACGTCCCGTGCTTTTTCGGGCGATGAAAGATGAGCGATCGTGGTCCAACGTTCTTCAAGTTTTGGCACATGGCGATCAACATCCGCGGCTACTCGCTCGACACGATTCACATACCGCCATGCCGCCACAATCCAGGCCATGACGGTCAGTCCCGTCGCAGCTAAAGCGGAAACTGTCAGCAGCGATCTCCACGTCGGGCTGTACAACGTGGCCCAACGGTCGATGGCCATCGAAATACCCATTGTGGCAAGCAGCACAACAACACCGCCCACGGCCGCCGTGAGAAGCCGCATCTTCCACGCCCGCGCACGAACGGCTTCCAGTTTATCGGCAACGGCGAGCGGCACGCGAAAATCTTGCGAATGGCGAGTCATGTTTTCCTCCTCCCACGGAGAATTTTTCAACGTCAATTATTGTGGCCTACACAAAGCCCTTGGCTTTGCGCACGATCCATTCCACGAACAAACAACCGAGAATAATCCACAGGTTAAGCCAGCGATCCCACAGCGGAGTTCGTTCCACGGTTTCGTGAACTTCCGGCGACAGCGATGCAAGTTGCAAAACTTCCGCCACGGCCGTGGGCGGAATGACTTGCCCGCCCGTCGTTTTGGCAATTTGCTCCAACAACGCTCGGTCGCAGCGAGTATCCATCATTTCCAGGCTGTCGCTGGATTCAATCGAGATCAGCGAGCGGACATCTGTCTGCTCCGCTTGGCCACTCAGCAATTGATCGATGATCGTCCCCTCGACCAGGATTTCATAAGCACCCGCGGGCAAACCTTTGAGCACGGCGGAGTAGCGCCCCGCCATTTCGTCGTCGGCCACCAAGGGCACACTGGCAACGGTGTCGTCCAAAACTTTCGCGGCCACTTGCACTTCTTGATCCGCGAGTGGCCGGCCCGTTTGATCCTTGAGCCACACCGTAACTTCCACCGGTTCATTCGTGGCGTAATGGGTTTGATCCGTCGAAAGCCGGGCCAGATCAAAGCCGCTCCCTAAGTTCGTGGCGGTAATCCAGCGGAGCATCTGCCCCCAAAAACGATGATGCCGACGATCATCGCGACGAAAACGAAGCTTCCAGGTTTGGGGACTAGAGAGATAAACGACCTTCCCCGCCCCGGCTTGATGCCAACAGAGAAACGCCGCTTGTTCTTGCTGATCTTCGGGAAGTTGCATCGTCGAACCGTACGGAACAGCTTCAATCAATGTCCGCGCGGTCTTCTTGGGCTTACAAAATAGCGAGACCCCGCCGAGCGGCTTCTGATCGTAAACGTCTTGCCAAGCCATTTCACTGAGTTTGGCTCCATCTTCGATGGCGAGTGCACTGTGAACACGGCCTTCGTCGGTCAGGGCTACTGTGTAGCTTTCATAGACCGTGCCGGAGAGTGGTTCGACCGGGAGCAGTCCCATCAACGGTTGGCCTTCATAGGCTTGTGGCATATGATCGCGACCAGAAATTAAAATGAGATGGCCGTTCCGCTTGCGGACATATTCCACGAGCGATTCCTGGCTTGCACGTGGCAACTGCTTGGGGCTGATGTCACCCAGAATCACCACGTCGTACAACGCCCAATCGTCGACCGTTCTGGGAAATTGCGGCTTGGTGGCTAGGTTGCCCGTGCCACGCAGGCGAGGAAAGAAGAGCAACTCATCACATTCCACGTGAGGATCGCGGCGGAAGAGTTGCTGCAAATAGCGATATTCCCACTGCGAGACGCCATCCGACAACAAAACGCGGAATTTATCTTTAACGACTTCCCAAGAAACGGGCGTCACGTTGTTGGCTTGGCTGGCCTCACCGTCGACGGGTTCCAAAGCCAACTCATACTCTTGCCACCCCAGCTTGTCGGCGTAGACATCGAACTTCACTCTCCGATCGATGCGATCACCCGTGAAATCGACCGGTTTGCGATCAATGATTTCACCGTTATGTCGCAACACGAGTTCCGATTGCAAACCGTCGCAATCAAACGCGGTGACAATCGCTTCGATCACAGCCGAGTCGCGTTCCACGACGGTCGACGGCGCAGTCACGCGATGCACGACCAGGTCACGAACCAAAGCCGCGCTGCCGACTGGCACGACGAACACCGGCAAATCGTGTAATTCCGCGGCGGCTTCTTGAGGAGAGACTCCATCTATGGCCGTGTGGCGGCCATCCGTGTAAACGACGGCCAACCGCGTGGCGTCGGCGGTGCGGGCTTTGGAAAGCTGTTCCAGCACACCACTCAAATTCGTGATTGGATTAGCTGGCTTTCCAGTACGCGGTTGCGATTCCGCCTCCACATTGAATCGCTTCGACCAAGGTTCATCGCCAGACACGGGCGTTAACATCGCATCAAAACGAAAACGATTCACTCGCACATCGTCGGGCAAGTCCGTCAGTGCGCCTCGCTCCAACGCCCGTAAGGCTTCCGATGTTTTTTCTTGGCGATTTTGATTTTCGTCCGCCGCGAACACGCCGCTATTGGCATCGATTTGTTCGCGGAGGAGGTCGCTCGCCAGGCTGTCGATGCGACGCTGAGCACCTGACAGGCCTTCGCCCAACTGCCCCAAGGATGTCGTTAATTCTTCAACAACAGAATCCCCCCGATCAGTCACCGCTTTTTCAGCCGCGTCGAGGGATTCCGCGATCGGACCTTCCAGCAGCGTGTCAACGCGAGCAAGCCGTTCGAGCATGTCGTCCCGCGTCCCTGCGAGTTCATCGCTAATGGTTTCGCAATGTTTGCTAGCCCGTTCCACCGCGATTCGCACCGATTTCAAACTTCCGCGGAGCAAATTCAAGGGCCGATGCTCTGCCAGCATTTTTGCGGTGGTTTGGCAATGCTGATTGGCCACGGCCAAGGCCACCCCCGCGCGGTCCGCGGCAATCATGGCGATCTCTGCCGCATGCGGGTCGCTGGTCATCTTTTCGGCTGCCAATTCCCACCGCACGCTTTCAGCGCCGTCGGGGGGATCAACGATGTTCATGCTCTCGCTGTGATCGGCGATGATCGCAATTGATTGCGGAGTGCTGCTGCGCTCAACTTTTTCCAACGTGGGCCCGACCGCCATCCAGAGGGCTAATCCTACCGCGCCCAACCGCGTGGCCCAGAATACAGTGGCCCAACCCGTGCCCAAGGCATTGCGATCACGAATTAATAGCCACGTCGTGAGTCCAATAAGCAACAACCCAATAACGATCGCCGTCGGCAGCGAAAGCGCGCCGTCGAAGATCAAGTTTTCAGATTGTTGGCTGGGAGACATGATTGAAACTTAAAAAGAGCTGTTTAAGGCCGGACCGCTCCGTTGTCGTGTTAACCACGATGAAATCAACAATTCAGCGGCAAGTAAAACGATGAGCGCGACCAAAAGTGTTTGCCAGATCGGCTCCTCTCGGACGGCGGATTCATCGGTCACTTGCGCTTCGGGCAGTTCCGTACCAAACACGAGTCCCGCCGCGGCGAGCGAGTCTTGTTGCTGCTCGTCGAGAAACTTAAGCTGTGATTCCCGTGGATCACGAGCAACGTGAAAAGGAATGCTCGCGGATTGGCCACCGTCGGTGTACAGAACTCGATATGCGCCGGGCAAATGAGTTTGCCAGTAACGAACCACGTGTGAGTCTTCAAGTTCTTGACCAACAAGTGGCACGGTGGTGCCCGCGGGTGTCAAAAGTTCAATCTCATCTCCATCCGCGCTAGTCGGCAACGTAGCGACCAAGGCACTTCCCGGCGCAAGATTAAAACGGGCCGACGTGGGCGCCGTCAAATAATCCAGCCAATCAGACACCATCACCACATACGCTTTGAGTTGTGGTAAGTTGCTCCACTCCAAACCCAGCGGGAACGATTGAACGATGACCCGTCCTTCGCCCACGTAGTTTTCAACGACAAGTGGCGTGCCGTCGCCTGCTTCGAGCAAAACTTTGGTTTCTGCCGCATTTTCGTCACGCGGAGCAAACAACCAATGCGTGTTGATACGGGCTTCATCGATATCGAGCTGTGCGGTGTTGGCTAATTGCACCGTCGCGGGATGATCCCGGCCGGGAGGGTGAATTTGGCTCGCTTCTTCGGTGGCCGAGTCATTTTCTTGCAGGCTTTCCAGCGGTAACGGACTGAGCCCATCTCCATCGTCAAAAAAATCGCGATTGAAATTCGAGCGATCGACATTCTCTCCCAAAGCGATCCACAATCCGCCCCCTTCTCGAACAAAATCATCGAGTCGCGAAATCGTTTCGTCATCTCCTTCGATGACGTCGGTAAGCACAATGGCCCGATACTGTGCAAGATTCGTCTCGGCTAATTCGCTTGTTTCAATAATCGTAGGGCGATACACCGCGTGCCAAGGTTGTGGGTCTGTGCCGTTGTACCCCAGTGCTGCGGTCAAAAAATCGCGGGATGATTTCTCGCCATTCGCAAATTCGGGGTTATGGACCACTAATACGGGAATTTCATCGGTTACTTCCAGAACCGTTCCTTCTTCCTGATCAAGCGGCACTTGATCGTCGGCCTCAATGCGGCAGCGAATGAAATAAGTCCCGGCATCTTTTCGCCGCAGCGACGTTGAAACCTCGGTCGTGGCCCCTGGTGACAATGTTCCCAATGCGCTTGTCCCCACGACTTCATCATCGACTAGCCACTCGACAACTCCCGCGGGACGCTCAACTTCGCCCAGATTGATCACTTGCGCGCGAGCCTGAATCTCTTCGCCGGGCCGAGCGATCTTTCGCGAAACTTCGATCCCCTGCACCGCGAGATTGTCTACTTGATTGTTTTCCAATCCACATTCCATCACTTGGATGGTCGTGGGAATATCCGCGTTTGTGAGTGTTTCCCCCAACTGTGTCCAGGCTTGTTCGGCTTCGAGTTGCCAGCTTTGTTCTTGATTGTCCGTAAACACGACCACCCGCCGTGACGCTGGCTTGTCCTCGGGTTGCAGGTGAACAACGGTAAGCAGACAGGTCAGCAAATCGGCCGAGCCGCGAGACGGTTCAGCCCCTTCGACGAGCGAGCGAATTTGATTCACACCCGCGTAATCGCCGGTGAGACCCTCGGCAGTGAGCCATTGCCCACCGCCCGCCGCGAGCATTACATGCACGCGATCATCTGCGGAAAGTTCATCGAGAAACGCCACGGCATTATCTTTGAGTTGATCGAAAGCCGAAGTATCGGCGACCGTGCGCGACATCGACAGCGAATTGTCGAGGATCAACACAACTTCGCGGCTCCCGGCCGAGCCCCACCAACTGCTGCTCACCAGCGGTCTGGCCAGAGCAAAGATCAAAGCAATCACCACCGCCGTCCGCAGCAACATCAGTAGGATTTCTTCGAGCTTTTCCCAACTGCGACCCTTAGTGAGTGCCTTTTCCAAAAACTGCATGGCCCCCCAATAAACCATGTCGTGCTGCCGTCCCCGATAGAGATGGATCAACACCGGCACGGCGGCCAGCGGCAAGGCGAACAGGAATAGTCCACTGAGGAACGACACGGCGATTTTCTCAAACGATAATTTCGGTTTAACGAGTACGAGCTAACGTGGCAGTCTTCTGTGCGGTACGCCGGCGCAAATATTGGGCCAATGTTTCCCCCAAATCCTGGTCCGTTCTGAGCGTGACCAAATCTGCACCGATATCGGTAAGCATGTCGCGAAGTTGCTCGCGAAAGGCGCGAAACTCCGCAAGGTACTGTTTGCGTAGCGTGTTGGGATTGATTTGTAGCCGGCGTGGGAGTTCCAAATCCTGAAAGAACGATTCCCGTTTGAAGGGGAATTCCAGTTCTTCGGGCGCTAAGACTTGAAACACGAGCACGTCGTGGCCACGTAGGCGAAATTGCTCGAGGACGTGCTTCAACCGAGCCACTTCGCCGAAACAATCGCTCAGCAAAATCACCATTCCGCGGCGTTTCAAACGGCCGGTTAAATCTTGAAGTGTTTCGTCGATCTTCGACTTGCCGCTGGCGTCGATCCCTTCCAGCACGTTGATCACCCGAGAAAGATGATTGGCGCGCGGCAAGGGTTTGACATAGTCGCGCAGCTTTTCACCAACCACGGCGAGGCCCACCGAATCGCGTTGCCTTAGCAATAAATGCCCCAAACACGCAGTAGCCATTTGCGCATACCGCCATTTCGTGACGGTCGACATGCCGAATTGCATCGAACCGCTGGCGTCGACGATCAGCAAAGCTTGGAGATTCGTTTCGTCGTCGTAGCGCTTCACATAGTAACGGTCGGTCTTGGCGAACTTTTTCCAATCGAGCTGCCGGATGTCATCGCCTTGTGTGTAGGGTCGATACTCGGCAAAGTCGGTGCAGCCACCTTTATGCGTGGAGCGATGCTTGCCGGAGAGCAGCCCATCGACAACCGTGCGAGCGATGATCTCCAATCGCCCCAGCTTCGTGAGCATCTGAGGATCGAAAATCGGCTTAGTCGGCACGCCTGCACGCGCAGCCGGCATCGGCGTGCGAACCGTGGGGCTAGGGCGTGGACTTTCCCGCGCTCGCAGAGAATCGACAAATTGTTGCACGCGGGGTTGTTGTTCCACGATAACTCAAATGCTTGCCATGAATTTTATGCGCTGGCCGCGAGCGAGCTCCGCTCGACGAGTGCGTTGACGATATCGTCGGTGTCGAGACCAGCCGCCTCGGCATTGAACGTGGGGATGATGCGGTGCCTCAACACGGGCAGCGCAACCGCCTGAACATCAGCCGTCGTGACATGACAACGCTTGTGGAGCAATGCCCGGGCTTTGGCTGCTTTGAGTAGAGCAATGCTCGCCCGTGGTCCCGCGCCGTATTGAACCTTGTCACGCAAATCGGCAGGGAGTTTGCCTTCGTCGGGGCGAGTCATGCGGGCCAAATCCACGGCGGCTTCGTAAACGTGATCCGCCACCACCACCTTGGGCACGAGCTGCTGCATGGCGAGGAGTTGCTGGACATCGATCACTTGCTGCGTCGTGTGCGAATAATCGGTCGTTTGCCGTCGGCAGATTTCCAATTCGCCGACGCGGTCGGGATATTCGACTTTGATTTTCATCAGAAAACGGTCGAGTTGGGCTTCGGGCAGAGGATAAGTTCCTTCCACTTCGATAGGATTTTGGGTGGCCAGCACAAAAAACGGATTGGGCAGTCGATAAGTTTTTCCGCCGACGGAAAGTTGGCGTTCTTCCATCGCCTCGAGCAATGCACTTTGAGTCTTGGGCGGGGTGCGATTGATTTCGTCGGCCAACACCAGATTGGCGAACAATGGTCCCTGCAAGAAACGGAAGGCCCGCTTGCCGGTCGTGTGATCTTCTTCCAACACATCGCCACCAGTGATGTCGCCGGGCATCAAATCGGGGGTGAACTGGATGCGATGAAACGTGAGGTCCATCAATGACGCGAGTTGCGAAATCAGCAAAGTCTTCGCCAAGCCCGGCATGCCCTGCAAAATACAGTGGCTGCGACAAAGGATGCCGATCATCAATTGTTCGGTCACTTCATCCATGCCGACGATCACACCAGCCAGTTCTGTGCGCATCCGTTCATAGGTGGCATACAGATTGTTCACCATTCGGGTGACTTCTTCCGTGCTGGCGTGGGGAGCAAGTACGTGATTGGAATCGAGCACGGTTTGATGATTCTCACTCATGATAAGTTCCGGAGGCTCTGGGGTGGGAATGTTAAGGCGACGTTTATCAAGGATAGAGCCTATCGAAGATAGATGCGCCGCAACCGCGGATTTGTTTATGATACCGGTTTTTGGGGTGAAACAATGGGAGTTCGCTGAGATCGTCAAAATCTTGGCAACTATTCCGTGGCTTCCTGGTCTCCAATCAAGCCATCACCGTCACCATCGAGTTGCTTGAATTGCTCGCTGGTCCCCAAAAATTCGCTCCGCGACACGTCGCCATCGCGATTGCGGTCCATATCCGTGAACCACGCTGGCACGCTGGCTGCGGGCTTAGGCGCATCGTTCGCAGTCGCACCAACACTGGCAAAATCGCGCGCCGCCGACGTCGGCTCAGCAAGCATTTCATGCGCATGAGGGCCACGGGTGATTGACACACGGATGGCGTTAGGTTTTTCACCGGAATCAATTTGCCCATCATCATTCAGATCGAGCGCCGTCAAAACGGCCGCCATATTGCGACACTCACGAGGTGAGAGCCGACGATCACCGTTACGATCTGCCAAGCGGAACAGGGGATAGCCATCCACAACGGCTCCAATGGCGATCTGAGTTGCCACCGGTTCGGCGGCATCTTGCTCCTTCGCATCGCCCGCAGAAAATTCCAAATACTGCGCACCTTGAAGGGCGGTCACCATATTCTCATGCTGCAAATGCTCGCCCGCGTTCATTGCCAACAAAGCAACCTGTTTCTCACCGTCTTGCTTGCCGAGCGAAACACGCAAATTTATGTCGGCGGGATCTTCCACTAAGCTCTCGATATCGGTTTGTGACACAGTCATGTCGCCACTCGCGATACGAGTCAAAATTGCCGACGCGGACGAGGCGGCTGATCCTTGCTGCCCCGTCTCGCGTCGGCTGTAGGCAGCTTGCAGATGGGAGTGTAATTGCTGCCAATTCGTTTCCTGATCGATCACCACGGCAAGTGGGTGACCAAAGGGTGCCGTCGTGTTCCGGGAACCCATCGCGAAAAGCTCTTCCAGCTCGACGATGCTATTTTCATCGACGTCGGCGTGGGCGAGGCGTTCCGCGGCCGCGGCAATTTCAGGCGCGCTTAAGATTTGATCGGCATCGACATCAATAGCATTCCAGAGCGGAGCGAAACCAACCCGTTGCCAATTCATGGCTGGGCCCAGTGTTAAAATCGCTGGGCCACCCGTCCACTCGGCGAGCAGCCAACGCACTTCCTCGCGATCGGCTTTCACGTCCGCCGAAGCCATGTAATTGACGAGTCGCTGAGCAACGCTTCGTGTCGCCCGTTGCTGCACGTCGACGACTGGCTTGCCAGGATCCTTTTTGGCGTCTTCTTGATCTTCCTCTGGCGATTCATCGTCTTTGGATTTTTCGTCATTGGAGACGGTACCATCTATGAACTCATCCGCTTCTTTTTCTTCTTCGGGTAACGAAACTTTCACGGCATCGCGGACGAGAGTTTCGATCGTTGCATCATCCAACAAGTCGTCGATTAATTTCTCCCGTGCTGCGGTGAATGGTTCGCCATCGATGAAAATGGCGATATCAACGAGCAGCGGCTGTTCGGGTCCGAGGATAAGCAGCCGCACATTGGGATCTGTTCGATCCACTTGCTGAGGGATCAGCCACTGGCCATCGGCACTACGGGCATAATTGTCGAGCGTCGTATCCGGCGGTTGTTGATATCCGTTGAGGACCACGGCCTGTGTCATTTCATAGTTGTCTGCTTGTGCTTTCAACTCTTGGATGGCGCACGAGGCCAGCGGTTTTTCACTCTGTGCATTTTCCGCAAATATGAGTTGCTGCATACCTGCAAGCACGGTCATCAAGCCAATGAAGCACGCCCAACACGACTTGTTGAGTCGAGCTAAAGAATCGAAAGTGTTTGATTGAGAGAAGTGCATGGAAGTTATGTCTCAACTCACTAATTCATCGATCGCCATACCGTCGACCATCGCAATGGGTCGGCCAGAGGTCGACATGTTTTGCGTTTCCGGTGCGACTCCGAGTGCGGTACATAGCGTGGCGAGAACGTCGGTCACCGAAGTTTCTGCCTCCTCGACGTGCATGCCATCTTTGCTGGTTTTGCCGTACACTTGTCCCCCTGCGATCCCACCGCCAGCCATCACGCACGACCAAGCTTGCGGGAAATGATCGCGTCCTCCGGAACCATTAATCTTGGGAGTGCGGCCAAATTCGCCCATCCAGATAATGGTGGTCGATTCCAACAAACCGCGCGAACGCAAGTCATCCATCAACGTCGCCCAGCCGGCATCGAGCTCTTTGGAAAGGGCTTCCACGGCCGTAAAGTTGTTGGCGTGAGTATCCCATCCGAAGCTGCCGTTGGAACTCGTATTGAGCGAGACTTCCACAAACGGTACGCCCCGTTCAACCAATCGCCGCGCGAGCAAGCAACCTTGACCGAACATGCCCTTGCCGTAGGCCTCGCGAACTTTTTGTGGTTCTTTCGACAAATCAAACGCCGACGCGGCATCGCTGTCGATCATCCGCAAGGAATTTTCGTACACCATTTGATGAGCCCGCGTTGCCTCGGCCGGATGATGCCCCAGAAAACCAGCTTCCATGGTCTGCCAAATTTCCAAGCGGCGATCCATCTGGGCTTTCGTCACACCATCGGGTGGTGCGAGGGCGTCGACTTTCAATTGAGCGAAGTCGTCGCCGGCTACAGGGGCGCCGCTATTGGTTTCGCCCACGAACAAGGGAGCATATTTCGGCCCTAAGAATCCAGGTCCAAACGCTTCGGCATTGAATGCGCGGTAGGGCGCGATACTTACATAGGGTGGCAATGCGATTTCACTCGACGCAAGTTGTTTCGCCAGAGCGGCACCAATCGCGGGAAATTTTTCCACACCCATCGGCGCGCGGCCCGTCCGCATCAAATGCGTTCCGCGCCCGTGATCCCCTTCTTTTGTACTTAGACCTCGGATGATGGCTAGCTGATCGGCTTGCTTGGCAAGTTGAGGCAAGTGCTCGCTGAATCGCATGCCTGGCACATTGGTGGAAATCTCTTTGAATTCACCGCCATTTTCATGCCCCGGCTTCATGTCGAAGGTATCGGTTTGACTGGGTCCACCAGCCATCCACAGCAAAATACAATGCCGTCGCCGCTTAGGGTCGGCGGCCAATTGCTGGGCAAACGACGGCAGCCAGCCGCTGACGCTTAAGCCACACAGACCGAGCGTCGCCGATTGCATCCATCGTCGACGATCCATTTCGTTCAGCTTGGCCATGATTCACACCCCGTATTCTGTAGCTGGCCGGTAGGCCGGTTCAATTGTTTAAGCTTCTGACCGAGGTCACAGACCTCAGCCACAGATTCCTATCAGTGAATAAAAGTAAATTCCGCGCTGTTGAGCAGTGCCCAGAGAACGTCACCCAAAATCGCGAGCCGCTCGTCTGCGTTATTGGCACTCTCGAGATAGTCAAGCAATTTTGCTCGTTCCGTTGGTTCTGGTTGTCGAGAGAGCGTTGCCAAGAACAACGTGTCGAGGCGTTGTTCGTCGGTGAAGAAAGGAGCGTTCAAAGATTTGAGTAGGCCACTGCTTTTCAAATCCGTCGCGCCATGCACCACCGAACCGTGCATCAGCGTGAGAGCTTGCGGAACCCCCGCTTGATACTCGGTGCGATTTTCTCCCGCCGCACGGAATTGTTCGATGAAGGCCTGACGACTCATATTTTCGGTGCGTGCTAGTGCTCCGTCGGGGGCATTCCCTAGCATCCCTTCATTTCTCGTCGCGACGGCGATACAGTCGAACAACTGATCCGCGGTGAAGTTCTTCATATTCATCCGAGCAAAACATAGCGCCTGGGATGGCTCATCTTGAGGCGAACCGCTCGAGAGTTGATAGGCATCAGTTAGGACTAAAGCGCGCAGCAAACGCCGCAGATCAAAACCACTCGCGGCGAAATCGCGAGTTAGCAAATCCAACACCTCGGGACAGACTGCCGGATTGTCGGGCCGCATGTCGTCGACGGGATCAACCAAACCTCGACCGAAGAGTTGCTGCCAAACACGATTCACCGCAGCACGGGCAAACAGGTCGTTATTCTGATTGGTAAGCCAATCGACCAACTTCCGTCGTCGAGAAAGGTCAGTTCCCTCGGAAGTTTTTTCCGCGGATGCGGTTGTCTCATTGCCCGGCAAGTGAGGAGCGATCACGGTTTCCGTATCTGGTAGCATCACTTCGCCATGATGGTTGTCATGCACCCGCAAGACGGGCGAAGTCATTTGCATCTTTCCCTGGGGCCGCGAGATTTGAGCGAAATGTGCCGCGAAACCCCAGAAATCGGTTTGGGCAATGCGGTCGTCAAACGGATGGTCATGGCACTGGGCACATTCCATACGGGTTCCGAGGAAGACTCGCGAAGTCTTGGCAGCCAATTCTTCGGGATTTAATTTCAACGAGGCATAGAACAGAATGGGGCCCGATTCGCTCACGCGGCCTTCGGCCAGCAAAAGTTGTCGCACGATTTCGTCATAGGGCAGGTTTTGCCCGAAGCGATCGGCCAGCCAAGCGTCAAATTTGTTCGTGCCGCCATAAAGATTAAGGTCAACTCCCTCGGGAAGCAGTACCGCCCGCCAAACGGCAGCCAGATGAGTGGCATGATCGCGGCGCGCGAGCAAGTCATCCACCAAACGCTCCCGGCGATCAGCACCAGGATCGTCCATAAAGGCGTAAACTTCGCTCACCATGGGAATCCGACCGGTGAGGTCGAGATACACACGGCGCAAGAATTCGGCGTCGGATGCCGGTGCCGCGGGGCGAATTCCTTGAGCCTGCCAGAAGTCGGCAAGCCGTGAGTTAATCTCCGTCACCAACTCCTGTTCTTCGAGCGGCTTGGCGAGTGGTTCAGCGGCTTTGAATTTTAGAGCAGGCGTGTTGGAGGCAACCCGTTCTTCCGTCGCTACGGCGGGAGCGGTCGACTGAGTGGGCGTGTCGGTCGTTGGTTGCGCGGTTGGTGATTCAGGTCCAGCCGCGACAACCAACTCCTCGACCACAACAGCTGACTTCGGCTGTTCGACCCCAGCCAAGGCCACTGCCACCGGCTTCGCAAGACTTGCTACAACAACTTTGGCTTCCCGAGGCACGCCCAACGCGAAAATCGAATCGGGACCCTGTTGCGGATACGAGAACTCCAACGATTTTTTTTCCCTTTGGTGCTCATCAAGCACCCGGCCACTCACGGGAAGATGCGTTTCTGGATTAAGCAAGAAAACCAAGCGGAGCATTTCGTTGTTTTTCTGTCGCAGTGTAACTTGCAACTCGATGAATTTGTTGTTCTGTTCGAGAACCTCACGCCATGATTCCTCGACGACCTCCAAATTCGTGGCATCAACATTGGCGAGCGCTGACGGCAGTTCCTTCATCCCTAACAGCAAGGCCAGGAACTCACCTGAGAGTTGGGATGGTTCAGTGAGTCCGTGCTGATAGATCGTTTGGTCCGCGGGATCAAAGTTCTCCGCCGTATTGGTTTGGAAATTAAGATAGACCCGTGCTTGACCTTCTTCGTGCGCAGCCACCTGCGCCGATTGCGAAAACCAGCCGATGGCCGCTTGCGCGCCGTCATTGGCCTGCGAGTGCGAGATCGCTTGCACCCAGTCGCAGCCTTCGAGCGCTTGGATCATCGCGGCCCAACCATAAGCCGGCCGATCACTCCACAGCCCCACGGCGACCAAAAGCGCCGCAGCGGCGACGGCCGTGCCGAAGATTCGCAGAGTCGAACGCCGTTTTGTGGCCGCCTGAGATAAAGGAATCGTGGCGTGTTCCGAATGAGCTACGCCATTGACTTCCGAACTCGAAAAAGCGAACTCGCGATCGAGCTGCTGCGAGATCCGGTTGACAAAGTCGGCCGACATCGGGGGCGCGGCGAACGTGGTTCTCAGCAACTGCTCGACCCGCCGTTGGCTGGCCTCATCTTCGAATTGTTCATGTCCTGTATTCATACCGACACCAAATCTTTGGCTGTTGATCGCTTAGGTTAGGGGAAGTTGAACCGGCGGCAAGCTGGCCACCCCGTTGACGGGAAGTTCCCGTTCACTCAATTCGTAGTACCGGCGAAACTCGCGCCGGGCACGGTAGAGTGAGGCTTCGATCCCCTTTTCTGTTTCATTCAATCGTTCGGCGATTTCACGGACGCGTAGCCCTTCGGCATACTTCAATTCGAGAATCAAGCGATGCTTGGGTCCAAGCCGCTCCAGAATTTCGATGACTTGCTTGCGAGTTTCAGCCGTTTCAAGTGCCCCCGCGGGCGAACTGGCGAAACATTCCGACGACGGATCGCGGCCGATTTTTTCCAATCGATCTTTAAGCCGAAACGATTGGCGATGGTGGTCGGCGACTTTATTCCGAACGACTGACCGCAACCAAGCGGCAATATGGGCCGCATCGGCTTCGATTTGATGAATGTTCTTGAGCAGAGCTAACATTGTGTCGCTCACCACGTCCTCGGCCACATGCACGTCTTGAACCTGGGCGTACGCATAGCGCCATGCCAAAGGCAGATAGCGCGTATAAAGCGCACACCAAGCCTCGGCGTTATCGTTTCGCGCCGCACGCAGTAGTTCAGCGTCGGTCAAACTCGCACCTCAGTGGGCCGTTGTTGCCAACGGCCAAAATCGCGGTTAGCCAGTTCACTCGCCTGGTCGAAGGACAAGGTTATTTCGGACAGGTCCACCGGGTCTTGGCGGTCCCGTCCTGCTAACTGCCAAGATAGTCGTTCCTGCGAGCGAAATCACTCAGGCGCGGAAATTTGGCGGATTTGGCTAGTCGCGACAGCTGTCCAAGCCTGTCGAAATTGCGGTCGGCTAGCTAAAATTGCTCTATGAGCAGCACAATATTGGAGAAAATCGTCGCCACCAAGCACCAGGAAGTGCTCGCCGCACGCGCCCAGCTTGCGGATGCGGAACTCAAGGCCCAAATTGCTGATTCCCCGCCCGTAAGAGATTTTTTCGCGCCACTCGCGGCGGACGGCCCAATCAGGCTCATCGCCGAGGTCAAAAAAGCGAGCCCTTCAGTGGGGCTGATTCGGGCTGACTTCGATCCCGTGGCGATCGCTCAAATCTATGAACAGCACGGCGCCTCGTGCCTCAGCGTTCTGACGGACGTGCCTTACTTTCAAGGCAGCCTCGACTATCTGCGTGCCGTGCGTGCGGCGGTCGGTATCCCGGTCCTGCGGAAAGACTTTATCATCGATTCTTACCAGATATTGGAAGCCCGTGCCGCGGGAGCCGATGCCGTTCTCTTAATTGCCGAGTGTCTCGACGACTGCAACTTACGCAAACTTTTCAACGAGACGTTGGAACTCGGGATGACGCCGCTCGTTGAGCTTTACGAACCGGCGAATTTGCCGCGGGTGCTTGCAGCGGGGGCGACGTTGATCGGCGTCAACAACCGCAACCTGCACACATTTGAGGTCGATCTCGAACATACATTGCGGCTGCGTCGAGAAGTTCCCCCTGATTGCGTGCTCGTGGGTGAGAGCGGCATCAAGAATCGCGCCGATGCCGTACGACTCGAAGCGGGGGGCGTAAATGCGATTCTCGTCGGTGAATCGCTCATGAGGCAAAAGAACATAGGCTCAGCGGTCGACGAATTGCTCGGCCGCTGAGCCTTGTTTATAGCTTCGAGGGTCTGACGACCTTCGTTAATTCTTTAGCGCTTTCGCGTGATAAACACTCCGCCAAAGGCGATTGCACTCAGGATCAATGTTCCTGGTTCAGGAACTTCCGGGCCGACTGGTACAACTCCCACGCTAAACGACTTTTTGTCGATCAAAGCCGTGGTTCCTGCACCACTCGTCGAGGCAGTCAAGATGTTATCGAGTGAAACGAGAACTTTAGTGACGTTGGCAGGCATTGCGACAGACAAGGAACCCTGCCAGGATGATGCGTAGGTGGGACCTGTCGCTACGTCAGAGAACAGGAATGAATCACTAGGCGAAAACGTAAAGAAATGGTTAGTCGTTGGTAAGTTGACGACAGCCCCACCGATTTCCAATATTTTGATATCGGCATAGCCAAAAACTGAGGTAAAGGCATCGCCGCCAAAGGGAGCGGTTAATCTCGTAACGCCTGATTCATCGACTTTAACTGCGCCAATTACCTGCCCCGGTTTGGCTTCAATCATAAACGACAATTTCCCGTCGGTTTGATCGGGCGTGCCACCACCAGCCGAAGTCGCCGAGAATCCGCCCGTAGGGGCGAAGACTAGTACGTCCTGCACTGAGAATGGTTGATCATACAACGGCAAAGGATCACCGGTTGGCGATCCTTCCTTGATGTTCGTAAACCACACCGACGTGCCATTCACATTGCTGTGGATGATGTCCGCCGAAGCGACGGAGCTTAAAGATGTGATCACCAAGGCGAGAAGTAGACATAAGCTACCTCGTCCAAGTGGCGAGGAATGTAGTTGACCGACAGGGACCCGGTGTGATGGCATCATAGAGCTCCAAACAGTTGTTAGTACGTTATGCAATGATCTATCTCCAATTTTGGTTTTCGCCACGGAGAGAACTCCATGCCCAAACCGTCGTCGCGACCCGCCCACGGCAATGCCTTGTTGGTTGCGTCGACACTTTACTTTCAGTTACATCAGCGCAAAGTGCGCTTATCTCCACGCAGGTGGATGCCACCTACGACGGTGTTTTTTCTGCGGCCGCGCGTTACCGTGCGGCGCTTGCTGTGAGCCCGCAGAGTTCCTGTTTTCGCTTCACGACGGAGCCGCGCCGGTCGGGCGATCGATCCGTTCGTGTATTCCGCTGCGGTTTCTTCCTGTTCGCTCATTTGTTTCTTGATCATGTCTGTCAGTGCTCACGACGGTGTAAGGGGAGTTGATCACACGACTCAGAGCTAAAACCTATTAATTTCTGCGAGGTCATACTTGCTGGCGTCTCGTCAGCGATAGCCATCAAGTTCGACATTCACGAGCGCTTGATTCGCCACGGCCTTACGGGCATCACCAAAGACAAGTTCCAAGCCTGCCAAACCGTTGTCACCCGGCAGATAAGCCCAGGCACCCAACTGGCGAGCCCAAATTTCTTCAGCCGGATTCCCGCCTAATCCGCAAATTACAACCAAAGAGTTACCAAGCTCCGACGTTCGTTGAGCTGCTTCTTTCAATAGGGAATAGCTTTTCGCATCAACGTCGGGCAAATCAACAAACGTCAAGGGAACACGCAACACATACAGATTCCGCAGAAACTCTCGAACATCGATGTTGACCGTTGCTTGCCAAGATTCGTTCGAAGCCGCGGAACGCAGCAACTCGGCGCGTCCTTCGGACCAGGTCAGTACCAAACAACGCAAGAGATCAGGCAAGACAAGCGTGCGCGGCGGCGCATTCGTCTTACCTTCAGGTAGCGTAAGTCTGGCGATAGGCGTTTGTGAGACAGTTTCCACGGACTATGTTTCCAGGCACATGTTTGTTGAGTAACTCACGGTGTTCGACATCTCAGGCTGCCCTTAAATCAAATCAAAAACCACGAACGTATTCATTGGTTTGACAAAACACACGGCCATACAAGAGGATCATGTCCAACTGACGCAAACGGCGCCGGCGCATAATGTCTCTTATTCAATCCAAAATTTTCACGGTAATCGACGAGTACGGCTTTACCGCCGCATGCACACTCTGACGACTATGTCGTCATCACGTGCATGCACAAACCAACGAGAAGATCATTACCAACTAATCTTCCGACGCCGACGACGATGAATGCCGTTTACGGACTGAGGACCTTTACCACGACGCCGACCTTGGGTCGGGGATTGTTGCCGGCTCGCCTTAATTGGCTCGCTACGACGAAAATTGTCAGTGCTGTAGTCTGCTGCCAACGCTTCGTAAGATTGCATGTTGCTCATTCGCATGTCTCCTTGAGCTAGGCGAGATCGTGACCTGTGATGTGACGATCAGCCAAAACACCCGTCACCATATTCGGTGACAAACGTCTCTTGCCGTGCTACCAGCGACAAGCTGGCACACCCGAATCGACAAAGGCCGACTCTTCCTTACAACGCGTGCGCTGTAAGGCGAATACTTACTTAGCTAGTACCGTGCCCAATTAAGCATGCGAGCAATTAACAATGCTAAGTCTCGTAAGAGTTAGCACTTACGAAGAACACGAGCGACAACAACCTGAAGAGGGCGATTCACTTTATTGGTGAGAAGAAATCAGTATCGCAATTGATTCACGCTATGATTCAAGAGGTTTCTCGATGATTCACCAATTTGTGATAACGCCACCAAAAAGGTGAGGAAGTCTTGGAGGCTTCCAAGCGTGGAGGGCAATAAAAAAGCCGCCCCCGAAGGAGCGGCTCTGTATGCGTCATATCTTATGGTAATGATCTACTCTTCCTCAATTTGAGCAAGGATCCGCGTGAGTGTGTTGGGATGCACGCCTAATAACTCAGCGGCACGGCCTTTATGCCCACAAGTCGTACGAAGTGCTTGTTCCACGGCAACTTGGCGAAGCCTCCCCAGATTAGTGAAGGGAAGCTGCAAATTACGATCATTCTGAGTGTGAACACCTGGCAGAATCGGTTCACACTGCAAAACGTAGCTTTGCTCGATAACAAAACTTAGTTGGCGGACATTGCCCGGCCAACGATATTCGGAGAATCGACGTAGCGTCTCGGGAGTAGGTTCCCAGATCGGTTGATCATAGCGAGCAGCGAATTTTCTCGAGAAAAAGTTGATAAAGCTGGGGATATCTTCTACGCGGTCGCGGAGTGCTGGCATCTGGAGTTCGACCAGATTAAGGCGGTAATAGAGATCTTCACGGAAGCGACCTTCTTCGACGTCGCGTTCAAGATTGCGATTTGTGGCAGCAATAATCTGTACGTCAATATTTAAAGGACGTGCCGCACCCACCGGAGTGACTTCACCTTCTTGCAGGACCCGCAACAGCTTGGGCTGCAATTCCAATGGCATGTCGCCAACTTCGTCGAGAAAGACGACGCCATTTTGTGCGGCGCGAAACACGCCAAGGCTTTCCCCGGCTGCACCCGTAAATGCCCCTTTTTCATGGCCAAAAAGTTGGCTTTCCGCCAAGGTAGCTGTCAGTGCAGCACAGTTCACGGGCACAAATGATTTGTTGTGACGAGGACCCAGGCGATGTAGCAGTCGGGCCCAAACTTCTTTGCCCGTACCGGTTTCCCCGGTAATTAAGACGGTACATTCCACCTGAGCAGCGCGCTCGGCGTGGTGGGCGAGTCGATTGACCGATGGGTCTCGCCCCAGCAGAAGGCTCGCCGGATCTTCGGGCGCTAACGACGCCAAATTCTCCAGTGAGGATGAATACATAGTTGCCATTTCTCAGCTCCAGACGGATGTCGTTCACATCCGCCGATGAAAAGCCCCGTCGGTCTCCGTCGCTGTTCCTGCGAGGAAATCCGATCTGTGGTTATCTCACTGGCGACCCAGCCCATGAAAAGTGTGATAGTTAATAAATAGAGTCAGGAGTAATTTGTCTGCTACACTCCGTCTCAGCTCCTCATTATAAACGCAAGTTTCTGATTGCTCAAAGATTTCGCTTTAAAGAAGCCTAGGAATTTACGCAAACGAGCCGAGTTGTGCTTGCTATAACGATTTCGACGCAAAGTGTTTCTGGAATGCACCTTACAACGAATTGAGAGCAGGAAAACATGCTCTAAGCGGGAATTACCACCGGAAAAGCCGGCAGGAGTGTGGAAATTCCCTTTCTCGGGAAAAAGCGAATTTCCACTACTTTAGGCTGCCAGGCGGGCCAGAGTGGCCTCGTCCCAAGCGACTACTGAGACATTAAGATGTCGCGCGGCGATTATAAATTTCTGCTGGTCAAGCAGGATTGTCTTGCCAGCTTCAATGGCGAGAACTCGCCCCCCTGCAGCGGCAATCGACTCTAGGGTCTTAAGTCCGACGGTTGGGACGTCAAAACGCATGTCCTGTGAAGGCTTGGCGACTTTCACAATTGTCATACCACCTGCCGTGCAAAGTTCACCCGCGCGGCGGATGCAAAGGTCGGTCCCTTCGATGGCTTCCACAGCAATTACAGTTTGATCTTTAATGCAAACACTTTGGCCGATATCAAGACCGCCGATCGCTTTGGCAATCTGCCAGCCAAACTCAACGTCTTTTTGTTGTTTCGACGTGAGTGGCTTACCTGCGATGTGTCCTGCTTGCACAAGCAAGTTCGGCGCAACATCGGCTACATTCTGAAAGGCTATTCCCTCGGCAGCAAAGGCATTCACTAGCGCGCTAAGTAATGTGTCGTCCTTGCGGTCGGCAAAGCCGAGCAATTGCGGATAGAAGGCTTTCAGGCATTTCCAATCGGGACGATGTTTGATCCACCAATTGGGTTGGTAGTACATGACCTTATGCAACTTACCAGCCATGATGGCCTGCTGCGCTCCCCAGCGTTTGCACAGTCGTATCGCTCTGCCAATGCCGCCGATGCCGATCCAATCAAACTGCTCGCAGTAATCGGCCAGCTTGGGATCAGCGTGATCGATGATCCCAATTCCCACGATCCGCCGATTTTGTTTCTTCAATGCCTCGGCTACGGCCAAAGGATAGTTGCCCCAACCGGCAATGACGGCCAACGGCCGTTGGTCATCGGTGAGTGAATCGGTTTCTTGTTTGTGCAAACGGAAAGGCATGGTGTCTTACAAACTTAAGCCGCTTGTTCGTCTGGTGTTAATTGGCTTTCAGGGCCCTTTTGTTTTTGCAATGCAATCAGCTGCTGTTGCAAATGGCGAAACTCCCGTCGCATTTCCGGAAGTTTCGCAATCGCCGCCATTTGTAGTTTCTGCCGCCTTAGCGAAGTCGCCGGTTGGCCCAGCATGATTTCGCCATCGGGAACATTGTTGGAAATGCCGGCCATCGAACACAGCACGGCTCCTTGCCCAATATGCACGTGATCGCGGACGCCGACTTGTCCCGCCATCACTACGTAATCTCCGGTGGTCGTGCTGCCCGCGATACCGACCTGCCCGCAAATCAGGTTGTGCTTGCCGAGACGGCAGTTATGCGCGACTTGCACCAAGTTATCGATCTTCGTTCCATCGCCAATTGTGGTCGCACCATATGTACCACGATCCACGGTGGCACAAGCGCCGATTTCCACGTCGTTGCCCAAAACGACATAACCAAGTTGAGCCGAAATTCTGTGCGATCCATCGATTTGCTTGTAGCCGAATCCATACGCGCCGATCACGGCGCCGCCATGAAGGATCACCCGCTCGCCAACTTGCGTGTCTTCGTAGAGCACAACGTTCGGAAAAATCGTCGTGCCACGGCCAATCACGCAGCCGGCCATGATCCGCGCACCGGAGTGAATCGTTACGCCGTCGCCGATCACCACGTCATCGCCAATCGACGCGCCGGGATGGACTTCCACGTCCTCGCCCAATTGAGCGGATTCACTGATCCAAGCCGCCGCACTGATTCCCGTTTGCCGCTTTGTTCGTCGGGGGCGAAAATGATTCACCACTTTCGTGAACGCCGCGTGGACGTCATCCACAACGATGGTTGTTTTCTCGCCAGTTGGAAAATCATCGGGAACGATCGCCGCAGCGGCCACCGACTTCTGCCAATGCGGCGCGCGATCGGCGTGATCGACCAGCGTGATCTCGCCCTCTTGGGCCACGTCGAGAATCGCAGCTCCGCGAATCACAACAGCTTCGGCCGCGATCGAATCAGCGCCGCACAAGCGGCCTCCGACAAGTGTCGCCAATTCGGCGAGCGTGGTCGGCATAGTGGCATCCTTTCCCCTGAATATCGTGGCCGTCGTCCTGACTGCCAGTGTGCCTGCACTCCGCCCAGTAAGATAAGGGTCACGGCGGAGAGATGCCGGATACTATCTCCAGCCCCATCCAACTCGCAAGATCAGATCACATGCTAGCAAGCGTTATTGGACCTGCTGTCTTTGGGCAATGTGCATGGCCTGCTCGAAATGCTTCTGCAATCGCAAAAACTCCTGCAAATCGCCCCCGCGGTCGGGATGCATCGTTTTCGCTTGTTCGCGGTAGGCGGCGAGCACGTCTTCCTCGGTGATTGGCAATTCCAAGCCTAACGCCCGCAAGCAGGCTGGTCGTTGCATCAACGCCCAGTACGGCACGACTGGCATCACTTGCGAAACAACCACCAACGCCCGACGGAGCGAACGCAAGTAACGCCGGAAATCAATCACCATCGCCACGTAACCCAACAGCGGAATGCCAAACATCAGCGCCAGCACCGTGACGGTGAGCGAAGCATCGATTCCGTCGGGCCACTGGGGGCTCGCCGCTTCGGCAAAAATGTGTGGTAAGAACGCGCGGATCATCCTCACACTTTGCCCGACGGCAAACAATTTGTCTACGGACTCTGTCGTCAAGCCACCAGCGGCGTCGATCTCATTTCAAGACTTCCAACTTGTCCAACTCTTCCAACTTGGCAGGGTTCATTCGCGATTTAAAAAATCATGAAAAATTGAAACCACGAACCATACGATTACCCGGTGCATTGCCGGAAATGCATCCATCTTCAGTGGAATTCGGCCAACAATTTTTCCCCCCGCTCGCGCGGGAGGCTCGCCAAACCTATCACATCCGCGCGGCCAAATCGCCTGGCCAAAAATGGAGTGCAGAATAAATAATTAATTTTTGAGTGCGAGTTGAGGCGCGAATTCCGCGCGTGGCGAAACGCCGGGGAGCACGTTGGTTGTCGGTTGGGGGCACGTGTTGTCGTGCGCGAGAATACGATTCTTGCCGACGAAATAGGTATGAAATTCGCCAACTTCCAAGTTATACGCTTCGGCTTCCTGATCGGGATTGGCGGACTCAAGTTTTAACGAACCACCGATCGCCACGAGTGGCAAACCGGCTTTGAGAAATTTGGCCATTTCCCAACCTTGGCCACTGATCCAAAAACGATGGCCGCGCGTGGCGACGATCGTCTCGTCATTCACGACCATCTTCACTGTGCCACACGGAGGGCGAACAGTACGATCGATGACCGGCCGATAGCTAATTTCGCCCATGTGGGGGTCTTGACTGAGAACGAGATCACCAATCTTGATCTTTTCAATAGCCACAGGGCCCGCCTGTGTCCAAACGGGTGTCCCCGCCACGAAACAGGACATCGTGCGAAATTCCAAATACCTCGAATAATCTTGCTCGATCTCTCGCCGATATTCAGGCAATGTTTCTGGAGAGTAAACATCGTTGAATTGCATCCAAGCAGTCCACCACTTTTTGGGGCCATCGCTGAATTGCTGGCCAGTAACCGTGGTTAAGACTTCTTCGATTCGGGCATTTCTTTGCTCACGTAGTTGATTTTCAATCTCGATTTGCTGAGTAGCTGTTGTCACTTTTTGCACGGCTTGCATGTAGTCACGTTGCAGATTGGGCTTTGTGACCTCAAACGGGAGGGCTTTCTGCCCGACCGATGCCATCTTGGCCATTTCTCTTCGGCCTCGCCAGCGAACAATTTTTGAATCGTAGGTACTTGTGTGGGCCTGCGTCGCTTTAGCAAGGGGACCTGTTTCTGAATAATCTTCGGTGACCAAAATCAGCCCATTCGCAGAGACATTCATTTGTGCGGAATATTCGATGGGCATGGCGAGACCCGCCATTAACAGCGGCACAAAATCGGTGAGTTCCCGATATTTGAGTGCCTCGGCGGCATCGTGGCGAATTTGCTCGTCGGAAGCGAAAATGGAAATTTCCATCAACTTGAGCGTTGCATCATGCTCGGGCATGGCCGAAAACGCGGCGATGCCGGCCCGCTGGACCTGTCTAAGAAACTTCTCGCCTTCGTCCTGGCCTTGCCGAGCGAGAATGCGTTTTTCGTAGGCAGGGTCAGCAAACAGAACTTCGGAAATGGCCGTCACCGCGGGGACGTCGCGCAGATTCGCAATCAGGCTTAGTGCGCTTATATTTTCGTTGCCGCTTTGCTCTTCGGCTTCTCGGAGCGCCGCTTTGACTAGCTTGGTGTAGCGGCGAAAATCTTGCTTTGCTTGTTGCGCGGCGGCTTCACGCGCGGCGATCTCTTCGGGAGCGAGATATTCGCCCTGATACATTTTCAGGCCGAGAGCCCCCAAGGCTTCGCGGTTTTTGCTTTCGTGTCGCAAGACGTTGAACCAATGCCAGCGAGCTTCCAACTCCAAACCTTGTTTTTGACACCAACGAGCCAACTCCGCATGGGCGGCGAGCGTGTCTTCTCCTGCCGCAACCCGGTCACGATAGTCCTGCCAACGGGGATCACTCGCGACTTCGGCTTCGATTTTCTTAAGCGACGACCAACGGCCATTGTGTAGGACTTGACCACTTTGCCAATGCGCGAGCTTGTGATCAGGGTCTTGAGCCAGCACCTCCGCCAACAGAGAATCGCGGAGTTGCTCGTTGCCCGCGATGTCGGCGGCGAGAGCTTGTTGGAAAAGTTTGTTGACCGGCAGCTGCTTCACTTCCGCAGAAGCGATCGCCGACAACGAAAGCAAACATAGTGCAACGATAAATGCCTGTTTCATGTTCCTGCTCCGTTTCCTCCCCGAATTTGATAGAAACGAACCAGCCGTCAATATATCGCATGGGAGGCGCGGGGCAAAGCGATTTTTGGCCGGTCATATTTAAGAAAACTCGCCATCGGGACGATGCCGGCTAACTAGCGGTGGCTGTCGCGGATGCTGTCGGCGGCGAGGTGTTTGCCCATAATCTCTTCCATCGCTTCCTTGACGCCGGGAAAGTGGGCCACAAGCGTATGAAACGTCTCTGCCGAGACGCTGGCCGCGTCGAGATCAGATTTCACACGAACGGTGGCTGTGCGTGGTGTTTCCTTAACGAGAGCGATTTCACCAATCACGCTGCTCGGGCCGACAGTTGCCACGATTTCGCCGTTGACTTCCACGTCGGCTTCGCCGGTCACGACAAAATAGATGCGGTCGCCAATATCTCCTTGATGAAACAGCACTTCGCCCGCGATGAAATGCTCGCGCCGGACTGCCGCGGCGGGAAAAATTCTGAGCTCGGTAATATCACGTGGCAAAACCAAATCCATGAACCAATCCGCCAAGATGCGCAGCTTGCGATCCCAGCCTGGAAATTTCGTGAGATAGATCGCCCGCCACATGATCCACGCCACGAAGCCGGAGAGGCTAATTCCCATGACTTCGGCTACGGCGGAATGCCTGCCCAGCGAAGCGAGCGAACCCAGTGATTGAAAGCTAAACGGCTGAAGCGGTTGATCGGTAAGTCGCGCGACGATGTTTTCGGCGCAGCGTTTCGCCTGACGCACGGCATGCTGAGCCGTTGGTGGCGCAAAGCTGCCATCGGCGAGTGGAATGGCAGCGCAATCACCAATCGCCCACAGGTTGGGCCATTCGGCGGTATGTAAACAATTGTTGACGAGCAGTTTGCCTTTCTCTTTGGCGCTGGGAAGCGTGGTGAGGAGCGGATGAGGTTCTACGGGGACGGTGGCAACAACGGTCCGCGTGGGGATGACCGAAGTTTCACCCGACTGTTTGTGAACGGTGATCGCCGATTGCGCGGTCACGGCGGTCAGGCGAATATTCACGCGAATATCGATGCCACGTTTTTCCAAAATCTGATGGGCAAAGGCAGCGAGCTTGGGTTTCATTTCAGGCAGAATCGCCGGACCGCTTTGCAATAAGACCAATCGCAATTCCGACGGATCGATGCTGGGAAACGACGTGACCGCATGGCGGAGAAAATCGTGCATCTCGGCGATGCATTCCACGCCAGAAAACCCGCCGCCGGCGACGACAAAGGTCAACAGTCTTCGCCGTTCATCGGGATCAATTGTAATCGCGGCTTCTTCGAGGACATGGACGACTTGATGCCGCAGGCGCAGGGCATCGCCCAAATACTTGAAGGGAATCGCGTGTTCGTTCATCCCCGGCACGCTGTCTCGAGCGAGCCGCGTCCCCAAGGCGACGACCAAATGATCGAAATGGAGTTTGTGCGTACGCGGGATGTAACCCGGTTCTAGCGTGAGCGTTCCCGCCGCGAGATCGATTTCTTGCACAGCACGCACATGGAGCGCCGCGTCGGGCACGATCCGCCTAATGGGGCTGATCGTGTGGAGCATTTGCACGGCCCCGGCAACCACTTCGGGGAGTAGCGGCTGGAAAACGAGGTAATTTTCACGGCTAATGAGCGCGACTTCGACGTTGTCGAGCCGCGCGCGGCGGAGTTGCTTACAGAGATACTTCGCCGCGTAGACCCCGGCAAAGCCGCCACCGATAATCGCTATGCGTTTTGGTGGCTGGTTCATGAGTTTCGCCAACTTAGTAGTGCAAGGCCGTCACGATATGCAGCACGGTGAACACCAGCAATATGATGGACAACGGAATATGGACTTTCAACCAACCATGCAGCAATCTATGCAGCTGGACTTGAAGTTGGAGTTGCCGTCGCACCCGGCACAGCTCTTCGAGTTGATCGACCGTGCCACGTTGTTTGTCGGAGACGGAGGAGCGCGCTTGCTCAAACACGAGCTCGCCTTGCCGTTTGCTGCCGAGCACAGTTCCCGCCATTGGGGCAGCACCTAAAAACGGCCGGACGGTCTCCAAATAGAAGTTGATGAGCCAATTCGTGGGATCAGTCGGTGGGGGGGCCGAGGCATTGGCATCGCGCTTGAGAGCAAGTTCCACCGCGCTGCCCCCGCAGCCTGCAATGAGGCACGCATCGGCTTCGCGTTGCAAACCTCGGCAAAGATGCGCCAACTGATCGGGGACGGCTTCGCTGTCGAGCTGCGATTTCATCAACCTCGGCAAAATGTTTTGCAGGATCACTCCCAAGATGCCGCTGACAATTACGGCCAAGAACACCCCCATGAGCAATTGTTCGAGCAAGCCGCCCCAACGGAAAGCCGAGTGAAAGAAAATCAGCGGCACGCTCAACAAACCTAGCCAGATGTGCCCCTTGAGCCAACCGCCTAATGAGCCCCAACGAATGCGAATCGTTTTTTTACGTGCCGAAAGCATGCCCGCGAACAGCATCAACAAAGTTCCCGCCACGCCGAACAACATGCCGGGCCAAGTGCGTCCCGCGGGGCCAGTGGGCCAGGTACGGGCGTACCACACATAAAGGACCGTTGCGCCCGCCGTCATCGCCAAAGTCGTCACGATCCAGAGCCGATGCGAACGGTCAATCAACATGGGGCACTGGTGCTACGCGCGAGGATTCCTGGGGAACTTTTGATAAGGCAGCCGCACGTCGTCAAAAATTACTTCGTCGGCACGGGTGATCGGTGAATCGCGATAAGGCAAAAATTCGCCCGCTCCGGAGAACGTCACGACGTCGTCTTGATCAACGCCGTCACCGCTCACTCCGAAGCCACCGACCAAGGTCGTGTTGTTGTACAGCGGCGTACTGCCGGGAAAGAAGACTACCCCATTCTGATAGCCTGTGGAAGGAAGCGGCTCGTGGAAATTTGTGCCGGGATTGAAAGCGTCGTAACCCAAGGCCGTCGTAAACTGCGAATCCAGCGGAGTCACGCCCGGCATATTTTCGGCCGTTTGAGGATTCACTCCGGGGGTCAGGAGAATCGAAAATGGCGGTGGTGTTGTGCCGTCGATTCCCGACGGATAACGGGGTTCGGCCACATAGCGGAAGGTGCGGTTGGTGAACGCCACACCCGCGGCAACGCCGTCCAACTGATCTTCAGGCTGCAACGCCGCAGCGTCGGAGTAATAAGCTACATTGCGTGCCTTGGCGACCGCCACGTCGATGGAAAACACCGTGGCGTCGGGCATGCGATAGAGCCCCAGCACCTCGCCATCAAGATCGGTGACGGCCAGCACCATCGAAGTCCGCGTGCCGAGCGGCAAGCGAATTGCCGCCCGCACGAGCTGAGCTTCTTCAATTCCTCGATTGATAATGTCTTCCACTTGCTGAGCCGTGAGCAGGGATCCGGCCGTGGGCTCCACAAGCCACCCGTCGGGGACAGCTTCGCCATCAAGCGTGGTGGCTCCCCCTTTTGTGACCGGCATGAGCATGCCGCTCACGGTGCCAGGGCTGTACTTGCTGGCTCCCCAAGCGAGGAACGAACTTAACTTGTACGGTTGCGGCCCAAAGGATTCGAGCGTGATGCCGTTGAGGTCGATGCGGCCTTCACCCGGAAGGCTCAGCAAGCCCAGCCCCGCGACCGGAGGCATGCCGTCGATGGTCGTCGAATTCGCGGCGACGACCGCGGCGGTGTATTCGGCTTCGAGCACCAGTGGCGCGTTCAATCGCTCTTGAGTGGTTTGTCCCGCGCCCGCTTGGAAGTTTTGCTCAAACGTGGCGTAGCCATCTTCCGCGGGGAAGAACACGCCGATGCCGCCAACGAGAATCGTTTCCCCGTTGTAAGTTTTGTACAACGGTACCCCGCCGGGAAGCGTCGCCATACCGCGGGATTGAGCAGTGCTCAATAAATCGGAGACCAAGCCGTAAGATTCGGGAGCATAAATATCTTTTCCTGGCGCGAAGTTGGCTCCAAACCGCGTGCCGAGGAAAATGTCGTCGCCGCTGCCGGCGATGGGGTTGCCGTCGTTGTCGACGGTGATCGGTTGGCGAATCCCGTTTGCGCCAGCGTGAACCAAACTATCGCGGTTGGTGTGCTCGATGGCGAACAAATCAACGTGCGGCGTGTAGGCGACACCAGGCGGAAAATGGCCGCCGAGTCCGATCGGTGCGACAAACCCGGGGCCGCGAATCGTGTCGACCGTGCTGTTGGGATTGGCTTCGACTTCGCGCTGGGTAACCGTAGATTGGCTGATGAACCTAATCGTGCGCGAGGTGAGAATCGCTTGGTCGCTCGAGAAGAACGCTGCGGTGCGCGCTTTGGCAATGGCACCGTCGATGGCGAACACGAGCGTGTCTTGGTTGGGGATGTTGATGAAGACATCCGCTTCCACGCGCACGCCCAAGATGTGTCCACCGCGATCAACGATGGCGATGATCGCATCGGTTCGCGAAGTGGCTGCTGACGCGCGATCCAAAAGCTGCTCGACTTCCATTGCTGAAAGTTGCTCGGGGCTCGCCAATGTCTCGACCGGCGGCGCGGTAATCACGGGGGGAGTGACAACTGGCGCGGGTGTTGGCTCTGGCTCGACGGTGGGCGTTGTGATTGGGGGCGTTGTGGCGGGCTGATCAGGCGTTACTTCCGCTTGAGGAGTTTCAGCAACGGGTGGCTGTTCCGCGGGAACAGGCTCTTCGGAAGTTGGTTCACTCGGCTCGAAGGCAGGTTGTTGAGGCGTTTCGATTGCCGGTTGGGTGGGAACGTCAGGTGTCGGTTCTTCGACGACAACGGGTACAGGTTCAGCGATGGGTGGAGTAATAACCTCGGGCTCGGGAGTTGGCTCTTGTTCGCTAACAAGTTCTTCTACAACCGGCTCGGGTGCAGGTTCTTCGATGACAGGCTCAGGGCTGGGCTGATTGTGTTCGCTTGCCGGATCGGTGATCACCGGTTGAATCACCGGCGAAGGCTCCTCAACCGGAGTGCTAGGAACAGCGGGCGATGTTGGTTCTGTCGCGGGAGGAACGATCACCGGTTCGCTAGGCGTTTCTGCGCTCGGCTGTTCAGGTTCCGTCGGCTGAGTGACAGGCAATTCATTGGTCGTGTCATCAACAGGCGGTTCGCTTTCGACAGGCACAACTTCAACAGGCAGCGGCACATCTGGCAGAGCAGGGGGGCTTGGTTTGATGACCGGGGACAACGAATTCACTGGCGCGGCAACATCAGTACTCTCACTGCCGGTGACAGTTGGTGTTGATGCGCTCGGGCCACTTGCCGGTGGTTGAGTCTCGGCTTCTGGTTCAGGCTCGGGGCCCGGTTCGACGGGCTGAATCACTGGCGGGGGTTCTTCAAGCGGATCATCGATAAGCGACGCAAAGACTTCGTTGAGAGCAACAAGGTCTTTGGGAATGCTCGATTGAAAAGTTTCCAGTTTCAATGGCCGTTGGACGTGCCGTTGCTGGCGAGTCGCTTCTTCGGCGCGTAGGGCATCGACAAAGTTCAGAATCGAGAAGTGAAATGCGGGCGTTGGCGAGATTGCATCGGCTCGATAAGAGTAGCGCACTTCACGGCGTTCCGCCTCGTCGAAGGCGGAACTGTCGCTGCTTTCAAATCCACTCGCCGTGGGGAGTGTTGCCATGAGTGGCAATAAGACGCCGGGAGCATTGCGATCTTCCAGCCGCTCGGGCATCAGTAACCGCCGCGGTGCGCACCGCGGACGGCTCGACCGAGTCGATCCCCGCGAAAGCTCCGCCAGCCATTGCCGTGCTTGATACATACGCACTCAGGGTTGTTTCACGTTTGTAGGGCAGTTCATCGGTTGACTTTGCCCGCCATCTTCCCGCGAACAGACAAGTTGCCCTTTTCTCATCAACTGTTAGCATCGTCCAACTCCGCCATGCAATTCGACTCGACGGCGGTTGGCAACGACTCTAACGGTCGTGCCGCATTTCTGGACACGCTATTTCGGTTCATTTATAATCCAAGCCGCCCGTCGCCTGCCGTGTTTCCACGAAGGTGATTGGCGACCTTCTTGCTGCCCTTCAGACGAGAAACCTAAATCATGCCCGGCGCTCACGATGAGAAGCTGATCGCCGAGAAGTACGCCATCGATTATCCTCGCCGCCCGCTCGCGACGCGACTTTGGAAGCGTCGCTGGAACTGGTTGGCCTTATTTTTGGCTTGTCTTGTAGGGTTTGTGCTCTATTTCGTCCAGGGCAACAAGGCCTTCTGGGCGGGGCCCGTTTCGCAGTCCCACGCGGCTTTTGCCATGGATTGCCAGAAATGCCACACGTCGTCTTGGGAATCGGCCCTGCGGCTGGCTTCGCTTGATAGCGGCCGGCATTCGGTTCCCAACGTGGCTTGTTTGAGCTGCCACCCCACGGTGGGGGATCATCACCCCCGACTTGGTGAGAACGAACCCGCTTGTGCAACTTGCCATCAAGAGCATCGCCCCGAGATACCGTTTGTGGAGGTTGCCGACCATCAATGCGCGAGCTGTCATGGAAATATGCAGACTGCTCCCGGCAGCGAATCCCACTTCATGGCCGAGGTGATTACCTTTGATGAAGGGACGCAAGGGCATCCCGAGTTTGCTTTCTTTCGCGCAGAGGGCATTGGCACGCAACATGGCATACATCATGTGGCCGTTCGAAACGATGAGGGAAAGTGGGTCGATAACGGCGGTGTGATTTTCAATCACAAGGTGCATCTCGCGCCCCAAGGCGTGCTCGATGCAAACCGGCAAAAAGTACAACTCAAGTGCGCGGACTGTCACGTGCCGGAAGCCGATGGCCAGTTCATGCAGCCGATTGTTTACGAGCAACATTGCGCTTCCTGCCATCCGCTGCGATTGGCTGACGATCTGGCGGCATTGGGCGAACTGCCACATGCGGCCCCGGAATTGGTGCGTGGAGCGATCCGCGAACGCGTGACCAAAACATTGACTCAGCCGACACCCGCCGAAACGCCTCCCACGATTCGCCGACTCCCCACACCGGCGATCCTGAACGATCCGCAAGCAGAATCCGCCGACGCGATGTTGTCCGCGGCAGATCATGCGGTGTTTGGCTTGGAAGCCAAGGGGCTCTGCCGCAAATGCCATCACGTCGAGATTCGAGACGGGAATTGGTATGTGCCGACGCTGAATCCGCAGTTCGTGTCAAGTGAAATCAATGCGATGCGCGCGATGATTCCCGACCGTTGGTTTTCGCACGGCGAGTTCAATCACGCGGCGCATTTGACGGTCGCTTGTACTGATTGTCATGACGTAACCAGGAGCACACTTACTACCGACATCTTGTTGCCGGGGATCGCCAACTGTCGCAAGTGCCACGGTTCTCACCCAGTACCGCCCAATGTAAGCATCGCGGCCGACTGTGTGTTGTGCCACGACTATCACGGCCCAGCGAAACCAGCGCCAAACGATGCCGATGCTGCAAAACTCCTCACTTTCTTCGAAGGTCAGGAGGTGTCGCGATGAGTCGTTGGAATATCGTGCCACTAATTTGCTGCTTCGGAGTGGCGGGGATACTTAGCTTCAACGGCTGCGCGGAAGAAGCTCCGCGTATTCAGTTGACCCAGGTAGGTCTTGAAGCGGAACCGACGGCGGAAGAAATCGGCTGGCGGCTCACGGGGGTCGGCTCTTGCACGGCGAGCGGGTGCCACGGCACTGCGAAACCGCATGAACTCCTGGGCAGCGAATACAACATCTGGATTTCCGCCGATCCGCATGCCCAGGCTCATAGCACACTATACAGCGACGAATCGCTCAAGATGGTGCAGAAGCTCGACGGTGACAAATTCAATTCCGCCGTGCCGCCGTATGAAGACAAACGCTGTCTCACGTGTCATTCGACGACCTTCGCGTCGGCCGTCGATGAAGCGGGCGAAGTGGTCACCGACGGCGTAGGCTGCGAAGCGTGCCACGGTCCCGCTGAAGGTTGGCTTGCCGAGCATTATTTGCCGGGATTCGATGCCGCGAATCGCGAACGCTTGGGAATGTGGGACACCAAGAATCTTTATTCGCGTGGGCAAATCTGCGCGAGCTGTCATGTGGGCAGTCCTGGCCGTGAAGTGAACCACGATTTGATTGCCGCGGGTCATCCGCGTTTGCAATTCGAGATGGGAGCTTACTTGCAGGCGCTCCCCAAACATTGGGACGAGCGCAAAGACCGCGCGCGGTTCGATGGCAATTACGAATTCCTGGCGTGGGTGCTCGGCCAAACCGCGGCCTCCCGCGCGGCGATCAAGCAACTCGAACACCGTGCGGCGCAGGGGCCGATTTGGCCCGAGCTTTCCGAATGGTCGTGCGGGGCTTGTCATCACGACCTGCTGGATGAAGCCTATCGACAAGATCGCGCGGCGGCCGCGGGGATGCTGTCCGGGCAGACAATTCGCTGGGACGATTGGAACCATCATCTGGTCCGCGAGCATGCAGGATTGATCGCGTCGGCATTGGAAAAAAGTGGCAGCGCCGATTCCTTGCAGCAGCAACTCGCCAAGCTAGCGCAGTCGGCTGGCTCATTGAAAGCGGAGCGCCACGATGTTGCCGCCAACGCCCGAGCAGTGGGCGAAGAACTCGATGCCTGGGCCAAACAGATTCAAACCGCGCCTGTGGATTTACAGACAATCGACAGTTTGATGAACTCGTTCGTGCAAACTTATCAACGCGGCGTGGGAGACGTCGGTGAAGCGATGTTGGTTTACGACGCGCTGGCCACGTTGCAACAAGCGCGGCTCGATACGCTCGCCCTGAAACAGCAAAAGCCCGATGCGGTCGATCAAGCCGTGACGGCCAATCTCTCCAGGATGTTTGAACTGCTCACCAAGGAGAATACAACTTCGGGGGCAGAGTTGGTCCGTCGCCAGCAGATGACGGCCCAAATGGCGGAGCTCGCTCGCCTTCTAGCACAAAGGAAGGTGAGCGAATGAGAACTTTGATCGTGTTTGTCGTACTGGCATGCTTGCCTACGGCTTCTTTTGCGCAAACCGCGGACCGTCCGTTTCAGTTTATTCGCACGAATAGTTGCCAACGCTGCCATGAAGAGGCGGCGACCCGCGATGCTGAGGTTGGCATTACCGAACGGGTCCGCCTACGCGAATGGCAGATTTGGGACGAGCACGACAAACACGCGTCGGCCTACAATGTCTTGACTGAACCACGCAGCCAACGCATGGGCCAACTCTTAGGCAAAAATGTGTTGGCCAAGGAAACCGGCTGCGTGCAGTGTCACGTTTCGAACGCGGTCGATGAGTTGTGGTCGCCCGATTGTTTTCGGAATGGCCAAAATTTGTTCGTTCAGGAAGGGGTCAGCTGTCAGGCATGTCACGGCCCGGCGAGTGCTTGGGAGGATGAACACGATGAGACGGCGTGGCAACAGAAAACACCCGCCGAGAAAGCCGAGTTGGGCTTTAATGCGCTCGAAGATCCCGTGCGGCGAGCCAGCCTGTGCGCGTCGTGCCACGTTGGCATTGCGAAGTTGGGCCGTGTGATCACGCACGAAATGTATGCCGCGGGGCATCCGATGCTTTCGGGCTTTGACATGGAAGCCTTCGCCGACAAGATGCCGCGGCACTGGGAGTACCAGGAAGAGAAAGAAAAGCGACTCGATATCCCGGCTCAGCCGTTTCGCTTTGAACGCACCCGCGGCGTGCTCGTGGCGAGCGTGATTGGCTTGCAGGCTTCGGTCGATTTGGCCGACGATGGCCAGACGAATTGGCCGGAACTCGCGCGGCTGGAATGCTATTCGTGCCATCATCAATTGCAAACGCCGAGTTGGCGGCAGGAAAGTCACGTCGAACGGTTCGCCGGTCGACCCCGTTTGGAACTCGGTTGCCTGCCGATCCTTCAAGTGGCAACTCAAATCGCAACGGGCAACACACAATCGTTTGATGCGATTCTCGAAGAATCGCGCGATGTCTTTAGCCGCAACATGTTCGGCGACACGGTCAAACTTGCGATGTTGCGAAATGCCGTGGATGCATGGTCGACCAAAACCGCTGCAACGCTTGCTGATATGCAGTTGGATGCTGCTAAGGTCGAAGTGATTTTGATGCTGCTTGTCGATGCCGCCGCCGAGGGAACACACGATTACGACACGGCCCGGCAAATCACGGGCGCGATTTACTTAGTGGGTGAAGAACTAAAACGATCGGGGGCGCAAGTTCAAGGCTTGGCGCCACTCTTAACGCGTCTCAAAGCACTCGAAGATAGCGAACGCGGCTTCGCACTGGTTTCCACGGAAGACAAACGCGTAGAAGATAAGTTTGGTTTGCAGCTACGCAACCGGGCGCAATTCAAACCAAAAATTTACGCGGAACTACTCAAGTCGCTTCGCGCGGGGATGAAGAATTAAGAGAGGGAACACTAATAAACGCTGATCTTCGCTAATCAAATAAAAGGGGAGGCCAGGGCATTGAAATATCGAGACGAGTAATCGGTAAAGAACTCCAACAAATGAATTCAAATTATTAGCGTAAATTAGTGATTATTAGCGTTCCTCGTATGTATATCGGAAAGAATTATTCTTTTCCATTCAAGTTCGCCCTTCTTGCCGAAGTTAATGAGATAACCCACCTGCTTACGGCTAATGCGCATGTAGTTGAAGAGTTGTGCTTCGTGGTCGCTTGTCAAAGTTAAAACGGCCTTCACTTCGACGACTATGCCGTCGTAAACAAAGAGATCCGGATGGTAGTGCGTGTCTAGGAGATGTTCTTTGTAGAATGCTTGCAGGGCAAATTTCGAGAGGAAAGGAATTGATCGCAAAGACAGTTCGATTTCTAAGCTTTGCTGATAAATCTCCTCAGCCATTCCATAGCCGAGCACATTGTAAACCTCAAATGCCGCCGCCATGAACTGATAGCCTTCGTTTTCAAGCATAACGAACCTCATCAAAGAAAACAGGAACACTAATCGGCACTAATCAACACTAATTAATACTTATTATTAGTGTAAATTAGGGATTATCAGCGTCCACCATTTTTTACCGGTCAAATTCTGGCCCGGCAAATCCTTTGAGCGGTCCCTGTTTGTAGAACTCAGGGTCGTCACTCACGCGCCAGATTTCGCCGTTGCGTAAGTAGAGCCCCTGTTGCTCGGTGAAATTGAGTGGCCGCGCACCGACTCGGCCGAACACGGCGATTTGATTCCCCGACTCGTCGACGGCGCGATCGCGGTCGAGTCCTTTGGAGATGGCCAAGGCTTCCCCTTTGGCGAGTTTGCGGGTGGCAATCAAGCAGGGGGTTGGGTGTGGACTGAATCCCGCCGTGCCGGGAGTGTCGGCCGAAGTGAGTTGGACGACGTGCATGCCGTTCTTGCCGTCGGCCAGATAAGCGAATGCGCTGGCGTTGGTGATTCCGAGCTTTACATCGTGGAGATCGCAGATCGCGCCATCGGCATTGTAGGTCTGATCGACAAATGGCGCTTCAGGATTCTCCACGTCGACAATAACCAACCCTTGAATTCCGCCGGCGACATAGGCATATGTTCGCGCGATATACAGGTTGTGTACGTCTTCGATATCGAGCGAAGTCACCGGCACGGGATGCGCGAGATCGGTGATATCGAGCACTTTGAGCCCTTGATGATCGCCCACGAAGGCGTAGCGGAACTGCGCTTGGACGGCCACCGGTTGGTGCAGGAATTCGTCGACCACCGATGTCACGCACGGATGCTTGGGATCTGTGAGGTCAACGACAACCAAGCCGGCATTACTGCAAATGTAGGCGTAGTTGCCGACGATGGTGATCGCCCGCGCGCCGTTGAGAACGCCGTCCGGGTTGAAGGTGACTTCACGATCCAGGAAATTGTTCGTGGGATTGCCATCGAGCAATGTCGCCACGGGAACGGTGATGAGCCCCTCGTATTTGTCGGCAACGTACAGGTAGCCATAGATCGCGGGAATCGACGGTTCTTGATTTTCGACGTGCTGCACCCGCGTGGGATCGGGAGCCAACGTCGTCGGAGCGGCGACGGCGAGTGCGCATTCCGTTTTTACATATAGCTGCTGCCCCATCGGCGAAACAGGGGCGGAGGTGATTCGTTCGGAAAAGCCTTTGTCGTCGATGAAGGCGATATCAAACACCCGCAAGCCCCCCGTGCCGCAGGCGGCGTAGATATATTCGCCGCGTGCGAGCAAACTGCGAATCGCCGGCTTCTCCAGCGGACGAATCAACTGCTGGCCAATGTCGCGGCCTGGATGCTCGTGAGCGATTTGCAGTTCTTGGTCGTGTTCCAAATGTTTGTAGAAATGATCGGGATAGGCCAGCTTGTGCAGCGTGCTACCGATCACGGCTTGCGGCTCGTCGCGTTCGGTGACTTCCACCGCCTCGAAGCCATGCTCGCCGGTCGCGACCCAACAGAATCGCCCGATGAAATTCACGAAGTTGGAACCCTGCATCGTCAGGGTCGCCATCCAAGCATTGTTGTCGTTGGCGACCGACAAATGGCAGTCGGTGCACATCTTGGTTTCGCTCGGCAAGTGGCGATGAATTTCGGAATCGCGGAGTGTATCCAAATGCGGCGGCCCGCCTCGAACCGTGTGCGGCACGTTGGTGCTGAATGCGATGCCGCTGAGCCCATCACCTGAAATGGTTTGCTGCTGCGTGTAGATCGATTCGCGCTTGTCGTTGTAGCTCGTGACATGAATCGCGCAGGCGCTGCGGCAGGGCCCGATGCGATTGCCCGTGGCCGTGCCATCGCGGGCGAGCATGTACACGTCGTCACGTAAGGTTTGAAAATTGTAGGAAACGTAATTCCGCGAAACGTCCCCTTCATTGTGCAGGCTGGGCATCTTCATGTTGGCCTTCTGCGGTAGATGGCAGCCGAAGCAACTCGTGTTCCAAGCGGAATGGCAGGCGATGCAACTCATATTGTCGTTGGCATGGGCGCATTTGGATTCGTCCCCGTTGGGAACGTCCCCCCAAACCAAGTTGTCCTTGTCGTCGAAGCGAACCGTTTTCGACAAAGCCGATTTCTCATTGTAATGTCGGTGGCCGGGAGTGATCGTGTGCTTTACCTGCATCACTTCCCAACTCAAATTTTTATCGACGAGCGAATTTTGTATCAGCTTGTCGCCACGCTTTTCGAAGAGCCGCTTGCCGAAGGGCGTGCGTTTTTGCGACAGGTCGGTTCCTTCACCCGCCGCGGCGGGGCCGGACGTTTTGAGCGTCGCGAGCGCGGTGACCGTGCCGTGGCAATCGATGCACTGGATTTCGCACGCCGCGCGGACTTCGCCGTAGAGTTTTGTATCGCCGTGAACATCTTGTTCGAAATGGCAATCGACGCAGTGCATTCCTTTTTCGAGATGGATATCCATGTAATGAACAGGAGTGCCTTCGCGGTGCTTGCCGAGCTCACGTTCTTCTTGAGATGGCGGTTCCATCGCTGCCATGAGTTGCTCGGTGGAAACATCGAGCAGTTTGTCGCCCCGATAGTCGAGCATGTGCCCTTTGCGGTCGCGTTTGTAAACCGCGCGGAACACCCAGCCATGGCCGTGGAAATCGGCGAATTGGCTGTGCTTGAGATAGGGATTGAGATCGACGACGTTCTTCAAGAATTCGGGATCGGACCATAACCCCCGCGCGGCCGTCTCATCGGGATTCGACATCTGCGACGCGACTAACTGCTCGGCGGTGATCTCACGCTGCTCGCGGGGATACATCAGCTCGCCGTCAGTTTCATTATCCCACCACATGAAGCCCAAATAACTGTTGAGCACGTTCGTGCCGGGATGAACATGGCAGACGATGCACTGGCTCGTGGGGGGCGCCGCGGCGAACTTATGAACGATCGGATGGCCCGACTCGTCGTGCGGAATCGTGGGATCGGGGCTGTGACTCTTCCCTTCGTTGCCAAAGACGTGATATGGCCCTGAGTGAATCGGCGAGCGATCGTTGGCATAGACCACGTGACACGCCGTGCAGCCGCTCGAACGATAATCGCCGGGGTGATCGTTGGTGCCTAGGAAATTTAGCGTGGGATCCAACAGCCGCGTCTTTTGCAAGCCGATCAACACGGGATCGGTGCGATTCTGGGTGCCCAGACCGCGCGTGCTCAAGCGTTGGCGAGGGCGGCCTGGTTCTTCATTGAGTTCGGGCACACCCACTTCGGGTTGAAAGCGCCCGCCTCGCTCAAAAATACGCAGCAAGTTGCCAGGTTGGCTGACTTCAAAGCGGGGGAGCGGGTCTAAATACGGCACGCGGCCTTTATGCACGATCTCATCTATGCTCGGTTGGGGCACGTCTTGAATACGCTGCGGAGTGCCGTGCTTTGCGTAGCTTTCGCCGTAGCGAGCGATTTTGAACGGCACAGAACCGTTGTTGTAAAGCGCGGCTCCCCACAGCATGCAGCCGTGCGTCATCATGCTTTTCTTGACGGCCAGCACTTCCTGCGAATGGCATTCGCCGCAAGCCTGATCGGCCACGCGCAAGTCACCGGGATTCACGAAGCGAATGAACTCGGGCGATTCGTGATTGAGCAGAGTGTAGGAACGAACGGGGTTGGCCGACGTCCGCCACGCACCTGGAAAGCGGGGATGAACGTGAGCCTCGACGAGCGTGGTGGCGTCGGGATTTCCGCCATGACAATCCACGCAGCCAAGCTTCACCGTTTCCTGGCGATGCATGTCGGTGGCGTTTTCGTGACAGACAAGGCAGCCGTGACTCTTACCATGCGCTTCGTCGGCCGACTGGGCGGCGAGGCCCGTCACCGGCGGACGCGAGCTGGGTTCCTGGGGCAGATCGTGAAAATGTTGTGGCAGGGGGGCGGGCTGGTCTTCGGCCCAGGCCGCCAAGCATGTCACGGCGAGCGCAGCCACGCACGCCAACAATGCTTGCCAACCACGTGAAGAGCGCGCCCACGATTCCATTCGGGCTTCCTTTGACCGCCGCCGAAGAGTTCGCGGCCCGCCAGGAGTGTAAAACAGCCATGATTCCAAGCCGTCAATATGGCTTAGCCTGGCAAGCGGGGTCAAGAGAAGTGCTGCTAGCGAAGAACAATCGCCGGAATCACGCCATTTCAAAACTGCCAGGCAATTTGTAGCTCGGCCATTGATTCGTCTGCGGCATCAACATGCGTCTCGGCAAAGGGTCGCGCGAGCGTCGTGGCGACTTCCTCGGCCTGAGGTGTGTAAGACGTAAAGGCGGCGTCTTGGATCGCAAGTTCGAAGGTGGTCGTCGCCACGGGATCCTCCGCGACGATCGAAGTCACCACTTCTGCTTCACGGACAAATGAAAAAGCAAACACGGGGACGGATTGCAGTTCCGCAGTGGATGGCACAGATTCGGGAACCGATGCAGCGACGAGTTCAATTTCGATAGAAGTAAATGAAGACGTAACCGATGGCTGAGCAAGTGCTGGAATGGACTGAATGCCGACTTGTTTGGATGGCAGGATTGCCGCGGTCGCAGTGACCACCACGCTTTGCGGTGAAGCTGCGACATCAACTGCAACTGGTTTAGTCACAGCAGGCACAGATGGCGTTGAACTCACGCCAGTTCTTCCCCAACGATTGACGAGTCGTGAAAAGCGAGGAGCTGGAGTTTCAACTTCTACCACCGGCGGTGTGCTGACCTCAACGACAATTGAATCGACTGTTGTCTCTGGTTTGCTGGCCTCGGGAATGGATTCTGAAACGACGGCTTCGGGGATTTCGCTGAATGTTGGTTCTGGTTCAAGCGTTTCAATCACAACTGGCGTGACTTCAACGACAACTTCGACTGGTGCTTCGACAGCAGAGGGGGCGACTTCTTCGACGATTGCTGGCGCGAGCGGTACGAAGATCTGTGGTGTCGAAACCGGCTCGGTGGCAACGATCTCGGTAACGGCCTCGACAATGGCGGGAGCGACTGGTTCTTCAACCACTTCAACCACAGGCGGCACAACCGGCGTTGCTTCCGCCCAAGCATTTTGACGTTGCGTCAGCCGATTGAATCGGGACGGCGGCGCGGTGAGGGGTTGTTGTGCGGAAGGAGTTACAACCTCAGCCACGGGAACGACCACCGATGCTTCGATCACGGGCTCGATGATTTCAGCGACAACAGTTGTCTGAGCGCGGCGAGCCAAAAGTTTCGTGAAGCGTTCGGTCGGCGGAGTCGCGGGAACGGCGAGCGTTGTTTCCACGACGGTTGCTGGAACCTTCGTGGGGATGTTCACAACGATCGGCGTTGAATCGCTGGGAGTGCTCTCCTCGGCTTTGTTCGCACTGGTGTTTGGAGCCGAAGTCGTTTTCGAAGGGATGACAAATGTTGACGCAACAGCAGCACTAACCGGAGTCGGTGTCGTTGTCGGCGTGGGCGCTGCCGCGGCACTCACGACGACCGGCGGATCGAAATTCCCAACCAACGGCAGGGAATAGCTGTTGCCGAATTGGGCGAACAGATCGTTGCCGAAGGGGGACGTATTGAACGAGACAAAGCCGTTCCCCGCGGTGAAGCGGTCGGCGATCGTCCCTTCGACGGCGATTGTGTTGGGGTCGTCCGCCGACATGAGGAAATACCATTGTCCCTGCTGACCCGGCGCGAGAATCGCGCCGTCGGGGAGATACAAGCCGAGGTCGTCGATGCCGTCGCCGTTCATGTCTCCCGCGACGGGCCGCTCGCGGACCCCGGCAAAACCTGAAGGATTGTCGGGCGTGCCAACACGCGCGGACAGTAATGTCGTTGACCAAGTGTTGGCCGCGGTGGCCAGCGCGATCGAGAAGCGGTTCGCTCCATTGGCTGGACTGTAAGTCGCTAGATCGTCGAGCCCATCGCCGTTGAAATCGCCGACGACCGGATAGCCGGTCATGTTGGGGATCGTCACCGCGGAATCGGCATTGAGCAGATAATCGTGATCGGTATCGAAATACCACGTCGTGCCCGTGAAGACGCCGACTTCATCGCCGTTGGCGGCGTCGCCGTCGAAATTGCCCGCGACGGGAATGCCGTTAATACCTAAAGGTTCAATTTGCACGATATCGGGAATGCCATCGTTATCGACGTCGATTTGCCAACGCCATTGACTGCCCGAACGGCCATAGACGGCCAACTTATCGAAGCCATCGGTCGTGGCTGAACCCACGGGCGAAAAGTTGCCCGCGAAGATGCCGTCGGTTGAGAATCCCAATAAGAAGGCCAAATCGCGGTTTGTGGGATCGGTCGTGTTGGGGTCGAATACGAAGTTGCCATTGCCATCGATGAAAACTTGCCCACCGGCGTAGATGCCGAACTCGGGCATGGAATCGATCGTGAACCGCGCGACGAAATTCCCGCCGGGGACGCCGTCGCCGCTGGGGAACGTTGGGTTCACAGGCTGCGAGGCATTGGATTCGCCGTCGAGACGATTCCCTTCGGTATCGCGAAGCTGGTCGGAGACCGTCAACGTATAGCGATCATCCGCGAGCGGGCGAGCAAACGTCAACACAACGCTGGCCGTCGCGGGTTGGCCCACGACGATTGGATCGGGAATCACTTGCACGGAAGTAATCGGCACGATGCCGGTCGCATCGCCCACGAGAGAATACAACGCGGGGTTCGCGGCGAAGGCGAAATCAAGTGCGGGGGCGTCGCCGGCATTCGAGCGTGGTGGCACATCGCGAAACCGAATCGTCAGCGTCCGAGCTGTGACCGTGGGGCCAATGGGTGCGAACACGTCAGTGCTGTTGGTGTTGTCGCTCACCGAAATGCCAGTCACCTGCGGGCCATTAAGTTGATTCTCGGCTTCGGTGGCACCAATGTCGATTCGCGACACCGCGTTGCCGTCGCCATCCCGCACGCGCGTAAACGGCAAGCCGCGTTGATCGAACTCGGGGACGCCATCGATTCCGGCAAAGTCAGTGGGATCGCCCAGATCAATCGCGGGGCTGCCGGGGCGTGCCAAGTGGGTCCGCGTCGGTCCACCATTCTCGGCGAGTTCAAACAACATGGGGTCAGCCAGAGTTTGATCGCCCGGTTCGGTGAATTCCGCCAGGGCGTTGCCCGAGTCAATCAAGTTGTAACCCTGCGAGACAAAGGTGTTCGGTGCGGCGGTGTCGACGTCGCTGTTGACGTTGCCGGCGATGATGGTCGAGTGAACTTCGGTGCTGGTGCCGGCATCGCCGAAGGAAAAGACGCCGCTGCCGCCACCCGCGGGAGCCGTGTTGTTCGTGATTGTGCTAAACAGAATTTGCGTGAGTCCCTCGAAATTAAAGACACCACCGCCAACGTTCACCGCCGTGTTGCCCGAGATCGTGGAATTAATAATGACGACTGCCACGTCGAGCGCGGTGTCGCTCGCAATTCCACCGCCGCTATCCGTGACGGTATTATCAGCCAAGGTCGAATTCACGAATGTTGTGGGCCCCGTGACATAAAGCCCACCCCCTTGAGCGGCCGTGTTGTCTACAATCTCCGTATTGCGGACGGTGAGTGTTTCGGAACTGAAAATCGCTCCGCCGTTGCCAGTAAAATTCGCGCCGGTAAGCGTCAGGCCATTGATTGTGACTGTCAGGTCGGCAGCGAGATTTTCGATGTTCAAGAGGCGTGAATCGCCATTGCCGGCCCCATCAATCGTGATGCCACTGGCCAGCCCGCTGGCGTCGATGGTCAGATCGTCCGTGATCGAGAGTTCGCCCAACGTGAGCGGGATCGTTTGGCCATCAAGGGCCGCCGCAAACACAATCGTGTCGGTTCCTGAGTTGCCGTTGGCAAAATTGATCGCTTCACGGAGTGAAAAATCGCCGACTGCAAAATTGCCGTCATCCTCATCTTCTAAGTTGTCGACGACTAACGTCCCGGCGAGCAGCGCTTCAATGCTGTTGAAGGCAATGGTCTTACGGCTGGCGGTGAAAGTGATCGTGCCGTTGGTGGGAGGAACCGAAGGGACAATCGCGTCGGCGATGCCGGAGAGTTGCAGGATCAGGCGATCACCGGGGGCGTTTGAGGGGGCGCCACCATTGATCTGCATGGGAGTGTCGACACTGGGGGCAACAATGAATGTGTCTTCGTCGTCACCACCGTTGACCGTAAGCTGAGTCGCGGTGATTGTTCCCAGGATGCTAATCATCGCTCCCACGTCGGGGGCATCGGCATCGGCGATGTCGGCATTCGCCACGACGTTGCCGGCATTGGTGATCGTGGCCCCCGCCGCGAAGATGAAACTATCGCCCGCGTTGAAATTTAAATTATTGCCGTTGGCGTCAATTGTCACGCCAGTTGCAATCGTGAGATCATCACCCGCCGCCGCGGAATCGGTGGCGGTGAACGTGCTGTCGCCGCCGACCGTGACGTTGCCATTGATCGTAAGCGGGCTTGAAGCCGTGATCGTGGCACTGCCGCCGGCAGTGAGTTGATTGAGCGTCAACGCACCCGTGTTGACGATATTCACCGCACCGCTCGTGGCGTTGGTCACGCTAAGTTGTGGGGTGGTGGTTTCAATCGCGGCGGTACTTGTGCCGATACCCGTGGAGGCTAATAAGCTCAATGTGGCGGTTTCAATCTTGCTCGTCGTATTGGCCGAGGAATCGGTGATCGCGCCACCACCGGCATCGAGCGTCACCGATGTAGGAGCCGTGATTGTCGCTCCCAGCGAAATATTCTCACTGAGAATGGCAGCGGAGTTTGCCGTCGTGATGTTGCCATTCACGGCCACGACGTCGGTGCCCGTGCCGGTTTGAATGGTGAAATTCTGATTGAGATGCGCATTGGCTGCCGATGTCACGGTGATCGTGTCGTTGCCGTCAGTGCCAACGGTGGTGTCGATCACAAGATTGGTGTTATTCCAAAATGCCACGGCTTCGATGGCGACGCCGCCGCTCGTGCCCGACACACGCAACGCGGGGTTGGTTCCGCCGGAAGCGAAATCGACTCCTTCTTGAATCGTGAGCACGTCGTCCGCACTTGGCAAATTCAGCGTCGCGTTGGCCATACCGCTAATGTCGACGGGGGCGAGACTGGTGAACGTAATGGCTTGACCGCCAACGGTTACGACTCCATTTCCCGGTGTAGTTGCGTTGGGAGTGTAAACGGCGGTTTCCGTGCCGGCCCCCACCACAGCGAGCGCATCGCTTCCGGCACCGCCGTCGAAACTGACGGAAAGCCCCGCGGCAGTGACCGCCGACACGACTGTGAGCGTGTCGTTGCCGGCAAGCCCATTGACGATGATCCCATTGCCGGCGATGGCCGCAATCGGAATACGGACTTCGTTCGTGCCGTTGCCGGAAGAACCGGCGACGTCGGTCGTGAGCAATTGGCTGGAATCACGCACGACGAGATTCGCGCCGTCGATTGCAAGTTCGAAGTCGTTATTAGTACCACCAACGACTTGATCTGCAATCACCAAATTCAGCGAGCTATCCAGCGTGATGTTTTTCGCTGTCGCTGTCCCCACGGGGGCTTCAAACGCACCCATGTCGATACGGGCCGAGCCGCTGTTATCGCCATCCAAAACGCGCGCAAAACCGTTGCCGCGTTGATCGAAATTGGGTATAGAGCCCACACCAGCGACGGCCGTAGGATCTCCTGTGTCGATGGCGGGACTGCCAGAGAGCAGAGCGTGAGTGAACGTCGCGCCGCCGTTATTGGCCAGTGGACCCAGCACGGCGCTCATGTCGAGCAGATTGCCCGTGCCTGAGACGTTGGTGATCCCGGTCCCCGCTGTACTGCCGACGAGACTGTAACTGATCGTGGTTGTGCCGACGGCTTTGAGATCCGCATTACCACCAGTCGCTGTGTTGCCAGCAATAATCGTGTGCGACAAAACAACATTCGTGGAGGCATACAAGCCGCCCCCCATGCCGTTCTGTGACTGGTTGTTGGCAATCGTGCTGTGAAAAGCGTTAATCCCCTCTTGTGTAAAAACGCCAGCACCATGGGCACCTGTCCCGGTCGTGCTGTTTCCGCTAATGGTCGAACTGTTGAGGATAACACTTTCGGCGGAGATGCCTCCACCCACGGAATCGGTGCCTTGAGTTTGGTTTCCACTTACAGTCGAGTTAAAAACCGAGGCATTGAGTGCGTAAATTCCACCGCCTAACGAATCTTGGCCAGCAGTGCTATTCCCGGATACGGTTGAGTTGTTCAATGTCAGATTGAAGGCCGAGATCCCTCCCCCACTACTTGCCGTTCCTGCCGTGGTGTTGTTGCTAATCGTCGAATTGCTGATCGACAAAACACCTGCCGATTGAATACCACCGCCATCGGCACCATTGCCAAGTGTGCTGTTACCGGTGATCGTTGTGTCAGTAATCGTCAGAGTTCCCGTGGTGGCAGCCGACCGAATGGCCCCGCCACTGTAGGTGGTCTCTATTCCGGCGTTATTACCGGTCGTGCGACCGCCCGTGAGCGTGAGCCCGCTGAATGTGAAATCGCCGCTCAAGGCAGTGATGTTGAAAATTCTCGACAGCTGATTGGCATCGACAATTGGGTTCACCGCGAGTGCCGAAGCATCGATCGTCAGGGCTTCGGTGATCGCCAACTCGGTGCCGGTTGTGAGTTCGATCGTTTGACCAGTCAGCCCAGGGATGAAGCCAATATTGTCGGCGCCCGGCGTGGCGTTCGCCGCGAGGATGGCTTCGCGGAGCGAAATTCCATCGCCTCCCGCATTGCCAATCAACGCGGTGATCGACGACGTATCGCCATTCACGACATCTAGGGCGTTACCTACGGTCACAGCTGCTAGCACCCGCCGATCTTCGAGCAGTTCGGCAGCGAGGCGGCGCGGACCCTGTACAGCACGACCCTGTGCGACACGGCCTTGGCGGCGAACTCCTTTGGTCAGGCGGCTAGCGATGAGAGATTTCCAGCGCAGCATCTCACGGTCCCACATCAAGGAAGCAAATCAAGTAGCAAGCGGGGCCGGCCAATGGCGCGAAAATTCGGCAGCAAAAGCCGGCTACCGAACCGCCATCCTAGAGGGGTCGTTTGCTGGTGGCAAGCAGTTGGCGCGGAGGAAATCCGCGAGAAAGAGCGAAGAAATCCGCTTTTCGAGTGCCAGCACGCGGCGAATTAGAATTCAAAGGTCGCGCGAGCCGTGAGACCGTCGAAGGTGATCGTGTCACTTTGGCTGGAATAATCGCTGGTCTGCACCGCCTGAATGAAGTCCTGGGTGGTGACCGCGTTGAACCAGGTGCTGACGATATAACCAACTTGGTATTTCATACGACGGCGAGGACCGACCCAGCCGACGCCGACTTCGACGTCGAAGACCGGGACGACGCGGCCAGCGGACCAGTCGCTAAAAACTTGCGTGCCGGCAAATGTGTTCGCCTGCGTATAGGTCGCGTCGAACTCACCCACCATCAGGTTCGCGATGCCACGACCGTAGGCAAACAAACCGGTGCTGGTGGAATGCTGTTCCCCTTCGAGTCCCAGGCGAATACCACCGCCGTTGAAATCGACATTGGTGTTCACCGAGGTTGTGCCCAGTGCCACGAAATTCGCGCCAAAGTCTTGCTCCATTGTGGCCCACCGTCCGCCGATGAGATAATTCACGACGCTCGCGCATTTGCCTTCGCACGATTCGCAGCCCATTACCAAACCACGAAAGTCGGCATCGACCAAATTGTAGTCAATCGAAGCGGTGGCGTTAGCATCGGTAGCATCAGTGGCGGCATTGGCTCCAAGGGGATGAGTCACCAAAGATCGCAACACACCCACGGCGGGATCGATGCTCACCGCACTATCGGTACTGCTACGAAAATACGTGTATTGAGCAGCGATGCTCGCTTCTTCGTTAAAAGCAAACGCTCCGCCAACGCGAAAATTGGGTTTGTATTCAAAGTCAACAATGGCTGTGGGACCGATAGGAATTTCGTTGCCCAACACGGGCGCGACGGGGCCATCGATGGGCAATGCATAAGCCACTTCCGCGTTGCGAGCCCTCATGTACAGGAGTTCGCCGAACATACCGCTGCGATGCAGATACTGCGGCGGCACCGGTTCATTGTAAAGCCAGTCTGCGAATTGGCCCGAAGCGGTCGTCGAAGCGGGTTGTGCCACCATCGGCTGCGCGACCATCGGTTGACCCATCATGGGTTGGGCCATCATCGTATTGGTAGGAACCGTGTAAGTAGGATTCGAATACGCGGAGTAAGGACCGTCCAAATGCACGGCACCATCCGGCGCGACTTGCAGAACTTGCTGACTGCCGTAGGACATGTTTTGAGGCGCGGTGAATTGAGCGAGCGCGTTACTTGTTATGACACAAGCCAAAAGTTGCGCAAGCCAAAAATAATTAAGTATTCGTGCCATAGGTCGCCCTGCGGAAAGGGTGCGATAAGTCGCGTCAGTCAAAGCGGGAATGAGGCGGGGTTTATAGGAAGCGGGGGTACTTAGTGTCAATACGCCGTTGCCATTGCTGCCAGCACTGCCAGCATGAATCGCGTTAAGCTGTAGCAGCTAGCGAAAGTGATAGTCTAGGGCCGTAAATCGTCCAGCCGACAATGAACGAAAGGCAGCCAGTGGAGTGCAAACCGCAAACCATGAGGGCTGCCAGGGGAGGGAAAAGGGATGACAAGCCATTTGATGGGTCGGTCGGCGTTTGCGCTCGTGCTGTTGGCGGGAATTGTGTGTCTCGCTAATAGCCAGTCACACGCTCAGTCTTACGGCGTTGAGCTGCAAAACACGCTGATGCCAGCGTCGGGTGGCATGGCTGGCACCAGCATTGCGATGCCACAAGATTTTCTCTCAGCCATCAATGCCAATCCGGGCGCGCTAGCAGATTTCACCGGCACTCACTTCACGTTTGGTGGTGCGTGGGCCGAGGCGACTTACAACATCGATCAACTCGATCCGCTGCCGCTCATCGGTGTCGATCCCTATCGGGCGAAATCAGGTACCCCCGGCTCGGCCGTGGGCAATATCGGCGTCGCGCAAGAGTTGTCTCTGAACGGCTTGCCCGCCGTGTTTGGCCTCGCCCTGATTTCCAATGCCGGTGCGGGCGTCGATTTCCGCGGCGTGCCTGAATCCAACGGCACGTCGGCCCAGTACGTGGCGCTCGATCTCGATGCGGCGCTCGCCATGCCAATCACGGACCAGCTTTCCGCGGGGACAACCTTTACGTTGGGAACATCTTATATCGATGGCCCCTTCACCGACACGGGGGGCATGGTTCCCGCCTATGGGATTCGTGGAACGCTCGGCGCGCAATACAAACTTTACGATCTGACCAACGTCGGTATCTACTGGCAATCGAAGAAGCACTTCAATTTCGATGATGCAGCTGTATTTAACGGTGTGGCTTACAACCTGAAGTTCGATCACCCCGAGAACGTCGGCATCGGTTTCGCCGACAAGAGCCTCATGGATGGACGGTTGCTGTTGGCGATGGACGTGGTCTACAAGCAGTACGGCGAGGCCGACTTCTTGAAGGCGCTATACAAGAATCAATGGGTCTATCAATTCGGCAGCCAATATGAGGTGAACAGTAAATTGAAACTCCGCTGCGGATATTCCTACAACACCAATCCGATGCGCGATGCAGCTCTCACTTCAATTGGTGGCATACCCGTGCCAGATGGCGTTCCCGGCTTGCGTTATATTCAAGGCCAGTTCGCCGCGATCAGCCAGCACTTCCTCACCGGCGGCGTGGGCGTGTCCGACGTTTTGCCGGGGATCGACTTCGACATATTCGCCGGTGGCATGTTCGAAAATTCCGACCAATTCGCCAGCACGATCGCGTCCGTCGAAAGCTACTGGGTCGGTTCGTACCTCACCTGGAACTTCGGTGGAGCGAAGCCGGTGGGGAGATAGCTACTAGCTAGCGCCGTGCCTGGTTCAACAGATCACGTAGCAGCCGACGGAAAGAGCGCCCCATCAAGGCGATATAGGAGTTGCTTGATTTGCGGCAGAGCTTGCAAAGTCGTATCTTCGCCTATGGCTGCTAATTCGTCCGTACGCGTGAATTCCGTCAGTTCAAATCCCGTGACGTCTGGCTCGATGACGAAATCCGCTGGCGCCACGCCAATGGCATTCACACTCGAGCTTTGCACAAGAAAGCTACGTAATACGGTTTGAATCACTGAAGCGGATCGCATCTTGCCGAGGGGCGTATCAGGCCGGTTGCGGGCAAACTCGGTTTCCATCTTCGCGGTCACGCTGACGGCAATCACAAAATTGCAACCTTTCGAGACTAACACATCGGCAGGGATATTGTTGATCAGCCCGCCATCGACTAAAGCTTGTCCGGGTCGAATGATGGGCTGAGACAAGACCGGCAGATTAATACTCTCAAGGATTCCGTGAACGGCATCGCCAGCACTGCGGACAACCGACTCGCCACGGATCAAATCGACGGTCACACAGTGCATGGGCAGTGACAGTTGTTCAAGACGATTTTCTCCGAGGTATTTCCGCAACATCGGATCGAAGCGACCCATGCGATATTTGTAAAGCAAATACCATTGATCGCCTCGTGGCAGGCAACGGAAAAGCCATGACGGCCGCAAATCTTGAACGAATGAATCCACGAGATATTCAGGATCAAGCCCCGCGGAGTACAACGTTCCCGTCATTGCTCCAGCGCTGGTGCCGGCAACCATGTCAACGACAATGCCGTTTTGCTCCAAAGCCTTCAGGACTCCCAAATGAGCCATCCCGCGAGCAGCACCTCCACCGAGCGCCACGCCAATCTGAATGCCTCGCACGAGATGGAGCAATCTTTCAAAGCCGTTAATCTCAACCTTGCCGTGTCGCGGCAGCGGCGCATCAAGCGAAACTTTGACGTCGCGTCCAGCAAGTTCTCGCAATTCGTTGGCTTGGGGTGCAGCTTCGGAAGGCTTAAGCAACCACAGGATGCGAATCTTGTTGCGCCAGCCCGGCGCACGCGACTCAATTTCTTTGAGCCGCTGAACCGAGGCTTGCCAATTCTGCGGCGTCACACACCAGTAGATCGAAACAAATTTGTCCAGGGCGTTTGCGGCACGTTCAGCTTCAATGTCTGTGGCAATATCTGCGAAGACTCGACCTTTCTCCAACCACTGAGCCACCAAATTGACAACTTCCTGGGGAGTGAAGTCGCGCTCGCCCCCCACGATTTGGCAGGTGCGCACTCGGTCGATCGTTTTCGCTTCAGTTCGATCCGTAAGGATAGATATATCCTCACCTAACTCAGCAAGCCGGCGAAACAATTTTTGTGTGATGACCCGCGTGTCGTCGCTTTGATGAAAGAAGGCGACCAGATGGGGCCGGCTTGGCAGACGATCGTTATAAAGTGCGCGTTTGACGGTCTCGGCCATCGCACGCGCGAAATTAATACGAAACATATCGTACTTCTTAGCCAATTCCTGGCTCTTGACGTATTCGAACCTGAGTAACGTCGAGGGATCTTCCGCGAAGCACTCCATAGGGACCGGCTCGGCCAGCGCGGCGGCCATCCCGCCGAACTGATCGCCCGAGCCATGGTAGCGCTGCATGAGCACGTGGCCTTGAATGTCGAGCAAGGCCAATCTGATCCGGCCATGAATGATCAAGTAAACCGAAGTCGCGACATCACCAGCTTTGTGAACGCAATCGCCTGCCTGAAAATGCATGACCTCGGCTGCTTCTGCGATGTCTTGAACTTCATCATCGTTCAAGCCTCTGGCACAGGGATGAAGCTTAAGGAGATGGACTCTTTCGTCTTGCTCACTCACGTCAGCGGACTCCTTATTGCGTCGATGGCCTGATGATCCGAATCCAGAGTATGTTGATAACCGGGCAATTCGCGTCGAATCGTCTCACCAAAACCTTCGACACGAGCGCGATTGGCAATGTCGTTGATTCGGCTCTGCTTTTTCAATTGAGGGAATGGCATGCTTTGATCAAGCAACTCGAGATCGTAAAGCAGTTGATCGAGCTTGCCGTTAAACAGCAGCTTCCAATACCAACGTATGCGTCCTCGACTCTGCGTGTAGATGCTGGTCGTGCAATTGGTCGTCAAGCCATGATACCAGCGAGGCCGCTCTGCCAGGGAGTTGATCGTGTTTGTGTACTCCAATAAAAAACTTCGCCTGTGATGAGCGTCGCTCTGCAATCGGTACAAATAGACATCTTGCGCCGGCGTATCCTTGGTGCGTCGCAAGATGGCGTCGCGTTCGTCGCAAACCACGCACATAAGCTCTTGCTGCCGATAAATGCTGCGCATGAAATTGTACGTCTGACCCACGCGATAGCGCACTTCGATCGAAAAACAGACGCGACCGTCAGGCCCGAAATTAAAGACAATCATCGGATGGCACATCCACGGCGAGCCCCAATTGGCAATCAGTACGTCGACGTTGCAAAGCTGCGATAAGCGATAGGCCCGCGTTTCAAAAGTTGGCGCGATGAAATTCGTTGTGCCGTAGGCGGCGTTGCGAACGTTCTCTATCGTAAACTTGTCGCCAAAAATCTCGATCCGCGGGAGCAGAGCAAAATTAGGATTCCACGGCCTGTCTTGTGAAGGTCGCTGTGAGAGCCACCACCCAAGAAATACGCTACCGACGAGCAGCAACTGTAAGAATGGCTTCCAAGGAGGTATCCATAAAACGAAAATCGCGGCAGCGGCTAGCAACCATAGAATGGCAAGACACCCTCCCGCGATCGTGGCCTGACCAAGATCGAAGTAAATGGCTCCAGCTATCCAAAGCAAGACAACTGAAGCAGCCAAGTAAATTATGATACTGAGGAGAAGAGAGATCATGCTGAACTTCATTCTCAGCCGATTGCCAAGCAACTACAAGCAACTCAGCGTATATTTGTGCGGTTTCGGTTCGGCGGCGCGAAGTCGGTGGGGCGGTAAGAACTACTGCTTCGTTGTTGCAGCCGTCTGCTCCAGGAACTCAAGCAGGGCCTCGTTAAAATCCTGCGACGATTCAATCTGCGGCACGTGGCCACTGTTGGGAATGATGGCGAGTTTTGCCCCTGCGATTTCCTTGGCAAACCGTTTGCCCAGCGACAAAGGCAGAAGTTTGTCTTGTTCTCCCCAGATAACCAGCGTGGGCATGGTCAAATTACTCAACTTGCCGTCGATGGCGTCTTCATTTCGCTGGGCGGATTCCAAAAACCGTGCGATCGTGTTACGGTCGCCGTTCGCAACCCGCGCGGCAAGGATCAATTCCGCCAGCGCCGGGTCGTTCGTAAATTTTGCGACTGCAAAAACAAGGCTTAACAACTCACGGCTTTCTTCGAGCGTTGTGGGATTTAACACAGCGGGGAGCTGCTGATCGGCATAGCCCGCGCTATCAACGAGAACCAAACGTTCGACACGCTGAGGCTCGTTGAGTGCGACCAGTATCGACGCCCAACCACCCAACGAGTTCCCCACGAGCGTGGCACGCTCAATTCGCAACTCGTCGAGGAGCTTACTCAAGAAATCGGCGAACGTACCCGCGCAGTAACTCAGCGACGGCTTATCGGACCGGCCATGGCCGATCAGGTCTGGCGCGATTACGCGATACTTGTCCGAGAGCGCCTCAATCGTGGCATTCCAAGTGCGGGCATCGTCGGCCAGCCCATGGACCAACACGATGGTGGGGCCACTGCCGCGTTCAACGTAATGAATCCGCGCGCCATCAACCGTGACAAACGTGCCTGTGTCGTAGATGGCGTTGTTGGGGAGGTAGCTTGGTGACTGAATACCCGTTCTCCTACCCAAAGTAAATGCACACACGATCGGCTCAATCCAATTCTCGACATGCCCATTGCGAGTCCAAACAATTTTTCTAACTAGTAAATCATAGGGATCATTTGAGTTTCACTGAAACCTTTCCAATCTGGCCGCCGAACTCAAACGGGCGGCGCACAAAATAATCAAGGGAAACGGTTGATCCTAAATCGACACCGACATCAAAGGTTTCACTGGCCGAAAAGGCCGCTGGAACGGTGCGTTCGAGCTTTGCTTTGCCGACTTCTTTGCCATCCACCATCAAAGCTGCAGTTCCTGATTTGCCGGGACCGATGATTTCCGTAATGACCTCGATTTTGTGCTTGCCAGGAGACAGGGGAGAATCACTTCGTGCCGAATACTGCTCGATAATGAACATGTTGTAGAGATAATGTAAATATCCTTTATCCATGTACAAAGTCACTCCGCCTCCCGCACCACCTAAGGCATAGAGAACGCCAGCGGCATTCTCCGGAACGTCTACGTCCATGGCGACAGTATTACTTACTGTTCCAATCGCAGGCGCGCTAAATTCGGGCATGCGACGGGTGTTCTTATTAAAGGTCCAACTTGAATACGGGGACTTGATGCGATCTTGAGGATGTAATCGCAGCCAATTTCCCGCACCAATCGGGAAATCTTTGTTGTCCTCGGCTAGCTGCAGAAACTCGTCTTTGAGCTGTGCAAGTTTCTCAGGATGCTGCTTGGCAAGATCGTCGGCTTCAGAAAAGTCTTCGTCTACTTGGTAGAGTTCCCACTCGTCGGTCGCGGAATCCCAGTTGGCCACTCGTGGTACGGACGCAGGTGTATTCCAAGGGATAAACGGACCGAACGTGCAGGCAATCCAACCATCTTTGTAGATTGCTCGGCTACCATTATTGTCAAAAAACTGAACAGTTTTTCGAGGCTGGGCGTCAGCATCTTCAAACGTATAGGCCAAACTAGTGCCATCCAAGGGGATTTGTTCGGCACCATTTACAACTCGCGGAGGTTTAATGTCAAGAATCTCGTAGATCGTCGGAGCTATGTCAATTACGTGATGAAACTGGGGTCGAATGGCTTTGTCAGGCTTGATGCCTTTAGGCCAGGAGATCACAAGTGGATTGCGTGTCCCACCAAAGTGCGAGGCTACCAATTTCGTAGCCTTAAATGGCGTTGAACCAGCCCAGGCCCATCCTGCGTGGTACATGTTATCCGTTTTATACGTCCCTAGAGCATCAAGCCCACCGAGCTTTGCGAGGGCTGCCAGTTGCTGATCAATCGTATTCGAAACATTATTTTGCGCAAGCAATTCGCTGATCGAACCTTGCTGTCCTTCGGCACTCGAGCCGTTATCGCCAACTATATAAATGACGAGCGTATTATTCCGCAACCCTCGATCTTCGAGTCCTTGAATCAGTCTGCCGACTTGCACATCGGTGTGTTCCACGAAACCAGCAAACAATTCCATGCCGCGCCGCTGAAAGTCGCGCTGATCTTCAGGGATGTCTGCCCACGCCTGCATAGTTTCGTCGCGTGGCGTGAGCTTCGTGCCGGGAGGAATAATGCCCATTTCGAGTTGGCGCTTAAAAGCTCGTTCGCGATACACATCCCAACCTTCATCGAATTGGCCTTTGTACTTGTCAGCCCACTTTGGAAAGATGTGATGCGGTCCATGGGCCGCGCCGGGTGCCCAGTACATAAGAAACGGCTTGTCAGGTGCGAATGACTGCCGTTGATCAAGCCACGCTAGGGCTTTGTCGACCAAGTCTTCCGTGAGATGATATTTTGGATCGTTATGGGGCGGCTCAATCACGTCGTAATTCTCGACGAGCCTGGGCTCCCATTGAGATGTTTCTCCGGCGAGAAAACCATAGAAATATTCAAACCCATAGCCGTTGGGCCAGCGATCCTTAGGGCCTATGGCCGTTGTTTCCGTAGCAGGCGTATTATGCCATTTACCGAAGGCCGCAGTGTGATAACCGTAGTTTTTGAGTACTTCTGCCACGGTTGCAGCGGTCTTGGGAATAATCCCCGTATAGCCATCAAAAGCCACCGCCCGCTCGGCAATTGTCCCCGACCCTACTCGAGTATGATTGCGGCCTGTGAGTAGAGCAGCCCGCGTAGGCGAGCAAATCGCCGTGGTATGGAAGGCATTGTAGCGCAAGCCTTCATTTGCCAATTTTGTTAGCGTGGGCGTATGGACTTCACCGCCAAATGTCTCCGCAACGCCGAAGCCCACGTCGTCAATCAAGATAATCAAAATATTGGGCGCGTCGTCGGGAAGCCGCTGGTGCTCAATTGGCCACTGCATTGTTGAGTCTTGCAGGCGCGGCTTGGTGACGCTTTCCATTGATTGTGGCGGAAAAGGAAGTACCGACCCATCGTTAGGTTGGGCCAGGGCGTGCGCAGCAATCAAATTGAAAATAAGCGCAAACGCAATGAAGGTACGAAAGTTCATGGACCATCAGCCTGCGGCAGCAACTGGACCATGCCGAGCACGGCTGTATTCGTGTCCCGGATGTACGCCCAGATAAGAATTTTGTTTGTACAAAAACGGCTAGCATAATAGTAAATTACAACTTATTTCACCGGCTGAGCCTCTGGAAACTTCCATGACCCGTCGAGAATGGCCGCTTGGGGACGATACATCCGCACGGTGTAATTCCACCCCGGCATGATCGGCAGGCAATTCGGGGTCTTGCCGTCGCAACCGCCGAATTGAATCGTGTAGGAACCGTCGGCGTTGGGCTTAGCCGTGATGCTGTTGAGCGAATAGGCGTTTTCGGGATTTTTGACGAAGAAGCCCTCTTTGTTGTAAACGCTGATCGACCAAAAGCCGTCGACAGGCACGTCTTTCACCGTCAAACGATAGATCGTCTTACCGTCGTTCTCCGCCGGTTCGACGCCTGAGTACATGGCTCCCGCGGCGGGATTGCCGCCCCAACCCGCGGCCGTGCCGATCAAATGCTGGATCGGATCGACTTGATCCTTCCGGCCAAACATCCGGGCCGAATCCAAACCGCCGTTCGCTGCGGCCAGGGCCAAGAGTGCTTGGCGAATCTTGTCGCGCGACTCGGTATCCCAATTGGGAATCTCAAACTTTCCTTTCCCTTGCTGCTCGACCTTGATAGCATCCTGCAATTCATGCACGGCCTTCAGATCTTCTGGACTGTTGGGATCGACAAATGTCCGCACCGCCAAGGCGACGTACGGTGTGCCGGCTTGCTCCTTGGTGATAGTAAACTTGCCCGGCGCGTAGAACACATCCGTGGCGTATTGATCTTCGTTGATCACTTGCAGCGACATGAACCGCTTACCGACTTCCGGTAGCGTAACCGTCACCGGCCCGGCGTTGAGATCGAACACGCCGAACGAATAGAGCGTGTCGCGATTGAGTCGCACGACCGTTTGATTGTCGATGGATGCCAACTCCCGTTCGTGCTGGAACTTGCCGAAACCACCTTGCTCGACAAAGCGGGCAAAGTACATATCCGATTCCGCGCGATCGAAATTATCGACGGTCACACGGAGCGGTTCTTTATCGGCCGTTTGAGCGGCAGCGATTTGAGGAACAGCAAGTATCAAGGCTACGGCCACGGATGCAGAGAGTCTTGCTAGTGGCATATTGATCTCCAGTACTACATAGATTTTTATCGCTATGGTTGTGTATGTTCGTTATGTCTTGTTGCTGTACACCTACTTGCCATAAGAACTATTCAGGCAAAGCAGCGGCAGGTTCACCTTGCGCACCCGATGCGGGTTGAGATAGCCGCACCAAGAGCCAACGTTGCGTGGTACCATTTTTATGAATCAATGCCGGGAGTTCATTTTGCGTCAGGTTGACGAGACCGGCTTCCATCACGCAGAACTGATTGTCGCCCACAGTCCAGGCAGCTCGCTGTGTTTGAGGATCGACCGCACCTTGAATTGGTTGCGTATTGTCGGTCACTTCATCGGTGTAGTTGCCGCGCAGAATGCCATCCTTATTGACGGCCAGTTGCAGAATCAAAGTAGGATGCTGCTTTTCATCACGGACCATTGCGAACACGCCCAGCGGCATCCACTGATCTGAGTCGGTGACATTGGCCGTGGCACCGAGCGCTGCTAAGTCAGAGGCCTCTTGAGCAAACTCTTCGGCCGTGCCGACGCTTTGACCGGCAACCACCACGTTGTTGTCGACGCAAGTGACGTTGTTGCCATAGTTGTAGGAAACGGTCGAGGCGTTGTTGTATCCATTCGCACCAGCAATGGTGGCCCAAGCGGTTGGAGTCCACGCGGTACCAGCGACCCACCCCGTGGCAGTCCAGGCCGTCGGATGAGCTCCGTACCAACCTTGGCCATACACGGTGGGATGATTGAAGTTGCCTCTCACGGCGGCATAATTCGGCGAGCCAGCACCGACCATTGAAGCAGCAGCGGCTCCCTGCGCACCGGAAAATTGCGGTGAGTTCCGATTCTCGACAGCAGCACCCACCGCCGCGCCTTGAGCACCCGAGTATTGAGGTGAGTTGCGATTCTCGATCGCCGCACCCGCTGCCGCACCTTGAGCGCCGGAGTACTGTGGTGAATTACGGTTATCGATCGCTGCACCGGCGGCTGCACCTTGAGCGCCTGAGTATTGCGGTGAGTTCCGATTATCCACCGCTGCGCCGGCGGCGGCCCCCTGAGCACCGGAATACTGGGGGTCGTTGCGATTGGCGATCCCGGCTCCTGCGGCCGCGCCCTGCTTGCCGGTGTATTCCGAGGAATTGCGATTCGCAATACCGGCACCCGCGGCTGCGCCCTGGGTGCCTGAATGTTCCGCCGCGTTGCGATTGCTGAAGGCTGCTCCGGCAGCCGCGTCTCCACCACCCGACGCTTGATTGCCGCGGAAGTTGCCGCCAGCGCGGCCAGCTGCAAAACCTTGTCCGCCCTGAGCATTGTGCAAGCCGCCCAACTGATTGGCTCCGTGAGCTCCGCCAGAGTTAAAGTCGGACCAAGAGCCCCCGAGGCCTCCTCCTTGTTGCCCAGCTTGACCTCTGCCACTCGGAGCTTGTGACCGTTGAGACATCCCTCCGGCACCCCCTCGACCTCCCTGAGCATGCCCTGCTCCACCCCCACCACCGGCGGCTCGGCCACTCGAACGACCCCCGCCACCCCCGCCTCCACCACCACCCTTGCGTGGTGCGGCTTCAATGAGGGTAACCGTTAGACAACATGTCATAACAATCACTGCACCGACGAGTTGCCGAAACATTTTTCTTGCCTTCCGCTAATGAGAACTCAAACGACTCACACCAAGTCAAAGCAAAATGCCATGCTTGGCGGTGAGTGCTGGCTCTCTGTGTGTTATATCGATTCTAAAGGAGTCTGTCCCGGGGCCGCTGTCTAGGTAACGTGCGACATCGCGATGGCCACCGTCTTGCTCTGCGATGCCCCATACTTTGCAAACTACATCGCCGCGGCGGGAGTTTCCGTGCCGGTCTCATCGGCGCCGGGGCCGATCGATTCATCCATCGACAACACGTACGCCAACATCGCCACGAGCATCAAACCGACAACGGTCCAAGTCCGCCAATCTTTGTGCCAAGCCGATTTCGAGTGATGTGTGTGTTGATGTTCGTGATGCTTATGCTGTTCTTTTGACATATAACTACTCTTCTCTTCTTCGCTCTTCGCCGCGAGTGGTGATAGAATTAAAAACTTATTCGCTCAGTTGCCCGTTGGAAGCGGGATGTTGATCCCTTCCTTTTCCAACTGTTCGCGCACCCATTTGAATCGCTGGTAATTGGTGATCGTAATCGGTCCCGTGTAAACGCCACTTTGCAACTTCCGCGGCGGGTACTTGATGTAGGTCTTCATCAACTTGGAGATTTCATCGCTGATGGTGACCATCGTCCAAGTCCGTTCTGTGAAGTTATTCATGAAGATGTCGTAGCGCTCTTGAGGATCGGCCCAGAGGTCAAATACTTGCGGTACCGTCGCCACGTATTTCTCGGCGCCCTTCCAGCCCAAATTGCTATCCACGGCCAACCCGCCGGTCGCTTGGCCGTCGTCGCCACGCATGTTGAACACGGCTTTGTAATTTCCTACGCGGGCCGCTCCTGGGCTCAATTCGTTTTCCGTGAAATAGAACCACGAGTTTCGCGTCCCTTTGCCAGTGCCGGTGAGCACGGGAGTCATGTCGACGCTATCAAAGATGATCGGCTTATCTTCCAAATCATTCTCGGGAAGTTCTACGCCAGCCACCGAGGCGAAGGTCGCCATCAGATCCAAGCCACCTACGATGTCGTGATTCTTCACGCCAGGTTTCACCTTGCCCGGCCAGACGCAAATCGCCGGCACGCGATTGCCACCTTCACGCACGGTACCCTTCGTGCCACGGAACGGCGTGTAACCCGCGTCGGGATAGACATCTTGCCACGCGCCGTTGTCGGTCGTGTAGAACACCAACGTGTTCTTATCGAGATTCAACTCGCGGAGCTTATCCATTACGTTGCCGATGCGGGTGTCGAGTTCCACGAGCGAATCGGCGAACTTCGATTTCGACATCGATTTATGCTCGAATTCCGGTGCCGGCAAGTTCGGCTGATGCACCTTCATGAAATTGATGCTGATGAAGAACGGCTCGTCAGGATTCTTCGCCGCGTCTTCCAAAAACTTAAGCCCAGACTCCTCGATGTACTTATCCAGAAACGGAATGCCGACAATTCCCTTTTCCGGTGTGTCGACATATTGGCCGTTGACTTTCCAATCTTCGTGAGCCGGTTCGCCGGCGTTACCCGACATCGAACCCTTGGTCACCTTCTGGAACATCTCACGCAGCTTGGGATCCATGTCCGGAAACCACGAGGGATCGCCATAGGTATAAGCGTTGCAGTGATAGAGGAAGCAATGCTCCATCTGGTCGTAGCCATGAGCATTCGGCAGAGCATAATCCGCCTCGCCCAAATGCCACTTGCCGGTGAAGTAGGTGCGATAACCACCTTTCTTCAACACCGAACCAAGCGTCCATTCCGCGGCGGGAAGTCCGCCCCCTTCCCCTTGGAAAGCGACTGTGGTCATGCCGCTGCGATTGGGAATGCGGCCAGTGATCATGGCCGCGCGTCCCGGCGTGCAACTGGGCTGAGCATAGAACGAGAAAAAGGTCATCCCTTCGGCCGCCAACTTGTCGATGTTGGGAGTCGGCATGCCGCGACCCACGCCACCGCCGTACGGACCGAGATCGCCGTAGCCGGTGTCATCGGACACGATGAACAGAATGTTTGGCTTCTTGGCGCCGTTCTGCTGGGCCGATGCTGATTGTTGATCGCACAAACCCAAGAACGCCAATACAGCGGTACAAATAGTCAAATATCTCATCGTGTTGGTTTTCCTTATTCTTGTTGAAGTGACAAGAAACGATTGTTTAATTGGCGGAAGGTGTGGCAGTCCCCTTCGAGGCATCATCCTGATTAAGCCGCACGAGCGTCCATTGCTGGGTCTTGTCGGCGCTTTCGTGGACGAGCACGGTCGCTTCGTCTTTGGTTAAATTGTAAAGACCGGTGTCGAAAATCACCGCGGGACGATCTTGAACAAACCAAGTGACCCGCTGCGTTTGCTTATCAACAGCGCCCTGCACTTGCTGAACATTGTTGTCCGAGGAGTTAAAGTAATTTCCGCGAACGATGCCATCCTTGTTGACGGCGAGTTGGAATGTCATATCGCTCGACTTTTGGGTGGGCTGAATCGCTTCGAACACGCCGAGTGGCAGCCACTGGGCATCCGCCGGATTCGCGGCAACCGCATCGCTGGTGTCGTCGCTATTCTGATTGGGAATGTCGGCATCGGCGCCGGTTTGGGCCAACTGCTGGGCCGAGTCATAATACTCCGCGGCGGTACCGACGGGCTGACCCGCGAGATAGACATTGTCGTCGTCGTAATAAATATTGTCGCCGTAGTCGTAGCTCATCGCTGGCCAGGCCACGCCGAACCACGAATTGATACCCGCCCAGTTGGCGCCATACCAATAGCCCGCGGCGAACCCGCGATTCCACCAAGCATTTGGATGATCGTGCCACCAGTTGTTGCCAAACGCGTTGTAGTGATTGAAGTTCGCGCGAGCGTAATTACCTTGCACGCGCATATCTGCCGCCGAAGCGTGCCAGGTTCCTTCGCCACGCGCACCAGAATAAAAACCACCTGCGGCAGCTTGTCCGTGAGCAACCGTGTTGCCGCCGGGTCCTTTGATCACGGTGCCACTTGCTTCGCGTCCGCCGCCAATCGCGTTGCCGCCGGGACCAACGGCCCCGCCCCGCTCACCGGCTTGGCCGTGTGCATACGTGCCGCCATCAGGACCCTTAACAACTGTGCCACTGGCCTCACGACCTCCACCCGCCGCGCCACCATTTGGTCCGATAGCTCCACCAGCTTCTCCCGCCTGACCATGAGCAACGGTCGTGCCATCTGGCCCATGCCAAACGTTGCCCGAGACACCACCTATGTCGCCCGCGCGACCGCCAGCCGCAAACGGATTGGAAATACTATGCGCCCCCGCGGCGCTCATGCCGGAATCCGAAGGCAATCCGAGGAAGGAATTCAATCGACCTGCCGAAGGAGCAGCGCCTGCAAAGCCACCAGCACCAGGGAACCCACCGGCACCGCGCCCGGCAAAGCCATTCGTAATCGATTCGGGACTAAAGCCACCGGCAAAGCCACGAGCATCGCCCCCGGCTCCGGGAAATCCACCGGCCCCCATGCCTGGGGCTCGGCCCGCGCCGCCAGCGCCGGGAAATCCGCCCGCACCTGGGAACCCACCGGCACCGGGAAATCCGCCGCCGCCCATACCCGGGACATGCCCCGAAAACCCACCAGGCATTCCGCCGCCGAAACCGCCCATTCCGCCGGGCATCCCGCCGCTAAATCCGCTGAAGCCACCGGCAGGCATGCCACCGTGAAAGCCACCCATGCCGCCACCTCCCATTCCGCCAGGCATGCCGCCCATGCCACCGCCGCCATGGAAGCCACCCATACCTCCCATGCCGCCACCTCCACCACCGTGAAAACCTCCACCGCCGCCGCGCGCCTGAACAGTGTTATGGGGAATCAATAAGAGCGAGCTCAACAGAGCCGTGAAGAATATGCGTTTCATCGTTTGACCCTTAAAAGGATTAATTGTTTTATGGTATCGCTGCGTGTTACTTCGCGGCGGGGATATTGATGTTTGGTCGCTCGAACACGATCTTTTCCGTGTTGGGAAGGGGCTCGTTACCCAACGAGCGGCCAACTGATTGCCACGAAAAGACATTTTTGTCGCTTGAGCGATGCATCACATTGGTCGCCGTCGTGACGAGCCCCTCGGCAGTGACGCCTTGGGTTTGGCAAGCCAGCGCATCGCCGCTTTTGACCCAAATGCCATAAGCGTGGCCACCATCGGAATTGAAGAACCATGCCACGATTCGTCCCGTGAGCGGATCACGGCCGATGATTTGTATCCCGCCGTGTTGTGGCTTGGCGTCCTTCTCGTTGGGATGAATGGTTGTTATCGCTTGCAGGAATTGCTTGTTGGCCACCCATTCGAACTTGAGATCGACCGTCGCGTTTTCGCCTTTGCTCGACCAATCGCCCACCATCCAGTCGAGCCGCTGCAACTCTTCGGCGGGGGCGGGCAGCAGGCTGTCCGACTCGCGCACGTCGGCCATCAGCCATTTGTTGTCGACTTTGACGTGCAACACCGAATAGCTGCTCGCGCTTTGATGGTTCCCCTTGGGATCGCTCAGCGATGCCGTGCCGTCTTCCACGATCAACGTCGGAGCCAGTTTGCGGACCGAATTGATTTTGATTTCCATCGTTGCGCCAGGATTGGCTTTGAACAGTTGTTCGTATTGCTTTTGAATTGCAGCACGGCCTTTGAGTGTTTGCCCGCCGAGGCTGTATTCGCAATCAGGGGTCCACAGATTGGCAATCGCCCCCGCATTCCCGGCGTCGAAGGCAGTCACGAACGCTTTGGCCGTTTGTTCGATATTTTTTTGTTCGGGGATGGCCTGAGCCGTGGCGGAGCTGGCGAGAAGACTAAATGCTATGAGCAAAAGCCCTGGTTGTTTGGCGAACTGTGTGAATCGAGTCACGTTTCCACCTCTGTTCTTGGAATAAGAAATTTTTGAAATTGTTTGTAGCGATAACGTTATTTCGCGACTTGCACGGCCGGGATCTGCCAGCTGCCATCGAGGATCGACGGCGGAGTTTCCTTGGGCCAATAAAGTCTGAGCATCAAGATGAATCTATCTTTGGGTGCGGGCAGCCAGTTGGATTCTTTATCGGGGCCCGGATTCTCGTGTTGCAAGTACAGATCGATCGAGCCGTCCGCATTCTTTTTCAGATCGTTTCGCGCACTTAAAGTGTAACGATTCAGCGGATTATCGACGAAGAAGTAATCGCCGTTGTACATCGTGAGCGACCAAAACCCATCCACCGGAGGGAGTTTATCCTTGGCGAAGTGCATCACATACTTGTTGGCCCCGCTGTAGGGTTGACCGGCGCCATCGACTTCCGAAGTAGGATAAATCGCATCTTGCGGCCGGTTCGCACCCAGGCCAATCGCAGTGATCAGCGCACGTTCTAAATAGTTCGTGCCGTACTCGCCCGTTTGAGTCGTAAACAGCCAGCCTCCTTCATCTTTGCCCGCTTGTTTGAAGTGGGCCATGATTTTGCCGAAGGCGGTCTGAGGAACATCTTTCAATGCTTCCTTGACTTCGGGGCTCAATGCCGCGAAATCAAACGGCTTGCCGGGCACGATCCCCAACTTCGCCATGTTGGCGACGACAGCTGCATCCGCCGCTGCGGGAGGATTGTTCTTCAGAAGTTCTGCAAGCAGCTGAAAGTAATTTTCTGCACTCAGGCTATTCACTTGTTCCCGTACGGGAGTCTTCATATCAATCTCGGAATTCACTTTCCCCGCCGGCGGCGTGTACGACTTGCCATACGCACTCAAGGGAACGAGCGAAATCTTGTCTTGCATCTTATGTACCGCGGCATAGTCTTCCGGTGTGCCCGTGCAATAGATTCGTCCCAAAATCCACACGATCCCCGTCGGCGATTTGTATTCGGTCACGCCCGCAGGGAGCGTCCCTTTCCAATTCGGGCCGGTAATGGCGTAGGTCTGTGGCCCGGTGCCAGTAGTTCGCTTACCGGGCACTTGAAAGACGTCCGTCCAGCCGTCGAGCATGGGAAACAAATAGTAACGCTCCTCGGCGTCGGGGAGGCTCAAGACATACGGCTCGTCAGTGACGTCGATAAATGCCGTCGTGTAGAGCGTGTCGGCATTGGGAGCCGTGACGTCGCGAAACTGAGCGTTGGGATACTCGCGCATGCGGATAAGCTGCCCCATCGGTGCGTGAGTCCCTGCCGGCTCCGCGACATTGGTGAGCACCCGGCGGGTGTATTCCATCGTCACCAGCGGATAGCCATAGATATAAGCCTCTTCGGCAATAACTTGGGCCTCTTGGGGAGACAGCGCTTGCGCTAAGCTACCCACCGTCACAAAATTCAACGTAGTCATAAGGCAAACGACACTTACCCTCTTAATATTTAGAATAGTCATCGGAATTCCTATTTTGATTGAATGCGAGTGGCTTATTCCAGGTCCCACTTCTTAAGTTCCGTGCGGGCCGTGCCGTAGTTGCCGAGGTGATAAACGGCCACACCGACCGGCGAAAATGTGAACGATTCAAAAGGCTCTTTGAGCAGGTTGTCGAGCAACCCCAGCCCTGCCACGCCGATCGTGACGTGGGGATTAAAATTCTTGCCGGAGTACTTGGGCACATAGTCGGCCACATAGTTGATGACCATTGGCACGATGTCAGGGTCTTGCGGGGTCGTCACATACGCAGCTGCGGTTCCCGACTTCACCGTGAACGGAGCCACCGCCTCGATCAGCTTCTGTTGGAACTGCAGGAGCTCGTCGGTCGGTTCGACGACGATGCCCGCGAGTCCCGTCTCGGGCATCGGCAAATAGTAATACTTGTAGGCCTTCAACTTCCAACTGGTAGGCTGCTCCTCGGCCAAGACTTTGCCAACGGCCTCGTAAACTTTGTCGAGATCCGCCGTTTTCACGTAACGTTGCAAGCACGTGACATGCGGCCGGTGGGTTGCGTCGAGGGAATATCCCGCTGGGTAGCTCCGACGCAATCGCGCGTTCGCGGCCTGTGCCTTCTCAATCATCACAGCATCGGGCTTAAGCAAGATGTCGATTGCGGTAACCGAGCCTTGCTCGGCGGGCGCTTCTTTTTCCTGGGCATGGCTAGGATCCCTTGCAATCGAGAGCGCGCAGACAATTACCAACAGAACCAATAAATCTCGTTGATGCATAATTGTCTGATCTTCCTAGTCGTTGCTCGGCGGTGGGTCGCGTTAGGAGGTTATTCTTGGAATGGAAAAATCTTCTTCCAGTCACTCTTCATATCGATCACAACCCAACCACGTTCTTTCGCTTGATCGAGCCCGCGCTCGAGTTGTCCGACTTTCGAGGGATGGTCATAAGCGTATTCCCTCACCGCGTCGGTGTGATGAACAAGTAGCCCCAGCCGCGGCTTGGTCGCGCCGCTGGTGGTGTATTCGAGCATTTCAAAATCGCCGTCCGAGTTGCCAAACGCGATGATCGGCTGCCCGCCGATAAAACGCTGAATCCCCACGGGCTTACCGGGACCGTCGTCGACGAAGTCCACGGCGGGCAACTTCAAGAGTATAGGTTTGCCGTCGCGCATCTCAAATTTAAGCTTGCCGCAACTGCCGATGACTTGTTGAGTAGGAATCCCGTAAGCCTGGTCGGCCCAGACACGCATGAATTCGGCACCACCCCCCGAAACGATAAACGTCTTAAAACCGTTGGCTCGCAGGTAATCAAGGACCTCAATCATCGGCTGATAGATGCACTTGTTGTAGGGCTGGTGAAAGCGGGGATGATGAGCCGTTTTCAACCACGTGCGAACACGTTCATTAAATTCATCAGTCGTTATGTTGGCATGCGTCGCGGCGACCAGCTCTAGCAAGGCTTTTTCCCCACCAGAAAAGGCAAGTTTCAAATCCCCAGCCAGAATCGATTTGAAAGGCTCCTTGTCTTGCCATTCTGGATGCTGCCCGGCATCGAGCTTCACCTGATCGATGGCAAACGCGAACTGAGAATAGAACGGCTGTTCGCACCACAGCGTGCCGTCGTTGTCGAACGTCGCAATCCGTTTTTCGGGAGCTACGAAATCGAGAGAACCTTCTTTCGTCACCTTCTCGACGAACTCGATGATCGCCGTCTTCGCTGCGGAGTCGTTCCATGAGGGGAGCGGATTCTGGGCGTAGGTCTCACAACACCCGAAACATACCGCGACAAGACAAATTGCCAGCGATATCCGCCGTAGGCATCTCCATTTGCTCATTGAAGCGACCCTTTGCCAACTCTTACGGTTTGAGGTCCACGGTGACCTGATCAATCTTTCCAGAAAATTTGAACGGTGGCGTGTACGCCTCGTCCACGGGCGAGCCCGTATCTTCGCCGATATCCAACGTGCCTCCCAGTCCCAGAGTGATTCCCTGAGTCTGTTCCAGGCGACCTTCGCCAACTTTCTTGTCGTTCACAAACAATGTGAGCGTTCCTCCCTTGCCCATTCCGCCACCATCATAAGTAAACTCGCCGCGCAGCTTGGCCTGACCCGCGGGTAAGGGACTTTTCGCAGCCACGCGCGTGGTTGTACGTCCCAAGAAATTTCCCACAAACACGGGCTTACCATCTTTCACATACAGCCCATAGCCGCCATCGCTGCCGCCGAGCGAAAAGATCGCGCCATCAGTCTCGCCCTTGTCTGTTTCAATCGCCGCACTAATCGAGAACGACTTGTTGAGAACATTCGGCGCACTGCCGGCTGGCAGAGCAACCATGCCGGGATAGTAAGTAAAAGATTTCCGCTTTCCACTCAGCGAAGGCCGGCCTTGTAGCTCGCCATTCAAGCGTTCCGTCTTGCGGCCATCCAACGGAAGCACACTGTAGCGCGAGGCCTCGCTCCACCACAGGTCTTGCAACTCGCGAAGCTTCTCGGGATTACTTTTCGCCAGGTCGTTCGACTGCGTAAAATCCTCCTGCAAGTTATAGAGTTCCCAGATGGCCGTATCGGGGTTCGCTGGCGCCGCCGAGCCTTCCCACGGAACATTGACGCGAGACGCAGCCCACCAACCGTCGTGGTATATTCCACGATTGAGTAACATTTCGAAGTATTGAGTTTTGCGCTTTCCCGGGGCATCGGGCTTGTCAAACGAATACACCATTGAAACCCCTTCCAGAGGTTTCTGCGCCACGCCGTTGAGAATATCCGGGAACTCGATGCCAACCGCTTCATAGATCGTGGGGGCGACGTCGATCACGTGATGGAATTGGTCGCGCACGCCACCCTGATCTTTAATGCGCGCCGGCCAAGATACGGCGAGTGGGTTCCGCACGCCTCCCAAATGCGAGGCAATCTGCTTGGTCCATTGAAACGGCGTGTTCATGGCCCAAGCCCAGCCCGCGGGAAAATGATTGAAATGCTTGGGGCCACCAATCTCGTTGATGTGCTTGAGATTGTCCTCTAGCGATTCGGGGACGTTATTAAAGAACGAATTCTCGTTCAACAATCCAACGAGCCCTCCTTCGGCAGAGGCCCCATTGTCGCCCACCTGATAAAAAACGAGCGTGTTGTCGGCGTCGGGGAGTGAGCGAATAACTTCCAACAAGCGGCCCATTTCGTAATCTGTCTGGGCGGTGAAGGCTGCGAAGACCTCCATCATGCGCGCGAACAATCGCTTTTGATCGGCGGAGAGCGAATCCCAGGCAGGCAACTCTTCGGGCCGCTTCGTTAACACCGCATTCTGGGGAACCACGCCCAGCTGCTTTTGGCGGGCGAATGTTTCTTCGCGATATTGGTCCCAACCTTGATCGAACTTGCCCTTGAACTTCTCAATGTATTGAGGTGAGACTTGATGGGGAGCATGCGTGGCTCCCGTCGACATGTACAAGAAGAAGGGCTTGTCGGCGGCAATCGAACGCGTGCCTCGCAGCCAAGCGATCGCATGGTCAACCAAATCGGGCGTCAAAATATAGTCAGGATCGGTTGAGCGCGGCACCAAATTGTGGTTCTCATAGAGCGTAGGCTGCCACTGATCCATGTCACCACCCATGAATCCGTAAAAGTAGTCGAAGCCCAAGCCACTCGGCCAACGATCAAACGGCCCGACCTGGCTGGTCTCCCAATCGGGCGTGTTATGATTTTTGCCAAACCACGCCGTGGCGTAGCCATGCTGCCGCAAAACTTCGGCAATCGTACCGACATTCTTGCCGATGATGCCGGTGTAGCCGTCGTAACCTGTCGCGGCTTCGGTGATGACGCCGTTACTCGTGGAATGATGATTGCGCCCTGTGAGCAGCGCGGCCCGCGTCGGCGAACAAAGGGCCGTCGTATGAAATCGCGTGAATTTCAAACCTTGCTTGGCGACCGAATCGAGCGCAGGCGTTTCGACTTGTCCGCCGAACGTGCCAAATTGCCCATAGCCGGCATCGTCAATCAAGATAAAGACAATGTTGGGTGCCCCTTGGGGAGGCTTCACGGGTTGAGGAAACTCGGGCGGATCGCTTTCCGCGATCGTGCGTCCAACACTTCCCTTAAAATGAAAATCAGGAAACGGCAAAACTTGAGTTTGCTCTACCGGGTTCGCGGGTTTCTCCTGCGCACTCCCTGGATACGACATTAGTAGGATCAAGACAAACACGCTGGCGATGTTTTTCATCGTTGAGCTTTCTGCGAAATTAGCGACAAGTTGGATATCATGAGGCGCAGGCAGAACAAGTTCGACTGTCCACCGACTCGCTCAGATTATTGGTAACACGCCAGGATGTGAAACTAAGATTTTTCAATTTACTCACTCGCCTTGTTATCGCGCTGGGCAGCTTCGAGCTTGGCGATGTCTTCGGGCGAGAGTTGTGGCCGATCGACTTTGATCGTCAACTTGTTCAACTTCGCGGTCAGAGCAAATGGCGGCTGGTAATCGGCGTCGTTCACCCCGGTGAGGGTGTCTGAACCAATGTCAAAACTTTCGTCCCATTGCAGGATCATGGGGAGAGTTTTGGGCATCGCTTTTGTATCCACGACTTTACCATCAACTTTCAAAGTTCCCGTCCCTGGGCGACCAAGTCCGCTCATGTTATTGAAAGCCAGCGTGCCGACTCCCAAGCCGTCGTATTTGAAATCGAATTCGACGGTATGTTTGCCTGGCGCCAGGGCATCGGGACCTTCCCACTTGAGGCGTTCCAGATTGATGAGATTCCATAGGAAGACCGGCTTACCCTTGAGCAAGTAAAATCCGTAACCAGCAAAACGACCGCCGGAAGTCAGCATCATTCCTTCCGCGCCCTCCTCCGGCACTTCAATATCTGCCGTGATGGTGTAGGAGCTATTGAGCAAAAACGGGGAATCACCCTGCGGCAGACCGACCATCGGTCGCGTATAGACAAACTCGGTGCGGCCGGCGGTGATGTTCGGTCGTGGGGCAACGATGCGCGCCGCCACGGAAGCATCGAGCGGAAAGACCTGATACTTTTTTGCTTCCTCAACGAACATCGCTTTCATCGACTTAACTTTGTCCGGATGCTTGTCGGCGATGTTTTGGGATTGGCTGAAATCGTTGTTGAGGTCGTATAGTTCAAGCACCTGGTTATTGAGCGGATCGGGATTCGCCGTGCCGAAGGCTTCCCACGGCGCGCGGTTGACCTTCGTGCTGAGCAGCCAACCTTCGTGATAGAGGGCGTACTGGCCCATCATCTCGAAATATTGGGTCGTGTGCTGGGTTGGCTCTTGGGCGTTCTTCGCGTCAAAGGTGTAGGCGAGGCTCGTGCCTTCAATGGGCGCCTGCTTGATGCCGTCCACCATCTCGGGTGCGGGGATGCCGCAAGATTCGAGAATCGTCGGCACGATATCAATCACATGGCAGAATTGCTCGCGGAGCGCGCCCTTGTCGGTGATATGACCGGGCCAAGAGATGGCCATGCATTGGCGGATGCCGCCGAGCTTCGAGGCATTCTGCTTGAACCAGCTAAACGGCGTGTCGAAGGCCCAGGACCAACCGGCCGACATGTGGTTGTAAGTCGCCTCGGTGCCCCAAACGTCGTACCATTTCATTTGCACGGGAACAGGGACCGAGACGCCGTTGAAAAACGCGACCTCATTCGGGGTGCCCAGCGGCCCCCCTTCGGCGCTCGTGCCGTTGTCGCCATTGATGTAGATGATGAGCGTGTTATCGAGCTTGCCCATGTCCTCGATGGCTTGAATCACGCGGCCAATTTCGTAGTCGCAATAGGCCTCATAGGCGGCGAAAATTTCTACCTGCTTGATGTAGAGTTTCTTTTCCTCGGGCGTGCAATCGTCCCAATTCTTGATGATCTCGGTCGGCCAAGGCTCGAGTTGGGTATCTTGAGGGATCACGCCAAGCCGTTTTTGGTTCTCAAAGATTCGCTCGCGGAGTTTGTTCCAGCCTTCGTCAAAAAGGTGCATCTCGTGGATTTTGTCGACCCATTCTTTGGTCGGATGATGCGGCGCGTGAGTCGCCCCCGGAACGTAGTAACAGAAGAACGGCTTGCTGGGGTCTGTCTGATCGATGCGGCTGAGCCAATCAATCGCATCGTCGGCCATGCCGGTGATCAGGTTCCATTCTGGTTTGCCTTGAAAGGGATAGATTTGGGTCGTGTTGCGGAAGAGGTTGGGTTGCCATTGATTCGCATCGCCGCCAATAAATCCAAAGAAGTAATCAAAGCCTTGCCCGATGGGCCAGTTTTCGAAGGGTCCGACTTGGCTGGCCGCGAAGGCTGGCACGTTGTGATCCTTACCAAACCAGGAAGTCGCATAGCCGTTTTCTTTGAGAATCCGGCCAATGGTGGTTTTGTCCTTGGCAATGATGCTGTTGTAGCCGGGGAAGCCGGTGGATTGTTCTGAGATCACGCCAAAGCCCGCTGAATGGTGGTTGCGGCCCGTGATCAGTGCCGCGCGAGTCGGAGAGCAAAGCGCGGTCGAATGGATATTGTTGTAGCGGAGACCGTTCTTAGCCACGCGGTCCATGGTCGGCGTGGGGATGACGCCGCCAAATGTGCTCGGCACGCCAAACCCTGCGTCGTCGGTCATGATCAGAAGGATGTTCGGCGCCTTTTTAGGTGGCACCACGCGTGGCGCCCACCAAGCTTTTGATTGCAGGGCATCGTCCTTGATGACGCCGCCGAATTTGGGATCGGGGGGCGGAAGTTGCTTGCCGTCAATAGTTGTTGTCGCACTGGGAGAGCCTAACTCACCCGTGACTTCTTGCCCCTGGGCGACACAACAAAAACAGAACAGGAAAGCAAACGCTGCGCACAAAGTGCGCAGTTGTCGATGGGAAATCCCTCGCATACGAAACCCCTCTTAGTAGTAAACGTCTGGCGAACGTACAAAAATTTCTAAGTCTTACTGCGGCGGTGTGGCTGGCAAAAACTGGAACGCCTTCGCCGGTTTGAATTTACTCACCGCATTGCCGGAATAAATCTCGCCCTCGGACACGGTAAGCTTTTTAACCGGTTGACCCGCGGCGAAATTGATCTTGTCGAGGTCTGCCCAAAACAAACTTGGGCTCCGCACCGACTCGAAGTAATAGCGTTTGTTCTTTTGATCGATGACCGACCGCCACAGCGTCGAAGCGATGTTGGGTTGGCCGGGTGTCGTAATTCCCAGCGGCACCGACACGTTGCGGATCACGCTGAACGCGGCGGCGAGGGCTTCGGCCTCCTCGGCCGTTTGCTGGACGGCGTTAATATAAAATGAAGCGCGGACAAAGCGATCCGCCGCGCGGTTCGTGCCGGGCAGCATCGTCGTGCCGCCAATTTGTTGCCAATAGCCGTTCAGTGCGAGTTGCTTGTCGTAAGTCGGCGAATTGGTCATCACCTGATATTCGCGGCCATGGTGAATCACCAGTTTGCCATCGATGTATTCAAAGATCGCCGAATCGCCGCTCGGATCGGAAATCGCCAAATGACCTGTCCCGGCTTCCCCATCGGGAGTCATTACCTCGACGACGTAAAACGGCTCGGCACGAAGAGCTTCGACCGCTTCGTCGACCGTGGCGAAATTGTCGAGGACATACTGGGCCCAAGCCGCGATCGAAATCGGTAAGCGTTTGTCATTGGGGCCAGGCGTGGGATATTTTGACTCTGCCAAGTAGAGCAGATTAACGACAAATCCTTTTTCGTTGATCCCATCCGCCGAAGCCGCATCAAATGCCGTGGCAACAACGCTGCCGTATTTCGACTTCCAAGTGATCGACTTTGGCCCGGCAGCACCGTTGCGGCTCATGCCGCGAGGAAAGATCCACAGATTCGATCCAATCGGCTTCGCCCAATCCATGCTCCGCACGGTGATGACGGTGTTTTCCGGGCCAAGATAGACCGCCCGCGAGCAGGCCCCCAATGGTGCGGCGAGCACCGTGGCACAAACACAAAGAACAACAAAAGTTCGCAAACCGCCCAGATAGAACTTTTTCAAACGCTGATCTCCTTGTCACCGGGAATGTGGTCGGACTCATCAATGTCGACCTGTTTTGATGTCATTCTTTGGCTGGCTGCTGGTCATGAGGAATGGGGAGCTGAGGAAATGCCTCGCGAATTTTCCGTTCAACCCGAATCTCCTTGATCGTCTCGTCCTGGGCCGGCGCGGCCAAGCGCAGGAAATTCGCCCGTGACATTTCCTCCGGCATGATGCAGGTAGTTGTCTCGGGAGAGCCTTCGGAGCAGGTGTCGTCTATCACCGGGGCCGATGTCGCAATCGGGGGTTCTTCAAAGGTTTGGACAAATCCCTGGGTGGCGAAGTAACCCACGGCAACAGCCAAGGACAACAACGCGACCGACTTCAACCGGCTGAGTTCCATGGCTTTGTCTTTTTGCAAGAAAACAGTGGGGGCACTTGGTAAGCATGCTTGTGTTGCCGGTCAGGCGTCCGTTCGCCCGACTATCACGGCTATCACAATACGTATGATCTTGCGCCATGCACCTCCTGCTTATGGGTCCCATCACGCACCCCTGCGGCTTGTTTTCTAGCATGTTTTAACTGTTATACAAGCGATAGGGGTTGTTTCTCTTGCGAGATTGTCATCTGATTGGCTCATAGAATTCATGGCAATGAACTTATTGGGCTTTCACTTCAAATTCTCTGTTACTGAAGGTGATTATAGACATGTAGGAGAGTGCTAAGCCTGCTTCTCAGTTCTGAACAGTGCCAGCATCGTTCCGTGCCTTTCCGCACACATTGCCCGGGCGATTCCCCGTGAGTTTTCGCGAGAGCGTGAAAAATTCCCGCATTTCCTTCACAATCGTTTTGGTGCAACAGTTGCTTTTACTCCCGGGAAACCGTCACAATCACTCGTGGAGCGCGGTCGGAACCGCGCCGAGTGTGATCCACCGCGTTAGTCCTCGTGAGGAGTGTTCGATGTCAGCTGTCGCCCCAGCCGTTCCCAAAGTTGTTAAGAATCGCGAGATTGTCGCCTGGTTCGATGAAATGGTTACGCTCTGCCAACCCGACAGCGTCCATTGGTGCGACGGTTCGCAAGAAGAATACGACCGCATCTGCGAAGAGATGGTCGACAGCGGCACCTTCATTCGGCTCAATCCCGAGAAGCGGCCAAACTGCTTTTTGGCTCGCAGCCACGAAAGCGACGTCGCCCGCGTGGAAGATCGGACTTATATCTGCTCACTGAGCAAGAACAACGCGGGACCGACCAACAATTGGATGGCTCCCCGCGAAATGAAGGCCATGCTAGCCCCCAAGTTTGAAGGGTGCATGCGCGGCCGCACGATGTATGTGATCCCCTTCAGTATGGGACCGCTGGGCTCGCCCCTGTCGCACATCGGTATTCAAATTACTGATTCGCCTTATGTGGTTGTGAATATGCGGATTATGACTCGCATGGGAACAGCAGCGCTGCAGGCTTTGGGCGATGGGGAATTCATCAAGTGTTTGCACTCGGTCGGTGCGCCGCTCGAACCTGGGCAAGAAGATGTGGCTTGGCCCTGTGCGACCGATCCCAAGGACAAATATATTGTCCACTTCCCCGAAGAGCGCTCGATCTGGAGCTACGGCAGTGGCTACGGCGGCAATGCTTTGCTTGGCAAGAAATGCTTTGCGCTTCGCATCGCTTCGGTGCTGGGACAGGAACAAGGCTGGCTCGCCGAGCACATGCTCATCACCGGCGTGAAGAATCCCGAAGGCGAGAAGACCTATGTTGCCGCCGCCTTTCCCAGCGCGTGTGGGAAAACTAACTTCGCGATGTTAATTCCACCCAAAGAATTCCAAGAAGAAGGTTGGGAAGTCACCTGCGTCGGAGACGACATCGCATGGATTAAGGCTGCCGATGACGGCAAGATTTACGCGATCAATCCCGAAGCCGGCTTCTTCGGCGTTGCCCCGGGAACGAACGTAAAATCGAATCCCAATGCAATGGCTTCGATCCACGAGAATACCATCTTCACAAATGTTGCCCTCACCGACGATGGCGACGTGTGGTGGGAAGGGATGACCGAGAAGCCTCCCGCGCATTTGATCGATTGGAAAGGGAACGATTGGACCCCCGACAGCAAGGAAAAGGCCGCGCATGCGAACTCGCGATTCACCGCGCCGTTGTCGCAATGCCCGTGCGTTGATCCTGAGTACGACAATCCCAACGGTGTACCGATTTCGGCGTTCATCTTTGGCGGGCGCCGCGCGACGGTCTTGCCGCTAGTGTATCAAGCATTTAACTGGGCCTTCGGCGTGTACACCGCCGCGACGATGGGAAGCGAAACCACGGCAGCAGCGTTTGGCAAGCAAGGCCAAGTGCGGCGTGATCCGCTGGCGATGCTTCCCTTCTGTGGCTATCACATGGGAGATTACTTGGGGCACTGGCTCGACTTTGGCCGGAAGCTTCCCAATCCGCCGCGGATTTTTAACGTTAACTGGTTCCGCAAGGACGCCGACGGCAAATTCCTCTGGCCAGGGTTCAGCGAGAACATGCGGATCTTGAAGTGGATCGTCGGCCGGTCGAAAGGCAAGGCCGCGAGCATCGAAGGCCCGCTCGGCTGGATGCCCCAATATAAGGACATCGATTGGCGCGGGCTGGAGTTCTCGGAAAAGCAATTCGAGCAACTCATGAGCGTCGAGCGTGGCGAATGGATGCAAGAAATCGCTTCGCACGACGAACTGTTCTTCAAGTTGTACGATCGTCTTCCCAAGGAACTCACGTTCATTCGCGAGTTGTTGCTCTCAGGCTTATGGCGTTCGCCCGAGCATTGGGATATGACGAAGTAGTGGGAGTGCTGTAGCCGAGGTCTTTGACCTCGGCTCGGCCTCTCCGACCTCGGAGAGGTCGACTACAGTGATCGATGCTATAATCGCCCCATGGCTTATGCGGTGGCGATTCTGTTGACGTCGGCACTCACGACCGTGGGCTTATTGGCCCTGTGGGCGGCGACTTCGCGCGCTCATTGGTTCTGGCGGACGATGCTGTTCCTCGCCGCGATTGCGCCGGTGTTGTTGATTCCCGCCTACGAGCCGTTCGTGGCGTTCGTGATTCAAGGGGTCGTGGTAGCCGGTGGAACTCAGTTGGCAAAGTGGCGCACCGCGCGGAAGAACGACGAAGCGTTTTTCAAATCGCGGTTTTCTATAAGAACCGTGCTGCTGGCGATGGTCCCGTTGGCGGTCGTGGCAACCGTTCTCGTAAGTACCCCTGAACTCAACTGGCTTGCGTGGCAAAGCGTCGTACTGATTGGATCAACAGGAGGCTTGGCGACAGGATTTGGATCGTGGATAGCTTTTGGAGAGTCCGACAATTGGAAGGTACGATCCCTGCTCGCCACGTTAGGCCTCAGTGCGATTTCTTTGCCCGTTGCCTACGGCGATTGGTTCATACGCAGCATTGATGGCGCGTCAGGCTGGCCACCGAATTCGGAATATCTGTCGCTTTATTTCTATGGCACCTATGGCGAAGACGATCTGATTCTCATTTGGGTGGGTATTCTTCTGACAACAATGATCGTAACAGCTTTCAGTTGCGCACTCGTTTCATCCTCGCTGAGAATTATTTCCAAACGGTCACTTCGTTTTAGACAGCCTTTATTTGCTCTCTTGACGTTTGCAGTCGCTGCACCTGCACTAGCCACGTTTATTATGTTGATGAATCCCGCGCCAATTCCAACAACGGAAGCTCCGAATCCCAATGGCTACGATGATTTCGTCGCGGCGGGGCAACTCATGACAGATCAACTCATGGTCAACAGCGGCAACTATGATGCTTCCACTGCTACGGAGTCGGAACTCCAAACAGCTAATGACGAGGTCAGCCTGGCCCTTGATCGCGTGCGTGTAGGTTTGAAGAAAGACGTTGAGGCTAAGACCGAGTACATCAACGGCAGTCTTCCCCTAGAATACATTCAGGGGTTCCGCTCATTGGCGCGGGGCTTTGATGCACAAGCGAGACTGGCTGTCAAACAACAGCAACTTAAGAAAGCCATTGATTCCTATTTGGATACCGTCACGTTTGGAGCCACGTTCTGCCGTGGCGGTTTGATGATTGACGATCTCGTTGGGATTGCTTGTTCCAATACAGGCTGCCGCGGCCTGTACGAAATGATCGATTCTATTCCCGGTGAGCAGATTCCAGATCTTATTTCCGATTTACAACAAATGGAGTCCCTACGCGAAACGAGCGACGGATTTATTGACAGAGATCATATCTGGTCGCAAAACGCCAATGGCTGGTATGGGCATTTGTTGTTCAGGCTGGCCAAGTGGACCGATCTGGAAATGGATTCTGAAGATACTTATCTAGCGGCTAGGCAGCGGGACTTAGCTATTCTAAGGCTCTTGCAAGTGGAATTGGCGCTCAGGCTCTATCAAAAAGAAACAGGGCATTGGCCAGAGACAATTAATGATCTCGTGCCTGACTATCTCAGGGTGATACCCGTCGATCCGCTGTTACCACACAAAAAGGCCCTGCAATACATCAAGCAAGACCCGGCTTGTATTCTGTATAGCGTTGGTTTCAATAAAATTGACGATCAGGGCAGCCCAGGCGATGATGACGGCTTCGGCGACTACGATCCGTGGACCGGTGATCTACGGCTAGATATTCTCTTCAAACCGGTAAGTCCAATGATGCCGTCGGCCGCAGTTCCCGCGCCTGTCAGCATCGATGCAGAAGTATCCGAACCATGATTCGATTGATTTTTCTAATAGCACTCATTGCAGTAGCGTTGCAAGAAGCTGCGTACGCCAAACCCAAGGGCGAGACCGTTGGCCGCGTCCAAACCGGCGAACTACAAGAGATTTCCGGCATCACCACCAGCCATGTGAATCCTGGCGTGGTGTGGCTACATAATGATGGGCCCACCTATCGGCTGTTTGCGCTCCGCACGACGGGACAAACCGTGGGCGTGCTTGAATGGCCGAACGCGATGGTCGACTTTGAAGATGTCGCCAGCGGGCCAGGGCCTGAGGAAGGGAAAGACTACTTATATATCGGCGACATTGGTGACAATGATGGCCGTCGTCCGCAGATCCGCGTTTATCGCACGGTCGAACCGGTTCTGGCAAACGGAGATCGCCCGGAATACTTGCGGGCGCAGATGGAGGATTTTCGCCTCACTTATCCCGACGGTCCGCACGATGCCGAGGCGCTGTTCATCGACCCGATCAGCCGCGAGCTGTTGATTGCCACGAAGGAAAAAAAGGCGACCAAGATCTACCACGTGCCGCTCGCCGACTTGAAGCCGAAGCAACCCACCGAACTTAAGCTGCTCACGACGCTGGGTGTCGGCAGTATCTCGGCGGGCGATATCTCCCGCGATGGGCGGTGGTTTGTGCTGCGGAGCGAAAAGGAAGGTTGGCTTTGGCCGCGTGATCCGCAAAAAAATTTGATGCTGACCTTCTCGACGACGTTGCCCCAGGCGATTCCCGTGCGTACTAAGCCGCAAGCCAAGAACGGCGAAGCGATTGCGATTGATGCCACGAGCACCGGCTACTACACGATCAGCGAAGGGGAATTTCAACCGCTGAAACTGTTTCCACTGCCGCCATGGGGACCGAACTTGAAGTCCACGCTCTCCGAATAGCTTGTTGTTGCAATCGTCTGACCCGCTAAATGCAGCCGACAGGTATTTGCCCAGTTTTTCCTGGCAATTACAATAAATGGGTTGCGGGCTGCTCTGGCCCGATCTCTTCTGCTCTCGGTCATTCGCCCTATGAAACTGCGCAACGGCAAGAACGCTTTTACGCTGGTTGAACTGTTGACGGTCATCGCCATCATCGGCGTGCTCGTGGCGCTGATCCTCCCGGCCGTGCAAGCTGCACGGGAATCAAGCCGCCGCACTCAATGTTCCAACAATTTGAAGCAGCTCTCGACGGGCGCGCTGAACTTCGAGGCCACCAACAAAAAGTTTCCCGCGGGGCAACGGTGGTCTGGTCCGCGCAAAGACCCCGGCACGTATGCGATGGCTTGGTCGGCGATCTTGCTGCCATTCATCGAACAGCAGGCGGTGGCCGATCAGCTCGATTTCAAAGTGCCGTTCACCGCTGCGACGAACATGCCGGCGTCTTCGCAGGTGATTAGCGTTTATCTTTGCCCGAGTACGTCGCTGATCGAAGAGCATCGCACAACCGACGCGCGGCTATTTAATATGTCGCCACTCGCTGGCGATGGTTTGGGATGCTTGGATTACCTGGGTATCTCGGGTCCCGATAAAGATGCGAAGAATCCCGCGAGCAAAGAAGTCTATGGCCGGCAGCGTGGCATACTGATCGGAACGAAGGGACTTCCCAACGGGGATAAGCTCGAAGACCCACCCGCGATCAAGGCTTCGGATGTGATCGATGGATTGTCGAACACGGTGTGGCTTACCGAATGCACGGGTCGTGGTGCTGGCATCAAAGACGGCGTGATCGACTCGGTCCACGGCGCCTGGGCGTCGGGTAACAACGTTACGCATATCGACAAGAAGATCAACGACGCCAAAACGCCTAAGGCCTGGTACGAAGAGCGGATTTTCAGCGAGCATCCCGGTGGGGCTCATTTTGCCATGTGCGATGGCTCGGTGCATTTTATGTCCGACGATACGGGCGAAAAGCTGATTCGCTCGCTTTGTAGCCGCAATGGCGACGAACCTATCGACAAGCAGAACTTAGAATAACACGCGGTGTTAATAGGAATATGTCGATGGGTTACGACGCTGGCCGCTCCGAACACAAATATCTCGTCAACGAAACGACCGCGGTCGCGCTGCGTAGTTTTGTGCGGGCTTATCTCGCCCCCGACCGCTATATGCCCTTCGGCGATTCCGAGGGTTACCACGTTCACAGCCTCTATCTTGATAGCCCTTGGCACGAGCTCTATCGGGAAACGACCGAAGGGGTCAAGAATCGCTACAAGCTGCGGATGCGGTTTTATGACGAAGCCCCGCAAGCCCCCGTGTTTCTGGAAGTGAAATCGCGCACCACCGATGCGATCCACAAGCTGCGAGCCATCGTAAGCAAACCTTCCGCCACGGCGCTACTAGCTGGCATGACGTTAACGACACAGGACTTAATCGATCCGAGCGAAAAATCGATCATCGCGCTCGAAGAATTTCGCCGGCGCATGGCGGGCCTCTCGGCGCGCGGTTGTGCGTTTGTTTCGTATCGCCGCGAGGCCTATGTGGGACTCGAGCTTGAGGAAGTCCGCGTGACGTTCGACCGCCACATTGCCGGTTTGCCGTATGACCCAACGGCCGGTTTTCGCTTACCCACGGAGCGCGCTGAGGTGTTTGCCGATCAAGTGGTCGTTGAACTCAAGTATGCCGGCCGTGTACCTGCCTGGATGCGCGATCTGGTGCGTGATTTTGGTTTGCAGCGTACTTCGTTTCCAAAATATGTCCACGCAGTGGATGCGTTGCGACTTAAGCCCAGCGTCCGAGGTGTGGCATGATGGATTGGCTAAGCGTCTTGCAGTACGGCGATTCTGGCGCGTCTCCGCCGCCAGTCACGATTTTGGTTTCGCTGCTACTGGCCTTTATCGTGGGCCAGCTTGTCGGCTGGATTTACATGGCGACCCACACGTCGCCCTCTTATTCGTCATCGTTCGTGGCTTCACTGGTCGTGCTGCCGGTGATCGTCGCGCTCATGATGATTCTGATGTCCGGCAGTTTGATGATCGCTTTCGGACTCTTAGCCGTGTTTGCGGTCGTGCGATTCCGCAACGTGCTCAAAGACACTCGCGATACGACCTTTATTCTATGGGCGATCGTTGAAGGCATGGGGGCGGGCACTTATCGCTATGCCACGACGTTGATTGGCGCGGTGGTGATTATGTCAGTGATGTTTTATTTGTGGTGGACCCAATTCGGCGAACGGCATCGCTTCGACGCGGTGTTGTCGCTGTTAGCCCCTGCGGATGGTGGCGCCACGCGGGCCAGCATTGAACGGGTTTTGAACCGCTATTCCGACCGACTGCTGCTCACCGGCGAACGGCAAAGCCCGGATGCCCGCAGTGTACTCAGCTACCGACTGTTGCTACGAAATCCCTCTCTCCGCGAACAAATGCGACGCGATCTGGCCGCTACGGGGGACGTGCAAGAACTCTCGTTCACCGTGTATGACGATGAAAATGAAAGCTAATATCGATGGCTAACGCCACTGCACAAAATGATCGTGATTCCGTCGGCAAAGTGCCGCTTGCACGCAGCGTGCGCCTTCGTCGTTTGCGCGTGCGAGCGCTGCCGGTTATTTGTCTGTTACTCTCGGTCGGAGCTTGGCTGGCTTTGTGGCGTTCCCAGGCACAAAGTGTTCAAGGCGTGGGCCGCGTTTCGACACTACGAATCGACATCATGAGCCCAGCCTCGGGCATGATTGCCCGCATGCCACACCACACGGGCTTGCAATGGAGTTTGTTCGATCATGTTCGCGAAGGGGACATCATTGCCGAATACGATGACAGCGAATGGCTTGCTGGCAAGCAACAGTTCGATCACGACGCCTCGGTGCTGCAAAAAGAATTGACGGCCTGGCAAGATTACTTCGCCAAAGACGCCGCGATTGGCGTGAAGGATCAACTCACTCAGTTGGTCACGCAAGAACAAAATCAACTCCAAGCGCTAGCCGCGCAAGTGAAACTCGGTGCGGCTGGGGATCGTGTCACTAGTCCCGAATCGTTGGAACAACAAACGCTACCCGTTGAACTTCCCGCCGCGGCGCGGGAGCATTTCACCGAGCTACGCAATGAGCGACAGTTGCTGGCCATTCGCGCGCTGCAACTGCGCAATCAAGCGGATGCTCTCCTCGTGCGAGCACCGATTAGTGGCACGCTCGTGGATGTGTTTTGCTCGCCCGGCCAACGACTTCATGCAGGGGCACCCATCGCCACGCTTGCCGCGGATCACGGCAGCTACATCGTTAGCTATCTTCCCGAAGCCACTCGCTTCGAGCCCCTGCCCGGCATGCGGGTGACTCTTCGTTCACGGGCCGTGGGTGCCAAGGTCGTGGAGAGCGAAATCGAAGAAGTGGGCCGTCAGATCGAATCGATCCCCACGTCGTTGGCAGTCAATCCCGCGGTTCCCGAGCGCGGCTTACCCATTCGCATCGCCCTGCCAGCCGAAATCGATCTGCAACCCGGCGTGTTAGTCGAAGTGATTTATCACGCCGATGCAACGCTGTGATGTCGCTTACGGGCGTCTGCCAACAATCAACACCGCACCAAACGCAAGCAATAATAGTGCATTTGGTTCTGGGATCGCTGCCACTGCGACAATCGCCGGCGCGCCATATGCCTCGGACCAAATCGCCAGATCCGCAGCGTCGATATCGCCGTCACGGTCGGCATCGCCTTGCGAGTGTGTGGCACCAATCATAGTCCCCGTGCCGCGTTGCCAGGCGAGGAAATCGCGGCCATCGACGTCGCCATCCTCATCGAAATCGGCTGAGGGAATTGCTGAGAGTTCGAACGTGACCAGAGTATTCTGGCTGATGAAATCTGCTCCCGAATTGTTATCGACGACTCCCATCAAGAGCCAGTTGCCGTTGGCGAGCCGTGGACCAAGTGTGAGCCCTTCGAGATTTTGACCCGTGCTGGCCGCCGCTGCACCCGACCAAAGCAACTCCTTGGTGACGGGTGTATAAGTCTTGCCAATCAAACCGGTGCTGAATTCGCTCGCGCTGACATCGGTGGCTCCGGTAAGACCGACTTCGTAGATACTATTTTTGTAAATTAGGGGTAACGCCAAGCCAAACGAACGTTCCAGCGTTAAAAGAGTACCGTCGGGAAGAGTGACGAGATCGGAGACACCACTGCGACGTCGAGTGTCACTTCCCGAAACATGGATGGGTGCGGTCTGGTAGACGAATTGTTCGGCGGTTGTCACGCTGTCGCCCACGACATCCATCCGTAGCAGTCGAACCCTTGTGCCAACACTGGTCGTTGATTTGGGACCGTCAACCGAAAGAGCCTCTTCGTTGGTCGTCCACATCGTCGTGCCATCGGGGCTCCTTGCAAGCGATTCAAAGCCAAAATTGCTCAATCGATTGCCAAACACACTGGGGATGCCCACGCTTTGCAGCGCAGCCCCTGTCCCGAGACTGTATTCACGGACGCCAGGACTGTTTTCTTCGGCGAGAAACACACTGTTACGAATAGGATTCGTGTAGGCGACCCCTTCAAAGTCTAGATTTGCTGCCAATGACAGCGACGTTGTGGCGGTTGCCGACACGAGCGAACCCGTGGGCGACAACTGCACGTCGATCGAGATCAGCTTGCCGCCCGTGTTTTGAACAGCGTAGAAGTTGTAGTGATTTTCTGTTGTACTCGGCCCAGCGTAGGTGATACCGCTTAACTCATTGACCGCAAAAAGCGAGGTGTCAATAACGACACTCGTGGGTGCTGAGACCTGCCACTTAGCCGCTTGAACGATGTTATTCGTACCTACGCTCAGCAGCGCGACTATCAACAAACTCACACTGCGGAACGACGCCATAAGATTCTCAGCATTTCTGTAAAACGATCACTTTGCGGGGACCGGTACCGGCGCTTGAGGAGGGATTGCTGGTTTACCTTGCACGGGTGTTGGACCGACCGGTTTTACATCGTTTTTGACTTCGTCCACAGGCACTTCCACTAGGGGTTGTGCTTCGAGTGGTACGCCGGCATCGACCAACAAATAGCCCGACCAGAAAAACGGATGTCCCGCCGTGGGCAAAGTACTCGCATCTTTAAGCTTTACACGCGGCTCGAGCCCTGGCTCGAGCGGCAATTCTTTGGCGACTTCCACGCAGCGCTGCCAGGCTTCGGCTGCCGACGCACGCGGCAATTCCTGTATGAATTCGCGCATCAAATCCAAGGTCGATTGCCCCCCCACGCGCCACCGGCTCAGCAAAATCGTTTGGGCACCACTCGACATGAGACTGCAACTGGCGATAAACAATTCGCTCCCCGGCGGCATGTTATCGTTGCGTTTACGCGAAGCTTTGCCCCCCTTTTCGGCAATCGTGTGCGCGCCGGGGAATAATAAGCGCTGCGGACCGATGCGGGGCAAGTTCACCCACGTTCCCAATCGGCCTTCGTCGCCTCGACCCGCGGGCAAAGGTGACCACAGGAACGGCTCGGCCCGCTCGATATCAAACTCATTGAGCGACACGAGGGCATCGAGCGCGGTGGCCACTACGGGCGGAGACTCGGGGAGCGGTGCGGGGAGCGGAATGAAACTGGGCATGGCCGCTTGAAGATTGGCCAATTGCGCCTCGCGATCCGCTTCCTTATCGCCGGGAACGATCTCGTCACCAACTATCGAGGTGTGCAGAACGCGCCGCCAGGGAACTGCCTGTCCTACAGCCAGTCCCATCGTGGGGACAACTCGGATTTTGACCACGGAGTTGAGCGTCGTCGGTTCTCCATCGGCTTTGAGCGGCAAGGCACCTATTGGCACATACCACACCACGCTATCGGGAACGACGATTAATTCCGTCACGGTCGCGAGATCCAACGACGAACCCGTAAAGAGCGCTTGAAATAAGACTTCGCCTGACTCGCGCCAATCGGTTGAGGCAAGTTGCTTCTCATCGAGCGAATTGTTGCGGTCGTGATTACCAAGGTCGCCGAGGAATTTACTGAGATTACGGGAAAGCGCCGCCGACGTTCCGCAATTCCAGATGGTCGAAGTACTGTCGGTCAACAAGAATCCCATCAGGCCATTGGCTGTTTCGTGGAATACGACAATCGCTTGGCCAGGTTGCAGGAGAGCTTGCAAATCTTCGACGGCCACCACGGGAGGAAATTGGAATTCGCTTGGTACGCGACTCAAACCAAGCCGCGACACCAAGGCCTCGCGCTCGTTGAGATTGTCAGCCCAATTGCGCCAAAGTCTATCAAGTGATTTGGAACTGGCCTTGTCGTCGGTAGGTTTCCATTGATTTCGCAGTTGTAGATGCAAAGCTTCCCCTGCTTTAGCAAGATCGGCATACTCGGGATAGCGAAGTAAGAGATCGTTGCGCAAACTTCGCGAGCTAGGACTCAGCATGTTTTCGGGCGATTCCAACGTATCGCGGATCGAAGCCAGTCGGCCACCGAGTTCGAGCGAATTAAAAAAGCGGCGACGCTTGGCCAGATCAGCCACTTCAATGGCTGCGGCTTTTTCCTTCCGCTCGCCCAACGCGGCGATCCAACGATCGTAGGAATCCTCAAGCGGAGCTTTCAACATCGCCAGCGTGTCGAGAGGACGGAATGCCCAATCGCGGGGACCGGGATCACTGAGCATCTTCTGATAGATTTCGATGGCCACGCTCGCCCGTAGCAATTGGTCGTCGAACCAACGATTCGTGGTCTGCAACTGCATGAATCGAGACGACATGTTGTAGTGGTTAGCAATGGAGACATTGAGAACGTCAACGGCGGACTCTTTGCCCATTTCCGCGAGCACGCGGGCTTCGAGATATCGCGACCAATTGCCAAGCAGTCCCGTGGCTGCATCGTTGAGTTGAGCTTGTCCCACTTGCAGCGCAGCCGCAGCCTCTTTCCATTTGTCGGCGTTCATCCATTCTTCAGCCCGGGTAAAGCTTAACCGTGCATAGAGATGATCGAAACGCTCGCGTTGAGCCCAAGCCGCCGCCGCATCCAAGACGGGTATCGGTTGAGGATTTGGCGCACCAAGCCGGTTCATGGCCATGAAGCGAAAAGCCTCGTCGATCACGCCTGGATCTTCATAGTAAATCCCCGAGATGCTCGCTTCCAAAAACAATTGATCGGCCGTGTCGAACTTACCAGCCTCCATCGCAAGCCGACCTTGTTCGAGCAAGGAAATACAAGTGAGCGGGTGATCGAACTGCCCTGCCATGCGCTCGGAGCGTTGCAATCGCTGAAAGGCTTGATCGAGATTGCCTTGGCCAGCATAGGCGAGCCCAAGTAAGAGATCGGCCCAGACATTCGACCAATGGTTGGGCGGAGTGATCCGCGAGGACAGTTTGTTCACCAGATCGCGTGACAACGGATCGAACGGGGCCAGTGGGCCCAAAAGCTCGTTCCGCCGACGAATGGCAAGCGCGGTCGCGCGGATGATCTCGACGGCATCCACTTGCCAATACTGCATTTGACGAAGAGCACCGCCTCGCTGGACGGTTTGGCTTTGGGTGTTGAGATCATCACCAAAGCTAATCATCATTTGCGAGGGAACGTCACCAAGCACGAATTTTCGTGTGCTGGGGCCCCAGGGGAGAACTTTCCGCGACAGATTAGTGTCAGGCCGCGGACCTTCGCGAAATTCAATCGACAGTACCCAGTTGGGGTACTGCAAAAACATCGCACAGGCTTCGTTGAATTGCTCGAGCGCGGCGGCGGGTTGGCCTTGGTGATATAGCACTTCGCCCCACAAGGCGTGATAGCAGATCGCGTCGATCCAACGTTGAGTCACGCCAATCCTGACAGAATTCTTCGCTTCGCGAATGAGGGTCCGCTGGGCGTCGCGGTATTCGCCCCGATAGATGTCGTATACTGCATTGTAGTAGTACTGGCTCGGCAGCGTGTCGGTCACCGCCAACGAGCCCTGACCGTGCACCGAGTCGCAGGTTGTGAAACCCGCGAGCATACATCCTACTGGTAAAAATCCCGCGAGTGCCGATCGCTGAAGAAGTTTGAATAAGGTCGCTAGCACGATGTTCTTCCTGTGCGCGGGGGGTCTCTGTTCCAAGAAGCCGCGGCCGCTAGCAATCTCAGGCGAGTGGCGCGCGTAGTTTCATTCTATCAGTCTCTCAGGAAAAGGCGATTTCCCCCGCAAAAACGCGGTGAAGACGCCGCCGGGAAGAACACCGACAAACACCGGGTCTGCCAGCTGCTGTCAGCAGTAGCACCCACGGAAATGCAAATTCTTCGGCAGAAGTCAAAGTTTGCCGTTCAGGACGACGATAACGATTGTGACGCCGGTAACGTGGAATTGGTCCGGCAAATGGTCCCTCCGTCAGGAGCAACGATTGTGAAAACTTCGTCCGGAAAAACCCGATTCAATGCCACGCTGCTCTGGAGTGGGCTCCTTATGCTCGGGTCCTTGGCGACCACGGGTTGCCAAATGGACATCGCGGGCCAAACCTTGCCCAGCGGTTACTATCTGAGCGACGACGTGCAATATTACGCACCTGGGCCGGAATTCAAATTGGCTCGCGAAGCCGCGGCTCTCAAAGAACAGTCCGCCAACAACATCAGCGAACCTCAGCAGTAGGTGACCGCGAAAGTTGGCTCGTGACAGTGTTACAAGCAATTCAAATAGCAAGTCTCGCGAGGACATCAATTTTTGCCGCTTGTTGCTAACGACGGTTTTCAAGAGTTAGCAACAAGGTTGGGGGGGACGGCGCCTCAGTGGCAGACGTCTGAGGAACGCGACCAGTGCGTCGCGTGCCTCAGACGTCACTGCCCGGGGAACTCAACGCCGAAAACGCGGGGGCCGGTTTACCTGCCACTATTTCTTCAGCGGCCAATTGTTGCCGCAGCCATTTCGTGATTCTGATTCCCTGCGATCGCCAGGAATTCCACGGGTAGTAGCTATAGCGGTAGCTCTGTTCCACGCCGGTGCGAAAGCGTGCTTTGAAATCGAATTCGCCGATGCCCAAGTCGAGCACGCGATCACCGCGCTGAAAACTATCTTCGATAAAGCGGGTCAGCAAAACTTTTCCTGTCCCCAATTCGCGGGCTTGGCGGTCGTAGCCCATGCGGAGCCCGAAAATGTTGCCCGCATGGTGATAGTTGTATTGATAGGCGAGCGGCTGACCCGCCACGCGCAAGATCGCCACGTCGAGCATGCCGAGTCTCGCCGCTTTGGCGTGACAATCCTTAAGAAACGGCAGCACGTCGGCATGGCAAATCGTATTGCCGTTGTGGGCATCCGATTGCCAGCTTCTTTGAGATACGGCAAGGCACTCATCAAAGAGATCCCATCGCGGATCGCCTTCACCCACGGTGGGACGATATCTGACGAACTCGACGGGCCCTAACTTATCAAGATTCCGCGCCTGGCGGCGGATCTCGTGACGCCATTTTTTGTTGAGGCCGTTGAAGTAGGTTTCCCAATCCGTCGAATCGAAATCGATGAGCGATGTTTGTTGATATACGCTCTTCTGAGGTTTCCAACCGACCGCCGACATTGCTCGGCCGGTCATGTCGTGATCTTCTGAAGTCCAACGAAAGTCGATCATGTCCCAATCGCGTTCCGTCTGGCGAATGTGTTGCAAGGCCATGAACATCGTGGCTGATGGGTTAGGTCCGAGCGGTCCGGCCCACATCCCCCAATCATTGAGCGGATAAGTGAGAACGTCGATCTTTGCCAGGCGGTGAGCTTCTTCCACCACGCAGAGGGGCACGATCCCGACGATTGTCTCCTCGGACCGTACGATCAGCACACGCATCCGGCGGTTCGCCCCGAAATGTTTCCAGAACGTGTTGAACCAACTGAAAGTATGAAAGAACGAGAAGCGGGGCGTTTGTTGGGCCAGAGAATCCCACGCGATGGCGTAAGATTGAAGATCCACGAGGGAATTGATTTCGACGACGTCCGCCATGGCTGGCCTCAGTGAGCTGGAGTCGAGCTGGCCGTAAGCGTCGTTCATTTTGCAAGGTTCATGCCGAGGAGGATTTGCTAAAATCAAAGATACTTCGCCCGGGGGAATCGAGCGGAATTCTTACGGAACTTCGTCGCGGAGTGCGTGGCATTTTGGCATCATGTAGCTTTCCAGCAACAAAAAACAACGGATTAGCGCTTGTGAGTGAGGCTTCTTGGCAAAATCTGATTACGGCTATCCATTCCAGTGGTAAGCAGGCGTTGATCGCCATCACGGGGGGAGGCAGCACGGCGATTGGCAGGCTGCTGGAAGTGCCGGGGGGATCGCGGTTGCTGATCGAAGCCGTGGTGCCGTACGCTTCGAGCGCGCTGACCGATTTGCTGGGGGGTACGCCGGATCAATATTGCAGCGAACCAACGGCTCGCGCGATGGCCATGGCGGCCTGGATGCGCGGGCGGAAACTTTCTCCCACCGCCGATCCGTTAACACTCGTGGGCATCGGCGTCACCGCCAGCCTTGTGAGTGATGTTCCAAAACGGGGCGATCATCGCATTCATGTGGCATGGCAAACCGCGACGCAAACATGTTCACTGACTTTAACACTCACCAAGGGAGCACGAGCTCGCGAACACGAAGAACGAGTCGCGGCTGACCTGGTGTTGCTTGCGATGGCGGAAGCATGCGGAGTTGATGCTTCTATCGGCTACAGCGAACTTCAAAAACAACTTGAAACGGCTGAGCAAATTGAACGACTGTCGCAAGTTGCTGACCCTGCGTGGAAAAAACTTCTACTTGGAGAAGCACACTGTGTCCTTTGTGGCGAAAACAAGCAACCAAAGATTGTATTTCCCGGCGCGTTCAATCCCTTGCATCAAGGTCATCGCGAAATGGCGCGGATTGCCGTCGAACGCTTAGGCAGCGAGTTGTGCTATGAAATTTCGCTCGCCAATGTCGATAAGCCTTCGCTCGACTTCATTGAAATAAAACAGCGCATCACCGACATACAAAAACAAGACCCAGGCAAAGAACTTTTGTTGACGACTGCGCCCACGTTTCGCGAGAAGGCCGAGTTAGTGCCCAACGCGACTTTCGTCGTAGGTGTCGACACGCTCGTGCGGATTGCTGATCCCAAATACTATGGCAACGATGCTGCCAAGCGCGATCAAGCGATCGCCGACATCACTGCGGCAGGTTGCCGGTTTCTGGTTTTTGGCCGCACGTATTCGGGAGACTTTCATTGCCTGAGCGACGTAGAGATTCCCGCCGAGTTGCGAGCGATCTGCGGTGAAGTCCCCGCGTGCGAATTCCGGGAAGATATTGCGTCAACGGCACTAAGAAACGGTTAGCCGGCATCGTCCCGATGCCGAGAATGCACTTGAACGGCATCGGGACGATGCCGGCTAACGCCAATGCCGCTAATTATCTCGAATTGCGGCCCGGGGGCGGCAATTTTATACTGGTGAGTTCGATTTCTTCCCGTTTCGACCAGTATATGACCACACTTCCATGACCGGCTCCAAGTTTATTATCACGCTCGCCGAAGCCGAGCTTCCTCTGTTCATCGGCATCGATGTCGGCGGCACGAACATCAAGCTGGGGTTGATCGACAACCGTGGCCGGACACTCGCTTACCATTCCGTGCCAACCGAAGTCGAACGAGGTGCGGACGATGCCGTCCGCCGGATGTGCGAGGCTGTGAATGAGCTGTTGAACAAAGCCGGAGCAAAAAAATCCGACGTCGCGCGAATTGGCGTGGCGACCCCAGGCCCGATGGACATTAAGGCCGGTATGATTCTCAAACCAGGGAATTTGCCAACATGGTGGAATTATCCCATTCGTGATCGCGTGGCCGAAGCCTGCGGCAAGCCCGTCCGTTTTGCCAACGATGCCAACGCGGCGGCGTTTGGCGAGTATTGGCAAGGCGCGGGCAACAGTTCGCGCAACATGGTGCTGCTCACCATGGGCACGGGCATTGGTGGTGGGATCGTGCTCGAGGACTATTTGATCGAAGGGGCACACAGCTGCGGGGCGGAATGTGGATTCATCATCATCGATTCCGATCCGCAGGCACGACGTGATACGCAAAATCTCACTGGCACCTTGGAAGGCTACTGCGGTTCTTACGGCGTTGTGGGTCGAGCCGTCGACGCGCTGCAAGCAGGACGTGATAGCAATTTGGCGACCGTGCTGAAAGACGAAGGTGAGATCACTCCTTTGGCGATCGCCGATGCCGCGGAAGCGGGCGATGCGCTCGCTTTGGAAGTCGTGATGGACACGGCCAGATACCTGGCGATTGGCATCGTGACCTTGATTCACACGGTCGATCCCGATAGCGTTGTCCTCGGCGGGGCGATGACTTTCGGTGGTGCTGGCCACCCGCTCGGCGAAAAATTTATCCAACGGGTCCGCGATGAAGTCCGTCCCCGAATTCTCACCGCGCTCCAAGATTCGCTGCGGATCGAATTCGCCCGACTAGGCAGCGATGCGGGTTTCGTAGGCGCCGCCGGCCTTGCTCGCCTCGAACACCGCCAGAAGAATTAAAAATAACAACACATTCATTTACTCAGCCCCAACCCCTATCCCCACCTGACCTCCGACCCCCGACCCCGGCCTCTCCCTCAATGACCGCACCTCAATATATTCGAAATTTCTCGATTGTGGCTCACATCGATCACGGTAAGAGCACGCTCGCCGACCGCCTGATGGAAGTGACGGGCACGGTGAGCGTCCGTGAAATGAAAGAGCAACTGCTCGACGACATGGCCTTGGAACGTCAGCGCGGCATCACGATCAAATCCCATGCCGTGACGATGCACTACGAATACAAAGGCCATAAATACGAATTGAATCTGATCGACACGCCGGGCCACGTCGATTTTCAATATGAAGTGTCGCGGTCGCTCGCTTGCTGCGAGGGGGCCGTGCTGTTGGTCGATGCATTTCAAGGCGTGGAAGCTCAAACCGTGGCGAATGCTTATGCCGCGATGGAACACGACCTCACAATCGTGCCGGTGATGAACAAAGTGGATCTCATCCACGCGCGGCCCGACGAAGTCAAAGCGGAGATGGAACACACGCTGGCGGTCAACGCCGACGAGATTCTGGGGTGCAGCGCCAAGACTGGCATGGGTTGCAGGGAGATTCTCGATGCGGTCATCGAACGCGTCCCAGCTCCCAAGGGCGATCCTAGGGGACCCTTACAAGCGATGATCTTTGACGCGGTCTACGACGAATACCGCGGAGCGATTACGTACATTCGCGTGATGAGCGGCACGATCACCAAGGGTCAGAAGATCAAGTTCCTTCAGCAAGGGACCGTGCATGAAGTCCTAGAGTTGGGTCACTTTGTTCCCCATCGCAAGCCGTCGTCCAAGCTTGCAGCCGGTCAGGTGGGGTACTTGATCTGCAACATCAAGTCGCTCGACAAGGTTCACGTCGGCGACACCGTGAGCACCACCGACGGAGAAGCCGACCTGAAGTTGCCCGGCTATCAAGAACCCAAACGGATGGTGTTCTGCGGCCTGTATCCTTCGGATGGTCAGGACTTCAAGCAATTGCGTGAGGCTCTCGATAAGCTTGTGATCAACGATCCCAGCTTTGAGTTCTCTCCCGAAACGAGCGATGCCCTCGGCTTCGGATTCCGCTGTGGTTTCCTGGGACTGTTGCACATGGAGATTGTGCAACAACGGCTCGAACAGGAAGCCGACATCGATCTTGTGCAGACCGCGCCCAACGTCACGTATGAGATCGTCAAAAAGAATGGCGAAACCATCGAAGTTCATACGCCACAAGACGTGCCGGAAGTGGGGGATATTGAAGAATTCCGCCAGCCGATTGTGCGAGTGAGTTTCGTGCTCCCCACGGAGTACATCGGCGGCATTATGAAATTGTGCAGCGACCGCCGCGGCACGTATGTCCGCACGGAGTATCTCTCACCAACGCGGGCGATGTTGGTTTACGATCTTGCGCTAGCCGACGTGATTTACGACATGCACGATAGGCTCAAGAGTACAACCCGCGGCTACGGCACGATGGATTACGAACTCTTGGGTTACGAGTCGGGCGATCTCGTGCGGATGGATATTCTGGTCAAGAACGAGCGGATCGACGCGCTGTCGATTGTTTGCGATAAGCGCGATGCCGACGTGCGGGGCAGGGCGGTTATCAAAAAGCTCAAGCAGGAAATCCCCCGTCACATGTTCGAAGTGGCGCTGCAAGCCGCTATCGGCACGCGAATCATTGCCCGTGAGACGATCTCGGCGATGAAGAAGAACGTGACCGCCAAATGCTACGGCGGCGACATCACCCGCAAGCGCAAGCTGTGGGAAAAGCAAAAGGAAGGCAAGAAGCGGATGAAGTCGATCGGCTCGGTCGACATTCCGCAAAAAGCCTTCCTCGCGGTGCTGGAGACGGGTGAGGAAGAAGGAAAGAAGAAATAGCTTCTGCTATCTCAGCTTTCTTCCACCGCCTCTTCGATGGAAGGCTTCGTCGATGCCGTCCAATGCCGCGCGAGCACGTAGATCACGCAAAAGGCCCCCAACGTATAGGCCGCTCCCAAACTCCACACTATCGATTGATGTCCGCCAGCACGATCGAGTTGCCTGATCGTCAGCGACGCCGAGATCACGAAGAATAACAAAAACAGCGTGCTGAAACCGACGACGAACGCACGGTCGACTTCGCGATAGCGCTGCTGCGATTCGAGCCAATGCTCCCAGCCCAGCAAATCGCCGATCCTGGGTTCCACGACTTCGCGCAAGTAGCGGCCCGCGCGGCTGATGTTACTTTCTTCGGCGATGAACGAGAGCATGATCGCCAGCAACAAAAAGGGAATCGAGGCATTGGCAAACGCTGAAGGTTGTGCCGCGGCCAAGTAGCCCGACGCGAGGACCAAAAAGATCCCCACGATCAACAGCCAAAACACGCGTGATTTCGATTCGCTGATTTCGGCACGCAAGGAAATATATTGTTGCTTCGAGAAATCGTCGGAACTCATGAGAATCACCTCCGCCAGTTGGGCGATTGAGTTAAGAAAAGAGCTGAGCAGAACTGCAGAAAAGTGAGCGCAAACAGCTTGGCTGTTTGCGTTATCAACAAGCCGTCCATATCGTAACCCTAGAATTGTCGCTTCACAACTACGCGCGGTTCTTGAAGTTTGTCCGTTTATGATTGAAAATAGAGTACGCATGGCGGATAACATAGATTCTGGGAATCGAAGGGACATGCCATGCACAAATACATCATCATGGGAGTGCAAGGTTGCGGCAAAGGGACGCAAGCCAAACTCCTCTGCAAACGATTTGATCTCACGCATATCAGCGTCGGCGACATCTTTCGCTGGAACATTCAAACGCACACCAAGCTTGCCGCACGCATCAAGCGCATCATGGACGCTGGACAACTTGTCTCGGATGAGATCGTCGAAGAAGTGGTTCGCCGTCGACTTGAAGAGCACGACTGGAACTATGGTTTCGTGCTCGACGGCTTTCCGCGCAACCGCCCGCAGGCGGAATTCTTTTTAGAAAGCTATGACATCGACGCGGTAATCTTAATCAACGTGCCTGATGAGGTCGTGTTCGAGCGCGTTCAGGCCCGGCGACTTTGTTCGCGTTGCGGGTTGGACTACAACCTGATGCACCACCGCCCGGCAGTGGAAAATTGCTGCGATGTCTGCGGAGGACCGCTCGAAATACGCTGCGACGATCATCGGGAAGCGATTCAAGCGCGGCTGGCCGATTATCACTCGCTAACGCGGCCGGTCGTGGAATTGTTCCGCTCGAAGGAACTGGTCGTGGAAGTGAATGGTTGCACGAGTGTTGAGGAATTGCACCAGGAAATCTGCGCGCGGCTGGAGATCGCTCCCATCACAAAGGTTTCACTATGAAAGTCTTGACGCTAAACGCCACCATTTGTGATCAGTAGGGTATGAGAACGTGACCGCATTTCTTTTGACCGAACGATTATCGTTCCGCGAATTGACCGAAGCCGATCTCGACTTTTTAGCCGAGATGCTCTGCGATCCTGAAGTGATGCGACATTATCCCTACGTGTTCGACCGCGCGGGTGTGCAAGAATGGCTCCGTCGCGCGCTTGAGCGACAAGCGCGCGACGGACTTTCATTTTGGTATGTCGCCAATCACAAAACGGGCGAGCCCGTCGGCCAAGTCGGCATCTTGAAGCAAGACGTCGATGACATGGTCGAAACAGAGATTGGTTACATGCTTTTGCGTCGGCAGTGGGGTCAGGGTTACGCTCACGAAGCCACGACAGCACTCCGTGATTATGCATTTCAAACCCTAGGCAAGCAGCGCGTGATCTCGCTTATCAGACCAGCCAATATTCCGTCCCAGCGAGTAGCGCTCGCCTATGGCGCAAAGCCGGAAAAAATGGTGGTTTGGCGCGATTACGAACACCTCGTCTTCGCGCTGGCGTATCAACAGGCTTGAAGGCTGGCCCAGATCACTGACCGCAAGCGCACCCGCCGGCACCCATGGTGGGGCCCATCATCATCGCACCGCTATCGAAGCCGGCCGAGACGGCGGTTCCACCCGAGCAGCAAGGATCACAGGGCGGGGGGCAGCACATCGGTTGACACATCGGCTGGCAAGCTGGCGCACATTGTTGCATATGGCCAACCATCGGAGCCGCAGCCGTTTGGTTACGGAATAAACCGTTCCGGCATGCACCACAACCGGTGGCATTGAGGATCATCACCGCCACCGCAACAAACAACAAAGATTTTTTCATTACCTGCATTGTCCCCACCGGGGGACGCTCCGTTCACGTGGTTTGCCCGAGGCAATTGTCGGCCCGGCGTGAACGTGGATTCACGTCGAGCACAGTTAAGATTTCTCCACACAACCATTGCCCCTGGTGTGGCGTTTGGCAAACAACGCGATGATTTTTTGCCTCATTTTCTCAGGCTCAAGTACACGGCGTAGGGGTCGTGACGACGCTGTGGTTCGCCATGTTTGCAAGGGAACGCTCGAAACGATTGTTCGGGCGGTGACGCCGACGTAGGATGGCAGCAGTGGTAGGGATTTTCGTGACTGTGAATTCATCTATGTATCGCTCGCTGAACCGTTATTCGTTGCTGAATTACGCGACTTGCACCATTGTGCTCGCACTTCTGCTGCGAACTTGGTTCGTGATGGGACTCATTGAGCCCATCACGATTGCTGGAAGTTCGATGGCACCGACTTTGCGCGGCTCCCACTATTCCTTTCACTGCACAGAATGTGGTCAGCAATTTGATGTCAGCGCTGAGTTTGTCGGCGCGAATTCCCACGTCGAATGTTTGGCCTGCGGTGACGTGCAAAATTTTGGCGAACACCGCACCGTGAAAAGTGGTGACCGCGTGCTGGTCGATCGCACCGCGTTTCAATTCCGCGAACCGCAGCGGTGGGAAACGGTCGTGTTTCACTCGCCCGATGATGCGCAGCTCACGGTGAAACGAGTCGTCGGTTTGCCGGGAGAAACCATTGAGCTGCGTGATGGTGACGTTTGGATTGACGGCCAGATCGCGACGAAAAGCCTGTCGGAGATGCGCAAGCTCTGCCAGTTGATCCCTAGAGAAAACGAACAATCGCGTCGTTGGCACGGCCAAGGTTGGCATTGGCAAGTCGGTGCGTGGCAGGCTGCCGCGAGCGACGATTGGCAGTGGCTCATCTATCATCAGAGACGGCCAATCACCGATGACACGGCTTATAACGGCGATCTATCGCGGCGCGTATTCGCAGTGCGCGATGTGGCTTTGTCGGTAAACATCGATCCTCAAGGCCCGGGAGAAGTCGCGGTTCATTTCCAGAGGGGTGGTGAATCGCTCCGCTGGCAGGGCCAGATTTCTAAACCTGCACAGCTGGAGATTTTTGCTTGTGATGGCCGTTGGCAAGTTTTTATCGATGGAACTTCTGTTGCCGATGAATGCTGCAAGACATCTTTATCGAACGCCGACGAACCAGTGTTCCAGATCAGCGTAAAGAATACGGACGTTTCGCTCCGCGATTTGCGAATTGATCACGACATTTATTACGCGTCGCAAAACGAAGAACTCGGCCTCCTCGAGCGGATGCCTCCCGTGGTGCTTGGAGAGAATGAATTTTTCGTGCTAGGCGACAACCACGTGGTATCGCTTGATAGCCGCCAATGGGGGCCGCTACCGCGGCGATTGATCGTGGGAAGGCCGCTCGCAGGCCGCTAGCACCGTGAATGGGCTGAGTTTTAAGTTTCCCGTGGCTGGGAATTTTGGCTATATTGCCGGTCCGCTAGCGAAGTGCCGATAGCGGATGTTTTACTACTTTGAGAATCGCTAAGCCGTAAGCGGCTAAAAATATGGCTAAGAAGAAGACTCCTCAATATCGGCAAACGCCCTCGGCCGCTCCGCGTGAGCCTCAAGCTGCACCGGCTCTAGTCAATCGTCCACGCCGCACCGCTTCCACCGCGACGCCGCGTGGCGATGAGCCGCAACCGGCCAGCAGCAGTTCGGTGGCCGTGCGCGAAACGATCGAATCGATCGTGATCGCTTTCGTCCTGGCGTTCTTGTTTCGCACGTTCGATGCCGAGGCGTTTGTGATTCCGACCGGCTCGATGTCGCCGTCGCTGCAAGGTCAGCACAAAGATGTCAATTGCAGCGAATGCGGCTACCGCTTCCGCACCACGGCAAGCACCGAAGGGGAAGATCGCGACGCAATGATCGCGCGAATGAACTCGACGAGTTCGATGCAAGATCGAGCCAATCTCCAGCGACAAATCATGGGCGCAGAAACCATCGCCGGCATGTGCCCCATGTGCCGTCAGACGATGTTGTTCCGCACCGACAATCTTCCCGATAACCTACCGCCGTCGATTTCGACCAAGAATGTGGAATTCGAGCCGAGTTACCCCGGCGATCGCATTTTGGTGAACAAGTATGGCTACGACTTCAACAAGCCCGAGCGGTGGGACGTCGTTGTGTTCAAGTTCCCCGGCAACGGCGAGATGAATTACATCAAGCGGCTGGTGGGTCTTCCCAACGAAGAGCTACAAGTCTATCAGGGCGACATCTTCATGCGGCCACTTGATAAGAGCAGCGATTTCGCGATCGAGCGCAAACCGCCGCATAAAGTCCACACGATGCTCCAGCCGGTGCATGACACGAACTACGATCCCTCGATTTTGTACAACGCCGGTTGGCCCTTGCGGTGGAGCGACACCAGCACGTCGGGTTGGGAAATCGACGCGAAACCTGGCGAACAGACAGTCGCCCAGCAATTCAATTACAACTCGAAGGAAAACAACAAGGATGCCCCCGTGGCGTGGTTGCGCTATCAACATTTGCTGCCCAATGACGATGACTGGGCCGTCGCGCGGCATTTTGCCTCGACCGGTAAGGAGCTAGTTCCCAAAAAACAGTGGCAGAATAGCATCACGCCGGAGTTAATCACCGACTTCAATCCTTACAATGCCCGCGTGCAGCGTGAGCAACTTTATCGGGCACCGTTACAAGTCGAGCCCTATTTGCTGGGCATGCAGTGGGTGAGCGATCTGGCGGTGGCGGCCGATGTTGAAATCCACGAATCGCGGGGCGAGTTGCTGCTCGATTTGGTGAAGGCCGGCAAGCATTTCACTTGTCGCATCGATCTGACCACCGGCAAAGCGACGTTGGAAATTGAAGGCCTGGCCGATTTTTCACCAACCGCCGAAACGCCCCTTTCCAGCACGGGCGACTTCCGCCTATTGTTCGCCAACGTCGACGACCAATTGATGCTGTGGGTCAACGATAAGCTGATCAAATTCGGAGAAGGCAATGGTGCCGCGGAATTTGACGCCGATGCCGTGTTTGGTGAGCGCAAGAATGCCATTCCTAAAACGTCAGAAGACGACCCCGGCGATCTTTCACCCGTGGGAATCGGTGCCCGTGGTGCGTCGCTCACGGTGACGCATCTCGAAGTGTTGCGAGACATTTATTACATTTCCGCGCGGGCCGACGATTATGCCGTGCCACCGCGTTGGTATGGCCCAGGCTATCACACTGATTACGAACGCTGGGATTTCCCCGCCGAACTCCCCGATGGCAGCCAGCAGGACCCCTTGTCGTCGGAACGCCAACTCTTTCGCGACCCCAGCACCTGGGACCGTTTCCTCACGCGGCATTCGCGGGAGTTTCCGGTCGAAGATAAGCAATATTTCGTGATGGGTGATAACAGCCCTGAGAGTCTCGATTGCCGGTTGTGGAAACGCGGCAACGATTTGAAAGGTATTCCCGGTGGAGCGTATTTGGACGAACGCTTGATGACGGGCGAAGCCGCGTTCGTGTTTTGGCCCCATTCCTGGGGAAGCATCCCAGGCTTAAAGAAACTCCCCGGCTTCCCCAACTTTTGGGATATGAGAATAGTTAGATAAGCTTTTAGCAATCAGCTGTTAGCTTTTAGCCAGATTGGCTGATCGCTAATGGCTAACGGCTAACAGCTTCCGTCGTCATGGAGGACGAACAACGTGTCGCTACTGCGTGCCACTGGATTGGTGAAGAACTACGGCCGTCGCCGCGTGGTGGACGGCGTCGATTTTGACGTCGAACGCGGCGAGATTGTCGGCCTCTTAGGTCCCAACGGCGCTGGCAAGACCACCAGCTTCCGCATGACCTGCGGCATGATCGAGCCCGACGCGGGGCAAGTGATGCTCAACGGGCACGATGTCACCGATTGGCCCATGTATCGCCGAGCCCGCGATGGCGGGATGGGCTATCTCGCGCAAGAATCGAGCGTCTTCCGCAAGCTTTCGGTGCAAAACAATTTGCTCGGCGTGATGGAAATGCTGGGCATCGACCGCAAGACTCGCCGTGCGCGGTGCGACGAACTGCTCGATCAATTTGGCATCACCAAACTCCGCCGCAGCAAAGCGATGTCGCTCTCCGGCGGTGAACGCCGTCGTTTGGAAATCGCCCGCTGTTTGGTTTCCAATCCCGAAATCATCTTGCTCGACGAACCGTTCACCGGCATCGATCCCGTGACGATCGCGAGCATTCAGGAAATCATTCGCGATTTGCGTGCCCGCGGAATCTCGATTCTGATTACCGACCATCAAGTTCGCGAAACGTTGCAAATCACCGACCGCAGCTATGTGATTCGCAGCGGCCAAGTGCTTTGCCATGGCACTCCCAATGAAGTGCTGAAAAACAAAGAAGCCCGTAAGCATTATTTCGGCGAAGGAATGGACATGGGCATTTCCCCGCCCCGCATTCCGACGACATCCACAGCGAGTGCTACGGAAAGCCGTTTGGCAGCGCTGCGTGGCAAACTCACCGGACATTTTCACACAACGAACGACGATGAAGCCGCTTAGTCGCTTTTCGAGTGAGCCGGGGCCGTGACGACCCGGCTCGCTGCAACTACAATGCTCGCATGAGCGACGAACCCACTGAACCTGCCGCCGACGCCCCTGCCCCGCTCCGCAGCGTGCATACATCGAATCTGCCCCAACTTTTTGCCGAAGCAGGGATCTCGGTTCTGGTCACAACCTACCAGGCCGGCAAGCTCGTGATCTTGCGCAACAATCGGGGTGTGCTGAACACCCACTTTCGCAACTTCATGAAACCGATGGGGATGGCCCTGAGCGGCGGCAAGCTGGCTATCGGTTGCAACATCGACATTTGGGAATTTCATAATGTGCCCGCTGTTTGCCCCCGTCTCGACGCACACGAAGAAAACAAGGAGACCGGCTTTCATCACGATGCCTGTTTCCTTCCCCGCCGCAGTCACACGACGGGCGACATTCAAATCCATGAAATGGCCTGGGTGAACGACGAACTGTGGTTCGCCAACACGTCTTTTAGTTGCCTCGCCACGCGGAGCGATATCAACAGCTTCGAGCCGCGTTGGCGGCCTAAGTTCATCACGGAGTTAGTTCCCGGTGACTACTGCCATTTGAACGGCCTAGCCATGCGAGATGGCCGCGTGCGTTATGTCACCGCGCTCGGCGAAACAAACACCGTCGGTGGTTGGCGGGAAAACAAACGCAACGGCGGCTTGTTGATCGACGTCGATTCCAACGAGATCATTCTTCGCGGCCTGTCGATGCCTCACTCGCCCCGCTGGTATCGCAACAAACTGTGGCTGCTCGAATCGGGCGACGGCAGCATTGGCACGGTCGATTTGCAGACAGGTCGCTATGAGGCCATTGCTCAACTCCCGGGTTTTACTCGCGGCTTATCGTTTTACGGACCGCTCGCGTTTGTCGGTTTGTCGCAAGTCCGTGAGTCGGCCGTCTTCAGCGGGATTCCACTTGTCGAACGCTTGGAAGAACGCACTTGCGGCGTGTGGGTGATCAACATCGAAACGGGCCAGACCGTGGGCTTCTGCCGATTTGAAGACGCCGTGCAGGAAATCTTCGCCATTGAAGTTCTCACGGGCATGCGCTTCCCCGATCTTGTGAATCACGACGCTGAATTGATCGGCCGATCCTATGTGCTGGGCGATGACGCACTCGCGCAAGTCCCCGCTGATTTGCGGTCCGACAACCGCGTGTAGCCGCTCTTTTTATTTTCGGCTATGCTGCAACGTTCTAAATACGAATCTGCTTGGGTGCCACTGCTGGCTTGTCCAGCAGTGCCCTTGAAACACGGGGGGGCAAGCCACCCGTGGCACCCCCGGCTCATATCGTTTCTACGAGGAACACATGGAGAAGCAGCGCACTGTTCTCGTCACCGGATGTTCAACTGGGATTGGCCGCGCGGCGGCGCTGATGCTGGCCCAACGTGGCTTTGCCGTCTTCGGCGGTGTGCGCAGCGACCAACACGCCACGGAACTTCAAGCCCTACACACCACGATCAAGCCCTTGATTCTTGATGTGACTTCCGAAGAAGCACTCGCCGGTGCTGTGGAAAAAATTCGCACCATCACACCCCAGGGTTTGTACGGACTCGTGAACAACGCCGGTGTTGGCTTGCCCTCGGCTGTGGAACTCACCACCCCCGACGAGTTGCGTCAGTTGTTTGAAGTGAACACGATCGGCCCTTTGCGGTTGATCCAGGCATGTCTCCCCATGCTGCGCGAGAACAAAGGTCGTATTGTGAATGTCACGTCGCTCAACGGAACCGTGGCACTCCCGATGGTCGGCGCCTATTCCGCCAGCAAGTTCGCGCTCGAGGCGATCTCTGACACCTTACGGGTCGAATTGCGACCTTGGAGAATTTCGGTGAGCACCGTCCGGCCCGGGCAGGTTCGCACGGCAATTTTCGACAAGGCAGGCGCAGCACTCGAAGGTCGCATGGCCGCGATCCCCGACGAATTGCGTTGTGGTTACGACAACTTGTACGCCCAAGGATTGTTTTTCAATAAACGGGGCGTGAAATCCCCCACATCGCCCGAGGCCGTCGCCAAGGCGATTTACCGCGCGCTCACGGCCCGGCTGCCGCGGCCACACTATCACGTCGGTGCGGATGCGAAGCTGCTCAAATTGGGACAGCTCACCCTGCCGACGAGAATTCTCGACCGCATCATCGCGCGGCTGATGGGAACCTTTAAGCGATTGGGTTAAAACCACAGTCGCAGAAACGCCCTAAGTTCCTTGCAGGCAAGCAGCTTGCGCTCACCGCTTCTCGCGGCCATTAAAAGTTTGAGAGAATAAGTTTGCATCGCCGAGTGGATTCGCCTAGAATCGCCAACGTCTGCTCCGGTATGCAGAAGGCAACGGGGGGGAGCAGAAGGGAACGAGGCATCGATGGCAAGCTCCTCTCGGCGGCAGCAAGGTTCGCGGCACGCCCACACCCCGGCACTTTTCGCGCGCTCACCCTACGCCCGCTCGCTTCGCTGCGAGGCTCTCGAAGATCGGCGTATGCTGGCCCTGTTGACGGTCACGACCGATCAAGACGTCGTGGATCTCGACGACGGCCAAACCTCACTCCGCGAAGCGATCTTCGCGGCGAATCTCGTCCCCGGTGCCGATGAGATCCAATTCGACTTCGGCCACGATGGCCCCGCGACGATTCTTTTGACGCAGGGCGAGCTGAGAATTGAAGATTCGCTCACCATTAGCGGGCCGGGGACGGAACTGCTGACGCTTGATGCCAGTGGCAACGACCCGACGCCGGAAGTGAATAATGGCGATGGTAGTCGGGTGTTTCACATGAACGACTACTTACCAGCAAGGCTCTTACAAACGAAGATTCAAGGGTTTACCATTACGGGTGCCGACAACGACCACTATGGCGGAGCCATCCATAGCGTGGGAGATCTCGAAATATTTGATTGTGTGATTACAGCTAATTCTTCACAACTGTCTGGTGCGGGCGTATCAAGCCGTGTGGGCGATCTTACCATATTTGGGAGCATAATAAAGGATAATGCAAGCGCATCGAGCGCAGGAGGGATCTCCATAAAATCTCCAAATGCTCAAATCTTCAACTCATTAATTTCTGGCAATCGAGCGGTAAAGAGTGGTGGCGGAATTGAGGCCATCGATAGTGATGTGCTGATTTCAAACTCTACGATCTCTGATAATTGGGCGGGACTATCTGGTGGTGGATTGATATCAGCAACCGTTAACTTTACTGACAACAATCTTTCTAAACTCGTTATCAATAACAGCACGCTTTCAGGAAATGCTTCTGGATTGCAGGGTGGAGGGATTTATACGAAGGCAGTAATTGCCGACATTTCTTATTCTACAATTACTGAAAATATTACTAACGACCGATCTGATCGGCCAACATGGGGAGGCGGAATATCTTCTTCCAACGGAAATTTTGGTTCGCACCTTCGACTGACTAATACAATTGTCGCTGGAAACCATGATCTGTCTGGGAAAGTAAGTGAAATTTGGTTTCAAAGTGGAACAACTTCTCCGCCACTTATGTCGTACAATTCGCTTATTGGTTCAGATGTAGGGATATTGCTCGCCGAAGCCCCCATCGGCTCCCCCGATGCCAACGGCAATCTCATCGGCGGACCCATCCACGGTGTGATCGATCCAATGCTCGGCCCCCTTGCCGATAACGGCGGGTCAACGCTCACCCACGCCCTGCTCCCCGGCAGTCCCGCCATCAATGCGGGTGATCCAGCTATTATCGCTGGAGTGGGCGACACCCCCGAGTTCGATCAGCGCGGCGAGCCGTTCCGCCGGATTGCCGAGGGGCGGATCGACATCGGTGCGTTTGAGGCCCAATCGCTCATCGTCGATACGCTCGTCGATGAATCGGACGGCGATTATTCCGCGGGAGATTTTTCGCTCCGCGAAGCCGTTAAGCTTGCGAATCAATTCCCCGGGCTCAACAAGATTGAGTTTGCTCCCCATCTTGCTGGCGGGACGATCTATTTGATGCAGGGTGAAATTGCGATCAGCGACGCCGTGGAAATCGTCGGCTTGGGCGCGGATTTGCTCACCATCGATGCCAGCAGCAGTGACCTGACGCCTGACCTCAAAATTGGTGACGGTAGCCGCGTCTTTAATATTACCACCCAAAGTCAGGTTTCTTTTGCAGGAATGACAATCACCGGCGGCGATGCGGCCGGCAACGGTGGTGGAATTGCCGGCTATTTTGTTTCGCTGCAAGGAGTGAATCTTGTCAATAACGCAGCTGCGGGGGCAGGGGGCGGCATTAGTGGTGTGAGGCTTTCAGTGGTCGATTCCATGATCACAGGGAATCTTTCCAAGGGAGGCAGGGGAGGAGGGGGTATCCATTCCTATGATCAACTCTATGTCAGCCATTCCACCATCGCTAATAACGAGACAGACATGCGATTTGGTTCTGGAGGAGGGATTTGGGCTGCACGCCAGGTGACCATTGAGCATTCCTTGATCGACAATAATAAAACCAGCGTTGGCAGCGGAGGAATTCGTGTTGAGGAATATGGTGCGGTTTCAATTCGCCATTCGACCATCTCCAACAATGTCGGAACAACCTACGGTGGTGGAATTGGTGTCCGCGAAGGTTCGCTGAACATTGAAAACAGTCTTATTTTTGGAAATTCAAATGCCATTGGAGGTGGAGTTTGGGCGCAGAGTGGCGCTCTCAACATTTCGGACTCAACGATAACGGGAAATACCGCTGGTGACGGAGGTGGTATTTTTGCCGGGCATACGCTAACTCTTACTCGCAGCACAATTAGCGACAATCATGTATCGAAAGATGCAGCTATCAACGTACGCGGCTGGGGAGGAGGGATCTATGCGATCAGAGGCGCGACGATCCGCGAATCAACGATTGCCGATAATTCGTCTGTAGTAGGCGGCGGAATTTATTCGCGTATTTCACGACTATTCTTTGTCATCGATACTACGATTACGGGTAACAGCGCTGAAAGTGGCGGAGGAGGCATTTATGGCCCTCAAGGCTATATCATACAAAGCACGATTAGCAATAACACGGCCGCAATGGGTGCAGGACTCTATTTTGGTAATACCCAAAGATCCTATATTTCGAATAGTACAATTACTCTTAACAATGCGAGTGGCATTGGAGGCGGCATCTTTTCGAACGGTGCTGACCTAGAAATCTTGAACTCCATCGTTGCGGGCAACCTCGGCAACAATCCGGATCTTGCCGGCGTCTTGGGAGTCGATCTCTACGTTTTTTACAGCATTATCGGAACTAACTCAGGCAACAATTTGCAACGCACCTTCGGCACTCCCGATGCCAATGGCAACTTGATTGGTGGGGCATCTAGCAACGAAGTTGTTAATCCTCAGTTAGGACCGCTCGCTAATAACGGTGGACCAACGCACACCCACGCGTTGCTCTCGAATAGTCCTGCGATCGATGCCGGTAGTTCCAGTCACATTGTCGCCGGAATTAGTCTGCCCGAGTTCGATCAACGCGGCGCACCTTTTGCGCGCATTGCCAACGGGCGAATCGACATCGGCGCTTACGAATCGCAACCCGCCGCGGGCCTACTCAACGGCGATTTCGATGGCGATGGCGACGTTGATGGCAGTGATTTTCTCACTTGGCAACGTGGTGCGGGGACAACCCCGGCCGACAAAGCCGACGGCGATGCCACGGGCAACAATGTCGTCGACAGCCAAGACCTGGCCGTGTGGCAAGCAACGTACGGCCAATCGGGTCTTAACACGTTGCAGCCTACGCTGATGATCGAACAGGAGGTAACCGACAACGCGGCCTTCTTGGCGGTGGACGTTCCGAGCGAGGTTCCTATGACGCTGAGCGATGAAACGGCCCCGTTAGGTTTCCAAGTCGGTGCGATTACGGACGAAGAGCCCACAGAGGACTTCGATTATTCAGCGATTGCCAGCGAACCGTTGGTTGACGAGACCACTTGGGACACGGCTTTCGACAATTGGCTGCCGCAGCGAGCCGCGTTCGATTTCGGCGACATCGCCACCCGCCGCGCGGTACGCCGAAGCGGACTCGTGATAAGTCGTTAGGTCAGAGGTCACAAAGTCCTTGTTAGCCGCAAGACGGAGCGCGTCGCAGACGAGCGAGCGGTCGAACTGGGATTGCGGATTTTGTAACAAAGGCCGTGGCCAAATATTGTTGTCGAATTTGGCCGCGCGATGTGGTATGAAGAACGGCTGGTGATAGGGCTGTGGTTTTCGTAGGCCGCGAACGAGTTTTGCGAAGTTCCGGCAATGCGCCGTGAGGTCCGCTTCCTGCCGGAATTCGTGTTACTCGTTCCGGCCTACGGCTTGATCGCTAGCCACAGACTATCCATTCAACTTGATCATTACCGAGGCATGACAAAGTTGCAAAAGTTGAACAAGATGACGAAGTTCGATTGCGTCTGCTTGGCAACATTTAAGAGGCCGCAAACCACGCAAACCTCGCCAAGCTGGCAAATCAGAAAAGCGATGCACCGCAAATAGAAATTATTCGTGTGATTCGTGGTTTCAATTTTTTTTCATGAATTTGAAAACGCGAATAACCCCTGCCAAGTTGGAAGAGTTGGACAAGTTGGAAGTCTTGAAATGAGACGAGGGAAAATTTCTGATTGAGTAATTATGATTTCTAATTATTTACAATCATACATCAGAAATCCTAATTCATAAATTCAATGATCAAGCTTCCAACTGCACCGGCTCCAACTTCGGAACAAGCAGGTGAATCACTAGCAATGCCACCAAGTACGCCGAGCCCGCGATCGCGAACATGCCGATGTAGTTGCCGGTCATTTCCTTGAGACGACCGGCTCCGAGGTTCATGAGGAAACCACCCATGGCCCCCGCGAAACCGCCGATGCCCACGACCGAACCGACGGCCCGGCGAGGAAACATGTCGGATGTGAGCGTGAACAGATTGGCCGAAAAACCTTGATGTGCCGCCGCGGCTATGCCCACCAACATAACGGCGATCCATTTGGCGTCGATTGTCACGTTGCCGAAGAGGGCGTATTGCCCCTTCACCAACGGAGCGAACACCACAGGCACAATACAGATCGCGCACGTGAGCATCGCGGTTTTGCGCGCGGCGTTGGCCGTCCAACCCCGCATCAAGAGCCGCGAGCTTTGCCAGCCACCGGCAATCGAGCCGACGTCGGCGAGCAGATAAACAATGATCATCGGCGGACCGATCGTTTTGATGTCGACGCCGAATTGTGAACTCAAAAACGGCGCGAACCAAAACAGATAGAACCACCAAATCGAGTCGGTTAAAAACTTACCGGCCGCGAAGGCCCAAGTTTGGCGAAACTTGAGTAGTTCAAACCAAGATATGTGAACTGGGGGATCGGGTGGATCGCTTTCGATGTATGCCAGTTCCGCGGGGGAAAGGCTGGGATGCTCTTGCGGACGGCGATAGATGGGCCACCAGAAGAACACCCAGATCAAACCCGCGAGGCCGGTCGCTAGGAACGCCGCTTGCCAATGCCAGTTAATGACAATCCAGGGGACAACTGCCGGGGCGATGATGACCCCCACGTTCGACCCGCCGTTGAAAATGCCCGTCGCGAATGCGCGTTCCTTTTTGGGGAACCACTCGGCGACGGTCTTGATCGCGGCAGGGAAGTTGCCCGACTCGCCGATGCCGAGTGCAAAACGAGCAATCGCGAAGCCCAACACGCTGTCAGCAAACGCATGCGCGGCGGCAGCCAACGACCAAACCACCAGAGCAATCGTATAACCGACCCGCGTGCCGAGACGATCCATCATTCGACCGGCGAAGAGAAAACCAATGGCATAGGCCAAGGCGAACATCGCATTGATGTCGCCGTATTGTTTGTCGGTCCACTGGATCGTTTCGCGCAGCGTCGATTCCAACACACCGAGCACCGCGCGATCGATGTAGTTGATCGTCGTCGCAAAGAAGAGCAACGCGCAAATGATCCAGCGGTAATGACCACCGGAGGATGTTGGCGAATCGGGGGCGGACATGAACAGGCTTTCGGGATAAGGAAATCCAGGCAGCCCGATGAAATCGGCGCCCGGCAGGAGAAGTCGCGAATCGTTCGTGAGATTATAAGCAGGCCAAGAAGCGACTGCCACCCGCGCAGGCCAATGTGCGAGGGTAAAGCTTCACACTATGACGATTAAAAAGAAATGTGCGTTTTGCGCACCATGAATTGCGCTTTTCGTGGTGCTAATTTTTTCCCGCGGCGGCGGCTTCATCGCGCTTCAAACGCGATCGTACAAAGGATTCGTCGTCGCGCAAGCGCGGCATGTCGGCGTATTCGGGATATCGATAGTCAACCGGCAGCACGATGCCACGTGATTTTTCGTCGCCCAGTTTTGCGGTGCGGCGCAATTTGGCCATTTGATTCATGAGGTTCTGGAAATTGTCGTGTGCCACAAGTTGGCGAGTTTCGGGCTTAAGAACTTCGAGCAACGGCTCGAACTGGGAAATCGTTTTGGCCGCGGTGCTCGAGCCGCCCACGACATCGCTACCGAGCATAAAGCGAGTCGGATATTTTTCGATCAACTTCGCCCAAGTGCCGATGTCGTCGGCGATATAGTTTTCCCAAATCACCCAAGAGAGATCGATGTAAACATGTTCGCCGAACGAGGCGAGGACTTCGTTAATCCAATAGGGGAGATTCTCGACTTTAACTCGACGACTCGCCCCCGCGTGGCACCAGATGAACACGGTCGATTGCCCCGGCGAACCGGGTTCGACGTGGCAGTAACGAAACAAGTCAATCAGTTCATCAAGATAAACAGGAGGCTTGGTCACTCCTGGCCGCGAAACGGGGGCGATATTGTGATGAAGACTCACGGGCAGAAAATTCGCGCCTGCGAACTTACAGACTCTCAAGACCGCCGGATGGTTACTGCGTGGGCGTTCTCCCAGTTGCAAGTGCGTAAGGTCATCATGGCGCGACATGATCTCGCCAATGCCTTGCCACACGCCGGGATATTCCTGAATGCGAGCCACGACTTGATCGACCGCGCCGAGATCCGTGGGATCGAATCCACAGACAAACGGCGCGACGCGATCCAAGTCTTTGAGTTTTTGTTCGTCATCGCGAAACTCTTGTTGATATTCAAGCACCGCCGCGGCAATCGCCAGATCGGTGTCGCTCGCAAGCAGCACGTGCGATTCGTTGTCGAGATAGCCGTCCGGGCGTTCGTAGGTTTCGTTATCCGCCCATTTCTTCAAAACAGGCATTCCACAGACCATGGCGAAGTCGATGTTGCCGCGATCCATAACATACAACAGCCCCGCGATCCGCCGCCAACGTTGTCCGGCCGGCAAAGGAATGAACCGTTGGTGATCGACCTCACCCCAACGCGAACCAGGAAACTTGTCGTCATCATTAAGAAACTCACCACCTTGCAGGAAATTTAGGAGGTGAATATGGCAATCGGAATAGTGGATTGGTTCAGAATCGCCATCAGGCTTTGTTGTTTCTTCCTCGGCATGAAGGGAAACGCTAAGCAAACAGCACAGAATCATCGAACTCAGAAGGTGGTTTTTCATGGCTCGATTATAGATAGCTGACGCTTCAACCGCGACTGGCCAATACTTTTATGTCGCACCCACAAGCAGAAACGAAAAAGGCCTGCTCGCGTGAGCAGGCCAAGTCGTTTTGAGTCTAATCGTCGTCAACGATTAGTGATGGTGGCCGTGATCCCAGTGACCTTCTCGGTGAAAGTCGTAGTGTCCTGGCACATAGTGGTAATGGTTCCAGTGCCGCTGGTAGCCGCCAGGGTGGTAGTCGTAATGGCTTGTGTCGTGCCAAAAGTGACCGCCACCGTGATGGCCGTGACTATAAACCCGATGGTTGTAGCCACGACCATATGCCCCACCATAGTTTCCGCGATACCAACTGCGATGGGGATTGCCGACGTCGACATGCACGGGGCCAGCTCCAATGTGAATACCTTGTGCTCGGGACTCGTTTGTTTCGCTGCCCAATCCCCAGGCGACAACGATTGCCGCACCCAACAACTTTAAGTTTCTCATATTTCTATCCCCTCTGAATTCTGGCGACCACATGCCCTGCGGTCATGGTTCATTTTTTTGCGAAGGCTATGCCAAAGAGAATAAAGCGGCATTTCTTGCCGATTTTTAAGGAAAGCCTTTTACAAGACCCACATGTTATGCCATCAGAGTGATAAGAAATGTGATCGAAGCGATACGTAATTGGGAAGTCCAGGACGTTTAAACAAAACACCCCGCTGCCAAATTCCTTGACGCGGGGTGTGAAGATATCCAACGAAATGGCAAAGATCTTACCAATAGCGATATCTGTAGCCGCCATTCCAGTAGGGCGTCATGACGTGGTATGAACCGTAATTGCCATAGTTGTTCATGTAGCTACCGGGATACCAGCCACCTTCGTAGGAATAGGTCGGGACGGTGTAGGGATACCCGCCGTAACCATACCCACTACTGACAACCACAGGCCGGTTCACGTAGTAAACACCTTGGGCGTTCGCTTCGCTCGCACGACCAACTAAAACCAACGCCACCAACATGGCGGCAGCAATTAAGCCCAAGCTTTTCATTTTATTTCTCCTTACTATTGAATTGTGGCGACACTGCCCTTGAATTCAAAAGATCAGATGTGCGAACGGCGTGCCGAGATGGGGATTAACAAAAACGCCTGATTACACGAGAAATTTGTGCTGGGAAGCCGCCGTTTCGGCTCATTCTGAGCGAAAGTGTGGTCGAATTGATCGCAATTCAGCCAGGTTAAGCTGGGAGATTTGCTAACCTTCGTTCAAGAGTTCGGCCACGGCCGCATCGATATCCGCAGTCGTAAATTGCTTCTCAGCAGTTGGATCGAGTTCGAACGTGCGGCGGAGTTTTCCCGTGCGATCATATAGCTTGTAGTGGGGGAGGGCACCGTTGGAAATTTCAAATTCGTCCATCGACTGTGGGCTACCTCCCTGTCGACTGATGAAATGCGTCCCTACGGCATCACCACCCTTGGAGGTCAGCATTTTCGCCACCTGCTCGCTTTTGGTGGGGCTATCAAAATTCAATGTGACCAGGGCTAACTCATCGTGCTGCTGGCCAAGCTGCATGGTGTGAGGAAGCTGCTGCAAACAAGGCAAGCACCATGTAGCCCAGCAATCAACAAGAACAACTCGGCCCTTAAACGAAACAAGGGCCGCGTCGTATTCCGCCCGGTCGACAATTGTGACTACGGCAGAATGCTGCTCGACGCGGCCATGTAGCTCGGTGTTAGCGTTTTTCGTTTCGTCTGGCGAACAGCCGACCAGGCCACTAGCCAGAAGCGTGATTGTCGCGAAACTCAATCCCCAATTATTCATAGCGAATGCCGCAACCCATGGGCTTCATCGAATCGACCTCGGGCTTGCTACCAGCCAGCACGGCATCAAGAGCGTCGCGGAGATAACGATGTTGAACCTCGGCGAGCTCCATATTGTCGTCGATCGCCCCGGCATAAGCGAGCTTGCCTTCGCCATCTAATAGGAAGGCATGCGGCGTGACCGTCGCACCAAAGGCGCGACCAATTTCCTGCGAAGGATCATAGAGATAAGCAAACTTAAAACCCTTTTCCTCGGCTCGCTTCTTCATGGCCGGGAGTTTGTCATCTTCCATGTTGTTCACATTGATAGCGACGACTTCCACGCCTTTGTCTTTGTAGTCAGTTGACAGCTCAATGATGCGATCTTCGTAAGCTTGGGCAACGGGACAATGATTGCACGTAAAGATAACTACAACGGCCTTAGCATTATTGATGTCGCTCAGACTGTGCGTTTTGGCGTCGACACCTTCCAAGTCCTTCCAAGCCGGAGCTGCATCTCCGATGGCCAAGGCCTTTTTCTCAGCGGCGGAGGCTGTCGATTCCTCTGCGGCATTTGTCGGGGTGCTAAACATCGCCAGCATGGCGACAGTCATATAGAGGCTCAATAAATACTTCATACGAATTTCCCTTCAAAAACTGATAGTTCAAATAGTTGAACGAGACGCAATCTCCCTATTACCGCCCTTCTACGCCGCCGTTCGGGGGAGGGTTCGTGGCTGATCCCAGAAATTTATGGGTTCAAACTTTGCCCTCTTTTTCCCGCAAAATTCAACTCGACTTGGAATTTCCGTAAAAACTCAAAGCGCTCTATTGACTCGTCGATAGTTTATGTGTAAACTAATTACAGGTGAGGCAAATTATGGAACGTTTAACATGACCAGCAGACTACAGCATGAACTTAAAAAGAAACGTCCCTTCGAATCGGCGGAACAGGAGGCTGTTTTGAACCTGCTGCGTACGAGCGACTGGATCGACAATCGCTTTGGTCGGTTGTTTCGAGATTTTGGCTTGACCAACTCACAATATAACGTGTTACGGATTTTGCGCGGTGAAGGCCAGCCTCTGCCTTCGCTTGAGATTGCCGATCGTATGATCCAAATTGTGCCAGCCATTACGGGGTTGATCGACCGGTTAGAGAAACAGGAACTCGTCGTGCGGCGCCGCTGCTTGGAAGACCGCCGTGTGGTGTATGTCGAGATTACCAGCAAAGGGCTGTCGCTGCTTAAACAGCTAGATGCCCCCGTGGAGGAGATGCATAAAAGTTTGGTGGGACATCTCACTCGTGCGGAGCTGAAGGAACTGTCACGGCTGCTGGAGAAGGCACGCCATTCTCCCATTGAAGCCGAAGCCGGGTAGTTTTTTTTAAACTAATACTTGATACATAAACAATTGACATGAAAGTAAATAAGGAGTTCGATCATGATTAATATTCGCAAAGCAGAGGAACGCGGTCATGCCAATCATGGCTGGCTGGATACCTATCACACATTTTCGTTCAGTTCGTACCGCGATCCCGCTCACACGCATTTTCGTGCTCTGCGTGTCATGAACGAGGACTTCGTTGCACCCGGGGAAGGGTTTGGCACTCATCCGCACGAGAACATGGAGATCGTGACCTATGTGCTCCAGGGAGCCTTGGAACACAAGGACTCGATGGGCAATGGCGAAGTTCTGCGTCCCGGTGAATTTCAACGCATGTCGGCCGGCACGGGGATCACTCACAGCGAGTTTAACCCCTCGTCGACCGAGCCCGTGCATCTATATCAGATCTGGCTGTTTCCCGAAGAGAAGGGAATCACGCCCAGCTACGAACAGAAGCGATTTGCTGAGGAAGAACGCCACAACCGTTTGCGGCTCGTGGCTTCGCGCGATGCCACCGAAGGTTCATTGTTGATCCATCAAGATGCTCGTATTTACTTGTCCTCTTTGGATAAGGGGCAGCAAGTGAGTCACGAACTTACCGAGAAACGCCATGCTTGGTTGCAAGTTTTGCGAGGAAACGTGACGCTCAACGGTGAGCGGCTCAGCACGAGCGATGGTGCGGCTGTGAGTGATGAAACCCAACTCACCATCGAAGCCAACGACGCCGCCGAGATCATGCTGTTTGATTTGGCGTGAAACAATTTTAATCCATCAATCGAGAAATAGGAGTTTTGAAATGAATAATACACTACAAACCGTTTTGACCGTCGTTGGTCGCGTGATGATTGCTACGATTTTTTTGATGAGTGCCGTGGGGAACAAAATTCCCAACTTCAGCGGGATCGTGGGATACATGAGCTCCGAAGGAGTCCCCGCTCCGCAAATCATGCTCGTGGGGGCCATTGTGTTTCTCATTGCTGGCAGCGTGTCGATCATTCTGGGCTACAAAGCCAAGATTGGCGCTGGCCTGTTGCTCGTGTTCCTAGTATTGGCCACTTACTTCTTTCACGACTTCTGGACCTTTGAAGGCCAGGAGCGTGAGATGCAGATGATTCAGTTTATGAAAAATCTTTCGATGATGGGCACGATGGTCTTCCTGATGGCCAACGGCTCAGGACGTGCGAGCCTTGACTCGCGACTAACAAAGAACGAAAACATTTCCGCCTAACTCAAGACGCGGCGATATTTCAATTCCGGACGCAGTACCTTTCCAAAACAGACAAAAAAGTAATAGGAGTTCCTTCCATGGCTAATATTCTTCCACACACCGACCAAGGTCTAATCACTGCCGACAACAGCGCGCTTGTATTCATCGATCATCAACCACAAATGTCGTTCGGTGTTGCGAGCGGAATCGATCGGCAGCTACTCCTGAATAATGTGCTCATGCTCGCCAAGGGGGCCAAAGAGTTTAGCGTGCCGACGATTCTCACCACGGTGGAAACCGATTCATTCAGCGGGCCGATGTGGCCACAGCTCTTGGATATCTTTCCTGAACAAACGCCAATCGAACGAACGGGCATGAATTCGTGGGATACGCCGGCATTTCGCGAAGCCATCAAAGCCACGGGCAAGAAGAATATTATCCTCTCGGGGCTTTGGACCGAAGTCTGCATTACCTGGCCCACGCTAAACATGCTGGCCGAAGGCTACAACATTTACGTCGTCGATGACGCTTGTGCCGGTACATCACCCGCTGCCCACGAAGCCGCCCTATCTCGAATGGTGCAAGCCGGCGCCGTGCGAATGACAGCGCTGGCCACGGTGCTGGAGTTCCAACGCGATTGGGCCCATCGCGATCATTACAACGCCTTGATGGATATCTTCCGCGAGCATGGCGGTGGCTACGGAGTGGGCATTGAGTACGCCTACACGATGGTTCACAAAGCGCCTGCAGCCCGGAAGAATCTCAAGTAACTTTTTTTGGGAAAGCGGTCGGTTCGCTGTGTCGAACCGACCGCTATGAGAAAGGGTTTGATGATGGCCCCCGAAACAATTCTTTATCGCGGCAAGATCACGACGCTAGTGAAGGGCAAGCCCGAAGTGACCGCCTTGGCGATCACCGACGGGAAAATCTCGGCGTTTGGAATCGATGACGAGATGCTGGCCCTTGCTGATCACGGCACTCAGAAAATCGATCTGAATCATCGCCGCGTGATTCCAGGGTTGAATGATTCTCACCTGCACGTGATTCGGGCAGGTCTGTTTTACAATCTGGAATTACGTTGGGATGGCGTGCCGAGCGTGGCACAGGCCTTGGAACACTTGCGTCAACAGGCTCAAAACACCCCGCCACCACAGTGGGTGCGGGTCATCGGCGGCTGGAATGAGTTTCAATTTGCTGAAGGCCGCATGCCCACGCTGGAAGAGATCAATAAAGCCGCGCCCGATACCCCGGTATTCCTGTTGCATTTGTACGATTCAGCTTTGCTAAATCGTGCTGCGTTACGTGTCTTGGGTTTCGATAAGAAAACTCCGAATCCCCCGGGCGGTCTGATTGCTCGCGACGGCCAAGGCAATCCGACGGGGCTTTTGACTGCTGAGCCGAGTGCCTTGATTTTGTATTCGACGATTGCCAACGCACCGAAGCTATCGTTCGAGGATCAGCTCAATTCCACGCAGCATTATATGCGTGAGCTCAATCGGTTTGGCGTGACGAGCGTGTCGGATGCCGGTGGCGGTGGGCAAAACTATCCCGATGATTATGCGGTCGTAAAAAAGCTTGCCGAAGAAGGTCTGCTCACCGTGCGAGTTGCCTACAGTTTGTTTGCCCAAAAATCGGGCGAGGAATTGGCCGACTACACTCGCTGGCTAGGCATGACGAAGCCTGGCGACGGCGGCGATCTGCTGCGAGTGAATGGTGCTGGCGAAAACTTAGTGTGGTCGGCGGCCGACTTTGAAAACTTTTTGCAGCCGCGTCCTGATCTTAGACCCATCATGGAAGCAGAGCTTGAACCGATCGTCCGCATGCTTGCCGAGGCACGTTGGCCTTGGCGGATCCACTCAACTTACGACGAATCGATTGGACGATTCTTGGATATTTTCGAGCGAGTCCACCGCGAATTTCCGATCAACGATTTGCGCTGGTTCATCGACCACGCCGAGACGATTTCCGAACGAAACATGGAACGTATCCACGTGCTTGGTGGCGGTATCGCGACTCAACATCGGATGGCGTATCAAGGCGAATACTACATCCGCCGTTACGGTATCGAATCAGCGAAGCGCAAGCCGCCGCTGCGGCAGATGCTCAAGATGGGACTTCCCGTTGGCGCAGGAACAGATGGCACGCGCGTCGCTAGCTATCATCCCTGGACGTGCTTATGGTGGATGGTGACTTCCAAAACCGTGGGCGGCACGGTTCTGCATGATCCCGCGGATCGTCTCACACGCGAAGAAGCACTGCGGCTTTACACCCAAGGCAGCGCGTGGTTTAGCGGTGAAGACGATCACAAAGGAACATTGGACATCGGCCACTTTGCCGATCTCGCGGCACTCAGCGACGATTACTTTGCCGTCGAAGAAGACGCGATTCGTGGGTTGGAAAGCGTTCTCACTATAGTCGGCGGGCGCGTCGTTCACGGCAGCCAAGAATACACGAAACTAGACCCACCCCTTCCTGCGGTCAGCCCCGATTGGTCACCAATGGCACGATTCGGAGGCTATGACAATTCGCAGCCTACCCCTCCCGTCTTTCAACACACGCCAATCATGGCCGCGGATGGCCGGGTGTGGGAAACAAGCTGCGGTTGTGGTGTTTAAGTCGAGGATAAAAGGAGCTTTCTACTATTAAGGTTCCTCTCAGTTTCATCACAAAAATTAAAACTTAGTAATTCGTAGACAATCAAGCTGGTCGTCGCGCGTTCAGCCACAAAGCTCTGTTGACTATAAGTTTACATTAACACTGTCGGTGCGGTTTTCTGTTTCTCGTTAAAGCTTAGCTAACCGGCGAAGTGTCTTGTAGCCGCGTGCTGTAACCTCGCGAAAAAAGTAGCTCATCGCTCGTATCTTTTTGTCTCCACGGTAAAATGAGTGGAGTTCTCTTCCATTCGGAACATCAGCCGTGTTTATCCGGGGGGATCACAGCACGGCAATATCTTTATCTTTTTTTAGACGCCATGATTATGTCGAGCGAAGAGACTCTGTCCGTACGAATTGCTGTGGCGGAGGATGAACCGGCCAGTCGGAGCATTCTGGTCCGACTACTTGATGCCTTGGGACACCAAGTGATTCATGCCGTGGCTGATGGTGCTGATTTAATCGACGTTTGCCGTGTCGGAGAAGTCGACTTGGTGCTTGTTGATCTCGACATGCCAATCATGGATGGCTTGGCAACGGCTGAAGTCTTATCGCAAAAAGGGATACCGGTCGTTCTCATCTCTGGACATCCGGATGCTCAAGAACTCGTGCTAGAACACGAACCCGTCGCTGCCTGCGTTCGAAAGCCGGCCAGTTTGCAAAGCTTGCGAATGGCTATTGCTCAAGCACTTGCAGAATAATTGAGCTGTTATGAAATCATTTCGACCATGCTCGAAAGTTGCTTAAGAGCTGGTTAAATATCGATCAGGTCGGTTTTTAACCACCTATAGGCCGCTCTAATTCCCAAGTCACAAACTCTTGTGGTAGCAGTAGTTGCGATTGAGCAGCTCTCTCGGCATATCGCTTGCTTCTCAACCGAGCCGTATCAAAAAAGAAGTGATGCTCGAACTCCTCAAAAGGGCAAAGTTTTTTGCGAATGGTTTTACCATGATTCATTCATCGAATGAAACAAACAGCAACGAGCCGCTAGCACTGACCGGCATTGAAGGGTTGGACAATATCCTCAATGGCGGTTTTAGTACACGCAGGTTGTATCTGGTCGAGGGAGTACCGGGGTCAGGAAAAACAACCCTGGCCATGCAATTTCTAATGGAAGGTGTACGAAACAATGAGCCGGTCCTGTATGTCACTCTGTCGGAGACTGAAGATGAACTACGGGCCGTGGCGGCATCGCATGGTTGGTCTCTCGATGGACTGACAATCCGCGATGCCGTGCCCTCCGAGCATACATTGCAGGGCGATCAACAGTACACCATGTTCCACCCTTCAGAGGTCGAACTCAACGAGACGACCAACGCCATTTTGGATGACGTCGAACGGATCAAGCCCCGCCGTGTGGTGTTCGATTCCTTGTCGGAGTTGCGCTTGATCACTGGGAGTCCGCTGCAGTACCGCCGTCACATTTCCGCTCTCAAGAGATTTTTCTCGGGACGTAACTGCACGGTCATCCTCCTCGATGATCTTACGGCCACTGATCGTGACATGCAGGTGCAAAGTATTGCTCACGGCGTTGTCTTTCTCGATCAATGGTATCCGGATTACGGTTCCGAACGACGGCGAGTGCGCGTCGTGAAGTATCGGGGGATGAAATTTCGGGGTGGCTTCCACGATTATAAGATCGAACACGGGGGCCTTAAAGTTTTTCCGCGGCTGATTGCAGCCGAGCATCGGCATACATCACCTCGAAGAAAACTGACGAGTGGAATTGAGCCTCTTGATCAGCTTATGGGTGGCGGCATTGAAAGTGGGACAAGCTCGCTCATAGTCGGAGCGGCTGGAACTGGCAAGTCGACGATTGCCGCGCAATTTGTCCATGCCGCTGCCGAGCGAGGCGAGCATGCAGCCATGTTCGTTTTCGACGAAGGAGTTGAGACTCTTCTCACTCGTACTGATGGATTGGGTATCAATCTTCGTTCCCATGTCGAAGCAAAACGTGTTAAGGTCCAACAGGTTGATCCCGCAGAATTGTCGCCGGGTGAATTGATCCATGACATTCGCCTAGCCGTGGAGTTCGACCATGCCAAGATTATTGTGATCGATAGTTTGAATGGCTATCTGAATGCTATGCCTGGCGAAAAATACCTGGCTGTCCAGCTGCATGAGCTTCTTATGTACCTGGGGCAACACGGTGTGGCAACGATTTTAATAGGCGCTCATCAAGGTTTGATAGGCGGAGCGATGATCACTCCGATAGACGCCAGCTATTTGGCGGACGCGGTGATTTTGATCCGTTATTTCGAATCGAAAGGTCAAGTTCGCCAGGCGATTTCGGTCGTGAAGAAACGCGGAGGACAGCATGAACGAACTATCCGTGAGTTTCGACTGGCTAGTGGAAAAATAGAAGTCGGTGAACCATTACGCGAGTTCCGCGGTATTTTTTCTGGGATTCCCGTCCCAGAAAATAGTGATCACCAACGCATGAATGGTTGATGTCATCCCAACAAGATTGCGACAGCTGAGAGACGAATCGTTATGGCCAGCGACATCGAGCAACGTGTGTTGATCATCGCACCGACCATTAAAGATGCGGAATTGACGTCACATATTCTCAGCGAGAGCAACGTTCGCTGCGATTTGTGTTTGGACATTCCGTCGCTGGTTGACGAAGTGGCCGTGGGGGCGGGGGCCATTTTGATCGCAGAGGAGATTTTGCTAAACACTCAAAGTCAGCTTTTGGTTGAACTTGTGCAAAATCAACCGCCGTGGTCGGACCTGCCGGTCATTCTTGTCACGCGGCAAGGTTTGGAATCACCAGCCGTCACCAACGCACTTAACACCTTAGGAAATGTCATTCTCGTCGAACGGCCCACGCGCGTGATTGGCCTCACGAACGCGGTACATAACGCGCTTCGTGTGCGTAAACGGCAATACCAAGCTCGTAATCTCTTAGTGGAACATGAACGGATTGCCCAAGAGCTGCGTTTTAGCGAACAACGCTACCGGATGCTGGTCGAGCAGGTCAAGGATTATGCCATTTTCATGATCGATCTGAGCGGAAAAGCCACGAGTTGGAATGAAGGTGTTTTGCGAGTGCTCGGTTTTGCAGAGAACGAATTCATGGGACTCGAAGTGGCTCGCCATATTTTTACTTTGGAAGATCAATTCTCCGGCATTCCTCAAGAAGAGTTTGAGGTAGCCGCGCGAGATGGTTCGGCGAGCAACGATCGTTGGATGCGGCGCAAAGACGGCAGCCATTTCTGGGCCTCGGGAATAACGTCGGCGCTCTACGATCCCCAGGGCAAGCACATCGGTTACACCAAGGTGATGCGAGATCTAACTCTCAGCAAAGAGGCGGAGGACGCACTCAAGCAAGCCGACCGCCGGAAGGACGAATTTTTGGCGACGTTGGCACACGAATTACGTAACCCATTGGCCCCCATTCGTAACTCACTACATATTTTGAAGCTCGCCGCGGACGAGGATGGCACGCTCAAAAATGTGTGTGACATGCTCGAGCGTCAAGTTAACCATTTAGTGCGGCTCGTTGATGATTTGTTAGAAGTATCGCGAATCACTCGCGGCAAGATTGAGTTGCGCAAGGAAGCAGTCGATTTAGAGACAACCATGCGCAGCGCTCTTGAAATCAGTCGGCCACTCATCGATGCCGCTAATCACCAGCTCACGGTGGAGTTTCCCGCCGAGCCTCTTCAAGTCTGGGGTGACCCGGTCAGGTTGGGCCAGATCTTTGCGAACTTGTTGAATAACGCGGCTAAATATACCAACGAAGGGGGGGAGATATGGTTTGCCAGCAGAATTGAGGGAGACGAAGTCGCGATCTCGGTACGCGACAATGGTGTGGGAATTCCAGCCGAGATGATGCCCAACGTCTTTGAATTGTTTATTCAGGTTGATCGCACGACCAAGCGGGCACAGGGCGGTTTAGGGATTGGTCTGACTTTGGTCAAAACCATGGTAGAGATGCATGGCGGAACGATTCGTTTGCATAGTGAACCGTCCGTGCCGGGAAGCGAATTCACGGTGCGATTGCCTATGGTGAAAGTCGACAAATCGAGTCCGCCGATTAAATCTGATCCCGCGAAAGAAAAATGCACCAGTTTCAAGGGCTGCAGAATTTTAGTAGTCGACGACAATGTCGACGCAGCAACGAGTTTAAGAATCCTGCTGAAGCTCCAGGGTGCTCAAGTGGAAGTTGCTCACAGCGGCCCCGCCGCTTTGGAAGCAATCGTTAAATCGCGACCTCATGTGATTCTTCTCGATATTGGCATGCCGGGGATGGATGGATTTGAAGTCGTGGAGCGTATCAGGCAGGATCAAGCAAACGACGATGTCTTCGTGGTTGCGCTCACGGGCTGGGGGCAGGAAGAGGATCGGCGGCGGACCCGCGAGGCGGGATTCGACCACCATCTGGTGAAACCTGCCAACATTGCCGAGTTGCAGGAAGTATTGGCCAACCGCTAAAAGAATAAAACCGCGGAGCTAATTAGGCCCCGCGGTTTCTGTTTTGCATTATGTATAGCGTAGCATTTATTCTTGCGGAGCGTTGCCGCGGTCACGGCCACGGCCTTCACGCGGATCAAACCGGCCACCGACCCCACGCTGAGAACGGAATTGTTCCATCCGTTGCCGAGCATTTTCCATATAGAGACGAACCTCTTTGGGATTGAGTGCCCCGTCGCCATTGGTGTCGGCCCCTTGCATCATGCGAGACATCTGTGGGTTCATTTCATTGGCGCTAATCACGCCATCACCGTTTTGATCGGCCGTCATCACTTGCTTGGTCATGGAATCGGCATCACCCATCGGACCAAAGCCGCCACCCATGCCACCGCCAGGCGCCCCTGGGCCTCCGCCACCAAAGCCGGGGCCGCCTCGCATGTTTTGCATGGCCGATTCGAGTTCAGCGCGATCAATCGCGCCATCCTGATTGGTGTCTGCTCCTTGCAACATGCGACCCATGCGATCGTCGACTTCGTCGATCGTGAGTTTGCCGTCGCCGTTGGCGTCTTGTTCCATAAAGCGGTCGATCATTGCGTTGGGATCACCGCCACGTCCTCCAGGTCCGCCCGGCCCGCCTGGGCCACGCATGGGCGAAGCTTCTTCGATTGAGATATTGCCATCGCCATCGGCATCAAGCGATTTAAGTGATTTGGCTGCGGTTCGCAACTCGCGGGCAGTGATCATGCCATCGCCATCGGCATCCATCACCTCAAACATTGGATTCGGACGTGGTCCACGGCCGCGCGGGCCGCCGCCTTCACCTTCTTCTCTGCCACGAAATCTTTCGCGGCGATCACCACGATCCGCGGGCGATCCGTCGTTCTCGGAAAAGCCCTCTGCTGGAGCATCTTCCTCGAATTGAGCGAAGGTCGGTACAGCCATGGTGCCAACTAGCAGCATGGTCAACATAAAAAAACGATGGCACATCATATGATTTTTTCTCCCGAAATGGGTTTGCCGTAGGCAATCCCCTGCCTCTTCAGCCCGCCCCTTAAAGTGTACGCCAGTCTAACCCCGAGGTACGAGCTTAGTTTTGGCAAAATTCGTTCCGTAGAGAAGAAAAACCGAAAATATGGCGGGGTCCGTTTAGGCATTTTGCTCAACTGTGATCTCGTTTGAGCCAAATTCGCGCACAGGCAGCAATGACAAGTGGTACGGCGATCGACCCGAAAACTGCGAATACGAGCCAACCCTGCTCGCTCGCTGTATGCCCCAAGTAGGAATAGATTCCCGCGATTAGCAGATTGCTGGCGATGAGTGCCGGCAAGAACATCTGCCAACTCATTTGTAGTGTACCCACCAGCAGCACCGCCGCTTCGGCGAGTACGGGCAGTGGTCGTGTAATCAGCAGCAGCCAGAGTCCATAGGCATCGGCTGCGGATTCGAGACCAGCAAGTTGCTCGCGATCGGCGAATCGTTCTGCCAGCGGACGGCCCCACCGCCGCGCGAGCACAAAGGCAATCGTGCCGCCGACTGTCATGCCGAGCGTGGATGCCAACATTCCGCCGATCAGTCCCAGTTGACTCCCGGCGAGCGTGCTAATCGGTCCAGACGGTACAGGCAGAAAAACGTCCGTCGCGAGGATCGCGGCTACGGCTATGAATGTTGTCGTGGCGGAAGGCGGATCATTTTTTACGTGCTCGATGAACGTCGTGAAACTCTCTCCCGTGAAAGCCAATAGCACCAACGGCAAAACTAGCACAAGTGACACGAGCAGCAAGGGTTTAGCAAACGGATGAGTCATTGTCGCAAGAGTCGAGTCAACCCGGTTTTTGAAAGTGGCCGATGGATTGTATGTCGGCAGAGGTCTCGTTCCAATCCGTGCCGTTGTGAGTAAATAGTTCTTGGGGAGATGCATGGCAATGGTTCAGTCGAACGGCAATGAACGACTTACCGTGTTTGTGAGCATGGCGGTGGCCGTAGCGATCTTAGCGGCGGGTGTGACGGCACATCAAAGCAGTTCTCCTAAGTCGACCGACGTGGTGCAAATGGGATCCGATTTGCGATTCCAATTGGAAATGGCCTTTCGCCACAACGAGCAGGAACGTACGTCGCGATTGACACAGCTCGACGAGGTGATGGCGTCTTGGCAAAAGTCGAAGCAAAGCGATACCGATCGCGAAGTGCTCGTTGCGTGGCTGCAAGAAGCCGGCGCGAGTTCACTCCCTGGAGTTACGCGAAATCTGCCGACGACTCCTGAGTTCTCGCGTGTTCGGCCCCCGGTCGAGCACAAAGTGATGAAGCCCGTGGCGACCGAAGAGACGTCGCCCTCAAAGGAAGTTGTCGTCGAGATTGAAGTCGCTAAGCAAGAGATTGACTCACCAATCACACCAACGGCCTTTGATCCGTTCGAGGAAGAAGTTGATGAAGTGGTAACATTGCGTCAACCGCCATCTTTAAATCCCGGTGAACGGGGAGCGGATGCAAAGAGCACGCTGGAAGTTGCTCCTCGTCCTGGCACGGCGGAGCAGCCCCAGCTTCTGGAAGAAAACTTGCTCGAAACTGTCGTTGAGAAGCAAGACGAACCAGTCGGGCCCGTGGGTGTCAATTTTACGGAATTGGCAGCACGCATCACCGGCTATCATGAAGGCTTGGACCAAGTGGACCTCGCCTTGTCGCAAATGAGAACGGCGAATTTGGAAGTTGTGTCCGATCAGATCAAAGAGCTCGAAAGTTTGGCGCGTGACTACAGTTTCGTTGAGTTGTACTACGATTCGCTGAAGAACGCAGAGCGCCAAATGGTTCACGCCCCACGGGATATCCGCACAACGCTCGCTGAAACCAAAGAGCAACTTGATCTATGTGCCGAAGTGCTGGACGGCGACTTTTTAGGCGCGTTCGACAAGGCCGCCGAGAAAGAAATCCAAATTCAGCAAGACAAACTGGCGGAAATTCAGCGACGGATTGACCGCTAGAGACTACTCAATTGACAGGGGACGGGCGATCCCGCAAGATGCCGTTATGTACAATAGGACATAACGAGCATGTTTCACGCAAGCAACAACTCCACGAAGCTAGGTGCCTTCACTTTAGTAGAACTCTTGGTGGTGATCGCCATCATCGGGGTGCTCGTAGCGCTGTTATTGCCGGCAATTCAGCAGTCGCGTGAAGCCGCGCGGCGAACCCAGTGTGTCAACAATCTGCGACAACATGGACTTGCGCTCTCGATGTTCCATGAGCGCGAGAACAATCTGCCCCCCGCGGTGACTGATGATAATGGCGGTAGCACGCAGCTTCATACGTGGGCCGTGCTGGTCTTACCGTATCTTGAACAAGAATCGCTTTACGCCGAATATGATTTCCCGGCAGGGCAAAACGCCGCCGTCAATGAGCCCATCGTTTCAACTCCGCTTTCGATCTATTCTTGCCCTAGCTCCGATGATGCGTACTACGAAGGAGACGGCCACTACGCCAAGGGGGATTACGCCGTCGTGAGTGGCGTGCAGCCTGCCGAAAATGGCGGGCCCATGTTTCCAAAATCGGAAGTGAAATTCAAAGACATTGTCGATGGACTTTCCCATACACTCCTTGTCGGTGAGTTGTACTTTCACAACTTGGGTTGGGGACGTGGTTCGGCGGCGGGCACGACCGGTGGGGGTGGCGGCAGCGGCGCGGCGTTTAGCCGTGGCGTGTCGCGCTGGTGGTCGTGCAACAGCCCCTGTGCCGAGCCAGGACTCAATCCTGTGGACAGCGATTGCAACAACCATTGCGAACGCCGCTTTCAATTTAGTTCGCCGCATGGCGACGGAGTGCATTTCGTGTATTGCGACGGCCACACAGAGTTCATCAGCGATTCAATCGACGATGCGGTTCTGCGAACGTTGATGACCATTGCCGATGGCGAGATCGTGCAAGCCACGCCGTAGTTGTATTAAGGGCGGCGCGAACAAATCATCGTCGCTGGGGCAATTGCGAAATCTTTTGTTGCCGCTTGCCCTGTTTTAGCGACGAAAAATCGCTCGCTTCCCGAATCGGCTTGCTCGCTTTACGATAGGGGATTCCCTGAGTCTCCCCCTCGCAAAGCTACGAGATGATCGACAACGCTCCCATTCAAACCTTGGCCTACGACGGCCTGACGATCGAAGGCTATTCCCGCGCTGCGGTGCAGAGCTATTGGCGGATCCCCGAGCTTAAAATCGGCTTTGACCTGGGAGCCCAGCCCTGGTCGTTCATGGGAACCGAAAACTGGTTCATCTCCCATGGCCATTTGGACCACGTCGCGGCACTTCCCGTTTATGTGGCCCGTCGGCGGATGATGAAGATGGAACCTCCGCGAATCTATCTGCCCGAGGAAATGGTCGAGACGGTGCAGCGGATACTTCGGCTCTTCACCAAGCTCGATCGGGGACGCATGCCGTGTGAACTTATTCCGTTGCAGCCGGGCATGGAGATTGAACTCAACCGCGAGCTGGTTGTCACAGCGGTGGCGACAAAACATACGGTTCCATCGCTCGGATTTTTGGTGTGGGAACGTCGTCACAAACTTAAGGCAGAGTATCAAGGACTCAGCGGCGAACAAATTCGCGATATTCGCCTGAGCGGCAAGGACGTCACCGAGGAACAACGCAAGCCGTTGCTTGCCTACTTAGGCGATACCACACCCGAAGGGCTCGACAACAATCCGGCAATGTACGACGCCAAGATTATGATTTGCGAAATGACCTTTGTTTCGCCGGAGCATCGCAAAGAACGCATCCATAAATTTGGCCATATGCACTTGGATGATTTTGTCGAACGGCAAGGGCGTTTCAAGAATGAATTGATCGTGGCCGCACACTTGAGCACACGCTATCACGTCAATGTCGTGCGTCGGTGCGTGGAAAAAGCGTTCCCCGACATGCTCGGTGGCCGACTGAAGTTGTGGTTGTAAAGCGGTAAATTATGTCTGCGTGATTTCGTCGCGGGAAGCGACTCCATTCTTGAGACACGCCGCAATAGGCCGCCGTTTCGCGGTCCGTTGCATCCCGTCGCTGACTTTCTTAATCTGAAGGTTGGGGAGAAACACGCACCAGCTCCAGGCTTCCACTCGACTAAGGATGGCACAGATGCGCTCTTGCTTATCTGTTTATAAAATCGGTTTGTTGATCCTGATTTGTTGGGTCAGCGCTTTAGGCGCAGTCGGATCAGCCCAAAGCTTCAAGTTCTTGGAAGTGAAAGTTCTTGATCCCGACGGCAAGCCGATGCCCAATGTGAATGTGAATATCAGTCTCGACGGCATGGCCTTTCCCATGCCGACGGATGATAAGGGCACGGTCTCCTTGAATGTCCCCGGCGAGGGAGGTAGCCGCGTTCAACTTTCGGTGCTGCACGATGGGTTCCTCGCACAAGGCGCCTCTTGGGACAAGGGGGAAAGCGTTCCCGACAAGTTTGAAATCCCCATGAAGAAGGGCGTCCCCATCGGCGGAATCGTGCATGATGAAGACGGCAAACCACTCGCAGGAGTCAAGATCGAAGGGATCATGACCTATGACAATAGCTCGCAGCTTCCCGGCAAAGGACAATTACTACCTGATTTAAGCGGTGAGTTGGCCACCACGGATAAAGAAGGTCGTTGGCGAGTGAATTCGGCCCCTGAAGAATCAGCCAATCTGCAATTGCGATTCACACATCCCGAGTACGTGAGTGACCAAGGCTATGGTTTTCGCGGCGGCACTTGGGAAGAACTGCGCACGCTCGAAAAAATTGTGCTCATGCAAAAAGGAATGGGCGTGAGCGGCACGGTGGTCGATTCCGCGGGTCAGCCCGTGCCAAATGCCAAGGTGGGGCTCGGTCGGGACTATGTTAACAACGACATGATTGTAAAAACTGACAACGAAGGAAAGTACCGCATCAACAATGTCGAGGCTGGCGAGAATCTGCTGACGGTGTTCGCCAATCAATTCGCCCCCGACATGCGGACTATCACAATCAGTCGCGACTTGGAGCCGGTTGATTTCAAACTCAAACCAGGCCACAAAGTGATCTTCAAGGTTGTTGATCCCGATGGCAAGCCCATTCCCGGAGTTGGGATCGCGGCGGACACTTGGCGGAATTGTCGCGCGCTGATGAGCATGGCCAGTCGCGGCTCGACCGATGCCGAAGGGATGTGGACTTGGGAACACGCCCCCGCCGATGAGGTGCAGTCCGATATGTTTTGCCGTGGCTATATGTCGGTGCGCGGGCAAAATTTCGCGCCGCAGGAAGAGCCGCACGTCATCACGATGCCCCGATCGCTGAAAGTTTCTGGAACGGTCTTCGACGCGGAAAGTGGCGAGCCGTTGAAGCAGTTTCAGGTGATCGAAGGGCTAAGATTTAAGGGCAATGATCGCGACTACTGGCAACGACATAATGATCATGTGGGTAAAGATGGGCAGTTCACCAAAGAGTTTAGCGAGCCGTACGAAGGCTATCTCGTGCGGATCGAGGCTGAGGGCTATCGCCCGGCGATATCCCGTTTAATTAAAAGCGATGAAGGGGAGGTCACCCTCGAATTCAAAGTGGAAAAAGGAGCAGGTCCCACGGGGATCGTGAAATCGCCCGATGGCAAACCGGTCGCGGGCGCCGAAGTCTTGATGGCTACCGCTGGCAATAACCAACTTTATATTTCCAGTGGCCGAAGTCAGCGGCAATCAGACACCGTTCAAGTGACGACTGATGCCAATGGCAAATTCTCGCTTCCATTTCCCGATGCCGATTTTAAACTCATCTGCTTGAGCGACGCCGGATGGAGTGAGATTGATAGCAAAGTCGATAGCAACAACCTCGAAATCACCTTACAGCCTTGGGCCAAGGTGACTGGCAAATACATGCGCGGCGAAAAGCCAGTGTCCAATCAGCAAGTTAGCCTCAATTATCAGATGGCTTATGAGCAGAATCGGCCGCAGTCGTATTGGTGGTACGGCGCACAAACTGATGCCGAGGGAAAGTTTGTTTTTGATCGCGTGCGCGCAGGTGACTATCAGGCCGCGCTCAGAATCGACTATGCCAATACCGGCAACGGCAGCATGTCGAGTAATTCCCACGCGGTACCTGTTAAAGTGGAAGCCGGCGACACGGCCTCCGTTCAACTGGGGGGCAAGGGGCGAAACATCAAGGGGCAGATGACGGTCCCCGAGGCTTATCAAAAGACGGTGTCGTGGAAAATGGGAGCGGTGCAACTCTACGAACAAACTCATGTCGCTCCCAGTATGTTTCACGCGATCGGGCAAGCGATTGCCAATGCGACTTCGCCGGCCACGCCTCAGCCGGCTCAGCCCCAATTTCGGCGCAGTTACGCTGCGGCATTTGATGAAGATGGAAACTTTGAAATCTTCGATGTCGAGCCAGGAAACTATCAATTAACGGTCACGCTCTACGAACTTCCCACAGGGCAAAACTACAACTGGAATAATCTCGCCACGCTCAACAAGCAAATCACCATTCCCAAGGGATCAGCCGACGAAATCGTCGATTTGGGCAAATTTGAGTTAAAGATGACGAATCCCATCCCAACTCAAGCAGCAGGGGGAGTGAGTGTCTTTCAGGTTACCCCTACGCTACCACAGCCAGCCAAGTAGTAGCTAGGCGCCAGATATTGAGTAAAATCTCAGGCAGATATTAACCTCACTACTTGTGCGCAGATTGCCATGACTGCTCGTTCTATGCTTCTCATTTGCATTGCACTTCTGTGTGTCGTCAGCAATGCGCACGCGCAGGAGGCATTTCGCTATCTGGAAATCAAAGTTGTGGATGAAGCGGGCAAACCGCTTCCCGGAGCTACCATTGACGTGACGATGGACGACACGGAATTCCCGCTCACGGTCAGTAAGGAGGGAATCGCTACGCTGAATCTGCCGAATGATTCCAGCTCTTTGACGATGAAAGCTACATCAGCAGGCCGCATTCCGCTTGAAGTCCGTTGGCAGCAGAAATCCGTTCCCAAAGAATTTGCTTTCACACTCTCCAAGGGACAAACCATTGGCGGGATTGTGCATGACGAACGCGGGAAACCCGTCGAAGGGGTGACCGTCGAAGGCTTGGTCGTTTCGTCGTGGGTCGCCGAAGAGGGAGAAGTTTGCCCCGTGATTGGCGGTGAACTTGGTAAGACCGATGCCCAAGGAGCTTGGCGAGCCGAGATCGCCACTCCCGACCCCCTGGAGATGCGGTTGAAGTTGACCCACGAAAAATATTTCAGCGACGTCGGCTTTGGAAAACGGCGACTCGGTAACGAACAGATTCGCGATCTTAATCACGTCGAAGTTTTGGAGGACAAGCTTGCTCCGCAGGGGCTTATCAAAACGAAGGAAGGAAAACCCTCCATTGGTGCCAAGTTATATGTGATTAAGCCGGAAGACAAACCTCTGATCGAGAATGGCGCCGTGACGACGAAGGACCAAACGGCGCATGTCGTGAGTGGAGAAAATGGCAAATACGATTTGGCCGCTCAAGAAGGCGAATATCGCGTGCTCTGCCTGGCCGACGAGGGGTGGGGACTCGTGCCCGGCAAGAAATTCGCCAAAAACGAACCGATTGATATCGTACTTACGCCATGGGCCCGTGTGGAAGGTGTGGTTACGGTTGGTCAGAAGCCGGTGGCCAATGAAAAGCTGCAACTCATGGTCGTGGAATACCAGGCATTCGGCGAGAAAAGCCTAATTACTTGGAACAACTTTGCTACCGCCAATGACAAAGGCGAATTTGCGTTCGAGCGGCTGACCAATGGCTATGCCGTCCTGGGGAAGCAATTGGAATATTGCGTTGAGACGGATCACAAACAGCAGGAATTCTCTAACGAAGCCCATGTCACCTTATCGCCCGGCGCGACGAGCAAGATCGAAATCAATCGCGCAGGCATCAGTGTTTCTGGCACGGTAGTTCCCATATTTTACGACGGCAGCGAAGCGCTGATCAGTTGTGGCATGATTCAGTTGGAACGAGAAGATGAGCCGACTGATATGGTTAAGAACATCTTCTTTGAGTGGGGTCGGTCAACGACGGTTGGTATGAATTTCGATCCCGTCGAAAACGCGGCGTGGTTGGCGAAGATGCCGAAGAGTTCCTATATGGCGAAGCTCGATGAGGACGGAAGCTTTACTCTCCAGCACGTGCCGTCAGGAAGCTATAAGGCCAAGGTGAAACTCTGGATCCAGGAAACTGACGAACTTTCCGCCGGTTGGTTGGAAGGAGAAATATGGGAGCCCCTCGCGGTGACTGCCCAAGAAAACGACAAAAGCGTCGATCTCGGCTTAATGGAAATCGAAGTTTACGAAGCAGACGAATAATATTCGCCGATTAGTGAACGCGCTGGCCAGGGACCGAGCCTTGGTCGGGCGACAAAACGTACACTTCGCTGCCACCCGAGCCGCTGGCGACGACCATCCCTTCGCTTAGCCCGAATTTCATCTGCCGCGGAGCGAGGTTGGCCACCATGATCACCAGCCGACCCACGAGTGCTTCGGGTTCGTAAGCCGATTTGATCCCCGCGAAGACTTGCCGGTACTCACCGCCGCCTAAGCTCAACTTAAGTTTCAACAACTTGCGTGCTTCGGGCACGGCTTCGGCTTCGACCACGCGCGCGACGCGGAGGTCGACCTTGGCAAAATCGTCGATCGTGCATTCCGCTGCGAGGGGCTCGGCGGCGAGGGCTTCGCCGGGGTCGTTCCATTTGTCTGCTGCACCGCCCGCTGAAGCGGGCTCGCCAGGGGTCTCAATAGGCTTCGATTCTTCGATCATCGCTTGTACATCCTTTTCTTCGACGCGTTTGAGCATGTGTTGAAACTTGGCGACCGGCGTCCCCACGAGCGGAGTCTTTGCCTGCTCCCAAGATGTGATTGGATCGTTCAAAAGCTCGCCCGTTTGTTGGGCTAGCCGTGGTAAGACGGGAGCGAGGTAGATCGCGATCTGCCGGAACAAATTCAGCGCGATCGTGCAAACGTCTTGTAAGCGACCAGCTTGCGCGGCATCTTTGCGCAGCTCCCACGGTTTGTTCTCTTCGACAAATGGATTGGCCTGATCGGCTAGCTGCATAATCAACCGCATCGCTCGACTGTAGTCGCAAGACTCATAGGCTTCGGCGATTTCATTGCCCAGCGCTACGGCATTGGCAAACAAGCCTCCATCGTCAGGATACTTTTTGGATAGCCCCGTTTGCTCGACAAACTTCGCCGTGCGGCTGGCGAGATTCACGACCTTGCCCACGAGATCGGTGTTCACCTTGGCGATGAATTCATCGAGTGAGAGGTCGAGGTCGTCAACGCGGTCGTTGAGCTTGGAAGCAAAAAAGTAGCGTAGGTAACTCGGATCGAGATTGTTCAGATACGTGCGTGCGTTGACGAACGTCCCTTTGCTCTTGGACATCTTCTCGCCGTTGACGGTGAGAAAGCCATGCACGTGGACGTGCAGGTTCTCGACCGGACCATAACCGGAAACCTTGAGCATCCCCGGCCAAAAGAGCGTGTGGAAGTAGGTGATGTCCTTGCCAATGAAGTGATGAATCTCGGTGCGATTCGATTTCCACCAATCATCGAGCTTCTGCCCGTGACGGTCGCACCATTGTTGTGTGGACGCGATGTAGCCAATCGGCGCGTCGAACCACACATACCAATAGTTGCCGGGATAGTCGGGAATCTCGAAGCCGAAATACGGCGCGGGGCGCGAGATGTCCCAATCCCGCAGCGGTTCGCCGAGGAAGTGACCTTTCAAGTAATTGGCAATCTCCGATTGCAAGTGTTTGCCATTCTGCGACCAATCCTCAAGAAACTCATGAAGTTGCTCCAGCTCGATGAACAAATGCTTGGCGGAGCGAATTTCGGGAGTCGCGCCGCTCAGCGTGCTCTTGGGGTCAATCAAGTCGGCGGGGCTGTATGTGCTGCCGCACTTCGAACAATTGTCGCCGGGTTGATCGGGCGTATGACACTTAGGGCATGTGCCGCGCACAAAACGGTCGGCAAGGAATGTTCCCGCCTCGGGATCAAACAGCTGCTCGACATCGGCTTCCTTCACAAGACCCGCTGTGCGGATCGATTTCCAAATCGTTTGACACAGCTGTTCATTCTCGGGATCGTTCGTGCTGCCGTAGTTGTCGTGGCCAATATCAAACCCCGTGAGATCTGCCACGTGGGCCGCTTGCATGTCAGCAATAAGTTCCGCTTCGGTGCGTCCTTCTTGTCGGGCGCGAATCATCGTCGCCGTGCCGTGGGTATCGTCGGCACAGACGTACAAGCATTCATTACCTCGCAGTTTTTGAAAACGAACCCAGGTGTCGGTCTGCACCGATTCGAGGATATAGCCCAAATGAATATGGCCATTCACATAGGGCAGGGCGGAGGTTACAAGGATTCGGCGTTTGGTCATGAATGCTTTAAATAAATGCTATCAGTGCAGGTGTCAGGTCGGCTTATTGTAGCGTGCGATTCGTTCTCTCGGGAGGCCGCGCGGCGTTTGGCACGAGAGGTGCTCAACTGGTGTTGGTTTAAATTTGCGGCGATGGTAGCGTTGCTGGCAAGTTGTTGAGACACGCGATTTATAGCGCAGGTTCTCGCACGTTTGTCAGGATTTTTACCTGGTCTTGTAAGAGTTACCAAGTTGACGCAAATTTAGACCAAGCCCGGACGGCTCTGCTAGCCCCTGGGGATAAGACTGAATACGGTAACTCGTCGCAGCACCTCTCGTGAAAATGGATTTTCGCCAGCGGTGACAAACTCGTGCGAGGGTCGCATCGTCGAGACAACACGGATGTTGTCGCGGACGCAAGGGATTCGTGCGCTCATCAGGCTGATGAGCCGCGCTTCAATTCTTGGCCGCGTTCCCAACTTCTCGTGCGGCATGTGGTTCTCTCGCGGCAGCGATGCAAAGAATTTTTATCCGCTTGACCGTGGATCCATGGAGGGAACCGATGGTCGCTCTGAAAAAGTTTGCAGGGACAAAGCAAACACTGCTTGTCTGCTTGATTCTTTCGTTGTGTCACACAGCATCGGCCGCTGAAGTGGTGCTGCTGGATTTCGGTTCGGCCACCTGTGGACCGTGCCGCGAGATGCGGCCCGTGGTGCAAAGAATTGCCGCGGCCGGTTACGACGTGCGGCATATCGATATCGCTCGCGACACGGCACTCGCTGCCCAGTTCAAAGTCGATCAAGTTCCAACATTTATCGCGCTTGTCGATGGTCGTGAATATGCTCGGATGATTGGCACAGGATCGTTTGAGCAGCTTCAAGAAATCCTGACCCCGCGTGGTACAGATGTGCGGGGACAGTCACCCGATCCGATGGCGTCGCAGGCGTTGGCTCCTCAAGCCCAGCCATTACAATCCCAGCCTTCACAAGCCCTGCCGACTCAGGCAATGAACGCAACGGCCGCCGCGGCACCAATGGCGAATCCTTTTGGCAATCCGCCGCCAGCTACGAGTGCCACCCCAAGCGGCCCTACTCCATCCCACAATAAGTTGCTGGAAGCGACCGTCAAAATTTCCGTAGAAGATGCCGACGGCACTTCCGCGGGGACGGGCACGATTGTCGATGCTCGTGATGGAGCCGCTTTGCTTTTGACCTGCGGGCATTTGTTCCGCACGTCAGCCGGGAAAGGCCCGATTGAAGTCACCTTCTATCAAGCCACTCCGACCGGGGCTCAAGTCAAGGAAACGGCGCAGGGGCAACTGTTGAATTACGATCTCGAACGTGATCTAGCGCTGGTGATCGTGCGGCCCCAATCGCCCGTTCAAGCTTTGTCGATCGCACCCCCGAACACGCCAATTTCACCCGGCGCGAATATTACGACGGTCGGCTGCAACGGGGGCGACAATCCCACGGCAATCGACTCACAGATTACGACCATTGATCGTTACCAAGGCCCGCCGAATGTGGAAGTGGCCGGTGCCCCCGTCGAAGGTCGCAGCGGCGGTGGTTTATTCAACGCCGCAGGGCAATTGATCGGCGTTTGCTTTGCGGCTGACCCTCAGAGCAACGAAGGACTGTATGCATCGCTTCCCTCGATTCAAGCCAAGCTCGACAGTTTGAACCTGGCCATGGTGTATCAATCACCCGCGGGTCAGAATGCTGTTAGTCAGGTGACCTCGCTTGAGGATGCGCCGGTAGCACCTACGGAGGATATTGCCATCCGTGGTCAAGATGAACTTATCGATCTGCTTCCCAATGAATTCGCGGGTGCAGCCAATACTTCCCCCAAAACGCTCTCAACCAGCGAGCAAGCCGCGTTGGAAGAAATTCAACGCCGAGGGCTGAAGTCGGAAGTGATCTGCATCATTCGAGCGCATGATCCCGAGGGGAAAAGCGAAGTGATCACACTGAATAATGTTTCGCCTGAATTCGTGAATTCGTTGGCTCATCCCCCCGCACCGGTCCGTTCCCCTGCCACGGCGGCGGCCGGGCGACTTCTTCGATAATGGCCCCCCTATAGTCGCTACAATCGATTCCCCGCGTAGGGAAAGCGGTTTCCACGCGTATTTGCCCCAGCCGAACGGCGTGCGGTGATTCGCGCGAAGTAGGCTTTCTGAGACGGACGACGTGCGGACAACCGCGCGGTCCGGTCGTTCATTCGATTCGGGCAGGAATTGATATGGTTTTGGTCATCGGATTTTTAACGATCACGAACATCGCATTGGGTTATGGCTTGGCGGTTTACGTCAACAAGCATTACGGCACTTTGATGTTCCGCCGCGATCAAGCGGCAGATAAGGCTCAAGCTGCTGGCCAAGTCGGTCCGGTAGCTGCTCAAGTGGTTGCCGAACCAACGGCACTTTCCCGCGACGCCGTGAGCACTATTCCCGAGAAAGCGATTGCAGAGCCGCAGGGGATGGACAGCGAAAGCTCACCTGCAACCAGCGGTGAAACGGCAGCCACGGAACCCGTCGACGAAGAAAACGTCCTGGCCGGTATCCAAGAATTCCGTTCGCAATTGGCCAAGATGAACGCTCCCGCCGACGAATCGGTCGCTCAGGAAGAAGAACTCGCGGTCGCGGCCAATTAATCTCAGGCCGGGTGCAACTCAAAAATCGCTTCGATTTCCACGGCCATTCCCGCCGGCAGTGAGGCCGCGCCGACGGCACTCCGGGCGGCAATCCCCTGCTCTTCGCCGAAGATATCCTTCATCAATTCGCTGAAACCGTTAATCACGGCGGGCTGATCGACGAAATCGGGCGTGCAGCGGACGAGCCCAAAAGTTTTGATCAGTCGCTTGATGCGATCCAAGCTACCGAAGTGAGCCCGCAAACTGGAGATCACGGTTAGCCCCGTTTGCCGAGCTGCGTATTGTCCTGCGGCCAGATCCATGTCCTGGCCGATCGTGCCGCAAATCAGCTTGCCGTCGAGTTGGAGCGGGCCGTGACCCGAGAGATAGGCCAAGTTGTCGACAACGACGATGGGGCGATAAAGTCCCATCGCCTTGGGGGCGGGCGGCAGCTCAAGATTAAGAGCAGCAAAACGTTCTTCAAAACTCACGGCGAATGTCTTTCTTCCTCTATGGCCAATCAATGGCCGGACTTTTCATAAACTTGCTGGGGATCGAACACGCGCTCAACCTCGATCGAGTAGCCGTTGCCATCCCACCGGCGGAAAAAGCAGGTGGGATATCCCTCGTGGCAAGCAGCCCCGCCGACTTGTTCGACCTGCAACAGGATTGTATCTGCGTCGCAGTCGACGTAAATCGCCTTCACGCGTTGCACATGGCCGCTTTCTTCTCCCTTTTTCCAGAGCTTCTGGCGGCTGCGGCTGTAATAAACAGCGTTCCCCGTGGCGAGAGTTTGCTCCCAGGCTGCCTGGTTCATATAGCCGAGCATTAATACGGCCCCGCTCGCCGCGTCTTGGGCGATTGCCGGGAGCAATCCGTTTCCTTGGGAAAAGTCGGGAATCTGGCTCAAGGGAGCACCTTTGTTAGCTAGGGAGGTGATAGAAAATCAGCTTATCTCAAGTTGGCTACGCTTGCCATTGGCGACGCTGGAATCGCTTAATCGTTATGACCGGCAGGCCGGTTAAAAATCAATCGACCGGCTCGATTTCTCATTTTCTCCAGCCGATGCAGTTCGCTGGTCGATGGCACAACTAACAGCCTAGTTCTGGCAAAAAATGTAACCAGACACATCGGTCGAACGGCGGCGGCACGTTTGTTCTTATCGAGTGCCCCCAGCGGAGCGACCCCAAGATGGGAGTCCCGGCTTTGACACAGCAGCTAACCGTCGTGTTGCCGATGCACAATATGGAGCGGCAAATCCGCTCGATCGTTCACGATGTCCTCGATTTGTCGATGCTCGTTCGCACCGAAATCGACTTGGTGATCGTCGACGACGGTTCGACCGACGACACGTTTGAGTCCGCCTGCGAACTCGCCCGCATGTATCCCCGCGTACAGGTTCTGCGGCAAGCCTTTCGGGGTGGTTTGTCGGCTGTGCTCGAATTGGTCAGAAATCGCTTGTCTGTCGAAATGGTGATCGTTCACGACGGGGTGTCGCCCATCGACGTCACCGAACTGAAGGACCTTCTTAAGGACCAGCGAAACAGGCCCAACACCGTGCGGAAGGCTGACATTCAAACGGCCGAGAGCATCGATTCCCATGGTTCGCGCCGCTTTGCCGCGGTGCGTGCTTTGCACGAAAGCATGGAAACGGCCCATCGCTCGTTGCTCGGATTCACTTGGCTAAGGCTGGAAAAACCTTTGGTTCCACGGCGTCGACAAGTAGTTGAACAAACTTCGGCCATCTCGCCCGTGCTCACGAGTTTGGGGTCTGCTAACTATTTGGCAAACTTGCCGACTGGCTTTACCGCGTTGCCATTGTCCTAAGCAATTGACTGCACAAGTGCTTTACAAATTCGCCGTTTGGCAGGCGACTTCCGAATCCCGGAGTGTCCAGTTCAGCAGAACTTTTTGAATCATTGCGCGCTAATGTCTGTGACAGTGATGGCATTGAAAGCGGTCTCTCAGTTGTGATTATTCGAGTCGGCTTTGACTCATCCCCAGGAGTTGTCCCAGGTGAGTAGTTGCCGCCATTGAAATCCAATGGCTTTCTCTTGCCAAAGCCTAGGGGCAAGATTAGGATGCTTACGACACGCGAAAGATGTCATAGACAAACATCTTGAGATTTCATCCGGAGGATTGAAAGAAGTAGTACAGGCGATCGCCGCGGGCAAAAACCTCTCTCGGCTGGTTGGTTTGGTGATCGACCTACACATCGCAACTTAAAGGCACTGATTGTCGTTTGTTGCGTCCATCTCATAAGAAGATAACCAGCTTTTCTCGGAACAACCCAGAGCCTGTGCTCGGCTTTTTAGCACCTTGCCAGAAGTGCTATTGCGCCTTGCCATGAGGCACCTTTTCACTCGGGCATTCTTGCCCTGCGGAGGAACACGCGCATATGAGTACCATCGAGTACAACTACGAAAGTAACGGCTTCAATATTCCGATTCCTCGGAATACCACGCCCACGTCGTCAACGCCCAAGACCACGACCAAGTATCATCGCATCCAAGAAGTATGCAATCAGCAAGGCGCTACGATCCGCTCTCTCACACGGAAGATGGATCTGAACGCGAATGACATTCGGGAGCAAGGTAATCCCCAATGCGATTTGCGGATTTCGGACTTGCTCAAGTGGCAAAAAGTTTTGGAAGTCCCCCTGGCCGACCTGCTCGTCGATAACGAGGGGCCCTTGTCTGAGCCCGTTAACCGACGTGCTGGCATGCTGCGGGTCATGAAAACCGCCAAGGCGATTTTGGAATCGGCTCACGATCGTTCGGTAAAGCGCTTGGCCAGCATGTTGGTCAGCCAACTGATCGACATCATGCCCGAGCTAGCGGAAGTGTCGGCATGGCACACGGTCGGTCAGCGCCGGACTCAAAATGAATTAGGCCGCATTGTCGACCGGACGATCCCGGACAACTTCTTCAACGATCCCAATCGCGGTTGAGAGTTAAAGTGTGACTGGCTGGCCTCGCGGGGAGGCCAGAATTGATAACCGACATCCACCTTGTCTGCAGGCAATGTGGATGTCGGCGTTTTTGTGCGCGATTATTATGTTGAAGGTTGAATGCGGTTGATCACCTGCTCGAAGAGTTGTGGTGTGCTCGCCACGCAATAATCACCTTGGGCAACGTCGTAAGCTTTACCATTAAACGAGCGCACGATTCCACCGGCCTCTTGAATGAGCAGCGCACCCGCGGCGGAATCCCAACTGTGAATAAAGTGGGCCCAGTGGGCATCTAGCCGTCCGCAGGCCACGAACGCCAAATTCAAAGCCGCCGATCCGGTCCGACGCACAGCTTGGCATTCTGGTGAAATTTTGAGAAACGCTTGGATGTCAGGGGAATTGGGTTGGGGATTTGGTGGGAAACTCACGGCAACCAGCGCGTGATCGAGTTGTGTGACGTCGCTCACATGGATCGACGCTCCATTCAACTTACTGCCTAGTCCACGAGCTGCGGTGAAGCATTCACCATTTAGGGGATTCATGACCACCCCTGCCGCCAGTTGGTTCTCGAAAGCGACGGCGACCGAGACAGCAAAACAAGGAAAGCCATGCACGTAGTTGGTTGTTCCATCAAGGGGATCCACCACCCAACAGTAGGGAAGTTGCAATTGCTGGCGGTCTGGGTTTTCTTCACCAAGAAAGCCATGGTCGGGAAATGCTGCTTGCACGATTGCTTGAACGGCCTTTTGCGAAGCGAGGTCGGCATCGGTGACCAAATCCCTGGCCGACTTCTCCCGAGTGGCAAACTTTCCCTGCCAAGCCAACAGTTCCGCGGCGCCGGCTCGGGCCGCGGCTTCGCAAACGGTCAATAATCGTGCAAAATCCGGCATGGTTATCCTCTGTTTGGTTGCACGCTGTCATAAGCGGCGTAAGAACGTAAGACTTTATCGAATAAGTAATAACGACAAATTGTCAGGAGGTTGTCTAGATGGGGCCAGGAATTCTTCCAAAGATTTTGGCAAGAAAGCTGGACATGGGTGTGGGAATGAGTATGATCGTGATTGAGCTAGTAGATGAAGTTTGATTGTTTGCTATAGACAACCCGACTGCTGATTAGCAGAAGGCAATTGCCTAATATCTATTATTCCCCCCCAAGCAAACATCGGCCTCTTCTCTGTTCCGGCCCCGTCGCAGCACCTCGGTGTTCGGCGGGGTTTTTTTATTGGTACAACGCAGTTTGAATTTCACAGCAACAAAATCGAATCGCCAAGCAAAACTCGAATCATGAATCCTTGGCAACTCGTCGATTCCCACGCAAAGCTCCAAGCGAATTTTTTGCAGGCCCAAGTTGATTTGTCGAATCCGGCTGCCGGATTGCAGCAACTTTCTTGGAACGGTGCGGCGCTCACGGGCCAACTACTCGGTCTGACCGTGGCCACGCAATCTCATGAGCCATCAAGCTTGAACACGGAAGGACTCGACAAGTTTGTGCGGGGCAGCGACCTTGTTGCCAACTATCCGCAAACCGAGGCCCAGCCGTTTACACTCCACATGTATTGGCGAATTGTTTCGGCAGATTCACTGTGCGTCATTGTGGATGGCATCGTGTCGTTGCAAACGTCGCTCTTGGAATGTTTTCCCAAAGCGGTGCTGAGGAGTGAATTGCCAGCGGGGGAAGTTTTGCAGGTTCACGGTGATGGGACACCAGCAGCCAGCATGGATGCAGTCATCAGCAGCGATCGCTTTGCGGGCGTGCTAGTACGAGATGCATCTCAGGGATGGAGCTACTTGGAAGCCACGTACCCCGAGGACTTAGGAACTTGGCACGTAGAAACGGGGCAGCATGTTGTCATTAACAGAGAACTCGGCGGCGAGTTTCAAGAAAAGGGCGTCATTCGCCGCTTGCGGGTGCGAAGCGCTTTCCTCCCCTATGCCCATGACGTTGCGACCGCCACGCAACTCCTGAAAGAATTTGCTGCGTCTCCGCCACCGTTGACGGCATAATTTCAGGGTGCTTTTCGCAATTTGGGTTTGCCAGCCGTGGGCAACACTTCGCCGTTGGAATTTTCGTTGTTCAAGATGTGAAAGATCCCCGACGGCTTGACCAAATCCGCCGCGGAAATCAACTCAGCCAACCCAGCGCCGGCGAGTTCCGCACCCGAGATATATTTTCCGGGGTTGATCCAACTGTGCATGACGTCGCGTGAGACACCGAATAAGTCGGCCAGCAGCGCGTCCATGTCTTTTTCCAATTGTCCGAAATGGCGTGCCCATTCCGCGGCTTCCGCCAATCCAACGTTCTCTTCGCTTTGCCATTTCATGGGATGAAACAACAGCACGCTATAAGGCGAAACAAACCGCCGTTCGCAAGCCGCAAAGGGCCAGAGCGCCGCGGAGGAGCATTCGCCCGTGACGATGCCCGTCGCGCGCAAACCTCGCAGGCGAATGAGTGTCATCAACGACACGGCACAATACGGACTGCCACCCGGGGAATCGAAATAAAGGGTGCATTGTCCGCCGGGTGCAATATCTAACAGCCGTTCCGTGAGATCGGATTCGTGCTCAGTGAGATCGCCAGTGATGGCAATTTCTGGAATGCGCTGATCCTCTTCATGCCGATCGTGATTCATAGACGGGTGTCCTGATGTAACTAAGGTCGCTCATGCGAAAGCAACGAAAACATGCCCGCAAGGCTTATCGAGAGGCAAGTCCTCTGGTGAGATTTGCAAAGCTCGGGAAACTGCATTTAAGTTAAGTGTTGATCCCAGGAACAAGCTATCCCTCCATTTTAAGAATCCCTGAGAATTCGCACCAGTTTTACGACCTGTTTTGGGCGGATTTTCAGCACCCCTCCCCCGCAAAGCCCTTCCAAGCCGCAAAAAACGACCTGTTGCCCCGGCCATGGCCAATCCGGTTGGGTAGATGCAGGGCCTGCTATCGTTAGAATCGAAGGCTCGCCATGCCGGGAAAGCCATCGCCATGGGCTCGCTTCCCAGCACCCAAACTAATGCAGAATCAACAGTTGGACTATGGGCTATTCCAGTCTTCAAGAATGTGTTGCTGATCTTGAGCGCCAGGGGCAACTCATCCGCATCGCCGAACCGATTGATGCCAATCTGGAAATGGCGGCAATCCAGCGGCGCGTCTCGGCTGCTGGCGGTCCCGCGATCTTGTTTACGAATGTGCGTGATTGCCGATTTGCAATGTTGGCCAACTTGTACGGCACGATGGATCGTGCCCGGTTGATGTTTCGGGATGGTCTCGCTGCGATCAAGCAACTCGTGGAACTGCGAAGCGATCCCACGCTCGCCTTGCGTCATCCCTGGCGCTACCGGAGTGTGCCCCTTAGCGGACTTTCGATGCTGCCCAAGTGGGTATCGAAGGGCCCCGTCCTCGCCAACCGCACGACCATCAGCCAATTGCCGCAACTCAAAAGCTGGCCGCACGATGGCGGGGCGTTTATCACGCTGCCGCAAGTTTATACCGAAGATGTGCGCAGCCCGGGGCTCAAGCATAGCAATCTCGGCATGTACCGCGTTCAATTGTCGGGCAAACCTTATCGCACGGACGAAGAAATCGGTTTGCACTACCAGATTCACCGATCGATTGGCGTGCATCATGCCGCGGCACTTGCTGCTGGTAAACCTTTCCGGGTGAACATCTTTGTGGGCGGTCCACCGGCGATGTCGGTGGCGGCGGTGATGCCGTTACCCGAAGGAATGAGCGAACTTGGGTTTGCCGGTGCACTCGGACGTCGCCGCGTTCGTATGATCGCGCGGAACGACAGCTTGCCTCTGCATGCCGACACCGATTTTTGTATCACGGGCGAAGTGATACCCAATCGTTTGGAGCCCGAGGGGCCGTTTGGCGATCACTTGGGCTATTACAGCTTGGCCCATCCGTTCCCCGTGATGCGTGTGACGAATGTCTACCACCGCGATGGCGCGATCTGGCCATTTACGGTCGTGGGGCGGCCGCCGCAAGAAGATACAATCCTGGGTGGACTGATTCATGAAATCACCGGCCCGCTGATCCCCGAGGTCCTTCCAGGAATTCATGGCGTGCATGCCGTTGATGCTGCGGGAGTGCATCCGCTGCTCTTGGCTATTGGCAGCGAACGCTACATGCCATTCCTTGATGCCAAGCGGCCGCAGGAATTGTTGACGCAGGCGAATGCGATTCTCGGACAAGGTCAACTGTCGCTTGCGAAGTTTCTGTTGATCGTTGCTCAACAAGACGCGCCGCAGTTGGATATTCACGACATCGGACCATTCCTCACACATCTCTTGGAACGCGCCGATTGGTCGCGGGATTTGCATTTCCACACCCAGACCACGGTGGATACGCTCGACTACAGCGGTTCGGGATTGAATGCCGGCTCGAAGGTTGTAATGGCTGCCGTGGGGCCCAAGCGATTCCAACTGGCAACTCAGGTTCCTAGCAACTTGAACTTGCCAGCCGGCTTTCGCGATCCACGCATCGTGCTGCCCGGCGTGTTGGCGATCACCGGGCCCAAATGTCCCGCACCATCGTTTGACTATGATGTTTCCGTGCGGGCTCAAACTGAGTCCCGTGCCGAAGTCGCTGCCCCGATCGAGCGTTTTTGTGAGAGCTTTACGGCGAACTCGACATTCGAAGGGATTCGCTGGATTGCGATCGTCGACGACAGCCAATTCTTGAGCGAATCGCTGCGAAACTTCCTGTGGGTGACGTTCACTCGCACCAATCCAGCCGTGGACTTGTATGGAATAGAATCTTTCACGCGAGACAAACATTGGGGCTGCCGTGGGCCGTTGGTGTTTGATGCACGCATTAAACCTCATCATGCCCCGGTGCTGGAAGAACTCCCCGAGATCACCGAGCGCGTCGAAGGCTTGGCGGCCCCCGGCAAACCGCTTCATGGAATCATTTGAACAACGAACCTGGGAAACAGGTCTACGATAAGGACAATCATGACGAAACTCACTTTCTACGGCGCGGCGCAGACGGTCACCGGCTCGAAGTATTTGCTCGAAGTCGATGACGCGAGCGTGTTGATCGATTGCGGGCTGTTTCAAGGCATCAAACAGCTGCGCGAGAAAAACTGGGCACCTACGCCTTTCAGCACCAAGAAGCTTGATGCCGTGGTGCTGACGCACGCACATCTCGACCACGTGGGCTTCTTGCCACGGATCGTGAAGCAAGGCTACCGTGGCAAGATTTGGTGTACCCCCGCCACGGCGGAACTCACCGAGATCACATTGCTGGACTCGGCCAAGATTCAAGAATCCGACGCGAGCTATGCCAACAAGAAAGGGTACTCGAAGCACATCCCGGCGTTTCCGTTGTACGAAGTCCGTGATGCCGAGAACACCGTCAAGCTGTTTCGCACGGTGAGTCGCGGTGAATGGTTTTCGCCCGTCGAGCCAATTTGGATGCGATATCACGACGCGGGCCACTTGCTGGGCTCGAACATGATCGAAGTCGAGATTCGCAATCAAACCCCGCCGCTGCGTATCCTCTTTTCGGGTGACGTTGGCAATTACAATGGCCCCCTGTATCACGATCCCACTCCACCTCCGGCTTGCGACTATCTCATTTGCGAGTCGACATACGGCAACCGCAATCATGCCGACGAGGATTTGACACAAGGCTTGGCCGACGTTGTCAATCGCAGTGTCGAACGGGGCGGAGTGATGCTCGTGGCCGCGTTTGCAATTGGCCGTTCGCAGCAATTGATTTATCTGTTGCAGGTGTTGAAGCAAGCGAAGCGAATCCCGGATATTCCGATCTATCTCGACAGTCCGATGGCCGTAGATGCGACGCACATTTATCGCGAGCATGATGAAGACCACGATTTGAGCGAAGGGGAACTCAGTCCCGAGAATCCGCTCTTCGATGGTTCCCATGTTTTCCTCTGCCGCAAAACGGAGGAATCCAAAGCCTTGAACCGGCATCCCGGTCCGGCGGTGATTATCTCCAGCAGCGGCATGATGACGGGGGGACGAATCGTGCATCATCTCAAGCAGCGCCTCCCCGATCCGCGTAATACTGTGATTTTGGGTGGCTATATGGCCGAGGGGACGCGTGGCCGGTTGTTGCAGGATGGTGCCAAGTTCCTGCGGATGCATGGCCAAGAGGTGCCCGTGCGGGCCGCGATTGAAACAATTCCTGGCCTGAGTGGCCACGCCGATCGCAACGGCTTGTTGCGTTGGCTGGCGCCGCTTGAAGCCCCCCGTCGCACGTTCCTGACCCATGGCGAAATCGAGAGTGCCGAGTCGCTCTCTGCCGAACTTGCCGCTTCACGGGGTTGGGACGTGCATCTGCCCAGCCTGGGTGAGACCCAAGAACTGGTGTAATCCGAAAGTTTGCCACCCTCGCCCGACCACTAGGCTTGCCTTTACAATCGTGACGATAAGTGAAAATGCGCCCAGCGCGATTGGCTCGTGACTGGTCAAACAGAGAGCGATTATGGAACTCCCCCCCGAAGTAGAAAAAAACCGACAAGCGATTCTTCGCTCTCCCGGCTATCGCAAAGCAGAGATCGATATCGACTTCCTGGGTCGCGCTGGCCAGCGCCCGATCCGCATGCAGCTCGAACTGCACAAGGTCGAGACGCTGCTGCGCGAGAACAAGATTGATTCGACGATCGTGGTCTTTGGTGGGACGCAGATCGTCGAAAAGCACATTGCCGATGCGCGGTTGAATGCCGCACAGGAAGCCTTGGCGGAAAATCCCACGGACCATAGGGCCCAGCGCAATCTGATTCGTGCTCAGAGTGTTATCGCCAAGACACGGTTCTACGATGATGCCCGCGAGTTTAGCCGTCTTGTTTCCTCGTCGTGCCAATCAAACGGCAAGTGCAACTTCGTGATCGCCACGGGTGGCGGGCCCGGCATCATGGAAGCCGCGAATCGCGGCGCGTTTGAAATCGGCGCCAAGAGCATCGGCTTCAACATCGAACTGCCCCACGAGCAGGAACCTAATCCGTATATCACTCCCGAGTTGTGCTTTCAGTTCAACTACTTTGCCCTGCGTAAGTTTCACTTTATCTTGCGCGCCGCAGCACTCGTTGTGTTTCCTGGTGGCTTTGGGACGCTCGATGAATTGTTCAACACGCTCACCCTTCGCCAGACGGGCCGCATGCAAGAGATCCCCATCATCTTGTATGGCCGCGAGTATTGGACGAACACGATCGACTTCCAGTACCTCGCCGACCAAGGGGTAATCGCCGACGACGACGTCGAGCTGTGTTATTTCGCGGAAACGCCGGCCGAAGCTTGGAAGATCATCGCTGACTTCCATCACATCGACTGACCAACGCGTTGGTTTGAACGTGATAGCGGCACTGGTCGCGAATTCCTCGGCAATTTCAGTCGTTTTGGTACTTCGGGGGCCTGTGATTCGACTTGCAGCAATACGCCGGACCGGGATAATTACGCTGACCTCGCCGTCGCCAGTCATCCCTCCCACCCCCGAGTTTTCGTGACAATGGTTTTGCGTTGCATTTTTTGTGTTCTCGCTTCTTCCGCTCTCGCCGCCGCGTTGCTGATTAGCCTTAACAGCAACCCAGCTTTCGCTCAACAACAAGCCCCTGCCGTGGGTGCCGCACCGCAAGATACGGGCGAGACGATCCCCGTTCCGCCGGAAGCACAAACTCCGGAACAGATCTTCGAGTTTCTCGACGGCTTGGGTGAGATGGAACCGGCTGGCAAGAGCGACGAAGAGATCATCGTTCATCAAAAGAAGATCTTCCGCACCGTGCTGCAGGCGATTGATAAAGTCTTGACGATGCAACTGACCGACCCGCAAGCGCAAGAGGCTCACTTCTATCGTTTGCAAGCCTTGCAGTATCTGCAACAACTTGGAGATACCGGTGCCCGTGACAGATTCAACCAAGCGATTGCCGCCGCGATTGCCGACCCACGCCCCCAAGTGAGCGAGATCGGCATGAAGTTCCATATCGAACTCGGCCTGGGTATGTGGGGTAAGCTCAACGAACAGCAACGCATGGGCTTGATCGACACCGTGGTGTCGTTCGTGAGTCGTGGCACTCCCGACGAGAACAAACTGCAAATGATCATGGCGGTCGTCGATTACGTGGGTGACATGCCTGGCGGCGAACCTTATGCCAAGCGGTTGCTCGATGCCACGATTCCTCTGTACAAGAATAGCGGCGATGAAGATTTGATGAGTATCGTCCCGATGCTCGAAGGCATCGCCCGCCGCATGGGCTTGCCCGGTCATCCGATGGATATCACGGGCACCACGCTCGATGGCCGTCCCTTTGATTGGGCGTCCTATCGTGGCAAGGTCGTGCTCGTGGACTTTTGGGCAACTTGGTGCGGCCCTTGTCGTGCTGAAGTCCCCAACGTGCTGAAGTTGTACAACGCTTACCACGGCAAAGGTTTCGACGTCGTGGGGATCAGCCTCGATAAAACCCCCGAGGAAGCTCAGTCGTATATCACAGCCACCAAGATTCCTTGGGTCACCTTGTTCAGCCAGGATCAAAACCTGCGTGGCTGGGAGAATCCGCTCGCCACCTACTACGGCATCACCGGCATTCCCCGCGCGATCTTGGTTGATCAGCAAGGCAACGTCGTGAGCATGCGTGCCCGCGGCAAGAATCTCGAACGCGAGCTGCAAAAGCTGTTGGGCCCACCGTTGGCAGCGGCCGACATGAAGGCTGATGACTCGGTCGCCCCGGCGAGCCACGAGGAAGCGGCGAAAGGGAAATAAGCAGCCCAAACGTCGGTTGTGCTGATTGCCGTCTTCGTTTTCGCCAGGCTCGTTTTGGAGTTTTGTCACGATATCGGGTATTTCGAGTTTCGGTGACAGAACCCAGTGGTTTTGGAACGTGTGCTGGTTGATAACTCGTTGCCAGTTAAGCACAAACGATTTCTGCAAAGTGACAAAACCCTCGGGGTCTAGGTCGAAATAATTTCCAGGCGCTGCAACAACCCTCCACCACCAGTCGGCCCAAATTCGACCGGTGGTGGAGGGTTGTCTTTTTCTAGCACCCCGCATTATCGCGATCCCTTGGCCACTTACCGCAAGAATTTTTGGCCGGCGTTAGGACTGTTTTTCTTTTGTCAGAAGCACGTTACATTGTTCTTCGAAGACGTGCGGCGGATCTAGATTCTGGCAATCAATTGTTATCGCCCGGTTGCCGTGAGTAATCGCTTTGCTTCGCTGGCGCTTCGCAGCGCGGCTAACGATTTCCTTCTCGTGGTTTATTTTCTTCATGCCCGAACCTTCATCCAAGATCGTCCCCGAGGAATACCACGGCGTGTTTGCCGAGCCGTGGTCGCTCGTGAAACTTGGGCGCGTGTTGCATATCTTCGGACCGGCGGCGATTGTGGCGTCGGTCGCCATCGGTGCGGGTGAAACAATCGTCGTGGTTCGCGCGGGGGCGTGGGCGGGTTACGGATTGCTGTGGCTTGTGCTACTGAGTGTTATCGTCAAAGGCATCTTCGTCACCTATCTGTTGGGACGTTACACGGCCGTGAGTGGCGAGCCGATCAGTCAGCGGCTTGTCCGCGTGCCAGGTCCACGGGGATGGCTGTTGATTCTTATTGTGCTTTTAGAAATGGCGGCCGCCGGGCCATTGTGGGCCGCGGTGGCACGACCTTGCGGCGACTTGTTGTATTACTTGCTGTTTGCGAACCAAGAAACGGTGGTCAGTCCTGAAACACAAAAATGGATTGCCCGCGGGATCACGCTGGCCTTCATCATCGTGGCGTTGGGATTCAGCGTCGTGATGAATTACGACAAGCTCGAAAAACAGCAGGTGATGATCTGTTGCGTGCTTGTCTTGGGGACCATCATCGGCACGGTGCTAGTCAAACCCGACCTGTGGGAAGCACTCAAGGGAAGCTTGGCGTTTGGCCGCGTACCGGAGTTTCCCGGTTGGGCACCGGCCACGGTGAAATCGCAGCCGGCGCTTACGCTCGCCACGACGTTTGGCTACGTCGGCGGTAGCGTGTTGGGCTACATTGTTTATGCGAATTGGATTTCACTGCATGGCTGGGGAATCACCAGCCACCCGCAGATCGACGAAATCCGCCAACGTGCCGCGGCAGGAACTCCCGGCGATTATCTGCCGCAGGACGCAAAGCTGGCCAAGCGCGTGTTACGTTCGCTCGCACCGTTGAAGTGGGACGTGGCCTGCGGGGCGCTCGTACTCTGGATCGTGACCGCCTCGTTCATGATGGCGGGGGCGGCCGTGTTGTATCCGCTTGCCGCTCGCGGCGAATTGCCTGCGTCATTCAGTGACTGGAGCTTGCTCACCGATCAAGCCTACATTTGGCGAAATATTCACCCGGCGTTGATCTGGGTCTACTACATTTGCGTGCTGTTGGCTTTGTGGGGAACGCTGCAAGCCTTTCCCGAAATCTATTCGCGGACCATCTTTGATTTCTCGCAAGCGATTTGGCCCACCAAACATTGGTCGCAAAAGAAGATTCACGCCGTGGTGCTGGTTTACGTGTTAGTGATGTCGGCACTAGTTATCGTCAGTGAATTAAAATTCGACACGCTCACCCACATCGTGGCCTTTCTGACGACCAATATGGCCGTGGCGGTGGCGATGTGCGCGGCATTATATCTCAACTTCCAACTCCCGCCGGGCTATCGGACTCGGTGGTGGATGCTCATCGGCGGGATTTTCTCGGCCGTGATTCTTTTATGCGTGACAACCGTGAGCGGAATCGGTTTGTGGGCAGAAGTACGTGGATTGATGGATTAATTATCGCTTTCGCCCATCACTTTCCGTCCCTACGCGCAAAACGTGAAATTGCTAAAATGGCGGGCCTGTGAAAACTTGTCCCGCCCTTGGCATTTCTGGAACTATTCATGTCGCGTAAGACACTCAACGTCGCTCTGATCGGCTACAAATTCATGGGCAAGGCCCACAGCCAAGCCTGGAGCACCGTCGGCCGGTTTTTTGATCTCGATTTACAGCCCGTGCTGAAGGTGGTATGTGGGCGCGATTCCGCCGCCGTGACGGAATTTGCCGAGCGGTGGGGCTGGGAAACCTCGGCCACCGATTGGCAAAAGGTTGTCAAGCAAAACGACGTCGACGTTGTCGATATCTCAGCCCCGGGGAACGTTCACGCGGAGATCGGCATCGCCGCGGCGGAAGCCGGCAAGCATGTGTTCTGCGAAAAGCCGCTCTGCTTCACGCTCGCCGAAGGCAAGCAAATGCTCGCCGCCGTGCGCAAGGCCGGCGTCAAGCACATGGTCAATTTCAATTATCGTCTCTGCCCGGCGGTTTCGCTCGCCAAGCAGATCATCGAATCGGGTGGCATCGGCGAGATTCGTCATGCTCGGTTCACGTATTTGCAGGATTGGTTGGTGGACCCCAACTTCCCCATGAACTGGCGGCTACGCAAAGGTGCCGCGGGGTCTGGAGCACACGGCGATCTGGGGGCCCACTCGATTGACTTGGCGAGATTCTTGGTTGGCGAAATTGGCGAAGTTGTCGGCATGAAAAAGACGTTCATCACTGAGCGCCCTGCCGAGGGAACTTCCACCGGTTTGTCGGCGACGGCCGGCGAAGGAACCGAGCAAGTGAGCGTCGATGATGCGTCGGTGTTTCTGGCGAAATTCAAGGATGGCGCGTTCGGAACTTTTGAAGCAACGCGATTGGCACCAGGACGCAAGAATTTCAACCGCTTTGAAATCAACGGCAGCACCGGTTCGATTGCCTGGTGCTTCGAAGATTTGAACATGCTCGATTACTATTCCACAAAAGACCCCGCCTCGGCACAGGGATTCCGGCGGATCATCGCCACCGAGGGGGTGCATCCATTCGTGGGCAATTGGTGGCCACCCGGGCACATGCTGGGGTACGAGCATGGTTTCACGCACGCGGTTTACAGTCTCACGCAAGCGATTGCTCAAGATAAACCGTGCATGCCCGACTTCCGCGATGGCGCGCAGTGTGTGGCCGTGTTGAATGCTGTGGACAAGTCGATTGATTCGAGCAGTTGGGCTCAGGTCGAAATTTTGAAATAAGTAAAGTTGTCATTCCCGCGTAGGCGGGGAAACCAGTTCTCGAAAGCCGCTAGATTCCTGCCTGCGCGGGAAAGACGGAACAAACTTATGACACGCAAAAAACTGAAAGCCGGCATCATCGGCACGGGATTTATCGGACCAGCACACGTCGAAGCGATTCGTCGTTTGGGTTATGTCGAAGTCGCGGCGGTCGCCGAGCGGGGGCAGGAACTTGCCGAGCGTAAAGCCGCCGAGTTGTCGATTCCCAAGGCCTACGGCGACTATCACCAATTGCTGGCCGATCCCGAGATCGACGTCGTTCACAACTGCACGCCGAATCATTTGCACTTCGAAGTGAACCGCGACATTCTCGCGGCGAAGAAGCACGTGGTTTCGGAAAAGCCACTCGCCATGGATTCGACAGAATCACGCGAATTGGTCCGCTTGGCGGAAGCGTCGGGCGTGGTCCATGCGATCGATTTTAATTATCGCTACATGCCGCTCGTGCAGCAGGCTCGTTTGATGTGCCAAAGCGCCGACGATGTGGGTCGTGTGCTTGCCGTGCATGGTTCGTATTTGCAGGATTGGCTGCATAAAGACACCGACTGGAACTGGCGGCTGGTGCCCGAAATGAGCGGCGCGTCGCGCGCCGTGGCCGACATCGGTTCGCATTGGTGTGACCTGATTCAATTCGTGACGGGACTCAAAATCGTGCGCGTGATGGCCGACCTGGTAACGATTCACCCCGTGCGGAAACGGCCCAAGGTTGAAGTCGAAACCTACGCCGGCAAAGTCCTCAAGCCAGAAGACATGGAAGACGTGCCGATCAAGACTGAGGACTACGCTTCGATTCTGTTGGAGTTCGATTCGGGGATGCACGGCGTGTTGACAGTAAATCAATGCGCGGCAGGTCGCAAGAACCGCTTATACTATGAGATCGACGGCAGCAACTGCGCGCTGGCTTGGAATCAAGAGAAGCCGAACGAACTGTGGGTCGGCCGCCGCGATGGACCGAACCAAGTGATTATGAAAGATCCGAGCCTGCTTTACCCAGGAGCGCGGGAGTACGCCCATTATCCGGGCGGACACAATGAGGCATATCCCGACGGTCCCAAGAATTTGTTCCGCAATGTCTACGGCTTCATCGCTGGAGAACGCGCCGGCGGCGACTTCGCCACGTTCGTGGATGGTCACAATGAAATCGCGATTTGCGATGCGGTGCTCAAAAGCAGCCAAGAAAAGCAGTGGGTGACGGTGGAGTACTGAGGGAGTTAACCGCTAATAGACACTGATGGGTGCTAATAGTTGGCAGAGGAATTGAGGACGAGCGTAGAGAATTTGAAGGCTCTCTGCTCCCTCCGCTCACTCCTGTAAAAATAGAACACAGATGAACGCTGATTTAGCGTATTGTCGCTGATCTGATTAGTGCAAATCTGTTCGATCCGCGTTCATTCGCGGTCTATGTTTTCTTGATAAGATTCGCCAACTTGCGCCCGGTCGTGCTGAGCGGCAATTCTGTTAACTCGCTTACCTTTAACCAGCGCAGTGCTTTGTCGGTGGCGAGTCGGCCCGATTGATATATCGCCCTGTAGCAATCGAGCGTGATGCGATAGCGCGTGACGCCGTGCTTGATTGTCGTGAGCAAGTTGCCCGGCTGGATGGTGATGCCCGTTTGCTCGCGGGTTTTGGCGATTAGCTCATCGCGAACGAACAGCGGGCCTTCGCTCGTGAGTTCAAAACGTGGAAAATCCCATAAGCCGGCCCAACGCTCGTTCGCCGCGCATTGTCGCAAGAGTACTTGCCCGTTCTTTTTAACGACGACCGCCGCCTCGCGGAGATCGGTGAATTTCTGCTTAGCTGGAGCTTTAGGAATTTCGTTCTGCAATCCTTGAGCGAAAGCTTCGCAGTTTTGCTTCACCGGGCAGGCATCACATTTGGGACTTGCTGGCGTACAAACCAACGAGCCGAGTTCCATCAGGGCCTGGTTAAACTCCGCGACGTTGGCGCGTGGCAAAATTTCCTCGGCGGTCGCCCAGAGAAGTTTCTGTCCGGCGGATTTCGTGGGATCATCCGGATACGCAAGCAAACGTGCGAGCAAGCGGACTGTATTCGCTTCGAGAATGGGGGCCCGCTCGCCAAAGGCAATCGAAGCGATCGCACCAGCCGTGTAGCGGCCGATGCCGGGCAAGGTTTGCAGGGTCGCGACGTCGCGAGGGAATTGGCTGGCATGTTCGGCCACGACCTGCTTCGCGGCGGCATGCAAACCCCGCGCGCGGCGGTAGTAGCCCAATCCTTCCCACAATCGCAGCACTTGCGTTTCGTCCGCGACGGCCAGCTTTTCAACCGTAGGAAACGCTTTGAGAAATCGCTCGAAATAGGGCTTCACTGCGGCCACGGTCGTTTGCTGGAGCATCACCTCGCTGATCCAAACGCGATAAGGATCCTGCGACTTCCGCCAGGGGAGATCACGTTTGTGATGGGCATACCAAGCAAGTAAGCGACGCCGGAAAGATTGCTTCCACGTGGAATCAAGTGCGGGTGATGAAGTGCAATCCGTTGCCATGATTTTTCACGCAGAGGCGCTGAGGTCGCAGAGGGGAAGCGGCTGTAGCTAGTTGAAAATCATCGATTATCCAATGCATAATCAATTTGTACGTAAAACTGCTTTAATAAGTCACGCTCTTCAACGGGCAAATCGTTGAGCATTACATAAGCGTGTTTTAGGGCAGTTCTTAAATCTGCCCAACCATCTGTCAAACCAGTATTGGAAATCCACGCAGGCAACACTAAAGCTAATGCGCTGTACTCCTTTCTGGCACACCATTTGTCAATAAGGGCATTCAGATTCTCGCTGAGGTTATCAATCACTGCGACCTCTGCGCCTCTGCGTGAGATAGATTGATTTGTTTGATTTGCACCAACGGCTTTTGATTGGTCGCACAGCTGCCGCAGGAGCCGCAGCTACCCGAACGCTTCGACGCGAAACTTTGCCAAGCCACGCGGCCGAGATAGCCAGCGGCGATTGCTACGATCGTGAGTGCGATTGCGTCTTGCATAGTTTTTCAGGCAAACACTACAACCAAATTCGGCTAGTGACTTGATAGGTCACGAGCGCGCCAATGTACGCCAGCAGCGTCATGTAACCAAACGCAAACACCGGCCAGCCCCAGCTGTTGGTTTCGCGTTTGATGACGGCGAGCGTAGCCGCGCATTGGGCACACAAGGCAAAGAACACCATGAGCGACAACGCCACAGGGAGATTGTACACTTTCTCGCCAGTATCGTCCCACCGGGCGGCCTGGAGTCGCGATTGCAGGCGGGTTTGGTCGGATTCTTCCCCCACGTCGAGGTCGCCACCCAGATTGTAAATCACGCCGAGCACACCCATCACGACTTCCCGCGCGGGGAACGAAGCAATCGCTGCACTGCCGATCCGCCAGTCCCAGCCCAACGGCCGAACGACCGGTTCGATCAGTTTGCCCGCACGTCCTAAAAAGCTGAATTGCTGGTGCAGGCTCGCGTTGAGGTGGTCGAGGTTCTCAGGTTCGTTGAATTCGGCGAGTTCTTTTTCCGCCGCGACATGTTGGGGCGTGCCGGGAGTCGCCGTGGCAATGTTTTGTTGAAGGACAGATTCCCGAGCGGCGATGGCTTCCGCTACTTTTGCTTCGGAACGCGGATAGTAGGCCAGGGCCCAGACGATAATCGTGATCGCGAAAATCAACGTGCCAGCCACGTACAGAAAATCCCAGCCGCGTTCCACCATGCGGAATAAGACATTGCGTAGCGACGGTGTTTTGTAGCTGGGGAGTTCCAACACAAACGGTGGTGTTTCGCCACGCAACAAGGTTTTCTTGAGCAGCCAGGCAATCGCTACGGCCGCGATGATCCCCACCAGATACATCGACACCATGGTCAGGCCTTGCAGGCCGATGAGTCCGCCTAAATAACTCTGCGCGGGAACAAAGGCACTGATCAAGATGATGTAAACCGGCAAGCGGGCCGAGCAGCTCATCAGCGGTGCGATGAGGATTGTCGCCAAGCGGTCGCGGCGATTCTCGATCACTCGCGCGGCCATGATGCCGGGCACGGCACAAGCAAACGACGAGAGCAGGGGAATAAACGACCTGCCACTGAGGCCTACGCCTGCCATCAGGCGATCCATGAGATACGCCGCCCGGGCCATGTAGCCGCAATCTTCCAGCACTGCGATGAAAGCGAAAAGAATGAGAATCTGCGGCAGGAAAATCACAACGGCCCCCACGCCGCCGATGATGCCATCCACAACGAGCGATTGCAGCGCCCCCTCGGGAATCATGCCAGCAGCAGTATCGGCCAGCCAACTCACGCCCGCATCGACCCATCCCATCAACGGCTCGGCGAAGCGAAAGATCGACGAGAACAACAGGGCCATGACGGCGAGCAGTACCAGCGATCCCCACACCTTGTGCGTCAGCACCGCGTCGATGCGGTCGCTCGCGGTGAGATGGCGACGATCGGGCACATGCACCACACCGTCGAGTACTTTGCCGACCCAATCGTAACGGGCCATCGCTTCCACTGCGGGGACGGGTAATCCCGCCGCCGCGAGCGATTCGCGTGCCGTGCGTAGGCTTGCGTGTTGAGTGGTTTGCTCGCTGGTCAGTAGTTGCTGCTCAAGATAACCGTTGCCATCCAAAATCAGCCGTTCGACCAGAAACCGGGGCAGGGGTGTCTCGCGGTCGGTGTTGAGCTGTGTAGCCAAACGGTCCGCGTGTTCTTGAAACGCAGCTGGGAACGGATTGAATGCGGGATGCTGATCGCGGTCAACAGCCTCGGCAATTGCCTGCTTGAGTTCTTCGAGCCCTTGGCCGCGGCTGGCTTGAATGGGAACAACCGGCACGCCTAGCCGTTGGCTTAACCCCGCGACGTCGATTTCGATCCCCCGATCCGCCGCGACATCGACCATGTTCAAGGCGACTACCGTGGGGAGACCGCAGGACAGGACTTGGCTCACCAGGTAAAGATTTCGTTGCAGGTTCGATGCATCGATAATCGAAACCACAATGTCGGGCGATGATTCTCCCGAACGACGACCAAGCAATACATCGACCGCCACCATTTCGTCAGGCGAACGCGGCGCGAGGCTGTAGGTGCCTGGCAGATCGATGACTTCAAACTGCTGTTCGCCGTGGCGGAAATGTCCGACCTTTTTTTCGACGGTTACGCCCGGATAATTGCCAACCCGCTGTTGCACGCCGGCCAGGGCATTGAAGAGAGTCGACTTCCCCGTGTTGGGATTGCCAATCAGAGCGACGCGAATCGTCGAGCGCAAGGTCGAGTTCGACATTCAGGACGCTTCCACTTCGATCTGTTCTGCCTCGCTGCGCCGCATACATAGTTTGTAACCGCGCAGCTCGTATTCGAGCGGATCACCCAACGGGGCGGAACCAATGAAACGGATTTGAACGCCGGGTGTGAGGCCCATTTCCATGAGCCGCTGGGCGCTCTCGCCGTTTTGAGAAAGCTGGACGATTTTGGCTGACTGACCCACGCCAAGCTGAGCGAGCGAAGTCATGCCGAATGCCTCGCGGCAGGGGCTGAATGCCCAGTGGCGGGAAGGGGCATAACCATCACCTGCAACAACTCATCGCCACGGACGCAGAGTTTCGACCCGTTGATACGCAGGATGCACGTCGTCCCAGGACGAATCATTTCCAACCTGGTGCCTGCACGCAAACCAATCTCCGCGAGATGACGGACAAGATCGGCGGTGCCTAACACGGTTTGCACCTCGCCCAATTCACCAGCGCGTAGCATGGAGATCGGCAGCAAATCGGCGAAATTTTCGGCTGGTTGCATAATGCCAAAGACCGGAATGAGACTCTGTATCAATTAAGCTTTGATTTTATCGCAAAGTTTTATGTCAGACAACCAGGGGACTTTCGCGCACTCAGCTTGGGGTCCCAACCGTCATCCTGGCCCCAGGAACGTCATGAAGTCCTGGAAACGGCCCGCGGTTCGACAGCCTGTCAATCGAAAAGACTCGTATTAATTGCATCGTCTTGGTGATCCAACAGACATCACTCTTATTAGGGGCAGTTTCATGACATAAGGCTAACGGGAGCAAGTCGGCATACTCTTTGCGTATTGTTCCGGCGTGGGTCACAAGTCTTTTTGCAACTCTATCAATTTTTCCAAGGAGCCATGCTATGAAACGCCTACCATTACTCGCCCTGGCATTGTTTGCTTTCACGGGTTGTACGGACAACCCGATGAATGATGCCACGACCTCGACGACCCGTGACGATGCGGATCGTTATGAAGTCAGTAAACCTGTTGTCGAACATCCTGTTGTCGATCAAACGGCCGATCCGACGATGCCAGCTGATCCTGGCGTGACACAAGCCGTGCCCGAAGGGCCAGCACTTCCCACAGATGAGCCCGTAAGTGCGCCGGATTCTGATTTAGCTACGCCAACGACTCCAGCACCGGCAATTGATAGCGAGCCAGCTATCAATAACGATGCCGCTGAGAATGACAATCAAGCGAGCGAAGATCTCTCAGCGAATATTCGCGAGGAGATTGATGCTGCCGATTTGTCGACAGCCACTGACGCCGTGGAAGTCGAAACTGCTGATGGCAAGGTGACTTTGAGCGGTACGGTTGATTCGCAAGAAGAAAAGGACCGCATCGGTGAGATCGCCAACAACGCTGCCGGTGAAGACAACGTTGAAAACAATCTCGAAGTGAAGGCTGCGGAATAGTTTTTCGTAGCGAAAGCTATTATTTAAACAACCAACTGCATCCGGTCTTAATCAGGATGTGGTTGGTTGTTTTTTTATTGCTCTTTCACGGCTGCGACTAATTGAATGAGCGCGTCTTTGCCGTCGCCGAACAGCATCAGACAATTGTCTTGGGCAAAGAGCGGATTGGGAATTCCCGCGAAACCGGGGCTCAGGCTCCGCTTCACAACCACCACGGTGCGAGCATCGCCCGCTTTAAGGATCGGCATGCCCGCGATGGGGCTCGTGGGATCCGTATCGGCCAGCGGGTTCACCACGTCGTTGGCACCGATCACAATTGCCACGTCGCACTGGGCGAATGTCGGGTTGATCTCGTCCATTTCCTTGAGTTGTTCGTAAGGAACGTCAGCTTCGGCCAGCAGTACATTCATGTGCCCCGGCATGCGGCCGGCGACGGGATGAATCGCGTAGTCGACTACTGTGCCCTGCGCTTCGAGCAAGGAAGCCAGTTCACGAACCTGGTGCTGAGCCTGAGCGACAGCCAGCCCGTAGCCGGGGACGATAATCACGCGCTGGACCCCATCGAGCATCATGGCCACTTCTTCGGCCGAGGTACTTTTGATTTTGCCGGAATAGACTTCGTCATCCGTGGGGCCACCTGCCGACGGTTCAAATTTTCCGAACAGAACGCTAGTAATCGAACGGTTCATCGCCTTGCACATGATGTTCGTCAAAATGATGCCTGAGGCACCCACGAGCGCACCAGCGATGATCAACACGTTGTTGTTGATCACAAACCCAGCGGCGGAGGCGGCCAGTCCTGAATAGCTATTCAACAGTGCAATAACGACCGGCATGTCGGCACCACCGATGGGAGTGACCAAAAACACGCCCAGTACCAGCGAGATAATACAGAGGAGCCAATATTCCCAGCCCGTGCCGTCGGTCATTTCCAAACTAAGCAAAACAGCCGCGGCAAACATCGCGGCATTGATGGCCAATTGACCAGGAAACGCAAATGGTTGGCGGAAACGCGGAAGTTCTTGCAGCTTCGCCGCGGCGACCATCGACCCTGTAAACGTGACCGAGCCAATCAATCCCGTGAGTCCCGCGGCAAGACCCGCTATACCCGCGTTCGGCAAACCCGCGGTGGGTATTTCGACCGCTGCGACAAGCACCGAAGCGATGCCGCCAAAGCCATTGAACAACGCCACGAGCTGTGGCATTTGAGTCATTTGAACGGCCGTGGCAAACCATGTTCCGATGGCCGTGCCAATCGCAATGCCTGCGATCACCAGAAACCAATTGGTTTCGGTGCTGATGAGGGTGACCACGACGGCAATGAACATACCGACGGCACCCAGCAAATTGCCTTGCACGGCCGTCTTGGGGTGCGTCATGCCTTTGATGCCCAGAATAAAGAGCACCGAGGCGAGCAAATACCCCGCGTTGGCCCAGGGAGAATGAGAAACCAGCGCTGCCGCATTCTCGACAAGCTGCGCTGCTTGCTCAACAGGAGCAAGTGGCGGAGTTTCTTGGGCAAGCACGAAGCAGTGGGATAACAGATCTGTCACGGTAGGAACCTTTGTGTGCGGCTATTTCTTTTTCTTAAACATTCCCAACATGCGGTGGGTGACGAGAAATCCGCCGATCACATTAATCGTGGCAAAAATAATCGCAAGAAAACCAAACAACGAACCCCAAAATCCATGGCCCGCAACGAGGGCCCCCACCAAGGTGATGCCACTGATCGCGTTCGAGCCGCTCATCAGGGGCGTGTGCAAAGTGGGAGGCACCTTGGCAATGATCTCGACGCCGATGAAGACGGCGAGGACAAAAATTGTCAGACCTGTGATGATATCCATGAGTTTCTTATCGAATGATTTCGTCGGGACTATCGTTTTACTGATTGGCCAAATGATCGATCGGAGGCGAGCTGGGTGGCAGAACCAGCGGGCCAAGATTGAGCATGTCGCGTAAACGCTGATTTTGAACCTGACCATCTTTCGTGGCGAGCGTATCGCGAATCACTTCGTCTTTGAGATCAATTTCCAGCTCACCCTTTTTCGCAAGGAGCTGCAAAAACGTCACCAAGTTCTTAGCATACATCTGGCTGGCATGTTGCGGCACTTCCGAGGACAGATTCGTGGGGCCGAAGATGGTCACACCATGGGCAACCACCATTTGGTCGGCTTGAGTGAGCTCGCAATTGCCGCCCCGTTCGGCCGCCAAATCGACGATCACCGAGCCAGGTTTCATACGTTCCACCGCATTGGCGGTGATGAGTACGGGTGAAGTTTTGCCAGGAATCGCGGCGGTTGAAATACAAACATCGCAATCGGCGATCACCTGGGCCAGTTGCTCTTGTTGAAGTCGAACCTGCTCTTCGGTGAGTTGTTTGGCGTAGCCGCCTTGGTCTTCTGTTTGCGACGTATCGAGCCGCAGCTTAACAAACTTGGCGCCGAGGCTTTCGATTTGTTCTTTCACGGCTGGTCGCACGTCGTAAGCCTGAACGATGGCCCCCAAGCGGCGTGAGGTGGCGATGGCTTGGAGTCCCGCAACGCCGGCGCCGAGCACCAACACTTTGGCGGCTTTGAGCGTGCCCGCGGCGGTCATGAGCATCGGAAACATTTTGGGCAGGTGCTCTGCAGCACGCAGCACCGCTTTGTAGCCGGCAATCGTGGCCATCGAGGAAAGCACGTCCATGCTTTGCGCGCGGGTAATGCGGGGGATCAATTCCATCGCAAAGAGAATGATATCGTGATCAGCAAGTTCCTTCACGGCTTGGGGATTGCCCAAGGGATCGCTCGTGCCGATGACTATCAAACCTTTGCGCAGTAACCCAAGATCGTTGCGGCCCGCTTCGGGATTTGTTCCCAGCGTGCGAACCTGCAAGACAACGTCGGCTTGAGCAAAGGCCTGCGCGCGATCGGTGACGATCTCCGCGCCTTTGTTTTGATAGTCAGCATCCGTGAAGCCAGCGGCCAGACCGGCCCCCGCTTCCACGAGGACTTGCGCACCGATTTTGGTCAGCGCGGGGATCAGATCGGGAACGAGCGCCACACGGCGTTCCCCCGGAAAGGTTTCACGAACAACGGCAACTTTCATGTCAGCCTAGCAGCAAATACACGTAGCAGAATCATTGGGAAAAGCACCCGCCGACAGGCAGGCTGACGGCACGAGCGGCACTGAGACTGGGCCGATTGTGGCACAATTCTCCCCAGGTTCAATAGTAGCACACGGTCCCGATACCAGATTTTCCGGGGAAATTCGCGATTTTTTCGCAGTTAAGAGAGTTCGCTGAGCAAACCGGCTTTGGCAGTTTTTGCGATCAGTATCGTCGCCGGGTGAGTGAGCTTGCGCTCGGTGGTCGCCACGAAGTAGCGTATCCGAACGTCAGGCAAACTCCCAACGACTTCCACGCCATGCTGCTTGGTGAGTTGCGGCAGGACCGCCGTGGGAACCGGGAACAAACCGCTGCCACCACCGCCGAACTCTTTCATCAACGCACTGTCGTCGAATTCGGCCACAATGTAAGGATTGAACTGCTGCTCGTCGAACCAGCGATCCAGCACACGGCGCATATCGGTGAGCGCGGTCGGTAACAGGATCGGACAGCCATCCAAGGAGGCCGGAAAGTTGACTCGATACTTTTCGGCGAGCTCCGCCGTCGCGCAGAAAGTCACATCGCTCTCACCGAGCGGATGATTGTAAGTCCGCACGCCCAAGGTGGGTGGGATGGAAGTATCGGTGAGGATCGCATCAAACTTATATCGCGTGAGCCCGGTCACCAAATCGCTGAGTTCCCCTTCGTGACAGATTAACTGAATCTGCTGAGGCATCTCCAATACGGGCGCTAGCAAGCGGTGTGTGATCAGCTTGGGGAGAGACGTCGGAATGCCAACATGCAACCGGCCGGAGCGCTTGCCGGGTAGACCACGAAGTGTCCCCAACATTTCTCGGCCAATTGAAAACATTTCGTCGGCGTAATCGAAAACGGTACGGCCCACGTTGGTTAGTACTAAGTTTCGTCCCGAACGGTCGAACAAGCGGTGGCCAAGGGCGCGCTCGAGCTTGCGGATTTGCATGCTGATCGTGGGCTGGCTGATTTGCAGGCGTTCGCAGGCGCTGGCGATACTGCCGTCGCGCGCGACGGCCCAGAAGTACAGCAGGTGCGAGAAATTCAGTTGCTGCAGATTCTCAAACAGTTGTGGCTTCACACCGACGTTCTGCTCGGGAACGCTTGCGTGGTTGACCACTTTGTGGGAATTGAGTTCGTGCATGATAGTCTGGCGACAGGTCGAAAATACTGCCAAAACCTAGGGGCACTGCGGACACCCGCAGCAAAACCGTTGTTTACCCAGCGAATAAACACAATCTGACATATCGCTACTACTGCTGGTAAGTGCAAATGGTTCACATCCAGCTGACGTTGACGGGAAAGTGCGTAAATCAATGAGATCCATCGAGAAATTCAAACTATTAGAAATTATTGATGTTTCCAGTGCTGGCAATCGAAGCAACTTCGCTCGAACAAATCCGTAGAATTCATTACACTCCCGCCCCCCATGAGCGATCACCACGGATTTTTTCCGGTTTTCGCAAGGATCGAGCCTATGTTGAACAGCGTTTTGTTGTACTTGGAAGAAGAACAACAGGCTCAATCCGTGATCCATTGGGGAGTTAAGCTGGCGAAACAAGTCAAAGCTCGGGTGCGGGGTCTGACGCTCGTCGATACCCGCGCCAGCGACGATGCCCACCTCAGCGAATCGGCCGCCTACGCTTCGCTTGTCAACTCGCATCAGCTGCTGGCCGAACATCAAAAAAATCAGTTGCGCAGCGATCTTTCCCAGGCCTGTTTGAAAGCCAAGCTCGATTTCGACGTTCGCAGTATTGCCGGCAATCCGTTGAATTTGTTGCCACAAGAAGCGCGGTTTCACGACCTCGTTGTGACGGCTGGCTTTGTGGGTGGCGATTCCGCGGGGCTCACGTCGGCGGACTTGATGGACCTCGTGACCCGCGGCGTCAATCCGCTGTTGGTCTTGCACCCCGAGCAACGTGCGATCGAGCGGGTGCTGTTTGTGTATGACGGCAGCGAGGCCATGGGCCGTGCGATTCGCTCGTATCTAAGTCTTGGAATTATGGAGAAAGCCCAACATCGGTTGTTGGCCATTGGGGAGAACGATCAAGCCGCGCGGAATGCGCTGCGAGAGATGTCGGACTATTGTCTGGTTCGCCGCCCGCATTTGGAAACAGGTTTTGTGGTGGGCAAAGTTCGCCATGTGCTTTTGCCGTACATCAAGAAATGGCAAGCGGATTTGGCCGTCATCGGCATGAGTCGCGGAAATCGTTTGTATCGCCGTTTGTTCGGTGATTGCTCGGTCAACATCTTGCAGCAGACGTCTTGCGCACTGTTTGCAATTGCATAATCGGAAGAAAGAAATTAGGTCATGGAACACAGGAACTTTTGGCACGAAATCTTTCTCACCAATACCTCGGTGACGCCGGGGATCAAGTGGCGCATCGCGGTCTTCGGAATCCTCGCGACAATCGTTTGGCTTGTCGGAGTTAACACCCGCTTGATCCCATCGTCCGACGTGGCTCCCTACGAATTGATTGGTGCGGCATTGGCCGTGCTGCTCATGTTACGCACCAACACCGGCTACGACCGCTGGTACGAAGGCCGCAAATTGTGGGGCGGCATCGTCAATCAATCTCGCAATCTCGCTCAAGTAGGCTTGGCCTACGGACCGGACGATTTGCGGTGGCGCGATCAGTTTGTCCGCTGGAGCGCGGCCTTTTCCCATGCCTGCCGACACAGTCTACGGGCGCAAAATAACATCGACGACATGCGACTGTTGTTGGGCGAAGCCGATTTGCAAAAGCTCGCCGCGGCACAACATAAGCCGCTTTATGTGACGCAGCGACTTGCCGAGCTCCTGCGTGAAGCTTTGGATAACCACCAAATGGATCGCTTCGCGTTCAAGGAAGCCGAAGAGCAACGGACCATGCTCATCGATCACATCGGGGCGTGCGAGCGGATTTTGAAAACGCCGCTGGCCAAGGCGTTGTCGGTCAAGATTCGGCGGTTCTTGTTCCTGTATTTGATCGCCCTCCCGTTTGGCATCTTTGACCGCGTTGACTTCTTGACGCCGATCATCGTGATGCTTGTGGCCTATCCGTTGTTGGCGCTCGACCAGATTAGCGTGGAGCTACAGAATCCCTTTTCGCTCAGCCGTGTGAGCCATCTACCGCTCGACGACATTTGCCGAACGATTCAAAGTAACCTGCTGGCGTTGTTGGATGAAGAAACCAACAAAGATCTGACGGAAACCGAGTCACCTCGGGCCAAGATCGCCGTCTAATTTGGGCTTCTGCTTCTACTAGCCTCCGGCGGAAGCCCACGGTTAATGAATCTCTAGTTCGACGCCATGGCAGCGACCGGAAACGAATAAAAATCAATCACCACCGCTTCAAGCGTGGGATCAAGCTCCGGCAATGTTTCCTGGGGCTTCGGCAAGATTTTGCCGACGATGCCAATTTCATCACCCACGGCGTGATTGGCATTGCCGATCAGAACGGGAACGGCCGGAATAGCGGTGGCGCTCCCCAGCGTGACATAGGCCAAAGGTCCGGCGGAGGTCTCTTCGATTCGCTCGACCTTGCCACTGAAAATCATGCCGGGGTTGGGTCGGTCGGCATACTGCCACCAACGCAGCGCGATCTGAGGAAGATCCCGCTGCACCACGGGGTCGGCCAGCAGATTGGCAAAGAGCCGCTTAGCCGAGAGGGCCTTAGTCATTTCATCCGGCGTGAGGCCGGGCTGATTCATGTAGGAACTTTTCTCAGCGAGACGGGCCAACGACATGTAGGCTTGGCCTTTGCTAGAGACCGATTCGCGGGTCGAGAGATCGCCCTCGCCGAGTTGGTTGGCGACTTCCTGGGCCGTGGCGAAGAGTTCGCTGAACTCCTGTGGGTTCACCAACTCGAGCGATGGACCACGATAGGCAGGCACTTCCGCCGAGGCGGGGGCAACGGCCGCATCTTCGCGGACAAGCGGCTCTGCTGCGGGAAGTTCGGTTTCTGTTTCGTTTGTTTCCGCGAGGAGTTCTTCTGCGGGCGGCGTTTCTTCCGTGACCGACGGCAAAGGTTGCTCCGCGATTTGCTCTTCACCTGGAATGAAGTCAGGCTCTTCAAACGACGCCGGCAACATGAACGCAGGCATGTATTGAGCGACGTGCAGCATGTCGCCTGCAGGTCCGCGCAGCCACAGCAGGGCATACAAACCCAAGGGTATGCCAACCACACCGAGGCTCGCGCTGGCCAACGTGCGAACTAAACTTCGCTTCCGTTTGGTGCGCGGCTTGGAACTGGCTTGGACATCGAAAGGGAGCTCTCGTTCGCTTTTGATATTAGCGGCGATTTGTTCGATCGTGGGCGCGTATTCCGGTTCTTCGACGCCAGCTAATTCAGGCTCGTAAGACTCGTCCGGCACATAAGCGTCGGCGGGCGACCAAGCCACTGGTTCGGGCGTTAGCTGACGCGATACGGTCTTGGGAAATAAATCTTCGTCGGCGACTTCGTACTCTTCAGGCTCGGCGGGCGATCCGGATTTCGTTGGTCCAAGTCGTGCACTACCAAAGTCGAAGCTGGGTCGTTTGGGTTCCGAGGTCTCTGGTTCGTCATCAACGTTATCGGCAATCGCACGCTTCAAACGCGCTTCCCAATCCGAGAGCGTGGCACTCGAGGTCAGCGGTTCCGAGGACGGTGTTTCCATCGACGGCATTTCAATGGAATCGGGAGCATCGTCCAGCGATTCGCGCGCGAACATGGCCGGTGAGTATTCGTCATCTGCAATGGCGGCCGTGGTGGTTTCAGGTTCGGTTTCGCGTGGCGGGAGGATTTCCGCTTCGGGGATAGAAAACTGCACCGTCTCCATCAGCAGGAATTCATCCTGGCAGCGCGGACAGCGAGCGCGGTCACTAAGCGTTGCTTGCTCGGGCAAGGCCAGTTGAGTGGTGCAACTCGGGCAGGTAGCGAGTTTTGCCATCGGATACATTCTCGGCGAAATTAAAAGGCGACGCGTATACCTCGATTTTACCGCACCGAGTTGCTCGCAACACCATCGATTCCTGGCGACATGGTCTATCAAACCGTCTGAATCGAACGGGTCGCCACAAGCCGGGGGGATTGTAGCGATTGCGTGGTCAAGCAGATTGCTAGCTCAGCAGTACTTGCAGAATCCCTCGGCAAAAATCGGGCAGATCATCCGGCTTGCGGCTCGAGACAAAATTCCGATCAACGACCACCGAAGCATCTTCCCAAATCGCGCCGGCGTTGACCAAATCATCCTTGATGCCGGGCGAACCGGTCACGCGCACGCCGCGATACACATCGGCTGAAATCGGAATCCACCCGCCGTGGCAGACCGCGGCGATCAGTTTTTGCGCGGCGTTGAATTCACGAACGATGGCCAGCACGTCGGGATCGCGGCGGAGCTTGTCGGGCATAAATCCGCCGGGGACGATCAGCCCAGCGAACTTGCTGGCGTCGACGTCGCTGATCGCAACATCCGATTTGCAGGGGTAGCCATTCTTGCCGGCATAAGTCACACCCGCTTCAGGCCCCGCGAGTACGACTTCAGCGCCCGCTTCGATCATCCGCAGCTTGGGATACCACACTTCGAGGTCTTCGTAGATATCGCCGACGAACATCAAAATACGTTTGCCAGTGAGGGGAGTTTCCATGCTATTGTCCTTTATCGTTTTATGGCTTCCCGATGAACCGCTGCATTAAATTCGGCAGCTCGGCGTGGAACTGGATGGGCTTCAGCGTTGCCGGGTGTATAAAACCCAGGGAAGTCGCGTGCAATGCGAGTCGGCTTTTGGGCCAACGCTCGTGCCGGGCGAGCTTGCGATTGTAACGGGGATCGCCCAGCACGGGATATCCATGATCGGCAAAGTGAACGCGGATTTGATTGCGACGGCCCGTCTCGAGTCGCACTTCCACCAAAGTCGTGTCGGCTAATTGACGCTGAACTTCATAGTGCGTGATCGCGAGTTCTCCTTTTCCCTCCTCGCGTGTGGAATATTGATCGAGATTGTCGCCCGTCACTAGGTAGGAACGAAATGTTCCCTTCACAGGTTTTAAGTGCCCTGCCACGATCGCGAGGTACACGCGTTCCGGCTTACGGTCTTTGAATTGTTCTTGGAGGGCAAACAAAATTTTCGGCGTTTTGGCAAACACCAACAGCCCACTCACCCCGCGGTCGAGGCGGTGAACGACAAACGCCTTGCGCTTGTGGCCGGTGCGCCGGAGATAATGGGTTACACGGTTCTCCAGCGTGTTGAATTCTCCGTGATCCGTAGCCACGGTCAGCACATTGGCACTCTTGTTGACGACAAGCAGGTGCTCATCTTCGAACACAATTTGAAACGTGCGGTCGGTCCATTTCTTCTTCTTTTCAGGATAACCTTGCTGCGGATCGTAGCGAACCTCAACGCGATCACCCGGGCGGATCAGCTTGCCGTTTTCCGAGCAAAGCTTGCCGTTGAGCGTGACGCAGTCGTGATCGAACAGCCCCCGCATCTTGCTGTGCGAAAGCTTGGTGAGTTGCTGCACCACGGCGCCAACGCGACCGGTTTGGTCTTCAGCGACAGTGGCGGTGAGGGTGGTAATGGGCATGAAGATTATTTTCTGTGAATGATTTTCGATCCAAGCCACTAACTACAGCCCATAAATCTCACCATACTTGGCCGTGAGCTGTTCCATCAGCGGGCCGTGGGAGAGGGGTTTGCCGGTGATGCGCTCGGCGAGTTGGGCCGGTGTGTAGCGGCGAGCATGGGTGTGAATGTTCGTACGTAGCCATTCACGCAAGTTGCCGAATTCTCCTTGGCGGAATTGGGCATCGAGGTCGCCTAGGTCTTGTTTAGCTTGCGCGAAGAATTGGGCCGCGTAGAGATTTCCTAGTGCATACGTGGGGAAGTAACCAAACAATCCCGCGCTCCAGTGAACGTCTTGTAGCACGCCGTCGGCGTTGGTGGGCGAAACCACACCCAGGTACTTACGATATTTTTCTTGCCACGCCGCGGGCAAATCGGCGACGGGCAGATCACCTTCCAGCAACGATTTTTCCAACTCAAAACGAATCAGAATGTGCAAGTTGTAGGTGACCTCGTCGGCTTCCACGCGAATCAGCGAAGGTCGCGAGTCGTTGATCGCCGCATAGAAATCGCCAACCGCCACGTTGGCAAGTGCCTCGGGGAAGACTTGTTGAGCTTGTGGGAAGAAAAACTCCCAGAACGCGCGGCTGCGACCGACTTGATTCTCCCACATGCGGGATTGCGATTCGTGAATGCCCAGCGACACATACTCTCCCGTGGGAAGTCCGTAAAATTCTCGCGGCAAGCCTTGGTCGTAAATCCCGTGGCCCGCTTCGTGAAGAATACTAAAGAAACCGTCCGAGAACGCATGCTCATCGTAGCGCGTGGTGAGTCGCACGTCGCCGGGGCCCAGGCCTGCGCAGAACGGGTGATCGGTCACGTCGAGCCGCCCCGCTTGGAAATCAAAACCAATCTTCGCGGCCGCTTGTTTGCCAAAGGCTTCTTGAGCCGGCGCGGGGTAGGTTCGCGCGAGAATGCTCTTGTCGGGGCGAAACTTGCTTTCGCTGATGGCCTGCACCAATGGGACGAGAGCATCGCGTAACTCAGCCAACACGCGGGCGACGTTGGCCGTCGATTCGCCTGGCTCGTAGTCATCGAGCAAAGGATCGTAAGGCGTGGCCGTGAATCCTAAAGCGGCAGCTTCCTGTTGTTTGAGCCCGACCATCTTTTCGAGAATTGGCTGAAACGCGGCGAAGTCGTTGGCTTTGCGCGCCGTGGCCCAAACTTGTTGACCTTGCACGGCGGTGCGAGTGAGTTCTTCAACAAGTGTCTGTGGCAAACGTGTCTTCTTGTCGTAATCGTGTTGCAGATGCTTGATGACCGCCCCGGTGTCGGTGGTCGCATCCTTGGCGAGTGGGCTGTTAGCGAGTTCGGCGAGCCATTCGCCCATGACTTTTGCGGTTTGCTTTTGATGCACGAGCCCCGCCACGTAAGCGGCCTGATTGGCGCGATACTCGCCACCAGCTGGAGGCATTTTGGTCCGCTCGTCCCATTCCAACAGCTCCTGGATGCTGGCCAGATAAGTCGCTTCGCGAACGTGATGGCAAAGCTGCGTGTAGGTATCTTCGGGAGTCGGCATGGATATTCCTTCGCAGCCGTCGACGCAAGTCCCCGGCTGCAATTCTTGACCGTCGGCTGCCATCTGCGGCTAGCAGTTGGTTTCCTCTGAATAGTACAATGATTCACGCTATTGAACCTTAATCTCACCGTGAGTCGCAAGGTCTGAGTTCGATTGGAAGCAATATGCTCGATGTTTTAGTGGTTGCGCCGCATCCCGATGATGCGGAACTTGGCATGGGCGGGGCCATTTTGAAGTTCGTGGCCGAAGGCCTGCGCGTGGGAATTCTGGATCTCACCAGCGGCGAACCGACGCCGCACGGCTCGCTGGAGATTCGCGCCCGAGAAACCGCTGCCGCCACGAAAATATTGGGAATCGAATGGCGCGAGAATTTGGGGTTACCGAATCGCAGCTTGGAAGCCACTCTCGAGAATCGCGCGAAGCTCGCGGGAGTCTTTCGCCGCGAGCGGCCCAAATGGTTGTTCGCGCCGTATTGGGTCGATGCGCATCCCGATCACGTGGCCGCGACCCAGTTGGTCGATGGGGCTCGATTTTGGTCGAAGCTTACGAAGACCGATCTCCCCGGCGAGCCGTTTCACCCGCAGCGAATCTACAACTACTACTGCGTGCATTTGAAGCAGGCATTGCAACCAGCGTTTGTGCTCGACATCAGCGAGCAGTGGGACGCCAAGTTCGCGGCAATCCAATGCTTTGAAAGCCAGTTCATCACTGGCCGGGTGACCGAACCGCCAACGTTTATGGATGGCCTCCGCGACGAGGCGGCCTACTGGGGCAAGACGATTGGCTGCCGCTATGGCGAACCATTCACCTGCCGCGAGCCGCTCGGCATGAAAACAATGGCGGGGTTGGTGTAGAACTTCAGCCATCATTATTACTAAAGAAATTCATAGATCGCGCATCATGACATCCCTTCCTCCCGCTGAAGAACCCGCCAAGACGACGCTCACGCCCCATGAGCGCGCGAGCGAGTTTCTGCTGGGACGCATCAATTACGAGCGAATCACCGAGTTGCCCTATGGCAAGCGGCATATGAAGCTCGACCGGATGCGGGAGCTTCTCACGCGGCTCGGAAATCCTGATGCGGGGTTGCCGATTGTGCACGTCGCGGGCACGAAGGGGAAAGGTTCGACTTCGGCGCTGGTGGCGGGCGTTCTCCAAGAAGCTGGCTACGAAACGGGCTTGTTTACTTCACCGCATTTGGAACGTATCGAAGAACGCTTTGTCGTGAACGGCGTCCCCTGCCCTAGCGACGATCTTGTCGCGCTCGTGGAACAACTGCGACCCGTGGTCGAGCAAATGGATCGCGAAGCCGACGGCTCGTTGGGCCTGACGTATTTTGAGCTGACGACCGCGATCGCGCTCATGCACTTTGCCCAACGCAAAGTGGACATCGCCGTGCTGGAAGTCGGTCTGGGGGGTCGGCTCGATTCGACAAATGTCTGCCAGCCGGCGATCACCGTCATCACGAGCATCAGCCTCGATCACACGAAACAATTGGGCTCGACGGTCGAAGAAATCGCCGCCGAAAAAGCAGGAATTATTAAACCCGGCGTCCCCGTACTCTGCGGACCGCTGGAAACGGGGCCACGCAACGTGATTGCCGAGATCGCGCGTCAGCACGGCTCACGCATGATCGAAGCGGGCCACGATTTCCAGCATGTCTATCATCCTCCTGTCGAATTTGAAAAGCGTAACAAGCTGGGTCGGCTCGATTTCACCGGTGATTTGGGCAGCGAAGATGCCACGCTCTCCGGCATTCCGCTCAAGATGTTGGGCGAACATCAAGCCGAGAACGCAGCGCTGGCCATAGCGATTGTCGCGCGATTACGCAAACAAGGCTGGTCGATTTCCAGCGAGGCGATCCGCGAAACTTTTGCTAAACTTGTACTGCCCGGCCGGATTGAACTCGTCCGCCGGCATCCCGCGGTGTTGCTCGACGTGGCACACAATGTCGCGGCCGTGGAAGCTTTGGTCGAAGTCATCACAACCTGTTTTTCCTGCGAGCAGCGCATCCTGGTCTTGGCAGCCACAAAAGATAAGGACGTTCGGGGCATCGTGCGAGTGCTGGTGCCGCATTTTCAAAAGGTGATTGTGACCCAATATCACAACAATCCGCGGGCCGTCGAAACCGACAAGTTGGGCGAAGTCGTTCGCGAAGAGTTGGCCAAGCTCACGAGCACTGAGACAGTGGTGTACGAGCGATTGCTCCCGGCGGAGGCTTGGCAATTGGCCCAGGAATTGGCCGAGCCGGATCAGCTCGTGTGCGTCACCGGCTCGTTCTTTATTGTTGCGGAGTTACGCCCCGAGCTATTAGCAGGCGTTTAAGCCGTCGACTGCGCCGCGTTTTCACACGGCGCGTGATCATGACAGCCAAGCAGCATCCCAGGTAAGTTAACATCACAAATCCTTTCGCGATTGTCTTTTTATATTGTCTGCGGGGGAACCGGCGAGCGGGGGATGTTAATCCCCTGCAATGTCCTGCAAGGTTATTATTGAGGCCAAGTCCAGCGCGGTTCCTCGTGCCATTCCCATTCGCTCTCTGTGAAGGGAGTGGGAGGATCCAAATCGGCGACGGGGCTTTGATTCGTCCGCCAGGCCAACTTGGCTTCCCGACGTTCGCTGCGAACTTCGTCTTGCAAGTTAGCGACCAATCGGGCAATCATCGGATCCGACCAGGGCAAGCGATTGCTGGGGCGGTCTTCGGTCAGTGTGGTTCCGTTAATCAATGTATCGATGGGGTCGTTGGCGGCGACACGAATCACCGTGCAAACCACTCGCCGAGTCTTCCGTGGTGCGACCATGTTTCTATTCCTCTGCGTCTGTGAGCGAATCGTCCGCTCGTCTGTTCCATAAGATGATTTGAAAAGAGGCGCTGTGTTGCCCAAGCCTAAAATCCCTTAGCGTTGGAGCCGAACACGTTTCGCCCGGCGGACTCGCTTGCTCCGCAAACTCATCCAACCTTCATGGCATTCTTATTATGCAGACCGCGTGCCAAACTCGCGTTCCAGCCCGCAGGCACTGCAAAGAAGCCGAGAAATGTGCTTTTCGGCGTGTTTAGTAGGCGCTAGCATGCCAAAAAATTCCATTGGCAGCAGGAAGAAATTGCAAAACACCTTGCAAGCAGCCATAAGCTGTAGGGTCTAGCGAAAGCTTGTGGGCTAAGGGTGTTTTGGTGCCCGCTGCAGGCAGAGAAGCAGTGGCGGCTTGTTTCTTCGCGGAAGCAATTTACGAGCGAACAGGCCGCTAATTCCAGGTGGCTTTTTTGTTGTAAATGGCCACTGGAGGCGGGAAAATGTTGGCTAGGTCATCTATAAGGTGTACCGCGCACTGTCTTGGATCAAGGAGAATGCTGTGGATCGATTAAAACATCAAAGTAGCGTTGCGATATCTCTTGTGTTGTGGCTCGCAAGCTTCGTGTTGGCAGAGTCTCCTGAAGAGAACGATGATACGGTGATAATTCCGCTGTCATCGATTGTGACAACAAGTCCACAAAAAGGGATGTTACACCTCGGGGAGCTGTTGGCTCAGGCGTCAGATCAAGTTGCGAAGTCCACACGCGGGTACCAGACTCAGAATTATCAAGCCAACAAGGGCGGTGCCTCGAATGTCTTCCTGGTCGATGCTGGAGACGCGGCAGCTGCGATAGTAGCCAGCTACAGTGTTTTTGTCGGCCCGTGGTCAGCAAATACACCTGCCTATGAAAACAAGCCGGATCCAAGCCGCGGTTTACATTGGATGGTTGCTTATCTCGGCTGGGGCGACGATGATTCCACCACTTGGGAAGTTGAGGATGTCCGTAGGCAAGGAAAGCAAATGACGCTGAGATACCGCAAAAAGCGTCTTCCGGAGGACAGTGATCAAAATCACCAGTACTTCTTTTGGGTTCCTCTAGGAAAACTTGATCCTGGGTCGTATGACGTCAAACTTGAGGATGGTGATTCAAATACGACAAAACTTACGCGCCGAGTTGAGATTACGCGGTAAGCTTTCCACAAGTTTTTACCTCACACAAACAACTTGCTGGACTCCTATTTTTCTAGACCTCACTGAATAACAATCCTTTCGGCGTTAAGAAATTCAGGGCTCTTTCTTATCCGCGTTGATCAGCGTCCATCAGCGGTTTCTTATTCGTGCTATTCGTACGATTCGTGGTTTCTCTCTGCGACCCCCGCGTCTCTGCGTGAAAATTCTGGATTCCCGCCTGCGCGGGAATGACACGCCGAGGGGTGGCCAAAAATCGTGGTAGCATCGCGCTCACAAATCACGATAATGGGGTCTTATCGTTAGCCGCGACGTGATGCGAAGCAACGCGGAGCGAGTTAAGTGCATTGTAGGCCGGACGGAGTAACACGAGTTCCGGCAAGAAGAGGGGGAGCGTTAAACATCTTTCGATGAAGCATTGCCGGAACTGCGCGGAGCTTGTTCCGGCCTACAAGTTTCACAACCCATTTCGAGGGACGGATACTTTACACTATCCGTCCTGGCCACGCCGAAGGTCCAGACAGAAGGCAATCACGATGAAAAAAAACACACTCATTTCAAAAGTGCGCAAAAAAGTCTGCCAAGTTGACCAAGTTGGAAGAGTTGACGTTTTTCCCGAGAAAATATGAGGATCTGCAGCAGAAATCAACTTGGCAAAGTTTGCCAAGTTGAAGGAGGGAAAATTGATGATTTCTGAATCGGCTTCCCATCAGCCCGTGGGTTTTCCCTCATACTTACCGAACACCATACGCCCCGCGCTGGTCTGCAGAACGCTCGTCACGTTCGCCATGATATTTTGATTGACATAATCACGGCCCCCTTCGATCACGACCATCGTGCCGTCTTCGAGATAGCCGACCCCTTGGCCGGGCTCTTCGCCCGCTTTGATGATGCGGACTTCCAAGTGTTCGCCGGGCAGGAAGATGGGCTTGAGGGCGTTGGAAAGGTCGTTGAGATTGATGACCCCCACACTATGAAGCTTTGCCACTTTGTTGAGGTTGTAGTCGTTGGTTACGACCTTGCCTTCCAAATGCTTGGCGAGCAACACGAGTTTTTGATCGACCGATTGCCCGGCAAATTGGGGCAGCTCGCGATCGAAAATTTGCAGATCAACCTTGGGATCGGAGCGCAAACGGTTGAGAATGTCGAGCCCGCGACGCCCACGCCCGCGACGCAGTCGGTCGCTGGAATCTGCGATCGCCTGCAACTCGGCAACGACGAATTGGGGCATGATCAGTTGGTTGTCGATGATGTGCGTTTCCACGACGTCTGCAATCCGTCCGTCGATCACCACGCTGGTATCGAGCACGTAAGGTTTGAGACCTTTGATTTCTTTGGCAAATTCAACATAGGGAATAATGAAGCGAAAATCGTCCTTGGTCTGCATCAGAATGCTAATGCACGTATAGCACATGACCATGCCGAGAATCACGGGGATCCATTGCGCGAGCAGTGTTCCCGCCCGCGGGAGCATCGGACTGAGCGCCAATTGCAACACGTAAGTCAGCAGCAGTCCGATCAACAAGCCAAAGTAGACCGCAGTGATCGTATCGAGCCGTTTGCGGCCCGCGAGAACGTCAATCGCGATGACCCCGACGGCCAGCAGGACCAACCCGCCAAAGACCATGTAAGGGATCAATGCGGAATCACGCGAGAGCTCGTCGGAATTGATGAGTTGAAAACCAATACCCGCTGCGACGAGCACAAAAAAGCAGCGTAAAATTACAAGAGCCATAAAGATCGGCCAAGTTATGGATGATGTTGGCGTGCGCTCGCAAAAATGATGGCAAGCCGCTCGCCAGAAAAATGATATTACCCCGCATATATTCTAGCACGCTCGGCTAAGCGAGTCAGCCCAGGCCGCGCTAGCGCTTAGCGGCGATGCTCGCCCAAGGCAAAACGGTCGGTCATACTGGCCAGATAATCGCAGACAGAACGCGAAACGCCGTCGTCCGCCAAACGGGCTTGAAACTTGGGTGGCAGAGTTTTTGGATTAGCCGAGTAGCGGTTAAAGAGTTCCAGAACTGCCTCTTCGGCAAGGGACCGTTCAGCCAAAACATTCGGATGCCGGTAAACTCGCTCAAACAGAAAGCGTTCCAATTCCGACTTTTTCGCCAGGATTGCATCCGACGGGGTGATGAGACGCAATGGCGCTGAAGTGACTTGAGACACACTTTGAATCTCGTATTCCGTGAGTAGGGTTTTGGTATTTTCGACCAAGTCGCTCACCAAGAATTCAATCAGCCGATGAATCACGGCGCGGCGAAACCGCTCGGTATCGAGCGCCGGATAGCGAGAACGAACATCATCCGCCGCTTGCTGCCACAGAGGCACGGCCAACAAGTCGTCCAAATCAAGCAGGCCCAACTCCAAGGCATCATCGGCATCGTGCGTGTCGTAGGCAATACTGTCCGCCGCGTCGACCACTTGCACTTCCAACAGCGGCATCGACTTTTGCGACATGCGATGCTCCTTCGTGCGAGTTCGCTGGCCGGAAAGAACTTCGCTGGAAAGATTGAGCCCGGCAAATTCCGGATAGCGAGTTTCCAACAGCGTGGCGATTCGCAGGGCGTGTTGGTTATGATTGAAGCCTCCGCAATCCCGGCAGCACTCAGCGAGCACGGCTTCCCCCGCATGCCCAAACGGCGGGTGACCAATATCGTGCATCAAGGCCAGGGCTTCGATCAAATCTTCGTTGAGTCGAAGTTCGCGGCCAATCGTACGTGCGATCGAGGCGACTTCGAGCGTATGAGTCAAACGCGACCGATGATAATCGCCGAGTTCTCCGGTGAAGACTTGCGTCTTGTGGGCCATCCGGCGAAAAGCGCTGCTGTGAACGATCCGATCACGATCGCGTTGAAACGGACCGCGATACGGATGGGCCTGCTCGGGGTGTTCGCGACCAGCCGTGTCAGCGCTGTGCATCGCATACGGCGCGAGCAGTGCGGCCTCGCGTTCCACGGTCGACTCGGCGGCAAACAGATCACGAGTCATTCGTCAAAGCCTCCCACAAGGCTTCCAGCGATTGCGAGATCACCCGTGTCCCCGCCGTGGTGGGCATGAAGTTGTTATCCCCCGGCCAGCGCGGCACTAAGTGCCAATGCAAATGGCCTGGAACACCTGCCCCGGCAATACGTCCCAAATTGAGGCCGATATTGAAGCCCTCGGCGGAAATTAACTTGGCAAGCTGTTTTGTGTAACGGCTCAGTGCCTGCATAGCGGCCAGATGTTCGTCGTTTGTGAGTTCGCTCAAATCCGCGACATGCCGCACAGGTGCCACTAACAAGTGGCCGTTGTTGTAAGGATAGCGATTGAGCAGTGTGACGCAGTGATCGTCGCGAGCGATAACCAGATTTTGCTGATTTGCGGCGTGGGCATCGGCGTAATCACCGGCCGCTCGGCAAAGAAAACAGCCGTGGTCGGCACCCGCTTGCCATGTGTTTGGCAGAATCTGAGTCTCCTCGCTCTTATCACCGGCAGCGATATAACCGATTCTCCAAGGCGCCCAGATCCGCTGTTCGTCTGCCACAATTATTATTCTCAGAGTGCTATCAGATACCCCGTCAGTGGAAAATTTAGGGCTGTGAGTGCCCTGAAGCAATACCGACCGCCACCATTTGCCACATGGGCTGGTGCAAAGTTCAGCAAGCAAGCATAATCCCTGCCCTGATTTTCCTAATTAACCACGAACCAAACGAATGACACGAATGAAGAAGTACTGAACAACTATTCGTGCTATTCGTTAGATTCGTGGTTAAAAAATAACGGTATGTATTGATGCGATTTCGCGTGCAACTCGATATGTTTGCCGGGCCCTTGGACCTGCTCTGGTATCTGGTGCGCAAGCAGGAACTCGACATCCTCGATATCCCCATCGCACTCGTGACCGAGCAATATCTCGAACTGCTCACGGTCCTTGAGGTGATCGACGTCAACGCCGTGGGAGATTTTCTCGAGCTCGCGACTCGACTCATGGAGATTAAATCCCGACTGATGCTCCCCCGGCACGAGGAAGAGCAAGAAGCCGAGCAGCAGGTCGAAGACCCGCGCCACGATATCGTGCAGCGGCTGTTGGAATATAAGAAGTATAAAGACGCTGCGAGTATGTTGGCCGAGCGTGGCCAGCTTTGGCAGCAGCGATTTGCCCGGCGTGCCAACGATCTGCCCACGGTTGGAATCAATCCCGCTGAACAAGAAATCCGCGAAGTGGAAATGTGGGACTTGGTCAGTGCCTTCGCGCGTGTGATCCGCGACAACGCGGTCGCCAAGCCGTCGGCTATTCGCTACGACGATACGCCCATAGAAGTCTACATGGATCAGATCCGCGAACGCTTGGCCACCGAGTCGCCGCTCGCCTTCACAAGCCTCTTTCCACCGGGGATCATTCGGTCGCAACTAACCGGCATGTTCCTCGCCGTTCTGGAACTCATTCGGCACCATCATGTGGGGGTCGAGCAGGAAGATTTGTTTGGCGAGATTTGGATCTTCGCCAAAGCCGCCGAAGCGGTCGACGTCGACCAGCAGGAACAAGCGGCCTAGCGTCGGCGGCTCCTCCCGCTAAACAGCCAGGGGCTAAGCGGTTACAATCGTTAGCGATTCGCGCCGGGAATGGTTCCTGGAGGACCGATCATGGAGGTCTCCGTCGGGGAGTGAAAAGTGCGTTTAATTTGGCAACCTTTGGTGACAAGCTCAACTGCCGCCTGCAAAAATCAATTGTTCAGTGCCATTGTCGTGGCGTTTGTCTTAGTGGTGTTGGGCTTAAGCCGGGCATCCGCCATCGAAGCGGGAATGCCCAATCCCCCCGGCTCGCCGACTGTCGTGAAGGTTGGAGTCTTCATAGCCGACGTGATCGAACTGAACGAGGTGGATGAAACCTTTCAAGCAGAAATTGTTGTGATGGCGGAATGGAATGACCCACGCTTAGCTTTCGATCCGGCCGAAGAGGGGACGGACGTCAAACTCTTCCAAGGGCAGTACCAGTTCAACGAAGTCTACGCGGGGTGGTGGCCCCAACTGGTGATAGTCAATGAAATCGGCTCGGGGGACGTCAACGCCATCACTATTCGAGTCCATCCCGACGGGCGAGTCCACTATCTGGAGCAGCGGAGCATTACGTTGGAGACTCCCATGAAACTCCAACCGTTTCCGTTCGACACCCAAGTGCTCGAGGCAAAAATGATTGCCTTTGGCAACTATAGCGACTCAGTGGTGTTCGAAGTGGACGAGCAGATGGTGAATGCGACCGAGGAACACGTCCTCAGCAACGAACAGATCAACATCGCCCAATGGCGCCTGATCAACCTCGATCAGGTGGCCGAGCTTGCGGACTTTCGCTATTACGGTCGTTCCAAGCAGATTTCGGTGCTCCGCTTCAACATAACTCTCGTGCGCGAGTCGGCCAATATCATTTGGAAGGTGATCGTCCCGCTAATCGTCCTCGTACTCTTGATGTGGGCCGTCTTTTGGATGGAAGTGGACAATCTGGCAGATCGTTTGAATATCTCCTTCATTGGAATCCTCACGATCGTGGCCTATCAGTTCCTGATCGATGGCACGATGCCTCGGATCGCCTACTTCACATTCACCGATACCGTGTTGCTGTACTCTTTCCTGGTGATGTGTTTGGCAATCGTGGAGAGTCTGATCCTCTATTCGCTCTGCAAGGCGGGACGTAAGCCGCTGGCCGAGAAAGTGGACCGTGCGGCCCAGTGGATGTTTCCGATTCTTTATTTTGCCGGTCTGTTGATTAGCTATTTCTACTACATCTACAGCTATTAAGAAAAAAGCTGAAACAACAAAAAAGGTGACAGAACGATTCGACAATCCGTTCCGTCACCTTACTGTCTGAGGAGTTTCTTGCTAGATCGCGATAAAACTATTTGTGAAGCGCTGTTGCAATGTTCTCGCCCGTCGGGGGAACGAGCGACTCGATTTGTTCGTTTCCTTGCATCGAGAATGTGACGATCTCGTCGGCGTTGGGATTCATAGCCGTAAGATCAATCATGCGAATTTGACTGTTTTCGTGAGTGCGAAAGTAGAACCGCTTCGCCTTCAAGTCGCAGGCACAGGTCCACTGCGTGATTTCGCAAACATCGTTCCCATGATCGCCGTTCGTCAGTTCGCGGGTCGAACCACGCGGAATGTCGAAATTATTCAGGACATGGAATGCCGCCAACAGGGATTGTTCACCGTTGGAAGTTGGCTCCATCGACTGGCTGTACGCCACGGCCCGCACAAATCGCGACGGAGGTGTGTAGTCGCCTGGTAGTCCCAACATCCCGGAACCCTGCCCGAAACTATCGAGTGTGAGCCCGTCCAATTTCAACGGCGGGGCAAGCACCGGGGACATCTTCACATAGTTCCGGAGGTTCGTCATGTGCCAATCGAAAGTCGGACAGTTCGTGAGCACCCCGATCGGATTATCGAAGATACGCGGCGCACCATCGGTGTATTCGATGACGATGCTCTTGCCGGTTGCGTCCATGACCAAGTAATGCACGCCAGGACTAATGCCCATCTGCTTGAGCACCACAGCCGGAACAACCACCTTGTTCACGCCTTCACGAACTTCGTCGAGAGTCGCAAAATTGTCCAGAATGAACACACCGAGCTCGATCGCGGAAAGTGTCTGGTTGGCATCCTTCGCGTCATAGGGCATATACTCTGCCATATCAGGAAAATAGAACAACCCGACGGCCAGGCCCTTCTCGTTAACACCGTTGAGCATCACGGGCAATCCAAACGCATTGGCTCCAACGCTCGCGTATTTGGCTGTCCACTTCATGCCAGGCGCACCATCAGGCGTACTGCCCGTGCGAGAATACCCGCGGGGCACGACAATCACCTCCGATTCAAGAGGCATCCCAAATTCGAGCGTGCGAGCTTGAATCACCGTACCATCGCTGGCCGTCACGCGTATGCCGGTGCAGGCCATCGTCGGCGTTGCGAGCAAAGCGACAAGCATGCCAATGGCAAGCGAGAATTTGGTGATTTTGTGGTTCAATAACATGAAAGTCTCCTAACTAGTGTGGCTCGCGTGCGAACCAGACCGCAGTTGCAACATCGCCACGCTTGTGGATGGCCAGTCTGCGGTCTGCCGAATCGCCCAACAAGTATAGGGCGCTATTGGTGCGTCGAGACGCATTCGAAATGTGGCGAATTCCACGATTCGGGCGATGTTAAAGGCGGCAGCAGGACAGGTCCATTAAATGGACCGTGTTGAGATGATCGCAGACGTTTCGAGTGATGAGCAGCCAGCCTATCGCCGTGGCAACTCGGGGGGCATTTTCACCTTTCGCCCTAGCGCACCTCGCATGATCGTCTCTGTTCAGCCAGCGGCCGGAGAGGAAGTGTCAGTTGGGGAAATGCCCATGTTGACGCTTGGCGGCAATGGTGTGTTCGTCGTTTTCGGGCACCAGAGAGGACGATTTGAATCAAGTTGCCGACGAGCAGAGTCCTGAGCAATAGCAAACACGTCGCAGTTGAATCGATCCGATATCTCACGGCGGATTTCATGAATTTCTTCAATGGTTGTGTCAGTTTTCATCGGTTTCACCGCCCAACATTTCCTCAGGTGTGCAAATGATTGGAATAGGAATCCCCAGCTCTGTTAAAACACAGTGGATACTATGACATCGGATGCAACCGGACGCCACTACGAGGCACGGCGTGGTTCGCCGCTGACTTGTCCAGGAAGGGTTAGCGTCAACGGATGGTGAACCATTGCCACAGTTGGTAACCAATGCAGCTAATCAGTATCACGCGTATAATGATGCTGAACCAGCTGAAACCAAGTTTTCCTTTCTCGCGTCGAGCTTCAAATGGCAGGCTGCCCGTCCAAAATTGCCCCCATCCATTGAGCCCGAAGTGATATGTTCGATCACTCGTTTCAACCGTCAATATGTACCCGGGTATGCGAAGGAAGAACGACTGAAACGAACAAAGGACGGCATCCTTAATTTCAGCGTAGTCGATTCGCCAGTCGCCGCATTCGAGTCGATCTTCAAAAACCTTGAGTAGTCCACGTCGTGAAGTAATCCAGTTAGGGCCATACTTCCGCTGGTCGCCTTGGGCGGTCGTGGCTTTCGTCATGCATTTGTGAAGTAGTTCAGACATTGGCAGTACTTCGGGCGACAAACTTGTATTAGACAAAAACGTCCTCTCTATCCCAGCATTCTGTTCACATGCACACGGATAAGCAATACTGCTGTTTTACGGCTCCATGTGTCCACATCCACCACTTACTTGCGGCTCCTCTACGCCCATCTTAAACTACTAATAGGCCCGCTTTTGGCGGTCCTCATGCGGGTGTAGTTCAATGGTAGAATGAAAGCTTCCCAAGCTTTAGGCGGGGGTTCGATTCCCCTCACCCGCTCTTATTCTTTCGGCAGTTGATCGGGCGCAAACTGTGCGACATGGAAATCGCCGAACACGCCCCAATAGACGTCGTTGTGTTTGTCGTTGAACCAAAAGATCATCTCGTTTCCATCATTCTTTTGGCGATTGGCAAAATACTGCCAGTCTGTTCCTTGTGACCTGCGGGTGACTGAGGCCACGGCAGCGACGTAAAAGGGAAGTTTCATCATTTCGGCGCTGGGAAGTTGATTGGGTTGAGGTTTTGGCATCTTCTGCCTCAGGGTCAACGCGGCGTCCTGTAGCTTTTCAGGAAGCCGCCCCCCCATGTGCTTGGCATAGATCTTCAGGAATTCGGCAACCAAATGCGCGGGGGTCGTGACGCCATCAAGGGGAATGGCAGAGTCGACCTTGAACCCCGGCGCAGGATCGATGCTGAATAGCGCGGCATCGAGGACGGGGTTCAATTCGATATTCGTCCAAGTATGAGTGGTCCCTGCTGCGGGATCCTTTTCACGCAGATCGACTTGAAAGAGCTCGCCCGTTTTGGAATTCACCCAGACTGTTATGAATTGGTCATCGCGTTCGAACTGGAAACCCTCGGCCAGGACAGTACCAATTTTTTTAGTGCCGATGGGAAAGCCTTGTTCTTCGTCAAGAGATTGGACGCGCTTGATGGCTTGGACCGCTTTATCGGCTTCTTCCGATTTTTTGAAAGGCAAAATACTGGCGGTTTTGTTCTTTTCGTCCACCATTAACACCTTGCCGGCATTGGCATCCAGAACAAAATAATTCTGCTGGCCGTTGCGGGCCTTGATTTGTATGCGCACCTTGCCGGGGACTTGATAAAGATTACGCCCCCGCCCGACGATCTTGCCGTCAGACGCACGTTTGGAAATCCAGTCATAACTAAGTGTGTGCGCCGCTCTTATTTTTTCCACAACTTGGGCGAAGGCGACCGAGTTGCCCGCACTGGTCACCACGACGTAAGCCATTAACACACTCGCCGCCATACCCATGATGGCTGCGACTTTCGATTTCCAAGACATCTGTTTGATCCTTTCTAAAAGACCAGACTGGGCATGAGTAGATTTTGCGCGGCTCAACAATGTGGCTGGTTCGCCAAACTCGGCCGTTGGTCGACGCAATCGCAGGGACTTCAAGCGTTGTTCAAACGGATCCATCAGGCACCTCCAACTTCCGGCGGAGTTTCTCAAGCCCCCGGCGATACCAACTGACGATGGTTCCCAAGGGCAACTCGCGAACGGTGGCAATTTCGCGGAATGTTAAATCTCCGTAGAGATGTTGCACGATCGTTTCCCGCTCGTCGGCGGAGAGCTGCTGCATGAGCTCAACGACGGCTTGCTGAAACTCCACATCTTCAAGCGTGGTAACATGGCCAGGATCGAAGATCCCCTCGGGTTCGGCTAACTCCACCATGGGGAGTCGACGAACCAGATCGATCGCTGCGTTGCGAACGGACTGAAACACGTAAGCCTTCGGGTTCAGACTTTCCGGCCTGCGGCCAAGCAACTTGCAAAACGCTTCATGCACGGCATCTTCGGCCAGGGTCGACGAGCCCGTGATCACCAAGGCGCAGGTGAACAACTGCTGTCGAAACTGGCTGTAGATAGTTTCCAACTCACCGTCGCTTATCTGCACGGCAACAATGCTCCGAATTGGCTCGTCCGCGGTTCACTCTCACCTAGGTAGACGGAGAGCGGGGCCCAAATTATGCAAATGCCCAAAATAATTTGCCGTATCACGCTCCGGAAAAGGAGTGCAGCCAGGCGAGTGGCGGGCATTCGTTGGACCCAGAAAGCAGGGGCCCTAAATTTAACCCATTTTCGCCGAAAACCCCATTGCACCAAATCTGCCAAAACCTAGACTTACGAGAAGTCAGTGGGATTTGGCCTGCCGATCCCGGGTTCCGTTTTTTCCAGAGGGGAGAACGTACGAAATGTTACGTCGTGTTGTTTTGGCAGTCGTTTTGGCTGCTGGCTCGCTGCTTGCGAGCAATGTCGAGGCTGGTGGTGGTGCTTGCTGCTGCCCGCCCGCTCCAATTCAAACCACGCTTTGCGTGGCTCCACCCTGCAGCTGCTGCAACACCACCGTTTGCGTGTGTGTTCCCGGCTGCTGCACCGAAGCTCCGACCGTCTGCTGGAAGCAAGGTTTGTTGGGTCGCCAAGTCGGTACCTACACCTGGCCCTGCTGTGGTCACGAAGTGAAGGTGGTTGTCACCCGTCGTGGTGAAGTCAAAGTTCGCGGCTAAACAGCCGTTGAGCGAAGACGAAAATACGAACGCCTCGGGATGGCAATCTCGGGGCGTTTTTTATGCGCTCTCGGTCAGAAAGTCACTCAAACGAACAATGCGGATACCGGGCACGTCCGCGAAATCACGATCGTTGGTTAAAAATGTCGTTAGCTTACTTTCGATCGCGGTCGCGAGTTGAATCGAATCTGGAGCTTTGAGTGAACAATTTGCTCGAAGTTCAGCAGCGTGCTGAGCAATGGCTGAAGTGAGTGGAATTGTCAAAACGTGAGGATGGCTCAGCAAGACATCCAAATATTCTGATGCGAGTTTTTCATTGTTTTGCTTGATTGGATGGACCAGCGCTTCTGTGATAGTAATCATTGAAGTGACAATTTGTGTCGACCCAGCATGCAAGCTTTGAAACAATGGCTCCAGGATATCCGCATAAGGAGCTCGATCTTCGAAATAGTAAATTAACCGTGCGGTATCTAAGCCGATGAGCTGGCCCGTTAAGACTTCTATTCCCATGAATCACGTTCCTGGGCAACATACTCATCAGGATCAATGCCTTCCCAAACTTCTTTGCCTAATCCTCGTAGCTCAAGAATACTCCGCGGATTAGCAGGCATTTTACGAAAAGCTTGTATCGTGAGAGCTTCGCTCAGCTTGAGCAATTCTTCGCGACTTAGCTCTCCAGTAGCACGCTCGAATATTTCGTCATAAGAGTTTTTCGACATAGTATGATCTCCTGCCAATAATTGTACCCAGGCCAGATCAAATGATGCGATAGAACTTAGACATCCAGCTAGCAACGGGGTTCATTCAGTCGATTGAATTCCGGTGAATTCCTTCGAAACTGGCAGCGTCACGTTTCCCGTGGCGGCCCACTCGGTGCCGCGCAGCAACAGCGTTTGAAAGCCGGGGCATTTCATCGAATAGTTGGCATGACCCAGCACGGTATGAAACACGCGACCGGCTCCATACGGCAACACCATTACCATCGGCTCGTGCTTACCCGATCCCTTGAATTCAGGATCGCTGTAGGCCGTTGCCAGAATCTGCATGTCGGTTGCCGGCCCGCGCAGCGAATCATAGAGCTCATCCTGGGCATGCTTCCAAGTCATGGGAAAACCGCGCGTGATCGGATGCTCAACGTCGCGCATGCGAATTTGATATTCATGTTGCGGACCGTGACTTCCCCCTGCGCCTGCCTTCGTATCACGAATCTCTTTACCCGCTTCATCGAGATAAACGTGTGGTCCCGCTTTCTCGGTTCTGCCGTACCAACCGCCGACGCCGCACATGCGGTTGTATTCCGGCCAATCGGGAAACGCATTGTTGGCCGAATGAATGACCACAAAACCACCGCCGTCGTTCACAAACTTGACGAACTCTTCTTCGGTCTGCTGCGGCCAACGCGGGCCGATGTAGTTGCCAATCACGACGTCGTAGTCGGCAAAACGAGGATGAAAATCCAAATCCGCCACGGGGGCTGGGGCTTTCGACACATCGGTCTTGTAGCCTTCAGGAATCGGCACGGTCGCGACGTCCACCTCAAAACGACCGCTATCTTCTAAAGCTTTTTTCATGAGCGGCGTGGTCACCTGCCAATCGTGATAGGGATTGTTGCCGTCGATAATCAGTGCTCGAATCTTCTCGGCGCCGCGCGCGACATCCATTCCAGCAACAAGTGACAGAACCATGAAACAGGCCAACAAGCGCATGAGGAATCTCCAACAAGGTATGACAAGAATGCTCAATTATGCCGCAGACTCTAAGCGTCAGCAACACACGAGCTGGCAGCGTCACGCCTTGAGAATATCCTTCACCACCGAGCCATGCACGTCGGTGAGTCGGAAATGACGGCCTTGGAACATGTAGGTGAGCCGTTCATGGTCGATGCCCAACTGCGCCAGCACGGTCGCTTGCAGATCGTGGACGTGAACTTGGTTGGCGACGATGTTGTAGCCGAAATCGTCGGTCTCGCCGAAAGTGAAGCCGGGCTTCATCCCGCCGCCGGCCATCCAAATCGTAAAACAATTCGGATGATGATCGCGGCCATGCTTCTTCTTGTTGTTGATGTCTCCTTGGCCGTATGGCGTTCGGCCAAATTCGCCGCCCCAAATCACCAGCGTATCGTCAAGCAGGCCACGTTGTTTAAGATCTTTCACCAACGCGGCCGAAGCCTGATCGGTGTCGCGGCATTGTTCGACTAGTTGCGTAGGCAAATTGCTGTGCTGATCCCAACCAGAATGCATCAACTGGATAAATCGCACATTCCGCTCAGCCAGCCGCCGCGCCATCAGACAGTTGTACGCATAACTTCCCGGGCGATTTACATCAGGCCCATACATGTCGAGCACGTTCTGCGGCTCATTCGAAAGATCGGTCAACTCAGGCACCGACGTTTGCATGCGGTAGGCCATCTCGTACTGTGCCATCCGCGTGAGCGTTTCGGGATCGCCCACTTGCTCGTGCTGCAATTCGTTCAACTCGCCCACGGTATCGAGAATTTTGCGTCGAACCGACGAGCTCATCCCCTTGGGATTGGAAAGATACAGCACCGGATCGCCGCCGCTGCGGAACTGAACTCCTTGATGCTTGGTGGGCAGAAAACCGCTCCCCCAGTAGTAATCAAAAAAGAGCTGCCCGCAGGAACCTTCACGGTCGCGCGAGGTCATCACGCAAAACGTCGGCAGGTCTTCATTCTCGCTGCCCAAACCATAAGACAGCCACGATCCCATGCTCGGTCGCCCCGGCTGCATGCCACCCGTAAGCAAGAATGTCATCGCCGGCGCATGATTTACTCCTTCAGTTCGCATCGATTTCACGATGCACAAATCGTCGACGATCGATGCCGTGTGCGGCAAATAATCCGACATCCACGCCCCGCACTTGCCGTGTTGACGAATCGGAGCAATCGCGCCGAGGCAGGGCTGCCCTTTGCCGGCGGTCATGGTCGAGCTTTGCTGGCCCATGCTGACCGAGGCCGGAATTTCCTGGCCGCGCAACTTGTCGAGCAAAGGCTTATAATCGAACAAATCAACGTGCGACGGTGCCCCCGACTGCATCAAGTAAATGACACGCTTGATCCGTGGCGGAAAATGGGGCAATCCCGGAAGTCCTTGCGCGGGCAGGCTCGCTGCTTGGGCGAAATTTCCATTGCCACTCAACGAAGCCAGTGCCGCGGCACCCAACCCCAATGTGGCGTTGCCGAGGAATTGGCGGCGAGTTTGAACACGCAAGTTTTCGAAAGGGGGATTCATGGTCTGTCGGTCCGCTAGCCTTTATTTTCCACTTCATCCAAATTCAAAATCGCATTCATCAATCCACCATACGCGGCCGTTTCCACAGGGTCGAGCGTATTGTCGTGCGGAGCTTCGCCCACACTAAGAAACTCCTCGGCAGCCTGGGGGTTCGCGGCGTACTCATCCAACAAAAATCGCAACATTTTCAGCATGCTCGTCATTTCTGCTTCGGACGGATCGCGAGCCGTGGCCAACCGAAACGCCAAGCTGATTCGCTCGGCGGGCGTGCTGCCCCCTTCACGCAAAATCCGCTCCGCAAACATCCGCGAAGCCTCGATGTAGGTCGTGTCGTTGAGCAGCGTGAGTGCGTGCAATGGTGTATTCGTGAGTGACGGTCGCACGGTGCAAACTTGCCGCGCCGCATTGTCGAACAGCATCGTAGGGCCCACCGAACGCCGCCAGAATGTATAAACGCTCCGTCGGTGCAGATCTTCACCGTGTCCTTGTTCGTACGAAATCTTGCCCAAACTAAAATCTTCCCAAACACCGGCGGGCTGATAAGGCTTCACACCTGGCCCACCCGGTTTGTCAACCAGCAAACCACTCAGCGCGAGCGCTTGATCGCGCAAGGCTTGCGCCGAAAGCCGAAAGCGTGGGCCGCGTGCCAGCAGACGATTATAAATATCGCGTTCGGCCAGCTTCGGTGTGACATCGGATTGCTGCTGATAAGTGGCCGACATGACGATCAACTTATGCAGCGCCTTCACATCCCAACCGCTGCGAATAAACTCAACGGCTAGCCAGTCCAACAATTCAGGATGAACGGGCCGTTCCCCTTGCACGCCGAAGTCTTCACTCGTTTTCACCAAGCCCGTGCCGAAGAAATGCTGCCAGTAGCGATTCACCGTCACGCGCGCGGTGAGCGGATGCGCAGGATCGATCAGCCACTCGGCGAGCGTCAGCCGATTCTTAGGCGCATCTTCGGAAAGTCGTGGCAAGCATTCCGGCACATTGGGCAGCAGATTTTCGCTCTTATCCGGAGCATCCCAAACGCCACGTTGCAAGAGATACGTCTCGCGCGGTTCAGCCCGATCGCGCATGATCATGGTTTTGAGAAACGTCGCTTCCGTCGCGGCGATTTGTTTTTCCAAACCGTGAATTTTGTCACGTAGTGGCAACTGCAAATAAGCCCGGGTTGCTTCAGTGATGGATTTGCGTTGCTCGGGCGTGCGGTCGGATGCGGGAACGGCCAGTGCCGCCACAACGTCACTCGACAAGCCAAGATTCTCCGCCAATGCCGGTCGCGGATACTCCGTCAGCGAAACCCGGAAACGACCGATGGGTGCGTAGCTGTCGACCGATTCGTTGCGAAGTTGCACAACCAACTTGGCTCCAGCCTTGGCTTCTATCGGTTTTTCAAAGTAAGCCATCCAGGTGGGATTGCCTTGCACTTCCCGAGGATTGCCCGCAGTAAAACCCGTGCGAATATTGCCGTCGAGTGGACCGTTGGGGCCATCGAAGTTTGTGATATTCATCTGCGGATCGACGAGCTTAATTTCCTGCCCGTCGAGTTCCACCTGAATCATGGTCACGCGGTAATCACCGGAAATCGACGTGCTGAACAAACCGTTGAAGAGACTGGGATCTTTCAGCGCTTCCAGACGCAATGCATAATGCTTCCCCGCCGGCAACGGGATCGTGAGCGTGTAGTCCTCGTTGCTATCGACATTCTCCACGAGCAATACCGATCGATCGTCGAGCAATTTCAGCTTGGAGCCTTGCTTGGTGCTTAACTCCGGATCGCGGAGTGGCTGCCACAACGATTGCCTTTTTTCTGCCGCTAGCCATTTGTTGGCATAGGCCTCCCACTCGGCTTCCTGCTTTGGCGTCGGTTGCGGAACAGCAGCAACCTCTTTTTCGACCGTCGCGATTTGACTCCGCAGCTCAGCAACCTGGGCTTGCTGCTCATCCGTCGGTAAGGGCAAAAGTGGCTTGGCCAGTGGATAGACATCAATCCCCCCCGATTCGTCGACACTGTTAAAGTACGCATACATTCGATAAAAATCTTTATGCGAAATTGGATCGTACTTGTGGTCGTGGCAACGGGCACACGCCACGGTTAGGCCCAGCCAGACCGTGCTCGTGGCATCGACACGATCGATAACATACTCCACGCGCGACTCTTCGAAATTGCGGCCCCCTTCGCCATTGAGCGCGTGGTTTCGGTGAAAGCCCGTGGCGATCAGCTGATCTTGCGAGGGATTGGGGAGCAAATCCCCCGCCAGCTGATAGAGCGTGAATTTATCGAACGGCAGATTCTCGTTCATCGCGCGAATCACCCAATCCCGCCAAGGCCAGTTCGTGCGGGTCGCGTCGTCTTGATAGCCATTCGTGTCGGCATAGCGTGCCGCCGCCAGCCACTCGAGCGCCATGTGCTCTCCATAATGGGGCGAAGCCAACAGCCGATCGACGACTTTCTCAAAAGCGTCGGGCGAATCATCGGCAAGAAACGCATCGAGCTCCGCCAGCGTCGGGGGGAGGCCCGTCAAATCGAGCGTCACGCGCCGTAGGAGTGTTTCTTTCTCTGCCTCCGCCGATGGCGATAGCTTCTCTTGGTCCAAGCGATTCAAGATAAAATAGTCAATCGCATTGCGAGGCCATTGCGGATTGCTAACTGTGGGCAGTGGCGCCGCCTGGGGTGGCACAAACGACCAATGCTGGGTCCAAGGCGCACCCGCGGAGACCCATTTCTTGAGCAAGGCAATCTGCTCGGGCGTGAGTTGTTGCTTGGCATCGGGCGGGGGCATCCGCTCGAATTCATCTTCGCTCGTGATGCGGCGAATCAGTTCGCTCTCGTCGGGATGGCCGGGCACGATCACCGCCGCCTTGGCATCCTCTTCGCGGTCAAGCCTAAGATCGGCTTCGCGGCGAGCTTCGTCAGGACCATGGCAAGTGAAGCAAGTGTTCGACAAGATCGGCCGAATCTGGCGGTCGAAATCGAGCGGTGCTTCGGCGCGCACGGGGAGTGCGGTCAGATAAATGGCAACGCCGCAGAGAGTGATCCAAATCTGGCGGGACATAGAACGAGAGCTGTCGAAAAAGAAAAGCGGCTAATCCATTAATTATGGACCGCGGCGCAAACTTGGTGAGGTGGTTTTTCTCGCATTTTTCGGCCACGAATCTTGCAAGCCGCTTCAGGCCACGCTGGTTCGCGGCAACGCACGTTTACCAACCCCACAAAAAACGCGAAAATCGCGGGGACTCTCGCCCATTCCGCCGACCCGCCCTGCGATTTCCCCGCCAGCCATGCCGCACGCCAACCACTTCCGCCATCAGCCTTATCACGCCTTGCCGCCCCAGGCACCGGCTGAAGTGCTGGACACGTCGCATCCCTTGGAACCGAAACACCCCGATTACACGGCCAAGTTGGCTCATGCGTGCCAGCCTTATCGCCACGCCAATTTGGCCGCAGTCTTCTTGGTCCATGGTACGTTCACGGGCAACGATGCCTTAGGAACTTTGACGGAATTGCAGCGACTGAGCCCCCGTTTGTCGGAACAGCTGCGCCGGTGGATCAAAGGAACAGTTGATGCCTTGATCGGCGAAACGGGCAACTATACGGCCAGGTTCGCGACACGATTCCAAACAGGATTAACCGCCGCCACGGGCCGCGATATTCCCGTGCGGCTGTTCAACTGGTCGAGTCAGAACAATCATATCGCCCGCGCCGATGGAGCCGTCCGCTTAATCGCTCGCCTCGCGGTGATCGCCGAGCAACATGACGCTGATCTGTCGTCGCCCACACCGCCGCGCGTCATGCTCTGGGGCCACAGCCACGGCGGCAATGTGTTGGCGTTGGTTACCAATCTCTTGGCTGCCGAACAAGCAAAGCGACAGGAATTCTTTGAAGCCGCACGAGTTTTCTATCAGCCGTGGCTCACAGACGAAACAGACATGCCCTGTTGGGAGCAGGTCGAAAAACTTTTGCAGTCCGACCACCCGGTCAGAAGACTGCCGCTCGATGTCGTGACATTCGGCACGCCGATCCGCTACGGCTGGGAAAGTCGCGGTTATCACAACTTGCTCCACTTTGTGAACCATCGACCCTCGCAAAGCTTACCCACTCACCGCACCCACTTCCCCTTACGCCCGTTTCACTTTCTCACCGCCCAGCACGGCGACTACATCCACCAAATCGGCATCGCGGGAACGAACATGATCCCCGTGCCGCTGGCCATACGCACCTTTCTCGCCGACCGCCGCTTGCAAAGCGTGCTGCAAAACGAAGTGACTTGGTTTCGACTTCTCCGTCGGTATGCCCTGGGGCAACGCATCCACCACGAAGGCCACACCCTGCTCGTGGATTACGACGACCGCAGCTGGCGCTTCTGGCATCACTTGGCAGGACATGCCATCTACACCCGCAGCAGCCGCTTGCCGTTTCATGTGGGGGAGGTGGGGAGAAGGTTTTATGGAATCTCTGGTACGTCCTCCTCCCGGTACCCCGGGAGGCCATGTTAACAAGAACAGAGTGGGGAGGGTTTTCTGGCCAGCGGGTGCTTCTCGCTGACTTAAAATCTGTCCAGCAAGACCACAACTAGCGGAAACAGTGTGAGCGGGTAACCGATTGTATAAAGCGCCACACCGACCGGTGTAAAAGATCGAGGAGCCTCCCAGAGTGGGACAAAGAACTTGTTACTTCCTCCTGGAAGCCGACAAAATCGCCAGCACAGAAAGAGCATTGTAAAGCCACACACAAACGTCAGTACGACTATGGCGTTGTAAGCAGTCATGGGGAGTGTAGTGTTAACGGAAGTCAGAGAAAATTGCTAGCGCTACCCCAGCGGTCATTAAGCCTTTATCTACCCATTGTCGAGCTGGGGTTGAAGTCGCTGGACGTTCACCAAGCCAGAACTTTAAGGCCCAGCCCACAAGCAGAATAAAAATTCCCACTAGTCGAATGTTTTCGTTGGTCATGGCGAGTGTGTTGCCTGTCTTTTTTTGTTGAGATACTCATTGAGGGCTGTGCCGATCATGAGGCCTAGGGCACTGGCTAAAGGACCTCTGTATGTGGGCAACTCCCCTTGAATGAGGTAACCATAGGCACACACAACTACTACAGCCGTGGCACCTCCCAAAAGGACTTTGGCAATTGACTTGATCATTTTCAGTATTATCAATCTTTAAGTCATAGGAAAACTAAAAGATAATTATCCCTATTACGTTAATCCTAACGTCGACAAAGAGCAAGTATTACTTCGAGTGCCATCTGACTTGCCCAGCGATACCCTTGAAGGCACCAGGAAAACTCTCCAGTACTTACTGTGGCGTAACGCCCGATCTGAAAGAGGTCAGCCACAGACAAACAGTCCTGCCTCCCCTCCATGCTCTCCGTGTCCTCTGTGGTTTAATCCCTTCACCCCGGCCAAGAATCGTTGTGGCGAAACGATTCACAATCGCGATAATGGTGTTCGCCCAATCGTAGGCACGCTCTTTGATAACCGAAAAGCTCATGGCAAATCTGCCGAAATCCTCGTCGGCAAATTGCTTCAAAAAAATCGCCCGTTTGCATCTTGGAAACCACAACCGGCAGTGGGGAAGCGACATCCCACCACTACGGATCGTGGTAGAATTGTCCACGAAACCGTGGACGGACCGGCGGAATTCTGGAAACGAGTCTAAGGGGTAATTGGCGAGATATAATTAAAGCATGACCCCGTTCATCCAAATCGCGACCACCACAGCCACGCGGGACGAAGCCCAGCAGATCGCGCGGATGCTGATCGAAACGCGACTCGTGGCTTGCGCACAGGTGACCGGGCCGGTCACAAGTGTCTACCATTGGCAGGGAGGCATCGAAAACGGCGAGGAATGGCTCTGCACGCTCAAAACCCGCGAGACTTTGTTCGAGAAAGTCGCCACGGCCATTCGCGAAGTTCACTCCTACCAATGCCCCGAGATCGTGGCGACGCCGATTGTCGCAGCCACCGCGGATTATTTGGCTTGGTTGGAGCGGGAACTCCCCTGAAATTTGTCTCGGGCTCGTCCCCAGACTACTCTGGCAGGATGAGCACAAAATGGGCAGAAGAGAGTGACCCCGACGTTCCGGCACGGGAATTTGCGATATCCGTGCTGACGGAGCGGGTCAACTCCGTGGAAGAGTTACTCCCGCATGCGGCCTATCATTATCAGGATGATGTCGAACACGTGCATCAACTCCGCGTGGCTTGCCGCCGCTCATCGGCCGCGCTCAGGGCGTTCGCTCCTTTGATGAGTGAGAAGCCGCGAAAGCTCAAAGAATGGTTAAGCCGTATCCGCGATGCGGCCGGTCCTGCCCGTGATAAAGATGTTCTGCTGGCACGCTTTTCCGAAGAAGAAGCCGACGAGGTCACGGAATATGCCATCGCCAGGTTGCGTGATGAGCGTAAGCAAGCTCAAAAACAATTGGTGAAAGTTGCCAAGAAAGCCACGAGTGGCAAGCTGGATGAGGTTTTAGAGCAATCGCTGAAACTCCTTAGTAAGCCCTCGAAAAAACTAAACTTGGCGAAGTATGGTCATGGGGCAGTCCATTTGGCTTACGCGCCGTTTGCCCGTTTGATGCGCCTCGATAATCCCACGACGGCCGAACTGCACCAGCTGCGGATTGCTGGTAAGCGACTGCGTTATTCCTTAGAAATCTTTCACGGCCTGTTTCCCGACGAACTTCACAACGACATCTATCCGCAAATCGAAGAGTTGCAAAGCCGCTTGGGCGACATCAACGACCATGCCACGGCGCAGAGCCTCTACCAAAGTTGGCTTGCTGAAATGGAGCCCGATGATCTGGCCGTCGCCGTGGCAAGCCGTGTGATCAGCGAACGTAAAGCACTTTTACGATTGCAGTCGCAGTTCCTACGGTGGTGGACTGCCAAGCGAATCGCAAAGCTAGAAACTTTTTTCGCCGCATGCCAGGTGGACCAGAAGTAAACAGCTGCTGACTTGTGCCTCGACGAAAATGCCCCTACTCTGTGCCGTATGGGTGAAGACACCACAACCGTTTCTTTGGCCGAGAAAACCAAACTGCGCCGTTTGGGAATACGTTGCCTTTACAGCAATGCGGTCTTGTGGGGGCTCGGCAACGGACTTGTCAGCTCAGCATTAGTCGTTTATTTGGCTGGCTCTTACGGCGCTAAGGGATTGGCTATCAGCTTGATTCTCGCGGCTCCGCGGCTGATCGGCGTGCTAAGACTCGCAACTCCGGTATTGATGTCATGGATTGGGAATCGCCGTCGTTTTACCGTCATCTGCTTTTTAGCCAGTGCTGGTTTCCTGTTGGCGCTCCCACTGGTTTCCGCACCCAGGGTTTTGCCGTCCCCCGAGGTATCGCTGGCAGCTGTTGTCTTCCTGTGGAGTTGTTATCACTTCTGTGAATTCCTAGGAACAATCGCCCTTTGGTCGTGGATCGGCGATCTCGTACCGCAGCGGATTCGCGGACGATTTGTCGGCAAACGGACTGGCATCATGAACGCCGGACAAGTAGCTGGCATGTTCTTGGGAGCAATGATCACTTGGCTTTGGCAAGAACATGCCACTCGCCAGGGACACCCCGACCAAGCTTGGCTGGGGTATGTCATCTGCGTTGTGAGCGGTGCCATGCTCTTTGGTTTAGCGACATTGCCGCTGCTGCGGGTCCCCAACGTTCATTCAGCGATCGCAATCCAAAAATCCCACATACGAGAGATCATCACGCCGTTTTTCGATCCAGCGTTCTTGCGCTACTTGCTCTACGGCGGTTGGTTTTCCTTGGCCAACGGAATAACAGGCGCCGCGCAAGCCTTGTTTCAGATACGCGTGCTGAACATCACCTACGCCCAACGCATCGGCCTGGATGGAACCTCTCAAGGCATCCAGTCGGCAGTCATGCCGTGGATCGGGCGGGTGATCGATCGTCGGGGCAGCGTGCCTGTGCTGGTCGTGTCGCAGCTCCTCGTCGCGGGCGGTCTGCTTTTCTTCGTGATTGCCACGCCCGAGCACCGCTGGTGGATTGCCGGGGCGTATGCCATGTGGATTGCCTACGCCGGGATCAACGTCGCCATGCCAAATCTGGTACTCAATCTGACGAAACGCGAATTGTACGCCAGCTACGTCGCTGTTTGGTTTGCCTGGACGCAACTGGTGTATGCCCTCAGCACCGTGGCGGGGGGCCTGCTCTTCGACTGGGCCAGCCAACAGGCTGCGTACCCGTCGATTTTTGGCGAAATCGACCATTTTGCCGCGATTTTCCTGCTTGGTTTCGTATTGCGACTCATCGCCGCGGCGCTGGCGGCACGCGTTGACGAACCCAGAAATACGGTGTCTCTCGATCACCACGCCTGATGTGGAAAATCGCGAAATGGCCCCTCAGCGCGATTTCGCTGGGAGAGTTATAATGAAGGTTTGCCATTCTAGGCTGATTCTATCCGTTCGCTTGAGTGATTCATGGTATCTCATCATCGTTTGCTAGTGCTCGTTGCCATTTGTTGGGGATGCTTGTTTACCCAATTTCCGACTGCCCAGGCGAAGGACTCGGCTGCCTCGGCAGTTGCTGTGTCATCTCCTTCCGCTGGTTCGCCTCTCACGGCAACGGATAAGGCTACGGCCAAGTCGTCGAAGATTCGCAATGTCATCCTCATCATCGGCGACGGCATGGGCCCTCAGCAAATGGGCCTGCTGTTTGCTTATGCCCGTCACGCACCGGGTTCGAAGGTTCCGGATCGCATCGCCGCGATGGAACAAATGGCCATCGATGGCGAACTTGGGATGGTCCGCACCGACCCACACGGCGCGCTCGTGGTCGACTCCGCCGCGGCGGCGACGCAACTGGCGACGGGGGCCTATGCGGGCTCAGAAATGATTGGCGTCGATTTTGAAGGGAATGCTCAACCAACCGTGGTTGAAATCGCGCGTGATTCAGGCAAGGGAACCGGCCTTGTCTCCGACACGCGATTGACTCATGCCACGCCAGCTTCTTTTGCCGCTCATCAACGCGATCGCTCGATGGAGAATGAGATCGCGGTCGACATGATCGAGAATAAAGTCGATGTGCTCCTGAGCGGTGGCTTGCGATATTTCGTTCCTCAAGCAGTCAACGATACCGACTCTGCCGCCTACGATGCCCTCATACAGATGATGGGGGGAGTCTACAAACCCTACTCACGGCGTGAAGACAATCGCAATTTGCTGCTCGAAGCCCGTAACGATTACAAGCTTGTTTTCGATTACAAAAGTCTGGCCGACGTCAAAGAAGGCAAAGTTCTCGGACTTTTTGGCAATTCGGAAATGCTCGACGCGATCAGTGAGAACAAAGCTCTCGACAGCGGGGATCGAATCGAACCAACGCTCGTGGAAATGACCGAGAAGGCGCTCGAATTGTTGAGCCAGAACCCCAAAGGTTTCTTCTTGATGGTCGAAGGGGGCCAAATCGATTGGGGTGGGCACAACAACGACGCCGGCGTCATGTTGCACGAGCTGTTGCAGCTCGATGACACGATTCGCGTCGTCATGAACTGGGCCCGCGAGCGGGACGATACCCTGGTTTTGGTCACCGCCGATCACGAAACCGGCTCGTTTGGCTTTAGTTACTCGGGAAAAGACCTGCCCGAACCACGCCAACTGAGTGGCAAGGCTTTTGGCAAAGTCCCGTTTATTCCGAATTTCAACTACGCACCGCACGAATTACTCGACAATCTCGCGGCCCAGAAGAAGAGCTTCTTTGAAATTTTCACAACCTATGATGCTCTTCCCGAAAAGCTCAAGACTCCCGAAACCTTGGTCACGATGGTCAACGAGTCGGTAGCTCCCTACAGCATCACGCTAGAGGACGCCACCAAGATTCTCACCCGCACGACCAACCGCAACTACAAGAAGGGCCATCCCTATCTCGGTACGGAAACCGTGCCGCAAATGCCCGATCAGCAGGACTTCTTCGTCTATGGCGAAAACCTGCGTTTCAATCGGCTTGGCCATATTCTTGGCGGCCAGCAACACGTCGTCTGGGGCACCGGCACGCATACGAACACGCCCGTCGCCATCATCAGCTACGGCCCCGGTTCCGAAAATTTCTCCGGCCTCATGCACTCAACCGACGTTGGCAAAAAAATGATCGAACTCGTGAAGTGCAAGTAAGTTGCTATCGGCCACGCCACCAGAAGGCCAGCGTGCCGAGGAACAGCACCCACTCACTTGCCGCGAAATACCAAGTGGGATTCACCACGCCGCTAAACAGCGTGAAGCTCACCGTTCGGCAAAGCACCAAACAGCCGTGAAACACGAGCGAAATCAAGAGCGCCGTCGGCAACATCTCGGGCCGCACTAGCGGCGCGAGCAAGAATAGACCCAGTGCCAGCTGCATCCCGCCATAGACGGTAAAGTATTCGCTTTGCCCAGAGCCAGGCCTGAGCGAAAGTCCCAGCGATCCCGCCGTCTTTTCGGGCTGAGCCATGCACCATAGTGCCAAGCCCAAATAAATCGCGCCAACGACTGCAAGAAAAGCACGTGCCATGAGATTACATTTCCGAAGGTTACAGTTATTTAATATTTTACCGCTATAATTATGTCGAATTAACGTAACTGTTTTGCCTGTTTATTAATAGATGACAGATAATGCCTGGCCGTTCCCTGGCACTACAAATTGCTGAGGGCCTGCGATTGATGTTTTGATGACAAAGGCGCAAATTTGACATGCCCGAGTCTGCGGTCGTTTGCAATGAATAACTGGCTACCGAAAAGCGCGCAATGCTGGCATACCTACTCTTGGCGAGCTTTCTCTCGTGATTTGGTGGCTGGGATCACCGTCGGCTTTGTGGCCCTGCCACTAGCCATGGCTTTTGCTATCTCATCCGGAGTTCCACCTCAGTCTGGCATTTATACGGCTGTCGTCGCCGGTTTTCTGATTTCCGCGTTCGGAGGTTCCAAAACTCAGATTGGCGGACCAACTGGCGCATTTGTTGTCATTGTCTACGCGATTGTTGCTCGTTACGGTCTCGATGGGTTGGCTGTCTGCACCGTAATGGCAGGCTTCATTTTATTGATGCTGGGCCTCACCGGATTGGGGGCAACTGTCAAATACATTCCTAGAACCGTGATCGTGGGATTCACCAATGGCATCGCGGTTCTGATTGCAAGTACGCAACTGAAGGACTTTTTCGGACTTCCCATCGATAAAGTTCCCGGCGAATTCGTAGCACGATTAGAAGCCGTTTGTTCAAACATCAACAACTTCTCATGGCAGTCCACACTTCTGGCACTCAGCGCCATGGTGACAATCCTTGCCCTGCGAAAATTCTTGCCGCGTGTGCCGGCTTACATCGTTGTGATGGTCTTGGGGACGGTTGCTGTTGTCGCTTTTGGTTTGACTGTGGACACAATCGGCACCCGGTTTGGTGGTATTCCTACTGGCTTACCGAAAATCAACGTTCCACACTTCGAATTTGGCATGTTGGAATCCCTGTTTCCCTCCGCACTCACTGTCGCGCTTTTGGGAGCCATCGAGTCTTTGCTTTCGGCTGTTGTTTCAGACCGAAAGAGCAACGACAAACACAACCCGAACGTGGAGTTAGTGGCTCAAGGGATTGCCAATATCGCTTGTCCGTTCTTCGGAGGAATCCCCGCCACGGGTGCCATCGCTCGGACCGCCACAAATGTTCGGGCGGGGGCGCAAACGCCAGTTGCTGGCATGATTCACGCGATCACTCTCCTTTGCATACTCTTGTTTGCCGCTCCACTCGCAAAGTTTATCCCTCTCGCAGTTTTGTCCGCAATCTTGCTTGTTGTCTCTTACAACATGGGTGAATGGCACGAGATTCCAAAGCTACTACGACTCACCTGGGCAGATATTAGCGTCTGGGCGATCACATTCGCGCTAACAGTTTTCACCGATCTCACGATTGCCGTGGGGAGTGGAATCGTGCTTGCTGCCCTTTTATATATTCGCAAGGTAACGGGAACGACCACGGTCGCACGAGTGACATCTCAATATGTCGAGGAAGGATGGCTCCACATTCTCCAGGGGAAGCCCATTCCCGATTATGTGGCAATCTTTCGTATTCATGGACCCTTGCTCTTTGGCAGTAACGATAAAATCTCTTTGATTGGCGATTGCCTGCAAGATCTACCACCCATCCTAATTTTAAGGTTGCGTAATATGACGGCGATCGACGCTACCGGACTCCAATCGCTGGAAGACTTGGCCGGAAAATGTCGTCAAGCGGGACGGACTCTGATTTTATGCGGCGCACCGCCGCAGCCTGCGAAACTGATGCAACAGGCAGATTTTGAACAGCATGTAGGCCAGGTGAATATTTGTGCGAATTTACACGCGGCCTTGGAAAGAGCCATCATCGTCCAATTCAATACCGGGCACGAGAATCGCGTTGCCTGACCATATTAGTAATTGTTTGGTCACGGCTCGCCCGAATTCTTGCTAAAACGACTTGATGAAGTCGACGATGTCGACCGATTGGGCCAGGTGTTTGAGGTCGAGAAAAATGTGCTTGCCGCCCGTCCCTTCGGCCATCCAAATCATCGTGGAATTTTGGCGTGGTCTATCGGATAAGTGGACAACATTGATGATGATATGATGACGCTTGCAATATCTAATGACTCGCGCGACAACGTCGGGCGATAAATCATTGTGGCGTTGTGCATCGGTTAGCAGGAAAATAACATCGGGCTCAAGCGCTACGGCAGCGTCTAGGGCAATCCGATGATCGGTCGAACCGAGTCCAGGCGTTTGATCAATGTAGTCGTAGGCTAATTCTTTATTCTGCAGCGTCGCGCGGAACATCGTACCTTCGTAATGACCAGATCCAATGCTCTCAACCGTGCCGTTGTAAAAAACGATTTGGAATTCACTGGCATCCGATAGGGTCGACAAACTCCGCTTCAGCTCTCTTTTCGCGGCTTCTAACGGGACAATCGTGCCTACAATGGTTCCTTCCGAATACCGCGTCAGCACGGCGTTCATGCTATCCGAGCGATCAAACACATAAACAAATTTACCTCCTTCGCCCGCCAGTCCAAAAAAGCTCGTTCGATCCATGATCGCGGAACCTTCGCCGCTTCGGCCGTTGCCACTTCCACCACCTTCTCCGTCGCCAGCGAGCCCCGCTCCAGCGCTCGCCATCCATGCAGCACCAGCATCTCCCGAGCCGATCATCTTTTGCCAATTGGATTCGTAATCTGCGACAGCACCAGCGAGCGAAACTGACTCGCTCGCCAAATTAGAGGCTGTCGGCGCCGAGGGCAATGCTTGGAATTCGTCTGTCAATTGCACCGGCTCAACTTCGTCTAAGTCCGCACCCAAAGATTCGTCTAATCGATCAGGATCAGGGCTGTAGGTCGCCAAGACATCCAAGGCCAACGGATCCCCCATCTGCTGCTCGACACTAATACTTAGCAGACCCAGGAGAACAACAACAACCGCATGGAACAAAACGCTCACCAACCACGCTGGGACATCTTCCTGAACTTCATTCCAAGGAGATTCCTCGTTGCTATCTAGCAAGAGCTGCTCAAGTCCAACCGGGAGGTTGAATGGCGGCGGCACTTCTGCCGGAGTCGGCGGGGTTGGGGGAGTGCTCATCGCTGTTCCGTCGATGTGCTCAATACCAGAGAAATAGAACTCGCTCTTATTCTATCAGCGCGCCAACCGCCGGGAAACAATCCATTCAACGCAGCCTACGTGAAACTATTAGCAAACTGCCTTTTTCATCGCATTAAACAGCTTAACAACTTAAACATCGGTATCAGCTCAATCCGCAGACGGAAAATGTCAACTTCGAGAGGTATAATTCTGCTAGACCGCGATCCCTTGCCCTGAGGAATATATCCTCCGGCGAAGCTAGCGACCGTGACTACAATGAAATTCTGCCGCTCAATTTGTCAGCGAAGAGAAACTTGAGGTATCGAATAACTGAGTCGTCGTTCCCGTGCCTAACTGCGAAGTACTTCCAAAAAGCTGCTTTCTGGAGAGAGTGGGGCCATAATTTCCCAGGCCAGAGTACAAACCATTGAGCGGATTCCCCGCCTGGGAGAGACCCGTGGGATCGGAGAAGTTGACCGGATCATTCCCCGCATAGCGGTAAGGGTTCGGACCATCGGCGAAGCCCGTGGGGTCTTCGCTTAAGAAACGACCCGTCGCAGGGTCGTACCAACGGGCGCCATTCTGCGAGAGTCCCGTCGCACGATCTTGGAGACGGCCAGCAAAACCATATTCGCTCAAGAGGGTCTACGGCGTTGAAGCTCAAAAAGATTTCCATCAACTAACTAGAAATGTCAGAAACCTGTGCGGGCAGCAGTTTCTAGTCGGAGATGAGTAAACTTTCTTGAATATTAAGAATCATCGTCCGAACTCAATATGTGAACTCTTAAGGTAGCTGAATTGCTTCTAGCTTTGAATCGCTTTCTGCAACATGGGTTCGTATCCATCCGTCTACATATACTACTTCTTCTCCCTCGATGGAGCATGCGATCAAGGACTCTTGGTTCGCACATAACAATTCCCGCTTTCCACGTACTATGGGAATTGAGTCCTTAGGAAATGCGAGGAAACAAATTTCATTCTCTATAACGAAGATTCGGCAATAGGAGCATCGATGAAAATTGATGGAATGTGACAATTGAGTTAGACGATCCTCAATTTTCTCAATATGCTCTTTGAAATATTTGATAGAAAATGCTTCCCCTCCTAACAATTCAGTCATTAACGGTTGTGAGGTTCTTTCATCGACGACAAGAAAAACATGTACGCCTAATGTATTTGGAAGAATAACAGCACCATATGCCTTAGTCGTCGCCGCGTTTAAATATTCCTCAGAGACAAATTTTAAAAAGTAGTCATTGTTAAAACGTACTTTTGATTTCATCCGAGGCGGCGCATAGTATTCATGCACAATAACATTGTTAGTTTGTAGATGAATACCCACATACTTCCATAAGATTTTACTAATATAACGCTGTTCAGAGATAAATAACTCTCGCATGCCGCTTACCTGTTCCGATTATTCAAAAATTGCTCTCGGTACTCTAGTCTGAACTGTCGCATTTGCTCAAACCTAAAAGAATGTTGTTGATCTAAGGGTAGATTTCTGGATTCTTTTTCCACCTGCTGATAACGCTCAAAGATTGCCCGATCTTGAGCTGCAACATCGTCGGGGGTCGCGCGTGTCCATCTTTTGACCCAACCGTCACCATTTTTTAGTGGAATCCCCGTTTCCATTAGTTTATTGGCAGGATTATTACTTACAGACCCTGGTCGACGGGTTGAAGTCCTTTCAATGACATCATCGGCGAAGTTGCCAGTTCCTATTTGGCTGCTGAAATTGACGGCCGGTTTAGGAGCAGCAAACGGAGCCGCCACGCTAGGTAGTATATCATAAGCGAAAGCCAATCCTTCGGCCTCGGGTTGTAACCCGCTGGAATTTGCAATACTGCGAATGGCTTGTGCACCATACGTTTCCGTGGGCCTTCCATAAACAAGTTCTTGAAATCCTGCATTAAGCGTATCGGTGGCATGCGCAGCGATGCCCAAGGCGATTGGAGTACCCAAGCCCGTGGTGCTCAAACCTGCTGCTAGATAGTACTCCGCGCCTGCCTGAGCGATTCTTCCAGCGCCCTGGATGCGGGGACTGGACAGCATATCTACTACGGGATCGTTGATGCGACTGTTGGCTCTGCGGACTTCGTTTGGATCGGCGACAATCAAAGGGATTGAGTGGGTTGCAACAGGAGTTTTCCATTGTGCCAACTGATCGTAACTTGGCAACGGATCATACAGCGTATAATCCTTCACGCTGGGCGTTCTGCTCGGCCCATTAAAGCTATTGATCAAGTCGCGCGTGCTGACCGCTGGTTTGAAGGGATTGACCGGGTTGCGGAGCGCTGTGTTCTCATTTTGAATCCGTCCACCACTGTAGCCGCCTCCCTGCAAACTATTCAGCGGATTCCCCGCCTGGGAGAGTCCTGTCGGATCGGAGAAGTTCACCGGATCATTACCCGCGTAGCGGTAAGGGTTAGGACCGTCGGCGAAGCCGGTGGGGTCTTCGCTTAAGAATCGACCTGTCGCAGGGTCGTACCAACGGGCGTTGTTAAAGTACAGATCGGCCGACAGGTCCCAGTTCTTCCCCGCAAAGCCGTAGTGACTTTGCAGATCGGTCTGGTTGAAGGTGTTCTGCTTCAGAACCAGCGAGTTCCCCAACTCGTTATAGACCGCTTCTAACGCGCCAAACGAATCATATTCACGATGCTCGACAACAGACTCGTTGTTATCGACGAGATTATGAACGGTCCCCAGATGGTCGCTGGCCGCCCAAAGGGTGTCCGTGGTCGCAGTCGTGTAATTGTAAACCTCATCACTCAGGAGTTGATCGACGCCCGGAGCCCAGGTCAGCCGGTGATGCAGGCTCAAGTCGTAGATGAATGAGAGTACTCGCTGGCCACCCGCATTGACGAAGTATTCGTCGGGATCGTAGGAAGGAATGGTCCCATAGTGGGAATAGAGTTCATGACGCGAAATCAATTCGTCATCGGTGTTGTAGCGGAATGTGACGTTGTTGATGCCGTTACTGAAGCTCGTATCAACCCGCTTCACGAAGATCAGTCGATTGGCGTGATCGTAGTCGTACTCCGTGTAAGCGGTGCTCGTCTTCGAGTCCTTGCGAATCAGATTCCCTTCGTGGTCGTACTCGTAGATCCAATCCGCGTCCTGCAGCAAACGGTTAAAGTCCCCAATGACCAACCCCGTCCCGGTGCGATTGCCGTTGCCGTCGTACTGGAACGCCTCATCCTGGGCGTTGACGCTCGAATTGTATTTCTGTCGGTTTCGGATTCATTAACTGCAAGCGTGCGCCGCGAATATCCCGGTGGAAATCTCCGATCAATTCAACTGTGACCCGTTCATCAAGCCCAACAAATTCAAGCCAGCCGGTGATAATGCCGGGACATGTATTGTCGAACTCTCCAGCAATCAACTCCGAATTCGGTCTCCAAGCCATAATAACACCCCATTTTTAAATACTAGACATAAGTAATTACAAAAACATTTTTGTCGAAATTCGACAACTTGGTTAAAACGTGAAGGATTCGACAAACTCAAGCGTCAATTTCCTTGAGCTTACTGGGAGAGCACTCAATACAATGAGAGGCTTTAACGCCTTTCTGCAAATGCAGTTCGAAAGTTCTGCCAATCGCAGAACAGCTTCGGCTTCGAACTGAATGCTGTTTCGATAGCACAATCGAACGACCCATCCAGAGGTTCCTTCTAGCGATGGCAATGAGGTTTTAAGTTTTGCGGGGAAGCGATCAAGAAACGCAGGGTCCAAATCTGTTAGTGTGGCTCCACTCGCTATCCACATGTAGTTCAAATCTGTAAGAGGCCCTAGCAAAACCTCATCAAGACCACGATGAACAAGTCGAGAAATTTCTTCCAAATGGACAATTCGGATACCATCGAAGTCTTGCATGTAGCGTACTTTTTCTATCAGCTCGTTGCTGTCTTTGATTGTCATGCAGTCGATGGGCATGTAGTTGAAAGCACTTGTCAAACTATGCCTGGTTAAACCTTGCTCTCCATATCGCGCAGCATCGTCCCTACATGCCGAGCATTTGCCGCCGCACATAGGATTTACGGTATTTATGTCAAGCTCCTCGCAAAGTAGACATCTGACGAAAAATCGTATGGTGGAACTTTTACCTGTGCCGAATTCGCCATAGACAAGCGTATTAGTACCCTCAGACAATTCTTGAGTTCTTAGTGCAATCGCTTGTTGCTTGAAATGCAGCTTTATTTTGCAGTTGCCAATTATGTCATTGTCCCAGTCTTCGGGTGCATACCGTGACAAATTAGTTGTGATCATGATTCTCTCCTGTCGGACTGTTAATCATTTTCTTGATGGTTTCTATGATGATCTCTCTTTGAGTCTGTTCATCATTAACGTCAGTTGCTTCAGTACTTCCAAAAGCTGCAGAGCTGCGTGAGCTTTGGGCCTCATGGGCTGATGTATGTTGTTGTTCTGTATCAAGATCGTCAGTTTTTTCACTCTTCGGAATCCAATGGAGCTTGGTGTGACTGCCATCTACTTTATGGAGATGTTCGTATCGAATACTTAGTTGTGCCAAGACGTGCTGATACGTGTTCAATCGTTGAGTCAGCATTCGTGTGATTGAGGGCCAATACATCGAATTGATCGATATCTTGTTTTCTTCAGCAAAGGCTTCTAGTTCCGTTAGCAAAACCGAAGTGAGACCTTCCCAGCTACTTTCCTTGGATTCCATAAACTTGACCACAACTTGAAGTAGTGGCTGATTAATGATGTGAGTGACAAGCTGCCCTTCATCAGTGAAATTCATCTCGTGTTGTTGATAGCCCCTTCCTTCCAAGACTTTAAAAAATGCTGTTAATTGTGCTGGCAAAATCACCGTTCCATACTTTGCGAAGTACTTCTCGGATAGCCAAGCTAAAACGCGCTGCTTGCCTGTCTTGAATGACCAAACCTGTTGCACCGGATCGTCAGGAATTCTTGCGTAGAGTTCACCCATGGGATCGCGAAAGGTAATGAGTCCATATGTCTGACAGATTGAATCTAGTTGCTCGCTATCTGAATATGTGCGGGGACTGTCTGGCACGCCTTCCATCAACTTCTCCTTGCTTTTAAGTGTTGCAAAGATTCGTTTGCAAGCTCACAGCTCGCTTGCGAAATCGACCAAGGGCGTAGGTGCGATCTGCGGGGAAGTTGTGCTATTGAAACACCAAACGACTTAAGGGGGTCCACCAGTTCGCCTAGCGCTATGCTGATATCACGTGCTGACTTTGGCAGAAATTTCGATAACGACGCCGTTCCCTTGAGTTTGGCCAAACCGACAAGCACGTCCTGGAGGTCTCTGGCTGAGCCAATCCATGGCTGATCCGCAGGATGTACGCTCGCGAGTTCCTTAACAAGCATCGCAAGAGCCTGGTCCTCAACGATTTCGCAGTTGAGGATTTGGCGATTATTGCGATAGGCAGTATCAAAACTTGCTGAGTCGCCTAAGATTCCCAACTAGAACGGTGTTGCTCAGGCGAACATTTCTTTCGAAGAGAATCCATGTAAGCTGATCATCTATCAAGGATTGATGAGCAGAAAAAATTTGTAGTAGTTCGTTAAGAAACATTTCGCTTTGCTTGAAGTGTAGACCACGACAGGAAACAATGCTTGCTCCAGCATTCAGTTAGCTTTGCGGAGAGCCAGATGTTTCTTTGTTATTGGATCTGTAATTGCCGTGTCGTCAGCAAACACATATTTACAGTCGCTGTAGCGATTGTCATTTCGAGTTTCGCAAGTATTCCAGGCAATGTCTTTGCTGAAAGTTCGATAAGAGCCTTGTCTGAGGTAGCCCTAATTCCGCGTGCGGTGTTGTTTGGCAATCCACAGCGTGCGAATCCGCGCGTAAGCCCCGATGGCACGTGGCTGGCCTATCTTGCCCCCGTGGATGGGATTATGAATGTTTGGCTCGCACCGATTGATGATCTTGAAAGTGCGAAACCTGTCACGAACGACAAACATCGCGATATTCGCGGCTTTGGTTGGTCCTACTCAAGCAAGTACATCCTGCATTCACAGGATAGGGCGGGAGATGAGAATTGGCATGTCTATGCTACGAACGTAAACACTGGCGAAAGCAAAGATTTAACGCCGCTCGAAAAAGTCCATGCTCGCATCGCTGGATCGAGTGAAAAGTTTCCGGATGAAATTCTCATCGGCCTAAACGACCGCATTCCACAGTTACACGATCTGTGGCAAGTGAATCTCGAAACGGGTGAGCGGAAGTTGCTGCAAGAGAATCAGGGCATGGCCTCGTATATGGTAGACGACGATTTCCATGTTCGCTTTGCCTCGAACTTCACACCGGATGGTGGAACAGTTGTATTCAAGCCCAAGGTAGCAGGAAAAACCGGTAAAGGCGCTGAGTGGGAGCTTTTCATGCAAACCGGTCCAGAAGACGCGATGAATACGGGTCCCGCCGGATTCGATAAAACTGGCAAAATTCTCTATATGAAGGATAGCCGAAACCGTGACACGGGCGGTTTGTTCGCTATCGATCTCGAAACTGGCAAACAAACTTTGATTGTTGAAGATTCCCGCGCGGATGTTGGCGGTATTGTCACTCACCCGACGGAGAAGACCCTGCAAGCGGCCATCTTTAACTACACGCGTAATGAATGGAAAGTGCTCGACAAATCGATTCAACCCGACTTAGATTATCTGGCCTCGGTCGATAAAGGAGAGATGGTCATAACGGGCCGCACCTTGGACGACAAGTTGTGGACGGTAGCGTATATGCTCGATGACGGACCGCTCAAGTTCTATCTCTATGATCGAGATAAATCGAAAGCGACTTATTTATTCAGCAGTCGTGATGGACTCGAAGGCTACGAGTTTGTGAAAATGCACTCGCCTGTTATTACGAGTCGCGACGGTTTGAATCTTGTCTCGTACCTCTCCCTCCCCGCGGGTAGCGATCCCGATGGTGATGGAGTTCCAGATAAGCCCTTACCATTGGTTCTCAATGTGCACGGGGGACCGTGGACTCGCGACGGTTGGGGATTTAATGCAACACACCAATGGTTGGCCAATCGTGGCTATGCGGTGTTAAGTGTAAACTATCGCGGATCAACGGGCTTTGGAAAGAACTTTACGAACGCCGCTAATGGGGAATGGTCGGGCAAAATGCACGACGATCTGATCGATGCGGTCAACTGGGCCGTTGAACAGAAAATCGCAAATCCCGATAAAGTTGCGATTATGGGAGGTAGTTATGGCGGGTATGCGACATTAGTTGGATTGACCAAAACGCCTGACGTCTTTGCCTGCGGAGTTGACCTTGTCGGGCCATCAAGTTTGGTGACGCTCCTCCAAAATATACCTGAGTACTGGACTCGCTCCCTGCCGGTTCTAAAGCGACGCATGGGAGATTTTACAACCGAAGAAGGACGTGCTGACCTTCTCCAGCGTTCCCCTTTGACGCAGGTAGAAAAAATATCGAAGCCACTGTTGATCGGCCAAGGTGCCAATGACCCGCGTGTGAAACAACTTGAAGCGGACCAGATCGTTGCCGCGATGCAAGCTAAGGGAATACCTGTAACTTACGCGCTGTTTCCCGATGAAGGTCATGGATTTTCGCGGGAGCCCAATCGCATGGCCTTCAACGCGATTGCCGAGGCCTTCCTGGCGGAGCATCTTGGTGGACGCTACGAGCCGCTTGGTAAGGTTCTTGAGGGTTCGAGTATTCAGATCCCCGTGGGTGCGGAGGACTTGCCAGGCATTGCGCAAGCTTGGAAGTCTCGTATGAAGGCTGTGCCTGCCAAAGTATCGACTCCCACGACGCAAGAGCTTCGTAAAGCGGGTTGATAGATTGCCGGCGAGACCTTCCCGTGGAGGATATTCCTGTTGGACGCTCCCCGTGGCAAATTGACTAAGCCGGCTGACTAAGCCGGCACAGTCCGGGGAACGTCGGCGAGGATTCCCAACAACGAATCCACTTCTTCAGTCGTATTGAATAAGCCAAAACTAAATCGGAGAGTTCCTTCGCCGGGAAGCGTGCCAATCGTTTCGTGAGCTAAAGGTGCGCAATGGTATCCGGGCCTTGTCGCTATGCCATGCTCGACGCTTAGCCATTCCGCGACGTCCTGGGGGCTTGTGCCTTCGATTGTTACGGAGACGACAGAGGTGCGTTTGGAAGGATCCTGTGTCCCGTAGATGCGAATACCAGGCATGTCGCTGAGGCCTGCGAGGAATCGCTCGGTGATCGCTTGTTCGTGCCGACGGACATCATCTATACCATATTGCCGTAGCCAGCGTATGCCGGCTGTCACTCCAACGATTCCCATCAAGTTATGTGTACCCACCTCGAAATTCGACGGATACCTCCCCGACATAGCGTGTTTGCCCGAGTCTTTCCCTGTTCCTCCCTCCGCAAGCGTATTTAAGTTGATGCCTTCGCGCACATAAAGGCCTCCTACGCCTGGTGGCCCGAAGAGTCCTTTATGACCAGCAAACGCCAACATGTCGGCATTCAGCGATTCCACGTCGACGGGTAGAACTCCTGCTGCTTGGGCAACGTCGACCAAGAACATGATCCCGTGTTGCCGACAAATTTGCCCCAACTCGACAACTGGTAAAATATCCCCTGTGACATTGCTTGCCATCGTTGCCGCGACAAGTTTAATCCGATTCTGTTTAATGACATTCTCTACGTAATCGAGATCGATGGGATTGCCTTCATCATAAGGTGAGATGAAGTATTCGATCCCGTGCTCACGGGCAGCCTTGCGTACTGGTCGTGAGATTGCATGATGCTCCAGGCCGCTAAGTATGACACCGTCTCCTGCGGACCATTTCTGTCCAAGAATCGCGAGATTGAGAGCATATGTGCATGAGGGTACTAAAACGAGCCTATTGAAATCCCTGATTCCAAAGAACTCGGAGATCTCACGTCGACAATTCTGCATAGCCGAGGAATCGCGTTCCCCTTCAGCCGAATACGTGCGATCTGGGCTGCTCATATTGCGAAAGCAATCGTCCACGGTTTGATAAACGAGTTCTGGTTTAGGCCAAGTGGTCGCTGCGTTATTGCAATAGATCATTATTTACCTCGTAATTCACTTCCCTCAACGGATCATGAACCCATAGAGTGATTTATGAAAATCACTTTTGCTTACATCGCAACTGCATCGTCATCGGCAATCGAATGAGTGTCAACAAGCCCGTGAAACAATTTAGAGACATATGAACCTGATCAGGTTGGTATGCTTTGAAGGGACTAAATTGATCTGTAGACAGAAAGCTTCCAGACTAGTGGAATTAATTTCGATACAATGGTGGTAGAAATGAATGAGTGTTGGGTAGAGAGTCTAGCATGATTAAGCAGGTGCATTTCGATGCTTAAGGGTCTTGTCAAGTTGATTCGCAAAATGGACGGTCTGAATGGACCCGCAGAACTCTCTCAGATGGAGGCTCTGCTTCGTGAAGCGGCTGTGACTCGGGAAGAACTAATCCAAGCTTGCAAGTTTAGTAACGCTAATTACGCACGGACGATCTTCTCGAAATCGCCATGGTATCAATTGCTCGTCATCTGCTGGCGCGCGGGACAAAGCTCACCCATTCACGATCATCCGGGTTCGCATTGTGCGGTACGAATCGTCGACGGAATTGCCACTGAGTCGATCTACGAGAAAACGGGCCTAGGACAAGTGCGGATTGTTCAGGAGGTCGAGCACCACAAAGACGACATCTGCAGCACAAGCGATACTGGCATTCACGTGATCAGCAATCGGCAAGACGCGGCCGACTTGGTGACCCTTCATCTCTATTCACCCCCGCTCAAAATGACAATCTACCATTCACAAGAGCTATCGGAGCGAACCTGATTGCACCTGAACGACTCTGTGCAAGTGTTTCCTTCCAAATCCGTAAAGGCAGTCAGTCCATGAACCGCCATTTATTCTCAGCATTAGTACAGAACGTTCCCGGAGTGTTGTCTCATGTGGCTGGGATGTTCTCAGCCCGGGGCTACAATATCGACCGACTTAAGGTCGAGGAATGCCAAGACAATCGACTCGCCTACATGGAGTTTTCTGTCGTCGGCGACGAGAAATTAGCAGAACAAGTGCGCCGCCAACTGGAGAAGATCGTTACGGTCGTAAGCGTTGATCATCTCGGCTCAGAGCCAATCGATAAACCAGCTTCCCCTATGATTCCATGCATTGAAGAGAATCAAGGAGAAACCCTTCCGACTTCATCGAGCAAATATACCGCGAATGTTGCGAGCCAATGTTCGCCTTCGTAGTGGCCGCTGAATACATAGCTCAGTCCTGCAGTCTGATGTTCAGCCAATGATGACTCCAGTATCGGTCGGCGAGAATCGTTTGCGGGTAAATTCTGGAGAATGCCTTGTAAGCACCAAGCCCGCGACAAGTTCAATCCCGCCAGATGGACGATCTTAGGATCAGTGACATCAGAAACAATAACAGGTTTGAGAAGTGCATGGGAACTGCTTTCCGTATCTGTGATATCGGGCAGGAATTGATCGAGCCAGACGGCAAACTCGTCGGGAGCCAATATTCGGCGGACTAACTCAACTTCGTTCAGTGCTGGTGAAAAGAAGTCCTCTCCTGAGGGTTCAAATGTCGCGCGATAGTCACGATCCCTCAGGTACTTAGTGCGAACGTAATTGATTATCTGGTTCTCAAGTTCGGCATCGTGCGTAATGCGTGCATAGTCCAGGATTTGCGTGAGCGCAAACGAGGTGTCAGGATGAACACCTGTACGAATCGGGTAGGTAAGCAATGGCAAATACTCTTTTGTCAGCACAACAAGCCTCTGTTCCAAAGGTTGTAAGAATTGAGCCCACTGTTGGGCTTGCGGGTCATCCCAAGTCTTCAACTCCGCTGCTAAACGTAGTGTCCAAGCCCAACCGTACATTCGCTCAAAGCTACGATTTTCATGAACATTAAAGTAAGAAGCCTCGACCTTAAGTTTTTCAGCAGTGAATTGACGCGTTAGTAGTTCTCGAATCTGTTGCGCCGTTGATGCTTCGGGATAAGATTTTAATAGGCGCACTAGCATCCAATGGCCGTGAACAGATGAATGCCAGTCAAAGCATCCGTAGAACACTGGGTGTCGTTCCCGCGGCGAGAGAATCGACTCATTTCCCAGTACCACATCCAAAGGTTTGTTGGGAAACTCCTTTTCGATACCGAGAATCGCAAGTTCTGCAAAGGCGTTCACCTGGTCCTCGGATAGCGACTTTTGCGATGCGTAGCATACTAGCATTTGTAGAGACCAAGAAGCGAGTAATAGAAAATAAGTTAGAGTACGCATAGTACAGCGTGTTGTAGGATACGATGCAGCGCTCTATCTGCGTTTGAAATTAAAGAACAATTATCCGACAAAAAACAGCTATGTTTGAAACTTGTACTTCCCTCGCGATTACTTCTCAACAGTTGCGTTAACGGGGTTGTTTGTTGTCGGCATTCTTGTAGAGGTCTCGTCATGCTCGGCAAGGTAAGCTTGAGCACGGCGACGTTTTTTCGGCGGTAGTGCTGGCGCATCCATTCTTAGCGAGAGTCGAAAGCAAGGGACTGCATTTGCTGGATCGCCTTGCTTGTCGTAGACAAGCCCAAGATTGTAGTATGCCCAACCATTTCCTGGACGCAGTTTGATTGATTGTTCGAGGTCTTGGAAGGCGCGCTCAAATTGGTTCAATCCGGCAAAAGCCAGACCGCGTCCGCTGAGTGCATAGGCCCCTTCGCTAGCTGTTGGCTTATCCGCTGGCCAAAGCTTGATTGCCTTGTCAAGATCGTCAATTGCCAAGTGATATTCGCCAAGTTCTGCATAGACTTGCCCGCGACCGTTGTACGCACGGTAAGAATGCGGCTCCAGAGCAAGCATCTGAGAAAAGTCTTCTACGGCTTCAACAAGTTGCCCGGAATACCAATAGACTATGGCGCGGATGCTATAGCATGACACTGGTGAGGCATTCAGCTCGATAGCTTTTCCGCAAAGGTCGACTGCTAAACCGTAGCTTTCTTGATCGACACGTAAAAGCGCTTCAGATAAGAGACGGCTTATCAGATAGTGATCTCGTTCAAGTGGATCAAGCAAGATGGCTTGCTCCAGATCATGGTCGGCTAATTCATCCTGACCGAGATGGAGTCTTGCCAGCGAACGCCCGAAATACGCGGAAGCCAGTTGCGGTGACAACTCAATGGCCGTCGAGAAATCGGCGGCGGCAGGTACGTATTGTTTTTCTTGCATGTACGCATATCCGCGAGCAAGCCAGACACTCGTTGCCATAGGTCCGAGGACGAGGGCCTGAGTAAAATCAGCAATGCCAACTTGGCCATTGCCTTTTCCCATCCAGCACTGTGCTCTGAGCGTTTGAATGCGAGCATCATTTGGTTCCAATTGCAAGGCGCTGCTGAAATCGTCAATCGCTCGATCGAATTGTTTTAATTCAGCAAATGTCAGCCCACGGTTGATCAGTGATTCCGACATCGTGGGAGCCAGCCGCAAGGCGTCACTGTAATCGGCAATCGCGGCGGCTCGATTCTGTAAGGCACGATGACAGTGTCCGCGACTTTCGTACGGATCAGGCCAATCAGGTGCAAGGCGTATCGCAACACTCAGCGCTTCGTTCGCATCTTCCAATTGTCCTTGGTTGAGGAGAGCAACCCCGAGCCCAAAATGCGCAATAGCATTTTGCTCGTCGACTTTAACCACAGTTCTAAAGTCATCAGTTGAGCCTGCAAGCTCACCCAATTTCAGGCGTGCTTGGGCTCTGGTTAATGTAACAGACGGCCATGATTTCAAACGGAGCACACAGTTTGCGTCGTCGATGGCCCCGGGATAGTCACCGAATTTGAGCAGCATTTTAGCGCGGGTGGCAAAGTTGAGCAAGTCTCCATCGTCGAGCGATATGGCTCGATTGATATTTGCACGAGCATCATCCCACAAGTCCATGCCAAAGTATGCCTTCGCACGCAACCGCCAAAGTGTCGATTCAGAAAGTCCTCCCTCGATTGCTCGAGAAATATCTTGAACCGCTCCCCGGAAATCGCCCGCTCGTAGTCGTATCGAGCCTCGTCTCGCATGACCATTTAAGCATTGGGGATGGTCCACCAAATGCGTGGTTAACAGTGCATGCCAGTGCATCATGTTTCCATCATTGCAGTCCCGATCGAATGCGGTTGAAAGTGCACACAAGCTATAGGATGCCTGTTGTGGCTTGTTCAATTTCTCGGTTGGCGCGGCGTTCTGATGCAGCTTTACGCCAAAGTTGCCACATGAACAAAGAACTGAATCGTCGAGATGGTCATCTCGTATCGCTAGTCTCTGGCCGCAGCAACAGTGAGCAGCATTCATATTAAAAGAGTTCCTTGTCGTCATTGTTGCTTATTAAGTCTAGTAATTAATGCTGGATACGATTCCAATCAAAGACAATCAACGGCCTGTTATCGACCTGGCGGCTGACGGAAATGATGCCATTCAATCTTCAATTTCTTCATTCGCGATCGCAATGTGTGAGGATTAAGTCCGAGCAATTTGGCGGCTCCTTCTGGTCCCTCAAGAACTCCTTTTGATCTACGCAACGCTGCCTTGATATGCCGAGCCATTGCGGAGTCCAAAGGCTCAAAATCAGCACCGGTGTTCGTCGAATTGGCTAGCGAAACATCTCGACTCGTGTCAGGGATGCCGCGCACGGATGATGCAAGAGCGTTGGCAATATCCAAAAACTTACCTTCTCCTAGAATGGCTGCCCGTTCGATAACCGCTGCTAACTCTCGAACATTCCCCGGCCAAATATGCTCGGCCAAAAGTTGTTCATCGCCGGCAGTCAGATGACAGTATGCGAGACCCAGCCTGGCAGCAGCACGCGATGCAAAGTGGTTCGCCATAACTGGTATGTCGCAGGCCCGCTCACGAAGCGGTGGGATCCGCACGGGAAACACGGCCAGTCGATACCACAAATCCTCGCGAAATCTGCCTTCCTTCATCATCGTGTGGAGGTCGCTATTTGTGGCGGCGATGATGCGCACGTTGCAATGGATCTGATTCTCACCACCAACCCTCTCAAAAGTGCCATCTTGAAGGACTCGGAGCAATCGCACTTGGGCGTCGAGTGGAAGTTCGCCGCACTCGTCCAAAAACAATGTACCGCCCTCAGCACGCTCGAACCAACCCTTCCTCGTCGTAATGGCACCGGTAAAGCTACCTCGCTCATGTCCGAAGAACTCGGAATCGATAAGATCGCGAGGGATCGCTCCACAATTCACGCGAAGAAACGGGCCACTTGCTCTCGGAGAATGCCTGTGAATTGTGCGTGCAACGACTTCTTTGCCAGAACCAGTCTCACCTAAGAGCAATACTGGGGCAGTTGTAGGAGCTACGAGAAGTGCTCGTTCCATCGTCGATCTCAGTCCCCCATCGAAACCGACGACACCGTCATCAATCAAGTCGGCACCAAGCCGCGCCATTAAGGTCTTGCGATCAATTCCTGCTGAATCACCAACAGGCTCATGAATTTGCTGTCGGCGACGGTCATTCACTAAAGCAACTGCAATCGGAGGCAACGCTCTTTCCAGCAACTCGGCATGCGCTCCAGAAAAGACATTCTTCTGGTGAGTCATGGCTTTAAGAACCCCAAAGGTTCCATCGCTCATGCGAATAGGGCCGACTAATGCGTCACCTTCCGTCTGATCTGCCGCAAGACTGCGAACATCTTCGTCGGGATGATGTACGTGATCCGCTGATTGCTTCCAAGCCGTAAAACTCTTGAGTTCAGCGTGATCATGCATGGCGCTCGATGACAATTCCGTTGCGCCTGGCTTCGCATTGTTCGAAAGCCAGACGGTATCAAGAGTTGCCCGTTCGGCGTCAAACTGTCGTACGAGCAGGACATCAAAAGGAACTTGCTGCTTCAAGATTCCGGCAATCTGCGAGAGCGTTTGATCAATGCCATCAAAATCGCTGACTGCACGCCACAAGTCCGCCTGGAGAACATCTCCGTTCTTTGGGCCAGAGTCGCCATCAAACATCTCAAGCGAATTCAAGAACAGCTCCACATGTTGAAAAACGAATTAAGTAGGGACGGCTTTCCAGAGTGCTCTGGCTTAGCCATCGCAATTTTGCCCTTAACTCGATAAAACCCTTCAGAACTAAATTCCTCGGCGATACGTTCCTGAGAACATGGCCTGGAAATATCACAGTGCTAGCTTCAAAATCTGTGCTAGCTCACTCCAAATTTCATGCCGTAAAACACTTACGATCAGGAAATCTCCTCTATATTGCTACTTAATACCAGGGAATCGCCTCGGAATCAACATTTATTCCGTGAAATATCAATGGCCATTGATATGTCACGGCGATATTTCCTCGCCATTGGAAAGCTTATCAACCTGATTCGGTTAGCGGTAAGAATCGAATTAGATAGCCTTTTACGTGACCTTTGCCGGTTGTAACAGCAATTCTAAAGGAATTTTGCTCTTTGGCATGCTGCTTGCTTGCCAGCATGTGCCGGACACAACCTGATAGGTCGACAGGCAATTTGACTGTGCGTTGACCAGCCAGATTGGACCAGGCTTCACGCCGTCATTTGAAGTCCCCGGGGCACTTTCGCACACTGGATGAAGTTTCTCATGAAGAGTCGCAGAGATGGTTTCACGCTCGTTGAGTTACTGGTCGTCATCGCAATTATTGGTGTTCTGGTCGGGTTACTGCTGCCAGCCATTCAAGCGGCTCGTGAGGCGGCGCGACGGTCGCAATGCCAGAACGGAATTCGACAGGTCTTACTAGCGACCCATAATTATGCTGGTGCCATGAAAGAGCGTCTTCCTGATGCACTGGACAACATGTCCTCTGGCGGCAAGCCCCCGATCTTTGCGTTGCAAATGGCTATTGGCCCCTACATTGAAGAAACAACGATCCGCCAACTTTTTTCCGCTGGAAGTGGCGGTCCCAGTTCCGTCGGCACGAACCTCGTGATTCCGATTTTCATTTGCCCTAGCGACTCTACGCGTGAGAGTTCGACCGGAACGAACTTGACCAACTACGTTTCCAATGGAAATCTCTTTGCAAATAATCCTGAATTGTCGCGAGTCTCTGACGGCACGTCTCGAACGTTAGCCTTTGGGGAAGTCTTTGCCGAATGCTTGGCTAATGGTCTGACCGTCCGAACATCCTTTACGGCACGTGCCACAACCAAGGACCTTCCCAGCACCTCAGGGGGTATGAGTACTAATCGCATTGCAAGCCGCCATGCGGCAACATTTGCACACCCAGGTTCACTCGCCATGCAAAAAGGAAGTGAACCCATGATTGAGATTGGTCGGACAAACAAACCAGCGGGCAATGTTCCTGACAAGCCCTGGGGAACAGATTACAACGCGGCAGAAGTGAATGCGCTCGTTGGAGCAATTGATCCACCGATACAGACTGGCATGAGCTCGGCGCAAGACGCCGACGGTACATTGCTCCAAGCAGTCCACGTGAACAGCATGAATTCAGGCATGGCCGACGGCAGTGGCCGTCCCATTAACAGTGATATCGACAGCGTTGTCTTTTGGTCGATTGTTACGCCTGCAGGCGGTGAAACCAGAGATATCGAATAGTCTAAGAACTGAGATCGACGCTTCACGCTCCCTTGGGCGCGGAAATTTAATACACAACATGACTTGCACCAAAATTCTCGCTGTCCTCTGCTGTTTTGTGGTCTTGAGTGCCACCGCGCGAGCCCAGTCATATACCTGGAACAATACGGGTTCTGTTTGGACTTCGGCAACTAGCTGGAACCCTGCGGGAGGACCTCCCGGCGTTTCTGCTTTGGCACAATTCACGCAGCCAAATTCTTCAGTTTACAATCTCCCGGCTCTCAATTCGGCAACGACTATTCAGCAGCTCAATCTTGGCGTGGCACCTGCAAGCGGTTGGACACTCACGGGAACAGGCAGCTTGACCTCTGGAGTCAACGGCAGCTTTAGCACTGCAGTTGGGCTGCCAGGCATTTTCACTCGGGCTGGTGGTGGCGATCAGATCTTCAATTTAGGAGATGGAACAAATCCATCGCTACTACTGGGTGGCAATTCTGGCACGACGGGCATCGGCATCGTTGGCGTTAGTTCTGGATCACGACTTTTACTAACGGGCAGCACCGTGGCCGTGAATACCAACTCGAACACGGACAGTGGTAATCCCCCCGTCGCCGCGTTCACGACAATGCGTGGTGGTACGCTCGTCTTAGATAATTCGGCAGGCAATCCTAATGCCCAACGATTCACTACAGCCGGTGGAATCGCGCTGATTGGTGGTGGCTCGACGCTTGAACTTCGCGGTGCGGCTACCGGGACAACCTTTTCAGGGATGACAGGAAACCTTGCGGCTGGAGCTGGAGATGTTTACTTCCGCACTGTGCCAAATGGTGCAGGATCTATGAGTACCAATTTCAGTTCGCTTTCGCGCTTTATTCCCGGAACGATGATGTTCCTTGAGAATATCGGTTCGGGATACATCGGCGATGTCGGAGCCCCTTCGCTTACCTTCACGACTGCTCCCAATATCCGCGAAGGCGTCTTATCCACCAGCACTACTACTACAACCCCTTGGGCAATGGTGACTAAGCGATCGAATGAATCGCCGGCCGCAATGATCACAGGAAGATGGGCTACCTATGATGGGGGCATTAAAGCAGCATCCACGACAGCATTTGCCGGTGATTTTAGTGGGGCGGTGTCTGGTAGCAATGTCTTGCTCAATCGTGCCACCTCGGGAACTGTCAATCTTGCGGCGAGCACGAATCCCCTGGCTTCTGTCGTGTTCGAGCCCGGAGCGACAGGTGTCACTTATGCATTAGGTGCCAGTTCGATTAACACCTACAGCACGGCCTTATCAGGTGGGAACGATCTCATGGTCACAGGCGGTAGTTTGTTGAACAATAGCTCTGCCGGGCTCACCAGGGCGCTCGTGGTCTTGAATCCGACAACAAGCCTGATCACTAGCAGCAGTATTGCCAATGCTCATACCACGGCTGGCAACGCCGCACTCAATATCGGTGGCCAAGGGTTTGTGGTTCTTAATGGCAACACAAACCAAATTGCGTTTGCCACTGCGCAGAATCTTAACTTGGGTGGTGGCGTGCTTCGAGTGACAAGTGCCAATTTCGTCCCCACAAATGCACGTATAGCTTTTCGCGGTGGTACCCTGGAGTATGACGTAAGTAATGGCAATACGTCGTTTAATCTCCCCTTAGGAACAGGCCCGAATGAAATCGCCTGGGGCAGCAGCAGTGCTCCGAGTGCGGGGGAACTTAACTCGACGAATGTCGGCAGCGGGGGCTTCTCGGCCTACACCACCAACCCCGCCAATTCACTCACGGTTGATCTGGGGGGAAGTGCAGCACAGGTCGACTGGGATGCACCAGCCTTTGTAGCCGGTTACTACGCCTTGAAATTCGGATCGCTGAAATCCAATGCGACGGTCAACTTCCAAAATCCAATAGGTCTCGGAACAGCGACGGACCAGCCACTCAAAACTCGTGAATTCAACGTGACCAAAGGGGTTGGCATTGCCTCTGATAAAACACGTCTTAACGGGGTGATTTCTGGAATCGCGGGTTACGATTTGGTTAAAACAGGTAGCGGAGTTCTCGAAACGACCGCAGCTAATTCCTATTCCGGCAACACTTATGTCAAAGCCGGTGAATTACGCATCGGTGGATTCAATACTGGCACCGGATATTATGTTGTCGATAGCTCAGCCACACTCTCAGGCACTGGCACGATTCCTGGATCAGCGACTGTTTTGAGCGGGGGCAGCTTGCGTGGTGATTCTGGCGCGGGCACGGGGACACTCACAGTCGGTGGTTTCACAGTTGGAAACGGCGGCTCGATCTTAGCTAACATAGGTACGACAACGGTTAGCAGCGATCTCTCGCTAGGTGCCGGCATCGCCAATTTTGTCACCGGGGCAACGCTCGACCTCACCGCTATCGCTGGCTTCAGCGATTCAGTTGCTGCCACTTGGGACATCGCCACATTAGCCAGTGGCAATAACCTTCAACTCAATGGGGTAGGTGTCGCTAACGGTTTTGAATTTGGCGAATACGTTCAGGGCACCGGTGCCTCGGGTGCGATTGGCATCGACGTTAGTCTTCTAGGAGCTTCACTAACTTCCGGCGATAAGTTTGAGCTTGTTCGTTCAGCCAACAAACTAGTGTTGAACTTTACCCCTGGTTCCGGTGGATTACCCGGAGACTTCGACAACGATGGCGATGTTGATGGCCGCGATTTTCTGGTTTGGCAACGCGGAGGTTCGCCGAATGGCACAACTCCTGGAGACTTGGCCCTCTGGCAGGCTAATTACGGTGCACCATTGCTGACGGCAAATGTTGTCTCAGTGCCCGAACCTAGTAGTCTAATTTCAATTGTTATGAGTTCTTTTGCTTTCTCACGTTTGTGTTTTCGTCGGCGTCAGGGGATTGTTGAACGCTGTTGATGAGAAATGGATAGCTACAAAATCGTTGGCTCGACGAGCCATTTTTATTCCCGAGAGAACTTTGTGGGCGCTAATGCACGACAGTTCAATTCAGCCTGAGGAGATGAGTACATGAGACTTGCATCACGATTACTGTTTACATTGCTTGCCAGTTTGCCGTTGGTTGCAAACGCGGAAATCCTTACGCAATGGGACTTCAACAACAATACACCGACTGGAACCTACCTGTTCCCATCCACGGGCACAGGCACGATCGCTTACTTCGGTTCGACTAATTCTGGTTCCGCCACACAGAATTTGGGTACAACAAGCGACCCCGTCGCAACAACCAATCGCATCATGAATTTGACATCACAACCAGCACCCGCCTCAGCTAACCTTGCCAAAGGCTGGGATTTTAAAGCCAGCACGGCCAATCGTTACGATATTGAGATCAGCTTCGACATGCTCGTGCAAAAAAGTGCGAGTCGCTACTGGCAGTTGCAATTCACAACCGATGGCTCAAGCTATGCAAACGTTTCGGGAGGATCCGCGATAAATCCTGCTTTGGGAACCGGTGTAACGACGGCAACGATTGACGACGCAGGACTCATTACCATTATTTCGACTCAAGCCGGCTCGACCGCCGCAGCCAACTTTAATAAGGGCATGGGTTACGCCTTCGCCAGCGGAAGTGTCGACAACAACGCCACTTTTGGCTTCCGCATTCTCCCTATTTGGGATCCAGCCGGAAGCGATTATGTCTCCTCAGGTGCCGGTCTCACATTTGTTGCCGGTGACGGGAACACCTACAACAACGTTAGTTCTGTCGGAGGACCCAGTCCTTTTGCGGCAGGTGTGCGGCTAGATTATGTCACGGTCATTGGGGTTCCCGAACCCGCTTCATTGGCTTTGGTCAGTTTGATGATCGGTTGCGGGCTACTCTCTCGCCATCGGATTGCCTAAAAATGGAGATCGTTGGCTACTTCCGTTGCTGGCCAATCGTTGGCCAGCAACGGCATTTTATAAACTCGCAACTTGTTAGCCTGGTAAAGTTTGAGCTGAGACAAGCAACACCAAATTCATAGCTTGGTGAATTATTCACCATTCCCTGAATAAATATTCTTCCCGAAGGAAAGTTTGATGAAGACCCTAATCTTTTCAGCATTGTTGCTCATGTCTTTGGCTCAAGTGACTGCCCAGGAAGCGGGTACGCCGGGAACCGTCGCCCCAGCTGCTACCGCATCGCCAGCTGGCACGGCAGTTCCAGCCAATCCCGCCGTTGCAACGGCCCCAGCGAGAGCTGTCGGTACTTCGACTCCCTCTAAGGTTGACGAGGCTGAAGAATCGCATAACGGCGTACCTCTCTCATCTAAAGAGGCTGCCAAGCGAGGCCCCTTGGTGCCTATGGCAAAAAGTTCCGGTGCGAGCACTGCAAATCGTTTGCCTATGGTCAATTCGATTATGGAACAATATCGGGCTTCTTGTGTGCGTTTCAATGATCTTCTGGTGTGTGCCACAAGCGACGAAGAAATTGCAGAGATCATGAAGAAGCAGCCGAAGCCGAAAGCGATCATTCCGATGTTCGGGCGTGTGATCACCGAAGACCCTAAAAGTGAAGCTTCATTTCAGGCACTTGCCTTTCTCGCCCGCTATAGCGAAGTGGACGAATACATGGAATCGCTGATCGATATTCCGAGCATAGTTCCGGGCAATCCTCCTATGACGGTTGAACCGATACCGATGCTATTGGAGCATCATTACAACAACCCTGGCATGAAGGATGTTCTTGCCAAGCTTCCCTTGGTGCCCGCGACTGAAGAATTCTACATAGAATTGTTTAATAAGACTCTTGATCCAATCGTCAAGGCAAGAACTGGCATGAAGCTTGCGAACTTGTACAAGGATCGTGGTGATGAGCCTGAAGTAGAACGAATTCTAGAGTCGATGATTGAAGACCGTTACATGGACGGGGTAATTTTCCACCCCATCCGAAAGTCAACGTATCGAGATTGGGCGAAAGGCCAACTTCAGGAAATCCGGATGCTCGGCATCGGAAAAGTCTTGCCCGAAGTCTCTGGCGAAACCTTGGAAGGTAGCACACAGAGTATTTCTGATTTCCGAGGCAAAGTGGTCGTGCTCGATGTGTGGACCACATGGTGCAGTCCTTGCGTGGCTATGATCCCCCATCAGAAAGAGATGGTCGAGAGGTTGGCTGATAAGCCGTTTGCCTTGGTCAGCGTGAGCTGCGACACAGAAAAAGAAGCCCTTACAACTTTCCTTGAAACAACCGAAATGCCTTGGAATCACTGGTGGGTCGACGATAAAGGCGACTTTCAAATTGCACTCAACATAACTGGATTTCCAACCGTGTATGTTCTCGATGCCGAGGGCACAATCCGTTTCAAAGGTCTGCGCGGCGAAAAACTCGAAGAGGCCGTCAACTCGCTTTTGGAAGAAATGCAGCCAAGCACTGCCGGGGATGGGGGCTGAGCGAATACTCTCGATATTTACCTTAAATTGTTCCCCTATGAATCTCGCGTCGACAACAACGTGTCCCGATGTCATTTATTAATCCTTGCCACATTTAAGACCCGGAAAAATCATGCCATTGCAGGCACGAACAGAGTACGGCTGCCTTGCAATGCTTGAGCTGGCCCGTAACTACGCTCAAGGTGAAACGATTCAAATCCGCCGAATCGCCGAACAACATGGAATTCCCCAGCCTTTCCTACTCCAAGTGATGCAACAGTTGAAAAGGAGTGGCATGGTGGTCAGTGCGCGTGGAGCTTCGGGTGGTTATCGCATGGCACGTGACCCGGTGGAGGTATCGTTGGCCGATGTCATCGACGTATTCGAAGGTGACCTCCAAGAGAAAAACGTCGATCCAATGACTTCACCCGGCCGTCAATTGCTCCAGTCAATTTACAAAGATGCTGAAGGTGTGAAACGAGGAGTGCTTGCCTCAACGAGCCTCGATGATCTGAGCGAATGTATTTCCTGCCAAGCCGAGCCAACCTGGCAAATCTAGCTACGAAGCCCCCTATATTATTTGTTGTTGGAGTATGTACGAAATGCCTACTCGGTTTCTTGCGCATCATCGCGCACGCAAACTCACGGCTGTTCTGTTAGCCAGCTTCATCTGGCTGAGTGCTCTCCCAGGCTATTCCCAGCTTGGCTTGGGAGGGGGATCGGCTCAGCAAGTGTCGCTTAAGGCGCGATTTACTGCACCGACTGAAGACAAGCCGGCCATACTGATGGTCACGGCCACAATCGCGCCGAAGTGGCATGTGTTCTCGGTGACCCAGCCTGAGGGCGGGCCTCAGCCAACTGTGATCACCCTTGAGAAATCAAGCGACTACAAATTGGCTGGCAAATTCGCAGGTTTTCCTGCCCCGGATGTCCATGTGGATGACACGGCATGGAAAGGCTTAAAAATCGAGGAACACTCGAAAAAGGTCACTTGGTACGCCCCTCTGGATATTTCAGAGGGTGTGGATTTATCAAAGCTGACCATTAAAGGCAAAGTGTCGCTCCAAGCCTGCAAAGAAATGTGCGTTCCACTGGAGCTAAAATTCTCTGCTAAGCTTGGCCGTGCTTTGCCGATTGGTCCGCTTGATGTTTCCACGGATGACCCCGCCGTTCCCGTTGAGACTGCAGACCCTGCCAACATTAAAGAACAGCCAGCGACACCTAAATCACCAACCTCGGCATCATTCTCTGCCCCGGCCAAGAACTACGATCTGTCCTCCATTCGCTTTGAGGAGTCTGCCAGCGAGTCGTCTTTGGGACGAAACTTGGCCTTGGCATTCGTTGGTGGCCTGATTCTGAATTTGATGCCCTGTGTGTTGCCTGTGATAGGGCTCAAGGTGATGAGTTTTGTCCAGCAGGCAGGGTACAGTCGCAAGCAAGCATTTACGCTCAATCTTTGGTATTCCTTGGGAATCGTATCCGTCTTTTGGATCCTTGCACTTTTGGCCATTACAATTGGGCTTTCTTGGGGAGAGCAATTCGGAAGCGTAGCGTTTAATGTCGTTATGCTTTCGATCGTGTTTGTGATGGCGCTGAGCCTGCTCGGCGTCTGGGAAATTCCCGTTCCGCAAACGGTTGGTCGTGGCGCAGCCCATCAAGCAGTTAATGCCGAGGGGCCCTCAGCTGCGTTCCTCAAAGGTGTCTTCACGACTTTGCTCGCCACTCCCTGCACGGGACCAGGCATGGCCATCGCCCTCGGCTGGGCCGTCCGCCAGGCAGCACCCACTACCTTCGCCATCTTTACTGTGTTGGGTCTGGGAATGGCGTCGCCCTATTTGCTCATTGGGGCATTTCCCCAACTCGTCAAGTTTTTACCTAAACCGGGTGAATGGATGATCACCTTCAAGCAGCTCATGGGTTTCGTGATGATCGGCACGGTGATTTTTTTGCTCTCGATTTTGCCGAATCACTATCTCTTGCCGACACTCTGCCTACTCACGGCACTCGCACTCGCTTGTTGGTTTTTCGCTCGCATCCCCACCACGGCGACAACTGTCGAGAAGTATCGTGGCTGGGCTTACACCGCGGCGATCATTGTTGCCGGTTGCTTGTTTTCATTTGCGTGGTTCGCGCCCTTGCTAACAAACGATTCTGCAGCCTGGCAACCGTTCTCGCTTTCTAAGCTGAATAAACTGGCCGTCGAGAGCCGCAAAACGGTGCTCGTCGATTTTGGGGCCGATTGGTGCGCGAATTGTAAGGTCTTGGAAAAGACGGTGCTGCATACGAAGCCGGTTGAAGATGCGATACGCTCCAACAATGTCGTCACCATGTTTGCGGACAACACGAAATATCCGCCCGAGATCGAACAGACTTTACGCGCCCTGAAAAGCAATGGTGTGCCCGTCATCGCCATTTTCCCGGGCGGAAATCCATATCAGCCGATTGTGTTTCGCGGAGTGTACACGAGGGATCAGTTGATCACCGCCATTCATGAAGCGACAAATCAAGCGACACAAGCAACCGCTGATATTTCGCAGCGATCGACCACTTCGCTCTGAATCCATGCCTCGGCAAGATTAAGATAAGAGCGTTTTGCCGATCATCATCACTGCCAGAGCAGTGATGCCAACGGCAAAGACTTTCTGCATCAGCTGGGTGGACAGTCTCTTGCTGAGGGCACTTCCCAAGAACATGCCGCCAATCCCACCGGCAGCAAAAAGCATGGCTATTTCGACTGAGATTGGATGGCCTGCAACAAAATGCGAGGCGACTCCCGAAATACTTATCAACGAGATAACCAGCAGAGAAGTTGCCACGGCATTATGAATCGGCATTTTTGTGAAAAAGACGAGTGCTGGAACAATCAAAAAGCCTCCGCCAACGCCAAACATTCCCGAGAGAACCCCCGTGACGAAGCCCACGACAACCAATATCAAATTTGCTTGCAATGTCAGGTCGAACCCGAAATGCTCTTCAAATTGACCTCGACTTTGACCATAGTGGGCGGACTGATTCGAGGATTTAAACCACATTCTCAAAGCCACAAATATCATAAGCGTGCTGAACAACGCTAAGAGTATTACTTCGGAAATGCTCTGAGAGACCCACATCCCGAGTGGCGCACCGATCATCCCCGCGATGGCAAAAATAGTAGCCGCGTGAAGTTGTATTTGTCTTGTGTCGAAATTGGACACGACACCTACGAGTGCCGTTGCTCCCACCGCGGCGAGCGAGATGCCATTGGCTTCCGACGGTTGTAGTGAAAGGCCATAGACGAGCATCGGCATGGCGAGCAGTGAACCGCCCCCGCCGGTGAGCGCAAGAGAAAGCCCAACACACATGCCAAAGAAAATACTTTCCGCGACGAACATCAGAACATTCTATTCTCAGCTAAGTAACTTCGGTATCGGGCCGAAAGTAAAATATAGGTACAACCAATTATCTAATGCGGATCAGGTTTGTTGGCATGCTTGTTTCTATATTTACGTGTAAAAATTTTCTTGCTTCGACAAAGCTTGCATTCCTGATCCAGTTTTGTGAGATAGGCAATAAGTGTTTGCAGCGATGATTGATTTAGTGATCCGCCCCACGTGCTTAGGTCTGCCGATAAGAAATCAGTTTATTCTGGACGAACTATCGTAGGTCACCTCGATTTAAAAAGGCAGCGCAGTTTATTGCGCTCCTGTAAACTTATCTGGTCGACGACCACTCATCACTCACGGTAAAACATGCTAACTTAAGCAACTGTTACTGTAGGTCAATGCATGGGGGTCTCCCGAGGATAGCTTAAGCGCGAAATACTCACCCAATTGATTCACTAACTTTCGCTCATTCCAATTCATCGTATATTTTTGATCATTGAGTAAATTTATCACATTCTGGTAACTCAGTTGTCCCACAAAAGGTCTGTTCGGCAACGCGCTGAGCAATTCACCATGCGGAATGGAGCCTTTTAACTGTAGCGCGTCTCGGTATTTGTCGACGATTTCCGTCTGCGGCTGTGGACTCACCAGCAGCACTACAAAATCCCGCTTTGGCATCTCAAACAGCTTCGGCTCGTCGTACCACCCGCACTGATAAAGCCCCACTCGAATATTGCGAATAAATTGATCCGACGGATAACCTTTGCTGCCAACATTATGGGTCGTGGTTTCCGAGAGTTCGGAGCGGTATTTCATCTCCCAGAAGATGGTCGTCGGTGGATTCTCCCAGCGGATCACGACGTCGACCTCCGTCGAACCTTCAGTCCAGGGCAAGAGATGTTTGGGCATCGTAGGCTGCCGCTGCCACAGCTCTATCCGCAGATTTCGGTAGACCTGTGTCCGAAACCTGTTCACGCCCAAACCCTCATTGAGGAGATGTGGCAACCAGTATCGGGGAGCAATCGCCTGAAGCACACCTAAGAGATTTCCCGTAATCGCATCTTCGCTATTCGGACGAATGATCAACGGACATCGCAGGGTCCCCTCCAAGGCGGGCTGACAAACGCGGCCCCCCTTCCCTCCTAGTTCGGTAAGCATCGACCATTTCCATTGAGTTGGTGGACGGGACTTTCGATAACAGGCTTCGGTGCCTTCCACTGCCGACACTCACTGCGATAAGAACAGTTCTTGCAATTGAGTGGCGTCTCGATGGGATAGAAAACTTTGCCAGTGACAGCTTTCTCGACGACCGCCACCAAGTCTCCCAACCTTCTTCGTTCCGCTTCCGTTCGTACCGTCGAAATCTGCTGCAGTCGGGGCACTTTTGTTTTCAGGAGGATGGCATATTCCACTTTGGGACCTGTACCAAACTCTTCACTGATCGCCTGACTGTAGCAGGTGGCTTGGAGTGAACTGTCGACCTCGCCTTGAGAATAGGAGCGACTCGCGGTCTTAAATTCGTGGACAACGAGACTTCCTTCAGTTCCCGTCAACAAATCGATGACGGCCACCAGGGGAGTTTCGAGATACTCGCCCTGCTGATTCTGGAGTGGCACGAGAAACGTTCGTTCCACGGCAACGATGTTTTCCGGGGCGGGATGCCGCAGATACGTCGCCAGTAGTGCTTTGCCCAGGGCGAGTTGGGATTCGCGTGATTGACCTCGCTTGAAGAGCAACCCCTGGCGTCCCTCCCGAGTTCGCCAAGCTGCCTCCAACAGGCATTCCAGTTCTTTGAGATTTGTGGCCCCCTTCAGCTGAACCTTGCGATGATAGAACGCCAAGGCTTCGTGGATCGCACTTCCCAGCACCAGATCGCTCGATACCCGCAGTTGAGGTAGCCGCAACACCCTTTCAAAGTAGTATTGCAGCGGGCACCGCAAATACTGATTGATCGCCGAAAAACTCCAGTGGAAGCGATCGATCGCCATAGCTCCTCCCTTCAAGTGACTTGAGTGACGAACTAGGATTGCGTTCCCGTCGTGGCATCGGCCATGAGCGAGTCGAGCACTCGGCCTGCTTCCTTCTTGGTGAGCTCGTAGACAGTCGCCTTTCGGCCGAATTGTTCGGCGATGCGATCTTCAAGTTCGCCTTTGGAGAGTCCCTGTCGCTTGCTGAGATTCAACAAGAACTGAATCTGCTTGTTGGTGGCCGGTTCGCCGGTCGTACTCCCATTGGCGGGCAACCGGTTGACCGGGGCTCGACGTGGAACTGGCGGCTCAGCGACTGGCTTCTTTTCGGGGGTGGGTGCTTCGTCATGAGCGGCGATAGCCACTTCACTTTCATACCGTTCAATCTGCCGGTTCAGGGCTTCATCAGCCAGGTCGTAATACTCTTGGATGCGTTCGACGACCGTTTCGGTGTCTCTCAAGTCGACACAGACTTCGCCTTCCAGATTGAGGCTAAAACCGTGGGAGTTGAAATTTTCGGAGAGTTTACGGCTGAGACCGATATTGATTTTGAGCATGGTAATTTTTCCGTGAAGGTATCGAGTTTGGATGTCTCCTACAAATACTCGTAGGAACAGGCGATGACGCTGCTGGTCTGCGTCAATTGAAAGAGCTCATCGCCAAGGCGTTTTTCCAGGCTTCGCCCTTGAGTTTGGCCCCGGAGCCAAACCAGGCCGATTTGAGCCGGGCACTCGCTCGGTCGTAGTAGCTCCGTCCACGAGTCTGACGATGATGGTCGACGAACTCGGTCACCGCGTTGAAGGCCGACCAAGCGGTAAGTTTGGTTTCAGAAATTCCTTGACCACGACCGTACTCGAACAGGCGAAATAATTCTCTACGAATGTTTCGTGCTCGTAGCCGGTTGACATCATCAGAATCTGGGTACAGAGAATAAAAATAGTCTTCCAACTGTTTTCGTGACGGATAAAAGCTCGCCAGTCGATTGATCTTCTCCTCGGCATCATCGTAGAACCGTTTGGCGAAGCCGAGAATTTCCTGAGCTTCCGCGATTTTGCTCGTGAGATTCCCTTTGTGGGCGATGGAGACGCCACTGCCGCGACTACGAGTTTCGGCCATAGCCAAGGTGTTGGCACAAACAACGCGAATCGGCGTGAAGAAAACTCTTAGCGAAGATGTCCCATCGTGACTGTTGTGGAGCAAGAGAAACTTCTCGGTCACATCTGCGGAGTCTTTGATGCGGATTTCACCGGGGAGCTTGGCAAGCATCCAGATCCGTTCCCCTCGGCCGAGTGCTCCCGCTGTGTGGTATCGCAATTCGCCGGAAGCGACGATCGCGTCTAAGAATCCGAAGCATTGGTGATTCTGGACGGGTTGGTAGCTGTTGCCGACGACACCCAGGACGGAATTGGAGTCGGTTCGCACGACGGCTTGCCGCTGAGGAACTACAGTACCTTCACAAGTTTGCAGTGGCTTCAAGGCCACCCCAAAATTCAGCCCTGCCTTGGTGATGGCTTCGGCGGCAGTGGCGGGTTCGTCGAGCTTGGTGCCAAGTCCGTGCCAGGGGGTTCCACCAAAATACATCATGGCCGTCCGGCCGTTGGTCGTCGCAAGTTCGTGCGGCATTTTGTAAGTCCAGATCGGGTTGATGAGTTCACCTATAAGTTCAATACCCCATTCAAAGACTTCGCACTCCGCAAAGTGCAGATTATCCGCGGAGTGGTACCATGCCTATCAGACAAATCTAAAAAGCGGAGCAATGAATTGCGATAGCCCACGACTTTCCGACAGCGGTGGTCCCTCCTCCCAAAGGCAAGATTCTTAAAAAATTGCCCCCGCACGAACCAAGAAACGTGGTAAAAGGTCAACATTGTGACAGTCCCTGCGAAAGCTCAAGAAGTGGAATTGAAGATTGCTCAAGCCCAATTCTTTGGATCTTATGTCTCGTTTTTTTCACTATGATTGGATCACTCATGAAGCCAATGACCAACACCGTTTTGGCAGAGCTTGAGGAGTTCAGGGTACGCCTCTTACCCACCTTGGCGAAGCGTGACCCCATCTCTTTCGGTGAGTTCCAGGGTGACAACCCTGAGTACCACGGCCCTCGTCATACGCTCTCTGACTGGCAGGAAGCGGCTGCTCACTTGAGTGGCCTCCTGAAAAGTCATCCGGACGACACAGCGTTAGCCACGGAACTGAGCCACTTACGTCCGTTCATGAGGGGCGGACAGGCTGGTGGCGATTATGTCATCGAGAAGGGCATCCTGCATTGGCGACTCTCGATCTTCGCTTCCGTCAGGTGGGAGCAAGGAGTGTCTGGTTACCTGCCGGTTGAGTATCGTCCTGAAAGTGTCGGAGGGGTGGAGCAATCTCGGAGAGCCGTGCGGCGATGGTTCGAGCGTGCGGATGTTGGAGACATGTGGTTCTGGAATGCTCTCTGCCTAGTCTTGCCTGCGACTGTCGACGACGACCCCGAATTCGCCATCAGCATGCTCCAGCCGGGCACTTATCGCGACCGCATTCTCTCGAATCAGGAACTGACACCTGCTGAGCGGCAAGTCGAGCTGGCTAAAGTCGAGGCAAAATACTTTCGTCATGTACTACTGAACAATGCGTTCTTGCATGTCGTGGCGGCCCTCGCCAACAATCATTTCATGAAAATCAACCATTGCTTTCAGGTCGCGGAAATTTCCGGCAGATACTCGGACCTCTTACCGCACTATCTATTCGCCATACTTTTCGCCAAGTTGGAGATCTTGAACAGGCTCTCCAATGCTGGCCATGATGAATGGTGAGCGTCTTCACTCTTTCCTGACCAAGGACTTTGCACGCAGTCCGGAACCGCTTCCGTAGCGTGTGCCGCGAGAATACAATTTCACCTCGCTCAGCTTGCCACGAACATAAAAACGAATCCCCAATGCACCGAAAATCACTTGCTTTCTAGGATGAAAGCAACTTCTGGCCATTCTCAAAAAGATGTACAAGAGTTTGGAAATGCGCCTTATCGGGTGTCGCTGACACCACCTCACGAGATCGTCATATTCGCCAAACAGAAGCGTTAGCCGTGAGTTCAAATAGAGCCAGCCCACGAGGAGCGTAAGAGTTATAGCTAGTACTCGTGGGCTGGATGTCGGCTATAATCCAGCCGTTGGCAACAGCAGCTTTGTAGACGCCCCTTACGAACATGGTGCGGCGTCTGCGGGGCACGAGTGCTATACATCGTGGCAGCCATCGCGCGAACCACTTGATAACTGCATCATCGTCAGCCTCCTGGATTTTGCAGATTAAAGATTCGATAGCCGATTCCCATTCTGCATCTTCAGTCTCATAAGGTTGCTCGCCTTCAATGCCAATCGTCAATTGGTAGCCCGGGTGATCGTATCCCACGCGGATTCCGTGCGCGTTTCCTTGCGAGGCCTCAAAGCAACAAGTACGAAAGAAAGTCGGGCAGGGACCGGTAAGTACGATCGTTTCAGAACAGTCAGATTGCATCATAAATCCTCCAAAAATGGGGACGTAGCACCACTCACAACGAGGAGTGATGCACCAAATTTGGAGACGAACCGAGTTAGCTTTACTGCTCGCGGCCTAACCGGTTCACCTCTCGTGCCATAGGCAACGCATGCCACACAATCCGCAAGCTATTTATTAAGATAATCTCTTTATCCGAACCTGTCAAGATGCCTCTGCGCAGGGTACGTACGACGTTCCTGCTGAGGCCGGTGATGAACTCGGCTTCGGGGTATCGGCCTTCACACCGCGAGGCGAAACAACAACCGCAGAACCAAAGCCTGCAATAAACTACTGGCTCAACACCAACTCGAACGTGCGATACAATTCGGGTTGCCGAAACTTTGAGAACACACGCGGCAGGCCGTGTACTGCCAATGAGGGAAAGCCGTGCGGTATTTGAGGGGGCTAGCCGAGGCTGCTGTGTGGCCTCACGGTGTTATAATGATTCCGCCAACGCTCGATGAGCAACTTGGCTTCAAGTAATGTATCGAACTGTTCACGGGCCAACAGCTCGTTGCGGAGCTTACCGTTAAAGCTCTCGATGTAACCATTCTCCCAACTGCTGATCGTGGCCATCGCCTTGGCGGTTCCACTCAATCGCTATCGCGGCGGGAGTTGGCACGACTGGCCGTGGCATTTCGAACCGGTTTCGAGGGTGGTCTACTTTCTGGCGCTCACCGATTTTCTAAGGCTTTTTGCCCTGACAGCGTTGTTATGAGCGAGCAGTTCGCGGCGGTAACGCCAGAAGCTTCACTTGCTGTCTTTCATGCCAAATGACACGCCCTCATGCGGTGCGAGCGAAGTCGCTAAAGCAGAGCTTCTACGGCCAAGACCTTGTTGTCATCCATGTGATGGCGCAGCTACAGAGGTCTCTTTAACCGACTGCGGGTCCGCCCACTTAGTCGCACCAGAAGTCTTTCCTACTTCAGAGCCGAACCAAAACCTGAAACTGAGCGAAGTCGACCTCAACTCGGCGCACTAGAAGCAGCCTATTGAGAGCTCAGCTTAATTCGTCCCGTTCGCACGAGCGGGATTCCTGAAAGATGATAAGGGAGCGATCCGCAAATCGCCTTGATGCTTCCCCCTAAGCGACAGCGTCTTAAAGCCGCAGAGTTGACGGCTAGTCACGACCGAGCATGCGCCAGGAATAACGCGAAGCCCAAGCCTACTTTGGCGGCAATTGCCGTAATTTGCTCGGAATTACTAGCAGCCTGCAAAAGTGGGCATCTCGAATCCGCTGACGCTGTCGTGTTGATTCTACAGCAGATAGAATTGAATTTATGAGCATCCCCGCTAAGGTAATCAAGATGGTTGAGCGATCTACGTCGCCGGAAGAGGCATTTGACGACCAGCTTCTGGAGAAGGATCCGGATGCGCCGATGCTATGTCCCCTATCAGGGTTGTCAAGTGAAGCAATAAATCTAAGTTCTAACTTCTGCGAATCTCTAGACGATACTGGTTGTCCGTTGGCGGGCGAAATGCATAACCGGCTGTCTTTCGAAGAGTTACTGACAGAACTGTCGTCGCAGTTCGTCAACGTGCCCGCCGACGAAGTTGATTCTCAGATTGAGTGGGGCTTGCGGCGGATTGTGGAACTGCTCGGCGTAGACCGCTGCGGTTTTGGCCAGGTGTCGGCAGACGGTCAGGAATTCGTCGTAACCCATTCGTACCAGTTGCCGGTGGTGCCCTCATGTTTGGGGTTCGTTCTACATGCTCAATTTCCGACTTATGCAAGAATGATCCGACAGGGAGTTGTTGTGCGATTGCCCGACGATTTGCCGGCCGATGCGATCCAGGAGCGAGAATATCTACACCGATCAGGCCAGAAATCGAGCGTGACCATTCCTCTGATCGTGATGGGCTCGGTCGTCGGTGCCATCGGACTCGCCAGCTTTCGCACGCATCTCGCTTGGCCAGACGAGGTAGTAAAGCGTCTCCGTCTGGTCGGGGATATCTTCACGAACGCACTTGCGCGCAAACGGGCGGATGAAGCTATATGCGCAAAAGAAGTCTCACTTAGACAGAGCCAGGAACGGCTTCGCCAACTTACCGGCATGCTGCTGCATGCCCAGGAGGAGGAACGACGTCGGATCGCGCGTGAGATGCACGACGATTGGACGCAACGTCTAGCGAGTCTGGGAATCGACACGGCAAAGTTAGAGCGTCACTTCGGGACCAAAGAAACCGCCGTGCCGCTTCTCCGTGCCATTCAAGAACAGCTAGTGTCGCTCTCCGAGGATGTGCATGCCCTCTCGCGTCAGCTCCACCCGGCTATCCTCGACGACCTGGGCCTTGCAGAAGCCCTGCGTTCAGAGTGTACGGCATTCGCGCTGCGAGAAGATATCCAGGTGGAATACCGCCCAGGCGAAATATCGGGGACTGTGCCGCCCGAAGTGGCGCTGGGTCTCTATCGGATCGCACAGGAATCGCTGAGAAATGTCGCTAAGCACGCTGCTGCAGCCGAAGTCCTCGTGACGCTACATGCAATCGGATCAGACGTAGTTTTGCGTATCGAGGATCGTGGCGTTGGCTTTGATACTGAGTGTGAACGGAGCCGCCCGGGTTTGGGGCTTTCCAGCATGGCGGAGCGGGCGGCGTTAATTGATGGTCAGTTTTCGGTTACTTCGGCCACTGGCAGCGGGACAACGGTCGAGGTCCGCGCGCCTCTGACAAGGTGCACGCGATGAGCCGAGCGCGTGTGGTAATTGCCGACGACCACCAGATCCTCGCGGAAGGAATTCGCAGCCTGCTTGAACCTGAGTTCGAGGTGGTCGCGGTTGTCTCCGACGGCCAGGCACTTGTCGCCGCGGCCAAACAGCATCTGCCCGATGTTATCGTAGCCGACATCAGCATGCCGTCGCTTAATGGTATCGAGGCTGCGGCAATCGTGCGATCGACGGGTTTATCAGCCAAGATCGTGTTTCTGACCATGCACAAGGACGTTGCCTACGCGCGCCGTGCGATGGAATCTGGGGCCTCAGGATTCGTACTCAAGCACTCCGTCTCTGCGGAACTCGTGACCGCCATCCGCGAGGCACTCCAAGGGAAAACTTACATCACCCCTTTGATTGCAGGGGAGCTGCTGCAGTCCTATCGCGGAGGAGAAGCGCGGTCAGGAGAATTGACGACGAGGCTCACGGTGCGTCAACGCGAAGTGCTGCAGCTCATTGCGGAGGGGCGTTCCGCCAAAGAGATCGCGGCCGCGCTGAAGATTTCCGTCCGAACGGCGGAAGCTCACAAGGCACGCATCTTGGAGTCGCTTGGGCTCAAGAGCACCGCCGAACTGGTCCAATTCGCCATTCGCAGCGGGATCATTTCGATCGAGTAGGCCGCCGCTGACACCTGCTCATGCACGACGGCGCGTTGCGCAAAGCGCAATGCCATTGTCGTAGTTTTACGAATGGTGGTCTCTTTCCACCATCCCCACAATGACGGGTGCTGGCAGTTGATCTGCCCGCCACGGTGCCAAGCCTGTCAAGCGACCGGGTCTGGCCATAAAAAACTCGCCATCACCGCCGGTCGGTGAGGCACAAACGCAACGAGGAATAATCGCATGCACAAGAAAATGATGGATATGAACCCGGTAGACGACTTCGTCACCCAGAACACCCCGGGCCTCAAGATCTGGGAGGAGCGATGGGGCGGCATGCAGTGCGCCTTCCACGTCTTTGCCCCGGGCACTGATTTCACAGACATTCTGAAAGGAAAGGGACTGGAGCACGATCTGTGCGGGGTCGAGCACTGGGCTTACGTCATAAAGGGCTCGGTGGAGGTCATTTACCTTGACGGAACCATTGAAGTTTGCCGCGCTGGGGACGCCTGCTTCTGGCCGGCTCCGCACAACTTCAAGTCGAAGGAAGGCGCCGAGATCCTCCAGTTCAGCACCGATGGAGGGTTGGCCGCGCAAGGCAAGAGAATCCAGGAGTTTGTTGCGAAACAGATGAAGAAGTAGGGGTTGATGCGCCCTACATGTCCTAAACAAATCAGGACGCAGTGTTGCCGCGTCCCGATTACCCAAAAGGAGAATCTCCATGAAACTCAGGATCGGATTACACGGTGATCGCCGCACCGCCAAGAACACGCGCGGACGGCCGTTCTGCGGGCTCGGTGCCTTCGTCGGGACGGGCGCGACTCTACGGGCCCATGTCTACACAGCGGCCAATCTCGACGAGATCACCATAGACAGCCACAAGAAGATGGACGGGGCGCGACTGGCCAAGCAGTTCGAGGTCGACATGTGCATGGTCAACGGTGGCCGCTACTGGCTGATGGACGAGCAGGATGTCCAGGGCGGTGACGTCGTGAACTTCGATGGCGTCAATCTGCTCTACGGCGGCGAGATGACCGGGGCCGAGATGACGGCCCAGATGCAGACGCCGTATGCGCCCAACCTGATCTACCGCAACACCAACTGGGTCTGGCACGCCGGCAAGCCGGTGCACCTGCTGCGCGAGCCGAACGGCACGGTGTGGGTGATGCAGGAGTACACGAAGGATGTCGACCCGAGCCTGACGCTCGAAAACCTGCACCAGGTGGGCAGCAAGCTGAAGGGCCTGCCCAAGGGCTGGACCTTCGAGACCAAGGTGCTGACCAAGGAGCTGTCGCTCAACACCTCCCGCTGCGACGGCTGGGCGGCCATCCTCCGCGACGAACTGCATTGTACCTACCAGGGATGCGGCTACGGCAAAGACACCAGCGCCAATTACGTGCCGTAACATCGAACTTCGAAAGTCCAAAGCAAGGAGCTACTCATGATTCCGATATTTGATGGACACCTCCGCTACACGGTAAGGGTCGCTCTGCTCGTTGTTGCGAGCGCATTATTCGCGTCCGCTCCGAGAATAACGGTCGCTCAAACCGAACAGCCGGCAACCACAGTTGCGGAAAACCAGCTCCCGAAGGCGAAGCAGACGTCTCTCGGACTCTACGTGACGGCGGCGCAGGCGTATGAGATGTGGAAGGCTGCGCCGGACAAGGTCAAGGTCATCGACGTGCGTACCCCAGAGGAGTACGCGTTCGTCGGTCACCCCGAGATGGCCTGGAACATCCCCCTCGCCTTCCTGTCCTACCAGCGAAAAGGTGGCAAGTTTGAGTACAAGGCCGAGCCAAACAAGGCTTTTGTTGCCCTCGCTCAAGAGATTGCCCAGCCAGCAGACATCTTACTAGTCACGTGCCGTTCAGGCGGCCGCGGCGCCATGGCGGTTAACCAGCTAGCGGCCGCGGGGTTCACCAACGCCTACAACATCGTTGATGGCGTCGAAGGAGACTTGGTCGACGATCCCAATAGTGTCCATCACGGCAAGCGGATGAAGAATGGCTGGAAGAACTCGGCGCCTTGGGTTTACAGCATTGATCCCGAGAGAATCATCCTCGAAGAAGCGGCGTCCAAGCAAACCAAATAGCCTGCCAACACGCGATGAAACAAGAGCGATGAAAGGAGTGACAATGTCGACCAGAACCTCAAGACAAACAAAGCCACAGCACTCTGCCGGCTCGCCGCTGCCCGAGAAAGGCGAACCAGCAACAGCCGCCGATCCGTACCCAAAGATTGAAGAGAATGCGCCGCCGAAGCCTGCCAGCAAGCCGAAGCGTACGCTGACACGCGACAATTTTTTCAAGACAGTTGCTGATGTCGTGGCTTCCGGTCCGGTCCTTTTTGAGGCGGCATTTCGACCCAGGATATCCGCGGCGCTCCGAGAGAAGCTCTTTCTCGCCGTATCTTCGGTAAATGACTGTCGCTACTGCAAATGGGGGCATACCCATTGGGCGATGGCGCAGGGCGTGCCGCTGGACGAGGTCAACCAGATTTTAGGCCAGCAAAGCGAGTCTCTAGCGGCTAAGAATCCTGCCGAAGCCGCGGCGATCCTGTTCGCTCAGCACTACGCGGAGGAGCTCGACCAGATTGATCCGGAGTCGATTGAAAACCTGCGAGAGCACTACTGCGACGCTGAAGTCGCTGAGATCCTCGCTTATGTACGCTTTATCACACTCACCAACTTGACCGGGAACACAGTCGACGCCTTTTTAACCGGATCCTGTAGCCAAGGCAAAGGCACCTCCTTCGAAACGGCAGTAGCTGCGGCCGCAGCTCCAGTGGCTCTTGTATTGTCCCAGTTGGCAAAGTTTGACCGCCAAGTGGGCATGGAGAGTTTGCGAGCCGATGTCACCAACCCCAACGAGAACATTGCACCGCGGTCCGCGAAATCTCAACGAACTCCCGATACAAAATCCCACTCATGAAGCCCGAAACCGACGATCAATCCCCTAAGATTCTCAGGTGAGGTGCCGAGAAGGAAGAGGTCTCATTTTATGTTGGGTGCATTCCTCTGGGGTCTGTTGGCAACCTCCTCCTTGATCATCGGAGGGGTGACCGCATCCCGTATCGCTTTGAGCAAGCGAACCATCGGGATCATTATGGCTTTCGGCGCGGGAACGCTTATCTCCGCCATTTCCTACGAACTAATCTTTGAAGCAGTGCGGATCGCGAAGTTAACTGGATTTCCTGCTTTGGGATTGTTCGCAGGTGCGTTTACTTTTTTCTTTAGCGACCGGTGGATTGGGCAGATCGCCGGAGCCGACCCCGTGGATTTGGATGCGTCTTCGCAATCGAGGCTGGTGATCCCCATGGTCTTGGCGATCATTCTTGACGGGGTGCCGGAATCGATCGTCATCGGCCTCGGGCTTTTTGAAGGGGGAACGATCAGCCTCGCCATGCTGGTGGCAGTCTTTGTCTCCAATCTGCCGGAAGCCATCGCGGGAACCGTCGGGATGAAAGCAGGAGGCGCGAGTAACCAGAAAATCATCCTGCTTTGGATTGTAATCGCATTAGTATGTGCGATGGCCAGCGTCGGAGGGTACAGTCTGTTCCGCGGAGTATCCACGACTTGGCTCGCATTTATCCAGGCTTTCGCGGGCGGAGCGATCCTCATGATGCTCGCGAATTCGATGATTCCCGAAGCATACGAACACGGTGGCAAACTGGCCGGCGTCTTCACGGTCATCGGGTTCTTTGTCTCGGTCATGATGGTCATTGTGGAGAACTTGTGACATTAATACCCAGCCGTTGCTGACTTCGTCGAGCTATTCGGCTTATGACATCGTGAACACGACGAACTGCAAAAGGAACACTTTCATGAAAGTAATCATTGTTGGCGGAGTTGCCGGCGGTGCCTCGTGTGCAGCGCGTCTGCGCCGATTGGATGAGAAGGCTGAAATCTTAATCGTGGAGCGGGGGCCGTATGTCTCGTACGCAAACTGCGGCCTTCCCTACCACGTCGGCGGCGTAATTGAAAAAGAGTCCAGTCTGCTCGTCGCGACCGAGCAGACGTTTCGCGATATGTTCGGCATCTCTGTACGCACTGGCTGCGAAGCCATTTCCATCTCGCCGGAGAAGAAGACCGTGGACCTCCGCCATCTCGCGACTGGAGAGGTTACGACCGAGTCCTATGACAAGCTCGTGCTATCGCCGGGCGCAGCGCCGATCCGGCCGCCGCTCCCCGGCATCGATCTTCCAGGAATCTTTTCGGTCAGGACCGTGCCAGACGCCCGGACCATCCGCGCGTGGCTGCAGCGCGGAGCCGAATCCCAGACCGGACTGAATTCTTATACTGGATTGCAGGTCGTAACGAATCCGCAGCGCGCAGTCGTGGTCGGAGGAGGGTTCATTGGATTAGAGATGGTAGAAAACTTGGCCCATCTTGGGCTTGAGGTGACGCTTGTTGAAAAGCTGAACCAAGTGATGCCTCCCCTTGATCCGGAAATGGCACGACTCGTCGAACGCTATCTGGTTAAGCACGGCGTCCGCTTGGAACTCAACGATGGCGTGGCGGGATTCCGTCAAGTCGCTGACGGATCACTGGAAGTGCTGACAAGTTCTGGCAAGGCGCATCCGGCGGACATTGTCATCCTGGCGATCGGCGTACGGCCAGAGACGTCGCTTGCGAAGTCGGCGGGGATCGAGATTGGCCAGCGCGGCGGCATCCGCATCGACGAGCAGATGCGTACGAGTATCACTGACATCCTCGCCGTAGGGGACGCAGTCGAGGTGAAGGACTACGTCACCGACCAGTGGACGCTCATCCCGCTCGCCGGTCCTGCCAATCGACAGGGTCGGATTGCAGCCGACGTGATTGCCGGCCGCATGTCGCGTTACCGCGGCACGCAGGGTACCTCGATCTGTCAAATCTTCGAAGCCGCCATCGGCCAAACCGGTGTCAGCGAAAAATCATTGCAGCAGTTGGGAGAAACGGACTACGAGAAGATCTATCTGTACCCTAATTCGCACGCCGGCTATTACCCGGACGCCAAGATGATGGCGATGAAGGTGCTCTTCCGCAAGTCCGACGGTCGTCTCCTCGGCGCACAAGTGCTCGCCGAGGCCGGCGTCCCCAAGCGAATCGATGCCTTGGCGATGGCGATCCAGATGAAGGCGACGATTTACGACCTTGAGGAGGCCGAACTGTGCTATGCGCCACCATTCGGTAGCGCGAAGGATCCCGTCAACTTTGCAGGTATGGTTGCGGCAAATGTCCTGCGTAATGACATGCCGGTCTGCCATTGGAATTCCTTGGACGGGTCGTTCCTCCTGGACGTGCGCAACCCCCCCGAACTCGAAGTGGAGTCGGTCCCGGGCGCGCTCAATATTCCGCTACCGCAGCTTCGCCGGCGTCTGGAAGAGTTGCCACGTGACCGCGAGATTAACGTAATTTGCCGCTCCGGCGGGCGCGCCTATTTTGCGACACGCATTCTGCTGCAGAACGGGTTCAAGGCCCGTAGCATTTCGGGCGGCATGCTCTCACGGTCCCATGCCGCGTCATCGCGAAACGCATCTCCAAGACGACCGACACGGACAGAAGTATGCCGAGAAATGGCCAGCCCTCCCACCGAACAATCGATAGGCCCCAGCCGATAGCGAATTCCCAGGGGAGGCGAACGTCGTGGATGAATGGTTATCAAACGCTTGGACTGAGTTGGTTGGTCGACAGAGTGGGCCATTACATCTTCGCCTCCTGCTGCAGCCGGTTGTGGCCACAGTGCTTGCAGTTCGCGCTGGTCGGCTTGATACGCGGCGGGGCAGATCACGCACGCTGGGAGCGACGCGGCCTCACCCCAGAGAATGGCAGCAGTGGCTCGGGGAAGCCTGGAGAGACGTGGGAACTCTTTTCCTAATCGGAATCGCACTTGATCTCACGTATCAAGTCATCGCTCTACATGCAATTCGGGTTAGTCACGCCTTGATCGTCGCAGTTGTGCTGGCGGTCGTCCCTTACGTGATTGTCCGAAGGCTTGCAACCAGCCTCTGCATCTAGATTCGTTGTGTACCGTAACCTATCGGTGCGCACCAGTTAAACGCGGCTCAGTTTCATCGACTGCACCTAGATTCAAATTGATGTTCGGAACTGTGCTAATTTCAATCGACCGCAGTTGGCGGCAGCGAAATGCGCCGTCATCCTGAGGACACTTAGCGATCTGCGCAGGGCTCCGCTTCTGACCAATGTCGAACCGTCAGAACGCAAAAACTTGATTTGCGTCCAATAACACACCCTGATGGTGCAGTGATCCGCAGTCCGTAATGCCATGGAGGCAGGTAAATCGTTTAGCCCGTGTGAAACCCGAGTGCGGTAGCGCACTCGACTACTTTTCCTGGGCGTGGCCGCATATCGAGACTGGGACCTCGTGGCGTGCCACCATAACGCCAATGGGTAACGGGGATCTCGCTCGCCTCTCTGGCTGAATGGCGTAACAGCATCGTAGGTTGCTCACAATATAGAATGTTGAACAGCAACACAGCGTCAACCTGAACACGAAATTCTGATTTCACTAAGTCGCATGGCTAGCAATCCCCGCTCCCGCGTTCGGTGCCATGCCAAGAGGGTCGCTGCCATGATATTGCTGACCAGGAGCTTACCGTACGCCGCTTGGACGTTTCTAGGCCTTGGGCCCACCCTGTTTCAAGAGCAGAAGCAACATGAGGACGGGTGACATAGCGCGAATGCTGTGCGGCAGTTGCGGCGGCATGTGAATCCATGTCCCACCTGACGCACGCAAGCTGTCTGAACCAAGAGTCACTTCAGCCTCTCCCGAAAGGAAATGCATGATCGCAGGCATCGACGCGGTATGTTCTGACAGTTCTTGACCAGTCGCAAAGCCAAACAAAACCACCTTCAGATGATCGTCCTGATACACCGTTCGGCTAAGCGTTCCGTCGTCGGGCGGCGCAATCTCGTCGCTTAAGTTTGCAAGTATCGTGCAGAGCGAATTCATGACTACGACCTTTCTGATTTGACGGCTACGAATGCAACCGCCGCTAAGTGCTGGCTGTACTTTCTGAAAACCCTTCGCATGGCAAGCACTCGTCGCCGCGCCTGACTGTGCGTCACCACATTCCAAACGAAACGTATCGCCCGCAGCAGCCCTTCGTCGCGAATTAGCCGAGCGGGTTCCAGAAGATGCATGGGTGATTTCTCGCTCGCAACAACCGTAAACCCGGCCGATTGGAGTAACTTTTCCCATTCCTGAACTGTGAGTGGGCGGACGCCAACGTGGATGTCATCAGACAACTCACGGCATATCGCTTCACGAACCTCGTTGGGTACGTCGTTGGGAGTAAGGCACAGCTCATGAATGCCATAACGTCCGTTTGTCCGCAGTAGTCGAGCTGCCTCGGCGATAATTCTCGCTTTGGCTGTGGATGGTTGCATGGACAACATGGCTTCTCCGTAAACAACAGTTGCCGAAGCGTCTGCAAGTCCCGTCTGTTCCGCTGTTGCTACGACGCATTTTTGACTTGGGCCGGAGAGAATCCTTTGTACTATGGCGGCGGCATCTTGGTGTCGTTCGACAGCGGTAAAAGAGGCTGGTTGACGGGCCAGAGTCAATCGGACCGTTGCACCGAGCCCTGGCGCAAACTCCACGACATCGTCTGTGTGATTGATGTCGAGTTTTGATAGGAGTCTTTGGGTCAGTTCGCGGCCGCCCGGTCGTAATACTCGCTTCCCCATTCGAGCTAGCAACCAGTGTCCTGGCATCTTTTCTACGGGAGGGTTAAGTGGCGCTACTTGGGCCGAGAGAGTCATGGCTCATTTCCTTTGTGATGGTTGCCGCTTGTATGGTGATTTAATTACGTCGCAAAGAGGTAAGATGGCACTCGTAGACTGCAGGAGGCGAGCGATGGTCACTCGACCTAGTGCCTTCTCGGTCTCGGCGTAAACACGATCAAGCTCTTTGTGAAGCGGACACAATCGTGTGTGAGAAGGTAGCCCCAAGGGACAATGACGAATTCGTTCTAGAGGCGAAACGGCGTTGACAACATCCAGAATAGTCACCTTCTCCGGCGGAATGGCCAAACCATAGCCTCCGCCCGGACCAGATTGTGAAGTCACCAAACCTGCCTGCACCAATTCTTGGAGCACTTTGTTTAAATAGCGCCGCGGAACTTTGGTGCGCTCAGCAAGCGCATCAGCCGCTTCACGTTGATCGACGTTAGTCGCTAGCCACACCACGGCGCGTAGCGCATATTCAGCAGTCTTCGGCAGCATAATTCCTCCTCGTTCAATGATCTTATTCTATACCTTGACGTACAGTAATCAACCTCTATATTTGAACTACTTGTTGAAGGCTTAAGTTTGCTAGGCCAACGTTGGCTGGCAATCCTTAAATTTTACGTTCTTTCAAACAAGCCCCAGCAACTTTGCGAGTTCCAGCGAGTGGTCATATCGTGATTCGCAGCACTCGATGCCCTCGTATGAAATTTTCTAACATTGGCGAGCATTTCTATGAAGCGACTTTGGCTCCTATTCAGTGCGGTTATCATCCTCTCGTTTAGTGTGCTCGGCTGGATCGGGACTCGCATCTATCAAGAGGCCCCGCCTATTGCCGATAAGGTAGTCACGACAGCCGGCGTGACGGTCGTGGACTCCGGCGTCATTCAAGCAGGACAGAACGTTTGGCAGACATTGGGGGGGATGCAAGTCGGCTCGATCTGGGGCCACGGCAGCTACGTCGCGCCTGACTGGACAGCCGACTGGCTACATCGCGAAGCGGTATTCATTCTCAACCGTTGGTCGAACACCGAGTTTCAATCCGACTTCGAGTCACTTGGCGCCGAGCAACAAGCACAGTTGAGTGGTCGGCTAACGACGCTGCTGCGAACCAATACCTACGATCAGGCAAGCAAGACAATAGTCATCGACCCGCTGCGCGCCGAAGCGTTTGCAGCCAACTTTGCCCATTACTCGGATATTTTTGCGAACGGCAATACGGACTACGCAATCCCAGCAGACGCCGTGACCGACGAGTTTCGCTTAAAAGCTCTTTCGGCGTTTTTCTTTTGGTCGTCTTGGGCTGCCTCGACGAACCGACCCGACTCCGACGTGAGCTACACAAATAACTGGCCGTACGAGCCCTTAGTCGCCAATCGGGCCACGGGTGACGCGGTTGTCTGGACCGGCGTGAGCATCATCATGCTCCTGGCGGGCATCTCGGCAATGGCGTGGTGGTATGCTTCGCACCGAGCCGAAAGCGAGGAATCTCAGCCTCCCACCAACGATCCACTTGAGCTTTGGAAGGCAACGCCGTCACAGCAAGCGACCGTCAAATACTTTTGGGTGGTCTCTGCCTTGATCCTATTGCAAATGCTGTTGGGCGTCATCGTGGCACACTACGGGGTTGAAGGAGACGGCTTCTATGGGTTTCCCCTTTCACAGTGGCTTCCCTACAGCGTAGCCCGCACTTGGCACGTTCAAATCGGCTTGTTTTGGATCGCTACGGCTTGGCTTGCGGCAGGCTTGTTCATCGGACCTTTGGTGAGCGAGCAGGAGCCGAAAGGGCAACGACTGGGCGTCAACATACTCTTCGCTGCTTTGCTGGTTGTCGTGTTTGGCTCCTTAACCGGTGAGTGGCTCAGCATCCACAACTACCTGTCGGATGCCGTTTCGTTCTATTTGGGTCACCAGGGCTATGAATACGTCGATTTGGGGCGAGTCTGGCAAATTGGCTTGCTGATCGGTTTGCTGCTGTGGTTGTTTCTCATGGTACGCGTGCTCCTGCCAGCACTGCGGCAGCAAGGCGAGCAAAAACAACTCGTCGCTTTACTCGCCGTCGCCTCCACGGCCATTGCTCTGTTCTACGGTGCTGGGCTCACGTGGGGCCGACACACGAACCTGTCCATCGTTGAATACTGGCGTTGGTGGGTGGTCCATCTTTGGGTCGAAGGTTTCTTTGAAGTCTTCGCAACGACGGTGATTGCCTTTGTCTTTATGCGGCTGAATCTGATACGGCCCGGGATTGCTGCGGCGGCTGCGTTGCTTTCTGCGACGATTTTTCTGGCAGGCGGCATCATCGGCACTTGTCATCACCTGTATTTTTCTGGAACTCCTCCAGTTGCTTTAGCGTGGGGCTCTGTCTTTAGCGCGTTGGAAGTCGTCCCCTTGGTTTTAGTAGGATTCGACGCCACGGAAGACTTACGGCGATCAAGAACCTCACCTTGGGTACTCCGCTACAAATGGCCCATCTACTTCTTTGTCTCGGTGGCCTTCTGGAATATGGTTGGCGCTGGTTTGTTCGGGTTTATGATCAATCCCCCGATTGCCCTCTACTACATGCAGGGACTCAACACGACGCCGCTCCACGGGCACGCGGCTTTATTTGGCGTCTATGGTATGTTGGGAATCGGACTGATGCTGCTATGCCTGCGCGTGCTGGTCCCTGGCGTTCAATGGAAGGACGGGCTGCTGCGATTCTCGTTTTGGGCACTCAACGGCGGCTTGATGGCGATGTGTGTACTCAGCTTGCTGCCCGTCGGCCTGATGCAAACGTGGGCCTCGGTGGAACACGGATACTGGTACGCACGCAGCGCGGACTTCATGCAATCGGCACTCATGCAAAATCTTCGCTGGATGCGTGTGCCAGGTGACACGATTTTTTTTCTGGGTGCGGTAGCACTTGTAACTTTCGTGGCGGGTTTGAAAACCGGTCACTCCTTTAGGAGATCAGAATAGTGGCCATTTCTCATGCGGCAGGGGAATCGATCGTTCTTTGTTGGCGTAGTCGGTCTTGTGCCATTGGGGTTTGTAGATCCAGACTTCGCTCGACCTGTCGATATCACGCGGACGCATGATACAGACCTCGGCGGGCCTCATTCCGGCAAGTCGCTGGAGGCTGTAAATCGCAATTGAAAATTGTAGCGGTTGCCGGTCGAAAATTGCGGCGCTGGTTGGTGGCGGGAGTCTGGTCATGCCCCTCCCGATTGGGCGTTTGGTTTAGCTCTGTGGTTTGAATCGGCTGCTGCGGCGGGCGTTTGGGTTATGTGGCTTTATGCGGCTCTCCGACCAAAGCTACGGCCAAGGACCGAAGACAGCAGTTATAGCTGGACTTGCCTGGTGGGTGATCGCCACCATGCAGTCTGCTAAATGGATTGCGCTCCTATCCATTCCTCTAGTGGAAGTTCTCGTACTGGCGACAGCTACCGTACCTGCCATAATTGTGGCAACGCTGGCAGGTGCTTGGTTCTATGAGAAGTGAACTCACAAAGCCCGGACGAGCAATGCTTCGAACAGCTAAAGTTAGAAACTCTTCCATCCCTGACAATTGCCGCAATTCGACCGTTTTTTCATACGCACTCTCCGTCGACGCTTGTTCCGGCAAACTTGTTTCGTTCGCTCTAGCCGCCCTGGTCAGGCCATGGTGTTGCGCGCCCATGACGAACCGACATTTGATACCAGATTCACCGAAGGGAGTATCGCTCCCATCGACCGGAAGCAGCGCAGCGGCGGGTGGTGCATGGCGACATATATGGACCAGGAGGTCGCACACATAGGCTGCCGCCGGACATTGAATTGTCGCCGTCAAAATGCCTCGCGCTCCGACTTAGGAAAGTCGCGCTCGCTTGGCCATCGTTCGTACTCCTGAGTTTTCGCAGGGAAACCCTCAGGCTAGCACGGGCGTCAAGAGGAGTTTCGAGGAACGGCTAAATGCATTACAGGTTTTAATCGCAAATGGGATCTCGCCTGCCAGCAATCGAATCTTGATATTGATCTCGGCGACATTGATTCCGGATTTCCAGGGTCACTCAAATTCAGCGGTGCGATTTGGCGGCAGCTTGCTTGGCGAAGCCTCTTTACAGTCGCCGTTGATTTGGTGCTCATACGCATCCGTATCAAAAAGCAAGCCGTTCTCATGGCTGGCGTCTGAAAACGCATCGTTGATGGCTTGCTCGTTATCGACGTCGGTCGAAACTATGGTTGATTTGTCCAAAGTCGTAAGAAATTTCCCGAGTTCGTCTCCGACAATTTTAGGAGCCACTTTGGCAGAATCTTGGTTTGTATTTTGCTGGGTTGTCTCGATTTGCGACTCTTCCTGTGGTTGGGTTATTCCTGGCGAACCCGCATTGAGTTTCAGCTCTTCGATGATGTCCTTGACCAGCTCTTGCAACTTGACAGGGATTTTGTCGACCAGGAGTCGCTTGATGAGTTCACCTTCACAAATTCCCTCTCGGGCGGCGTTCTCGTAAATCCTGTTGTGCATGTCGCTTGGCAGCGAGACCGTGAGTGAACGATGTTCCTGATGAGCAAATCCCAGGTGAAGCTTGCCGTTCGGATTCGCGAGGTGTTGTGCGACGTAATTTTTAAATGACTTGCTACGCGAAAACTTATTCGAGGCCTGAACGAAGCAGGTTAACAGGAAAATCTCCTCGGGTAGCAGGATGGTAACGCTCCTTGTGCCTTGAGTTGGCTCAACGGCTGTGTTGGATAGGTTATTCATAACGATCTCCTCAGTAGGGGAGGTTAGAGTTGTCAGTCAGACCGGCTGCGGCCAATCGCTGTTGCCAGTATTTATGATCAGTCAGGGCGAGCAGTGCTTCAAAGACGCTTTGCATGGTCGGCGAAGTTCTCTTGTTCGGCGTTGTCGAGTGGCCATTGCGATCGGGCCAGCGACTGGGTGGAAGGAAATGGCCGTCGATAAATAAGAGCCCCTGCCAGCAGGCTGCTCGGTGCCAGTAGCGAGACTCGCGGCGCACCCTGCCCTGCTCACACGCCCATTCGCGCACCGACCGGCGATTGCGACGGCCGAAAGTGCTGCTGGCTCGCTGACACCACTCAGCTTGGACCTGGCGGGCCTTCGCGAAGAACTCCTCTTTGGCCGTGTCGCATTCGACCGTGGCCAGGGGATTCACGTAGACGCATAGCGGTAAATCGCCTTCCGGTATGGCGAGTCGTTCGACCACGCCTTCCACCAGCGACTCAATGTCCGGCTGGAATCGCTGGACGGTGACGAGTTCGTCAAACGTCAGCAGCTTTGCTGTTTTGCCGTACGGCGGATAGACGGGATTCATGGTTTTCTCCTTTCTTGGTGGCGTTATTGTTAAGGGGTTTTCGAGGAAAACCCTGGATGGGATGCCGTCGGCCCGCGTGGATCCTCTTTTTCCAGGAGTTGGACAATGAAGTCGGGCCACTTAATGCCCTGCAATAGGGCTTGGGCCTTGGCGGCGTTGAAGACGGGTTCAGGGACTTCGATGTGCAAGATTCGCATCGGATGGTTAACGTGACTTTGCCTGTTGGCAAACTGGTTCCTAGTCTCGGACATGAGGGTACTCACTTTCTTTGAGATGCGATTGGCTGAGAGAAACTCTGAGCAATCCTTGGCAGTCTGCTGCGAAAGATAGGCAGATTTTCAGGTGTCGGTACCGTTAATTCTCCATAGATGAACTGTAAGATCTGTTGATTCCTAGTCGTAATGTTTATGGTGTTATTACTTCACTTTTATTCCATTTATTATATTAGTATATTCTTATTATCTATTAATTTTATTATTTTAGTTTTAGTCTTTATTCCAATTTCATTTACCTGTTCAATTTTCAGTCCTGTTACTTAATCCCATTTCATTCCTAGTTCATTTATAAATCTCAGTTATTCTTTGTGATAATTTTTGTGAGACAAAACTGCTCACGCTCAACTTTCCGAAACCCTAGAATTTCATGAAAGCGGCACGAGTAGCAAAACTATCGATTCATTCAAGGAATTCCTCGAAATGCTTTGCTTCTACACTCAACCCTAAACGAATCCTTGAATAATGCGTTTGGTCGGATTGAATTCTATTACGGATTACTATTGGCATGTGAAGGTGGCAGGATCTAGTCGGCTCACTTTAGCCTTGCTTGCAAGAACTTATGAGGTGATCAAACTTGATTCGACTCATCGCTCTCAGAAGAATCTTATTCGCCTTCATCCATTTGCTCATCATCGTCTTCGTAACCACATTCCTTATAAAGATCGAAATTCGCGTCGCCATATACAATCTTTTTGAATTCTGATTCGTTGTTGTCACAGAAATCTTGGCAGAATTTGAACGCTGGTTCTAGCTTGCTTCGCAGTTCTTCTAATCTTGTCACATGCTGCTGTGCTCGGCAGCGCCAAACCATTGACAATGATGGGACATTGGAATGAGAACAGCACGGATTCGCCGTCTGTGAAGAGCTTTCTGCGCTCTATGCCATTACCCGTCACTGCGCGGCAAAATAGATCGGCAGTGGCCCGATTAAACGAAGAGACGTTCTCGAAGCAAGGAATCGCATGACTCTGCAATGCCTGGACAGCTTGCCGCATATCATAGTCGCCCAGGACGGGCACAGAGCTCCGATCAATTAGGTTTCGGATCCGTCTGCACATGGTTGTTTTTGCGGAACCTTGTGGGCCAACTACCATCAAGATGGGACTTGGTACACGTGGGTCGAGCGCGCTCAAGAGCCACGCCAGTAACAGCAACCTTTCATCCTCGCTAAGCTGTGGAACAAACTGAAAAAGAGTTTCGACGCTTCCGCCCTTAGTGGGAATTTGAATCTCTTGCATGTGAGCCTTTCTCACAAACTTCGGTCGCGATTGATGTTGCACCCGCCAACCTCTGGGATTGATTTCGACGACTCGATGATCTTTGTCGGCCAAGTCGAAATACAACTCATGACCTTCGCTAGCGAATCGACAATGAAGGCTTTGAGTGGGACTTTGCAGTGCCGGCAATTCGAGCTCGCTCGCAGCTGCTTTCAGATCGGAGCGTTTGACTTTGATGTTTGGGCCGTATTTTTTCCGAACTAGTTCGAGTAACCGCTGTTGGGTATTATTCGATTTGAGAGGCAATGTCTCGACATAAGGAATAGAGGTGTTTGACGGAAACGAGATATAGTGGTCGTTGAATTGGTTCAAGAAACTTTGCACACCGCTGGCAATCGCAAGTTCGGCAATATCCTCAGGACTGGGAGGGCGAACGTTTGTTGGGTTCGCAGCGGCGAGATAATTTAATAATTGGGGCTTGGCCATTTTGACTACCTTCTGAAAGTTCATGATGTGTCGTGTGGAAGCCGCGATAAAATCTCCTTGTGATAGGCAGCGAAGTCGCGCGACAATCGACTCCACTAGAAGTAGCGGAAGTATTCACTTCCACTGGAAAGAATTTCGTAGTTAGGCGAATTGCTCGGAAACTACGACGAAAAGTCTTTGACAAATATTCACACGTAGGTTTGCGGCTGAATATTCAAGACTCGAAAGATGTGCATCGCCCTTCAGACAGCGCAAGTCGCGTGAGTGGCGGATTAGAGCCAAGCGAATGGCGTCACCAGCGTCATGTTGACGTAAGTACTGGCTGGCTAAGGCTGATAAGACTGTCGCGAGAGGTGACGCTAAAATCTCTCGCGTCATCAATCGTCTGTTACGGTCGCGAACCCGGCATTGATTGCGCAAATGGCAGTTTCAATTCACGCTATTGCGTCAGAAACAAAAGTGTACCCAAAAAACTTGGGTACACTTTTGATGATGGGTAGAAGGCCGTCGACGTAAGTCCTTACCAGATAAGTACGCCCGGAGGGACTTGAACCCCCAACCCCTGGTTCCGAAGACCAGTGCTCTATCCAATTGAGCTACGGACGCAAAATGTGGCCTTTAGCATAAGGTCTCGGCGCCTCACCGACAAGCGACTGCTAGAAGGATGGGTAATGTCTTGCGATCAAACCAGCTTGCCCATCAGCCACAGAACGGCCATCACAACCACCATGAACACCACGATCCAGCCGGCGAAGCGGACCGCATGATTGACGATCGGCCGGAATTCCTCGTGATGCGTTGCCGCACAGACCAAGCTGACGCTCACGATCAATGGCACGGCGTACCACATACTTACCACCGCAAGCAGTGGGTATACCGGAACAGTATTCAAAAATGAAAGCATGCTAAGATCTCGCGACTAAGAGCTGCCATCGGATGGCGTCGGCTTGTCACGATCCTGTTTCTTGGGATGTGTTTTAAGAATGAGTGGCCCCGACACCGCATCGCAAATGACTAAAACATTCAGCAACCCCGCGATGACCGTGTAAACGGTTCCAATCTCGAAAAACGGATGGAGTTCAACGGTCCACTTGGCGAGTTCGTTGGGCTGCGTCGACATGTGGCCCGAATCGTCTTTCCAGGGAGTGGGCTCATTCTTGGGTGGGGCCATCAAGCCATTCCATAGTGGAGGCTTACCACTTTCAACGCGTTGACGTTGAATGAGCATGGGCGTTGCTGGCAGGCCCACGCCAAGCTGACACAAATACTGCCAACGGTATTGCTGCTCCCAATTCGTGGCAGCGTACACAACCTTGCCACCACCCAGGTAAAGCCCATAGGCGAACGTGCCCAGGATGCAAATGAAAAACAGCAGACCCTTGCCCGTGCGGCCTTGATACACGTGACCTAAGCCAGGAATGGCCCACGCCAGCAAACCGGCGAGCCACGGCTGCTTGAGGTCGATCACTACCGCTTCGCCAGGAGCGTCGGAACCGTCGGCATTAGGAATCAGGACTTTGGCCATATAGCATTGGAAAAAAATTCATGTCCGTTGGCCGCAGGCCTACGAAGAGTTGGTCTTAACACGAAATCCACGAATTCGCCATTTTAGAGAACGAGATGGAGTCGTCCCAGGGCAGAATTATCGCGTTGGCTTCGTGTTCTAATTGACAATTCGCCGCAGACACTTAAAATATTGCCTGCCGATGAAATTCATCGCAACGCGGCGATCAGGCCGATCACGGCGAGTAGGACAGCCACAATTCCCAGCATTTTCAAGTTGGGGCCACTTTTTTCGACAGTTCCCCCTGCTTGCAAACGCTGGGTCAAGTTGGGAATGCTGACGGTCGAATCACTCGCCGATTCCGAGGCAGGTTGCTTGGCATTATTAAAACTCACCGCGTTTGCTTTGCCTGCGAGCAGGTTTTCCAAGGCTTCGGCGATGATCATCGCATTGGCAGGCCGATCCTCGGGCTTCTTTGCCAACATTTGATCGACTAAATCGGCAAGCTCCGTAGGACAATCTTTCACCAACACATCAAGCCGCGCCGGCGCGGTTTCCAGATGTTGATCGAAAATTGTGGCAAAGTCAGGTCCATCAAAGGGGACATGGCCCGACAACATTTCAAAAGTAATACACCCCAACGCATAGATATCTAACCGGCCATCAATGTTATCTTGTCCCGTGATTTGCTCGGGGGGCATGTATCGCCAAGTGCCAACAGTTTGGCCAGCCACGGTAAGACGCGAGTCGTTCAGGTCGCGCGCAAGGCCAAGGTCTCCAAGTTTAACCAATCCATCGTCGGAAAGATAAAGATTGGCCGGCTTAAGATCGCGGTGCACACACCCACGCTCATGAGCATGAGCCAACGCCCGGCAAACCTGTGCCGTCACTTCGGCGGCTTCACGCCAGGGGAGTCGATAGCGAGAGTTGAGGACGTCCTTTAACGTGCCGCACTCGACCAACTCCATGGCACAGTAGATACTGCCTTCGTGGAGTCCCGCTTCATAAACACGGACGATATTTTGGTTGTCCAGTTTTTTCAATAAGGCCACTTCGCGGACAAATCGCCGCTGGACCTCGGGCTCCATCTCCTTAGTGCCGTGCAAGATCTTGATCGCGACGCGCTGGCCCGTTTCTTGATGATGAGCTTCAAAGACGGCGCCAAATCCGCCGCGGCCCAAACAACGGCCCAATACATAGGGCCCCACTGATTCTTCAGTCGTCGGCATAAACGCAAACCTTGCGCAAGTTCTAGGGAAAGAAAAATGCGAGGCCGCCTGACTCGCGATCGACCCACATTCTAACCATTGTTTCGTTGATTCCCAACAGATTTACCTTGCGAATTGGCAAGGAGTGCTGGAATATGAGGCAAGCCATTTTGGAGGCCCATTCGTGAAAAGTATGCCATTTTGGATTGTGATTTTGCTGTGGCTAAGTCCGGCTGCGCTCGCCGAAAGCCCGTCGGGGGTAACGGGCACAATCGAGCATCACCCCAACTTTCCCGCCAAAAATCTAGCCTCCAGGCACATCGACGTCTGGCTGCCGCCGTCCTACGGCACCGATCCCGACAAGCGGTATCCGGTCGTCTACATGCACGACGGGCAGAATCTTTTCGATCCCAGCAAATCGTTCATCGGTGTTGACTGGGGCGTCGACGAAGCGATGACCAAGCTGATTGCCGAGAATAAGATTCGCGAAGCGATCGTCGTCGGCATCTGGAACACGATGGATCGGACCAAAGAATATCTGCCGGAACGCGCGTTTCGTGAACTCGCCGATGAGTCGCTCCGCGATAAAATCCTCAACGACCTGGGGCATGGCGACAAGGCTCTCACACTCGATGATTTGCGTGCTGACGACTATCTCAAATTTCTTGTCGAGGAACTCAAGCCGTTCATCGACAAGACCTATCGCACGCAACCCAAATGCGCAAACACCTTCACCATGGGTTCCTCGGCGGGTGCATTCATTTCGCTTTATGCGATCTGCGAGTATCCCCAAGTCTTCGGCGGAGCAGGTAGCATCTCAGGTCACTATCCGCTGGGCGATGGCATGTTGGTCGACGCCTTTCGAAATCGCCTTCCCGACCCGCGCTGCCACAAACTTTATTTTGACTTCGGCACCGAGACGCTCGACAAAGATTACGAACGCTTTCAGTGGATGATGGACGCCGCCGTCGCCGCGCGGGGTTATATCCGCGGTTGCAATTGGCTCACCTGTAAGTTTGCCGGTGCGGACCATTCCGAGCGAGCATGGCGGGCGCGGGTCGATATTCCGCTTGAGTTTTTTCTCGGCAAGCAATCAGGACGTGTTTATCCACGTCACTGGTGGTCGGCGATCGAGGATCCCAACAAACCCGCATGGGAAATCCTGCCGCAGGCCACCCAAGATGGCGAAGTGATCTTATCGAAACGCAACGAACTGGGGCTACTGTCCAATTTTGCCGCGGCATCATTTATGTTTTGCGACAAACGCTATGCGAGCCTGGAAGGGTTTTGGCAATCGATGAAATATCCGGAAGGTCCAGATGACCCACGCAACAATCATCCAGAAGTGAAATGGGAGTTTACCCGCGACGAGGTGGCTCAGATGGTCGCTTTCGATGCCAAGCACGCCGGCGAATTGGCTTCCGAGAACATGCGTAAACTGGGCATCGACTGGGTCAGCTTCAAAGGCCGGCGATTTCCCTATCGTCCTGACCAACCCGGTGAACATTATCGCTTGATCGTCGCCGCGACGAAAGCGAAGGTCTGCCAGAACCCCATTGTATCAAGCGTGTTGCTCTCGACCGGCGATCTCATCCTGAAGCCCGATCACCTTCAAGAGGGCGATACTCCCGCCGCTTGGCGTTATTACGACATCCTGATGCAAATACGACGCGAACTACGCGAATTACACAAATAGGAACAAGAATTAACCGCTAATACTCGCTAATAGACGCTTATGAATCCCTTGAAATTTACAGTTTGATTCGTGCAGATTCGTATTATTCGTGGTTCTTTAAATCTGTAACTTTGGACAAACACACACGCTAAAAACTGATCAAAAAGCCCCCCGGAAGTGGTGCTTTTGCGAAGAATTCAATCCGAAATCCTAGCTCATGGCAAGATATTCTCGACACGGCCTACCAAGTCGTTAGAATGGCGAACCATGGTGCGTCGCATGCGGCACGCGCGCTACAAAGCTTTTCGAGCCGCAAATGCAGTGGGAGTCTTTTTTTAAGCGCAAGAGGGTGTTTCCTCCCCCGGCCTTGGTGTTCGCCGCCAAAGTACCGTCTTGCGAGTGCCGGCACTTTTCTCGTCAGACTAAATAATCTTGTCGCACGTGGCAAAGGGCCCGTCTTTTTGGAGTCCGTGAGATGAAATTGTATGTGGGTAACCTATCGTATTCGACCACCCAGGAAAGTCTTGAGACCGCGTTCAGCGATCACGGACGAGTGGAAGAAGTGGCTATCGTGATGGATCGCGAAACGGGCCGTCCCCGCGGATTTGCCTTCGTGACGATGAACAACGAGGACGAAGCGCGGGCCGCGATCGATAGCGTCAACGGCCAGGAGATCGACGGTCGCACCGTGACCGTCAACGAAGCTCGCCCCAAAGCTGAACGGAGTGGCGGCGGTGGCCGCAGCGGCGGTGGCGGCGGACGCCGCTGGTAATTAGTTGACGTGATTGTAAAAAAGAAAAAGCCCGGAGAGTTCCTCTCCGGGCTTTTTGTAAATACTCAAAGCGGACGTCGCATCACTCAGATCGAACTAAAAGTCTGACTCCGAGAGCGGTGGATTCATGAAATTTCGCAAAATTGTCGCTTTGTCAGCTCCCGTGTAATCAAGTGCATCGGCCTTGGCACCATTAGGAGTCATCAACTGCTGATAGACACGGTACTCGATATTTTCATTAATTGACTTTGCCGAACCTCCAACAAAAGCAGCATTAAAGACTTCAGGATGTTCGCTTGCAGGGCGAGCATACCCCTGTCGTTCAGATTCAAAGGAATTAGGGAGCAAATCGGGTAGCTTGTTAAGGCGTGCTTGGTTCGAAGGTAAATTAGGGGAAGAATTATCAAAGACCCACACCATGCCATAAATCTGCTCAGCGTTGCCGCCGTTCATGTATTCAGAGGGGTAACGAGAGATTGGGGCGATCCAAGTATTATAAATCGAATCGTCTTTCCAGTAATTTTCATCTTTATGAATATTCTCGGAAAGAAGCAACGTGGTTGAGCCGCCATCCTTAATGTCGGCGCCAAGCCTAACTTTGGCATTCCCTCGTCCTGGCCTTAAATCGTCACAAATCCCATTCGCTTTTTTGTCCTGGATGTAGTCGCCACTACTATCACGATCGAAATACCCGGTGTTCACGACATAGGTGAGTTTCCCAATTTCTTCATTGGTACCAACATCGTCGGGACAAGCAAAAACCTCGATGCGCGGAGGTTTTAGGTAATAAGAATTGGAATCCATGAGTCCCGGTCCCGCACCGTTATTGTTCGTTATTATCTGTTCTGATAGAGTTTGCTGATCGATTTCTGGCAATATCTTAAATGCCCAAGTCACGCCAAGATCAAAGCCGTTGGCTGGCGTGCGGTCTGCATCCATACCCACAACCGTTGCTGGAAGAGTGGTCTTCACCGATTCGGCCCAGCCGGGAAATCGGTCGTGTTTCGTGGCAAAGCTGACCATCGCCGTACCAAGTTCCTTGATGTTATTAAGACATTGCGCCTGGCGAGCCCGCGCACGCGCCGCGTTAACCGCCGGCAAGAGCAAGCCCACGAGCGTGCCGATGATGGCGATCACGATCAACAGCTCGACCAAAGTGAAACCGCGACCCGCTGACAATTTTGCCGCTGGAAGTTTCATATGAGACTCTCCTCGAAAAGTTTGTTCCGGCTCACGCCGCCGCGTCGCCTCAAAAGAATTGTTCCTGACACCTGGCGGACCAGCCACATAATTATCACCCAAATCCGGGGAAAATGCCAGCGATTGTAGAAAACAGTGAGCCGGGTGGTCCCCACCCCGGCCCCGGGCAGTGTGGGGGACCCCCCGGCACGCTTCGTTTCTTGTCGGGAGGGCCTCTGGGTCGTAGATTAAAAGATGGCGGTGTGGGGGGTGAATTTCTAGGGCCTCGCAATAGGATCCGAGATGGGGATTGGCTCGTTTTTCAAATCGATTCTCGATGGCGGCAAAGTCGATATTGCCAAGCGCTATGAAATCCTGCGCGATGCCGTCTCGGGCACGATGTCGGACTTTCACAAGGCTCGCGACCGCGAGACCGATCAGATCGTCGGCTTGAAAATCCTCGACAAGGAAAAGACCGAGCAGCTCGAAATGCGCTTCCGCGGCTTGAACAAGCCCTCGGAAGGCGAAATCGCGATGTTGTTTCAGCACCCCCGCATCGTGCGAACCATGGGCTACGGCACCACTTCCAAAGGTCAGCAGTTTATCGTGATGGAGTTTCTCGACGGCCCCGGCTTGAACTCGCTGATCATCGGCAAGAGTAAGCAACTCGACGGCAATCGGGTCGCCCTCATGAGACAAGCCGCCGAAGCCCTGCAAGTTGTGCACGAAGCGGGTTACATCCATCGCGACATCTGCCCGCGAAATTTCGTCTGTTCGGCCGATGTGACCTCGCTCAAACTGATCGACTTCGGCCTGACCGTACCGTCGCGCAAGGAATTCATGCAGCCGGGCATCCGCACGGGGACACCCAACTACATGGCCCCCGAGGTCGTCCGCCGCAAACCGACCGACCAACGGCTCGACATTTTCGCCTTTGGCGTGTCGATGTACGAAATGTTTGCCTTCGACCTTCCCTGGCAGCGCGGCACCGGGGACGGCTTGGCGGCGATGAGCAATGGGCAGTCCGAGCCCACGGCACTCACCAAGCATGTGGCCGATATCCATCCCGACGTGGCCAAGGCGATCCACCATTGCCTGTCTCCCAACCCCGAGACGCGCACCTCGTCGATGAAGCAATTTTTGTCGGCAATTTCGCATGTCGCCCATGAAAAAGCGGACCACCCCTCGAATTTGCGGCGAAAATAGACCGGTTTTTAATCGCCTTAGTCTGCCCTGACCACCCTTGCCGGAATACTAAACAGCGGTTTATACTGGTCGATTCGACCAAATTGATTTGCCACGCCTGAGGGCGTGGATCTTCGGGAGTTGAGTGAGATGACCATCGATAAAAGTTTGAAAGTTCGCCGCGGTGCGACCTCCAGTCGCAGCGTGCTCACGCGGATTGAACGTCTTGAGAAGCTCAAGGAAATGGACCGCTGGACCGAGGGCGATTCCCCGTTGGGTCTGGCCAAGGTGCGTGTTCGTAAGCTTCAGCTGAAGAAGAAAAAGAAGGAAAAGAAGGAAGAAGATGCAACAACCAAGGGCAAGGGTGCAAAAGGTGCCAAGGGCGCAGCAGCCAAGGGCGCTGCACCCGCTAAGGAAGCACCAAAGAAAAAGAAGTAAGCCACTCGCGGCTTAACGAAAAAGATACAAAGGCTGGTGAGAAGCGATTCTCACCAGCCTTTTTTTATTGCATTTGCTGTTTGCACTTGGGCGTCGTTGCAAATAGCCCGGGTAATCTGACTCTCGGCCGGAACTAACGCGGCTATTCCTTAATGATATCCCGCACGGTTTGGCCGCCGGGGATCATCGGAAGCACGTGCTCTTGATACGGCACGGCCACGTCGAGCACATAGGGCCCATCGTGTGCGATCATTTCTTCGATGGCGGGTATGAGATCGACTTTCCTTTGAATATACGCTCCGCCGCAGCCAAACCCTTTGGCGATAGTCACGAAATCGGGATAGCGGTTGCTGCGCTCGCGGGGACCGATGCCGTCCCCTTCACCCCGCCATTCAGGGTTGTCGATCGGACCGAGATACGTGTGTGCCCGGTTGCCGGCCATGAAGCGATCTTCCCATTGCACCACCATGCCGAGGTGCTGGTTGTTGAGCAGCAACACCTTCACCGGCAGCTTTTCGCAAGCGCAGGTGGCCAACTCTTGAATGTTCATTAAGAAGCTGCCGTCGCCGTCGATGTCGAACACCAAGCGCCCAGGATTGGCGGCTTGCGCGCCCATCGCGGCGGGAAGTCCAAACCCCATCGTTCCCAGGCCGCTGCTGCAGAGCCAACGGCGGGGCTCAACAAACTTGTAGAATTGCGCGGCCCACATTTGGTGCTGGCCCACACCCACTGAAATAATCGGATCGTACTTCTGGGTAAGTTGCCACAACGTGTGAATCGCCGATTGCTGCAAAATTCCTTCGTAAGCTGTATCGTACTTAAACGGCTCGTCGGCCTTCCATTGCAGGCACTTCTCGACCCATTCAGAAATATCTTCAGGGGCTTCGACGATCTTGTTCAATTCATCCAAGGCATATTTCACGTCGCTGCACACGGGAATGTGCGCGAGCTTGTTCTTGTTGAGTTCCGACGCATCGATATCAACGTGAATAATCTTGCCATGCTTGCAGAATTCTTCGACCTTGCCGGTCACGCGATCATCGAACCGCACGCCCAAGGCGATCAGCAGATCGGCCTCATCTACGGCGTAGTTCGCATAGACCGACCCGTGCATGCCCAGCATGTCGAGGGATAAGCGATCCGTCGAAGGATAGGCCCCGAGCCCCATCACGGTGGTTGTGATCGGGATGCCGGTTTTCTTGACCAATGTCCGCAGCGCTTCGCTCGCCTCGGCCGTGATTATGCCACCACCGGCGTAAATCACGGGACGGCGAGCCCGCTTGATCGCCGCGGCAATCTGATTGATCTGTTCGGGCCGCGCCTTCGGATTCTCGGCTTTGAACCCGGGCAGGTTGAGCGGTGATGTGTAGTCAGGCGTGCAATACGCCATCTGCACGTCCTTGGGCATGTCGATCAACACGGGCCCAGGACGACCCGACGTGGCGATTAAAAACGCCTCGCGAACCACACGGGCCACGTCGTTGACGTCGGTCACCAGATAATGATGCTTGGTGATGCCGCGGCAAACTTCGACGATCGGAGTTTCTTGGAACGCATCCGAGCCAATCACTTTGGTCGGTACCTGGCCGGTGATTGCGATCAGCGGAATGCTGTCGAGCTTGGCATCGGCGATGGCGGTCACGAGATTCGTGGCACCAGGGCCACTCGTGGCCATACAAACACCCACCCTGCCGGTGCTGCGAGCCAGGCCCTGGGCAGCGAACGCACCACCTTGCTCGTGACGGGGCAAAATCGTGCGAAGCTTGTCGCTATAGCGGGTGAGCGCCTGATGCAACGGCATGCTGCAACCGCCCGGGTAAGCAAAGATCTGGTCGACACCCAAGTTGACCAAGGATTCGACCAGAATGTCGGCACCACTCATTAGGTCAGTCTTAGGGGGAGTCTTCTTTTGCTTTTCCACTGTAGCCACGATGCACCTCAATCCAACGAATAAAATAAACCTGTTGATTCAAGCAACCAACAAACACTCGAACCCTTTATCTTAAACCGACTTGCGGCTTGAAACAAGGATTTCCAGGGTATGCCAAATCGGCCGTGGTTCCAAGAAAAATGGTGATTTTCTCCGGAAAAACAGAGAAATCCGTCGACGAGACCGCCAGCACAGTCTCTGGACAAATTTGAACCCAGCTCGGTTCGCCTAACCGTTCATCCGCTTGGGAATCGTGAACGAATAGAGCACCACGACGGCACCACCCCCCAGCAAGACCGAAGGGGCCCAGACCGGCGGCACGATTTCGCGTTGCTCGATGAAGGCTTTTTGACCCTCGGCGGGCTCCTTCAGCACGGCCTTTTCAACGGCTATGGCTTCGACCCCGAGCAAACAGGTGTAAGCACCCAGTGCCAAGAATAGAGAACGAAACATGGCGTGGATTCCTCAACAATCTGATTGAATGTACTGTGCCTCATCGTTCGGTATCGTCCAAGATGAGATGTGTCTCCAGAGAAGCAAACCACCTACGCATTAAGTGGCTCGCCACGATTGTGACGGCTTGATGTACTGTTCCTTCCAGCGAAATGCTACGATACGGCCATGGCAACTGCACCTCGCTCCTTCTTCCGCATTCGCTATCGCACAGCCATTTTGCTGTTGGTGGCGGGAATGATCCTCTGGAGCGGATTTTCTTACTGGTCCGAATATAGCGAGAATTCGGCGCGGCGCGCGCGGGAGCTTCATGCCCCGCCCTTGGGTGTTACCTGCACCGTGAAAGCCGTTAGTGACGAGCCGCTTGAGTGGATCGGCAAAATTACCGAACAAAGCGAACGATGGATCGTGCTACAAACCGTGCCCGATCCGAACTCACCGAACACTCCCACGAAACACGTCTGGATTCCGCGCGAACGGATCGAGTCGATCGAGGTTGATTGATAGCGATTATTGCTGGGTCGTGGAATCTGTGGAACGGGCTTCCCGCTCAACCTCTGCGTCAGGCTCGGTGAGAACCATCGAGCCAATCATCATCTCATCCCACGATTGATCCCCCCAATGGATATCCTTGGTGGGGTCGGGATTCATAAGATTGTCCGCCGAGTTATCAAAATAGGCGTCGCAGTGCATCACCGTGCCCGCGGGCATGAGTTTTGGTTCGGCGAGGACGTAGGCATTCTGCCAATTGAAATCGTAGTTCGGCACGTCAAGCAACACTTCCTGCGTGCCGTCGGGATAGTTAGCCGTGTAGCGGAAGGCCTTGCCGCGGAGGTGCATGTGCGGCACGAGCATGTGCAGAATCTTGTCTTCACGGAAGCGATGTTCGGCTGGGACATGATAATTCGGATCCCCCGCCGGAATGTTGAATCTCGGATTCACCGCCACGTCGTACTCAATTTTCTTCTTCACTTCCGCCGGATCAGCATAAACCAAGCCCAGTTCGGACCGATCGGTTTGTATGCTGCCGTTGGGCGTGTAGTGCATCTGGAAAACGAGCTTCGCCCCTTTGGGAATAAAACGAGCATATCCCTTGGGCCATGACGCCGGGGGCATGCCTGGCGAATAAGTGCCAATCGAATTGATCAGCGGGTCGCTCGCCTTGAAATCGCGATCGGGTGGAATGAAAAATGCGATCGCATGATGCACCACGGCATAGTTGCTCGGCCGAACTTCCGCAGCGGAGATCCAAGTGTCTTCCCGCATACTGGGCTCGATCACCATATAGACATAGGGCACGGTTCCCTTGGGGGGAACGGTGAACACCTTTTCCATCTTGTAGACTTTTTCTGGTTCTGGGATCTGCCAACCTTCGACGAAATCCAAGTGCGCGGGTAGCTTGCTGGAATCCCCCTCGGGCATGCCATTGTCGACCCACTGGTGAAATGTTTGCTTGTCCTTGTCGCTCATGCGAGCATCGTTAGAAAAGTGACCCACTTTCGGATCGGCATGCCACGGCGGCATTCGCCCGTCGTCGATCACTTCAAGCATCGTTTCCGCCCATGCGGCCACTTCGTCATAACTCGTGAGTGCAAACGGCGCGACCTGTCCCTCGCGATGGCAGCGCACGCAGTGTTGCTGAATCAATCTCGAAACATGTTCGGCGTACGTAATGTCGCCCGTTGGCTCGACCTTTTTCCTACGCCCGATGATGCAGCCAACCGCCTCGGTCTCGGGGAGTGCAACTTCTTGACCGGCAAGCAAATCTTCTAACGCATTGGCCAAATTGTTTTGCTTGATCTCGCTCCGGCTGTAACCCACCCCAAACTGGTCGTCGATGCGTCCGCTATAGCGAACCTGGCGATCCTGATCGAGCACGTACACCGTGGGGGTACGTTCAGCCCCGAATTGATCGGCAACCGTGTGCGCGGAATCCTTAAGCAATGGGAACTCAATCTTGTGCTTCTCGGCGTAATGCGCGATCTCGCGGAGCGTATCCTGTTGGTTGGAATTGACGCCAACGAACTGCACGCCGTCGGCTTCATATTCTTTGGCCATATCCGCCAAACGGCTGCCGTAAAGTTTCGCCAGCGGGCATTCCGTTCCCAAAAACGTCACAACCACGATCGGCTTGTCTTCCCAATCGCTCAGCTTGTGTTCTGCGCCCAGATAGTCCTGCAGTTCAAACTCGGAGATCACCACCTCGGCGGCTTGGCTAGCCGAGGGAATGAGAATCAAACAAATTGCTGCCCAGATGAACTTCATCGTTATCCCTCTCCGTTCAAAGAACGCGAGACAAATCCTTTGTTAATCAAATCTCTGCGTTATTGTCCGACAAGTTTTCGCAACCTGCAACTCGGCCCCCAAATATCAACAAACAAGGTAGGCACCAGCAAATACGCTGGTGTACAGAGAGCGATTACAACTTTCCGCCAAATACCCGACCTGTAAATGCTCTCTTGCGGTAGACTGCTGAAAAAAAATCGGATTGTCCGATCAAATCTCTCCATCAGGCAGATGCTCTCACAGTCCGTTATTGTCTTTTCTCAATCGTGCATCCGGCTTACAATTCGCTCACTTGCATGATGTCCACAGTCGTCGAGGCCAGTACGGCGGCTGCCCGTGAGCTGCACCAACTGGCCAACCAACTTGAGCGGCACAGCGGCTTCGCTGACGTGCTAGCGAGCTTGACCGCAGGTCATGGCGGGACGCTCGGCGGAGTCTGGGGTTCCTCCTGCGCGCTCGTCGCGGCGGCCCTCGAACACCACGCCCCGCAAACCTTGGTCGTGGTTTTGCCGCACATTCGCGACCTCGATTCGCTCTCCGACGACCTCACGCTGTTTACCGACGCCACTGTGGCGCAATTCCCCGCCTGGGAAACCGACGCCGGCGAGCGGGTACTCAACGACGAAATCTATGGCCAGCGCCTGCGACTTCTCAAATCTCTGAGTTCCCAGCGCAAGCCGCGCATCATTGTCACAGCCATCCAAAGTTTGATGCAGCCCGTGCCGAGCGCGGAGACACTCGCTCAAGCCACCCGGCAAATCAAAGTGGGCGACACGCTCGACACGGCGGAGCTCACCCGCTGGCTTGCCGAGGAAGGGTGTACAAGCACCTCAGCGGTGGAGCTCGCGGGCGAGTTTTCCTTGCGCGGAGGAATTCTCGACCTTTACCCTCCCGATGCCGAACACCCGATTCGGGTCGAGCTCTTTGGCGACGAAGTCGAATCGTTGCGGACGTTCGACGTCGCTACCCAGCGGAGCTTGGAATCACTGCAGTCCGTCGATATCACGGTCCTACAACCAACACGCGAGAACCGCACGCACCTTACTGCCTACCTGCCCCAGGAGAGTTGGTTCTTGCTTGTCGAACCCAACGAACTCCAAGAAGAAGGCCGCTACTATCACCAGCGTCTCGAAAAGCCGGAGAACTTTTTTTCCACGTCGCTCACACTCAGCGAAATCAACAAATTTCCCACGGTCACAGCGGCGGGGGTGCCGACGGGGTCGTATGACACGACGGCCCATTTGCAGTTTGAATCGGTCGAACGCTTCAGCGGCGATATTCACCGCGTGCGAGAGGAGCTAGAAACCGCCGCGGCGGATCATCGCGTTTATATGGTGACCGAAACCGAGGCCGAAGCCGAACGCCTTGATGAACTTTTTTCTCAAACACGCTTGCTTAAAGAAGGACTGCTTCAGTTTGTAACCGGACGACTTGCTCGGGGATTTCGCTTTGTCCAAGAGCAAGTCGTGCTCATCAGCGCCGCCGAGCTTTTTCATCGTGAAGAATTTTCACGTCCGACCCAACGACAAACGGGCCGGGCGATCGACAGTTTTCTGCAACTCCGCGAAGGGGATTTGGTTGTCCATCTTTCGCATGGCATCGGCCGTTATCGTGGTTTGAAACTGCTCGAAAAAGAGCAGGGGGCCGAAGAACATCTCGAAGTTGAGTTCCACGGCGGCACGCGAATCTATGTCCCCACGAGCCGCATCGAGCTCGTGCAAAAGTATGTCGGCGGGCGGCAGGCACGACCCACGCTCGCTCACATCGGCGGCAAATCGTGGGTTCGCCAGAAACAAGCGGCCGAGAAAGCCGTCACCGATTACGCCACCGAAATGTTGGAACTCGAGGCAGCTCGTAGTTCGCGCCCCGGCATCGCCTTTCCCGACGACACGGTGTGGCAGCAGGAGTTTGATGCCGCGTTTCCTTATCAAGAAACCCCCGACCAACTGTCGGCCATCGCCTCGATCAAAGCCGACATGCAACTTTCCAAGCCGATGGATCGGCTGCTTTGCGGCGACGTCGGTTTTGGCAAAACCGAAATGGCGATGCGGGCCGCGTTCAAAGCCATCGACGCCGGTTATCAAGTCGCCGTACTTGTGCCGACGACTGTGCTGGCCGAACAACATGGCCGCACATTCAAGCAACGAATGGCTGAGTATCCGTTCCAAATCGCCACGCTCACGCGGTTCAGCTCGACCAAAGAGCAGCGCCAGATTCTAGAAGGAACCGCCGCAGGCAGTATCGACTTACTGATCGGCACGCACCGTTTGGTTTCGCCCGACGTGAAATTCCAAAATCTGGGCCTCGTGATTATCGACGAGGAACAACGCTTCGGCGTGACCGTCAAGGAACGACTCAAAGCCTTGCGCGCAAGCGTCGACGTGCTTACCATGACCGCCACCCCCATTCCGCGCACGCTTCACATGTCGCTGTTGGGCGCTCGCAGCATTTCCAACTTGGAAACGCCCCCCAAAGATCGCTTGGCAGTCGAGACACGTGTCGCCCGCTTCGATGAAACACTCCTCCGCCATGCGATCTTGCGCGAACTCAATCGCGGTGGCCAGGTGTTCTTCGTCCACAATCGCATTCACGATATCCACAATCTTGCGGCCAAATTGCGAGAGATCGTCCCCGAAGCGAGCATCGGCATCGGACATGGGCAGATGACTGAGACGGAACTCGAAGACGCGATGCTCGGCTTTGTCCGCGGCAGTTACGACATCCTGCTGGCCACGACGATCATCGAAAGCGGTCTCGACATTCCCAATGCCAATACCATTTTCATCGACGACGCCGACCGCTACGGGCTGGCCGACTTGCATCAACTCCGCGGTCGTGTGGGCCGCTACAAACATCGCGCGTATTGCTATTTGCTCGTCGATGAGAACCGACATCTTTCGCCCGATGCGGCGCGGCGGTTGCGCGCGATCGAAGAATTCAGCCAAATGGGGGCCGGCTTCGCGCTCGCGATGCGCGATCTTGAACTCCGCGGGGCGGGCAATTTGCTCGGCACACAACAAAGCGGTCACATAGCCACGGTGGGTTACGAACTTTATTGTGCGTTGCTCGAAAAGGCAGTTCGGCAGCTCAAGAAACTTCCGCCACGCGATTCCGTTGACGTGTTGGTGGACCTCCCCATCGGGGCCTTCTTTCCACGCCAATATGTTCCCGACATGCGGATCAAAATCGATCTCTATCGCCGCTTGAGCCGTTTGGTCGCCGAAAAGGATCTCGACGAATTCCGCGCGGAACTGGTCGACCGCTTTGGTCCGCTGCCTGCCCCCGTGGAGCAACTGGTGCAGCTAGCACGCTTGCGGATTTGGGCCCACGGCTGGCAGATCGGCTCGATCCACGTGGAAGGGCAGTACGTGGTGCTGGGCTATAAAAGCCGCCGGCAACTCGACTTGCTGGTAGCACGCAGCCAGGGACAGTTGCGGATCGCCGACGATCAGAGTGCTTATTTGCCGCTGGGCAAAGAGATCGCCGAGCCGGAGCGAATTATGGAATCACTGGAAACGCTCTTGCAGCGAATTGAGCCCAGCCACTAGACTCCCCCCCGCTTTCTAGCGCCCAGTTTTGGCTATAGGCAGAGTCCCGCTAGTCAAATCGTTCGCGCTGAAGCTTATCGAATACAGGTTTTTCCGAGGGGATCCGTGCACTTGTTATCTCTGCGATTGATAACAACGATCGTTTGCGTGCCATCGGCGCTGTTGAGCGCCGGTCTGGGCCTTGCGCAAACGGACGCGCCTTTTGCCCCACCGCCTCCCTCAGCGGTACGTGGCGTCCAGAACATCGACACAAATTCGTCGCCGGCGGCTGTGGTCCCTCCGCCTTCGGTGCAAGCCGCCGAACCGGTCATCGATTATTCGGTCACACCTACGCCGACTTCGGCCACGGCCAAGCCGCTTGAAGGGGGCGAAATCGTCGCCAAGATCGACGGTGAAATCGTGCTCGCTAGCGACGTCCTCTGGCAAGTCAACTTGCTGCTCGAAGCCAACCGCGATCGCATTCCTCCCGATCAAGTCGAAGATGCCAAACGTGCGCTGCTCCGACAACAAGTCATGGGACTGATCGACACCAAAGTTTTGTATGCCGACTTCCGCCGGAAAATACCCGCCGAGAATTTGCCCAAGATCGAACAGAACCTCAGCGAACCCTTTGAACAGTCGGAAGTCCCCCGCCTGTGCGAATCCTTGAAACTCAAAGACCGCGCCGAGTTGGATGAATTCTTGCGCGCTCGGGGAACATCGATCCCCGACGTTAAACGTCAGTTCTGCGAGCGCACAATCGCCGGGGAATGGCTCCGCCAAATGGCTCCTAGTCAGAAAGCGATCACCCACGACGACTTGTTGGCTTACTACCAAAAGCATGAAGCGGAATTCGACTTTCCTGCCCAGGCAAGATGGGAAGAATTGTCGATTCAATTCGCACGCGTGAACGGGGATCGAGCCGCCGCGTGGAAAACCATCGCCGAGATGGGAAATGAAGTTTGGCAACACGTCACCGCAAATCCTGATTTGCGCGGGCCCGTGTTCGGCGACATCGCCAAAGCCAAATCGCACGGCATCACCGCCGCCTCGGGCGGGACTCACGAATGGACCACGCGCGGGGCGTTGCGCAGTGCGAAGATCGATGAAGCGATCTTTTCCCTCGAAGTTGGCCAAATGAGCGACGTCATCGAAAGCGAAATCGGCTTTCACATCATCCGTGTCCTCGAACGCAAAGAAGCAGGGCGCACCCCTTTCACGGAAGCCCAGGCCGACATTCGCAAGATTATTGAAGGTGAAAACAAAAAATCGCAGGTCACGGTCGAGCTCGACAATCTCCGCGACAACAGCCGCATCTGGACCGTCTTCGATGGTGAATTTCGTGGTTCAGAATTGAAGCAGCGAGCCATGCGAGAAAATCAGGTTCGTTAAGAACGGACACCTTGCATCAGAAATTCTGATTTCAAATCTCTTCTAAATTGCACCAATTGATCGTTCGCCGGGGCACCGGTACACTCACATTGGCGGCATAAAGTGGTTGCCACAAATGGTAGCCGTAACACGGTTCTCTCCGTGGCCCGAGCGATCTCCGGTCTGAGGACGCTCTGTATTTCGTGATCAAGCCGACCATAAGCACAACAGTGAAAAGGGATTCCGCGATGTCCGAAGTCGCAAAACTGATTCTTGGTGATGCCGAAGTCGAGCTGCCAATCGTTGAAGGTACCGAGCTAGAGCGGGCCGTCGATATTACCAAGCTCCGCGGCGCCACGGGTTACATCACGCTCGACGACGGCTACATGAACACCGGGTCGACGAAAAGTTCGATCACCTACCTCGACGGCGAGCAGGGGATTTTGCGCTATCGCGGCTATCCCATCGAGCAACTGGCGCAAAACTGCGATTTCATCGAAGTTGCTTACCTGCTGATTAACGGTGAACTCCCCACCGAAGAGCAATTGCATAAGTTTCGGATGAAGCTTCGTCGCCACACGATGCTGCACGAAGACATGCGGATGTTTTACGACGGCTTCCCCCGCGATGCCCATCCCATGGCGATCCTCAGTTCCGTCGTGGGCGCGCTCTCGACCTTCTACCAAGATTCGCTTGACCCGCATGACAAAGGCCAGGTCGAAGAATCGGTCATGCGGCTGCTAGCCAAGCTCCCCACGATCGCCGCGTTCGCTTACAAAAAGTCCATCGGCCAACCGTTCGTCTATCCCAAGAACGATCTTACTTACTGCGAAAACTTCTTGCGGATGATGTTCTCGGTTCCGTCCGAGCCTTACGAAGCCGACCCCGATTTCGTCGAAGCGCTGAATCTGCTACTGATCGTTCACGCCGACCACGAACAGAATTGCAGCACGTCGACCGTGCGGATGGTGGGTTCCTCGAACGCCAATCTATTTGCTTCGATCTCCGCGGGCATCAGTGCCCTGTGGGGACCGCTGCACGGCGGTGCCAACGAAGCCTGCGTGGCCATGCTTGAGCAGATTCGCAAAGACGGCGGCAACGTCAAGAAATACGTCGACCTCGCCAAAGACAAGTCCAGCAGCTTCCGGCTGATGGGCTTCGGCCATCGCGTTTACAAAAACTTCGACCCCCGCGCCACGATCATCCAGGCCATGTGCGAGCGACTGCTCAACAAGCGCAGCATCGACGATCCGATTTTCGATATCGCGCGGCAGTTGCAAGAAGTCGCGCTCAATGATGAATACTTCATCGAACGCAAACTGTATCCCAACGTCGATTTCTACTCGGGCGTGATCTATCGCGCGATCGGCATCCCCGTCCCGATGTTCACGGTCCTCTTCGCCATCGGCCGCCTCCCCGGCTGGATCGCTCACTGGAGCGAAATGCACGAGAACCCGAACAAAAAGATCTGCCGGCCACGCCAAGTCTACACGGGCCCCACGATCCGCGATTTCGTGCCGCGGGATCAAAGATAAGAATTTGAAACGCAAAGATCGCCGAGTACGCGAAGTCCGCAAAGGTTTACATGTCTTTGCTTTGCGTTTCTCCGCTCCTCCGCGAACTTTGCGTTTAACTATTTCAAATCCTCGACAAATCGCAACATCTCGGCATTGAGCTGCTTCACGTCGCTACCGAAATACCGCGTGAAATCAGCCACGCGCTGCTTGGCCGTGTATTTGCTGAACGGTTTGCGCGCTCCCACTCGTTCCAGATAGTCGCAATACTCTTGCGGCCGGGTTTCGCACAAGAAAAAGGAAAGCATCCAAGCCTCGGCATACGCCCGCGCGGTATCGCTCTGAAACATCTTGTCCGACGCGACAATCTGGCCGATGGCATTCGGCGAGCGATCCTTCAGAAAATAGCGAAAGTCATTGAGTCGCCCCTGATTGATGCGGTCTTTGCGAGTGTGCGTCGAACGCGCGTCCCACAGTCCCGGTGCTTCGAACATCGTGGCGAGTCCCTCGCCCAACCACCGTGGCTGCTCAGCGAATCGTTGATGCACGCCCACATTGAACGCGGTTTGATGCGTCGCTTCGTGGACAATCGTATCGTCACTAGCCTCCCAATCTTTGCCTTCCTCGCGACCTTCGTCATACAGATAGACGCGGTTCGTGCCCGTCGAATAATGTCCCAAGGTGTTGGGCTGCATCGGCGTGCCGCTCGCCTCTGCGTAGCGATAGTAATCCCCCTGATTGCGAAACACGACAGCGACCAGCGGCACGCGCGGTTCATCCAAATTGAAGCCCCGCACCGACATGTAATGCGTGAACGAACGGTACAAAGCTTCCAGCCGATCCGCCCAAACGCTCCAGGCCCCTTTGGGATGCACCACCACAAAATGCTGGGTGTGGCTGATGTCGTACTCTTTGCCAAATTCCTCCCGCAGTCGGTCGCGCATCTCCATGATCGAATAGCCGCGGAATTGGCTGGCGGTCTTTTTCGATTTCTGCGCACTCTTGGGCGGGAATTCGTAAAGCTGTCCGTCCCGACCCATCAGGACCATTTGCTCGTCATTCCAGGCGAGCGGCTGGCCTTCGAGCGATTCGCCCCCCACGTGCGTGAGCATCATAAAGGGAGCCGGACCCTGAGCCTTGGCCTGCACGGCCAGACAACACACAAGCAGAATCAATGGATAGCGCATGAGAATTCGCTGATGGCGGTGAAGAGATTGTTACTCAAAAAGCTTAGCCTATAAATGCCGAACATCACTCGCTACAGTCGCGCGAAACAGTACAATTGGCACATGAACTCTCATTTTCAATTCAGCCTTGTCTTAGTGCTTTCACAGCTCCTGCCCATCGGCCACGCCGCCGAGCCGACCCCCGAGGAAATCCTACAACCGACGCGGCTGTCGCTCATCACGGCGGGTTCGGATCTCAAGAGCGTGTTCGCCGACGTTGAAAAGCAAACGGGCAACAAACTCGTCGACGAAACAGCCCGTTTCCGCGATTCCGGAGAGCCACTTTCTTGGAATTTCAGCCTCAGCGACCGCGAGTTCTGGCCGCTGATGGATAAATTTTTCGATGCCGCGCTGCTAGAGCCGCTCAACGACTCATCCGCCGACGGCTTACCCGTTGGTCGACGCTACGAAGGCATGGCCCCGCGCTTCGGCGATGCCATCTACGTGGGTCCGTTCCGGTTGGAAGTCACACAGGTCAGTTCGCATCTCGACAAGCGCGTCATCGGCGATCATCGCGCCACGGTGGAACTCGAAATCGCTTGGGAACCGCGGCTGCATCCGCTCATGTTTTCGCAAGCGATCGGCGATCTGAAGTTGATGGCCGACGAAAAAACGCCGATCTCCGTGCCGGAAAGCCATGGCGAATTAAGCGTTGAAGTCCCTACGGAGAGTCATGCCGTCAAGCTACAGATTCCGTTGCAACTCCAAGGCCAACAAGTCGGCGCGATCAGTTCCCTCAAAGGCCGCATCAAAACCTTGGTGGCGACCAACACGCCCGAGTTTCGTTTCGACAAACTGGACAAAGCCAAAAACGTCACACAGACCGAAGGCGGAGTGACGGTCGTGCTCGAGCAAGTCCGCGAGAATCAAGGGCTTTGCGAATTGCACATGCGCGTGGAATTCGACGAAAAATTGCCCGCACAAGTCACCCAAGGGAGTTGGAATTTTCAGAACCCCACGTATCTGGAAAATGCGGCTGGTGAAAAGCTCGAACATGCGGGCTTTGAATCGACGATGCAAACCACGCGCAAGTTGGGGCTCGCTTACTACTTCGATGTCCCCGCGAAGAAACTCGCTGAATACACGTGGGTCTACAGCACACCCGCCGCGATTGTAGAAGTGTCAATTGAGTTTGAGCTTAAGAATGTGGCGCTGCCCTAGCCGCCAGCGCAAGCTGGTGATCGGCACGCATACCCACCAGCTTGCGCTGGCGGCTACTCATTTTTCTTCAAGAAGAGTCCACCCAGTTCGACGACTTCTTTTCCGTCGGTGCGCAGTTCGTCGAGCCAACCTTTGAGCGCGAGCGGATCCGTCGGATCGAGCACAAGCATCTGCTCGACGACCTCGATCGCCAGCGGTGTGAGCTGCAAACCATGCAGACACCACACCAATCCGCGCCCACAATCGAAGAACACACGATTGGCCGGATGCATCGCCGCGACCGGCTTGGGCTCGCCCGCGCGACGCCACGCCTGGAGACCCAATTGATAACCCGCGCCAAAATGCCCGCGCCCCAGCGGAATGTCGTCGTTGATTTCCACAGCGATTTTGCCCAGCAGAAAATGCGCGGCCAACATTTCGCCACAAAGTTCCAACAGCCACCGCAATTCGTCGACGGCGATTTCCGTTTCCCCCGCCGCGATCATGTCGCGAACTTCTTCCAGGTCTTCCGCACATTCAAGCACTTCACGGGGATGAGAGAAGACCCAGGCATTGCCGCTCCGCGCACGCTCAAGCGACAGAGAATTTTTATTCGAGCGACGCTTAGAAAATTTAGCCACGGCACAAACCAAGAACTATTTCGCCGCGGTGCTGGCACCGCGCTCAATTCGCCACGACTGGCGGGCTCAATAGTCTCACTTATTTTGCGTCGGCCAGCAACTTGCCGAGATTATAAATCTCGTCGGCATCGAACACGCGCTGGTTGGAATCGAAAAGCTGACGGATCGCGGCTTTGTGAATCTTCATCTTGAGGCCACCTACACCCAGCGCGCCATAACAAAGCTGCTTCCCTTGCTTGGTGGCTTTATCCGTCGGCTCGATGCCCCCAATTCCCACGGGTGGAACGGCGTTGAGATCAATCGCCACTTGCAACGAAGTCGACGCTAAGCGAGTGGCTTTGTCCAAAAGTTCCACACCGGCCGCGCCAGCGGAAATCACCAGTTGTACCCCGTCTAGGAGCGATGCCATGTCATGATCGGTCGTGGAATGCGAAGTCAGCCGCGCGCTCGGCACGGCCACGCCAATTCGATGACAAACGGCCTCGGCGTGAGTTCTTTTACGCGAAGCAACACGAACATCAACACCCTCTCGGGCCAACATCCGCACCACCCGCTGCCCGACCGGCCCCGTCGCTCCCAATACGAGGGCATTGGTTTCTGGGCCCAACGGCAAATGCCGGCTGGCACACACAACTGCCGCCGCGGCCGTTGTGTTCGCCCCGTTCGAGTCGAGCATCACCGAGACACGGACTGGTCCGAAAAACGATTCGCGCACGGCTTGTAAAATCTGCTCACCAGCGACGACGTCGGAACCACTAATAAACACGGCCGAGTTTTTCAGTTCGTCACCGCCACGGGTGAACATCGCTCCATGAACCAAATTGCGCACCGCGGCGGGAGTCACCCCACCGTGGCGCAACAAATGATCCACGCCCGCATCGATTGCGACAATGCTGTCGAACGCACTCGGCTGCGGATCGCTGTCTAAAAAGAGCAGTATCTTTTTCATGGCCTTTAGAAGCCGCGGAACGGATGAGCCGCCTTGTCCTTGCCGGCGATCATTTCCTCGGCCGAGGGCTTGCCTTCCATCGCGTTCTTGATGGCCATCTTGGTGGCTTCGTAGTTGTATTCGTATATCTTCTTGTCATCAGCCGCTTCGGGGTGAATGAACACGCCGCACACGCAAACAAGATTCTCGGCATCGCCCTTCTTGATCACGCCGTCGGCGACCGAGTCGGCAACGGCTTTGGCAACCGCGGCTTGAGCGGGGCCAAACATTTGCACCGCTTGGCGCATCCCCTTGATCGTCACCTTGGTGATCATCACCGTGGCGGGCTTCACAGCCAGATTCGGCGTCAACACGGCGAGCAAGTTGGTGTGGCCTTCGCTTTGGCGGGCGAGGGCGTTGGCAAATGCCACCCCCACGGGGCCGTCCTTGCTGCCAATCAACAGATCAATGTGGGCGATTTCGTTGCCGTCGCCAGTGAGTGCTTCTCCGATGAACATCGACATAAGTGCTTTCTCCTGCCAGGGATATCTAAAAGGTTTGTGTTGTTATACCGCCTCGGTGTACGGTCAGGCCCTCTAACATATCAGCGGCCTTAGCCCGCCGACAACCGCCTCTGTCTGCATCGCTTAGACAAGAGAACGCAAAGGTCGACGAGAGAATGCAAAGGTCGATTTCTGCTAAAATGGGAGGGTTGTCCGCGAAAATAAGAGTTTTCTGGACAAACGGCTAGAAAACTGCGAGAATTCAAGTTGCTAGTCGGCTTTTCGGACCAGAGAATTATTGATTATCCGATAGTTGTTAATGCTCGGCGTTTTCTATGCGCTGATCATCCTTCCAGGAATTGGAGATATTTGAGATGAGGCACTCACTTAATCGTCACTCTCTTTCTCTTTCGGCGAATCAGCGCCGGCGTTGGGCATTTACTCTGGTCGAGTTGTTGGTGGTGATTGCCATCATCGGCACGCTCGTTGGGTTGCTACTACCCGCCGTACAAGCGGCTCGCGAAGCGGCTCGTAACAACACCTGCAAGAACAACCTCAAGCAACTGGGCCTAGCAATTCAGACACGTGAGACATCGCAAAATACTCTACCGGGATATATCAACGAGCTAGGTATCACGAAAAGTGATTTCATTTCCCGGGCCAGCTGGGTCGTCACTTTGTTTCCCTATATGGAACAAAATCAGCTTTTTGAAAGATTCAATAATGGCTTGCAGAATGGTGGTGTGATTAATTTAGACGTACTCAATGAATTACCGCAGATAGAAATACTGGTCTGCCCGAGCAATCCGCCCGCTGTCGATCGTGCTCCGAACTTGTCTTATGTAGGTAATTCTGGTTTCCGTAATGCCTGGAATCGCGGAGAGAACGCAGACAAGCGATACTCTTGGGAGAATCCAGCCGATGGCGTGTTCCTTGATCGCACTCGTGCTTTGCCTTTGCCTACAGGTGTTCCATGGAGAGCTAACACACAAGACATTCGCGACGATGAAGAAGCGCCACTCCTATCTATGACTCTTGCTTACATCTCCAGCAAGGGCGACGGCACCAGCAAAACGCTGATGTTTTCCGAGAGTTTGGCAGCATTTTATTACTCTTACACCAATGACAATAACGACTACACCAACACTGCCGATGCGAACTTTCACTTTGGCTTCACATGGGTCGAGCCGAATGCCGTCGCCACTGATCCAAAACTTCGCATCAATGGTACTAAGGCGGTAGCCGCGTACTCATCATTTGGAGGTTCATCGAGCGTTCTGGGTGACACCATGAATAGCTTGGTCCCTTATACTCCTCCGACTGTCGAAGAGCCTGAACAGCCTCGCCCTGGTATCGCTTCGAGCTTTCATCCGGGCGGTGTCAACGCCACGTTTGTTGGCTCTCAAGTCAGCTTTGTCTCCGACCAAGTTGACCCCTTTGTGTTTGCTCAGTTAATGACATCCAATCGCAAGCAATCAGGTCTGGTTGACGATGCCATCTCGAACGAACCTGCTGACGGTTCTTACTGATCAACACTGAGTCTTGAATTCTTTCAAAAACCGGGATGCGTTTGACGCGTCCCGGTTTTTTTATGCGCTGGCTGCAGGACATCCCCAACAACAACGTATCGGTGGCTTCCAGCCGGGCAAATCGAGACTTGCGCGACGGGCCGGTGACAAAAAGAGGGACTTTTCGCGCGAAAGTTGGGACCCCAGGCGACGTGCCAAAAGTGACAAAACCTGGCCTGCGTTCATACGCGAGAACAGGTTTTTGTGACCTAAACTTGCGGTATGACCGCTACACTCCTAACGCACGAATCGACAACTCCGCAGAGAATCGCCACCCGCCGGGTGCTGCACGTCATCAACGGCGAGCATTACTCGGGGGCGGAACGGGTGCAGGACCTGTTGGCCCAGGAACTGCCCCACTGTGGCTTCGAAGTCGGCTTTGCCTGTGTGAAGCCCGGGCGATTTCCTGAAGCACGGCACTACAAACAGGCGCCGCTCTACCGCACGCCGATGCGGGGGCGATTCGATCTGCGTTGTGGCAGAGAACTCGCCAAGTTGATCCGCCGCGAAGACTTTGACCTCGTGCATGCCCATACGCCACGCTCGCTCTTGGCCGGCATGGTCGCGGCTCGTGAGGCAGGGGTGTCGCTCGTGTATCATGTCCACAGCCCGACGGGCAAAGACTCGACACGTCGCATCCAGAACTTTGTTAATGACCGTATGGAGCGCTGGCTCCTACGACACGCGACGAAGCTGATCGCCGTTTCGCCCAGCCTAGCCGAACTGATGGTTCGCCAAGGATTTGCTCCTGAGAAGGTCGTCTACGTTCCCAACGGCGTGCCCAGCGTGACGCCCATCACCCGGCTGCGTCCTCACAGAACATGGACGCTCTGCATGGCGGCCTTATTCCGGCCACGCAAGGGGATCGAAGTTCTGCTGGAAGCGCTGGCGATCCTCAGAACCCAGGGGCGAGACGTGCAGCTATTGGCCGTGGGGCCTTTTGAAACGTCCGGCTACGAGGAGGAAGTGCTTTCGCTGGTATCAAAGCTGGACCTGACCGACGCCATCGAGTGGACCGGCTTCGTGAGCGACGTACCCGCCGAGCTTCGCCACGCCGATCTGTTCGTGCTCCCCAGCCTGTTTGGCGAAGGGTTGCCGATGGTCGTATTAGAAGCGATGGCCGCGAGCTTGCCGGTGATCGCCAGCAATGTGGAAGGGATACCAGCTGCGATTCGCGACGGACTCGACGGCTTGCTCGTTCAGCCGAATGATCCGGAGCAGCTCGCGGCAGCAATTGGCAAAATCATCGCGACAGATAGCCGCTATGACTACCCAGCGATGTGCGAGAATGCCCGCGAACAACACGCGGCCAAGTTTTCAGCGGAAGCCATGGCGCAAGGCGTAGCGCAAGTTTACCGCGATGTGCTCGATAGTTAACCGGCATCGTCGCGATGCCGATCTCTCGCAATAACGCTGCCAAGTTTACTTCAACTGTGTCGTCGCCGGTTGCGTCGCCTGCGGAGCGGATGGCATTTCTTCCACCACGCGCGTCCACCCCAGTGGCGTGCGTGGCGAACTAAACAGCGAGCCGAACAACGCATCGAGCGTCCCATTCACGGTCGGTTGCTCGAACATGTACACCGACCGGTTCCGGCCGTTGGGCATGTGCATCTGAATCGCCGAGGGCATCATCGTCTTGCGATTGAGCATGATGTCGACGTGGTGATAGTTTGCGGCGTCGGCCTGCAAACGTGGGTAGGCTTCGAGCCAGATTGTCCCTTCGTCGGACTTGAGGCTGCGAATCCAATAGCGCTGCTTCAACTTGTCGGCTTCGGCACCAAACAGAAAGGGTAGGGGACCATCGACGATCGATTGTCCCCGCATTTCCTCGGGCAACGGTTGGACGACAAGCTGCTTCTTGTCGTGCTTATATTCGAAGATCGCCTTGCCGTCGCAAACCCAGTGCTCACCGACTTCTTGCTTCTGAGCTTCATAAACTCCCGGCGAGGTTTCGTCCTTCTTCACATAGCGTTCGATTTCGCTGATCTTGAAGCTTCCTTTGTCAGGCTTCGAGTAGGAAAGCTGACCCTGGCTCTTGATTGCCGGATCGTTCGCGGGTCCAAACACGGGATCGTATTCCCAGCGATTGAACTTGCAGTCGAACGTCTTCACGTCCTTGGATTTGTTTTCCCACATTTGCAGGATCTGATCGACGAACTGCTGCTCGACGTCGCTCAATTTGAAGGGAGGTCCAAGCGCGGCTGGCTGAGCGGGTGGGGTGGGAGTCGTCCCTTCCGCCGGCGGTTGGGCCGGCACGGAAGCCACTTGGGCAAGCGGCGCACCCATCGTTTGAGCCTGCGAAATATTGGGCGTTTGCGCGACGGCAGTCGCAACAGGCTGCTGAGCCGTGGGAGTGGTCAGCTGGGTGGGATATTGTGTTTGAGCAATCGCCGTTACGGAAAACGAGGCGGCTAACAGTGACGCAAAAATATGCTGCTTGAGATGCATGGGTGTAGTCTCTCAAAAGGCGTGTTGGTCGAGACACGCTTAGACAGGTTCGAACACGAAATCCGCCGACGTTTGCCGTCGGCAGCGGGGCGGGGAGGATAGCAACCGGCACGATTCGCCACTAGGGCGATCCGAGAAATATCCATAACGTATTTTCGGCGGCACCCAAGCCCGCCTTGACTTCGTGCCAGCAATGCGCGCAGTATGCCGGAAGTATCAATTGCACTCAGGAATTTGTGATGGAAATCCGCTGGAAAGCCAGTTTCTCGGCCAGTTGTCTCCATTCTGTGTGCTGCCTGTACAAGGGTTGGCCGGCCGTCGACACGCAGTTAGGAGATTTGATCTTCGAACCGGCCGAACAGCTTGTCGCGGCCATCAGTGAGAATCATTTGCCAGTCGCAGAAACCCTCACCGAATTGGCGATCCTCGCGAGCGACTATGAAAACAATCGCCAGTTGGTCGAAGTCACTCTCAAGCGTTTGCGCGGAAACCCTTCCGAATCCACAGTGAGCCAAGTCGCAGCGGCGATCAGCGGGCTTGAATCAAGAGTTCTCACGAGCCGAGCGGAACTGGTTGAGGAACTGGCCCTACGAGGCAGACCGCTGCAACAACAATGGCAAGCTCGCGGGCCCGGATTGCTGCACCAAGTGCGAAGGCTCACCGAGGAAAACCTCGTGGCCTCATCCGCAGAAGTGACATTGGTTACGCCGTGGGTGGGAGGATACGGCTATGGCCATCTCAAATCAAATCGCGTGCTGCTGGAGGCCATGCTCGCCGATCCGCATGATGACTTGCCCGAAACTTTGCGGCTCGGTTGGTTGCTAGCACAGCTCAACGCCGATTTACCCATATATAGTGAACCGATCCCGGCGGATCGCCTTTCGCTACTTGCTCAACTGGCGACACTTCCTGTTATTCTGACCGCCGCGGAAGGCGTGGAGTGGGGCACGTGCAATCTTGCCACGATCGAACGGGCGCTCACATGCTGGCAAATCGTGCCCCAGGCTACACCACAGCTTGGCGAGCAACTCTGGCGATGGTGGCAAACCTACCGAGAGGGAACCGCCCCGTGGCTGGTGGCATGGCGTGGTTTGGAAGCGCTGTTGGGATGAAATCGCGAAAATGCTACCGTTTGGCAAACGATTTCCGCACTCAACTTCGAGTTGACCATGCTCAAGCAATTTGCCTGCTGCCTACTACTGCTTCTAACAACGACCGTGAACGCGGAAGAAGCGGCTGTTCAACCCGCCACTCACAATGCCTCTGTTGCGCAGCCAACAACTATCCGGTTTACACAACAACCGACGTCCGTTGGTGAACGCGTTGTCCAGCGCGTCGGTATGGAGCTCAATCTCCATACAATCATCAAGCAAGCTGACCAAGTGGCTCATGAAGGCTCCACAGGGCTCCGCCGTCGCCAAGAGCGCGACATTCAGGTGATTGAAGTCGTGGAAGGCAAGGCACGACAAGCTAAAGTGACTTATCCGCTCTCGCGGTTGATGTCGCCTGAGAACGAAAATCCCACGGATGAAATTGCCCAAGTTGTCGAAGGCAAAAGCTATCTCATCACTCGCGAGAATGATCGTCTTTTCATCACCGATGCGGAAGGATCGATTCCAACCAGCGAAGAGTATGAAATCGTCGCCAGCACGATGGAAAGCTTTGGCAAACCCAATCCACTGGCCGAATACTTGCTGTCTCGCGAGGTTCGCGTCGGTGAGATTCTTCAAGTTCCCACGGAACTGGCGACCAAGATGATCGGTTTCGATTCGCTGGGCGAGGTGCAAAAGTTTGAGATGCTGCTGGTTGAGGTCAAGGATGTCAATCAAAAAAAGTGTGCCGTGTTCAATGCCACGATCCTGGCGAAAGGCAAACCTGAGAACCCGCTCGAAGTCGAGGCCCATGGCGCGGTGGTGATTGAACTCGCGACCTGCCGCACCATCGAAGCCACGCTCACCGGTCCGATTTCAATGCTCTCCACCGACCAAGGCACCGAGTACAGTGCCTCAGGAAACTTGCTGCTAGCGATTCGTTCGCAATACGGCACGGCAAAATAATTCCCAAGATCACCGCTGGTTTGTCGAATTCATTGCTGAAACGACATGCCCAAACCAGCGAAAAATGGCTTTTCTTTTCCCCTTTCCACTAGCGACGTATAATTGCGTCGAAAATAGGCGCTCGAAATTCTCGCACAAAACGTCTGTATGACACCTTTAGGTTTTCGCAATCCGTTTGGGCATCGACGGACGATCTGGCCATGGCTGGGCTGTTGGCTCGCCTTTGCAGTTCTTCCCGTGCAGGCTGTCAACGTAGATCCGGATCCTAAAGACGCGCCTGCGAGCAAGAACTTGGCTGGCCTCGTGCGGGTGCAACTTCCGCTGACGGGAAGTGCCGACCAAGCCCTGCAAACGACGATCCGCCGCGTTCGGGATGAACTTGTAAAGCAATCCCGGGTGACCAAAGACTCGCGGCGGCCGCTCTTGATTTTGCAACTCGATGCCCGACCACAAAATGAAGAAGCCGGCGATGGCAGCCAATTTGAACGTGCATTTGCTCTCGCTCGCTTTCTCTGCAGCCGCGAAATGGCCGACGTAAAAATCGTCGCGTTTATCCCCCGCACACTCAATGGACACGGTGTCTTGCTGGCATTGGCCTCGGAAGAAATTGTCATGGCCCCCGAGGCGATGATCGGCAACGCGGGTGCTGATGAGGCCACTGACGAATCTATCCGTCAAACCCTGGTCGCCGCCTATCGAGAAATCGCCGAAACCCGATTGACCATTCCCGTGGCGCTTGCCGTGGCGATGATTGATCCCACGGTCGAGGTGCTGCAAGTCGAAGCCGAAGATGGCACGCACTTTCTGACCCGCGAAGAACTTAAAAAATTTGCCGCCGATCATGAGATCGTGGAAGAAAAAGTTTTGGTTCCCGCAGGAACGCTTGCCGAGTTTGACGGCCGCGAGGGTCGGCGTTTTGGCTTTGTTAAATATCTCGCCTCGACCCGTGACGGGTTGGCCACGGCCTTGAATGTGTCGGCCGACGCACTTGTGGAGAATGAATCCTTTGCCAGCGAATGGCGACCCGTTGTGATCGATATCAGTGGCGAGCTAACTCCAAGACTCGCAAGCCGCATGGAAACTTTGCTAGGCGCCGCTGTTCAACAACAAGGTGCCAACTGGATCTGCGTGCGAATCGATAGCGCTGGCGGTGATCTCGAAGCAGGCATCCGCATGGCCTCTGCACTGGCACGATTGGATGCGAATTCTGTGCGAACCGTGGCATACGTTCCATCGGAAGCGACTGGCGCGGCGGCCTTGGTGGCTTTATCCTGCGACCAATTGGCTATGCATCCAACGGCGCGACTAAGCAGCGCATTGCCTGTTGTCATGAAAAAGGGCAAGCCACGGATCAAGAATCGTCCCCTCGGTCCGGAAGATGCTCAGCTTGCTGCCGCTGTGCAATCGATCCGCCAATCACTGGCCCCGCGAACGGATTACACTTGGTCGCTCTTGGCAAAGTTGGTCGATCCTAATCTGGAACTGGCCCAATATCAGAACAAAGCTACTGGTGAAGTTCGGTTGATGAGCCCCGCAGAACAAGCGGAGCAGCCCGATTCCGTCAGTTGGCAGCAAGCTCAAGTGTTGTCGCAAAAAAATGAAAGACTGGTGCTCGATGGCCAACAAGCGCACGAACGGGGAATTGCCTGGCACACGGTTGATACCTTTGACGAGTTGAAACAGCAGTTTGGTCTGGCAGGGGAAGTCCCCAATCCGCAACCCAATTTGGCACTTGAGTTTATCGAGGCACTGGCTACTCCCGAGCTGGCGATCATTCTGCTGATGGTCGGATTTGCAGGAATTTATATCGAGTTCCGTACACCGGGTGTCGGCTTAGGGGCCTTTGTGGGTGCAGTCGCTTTGCTGCTGTTCTTTTGGAGCAAGTATCTCGACGGCACGGCTGGTTGGTTGGAGGCACTGCTATTCGTCGCAGGTCTCTGTTTCGTCATGCTGGAAGTCTTTGTGCTTCCCGGCTTTGGCATCTTTGGCCTGGGAGGCGGCGCGATGATGCTCGCCTCGCTCGTATTGGCCAGTCTGACATTTGTCCGGCCCCACAGCGAAGTAGAGCTTGAGGAGCTTGCGCGTTCGGTCGGCACGGTCGCACTCTCTGGGCTGGGCGTGATGGCATTTATACTCATTTCGCGGCGCTATCTGCCTCAAGCCCCCTTGTTCCGGAACATTGTCCTTGAACCACCCGTTGGTGACGAACTGAACGAACTTGGTCATCGCGAATCGGTTGCCGATTTCTCGGCACTCATCGGCGCCAAAGGTTATGCCGCCACGGATTTGCGTCCGGCGGGAAAAGCGCGGATTAACCACGAACTCGTCGATGTGATCGCCGAAGCCGAGCCGCTCGACAACGGCACACCGATTGTGGTCATCGAAACTCGTGGCAACCGAATCGTTGTCCGCTCCGCGAGATAGGCTCAAGAGGGACTATGCCAGATCGGCTCTGCACCGCTTGGCATTTTCGTAGTAGAATCGTCTTGCTAAGTGTCGCCGGAGCATTCGTATTATGACGGGATTAGATCCTTTTACTTGGGCCATTATTCTGATGCTCATCGGCTGCGCGCTGGTGGTGCTTGAGGTTTTCGTCCCCTCAGGGGGAATTCTCGGCATGCTCTCGGGGTTTGCCATTCTCGGAAGCATCATCTTTGCTTTCCGCCGGGATCCAACGGCCGGCATGGTGTTTGTCCTCATTTCGTTAGTAGCCGTGCCAACCCTACTTGCGTTGGCATTTCGAGTTTGGCCCCACACGCCCATGGGCAAAGCCTTTCTCGGGGAGCTCCCTTCCGAGGACGAACTCAAGCCGATTGATGTCCGTCGCGAGCTTGTCGGTCGCGCTGGCGTGGCGAAAACAATGATGCTTCCCTCGGGTTCGGTATTGGTCGATGGGCATTGGCTGGATGCCGTTTCTCAAGGCGATGCCATCGAGTCGGGAGAGCCGATTGTCGTGGTCGAGGTGCGTGCCAATCGTGTCGTTGTCCGCCGAGCGGAACCTGACGAGACGCAACAAATCTCGAACCAATCGCCGGACATTCTCTCAAAACCACTCGATGAATTGGATCTCGAAGGATTCGAGGATGAGCCGCTGGGCTAAGGCTCGATCTTGCATTTGGCCACCGCAAGGGGTACAAAAACCTCTGTGACGCAAGGGCTTATGATCGCTGAGGGGATAAACTTCATGAACTGGCACCTGACTATGACTCCCTCATTGGGAGCCATCTCGACGACCGTTATTTTGGTTTTGGGTTTCATAGGCCTTGTCATTTTCATGATCTTTTTCGCGGTGTTTGCGCGATACGCTCGGTTGTGGATTCAGTCGGTCAGCACAGGAGCCCGCGTCGGGATTTTTGATCTTTTGCGAATGACCTTTCGCAAGGTGAATCCGACGGTCATCCTCCGCAGCAAAATCATGGCGATCCAGGCCGGCATCACCGAAGCTGAAGGAATCACAACTAAAGCTTTGGAAGCCCACTATCTTTCTGGCGGAAATGTGCCGCTGGTGATTCGCTCGATGATTGCCGCTCGCAAGGCCAAGATCATCGACCTCGATTTCAAACGGGCAACGGCGATCGATCTGGCTGGGCGGAATATTCTTGAAGCCGTGCAAACGAGCGTTTATCCGAAAGTCATCGATTGTCCTTCGCGGCAATCAAAACGACCCACACTGGATGCCGTCGCCAAAAATGGCATTCAACTGAAAGTCAAGGCACGGGTCACCGTGCGGGCGAATCTCAATCAATTGATCGGTGGAGCCGGCGAAGAAACCATCATTGCCCGCGTCGGCGAGGGGATTGTCAGTGCTATTGGCTCGGCGGAAACACATGCTCACGTTCTAGAGAATCCTGACACGATTTCCAAAGCCGTGCTCGCTCGAAAATTGGATTCGCAAACGGCATTCGAAATTGTCTCGATCGATATTGCCGATATCGATGTCGGTGACAACATCGGTGCTCGTTTGCAGGCCGATCAGGCCGAGGCCGACACGCGCGTGGCCCGTGCCGCGGCAGAAGGCCGGCGTGCGATGGCCGTTTCTCAAGAGCAAGAGAATATCGCGATGATGGAAGAAAATCGCGCTCGGCTCGTGGAATCAGAGGCTGAAATTCCCAAAGCCATCGCCGAGGCCTTCCGCAGTGGCCGCTTGGGGATCCTGGATTACTACAAACTGAAAAACGTCCAAGCCGACACCGACATGCGCGAATCGATCGCGGGCGTTGGCGCCTCTCGCCGCGAGTAAAATGTTTTACTGATGCAACATTTAGCAATCTACATCATCGCCGCGAACTGGATGGAATGGGTTTTCCCCGTCATCGTGTTCATTCTTTACACGCTTGGCCAGTTGATGTCGGCCCGGGGAAATAAGGCCAAGCAGCCACCGCGAGTTCCCAAACCTCGCGATCCCGCACCGCCCCAAAAGCCGCGTACCCTGGAAGAGAAGCTGCGTGGTGAGGTCGAGGATTTTTTACGCCAAGTTCGTGGCGATAAGCTAGAACCGGAGGAGCCATCCCCCGTGATTGTCGCTCAGCGGCCGGTTGTCGTTAAGGTCGAGCAAACGCCCAGAAGAATTATTGAGCTGGATAAGCCTCGCGAAAGCATTCAAGAGTCTGTCGCCAAACACATGAGCACGGCGGACATTACCCAACATGCTCACGCGTTAGGTGCTGATGTTGGTCAGGCCGACGAAAGATTGGTGGCACACCTCCACCAGACATTTCAACACCAAATCGGAACTCTCGAACCGAAGCAACAACAACCCCGACCAATAAAGCGGCAAAACAAAGCCGCCGCCGAGATTGCCGAATTGCTCCGTAGTCCGAAGGGTATGCGGCAAGCCATCATTGCGAGCGAAATCTTACGCCGTCCGGAGATTTAACTATGCCTCTTTACGATTTTGTCTGCCGTGATTGCCATAAAGAACAGGAACTTCTGGTCCGGGGAGAGGAAACCCCCGCCTGTGAGGCCTGCGGCAGCGGCCAGCTCACGAAACTTCTCAGCGTGCCGGTCGCCCATTCGGCCTCGGCGGAAAGCAGTTCTCCCCGGTCACTCCCTAGCGGTGGGTGTGGGTCAGGATGTGCCTGTCACGGCTAAAATTTGCCTATCGGGCAGCCTCGCAGATAGAATTGCCGGTAGAACCTGTAGTTTTCCCAGGGAAATCCCGCAGCTTCACCCAGATTGCCTGAAGCGAAAGTTTGACACTCTTTTCGCACCCTGATTATACTGCGACTAGTGCAATTATCTCTTGTCGTGGCAGAGCTTTGGGACTTGTCGAGGCCGATCTGGACCTCCAAATCCCCGACTTTGCCGACAGAACGAGGTTTGCAAACGAAGCATCGGAGGCTTCCCTTTACCGGAACATATCCTTCGCGGACGACCTAGGTTGGTTGCCGCTGAGGCAGTGTCGGAAGCTCGGGTCGTGTTGATACGCCTGGTTTCCCCATGAGGAAGTGAATTCGATGAATTTTTTCGGCAAAGTTTTGATCGCCCTCACAGCCATCGCGTCCATTTTCTTGCTGGCCGCGTCGCTCATGGTTTATGCGACTCACCGGAATTGGAAGGACGACTACGATAAGCTCAAAACCCAGCTCACGGCGGCTCAAACCGCCAATCAAGAACTGGAAGCCACAAAGAACTCGTTGGAAAGCCAACTGACGGCTGAGAAAGATTATGCCGTTCAAGAGGCCAGTAAGCTCGTCCTGGAACGCGATCAGCTGGCGAAGCAGAATGCCGATATTGGACAACGGCTTGAGCAGCTTGATCAGACTCAACGCGAACAAGCCGCGGCACTGGCTGCCACTCAGGCCAACAACGAAAAGCTGACCGGCGAAGTGGCTGCACTCCGGGGTGAGATCCGCACGAATCAATCCGAACGTGACCAGGCTTTTACCACGGCTTTGCAAGCCACCGATGACCTACATCAAGCCGGTAACGAACTGACCGTCTTGCGTGAACGAAACTCACAACTCGCGCAAGAAGTTGGTAACAAGACGGCCCTGCTTGATGAAAACGGAATCGATCCTGCCACCGATCCCGGTGCGATCGTGCCGCGTGTTCGTGGAATCGTGAGCAAGACTCAAAGCACCTCCGGCAGCCAGCTGATCGAGGTCACAGTCGGTGCTGACGACGGCCTCAAACCTGGCCACACCGTCGAAGTCTTCCGCGGTGACCGCTATCTCGGCCGGGCAGAAATCCTCAAGACGGAGCCCGATCGCGCCGTGGGCCGCATTCTTCGCCAATTCCAACAGGGACAGATTGAGGAGGGCGACGATGTCGCAACCAGATTTAGAATCAGTTAGCATGCCGAGCGTCATCAACAAAAAACCACGCTACGACGTCTATTTCGTCATGCTGCTGGTTTCGTTGATTGCGATCTTGATTGGCTGCCTGTTCCTGTTCCTGGAAATCCGTGCTTACGGTGGCTGGGGAGCCTGGAATGGCTCGCCATTGAGTTCAGTGACTCCATCCTTCGGCGACGCACTGCCGCGCTATTTGTGCTGATCAGGGGTTGCTCACGCACCAGCATCGGGCTGGCGCTGCGCGAGTTCGCGGTCGAGATCTAACAACGAGGCGGGATCGTTCTGCACTAAATGAAATTTGTGCACGACCTCTCGAGCCGTTTTCTCTTCTTCGACTTGTTCGGTGATAAACCACTCTAGCTCGACGAGCGCAGCGAAGGCTTTTTCTTGAAAGGCCAGTTCATAAAGCTTGTCGATTTGCGAGGTCACCTTTTGCTCCTGTGCAAACGCCTTCTCAAAGACTTGCACCACCGAAGCAAATTCGTTCTCAGGAGCTGCAATCGGCTTCAAGACCACTTTGGCATTCCGGGCCAAGAGGAAGTCGTACAGCTTATGGGCATGGATCTTTTCTTCTTCGCTTTGAAGACGCATCCAATGCGCACAGCCCGTGAATTGCTCGTGCTGACACCAGGCCGCCATTGAGAGATAGCTGTAAGACGAGAACAGTTCATTATTGATCTGTTCATTGATGGCATCTTGCATCACTTGCGTGAACATGGCGTTACTCCTGTGCGAATGGGTTACTTGTCACCCAAATTGTAAAAGCCTGACCGTGGGTGTCTACATCACGCGGCGATTCTTGCAGCAAAGAAAAAGGCTCGCCGTCACGAATTGACGACGAGCCTCAATCTCATCAATAACCACTCATTCGCCGAGAGACATGAAACTGAATCTCGACATCCAAGTGGGCCCGACTGGAGTTGAACCAGCACGCCCTTTCGGGCACATGCCCCTCAAGCATGCGCGTCTGCCTATTCCGCCACGAGCCCTAGTTATTTTGAAAACACTGCACGGCCGACCTCCAATTGTCGGCAATCCATCGAGTCTACCTTGACCCGTCCGTCCGTCAACCCGCACTCCCCACGACTAAACCCCGATTTCGCCGACAAAATCGCGCAAAATGGCGGAATTGCCTCCACTGTTTCGCTGGTTTTTCGCCGTGCCAATACGGTACAATCAACGGTCCACGCGGCCCGACATTCATCCCGGGCTCACGCACCCTCCTCCACGGTCTCTGTCGATCATGCCCGCCGGAAACAAATCTCACCTGCAATCCCGCGGCAAGTCGATTCGATATCGGTTGCAGCGTGGATACGCTTGTGCGGGCCTGTTGATAATGACAGTCTTTCTCGCTCCAGCGTTCGCGGCGAGCGAGGCCGACCTGGAGCAGTTCCGCACGCAGGTCGAACCGATCCTCACTGAGAAATGCTACGACTGCCACGGCAATGGAATGAATGAAGGTAGTGTTGCGTTCGACAGTTTTTCATCGCAGGCCGAGTTAGTTGACAATCCGCAGCTTTGGTGGCGAGCCCTACGCATGGTCCGTGCGGGCATGATGCCGCCAGCCGAGATGACGCCGCTGACCGATGCTGAAAAGCAAACCCTGGAAACATGGATCAAGCGTTCCGCATTCCATGGGGACCCCGCGAATCCTGATCCGGGACACGTCACGCTTCGCCGGCTCAATCGCAATGAATATCGCAACACGATCCGTGATCTGATGGGGGTCGACTTCGACGCGCAAAGCGACTTTCCTCAAGACGACAGCGGCCATGGTTTTGACAACATCGGCAGCGTGCTCACGGTATCTCCGCTGTTGCTGGAAAAGTATTTAGCCGCTGCCCGGACAATCGTTGCCCAAGCCGTTCCATTAACTAGCAAAATGGCTCCGGAAAAAACAATCACCGGTATGGAATTCCAACCGGAAGGTGCTGACCCCAATCAAAAAGAGCAGGGGCCACGATGGCTCTCTTATTATGAACAGGGCTGGGTATCGCATCGCGTGAAAATTGAGCACGCCGGGCAATATCAAATTCAGGTCAATCTGAGTGCCGATGAAAAATATCTCGACGGCGAGTTTGATTACAACAAATGCCGATTGACGTTTTCCGTCGATGGTGCGGGCAAACTTAATGAAGAGTTCAGTCGCCAAGGCCACAAACCCTACCAATTCACTTACGACGTCGATTGGCAACCGGGTGAACACGAATTGATTTTCGAACTCACGCCGCTCACCCCTGATGAAAAGCATGTCCGCGATCTCAGCATGCGGATTAAGTCGGTCGTCATTAAGGGCCCCCTGAACGACGAACATGGAATACCCGTACCCAATTATGCCAAGTTTTTCCCTCGCAAAGTTCCTAACGGAGCCAAAGCTCGTCAGGCTTATGCTCGGCAGATATTGAAGAAATTTGCCACAAAGGCTTACAGGCGGCCGGTCGACGCGGAAACGCTCGATCGCTTGGTCGCTCTTGCCGAGCAACATTACTCTCACCCTGGCAACACATTTGAATCGGGCATCGCCGAGTCTATGACGGCCGTGTTGGCTTCACCTCGATTTCTGTTTCGCGAAGAAGTTGCTGTAACACCGGAAGCCGCAGCCGAGTTTCCTTATCTCGACGATTATTCCCTCGCATCGCGACTCTCCTACTTCCTATGGTCGACAATGCCCGACGACGAGCTGATGCGCCTCGCCGCCGAGGGTAAGTTACGCGAGAATTTACCAGCTCAATTTGAGCGAATGTTCAATGATCCGCGATCGGAGCAATTTATTCGGCATTTCGTTGGCCAATGGCTACGGGCTCGCGATATTCAGAACGTGATTGTCAACGCCGTCGAAGTCATGCGTCACGATGCGCCACCTAACGAAGAGGATGTCGCCGCTCGGAAGCGATTCCGTGAACTGGTCAGCAAACCGCGCGATCAATTCACTGAAGATCAGCGTGCCGAGTTTGAACAACTCCGGCAGCGATTCGCTGAGAGATTTCGTGAATTCCAGAACTTTGAACTCAATCCTGAACTGCGTCGCTCGATGCGACGTGAAACGGAACTTGTTTTCGAAACCGTTCTTCGCGAGGATCGACCGCTGGTTGAGTTGCTGGATGCTGACTATACGTTCCTCAACGAACAACTTGCCAAGCACTATGGCATCGAGGGAGTTAAGGGCAAAAAGATGCGGCTGGTGAATTTGCCAACCGACAACCCGCGTGGTGGAATTCTCACGCAAGGAACCGTCCTGGCGGTGACGTCCAATCCCGATCGAACGTCACCGGTCAAACGCGGGTTGTTTGTGCTCGATAACATTCTGGGCACACCGCCACCACCGCCACCACCGGATGTCCCGCTACTTGAAGATGCCGCCAAGGGTCAGGATGGTGCACCATTAACCGTGCGAGAATCATTGGCTCTCCATCGCGAAGCACCTTTGTGCAGTTCATGCCACAACCGGATGGACCCCTTGGGCCTCGCGCTCGAGCGGTTTAACGCACTTGGCAGATGGCGCGAAACCGATCAAGGCAAGCCCATTGATTCCGCCGGCGCGTTAATCACTGGTGAGGAATTTAACGATATTAAGGAACTCAAGCAGGTTTTGGTCGCTAACCACCGCCAAGAATTCTACCGCTGCTTGACCGAAAAGCTGCTTACCTATGCCTTGGGCCGTGGAATCGAGTATCATGATACAGAGACGGTCGATGCGATCGTGGCTCAATTGGAAGCCAACGAAGGCCGACCGTCGGCACTTTTGAAAGGGATCATCGCGAGCGCGGCCTTTCAGAAATGCCGTCCTATCGAGCAGGCCGACAGCACGGCGGCGATCAAGACGGCCAGCTACTCAGGGTCTCAACCCTCGGAGAATGATTAATGTCTCACAGCGGTAGCAACACGAGCGGCAAATATCCTCGCCGGCATTTTTTGCGAGGCTTAGGCGCGAGCATTGCCGTTCCAGCGCTGGCTTCATTGACGGGCACACGACTCCTCGCCGCTGAATCTGCCGCCAACTTGGCCGTGACTCCTGCTGGTGCGCCTCTGCGTACAGCGTTTGTCTATTTTCCCAACGGCGCGATCCCCGCTTCGTGGTGGCCTTCGCAAACCGGCACAGACTTCACCCTCACGGGCACGTTAGAACCACTCAACAAACTCAAGAGCACGTTACAGATTTTCGGCGGGCTCGATCAGGTCAACGCCGAAGCTGGCCCCGATGGCGCGGGTGATCACGCCCGGGGAAACTCCGTATTCTTGACCGGTGTGCGGCTTCAGAAGAGTGCCACCGATGCCCGCGCGGGGATTTCCATCGATCAAGAGATCGCTCGACAAGTCGGCGAGCAAACCTTGCTCCCTTCGCTGGAGCTATCCAGCGACACCGAGCGCCCGTCGGGAAGTTGCGATTCTGGTTATGCTTGTGCCTATCAACAAACCGTCTCGTGGAAGTCAGCCACCACGCCGATGCCTCCCGAACGCAATCCCCGGCTTGTGTTTGAACGCTTGTTTGGAGCAGGCTCCCCCGGCGATCGGGCCGCGAATCTTGCCCAACGCCGAGCTGGCCAGCGTTCGATTCTCGACTTCGTGATCCAAGACGCCCGGCAGATGCAGGACCGGTTGGGCACACAAGATCGGGAAAAGCTCGACCAATATCTCACCGGCGTTCGCGAGATCGAGCAACGGCTCGATCGTTCCGAGCGGATGGCCGCGACCAAAGACCCCGGCCTGCCAGCACCCACGGGCGTATCACAAGATTTCAGTGAGCATGTCGGCATCACGTTCGACATGATGCTATTGGCATTTCAATGCGACCTGACGCGCGTGGCCAGCATGATGCTCGCCCACGACGGCAGCAATCGCTCGTTTGAACACATCGGCATTACCGAAGGGCATCACGAGCTGACCCACCATCGCAACGATGAACAGCGAATTCAAAAAGTCGCTCAGATTGATCGTTGGTATGTCGAGCAATTCGCCAAGTTCTTGCAGCGGCTGCAAAACACACCCGACGTCGACGGCCGCTCGCTGCTCGACAATTCGATGATCGTCTACGGCAGCGGCAACGCCGATGGCAATCGCCACACACACTCGAACTTGCCGGTCATCCTAGCTGGCGGTGGCGGAGGCACGCTCACCCCAGGCCGACACGTCAATCACGGCTCCAAGCCGCTGTGCGATCTGTTTTTAAGCATCGCCGACCGCATGGGCGCCACCGGCTTGGAACGCTTCGGCGATTCAACGGGACGGCTCGCGGACGTGTAAGCCGCTCGCATATGCAAGCCTTGAACTAACAAAGTTGCATTATGCTACGACTTGTCCTTCTCTTGCTGCTCAGCTTAACGCTGATCTCTGAGCCAGCTTTGGCAGCAGGACTCATTTATCGATTGCCCGAGGATGGAAGCTGGGCAAGATTCCGCGGACAGCTCCAGATTCGAGATTTCAAGTCAATTGATGGTAAACCACTTTCTCCTGGTAAGGCAACGTTTAATTATGCGTTGATACTACGTTCTGTTGGTACGCAAGACACCATTGAGGGGCGAGGCAGGTGGATAGAGATCGAGTCCAACGCTCCTCCCAAAGAGGAGTATCCTGGGCGTATTATCATTTTGAAAATGTTAATACCTGAAAAATATCTCACAGCTGATGAAGACCCACTCAACCATGTGCAAGAAGCATATTTTAGGAGTAGAAATTGGGAATATGGCGTCGAACCCGAGGTTGGGAATAAAGAGAAACTGACTGATAGAGATCGTCTTCAATATGAATTGGAGAGATTCCGTACACAGTTTCCATATCCAAATTCAAAGCAGTGCCTCACCGTGACGAGCCGCGGTCAAACTGTCGATACACCTTTGGGAAGACTAACTGTAACAAAGGTTGCGTTTCCAATGCAGTTTTCTGGTAGGCTATCAGGTGGAAAAGGTCCGCGCTGGAAGTGGTCAGGAAATCTCACTCTCTGGCTAACAGAAGACTCTCCATTTGGAGTTTCTGCGTTACAGAATGAATTCATACAGATTGATGAAACTCAAAATGCAGATGAAAGTAAGCCGATTAGCGTAGGTGTTCAAAGTAAGAATACCTTGCGAATAGAGCTTGAATCTGTCGGCGCGAAAGCAAAGTCCGAACTTCCTGAGTTTCCGCCTTCACTTCGTTGATTACGTAGTCTCCTTCGACACCAGTATCGGTATCGTCGGCAGTTCGCACAGCAAGCTTGGAAGTAGGCTTGTCAGAATCAATAGCGTCGTCATGAACGGCCCTCAAATAAAAAAAGCGGAGGGCAAAACCTTCCGCTTGATTATTATCACAACCATCCGGAACCGCAAAGCGAATCTTTTACTCCGCCGGCGGTTCAATTGGTGGCTCGGGTGAACCTTCGACCGCTGCTTCGCCCGAATCAACAACGCTCTCGTCTTGTGGTACCCGTACGACGGCCGTGAGGGTATCCTCCTCGTCGAGCGACATGATCCGTACGCCCTGCGTGTTGCGGCCGATCGGATTGAAATCGCTCACCTTGACCCGTTGGATCTTGCCGCGGGCGGTCATCATCATCAGTTCATCGGTATCGTCGACACGTACGATGTCGACCACGGGACCGTTGCGGTCGGTCGTTTTGATGTCCCGCACACCCTTACCGCCGCGATTTTGCGTGCGATAGCGGAACGAGCTGCTGGCTTCGTCGACTGCATCTTCCGATTCACCTTCCACGGGTGTGGACTCGGCCGATTCATCTTCAGGGATTTCATCCACCGGCGCGCTGGGACCAAATGGCGTCCGCTTGCCGTAGCCGTTGGCACAGGCGGTGAAGAGCGTTGCATTAGGATCAGCCACCACCATACCCACTAGAGAATCACCCTTCGTGAGTGAGATACCCTTGACCCCGCTCGTATTGCGACCCATCGGCCGGGCATCGGCCTCGTTGAAGCGAATTGCCATCCCCTTGGCAGTCGAAAGCACGACCTCGTCACCCTTCTTGGTGATCGCCACCTCAACGAGCTCGTCATCTTCGCGCAGCTTAATCGCGATAATGCCCGTCTTCATGGGACGGCTGTACGCCTTGAGCTCCGTCTTCTTCACCAAGCCTTGGCGGGTGGCCATCATCAAATAATGATCCGGCAGATCAAAGTCACGAACAGCGCGACAATCGGTGATGTTTTCATCCTCAGCCAGATTCAACAGATTAACGACCGCGCGTCCTTTTGCATCCCGCGAAAGCTGCGGCAGGTTATAGACTTTTTGCCAATAAACTTTGCCCTTCGACGTGAAGAACAGTAGGTAGTCGTGCGTGCTTGTCACAAAGAGATGCTCAACGGGATCGTCTTCGTCGACCTTGGCTCCTTTGATGCCCTTGCCACCACGTCGTTGCGAACGGTACACGCTCGCGGGGGTCCGCTTAATGTAGCCATTGTGCGAAATCGAGACGACCATCTGCTCTTCTTCGATCAAATCTTCAAGATCGACTTCGCCGATTTCTTCGTTGGAAATCTCCGTCCGACGTTTGTCGGAGTGCTTGGCGATGAGCATTTCGCAATCTTCGCGAATCATCGCAAAGATCTTTTGCTGATCGGCCAAAATGCCCGAGTAGTGAATGATTTCGTCCAGCAGTGTGGCATGTTCCTCGGCAAGTTTCTCTTGCTCGAGGTTCACCAATTGACCGAGCGTCATCCGCAGAATCGCGTCGGCTTGCACGGGAGTGAGCGAATACTCTTCGGCCACGCCACGCTCGGATTGGAATTGGGCGTAGCCTTCGTCACCGAGCGCGCGTTGGAGCATCGCCCCCGGCGTCTTAATCGCCATGAGCGCTTGCTTGGCCTCGGCTTGCGTCTTCGACGCGCGAATCACGCGAATTACTTCGTCGATGTTGGCGTGCGCCAACAACAGGCCTTGCACCGTGTGCTTGCGTTTGCGGGCTTTGGAGAGCAGGAACAAGGTTCGCCGACGGATCACGGTCGCGCGATGGCGAATAAACTCGGCCAGCATCTCCTTGAGCGACAACACTCGTGGCTTACCATCCACGAGGGCTAGGAAGATGATCGAGAACGATTCCTGCAGCGGCGAGAACTTGTAAAGCTGATTGAGAACAACGTCGGGGTCGGCATCGCGCTTAAGTTCCAGAATCAGCCGGACCGGTTCCTTGAGATCGCTTTCGTTGCGCGTGGCGGCGATGCCAGGAATCTTGCCTTCTTGGGCGAGTTGTGCGATGCGTTCTTCCACACGATCGCGAGCTTGCTGGAAGGGAATTTCGTGAATGATGATCCGCGTGCGCTTCCCAGTTTCTTCGATTGATGTCCGAGCGCGAACGACAATCGTGCTACGACCTGTTTCGTAGCCCCGCCAAATCGCGCTGCGGCCGCAGATGATTCCACCCGTTGGAAAGTCAGGCCCCGGGATATGTTCCATCAACTCTTGGACAGTAATTGCAGGATTGTCCAACACGGCGATCACGCCTTTGCAGACTTCGCCCAAATTATGAGGCGGAATGCTGGTCGCCATGCCGACGGCAATTCCGTTCGCACCGTTAATTAAGAGATTAGGAAATTTTGCTGGCAGGACGGTTGGCTCGCTATGACGTTCGTCATACGTTGGAACGAAATCGACCGTATCAAGCTTCAGGTCCTCAAGCATCATCGCCGCAAAAGGCGACATGCGAGCTTCGGTGTATCGCATCGCTGCGGGAGGCAATCCGGCAATCGAACCAAAGTTCCCCTGCTTGTCGATCAACACGTGTCGCATGTTCCATTCTTGGGCCATGCGGACAAGCGTCGGGTAAATCACGCTTTCGCCGTGCGGATGGTAGTTACCGCTCGTGTCGCCCGAGATCTTGGCACACTTCACGCGGGCAGCGCCCGGCGTGAGATTCAGATCGTTCATCGCCACCAGAATTCGCCGTTGCGAAGGCTTCAAACCATCGCGCACATCGGGAAGCGCACGGCTGACAATCACGCTCATTGCGTAGGTGAGATAGCTGTCTTTGAGCTCATCTTCGATCGGCAAATCGATCAGGCGGGCAGCAATAGATTGTTCAGGATCGAAAGACGGCACGGGAGCATCGGGATTATCGGTCGACACGAAGGAGAGTCCTTTCGCAGCAGTTCTTCAGCACTTCACAAGGCAGGAATGGCCGCGACATAACTAGCCGCAGACGCCTGCTGTAAAAGCCTAAATTTTAGCAATTTTGGGCGTTACCAACAACCTGCTGAAAAGCTCGGTGATAAGCATGCCTTGACAAAGCCATCGCGAACAACACAGCCAAGCATGGCGATGAAAACAGTCGGAGAACTAGACCTTTCGCACCTTCCACCACGCAACGAGGAATAGCACTCCCCAAGTGAGATCTACCAAACCGGCGGCGAGCATTTGAACCGATAAGCGTTCTTCAAGAAACAAGGCGATTGTTGCAAAGCCGAATGACGCCTTTTCAAGAATCGCGGGGAGCATGATCGGCCGGTAGCGCGCGGGGTCGCGAGCCATGATTAAGAATGCCACCTGCCAAGCCAGCGCAACTCCCACGAAACCATAAAAGTACTCAGGGTGCGTAATGGCCGGCGGATAATCGCGTCCTACCTGCTGTTCCAGAAAAAACTGAGGCAGCAGAACCGCCACGCCGTAAATGCCCGCCAACAAGAACACCCATCGAGCAAACTTCATGGTTACTCACTCTTGCTCTTAACGACGCCGATAAACTCGGCCACTATTGCGATGGTAAGAGCGATTCTTTTGCCGGTGCTGCTTTTCCCATTGCATCGAGCCGTAATTCACGCCGCTAATATTGAAGCTGCGGTAGGGATTCTGCGGGCTGATCATTGCCGCGTCCGATTGCTCGGCCATGCCGCCGAGAAAAACCATCGTTATCAGGACCAAACAGAATTGACGCGCCATGAGAGAATCTCCGTCTACACGCGTGCAGGAAGCTGCGCAGGCAAGCCGCTTCCATCGATACCGCCAAAATCAATCTTAACCCTTAAATAACGGAAAGCAAAATTTACGCATGACTATTCGTCGCCCGATGGGCCATACATTCCCGGCACGGGGAGATCGTTCAGCCTCAGATAAACACAGGTTATCGCCCGATGGTGGATGATGTGATTCAACACGAAGGAGCGAATCACGGCCGCTCGCGGCATCGTGAAGATCACGTCGCCTTGATATTTGAGCGTCCAGGGTACATTCATGTCCTCGTCCTTGACCGATTCTATTGCTTGACGGGCGGCCGCCACGTTCTTGTCGAATTCGGCCAGAATCTCTGCTCGCGTTGCCAAGGCGGGTGTTTGGTAAGCCGGCGCTCCAGGTGGCGAAAAGTCCCACTCAGTGTCGTTGATCGTACCGACGACCCAACCGGGGATCTCGGCCAGGTGATTGGCGTTCCAGCCGAGCGTATTCGACTTCGGATGGGCCCGCCAGTCGGCCTGCTCTTCGGGAAAACGCTCCAAAACCTTACGCGTATTGGCCATTTCTTCGTCGAATTCAGGCAAGAGACTCGCGGCATAACTCATAACTCGACCCCTAAAAGCTGGTAACAGGCAAAACTGCGAAGAACTTCAATATAGGTTTACATGCGTACACCATCACTTGCGACAAGAGTGCCATAGGTTGTGCTGAAATGCAAGTCGCCAACGGGCTCCCCAAAGCTGCCGCGATTGATTGAAGATAGGAAGTTTGGGTAAACACTAATCATGCCGCGGGAGGTGACTAGGAGTTCTGCCAATCTCTGGGAGAATTGCCTAATTTCGAGCGATTGACTGTATCGCCGGGCAGGGGAATCCCGTAAACTAAGCTGTTGCTTGGTTCGTCGAACGGGTGTCCGCCGCTGCTTCAAAGGGTAGGGCCCGATCACTCTTTCGTCCGTCCCTGCGCTATGGGCCCTCGTGCGGGCCTGCTCTTGTGGCCCCGAGACCTTGATAGGGGGCCGAGTTTGCGATTTGTAGGAGAGTTTTGGTGGGTAAGAAGCTTTATTGTGGAAATTTGAGTTATGGCGTGACCAATGCCGATCTCGAAGCTCTGTTCTCAGAGTTCGGACCGGTTCGCAGCGCCGACGTGATCATGGATCGTGAAACGGGTCGCAGCAAGGGATTCGGATTTGTCGAAATGGAAAATGATTCGGACGCTGATGCTGCCGTTGATGCACTCAACGACAAGGATCACAACGGCCGGCCATTGAAGGTCAACGAAGCTCGTCCCCGCGAAGAACGTCCTCGTGGCGGCGGTGGCGGTGGCGGGGGCTACGGTGGTGGTGGTGGTGGTCGCGGTGGCGGCGGTGGTGGCTACGGCGGTGGACGCGGTGGCGGCGGTGGTGGTGGCGGTCGTCGCTACTAAGCCGTGTGCCTGGCTAAGCCAATTGGCTTAGCTATGTTCATAGCGTCGGGTTCATAGCTTCGGCTGCGTTCAAAAGTCCCTTAACCGCGGAGAAATCATGCTGTCTACCGCAGAGCAATCGGTTCTCAAAGTGTTTCGTCAGTTCCTTATGCGACAAGGCGAGATGCTTTGTTTCCAGGGTCCACTGTGGGAAAAACATAAGCTTTCCTTGCGACAAATGACTGAAAGAGATCTTCTTTTTCAGGAAAGTTTCAAAGGGGCTTACAGTCTCACGGCCACTGGCTATGAGGCGATGAAAACAGTCTCCGCTGCTTAGTTAGATTACATCACCCCTCGTCGGCTTCGGTCGGCGAGGGGATTTTTTATGTCCTGAAGGATTTTCGCGATGCGAATTGGCAAACATAGTTTTGTGGCGATCGAGTACCTCCTCACGGACGCCGATGGCGAAGAACTCGACAGCTCGGGCGAGGATGGTCCGTTGACCTACGTCCACGGCATGCAGGAAATCATCCCGGGCTTGGAACGTGCTTTAGAGGGTCGCTCCGCTGGAGATCACTTTCAACTCACAGTCGATCCCACAGACGCCTACGGCGATCGCTACGAAGAACTCTGCCTGGAAATCCCTCGCGATGAGTTTGAGAGCCCCGACGACCTCGAACTCGGCATGCAATTCAGTCTCACCGACGAAGACGAAGAGGAAATCCTCGTGTCGGTCGTCGATTTCGATGACGAAGTCGTTACGGTCGACGGCAATCACCCGCTGGCCGGTGTGACACTTCACTTCGATGTGAAGATTCACGACGTCCGCCCCGCGACCGAGGAAGAGATCGAGCAAAGCGGCTCGCACTCCTGCGGCGACGACGACTGCGGCTGCGACGACGACGAATAGCCTCTCCCCATTGTGGCAACTTTCTCCGTAGCGGTGGCGTCATGCCGCTGTCTTCTCGGCGTCTGTAATCCGACGCTATCTGTGCGCCGACTTTCCGTATCTGGAATCCACGTCTATTTAGGTTGCCTCCTTTTCTGGCCTGACTGCCTAATTCCTGCGGCTTGAGTGCTAACAGATTAAGCAGCACGGGAGTCCGGATTTTCCGATCGGAACTGCTATAGCGGGAAAATCGCGGTTTTTGTACATCGGCACGTCATTTGCGATTCCTTCTCCTCGAACAGTGAGATGCAAAACATGGCAACCGACAACCGCTCGCTGGAGCAATCCACCCAGCAGCTCTTGGATGAAGCCGAAGCCTTGATTTGGGGTTTGCTTGACGAAAACATCGACGCGGTCGATTCCGAGCGTCTCAACAGATTGATGGCCAACGACGAAGTCCGCAAACGTTATTTGCAATGTGTTGAGTTGCATAGCGATTTGCAAAACCTGTTTAGCGACGAAAAAACACAACAACCGACCAAACCTCAGTCACCCGTTTTGGGTTCTCTGGGAAACACATTTCCGAGCATACCTGGCACAGTAATCACACCGCCTCTGGGTGAGTAATTCCTAGCGAGTCACTGAATGAAAACAACACTTCCTTGATAGGAAGCACAACCGTCCGCCTCCGCGATTTGAGGTACGCCCTTCTGCCTCCCTCTGGCGACCTCAAATCGCGTTTTTTATGCGCTGGCGGTTGTGAGGCTTTCTCCTCTCCCACAGTGAGAGGCTCTATGTTTTCCAACTTGGTCAACCTTGCCAAGTTCGATTCTCACGTTGATCTGCGTTTTTCTCGGGAAAAACGTCAACTCTTCCAACTTGTCCAACTTGGCAGACTTTTTTTCATCACTTTTGTTCCTTGTTGAAATTTCTAAATCGCTTTCGCGCGCACCCCGAACTGTTGCTCTCAACCTTTTGAGAACTCTGCATCTCGCCCATTGAGCGACGCACGAATGCCACGTCCGCATGTCGACGCTTGAGCTGTTCATTGATGGAATTGTTGATGCTCGTCGGGGGATGGCTCCTTTTAAAATTGTGGTGGCTGTGTTGTGTGAATATCGTTTCGTAATCGCTGATTATAGCGATGCGTGAACGCATGTACACAGTTATTTTTGGCCGGTCAACTATCAAGCCAACCCAACCGAATCGAGCAAAGTCCAATAAGCGAACTTTCCACTAGGGAGCCGTGTCCGGCGAGTGCATCAAGAGCATGATCAGACTGCCTCGCTAACAGGAATCGCTATGTTTTCTAATCAATCGATCGTCTATGCCTGGGACAATGGACTTCGCTATATGTTGGCGCTCTTGAGCGATGTGACCGACGAGCAGATGGTGCTGCGGCCTGGGGGAAACATGAATCAACCCGCGTGGATATTAGGCCACATGGCCCTCTACTATCCGATCATCCCGGCACTCCTGCGCGGGGAAAATTTTGCCGATCCCGCGGACAATGAATTGTTCGGCTTTCGCGGACGCGGTCCGCTATCTGACCTCACCGTCTATGGCAGTAAGGAGTCGCAACTTGAGCGGCTACGCGACGGGCACGAGCAAGTCGCACAGGCGATCCTCTCTGCGCGGGAGTCAGAATTAAATCGTCCTCCGAGTTTGCCTCGCTGGGCAGAAATGTACCCCACGGTCGAATTCATGCTGCCGGACTTGTTGCTGCTCCACGAAAACGTTCACATCGGCCAACTCAGCATCTGGCGTCGTGCGGCAGGATTGCCTGGAGTCGAATTTCCAGATCGCACTCCGCGGCCAGGACTGATTGCTTCGCTCGGCCTATAGCCATGTTTTTCTTTTCGGGCTCTTGCTGAACGCACAGTCTGTTGGTCGTCGTGCCACACCTTTCTTAGAAAGGGCTCTGGACCACGAATGACAGAAAATGAAATACAAATGGAGCACGAATGGCGTGAGCTGTTAGGGCGGATTAACTTTGTCATTGTCGGCTCATCCTCATTCGTACTATTCGTGTAATTCGTGGTTTTCTCCGAATGGATTTTAGGTTCCAGTACGTGTGATCAGTCGGAGACGTTGGCACATTCGCCTCGCGACACCCCAAACCTGGGCTGCTATAATAAATCTTTCTATTTTATGGGAGACATTGCCACGGCTAAGCAGAAGAAAGACAAACCGTCGGCCAAAAAGGGCGACGACAAAAACGAAAAGACAATCGCCGAGAACCGCAAGGCCCGCCACAATTACACCGTGCTCGACACGCTGGAGTGCGGGATCGTGCTGGTCGGGAGCGAGGTCAAAAGCCTGCGCCAAGGTCAGATCTCGCTGGAAGAGGCCTACGCCCGCGTCGACAAGGGGGAAGTCTGGCTCGTCGGGTGCGACATTCAAGAATACGTCTACGCACACCAGTTGAATCACGTGACCAAACGGCGGCGCAAGCTGTTGATGCATCGCCGAGAGATTAACAAATTTGCCGATCAAGCGTTTGAAAAAAATCTCACGCTTGTACCGTTGAAGATGTATTTCAAGGACGGACGGGCCAAGGTGCTGCTGGGAATTTGCAAAGGGAAAAAACTCTACGACAAGCGCGACGACATGAAGAAGAAGGTCATGCAACGCGATATCGATCGTGCGATGCGAAGAGGGTAGTGCAGGATAACAGGAATTTCTACGGCAACGCAAAACCTTAATTCGCACCCACAAGCAACGCCACGGCTTGGCCCGTGTATTTGTGGTTGAGCTTAAGGAACGCTGGCGAACGCGCGAATTGGACAGTGCTCGTTATATTCAAGTCGAACCCCGGATCGTCGCAATTGAGCGTGGGGGGGACAACATTTTTTTCGAGGGCCATCAAACTGACGGCGAGTTCCACCGCCCCGCTGGAAGCCCCGCCGTTGCCCAAAAATCCTTTGAGGGCCGCCACTGGTACGTCGCCCAAAGTTTCTTGAATCGCCTTGGCTTCGGCGGCATCATCTTCGATCGTTGCCAAACCGTGCGCATTGACGTGCCCCACTTCGCTGGGAGCGACGTGCCCCATAGCCAAAGCGGCTTGAATGGCTTGTGCGATGGACTGACCGGAAATCGACTGGCCGGATGGAATCTGTTCGACGCGGCGGCCATAACCCAAGATGCGACCAAGAATCTTCGCGCCACGCTGCTCGGCATGCGCCAAGCTTTCCAACACAAAAACGGCCGCGCCTTCGGCCATCGCAAAACCATCGCGATTCGTATCGAACGGCCGGCATGCACCAGCAGGATCGGCGTTGTTGCGTGACATCCGCGCGCCACCATGCCAGCAGACATCGACCCAAGACAACAACGAACCGGTGCCACCCGTGAGCATGACGTCGGCATGGCCACGGGCGACCGTGTCGGCGGCTTCGATGATCGACAGCAGCGCCGAGATGTCGCCTTCGACAATCGTGTTGTTTGGGCCGCGGGCATCTTTGGAAATGCCGATATGGCAGGCCGACATATTCGGGAGATACTTGAGCATCCACAGGGGGTACAGTTCTTTGAAAGCGGCTTGCCAACGACTGAAATCAAAATTGCCGTCAACGCCCGTCGCGCGGTAGAGCGCGATCATTTCGTCCATCTCCGAGCGGAACACGTTCGCTCCCAGGACGACCCCCAGCCGCTCGGGATCGACGGCGGCTTCGGCCAGCTTGGCGTCGGCCCATGCTAGCTCTGCCGCGGTGAATGCTTGCTGTGTCTCGCGGCACATCACCTTCAGACTCTTACGGGGCTGGACGTATTGCTTGCCGTCGAAGTCTGCTAGCTCGCCGCCAAACGTGATGGGAAAGCCTGCCTCGACGAGCCGGGGAAGCGTTTGGATGCCGCTGGTCCGGCTTTCGAGTGCCGACCAGACAGCCTCGCGCCCGATGCCCAGCGGGCAGACAATTCCCAGGCCTGTGATGACAACTTCTTGCACGAATTCAAAACCAATCGCTGACAGCCGGGGCAGGGGTGGTCCTGCCGTATCGGCAAGGTGGGAATCGCCGCTAGTAGATTCTCCAGTTTATCGCCGTCCCGGGCCTCCAACAACAGCTGGCAAGCTGGGCACGATTCGTCTGTTCACGAAAAACCAACGTAGCTACACTCCGAAACGTGCTTCATCGACAAAATTCGGCGGGGCACTTCAGTTTCTCTCAATAACCATTTGGTTTAAGACCACCCTCTTGGAAATATGACGCAAGTTGCTCTTTCCCCGGCCTCACCCCCCATCGGTGAGTTTTCCCTGAGTGAAGCCCGCCGCATTGTCGGCGAACACTTTACCCCCAATCCCTGGATCTATTGGCCTGACCTTTTGGTGAGTTGGGGCATCGGGATTGCCTGCTTCCAATTGGTTGATTTTCCGCATTGGTTGACGGCCGATGTCGCTTGGCATTGGCCGATTCGGATTGTCTGTTTCTTTATCTCGTCGCTATTGATTTACCGCTGCTCGCTATTCATCCACGAGCTGGTACACATTCGTGCGGGTGAGTTCAATGCGTTCCGGTTCGTCTGGAACATGCTCTGTGGAATTCCTTTCTTAATTCCGACGTTTGTCTATTACACACATCTCGATCATCATCGTCGTAAACATTATGGCACGGAGGAAGACGGCGAATACATTGCACTGGCCCGACTACCCGCCTGGCAGATCTTGTTGTATCTATCGCAAATTTTTTTCGTCCCCGTGCTGGTAATCTTTCGATTTGGCATTTTGACACCGCTGACTTGGATCAGCCCCACGATACGCAATTGGGTCCACCGCCATCTTTCGTCGATGATCATGGATCCGACATATATTCGCCCCCTGCCGACCCAACGAACTTTACGCATCATTCGTTTGCAAGAGGTGATGGTGTTCTTGTTTATGGGGTTTATGGCGGTGCGGACCTTTTGGGCCGGTGGCTTGCTGTTCAAAGAACCGCTGCCTCTCTCGTTCCTGCCTCACGTCTATTTGACCGGCGTGTTTGTCATGGCGATCAACGCCCTACGCACATTGGGAGCCCATCGCTGGACGCATCTGGGCGATCGCGAAATGACGTTCGTCGAACAAATGCTCGATTCGGTGAACTATCCCAATAACCCTCTGATCGGTGGCCTGTGGGCTCCGATCGGCTTAAGGTACCATGCCTTGCATCACATATTCCCTACGATGCCGTATCATGCCTTGGCCGAGGCCCATCGCCGGTTGATGAAGGATTTGCCAGCAGATTCGCCCTACCGCCAATGCCAAGCGGACTCGCTACATGAAGTAATCGTGACCTTGTGGCGACGTGCTCGGGAAAACAATAAGCAGACCATCAACCAGAATCAGATGAGCAATTCCCACGCGGCATAATGAATACTTGGGTTTACAACGTCTGAAGCTGCTCCTCACGTACGCCCGGCCAGGGGGGCTGCCCGGTGGCGAGCAGTACGCTGGTCCACAAGTCACCGGTGACTTCCATCCGCTTCTTCTTGGCGATAGCCGTGCAAATCGGCACGTGAACGAACATATTGTTCCAATGCCCGATCAGCACGTCGGTGTTACCGGCCATCGCCGCGTGGACACCGTAGCGGGCCATTTGATCGCTCAGCAAACGGTCGGCCGTGTTCGCGGGGACGCTGCGGATCATGTAGCTCGGATCGATATACTTGAGCGCAATCTCGATTCCTTCTTCGCAAAAGTAATTCGCGATGCGTTCCTTCAGATGCACGCCAATGTCGCCGTAATGACGGTTGCCCGATTGGTCCTGACCGTTGACGTTCTGACCGCAGAGATGTTGCCCCGCGCCTTCGGCGACGGCGATCACCGCGTGCTTGCGTTCGACTAATCGATCTTTAAGCGCTGGCAGCAAACCGTGGGGGCCATCGAGCGCAAATTCCACTTCGGGGACCAAACAGAAATTCACTTCCTGGCTGGCGAGCGTCGCCCAGGCGGCGATGAACCCGGCGTCGCGGCCCATCAGTTTTACCAGTCCGATGCCATTGGGCGCGCCCTTGGCTTCGATGTGCGCGCAGTAGAGAGCGTGCTGGGCACGCTCGAGCGCCGTGGCGAACCCGAAGGTGCGGAAGACATACATAATGTCGTTGTCGATGGTCTTGGGAATCCCCACGATGCCGATCTTCAAACCACGTCGGGTGATCTCTTCGTAAATCCCGTGGGCCCCGCGCTGCGTGCCGTCGCCGCCGACGCAAAAGAGAATGTCGATGTGCGAACGCTGGAGAAAATCAACCACCACCGACGGCTTCTGCGGCCCGCGGCTGGATCCGAGGATCGTGCCCCCCACGTCTTGAATATGCGACACCTTGTCGTCGGTGAGCACAATCGGCTCGAGCCCCGAGGCGGGATTCAAACCCCAGTAGCCGTTACGAATCCCCAGCACGCGATTCACCCCGTAGTTGTGCTTGAGTTCCAGAGTGATCGAGCGAACCACATTATTGAGCCCGGGACACAAGCCGCCGCAAGTGACGATCGCGGCGGTGGTGAAATAGGGATCGAAGTAAACGCGTTCGCGTGGGCCAGCACGCTCGAAGGCGATGTCTTGCAGCGGTGCGTCGGGCGAAGTATCGAGCTGATAGCGAACGCGCGAACTGCCGGGGACAAAATCCCCCAGCCCATCGCCGGGGGTGGAAGAAACCAATTTCAACGGCGAGGGAATCTCGTTGAGACCCAGCGTCGGAATCTGCAAATCGGCCTGCGTAAGCATGGCGGCCCTTTCGTACACAATCAGGACTATGGGTGCTTGCCTGAATTGTGCCCCTCATGCCGCCGGGCACGCCGTTGATTATAGAGAGTGTTTGGGAGAAAAGAAAACGCCCGCAAGAAAATTTACACTTTCAGCACACGCAAGAACTCCCGATACGCGGCGGGGTTCATGCTGCTTTGCAGGAACATGCCGCCGCAGGCGTAGCATTTGGGTCGCACGCGACGGCAGCGCGAGATCTGCACTTCGAGTGGGCCGTAATCTGCGAACATCACGGTGACGCGCTCTTTGGGATAAAGCTGAATCGGGCTGTAGAAACCGGTCCCCATGGGGGAAACATCGATCGTGTACGCACCGAGGGTTTCGCTGCCGCGTTTCACTGCGACGTGACCGCGCACACGAATCCGCCGATAGCGCCGACGGGAATCAGGCGACGTTGGGCTCGCTCCGCTGATGCCGAAGTAATCCTCCTCAGCGCAGGGCAACTCGGCACGTGCGTGGACGTTCTCCCACATCGGGCTACTTATTGTTGCTGATAGATGTTCTTCCAACATAGCACCACCTTAGGGTCAAAATGTTTCGCCGCATTGTCGGCCAAATAGAGCAATGTCTCGGGTACGCGATTCTTACGACGATAGGTTTTCTTGGAGATCATCGTATCGAATACGTCCGCCACGGCCAGGATGCGAGCCCATTCGTGAATCTCTTCCCCTTCGACACCGACGGGATAGCCGCTGCCGTCGAACCGTTCCTGCTGCTGATATATCATCATCAGCGGGCCGAACTTGACCAGCGAATTATCACACAGCTTCTCATAACCGAGCTGCGGCGACTTCTCCAAGAGCTCGCGTTCCTGCACGGTCAGGCGGCCAGCCTTGTGGACGAGATCTTGCGGCATAAACAGCTTGCCGAATTCATGCAGCAGCGCGCCGAACGCGATCTCGGCATGTTCCTGGGGATCGTCCCAGCCCATCTGCTGGGCAAGCAGCACGCAATAGGCAGCGACGTTCACTAGGTGCGTTGCCCGCGAGTCGTCGCGGAGCGATTTTTCATAAAGTTCGCTCGCGGTGACGGGGCTGTCTTTGAGCAAGGTAGCAATTTGCGGGCTGACTTGCCGAGCGATATCCACAAACTTGTCAGCATAGATGCGCCTGGCGTTATGTTCGAGCGAATCCCACACGGCGAGTTGCAAGAGCGCGAAACGCTCGGCAATGCCAATGCGATTGTTAAATAGGATCGTATCGATGTGTTTTGCGATGCTGGCCGAGGCAAGGGGTAAATCGCCGCGACGGATGAGAATCGTTTGGCGATTCTGCAGCAATTCGGCCTGCTTGGTGCTATATGAAACTTGTGCGCCACGAATGAGCGTCGGCGACATCACGCCGGATTCGCTTGCATAGAGATCGATCTTCGCGAAAGTCGGCAGCTGCAAAGCATGACCGGGAATCGACACATAACCGTCGATTTGAGAGTCATTCTTGTGTTCGGAAACAGCAGCGCTCACGGCATTACTCGCGGATCGTACCCGCTGGTCAAGCGCTATCCACTATGGTTCACCTCCGACCAGTCACACTACAATAGGTCGCCGTTTTTTGGCGTCAAACACCACCACCCGAAGTGCGGGAACGATTGTACCGTCTCTATGCTCAGTAGGAGTGGTAGCTTGCGCAATCGTTGCAAGTCAACTTGCCCGCAGAAAGCCGCTCCTAACTCTACGACTTGCCGCCGCTGCTCCATCAGAAACCAGGAAACGGATTGTCGTTATTGTTTTCGTTCGGATCGAACGGGCCCGGCTGCTGTGGAACCTTATTCGTTTCCTCATCCTGAGAGCCGTAGTAAGTAATCTGTATCTTGGCGTCCGGATGTTCTTTCTTCAGATTCTTGAGTACCTCCACTTCAGCATCGATCACCGACTTGCCCATCACTTTGACCCGGCCATAATTGACACCCAACGCAAGAGTTCCCATCGGTTCGACAATATACACGTCTTCGATGGCCTCTTCAGGATCAACGCCTATAGCCCGAATGAAGACGCGATCGCCTGGCTGCAGCGACAGGGCACCATCGTGCTTCGTGCGGAATTGCACAGACTCAAAATTTCGGCCCTTAACTCTCCAGTTCGCGGCTTGATGAGCGTCCACAGCGACCTCGGCTTGTTTGACAGCAGCGGCTATTTGGCTTGTCGTGACTGCCTTCGCTGCTTCCTCGGCTGCCGCAGCAGAATGAGCGACAGCAGCAAAAGTACCTTGTTCCGCCGCTCGCTTGGCGATGGCTATGCCGTCTTCCGCATGCTTAGCCGCTTGCTCGAAAACAATTGTCTTGGCCTGCTCGGCCTGTTGAGCAGCTTGCTTCTTGATACCTTCGGCTTGCTGCTTCATCGCTTTTTCGAGTTGCTTGATCTCCTCCTTCTGGCGTTCGACCTGCATCCGTAATTCTTCCGCCTCGGCCATCAACAACTTCTTGCGCGACTCCCTGAGCAAGACTTCCTTTTCTTCACCTTGAACATCAAACGATTCGATCTCTAACTCTTTGCTCTCCAGTTGCAATTCCGCAACCTTGGCTTCGTGCGTTCTGAGCTTTATGTTTGCTTCGAAATTCAAACCGCCCAGTTGCACGTCGACAGGTTGAATGACAGGAACACGATATGTTGGTGCGTAGTAAGGGCTTGGCTGTGGAGGTGAATAGACCATATCAGCAGGCATTAAAGGTTGTGGCACTCTCATTTGCACAGGTTGCGCGGTCCGTGTGGGTGCGACACGGCGCTCTAGGACGAGAACACCCTTCTCATCCTTTTTCTCGGCAAAGGCCCATTCCTGTTTGGTTATCTTGTTTTGAACTTTCTGATTCGCAACCTGTTTGTTCGGTTCCTGCTTTTCCTCGGCCACATCCTTGCCGACGGTCACTTCGACGGCGGCTTCATCTTCGCCTGTGACGTTGGCCGTGATTTGCACGGTATTGGCCGCGGTGAGATCGATCGCTGGCGCTGATGGTGTGCCCTTGCCGCCATCGCCTGCTGAATCAATGGCGAGGCTTGCCGAAACGGCTCCTAACAGGGCAACAGCCAACACGACGGGTTTGGTAAACGATGCAATGGTCATGGCGACTGTTCCTTGATCAGCGAGTTGAATCACTTGGGATGAAACGGTGGTCGAAATTTTCGCGGCCGAAGCGGCACCGGCGGCCCAACCGGCCGCGCCGGTCACGGTGATGCCAATCAGCTTCGGAGTTACGGCGGCGGTCGCGGTTTTCAGCGGCAGCGACATCGTTCCCATGGCAACCGACAAGCTAAACCCGCGGCGAATCAATCGATGCCGCAGCACTTGCCGGCCCCGGGCCAAACGCCCTTTGATCGATTCCAGCGAGCAGCCGAGTTCGTCGGCAATCACGCGGCGGCTTTTACCTTCCAAATAACACAGAATCAGCGGCTGTTGATACTGTTCGGGCAATGTGTGCAGTTCTTCCATCAATACGGCCCGTTGTTCGTGCTGCTCGATCGCTTGGAACTTGTCGTCAATCGACGACAACTCCTCGGCGACCAAATCGGAAAGCGGTTTGGGCTTCGAGGCCATCCGTGCCCGCAACGCGGTGCGATAAGCCACGCGATACAGCCAGCCGCAAAGCGAATCGCTCGAACGGATCGACCGTGCTCGCTTGGCGAGAATAAAGAACGTCGATTGAAAGGCGTCTTCGATTTCGTGATGCTCACGCAGCACTTGCCAGCAAACCGCCCAAACCAAACGGCCATGCTTTTCGACCAAAGTGGTGAAGGCGGCCTGATCGTTATGCCGCGCGAATCGCATCAGCAGTTCGCCATCAGTGATGGCAATGGCTGGGATCAGCGTCTTGGCGGCAGGTTGTTGTGTCAGTTCCATGGGCTCCTCTACACCAATAGAGTCGCTGGCCGCGGCAAACGGACCGCAAATTTCGAGAAAATTTCTGAAGCCGAGGCATCCGACCCTAGATTTACTGCGATTTTCAACCAAATTCCTCTGGCTGAGGTCTGTGACTTCGGACCTAGATCTCGTGCTGGCTGACGGCTTTACCACCACGGGCTGTGGTTTGGGCAAAACGACCGCGCGTTTTTTTTGTTGGGGGTTCTCTCTCCGTGGCGTGCCATGAAGAGAGTTCCAGCCCATGCGACATTATCGAGATTTGAGAAGGGAAGGGGAGTGGTCAGTTTTGGCCGGGGCGCACGTTAAAACTGGACGCATCTCTATGCCACGAGATATACTAAAGTTATGAGCGAGCCCATTTCCGCCATTTTCGATGCTGGAGTTTTTCGTCCGCTGCAGCCTGTGGACTTACCGAACGGTGCTCGCGCCGAGGTAACTCTCATCACACCTTCAACATCAACGGCCAATCAATGGCCTGTCGGTTATTTCGAGCAAACTTCGGGCGCACTTACTGGCGAACAGCTTGAGCGCCCCACACAGGGTGATTTGCCACAGCGGGATCAATGGTGATGTCCTATCTATTGGATACCAATAGTTGGATTCACTATCTCAAGCATTCGGATAGTGCCATTCGCACACGACTCGAAGCGTTGCAGCCAACAGATATCTTTTGCTGTTCGATTGTCCGCGCCGAACTACTGCATGGAGCAGAGAAATATGGCAACCGCGATCGCCGCGTGGCGAAGGTCGTCGATACACTTGCACCCTTTGCATCCTTCCCATTCGATGACGATGCGGCGGCACATTATGCACTCATCCGGCATCAACTCGAAATCACTGGCCAATTGATCGGACCGTTCGATCTACAAATAGCAGCGATTTGCTTGAGTCGTGACTTCACGCTCGTTACAAATAACCTGTCCGAGTTTGGGCGTGTTCCGAATTTGAAGGTCGAGGATTGGCTGACCAGTTAGACCTGGGCAAAGCCAATTGAGACTCGCCCACACTCTCCGGGCGCTCACGTTGACGGCTCGCCGGTGAATAACCCAACGCTAGCGCGTTTCGGCTCACTCTGAAGAAATGCCGGACATTGACATGCCCGGCTCGCCGTGAAGACCCTCACCGAACCTCTCCCGGAGGGAGAGGGATATTTTCTACGTCCAGAATGGCGGGCTCAACAGCGTCATCTCGGGATCGGCGGTGGGGTAGAAGGCGATGCCGGGGGCGCTCGCCGTGCTGAGGTCGCGGGGGTTCCAGCCGAGGGCTGTGGCGAGTCGCTCCCACCGCTGGCTTGTCAGGTGTGAAAACACGGCGGTGATTTCTTGCGGATGGTCGACGTCGCCGAAGCCGCGCAAGATCGGGCCGTTACGTTCTCCGGTGAGGATTCGCACGGACCGTTTGTCGCGGACCCGGCTGGTGGGGCCAAAGGTGCTCAACTCGCTGTGAGTGACCTTGAATTCTTTGAGGCTTGGGTAGTTGGCGCTCTCAATCTCGTCGGAATCAAATTGCAAATAACTGACGAAAGCGAGCCCCAGCGCGGTGAGATCGCAGGCTTGGGCCTCGTTGCCGAACGCGGTGAGAGCCTTGGCCGTGAGGGTTCGCATTTCCGGCTGGCTCGACCAAAGGGTGAGTTGCAGCGCCGAAGCGAGGCCGAGATTGTCGACGTTGAAAGTGGGGGGCATGAAGGGGCATTCTCAATGTGATCGGCTGGGAGTCGTTTAATATAGCCGAAGTTCAACATGCCGTAAGAACTGCCGGGCACATACATGCTCCAGCTCGCCGAAGAAGCCGACGCGAGCCAGTGATTAGACCCGCTGGGAGGCACAGAAGCAGATTGCAAGAGAAACTAACAACAATGCAGCGGGTTCGGGCACTGCGGTGCTTGTCGCTTTGAGAGAATTCACACCGTAGTTCATCTGCCAGTCAGCCAAATCTCCGACCGAAGGATTGCGCTGCCAAGCCAGAAAGTCACGACCATCCACGTCGCCATCACCATCAAAATCGCCATCGATCCCGGCCAGAAAGTTCGAAAGCATGACGCGCCCATTTGCATAGTCGTAATCAATTTCAAACGATCCGCTGCCATTGGCGATCGCAATACGCGACCCGTCGGCGACGTTTGCGAATTCCCCGACCAGAGTGCCCGCACCCAGAATTGAAAATGTTTGGGACGATTGGGGGACAAAGCCGCTGGATAGCGAAATCGAAAGATCGCCCAGCAGTTGTGCGGTGCCGGTCACGGCAAGCTTATTAAGCGTTGTTCCACCGGCGAATTCCACTTGTAAGGAAGCTCCAACCGAATGCTGGTAGTTGCCGGTGATCGTCATCACGCGCTCTTCACCGAGAATTTGACCCGAGAGAGCCAGGTCGAGTTGCGCGGCGGTCAGATTTGTGTCCGACAACACAAAGCCATCGAGAATGGTGCCGACTTCGCGACCATAGACAGCGAACTGTTGAGTACCGCTGGTTAATGAATAATCGATGCCAGAGTTAAGCGGAGGACTCACTCCTGCGAGAGGAGTCAGCGATGGTGATACCAAGTTCCAGACCGCTTGATTGCCTGGGTTGGCATACGTCTGAACTTCCTCGTAGTTGCTGGGAGTAGCGAACAGAGAATTCGCCTGTGCGGATACAAAAAAACTATTGTTACCCCCGGTTTGCGTGGCGGGGTCCCCTGGAATCGGCGAGACGGCGGGTTCTGCGGTCCTGGCAAACAAGTAATAAGTCTTCGTCGCGGGGATCGTTAGCGAGGAGCTCGCGATACCAGTGGCCACGGGAAGCGATCCGCCAACATTGCTTAGCAGGACGATGCCTCCACCATTCAGATCGGAGCCATTGTAGGATCCTCCCGCGCCAGTTCCATGCTGAGAATTATCAAAGACGGCCCAATCGCTGCCGAGCGAAAGGTCTTCTGCTTGGATGGCCACAACTTGGGCGAGAGGTTGGATTTGTCCTTGGGGAATGACGACTGCCCCTGCACCTGCGGTGACATTGCCAACAATGTTTCCCGCCCCGGTGAGTGTTTTTCCCGTTGAGAGATGGAGTCCACCCACCGCCGAAACATTAAGTGTTGTTCCCGCAGCAAGTGACACACCGCTGGTTTGCGAAAGCGCGCTCCCCGTGACAACGACTTGTCCAGCTTCGATCTGCGTGGGTCCGTTGTAGGTTTTGGTGCCAGAAAGTGTGAGCGTACCAGCTCCGACCTTACGAAGGCTCCCCGAACCCGAAATATTGCCACTGATTAGCCCGGAATAGCCCGCGGTGTCGAACGTCCCTCCTGAAACACCTAATGAGGTCGGAACGCTAATGTCGGGAACTCCAGCAGCACGAAACGTGCCGCCGTTGAGAGACAATAAGGCCGTGCCTCCCGCACTAGCGACGGTGCCAGTCTGAAGTGTTCCTCCCAAATTGACGGTCAGTGTGCCACTCTGGCCCTGGGAACCGATCAAGACCCGGCCCGCCGTTAGCGTGCCTCCGAGATTTCCAAGACCGGCGCCAATTGTGCTCGTGCCGGCGAATGTTACCGTGTCAAATACGTCGAGCGTCCCATCGTTAAGAGAGAACGATCCCCCCACGTTCAAGCGACGGGCAAACGCCTGGCCAGCAGAAAGAGTGACGGCATTAGTCGTGTTCACTTCGTCGGCCAAAGTCGGAACCGCGCCGCCCCAAGTCGATGCCGATGTCCAGGCGCCTACTTGCGCCGTCGTCTGTGAGGTGCCGATTGCTCCCAGTACATTGATGTATTCTTCCAGCCGCGTGTAGCCAAGATTGAGATTCTTCCAATCTGAATTGTTGGCTGGACTGAGCCCGCGCGAAAGTTCCCAGTTGTCCGCCATTCCATCATTGTCGGCATCCGTAAGGCGAGCCCGCGGGTTGCGGTAGATGGGATTCGTGCCGTAATTGGGAAACAGGTCGCTTTCGCGAACAATCACGCCTCCCAGCGTGCCATAACTAGCGACTTCCTGCATGAGACGCGTATCGACCGTATCGCGGACAATCGAGGGGCCAGCGTTCTGCATGACATACGAAACGGCCTGCTGGGCCGTCATGGTAGGTAAGGTTGGAAAGGCATGAGGCGTGGTTACTACGTTTGCGCCGGGGTAGGTCGTGTTCAATGCGCCGTCGAGGATGCCGTTGCGATTATCGTCAACCCAGTTGTCGTTAGCATAGATATGAAATGAGCTGGTGCCACTGGCAAACGGTGAACTACCATTGACCGGACCTTCGATGAAGTAATTGCCTTGGACATTGGCATGCGAGGTAGCCGTCGTGTCGCCCATGATGTAGCCAGACGATTCGTAGCCGTAGACGACGTTGTTGATGAACTCGTTTTCGCCACGGACTTTCGGATTACGTGTCACATTGTCGGCGAACAAGCTCTTGATGATGCTGAACTTTCGTCCATCCCCAAGCGTCATCAATCCGCCCGTGCTATGGCCCACCACATCGAGTCCTTGACCGATAATAGAATTCTGGATCGTGATGTCATCGATGACTTGACCAGAATCGGGGTTGATATCAAAAGTACCGTCGACGCCCCACGTAATCGACATGTGGTCGTACATCATATTCGTGCCGCGAACAATGGACGCCGCATCGACGCGACCGGGGGCGGAACCCATACGAACAGCCCAATGCCGGCTAACCAGATTGTTGGCACCGTGAAATGCCACGCGGTTGCCATACACCTGAATCCCGCCGGGCGCGGTTTGGCCCGCGATCGTGATATTGCTGGCAACAGTGAGAACGCTGTTAAGATTGATGATACCCCCCACGTCGAATACGACAAACCGATTGGGTTGGCTCAGCGCGTCGCGAAATGATCCTGAACCCGAATCGTTGAGATTCGTGACGTGATAGACACTAGCGGCCGAGATATTCGTACGCGCGCCCGTTGCATAACGGCCGAAACCCTCCGCTTCGGGAAAGGCCAACACCTGTGCCTCGGCACGAACCAGAAATGGTAGGAAAAATACAAGGACAATGATTAGCAAACGTGGCATGAGTATCCGTTCGCAATGAAGCTCTAAAGAAGGCCAAAGAGAAAAGATTATAAGTGATGCCATTCCGGGCCTTTTCTCGATTGTAGTTGTCGCTTGAAAAAACGGGCAATTCACTTGCGAGCGTGGACACCTATTTTGCAAGAATTCTTGCTTAATCTTGTCTGAATTCTGGGACTTGTGGAAATCCCCGGCACTTACGTAATCCCGTTCACCCTCTGTACGATAATGTATTCGAGCCTCGAAGAGGCTGGTTGTAGAGATCACATGGGACAGCATCTATGGTTGAAGAGCAGCAGGCCGGGGGGCGGAAGCCGTTGGCGGTCGTGACCGGCGTGACGGGGGGGATTGGCTACGAGCTGGCCAAGCAGTTTGCCGAACATGGTTTCGATTTGTTAATCACCGGGCGTAGTGATTCGATCTTCGCCGCGGCGGAGTCGCTCGCCAAGTCGGGGGCGCAGGTCGAAGCGCTGCAAGTCGATCTCGTGCGTTACGACGAAGTTGAGAAACTCTACGCCTGGATAAAATCGCATGGACCGGTGGAGGCAATCGCGCTCAACGCGGGGGTGGGGCTGGGGGGCGACTTCCTGCGCGACACGACGCTCGAAGAGAATCTGGATATGATCGCGCTCAACGTGACGGCGGTGGTGCATTTGGCCAAGTGCGTCGGCGAAGATATGGTGCGGCAAAAGCGCGGCAAGATTTTGATCACCGCCTCAACTGCCGCGGTGATTCCCGTGCCGTTCCTGTCGGTCTACGCAGGTTCGAAGGCGTTCGTGCATACGTTTGCGATTTCGCTAGGAAGCGAGCTCAAAGGAACGGGAGTGACGGTGACATCGCTAATGCCCGGTCCGACGGAAACAGGTTGGTTCAGCCGTGCCGAAATGGATGAGAGCAAACTTGGTCGGATGAAGCGCGACGATCCGGCGCAAGTTGCTCGCCAAGGATTCAACGCGCTGATGGCGGGACGGGCGTATGTGATTGCCGGTTCGTTTATGAACCGTCTGCAAGTGCGGCTTGCGAAGCACGGTTCGCTGAAGTTGGTGCTGTGGATGAGTAAGTATTTCAGTCGGCCGGATGGGAAGTAGGGATTGCGGGTTTGGATCTGGGGGCTGGGGATTGGAGGAGGATGATATGCAAAAGACAGCGTTCATTACTGGTGCGAGCCGTGGGCTTGGGTTGCAGACGGCGAAAGAACTTCACGAGTACGGGTATCAGGTGATCCTTGGCGTCCGTTCGGATGACGCGGGGGCGAAGGCCGTTCAGACAGTGGGCGATAACGCGCAGTTCGTCGTGATCGACGTTGCCGACTCGGAAAGCATTCGCGCCGCGGCGGAACAAGTCGGCAAGCGGATCGGTCAACTCGACGTGCTCGTAAACAACGCCGGGATTTATCCCGACGAAGGGGTGTCGATTCTCGACAGCACGCGCGAACAGTTCCGCGAAACTTTCGAGACGAACACGTTTGGGCCGTTGATCGTCGTGCAGGCGTTCTTGCCGTTGTTGCGAAAGTCGCCGGCCGCACGGGTGGTGAATGTCTCGAGCGGCTATGGGCAACTCGGCGGATTGAGTGCCGACGTGCCGAGCTACTGCTTGTCGAAGCTCGGGCTCAACGGTGTGACGCTGATGCTGGCCGAGAAACTGCGAAGCGAGCGGATCGCGGTGAATTCCGTTTGCCCCGGTTGGGTGCGAACCGACATGGGCGGAGCGAACGCAACGCGAAGCATCGAAGAAGGGGCAGCAGGAATCGTGTGGCTCGCCGTCGAAGCCCCGCACGATCTCACGGGGAAGTTCTTTCGCGATGGGGCGGAGATTGAGTGGTGAAGAAAATCGGTCGGGGGTTAGGAGTTAACGTCGGAATTCGAGATTCGCGAAAACAATCCACAGGCCCTTAGCGCGGGGCGGTGCTAGCTCCGCGGACGGCTTGCAGGTGCTCGGCGAGAAACTCGGCCAGGTCGCCCATGTGGAGATGATCGCTTTTGACGAAGCGAAATTTCACCTGATCGAGCCCCAAGTCGCTGTTGGTGATGGCACGCTGCGAGGCCATCTCGGCGATGCGGCCCGTGGCAAACGCCCCCGCCGGTCCGTTCAAGACAAGATCGATTCCTTCGAGCCGCTTGGTGTGAACGGTCGCCCAGGGTTCGCGGCGACCGGGTACCATCAGATGGACCACTTGTTGGTTGTTCCAGAGGAATTGGGGGGATGATGTTGCGTCGTCGCCACCGCCCGCTGAAGCGGGCTCGCCGGAGGCGGTCTCGCCTAGCATTTCCAGGAGTTCTTCGAGGACGTCGATGTTCCAGGCGGGGGCTTTTCCCGGGGGGAAGCCTTTCCGTGCGAGATGCCATTTGCGTCCCAAGACTTTCCAGGGCATCACGTCTTCAGGATTCTGCTGGACGCGCTGAGTGAATTTGCGAAAGCCAGCGATTGCCTTCTCGAGAAATTTCCAAAACTCAGGCGTGTCGATCTCTTCCCAACTGTGCGCGCCGATTTCCACTTCTTGGAACGGGCCGCGCAAGTTCTTGCACTTCACGCGCGGGCCGTGGCCGTAGGCTTCGACTTCGGGGATATCGTTGAGCGGCTTGAGGTTCAGATCGACAACCAACTCATCGCGTTGGAAAGTTTTCTTCGCTGTGCGGAACTTGAGTTTCACGAGCCATTGCTCGCCGGTGATCGCGTGGAAGAACCAGCCATCGCTTTTCTTCGGGCCGCAGATTTCGACGATCGTGCGGGTGTTCCAACTGGTGGCGCTGAACCCGCCGGCATCTTGTATCTTTTGCTCGATGACGTCCAGGATCTTACCGTCCCAACGGCAAGGGGCACCACTGCGGCTCACACGTTCGCGGGTGTGCCAACGATGGCCGTCGACTTCCCACGGCATTTTGACTTCAGCACCCAAATCGGCGATTTCAAGATCATCCGTGCGTTCCTCTTCTTCGGCGGCGAAGTTGTAGAGGGCACGCTTCTTGTGCGGTCCCGCGGCGAGAACAGGAACGAGGGCGAGGGCGGTGTGAGAGAGTAATGAGGATGGGGGAAGGGGGAGGGGGGAAGCAGATTTTCCTTTCTTTTTCTCACCGCCCGCTGAAGCGGGCTCGCCTGCGATGATTTGTTCGGGGGTGCCGATGCGAACAACTTGGCCGCCGGCGCTGCCGGCTTCGGGGCCGATGTCGATGATCCAATCGGCTTGCTTGATCACGTCGAGATTGTGTTCGATCACCAGCACCGTGTTGCCGAGATCGACCAAACGATGCAGCACCTCCAAGAGCTTGGCGATGTCGTCGAAGTGCAAACCGGTGGTTGGTTCGTCAAGGACGTACAACGTCTTGCCGGTGTCGGGGCGGGAAAGTTCCGCGGCGAGCTTCACGCGCTGGGCTTCACCGCCAGAAAGCGTCGCGGCACTTTGGCCGAGGGCGACGTAATCGAGTCCCACGTCGCATAAAGTCTGCAAAGTGCGGCGGATCTTGGGGATGTTCTCAAAGATTGTCAGTGCTTCCCCGCACGACAGTGCGAGCACGTCGGCGATCGAGCGGCCGCGGTATTGCACTTCGAGCGTTTCCGGATTGAACCGTTTGCCGTGGCAGACTTCGCAATCGACCCACACGTCGGGGAGGAAGTGCATTTCGATGCAGCGCTGGCCAGCCCCTTCGCAGGCATCGCAGCGCCCGCCGGGGACATTGAAGCTGAACCGCCGCGCGGAATAGCCGCGCAGTTTGGCCTCGGGGAGCTGCGAAAAGAGTTGGCGAATCAACTCGAACACGCCAGTGTAGGTCGCGGGATTCGACGACGGCGTGTTGCCCAAAGCGCGCTGATCGACGCGGATCACTTTGTCGATTTGCTCGACGCCGACGATGCGGTCGTGCCCACCGGGATTCGTGCTCGCGCGATGCAATGTTTTTGCGAGTTGATTGTAGAGCACGTCTTCGACAAGCGAGCTTTTGCCGCTGCCGCTCACGCCGGTGACGGCGGTCAGCGTGCCGAGTGGAATTTCGACGTCGATGTTCTTGAGGTTGTTGTGGCGGGCGCCGCGGATAATGAGGCGCGGCCAATCGCGCTTTGCCCGGCCCGCTGAAGCGGGCTCGGCCTTTTTCTTCGCGCGCGACTTCTTAGGTGCAGGTGTATCTGATTCAGTTTCATTGCCGATTCGGCGATTCGTGGGCACGATGATCGCCTTCTTGCCGGAGAGGTATGGGCCGGTGACGGAGGTACGGCTCTTGGCGACTTCACTTGGCTTGCCACGCGCGACGACTTCGCCACCCAAACGTCCCGCGGCGGGACCGAAGTCCAAGAGTTGATCGGCGCTTTCGACGACTTCGCGGTCGTGCTCGACAACGAGCAGCGTGTTGCCTAGATCGCGCAGGCGATGCAGGGCGGTGATCAAACGAGTGTTGTCACGAGGATGCAGGCCGATTGTCGGTTCGTCCAAAACATAAAGAACGCCACACAGGCCGCTGCCGACTTGGCTGGCAAGGCGAATGCGTTGCGATTCGCCACCGGAAAGGGTCGGAGCCGAGCGGCCAATCGTGAGATATTCGAGTCCCACTTCGTTGAGAAACTTGAGACGGTTGCCGATTTCGCGAGTGAGCTCGCCGGCCACTTTCTTTTCGCTCACCGTGAGTTTCCAGCCTTCCACTTCATCGATCAAACGACCCAGCGGCAACCGGCAATACTCGCCAATCGTGCGGCCCTGAAAACGGACCGCCGAGGAGTCGTCTCGCAAGCGGCTACCACCGCATTGGCTGCATTCGATTTCGTCGACCAACGAATCGAGCGCCGCGCGTAAGCGAGGCGATACGCGCGAAGCTTCTTCGAGCGCGGGGTAGAGGCCTTTGTATTGGAAACGAAAGTTAATAGGTGCTGGGCGTTGGGCGCTAGTCTTTTTCTTTTCTGAACTCGCGCCTAGCGTCTCGCTACTCGCAACTACATTGATCCACTCGTCGCCGGTGCCGTACATGACGAGTCGGCGATGGCGCGGCGACAGTTGTTCGAACGGCACATCGATGGGCAAGCCCGTGTGAGCTGAGAGGCCGACGAGCATCGCGGCGAACAGCGGCTTCTTTACGCCGGGCCACGCGAGTACGGCTCCCTCGGCCAAGGTCATTTGGGTGCTCCGCATCAACGCGGCGGGGTTGGCCCCCACTTCGGTTCCCAAGCCTTCGCACGCCCCGCACCAACCGAGCGAATTGTTGAACGAAAAATGATGTGGCGAGAGGGCTTCGAAGCTGCGACCGCATTGGCTGCACACGCGGTGCTGACTGTGAACTTTGGTGACCCAGCGATTCTCGGGCACTTCGGCTTGAGCAATTGCGATGTGCATCACCCCTCGACCCAGCGACAGCGCGGCTTCCACGCTTTCGGCCAAACGGCTACGACCCTCTTTGCGAACTGTCACACGGTCGACGACCACTTCGATTTTGTGTTTGCGGCGGCGGTCGATAACGGGGGGGTTATCTAATTCAAAAGTTTGATTGTCGATGCGAGCGCGAACAAAGCCGCTGGCTTTGAGCGTTAGCCACAGCTCTTCGTATTTCTGACCCGTCGCGATTTCGAGTGGGGCCATGATGTAGAGCTTCGTACCATCCCCTTCGGCGAGGATCGCGTCGATCACTTCGTCGACGCTCTGCGTGCCGATGGGAAGATCGCACTCGGGGCAATGCATTCGCCCGAGTCGTGACATGAGAATGCGGAAGTAATCGTAGATTTCCGTGACCGTGCCAACGGTCGAACGAGGCGAATGGCCGGTCGTGCGTTGTTCGATGGCGATGGCGGGGGACAAGCCTTCGATCGATTCGACTCGCGGTTTTTGCAGTTGGCCGACGAACTGACGAGCGTAGGAACTCAAACTTTCGACGTAACGACGCTGACCTTCGGCATAGATCGTATCCATCGCAAGCGAGCTCTTGCCGCTGCCGCTCGGTCCGCAGCAGACGGTGAATTCGTCACGAGGAATCTTGACGCTCACGTGCCGGAGGTTGTGTTCGCTGGCGCCTTGGACCACGATGTGCGTGGCTTGTTTGACGGCTTGGCGTTTGGTGGATTTTTTGGGGGTGGTCTTAGCTTTTGGGTCGAGATAGGGGGCGAGGGCGGCGGCGGTGTGAGAGATTTTTACACCGCCCGCTGAAGCGGGCTCGCCGGACACGATTTGTTCGGGGGTGCCGGTGGCGACAATTTGTCCGCCGTGTTTGCCGCCGTCGGGGCCGACGTCGATGATCCAGTCCGCGGTTTTGATTACGTCGAGATTGTGTTCCACGACAAGCACGGTGTTGCCCGCATCGGCGAACTCATGCAGCACTTTGAGCAGCAACTCGATGTCGGCGAAGTGCAACCCCGTGGTTGGTTCATCGAGCAAGTAGAGCGTACGGCCAGTGGACTTCTTAACCAACTCGCGAGCAAGCTTGATCCGCTGCGCTTCCCCCCCGGAGAGCGTCGGCGACGGTTGGCCGAGCTTCACATAATCGAGGCCCACGGCGTGGAGCGTTTCCAACTTGTGGCGAATTTGGGGGATGTTTTCGAAGTGGATGAGTGCTTGCTGGATGTCCATCTCCAAAACATCGGAGATCGATTTGTCCTTGTATTTGATTTGTAGCGATTCGTGATTGAAGCGATGCCCCTGGCAGATGTTGCAGGTGATCCAAACATCGGCGAGAAAATCCATTTCGAGCTTGTTCGCGCCGTTCCCACTGCACGCTTCACAGCGTCCGCCGGCGACGTTGAAGCTAAAACGGCCGGCCTTGTAACCACGCTTCTTCGCTTCGGGAAGCTGCGTGTACAGCGTGCGGATGTCGTCAAAGACTTTGATATAGGTCGCCGGATTGGAGCGGGGTGTGCGGCCGATGGGGGACTGGTCGATGGCGATCATCTTGTCGAGATGCTCGAGCCCTTCGATGCGGTCGTGCTCACCGGGTTCGCCTTTGCCGCCGTTGAGATCGCGCCGCAAGGCTTCGACCAAAATATCACTCACCAGCGAGCTCTTGCCGCTGCCGCTGGCGCCGGTCACGCACACGAAGGCCCCAAGGGGGATTTCCATTGTGACGTTTTTGAGATTGTTGTGGCGGGCGTTGACGATGCGGAGGCAGGGGGTATTACTGAGTGCGCCGCCTTCGCCGCTCGCACCGCCCGCTGAAGCGGGCTCGCCTGTGAGGCGGCGTTTCTGGGGGACTTCGATCTTTCTTGTGCCGGCGAGGTAGTTGCCGGTGACGCTGTCTTTTTTCTTGGCGACTTCATCAGCTGTGCCGACGGCCATCACGTGGCCGCCTCGCACCCCTGCACCGGGACCGAAATCGATGATTTGATCCGCGGCCCGCATGGTGTCTTCATCGTGTTCGACGACGACAACGGTGTTTCCCTGATCGCGCAGGCGTTCGAGGGTCGAGATCAACCGGTCGTTGTCACGCGGATGCAAACCAATCGACGGTTCGTCCAAGATATAAAGCACGCCGACCAAACCACAACCGATTTGTCCCGCGAGGCGGATGCGCTGGGTTTCGCCGCCCGAGAGCGTGGGGGCCGTGCGGTCGAGCGACAGGTAATCGAGCCCCACATTGGTGAGGAAGCCCAACCGACCGCGAATTTCTTTGAGAACTTCGCCCGCGATTTTTTGTTGCGTCGCATCAAGCACGAGGGCGCTGAAGAATTGCTCGGCCTCGTCGATGGGTAAATGACAAACGGCCGGCAAAGTCTTTCGCGCTCCGTCGCCGAAGTTTTCGTTCGCGGTCGTGAGCGTCACAGAGCGGGCTTGTGGGTTGAGCCGCTTCCCTTCGCAATCGGGACAGCCGATCACGTTCATAAACTCTTCGAGTTTGGCGATCAGCGCTTTGCTTTTGGCGTTGCGATACTTTTCTAACTGTTCGGGAATCAACCCCTCGAACGTGCCGCCATATTTCTGCGAACTCTTGCCCGCACGCCAAGTGAAAGTAATATGCTCGCTGCCAGTTCCCCACAGCCAGAGATATTGCTGTTCGGGGGTGAGGTCCTGCCACGGCGTGTCGGTGAGGGCATTCTCGGGCAATTCGAGCTTGCGCTCCATCGTCTCGGCGACACCTTTGTAAATGTGTCGTTTCCAACGGCCCACGTCTTTCCAAGGGCCGATGAGTTCGATGCAACCTTCGGCGAGCGATTTCTCCGGCGCTGTGACGAGTTTTTCGGGATCGAAGCTGAACATCGTCCCCAGGCCATCACACTCGAGGCACATCCCCTGCGGGCTGTTGAAGCTGAATAGTTGCGGCGAGGGGGGTTGGAAGCTCAAGCCGCAGTGATTGCAGGCGTAGTCGGCAGACATGAGGATGTCGCCGGTTGGTGCGCTGCGTTTACCCTTGCGTGGTAGTTCCGCTGAAACTTCGGTCTCGGTGGCCTCTTCACCGCCCTTTACACCGCCCGCTGAAGCGGGCTCGCCGGCGATGATGAGATTGCCTTCGCCTAATTTGAGGGCGAGCTCGACGGCTTCGGCCAGGCGCGTGCGAATGTTGGGTCCGTTGACTAAGCGGTCGATCACGACTTCGATGTCGTGGCGCATCTGACGGTCGAGCGAGAGATTGTCGGAAAGCTGCACGACATTGCCATCGACACGGGCTCGCACGAAACCTTGCTTGAGCAGGTCTTCGCAGAGATCGCGGAACTCGCCTTTTTGTCCACGCACGATGGGGGCTAGGACCAAGAACTTCGTCTTGTCGGGAAGCGCCTGAATTCGGCCGATAATTTCTTCGCGCGACTGGGCGGTAATCGGTCGGTCGCACTTCGGGCAGTGTCCTTGACCGACGCGAGCATACAGGACGCGCAGGAAGTCGTAGATCTCGGTGATCGTGCCGACGGTCGAACGGGGATTGCTGCCTGCGGCTTTTTGTGCGATCGAAATCGACGGGCTCAAGCCGCTGATGTGATCGACGTCGGGCTTGGGCATCTGGCCGAGGAATTGCCGCGCGAACGTGGAAAGACTTTCCACGTAGCGGCGCTGTCCCTCGGCGTAGAGCGTGTCAAACGCGAGCGAACTTTTCCCACTGCCGCTGACGCCAGTCAGGCAAATGAGTTTGTTCCGGGGGAGGATCAGGTCGACGTCGCGGAGGTTGTGTTCCCGCGCGCCTTTGATGATGATATCGGAGGCGGGCATACGTCCGTGTGTGGTTCCGGTTGGGGGCTGCTAGCCGCGTTTGGAAATCGCGGAAATAGCGAACCAACTATTATAGCGAGTTCCCCACCGGAGGCGACTGCTGCGTTTTCAATCTCACGATCTCGCTGCCAGCAGCGGGGCTAATGGAGGCACCCATGATCCGATTTGCATTCGTAATATTAGCGCTGATCCCCAGTTTTGGCGTTGCCAAGGAATCCAAGCCGTACGACACCACGAAGTGGAAGGCCGCGATTGACAAATTTCTTGCGGCGGACGAGGCCCAGCCGACCGAGCCGGGGGGGATCTTGTTTGTTGGCAGTTCTAGCATCGTGATGTGGGACCTGGAGAAGTCGTTCCCCGGCAAAGGGTATCTCAACCGCGGGTTCGGCGGGTCGGAAATCGCTGATTCGGTGCATTACTTTTCCGATCTCGTGACCAAACACAAGCCGCGGCTGGTCGTGTTTTACGCAGGGGACAACGACATTGCGGCGGGCAAATCTCCCGAGCAAGTTCACGAAAATTTTCAAGCGTTCGCCAAAAAGCTGGAAAGCGACCTGCCGGACACCAAGCTAATTTACATTGCGATCAAGCCGAGCATCGCCCGGTGGAAGCTCGCCGACAAAATCCGTGAGGCCAACGATCTGATTAAGGCGGAGTGCGAGAAGAATGAGAAGTTCACGTTTCTGGATGTGTGGCCTGTGATGCTCAACGACGAGGGTGAACCGCGCGAGGATATTTTTCTGGGAGACGGTTTGCACATGAACGACAAGGGTTATGAGGCGTGGGTGGAGTTGGTTGGGCCGAAATTAAATTAACCACCAAGGGCACAAAGGGCACAAAGATATTTCAATCGAGAATGTAAGAGTCTCAACTTCGTGTCCTTATTGGATTAGTGGTTATGAATTCTTTGCCCGACTACGAACTGCTTGACTTTGGCGGGGGGAGGAAACTCGAACGCTTTGGCGAGTGGGTATTGGATCGTCCCGCGCCGGGGGCGGATGGTTTGCCCAAGCATCGCGAGCTGTGGCAGTCGGCAACGGCACGCTACACGGGCGATCGTACGACGGAAGGGAGTTGGAAACCCAAGACGTGGCAAGTACCGAGTTGTGAGTTGCGCGTGAAGTTGGATGCAGAGAAGCAATTTCAGCTTTTGCTTTCCGCGTTGCCCTCGGGGCAGGTGGGGGTGTTTCCGGAGCAGCTTGCGAATTGGGCTTGGATTGCTAAACAGGTTGGTAGACTCGCTAAGCCGCAAGCGGTGGTTAAGGTTTTGAATCTGTTTGCTTATACGGGGGGAAGTACTTTGGCGGCGGCTTGTGCGGGGGCCGAGGTCACGCACGTTGATGCAGCGAAAAGCATGGTCGAACGTGCGCGGGATAACGCGAAACTTTCGGGACTTTCCGATGCACCGATTCGCTGGATCGTGGAAGACGCCGTCAAGTTTTGCCAGCGAGAAGTGAAACGCGGTAATCAGTACGACGCGATTATTCTCGATCCCCCCACGTATGGACACGGGCCGAAGGGGGAAGCGTGGTCGATCAAACGCGATCTGCTGCCACTCTTGGAATTTTGTCGTGAACTGACGGCGGGGCGATTGAAATTCGCACTCTGCACCTGTCACACGCCGGGGATTGATGCCGCGGAACTGAGTGCGTATCTCTCGGATGGCATGTTCGGGCACTGTGGCCAGCCTCCCGCAACCGGTACGCTGTATTTAACCAGCAGCGATGGGCGGAAGCTGGAGAGTGGGACATTTGCACGTTGGCCACGGTAAGAATAGAACGCGGATAGACGCTGATTAGGCAGATTGGCACGGATCAAATAAACTTTAGGTGAATTGTCCTTTTATCCATGTGTTTTTAATCAGCGAACATCCGTTAAATCCGCGTTCATCTGCGTTCCATTCCTCATGCCCCGTCAAGAAATCACTAGCCGACAGAATTTGCGGATCAAGGACGCGGCGAAGCTGCGCGAAGCTCGGCAGCGGGCGAAGCAAGGGCGGTTCATCATTGATGGGGTCCGTGAAATCGGAAGGGCGCTGGATGCGGGGATTTCTTTACTCGAAGTGTTTATTTGTCCGCCGCTGTGCGGTTCGGATTCTGCTCAAGAGCTTGTGCCGCGGCTGGAAAAGTGTGGGGCGGTCGTTGCCGATGTGACGCCAGAAGTTTTCGAGAAGTTGTCCTTCGGCGAGCGAAGCGATGGCATTGTGGTTGTGGCCTCGACTCCCGAGCGGAGCATCGATCAGTTGCAGCTTCCCGAGCGGCCGTTGATCGCGGTGCTTGAGGGTTTGGAAAAGCCTGGCAACGTCGGAGCCATATTGCGCAGTGCCGATGGCTCGGGAGTCGATGCCGTGATCGTGGTGAACGCGGCAACGGACTTGTTTAATCCGAATACGATCCGCGCAAGTGTGGGGACCGTGTTTGGAAAGCAAGTGTGTCTCGCATCGGTGGAAGAAACCTTGAATATGGTGCGTGAATGGCAAGTGCCGATCATTGCAACGCGGCCCGACGCGACCATGCTTTACAGCGAAGTCGATTTTCGCCAAGGGGCGGCAATCGTGTTGGGCACCGAAGCAACCGGGCTCACCACGGCGTGGCAGCAAACGGATGTTGTTGGCGTGCGACTCCCCATGCGCGGGATTGCCGATAGCCTGAACGTGTCGACCACCGCGGCGGTTTTGTTTTATGAGGCCCAAAGGCAACGGGAGTAAGATTATGTACCCCACACAAGCCCAGGGATTGCAATCCCTGGGCGTTGCATAAAATTTGTTATGCACCTGCCCATCTCCGCGCTCGACCGCAAGACGCTTCGCGATCTTTGGCACATGAAAGGCCAAGCGGTCGCGATCGCGCTGGTGATCGGCTGCGGCATCGCGCTCTTCACACTTTCTCGCAGTTTGCTGCATTCGCTCGAGCTGACGCAGTCGACTTATTACGACCGGTTTCATTTCGCCGAGGTGTTTGCTTCGCTCAAGCGGGCACCCGATGCGCTGGCCGAGCGGATCGCCGAAATTCCCGGCGTGGCACGTTTGGAAACGCGGATCGTCATCGGCGTGAATCTCTCGGTGCCCGGCCTCACGGAACCAGCCACAGGCCGATTGGTTACGGTGCCTGATACCCGCGAGCCGCTGCTGAATCAAATTTACTTGCGGCGGGGAAGTTGGCTCACGCCGCGTGCCGACGACCAAGTGATCGCGAGCGAAGCGTTCGCCGATGCCAATCATTTGGAAGTCGGCGATTCGATTTTCGCGGTGATCAACGGGCGGCAAAAGAAACTGCGGATCGTGGGCATTGGGCTGTCGCCGGAGTTCATCTACGAAATCAAACCGGGCGACATGCTCCCCGACAACCAACACTTTGGCGTGTTCTGGATGAACCACGAAGCGCTCTCCACGGCATACAACTTAGAAGGGGCGTTTAACGACGTTGCGATCTCGCTGATGCGGGGGGCGAATGTCGCGGAAGTGCTGTTTCGCTTGGATGAATTGCTTGAACCTTACGGCGGGTTGGGGGCCTATGCCCGTAAGGATCAGCCATCGCACATGTTCGTGGATAATGAAATCGAACAGAACCGTCAGCTCGGCTTGGTTATGCCGTCGGTATTTCTGGGCGTGGCGGCTTTTTTGTTGAATGTTGTTTTGACGCGCACGATCAACTTGCAACGCGAACAGATCGCGGCGCTCAAAGCGTTTGGTTACAGCAATCTCGAAATCGGTTGGCATTATCTCAAGCTCGTACTGTTGATCGCCATCGTGGGGCTCTGCTTTGGAATTCCTTGCGGGGCGTGGTTTGGCAGCGTCGTCACGGGGATGTACGCCAAGCTGTTTCACTTTCCCGAGTTTCATTACCAACTGACTTACAACGTGGCCCTCACGGCGGCGATTGTGTGCATCGTGGCGTCGGCGCTGGGGGCTTATGGCGCGATTCATCGGGCGGTGTCGTTGCCCCCAGCGGAAGCGATGCGCCCGGAACCACCCACAAGTTTTGGCCCGACGCTGCTCGAGCGATTGAATCTTGGGCATTTCCTGTCGCCCGTGATGCGGATGATCGTGCGGCAGCTGGAACGCCATCCCGTGAAGACGGGGCTTTCGGTGTTTGCGATATCGTTGGCCGTGGCGATTGTGGTGCTGGGCAACTTCATGGAAGATGCCGTGAATTACGTGCTCAATGCTCAGTTCAACGAAGTGCAGCGTTATGACATGTCGCTCACGACGATTGAACCGATGAGCGACACCGCGATCCATGAAGTCGCCAACATGCCGGGGGTGTTGTATTGCGAACCAGTGCGTGGTGCGTCGACACGCATGCGGCATGGCTCGCGCAGTCGGCGGGTGAGCATTCAAGGCTTGCCGGCGGAGAGCAAACTTTATGGATTGATCGACATCAACGGCACGAACATTCCGCTGCCTCCCGACGGATTGATAGTCTCCGAGAAACTGGCCGAGATTTTGGATGTGAAGGTGGGAGAATCGGTGCAAGTGGAAGTGCTGCAAGGGAAGCGGCCGGTTAAAGACGTACCGATTGTGGGTGCTTTGCAAGATTTTTCCGGCGTTTCGTCTTACATGAATATCAATGCACTCGCGAAACTCTTACGCGAGGGGCCGACGATCACCGGGGCGAATATGATCGTCGATGCCAAATACACCGACGAGTTGTATCACGAGTTGAAGTTGGTCCCCGCCATCGCGGGGATCACGATCAAGAAACATGCCATCGAGAGTTTCAACAACACCGTGGCCGAAAACTTGATGACGATGAAAACGATCAATCTGTTTTTCGCCTGCGTGATCGCTATCGGCGTAGTTTACAACAGCGCGCGAATTTCGCTCTCGGAACGGAGCCGTGAGTTGGCGACCTTGCGCGTGATCGGCTTCACACGCGGCGAGATCTCGTCGATACTGCTGGGAGAGCTAGCAATCATCACTCTGCTGGCCGTGCCGCTGGGGATGTGGATCGGGTATAAAATCGCGGGGGGCTTGGTGGCGCTGTTGGATTTGGAGTTGTTCCGATTTCCACTGGTGATTGAGCGCAGCACTTATGCCCTCGCGGCGGGAGTGGTGATCGCGGCCTCGCTGATTTCGGGGCTGCTCGTGCGGCGGCGGCTTGATGAGTTGGATTTGGTCGCGGTGCTGAAGTCGCGGGAATGAATCATGATGCAGTCATCCTGAGAGAGGCTCACCGACCGAAGGATCTGGTTGACACTAGCGAAAACGATGGAACATCTAAGGGAATGGAAGCTAGATTCTTCAGTCGCCTAGGCTCCTTCAGAATGACAGAATAAAAGTATGAGATCAAAATTTCGCAAGCTCTCGCTGGTGCTCTTGGCGGCGGCGATTGTCGTGGCTATTGGTTGGGGATTGGTTCCCGAGCCGGTCGCCGTCGATTTGGCCGAGGCTACGCGCGGTAAGATTGAAGTGACGGTCGATGAAGATGGCAAGACGCGGATTCGTGAAAAGTATGTCGTGTCGGCCCCGCTAGCGGGGCGTGTATTGCGGATCGACATGGATCCCGGCGACGAAGTGGAAGCCGACGACACGCTGCTAGCCGTGATTGAACCGCGCGATCCGGAGTTATTAGATGCCCGCACGATTGCTCAAGCGGAAGCCCGGGTGAAAGGTGCCGAGGCCTCGCTCGAAAAGATGGAACCGCTGCTCGAAGAAGTGACCGCCGCGCAGCAATACGCCGAGTCGGAGCTCAAGCGAGTCCGCGAAGTTGAGAAAAAGAATCCCCAAGCGGTCTCGGATTCGGATATCGAAAGCAAACTGCTTGCCTCGCGCATACAGGCAGCTTTGTTGCGCTCGGCGCAGCAAAATAAGGAGATTGCTAAGTTCGAGTTGGCGCAAGCACGCGCGGCGCTGATGCGTTCGCGGCCACCCTCGGAGAATCCGCCCTCGCAGACGGTATCAGAAGAAACGAATGGCTGGAATTTCCCGATTCGTTCCCCTATCGATGGGCGGGTACTGCGGGTATTTCAAGAAAGCAGTGCCGTCGTGGCTCCAGGCGCCTCACTGTTAGAGTTGGGTGACCCCACAGATTTGGAGGTCGAGATCGACGTGCTGTCCCGGGATGCGGTCAAGGTGCAACCGGGGGCTTTGGTGTATCTGGAACATTGGGGAGGGGATCACACGCTGCAAGGCCGGGTCCGACTGGTCGAGCCTTCGGCGTTTACCAAGATTTCCACCTTGGGAGTCGAAGAGCAGCGGGTGAACATCATTGTTGATCTGGTCGATCCCCCACAAGAGCGGACCGAACTTGCCGACGGGTTTCGCGTGGAAGCGCGGATCGTGATTGCCGAGGCCGAAGATGTGCTCAAAATCCCCACGAGCGCGTTGTTTCGAGTGGGCGATAAGTGGGCCGTGTTTCGAGCCGAGAATGGGGTGGCCCGCGAGCAAATTGTGGAAGTCGGATTGCAAAATGGTTTGGAAGCAGAAATTCGCGACGGGCTTTCCGCCGGGGATTTGGTGGTGATGCACCCGGGGGATGACGTGGTGGATGGCACGAAAATCGTGCAGCGGCGCTAAGCCGCGAGCGGGTGGTTGCGTTGACAAGGCCTCGCGTGCTGCGGAAGATGGCGGCATGGCTGAAGCACCAAAACCACTTGTCGGCGTCATCATGGGGAGTCGCAGCGATTGGGACACCATGCGCTTGGCGTCCGAATTGCTCACCGAGTTTGGCGTCGAACATGAATCGCAAATCGTGTCGGCACATCGCACGCCCGAGTGGATGTGCGAATACGCGAAGAGCGCTGAAGGCCGCGGGCTGGAAGTGATCATCGCCGGGGCGGGGGGGGCCGCGCATTTGCCGGGAATGGTGGCCGCGCTGACGGTGCTGCCCGTGTTGGGTGTGCCGGTTGAAAGTCACACGCTCAAGGGGATGGATTCGCTGCTCTCGATCGTGCAGATGCCGGGAGGCGTACCCGTGGGGACGCTCGCCATCGGCGCGGCAGGGGCTAAGAACGCCGCACTGCTGGCCATTCGCATTCTGGCGGGGAGTCGCCCGGAATTGCGCGAAAAGCTGCACGCTTTTCATCAGCAACAAACCGATCAGGTTCGCCAAGATAAACTCTCGTGAGTGCCACGATGGCCGACACTCTTCGCCGCTACATGGCAACTTCATTGGAACCTGGGGCCAGGCTCGGCATGTTGGGGGCCGGTCAACTGGGCCGCATGTTTGCGCTCGCGGCCGCTAGACTGGGTTATCACGTTCACGTTTTTTCGCCGCGCGTGGATAGTCCGACGGGGCAAGTCTCGCATCGTGAAACGGTGGCCAACTATACGGACGTCGAAGCGCTCGCGAAGTTCGCTCAATCGGTCGACGTGGTGACACTCGAGTTTGAGAACATTCCCACGGAGGCAATTGAAGTCGTCGAAAAATATGCCCCCGTACGGCCATCGCGGTCGGTGCTGTACGTCACGCAAAATCGTTTGCGAGAGAAGCAGTTTCTCACGAAGATCGGCGTGCCGTGCGCGCCGTTTGCCGAAGTGAATTCGCTCGCCGATTTGCAAGCGGCCATTCAAACAATTGGCGTCCCGGCGGTGTTGAAGACGGCCGACTCGGGGTACGACGGCAAAGGCCAAATTACGATACAAAGTGCCGATGAAGCTGAGGCTGCTTGGGAATTCGTGGGCGAGCAACCGGCGGTCCTCGAAGGTTGGATTGATTATCAGCAAGAACTGTCGGTGATTGTGGCACGCTCGACGACGGGCGAAATCGTCACCTGTGGGCCGATTGCCAACGATCATGCGAATCATATTCTCGACGTGTCGCGATTTCCGGCCAAGGAATTGGCAAGCGTTGCCGATTCGGCTCAAGCGATGGGCCGTGCGATTGCCGAGCAGTTGGATTTAATTGGCGTATGTTGCGTGGAGATGTTTCTCACACGCGATGGTGAACTCATCGTGAATGAAATCGCCCCGCGGCCTCACAATTCGGGGCATCTCACGATTGAAGCGTGCGTGACTACTCAATTCGAACAGCAAGTGCGGGCCATCTGTGGCCTGCCGTTGGGTTCGATGGAACCGCACACACCCGCAGCGATGGTGAATCTGCTGGGTGATCTGTGGGAGAAGGGCGAGCCCGATTGGCTAGAGATGCTCGCCGTGCCGCGCGGGTATTTGCATCTTTATGGCAAGACCGATGCGAAGCCGGGGCGGAAGATGGGGCACTTCACGGTTTTGGGGGATGAAGCGGCGCGGTTGGCGATGGAAGCGCGGCAAAAACTCGCACGGCAGCGGGACGCTGCCGGCTAACATTTCGGGACCGTGCAGCAGTGTAGTTAATGTCGGAAATGACGGGTGCCGGTGAGGATCATCGGTAGGCCGTGCGCGTTGCAGGCGGCGATGACTTCGGGATCGCGTTTTGATCCGCCCGGCTGGATGATGGCCGTGATGCCTGCCGCAGCGGCTTGCTGAATCGAATCTTCAAACGGAAAGAATGCGTCGGAGGCCAACACGCAGCCCCTCGTCGAATCGCCCCCCTTGCGAATGGCGATTTCGACGGCATCGACGCGGCTCATTTGGCCCGCCCCCACGCCGACGATTCCTTGATTCTTCGCGACCACGATGGCGTTCGACTTCACATGCCGGCAGACGGCCCAGGCGAATTCCAAATCGGCTTGCAGTTCGGGCGAAAGTTTTTTGACAGTCACCACTTTCCAAGTTTTCACATCGTCGGCCAGATCGTCGGCGGTTTGGGCGAGCATTCCGCCATCAATCTGGCGGTACACCGTGATACCCTGGCCCGGCAGAAATTTGCCGGTTTTGATTAACCGCACATTGGCGTGCCACTTGGGCTTGGTGGTGAGCACGACCAAGGCATCCGCATCAAAATCGGGGGCCACAATGGCTTCGACAAAGCGGCCCGGCTCGGCCAAGTATTCGGCCATGGCAAGATCCACCGGTACATTCACGCCGATGACGGAACCAAACGCGCTCAAGGGATCACCGTCCCAGGCCTTGGCAACCGCTTCGCCCAACGTGACTGCCGTCGCGGCTCCGCACGGATTGTTGTGCTTGAGAATCGCAACGCCAGGCACGGGCAGCGACTTGGCAATCGCGAGTGCTGCATCGAGATCGAGTAGATTGTTGTAGGAAAGCTCTTTGCCGTTAATCTGCTCGGCGTTCACCAATCTATGCGGATCGGTGTTAGGAAACGCATACAGAGCCGCTGACTGATGGGGATTCTCACCGTAGCGAAGTGTGTCGCGGCGTTCGAGCGAAAGCAGCACGCGCGGTGGATAGGATTCGTCAGTCGCAGTATTGATTTTGGCAAAGTAAGCGGCGATCGCCGTGTCGTAAGTGGCAGTACGCGCGAAGGCCGCACCGGCGAGTCGGCGGCGAGTTTCCAAGCTGGTACAACCGTTCGCTTTGAACTCGGTGAGAATCGTTTCGTATTGGGATGCATCCGTGGCAAGCGTGACGAAGGCGTGATTCTTAGCCGAAGAACGGACCATCGACGGCCCACCGATATCAATTTGCTCGATCGCTTCTGGGATAGTCACACCCGCGCGGGCGATCGTTTGCTCGAACGGATAGAGATTCACCACCACAAGTTCAAACGTCAGAATGCCATGCTCGGCGAGCGATGCCAGATCACTGGGATTGTCATGTCGACAGAGCAACCCGCCGTGTACTTTGGGATGCAGCGTCTTCACGCGGCCATCCATCATCTCAGGAAAGCCGGTGTAGTCGGCGACGTCGCGGACTTTGAATCTCGCTTCTTCGAGATGCTTGCGCGTGCCGCCTGTGCTGAAGATCTCAACGCCACCTGTAACGAGTTCGCGCACGAATTCGATGAGGCCGGTTTTGTCGCTGACACTGATGAGAGCACGTTTGATCGGAGGGTTCATAGAAAGAATTTCGGAGTGCGGAATTTGGATTGCGGAATCGTGGCGGGAGCGGTCATGGGCTAGCCACGATAGCACTTCTGGGGACGGCTTTCAACGAAGCGAAATTTTGCTTTTGAACCGGCTGAACCGCCGCCGCGTAGAAGTGTCCAGTTGTGGCCGGAGTTAGGAAGAACCGGCATTTTTGGCAGGATGCTCTTTTCCGTCGCGTTCAGCAGATTGGGAGTTTTCGGTCGCACAAGCGGTACAAACGGTTGATCCCTTAAGTTGCGATCAACCGCGCAGTCCGCCCCCACAGTTTCAATCGGATGCCTTAGGGTAATTCCGCAAGGGCTGTGACGGTCGCGCGATCAGGGACTGTCAGAAGTGTGAAGAAACTGCATAGCAAGTTTTTTGACGAGCACCTAAGCGTGACCTATATTCACGTATGCGGCAGATTCTGACCCAGTCTGCTGCCGGTGCGCACTTACCCGGCTGGTCCCTCAAGGCGAGGGTAAGTCACCAACCGCTTGGCGATTGCCCCACACCCTGCGGACGCGACCTCCCCACAATAGACAACGAGCATCTCATGCAGATTCGGGTCCATCTCGAACGAACTCTTCAAACTTTTCGCGGGCAGCGGCTCGCAGCACGACGCGGCAATTCGCTGCTCGTGACGGCCACCTTGTTCAGCTTGATCTTCGGCGGTAATGTCTCCGCTCAAGTCTCGCGCAACGAACCGGTCACTAGCACGCAAGCCCACTCCAGCACCGCAATCAATACCGTGCTTGATAAAGGCCGGCAATTGGAAACCACGAACCGCTGGGGCGAAGCGCTAAGCCACTACGAAGAAGCCTTGCGGGAATACCGCGGCAACGAAACCATCGAACAACGTCACGACCTCGCCAAGTTGCATTACAGCGTGGAGCGTCGTTACCACGATCGCAGCTTCCTGGAATCGATCACCGCGCTCGACCGCAATCAAGCGCTGTCGCTTTATACGGAGTTGCTGCAAAAGACCAATACTCATTATGTTGCCGAACCACCGTGGCGGAAATTGGGCACGCGGGGCGCGGCAGCCATTGATTTGGCCCTGAACGACAAAAATTTCATCACCGCCAATCGCCTGCAACTGTCGAGCAATCAGCTCTCTCAGGTTCGTAAAGAAGTCTATCAGTTGCTCGGGCAGCGAAATTTGCAAACCTCACGAGATTTGGTGACCTTCGCCAACGATACCGCGCGGCTTGTTGAAACTCGCACGGGTGTGCCAGCCACGGCTACGATTCTCGAATTCATCACCGCCGCCGCCGAAGGCCTCGACGATTACTCGTCGTTTCTCACGGCCGATCAACTGCGTGAAGTGTATTCACAGATCGAAGGCAACTTTGTCGGTTTGGGTGTCGAGCTCAAAGCCGAGAACGGCGCTTTGTTGATCGTGCACGTCATTCCCGGCAGCCCCGCAGAACGAGCTGGCATCTTGGCTCAAGATCGTATCGTGGCGGTTGATGGCAAGAGCACCACGGAACTTTCGACCGACGAAGCTGCTTCGATGCTCACCGGTTCCGAAGGGAGCTATGTGCGGGTGACGGTTTATTCGCCCAACACCGAACCTCGCGTGCTGAACATTCGTCGCGAACACGTTGACGTGCCGAGCTTGGAAAATCCAAAAATCGTCGATGCGGATTTCGGTATAGCTTATATCCGCATTCCTGCTTTCCAAAAGACCACGGCTCGTGATTTGGAAACCGCCTTGTGGGATTTGCATCGCCAGGGGATGCGGTCGCTAGTCTTGGACCTGCGTGGCAACCCGGGTGGCTTGCTGACCGCTTCGGTGGAAGTAGCCGACAAGTTTTTGACCGAAGGCAATATCGTGTCGACCCGTGGTCGTAGCCCCCAAGAAGACTTTAATTACCAAGCCCACTACGGTGGCACTTGGCGGGTCCCGCTGGTGGTGTTGATTGATGGCGACAGTGCCAGTGCCAGCGAAATCTTCGCCGGTGCGATCAAGGACAACAATCGCGGCACGATCGTCGGCACAACCTCGTTCGGCAAAGGCTCGGTGCAGGGCATCTTCCCGCTTGGTTTTGCCGGGGCTGGTATTCGCTTGACCACGGCCAAATTCTACTCGCCCAGCGGCATGCCGATCAGCCACCGGGGTGTGGAACCGCACGAACAGGTGCAAGTGGTGGCCAAACCGGTCAATGGGACGGTCGATTCTGCCAGCGATTTGGTGCTGCAAGCCGGGATTCAGGCCGCTCGGAGCCGCTTGGCTTCGCGGTAGTGGTTGACGATCTCCCGCCGGTGGCAAATACTGGCTGTTTCCCCAGTACTCGTGGACGGCCGTAGTAAGTTTCTTTTTGGCCGTATTTCGCGCGTCCTTTCCGCTCCGATTGGTAGTTAAGTCATGCCGTACAAAAAAGAAGAAGACGACGACCTGTTCGACGACGACGATTTCGAATTCGTCGATGACGACGACGATGATGAGGATGATGAGGATGACGACGAAGACGAGGACGACGAAGAAGAAGACGAAGACGAAGACGAAGAGGATTCTGAACTCGACGAAGTCGAGGAAGAGGAAGAAGCTCCGCCAGCCAAACCCAAGCGTGGCGCTCGTAAGGCTCCCGCTAGAACCGAAAAAGCTGAAAAGGCGGCTCCCAAAGCTCGCGCTAAGGCCGCTCCCAAACCTCGTGGCAAAGCCGCTGCGGAAAAGCCCGCTCCTCCTGCTGCTGAGCCTGAGGACGAGGAAGAGGACGAAGTCGCTGAGGTGGTCGCCGACGAACCCGAAGTCGCACCAGAGCCAGCCGGCCCCCCTGCGGATCACGTGGTTCATATCTATGAATTCCGCAAGTTCAAGCGAACGATTGCCCGGGATTTCACCAGCGAAGACGCCGACAAGTTTGCGGTGGAGTACAACCGCACGTCATCGAATCACAGCCGCTGGGCCGTGTCAGGCAATAAAACCGACCAACCCACGCCGAAAATCTGACGCTTTGTTGGCCTGTCTGCAGGCTGTGGCCTAAAATTCGGTGTTAGCCGTTCAAGTGTTATGCACGCGCCAAATCGCATGGCTGCGGCAATCGCACCCGTCGTGCGCGGATTTCACCTGCCAAATCGACCCCGCTGGCCGTTTCGAGCGTAAGAGAAGTGGTACGATAAGGAGGATCGCTTTGGCCCAAGATTTTGGCCAAGCATCGGGCACAATCCGCGCCCGCTGATCTATTCTTGACTATCGAACACCAACTCGTCTCCATGAATTAAGGTAGAGACCACATGAGTGCATCGCCACGAATATTAAACTTCGCTCTGGGCTTGCTTTTGCTGGGTGCCATGAGCGTGCCTGTCCAGGCTCAAGCGACACGTGATCCCAACGCGACGGCAGCCTACGAGCAAGGCCTGAAGTTCATGGAGGAAAAGAAGTGGGATGATGCGATCGCGGCCTTTGCCAAGGCAACTGAGATCGATCAAACATTTGCCGAGGCTTACGTCGGCCGCGCGGATGCTCTGCGTGAACTCGAGGATTTCACGTCGGCCCTGCAAGTCTATCGGCAAGCCGAAAATCTCAATCAAAAGCTACCAGGCTTGTACTTGGGTCGTGGCATTGCCTATCGGGAAGTGGGCGACATCAACATGGCCATGAGCGATTTCGACAACGCGATGGAATTGGATCGCAGCAATCCTGAGATCATGGCCAACTTAGGTGACTTGCTTGTGAACAACGTACAAAACCCGACGCGCGCATTACAGGTCTTGAATAAAGCCATCGAGCTTGACCCTAATAACGCGAAAGCTTATCGCAACCGCGCGTTGGCTCACACTCAGATGCGTCATTTTGACGAAGCGGAAGCAGATTTGGCAAAGTCGGTCGAGTTGAAGAACGACGATTTTGAAACCTACTCGGTGCAAGCCACAATTTATCAATATCAAGATAAGCCCGAGAAGTTACCCAATGCTATTGAGGCGCTCTCCAAAGCGATTGAGAACTATAAGAATCGTGAGAAGCAGGACAGTGCTGATCCGAAGATTTACGTCCAAGGCTATCTGCAACGCGCCAATGCCTATATGAAATTGGCCAGCGATCCGAAAACTCCCACCGAGAAGCAAGAAGAGTTTTATAAAAACGCCATCCAAGATGCCGACGCAGTACTCGCGGAAATGCCCGAGCAATATCCTATCTCAGGTAACGCTCTGTATACCAAAGGCGTCGCCGAACGGATGCAAGGTCACTATGGCGAAGCTATTAAAGCTTTAACTGACGCGATTCAGCAACTTCCACCTGGTGAATCTGGCTCGTATGCATCCGAGGCTTATCGCAAGCGCGGAATTTGCTGGCATCTGCAGGGTGAGAATCGGCTGGCTCGTGGCGATTTCCAACAAGCCGCAGCGATTGACTACACCGATCCTTTGCCACACATGTGGACCGGTTTCACATTCGTGGAAGAGGGGGATTATCGTTCCGCCATCGACGCTTACGGCGAAGCGATTGCTAAAAACCCGAATTTCCCACTGCCTTATATCAATCGTGGTTTAGCTTACTTGCAGCTGGGCGAATACAACCGCGCGGCCGACAATTTCAATGAAGCGATTCGCGTCGAGCCAAGCAACCCTGACAGTCACGTCAAGCGCGGCCTGACCTACCTCATGCTTGAAGACTACCAAAAGGCCCTCAATGCGTTTGATATGGCCCTGCAATATGACGAAGACAACCTGGAAGCCTTGGAAGGAACCGTTGAAGCCTTGCGTCAACTGGGTCGTAGTTCTACGGCGGAAACCTATCAGAAACGAATCGACGATGTGAAAGTCAAAAAATAACTGAACTGGCTTTTCATTTGATGATCTTTGAGCCGGCGGATGCGGAAGCATTCGCCGGCTTTTTTGTTGAGATCTCACCGCCCACTGAAGTGGGCTCGCCTACGCGGCTTTAACTGAGACGAGCTCCGCGAACAGCGCGTCGAGGCAGCGGGTGCTCTTGCCCCAATCGAAAAGCTGACCTTTGATTTCGGTCTTGGCTTCCACGCGACTCCCTCCCGGGGCACGGGCAACCGTGATGATCAAATCCCCTTCAAGGGCAAATAAGTCCGATGGCAAAGCGGCCACAAGAATGCAGCCGTCAGTGAGTTGGTGCGCGCCGCGGACATTTCGGCCAGCACGGGCGAGCGAACATAAGAGCCCAACCAAAATTCGACCGACGGGCTGGGAAATGAACTCATTGCGCGATTTGCCAGTCTGAATTCCAAGCTTGGCGTAGGTGGATTGCGCAAAATGGGCAATACTGGTCATCGGCGGTGAAATGGGTAATCCGGCCATTTTGCCGAGCGCTTTACCCGACATTTCAAGAAAATCCTCGCCAGTCATAACCTTCTTAGATTGGCTTGCTGCGCGCGAGATCAAATCGCGTACAGCTGGAATACCTAACAGTGTTTCGTATTCGATGATGTTGGACCAATCCGTGTGCAGCGTGATGATTTCGGACGAAGATGCCGCAATGCGTTGGAGTTTGGTTCCGCACGCCGAGCAAAATTTTCCCGCGGCCTGGGCACCGCATTCGGAGCAAAACATGGCGAAGTCCCTCAAGATACACAGCAACAGACTGATGTCGTGGGAAGTTACTTAAACTGTTTATCGTCAATCAGTTGCGGATGGCATGACTTGGACGTTCGTGCTAGCGGGCGCTAAATTGAGGGGAGAAAACTAGGACCTGTCGCGGGAGAACTTCGAATCACTCGCTTTTTTCGGCGCAAACTCGGATTTTTTACTGGTGTAAGTCTCTTAGGATAAAAATATTGCATTACCCGGGCAGGACAACTAGATTGATGGAGATTAACCGTTCCATTTTGGCGGAGTTTCACGACTCTTAAGCCTGAAAACCAAGATAGTTTTCACTCTTCCACGATGTCTCGACGGCTGATCAAACGTCCCAGGCCTAGATGGGTTTGGTCGTGAGACTCGTTTCGTTCGGCAACAACCGCCCGATTCTGGAGATTGCCCACGTGAAGATGCACCGCAAGAAATCGCAGCGGGTGAGTCCTTTTGGCAAAATGGGAAGACCCATTCACACGCGATTGAATCCGATAGCCCATGGGCGTCCCCTCTGGCTGGAGCATTTGGAAGCTCGCAATTTGATGGCGTACGATCCGCTACAACTTCAATCTGACATGGATGTTATGGTTGGCGAGGCGGTGTATCGATCGAGTGAATTTGCTCCGATACTCATTTCCGATCCTGCCTACGAAAACGATTCGGTGCCAACTCCGGCTGGAGCCGGTCTGCTCGACGCCCCGCCGTTTCCACTCTCCGACACGTTCGCACTGCACAGCAGACCGGGAGCGACCAAGGTTATTTACCTCGATTTCAACGGGCATACGACGTCCAATACGTTTTGGAATGAGGCCTTTACCAACGGAAATTCTTTTACCTCACCTGCCTATTCAATTGACGGCAGCAGCTCGTTCTCCGACGTCGAGCGAGAGCGTATTCAACGAATCTGGCAGCGGGTAGTCGAGGACTTCTTGCCGTTTGACGTTGATATCACTACTGAGGACCCCGGCGTGGAAGCCTTACGGCGGACAGGCCCCACGGATACTCAATGGGGCGTTCGCGTCGTCATCGGCGGAAGCTCGTCAGATTGGTACACCGGTGGGGCAGGGGGTGTTGCCTATCTTGATTCATTCAATTGGAGCACCGATACGCCTTGCTTTGCATTCAATGAGAATCTGAATAACGGCGAAGAAAAAGCCACAGCAGAGTGCATCTCGCATGAAATCGGTCATACCCTAGGACTTCGGCATGATGGGACAAGCACACTGGGTTACTATGCGGGTCACGGCAATGGTGCGACCGGCTGGGCTCCCATCATGGGGGTTGGATATTACGAAGAATTGGTGCAATGGAGCAAAGGCGAATATCCCGGCGCCAATATGCGGGAAGATGATTTGCAAATCATCACCACGCAAAATGGTTTTGGCTATCGTGTAGACGACCACGGAAATACTCGTACAAGCGCGACAGAATTTGAAGTTATCGCAGGCGTGATCAATGATGAAGGCATTATCGAGCGAAACACGGACCTTGATTATTTCAGTTTCACAACGATTGGTGGCCAGTTCGATCTCGACATCACGCCGTTCTATCTCAGTCCCAATCTTGATATTCTAGCGACGCTTTACGACGCGGGTGGAACGGTGGTCGCCACCAGCAACCCAACTAATGCTCTCAACGCCGAATTCAACATGACCTTGGGCGCGGGAACTTATTACGTGTCAATTGACGGCACGGGTAAGCCCGCGTCGGGTCAGGATTTTGGCTATTCTGATTACGGCAGCCTGGGTTATTTCAGTATCACGGGCACGATACCATTTTTGACCGAACCGGAAATTAACGTGCGTGGCAATGGCGTGAGCATTGTCGACGGTGACACAACTCCCGCGAGTGCTGACCACACGAACTTTGGCAGCACCAGTATTGACGACGCCACGACGTTGCGGAAGTTTACAATACAAAACATAGGCGGCGCGGATGTCAATCTGACTGGTGATCCTGTCGTGCAAATCATGGGAGCCAATGCCGGTGATTTTACCGTGACGCTCGTACCCCCACAGAGCACGCTGACTCCGGGTCAGTCGGTCACGTTCGAAGTGACGTTTGATCCGAGTGCCGTCGGCCTGCGTACGGCGATCATCAGCATTGCGAATTCCGACGAGGATGAAAATCCTTATGAATTTGCGATTCAAGGCCGCGGAGTGATCAATGTTTTCAACAATCCGGAAAACATTGCTATTCCCGAAAGCGGACTAGCCGATCCCTTTCCATCGACATTGGAAGTCTCAGGACTGTTTGGCACAATTACCGACGTCAATGTATCGATCTTTGGATTCACTCACTCGTTCACCAACGACGTTGACATTTTGTTGGTAGGTCCTGGCGGGCAGAAGGTGTTATTGCTTTCCGATATCGGCGGCGGATACGACGTTGAAGATTTGACTCTTCATTTCGACGATTCGGCAGGGACAGGATTGCCATTTGCCACGCAACTGACCTCAGGTACCTATAGACCCACAAACGTGGAGTTTGACGAATTCCCTGCCCCGACTCCCGTGGGGCCCTATGGCTCAAGCTTGGGAGGTTTTAATGGTACCGATGCCAATGGAACATGGAAGCTCTTTGTCTATGACGACAACGGCCAGGATTTTGGCGAGATCACCAGCGGTTGGCGACTGACGATCTTTACGACCGATGACGAGATCGACTACGGCGATGCCCCGTCTCAATACCCCACAACAATTGCCAACAACGGCGCCGCGCACAATGCGACGGGACCTAAGCTGGGAAACCTCCGCGATGCCGAAACCAACGGAAAGCCGTCGTTAACAGGTGAAGGAGACGACAGCTTTGGCTCGGCGGATGATGAAGACGGCGTGGTGTTTAAGTCGGGACTGGTCGCGGGAGAAAACGCAGAGGTCGAAGTCACCGTTTCCGAAACCGGCCGGCTAAGCGCGTGGATCGACTTCAACGGCGATGGTGACTGGACTGATCTGGGCGAGCAAGTCTTTACTGATTTAATTGTCGAGAGTGGCGTGAATTTGCTTACGTTTCCAGTCAGTTTCACCCCGATCGACGTTACCTACGCACGGTTCCGCATCAGCTCACTCGGCGGGCTTTCTTACAACGGATTGGCTCCAGATGGCGAAGTCGAAGACTACGCCTTGGGCGCCGTGTCGGGAACCAAGTGGCATGACTCCGATGAAGATGGCCAATGGGATGAAGATGAACATGGGGTTGCGGGCTGGACGATTTTCGCAGACTTGGATGAGGACGGCGTTCGTGATGATGCCGAGCCGTTTGGCATCACCGATGAAGCCGGGTTGTACACCATCGCTGGATTGGGCACCGGCACGTACGTGTTGGTCGAAGTCGTGCAGACGGGTTGGATACAAACGGACGCACCGGCCGTGGTAACGATTGCCGCTGGGGAGCACGTCACGGGCGCGAATTTTGGCAACTACGCCCTACCCAATACGATTGCGGGCCAAGAATGGCACGACCGCAACGGTGACCGCATCAAGGACCCAGACGAACCCGGACTGTCGGGCTGGACGGTGTTTCTCGACCATAATGGCAATGGCACACTCGAAGAGGGCGTTCAAACCCTGTCGGCCGAAGACGTGCCAAAAACCATTCTCGATGGTTCAACGGTGATCTCGCAGATTAATGTCCCTGATTTGAGTATGATTACCGACGTTAACCTGACGCTTAACGTGTCGCACACCTATGTGGGGGATTTGGTTGCTTATTTGATCAGTCCCGCAGGGACACGCACCAAACTTTTTACCAGTGTTGGAGACAATGGCAACGGTTTCCAAAATACCGTCTTTGATGACGAAGCCCTGATGTCGATTTCAAATGGGGCGGCACCGTTTGTGGGAAGTTTCCGTCCTGAAGAATTGCTATCTGCTTACGATGGTGAAGATCCGCGTGGCACATGGACGCTTCGCATTACCGACATCACGGGTCAAGATGCGGGGGCGCTCGAAAGTTGGTCGCTGACCATTACCAGTAGCGAACCTCACACAATTACTGATTCGCTGGGAAACTACAAATTCGAGAATCTTACTCCCGGCGAATACAATGTCGCTCAGTTAATTAAAACCGATTGGTTACAAACTTATCCCTCGGAAATCGGCACGAGCTATTCGGCTAGTTCGGTGGCCTATGAATTTGAAGATATCGCAGCCACGGGCAACATCGCTTTCAATGAAGATCTCGACGATGAAAGTTACGCACTGACGGCTGGAATGCTGAGTGGTTTCGAATTTAGCTTTTTTGGAGTTGAATATGATTCTTTGTTCTTCAATTCCAATGGACTTATCACTTTTGGCAGCGGAACTACCGCTTATACGAACGAAGATCTGACCGACTCACCCGATCAAGCAGCCATTGCCGTTTTCTGGGATGACTTGATCGTGTCGCTCACCGATTCTCTAAATTCTTCGGTGCTGTGGGAAGTGCGCGGTGCTGGGGATGACCAGCGATTGATCATTCAATGGGAAGAAATGGGATTTTATGCTCAAGAAGGATCCGGCACGGTCACCTTACAAGCCATCCTGTCGGAAGGTGACGGTTCGATCCAGTTTAATTATCTTGACCTTGAGGCAGTCGCATTTGGCAACGAAGGGGAAAGCGCGACCGTCGGGATTAAGGACGAAGGGTTCCAAGCAGATCCCCTGGTGTTGAGCTACAATGATGGGCCGAATGAATTCGTGGCGACCGGCAAGAGCATTGTCATTGCGCCCGGAAGTGGCGCACCAGGGGCACATCTCATCACGCTAGAAGCCGGCGATCAACTGACGGGGCTCGATTTTGGCAATCGCTATATGGGAACCGCGCAAGGTTTGGGAGACTTTGATCTTGATGGAATGATAAGTGGCCGTGACTTCTTGTTCTGGCAACGCAATCCGGGGATCGGTGACCTTTCGGCTTGGCAGCTTGGTTATGGCCTGACTTTAGCATCACCTCCGGCGATTATTGCTCAAGCGAAAGTAAGTACACTTGTTGCTCCTAAGGAAGACGCAGGTGAAAGTTCGGATCTCGTACTAAGCCTTAATTCAGATCAGGAAGAGCTTGATATAGAAACACCCTTCGTCGAAGAAGAATATGCCGAGGAGGTTGATGCTGCGTTTGCTGAACTGGCCAGCGTGCCGTTGCAGCGGAGTGAGGGGTTTGGCGAGTTGGTTGTGCGACGTTGCGTGGCAAAACGTTTTGATGCGGGGAGCATCTAAGATTATACGTCCTGGATGCATCGCCCGCTGAAGCGGACTCGCCTTAGGCGTGGGTGGGGTGGGCGTTGATCACTTCTTCGGTGACGTCGGCTACGAAGTCGTCGACTTGCTCGGATTGGCCCGGCCATTCGGCACCAACGTTGACCCCCACGCCGGGCTCCTTGAAGAACCAATAGAGCATATCGCGTGTTGCGCTGAAGTAAGTTGGGTAGAGCGGCAACGGATTGGTGGCCTGCTCGGCGGCGTATTTCTTGGTGAGCTCTTCCAATTGGTCGTGCGACGCGCGCGGATGGCGATGATGCGGGCCGTGGACGAAGATATCGAAGTTCAGGAACGTGCAAAACTTAGTGATGACGTTATCGGCAATCACGGTTCGCGTGCCATGCAAAGGGTCGTAGCTTTTCATGCCGAGATGTTCGGTCAACTTGCGGCCATTTTGAAAGAAGCCCGCGAGCATGTAGGGGATGACCCACACGAGCGCGAACGTCGTCCAGCGGTCGTAGTAAGCGACGATGCCCAGCACGATTGCCCAGAAGCAGGCCATGCCCATATATTCGCCACGAATCGTGCGGCGCTGCTCGGGTTTGAGCGGCGAATCCTTGTGAAAGTAAATCCGGCCATAAACAATCGGTGCGGTCAGCACGCCCAAAAAGAGATCGCACCAAGCGAAAATCTTGCGAAACCAGCGCGGGGCACTGGGATCGGAATAAGGCCAGAGTTCCCAGTCGTTGGGTTTGTTTAGGTAAGCGTGGTGGCGAATGTGGGTTTCTCGGTAGGACGTGTAAGGAACAAACATCAGCCAGCCCAGCACCTCGCCCAAGAGAACGCTCAGTCGCTGCGAGCTAAAGAGCGTTTGGTGGGCTGTCTCATGAAAACAGCTTGTCCAGCAGAACATGAAGTAGCTGGTCACGAGAATCCAAAACACGCGCACAGCCCAATGATCGGTCGGCCACGGGTAAGCGACCATCACCATCGAAAAAATCTGCGCGGGGAAAAACAGAAAGCGAAGCGCCGTCTTGCGGTTGGCGATGGCTTCTTTTTCTGCGTCGGAAAACTGGGTGAGACTCATAACGGCACCACCAGAATGGAGGTGAGAGTTGGGAATTTAATACCGATTCACGCGGAGTGAAATAGCGGCAACTTGTGTTCCGCAATTCTATCGCCAAAACTGCTCGATGGGCGACTCCAATTATTTCGATTAGAGTCTCACCCGACCAGACTGTGTGTCGGTCATCACGTTGCGACGGGCATGATCGAGCGGCACGGAGGGGGCCGTCGGCTCGAAACCGACCATACCGCAGAAGTTTCGCTCGACCCGGTCGATGAAATCGGTGGGATTTTCTTCAAACGCAAAATGCTGGGCTTTGGAGACCACGTCCTTTTCGCAGTTCGGTAACAGCTCGATAAGCTTGAGGCACATCGGCAAAAACGGCGAGAATTCACCGTGCAGACAAACGCACGGCGTCGTGATGTCGGGGATGCTGTCGATGGTAAGACCAGCCTGATCGGCGACATCCTTGCCACAACTGGTGCCCGCTAAACGGACAAGCCGATTGAGTGTCGCTTCGCCTGCGCGTTCGATGAACATCTTCTTTTTGCGCGGCGAGAGATTGGCGGCTTGCTGGAGCATGTCGTGCAAATTCCAGAGATTGCCGGCGATAGCCATTCCGGCAGTCGCGGCGTTCTTCTTATAAGCACGGAAGCCGAGCCACCGTTTGGGATTCGCCTGCAAATGATGGAGGGCGGGAATAAACGGATCGGAGAGCACTGCCCCCTGAACGAGATGCGGGTAATCCTGAGCCGCGTGCAAAGCAACCGATGCACCGAAGCTGTGGCCCATGACAAGAGCTGGCTTGAGATTCAGCTCACTGTGCAAAGCGGCGAAGTCGGCGGCCATGTCCGCGCTAGTGTAATGCTCAGCGGGCGTATCGCTGTAGCCGTGGCCGCGCATGTCGTAGGCCGTGACGCGAAACTGCTTGCCGAGCTTGGTCATCAAACCGCTGAGCATCCAGACTGCGAGGTTGCCCGTCACGCCATGGATCAACACGGCATCAGGCGCGCCGACCGGCCCGCACTGTTGATAGTGAAATTTCAAATTGCCGAGTTGGATGTGGGGCATGTCGTTCTAAGCGTGAGGAGCGTGGTCGGTTTCGAGTTGCAGACGGATGAAATTGGCAAACTGGCTGATGGAGACGTCGCGTTGATCGAGACGGCCCAACTCGGCCATGAAATCTGCAAACGGAAACTGGCGTTGATAATGCCGTTCGACAAGCTCGTTGAGCATCACCAAATCGATCGATTCGATGGCGAGATCGGCGAAGAGCTGTGAATTCTCGGTCACGGCTACGGAAGCGGAGTACTCTTTCAATTCGCGAATGATGCCGACGACCACGTCGACGATACTCCGCTGCATGGCCGCATGGCCGTTGAGCAGCGGCTCGATCACAAGCGGGCTCTTCGCAAGCGGCGTGACTTGAACCGCGGGTTCAGTAATGGAATCTTCGGTCCATTGGCCGACGATTTCGAGTTCGCCGCGAAGGTACAAATCTTTGCAGCCTCGGCGTTGGAGTTTGCCGCTACTCGTGCGGGGGATTTCACTTCCTTTGACGAGCACAATCGCGTGCGGGCCAAGTTCGTGCTCTTGAGCCAACACAGCTCGCACGGCGGAGAACAATTCTTGCTGATTGAGCTTTTGGGCACGCATCACGCCGCACACGACAACCACACGCTCTTCGCCGGCGACATCGACGCCGAACGAAACGACGTGATCGCGACGCAGCGCAGGGTGGGCCCCTTCGACGGTGCGCTCGATGTCTTGGGGATAGTGATTACGGCCGCGGACGATAATCAAATCCTTGATACGGCCAGTGATAAACAGCTCGCCGTTATCAAGAAAGCCCATGTCGCCCGTGCGGAGGAAAGTGCCTTTCTCGCCGGGGAGGGCCGCTTGGAATGTTTCGGCGGTGGCCGACGGACTATTCCAATATCCTTGGGCAATGCCGGGGCCGCGGACCCAAATCTCGCCAATCTGATCGGGGGCACTGCGGGTGAGCGTCGCGGGATCGACAATCGCAATTTCTTGACGGTCGACGCTGATTCCGCAACCCACGATCGCGCGGCCTTGGCCATCGGCAACAGGCACGACGTGATTGTCGGCAAGTTCGTGCGAATCAAACGAGCGGATAATCGGCTCGGCGGCTTTGTCGCCACCGCTGACGATGAGCGTAGCTTCGGCCAAGCCGTAGCAGGGATAAAACGTTTCGTAACGAAAGCCGACAGAGGCAAATCGCTCGGCAAACCGTCGCATCGTGTCGGGGCGAACGGGCTCAGCACCATTGCAAGCCAGCGTCCACGAGCTGAGATCGAGTTCGGCCATTTCTTCGTCAGAGATCTTCTGCACGCAGAGATCGTAGGCGAAGCTGGGACCGCTTGTGGCGTAGGCTTTGTACTTGGTAATCGCCTTGAGCCAACGCACGGGGCGTTTCACGAACGACAGGGGCGACATCAGCACGGTGCGGCGACCACTTTGGAGCACTTGCAAGACCAAGCCAATCAATCCCATGTCGTGGTACATGGGAAGCCAGGACACGGCCACGGCATTGGGTTCGTCGAATTTCTTGATGTGCTCGAAGTTGAACATCAAGTTGGAGTGGGTCAGCATCACGCCGCGGGGACGACCGGTCGAGCCGGACGTGTACTGCAAGAGTGCCAGCGTTTCAGGACCGATTTCGGGACGGCGGTAATCTTCGCTGTCTTCAGCGGCAATTTCGTCGGTGACGACAACATGCCCAGCTTGTTCTAAGTAAGAACCAAAACGGTTCGCTTCGTTGCTGCTCGTGAGCACGATGTCGGCTTGCGAGTCTTGCAAGATCGCCCGCAACCGCGCGCCGGTGCGGCGAATTCGCATTGGATCGGGAGGATAAACCGGCACGGCCACGATTCCCGCGTAGAAGCAGCCCACGAGCGCGACGATGTATTCCAAGCTCGATTCGTACACCAAGGCGGCACGATCCCCTTGGTGAGCCAGTTGCTGCAGCCGGGCAGCGACCGCTTTGGCTCGCATTTCCAACTCGCGAAAGGTGATGTTGATTTCTTCGTCTTCACCTTCGGGAAGGAACGTATAGGCAACGTCGGTGGGAATGGTGGCCGACAGTTCTTCGAGACTGTGGATCAAACTCGGGTGGGTCCCCGCCGGAGTTTCGAAGGCCAGTTTTCTGCGCGAGCTGTGAAGTTCTTGGTGCATATTCTCTTTATCAACGAGCGGAATCAGTATGGGAACTGGAAGCCGGCCAGTGTTGTGATGGAAATCACAAGTGCTAGTGGATGTGTGGGCAAGACAAGCAGTTCGTCTTGCGCATATTCGTTCGTGCAAATCGCGGACCTGACCGGCGTGGAGGGTCGAGGCGAGACCCCTATTCTACACAATTTCCCGCAGAACAGAACGGGCCCGAAACCGCGAAATAGGAGCATTTTGCTGGAACCCGGCGGCTTGGTTCCGGTCGTAGGTTTTGAGAAATCTCTAGCGGCTGTTTATGAGTATCGCAAATTGCGGGATCAAAGTGAGGACAAATTCTCATGGCAGGAACGTGCTGTTTGGTGAATGCAGGCATGTGATGCTGTTGAGCTTTGTCATTCAATGCAGGGGGCGGGCTTGTGAGTCCCGAGGTGAACTTTATACTGGGATTTTCGGGCGGGTTGCGGTGACTTGTCCGTTCTGAAACCAGCCTGTTCGCGCAAAGACTGCGTTTGTAAAGGAATGCCGCGTGGAAAGTCCGCCAGCATCGTTTTTGGCCCGCCACGATTTTCTCATCCGCCGATTGCACTCGCTCTCGGGTTTGATACCGGTGGGTGGCTACATGATCGTACACTTGCTGGTGAATGCCAGCGTGTTGGAGAGCCCCAATACGTTTCAAAAGAACGTCTACCAAATTCACAGTTTGGGGGCACTTTTGCCGGTCGTGGAGTGGACATTTATTTTCATTCCGATCCTCTTCCACGCAATTGTCGGCGTGGCAATCGTTGCGGGGGGGATGCCCAACACGGGGAATTATCCTTACGCCGCGAATCGGCGGTACACGCTCCAGCGCATCACCGGCATGATTGCGTTTGTGTTTATTGGCGTCCATGTGTTTCACATGCACGGCTGGTTCCATAACAGCTTTTGGGTCGACCGCATTGTGCATCCCTTGGGGGGCGCACAATTTCGCGCTTACAACGCCGTTTCGTCGGCCGGGGAAGCACTGCAAAACGGCGTATGGGTGACGGTGTATTTGATCGGCATCCTCGCGTGCGTCTACCACTTGGCCAACGGTATTTGGACGATGGGCATCACGTGGGGCGTGTGGGTCAGCGAAGCAGCCCAACGCCGCGCTCTCAGGATTTGCACCGTGTTTGGCGTGCTGCTGGCGATTGTCGGCGTGGGCGCCTTATTCGGTATGCGGCAATACGGCACGGGCGAGAAGTTGATCGAAGCTGAACAAGTTGAAGATCAAATGTACGAGGCCAAGGTCAAGGCTGGCGAACTCGAGCCCAACGAACACAAACGGGCTCAAGAAGAAGAAAAACCAAGTGAAGAAGTCGCCGCAGCGGCGGGTAAAGAATAAGAATTTTCACGCAGAGGCAACATTGTTATCCCGAGGGGAGTTCCACGACCCGAGGGATCTGGTTTCAACACTCACTCGTACAGACAACGCATTAGAGTTGAAGCCAGATTCCTCAGTCGCTAAGGCTCCTTCGGAATGACAATATTCTCAGCGTGAAAAAGTTTTAACGAAAGTATTCGGATGGGAAAACAACGTGTTGTCGTCGTCGGTGGTGGGCTGGCTGGTCTGGCGGCCACGATGAAATTGGCCGAATTGGGGATCGCCGTCGATTGCATGAGCCTCACCCCGGTGAAGCGCTCACACAGCGTTTGCGCGCAGGGTGGCATCAACAGCGTCAACGAACTCACCCGGCAACAAGGTGATAACGAATGGCTGCACTTGGACGACACCGTTTACGGTGGAGATTTTCTGCAGCACCAGCCGCCCGTGAAGGAAATGGCTTACTGGGCCCCCAAAATCATCGACCTGATGGATCGACTAGGCGTGCCGTTCAATCGCACACCGGAAGGCTTCCGCGATCAACGTCGCTTTGGCGGTACGTTGTTCAAGCGCACCTCGTTCGCAGGTGCCACAACGGGCCAACAGTTGCTCTACGCCCTCGACGAACAAGTACGGCGTTGGCATGCGGCCGGTGCCGTTGAAATGTACGAAGGCTGGGATTTCCTCGGCCCCGTGATTGACGACGATGGCCGTTGCCGCGGGGCTATCGCACAGAACGTGGTATCGATGGAGATTCGCGCGTTCCCGGCGGATGCGGTCGTGATTGCGACGGGTGGTTGCGGCTTGATTTACGGGCGCAGCACGATGTCGATGGCCTGCACGGGAAGTGCGGTGAGCCGCGCCGTGCAAGCGGGTGCCAAATATGCCAACGGCGAGTTCATTCAAGTGCACCCCACGGCGATTCCTGGTGCCGACAAATTGCGATTGATGAGCGAATCGGCGCGCGGCGAAGGTGGCCGCGTGTGGGTGCCGCGCAAGCCGCATGACCAGCGTGATCCGAAATCGATTCCCGAATCCGAGCGTTATTACTTCCTCGAAGAGCGTTATCCGAAGTACGGCAATCTCGTCCCTCGCGATATCGCCACGCGAGAGATATTCGACGTTTGCGTGAACGACGGCCTGAGCGTCGATAAAGATCAGCAATGCGTGTATTTGGATCTGACGCATATTCCACGGGCGGAACTCGATCGCAAGCTGGGCGGTATTCTGCACATCTACGAAAAGTTCCAGGGTGTCGATCCGCGTGAAGTGCCGATGAAAATTTTCCCGGCGGTTCACTATTCGATGGGGGGCTTGTGGGCCGACTACGAGCGCGCCGAAGACGGCGGCCTGAAGCCCGGCTCGCCACGGAATCATCAGACTCACGTTCCCGGGATGTATGCGATCGGCGAATGCGATTACCAATATCACGGCGGCAACCGCTTGGGGGCCAACTCGCTGCTTTCTTGCATCTTCACAGGCTTGTTCCTCGCTCCCGGCATTGAAAACATGTTCAAGTCGCTCAAGAGTTCGGCGAGCGATGAGAAGTTTTCGAGCTTGCTGCGAGGCGCTCGCGCACTCAAGCAAGTCGAGCACGACAATCTGCTCAAACGCACCGGCGGTCGCGAAAATCCTTACGTGATTCACCAAGAGTTAGGCGACGTAATGACCAAGGCGGCCACAGTGGTGCGTCGCAATGAGCAGCTCACGGCCGCGATTGATAAGGTCAACGAACTCACCGAGCGAATCGAGAATTGCTCGCTGTCGGACACGGGCAATTGGACAAACCAAAATGTCCTGTTCACCAAGTCGGTGCGAGATATGTTCCCCATCGCCAAGGCGATCCTCAAGGGGGCATTGGCTCGCGACGAATGCCGCGGAGCTCACTATAAGCCCGCGTTTGAATTGGGTGGCATCGACGCGACCGATCCAGGCGAGAAACGCCGGCAAGCGGAAGAGTGGTGCGACAAATTTGAAGAAAAGAATCGCAAATGGCTCAAGACGACCGTGGCGACGTTCGACACCAAGGGTGAACCGACACTCAGCTTCGAGGACGTGGATACATCGCTGATTCCGCCGCGGCCCAGACTTTACGGCTTGGTGGGCGCGGAAATGATTGAAGAAGTGTGGAAGGAACGCCAAGTGAAAAAGGACGCCGCGGGAGAAGCCGCCAAGACTAGCGCCACACCCGTTAAGGTCGGCGCAGGGGTTTAATAGGCGCGGTGCAAACACCGCGGCTAAATTAGAATAAGTACATGTGAATCATCGGAAACACTGCAATGAGTGCTCATAACGGCAGCAAACCTTCCTCCTTCGAAGTCCGCGTGATGCGCCAGGACGGCCCTGGCGAACCCAGCTATTGGGAACGCCATCGCGTAACCTACGAACCGAATCTCAACGTCATCAGCGTGCTGCAAAAGATCGCCGCGTTGGCCACGACTTCCGAAGGCAAAAACACGACCCCCGTGGCGTGGGATTGCAATTGCCTCGAAGAAGTTTGTGGAGCCTGCACGATGGTCATCAACGGCAAGGCACGGCAGTCGTGCTCGGCGCTGGTCGACCGTTTGCTAGAAGAGAATCCCACGGGATTTGAATTGCGGCCGATGGCCAAGTTCCCCGTGATGCGCGATCTGGTCGTGGATCGGAGCCGCATGTTCCGCACGCTCGAACGGATCAAGGGTTGGATTCCGGTCGATGGCTACGGCGACCGCGGCGCCGGTCCGAAGGAATCGCAAGCCAGCCAGGAAATGCGCTATCCCATTTCGGAATGCATGACCTGCGGCTGCTGTTTGGATGCGTGCCCGCAGTACGGCAAAATCGAAGTCACGAAGCATTTTGACGAGACCGATGCCGAGTTCGAAGCTCGCAAGAACGCCGCTTACGACGAAGGCTTTGTTGGCGCTAACGCGGTTGCGCAGGCGATGCTGTTCAATGCCCACCCCACGGGCGAAATGAGCGCCAACGAACGACTTGATGCACTCAAGGCCCCCGGCGGTTTGCAAGTTTGCGGCAACGCCCAAAACTGCGTGGCCGTTTGCCCGAAGAACATTCCGCTCACGCGAGAAATCGCCCGCGCGGGTCGGCAACTTACGTGGTATATGTTCAAACGGTGGTTTGACCGGTAAGCCGACTATAGCCGTACTACTAGGCGATCCCTATTCCCGAAGAGCGTGGCTCTCCGGCTAAATAGAAATCAGTTTTACAGCCGTCCCGGTTGGCGGGCTTGGGCTGTGGCGGCGGTGGCCAAGAATTCCTTGGCGACTTCAGGACGCATGCGGTTGTAATACGTGAGCCGGTTCATCCACTGCGTGACTTCCTGCTGCGACGGCTGGCGGTTGGTGACCAGTTGGAACATCCGGCGGATGTACTCCGCGTCGTCGGCGTTCGATTGATAATAGAACTCCGGCGTGCTCAAGATTTGCAACTGAGCATCGGCCAAGGTGCCGCCGCGGTCGAGATGGGCTTCCCACACGTACAACTCCTGGGCCCGTGGTTCGCGGCCTAAGTACTGGCGGAACCACTGCGAAATCTGTGCGAGTTGCTCTTGGCGGTTGCTGACTGTGCCCGCCGGCATGCTGCTGGTCGATTCCACCACGAGTTGGACATTGGAGGTCGGGCGATTGCCAAGTACGGGCACGTCGGTCCGCATGCTGTAAATCTCCCGACCCTGGGACGTGATGCTCGCGTGCAAGACGTAGCTGCGGCGATTGTCGATTTGCGTGGGGTCGTAATCGAGCGAAAATTGAACCGGCACCGAGCGAATGCCGGTCACGGTTTGGCGGGCAATCGTGACGGGGCGAATGTCGCTACGCACGATCTCACGTAGTTCGACCGTCGCCACGGCATCACGCGGCAAAGCCGAACGGTCGCGGTAAGTGATCGTGCCAGTGATCGCTTCGTTGCGACCATCGAGTTGAATCGGCAAGTTCATCAACCGGCCGTTGCGATTGTCTTGCACGAGAACACGAACCCAGCCCTTGGTGTCGGCATGGCGTTCGATTTCCTGACCGATGTCGAAGACCACGCCGTTGACGTAGCCCACCTGATAGCCATGAACGGCAAGGATGCGGTCGTTGACCTCAAGGCCCGCGCGTTCGGCGGCAGAGCCACGCACGACTTCTTTCACCACGACGCCGGTGTCGGTGTCTTCGGGGAAAATACCGAGCCGCCACTGCTGAGCGGTCTGATTGTATGGGGTCGGCGAGAAGTTTGGATCGAGCTGCGTCGACAAACGGGGATCGAACGACTGCCGCGTGGGATCGCTCCACGTCGGTTGTGTCGAAGTGCGATTGCGGTCGGTGCTCGGATCGGGCAATGATGTGCCGTAGCCATAGGCTGGGTCGTTGAACGTCGAGTTGGCCCAATTGGGCGCGCTGCTCGTTTGGCTCGATGCGCGGCTGGAATCAACAGCGAGGGCGAAATCGGCGGTCCAGGAAAACAAAGCGAAGCAACTTGCCAAACCGACGAGTTGTGGAAGCTTCATGGAAGGTTTCTCGAATGAGTTTTTGAATTTGATATGTATGTACTGTTGGACCGCTGGCTGCCGCCTGCGGCTAGGACAATTTGTTTAGCGTGAGAGACCGAGACCGATGGCGTCGAGGGCCACGCGGGCTGGGCGGGCAGGGATCGCTTGATATCCGGCTTTGATTACGTCCTCTTGGCCCATTTGGCTGAACACGTATTTGATAAACTCGCGCTCTACGGGACTGAGTTCTTGCTTGGGATCGTGCTTCACGACCAACTGCAAACGCCGCACGAGCGGATAAAGGCCTTGATCGGCTTCGGGCGAATCGATCGCGACAAACGGTTGGCCTTCAAACAACGCCAGCGGCACGGCTTTCACATCGGGGGTGGCATACGACAGTCCGCCAAAGCCAATAGCCCCTTCGTCCTTGGCCACGGCTTCGACAATTTCGATATTCGATTTGTGAGGCACGATGTCCTCGCGCATCTTGCCGTCGAGCATCACGGCTTCTTGCAAAAAGACTTGCGAACCCGTGTCGAAGGTGCGGCCGTGAACTTTCACCGGCAGCTTGGCCCATTTATCCTTGAGGCCCAACTGACCCCAAGTACGGCAAGGTTCCGTTGCGCCACGCTTGCATTCCGTGCCGAACATCGCATCGAGTTGTGTGATGGTCAGGCCTGCGATGGGGTTGTTTTTATTGACATAAATGGCTGTGCGCTCAAGGCAGGGAGTCAACACGGTTGGAGGATAGCCGAGTTTGTCTTGAAAGGCTTTGACTTCCGCTTCTGAAATCGTGCGGCTTAACAGGCCAATGTTTGTTTCGCCAGCCTGCACGGCATCAACTGCGTCGCGCGAGCCGTTGACGTCGACTGTGATCTTTACGTCGGGATAGAACGACGTGAAGCCGTTGATCCAGACCGATGCCACGTGCGACATCGTGTTCGATCCCCCCAGTTTTAATTCCCCGGAGAGCTTTTCGACTGGACGATAGAAGGGGAGGTTGGGATCCAGCAGCGGCACTTCGGTGGTTGTGGCGGCGGATGTGGTGCCGCACCAGGCCATCAGCAAAGAAAACATCAGTGAGATCGCGGAAATGCGCATGAACTGCCTCCTCGAAGATCAAAGTCGAACGTGATTGTGGCCGCGAGTTTAGTGCGATTCGGGGAAATGAGTAAAGACGAGAATCCCCTTGCTAGCGAACAGGTGAGGCCATTACGACACAGGCGACTTTTGCGGGAAAGCAAACGAAGTCTGCAAACACAGTGGTTTGGCGGAGTTTCCCGCGGACTTATGATTGATAGCAGCGACCTCTCTTCCTTATCTCTTCCGTGCCATGAATACTCGCAAGGCTTTTACGCTCGTCGAATTGCTCGTGGTCATCGCCATCATTGGGGTGTTGATCGGGCTACTGCTCCCCGCTGTGCAAAGTGCGCGAGAAGCGGCTCGCCGTGCGCAATGTGCGAACAACATGCGGCAATGGTCGTTGGCGATGCATCTCTATCACGATGCCCAGCGGCAGCTTCCCCTGGGCGCCCGCAGCAGCCCCCGGCAGACTTGGGTCATGCATCTGTGGAGCTATATCGAAGAAAGCACGCTCGCGATGCGGAACAATTTTTCGCTCGACTTTCTCGTTCCTCCCGCCACGATTCCGTACACACTCAATGGACTCACGGGTCAGTCTGTGCCGCTGTACTACTGCCCCAGCGACGACATGGGCGCTGACCAAACTATCGGCGAGTTCCAACGCCGACGCGGGAATTACGTGGTGAACTGGGGAAACGTGTCTCATCTGTTTCCGCTGGAGATTGAAGGCAACGCGCCGTTCTCCTACATCAACGGCAATTCACACGATCCGCGCAAAACAACATTTGGCGACATGACCGACGGCTCGTCGAACACACTGATGATGTCGGAAGTCATCAAGGCCTGGAGCAATGAAGACAACGATTGGCGGGGGGATATTCAAAACAGCCAGGGGGTGTTTCGGTTTCATACACGAATGCTACCCAATTCCACCGAACCGGATGCCATCAAGACTCCGTGGTATCGGCAAACAGACGATCCCATGATGCCGGTCACGGCGGCCAGCGGTTTGAACCCCGAAAAGAACGCCGCGCGGAGCCGCCATCCCGGCGGAGTAAACACTGCGATGTGTGACGGTTCGATTCATTTCATCGACGATAATATTGAACTGCAAACGTGGAAAGAGATGGGGAGCATGAACGGCGGGATGAACGAAGTGTTCAGCAAGTGGAGTTTGTAGCACTTACTCAATTGGCCGTACCAGCACGCGGCCATGATTTTCGCCCTTGAGCATTGCAGCCACTTCGCGTGGAACATCGGAAAGCGTGACTTCACGAGCCAGCGCTGACAACTTGTCAGACACGTTCCATTCGCCAGAAAGTTTTTTCCATACTTCGAGGCGCGGCTCGCGCGGGCACTTGGCGGAGTCGATCCCTGCTAGGGTGATGCCGCGTAAGATAAACGGGTACACCGTGAGTGGCAGATCGGTGCCGGCCACGAGTCCACAAGCCGTCACACAGCCGCGGTAATCGGTGGAACGCAGAATCGTGGCCAACGTGTTGCCGCCCACGGTATCGACCGCCCCAGCCCAACGTGCCGCGAGCAAGGGATTCTCGGTTCTGTCATCGACTTCCGAACGGGAGATAACCCGCACGGCGCCAAGTTCTTGCAGAAGCCCTGCCTGCTCGGGCTTGCCGCTTACCGCAACGACCCTGTAACCCAACTTCGCAAGGATCGCGATGGCGATGCTCCCTACACCTCCGCTGGCACCCGTAACGACGATCTCACCGCGCTCGGGCTGAATACCGTGATGTTCAAGCGCCAACACGCACTGCGCCGCGGTGAAGCCAGCTGTTCCATAGGTCATGGCCTGCTTCGTCGAAAGGGATGCTGGTAAAGGAACAAGCCAATCAGCGGGAACGCGCACTCGCTGAGAGTATCCCCCCCAAGCCGTCGCGCCGAGTTCATAGCCGGTGACTAAAACCGAGTCGCCAACTGCATAACGTGCGTCAGACGATTCGCTCACAACGCCGGCGCAATCGATGCCTGGAACATGTGGTAGTTTACGCACCACGCCTGGATGAGCTTGGCAAGCTAGGGCGTCTTTGTAATTGAGCGAAGAATATTCGACATCGATCACTACCTCGCCAGGCGGTAGATCGGCCAAGGACATCTGTTCAACATTAGCCGCGACGTGACCATCATCGTTACGTCGAACCACCAATGAAAAAAATTCTATAGCCATGGCGCTCATGCAAGTTTCTTACGACCAGAGACAAACCCGCAACGCGTTACTTGCTCGCGAGTTGAATGGGTAACTGATCAATTTTTGCTGCGAGAATGAAATCGTTTTCTGAAAGCCCACCTATGGCATGCGTCCACAATTCCACGGAAACATTGCGATATCCTTCGATATGCAGATCGGGATGATGCCCATCTTCTTCCGCAACCACAGCGCAGCGGTTGAAAAATTCCATACCCGCCATAAAGTTTTTAACTTTCCAATCCTTGCGAATTCGCTGGCCGTCATGAGTGAGATACCATCCCGGCAAATTAGCGAGTTGTCGCTCGGCGAGATCAAGCGGATAAGGCTCAACACCACCTTCGCAAGGTAAGCATTTTTTCTGTACGAGTTCGTCGACTGATTGCGCCTGCATATTGTTTCTCCAAGAGCAAATGTACTCTATCTCGTGAGAACTATTATCAACCCTGGTGATAGGGATCGTCAATTATTCCGCCGACAGAACCTAGTCGGTTGCTAAAATTGATCTAAAAAACTAGGCTATTTATGATGACAACTCCCAATAACGAGCCTGATCGGCAAGCTAATCCACTTTCCTTGATTGCACTCGAAGAACAGCTCGCTTTTCAACAACGTCACCTCGATCAATTGAACGACGTCGTGCGAGAACAGCAAACATCGCTTGATCGTATGCAGCGTGAGTTATCACAACTCCATGGACTATTGCAAAGAGTCGTCGAGCGAAGTGGAGAGGATTTGCCCCACGAAAAGCCACCTCATTACTGATCTACTTTTTGTCTGAATCACCTTTCGTCCGCGAGGACAAGGTGGCGATCATCGATTATGCTAGGAGTTTGTCCGTCGAATATATCCCTTCCGCATTGCCGATTTAATCAAATGATCATTCGCTATGCATTTGTCACTCTGCTCGTGCTCGGATCTCTTGAGTGGGCTTTGGCTGCTCCGGTGGCAGTCGTCAACCACGGTTTCGAAGATCCCTATCTGGGTGGCAACTTGCCACCGCAATATGCGGGCGATGTTCCGCCCACGGCGTTTCCCGTCGGCGCGGCGCCCAATGGTTGGTCACCCTATGGAAGCGTGGGAGGCAACGCGTTCATCGGTGTGCTCAATCCGGGCGTAATGGCCGATGAGCCGCTCGCGACTTATTTCCCCAACGGCGCGCCGGAAGGGGACAACGTTGCGCTTACCTTCTTTGATGGGCACCAAGGAGGCGCGGAGTTTGGCATCCAGCAAACGCTTACGACGACGTTGGAACTGCGCACGCGCTATACGCTCACCGTAGAAGTGGGCAACATCGCAACGGGGATCAGCGTGGTTCAGCCCTATGCGAGCTTTGGCAATTTTGATCTACGTGGTTTTCCTGGCTATCGGATCGAACTTTTGGCGGGCACAACATTGCTCGCTTCAGACGATGATACACTCAACCCCGAGGAAGGAGAGTTTCTTACGAGCTCGTTCGACGTCGTGATTGGCAACTTGCATGACGACGAAAATCAGCCACTGACGATTCGCTTGATCAATCTCAATCAAGAGGACATCGACGACCCGATTATCGATCTGGAAGTGGATTTCGATAACGTGCGGCTCGATGCGACTTCGCTCGCAGGTGCGGACTTTGATGCTGATAGCGACGTCGATGGTGTAGACCTAGCAACCTGGCAGAATGCTTATAACACGGCTTCACTGGGCGATGCCGATGGAGATGGCGACAGCGATGGTCGCGATTTTCTTTTGTGGCAGCAACAATTTACGGGGGCAGGGTCACTTGCAGCAATTCAAGCGGTGCCTGAACCGAACAGCGTTTCACTCATTGCGTTAGGCTCGCTGCTGTTAACAACTCGTCTCGCAATCATTCTTCGCCCGGGTGGTAACTCCGCTCTGCGCCGGCGAGAACTTCTTGCTTGGTGAACAGTTCCGGTTTCAATCGACGGTTGGAGACCAATTCCGCTTGATCGAAATAGTGCGGCGAAGCGGGATCGCCACTCGCGCCAAAGGGGATGAGAGTCGCTCCGCGCACGCCTTCAGGTTTGAATTCCCACGCAGCTAAATATGACGTGCCGATAATGCCATAGCGTTTGTGTTGCGAAATCACGAACGGGATCTGCAGACTCGGCGTGTAATACTGCGTGAAGATCACCCCCATCGGGCCGTGACCACCGAGCGACATTAAACTCGGTGAGTCGTCTTGAAATCGCGTGTCAGTGAGGTCTGCGATGTTCGGCAAGCGCTGGCTGCGATACAAGTCGGCATAAGGGACTTGCCACGTACCGTGCAGGTTTTGCAAACGGCCGGCGGCGCGAACCAAGGTCGCCAGTTGTTCGGCCGGTTTATCGCGGTAGCGTTCGCGCATTTGCTCGCCGGGATATTTCGTGCCGTACAGTTGTTCGTACCATTCATGGCATAATGCCGCTGCGGTGGAATCGGGCGTGATCCGTGCATCCCAAGCCAACAGATGATCCAAATAGGGTCGCACCTTCGCGGCGAGTTCGGGATCGGTGTTCGCCAGCACCTCAAGTTCTTTCGCATACTTGGGAAGCTCGTGCCGAGCCCAATAAACTTCGGTATCGAACGCGGCTTGCTGCCAATCTTCAAACGACACGGCTGACATGCCACGCAAGATTTCCAGGGAACGCAGCGCCCGGCGCGTTTGTCGCTCATTTACTCCTACCATGTAAGGTGGGAACTTTTCGCTCAGCGGATTCTCGCCATCAGTGACGGCGAATGGCGTCGAGTTGCAATTTTGCAAAAAACCCGCCGCGGGATTAAGCACCTGTGGCAGTTCATCCAAACCATGAAACCCTAACCATTCGGTGGCAGGGTCACTCCCCTCAACGGGCTTGGTCCAATCGAACTTGGGGTTCCGCCGCGGGACATGCCCCGTATAGACGAACCAACTGTTGCCGTCGCAGTCGGCGTACAACACGTTCATGTAGAGAATCTGCATGTTGGCCACAGCGCTGCGGAAGTCAGCCAGGTTGCGCGACTTGATCATTTGCAACGACTGCCGCAGCGGTACAACTTCAAACAAACCCGAAATCTTTGCGGCGAGCATCGTTTTCTCGCCGGTGGGCAATTCTTCTTCGAGCGCAACGATAGGCCCATGATGCGTTTTGCGAAACGTGTAAGGCCGTGTTTCGATCCCGCGCGATTTACGGATGCGAATCGTATCGTGCCATTCCTCGGCTTGCTTCCAATCGCCATCGTATTCGTAGGCCAGCGGCTCCTTGGGATTGGAAAATCGAACTCGCCACGTGTCGGCGATGTCGGGCTGATTGGTGACGAGCGTCCAACCCAAACGGTCGTTGTGACCCATCGCGAGCACAGGACTACCATAAAAACCCGCGCCGGTGAAATTCCAACTCTCGCCCGCAGGCCCCGCATCGCAAATCAAATGGGCTTCGAGCATCTGAGCAAAGCCAAACCACGGCATGTGTGGATTGGCGAGCATGAGTGGGCTGCCCGATTGAGTTCGCTGACCACTCAGCACCCATCCGTTCGATCCTGTGGCAGCATAGATGTGGGGATTGCGGCGGGGGAGAAAATCGCTGCTCTGCCCCGTAAAGCGATAAGTCAATTCCAACGCGATCTGGCGATAGTGGGCCAGCACATGCCAAGGTTCAAAATGTTTGATCAACCTGGGCCGCACTTCAGGGTGAGTGGCGAGGTAATAATTGATCCCTTCGACAAATGCCGTGTACAGTCGTTGCGAGAGAGCATCAAGCGCCGCGAAATCACGCTCGCTCGTTCTAGTGATCTCAAACGCACGATTCAACAAGTCGGAGTTGAGCCCTTTGGGTCCCACGACTTCGCTGTAACGGCCGAGCGCGAGTATGTAGGAATCTTCGACCTGCCAAAAAAAATCCTCGGCCTGGGCATAGCCGTAGCCAAAGATCACGCTTTCATCACTCTTGCCGACGATATGGGGCGTACCGTATTTGTCGCGGTGAATCGTCACCTGCTTGGCAAGTTCTGTCGGATCGAGTTCCGACTCAGCCGCCGCGGCGGGAAATGCGATCGCGAAATAGGCGATCACGAGCAAAGCTATAACACGCAGCGACATAACATTCATGATAGCCTGAAGATCGGCCGAATGCCCGCATTGGGTTATGAAATTGCTTGATTCGCGAGTGCATCAAGAGCCTCGCCCGTCATGCGATAACGGATCCACTCTTTGTGCGGGACCGCGCCTAAGCTGTCGTAGAAATCGATGGACGGCTTGTTCCAATCGAGGACCGACCATTCTAGCCGACCGCACTGACGCTCAACCGCCACGCGGGCCACACCCGCCAGCAGCCGCTTGCCAATCCCTTGGCCGCGCAGAGCCTCGCGCACGTAGATATCTTCAAGATAAATTCCTTGTCGTCCCAGAAACGTAGAATACGTCACGAAGAAGATCGCAAATCCCGCGGGCTCGCCATCGAGTTCCGCAATGAGAACGTCGGTGCAGGAATTCGATCCGAAGATCGATTCCCGCGACATTTCGAGCGTCGCCACGACTTCGTGTTCCAGTTTTTCATAGACGGCCAACTCGTTGATCAGGGCGAACACGAGCTCGGCGTCATCAATCGTGGCGGGGCGGATTTGGATCGTGGGCATCATGGTTATTTAAAAATAGTTCTCGGCTATTTACCGAATAAGCGCCGACGGTACTCCACAGGTATGTCGCGAGCACCGTGGATGACTCGAGCAACCTCAATCCATTCGTTTTGGATCATATAAAGCACAATATAGTTGCCAACCGTCATTTGCCGTAGATCCGTCGCCAAATCTTCCCGCTGCTCTCCCAGCTCAGGATTTTGCATAAGCAGTAAGAATTGTTGTCGAAAACGATCTAGCAGTTTGTCCGCGGCACCAGGGCGGTCCGTGGCAGCAAACAACCAAATTTCGTCCAAGTCAGCTTCGGCTAGATGCGAGACACGAAGCTTCTTCATCTGGCTCAAAGTGAACCACCGTGAGCAGCTCGGTCTCGCTGCTTGATGCGGTCGAAAAAGCTATCCACCGACTCGGCATCGATAAGCTCGGTGTAAGCACCACTCTCAAGTTCGTGCAGGCCGGCTTGCACTCGAACTTTCAAATCACGATGGCGCTGTTCTAACTCACGATAGAGGGATGCCGCCTCAACGGCAAATTCATCCGCTGTGTGAAAAGTGCCATCGGCAATCTTCTGGATGACGAAATCTCGCAGGTCGGGGGGATAAGCATCAAGCATGGTTAAGCACTCCTACCTACATTCTAGGCCGTAGTAGCAAACATCGCCAGCATTGAAAAGTGCTAATTCCCTTCCAACTCGCTCGTGATGGCGAGCCATTCCTCTTCCAATTGCTGCAACTCGCTAGTGATGGTCGCCAACTGAGCGTGGGCGGCTTGGGCATCGGCGGCGGCAGTGATCGTCACGAGCTTATTTTGTAGCTCCTTCTTTTCGTCGTCGAGCTTGGCGATTTTACGCTCGACCGTACGCAGCTTTTTCTGCAACTCGCGCTCTTCCTTGCCACCCAGTTTGCGTGTCGCGGGTGCTGCCGTTCCAACGGGAGTGCCACGCACATGGTGCTCGGACCGCAAGCCAGCTTCAAGTTCCTTCTGAACGCGGTACACGTAATCTTCAAAGCTAGATGGGTAGCTAGCCACGCGGCGATCACGCACTTCAATCACAGCCGTAGCCACCCGCTGCATGAAATAGCGGTCGTGGCTCGTGAAAATCACCGTACCTCGATAACGGCACAATGCATCGGCCAGCGCTTCGACCGTTTCCACGTCGAGGTGGTTTCCCGGTTCGTCGAGCACCAACACATTGTGCTGCTGCAACAGCAGGCCAGCGAGCACCAATCGGGCACGTTCACCACCGCTAAGCACCTTGATTTTCTTTTCAATCATCTCACCGCTAAACAGAAAACTACCCGCGACGTCTTTGATCTGCTGCATCACCGTGCCGGGAACAGCTGCGCGATACAGATAATCTTCCACGGTTTGCTCGACGGGGAGTGTTGTGTACACATGCTGGGCATAAACGCCGACCTGACAGCCGTAGCCCCATTTGAGCGTGCCGCTTAAGGGTTCAATCGAACCGCAGACCGTGCGCAGGAAAGTCGTCTTGCCTTGGCCGTTGTCACCCACGATGCCCACCCGCGTGCCATGCTCGATTTCGATTTGCACATCGGTCGCAACTTTGTTGTTGCCATAGCCAATCGACATCTGCTCAGTCCGCAGAGCCGTCCCTTGCCGAACATCCGACTCCGGAAAACTAAAGCGAACGGTCGCTTCTTGGCCTTGCACTTGAATCAACTCAAGCCGCTCGAGCTGCTTGGCCTTGCTGCGAGCTTGGCTTGCCGTGTTGGCATTCGCGCGGTTCTTGTTGATGAAAGTTTCCAGTTGCTTGCGTTTGGAAAGCGTCGCAGCATTCACGCGCAAATCATGCTCACGGCGTTCGGCAATATTTTCGAGGTACGAATCGACGTCGCCGGGGAACATCGTGAGCTGCCCCCGCGAGAGCTCCAACGTCTGATTGCAAGTCCGCTTCAAAAACGCACGGTCGTGCGACACGACCAAACAACCCGCGGGAAAGCTGCGCAAGAATTCTTCGAGCAACAACTGGGTGCGCAGGTCGAGAAAGTTCGTCGGTTCGTCGAGAATCAATAAGTTGGGATCATGCAGCAACAAAGCCGCCAGCTTCACGCGCGTTTGCCAGCCTCCCGAGAGTTGCCGCACGGGTTGATCGAGCATTGCATCGGGAATTTGAAACTGCCAGGCAACCTCGCCGCAACGCCATTCCGGTTGCTCGCTGTCGCGCATTAAGAATCCGATGACGGTTTCCCCATCCTGAAACGGATCGTGCTGCCGCAAGTAACCTAACCGCAGCTTGCGGCTACGAACAACTTCGCCGGCTTCGAGTTCCTCTTCGCCCAGCAGAATCCGGCAGAGCGTACTTTTGCCCGCACCGTTGCGGCCAATGAGGCCAACTTTTTGATCGTCAGGAAGCGCGCAGTTCGTCCCATCGAGCAATTCTTGATGGCCGTAGCGCTTGTGGGCGTTTTGTAACTGGAGAACGATTGCCATGATCTATATCGAGGTGGGAATTAGCCGCGATGGGATGTATCGCCGCCGGGCCGTGCGACACGTTGCATCGCAGCCAGGGTGAGAATCGCACAGCATACCACGCAAAGGCCCGCAAACCAATCGCCGAATTTGGTGTAAACCGTGCCCGGGCCCCAGCCAGTGGGCTCAAGATCGACCAGCAAAAACGTCGGTTTGCGGCGAGGAGTGACTTGGCGAATCTGTCCCATGCTATCGATGTACGCCGACAACCCACCGTTGGCGGCAATCAACAGGGGCGTTCGTGTTTCCACCGCGCGGAACACGCCGCAGGCCAAGTGCATGTCGAGCTCGCTCGAGCCCCAGAACCATGCGTCGTTGGTGAGATTCACAAGCGCAGCGGGGGGCGTACTCCTGCGGGCAAACTGTTCGTCCCACTGGCGGCGAATCAGGTGAGGCACGACCGTTTCGTAACAAATATTGGGTGAGAACAAGACCGTGTCCGTGAGCCATACCTCGGCAGGCCCTTTGCCGGCGACTATGCCCCCGGTAAGCGGTGTCAAACGATAAAGAAACGGAAACCATTCAGCCAGCGGAATGAACTCGCCGAACGGCACACGATGCATCTTGTCGTAGACGGCGGTGATCTTGCCCGACTTGTCGACAAACACAGCCGAGTTAAACGCCTGATAGGACATCCCTTCTTGCTCGTCAGGAACGATCTCGATGCGGTCGAGGCCGACAAGAACCGCGCAGCCGAGTTGGCTCACCAGTGCCGCGAGATCATTTTTTGCGGCGGTCAGCACGGAAGCGTGAACCCGTTCCGGCGGAGCAGTAAAACCTTTCTGAACCGTGATCAAGTTCTGGCGGAACGCCGTCTCGGGCCACACGACTAAATCCACCGGCTTGTTGTCGCGGGCCAACGATTCCTGCACCGCGTCGCGGGAAAGCTGCATGTACTCCTGCATGATTTCCTGCTGACGCTCGGCATCCATTTTCCAGTCGGCGGGTGTGTTGCCTTGAATCAGTGCGATCCGAGGGACAACTTGCTGGGATGCTTCGCTCCGCATGCTGGCGTGCTTGGCTTCAACAAAAACCGACAACACAATCACAGCGACAATCGGCCACGCCACGCGAATAAACTGCCATGGCGCTTTAAACACCAATGCGCGAAACGTTGCACAACGGCCGATCGCGAGCGTGGCTTCCAAAAGATTCGCAGCCACAAACATAATTAGAAAAGTCACGCCATATTCGCCCACGTACTCGGCCAATTGAATCATCATCGGCAAGCGGTATTGAGTATGTGCGAGGGACGCCATCAGAAAACCGGTCATCACGTGACCGCGGAGCCAATCGAGCCCCGTCCACACAATGGGCGCGACAATCCACAGTGGCAATCGCCAACGATGGACTCCCGTGCGCGACAGCCACACAAAGGCTGGCAGATAAATCCCCAGATAAGTCGCCAAAGCCACCAACGCAAGATAATTGAGCGGGTGCGGCAGGCGGATCCAGTGCACCGCAAGCGTCCAAAACACCATTCCAGCGAACCACAGCGAACGGTAGGGGCGCTTGCCGGGTAAAAATTCCGTACGCACGAGCACCAGCCACGGTATGGGGGCAATCCACACGAGCCAAGGCCAAGCCACCGGCGGGAAAGCAAGAAAGCAAAGTATGCTGCCCAGGAGCGCGGTGCGCAAAGTCGAACGCGGACTAGTGAGCTTTTCCAGCAGTGGTGTTGGTTGATGAGAAGGCGTCTGCATTGGCACAAACTACGGCGATTGGGCGAACTTGAACAGGTCAGATCGCCGCCAATCTTCCAGCTGCGAACAAGGTGACCTGCAAGCCGAGCGATATGTCCTTTATGATTAATAGGCTAACACCTTCGGCGGGACAAATTGCTGCTATGAAACACTTCTCGACTCCGCTGTGCCCCTTATTGTTTTCTGCCTGCCTGCTGGTTTCTGTCGGCTGCTGGCAAGAGGTGCATTACGTCCCCAAGGCCCCCAGCGCTGAAGTACCGGCCATAGCGGAGACGACCGAAAAACCTGAAGAAACAACGGCCAGCAATGAGGCTGCCGAATCTTTCCTTCCGCCACAACCGGTGGAAGTCACCACCGAAGAATTGTTTGATACGGCTACCGACACGTCTGATGCAGCTGAGCAACCCACCGAGGTCGTCACAGATACAGAACCTTCGACCGAGGAGCCCGTGGAAACGGAAGTCGGCGCAACGGAATCGCTGACTCCCGAGCCTGCTTTGCCGAGCGTGCCAGAACCTACGGAAGCCGTCGAAGCTGATGAATTGTTTGCCGAAGATGAACCCGCCCCTGAGTCTGCTACCGAGAAGACGACACTCGAACCGTCACCTGAGGCGCTGGACGTCTGGCGGATGGCGAGTCGCTGGAGTCTCGCGGCAGCTGTTTACGCCAAGAGCCAAGCCACAGATCAGCATGGCGAACTGTTGGAGGAAGCCCAGCGAGCCGCGGAAACCGTCGGCGCCACGTTGCCCGAGTTTCCGGTTAGCGCTGATAACAATCACGAAAAAGTCTTGATCGATTTTCTTTTGACGACGGGAACGGCAAACCTCACGGCACAGCTTACTGAAAAATATTCACCGCAGTATGCGGCACTCGCCACCCTGGCTACCAAGTCGAATGCATTGTTGTTGGTTTACACGCCCAAAAGCCAGCAACTCGATCCTCTGATCGCCGAGATCAAACAAGCGGCCGAAAATTCTGGCTTGCCCTCGGAACTCTGGGCCAATCTCGTCTCGATGCTTGACCAGCGCGCCCCCTTTGCCGACGTAAAGCGCGAAATCCTCGCGTTCCACACAGCGGTAGGCAGCTACTTGGCGGGCAATTCTCAGTAGCTCGTTATACCAGTCGTATCGATTGTGCCGCACGCGAGTCGCGGGAGCGTTCACCCGAATCTTGAACTCGCAGCCGTCGGGCAGAATGCTCACCACCGTAACCTAGGTTTCGGTAGGCATTTTTGCGCCGTTCCTATTTCTGCGAGGTGAGGTATGTCGTCAGTCCCCAAACGCAAAAAAACTTTTGTCGATAGCCAGGTTCAAGGCGCCTTAGTCAAGCGCGTGATCCTGCACTGGCTGGGATTCTTCCTCACGGCCTCGATCGTGACGTTCGTCTTGCAGGCGATGAGTAACCCATTTGTGCCGATCAAAACTCATTTCCAAGAATTATGGTGGACACAAGGTCCGTTCCTGTTGGTGATGATTTTTCTCTTGCCGGTGTTTGTGCTCGACACGATCAAATTGAGCCACCGCTTCGCCGGACCGATTTACCGCCTGCGTCGCACGATTCGAGCTATCGCCGACGGCGAGAAAACGACACCGCTCAAATTCCGCGATTTCGATTTCTGGCACGGGCTGGCCGATGACTTCAACCGCATGATTGACCGGCTGACAAAACACCCTGTTGCTGCGGTGGAAGATCCCGAAACCGAAGTCGCCACTAAGTGACGCTTCTTTCCCCACAAGCTCTAAGACAAAACATTGCATCATGTTGCTCAGTAAACGCAAAAATCGCACGAATCGTACCGGCGTTGCCGCGGCGGAATTCGCCGTCTGCTTGCCGGTGATCGTGCTGATCGTGCTCTCGACTATTGAAGCCTGCACGATGATCTTTTTGAAACAATCGCTCAGCATCGCCGCCTATGAAGGGGCTCGTGCAGGACTGGCTCAATCCGCCACGAACACAACGATTGTCAACGCCTCCACGCAAGTCCTCACAGAACGCAACGTCAAAGGGGGGTCCGTGACTCTCAATCCCTCGAACCTCACTTCGATTGCTCCCGGCAACTTTTACACCGTGACCGTGAGCGCTCCTGCGGCACCCAATGCCATTGTCCCGATCAACTTCTATCGTGGCCGCACGCTGACGGGCACGGCCACGATGATGAAAGAATTCACGTCTTCCACTCCGTAAGAGATCCGTATGGCTACTCAACTTCTCAAATCGTTTTGCAATCGCCGATCGCCTCGCCGCGGTGCGATGATGGTGCTGATCGCGATCACTCTTCCGATCATAATCATCATCGCAGCGTTCGCGCTCGACGTGGCGTGGATGCAATTGGTGCGTACCGAACTACGTACGGCAACCGACTCGGCCTCACGCGCTGGGGCTAAGACGTTGTCGCTTAAACAAAACACCACCGATGCCCGCAACGCCGCCAAGCAAGCGGCGCTCCGTAATACCGTGGCGGGCGATCCCTTGCAGCTTCGCAACAGCGAGATCGAATTCGGCATTGGCCGGCAATCGTCGGAAACTTCGCGTTTCAATTTTACACCCGGAGGCACGTTGTTGAACGCGGTCCGGGTAACCGGCAATCGCACCGCAGCCTCAATCGATGGTCCGGTCGATTTGTTCCTGGGCCGCGTGCTCGGCGTCAATACTTTTGAACCGACACAGGTTGCAGCTTCGACACAGCTAGACCGCGACATCTGCCTGGTTGTGGATCGCAGCGGTTCGATGATGGAAAAGATCACGGGCAGCGGCCTGGCTGGCAAGACTTGCGATCCGCCACACCCCACCAAAAGCCGCTGGGGTGCTTTGAACATCGCCGTGGAAAGTTTTGTGGACGAATTGGAAGGAACCGCACAAGAAGAACAATGCGCGTTGGTCAGCTATTCGTCCTCGGGACGTGAGTGCAATATCTCGTTCACAACTTCAGATATTAACGCCGACCTGGCTCTCACTTACGCCAAGATCCGCAGCGAAATGGCCAAACTGAGCAGTAAGCCAGTTAAAGGGAATACCGCCATCTCCGCGGGCATCGACAATGGCATCAAAGTTCTCACGGGCTCAAAAGCCCGTCCCTATGCTTTGAAGTCAATCGTGCTGATGACTGACGGTTTACATAACTCAGGCAAAGAACCGATACTTTCGGCGCAAACGGCTGCTACTAAGAACATCGTGATTAACACCGTGACATTTGGTAACAGTGCTGACATCACTCGCATGAAGGCCGTCGCCGCGGCCACCGGCGGACGTCACTTCCACGCGACCGATACAGCCACACTGCAAAGTATCTTCCGCGAGATCGCTTCGACCTTGCCGGTGCTCACCACCCAGTGATTTCAGAGACATTCACTATGTTTGCTACGAACAGAACGATCCGCCGCGGGGCAACAACGGTCGAATTCGCAATCGTGGTCCCCGTGTTTTTCCTGCTGCTCACGGCGGCCTTTGAGTTCAGTCGGTTAAACGTCATCCGTCACACGGCCGACAACGCCGCCTACGAAGCGGCACGAGCCGCGATGGTCCCCGGCGCAACCGCCGCGGAAGCGACTGCCAAAGCGAATAGCATTATGGCCGCAGTCGGCGCACGCGGAGCAACCGTGACAGTTACGCCTACGGCTTTGGGGCCGGAAGTCGACACGATCAACGTGAAAATCGACGTCCCTTTGAATCAAAACGGCTGGATAGCGCCGAAGTTCACGGGCAATCGCACACTCACGGCGCAATCGACGTTGAAAACAGAGCGGGCGGAGTAACTTCACGCGCGCCGTCGATTGCACAGCCCTACGCCCAGCCCACAAGCAATCAGCACCAGCCCCGTTGGTTCCGGAACGCTGACCAAGCCGTTCAACGCTCCGTTGCCGTAGTGGGTTTGCCAATCGGCGAGATTTCCAAGGCTCGGGTTGCGTTGCCAGGCCAGCAAGTCACGGCCATCGACGTCGCCGTCGCCGTCGAAATCTCCCGGGGTGCCCAGGCCGAGAACTTTCAAACGAACGCTGCTGGCGAGGTATTCCACGTCCCATTGATAGCCGCCGGGGAGATTCAGATTCTCAAACTCCCCGAAGACGCCATCGGTGGCAGTCGTTAAAAAAGTGAACGTGTTGCCGATGGCGGGGAGAAATCCGTTGGCAAACGTCACTTCCAGCGTGCCATCCAAAAAGGCAAAGCGGCTTACGGCCAACACGTCATACTGAGTGCTGGCGGTCGTGCCCCCGAGCTGAATCGCAAGCGTGCCATCGTCGAGATTGGAAAAGTCGCCAGTGATCGAAAGTGTTCCCAGCGAGTTGCCTGGTTCGACGCGGCCACCTAAATTTCTGACTGCACCATTGATCGGCCCCGTGCCGACAAACACCGTTCCATTGCCGCGAAGAACGCCCCCTTCGATGTTGATGAATTGGGCATCGAGCTTGCTGCTCGCGCCATTCAGGCTGATCGTGCCTCCTTGCTCGATGCGCGTTTCGCCAAACGTGGTGAACACCTGTGTTCCCGAGATTTGTAGGGCCATCGAGTGATTGGCTGTTCCAGCAACCACAAGCTGATTGACGATCTGATTGCCGTTCGCGTTAACGAATTGAGACGGAACGGTGGTGTTGCGCAGTTCGGCAACCCAGCTGACATCTGGCGTGCCGTTGGCGGACCAGTTTGTCGCCGTGTTGAAATTCGTTTGCGCGATTGTGCTCGACCAGATATGAGTCGTTGTCACGGGATCACTAATAAACAGACTCGGGCCAATCCCTCCTTGGCCACGAGAGGGATTGGCATCGATCACCAAATCGCGCCCGGTGAACAAGTGCATGCCAAGAATACCGTCGATCACGTTGCCAGGATCGTTAGGATTGGTGACATCGAGCACCGCGACAGGCACATTGTGCAACGTGAACGTGCCCCCCACGGTATCTATGTTTAATTCATCGATGTAAAAACCGGGCACGCCCCCTGAGACGCCGCCGGAACCTTCGACTTCCAGAATAAAGTCGGGCGTATCAAGGATCGCATCAAAGCCAAGCCGCGCGGCGGTGAGTTCGCTGACGACGGTCAGATCGGCACCGGTGTCGAATAGGAATTCCTTATCTTGAAACGATCGCGTGCCGTTGGCCATATCGACATCGAGAAATAAGCCACCGCCGTTGCCATTGCTGTCTTGGACAACCGACGGTGAGGCAGGGTTGTCGTGAATCGTGATTTCTCCACCACCACCAAGAACATCGCCAATATCCAAGTTGTACACAAACTGCGGGCCCTGAATGAAACCGATGCCCGGCTTGAGTTTCAAAGGAGCGCGGCGAGTGATCCCCTCGGCAGCACCGGTCCCGAGTTCGACAAAATCCACCTGCGGCGTCCGAACCGTGCGGCCATTGTGCTGGAAGATCAACGGCTCGCTATTGCGAATCGCGACGGCATGCTGGGCGACCATCGGTAAACCGAGAATGTTTGGCAATCCCCATTCACTGGGCGCGGTCAGAGTCGCGATGCTTGTTTGCCCACGGATTTGATTGGGACTGTTGGGTGTGTACGTCGTGCCGTTGAACGACAGATCGCCAAAGCCCGAGGCATAGATGCCCATCGCGTCGTTGATCTCCATCAAGATCGTTCCAGTTGCACCACCAATTTCTTGCAGGTTCTCGCCACGCAAGCCGTTGCCTTGGATGTTGAACCCCGCAAAGGCTTGCTGGGTGATGATGTGCGTAGCGGCGCCACTGTCGAGCAATGCGATATCCATATAGGAATTTAGAAGTGGTGACCCCAATCCAACGGCGGCATCAGCAATGAACGGAATCGAGCCGAGGTCCAAATCTTCGAGCGTCTTGTGCTCGTCGGTCATGCCGATGCCGACAAACGGGATAAAGCCTCCCAGGGGAACTTTGGCCACGGCCAATTGAGTTGAATAGGCCAACACCAAGGTAGCAACAAGCGTACGTGCAATCATCGGAGCATTCCTTATCTGCGGTATCACCACGGTGAACCGTGCGGCAAATGAGAGGATGAGCCAACGGCTCGCGAGTGCGAAACACTCCACAGAGAAATTGCCGACAACCCCTGAAGTCGGCGCCGCGTAGCCAATGCCTAGCATCAGCCCGTGCGAGATCGTGCCCCTCTAATCCTAAGAGACGGTCTCTGCTCCCCAACTGATAGGCTAAACCAGCCCGAGGTGGGGGTCAAGGAAAGGAGTTACCAAGGAAGGTTGCTGGCTGCCGCCAGCGGCTACTAAATATCAAACTAGACCGCAGGGCGACCGATGCTGTGGTACTGGAAGCCCAACGCTTGCATCCGTTCGGGATCGTATAAATTGCGGCCATCCAAAACCGTGGGCGTGCGCATCAGGGACCTCATCTCGTCAAAATTCGGCCGTTTGTAATCATTCCATTCGGTCATGATGCAGAGGGCATCGGCCCCGACAAGTGCGGGCATCTGTAGTTCGCAGTAGGTGAGTTTGTCGCCGTAAATCTTGCGAACATTGGCCATCGCTTCGGGATCGTGGACCTGAACCTTCGCCCCTTCGGCCAATAGAAAATCAATCAGAGTCAGGGCCGGAGCCTCGCGGATGTCGTCAGTTCGTGGCTTAAACGAGAGCCCCCAAATCGCGACGGTTTTTTCCTGAAGACTCGAACCAAAGACCGTTTTGAGCTTTTCGATCACGACCTGTTTCTGGCAGTCGTTGACTTCATCGACGGCTTCCAGCATGCGCGGTTCGATACCATGGTCTTTGGCCATCGAGGCAAGTGCTCGCACGTCCTTGGGAAAACAACTGCCGCCATAACCTACACCGGGAAACAAAAAGGCAAAACCAATGCGACTGTCGTGGCCGATGCCGCGGCGGACGTCGTTGATGTCACCTCCCATGCGCTCGCATAGATTGGCCATCTCGTTGATAAAGCTAATCTTCGTGGCCAGCAGTGCGTTGGCCACATACTTGGTCATCTCCGCGCTTTCGGGAGTCATCACCAGGAACGGATGCTCCGTGCGGAGGAATGGTTCGTAAAGTTGCCGCAGCACGTCGGCCGCACGCTCACTGCGCACACCGACAACAACACGGTCGGGCTTATTGAAGTCGTCGATGGCGGCCCCTTCTTTGAGAAACTCGGGGTTGCTCGCGACTTCGCATTCACGACCGGTGAGTTCCTTGAGCATCGCGAAGATACGAGCATTCGTACCGACGGGGACAGTGCTCTTAGTCACAACGACCGCATCGGCCCGCAGATGAGGAGCGACACCTTGGACGACTTTCCACAACGCAGACAGATCGGCGGCACCGTCGGACCCTTGAGGCGTGCCTACCGCGAGGTAAATGATTTCAGCAGACGCTACGGCCGCGGCCAAGTTCGTGGTGAATGTCAATCGCTTGGCTTGTAGGTTATGCGTCACCATGTCGGCGAGTCCAGGCTCGTAGATGGGAATCTCGCCCTTGCTGAGGGCCGCGACCTTGGCGGCATCGATGTCGACGCAGGTGACGTTGTTGCCACTGTCGGCGAAACATGTCCCCGTGACCAAACCCACATAGCCTGTACCGATAACCGCGATTTCCATCGAATGACCTTAGCCTGAATAAGTGACTGCCAATACGCTCCGTAGGCGGGCGTAAATTCAGCATAGTTGGTTGCGACGACGAGGAAAACTGATCGAACCGGCTGGGTGACCCAGGGTGGCGATTTCCGCGACCGATTGGTCGCAATGACACGATTATTCCGGTGGGGAATTGTCGTTCTGATAGCTGGAATTGCCGTAAAACGGTGCCGCAGCGAGTCCGGCGCGATCCTGGACTAGCTGGGCAACCGCATCGACTTCGGCATCTGTTAACGGGCTGACAAACCCTTCGGCAGGGCGGCGGGCCACCGTATAAACCTGCACTAGGCTAATCTTTCCACCAGCGAGGACTATTTCCTGCAGGCGATCGCAATACGCTTCGAGTTCCGCTTGAGTGGGGGCTTCACCCGCCACGCGCATGAACAACGATTGAATCACGAGGGGTCGAACGCGGGCCGCAGCGGTGATGTTTTCCAAGATCTGAGTGAACGGAATCGGCGTGCGGTCGATCAGCTTGAAATACTCTGAGGTGCCAGCATCGAGCTTGGCCCAAATCTCGCCGTTGTTCGAATCCAAAATTTCGAGCCCGCGCTGAACGTGCGGTCGGTGAAACATGCTGGCGTTGGTGATCAACACCATCTTCACCTCGTCGAGACATAACTCACGCTTCAATGCGGCGCAGGTTTCGATGATCGTATCGAAGTTGCGATAGGTCGTCGGTTCGCCATCGCCCGAGAAGGCGATGTCGTTAAGTCGCCGTAAAGCGAGCGGCGTGGCGCGGAACTTGGAAGTCTCGTAGATTTCACCCGAGGCCACAGCCTGCAAAACGTCACGCAGCTCGGCGACCAGCGCATCGAGCTCCACAAACTGAGTTTCGCTTTGAGTGCTGCGGTCGACTTGGCAGTAGATGCAGTCGAAGTTGCAGACTTTGTCGGGATTGAGATTCACACCGACCGAAATGCCGCGCGAACGCCGACTCAGAACCGGATAGACGAACCGGTAATTCTCAAACGAACGTTCGTGCAGGGTGTGGAGTTGGTGCGCGGGCATGAATCAATGATACGCCAAGTCATGAGGCTTGGCGAATACGCTCCGGAACATACTTGTCGCGGCGAATTAAGCCGCCGCCGGATGATTCAGATGCGCCAACCGCCGGAAAAGTTCGCACCGACCGGCCAATTCGTTGAAATTGCCCGTATCGATGATGTGACCCTCATCCATCACGACGATGCGAGTCGCCAGGGCCAGCGTGCTAGGGCGATGGGTAATCATGAACACAGTGCGGCCCTTCACGAACTTCTCGAGCACTTCGTGGATGAGGGCTTCGCTTTCAACGTCGATTTGGCTCGTAGCTTCGTCGAGAATCAAAATTTCGGGATCGCGGAGGATCGCCCGGGCGAGAGCGAGCCTCTGTCGCTGCCCACCGGAAAGCCGGTTGCCGCTGGGGCCACAGACCGTTTGGTAACCTTCGGCGAGCGTCGTCGTGACAAATCGGTGAGCATGCGCCTGCTTGGCGGCGTCCATGACTTGCTCATCAGTCGCCCCCGGCGAGCCATAGCGAATGTTGTTCATTACGGTGTCGTCAAATAGCAGAGTCTCTTGGGTGACGACACCGATTCGCTGGCGTAGATCGTTAGGCCGCATGTCGCGGAGATCAATGCCGCTCACTGTCACCGAACCAGCCGTGGGATCGTAGAACCGCGGCAGCAGATTCATGAGCGTCGACTTACCACAACCATTGGGGCCCAAGATCGCGATCGTTTCGCCACGTTTTACTTCCAGGCTGATATTGTCGAGCACCAACTCCGTGGGCTTGTACGAGAAGGAAATATCGTTGAACGCGATATCACCCAAACGGGTTGGCAAACTCAAAGGCTCGGCGGGAACTTTCAGTTGCGTTGTGCGATCCATCAGCTCGCTCACTCGGTCACTCGCCGCGGAGGCGCGCTGCAAATAGCTGAACACGCTGGATATTCGTTGCGAGGGTTCGATGATGCCGATCAGCAAGGCATAAAACGCCGTGAGCATACCGTGGGACAGCGGCTCACGGCTAATGCGTATGCCAAAGAGATGAGTTTCTTGATTGAGAACCAAGTATCCGCCCGCCGTGACAACGCCGACGATGATCGCTAAACCGAAGGTCTCGGTCAGCGGTCCGACCAGCGAATCATAGAGGGCAATACGCATCGAACGGCGATAGAATTTGCGGGAGAGGAGGTGAAAACGGCTCCGCTCGTGGGATTCCATCGTGAAGGCTTTAATGACCTTGATACCGTCAAAGGTTTCTTCCAAGTGATCGTAGACAATCGACAATTCCTGTAAGGCGCGGCGATTGGCACGCTTGAGAGATTTGGCGAGCGTATGAATGGCGAACGCGGCAGGTGGCGCGCAGATGACCGTCACGAGCAGCAATTGCCAACTGATAATCGCGGCAAAGACCAAGCAGGTAATCATTTTGAGCGGCTCGCGGATGCCGATGCCAAAAAGTACCTGTACTCCCAGACCAATCCATTCAAGATCAGTCGTGAACCGCGTCATCAGTTCACCATTGGTCGTTTGGCGCAGCGTGCCGAGATCAAGCCGCAAGGTTTTTCGATAAAAATCCTTGCGAACTTGCAGGCTAGTCAAGTTACCGATCTTGGCTACCAGCAGCGTGTTCGCCACTCGAAATGCGCTCTTGAGAATGGTGCTGACGACCAAAAAGCTGCAAATCAGCACCAGTGTGCCGAACGGAGTGGCTGGGAGCCATTTCTTGGCGACGGGCAACACTTCTTTAAAACCAGCCTGCCACCATTCTTGCTTGACACGATCGCTTTGCAACGTATTGAGCTTGGCCCGAATGCTGGCATCGTCCGCGATCTTAAGTTGCTTTTCCGACGCGGCAATTTCGACGTCGATCGCGGCAATTTGCTGCGAACGGCTCACGATGCGATCTTCGATCAAACCGGGTATCGCCTTGCCGTGCATCACGCCATCAACGATCGGCATCATTGCCGAGAAGTTCGCCGCCCATAGAAAGGCAATGCCGAACGAGCAGAGCACCGAGCCGGCCACGGTCCAGCGATAGCGCAAGGCCATGCGGGCAAAGCGGGCAAAACTATTCATGGATCATCCTTGATCGCGGGAATACTTTGTCGAAGGGAAGTGCGGTTCTAACACATTCCCCCAGGGGGACCAAGGTCGCTGATTGTTGTTGCACAATTCACTGGGAGCAGCACGCCAATTCATGAAAGTGCTAGCACACTCAAGTCTTCCGAATTGTTGGATTCTACCGATTTTTGCGCCGATACCAATTTTACGAGGTTGCTCCCACGGCGCGCTCAAACCGCGCCGCCCGCTGCGAGCGAGAAAGATTGGATTCTCGCCGCCTACTCCAAACCCAGGAGCTGCCTCGCTTTCAGGGGGAATTCTGATGAAACATTTCTTGTTTGTGGTGGCTATGCTTGCGCTGGCCACGACCGGCTGTGCTGGTAAACGGATGATGGGCTGTGGCGATCCTTGTTGCGGAGCGCCTTCTTGCGACCCCGCCTGCGGTTGCTGCGAGCCTGAATGTGGTGTTTGTGATCCGTGCTGCGGCGACAACTGCTGCACCGATGGTTGCTGCACGGACGGTAGTTGCGGCGCGAACGGCTGTGGCTTAGGCCGCGGCGGTTGCGGCTTGGGTGGTGGCGCTTGCGGCGTAGGCAATGGCTGCGGCGCAGGTGGCGGTCGCCAAGTTTGCGGTGCCTGCGGCGGTGGAGGCTGCCAAGCTTGTGGTGGTTGTGGATTCGTCGGTGCCTTGGCGAGCGGCTTCTGCCCTCATGCCGGCGGCTATCCCGAATCTTACAATTTCACCCCCGGTCCACCTGTTGGCCAGACCGCTTATCCCTACTACACGACCCGCGGTCCACGTGACTTTTTGCAGAATAATCCTCCTTCAATCGGCCCTTATTGAGCCGACTGAAAGAAGGATTTGCGAAACTTAGCGTTGAAGGGAAACACACGCTAATTGGAGAGCCAGCCGCCCGTGCAGGGATGCACATGAGGCGGCTGGTTTTATTGTTAGATAAAATTTATTGTTGAATAAAAGGCCCGTTTCCTTGCCCGCACCACCGGGCAAGGAAACGTTCGGCCGTTGAACGCGGCGACTAGTTTCTAGCGCCGGCGTCGCACCACAAATGCGGAACTGGAAAAAGCCAGCAAAAGGAAGCTCGATGGTTCGGGGATCGTATTGATCAAACCATCGGTGAAGCGATTATCGCCGCGTTGTACGGCCATGATCGCTTGGTCGCCCGCTTCAGGATAAGCACCGTAAGGAAATTCGCGTTCCAGCAGCGAAGCATTGAGCAGATACTGCCAACTGCTGATATTGCTGCCATTCCACTTGTAAATCATCCGACCAACTTTCAAGAGGTTGTCGTCTTCGACAACTGCGGAACTGCTGGTGCTCAAAATCAAGACCCCAGCCGCATCGTAACGGTCGATGCGATCAAGATTGGTGATGACGTCGTCGGTGCTTGATCCACGATTGTTGATGATACGCATCAGTATCGCACCGTCGCCACCGTGACCAGCATCCAAGCTGCCGTTGCCGTTGCCATTCAAGAAGGGGGCGGTTGTGCTCACAGTGAAATTGCTGGTCGATGTCCCGAATTTTCCAACGGGCCGCGATGAGCTGCTGATGTCGTCATTCACAACAAGGCCGTCTCCATTGGCAGGTACGTATGGGTTTGGAATAAAGGCAGGCCACCCGGCGGTTATGGCATCGGTATTCACAAACACGCCACCCAAGCCCAGGATTTGATCACCGGGTAGCCACGAAAACTGGCCATCAGCGATTTCCAAATTCGAGCCTGCTTCGACTGCGAAGTTGGCCGAGTAGATATCAAAGCTAAATGTGCCCTCGCCGCGGACGTAAGTGCCATTGGCGAGCGAGTTGCCCCCGAACTCCCAACCGAGATCCACGGCCGGATTACCCGAGGGCGAGAGGGCGAAGGATGTTTGTGCAAAACAGGTGAGCAGCAGTGCGGCTGCGACAGCAGATAGTGAGCGCTGAATAGTCATGGGGAGTGTCCTTTTTAAATATCTCTTGTTGGATCAGAATGATTCGATGTTAGATCGCGCGTCTTAAAAGTCCCTGACCGCAAGATGCGGCCAGGGACATATCTCGAAGAGCCGATTATTTACGACGAGGGCGGAACAAAGTCAGACCCATCGCACTGAGACCGCATAAGGCCAATGAAGCGGGTTCGGGGACCGCGGCAATCGCACGCGAAACCACGTAGCCTTCCATTCCCGAGACATAGCTGCTGAGGGTGTCGCCGAAGACCCAGTTCACGCCGTAGGCAACGTCGGTGCCGAGTTCGCGTGGGGCACCAGTGCCGACACCATTCGGACCGTTGATGTAAGTTGCATCGGGGGGTGCAATCTCGAGTCCGGCCACATCGCCGAATGTCAGTGGACCGTTGATCCCAACCAAGTTGTGTACCCAAGTATTGGTCGCTCCGTAGCCACCACCGATGGTCTCGTAAACCTGAACCGGTTCGCTGGCGATGTCGCCGTAGCTGAGGTTGTAGGTCTTGCTACCGTTGCCGTTCTGTACGAACAGCGGGAAGAAACTGGGGTTCGAAGGCTCATTGGCAAGCACGGCATAGTTGCCCAAACCGTCCGTCACCCAGATGTTAAAGTACGGAGCGACAGCAGGACCTGAGCCCGAGGTGAAGCGAGTGGTGTCGTCGTAGCGAGTGATGGCTAGGCCAGTGATGTCGCCGATCGTCGAACCATTGATATCGTTACTACCCAGCGCCGCTTTCTGGCCCCCTTGGGAGATGACAAACTCCGTGGCACCGGGGACATAAGTGTTGTTCGGCAAAATTCCAGGGGCACCGCCACTTTCGCGAATCACGTAAGAGGTGAAGGCGGCATGAGCGGTTGTGCTGCTGATAGCAAGAGCCAGAGCGAGTGAGCAAACGATGGATTTGATTGTGAAAGACATGAGCGTATTCCTTTGTGTAAGCGCCGTTGCAGACCAACGACAGGATGTGATTAAAAATTTAGATAGAACTTTAAGAAATCGACTGTGACTAAACTTTGCGGCGAGGTCGCAGCAAGAGGCTTCCGACCGCGGACATTCCGAGCAGCATCATGCTGGCGGGTTCTGGAACTGCGAGGGTCAGGCTGGAAGCATCGATGGCCAACAGCGGAAGTTCGTTCCCCGATACCCAGCCGTAACGATTGCCGCCAACCAAGGTCGGTATCAGATCGGTGGGCGTACTGAGGGTCCACGAGTTCACCAGAACGTCGGAGGGGTCATACAGATTCAGGTCAACAGCGAGTACACCGCCGTTGTCGTAGAATTGGTGCTCGAAGGTATACCAACCTGTGGCTGTCACCGCGACCGGATCTTTGCTCGGGTCTTTCGGGAAACTACTCGAGCGGCCACTGTTGTTCTGGCCGTTGATGATGAAGCGGTCCGAGCCGGCGCCGGGGCCAGTCAAGTCCGCATCGGTGTATCCACCGAGAACGAAGGCGAAGTCCCGCAAGTGTGCACCGGCCGAATTGCTGCTGGCGACAACATAGTTGAAGCGGGAATCATTCGTGGCAATGGCTGCTGGGTCCAGGTAGATATCAAGCGATGTAACATAGCCACCGACGGGGAAAGTATCGGTATAGGCGCCAAAGTTTGTCGCGGCATTGGTGGTCGTCCCTATTGCTCCCGGATTCAATACGGCATGGAAGCTACCTTCCGACGATGTGATACCACTCGTTCCCGAGCTGACCCGAACAGGTGTAAAGGACGGTCCGAAGGCGCTCCAACTGGCAACGTCAGTCTCAAACCCCTCTGAAAAATTGCTGGGCGTCGCTGCGGCCGCGCCGGCCACGAGTAGCGAGCAAATTGACAATCCAGCCAGAAGATATTTGGTGAATTTTGACATGAGTGTTTTCCTTAAATTTATCCATCTTGGTGTGTTGATGGACGACGAGTGAAATAGAAAATTAATTGCAATCATGCTTTTGTGTGGTGCGACTGCAAACGGATCAAAAAATACTTGCGAACTAGAATTCAATTCATCAGCAAAACTCCAAAAAACAATTGAACAGCTTGCAAACAATCGGCTGCAATTACGCGGCGAAACGATAGCTCGTTTTGGCAACTCGCTTCTTCGAGCCCGTGTAGGCACTCGAAATAGTCGATGCTGTGTTTCGCATCGAACGACACAGTCCTTTTCTCACGCTGGGCTTGACCGAACATCTCTCCGGGCGGTGCCATTTCTCGTAGCTGGTGATGTCGTCGAGGGCCGATTCATCCTCAATGTGCAAACTGATGGTCATGGGAAAATTCCTTAATTACGTGGGTCTCTTGTGGAAATGTTGCAACCAGTCATGCAACGTGTTTGATTTCAGGCCGCTGGAAATGGCTTGGCCGAGCGAAACATGGACAGAATGTTTCTCGAACGGCGCCGAGCACGACGGTCGAGTTCCGCGCTGATGGGGCGACTCACGCCATCCCCACCAAGAATTCTTAAGAGCAAGAGTTGCTCTGGTGCGACGTTCCGCCAATTGCGGACCGTGAGAGTAGGTGCTGATGATTGAAAGTTCATTAGACGCTCCTTTCCGCGAAACAAGATCTGAATTAGGTTTGTGTTGCCATAACGGGAGCAGATACTGGGAAACTGGCTTCGTAGCACTTATGCAATTCACGCTGCCGTAGCGACGTGGCATATTCAAAAAGCCAGTCTTCCCGAGGGACTTCGCTGAGGACCATCAAGGCCCCCAAAGCTCGTGCGTGAATCTCGTCTTCGAGTGAAACCTGGGATGATGCCAAGAGCCAACGCTGTTGGGGCCAAGCCGACATAATCCGGCCCATCATGTCCCAAATGTTGATCTCGGGGTTATCCAAACCAGCCAGGATCAAGTCGAAGCCAACCAATCGCATCGTGGCGATTGCTTCACGTGTATTTGTCACGCTATAGACATCCAAGAGCGATGCCTTGCTTTCCAAATCTGCCACGCCCACGGCGAGTAGAGTTGGGTGATAGTATTGGTCCATAATGCGCCTGTATCCGTTTTGTTGGCACACACGGCCCTACGTATTGCTGCGCCTATTCGCCTGAGGGCGGCCGTGGCGATGAAGTGGCAGGACCTTAATTTGAGCCGGTCAGCGATATTGCCGCAGCTATTCTCTATCTCGCGAGGGCAAGTATCGGCACATCCATTTTCCGGCCGAGACCATGTCTGGCGTCGGCCGTTGGAAGCGAGCGCCTAGTTTCCAACCATCGATTAGCAGGTCTATCATTGCTACCTATTGAAGTGTCGCGATGTGATGAAGAATTCTTCACGCTCTACGCGGGTGGTTTCACAAGTGCTGCTCAAGCTGCCAGCTCATCCGAAACAGCCCCAATTCTCCGCACAAACGGCCTTGGCAGGGGAGGTCGTCGGGCCTGTACCGGTTAGAGCGTCCCGGCGGGTTCAGGCGTCGTTGACAGCCTAGAACTCGGGTATAGGATGAAGACTGAATTTGTTCAGAAGGTCCGGGAAAAACTAGACTTAAGGCAGGTCGATCATGCGGCGTGGTCAGGGGTAGGGTCCCTCCAGCGAAGTTGATTCTTGCCACTGACTGGCAGCTCTTCAGGATGTTGTTTCAGGGATGAGTACCGCACTGCGGTATCAAAACATCTGCCAGCATGATTTAAGCCGACCTGCTTTTCGATTCGTAGCGTCTTGGAATATCAAAAATTAGCCTTGAAACATCCTCTTAGCATTCATCGTCGGAATGTGAGACACCATGCAACGATATCGCGTTAATTACAAACTTCTCCTCAGTGTGTTCATCGGCGTCGTCGTATTTGGCGTCGGGATGTATTTTTTGCAGCAGTGGCAAGTGAGTCGCAAGGCCAGTTGGTTCCGCGATAGTGCCAAAGTCGCTCTTGATGAAGGCAAGACCCAAGAAGCATTTGACATGCTCTTGAAGTATGTGCAACTGCGACGCGACGAGGAGGAACCCCGCATCGAGTTGGCCAACATCGGCATCCAAATGCTCGACGATCCCAAAACTCCTATAGAAATGAAATATAAGGCGTATGCATTTTTAGAAGAAACTGCGCGCCGCACTGGGGATCCCAAGCTGCGTCGCAAGTTCGTGGAATTGAACATCGCATCTCGTCCGCAAGATGCACTGATGCACCTCGAGGAACTTATTCACGACGATCCCGCTGATACCGAATTGCTGGCGATGCAGCTGCAAGCGCTCTATCGAGTGAAGGGAAACAAGCCAGCACTCGAAGCAGGCTACAAATTGGTGGGCTACGATCAGGTCAAGGAAACTTTTGATCCCGCCAAAGCCCCCGCTAAGAATCGCCCAGAAGTCTACAGCATGCTGGCTGGCTTGGCGATGGAAAACAATCAGGACAAAGAGCAGGCGCAACAGTTTATTGACGAAATGATCAAGCAGAATCCGGATTCTGCAGAGGCCTTTTTGAATCAATCTGTTTTTCTCCGCACGGTGGAAAAATCCGACGAGGCGAAGCAATCCCTTGAAAAGGCCTATGAACTCGATCCGGACAATATCGACGTGTTGCAGCAAAAAGGTTTGGTGGCTCTTGAAGAGAAAGACTATGAGCTTGCCACAAAAATCTTTACCGACGCGCTCAAAAAGCATCCCGACCGGTTGGTGTTGTACGACATGCTGTCCCGCGTGCAAATCCAGCAAGAACAATTAGACGATGCTCTCAAGACGCTTGAGCAAGGTGAAAAACAAGCTGGCGACGAGCGGGCCATGGTTTTTACTCGCAATAAGATCAATATCTATTTCCAAAAGGCCGATTTTCCAGCCGTCGAGAAGGAGCTCGAAAAACTGGCGAAGTCGAATAACCCGTCTCTGGTCCCGTATATCGATTTTTCCAAGGCTCGGATCGCGTGGCAGAAGCAAGAATGGAGTGAAGCCGCTCGTCAACTGCAGAAAGTGCGGCCTCTGTTGATCGATTTTCCGATCGAGCAGTCTATGGCTGGTGCTTTACTAGCGACTAGCTACGAACGGCAGGGCAAACTCGACTTAGCGCGGCAAGTCTATGCGGAAGTGTTGGAGAAGAACCCCAACTACGAAGCCGCCAAGATGGGATTGCAAGCCCTTGAAGCTCGTTTAGGAGTTTCAAATGACGATGAAGCGCTGGACCTGGATAAAGCGATCGATGAAATGTCGAAGCTGCCCGAGGCCTCTCAAGATTGGGCCAAAGTCGACGCCATGATTAAGCAAATTGCCAAAGAACGTGAATTCACCGAAGCACGCACAAAGTTAGTGCAGGCCAATGTGATGCTGAAACGAAAGAAATTTGAGGAAGCCAAGCAACTCATCCGTGATGCCGCGGCATTAGAACCTGACAATATCAATATCAGCTTTGCAGCCATTTCCTTGTTGAGTGCAGATCCTGACGCGGGCCCTGAAAAAGCCTTGGCACTGCTCGACAAGCTTGAGGGCAGAAGCGGGGACAATCTTCGCCTGCGCGCCACGCGGGCCCAATTGCTGAGGGCGGCGCAACCTGAAGATGTTGCCGAACAACTTGAAGCTTTAGCGGAAGGGATTGATAGCTGGACGCCAGCCGAGCAAGCCGAGTTGTTCGCGACGATTTCTGCTCAGTTCGAAGGGCTTAGACAACTTGATAAAGCTCGAGAATATCTACAACGCACCATCAAATTGATGCCTGACAGTTTGCCGGCAAGAGTGCGTTTGTTTGAAATCGCGTTTCAGGAACACAATGTCGACCAGATGCGTAAGGCTGAAGAGTCGATACTAGAAATCGTTAAGGACAAAGAGGATGGCAACTACATCCACTCCGTCGTGCGCCGTTTGATGTGGGAATACACTCAGCAAAAAGTCCTCAAAGAAGAACTCGTTGATGCCCGCACGAAGCTCGATGCCGTACTCAAGCGTCGTCCTCAATGGGCTGAACTGCACATTCTTTACGGCCAATTACTTTTGGTCTTGGAACAGGATCAAGAGATAGCACTCCAGCATTTGGAGGATGCCCTAAAATATGGCCCGCCGAATGCGAATGCACTTGCTTTGCAGGTGAAACTTTTAGGACAACGTGGCCAGATGCAGGAAGCGCGCCAGAAGCTCGATATGATTCCCGAGCCGATGCGACTCCCATTATTGGGCCGCTCGGAAGCCGAAGTTTTATTGGTTACCGACGCCAAAGACAAGGCGTTTGAATCGGCCCAAAAGATCGCCGAACTTGAATCCGAGAATGCCACGACTCAAGTTTGGTTTGCTCGCATTGCCAACGAAGTCGGCAAATACGATGAGGCAACAGAAGCACTCGCCAAAGCCACGGAACTCCAACCGACGGAAGCCGACATCTGGATGCAGCTGTTGGCGATTAATGCTTCTCAGAAAGACTCCGCTGCGATTGAGGACACCCTGCGCCGGGCACAACTCGCAATTGAAGGAGATTTTCTGCCCCTTTTGACCGCCAAAAAGTTCGAATTAGTTGGAGATTGGCAAGCTGCTGAAAAGCTGTATCTCGCGAATTTCTCGGATCGCTTGGAGGATCCGGCCGTTGCTCAGAGGATGGCGGAGTTTTATTTGCTGTGGGCTCAGCAAGGCAAGCTGCCGGCCAGTAAAGCGGCACCACACATCAATACCATTCTGCGGCTAGCCAACGAAGGAAAAGTTGATCGCAATAATCCTTATGTTGCCTGGGCACGAGACAAAGCAGCCCGCATGTTGACCTTGGGCGGCGATTATCAGCAGTCGCTGAAAGCACAAAAATTGTTGGGCAACGAGGGCGATATGAATGATATTCCGCTCCCCGAAAAGGCCCTGCTGGCGGAGATATTAGCGTCTCGAAGTGAGCCTCGCGCTCAGCTTAAGGCCATCGAAATCCTTTCCGACATGGATCGCTCGGTCGCAATTACGAAATCGGGCGTACTTTCGCTTGCTCGGCTGTTGAGCAAGAAGGGCGACTCGGAACGGAGTAATGAATTGTTGACCAATGCGATTTTAAAGTTCGGCGACGACGAACAAGTGCGGGCCACGTTTATTGACCTGCTTATAGAGCGTGCCGAGTTCAATGCAGCTAATAAGCAATTGGAAGACTTGAAGAAGATCGATCCAAAAAGCCAAGCTTATATCTCGCTCAGCATCAAGCTCGCGGCGGCAAGCGGCAACCAAGCCAAGTTGCTGTCATTGCTCAAGAGTTTGCTGCCACCGAATTTGACAGGTGCGCTCGATCAGAAGCAATTGGAAAGCATTTTGATGGTCGCTCGCTTAGCAACAGAACACGAGCAATTCGACTTGGCGGCTCAGCTTTATCCGCTGTACGTGCAACGAACCAATCAGGGTGCCCTGGAATATGCTCGCTTCTTGTCGCTGCATGGCGACCCCACCAAAGCGATTGAGTTACTCAAGCAGTTATTCCCCAAGCAAATGGATGACGTACTGCAAATCTGTGCTGAAATGCTACGCACAAGGCGTCAAGATCTTGGTGACAAGTTCGATGCTGATGTCGATGCGATGATGGCATCCGCACTACGTGACGACCCAGAATCCGTTCGACGGATGTTGCTCGAAGCAGAGATTTTGGAAACTCAAGCCAAATACGAAGAGAGCGTAGCGAAATATGATAATGTTCTCAAACGCGACGACGTGCCACGCATGATGTCCGCGGCGGCCAAGAACAACTTGGGCTTTTTGTTGACGTTATTGAATCAACGGACGGACGAAGCTGAGCAGTTGATTAACGAAGCTTTGGAGGTCTACGGCCCTGTCGACGATATTCTTGATACACGTGCCGTGGTGCGGATGGCACGCAAGGATTACGATGCCGCTGTTGAGGACATGTCTTTAGCGACCTCATTGAGTAATGATCCCATAAAATTTTATCATTTCGCGAAGGCCAATCTCCTCGCGGGGAACGATCAAGCAGCTCTCAAAGCCTGGGAAAAAGCTCAGAAACTTGGCTTTACCAAAGAGAAGCTTCCCGTACTTGAACGGCCAGATTATGACCAAGTTAAGGGAAACATTGAGGGGCTGCGGACCCAAAATGCTAAGCTTTGATACGAGCCAATATTCTAGGTTTTGACGACAATTTAAGAACTATCAGCGAGCCGGTACGGCAAAAAAAATGTTGCCTGCCGGCTCGTTTCAAGTTTATGATGGCATCTTTTCAGGAGGAACAGCTGATCCCAGGATGTGGATCGGACAGCCCATCGGGTTGTCGTGACATTTAACGATCATTGGAATGCATTCCTGTGGAGCTTCATCGATGAAAACACCCGTACAGCTATTCCGTTCCGCACTGCAGCGACTCGGATTCTTCTCGATCATCTTGGCTAGCCTGACAACTAGCGCAGTGCTGCGTGCCCAAGATTCAACGGAGATTACCGCCTTATATGGCCGGGGAGTTCATGCCTTCTTTGCGGGCTCTACCACCAAAGCGGAAGAAGCTTTTGCTCAGTGTATTGCCGCAGGATCGACCGACCCGCGTGTCTATTATTTTCGGGGAATTTCACTCCTTCGTGAAGGACGCCAGTCCGAGGCGGAAGAAGATTTGCGCATCGGAGCCATGTACGAGGCTCGTGATCCAGGACGACGATTTGCGATAGGTAATGCATTGCAGCGCATCCAAGGTCCCGATCGAATCACTCTCGAAGAATTTCGCCGTCAAGCACGCGTCGACAAAGTTCAGCAAAACCGCAGTCAGTCTCAACAGCGCTATGAGCAACTTCGCTCACGGGAGGGCGATGTGTTGCATCGCAGCCAACCGGTTCCGCTCGAACAATTGGTCGAGCCCTCCCTGGATTTCCATGGCACGCCACAAGCGACTCCTCAGCCTGAAATCACGGAGGTGCCCGTAGAGACTCCTCCCGTCACCCCCGAACCCACGCCGAAAGTGACTCCGGCCCCGCTAGAGCAACCAGCCGCTCAGACTGATTTGTTTGGTGAACCGGCCCCAGAAGAAACTCCTGCATCACAAACGCCTGCAGTTGAAGCGCCCGCGGTTGTAACTCCTGCGGAAAATGTGCCGCCCGTGGCTCAACCGACGACCGACCCGGCATCTGCCGTGGAAGACGACCCCTTTGGTTCCGAACAAGCAGCAGAAACAACGCCTCCAGCGGTCACGCCTGAACCAGCCCCAGCGGTCGAGGATGAGGTGTTTGGAACCCCTGCCCCGGCTTCGGATCCAGGTCCCGCAGTCGAGGAGACCGCTCCTGCTGTAACAGCACCAGCCGAAGAAGATCCTTTTGGGGCAGCCGACGCCGCGTCCGTCGAGGAAGCCCCTGCCACAATAACTCCGGTGGAAGAAACCCCGGCAGCTGAAGACGACGTCTTTGGTGACTCAGAAGCCACTCCCGCCGTAGAATCCCCAGCCACGACAGCTCCCGCGGAAGAAACACCCGCTGCAGAGGACGATCCTTTTGGAACCGAGGAAAGTACTCCTGCGGAGACCACCCCTTTTGAATCTACTCCTAGCGAGGAAGTACCTGCTGATTCTGATCCATTTGGTGCCGAAGCTACCGAAACTGACGCTGCGGAAGCTGAGCCAGCTGAAACTGAGGGGGAAGAATCCGCAGATGCTGCCGATGATCCGGACAACCAGGATCCGTTCAATGAAGAACCGGCTGAAGTTGAAGACGACCAAGCCGCCGAGGAATCTACCGAGGAAGAAGAAACTAACGCCACGGAAAGCGACGAGCCCGAAGATGAATCGTCTCCTGAAGAAGAAGATCCATTCGGCGGTTTTTAATTACGGTGATGAAACGGAGCGCCCCCTAGGTGGTCGCCAGACCAGAAGAATATGCAGGCATAACTTTGTTTTCACAATTACAGCTAGTCGCACTTTACGGATCCCTCTTGGCAGCGATGCTGATGCTGCCGGGTTGCGGTGGACCGGAAATGCCCGTTCCGCCGGCTCGGGAATCGACGAATCCGGCGGAGGATGACTTAACTTGGATCATCGAGCGTATGGAACATGCGCTGAGGATGTTTCAACCTCCCAGTAATATGGGATTGAGCATTAAGCGCGACATAGCCTATAAGGTCATCCCTCCCTCCGATAAGCAGCCTGATTATACGGCGATTGTCACGGTTACGACCAAAACGATCTATAACCATGGCATGGTTGCTTCGACTCGAGAACGCGAGCAGTCCAAGAAGAATGCCACGAAGGGCGATATAAAGCTCGACGATCCTTACCAACTGCCAAACGAAGAAGGATTGGATGATCTTGGCATCGACGTTCCCTCGGTGGAGCAACCTACGAGGGAGGTCCCTGCCCCAGTGATTCCCGCGCAGCGTGCCGTTGAGAAGCGTGAATTTCTATTGAAATATGTCAACGACCAGTGGGAATTACAAACCAAAGATCTTGAAGAGTCGGAGAAAATGTGGTTCGATTACGCCCTACAAACTGGCGAATTTGGTCCAAATCAACCGTAGTTTCAAGTCCCGTTTTTGCTTATGCGTTCTAGATTGCCGTTGCGAAACGCATCGGCCATAGCCATCGGCACCTCGGCCTGGGCTAAGATCACCGAAGCGCGATTCTCGACCACCTTGGCCTTCATTTCCTGCTCACGGGCAATCGCATCGGCACGACGTTGCTCGGCGAGTGCTTGAGCTTTCCGCGTGTCGGCTTCAGCTTGATCGGCTTGTAAACGAGCGCCAATGTTTTCTCCTACGTCGATGTCGGCGATGTCAATCGACACGATTTCAAACGCCGTGTGTGCATCGAGCCCACGCTTGAGCACCGCCTTGGAAATCCGATCTGGGTTCTCCATCACAGTGAGATGATCGGGCGAGGAACCAATCGAGGTAATAATACCTTCACCCACGCGAGCAACGATTGTGTCTTCGGTAGCTCCACCAATGAGTTGTGCGAGATTCGTACGAACTGTCACACGAGCGCGAATTTTGAGTTCCACGCCGTTCTTCGCCACGGCACTCAAAAACGCGCGATCTGATTTCTCAGGGTTGGGGCAATCAATCACTTTGGGATTCACGCTCGTGCGGACGGCATCAAGCACATCGCGGCCAGCGAGATCGATCGCGGCGGCTTTGTCGAAATCCAAATCGATGTCGGCCCGTTGGGCAGCGATAATCGCGTTGATCACGCGTGGCACATCGCCGCCAGCAAGATAATGCGCTTCCAAGCGACGAGTCGTGATGCCCGTGGTAGGGTCAGTTCCCACGCCGGCTTGCATCGCCATGATTTTGCCTTCAACGATCACGCGCGAATTGACTTGTCGTAGTCCCATGCCGATGAGGCTGAATATGCTCACCCGGGCATTGGACATGTAGGCTTGCAGCCAAATTTTGAAATACTTGGCCGCCATCACAAACAGCACCAACAAGAGAAACAGGGCAACACCAATCGCTGCCATGATGAGCATTTGCTGTGTCGTCATAGGTACATCTCGGAGCATATTCGTGGGTCGGGGTTGCTAGCGGGCACTTGCAGCATAATACCGTACTTTCAGTGCGGCTGAAAGCAGAGTCTGCCGCCGGGAACCCGACGAGAACTTGCCGGATCGAAATGAATCGCGTTCAATGGGAAGCACGTGAAGGTGATTTTCTAACCCACACAGGAGTCTCGTGATGAAGTCTTTCGCTGCTCATGCCCTTGTTTTGCTCGCTTTGTCTCTCGGCGCACAACCGGCTGTCCACGCTGCCGATAGTTATGTTGTCGACCCTTCGCACACTTCGGTGATCTTCGGCATCAGCCACATGGGTTTCAGCTACACCTATGGGCGTTTCAACAAGGTTGCTGGGAGTTATGTGCTGGATGAAGCTAACCCCGCTGAGAGCAGCTTTCAGCTCACCATCGACGCGGCGAGCATCGACACGAACGATGCCAAGCGGGACGGACATCTCCGTGGCGCGGATTTCTTGAGCACCAATGAATTTCCCACGATCACATTCCAAAGCACCGAAGTGAAAGCCGAGTCGGCCGGAGCTGGTGCACCACCAGAGGGAAGTGCTGGGGCTGTCGTGTATCAGGTGACCGGTGATCTCACGATGCACGGCGTAACGCGCAAGGTGACTTTACCGTTGCGGCTTCTGAAGGTCGGCGTGAGCCCGATGGATAATAAAAAGCATTCCGGCTTCCTCTGCGAAACCCAGCTCTTGCGGAGCGAATTCGGCATGACGAACATGATCCCCGGCATCGGCGATGAAGTGGCCGTGACGATCAGCTTCGAGGGTGTTGCGGAATAATCGCCGTACAATTCCGACTAAGATGGTGACTCCAGCCGACATTTTGCTGGGTGGAATCTTGCCAGGCATTTTGGCAGTGGTGACGCTCGCACTCGTTTGGAAATTCACACACAACGCCGCGAGTAGTTGGCGGACCGCAGCTGTTGTGAGTTTTCTTGCTGGGATGTGGGCGCTCGATGCGCAGGGTGTCGGGGTGGCGTCTGCCATTGCCAAGGCCGTGCGGATCACGCAGGCGAAAGATTTCTTGCCTCTCATGGTGATCCTTGCAGTTATGCCTGATGCCGTTGCCACTCGTAGCAACCGCGATGCGAAGTTCGCATGGTTGCTACGAGTGGCACTTTGTGCGTTTCTTCCCTGGCGTTTGTTATGGGGAACAAAGTACCTGCCGAAGGTTGCCCCGCCACCGGGCTTTGACACCGGTGCGTGGTCAATTACCGAAGCGATTTTGGGGATCGGCGGTATCGCCTTGGCGATGCTCGCGACATGGGCACTTGTTCGTGGTGAAACCACGGAATTGCCGCGTTTGCGTTCCGTTCTCGCTGTGCTCGCCACCTTTGCGGCTTCGGTGACGGTCGCGCTCTCGGGCTCTATCACTTACGGGCAACTCATGGGCGTTCTCGTCGCCACGCTTACCGGTTGCGCGCTTGCGGCTTGGATTTTCAAGCTGGCTCGCGGACCGGACGCCGCGGCGGGGCCGATTGTGATTGCGTTTAGCAGTGTGTTGGTGCTCGCTCATTTCTTCGCGGAGCTGAAATTGCTTTACGCGTTGCTGCTACTCGTGGGTTTTGCGGTGGGCGCGGGTTGGTTTTTTCCGAGCAAAAAGTGGAGCACCCCGGTGCGCTGCGCGGTGTGTTTGTTGGCAATTAGTGTGGCCGTGGTGATGGCTGGAATGGACTTCGCCGCGGCGCAAGCGGAAGCGGCGAATAATCCGTATGTGAGTTTGTAGCGCGATCACACAAATAGCCGCGACTCAACGAGTTGCAGGTCGTCGATGTGTCACATCGCGGCTAGACAAATTACGAATCGATCCAGCCGCCGCCGAGGGTGCGGTCGCCGTCGTAACAAACGACCGCTTGTCCCGGCGCAACGCCGTGTTGCGGCTCGTCGAATTCTACCGCGAATTGTCGTCCCGGAAGTAGCTTCACGCTCGCCCCAACCGGTCGCGTGTTGTAACGAATCTGGACCTGGCAATGGCGCGGCACATCCTCGGCGGGGACCAACCAATTTGCCGCAGAAGCGGTGAGCGATTCTTGCACGAGTTCATCGCGATTCCCCAACACCACCCGGCGCGTGTGCGGTTCGATTCGCACCACGAACTTTGGTTCGCCCAATGCAATACCAAGTCCTTTGCGCTGACCGACGGTGAAACCTTCGATCCCAGGGTGCGTGCCGACAACGGTGCCATCGGTCGTAACAAATTCGCCCGCCGTATCAACATCATCCCGCTGGGCACGAATGAAATCCGAATAGTGACCCTGCGTAACGAAACAGATTTCCTGGCTATCTTTCTTCTCGGCGACGTTGAAGCCTAACTCGCCGGCGATACGGCGGATCTCAGGCTTTTCAAAATCGCCCACGGGGAGCAGCATGCGGCTCAAATATTTCTTGTCGATGCCAAAGAGCACGTAGGATTGATCCTTCGCCGCATCACGGCCTCGCAAGAGTGCTGGTACACCGCTAAAAGTTTGTTCCAATCGTGCGTAATGCCCCGTGGCTACGAACTCGGCGCTCACGCTGTCGGCATAATCAAACAGCTTGCCGAACTTGATCCAGTTGTTGCACTGCACGCACGGATTGGGCGTGCGGCCCGCCGTGTACTCGTCGACAAAGTAGTCGATTATGCGGCCAAACTCTTCTTCCAAATTCAAAGCGTAGAACGGAATTCCCAAGCGATCCGCCACCCGACGGGCGTCTGCGGCATCAGCGGCGGTGCAACAGCCTTGCTTGTGGTCGAGGCGGTTGATGATGGGAAGGGCACCACCGCTCACTGAAGTGGGCTCGCCGCAGGCGACGGGGGATTGATGCCCATGGCGCATGAAGACGCCGATCACCTCGTGGCCCTCTTGGATCAACAAGTGGGCCGCGACGCTCGAATCGACTCCCCCGGACATGGCTAATACGACACGCGACATAATTTGAGTTTATGCCGGTCGCAGACCGTGGGCTACCGCCCTGGGCTAGGAATTGCTTATAATGCCACGTTCCCACATTGTTTCATACTCATATCGACGGAGTCCCACCGATGGCACTGGAAAAGGAATGGTACGATCGCACCGAAGCGATCCGCACTGCAATTCTCCAGCTGCGGGACTCTCTTTGACGTTGCTGGCAAAGCTCACCGGCTGATCGATATCGACGCCGAAATGTCGGCCCCCGGTTTCTGGGACGACCAAGAAAAAGCGCAAGCCACGCTCATGGAGCGCAAGTCGCTCGATTCGATCGTGAAGCCGCTCAACGAAACTCTGCTGTCATGCAATGATCTGAAGGCCATGCTGGAAATGGCCGAAGAGGATGAATCCTTCGCAGCGGAAGTTCCCGGTGAAGTCGGTCGCCTCGAAGGAATCATCGAAGATCTCAAACTCAAAGCACTTTTGAGCGGCACCCACGATGCGGCGGGGGCGATCATGACGATCAATGCCCGTGACGGTGGGACCGATGCCAACGACTGGGCCGAGATGCTGCTACGGATGTACACCCAGTGGGCCTCGAAGAATGGCTACAGCGTGGAACTCGTTGACCGCCAGGATAACGAAGAAGCAGGCATCAATAACGCCACGATCACGATCCGCGGACCGATGGCTTACGGTTACCTGCGTGGTGAAACCGGCATGCATCGCCTTGTGCGGATCAGCCCATTCAACAGCGAAGGGAAACGGCAGACCAGCTTCGCGGCCGTTGATGTCTCGCCAGAAATTGCTGACTCGGTGGCGATCGAAATCGACCCCGAGGATGTTCGCGAAGATACCTTCCGAGCGAGCGGGGCAGGGGGCCAGCACGTTAACAAGACTTCAAGCGCAATTCGTCTGACGCACATTCCGACCAACATCGTCGTTCAATGCCAGAACGAACGTAGCCAACACAAGAATCGCGCGACCGCCTGGAAAATGTTGCGGGCGCGGATGGCACGGATCGAAGAAGAAAAACGCGAAGCCGAAGAAGCGATCAAATATCAGCAGCAAGCCAAAACGGGCTTTGGCTCGCAAATACGCAACTATTTCTTACACCCTGATCAACGGGTGAAAGACGCCCGTACAAAGTTCCAGATGGGGAACTTTCACGCGGTGCTCGATGGCGATATCCAAGGATTTCTGGATTCGGTCCTCCGCTGGCGTGCCGGCCAACCGATCGAAGATGAGGATGACGAGTAGTGGCCGCATCCAGCAAAACGACTTTAGAAGCGCGCGGCCCAGCGGCACACATTTGCGTTGAATTCGAGAAAGTTGGTGATTATTTCTCGCACGGAATTTGGTTGCTAGTCGGTAACGAACGCATCCCTGTGTTCCAATCCTGCGAGAATCCAAAGCAAATTCATCTTCCTTGTTTCACGGAACTTCATCAGCAAGGGAAGAATCTCTTTTTGACGGGTGCCAATGGACCTTGCCATTGGTCGATGAGCGTAGAAGTGGGCGATGCCACGTCGCGGGGACCGGGCGATTTGCCTGACAAGGAGAAATTCCGGTTCAATACGCGGTATGGTCTCAATGCGCCTCATCTCAATACCAACATCCCGGCATTTCAATTTTTGTTCTTTGATATTGCCTGCCGTCTGAAAGAGGATGTCGTGGGATTGGCCACGGCCTACACAAAATCGGAAGTCGTCGAATATTTTGGTGATAATCTGAGTAAACCAAGCCAGACGTGCCAAGTGCGATGGCAAGATCATCAAGCGGTTTCCTTCGGCGCGAATGCCGACCGCGAGGTCCTGAGATTTGATCCCGATCCCAAGTGCTTGCTCGTGTGCGAGCCAGCACACCAACTCAAAATATCAACGTCCCAGAGCGGTGACAAAAAGTATCCCGCCACCGTGCAATGGAGTTACGGCATCTGGGCTTGAGGGAAAAAAATCGCGAGACTCGCGCCTGCGGCTCAACATCAAGGTGATCAATCTTGCTGGGGTGGTTCTTCACCCTCTTTCCAAGTCTTGCCCGTCGCGTGGTCGATGTAGGAGGGCTGCTCGGCTTGCTTACCTTCTGGCGACTCAACCTCGCGGACCCAAATGTTGCGGTAACGAACCGGGTTGCCGTGATCTTGGAGCGAGATCGGCATCTTGTCGTCATGCTTTTCGTAACCAGCCGGTTGATGCCAATGTGTCTTGCCCTTCAATTCAAAATTACTCAGCACGAGCACGCCGTTCTGGAAAACCGTGATGCGCGCGGGGGACTTCAACGAACCATCTTCGTTAAATCGGGGTGCCGTCCAGGCCACGTCATAAACATTCCATTGCCCCGGCGGCCGCATCGCATTCACGAGCGGGGGAGTCTGCTTATAAATCGAGCCCGCCTGACCTTCGGGATAGGTCTTGTTTTCGTAGGAATCCAGCACCTGAAGTTCGTAGCTATCCATTAAGAAAATGCCGCTGTTGCCGCGGCCTTGGCTTTCGCCTTGGGCGGGCACGGGGGCGGACCATTCGATGTGAAGCTGCATGTCGCCAAATTTTTGTTTCGTTTTGATCCCCCCTTCCCCGATGACCGCCTCGCCATCTTCGACTTTCCATTTGTCGGCCCCTTCCCAGGCCGAGAGATCTTTGCCGTCGAACAAGATGATTGCATCCGATGGCGGAGCCGCGGAATTCTCGCCGGGGGTCACAACCGGGGGCTCAGGCCATTGGATGCCGGGGAGGTATTCGACGCTTTGAGCGTGCAGCACACTCGCTGCGAACAGGGCCAGACAGGGCAAAACATAGCGAAATCGAGAACGGTGCATCTTGAACGGTGCCTCGAAAAGAACTTGGAAAGACAGGAGTTTTCGCCGCCCCAACATGCGGCCTGCACGATTATCAACAACGAATCGACCGTTCGCAAGGAAAAGCCGCCGACTCCATTGCCAGGGGCGCCGATTTTGGGGACAATTTGCGGTTCTGTCCGGTTTCCGCCGAGGTTTTGTGATTTAGGAGTGCGCAGCAGCGATGGTCTTTCCGAACATTGAAAAGATCAAACAGGATTACACCGACAAATACGTGGTGGTCGACCCGCAACGGCCCGAACTTGCACGGTTTGCCGACGTGGTGGGTCAGGTGAAGACCGTCAACATGAGCGGCCGCGCGCTCGTTGAGTTTCTTGACTATCACTTGAATATTGGGTGGTACGACATCGAACTCGAATTCTTGAAGGTGGTCGACAAGCCGCTGCCCAAAGAAAAAACCGAAAAGCCTGTTCCCAAAAAGCCTCAGGACAAGCCCGAAGGTAAGGCAGCACCCACCACGGGTGACAAACAAATTGCTGATGCGGCGAAGGCCCCGGCTGGCGCGACTTCCAAAGAAGGATCGGGTGCAAAGCCGTCTACAGCGGATATCTTGGCGAAGCTCAAGGGTGGTGCTGGAGCTGCGCCGGCGGCACCTGCCGCGAAGAAGGAAGCACCTGCGCCCGCTGCTGATGCGCCGCCCGCTGAAGCGGGCGCGCCGGGTAAAGTGGATCGCGCGAAGATGTCGGTGGCTGACATGATCGCGGCGGCTAAAGGTGGTGCGGCGGCAGCACCTGCGGCGAAGAGTGAGCCGGCACCTGTACCAAAGGCGGAGCCCGCACCTGTTGCCAAGGCCCCAGCTGCTGAAGCGGCACCAACGCCTAAGTCCGAGGGTGGCATCGTGAAGATCGACAAGTCGGGGATGAGCATCGACGCGATGGTAGCGTATTGCCGCGAGAAAGATGCGGCGTAGGACCAGCGATTAGTCTGATTGCGGCTATTCTTAATTTTTTTTACTTGCAGAATCTGATCGGCACTGTTAGTGTACAAAAATTCACTAACATCAGCCGTGATGCGACGCATCGCCGGTCCCCCGAGGAGAATGCAACATGCCTTGCTATCTCTTTACTTATCACGGTCACGGCACGTGGCTGCCTGATCATCCTCGTGGCTATGTGCGGCGTAAGGTAGGAGTCCTCGCAGCGGATGAGGAGATGGCGCGGCACTATCGCGAGAATCTCGTGGGCGATGTTGCCTATTTTGATCGAACAAAGCAACAGGTCTTGATCAACGCCGCTATCGAAGCTTTTGAGTATCAGGCTGTGCGCGGTCACGCTGTTGCTACTGAGTCCACGCACATTCATATCTTAGTGAGTTGGCGAACAGTATGCTCTTGGGAACTCGTGAGACGTAGGTTACGTAGTAGCCTCACCAGACAACTGAATCAAGCCTGCGGAAAACGAGAGTGGTTTGCTAAGCAACCTAGCCGCAAGCAAGTTTGCGAACGCAGCCATTTCGAATATTTGATGCAGACGTATTTGCCTCGGCACCGAGGCTTGAAATGGCGCGAAGAGGTAGGCGTTTATGCATAAAGACCTGCGATGCGTCGCATCGCGGCTATTGCTAATAAAAGATGTGCGAACGAAAAGCCGCGATCTGACAGATCACTGTCCTCACCGCACTTCCAACATCCGCTCTAGCGCCACGAGCGACCAGTGCGCGATCTCGGGATCGACTTCGATCGTGTTGACCGGCGTTCCCGCGGCGAGATTCTCTAAGGTCCAACACAAGTGCGCTAAATCGATGCGATACATCGTCGCGCACATACAGACCACGGGCGACAGGAAGTGAATCTCCTGCTCTGGGTGTTGCTCTTTGAGTCGATTCACCAAGTGCAATTCCGTGCCGATGGCCCACTTCGTTCCCGGCGGGGCGGCTTCGACCGTTTTGATGATCTTGCTCGTTGAACCCGAAACATCGGCGAGTTCGAACACTTCACGCGGACATTCGGGATGCACCAAAATCTGGATGCCGGGGTGCTTCTCACGAAGCATCTTCACGTGTTCGGGGCGGAACATCTGGTGCACGCTGCAATGGCCTTTCCACAACAACACCTTGCTCGCGCGCAAGGCTTCGGGTGTGTTGCCGCCAAGTTCCTCGGCATGCGGATCCCACACCGGCATTTGATCGAGCGTGATCCCCATGCCGATGGCCGTGTTGCGGCCGAGATGCTGATCAGGAAAGAACATCACGCGACTGGTTCGAGCAAAGGCCCAATCGAGCGCGGCCTTGGCATTGCTCGACGTACAGACGATGCCACCATGCCGACCGACGAACGCCTTGAGGCTGGCCGCCGAGTTGATGTAAGTGACCGGCGTGATGTCGTTTGTATCGAGCACTTCGCCGAGTTGATCCCAGGCATCTTCGATCTGGTGAATCCCGGCCATGTCGGCCATCGAACAACCGGCAGCAAGATCGGGCAAAATCACACGAATCCGCTCGCCGCCGCGTTCAGCCAACTTCTCGGGGCGATTGCCCAGGATGTCCGCCGTCTCGGCCATGAAATGAACGCCACAAAAGGCGATGAACCGGCACTCGCGGCTGTCCGCAGCCATTTGACTCAACTGATAGCTATCACCGGTCAGGTCGGCGAGCGCGATGACTTCGTCCTGCTGATAGTGGTGGCCCAAAATCAGCAATTTCGGCCCTAGCTCATCACGGACAGCTTGGATGCGTTGCTGCAACTCTTCATTCGAGAGCGATTTGTAGGGCTGCAGATCGAAATGGGGGGCTTCCAGCAGGGTTGCCATGGGCTCGCTTACAGGGGGACAGGGATGCCAGCATGAAAAAACCATTATAGATGAGCGAGACAGGGAAAGACAGGTAAGCTCGCTTGCCAGCAATTTGCGACCTTGCAGACTGGGCAAAGTTTGCGGGCTGGCGGTCCGATAATGGTGATAACTGCGCTACGGATGCGCTAACGAGCAAATCACCGTTATAGTCCATGAGCGAACTTACACCCCAAATCGCCGAACAAGTGGTGGCAGCCTGCCAGACAAACGCGGGCGAAGTGGCCGCAACGTTGGGACGTGCGCTGGACACGGAAACCACGATCGGCGTGGGAGAGCCGGGACGATTCGCTGTCGATGCTTTGCCGGCCGAACGCGGGCTGGCGATTCTGTTCACGTTCGGCGAAGTCGGCTTTGCGGCGATCTTGCAGGAGTGCAGCGGACTCTTGCCGTCTTGGTATGAGAATCCTGATCCAACGGGACAAAGCAAGCTCAGCACGCTCGCCCAAGAGTTGAGCATGCAGTTGGTGCCCGACGCGCTGATGGCCGACAAGTTTCAAGCTCAAGCCGTCGTCGACGTGCGTGCGGCAATCTCGCGAGCAAGCGTTGCCACGGACGGGGTGATGCTACCGCTGGAATTAAAAGCTGGTGAACGAACGGCCCAATTGCAATTGGTGTGGCCGCTGACTTTGCCCGGAGAGTTGTTCGACCAAGCCAAGCCCACGCAAGCGATGCCGACGGCGCCACGGGTGACGAATCGAGTTCAACACCCCCTCGGATTGAGTGAACTCCCGAGCTACACGCGCAGCCTGTTGAAAATCAATGTGCCCGTGCGGGTCGTGCTAGCGGAGAAAAAGGAAAGCGTGCAGGACGTCGTGGAGCTCGCCCCTGGCACGATCATCAAATTCAGCAAGTCTTGCGAAGAGAAGTTGCACCTGTTCGTGGGTGATCAACAAGTAGCTGAAGGGGAAGCCGTGAAAGTCGGCGACAAGTTTGGCTTCCGCGTTACGCAGATGACGCTCCCCGAGGAGCACTTTCTTAAGTTGCGGCCGAAGCAGGCTGGTTAGTTGAATTCCCTGTGATACGTTGCAACGCGGCAACTCTCACTTCAAACAAAAAGAACCTGCCCCGAGCCCGAAAGCCCGAGGCAGGTCCTCAGAGGGGGATTCAACTTTTTCGCAGTTGCTTAGCGAACGAAGCTGGCGCTCACAACCTTGCGGGGCTGGGCAATCCGAGCACTCGGATCGGCAGCAGGAGCGGGAGGAATCGGAGCAGCTTCTTCTTGCTCAGCCGAAGCTTCGGCAGGAGCAGGAGCAGCAGCTTCCTTCTTTTCCATCTTGGCACCACCGGTGCAAGAATCACAGCATCCGCCGTCGCAGCAGTCGCTGCCGCATTTGTCGCAGCAGTTGTCACCGCAACCACCATTGCCACAGCAAGGGTCGGCACAACCACAACCTGGGTCTTCGCAACCGCAGCCTGGGTCACAGCAATCATCGCATCCGCAACCTGGGTCACAGCAGCCCTTCTTGCAACCGAACAAGCGGTCCAAGAGGCAGGCTTTCTTGCAGCAGCAACCTTTGTTGCAGCCACTGTCACAGCATCCGCTGTCACAAGCGTTGTCGCCGCAGCAAGGATCGGCGCAACCACAACCTGGGTCTTCACAACCACAGCCTGGGTCACAGCAATCATCGCATCCGCAACCAGGATCACAGCAGCCCTTGCCACATTTGCGGCTGAACAAGCGATCTAGCAAGCAAGCTTTCTTGCAGCAGCAACCTTTGTTGCAGCATCCGCTGTCGCAGCAACCCTTATCGGCGCCACAGCAGGCATCATCGCCACAGCAAGGATCGGCACAACCACAACCTGGGTCTTCACAACCACAGCCTGGGTCACAGCAATCATCGCATCCGCAACCAGGATCACAGCAGTGACCCTTGCGTTGGAACAAGCGGTGCAACAAGCATTCGCGCTTGCAGCAGCACTTTCCTTTGCCGCAGCATCCGCTGTCGCAGCAGCCGTTGTCGGCGCCACAGCAGGCATCATCGCCGCAGCAAGGATCGGCACAACCACACCCTGGATCGCTGCAACCACATCCTGGGTCGCAACAACCACACGACTTTTCGCAACAGCTCTGTGAATCACAGGCATCGCATCCGCAGCCACATCCCAGCATGGCGTCGAGCAGGCCGTAGCCGAAGCTTTGGCTAGCCAAACAAACGCTGAAGACGAGCGCTCCTAACATGTTCCATTTCATCGAATGACATCTCCTATTCGTAGGGGACGTGCGCAAAACTACCTGACGTAGTCCGGTGCGGAGATCGCCACACCCTCCCTGGGTTGGTCGTTGCGACGCTGGCGTGGGCGTGAGCCCGTGTGCGGTTTGGTAGGCGGGAGTGTGCAGGGACCCTGCTGGGTCGGAGGCGGGTCAAGGTGGGTCTAACGGGTGTCCCCACGGTCAGGCGTCAACATCAGTCGAGCCAATCCATGACTCGAAATAAAACAGACCGGTGTAGACGCTTCCAACTATGGTGAGTCGCAAACTCAACTGTTCATGTTTTGCTTGCGACATCAACACGTATCGGCGACGCGTGTTGAAACGCTTGAGTTCACGGAAGTAATTTTCACGAACTGAGTTAGAACAACTGTTAGGCAAACTTTGCCGTCCAGGAAGACCTAAACTCAGGTAGCGATTCTCCGTACAGCGATTAGCCGCAATCCACGCCTTGGAACTTTCTGTGATTGTGTTATCTTGGCGTAATTCACCGGGGAAATCGTAATTCTGACCGCCGGCGGCGGACGGGATTACGAAAAAGACACTTAATCGCCCAGGTGCAACTTTTCGGCAGAGGGAACACAATCGTTAAACTCACCGTAGTAGCATCTGATCGAGCCCCGGGCACGATCTTCGAATTCCTGGCCTCCCTACGACTCCCTCCTTTCCTACGATTGCCCATTAGCAATCCGTCCTTGGCAAACTGTAACGCCTGGGCGATTGTTGACGCCCACATTTACGATCTAGCAATTCAACGCGTGAGATCTGTTATGAATCTGCTTCGCTGGCCCCTGGGCCCACTTCCTTGGCTTTCTTTCTTGGGCTGCTTATTGCTGACGGTTTCCTACGCCAACGCCGCCGATCCGTTGGATTGGCCCATGTGGCGCGGTCCGCAGCAAAATAATAGCTCCACCGAGCAAGGGCTCGTTGATTCGTGGAACCCCGAAGGGGGCGAGGGGAGCAATCTCATTTGGAAGAACGAAGAATTGGGCAGCCGCTCGACCCCCATCGTGATGAACGGCAAGCTCTATACGCTTACCCGCGATAATCCCGGCAGCGAAGTCGAACGGGAAAAGGTCGTTTGCGTCGATGCCGAGACCGGCAAGAAAATTTGGGAACACAGTTTTAATGTGTATCTTTGCGAAGTCCCCGACACACGAGTCGGTTGGTCGTCGGTCGTGGGCGATCCCGAAACGGGTCGCGTCTATGCTCAAAGCGTGTCGGGCTACTTCTGTTGCTTGGAAGGGGATACTGGCGAGCTGGTCTGGGATCGCAGCTTGCAAGAAGAACTGGGATTAATCAACACTTACGGCGGCCGTACCAACTTTCCGCTCGTGTTTGAAGATCAAGTGATCACCAGCGCGGTGATTGTTGGTTGGGGAGATGAACCAAAGTACGGACGGCTCGCCGTGCCGGCCCATCGGTTCCTCGGCATGGACAAAGCCACCGGCGAAATTCGTTGGCTCAGCGGCACGGGGCTCGCTCCGTACGACACGACCTACAGCACCCCCTCGATCCGTGTCATCAACGGCCAGCAAGTGATGGTCTTTGCCTCAGGCGATGGCGAAATCTGGGCCATGCAACCCCGCACCGGCAAACCGCTCTGGCATTTCCCCTTCTCGCGGATGGGGATTAGCGTGTCGCCAACGGTCGACGAAAAAGGCCGCGTCTATGTTTCACACAGCGAAGAAAACACGTTCGGCAATACGATGGGCTCAGTTGTCTGTCTCGACGGTTCGATGAGCGGCGATCTGACGGGCAAAGAAATTTGGCGGCAATTTGAAGTCATGGCTGGCAAAAGCTCACCGCTGATCGTGGACGACCGACTGTATGTGGTCGATGACCGTGCCAAGTTATACATCTTTGACGCTAACTCAGGCGAGCAAGTTGGCTACGAACGGCTCGGAGCGGCGTCGCGTAGCACGCCACTTTATGCCGACGGCAAAATTTATTATTCCGACAACAGCGGCCGGTTTTACATACTCAAACCGACTGAAGACGGAGTGGAAGTTCTCCAAAAGCTACGGCTGGATGACGTCGATGTGGACGGCTCACCGATTGTTTCGCATGGGCGGATTTATCTGCCAACTTCGGGAGCGCTCTATTGCATTGGTGATCCGAACGCCAAAACGACTTCGACCCCCGCCCCTGAGTGGCCGAAAGAAAAAACAGTCTCCGAAGATCAAAAGCCCGCGCAGGTGCAGGTCGTGCCGTATGACGTAATCTTGGCCCCGGGTAAAACGCAAGACTACAAAGTGCGGCTGTTCAATTCGCTGGGCCAATTCTTGAAAGAAGTTCCCGCGAGCGAAGTCGAGTTCAGCGTCGATGGTGCTGGAACGACAAGTGCCGACGGCAAATTCACGGCGCCCGAGGAAAACGAACATCAGGTGGCACTCTTGAACTGCAAAGTCGGCGATCTCACGGGGACGGCAAGGGTACGCATCGTGCCGCCGCTGCCGTGGGAGTTCGATTTTGCGGAAGGGGAAGTGCCCCTCACTTGGATTGGCGGGCGGATTCGCTATGTGATCGACGAAAAAGATGGCGAACGCTTCATCACCAAGAAGAATCTATTGCCCACGCCCAAGAATCCTAATAACAAATTGGGCACCCGCAGCCAAATGATGATGGGTCCCATTGATCTGTCGGACTATACAATTCAGGCAGATTTCGTACTGGATGAATTGGATGATCGGTTGCCAGACTTCGGCGTGATTAACAGCACCTACACATTGGCCGTGCGGCCCATGAGCAAGCAGCTGCGAGTTTACAGTTGGAGTCCGCACGATCATCGCACGTTTGCCGCGGTTGAATTTGAGCCGGAATCCCACAAGTGGTACACCATGAAACTGCGCGTCGAGCCGGGCAAGGACGACGTGAAAGTGCTCGGCAAGCTCTGGCCGCGTGGCGAAGAGGAACCTAAGGAATGGACCGTCGAAATGGTTGATAAGTCGCCGAACTTGCAGGGGAGTCCCGGCTTGTTCGGCAAGACCGAAACGGCGGAATTGTCTGTTGATAACATCAAAGTCTTTGCCAACGAGTAAGGATTTGTCATGAAAAATGTTTGGAAGTTTTGTGCATTAGTCCTTGTGATGGGTTTAGGCGTCGGCGTTGCGCTCGATGCCGTGGGCGATGTGGCCACGCCACCCGCTAGTGAACCCAACAAAGAATGGAATCAATGGGGCGGCACCCCTGAACGCAATAATGTGCCTGTCGGCAAAGATATCGTCACCGAGTGGAACGTCGGCAAGTTCGACTACCGCACCGGAGACTGGGATCCGGCCAAGGCCAAGAACATCAAATGGGTCGCCAGGCTCGGTTCACAAACCTACGGCAACCCCGTGGTCGTGGGTGGTAAAGTCTTCGTCGGATCGAATAACTCCGGCGGTTGGATCGAACGCTATCCGGGCGACGTCGATCTGGGCGTACTGCTCGCCTTCGATATCAAAGACGGCAAATTCCTTTGGCAACATAGCAGCGAAAAGCTTCCCACTGGCCGCGTGCATGATTGGCCGCTGCAAGGTATTTGTAGTAGCGCCTACGTCGAAGGGGACCGACTGTATTACGTCACCAGTCGGGGCGAAGTCGCTTGTCTCGATACCGAAGGTTTTCACGATGGTGAGAACGACGGCGAAGTTACCAACGAAGAAGAGATCATCAAAAAATCGGGCAAGCCCTACGACATGAAAAAAGAAGCCGACGTCGTGTGGAGCTTCGACATGATGAAGGAAATGAGCGTCTCGCAGCACAACATGGCAAGCTGTTCGATCACCGGTGTCGGGGATTTGCTGTTCATCAACACGTCGAACGGTGTGGATGTGGAACACAACTATATCCCGGCCCCCGATGCTCCTAGCTTCTTCGTCATGGATAAGAACACTCGCAAGATTTTGTGGACCGACGATTCGCCGGGACTCAACATTCTGCACGGCCAATGGTCTTCACCGACTTACGGGGTTTTCGACGGCCAACCCCAAGTGATTTTCGCTGGCGGCGATGGCTGGGTTTACAGTTTCGATCCCCAAGGCGAGAACGGCAAAGCGAAACTACTCTGGAAATTCGACGCCAATCCCAAGGAATCGCATTACAGCCTCAATCGCGCGACGCGCAATCACATCATTGCCACGCCCGTGATTTACGATGGCTTGGTTTACGTCGGCGTGGGCGAAGACCCTGAGCATGGCGAAGGGGTGGGGCACCTGTGGTGCATCGATCCCACGAAACGCGGCGACGTAAGCGCGGAACTCGCCTTTAACAAAGCCGATCCTGAGAAAACCATCCCCCATAAGCGACTGCAAGCCGTGGTGCCCGAGGAAGGGGATTTCACGCGGCCCAATCCGAATTCCGCCGTGGTGTGGCATTTCAGCGAAGTCGACCGCGACGGCAACGGCAAAGTCGATTTTGAAGAAACGATGCACCGCACGGTCGGCACCGTGGCGATTCGCGATGGGATTCTCTACATCGCCGATTTCAGCGGTCTGTTCCATTGCCTCGATGCCAAGACAGGCAAGCCGCATTGGTCCTACGACATGCTCGCCGCAGCGTGGGGTTCGCCGTTGATCGTCGAAGACAAAGTCTACATCGGCGATGAAGATGGCGAGGTCGCCGTGTTCCGTCATTCGGACGATCCCGAAGTGGCGATGGAAGATGGCGAGCCGTTTTACGGTACGCAGGACATGGGCAACAGCGTGTACAGCACCCCGATCGTGGCCGACAACGTGTTGTATGTCTGCAATCGCACGCATTTGTTCGCAATCACGCCGGAGGGGAAGTGATGAGCAAGCGCGTGCTGGATGTAGGGAACTGCGGACCTGATTTCAGTTCGATTTCGCGGTTTTTGACCAAGAATTTCGACTGCACGGTCGACCAAGCGCATGGCCCCGATGATACGCTGCAAAAATTGCGCGGCGGAGATTACGCGCTCGTATTGATCAATCGCAAGTTGGATCAGGACTATTCAGATGGCAGCGAAATCCTGAAACAGATCAAAGCCGACCCGGCGATTCAGCAAACACCTGTGATGCTAATCACCAATTATGCTGATCATCAGGACGCGGCAGTGGAATTGGGCGCGGAACGAGGCTTTGGGAAGCTTGAGTTTGGTGATGCCGCGACCGTGGAGAAACTTGGAAAGTTTCTCCGCTAAGCTGCGAGCGGCTGCGCACTCTCAAATCGAAATAAGTTTAGCCTTCGATGGCTTCTTTCACCGGCATGACGAAGTGCGGTGTGCCCTTGGCGTTATTCGAGAGTTCGGTCGCCTTGTCGTCAGCTTTTTTGCGCTCGTTGAACTCAAACAAAGCCACGCGGCGGAGCGATTGATTGAAGACGCCCCAATAGGCCTTCAAGCGAATCACCTTCGACGAGCTGCGGCGAACCTTGGCGACCTTCTTTTTGACAGGGGCCGCCTTTTTGCCTTCGGCGACGACCGCTTTCTTGACTTTTTTGACCTTCTTCTTGATGCCTTCAGAAGGAGCGGCCTTTTTGGTGACCTTGGCCACTTTTTTCTTAACGGGAGCTCCTTTTTTCACGGGAACCTTTTTCTTGACGGTCTTCTTGACGACTTTTTTGGTCTTCTTGGCCATAGTCCGGCTCGCCTAAAAAAATCCTTAACGGGTAAGTCAGTACCCAGAAGGGGCAATCCTAGCTCGATAGGATACCCGATTTGCTATCGCTTGGCTACTACCCAGGCGCGCGATGCTCCCTGGGCATTTTTACGGCTTTGGAAGCGCGTTTCACGCTTCCCAAATTGCCTCACGTGCACAGCGGCGGCTAGAGCTTGATGCCGAGTTGCTTGGCGGCCCTAAGCGTGGCAGGGCGGAAGTAAACGATCGGCCGCAGCGCCATCGTGGGCGATTCGCGGTTAGCTCGATCGCGTGCCCACAGAAAAGTGCTGTTTACCAAAGCGCGGGGCAAAACTCCTTCATCGACCTTAAGGACGACCATATCGATGAACGCATAGTCCTCTTTGGTTACTGCCTTGAGGCCGAGGGTGAGCATCAACCTGAGCGGCATCTTCCGCCCGTCAATCGTGCTCGGTGCCGGCGGTGGCTGCGGAGGTTGCTGTTGGGCTTCGAGACAAGCCACGCCCAACATCGACGCCAGGACAACGCTGAAGATCACTCTGCGGGTGAGTTGTTTTGAAAGATTCATCATCGCGCTCCTGCCTTCCTTGGCCGATCGGATTTTGGGGAGCGTCTTGTAGCAAGAAAACTCTGAACGGACAAGACCGGCCAGCGAATGCGAATGCTTGGGCATATGATTTGCTTTACCGCATAATCATGATTGCTGGCTGCCAAAGATTGTTTTGGTATGCAGTTTGCAAATGAAAAAACTCAAGCAAAAATCGACGCACATCGCCCTTCCTTGGAGTAGAATTACTTTGTAACGTTCGCCGTGTCGCACCGAATTCAATCTGCGTTGAATTGAGTTAAGGGTGACGCGAACAAATACCGATTGGTTTCGTAACTAAACAGCACATCAGCTTCACTCGTTCGCGGGTGAAGAATAAGGAGACAAACTTCTCGGCCACAATTCCGTCGGGAGGACCAATTTATTGGATAGGCCCGAGTCAATTTATGGCAGTGCATAGCACTGTTAGACACGCGTCTTTCTTCCAGCGACTCCACACCGTCGCAATTCGGCCGGGAGTTTGATTTAAGAAAAGTCGTGGTCACGCGCTCGCGCTGGCCACGACTTTTTTTATTGGTACATCGATTTAGCGTCGGTGCTTGCACCGCGGTACGAAGCGCTAAGCCGCAAGCGGCTTAATGAGTGCGGCGGAAGGCCACGACTGTCAGATCGTCGGGCTTGGAAGGTTTCGTGCCATTGGGGCCGCGTTCCATCCGCTTGAACGCCTCGGTCATCAATTGCTCAACCCCCTTGGGTAACGGACCTTTACGACAACGGGCAACGATCTCGTCGGTGAGCAGATTGTCGAGCAAACCATCCGACGTGAGCAGCAACGTATCGCGTAGCGACATCTTGCGCGACGGGCCCATTTCGATCCGCATCTCGGTTGAGCCGAGCACATTGGAAATCAAATGGCGCTCTTCGTGGTGGATGGCATCTTTTTCATCAAGAAGGCCTGCTTCAACCGCATAACCTACGGGTGAATGCGCAAGCGTTTGAAATTTCATCTTGCCGCGCTGGCCGACCAGCATGATCGCCGAATCGCCGATGTGATAGACGCGCACCGTGTCGCCTTGAATTTCCGCGACACAGAGTGTCGTGGCCGCGCCGGTCCCTAATTCAAGAATCGCGTGGTTCGCTCGATCGATACCGGCGATGATGGCCGAGCGAAGTTGCTCGGCATCGAGCGGGCCATCGCTTTCTTCAACCCGTTGGCGAAGCGCTTCTTCCATCTGCTCGATCGCCATCCGAGAAGCCAATTCCCCCGCGGCGTGCCCGCCTAAACCATCGGCCACCAGCAACACGGCCTGGTTTTCGCCCAGCGGAATCACCGCGGCGTTGTCTTCGTTGGGAGACGTTTTCTCGGGAGCGGTCCGTGAAGCGACGACGGCCAAGCCCCGGGCCACTTCGCGGGTTTCGAGGTGGTTGGGTTCAGCGAGAAAGGTGAAATACGGAGCTTCCATAGTTAGCGGCTGCACGGCACTTTGTCCTCGCACGGGGCCTCACCAGTTGGCAGCGAGCGGTGATAACTCACGCGTTATGACCACGCCATCGTTTCGAGATACTGACGCAACTGTCCGGCCGTGCGATATTTACGCAAGATGAGCGAACGCTTCAACCCACGACAAATCGCTTTCACTTCCGGGGGATGCTTCGAATACCACTGCTTTCCTCCGATAGCATCATAGAAGATTCGGATCAAATCACAAACATCATCATGCAAATCGTGGGCATGCGCCGTGCCGTAATCGTAGAAGTCCAAAAGCTTTATGTGAAATCCGATCCCCTGGCGGCGTATCAAGATATTGCCCATATGCAAGTCGCCATGATACTCGCGAGCGTTATGAATGCCTTCCATACCGACCGCCAGTGCGTAGAGCAAATGCAAACCTTGGAACACGCTTAAGCGTTTGCCCGGTTGTCGCATGAGGAACTTGCTTAGCAAATCACCTTCGACAAATTCCGAAACAAGAAACGTCACACGCTGATGTTTGTATGTAAAAAATTCGTGTGTGTGATATTGGATCAGAATCGGCACATGCCGGAGCTTGTTGAGTTTGCGCGAATAGAATCGCGACGCGCGATCGTTGATGTTGCGCTGAGGAAAAAAGAACTTGCCGGCACGTTCGATGTCGGTGGCGAGTTCACGCAGCTTGTAAACTTCACCTTCCCAGCCACGGCCCAAGCGCGAAATGATTTCATACTTCCCCGCCAGGATTCGCCCTGGAGGAAGTTGAAACGATTTGATCTCTTCAGGATTGGTGCGCGGGCGCGGCATGTGGTGTCGGTCAGAGTGGCAAGCGAGCCGTCGCAGCGCAAAAAACAGACGACGGAGTGAGGCGGGGAGATACTCTTATTTTACCTTGCGGAGCCTGAAAACGTGCTGAAAAAATGCTATTAAGCTGCAAGAGGCCGCTTGCGGCTTAGCGACCAAAATCACGGATCGGCATCATCCGGCCAGGCGTAGACCTATGTCCAGCAGTGTGACCAGATCAATCGCGTTGTGCAGCAAAATCGCGTTCATTTCATGGTCCTTGCCGGTGCGGACAAACTGTTGGTAAGCAGCAGGAATTTGGCTGCCGGGGATATCACCCGTGCGTCCCCGCCCGCAAATATGTCGCTCCAAAGTTTGCAGCTTGCAATCGGGCAGCTGCTTTCGCCAGCGCCGCCGGGCATGATGCAAGAAATCGACGTGGGCCAATTCCGGCTTTCGAGATCCACGAAACAGCAGGTGCCGGGCCGAGCGGTCGGCGATCATCGGCCAGTCAAAACTCTTGCCATTGAAGGTCACAATCAAACTCGTGGGGCTGGTCGCTTGCCAGAACGACACCAGCACAGCCCGTTCCTCGGCATAGTTGCGTGCCAGCAATAATTCGACCGCCAGTTGGCCCTCTACGAACCGCAGCAAGCCGATCAAAAACAGGCTGCTGCCAGCCAAGCCGCAGGTTTCCAGGTCCACCAGCAGCAAATCGTGGGGAAACGAGCGGATAAATTGGGACAAATCTTGGTTTTCACGGGGTTTTGGGGCCGGAATCTCCTGGCCGCTCAATTGGGCGTGCCGTTTGAGGGCCAAATCTTCGCCTCCAGGCCACAATTCTTCGAGCGGCAGCAGAATTCGCAGGTGCTGTCCGGCCTCGTTTTGAGCGACCGTGCCGCGTCGCAGCAGGCCTTCAATCGGCTTCACGGCCCGTGGTCGCAAGGGAGTCGCCACTTTGGAAGCAGCGGAGGCCGGCTGTGCCGATTGTGCCGGCAACGTACTCGCGGGGAGCGGACCGCGGTTGAGCTGTTCCAGGCGGCTGCGAAGGCGTTCATCGATCATCTACTTGCTCAGCTTCCACAGTTCGTCAATCGATTTAGCCTCGTCGGCCAGCCAATTATCAAGGCCGCCGCGCGTGGGAAATTTGGCTGCCATAATCGCAACCAGCACTCCCGTCATGATTAGACTCATGCGTTGCCCTTCGATGATATAGGCAATCAGGTTGAAAAACGCGGCCCCTTCTAAAATGGCCATGCTAATAATCAGCTTCGTTTGGTACATGCCAACCAGCGGACCAAGGAAACCGACGTTGGTTGCCCCTTGATAATTGTCCGGCAGGTTAATCGGCTTGCCTTTCAATAAAGACTTTTTGGTCGAAGCCATAATGAGATTAGGAATGGCAAACGACATCACAACCGCCAAACATCCTACGCCCAGGGCAATGTAAGCAATCAATGGTGGATCATTGTTGACTTGAGGGCTGAGCACAAAGACCGCGATCACAAAAAACACGACGACGCCGTTGATCAACGCCCCCGCGATGATCCGCATCGTCAGCAGAGCTTTGCTCAGAAAAACTTCTTGGTCTTCGTTGAGTTGCATTTTAATCGTCTTATTACTTCATACCGTTGCAGGAATGGCTGGTGATGGCACTATTACCTGTTGTCTTAAAATCTCCAACAGTCGCAAGGTGGCTTGCTTGTTCGGCATAGGATGGCCCCGTTTGAGGTCGGGATCGCTGTGATCGCCGGGAAAGAAATCGGGGAGCCCCACGCAACTCGGGCAGCCGCTTTCGCAGGGACAACCGGCCACCATTTCGTGGCAAATCTCGAGCAGTCGCTCGATGTGCTCAAAACCTTTCTCGCAATATCCCAATCCGCCCGGATAGCGATCGTACAGAATCATCGTCGAGTGCCCCAAATTTTGGCTGTCGACCACACCTCCGAGGTCGCGACTGTCGCACATCGAAACAAACGGCAGGGCCACAACGGCGAGGTTTCTCAGACCAATTACCCCTTCGCTCGCCCGTAAGCCAGCCAACTTCATGGTTTTACGGACTTCGTCGTTCGGGGCAAGCCATAAAGCCGTGGTCGCGAGTTGCTGGGCCGGAATCTCCACCGGGCCCATGCCGATGTTTTCGCGGGTATTGAATTTGATCTTCTTGAACGCAACGGTCTGCCACGAAACATCGACCTCACCGTAACCCACTTGCGCGAACGGGACTGCGCTGCTGGTGGCACGTTCCTTTTTGATCAGTACGTTGCTTTCGAGCACGGCCTGTGTGTAGTAATCCGTTTCACGCCGTTCGACATAAGCAATCTTGCCGTTGAGGTCGAGTTCACGAACCAAATAGGTCTCGCCGTTGTGCAAATAAACCGCTTCGGGATAAACTAGCTCAGGCGCACTCATCGCATCGACGTTGGCAATCACTTCAATGTCAGCGTTTCCACCTTCCGCCTTCCCCCGTCCGCCTTTCTTCAACACGATGCTGAACGTGTTGTCGCTCATGTTGCGCAAACTCACACCGACCGTGGGATTCTGCCCACCGGGGTGGTAATACTGCCCGTCGATCGCTTCGAGTTGTTGTTCGTCTCGCAGAATTTCGGCAATCGCCTGAGCAAGCGGCCCGAACAGTTTCAAGTCCGACGCATCCAGCGGCAACTCATAAGCGGCAGCTTTGAGATGTTTGGCCAACACGTAGGGATTATCAGGATCAACAACCGCGTGTTCCGGCGTTTGCGCGAAGAAATACTCGGGATGCCGTAGCAGATATTGATCGACTGGGTCATTGCCTGCCAGTAGCACGGCCAGGCTTTCATCGTGTCGACGGCCGCTGCGGCCTGCTTGTTGCCAACAACTGGCGATCGTGCCGGGATAATTTACTAACAACGCCACGTCAAGCGAGCCGATGTCGATGCCGAGTTCTAACGCATTTGTGGCTGCCACGGCGCGGAGCTTGCCGGCAAACAAAGCTTGCTCGATCTCGCGGCGCTCGTTGGGCAAATACCCACCGCGATAAGCTCGCACGTGCTTGGCATGCGGTGAATGAGCGTCGTCGAGCTGCTCTTTCACATAGCGGTGAATCAGCTCCGCCGCTTGGCGTGTGCGCGTAAACGCCAGGACCTGCCCTTCAGCGGCGAGGGCCTCGGTCATCCAAGTGACGGCATCGTCGTTGGGACTCGTCCGCGCGAGGCTATCCACCCCGATCGGCGAGGGATTCCACAGCGCGAAGTACTTTCGCCCGCGCGGCGAACCGTCGTTGGCAATCACATTCACATCACGACCGATCAATCGACTGACAAGCTCGCCTGGATTGGCAATCGTCGCGCTCGTGGCCAAAAAAATGGGCCGGCTGCCGTAGTGATCGCATACCCGCATGAGCCGCCGCAACACGGCCGACACATGCGCGCCGAGAATCCCGCGATAGGTGTGTACTTCGTCGATGACGATGAATTTGAGATCGGTAAAGAACTGGGCCCACTTGGGATGGTAGGGAAGTATTGAGGCGTGCAGCATGTCCGGATTCGTCAGCACAAGATTCGCTTCATTGCGAACCCGCCGCCGCTGAGCCGTGGGTGTGTCGCCGTCAAAAACTCCGGGCCGCACGAGCGAGGCCAACTCCGCATCGCCACCCACAAGTTCCAACAAACCCTTAAGCTGATCCTGCGCAAGCGCCTTCGTGGGATACAAATACAACGCCCGCGCGAACTCTGATTGCACGGCGGCTTCCAAAATCGGCAGGTTATAGCACAGTGTTTTGCCGCTCGCCGTGCCGGTGACGACCACCAGATCTTGCTCCGAGCGCGCCGCTTCAAGGGCCGACACCTGATGCGAATAAAGCTGCTCGATCTGGCGATTGGCGAGCAATCGCTGCAACGCCTCCGGCAAAGGTTGGCTGGGCACCGCGAACTGCCCCGGCCGCTCGGGCAGCATCTCGACGTGCTCAAGTTGCCCCGCATAATCACGGCGCGACTTCATGCGTTCCAAAAGTGCACCAACGTCCATGACCAAAACCCCTCCGTGACACCCCAGTCCCCTAAGTAGACAGGCGTTTAGTATAAGTTTCGGCCATCACAAACGGCAAGTTCAGTTGGCCGCCTCGATTTTTCTCGATGGCTGTCGTCCGTTAAGGTGATAAAATGAAGACGGAGGATTTCCTATGGCTGATATCACACCCCATGCCGACTATATTTCCGACGCTGTCAAACTGGGAATCTATCCCAACGCTGCGACGGCCCTCGACGAAGCTGTTAAACTTCTTAAGCAGCGGGACCAATTACGTGCCGACGTGCAAAAGGGTATTCAACAGGCAAACAATGGCCAGCTGATTCCTGCGGAAGAAGTTTTTCGCCGCTTAGAGGAACGTGTCACTGAAATCGAATCCCAAACCGCTCAGCAAGAATGAGCAGCTTCTCCTTTACTTCAGCAGCCGAAGAAGACCTGCTGGAGATTCTGAATTATATTGCTTTGCAACGGCCCGTGACTGCTCGTAAGTGGTTCGACACACTGCGCGAGAAGTGCGCGTTTCTATCCATCCAACCCGAATTAGGACAACTGCGTCCCGAGTTTGGTTCCAACTGCCGAAGTTTCAGCGTGAATCGCTGGGTCATCTACTACCAGGCCACTACCGACGAGATCGTCATCCTGCGTGTTTTGGACGGAGCGCGGGATGTGGAATCTTTACTAGGCTAACAAGATTTCGATCTCGCGAGCGAATCAAGCTCGGAGCTACACTTCAGCATGGACCAAGTCCCCAAATCTTCGACCTTCCGCTGGAAATGGCTGGTCGCCATCGCGCCACTGCTGTTCTTGGGTGTGTTCGTTTACCGTTGGTTGAACCCTCCGTACGACCCCCCATCGCAACCGGAACCTAACGCCTACAACGATCTCGTTGCACTCGGCGGTAAGCTTGCTCGACGCACAGGCTTTTACGACGAAATGCCGGAACAGGAACTGGCGACGGTCGTGGCCGCCAACGAACCTGTTCTGAGCGATGCTCGCGCCGCATTGCGGACAGATTCTATGGTTCCGCTTAATTGGGAAGCTGATCAGTCATGGTTCAGCGGTCACGTCAATAATTTTTCTGATTTGCGAAACCTCGCACGTGGCTTCGCCGCGGAAGGTTATCAAGCAACAAAGCAAGGCAACTCCCAACTTGCCGTCCGCTGTGGCGTGGACAATCTGATAGTCGCTTCTGCGATTTCCAAAGGTGGTCTCGGAACCGACTGGCTTGTGGGGATCGCGATTTATGCCGTTGGACTCGGCACGCTACGCGACACTTGTGGCACCGCGACCCTGGACGATTGCCGATTCGTCCTGAAAAATCTTCCTGAAGTCCGCGAGCACTTTGATCCACCGGCTGATATCACGGTACGTGAATGGCACTTTTGGCGGCGAATCTATGGGCCCTACCAAACGTTCTTAAGTGAACTTAGTTTTAGTAATAATCGAATGATGTTCGAAAACGACTTGGTGAAATTAGTTACACTGTATCAAGCCAAAACGGATCTCCTGAGGCTGCACTATGCCCTGCGGGCATACCAACTCCAAGAACAACGATTTCCCAAATCTCTCCACGAGTTGGCTGGCCGCGAGCTGAAGGCCGTTCCCAAGGATCCATTCAGCGGCCGCGATTTCATCTACGTCCCCGGCAAAGACCGCTACATCCTCTACAGCGTCGGTCCCAATCAAGTCGATGATGGGGGCATGGTAAACGACCAAGATCCTCAGCAAGGGGATTTGGTGCTTGAACCAACGCCGCCCGCAGAATCTATCGAGCGAGAAGACTAGCACTGCTAGCAATCAAGCGCTCTATCGCGCTGGGTTTTGCTTGAGTACAGTCTGCCACTCTCTTCGCAAGCAAATACGTCAAAGGATTGACGACCATGGAACAATTCGATCCCACACAAGGGGTGATTCTCAACGATTCAGTGCAACACCTCATCAACGACGTGCTCGTGTGGATTGGTTTTGGCACGGTCGTGGGACTACTGGCCAAGGCAATCATGCCGGGGCGCGATCCCGGGGGCGCGATTGCCACGATTTTCATGGGCATCGGCGGCACGATCATCGGGTGTGGCATCGCCAGCCATTTCAACCATGGCCAGCGCATCGTTCCGATCAGTCCTTTGGGAATGCTCGTGGGAACAATAGGCACACTGGTGATCCTGTTCTTTTATAAGATGCTCGGCGGCTATTATTTCGTCGAAGGGGAATATGTCACACAATCCCATCGTCGCCGCCGGAGCCTCGGTGGCCGTCGTCGTCGCACATTCGACACCGCCGCCTACGAAGATTAGTTAACCGCGGAAAACGAGTTAGCCGCAAGGCGTAGCGCGTCGCAGACGAGCGCGCTCCTTCTCCAAAATTCCCCTACCAACAAAAAGACACGCCGCCGCGTAAAACGCGACGGCGTGCGGTAGTGATCGGGCAAGAGCGGTTCAGGACACCAAGACCGCCGACTTGCGAATCGACCACCAAAGGGCAGGGGTGACTGCCATGCTTCAAAGCTAATCCGGCGTGGGAGCCGTCATCTCGTACACGAGTCGAGCCGGTGGAACTTGTGAAGCGATGTTTTGGAACGCTTCCACAAGTTGGTCTTCCATGTCGGCGGTGCCTCCGCCAGGTACGTTGATGAATATGCCGTTGCCAGCAAAAGCGATTGCCTTCATCAAGTCACGGTCGGCACCATCCCCCACGGCCAGCGTGTGGATGACAACTCCCAACTTGATCGCTTCGGTTGCTTCCCAGAAGGCATATCGTTTCTTCGTGTCGGAAGTCGTGTAATTGGCCGAGCCATCGCCGTCGTAGTCGGTCCAATCCGACCACTTGAAGCTGGAAGGTAAGCTCCAGCCACTCGGGGCTTGATTGGTTTGACCATCCGTCATGAGCAACATCGTGGGCCGTGCACCGTAACGGGTGTAGCCATCGTCGTTGGGATCATTGGCTTTGCCCACTAACAATTCGCGGGCTTTCAAAATGCCGTCACCCATAGCGGTCCAACCGTCATATTCACCGGCTTGGTGGCGGCGTTGCATCGAATCAATCACCGTGTAGTCCGTTGTGATCGGATTGTCTGAAATGTCGATGTTAACTTCGCCGTCATAGTACGACATTTGCGGTTCGGCCCACTTGCCGTAGGCAACCCAACCGACTTCATCTCCAAAATCAAGTTCGGTCAAGAAATCCATGAACAGCGACATGCCATTGCGATTGGCATGGAACGGATAATGCTTCGTTCGCCACAAGTCTTCGCTGAGGGTGGGATCAGGCCGACTTTCTTGCAAGTAATTCATCAATGTGCGGTAGCCATATTTTTTCTTGTAGGTACCACTCAAGTTTTTGACGTGGTTAATATAACCTTGCCACAACGAATCGCTTGTGGAATTGCTGGGGCGGGGCTTCGGAGAGCCATTGCTATATCGCCCTGATTGCGGGAACGGAAACTTGCGTTTTCCATCAGGTCCATTATCCGTCAATTTGAGAGACGCCATAATCGTGGCGGTGTCACTACTGGAAAGGTAGGTGCCCTCCGCGGTTTTGACCTGGCCGAAACCCGTGGCGGGAAATTTAGAGATCGATGTGTCGGGCCACTTGGGACTGGTTGCTACCAAGTCGCTCCACATATTGTCGAGCAATGTGTTAACTTCGCTGGCGCCCAAGTTGGAAATCAGCGAACTGTCGTCGTTCATCGAAGACGAAACATCGAGCACCACGACCAAATCGCGGGCTTCGATAAAGGCCGTCGCCGACGTTGTTATAGGCACCTGATCTCTCCCCACGGCCCATCCAAAGGCCAAAGGTAATTCGCCGTCGGGTTGGGTTGTGTCGGGATTGGTCTTGCGGGCCACGACCTGTACGACGTTGTAAGGATCGCTGTCCCACAGTATGGGCCAAGTGTTGGATTCGGCGTCATACATCCGCCGGCCGAAACGAACGTCCGTATCGGCGTTCACATAGATGCCATTTTTTTCGGCCACTTGAGCCGCCATCTCGCGGGCCGCGGCGATCGCGATCGAGTTCGCATCGATGTTGGCCGAGCCTTGGCCTTGCCCCGCGGCGTAAACTGCCGCGTTGATTTCTTGCGCGGCTGCTAACACCGCGGCATCGCAAGCGTTTTGCATTTCCGTTTCGGTGAGCACCATGCGGCCGGTGTCGACCGACAATGCGACGAAAGCAAAAATGGCGACCAAGGCAAACGCCGTGAGCACAACAATGATGCCGCGCCGTTGGCCTCCTCGAGACTGCTGTTGCTGATTAGTCGGTTGGATGTCTTTCATGGTGCATACTCCAGGACAAGGTTGGGGAGACGTGCTTAATAGGTATTTACTGGGATAACGTAGCGCGACCGTTACGGAAAACGATCGCCGCCTTCATGCCGTAGTCGTTCGAAGGACTCACGGGCGTAAAGCTCACACTGGAATAAGGGATCGTTATTTCCACTTGGAACAGCTTTAAATCGTTCGCGGGATCGTCGAGATCAAACGTGGTATTGGGATCGTCGGCATCGGTCACCGAGACGCTAATATCACTAGGGTCCAGGCCCGAAGAGGCGAGAAACTTCTTCACATCTTCTACTAATTTCGAGTTGGTGCTTTGCCCTTCAGGCAGCATCCCATCGCGATCCATCGAAGCGAACCGGGCCCCTTCTCGGGCCGCGGTTTCCAGCAAATTCTGGCCGTCGTAGGCGCGGCTGAGTTCAATCAAACCCAAAGCCGTTGAGAACAAAATGGGGGCTACAAAAGCGAATTCCACCGCGACGGCAGCGCGGCGGAAAGTTTCTTGGTTGCGATTTCGTTTGGTCTTCATGGTGACCTCGATTCAAGAACAGGGAGTTTATTCGTGACGCATAAATGCTTGCGCATCGATGATGACGTCTTTGAGAAAAGGCATAGGTACGATGGCCACGTCGTTGTAGGCCACTTTGGCTCGTACCACGAACAAGGTACGCGACTCGGTCTCTTCCAAATTGATATCCGGCATATCCTCCAGCGATTGGCCCGACTCCGGCATCGTGCTGCTCGCATCGAGCGAACTGGCGTTCTTCACAAAAATTTGCACGTGCTGCATAGGAACAACCGTGCCGAGCGATTGCTCGACACGGCTTTCCACTTGGGCCGTCGTGGAGCCCTCAACGGCCCCCACGCGAGCGGCATTACGGCATGCGCTGTTCATTACGTTGTTGATCAACTGCGCGTGACCGAATTCAAAAATGGCGAACACCAGAATGAGAAACACGGGCAACACCACGGCCGTCTCAACGATCGTGGTTCCACGGCGATGGCGGCTATTCGTACGACCGAACATAGTTGTCCGTCCTCTCCCTTGGCAGCGACGCATACGTGCGCACTGCCAATGCAAGCGCGAATCGCTGGGTCGTGGAGCCTGGCGACTCGGGGTTTGTCCGCGCTCATCTTGCCGCGCGAACTGTCAGGTGGGTGGGATAAGTTTCCGAAAAGGTGGGTGGACCAGTTTGCTGTCCATTAGAAATCTAGTTCAGATTTTTTCAGTTGGCGCGAAGAAATTCTAAGAATTCTCGGCTGTTGCAGATAGCAATCGCACACAAGGAGCTCTGTTGAGCTTTGACCACAACATGGTGAAATCCGCCAACAAAAAAAGTGGGCCGGAACAAATGTTCCGACCCACTTTGAGGCAAAAATGCATTGGTCTTAGTACGAGATATAGCTACGCTTCGACGACGGCACAGCCAATTCGCGGAAGTCATAATCCGTCGCATCGACACCTGAATCCAATTGGATGCCGATGAACAGGTCCTTGACCTGATCGGTGGTCACGTCGTTGGGAATCACGAACGGACCGGGATTCTCACCCAAGAAACCGCCGTGGCTACCTATCGAATCGGGGCCGTCCTTGTAACCGGTTGGCTGCGATTGAATGATGCGGTACGTACCCGACTTGAGATTGTTGAACGAATAGTTGCCGCTCGCGTCGGTTGTGGTCGTCAGCACCACGGCATTATTCTGGTTATCCGTTCCCTTGAGCGTGATCACGACGTTGGCCAGCAATCGGTCTCCAGCATCGTGGACGCCGTTGTTGTTTTTATCAACGTACACCGTGCCTGCGATGCTCGCAGGATCGACCTTCACCAACGTGGTTTCGTCGTCGTCGTTGTTATTGAGGTTGGTTTCCTGCTCATTGCCTTCAACGTGGGCCGTGTTGTACAGCGAGCCCTCGAAGTTGGCGGCAACCGCGACGGTGATTGTAATCGTCTTGGTAGCTCCCGAGGCGAGGTTACCGATCTCGAATTCCAAGTCACGGCCATTGATGGAATCGGGCACTTGCGAAGCGCTTACATAGGTCACGCCTGTCACCGGCAGCGTATCCGTCACCACCACGCCCGTCGCATTGGACGGACCGTTGTTCTTGATCGTCAGTGTGTAAGTGAACTGGCTGCCCGGTGCGACCGGATCTTGGCTGTCGATCTTGGTGATCTGCAAGTCGATCCGTGGCGTCACGGGATTGGAAACCGAGTCGGTATTGTTCGACAGGTTCACTTCCTTGGGAGCCGCCACCGTGGCTGTGTTCACAAGCGTGCCCGTGGCATTCTTGTTCACTTTGGCCTGAATCGTGATATAGATCGATTCGCCCGGATCGACCGTGCCGAGATTGGCCGTGATCACGCCCCCCACATGTTGCAACGTCACGCCGGGAATGCTGACCGTTCCAGAAACGAACGTCACGAACGAGGGCAGGGTATCGGTGAAAGTGGTTCCCGCGGCAGCGGAAGGACCTTCATTATCGATCTTAATGTTGTAGGTCAGCGTTTCATCGGGAGCGATCGAAGTCTGTTGTACCGACTTGTCGAGCACAAGGTCAAACCCGAAGAAACCAAAATCAAGCGTGCGATTGGTGTTGCCGTTATCCGATGTTTCAGCGCCACCGGCCAGCGTCATCGCCTGGCTTACGACACCGGCCCCCGCGAGCGGCGTACCGTTGTCATCGTTGTCGATGTTGTTATCGGGATCAGCAGCAAGAGCGCTACCCAGGCTCGAAGCCAAGCCTTCGAGCTTGCCACCTGCCGTGAAGTTCGTTGGATCGACTTGAACGATGTACTTGCCGGCAAACAGATTCTGGAACAGGTAATTGCCGTTCGCATCGGTCACGGCCTGACCCATCAGTTGGTCAACGCCCGCCGAGTAGCTATTGTCGCCGTTGGTGTCTTCGTAGAGGTTGAGCTTCACGCCCGCGATGCCGCTTTCGTTGGCATCGAATTGGCCGTCGTCGTCGATGTCGGCCCAGACGCGGTCACCCAAGCTGAGCTTCGGCGAGGCCGTGAAGTTGGCCCGCTTGGTGGTGAGACCTACAAGCCCCACGAGTGAAACCTGCCCGTCGACGGCATTCACGCCCTCAAAGGTCAATTCCAACGCACCGACGTTGGTAAAATTGGCCCCATTGCCACCTTTGGCGCTCGGAACGTCATCGAAGCGGAACACGGCCAAGCCCGTTGCGGCACCGCCCGGTGATTCCGGCACGGTGGTTATGTATTCCGACCAATTGTTCGCATCGGAATAAATGCGGAGTTTGATTTTCGCGTTGGGATGGTCGGCGCCCGAAGTCAGCGCGATGCCGGTCATCGTGTTGCCGTCGAACTCGGTGAGATCGATCCCCCCCAGACCGGTGTGGTTGATCGCCAAAGCATTACCGTCAACGCCGTCCCAAACAATTTTGGCGTTGCCGATGACGGTCGTATCACTGGCGAGCCGCAACAGACCCGCGGCACTAATCAACGACACTGACGAGAACGGATCGTTCCCCTGGGTCAGTTCAACGTACATGTCGCGTTCGCCACCCAACACGCCGTTGTCGACTTGCGTGGAATTCTGGCTCGATGGCAGCGGTGGCGCGGCACTTACGACTTGAGTTGTTTCGAAATCGTCGATTTCGGGGCCGTCGACGCCCTCGGCTTCTTGAAGCGTGATAACGATCTTCTGTGTGTCTTCGCCAGCTTCAAATTGCAGCGAAGAAGGAAGGGCGACCTTCACGAAATAGGTGCCCGCTTCCAGACCGTTGAAGCCGTACTGCCCCAGCGAATTGGTCGAAGCCGCATTGATTTGGACGTCGCTGGCGTCGAAACTGCCGTTGCCGTTGTCGCGGTAAAGTGTGACGTTTGCGCCGACCACAGCGACGTCGTTAGCCGCGTTGCCGTCGCCTTGCACGTCGGTCCGGACGAAGCCGATGATCTCCGCCATGTCGGCGGCCATCATTTGACGACTCTCAAGCTTCTCGAAGCCAAATTGCTTGGGACGCATAGAAACGGCTTGTTTTTGACGTCTTTTGCCGCCTAAGCGAACGGGAAACTTGAATGACTCGGAACCTGGGATAGCCATAACGATACCTCACGAGTGCTAGCTGGCCGACTTCGACAAGTGCAGACTGTGAGAGTTGTATCGGCAAGAAGGCCCTCGGAGGTTTACCAGTTGTATTCGATGCCTGTATTCAAGCCCTGAATGAGCACATTCGTTTCGTTGAACGTAAACATGGGGCGGCTGGGGATATAAAGAACTGAATCTGCATCATCGCTTGGAATCTGCGTCGAGTTGAGTTCACGATCAATTTGATCGCCCGGCCTCACGACGTTCGTCCAGTACATGATTGTATAACCGAGCCGCAGCTTGCACCGCTGAGTCAACTTGTAGCCGACGGTCAGGTTGAGTTCCGGGATCATACTGAAGCGGTTGCGGTCGTAATCGCCAATATTGCCGACATAAAGCTCGTTATCTGGTGCAGGACCTTGATTGTTATCCTGCGTGAGCAAGCCACCGGCCGCGCGTTCCGTGGGGCCGCCCGGTTCGGTCACGTCGGTGTAACCGTTGATCGAAACCTGCTGCCGCGTGCTGCCCAAGCCAATTTTGGAAAGCAGTGAAAGCGACCAGCGATTCCGTTCGACGCCCCAGTCAAAGCCGAGTTCACCACCGAGAAAGGTGTTTTCGGTGCTAAACTGATCGACAAGGTAAAAAGTCGTGCCATTGGGTGGCAGATCCCCCGGTGGGGGAATAATTTCGCTGGCAGCTTCCAGATCTTCCGTAATTTGAAGCATCTCGTCGAGTTGATACCAACGGAATCCTGCGAGGAAGTCGACGTACCGTGAATCGCCACCACAGCCAACTACGCTGCCGCAGCCGATTCCTGACCCGCAACCCACTCCTAAACCACAATCGACTCCCATTCCACAATTCACACAGTCACCGCAGCCCACGGTCGGACAGCAGCTGCGACACAAATTGTGCCGCAAAGTTAAACCAGCACCTTGGAACTCGCTGCTGGAATAAACGCTCACCGTGCCGTCCAAAATATCCGACGAAACTTGTTCGGCCGCTTCGCGTGGCGAAAGGTCTAGTTCGCCGTCTTGATCGACGTCTGGCGTGAGATCAAAGAATGGTCGACCAATCCAATAAGGCTCGCCGTTGACTCCGCCCAAGGCGAAATCTTCTTCGAGTTTGCCCAACATTAAATAGTCGAACTCGATGGCCTGCTTGTTACATTCATCGATCCATGTGCCCAACATGATGCGAAAGCCGCTACGGGCATCTTCCAATATTGGATCCTGCCCATAAACGATCTGTGTACTCGGATTATCCCCAGGGAAGTTGGGCAGCACCGCACCATCTTGTGCGTCAGAGATCGTCACCAGCGGCGGGACATCCATTCCTTCGAGCCACCACAGCAAATATTCGCCCCGTGCATAAGCCCGACTCATCGGAGGCGAGGCGCCGCCTTGGCGATAGCCGCCGTGTCCCGCGTGCAACGAACATGTTCCATCTTGGCAATTCGAACAGCCGCCAAAGTCCAAACCTTGATCTTGATAGATGGGACCATTCCCTTCACCCATATAAACCTGCTCACCCTCTTCAAAGTTGAAGGTCTCTCCCTCACCGATCAGCTCTGGCTCACCTGCTGGCGTGGGTTCATCGGCAGGGATCGGTTCTAGCAACGCTTTTTCGTCGGGTTCACCCGCCGGAATGGGTTCCTGAAAAGCCGCTTGTTGGACGCCGTTTGCAGGGCGCGTTGCTCGTGCAACGGTGTTATTCCCGCTACGAGGGAAAACAAGCTGTGAGGCAAGTAGCGTATCACCGGTATCGTGGCGCACGCCTACAATCCGACCGACATAAGGCTCAAGGTTTATTTTCTCCACTGGCTCGACGAAACGCAAAATACCGCCATAGCGGTCCACGAGCGCGAACGCCGGCTCACCTTGTTTATTCTTGTTGCGCACCAACTTTGCTTGCAGTGTGGGGCGCTGAATACCACGCCGCGGCGGCGGCTGCTGCGCCTTGTTATTGGGAACGAGGCCCGCTGGAGCATTGGGCTCGAACAGCGAGTCGACCATCCGCCCCGCGGCGCGATCCGGCGCTGCGCTGCTTTGGGCAAATAATACGTTAACCGATGAAAACGAAAGAGCGCAGGCAGCCGCAACCGCCGCGCACAACGACAATCGTCGCACAACCATGTGTGTGTCCTTCCCCGCGCACTCGCGCAGACAGTTGCCTGCGAAAGCCAATCGGGACTGGAATATTGGTAGTAGAAGAGATCCTGTCACGAAAAGCGGAAGGCTTTTAGCAAAAGGCCTGATTCGACCGCAAGACCAGTTTTTTGAGTTATATGCCTCGTTGTCACCGTACCCTAAGCTTGCGATACTAAAAGGACTGACAAATGGCAGATTTGACCTAAACGAATCGTGGCAAACGCATGTGGCCCGACCAGCAGAATACCGAACAGTTGCTAGCCGCGGCGCGCAGCGGTGACGGCGATGCAGTGAATCAACTGCTCGATCGCCACCGCGTGGCGATTCGCCAGATGATCGATCTCCGCATGGATCAAATGATCAAGCGGCGAGTCGATGCCAGCGATATCGTGCAGGAGGTTTTGATCGAAGCCAACCGCCGGCTCAACGACTATCTTCAAAACCCGGTGATGCCGTTTCATTTGTGGCTACGGCAAATGGCCAAAGATCGCTTGATCGACGCCCACCGTCGTCATCGTGGCGCCGACCGGCGAAGTTTAGACCGCGAGCAACCACTGGTCGCTGCCGCGGGTAACGAGTCGTCGGTCGATCTGCTCGCGCAAATTCGCGATTCAGAACTTACCCCCGCCGCGGCCGCGACATGGCATGAACTGCAAGCACGTTTTCAACAAGCCTGCGAGCAGCTTGATGACCTCGATCAAGAAATCGTGTTGCTCAGGCATTTCGAGCACCTTTCCAATACCGAGGCGGCACAAGTGTTGCAACTCTCGCCGCAAGCCGCCAGCATGCGGTATCTCCGTGCCATGCGACGATTGCGCCAGTTCATGGATGGCTCAGACGGTCCTGCTTCCGATGAACAAGTCTCATGAAGCACGCAGCCAATTCCGAACAACGCGATCTCGAACTTGCTGCGATCTTCGCGGACATCACTGATCGCAGTGCAAGTCACCGTCCCAGCTTGGAACAACTCACTGCTGCACACCCGCATCTTGCTGACGAGCTTCGCGCCTTATGGGGCACGGCCTTACTAGTCGATGCCGTCGCTAGCCATACTAATAGCCAAACACTCCCATTCGTCAAACCCACACGCAATGCCGATCTTGAGCCGCCCCGTGTGCTGGGAGATTTTGAGCTCATCGAAGAAATCGGTCGAGGCGGCATGGGTATCGTTTACCGAGCCCATCAACAAAGCCTCGGCCGCGAAGTCGCAGTGAAGCTGATCCTGCAGGGTTCGCAAGCCTCGGAGCTTGATAAGGCGCGCTTTCAAGCCGAAGTGGCAGCTGCCGCCCAATTAGAGCACCCGAACATCGTTCCCATTTATGAAGTCGGGGAAATTGCCGGGTGGCAATTCTTCGGCATGAAGTTGATCACGGGGCAAACGCTGGCCCATCGCATCGCACAGGGCCCTATCGCCGAACGCGATGCCGTGCGAATTGTGCTTGAGATCGCGCGAGCCATTGAATACGCTCACAGTCGTGGCGTAATTCATCGCGATTTGAAGCCGCCCAATATTCTTATCGATCTCGATGGCGTGCCCCATGTGACCGACTTTGGGCTGGCCAAGCATCTTACGGCGAGCAATTCGTCGCTCACCCAATCTGGCACGATTCTGGGGACACCGGCTTACATGGCCCCTGAACAAGCGGCCGGCAATCGTGGCAAAGTCGGGCCTGCGTCGGACGTCTACAGCCTTGGTGCGATTCTCTATTCACTGATCACGGGCCGTGCGCCATTTCAAGGCACCTCGCCCGTCGACACGTTGTTAATGGTCCTAGAACAAGACCCGCTGCCGCCACGATTGTTGAACCCCCGCGTCAGTCGTGATTTGGAAATGATCATTCTCAAGTGTTTGCAAAAGCCCATCGAACTGCGCTACGCATCGGCAGGATACTTGGCCGATGATTTGCAAGCCTATTTGAATGGCGAATCCATCATCGCCCGAAGTGGCCGATTCACCGACGTCATGGCCCGCGTGTTTCGCGAAACTCACCATGCCACAGTCCTAGAGAACTGGGGAGTACTTTGGATGTGGCACGCGGCAATCTTGTTAATCATGTGCTTGCTCACTAATTGGATGCACTTGCAGCGGACTCATTGGCCCGCCATGGGAGAGCCATGGCCTTACTTGCTCTTATGGGGCGGCGGCTTGACCGTGTGGGCACCAATTTTTTGGGCCTTGCGGCATCGCGCTGGGCCCGTGACCGCTGTCGAACGTCAGATCGCTCATGCGTGGGGCAGTAGCATCGTTGCAGTGATGTTGCTCTTTTGGGTCGAAGAACTGTTGAACCTGCCTGTGCTGAAACTGTCCCCCGTGCTAGGTTTGATCGGCGGGATGGTTTTTGTGATGAAGGCCGGAATCTTGGCGGGCAGTTTCTATGTTCACGCCGGGGCTATGCTGGCCATGTCAGTGATCATGGCCGAGATGCAACGCCAAGGATTCGAATACGGCGTCTCGATCTTCGGGATCGTTTCCGCGGCAACATTCTTCTTGCCAGGATGGAAATACTATCGGCAAGGCCGTGATAACGCCGCTAAACGATTGGTCGCTTAGCGTTCTTTAGGGCCAGTAGGAGCCGGGAAGTAATTTCCCGTGTTCATGAACGCGTTAAATTGCATGAAGCCCGTACCGTGACCTGTAGGTGCTGCGCTCTCATTACCAGTAATCTGATAAGGCCCCTGTGCGGCCATTTGATTGAGCTTGCGGCTTTGGGCGTACTGCTGGCGTGAAATGCGATCGTTAAAGGCTCGCTGATCCTGTTGGGGACGCACAATGTTGTAAAAGTCCGATGGTGTCGAGAAAGGATTTGACAAAGTCAAATAAGGGCTCACAGAGGGTCCACGATCAAGACCAGTAAAAGGCTTGGAAGCTGGCCCCCCCAGCGGTGAGGAACCACGGCCAATAAAATTCTGCCGATTCACACCACCAACACCCGCCGGTGGAACCGCCTGATTACGAACCTGCTGCATAATTCGGCTCGTCGTAAATTGACTGGCGCTGTTCCGCGAGAGAATGTTATTCATTTGCGTAGCCCCATATCCAGCCGGCTGCGCGAACAGGACCAGCTCATTCAAACACAAAGCTGAAATTACAAATGTGGCCGAAAAAGCAATTCGATTAATCATGGCTGATAACCTTAATCCACACCGACACGCGATTGGCTCTCTCTACTATCATAGGAGTGGCGGACTGCTGGGACAACAATCTGCCTATTTCCTCGGGAATTGCTCCCGCAATCGACCCGAAATAGTCTACACGATGCTTAAACGCCTCGCGGCCAAATCCACGGACAAGTCTGCCTTAACGGTAAAACTTCAACGGCACAATCGCTACCACTGCCAAGTCAGGTTCATAATTGACCCCGTTCGCAAACAACTGGTTCATTTATTCGCCAAACGCTTTTGCTGAAAGAAACTTGAAAGAATCCGGCCACACTCCTCGGCCATCACACCCGCTACGACCTCCGCTCGATGGTTGAGCCGCGCATCTTGTAGCATTTGATACAGGCTGCTGACCGCACCCGCCTTCGGATCGTCGGCCCCATAAACGACTCGCTTGACGCGGGATTGGACAATCGCCCCCGCACACATCGGGCAAGGCTCCAACGTGACATACAGCGTGCAGCCTTCCAGTCGCCAGGAATCTAATGCTGCAGCGGCCTGCGTGATCGCAATCATCTCGGCGTGCGCCGTGGGATCGCGCAATTGTTCACGCTGGTTGTGGGCCGAGCCCAGGATTTGCCCGTCGCGAACGATCACCGCACCAATCGGCACCTCATCCTCCACCGCGGCTTGCTCGGCCTCGGCAAGTGCTAGCGCCATCCACCGCAAATCTTCCGCGGCCCGTTCATTTTCTGCGAGATTTTTCGACATGGGAAGAATTTTCTTTTCGACTCAGAACGGCCAGGTGAGGAGGGGCGTAAGAAGCAAGAACGCATAATTTCCGCTCGCACCACGACTATCTGCTATAATTATCACATTGCTGGGAAATATTGATGCATTCCGACACCATGATGAATTCGACTCCTTTGCGTCGTGCGGCTACGTTAATGTGGCTCGCTACCGTGGGTCTATTGATCGCCATGTTCATTGGCACGCATCTCCCTGGCCCACTGCACACAGGTATCAGCGCCAGCGATAAGACGATTCATTTCTGGGCGTATCTATCACTGTCGCTGTTTCTGCTCACTAGTTGGGAACTGACCATCGGTCGACTACGGCCGGTTCATTATTTCACGGTTTGCCTCGTTTGCACACTCTACGGTGCGTTCGACGAAATCACGCAAATCCCCGTGGGCCGAACCTGCGACAGCATGGATTGGCTCTTCGATGTCATGGGCGTGGTTACGGGCTTAATCCTGTTTCGTGTGGCTCGTCCGCTGATTTACCGCGCGGCCTTGTTGCTCCCTACGACATCTCAAGTAACTCAATAGTGGACCAAGCATCTCAATAGTGGGGCGTCGGCGCACGGTAGTCTTCCAAACGAATCGAGCGAAACCATTCAATTGTATTGACCAAGCCTTCGCGCAGCTTGAGCTTCGGTTCCCAATCTAAGTATTTCTTGGCCCGACTGATGTCCGGCTGACGCTGCGTGGGATCATCCTCCGGCAAAGGCCGTTCAACAATTTTCGACTTGCTGCCTGTCATTTCGATGACGAGTTCTGCCAACTCGCGAATCGTGAATTCGTCGGGATTGCCCAAATTAATCGGCCCGACGCATTCGCCAGAGCTGTTCATCATGCGAATGATGCCTTCCACCAAATCATCGCGATAACAAAACGACCGCGTCTGCGATCCGTCGCCAAAGAGCGTGATATTTTCGCCCAACAGAGCTTGGCGGATGAAATTGGAAACGACCCGTCCGTCGAAGGGATGCATTCGCGGGCCGTAGGTGTTGAAGATTCGCACAATGCGAATATCGACCTTGTTGCGGCGATGATAATCCATGAACAACGTCTCTGCCGCTCGCTTGCCTTCGTCGTAACACGCGCGGGGGCCAATCGGATTGACCGAGCCGCGATAATCTTCCGTCTGGGGATGCACTTCCGGATCGCCATAAACTTCGCTGGTCGAAGCCTGCAAGATCCGCGCTTTGCAGCGCTTAGCCAGACCAAGCGTGTTGATCGCTCCCAGCACCGAAGTCTTCATCGTCTTGATGGGATTGTATTGATAGTGACCGGGCGATGCCGGACAAGCGAGGTTATAAATTTCATCGACTTCCAAGACGATCGGCAGCGTGATGTCATGCCGAATCAACTCGAAATTTGGCTTCCCGAGCAAATGTTCGACGTTGGTCTTCTGGCTCGTGAAAAAATTGTCAAGGCAAATGACGTCGTGCCCTTCCCCGACCATCCGCTCGCAAAGATGCGACCCGAGAAACCCCGCTCCACCAGTGACCAAAATACGTTTAATTGCAGACATGCGTGACCCTTGAGGGATGAAAGCTGTAAGAACGATTCTAATTGGCTCGCCTTACTTCCTCAACGAGAGAACGTGGCTCAGACGGCGCATTCTTCTTATGAAATCTGTGCCAGCGTTTCACGAACTTCATCGGCACTTTGTGGTCGCACGACGCGGGCCACTTCCACGCCATCCTTGAGCGCAATCAGGGTCGGCCACAGTTTGACACGGAATGTTCGCCCCAGCGGCCTGCCGGGGCCATCTTCCACTTTGATGTGTTCGATGCCCGAAGTCTCTCGAAGCGCAGTGGCCACGTACGACGCCGCTCCTTGGCAATAGCCACACCAGCCCGTTCCGAATTCAAGCAGGACTGCGCCCTTCATCTCATCGACGTATTCGCGGGTAGGACCGGGATTGAGATATTCACTGTTCATCCTGAAATGATTCGCAATTCATGTGCCAAGGAAGCTACGCACGGGCCGTTTGCCGATACTGTCGCCCGTTGCCATTGCCATTATTCTGCGACTGTAACGGAGCACGCTCCATCTTGCGGTTGCCATCGCCCAAAAGTTGATCGATCCGCGTATTGAGTTCGGGGCTCGGCTCAATTCCTACGGCACAATCGAAAAAGACGCAACTACCATCCAACAATTCCAAGCGAAGTTTCAGTTTCTTCGATCCCGGATATCCGCGCACAATTTCCTTAAGTTGTGTGAGTCCCTGTTCGCCGTGCTGATCCTCGCGCACGCGGACCACCATACCGCTGGAAAACTGCTTGGCTAAATCCTCGAGCGTCAACAGCTTGTCGACGATCAGATTTGTTTCTTCGCTCCCCGGACGGCGGTCGACCTTGCCGATGATGCCCACGATTTTGTCGGGCTCGACCATCGTACCAAACTCAGCGAATTGCTCAGGCCACATGATGCAGCGCACCATGCCGTCGAGGTCTTCCAAATCCCACATCGCGTATTTCGTGTGTACGCTGCCAGGCCGCGGATTCTTGGTGTGCGAAAACTTGATCGCCGCCAGCATCCCCCCCAGCACGACTTCATCACGATGGTTCATCTTGGCGAGCGACGCAGAACTCGAACAATACGTGCGCAAAGTCTGTTCGTGTTCAGCGAGCGGATGACTGGATAGATAAAAGCCCAAAACTTCCTTCTCGCGGGCGAGCTGATCTTTCTCATCCCACGCGGGAATGTTCGGCAAATCGACAGGTTGGGCTGCGACCTCTTCTTCATCGTCGTCGCCAAACAGCCCCTTCTGTCCACTGCGACGATCCGCCGCGGCAGCGGCACCCGATTGCAACGCCCGATCAAGCATCAGCATCAACTGCGCCCGATGCCCGCCCAGCGTATCACACGCACCCGCTTTAACGAGCGCTTCAATCGTCGCGCGATTGCAAAGCTGCGGATCGACCCGCTCGCAGAAATCAAACAAACTCTTGAATGGTCCATTCTTCTTTCGTTCGGCGGCAATTGCTTCCGCGGCCCCCGTGCCACACGCTTTAATGGCCCCCAAGCCGAACATGATTTTGCCGTCCGCAACCGTGAAGTCCGGATCGCTCGAATTGACATTCGGCGGCACAACCTCGATGTTCATCCGCTGGCAATCTTCCAAATGCTCGACCAGCGAATCCTTGCTCTTGAAATTCCGACCAGGAATATCGCACGACAGCAATGCGGCCATGAACTCCACCGCAAAGTGCGCCTTGAGATACGCCGTCATGTAGGCGATCAGTGCGTAAGCCGTGCTATGCGATTTGTTGAAGCCATAGCCCGCGAATTTTTCGATCATGCCGAAGAGCTCTTCGCCCTTCTTCTTGTCCAGCCCCTGCTTGTGGGCACCGTCGAGAAACTCCTCGCGGTACTTGGCGATCATCGGCAGTTTCTTCTTGCTGATCGCTTTAATGCAGGTATACGCCTGAGAGAGCTGAATCCCCCCCAAGCGATTCAAAATCCGCATGACTTGTTCTTGATAAACCATCACCCCATGTGTTTCGACGAGCACGTCTTTCATCACCGGATGCGGATACTCGGCCTCCTGCCGGCCATGCTTCACGGCAATGTAGTCGTCGACCATGCCCCCTTCGAGCGGGCCGGGGCGATAGAGCGCGTTCGTCGCGATGATGTCGTGGAAGTGGTCGGGCTTCATTCGCTGCAGCAGATCGCGAATACCACCGCTTTCGAGCTGGAAAATACCCTTGGTTTCGCCGCGGCAGAGCAGGGCGAAGGTTTCCTTGTCATCAATCGGAAACTTATAAGGATCGATTCGTTTGCCCTGCGATTGCTCGACCAGTTCAATCGTTCGCGCCAGGATCGTCAGATTGCGCAGGCCCAAGAAGTCCATTTTCAGCAGGCCGGCGCGCTCAACGTCGCCCATTGCCCATTGCGTGATGACTTCGCTTTTCCCCTTCACGTGCTGCAGCGGCACATATTCATCAACCGGCCTACCCGCGATCACCACAGCCGCCGCATGAGTACCCACGTTCCGCGCGAGGCCTTCAATCTTCTGCGCGAGATCGATCAACTGATGAATTTCTGGATCGTTCTCATACGCCTTCTTGAGCTCGTCGCTTTGCACCAAGGCTTCGCCAATCGAGATCCCCAACTGGTCGGGAACCATCGCCACGACTTGATCGACGCGAAAGATCGGCATCCCCAACGTGCGGCCCACGTCGCGAATCGCCGCCCGTGCGGCCAGTGTCCCAAACGTGCCAATCTGCGCGACGTTCGCCTCGCCGTATTTGTCCTTTACATATTGGATCACCTCAGCGCGGCGATCCTTGCAGAAGTCGATATCGATATCAGGCGCTTCCAGGCGGTTTTCATCCAGGAACCGCTCGAACAGCAGATCGTACTCCAGCGGGCAGACGTGGCTCATCTTGAGCGCATAACACACCAGCGATCCTACACCCGAACCGCGCGCCGTGCAGGGAATTCCCTTTTCGACCGCGAACCGCACGAAGTCCCACACGATCAAAAAGTAATCGCAGAAACCAAGCTTGGTGATCACATACAGCTCGCGCTCCAAGCGGTCGTAAACTTCCTTGGAAAGATCGTCGCCATTCCAACGCTTGCTTTCATCGGCATAGCGTTCTTTAAGTCCAGAGAGGCACAGTTCGCGTAAGTACTCGTCGGATTTCTTTTCCGCGGGCAATTGAAAACTGGGGAAATGCCGTTTGCCCAACTCAAGATCGATATGCACCGAGTCGGCGATTTCCTGCGAACGCTTCAGCGCATCTTCAAAATTCGGCAACGCTGCGTACATTTGATCGGGGCTGCGCAGGAAGAATTGATCCCCTTCCATCTTCATGCGATTCGTGTCGGTGCGAAACTTGCCCGTGTTGATGCACAACAGCACGTCCTGCGCTTCGGCATCTTCCTGATTCACATAGTGGGCATCGCTGGTCGCCACCACGGGCAGGCCCACGCGAGTCGCCACTTCCACCGCGGCTTCCATCGCCTGACGTTGAATGGCGAGGCCGTTATTTTGAATCTCGATGAAGTACCGATTGCCAAAGACTTGGTGAAACCACTGCGTAATCGCGATCCCTTGGGCAATTTGATCCTCGGTCGCGGCATTGCTGCCATTCAGGATCGCCCGGCTGAATTCACCCGACACGCAGCCGCTCAGGCAAATAATCCCCTCGCTGTATTCCACAAGCAGTTCGCGATCGATGCGGGGCTTGTGATAAAAGCCCTCCAAGAAAGCGCGGCTCGCCATCTTGATCAGATTTTGAAAGCCGATGCGATTCTGCGCGAGAAGCGTCAAATGATAGGTGGCTTCCTTGCTGCTGTTCGCGCCCGATTTGTCGAAGCGGCTCCCCGGCGCGACATAAGCTTCGTAACCGAGGATGGGGTTGATCTCGGCATCTTTGCATGCCTGATAGAACTGCAGCGCGCCATAAAGATTGCCGTGGTCGGTAAGCGCGAGGCCGTTCATCCCCAATTCTTTGGCGCGATTGACCAGCCCTTTGATCGGACTCGCCCCGTCTAAGAGACTGTAATGGCTATGGCAATGCAGATGAACGAACGGCTGAGACACGCGCGCGATTCCCTTCAGCAAACTAGGCACAACAGAACGGCAAACCGCCATTGTACCCGGTTGCTAGCAAGGGAGACAGACGCAAGAAATCGCGGAAGATCCTAGCGCCGGAGCTTGCTCCGTAAACAAGCTCACTCTTCCCGATTCGCATCCCCAATCACTTTGAGATACTCGGCGAGCTGAGATTGCAGGTCGAGAAAATCCTGCCACTGCTCGGCGGTGAGTGTTGCCTTGAGATCTTTTTCGTCGATGCTCGTGCCGCGGACAATGTGCCGCGCGCGAAGATGCAAATATTCGAGCAACTCTGAAAGCTGCGCCGCTTGACCCGCGGTGAGCGAGTTCGGCAAATCCGGCGGCTCGGGAATATGCAGAGTGCTTTGTAGTTCTTCCGAAGAACCCAGCCGCAATTCAAAGCTCAGCGAATTGGAATTTGCGGGCACCAACTCGCTTGTGGCGAAATCTTCGTTCACACACAGGCCGTCGTTGCGCAGGTCGTGGATCCGCCCGGCGATTTCCTCGCGCGTGCCGAACAACAACACCGAACGCCCTACGTTAATGACGTCGCCGTAGCGCAGAATTCGCAGGTGCGTGTCTTCGCCGTTAACCCGCGTGCCATTCGTGCTTTCCAGATCGGTCAGCACGAGCTTTTCTTGGTCTTCTTGAATCTTGATGTGGAAGCGGCTAATCCGTTCGTCGTTGAGTTGAACGGAATTCCCTTCCTCGCGGCCGATGGTGATGGGAGGCTCCAGATGATCGAAAACCTTGCCACGGTCGGCGCCGTCAAGAACTCGCAATGTCACACTTGCCATCACCGCTTACCGCCTGTCTTCTGCCATTTGTCAGACCTGATGTGCGTCGGCCCTAAATCGCCCCGACAATCTAATTGCACCTTCAGCCCGTGCACCCGTGGTCAACCAAGCGAGTGCCGCTTTTGGCAGCGATTACCCCAACTTTCGCTTATAACACGCCAGATTTCATGGAGCAAGTGAAATGCCATTTGCCCCACCGCGTCAAAAAATCAAATCTCGACGCGCTCTACGGGAATCAAGCAAATTCCCCGCACAATCTTGCTAGAGTCGCCCTCTTTAAGTTTATCCCCTAAAATGTGGGCCGCGGAAAACGAAATGCAAAAAACTGTAGCGGGAACAAGGCGGTATGAGGATTGCTTATCTCGACTGTGCCAGCGGCATCAGCGGCGACATGATGCTCGGAGCCCTTTTGGATGCCGGTGTCGATCTGACCACAGTTCAAGCCGGAATTGATTCACTCGGCCTGCCAAGCTGCCGGCTGGAAGTGGCCGAAACCAAGAAATGTGGTTTCCGGGCGCTGCAAATCACCGTCGCTCACGAACCCGAACACAAGCATCGCCACTTGCATCACATCGACGCGATGATCGATGGCAGCACGCTCTCTGAAAATCAAAAGCAACTCGCCAAAAAGATTTTTCTTCGGCTCGCCGAAGCCGAGGCCAAGGTTCACGGCACGACGATTCAGAAAGTTCACTTTCACGAAGTCGGAGCGGTCGATTCGATTGCCGACATTGTCGGCTCGGCCATCGCTTGGGATCTATTGGGCGTCGACCGCATCGTCTGTTCCCCAGTTCCCACGGGCACGGGGTTTGTCGAGATCGCTCATGGTCGGTGCGCGATTCCCGCCCCCGCGACGGGTGAACTCCTGCGCGGCGTACCGCTGGCAGCTTCGACTGTTGCAGGCGAACTCACGACTCCCACCGGTGCGGCCATTGTCGCGGCGCTCGTGGATGAGTTCGGGCCCGTCCCCCCGATGTCGATTGAAAAAATTGGTTACGGCGCGGGACAAAAAGATTTCGAGCATCCCAACCTGTTGCGATTACTGGTGGGCGAAGCAGCCGCCGCAAGAAGTCCATTTGCGAGCGACACGATCACGCTCTTGGAAACCAATCTCGACGACACCACAGGCGAAACGATCGGTCATTGTGCCACACTTTTATGGCAAGCCGGCGCACTCGACGTGGCGACCACCGCGCTGGCGATGAAAAAGAATCGCCCCGGCGTATTGCTCCAAGTGCAATGCCATGCCAGCGACGCCGAGCAACTCGCAACGATCATCTTCCGCGAAACGACGGCCCTCGGTTTACGTCGCTCGACGCTCGACCGTTGGATCTTGCCGCGGCAAAGCGTCACCGTCGTTACGCCTTATGGCGAGATCACGGGAATCGTGGCGCAACTTCCGGATGGCAGCCAAAAATTTTCGCCGGAATACGAAGCATGTGTGCAAGCCGTGGAAAAACATAAAGTCTCGTTAAGCACGATTGAAGCAGCAGCTCGTTCCGCGTTTGGAAAGTAAACCGATGATCGTCATCTTCGCCAACTTGGGAGCGTCTGTCTTAATGCTAGCCGGCTGTGCCGTGCTGATTTACACGCTCATGCGCAAAGCCCAAGCCGAAAAGGCCCGTCAGCGCAACACAACCGTCGTGAACGACATGCGCCGGCTACCGCCAACGGCGAAGCCCTGGAAAACGAGCGAGATGAGCGCCGAAATGATTGATCTCGCCCGCGATCTCAACGGCCAACTCACGACGAAGATCATCGTGCTCGAGCAACTGATCGCCGACAGTCAAAAGCAAATCGCCCGCATGGAAAGTTTGCTTGAGCGGATGGAACATCATAAATAGCCGAGGCGTCCCGCCTCGGAAAAAAAGATTTAAGCCACCGCGACTTCGTTGTCGCTCGACAGCACCTTCGGCACCAGCTTGATCCGCAAACGCTCCACGCGAAAAAACTGCCGCTCGGCCCGTTTGCACAAATGCTCGAAATTGGTTTCAAACAGAATTGGCTCCTCGGGTTGCAATACCCGCAAAGCCCGCCATAGCGCGAGCTTTCCCATAATCCCCAGCGAAAGCGTTTCGAGTGCTTCAAACGTGCTCAGCGATGCACCATCGCTGCCCAACTTCCAAAGGCTAGCCTTCTGTGCCAGCCAAGCAGCACCTTCTTTCAACTTATTCTGCGGCTGGCCGATCTTATCCGCCAAATGCTCCAGCACCTGACGATCTTCCTCAATCTCGTAAAGCAGTTCCTCGGCGAGATTCTTTACGGCGATGTTTTCACGATCTTCCCGCAAGGTTTGCAGCAAGCTGATCGCAAACCGCGCCCCCGCCAAATGATCGTGCATGTAAGTAATGAGTGTATTGCTCATTTTTTATCTCTACTAGCCGACGGCGGCAGCCCACGGTTTATTTCGGAGTCCGCCGCGGCGGTTCGGCGTAAGTCCGAATCGTTGCGAGCAGTTCTTCTTGATCCGTAATCTGGGAGTAATTCGGAATCTGCAACATCCCCGCCACCGCGCGTAGCTCATCAATCGAGAGTTCTTCCAAGTTCACCGGGATGACGAGATCATTGCTATCAGCCGACCAAACAACCGTCTCAGCCGTATCTACTTCGGCGTCGTAGTTGTCGCGTGCCGCTTCGATCTCGACGGACCGCAACGCCTCGGCGGCATCGCAGATGTCGTCGCTGGTGATCGAATCCCCGTCAGAATTTTTCTCGGGACGATTGGCGCGCAACGAACCGACTGTCGAACTGCCTGGCTTGGACATCGAAGTGTCTCCTGATTTGGCGACGAGTTAAAAATTGTGATTTAGGATGCGCGACTTAACGTCTCCACGGGCACGTCGCGACTGAGTTCTTTTTTAAGCAAAGCAAGATTCTTGCGATTGGCCCGCCAGGCCATGTCGAACAAATCTCCCACCAACGGCACGGCGCCCACAACAAAGTCGATCCCCACATTGCCGAGCATCCGCCATAACGTCCATTTGGATACGCCGAGGCGATTCGCTTCCCACATGAAGTACACCGACATCGCCGTCGTGAAACCATCACCGGCCACCGGCACGAGTCCGATGAGCGTGTCCCACCCGAAACGCATCTTCGTGCCGGGCACTTTGTAACGGTCGTCCAACACAGTCGTCAGCCATTCCAATCGACGCATCACCTGCGCACGATCCAAGGGCTCGCGTTCATCGGCGGTAAAGCCGCCTATGACAGGCCACATGCGCTGCTGCGAATCGCGCTGATTGGCAACTAACCAGTTCATATTTTTTTACCATGACATTTTGGCAGGGGAAGATAGAAGCGCACAAGTTAGGAGGCAAATGCCGTTCCAAGCGCGGCAAGCCTCAAATTTCCCGGCATACGAAGCAGGCTCGCGCAGAACGCGGCAGGCACTGTTTAAGGCGCGACCATGGGCGAGCAAAGTTCCACCAACGTCCCCTCGATGCTCCGCACGTAAGCCACGACCTGTCCCCACGGCTTTGTCTTCGGTTCGGAGATTGGCTGTGCCCCCGCGGCGACCGCCTGCTCGTACGCCGCCGGAACGTCGGTCGTGGTCAAACCGATCTCCACGCCAAACGGCTTGCCTTCGGCCGAAATTCGTGCGTAACCCTCAGGCAGATTTTGTTCAGCCACTTCGTGTGCGGCAAACGCCAACACCGTCGCACCGGTTTCTAACTCGCCGTAGCCGCTCTCATGCAGAAACCGCGTCGCCAAGCCAAACGCCTTGTCATAAAACTCCAGCGTTGCTGCCACGTCGTCGACGTAGATAATCGTGTAGCCAAAATTCATGACGACTCCTCTGAGGTTGGTGGCTCGGCAAGCAATTCTTCGATTTGCCGCCGCGCAACTTTTTGATTGCCGGCTTCCTCCCAATTCAGCTCGCCATACCACCAATACCGCACGCGGCCTTGCTTGTCGATGATGTACACGCTCGGCCACATGTTGTTGTACCAAGCTTGCCACATCTTCTTCTCTTTATCGACCGCGACGGGGAACTTCAACTCATGTTTCTCCAGAGAAGCTCGTAGTTGCGCGTTATCCGTTTCAAATTCCGTCTCTGGCGTGTGAATGCCAATCTGCGCAACGTCTTTCCCTTGAAACGCCTCGTGCCATTCGCGATACCAGGGATAGTTGTTGATGCAGTTGCTGCAACCAAACGCAAAGAAGTGAACGACAACCACTTTGCCGCGCAACGTTTCCAGCGTAAGCGGATCGGAATTGACCCACTCCTCGATCCCCACAAACTCCGGCGCCCAGGCGGGGCTTTTCACGACTTTACTGAAATCAAATGGCTGCCCCAACAAGCGGCCATAGGCATCTTGCTGTTCGGGGGAAAGCAATTCGACGACTTCCTTGTGCCGTTCGGCGTTGAGTTGAGGCAGCTCACCTTCCAGCGCTTCCATGCCGCGCTGCTGTAAGTCATGCAACCTGTTGCGAAACCGCGTGGAGATGTCCGTAAGCTGCGTTTGCTGCTCGTCAGTGAGCTTGAGCGCTGTGCCAATGTCTTTCCGCAACAACGCATCGTACCCTTGCGCTTGCAGCGTGAGCCCCTGCAAGCGCAGGCGCTGCTCGTTCGTGAACAACTTCTTGAGCTCGGCACGAATCTCGACAAGTTCCGGCTGGGCCGTCTCGTCAGCCCCTGACGGGCTCACATCACGAATCGCCAGCAGCATGCGATTGTGCTTACGCAACAGTTCATCCAGCAACTGACGCTGCTCGGGCGTGCAAGCCAGTTCCTGCCGCACCGCATCATCGCGAATGAGTAGAATCGTGGGATCTGTGAGTTGCGGCTTCTCAGCTGCTTCAACCGACCACGAGAAAATTCCCAGAAGGCAGGAAATAATCAATGTTCTGATGAACATGACGTTGGCGCTCCAAAAAATCAAAGCCGGCCCACGGTCATTCCCTGGGCCGGCAAGTTGCTGTCATGATTCCGCAAAAGATATCCTAGCAAATTCTGTGGCGAGTCGCACTCAGTGCCATCAAGCCCAATAATGTCAGCAAGATCGACGTAGGTTCGGGTACTCTCTCAAAGGAAACTCTCAAAATGGGCGTATTCGCAGTTAGCAACGAGCTATCGAATGTGTAACCGGCTGCCGTCGTGAAACCACTGAATGCCGAAAGATCCGCAAAATTGAAAGTGACCGGCAAATTCTCATTCTCCCTCTGCCCGTTGACTCCACCAACAAGAAACGCGGCATTTGCCGGATTCTCCGTTTCCGAACCCGCGTCCCAGATTCGGCTCGCGTCTTCGGTAATACTTGTAAGCAGCAAGTCACCGTTGGCATTCAGAACCTCAAAAGCGGTCGGATTTGCGTTCCCCAGAAAATGATCGTTACTTGGCACGACCATCGTGCCAAAAGTAAAGAAACGGTTTGCGACATCCACTTCGATCAGCGTTGATGCCATATCGCCCGGCAAGAAGGGAGGAATGGTTGGTCCCAACACACTTCCCAAATTCGCGTTAGGCTCGGCGGTGGCAAAAGCTGGAAACCACGTCGAACCCGAGCCACCTTCGGCAATCGTCACGATCGGGGCCTGCGAGATGTCGGGATTGCCTAATAAAAAGGCGGGTTGGTTGTTGTCAAAAGAATCGAACGTTCCGTTGCCAAAACCAAACCGCAGGGGTGCTAGCGAAATGCTATTAGCAGGGGCGAGATTCTCCACAGTGACGCGAAGCTTAACAGTTTGCGCCTGTGCGGGTGATAAACTACCGCAAAACAAGAGAACTACTTTCAAGGAAATAAGCGTACGTAAATACATCATCTGTCCCTCCGAGGTGCGTGAGAAGAAATCGCCAACATAGTACGATTTCGTAACTTCGGAGATTTAGACGCTAGGCTGAGAGAAACATTACAGGCTGAATGAAAAATTTATTGAACTTAATCTTCGTTAAGTCAATTTATTTTTCTTGAGCACTCGCCTGTTCCAATAGATATTTAATTTGGGTACGCCGCGAAGATGAAAGTTGCAGCTTGCTCGCGACGAGTGCTTCCCTCAGAGGGATGGGCATTCGCGTGACCATGTCTTGCATGAATCTCAAATGCGAGCGAAATCGACGGCAAGCGCGACAAAACCAAATATGAAATCGCAAGGCCCACTTTTCCCGCGAGGAAAGCTGGCGATCTAACGATTCAGACTCCAAGCGAGTCGCTTCTCGACAACTGAGATTTAAAAGCGAGACACGAGTGTGTTGGTTCATTAACGACTCCACCTAAGGCAAAAACCATTTCTTCTCTAAGCATTCTCTGAGCAAGATCCGCGCGCGATGAAGTCGCACGGCAAGATTTTGGGGAGTAATTGCTAGCTTTTGGGTCAATTCCTCAACCGCCAAGCGAGCCAATTCACGCAGATGAAAAGCTTGGGACAAATGGGCGGGCAAGTCTCCCAAACAACCTTGATAAACTCCCCAGAACTCTGCATTCTCGGCCAACTCCTCGGGTGCCGACTGCCACTTAGTCGGTGCGACTTTCCATTTGCCTCGTTCACTGAAACTCACAGCGCAATCGGCTGTGTCGTCGTCAAGTAACTCAGGAGATTTGTGCTTCGCACGGTAGTAATCTGCGATTTTTCGACGCAGAATCGCAACCAGCCAGGTGCCAAACCGGGCACGCCCGTCAAACTGCTTCCTATGACGAAACGCGGAAAGAAATGTTTCTTGCACCAAATCTTCGGCATGTTCAACGTCGCCGACACGTGAACTGGCATATCGAAACAGGACGTCACCATATTGATCAACCCACTCGCCAGGGTTGGCACAAGGCTCGGCTGATGAAGCTGAGTTGATCGACATGGCTAAGCTGTTCCGGTCATTAGGGGGACTTCTTCCCTACAGAAAGTTCTCCTAAGGGCTTAGACGGTCCGCATCCCGTAGGATTACAAAAAATCTTACCCATTCTGAAAAAATGCCATGAGAAATCGGTTCAGCCATATTTGTGCAGGCGACGTGATAAACCAAGTAAGCAAAAAACTAAAAATCCAACGAGCGCTCAACACCCTTGTCCGTGCTGGGGGTAATTTTCTCGGCGGGTTGCTCTTTATCCTTCGCGACGTCCTGCTTTTCCCGCCAGGGCTGCTTCTTTTGATAACTGGCCAGTTCCTTGGCCAATTGGTCGTCGTTTTCGGGATCGTTCATATCGACCGCCTTTTGCGACCACTCGATCGCGTTGTCGAAGTTGCCCGACTCGGCAAACGCCGCGGCCAGCGTGCTCAAAATATGCGGCAACTTGTACTCGGTCAGCTCACAGGCCTTGGTGGCCAGATCGACGGCCCGCTTACCGTCGCGAAGATTCGCTTCGGGCGAAGTCGCCAACACCCACGCCAGATTATTGAGAACCGAACTATCCTCCGGCTCAAGCTTGAGAGCTTCCTCAAAATCGGCAATCGCCTCGGCATGTTTACCGACGTTTAAGTAAGCATCGGCACGACTCCGCAGGGCCAGAAAGTTTTCCGGATCCAACAACAAAACATCGTCGTATTCGGAGATCGCCTCTTCGGGTTGCTTATTGATTAAGTAGTACATCGCCAGTTGCATCTTCAACTCGGCCTGATTCGGCACGGCCTTGGTGAGTTGCTGCATCTCGTCGATCGCTTCGTCGAGTCGTTCAAGCTGAGCCAGAATCTCCCCGCGCAAGCGATGGGCCGCCACAACTTGCTGTTCTTCGAGAACGGCATCGACGTCGGCTAACGCCTTATCGTATTGCTTGTCGTTGAGATACGCTTCGGCACGATGCACCAACGGCAACACGTCGCCGGGCTGCAATTCGATCACTTTGGAGAATTCCTGGATCGACTTCTCGTAGTCCTGCTTCTCGCGATAAATCTCGCCACGTTGCTGATAAGGTCCTGGTGCTTGCGGGGCCAGTTTTGTGGCTTCATCAAAACTCTTGAGCGCATCATCCGGTTTGTCCAAATCGCGAAACACCTCGCCTTGCAGAATGAATGCGTTGGCATCTTCGGGGCTTTGTTCGATCAGCTTGTTAATATCCGTCATCGCGTCGTCATACTTGCCCTTGCTCCGCAAAAACATCGCCCGCACGAGTGCGAAATTCGAGTTGTCGGGCACGAGCTTAATGGCTTCGTCAAAATCGGCCAGCGATTTCTCTTCGTCGGTTTGCACACGCGCGCGAAGCATCAACGCCTCGGCCCGATCATCCACGGGAATATCCTCCGCGGCGAGAAAATTGGTGAGCAACCGCCGCGCCTCATGGGCATCGCCCCCCGGCAACGACATCAACTTGCCGAGCATGAAGTTCGCGGTGGGGGGCGGATTGTCGTAAGCCAATACCCGCCGTAAATCGGAAACGATCAGCTTGAGAATCTGCTTGATGCGGTCGTCGCCAATCGAATTGGAATTGACCACTTGCATGAGCGTCGAAGCCCGCTCCATGAGCGCGCCCGACAGCATCTGCTCGGCTGTTTCGGCGTCTTCAACTTCCAGCCCCTTGTCGAGCGCGACTTGCAGCTTGTCGATGACTTGATTGAGATCGGGCAGCCCTTCGGCCGTCACCCGCATCCGCATCGCCTCGTCGAGATCGTCCTGGCCCTTGCTTTCCGCGTGAGCCAATTGGCCCCCGATGGTCAAAACCAGAAACGAAAAAAGAAATACCACAAAAGCCGCGAGGTGCGTGCGCCGATCCATCATCGTCCTAACCTTTTGAGTGCTTGCAAAACGGGAAGAGACATCCTTGGGAAGAAATCCGCGTCTTATTATTACCGTTAAGGGCGATTCTGGCCACGGAGAACTCCCGCTGCCCTGCGACTTTCGCGACTGTCGCAAAGAGACGTTGTCGACTAAAATTGCCGTTTTTCACATGTTCTCACGGCCAAAACACCAGAAAGCAGGGCCATGGAAGCCGGAATCGTCGGACTGCCCAATGTCGGCAAATCGACCTTGTTTAATGCACTCACCGCGGCGGGCATCGCTAGCGAAAACTATCCGTTCTGCACGATCGAGCCCAACGTCGGTGCCGTGGCCGTCCCCGATCCGCGCTTGCAACGCATCCAAAAACACATTCCCTGCCAAAAAATCGTGCCCGCGATCTTGAAGTTGGTCGACATCGCCGGCATTGTCCGCGGTGCGTCCGAAGGGGAAGGCCTCGGCAATCAATTTCTCTCTCATATCCGGGCCGTGGATGCGATCCTGCACGTCGTGCGTTGCTTCGAGGAACCCGACGTGATTCACGTCGAAGGGAGCGTCGATCCGATCCGCGATATCGAAACCATCGACACCGAATTGATGCTCGCCGATTTGCAGTCAGTCGAATCGATGACCGAACGGGCGAATCGCTCCGCGCGCACGGGCGACAAGGAAGCCAAGCTCCGCCTGGAAGTCTTGGCCGAATGCCACAAGTTGCTCGCCGAAGGCAAGCCAGCGCGGGGGCTCAGCTACGACGATCCGAATTTGGCCAAGGCCTACAAAGAGTTGCAACTCCTCACAACCAAGCCCGTTCTGTATGTGGCCAACGTCGATGAAGACGACCTCACGGGCACTGGCAAGCACGTGCAAGCAGTCCGCCAGCGCGCCGAAGCCGAGGGGGGTTCGGTGGTTCCCGTCTGCGCGCGACTGGAAGCAGAGCTCAGTGAACTGGACGAAGCCGAACGCGCAGAAATGCTCGAAAGCCTTGGCCTGACCGAACCGGCCCTCGCGGCGCTGGCTCGCGCGGCTTACCAGCTGCTCGGCTTGCAAAGCTTCTTCACCGCGGGCGAGAAAGAAATCCGCGCTTGGACGATCCCCGCCGGGGCCACCGCTCCCCAAGCCGCCGGCGCGATCCACAGCGATTTCGAGCGCGGCTTCATCCGCTGCGAAACGTATTCCGTGGACGACCTCGACCAATACGGCACGGAAAAAGCAATCCGCGACGCCGGCAAGTTGCGCGTCGAAGGGAAAAGCTACATCATGCGCGACAGCGATGTTTGCCACTTCTTGTTCAATGTGTGAAACTGCTGCGCAATAACGAGTCGGAGACGGCTAACCGCTTCTGTAATTCGACTCGCGCTTGGTTTACGATGGCAAGAACTTGGTGTCCCGTTTTCAGCTTGCCTTTGTGAGCCTGCCATGGTCCGTCGCCTGCTTTGTGTGATTTTACTGATATGCTGTCTGCCGCTTTCTGGTTGGGCGCAATCCGCAGAAAAGTTAGTTCAACCCGCGCTGCTCAAGCCGGGCGACACGATCATGTTCATCGCCCCCGCGGGGTCATTGGATAAAAAGCGCACCAAGCTTGCCATCAAGCGGCTCAAAGAACGCGGTTACAAAATCAAACACCGCGACGATCTCTTTGACGAAGCCGGTTATCTCGCCGGCAGCGACGAGCGTCGCGCCGAAGAATTGATGCAGGCTTTCACCGATCCGGAAGTCGATGCGATCTTTCCCGGCACGGGGGGCTATGGCACGACGCGGATCTTGGACATGCTCGATTTCGACGTGATCCGCAAGAATCCTAAGCTGTTTATCGGCTTCAGCGACATTACGGCCCTGCATAATGCGTTCAACAAGAAAGCCGGTTTCATAACTTACCACAGCCCAAACCCCATGTGGGGTCTTGGCAGCGACGATAATCTTAAACCATTTGCAGAAAAATACTTTTTCCGAGCAGTCGAACAAAGCGATCAAAATTCTGAAGACTACGTGATTGACTGCACCGGTTATGGGGAGGAAAAAGATAAGAAAGTTCCTCAGCCGATTGCAATCGGGCATGGCAAAGCACGCGGCCGGCTCGTAGGAGGGAATCTCACATTGCTCGCCGCACTCGAAGGCACGCCATACGCTATCGATACCACCGACGCGATACTCGTGGTCGAAGACGTCGGCGAAGCCCCTTATCGCATTGACCGCATGCTTCAACAGCTCAAAACCAACGGCAAACTCGCCAACCTACGAGGTGTGGTCGTGGGGCAGTTCACCGACTCTGAGCCAACCGTTTCCAAACTCGATAAATTCATCGCCCGCATGAAAAAATACTGGCGACATATCCAGCGGCTGTTCATCAAAGTCCCCGAACCCAAGCCGCGCAAAACCGATCCCCGTTTCACCGCTGAGGGGGTGTTGAAGCAATACTTCGAGCCGCTGGGCGTACCGGTGCTGATGAATTTTCCCATCGGACACGTCACGATGAACTGCACGCTCCCGCTGGGGGGCGAAGTGGAAATCGACGCCGACAAGGCCACGTTGACCGTCATCGGGCGAAAAGCAGATCGCTAAGCGACAAGCCACTAACTAAACAACTCCTGCACAACTTCGCCGCCGTCGACCACTTTGATCGGCCGGCCGATGCTGCTCATGTTTTCTTGATCGGCATCGATCCCCAGTGCGTGATAGATCGAGCGGAACAAATCGGTGACCGCCACGGGCCGCTCAATCACTTCGGTCCCCGACTCGTCGGTTTTGCCGATGACTTGCCCACCCCGCACACCGCCACCAGCCAGCACGGCGTTGAAAGCCCGCGGATAATGATCGCGGCCAGCACGCGGATTCACCTTCGGCGTGCGGCCAAACTCTCCTAGCCACACGACCAGCGTCTTGTCGAGCATGCCGCTTTGCTTAAGATCGCTAATCAGCATCGCCGTGGGTTGGTCGATCTGCGCGGACAGTTCCCGCCCTTTATTGAAACCATCGACGTGGGTATCCCAGCCTTTGGAAACCACTTCAACGAACGTGACACCTTGCTGAACCAATCGCCGAGCCATCAGGCAACCCGCAGCGAATTCTCCTTCGCCATAGGCTTCGCGCAGCTTCGCCGGTTCGCGTTCGATATCAAACGCTTCCATCCGCGGGCTCATAATCATGTCGGAAGCTTGCTTGACGAGCTTGCGCTGATCCTCGACAAGTTGCTCGCCCCCGTTGGCCGCGAATTCATTCTGCATCGAATTCAACAATCGTAAACGACGTTCATATCGCTTGTTATCGGTGAGCGGTGTCGTGTTCTCGGGAGGACGCGTGGCCGACTGCAACACGAGCGGATCGTAATCGACTCCCAAGAAGCCGCCGCTTCCGGAACTCGGTAAGCGCCCGCCGATGCGGACATAGCTAGGAAGTTGATTCGCGGCGTCGCCGATTTGATGGGCCACTTGCGAACCAATCGTGGGGAAATTCACGCCCCCCATCGGCAAATAGCCGTGATGCAGCAAATAGGTCGCCCGCAAGTGGTTTCCTTCTTTGCTCGTCATCGAGCGGATCACGGCTAGATCGTCCATCACTTTCGCGCAGTGAGGCAGATTCTCGGCAAAGTGAATCCCCGGAACACTCGTGGGAATCGCCTTCGTTTCACCGCCGTTGGCATGGTTGGGCTTGGGGCTAAATGTTTCAAACTGCGAAGGCCCACCGCTCATCCACAACAAAATGCACGACATGCCCCGCGAACGAAGTTGCTCCGACGACGCGGCAATCGCGTCGGTCCAACTCATGGTCCCCGCCGCCAAGCCGGCGACCGCGAGCTGCTTGAGAAAATCTCGTCGGCGAACCACTCGGCCTTGCCGCGTGGCTACGTTCGTGATGTGATGCAATTGGTGCGTCATATTTCTTAGTTCCGATATTGAAACTCTGCCGAATTAACAAGCGACCACGCTAAGTCTTCGTAAGCCTCGCGGCGGTTGTTGGCACCTTTGGTGTATTTCCGCATCGCGCCGATTTCTTTCTTGGTTGGCTGTCGGCACAAGCAACGCAAAAAGATTTCCGTAGTGAGCTCGTCATCGTTGGGAATCGTATCGAGCAACTCTTTCAAAGCCGTGTAGCGGTTCGTCCGAACGGCCTGATTCACCTGTCCCGAATTCATCAACGCCAACACTTGCGGAATCGACGAAACGGCTTCTTCACGCGGCACACTCGGGTCGTAGCCAAATACGTCGTCGAATTTTCCTCGCTGCGTCCCCGCACGGCCACGCAATAGCTGAGTCGCCTTGGGAGATTGCTCGGCCATATCCAAAGCCGAGAGCAATGCGTTGTAAAGCTGATCACTCCGCAGCCGCTGGGGTACGTTGGCCGTAAACGGCGTTTCTTCCAACTCACGGCGAGGACGCGATTGCCGTTGATAAGCCTCGGTTTCGCAAATCGTGGCGATCAGCCACTTCATGTCGTAACCACTCTCCTGAAAAGCCTTGCTCAGTAGCTTCACTGTCTCGGGCGCCGTCGATTCGCGGTCAGGGCCAATGTCATCAATGGGCGTGTAAAAACCTTCTCCCACGAGTTCGGCCCACAGGCGATTCACCACAGCCGTGGCAAACCATTCATTCTCGGTGAGCCAAGTGGCTAGTTGCATCCGACGCTGATCATCGGTCGTCCCCCACGGCACGCTGCTGCTCGTCAGGAAAAACTTCGCTTCCATCTGCGTGCCTGGGGCTTGGGGATCTTCCAAGTCGGGCATCATGTGTTCGGCCGTCGGTTGCCGTTCGACATTATTACCACGGGGTCGACGGCGAAAATTATCCTGCCCAACGACTTCAAAACTGCGCTTCGTCAGATCCCGCACGGGCCGCACGGTCACGCGGGGAAAGAACGCCGCGAGCTCATGAAACTGCTCGCGTTTCCAACGATCATAAGGATGATCGTGGCACTGCGCGCATTGAATCTGCACGCCCAAAAAAATACGCGATACCTCGGCGGCGATTTCTTCGGTCTGGCCATCCTGCGCCATCATGATCGCCGTGCCCCCCACCTCACGAACGTCGCCATGCGAAGTGATGAACTCCGTAGCGATCCTGTTCCAAGAGCGGTTCTCATTGAGCCACTGGCCCAAGTCGGCTTCGAGTGGGTTCGCCACGAGTTGCGAACGCTCATCCAATGCACGGAACAAAATCACATCGCGCCAATAGCGAGCCCAGTTCAAACCGTAATGTGGACTCGCCAGCAACTTCGCGACGAGCTTCGTACGCTTGTCTTTGGCCGGATCCATGACAAATGCGGTCAACTCTTCCGGCGTGGGGATATCTCCCACAAGATCGAGCCACACCCGACGAGCAAACGTGGCATCGTCGGTCCGCGGTGCGAGTTTGGTTTGTTCGTCGAACAATTCCGCGGCAAGCGACTGATCAACCTGCCGCGCCAAGTCAGCGGGGGCAGGGGGCGTGGCGTGAGCAATCGAAATGCTGCTCAAGAGGAACGCAACGAAAAAGCATTTTGAAATCATGGCTCATAGCCGTCGGCGCGAGCCGAGGGTCAGAGGTAATTTTGTCCCTCGCGGCTCGCGCCGGAGGCTACTCTTATTTTTAACCCCCTCGACGCGATTGAGTATCGCAATAAAGAAAAGCGGCCGTATTTCACCGCGAAAACACGAAAAAAGCCAGTCCCGCGAACGAGACTGGCTTCGTGATTTGCATTTCCAGCAAATATGCTCGCTGAGAGTCGAATTAACGCTTGGAGAACTGCGTCCCGCGACGAGCACCGTGCAGGCCGTACTTCTTGCGTTCCTTCATGCGCGAATCGCGCGACAGGAAATTCTTCTCACGCAGCTTGGGTTCGAGATCGCTGTCGTGCTTCATCAACGCACGAGCGATACCCTGCATGCAGGCACCCGCCTGACCGGTCGTGCCGCCGCCATGGACGCGAATCGAAACGTCGACCGCACCGCGGACTTCGCAATGATCCAGCGGAGCAACCACGGCGTTGCGATCCTGAGGAACGCGGAAGAATTCTTCCAAATCGCGATCGTTGATCGTGATCTTGCCGCTGCCGGCTTTAATGCGCACGCGAGCCACCGATGTCTTGCGTCGGCCAGTGCCCAAGGCTTCTTCCACAACTGCTGCCATAAGGATTGATTCCTAAGATTCGGACTTAAAAATTTTGTTTTGCTTGATTTTGATTCAGGTAAGTAAGTGCGTATGTGAGTAAGTATTGAATTTGAACCTACTCACTTACTCACTCTTCTTATGCCGTAATCGCCAACTCGGTCGGCTCAGGTTGCTGGGCCGTGTGCGGATGCGTGGGGCCCGCGTAAACCTTGAGTTTGCTAAGCATGGCATACGCCAACTTATTCTTGGGAAGCATGCGTCGCACGGCCTCCATAAGAATCAATTCCGGCTTGTCTTCCAACCGCTTGCCGGCGGTCACGGTCCGCTGACGCGTGTAGCCGGTGTACCAGGCGTATTTCTTCTTTTCCCACTTCGTGCCGGTGAAGGCGATCTTCTCGGCGTTGACAACAACCACAAAATCGCCGGTATCAACGTGCGGGGTGTAAGTGGGGCGGTGCTTGCCCATGAGGATCACGGCAATTTCGCTCGCCAAACGACCGACGATCTTGTCGGTGGCATCAACCAACAGCCACTTTTGCTCGACCTCGCCGGGCTTGGCCATATATGTTTTCATCATCGTACTTTCCAATAACCTGGGCATATCGCCAGAGACGGGCTCCCGGTGCACGCTGGGCGCCGGTTGGGAATCCACCAATTTACCGCTGATTTGCTCACCCGACAAGGGCGAGAACGCTAATTGCCAGGACCCTTTTTCTCGCGGAATTCCAGCAATCGCCGCTGTCGTCGGCGGCCCATCCACAACGCCAGGCCCCACATCGCCAGGAATCCCCCCGTCGTAACCGCCACGACCAAGAGTTTTCGCCGGTCGTGGCCCGCTTGGGCACCCGCCGGGGCCCAGTAGGCCCCCAACGCCAAGAACAGCCCCCAGAGCACCAACGCCACAACGATCGCCACCAAGGGCCAGCGGCTGTTACGGGCTTCCGAAGTTGGCTCTTTCATGGCGGGCTTACGCTGTTAGTTTCGTGCGAAACGGCTTATTGTATTTGAAAGTTCCCACCTCACACAACGCATTGCCCGGTTCGGAGTTCCCCCGCATGATCATCGGTGTCCCCAAAGAGATCAAATTAGATGAATATCGTGTTGCTATGTTGCCCGTCGGGGTCGAAGAGCTAACACGGCGTGGGCATCAGGTGCTCATCGAGCAGGGAGCCGGTTTGGGCTCGGGATTGGCCGATCACGAATATGTCGAGAACGGTGGCGAGCTCGTCGCGACTCCCGAGGAAATCTTTGCCCGGGCCGACATGATCGTGAAGGTCAAGGAACCGATGCCCGCCGAGTGGCCTCTCTTGCGCAAAGGCCAGATTATTTTCACGTATTTTCACTTCGCTGCGGATCGCACGCTCACCGAGGCGGTGCTGGCCTCAGGCTGCACGGCCGTGGCTTACGAAACGTTGGCCGATGACCAAGGCCGCTTGCCGCTGCTCACCCCCATGAGTGAAGTCGCCGGCCGCATGAGCATTCAAGAAGGGGCCAAGTATTTGGAACGCCCACAAATGGGCCGTGGAATTTTGCTCGGTGGCGTGCCAGGCGTGGCCCCCGCGAACATTACGATTCTTGGTGGCGGTGTCGTGGGTGCGAACGCCGCGAAGATCGCCGCTGGCTTCAACGCCGACGTGAGCATCTTAGACATCAACATGGATCGCCTGCGTTACCTCGACGACATTATGCCCCCCAACGTCGACGTGCTGTTCAGCGACCGCCACACGATTCGCGAACAAATTGCGCGAGCTGACTTAGTCGTCGGCGCCGTGTTGATCCCCGGGGCCAAAGCGCCTCGCCTGATCGAAGAAGATGACCTCAAGCGAATGAAGCCAGGCAGTGTGATTATCGACGTCGCCATCGATCAAGGTGGCTGCATCGCCACGAGCCGCCCCACGTCGCACAGCCAGCCGACGTACATCGTGCATGATGTGCTGCATTATTGTGTCACCAATATGCCCGGTGCCGTGGGCCGTACTAGCACGTATGCCCTCTGCAATGTTACTTTGCCTTACGCACTTCAAATCGCTCAGAAGGGAATTGAGGGCGCAGCGCGAGCCTCGCGGCCGATTGCCCGCGCGGTGAATATGCACGCGGGTCAGGTCACAAATCAACCCGTGGCAGAAACCTTCGGCTTCCCCTGCGCGGAATTGTTTAACTAACCAGCCGCTCGCGGCTTAGCGGTGAACCGGTCAAAACTCATGTCGCTACCACTCGAACCAGCCCTCTGGCAAGGCGACATCAACGGCTGTTTGCTGCTCGTCGATCAAACTCGGTTGCCCAATGCCATCGAGTTTCTGGAATGCGTCGACGTCGATCAGGTCTGGATCGCCATCCAGGAGCTGAGCGTCCGCGGCGCGCCAGCTATCGGCATCGCCGCCGCGTTCGGGGTTTGCTTGGGTGCTCAAGCCGCGCTGGATGCCGACCTCCCCACAATGCAAAATCGCGTTGAACAAGTGTGCGATTATCTCGCCACGAGCCGTCCCACGGCCGTTAACTTATTTGAATCATTGAACCGCATGCGTAGCGCCGCAAAGCGAGCTGCGCCGACTTCGACCCCGATTGACCTTGCTCGTGACTTGCTTGTCGAAGCCCACGCGATCCACACCGACGTCAAACGCATGTGTTCCGCCATCGGCACACACGGTGCGGACTTGCTCGCGGATTTGCCGACAAACTGTGGCATCCTCACGCACTGTAATGCTGGTCCGTTGGCCACCGGCGGCGAAGGAACCGCGCTTGCCGTGATCTTCGAACTTGCTCGCCGGGCGAAACAACCGCGCGTGTGGGTCGACGAAACCCGCCCGTTACTGCAAGGCGCGCGGCTCACCACTTTGGAACTTATGGACCGCGGCATCGACTGCACGCTCATTTGCGACAACATGGCCGCGCACGTCATGCAAGCCGGTCAGGTGCAAGCCGTCATCGTCGGCGCCGACCGCATCGCGGCCAACGGCGACACGGCCAACAAAATTGGGACTTACAGTGTGGCGGTGCTCGCTCAAGCTCACGGCATACCCTTCTATGTGGCCGCCCCGACGAGCACATTCGATCAAACGCTTCCCTCGGGCGATAGAATTCCGATCGAACAGCGTGCGGGACGTGAAATTGTCGAATCCCACGGCAAAGCAACCGCCCCCAGCGGCGTGGCCGTCTACAACCCAGCCTTCGACGTGACGCCCGCAGCGCTGATTTCGGGTATTATTACCGAGCGTGGCGTGGTCCACGAACCAACGACCGAACGTGTCGCGAAACTTTTCTAACCGCTTATTCACGCTAATATTCGCTAATTTATTCATTCGAAATTAGTTACGCCTTGAGGTCGTTGGTAACTCGCCCATAATTCTTTCATTAGCGCACATTAGCGACTATTAGCGGTTTCATCTGCCGTATGAAAGGAATCTCTCTCATGAGCGAAGCCCAAAAATCTCATCTCTCGATAGGCGAATACCTTATCCAACGCCTGCAAGACTACGGCGTGGCCGATGTCTTTGGCATCCCGGGTGACTACATCTTGTCGTTCTACACGATGCTGGAAGAAAGTCCGCTCAACGCCATCGGCTGCACCCGCGAAGATTGTGCTGGCTTTGCCGCTGATGCCTATGCCCGCGTCCACGGCATGGGCGCGCTCTGTGTCACTTATTGCGTCGGGGGCCTGAGCGTCTGCAATTCCATCGCTGGGGCCTACGCCGAGAAATCGCCAGTCGTCCTGATCACCGGTTCACCGGGACTCAAAGAACGCCGCAACAATCCGCTGCTGCATCACATGGTTCGCAATTTTCGCACGCAATACGACGTGTTTGAAAAGCTGTGCATCTCGGGGACGGAACTCGATGACCCAATGACCGCGTTTCGCGAAATCGATCGCGTGTTGGCTTCCTGTCAACGCTACAAACGACCCGTGTATATCGAGATCCCCCGCGACATGGTCCACGTACGCCCCGACGTGATGCCGCCGTTTCTTTCCAACCAGCCCAAGAGCGATAACCGCGCGCTCGCCGAAGCCGTCGAGGAAGCCGCGCGGCGGATCGAACAAGCTCGGCAACCGGTGCTCATCCTCGGCGTCGAGCTTCATCGCTTCGGTCTGCAAGACCTCGCGCTTAAAATTGCCGAGCAAGCCAAAATCCCCATGGCAGCCACGATGCTCGGCAAAGGGGTTGTGGCTGAAACACACCCGCTTTACATGGGCCTCTACGAAGGAGCCCTGGGGCGGGAAGAAGTGACCAAGTACGTCGAATCGAGCGATTGCGTCGTGCTATTGGGCACGTTCATGACCGACATCAACCTCGGCATCTTCACGGCGGAACTCAACATCGGCGATTGCATTTACGCCACGAGCGAGCAACTCCGCATCCGTCATCATCATTACCACGACGTCGAGTTCGGTGATTTTATGCGCGAGCTCTCGCAGCGCAAACTCAACGTCAAGCAACCCTTGCCCCCCGCGCCCACCGATTGGAACAAAGCCGAATTCAAACTTGAGCCCAAAGCTCCGATCACGATCACCCGGCTGATGGATCGACTCGACGAGCAATTGCAGGGCAACACGATTGTGGTGGCCGACATCGGCGATGCGCTCTTTGCTTCGACGGAACTCACCACGCGTGGCCGTACCGAATTTTTAAGCCCCGCCTATTACACGTCGATGGGCTTTGCGGTCCCCGCAGCGCTCGGCGCGCAAGTCGCCCGACCCGAAGCGCGTGTTGTGGCCATCGTTGGCGACGGGGCGTTTCAGATGACCGGCATGGAACTCTCGAACATCGTTCGCCGCAAAATGCCGATCATCGTGATCGTGCTCAACAACGGCGGCTACGGCACGGAACGACTGCTGCACCCCGGTGATTATGAATTCAACGACATTCACACCTGGGAGTATCACAAGCTCCCGGCAGTCCTCGGCGGCGGCACGGGCTACGACGTTCACACCGAAGCCGATTTCGACACCGCCCTCAACACCGCCTGGGCGGATACCTCGGGCCCCAGTATTTTCAACGTCCACCTGAGCGAACAAGACGCCAGCCGCGCCCTCGCCCGCATGGCCGAGCGCATGAGCAAAACGGTGGTGCAGTAAGAAGTAGCAAACTTAAAACAAGCCTCCCACGTCAGTGGGGGGAGTATTCCCAGGCGAGCCGTCAGCGTAAGCGCCCGGAGATATTTTCACGCAGAGGCGCAGAGGAAATTTTACCTATGCCTTTTTCAAAATGTCCGATCTGTGGTGAGATTGTCCATCTTAACGTCAGTGATACGAAGCAGTGGTATGCTACATACTATCCCGATTTGCCGGACGGATCATTGGTTCCTGCTCGGTGCCTCTACTGTTGGCCAGAACTTGGCAGGAATGACCACGTGATTATTCGACAGTGCCTTGCTGGTAAACCACGGGCTGAACCAGGTGAGGAGGGCACTATTCAAACTGTTTTAGCCAGCATTGAAGACGGCAGTATCTACGAAGTGCGTTTGGACTCGGGGAAGGTACGATACTTCGTGCGAGCAGAAATCAAGAAAGCGTAACAAGACGCACTAGGCCGCGATCTGCTCAAAGCTGAAATGTGGAATATCAGCACGCTCAGAGGCATGTTCAAGAGTCATCGCGCAAAGATTGCCGCCAGCATCGAGATCCAAAATCGTATTCTCATCCAAATCGCGAGTTTCTACGATTTCTGCCACGCGGAATTCGATGTGGAGAGTGTCAGTTTCTTGGAAGTATTGAATTTTCACGGCTTGAACCTGCGGTCAAAGAAAGCATTGTGGACCGTTTCACCATCCTCTAACGGTATAACACGTAAGTACCGGCCATCCATCTCAGCAATAGCTGCCCATCACCGGACTCGACCATCTTGCTGAATTTCTTCACGCACGGGATTGTCAACTACAAACTGCAACCACTCATCCTTAATAGACATTCTATCGGGACGTGTTCGAATTGTAGAAAAGTAGTCCGTGAATTTCATATTTACGGACACCTTCTACATATCATAATACAAACAAAACTCATAAGGATGCGGCCGCAGCGCCAGTGCTTCCACTTCGTTCTTTTGCTTGTAGCTAATCCACGTGTTGATTACATCCTGCGTAAACACATCGCCGCGCAACAGGAATTCATGATCGCGCGATAAGGCGGCAAGTGCTTCGCCCAGCGAACCCGGCGTGCTGGGAACTTTGGCCAACTCTTCGGGTTCGAGATCATAAATATCTTTGTCGAGCGGTTCGCCGGGGTGAATCTTGTTCTGAATACCATCGATCACCGCCATCATCAAAGCCGAGAACGCCAGATACGGATTCGAACTTGGGTCGGGGCAACGGAATTCGATCCGCTTCGCCTTGGGGCTGGGGCTGTACATCGGAATCCGACACGCCGCCGAGCGATTTCGCTGCGAGTAGGCCAAATTGACCGGCGCTTCATAACCCGGGACCAACCGCTTGTAGCTGTTGGTTGTAGGATTAGTGAACGCCAACAGGGCAGGGGCGTGGGCCAGAATGCCGCCGATCGCATAAATCGCTTCGTCGCTCAAGCCCGCGTAACCGCCGCCGGCAAACAAAGGTTGGCCACCCTTCCACAAGGAAATATGCGTGTGCATCCCCGAGCCGTTGTCGCCGTACAGCGGCTTGGGCATGAACGTGACCGTCTTGTTATGCTTCGCCGCCACGTTCTTGATGATGTACTTATACAAGCACATGCTGTCGGCCATCGTCACCAACTCGTTGTACTTAAGATCGATCTCCGATTGGCCCGCGGTCGCCACTTCATGATGCTGCGCTTCGACGTCGAGCCCGCAGTCGATCATCGTCATCATCATCTCATTGCGAAGATTCATAAGCTGATCGGCCGGAGGCACCGGGAAGTAACCCTCCTTGTGCCGTAGCTTGTAGCCCAAATTAGAACCGCGCCCTTGGGCGCGATAATCGGTCCCCCGATTCCATTGGGCTTCGTCGCTATCGATAAAGAAGTAACTATGCTGCGGAGCTTGATCGAACCGCACGTCATCAAACACAAAGAACTCAGCCTCGGGGCCGATGTAACACGTGTCGGCAATGCCCGTGCTCTTGAGATAGTTGACCGCCTTGCGCGCGACGTTCCGCGGATCGCGCGTGTAATCTTCGCGCGTGATGGGGTCTTGAATGTTGCAGATCATGCACAGCGTCGTGATCTCGGTGAACGGATCGATGAACGCCGTTTCGGGCTGCGGCACGAGTAGCATGTCGCTCTCGTTAATCGCCTGCCAACCCCGGATGCTCGAACCGTCGAAGCCAAGGCCATCTTCAAAGACTTCTTCTTCCAACTTTTCGACGGGAATCGTGAAGTGCTGCCACAACCCGGGAAAATCCATGAACCGCAAATCGACCGCACGCACGCCGCGTTCACGACAAAGGGCCAACACATCTTGAGGCGTCATCATCACGAAAAGTTCCTTTGGAGAAGTGAGCCGGCTCGTCCCGAGCCCGTTTTATATTCTGGCTCGCTAGGTTGTAGTTCTGCCCGATACGATACAACAGAAAACCCCTTCTGGCCAGCGGCCAAAAGGGGTTTCATTTCTTTCGTAGTGCGGGCTTAAGCCTGCATGACAGCCAAGCTGGCTGCCCCACAAATTACGAACGCAGCGTCGCGAGAATTTCGCGAACAACCTTGTAGGGATCAGCGTTCGAAGTCGACGACCATCATCCGTCGATCTTCCAATGCCTGAAATCTCAGCTTTCTATGCATTGGGAACTCCTTTTCTAGGAAATGCATGTGGAGGATTTACTATCAATGATTGTGCCGGAAGATGCCACGATTCCGAACGAGAAGCGGACAAAGAAATGTCGCAGCCAAAAGCGTCACCCCTGTCGCGGGCTCGGGGACAATGAAGCCATACTGGAGGTGGTCGATTTCCGTGAGAGGTATAATACCTCTCGGTGTGTCTGGTAAAGCCTGAAAGCCAAAACCCACTACAATGGTCGAAATCTCCTGATCTGTCGTGACGCCAAAGAAGCGATCTTCAGCGGTTTCCCCTAACTCTGACAGGTCGCCTAACCCAAAGTGGGATCCAGTTCCGAGATGCACCAGGTCCTTGTTAAAGGCGGCAATGGCTATTTGAGAGGTAGCGGGACCATCGGTCCAAACGAGCCCGAACGCATTGGGCAGAAACCCCAACTCTGCTTCCGAAAACCGAATCGTAAGTTGCACACTATAATTAGGCGGGCTAGTAAAATTAGGCCCCATGGCATAACGCAAGACCGTGCCAGCGGTGCCGGAGCCATCAATGGTCCCGTCGTCGCCATCCACGGAATCGGTCGTCGAGCTGGGGCCTATGATCCCTGCCAGCGGAGCGCCGTTAGGGATGAATAGAGATATCCCCGGCGTATTAAGCATCCCGTCCTCAAAATCTTCCAGAAAGAAGTTGGAGCTGCCGACCGGGAACGGACTGTCAGCCGCGCTGAGATAAGGCGTGGGACCGAGAAAGGTGATGCTGGCTTCCGTGGAGAGGGGTAACAAGCCGAAAAAACCAACGAGCAACGACAGATACGAGAACTTTGCAGTCATGGCAATATCCTAATCCGGCAAATCGAACGGCTTAATGGAACAAACGACCAGCAGTGGTCGCGAGGAGAAAAGTCATAGCTCCCCAGAGAATTCATCAGGATCCAGGATGTTCCTACTAGTATAGACGAACTTGGCTCCGATGCCAACGGCCCGTACAGAATGCGCATCTCCGCGCAGTTCTGCATGAGGCCGCTTAGCGAGAAATTTGCTCGATACAACAGAAAACCCCTTCTGGCCAGCGGCCAAAAGGGGTTTCAGTATTCAAGCTCATCGCTTATCGCTAGCTTACGAACGCAGCGTCGCGAGAATTTCGCGAACCACCTTGTAGGGATCAGCGTTCGAAGCCGGACGGCGATCTTCCAAGTAACCCTTCCAGCCATTCTGCACGGTGCCGATGGGGATGCGGATCGAAGAACCGCGGTCCGACACGCCGTAGCTGAACTTGTGGATCGATTGGGTTTCGTGCAGACCGGTCAAGCGTTGGTCGTTGTCCGAACCGTAAGAAGCAATGTGCTCCTTGTGGCGCTTGCTGAACTTGTCGCAGATGCCCTTGATCAACTCTTCGCCACCCTTGTCGCGAATCGGCGTGGTGGAGAAGTTCGTGTGCATACCCGAACCGTTCCAGTCGCCCTTGACCGGCTTGGGATGCAGCTCGATCGTCAGGTTGTACTTCTCAGCAGTGCGGAACAACAGGAAGCGGCTCAGCCACAGGTCGTCGCAAGCTTGCTTCGCACCCTTGCCGAACAATTGGTATTCCCATTGACCCTTCATCACTTCGGCATTGATGCCGGTGACCGAAAGACCTGCATCGAGGCAGGCATCGAGGTGATCTTCAACCAAATCACGACCAACGCAATTCTTAATGCCGACCGAGCAATAGTAAGGACCTTGAGGACCAGGATAACCATCGGTGGGGAAGCCCAAAGGACGGCCGTCCTTCATGATGGTGTATTCTTGCTCGAAGCCGAGCCACAAATCGGTGTCGTCCTCGAAGCTGCCACGGCCATTGGTCGAGTGGACCGAACCATCGGCATTCAGTACTTCGCACATCACGATCGAAGCGTTCTTGCGGCAAGGATCCTTGATCATGCGCACTGGCTTCAACAAGCAGTCCGAGCTGTGACCTTCGGCTTGTTGCGTGCTGGAACCGTCAAACGACCAACCCGGGCAATCTTCCGGCTTCTTGGGCTCGCTGTCGACGATCTTGGTCTTGCTGCGGATGTTGGGTTCGGGCTTATAACCGTCCAACCAAACGTACTCAAGCTTGTAACTCATCTTTTTGATGACTCCTCGAATAATATCGAACTAAAACTTTGTGACTTGTTTCCCTACAGGAACAATTGTTGTTGTCGTTCCGTGAATTCGCTGTCTTACCGTGAATTCATGAGGCCGGGGAAGTTCGCCATCGACCCGCCTACAACAATTGCATGAAACTTATATTGCCTCGACGCTGACCGAAGGTCGCCAGACGTCGTGAAACAGGAATTGCCGCCTTCGACCCACGACGATCTGTCGTGGGGGAATCCTCATCGTAGAAATTCTGCCGCTCGACTGCTAGTCGCCGAAGATTTCTGCTAACGAAAATGAAAACTAAGCAGAACCGGCCGAAGGAATGGACCGTTCACGGGCCGAGAAAGCCCGAAAATGGGTAAACCGTCAGGAAGAATCCGCCTATTTTCCCGCCATTTCCGTCGGGAAGGATGAGGTCCCGAAGAGAGCGTGGAATAACCCTTTGCAAGCGTAGTGCCAATCACTACAAGGGTGTAACAGGATTTTCCCTAAACGATTAGATGGCCTATATTTATCCCAACTGAAGGGCACTCGTGCCTCGCACCCGCGGGCCATCACGTGCCCTAGTATGCCGCACCCGCTGCTAAGGGGGTGGGCAAGCCGAGGGTCGGCTGCCAAGTAGTTTCTCTCTTCGCCGCGGGCTTACCACCGCACTTGTCGACGTATTCCATGACCGATTCATCCTCCCCCACTCCCCGACGCAATCTGAAGTTCTTGCCCACCGCAGCAACCTTCAAACTGCTGGAACCGATCGGCTCCGGGACCGTGGGAGTTGTCTACCGCGCCGAAAGCCCCGACATTGCCGGGCCGGTTGCCGTCAAGCTGCTCCACTCCTCGATCGCCCACGACGAAAATATCGTCAATCGCTTTCAACGCGAGATCGTCATCATGGAGCGGCTCAACCACCCGCACATCGTTCGCAACTACGGCGGCGGGATCATGGATGGCCACTATTTCTATGCCATGCAATTGCTCGAGCAGGGCAACATGCGCGATCGCATCAAAAAGCAAGGCCCGTTCACATGGCAACAAACGGCCACCTACGCCGCACAGATTGCCTCGGCCCTGCAACATGCCCACAACTACGGCATCATTCACCGCGATCTGAAATCCAGCAATTTGTTCTTCGACAGCGACGACAAATTGCTGCTCGGCGATTTCGGCATCGCTCGTGATACCCACGATGCCGACATTAGCGCTTCAGGGATCGCGGTCGGAACTTACGCCTATATGTCTCCCGAACAAATCTGTGGCGACAGTTCGCTCACGGGCAAAACCGATCTCTATTCACTCGGCTGCGTGATGTACGAAATGCTCACGGGCAAGCCTCCATTCCGCGGAGCCAACTTCGCCCAAGTGTGGCATCAGCATCTCAACGAGCAACCGAAGCCGCTCGCCGAGCAAGGCATCGATTGCCCCGCGTGGCTCGAGCAAATGATTATGCAACTACTGGAAAAAGACCCCGAGAAGCGGCCGTTCAACGCCCGCGCCGTGCAAGGCTATCTCAAAGATCATCTCGCCGACGAGCAACCCTAGCCGCTTGCGGCTTAGCGCTGCCGCTGTCGCCCCAGGCCCACACAAGTTGCCATCGCAACCAACCACAATGTTGTGGGCTCAGGCACTGCCGTCACTCCCACCAATGCCCCTGGATAGGCATTACGCCAAGTCGTCAAATCCGCGGCGCTATACGGAGTTGGTGAACCACCCCGTTGCCATCGTAGAAAATCACGGCCATCGACGTCGCCGTCGCTGTCGAAGTCCCCCGCAACGCCGACACTGCCGAGAGTCAATTCCAGCGTATAGGCAGCATCCTCGGTGTGAGCTCCCTCAAATTCGAAGTCATCAAAGCCAGTTACCGCAAATGTCAGCATACCCTCCGCGGGCACGATGCCTGCGATCAAAGACAAATTGTTGCCAGCATCATCGTCGTTGAATTCGATGAGAACTCCGGCCGAGTTGAACCAACCCAGTATCGAATCGAAGCTCGTGCTGACGTCTTGTGTGACTTCAGCGGAAAACGAGCTTCCCGGCGTGAGACCGGTGAAGGTAAAGAAGTCAACATCCGCAGGATTTGGAGGCCCAATCGTGTTGTCAATGTAAACATCATACGAGCCGCCTATCCATTCGAAATTGGAAAAAGAAAACTCTTCGACGAAACCTGGTTGTAAATTGCGCAAATCACTGAAGGAATCGATTTGATCACCGAAAAAATCGTAGACATCGACGAAAACTTCGAATTCGCCCGACTGCCCATGGTCGCCAAAGAAAAACTCGTCGGGGTAACCAGACACGGCGAAGTTGATCGAGCCTGAATTCGTCGGTGCCCCCGTCACTCCTGATGCACGCCCATCGCCGACCGGGCTATCATCGTCGTTGACGATATAGACTTCGCCAAATTGATCGCGAATACCGAGTATCGTGTCGGGATATGAAGTTGTTCCAGGCGTCAGCGAATCTTCGACCGTCAGCACTCCCGCACCTAAGATCGTGGCCTCACTAAATATATCGTTCGGTTCTTCAGCGGAGAGTTGATAACTGATCCCGCTCCACAAACAGACGATCAGCCAGAATTTTGCGCGCATTGAATGCTCCCTGCTAAAAAGCGACTGCCATTGCCCCTGCAAACAACCTAAGCCCTGTGGCTTGGGGCCGCAACTGCTTTTCCCAGAGATACCTAGAATTTGCCAGTTTGCCCTGCACTTCTCGTCAAAAATGCTGGCACGATAATTGTTGGTACCACAAACGTTTCAAGCTAAATTACTAGCGTAGGGCCAAACCTAGCTCGATCATCCCATTTATCTACCCTTGGTCATTCCAATCGGCGCGGCATCGTGGGAAGAATCTCGTCCAACAAAAAAACGGCAGCGAGCCCGAAGGACTCACTGCCGTGGTGTCATGATTCCGATGAAAGAAAACCGATCAGCTTTCGGCCGCGGGCAACCGCTTGGCCTTGCTGCCGGGACCACGCGTAACCCGAGTGATGCGGCGGTCAGCCTTGAGCGGCATGCCATTGACCACGCAACCGATGAGGCGAATTCCCAAGCTCTTAAGCAATTCCGAAGCTTGATGAATGCTCCGCACGCCGCTGTGATCACGCAGCACCGTGAGGATCGCACCGTCGATGTGCTGACCAACCGACAACGAATCCGACAGTCCCAAGATAGGAGCACCGTCGATAATTACGAAGTCGAACTCAGCACGTAACTTTTCAAAGATCGGTTGCAACTGGTCGGTCGCTAAAGCATGGATCGCATCCATATCGCAGATACCAGCCGTCATTAACCACAAGCCTTCGGTATTGGTTGGTCGCACCGCGTCGGTGATTTCGATCTCCGAACGCAGCAGTTCGCTGAGACCGTCTTCAATCGGCAGCCCGAACAGCTTGTGGAGCGACGGATCACGCAGATCACCGTCGATAAGCAACGTCCGACGTCCCGCACGAGTCAGGCTCAACGCTAAGTGGCTCGCCACGGTGGTCGAACCTTCCATCGAGGAAGGACTGGCCACAAGCACGATCTGCCGTGGTCGCGAAGTTGAGTCGTGCATCAGCGTGGCCCGCACATTGTCGATCGATTCCGACAACTGGGCGGCGGTGATGCTGCCCGGAGCCATCGATTTACGCGATGCGACCGGAGGCAGCACGCCGAGCACGCGAATGCCGAGGCCTTCGTCCACGTCCGCGGGACAATTCAGTTTGCGACGACGAAATTCCATCAACGCGACGCCATAACAAGTACCGCAGAACGCTGCGATGGCACCCAGGGTGGCAATCGCAAACCGCTCGAATGTGTTAATCTTTTCCGTCGAGAACGCCGGCTGCATGACTTTAATTTGCTCAGCGTCGGTGCCCTCGTCGATGGCCCAACCACGCAATTTCATATCCATCGTGCGGGCGATCTCACTGAGCTGATCGACCTCGGCTTGCAGCATGGCCAACTCACCATTGCTTTGGCCTAAAGCCTTGATTTGCTCTTTCTTTTCATCAATCTCGGTCTGCAAATCAATGAGCTTCTGATTGATATGTTGACGTCGCAACAAATAATCAGTCATGACCAACTGCAATTGATCGTTGGGAGCCGATTTCAGTTTATTCATAATCTCACCACGAGACTTCAGTTCGTAGTCTTCCATCATCTGGCCGATCTGCTGCATCTGGCTCTGCAGACGCTTGATCTCGGGAGTGGCCCGCTTGCTGATCGACTCGAGTTGCATGATCTGCTGCTGAATCGCGTACTGCTGCTGTTGATACTGCTGTATCGTGGGATCAGCTGCGAGCGCGGCATCCACGGCAGCCTGCATGGCAGCAGGGCTATTCGCAGCGCGGGTTTGCAATTCCCGATTCACTTCCAGATCAACGAGTTCTTCCTTGGCCTTCACCATTTGGCCATTAATCAAACTGATGTCTCGAATGAGCATATTGAGTTCGGCATTGGAACTCGCGGATTGGGCACCCCCTAGCTCTTCTTTCAAGGTCTCGAGGCGATCGATCTTATCTTTAAGTTGTGTGCTGATATCCTTATGCAGTTTATCCATGCTTTTGTGCATTTCCGCCTTGCTAACACGAGCCGCCACGACCACGTCGTTTTGGTAAGCATTGATCACTGCATCGACGACCTTCTTCATGTCTTCGGGGTTTTCGTCGCCCTCGTACTTCAGCATTAAGATCTTACTTTCGCCCGGGAACGAGACCTTAAGGCCGTCGTTCATCCATGCCAACTCGTCGGGGCGATGCTTTTGCACTGCAGGAAGTTCGGCAATGTCACGTCGGCCCAAGGCCGACTTCAAAACAAACTGACTTTTCAACAAGGTCAGCTGGGTCTGTTGAAAGATCTGAAAGTCCTTGGGACTGACGCGTCCCGTGCTGCCACCGAAAATTTCGTTAGAATCTTCGTTTTCGACTTGCAGATATGCCACGACCTGAGACGACAAGGGGAACAAGTATAACAACAAAAACCCAGCTGAAATCGCAGCCAGAGAGCCTAGCATCAGAGCCATCAACCAGCGCCGACGCAGACAATTCAATAACCAAGTCTGGTTTAATGGACCGTTGAGAATTTCCGGACCAGTTGTAGGAAGTCCGCCTCCCATGGCGGGCACGGGAACTGGATAAGCATTCACGGGAACCATTTGCATGGCTCCGTTGGCTCCCGCCGCGGGAGGATACATCACTTGCGAATCGCCAAGGCCTGCATCTTGTTTCATATTCCAACTACCTCTCTGAATAAACCGCTCGATTGGTGCGATCTTTTGCTACGAGCCCCGTCTAGCTAATAGTACCGGCACAATGTCCGATTGTGTCGAAGAAAAGATTAATTCCGTCGCTCTCCCGACAGGCCGGTTCGATGGGATGGGAACCGGAACTAAAATCCGCTGTGGAAAAACGATTGATGGTTTCCGTCTGCTTGCAAGTGATGGGCCAATGACAAGTCGCTCGAGAATTCCTGCGAATTTGCCCGGCTCGAACCACGAAGCGATCCAGCGAATGTCTCGAAATTTCATCACTTTTGTAGTTTCCTGGCAACGAACAACACGACTCACTCAACCGTGGGCCGTCCCAAAGGCGGCATAATCGTCAGATTCCACAGGGACGGTCAGCTTGTTCAAAATCGTGATCTCGACCCACAAGAATCCTAGCGCGATCGGCATCATCGCCAAGCCCGCCCAGTTGTGGGTGTACAGGTGAATGGCTTCGTTGTCGGGAAACGCCACATACAGCAATGCCGTCACAACGATCCGAATAATGTTGGTCGCTAGTGCTACGGGAATAGCAAACACCAAAATTGTCAGCCGGTCCCACCAAGGGCGGTCGATGACCATCGCCAAGGCCACCGACATCGCGCCGAAAATCGTACCCATCCGCAAGCCGCTGCACGCGTCGGCCACTTCCAAGGGAATCTTGTCAATAATAATGTGGTTACCGTCGCGCAAAGCCGGCACGCCGAGCAACTGCAATACAAACGTGCTGGCGCGGGCGGCTCCATTCTGCAGCCACAAAAGAACCGTGTTTTCCAGCCGTGAAGGCAACGGAAACATGAACACCAGAAATGCCACAGGTGGACCTGCCCAACGCAACATGTCGAACCCACCTACTACCTGACAAATGCCAAGCATGGCCGCGATGTAAGTCAGACGATCCAGAGGATTGTAGTCGTAATAGGCGGCGTACAACCGAACTAGCAAGCTGAGAAAAATTACCAGTACGCCAATCCAACGCTCCATGGCCGGAACCTGGGTAAGTTTCTTACGACGCATCCAGAACAAACCCGCAGCAAAAACAGGGATTATGTAGCCGTGCGAGTAGAGTGGATCCGACCACGAATGGGCCGTGAACTCTAACATGTTCCAATAGCCTAACGTCAGCAGTAAAACGAGAACTCCGAAGGCAAGCCAAGCTGACTTCTCTTGATCGGCGTTGAGCGTGTCGACTTCGACTTCATAGTCAAAGCTGGCAAAAGGGTGAATCTGACTGGCCATGAACGAATTTCTCTATGGTAACCTGAGGTGTGTGCTATTAGTGCGTGTGAACAGGCTCGCTAAAATCTCGGGATTCATTCGTAGTATTTACTGTACGCGAGCGACAACCACTTGGAGCGTTTGAACTCCGAAAAGCGCCTACGTTCGAACCATGTGTTCCGCATGAGGTCTTGAGACGAAGCTGCTATCATCCTGCCCGATGTCATTTTCCCTGGGGAAGTTGGCTACAACATACTTACCCACAGTTCGCCGACGAGTCCTGGGATCGAAGCCCAAGTGACTACTTACCGGAGTCCTGGAACAGAGTGGTTCAAAGAATCCTTCTTCTTTTCAAGCTCGCCGGGGCAGCTTGCCGCGAACCTAGAACGGGTCGAGCCGCCCAGCGACAACTCAATACCTGAATTTGAGAATAAGCGTTCGCCCTCCTAATGTCAAACCTTTGGAACACGAATAGATCAGCCGAAATCGTTGTCGTGCATAGATTTAGGTCGACCGTAGTGGTCCTAACGGTTAGTCGGTAAGGCTAGTCAATTTGTGCCCGTTTCTGGCTCTTGCGCTCCTCAAGTCAACGCCTAACACGCTAGCAGAGGCGCAGACGAATTCGGCCGAAATCACAAGTCCCGCAAAAGTCACTGTTAAACTTTACCGATTATAGGCATTGTAGCTGTCAGGTAACGGCTGACGGTTGTGGATGCTTTAACGCTTAGTGAGCATCGACAGCCGGCCAAATCACGTCGCTCGTAGTGAGAAATCTCCGATGAATCTGGGCAACCATACTCATTCGAAAACTGTCCAAATCCTGGCGCTGCTAGCCATTTTAGTGTGCGCTCCAGGGTGTACTGCTTTTCTTGCTCCGCGCGATCCGTTTCCGGTTACGCCTCCCGAGCCACCTCGGGAAAGCTCGGTGCCCCGGGAGCTCGAGAAAGTGACCCTACCACGCTATGTGGTCGAGCCGCCGGATATCCTCCTGATCGAAGGCGTGAAGCTCGTTCCCAAGTCTCCTCATAAGATTGAAACCTTTGATGCGCTGCTAGTGCGTGTCTCGGGAGCCTTCCCGGATCGCCCCATCGACGATGCCTACTCGGTCGATTCCGATGGCAGCATCAACCTCGGTCCGACCTATGGCCGGATCAAAGTGACTGGTCTAACTATCGAAGAAGCCGAGGACGAAGTTCGTCGGCACTTGCAACAAATCTTGTCCGATGTCGACGTGTCGATCTCGCTTCTCCAATCCGCGGGGGCACAACAGGTTACTGGCCAGCATTTGGTTGGTCCCGACGGCCGCGTCAACCTCGGTACCTACGGTTCGGTGTTCGTTGCTGGCAAAACCATCGAAGAAGCCAAAGCTGCAGTCGAGGAACAACTGTCTCTCAAGCTCGAAGCGCCAGAAGTCTTCGTCGACGTGCTGGCCTACAATAGCAAGTTGTACTATGTGATTACCCAAGGCGGCGGCTTCGGCGATAACGTCACCCGGCTGCCCATTACCGGCAATGAAACGGTGCTCGACGCCGTGGCAAACATTGGCGGTATTTCACAAGTCTCGTCCAACAAAATGTGGATTGCTCGCCCAGCCCCCAACGGCGTTGGCTGCGAACAGATTCTGCCTGTTAGCTGGGAGGATATCACTCGCGGTGCCTCGACGGCCACAAATTACCAACTCATGCCTGGAGACCGCCTGTTTATCGCCGAAGACAAGTACGGCAAGTTCACCGCCACCATGGCCAAGTTCTTGCGTCCGTTCGAGTCCTTCTTCGGGTTCGTCTCCCTCTCGACCTCGGCCCTCAACCGTATCGACCGGTTTGGTCTAGGCAACACGTTCTAATCGCCTGAACCAGATCGAATTTAAGGACTGAAATAGAGAAAACCTTAACACTACTGAACCACAATGAGAATTGCGATTCACAACAAGCGATTCACCATGTGCAAAGGAACGAACATGTCTTGGATGCCCAAACTTAGCGGTCGGAGTGCCGCACTGAATGCCGCGGTTGCTATGCTGCTCGGATTTGTGGAACCTGGCTACGGCCAAGTTCACTGTCCTCGGCCAGATAGTCCGTGCCCTTGTGCCGCCGATGGCATGTGCTATCCGAAGCGTGATACGTGGGGCAACTACAAAACGCAGTGGCACGCTTGGCCAGGCGAATCCACGGGGCTCACCCCCACTCGCGCTGATGGCACGCTTCCAGACGGTCGTCAACTCCAACCCTACATCCGACCACAACTTGATCAAGAAGATTTGCGTGGCCCTGCTCGGCCACCCCGGGCTGTAGCTCCCGCCGAGGGTGCTGCTGCTCCAGCAGTCAATGGCGCGGCTCCTCCCGTCAACGGCGCCGCACCAGGCGCAAATGCACCCGCACCTGCTCAACCAGCGGCAGGTGCCCCTGCGGGCAATCAAGAAGCTGCACCGCCTGCTAACGACGGCTTGCAACTGCCAGGACTGCCAGGTCTTCCCGACTTCGGTCCGCAAGGAAGCTTGCAACCCTTGCCACAGCTTGAAGATGGTCCGCCCTCGTTGCCACAGGGCTTGAGCAAGGCAATTGCCACTCAACCCGCTTTGCCACAGGCAAACCAGTTTTCACCGACTTCATCACAAAATACCAAGCAACCAACGGTGAGTGTCGTGCCGACGACCTCGAGGTTCGTCACGCCAACGGCTGCCTTCGACACGAGCCATCTTGAGCTCAGCAATCCAGCCGCCAAGAATGTCCAAAAACCGATGGAGCAAGACCTGCAACAGGCGATCTATTTCGAGGCTTCCGATCTGCCTGCAAGCAAATAGTCGGGATCGAATTGTACCGATCCTGACGGACGAGTCCGGCCGATTTTGCCAGTTTTGAGGCAGCTTTTCGCGAAGTTTGTCGTGGCAGCACGCGGCGTTTCTTGACAGTCGACAGCATCACGCATACCGTGAAACTAACGTTGTTGTTTCTGCCAAGTCTCTTCGCAGGCCATACTCTATGTTTCGCAGTTTGTTACTTCCCGCCGCCGCCGGCGGACTTGTGATTTTTGGTCTCAGCTTTTACGAGCAAGTTTTTCTCCGGGACTACTGGAGCAAACCAGGCGTCGAAGCAGAGCTGATTGGCAAACGCTTTGCGCAAGTTCCCAAAGAGATCGGGCCTTGGAAAGGGCAAGACCTGTCGGTCGATGCCCAGGTGAAAAAGACAGCAGGTGCAGTTAGTTACGTTTCTCGACTTTACAAGAACGAAGAGACTGGCCGCGAAGTGAAACTCTGGCTGATCGTTGGCCATTCACGCGACATCTGTCGGCATACTCCGAATATTTGTTATCCGAGTTCCGGCTTCCGTCAAGAAGGGCGTCAGATTCGCCACGAAGTTCCACTCGAAGGTTCCGAACCGGGCAAATTCTTCACCGGTAAGTTCATTAAAGACGATGCCTTTGGTCGTCATGCAGAGCGCGTCTTCTGGGCGTGGAATCATCCCGATGTTGAAGAATTCGGCGCCAAGTGGGAAGCACCCATCGATGCCCGCCAACACTATGGCTTGTCCCGAGCGCTGTACAAGATGTATTTCACCAGCAACGTGATGTCGGACGAAGATACGGCTGATGACAACGTCGCCGCGGAATTCGCCGCCTTGATGTTGCCCGAAGTGAACAAAGCCCTCTTCCCTGAAACTGCAGCAGCCGCTGCCACGGCATCTGCCGACACTGCTGAAGGCGACGACACCGAAGTGGCTGAGGTCGTCGAAGAAGTTGATCCCGCGGACGAAGCAGCTGTAGAAGAAGTCGACGAAGCTGCCGCCGAGTGAACTCTACTACGACAACAAGTCTTGGATCAACTTCCCGCCGTTGGCGATCTTCATCGGGCGGCCGTTGTTGGCCGTGAAATTCTTGTCGAGCGAAATACCCATCGCGTGGCAGATCGTCGACATCAAATCTTCGGAGCTGTAGGGCTCGGTCGTGACTGCGGTGCCATCGTCGCTCGTGGCGCCGATCACTTTCCCCCCCGCGAGTCCGCCACCCCCGGCCACAACGCTCCAACTCCGCGCCCAGTGATCGCGGCCCGCATCGCCGTTGATCCGCGGCGTGCGGCCAAACTCGCCCATCCACAGCACGATCGTGTCGTCCAGCAAGCCGCTCGCTGCCAAGTCTTCCACCAGCGCACTCATCGCCTGGTCGACTTCGGGCAGCCTTTGCTGTAAGCCCGTGAAGCAGTTTTGGTGCAAATCCCAGCCGCCAAAATTCACTTCCACAAACGGCACGCCCGTTTCGACCAAACGTCGCGCCATCAAACAGCTGCGGCCAAAGTTCGTGTTGCCATAACGGTCGCGGACCTTCTGTGCCTCGGAGTTCACCTGGAACGCCGACATCTGTTTGCTGGTAAGCAACGAATACGTTTTGTCGAGCACCTTGGCATGCTCGCCGGGGGCGGGGCCACGTTCTTCGTCAATGAAACGCCCTTCGAGCGCCGCCAACACCTTCATCCGATCATCCATCCGCGCGGCCGGCACGTTCATCTGGGCGTCGCGCAATTGTCCGTTGGAATCCACCTGAAACGGCGCGTACGCCATTCCCAAAAAGCCCGGCCCTTCGCTCGGACCACCAATCGAAATGAACGGCGGGATCTCCAACTCGGTGATCTTGTCGGCCAACTCATGCGCGATCACCGCGCCGTAGCTGGGATGCTCGACGCTGGGATTCGGCACGAAGCCGGTGTGCATGTAGTAACTCCCGCGATCGTGATCCGCTTCGCGCGTACTCATCGAACGGACGATCGAAAGATGGTGCATCTGCTCGGCCACCTTGGGGAGCAGCTCGTTGATCTGCCCTTCGCCGGTGGTGCTGATCGGCTTGAACGTTCCGCCGGTCGCCGTGCCGGGCTTCATATCCCAAATATCAATCGTGGGTGGCGCTCCCCCCATCCACAGCAAGATGCACGACTTGTGATTCCGCTTAAGCGTGGCCGCGTTCGCCACGAGTGATTCACTCAGCGACAGCGCCGGAATCGCCAAAGCCGACGCACCCGCCAAATGACTCAAAAAGTGCCGTCGATTCATGCCACGCGGTGTGATGAAGGGTTTCATAGGTAACTCGTTCAAGCCAAGCACTTTGTAAATTCATAGAACGCAGACGAACACGGATTTTGCAGATTTTCGCCGATTGAATTCAAAAGACATCCGTGAACATCCGCCTTATCAACGTTCATCCGCGTTCTATTCTTTAATGCACCAAAATAAACTCATTGCTATTCAGTACGGCCCACCACACGTCCTGCAACGTCCCTACGACGTCGTCATCACGCGCGGCCAACAACTCGTTGCACAAATTCGCTTCGGGTTTCGTCGGTTGTCGTCCCAACGCCGCGCGATACAGGTAGTTGATCTTCTCGCGATTGGAAAGCGACTTGTCATTGGCAATCTTATCCAGGAAGCTGCCGCTGTTCGTGCTGCACGCTCGCCGCACGAGATCGCCGTTCATCAGCGTCAGCACTTGGGGAATCGAACCGTTAAACGTCGTGGCCTCGGCGTTGTCGTCGGTTCCAAACGACGTGTCAAACTGCTGCAACCAACGATCTTTCAGCTGCGAACGCTCTTCCTTTTTGACCGTTGCATCGGCCGCGGTCGCCACCAGCAGCGATTCAAACAACTGCTCGGGCAACATCTGCCGCACATAGAACCGGCTGAACTGCGGCGCTACGCCCTTCGTGGGATCGTCGGCCTGATTACCGCTCGAAACCCGGCTGCTCAAACCATACGCGTCCGAAAGCACGAGCCACTTCATCAAGCGTTTCACATCAAATCCCTGCTCGCGAAACGCCAGCCCCAACTCATCGAGCAACTGCGGATGCGAGGCCGGATTGTGCGGGCCCATGTCGTGAAATGGTCGCGTGAAGCCGTAGCCAAAAAAATAAGCCCACAGCCGATTCACCATCGCCTGATCGAACTCCCGCGCGCTCACCAACAAATCCATCAATTCCTCGCGGCGATTCACATCGTCCAAATAGCCACTGTTGCCGCGTTCCGCTTCCTCGGTGGAATTCCGCTCGGCGAAGAGATCCACCAGCCGCGTCCCGTCGATGAACGCCGGATAGGCCACCTGCATCTGCCCGTTGCGGAGTTCGTAATAAATCGGTGCCGCAACTTGCTCGGTCGCATCGCGATCGACGAGCTGGCCATTGCGTTCTTCCAAATAGATTTCGCGACGGTTGTCGGCGTACAAGTCGCGACCTTCCCCCGCAAAGTCGCGATTGACGATTCCTCCCAACCGCTCGTTGCCATCACCTTCGCGGTCAACGCGCACGGCCGCTTGCCGGAAAAAGGCGTTGAGTTCCCAAAATTGATTCTGCCGGCTGTCGTTGAACGGATGATTATGACACTGCGTGCATTGAACGGCCGTGCCGAGAAAGATCTCCGCCGTCTTGGCGGTCGCCTGCACGCCATTGTCGTTGAGCTTTTCGATCAGAAAGTTCACCGCGCCGTTGTAATCCTCCGTCCCCGGCGTGGCACTCCCCGTCGCGGTGATCAGCTCCGTCGCCAGTTTGTCGTAGGGCATATTCGCGAACAGGACATCCGACAGATAATCGCGCATCCCCTCGCGGCTCGTGAGCGAACGTCGCATCCGCCCGCCCGTGCGACCGATGAGCGTATTGCTCCACATCGAGGTCCAATGATTCACATAATCGGCCCCGTATTCGCTTCCCAGCAACTTATCAACCAACTCGCGGCGCTTCGCTTGAATCTGCGACTTCGATCGCGCAGGCTTGGCCGTGAATGCATCGAGTTCCTTCACGCTGGGGAGCCGCCCCAACAGATCGAGATAGACCCGCCGACACCACTCCGCTTCCGTCGCGGCAGGGGCCGGTCGCAAAGCATGTTCTTCCCAACCACTGCGCAAGCGGGTGTTGATGTTGTCGATGATCGCCGCGTCGGCAGTTTCTTGAGACGTTTGCGCGCAAACGTCCGTCGATAACAACAGCATCCCCACCAGCGCCCACGCGCAGCTAAGAACATTCGCTAGAAAACTCGCGCGACCCATCAATGCCGTCCGCTGAAAAGATGTTCCGAGTGCGACACCGCCAACCGCGTGCCGCCAGTCTTCATGGTAACGGCTGGCGCACTTTTCCGAATCAATATCCGAAACGGGTGCCAAAGCCGACTCGACGGGTGCCACTGCTGGCTCGCCCAGCAGTGCTTGAGCGAGCCACCCAACACTTTCAACCATGATTCACGTTGATAGTTCTGTCCGCTGGTTTACCTACGGGGCTATTGGGGCCAACAATCGGTCGAAATGCCTAAGTAGGATCCACACGAGAATTATTTTGAGAGTCATTCTCAGGTGCAAGAAACAGCCACTTCTGTAGCAGAAAAGGTGTAGCACAATCAAACACGTGTACGATTATGATACACACCAAATAAAACAAGCGGGCCAGCGAGTTGACTAGTGACTCGCTGGCCCGCCAGGTGGACAGGACCTTAAGGAGCAGCTTTTGACGACCATGTGGGGAGGGTCAAGTCGTCAGAAGTTGTTTTCCCCTTTAAATTTAAGGCCCGCAATCGTAAGCCTCTTTTCCACCGACCCCGGCGAACAAGTCTCTTCTCTGTTCCAGCCCCGATGTGTGTTCCAGACACTTCAGGCTGTCCGTTGTACGGCAGTGGGAATAAGAGTATGCAACGGGCGTGCCAAAGAGAGGTGGTGGGGGGTGCAATGTCTGTTCTTAAGCGAGCTATTGAATCATTGACTTTGTGAAGAGCGTCACGATGATTTATGGCTGACTATTGTTGCCACAAATCCTCCGGTAGCGATAGAAGAGATTGTCAGACAAGAACTTACGTCAATTGCCGTAAATCCTTAGATAGCATGCACTTAAGTGTTGCATTTGGCCGATATTTAAGCTACCGTAAATATGAGCGATATCATTTTCGTAACTAATCAATAGCCGGCATGGAAGTCGCAGGCATGGGGACCATGCTAGGAATTGACTGGATCAAAGCCGCACCTTGCTAGGGATGGCGGCTTAATTTTTGCGCGAGCGAAGTGTACATGCCCGAGCCTTACTGCTTAGCAATGGTTCTTTGCGATGATGTCTATGCAGATTCGGCAAGTGGCAAAAAAACGTTGCTCGGTACGTTTAGCACTGTGGGAGCAGAAGAGTTTCCTACGAAGCTTAAATTTGTTGTTTATTATGCATTGACTGATTGTCCAGAAGAGTTTGAGTTGGCGTTCCGGATAGTGAACTCAATACATCTGTTCGACGACGAAGTTGAACCGATTTTTGGTTTCAAGTATACGGTTACATCGCCAAGCCCTCTTGCTGTCCTTGAAGGCGAGATTGGAATTTTGGGCCAATTGGACGAGCCTGGAGTTTACCATTGCGAGCTTCTGCATAACGAAGCAGTACTAATGTCACGACGTTTACTTGCAATAAGACCGTCAGACTTACAACGCGACTAATTGATATGATTTGCGAAGCTGAAAAACAAGCTGCTGAGTCCGCTAGTGCTCTTATTGAAGAAGGGTTTGCGCAAAGTGTTCGCTTACCCTACGGTGCTGTTCAGAAAGCTGTAGACGCAAGCATTCCATTGCGTAGGCCCGTACGCCGTCAGCTTTCAAGTGAAGCTGAAAAGGAACTCTACTTAAAGATGGCAACCGAAAATGCTAAAGCCATGAATCTGCTCGACCCCAAGGGGGTCGACTTAAGAGCCTTACTCAAAAGGTTTCCCGCTCCTCAAGATTGGTACGAGGAATAATAATCTTCTGGGGATCGTCGGGTGTTGCGTCGAGGTTCAGTAGTTTGGGCTCGTGTTCCTGATCCTCACGGGAATCTAATTCTTGACCAAAACGGCAACCCCAAAAGCCGCCCCGTGTTAGTGCTTAGCACTCAGGACGAAATAGACTCTGGCGGACCACTAGTTGTTGCAGCTATAAGCACAAAATTTGATAGGCAGGCTTGCCCCAACAACTGGTTTTTAATGGAAAGCCACCCCTCAGGACACCCGGCAACTGGATTGAACCAGCCTTGCGTTGTCAAATCTGACTGGCTAGTCGGCGTCGAACAAAAGAATATCGAACGCGTTTCGCCCGGCGTGGCAACACGCCAAACTAAACTGGTACTCAATTGGCTAGCACAAAGCCAAAAATAGTATCGTAGCGAGTCTTTTACCCCTGACTGGGTTTGTCACCAAACCTTGAACCCAATATGGACCCTCGATCGGTTGAGGCAGTCGAATGGGCGCTGTGGGCCACCTTAATGTGTCTTTGCGACAAGTGTGGCGCGGAGTTTGAACTGCCCTCTTGGAACGACTCGCCGTGGAACGAAGACGTGAGCGCATGGGCCAAAGAATGGGCGCCGAGAATTCAAGCCACTGGCTGGTCGATGGCGGACGACTGCTTTAATTTATTGTACCCAAGCTGTGGTCCAACCGACTCTGCACAATCCAGCATCACTTGATCACACCATAACTGCATTTCCTGTGGAACATCTCAGTCTATGCGACCTCCCAGCTGCTCCAGCAACGTCCCACAACTCGCCGACTGATTGCAACCAGCGGTAAATCGGCGGCATTCGCGGCGGCTATAAACCGGGTCGACTCCGGGTATAATCGAGTTTTTCGATCGCCGCCGAGATTCTCTTCCATGGCCGACTCCGCCACGTACACCAAAATCGCTCAACTCCGCACCGTCGAAGAATTGCGCAACCGCCTCGCCGAATTGGGGCTCGATCTGCCCGTCGACGATACGATTCTCACCGCCGAGGCTGGTTCGCCGTTAGCCGAGCCGATCGAGATTGGCGGCTTTGAAGTCGGCAACCGTTGGTGCATTCATCCGATGGAAGGGTGGGACGCCAACCACGACGGCAGCCCCAGCGAGTTCACGCTCCGGCGTTGGCGGCGTTTCGGCCAAAGCGGCGCCAAGCTGATTTGGGGAGGCGAAGCGGCAGCCGTCCGGCCCGATGGCCGCGCGAATCCTCAGCAGACCTTAGCTCTCGAAAGCAACAAGGCAGGGCTCGCTGCGCTGTTGTGCGAAGCCCGCGAAGGGCATCTCGAAGCCTGCGGCACGCTCGAAGGTTTGCTCGTCGGCTTGCAACTCACCCATTCGGGGCGGTTCTGCAAACCAAACGACAAACGCAAATTTGAACCGCGGATTGCCTATCACCATCCGCTCTTGGACGACAAATTCGGCATCGACTATGACGACGAAAAAATCGTGTGGACCGACGATCAACTCGAGGAATTGATCGACCAATACGTCGCCGCAGCGCGGCTGGCCGAGATCGTGGGTTATCAATTCGTCGACGTGAAGGCCTGCCACGGCTATTTGCTGCACGAGTTTCTGAGCGCTCGCCGCCGCCCCGGCAAATTCGGTGGCGACTTCGCTGGCCGAACTCGGTTGCTGCTGGAAATCATCCGCCGCATTCGCACGGAACTCCCCGGCTTGATGATCGGCGTGCGGCTCAGCGTGTTTGACCTAGTGCCGTACAAAACGAGCCGCGAAGTCGGCCAGCCGATGGATTTCGAGGAATACATCCCCTACGACTGCGGCTTCGGAGCGAATCCCGAAAACCCGTTGGCATACGATCTCACCGAGCCGCTGGAATTGATTCGCCAACTCACGGCCGCAGGCGTGGCGATGATCAACCTCAGTTGCGGCAGTCCTTACTACAATCCACACATTCAGCGCCCGGCCATCTTCCCGCCGAGCGACGGCTACCTACCCCCCGAGGATCCACTGGTGGGCGTGTGGCGGCAAATCGACGTGGTGCGGCAATGCAAAGCAGCCGCCGGCAACGTGCCGCTCGTGGGCACGGGGTATTCCTATCTGCAAGATTATCTGCCCCACGTCGCGCAGGCCGTCGTCCGCGCGGGTTGGGTCGATCTGGTCGGCTTGGGCCGCATGGTGCTCAGCTATCCCGGTCTGCCACACGATTCGCTCACCCACGGCAAGCTCACCCGCAAGCTCGTTTGCCGGACATTCAGCGATTGCACAACCGCCCCCCGCCACGGTCTAATTTCCGGCTGCTACCCGCTCGACGACTTCTACAAACGACTCCCCGAGCGCGAGCAATTGATCGAGATCAAGCAGGAGTTGAGCGAGAAGTAAGTTCAACGTTCTTTCTCATGGAACTCTCCCGATTCTATCGCTAGCAACACTCGGGCAATCTGTGACTTCTCTTGCTCACAAACGACCAAGTCGCACTTCGTCGTGTTTTTGAGTGCGCTTGTAATCAAATCGAGTGCAAATTTTTACCCCAAGCGCGTAACGATTGTGACGACCAAACGTCACACGTATTACACGTGTAGCTCGTTTTTGTTCTCTCCAGAATTTGGCACGGCGCGTGCGATTTAAAACTACTGTCCTACCGGGCGCACGCCGTCGGCTGCCCGGCGCTAAGAAGCAACTGATTGCTGAAGCGACGCGACGGAGTTCAGGAGAGAGAACAATGGTCCGCAAAGTCTTGTTGAGTGTGGCAGCACTCATCACCCTGGCCCTCGCCGGTGTGTCGACTGCCGAAGCTGGTCACGGTTACCATCATCACCACCATTGCAACGGCCCACGCAACTACGCCTACGGCGGGTACGGCTACCAACCGTCCTACCGCAATGTCTACTACGGCGGCGGCCCCGGCTACTATGGCGGCAGCGGCATGTCCTACTATCGCGGTTCAGGCGGATACAACCGTCCTTATACGGGAGTCGGCATTTCAATCGGCTTCTAGGCCGCGAACAAATTTGATCGCCAGACAGAACTGCGAGGCTGTCACGACGACGAACCAACGAGTCAGGGATGACAACACAACTAACAACGGGCCGACGGCATGTGTGCCGCCGGCCTGTGGTGTTTTTAGAACTCGAACAAAGAGTGTCAGCGGATGGCAGAGATCGATGTGATCCAATTCTGAAACGGCGTGTGCATGAGTCCGTTCACCAGCTTCTCGTCTGCCGTGATCAACTGGCAATTGTGATTGATCGCAAGCACCAAATAGACGGCATCATAAACCGTAATCCCCGTGCCAAGTGCAATTTCGACAGCTGCCTCTATAAGCCCATGTGTCGGATGAGTTTCCAATGGCATCCGCAGCAGATCGGCAATCAGTTGCGTGACTTCGTCGCTGGTGATTTCACCGCGACGACTACGCTTCCAAACAACATTACCAACTTCGCTCCACATGAGATCGGGTGCGATCAATTGGTTCTCGGGAGTGAGAAGCTGCATACAAGCAGCCGAATGTTCCTCAGGAAAGAACCACTTGGCAACGACGCTCGCATCGACCACGTAAAGACTCATCGGTCGCGATCTTCAGACAGCAAGTCGCTACTGTCGGTGAATTGGCGGCCTGCATAATGGGCCTGCCACTGAGCGGAAACTTCTCGCGCTTGAGCGATTGAGAATCCTGAGGCAGACTCCAAGATCGTGCGTGCTTCGCCTTCAAGTGATCGCCCATGGGACTGTGCCCGAGCTTTGAGTCGCTCGACCACGTCATCCATTAACCCACGTACCAAGATTTGAGCCATAAGAACCTCAACAAGGGATTGATAGCATAATGATATCATCGGGTTCGCAGAGAGGCAAAATCTCGACCTTTGCTACCACCAAACTGAGACCCACCTGTCTAAACTTTGACCACATGTTGAAAGTTCTTCCATAACGGCTTGCCACACTGAGTTCTTCGTAAAGCCTAACTGGAAAACAACTTATGTTGAATTCCTGCACTTTCGGCATGGTTCGTGCAAACTCTTACTCCTGTGCGGCCAACGAAACATAGACCCCCTCGCTGCCGCAGCGAGCTTGCTTCCCACCTCGGGAACATTTTGAAGGAGAAGATGAGATGATTAAGAAACTTGCCATCATGCTGGCCCTGGTCGCTGGCTTTGCCATCGCCGATTCACCCGACGCCAGTGCGTGGGGCTATTACCGCCGCGTTGCCCCGGTTCGTCGCGTGATCGCTCCGCCATACCCAGTGGCTCGTGCCGCTGTAGTTGGGCCACGCTACTACGCGCGTCCATATGTGACTGGCTACCGTGGTTATGGTTATGGCGCAGGTGCTGGTTACTATGGTGCCGGCCCTGGCGTCTACATTGGATTCTAAGCTTAACAACTAACAACAAAGCCCCTGTCTCACGGCCTGTTAGCATTACTGCTAGCAGGCCATTTTCATGCGCGACATTCGACACCAACCTCCACAAATTCGGAACAATCCTCAATGTTTCGCGCGAGCAGGCCGATCAATTTACTGGAGTCGAGAAACTCTCGGCGGGACAGACTCTGTACGCATGGATGCGCACAAGCATGTTGGTCATTATCAGCGATCTGCATCTCACGGACGGGACGAGTGGCACGACCATCTCGCCGGGCGCGTTTCGTTTGCTCTCCGAACGCTTGAACGATCTTGCGCTCAGCGCATCATTTCGTCGCGATGGTAGTTATCAACCCGTGGAGCGCATCGACCTCGTGCTCCTGGGCGACGTGCTCGACGTGATTCGCTCGACGCAATGGCTTGGCACGCAATCGCGACCTTGGGACGATAATAAAAGCCCTGGCCTGTTTGACATGGTCGCCAAGATCACCGGCGACATCCTGCGCAACAATGAAGCGGCCTTTGCTGAGTTCCGGCAACTCGCCACAAATGGCATCGCCGTGCCGCCAGCTCTCTCCAATGGCCGCCCCGCCACGGGAGAAATGAAACCTGTCCCCGTGCGGATTCACTACATGGTGGGCAATCACGATTGGCCCTACCATTTGTCGGGTGAAAAATACAACCAACTGCGCCGCCAAATTGCTTCGCACATGGGGCTCGCCACGTATCCCGACGCGCCGTTCCCACACGAAGTTTGGGAATGCAACGAGTTGGTGCAAGTGATGCGTCGGCACAAAGTCTTCGCCCGTCATGGCGACGTCTACGATCCATTCAACTACGAAGGGGATCGCGATGCCAGCAGCCTGGGCGACGTCATCGTGCTCGAACTGCTCAATCGCTTCGGCGTGGCCGTGGAACAAAAACTCGGCAACGATTTGCCAACGTCCGCGCTCGCGGGCTTACGCGAAATCGACAACATTCGGCCCTTGCTGTTGATTCCCGTCTGGATCGACGGCTTACTCGAACGTTCTTGCCCCCAGCCTGCCATCCGCAAAGAAGTCAAGAAGATTTGGGACGAGCTCGCCGATGAGTTTCTCGAACATTCGTTCGTCCGAACTCGCGATACCTGGTGCCCGATCGACATCACCGATAGTCTGCAGAAGGCGTTGAAATTCAGCCGGCGCCTTTCCGTCGGTTGGGCCAGTTGGATCGCGCAGCTTTGTGCTGAAATGCGTGGCGCGGGGAGTGGTTCCTATTACCATCATGCACTCACCGAGCAAGACTTCCGCAATCGCCGCGCGAAACACATCGTCTATGGCCACACGCACTGTTCCGAAGTCATTCCGCTGGACGCGAGTTTTGCCGACGGCTTTGTGCTGCATCAAACGTATTTCAACGCCGGCACCTGGCGGCGAGTTTACAGCCAAACGCAATTCGCGCCGCGGGAGCACGAGTTCATCGCCGCCGACTCGATGAGTTATCTGGCGTTTTTCACCGAGGATGAACGGAGCGGCCGGCCTTACGAAACTTGGTCCGGCACGTTGGGCATTCATCCACTGGCCTCTGCCAGCTACCGCCTCGATGGCATCGCTCCAGCGGTTCAAGCCGCCTCGAGCGAACCCATTTCGACGCCCCGGGTGCCAATCCGCCCGCCTCATTTTGCCGTGCCGCTCACGTCGAGCCCCGTGCAAATGCCTTACGCCACTCGCTAGTTTTCGTTGCGACGATCCGCGATGGGCGAGCCTGCGCTCGTTGACTATACTAATCCAACTCCCAGACCGGTAACGCGACAACGTCTTTCAAGCGGTCTGACTCCTTACTGTTCGAACCTTAGTGACGATATCCGCTTCATCTGCTGACCGCAGCGGTCCACCGCGCGATTCACTTCCCTGGCTCTTACGAGTCGTGCCGGCCCTGGATTCGCTGCGCGGTTACACGATCCACACGTTCCGTCGCGATCTGTTTGCGGGGCTCACCGTCGCCGCCGTGGCCGTGCCCCAAGCGATGGCCTACGCCACGATCTTTGGCATGCCGCCCCAGTATGGCCTTTACACGGCGATCGTGATGACCGCCGTCGGGGCGTTGCTCGACTCCTCAAAGCAATTGATCAACGGCCCTACCAATGCGATCTCCATCGCGATGCTCAGCGCGCTCGCTATCGTCCCCGCCGACGATCGCATCTCTGCCGCGATACTCATGGCCGCGATGATAGGAATGATTCAAACCGGCATCACGCTACTGCGGCTGGGCGACCTCTCACGTTATATCTCCCACGCTGTGATCGTCGGCTTCACCGCCGGGGCGTCGGTGTTGCTGGTGTTGGATCAGATGAAGAACGTCTTGGGCCTGTCCGCTCGCGGCGATCATCACGACCATTTCCTCAAGCGGTTTTATCTGACGATGACCGAAGGGGGCGACGTTCACTACTACACGCTCGCCGTCGCCGTCGGAACCATTGTCGTGGCGCTACTTTTGAAGTGGATCAATCGTCGTCTTCACTTAGGCTTACCAGAATTGCTGATCGCGATCGCCGCCGCCGCTTATGCCAGCTATCACTGGCAGCTCGATCAGCACGGCGTGCAACTCATTCAAAAAGTCCCTCGCAATCTGCCGCACTTCCAAGTTCCCGATTGGAACTGGAACCGCGTGCAGCAACTCGCGGGAAGTGCCGTGGCCATCGGCATGCTGGGACTTTTGGAAGCGATCGCGATGGCCAAATCCATCGCCGCGCGGACCAAACAGAAACTCGATATCAACCAGCAATGCTTGAGCGAAGGCCTCGCCAACCTCACCGGCAGTTTCTTCCAATGCTTTCCCGGTTCGGGTTCGCTCACACGGTCATACATCAACCATCAAGCCGGCGCGGCCACGCAGTGGTCGGGCGTCATCTGTGCCGCTGGTGTCGCGGCAACAATGCTCGCCCTCGCTCCGTTGGCTCAATACATCCCCCGCGCGGCACTGGCCGGCGTGCTGCTGCTCGCGGCGACGCGGATGATCGACATCGCGGGGATTCGCTATCACTTCCGCGCCACGAAATTCGACGCCGTGATCGTCACCGCAACCGCGCTCTCGGCGGTGTTCGTTTCGATTGAATTCTGCATCCTCGTGGGAACGCTTTTGTCGTTCTTGATTTACGTCCCCAAGGCCGCCAAGGTCACGATGGAAGAATTGGTGATCGACCCCAGCGGCACGATCCGCGAACGCTATCCCAATGATACTCCTTGCGACCGCATCAAACTGGTGAATTTTGAAGGGGAATTATTCTTCGGCAGCTCTCCCGACTTCGAAGCACATCTGGAGCAGATCGAAGTGGAACTTCCGCCCACAACCAAAGTCATTCTGCTCCGCGTGAAACACCTGCGTAATCCCGACGCCGTTTGCATGCAGTTGCTCTCCGATTTCATCGAACGAATCGAAGGACGCGGGCTCAAGCTGTGTCTCGCCGGGGTACGGGACGATTTTTACAAGATTCTCGATCAAGTAGGAATCGTCACGCACTTAGGTCCCGACCGAGTTTTCCGCGAGACGGCCCAAGTTTGGTCGAGCACCACGATGGCGATGAATTGGGCCCACGAGCAACTCGCAGGCGACTATTGCGCCACCTGCCCGCGGCAGAATTCCACCGCGGGCCAAGACAACGCATGGCACTTCGCCATCTAAAACAATCCCCCTCCCGCTGTACCCAGTGGGAGGGGCTAGGGGAGGGCCTATCGCTTCGTCGGCATCCCTTCAATCGACAACTGCTTGTCGTACTCAATCTGCATCGTGTACTTCAGCACCTTCTGCTTTGGCCCAATCGCTTGAGCGGGGACTTCCACATCCCACCGTAGGATGCCCTCCTTGCGCTGATTCATTTGATACGATTCATCCTTGCTTAATTCTTCATCGCTCCGCACGAGCGTCACCTTGATGTCGTTCTCACCCACCGTCGGCATCCGGTCGAGCAGGCGCACGTTGGCTGGTTTGTCGCCGAAGTTTTCGAGCTTCAACTCGTAGATGAAATCGACCACCCGATTGCCACCTTGGATCCGTTCATCTTTCTTGAGCAGCTTCCGTTCGGCCCGCAGCGACGAGTCGATGCCCAATCCCACGGTGAAACTTTCACCCACGGCGACGGTTGGCATTTCGCCACGACCAACAAATTGTCCGCCCAAGAATGTCGCCACTGGACCGGCGAGAAAAACTTCATCACTGGTGTTGGTGAGCTTCGCTTCTTCGTAAACAAAGCTGGTCAGCACCGGCGTGGCCAAACGATAAAACTCACCCTTGAGCGGCATCGAAGCGATCTGAATCAACTGACGATCCGAACGACTGGGCAGGCTCGTGCTATTGGCCAGGTTGTAACTGACGCTCACTGCTTCGGCTTGCTTGATCGATTGATCGTCCATGCGAAGCGTGCTTAGCGAGTTATTCAAATCCATCAGCTGCAATTGGCTGGCGAACGAATTGAGCCCCACATCGGTATTGGCGGTTTGTCCAGAGAAATCCCAGCCCCCCACGCCGCCGCCGTATCCACCCATACCGCCTCCCATCCCTCCGCCACGACCGCTCCTGACGATATCCCTTCCTGCAAACGCCGACTCTGAGGCCGGGGCATTCGCCATCTGGCCAGGTGCCATCGCGGCGTTCCCCCGTGCTTTACTCAGTTGATCGATCTCTTGCTTCATCCGCGAATAATTCTGCGCGGCGAGCATTGGCTCTTGAACCTGCACGGGCTGACCCAACTTGATCGTCAATGCTTCCAAAGTCGGTGCCTTGGCCACGAGCGAAGGGGTCGCCGTCGACAACACCATCTGGACGTCGTTCCAATCTTCACCGCTCATTTGCTGAATCGAAGCATTGTATTCGACCGTGATTTCGTCCCGATCGTCTGTCGCTCGCAGGTTGTAGGATGGTGTCCAGCTCGCGTTCCCCACCAGATAGCTCAGCCGCAATGTCGCCGCGCCTGCCTCGGTCGCATTGATAAACACCACCGCCTCACGCACCGTCCGCGCCGAACCCTCGGCAATGGTTTGACGCTTGCGTTTCAAGAGTTCCATCTCTTGATTGTGGGCGCGCTCTTCCTTGGCCAGTTCCAACTCACGCTCGCCGATGCGGTCCCGCTCGGCAAACATAAATTCGGTGAGCGTTTTGAGTGTCTCGGCATTGAGCACGCCGCTTTTGAGTTCTTGATTCGAGGTGCTTGCCGTAAAATCCTTGAGGTTCTCAAGATAGGCTTTTCGCTCATTGAGAAGCGTTCGTTCTTCGATCACTGCCGCGATTTTGTCCGCTACGGCCTGAATTTGTTCATCGAGCTCGCGGACTTCCTGCCGCACGTCGGCTTCAATCGGCCGCTCGCGATAACGGACCGACCGCACTTGCACTTCGCCCGTCGGTTCGGCAAACAAACTTCCGGTGATCACGCTCTCCGGCAGACTCGAAACCACAACTTCGACCAAGCCATCGACGCTCTCAAGTTCGATCTCGCGTGTGACCAAAGCTTGCCCCTGATAGACCGTCACATCCGTCACCCGGCCTTCGGTGACAATCGGCTCGGCGGCGACCAGCGGCGTGATAGCAAGCAAACAAACGACAAAAACAGCAACACACGTGCGGCAAATCATGGGGTTTCTCCAAGAGACAAGGTTGGCTTCACACCTTCGACGCACCAAGTTTCGGAAAAGTTTCCTAGGCGCGTCAAGAATTCAGAGAAAATTAGCCGCGATTGAACTTGGAACAGTCGTCTGGATTAACGGTAAAGTGAACATCGGTGTAGTCGGAAACGAGGGTACGGTCCGAGTTGTTTGCGGACATCGTGCCGCGGAGCTGCCTATCTAGTCGAGTCCAGGACGTTGAGTTAAAGTATTACCGCGAACCGCACAGCATCACTCTTCTGGCACCCTCTTCAGAATTTTCTGCACATTAAGACGAGGGTCGTAAACATATTTATTAAGAAGGCAAAGACATGAGCGAAGGGCCTCACAAGTTCAATCATTCCGAGCGGGTCATCCCAGCGCAATACCTTATCCCGTTTATCCTGGTTACGACGCTCTTCGCGCTTTGGGGTTTCGCCAACGATGTGACCAATCCGATGGTGGCGGCATTCAAGAATGTGCTGCTAATTAGTAACTTCCAGAGCGCTCTGGTGCAGGCAGCCTTCTACGGGGGCTACTGTTTCATGGCAATCCCTGCCGCACTGTTCATCCACCGCACTAGCTATAAGGCGGGTGTGTTGATGGGCTTGGCGCTCTACGCAATCGGTTGCCTACTGTTCGTGCCAGCCGGCTGGTCGATGGCGTTCGCTTCGTTTTTGGCAGCTTACTTCATCATGACTTGCGGATTGGCGTTCCTCGAAACCACGGCGAACCCTTACATCTTGGCAATGGGTCCCGAACACAACGCGCCCCGCCGGCTCAATTTCGCCCAGGCATTTAATCCCTTGGGCTCTCTACTGGGGATGTTCGTCGCCAAGGACCTGATCCTCGCCCGCCTTGACCCCGCCGACGAAGAGGCTCGTCGATCGCTAGCCTCTTCCGACCCTCAGGCGTTTCTCGCCCTGCAAGAGCACGACCTGGGTGTCATTGTCGTACCGTACGTCACTCTCGGACTGGTGGTGCTTGCCACGCTCATTCTGTTTTACTTTTCCTCGCTGCCGGAAGGAGAGGTTTATGCTCAAGGCGATGGCCGTATCGGCGCAACGCTGAGACGACTTAGCCGCAATAAGCGCTATCTGGGCGGTGTCGTGGCTCAGGCATTCTATGTCGGAGCGCAAATCATGTGTTGGACGTTCATCATTCAATATGCAGAAAACGAACTTGGGATGCCGCGTCCTGAGGCCCAGGCCTACAACATCGTAGCGATGGTCATCTTCGTCACGAGTCGCTTTATATGCACCTACCTACTTAAGTTTTTTAACCCTGGTGCGTTGCTCGGGGTCTTAGCCTTATGCGGCATGCTGTTGGTGTTGGGTACAATCTTCCTTGAAGGCAAGACTGGCTTGTACAGTTTGGTTGGCGTCTCCGCCTGCATGTCGCTGATGTTTCCCACCATTTATGGTATCGCTCTTGAAGGGCTAGGCGAGGATGCCAAGTTTGGTTCCGCCGGACTCATTTGTGCGATCGGTGGGGGCTGTGTGATGCCTCCGCTTCAGGCGTTGATCATGGACGGTCAAGCCTGGCACATCGCCGGTCGAACACTCTCTTCAACCCGCGCATCCTTCTTTTTACCGCTTCTATGCTTCGTTGTTATTGCAGTCTATGGATTCGCCAATCGGAGCAATAAAGGAAACTAGACCCTCAGCAACACTGCCCGCCTTTATAAGTAGCATCAATGCCCCTTGTCGCGACCAAATCCCCCCAACCCGCCGCCTTGGCAAACTTTGCAACCAAATTCCCCTCACTTGCGGCCACACTCCCCTCGGCCACGCTGAGCGAGTAAAATCAAAGGTCACCCACCACTCGCCCGCGCTTGCCGTATGCCCGCTTCACACCGCCAACCCGAATTGCTCGCCCCCGCCGGGGATCGGCTCTGCATCACCGCAGCCGTCGAAAACGGCGCCGACGCGGTTTACTTCGGTCTCGAATCCGGCTTCAATGCTCGCGCTCGCGCGACGAATTTGCATATCGAAACGCTTCCCGAAGTGATGAGCTTTCTCCACGAACGCGCGGTGCGTGGATTCGTCACGCTCAACACGCTCATCTTTCCCAGCGAGCTCGATGCTGTTGAGCGCACGATCGTTCAACTCACCGCAGCGGGCGTCGATGCCGTCCTCGTCCAAGACCTCGGGCTCGTGCGGCTTATCCGCGCGATCAGCCCCGATCTGGCCATTCATGCCTCCACGCAAATGACGCTCACCAGCGCCGAATGCATCCGCGTGGCCGAGCAGTTGGGCATCGAGCGAGTCGTCTTGCCACGCGAACTTTCGATCGACGAAATCCGCGCGATCCATGAACAAACTACCATCGAACTCGAAACCTTCGTGCATGGCGCACTGTGTGTTGCCTATTCGGGCCAATGCCTCACCAGTGAATCGCTCGGTGGCCGCAGCGCGAACCGTGGCCAATGTGCGCAAGCCTGCCGCTTGCCTTACGATTTGATTTGCGATGGTGAGGATGTCGATCTGGGCGATCAGAAGTATTTGCTCAGCCCTCAGGATCTTGCGGCCTACGCACTCGTGCCAGAATTAATGAGTGCAGGCATCAGCTGCTTGAAGATCGAGGGTCGATTGAAAACGCCCGAGTACGTCGCCAACATCACCAGCCACTATCGCCGCGCGATCGATGCCGCCGTGGCCGAGCGGCCACTCGATTTCACCAGTCGCGACGTCCGCGAGATGGAACTTTCCTTCTCGCGCGGATTCTCGCCCGGTTGGCTCCAGGGTTGCGATCACAAGATGCTCGTCCCCGCGACCAGCTCCGCCAAACGGGGCGTGTTGCTGGGTAAGATCATTCAAATCCGCGGCCAACGCGTCGTCATCGAGCCAGTCGGCGAAGTCGCGCCGGGCGACGGCATTGTCTTCAGTGGCGACCGCGAACAAGGAACAGAGCAGGGGGGTCGCGTCTACGAAGTCACGCCCCGCGGCAAGCTGGTCGAGCTCGCCTTCGGCCGCGACTCCATCGATTTCAGCCAGCTTTATCCCGGCCAGCAAATCTGGAAGACCGACGACCCCCAACTCACCAACCGCCTTCGTAAAACCTTCAGCAGCACAAAACCACTCCGCCGCGTTCCCTTAGATATCACCCTCACCGCAACCACCAGCAGCCGCTTGCGGCTTAGCGGCCAAGCCACCAACGGTGCGCACTTCACAATTGAATCCAACGAACCCCTCGCCGCCGCCACCAAGCATCCGCTCACCAAGGAAGTTCTCACTGCCCAACTCGGCCGCCTCGGCAACACGGTTTACGAACTGCGCAACCTCAATGCCAAAATCACCGGCAGCCCCATGGTGCCCCTAAGCGTACTAGGCCAACTCCGCCAAACAATGATCGCAGAGCTCAACAACTCCCTCACCCAGCGTTCTCCAAACCGCTTGCGGCTTAGCGATAAAACCACCTTACATGTTGCGGCATCAACCCAAACTTTTATCGACGCCCACCCCAACCTCCGCATCCTCTGCCGCACACTCGATCAGGTCGAATCCGCCATCAACGCCGGGATGCGCGAACTATTCGCCGACTTCTGCGACATCCGCGAATATCGCCAAGCCGTGGAAATCGCCCATGCGCAGAACGCCAAAATATATCTCGCCACACCCCGCATTCAAAAGCCGGGCGAAGCTGGCATCTTCCGCGCACTCGCCAAGCATGGGGCTGATGGCTGGCTCGTCCGCAATCTCGCGGGTCTTGGGTTTTGTCAGGAAAACAAAATCCCCTTTGTCGCCGATTTTTCACTCAATGCCGCCAACCAACACACGGTCGATTACCTGCGCAATCTCGGCGCCGAGCGCGTGACCGTTTCTTATGATCTCAATCGCGATCAATTGTTGGAACTCGTCGACGCCGTGCCGCCGCAAGGGCTCGAAGTCGTGCTGCATCAACACATGCCGATGTTCCACATGGAGCACTGCGTCTTTTGCTCGGTGCTTTCGCCGGGAACGAACAAGCACAATTGCGGCCGGCCCTGCGACGATCATGAAGTCAAACTTCGCGATCGCATCGGCATGGAGCACGTCCTACAAGCCGACGTCGGTTGCCGCAACACGTTGTACAATGCCGTCCCCCAATCGGCGGCCGAAGCCGCGCCGCAACTCCTCGCGCGCGGGCTGCGAGATTTTCGCGTCGAACTGCTCGATCAAGCACCGAGTGAAGTCGGCAAGTTGATCGATCTTTATCAGCAACTCCTCGCTGGCCAAGTCACTGGCAAGCAAGTCTGGCAACAACTCAAAGCTGCCAACCGCGTCGGCGTCACCCGCGGCACACTCGAAGAACGCCGCAACCCCTTAGCGATTTTGTAAACTATTTTATTGACCACAAAGGGCACGAAGGTCACAAAGAAACTAATGAAACAATTGTCCTTTGTGCTCTTCGTGCCTTAGTGGTTAAAAATTGTGAAGGAACAAACTCATGCACTACCTCTACGGCACAAAGCGCGGCCAGCGGCGGCTCGTCGCTACGTTCGATTCCGAGCAGCAATTGCTGGCCTACGTCCGCTGGGCCACCTTGGAAAGTCACGGCCCGCAGCAAGGCAAGTTCGAACAAGGGAGCGCACTCGTGGGGAGCGAATCGTGGGACAATTCCACCGAACTCGACACTGCGGACGATCCAGAAAACGTCCCGCACAATCCCACGCCCAGCATGCTCTAGAAACTAAGAAGTCAACCACAAAGCCACAAAGGTCACTAAGTTTAAAATACTGAAAACAGTGTGTTTCTTAGTGCTCTTTGTGTCTTAGTGGTTTAGAAACTCTTCGAAAACTCACTCGCCGGCGTCCTTTTCTTCGTCGGCATAGCGCTGACGATCTTTGTCGGTCTCATACCCCACCGGTTCGATCCGACTCACTCGATTGCCGAGCCGTTCTTCCGCCGCGTCGGAATTGCCGCTTCCCGCCGCGTCTTGCAAATTCGCAATGCTCGGATCGCCGTGGCCAATCGTCGATCCCGCGAGTCCGCCCCAGGCCGTGCCGCCGCCGGCATCACCCACCGCATGCACGTCGCCCAAATGACCACGCCGTCGGCGGTCCTCGGCCATGTATCCTTCAGGAGCGATCGTATCCTGCGGCCCGCGCGGTCGGCCACGATTCAAATCCGCCGCGAATTCGCCGCTGACGGAAAGCTTTTCGGCACAACGAACACAATGTCGTGCAAACGGAATCGCCTCCAGCCGCGCCAGCGCAATCCCCTTGCCGCACTGTTCGCATTCGCCATAAGAATTGGCGGCGATGCGCGCGAGCGCGTCCCGCACTTCCGTGGCCAGATAACCTTCGTTTTCGGCCAGCACCGCGCTCATGTCGCGCGAGAATTCTTCGCTCCCCAAATCGGCCAAATGCAAAGGAACATGCGACAACTCGCCGTTGACTGACTGAAAGGCCTCATCCGCGACGGCCAAACCATCGTGCCGAATCCTTTGCTGCAACGCGACCAATGCCGCCCGAAACCGTTCCACCTTCTTTCGATCCATCCGAGTCAAGCCTCCCACCCTTGGAGCAACGTGTGTCTATTTCAATTCTAGGGTTGCTGGCAGGTGGAGGTCCAATGTTTCGAGTTCGACAGCAACCCTGGCTATGGTGAGATGACGAGGCGAAAAAAATTTGAGTGACAAGGACAGTTGAATGGGTGAGCACGGTGGACGGTGGGCTGTGGTGTATGGTCGTGGCCCGCTTCGTCATTCCCGAGAAGTCGGGAATCCAGTCTCAGATGCTTGGCCACAAAAAACGCGAAACATCACACAAATGAGCCCAATCGCGCTTGTCTCCGCCGCGCGGCTAACGAGAATCACCACAAACATTTAGCCCCGGGTGATTGGATCGTCTCAGCGATCCACACACCCGGGGCGGGATTTCATTTCCCGTACTTATCAAACAACGCCAAAATCTGCTCCGCCGTGCTGTGATTCTCGGCAAACAGCGGCGTCCGCTCATGAATCCCCTTGAACGTGCTGAGGATATACTCCGCATCGTCGCGGTTGAGCGTAGCGATACCCCTGGAACGGTTACCGCGAAGCGGTTCCATCCTTCAGCCCAGGGTTGGTGGCTTCTGGCCACTACCTGGGAGCACGGAATCCCGATGATTCGCTACCCTGCAAGGGTTGTTGATTCTTCATGTGTGGTCACGCGACGAACGCAGGATCGACCACCTATCAGTTGGCCATGCGATCAATTAAACTGCTCGTATCTCAAACTACCGTAGGGAAAACGGCTGATGCCCGTCGAAGCAAAACCACTCTTCCGCCCCGATGTGCTGCGTCCCCACGTCGAAGCATTTTCTCTTCCGCCTCATGTGGCAGACTTTCGTGATAAACTCGATCACTGGGTCAATTTGATCCGCTCCGAGAGAATCGACGCCTTTAACGAAAAAGAAATTCTGCCCGATTTTCTGACTGACTTCTTCGTAACGCTTCTCGGCTATCGAGGACCTGCCAGTGAGGGTGCTCGCTATACGTTTTCACGCGAGCGTCATGTCGAAGTTGATGGCAAGTTTGCCGACGCGGTGCTCGGTGATTTCAACGGTCAACATCGCTTTGTGGTCGCCCTCGAAGGCAAGGGGCCACGCGATCCGTTGGACCGCGCTTATGCTGGTCGTCGCGAATCGGCCGTCGACCAAGGTTACCGCTATGCGATCAATCTCCCCTGCGACTGGATTATCGTCACATCCATCCGGCAGACCCGGTTGTATCATAAGGGGTCCGACCAACATACGTACGAGCGATTCGACACCGTCGACTTGCTCGACGAAGCCACTCTTCGCCGCTTTGTGTTTCTCCTCGGTGCTACTCGCGTCGTGCAGTTCGACGGGAGTTGTCATCTCTACAGCCTGCTTGCCGAATCCGAAAAAGTCGGCCGACAGGTGACCAAGGATTATTACGTTCAATACGCCAACATGCGGCAGGATGCCTTCGAGCAACTCAGTCGCGACAATACCGAAGTAGCGCGTCCGGCGCTCCTCTCGTCCACGCAAAAGCTGCTGGACCGCGTTTTGTTCATGGCCTTTGCCGAAGACCGTGGGCTACTCCCAGCTGAGACAATTCGCAAAGCTTTTGAACATCGCGATCCGTACAACCCCAAACCCGTGTGGGACAACTTTCGCGGTCTGTTCGGTCACATCAATCGCGGCAACGCTGCCCTGGGAATCCACGCCTACAACGGAGGACTCTTTGCCGACGACTCCGTGCTCGATCATTTGGCCGTCTCGGATCAGGTCTGCGAGTTCTTCCATGACCTCGGCAAATATGACTATCGCCCCGCTCAACGTGCCGTAGAACTCGCCGACGATCGCGGCCAACTCATCGATGTCGATATCCTCGGTCACATCTTCGAACAATCGATTACCGATCTCGAAAAAATCCGCAACGAAATCGAAGGCCTCGTCGAACCGGTCGGAGCGGAGAAACATAAGACACGCCGCAAAAAGGAAGGGGCCTTCTATACCCCTTCGTTTATCACCCGCTATATCATCGAGCAGGCGTTGGGCGGTGTCGTCCGTGAACGATTCGAACAACTGCGCGCCACCATGCAATCCGCGGCTCGCGGCTTAGCAAAAACTGCGCTCGACGACCCCGCCGTTTACGACCTGGGTACTCTCGCAAAAGGATCCAAGACCGCGCTCGTCAAATTCTGGGAAGCCTGGCAGGATGAGCTCGCCACATTGCGGATTCTCGATCCCGCCTGCGGTAGCGGCGCGTTTCTCGTGGAAGCCTTCGACCAACTCCACGCGATCTATCAACGCTCCAACGACCGCCTCTATGAACTGCGTGGCCATGCTTCGCTGTTCGATCTCGATAAACGCATCCTGGAAAACAATCTCTACGGCGTCGACCTCAACGACGAGGCGATTGAGATTTGTCGCTTGAGTCTCTGGATCAAAACCGCCGAGCGCGGCAAAGCGCTTACCAGCCTCGACCATTCGATTCGTGTGGGGAACAGCGTCGTCGACGATCCCGCAGTGCATCCGAAGGCTTTTCATTGGAAAGCGGCATTTCCCGAAGTTTTCAAACATGGTGGATTTGACGTCGTGGTCGGCAACCCACCGTATGTTCGTCAGGAATGGTTCAGCGAATACAAGCCTTATCTGCAATCCGCCTACAAAACCTACCACGGTATGGCTGACCTGTACGTGTACTTCTACGAGCTTGGCTTAAATCTTCTCAAGCCAGGCGGCCTACTCTCATTTATCGTCACTAACAAATGGATGAAGTCGGGTTATGGTGAACCACTACGTCGGCTGTTCTCTGAGGATGCCTGGGTCGAATCAGTTGTCGACTTCGGCCACGCCAAGCAAATCTTTGCAGAAGCCGATGTCTTTCCCTCGATCATCGTGGCTCGAAAACCAACAGGAGCACCCAAGCCCAAAACTGCCCGATTGTGTTCGATCCCGCGCCAACAATTAAGAATTGATGATCTTAGCCACCAAATTGCAACTGAGGGCGTCGAACTCCCATCGGAGCAACTTGGCACAGCTGTATGGCAACTCGAGCCCAGCGGCGTTCCAATATTGATGGCGAAAATCCGAGATAATGGTATGACTTTGAGAGAATTCATAGGAAAAAGTCCCCTACTCGGAATCAAGACAGGTTTTAATGAAGCATTCTTAATCGACTCAGAAACTCGTGACCGGATAGTGGCTAGCGACCCAAAATCATCGTTGGTCATAAAACCATATTTTCGTGGTCAGGACATCGATCGTTGGCAGTCAGCATGGAGTGGGCTATGGATGATCGCCTTGCGGTCAAGCGAAAACTATGATTGGCCATGGGCTGAGGCAGGCGAAGATGCAGAATCAGTGTTCAAGCGAGAATACCCATCGCTCTACGAGCGTGCACTTGCATACAAGACAGGCCTAAAGAAAAGGCAAGACCAGGGGCGATATTGGTGGGAACTACGCTCCTGTGCATATTGGGAGGCGTTTGCGCTACCGAAGCTATGTATTCAGGGAATTGCATTTCACGCCCGATTCGCTTTTGATTCGTCAGGTGCGCTTCTTAATAACTCTGCATTTATATTGCCGACAACTGATCGTTGGGTACATGCTTGTCTTAATTCTCCTGCAATGTGGTATTACGCCTATCGCCAGTTACCCCATAAGAAAGATGAAGCGTTGGCAATGGATGCTGTTTGTGTTCAAGAACTGCCGATTCCGACGCCGTCTGAGACTCAGCGGGCCGAAGCAGAAACACGCGTGGCGGAATTGATTGAAATTTCAAATTCGCACCACGTTATGCGTCAGGATATTATCGACTGGTTGCGCCTGGAATACGACATCGAAAAACCCAGTTTAAAGTTGCAATCGCCAGCGAACCTCGATTCCGACGCCTTCGTTGCCGAAGTGAAACGCATTCGCGGCAAGAAGAATCCACTCTCGGTCGCCGCTCTCAAAATTCTCCGCGACGAACATGCCCGCACCATCGAACCAGCCCGTGCTCAGGCTGCGGAAGCCCTGCTTCTCGAACGTCAACTCTCAAATCTTGTGAACGAGGCTTATGGACTCACGCGCGAAGAAGTCGCCTTGATGTGGCAAACTGCGCCGCCACGCATGCCACTCCCATCACCAATGATGTAATTGTCGTTGATTGCTGCAACCCATTCAGGGTTGGTGTTTGGTGGGACGTATCTTTTCCGGGGGTATCGCTATGCTCAACCCCCGGCTACTAGCTGCCATGCCTCCGGCATGAAGAGAGGAAACCGCTGCGCGGTAGAAGAATTGGATTCCCGCCCCCACCTTCGTGAAGGCAAGCTCGGCTCGGGAATGACGGGAGCATCCGAGGTCACAGACTTCAGCCACAGTCTACACGTTAGCCGCGAGGCGGAGCGCGTCGCAGACGAGCGCGTTGCCAAATTTCGTAGCATGGACCCCCGGTCCGTGTTTTAGAAATACTCACGCGCCCGGGGGCCCATGCTACACGTTGCGTTGAAGAACCCCACGCTAGCGCGTTGGGGCTCAGGGGAGATACGCTGTTGTCAACAATTCCTTTTGCGCCACTTCGTGTTTTTCGTGGCAAGTTAGTTGCGAGTGGCGGGTTACGAGCTACGAGAACTCAAGACTCGAAACTCCCAACTTCTGCAGTGGCCAAAAATTGTTGTGGCCAGTCGCTTCTCAATCGCGATAATGGGGAATCGCCACTTAATAGGCATGCTCTTTGAAAAACTGAAATTGTGGAACGTAATTTTGGAACGCGCTACTTATACGTCTTGATCAAAAGTAGTCTCGTTTTGGCACGTGTGATTGCCGCAAGAGATTGGACCACCAAGACTTGTGACATCGCCAGGTGACAAAACCCAAGACTTTCGTCACCAAAGTTGGGACCCCAGTGATCGGGCGAAAAATCAGGTTGGCCGCGCCAGAGCAGTGCAAACCAAGCAAACCTCGCAAACCTGGCAAAGCAGAAGATTTTGTAGGCCGGACCGAGTAACACGAGTTCCGGCAATGAAGTAGAACAATCAAGGCGATGCCGGAACTGCGCGGAGCTTGTTCGCGGCCTACGACTAACGACTCGCGAAGCTCGAAATAAACCCTGACAAGTTCGACAAGTTGGAAGAGTTGGAAGTCTTGAAATGAGAGACACTAGGATAAGGCCATGGACTGTAGCACAGTGGAATTCTGTCGTTGGCCCCACAGTCCACAGTCTTACGGTCTACCGTCCCACTCACCCCCTGGGCGGGTGGCGGCTTGGTGGTTTAGTGAAGCACGGCATTCGCTCGGCGAATCGCAACGTGGTAATTTGTGATAGAAACAGGGCTAGCTGGTAGCATAGGTAAAATTTGTCGGGGAAATCCTTGACTTGGCCATGGGCGCCGGACTACAACTAGAGCGGTCCAGGGCGTGTGCCCGCGACATTTGATAGCGTTCACGCAAACGAGTAAGACCTAATTCGCGTCACAACCTAACAGCCAGTTCCACAAGGAATAGCTAATTACCCGAGCGACAGCCTGAGCCTTCTTAGTGTATTGCGATATCGCAATGCGCGAGAAGTTTCAGGCTGTCGCTTTTTTGTGAATTGCGTTGGGAACAACACAACCACAAGAAGCGACGTGCCCGCGAGTTGCTGACTCAACGGCTTCACCGCCAGACGTACATCCGATAGAAGACTGCTAATTAACTGAACCGGTACCCGAATTTCTTTCCTCAAGCGGCGCTTGGTATGCGCTGTTTGATTCCGAAAGATTTTCGCGTGCCGGTTTTTTTGTTGCCTGCATTTTTGTGTCGCCGCCAAGCAAGGCAAGGTCCGCGACGGACTGAATTTGGATTTATCAGCATCATACGGAAATCAACTGGAGAAGAATTAATGAGAAGACAACAAACTGCCACCGCCGCCTTGGCGTGCTTGGCCCTGTGTTTGGTCTGTGCGACTTCGCTTCGTGCCACGACCATTCACTCCAACGTTTCGGGAGCCACTGTCAATTTCACGGGCATCAGCGAAGGCTCCCCCTCGGGCGATCCCGAACCTCTCTACGGCCAACCCAACGCCGTTGGCGACACGCTGGTGTTCCCCACGACCTCGAACTTCGCAGCTAGTTCGCTCGATGGTGCAGCCTCGGATCAAACCGACGGCAAGTTGACACTCACCATGGAGGCCAAAGCCGGCTACACGCTCACATCGCTGAATATCTCGGAAGGTGGACTCACGACTTTGAATGCACCTTTCGGTGGAAATGCCTTTACGCAAGTCGTGGGCTTTGCCGTGGTAAAGGTGCTGGAGATCGACAATCTGCCGGTCGTATTGCCTGCCGTGCAATCCTTTATGTCGTTTACGCCACTCGGCGGTCAGTATTTGTTGAGCTCAATCGGCGGCTCGTCGTACTCCACGGGCTGGACCGGCACGTTGACCTCGTTGTTTCCAGCAGGCACCACGAAGGCCTTGATCACATTAAACAACAACCTGTTTGCCGCCAGCCTGGGTAACGGCACGCGGGCGTTCATCGATAAGAAAGCGTTCGAAATCGATATCGAAACGGAGCTCGTTCCCGAACCAACGACCGTGGCGCTCGGTGTTTTCGCTGCGGTGGGAATGACCTTAACTTCGATTCGTCGGCGGCTTGCTATCTAGGTTTATATTCTAGGCGAATTCGTTGAAAAATAACGATAAGGGAGTGCCGATTGGCGCTCCCTTATTTTTTGGACCCACGCAACCACGCGTCATCTGCCGCTGTGAAAACCGCCTGTTGTCGCGGCATCGCTGCCAGCCGGAATTGCTCGCAGAACTCGTCGGCTGTCATTTCACGTCGTGGTCCCAGCCCGCACCACTCGGTGAGGAGCCCAATGATCCGTTTCCGCGAAACACCTTGTTGGCGATAGTGCGAAAGTCGGCTGTCGCCGTGGCGTTTGGCCAGTCGCCGGCCATCTTCGCCTACAACCAAGGGGAGATGCGTGTAGGTTGGGATGGGGGTCAAGCCGAGGAGTCGGTAGATCAGCATTTGCCTGGGCGTGGAGCTTAGCAAGTCATCGCCGCGGATGACTTGATCGATCCCTTGCCGAGCGTCGTCCACCACCACTGCCAATTGATAGCTTGGAAGTTGCTCCTTGGTGCGGACTAGAAAATCGCCAATCGATTGCTGGATATCAAATTGTTGGTGACCAGCGAATTGATCGTCGAAATCGGTAATGCCTTCCGGAACTCTTACCCGTAATGCGATGTCACTCCTAGCCACATCGGCGGTTGAAAGAGGTGTTCGCACAGGCGGTCGACAAGTCCCCGGATAACGCAGCTCATGTACGTCGCCGTGGGGTGCCGACAGCGCGGCATCTTCGATCTGCTTGCGCGTGCAACCGCAACAATACAATTCCCCCTGCGCCGCCAGTTTCGCCAGGGCTGCTTCGTAGGGTGCAAGATCATGGCGCTGATAAAAGGGACCTTCATCCCAATCCAGCCCCAGCCAGTTCAGCAGTTCGATCGATTCCTCGGCGGCACCCTGTTTGATCCGCGGGCCATCAAGATCCTCGATCCGCAACACAATCCGCCAACCTTGTTGCCGCGCGAGAGCCCAGGTCACCAGGAACGTCCGTGCATTGCCCAGATGCAAAGCGCCGGTGGGAGAAGGGGCAAGTCGTGTGCGGTGGGTGGGCATAAGGAAGTTGCTTTGAATTACAAACGATCAACCCGTGAGCAATCTCTCAGTTATTCTCTCGACAAGTGCCGGGAGTTGTGAGAATGTATAACCGATTTCCCGACGCCGCCACACTCCGAAGCACGAAACACCCCGCATGAAGATCACTCCCAATTCCATGCTTGCCACGTTTGGACCTGCCTTCGCGGCAGTTGTCGGGATCTTGTTACTGTCGTACGGCTTTATCGAACCGCATCGCCCCTGGTTTGTCGCGGGCAGTATTCTGTTAGCCGCGGGGGTCATCGCGGCTCGAATTCGACAAGAATAACGTGGAATAAAGCGATTTTCTTGCCTCAGTGGCGGATTGAAATTAAGATGGATGCAGGCATCAACAGCGCCAAAGTCCTTTTTTAGCAGGCTTGTTCTCGTGCAATAATCGCACCGCCGCGGCTTTGAATTCTTACAAAGCAGCTCTGCGCTAACATTCTTAGCGTGTTCTTCTGGCTCGCCAGTCTTAAGTGGTAGCGATCTTGCGCTAATAGGAAAAATATGTTGCGAACTCGATGGATATATATGATTGTCTTGGCGACTTGCGTGGGTAACAACTCCGCGTGGGCCGCTTTTGATTTGGTAATCAGTATTCCTTCGCCGGGAAGCTTCACGCCTACCCAGCTCACGCATCTGCAATCGTCTCTGACAAACGCGGAAGCTCGCTGGGAAAGCTTCATCACCGGCTACCAGCCTGGGATCAGTGTGACGGGCATGTCGATCACGGTGCAATCGGGTTCGGACTTTGCTGCCGCGACTCCACCGGCCACGCTCTTTCAAGGAGGTTACTTTGTCGGCGTGAGCAGCACTGTGCTGATCAATCCGATAGTCATCGACAACTATGCCGCGTGGACGGGAGCCGGCTTTCCTAGCCCCAACCCTGCCTATCTTGGTCTTAACTATTTGGAAGATATCCTCGCCCACGAAATTGGCCATTCGCTAGGGATAGGAACGCTGTGGGACGACAACGGCGTTTATACGAATGGCACGGGCATGTACACCGGAGCTTACGGGCTCAAAGCCTATCGTGAGGATTTCGATCCGACCGCTAACTTCGTTCCGGTCGAGCTCGCGGGCAGTGGGGGAACCATCGACCAGCATTGGAACCAACTCATGCGGAGTAGTACGCAAGAAGGTAACCCCAGCAACCCGTTCAGCCTTTCGCCGCTGACAGGCATTACGGATGCCCAAGGGCGCGATCTGGGCTTGGAATTGATCACTGGGGCACTCGACCCTGACTACGGCAAGCCCTTTTTGAGCCGGATGACGGTACAATCGTTGCGAGACTTGGGATTTACAGTCGTTCCCGAGCCAGGCAGCCTTGCGCTGGGATTTGCATTCTGCTTGATCGTCGGCTGTCAGCGACGATTATCCTAAAGATCGCGCAGCCTTTCCGGCGTGAGTTCGCGTAAGCTGTCGACAATCAGCTTGGCATGCGAAAGTTCGGCACGGGTCGCGGTTCCAGTGAGGGCAACGCTCGCCATGCCGGCCCGATTGGCGGCTTCAATCCCGGCGGGGGCATCTTCGACGACCACGCACTGCTCAGGCTGCATCCCCAAGCGTTCACCAGCAATCTGAAAGACTTGAGGATCGGGTTTTCCCCGAGTGACGTCGACGCGCGTCACCACGGCATCAAAGAGAGACTCACGCCCCAAACATTCGAGCGTAAGAGCGATATTTTCTGGCGGCCCCGACGAACCGACGGCCAAGAGAAAGTCAGCCTCATGCAACGCATCGAGCAACTCCGCAGCGCCGTCAATCGTGGGGAAATCCTCGCGAATAATATCGCGATACAAAGCTTCCTTGCGATCATCCCAAGCGCGGATGTCGTCGTCGCTTAGATGAGCACCATACAACGCAGAAATAATGTCATGGCTCGTGCGGCCAAAAGTCTTGCGGAACTCGGCTTCGGTGAATGAAGCACCATGCTCGCCGAACATTTTCAGCCAGCTTTGAAAATGAGCCTGATACGAGTCGATTAACACGCCATCGACGTCGAAGATAACCGCGGTCCGTGCCATAGGAATTCCTTAAGCAGTTGTTCTGGATTTCGTCAGCAGCGAAACAATAATGAGCGTCAAAAATCCAAGCGGGATTGTCACGATGCCGGGTTGGCTGAATGGCACGAGAGCCTTCTCGGCTGGCAATCCATAGACGGCCGAAAAGGTATCGCCGCTCAACAGAATCCACGCGAGCGAGCTCACCATTCCCACGAGAACCGCGGCAATCACCCCTTGTTTCGTGACGCCTCGCCAAAAGAGTAGCATCACGAGTGAGGGCAGATTCGCCGAAGCGGCCACGCTGAACGCCCAACCCACCAAGTAGCTAACATTCAGACTTTGGAACAAAATTCCCAGCACAATTGCCAAACAGCCCACGACGACCGATGCAATCTTAGCCACGCGCACTTGCTCATGCTCGGTGAGCTTTTCGTGGGTGAACAGTGAAATTAGATCGTGCGACACGGCACCGGCAGATGCCAAAATTAAGCCACTGACCGTGCCAAGAACCGTCGTGAACGCAATCGCCGAGATGACGGCGAACAGATTTTCGTCCAAGCCACGAGCTAACAGCGGAGCTGCCATGTTGCTGTCGCTCACGTCGAGCGATCCACTGGTCATAGCCCCCAGCCCCATGTAAAGCGTCAGCACATAAAAGAATCCGATGCAGGCGATGCCGACAATCGTGCTTTTCCGAGCTGCGGCGGCATCCTTTACTGTGTAGTAGCGAATCAGAATGTGCGGTAGCGACGCCGTGCCGCAAAACAAAGCGAGCATCAGCGACAAAAAGTTGAGTTTATCAGTGAATTTGTCGCTCCGGATGCCTTTAAACGTGGGTGATTCTCCTGGCCGCAAAACTTGCGATCCCGGGGTTGGATGAGGTGAAAAAATCGTCGTGACTTCCGCAGGGTTGACGCCTTCCGACGAGAGGAATTTTTGGCTTTGCCACAACACCACTTCGCTCTGCTGCAAAGTGCTGAAAAACTTTAGCGGTCCGATGGGCCCCGTCGAGGTTTTTCCGTCCGGCAGACTGCTGAGAAATCCAACAGGTCTTAGCGAAGCATGACCAGGACCAATACCTTTGGGCAAACCATTGACCAGAACTTCTCCCGTGGAAGTTTGCGTTAATGTCTGACATTCCCTCAGTAAGGCTTTGCCATCGGTTTGGGGATCGATCAACCAAGTGATGATCTCGTTAGTTTCTTTATTGCGTGTGCGCAAATAAGGGGGGAATCCCAATTTGCCGCCTGTGTCGAGCAAGTCGTAATCTGCCAATTCAGGAACATCGCTCGCGGCTTGAGGGAACTCTCCAGCAGTGGGCCCGAGTGTCCGAAACTGATAGCCATCCAAACCGCCACCTTTAACCTCAAATCCTCGATTGAGCACCATCACGGTGAGGATCGCGCTGAAAATGACGAGCAACGCTCCTTTCAGAAATTGCACCCACGTCGTGGAAACCATGCCCGCCGTGACAACAATCACGATCACCGTCGCCCCCACGAGCAACACGCCGACCCAGTGGGGTAGGCCCAACAAAGGTTGAATCAGCACCCCGGCACCAACCATCTGCGGAATCAAATAAAACACGCTCACGGCGAGCGTGCTAACCCCGGCTGCTAGTTGAATGCCGCGCGATTGAAACCGTGCGTTGAGTGCATCGGCAAATGTGAAACGGCCGAGTCGCTTCATGGGCTCGGCAATGACGAATAGTGCGACGACCCAACCCGCCAAATAACCGATCGAATACAAGAAGCCGTCGTAGCCATAAAACGCGATCATCCCGCAAATGCCTAGGAAGGACGCGGCGGAAAGATAGTCACCGGCAAAGGCCACGCCGTTCACGAACCAGGGAATTTGGCCGTGGGCGGTGAAGTAGCCCTGCGACGATTTCGCACGACTCCCTAAGTAGAAACTCAATCCCAAGGTGATCGCCACAAAGATCAGAAAGAACAAGATGGCGATCGGCGAAGTGCTATGAATCACGACTGGTCCTCACTCGCGCCACAGCAAACTCCATAGATTAACGCGAGCACGATGGCCGCCAAGATCAGTGCGAAGCCATACCAGATGGCCACGTTGATCCCAGCCCAAGGCGTGGCTTCCATCGTGTTGGGAGCAAACGTATTGAGCAATACAAATCCGATATAAAGGACGAGATAAACGGCAAACAGGCTCAACCCAAGCCGAGAATTGCGACTGGTCATAATCATTCCAAAGGAGTCATCAGATGTAAGACGAGTGGCATTAGCATAACGAAAAAAGCTCTTGAATGCCTATGACTGCTGCTCAAATTTGGAACTTTCTGGAGCGGTACAAGTCCGATTGCATGGGCTTTACATCTATAGCTCACACAGTATTTTCGCTTGGCAAGGTAATCCGCGTGGTGCCCAACGCCGCCATGCTCGAACCAGCACTGAGCTAACTCGCTTCATCGCCAATTAGCAGTGAGATAATTTTCAGCACGGCCAGGATATGGTGCGGGTGCTGAAGCGTTTGATTCCGCAGAAACGCCCAAGTCGCACGGGCATGGCGCAGATACTGTCGGCGTGATGCTTGAACCGCTTCCAGGCCGAGTTCTGACAAGGTTTCCTTCCAAACAGGCTCTGCCGCCGCGAGTGCGGTTTCATCGCCGTCAATCGCGGGGAAAATCACATCGTCGAGGGCTTCAAGCCGCGAGACGACCTGGGGGTCGTCGATTTCTTCAAAGTGCCGGGAATCTACTTGAGAGTCGTTCACAGATACGTTCCTTTTTGCCCCAACAGACGTCAAGCCGAAATAGAGGAACCCTGGCGAAAGCATTCCGCCAGGGAACTGTCACCCGGCTAGGACAATTGACTTGTCGTATACGACAACAGCTCACACATTTGTCATGTAACGATGATGGTGATGTTGCTGTTGTTGGAAGTGACGCCATGAAGCGGGCTTCATCAACGCAGGTTGGTAGGAATTTGCGGCAACGAGGTTTTGCTTTTCCTAGTCGTCTTTTTTCTTCTCTTCCGAACGCTGGTTAGAGGCCACGCTCATCGTGATCGCGGATTTCTCATCCTTTTTCTTTGAGTCTTTGGCAAAGCTGTTGGTCGCAGCACCTACGGAAAAACTGTTCAGTAGCATCACGAGACCTAATGTCGAAACGAAAGCAAATTTAGCGGACATGGGACAGTTCCTTACAGAGGGGGCTTAGATCATGCAGGCGCAAACGAGCCGATGCACGCGTAGCCGGATAGAAAAAACAGAGAATACAAGGGGCCGTGAAAGAAAGTTCGCAGCGATTTAAATCTGCAAACGCACGTGCCGATTCACCAGAGACTGCCCACCGCCTCGCGGGCAGTCCAACAATGCAGAGAACATAGAATTCACAACAGCGAGTTCCGCCGTGCTGCTGGAGCTAGCCAAGGGAATTTTGCCCGTAACAGAGTCCAAAGACTCCTCAGCTACTAATGCAGCTTGTTCTTCTGACTCAGCGAAACCGACTTGAGCCATCAACGATAGGGATCGGTCGTGTGCTGGTGAAGATACCACCGCACCATCGTCAGAAGCGGCGCGAGCAACCGCGGTGAAGGCGCAGAAAGTGCCCGTCACCAACAGCAAGAACATCAGAATTTGCGACCGCCGACGCATGGTTGAACTCCACGATTTACTATCGTCAGTCTTTACGACGGGGCCAAGAGCAATGTTTGAGTCTTAAGGGAATGTAACGTCCGCAAGCAAAACATCTGAACATGTTGCACAGTCGAAACAGTATCCAAGTGATATCCTTTACACCACTTGCTGCGGCAAGTTAATTCCCGGGGCGGAAAGCACCGTCGAACCCGTCAGGAATTCGTCGATTGCACGGGCGGCGCCACGGCCTTCGTTGATGGCCCACACGACAAGACTTTGGCCACGGCGACAATCCCCGGCGGCAAAAACCTTTTCGACGTTCGTGGCAAACTCGCCATGCTCGGCGGCAAAAGTTTGCCAGTTGCCGCGCGGATTTTGCGTGGCTACGCCCAGCATTTCGCCCACTTCGAGTTCGGGGCCAATGAAACCCGTAGCCAGAAACACCAAATCGGCGGGCCAGATTTTTTCGCTCCCGGGGACTTCCGTGAAAGGAGCTTTCTCGCCCGGCTTTGACCAATCGACTTGCACCGTTTTCACACCGCTTACCCGGCCTTTGCCATCGTCGACAAATTCCTTAGTAAGAATGTTGAACTGACGTGGATCCTCGCCCAATTTGACCTTGGTTTCGGCGTGGGAATAGTCGACGCGATAAATCCGCGGCCACTGTGGCCAAGGGTTGTTCGGAGCACGTTTCTCGGGTGGCACGTCAAGCAATTCGAAGTTCGCGATCGATGTTGCGCCATGGCGTAGCGAAGTGCCGATACAGTCGGCGCCCGTATCGCCGCCGCCAATGACGATCACATTCTTACCTTTGGCAGACAGATATTTGCCGTCGGCCAAATCGGAATCCAGAAAACTCTTGGTGTTACGGGTAAGAAAATCCATCGCCAAATGGATGCCAGCCAGATCACGCCCGGGGCAACGAGCGGTGGGGTCAAACGATTTTGTCGCGCCTGTGGCCAACAACACAGCGTCGTACTCGTCAATCAATTCTTGCGGATTGATGAACTGCACTTCGCACCCGCGTTCTTGCATGATTTGAGTCATGTGTCCCGACGGAAAATCCTGTTTGCTACCCACATGAGCGCAAGTGATGAACTCCACGCCTTCGTCGCGCAACAAGTTCACACGGCGTTCTACGACATTCTTATCTAGCTTCATGTTGGGAATGCCATACATCAGCAATCCACCAATGCGGTCGGCCCGTTCGTAAACGGTAACGGCATGGCCTGCCTTGTTGAGTTGAGCGGCAGCAGCCAAACCCGCAGGACCGCTTCCCACGATGGCCACCCGCTGACCGGTTCGCTCGCTGGGGGGCTGAGCAACGACCCAACCCTCAGCGAAGCCACGATCGACGATCGCATTTTCGATGTTCTTGATCGTCACCGGCGGGTCGGTGATTCCCAGCACGCAGGCCCCTTCGCACGGTGCGGGGCATGCGCGACCGGTAAATTCTGGAAAGTTGTTCGTCTTGTGCAGACGGTCGAGCGCATCACGCCAACGGTTCTGATAAACGAGGTCGTTCCACTCGGGAATTAAGTTGTCGATGGGACAGCCGCTGTCCGATTGACAGAAAGGCACGCCACAATCCATGCAGCGCGCACCCTGTGTGCGCAAATGATCGACCTCTGGATTGGTATAAATTTCCAGAAAGTCTCCAGCGCGCTCAACGGGATCGCGATAAGGAACAGCCTTGCGCTCGAATTCTTTAAAACCGGTCGGTTTGCCCATGATAAATAGCTAATTAGTCGTGAGTAGTTCAGTTGTAGTTCTTTAAGGAGCTTTCGCGAAAATCCTAAACGGCAGCGGGTTGCTTCGCCTTACTCTTTTGCTCGAGCATCACCCGCTTGTAATCGGTCGGCATCACCTTCACAAACTGCGGCAGGCACTCGTCCCAACGGTCGAGAATATCCGCCGCTACGGCCGACTCGGTGTAGTTTTGATGTTGCTCGATCAATTCGCGAAGCTCTTCGATGTCTTCCTCGGATTCCACTTTGTCGAGTTCGACCATGCCGAGGTTGCAGTTGGCAAGCAGCTTTTCTTTGGGATCCCAAACGTAAGCGATACCGCCACTCATGCCCGCCGCAAAATTGCGTCCCGTGGGTCCCAAGATCACCACGCGACCGCCGGTCATGTATTCGCAGCCGTGGTCACCCACGCCTTCGATCACCGCTTGGGCACCGCTGTTGCGAACCGCAAATCGCTCGGCAGCCCGGCCGCGATAAAACGCCTTGCCGCTGGTGGCTCCATACAGACAAACATTGCCGACGATAATGTTTTCCTCGGCAGCAAACGAGGAGTTTTTCGGAGGATAGATCACGATTCGGCCCCCCGAGAGACCCTTGCCGACATAGTCGTTGGCATCGCCTTCAAGTTCGAGGGTCACGCCTTTGGCCAAGAATGCACCGAAGCTTTGGCCAGCTGATCCGTTGAACTTGAATTGCACGGTATCGTCGGGCAAACAATCTTCGCCCCACTTCTTACAAATCTCGTTGGAAAGAATTGTGCCCACGGTGCGATTGGTGTTGATAATCGTGAGCTCTTCACGGACCTTTTCGCCACGTTCAATCGCAGGTTTGGCCAAATCCAAAAGCTTAGTGATGTCGAGCGACAATTCCAGGCCATGATCTTGCTTTTGAGTGTTGTAAGTCCCCACGTTCGCATGCGGCTTCTTCACCGGAGTGAGTAGCGAAGTCAGGTCCAATCCATCAGCCTTCCAATGCTTGATCGCTTTGTCAGTTTCCAAGCAATCCACGCGGCCTACCATCTCCTCGATCGTGCGGAAACCAAGCTCAGCCATGATCTGCCGTGCGTCTTCGGCAACCATGAACAGATAATTGACGACATACTCCGGCTTGCCGCTGAACTTTTTACGGAGTTCGGGGTCCTGCGTCGCCACCCCCACCGGGCAGGTATTCAAATGACACTTACGCATCATGATGCAACCGAGCGTGATCAGCGGTGCCGTGGCGAAACCGAATTCCTCGGCACCGAGTATCGCGGCAATCACCACGTCCCGACCCGTTTTGAGTCCACCGTCGGTTTGCAACACCACACGGCTGCGCAGATCGTTAAGCACCAAGGTTTGATGCGTTTCTGCGATCCCTAATTCCCAAGGCAGTCCGGCGTACTTGATGCTCGTGAGCGGCGATGCACCCGTGCCCCCGCCATCGCCGGAGATCAAAATATGATCGGCGTAGCCTTTGGCGACACCCGCGGCGATCGTGCCCACACCAACTTCCGACACCAACTTCACGCTCACCCGCGCGGCACGGTTGGCGTTCTTCAGATCGTGAATCAATTGCTTGAGGTCTTCGATGGAATAGATATCGTGATGAGGCGGTGGGCTGATCAAACCAACCCCGGGGGTCGAGTACCGAATCTTCGCGATGTAGTCGTCGACCTTACGGCCAGGAAGTTCGCCACCCTCGCCCGGCTTGGCACCTTGCGAAATCTTGATCTGCAGTTCGTCGGCATTCGTCAGATAGTTGATCGTCACGCCAAAACGGCCCGACGCAACTTGCTTGATCGCAGAACGCTTGGAATCGCCATTGGCGAGCGGTTTGAATCGCTCGGGATCTTCACCACCCTCGCCGGTGTTGCTCTTGCCACCCAGGCGGTTCATCGCGATGGCCAAACTTTCGTGAGCTTCGGCCGAAATCGAGCCGAACGACATAGCCCCCGTGCAGAATCTCTTGACGATGTCCTTGGCGGACATGACTTCTTCAATCGGAATCGGCCCGCCGTTGGCATCCTTCTTGAATGCGAGCAAGCCACGCAACTGGCAGCGCGTTTCCGCATCGTGATTCACGTGTTCGGCAAAGCGGCGATAGGCGTTCGCATCGCCCGCGCGAGCCGCGACTTGAATGTCGGCAATCGATTGGGGGTCCCACATGTGTCGTTCACCCTCGGCCCGCCAATGAAACTCGCCGGGATTGGGGAGAACGGGTAGACGCGACGACTTCATGGCCGGATAGCCCAATGCATGTCGGCGCAGAGCTTCCTCGGCAAGAATATCGAAATCGACTCCCTGAATACGGCTGGCTGTACCGACAAAGCAGCGATTGATGACGTCGGACTTGAGCCCTACGGCTTCAAAGATTTGGGCACCCTTGTAACTTTGCAGCGTCGAGATACCGATCTTGGCCATAACTTTGAGCATCCCCATCGCCACGCCGGTGCGGTATTTCTTCACGAGCGCGTGATCGGCCTTGGTGACGGGATCGTAGAGTTCCCCATCAGATACGGAATCCACAGCCGGGTGCTTTTCGCCATCGCCACCTTCCTTTTCGCCGATGGCGGGTTCGCCGGAATCAAGCAATCCATCGCGGCGGGCTTGCCACAAAGCTTCAAAGGCCAAATAAGGATTAATCGCGTCGGCACCGTAGCCCACCAACAAACAGTGATGATGCACTTCGCGAGCTTCGCCCGTTTCGATCACCAGCCCAATGCGAGTACGCATCGTCTTGGCGATCAAATGGTGATGAACAGCGCCCGTGGCTAGCAGCGAACTCAAGGGAACGCGATCGGCAGAAATATCGCGATCCGACAGGATCACAAGCGAGTAGCCCTCTTCAACCGCCGCCTCAGCCTCGGCGCAAATGCGATCTAAGGCTTCGATCATCCCTTGCTTGCCCGCCGATTTGGGCCAAGTGATATCAATCACTTTCGACTGCCAACCACGATGATCCATGTGTTTGAGCGAAGCCAGCTGCTCGTTCGACAGAATCGGATGCGGCACGCGCAAGCGGTGGGCATGTTCCTTAGTCGTTTCCAGCAAGTTCTGCTCGGGACCGATGTAGCACTCGAGCGACATAATGACTTCTTCGCGAATCGAATCGATCGCGGGATTGGTCACTTGCGCGAACAGTTGCTTGAAATAGTCATAAACCAAGCGTGGCTTATCGCTGAGGCACGCCAGGCACGAATCGTTTCCCATCGAGCCGATTGGGTCTTTCTCGGCCTTAATGAGCGGCAACAGCATAAAGCTCATCGACTCGACTGTGAAGCCAAACGCCTGCATCCGCTCAAGCAGCGTGTTGCTATCGAAACCGTGCGGCTCTTTGTTGGGTTCGAGTTCGTTGAGATCGATCCGCTGATTGTTGAGCCACGTCTTGTAAGGCCGCCGCGAGGCGAAATCACTCTTTAACTCTTCATCGGGAATCAGCCGGCCTTGTTCAAAATCGACAAGGAACATGCGGCCCGGTTGCAAGCGTCCTTTGGCTTTGACGTTCTCGGGCTTAACCGTCGGCAGCACGCCGACTTCGCTCGCCATGATGACGCGGTCATCCTTCGTGAGATAGTATCGCGACGGGCGCAAACCATTACGATCGAGCACGGCCCCGATGCGCAAACCATCGGTGAACACGATCGATGCCGGCCCGTCCCACGGCTCCATCAACGCGGAATTGAATTCGTAGAAGGCTCGTTTTTCCTCGGACATGGTTTCGTGATTCTGCCACGCCTCGGGCACCATCATCATCACGGATTCTTGTAGGGGACGACCGTTCATCACGAGAAATTCAAGCACATTGTCGAACGAGCCCGAGTCGCTGCAGTCTGGCTCACAAACAGGAAAGAGCTTCTCCAAGTCGTCGGTATAGTACTCGCTTTTCACGAGACCCTGACGGGCCCGCATCCAGTTTTTGTTGCCACGCAGCGTGTTGATTTCGCCGTTGTGACTCATGTAGCGACAAGGCTGAGCCCGATCCCACGAGGGGAACGTGTTGGTCGAGAATCGCGAATGAACCATCGCCAAATGACTGGTGTAGTCTTTGTCAGCGAGGTCTGGGAAGTAATGGAACAATTGCTCAGTGGTGAACATCCCTTTGTAGATCATCACCTTGGCCGACAGCGAGCAGACGTAAAACATCTTGGCTTGCGTGAGCGAACTGTCGCCGCGCAGTTGATAGCTGGCCCGTTTGCGAATCGCATAGAGTTTGCGTTCAAAATCCTGCCCACGAACGCCTTCGGCAGCCGCGATGATCACTTGCTCAATCGATGGTTCACCAGCTAGCGCGCTTGGCCCAAGATCAGCCTTCGCATTGTCGACGGGGACTTTGCGCCAGCCGATCAGCTTTTGGCCGTATTCTTTGATGAGTTCTTCAACGACGGCCTTGCACTTGGCACGTTCGGCATCCTTTTTAGGCAAGAAGACATTCCCCGCGGCAAAGCTGCCTGGCTCAGGGAGTGCGACACCCAATTCAGCCTTAGCAACCTTGCTGAGGAATTCGTGGGGGAGCGCGGTCAAAATCCCAGCGCCGTCACCCGTGTTCGTCTCGCAACCACATGCACCGCGGTGGTCCATGTTGCGCAGGACTTCCCCGGCATCGAGCACGATTTGGTGACTGCGTTCGCCTTTGATATGCGCAACAAAACCGACGCCGCACGAATCATGTTCGTTTTCAGGGTCATACAAGCCTTGCTTGGCAGGAAACGGCGAAAATACTTCTTGTTGATCCATAGCTAAACCTTATTAATCATGCCGGCGATGACTATCGCCAGCTTCCCGCGCCATTGTTGAGCGATGATGCTGGTTGCAGAGTGGGGAGCACGACCTCGTCGTTTGCAAAGTCGGTGTCGGCACGCAACAAATCGATGAAATTCCGCGCCAACTCCCGCAACGGACGATCCCGCCGGTAAACGATCCCCAGTGGGCGCGTTTGCGGCTCTCCTTCCAGCTGCACCTTGACGAGTGTCCCCGAGGCGATTTCCTTGGAGACGGTCGGTTCCGGCAGCAAACTGATCCCTTCGTTGATTTCGATGGCCCGCTTCATCGTCTCGATATTGTCGAACTCAAACGCGATATTGGCGTCTACGTGATTGACCAACAGCGCGCGATCGATTTCCGCCCGAATACGCAAGCCCGCCTCAAACGCCACCAACGGTTCGCCCGAAAGATCGGCGAAACTGATTGTCGAAGCTTTCGCGAAGCGATGATTAGGATGACAAACGACCACCAAGGGCTCACTCCGCCAAGGAATCGCGGCCAAAGTCCGCGTTTCCTCGGGGTAGCTCACCAAGCCAAGATCGACATCCCCCTGTTCGACGACTTCCAACACGCGGTCGGGATGTAAGTATTCAAGCCGCACTTGAGCGTTGGGATACTTGGCCGAGAACTGCCGCATGAACAAACTCATGTGCGCGAGGCCAACGGAGTAAATCGACGCCACCAGCAATCGACCCGCCGAAGCGTTGTGGAGCGTGCGGACATCTTCTTCCAACTCGTCGTAAAGACGAACGATCTGCCGAGCGCCTTCAAAGTAGCGGTCGCCCTCTGGAGTCAAAACGAACGGTCGCTTCGATCGATCCAGAAGTTGCACGCCCAGCCGCTCTTCCAATTGGTGAACCACTTGGCTGGCGTTCGACTGGGAGATGCCATTGTCATCGGCCGCTCGCGAGAAGCTGCGGCGTTCGACGATGTCGCAATAAATTTTCAGTGACTTGATATGCATAGTATTTAGTTTGGCTGATTTTCGTGCTGGTCGGTTACGTCCTATCGCTCGTGCGCAACACTTTCTCACTCCAGCGCTAAAAGCGCTGTTGCCCTCTCGCATGAGTCCCGTGAGTCTGACCTCGTGACCGCCATCATCACTTTGGTCTTAGAAGCACACCGCAAGAGAGCGTTTCAAGCACTCGGAAGCGCTTGAGAATTGCGAAACCATCAGCGGGCGAGTCACTTGCCAACCTGCGGACAGTACCTATCCACCAGGGCAAGTTCGAGCGTCCAGTTGCTCGCGGGGGCATCCACTATCATGCCCATAAATGCCAGAAGCCGACAGAATCTAAAATCGAGATATTATAGTAAGGTAGGGCTATTTGAGCGTCAACCCATTAAAAATCCCGCATTATTAGCGAAATTGATCTTAGCGTTCGGGGAGTTTCTCGAATTTGTATTCATGCCCCCGGTCGCGGAGGACCTCGGCGGAGAGGATCTTGTCTGGCTCGGACCGCCCGGGGCGATCCGGATCGCGGCGCTTGAGCGAGGCAGCCACATCCATCCCTTCGACCACTCGACCAAAAACTGTATGTCGGCCATCGAGATAGGTCGTCGGGACATAGGTCAGGAAGAACTGTGATCCGCCGGTGTCGCGTCCGGCGTGAGCCATACTCAAGCTCCCCCGGAAATGCTTGCGATAGTTCGGGCCAAAGCATTCACAACGAATCGAGTAACCGGGGCCACCGCCGCCGGTTCCCGTGGGATCGCCCCCTTGGGCCATGAACCCCGGCAGTACGCGATGAAACGGCACATCCTTGTAATAGCCCTGCTTCACCAGCGTCAGGAAGTTCGCCACCGCCTGGGGCGCTTCGTTCTCGAACAGTTCGATCACCACGTCACCCCGCGAGGTGGTGAGCTTCACCCGCGGCAGGTTGTCGGCAACTTTCTCTGCACCGCGAATTAGCTCTTCCTGGGTCCAATTGTTTTTGGTGACTCCCATCGATTCCTGAAAACCACGAGCTAACTGGCCCAAGCGGTTCATATTTCCGCTGACACCGGCTGAATTCGCCTTAATGAAGTATTCCTGGGCGAGCTTGTAGTCGTTAGTTGCATAGGCACTTGCTGCACCCAACAGCCACAACTCGGGATAATCGGTCGCCGCTCCGGCATCGATCAGTTGCTGGACCATCGGCAAGGCTTTTTCGTATTGGTCGCCGCCGTCGCCGTTGGGATCGCCCAACACATGGAAATTGGCGATGGCCAGCAGCGTCTGATTGACAACCGGATAGCCTTTGGGATCGATGCGATAGACCTCCAGCCCTGCCGTGGTGAGCGCGTCGAGCAGCTTATCCGACTCCTTACGCATCGCGACAAGCTGCTTGTCGTCGGGGTTGGCCTGCTGCTTTTCGTGATACTTCTTTTCCAGCGTCATCCACTTGTTTTGCAGATCGACAAACGCTTTGTTGGCCGAGGCGGCATCCTGTGCCACGACGGAAACCGCGGGGGCGACCAATACCAAGAACATCGAGATCCGCAAAACCAAGGGGTGCATCGTGTGCCTCTTCCTGTCACAATGAGTATTCAAACCCTCTCCGGAATACCACGGCGGGAGACCTGAAATATACCGTTTCGTCCCCTTTTCGGCAGCAGCAATCAGTTAGAGCGGCATGGCAAAAGCAAAACCCAAACGTGGTGAAGTCAACGAAACTTCCGAGTTGCGGATCATCGGCGGCAAGCTCCGCGGCAGCAAGCTCCGCTACGAAATCTTCCAGCAAGGGGGCGATCCCGTCACCCGGCCGATGAAGCACCGCGTGCGGGAAGCCATCTTTAATCTGATCAGCACCGAGTCGGCGGGGCGGCATGCCATCGACCTGTTCGCGGGCACGGGAGCTTTGGGGCTCGAAGCCTTGAGCCGTGGCAGCGTAAGTGCCACGTTTATCGAGAAGCACGTCCCCACGGCGCGAGTCATCGAAGAAAATATTAAGACCCTCGGCCTCAGCGAGCGGGCACAGTTGCTCACCACGAGCGCCTTCCTGTGGGGCAAACGGGACTTGCCGAGTGCGGATTTCGGAATGCGAACTCCGGAATCCCCAATCCCCTGGCTTGTCTTCTGCAGTCCGCCTTATGCTTTCTATCACGATCGCCAAGCCGATATGCTTGAGCTCATTGTAGCCGTGCTGGATCGTGCTCCCGCGGAAAGTATCATCGTGATCGAAGCCGATCAGGCTTTTGATTTCGCACTGTTGCCGGGGCATGTCGCTGAAAATCGTCGTGACGACGGTTGGCAGATTCGCACCTACTACCCGGCCGTGGTTGGTATTTGGCGCAAATGATAGGGGTCTACTTTTCTGAAGCGAGGCGTGCATGTTTGATTATCTATTTAAGCTCATGTTGTTAGGACTCAGTTTCGCGATGGCGCTTGAAATCAATCAACCAGTTTCCGCGCAGGAAATCATTCCTCTGTGGAAAGGTACAGCTCCTGGATCCGAAAAATTCACCGGCAAGGAACATGTCGAGGAACGGGGCACACCCGAGCAAAGCACCGAGTGGATCACCGGCGTGAGCGAACCGACGCTCACGCTGTTCGATGCCACGACCAAGGACCACAGCAAAACTGCGATGATTATTTGCCCGGGCGGCGGCTACGGGGGGCTTTCGCAAACTAAGGAAGGAACTGAGATCGCCCAGTGGCTGGCCAAGCAGGGCGTGACATGTTTCGTGTTGAAATACCGGCACGGTGGCGGGCCCCATCAGCATCCCGTGCCATTGAATGACGTTCAGCGCGCGGTGCGAATTGTGCGTAGCCTCGCTAAGGATAAAGGCTATTCGCCGGATCGCATCGGCGTGATGGGTTTTTCGGCAGGAGGGCATTTGGCTTCCTCGGTTGGCACTCACTTTGATGAAGGCAACAAGGACGCTGCCGACACGATCGAGCAACAAAGCTGTCGCCCCGACTTTCAGGTGTTGATTTATCCTGTGATTTCGATGGAAGCGGACGTGACTCATGGGGGTTCGCTCGTGAATCTCTTAGGCGAGAAACCCGACGACGAGCTCGTGAAGCTCATGTCGAACGACACGCAAGTCACGAAACAAACTCCACCGACTTTCATCGTCCATGCAAGTGACGACGCGGCCGTGCCCGTCGAAAATGCGTTGCGATTCTATCGGGCTTTAGTCGGCCACAAAGTTCCCGCGGAGTTGCACGTGTTTGCTGAGGGAGGCCATGGCTTCGGCATGCGGCAACCAGGCCCGGTCAAGGAATGGCCCAACTTGCTGCTGCGTTGGCTCGATTCGCGCGGACTCGTCGCCCCCGCTGGCGAGTAGCACCAACGAGATAGCAAGACTTCCAACTTGGCAAACCTTGCCAAGTTGATTTCTGTTACAGACCCCCATATTTCTCGGGAAAAACGTCAGGTTTCCAACTTGGTCAACTTGGCAGACTTTTTTGCGCACTTTTAAAAATGATTGTGTTTTTTTCATGGTGATTGTCATGTGTCTAGACCTCCGGCGTGGCCAGGACGGATGGCGTAAAGCCTCCGTCCTTCGAAATGGGTTGTGTAAATTCATTCCCCTCCCGGTACGCTGGGAGGAGCTAGGAGCTAGGGGAGGGTCTTTAGGAACTGTTCTTATAAATTTCCTTTCGTTAAGGTTCCGTCCAATCGCTCCGGGCGCTCACGCTGACGGCTCGCCTGGTTCTTAATCGCTCCGCGTTGCTTCGCGACACGTCGCGGCTAACAATAAGACCCCATTATCGTGATTTGTGAGCGCGATGCTACAACGATTATTGGCCACCCCTCCGGAGAGTCGTTCCCGCGCAGGTGGAGATCCAGAATTTTTTTGCGCAGAGGCACGGTGGACGCAGAGAGAAAAACTTTATTTGCAGATGGCGCGAAAGTGCTGCTAGAATGCTCCACGATGTAAGCGATTATTTTCCTCGCAATCTCGCCATCGTGATCCGCCACGGCAGACCGGCAAACAAAAAAATATTAAACGCACGACCAGCTGTCGCGACTTTGTACCTTCATGAACACCACCACGCTTGCCATTCTGATTACTCTTGGCTTCAGCATCGTCGGCGTCGTGGGGGATTACTTTCTCAAACTTGCCAGCGGGCACGCTAACCCGCTTAAGTCGGGCTGGTTTTATATTGGGTTCGTGCTGTACGCCTCGACCGCGTTTGGTTGGGTCTATGTGATGAAGTATCTCAAGCTCGGCACGATTGGAGTGCTCTATTCCGTGTGCATGATCCTGTTCCTCACCGCCATCGGCGTGGTCGGCTTCAAGGAATCGCTCAACTACTACGAGATCGCCGGCTTGGTGATGGCGATCATGTCGCTGGTGTTGCTGACTCGGTTTGCATGATCACATGGATCAGTAGCCCGGTTGCGACGGATTGAGATTGTGAAACTGCGCGTTCTCCGGCGGGCCGATCGTGTTGAGTTCGAGCCGCAAGATCCGCAGGGCTTTTTCAAAGTCGCTGGCTTCAAACACCAAGAGGTGCTCGAACGTGTCGACCGTTTGCGGATCGACCTGCCGAAGATGATTGGAATAGATGCCGGCCTTTTCGTGGCGTAAGACCGAACGCAACGGGTTGATATATTTCGTGCGGACCTCTTCGGGCGAAAGCGTCGAACGGAAGGAGAGGCCGATTTTGTGCATGGTGTCGTTGCTAGGCGTTAGGATTTAGGCGATAGCTATGGGAATAATTTCCCATCACTTCTCTAGCGACCAGATACTAGCCACTAGCACCTACGAAACCACTTGCTTCGTCTTGAGCAGTTCGATCACACGGTCGACGCATTCGTCGACGTCGAGTTCGGCCGTGTTGAGCAACAAGTCGGGCGTCGTCGGTGCTTCGTAAGAAGCGCTTACGCCGGGGAAGTTGGCGATCTCACCGGAATCCGCCGCGGCATAGAGTCCTTCTTGATCGCGCTTGCGACAAACTTCGATCGGCGCATCGAGATGCACGACGAAAAACTTGGGACGACCCACGACCTCGGCCGCCTTTTGGCGAACTTCTTCCTGGGGAGACAAAAATGCCGCCAGACATATCAACCCAGCATCGTTCATCAGCTTGGCCACCTCAGCGGTGCGCCGCAGATTTTCGCTGCGGTCATCAACTGTAAAACCCAGATCGCGGCTGATGCCACGCCGCATGTTTTGACCGTCGAGCACCGTCACGGCGTGCCCCATATCAAATAGTCTTCGTTCCAAAGCAAAGGCCGTTGTGGACTTGCCCGCCCCGGCGAGCCCCGTGAATAAGACCGTGACGGGAGTTTGACTGAACCGGCCAGCGCGTTCGGCGAGCGTGACGTTCGAACGTTCGACTTGCAAGCGTTCATCAACTTCGTCGGACCAGTGATCTGTTTGCTCGGCCGTTTTCTGCCCGAGGATCATGCCCGCGCCCACGGTCACGTTGGTGATGCGATCGATAATGATAAAGGCACCCGTACCGTGATTTTGCCGATAGGGGTCAAAAGCCAGCGGTTGCGAGAGTCTCACCTGGCATCGGCCGATTTCGTTCAGGGCGAGTTCGTCGGCATCTTGGCGATGGAGCGTGTTGACGTCGATCCGATAACGGATGCGGCTGATCGATCCGGCGGCCACACGAGTTGTTTGCTTGAACCAATACTGCTTACCCGCAGCAAGAGGCTCATCGGTCATCCAAACGATCGTGGCGTCAAAAGCATCGGCAATTGTTGGAATATTGTCGGGTCGTACAAGCATATCCCCACGGCTGACGTCGATTTCGCGATCGAGAGTGAGTGTGACCGCCTGTGGTGCGAACGCTTCGTCGAGTTCCCCGTCGAAAGTGACAATCGACTTAACATGAGCGGTTTTGCGTGACGGGAGCGCCATGACGGGTTCGCCCTTGCGAATGCGCCCGGAAGCAATCGTGCCACAGAAACCGCGAAAATTAAGATGCGGGCGATTGACTAACTGGACGGGAAAACGAAAGTCGATCATGTTGCGATCAGAGGCGATATGCACGTTTTCCAGATGGTGCATGAGGGTCGAGCCTTCATACCACGGCATGTTGGTGCTTTTATCGACGAGGTTCTCGCCATGCAGGGCCGCGATAGGAATAAAATGCTGATCGACCATGTCAAGGCGCGACGCAAACTCCTTGTAGCTTTGTTTAATTTGCTCAAAGACCTCTTCGGAGTAATCAACAAGGTCCATTTTGTTGATGGCGACCAGGACGTGCTTGATACCCAAGAGCGACACGATGAATGAGTGGCGCTTGGTTTGGGTCATCACGCCGTGACGGGCGTCGATGAGGATGATGGCGAGATCGCAAGTGCTTGCGCCGGTCGCCATGTTGCGGGTATATTGCTCGTGGCCGGGGCAATCGGCGATGATGAACTTGCGCTTTGACGTGGAGAAATAGCGGTAAGCAACGTCGATCGTGATGCCTTGTTCGCGTTCGGCCTTGAGTCCGTCTGTGAGCAAGGCTGGATCAAAACTCCCTCCTGTGGTGCCAAATCGTTTGGAATCCACTTCAAGCGCAGCCAATTGATCTTCGTAGACCATCTTTGAATCGAAGAGCAAACGACCAATCAGCGTGCTTTTGCCGTCGTCCACTGACCCGCAAGTCAGTAAGCGTAGCATCTCCTTTTGCTCATGCTGCTTGAGGTAGGCGTGAATGTCGGTGGCAATGAGTTCTGATTGGTGAGACATATATATCTTGATACTTTTGTAGAAAAAGATCCTACGTAGTTTTGAGGTGTTGTGTCGTGGAAAAACGGGTGGATTGATTGTGCCCCGTTAGTAGTATCCTCTGCGTTTCTTGTCTTCCATCGACGCACCTGGGTCTTTATCAATCGTGCGTCCTTCGCGTTCACTGCGCGTGGCGAGCAGCATCTCCTGGATGATGTCGGGCAGCGTGCATGCCTGAGAAAAGGTCGCCCCCGAGAGCGGGTAGTCGCCTAGGGTGCGGAAGCGGACCCACTTTTTGACGGCTTGCTTGGCTAATTCTGGCGGAGTGCGCTCATCATCAACAGCAATCCAGTTACCTTCAAACTGGATAACGTCGCGTTCTTCCGCGAAATAGATCGGCACGATTTGGATACCCTCCAAATGGATGTACTGCCAAATATCGAGTTCGGTCCAATTGGAAAGGGGAAAGGCCCGGATTTGTTCGCCCTTGTTCACCATGCCATTGTAGAGATTCCAAAGTTCGGGGCGCTGATTTTTCGGTTCCCAGACGTGATCAGCATTTCGGAAAGAGTACACACGTTCCTTAGCACGGCTCTTTTCTTCGTCGCGTCGTCCGCCACCGAAGGCGGCATCAAAGCGATAGATATCAAGGGCTTGCCGCAAGGCGCCCAGATTCATGACCTCGGTAAACGTCTTGCTACCATGCGTGAAGGGAGTCATGCCGCTCTCGAGACCCTCCTTGTTGACGTGCGTGAGGCACTCCATGCCAAGCTCGCCGATTATATGACGATCCCGAAATTCGTACATCGACTTGAAATTCCACGTAGTGTCCACCAAGAGGAGAGGAAATGGCGGCTTGGCGGGATAAAACGCTTTTCGAGCCAAGTGGAGCATTACGCACGAATCCTTGCCAATCGAAAAGAGCATGACAGGATTGCTGAATTCGGCGACTACCTCGCGGATAATATGGATGCTCTCGGCTTCGAGCTGCTTCAAGTGGGTCAAATTGTACGACGACATGGAAGTTTCAAATGTCCTAAACAGAAGCGACGTTGGGAGTTGCCACGAACCGGTCCAGGCAATGTCCCGTGCAAATTTGCGTAATCGGTAGAATCGCTAGTCTAGGTTTAAGAGAAAGGGAAAACAACTCGGAACCCACTCCCCAGGGTCGGCTGGCTTCGCTTATCCGCAATTTGCGGGCAAAAGCCGGAACATTTGGCTCTCTGGCCCGTCCAAACTCTTGTAACCTCCCAAAAACAGGGAAATAATGGAAACAGCAAGGGTCGGGAATCTGTAGGCTAGGGGGCTGAGTTGCTAGGGGCTGGCCATTTCCTAAATGAGCCTCTGAGGAGCAGAGTCCGACATGCTATCTCTTCCGCGGAACAGAATCTTGGATCAACCGAGCAGGCGTTGGTTCAATTCGCACTTGGTTTGAAAGAAAACATTTTAGCCCCAAGGTTGGCCGCGCAAGCGTAGCCGATCAGTTAAGTTCGCCTATGCCCAGCTCATCACTAGACTTCCGCTTCGTGAAGCTCGCCTTGCGAATCAGCATGCTGCTGGTGGCCGTTTCTGGCGCGAATTTCGTCCGAGCGGATTGGAAAGACGACATCGGGTACACCAAGTTGGTGAACACCCTCAACAGCATTGGTATCGCCGTTCCCAATGGAAGCGGAGTACCGATCTCCTTGGTCGAGGCCGGTGGTAGCAACAACGTCAATTACTGGCCCAACCCAGATCACCCGACGGGTGACTTCATGTCGGGCAGCGATCCCTACGGAGTAGCCGTCACCTTCATCGATGGCAGCAACAAACCCAACAAGAATGTCTCGAACCACGCTACCAGCCAAGCTCGCAACATGTTTGGCAACACTTCGAGTGTAGCTCCCGGTGCCAACACGGTCACAGTATACGAAGCAGGCCTATTCTTAAACGATCAGCTGCGTGCTCCCACGGGTGGCACCCCCCAGTTTCTTACCTTTCTTGTGCAGAATCATAGTTGGATAGGCAGCTTTGCCGTCAATGATAATGCTCCAAACGCAACAGAACTCGACCAGGATGTTTCTGCGTTACGTCGTTTTGATTTCATGATCAACCGCGACAACCTCACTGCAATGGTCGGACTCGACAATACAACCACACCTTTGCCGAGGCTAATGACGCAAAGTTACAACTCGATCGCCGTGGGCCGCACCGACGGCTTGCACAGCACGGGCCTGACTAATGTGACGGCTTATGGCCCAGGACGTAGCAAGCCTGATTTGGTGGCCCCGCGCGAGACTTCGAGCGCCGCCACGTCGACGACCAGTGGGGTCGCCACGTTGCTCCACAGCGTTGTTACCGGTTCCGATGCCAACAAGAGCGAGGTCATGAAAGCCATGCTCATGGCCGGTGCGACAAAAAACGAATTTCCCACTTGGACTCGCACCACTACTCAACCGCTCGACGACACATTCGGCGCGGGGGAAGTGAACGTCTACAATAGCTATTTGATGACCGTCGGCGGGCGTTACGTTGGAACCACGACCCCCGAGACTCCGGTTGGCTCTCATGGCTGGGACTACCAGTCGATTTTGCCCGGTTCTGAGAATGCGCTGAAATACAAATTCTCAATTGCCGAGGGGAGCACCGCCCCGGAACTTTCGATTTTGCTTACCTGGAATGTGAACGTTTCGAGCGGGTTCGGCAGCCAGACGCTGGCTAACATGGATCTCACACTGACCGATTCGTTGGGACAAATCGTAGATCAAAGCCTCAGCACGGTCGACAACGTCGAGCACATTTATCTCACGAACCTCGCGGCGGGGGATTACACGCTCAGCATTGACTCCGACACGATTCGCGATTTCGGCCTCGCTTGGCGGATGTCGACCTTATATGACACTCCTTCGGCCGACTTCGATCAAGATGGCGACGTCGATGGACGTGATTTTCTCGCTTGGCAGCGCGGCTTCGGCACACTGATCAATGCCACTCTCGACCAGGGAGATGCCAACGGCGACGGAGCCGTGAATGCGGACGATTTGATGATTTTCCACAGCCAATTCGGGCCAATCGTGGTCGATCCGCCGGCCAGCTTCTATGTCGTCCCCGAACCAGGAAGCGCGGTTCTCATCGGCAGCGGCATCGTGATGTTTTTCCTGGCCCGCCGGCGTTGTGTGTGAAACAAGCAGCCGTTCAGTCGCCCCCCTTCGCGACGTGCAGCAATCCCCCCACAGCAGCAAGCGTGGCGCCGGTCCACAATAGAATTTGACTCCAGCGCTGGGGTTCATTCTGGGCTTGTTCGAGCTGCGTTTTGAGTTTGGTGAACTCTTGCTGCAAGTTCTCGCGATAGCGCTCCATCTCCTCTTCTGTGCGGCCGGCTTCGGCGGCGGATTGATAGCCCGACGAATGCAGCTCCCGCGTGATGTCGCCGTAATGGCGAGAATCTTCCATGGTCCAAGTCCGCTTCGAGAGCGACGAAAGTGGCAAGAAAGAAACGGCGATCAGGATCGCTCCCAAGACCAGCAAGACCGCGGCGAGATGGCTCGTATCAAATCTGCGTTCGTCGTCGGGCATGCTTACGGTGTCGAGGATTGCGATTGTCCATCGTTGATGCTTACGCGATACGCGAACGTTGTTTCGTCGACGTCGTTAGAAACAAACTCGGTATGGCCGTCGACGTACACCACGTTCACTCCACCGGGATGCATGCTGCGGGGGGAGGCGGAATAAAAGCCCGATGCGCCGATCCGCTTGATCCAACCGATGCAGGGCATGCGATCGAGCTGCGACGTTAACATTTGCTCGTCTTTGCAATAAAAGAGCGTGTCTTGAATCGGACCTTGTGTGTTAGGCATTTGTGTTTGACCGAAGCTCCGACTATCGGGTCGAAACGTTCCTTCATACATGCAATAGAAGTGCGACTTGCCATCAGCACAGCGGTGATGCATGTCGAACGACAAAATACTGGAACCGGCCCAGGGAACTGCCCACGCTCCGCGTTCATCGAGTTCGTGATCGAGCGTGCGGACTTCGCTGAAGGCGATCGTGTTGGTCGTGCCGTCGGTGATTTTGCTCAAGGTCTGGCCCGTGGCAATGATCGCACCCGGCCAAAGCAGCTGCAAATCGATGTGGAACGGGCTCACATAGGCGGCGTAATTAGCTTTGGCGAGTTGCTTGCCCTTGCTGTATTCGGTGTCGACGAAATAACGTCCCATCGCTTCGTCGCTCGGGCAGAGCAAGCTCGAAATGAATTTCGCCTGAGGGTTGTTGTCTTGATCGAAGACGTTCTTCTCCATATCAAACTGATCGTATAACGCTTGCTGTTCCATGAAGGGCAAGAGCAACACGACCCAACTAAACTGGCGGCCCATCCAAGGGCTAAAAGCGTTGTAAGACTGATTGCTTTGGAAATACTCTTGAAAGTCGGTCACGGCCGAGCGGGGCAGCTTTTTGTTGGCACTTTCAAAGTTGCTCGTGGCCAAGGAAATCTGCTTGAGGTTGTTCATGCACTGCGTGCGACGGGCGGCTTCGCGGGCGGCTTGGATCGCGGGGAGCAGCAGCGAAATCAGCACCCCCATGATGGCAATCACCACCAGCAGCTCCACCAACGAAAAACCGTTGCGATCAGCACGAGCGTGCTGGGAGCGTGAACGAATTAAACGGAAATCGACCATAGTGCTCAAACTAAGGGTGCGCAGAAAGCGTAAGAGACAAGTCCCCACTGACCCAGGTTTGGCCCAACCCCGAGATACCTGATTATACGATGCGAGTGCGACTCGGGCTATTTGCTCGCACGGCCGGGGTTTGCCGCATGACGAATCCCTTGGAAAATCGGCCACGACCGCAAATTTGGCGGGTTGGGCAGGTTTTGAGGGGAGTCAGGTCCCAGGCCAATCGGTATACTATTTTGCTTAACTTTTCGGACAGATTTCTGTAAGAACTGCCACTGACTATTAACCCCTCCAGGAGTCGATATGTTTCGCTCATTACCCGTTGTTGCGTGCGTGGCCGCGTTGTCGGTCACCGCGAGTTCGTCGTTTGCCCAACAAGGGCAAGAAGGTTTGCCCGCCGCCGCGGCACCGGCAGCCCCCGCCGCCGAGGAGCCTGAGACGGCCCCGGTTTACAGCTACGCCATCGGCTTGGAAATTGGCAGCAATTTCAAAGGGGATGATGTGCAACTCGACATCGACAGCTTGATCGCGGGGATCAAGGACGCGATGAACGACGCCCAGCCCAAGTACGACGAAGCCACCTGCATGAAAGCCCTCCAAAAGCTGAGCGAAGCCCGCGCGGGATCGATCGTCACGAAGAACAAAAAGTTTTTGGAAGAGAACAAAAAGGCCGAGGGAGTCGTCACGCTCCCCAGCGGTTTGCAGTACAAAGTCCTCAAAGCAGGCACCGGTGCGACCCCTACCGCCAAGGACACTGTTCGCACGCATTACGAAGGCAAACTGATCGACGGCACGGTGTTCGACAGCTCGTTAAAGCGTAACGAACCAGCCGAATTCCCTGTCGAGGGCGTGATCGCCGGTTGGACCGAAGCCCTGCAAAAGATGAAGGTCGGCGACAAGTGGCAGCTCTTCATCCCCAGCGAATTGGCCTACGGCGAATCCGGTGCAGGGGGAGTGATCCCACCGCACGCGACGTTGATCTTTGAGATCGAATTGTTGGATATCCCCAAGTGATCATGAGTTAGCCGGCATCGTCCCGATGCCGATTAGCGATCACTGCGCGGCATCGATACGACTTTTTTCCGTGTCGGGACGACACGGCTATATGTGTGATATTAAGCCCGGCGAGCGACTTTGCTTTGCCGGGCTTTTTTTATTGGGAGAAACCAACATGCGGATCGCTGCTTTCTGCTGGACTGTTTGTTGTGTCGCGCTTCTTGCGGCTTCGTCGCGAGCGCAGGCACCTGCCGATACTCCCGTTGCCAACCCAAAAATTGAGAAGCAACTCGCACTTATCAAAACTCTTGCGGACGATCATGGCTACAAACTAGCCGAGGGAGAACCATTCAAGTTCATTAAGGACCCTCAGAATCAAGAACGGCATGAGGTCCGCAAACTGATGATGCCGCCGGGACTGCCTGCGGATGCTCAGCCAAAAGAAGGTTTTGATCCCTTCTCTCTTGTACTACATGCCTTGCCCGAGGGAACAATCGTTTCGGGCACGGCCAGCGGTGGAGTCGTGACATTGTCCGAAGTGCTCGACCACGTTTTGCACGTGAAACGCTACGAGCTCGATTGTTCGCCCAATTTGCTGATGACTTACATGCCGGGAGATTGGGTGACCGTTTCGGAGCCTGATAAGCGTCAAATCGCAAGTGAAGCCGGTGCGAGAGCGCTGGAAAAGATTCTAAATGAGCAGTGCGGCCTAAATGTGAAAGTCCACTGGAAAACCGAGCAGCGACCCGCCTTGGTGCTGAAAGGAAAATACAGGCCGAACCCGATTTCCTCGGAGGGCAAAGGTGACTCGCCTGATTACGATGGATCATTCGGCATTCCCGCGCGACGCGATCACCGGGCCGGCGAGTCGGGGACCTACGAAATGTTCAAGCAATCCCTCGGCGAAACACTCATGCTTCCCGTGATTGACGAAGCCGAGGTTTCGCCCGCGAAGAAATACTTCGTGTGGATTCACTCGGGCACACCGGTCAAGAACTCGGCACGGCTCCCCGCAGACGACGAATCTCGAGTGATCGACGCTCTCCGCGAACAACTCGGCTATGAAATTGTGATCGAACCTCGAGAGATGCAGGTTCTCTCGATCCAGCCCGCCGAGAATTGATGCAACCCATGTTGCGGAAACGCAGCGCTCGGTGGCAAGAATTCCCCCAATCTGGCGGGGAATGTATCACTTCTGATTATTGTTCCCATTCGGAGCATCTGAAAACGGGCTAATGCGTAGCGCCAGCAAGTATTTAAGTCCCGCTTTTCGGCACAAAATGGAGCTACCCTTGTTGCGGGGCGTCAATCTCCAGCTAGAATCTCTGACATGCCCAGATTTCCTAAAAATTCAGGGCTTCGCAATCGTAAAAGTCACGGCTAGGTAGATTGGGTAAATTGGTTATCTAATGCCCTGCCGACTGTGGTTAGTTTTTTTTTCAGGAGATGGAGGGCAACTAATGTCTCGTAAGATGTTGTGCCTGTTACCAGCTATTGCCTTGCTGGTCGCGGGAGTCCAAGCCGACGCTTGGGCAGGTTTGTTCAAAAGGCATCATGGTGGCGGGTGTTGTGAATCCACGCCAGCTTGTGGTTGTGAAGAAGCCGCACCATGCGGTTGTGAAGGTGCTGCGACCGGCTGTGGCTGCGAAGGGGAAGCCGCCGCACCGTGCGAAGCAACGGTCGTCAAGAAGACGGTCATGGTTCCCGAATACGTGACCGAGACCCGCAAGGTCAAGACCACGGAGTACAAGCAAGAAGAGCGTACTCGTACTTACACGGTGAACAAGCGCGTTCCTCAAACCGAGGAAAAGACCGAAACCTATACGGTCATGGTCCCCGAGAAACGCACCAAGACGGTTGAATACACCGTCTGCAAGCCGGTCACGGAAACGAAGACTCGTGAGTACACCGTTCAAGTTCCCTACACCGAGAACGTCGAACAAAAGTACACCGTGATGGTCCCCACCTACGAGGACAAGACCGTCAGCTACGAAGTTCAAGTTCCTTACACCGAGAACGTCGAGCAAAAGTACACCGTGATGGTCCCCACCTACGAGGACAAGACCGTCAGCTATGAAGTGCAAGTTCCTTACACCGAAAACGTCGAACAGACTTACACGGTTAAGGTGCCTTACACCGAACAGCGCGAAGGAACTCGCAAAGTGATGAAGCGTGTTCCCGAAACCACAATGAAGCAAGTCACCGTTCGCGGTGGCCACTGGGAAACCCAAACGATGGAAGTTCCCGCTTGTGGTGGTTGCGGTAGCTGCGGTGGTGGATGTGGCTGCGACGGTGCCGCCGATCCTTGCACCAAGACCGTGTGCAAGCGCGTTTGGGTGCCGACCTGCGAAACCAAGGAAGTGCCTTGCACGACCTACAAGTGCGTGACGGAAGAAGTTCCATACACTTATAGCGTGTGCTTGACCAAGGACGAAACCCGCACCCGTTCCGTGTGCGTTCAAAAGTGCAAGACCGAAACCCGTGAACGCACGGTCAAGGTTTGCAAGATGGTTCCCGAAGAGCGGACTCGCACCGTCTGCGTGCCAAAGTGCAAGACCGAAACCCGTGAACGCACGGTCAAGGTTTGCAAGATGGTTCCCGAAGAGCGGACTCGCACCGTCTGCGTACCTAAGTGCAAGACCGAAACTCGCACCTGCGAATACCAGGTCACGAGCTACGTCAAGGAAACCGCCACGAAGGAAGTGGCATACACCGAGTGCGTGCCCGTCGAAAAGACCCGCACCTACAACGTGACCACTTACACCTGCGTCCCCGAAGAGAAGACTGAAACCTACACCGTTTGCGTGCCGGTTGAAGTCGAAAAAGAGGTCGAGGTGAAGGTTTGCAAGATGGTCGAGAAGGAAATCGAAGTGACCCAAGGCTGTGGCTGCGAAGCGGCTCCTGCTTGCGGTTGCAACTGAGATTGCACTACTGTTTGATGCCTAACACCGGGGGCTGAGCAAATTGCTCAGCCCCCGTTTTTTGTTGGGTGAACGAGAATTGTCATCCCAAGTTGAGTTCGACGAGCCGAGGGATCTGGCATGCCCAACGAACTCGCATGGAAGGCGTGAAAAACTCGACGCCAGATTCCTCTAGTCGTAGAACTCCTCTCGGAATGACAGTGCCATCACCACTTGCCCCCTTCACTCCTCCCAGCTAGCTGCTAGCAGCGTGTGGTGATCTCTCTTGTGACGCCCCGCCGGGGTTGGGTATATCCTTGCTCCTCTCGGCAGAACGTAGGCGCTTTTCTGATTGTTTCAACCATGTGTTTGGCTCGTAGCATCTTGATTTGTCTGGTCCTCTCGCTGCTCAGCGGAGTGACGGGGCGAGCGTATGGCCAGGATCTGTTGGGCCCCAGTGTTTTGCCTCCCCCCGGTGTAGCGGAGGATCTGCCGCCCCTGTTCGACTTCCCCCCAGTGGCTGTCACCGAAACGGCGCCTTCAGTGGTGGACGAAGCCTTGAGCGATCACCTCGAAGCGATTACCACCGAAGAGATGGAACTGGCCGAGCCCCCCGTCGTCTACGAGTGGTACCAGTTGTCGTATTGGTTTGGTCCGGCGCCGTGGGACGCGGGCATCAATTTTGGCCTCAACGGTAGCCAGGGTGAAAACCGTTCGAAAAGTATTGCCTCGGGCGGATACTTAAAACGAGATGCGGAATTTTGGACTTTTGACTCCGACATCAACTATAACTTCACGTCGTCCAATGAGCTTGTCACTCAAAATAACGCGCTGTTCGATGCGCGGATCGATCGCAAGTTGAAGAAGTCGGCGTGGACGCTGTTCGTGTTGAATCAAATCCTGTACGACGAATTCCAACCCTTCAACTTGCGCGTGGCGGTGAACTCCGGCGTGGGTTACAAGTGGGTCGACACCGACGACTTCAATTTGATTGGGCGCTTCGGTGCTGGTACGTCGCGCGAGTTTGGCGGCATCGATGACCAGTGGAAGGCGGAAGCGCTGTTTGGACTCGACTACGAATATCTGATTTCCGACAAGCAGCGATTCACGATCAAGGTCGATTACTTCCCCGAATGGAAGGATTTCGGGCTGTACCGCGTCGTGTCAGACGCGGGCTGGGAAATCGATCTCGATAAGCCCAAAAATATGAGCCTGCGGTTCACGGTCAACGACCGCTACGACAGCACCCCCAACGGCGTGTCGCCGAACTTGGTGAACTACGCGGTGCTGTTGAATTGGAAGCTATAGCAAATAGCCGGGTCGTCACGCCCTGGTAACTGATCGGGCTCGGGACGAGCCCGGCTAACGGCGTTCTGGCGGCTAGCCCCTGGGTGCACCTTCCGGTAGCATGGAGGGTTTCCCACACCGGGAAGTGACCGGCACTACTGACTGGACGTCGCGCGTCTGTTTCCATGAACGAATCCTTGCTCGAAAAGCTTCAACAGACGCTCAATCGCGAGATGCCGATCACGATCCCCATGGGACTCGAGGCACGGTCTTGGGACGGCCAGCGGCTGGCAATGGAAATGCCGCTCGAGCCAAATCGCAACCATCAATACTCGGCCTTCGCCGGCAGTCTGAACGCACTTTGCACGGCCACCGGCTGGGGCACAGTGTTCTTACTGCTGGAATCGCAAGGGATGTCGGGCAACATCGTGATCCGGCGGAGCACGATTCGTTATCACCGGCCCGTGCGCACGCCATTGTTCATCGCACAAAGTCAGCCCGTGGCGAGCGACATGCTTGAGTACTTTTACGAACTGCAACGCTTCAAAGGCCGTACGAAGATCGATCTGTCGGTGGAGATCGCCGACGAAGCGGGGCCGTATGTGACGTTTAGTGGTTCGTACGTGGTGCAGGAATAAGGGCACTACTTCTAACCTCGCGGCTTGCGCCGGAGGCTAACACGGTTGGCATTCCTCAAATTGACCGCTTGACATATTCCGTTATGGGAATATAATTGACGCATGGCGAGGGCAGCGACCACCACCGACGTTTTTAATGCGATTGCCGAACCGCGTCGGCGGGAGCTTGTTACCGCGCTGGCCGATGGCCAGCCGCGCACGGTTAATGAGTTGGTTGAACGGCTTGGGTTAGCACAACCGACCGTGTCGAAACATTTGGGCGTGTTGCGCAAGGTCGGCATCGTTTCGGTCAGCAAGGATGGCCAACATCGGCTGTATCGCCTCAATGGCGGGGAGCTCAAAGCCGTGTACGACTGGACAAAAACATTCGAGAACTTTTGGTCGCATCAACTCAGCCGCGTGAAGGAGCGGGCCGAGCGTCTCGCGAAAGAACAATCCACCAAGAAATCTTAGGGAGCAAATTATGGTCGCCCCAGTGCTTGAAGAAACCATACAACTCTTGAACATTGTCAAAGAAATCGAAATCGCCGCGCCGCTGGAGATTTCGTTTGAGGCTTTGCTGGCGGAATTGGGGCCCGAGTTCCAAACTCCTGACGGATCGCCGATGCCGATGACGCTTGAAGCCTGGCCGGGAGGGCGTTGGTATCGCGACTTGGGCGACAACGCAGGCCATTTCTGGGGGCACGTGCAAGTCATCAAGCCGCCGAAGCTGATCGAAATCTGCGGGCCGATGTTCATGTCGTTTGCGATTGCTTCGCACGTGCAATACCGCCTCACTGCTGAGGGAGAAATCACTCGCTTGTCGCTCATCCACACCGCCTTTGGCATGCTCCCAGACAGCCAGAGCGCCGGTATCCATGAGGGCTGGCAATACAAGTTGAATCGCACGCGCGAGATCGCGGAATCGAAACGCTAAGCAACAATACAGTTTCAAACCACGGAGTTAGATCCATGACGATAGCCGATCAATTTTTGCAAGAATTCGCGGCCGAATCGAATACGACGCGTAAGTTTCTCGAACGTCTCCCCGAGGACAAACTTACCTGGAAGCCGCACGAGAAATCGATGACTGCGGGACAATTGGCCCTGCACATGGCGAGTGCGCCGGGCAGCGTGGTTCAGATGGCCACGCAGGACGAGTTTCAATTTTCGCAAATCTCGAACGACAGGACCCAGCCGGAGTCGTTGCCACAAATTCTTTCCGCTTTCGATGAAAGTGTGGACACCGTCACAAAGGTGCTACCCACGATCAGCGATCAGCAAATGCAACAAACTTGGCGGATCATGGACGGCGACAAGGAACTCTTAGCCATGCCGCGAGCTGTGTTTGTGCGGACCATATTGTTCAATCATTTCTATCATCACCGCGGCCAATTCGGCGTGTACTTGCGGATGGTGGGCGCGAAGGTTCCTTCGGCCTACGGTCCGAGTGGCGATGAATTGCCCGACTTCTTGAAGAAATAACCTTTCAATCGAGATTGACCATGAAAACCGCAAACATCGTATCACGAGACGAATGGCTCGCCGCGCGGAAGACCCTTTTGCAAGAAGAAAAGGAACTGACTCGCCGTCGCGATGAGCTCAGTGCCCAGCGGCGGGAACTTCCTTGGGTGAAAGTCGACAAGCACTATCAGTTCGACACGGCCCAAGGGAGAAAATCGCTCGCGGAGTTGTTTCGCGGCCGCAGCCAACTCGTGGTGTACCACTTTATGTTCGCACCGGACTGGCAAGAAGGTTGCCCAAGTTGTTCGTTTGTGTCGGACCATTTCGACGGCACACTCGCGCATCTGGCGGCACGCGACGTGGCGATGGTCGCGGTCTCACGAGCGCCGCTGGCGAAGATCGACGAATTCAAACAGCGAATGGGCTGGCGGTTAGATTGGATATCGTCCTTTGGCAGTGACTTCAACTACGATTTCCACGTGTCATTCACTGAAGAAGAAATGGCCGAGGGCCAGGTCTACTACAACTTCATCAAACAAGAGTTCCCGAGCGCCGAAGGACCGGGGGTCAGCATTTTTTATAAAGATGCTGTCGGCCAGATCTATCACACCTATTCCTCGTACGGCCGCGGCGTCGAGCAATTGATGACGACCTACGCGATTCTCGACTTAGTCCCCAAAGGCCGCGATGAGGAGCAGTTTGATTTCTCGATGGCTTGGGTCCGCTACCACGATCGGTATGGGCACGATCGTTACGGCACGGACTTATTTGCGGACGCGGACAAACCCTACTGGCCAACGACCGAAGTACTGCCTTCGTGCGGGTGTGGTGCTAAGGACGGAAAATAGCAGGAGCTATTTCTCACCAAAACGATACAGCTTGTTGCGCGTGCGCACGAGCAAGCTATCTTCAAGCGGCACGGGAGTGGCGACGCTGTGTTCGCCCAGTTCGTTTTCGGCGAGAACTTCTAGCCCCTCGTCGACCGACGCGACAAACAGCGTGCCGTCCTCACGGAGGCAATAAAGTTTGTCACCGGCCAGAAGGGGTGAACTAAAATAATTCGAGCGGCCTTTGGGTAAGTCGTCGGACCAGATCTCATCGCCCGTAGCCAAATCGAGGCAAGAGACTTTACCACGGTCGCTTAGCACATAGATTTTGTCGTCGGTAACGATTGGGCAGGGGACATCGGCACCAACACCGGGTTTGTCCCAGAGGCGATTTTTAGTGGTTACGTCGCCGCTTCCTCCGAGTCGCACGGCTGCTAGAAATTCGCCACGGCCATAGGGCACGATCGCCACACCATCGGCAACAGTCGCCGAGGCAATGGACCGCCACATGCCTTGGTCGTCAGGATTAAATCCCGCCGAATCCCAGAGCAGTTTGCCCGTCGCGGCGTCATGCCCCGTGAGGTGATCGGCCCCCCACGTGACAATCGTTTCGTGTCCATCGACATCCGCCACGGCTGGCGTCGTATAACTTTGATCCGATTCGCTGGGCCGTTCGTAGGTCCGCGATTCTTGCCAGAGAGTTTCGCCAGTGTCGAGATCGAGACAAGCCAAATAAGAGTCGCCCTCCTGCATCACCGCCACGACCACGCCTTTGGACGTTAGAACGGGAGAGGTCCCCAAATCCCACCAGAGGGTATCTTTGCCGAATTCGTCTTGCAAGTTTTTGTTCCACAGGACCTTGCCCGTGGTATCGGTGCAGGCAAGTTGGCCGCTCTTAAAATACGCGACAACGTGTTTGCCATCGGTGACGGGGGACGGGTTGCTACCGGTGGCGACTTTATGTTTGCTCTCACGAGCAGTGCCAATCTCGCGCCGCCATCGCTCTTGCCCGTCAACTCCATACGCGGCGAGCACGTCTTTGCCGTCGGCCGTGACAGTGACATAAATGGCATCGCCCCAGACAACGGGCGTTGAACTTCCTTCGCCGCCGAGATCGACCTCCCAGATCATGTTTTCGTTTTGGGAAAACTTAATGGGTAAGTTGGCCGCGGGGACGGCCAGGTTCGCCGCGGGACCACGCCATTGAGGCCAGTCGGCATGCAACAATGACGACGCGGCTAGAAGAAGATTGACCGAAACCAACACGCGCAAAGAGGATGCGTACATGGCGGACCTGTGAGACAAGGTAACTTTCTTATGATTTCACATCGCGATTTATTCGCGTTCTTATTCTAGCAAGTTCTTGATTTACGCAACTCGAATCGTTTCTGGAGACCGTGCGACGCATTGCGTCGCGGCTCACTTAGGATTTTTTTGTTGACGACTTGCAGTCCCGGTGTTATTTTACCGTTTAGTTAATTAACCAACTGGTATACTATGCTTGCCGACCAACTGACCCATACGTTTTCCGCCCTGGCCGATCCGACGCGGAGAGCCATTCTCATGCGACTTTCCAAGGGGGAACGGAGCGTGTCGGAGTTGGCCCAGCCGTTTGAAATGACGCTGCCGGCCATCTCGAAGCATTTGAAGGTCTTGGAAAAGGCTGGGCTCATCGAGCGCAGCCGTGCGGCCCAATATCGACCATGCAAGCTCAACGCCAAGCCGTTGCGCGAGGCCGCTCAATGGGTCGAGCAATACCGGCAATTCTGGGACGAGCGGTTTGATCGGCTCGATGACTATTTAGCGGAGCTGCAAGGCAAAACAGTGCAAGGGAAGAAAAAACGTGGACGCAAACAAAAATAACCCCGCCGACGATTTCTTCATCGAACAGACTTACGATGCGCCGGTGGCGCTCGTGTGGCAAGCGATCATTGATCCGATGGCCATCAAGCAGTGGTTCATGGAATTTGAAAACTTTCGCCCCGAGGTGGGCTGCGAGTTTCAATTCACAGCCGAGGACCACGATCATGTCAAATGGCTACATCATTGTGTGGTTAAGGAAGTAGTGCCCCAAAAGAAACTGGCTTACACCTGGCGATATGACGGCCAACCCGGCGACACGCTCGTGACGATGGAGTTGTTCGAGCATGGCGCTGAAACGCGCATCAAGCTCACGCACTCGGGGTTGGAGACGCTGCCGAAGCTGCCCGCTTTTGCTCGCGAGAATTTTGCCGCGGGTTGGACGGCTCTGATTGGCACGTTGCTGAAAGACTATGCCGAAGGGCAGCCAATCGACCCCGACCGCGAGTATGTTTGCTCACGGGTGTTTGATTTTCCTCGCGAGCAAGTGTTTCGCGCGTTTAGCGATCCCGAGCAACTCGCCAAGTGGTGGGGGCCCAATGGGTTCACCAATACGATTCTCAAGTTCGATTTTCGCGTGGATGGCGATTGGCATCTTACGATGCATGGCCCCGACGGAACTGACTATCGCAACGAGAGTGTGTTTGTCGAAATCAACGAACCCAAACGCATTGTCTTCGATCATCTGCGGACCATGCACCGATTTCTGATGACGATGACTTATTTTGAATTCGAGGGGAAGACACGGCTCACCTGGCGGCAACGATTTGAATCGCCAGAGGAATGGGAAAAGGTGAAGGCGTTTGTTCCCGCGGCGAACGAGCAGAATTTTGATCGGTTGGAAGAGCACTTAGGGAGCCAATCATGAGCGAGCACGAATCCCAAGTTCTTGAAGCGGCTGACAACGAAATCGTGATCACGCGGTTGCTCGACGCGCCGCGCGAATTGGTTTGGGAGGCGTGGACCAATCCCGAACACGTCGCGAAGTGGTGGGGCCCCAATGGGTTCACCACGACGACCAAATCACACGACTTCCGTCCCGGCGGGCTTTGGATTTACACCATGCATGGTCCTGATGGCACCGATTATCCCAACGAGGTCAAGTACATCGAAATCGTCAAGCCGGAGCGAATCATTCATTCCCATGGCGATGGTCAGCGAGAATGGTTCAAAAGCACAAGCACGTTTGCCGTTGAACACAATCAAACGCGAGTGACGATCAAGCATATCTTCCCCACGGCTGAAGAGCGCAACGAAGTGGCTCTGAAGTACGGCGCGATCGAGGGGGGCAAGCAGCACTTGGCTCGTTTGGCGGAATTGCTTAAGCAAATAAGAAAAGTCCAATAAGATCCATCCACAAAGACACTAAGAACACGAAGAATATTAAAAATTCCAAATCGACCCCGTCTTTCAGCTGATTTAGAATTATTCGTGACAAACGTAATGATATTCGGCCTAGCTTAGTGCTCTTGGTGACTTTGTGGTGCAAGTCTTAACTGGCTTCTCTTAACTGGCCTTCGTTTATGAATACGACCCTAGCAGGTGACATCCGCGACATCGTTGATAGCGTCTACCGCAGCGAATCGCGGCGGGTGTTTGCCACGCTCGTGCGGCTACTGGGTGATTTCGATTTGGCCGAGGAGGCGCTTTCTGATGCGTTCGCAGCGGCGGTTGCGCAATGGCCCACCGAGGGTGTGCCCGCCAATCCGAGGACGTGGCTCGTTTCGGCGGGGCGATTCAAAGCCATCGACACGATGCGCCGGCGGGCACGGTTTGATGCATCGCTAACGGCTATTTATCAGAAATTCGAGGCGAATCGTATAGATACAGTCACCGAGTCCAACACCGATCAAGATGGGATTGAAGACGACCGCTTGCGGCTGATCTTTACCTGTTGTCACCCCGCGTTGTCTCCGGAAGCGCAAGTGGCCCTTACGATGCGCGAAGTTTGTGGGCTGACCACCGAACAAATTGCCAGTGCGTTCCTCACGACTCCCACGACGCTTGCGCAACGGATCGTGCGCGCCAAATCAAAAATCCGCGACGCGGGGATTCCGTATCAAATTCCGTCGCGTGAAGATTTGCCCGACCGGCTGCATACCGTGCTGCAAGTGATTTATCTTGTGTTCAACGAAGGGTACTCCGCTTCTTCGGGGGAATCTATCACGCGCGCGGACCTTTCGCAAGAAGCCATTCGGCTAGGGCGGTTGATGGTCGAATTGCTACCCGATGCCGAGGTTCTGGGTTTGTTGGCTCTGATGTTACTCCACGAATCGCGTCGCGAGGCGCGGAATTCAGCCAATGGCGAGATCGTTCTGCTGGATGATCAAGATCGCTCGCTGTGGAACCATAAGCACATCGAGGAAGGGCAACAATTGGTTGATCGCGCGTTTGCCTCCCAACAATTTGGGCCTTACATGATTCAAGCCGGCATCGCGGCCATTCATGCCGATGCCGCGACAGCCAGCGCGACTGATTGGAGTCAGATCGTTGGGCTCTACGACGTACTTATTCGCATGGCGTCGTCTCCGGTGGTGGAACTCAATCGGGCCGTGGCGGTGGCGATGCGCGATGGTCCCGCGGCGGGCTTGGAATTGGTCGATGCGATTCTCACGCGCGGCGAATTGGCGGATTATCATTTGGCCCACGCCACCCGGGCCGATTTCTGCCGACGTCTGGGCAAAACGGCCGATGCTCGCACTTCTTATCAGCAGGCCCTGCGGTTGGCTCGTCAGGAACCAGAGCGTCGTTTTTTGGCGGGCCGATTGGCTGAATTGGGCTGATTCTCGGCCTAAATTCAGCCTATTTGCTTCGCGCGTTATTTCCTCACAAAAATTTTTCGCCGCCTGTCGATTTGGGCCCGAGCCAGTCGACTACCTAGTGTTCGGCGGACAAAACGAAGCTTTTTGAAATAAGGTCATTCCGAAACGAGTTCTGCGAGTTGAAGAATCTAGTTTGCAATCGAACGGGGTTTCGAAGCGCGAATTGATGGAAGCAAGATTCTTTCCGCCTCTGGCGGACTTAGGCTCTCTCAGGATGACAATTAGATACAAGGAAATAAGACCATGCGATTCATGATGTTGATGATCCCTAAGGGGTATGAAACCGCCGAACCCGATACGCAGCCCGAGGCCGACGCCGTGTCGGCGATGATGAAATACAACGAAGAACTTCAAAAGGCCGGTGTGCTGTTGTCGCTCGATGGCCTACGTCCACCGTCGGAAGGAGCGCGTGTCTCATTCGCTTCAGGCAAGCCTGTTGTCACGGATGGCCCTTTTGCCGAGGTGAAAGAGTGCTTGGGCGGCTATTGGATGATTGACGTCAAGGATCGCTCCGCGGCCATCGAATGGGCGAAGAAGTGCCCAGGGAGCAAGAACGAGACGATCGAAATTCGCCAAGTGCAAGTGATGGAAGACTTTCCGGAAGACGTGCAACAAGCTGCCAAGGGTTACACCGAGATGCAGCCAACTGCCAACAAGGATGATCGAAAAGTATTCATCAATCTACCGGTGAAGGATTTGGACAAATCGAAAGAGTTCTTCGGCAAGTTGGGCTACACGTTCAATCCGCAGTTCACCGACGAGAATGCGGCCTGCATGATTATCAGCGAGAACATCTACACGATGCTGCTCGTGGAGAAATTCTTTGCGACGTTCACTCCCAAAAAAATCATCGACGGCAAAACGGGCGTCGAAGCCATCAACGCGTTGAACTGCCCTTCGCGTACCGCGGTCGATGAGATCGTCAACAAGGCGCTGGCCGCTGGTGGCAAGAAATACACTGACCCTAAAGATCACGGTTTCATGTATCAATGGGGTTTTGAAGATCTCGATGGGCACATCTGGGAATATTTCTGGATGGATCCCTCGTTCGTGCAGTAAACGATAATTAGCCGCGATGCGACGCATCGCAGGACCGGCGATTCGTTGAATCGCGGCTATTCGACATAAAAATCACCTTATCGAGAACACAATCATGCAGACGATTCAACCGTGCCTTTGGTTCGACACGCAAGCTCTTGAGGCGGCCGAGTATTATGTGTCGATCTTCAAGAATTCGAAGATCAATCAGGTGACGCACTACGGCGAAAATATGCACATGCCGAAGGGAACCGTTTTGACGGTGAGTTTTGAGCTCAATGGCGAACAGTTCATGGCACTCAACGGCGGGCCGATTTTTCAGTTCAACGAGGCGGTCTCGCTCATCGTGAATTGTGATTCTCAGGAAGAGATCGATCACTACTGGTCGAAGCTGACTGCCGACGGTGGCCAAGAAGTGCAGTGCGGCTGGCTGAAAGACAAGTACGGCCTGTCATGGCAAATCAGTCCCCGCAAGTTTGAGGAGTGGATGAAGGACCCGGTGAAAGGGGACCGCATGATGCAAGCCGTGATGCAGATGGTGAAGCTCGATATTGCGAAACTGCAAGCGGCTTATGACGGGAAGTAACGATGGCTTCCAGCCATTGTGATAACAATTCTTAAGTTGGCGGCTAGAAGCCACCACTACAAATACGAGGAGATACAACAATGCGATTCATGGTCATTGTCAAAGCCACGAAAGATTCGGAAGCGGGCATTATGCCTAGCGAAGAGTTGCTCACAGAGATGGGCAAGTACAACGAGGAGTTGGTGAAAGCCGGCATCATGCAGGCAGGGGATGGCTTGCATCCCAGTTCCAAGGGCGCGCGGGTTCGGTTCTCTGGCGATCAGCGCACCGTGATTGACGGTCCGTTCGCGGAGACGAAGGAACTGATCGCCGGCTACTGGATTTGGAAGTGCAGTTCATTGGACGAGGCCATTCAGTGGCTCAAGCGGTGCCCACATCCTCACCCAGACATTGATACCGAAGTCGAGATTCGCCAAATTTTTGACATGGAAGATTTTGGCGAGGCAATGACGCCGGAACTCCGCGAGCAGGAACAGCGCCTCGCGGCGGAGTTGGCGAAGAAGTAAGAACCATAGTCGAGTATTCGGGGTCGGGACGACCCGGCTTGCTCATAGAGGAGTTTTATTATGACAACTGCAACAATCCCTCATCCTCCAATTGCGTCACGCGACGAATGGCTCGCTTCGCGACGGGAACTGCTTGTCGCTGAGAAGGAGCTCACCCGCCACAAAGATCGCGTCAATGCCGAGCGGCGTCGGTTGCCGATGGTGAAGATCGAGAAGGGCTACGAATTCGACTCGCCCGAGGGCACGGTGGGCCTCGCTGATCTTTTCGACGGGCGCCGTCAGTTGATCGTGTATCACTTCATGTTCGATCCAGCCTGGGAAAAGGGTTGCCCCGGCTGCACGGGATTGGTGAATTCGCTGGGCGATCTTTCGATGCTCAACAAGCGTGACACGACCTACGTGCTGGTGTCGCGTGCCCCGCTCGAAAAACTTGAGAACTATAAAGCCGAGCAAGGTTGGGACCGTCGCTGGGTGTCGTCGTTTGGCACCGACTTTAACTACGACTTTCACGTGACCCAGGACAAGAATGTCGTGCCGCTGGAGTACAACTACCGGGCGCAAACGGAATTGGAATCACGCCAACAAGAAGAGCCTTGGTTTTTGGAAGGCGAGAACCATGGTTTGAGCGTGTTCTTCCGCTTGGATGACGACGTGTATCACGCTTACTCGACGTACGGCCGGGGTTGCGAGTCGGTCACCGATTCCTATGCGTTGCTCGATCTGACGCCTTATGGTCGGCAGGAAGATTTTGAAGATTCCCCAGCCGGTTGGCCCCAGAAGCCGACTTACGGGGGATAAGAAATTGTTAGGCATGGCCTATACCTGTAACCGCAAAATTCTTAGACAAAAAATATCATGGCAAAGTATCTCATTTCATTCCCCAGTGCTGCGATGAATGTCCCCGACAGTGAGTGGGAGGCGGTGGGTCGAGACTCTCATGCCGTGATACGCGAGGCGAAGGAAGCGGGCGTCTACGTTTTCGGCGGAGGTATTGATGAAACAGTACCTCCCGTTCTCGTTTCGGCCGATGGCTCTGTCGCTGAGGGAGGCTACCCATGGGCGCCTCCGCTCAATGGTGGATTGGCTGTACTTGAGCTGCCATCGAATCAAGAAGCCATCGCCTGGGCCGCACGTTTGGCGAAAGCCTGTCGCTGTGATCAGGAACTTCGCGTATTCGGGTTTGATCCAGAGTCGTAAGGTCGGAGTGTTGCTGTACATTCTGCTAATAAACATCCAAAATGCCCAACAAACCAATGCAGGGGATATCATGAGTTCCTGTTGCTGCCATCACACAAGCGAAGCCAAGACCGCGCGAGCACAACGCTTGTTCGCCGTGGCGGGTTGGCTCGTGCCGAGTGCATTACTGGCGGTAATGCCCAAGTGCCCGGTGTGCGTGATGGGTTATGTGGCGTTGGCAACAGGGATGGGAATTTCTCTGTCGACGGCTTCGGTGTTGCGAACAACATTGATCGTTTTGTGCATCGTGTCGCTTGGCACTATGCTAGGGAAGCAACTCGTACCCAAAGTCATTTTCTTGCGGTCGATTTATCTAAATGCTGGGAGAACAACATGAGATATATGCTGCTCATCTATACCGACGAAAAAGATTGGACCAACGAAGAGCGCGAGCATTGCTACGCCGAATCGACGGAGCTGACACACGAACTTGATAGCCGGGGTCAATTCCGAGGCGCATCGCCCTTGCATCCCGTCGCCACGGCCACGAGCGTGCGCGTGCGAGATGGCATGCGAATGGTCACCGACGGGCCGTTCGCGGAAACTCGCGAGCAACTCGGCGGGTTCTTTTTGATCGAAGCCAAGGACCTCAACGAAGCAATCACGATCGCCACGCGGGTTCCGGGCGCTCGGAAAGGGACCGTGGAGGTGCGGCCGGTGCTGGAACTCTCGGGATTGCCGGAAAAAGTTGCGATGGCTTCCAGCCATCGAGCGTGAATGATTTCATGGCGGCTAGAAGCCACCACTACATAGAAGAGAACATCATGCGATACATGCTGTTGAGTTACGACGACGAAAAGTATTGGAAAGAAGCGGGTACCCAGGTGCATGAAGCGGCGATGGCCGAGGCCGTGGAGTTGACTCATGAGTTGCACAGCAAGGGGCAGTATATTTTGGCCGCGCCATTGGCTTGGAGCGATGCCGCCACGAGTGTGCGAGTGCGCAACGGCAAGCCGGTGATTACCGACGGTCCGTTTGCGGAGACCACCGAAGTGCTGGGTGGATTTTATTTGATCGAGGCGGATTCGCTCGAGGATGCAATTGAAATTGCTGCGCGACACCCGGGCGTGAAGCACGGCACGGTCGAGATTCGGCCCGTGATGGAACTCTCCGGGTTGCCGGTGGAGTAGGTCATTCTGATGGAGCCTAAGCGACCGAAGAATCTAGATTTCATTCGCAACAAAAATTTGAACCTGTTGGTGGTGGAGACCAGATTCTTCGGTCGGCGAGCCTCTCTCAGGATGACATTGGTTATTTTTAACTACAAGGAAACTTATCATGAAAAGCTATTTTTTGACTATTGTTACACTGACAATCGCTTGTGCCAATTTTGCTTTGTCGCAAGAGATGCCCGAAATGCCGCAACCCGGGCCGGAACATAAGTTTTTGGAGCGATTCGTCGGGGATTGGACCTCGAAGGCGGAGGTCCAGGGCGAACCGGGGCAACCTCCGATGGAATGCCAGGGTGAGCAGGAATGCAAAATGATGGGGCCGTTTTGGATAGTTTGCTCCAGCAAGGGTGAAGCGATGGGCCAGAAGGTGCAAAGCATCATGCAACTCGGTTACGACGCCAAGAAACAAAAGTACGTCGGCACATGGAGCGATTCGGTGACCGGCTATATGTGGCATTACGAGGGAACCGTCGACGGCGACACCCTCACATTGCTGACCGAAGGTCCGCTGATGAACGACTTCAACAAGATGGGCAAATATCGCGAGCAGATTCAGTTTCTTTCGCCGGATCACTATCAGTTCAACTCCGCGGTCGACAATGGCGCGGGGGAATGGAATACGATCATGATCGCTGATTACAAAAAGAAGAAATAGCATCCGCCTGTTCGAGAAACATTCCCCCTACAAACGAGAATTTCATGACTATTCGACCTTATTTGTATTTTAATGGCCGCTGTGATGAGGCTTTGGAGCTTTATCAAAAAGTGCTCGGTGCGCAAGTTCAATTTCTGATGCGATTCAAGGAAGGTCCGCCGGGGGCATGTGAAGGGGGCATGGTCCCTGCCAATTGGGAAGAAAAAGTGATGCACACAGAAGTTCTCATCGGCGAAAGCACGGTGATGATGTCGGATGGCAACAGCGCTGAGACCGCGAAGTTTGCCGGGATTTCGATGTGTGCACTCGCCAAGGATGAGGCCGATGCCGAACGCATCTTCGCGGGACTGGGCGAAGGGGGCCAGGTGCAGATGCCGCTGATGCAGACCTTCTTTTCGCCCAAGTTCGGCATGGTCGCCGACAAGCTGGGCGTGTCATGGATGGTGATCGTGCCGCAGGAAATGTAGAGCCAACACTGCGCCTTGCAGCGCGTTGCGATGCGGCTGGAAGTCATGAAACTGTGGAGAAAGCGTCCATGCTGACATACATTTTGCTAGGTATTGCCGTTGTTGTCGCCCTGCTGGTGATCGTCGTGGCGACACGACCAGCGGATTTTCGATACGAGCGTTCAGCCACCATGAATGCCTCGCCCGCGGAGGTGTTCGCCCAGGTGAATAACTTTCACAACTGGCAAGAGTGGTCCCCTTGGGCGAAACGAGATCCCAACTCCAAGACCGCCTACGAAGGGCCCGAAGCGGGGGAAGGGGCCAAGTTCAGTTGGTCGGGCAACAACGAAGTCGGCGAAGGAAAGATGACGATCGTTGAAAGCACGCCCCCCAAGAAGCTAGCGATTCGGCTCGAATTTCTGCGACCCATGAAAGCGATCAACACGGCTGAGTTTGTGTTCAACCCTGTGGGAAATCAAACACAGGTCACTTGGAGCATGCATGGCAGGAATAGTTTCATGGGGAAGGCCTTTGGAATGATCGTCGATTGCGACAAAATGATCGGCAAGGATTTTGAGCAAGGGCTGTTTAACTTGCGGTCGATTGTCGAATCGTCGCCGGCTGCCCCGGTCGCATCCCATTAAACGAAAGGCGAAAGAATTATGTCTATTGATTCCCCGACTCCAACCACCCAATCGAAAGCGATGACCATCGCCGGCTGGATACTTTCTGTCTTACCATGTCCGCTGCTTGCGATGAGCGCCACTTTCAAGCTCATGCAGTCGGAAGTCGTGACGAAAGGATTCGCGGAACAGAATTGGCCGCTCAACACGGCCGTGCCGCTGGGCATTGTGGAACTTCTCAGCACGATCCTGTATTTGATACCGCAGACAGCGGTGCTGGGGGCAATCTTGCTCACGGGTTATTTAGGCGGAGCCACTGCCGTTCATGTCCGGCTGAGCGAACCGTTTTGGATGCCGGTTGCGATGGGTGTCGTGCTTTGGCTAGGGATTTATCTTCGCGATCCGCGCCTGCGGTCGCTCGTACCGCTACGAAGTCGGATATGAAGTTTGTATTTCGTTAACATATTTAGGAAGTGGATGATGAAAATGACTCGTGCTTGTTTGAATGCCTTAATCGTTTGTGTATGTGGCATGGCATCCCTTTCGAATGCTCAAGAAACGCAAGGAGAAGCCCCACCGATGCAACTTCCACCGGGTTGGACGATGGAAGATATGCACGCGATGATGGCCGCGGCGATGCCGGGCGAGATGCACAAGCATCTGGCAGCCGACATTGGCACATGGACGTGCAAGACAAAATCGTGGATGGGTCCCGACACGGAAGCGATTCTCAGCGAAGGAACGTCTGAAATGACGCCCCTGATGGATGGCCGCTTCATCAAGTGTGAAATGAAAGGCGAAATGCCGGGAATGGGGCCATTCAACGGGCTGGCGATTTACGGGTTTGACAACATCACACAAAAATTTACCTCGGTGTGGCTCGACAACTTTGCTACGGGCATGATGAAGGGTACCGGCGAGCTCTCCGAAGACGGCAAAACGATGACTTGGAAATACGATGGATATTGCCCACTGACCAAGAAGCCAATCGTGGTGCGCGAGGTCGAGACGACCGTTGATGCCAACACGAAGAAGCTCGAGATGTTTGGCCCCGATCCCAAAACGGGCAAAGAATTCAAGATGATGGAGTTGACGTTGACGCGGAACTGAGCGTTGGCTGGACCCCATTCACTAGCACTGTTAAGGCCGCGTGGACATGAGTTCGCGCGGCCTTTTTCGTATCGGTGGCTTCCAGCCGCTGTCTTATCGAATACACAGCGGCTGGAAGCCACCGATACGTTTATAAAAATACGAATAACTGTACGTCGCTCGCGTATGAATATATTCATCGTCCTCCAAATAGGCTTTGCGAGGATTTACAGAGATATATTCTTGATAAGCACAAAGTTGCTCAAAATCGCGAACGATGTGATCGTAACTATCCCGATGCCAAAACCTGCCGCTTTGATTCAGATACCTGTTTATCTGCGTGGCCGTAAAACTCTTGACGCTATGCAAGACGTCTTCAAGCTCAATTCCATTGATTGGAGTAATTAAAACATGAACATGGTTCGGCATAACCACGTAGTCACCTAGCAAAATGCGTGTTCCATCAAAATATCGCATCGCTGACTCTACCTGCTCTGCGACGACTTTATCACGCAAGTTGCACGCCCCATGGCAGTCATCTAGTGATTTATTGAGCAAACGACCGATAAGTTGTTCGTAAGACCTTCTTTCAACAGTTGAAAGTTTTGCGAATGCGTCTTTCCAATTCGGTGATTCAGGGTTGATTCTGCGACTACTGAGCCACATTCTTCTATCATGTTCCATCTCGGCTACAACATTTCGCGGGATCGAATCTGCTAGCCGAAACGTTACGAAATATGTGCAACCATCTTGCCGCCAGTGCGGTAGTATGCCGTTGCGATAGATTCGCACATCTCCCAATTCGTCGAATCCACGAAATGGAATGGGCAGTTTGATCATGACTTATTGGCAGACAATGGATAATAGGTAGAAACTCTTAGAATGCGCTCGATGGCGGCTGGAAGCCACCACTACAGCTCTGCCAAAACGGCAGCCCTGGCACTTCTCAGCTTCCCTCCAAACGCCAACTTGGCACTGCCATTCTGGCAAAGCTGGCCCTAGCGAATCGTCGTAAAGTAAATTGCGAAAATGACTTGAGTCTGATCAACCAGCTCTCAAACTCGATTGGTACGCGACCTGCTTTTAGCCTCTATCGTGACTGAGTAACTGTCAGCGGCGGCTGTAGGCTTGCTGTCGCGAGGTCATAAGAGGCTTTTTGAGAAGGAGGTTTTACCATGACCAATAGTTTGACCCCCAAGAATCGTTTGCGTGAATTTTTGCCTGCGAATCTGGTTGAGTTCGACTCGTTGTTAAACCAGATGCTCTCCCCCACCGGCCTGCGTGCGGGACACTCTCCTGCCGGGCTGTGGGAGGATGAAAACGCCTATCACATTGAACTCGATGTGCCGGGCGTGCAGCGTGAAAACGTCGACGTTACGTTCGACAAGGGCACGCTGACCATCTCGACCGAACGGAAGCACGAGGAGAGCGACGCCACACGTAAAGGTTGGCGTGAAGAGCGGTTTTACGGCAAAGTGACCCGTTCATTCAGCCTGCCCGACGCGATCGACGTCGACAGCATCGGTGCTGAACTGAATAGCGGCGTGCTGCACGTGACGGTCGCCAAGTCACCCGCCGCGCAACCGCGGAAGGTCGAGATTAAGTAAGCTTCGTTTTGTGTTAGGTTTTGGAAGGCTGGGGGCCGCGTCGGAACACGCGGCCCCCTTTTTTGTCTGTGGCTGACCTCTGTGACGTCGGATGCCAAGGACCGAGGTCACAGACCTCGACTATAAATTCCCGCCTCCCCACGGGATTCTTGCCCGGGTATTCTATTGGCATGAGGCTTATCGATCTTTCCGGCGACAACTATTTCACTGCCCCTCAAAAAGTGGGCTGGTTCGCGCGCAGCTTTCCTTCGCTCACTTTCCACGCGCGGTTTGCTGGGCTCACCTTTACTAGCGCTTGGCAGGCCTTTCAAGGCAAATACGACGACGAAGCCTGGGCGGCAAGCAGCCAGCTCTTGATTCGCTATCTCGAAAACGTCGGCGTGAAGTTCGAGATCACGGGGCTCAACTATCTACGGCAAGTGGCTGGGCCGTGCCTCGTGGTCGGCAACCACTTGAGCTCGCTGGAAACGATGGTCATGCCGGCGCTTGTGCAGCCGATCAAGAAAACCACGTTCGTCGTGAAGTCGAGTTTACTCAATTACCCAGTCTTCAAATACGTGATGCGGTCGCGCGATCCTGTGGCGGTCACCACCCGCGACGCCCGGCAAGACCTGAAGCTGATGATGGAAGGGGGAATGACGCGGCTCGCGCAGGGAACGTCGATCATCATCTTTCCCGAGGGACGGCGAGCGCCAGCTTTCGATCCGGCGAAGTTCAATTCGATTGGGGTCAAATTGGCCAGCCGCGCAGGGGTGCCGATTGTGCCCGTCGCGCTGGAAACCACGGCGTGGGGTTTAGGAAAACCGATCGCCGACTTCGGGCCGATCAACCCAGCAAAGAAAGTCCGCTTCGCGTTTGGACCCGCCCTCACCGTGGAAGGCCGCGGCGGCACCGAGCAAGCGGCGATTATTGACTTCATTCAAACAAAGCTCAGTCAATGGGCCGCGGAAGATGCGGCCGAGGGAGTGATTGGCGAGATGTTGCCGGTGAATGAAGGGAATTGACATGGGGATTGGGCGACGAGAGTTTTTGCGATTATTCGGATCAACAATCACTGCCATTACGACAGGATCAACAAAGGCTGTCGCGATAGCCGGGGATGATTATATCAACCGCAAACTTGGAATTGCCTTTCGCAAACCAGCACATTGGATTTACGCAGATATTAAGGAGATGGGAGAAGTAATGTCAGGGCAACTGCTGGATTTAGAAGACCCTGAATTAGCAAAACTTCTTCTAGAAGAAATTGACATACCGGTCGTAACATTTTCTCGAGATGGAATCTCGCTCGATCCATTTTCCAGCTTCGGACCAGGTGTAACTCTCAATGTTGGGCACGTAGACTATGAAATTTCTGCCCTTGAAGTCGTGGACCATGACATCCATTATGTGGACTTTTTGTTTAAAGACTTTTCTCCGACTTCAAAGCCTCAAGCGAGAAACATATCGAATTGCGATGCTGCGATCTATTCCTCAAAATTTATTTATGAACACCAAGAATTTCAGCCTACTCCAGTTCGTGTAATATCATTAGTGATCAATCAACTTCCAAATATCTATATTTTCAGAATGTTTGACTCGCCCTATACTGGCATGACTTTTGATTACACTGATTTTCTGCAGAGCATTCGAGTTGTTTGATTTTAGCTTCCAAACGCGCTCGCCACTCTCCCCCGTCCCGATTTCAGAAACTCCTGCCACGCCTGCCACTCGTCATCAAACTGCTTTTCCGCCACCTGTCGGCGGTTGATTGCGCCGGCGACGTCGTCCATGAACTTGCGATTGATGGGATTCGTGGCGTCGATGTCGCCTGCCATTGTTTTTTGGAAATTGGCTACGAGTTTGTCATACGCTGCGTGACGGGGTTCAATCTCCCACGTTTCGGCATATTCCCCGAGCGCTGCGTCGACCTCGGGTGTGCGCTTGTTGAAACCTTCCAACGATTTCACCAGCCTTGCTTCGTGCTTGGCCATTTCGTGGTCGGCGAGTTCGACGCGCTCGTGGGCCGCGCTGGCCAGCCGTACGCAATCGAGCGCGAAGGCTGCCCCGATAAAAGCAGCCATGGCCAACAACGCCGCCGGGATGATGAGCTTCTTCATGACAGTTGCACCGTGGGGGCTTGTTGGACTTCCTCGGGGGCCTCGAAGAACGCCCGTTCGGCGAAGTCGTGAACGTCGGCGACGATGTTCGAAGGGATCGAACGGAGCAGATTCGCGTAAAGGTTGACCGTCTGGTTATAAGCATGCCGGCGGTCGGCGATGCGATTCTCGGTTTCCGCGAGCTCCGTTTGCAGATTCAAGAAACTTTGATCGGATCGCAGCTGTGGGTAATCTTCGGCCAGCACCATGATCTGGCCAATCGTTTGATGCAGGGCAGGCTCGACCTTGTTGGCTGCCGAGGCATTGGCAAACGGGTTAGATTGGGTCCGCAGTTGCGTCACCTTTTGAAACGTGTCGCTCTCGTAACGGGCGTAACCTTTAGCCACTTCCACGAGATTTTGAATCAGATCAAAGCGACGTTTGAGTTCCACTTCGATGTGCGACCACGCTTGATCGACGGCATTGCGGGCCTTGACCAGGGCGTTGTAGGTGAGCCAATACCAAACGATGATCGTCACACAGATCAGAATCGCGCCGTAGGTGAAGAACATTTACCAACCTCCCGAGGCACCACCGCCTCCGCTCGAGCCGCCGCCAAATCCCCCACCACCTCCGCCGCCACCTCCACCACCAAACGAGCCCCCCGACGAACTGGAACTCGAAGTCGAAGTCGAAATTTTCGGCAAGATCACCGTGCGAGTTGTCTTGTGATTGCACGACACGCAGCGGCCTTCGATCTTAGCCGTTCCTGAACTGCTGGTTGTCGGATATTGAATCGTTTTCTGTGGGTCTTCCTTGAATGTCCGCGCCTTGCAAGCGGGACAATCTTTGAAGCCTGAGAAAATCCGCACATAGCGTTCGGTGTCGTTATGCAAACACGCGGGGCAGTACCAAACATCGTAATCGACCGAGCCGATCTTCTCTTCGAGCCGCTGCACTTCGGTGAGTTTCGGGTCTTCCTCTTGTTCGTTCAACAGTTCCAGCTTCGTGCCGCATTTTGAACAACCATGCGGACCGTAGCGGCGATACTTTTTGAGGTTGGAGAGCCAAGCCCCAACCGATGCGAACGTCGCACCTCCAAACCAGGCAAACGGCTGATCACCGGCAGGACTTTGCCACGTGAAATACGCCGCGGCAGCGACGAGCAGCACACCGAGACCGGAAATGAACAGAAACGCGGTGCTGGAGTAAACGCGGCGCCGAGCGACGACAACACTTAACACAAGTAACAAGACTGCCAACGCGGCCAGTCCCCCGGCTGCTAACTGGGCTCGCTGCCGGGTCCAGCGGGCTAGCAGAGGGCCCGAGTTAGGATCGCCCCGCGCGGCGGCTTTGTCGGAGAGCAGCACGTCGGCAATCGCGCGCGTGCCGGCTTCGATCCCCCCGGGATAATTATCGTTGCGAAAGAACGGAATGAGCTTATTATCGCGAATCTCGCCGCAGATCGCATCGGTCAGCAACGGTTCGAGGCCGTAACCAACCTCAATCCGCACTCGGCGTTCATTCGGCGCGACCAACAGCAGCACGCCGTTGTTCACATCCTTCTGGCCGATGCCCCAGGTGTTGAACAGCTCGTGGCCGTAGTCATCGACCGTCCGGCCATCGAGCGACGGGACCGTAACGACGGCGATTTGCGCGGTGGTTTGACGCTCGACGTCGGCCGCGATGCTTTCGATCGCCTGAGTTTGCTGGGCGCTGAGCAGATTGGCCAAGTCATGAACACGCCGCGTCGGATCTTGCGCAGGCAAGATCGATAGGAGAACCAGCGCGAGCTGAGCCAAGCCGAATATGGGCAAATTGATGACCTTAGGGAACGGAAAGTAGCAAGTTTACTTCCCTAATGTTCGCTGAAACAAGTCTTTCATTGCCTGCCACGACTTTTCGTCGGCATCTTTGTTGTATTTGATGCCTTCGATCCCCACTTCGTCGGCCGTGGGAACCGTAAAGCTATGCACCGCACCGGGGTAAGCGATAAATTCGTATTTCACCCCCGCGTCGTCGAGGGCTTTTTTAAACGCGGCAACTGCGTCGGGGCCGATCATTGGGTCGTCGGCTCCGTGGCAAACCAGGATTTCGCCTTTGATCTGTTTGGCTTCCTCGGGAGTGGCGGCGGGTAAGGCCCCGTGGAACGTGACAACCGCGTCGAGGTCGGCACCACTATAAGCTAACTGCAGGGCTGTCGCCCCACCGAAGCAGTACCCGATGGCAGCGAGTTTTTCCTTGTCACACTGCGGTTGTTCTTTGAGCACATCGAGCGCGGCTTGAGCACGGGTGCGCCATTGATCAATGTTGGCTCGCACTTCGCCCGCCATCTTGCCGGCGTCGGCGGGATGCGACGTCGTTTTGCCCTCGCCATACATATCGGCTGCAAAAGCTACGTAGCCGAGTTTGGCGAGTTCTTCGGTCCGCTTCTTGGCATAGTCGTTGAGCCCCCACCATTCGTGAACGACCAGCACTCCGGGGCGAGGTCCTTCAATCGCATCGTCCCACGCCAGGAAACCTTTGCAGTCGGTGTCGCCCGCTTTGTAGTCGATGGTTTTGGTTTGAACGGCCGCGTGGGCGCAGTTGGCAGCAACGATAAGAGCAAGCGAAAAAACGAACGAACGGATCATGGCGGGCCTCCGATAGCAGGGATGTGATGCAGGCAATTATCAAGGATTCACAACAATTCGCAACCGGCACAGAGACGAAGACGGCGCAACTGCGCTGCAAGTTAAGAACCCTGCTTGCTTTAGGAACTGCAAGAATTGGTTTCGCTTTGCGAACGGTGTTTTCTCTCGTCAAACCGCTGCAAGTAAAATTTTCTTCGCATAGAATAAAACATTCACCTTTTCTTTTTCGCCAGGAAACTTGTCGCCATGGTTTGTTCGAGCTTACGTTCCTTCGTGTGTTGCTTGATTGTTTTCTCTGTGTTGATTTCAACGGCAGCCGCTGAAACGATTTTTAATGTGCGCAATTACGGTGCCACGGGCGATGGCACGACGCTCGATACCGACGCCGTGCAAAAGGCGCTCAACGAATGTGGCAAAGCCGAAGGTGGCGGCGTGGTATTGCTCCCCGAGGGAACGTATTTGTGCAAGCCTTTGGTGATTCGCACCGACACCACGCTGCGACTCGAAAAGGGGGCAATGCTCAAAGCAACCGACGACCCCGCGGATTACGCTCGCACGGATAAGCCGGGTGAGTTCAATCATTTCCTCACCGGCAAAGATTTGAACAATGTCGTCATCGAAGGGGAGGGGACTATCGACGGCTCAGGCCAACGCTGGTGGATTCCGGCCGAGGAAGCGCGGCAAAAGAAATCGGGGTACACGCTGCCCCGACCAAACTTAATCGTGCTCACGCGGGTGAATAATCTGACGGTACGCGGCGTGACTATTCAGAACGCGCCGAAGTTTCATTTCGTGCCGACCGATTGCGAGAACGTCGTCGTTGAAGATGCCACGTTCCTCGCCCCCGAACGTGCACCCAACACCGACGCGATTGACCCCAGCATGTGCCGCAACGTGACGATCACGCGGTGTTTGATCGACGTGGGGGATGACAACGTGGCTGTGAAAAGCGGCAAGCCGGCCCCCGGGCGCGAGTTCGCTTCCGATAAGCTCACGGTGACCGATTGCACCTTCAAGCATGGCCACGGGATGTCGATTGGCAGCGAAATCGTCGGCGGGGTGAAAGACGTTGTCGTACGGAACTGCACCTTCGAGGGGACCGACAACGGCATTCGGATCAAGACCGACCGCAAAAAGGGTGGGGCGGTCGTGAACTTCCTCTGTGAAAACATCACGATGAAAGACGTGGCGGGGGCGATCACGATCACCTGTTACTATCCCAAGATTGCCAAAATCGAAGAGCCTAAGGAAGTCACTAAAACGACCCCCGCTTACAGCAATATCACGATTCGCAATCTCACGGCAACCAGCACCAAGGACGCCGGGTTCATCGTCGGTTTGCCAGAAAGCCCGATCAAGAACGTGCTGCTGGAGAACGTGAAAATCAAATCCGAACGCGCGGGGCTCGAGATTCGTCACGTCGATGGAATCAAAATGGTGAACGTGGAGATCATCCCCGGCGAAGGCGAACCGTTGATTATTAATGACGCTGAGATTGCAGAATAAGATTTAACCACGAATAAGACGAATCAACACGAATAAGAATTCATTCGTGCTATTCGTTAGATTCGTGGTTTCTCTTGATTTGACTCTGGCTTGCATACGCTCGATACTGAGAGCATGTCAGCCACAGCCACGCAGCGCGAAACGGTCTTTACCGCCCGCGGGATTACCAAGACTTACCACATGGGCGAAGTCGACGTTCACGCCCTTAAGGGGGTTGATCTCGATCTGTTCACGGGCGAGTTCGTGGTGCTGCTCGGTCCGTCTGGGAGCGGCAAGAGTACGCTGCTGAACATCTTGGGTGGGCTCGATTCGCCGAGCACGGGAACGATTACTTATCACGACAAGCAACTCACCAGCTTCGACGACGCGGCGCTCACAAATTATCGCCGCGAGCACGTGGGGTTCGTGTTTCAGTTTTACAATCTCATTCCTAGTCTGACGGCGCGGGAAAACGTGGCGCTGATCACCGAGATTGCCAAGAACCCGATGAAGCCTGAGGATGCATTGGCGATGGTGAACTTGAGCGATCGCATGGATCACTTCCCCGCGCAAATGTCGGGGGGCGAACAACAACGGGTAGCGATTGCCCGTGCGGTGGCGAAGCGGCCCGCGGTGCTCTTGTGCGACGAACCGACCGGCGCGCTCGATGTCGAAACCGGCATTCTGGTGCTCGATGCGATTCAGCGGATCAACAAAGACCTCGGCACGACCACAGCGGTCATCACCCACAACGCCGTCATCGCCGACATGGCCGACCGCGTGATTCATCTTTCCGGCGGGCATATTACGGGGATTGAAGAGAATACGCGAAAAAAATCGGCTGATGAGTTGACGTGGTAACATTTTGGCCACAACACGTGGATATGGTACAATTTAGGCATGGATATCACTCTACAAAATGATCGCGATGCTTTTAACGCCTTCATTGAAAAGCGTCTAAACAAAGTAACCGCGGGCTTAAGCCTTGAAGATGCGTTGGCGGAGTTCCGAGCTTATCAGCAGGAGCTTCGCGACGTTCAAGCCAAAGTGCAAGAAGCCAAAGCCTCAAGCGAACGTGGCGAATCTCAGGAACTGGAGATTGCTGAACTGATCAACGAAGTTACCGAACAACTGGCCATCGACGGCATTCACCAGTAAATCGCTACATGGCTCGTGCAAAGTGGACAAAGCCGGCGCGAGATGACCTAAAAGCGATCGGTTTTTATATCGGCGGTAAGGAAATGCAACCATCTGTTGCCGCCAAGATTCTTCGCGAGATTCACTCTAAAGCCAATGAATATGCTGAAGCCTTCGCTCGCGGTTCTGTTATCGGCTCTGAGGCTTCCGAGTTAGGTGAGAATTGTCGCGTATTTACTCACAAGCGTTGGGTGATCATCTTCGAGCAACTTCCAGATGGGATTGAAATTTTAAGAGTTCTTGACGGTAATCGCGACTACCCAAGGCTGTTTGGTGCTTAAGACCTGTGAATCATTGTTTCGCGGCTAAATTTGTCAACTACTGCGAACTTCGTCGCGCTGCCGTCAGTGTGTTCACCAGCAGCATCACACGCGTTAACGGCCCCACGCCGCCGGGGACGGGGGTGATCGCGCCCGCGACTTCGCTCACGGGTTCGTAGTCGACGTCGCCCACAAGCCGGGATTCGACCCGATTGATGCCGACGTCGACGACCGTCGCGCCGGGACGGACCATGTCGGCGGTAATAAAGTTGGGCTTGCCGATGGCCACAACCAAAATATCCGCAAGCCGCGTGACGCTCGGCAAATCGGTTGTGCGGCTGTGGCAGAGTGTGACCGTGGCGTCAGCCCCTTTTTGGGCCAGCATAATCGAAAGCGGCTTACCGACGATATCGCTGCGACCCACGACCACGACGTGCTTACCTGCGGTGGGAATATTGTTGCGCTTCAAAAGTTCCACTACGCCATGCGGAGTGCAAGGCAGGAACACTGGCCGGCCTTGGACGAGTCGTCCCACATTCTCGGGATGAAACGCATCGACGTCTTTGTGGGGGCTCACCGCTTCGAGAACGGCTTCGGTGTCGATCTGTTTGGGTAATGGCAGTTGCACGAGGATGCCGTGAATGCGGGTATCTTCGTTGAGCTGTTCGATGACCGTAAGCAGTTGTTCCTGCGTCGTCTCGGCGGGAAGTTTTTCGAGGACACTAGCGATGCCGACTTCTTCGCAATCACGGCGTTTGTTGCGGACGTAAACTTCGCTTGCTGGGTCGTCGCCCACGAGCACCGCTGCGAGCGTGGGGGTAATGCCCGACTCTTTGTGAAACGCAGCCACTTCGTCGGCCAACTCGCGGCGAATTTGCTTGGCCAGATTTTTGCCGTCGAGAATTTGAGCAGGCATGGCAGGAACTTCAAGAACAAGAACACTGCTGGGCAAGCCAGCAGCGGCGCCCAATCGGCAATAGTTTAACTCACAACTATCGGAGTGAGCAGGCCCCAGGCGTAGGTCTGGTCGAGTCCCTGCAGAATCCACAGCGTGAGACACGCATAGCACGCGGCGGCCGCGTCGTCGGCGATTACGCCCCAACCGCCGGGGAGTTTTTCGAGATTTCGCGCAGGCAGGGGTTTAGTGATGTCGAACAGTCGAAACAGCAACCAGCCAACCCACAGCACCCGCCAATTGGTCAGCCCGCTGGCCAAATAAACGATTGGCAGCACGGCGATTTCGTCGAGCACGATTTCCTGCGGGTCATCACCACCAATCATTCGCACGGCCCGCGAACAAATATTCGTCGCGATGAGTCCCACTACTAAGGTGGCGATAACCTGCCAACCGAGCGTGGGGAGTTGAAAAATGGCCCAAGACAGGGGCAAGCCCAAGAGGCCTCCAACGGTCCCTGGCGCGGGGGTCACCAGCCCAATGCCAAATCCGGTGGCAATCCAGACGGCGAGGCGGTCGGTCAGCGAGGGGGCGTAGCGTAGACGGCGTTTCATGGTCGGCATCCTAGACGCCAGCACGTTTTCCGACAAGCGAGCCAATATGGTCGAACGGCGGCCTTCCGAGTATCATGCACTACTTGGGATTTTGACTGAAATAGGCAATCTGTGCGGGGCGGAGACCACTCGAACGAGATGAGCGAAGAAACTACTGAAAAGCTAAGCCCGGTTGAGCATATCAAACAAGAAAGCAATTTCCTGCGCGGCACGATTGCCCAGGAATTGGCTGACGGCTCCGACCATTTTGGCAAGGAAAGCATCCAGCTGCTCAAGCATCATGGGATGTACCAGCAGGACAACCGCGACGACCGCAAGTCGGGCAAGTCGTTCAGCTTTATGGTCCGCACGGCGATCCCGGGTGGGATGCTTTCGAGCGAACAATTGCTGGCCGAAATCGACCTGTGCGACGAAGTCGGCAACACGACTTTGCGAATCACGACTCGTCAGGGGCTCCAGCTGCACGGTATTCTGAAAGACGACGTCAAAAAGACGATCCGCCGCATCAACGATATTCAGCTCACCACGATTGCCGCCTGCGGCGACGTGAAGCGCAACGTGATGTGCTCGCCCTGCCCCTACAAGGGCGATCCTGTGTACGACCAAATGCAGGAAATGGCCGAGCAGATTCAAATTCATTTCACGCCCCACACCGGCGCTTATCACGAGCTGTGGTTGACGGACGATTCCAACGGTGAGAAGCAGCTGGTCGATTCGTCGAAGCCCGCCGAGGTGGAACCGATTTACGGACCCACCTATTTGCCGCGCAAGTTCAAGTTTGGCATCGGGCTCCCCGGCGACAACAGTGCCGACGTTTATTCCCAAGACTTGGGCCTCTTGGCCATCTGCGAGCATTGGAAGATCGTTGGCTACAACGTGCTGGTTGGCGGCGGTTTCGGCACGACGCCCAGTGCCAAGAAAACCTTCCCCGCGATTGCACTGCCAATGTGTTTCGCGACGCCCCAACAGGCCATGGACGTGATGACGGCGATCGTCAAAGTCCAACGCGACTTCGGCAATCGGGCCGACCGCAAGGTCGCGCGGTTGAAATACTTGATTCACGACTGGGGAATCGATCGCTTTAAGCAAAAGGTCGAAGAGTATTACGGTGGCTCGCTTCCGGCCCCGCGGCCGGCGCATGTTTATGGCTTTAACGACGGCATGGGCTGGCAGGCCCAGGGCGACGGCAAGTTCTTCTATGGCCTGAACGTCGAGAATGGCCGTATCAAGGACGAAGGAGACTACCGCCTCAAAGCCGCCTTGCGCGAAATCTGTGGCACGATGGCTCCACCGCTGCGGCTCACGCCTCATCAAAGCATTATCTTCTGCGATCTCAAGGAAACCGATCGACAGCCGCTCTTAGACACTCTGCGGAGTTATGGTGTCCCGCTTACCGAAGAGATCACCAACACCCGCCGGTGGTCGATGGCGTGTCCCGCACTCCCCACGTGTGGTCTGGCGATCACCGAAAGCGAACGCATCTTGCCGACGTTGGTCGATCAACTCGAAACGGAACTTGCCAAGCTAGATCTCAGCAATGAAGTCTTCACGATGCGGATGACCGGCTGCCCCAACGGTTGCGCACGGCCTTACAACTCGGATATCGGCTTGGTCGGCAAGACGGCCGGCAAGTACACGGTCTTCCTGGGTGGCCGCGTGATGGGTGATCGCTTGAACTTTATCTACAAGGATCTTGTTCCCGAAGCCGAGGTGATCCCCGCGCTGGTGCAGGTCTTCCGCTACTTCAAGGAAGCCCGCGAAGCGGATGAATCGTTCGGCGATTTCTGCCATCGGCAGGGGCTCGAGAACCTGCTCGCCAAGTGCGACGTGCCGGTTTAGCAGCTCAGGTCCATACCATGGCTTCCCGGTTGTGCCTGTGATACGCTATCGTGCTGTCGATCAGGTTCCTACGCAAGCGAGATAGGTGTCGCGATGGCATGGCTTTTCGAACGAATGATTGAAACCGCGGCGTGGGTCGCGTTTATCCTCGGCATCGTCTTTCTCTGCGAAGCCGTTTGGATGCTCGTGGAATGGGCCCGCCACATGAACGTTGAAGGGTCGAAAGAATACCTGATCCAGAGCGGCCAAGCCGCGGCGTCGTTCGTGGCCTCGGCCTTGGCGATGGGTATTCTGGCCTGCATCGATCACTATGTGTTCGACTACGAAGATCGCATCGCGGCTCAAGATCGCAAGTAATCTCAGCGATGGCTGAGATCTTTTGGTCTGCAATTCGTCGCCAGTATTCTTATTGATTCGCGCTGACAGGGCCTTCCACCAGTTGGCGGATTTCGCGACGGCGGGCCAAGCGGCGCTGGTGATGCCGCATCGCCAAAAAACTGGCCCGGACAGTACGACCGGACTTCATGGCGGCTCGGGTGCGACGATTGAGCTGCGAATGATCGACCAAAAGCCGCAGATGGTCGGTCGTCTCTTGGACGAGGTTCTGAATAAAGCCGACCAAGGCTTGTTTCCACCGGGGAAGTTCAGGCGTCATAACCACCTCACGGGGTGAACTTGACGGCCAGTCAACCGCGACTTGCCGCAGGACACATGGGTTCTCATAAACTCAATTCTGACATTAAAACACGTTCTTGTCACTCGTAATTGGTATCGGTTCTTCCGAATCTGTATTCTAGGCAACCAAGACAAGGTAAGCCGAATTGCTACTAAACGTGGCGAGTTTTCACCCTGGAAGTTTTTACCATCACGGCTTTCCACACGCCGATTTGCCAATTTGAGTTTTGGGACACACCTTTGTCTATCCGATAGACAAGTGACGCGGCATGTTTGTCGCAATCAATATTAGGCCCTCACCACGCATCGGGGCAGGGGAGTTAGCAGACAATGCATAGCTTCCTATGTGGTGAGGGCTTTTTTATGCGCTGTTTAAAATATCCGAGCCGGATAACCGAGCGGATGACCGAGCCGGGACGACTCGGCTATATTGGAGGGGTGACCTGTCTGATTCCGCAAGGGCCCTGCCATGACTTCTCGTTTTTCCCCAGAAAGAACCCGCATTGGCTGGATCGGCACCGGCGTGATGGGGTCGAGCATGTGCGGCCATTTGCTCGCCGCGGGCTACTCTGTCACTGTTCATAATCGCACGCGGGTCAAAGCCGATCCTCTCGTGGAGAAAGGTGCGGCTTGGGCCGACACGCCCCAGCAAGTCGCCGAGCAAGCGGATGTGACGTTCTCCATCGTGGGCTATCCCCACGATGTCGAAGAAATCCTCCTTGGCACGCATGGAGCTTTAGCAGGTTGCCGCGCAGGTAGCGTGCTTGTCGACATGACGACGAGCAAGCCCTCACTGGCCATGCAGATCGCCGAGGCGGCCACCCACCAGCAAGTGATCTGCATCGATGCCCCCGTCTCCGGCGGCGACGTGGGGGCACGCAATGCCACGCTGTCGATCATGATCGGCGGGGAGCGAGAAACGGTCGAAGCGCTGGCCCCCTGCTGGGAAGCGTTGGGTAAGACCTGGATCTGGCAAGGTGGACCCGGTGCCGGCCAGCATACCAAAATGGTCAACCAAACGCTGATCGCCACGAACATGATTGGCGTCTGCGAAGCGCTGCTCTACGCCTATCGCGCCGGCCTCGACCTCCACAAGGTCATGCAATCAGTCTCCACCGGGGCCGCAGGAAGTTGGTCGCTCGCCAACCTGGGGCCACGCATAATCGCGGGCAACTTCGATCCCGGCTTCTTCGTGGAGCATTTCATCAAGGACATGGAGATCACACTTGAGGAAGCCCACCACATGGGGCTCAAACTCCCCGGCCTTCAGCTAGCACGCGAGTTGTACGGGCGACTGGCCGAGCGGGGCCATGCCCGGCAGGGGACCCATGCGCTGATGCTCACGCTGGCGGAGATGTCGGGCGTTGATTGGCGAAATCGGGAATGAGCGCTAAGACGCGAGCGGCGGGTCACAATTGACGGCTAGCCGACAAACATCTACAGTCACGCCGCAAAATTCTCTTCCCCCCGGGGTCGCGGCCATGAAGACTTCACAATCGGAATCAGTAACCGGTACTCCCGGTTCGTTGCCGACCTGTTTGAAGGTGCTCGTGATCTCGACGCCGCAGCGGAACGTGGGCTGGTTGGCCGAAGCCTTTGCCGCCGATAGCGCAACACAAGTCGCGCTCACCGAAGTGATCGGCATCACCGCGGGCCTGACTCGCCTCCGCGACGAAGTATTCGATGCCGTGCTTGTCACACACGAGCCAGGTCAACTCGATGCTTTGGATTTCGTGGAAGGCCTGCGTGCCGGTGGCAACGAAGAACCAATGCTTGTATTGGGTTCGCTCCCACCGCAAGAGATCGACGCCCTGTGCTACGAAGTGGGGGCCGACGACTATTGCTGCGTGGCCGAAACCACTGTTCGTGGTTTGTTGTGGAAGTTCTCTCGCGCGATCGAACGCAATCAACTCTTGCGCGAGAATCGCCGCCTCGTGCATGCCCAAAAGCAAAAGCTCAAGCAAGAACATCTCGAAGCGCAGCGACTGCTCGAACAACAGCGTCAATTGATCGCTGACTTGGAATCGCTCGGCAAACCGCCCGTCAAAGAATCAACGGTTGGCGTCGATGGTTTGGATGATTGCCTCGCAAAAACGGCCACGTGCATAGAACAGGTCACAACCGATTTGCCCGCCGCGCTGGTGTCGCACTATCGCGAATTACTGCGGACGTACGTCATCATGGGCGTGGGAAATCTGAGCGGCGAAATGGCCAAGCTCGCCGACTTGCTCGCGAGCGCCGAAGTCTCGGCCCAACGGGCTTTGCAACTTCACGTCGCAGTGTTGGAAGAACTCGTCGAAGGCCTCGGCACCCGCTCCGCGCGGCACGTGATGAATCGCGCCGATCTGCTGGCCCTGGAAGTGATGGGGCATCTGGCGGACGGCTATCGCGCACGCCTCTGCGAAAGCCGCAATCCACCCCGGCAGCAAATCCTGCCCTTCGCCGCGTAAGGCAAATTTTTGCTACAATCTTCGGCTGCTAAGCCGCAAGCGGCTACCCTGCGTCCCCAGCGCCTCTGCGTGAAAAAACCTTATGAACGATTCAGAAACAACCATTGCCGAGCTTCGTGAAAACATCCGCCAGTTTGTTGTCGAGCGTGACTGGGAACAGTTTCACTCGCCTAAGAATCTAGCGATGGCGTTGGCAGTGGAAGCTTCGGAATTGATGGAGCATTTTCAGTGGATCGATATCGGCGAATCGCGAAAACTCGCTGAAGACCCCGCCAAGCTGGCAGCCATTGGCGAAGAACTGGCCGACGTATTGAGCTATACGCTCGCGCTGGCCAACTCACTGAACATCGATGTTGCCAGCACTCACCGCGACAAAATGCGGAAGAACGTCGCGAAATATCCGGCCGATCAATTCCGTGGCCGCTTTGGCACGAAGGGCACGTGATTCGCACAACCATGGTCGCATGAACTCTCGCCCTCGAATCGCCGTCGTCGGAGCCAGCACTCGTGGATGCGCATTCTCGCTGTTGCGTACGGGTTGCGAAGTCGTGGCCGCAGATCTGTTTGCCGACGCGGACCTGCGGCGAGTTTGTCCCGCCACGCAAATCACTGATTACCCGCATGCGCTCGCCGATTGGCTGGCCGAAACAGCCTGCGATGGTTGGCTCTACACGGGGGCGCTCGAAAACCATCCCGATCTGATTGAACGCATGGCCAAGTTACGGCCGCTCATGGGAATGCAAGGGAACGCATTACGGCGCGTGCGCGATCCGAAGTTATTGCAGGAAGTGGTCCGCACAGCAGGACTGAATTTTCCGGAAACCAAACTGTGTGATGGTTCACCTCCCGGTGATGGTGACTGGCTCCACAAGACGGGCCAAGGTGGCAACGGCAGCGGAGTCAGTCGCCTTCCAAACGAGCCGCCAACAGTTGGCTACTTTCAACGCTTCATCCCCGGTGAATCAGGCTCGGCCATTTACATCAATGGGGAACTTCGTGGCATCACGCGGCAACTTATTAAAAATCCATTCCAATACAGCGGCACGCTAGCGCCCTGGGATTTTTCATCTGAAATCGTCGACGAGTTCGCCATGCTCGGTCGTGTGCTGTCGACGATGGGGCTACGCGGTCTGTTCGGCGTTGATTTTGTGTTCGATGGCAACCGGCCCTGGATCATCGAAGTGAATCCCCGCGTGACGGGGGCAGTAGAAATCGTGGAACGAGTGACTGGCAGTAATCTACTTGCCGAACATCTTGCTTCGTTTGGTTTTCACGTTGAAACCTTCCCGCCACACTCGGTTACTGCCGCAGGCAAGGTCATCCTTTATGCCAAGCAGCCGCTCGTGATTTCTCCAGCAACGAGCGAGCAACTCCTCAGCCGCACCGGTTCGCTCGAAGCCCCACAGCTGGCTGACATTCCCCATGCTGGCACCGAAATTTCCGTGGGCGAGCCGATTCTCACGGTGTTCGCGCGTGGCGAAACATTGGAAAATGTCGAACAGGATTTGTGCCGGCAAGTTCTGGCCTTGGAAAACGAACTTTATACGGAGAGCGTCGGGAGGCACGTATGAGAATTGGCATCGTCAGCGACACACACGGCCACGTGGGCAATACCTTAGCCGCGGTTCACATGCTTGAAAGCTTGGAAGTCGAGCGAGTGCTGCATTGCGGCGACATCGGCACCGAGGAAATCCCTGCGTTCTTCAAGCCGTGGCCGACCGATTTTGTCTTTGGCAACTGCGATTACCATCGCGAGGAACTTACCGCCGCGATCAAGCAGGCAGGACTCACGAGCCAAGGCGTGTTTGGCGATCTGAAGATCGGCGGACGACGGATCGCGCTCTTGCACGGCGACGATCACAACAAGTTTTTTGATGCCCGCACGAGCGGCGATTACGATTTGGTCTGCTATGGCCACACGCACGTTGCCAAACTCGAGCGTGTGGAATCCACCATAGTGCTCAACCCGGGCGCGCTCTACCGCGCGAATCCCCATTCGCTCGCGATCGTCGATCTCGACACGATGCACGCCGAGATCATCACCTTATAGTTAGCCGGCATCGTCCCGATGCCGTTGAAACGTATGTTGAGCGTTACGAACGGCAGTGGGACACTACCGGCTAACACTAACCCGCCAAACGGTCGATGCGATTGACTGGGAACGAATCGGCAAATTCTTCGGCGGCGCATTGGAACTGCATCACGTAGGCATCTTCCGGCGAATCTTCGTAATACGAACGCAACACGTTCGTCGCGCGGAAGCCGACTTTCTTGAAGAACAGCTGCGCGGGCAAGTTTGTTTCGCGCACTTCGAGCGTGATTCGCGTGCGGCGTTGGCTGGAAAGTTTGCTCGCCAGCTTGTCGGCCATTTGCCGACCGATGCTGCGATTACGCATTCCCTTGGCGACGGCGAAGTTTAAAATGTGCAGCCGCGATTTGTGCAGCTCGTAGATCATGAAGCCTACGACCCGCTCGCCATGTTCGGCGACCATGCCTATGCAATTGCGTTGCCGCAGGCAGCGAATGAAATCTTCTTCGTACCAGGGAAACTCAAAACTATCTTGCTCGATGGCAAGCACTTCGGGCATGTCGCGGCGGATCATCCACCGGATATGTACGCGCACTTGTTGATCGGTCGATTCGCTGCTCGTTTGGCGGCTCATATCGGCCTCCTTCCGTGTCGGCCTATCGCAATTCAGGGTTTCTGAAATGGTTTCTGTGTTGGCACCATCACCGGCGGCCGTGGCAAGGGCGTCAGACCGAGCCATCCAATCGCGGATTCTGCTCAGCCAACCCTCCGGCGTCGGCGTGTTACCGTCGTTCTTGCGATCCTCGTGTCGCATCCCACCGTCGCCTCATGCTGAGAAAAGCTATCCCAAAGGACTATCCCAAAAGGACCTCTCGACGAGTGGAAAGGAAGGCTACCAAAGTTGCGAAACGGTGCCAAGCGAGAATCATGGGCCCCGGAATTCCGGGAAATCCAAGACCGCTAGCACCCGGAGAAGATGTCGACTTGGGGGCAGAAGGTGGAGAGAGGTACTAGGGGTAGCTACTTCAAAAATCCAAGTGTGTTTTGCAAATCCGCGAGAGCTTCGTGCGCATGAGTTAATTCGTGAATTATCTCATCGAATGTCAGGTCGCTTCTTTCTTGAGCAGCTGCGAGGGCTTGGGCAGACGAAACCGCTGCACCAGCATCAGTCAAACTTTCCAATACCTCGGTGTGCCACCATTTCAAAAAATTGTCAGCAACCCATTCCGCAGGCGTTACACCATCAACCAGATGCGTTTCAGGAGAATACGCTAGTGAAATCCAGTTCGCCAAAACACGGCGGACTTCGGCAAGTTCGGCCATTTAATCTACCTTGGGTGAATCTCTTAAGAGCAAGTATGTCCGACACAAACCTCCACCCCCAATTCTCGCATGCTCTCGCATCACTCACAATCCTTTTAATCCGCTCGGCACGGTCGCAGCGGTTGCAGCAGAGGCGTACGCGGTGAACATGCCGCAGCGGGATTGATTGCCCCGGCACCCGCCCTGGCGTGGGGTAAAGTTGTGCGGTGACTTAACACTCTGCGTCAGGCTTAAGGGTTGTGCCTGATCTGACGCGTGCCGTCCCGCCTGCCTTGCCTCCCCACCGAGCCGCATCATGAGCACGTCGACCGAGAATTTGCCCAACGAACAAACCAAAACGCTGAGCCTCCCCGCCCCGACGGCGGATGTCAGCTATGTTGAGCGGCTGGAAAAAACGCTCAGTGCGGCCGAAGAAGCACTCCATGATCTCGCCACGCTCGACGCACTGCCTCCCGCCGCAGAGCGCAAGGCAACAACGCTCGCCGTGTCGGTGGTGATCCCCGTTTACAATGAACGCGAAACCATCGCCGAGATCGTGATGCGCATCCGCGCAGTCGGCCTGCATACCGAAATCATCATCGTCGACGACTACAGCCTCGACGGCACGCGGAGTGTTTTGCTCGATCTGGCCAAGCAACCCGACGTGAAGGTGTTGTTCCACGGTTATAACCGCGGCAAAGGGGCCGCATTGCGGACCGCGTTCGCCGAAGCTCGCGGCGACGTCATTCTCATTCAAGACGCCGATCTGGAATACAGCCCCCGCGATTACGCACTGTTGCTTAAACCACTGGAACTCGGCACAACCAACGTCGTGTACGGCTCGCGCTTCCTGGCCAATGCCGAGCAAGATCCTTCGCGGCTCCATCGGCTAGGGAATTGGCTGCTGACCAAATTCTCGAACTTCCTCACGGGCCACCAACTCACCGACATGGAAACCTGCTACAAGGTCTTCCGCCGCGAATTGCTCGAACAGTTTGAATTGGAGCAAGATCGCTTCGGTTTTGAGCCAGAGTTCACCGCCAAGCTTTCTTGCATCGGCGAAACGATTGTCGAAGTCCCCGTCGGCTACGACAGCCGCGACTACAGCGAAGGCAAAAAAATCGGCCTCCGCGACGCCATCAACGCGATGTGGTGTATCGTGAAATATCGGCGGTAGAGCGGATTTGAGTCGGTGCTTGCCAACGTGATATAATGGGATCACGGAGAATTACTATGTCCCTGATAATCGAAGTTCCCGACGATCTGGCCGCCCAGCTTCAAGAACGCGCCGCCGCGATTGGCAGCATCCCTGAAAAGGTAGCGATTATCGCTATCGAGCAGCAGCTTCGGGCCAACGAACAGTTAGAAAAATCTCTCGCACCGGTTCGCCAAGCATTTCTTGAGTCAGGCATGACTGAGGATGAAGCGGTTGAACTCTTCGAAGCAGAAAAACATGCGATGCGCCGCGAAAGGCGTGAAAGAGTCCTATGACTCGCGATCGCATTGTGTTCGATTGCAACGTCTACTTTCAAGCTCTTATTGGGCCAAACGGTCCTGCCGGAGCTTGCTTGGAGGCCGCTGAAAAATCATCGTTTGATTTGTATGCTTCGGAATACGTTCTGAACGAACTTAACAATGTGTGTATGCGACCTGGACTAGCTGCGAAGTTCGGCTTTACGCCTGCTCGTGTCACGGACTTTCTACGTTCAATTCGTCGATTTGCTATTCTTCTCGACGACATTCCACACGTGTTTACCTATCCACGTGATCCAGATGACGAGCATTACGTCGATCTCGCCGCCGCTTGCAACGCCCATCTGATCGCCAGTCGTGATCGAGACTTGCTGGCTCTCAACGATGTGAGTACAGAAACCGGCAAACAGTTTCGCCTGCAGTTTCCTGACTTATTGATCATGACGCCCGATCAACTTTTGGCGCGAATTCACGACGTAAGCGAATAAAGCTAATCCTTTTATTCATGCACCATGAACTTCGCGTTGGCCGTGGTATCTTTCGGGCCGTAATCGTAGAAGCGATAGCGTTTCGTTACTTTCGCGCCACCTTTTTTGAGGGTCTTGTAAGAAAGGTCGTTGCTTTCGAGCACCCAGGAGAATTCCGCTTCGTTGATGCCCCACTTGAGGGCGTCGGGCACCAGCCGTGCCACAAGCGCGATGCCGATCCCCCAGCTTTGATACTCGGGGAGCACGTTGGTGCTGATCAAACGAATCCGCTTGATCGCCTTGCGATTGCCCAGCAACTTGATGAATCCAAACGGGAACAACTTGCCGTCGATCGCCTTGATCCGCGGGTTGTAATCCAACAGGCCAAACATCGTCCCCACCGGTTTGCCGTCGATCTCGGCAATCGTGGTCAGCTCGGGGACAATCATCTGCTTGAGCCCCGCAGCTTGTTTTTTCACTTCCCCTTCCGACATCGGCACAAAGCCCCACGTCGAAACAAGCGACTGGTTGTAGATGTCAAGAAACGTCTTTACATCGCGGTCAAAATGCTTCGTACTCATCGGCCGACATTTGAGCGGAAAGCGATCGAAAAGCATTTGGCTCATCGCCTGCAATCGCTGCGAAACCTCTTCGAGCATGCTGATGTGGCCCCAGAACGCATAAGAATCTTGCGCTTTGCGGAAGCCGTAGTTTTCGATCAACCGACCGTAGTAAGGTTTGTTGTAGGTCATCATGAACCAGGGGGGATCATCGAAACCTTCGATCAACAAGCCACACTCATAATTCAGCGAAGGATTCAGCGGGCCGCGAATCGCTTCGATACCCCGTTCTGCGAACCAAGCTCGCCCCGCGTCAAACAATCGGCCGGTGACCTCTTCATCTTCCTCGGTTTCAAAGAAACCAAAGAAACCCCGTTTCTCTTTGTACCAGCGATTGTGGGCATGATTCACAAACGCCGCGATTCGGCCGCAGGGCTTACCGTCGCGGAGCGCGACAAATGTTTGAATCTCCGCGTCGTCGTAAAACGGATGATACTTGTAGTTGAGCAGCTCTTTTTGCACCAAACGAAGCGGCGGCACCCAATGCGGATCGCCCCGATAGTGATCCCAGAGGAAATTAAAAAAGAGCTTGCGCTCGGCACGCGTGGAGACGGGGATGACTTCCAGTTTGGGCATAGCCGCGATTTGTCTAGCGGATGAGAGGAACAAGCGAATTGCCACTGTAATCGGCTGAGTGCGGAACGGTCAATAAATGAATTCTCGCCTTCCGGCACGGACTGCTCTTGACGCACAAGCAAATCGCCGCAAATTTTGAGGGCATTGAGCGCCGAGAACTACGTGATCGGAAGGGTATTATGCAGCGAGCACTCGTCACCGGGGGAACCGGCTTTGTCGGTTCCAATCTCGTGGCGGAACTGCGCGCACGAAGCTGGTCTGTGCGCTGCTTGGTTCGTGATCCCTCACGCGCTAGCGAACTTGCCTCCCTAGGCGCGGAACTGTGTGTTGGCTCGCTGCAAGACCCGCAGTCGATCGCTCGCGCGGTGACCGATGTCGATGTCGTTTATCATGTCGCCGGGCGCGTGGCGGCTCTGAAACGCGCGGAGTTTTTCGTCGACAACGTCGAAGGGACACGCGCGGTCATGCAAGCCTGCTCCGAGTGCGACCGGCCCCCGACGGTGGTGATGGTCAGCTCGCTTGCCGCCGGTGGACCGAGCCTCCCCGGCACGCCTCGCCGTGAAACGGATGCCAACATTCCGATCTCCGCCTATGGCATGAGCAAGCTCGCCGCGGAACAGGCGGCCACGGAATTCGCGGACCGTGTGCGTCTTTCCATTATCCGTCCGCCCGTCGTGTTTGGCCCCGCGGATCGTAACAGCTTGCAGTTGTTCAAAAGCGTCTTGGTGACACACTTGCACCTCGTCCCCGGCTTGCGACGGATGCCAATGTCGTTGGTCCACGTGTCTGATTTGTGCACGGGGATGATCGAACTTGCTGAGCGCGGTTCGCGCGTAACTCGTAACGATCCGTCCGTCGGTATCTATTACATCACCTCAGGGCCCACGAGCACGTACAGCGACATGGGCCGACTCGCAGCCACGAGTATGGGACGAAGTGTTTTTGTTGTTCCCACACCGAAAATCATCTTCTGGCTCACCGGCGGTATGGGAGAGGTCTTCGGCCGTCTGCGGAAACGTCCCGTGCTCCTGAATTGGGATAAAATGCGCGAAGCGGTTGCCAGTGGTTGGGAATGTAGCGACGAAAAACTTCGCCGCGAAGTGGGCTATCAGCCGTCGCTTTCCCTCGAACAACGCTTTGCCGATACAGCCAATTGGTATCGCGAGCATGGTTGGCTCTAACCGCTTGCGGCTGGGCGGTTACAGGGGACAATAAAGGCTTTCCCACTTGTTGCCATAAAGCCGTGCCATGCATCAGCTCCCCGATCTCACGCTCGAACAACTTAACGTCGCCACGCTCGGTGAAGCGACGTTTCGATCGCCGCTACCGCTGTCGTTCGTTTCGGGTGACGACATCGGCGATTTTGTTTCGGACCGGTTTCGATTGTATTACGAACCACGGTTTGTGCCGGGTGAGCCCGTGTGTGATTTGTCGTTCGAGCTGGCCGGTCCTCGGCATAAGCTGTTCTTTGATCCGGAGAAAACATGCGCGGCGATTGTCACGTGCGGGGGCCTTTGTCCCGGCATCAATAATGTGATTCGCAGTCTGGTGCAGGAACTGACGCTCAACTATGGCGTGCCGCGTGTGCTGGGTATTCGCTACGGCTATCAGGGACTCAACCCTGCCGTAGGTCGCCCTCCGGTCGAACTTACCTATGAAGACGTGGAAGACATCCATCACAAGGGGGGCACGATCCTCGGCACTTCACGCGGCCCGCACGAATCGCAAGTGATGGTCGATTTTCTTGTCAGCCAGGGAATCAACATCCTCTTTTGCGTCGGTGGCGATGGCACGCAGCGCGGTGCTCATGAGCTTTCCGAAGAAATCACCCGTCGTGGGCTCGATATCTCAGTAGTTGGCATTCCCAAAACAATCGATAACGACATTAAATACTGCTTCAAAACGTTCGGTTTTGAAACCGCGGTGGAAGAAGCCGAGACCGTCATCGATCGGGCGCATGTCGAAGCCAAGTCGGTGCTCAACGGCGTGGGACTCGTAAAGCTTATGGGCCGCCACGCGGGATTCATCACCGCGGCAGCCGTTTGCGCCAGCGGCGAAGCCAACTTCGCCTTTGTGCCCGAAGTCCCGGTGCAACTTCATGGCTCCAACGGTTTCCTGGCCGCACTCGAACGCCGGCTCGCAGTTAAGGAACACGCGGTCGTGGTTGTGGCCGAAGGGGCGGGCCAGGAATGGCTCGACGAATGCCCCACGGGGCACGATGCCTCGGGCAATAAAAAGCTAGGCGACGTGGGGCCATATCTTGCCGAACAAATCAAGAAACATTTCCAGGATCACAAGATTCCTGTCTCGGTGAAATACTTCGACCCCAGCTATCACATTCGCAGCGTGCCAGCCAACGCGGCGGATAGCTTATTGTGCGCGCGATTGGCTCGTGCCGCAGTCCACGCCTGCATGGCGGGCAAGACGGACGTATTGATTGGCCTCTGGCACAGTCATCTCATTCACGTTCCGCTCGCACTCTCGAGCGACGCCAAAAAAGAAATGTCGCTCGAAGGGGAGTTGTGGACGTCGGTCCAAGCTCTCACCGGCCAAGAGAAGTGGTATAAGCCTGACTCATCACAACCATCCCACTAGCCGGAGGGCCACGCCCTCCGGGCACGGACCGCGTGGCGGTCCGGCTAGACTAGGTTCTATGCAGCCTGACCTACCCTTCAAAATCAAACGGATTATCGTCGCCGCTGCTTTCTTCTTGGAACGGCGTCGCCTCGTCGGCGGGCTCTTCATCCAACGGCTGGGTCGGTGCCACGGGTACTTGTTCCACGGCAGGTGCCGTTTCAGCGGCGGGTTTGCCTTCTTCCGGAACTTCTTCCTTAGCCAACTGGCGATACATGGTCGGTAGGTTCGCGCCGATTTCATGGAAGGCTTGCACCAGACCACGACTGTTCACCAGAAACACGCGATCCGATTGCTCGTTGAACACCGCCCGATAATTGGCACCTGGGAGTGTGTCGATGTATTTGCCCGTTTCAAAATCGACGATCACCAGGCGTCCCCTGTCGTCGAGCCCATAAACGTGCTTACCCCCTTGTGCGACAAACTGCGTAATGTTGGGGACCGTCCACAATGGCTCACCAGTTTGGGAATTCATGGCATGCAGCATCGGTTCGCTGGAAGTTGCATAGAGCCGGTCGCCCACCACCGCCGGGCGGCTCGTGCCAACGTAACCCATGGCATACCGCCAACGTTCCTTACCACTCAATTCGTCGAAAGCATAGATGTTGCCATCCGCGGAAGTGACGTACAAAAAAGGATCAGCTTCGGTCGGGGGTGCTGTCGCGGGGGAAGTCGTTTCTATGCGGTACAACACTCGTGGCTTGTTGGCGTTGCCCACATACAAGTAGCCACGCTGCGTCGGCCAGGTGACAACTTGGCCGCTCGCGGTCGGGCTGTGGAAAATCCGTCCTATGGATTGCGAATACCAGGGATTAGCTTTGGGTTCGTCGAGTTTATAACCTTCGATCCGGCCATTGAAAAATGAAACGTAGGCATACTCGTCGCTCAGGGTTGGGGCCGCCGCGGGGGCGCTACCCAACATGCGAGACCACAGCAATTTTCCTGTCGACCGATCAACGACATACAAATTCGCTCCGCTCACCAACGCAACGTAATTGTCATTTGCCGCAGGCCCCAAGGCGAGCATGTCGAGCGGTCCGACTTGAGTCACCCACAAAGTCTCGCCCGTCTCGGCATTGAACGAATGCAGCGCCCCGGCGGTGGTCAAAGCCAACAGATTGTCTTTGTAGAGCAGCCAATTCTCCACGCGATGCCGTGTAACGTCGAGTTGCACTTGCCCAAACCAGGAACGCTCCAACCCGGCGGGGGTTGCCATTTCATAGCTGACAAGCGACTCGCCCACGAGCACGGATTGAGTGAACAAGCAAACGGCAGCCATCGTGCTTGCTAGCGAGACGAACGAATATCGTGACGGGGCAGTCATTGCGGGTATTACTCACACGGTGAAGATCAGGGGAGTCTGTCACGAGCGAAACAATGGTAAACGAAAAGTTAGCCAAACTGCTCGTGCCGGGACTGTTCAGGCCCGTTCCATTCTAATTACAGGGCCTCGCGGTGACAAAACGCTCAATTGCGCATTTTCCGAAGTTTTCCCAAAGAGTTGGCTGCTTTTCGCACCTAGACCATCGACCCCGTGGTTCCTTACCATGGAGCAGCGCGTAAAACTTGTGGGCAGACTTGGACACCATATTTTAAGCATATTGAGGGTAGCGCCTTGAGTTGCGTTCTTGGTTTGTTGGTCTGCCCTGTTCGATTCCAACAACCGTTCTGAATGCCCCATTGTGAACTCACCCAGGCCTCAATCTGATTCCTCGCGAGACTCTCTGTTGGAGGAGATTGTCGGGTATCTCAATTTCTCGTCCGGGGTGAGCGATCCGAAATTCCTGCGAAATCTCAACGAATTGTTTCGCAGCCTCGATGAAGTGGGAGACGAAGCCCTGGCCTTGATTGGCCAACTTCTGACCCAAACCATCGAGCGTCTCAAAACAAACGGGGGGGCCTTTGCCGACACGACTCAGGCGGAAGCCGTCATCAGAATACTGATTGAGCATTTTTTGCCCGCGTATCGGGAATTTCATCGCGATTTGCTCTTTCATCAAGAATCCTACGACTTGTGGCAACCCTTTTTCATTGGACGGGCCTGCGAAGCGATTTTGTCGCAAGGGTACCCTTGGGACGAAACAGACCGCATCGTCGCCGGCGCGCTCGAACAAATCAACGATTTCGTCGGATATCGGCCGGTCGCGACCCTCGAGTCGGGAAGCCTTTCAGAACCTTATCCCCACGAATTCGTCCGGCCGATCCCGCTGTACATCCGCGGGGCAGGTGTGGCGATGGGCCGCTACGAACGGATCATCACGCTCGCACTCAATATCCTCGCCAACACCGACGAGCACTTGCTCGGCAAGGCGTGGTTCGATTTGGACCGCTTGGAAGAAATCGCCCTCGACCCGCGGGCTTATGACTTCGATCACCCGGTGAACCGCCGTCCCAATTATCACTTTGGGCAATGGGATCCGCATCACATCACCGGCGACGGATTTTATAGTCGCTTTGTATTGCAACAAGTGACGCTGGATGCGTTGTTGTCGCGCTGCGAATCTGAAAAGTACCCTGAAGATTCCGACGAAGAGGAATGCTGGCTCGAAGCGGCTTCGGTGTTGGCTGGCACGATGTTGATGGCCGCAGGCACCAGCGGCGATGGTCCCGCGCGTCACGATTCCAACGTCACGTTGTCGACGCTGCTCCCGCATATCGCCAATTATCGGGATGAATTCTACGAGCAATTGCTCAGCCAAATTGAAGGGGATCATGGAAGTCGCTTGCTGGAAGAAGCGGAGCGCTTTCGGCAACCCTTCGGCGCGGCGCGGCAACATTTGAATCACGAACTCGCCCGGCGACGCGCTTTGCAAATGCAGCGGGTTCACTTGGCTTATTTGTACGCTCGCCTAGGTTACCCCGCAGCAGCTCAACGCCAGGCCGATTCCGTGCGCGTTCCCGCGGCCCGCATGTTGAGCGAAATCTATTGCCGACTCACCGAGGGGCACGACGCCATCGACAACGGCGATATGGCTCGCGTCGTCGAAAATCTGCAGGAAATCGAACATCTCACGCACCGCGCGATCGAATGCGGTGCACTGGTCGATCCTTGGAACGTCGTCGGGTTTGCCGGCAATTTCTCGCTCTTTCCGGCCCTTGAAAACAGCGTTCACGATTGGCGGGTCGACGAACTGATCGAACTTGTCGAGCAAGTGCTCGATCTGTGTGCTCGGGCGTGGAGCGAATCTGCCGCGGTGGACGACGCCGAGATGGAAAAAGTTTTCTCGACCATGCTCGCGCGGCTGACCCTGTGGTGGGATCAATACGCCACGTACTCGGTTGAAGGGGTCAATCGGCTCGTTGCCAAAGAAATCGAAGTTTCGGCCAATCTCGTGGCAGGGGCCCTCAATGCCTGGCACAAAGCGGGGGCGGCCTCGGGCGACGTCAGCTTCTGGCGGATGTTCGTCGATCAATTCGACAATTCTAAAGCTTTTGAATTGGTGATCGAAGCCTTGCTCGACCACGGCGACACCGTCGCTTCAATGGCTCTGATGATGCAGTGGGTCAGCCAGAAGGATCGCACGCCGCTCGAAGAGGGGGAAAGCTCGTTTCGACGATTGTCGTTCCGCTGGCTCGCGACGGTCGAAGAACTGCAAGAAGAATCGGGCGTTAATCGGTGGCCTGAAGTGGTGCGCTTCTTTGATTTCCTGGAAGCCAATGCCGAAGAATATTGGCAAGCTCCTTCGTTGATGCTCGACGGCACACTGGGCGAATTGTTCGACGATCTCGACGACGTCGAATACTTCGACGACGAAGACGACGATGAGGCTGAACTCGACGAACACGAGGAGGATGACGAAGAGAGCGAACTCTTCGATGCCGCGTACGACGAAATGGTCTTCCGCGATTCCTCGGACGATGGCAACGAAGGGGAAATCTTCGGCGAGAGCGTCGACTACGAGGATTCCGAATGGGAATTCGAGGTCCAGCGTCTCGAGCAGCGGCTCGATTTTCTCTCGACGGTCGCCAATTTGTGGAAGCACGCGGTGATTGTCTGGGGCGGACATGCCACTGAGTTTATCGTGGCAGACAATATTTCGACTCCCGCGGAGCTTTTTGAAGCTTGGTTAGGACAGGCCAACAAGAATTATGCCAGCCTTGTCGAGTTGTTGGAAACGGTGCATCGTTTTCATTTTGCCTTGCCCAGCGGCTCGCACGATTCGCTCGCCGAATACGATCGCTTACGCACCATCAAAGAATCGCTGATTCAAGAAATTATCACCACCTGCGTCGAAACAGCCGACGCGGCCCGGTTGCTCGCGGCCACGCGGGGTGCCCGTTCACTGGAATCCGCGGAACCCTTGGTCGAATCGATTGATTTGCGCTCGGTGGAGATCCTACAAAAAGTACTCGCGGGCGATGCCGCAGACGTGCGGAAACTATGGCCCGATTTTCTTGAATCGCTGCGTCCGCAACCGCTATTGTACGTACCCCATTCGCGCGGCGGTGAACCCCGGCAAATCGTCAACACCCGTTGTTTACAACATTTGCTCAACGACCTGTTGGGTTGGCTGCCGCAACTCGGCATGATTCGCGAAACCTGCCAACTCCTCGAACTTGCCCAACAGATGGAAAGCGAGCATCCCGTGGGGCAGGGGGCCGTCACCGAATTCGACCGCCTCTTTGAAAACGGCTATCAAGCCATTGTCCGCTCCATGATCGCCTCGGCCGAACAATGGGATAGCGAAATTTCCGAGGACGACTCGCAGCATTCCGATCACTTGCTGATCGATGCCTTGCAACTCCTGACCGAAGGGCAGTTAGATCGCTGGTTGCAACATAGCCGCACGTTGCGGTTAAGCGTCGTCGAACGGCTCTCCGAGGAAAAAGATTGGCAGCGCTTTGTTGAGTTCATCACTCGTTACGGGGCCGACATTTTCGATCACCGCTTGATGAGCAGTCTGGGCAATTTGCGCGGCATCTTGCATCAAGGGGTCGACACGTGGCTCGAGACGCTCGAAGAGGATCCCGACGCCGAAGACGATATGAAACTCATAGGCGAGCTCGACAATGGCTGGCCGCGGGAAGAAGCCGCTGAATTGCTGACGCTCGCGATTGAATCGGTCGTCGAAAACTATCGCGTGTACCGCGACTACAACACAACGACCACGCAATCGGACCACGGCGAGTTGCTCTACATGCTGGTCGACTTCCTGCGGCTGCGGGCGACCTACGACCGAGTGGCCTGGAATTTGAAGCCCGTGATTTGGGCGCATGAGATTCTGATTCGTCATCGCCGTTTGTTGGCCGCTGAAATCTGGTGCCAAGCCTTTGCTGAACGAACCACCGACGCCGCCGATTCCCATCAAGCGCGGCTCGAACGCTTAAGCAAACAATACGGTATGCGACTCGCCACGATTGCCGACCGCATCGGCGAGCGCTTCGTACGGCCGTTGTTGATCGATCGCGTGCGAGCACTCGTGGAACCCGCGCTCACGGCTGAGGGCTCGGCACGCCAAGAAGCTTTCGATGCCCTCGAACGCGAGATCGCCAGCCTCGCCAACGAACCCTCCGGCGCGGGCTTGGATTTGCCCGACTGGCTCGCCGCGCTGGAAGATGAAGTCACCTCCGCCCGCTCGCGATACAGCTATCATTCGCTCACGGATCGGCTCAACAGCCGCATCGGCCAAGTGCGTCTCACTTGGAGCGAACTCTTGGAACAGCTGGGCGACGAAAGCGTCGGCCCAGAATCGGCGGAAAAATAGCCGGTTTCACTTTGCCGACGCGAAAGCCTCGCTAGTTGCCCGCCACGTCAAAAACCGCCATACTTTTTGTTAGTAGACGGGTGTTCATACCTTGCTGGTCGATTTGGCCATCACGCGGAGGATCGCGACATGTCAAATACAATGGAACGATTGAATTCTGTTGGTACGGAAAACGAATTGCCGTTTTCTCTTGTCCTTGAGCTAACGGTAGATGATCGTGACACGATTGCGGAACTGGCAAAATACTCAGAAGGGGAATCTCGCGACGAATTTGCACTCGAGGCTCTCAAAATCGGTGTACTAACACTCCGTCGGGCATCCTCCTCATTCGACGGCGAGTTCATCAAGCGCGAAACGGATCGGCTGTTGAGTTCGATGACCCGTCAACTCGATTTGCATGCCAACACGGCTAAGGAAAAAGTGGAAAATGCCCTGGGTCAGTACTTTCATCCTGACAGCGGACACTTCACCCAGCGCGTCAAGCAACTGATTTCGGCAGATGGCGATCTCGACAAAGTTATCCGCTCGCTCGTCGACGGGGATGATTCCAAACTCGCAAAAACATTACTCTCGCAAATTGGCGAAAACAGCCCGCTCATGAAGCAATTGAGCCCTGATCAGTCACAGGGACTTCTGGCGTTGTTGCGCGGCACGGTTGAGCTTCAGCTTTCGACGCAACGCGATCGCTTGCTCAAAGAATTCTCGCTTGATAACTCGGAGGGAGCTTTGTGCCGACTGGTCGCGGAAATCACCACCAAACATGGTGATTTCACGAGCAACATGAAATCCAAGATCGATGACGTTGTGAAGGAGTTTTCCTTGGATCAAGAAAACTCCGCCCTGAGTCGGCTTGTCAAAAAGGTCAACACAGCTCAAGAAACTATCACTGAGCAGTTTTCACTCGACAATGAGCATTCGTCGCTACGGAAAATGCAAACTCATTTGGAAACAATCCTAGGCGCTCACATCAAGTCGGCTGCTGATTTCCAAGAAGAGGTAAAGGTTGCCTTGGGCAAACTTGTTACCAAACGCGAAGTCGAAGCTCGTGGAACTCAGCATGGTGCTACGTTTGAAGATGCGCTCATGCAATTTCTTGCCGTGGATTGCCAACCGCGTGGCGAACTCTTAGAAAACACGACTGGCCGTGTGGGCCTCATTCGCAACTGCAAAATCGGCGACATGGTGATCGAGCTTGGCTGCGACAGTGCAGCCGCGGGTGCGAAGATTGTCATCGAAGCGAAAGAAGACGCCGGCTACAACCTAGCCAAAGCACGCGAGGAAATCGAACAAGCTCGTAAAAATCGTGATGCTCAATTTGGCGTATTCGTATTTTCTCGAAACACGGCACCCACTCATTGCGAAACCATACGCCGCATTGGCAACGATCTATTTGTCGTTTGGGACGCAACTGATTTGGTTTCCGACTCTAATCTTAAAGCTGCCCTAGAAATTGCGCGTGCCTTGTGTGTTCGCAATCGCCAAGCGAAGCAAGAACAAGCAGTCGACTTTTCGATTATCGACAAGTCGATTCTCGAGATCGAAAAACGCGTGACCAACTTAGATGAAATCTCCAAGTCCGCGGAGACGATCAAATCTTCCAGCACCAAGATTCTGGACCGTGTGCGAATCGACCGTGAAGCCCTCGATAAACAGCTGGAAATCCTGCGCGAGTGCGTGGGCGACCTAAAAACTTCTCTTGGTACAGAACCCCAAGAAAACGCTTAGCACCGTCGTATCGCCTCGTACGCCGCGGCCACGGTTTCGGCATCGACCAGTTCCAGCCCCGCGCTCGAACCCGCGACCAACGCGTAATCCGCCAGCCGGTTCACCTGTCGGGGAACGCCGCCGCTGAGTCGGTGAATCTCGCCCAAGGCGTTGTCGTCGAAGATCGGTTGTTCCGCGCCTGCGGCCACCAGCGCCAACTGCAAATAACCGATCGTGTCCTGGCCGTCCCACGGTTCGAGATCAATCCGTAAATCGACCAGTTCCAAGATCCGGCCCCCCAAGCGATGCATCTGAGTGGGATTGCCGGCCAGTACAATTGTGAGGTTCCCCACGCGGCCTGTCGGCAGTTGCACGAGACGCGCGAGTTGAGTCAGCACGTCGGCCCCGGCCTGATCGGCGTCGTCCAAGAGCAACACGATTGATTCGCTTTGCAGATAATTTTGCTGCAACCGTTCGTCCAGCCGTCGCCCTAGCCGCAATGCATCGTCAGCCATCCGCGGGCCGGCGTGCAGCGCCACGGCCAATTGCCATTGGAACTCGCGAACCGAAAGGCCCAGCAAGTTGAGCGACGCTACGTGCCAATTCTCCCGTTCTGCTTCCTCGGCAAATAGATTGAGGACGAGCGACTTACCCCAGCCCGCTTCGCCCAACATGAGCCCGAGTCGCCGCCCATTATGCACGAGGAACCGCAGCCGCGCGAGCGCTTCTTGTTGTGGCAAGCCTGCGAAAAACACCGGCTCGGCTGTACCCGCGGGAAAGGGGGGCTTTTCCAATCCCCAATGCGTGGCGTGCATCGCGTTGACCTTTCCGACTTCCAGCACGGCGAAGAATGAACGACAATCGGAATATCGACCCCTGATGGATCAATTCTTTGTTTAGGGCCAATCGCCACTCTCAACTTGACATTTTGCTCGCTAGCGACGCTAGCACATGCCATGGCCGACCGTTATTTTTCCGAAGAACCGCTCAGCGGCGAAGCTGCCACGCTTACCGGGAGCGAAGCCCATCACCTGCTGCACGTCATGCGGGCCAAGGTGGGCACCGAGATCATCGTGTTCGATGGCGGAGGTGGCGAATGGTGGGCCGAGATCACCAAGCTGGGCCGGACCGACGTGGAACTCGCGCTCCGCAAACATCGCGCGGTCGAGCGCGAACTGCCCGTCGACTTCACGTTGGCGATTGCGCTCCCCAAGGGAGATCGCCAACGCTGGCTTGTCGAAAAAGCGGTCGAACTCGGCGTGAAAAAATTGATCCCGCTTACCACCGCGCGCAGCACCTCCTCGGCAGCGGAACCACCCGCAAAGCTCGCCCGCTATGTTGTCGAGGCGAGCAAACAATCGGGCCGCAATCAGTTGCTGGAAATCGCTAAGCCGCAAACATGGGCCGAAGTTGTAGCAAACTTTGCCGATCATACGCGGCTGATCGCTCACCCTGGCGGATCGACCGTGGAATCGATTACGCGGGACGTGAACGCCCCCTTATTGTTAGCAATTGGCCCCGAAGGGGGCTTTACCGAGGACGAAGTCGAATTGGCCCGGCAAAATGGCTGGCAGCTGATCGGCCTGGGAGAACGAATCCTGCGGCTCGAAACCGCCGCCTTGGCCCTGGTTGCGCGGCTAACGATTTGTTGAACGGCAACCTACAGTGTTGGAAGCTGCATTCCGGACAGTGAAAGTTCAGAGTTGATGAATGCCACAACCGAAGTAGCGGGGGTTTCAACTCGAATCACTTGATAGGGCGTTGCTCGTACATTCGCAATTGCCGAGCGAATGGCTGATTGTAAGTCCACGCCCTCGCGTTCAAATTCGATGAAAGGAACGCCATCCTTCGTCAAACAGACCATGCCGTCGTCACAGCCCGCTTCGTACAGCTTGTCGAGGATTTCATCCGTAAGTTCGGAGAAGCCTGACAAATATAATGTGAAGTCAAAGGTAGCCATGGAGTTTCCTAAGTATTCTCGTCTCGCAGGAAATGCGGGCACTCATCGACGTGCTTACGGATTCTTCGTGCGTGATGTTCGGGATTTCGCGGCGTTGACCAAACCGACACTTGAGGACAATCTCCTGGGCATCTTAAAATCCCCCAGGCATGCCCATTGGATTTGGTAGCCGTCCATCCTCTATCAACGGCATATTGAACAGCTGCATGGATGTGCTTATTCGGATGCCGCATTGTTTCATTATAGATTTGTTTTCCAGGGCGATCCAATACTCCCATTTTTCGCCACGGAACAGCGGCTAACAGTCGCCTAATCCGCAGGTTATACTGGGAAGTCCGCCCTCAATACTTATTTGTTCTTTGGAGCATTTTCGATGTTCAGATTTGTCGTCGCGACGGCTTTGATTCTCTCTTGCCTGGCCTCGGTCGAGGCCAGGGTGTGGACCGATGTCTCGGGCAATTACACCTTCGAAGCCAATCTCGTGGCCTTCAACGACACGGACCTCGTGTTGGAAAAGGCCGACAAGACGCTGGTTGCCGTCGACATGGAGCAACTTTCCGCCGCCGACCAGGAATACATCAAGTCGAAAGAAGCCGCCGAGGAAGTCGACAAACGGGGCGCCAAGCAGCAGGTCTGGAAGATGGCCAGCGGACTGGAAGTCATCGGCGACGTTGTCGATTACGTCCAAAAGGAAATGACGTTCAGCATGAGTCGCGGGAAGATTTATGTGAACGATCAATTGTTCGAGAATCTGACGGGAATCCAACAGCGCGTTGTGCCGTTGATTGCCGCGCAATTCACGAAGCGACCGATCACCGACCGAGCGGGCTTGTTCGATTGGCTCAAACGCCGCAAGGGGGAACCGGAAACTTTTACTTATGACGGCGTGCAAATGGAAATGGAAAACGGCGACCTCTATGCCGTGCCGTTTTTCTTGTTCAGCGACGAAGCCCTGAAAGTTTTGAAACCAGGTTGGGAAGAATGGTCGTCGAAGCATGCCACGTTCGAGCAGCAACAAGAATCGGAATTGCGGTTACAGACGCAAGCTCAGGGCGGTACGGAAACCAACCAGCTTTTGAAAATGCAGTTGCAGATGCAGGCTTATCAGGCCGGCTTGTTCAGTCTTTGGGAGGTGATGCTCTATCCTGGTCCCAATATCTCCGGTTGGCCGCTCTACGTGGTGGTTCCGGGTCGCAACAGCGCGCAAGCGGCCGAAGCCGCGTTGCAAAAAAACCCGGGTTACACGGTTGGTCCGATCGCGCGGGTGAATCGGCAATATTAAGACCACAGTTTTCCGCCTGAGCCGCTTCGCTCACAGCTTTTGGCCCGCTAAAATGGCGTCGCCCCCGCCACCTCTCCCGGATTTGCCATGAAACCGATCCGACGTTTGCTCGCCGCAAATCGCAGCGAAATTGCCATCCGCGTCTTCCGCAGTGCCCACGAGCTAGGCATTCGTACGGTTGCGATGTATTCGCACGAGGATCGCTACGCCTTGCATCGCTTCAAAGCCGATGAGGCTTATCCGATCGGCGTCGAAGGCAAGCCACTGCAAGCCTATCTCAACATCGAGGGGGTCATCGAGCTCGCCAAGAAGTATGAGATCGACGCGATCCATCCGGGCTATGGTTTCCTTTCCGAAAACCCTGAGTTCGCGCGGGCTTGTCAGCAGAATGGGATCATCTTCGTCGGCCCCCGCGTCGAGTTGCTCGAGAATCTCGGCGACAAGATCGAAGCCCGTAAACTGGCCATCAAAGTGGGCGTACCCGTGTTGGGTGGCAGCAACGAACCGATCACCGACGTCGCCGCCGCAAAGCAAACCGCGACTGAAATGGGTTTCCCCATCATTTTGAAGGCGGCCCATGGTGGCGGTGGCCGCGGGATGCGCGTTGTCCACGAAGCCAAGGATTTTGAAGATTCGTTCGAAGCGGCCCGGCGTGAATCGCTCACCGCCTTCGGCAGCCCCGAGATTTTCGTCGAAAAATTTATCGAACGTGCCCGACATATCGAAGTGCAGCTCCTCGGTGACAAGCACGGCAATCTCGTTCACCTTTACGAGCGCGATTGCTCGGTGCAACGTCGCCATCAAAAGGTCGTAGAGATTGCCCCCGCCCCAAATCTGCCCACAGCCGTCCGCGATAGCCTCTGCGCGGCGGCGCTGCAAATCGGTAACGAAGTTGGCTACGACAACGCCGGCACGGTGGAATTTTTGGTCGATGCCGATAGCGGGAGGTTTTACTTCATCGAAGTCAATCCGCGCGTTCAGGTTGAACACACTGTCACCGAAGAAGTGACCGGCATCGATGTCGTCCGTTCACAGATTTTGATCGCTGGGGGCGAGCCACTTTCCTCGCCAAAAATCGGTTTGACTTCACAGAAAGAAGTCCGCACCAACGGCTTCGCGATTCAATGCCGTGTGACGACCGAAGATCCGTCGAATCGCTTCATGCCCGACTATGGCCGCGTGACGCATTATCGCTCGGCGGGGGGCATGGGCATCCGTCTCGATGCAGGCACCGCGTTTTCCGGGGCGGTTGTGTTCCCGTACTACGATTCGCTGCTGGTGAAGGTGAGTGCCTGGGGTCGCAACTTCGTCGATTCCGCCGGGCGTATGGAACGTGCGCTGCAAGAATTCCGCATCCGTGGCGTGAAAACAAACATTCCGTTCTTGATTCACCTCATCACCAACCCCACGTTCCTCGCTGGGGAATGCACCACGCGCTTTATCGACGTCACCCCGGAGCTATTCGACTTCGTGCCGCAACGCGATCGCGCCACCAAGCTGCTCCAATACATCGGCGAAGTGATGGTTAACGGCAACCCCACGGTCACGGGCAAGGTTAAGGGTGTACGGCGCGAGCCAGTTGCCGTTCCCAATACCGAAGATAAACCGCTTCCGGAAGGAACCCGCGACAAACTCAAGAAATTGGGCGTGGTCGGCTTCACGAAGTGGGTCAAAGAGCAAAAGCCCCTTTTGTGGACCGACACCACGATGCGCGACGCCCATCAATCGCTGCTCGCCACGCGGTTCCGCACGTATGATCTCTGCCGGATCGCCGATGCCTATGCACGGAACTGCGCCGATTTGTTCTCGATCGAAATGTGGGGCGGTGCGACGTTCGACGTTTCGATGCGGTTCCTGAAAGAATCCCCTTGGGATCGTCTGGCACTACTGCGCGAAAAGATTCCCAACATTCTCTTCCAGATGTTGCTACGAGCCTCGAGCGCGATGGGCTACGCGAACTACCCCGACAACGTCGTCGATTTGTGCGTGCGCGAAACGGCTGCTGCCGGCATGGACGTGTTCCGCATCTTCGATGCGCTCAACTGGACACCCAACATGCGGGTCGCGATGGAAGCGGTGCAAAAGACCGACGCGATCTGCGAAGCAGCCATTTGCTACACGGGCGATATCCTTAACCCCAAACGCTCGAAATATGATCTCAAGTATTATGTGAACCTCGCCAAGGAATTGGAAAAGATGGGAGCCCATATCCTGGCGATCAAGGATATGGCCGGCCTGTGCAAACCCCATGCGGCGAGCGTGCTGGTGAAGGCTCTTCGCGACGAGATCGGCATTCCGATTCATTTCCACACGCACGACACCGGCGGGGTTCAAGCCGCGGCGATTCTCAACGCCGCCGAAGCGGGCCTCGACATTGCCGACGGCGCGATTGCCTCGATGTCGGGCGGCACTTCGCAACCCAACCTCAACACCATGGTCGAAGGGCTCGCCTTTACGCCCCGGGCTTCGTCGCTCAATGCCGCAGCGCTCGATGAGATTTCCGAATACTGGCGCGAAACTCGCGAGTTTTATTCCGCGTTTGAAAGCCCCGTCCTTGCCGCGGGGGCTGACCTTTATCAGCACGAAATGCCGGGTGGGCAGTACACAAATCTGTTCCAGCAAGCTCAGGCTCTCGGCCTCGCGAATCGTTGGCCGGAAATCTGCAAAATTTACGCCGACGTCAATCAACTCTTTGGTGACATCGTAAAGGTCACACCCACGTCCAAGGCCGTGGGCGATATGGCGCTCTTCCTTGTGGCGAACGACCTCACCTGCGATCAGTTGATGCAGACCGACCGCGAGCTGGCGTTCCCACGCTCGGTGCTTGATTTGCTCGGTGGCCGCATGGGCCAAGTCGAAGGGGGCTTCCCCACGAAGGTCCGCGACCGCATCCTGCGTAACGAAAAACCGGTCGTTGGCCGCCCCGGAGAAAGTATTCCCCCCGCCGATTTGCAAGCCGCCACGGAGAAAGTCGCCAAGCTGATCGATGGCACGCCGAGTCAACAAGACGTTGTGGCCTACTTGATGTATCCCCAGGTGTTCGAGCAATACTCGCAACACTATGGGCTCTACGCCGACACCAGCGTGCTGCCGACTCCCGTGTATTTGCATGGCATGGAACCGGGCGAAGAAATCGCCGTCGATATCGAAGCCGGCAAGACGCTGATCATCAAATTTCTCGCCATCGGTGATCCCCATGCCGACGGCACCCGCACGGTCTTCTTCGAGCTCAACGGCCAGCCTCGCGAAGTGACCGTTCAAGATCAATCGCTTGAAACCGACAAAGTCAAAGCCGTGAAAGCCGATCCGCAGAACCCCAAGCAAATTGGTTCAAGCATGCCGGGCATGGTGGTGCTCGTGGCCGTGCAAGCAGGCGATGCCGTCGCGCAGGGTCAAAAGTTGATGACGCTCGAAGCGATGAAAATGGAAACCACGATCGCCGCCGAATCTGCCGGCAAAGTGGCCACAGTTCACGTTTCGACCGGCACGCAGGTCGAAGCAGGGGATCTACTGATCACGCTCGCGTAGGGGCAAACTCGCCCACATCATGGGCCGTGGTTTGGCCGTCAACCTCCAGCAGCAGCCGGCCCGTGTCGTCGATTCCCACGACTTTGCCGGTGATATCTCCGCGCGGTGATTGCCAACTTCGTTCGTCCCCCACGTAAGCCAGGCAGCCACGGAGTTCTTCCACGAAGTCGGCATTAAATCCAGCGACTTCAAATTCCTCCAGGGCGGCCAAGACTTGTTCGCTCACCGCGTCGATGATGTCCTCGACAGGAATCGCTCGGCCCAGGGCGCTAGCAAGTGTTGTTGGCGGATGCCGGATGTCGGGCGGAAACAGCGTGTGATCGAAATCAACATTCACGCCGATGCCCATCACCAGCGAACCTGCTTGACCGCTTTCGCTCGGCCATTGTTCACACAGAATGCCACACACTTTTTGATCGTCGATGAGCAGATCATTGGGCCATTTGATATTTAGCCGAGTGGCTTCCACGACGTCCAGCAACGCTCGCCTCACGGCAATCGCCGCTACCAAAGAAACGGCGCCATACGCTTGCGGAGGCTGACGAGCCGGCCAAACGATGCTCATCCATGCTCCGCCCAACGGGCTTTCCCACGCTCGGCCATGTCTGCCACGACCTGCTGATTGCTTCGCTGCAGTGATAAGTAAACACTCGCCCGGATGCTCGACGGCAAGCCGACGGGCTTCGGTGTTCGTGGAATCGGTCACGTCGAAATGAATGCGGCGCATGCGTCAGCCATCACAAAGGATTTATGAAGCTTTCAGAATCGTCGCTGACCAAGAGTTTGTCGAGAGCTAAATCGCCGCGACGAATTCCAGCTTGGAATTCTCCGGATCACGAACGAGGGGGAGTTCCAATGTAAAGCACGCGCCGTGGCCGACCCCCGCACTATGCATGCGCAGTTCGCCCCCCATTTCACGCGCAACCAAAGCACTGTGGTGCAGGCCAAAACCATGTCCCGACTCTTTGGTCGTAAAGCCGTATTGAAAAATTTTTGTGAGATGCGTCGCGTCGATCCCCACGCCGGTATCCTGAATATCCACGCAGGCCATGTTCTCTCCATCCGACGACATCCGCACGATCAACCGCTTGGGTTCCAGCGGCGATGCAATCAAGGCATGGACGGCATTGGTCGTCAGGTTGTTGAGGATCTGAATCACTTTGTGTTTATCGCCGTGCACAAGCAACTGTTTTTCACCCTCCCAAACCAGTTCGATCCCATTTGTCGTCAAGCTGCCACTGAGCGGTTTCAGCACATCGTGCAGTACTTCGCCCAAGTCGTATTCGATATCGACGATCGATATCTTGGCATAAGTTTGCTGCGATTTCACGATTTGCTTCGTGTGATCGACGTTCTTTTCCAGGTCGGCCAGATATTCCTTGAGCCGCGAATGCTCATCAAGCAGCGAACCTGTCAGTTTCGTGAGATACGGCAGCAGCAATTGTCCCCGCGGCGTCGCGGTCAAAAAGTGCTCCAGATCGTTGTCGTGTTGGATCAGCAAATCGACGGCCCGCTCGAGGTCGGTCACGTGGCTGTGCAGCACAAGATCGTGAGCCAAGGTCGCCGAGACATTCACACTGTTGAGCGCGTTGCCCACATTATGCAGCACCCCCGTGGCGATCTCCGCCATTCCCGCCTGCCGTGTCGCAGCGAGCAGTTGGTGATGCAATTCCTTCTGAATCGCCTCGGCCTCGATGCGGGTCTCGATCTCATTCGACAGGTTCAGATTCGTTTCGCCCAATTCCGAGTTCGCGTGCGCGAGCTCCGCCGCGCGGGTTTCCAAGGTTTGATTCGCATCGGCAAGTTCATCGGCCAACCGCGTCAAATTTTGATGGCTGTCGACCAAGGCATCTTCCGTACGGATCATGTTCCGAAAGAAGATGGCCCAACCGAGCGTCACCAAGATCACCACGCCCAAATTCAAGATCAAATGCCGTTGCCCCGTACGCAGCGTATCGGCATCGGAATTCGCGATGTAATCCTCCAATGTCTGATCGAGGGCCCTCATCCCGGCGGAATAGGTCGCTTTTTGCTGAGCATACTCAGGACTCAATAGCAGGGCTTGGGCATCCTGAGCACGGCCCTGCTCGACGAGCGCGAAGGCTTCTGCTTCCAGGGCAAATAACTTTCGATTAGCTTCCTCGGTTTGCTTCGTCGCGGCGACTCCATAGTGAGGCACAATCAACGTTGTTTCTTGCAAAGCTTGCCCCAGCAGCGGCTCATAAGTTTCATACCGTCGCCGCCAGGATTCATCGCCCGTCGTCGCGGCCATCAAGGCCGACATGGTCAGCACTTCGTCGAAGTGGACGATCTCACCTTGGAGTTCTCGAACGCGCAGATCACGCTCTTTGGCGGCATTAGCAAAGGCTCGCCACGTGAGATCGATCCACACGAGCGCAAGCAGCAAACCGACCGTCACCGCGATCAACACGATGAGTATTAAGCGAGACCACGAGGAACGATGTTCCAATTGCATAAGATTCATGAGCAGCGCGCGGACTTTGCAGGGGGCAAAACAAAATACGGAACGCGCCACGAGACGACTGCCCTGTCTCCTGGCCGACGGCGGGATAATTACCCACTCAAATGTAGTTCACGCCGAAGGGGAAAATGCCTCGCCGCAGGATCGGCATAATCGCAACAATGTGCCCCGCGACACTACTGCCCGGTCGAACTCGTCGGCTCGCCTTCCATAGGCGTTGCGAAGTCTCGCATATCCCAAAATAAGACGGTTCCATCCCAACTTGCGGAGGCCAATTCTTTGCCATCGGGAGAAAATGCCAGGGCAGAAATGAAATCCGTGTGACCTTCCAGTTTTGCAATCTCTTGGCGTGTAGTAACGTCCCAAAGCGTGACGGCACGATCCAAGCCGCCGATTGCCAAAAGAGGTTGCGTCGGCGAAAAAGCCACGGATAAGTTCTCATTGGACTGAGGAGGGGCTTCCCTTAGCAGCTTGGGAACATCTTGGGATTGAAGATTTCGCAACACGACCCCTTGTCGTGTTGCTTGATCCTTCCCCTGCAAAGAGCCTTCATAGGCAATCAGCGAACCATTGGCTGTCGCCGCCAAAGGAGTACCGATATCGTTCGTGTAACTGCTACCAGAATATGCCGAAACTACTTTTTCAGTTTTCAAATCCCAAAGACAAAACCGCCCGCCGTAATTGGCAATAAGTTTCATTTCAGAAAGCATCATCAGATCAAGGATCTGGGGCCTGCCATTCGGCGGGAGTGGTTGCGTGAGTTCGTACTTTTTGAGATGTGCGCCTGTCGCCGTATCCCAAAGCCTTAGCAGGCCATCGTAGCCGCCAGTCATCAAGCGGCGACCGCCTGGTAAAAATACCACCGATGCCGGCGATTGACGAAAATTTTTAGAGTGTCGTTTCTCTGGACCACGTGACCATACCTTATCACCCGTGCTTGTCTTCCAAAGCCGTAAAGAGTGTCCCACCGACGCCAGCAATTGACTATCTGGCGAGAATGCCACGCGGCGTACAAATTCATCTCTTCCAACCCAATACAAAAGTTCGCGCGTCGATGCATCGTGGATCCGAATACCTGGATCTTCGCCGCAAAGGGCCAGATACTTTCCTTCGGGAGAATAAGCCAAGCTGTGCAGTTTCCCGCGAAAGGTGTTGCCGAGGACGCTCTCAGTCCCTTGGGGAATGTCCCAGATACGAATGAGTTTATCACTGCCACATACGAGATTCTGTCCGTTATTGACAAACTCTAATGCCGCCGCGTCAGCGCGATAATAATTCAATAGCTTCCGAATGATCGCGCCCGACTTTGTCTCCCAGAGCCTTGCGAAGGCATCGCTAGCATCTCCCACTCGCGCAACGAGCTTGCCGTCATGGGTAAGGGCGACCGTACCTCCACCATGTTTCGCATACTCAGTCGCCGGAATGGATTGTCTCTCCTTCCATTTCTTACAATCGAAGACTTGGGTTTGTTTGTAATTAGCGACTCCAAAATATTGGCCATCCGCAGCGAACGTCACGTCCCATGCACCATTTCCAAATTTTTGCATAATCTGCATGTCGTCTGTCGTAAGAATGCACACACGACTGTCCTTACCACCGATCACCGCGATGGAATGGCCGTCAGGAGAGAAGCGGAAGCGAATAGGCCGATGGGATGGATTATCGTCGAAAGAAAAATGCCTAATTTCTTCGCCCGTCATAAGGTCAATCAAATGCAAGGCCCAATAGCTTGCATACATCGGCATCCCTTGTCGTTTTTCCACCGAACAGGCAACGGCAAGCAACTTTCCATCAGGTGAGAAGGCCACGTTGTGCAATCTTTGTCCAGATCGCCCCGTGTAACCGGTTCGCGTTTTGATGTCCCCGAGATTGATTTCGCGAATCAATGCTTTGGACTCAATATCCCACAGGCGAATACCGACATCGTCGTACTTGCCAGTGGTCGCCAGCGTGGCACCATCCGGCGAAATAGCGATCCATGAATCTTCGCTCTGGAAATTCGATCTTTCTTTACCCGTCTTGGAATCCCAAACTTGAATGGCAGTCGGTTAACGACCATCGGCACTTGCTGTCACGATAAATTGGGCATTGGGAGCGACTGCAAGACTATTGATCAAGTGATCACAACGAAGTCTTGTCGTTCCGAGGCGCGCAATGGCGCCTTGTGGAAGTGGATCGTCAAACAAAACCTTGGGGAGCGGTGCAGGGGCCGAAGTGTCAGCGCACGACACCAAGCTGAATAGACCGAGACACGCAATCAAGGCAAACGAACAGCGGTCTCGATGAGCTTGCATGATGAGCAAGCCTCCTCATAGAAGAGGTATCCCCACTAAATCCCGCCCGCCACCAGCGTCACGTTCTGGCCGCCGAAACCAAAGCTGTTCGAGACGATCACGTTGCACTTCGCTTCGCGAGCGACGTTCGGAATGTAATCCAAGTCGCATTCCGGATCGGGCGTTTCGTAGTTGATCGTGGGCGGCAAGGCGTCGTCTTTGATCGCCATCAAAGAGATGATCAACTCCGTGGCCCCCGCCGCGGCGATGAGGTGGCCCGTCATGCTCTTGGTGCTCGAGACTGGCACCTTGTCGGCGTATTCGCCAAACACGTTGCGAATCGACAGCGATTCCACGCGATCGTTGACCGCCGTGCTTGTGCCGTGGGCATTGATGTAATCAACGTCAGTGACATTTTTGCCAGCGTCTTTGAGCGCCATCTTCAAGCAGCTGATCGCCCCTCGGCCTTCGGGATGGGTATCGGTGATGCGAAACGCATCGGCCGTCGTGCCGTAGCCCAACAGCTCACCGTAAATATGGGCCCCACGCTTGCGGGCATGCTCGTATTCTTCGAGCACGACCATCGCGGCCCCTTCGCCCAAGACGAATCCGTCACGCCCCTTATCAAAGGGTCGCGAGGCCCGTTCGGGTTCGTCGTTGCGTTCGCTCAAAGCGGTGAGCAGATTGAAACCCGTCACGCCAAAGGGATGAATCATGCTGTGCGCCCCACCGGAGAGCATCACGTCGGCTTCGCCCCGGCGGATGATTTCGGTCGCTTCACCGATGGCTTGGCTGCTGGCGGCACAAGCCGTAAGGCAGTTCACATTTGGCCCTTGGGCATCGAACATTCCAGCCAAATAACCCACCGGCATGTTGGGTTCTTGTTCCAGCTCCGCCTTGGGATCGAGAATCTTGAGCCCCGACTCGACGAACGCCTTCATGTCGAGCTCGCCACTCGCGACGGCCGCGCACATCATCTGCGAGAAATTGAAAAAGTCCTGGCTTCCTTCGCCGGCCCCCAAGTAGACGCCGAAGCGTTGAGGTTCAACCGTGCCCAGCACGCCCGACTCTTTCACGGCTTGGTTGGCGGCACCCGCGGCAAAGCACGTGTGGCGACTGCGATCTGCCCATTCTTTTGCGTCGAGTCCCGCGTCGGCCACCGACCAGTTTTTCACTTCCGCGGAAATCTTGGTGGGGAAGTTGGTTGAATCGAATATCGTTGTTCGACCCACGCCGCTCTTGCTAGCCAGCAAGTTCTTCCACAACTCGGGAACCGTGGTTCCCAAAGGAGTAACACAACCCACACCAGTAATCACAACGCGACGACGCATGGCAACTGTTCCCTTCCGACGAAACTAAGCAACCGGCAATTCTTCGAGCGGGTAATCCGACTCACGCATGCGCGTGCCGTCGGCCTTAACGCCTACTTCAAACACACCGACCAACTCCAACCAATGCCGCAGGTCCCGAGGCCGGAACATGCGGGCGTTCGCCAATTCTTCGTGCGAGTCCCCCAAACGGGCAAAAAACAATTGGGCCTCGGCATGCAGGCGATCCCCCACGTGCGCGGTCGCCGAAATCGCAGCCCCATCACGCCGCAAGGTGTCGACGGTCACCCGATAGGTGAGCGTCTCGCCACAGCGAACGATCGAATGGAACTTCACGGTCGCCAATTTCGCCAAGACGACAAGCTCCGAAAAGCCGTAATGCTCGCTCACCAAGAGCCCGCCCGCCTGGGCGATCCCCTCGGTGACCAGGGAGTTGGGCATGATCGGATAACCGATGAAATGATCGTGCATGTGCGGCTCGGCCAACGAGACACCTTTCACGGCCACGGCGCGAGTGTCGCAGACGAACTCGGTGAATCGATCTATCCAAAACCAACGCATGAAAGCACCAATTTACTGCTTAGTAATGAACTCGGTTGCAATGACCAATGCCCAAATCCCAAATGACCGATGAAATACGTTTCAAATTGGTAATTTTGGTCATTGGTGATTGGCTATTGTCTAGACTTACTTCTTCTCCAGCTTGTAAGCCACGAAGTTGCACATGTCTTGCACCGTGAGCTGCTGGCCCAGGTTCTGCACAACGGGATTGGCTTCAAATTTCGTAAGATCAGCAAACGGCATCCGCTCCTTGAGCTTCGCAACGCCAGCGGGGTTCACCTTGCCATCTTGAACAAAGTCGGTGTCGGTCAGGATGTCTTCGGGGAACAACTCGCCTCGCTCGATTTTGATGTCGAACGCTTTTTCCAGACGGAACACGATATCCAAGAAGTCAATCGACTCGGCATCGAGGTCCCCTTGCAAGGTGGCTTCCGGCGTGACTTCGTCGTCGTCAACACCGAGGGCATCGACCAGGGCTTCGCGCACTTTGTCGAAAATTTCTTCTTTAGTTGGCATGGTTAAACAAACCTCCAGTGAAATGGTGTGTAGCGTCGAATCGCGGCCAACTCAGCGGCCGCGGGCCGACTTTGAATTCAATATGTCTCTATTCAGTTCACGACCGCGGGCGCATCGAGTCCGCGGGTCAAAAGTTTTTCGATTGTCTTTTGGTACTCAATCACCCGCGCGTCGACGTCGGCCTTTTCGGGTTCCGTCTCACCGAGATTGAATCGTTCGAGTACTAGGCGGCCGCTGACCGAGACTTTGCCGTCGACGGTCCCCTCGAAGCGAAAGTTGGTGTAGCGATCGTCCTTTTTCGTTTGCTCGACGCGAATAGTGAGCGTGTGCCCGGGGGCTACGAAGTCGGCGTACTTCACCGCGCGCGCCTCATGCAGCACCACAATGCTGTGGGCATAGTTCTCGCTCATCCGAATCAGCCACGCCCCGGCTTGGGTCGCCGCTTCCAACATGAACACGCCCGGCAACACCGGAAACTCAGGAAAGTGATCTGCCAGATATTCTTCGGAAAGCGAAACATTCTTGACGGCCGTTAATTGGGTATCGGGCTCGTAAGAGAGTATCCGATCCAGTAGCCAAAATCGCATAGGCTGGCATCCCAAAACGGTCCATCGCCGCATTAAGTAAGTAAGGTTGGCAAAATAGCGAACTGGCGATTATACCCGCCAAAAATCGGACCGACAACGCCGGGGAAGTCCCCTTTTATGGCCTGAATTCCGCATGGACGCACCAATCACAGCGTTTGGGTAAACCGTGCTGCCCGGCGGAGTTAGCTCGTTCACAACCGAACGAGAATTGGCAGGCAGCTGCTGGGTCATCGGACACCGTAATCCATCAGATGTACCACATCGGATCGACCGCCACGGCCGATCGTTCCAACAAATCGGCGAGTGTGATCGCTTCGAGACGTTCCCGCCGCGCCGCGGCCAGCTCGTGACAGACCTCCGTCAACACCGGCGCCAGCGGCGAGTCGTTCGCGGCACAACAAGTCGGTTCGTGTGAGCCTTCAACAACATCCAAGAGTTCCGATAGCGATAACTCCTCGGGAGCCCGCGCGAGCATATAGCCGCCCGATGCTCCCCGCACGCTGGTGATCAGACCGGCCCGTTTGAGCTCCTGAAAAATCTGCACCAAGAACGGCGACGGAATCCCGTGCCGCTCGGCAATACGGCGTACCTGCACCGGCTCGCCCAAGCTGTGGTGCTGGGCAAGTTCGAGCATGGCTAGACAAGCGTATTGAGTTTTGGAACTTAAATTCATGAGGAGTTAAACACAAAGCACACAAAGCACACAAAGAACACTAAGGATGCAATTTAAGCAATTCAACGAACTTTCTGACCTTTGAGTCTTTGTGGTGAATAGATCAAATACCGCTACCATCGGATTCTTGGATCGTGTGCAGACCGCACTCCGTTTTGGCCGTGCCGCTCCAGCGCCCGGCGCGTTCGTCGGTTTCTCCCGCGGCTACGGCCCGTGTGCAAGGCCAGCAGCCGATGCTGAGAAAATTTTGATCGTGCAGCGGGTTGTAGGGAATGTCTTCGGCGAGAATTCGCTTCCAGACATCATTCTTGGTCATATTCGCCAGCGGGCTGATCTTCACCAACTTGAACTTCTTATCCCAACCGACGATCGCCGCTTGCGCGCGGTCGCTGCTCTGATCGCGGCGGATGCCACTCATCCAAGCGTGCATCCCTTCGGCTGCCTTGGTCAAAACTTTGATCTTGCGATCGAAGCAGCATTGATTGGGATCGGTCTTATACAACGGCCCGCCGTGCAATGCTTCGTATTCAGGCACGGTGAGTTCAGGCTGCAACAAGTCGACTTCGATGCCATACTTCTCGGCGATGCGATCCCGCAGGTCGAGGGTTTCCTGGAATTGGTAGCCCGTATCCAAATTGAAGACATACGTCTCGGGAGCAACCTTGGCGAGCATCGCGAGGATCAAGCATCCTTCGGGACCGAAGGCCGTGGCCATCGTCAGATAGGGCGCGAATCGTTCATGAGCCCAAGTGATGATCTCTTCGGGCGTGGCGGTCTCCAGCCGGGCGCTCGCCTCGGCCAACTCCGCCAGCAATTCGGGAGTCGGCTCAAGCTGGTGCGCTGCCCGAGCGGCAACAATTTTCTTGGGGCGCTCCAGCTGGCTGGCAGCGGCAGTAGTCGACATCTTGGCTTCCCTTGGGAGCGAAACAAACGAACGGGACCGAATCCCTGAACCCGATTGAGTGGCAATCATATGTATAATGGTCAACTTAGTCAAGAATAGTCAAAACACCTACAAATATCGACTCCTTTCTTGTCCTGGTCGCGGAAATCTCGGGAATTTTCGCGCCCATGCTAGCATTTCCCGAGAAATTCACAGCTTTAGACAGCAGGTCGCTGGCAAACTTTGCCGATTAAGCAGATTGTGCGGCCAAATTGGCGGGCGAGTACCTGGAAACAAATGGAACGAGAACATGAGAATTCAACGAATCTTGAGCCTGGGAGCAGGATGCTTGATAGTCTGCTTGATGCAGGGAGCAGCGTTTAGCCAGCTCAATCAAGCGTTGCGTACTCCAGCGGCACGATACTTTGGCGGTCAAAGCCAAGCGGCTTACAACACCCAATCACCCGGCATGTCCGGAGCCACAGCCTATGTGGCTTCCGCTCAGCCGATGCCTGGCGGTAATTCCAAGCCGTTTCAACACATCCAGCAAGCTCCCACGCTAAGCCCATATTTGAATTTGGATCTCGTGCCGGAATCCGCCACGAGTGTTCCTAACTTCTATGGCTTTGTCTTGCCGCAATTGCAAAATCAAGCCGCGGCGGAAGCTCAAGCGCGCGAATACCAACGCATGCGGCAGCAAGAACGAGCCGCCGCCGCGCGGGGCATGGTCGCCAAGAACCCCTTGGCCGGTGTCCCCACCACGGGTTCGAGCCTGCAGTTCATGAACGTCGGCAGCTACTTTCCGACTCCGAAATAACAGCAGCCAAAACAAACAGACACGTAAATCCCCGGTCATTCGATCGGGGATTTTTTTGCGCGCTTAGCGCGGGACTTGATAGACTACACCTAGGTATTTGTCGAAATATGCCATCGCAGAGGAGGCCCTCATGCTACTTCGTTCCGCCACGATCGTTGCCTGGTTGTGCCTAATAAATCTTTCGTCAGCCGCCGAACTCACGCCCGAACAAACCAAGCTCTACGCCGAGTTGGAATCGTCGCTCAGCGGTTCGACGCTCGTGGGACATTTCACCGTCACAGGGCAAGAGACTGGCAGCCCCAAGCCTGAGCGCTATGAACTCATCAGCGTCAAGCACGTCGGCGATGGGAATTGGATGTTCGTCGCTCGCATCATTTACGGCGATCACGATGTGAAGCTGCCAATTACGCTCCCCGTGAAGTGGGCCGGCGATACCCCCGTCATCACGGTCGACAAAATGGCGTTCCCCGGCCTGGGAACGTACACCGCACGAGTGATGATCTACAACGACCACTACGCGGGCTTCTGGAGCGGCGCTGACCACGGCGGGCATTTGTATGGGACGGTCGAACACGCCAAAGCCCAGGATCACACGGCCCCCTTTTCTGAAAGATAACATCAGGACTTTTCAACCAACGTGAACGATTCAGCAGACATCTACGGCCAAAGGCCGACCCGCTACGATGGCGAGTCGGCCTTTCCTAAACCTCGCCGCAAGCTTTTGCGAACATTGTTCAAGAGGCACCGCCCAGTACGCCATTTCGCACCGCGGCAAAACTATCGCGTTGAGCAAGCCGAACTCGATCCAGAATTTCTTGCTCAATGGGGCGAGCAAGTTCTGATTGAAGATTATCTGATCGTTCTGCATCGCGACGGTACCACCACCAGCGTCCGGCATCTCGTCACTCAATTGCATAGTCGCGAGTCCCTGGGAGTCTGGGACGAGTTCTACCGTTCTTACGATGTTCGTTCACAAAAACTCAAGATGCTCCAAACCAAGCTGTATTGGACCGACGGCATCTCGAAAAACGCCAAGGTTCATTGCCACAAGGTGGCGATTCCGAATGCTCCGCCCAATTTATTCGGCCGCACCTATCAAATAACCTACTCGCCGTTGCGACCGGGAGTGATCGTCGAAGTCGAAGAACAACTCGATGATTTTCGAAAGGAAGATTTCTGGCACTCCATTTGGGGCCATTATTTCTTGCAAACCGGAGTGCCTTGCCGCTATCGCCGCTACACGGTTGCCGTGGCCAGTCCGTTCAAGGTTTCGTATCGCGTGCACCATGGAGCGCCTCTCCCACACGAACGGCAAGAGCGGGATTACCACGTCTGCACCTGGGAAGTTCGCAATGCTCCGGGAATTGAGTTCGACGATTGGACGCCGCCGCTGCGAGATTTCGCGCCCTGGATAGATATCACAACCGCATCCACCTGGACGCCCTTTGCTCAAAAGCTCAAAGCCGAGTTGGTTCCCGTGCGGTATCGCTCACACGAACTGACCAGCCTTGCCGAAGAACTCTCCCACGGCAAAACGAATCCCATCGAGAAAGCGACCGCCGCGTACACCTACGCCGCGCGAACCGTGCGCTACGGACGGCCCCGCAGCGAGTGGGAAGATCGACAAGCGCGGGGTTCGAATCAAGTCTTTCTCGACTTGCAAGGAGACTGCAAAGACAAATCCGCGCTGCTCGTGCAACTCTTGCAAGCAATGGACATGCCCGCTCACGTGGCTGTCGTCATGACAGGTGACGAGGGGCGCACGCCTTTCCTTCCCTCAAACCGGTTCAATCATGCCATCGTGCGGGTCATGATCGACGATAAGCCTTATTGGCTGGATGCGGCCAGTGGCGAATTCGCGTTTGGCGAGCTTCCCACGGTCGATCAAGACCTGCATGCTCTCGTGCTGGGAGACGATGCGTTTCACTTTGAGCATGTTCCCCCGCGGCCGGCGAGCGAACATCTTGAATATCGCGACAACAAAGGCCGCTTACGGAGCGATGGAGTCTACGAAGGTTCTTTTCATCTCGAATACTCCGGAGACCTCGCCGCCCAATTGCGATCTCAATTTATCGACCGCACGCAAGAGCATCGCATGAAGGTGCTGCAAGCCTGGCTTGGGTCGGATTATCCCGGTGCCGTCGGCTCGAAATTTTCCTACGAAACGGTCGAACATCTTTCCGGACGCTTCACTTACCAATGCCAGGTAGCCATCCCGCAAGTCGCTCGTCAGATCAAAAACATTCTGCTTTTACAAGTTCCCTGGGCCGGTAAGATTTCGATGTGGGGCGTCATGGCAAGCGAAGAGCGATTGCATCCGCTATCGTTGCCCACGTCGCGGCTGTCGTTTGAACGGCATGTTATCGATCTGCCCGACGACGTAACGCCCTTTGCGATTCCAGAGCTTGTGAGCGTGAAATGCGATTGGGGTGAGTATCGCTGCAATTGGCAGGCGGTGGGAAACCAACTTGTTTGCGAGCGATTGCTCCAGTACGGTGGCAAACAGGTGCCAAGTCAGCGCTTCGCCGAATTTAAGGATTTCTGGCGGCAAGGAAATATGGCTGATACGACACCCATCGTGCTCCGCGTGGGCGAGTGATCCTGCCATTAATCTTCTTCGTTCAAAATTATGCGCCGAAATTTCTTACTCCTTTGCCTGTTTGTCAGTTGGTTGTTGTCGTACGGAACTAGCTTGAATGCGGAAACTTCCGCAACAGCCGAACCAGCCGCTCATCTACGCATCAATCAAATCGGCTATCTCACCGACGACGCCAAAGTGGGCATCGCCTTTGCCGAACAGCCGCTCGATGGCACGTTCCAAGTCCTCGATGCCGATAGCAAAGAACAAGTCATGTCAGGTCCGCTTATTACGGCCACGGCAAAAGCCTGGGGAAAGTTTCCTCACTGCTACGAACTCGATTTCAGCGCTGTGAAGAAGCCCGGGAACTATATTCTCAAGCTCGATCCCAGCGGCGCGGAATCGCGCCCGTTTGCCATCGGCAACGACGCCTATAAAAACTATCAAGACGATCTGCTCGTTTTCATGCGGCAGCAACGCTGTGGTTACAATCCGTTTCTGGACATGGTCTGCCACAAACGTGATGGACGCACGGCCTATGGCCCGCTCCCGGCGGATAGTTTTGTTGATGCGAGTGGAGGGTGGCACGACGCCGGGGATCAGCTCAAATATCTGATCACTTCGAGCAACGCCACGGCGCGAATGTTACTCGCTTACGAACTCGATCCGCAAAAGTTCGGCGACCGCGTCGACGACATGGGCCGACCGATTCCCAACGGCATTGCCGACGTACTCGACGAAGCGAAGTGGGGACTCGATTGGCTGCACAAGCTCCATCCTCATCCCACGCACCTGTATCACCAAGTCGCCGACGATCGCGACCACACCGGCTGGAAATATCCCGACCAGGACGATTCCGATTACGGCTGGGGCGCGAACAGCTATCGCGTGGTTTACTTCGCCGACGGCAAACCTCAAGGGCTCAACAAACATAAGAGCGAAGCCACCGGCGTGGCTAATCTTGCGGGCCGCTCGGCGGCGGCCATGGCCATCGCCGCGCGGATTTGGCGCAGCGATTTCAACGATCCCGTGTTCGCCGACAAGTGTTTGGTTGCGGCCAAGGAGTTGTATCAACTGGGCAAGGACAAAGAAGGCTATCAGCAGGGCAACTCGTTCAAGGCGCCTTATCGCTATATGGAAAATACCTGGGCCGACGACATGGAATGGGGCGCCGCGGAGTTATTCAAAACCACGGACGACAAAGCCTATCTCGCCGACGCTCAAAAATACGCCGAGCAAATCGCCGCGACTTCGTGGATGCCGCATGAAAAGGTGGGGCACTACGAATTCTATCCGTTCATGAACGTAGGTCACTTCGCTTTTTACCCGCATGTCGATGCCGCGATGCAGAAAAAGCTCGCCGAGTACTATCGCGAGGGAATCGAAGCCTGTGTCGCCCGCGGCAAGAAGAATTCCTATCAAATCGGTGTGCCGTTCGTGTGGTGTTCCAACAATTTGGTGAGCGCACTGATCACGCAGATTCTGCTGTATGAAAAAATGACCGGCGACATGCAGTACCATGATTTTATGCTCGCCCAACGTGATTGGCTCTTGGGTCGCAACCCCTGGGGCACGTCGATGTTGACCGGCATTCCGCGCGATGGCGAGTATCCCGAAGACGTTCACACTGGTATTTGGTATCTCACCAAGAAGATGGTCCCGGGGGGCATCGTCGATGGCCCCGTCTACACGTCGGTTTACGAAAACCTGATCGGCTTGCATCTGACGCAAGACGACGAGTTCGCCGATTTCCAGAATGAGCACGTTGTCTATCACGACGACATCGGCGACTACTCCACGAACGAACCCACGATGGATGGCACGGCCGACGCGATCACGCTGCTCGCTCATTTTGGCGATGTCGATCTTACGTCCCCGGCGCTGAAAAAATCTCAAACGACAAAGAAACCCGCCGACAGCGATAAATTCACAATCATCGAAGACGGCATCGTGCGCGGTCCCAAAGATCAAAAGCAACTCGCTCTCATCTTCACCGGGGGCGATCACGGCGAAGGGACGGAGTTGATTCTCGACACGCTCAAAGAACAGCAAGTTCCCGCGTCGTTCTTTGTCACGGGGGGCTACGTTGCTAAGCCGGAACACGCAGCTTTACTGCGCCGGATGGTCTCCGAGAAGCATTTCCTCGGCCCGCATTCCCACGGCCATTTGCTTTATGCCCCTTGGGAGAACCGCCAGAAATCGTTGGTCAGCGAGAAAGACTTCAAAGACGACCTGCAACGCAATCTCGACGAACTGGCCAAGTTCGGCGCGAAGCATGATGGGCCGATTTACTTCGTGCCACCCTACGAATGGTACAACAAGCAACATGCCGCCTGGGCCAAGGACCTTGGCTGCGTGCTCGTGAATTTCACTTCTGGCAGCGGGTCGAATCGCGACTGGGCTCCCGAGGATCACGCGTCGTTCAAGCCGTCTCAAGAGATTCTCGCCGACATACTAAAATATGAAGCCAAGGAACCTGACGGACTCAACGGCCATTTGCTGCTCCTGCACCTCGGCAGCTTGCGCAAAGACAAGATGCCACCCAATCTCGGCACGCTTATCGACGAGCTCAAAGAACGCGGCTACGAATTCGTCAGCCTCGATCAGCTTCTCCAGCAATAGCTTTCCTCTCGACCATTCTGGCAGGCGGTTGAACAGAACCGCTGGAATGTTTGTTGCTCGTAATTGGCTCCTGTTAACACTGGCTTGTGGAACACGGTTCGCGTGAGTTCCCCCCATTGTTGCGAGCCCGTTCGAATGACCAAGCTTCTGCGTACCACTGAAAATGGTTTGTATTGCCCCCAGGGCGATTTCTATGTCGATCCCTGGCGAGCCGTGCCGCGGTCGGTGGTGACGCATGCCCACTCCGATCATGCCCGCTGGGGAAGTGACAACTATCTGGCAGCCCGGGAAGGCGCGGCGATCTTCCATTTGCGATTGGGTCACGAGGCGAATTTCGATTTCGTCGAATACGGCGAAACGCGCACGATGAACGGCGTGCAGGTGAGCCTGCATCCCGCCGGCCACATGACCGGCGCGGCCCAGGTGCGAATCGAATATCAAGGCGAAGTCTGTGTCGTCAGTGGCGATTACAAATTGCAAGCCGATCTCACCTGCCGCTCGTTCGAGCCGGTCCGTTGCCACACGTTCGTGACGGAATCGACGTTTGGACTGCCCATTTATCGCTGGCAAGATTCATCGGAAGTCTTCGCCGAGATCAACGCCTGGTGGAGATCGAATCAAGAACAGGGCAAGGCGAGTTTGCTTTACGGCTATACCGTCGGCAAAGCTCAGCGGCTGCTCGCGGGCATCGACTCGGCAATTGGCCCCATCTTCGGCCATGGCGCGATCATTAATGCCTGCGAAGCTTACCGCGAATGCGGCGTTGTTCTACCCGAAGTGCAGCGCGTGATGTCGGTGGACCGCGATTTCGACTGGAGCCGCGCACTCGTGGTCGCGCCTCCCTCGGCCAACGGCACGCCCTGGATGCGCCGCTTCGGCCGCGTGTCGACCGGCATTGCGTCGGGCTGGATGCGCGTGCGCGGGATTCGCCGCCGCAAGGTTGTTGACCGAGGATTTGTATTGTCCGATCACGTGGATTGGTCGAGTATGCTCACCGCGATTCGCGAAACCGGTGCGGAGACCGTCTGGGTCACTCACGGTTACGTGCGGCAGGTCGTCGAACATTTGAATCAGATCGGTCTCCATGCGGCGGCGCTCGCCACGCAATACGGCAACGAAGAAGAGGATGACGACGTTGCGGCAACAGAAGACGAGGTTGAAGCTCAAATCGCTCCTCCCCTAGCCCCTCCTCCCCTTACCGTTCCAAACAGTACCGAAGAGGGGGAGGTACGGTCATGAAACGCTTCGCCGCCCTTTACTCCGCGCTCGATCAAACCACGAAGACGAGCGAGAAGATCGCCGCACTGGCCGACTATTTCAAAACTGCGTCACCGGACGACGCTGCTTGGGCCGTTTACTTTCTCTGTGGTCGCAAGATCCGGCAACTCGTGCCGACGAAACTCTTGCGCGAGTGGTCCGCCGAGCGCGCGGGCATCGCCAGCTGGTTGTTCGACGAATGCTATGAAGTGGTCGGCGATCTGGCGGAAACAATGACGTTGATTCTTCCCCCCGCCGAAGCAGCCGCTGACTTGCCGCTGCATCGCTGGCTGGCCGAGCGACTTTTGCCGCTCCACACGAGCGACGTTGAACAGAAAAAACAAGTTGTCGAGCAAGCCTGGAACGAACTCGACGAAGCCACGCGGTTTGTGTTTCACAAAATTATCACGGGTTCGTTCCGCGTGGGTGTGTCGCGGGGACTCGTGGTGCGGGGTCTTGCCGAAGCGAGCGGCATCGATGCCGATGTGCTGTCGCATCGGTTGATGGGAGATTGGGAACCGACTGGTGAACTGTTCGCCGCGTGGGTCAATCCAGATACGCACGACGCGGGGATCAGCAAACCATATCCCTTTTTTCTCGCGCATCCGCTGGAAACGGAACCCAGCGAGTTGGGCGAGTCGCTCGACTGGCAAGCCGAATGGAAATGGGATGGCATTCGCGCGCAGTTGATCCGCCGCGCTGGTGAAACGTTTATCTGGTCACGTGGCGAGGATCTCACGACCGATCGCTTTCCCGAACTCATCGCGCTCGCACAGCACCTACCTGACGGCACTGTTATCGATGGCGAGATCGTCGGCTACCGCGATGGCGAGATTATGCCTTTTGCAGCGATGCAACGTCGCATCGGCCGTAAGCAGCTTGGCAAGAAAATCTTGAGCGACGTGCCGGTGGCACTCATCGCGTTTGATTTGTTGGAATTAGGTGGCACCGATATTCGGCAACAACCACTCAGTGAACGGCGTGCCCAGTTGGAGCAAGTGATTTTGGATTCCCGCCTGCGCGGGAACGACGGACAGAACGATGGGAATGACGGCGAAGGCTTTCTGCTTTCCACGGCTCACCACTTTACGAGCTGGAACGAACTTGCCGAGTTGCGGCAGACAAGCCGCGAGCAACAAGCCGAAGGATTGATGCTGAAGCAGTTGAATTCGCCCTATCGCGTGGGCCGACCGCGCGGGGATTGGTGGAAGTGGAAGATCGAGCCCTACACCGTGGATGCCGTGTTGATTTACGCCCAGCGCGGGCACGGCAAGCGGGCGAGCCTCTACACCGATTACACGTTTGCCGTGTGGGACGAGGGGAACCTTGTCCCGTTTGCCAAAGCTTACTCAGGCCTTACCGATGCCGAGATTGCCAAAGTTGATCGCTACGTTCGGCAGCATACCATCGAGCGATTCGGCCCCGTGCGCAGTGTGACCCCCGAATTGGTCTTTGAGTTGGCGTTTGAAAACATCAGCGAATCGAATCGCCACAAGTCGGGGGTCGCGGTCCGGTTTCCTCGCATCGCACGTTGGCGCGAAGATTTGAAAATCGCAGATGCCGATTCGCTGGAAACGATCCGTGCGATGATCCGCGCCAATCCCCACACGGCGGAGCAACCGTGATGGCGAATCCCCAAGCTCAAGCGCTGCGTCATCTGAATAGCTGGTTTGCTGAACGTGGCCGTAAGCCGTTTTCGTTTCAAAAAGAAACGTGGGCCGCTTACTTTCGCGGTGAGAGCGGACTCGTTCATTCCCCCACCGGCACGGGCAAAACATTGGCCGTGTTCTTGGGATCGGTGCTCGAATGGCTTACTGAGAACTCTGATTACTTGAAAGACATACAGCCTGTTCCAAAAAAACAATCGCGGGCCCAACGGCGTTTGCGTGTGCTGTGGATCACACCCCTCCGCGCGCTCGCCACCGATACCGAAGTGAATCTCAACACGGCGCTTCGGCAATTGCAAATTCCTTGGCTCGTCGAAAAACGGACGGGCGATACTTCGTCGTCACTGCGGCAGAAGCAACGTGAAAGCTATCCCGAAGTCTTGATCACAACGCCCGAAAGTTTGTCGTTGATGCTCTGCAATGCGGATCTGGCTGAACGGCTCAGCGATCTACGGTGTGTGGTCGTCGACGAATGGCATGAACTGTTGGGCAACAAACGGGGCGTGCAAACGGAGTTGGGACTTGCACGATTACGTCGCCTGCGGCCCAACTTACGCGTGTGGGGACTCTCGGCCACGCTCGGCAATCTCGACGAAGCGCTCGCCACATTACTAGGTAGTTCGGCAACGCGCCCCGGCACATTGATCGCCAGCGACCTCAAGAAAAAGTATGAAATCAAATCGCTGATCCCCGCCGAGATCGAACGCTTTCCCTGGGCGGGGCACTTAGGCACGCGCATGGCCCCCGAAGTGGCTCAATTGATCGCCGCGGCCAAGAGCACGCTCGTGTTTACCAATACGCGCTCGCAATGCGAAATTTGGTACCAAGCATTGCTCAAGGTCATGCCCGACTTCGCCGGCAAGATGGCCGTGCATCATGGCTCGTTGGATATCGAACTTCGCCGCTGGGTGGAGAATGAACTACGCGAAGGCCGCTTGCGTTACTGCGTTTGTACGTCGAGCTTGGACCTGGGTGTTGACTTTTCGACCGTCGAGCACGTGGTTCAAATCGGCAGCCCGAAAGGCAATGCGCGACTCTTGCAGCGCGCCGGCCGCAGCGGCCATCAACCCAAAATTCCCAGCCGCATCACGTTCGTTCCCACGAATGCGTTGGAGCTGATGGAACTCGCCGCAGTTCGTGATGCCTTGATTGCCCACCGCATCGAATCGCGTCATCCGCTCGAAAAGCCGCTCGACGTGCTCGCGCAACATGTGGTGACGATTGCCGTCGGTGGCGGCTTCGATGCCAAGGAGCTGCTCGCCGAAGTGCGGACCACACATGCTTATCGCCATCTGTCGGAGCAAGAATGGCAGTGGGTGCTCGACTTTGCCCGGCAGGGGGGATCGTCGCTCAAAGCGTATCCCGATTTTCATCGCATTCAGTTGATCGAAGGCAAATACCATGTCACGAGTGCGCAGATCGCGCGGTTTCATCGGCTCTCCATCGGCACAATCACCAGCGACGTTGCCGTCCAGGTGAAATATCTCAAGGGGCGCAAACTCGGCACCGTCGAAGAGTCGTTTATCAGCAAGGTCGAGCCGGGGCAAAATTTCATGCTCGGCGGTAAGTTGCTCGAACTCGTGCGGATTCACGACAACACGGCGTGGGTTCGCCGCGCGAAGGGGATGTCGCAAGCCATTCCTCGTTGGATGGGGGGACGAATTCCGTTGTCGGGCGAACTCTCGCACGCCATGCGCGAAAAACTCGCCCAAGCCGGGGCAGGGGAGTTCATCAGCCCCGAAATGCGCTCGCTCGAACCACTGTTGGAATTGCAGCAAAGTTGGTCCGCGCTTCCCAACACCGATCAAGTCCTCGTCGAGCACTGGAAGAACCGCGACGGCCATCATCTCTTTATCTATCCGTTCGCGGGTCGGCTGGCCCACGAAGGGTTGGCTTCGCTGTTGGCATTGCGAATGTCTCGGCTCGCGCCGATCACGTTCTCGATGGCGATGAACGATTACGGATTGGTGCTCGTGTCGCGCGATCCGGCCCCGTTCGATGAAGCACTCCGCCATGATTTGTGGAACACCGACGCCGTCGCCGACGACGTGCTAGCAAGCCTCAACGCAACGGAACTTTGCAAACGACAATTTCGCGAGATCGCCCGCGTGGCGGGGCTCATCTTTCAAGGCTACCCGGGGGTGCGCAAAACCGGCCGGCAAGTGCAGGCTTCGAGCAACCTGTTCTATGATGTGTTCAGCGAATACGACCCCGAGAATTTGCTGCTTCGCCAGGCTCGTCGCGAAGTATTGGAACAGCAATTGGAATACTCGCGCCTGGTCGAGGCCTTGAAACGAATCGCCAGCAGCGAATTATTAGTACGCCATTTGGTGAAGCCGTCACCCCTGTCGTTCCCGCTGTTGGTCGACGGGATGCGCGATCGGCTCACCAGCGAGAAACTCTGGGAGCGAGTGAAGAAGCTGCAAGAACAACTCGAAAAATCTGCGGGGGCTATTGAACACGGCCTGATTGCAACACGAAATAAAGAAGCCAAGATTACAATTTCCGCAACATGAGGATCAGGGTGGATCACGAGAACACAATTTCAATTCGCGGCGAAACGCTGCGGTTGCTCCCCGAAAAGCTGATCGAATGGCCAGCTCAAAAAACATTGCTGGTTGCCGACCCGCATTTTGGCAAGGCGGCCACGTTTCGTCAGTTTGGTATCCCCGTCCCCGAGGAAACCACGCAGGCTATGCTGACGCGCTTAACGAGCGTGATCGAACGGACGAATGCGCAGCGATTGCTGATTCTCGGCGACTTCATTCACTCCAACGTAAAACATGCTGACAGCTTTGAAGCGGCGCTCGCCACGTGGCGTGCCCAACATCGCGAATTGGAAATACTCCTCTTGCGCGGCAACCACGATCGCGGCCGTGCCGATCTGTTCGCGACACTCGATATTCAAGTTGCGAAATCACATGCTGAAGGTCCTTTCTTGTTCGCTCACGATGCGGCGACTCTAGCTAGCGGCGCAGAGAGCGAACTCTACGCATTCACGGGCCACATTCATCCGCAAGTGGCCCTCTCTGAGGGCAAGAAACAACTGCGGCTCCCTTGCTTTTGGTTTGGTGAGCATCATGCCGTGCTCCCCGCGTTTGGGGATTTCACAGGTTGTGCGACCATTAAACCCACACAGGGTGACCGCGTTTTTGTCATCGCTGACGGTACGGTCATCCCGCTGCATTCGCTCACGTTCGCCAAGTCGAACATCGTCCATGGTGGTTGATCTGGCGCCACTTAGCGCGTAAGTGATTGGCCCACGACTCGCGGGATGCTATTCTGCCATCAACTCGTATTGACCGCGCATCGTTCTTCTGGGGACACCTTATGTTCGACTTTATCAGCAAGCTCTTCGATACGAGTGATTTCCCGCCGCGCTGGAAGTGTGGCAACTGGGACGCCGGTCACGGGTGGCTGCATATTCTTTCCGATTTGGCCATCTTCGGCGCCTACACCGCGATTCCCTTGGTGATCGCCTACTTCGTCATCCGCCGGAAAGACGACATTCCTTTTCCACGAATTTTCTGGCTGTTCGTCGCATTCATTTTCGCCTGCGGCACAACCCATCTCACCGAAGCGATCATTTTCTGGCAACCCGTGTATCGTTTCGCAGGAATCGTCAAACTCCTGACCGCTATCGTCTCTTGGGCAACCGTGATCGCGCTCTGGCAGATTGTTCCCAAAGCCTTGCATCTTCCTGGCCTCGCAACGCTCAACGCCGAGCTCACCACAGAGATCGAAGAACGTAAGCGTACCGAGCAAGCCTTGCGCGAAAGCGAAGAACGCTTGCGGATCGCGCTCGCCGCCGGGCGGATGGGGACATGGGAATGGGATGTCCCTAGCGGCGAAGTTCGTTGGTCGCCGGAACTCGAAAAACTCCACGGCCGCGCACCGGGCTCATTCCCTGGCCGATTCGATGCCGTGTTTGAAGATGTTTTCCCCGAAGATCAGCCGCTGCTCACCACCAGCGTGCAGCGTTCGTTGGATATGAATGAAGAACACCGTGTCGAATACCGCATCAAACGACCCGACGGCGAAACGCGCTGGGTCGAGGGCCGGGGGCGGGCGTTTCACGACAGCAACGGCACGCCGCAACGGATGACCGGCATTTGCGCCGACATCACCGAACGGAAGCAAGCGGAAGTCGAACGAGAAGCGCTGCTCACCAGCGAGCGCGCCGCCCGCAGCGCCGCCGAACAAGCCAATCGCATGACCGATGAATTCCTGTCGGTCGTGTCGCACGAATTGCGCACACCACTGAGCGCAATCCTCGGCTACTCGCAACTCTTGCAGATGGGCATGGTCGACCAAGTGGAAATGGAAGAAGCCTTCGCTGCGATTGAACGCAACAGCCAGGCCCAAGTGCAAATCATCGACGACCTCTTGGACATGAGCCGCATCATTTCAGGCAAGCTGCGACTCAACGTGCAATCGATCAGCCCCGCAGAAGTGATAGAAGCTGCCCTCGAAACAGTGAAGCCTGCCTCCAATGCTAAAGATGTACGCATCATCAAAGTCTTGGATCCTGTGGCCGGCCCGATCCTCGGCGATTTCGACCGCCTGCAACAAGTAATGTGGAATTTACTTTCCAATGCCGTAAAGTTCACCCCCAAAGGTGGCCGCGTGCAAGTTTCCTTGGAGCGCGTGAATTCGCATCTAGAAATCAGTGTCGCCGACACGGGTTGCGGCATCCGCGCCGATTTTCTGCCGCACGTGTTCGAACGCTTTCGGCAGTCCGAAGAATCCACGACTCGCCGCCATGGTGGGTTGGGTTTGGGACTCTCGATAGTCAAGCAACTGGTCGAACTGCATGGCGGCAGCGTCCGCGTGGAAAGTCCCGGCGAAAACCAAGGGGCAACTTTTGTCGTCTGCCTACCACTGCAAATCGCGCGGCATTCTACCAACGAAGAACGTATTCATCCCACTCAGGGGCAAGAATCGTCGACCCAAACCGCCATTGATTTAACCGGCTTAAAAATACTTGTCGTCGATGACGAGATGGATGCCGCGAACGTCGTGCGACGTTTGCTCACGCATCGTGGCGCGCAAGTCACCACAGCCAGCAGCGCGCAGCAAGCTCTACAAGCTTTCGATCTCGAACGGCCAGATGTCATCGTGAGCGATATCGGCATGCCGAATATGGACGGTTATCAGTTGATCCGCGAGATTCGGCTTCGCTCGCCAGAGCAGGGGGGAACAATCCCCGCGGTGGCACTCACGGCGTTCGCGCGAAGCGAAGATCGCCGCCGGGCTTTGCTCGCCGGCTTTCAAAATCATGTCACCAAGCCGGTCGATCCGGGCGAGTTGCTCGCGGTGATCGCAATGCTGTCGGGCCGCACGGCAGTTCAATCCGACGTTGATTGAAGCGGCTAGAACTTCTTCTCACACCGGATGGCATAACAAAAAAAGCACCCGCTCAGCAAATTGTGAAATCTGCTGGCGGGTGCTTTTAGTTATCGGCATCGATCTCGTTGATCGATGGTGCTTAGATAACAGCGGAGATGCACAGCCAATACGCCAGCGAAGCCTATGTTATTTACGTCAACTAAAATGATTCAGATGCGAAAACGTCGACGCTAAAAGCGTAGCAGTCACTGAGAATCTTTGGGATCGCACTGAATATCGTTACGCGGGCACGCACCTCGGCGGCCACAAGAGGAGTCAACCCGAAATGACATTCATAGTCGTTAATCGAGGCTCAGCTCGCTGTGGCAACGGATGCCTGCGTCTTTCCCTCCGGAACAGCAGTGAACCCCTCCAAATTCCTAGATAAAATGGACTTTAACCCATGATTGGTCAAAAAAAGTGATGGCTCTTGCACAAGTCCGCCCGGGCCATCCTCACAGTCCTCCCAAAGGCCCACGTAAACCCTTATGAGACAATAAGATCCGTAAAATTCCCTGAAAATCCGACTAAGAACATTCAATTCAATGGTGGCTTCGCTGTTCTGCCTTACCTACTTTAACGATTCTCACGGAAAGTTTTACGAAAGCGCTTGCAATTGCTTTTTTGCGTCATTACGATTTATTTCGAGGGAAAACTTTTCGTTTAGCGATTAAAGTGAAATTTGCTTGCATAACCTTATCTAATTGGCTTTTTTATTAACCGGGTGACTTTCGCTTTTGTCATCCTTAAACCTGTGACACCGCTTTCAGGCTATCTGTCGCGAGTTGGGGCACACAAGCGACAACCTGCCGACTAATTATCCAAGACGTTTTTGGGAGGGCCGTACGTAGGGTCTTGCGAACTGATTGTCAGCGTGCAGGAGAACTCTTTTTGGGAAGAGTGTTTGACTGAGGGAGAAGGAAGAGGAGGCTTGGGAAATTGCGACACGGACTGCGGTTCGATCGTTAATGTTTTTACTTTTCGGATCTACTAACTGTGAGGTGCTCTAATGAAGAAGACTTTGGTCTTGGCTGTCTTAGGCCTGGTGGCCTGTGGAATGAGCGCGGCAAATGCCGCCACGGAAGTCCTGAATAATGGACAATTCAATGCTTTGGACCCTGCTGGAACTCAGCAATTCGGCCAAACGCCGACCGGTTGGACCGTGACTGGCGTGCGAGGTGTTGATCTCGCTTATCAAGACGTGCTTGCCTCCGAAGGTTTTGCGGATGTTGATGGGGGTGGGTCGGGCCTGTTCTTTAAGGCCTTTACCGGTAACCCCCCCTGGGAACCGACTGTTGGCGCTGTGACTGGCAGCATTTATCAAGACAACCCAGGCACGGCGGGTATGAAGTATGTCCTCACCGCCTGGTTCGGTGCCGAGGCAAATTACTCGGGTCTTAACACACCGGGTGCCAATTCGCTTTTGGCCCTCGATTTTCTTGCCGCTGGTGATGCTCTCATCAGCAGTGCAGTGCTCGATCTCGAAGCAGCTGGTCTGGGTGGTCCCAATCCTGGCTTGAACTACGAAGAGTTCAGCTTGTCTGCCATTGCTCCAGCGGGCACCGTGGAAGTTCGTACTCGCATCACGATGGTTGATGGCGCGTTCTTCCAAGATCCTGGCCAGGCTTTTGTGGCCGACGATTTGTCGTTGATCTGCGTTCCCGAACCAAGCACCGCTTTGATGGGCGGCATGGCCTTGATCGGTCTTTTGGTCCGTCGGCGTAACGCCTAGTTTTCAGCAATCCCGGAAGCAGTAACTCGTCCTACCAGCTCTATTTAAACGACTGGTCGGCCGCTTCTAGGAAGACTTTCGCTGGGCACCCTTGATTCGCAAGGGTGCCCAGCATTTTTTCTTTTCGATTTTCTCAAATCGGTTAGCTAATGAATCCCTAGCTAACATTTCCGTGCCTGAGCTAAGCCCCCGTGCTCGTTAAGAATCACGAATTTCTTGGCAAATAGGCCCTTTCCAACCATAATAGGACGAGAACCTTGGCGTCCGACTATTCTTTTTCTTTTCCTTTTCTTCGATACGAACTTCCTCGTCACGGCGCGTGACGAGAAACGCATGCCACGATGTGTGCCGCCAAGGTTGTTGGCACACCCACGAGAACGGAACATCGGAGACGAACTTCTTTTGTATAAGAGTGAATAGTTCTACATGAAATCGATCATAGCGAAATCTAAACGAGCTCTCCTTTACGCTTTCGTTGTTGTCGGCTTGTTCTGCGCAGCCGAAACCGCTCGAGCTCAACACACCAAAGCCCGGCTTTGGAACGAACAGCTCTTGCACGCGATCAGCATCGACACGGCTCGTCCGACGGTCCACGCACGGAATTTGTATTCCCTTTCGACCGCCATGTACGATGCCTGGGCAGCGTACGACTCATCGGCGCTGCAATATATGCATCAGGAGAAGATGCTCCCGGCTGGCGATACTGACGCTGCCCGTGACGAAGCCATCAGCCATGCGGCCTTCAATGTGATCTTGCATCGCTTCGTATTTGGCCCTGCTGGCAATGGACCAGGGGCCTTCCAAACCTTAGTCGATATTCGGCAGCAAATGACCGACTTCGGTTACAACCCTGATTTCACGTCCACGGTCGGCAACTCGCCCGCCGCGCTAGGTAACCGGATCGCTCAGTCGATTATCAACCAGGGCCTGAGCGATGGCTCGAACGAATTTGGATCGTATGCAACTCCAGGCGGGACGTTCGCTCCCGTCAACCCTCCGCTCACTTTCGACGCGCCTGGGACTGTGATGAATGATCCGAATCGTTGGCAACCGCTGCACTTTGTGGGTGGTCGCGTTGACCAATTTGGCCGTCCGATCAACGAAGCCACGCAAAAACACTTGACACCATTTTGGGGAGCGGTAACTCCTTTCGCGATGACGGCCGCGGACATTAGTCCGAATGGTGTTTACCATGACCAAGGCACGCCCCCGGGACTTAACGACCGGCCAAACGAAGACAAGTTCAAGAGTGATGCGCTGCAATTAATTCGCCTCTCGTCGGAATTGGACCCCAACGATGGTGCGATGATGGATATTTCCCCCGCGACTCGGGGCAATACTCCCGATGCGCCATTCACGGAGAGCTACGACAACGTGGGCTACGCCGTGAACCCGTATACAGGCCAACCCTACGAACCTGAGGTGGTTAAGCGAGCGGATTTTGGTCGCATCATGGCCGAATTCTGGGCCGATGGACCGCACTCGACGGCCCCTCCAGGGCATTGGAATGAAATCCGCAACGAAATCACGGATAAGATGGAATTGCTGGGGATTCCCAAGCAGATCGGCGGCAGCGGGCCGACCGTGAGTGATCTTGAATGGGACATCAAAAGCATGTTTGCACTGAATGGTGGCTTGCACGACGCCGCGATTGCTGCCTGGAATCATAAAGGCGTTTATGACTCTTCACGACCGATTTCCTTTATCCGTTATATGGGTCAACTAGGGCAGTCTAGCGATCCGTCAGATCCCTCGTATCATCCTGATGGCTTGCCCTTGGAGGCGGGGCTTGTGGAAGTCGTGACCTCCGCCACGACTGCACCCGGCGAGCGACATGCTCACTTAGCGGGAAGTGAAGGCAAGATTGCAGTCCGCTCTTGGGAAGGCGCGGTGACTGGTACCGCGCCGTTTGATGATCCTTCAGAGATCGGCGGCGTCTCCTGGATTCTCGCTGAGAATTGGATGCCCTATCAATTGAGCAGCTTTGTGACTCCTCCCTTTGCTGGTTATGTTTCTGGTCATTCGACCTATAGCCGTACAGGTGCCGAGATATTGACGTTGCTGACGGGCACACCTTATTTTCCGGGCGGAATTTTTACTTACGATATCCCCATGGGATCGGGCTTGGACTTCGAGTATGGTCCGACCACTCCCGTCCAGTTGCAGTTTGCCACATACTTCGACGCTTCGGATCAAGCCTCGATGTCGCGGATTTACGGTGGTATCCATCCCGCGGCGGACGATTTTGCAGGCCGACGGATTGGGCATATTGTTGGCCCTGAAGCGTGGGCATTGGCGATGCAATATTTTTCGGGTCGATTGGTCCCAGAGCCAACGAGCTACGTACTCTTGCTAGTTGCCCTCACCTGTGCCGGGCAGAATCGTCGGTTGCGAAAGTGAGGCTGCTCGTGATTTCCATGCCAACGATTTTACCAGCAGTTACGTTGACGACGTGCCGCCGTCTGCGCGGCGCGCGCTGCCATACGTTACTCGTTGGTTTGTCGATGTTTCTTCTGGTCCATCATGCGGATGTCGCGCTCGGGGTGCCAACCTTTACCGACGCGACCGCCGCAGCGGGCATTGTTTATCCACTACCGGCAACAATCCCACCACTTGGCGATAATTCCATTTCGCAAACAGGTGGTGCTGCGGCTGGCGATTTTGACAACGATGGCTGGCCCGATTTGTTCATCACGAGGCAATGGGACTCACCTTTCTTATATCGCAATAATCAAGACGGCACCTTCACGGATGTCACTTCAACAGCATTCACCGCCGGCCTGCCTGGCCCCAATACGGGGGGCGCCAGCTGGGCTGATATCGACAACGATGGTGACTTGGACCTTCACGTCAGCAATGTCTTCAACGCTCAGGGCAACCAACTTTATATCAATGATGGTGCTGGCCACTTCGCCGATCAAGCCACAGCACGTGGCGCGCAGTTAGGAGGCACGAATGTTGCCTCGACGAGTGCCTCCTTCGGCGACTACGATAACGATGGGTATCTTGATATGTATGTAACCGAGTGGCGGGGACTAGGGGGCTATACGGCGAATCCCCCGCAAGCTCGCTTGTTACGGAACCGCGGGAACGCTCAACCGGGACACTTTGAGGATGTCACGGCTGCCTCGGGCGCTGCCATGGGACCACTGAGCGGGCTGCCCGTCTATCAAAGCAATTCTTTTACCCCGCGCTTCGTCGATTTCGACCGGGATGGTAACTCAGATATCGTTGTTACCAGTGATTTTGGCACGTCGAAGTTGTTCTGGAACGATGGCGATGGCACCTTCACCGATGGTACATCAGCAATTGCCAACACCCGTGGTCTAAGCGACATGGGACTCGCCATTGGAGACTATGATGGCGATGGCTTGTTGGACTGGTTCACGTCGGATGTTTGCCATCCGAGCGATTGCACAACCACGTCGGGCAATCGATTGTTCCGGAATTTTGGGAATCGAGTCTTTCTCGAATCGTCAAATTTTGCTGGCGTTCGAAATGCTGGATGGGGCTGGGGCACCGAAATGCTCGATTACGATAATGACAAAGACCTCGACATCGTTGTAACGAACGGCTATTACACTGGCCCCACCGTACCCGCCGGATACGAGACCGATCCCGTGCGGTTATTCAGGAACAATGGCCAAGGGCCATTCCTGACCACGTTTACCGATGTCGCGGCTAGCGCTGGGATGACCGATACTTCACAAGGGCGCGGCCTGCTCAAGTTCGACTATGACCGGGATGGCGACCTCGATGTATTGATCGTCAATAACTTTCAAACTCCAGTGCTGTATCGCAACGACGGTGGTAACGAAAACAATTGGCTACAGATCGAAACCGTGGGCACGATTTCCAATGCCAATGGCGTGGGAGCCTTTATTACGGTGACGCCGGACTTGGCGTTTCCCAACAAAAAGCTTGTCCATGAAGTCACTCTCAGTAGCAGCTTCCTCTCGCAAAGTGAATCACTCGCCCACTTTGGGCTAGGCTCCAGCGCTGATCTCATCGACTTAATTCGCATCGAGTGGCCGGCCAGTGGGATTGTGCAAGAATTCCATGATGTTTCGCCCAATCAGCTGCTCACGATCAGAGAAACCCATCCCTGCGACTTCAACCAGGATGGTACCGTCGATGGCGATGATCTGCTCGTCTGGCAGGCGGCCTATCGACTGAATGCCGATGCCGATGCGGATGGCGATGGCGATAGCGATGGTGTTGACTTCCTGATTTGGCAGCAAAATGTGGGTACCGGTGCCCTATCTGCCGTGATTTCTCCTGCAACTGTGCCAGAACCCGCTTCGCTTACGATGAGCTGGCTGTCCGGTTTTGTGGTTTGCCACTTACTGGGGCGCCGGTCTTGTCGTGCTGGAATTAATCATTGAGCCAGCCGAACGCTTGCTGGTTCAAGTGATCAAGGGTTTTAACACAAATTGATGTCTGATTTGCTGGCAACCGCACCACGAGCTTTTCAGAATATTAATTTTTTACGCGATAAAAATAGCTAAGAAAGCGCTTGCAGTCCTTGCCAAGCCTGGATAAAATCAATTCCAGCGACAACATGCTTATCTGTCCCTTTTCTAATTGAAATTCTTCGGCCTATTGCCTGAGAGATTGGTTTTTCCCTTATCGAGTGTTCACTGCATTGAAGTTATTTGCGAGTTCGTCTCGTGGTGACTCTTATCGTGATGGTGGTGCAGTGCAACAATTTTGCAGCGGAAAAACGGCATATGCCAGAGAATGGAAATGTGGGAAAGACCGTGCGGATAAGAATCGAATGAGAGAACAGCCGGGCCTCTTTGCGGGCAGCAGAGGTCCAGCAAATGGAGTCGCCAACAATCAAGGTGCCCCCTCCCCGGCGAGCACTTTGATTACTTCGTGGAATGTTTTGAGGCGTGGGTGCTAATAAATGACTTCTGCGAAAATTGGAAAGTCCTTCCGAGGGTTTCCATAAATGGCCGGGGTACTCATCAAACAATCATTTTTGAGAGCTCTTAGAGGGAGTAACCTGATGAAACGAATGTTTTTAGTGTTCGCCATGTCTGCCCTGGCGTTCAGCGGTGCCAATCGAGTCTCGGCCGTTGAACTCTTGACTAGCGGCAATTTTGAAAACCCCGGTGGTGCCACGGGAGAAGTCCCCTTTTGGACGCTGGTTGAAACCGTGACCGGTTCCAGCGCATCGGTGGATTCCGCCCAGATTGATGGCCCGGTTGCGGATTCTGTGTTGTGGGTGAAGGGCTTCTCTGGTGGAACGGGTGTCGGCCCTGCCCAAGGCAACTTTGATGGTGATGGCGATGTGGATGGTCGCGATTTTCTCCTGTGGCAACGGGGCGGATCGCCAACCGCTGGAAGCGCTGAGGATCTAGCTGCTTGGCAGGCGAATTATGGCACAACTGGCGGCGCGAATCAGACCAATGCCCGTCTGATTCAAGTTGTTCCTGGCCTTGCCGGCGACACCTACTCCTTTTCAGGGGTAGCGGAATTCGAAGAGTACTATTCTGGCTTTGCCACCACTTTGGGCGATGCTAGCCCCTTTGCTGGCCAAGCTTCGCCGACCACGACCCAATTTCGCATGGAATTTCTCAATGCGTCGAACAATGTCATTGGTTCGCCTTTTATCAGGAATCTTCGCGATGAGGTGACCTTCCCCGACTTCCCCGTGACGATCACTCCGATCTCGGCCGTCGCACCCGCCGGAACAGCGAGTGTGCGCGTAGTTGCCGAAGCCCTGAACATGGTTTGGAACGGCTCCTCATTGCAAGAAACGCCGGGGGACCTGCAATCGGCCTTTTTCAATGATTTTACGTTGACGCGCTCGGGTGCTCCCGGCACAGAGCTGTTGGAAAATGGGAATTTGAATTTGGGTACCCCCAGCGCGCTTGATTTCTGGAATCAAGTTGAAACGCCCGCCTCTCGAACCGAAATCTTGCGCACAGCCTCGTTTGCCAATCGCACCCCGGGCGGCACGCTCGGAGTCTGGTACAGCGCGTTTTTCGGATCACATCCCCTTTTTGAGCCGACTCCTGTTAGTGGACAGATCTCGCAAACCGTTCAGGCCGATGCGGGCGACGTCTTCAACTTTTCGGGATTTTCAAGATTCGAAGGGGGCTACTCCGGTGGTGTTGATACCATCTGCTCGGGTCCTGGCTGTACCGGTCTTTTGGCTGGCCAACCTTCGCCTACCCAGACCTTAATCGAACTTGCGTTCCTCGATATCAATGAGGCTGTGATCAGCACCTCAGTGATTGATGTGGAAGCCGATCGCAAGGCACAGGCCGCCGGTGTGGCTAATGACAATCAGTGGCGTCAACACTTTTTCACGGGTGCCGTGGCCCCAGCCGGCACGGAATTCGTGCGGATCTCAGCGAGGATGATCGACGCTGTGTTCAATCAGGACGTCGGTGGTGCGCTTGGCAATCAGTCAATCTTTTTCGACGATTTCACGCTGGATGGACCTGGCGGCTCGATTGTCCTGTTTGCGGCTGTCCCCGAACCGACCTCTCTGGCACTCGTGGCGTTCGGACTGGCTGCGATCAGTTTCCGTCGCAGTGGACGGAAGAGTTAGTCGATTGCGTATTTATTAAGTCCGACTGCCGTGCAGCCACGCTCGGCAGTCGGACGATTAAACATAGTGGCATTCGAAGTCTCAGATATTCTGGAGTAGCGTGGTCATGACCAAGCAGAACGGACTGCCGAAACGTGGTTTCACCCTTGTTGAACTGTTAGTCGTGATCGCGATTATCGGTGTGTTGGTTGCCTTGTTGCTACCTGCCATCCAAGCCGCCCGCGAAGCGGCTCGGCGAACTCAATGTGTCAACCAAGTACGACAGATGGGGATCGCCTTGCAGAACCATATTGATGCGCAAAAAGTTTTTCCGACGGGTGGAAATGCTCCAAACCCAAATATTGAAGATTACACGACTGGAGGAACCAATAATCCAGGCAAAGCGAACGGGGCCAATAAGCAGGGCTTGGGAGCTTTCTATCAATTGCTCCCTTACCTCGAGCAAAACGCCGTGAAGGGTATTGTCTCGACACCACAATTAAAGGGCACGATCGTAGGGCTGTATAATTGCCCCTCACGCCGAGCTGGAATCATAGGTCCTGGGGGTTCGCATCTCACTGACTATGCCACCGCCCAGCCCGCCGGCATTAACAATACTGAATACTGTGGATCGACAGCGTACGATCCCTTGGCGGCTTGGCCGTTCACAGGGCCTAGCCCAGGTTTCGCGATTCGCTCTTATTGGTGTGGTGACAACCCCCAGCGTGCTGGTACCTGGGGTACGGACCCTGCGAGGCACGCCATCTATGGCGGGGTGATCGTGCGGACACCTTATCGCATCATTACGCCCGCCGGGCCCACAACTCCTGCTGTTGGCGAAATGGTCCCAGGCTTTCCGACGGCTGTAAAGCCTGGCCAGGTTTCCGATGGATTAAGTAACACTCTTGTGATTTCTGAAAAAGTGGTCCGTTCCGACCTCTATGAAGGACAAGAGCCACCCGCGCCCGATCAAGGCGCTGGTCAGGTCTCTGACGACCGAGGGTGGTCGGACGGCTGGGATCCGGATTCAATACGTTTTGCTGGTGTGCCACCGATCAGCGATGGCGATACAAGTGTCTGCCATAATAGCAGTTCAGCAATTCGCCGCACTTGCATCGGTTTTGGTGGTGACATTCCTGTACTCTTTTTTGGATCGGCTCACCCGGGTGGAGTCAATGCAGTTTATGCTGATGCCTCGGGGCATTTTATCAATTTCGATGTCGATCACCTGATCTTCAATGCCCTGGCAACACGTGCGGGTGGCGAAGTCCTCGATACGTCTCAGTTGTAGTATCGCAGCTTGATAGCTTGATCATCCTACCCCGCAGTAGACTTGCTCTTCTCGCGGGGTGTTTTTTTGGAGAAGTAGACTGTGATGAGATTTTGTCATGCGCTGGCCGTTATCGTGCTGTCAGCTCCAAACATCTACGCCGACCCGTCATTTCACGATTCACACGTCCTCTTCGAAAATAGCGCTGCGGATAATAGCTACACTTACAGCACTTCTTACTCGCTTGCCCCCAGCACTTGCGAACAGACCGATGGCAAGTGTCCCGTTGATACAGAAAACTTTATCAGCCCAGGCAACGCGCTCCGCATCACTTGGAAGTCCATCCAGGGGGGTGATTGGCAAGTTTCGATCAAGATGCCGCTGCGCCTTGGTCCTGAACTCGAAACCAAGGGGAACACGCTTTCGATATGGTGTCTGGCCCCCCAAGGGCTCAAAGCGAGCGCCTCGCCGATCTTGCGCATCCTCGACAAAAAGGGAGCGAATCTTCCTGATACCCCGTTGCTCAAGGCGGGGGTCGATCTTCCCGCAGGCCAATGGACGCGATTGAGTTTTCATCTGCCAGACTTTGGGGGCATGTATCAAAGCACCACCGATTCCCGATTTAACTCTCGGCAGATCGGCAGTATCGTCATCTGTCAGCGGCTCGATGATGGACATGAACACACATTGTTCGTCGACGATATTTTTGTTGCCGATGAAGATCAGTTTGCGCCTCATCAACTCGAGGCTCCCACCAATCTGTCGGTTGTCGGTCAAGACAGTCATTGCGAACTGAGTTGGAGCCCTGGTGAGGATTCCAAGGTCTTGAGCTTTCGTGTTTACCGATCATGGGATGGAAAAGAGTTTGTCCCCATTCTGACCCGGCCCGCCGATTGCCCACGCTGTGTTGATTATGTGGGGCAAGACAAAAAAGCGACGTACAAAGTGAGTGCGGTCGACATCGCCAATCACGAATCGCCCCTCTCAAGCAGCGTTTCAGGTGAGACTCGTACGTTCTCGGATGACGAACTCCTCGATATGGTTCAGCGTTCGTGCTTTAAGTACTACTGGGAAGGGGCACATCCCAACGCGGGAATGGCGCTAGAAGCAACGCCAGGAGACAAGGATCTTGTCGCACTCGGAGGATCTGGTTTCGGAATTTCAGCGCTCGTCGTGGCAACCGAACGTGGCTTCATCACGCGAGATCAAGCCGTCGAGCGACTCTTAAAAATTCTCGCCTTCTTAGAAAAGGCCGATCGCTTTCATGGAGTTTGGCCACACTTCCTCGATGGCAGAACGGGAAAAGCATGGCCCTTGTTCGGCAAATACGACAATGGCGCCGATCTCGTCGAAACAGCCTTCATGATGCAAGGCTTATTAACTGCCAAGCAATACTTCTCGGAAGATAATCCCCAGGAAGAGAAAATCCGAAGTACGATTTCTCGCTTTTGGCAGGAAGTCGAGTGGGACTGGTTTCGTAAGACTCCTGATGGCGAAGTGTTGTACTGGCATTGGTCGCCCGACTATGGTTGGCACATCAGTCATCCCTTGATCGGTTGGAATGAAACGATGATCGTTTATCTGCTGGGGATTGCTTCGCCCACGCATGCCATCCCGGCAAGTTTGTACTACACCGGATGGGCGGGTCAGTCCGAGTATGCCGCCGATTATCGACATGGCTGGAGCCGCACCACCGATGGCGATCTCTATGCAAACGGGCACACGTACTATGGTCACAAACTTGACGTGGGATGTGGCACGGGAGGAGATTTGTTTTTTGCCCAGTTCTCATTTTTAGGATTCGATCCGCGTGGGATCAAAGACAAATACACCAACTATTTCCATAACAATCGCCAACTGGCTCTCATCAACCGCGGGTACTGCATGGCCAATCCCAATAAGCGCAAGGGCTATGGCCCGGATTGCTGGGGATTGTCAGCAGGTGTGAACACGGGCGGAGGCAAGCCGCAACCCAAGGATGACAATGGCACGATTTGCGCGTCGGCTGCGTTGGGTGTCATGCCGTACACGCCGACTGAGTCCATGGCAGCCCTCAAACACTTTTATCGCCAACTCGGTGATAAAACTTGGGGCGTTTATGGATTTCATGATGGCTTCAACGAGACGACCGACTGGTACGACGAGTGTTATATGGGTTTGAATCAAGCACAAATCGTTGTTGGAATAGAGAACCATCGTACTGGTCTCTGCTGGCGCAACTTCATGGCCAATCCTGAAATCAAGCCGGCTCTCGACAAGATCGGGTTTGAAAAAGACCTGACATCTGTTTCTCCTTAAATTGTTGGCACTCGCCTCCCAATCCGTTCCGTGGCCAAATTTCGTGGGTGTTGTTTACGATTTAACTACTTTGGGCTTGGTCGCTTTGCCCGCTTAAACTGTTTCCACAATTGGCCAACGTCCGGTCCTATAAACTGGGCAACCTTGCCCCCTGCATACGGAACCATCCGCATACCGTCCGCAAGGCTGCCAGTGGGAACGGCATCTAGCATCCCACCCGTTTTCCAGTGGATACGGTAAAAGCGTCCTTCCTTGCTGGTGCGGAGTTTTGCAACGTAATCCACAAATCGGAAGAATTGCTTACGCTTGGCTTTCGGTTTGCTTGGGTCCGCGTAAATCTCCGGGTGGGCTTCACTGGCCACTGCTTCCAGATATTCAGCAATGCGGTCGCTCCCATCCTTAAACCCAACCGGGAACACTTCCACCCGTGCGATAAATTCCCGCAAGTGGCCTTTCAAACGCATCCGCAATACTGGGTCGCCCTTATCCAGTTCTAGGCATAACGTGGCTAGGTCGGCTTGCCAACGGGCCATTGTGGCCATGCCGTCTTCCGCTCCCTGCAAAGTCGTTTTGGCATCGGCTATTTCTGTATCAATAGCTTCTGATTGTTCTTCTAGCTGCCTAATGCGGCCCAAGAACCGGTCACGGGATGTCGGTGATGCAGTGCGTCCAATTTGGTCCGTGAAGTTTTCTATCTGCTGTAGCTTGTCTGCCTGTTCTGCCAGCTTGCCTTGGATTCGTTGCTGTAGGGCAGAGCAGACCTTTTGCTTTTCGTCTTGGTTGGGCAACACCTGGTCGGGTTTCAGCTTGTAGGCAAATTCCAAAATGGTTCGTTCAAATTCATCGTAGCGGATCGCATGGCGCTGGCAGCCCATCCTCCTTGCAGCGCGATCGCACACCATATATTGGTTTGAAAATCGCATGGCACCACCGCAATACGCACACTTAACCAAATGCGTGAAAAGGTTGCTATGCTTGCCAGTACGGCCCCCCTTGCCCTTATTGGCAGCGAACTTTTCTTGGACCGCATGGAAGCTGGCAGGGTCTACAATGGCGGGAAAGTAGTCAGGGATCGGTGGGCCTTCTGGCATTGGCTTACCGTCCATTATCACGTTCGGTTGGTATTCCCCGATCACAGCGCGGCTACGGAGGATGTAGCTTATGTAAGATTTCCGCCAACCTTTTGGCCTATGCCATGTAGCTGTCGTGTTCAGCAATCCAACCATTTTTTCTAGGCCAATGCCTTCCAGTTTGTAGGCAAAGATTCTACGAACTGTTTCCGCCGCTTCGGGGATCACTTCAAACTTTGCATCTTCTCCCGCACCAACCAACCGTAACCAACCAGGGATTCGGCCTTTGATGATCTTGTTCTCATCACGGGCTTTCCTACGGTTTTCCTTTTTAGCTTGTCTTACCGCATGGGATTTGTAACGCGATTCATCATTGGCTTGCTGCAAATATATCAGTAGTGCGATGAACTCAGGTTTCGTGTCGCAACCAGGGCCATATTTTGCCCGTGGCTCAACGGTCATTACCGTGATACCGTGATCCCACAACTTAAAAAGAATCTCACGGAAGGATTTTACCACCCCCTCGCGTGATAAGCGTCTAATCTCCTCTATTACTAAAACACTTCCTGGAGCGATCCTGCCAGCTTCAACGTCGCGTAGGAATTTGCCAAGCGCCCCTGTCTTTCTGTGCGCTCCGGTGTAACCACTTATGCCGTCGTCTGCAATTTTCAGCATCGCGTCCAATGGCATACCCAACTCATCGGCAATGCGTTTTGCAGCGTCATTCTGTCTGCGCGTGCTATCCCCCTTACGTTGCTCATCGGAAGAATAGCGTCGGTAAGAAAACACCTTTGGAACCAAGGTGTCGTCGGCAACTACTGCCATATTAGCTCCCTAACTTTCACCCTAACCGTGATAAGAGTGCGGCATGGCCATCCGGTCAGGGATGGGATGGCCCGTTGCGGGGGATCAATCCCGTGCTGTGCCGCCAGTGTCATATTCACTCAGGTCAAAATGTTCGTTCAAAAATGATAGCGTTGGGAAGTGGACTTCTTCTTGTGCGACAAGCCAACTTCGCCGCGTCCGCTCTTCGTGGTCGGACCAACCCATCTGGATGATCGCACAAGCGCGTGCGATTTCTTTTGGGGTGGGTTCGTATTTCGGTGCAAACGGATCGTCAGCCATATTTCAAAGTCTTAAAAGGGCGCGGTAGCTGCGCGAACCTATATACGCTCAATTTGTCGGGAGGTCTTCCAACAAACCGATTGCCACCGCGCCCCGGACAATGTTCAATCCCAGCTTGGCAAGCCAAGTGGAGCGTCATCTGTTTGGGCATTGGCAAGTAATGTTTTGTCATCCCACGATGGCAAAGCCAACGTGTCGCGGTTGCTATTGGCCAACAATGCCTTGTCGCTTGCGCCATCCCAGCAAGGCAACCCCAAGGGCGCATCGCTGGCACTGTTAGCCAAAAGCCCTTTGTCGCCCTTATGCGTGGGCAGTGGTAAGGGTGTGCCTTCGCCGATTTGCCCGCTCGCTTCACAAGCGATGAAAACATTTTTCTTTAACATCTGTTCCTCACTTACTTAGTTGTGCCACTAAAAAAATCAGTGGCGTTAAACTTTCACCTTCGCCAATCGTTCAAGAAATTTCTCTGTGTCGGCCCGTCGCTCAGCTGCAAGGTTTTCACGTTGGATCAACGCAATAGGCTTACTGGCGTCTACTTGTTTGGAGGCTTCTGCCACCGCAGCGCGGCAAGTTTTCACGATCTCCCTTAACTTTTCCAAGCGTTCCAGGTCGTCGTTGCTGGGTGGCGGATCGCCACTTCGCAAGCAAGCTTCACAAAAGCGTTCCAAGTGAAGTCGCCATTCATCAAATGCTGCCATCGCCTTCCGTAATCGCGTTTCGTGGTATGAAAGGATGTCCTTAGCACGTTGCCACGGGTCAGCAGCTGGTTCAATCCAAACTCCAAAATGGGAATTCTCACGCATTGCACCGTCGGGCAGCAAAATCATGTGGCGATCACCTAGCACGGGGTTTCCGCCATGCCTCGCATCAAAGTCTGCTGCTTCTTCTTTTACGATCATTGTTCCATTCCTTTCGTGTCAAAAACCCCCAACCACTATCATTGGCTTTGCAGCAAAAGCAGCCGCTCCCGCAACACAATTCGCCAAATCGTCATGCTGGCCACTAGGGTGGTCAATTTGATCTTTTCCGTTTGGCCGCACTCGCCGCTCTAAACTACTAAGCTGATTGATTAAATGTTCGTCATCTAAAAGTTCTATTTCACCACTGCAAAGCCTTGGTAAAAGTTCTAAGTACAGTTCACTTTTGTTTTTCTCACTACGACGGTAATCGATCCCACAACCGGCAAAAGTGGTTGTCACAAAATCAGCTCCATAGGCATCGCCAACCACCCGACGCAGGCCAATGCGCTTAAGTTCTTCCGCTATGCGTTGGATGACCCAATGTGGGTTGTGTGGTGGTCGCCATCTGCGCAGAAGATCAATGACAACTTTTCTGCCCTCGCAATGGGAAACGCAAAGGGCTGCGTCATCGGAACGGCCACCGCTCACATCACAAAATGCGTTATAGTGGAGCCCCTTATCAGGAAGCAGCTCGTACCGTCCCGGAATCACAAGTTGTTCAATAACTTCGCGTGGAAGGAACGCACTAATATCATCCCTGAACTCTCCCATGTACTCACTTTTAGCGGCTTGCAAGTCCTCGGCCATTGCCTTGTCAACCACGCGCTGGCTTAGTGTGGGATTCATCGTGCGGCTCGGGGCATTCCAAACCAAAGTGGACGCGAGATCGTTGCCCCAACACTGTTGCCAAATTTTGTAGCACCAGCCTTTCCGTGCGTATGGCGATGAAATCGCAATCAACTTTCCTCCGGTCGTTGCCAAACCTGGAGTTATCGCCCTAATTAATTCGGTATCAGACCGCACCTTGGACTCTGCATCAATTCCTAGGAATGCTGCCTCGTCTATACAGGCGCAAAGAAGCGTGTATCCTCTTACGCTGCGGAAGTCACCTACTAAAATTTCAATGCGGGTGCCATTACGCAACTCAAAACCTGCAATCGTATCGGAGACAATCTCGTCGGCCAGCAATGGGGCTTGGAAAATTCCTCGCAGGTAATCTTTGACAATGCGGCTTTGATAACGTGAAGGACTTACAATAGCCACAACGCCACTTTCCCCACGGGCCAACCGCTTTTCGTTGCCGGAGAGCGCAGCTTCAAACGCACCAATGATCGCTGCAATCCGCGACTTGCCACTACGTCTGCCAGTTAGGAACAATGCGCTGTCAAAACCCTGCTCTGGCAACAAAGCTGGGTCGCGGCCCGTGCATTGGCGTACAAGTGCTTGGCTGGCTTTGGCAGCAATTGGTCTGCCATACAATGCTCGCAAAGCAGTCTGCCACGGACGCCATGAGTCCAAGTCATCGCCAAGAAATGGGCGGAACAAGTTCGGGTCACTAATGGCTTGCAGAATGTTCACTTCTTGGCTTCCTCAAGATATTGCTTTAGGTCGCTGGCCTTACGCACACGCTTGCCCATAGTAGATATACCCTTGCCTATCCCGCTCAAAGCATTACAAGCCTGAATCCATTTTCCTGTAAGCTCGTCAGCACGGTCAGGGTTCTGTGCAATCTGGCATTCCATGTTCTGGATTACCGACTCCAAGAAGACAAATCTTTCAATCATGGTCGCCTTGGCGTAGGTGACATTTCCACTGCCCCCAAGATCGTCCAGAATTTCCTCATAGGCAGCTACCAAACGCTGCGCGAGTTCTGTGCGTTGGTCCAACATCCGGATGAAGCCCACACTGAACTTCTCAGGTAGTTTGCTTAGCTTTGGCACTTGGCACCCTCCAGCACTGAATAGATTGTGGGTCGGCTAATCCCAAGCGCTATGGCGATTTGTGTTATTGGCGTTCCCCTGTCATATAAATCACGGATCGCTTGCTCGCGTTCGGCGGTAATCTTGCGCTTACCGGGCTTGGAACCGCCCCACGTTTTCCCTTTAGCTTTGGCAGCTTCTATACCGGCCTTCACCCTCTCACTTCTGCATTCAGTTTCAAACTGCGCAACAGATGCAAGTACGTTTGCCATCATCCGGCCTGCTGGTGTGTTTAGGTCTATGCCATCCTTAAGGGAAACAAGATTAATTCGTTTGGTGTGCAACTCATCAAATAGCTTGGTCAATCCGCTGGCAGTTCTGCCCAACCGGTCCAAACGCCACACCACCACACTGGCCACCTTGCCGCTCGTAATGGCGTCTTGCAAAGCATTCCATGCGGGGCGGTCCATGGTCTTCCCGGACCATTCATCCATGTACCAATGCACTTCTATCTCTTGTGCATTTGCATATCGCTCAAGGTCAGGCATCTGGCTGGCAACACTTTGGTCAGTGGTTGATACCCTGCAATAGACTGCAATGTGCTTTGTCATCTCAAGTGTCCGGATGATGGTGTTGGCAAACGGCTGGGAATTATGTCCTATAGTGCTTACTTATCATTTGCATATTAGCACCATTTAACACGTTGTAAACTCGCAACCGTGTAAAAAGTTGCCAAAATTGTTTTCTCTCAAGTTGGTCATTTATAATCAGTGGCGTTATTGGTGGAAGTTTGATGGTGTAGTGGTGTTGCTGGTGGTGATCTATGTAAGGTTGTTGGAAATTTTGTTGTCTCAGACGGAACATCCCCACACCCCCCAGAGGGCCACCTCCTAACCCTTCTTGGAAAATCATTTCAACGTGCAACAACAACTAGCAACGGTTGCCAATTCATCTGGCACTTAAACATCAAGCAACATTGCACAAACATCAAGCAGCACTGAATCAATGGAAACTTCACCACTTACAGCACCACAACCAAACACAACTAAGCATCCATGGACACTTGGCACGCTACGTTGGCTTGTGTCGCGTTGCATTGGTGCAACCGGTAAAATAGTGCAAGGGATGCCAACCGGTGGCCCCAAGCATTGGCCAGCATGGGTCAATGGACAAACCTAGTGGATGAACAATATGTAAAGTTGTAAGCCACGACTTACAGGTCATGCGTTGCGCACAAAATTGGTTAGCAGCAGCACAAATACCGGGGAAAAGTGGCCACGGTTATTGGTAGTTGGTAACTTACACTTGCAGCAAAACATCAATCCCGTGGTGCTGTTGGCATGGCTGCCAGTGCGTAGGTCGTTGGCATTGCTGGGATCATCGGATAGTACGTTGGCATCATCGGTATCTTGGGTATGTGTCGCTGGTTGGGGGTGATAGTGGAAATCAAACTTTTGGGTATCATCTACTGGCCGCTTAAATATGGAGCGCCGGATTTCTAGCCCACTCTCAGGGGGTGCTCAACACATTTCCAGGGATCGTTTGGGTACTCCCACGGGACTATTCGTCTCATCACTACCCAATGGGCTTTCCGTGGTTGGCTAATGCTTACGGGCCTCTGATTGTTTGCATGGTATCCCCCCTAGTTTTCTTGTTTGTGAAGTGATTAGAGAAATCAGCTAATCCAACTTTCCATTCATCTTTAGCAAACCAAAAGTTTGGAATTGCTCACCACTTAAAACCGCTTGCCATACGGGATCAGCCAAATGAGCGGCAACTAGGTCATCCTCTTTTAGTTGGGAAGTGCTAAGCGTTTCAGCTAAGACTTCTTGCCACTCATCATCATCCAAGTGGGCGGCGTTTAACTTTTCCTTTTCTGCAAGCTGTTCAGCATGGAGTCTTACCACGCCACGCATCGTCTGCCGCCATAGGTGATTAAAGTTTTGCCAGATCAAATTCATAATGTCATGCTCAGACGTTGTGGGGATGCTAGTGCCGGGGTGTTGCTTTTGATACCACTCACAAGCTGCCAAATAATCTGGCTCACCACCGGTTTGGTGGTCATCCCAGAAATTGATCTTATCTTGGTACAAATCAATGATTGATTCCCACACTGTGAGGTCTCTACAAGCGGCCTCATCCCTAGCTGCCTCTAGAAAATTCTCCCAACTATTCTTGGGGAGATTCTTGGCGAACAATTGCAGGTCACTTTCCGAAAGTTTGTCCACCTTCTTTTCAACGTAGTTCCAAAGTAAGCCTTTCAGCACGCCACGGTTTTCATCGGGCAATTCTGGCAATGCGTCCTTGGAATTGCGGATGAGCTTTATCACGCCATTGATGTTTCTGATTGCATCCGTTTCCATGCGGGCTGCTACAAATTCAGGAACATCCCAATGCAGGTGGATTCGTATGTAAAGCCGCGCCGTTTCAGGGGATTGCTTAAAATTATTTAGCAGCCAAGCAGTCCAATTCTTATGGCCAGCTAATCGTTTAGCATTGTGCAGGGCTTCCCCGGCTGCCCGCGCATGTTCTAAGTTTGTGACTACACCGGTGACGAACTTTTCGGCGTTTTCATTGGCTTCGCGGGCAAAATTGAAAAGCTTGCTGGACTTGACCCTTTCTTCATCTGATAACGTGCGGAACATTTTTGTTGTCCTTCCCTAAAAAAGTGCGTGGGGCAAAACGGTAACGCGCACCCGTTTTGGTTGGCAAAAATCTCGCCGCAAGTTTTTGTAAACATCATGTTGAACATGATGATAGGGGCCAATTTGAAATTTTTAGGGGATTGCAACCAAACGCCATCATAAAATTATCAACTAAATATGATGTTCTCTTTGCTTTACTGTGGGCCACGAGGACGGGCTGTGTCGCTGTGGCTCGGCTATCGGCCAACACAGCGCATAAAACAACGCTGCCAGTGCTAGGGGCAGCGTCGTTTGTTTGTCGTGGCGTTGTGGCGGATCAGCTTGTCATTGGCTTTCCCGTGGCATAATCAATGCCCATCTTGGCACACCATCCAAGTATCGCCTGTCGTGCGTTGCCCAGCGCGAACTTACTTTCATTGACGTTTGCCTTGCCGTAAGCAGCATCCACCAATGGCACCATTTCTTTTATGGATGCCTCCAGGCCCCGCTCAGCAAGGATCATTCCGCAACAATAAGGCCTAGCCAGCTTGCTTACTTTTTCTTCCGTGGCTGCCGGGGCCACTACGCTTGCAGCGCTGGTGATCGCGTCGGCATCGCCTGCAAGAACTTTAGGTTCGCAACCATTGGAAAATTTTTGTGAAAATACGTGGCGCGCTTTAGCAAGCTGGTCGCCAGCAAAATCTTTGGTAACGCGCTTTCCTCGGCTGGTGTACTCGATTTTGATTGCAGGCATTCTGGTGCTGATCGCTTGGCTGGTCGGGGTTTCAATTGTTGTGGTGGTCATTGCAGTTTCCTTTTCTAAAACTAAGTGGTGCAAAAGTATCACTAAGTTTTTTTCTAGCACGGGTCCAAACGTCCGCAACTCGGAAACTGGCGGATCAAAAAAGAAAGGCAAAAAAAGTTTCCTCTTTGGTAAACACATATCATCTTGCAGTCCTCGATATTTCGGCCCTCTTTCGCGACGGCCAAAAATAAAGACTTACTCGGCGCGCTAGACATAGGAGAAAGCAGCATGTTAAAATGGGCGGCATCCCCAACTTGGAGCGGTTCCAGGTTTGATCAATTCCAAATGGGAAGCGTCGGGGAAAAATCAAGACCGATAGTTGTCGAGTCTGTATTGGGCGAGTTACAACTCAGCCCGTTGAACTTGGTCAACGCAGTAACATCCAATGAACGGAGAATTGTCTAATGATCGCAAGAATTCTGAGCCTCTTGATCGTAGTGCAGTTCGTGAATTCACCCAAGCCAGCTGAGGCGGCGTTTTTTACTTATATGACTGATATTGGAGATCGTCTTAGGATCAATCAAGAAGGGGAGGCTGGCTTCACCCACATATCATTCAGGTTGGATGTCGACCGTTCCGTTTCGTATGACGCGCTCAGACTCAACCTCTCGATTAGTGGCCAAGACGTAAGGCCAAGGCTCGAATTGGATCTACCCTTCGCAGGCGAGTATGGTGTTAGCGAATGGAATCCTGTTTCGCCGGATGGCACAGAAGCGGGACTTCACCTTGGTGACTTTGGATACATTTCCAACGCCGTCGAAGGAGTTCTCATGGGCGGTGGCTATGTTGATATAGCGCTATACATTTTTTGGGGAGACCGCTCTACAGGCTTCACGCCTAACGGCGATTATCCGATTGCCTTGAGCAATTCCTTTGGCCCATCCGTATTGCTTCTCAATGGAAGCATCGTGGACACCATCATTGGTCCGGATGACTTCACAGTTACGTTTGTGCCGGAACCAAACACGGGGCTTTTGTTGGTTGCTGCCGTTGGGGGCTTCCTAGTGCTGCAATCGCGCCCACAGGTTTAACAGGCTAGGCCACGTCACGCGTGGCATCGCTGGGGGCTGTCGTTATTGCCCCCAGCCCACGTCAGGCCAGCATAGCCCAACGTCGTTGGCGTGTTGGCGTTGGCGGTTGTTGTTGTTGTTGTTGTGGCTGTCATTGTCGTGTTTCCTTAATAAAAAGTGGTGTTAGTGCAAAACTATCACTATTGCGATTTGCTAATTACCTTCTAGCATGACAAAAAACGTCAGCAATAGTGAAAGTCGCCATGCAAAGAAGAAACTTAGAAAAAGTTTCGCAATTGGTTAAAAGGCATCACTGGCCATTGCGGGGATGCAAGGCAGCAAGGCAAGCAGATAGTTGCTAACAGCAACAAAAATGCGACAGGGTGGCCTGTCGCAGTGTGGGGGTAAAGATGGCCTAAGAGTGCAGCCGTGTGGCTTCGGCGCTTTTAGGGTCGCGGTATTCGCTTGGCAAGTCGTAGTAGAAGTGTTAATAGTAGCAACTTCGCTGCCGTTGGCTCAGGCACGACATATAGTTCCCCACCGGGCCGGGGATGGTATGCCCTCTGCCAATTCAAGAAATCCCTGCCATTGTGTGTGTATGTGTTGTAGCCCGCCTGCCACACCACCAAATCTTCATCGTCCACCCAGCCATCTGAATTGAAGTCGGCAATTCCCGTATCGGGATCTGAAGAAACCACTTCCCAGATGATGCGGTTAAACGTGTCGTACAACTCTTGCGGGTAAAGATTGCCGAATTGTTCGACAGGCGGCATAAGGCCCGTGATGTCTGTCTTGAAGATTGTGGCGAAATTCGTTGTTGCGGCAAGATATCGACCAAGCAATCCCGAGGCATGGAGATCGTCACGGTACAAGTCTGCCATCGTAATACCGGTAATCTCGCCCGATTCGATCATCAGATTGACGCGGTGCCAAACTTCCCCAACTGGGATTTCTCGAATCACTGTACCGTTAGCGGTAAATGTCTCTCGTGCCCAGCCCATGAGATTGTCATAGTATTCACGCTTAGGACGTACGAGCGTTTCATCGTCGTTAGGTGAAGAACTTAGCCAGTAAGTTGAATAGTTGCCAAAAGACTGACGAGGCCACACCTGATAGATGTAGAATATGGTGTTGCTGTTCTCTAAATTTTGCTGAGCCAGGTTAATGAAGTTAGAGATTGCCAATTTATCTGTCCCTAGCGTCTCTTCGGGTTTAAGATAAGGCTCCAACGTCACATGATCCCAAGCATAGGTAGTGAGCGCATTGGTGTAGTTTCCATACGGTTGTCGCATTACATCTACGCCTCCCGAACCCACACCTTCCGGATTCTCCCAAATGGAAGTAAGGCCCTGCGAGCCATCGACATGCATCGACATTGTGTAGTCATGGCCGTAGAAATCTGCAATAGCTTCTATCCCAAAAGTGCCGTTCTGCACGTTGCCACTATTATTGCCCAACCCATCGTTGGTTAAAGAATTTCCAATATGGTAGGAACTGACAGCAGCAAGACTCAATGCGAGAATGACATCCAACATACTCACGCTCCCAAGGGTTCAATTATTGTTATAAGATGTTGCTAACCGAAAGTGCTGTGCAGCACAGATTCATCCAGTATAACTGCGCGGGGCTTCGGAGTGGGAAAATTGGTCGATAAGCACTTGCGTGCTGTGACAGAAGCGAAACTCGAAAATCTCGACACCTTCGGGATCGCCTTGATCACTACAGCCGACATTTCCCATTTGGGTTGAGTCTGGAACCGCTCCAAGCTCGCAATTTCGCCCGATTTTAACCCGCTGCCCCCCTCCGTGACAAACGCGAGCGGATTCTTGAGGTTTTTTCCATTTCCGGTAGCGCCTGTGCAGGCAGTACCAGAACATTCAACAGTATTTCTATTGGTTGCCGCTGTTGGAGGATTCTTTATCAGGCAACACCGCAAACCAGCTTAGCTTTCAGCCCCTGTCACGCATGGCAATACGTGACCTGCCGTTATTGCCCCCAGCGCATGTCAGGCCAGCACACGCCAACGTCGGGCCTGTCGCAAGCCACTGTCGGCAAGGCCATGCCGTGGCAATGCTGCTTGGGCAATAGTTTCAAGCTACGCTTGTTTGTCATTGTCATCCAGGGCAGCAGCATTTTTTCGGTAACAAAGCACGGTAGCAGATTGTCATCGGAAGTTTGGCTTCGCCAAAAATCTGTAACCAATCCCCAAACAAGAAAAAGAGGAAAAAGGGGAGCAACAACTGCTAACAAATTCAAGTAGCACGGGCAGGCATAAGCAATAAACTAAGTCCGGTTCCCGGTAAAAGCCATTCGGTTGCACAGCCTATCCGTAGTAATAGGTCGGCATGGCTTAGGCCAGGGCTAAGGTGCTGTTAGTGTGCTGTTGGTAGCCTATCGTTTTCGGTGTTCGGTCGGCACTTGCCAAAAAAGCATAACAACACTGCTTTTGTAGGGCCAAACGGTTTTTCAGGCCCGGCATCAGCCTAATAAAATGGCCACCCCTTAAACTGCCTATTTCGTCAACCATCGTCTGATCGTGGTTCTTGGAACTTTCAAAGTCCTTGCAATCGCTGCTTGGCTTTCCCCGCACAATTTCATTTCAATTGCCAGTGGCTTCATCTCATCCTTGCGGTGCTTTTTGTATCCGGCCACTTTTGCTTTAGGTCTTCCGGGTTGGGCATTCTTCTGCTTAAAACCTCGTCTAGTGTGATAGGCAATGCAATCGCCACTAGCGGCATCCGGGTCTAGCAATGTTAACAACGGCACACCTTCGGCCATCATCTCCAGGTATTGGAAATCTGCCTTAGTGGGCTGCGCTTTGGGTCTCGCTTTTTTGTTCGTTGCATGGAAACGGAAGTTTCGGACAAAGCGGTCAGTGGTTAGCGCCAATATGGCCGCATCGTGTCGTTGGGCTATAGCAACGGCCCTCGGCAGCCATGCTGGGTCGTAGCTAGACCAACGCTTACTTACCACCCCAACCACGGAAACGCCACGTATAGCCATTTCGTTGCGCAAGTGGGCTTCTTGGTTGGCTAGATTTCCTTTGCGTTTTTGTTCTTTGCCGGAAACCCTGCACCACAGAACAACCCGATCACCGCGCTTAAGGTTGCAGGATGTGATAAAATCAGATGCTTTGCCGGGTTTGGGCAAGTATTGGATGCGTTCTTGGACTTCCATTTTCCGTACCTTAAAAGGGCGCTCCCGACCGGATGAGGTGGTACGGAACCTCATCCGGTCAGGTTGGCTTTTAAGTGGGAGCTAACCACTTTACCCCGTAAAAATTACAATCGTTCGTTATGCAAATATCAGCAAAAAAACTTTTGCTGATGGCATTTTACCAAATAAGTTCGGGCAATAAAAATCAATGTCGGGGAAAATGGCGGCATTCAAGAATAGTTAAATCGCCTAGTACACCTGAATGAAATGGCCGCGCGGTTGTGATATGGTTTTGTTTGGCGAGCCTCCCGCGTAAGTGGGGGGAGTTTTTTTGCGATTGTCATTCTGTGCGGAGTGACACGGAGCGAAGAATCTAGCTTCCACTTGTACGCGTCTGCAAACCGTCAGAGTTAGGCACACTAGATTCTTCGGTCGCCTAGGCTCTCTCAGAATGACCCGAGTTCCACGACAACCGCGCCGCGAAGACACTGCTGGGTAAGCCAGCCAGTGGCACGCCATGCTGCGCGTGACTCTGAAATTCACTACTAACCCATTGGAACTTGATCACTTGGAGACGTGACTAAGTTGCAAAAGTTGAACAAGATGACAAAGTTCGTTTTTCTGCTTGGCGGCAACAAGAGCCCGCAAACCAAGCAAACCTCGCAAACCTGGAATCGCTATTAACCCTCGTTTCCCCAGACCCAAGCCTCCAATCCCTAGCCACCCTCAATACGTCAACGCCACCTCCATGAACCCGGCGAACAACGTTTCGGCGTCTTGGGAGAGCGAGCTAAACAAATCCTCGAACCCCTTGCCGGGAATGAGTCCCGAAACGCCAGCGAGCATGATGACGTTGTCGTTCAAAAAAGGCCGATACTCAAGCCCGCTGCTAATGTCGGTGCCGATGTGATTGTTGATATTAGATTGAAATGCGAATTGTTCGAGGACTTGTGTGTGATTGAACCAGAGCAAATTGATGTTGTTGACAGAACGCAACCGCGGCGTGAGTTCCATGTCGAACCCTGCGTTGGCCAGCCACAACCCGGGGTTTACGAAGTTGGCCTGGCCTTGAATCTTGCTTGACCGCAAGTGAGGCACGAGGCTAAACCGATCGACGAGATTCACGCCATTGAGGCGGATCGCCTGGCGGTTCCAATAACTAAATCGCCCACCCGCAAACGCGGGGTGATCGATAATTGTGTCGAACCCTTCGCCACGGCCGTCGAACACGTCGTCGTCGCCCGAGGAATAGAACATCGACGTGCGAAAGCGAATCCAGTCGCGATCGTAGGAGACTTCGAGAGCGGCCATTTGCGCGGCGATGTTGATCGGTCGACCCGCGATGGGATTGAGCGTGTCGTAGCCGGCTACGAAATATAAAGCGTGATTGATGTTGAAGCGGTTGATGTGCCCGTCGCCGGTCCAACCGAAGTAGACCGCGTCGACCGTATGCGGCGTGTAGACGCCAACGGGATCGGGGCGGGCGAGGAAATCATTACGGTCGAAGACCAAGCCATCGCCGTAATCGTGGTTGTAATGCAGGCTGAATTGCGACGTATAGCCGGGCCAAATGAAGTCCTGGCGATAGTAGTTGCCGATAAGAACGTCCTGTGGCCGGCCGCGCAGGCGGTTGAGTTCGCTGTTGGTTTCCTTTTCGAGTTGGTCGAAGTAGGCCAGGTTGAACTGATCGCGATTGGCGTGCCGCGTGCCGAACAGCCGCGCCGCGAGGTTGACCTCGGCAAAGATAAAACCACGAAAATCGCTGGCAAAGGCCTGCGATCCAACACGGAGCGAGGTGAAATCGTAATAGGGACTGGTGTCGGCGATTTTGGTTTCGACGAACGCTTCTTCGAGCGCGAGGAAATTGCGGTAGCGGGTTGTCCCCGCGCGAACGTCGGGATTAACGATCCCCAGTTCCTCGACGTCGAGATAATTGAGATTCAAGACAGGAGCAAAACGAACACGCCAATCGGCCGGCTTGAAGGCCGCGTCGCCATGAAAAACGTCGACCGCAATGCGGTAGTCGTTGCGAATGAAGAATTGATCAGGATCGCCGAAGAACTCTTCCTCAAAGGGATTCTCGGTCGATTCAAACGGAGTGGTGGCCGTGGGGACTTGACGATATTCAAAGCTGTAAAAGGCCGTCGCCGAAACGTTGAGGAACGTGTGCTGACCGACAATCGGGTAATCGCCTTTGAAGAGGTTTTGACGATAGGGATTGTACCAAGCGCCAGGTGCATAAGGGGCATCCTCCTCAAAAGGATCGCCGCCGCAGAAGACGCTGTGATCGGGCCCATAGCGGTCCCAGCGCGGATAGCCGCCCCGCCAACGATCCGGCATGGGGACGAAATGGTCATCGTTTTGATAATCATCCGCCAAGATGCCGGACGAACCGGAGTAACCCGTGGGCACTTGCCAAGGAGTGGCGATGAACATGTCCTCGGGCTCGGTGAACTCCAGTTCCGGGCTTTCAACGGACAGATCCTCGCGCGGAGGTTCGCGCAAAGGGAGATTGTTGTCGTCTTCAAGAAAGAGCCCAGGCGCAGGAAGCTGCTCGCCCAGGCGATAGTCATTGTCAGCTGAGGAACTGTCGAACATGTCCGAAAGCGCGGGAACACGTTCAGTGAGCAATGCATCGCGCTCGGCAGGGTTGATCCACCGTGGCCCGGTGAGCGGGAGTTCTTCTTCGGCATCGACAATCAAAGGAAACCAACAGAATGCGCAGAGCATCTCCAGCAGAATCGCGCGCACCGCGAACCTGGCGACGTTCACCCACTTCGTGTTGATTGGTGTCGAGTCGGCCAACGAGACCTCAAATTGTTTCGCTTTGGCTTCGCGTATCAACAGTGTTTGCGTGCGGAGTGCGCGCAAAGAGCGCGTTCGAGAAACTTGTGCGGCTTACCGAGACCGCCCTTTGATGAGCTAAGCAGAAGAGGCGACGGACTTTAGCTAAAGGCCAACCAGCGCACAACTGATAATGTATCTAGGGCATCCTTATCAAAAACGATTGTCTGCTAGCTCTGCTGGCGTGTTCGTGCAATGTGGGACGAGTGAGATGCGAATATTTCCAGGTTTTGCCGCTGTTGTAGTGACTTTCATGCTAGCTAGCAGCACGCTGGCGGAAGAGTGCCAGCAAGCTCATCTTTACGAGCCGGCTTCACAAAAAGAAGTCGCGCGGGCGGGTTGGCCCTGGTGCCATTGGACTTGGGCGAGAAGGCAGAACCCTTGCGACTACACCGGTTACTACGTTGGAGGTGGCGCGCCGGGACCACACAGTCGAGGACCTTGCCCTTCCGAAGGAACTTGGGGTTGGGATTATCAAGGCAGGAAACTCGGTCGCATCGTTCGCTTGGGATGGACTTGTCCCAGTCGATCTCAAGGGGGCACCGGGAGCTACGATCCCGATGGGCCACGAGTTGCTGAAGCCATACAAGAAGCTGTTCACTCGCATCACGGCGAAGAATAGTGATGTTACTTCTGCTGCATTCTTGCACCAGCAGCATGTTGGTTAGGCAACTCAGTCTCGGCAATCGCTGCTGCTTGAGTCTCTGCGGTTCCCGGCTCATAATGGTGGATTACTGTTGTTTGGGCGACTCCCTGCACTCAATCCTTGTTCCAGTCAGCGCAATTCATGCCAAATCTCGTGGCCACAGGACTCGACGACCAGCAATACTGGCGCCGCGAATTGGTTCCAGGCGAAGTGATTCGCATTGGCCGCGCCCCGCGCGAAGGTTGGGCCGTTCCCTGGGACGTGCTCATTTCGCGAGAACATGCGGATTTAGAACTGGTCGACGAGGGCCTGAGAGTCCGTGCGCTCGAAACCGCGCGTAATCCGATCTTGCATAACAACGAAGCCTGCCAGGAATTCATCGCCCAGCCGGGCGATAATTTCCAAATTGGTCGCACGGTTTTTCAGTTTCATGATGTCGAATCATTTCATTCTGCCTCAACGACATTTATCGAACACACATATACCAAACGCGATTTGCAGTCGATTCGCTTTAAGAATGCCGAGCGGTGCTTAGAAATTTTATGTGATCTACCTCAACGCGTCTCGGAATCGATGACGGACGAGCAATTTGCCACAGAGATCGTGGAAGTGATTCTCGATTCCCTTCCCAGCGTGGCGGCCGTGGCTGTCCTTCAATTTGACAGTACCGCTGACTACGATTCACCTGATCCCAAGCTCATGCGTTGGAATAGTCGCAATGACAAAGTCCAACGGTTTCAACCCAGCCGACGTTTGATGTCCCGCGTTCTGCAGCGCCGTTGCAGCGCGATCCACTTATGGGAAGATGTGCATCATTCCCACGGCTACACTGTTAGTGGGGATCTTGATTGGGCATTCTGCACGCCGATTCCCACAACCCAAGATCGTTGGTGTATCTACGTTTCAGGCAGACGGATTTTTGAAAGCATGGCATCGATCGAGTCGCCTACAGACCTGCTCAGTGAACTCCGTTTTGCTGAATTGATCGCTAATTTTATTGGCTCAATTCGCAAAGTGCGTTGGCTCGAACGACAGCAAAGCCAAATGCGGCAGTTCTTCTCGCCCGCAGTGGTTGAAATGCTTGTGAATAACCAAGTGACTTCTCTCGAACCGTACGAAGGAGATATCTCGGTTCTTTTCTGCGATGTTCGCGGTTTTTCTCGCAAGGTCGAACAATCTCGTCAGCAGTTGGATAAGCTTCTTGAGCGAGTCAGCCACGCGCTCAACGCAATGACTCACAGCATTTTGAAATTTGAGGGAGTGATCGCCGATTTCCAAGGCGATGCGTCACTCGCCTTCTGGGGATGGCCCAACCCACACGAAGGTGAAGCCATTTCCGCATGTCGAGCGGCCGCCTCAATCTACCGCACGTTCTATCTCGCTAACCAAGATCCAGATCACCCACTGAATGGATTTCAAGTCGGCATTGCCGTTGGGTATGGGCACGCCATTGCAGGCCGCATTGGCTCAGACGAACAAATGAAAGTGGGCGTGTTTGGACCAGTCGTTAACCTCACTTCACGGCTTGAAGGCATCACGAAACAAGTCGGCGCCGCGATCTTGATCGATGGCGGTATGGCCCAACAAGTTCGCGAGCATTTGCCCGCTTCTGAAATTCGGATGCGCAAAGTCGCCCGCATGCGTCCCGTAGGCATGGATAGTTTTGTCGACGTGTTTCAGTTGTTGCCCACGGATGCCGACTACGATTCAATCACCGACGCGGAGCTTGCCCAATACGAACAGGCCGTGGACGCCGTCATTGCAGGTGAGTGGAAGCGGGCTCACGAGTTACTCATCGGAATTTTGCCCGATGACGGTCCTGCCAATTTCCTTCGTCAGTTTCTGGAAGAGCACCGAGACACACCACCCGCTGATTGGGATGGCGCGATCAATTTGAAGAACAAATAAGGCCGATAACCTCGAAGTCGACTATTCCAGATTGTCCACGCCGATTTTGATGCAACTCATGAACTTGCAAGGCTTTTCACTCGGCAACTCCTATCGATGACAATTGCTCAGAAACCTTCGCGATGTCCCACACATAAATCTTTCCATCCGCACAGGCGAGGGCAAGTCGTTTTCCATCGGGTGACCATTGCCAGAACCAAACCCCACTATTTGTTGGAGAACTAGGCAGATCGAAATTCATTTTGGGTTGGTCGATGTTTATTAAACTCAAACCCACACGTTTCCACTTTACGGCGGCCCACTGACCACTTTGGCTGACATCCACGCCAGAAACACGAAAGTCTGGTGGTTCAGCATGAAGGACATCTCGAATCACGCTATCTGCTTTAATGTCGTGAAGCTGCAGATTACCCTCTAAACTAACGAGCAAGACACGTGTTCCGTTAGGTAAAAACCCGAGAGGGCTCACTTCGGGCGCCACTTTAGCTTGCGGCACTTCGCGCGGAAGATGTGAAATCTCATCGTACTGAGTAACGCAGTGACTGCACCAAGTAAACTCGTTAGTTTTAGGCGCGAATGTGCAGTAAAAATAGACGCCTGGCATCTCGAGGTTTGCCACCTCTTGAACTTCAAGTGCATCCCCATCCGAGCCCACTTTCTGCTCCGCAACGAGATTCCACAGCCAAACACCTCCTTCACCAGCGGCCCCGAGTTTCTTTCCATCTTCGCTAAAGGATACTCGCCAAATATTCCCTGTCTTGCGAGGCCTGGCCAACAATTGCCTTTTTTTCAGATCCCAAACCTCAACACCCCCGCCCCAGCCACCAATGGCAATCCACTGTCCGCTAGGATGGAAGTCGACAGATTGGAATGGCATCGCGACTTGCCCTTCGATGCTGTAACTGGTTTCTCCATCCTCTAACGACGTGACCACGCAACGTCCGTCCTTTCCCACCGAAGCGAGCAGCTTTCCATCTGGGCTGAAAGAAACTCCAGGTACTCCGCCATCGTGGGCTTCGATTGTCGTCATCTCGGGTAGATTCCATAGATCCCAAATGCGAACGCGACGTTCCTCTGCCAAATAGAATACGCCACCACTCGCACTGAATCCCATCGTATTACCAACTGAGAACTCAAGTGAGGGATTTGTGCCATCAAGTGCTAGCCGCGCAAATTCTGCGTTCGAGACGACATTCCAGATACGTATTCGGCCTTGGGGGTCACTAAGTGCGCAGAGCCGTCCATTGGGACTGAGTGCCACATTCTTGCAACTGCTCTCCTTGTTATGTGCGAGCCGTTGGCCAGTATCGACATCGACAAACGCAAAGCCATCGCCGCCGGCGCAGGCGACGCTTTTGGAATTTGCAGCGAACTCGATGCGGTGAATTGGCCCAATATCTGGGCGAGATCGGCCACGCGATTGTCCTGTCGCGGCATCCCAGAAAGTCAATTCTCCCTTGGCATCGCCCACACTCAACAGAGCCGTGTCGCTCGTGAGCGCAACCGCGAAAGGTCGCTCTGAAAGTGGTAGTGTATGACGAGGTTGCTCATCGACAAGGTCGAATAGCTCCACCTTTGTCTCATGATCGCCACATACAACGATGCACCTATTGTCGACGTCAAACGCGAGGCACATCACACTATGATCAAAGCTGCGCTCATCTTGTTGCCTCCATTCGTCGGAGGCGTTCCTTGACCAATGAATGACACCTCCCTCGTTGGTAGCACAGGCGACCGCGGCATCGTCACTGCCGACAGCTAATAAGTTAACGGGATGACCTGTCCTTCCAATGGTCATTTTTTCCTTTGTATGGACGTTGACCCTGATAACTGTGCCGTTCTCAAGTCCGACATAAATCGTGTCTTGTTTACCTCGTGCGATGCAAGTGATATCTGCAGGAAAATTTCCGACAACCTCGGGATCCATCGAAACGAAATCTCCCATGCAAATGACAGCCTCCTGACGGAGTTCGACTTTATTCACAAGCGGTGTATCGAGTTTCGCGGCCTGACTGAGAAGTGACCAAGCACGACTTCGATAGCCAGGGCTGCGGGCCGACCGCAGAGCGCGAGCCTCACGTACAAGCGATTGGTAGAGACCAGCAGTAGTTTTTTGCTGTTCTTCATCAATGCGCATCACAGCCACTATGGAAATCGCTGCGATAGTGACGGCAAGGAGCGGAATCGCCACGAGGAGACCCGTGGCTGCTCGGTGATTCAAGCACCACCGCCAACGCCGTTCAAGCCAACTAATCGGGCGCGCTACGATGGGGTCGCCCGCGAGGTATCGTCGGAGCTCGTCGGCCGCTTCCTGGGCTGAGTCATACCGACGACTGGGCGATTTTTCAATACACTTCAAAGTGATTGTTTCAAGGTCTTTGGCAAGATTGGAGTTGAGGTGACGCGGGCTAGGTGGCTCGTCGTGAATGACCTGATGCATGATCATGCGTGCGTTACCACGAAACGGCAACTCGCCTGTCAGAACTTGAAACAGAATCACACCCAGCGAATAGACATCACTGCGACGATCTGCAGTGTGACCATCGCCTTGCGCTTGCTCAGGCGACATATACGCAGGCGTGCCAAGCACTTGGCCTTCGAGGGTCATAGTTACTTCTCCGATTTCACGCCGTGCGAGGCCAAAATCGGTAAGGTGCGGTTCTCCTTCAGAGTCGATGAGTATGTTGGCGGGCTTGAGATCGCGATGCACCACGCCTTGCGCATGGGCATGTTCAAGCGCTTCGGCAATCATCGAGCAAAGTTGAGCGGCTTCACGTCCGGTAAGCCGCTGATCGACGAGCCAATCACTTAGCGTGATCCCTTGAACGAAGTCGCTAACGATATAAACGTGCTCGCCATCGCGACCAACTTCGTACACGGTCACAATATTAGGGTGCCGCAGTTGGGCAGCCGGGCGGAACAAAGCGGGGCGAATTGGGCATCGGTGATGTGGAAGCACCGTCGTACCGCTCCTTACCAATTTCCGAAGTACTCGACATACCAGCTGCCAGCAGGCACTTGGGGCAGATTCCAGACGGCGCATCTGTCGGCAATTCAGCTCCACATTGCATACATTTGTGTAAATCGGTCATTCGAGTGGCCTCTAATCCGCATTCAAACGGCGAAGTTTTAGCTAGAGCGGCTTACTATGTAGTTCTGACGGAAATGTCTGCAATGGTAACGGAGATTTTTATTGTTACTGGCCGAAAACTCTAAAAAGGTAGCGAATCTCCTGGTCCACACCTGCGGGGTCGGCCAAAGTCTGTGCGATTTCTTCTCGCAAAAGTACGCGGTAGCGACTGCGCATCCGAGCGACGGCCATCTTGGCCGCTGCCGCCGTGGTCCTCAGTTTTATCGCCACATCCGCATAAGTATTACCACCTCGTTCGCCGATTATGAAGTCCTTGAGCTGTTCAAACTGGTCCACTTTTCCGTTTTGGGCCATGTCATCCTCAAGGCGTTGCAGTACTCGCTGCAATAGAGCGACAGCCCACTGCCGATCATACAATTCGTCGGCTGACAATTCGCTCCACAATTCGAGACATAACCGTGAATTCCCGTCATCAAAATCGAGTGAAATTTGCGTGCGCCCGCCGCCCCGCTTTTGCGATTTTGCCCTCTCCCATTCATGTGATAAGAAGTGCTTGAACGACGTCAGCAGGAATGCGCGGAATCGCCCGCGCTCGGGCTTTGCTGGCCGGATATAATTTTTCTCTAGCAATTCGGCAAAGAAAAGCTTGGGTTAAATCTTGTGCCTCGCCTACGTCCGACACCCGCCGACGTACATAGGCATACAGAGGGTACCAATATGTACCGCACAATGAAGCTAGCGCCTGTTCTGCATCGGGCAAAGATCGATGCCCTGCCGCCATCACGATGCTCCACTGAGTTGTAGCGAAATCGCGATTGCCTAAATCCTTAGAGTCAGTATTATTGCGACGTGTGGGCATTGAAGCGATTGTAAACGTTGCCGCCGGATCGTTCTTATCGAATGGCTGTCTCGCAAGTCAGGGAGAGCATAAATTAGATATTCTTAACTTTAGCAATTCACGTACCAAGGAGGCATATATATTTAGTGGGTTATGCACGACTGCAACTTTTGACGAATACTGTGTAACAGGCTAGCGTCGGCGTTTATTCATCAAAGCTTAATACCTTGGTTTGCCCGAATCAATCGCCCTAGATCGTTCGATTGATGAATCTCAGGACTCGAAGGTTTCGAAACTCATGCCAGAAATCAAAGTGCCAACAAACTCAATTTCTGACACAGCTCTTTAATTGCCCTATTGTCCAAGTCGGACACCGGAGAAACACTTCGGATTCGCCCACCCTTGATGGCTAGCTGACCAATGAGGGTGTGTTTTGCGTTGGTTCCGCCCGTCTCCCCCAACACGCTAAGGGTTTGACGATTACTTAAACCGGCTTGGTGGGTGTGGTTCCTGGCATATATACGATCAAATCAAGGCGGAGTTTGTCGATTTGTTAAGGCTGACTTTCTGCGGTCACACCGTTGATCAACTCCCTTGTGAGTCGACTGCTTGATAATCAACTTAGCTTCTCGAATCGCCTCCTCATCCGCCTTCCAAAGTGAATTTTCAATATTAATCGTATAGATCGTGAATCGATGGTGGGGCGGCAACTTCCTCTTACTCCCCACCCGGCGTACCAATTCCTCCCCGCTGACACTTTCAATTGTCAGCAGTCGTAGAATGCGGGCTGCATCCAGGTTGCGCTTGACCGTCTTCTCGCTGCTGCCGACGTGTTGGGCTAGCCGTTTCTGCGAAGGCCAAGCCCGTAGAGTATCTCGGTCCACATAGGTCAGCAGGACGCTGACGATTCGAGAAAACATCTGCGGGTGGGGTTGGCGGGTGAAGGAGTTCTTCAGCTTGGTCAGGGCGCGACTGGTTTCTTTGGACATCTTTGAAAATCCTCGCAAATTGGCGCGAGAGATCCGAGCTGAGAGGTAGGGCGACGATTCGGAAGCTCTCGTGCCAAAAGTGATGATGCCTACCCGTCAGGAGCGACTTCGCTCCCGTTTATATTTACTCAAGCAACTCGACGTGTCCGTCGGGGAGGAAGGGGACGGTCGCGGAAGTAGCCCAGAAGTAGGTTTGGGTACTTGAGGCTCTGGCAGTCGGAATCAGATGCCCAGCAGTAGGGAAGGGGGTTCGTCGCCGTGAGACTGTTCTCAAGGGTTCCAGCGGGCAGCCTATTCTCAAGGGTTGGCCACGAAGGGTGCCAAAAGACCTGATACTTGCCTATTCCGTGATCCAGTTTCACCCCATTCCCAACTGATCATTTGGGAATATGGCGACAAGCACGAAATGAGTTTGGCCCTTAATCTAATCGACTTTCGAACTAGCTTGTTCCTCGGCATGTCACCGCCTTGCGTTCCTCCTCCAAGAGCGCATCTTATATAATACTTGTTTGGGACTTGCATGGGAGATGCTCCGTGCAGCAGGATCGAGCAGCTAACTCCAGCGAGTTAATCGCTGGCGGTGTCAACAATTTCTGGGAAGTCGAAGACCAAGAACGGCAAAGCGATACTGTTTTAGTTCGACCGCCCACGTCGTACCGACAGGCATTCGGCGACAAGCCTATTCGCCTCGGACTAGTTGAGTTCCGGATCTTGCTGTTCCTGGCCAGTCGGCCCTACCACGCGTTTACTCGACGCCAAATCGCCGTTGCGTTGACCACCAATAGCATCTCTGTCGATGAAGCGGCTGTCGATGGTCACGTCGCGAGCTTGCGTGATCAGCTAGGAGTCTTCTACGACTTTGTACAATCCGTCCCCCATGTAGGCTACCGCTACAAGGCCTAGTAAAGTTCTGGTTCATGCACCTTATGATCGATGCCGCCATCGTGCTGTTGACAATCTGGACCGCTGCTCAGCATTGCATGCAAAAAAACTGTGGATTGAAGGTGCATCTCACCATTTGACCGGTACGACGAGTTGTTGACGCTTTTCCGCATGCCACCTCGCTGAGGAACCTGCCTGACGCGCTTCGGCGTCCGCTTCCCCCGCCGGTCACCTGCTGGGCGGACCTCCCGCTGTCCGCCGGGTGAAAAAAAACGCGCTACCTACAAATGGCACGCCCACCTGTGTGAGCTGGTGCAGGTACGGTTGTTGCCAGATTACCTGCTTAACTGAGCGCGGTTTCCCGGTGCAACAGTTTAGTATTGCGGCGACAGAAAGTGACTAGTATTCGCAAATGGATGTCTGGAATGTTTTTTGCAAACTGCAGGCCGAAATGTCAGTGTCTCGGCCGTTTCTCGTCTCGCGCCGTACGATTTAACAGGAATTGGCTTCGCTCTTATGATCGCCACTTACCTCGATTGGCTTCGCGCTAGAAAGATATCGAGCTCAGGAATGTTATGTACCCTGCTTCAGACTGAGGGTGAGTAGTTGCAATATTGATCAGCCAATAATTATCGGCGATAGGTTATTAACGTTGAAAGAGCATACGCACTGCTGCTAAATCGCGAAGTCGTAGCAAGAGAGTTTCCCACTCATCTAAACGTTCGCCATAGTCCGCACCAAGCCGATTCTCAACAGTTGATCGCATGTTAGCATCGAAGACCTCAGTTCCATAAAGTGCACCAATGAATGCGCCGAGCAATTGTGCGTACGAGTCCGTGTCATGTCCCCATTCCATGCAAAGTTGGAGCCCAGCTAGTGGGTCGTAATCGGTTAATTCCATGATCGCAAATATAACAACGTAAGGGACCTGAGCTTCCCATTTCGTGGTCTGCGCAAATTCCAGGTCCAGTCGAGAAAAGCAGGCTGCTGGACGGCCCTGAGCGTTTCGTGCCGTCTCCAAAGCGAAATTCAACCATCGATCAACGGCGCGTTCCGACCAGGGTACCCGCCCATATCCGTAAGGGTCGACTGCGCGCATCGCCGCGAAGACCTGCTCCCAGGCCAAACGCGGTCGAGCGCGATCGACATTGGCTGTCAAGGCCCGCGCGAGTCCGGCCACCAATGCGCAGTTCATGTCGCGGCCAAATCCATTGTCGAGAAAGTCGACGCTATCCGCGGCGAGATAGGCTGCCTCAGGCTGACCAGCATAAATTGCAGCCAAGGGGGGTAACGTCATTTGTCCGCAACAAGTGGGGAGGCCGACCCAGAGTCGCTCGGTTGGTCGTGCTCGCGACAGATCACGGACACCCAGGGTCCACCGCGCGGCAAATTCGATTTGCTCAAGCCACTGACGACGCAGTTCACCGAACCGCGCCTCGAAGTCGCCACGACGAGCTGCTGGCCAAGCCAAGTAGGCCGTCGCCAATTCTTGCTCGCCAATCGGCCAGCTATCAGTTGCTTCGGCTTGGCGAAGTGCGTCAAGGAGCACCATCTTATGTCGGCTGTCGTCTGTGATTGTCCCTGGCATCGCGTTGGGAGTCCAATGCCCATAAGGTTCAGGCACTGGTCGTAACTCTTGGTATCCTCGCATCGTGATTCGACCCACCAAGGCCTGCCTCGCGGAAGCGTCTAAATTCTCCTCGGCGCTCCATGTCTTTGGCCCGTTTCGTAAATCATGAACTTTGACGGGATCCTGAAACTCGATGGGACCTCCCAGTGCATCGCCAATCAGTGTACCGATCAGCAGCCCAGAAACTCTGTCACGTAGCTTGGGATCGGGAGCAGGCCGATCCTGAGCCTGAGCTTTAGAACTGGAACTGATTAGTACCGCGCCACAAGCAGCCGAATGACGCAGAAAACCTCGGCGACTAACGAGCAGATTACTAAAAGACGAGTTCAAGCGGTGTTGCGCTGAAACAGCCATCGGCTTTACCCTTGATGCGAGAGCATGTGTTTCAAGTCAGTGTGCACTCAATGCAGCTTGAATTGAGCGGTTATCAGTTATCTTGAGCGACGAACTCAACTTCATCGATAAAGACACGGCCAAGGCTTGAGTCCTTCTGAGCAAAGACCAGCGAAAGCCGCGCCTCGACGGCGTCCTGAGGAACTTCCAAGTTTATTTCATATTGGCGCCATTCGTCATGGTGAACCTTATGATCCGCGATGACGATCTCTTTGAAGCTAATCATGCCTGGGCCACCAAAGTAGTCGGCGATACGTCGATAGAATTCGACTTTTAGAGTGGCAAAGCTCTTGGTGTCGGTAAGTTTTTGTTGAGAATCAACTTTAATCCATATTCTAGCCCTCGCACGTTTCCCTGGAACGACATCAATCGCTTGGGAGACACCAGAATAACCTTCGCCTTTGCTTGATGGCGCAGAGAGCGCCAGCGACCAATGACCATCGCGCGATTGCTGCCAAGAAGGTTGCACGTTGGGTTCGCCCGTCATTTGATTTCCGAATACGTGCCAACCTGCCAAGGACCCACCACTTTTTTCAAAACTGCCATTCAAGAATTGACGGTGTTTGGTGGTTCTTTCCGCTTTGTAAACTCTCACCCAATCAATCAGCAACTGATGTGATTGACCGCCAGATTGGCCTCCCTTCACAGCTTTTTGGATGGACCTTGCGTCAATCGATAAGTACATCGGAGATAGGAGCTTAGGTAAGAAGTCTCCGACTTCGTCACTGTAAAAAATGGTATGATAAACATCATCGACAAAGAAACGGAGTTGGTCCGGCGTCCACTCAACCGCGTAAGTGTGGAAGTCCTCCGAGAAATCGTCCAGTTTTCCACGGACAGAGGCTCGTTGAGGAATCACCCGGCGATCATGAAAATAGGGCTCGCTGCTACCCCAGTGAAATTCGCTATTGGTGAAATATCGTTCACCGGCATGAGTCATAATGTCAATTTCTCCGCCACTTGGCCAAGGCGAAACCGGGAGCAAGCGAATGAAAGAATGAATCGTATTTGCTGACGGAAGCCGAGCTCGAACTTCCCACCGACCATATCGCTGAGCATATGAGCTAACGACTCTTCCTATCCGTTTCAAATTTGCTGCATCTGATTTAAGTGCCAGCTCGCCGTTCTTGACTGACATCAGCTCGGCAGCTGGAGTGACTGGCGAATGCTCATCGATAGGCAGTGTCTCTTCAACCTTCCATTTCGAGGGATCGAGCTGGTCAAAATCATCGCTCCACACAAGGCGCCAACCTGGGGGTGTGATTGGCGCTGGTGTGAGATGCACTAATGCTCCACCAGCAGCGGATAAAGAAAGAGTGAGCTTGTCTTTAGAAGTCAGTGATTCCTCTGCTACTTGGAATTTTTGAGAGGATTCCAGATCGTCTTGATATATTGTCGCTCGAAACTCCCCTTGCTCGAGAAACTCGATAGGGAATACGACCTGACGTGGTTTGGCATCGGTCATGATTCCAATCCACCAGTCACTTCTCGCGCGGCGGGCAATGGCTATCATTTCGCCGACTTTTCCGGCTAGGACAATCGTCTCGTCCCAAGTGGCCGGTACGCGCGCCGCGACTTGAGTCAGTTCATTCCGGCGATAAGCCGCGGGATAATCCGCCAGCATGGGCAAATGATTCTGTAAGACCACATAGGAAGCCAGCGTTCGACATGGAGTTCCAATGACCAGTGGCGCAACGTCCCGCGGCTGAAAGTCTTGGCTGGGAACGGTTCGAAATGAACCCTGATGATAATCCAAAGGTCCCGCAAGCATGCGAGTGAATGGAATATTAAGATCGTGATCTGCTGAAATGCCTCGTTCATTCCATTTATTATATTCCAGGTTCATGACGGCTTCTGTATTGAGCAGATTCGGAAACGTTCGCTCTAGTCCCGACGGCGGCGCCACATCATGAAAATTGACGGTGAGTTGATTTTCAGCCGCCAGATCCAGGAGCTCACGTTGGAATTGGATCATCTGTTGATCATTGCGATCCATGAAATCAATCATCACACCATCGATGCCCCATTTGTGGTAGATGGGAAAGGCCCGCTGCATGTGGGTCTGAGCCGCTTGCCAATGGAGCCATAATCGTAGTTTCACTCCTCTTTCCTTCGCGTGCGCCAAGACCTCCTGCAGGTCGAGACCCTCAACCGGAGTGGTAGGATCGTCACCTTCGTAGGGAACTATGGGGCCACCATACCAAGCCGTATTTTCCACGCCATCTAGGGAATGATAGGGAATGCCGTACTCCGCACAGAAGTCGATGTAGTGCTTTGCAAAATCTGTATTTAGACCAGGATTAATGGAAAGACCTTCCTCGTGAAAACCATTCCACCAAGGAAATGTCGTTTTGCCCGGTCGAATCCAAGATGTGTCGACAATCCCTGAAGGCTTGTTTAGCTTGAGAACCAAGTCGGACTCGACAAGATCGTCGATCTCCTGGCCAACGAAAATAACGCGCCATGGAGACTCGGCCGGCAGTGGCGTTTTTACTGACAATCCCTTCTCCTTGGTATGCGGAGAGAGCTGGACTGTGAGCGCTGGTTCGGTGCCTTGCCGTTTCAAGAACATCCCCGCATAGTTTGTGAGATTGGCTTCAGTAACTGCCACCCAACCAATGTCGGGAATCTCAGCCAGGAGCGGAACATCGACTAGTTGATCGGCTGGGAAACTCTCAATCGACTCCTTCACATAAAGGCCTTCATGGGAAGTTACAAATCCGGCCAAGGGCAAGTAAGTCAGATGAGAGTGGGGAGGAAAAATGAACTGAGTTTCTTCTTTGGCAAGTTCCAATTCACGCCAGTTAGCCTGCTTCGGGAATTCATAACGGAATGCAACTCCATCGTCATACACTCGGGCGATGAACCGCCACTTACGTTTCGGAGAAGTCTGTTCGGTCAAATTAAGCACAAGTTCCTTACAGTGATCTTCGACGATTAAGCGTTTCCCAGGGAATTGGCGAAACCGCTCTGAGATTTCCTCCACAGCGCTATTCACAAGTTGAGTTTGCTTACCCAGGGACGCACCATCCGCAAGTCCCATCGAGATTGAGGAATCAAGCACCACGAGCTTGTCATGGAAGTGGATCTTGTAACGTAGCTCCGAAGACTGGCCTGTTGATCGCAGAGAAACCGTAAGTGCGAGCGTGCCTGAAGGAGAGCTTAAGGTGACTTCGTTCGACCCAGCCGCCATAGCCTCAGAACATGCTTGGTTGCTCAACAAATTCAAACTTACGAGCAGTAGTATTGCCGAACTTGCCATAGACCAAATATTCGCATTTCTGCTCGTCATACCCTGTCTCTCGCAGTTCTTAACGTCGGGCAATCTGCAAACGTTCACCGCAGCGCAAAACCTTGAATTGTTGTTCGAGTTGCCGACAGGTTTCAACAAACAATTCCGGTGTTTCGGTGTTGAAGGCAAACATGTCGAAGTGACAGGGAATCACCAATCGTGCACCGATCTGTCTAGCTAAACTTGCGGCTTCATCACCGAAAAGATTACCAGCCACGCGACGCTCTGCGCGATGGCCGTTAATGGGGAGCAGGGCAACATCAATCTTAAATGGTCGCAAAAGCTCGGCCATGCCCGGATAGAGCATTGTATCGCCGCTATGATAAACACTTATGCCATTCATTTGCACAACGTAGCCCAAGTTGCGGCAGCGGCCCTGGTCATCGCGGTCAATCTCATTATGTGCCGCAGGTACCGCATGCATGACTATATTCTTATGAATGACGGACTCCCCATCGGAAAGGCCGATCGGCCAAGTGTGATGACAACCCACGCGCTCGACGACGAAGGAGCGATTGGCTTCGGGAATAACGAAGGCGGCGTGCGGATTCGTGACAAACACTTCAGAGAGCGTTTCAGCATCGAGATGATCCGTATGATTGTGGCTCGAGGTTACCACATCAATAGCAGTCAAATTGCGAGGGGCAATAGCAAGGCGAGTCATACGAACATGAGGTTTGTCAGTACTCGCGTACTTCTTGGTCAAAGAATCTGACAAATAAGGATCAAGAAGTACTCGCCTGTCGGCTGATTTCAATAGAAATCCACTTTGGCCCAACCACCATAAAACGATCCCATCCGCAGCCGGATAATCTTCAATCTCCTTTTGTAGGGCCTTACCTGAGCATGCTGGTTCGATAAGTGTCAAAGATTCATCTCCCCGCGAACTTGTTTGACTCCCTCAACCATATTTCGGAGTTTTTTGCGCGCTGCCCAACGCGCGGTTTGGCTTAAACCGCAATCCGGGGCAAAGACAAGTCGTTCTGGGGGTGCATATCTCAGGCACGCACGGACTCGCTCGGCAATGTCTTCCGGAGTTTCGATGTAATAGCTCTTCACGTCGACGATTCCCACGGCGGCATCAATTCCAGCCGCGGCAATCTGTTCGATTAAATGCAAACCGCTGAAATTCAGAGTTGTCATCTCCAAATGCATCTCGTTAACACGCAATTGTAGGAAAGCGGGGAACATACTCTCGGGACGTCTCTTACCGATGCCACGCCCCTTGTAGTTGCCAAAGCACATGTGCATGCAGATCCGAGTTTTTCCGACAATCGGCTCGATAGTCCGGTTAAAAATATCAACGAATCGCTGGGTATCTTCACAATGCGCGTAGCAACTCATGGAGGGTTCGTCGACGCATATCTCCTGACAACCAGCTTCGACTAACTGAACTAATTCCTTTTGCACAAACGGCAACAAGGCTTCAGTGATGGCGTATCGATCCGGGTATTCCGAGTTGGGATTAAGTCGGCCGGATAGGGTGTATGGTCCGGGAATGCTGGCCTTCAAACTAACTCCGGCAGGAACGAGACTTACAGCAATTGCTTGTAGGCGTTGGAATTCCTCCACCACACCCAAGCCCCGTGGTGCGGTCAATTCGCCGACAATGTCGTGCTTGCCGCGTTGATCGTGTGCGGGCGGACCCCAGCGCCGCGGGGGCTCAGGCTCGACCGAAATTCCGTTCAAATAACCGTAAAAAGAGAGGTTGAAATCAAGCCGGCTTTGCTCACCATCGGTGATAACATCGAGCCCCGCGGCAACCTGATCGCGAACCGCGACGACAACTGCGTCTTCTTGAATCTCCTGGCGGTCCGCAACACCAAACTCGTGAAGTTGTTTGGCAGCAAACTCCAACCAGCCAGGAAATGGATAGCTGCCGATGACAGAAGTGCGTAGTGGTCTTTCAATCATACTTAACTTCTCCTTCAACAAATCAAGCAGTCAATGCATTCTTCATTGATGTGTCACGTCATTGTTACCCAAATTCGCATAGAGCTTCGCCAGCCGACGCCCGTGCTCATCATAGGCCGCTTCAAATAGCTCGGCGGCGGCGTCAGCACCAATTACAGCAGGCGCTGTCAAAACCCGCGGAGGTTGCCCTGCCCTAACCAGTCGCTCAGCAACTTCGGCTTTAATGCAATTCACAATCATGCATCCACCCACCGTGGAACCCGGAGCGACTGGTGTTGCCAGCCCTTCAATATGCACCATGGAATCTCCGACTGGTGCGCCCGTATCCAAGACAACGTCGGCAAAGTCGGTTAGTTTTTTGCCATCCGAGCGACGCGAACTGCTCCCTTCGCTGTGGGTACGACTCACAAGAACAGCCACGAAGACCCCCCGCGATCGAAATTCTTCTGCAATTTCAATAGGGACAATATTGCAACCACTCGAACTGACAACGAGCGCGCTGTCTTGAGTTGAAAGGTCAAAGTTGCGCAAGATGCGGCTCGCCAGTCCAGACACATTCTCCAAGAACATCGCTTGACGCTGGCCGTTACTACCTACGACTGGATGATGAAAAGAAAGTGAAAGCTCCACCAGGGGGTTAAACCCAGGAAAAGATCCATAGCGGGGCCACATCTCTTCGACCATGATTCGACTATGGCCGCTACCGAAAACATGAACCATCCGGCCAGCCAAGATGGAGTCCGCATATCGATCCGCGACTTGCGAGATTTGTTTGTGCTGTGCAGCAACTGTATCAACGAGTTTGCCACAAGCCTCGAGATACCGTGCCATGGGGTTAATCAATGCTGTTTCTCCCTGTTCTTCAATGCGGCGAATCTTGCAGCACCAACGGCACCAGCAAATTCTCCCAATTTTGCCCCAACAATAGGGACTCCAACACCCGTGGGCTTCCACTCCACTTTCTCCAGCTTTTCTCGCAGGAGATCAAACAAAGGGGCTTGGCAAACTGAAATCCCGCCCCCTAGAACTATGATCTCTGGGTCGAAGCAATTGATGAGCGATGCGATCCCAACTGCCAATCCGTAGACGGATTTTTCCCAACACTCCATGGCATAAAAGTCTTCCTTACCAACAGCAACTAGCAACTCAGCCGTGGAGGTGAAGCGACCGCCACTGCGTTCGCTCAAGTTGTGGTTGCCTATGCAGTCTTCGAGACTGCCCGGCATGCCGACTATATCGGGGCTACCGTATCGATCGAGCGAGATGTGCCCCAAATGCCCCGCCCTGCCGGAAGTCCCCTGGAATAATTCGCCGTTGAGAACGACACCCCCACCAACTCCTGTGCCCAAGGTAAGAACCAGAACGTTACTGAATCCCCGAGCCGCACCTAACCAGTATTCACCCAGTGTCGCGGCATGTGCATCATTGAGCACCCATGCATTGCGATGCAATGTGTCGCACCATCTCAAACCTTCCAGGGCCTCCATGCGGCCACGCATCCAACTGATGGCACGATTGTCGCGGGCAACAATCCCCGGTGCACTGATTCCAACATGGCACTCGTCTGGACCGAATCGGTTCAGCAAATCGCTAATCACTTGAATCATATCAGTAACGTTATCAACCGTTGGCTCGATAAACTCGTCAATCCGCGTTCCATCGGCTTGTTGTGCAAGGGCTTTAATCCGTGTACCTCCGATGTCGATACCGATTGAAATACAAGAGTCATTCATCGTGACAGAGTCCTTCGCTTACGGACCAGCCACCATCGACCGCCAATACTTGTCCGGTCACGTAACGCGACGCACTACTCAAAAAGTAAACGACGGCATCGTCAAGATCATCAGGCTTGCCAAACCGGCCACCATCGAGCGGTTGTTTGTGTCGGATAAATTTGCAAATCTGCTCATTTTGAACCGCACGGCGCGACATCGGCGTTTCAATCAGTCCCGCTGCAATCACATTGAAGCGGATACTGTGTTTAGCATAGTAGGCTGCGCAACTCTTGGTGAATCCTTCAATAGCCGCCTTCGCTGCCGCGTAGACCTGGGTTGCAAAATGCTTGGGAGAAGGGGAACTCGCTAGTACGCTTCCCATATTGAGTACAGAACCTTCCACACCAAGTCGCAAAAATTCTTTAACCGCTGCCCTGTTCGACTTGATCATAGAAACGAGGTTCAAACGCAAGGTTTCTTCAATGGCTTCATCAGTAAGTTCATGCAAAGGACCATCACCGAAGGAACGTCCGCTGCCACCTGCCACATGATACAGAGCGTCAAATCGCCCAAAAGCATTAAGTGCCAATTGAATGGCCTCGCTGGTAGTGGCTGATTCAATCGCATCGCCGACCAATACTCGGTGCCGTGTTCCCAATATATCCTGAGCTTGTCGCGCTGATTCCAGATTGCGGCCACAAACGACAATACTTGCTCCAGCGCGCGCGCATGCCCGAGCGGCTGATAACCCTAGACCGGTAGTACCACCAACGATGACGATGGCTCGATCTTCAAGCGCGAGAGTATTCATGGACGTTTTCGTTGATGAACTGCTTGGCAAAATTTCCTGTAAAACTGATAATGTAACTATAACTAATACGACGTTATCTCATCTTTATATCTTATCGTTGATTTCAACGTTGCATATTGATTGGCTAGGCCTGACCAATTCATGCAGCCTCGTAAACTGGAGTATTTTTATGTCTGGTGATCTTGATAGGCGTTCATTCCTGGAGTGTACCACTGCAGCTGGAGCCGCGCTGACGCTGGCCGGTATTGCTTCGACAACTACTGTCTTCGCGGTGGAAAAAGCACCCCGTAAGCAAAAGATACGGGTCGGGGTTATCGGCTGTGGCAGTGTTTCGCACAGCTACCTGCCACACCTGCAAAAATCCCGCTATGTCGAGCTTGTTAGCGCGTGCGACATCATTCCTGAGCGATCTCGCCAACAAGCCGCGAGCCACAGCATACCCAATCACTATTCGCACATCGATCAGATGCTGTCGGGAGCGGACTTCGATCTGCTTGTGAATTTGACTGACATGCAAGAGCATGAGAGACTCAACCGTCAAGCGGTCGAGGCCGGAAAACATATTTGGAGTGAAAAACCCATCGCCAACTCGCTGAGTGCCGGTCAGGAGATTTTGAAGTTGGCCAATTCCAAGGGTGTGCGAGTTTGGGGTGCACCTGTCGTGGTCACGAGTCCTCAATTTGCCTTCATGGCTCAACAAATTGCTCAGGGAACTCTGGGCAAAGTAGCGTGTGCCCACGCTCACTATGGACACACCGGCCCCACGTGGTCTTCGTTCTTCTACGAAAAAGGAGGAGGGAGCCTGCCAGACTTGGGCGTCTACAATATCACGAGTTTGACTGGCCTTTTCGGCCCCGCCCGTTCGGTAATCGCTATGGTGAACGTGATCACACCCACGAGAAAGATCGACGTGAAGGGCGAGATCAAGGTAACTGAGGAAGATAACGCCATGGTGATTCTCGAACACGATCAAGGTGTTCTTTCCCACATTCAATGTGGTTTCAATTATTTCAACCCCCACGGCCATGGAGGTGGAAAAGAAACCAGACATACGATTTCGATGATGGGGACTCACGGCAATTTGGGGCTGGTAGGTTATGATTGGGAGCCCCTAGGAGTCGACGTTGCGACCTTTGAGAATCCTGAATACACGCGACATGTCACTGACTCCATGGGATACGTCTGGCCGCAGGGGGCTTCACAAGTCGCTGAATGTTTGGCAACCGGCAAAGAACCCTTGTTCACTCCAGAACATGCCTTACATGTCGTGGAAATTATTACAGCAGCGCGCGAATCCCAAGCGACGGGACGCCGCATTGATCTCAAGTCGAAATTTCCCTGGCCAATCATTACTAACATGAGCTAACACAAAAGCTCTTAAAAAATGTTTCGTTCAATACACAATGCTTGTAAGGTGGATTAAATCTTCGATATGATAAATTATTGTATTGCTCATAATCGCCAGGCAAACTGGCAAAACAACTCAGGGTACTAATCGCCTGTCATTGAAAAGTCGCGCGTTTTACACAAAAAGTGAGTCTCTTCGCATGCACCGAATTTGTTTGCTGGGCACTGGATTGATTGGTATGTTCTACACGATGGCCTTGAATGGCCAGCGTGGGCGAGATCGAATTGATATCGCCTATTCTCGCACGCCCGAACGAGCCAGCGAGTTTGCCAAAAAATGGAGTATCCCCCGACATACCACTGACATGCTTTTGGCGATCAAAGATCCTGAATGCGATGTTGTCGTTATCGCGCTTCCTAATCATTTGCATCTGGAAGCCGTCTTGGCCGCGTGTGCCGCGGGAAAATCGGTTCTGTGCACCAAGCCTTTGGGACGCAACGCCGCGGAAGCTTTGCAGATGCTCCAAGCGGTGGAGAAGGCCGGGGTATTTCACGGATACCTGGAAGACTTGTGCTATACAGCGAAAACCCTGAAAGCTTTGGAATCGGTAAGACAAGGTGCCATCGGCAAGGTGAACTGGGTTCGTTCGCGAGAAACGCATTCTGGACCGCATAGCGACTGGTTCTGGAACAAGGAATTCTCGGGAGGTGGCGCGATTATCGACTTGGGATGCCACTGTATCGAAATCGCCCGCAGTTTCATCGGCAAAGAAATTCGCCCGGTGGAAGTCGTTTGTTGGGCGGATACCCAAGTCCACCCGATTGATGCCGAAGATCATGGCATTGGATTGGTTCGCTACGAAAACGGCGCCATCGGCCAGTTTGAAGTGAGTTGGTCGTTCCGCGGGGGCATGGATCTCCGCGATGAAGTTTCCGGCACGGAGGGCGTTATCTGGCTCAATCATTGGCTGAGGACCGGCATGGAGATGTTTTCCGCCAACGGCCAAAGCGGTTATGTGGCCGAAAAGGCCGAAAACTCTACAGGCTGGTTGTTCCCCGTAGGAGACGAAGTTGCCTCGCTTGGCTATCGCGACATGTTTGACGATATGTTCAATTCCCTTGATCAGGGCGCGAAGCCGCAAGAAGATTTTTACGATGGATACGTGGTCAATGCGATTATCGATGCCGCTTATCGATCGATAAGCTCCAAAAAATGGGAGAAAATCGAACTGACCCTGTGGCACGGCCAAGATGCTAATATCGCCACGCCGACTCGCCAAGAGTACAACGGCGACTACATCCTCATCAAAGAAGAACGCATGACGGATGGCAGCACTAAGGTAATCCTTCGTCATAAGCAAACTGGCCAGATTAGTCAGCAGACTCTGTAATTATAGGAAGCTGTCGGCTGCGCTTAGGACTCGTCACTCAGGTGTAGCAACTGCCTGACCATCCTCCCGGTGTCCCAGGAAATTGAGGGTTTCGACGTTCACATCGAATCCAATCCCGCGCACAGATCCGTCAGCAAACAGTGCGTTGATTCCACCTGCGTGAGCTGAACCAAACTGCAAATTCTCTTTGACTTGACCGCCGGCAGCGATGGCACCTGCTTCATCAGCATTTCCGTCGGATTGAGGTGCAAACATGCATGATCGCACGGTGTCGTAGTCCCATCCGTCCGCCCAGCCGAAATCGTCTCCACTCTTCCATGGATGCGGGCCATCGGGAGGACCACCTGAATAAGTCTGCGAAACCCACTTTTCTGAAGCGAGCATCGTGTTGCTTGTACCATCAGAAATTCGTGCGATCGTCATCTTAGTAGTGAAACCCAAGTGAGCCGCCGAAAGTACATCCCAGTCGACACGCTGAATGATGCCGCGAAATAGAAAACCACGGCCTTGAGCAGCCAAGAATCTGACCATAGGCTCGTCTGGAAGTCCGCTCTCACCTTCTTTACACCCCCAAAAAACGTCGCTGACGTTTTCTTGAGTTAAAGGGTTAGAAGCGAAATCTGACAAGTAGTTGTCGAACTGCGTATTTCCTAGCTCATTACGAGTAGGACCTGCGGAGGCAGCTGCGTAATCCACCAGAGAAATGTTGGTGTTCTGGGTGTTATTGCTGTACATCGTCACCCCTCGACGAGAAGGGCAGTTGTACAACGGAATAGGGTTTTTTGATAAATCGCTTTGCTGCACAAGATTCTTGATAGCACCTTGTTCGAGATAAGGAAGAATCTGATAGAGCCAACCTAGTCCTTGCTCGAGTGGACCGTTTGCCGGCCCACGGCGCTGAGCAGGGTTGCTAACTGATTGCGTATCTTTCAGGTACCACTCGATACGAACATCAGGCATGGTGCCACCCGTCGGAAACTGCTTCATCGAGCTCTCAAAATTGAGAACCGCCAAGCCCATATTCTTCAAATTATTGTTACACTGCGTCCGACGCGCGGCTTCGCGGGCGGCTTGAATTGCAGGCAACAAGAGCGCCACTAAGACACCGATGATGGCTATCACCACGAGAAGTTCGACAAGGGTAAATCCAAGTCTGTTATTCTCTTTTCGGGATAACATGGTTCTATATCCTTACACATGTATGCAAGAGGCGAAGTGTGGGCAAACTAAGTTGGCTCAGCATGTTAAACGATCTAACTTCTTCGACGAATGGCCAGAAATCCAAAAGACATGAGAGATATTAAGACAACCGTACTAGGTTCGGGCACTGCCGAAATTGCTACAAGTGGTGCTCCGTATGCGCCTTGCCAGGTCTGCAAATCAATCGCACTGTAAGGAGACGGAGACCCTCCGCGTTGCCAAGTTAAAAAGTCTCGACCGTCAACATCACCATCCAGGTCAAAATCACCTGGTGTTCCTGCCAATTCTTCGGCTGTCAGCGAAAAGGCATCGACGAAGAAGGACTGTGGGTCGGCACCCGGATTCCAAACACCATCGGTCATCGAAGCACGAACGCGGACTTGAGTCGTTCCCGCCGGAGCCACGGCCACGATCGTAAATTGCTTCCATACGGCATCGGTCCAGTTAGCCACAGAACTATTCACGAGCCCTGCCTGCAAAAGCTCCAGTTCGTGGGTATTGATTACTACGTCACTAGCGTCCAAAAACTCCAGGGCGAAAAAAACATCGGTCGGAGAAAGTGGACCATCAGTAAAATTATTGGGGTCGGGACTTGGACTTCCAGGATCGCCGGTTTGCCAGTTCAAATTACTAACACCCCCCGGAAAATGAGTTTCTGCCGCCGCGAAGCCAGTCATCGTGTATTGCATTCCGGGAGTGCCAGGAACATCTTGATAGAGATGTGCAAAATTGTCTTCGGCATTCGGCACACCTGCGATGTCTTGAGTGAAGGTGCCGACATAGGGTTTGAACCACATATTCCAACACCGACCGATATCATAGCAACCATCTCCTTGATAGCGACGATGACCATAGAAAGCTCCCTCGGCAAGCGTTTCGAAGCCGTTCGCAGCATTCTGCACTATGGATTCATTCATTTCCCAGCCATCAGGAACGGCGTCGTCTCCGGCGCCACTGATCCCCAAAAATTGGATACCGGGATTTGTGAGTAGGTTCTGCGACCAAGCCGGGCAAACTCCAAGAGTCATAAGCACTACACTCGCCAGAACGATGGTTGCGATTTTCATCTAAGCTCCTCTTTTCAAAGGCCCCTAATATGCATGTCAGCATGAGCATGGAATGACTTGCTTGAGGAAGGTAAGGGTCTCCAAAGCCCAATTCTTTGGAGACCCCGAAAAAAAATGTGACTACCGGTTATCTTGTGCGGCGACGTCCCCCTGCCAAAAACGCCAATCCCATGTTGCACAAAAGCATAGAACTTGGCTCGGGAACGGCAACCAATGAAAAATCATCGAAAAACACGTTTTGGGATTGATTTGGTGGATCGAAATTAAACTCGCCGTCAATCATAGCTGCTCGCACTTGTACACTTACTGTGCCAGCAGGAGCTACTGCAATCAGGGTATGCTTCATCCAATCGCGACCATCAAGTTGATTGTCATTTTGTTGGCCACCATCATCATGGAGTTCGTAAACAACCGAACCAGGAAGTACGCCACCGAGGCCGTCGAGAAACTCGAGCGCAAAGATGGTATCGGTCAAAGCCGCGACAGGCACTCCCGGATTAAGCGCCTGAGCATCCTGATTTCTTTGGTTAGGAGAGTCGATATTTAAGAACTCTACACCACCTGCATAGCCTCCCTCGAAATGCGCCCAACCCGAGAAACGATAGGCTTGTCCTGCCGTACCAGGAATAATTTGTTTAATTTCCACGTCGAGAGGGCCAACAATCTCAAATGGGTAGTGACCCTGATAAGCCTCGGCAATGACTCCCAATCCGCCTCCTAAGCGATCGGCGAATGCTGCCGGATAACCTCCATATGGGGTGTAGAGTTGACCAGGCACATACGGCAGGATCGTGCAGGGGCCGTTAGAAGCGTTTGAGCACGGATCCGTGGAAAGTATCCAGTCTTGCGGTGTGTTATAAAAAAATTCTGGAGAGGTGGGTGGATCGACCAAATTCAAATTTCCATTAGATAGCAATTCCACCGCGCGCGTAACATTGACTGACATCGCCAGGACAGCGAACAAGATAAGCATTCGTTTCATGAGTTCATCTCCAAGTTAAATCACAGCGGCAACCCAAGAAGAGTCACACCTTCCTACAGAGTTAAAAACTGACTACGCAGTCCAATTGCTGCTAAAACTTCGACTCAGCGAGGGATTTTATGGACAAACCCTTATTCCAAGCGATCTGTTTACAACTTCACTTTGAAGAACACCCGTGACTGTACGGAATTTAGGGATTTATTAACGCAGCCCCTCAAGCTACGCCCTTCCCTCAGAAAAGAATCAAGCAACGACAGGTCGTGTGAAAAGTTCGATTTGTCCAAGTTCTAAGCGAACACCCCTAACGCTTGTGCCTTGAACCTCAATGTCACTATTAAGTTTGAATGAGATCGGGCACATTGTCTTGTACATTTCGAGTAACGTTTTTGTACATTCTTACCATTTTTGCAATTGGCTCTTCTTTGAATCAAGTGGCGATAAATTACCTAAATCTGCGAAATAATTGGCATTTTTAGGCTTGGCGGGAGCTACGAGCTGTTACATTCTAAGGTACGAATCCACTTTTCAAGCCTATCTTTTCCCAACTGCAATGCCGAGGCCGGTGGGATGTCTGAGCAGTCATTTGGCAAGCCATTCCAGCGTCAATTTTTTGAAACTTACCCGGGCCTTCAAACACTCATGGATTTGTTTGAATTGACACCTGGTGTGTTTTTTTATGCGAAGGATATCAAGAGCCGATTCGTCAGACTTAACAAGGCAAATTTGGCTGTGTACGGAGTCGATGATGAGGAAACACTGCTGGGAAGAACTGATCGCGATTTCCATCCCCCATCTCTGGCTGAAGGTTATATCGCCGAAGATCAACGCGTCATGGAGGGAGGTAAACCTATCATAAATCAGACATGGCTTGTGCCGTTTCTTAACGGATCGATGCAGTGGTTCGTATCAAGCAAGCTACCGATGCTTGGTCCCGATGGTCAGTTTATAGGAATTTGTGGTGTCATGCACCCTATTGCCACGCCCAAAGAACAGCTGGATCGATTTCAAAGACTTGCTCCTGCAGTGAAATACTTAGAGCAACGATTTCGCGATCACATCGAGTTGTCAGAACTCTCTGATCACTGTGGCCTCTCTTCAACTCATGTTCACCGCTTGTTTCGTAGACTGCTAAGAATGTCTCCCACAGAGTATCTACTTGCGCTGCGGTTGCAAGAAGCAAGACGACTCCTAGTAACCACCGATCAACCATTGTCAGTCATTGCCATGGATACGGGATTTTTCGATCAAAGCCATTTTACGAAGCGTTTTCGCAAGATGACCGGCATGACGCCTATACAGTATCGCAAGTTCTTTCAATAGATAAGTCAGGACGTTCGTGCTATGAAAATTACTGACGAAAACTCCTTGTCGCGGAGAAAATTTCTTCAAAGTTCCGCGAAGGCAGCAGCGGCATGCTCAACACTCACTAGCTTGCATGCTGCTGCGTCAAACCCCCTTGGATCAAATCAGCGACTGCGGATTGCTTTTATCGGCGTTGGTGAACGATGTGGTGTACATCTTGATTCGGCGATCAAAATATCAGAACAGAACAGCTCGGTCGAAGTCGCCGCGATCTGTGATGTCTTTAATAGACGGCGCCACGAAGCGATCAGTAAAGTTCGCGAGGCCACCAAGCATTCGCCCAAAGAAGTGACTGATTATCGCGACATCATCAATGATCCCGCGATCGATGCGGTTTGCATCGCGACACCGGATCACTGGCATGCGAGGCAGACCATCGATGCCTTAGAAGCGGGGAAGCATGTTTACTGCGAGAAGCCGATGACGCATAGCGTCGATGAGGCGCTCGCTGTACTCACAGCTTGGCGGAAATCTGGTTTGGTCATGCAGGTGGGTGTTCAATCCACCCAAGTGCCGTCTTGGCATGATGCAAGGCAGCGGATTGATTCCGGACAACTTGGAAAAGTCTTGCAGTACCAAACCGAGTTTTTTCGCAATTCTGTCATGGGCCAATGGCGGTATTACGAACTGACGCGGGATATGACTCCCACGAATATCGACTGGAAGATGTTCCTGGGAACGGACTTTGATCTCGCACCCGAGATGCCATTCGACCGAGAACGATACGCTCAATGGCGTTGCTATTGGGAATTCGGGTCGGGAATGTTCACGGATCTGTTCGTCCACAGAACTACCACGATGCTCACCGCGACGGGACTGCGCTATCCGGCGCGCGTTGTCGGTGCAGGCGGCATATTCCTTGAGTATGACGGGAGAACTGTCCCAGACGTGGCCACAGTCGTGGCTGATTTTGACGAGGGAGTTCAGGGAATTGTCACCGCGACGATGTGTTGTGAATACACTCCCATCAATCAATTGATACGGGGACACAATGGTTCGTTTGTGTTCGGCAACGGCGAAGTCTTTGAGGGATATAAGTTCGTCGCGGAACGACCTCAGGTAACTCTGAACAGCAAAATCAAGGACGAGGAAATCAAGATGGGACCAGTTCCTGACACGTCATACCTGCACTTCCAGAACTTTTGCGATGCCGCGATCGCTGGTAAGCCCGAGCTTGTGAAATGCACACCGGAACTTGGTGCGGCAGCGATGATCATCGTCAAGCTAGGGTCGGAAAGCTATCGCCAAGGCAAGGTCTTTCATTTCAACAGCAAGACGATGACCATTTCGGACGGCAGTGCTGATTGGGCCAAAGGATGGGAAAAAATGTCGGCCGATCGTGCCCCAGCTAGGCATGTTCCCGGATGGAAAGCAGGAACGACCGGCAGCGTGCTCCATCCTGAGAAGTATCAGAATCTTGCCGGTCCTTGGATCAATGACGTCGATCCCGCAACTTGAAGTGATTTGAAAGCCTAGCTCTTTGTCGGGGCCGTATCCTATGCCGAAATGGATTGCTTACACGCTGGTAACGGTGCTTTTGTGGGGCGTCTGGAGCGTAGTCTGCAAGGCTGTTTCCTCGGCACTTCCTGACTGGCAGTTACAGGTAATATCTTTGCTGGGAATTCTTCCAATCATTCTTTATCTGGGATGGGTGACTATCCAATCCGAAACGCCGATGGATCCTCGCTTCGCAGGCATATCCCTGTTGGCGGGACTACTCGGATGTGTTGGCAATTTAGCATGCTTTCGAGCTATGTCCGAAGGTGGTAAGGCGCTAGCGGTCATTCCTTTGACATCTCTCTATCCAATCACGACGGTCATCCTTGCCATGATCTTTCTCAAGGAAAGACCAACTCTGATCCAAGCGTTGGGCATTGGTCTTTCCTTGCTGGCTATCTGGCTCTTCAACGTTGGCAATCAAACAGACTTTTTAAGCGGTTGGCTCTTGTTTGCACTCTTGCCGATCGTGTGCTGGGGCGTAGGTGGGTTTATTCAAAAGTTAGTAACATTACGAATGTCTGCCGAGCAATGCGCGTTGACTTTTCTTTTAGGTTTCATGCCGATGGCGCTCTTAGCTTTATTCGACGACGGCCACTGGGATAAAGTCTCAAGTAAAACCTGGATTCTAGCCATTCTGTCAGGATTCTTGTTCGCGCTTGGCAACCTAACCGTGATTTTGGCTTACCGATACGGTGGGCGTGCTGTCATCGTTACTCCTGCCGCAGGGCTTTACATGCTAGTGACAGTTCCTCTTGCCGTGTATGTACTGCAAGAGCAGCTAAGCTGGCGTGAAGGACAAGCAATTGCTGTCTCCGTGCTGGCAGTCGTTGCACTTTGTTATGAGAAGCAAATGCCGGCAGCAACCACCTCACTCGTCAATCAAGGAGAACTTGGATGAAAACTATTAATCAATTAATGCGTGAGGGGGTCGTACTTGGCGACGGCGGCTATCTGATAGAACTCGAACGACGCGGATATGTCGCGAGTGGTTCGAGAAGAGAAAAAGTTGGAACGGGCAAGGGAAGCGGACAATTTACGCCCGAAGTTGCTATTGAGCATCCTCAGGCTTTGCGCGGCTTGCACGAAGAATTTTTGCTAGCGGGCTCAAATGTTTTGCAAGCACTCACTTTTTACGGCACGCGGGAAAAGCTCACGCGGGCCGGTTATGGCGATCAAACTGAAGATATAAACAACGCCGCGGTCAAACTTGCACAAGAAGTTGCCAACGACAAAGCACTCGTGGCGGCCAGTGTTTCGCGAACACAACTTTTCGAGCGCGAAGGCCCTTCTATGGCCCCCTATGTCAAAGAACTTTTCTCTGAACAAATTCGTTTGCTCGAGGCCGCAGGTGTCGATTTCTTGATTCTTGAAACTTTTTTCCGTCTCGACGAGATGCTGCTGGCCTTAGAGTGCGGCGTCGAGCGTGGTCTGCCCTGCATTGCCACCTTGAGCTTTCGTCCTGTTATCCATCAGACAGTAGATGGGGTCAGTCCCGAAGACTGCGCCAAGCGATTAGTGGATGCCGGGGCATCAGCCGTAGGTGCTAATTGCGAACAAGAGCCTGAGAGAATGCTACCAATCCTGCGTCGAATGCGCGCCGCCGTTAGAATCCCGATTGCTGCTCAACCCGCGGCGTTTCGCACCACTGAAGAACTTCCCACGTTCACTCGCATGCCTCAATTCCCTGACGAAATGGAAACATTGCAGGTTCCCAGAAAAATGTTTTACGAATTTGGCAGACAAGCTCGCAATGAAGGAATCTCTTATGTTGGCGGTTGTTGCGGTTGTAACGCGGCCTACATTCGTGAACTGGCATACGGTCTCGACGACGGTAAGTGAGACTTGAATGAACAATATCAACATCGTGCCCGACGTAAGAATTTTCGCAGACACACAGTCAGCGACCGAGTTTGCGGCGGAGTGGCTCGTGCGAAAACTGACCTCTCCCGAGATGCACAACATCATGCTCGCCGGAGGCAACACTCCACTTGAGTTGTACGCCTCGGTGGCTAAGCGCCAAGCCGCGCTCAGCCATCTAACCGTTTTTGCATTGGACGAGTACGTCGTGGTTCCGCCAACGGAATCTCGGAATTGCTCGAATTTGATCTACGAGCGGGCTGTGAAGCCCTGGGGGATTCCACGAGAAAGATATCACTTTACGAGTTCCCTAGAATCTGAAGCGGCCGGCTCAATCCTCGAGCACGAACGAAAGATCAAAGCTGTGGGAGGGCTCGATTTGGTCATCCTCGGATTGGGCAAGAACGGTCACATAGGCTTCAATGAACCAAGCAGCGAAATTGATTCGGAAGGTCGGATGGTGCCACTGAGCGAGACTTCGATCAACGCCAACCGCGAATGGTTTCGCGGCGACTATGCTCCCCACATGGGTGTGACCACGGGAATGAAGACCCTTCTGGCTGCAAAAAATATCCTCCTGCTGGCTTTTGGAATCCCGAAGGCCCAGGCAGTTTTTTCAATGCTAAAACTACCGCCAAGTTCTTTGTGTCCCGCTTCTTATCTCCAACTGCACCCGAAAGCGCTGATCGTGCTCGATGAATATGCGGCAGTGAATTTGAAATCTGCCGACAACAGAATTTGAACGAGGCGACCGTTGGCTTATCACGCTGAATCTCGACAATCGTGTACCTTGGGCGTCGACATCGGCGGGACCAAGATGGCAGGGTGCATCCTCACTTCCGAGGGCAAGATGTCGGGCCTGAATGTTACTGACACTTTGGCCAACCGTGGTGGTACAGCGGTGGCCGCTGATGCTCTTGCCATTTTTAAGAAGCTCCTCAACGATGCACACAGCAAGGAATGGAAGCCGACTGCTTTAGGGTTGTCTGTGTGTGAGTTGGTTAATCGCGAAGGCGAGATTGTGAGTGAATTTACTCTTCCTTGGCGCAACCCAACGGCCTTAGATCTGTTCCGTGAGCACCTGCCAGTTGTTGTGGAAGCCGATTCTCGTGCAGCGGCACAGGCTGAAGCGACTTTCGGAGCGGGCCAGGCATTCTCGAGTTTTCTTTTTGTCACGATCGGTACTGGCATAAGTTGTTGCATGGTGATCGATGGGGAGCCTTATCTAGGAGCACATGGCTGCACGGGAACAATGGCCACGGGAATACTTTCAACGTTGTGTAGTGAGTGCGGAACGATTTCACAATCGTGCCTCGAGCAAATGGCATCGGGACGTGGCATCGAAAACCGTTTCGCGAAACTCTCCGAGTCGCCGCAGCGAACAGAAAAAATGACCGCCAAAGATATTTTGTGCTCTAGTGAATCCGGCAATTCGCTTGCGCAAAAAGTGATCGATGAGGCGGCTCTATGTGTTGGTTCGGCGATTAGTTTGTTGATAAACGTTCTTGACCCTCACGCCGTTGTTGTCGGGGGAGGGCTGGGAAGTTCACCTGGCAGGTATTGGGAGATACTCTCACACACGGCGAGAAAGCATATCTGGTCTGACATGCAGCGCCATGTGCCAATTCTCCAAGGAGAGCTGGGTGTTCCGGCAGGTGCCATCGGGGCAGCATTGAAAGCCAGGGAGTAAAAATGAGATCGCTCCACATCCTCATCCTGCTGTGCCTGTCAGTAGCCTCCTCAATTGGCTCGTGCGAGGATATCGCGTCGGTTGAATTCAACAGAGATATTCGTCCTATCTTAGCCCAGCATTGCATCGCCTGTCACGGCGGTGTTAAACAAGCCGGAAGTCTGTCGTTTGTCTATAGTGATCAGATTTTTAAAGGGGGCGATTCGGGAGTACCAGCCGTGGTGCCCGGAAAACCGGACGAATCATATCTGATTGAACGCGTAACCGACTCGGACCCAGACATGCGCATGCCACCGGCCGATCACGGTCCAGCGCTTTCAATCCAAGAAATTGAAATCTTGCGTCGCTGGATTTCTGAAGGCGCGGCTTGGAAGTTGTCCTGGGCTTTTATTCCGCCTCAAGAGGCCGACTTGCCTGACGTTAAACAAGTTGAATGGGGTCTCGTGCCATTCGACAAATTTGTGCTGGCGAAATTACAAGAGAATCACCTTGAGCCCTCGCCGAGCGCTACCAAAGCCGAATGGTTAAGACGTGTGTCGTTTGACCTGATCGGCCTGCCTCCCAGCGAACTAGAGTACCGGGACTTTCTCGCTGACACGAGTGACGAGGCTTTTGAAAGAGTTGTTGATCGGTTGTTGGCGTCGCCCCATTTCGGTGAACGCTGGGCCTCAATGTGGTTAGACCTGGCACGATATGCCGACACCACCGGCTACGAGAAAGATCCTCATCGTGATATCTGGCCGTATCGGGATTGGGTTATTCGTGCATTCAATAACGACATGCCTTATAACGAGTTCACGATCAAACAATTGGCCGGCGACCTGCTGTCAAACGCAAATTATGACGACTTCCTGGCAACAGCTTTTCATCGCAACACTCAAACTAATACCGAAGGTGGTACCGATGATGAAGAGTTTCGTACGGCTGCTGTCATCGACCGCGTGAATACAACCTGGCAAGTCTGGCAAGCGACAACATTTGGCTGTACACAGTGCCACGCGCATCCTTATGAACCATTCGAGCATGAAGAATATTACAAGTTCCTTGCAGTCTTCAACAACACGAAAGACGCCGATATCGACGAGGAATTTCCCTGTCTTAAGTACGCAGTTGATCCAGCAGAGAGAACACAGGTTGCCATTCTCTGCGGTAGTCTCAAAATGCTCAAGGAAAAATTACATCGCCGATTGATCGAACTCGGTACAAAAGATCAATGGCAGCAGTTGCCTATTGCAACCGCTGAGTCTACTAAAGGCGGAAAGCTTAATATCCAGAAAGTTTCTCATCGCACTGAGGTGCACATAGAAAAGAGGCCTACAAGTCAAGCTTGCTTTACACTGGAAGCACCGCTCCCGGAAACCGTAGACCAACTGACAGCGTTGCGTATTGACGCTTTCCCTAAGGACGAGCAAGCTGCACAAGAGATACCAGAAATGGGGTTCATAGTTTCGTATGTCAAAGTTTTCTTGATCACGCCCGATCATGAGAAACCTACTGAATTACATTTCACGGAAACGTTTTGCGATGATCCTGAACCGCCGATAAATCCAGCGGATTCCTTGAATGAGGACCTCTATGGTTGGGGCTGTTACAGCCGCCAATGGAATTCACACTTCGCGATCTTTTTACTTAAGAATGCCGTGGCGATCAAACCTGGATGTCGCATTCGACTAGAACTTATTCAGAATGCGGAGACCGTAGGTAACGTTGCTTTGGTGCTTAATCGCTCGTCTTACTCATGCTCATCGAACGAAGCTTGGATTGACCTGCAACAGGAGTCCGAGTTCGACCTTGCCGTTAAAGAACTTGCTAAACTACGCGATCAACTTGCGAATATTCGCACGGTATCCGTACCCATACTCGCCGAATTACCGGTATCAGGTAAGCGGATCACGCATACTTTCAGCAGAGGTTTATGGCTCGATAAAGGTGAAGCCGTCGACTCAGCCACTCCCAAAGTCTTGCCAGTCTCGCCCAGCACAAACCTCGATCGTTTGGACGTTGCCCGATGGTTAGTTTCAGATCAAAACCCGCTGACCGCGAGGGTCATGGTTAATCGACTATGGGCTCAACTGTTTGGTATCGGAATCGTGGAAACTGGCGAGGACTTTGGCTCCTCGGGTACATTGCCTTCACATCCTGAACTATTGGACTACTTGGCGATCAAGTTCCGTAGCGACTACGGTTGGAGCGTCAAAGGCATTCTCAAGCAGATGGTGCTTTCGGCAACATATCGCCAACAGTCCAAAACACTTTCCAGACATCTTGAACGTGATCCGGATAATCGACTCCTTTCCCGCGGACCAAGGCAGCGGTTAACTGCTGAGATGGTACGCGATCAGGCGATCATGCTCTCAGGGAGTTTTTCTTCAAGAATGTTTGGCCCGCCAGTGATGCCGCCCCAGCCTGATGGCATTTGGCGGAGCGTTTACAACGATGCGAAATGGACAACGGCGACAAATGCGGACCGCTATCGTCGTGCAATTTACACGTACTGGAAGAGGACCAGCGGCTACCCCAGCATGTTGACATTCGATGCCCCTAGCCGAGACATTTGCACGACGCGACGGATCTCAACAAACACCCCACTTCAGGCTTTGGTAACACTGAACGATGAAGCATTCTTCGAATGCGCTCAAGGGTTTGCCAAGCAAATACTAGCTCGAGAAGGCGAATCGTGTCCTGAGCGGATTGCCTGGGCCTATGAAAGAGCCACTTCCCACAAACCGACGGATGACATAATAGCGCGGTTGTTAAATCTATTTGATAATTCGCACAAATACTACCAATCTCAACCAGTCGAGACCGAGAAGCTAGGAACATCCCCAGAAGAAGCCGCTTATGTGATCGTGGCGAGCACAATTTTAAATTTGGACGAGGCACTGACCAAATGAATCTATCAAGCGAATTACGTGCCACCACTCTGCAACATCAGACACGACGGTATTTCTTGAATGAAACGCTAAGTGGGCTCGCAGCGACCCTGTTGGGTCTCGGCAGTTCCGCAGGCGCAGACTTAAACCAAACTCTACCAGACCCTGCAAAACCTTTACTGCCCCGCCCAAGCCATCGCCATCCTAAAGTCAAAAGAGTCATATTTTTACATATGGCTGGCGCTCCCAGTCAACTAGAACTCTTCGAGCACAAGCCTGAACTCACAAAACTTAGTGGTCAGGATTGCCCCAGGCAGTTTCTCGAAGGAAAGCGTTTCGCATTCATTCAAGGTGTGCCGCAGTTATTAGGACCAGTTTTTCCTTTCAAACAAGTGGGGGCATCGGGCGCTTGGCTCTCTGATAGACTCCCGCACTTCAAGCAGGTCATCGACAAAGTCTGTTTCATTCGTACGATGCAGACTGACCAGTTCAATCACGCGCCCGCTGAACTGTTGTTACACACCGGAAATCAGAATCTTGGATATGCGTCGATCGGTGCGTGGACGACATACGGGCTTGGAAGCGAGAATCAGAACTTACCTGGCTATGTCGTTCTGCTCTCAGGCGGCCGCTTCCCTAGCGCTGGCAAGAGCCTATGGGGGTCGGGATTTCTACCACCAGTTTATCAAGGCGTGCAATGCCGATCGCAAGGCGATCCTGTGCTGTTTCTAGCTAATCCACCAGGTATCAATCGGCAAATCCGTGGTAAGATGATTGAAGCTTTGTGTGATATCAATCGAGTCACTTACGAACAATACGGCGATCAACAGACGCTGAGCCGCATAGCGCAATATGAAATGGCCTATCGAATGCAAATGGCTGCCACCGATGCTGTAGATATCTCGCAAGAATCAAAGGAAACGCACTCTCTGTACGGAACTAAGCCTGGTGAGGAAAATTTTGCTAACAACTGCTTGCTCGCACGTCGTCTGATTGAACGCGGTGTCCGTTACGTGCAGCTCTTCGATTGGGGCTGGGATTCGCATGGGGCAGGCAAAGAAGAAGCCCTCAATCACGGCTTCGTCGACAAATGCCGTAATGTCGATCAGGCAACAACCGCTTTATTGATCGATTTGGAGCAAAGGGGACTTCTCGAAGATACCCTGGTTATTTGGGGAGGTGAATTTGGGCGTACTCCGATGCGTGAAAACCGTGGAGGGACTGAAATGATTTTCATGGGCCGCGATCATCATCCCGATGCCTACACAATTTGGTTGGCAGGGGGCGGCATCAAACAAGGCTTCAGCTATGGCGAAACTGACCCGATCGGATACTCACCGATCACAGCTTCGGTACACATCCGCGATTTGCATGCAACAGTATTGCACCTGATAGGTATTGACCACAACAAACTAACCTATAAATATAGGGGTTTAAACGAAAAGCTCACGGGAGTGAAAAAGGCTCGTGTGGTCACTGAAATACTTTCCTGAAATGTCTTCTACTGATGTAGCGATGATTCTTCGCATGCTACTGGTACACGTAGCGTTAAGGCAGCTATGTGGCCGACAAACCTGTGAGGTCCGCGTCGGATCGACTTATCTTCGCAATAAAGAGCGTCTTCACACCTGCTGATACTCGGTCCAGCTGCACTCAGAAATCAGTCGCTCGATTCGAGTCCGAACCAATCTAGTTTGCTTACTGGTGTTACCCAGGGCGGCCAAGGCATCGAGGTACTCGTCGAGAGCCACCCGCACCCCATTCGCGGCGGTGCGGGCTTGCGGATCTCTCGCCAAAACGATTGCGCGGATGCGTTGCTCGACAATCTCGGTGGCACGGCGGCGTGCGACACCAACATCCTTGGTGCGAAGTGACACTGACCTGACTGCACGCAGAGGCTCGTCGAGAAGACGGAACTTTTGGCGGTAATGACGATCCTTGCGTCCGCGGCCATTCACGTACCGTTCTGGACCGCCAATCAACTTATATGCGGGCAGCTGCATCCCTAACCTCCAATCAACCGAGTGACTCCTAACTTCCAAAAAATCACGTGGAGAATTAGGACGCAAGATTCCCGGGCGGGTCGTCTTGATCCCGCCAAAAGTCAATCAGATCGCTCAACAGGCAGTACTTACCGCGACAATCGTTTCGAAGCACTGGAAACTTCCGGCGTTGCGAGCACGGTTCCTGGTCGCTTCGATAAATCGACCGCGGAGTACAGCGGAAGATCGTCGCCAAATCTTTTACATAGAGGATCGGGCCACAGCTTTTAAACAAAAGCTCGAACAACTTGTCAAAATCATCGTTCACCTTTTACTATCTCCATTCGGAGTGAGTGACGTCGGCACGTGCCGACGTACTGTCGCTCCCCTGGCCGTTGACGGCCCCGAGGGAGGGGTCGAGAGCAATATTCAAATACTCAAAACGGTCAGAACTGAATCGTCGGCGGGGCAACCTCGTTAAGTTCTTTTAAGTTAGGCACTTACAAACCTGCATGCACATGATGGACGATAACCCCTCTATCAGGGCATACGTGTCAGTGGGCCAATTTGGGCAGTCTAGGCATCTTGGGGCATGACCTAGTGCGTCCGTGACGGCATATTCGGCATCGAGTGATTGCTGCAGGAGACGAGCGTCAAGACAGCCACCACTTTTGACGACAGGCGGAGCCGAGGAGAGGGCAAAGTAATTGCTGTTGTCGCCCTTTAGACAAAAGAACCTATGTGCAATGCGTCTTCTGATGGGTGATCGTGATCGCTCTGTTGTAGTGCGAAAGTGGCTCGGCGAGGACAAAGACACATCGCTGCTTAGCGTGCGACGCATTCCAGGACGCATGCGACGAGTGTCCCGTGCTGTCTCGTGCCGTCACCACTTGTCGCCAACAGGCACGTTCGCCAGTCGATAGAAAGGCCCATTCTGACGTGTCATCAGCGGTCAGAATGGGCCACAGTAAGTCAGGACGAGTCCCCTCGTCCAAGTGGAGGCGGCGGGAATCGAACCCGCGTCCCGAAGCATCTCCACGCAAGCTTCTACGTGTGTGTTCGACTGGTTTAATTTCACGAGCAGGTCAATCAGTCGACCAACTTACCGGCTCGCTAACCAAGAACTTTGTTTGACCGCGGGGATACTCGGTGGTGACCCGCGGCGGTTCGGATTTAGTGACGGACGTCCGGGCCAATCCGACTTCAGCCCCTAGTCCGGGCAGCCTTTAATTAGGCAGCCAAAGCGTAATTGCTGTTAGCAATTGACATTGTGATCAGCTTTTTACGTGGCCCACTGATCAACCACGACACGCCACTTGCGCTTTGTCTACCCGGTCGAACCCTGTTCGCCCCCGAAGTGCGACCCCTGGTGAGGGCCGGCGTTTCCCGTGGGATGGGAACACGCCAAAACGCGACAAGCCTTGTATTGTAGGTTGCCCAGAGGGCGGAGGCCAGAGCAAGGGAGTTGGGGACTGGGATTTGGGGGCTTGGGGCTGGGAACATACGGGGCTGGTGCTGGTGGTTGGGTTCGACACTTGTACTGGAAGTTGTGGTTTTGCCTTTCGTAATGTGTGATTTTTTTGGCAGAGGGGTTAGGGGCCGGGGGGTAGGGTTGAGATCAATGCGTCCGATTGCTCGTGACTCGCAACTCGCGACTCTTTCTCCTTTTCTCATTTCATCTCTTCCAACTTGTCCAACTCTTCCAACTTGGCAGGGTCTATTTCATAGTTGCGAGTTACGAGTTTCGAGTACCGAGACGCAACGTCTGCGCGCAGTTTGGGTGCCACTGGCTGGCTTGTCCAGCAGTGTGTTTGTGGCACGGGTGATGTACGGTAAAGGTACGGATGTAGTATGGAACTCGGGTCATTCTGAGAGAGCCTAGGCGACCGAAGAATCTAGCCTGCCTAACTCCTACGGTTTGAAGCCATCGACAAATGGACGCTAGATTCTTCGCTCCGTGTCACTCCGCTCAAAATGACAATCGCAAAAAACTCCCCCCGCTTACGCGGGAGGCTCGCCGGTACAACTTCACTTGTCATTTCCCCAGTCCATCACTTTTTCGATTTCTTTTTTCCATGGTGCGTAGCCGGCGGCGTTGAGGTGTAAGCCGTCGCCCGTGTATTCTGACTTGAGCTCGCCCTTGTCGTCGATCATCAGCGCGTGCAGGTCGAGGTAGTCGTAACCGAACTCCGCGGCCAGCTTTTTCAGTCGTTCATTAAAATCGAGCACGTTGGCATTGTGCTTCGCGTAGCGGCCGCTGCAGGGCAACACCGATTGCACATACACGCGCACGCGCGGGGCCTCGGTTTTGATCCGCTCGAGAAGTTGCCGATACCCTTGCTCCATCACCTCCGGCTGGCGGCCCGAACCGAGGTCGTTGATGCCGATCAGCAGAAACACGTCGGTCGCCGAGCAGTTGAAGACCGACTCATCCAGCCGCGCGAGAATCCCCCGCTTGTCGTCCTCGGGCAGGGCATTGCCGATGACGTCGCCGCCGATCCCCCGATTGAGCACCCTCCGCCCGGGCAACATCTTCGGCACGTCGAACCCCTCGGTAATACTGTCGCCCAGCAGCACGACGTTCTGAAACACCTCGTTCTGCTCACGAAACGCACGGACCCGATTCGCATAGTGCATGCGAAAAATGGCGCCCAAATCAACCGGAGGTTCCGCGGGTTTTTTCTCTTCGGCTGGTGTTTCCGCGGGTTTCGCAGACTCTGCGGCTGGCGGTTCGGCGGGCTTCTTCTCTTCGGCGCACGCAGAACTTATTAACGCAACCACGAAGAACACAAAGAACAAACCGACACAGCGAATACAATTACCATTCATCAAAACGCTCCCAATAATCCCTCTCCCTCGCGGGAGAGGCTAGGTAAGGGCTCTTCTGACTTTAATTATGGCTAACAGCTAAGAGCTAATCGCTAACAGCTTTTCTCACCAGCTTTGCGAGGTTGGCCAGGTTTGCGTGGTTTGCAGGTCTCTAAATGTTGCAAAGCTGGAAAGACCGTAAACTGTAGGACGGTAGACTGTGGGACCGTAGGACTTTCTTTGGTCCATCGTCCACAGTCCTATGGTCCAAGCGGCCCATTCTACCTTTTTGCGCGGCCAAATTCGATGAGAAAGTTTTGGGGGGCGGGATGCATGGCATGGAGGAGTAATTAGAGCGCCCAGCTGATATTGCTCAGCGATGTGATCGGAGGGAAGGAGTGGCTGGGGAGAATAAGCGATTAGCTATAAGCCGTCAGCCTTAGAAGTGTGCCCCGGTATCTTTGCCACAGCATCGCTAACAGGATTGTAGCAAACGGCACAATTGATGGCGGCTCGGGGACTGCGATAAGTACCTTAAATCCCATGTCCCTCGTGGATTCAGGATAGTAGGGCGACAGGGGATTTCGCCACCGGTCTATAAACTTATAAGGGTTCGATCCAAAAAGAATCGGTGAATAAACATAGAAATCGCCACCGGGATAGGCATCGCCGAAAGTTGTCGCCCAAGAATAATTGCTGCTGTTATTGAGGAGCGTTTTTCCGGAAGGCAGGTATGCCGCCTGATCACTGCTTAGAGCGATGGCTAGCCTATCACCTGAAGACACGCGGATGTTCTGTGTCGAGAGATCGAAATTCAAATAATCAACGTCAAACCAAGGATAGTTGGGAACTTCCGACCAAGAGTAATCTCGGGCCGCAAGAACTCGACTGAAGTCAGGCGCGCCTGACTCATCCGTTTCTAGCAAACTTACATGCAGGTCATCGACTGGGGGAGTTCGGTATGCAATGCCGGAGACTTCTACGCGAATACCAATGCTGTGCAATCGACCACTCGTGCCAACAGTGAATGTCTGAGCCATCGCATCACCAGGGTAGTCAAGAGAATAACCCGCCGACGAGAAACTTGGAAATTCTTGGTCTAAGATTATAGGACTAGCAAATGCCGAGCAGTTAGCCGTCAGTACGACAATCCCAACTAAAATCTTTAGAATCATTGGTTCGCACTCTACTCGATAATATTTGGATAGAAGATATCAAGCAAAACTGACTCTAAGAATACTAGTCGAATTTAACAAGACGACTCAAGGGCAATGAATAATCAATCACAGTAATTGCCTGCGGTATATTGTCATTTTGCTATTAATTCAGCTCAAAATCTGTTTACACCGCTAGACCCTCTTTCGACCCGCTCCGAATTTGGAGACAGAAAAGCAAATGAAGGACTTTCTGGTCTCGAGTCGTGAGTCCGAGAGCCAATCTATGCGAGAACGTGTCCGCGCATTCGCGGAAAAGTACAAGGAGATTGAAGCCAGATTCCTCGGTCGCTTAGGCTCTCTCGGAATGACCCTTAATTCGTCCTCGTAAAGGTTTTTACAGGTGAAATTGTTCTGAAGGCGCTGATTCCTCACGTCGATTTCGGGGGTGCGTTTAAGCTGACATTTAACTATCATCTGCTGACACTCTGGCCAAACTCTCGATCACTGCAACGGATGCTAAAGGACATGCACGAATGAGAATCCTTATCATTTATCATCTGATAGTTATCGCACTGGTACAGTCGACCAGTGCGGCAGTCATTCTCGACCAGGAATACAAACTTCCTGCTAACACAGGCATCAACTATTTCCACGACTATCCTGAAGACTATTTAGCCCAAACTTTTACGGTACGAAACACTGGCATTCTAGCAGGCGTGGGAGTACAGGCTTCTGTATCGGGGCGAGGACAGTTTTTCGACGACCTTCACATTCGAATAACACGAGTCGACAGCAACGGTTTTCCATTAACCGATCAAGTCTTGGCCTGGGCGACCATCAGTCCTGAGGAATTACCAATTGCCCCACGTGTGAGCCCGGCAACGATTACCGATGTCGATTTATCGAGCTGGCGTGTGCCGGTAGCTGCCAATGATCGCCTGGCCATTCTCTACAGTAGCGACCACGCCTACTACACTCATACGGCTTATCCTAAATACGTGTGGTTTCGACAAATCCACAATCCCCATCCTGGAGGTGAATATATGGTGTATTCTCCTCGCCTTTACGGTCCGACGCCGCTGCGCGACATATATCTGCCAGCTGCCGATAAGACACTCGATGCCGGTTTTCGCGTCTATGTTGATGTCGTCCCCGAGCCGGCTTCGTTGTTATTACTCGTTTGCGGTGTGGTAGGTTGTTGCTGGAGGTGTAATTTCCGGCCTCGAAGAAGCGTGTTACAGAAGAGTTCGGCTACCCATTAACGGGCTCGCCTGCCCTCACCTAACCTCTCCCGGCGGGAGAGGGATCATGGACTGGATTCCCGACGGCTTGGGAAGGGCGGAGCGAAGAACTTCCCCCCATGACCTTCCCCCCATTCACATGGGGGGCTCGCCTGGGGAATCTTTGCCTGGAACACTTCGTGAAAGAGCCAGAGTTTCGAGATTCGAGTTGCGAGTTTCGGGTGCGAATCCAAGTGGGAACGTGTTCGCGCATTCGTGGGAAAATGCAAGGAGATTGAGACCAGATTCTTCAGTCGCCTAGGCTCCATCAGAATGACCGCTTGTCCGAGGTCGGAGACCTTGGCTACAGAAGAACTCCCCCCATTCACATGGGGGGGCTCGCCTTACAGCCCGCCGTCGTTGCGTGTGCCGAGGGTGGCCCAGACTCGGGTGTCGACTTCGAAACTTTCGGTGTCGACCGAACCGTCGCAGCGGGCGGCGTTGAAGCCGGCGGGGTGGGGGCCGCCGAAGTGTTCTTGATATTGTGAGCCCTTCTTATCGGCCTGCGGATCGTTGCGGTCATAGTCGTAGTCGCGCATGGGGGCGTAACGCTGGCCGCCCGTCGCGCGGCCGGTGATGCGAATCGTGTCGTAGCTGTAGCCGGCATACATGGGTCCGTCGTCGGCCGGGTTGTCGCGGGCGAGGCGATTCGTCTGATTATCGAGCGGCGAATCGACGCTCACCGTTTCATAGTAAAACTCGTAGAGCCATTTCTCGGCGACGAGCAACGTTGTGGTCGTGCCGTCGGTGATTTGCTTGAGCTTCGCGCCGCTGTGATCGCCGACGATGCCGTTCCAGTTGGCATCGAGCCACGCTTGATCGTTGAGCCAAGTGCAGTCGGGGAAACCGCCGCGGCAATCGGAGACCACGAACGGCACCTTGATAATCGGCCCAAGCCCCGAACCGGAGAAAGCGACGCTGCCGGCGTTGGCTGCGTAGTCGGTCTTGGCCGCTTGGTCGAGCGTTTGCGAGTTCCACGTCATCAGATAGACGGCCGGATAGAGCCGCGCTTCACGCCGCGTGGGGCAGTGGAACAGCGGAATCACCGACTGGCCGACCTGCGTGATCGCCGCCTTGAGGGGTTCGCCGGTGAGGCCGAGCCCGAGATTGGCGATCGCGTGTTGCTCCAAATAGGGGAGCGTTTGATAGATCCAGCCCCCCGGCTGGCGCGGGCCCGTGCTGACGTTGGGGTCTCCCATCCAAGAGGCACTCCAACCTCCGGCGGGAAAGGCCCGGTGCGCGGTTTCGTAGTTCAACATGCCGACGGCCATCTGGCGGAGATTGTTCTTGCATTGGGCGAGTCGAGCAGATTCGCGCGCGGCTTGAATCGCGGGGAGCAACAGGGCGACCAGCACGCCGATGATGGCGATCACCACGAGCAACTCAACGAGCGTGAAGCCGCGGGGATTCGCTTTGTTGGTGACTCGCCTGCGCATGAACGGCACCGATCGAGACGTTGCACGAAAAGATGTGGCCACGAGAAAACGTGGATTGGGATAAGCTCACGTTCAATCGTAGCAAAACGGCGGGCGAGTCGAGCCGGATTGCGAAATGTCGCTTACGGTTTGCGGAAGGTGGGGTGGTTGGAAGCGGATTTGCAATCGTATGGAAATGAGACTACCACCCTGAACGTGGTGCTACGAAACTCAATCGCGTCCCGAATAAAGCCAAGAGCAGTACACACGTCATCAATTGCGTTCCAGGTTCGGGAACAAAAATTGTCAGCGCGAAGGTTCCGCCATTGCCCGCAGTAAAGCTCGCATAACCACCGCTGACGGTCAGATCAGACGCAATAAATGATTGCCAGTTTCTACCGTCATACCGCCAAAGAGAAACACCGGACCGTTCGAGCGTTGGTGGTACGACCAATGACAAAAATAATGGATCGCCCACAGAGTAACCGCCGCCTGAAACCGCGAGGTTCCAGCCGTTGACGACTTGTCGATGCGGATTCGCTAGGCTACCGAGGAGGGCATCACTGAGTACTGAGGCGTTAATCGTGGCCACACCTGCTTGCGCTAGCAGGCTGATCCCCAGATTGCGACCACGTGCATTACCTTCAATGATCGCTTGCTGGTACTGATCTAGGTCGACTGTAAGCGGCGCCCCTGAAAGACCTTCCATCGCATCCGAAACCATGAAGACGTGATTCACATCATCCCAAGTTCCACCCACGGCCTCATAAGTTCCTGTGCCCTCCCACGTGCTGGCGGCGATCGGCGTGTGTTGGCTGCCTGGCAAAGCGCCTGGACTAGCCAGAATACGAATCACACCATCGTTCTGGAGTTGCCCGTTGCCATTGTTGATAGAGACAAGACTATTGGACCCGACATCAATGGTTGCTAAACCCCGCACCTCCATGTTAGAAGCCGTCATGACTTGGCCACCATCGCGGAGGTTCATGGTGCCGCCACTTCCCATGTAGAGAAAGCCAGTGTTGGGCCATCCCGCATTGGTTAATTTCCACAGTGACCCAGGCCCCGTGATCGTGGCGACTGTGGTGGAGTCGTCTTGAGTGTCCAAAAATCCACCAGCACTCTCAACGCGAGCGCCATTTTCGATTGTGAGAGAGTTCATACCGAATATGCCAACTTCCAGTCGACCGCTATTGATCCATCGAGAACCGTTTCCGGTAACTTTGATGTGACCACCTTCAAAGATCCGAGCATTCGCATTCTTCACTTCGGCTCCATCCTCGATCGTTAACATGGCGGACCTCGTGGAATCCATGTCGAGATCGCCACTCATGGTCCATTTGGAATTCAAGCCAGTGACTTTGACATGCCCCGAACCTTCGAGCGCTGCCGCACCGAAGAAACCATAAATATGGCCTGTGGCACTCGAAACTTGGGCACCGTCTTCTATGGTCAGCTCACCAGATCCGTAGCGGCCTATTGTTAGCGACCCTTCATTGACCCAGCGGGAATTCGCACCCGTCACGACGGCTTTACCAACACCGTAATACTCTTCCCTTCCCAGATAGCCATCTGTGTTGGCAACATATCCACCATCGCTGATGATAAGCGTGCCGAGTCCGTTATACCCAACGGTCAGTTCACCGAAGTTGATCCACTGTGAACCGGCCCCCATAACCATCACCATTCCCGGGATAGGATCACTGTCAGCTCCAGAACCATTGTTAATATTTCCAACGACACTCGTGACTCTGCCGCTGTTTTCAATTGTGAGTGCCCCTTCGGCAACATTCAGACTGCCGCTAAGCGCCCATTGCGAGCCAATCCCTCTGACGGTTGCTATTCCCGAAGAACCTTGGAGCAAACCAAGATATCCATCCGTCGAATTGACTTTTACTCCCTCGACAATCTCCAGAGTTCCATGGCCTCGGTATCCGACCCCCAAGACTCCGCCCGTATTCACTGTGAGCGTCCCCCCAGTACCGAAACTCAGCAATTGTTGGCTCGGATGGGCGGCATCGAATCGCAAGTCGGCATCCAGGATAGCGCCGGTTGTTGCCACAACCGAGCCGTTGCCAGTGAAACTGCTCAAAGAACCCTGGACTGTATTGGCGACGACTTTACCTCCATCCGCGACTTGCAGTGTGCCGCCTTGGTCAACAGTCAACGTGTCACTGACAGTCCATTGGGAATTCGCTCCCGTCACCTTAACGGTCCCCGTCTTTCCTGGTGACCAACCCCTTACAAATCCATTAATGCTTGTAACCTTCGCGGTCGCTTCGATATTGAGGATGCCAGTTCCTTGATTACCAACGAACAAATCTCCATTGACGTCCCACCGGGAATTCGTGCCTATGATGTTCGCAACGCCCGTTGAAGTGGAGTAACTTCCTACATGGCCGCTGGCACTGGTGATCTGAGCCCCGGATAACACATTCAGTGTTCCTGAACCAAAGGTGCCGACATTCAAAAGATCACTCGCGATCTTAGCGCGGGTATCAACAGTCAACGTGCCGGTGCCTCTGTAGCCGATGTTGAAGTCTTCAGTTGTCGTCCACTTCGAACCCAAACCCGAGATGGAAGCCGTACCCGTTGAGCCCGGATTAAAGCCAAGGTAACCGTCTTTTGAAACGATTTTCACACCCTCTTTCACGATGAGGCTCCCAGTACCCCTGTATCCAACGCCAAAACCGGCGTTAGACGCCACATTCAGCGTCCCCCCCGAACCGAAGGGGATTTGTGATTGGCTACCATTCATTGAATCGAATTGCAAGTCGGCGTCCAGCACGGCTTCTTGCATCGCCGTAATCGTGCCATTACCGACCAGGTCGTCCAGCGATGCATAGAACTTGCCAGCCACGACTTCTCCTCCGTCAGCTACTGTGAGCGTGGCGCTGCCCAAGTGGCCAACGTAGAGTGCTCCGCTGTTCGTCCACTTCGCCCCTGCGCCAACAACGCTTACTGCTCCAGTGGCAGAGGCATTGTAGGCAAGATACGTTTCAGCACTAGTAACTTCGCCTCCCGTCTCAATGTCGAGCGTAGCGCTGCCCGAGTTTCCCACATATAAACTTAACGAACTCGTGACCGTTCCGCCGGACCCTACTGTGAGAGAACCGTTTCCACTATCTCCGATTTGAAGCCCTACCACTCTCCACTGCGAACCCGTTCCGGTTACCGAAGCCGTACCCGTCGAACCGTCGCGTCTGCCAAGTACTCCGTGTATGCTGCTGGCGTAGCCACCAGACTCTATATTGAGTTCCCCTTTGCCGTCGTTGCCAATATACATCACTTGAGAAGTCGTAAACCTCGAGTTGTTGCCCGTAACCGTCGCGATGCCCGTCCCTCCGGCAGCCAGGCCCAGGTAGACTGCAGTTTGAGATGGGTTGTTATTTGTGGTGAGATCAATCTGACCACCTGCTTCGATGTTAAGAATCCCAGTACCGTAGCGGCCTACTTGTAGAGATCTTCCGGGAAAAATACCACCTCCCATGGACCACCGGGAATCACTACCAACGACTGTGACAGTACCGGTTACACCAGTATTTTCACCCAGTACGCCGTTGCTCGATGTGAGAACACTGCCGCCATCCACCTGCAAGCTCCCATCGCTCGTACGTCCTACCACCGCATTAGTATTACTGTTCCAAGGAAAACCAGGTTGGACGTTCCCCGTTGAAGTAATGGCCGCCGAGCCAGACATGCTCGATAAAGTAGTAAAGCCGATAAGGGCGATAAGGAATGTGAAACAGCGAAGTCGGTTCATAGCTTGCTCCCTGCTGGGCGCAACAAAAAAACCCATATCACCGATTCGTCTCCAATACGCAAACGCGCGGAGAGAAATCGGCGAGATGGGTTTAATTCGTTAGCGTCACTCAGCTTATGTCATGACTGGCCGGTCAGGGCCGTAGAAAAGCTCCCTCGATTGTACCAGGGATTTTAATGGAACGAAGATTTGTTCACTGGTGTTTCTTGAAAATTTTATTTTGCTTTTTAGCCCCGGGTGTACTCCCGGCAGGACCGGCAGATCACCCGGGGCTAAATTTTCGTTCAAAACTTGGCTTCGTCGCCGGAGGGGAGGGTGACGCGGGGGGCGGCGGGGCCGTCGATTTCGCGCAAGCTGTCGAGCGGTTGTTCGCGCAAGCGCAGAAACTTGAAACCAACCAAGCGGGGTTTGCCTGCGGCGTCGTTCTTGGCGTTGTCCTTCGTCGAGCGGGCGATGTATTCATCGATCGGTTCTTCGCGAACCTTGGGCACGGTCGAATGAATGAGATTGAGTTCGCCCTCTGCGTTCTTTTCGCTTTTTGGGCCGCGGCCAATCAGACCGACGTGCCCCACGAACGCGCTGGTCGGCTTTTTAGATGAATCAGGAACGCTGGCGCGGACGATGTTCACGAAGTCGCCTTCTTGCAAATCCTGCCGAGCGCGGTCGATCTCTTCATACGGCAAGTAAATATCTTCGTGCTTTTGAACCGGCACGTCGACGGTGAGCTTGTAGCGATTCTTGAAGAACCGGGCGCGATCGATCGTGCTGGAGAATTTCGCCGCGCTATCGCCGGCTAGATCCGCAGTGATATCTTCCACGAGCCAACGGTTGGAAGTGTTCCAATCGGCTTCGGTATAGTGATTGCGCGTCGTGACGCCGAGGTGGCCATCGCGGTAGCGCAAACGCTGGAGCATTTTCATAAAGCTGGGCCAATTCTGCGCGAGCGCCATCGCGTAGGTGTGTTCGGCGAAGACGACGCAATCGCTTTTGTCCAAGCAATAAATCGGCTGCGGGTCGTAAGGCTCGAACGGCATTTCGCCGAGCAGATAGATTTCGTAAGGCTGGCCGATGTTCTTGCGGGCTAAATGGACGATCCGCTGGCGGAGATCGGGTTCGGCGACGCTAATGTATCGCAAGTAAGCATCGACTTCTGATTCGTTGAATTTGTAAAGCGGCTTGTCGAGCAATTCGGCAAGCTGATCGGCATCCAAACCTTGTTGCTGGCAAATCTTGGTTTGTTTGTCGGTTAACTCGGCGGCAATCGCAGAAGTCGTACACATAGCCAAGCAAAGAAAAGCGATCCGCCATGGTGAAAATGTTGTGAGCCGCATGGTGTTGCCTTCCTGATGACAAGCTGAGCCTTATGGCAATCTGAGCAAAATGGTACTTTATCCAGCGTATCGCTAGGTGGCTTTCAAAACTAGCTTCATCGTTTTCGCAGAAGGAAAAAACGCCGTGGGAGTTCGATCATTTGGAGGCAAGTTGCCGCAACTCGGCGAGCGCGTGTATGTCGATCCGGCGGCGGCGGTCATCGGTGACGTTGTGCTGGGGGATGACGTGAGCGTCTGGCCGGGGGCGGTCATTCGTGGCGATTTGTTGCCGATTGTGGTGGGGAAGCGCTCGAACGTGCAAGACAATGCTGTGCTGCACACGACGCACAAGAGCACGTACAACCCCGACGGTTGGCCGCTGGTGATTGGCGAAGACGTGGTGATCGGCCACCGCGCGGTGCTGCATGGTTGCCGCGTGGGCAATCGTGTGCTCGTGGGAATTGGGGCAGTCGTGAATGACGGTGCGGTGATCGAAGACGAAGTGATCGTCGGAGCGGGCTGTTTGGTCCCGCCGGGGAAGACGCTCGTGAGTGGTTATGTTTATGTCGGCAACCCGGCGAAGCAGTTGCGTCCGATCACGGAATCAGAGCGGACGTTTTTTACGTATTCGCCGGCGAATTATGTGCGGCTGAAGGATCAGTATCTCGGCGAGCAAGAATAGGTTTACTCACGCAAACGGCAGCGGGACGCTGCCGGCTAACATTTATTTGGATGCGGGGATTTCGCCGGGGCGGTAATCGGGGAGCCAGCGGCAGGGGAAGAGGGCCAACAGCGCCAAGCACGACAACACGAGAAAGCCGATCTTGAGCGACGTTAAGCGCGACTCGGTGTTGATCCGCACGGCTTCTTCGACCTTCTCGGCGGTGGCGTTCGTGTTGGCCAGCCGCGTTTCGAGTTGGTCATTGCTGATGAAGTTGATGCTATCGAGATTAAACTCCTCGGCGAGTTCGGTCGTTTTGAATTCCGCGGGGATCACGGGATTGTCGATCAGTTTGTCGTTGATGAGCGAGCTCACCAAACCCACGAGCAGCGCGCCCATCAATGCCGTCCCCACGGCGGCGGCCAGATTCTGCGTCACGCCGCGCAGCGAACCGACGTCGCTGGCGAGTTCCTTGCGTGCGCTGGTTACCAACACGTTGAACAGCAACGTCACGAGCGCGCCTTGCCCAAGCCCCACGGTGATAAGACCTATGATGACAGGAAAGACGCTCCAGTCGTTCCGCGCGACGAACGCCAGCCAACAGGTTCCCACCATCACCAACAAAAACGCGGCGCGGGCGATTTGCCGCGGGGTGTAACGGTCGTAAAGCCGCACGATCAAGATCGCGGTGAAGAAGACCGTCAACATGAACGGCATCATCGCGATGGAAGTCGCCATGCTGGTGCGGCCTTGTACGATTTGAATGTAGAGCGGCACAGAAAAGTTAATGGCGGCTTCCATGCTCACGATCATGAACAGCGTGACGACCGCCGCCCATTCGCGAGGTGAATCGACCACTTCCAAAGCCAAAAGGGGTGTGCCGCCGGAATTGGCCGTACGGTGTGTCCAATACAGAAAGCCGCTGCCGATAACCAAACCGATGAGGATCATGATCGGCGCGGGAGACATGCCGAGCACATCGAGCGGTGCGTTGGGTCCTGCGAGCAAGAGCCCCCAATTCCGGACGTTGTTAAATCCAAACGTGATGAGAATAATTGCCACAGCCGCCAGGACAACCCCCACGACGTCGATCTTCACCGCGGGATTGGGCTCAGAGTTCTTGAGTTTGAAACTGAGAAACAGAATCGCGCCGGCGTGAAGGATGAGCAAGGCAAAAGCGAGCCGCCAGTTGATCATCGCCAAGAAACCGACGAGCACAAAGGCGAGCACCCCCGCGATCGCACGCGCCGATCCAAGCCAACCGACGGCTTCGGCCTGTTGCCGTCCGCGGTAGTGATTGGCGATCAGCACCACGAGCGTCGGCACCAAACCGGCGGCACCGAGGCCCGCCAAACCTTGCGCGGCGAGCATCACCTTGGCCGTCGGGCTGACGACCATCAACAGCATCGCCACGCCGAGCATGCCCACGGCGGCTTGAAAGAAAATCTTCGCGCCGAAGCGTTGGCTGAGTTTGGCCCCCAAGAGAATGAAGCCGGAAACGCCCAGGGAATAGAGGACAATGGCCGTGCCAACGGTGGTGGGTTGGGTGTCGAAGCTTTCAACCATGCCCCCCATCGAAACGGGCAACGCCGCGACGTTGAACGACATGAGCGCTTGGCCCATGGCGATCACGATCATGGGAAGCCAAGATTCGCGTGGTTCATCAGCGAGCGTGTTGGTGGTGTTGGTCATGGCGATTTGTGCTCTTGATGGGAAAGTTTGTCTACACGGCAGCGTGATCCGCCGCGGCGGACCGGCTAACGTGCATATTTATTCGGCGGGTTGGGAGACGAAGAGGTCCATTCCTAAGCGCTGCGAGAGGAACTTCGCCACAAGTTGTCCTTTAATACTGTTGCCGGCTTTGTCGAGGGGTGGGGCGAACGTTCCGAGGCCGCCTTTGCCCGGCGAGACCGTGACGATGCCGCCGCCGATGCCGCTTTTGCCCGGCAAGCCGATTTCGTAGAGCCAATCCCCCGACGTTTCGTACAACCCGGCGGTGGCCATAATCGTGAGCGCGTAGTGGCAGACCGACGGATCGACAACGCGCTGCTTGGTGATCGGGTTCACCCCGCCATCGGCGAGCGTGGCCCCCATCACGGCCAGGTCCTTGGCCGACACGTTGAGCGAACATTGCTTGGTGTAGAGATCGGTCGCCACGGCGGGATCCAAATAAATGCGGCCAAAGCTTTGCAGCATCCGCGAGATCGCCTGGTTGCGAAAATTCGTGTCCGTGGCGCTTTGATACACTTCGTCGTTCATCGAAAGCGTTCTGCCCGCAAATCGCGACAGTCCGTCGTGAATGAATTGCCACTTCTCTTCGAATGTGTCGCCGGGGACCAAACTTGTGGTGGCAATTGCACCGGCGTTGACCATTGGATTGGTGCGGCCTTCGTCACCCCGTTCGATCGCGGCGAGCGAGTTAAACGCATAGCCCGTGGCGTTGACGCCGATCTTTTCGCGCATTTCGTCGGGGCCCAAGGCCTCGCACACCAGCGCAAAAACAAACGGTTTGGAGACGCTCATGATCGTAAATTCGTGATCGGCCGCACCGACGGAGAAGATATTGCCCTCGTTGCCGACGACGCAAATGCCAAACAGGTCCGACGGAACACGTGCCAAGGCCGGATAGACCTGAGAATTCTGTCCGTCGGTGTTGCCGGCGAATTTTGCGTGGGCTTCTTCGACGAGCTCACGGATCAGCTCCGCAGGGGGAAGATGACCGGTGGAGACGTAAGGTTGTGGACTTGCCATGTTTATTGACTCATCTGTTGTGTGAATTAACGCCGACTGACGCGGCGGACGGGGCCCACGACGAAACCGGGATACATATCCAAAGCGTTCATCGTTGCTTGACGACTATCGCGCCCCGGCACCACGACCCACATCGGCCAGCCGTTCATTGCCACGTCGGGGTAGAGCGTGACTTCCCACAGGGAGGTGACTCCTGCTTGAACGGCTTGCATCTTGAGTTGCAATTCGGCAATCTCGCGTTGGATTTGGGCATCCTCGGCACGCGCTGCGGCAAAGGACTTCAACAAGAACGCGAGATCCTCACGGCTTTCGGCTTTGCTTTCTTTTTGTCGTGCTTGCCAATTTCTCCAATAGCGCTCCCAAAGTTGGCGTTCCGCTTCGGGCAGCAAAAAGAACGGCACGGCATGAACGTCGCCATTGGCCGACTCGATGAGCACGCCTTCCAGATGGAAGGTGTGTGGCCGACCGCGTTGGCGGGTCATCCAGTTTTCCAAACCGGCGAGATCGGGAGAGCGCAGCGTTTCAAAATGAGCGACGACTTGTGGCAAAAGCTTCTGATAGAACTCGGGGAGATTGTCGAGCCGGCGATCATTCACATAAAAATTGCCCCGCCTACGCTGCAAGGTGACGTCGCGCTCGGCGAAGTCGACGATTTGCCCTGTGATCTTCGTGCCATCGGTGAGTTCTAAGGTTTGCTTGCTCTCGTCGGACGCTTTCTGCGCATCGAGCGCGGCTTGCGTTTTTAAGAAATCTTGATCGGCCTGAGAAAGCTCCGCCAACGGGAACGCCACGAGCTCGTGGTCGGCCCGTTTGAGGACGACCGATTTGTCGTTGAATGTGACGAGCTCCGCTTCGAGCGTGTATTCGCCGGACTTGTCGCTCCAGACGCGCGACTCGGCGTGGGCGATTGAGCCACCGCAGGGGCAAGAAGTCAGTACGATCCCAAAAAACAAGAGGACGAGTTTGCGAGCCATATCTCTATCTCATTTTCGATGAAATGAACTGTTTCAGCAGTACTTTACCATTGCCGGCACAAATACGCTAAACCCCCCCCGTGAGAAATCTTTTTTCGTTCCTTGCCAATCGTTTGCGACGTCGCCATGTGAATATGAAAATCAGCCAACTGGACTCGGCTATTTTCAGACGCCGGTGTAAGCTAAAGCGGGCTGAACATCGAGGGAAACGCCAAAAGCAGCCTGTTTGATTCGCCAGACGTCAAGCAAATATTCCGGCCACGCTGTGAAACGGCTTTCGGCCTTCAAAAGGCACGGGCCTCCAAGAGGCATGAGTCTCAAGAGATTAAGGGCATGAACATCAGAACTTCTTTCCGTAAACGGCTCGAACGTGTTTCGAGTTCGTCATTCGTCGTGTTCGCACTCTGCTGCGGATGCCAACCAACGCCACCACCACGCACTGAACTGATTCGGCCCGTCAAGACGATGCTCGTCGCGGCAGGGGACGACGTGCGCATCCGATCGTTCCCCGGCACGGTCGAAGCCTCGCGACGCGTGGAGCTGGCATTTCAGGTTTCGGGGCTCCTGGTGGACTTCCCAGTCAAGGAAGGCCAGGAAGTCAAAAAGGGAGACCTCATCGGCCAAGTGCGGAAAGATGAGTTCGAAGCGCGACTCACGGCGCTGCAAGGACAACTCGATCAAGCCCGCGCGGAACTCGTCGCGTTGCGAATGGGAGAGCGACCAGAAGAACGCTTGCGGCGAGAATCGCAAGTGCGTGCCGCGCAAGCGCGACTCGCCAATGTTCGAACCGAACGAAATCGTCTGGCCCCGCTGGTGCCGCGGGGTGCGATTTCGCGTTCGGAATTTGAGCTTGCCGAAACGCAATATGAGATTGCGATTGAAGAACTCGCAGCCGCACAACAGCTCGTTGAAAAAGGTATGATCGGCCGCGAAGAAGATATCCTCGCCAAGGAAGCACAAATCCGCGGGCTCGAAGGTCGCGTTGTCGAAGCCAACATTCAAGTCAACGACTGCACGCTCACTGCACCGTTCGATGGCGTGATCGCTCAGCGATTTGTCGAACAGGGTCAGAACGTACGAGCGAAGGACCCGATCGTGCGATTCCAAGATGCCGATGAAGTAGAAATCGCGGTGGACGTACCAGAAGCGGTGATGGCAACCGACATTCGGCGTGCAGACATTCTGAAAATGGTCGCCGAGATCAGTGGCCTTCCCGGCAGGAATTTTCCCGTGCGAATTCGCGAGATCGCCCAAGTGGCCGATCCCACGGTGCAAACGTTTAATGTGCGGGTGGCAATGCCCGCCCCGACTGAGGTCCGCGTGCTGCCCGGCATGACGGCCACGGTGACGGTCGACTATCGCCGGGCGAATGTGTTGGGGCAGCGGATCTTGGTCCCCATCTCGGCGGTGTATGAACGCTCGAACGGCAAGCAGGTTGTCTGGCTCATCAATAAAGATAATGAAGCGAAGTCACGCCCCGTCGAAGTCGGTTCCGTTCAAGGAGGCGATATCGAAATCACCAAGGGCCTCGAACCGGGGGACCGCATTGCCGTGGCGGGGGTTTCGTTCTTGCGTGATGGGATGAAGGTTCGCGATCTGGGCGACGCGCTGGGAGGGTCGCCATGAACCCCGGCATACTGTCAGTTAATTACAGCCGCGTCGTGTTCGTCGCGATGGCCCTGGTGTTGATCGGGGGGATCGTCGCGTATCTGAAAATTGGCCGGCTCGAAGATCCGGAATTTACAATCAAGCAGGCACTGATCGTCACGCCGTATGCGGGCGCGAGCGCCGAAGAAGTCGCGCAAGAAGTCACTAATCCCATCGAAACGGCTTGCCAACAATTGGGGCAACTCGACTTCGTGGAATCGGAATCGACGCGTGGCCGTTCGGTGGTGATCGTCAATATCAAAGATCGCTACGACCGGCATCGCATTCCGCAGGTGTGGGATGAACTGCGCCGCAAGATTGCTGACGTTCAGCCGCAGCTTCCGCCCGCGGTGCGTGGCAGGACGATTGTCGTCGACGATTTCGGCGACGTATTCGGCATCTTTTTGGCCGTGACCGGCGAAGGCTATTCGTTTCCTGAATTGCGGCGGTATGTAGAATCGCTTCGGCGGGAGTTGCTGCTGGTTTCTGGCGTGAAAAGCGTTGAACTGTTTAGCGAGCAGCAGGAAGTCGTGTTTCTGGAAATCTCAAGGCAGCGGCTCGCTCGGCTGGGCATCAACGAAGAGCAGCTTTACTCCAAACTCCAAGAGCGCAACATCGCCGCCGACGGGGGCCGCGTGCGCGTCGGCGATGAGCACATCGTTATTGATCCCAGCGGCGAGTTTCGTTCCGCCGAAGATATGCTCGATCTGGTGATCGGCTCCGACCAATCGGGGCGGCAACTCTTTTTGCGCGACGTGGGGACAATTGTCCGCGGCGATCAGGATCCTCCGCGGCGGCTGTTGCGCTACGATGGCCATCCCGCGATCGGGCTCGGCATTTCCACTGTGCAAGGTGGTAACGTCGTCACGATGGGGGAGGGGGTTCGCAAAAAACTGGCTGAGCTGAAAGCGAATCAACCGATTGGCATCGAAATCGGCGAAATCAATTTTCAGCCCGAGGCCGTCTCCGCCGCGACGGGCGAATTCATGTTCAACCTGGGCAAGGCCGTCTCGATTGTTTTTATCGTGCTGCTGATCGCGATGGGGCGCAAGACGGGCGCTATTATCGGCATCGTGCTGTTTCTGACGATCATGGGCACGTTCTTCGTCATGTATATGCGCGGCGATCTGCTGATGGAGCGGATTTCGCTGGGGGCGTTGATTATCGCACTCTGCATGCTCACCGATAACGCGATCATTATCATCGAGGGGATCAAAGTCGGCATCGAAGCGGGCCGTAACAAGCTCGAAGTGGTTCGCGAAGTCGTGGAGCAAAATCAATGGCCGCTGTTTGGAGCGACCGCGATTGGCGTGATCGCTTTTGCCGCGATTGGATTGTCGGAGGATAGCACGGGCGAGTACACGAATTCGCTGTTCTGGGTGATCTTAATCGCGCTGAGCTTGAGTTGGGTGTCGTCGGTGACGGCCACCCCGCTGTTGAGTTATCTGTTTTTCAAACCGCTCGATAACAACGGCGGCGAACCACGCGATCCTTATGACGCGTTGCCCTTTCGTTTGTATCGCCAGTTGCTCACCACGGCACTGCGAAATCGTTGGCTGGTGGTGATCCTGTGCGTCGTAGCGTTTGTCGCTTCGATCTATGGCTTCGGCTATGTGAAGCAAAGCTTCTTCCCCCCGGCAACGCGGCCTCAATTCATGGTCGACGTTTACTTGCCCGCGGGAACGCACATCCGCGAGACGGAAGCTTTCGCCAGTGAGATTCAAAGCTATTTGCAGGAGCAGAAGGGGGTGACGCACGTCACGTCGTTCATCGGCGGCGGCGGCATGCGGTTTTTATTGGTTTATAGCCCCGAGCGCGAGAACCAAGCCTTCGTGCAATTTCTGGTCGACGTGCGCGATGCCGACAAGATAAGCGGCTTGATCGAAGAAATTCAGAAGAAACTCGATGAAGATTATCCCAACGCAAACGCGATTGCGAAAAAATTCTTGCTTGGTCCCGGCGATGGGGGACGGATCCAGGCGCGCTTCTCCGGTCCTGATCCTGCGGTGCTGCGCGAATTGGGCGACGCAGCGATCAAAATTCTGGAAGATGATGGCCGCGCGGTGTGTATACGCAGCGATTGGCGCGAGCGCGTGAAAGCCTTGCGGCCCGACGTGCTCGATTCCCAAGCCCGTCGCAACGGCATCACGCGGGTGGAAATCGCGCAAGCGCTGGCGAGCAGCTTTGAAGGCCGCGTGGTCGGCTTCTATCGCGAGCCGGGTTCTGCGAGCACCGGTTTGTTTCCGCAAGAATCGCGGCTGCTTCCCATCCTGGCCCGGCCTCCCGCCGACGAACGCAACGACGTCGCCATTATGAACAGTCTCCAAATTTGGAGCCCGATCGCGGGGCGGATGATTCCGCTTAATCAAGTCAGTTCGGGCACCGAAATGGTGTGGGAAGATCCCGTTGTGATGCGGCGGAATCGTTTTCCGACGCTCACGGTCCATGCTGATCCACGCACCGAACTTCCGAGCCAACTGTTTAGCCGCGTACGAGAGGACATCGAACAGATCGAACTCCCGCCGGGCTATTCGCTGGAATGGGGCGGCGAGCATGAAGACTCCAGCCAAGCCCGCGCGGCATTGGCTCGACCCTTGCCCGCGGTATTCGCGCTGATGGTATTCATCGTGATTTGCTTATTCAATTCGCTGCGAACGACGTTGTTGATTTGGCTCATCATGCCGCTCTCTATCATCGGCGTGACGACGGGGCTGTTGCTCACCGGCGCGCCGTTTGGGTTTATGGCCCTGTTAGGCGTGTTGGCCTTGGGCGGTGAATTGATTAAGAATCAGATCGTCGTGTTGAGCAAAATCATCACTGAGATCGACAAAGGCAAGCCGCCGTATCAGGCGATTCTCGACGGCGGCACAAGCAAGGTGCGGCCCGTGTGCATGGTGATCATCACGACCGTACTCGGCATGATTCCGCTGCTCGTGGATCCGTTCTTCGGAGCGATGGCGGTCTGCATCATGTTCGGTTTGTCGTTTGCGGCGTTCTTGTCGTTGATCGTGACGCCGGTGTTGTACGCGATGTTCTACGACATTCAGGAACCCGTCACCGCGCCGGCGACCGGCAAACGCAAGGGATCAAAATAAGCCAGACAGGACGTGGCGATGAGTCAGGCGGACGTTGCTAAAAAGTCGGTGCTGCAAAAGCTGCTCGACCTTGTCGAGAAACTTGGCAATCAAGTGCCGCACCCGGCCGTGCTGTTTTTGTTTTTGATTGTGGCCGTGATGCTGGCTTCGCTTGTCCTTGATCGCATGGGGGTGAGTGCCACCTATCAGCGGATCAACATCAAAACCCACGAAACGGAAGAAGTCACCACGGCGGTCCGCAGCTTGCTTTCTGCCGACGGCGTACGATTTATCTTCACGTCGGTGGTCCCCAACTTCATCAACTTCGGGCCCGTGGGAATCATCGTGGTCGCGATGATCGGCATCGGGTTGGCAGAACGCTCGGGATTGATTCAAGCGTTGATTCGTTTGATTGTGGCCAAGGCTCCGCGCAGCACGTTGACCGCGATTGTGATTACGCTCGGCGTAATTTCGAGCATCGCGAGTGATGCGGGTTACTTGGTTTTAATACCGCTAGGCGCCGCTGCATTTCATAGCTTGGGACGTCATCCGCTCGCCGGGCTTGCCGCGGCGTTCTCGGGCGTGGCCGCGGCTTTTGGGGCGAATTTTCTCGTGAAGCCAATCGACGGCATTTTGGCCGAGATGACCAACGACGCGATCCACATCGTCGACCCGGCCAGATCGATCGATATCATGGCGAATTTTTATTTCGGCGTGGCGTCGAGCGTGTTGCTAATCGTTGTCTGTACGTGGATCACCAGCAAGATCGTCGAGCCCAGACTGGGGACCTACGAAGGGGAGCAACCGGAAGAGGGAACGGGCGGTCTCTCTGCTGCAGAATCGCGTGGGTTACTTTTGTCGTTCGTGGCGTTCATGGGCTTGGCGGTGTTCTTTGGTTTCCTGACATTGCCTACCGGCGCGCCGCTGCGAAGTCCTGAGACGGGCGAGATCATCGGCGACTCGCCGTTTATGAGCAGCCTTGTGTTTTTGTTGATGCTTACGTTTTTGGTGATGGGGCTCGCCTACGGTTATGGCGCGAAAACGATTCGCTCCGCCGATGATGCAATTGATGCGATCACCAAAACGCTCGGCGACTTGGGGGGCTTGCTGTTTTTGTTCTTTGTGATCAGCCAGTTCGTGGCCTATTTCAACTTCAGCAACATGGGGACGATCCTGGCCGTGCGGCTCGCCGATTCGCTCAAGGAAGCGGACCTAAGTAGCTACACACTGCTGCTGGCGTTTCTGGTGATTGGATTGCTGATGAGCATTCCGGTCCCCAACATCTTGCCGAAGTGGGCGATCCTGGCACCTGTATTCGTGCCGTTGTTTTTGAAGCTGGGGGTGGATCCCGACGTTGTGCTGGCGGCCTACCGCGTGAGCGATTCGCCGCCGAATGTGATCAACCCGTTGCTGCCGCACTTCGCGCTGGTCGTGGGATTCGCGCAGCGTTGGCAAAAAGACGCAGGCATCGGCACGGTCGTGGCCATGATGCTGCCCTACGCCGCCGCGACGTTTGTCGCGTGGACGGTTCTGTTCTTCACTTGGTATATGCTGGGAATTCCGTTTGGTCCCCAATAACCGCGTCGAGAGTGGTCCATGACCGAACCCGCGCCGAACGCCGATGCCAATAGCGTCCTGGAATTCATGTTCCGCTTGGGGCAAGCCTATTTGGCCTGCGGCGAACAAACGGCCAAGGTCGAGCTCAGTTTGCGCCGCATGGCTTCGGCCTATGGCATGCGCAAGTCGCGGGTTGTTGTGTTTCCCACGGCGATCTTCATCAGTTTGCACGATGGCAACCAAGAACGCGTGACATTGGCCGAAGGACCAACGCAAAACTTGCGACTCGATCAAATCGGCGACATCTATCAACTGGGTGGTCTTGCCGAGCAAGGGAAAATAGCACCCCAGTTGGGCCAAGAACAACTCTCGGCCATTTTGCGCAAGAGCTCACCCCATGCGAAAGCCACGATCGTGCTGGGGCATACGATTCTGGCCGTGGGGTTGGCGATGGTGCTGGCTCCCTATTTTGCGAACCTGCTCGCCGCGGCTGTGCTCGGCACGATCATCGGCGTGTTGAAAGTTCTGAACCGCGATCAACCCGTGTTGGAAGTGCCGCTCCCCGTGGTGGCGGCTACGATCGTTTCGTCGCTGGTGTTTCTTGGCGTTAAGCAAGGGATCGCGGTCGATCCGCTGCACGCGCTCGTTCCGCCTTTGGTGACTTTTTTACCTGGCGCAATGCTCACACTGGGGATGGTCGAATTGGCCTACGGCGATATGGTCAGCGGCTCGAGCCGACTGATCACCGGTTTGATCGAGCTCGTATTACTTTGCTTCGGACTCGTCGCCGGGGCGATGTTGGTGGGTTACACGCCCGAGAATCTTGTGGATATGCACAGCGAGGTCCGCTTTGGTCCGCTTGCGAATTTTGCCCCGTGGGCAGGTGTGCTCGTGTTCGGCGTGGGAGTTTATCTGCACTTCTCGGCGCCTGCGAACTCACTCATTTGGATGCTGTTCGTATTGCTGATCGCCTATGGCGCGCAGCAACTCGCGGCGCTCCATTTTAGCAAAGCCGTGAGCGGTTTTTTTGGGATGTTGATCGCCACACCGCTGGGCTATCTGATTCAACTCCGATTCAACGGTCCTCCCGCGATGGTCACCTTTCTCCCCACGTTCTGGATGCTCGTGCCCGGTGCGCTGGGGCTGATGAGCATCAAGCACATGCTGAGCGACCGCGAAGCCGGCATCGATGGCATGATCACCACGGTATTTGTCTTTGCCTCGATCGCACTGGGAACGCTAATGGGCGCATCGCTTTACAAGTCCCTGTCCGAGCGGTTTGGAACCTGGCAGATGCAGATCGGCCGCGTGGGACGATTCTTTCGCCCCGGCAAAAAATAAACGGTCGACAGAAGAGAAGCTCAATTCTCCGGAGCGGGTGTACCAGCCCCTTGGACGATGATCTCGGCTTCGGGTTCGGTCAGCACGCCATCGAGCAGCGCCACGTCGAGCGCGGCCTTGAGTTGCGGGTCGCTCTGGGCGAGCGCCTGCACGCGCTCTTGCATTTCGCGATTGGCTTCTTTAGTGATGATAGCTTGCCACAACGGCCAAGCCATAAAGGAAAACATCGCCACGAGGGCCATGGTGAGCGCAAATTTCTTCGTTTCGCTTCGCAAAGTTGAGATTCCCCCCAAGGAACGCTTTAAAGTGCGTTCGAAATAGAATTTCGTTCTAGCCGCGGGCGGAAGCCTGCGGTGGTTGAAACTCCGTTCAACCATCGGCTTCCGCCTGCGGCTATGATAAATATGTTCTTAAACAGTGCCTTGAGTAGCAGCCAAGGCCGCGCGAAGCTTGCCTTCGTCTTCGTGCGACAAATTGGATTGAATCACAGTGCCGCCGAATTGCTTGAGCTCGTCCAGCACCTTGTCGGCGGTCATTTGACGGATCAACACGCACAGCGCGGCCGTGCCCGGCTTGAGCGTCTCGGCCATGTCTTTCATCACCTTGTCGTCGATGCCGACGTCGCTGAGCGCGCCGGAGATCGCCCCCGCGCTGGCGCCCACGGCCAAACCGAACAGCGGATTTAAGAACAACATGCCAACGAGCGTGCCCCAGAAACCACCCCCAGCTGCACCAGCCGCCGTGAGGTTGTACATCTGCCGTAGCTTGACTTTGCCGTTCTCCTCGCGGACCGCGACCACGGCATCGGCCAAATCAATGAGATAATCTTTTTGCATTTTCAGCAACGCGATGCGAACCTCTTCCGCCTTAATTTCGCTTTCGTAGCCAATCACAATTAATGTTGCCATGTTGATGCTCCTATGTTTTGAGAGCCGAACGCGCTAGCGTCGGGTGTTTTGTTACGATGGAACGTTGAATAACCCGAGGCTAGCGCCTACGGCTCATGAAATCCAAAATTTCGCTTGCCGCATCTTAACAGATGCTCATTAAGCTTCCAGGGTCGCTAGCGCCACGGCTAAACGGCAGCCTTGGGCGAATTCCGGCAAGTCGACGTATTCTTTGATCGTGTGGATCTCGTACTGGCCCGCGCCGATCGTGACGGTCGGCACGCCGTGCTTATCGAGCCAATTCGCGTCCAAACCGCCGTTGGAAAAAACGGTCGTCGGCTTGAGACCAATCGATTCGACGGCCCGCTTGGCATGTTTCACGGCGGGCGAATCGTCGGCCAAGTTGAACGGTGGATAGGATTTCACGGCCGTAAATTTCACCTCTGCCGTTTCGCCGTCGATGTCTTTCACTTCGACCTGCGCCTTTTCAAAGACTTGGCGGTAGGCGTCGGCAATCGTCGCCGCGAAGGCCGCATCGGAGCTGCGGGCTTCGCCTTTGATATACACGTAGTCGGTCACGACGTTCGTGGCATCCCCGGCAGGCTTGTTGTTCTTGCCGCCGAACACGCCCGGATTGCTTGTTCCTTTGCCCTCGGGCTTGACCACTTTGCCGAACCAACCCGAGCGATGGGCTTCGGTGAGCGCGATCGAAGCGACCAGCGTTGCCGAGATGCCTTTTTCCGGAGCAACACCAGCGTGCGAGGCTTTGCCTTTGATTTCGACTTCCCAATTCTGTTGGCCAACCGCGCCGGTGATCAAGTCCGATGCGAGTTTGCTATCGACATTAAAACACATGACGGCCCCTTCGAGATCTTTGGGGTCCAGTTCACGGGCACCATGCAGGCCACTTTCTTCACGGACGGTGAAGAGCAGGGTAATCGGCGGATGCGGCAGTTTATTTTTGTAAAGCGTCTCGACCAAGCTCACAAGCACGGCGCAACCCGTGCGATTGTCGCCGCCCAGTGCGGTCGTTCCGTCGGTGACGATACGGTCCCCTTCGCGTTTGGGTTTCGCGCCGGCACACAAGGGCACGGTATCCAAATGCGTGGAGAACAACAACCGCGGCCCCGGGCGTGTGCCCGGCAGACTGACGATGAGATTCCCCGTTTCGGTCGGCAGGGGAATGCGTTCGTTCACGGTATCGAAGCGAATCGCCGACGCGGGAACACCCACATTTTTCAAAGCGTCGGACACCGCTTCGGCAATCGCCTTCTCTTGGCCGGTGACACCTTCGACCTGCAAGAAGCGCATGAGATGATCTTCCGCCGCCTTCACGTCGAGGGGAATTGAGTTCGCCATGATTGTTTACCTCAAATGAATGGAAAATTTTTACAGACCCCAAGGAAGTCCCATGACTTGCCAGGCGACAAACAGTGCGGTCCAGAGCAGGAACATCCACACGACGTACGGCAACATGAGCGCGACCAACGTGCCGACGCCGGCATTCTTGTCATATTTTTGGCAGAATGTCACCACGAGCGCAAAATACGCATTAAGTGGTGTGATCGTATTGATTGGCGAATCGCCGATGCGATAGGCGGCCAGCACCGCTTCGGGATCGACGTCGAGCTTCACCAGCAGCGGCACGAAGATCGGCGCGAAGATGGCCCACTTGGCGATGGCTCCCGTGATGAGCAGATCGAGAATCGCCACGACCACGATAAAGCCGATCAGCAGCCACAACGGGCCGATGTTGGCGTCTTGCAGCACGCTGGCCATCTTCACGGCGAGGATTGTCCCCATGTTGCTGTAATTAAAGTACGCGATGAACTGGCTGATGATCAGCAGAAGAAAAATCAAGCCACCCAGGTTCGAAATCGCTTTCTCCATCGCTTTGATCACGGCGGTGGAGCTATTCATGGTTTTGGCCCCCCAGCCGTAGGCGATGCCGGTCACCATAAAAAGCACCATGATGACTGCAATCAGTCCGTTCATAAAGGGCGAGTTGCCGATGATCGAACCGGTTTCTGGGTCACGCAGTGGTGCGCCGGGTGGCAAGGTCAGCAAGCCAAAGAAGACCAACACACCGACCAAGGCCCAGCCGGCGTAACGCAGGCCACGGGATTCGTCGGCGGAGAGGCCTTCGCTTTTTTCATCCTTCTTCGCGGATTGGTACTTCCCCAAGCGGGGTTCGATCACTTTTTCGGTGATCAGCGCAATCAGCACGGTGAGAAACAACACCGACACGATAGAAAACCAGAGATTGGCCGTGAGGCCGATCGTGAGGTCGGGATTCACTAACTGAATCGCGTCGTTGGTGAACTCGGTGAGAATCGCGTCGAGCGGCTTGATGAGCATGTTGACCGTAAAGGCCCCCGCCACGGCGGCAAAGCCCGCGGCGAGTCCGGCAAGCGGATGCCGACCGACGCTCAAGAACGCCGTTCCCGCGAGGGGAATCAAGACCAAGTAACCCGCGTCGGCGGCAATGCTGGAAAGAATGCCCACGAGCACCAGAAAATAAGTGAGGGCTCCCTTGGGCGACACGATCACGAGCTTGCGAATCAACGCGTTCACAAGGCCCGACTCTTCCGCCACGCCGACGCCGACCATCGCCACGATGATCAAACCGACGGCCGTGAAACTCATGAAGCTGGGAATGAGCGTCGTATAGATGAAGCGCATGCCGTCGAAGGTCAACAAGCTCCGCACACTCGTCGTGGTGGTTTCGACTTCATACGACGTGGGAAGCTCCACACCGTAGGCCACGTCGGTACCGAGTTGGTACGTGTCGTAGGGATTCGCCTGTTTGATCGTTTCGTATTCCGTGGGGACGATCACTTCGTGGGTCTCCCCGGCCCCCGCGAGATACAACACGTGCGAGAGCACGATCACTAGCGCGATCAAAATCAAAAAGATGATCGCCGGGTGAGGAACTTTATTCCCGACGCGCTCGACAATATCCAGCAGTTTCTGAACAGTGGACTTGGAAGCTTCTTTCGTGGCCATTTGTGGTCCTTTCGGGAATAAACAACCAGCCGGAAATTAAAACGGTAGTAGCCATGGTACCATCGCGACACTCACCACCAACACAACCAAGCTAAAGGGGACACCTACTTTGACGAAATCGCCAAACGTGTAGTTGCCCGGCGTGACCACCAACGTGTTCACGGGTGACGAAACCGGAGTCATGAACGCGGTCGACGCCGCCAGGGCCACGATCATCGCGAAAGGGTAGGGAGAGGCATTGAAGTCCCCAGCAATCGCCAGTGCCACGGGTGCCATCAACACGGCGGTGGCCGTATTGGAAATGAACATCCCCAAAATCGCCGTGATCGCAAATAAGGTAGCGAGCACAACTCGTGGACCGGCATTGCCAATCACATTCATCAATCCATCCGCGGCCATTTCGACACCGCCGGTCCGTTCGAGTGCGAGCGAAAAGGGCAACATGCCGACGATTAGCACCAACGTCTTCCAATCGATCGCGCGATAGGCGCTGTTGAGATCGATGCAGCCGAGGGCCCCCATCAATAAGCAGCCAATCAACGCGGCTTGCACGTTGGGGACCACACCACTGACCATCAGCACGATCACCAACAACAGACAAAATACGGCCTGCGCCATCCTGCCGGGGACGGGCAAGACTTCATCAAGTTCCACCGGCGTGTTGTAGACCACCACGTCGCGGCCCATTCCCGAGAGATTGCGAATCGCCGTCCAGGGACCAATGACCAAGAGCGTATCACCGATTTTGAGTTTTTCTTCGCGCAAACCCACTTCATAGGTTTCCTGCCCACGGCGCAGACCGATCACGGTCAGGCGATACTTGCGGCGAAAGTCGATCTCGATCAACGTTTTGTCGATCAACTCCGAGTTCGCCGGCAGGATCACTTCGGCCATGCCGATTTCTTGCGAACGATCGGTGAAGTAACCGCCCGTCATGGGGAGTTCGGTGAGGCCGTAGCGCTGCCGGAGTTCTTCGAGCCGCGCGTTTTCTGCAAACAGATCGACGAACAAAATATCGCCGACGCGAATTTCGGTGCTGGGGCTGGGTTGAATCAAAGAGCCGTGCCGCTCGATGGCAACCAAATTCGCCCCCGAGTTGTCGCGCATCCGGGCGTCGGCCACCGATTTTCCCACCAAGGGTGAGCTTTCGAGCACGCGGACCCGATGCTCGCGGTTGGCAAGTTTGTATTCTTGCACCCAATCAAGCAGCGTTGTCCGCCGCGAGAGACTCTCATCACCCACCTGGCCCGTGCTCAGCCAACGCCGCGCGAACAGCATGTAGCCAATCCCTAAAGCCAGAATCGGCATGCCGAACGGAGTGAAGCTAAAAAATTGAAAACCCTCGGCCCCATGCCGCGTAAGTTCGCTGTTGACCACCAAGTTGGGTGCCGTCGCCACGAGCGTCATCATGCCACTGATCAATGCGGCGGAACTTAGCGGCATCATCAATTGGCTCGGCGCCGTGCCCGTGCTTTGAGCGATTCGTAGCGCCACGGGAATAAAGATCGCCGTCACGGCCGTCGAGCTCATCATCGAACCCAAGCCGCAGACCACGAGCATCAACAGCACGAGTAACTTTGTTTCGCTGCTACCCGCTTTGGCGGTCAGCCAATCGCCCAGATAACGCGCGACGCCCGTGCGGACCAAGCCATCACCAATCACAAACAGCGCAGCAATCAGCACGATGTTCGGATCGCTAAATCCCGTGAGCGCTTCGCCCATGCTGAGCACACCCGTGAAAGGCAATGCCGTCAACATGATCAGCGCGACGGCATCCATGCGGGGCTTGTTGACCGCGAACATGATGATCGCGGTCACGAGCAACAACAACACAACGACGAGCTCAAAACTCATGTGTTCCAAACAATTGAAGAGTTCGTGGCGAAATAGTGCAGTGTTGGCCGTTCCGTCGCCAAGCACACGATCATTTATAATCTGGCTGTTTGGTGACCACCAGTGGAAAGGTGGTTGATTCCCCGTGAAAAGCTGTGATTTTCACACACTTAGAAGTTGTATTGCAGCAGGGCGTCGATGCGGTTGGCGTCGGCGGATTGGCCGTTGAAATTCACGCGCTCGCCCCACAGATATTCGATGCCACACGACAACCGTGGAATGGGGAGCCACCACAAACTGGTGGCCAGATAGGTGCCCGATTCATAAGTCGTACCCGGCTGGCCGATGTTGTCGTCGGCGTGAGCTTGCGAGTAGGTCGTGTTGCACAACCAGTTTGCGTTGAACCAATGTTCGTAACTCGCGTTCCAACCCAGTGCATCAACCAATTCAAATTCTCCGGTGATCGGGTTCACTTGCCCGTCGAGCCCTTGGCCGACGAGGTCTTGCACATAACGGCCGATGCCCGGGCCCCACGTGCATTGCATCAACATCCGGCTCCGCGTGAGTCCCGAGGGATCGGGATCGTGGACGGGGTCGGTACACATCAACATGGCCCACGGATGAATCACCGCGCTGCCGCTGATGCCCACCCCGGTTTCGGTTTCCGTTTCTCCGCCCGTGGGTCGATAGCCGATCGAACGCAACAACGAAGAAACTTGCAAATGCCCGCGCGTGGCTTCAAATCTCAAGTGCGTGCTGAAGTCAGGAACTTCTTGAACGGCCGTACCTAATCCACTGGTCGTAATATCCGAGAAGGGCCGTTCCATCGCGGTGGCCCAAAACAAGCGGTCGGCAAGCGGCAACGTCATCCGCAGCGATGGCTGCCGTTGGTTGATCCACCCGTTGGGGCCATTGAAATCAACCAGGCTCGGCCAGTTCTGGGCGTCCATGAACGCGGAATTTTGTTGGCCGAAGCGAAAGATGCCGAAGTCGACAAAGGCGTGCCGCAAACGAAACGGATTGCCGCCGCCACCAGCCGCTTGAGCCGGGCCGTTGAAGAAGTCCCCTTCGATAAACGTGTGAACATTCCAATCGCGGAAAGTCGTCGGTGTCCATGATTCAAGGCCAAATCGGCTCATCCGAGCGCTCACGTTGAAATTGCGGCCTTCTTCCTGCGGCACCGGAATCGTGTTCGGCACAAAGGCATCGGTGCTGCCCATGGGATTGAAGTCGCCCAAGGCCATCAACCGTGCGAAGCCACGGAAGCGGAATGAGGTGGTTGATCCCGGCACGAGGAACGAACCGGGGAACATCCCTTGCGTCACATAGTTGCCAGATCCTGTGCTGACGCGAACCGGCGTGGTGATCCGTGAAAATTCCGGCACTCCCGGCGCGTCTTGATAATCGCGAGGTTCGTAACCCCCAGGAGCGTAGTCGGGCAGGGCCCGCGCACCGATGTCGGGCGTGTTGTAATACGCGGGATTGAAATAGTAGCTCGGAAATTGCGGAGCCGTGCAGCGATAAGTATCGTAATCGCGATACGCATCCGGCGCGTTCTGAATTAGCCCAGGATCATCCTCGAGCGCGTATTCCAGCGGTTGTTGCATCGCCACCTGCAGCGGTGCTTCTTCCAGATTGTCAATTGATTCTTCTTCGGCAACGGGCGGTAGTTCCAGCTGGGCGAACGCCAATGGCGCGTACAGAACGACGAACAACATCGTCGTGAGAGACGCTAACCAGCCGTGTGCGCCGCCAAAAGCCATCGGAGAAACCGCCCAAATAGAAAAGGGTTCGCCGCAAAAGACGACGGAACACTCTACTTAATCGGCAAGGCTTTCCACCAACACCAGAAATTGTGGTGGAAGCGTGACCAAGAAGAGCTGCCAGCAGGGGTTGTGATAGCAAATGCCTTTTACAACTCCCCCTAACCCCTCCCGCAAGGGAGGGGGATCAACCAAGTTTCAAAATTCAACTGTGCGTTTTGCAATACAAAGACGGTCTTGTCGTTACTATTGTGATATATGTGTTTTCGCGGAAGGAGGTTGTTCGGCGAACAATAAGCCACCATGCATGTCTCGTCGGCAATCACCTTGTCTGCTTGCGGTTCGCCATGAGCTGAATCACTACCAACCACGCGAATCACCGCAGGCCATTCTTCGCAGTATTCGTCGGTCATTTTCAGAGCGATCAAAGATTCGCCAATTTCTCTCGTCGGCACGAGAGATGCTTCTTAAGTTTTGCTCATTCATTGTCGCGGCTGAGCGAATGCTCGCAAAACAAGAGAATTTGTCCAAGCTGCGTGGTGTTTCCCAGACCCGTGTTTCAGAGGGAGAACGATCATGAGAGTAGTTAGGTATTCAGCCTTGGTGTTGGGGCTCGTTTGTTGCAATTTGGCGATGGCCCAAACCCAAGTCGACATCGATGCCGATGTCAATCGCGGTGATCGTGTCGAAGATCGCCGCGATCAACTCAGCGAGAATCGTGACCAACGCCAAGACAATCGCCAAGACCGTCGCGCGAATCGCGAAGGCGTGGTCGAACGCATCGGTGATACCATCGAAAACAATACGGCCAGCAACAATGCCAATCTCGATCAATTTATCGCGACTTGCTTGTTGATTGGCAATCAAGAAGAAGTCGCACTGGCTCAAGAAGCTGTTGATCGGGCCGAAAATGAGCAGGTCAAGCAATTCGCTCAAAAATTGATCGACGATCATCAACAGGCGATTCAAAAGCTGCAGCAACATGCCAATCAAAGCATGGGCTTGAACGTGAATGTCGATGCGACGGCAGATCGTTCGGGCGAAGCTGCCCGTTCAGCGGAAGGTGAGCAGTATGCGTCGAATCAACCCTCGACCGCTCAGCGCTACACTGCAAACAAAGTTGATATCAACAGTAGCAACAGCAGCAGCAACATGGCCAGCAGCGGTGCGCTCAATCAAGTTCTGCAAATGAACCGCCAAGCGGCTCAAGAATGCTTGTCGATGACCAAATCGATGATGCAAGATAAGCAGGGTGCCGAATTTGACAAGGCGTTTGCCGGCAGCCAAGTTGGCGCCCACGTAGGCATGCTTGCCAAGCTGAAAGCCAGCCAGCAACATGCTTCGCCTGAGCTGGCTTCGATCATCAAAGAATCTGAGCAAACCGTGCAGCAACACTTGGATCATGCCAAGCAGTTGTGCCAAGAACTCGAATCGCAACAAGCGAGCAATCGTTAATTGTTGACAAATTCTCGATAGAGCCACCGTGCTTCAATGTACGGTGGCTTTTTTTATGCGCGTTCAAAACTACTCAATCGCGATCGTGCGGAAGTTATCGAAGTTAAACTGCCCGAAAGCAAATTGAGGGAACAAGCTGTACAAACCGCGTGTGAAGTACTGCTGAATGAACTCGTCTGTCGCTTGAATTTGCGTCTTGGGCACGACCACGATATCGGAATCATTCAGCCAAATTTCGTCGGCCGGGGCAGGGCGGCGGCCGTAGAGTGCGCCCTTGATGTCGAGCATCGTCGCCATGAGCCGCCAATCGTCACCCCGACGAAACACAACGACCTGACGCAAATTGGCGCCGGGCTGCCAACCACCGGCCATCGCGAGGGCTCCCATCAAAGTCGTGGGACCGGTGAGCGTGTATTGCCCCGGTTTGACGACTTCACCCAGGACATACACATAACGCGGCGCCCGTTGATCGAGCACGGGCGTAACGTCGACGCCGGGAATCGTCGCATTATAACGGGCATCAATCTCGTCGCTCAACTCTTCGAGCGTCAGCCCTTGGGCACACAAGGCACCAATGCCGGGCATGTAAACCTTGCCCGCCGGGGTGACCGTCAGTTTGAGATTGATACCACCCACGCCTTGCCGCGCGTCGACCGAGGCGATCAAGTCTTGCAGGCGCGTGTTGACTTTGATCGGCGTGACCGTGATCGCAGGGACCTTGTAATATTTCTTATATAGCTCTTCTAGGTGCTCGCGAAGACCATCAACAGTCATCCGTGCCGCGCGGACTTGTCCCAACAACGGGAGCGTAATCGTGCCGTCAGGTTGAACTTCGAGTTCACGAAAAATGCGATCCCCGGAACCGGAGTTGTCGCTTACACTCGCTGAGGGGGCCGTATCGCCCGTGAGCGATTCCACGCGGACGACGTCGCCGACTTGCAGTTCGTAGGGCGTCGATGTTTCTTCACGAGTCAGACGAAACACGAAGGCAATCTGATCGTCCACCCGCAGCCTATACTCGGGCACATGGGGCGTGCGGGCATGTCCGACGTACTCGCCCTGGGCGTAGGATTGCCAATCGACGCTGTGCGTGCGAGCTTTCCACCCCACTTCGCCCTGACCGACTCCCGATGTGCTATCGACCGACCAAATCGGAAAGGGGGCCGCCGGGTTCACGCATTCCTGCGCATGCACAAACGTCGCGCACAGGAGCACGACAAGCGTCAGCCAAACTTCGCAGCGGATCATTCGTGGAAAATTCATGGTGTGTGTCTTAACGCCAAACGGTCGTGGGGGCGGCCTGCGCGGGAGCAGCAGCCCGGTTGGCCACTTGCGGTGCGGGTGTCGTAAATGTATTCATCTGATCGCGGGAAAATTCTTGTTGCGAAACCCAATTCACATTTTGCCGTGGGCCGCGTCCTTGCTGGGCCAGCAATTGCGACTTCGTGCGGCTCGACTGAGCGTCCTGGGGCCGTCCCATCTCCTCCTGCACGCGGGCCAAATTGCGATAGACAACCGCGTTGGGTTGCTCGGCGGCGACTTGCGAAAGCAAATGTTGGGCTTCTGGGAAATGCCCCGTCTCGGCCAATAGCACGCCGAGTTCATGGGCGGCAAGATAATTTTCGTTGTGAGCGAGTAGTGCCGCCTGCTGGAAGGCCACCGCGCGGCGCGTGGCATGGGGGTGATGCTCGGCTTCGGTGGCGCCAAGTTGGCTGTTGAGTTTCCCCAGCGAGTACAACGCCATCGAACCCGCGGGTTCGCCAGCAACCGCAACCGCCAATTTGATTTGGGCATAGCGGTTATAGCGTTCCATCATTTGGGTGGGCAGAATTTTCGCGAGGTCGAGTTCCCGCGCGAGGGGCGTCCGATGCGCGGCACAGACGATGTCGAGCCTCATCTCGGCTTCAAGTTGCGAACCACTGGGAGCAAAATCCTCGGCTTCGTCCAAAGCTCGCAGTCCCGCCGCCAAACTTTCGGAGCGCGAACGGGTCGATTCGCGGGCGTCCTTGGCTTGGGAAATCAGCCGCAGCACTTCGATCAACTGCTTGCGAGCCGCGTAAGCGGCACCGCGTTGATTCAATTTGTAAGCCGCGGCAATTTTCTCGCGACATTCTTGATCGAGCTTGGCATCGGTCAGCACGCCGGTGGTGGCGGTCAAGGTTTCGTGCTCGATGACGTTGAGCAGATGCCGCTCTTCGCGCGAGAGTTCGTTGTAAGCAGGGACTTCAATCGCACGAACGCGCGGTTTAGCTTCGGTAGCAGCTTCGGGCTCGGGCATGGGAACATCCAAGCCGGCAAACTCATCGGGCGAGCTGAAGCCTTCGGTGGTCGATTCTGCTTCCGGCAAATCTTCCTCGGCTCGATTGACCTCGCCCAGGGTTTGCACGGTCGAAGGAAATTCTAATTCTGGGGCTGGCTGATCATCGGAAACACTTGGCAAACAAACCAGTCGGGTATCATCTGAGAATTGCCAGTAGGGCGAGGGTTGGGCAGCAACAGGCGCCGCTGCTTTGGCAACGGATTCGATGGCGGGCGCCGGTAAAGACTCGGCTTCGACAGCGACTGACCAGACTTGGTTCGTCTGCGAGGCATCCCCCGACCATTCCAAATACAGCCGCTCCATTTCCACGGGATCGGTCTTGTTGCAGCCCGACAAGAGCAGCGCGCAACCGACCCACAGGTGCAAAGCACACGTGAAACGTTGCAGTCGATGGCGACGGCGGCGCAGCGAACGATGACGGGGCATCAGTTCAACCTTCCCTGGATGAACGATTGCGGTGGGCAGCACTTCCACGGCGGGTCGTACTTCGTGATTTTGATTCGACCACCGCGGACGGGTCGAATCAGCAAAACCGTTACCATCGGACTTGAGTCGTTCGGCGCACCCGCTACAAACGCTACAGACTGACCGTCCTATTTGCTAGCAGCGGAATAATCGACAGAGTTTGCCACTTTCCCCGAGCACAACGCGTTCAATCGACTTTGCTTTACTGTCTGCCTGGGTGGGACTAAAATGACAGCACTATGAAGACCGTGGAAGCCATTATCGAGCCCTCAGGCGAAATCCGTTTAGTCGAGCCAGTCCTTGTTTCCATATCAACTCGGGCACTTGTCACGATACTCGACGAACCAGCCACGGCACGAGATTCCGCACTCCTGAGCGAAGGGGCGTTAGCGGAAGATTGGAATCGCCCTGAGGAGGATGCTGCATGGGCACATTTGCAGCCGGGCAAGTCGTCTTAGTTCGATTTCCTTTCTCTGATCTTTCGTCGGTCAAGTTACGCCCAGCAGTCGTGTTGGCAAGTGCTGATCGCAGCGACTGGATTCTCTGTCAAATCACCAGCAACCCCTATGGCGACGTGCGTGCGATACCGCTCGGCACAGCGGATTTGATCAGTGGTTCACTCCACCGCGAGAGCTTTATCCGTCCAACTAAGCTCTTCACGGCCCATAGCAGCCTGATCACAGTGACCATCGGTGCACTACAAGCTCATTCGCTCTCGGAAGTACGACACGCTATCGTACAGATCATCCAAGCTGGCTGAAGATAGTCAGGTTCTTCTAAAACATCCGCATCTGAAAACGCCCCGTGACCGGATGGGCGTTGAAGCCCGCCGCTTGGAGATGCCCCACGAATTCGGCGGGGCCATGGGTGCAATAGATTTCGGCCGCCCCGACGCGCTCCGCCGTTTCCAAAAGTTGGTCGAAGTCGGCGTGATCCGACAAGGGGAGCGCATAGTCCACGCCGTAGCGGTACTTCGCCCCCGCATCCATGGCCCAACCGCTGACCAGAAAGCTGACGGGATGCTGAATCCCTGTCAGGCGAAAATTTTTCATGCCGCGCGGAAGCGTCACCACAGCGTGGTCGGGCTTGAGTTTGCCGTTGAAGACCGACACCTCGCCCAGATCCATACCGCACTTCTTGTAAACCTGACTCACCGCGAAAATATCGGGATGCTGCTGCACGGGAATCCCCGCGAGCGTGAGGATCTTAGTCACTTCTTGGGACTTGCCCAAAGCATAGGCGTGAATCACCGGCGTGCGTCCTTCGCCAAGCACCTTACGAACAAGCTCGATCAATTCGGCGATGACATCTTCGCGCGGCGGGATGCGATACTTCGGTTTGCCAAACGTGCATTCCATCACCAGGATGTCGGCTTGCGGAAGCTCGGCTTCTTCACAGGTCGCCGACGGACCCAGTTTGAAATCACCCGTGAAGAGCAAACGCTTGTCGCCGTCATCGGCGAGCAACATGGCCGAGCCCAAGCAATGCCCCGCGGGATAGGTCGTCAGCGTGAACGGACCGAAGGGCACGGGCTGGCGATGCGGCAAGTCGGTCGTTCGGCGCAATCCCAAGCGGTGCTGATAGAGCTTCGACGTGGCCGACGTGCAGAGAGCCAACTCATGCCGCGCGATGTGATCGGCATGGGCATGCGAAACAAAGCCGACCTTCTGCCGCCGCGTAACGTCGAGCGCGAGCCCCGCTTGAGTGAGAAACAGACCCTGATCCCAGTGAAACATGAGAGATATTATAGCGGAATCTGTTCCAGGGGCGACGAAGAACGCCACGTCATGCTGGCTTGGCGGCCCACATCTCGATTTCCACAAGAAAACCTGGATACAGCACGCAGCCGATCGTCGTGCGCACTGGTTTGGGGTCCGGCATGTGCGCAACGTACACGTCGTTGAATCGCGACCAATCCTCCATGTCGGCCAGAAACACGCTCACCTTGAACACGTCGTTGAAATCGCAACCCGCCGTGGCCAACTGGAGGCGGCAATTTTCCAACGTCGCCCGCGTTTGTTCCTCGATGGTCTCACCAACGATGTTCCCTTCGAGGTCCACGGCGACTTGGCCGGATATCACAACCAGCGTATCAGCACGCACCTCCAGGACCGGCGAATACGGACCAGCGGTGGCATCTTGCACAGCACCAGCGGGAACTTTTTTACTCATGGGGATTCTCTACGTTTCAATTCTTTGAGGGCTTGGCTATTGATCGCTTCAGCACGCGGTAAACACGGCGTCGGTGAATGTCAGTTGAGCGATACACGGGACGGCCGGTGCCTGAAGGGCTTAGGGAAAGTCAGGACTTTCCGCAAAGGCCTGGTGATGATTATGGCACAAGCACTTGAGTAAAGGAATTCGGATAAAGTATTAATCGTTGATCGATGACTAACTGAGAATCTAACCCTTAGTCCGCAGGTAGTTGGCTCTACTCCAGCAGAGGAGCAATTCCTTAACGCTTTAGAACGTATGTACTTGCTTTTTCTTATTAGACCCTTTACTTATAGTGTTAAAGTCCTGGGTATCCAGCAGGTCAATCTCCAAACTTCCAAAGTCGTCATTGGTTATGTCGCAAAACGTAAGCTTGCAGTCAGACGCAGGTACACCTGCTGATGGTGAAATGAGTGCAGAATTAGCTTGGCCACCTAGCTTCACGCTTGATCAAGAAAAGATTCTAAATCTCCTAACTGGTGATCGCTTTTATTCTAATGCAAGTGCGGCTCTGAGAGAGGCGGTTCTGAACGCAATTGATGCATGCCAAAGACGACGCATCAATGAACCGACACTCCCAACAGACATTCGTGTTGAGTTCTGTCGAGATTCGTTGACATTGTCAGTCAAAGACAATGGTGACGGGATGGACAAGACGGCGGTAAGTGAACTTTTCACGCGAGTTGGCGCTTCTGCATCTAAACTAGAGGATAGCGACGCAGTTGGAGAATTCGGTATAGGAGTTGTGAGCTATTTCATGGCAGGAGATACATTTTCGATAGAAACCTGCGGTGGCTCCTCAATGCCGATTGGACTAGAGTTTTCGCGCGAAATGCTCGGCGGTGGTCAAGCGAAGCCGTTTGACGTTAGCCTCCACGAGCAGGGAACAAGGGTGACGATAAGAATTCGTGACGAAAGTACGTTCAAAACTATCAAATCTAGCTTTCCACATTGGTGCCGCGATGTTGAAGGTTTGATTGCTGTAGACCTTTCTGACGGTAAGGAGCTAAGTCAAGGCGGATCTGCCAGACCTGACGATATTATAGAACTGAACCTGCCGAACTGGATCGAACACGCCCATCTTGGACCTGTCTCAGAACCGCTAGGTTGGGGGAATATGTCAGGCAGTTCCACAATTTCTGTTCTCTACCGAGGTGTTTTTGTCCAAGAATTTACTGTGTCTAAACTCTGGGGCATTGATGGCTCAATACACGTTGATCCCAAACACTTTAGACCCAGATTAAATCGAGAAGGCTTTGTTCAAGACAACTTCGCACAAGAGGTAGAAGAGGTCCTTACGCAAGCTCATCCAAGGATACTAAGATCACTTGCAGAGCGCCTCGCGGAAGCTTTTTCTAGTGGCACTTTGGAGAAATGGGACGCGCGAAGATGGGCAACGCTGTGGCTATCAATCCCTAGAACACCTGCCTATGCCGAAACGAATCGGTTGTGCGATACCGTCTTTCGCGCATTTCCCGCATTCGAACTTGGGGTAGGCAATAACTGGACTTCCATCTCACTCGAAAAGCTTCTTACGCTCCCAAAACCAATATACATTTCGCCGCTGAAGAACAACGAACGCAATTCGGAACTCACCAAGGCTGCGGCCAGACTCCTCCGAAATACAAACAGAACCTTAATTCGTGGCGTACGCGTCGATAAACAGTGGCTAAGAGATTTAAAGTACTCATTTTTCTCAACGTCCGAATTAATAGCCAGTGTTTTTTCTTCGGAACTCGATCCAGTCGTTGACATAGAAACAGGAGCCGAGCAGATCCTCCAGGAGATAACACCGGTTGCTACTTTATATGTGCACAGTCCATCTGTCGAACTCGTAAGAATCGGTGCTGAAGGACCGCCAATCCTAAGACTGTCGACGAGACTTATCATAAATATTGATCACAACATAGGGAAAACGATCGTCGACGAGGCGATCTCAGCTAACACGGGAAGATGGTCTCTCATAGCCATCGTTGCCCGTCACTCTCACACACATATCTCGGAAGCTGCGGCCTCAATACGGAAATTTGGAGGCACAACGGAGTATTTGGGCCTTGTCAAACGCAGATACATTAGAGGGCTTTTAAATTGAAAGTGCTCCTTTTTGCAGGTGCAGGAACATCAGTAGAGCTTGGTGTACCGGCCATGGCAGGGTTAGCCACTGATTTCTTAACTCATTGCGAGCAATGGAACATTGAGTTTGCGTTGGCTAAGCAAATAATGGGTCATACGTGCGATGTAGAATTCTTAATTGAAAACTTAGACAACCTTACAACAGCCAGCAAAGCCATCGAGACACTTAGCAATAGTCTCCCCATAGAGCAGGTACAGACACTCCGAGCTGAAGTGGAGTGGTTCGTACAACATGCGGCAGAAAAAATATCATCTTCTGATGCTCATCTAATGTGGGGACCCACTCTAAGGGCCATGAAGGGACATTCTATAACTTTCGTTACCACCAACTATGATCGAGCAATTGAACTTGCCGCCAATGCCGAAGGCATAAAGCTCGATGATGGCTTTGCAGATTTTACTGGCAGAGAACTTGCGCCATGGAGAGGTTTTCTAGAGAATCCCATTGCTCCGCAAATAGTAAAGCTGCATGGCTCTACTGATTGGTATTCAGACACTAGCTCCGGCGATCCGCAGAAGCTTCGACACCCTATGCCTTTGTTTGGTCGGGGCACCCTGAGACTGCAAAGCAATGAAGAGCTTTGCTCCTCGATGGTTCTACCTTCGAGAGAAAAGCTACTCAATAACGCACCATACCCTCGAATGTCGCACGCATTTTTGACTGCCGTAGACAGCTGCGACTTCGCCGTTTTCATTGGCTCTTCATTTCGTGATCGTCATATTCGCGATCAAGCAGCTACTATTGCAGCGCGCAAGCCGCTATTCATTGTGAATCGACGCGGTCAGGCGAATGGAATCAATGGCGCGTTGGGGATTGGACAGCCGGCAAGCCAATTTTTAATTTCCACCCTTCCCGCAGCACTCCTGAGCAGTAATCCCATCGAATTCTTATCGAAATCTCTTGTTGCCGCAGATGAGACACTTAATGTCCTCCAATTGCTCAGTATTGCAAACGATTCCGCCGAAATATCCGAGCGACGCTGTAATGCGATTGAACAACTCGACAGTCTGCCGATAAATCTGGACGAATTCTTAGTCAATCAATTGCTTTCTGACACTGACTCTACCGTTGCAAAATTTGCTCTCGGTCTAGTACCCACTTCACTAGCTCAAGAATCGCTTCTCGACTGCGCAAAGAAATCAGAACACAAATTGAGCCCTGACTTCGCGGAGGAATTAGATTTGCTTGAGCAACTACTCTCAATGAAAATCGCAGCCAGTTACTAGACGACTGTCCATGGCTTTTCATCTCCGTTTTATTTTTGAATATTTGCGGAGTTCCAGAGTTTTGACAACAGTTCGTTCGTGTCCTAATGAATATGCGCAGCGCGCCCCCCGGCCAAAAATGAATGTGTACATCCGTCCATAATTCACGATAATGCGAGCAAAGCCGTCAGCCCTGAGCGTTCGGCCAAGCAAAGTGCTGAAAAGCTTGCGTGCCAGAGTGACGGCATGTTCTTTGACAACCAGGAAGCTCTTAGCCATTAGCTGTCAGCTTTTAGCCAGATAGGTCAGCGCCATCGGTACGCGCTGAAGTGAGATTTCCCCCTTCCGCCCTCCGCCTTGGAGCCACTCTATTTCTTGTCCCCTTCGGCAAAGCTTGGCCGCTTGGGCAAAAAACAGAGAGTTCGTTGGCCGCTTCGAGAGAATGCCGAGGATTACGCGGGGTGCCACTGCTGGCTTGTCCAGCAGTGCCTAGACGACACGGTTGAACTCGAAGACACGGGTGGGCAAGCCACCCCTGGCACCCGTTTCATAAACTGAAAAAAGCTCTGGCTCCGCTAGCAGTGCCGGCATTTTGGTTGATTTGACAACGTTTTCTTGCAGCGACTCTGCCGGCTCTGCCGAAGATACCGACAACACTGTGTGGCATTACGCCGCGCTGTGGCCAATTTGAAAGGGGGGCTACCTTTCACGTTGGAACGTCGACCACCATGCGTGGCACGCTTGTCTTACTTCTGATGTGCGGAATGCTGCTCGCGCAGTCGGGTTGCAGCTTGGTGCTGCCCACGATTAGCGACGAGCCCGTGATCCGCAATCCGTTCCCACAACTGAGCGTTGTGGCGATAGCACCTTTCTTCAATCAAAGCGACGAACCGACTCTCGACGGTCGCGCGGTGGCGATGGCTTACTTCGCCGAGTTGCAAAAGACGCCCGGCTTTGAAGTCGTGCCGGTGAACGTCGTCGAAGAAGCGATCATCCTGCATCGCATCGATCTGGCTGGCCCTGGCGAAGCACGTCGGCTGGCGCAGATATTGGGCGTCGATGCCGTCATCATTGGTTCGGTCACCGACTATACGCCTTACTATCCGCCGCGGCTCGGCTTGCGCGTCGAATGGTACACAGCCAATCCCGGCTTCCACGAAATTCCTGCTGGCTATGGCTTGCCGTGGTACACGCCCGAGGAAGAGTTCATCCCGGATTCGCTCGTGTATGAAGCGAAGATGTCGCTGGCTCGCGCGCAAATGGAAGGGCAGGCACCGGCTTGCGATCAAGTGATCCAACCGTTGCCGGCACCAGGCAAGTCGCCCACGCCAGCCACGCCACCGCAAAGCGATTCCGAAACTTACGAACTCGAATCGCGCGAAAGCTTGTTGGAAGAACATAGCAGTACCAGCACTTCGAATGAATTGCGATTGGTGCAAGCGACTGAAGAGCTCCCCCTGACGGCACCCACGCCCGCGGAAACAATGCCAGCCCAAGCTATGCCAGCGCAAGGAGCGCCAGCAGCGATGTGCGTCGGGAATTCTTCCGCAGCAGGCATGGAAGGACCATGCCTCACAAACGGACCAGGCGGAACAATCACCCCATACCCACTCACTTGGGAAGGTGGAGTGGGCTTTGCGCCACCACTTTCAGACACAGAACGGCCCGCTTGCATGCCCAACAATGGGCCCGTACTGATGCACACGCGGATCTATCGCGGGACCGATCGCGACCTCACCGAAGCATTAAAAGGCTATGTTTATCATAGAGACGATGCACGCTTCGGTGGCTGGGAGGCTTACTTGCAACGCAGCGACGACTTCATCCGCTTCTGCTGTCACATGCATATCTCCGAAATGCTGTCAGCGCGCGGTGGGGCGCGAAAAACACGGGTGTTGTGGGCATGGCCTGAAAGCCGATAGAGGCGTAAGGAAACTGTTCTCGCCGGAATGAAGTTTCCACCGAGCCGGAGGCTCGGACCCCATTGCCCGAGTAGTGACCCCTATTCGAGCGAACCCCGCGTATGTCCCTGCTGCCATGGACCGGCACTATGGATGCAGAGCTTCCCCCCGCGCTGCCGCACGGAGAGCTGCAACTGTGAACGATGACGACATCAATGTGTTAGCCCTGGTCAAAGGCCAAGAGCGCTACATTTTTTTGTACGACGACTCGCAACGGGCCGAGGCTCTGCGTGTGCTTGGTCGGTACGCTTCGAATCCTGAATTGAGTTTCAGTTGGTACGACGCCGCCGTGCTGAGCCAAAAGATTCGTCAGATGACGCACGAAGCCAAGAGCGAAGCCAAACCCAAGAATCGCATCTCGCTGACGCAGCCGCTTGATTTTGAAGAGTAGCAGAAAGAGGTCGGCGGCCAGACGTCTGAGATCAGATTTCATGACTCCGACTTCTTATCCTGACCACCGACCTCTCGCCTCTGGCCTCTACAAAGATGCAACGCCAAATCGCTCAATTCTTGCGTCACTTGCAGATTGAACGGGGCGCATCGCATTACACGCTCAAGAGCTACCGCGAGGATCTCACCGCGTTCGCCGATTATTACAGCGAAGAAGATGGCAGCTGCCCCGAACCGGCCGCGATCACGCCGATGGAACTTCGCGGTTTCCTTTCGGCGATGCACGAAGCCGGCTACGCGAAGACTTCCATCGCGCGCAAGCTCGCGGCGTTGCGGAGCTTCTATCGCTTCGGCCAGCGCGACGGTTGGGCCAAGACCAATCCCGCCACGGCGCTGCGCAATCCCCGCAAGTCGCACAAGCTGCCGCATTTTCTTTCGACCGACGAAGTGGGCAAGCTGCTGAGCGCACCTCAAGGTAAGACCGCGATGGCGCTCCGCGATCGTGCGATCCTCGAAACGCTGTACTCAGGTGGTTTGCGGGTGAGCGAGCTCGTGGATCTCAACGACGGCGATCTCGACTTCGCGCAAGGGATTGTGAAAGTCCGCGGCAAAGGCCGCAAGGAACGGCTCGCCCCGCTGGGTTCATTCGCTGCGAAAGCGCTCAAAGATTGGCTCGCGGAACGCACCTTAGCAAAGAACGAAAAACAGGGCCGCGAAGCGCCCGTGTTTGTGAATCGCCTGGGAACGCGGCTCACTACGCGGAGTGTGGGCCGCATGTTGGAAAAGTATCTCGCGCAAGCAGGACTTGATGGCCGCACGAGCCCGCACACCCTGCGGCATAGTTTTGCGACTCATCTCTTGGATCGCGGAGCCGACATCCGCAGCGTGCAAGAACTTTTAGGCCATAAGAGTTTGGTGACCACTCAAATCTACACGCACGTGAGCACCAACAATCTGCGATTGGCCTACGAAAAGGCCCATCCTCGGGCGAAATAGTTGCTAGCGGCTTACGGGTAAGGCGGCAATCCGCGCTCGTCTCCGACTCGCTTGCCTCGCGGCTAACTTTTCTTGTAACACTTTTCGCGGCTTCTCGCTTAGCACCGTAACCACAGCAACCTTTTTCGTCGGCGGCCGTGGTTTTGGGTGAGCAGGCAACTACCCGGCACTCGTTGTGTCGGCCACGTGCCGCCGGCGATTTTTCGTAACCGGCGATCAGGTCTGATCGCGGCCGTTTCATGCGCAGTCGTTAAAATCGGAACCTCTTGTCGCAACTTCGGCGTCGATTTTTTGACCGCTGCCTCTTCGTAACGTAGATATTTAGCGACAACCCATTGTGAAATCTCCCCACCGGTAATCGCCTGTTTCCGCCACTCCCCAGCGGCAGGTCGCCGTTTCACATGCTTTGCACCCGCGAAGCGATTTGGTTGCACCAGACCACATTTGCATTTGCGCTGGAAGTTTCTCGCGAAATTTCTACCGCTTCACGCCGGGGAGTATCTCGCACCATGTTTCAAGGTTCCATGTTGTTGGTTGACGACGACCGTCACGTCCTCGAATCAATGGCCGATTGGCTTCGCAGTCAAAGTCTGCAAGTCGAAACGTCCACCGGCTATGCCGACGCCCTCGACAAGTTGCGCCGCAAGTCTTATGAATTGGCGCTCGTCGACGTTCGTCTGCAAGACGGCGATGGCTTCGATCTGCTCGAACAGATTCGCCGCGGCTTTCCTCAAACCAACGTCGTGCTGATGACCGGCTACGGCGATGGCGATTCCGCGGTCGAAGCGCTCCGTTCGGGTGCGTTTGATTATCTCACCAAGCCGCTCATCGACGAAGAATTGTTGATGACGATTGAGCGCGCCTTCGCACAACGCGAAGTGATTGAAGAAAACAAGCAGCTGCGCAAGCAACTCGACAAGCATCACGCGATGGACAGCGTCGTTGGACAAGACCCGCGGATGCTACGCGTGTTTGATATGGTCACCAGCGTGGCCGACACCAAAGCCACGGTTTTAATCACGGGTGAAAGCGGCACGGGTAAATCGATGATTGCCCGCGCGATTCACCGCCAAAGCGGACGCAGCGGCAAACCATTTATCGAAGTTGCTTGTGGCGCGCTGCCCGAAAATTTGCTTGAAAGCGAATTGTTCGGCCACGTCGCTGGTGCCTTCACGGGTGCCACGGGCGATAAGATCGGCAAGTTCATGCAAGCCAACGGCGGCACGATCTTTCTCGACGAAATCGGCACAGCCAGCCCCGCGATGCAAGTGAAGTTACTTCGCGTGCTGCAAGAACTCGAGTTTGAACAAGTCGGCGGCTCGAAGACATTCAAAGTCGATGTGCGCGTGATCTTAGCCACGAACGAAGATTTGGCCCAAGCAGTTGCTGCCGGCAGGTTCCGTCAGGATTTGTACTACCGCATCAACGTGATCAACGTCGAGCTGCCCGCATTGCGGGAACGTCGCAGCGATATTCCGCTGTTGGCACAAACCTTCCTTGCCGAACTTCGCGAAGATACAAACCGTCCCGTGACAGGTTTCAGCGACGAAGCCTTGCTGGCCCTTGAATCGTATCCATGGCCGGGCAATATCCGTGAGTTGCAAAACGTCGTCGAGCGGGCCGTGTTGCTGGGCAAGGGGGAAGTCATCGTCCCCGCGGATTTGCCACGCGAGATTGCTGGTGGTCCCACGATGACCATGTCGCGAGTGGGTAGCCGAACGCTCAAAGAGGCTCTTGAAGAACCCGAGCGGCAGATCATTCTTGATGTGCTCGAGTCGAACAATTGGAACCGCAATGCCACGGCTGACTCATTGGGCGTGAACCGCACGACGCTCTACAAAAAGATGAAAAAACTCGGCCTGGAAGACGGGAAATACGCAGAAAGATAATGTGCAGATTTTGAACATTCGCAAATCCCAGGGACTGCAATCCCTGGGATTTTTCATGGTGGTTTTCACCGCTGGCGCTACCACTGATTCATTCGCGAAAACAATCCAACAATTTAGTTGCTTCACTTGTAACCCCTCATTACATTCTGAGTAGATTCAATTCTCGAGTAGCGGAGGGGACTATATTCCGCAGCTCGAATCCGTAAGTGCGGCCGTGTGAAACGCGGCGATTGATTCATCATCGATTTCGGGGAAACCTCTAGTCGTGAATCCACGGCCGCATCGCATTGACACCATGATTGGCACCTTGAGTACAGACGCTAAGCCGCGAGCAACCGCTTGCGGCTTAGCGTCTTATTGATGTGCCACTTCAATATCGTGTCGGCTCGACGTGCCGCAGATCCTCGGCACTATATTGATTCGGAACGAGTTGTTCGTTCTCGGCGACTTGATAGCGAATCGCCCGGGCGTTGCCGTCCCACGTGATTTCTTTGATCACTGCCGTGCGAGGCGTATTGCGATAACCGCGCGACAAAACTTCGACCCAGTCGCCGATTTCAAAACCTTCGGGCACAACCTCTTGCCACAGCGTGCGCATCACGCGCAAGCGAACGTCGCCGTAGTGGAGAATCACATAAGGATTCTCTTCGCCATCGCGGCGAAAGATGCGCTGGCTCGGAATCATTTGCCGAGCAAGCTCCACGTCCTCGGGATGGACCCAATCGTTGCCATCTTCCGGCCACCAAGGATAGCAGCCATATTTCGGATCAACTTTCATCGCGCCTCGTGCTCGGCCGAAGAACAGGCTGCCCCCCAGGCTGCCAGCCGAACCCCTTCTCATTTGTCAGTTTATGCTGGGATGTACGAATTGTCACCCATGGTGTTAGCCGCAGGCGGCAGCCGTCGGTTCAACCACGATCACTGCTGGCTTCCACCTGCGGCTAGTAGGAATTCCACGACAATTTCCAATTAAGCTCGTGGGTCACATTTGCACGGTGAGCAAACTATACTTGAGGAACAACAAACCGCACCCTCCAGTTACGGCTATGAATCTTCACGAATTTTTCGATCACCACGGCATGGCGAACAACCCGTTCGCGGATGAAGACGCGCAAACCGATCCCGTTTTTCAAGGCCGTTGCCGCACGAGCACGTTTCATCCCAATTGGGACAAGGTGTACGGCGATCCCGCGAACCCCGGCACGTCGATTGTGTTTGGCGAAAAGGGAGCGGGCAAAACGGCGATGCGGATGCAGGTCGTGGCCCAGATCGAAGAGTTCAACCGCCAGCACGAAAACAATCGCTCGTTCGTGATTGAATACGACGACTTCAATCCGTTCCTCGACCGCTTTGCCGAACGGTTGAGCGCGCGGACCCGCCGCAAGCCAACCAAGGTGCTCGACGAATGGAAACTTTGGGATCACGTCGATGCGATTCTCTCGCTCGGGGTGACCAGCGTGGTCGACCGTTTGCTCGGCGTGTCGCAACCCAGCGGCCCGGCGGGGAACACACTGCCCGACGATGCCGTCCGGCGGCTCGATCGTTTTCAACGCCGGGACTTGCTGTTGCTTGCCGCGTGTTACGACAATTCCCTTACCGAATCATTTGATGCGCGTTGGTTTCGCTTACGCCGGAAACTGCGTTACATTCCTTGGCAGAATTGGGGCATCAAGCTCATCGGCTTGCTCACGACCATTGGTGTCATCGGTACGGCGTACTATCAACAGCGCTTCGATTGGTTCAAAACGGTTTGGCCGTGGTTGATCATTGCGCTGGGTTGGGCACCGCTCTTGGCCCAAGTCTGGCGGTGGTGGATGCAATCATTCAGCATATCGCGCAACTTGCGCACCGTGACCCGCAACATTAACCCGCTCCGCCGCGTGTTGATGCAATTCTCCGGCCGCGACATCAATGGCCAGCCGCTTCCCAGCAAGCGCCGCACCGACGACCGCTACGAACTGCTCTACAAATTCCAAGGAGTGCTCAAGGCCCTGGGATTCTCGGGGATTGTCGTGCTGGTCGACCGCGTCGACGAACCGCATCTGATCAATGGCTCGCTTGAAAATATGAAGGGGCTGGTTTGGTCGATGCTCGACAACAAGTTCCTCAAGCAGCCTGGTTTGGGCCTCAAACTGCTGCTGCCGATTGAGCTATCGCAGTATGTGCAAAACGAGGGGCACGATTTCTTTCAGCGGGCTCGGCTCGATAAGCAGAACATGATTCCGTCGCTCGAATGGACGGGGGCCTCGCTCTACGATTTGGCCAACGCCCGCGTGGCAGCCTGCGCCAAGGAAGGGGCCTCGCCGAAATTGCAGGAGATGTTCGATCCCAGCATCAGCAGCCAGCGCTTGATCGATGCCTTCGCGATGTTGCGCGTTCCCCGACATTTGTTCAAATTCCTGTACCGGTTGCTCGTGGCCCACTGTCAAAGCTTTGTCGATAGCGATCCTTCGTGGCAGATCAGCCCCGCGACGTTTGAATCGCAGCTAGCACTCTATCGCCGCGATAAAGAAGCGGTGGATCGCGGTTTGTCGGTCGCGTCACCTATATAGCCGGCATCGTCCCGATGCCGTGGATTCTCGGTCGTGGGACGCGACCGGCTAACCTTGACCGCGCTTGGCCCTTTTGACACACTCCGCCCCCTTGAATGGAGTTACTGTTCCCCGAGCGAAGAGGTGCCGCGATGCGTCAACAAATCTCCCTACTGTTCGCGATTGTCATGTTGGCAATATCAGCCGGCTGCGGATCGCCAGCGTCGACGGGTGAAGAAGCGATTGCTCAAGTCGTGCAGCAATTCCTTGACGGCGTGCGTACCGCTGATGCCGAAACAACCAATCGACTGCTCACCCCCAAGGCCCTGGAACAAACCACGGCCTACGACATGGAAATCGCTCCGCCGGGAAGTCCCACGGCCAAGTTTGAAATTGGCGCCATTGAAATCGTGAAGCCTGATCGCGCCGTAGCCGAGACCGTGTGGCGCGACGTCGATCCCGATGGCAAACCGTTTGAAGACAATATGACGTGGGCGCTAAAGATGATCGACAACGAGTGGCGGATCTGTGGCATGGCCGCCGAAATTGGTCCCGATCAAGAACCGATCGTGCTCGACTTTGAAGATCCGACCGAGATCTTGCGTCTACAAAAGAACAGGCCAGCGCAGCAAACCCCAGGCGAGACACCACTCCAAGCGACTCAGCCTCCGCAAGACCCATTTCGTACGGTCCCCCGCTAACTGTGCGGTGAGTAGCAAAAACTTTTTCATAGAAAAATCGCGACATCGTGTCTCGCTATTCTTCTCATTTTGCCCTTTCTCACACTATCAGGGCGTATGACTGAAAAGTAATTTTTGCCGGTGTATACAGGCTCAATTGCGAATCAATCGTATTTCCTACGGCGTTTCATAGCGCAATGGTGAAAAAGCCCGGTGCAATGCAGGTCTTTTAACAACCAGCGGCCATTGACACTCAAAATGACCATGTTATTTTGTCGACCTATGTTCACCAACGAGCAAGGTCAGCTCAATCCGCAGGGATTCTGATTTCGCGCAAGTTGTGACTAGCTAACTAGAGCAGTCGAGCGAATGCGAGTGCTGAGACCAATTGGCCCGTAGTTGCTTGCTGAGCAAAAACTTTCGTCTTCCCCGCCGCTACCAACCGTCGTGGCCCTGGGGACAAAACAATTTTGACGGTGACACAGAGAATTGTCGCGTTGCAGGAGGGACATGTGATCCCCCGCGATGCCCCAGATTTCCCAAGAGGAGGAATTTTTATGAAAAATGTATTGGTTGCTTTGACCGCCTTGGTCATGGTTGTGACAAGCTTCGCCGTTACGGATGCCGAAGCTGGTTTGTTCCGTAATCGTAAGAACAAGTGCTGCAAGGAAACTTGCTGCGAGCCAGTTTGCTGTGAACCAGCTCCTTGCTGCGAACCAGCCCCTTGTGCTTGTGAAGCTCCTGCTCCCGCTCCTTGCGGTTGCGAAGCTGCTGCCGCTCCTTGCGGTTGCGAAGCCTCGCTGTGCAGCTGCCCAACCCGTCGCGAAGCTCGTAAGGCTCGTCGTCACGGCTGCTGCGCGCAGACCTGTGGTTGCGAAGCTGCCGCTGCTCCTTGCGGATGTGAAGCTGCTGCCGCTCCTTGCGGTTGTGGCGAAGCCGCCCCTGCTATGGAAGGTGCTGCTCCCGAAGCCGCTCCTGAAGCTCCTAGCAGCGATTCAACCACCTGAGTTGGTTTGAATTGTTTGAAGTGTTAAACGAACAGCCGGATCTCGCTCGTCGAGTTCCGGCTTTTTTTATTGCGCCGCCGCTCGCGGCTTAGCGCCATATTCCGTGGCAAAGCGACGGGCCAAATATCACCGCAGCAACACCACCAGCATCACGATCAACAACAAAATAATCATGCCCCCCAAGAACAGGGTCAGCGTTTTGATCTGATCCTTCTTCTGCCGCTGCCGACGACGATACATGCTCGTCACTTGCGGATCGCTAGGCAACTTGGTTTCCGTCTTGATGCTGACCGACTCTTCCACGAACGATTTGGGCCGCACGAGGGGCACGGCCTCTAGCACCGCCCCCAATTCGGGAAACACATCGCTCGCGCGTTGCCAATCGAGCCAACCCGTCTTCCACACCCACGTATCGCGGCCGATCGTGCCGTCCGTAATCCACGTCTTCACCAGCGACATCGTCGCGGGGCCCTTTTGCTCACCGCTGCTTGTCCGCACGTGCCAGAGCTCCGTGGTCAGCTCCGCGGGAGCAACCGGTTCGAGATCTAGCTCAAGATCTTCTTCCAACGGCATGATCGTGGGCACCGCATCATCGATGGCTGCGACCGTACCGCCACTTTCCATCGGCACTAAGAACTTGGCATCGCAGTCGGGACAGATCCCGCGCTTGCCCGCGAGAAACGCTTTCACGTTCAACTTGTGGCCGTTCGGACAGTAAAAGCGAATACCCATAACTTCAGTTTAACCAGCGTGACAATTGGGGAGAAGCGCCACAGACGCGCGTGAAATTCCCCGCTATAGTGCGAACTCCGAAAAAATGACCACTGTTCAATGACCAAATGACCAAGACGAACCCATTGGTCATTCAGAGCTTGGTCATTGGTCATTTCTTCCTCAGACCTCTAGCCTCTCAGCTTCTATGTCCTTACTCGCCGTAATCATCATGGCCATTGTGCAGGGAATCACGGAATTCCTGCCGATCAGCAGCGACGGTCACCTCGCCGTGGTTAACGCGCTCATGGAATCTTTCGGTGGCAAACCGGCGCCTGATCTGTTGGAAGTGACACTCGTGTTGCATTTGGGGACTTTGGCCTCGGTGCTCGTCTACTATCGCAATGAACTTGTGCGGCTGTTGTTTCAAGATCGCCGCGCGATCGTGCCGATCATTTTCGCCACGATCCCTGCGGTGATCATTGGCCTCGGTATCGAAAAGGGCCTCCCCGACAGCATTAGCAAACCCCTTTTAGAAAGCCCGCTGCTCGCCGGGTTTGGTTTTCTGATTTCCGCGGCCGCCTTGTGGTGGGGATCGCGGAGCGCTCCCGGCAACATGCACTACACCGAGCTTCCCCCCGGCAAAGCCACGCTCATCGGTATCTTGCAATCGATCGCAATCCTCCCCGGCGTCTCGCGCAGCGGCATGACGATCTCCGGCGGGCTCGGCGCGGGACTCGAACGCGGAGCCGCCGCGACATTTTCATTCTTGATGGCCGTACCCGTCATCGCCGGGGCAGGGCTACTGAAAATGCTTGATCTCTACAAGCAAGGTTCAACGACTACGCCGATCCCCAATCTCGCGGTGGGCTTCGTCGTGTCGATGATTGTGGGCCTCGCGGCAATCGCCGTATTAATGCGATTTGTGAAAAAGGGCAAATTGATGGTCTTCGTTTACTATTTGGTGCCGCTGGGGATCGCTGTGATTACCTGGCAGCTTAGTTAGCCGGCATCGTCCCGATGCCGTTTAGACTCCTAACCGAAGGGCAACGCCCCTCCGGATCTCCGTGCTTCTCTGGATCGCGTTGCGATCCGGCTAAGGAGGCCCTCTGCCAAAATGGCAGCGATCTTCCGGTTTTCTTCGCTTGGACAGCGAAAATGGCAGAAACGGCCAATTCGCTCGTTTTTCTTAATCCGTTACCACGCCGCAACTTGCGAATTGTCCAACAATTGGCGCGAACCTTGCTTTTGGCCCATTGCCAGCGGGGACGTTCTGCGCCCTAATAACATGTTTCCCCGTGCTTCAAAACACAAAACAGGGGCCCTGCGATTCGTTGAATCGCGGTTAGGCCGTGTCGCAACGCCGACACACCGTATTCAGATCTTTTACATTTCGGAGGACAACACACATGGCAACCGCCACCAAGAAGAAGAGCAAGGTCACGCTGCAACCCCTGGGCGACAAAGTCGTCGTCGAGCGTGAGGAATCCCTCGACAAGACCGCCGGCGGTATCTTTCTGCCTGACTCGGCCAAGGACAAGCCTTCCCGCGGCACGATCATCGCCATCGGCACCGGCAAGTTGCTCGACGACGGCACCCGCGGCGCGATGCAAGTCAAAAAGGGCGACCGTGTCCTCTTCACCAGCTACGCCCCCGAAGCAATCAGCATCGACGACGAAGAATATCTGCTCATGAGCGAGAGCGACATCCTCGCGGTGATTGAATAGGCGCGAGTCCCGAGTTTCGAGGCGCGAGAACACAGTGCGCCACGATTTCTCTTTGCTCACAACTCACAACTCATAACTCATAACTCGAAACTTTAAAAAGGAACCTAATCAATGGCCAAAATGATCGCTTTCGATCAAGAAGCTCGCGATGCCATGCGTCGCGGCGTCGGCAAACTGGCCCGCGCGGTCAAAATCACGCTCGGTCCCAAGGGCCGCAACGTCATCCTGCAAAAATCCTTCGGCTCGCCCACCGTCACCAAAGACGGTGTTTCGGTCGCCAAGGAAATCGAACTTGAAGACACCTATGAAAACATGGGTGCTCAAATGGTCAAAGAAGTCGCCAGCCGCACGAGCGACGTCGCGGGCGACGGCACCACCACCGCCACCGTCCTCGCCGAAGCCATCTTCAACGAAGGCCTCAAGGCCGTCGTCGCGGGCGTGAATCCCGTGCAAATGAAGCAGGGCATCGAGAAGGCCGTGGAAGATATCACCGCCGAACTCAAGAAAATGGCTGTGAAGATTAAGACCTCCGAAGAGATGGCCCAAGTTGGCACGGTGGCCTCGAACGGCGACCGCGAAATTGGCGACATGCTCGCCAAGGCCATGGAGAAGGTCGGCAAAGACGGCGTGATCACCGTCGACGAAGGCAAGAGCCTCGCCACCGAAGTCGAATGGGTCGAAGGTATGCAGTTCGACCGCGGCTATCTGTCGCCTTACTTCGTGACCGACAGCACCAGCATGGAATGCGTGCTCGAAGATTGCTACGTCCTGGTTCACGAAAAGAAGATTAGCAACATCAAGGATTTGGTCCCGTGCTTGGAAGCCGTCGTCAACAGCGGCAAGCCGTTGTTGATCGTCGCTGAAGACATCGAAGGCGAAGCTTTGGCAACGCTGGTGATCAATCGTCTGCGTGGCACGTTCCAAGTTTGTGCCGTGAAGGCCCCCGGCTTCGGCGATCGTCGTAAGGCTCAGCTTGAAGACATCGCAACCCTCACGGGTGGTCAAGCGATCTTCGAAGATCTCGGCATCAAGCTCGAAAGCGTCGGCCTCAAGGAACTCGGCCGCGCGAAGAAGGTGATCGTCGAGAAGGACAACACCACCATCATCGAAGGCGCCGGCAAGAGCGATGCCATCAAGGGCCGCATCGAGCAGATTCGCCGCGAGATTGAAAACACCTCCAGCGACTACGACAAGGAAAAGTTGGAAGAGCGTTTGGCGAAGCTCGCCGGTGGCGTGGCCAAGGTCAACGTCGGTGCCGCGACCGAAAGCGAAATGAAGGAAAAGAAAGCCCGCGTCGAAGACGCCTTGCACGCCACGCGTGCGGCCGTCGAAGAAGGCATTCTCCCCGGTGGTGGCGTCGCCCTGTTGCGGGCGAGCAAGGCTGCCAAGCCTGATGGCCTCAGCCACGACCAGGAAGTCGGCTACAAGATCGTCGTGCGTGCTTGCCGCGCTCCGCTAACCGCCATCGCTGCGAACGCTGGTCAAGACGGCGGCATCGTGTGCGAAAAGGTCGGCGAAGCCAAGGGCAATAACGGTTACAACGCCGCGACCGACGTCTACGAAGACATGGTCAAGGCGGGCGTGATCGACCCCACGAAGGTGACACGCACGGCACTGCAAAACGCCGCGAGCGTGGCAACCTTGCTGTTGACTTCGGACGCCTTGATTGCCGAAGCCCCCAAGAAGGACAAAAAGGCCGCCGCAGCCCCCGGCATGGATGACATGTATTGATGAGTCGCGAGTTAAGGGTGGCGAGTTGTGAGAAATGACTCGCAACTCGAATCTCAAAACTCGCGGCTATTTTGACAACTTAACGACCCCGGTGGAGAGCGATCTCCATCGGGGTTTTTTGATTCGCAAGTATCAAATTTTTTATGACGGAACTTAATAGGTTGCGATACTTTAGCACGAGGAATTTCAATGGATTGTTTATATAAGTGCAATTCCAATTCGCAATCGACCCAAAAATACCATATTTATCCTGCCAGTGCTTCAAATCTTAACTTAGTGCTACAGACAGGTGTGGTATGTGATAAATGCAACGAATACTTTTCTAAACTCGAAGGATATTTCGTTCATCATCACCCAGGTTCATCTCAAAGGTTGATGCAGTTGCAATCTACACGAAAAGGCAAATCACCCAAATTGGAGACGGAGGCTGGTACTGTCACTCGTAAGCCCACTGGACCAGATCAAGTGGAATTCACTTTCCCACTGAGTGATTTGAGTTACGAATTAACCGAGGTAGGAAACATAGTTTTCAAAGGTGCGGCACACTGTTATCCGTATGATTCGCTGAAAATCAGCAGGGTATTAGCAAAGATGACGCTTGAGTATCTTTGCGGCATGCGCCATATTCCTGAGTTTGATCCTTTCAGCAGCAACTACGATCAACTTCGCCAATATGCCAGATTCGGACCAAGAAAAGCCGGATTTATTTGGTTTGCATATAAGTTGGTAACGGGAGAAGAAGGTTTGCCAGGTATTGTTCACTTTGATCATATAAAACAAGGGCGACTGGGATCGATGAGCTGCTTCAGATTTCCTGGTGTGAATTATCTTTTTCCGCTTCCATCGCTAAGTAAACTAGATGAAATCCGAGAACTGATTGACGATTGGACCTTCATTGAAAATGCAGGTGACCATAGACCATCCGATCTTAATGTAGAATTTTCGCTGATTCGAAGACCCGCTGAATCACAGTCAACGTAACATCGAATTTTCACATTACGAGAATCAGCACTTCGAATTCCTCTCACATTGGCTTTTGGCCCCAACAGAGGCTAAACTTAAAGCATGACCATCGAAGCCACCTATCGCGACGGGGCCTTTCATCCCGTTCATCCGATTAGCCTCCCCGAGAATACCCGGGTCGAGGTGAGCGTCCCCGCGCAACTTTCTCGCGAAGAGATCATCGCCCTGCGGCCGAAGGCGCCGAAGATTACCGTTGAAGAGTTCGATGCGATTATGAAGAGAAATAAACTCTCGGCACCGTCCTTGCCGGTCGACTTTTCTAGAGAAGACGTCTATAGCGATCACGATTAATGTCTTATCTGCCATTAATTCTTGTCTGATTTATTCGTGCAGTTCGCCCGATTCGTGGTTTCTCTGACTTTAACATCACACATTTAACCAGCGAATTTGACCGCGCAATCTGGTATCCTGTCTTCCTGACGAGCCTCCCGCATGGGCGGGGGGAGCTTTTCTGAGAGACCTTTCGCGGAGTATCTCATGCTACGCCTTGCCTTGATCGTTCTACTGGGGCTGACACTATTCGCTTCCAACATCTGCGTTGCCGATGAGCGTCCAAACATTGTGTTCATCATGTCCGACGATCACGCCTATCAGGCAATTTCGGCTTACGGCTCGAAGCTTAACGAAACGCCGAACATCGATCGTATCGCCAAAGACGGCATGCGCTTCGACCGTTGCTATGTGACCAACTCAATCTGTGGGCCGAGCCGCGCGTGCATCCTCACCGGCAAGTACAGCCACAAAAATGGCTATTACGCCAACGAAAAACAGTTCAACGTCGACCAACAAACCTTCCCAAAGCTGCTGCAAAAGGCCGGCTATCAAACCGCGCTCATCGGCAAGTGGCATCTGGGGACCGAGCGCAATCCAACCGGCTTCGATCATTGGCAGATATTTCAAGGGCAGGGCCAGTACTATCAGCCGCGGATGATCACCCCGCTGGGGCCAGTCGAATATGTTGGCTACGCGACGGAATTGGTGACCGACCAGTCGCTCGCCTGGCTCAAGCAGGGCCGCGATCCGCAGAAGCCTTTCTTACTGATGATGCACCACAAAGCGCCGCATCGACCTTGGGCTCCCGCGCCGGAACATCTCAAAGATTTTGCCGGCAAGGAATTCCCAGAGCCAGAAACGTTATTTGATGACTATAAGAACCGCGCCTCCGCGGCCGCGCGGGCCGACATGCGGATTAGCAAAGACATGGTCACGACGGGTCCCGATCTCAAAGCCTGGGACCTGCCGCGATTGAATTCCAAGAAGGATACGCAGGACCGCAACTTCTTTTACAACCGGATGACGGTCAAGCAAAACAAAGCCTGGAAGGACGCCTACCTCAAAAAGAACGAAGCGTTCTATCAAGACGATCTGAAGGGCGAGGCATTCACGCGGTGGAAGTATCAGCGCTACATGCAGGATTATCTCGCTTGCGTGGCGTCGGTCGACGAAAGTGTCGGCGCGCTGCTCGACTATTTGGACGAAAGTGGGCTCGCTGATAACACGATCGTCGTTTATTGCTCGGACCAAGGCATGTACCTGGGCGAGCATGGTTGGTTTGATAAACGTTTCATGTACGAAGAATCGCTGCGCACACCGTTATTGATTCGCTGGCCGGGGGTAACGAAGGCTGGTTCGGTGAATAATGAAATCGTGTCGAACGTCGACTTTGCGGAAACATTTCTTGATGCCGCGGGTGTGGAGATCCCCAAGGACATGCAGGGGAAAAGTTTTCGGCCACTACTCGCGGGCAAGACGCCCGAGGATTGGCGGAAGATGTTTTATTATCACTACTACGAGGGCGTTGATGGCTGGCATGCCGTCTGCGAACACTACGGCGTGACCGATGGTCGGCACAAACTCATTCATTACTACAAGATCGATGAATGGGAACTTTTTGATCTCGAAAATGACCCGCAAGAATTGCACTCCGTTTACGGCGATCCCGATTACGCGACGGTGCAAAAGGCGATGAACGACGAACTCCAGCGACTCCGCACGGAGCTAGAAGTGACAAGCAACGATCCTACGTGAGCCGCAAGGCGCTAGCCGCGGATTCTGGAATTTGAGGCTTAACATGTAGTCACCCGACGCTAGCGCGTATCGGCTCATGGCTTCTGCGCAACTGAAAGAATCGCCAATCTTTACCTCGCGAATCGTTGACAGAGCCTGGAAATCCAAGATATTATGCAGTGAAAGCGCTGTCATATTCGATGCCGCTTTTGGGCCTGCCAGGGATTGTCGAAGGAGTGTCTTGTGCCAGTTTCCATCGAAGATGTTGCTCAACGGGCGAATGTTTCGATCAGCACCGTTTCGCGCGTGCTGAATCGACGCAATATCGTCAACGACAAGACACGCAAACGCGTCGAATTGGCCATTCAAGAGCTCAACTATCGGCCTAATGTCTTTGCCCGGGGATTGATGCTCCAGCAAAGCAACATCCTCGGCTTGGTGCTGCCCGACTTGCACGGCGAGTTTTATTCCGAAATCATCCGGGGGGCGAATCTCAAAGCCCACGAACTCGGCTACCAACTGATGGTGTCGTCTGCCGGTGGCAATCACGACGGCAACACGGTGCTCTCGGCGGTTTCCAATCACGGCTTGGTCGACGGCATTGTCGTGATGGTTTCGGATATCGATTCCAAAACCAAGAAGACCTTGGGGCAGGTGATGATTCCCTTCGTCGTGCTCGACGGCCAAGTGGACGGCGTGAAGCACGACAGCGTCGTGATCGATCAACGCCACGGTGCCGAGGCGATGGTCAAACATCTGATCAACGATTGCGGGGCCAAGCGGATTGTGTTCGTCGGCGGCTTGAAAACCAACATCGACACGATCGATCGTTTGGAAGCGTACAAAGATGTCATGCAGCGGGCCTCGCTGCCGGTCCATGACGACGACGTTTATCATTTGGACTTCAGCTACGAAAAAGCCTTCCAACTGGCCAGCAAGCTGGTCGAAGACTGGGCCGACACGAGCGCGTTTGTGTTTGCCGCGAACGACGAAATGGCCGCCGGCATCATCGACGCTGCGATTGAAAAGGGAATTTCCGTTCCCGATCAACTCCGCGTCGTGGGTTTCGACGACACGCGAATCGCTCAAATGACCCGGCCGCGGCTCACCACGGTCCATGTGCCGATGTCGAGCATGGGGGCGCTGGCCGTCGAGGTTTTGTGCCAGCGACTCAAAGATCCGCAGCGCCCACCCACAAAGATGACGCTGCAATCGGACCTAGTTGTGCGCGAATCCTGCGGCTCGGCCACGGCAGAATCGCTGTAGTGTATTGTTCGGGCCGGTGGCTCGGTTCTTGTCTTGTTGCCTTTTCTCAAAATCTTTTCTTTAACACGACCGTCGTTTCCTTAGGAATCACATGGCAAACCCCGAGACAGTCCCTAACCCAGCGGACCGTGTGCCGTGGCATCAACTGATTGCCTACGGTTTGGGCGGTTTGATTCCGATTGCCCTCTTTAACATTGCGGGGCAACTCATTGGTTTGCTGGGTAATATCTCGTTGGGTTTGAGCGCGTTTTTGTTAGGGACCATCTTGATCATTCCCCGACTGTGGGACGCGGTCTCCGATCCAATCATCGGTCACTTTTCGGACAACGTGCAGACCCCCTGGGGCCGACGTCGGCCTTTCATTCTCGTCGGAGGGATCGCGGTCGCGTTGAGTTTTGTCGCCATGTGGTGGGTGCCGCGGGGGGAATGGATTCGCGAAATTTTCCCGAGCGAAGCGGCTTACAACTGGTTTCAATTGGTTTACATTCTCGTGGGTCTGCTGGTGTTCTTCACGGCGTGCAACGTGTTTGAAATCCCGCACGGCGCGCTGGGCATGGAAATGTCGAAGGACTACCACGAGCGCACGAGGCTCTTCAGTGCCAAGAGTTTCTTGGGAAATACGTTTGCGTTGGGAACGCCTTGGCTCATTTTTTTCGCGACGATGGAATTCTTCCGCGGCCCTTCGGGAGATCTCATCGACGGCATGCGGTACGTCTCGATTGCTATCGCGGCCGTTCTGATCCCCATGAGCTATTGGTGGTTCCTGACGCTCAAAGAACCAGGTTTCGAAGGCTCCAAAGATAAGCCTCGCACTGCCTTTTGGGCGGACATGGGCACCGCGGTTGTGAATAAACCCTTTTTGTTGCTCGTGACGTGTGTTTTTACGCTTGCGATGGGGTTCAATTTTGTCGGCAACTTTAACAACTATATTACGATCTTTTACCTGTATGGCGGCGATACCACGGCGGCGAGCAAACTGCTGGGCATCGCCGGCACCACATGGGCCGTCACCGGACTTCTGGCGGTCTTCCCGCTGAACTGGATCAGCAAGCGGATCGGCAAAAGATCAACGTTGCTGATGGCGATTGCCATCATGTGTACGGCACAAATTTCCAAGATTGTGTGCTACGATCCTGCGCATCCCTATCTGGTGCTGATCCCGACCATGCTGCTTTCGGCAGGCATGTTGATGTTTTTCACGCTTGGTTCGTCCATGGTTGGCGACGTTTGCGATCAGGACGAACTGCACACCGGCAGTCGGCGCGAGGGAACCTACTACTCGGTGTTTTGGTGGTTTATCAAAATGGGAACCGCATTTGCCAGTTTTGTTACCGGAGCTTTGTTGCTTTACACAAGCTTCGATGAAAAGCAAAATGTGCAGGTGGAATCCTTGCTGAGCCATCTGGCCGCGGTGGGAAAGGCAACCGAAACCTGGGAAGGCGAGAGTCTGGCAACGCCTCTTCAGCAAGAAGCCATTGAGGGTGAAATTCGCAAGCTGGTCACTAAGTCCGAAGAAACGTTCGGCTATTTTGATCGCAAAAATACGGGGGCGCATCCCACGGATCACACCAAGACGCTGATTACGCGAATGGAGGACATCAACAATCGCGTCTCGCAACTCGCGGCAGATACGGCTTTGCTCGGTAATCGCGAGAAATTGAAAGCGGAACTAAAACAACTTTCAGAATCTGCAGCAACCCTCAAAACCCAGGACCCGGAAACGCTGTTTCGGCTACGCTACGTGGAAATCGGCCTGCCGCTGTTGTTAAGCATCGCATCGGCCTACTTTGCGTGGCGGTATCCTCTCACGGAGGAACGTTGCTACGAAATCAAGCTCGAACTGGAACGCCGTCACGCGGCCGAAACGTCGACGGCCTAGGTTGAGATCACTGCGACTCGTTTAATCGCAACGTAGCCGTCACGGGGAAGTGATCGGAAGGAAACCGTCCCTCACGTTCGGTCTTGATGATCGCGGCGTCGATGACTTGCCATTGCTGGCTCACCAGAATCGCGTCGATCTTGCCACTATTGCTTTTACCTGTGAAGGCATGGAATGTGCCGTCGTTTGCTTGTTGAGGATGAACTTCTGCAAAGCTGTCGCGAAGTCCCACCTCAGCAAGAGGTTCACGCGCCGGATTGTTCGCGTCCACGTTAAAGTCACCCATCACAATCACGGGCTCATTTTTGGCTGCTTCACGCAACTTACTGGCGATTAGTGCGCCGCTTTTGAGTCGCGAGGGCTGTGAAACGTGATCCCAATGGGTGTTGTAGACGCGAATGACTTGGTTATCGGTGCGATCCAGCAAGCGAGCCCACGTGCAAATTCGCGTGATCTCGTTCCCCCAAGACGTCGAGGCACGAACCGTGGGTGTGTCGGAAAGCCAGAATGTTTCGGACTCCAGCACATCGAATCGCTTGCGGTCGTAAACAAGTGGCGAATACTCGCCAGCGCCGTCTTGTTCGCGACCCACCCCTACGGCAGAGTAGTTGGGGAATGCATCCAGAATTTGATCCAATTGATCGCGCTGAGCCTCCTGCATGCCAAGGATTACTGGCTGTTGCTCTCGAATGACGTTAAGGACCATGTCTTGTCGATTCGGCCAAACATTCTCGCCGTCAGGAGCCGTGCCATAGCGGATATTGAAGGTCATCGCCCGAATCGCCTCGCCATCGGCCACGCAGAATTGCGCCAACAACGCTTGTGCAAAGAGCACTGCCACGAACAAAATCTGTTTCACAGTTATTTCCGCCTTAAAAGAAAAGTTCACGATGTCCGATCAGTTGCCCAAGTTTCCCGAAAACTTCACCTGGGGTGCCGCCACCTCGGCCTTTCAAATTGAAGGTGCCGCCCAAGACGACGGCAAAGGCCCGAGCGTGTGGGACAACTTCTGCACGATACCCAATAAGGTGCGCGGTGGCGATACGGGTGCGGTCACTTGCGATCATTATCATCGCTTTCGGGACGATGTCGGTTTGCTCGCTGAGTTGCAAATCCCCGCTTATCGCTTTTCGATTTCCTGGCCGCGCGTGATGCCCCAGGGCTTGGGCGAAGTGAATGCCGCGGGACTCGCCTTTTACGACTCGCTCGTCGACGAATTGCTTGCGAAGGGGATCGAACCTTGGCCGACGCTCTTTCATTGGGATTATCCGCTGCGACTGTACGAAAAAGGGGGCTGGCTCAATCCGGCCAGTCCCGAGTGGTTTGCCGATTACGTGCGCATCGTCGTCGAGCGATTGTCCGACCGCGTGAAGAATTGGTTCACCATTAACGAACCGCAATGCTTTATCCGCTTTGGCCACGGCGACGCCACGAACGCGCCGGGGTTGGTGTTGTCGCTGGCCGATCGTTTGCTGGCCAGTCATCACACGATGCTTGCACATGGCCGTGCCGTGCAAACGATTCGCGCCCATGCAAAGCAGCCTGCGAAGATTGGTTGGGCACCCGTGGGAGTGGCCGCCGTGCCGGCATCATCGAGCGCGGCCGACATTGCCGCTGCCAATCTGGCGATGACCGAAGTGCCGGACATTTTGTGGACGAACACCTGGTACAACGACCCCGTATTTTTCGGCCGCTATCCCGAGGAAGCGGAGCGTGCCTTTGGTGCCGCGATGCCACGTTACACGGCCGAAGAAATGCAGACGATTGCTCAGCCAGTCGATTTTCTCGGGCTGAATATCTACACCGGCACGATTGTCGAAGCCGACGAAGCCAACGGTTACCGCGCGTTGCCATTCCCGGCTTGGGCGATGCGTTCCGCCTTTGATTGGCCGATCATTCCTGAAACCCTTTATTGGTGCCCCAAGTTTCACGCCGAGCGTTATCAAGTCCCGCTCTACATCACCGAGAACGGCATGGCGAACATCGACTGGGTCGATCTCGATGGCCACGTTCACGATCCCCAGCGCATCGATTATCTCCGGCGGTATATCCACCAAGTTGAGCGGGCGATCAACGATGGTGTCGATCTGCGCGGTTATTTTCTGTGGTCGCTGCTCGACAATTTTGAATGGGGCGAGGGCTTTAGCAAACGGTTCGGCTTGGTCCACGTCGATTTCACAACCCAACAACGCACGATCAAAGACTCGGCCAATTGGTATCGCGAATTAATCAAAACCAACGGCGCATCCCTCTAACTAACTTACGTTCATTAGCGCCCATCAGCGTCAATTAGCGGTTATCTCTTAATCCTCCATGGCCGAAGTTCTCACCTCTGTCCTGCCGATCTTCCTGCTGATTCTGCTCGGCTGGGTGTTTAAGCGCAGCGCGCTGCTCGAAGACTATGGCTGGGTTGCGCTCGAGCGGCTCACCTATTACGTGCTGTTTCCTTGCTTGCTCGGTGTGACGCTGGCCGAAGCGGAATTTCACGATTTCGCCATTCGAGGCGTTGCCGGGGCGATCATCCTGGCGATTGCGATCGTCACCGCCGGTTTGCTGGTGGTACGGAAGGTGTTCTTTCCCGATGGGCCGCTCTTCACGAGCGTCTATCAGGGGAGCGTGCGGATGAACACTTACATCGGGCTGTCGATTGCCGCCACGTTTTATGGCGAAGCGGGGCTCGCCGCCGCGGCACTGGCGATTGCGATTATCGTCCCGCTCGTGAATGTGGCCTGCGTGCTGATGCTCGGTTGGTTCGGCAACGCCGCGGGCCAAGGTTTGCGCGGCATGCTCGACGCCTGCTTCAAGAATCCGCTGATCGTGGGGTCGTTTGTCGGTTTAGCTTTGAATGTGACAGGCATCGGCATGCCACCGCTGTTAGGTCCCATGGCCCAGATTCTCGCCGAAGCGGCGTTGCCATTGGGACTATTGGCCGTGGGAGCTGCCTTGCACTTTGAGGCCATCAAGCAAACCGGCGCGATCGTCGTGGTGACGGCGTCGATTAAACTCGTGGTGTTGCCGCTACTGACGTGGGGACTTCTAAAACTGTTCGGCGTAAACGGCGTCGAAGGGGCCGTCGCGATTCTGTTCAACGCACTCCCCACGGCAACGAGCTCTTACATCCTCGCCAGCCAATACGGCGGCGATGCCAAGCTGATGGCCAGCATCATCTCGATCGAAACACTGCTCTCGATGTTGACGCTCTCAGCCGTGCTGGCGTTGTTGATGTAAGCAGGCCTTACTCAACAACCTCGAACGTCCCAGCCAGCGGCGCGATGGAACTGCCGCCCACGTACAGCTCAAATTTGCCGGGCTCGAGGATTTGCTCTTCGTCGTTGTTGTAGAACTTCAGATCATCCGCCGAGATGGCAAATTCCAGCACGTCGCTCTCCCCCGGTTCAAGATGCACGCGCCGAAAGGCCTTCAGCTCGCGCACCGGCCGGGCGATGCTTCCCACGAGATCGCGGATGTAGACCTGCACGACTTCATCGCCGGCAATATCACTGGTGTTCTTGATCGGTACCCGCACGGCGAGCACCTGTCCCGCCTTGAGCTTTTCTGTGGAGAGTTCGACCTTGCCGTACTCGAAGTTGGCGTAAGACAAACCATAGCCGAAGGGGAAGAGTGGATAGGCACCGACGTCGAGATAGTTGGAATTGTAGCCTTGGTCCAAGTCCAACGTTTCATCGTAGGATTTGTCCTTCGCAAAATCGTATTCTCGCGTCGGACGGCCCGTGTTCACATGGTTGTAGTAGAGCGGAATCTGCCCCACGGATTTGGGGAACGTGACCGGCAGCTTGCCCGAAGGGGATTCCTTGCCCCACAGCAGATCCGCGAGCGCGGGCCCCGCCATCGTTCCTGCGTGGAAGGAAAATAGCACCGCGTCAACTTGCTCCACTTCTTTGCCAATCGTCAACGAGCGTCCCGCTTCCACGATCATGACCGTGGGTTTGCCGACCTTGGCGATCGCTTCTACAAGCTCGCCTTGCGCACCGGGCAGATCGAGCAGAGCGCGACTGCGTGCTTCGCCCGAAAGGTTAGCCCGTTCGCCGACGACCAAAATCACCATGTCGGCTTGCTCGGCCGCTTTCACGGCGTCGTCAAAATCTTGCGTGCTGTCATCCAAATCGTCTTTCAAACCGGGGACAAATTTGACTTCGATCTCTTTGCCCGCCGCTTCACGAATTCCAGCCAGTGGCGTGATGCTATCTTCTTCGCGACCATCGGGAATCCAGGTCCCCAGTTGCTCGCGTTTCATGTCGGCGAGTGGTCCGATCACCGCGATCTTCTTGACCTGATCCGCCTTGATGGGAAGCGTGCCGTCGCCATTCTTGAGCATCACCACCGATTGCCGTGCGATTGCGCGGGACGATTCCAAATGCGACTTATCGAGCAGCACTGAAGGCTTCTTTGCATCGACATAAGGATCTTCAAACAAACCGAGTTGGAACTTCACGCGCAGAATCTCTTTCACGAGTTCATCGACGACGCTTTCGGGGACGACATTCGTTTTGACAAGTTCCACCAAATGATTGTGAAACGTGAGGCTCGTCATTTCCATATTCACACCCGCGAGTGCTGCTTGAATGGCGGCTTCGCGTTCGTCGGCAGCAAAACCGTGGGGAATCATTTCACGCACCGATTCCCAGTCGCTCACGACAAAACCCCGAAAGCCCCATTCGCCGCGCAATACGTCTCGCAATAAATACGTGTGCCCCGTCATGGGAACACCGTTCAGATCATTGAACGCACTCATCAACGTGGCCACGCCGGCATCGACCGCCGCGCGGAAGGGGGGGAGATAGACGTTTCGCAACAGCGAGGGCGAAATCACCGTCGTGTTGTAATCGCGGCCCCCCTCGGCGGCACCGTAGCCGACGAAATGTTTCACACAGGCAGCGATCCGGTCGTTACTAGCCAGATCATCGCCTTGATAGCCACGCACCGAAGCGGCCGACAAAGCACTGGCGAGCAAAGGATCTTCGCCAAAGCTTTCAGCAATGCGTCCCCAACGCGGATCGCGCGAGATGTCGACCATCGGGGCGAACGTCCAATGAATTCCCACCGAGCGAGCTTCCTTGGCGGCGACCGCACAACCTTCTTCCACCAACTCGGGGTTCCAGCTTGCCGCCTGACCCAACGGAATCGGAAAAATCGTGCGATAACCATGAATCACGTCGCGGCCAATGATCAGCGGAATTCCTAAGCGACTGTCTTCCACCGCCACGCGCTGAAATTCATTGACTGTTTCGATGTTGATTTCGTTGAGAATCGAACCAAGTTGGCCGTTGCGAATCAATTGATAGAGTTCGCTGCCAGCCACAACATTCTTGGCATCGCCCGTCGCTGCACCGCCGATGCCGTTGGTCTGTCGCAGCTGCCCGACCTTCTCTTCGAGCGTCATTTGCGAGAGCAGCTCTTCCAATCGCTCGTCGAGATCGAGCTTTTCATCAAGCCAAATCTTGTCCACGGCAACCGTGTCCGCGGCCAACAGCGAGGGAAGGGATACAAGCATGCCCCAGCACAGTAAGGCAGTCGCTAGAGAAAAGATACCAACACGCGAACGAAACGAAGTCTGCTTAGCCAAAGTCATTGCTGTTCCAAATCACGAAGAAAAAAGTTGCCGCCCTAAAGAAGTTCTATTTTGCAGAATAGTCCCGCTGGCTGGCAACCGATAGGGTCACTTCTCGGGAAACAGTTTCAGCTTTTCGCAAGCACGTTTGGCGTATTCGTGCTCCATGAATAATTTCCAAATCAGGCCCGTGCGAGCATTCTCAATCGCGAGAATCATCGGCCCCACGTCGATGGCCACGTTGTCGTCGCAGGCCACTTGCTGGTCGAGATTGAAACTATCAGCAAAGGCATACCCCCCCTGCGCAGGGTCACGCCATACCAAAGGCCGACCATCTTCGCGCTTCAAATCGCGAAACGCGCGCAGGGCAGCCATCGTTTCCTGGGGCGTGAACATGATCGAGCAGCCGGCGGCGTAAGGGGCCACGGTCCCCATCTTCAAATCATCGTTATTGCGAATGTTGGGTTTCAATTCTTGCACGATGTAATCCCAACCCGGACGCTGTCCTGCTTGCCCCATGCAGGGGCTCAGCCCCCAGCGATCTTCTGCGAACGTGCGATATTCTTTCGCCAAATCGATGCAAGCTTGGCGATGCGCGAGCGTCCCGCGCCGGGAATTCTCGAACCAATCGACCCGCGGGCCCTTGCCGCCGAATTGCTCGGGATTGTCCGCCGGCATGTCGCGGTAATCGATATAGCAATGGCTGAAGAAATAGGTGAACAGCAGGCCGTTCCACGACATCACGAACGGGGGCATATCTTTGAGCTGTCCCAGGTGGCGTTCCAGCTTGTAATAGCTGGTGGGCGAAATCGCAAATTCCTCGGTGGGTGCACCGACGGCCATGAAATAAATGATCCGCTCTTCATCGGTGGCCAAATGCCATTCGAGCGACATGTATTCCCCTTCGCCCCCCAACCGTGAACGGTCGTGGGGCTTCCAGGCAAACGTCAGCAAACCGCTGTCGGTGCGCTGATAGTCTTTCCAATTCGTTTCTTTGGCAAATTTATCGATGATCTGGGCCACTTCGCCCTTGAAGTAGCTCGCCGCAGGCAAGGCACCCGCCAAGAACAGAGCGTGATCGACCGTGCTGATCTCATTATCCCAGGGACGATAGATATTGCCGTCGTCAGCGCTCACGAAGTGCAGGAACACGCCGTTACGGCGGTTCTCAGGGGCGTCACGAAGTGTCCGCAAGATCGTGAGGGCCCGGTTTTCCGCTTCTTCGCGCGAAATCCAGCCCCGCTCGACGCCGATGGGGAGTGACGACAACTGGAAACCAATGCCCGCCAAACTGGCGACAGCGGCCGTCCGGCGATCCTTAGCTAGGCGTCCCGGCGCACCCACTTCGTTCCACAAATAATTGAAGCAACCCCGTTGAATCTGCTCGAGCAGCTGCTCATCGCTTTCAGAGAAATCGTAATCTGGAGTTTCATTACGGCTGATTGTTATCGGTGGGGTGGTCTCGGCGTAGTTAGGGGCAAGGGAAAAGCAACCACACCAAAAACACAGAAAAACACTCTGAAAACGATTGAAAAACATGCGGAAATCCCGGTGACAAAGTCTGGACGAAAAGGGAAATCGTAGGTTAAAATGACTTGAAAGCGCTGTCAATGTTTTCGCTCTTCAGCTCGCCTTCTTCACACTTCTCCGAAGCTGCTTTCAGAAGACAGCTGCTTTCAAAAAGCAAAAACGCGCTCTTGGAACAATTTGTAGGCAATTCTTCCGTTGGTTTCGATGAAAACAAACACACTCCCCACTCACAGCTGTGAAGTCGCTCGATTTGGTCGGGGCTGCCTTGATCAATCCCCCACGCCTCTGCAGCTTCTCACGAACGGACAGCTGGTCACGCTGCTAACGGCCTCAGGTACAGGTTATACGAATTTTGCTAAGCAGGCGATCACCCGCTGGAAATCCGATATTTCGGCCGATTCGTTGGGCTACTTTTTCTATCTCCGCGATCTGGAAAGCAACGAATTTTGGTCGCTGGGCTATCAACCCACCTGCCAAGAGCCAACCGAATATGATTTTTCGCTCACCCCGGGCACGGCTTCTGTCACGCGGAGTCAGCAAGATATTTCAGCTCGGCTGGATGTTTGCATTCACGAAGAATGGGACATTGAACTCCGTCGCTGCACGCTGACCAACAACGGCACGACCACCCGTTCGATTGAGCTCACCAGCTACGCCGAGTTGGTTCTGCAAGATCCGGTGGGCGACCAAGCGCATCCTGGTTTCTCGAAGATCTTTGTCGAAACGTCGCGTACCGATTCGGGCATTTTGCTAGCCCACCGCCGACCACGCCGCAATGGCGAGCAAACGCTCTCGGCCTGTCATTTCTTGGTTCACGATGGCGAAGCCGTCGGGGTGAGCGAATTTGAAACCGACCGCAACCGCTTCATTGGTCGTGGGCGATCTCTCCGTTCACCAGCGGCCCTAAACAGCTCACGCCCGCTCAACGGGACGTTGGGCAGCGTGCTTGATCCCGTCTTCAGCTTGCGAACTGTCTTGATTTTGCCCCCCATGGCGAGCGTTACCGTCATCTTTGGCCTGGGTGCCGGATACGATCAGACACAAGTGATTCGTACCGCCGAACAACTCAACACACTCTCCGAATGCGATCGCGCGTTTGAGCGGGCCGATGCCGCCACGCAAGAACGTCTGCTGCAAGAAGGCTTGAATGCCGCGGACCTCAAGCCGTTGCTGACCAAGGCGACTCAACAGCTTTACGGTCTCGCTTGTTCCAAGAGCGCCGCGCACGAAACCAATGGCAACGGCGCCGCGCACAATGGTCACGCCCATGCTGCGATCGACGACGAAGCCGCAACCAGCTTCCTCGCGCTGTACCACATCAAGCCGCTTCCCAGCTATGTCCATGGAATAGCGCCCACGACTACCAAGCGTGTTCCTACGGTCGAGAAACCGCGCAACAAACAAACAGCCCAGCAGACTCAGAACGAATCGCTGGAATTCGCCAACGGCTTCGGCGGCTTTGCCGAGCAGGGCCGCGAGTACGTGATTCGCCTCGAACCCAACGCGCAGGGCGATTTGCAGTTGCCGCCCGTCCCTTGGAACAACGTCATTTGCAGCGAATCGCTCGGCTTCATCGCTTCGGAAACAGGGGCCGGCAACACCTGGGCCAGCAACAGCCGCTTGAATCGCTTGACCCCTTGGCAGAACGATCCGGTTCTCGATCCTCATAGCGAAGCGATTTATTTGCGTGATCGCGACAGCGGCGAATTCTGGTCGCTCGCACCCGGGCCGGTTCCCCAAAACGTGTCGTATGAAGTTCGCCACGGTTGGGGTTACACGATCTATCGCCATGAAAGCCAAGGATTGTCTCAGGAACTCACGCAGTTCGTGCCGCGCGTCGAGCCGGTGAAGATCAACCGCATTGTGATCACCAACAATGGCGATCAACCGCGCCGCTTGAGCTTGTATGGCTACGTGCAATGGGAACTCGGCGAAGGGTTGAACTTCACGCAGTTCGCGACGAAGACTACGCTGAGCCCCAATCAGCAAGCCGTGTTCGCGACGAATTCCGCTCGCGGCGAATTTTCTTCAGCCGTCGCGTTTGCCGCTTTGGCGGGTGCTCCGGGTCAATGCCACCTCACGGCAGATCGCACCGAATTCCTCGGCCTGCAAGGCAGCACCGCCGCGCCACGAGCAGTCGCTTCCGGCGAGCAGCTTCGCGGTCACTCGGGGAGTGATCTCGATCAATGTGCGGCGTTGCAATCCGACTTCGTGATCGAGCCCGGCCAAACCGTCCGATTGAGTGTCTTACTTGGCGAGACCGATTCCACGGAGCAAGCCGGTGAGATTATCACCAAGTACCAGACTCCACGAACTGTGAATGACGCCCTCGCCGAAGTGCAAAACTATTGGCGTGAACTTAACGGTGCGTTGCAAATCGAAACCCCCAGCCGTGAGATCGATTTGATGATCAACGGTTGGTTGCCGTATCAAAACATCAGCTGCCGGTTCTGGGGCCGCACGTCGCCGCAACAATCGGGCGGTGCTTATGGCTTCCGCGATCAGTTGCAGGACGTTTCGTCACTCATATTTCATCGGCCCGACTTCACGCGGCAGCAAATCCTGCGGAATGCCTCGCATCAGTTCGTCGAAGGGGACGTACTCCACTGGTGGCATCCGCCGCTAAGCAAGGGCATCCGTACGATCTTCGCCGACGACTTGTTGTGGATGCCGTTGGTGGCCTGCGAATACGTCAATTCCACCGGCGACGAAGCGATCTGGAACGAGCAAGCTCGCTTCCTCACCGCCGAGCAAGTTCCTGCCGGGGAGGCTGAGATTTTTCTTACACCCCAGGATTCCGGTCAAAGCGGTTCGCTCTACGAGCATTGCTGCCGAGCGCTGGATCGCGGGCTCACGCGCGGTCGTAACGGCCTACCTCTGATGGGCTGCGGCGACTGGAACGACGGCATGAATCGCGTCGGCCAGGGCGGTACGGGCGAAAGCGTGTGGATGGGGTTCTTTATCGATTACATCCTCGAACGGATGCTCCCTGTCTGTGCCCAGCACGGCGACCAGGAACGGGTCGAGCGCTACTCAGCCTATCGCGAGCAGTTGCGGATCGCCTTGGAAGAAGCCGGCTGGGACGGCAATTGGTATCGCCGCGCATACTTCGATGACGGCACACCACTCGGCACGGCCAGTGGCGACGAATGCCAGATCGACGCCCTCGTGCAAGCTTGGGCCGCGCTATCGGGCGCTGTGGCCCCTGAAAGGATTGCCAAGGCACTCGCTTCGGCGGATGAACGACTTGTCGACCGCGAAGCCGGCATCATTCGTCTGTTGCATCCGGCCTTCAACAAGATGCCCCAAGACCCTGGCTACATCAAAGGCTATTTGCCTGGCGTGCGCGAAAACGGTGGCCAGTACACCCACGGCGTGCTCTGGCTGATTCGAGCCATGGCAGAATGGGACATGGGAACGAGAGCTTGCGAGCTGTTGGAAATGCTCTCCCCCGTGAGCCACGGCAATTCGCCGGAAGCCGTCGACATCTACAAAGCGGAGCCCTACGTGGTCGCCGCCGACGTCTATGGCAGTGCTCCTCACGCCGGCCGTGCGGGCTGGTCGTGGTACACCGGCTCGGCGGGATGGATGTTCCGCGTGGCCGTGGAATCGCTCCTGGGCCTGCATCTCGAGCAAGGCACGCATCTGAGGATCGACCCGTCCATTTCCAGCGACTGGCCGGAATGCAAGATTCGCTATCGTGTCGACGACAAACGCACGATCTACGCAATTACGATACGCAATCCCAACGGCGAGCAACGGGGCGTGAAGTCGGCCAGCTGCGACGGCCAACAGATTGTGGTCGACCACAAAGGGGCGCATATCCCCATGGTCCATGATGGACTCACCCATCACGTCATCGTAGAGTTGTAAGAGAGGCAGATATTAGACGGCGTACCGCCGTTCTTTTCTTTGAGGCGGAACAGCATGAATGGGCATTTCAACAGTTGGCTGAAGGCATGCTGCTTGGCCTGCGCGTTAGCTTGGGCATTTGGTGGGAATCTGACCGCCGGGGACTTGGGCTTGGTTCCCTTGTTCGACGGCGAACGCTCCGACAACCTCAATCTCTGGGGTGGTCCGTTCAACAGCGGCAACATCACCAGTTTCACCAAGCAATCCTCAGTTGTCCGCACAGGCACGAGCGCCTATCAAGCCAATTTGGGCTCGATTCCGGCTGACGGCTTCCGTTTCTTTCAAACCTTTTCGAGCGCGGTGAACGGCACACCGGGCTACCGCCAAGACCGCGATCTCACACAGTATCAGACGCTGGAAGGCTACGTTCGCAACACCACGACCACCCCGCTCACGTTTTCCTTGGAGCTTAAGGATTACCGCGATTCCGGTAGCCACAGTGCTCGTCGCAGTTACACAATCCCAGCGGGCGGCTGGACCAAGATCGATGCCCCGCTCGATCTGGGCTCGGGTTGGAGTGTCAACGGCTCCCCCGATTTGAAGCGGACTTTCGCGCTTGGTTTTCTGGTTGATGCCGATTTCGGCGCCACCAGTGGCTCGTTGTACCTCGACGATTTTTCGTTGCGCGAGAACGGCCCGAGCATCGATCCCGCGACCGCGCCGATCGACGTCGTCGTCGAGCGTTTGGCCAAGCGACAATTTAACGGCCTGTGGGCAGCCCGCAACAAAACGACCGGTCTTGTTCCCAATACGTCCGACGACGTGATCACCGGCGCGCTCAACACCACCACGGGTGTGGTTTGGTCGCTCCCCGGCGCAATCCGCCGCGGTTGGGTCACGCAAGCCGAAGCCGACAGCTATATGGGGACGCTGGTCAATTCGCTTAACACGAATCGCAACCAGACGACCTATTTGCCGACGCGGTTTCTAAATCTCGCCACTGCGGCCCCTCAAGGGGGTGAAGAATCTTCGGTCGATGCCGCGTTTATTGCCCTCGCGCTGCACAATTATAAATCGCAAACGGCCACCCCCGCACCGCTGCGCGATGCAATCGATACCTTGCAGAATCGTTTTAACTTCGCTGCCTTTAACACCTCCGGCGCGTTCCGCATGGCCTACAGCGCCCAAAACGGCTTGAGTGGCAACACCTACGCTGGTTACACCAACGAAAACAAAGTCGTCGCGATGGCCGCCGAAGTGTCGGACGCCCATCACGTTCCTTTGGAGAATCAATGGAATAAAGACACCGGCCGCACGCTCGACTATCTCAACGATCCGACGCAAAAATATTTGGTGTACTCGTTCAGCGATGATTACCGCGCCCCATTTGCACAGGCGTTGATCAATCTGTTCGTCGACACCTCGGAACGTGGAGTCGATACTTACTCGAATCGCAATTTGGCCCGCAACCCGTGGACAAACTTCGTGAAGTATCACGCCGACGTCGCCGCGGAACTCGCAGAGCAGGGCCGGCCTTACTTTTTCCAGCCCGATGCCGCGCGTGGAGGAGGGGGGTACGAGGCCTTCAATATGTGGGAGGACTATGGCCAACCCAATCTGTTCATGCCTTGGAGCGTTTCCTTCGCCTTGATGGCCGGCGCGGAGAATTCGGAAGATGCCTTGCGGTACTTATTGGATAACGGACTCGGTGGCGGGCTCGATGGCCCGCTCGGCTTGGCGGATTCCGCTCAATGGGCCACAGGGGCCAGCGATCCCACGCAAGTTCCTTCGCTGGCCGACAACTGGAACGTGACTTTGTCGACGCTGGCTTTGATGGAATTTCTGGATCGCTATCAAGGCGTGGAAAGTGGCAGCCAATTCTTTTCCTCGCTCTCGGAAGTGGACACCGCCCTGGATGGTGTCTTTCGAATGGGCGACTTCAACGGCAATGGCGTGACCAATTCCACTGATTTGGCGATCTGGCAGAATAATTTCGGCACGGCGCACAGTGCAACGCCAGCCATGGGTGATGCCGACGGCGATGGCGACGTCGATGGCCGTGATTTTCTGATGTGGCAACGTGGCTACAACGGTTCGGTCGGCCTGCTAGAAGGTGTTTCCGTACCCGAGCCGGCGACTGGATTGCTACTACTCTTGAGCCTTGCGGGCTTGGCACTACGACGTTCTTAAGGCGTTACTCGGACTCGTTTTCTAGATTTTCCGCTGGTTAACGTGTCTTATTTTGGCTAGCGGTCGATTTGCTATAATCTCCGCATGGTGCGTATTATCCTTGTTTCGATGATCTCTCTGACGATGGCTCACGTCGTCGTTGCCCGTTCGCCCGACGAACTGCCGAACTCGCCAATTCCACCGCTGTACGAGAAAGTACAGCAAACAGCACCAGCAGCCGCTTTGCCCATGCAGTTGGACATGACGGTGCGACGAACGCAACACGCGTATCCGCTACCTTTCACCGCCAATCCCGCGCAATCGCAAACCAAGAAAAACATGGCCGCGGGCTTCGGTCCCGAGAAACTGGCAATCTGGACCAGCGCTGAAATGCACGAAGCAAGAGCAGCTATCGAAGAATTCTGCCGTTTGTCTGCGCGAACCAGCCCCGCCGAAGGGGAGCAGTTTCTTGAACAACTCGCGACACTCACTCCTCACGAGCTCCGCGATTGGCTCGGCCGTTTCCAAGAACGACGCCTAGGATTGGAACTGCAATTGGAAGCCGAGCAACTCGCGCGGCAACTGATGCTCTCCCACGCACTTTCCCGGCAAGAAGCCATGCGGCAAGCGTACGAAAACATCAAATACTTGCGCAGCCAAGCAACCGAGACGGGCGAACCCTCGTATATGGATCAGCAAGCACAGCGTCTGCGAGCCGGGCGAATCATGCAGGGACAAGTGGCAGTCGCTGCCTGTGAAGAATACGATCCCCTGGACGCGACGACCGATCCCATGAATCCGCGCGGTTATCGCAGGCAAGTGGCGGGGGCAATGACTCTGCCCGGCGATCTGTCGCGCAGCGACCCCAGGAACACCATGCGCCATGCCGCGGATTACGGCGAATGGGCCACGAGCCGAGATGCTCAGCCGCCAGAGGAAACGATGCTTGAAGATCTCGGATCAGAGTAGCAATTTCCGCCAAATGTCTCTTGGAAGCGTTGATCGGGACAGATAAGAGTAGCCTCGGCCAAAATTGTTGGCCATAATTGCAGAGAGGCATGTTTCTCGGAATTAATCCCATGAGCCAATTCGAAACATCAAGTACCGTTAGCAGCCAAGGTGAAATCCACCTTGTGGGTGTGCCCTTTACGCCCGGGACCGAAGTGGAAGTTGTGATCAGTTCCAAATCTGATACGCCCGATGGCAGCAAACATCTGTCGTCCTTATTTGCTGCATTAGACAGCGCTCGCAACACACAACCCATCGGCCAACTCCGCCGTGAAGACTTCTATGACCGCAATGGTATTCGTTGATACGAACGTGCTGCTTTACGCCGCGTCCAATGCCACTGCCGATCGCGAGAAGCGAGAAATTGCTCGTCAAGTTTTAGCCGACTCAGGAATTCATTTCTCGGCGCAAGTGTTACAAGAATTCTACGTCGCCGCGGTAACGAAGCAGCGTCTGGAAATGACTCATGACGAAGCGTTGGCCGTACTCAAATCACTCGCAGCGTTTCCCATTCAATCGGTGACGAGTGACCTCGTTATGGAGGCAATTCAAGTCAAGCAGCGATTCGGAATATCTTACTGGGATGCGGCCATTCTTGTCGCGGCGAAGCAATTGGGCTGCAGTACTGTTTACAGTGAAGACCTCAACAACGGTCAAGAATATGCAGGCGTGAAAGTTGTGATTCCGTTTGCTGTACACAAATAGTTGTAACCTTGCTCGAAATACGACGTTTCGCTATTCGTCAATCAATTCTCGCCAACCAGACGATTGAGTTGTGCTCGTGCTTGATCGATTAGTGGCTGTAGCTGGCGATTGTCTTGGTACGATTCGAGAATGCTTTCTAGTTTCTGCCGTGCCCGCAGGAGCTTTCCTTCTGCAATGAGTTGCTTGGCTTCGTTGAGACTTTCCTGGACGAATTCCTGTTGGCTTTTGCCTGCGTCGGGGTCGCGTTTGAAGGTTTGAATCCGTCGCCGAGCCAGACCAGCATACGCCCGATCGAATTCGTCTTCACTTTTCTCGAACAAAACATTCAACGCATCGTATTTTTGCCATGCTGTGAAGCGATCCCCATTTGTATCGAGTTCCCACGCTTCGAGGTACAATCGCTCGGCTTCGCTTTCGGGCAGATGTCCCGTATTTTGGTTCATCCGCGCCCGCGTTTCTGCGCGGTACATCGTGTACTTTTCTTGAAAGCGATCGATCTCGGGTTTGAACTCCGTCTCCGGATAATTTTCCATCAGCACGGGAATCAGGTTCTGTGCTTGCCGCCAATCAACGACATCTTCGGAAGCAATCAGCGGTTCGAGTTGGGCGATCAGTTTCTGTTCACTGGGGGGTTGGAGCGCCCAGATGCCACCGATGGCCAGCAGCACCAGGCACATCCCCAAAAACCACACCCGCTCGTAGAACGGGCTGTGATCGCGCTCCTTGGGCTGCATGTGCTTTTTCAATCGCACGATTTCGCTGCGGTCGGTGTCGACTTGCAGCATCCCTCTGCGCCCCGACAGCATTTGCTGCGTGGCACTAACTCCCTTGGTGACTTTTTCCTTCGCCATGAGAATCGCACGATGAGCTTCCTCGGCCGAAGAAAGTCGTTCGGCCCTTTTCACGGCGAGCAACTTGGCGGTCAGCAAGTCGAGCCACACGGGGCAGTCGAGTTCTTTGGCCGACACGCGCGGCGCATCGCCATCGCGACGTGCTTGCACCAGCTCCGCAGGGGAATTGGCTTTCCACGGCAAGTCGCCGGACAGGCATTCGTAAAGAATCACGCCGACGCTGAATAAATCAGCCGGTGGAAGTGCGGCGGATTGTTTGCCGCGGAATTCCTCGGGAGCCAAATAATTCGCCACCGACATCGGCACACGCAAACCGAGCACGTCGTCCTTGTCGGCCCACGCGCAATCAAAGCCGCAGATCTTCACTTCGCCCGTGGGCTGAATGATGACCCGCGAAGGGGTCAGTCTCTGATGCACGTAACCGAACTGATGAGCGTGCTTGAGCGCCAAACAGATGCTGTCGACAATCTCGACCGCCAACTCCCACGGCAATTTCCCTCGCCGATCCAAAAGATCGCGGAGCGATTCGCCTTTGACCAGCTCCAGGGCCAGATAAGGCTGCCCCTCTTCGATCGCGCCCCCCAGGCAGCGGACGATATTGGGATGCACGAGCCGCTGCAAGCGTTTGACGTCGGCGGAAAAAGCGTTCCCCGCCATGGGGCGATTCACTAAGCCCAAGGGCAATAGCTTGACGGCCATCGAGGCTTTGCGCTCGAGATGCAGACCGCGCAGCACGTTGCCGCCTCCCTCGTGATCGAGAGATTCCTCTAAGGCGAACGGGCCGATCCGCGATCTTTGCATGAACTTTCGCTTTGCCGAGAGGTAACGGTGCAGGCGGATCGCGAACCACGCCGACGTGCGGATGGCGTTCGAATCGTACCGTTCTCTCGCATCTTGAGGACTCGGGAGCTTCTCTGTTCCGAGTCAAGAAAGCGCTGGCTCGCTAGGTTCCATTGTAACCGGGTTGCCACGCGTCGCAATTCAAACTTCAGCGAGCCGGGTCGTCACGACCCCGACAAACACCGGCATCGGGACGATGCCGGCTAACAATCACGCTGGTGTTGGAGCATCAGCAGGCACTTCTGGGGGTTCTGGCTTACCGTTGGTTATCAGCGCGGGGTCGATATTGGCTTCCACTTTGCGCAGAATTTGCCGCGTCGGGTCGCGTTGAAAATAGAAATCGTCGATCCGAATGCGATCAGTCCCCGCGTCGGTTTTGTAACTCACAAAGGCAATACCTTTGTTCTGCCACTTCTTTTTGTTGAGCTCCGTGATGTTGGCATAGGTCGTCTCTCGGCCGGACTTGTCGCGCAAGTGGTTTTCGTCGCACTCGATCCAACGCCGAAACATAAACGCAAAGCGAGACAGAAATCCAAGTGCGGCCAGCCCCGCCGCACCGGCGTAATAGAACTGCTCGTTAATCTTCACTACGGCGAGAGGTTTGTTCGTGTCGGCATCAAGAGGATTTCCTTCTGGCCAATTATTCTCACGTGCGTATTCATTCCATTTATTCACGCGATCGAGCTCGTCCAGAGCGGCGTTCTCTTCCATGAATTTTTCGTAGGCAAAACCACGTTCCCGCTGAGCAGGATAACCGACGAAGCCGTCGTAAAGGAAATACGCCCCGCCGAAGGCGCAGAACAGCCCCACTAGGCCGAGCCGCATGAGATAGCCACGACTAACATCCGCGCGTATGGTCATCGAAAAAAGCCTCCGAAGAAAAGATTCTGTACGAATCTTCGATTGTAACGCACGCCCGCCCCGACTGGAGCGCTCCCACGAATTTCTTCACGGGGGAGTGTTATGCCCCGGTCTAATCGTAGCGAAAAACCGGTCTGTAAGGGACCAAAGCGTTTGTCCCGACTTCAAGAATGAATTAACCGAGCCACGATCCCAGCTTTTTGCGTGGCGGTTGCAATTCGCTAGTCCGCGAATTGCGGCGATGCCGTGCAATCAGGCCCCCTCCTACCAGGACAGCCACCGTCGGCAACGCGATGTAGTACTTGCCCCCTTCGTTGCCGCGCAGAGAAACAGCGACTTCCTCGGCCATGAGCTCATCGCCCCACAATTCGTCTAACACTTGATCGTGAGCTTCTGCGGTGGAAAGCTCATCATCAGCCGGTAGCGATTTCTCGTCCCGTGCACTCTTCGCCTCGGGAACAGCTGGCCGTTCCGCCGAACGCATCAATTGAGCCGCTTCCTCAGGAACATCTCCAGGCTTATCAGTCTGGTTCGCGGGTTGTGATTCAGCCGCTGGGATCTTGTTGGCCGCGTCCTCGTTGGGCTCAGCCTTCGGTCGCAAACGATTTGCAATGTCGGTCAACATGGCCTGATCATCAGGGCTCTGACCTGCGGCCACATTGAGAGCCGTATGTTTGCCGCGCGGCTGCAACGTCGTGGAGAGCGAAGCGACTTCAAAATAAACGTCGCGGGCTCGCGCCAACGTAGGTTCCTTTGCCGACGAATCAAACGCCGTGAGCTGCGACCCCTCGGACGCGCTTTCCACCTGGGTGTATTCCGACCGCGGCGAGCTTTGCAGCGACGAGGGCAGAAAAATATTGCTCAGCTCGATCGTGCCGCCCGGTTGCTCGACTTGATTGTCGGGCTGAGGAATCGGCGTGACCTGATCGAAGTCCGTCGCTGCGGGACCACTTTCTTCTGCCCCTTTGACCAGCTCTTCGTAATAGGAGGCTGCCGCGGGGTGCTCCTCTAAAAATCTCTCCACGCGATTGCCATCCACGCGATCGATGATCGACTGGACTTTGTCGTTATTGAAGCTGAAACTAATCGCGTTGTCGGTAGCGAGTACCAATCCTCCCTGATTCAAAACCAGACTATTGATTGTGCTCCCGTTTGCGAACACCTGTATATCGCGATTGATCGCAAAATCAGCCGACAACGCTAGCCGCTCTTCCATCCGTTCAAAAGCCAGCGCGCGACTCTTAATCTTTCCGCTCAAGGCTGTAATCTTTCTGTTCATGGTTGCACCTCAGCGGCAATTCGGTTGGCGATTTGATAGCGGGTTCGCAAGTTCTTCGGAATCTGTTGCATGTTTACAGCGTAACCCGTGGCCTCGGCCTGCTGCAACGTGACGATTGCTTCATCGAGCACGCGCTCGCGTGAAAACTTTTTGTCCTGGGAATCCGCAGGAATCGCGTCTCCAACGACGCCCAATTCCATGGCCACTTGAAACAGTTGCTCGCCGTTGTCTTCCCACAACTTGCGGCGTTCAAGCGCCAGCTTCGCGGCAGCAGCGGGTTCGTTGAGCATTCGCAACGTCCGCGCACAGTTGAAATAGTGCTTGCTTAAAAAATCGCGATACTGCGTTTGCTGTGGCGCTTGCAGGACGGCGATTTGTTGATGTTCGATGGCTTGCTTGTAGGCCACCAACGCCTGTTGAAAATCCCCGGCCAACTCGCTGGCCATGCCACGATTGTTCAGCACCCCCGCGAGCGAACTGCGGAAGCGAATATCACGCGGGAAGTCTCCCACAAGTTGTTCGAACAAAACTTGCGCTCGTTCGTAAGCTGATGCGGCTTCTGTGTTCTGATCATCACGCGCTAGCGCCTGGGCTAAGTTATTCCAAGTGATCGCCAGATCGCTCCGATATTGCACCACCACCGGGGCTTGGCGGACCAATTGCTCCTGCAACTTGACCGCCTGTTGAAAGGCCACGATCGCGTCATCGTTCTTGCTTTGATGCCCCAAGATCGCGGCCAGATTGTTGTAGCTGAGTGCGAGATCGCTGCGAGCCGACGCCGATTGATCATCTTCGGATTCTTCAACCAGTTGTGTAAGCAACGAAACCGCCGCGCGGCACGAGGCTTCCGCCGCGGTCCAGTCGTGCTCCTGTTCCATGAAGCTGCGATTGTTAAATGCCATCGCCAACGCATGCCGCGTTTCGCGATCCGTCTCTTTGGTCGCGACGATTGTTTCGAGGATTGCGATGGAATGTGTTAGCGATTTCCGCGCCGCATTCTGCTCTCCAATTTGTCGTTCGAGCAAACCACGATTGGCGAACATCTCGGCCAACACACGCTTGGCAGATGCGCCCTGATCCTTGCTTGAAGTGACTTGAGTTTGCAGACGAATCGCCGCCGAGTATTGCTGGCGAGCCTCGGCCAATTGGCCTTGCGCGGCAAACAGCATGGCGAGATTGTTGAGGGCCGTGGCATGTTGTTGCTGAAACTCAGCGGGCTTCTCGGCCGTGGCAGCTAATTCGCCGAACAACTTGGCGGCCGTGCGAAATGCTTTCTCCGCCGTTTCTTGATCGCCCAGTTGATCGGCAATCGTCCCCGCCTGCAATTGGGCATTCGCCAAATCGGCTTGAAGCAGCGGATCATTCGCAGCGCGATCGATAAATTCTTGGTAGTACTTCAGTGTATCGCTCAACACCTCTTGCCGCAGCGGTTCGCTCCCCGGCAGACGCGCCAACTGTCTGGAAAATTGCGTCCCAAAGCGATCCACCACTTCGCGGGCCTGTTTCCAGTTGACTTCCGCCGTGGCTAACGCAGCCTGCTTGCGACTGTGTTCGCGCGAAAGCAGAATGGCCCCCGTTGTCGAAACAGCGGTGAGAATCAGCAAGAACGCCGCGGCGAGCGAAACAATCGTCCGATGCCGCCGGACCCATTTCGCCGCGCGATCGGCCACGGTGGGTCGCTGCGCGAGAGTCAGTTTGCCTTGGAGAAAACGGTTGAGATCGTCGGCCAGTTGCTCGGCCGTCGTATAGCGTTCGTCGCGCGACTTGGCCATCGCCTGCAAGACGATCGTTTCCAAATCGACCGGGATAGCCGGATCGATGGTTCGCGGCGGGGTCGGCTCTTCGTTGCCAATCGCCTGCATCACGGCTTGACGATCTTCGCCCGGGAACGCTGGCCGCAGCGTTAGCAATTCGTACAGCGAGGCCCCCAGCGAATAGATGTCGGTCCGCGGGTCCACAAGTGCATGCTTGCCGGTCGCCTGTTCGGGACTCATATAACGGAGCGTGCCGACAACGTCGCCGGTGACCGTCACGCCTGGACTGTCTTGCACCCGCGCGAGGCCAAAGTCGGTGATCCACAGTTTGTTGCGATGGTCGACCATCAGATTCGAAGGCTTTACGTCGCGATGAACCACGCCGCATTCGTGGGCGTAGTGCAAGGCGTTCGCCGCCTGAATTCCCAAACCGGCAATCGCGCGGCAATAGCGTGTTTGTCCCGCCGCATGCTCGGACGACAATTTTGAATTCAACGTCGATTCAATGGCCATCGTCGAGACAATGCATTGATCGACCTCCTGCACCGCTTCGCGACGTAACTCGCCTAAGATCTGGTCGAGCGAACGCCCCTGGATCAACTGCATCGCATAGAAATGAACGCCCCGTTCTTGCCCCACGGCAAACACCGGCACGATATGCGGGTGATGCAGCTGGGCCGCGGCCTGGGCTTCGTTCTGAAAGCGAGCGATCTGCTTATGATCCCACATCGCCGCGAAAGGGAGTACCTTCAAAGCCACTTTGCGCTGCAACGAAATTTGAGTCGCTTCGTAGACGACCCCCATCCCGCCGCGACCGATCTCGGGACCAATCTCAAAATCGCCCAGCCGCTTTTCGCTGTGCCGTGAGAGTTGCTGAGATTCCACTGGCTTGGGAACCGCCAGATTTGCCTCCGGCTCGTGAAGGCCGTGCGTGGCGCCGTGGAGCATCTCGATGCTTTCCACGAACGAGCGAATGTCGGTAGCCAAGTGCGGATGATCGGCGATCAAGCGTTCAACATCGAGCGGCGTATTTTGTTCCAACGAAAGCAAATAGCAATCGAGCACGTCGGCCAACTCGCGGTCAGTCGCCGAACTTGTCGAAAACGATTTGGTCGATTCGCTAATCATGCCTACTTTACTGGCCGTTAATCAATGTTGTCTGGTTTTTAAGTACATCTTTAAATCCAGAATATTTAGCCACTGATGAAACACGGATTGAACACTGATCATACAGAATAAATAACAGTTCTTGTCACAACACAGGAACATATCCTTTTATCCGTGTTTAATCCGTGTTACTCCGTGGCTTTATGTAATTTCAATTAGACCTGTATTAGGGTTAGTGCCTCAAACTTCCATCTGCTCACGCAATTGCCGGATCGCGCGGAGCCACAGCATCCGTACCGCACCGGCGGAACGGTCCATCCGTCGCGCGACTTCTTCAAACGGCAACGATTCGATATGACGCAGCACGATCACTTCGCGATAATCGGCCGGCAGGTCCGCCACGACGTTCGCCAACTCGAGTTGTTGTTCGTGCTTTTGATAATTCATGCTCGGCGACGTGCCGGGGTCAGGCAGAATCGCATCTAGCCGCGTGGTCGAATGCTCCAGCGACGTCGCCATCGCTTCGAGCGAAACTTCACGGTGGACGGTCCGCTTTTCAGCCAGTACGTGCTGCTCCACGACGCGGTGGAGATTATTGACCAAAATCCGCCGCAGCCAGGCGCAAAACTCGCCACTTGACCGGCCGCGGAATTGGCCAAAATCGCGATTGGCTTCTAAAAATGTTTCCTGCACCACGTCGGAAGCGCTGATTCGCCGCTGGAGTTTCTTCTCCAACTGCGACATTACGAGCAGTTTGAGGTAGTTGCGGTAGACGTGTAGCAGCCGGCCGAAACATTCGTTCGAGCCCGCAAGTGCTTGCGACAACAAGAGATCGGGATTGATGGCAGAGCTATTTGACATGGCTGGGTCGCCTGTGGGGGGTCGGAATCCTTCCTCGTGCGAAAGGCAGGATCTCCCTGCGATTGTCACGGAGAGGTCTGAGAATTTAGCAGAAAATATAAGTCGTCCTGACTGGCCCGCCCCTGAGCATAACGTGGGGACCCCCCAGGGGCAAACCGGCTGCTAGCGGGCGTTGCGCGCCGACGGCACCTCGCACAACGGCTTCACTGACGACGGGTCGGCCAAGACTTCGGCCAGGGTCGTTTTGCCGAAGGCCTGCTCGACCTGGGCCAGCGCGGCGTCCAGGCGGCTGTGCAGGGGGCAGAGCTTCTTACCGTGTGAGACCAAACCCAAGGGGCAGGTCTTAATCCGCTGCAACGGCTCGACGACGTTCACGATGTCGAGCACGGTAAGTTTCTTCGGATTGCCAGCGAACGAAATGCCTCCCCCCGAACCGCGCTGCGAATGCACTATCCCCGCACGGGCCAAACTTTGAACGACCTTCGACAAGTAAGCCGCGGGAACTTGGGTCACCTCGGCAAGCTGCGAAGTGGTGCAAGACGCAGGGGCAATCCCCGCCAAATGCACGACCGCCCGCAGGGCATATTCGACGGTTTGAGATAGCATGGCCAAAACTCGCAATCTGGATGTTGACATCCAATTTAGCGACCTCTAAAGTAACTATAATTGGATGTCTTTGTCCAATTATTGTAACAAAGAATTTCGTATTAACAAAGAACCACCTGTCTAATTTTTAAACCGCTAATTGACGCTAACGGTCGCTAATAAACCAATAAGCGACGATAAGCGAACATTAGCGGTTTATCCCGATACGACTTACAGATTGCCAGGATTAAATCGCTATGAAACACATCGACGAAGCACGATTGGAAGAGGACTTGGAATATCGTTTTGGCTATTTGGCCGAGTTCATGGAGTTCGGCACCGAGGAGATCGCCGCCATTCATGCCGCGGCGGGACCGTTGAGCGATCACGTGGGAGCACTCGTGGACGCGGTCTACGTGAAGCTGTTTTCCTTCGACGCCACGAAGCGCCACTTCGTCCCCCCACAACACGGCTATCAGGGCGAACTCGCCGACGACGTCGAAACCTTGTCGCTCGACGACGATGTGATTGCTTTCCGCAAGCAGCATCTGGGTCGTTATCTGACCACACTCGTGACGAAACCTTACAACACCAAGATGGTGCAATATCTCGACGCCGTCGGTTCGATGCACACGCCCGACATGGGGAACAAATCGATCAACGTGCCGCTGGTGCAAATGAACGCGCTGCTGGGCTTCGTCGCCGATGCCCTGAACGCCACGATCCTCAGTCTGGGCCTCCCGCGTGAGAACGAGATCGTCACCCTGCGAGCCTTCAGCAAACTCCTGTGGCTGCAGAATGATCTCATCAACCGACACTACAGCCGCGCGCCATTGCCGGAAGTCGCCAGCGTTGCGTGATGAGTGCTTGGTTCGTCGTCATTCCCGCGAAGGCGGCAATCCAGTGATACTCAGTGGCCTACGCGCGAAACCCAAACTCGCTAGTGCAATAAGCACCATGCCACTCGGCTCCGGCACTGCCGCGAGCGAACTCAGCGGCACAATCGCCCCGCTGCCGGCTTCGCGTTGCCAGATCAGAAAATCACGACCGGTGACGGCCCCATCGCCGTCGGCGTCGCCATCTTGATAGTTCGCGCCGGTCGAGACTCCATAACCGGCCTGCCACAGAATCAAATCGGCCGAGTCCACCAGATTGTTGTGATCGAAATCGGCCTGGAGCGCGGGGCCATACAGAAACTGAACGCCCGCAATGTCGTCGGCATCGGGAATCCGATTGATCGGCATCTTGCCATCACTGTCGGGATCGTAGTACGCGCATTGCGAACCATCGAAACCCGAGTCTACGTACCCACACATCAACCCTGATGGCACATCCGAGTGAGCCAGTGCCACGGCGTGGCCCAGTTCATGGACCACAAGTCCCTCGAAGTCGTTGCGGTAATAGCCGCCCCCCGGCGGGTACAGATCATAGAGATCGCCCTCGGCACCCGGCGCGACATAGAAGGAAATGTCAGACCGACTGTTAAGGATAATGTCGCCATCAAGCGTCGTATCGCCAGGAGGATAGGCCGAATAGCCAACCCCCGCCGAGAAGCCGTCAATGTCAAATGCACCAATGCGAATGTCGCCTATGGTTTGCCCAGGCGCTTTCGGCGCGCCAAAAGGTGTGCCATCGTCGATACCCACATACTCAAAATAAATGTTGCTGACGGACGACCAGTTGTCGAACGCCGATTGAATCATCGCGAGCGCCGCCGTTTGGCCGCCGACCTGATTGAACACGGATGTTAAATCCGAGGTGCCGTGAATGTAGTTGGGCGCCGAGGCATGTAAGGTTGTGCCCTGGGGCATGAAACTCCAAGTGATCGTTCCGCCGGGAGAACCGGGCGTGAATATATCGCCCCACTTTTGGTAGTACTCATCCTCACCCCAAGGATAAGGGCCAAACAGATTGTAGGCCGCCGCCGACGCTGCCAACTGCGTGACGAGAATCAAAGAAAGTAAACCGACTCCCAGAGAACGCATCGTAGCTCCTTTAGTCTTGATCGATTCAAGTTTGCTTGATCGATTTTAATGCCCACGCATTATAGCTGGCCCATGAGTCGCAAAATGAGAGAGAAATACACTTATTCTTAAACAAACTGCGAGGATTGCCCCATCTACTGGGGGGATAGTCCCACCATTTCCATAAGGGCCAGATACGTGTTTTTAGAATTTGCCTTTTCCGTTTTACTGTCGTACTTCGGGCCGAATCCCCCGCTCGTTGTTTCCGAGGAAACAACCGTCATCACCGCGCCGCTCAGCGACGATGGCTTGCCCGACTATCAAACCTATTGGCGGGACTTGGGCCGCGAGGGGGTCACGCACGACAACAATGGCGCCGTGCTGTTTTGGCAGGCCATCTGGCCCGCGGGGCTTTCCCAAAACGATTTGTTCGCGATGAGCGATGCCCTGGGCTTTGCCCAAATGCCCAGCACGACCGAAAGCCTGCAAGATCCGTTCGACAGGACCGTACGCAGCTTGGTGTCGTACTGGCTCACCACACAGTATCAAGTGGTGCTGACTCCGGCCGAGTCCGATACGTTACTCAATCCGACGAATCAACAAATCATCGACAAAGCGGCCGAAGAAGTGATCGATTTGGCCATGAGCCGGCCTTGGACGAGCGAGCAAATCCCGCCGCTTGCCGATTGGGTGAAGCATAACGCAAAACCATTTGAACTTTTGACCGAGGCTGGTCAACGGCCGAAATGGTGGTCTCCTTCACCTTCGCTGTTGCGACCAAAATATGAAGGCGCTATTCAAATTTTGTTGCCGGGAGTACAAAACCTGCGCGGGGCCACACGGGCGCTTTGCATTCGAGCAATGTGGTACGCCGCCCAAGGCCAACGCGCGGAGGCCTGGCAGGACCTGCAAACAACATTTCAATTGGCCACTCACTGTGGACGGGGGATGACCCTCGTCGAACAGTTAGTCGCCATCGCGATCGACAACACGGCTTTGAGCCGCACGGTAACGCTGTTGCAGCTCGACGAATCCGACGCCAAGTTCGCCCGCGAAGTGCTTGATTACTTGCAGAAACGCAAAATCCCTTCCGACGTGGTGCGCTCGTTCGATCAAGGAGAACGCGTCTTCTTTGCCGATATGGTTGTCATGTTGCTGCGTGATTTCAGCACGTTAGAAAATGCGGGCACCGATGTGACGACGCCTGCGCTGTTGTTCTTCAGCCAAGCACCCGTGAATTGGAACAATGTGCTGCGCTCCGCCAATGCGATTTACAATCGGTTGGTGGAAACCGCGCGCATTGCCGACCGAGCCGAACGCATGCGCGCGACGGCGAATCTTGACCACCATATTTCGCAACTCGCCCGCTCGGCTGGGGACCCAGCTCGCATCGCGGCCAGCTTTATTAACGCCGAGGTCAGGTCCGCGCTGGTTGCCGACACAATGGTCAGCCTGATGTTGCCGGCGCTCAATGCCTCCATGAAGGCCCAGGATCGAGCAATTGTATTACTCGATCTCACCCGCGTGGCGGCGGCGCTCGCCGTCTATCGAGCCGAACAAGGCAAGTACCCAGAAAAACTCGCGCAGCTCGTGCCGAGCGTGCTCGACAAACTTCCGAACGATCTTTATTCGGATCAGCCGTTTATTTATGAGCGTAAGCCTGATGGGGGCTATTTGCTCTACAGCGTGTTTGAGAACTGCAAAGACGATGGAGGCACTGAACGCGATGGCTCAATCATCGGCGGCGAATGGGTCGCGCCAAACTCTGGCAATGTCGATTATGAGCACACCGACTTGGTAATCCGCGTACCAGTTCCGAAGTTCGAGTTGCCACCGAAACCGACATTCGCAAACTAAGCCCGGCGAGGCTGCTTCAGCAGCCGTGCGAATAACCCACAAGCTTGCGCTCACGTCTACTCTGTTCTTAACAGCACTTCCAAATGCGTGGCGACGCATTGTGCCAACACTAGAGGATTGTATCCCCCTTCGAGCGCACTCACCAAACGCCCTTGCGCATAGCTGTTGCCAATGTCAACAGCGATCTGCGTGAGCCATTCAAAGTCTTCCGTCTCCAAACCCAACGAACCGACCGGATCGCTGTGGTGCGCATCGAAGCCCGCGCTCACGAGTACGAGTTCCGGTTTGATCTTCGCGGCGAAATCTTCCAGACTTCTTCGCACGATGTCTTGATACTCGCGGCGCGACGTGCCGAAGATCACCGGCAGATTGCGGGTCGTGCCCAATCCTTTGCCGGTGCCGGTTTCGTCGGCCGTTCCTGTGCCGGGATAAAAAGGCCAGCGATGCACCGAGAAAAATCCCACACGCGGTTCTTCGTAAAAGATCGCCTGCGTGCCGTTGCCGTGATGCACGTCCCAATCGATCACGAGCACGCGTTGTAAACCGGCCTCGAGCGCGGTCCGCGCGGCCAGCGCAATGTTGTTGAACAGACAAAATCCCATCGCCACGTCGCGCAGTGCATGATGGCCCGGCGGGCGCACCAAACACAAAGCGTGAGAATCGTCGCCGGCGATGACTCGCTTGGTCGCATCGCAAACGGCCCCCGCCGCGAGCCTTGCGACGTCGACCGATTCGCTCCCCACGATCGTGTCGGCATCCGCCATCCCGCCGCCGCTGGCAGCAAGGCTCTCCAGATAGCGAATCATCTCCTGCGTATGGACCGTGGCCAGACTTTCTTCCTCGGCTCTCTGCCACGTGGGGCGAGTGCAGCGTTCCGCGAGGCCGGTTTCGCTGAGCCGGGTGAGAATCTGCACGAGCCGCTCAGAACGCTCGGGATGCTGGCCGGTGTTGTGATCCAGAAATCTTGGCGAAGTGTAGAGCAGGGTCATGGCAGGGAACTCACAGGGGACAGTTCCTTTAGCTTGACATGCCGCGAGAATTCTGGCCAGAGCGAAAACAAGCTAACACGTTACAAGCCAACGGCTTGCGCACGAAAAAAATGCCGGTTGCGAATGGCGATTTTGCGGCGGGGCACTCCAACCTTAGAATAGAGAGGTTCGCACGCGCGGCCGGTCGGTCGACGCATCTCGCGGCAGGAACATTTAAGGAACAGAGGCCATGTTCGCAAAATCTCATCTCGCTGTACGCCGGCGTTTCTCTCTCTGCGCCGCTTTGGCGGTTGTGTTTGGTAGTCTGTCGACGGCAACGTTTGCCCAAGACTACAGAACCTTGCCCGTCAATCAAGCCGCCAGCAGCTTGAGAATAAGTTTTGCCACTGCCGCTAGAAATCCCGCCGGGTTGGGAGGCTCCCAGGCTGACGTTGAAAAATATTTGAAGGAGTACCACTTACCGTCGATGACTCTCCACACGTCGGACGCTTTGAAGGAACTCAGCAAGTCGCGCGAACAATTGCTTAAACTCCTGACGCAAGTCACCAATGCAGGGTCGCGAGATTTTATCAATGAATTGATTTTCACCTACGGTCGCGGCATGGCGCGGGGCAACTTCCATCCCGCCGTGCGTTACAACGCCGTGCTAATGCTCGGCGATCTGGATCAGCAATTGGGGAGTGGATCTGCCGCTCCGGTTCCGATGGCTAAGGCGACGCAGGAACTCTTGGAACTCGTCGAGAAAGAGGATTTCAATAAAGTCCCCGTGCCTGAGTCGGTGAAACTCGGCGCGCTGATCGGCCTCGAACGGCACAGCCGTTATGGTATTGATCCCAGCCTCAATCCACGCCTGACTGCCGCCATGATCAAAGTCGCGGGCAGCCCAACCCCCGAGGATGTTGATGCCGACGTGCATGACTGGGTCCGCCGCACCGCCGCTCAGGTGCTGGCCAACCAAGCGAAACAAGGCCCCACGAAAGAAGTGCAAGCCGCGCTAACCGCGCTGATCGCCGACAAAAAAGTCGATCTTGATGAACGCTGCAACGCCGCCGCTGCGCTCAAGCGGATCACCTATCCCGCGAATGCCGACATCGACGGTAACGCGGCGGTTGATGCCATGGCGCAATTGGCTCTCGATGTGGTGTCCGAAGCAGCGAATCTTGCTCGGGACTATCAAAAGCAAGCCCTGGCGGGTGCTGATTTTTCGAGCCGAGCCGGGGGTGGTTATGGAGGTGGTCGAGGCTACGGTGGTGGTGAATATGGTGGCGGTCGCGGTTACGGAGGCGATGAAGAAGAGACTGGCCCTCGTTTCGAGCGCCGTCAGGTCTTTGCTCGGCTTTACAGCATCGGTACGGGGAGCACGTCTTTGAAGGCTGGTCTGGCTGATGAACCCAAGGCTCGCTTGGATGACATGATCGATCAGATGGGACCGACCATGCAGATCATGGAAAATAAAGATGCCACAGAAGTGTCGGTGTCCAATAAAGTTATCGAATTAGAGACGGCCCTCAAGCAGTTGGTCCCCGCGGCCAAGTCGGCAGAAGAAGCCGCGGCTGCGACTGAAAAAGAAGACAAGGCGTTGGCTGAGAACTGAGCAGCAAGAGTTTTGAATCACCAGAAACGCAAAACGCCCAGGGATGGCCATCCCTGGGCGTTTTGTGTTTTGAATGATCAAGTCGCTTAATTCTTCACGCGCTCGCGAGCGAAGGCGGGGGTCTTTAATCCGACCGATGCCAAGCTACCGGCCAGCAAGCCGAGGTAGAAAACGTCGCCGGCGAGCATCGTGCGATAGAACGGCAAGCCCGCGACATAGCAATTCGTCAAACCTTCCCAGGTGTGTGCGTACATGCTGGTCGAGGCCCAGTGGACGAAATTGGTCACGATGAAAAACGCCGTGGCGGGAACCATGCCGCAGAGTATGCCTTTACCCACAATTTGCCAGCCTTCGGCACCACGAGTCCAACGACCCAGCACCATCGGCACGATCATCATGAGATAAACCGAGAGCAGCACGAACACGTTCTCGTAGCCGTCGAGGGCGAAGTTGGAAATCGTGAGAATCCCCACCGGCAGCAACGCCGCCAACCACATCGAACGGAAGTAACAGCCACCCAACACCGTGGCAGCCATGATCGGTGTGAAGTTCCAATCAGGCTGACTCCAACGCCCAACCACACCAATCGCCAACAGAAGGAAAAAGACGCTCAGATCGCGGAGGGTATCTCGCTTCGACATGGTGGGTTCCTGAATGAAAACTTGCGACCGAGCGCAAAGATTTGTGCGGAAGGCAATACGCCGCCTATTCTACAGCCCATCTTCTTCCCCCGCAAACCACCAGCGAACCTGCTCGCCGGGGGCGACTTCTTGCAGGCAAAAGCTCTTGGTTCCTGGCGTGCCAGCAACCTCGTATCGCCAATTTCGACCGCTGGCCCCCTCGTTCTTGAGCCCTTCCAATTCCGTGAGAAAACCACCTTCACCTTCGCCGATCTGCTCGTAGGTAATCCCAGGCTGAAAGTCGCGCGCGGCCGCCATCACGTCGGCGGCGGTCATCCCGGCTTTCCAAGGCAAGGCATCGAATTGTCGCTTGGCACCGTTGCCAAAATCGATTTCTAGCTGCACAACTTCGCCGGTGGGCTTATCGCTGGGGGTCCATTCCACCGAGGGCGCTTTGGACAGCGCAGGATGCTCCCGCGCGCGATCCCAAATCACTAAGCTCCCCAAGATGAGCGCCAGAAAAAAAGGAAATAACCACAGCCGAGGTGGGGGTGCGTCCTCGGTCGCGTCTGGGCCATTTGGGTTCGTTGCCATAGAATAAAACGATAACTTTTTGGGGAAACGACGTCGACCGCGTTTCTGCTGATTTCCCTGTCCCCGAATTTCCTTGTCCCGCTGACTTCCTCAAAACTGCCGAGCAATGATGGCTGACTCTATTCTCACGCTCGATTTCCCCCCATCCGACGTGGCGGTGATCACGATCAACGACCCGCAGAAAAGCGTCAACATCTTGTCACGTGGCACGCTAGCGGACTTCGCCAAACTGTTTGACGAACTCGAAGCTCGTAAAGGCTTGTCGGGGCTGGTGATTCAATCGGCCAAGCCTGGCAATTTCATCGCCGGTGCCGATCTGCGTGAATTCGTTGCCGATATCGACAAGCCCAAGTCCGACGTGATAGCCGTCTCGCGCCATGGCCATGAGCTCTTTGGCCGGCTGGCAAAGTTCCCCTTTGTGACCATCGCGGCCATTGGCGGCTTGTGCATCGGTGGTGGGGCGGAACTTTCGATCTGGTGCGATCGCCGCATCATGGCCCGCGAAGCGGCGAGCTACGGCTTCCCTGAAGTGAAGCTTGGTTTGTTTCCCGGTTGGGGTGGCACGGCGCGCACGCCCCGGATTGTGGGCCTCGGCAATGCGGTCGAGCTGGTCTCCAGCGGCGAGAACATTGACACCAGCGCCGCCGAGAAAATGGGGCTGGCGATTGGTGTGCCCGCCGACAAGCTGCTCGACGCCGCGATTGAACTTGCCCGTAGCGAGAGTGTATCGAAGAGTTATCTGAAAGACCGTGAACTTTGGTCGCAGCCGATCACGATCAGCGACACAGAACTTGCGTTTCTCGGCGCGACGGCGAGTGCTTACATCCAGGGCCAAACCAAAGGCCACTATCCCGCGCCACTCGCGGCCCTGGAAGTCATGCTCGGCGCCGCGGGGGTCGATCTCGAAACAGCCTGCCAAATGGAAGCCGAAGGGTTCGCCGACTTGTTTGGTTCACCCGTCAATCGTGCGCTACTCAATGTATTTTTCTTGCAGGACGCCAACAAGAAACAGACCGGCCCTCCTGGCAGCGAGCCGCGGAAGATCGAAAAAGTCGGCGTGCTGGGCGCGGGCACGATGGGGCAGGGGATTGCCGCCGCGAATGTGAAACGCAAGATTCCCGTCACGCTCACCGACATGAACGACGCGGCCATTAATCGCGGCGTGCAGGGGGTGATCACCGAAGTCAGCTTCAACAAAGAAACCAAAGGTCCTGATGCTAAGAAGGCCCTCGATTTTCTGCCGTTTATCGAAGGGACGCAAAGCTACGAAGATCTCGAAGACGCCGACCTTGTTATCGAAGCCGTTTTTGAAAGCGCCGATGTGAAGCACGAGCTCTTTGCCGAGATCGAGCCACAACTGGCCGAAGAAACGCTGCTCTGCTCGAACACGTCGACGATTCCCATCACGACGCTCGCCCACGGGCTCACGCATCCCGAACGGTTCTGCGGGTTGCATTTTTTCAATCCCGTGCGGCGAATGCCGCTCGTGGAAGTGATTCGCGGCAAGCAAACGTCCGACAGCACGATTGCGACCGCTGTGGCTTATGCAAAGGCAATTGGCAAGTCGCCGATTGTCGTGAACGACGGCCCCGGCTTTTTGGTGAATCGCGTTCTGCTCCCCTATATGAATGAAGCACTGTTGCTGCTCGAAGAAGGAGCCACGATCAAGGCCGTCGACAAAGCGGCCACGGGCTTCGGCATGCCGATGGGCCCCATCGAGTTGTACGATACCGTGGGACTCGACGTCGCCCTCCATGCAGGCAACGTGATGGCCCGGGCGTTTCCCGATCGCGTGGTGCCTTCGAAGATTTTGCCGGCGATGGTCGAAGCCAAACGACTCGGTCAAAAGAACGGCCAAGGGTTCTTCGATTACGCCGACGACAGCAAAGGTCGATCAAAATCGCAGCCGTCAGCGGCGGCCGCTGAGATCATCAAGAAACACGCCACAGGTGAGACCAAAGACAATCTCGTCGACCGGCTGTTATTACCCATGTTCCTGGAAGCGACTCGCTTGCTCGAAGAAAACATCGTGAGCGATGTTCGCGACGTCGATCTTGCGTTGATTTTCGGCATCGGATTTCCACCGTTCAAAGGGGGCCTCTTCTTTTGGGCCGATACACTCGGCGCGGCAGCGATTGTCGAGAAGCTTAAGAAGTACGAACACCTGGGCGAGCGATTTAAGCCAACGCCGTTGTTACTCGAGCACGCGGCGAGCGGCGAGAAGTTTTATGCGAGGCAGTCATCATGAAATCTCCTGTTATCGTTGATTGCTGCCGTACGGCCATTGGCCGCTCGAGTGCCGAGAAGGGCGTGTATCGCTTTGTTCGGAGCGACGACCTCGCCACAATTGTGGTGAAGGCTCTCGTCGAGCGGACCGGTATTGATCCCCAGGAAATTGAGGACGTTGTGCTGGGCAACACGCAGCAACAGCGCGAGCAAGGTTTTAACATCGCCCGCATCGTGGGCCTCATGGCGGGGCTGCCTTCCACTTCGGCGGGCGCGACCATCAATCGCCTCTGCGGCAGCAGTTTGCAAGCGATCAACCAAGCATCCCACGCGATCATCGCCGGGGCGGAAGACGTGCAGATCGTCGGTGGCTTGGAACATATGCAGCACATCCCGATGGACTCGGGTGTGGACTTCAATCCGAAGTTGTTCCACGCGACAAGCAAAGGGGCCCTGCACATGGGCTACACGGCGGAGTTCTTGGCGCAATCGCAGGGGATCAGCCGCGAAGCTCAAGACAAGTTTGCACTGGCAAGCCATCAAAAGGCCGCAGCCGCCACCGAGAAGAAGGAGTTCGCACGCGAGATCATCCCCGTCTGGGGTCATGATGAAGCGGGCTTGCCGCTCTCCGTCACGGTCGATCAATGTATCCGCCCCGACACGAGCCTCGAAGCGCTCGCGGCGTTGAAACCGGCGTTCATGCCCGGCATCGGCACGGTTACGGCAGGCAACAGCTCGCCGCTCAACGACGGCGCGGCGGCGCTGTTGATGATGAGCGAAGAGAAAGCCAAATCCCTAGGTCTCAAGCCACTCGTGCGCGTGCGGGCCACGGCGGTGGCTGGAGTTGATCCCGCGGTGATGGGAACCGGTCCCGTGCCCGCCACACAGAAAGCACTCCAACGCGCGGGACTCAAGCTTGCCGACATCGAACTTGTGGAACTTAACGAAGCGTTCGCTTCGCAATCGCTGGCCTGCATTCAGATGCTCGGCCTCGACGAAACGAAGGTGAATGTTCGTGGCGGGGCCATCGCCATCGGCCATCCGCTGGGGGCAAGTGGCGCGCGCATCGCCACGACGCTCATTCACAATATGATCGACCGCGATGCTACGCTAGGACTCGCCACGATGTGCATCGGCATCGGCCAAGGCATCGCCACCATCTTCGAGCGCGTCTAAAGCCGCTCGCGGCTTAGCGCTCTGTGATGAAGCTCGGTGCAAGCACCGCGGCTAAATGGTTTAGTGATCGGCGTAAACGCGGGTGCTTTCTTCCTTGGTGATCGGCTCGCGAATTTCGTCGGTCGTGATCTGCACCTTGATGCGGTGATCGCCGTCACGAATGCCCTGAGCTTGAATGCGGAACGTCGTTTCGGCCTTCGGACCCAATTGGGGCAGGGGAGCAAACACCACGCGATCCCCTTGAATCGCATGTCGTGTGTCGCCGTGGCCCGAGAGCGCTCGCAGACCGGGGGGCATGATCGCCACCACTTGCACGTTGGCCGCGGCTTTGGAACCTTGATTCACAACACGGATCTCATAGCCCGTTTCGCCGCCCACTTCGATGGGGTCATCGCGGTCAACGACTTCAAACATCAGCGCCGCGATCCCTTCGACCGTAACCTGTTTTTGAATTTCGTCGTTCAGACCGTCGCGAGCCTTGGTGCTCACCTGCAACGTGTGCTGCCCTGGTTCGACGGGCAATGCCACGAGTTCCACGGTACCCCGTTCATTGGCGGGGAGTTCCGCTAAACTCCAAATCACGCTATGTGCCGCGGCATCGTATTCACCCAAGTTGTTCGCGCTCACGAATTGCAAACCCTTGGGCAAGTGCGTGACAAGCTGAATTTCCTTCGCCGGGGCCGTGCCGGGATTGTCGACGCTCACTTGGTAAGTCGCGGGACGTTCGAGGAACCGGCGTTCTGGGCCTTCCACGGTCACTTGCAAATCGGGGGCAACAATTTCAAATTCGCAGCTTGCATCGACGTGCAAGCCAGCATCTGCTTTGGCGGTCATCGTGTTTTTGACGCGGCCCGATTGTTCGGCGGTGAGGACCAATTCCAAACGGCGCGTTTCACCCGCGGCGAGATTGCCGATTTCGAATTCCAGAGCCGGTCCCGCTTCGTGCGTTACGCCGGTGGGAACGGTTTCCAAAATCATGACGCCGGTCGCTTCGCCGCTGCCGGGATTGGTAATTTCCACTTGGACGATCTGCTGCTCGCCCGCGTGAACTTGCGGCTGCGACGAAAGTCGCAAGGCGAGTTCGGGCTTGGTGCAGCGAGCCTTGGCCGAAGCTTGAGCAGCCATCGTCACCGTGGCCACGCTCCCCAGTTCGCCTTCTTCGGTGGGAATCAATTCCATCTCGACGGTCCGCTCTTCACCGACAGACAAGGTGCCGAGATCCCACACAACCTTACCACCAGAAACCGAAGCACGGGGTGCCGTGCCGACGAGCTCCGTTCCCAAAGGAATTTCATCATGAACCTGTACGTTCTGAGCGGTTCGCTGACCACTGTTTTGAACGCGGATGCCAAACGTGCAGCGTTTGCCCACCTGAATCTCAGGAGGAGCGAGTTTCAAAATCGTGAGCGAAGGGGTTTGCGCCCCTTCCAACACGCGTTCGCCGGGACGGCCTGAACCAGGCTGCGAAGCCAAACCAGGAGTCGGCGTAATACCGGTGTTCGTCGGTTCGTCGTTGGCAATTTGAGATTCGGCTGGAGTGGGCAGCGGAGCGGCGTCCACAGGGAAGGCCGACATCGGTTGACGAGAAGCGATTTGCGCATCCGCGGCACCCATATCCACGACCGGGGGCAAGCTCGGCGTGGGAACTGTTGTTGGCGTGCCGTAGCGATTGTTGCTCACCGGCATCGGCGCGGCCGCAAACGGATTTGCGGTGGTGACCGAGGGAGCTGACTCTGGCAACTGCGATTGAGGCAGCGGAGACGCCAACGGATTGGATGTTTCTTGGGCCAACGGCTCGGCGGGAGTCGGCGTGTTCACGGGAAGCGGTGAAGCGGTGGCGAAATCTTCGCGCGTGTCGGCGATCTCAGCGGGTGTTTCGAGCTCAGCCTTGGCTTGTTGCACATTCGTGTCGGCCATGCGAAGCGGATTTGCATCGGGCCCTTGGCCCCGAGTCACATCCTCGACGGGTGGCTGAGGTTCTTCTTCGATCGGTGGCAATGTGGCTTGCGGTGCGTAGCTGCCATAGCGGTCGCCAACTAATGGCACGACCGGAGTGGGCTGAGTGTCACGCAACGTATTGCCAAAAGGATCCGGGGCATCGTTGCTGGTTTCCGGCTCGGATTTCTCCTCGGCGAACAGATTCTTGAGCTGTTCCTTGGCGGAATGAGCCCGCAGCGAATTGCCGGTTTCGGTGTCCGCTTCGGCTGAACCATTCATGCACCAATAAGCGCCGCCGCAGCTCGCGCCAAGGACGGTGACAGCCAACGTGGCAGGCCACATCAGACGACGAACAAGAGAAGGACGGCCAGTGGTGAGATTCGTTTCCATGGGAGAACCCTGAAAAATGCCAAGCGTTTACCAAAAAGGGCGCGTGCGTCGGCGCACCTCGGCGCGACTCGCGCGGCGAGGTGTAGCAAATGGCCGTACGCGGGCAAAGAGCATTCCCGCGGATGTGCTAGCAGCCGCTCGCGGCTTAGCAATGGAAACTACTGCACATAGGACAGTGCCAGCAGCACATATCCCGTCACCAGATTGGGATCATTCTCCAACCAGCGCGGCTGGGCATTCACCCAACTGCCGTCAGGCTTCTGCTGCTTGGCCAGAATTTCAACCAACTCGGCTTTCCAGTCGTGGGCCTTGCCCGATTCATCAACCAGCTCGGGTTTGCCCACGGCGTTGAGCGACTTGGCGAACGTGTGATAGTAGTAATAGAGCCCGCTGTCTTTCATGCCGGGATTTTCATCGAGCGTGTAATTCTTGGCGATCCATTCGAGCGCCGCCTTCACGCGCTCGTCGTCGGCTTTCACGCCGGCGTAGATCATGCTCTTGAGACCCGCGTAGGTCATCGAACCGTAGCTACGCAAGCCGCCATCTTCCTCGGCACCGGCTTGGCTCGATCCCCCCGCGGCAATCGTGTAATAAAATCCGCCGTCGGGATTCTTGTCGGCGTACTCGGTTTCATTGTGTTCCGTGGGCAGATTCTGGCAACGCGACACAAACACCAACGCCTTTTGAATCGCGGGGTCATCGTCGCTCGCGCCCAATTCTTTGAGCGTGTCGATCAAGAACGAAGTGTTCGACAAGTCAGGCCGGGAATGCGAACCGTAACCCGCCCCGCCGTAGTTCATGCTCGGTTCGTCGTGATTTTCACCGCCATCCCATTGAACTTCCTTGATGTACTTTTCGGCGTTCTTGACGAGGTCGTCGTATTCACCGTTCTTGTTGGCCAAGTGAAAGGCCACCACCGCCAAACACGTTTCGTAGTTGCGATGGGTGCTCCCCGGCTTGTAGATGCCGCCGTCTTCTTGCACGTACTGCTTCAAATAATCGAGCGCCTTGGCCACGACCGGATCGTCAGGGCTCTTGCCGTTCTTCAGCAAGGCCGTGATCACGAGCGAAGTAATGCCCGTACCGCTGTCGCTACTGAACGAGCCATCCTCGGCCTGCGACTTTTCGAGAAACGCGGTCCCTTTGTCGACGAGTTCCTTGGCCTCCGCGGCGAAAACATTCGCTCGAACCAAACACAGAAGACTCAGAACTACAAACGCAACAAGCCTGGATCGCATGGAAAACTCCTCGCTGCCGGGGGAATGTCGAGAATCGACCGTAAGACTCCTCATCCTACAGCAGGGGAGAGGAGAAGAAAAATCCCCTAGCGCGAGTCGGCAATGGGCACGTGTCAGAAATAGCGACACCGCCAGACACTTCGTCGACAGGCAAATTGCCTTAGCGAATAATCGCCAGCACGTCTGCTGAGCGCAAGATCAAGAGTTGCTCGCCGTCGATATCGACTTCTTGCCCTGCATAGCTGCCGAACACCACGCGATCCCCTTCTTGCACGTCGCAGCCGCCGCGCTTGCCACTGGGCAGCAGCGGGCCATCGCCCACGCTCAAGACTTTTCCTTGTTGAGGCTGTTCGCGCGCTGAATCGGGCAGGACGATCCCTCCCGCGGTGGTTTCTTCCGCTTCGACGCGCTTGACGACAATATTATCCCCGATGGGTACCACGTTCATGTCAATTAGTGTCCTCGTTTATGCTTGCCGCGCTGAAAGACTCGATTCGCGGCGTTAGCTCTGCCTCAACGAATCACTCTATTGAAAAACGGCGCGGCAAGAAGTTCAACTGCCAAACGCCATCCAAGCCAGAAAAATCATCCACAACGCCAACAAAACACTGGAAACAATCAGTTGCCAACGGCTGGGGCGGGGGCCAGAAAAGTTGGTTTCAGCAGGGGAAGCCGTTCCCACGGGACCGCTGGGCGGAGGGGCTTGCCGTTTCTTGGCCGACATCAATGCTCCGTCCTCTGCAACTCAGTCCTCTTCGACTCAGTCCCCATCAATAATCGCGCTCCTCGCTCGGATCGAGAGGCGAGAATTGAAAGCTATGCTGAAAACCTTCATCGAAATCAAAGACGTCGTCGAAATCTTCACGACGATCGTGAGGCGTTTTGCGCATCTGTTCGATCTTGATGAGATTGAACACGATCTCGCCAAAGTCGCCCGTGCTTTTGATGCCCCAACTGTTGAGCACGCATTTGGCCATGTAGCCGTATTGCTCGTGGGCATAAACTCGCATCGCTTCGCAGAGCTCTTGCCCCGTCACGTGCCGTTCGGGTTCGTCTTCCTCTTCGGCTTCGTCGGCAAAATACTCGGTCCCCATGCCGAGCTTCTCCTGCGCATGCCGCAGGGCCTCAAACACAAACAGATAAGCATCCAAATCGTAGCGCTTGTCGTGACACAAAAGTTCTGCAAGCGGATGATCGGGGTCAAGCATGGTCATAATAGTGGTCGCTTATCGCTATCGGTGCTGCATCGAAAATGCTGAATCGAAATGCCACCTACATCAGTTAATCTTACTCTCCCGCGGGAGAATCGTCAGCATCTGGTGACGGGAAATCCTCGCCCGACGTATCATCATCGGCCTGCCGCTGCGGATTCTTCGCATTTCCGCCGTTCCGCGAGCCACCCTTTTTCAGGACAGTCAGCACCGCCGAGCCATCCAGGGCCAAATGACGCATGTCCTCCATTTCCACGAGGATACGCCCGGCGAGAATCTCCTGTGCCAGCACTCGGCCCCGGCCTTCGCTGGTGATAATATCCGCCCCGATGGGTGGCAAATCTTTTTGCAATTCCTGGTAAGTATCGTACTCATAACGCAAACAGCACTTCAGCCGCCCGCACCGGCCGGAAATCTTGCTGGGGTCGAGCGTCGCCTTTTGCAGCTTCGCCATCCGCATCGAAACGGGGGGCATCTCCGACAGATGGGTATTGCAGCAGACCGGTTTGCCGCAATCGCCGTAATCGGCCAGCAGTTTCGCTTCGTCCCGCACGCCGATTTGTTTCATCTCGATGCGGGTTTGAAATTCGGTCGCCAGATTCTTCACCAGCAGCCGGAAATCAATGCGATCCTCGGCCAGGTAATAGACCACCACCCGCTCACCGCCATAAATTCGCTCGACGTCGACCAGCTTCATGTCGAGCTTCAATTCCTCGATATGCCGTTGGCAGGTGGCGTGTTCGTGTTTTTGTTGTTCCATCAAGCGGCGCAATTCGCCGGCGTCGTTGGCGTCGCGCTCGCGCAGGATCTGGCCGTTCTTGGGATCTTGCAAGTTCGCCAGGGCCAGTTCATTGGCCTCGCACAGCACTTCACCCACTTCCAAACCCCTCGCCGTCCGCGCGATCACTTGCGTACCGCGCGCAAACAGATCGCTCCCCCGGCTCGCAAAGACACCGAGGTCACGCATCACGCCATGTCGCACAACGTATTTGGGCATAGCTGGTCACTGAAAGAGTGGTTTGAGGAACCAATCAATATATCGGATAGATCGTACCACTAGTAGCCGAACATGGCCCCGAATCGCCCCAAATACGGCATAAGAACTGGCTTGCTTGCAGTCAGATTTCGATCTAAGCTTGATAGAGATCAGGCGATGGAGTTCGCCATAACCGCCGGGTTCTCTTGTAACCCGTGCTGATGACTCCTACAAACTAGGCCACCGCTATGTTTGTAGGAATCACTTCTCCGGCCTGCTGCCGCGAACCAGTGTTCCCTACAAACTCAAAACTAGGGAGCAACGATGCACTTTATTTGGGATCCACGCGAACACTGGGCACTGTTCACTTACACGCTCAAATGGATCTGCCTGGCCGGGCCCGTGGCGGCGGTCATCGGTTCGGCGTGCGCCTTATTTTTGTGGGCCTTGGAAGTCGCCACCCAAACACGCTATGCCGAACCGTGGCTGCTTTGGACTTTGCCACTTTCCGGGGCAGCAATCGCGGGGCTCTACTGGTTGTTTGGTAAATCGGTCGAGAAGGGCAACGATCTGATCATGGACGAGATCCACGAGCCGATCGAAGGAGTGCGTCTGCGGATGGCTCCGCTGATTCTGATTGGCACCGTGGCCACCCACCTTTGCGGTGGATCGGCGGGACGCGAAGGAACAGCCATTCAAATGGGTGGCAGCATCGCGTCCACATTCTCGCGCTGGCTGAAACTCTCGAAGCTCGACAATCGCACACTGTTACTCACGGGGGTGGCCGCCGGATTCGGCGGCGTCTTCGGCACTCCCGTCGCCGGCGCGATCTTCGCCGCGGAGTTTTTGGCGATTGGCCGTTTTCAGCACGAAGCACTTGTGCCTTGTTTGTTTGCCGGCATCGTGAGCGATTGGACCTGCACGGCCTGGGGGATGAATCACACCGACTACCATCAATACATCCAAACGCTTCCGCGTCACAATTGGCTGCTATTGGCCAAGGTTGCGTTGGCGGCGGTTGCGTTTGGCTTGGCCAGTGTTTGCTTCGCGCAGTTGACTCATGGCGTCAAGCATAGCTTCGCCAAGTTGATTCGCTGGCCAATCATGAGGCCCGTCGTGGGGGGGCTGCTGGTGATTGGGCTTACCTATGCTTTGGGGACTCGCGATTATCTGGGGCTCGGGGTGACGCCCCCTCCCCAAGACTCCCAGGGGGTGAGCATCGTCACCAGCTTTGCCGCCGGTGGCTCGCAAACCTGGAGCTGGTTCTGGAAAATTCTTTTCACCGCGATCACGCTCGGCAGCGGCTTCAAGGGGGGAGAGGTGACACCCTTGTTCTTTGTGGGGGCCACTCTCGGCAACACCCTGGCCATTGCCCTGGGGGCACCCATCGACCTCTTTGCCGCCATAGGATTTGTCGCAGTTTTTGCCGGGGCAACGAACACGCCCCTCGCTTGCACGGTCATGGGAATTGAATTGTTTGGCGCCGAACACGCCGTTTACATCGCCACCGGCTGCTCGTTGGCCTATCTGCTCAGCGGTCACTCGAGCATCTACAAGTCCCAACGCATCGCCATCCCCAAGATCGCCCCGAGCGCTAGAGAGCCACTCCCCGAGCAAGGGTATGGGGCTAACATAGCGACATGATTCAAATTATTGATAACGGAGACTCGCATCCCTGGCGTGCTGTTTGTTGTCGGCGGATACAATGCGCGGAAAGAAGGGTAAGACGGCGATATTATCCCCCTCCTTTCCAAGGAGGGGCTAGGGGAGGATTGTTTGGGAAGTTTTCGCGCGAAGGATTCTTCACTACCGCGCAGTGTTTGCCTTCACGAACGTGGGGGCGGGAATTCAAAAGGCCTGAAAGGTCGGCGATAAGATAGCCCAGGCCAACGGCCTGGGTTCTGGATGTTAAAGAGATCGTAGCCCAGAAGGGGCGCGATTACGCAGCGCCCTGTATTGTCGCCCCTACAGGGCTAAAACATTGGGGGCGGACTATTTTCCCAGGGCTGCGCCCTGGGCTATCATAGCGACGCCACGTTGTGGCTGACACGGCCATGCCGATCGCACGCCGTGGTGAGAGATATCACATTTCACTGCCGCAAACAACACTGCTGGGCAAGCTAGCAATTGCACCCAGCGAAAAAGCAAATACTATGCGAGTCGTCCGACATCGAGCGGTTCTACACATCCTAAATAGCGACCCTTAGCTTGCGAAAAATATCTGAACCTGTGTCCCCATGCACCACCTGGCAGAACCAATTCGCTGGAAAGTTTGCACAATTGAATTCGATGAGGTGGCGGAACGAGTTCCGGGCCGAGGAAAAGATACATTTCCACCAAAACTTGATTCTCCGTTTCATATGCCCACAACAGGTGACACCACTTCATTGGTACAAATGTGTTCTCGCCAAAGGGCATGTGGAAACGAGGTCCAGGCTGATCAAAAAACTGCTCGTAATCACCACCACACTTAATAAAGCTTCGAATGGCCTTAAACTGCATTTCATCGCCTGCATAACCGCGACGGCAATGAACTAAATAGTAGTGAAACGCCATCTTTGCGATCGCCCGAAAATAGTCGGTCGAAAAAGTGAATTTCACGCGCCCCGGAAGGGTCCGATTACCCGGTTCTGTCCCTGGTTCATTCCTCCAATTCGTCATGCTGCTGAAAAGATCCTTTGAGAGCTTTTTGTAGTAACCATAATGCGAGCTATCGCAATCAAACGCGACTTCGCGGATGTCGCTTATACCCAAAGAGTCGATTGCTTCCTGCAATCGCTCCCGAGTAATGTTCGGATAGAGTTGAACAAAGTATTCATTTCCATCACCATCCAGAATTCTAAAATGATCTACCGGCTCGGCAGATCTAAAATTTCCAGGTTGTATTTTTATAAGTTCGTACCGTCCGTTACGAAGAATCAAGTGGACAGGTGCTTTGCTATTCTTAGCGCCTCTTTGTTGAATTCCCGCAGCTTTCCTTCGTCCTGGATTTTTTCCGAGAACAATTCCTCTTAAATAACCTTCAGGTCCAGCTTGCGCTACAATTTGCTCTAGGGTGCCAAAATGATTGTTGCATGTAGAACAGCAACCACGGAATCGTGAATCACCTTGAAATTCACCAAAAATTGCTGATGGAAGTACATGATCGCCAGCACCAAGTGCGGGATTGAAGTAGCGTCCGCAGTATATGCATTTGGCAACTCCCATCGTCTGACCTCTCACATATTCTTGCAGACAAATCTATGTTACGTAAGTTCACGCATGTGACTCGCTCGATGCCACTGCACACCTAGTCCAACGGCAGCTTGAGATCATCGGCGGAAACCGATGGCTCCACAAATGGAACGCAATCGCGATATTCAATGTCGTCCCATCGTGGCTCGTCTTTATCTCCTAGCTTTCCGAAATTTTCCTTCCCCACCGCCGCAAAATTCCCCCCAGATTTTGTAGAAATTGTGCCACGCGTTGTGCTAAGGTGCGAAGAGGAGAGGCCAGGGGTCGGAGGCCGGAGGTCAGATGTCTCCCAATGGTCATTGGGTCATTGGGCCTTCGTCATTGAAGCTACTGCTACGCGCTCACCCACAGTCCACCGTCCATAGTCCCCCCCTGACTCTTGGCCGCTTGGGCAAAAAAGAGAGTTCTCGTTGGCCGCTTCCAGGGAATCCCGGAGTTTTCGCACATTCGAACAATCACAAGTGAACTTTACCCGGAATTTTCCCGTCCCATTGTCCGACAGTCTCACCGTCCCCCTTGGTCATTCGGTCATTGAACATTGGTCATTTCCTCCAGTCATTCATCAACCATCCCTCACCGATTACAATGAACGGTCCGCATCGCATCACCTTTACCAACTTGCCATGATCCAAATCATCGACAACTACGACTCGTTCACCTACAACCTCGTGCAGCGGCTGGGGGAAATCGATGCCACGCTCGAAATCTCGGTCGACCGCAACGATCAAATCACGGTCGACGAGATCCTCGCCCGTAAGCCCGACCGGCTGATCATCTCGCCCGGGCCGTGTACCCCGTCCGAAGCCGGCATCTCGGTCGAATGCGTCAGCAAGCTCACCGGCAAGTTGCCGATCTTGGGGGTCTGCCTGGGCCATCAATCCATCGGCCAAGCGCTCGGCGGCAAGATCGTCCGCGCGGGCCGCTTGATGCACGGCAAAGTCGATCAGATCCATCACGACGACAGCACGCTGTTCGATGGCATTGTCAATCCATTTCAAGCAACCCGTTATCACAGCCTGGTGATCAAGCCCGACACGTTGCCTAAAGTGCTCCGAATGACCGCCTGGAGCGATGCCCCCAATGGTGACCGCGAGATCATGGCCGTCGAACATCGCAGCGAACCGCTCTACGGCGTGCAGTTCCATCCCGAGAGTTTCCTCACCCACGCCGGGATGGACATGCTGCGAAGGTTCTTGGCGGTGAATTAATAAATGTCATTCTGAGGCGCCAGCAATAATTTTTTGAGGTACGACCCGAAGAATCTAGCTTCTATAGTCAAAGTTGAAAGTTAAGAGTTAAGTGCCATGCAGTCTGGCTCTAGACTCTGGACTCTCCGCTCTTGGCTAACTAGATCCTTCGGTCGCCTAGGCTCTCTCAGGATGACCTTATAGAAAGCGTGTCAGAAATATCTATGATCACCGTCGACGAAGCCTTTGAACTTGTTCGCCAAGCCGTGCGCTCGCTCCCCGTAGCGCGCGTCCCGTTGAGCGAGACCTTGGGCTTGCGACTCGCCGAGCCGATTGTGAGCGACATGGATTCGCCACCGTTCGACAAGTCGATGCTCGATGGCTTCGCCATCTCGGTCGAAGACCCTTCGCCCATGCGGCGGATCATCGAACAAGTGATCGCCGGCGGAGTTCCTCAGCACGCCATCGAACCGGGCGTCACGATCCAAGTGATGACCGGCGCACCGATTCCCGACGGGGCCAACGCGGTCGTGAAACATGAAGACACCGAGCGGCTCGATGAGTCGACCGTGAGACTTCCCGACAAATCGCTGTCCCCGGGTGCCGGCATCTTTCAACGGGGCGGCTCGTTTCAACAGGGAGAAGAAGTCGTTCACGCCGGCAAGATTGTGCGTGCGATCGATCTCGCGCTGATGGCCGAGGTGGGGCAGGGGATGGTGAGCGTGATTCCCCGGCCGCGCGTGGCCGTGCTCTCGACGGGAAACGAACTGGTCGAATGCAGCCAGCCGCTCGCCGCCGGGCAGATTCGTAATTCCAACGGGCCCATGCTGGTGGCCGCGATTCAAGAAGCCGCTGCGACTCCCCTTGATCTGGGCATCGCGCGGGACGACGTCGATGAGCTACTAACAAAAATCGACACGGGACTCGACGCCGACATTCTGCTGATCACCGGCGGCGTGTCCGCGGGAGTGATGGACTTGGTCCCCACCGTGCTGGCGGAGCTGGGCGTAAAGCAAGTCTTTCACAAAGTCCGTATGAAACCGGGCAAGCCCTTGTGGTTCGGAGTCCGCGAAGCAGAAGGCCGCCGCACATTAGTGTTCGGTCTGCCCGGCAACCCGGTGAGCACGCTCGTGTCGTTCCAGCTGTTCGTGAAGCCGGTCTTGGCCGCGCTGGCGGGTGCGGAATTCGCCGCGGCGAAACCACTGCGCGGTCAACTCACCGCCCCCACCAAACATCGCGGCGACCGTCCCACGTATCATCCGTGCCGTTTGGAACACAATCTCCAAGGACAAGAATCGGTGGACCCCTTGGTCTGGCGCGGCTCCGCCGACTTGGCAGCCCTCACCGATGCCAACGGCTTGATGATCCTACCGGCCGGCGACTACGAACTCGCCGTCGGCACGCCGGTGGATGCGCTGGAGTTGTGAAATCGCTTAAACTTCAAACACTACAAATTCCGATTGATCAGCCCCAAATCGAGCGACAACACGAACAGCATCAGCGACACGATGAACACAAAGCCAATCGTGTGCAGCGCCACCACGAGCTTTTCGCCCGCGGGACGGCCGCGAATGCCTTCCCAAGCCAAAAACACCATGTGCCCACCATCGAGCAACGGGATCGGCAGGAAGTTGATCACCGCCAGGTTGGCACTGAGCATCGTGAGAAACACCAAGAGTTTGCCCACGCCCTCAAACGCCGAATAGCCGGCGGCTTGGGCAATGGTGAGCGGACCACCCAGCGACGTGAGCGGCACCTGAGTGCCCAGTTTGCCCAAGAAGCGGAACACCATCCCCAGCGAGTTGACGGTTTCTCGATAGCCTAAGCGGAGTTGCTCACTGAAGCTGGTCGCTCGGCGCATCTGTTGAACAGGGTCGAACTGAAAACCACGCTCCGGTTCAAAACTATCGGGCACGATCTGTGGACTTAATTCGGCGGTCAGAGTTTCGTCGCCACGCTGATAAGTGAGCTTCACCTTGGCATCGTTCGGCAAGTTTTGCAGCAACTGCATCAACGCCGGCCAATTGTGGCCCCCTTGCTCGTTGAACGTAATCTTCTTCGGGGCATCTTCCTGCTTCTTCTTCTCGCCCTCGGGGAAAATGATTTCGGCGGCAGTCACCACGTCGCCACTCTTCATGCCTTCTTTAGCGGCGGGGCTATCGGGAATCACTTGATTCACGCGATTGAGCACACGATAGGCAATGCCCAAGGCCGGCACGCTCAACGGATCATTCAAAATGATGGTCGGCTCGAGCCAGGTCACATCACGGAGACGCAACGTCAGTGGTTCAGTTGCCTGTCGACCGTCACCCGAAGTTGCTGAACGACGGACCGTGAGTTCAATGTCGCGATTCTCATTGGCCAACCGGCGCAACTGTTCGGGGAGTGTCATAGGATCGGTAAACAACTGCTCGCCCTCGGCAACATCCTGAGGAGCGCCGCTGCCGTAACCCACTTTGTCGATAAAATCGCCGGGCGCGATCTTCTTTTCATCGGCTTCGGTACCCTTTTCAACCGCGACGATCTTGCCCATCTCCATCACCAGCCCGAGGCTGCGCGTCGGCTTGGCGGGGACGGTGATCGTGAGTTCTTCGCCACCCTTGCGCGGTCCGAAGCGATCATCCGACGGTGCTTTACCGCCGCGCTGGACGGTCACCTCAAGCGGTTCGTTGGCGCGATCGACGATTTGCTCGACAAAGTCAGCATACGATTTCACCGGCACGCCGTTAACGGCCACAATATCGTCGTTGCCTTTAAACTTTGGTGAAGCTTCGGCGGCGGCGGAATCTTCCGCCACGGGAAACTCTGCGTTCAAGCGGAGCGATTGCGGCATAAAAATACCAACCTTCGCCAAGCCGCCCGCTTCCTGACTCGGCTTCAGCACAACGGTGCGTTCCGAATCCGTCGACTCACGCCGCACGGTGAAGGGGATGCCGTTATCCAAATCGCCCAACGTGACGCCGCTCTTCAGATCGACGAACGTCGGCTTTTCGATGTCGCCGATCTTCGTGATTTCATCGCCCGTCCGAATGCCCGCTTGATAAGCGGCCGAACCAGGGGATGTTTGCGAAACAACGCAAGGGATATAAGGCACACCAATTCCATAAGCGATCACGGCGAAGATGAAAGCAAAGATCACATTCATGATCACACCCGCGGAAATAATCGCCATCCGTTGGGGCACGCTCTTGGCCAAATAGCTGCGGCTATCGACCATATACTTCGTGCCGTCGGGACCGACGATTTCTTTCGTGGCGATTTGGCTGCCAGCTTGCACTTGCGATTCGCGGACCTGCTCGGCAATGTTGGCCGGATTATCGTCCTGGCCGAGCATCTTCACATAGCCGCCCAGCGGCAAGATGCCGATGCCGTATTCCGTTTCGCCCCATTTGCGGCTGAGCTTGTAGCCGCCGATGTCGAAGCCGATGAAGAACTTTTCGCACTTCACGCCGCACATCTTCGCGACGGCAAAGTGCCCCAGTTCATGGACAAAGATCACAGCCCCCAAGCCAAGTCCAACTTGAAGAATAACCAACAGCCATTCCACGGGTGTCGTGGCGGCGATCAAGCAAATACCCAATGCGTAACCTCCTCTCGAGCCCAACGATCGAGGTCGATCAATTGGTCGAGTGTGGGATGCGATTCAAATTTGTGAGATTCCAATACACTCCGGCAAGCCGGCACAATCTCGGTAAAGTGTAGCTCACCGGCCAGGAAAGCCCCAACCGCAGCTTCGTTCGCCGCGTTCAGCACGGCCCCCGAGCTGCCACCGGCTTGGGCACAGTCGTGCCCCAATTTTAAGGCGGGATAACGGTCTAAGTCGGGCGGATAAAATTCCAAGGAAAATGCCGACTTCCAATCCATACGTTCCGCGATGCTCTTCGTTCGCTCCGGATAATGCAGCGCGTAATGAATGGGAAGCCGCATATCGGGCGGGCTCATTTGCGCCATAACCGAACCATCCACGAACTCCACTAGCGAATGCACGACCGACTGCGGATGCAGCACAACCTGAATTTGATCCGGCTCGACCCCAAACAGCCACCGGGCCTCAATGATTTCCAGGGCCTTGTTCATCATGGTCGCCGAATCCACCGTTATTTTAGGCCCCATGTCCCACACCGGGTGCTCCAGGGCTTCGGCCACGGTCACTTGTTTGAGCTGTTCAGAGCTCATTTGCCGAAAGGGGCCGCCGCTCGCCGTGAGCACCAGCCGCTGAATTTCGCGATGTTGGCCCGCTTGGAGAGCTTGGAAAATCGCACTGTGCTCGCTGTCGACCGGCAGCAAGGCGGCCGACCGCTCGCGGGACAGTTCCATCACCAACGGCCCAGCCATCACCAGCGTCTCTTTATTCGCCAGGGCGACCGTTTTCTTGGCATCAAGCGCCGCCCATGTGCTTTCCAGCCCTGCGCGACCCACGATTGCGGCAACCACCACGTCGACGTCGGGCTCGGCCACGACCTTGTTAAGCGCCTCGGCGCCGATTAATAATTCCGTGCCGGCGGGCAAACCAGACCAATCGAAATTGGCCGCAGTGCGCCCATTGGTCGCCACAACCCAGCGTGGTTGGAATTGGCAGGCTTGCGCTATGAGTTGTTTGAACTTGGAATGGGCCGAGAGCGCAACGGCTTGCAAGCGTCCTTCGCTCGCCGCGATCACATCGAGGGCATTCGTACCGATGCTCCCCGTCGATCCCAGCACAGCAATTCGTTTGGGTGATGAGGACATGCAAATCGGCCCAAAACAATCGGTCGTTTCGGCACAGCAAGCACCGCACCTGCGGCTTGTAGCGAGCGTAGCGAAGGTAATGATAAATTCTTCTGCCCGCCCGCCAAACAACCAATCGCCAAATATCTTGCCAGCGGCGGCAGGGGAAATTGAGCCCTGTATTGTAGGTTTCACGTAGAAGTGTCACAACCCGAGCCGTCCAGCACGCCCGCAGCCAGTCGCGGGGATTCGTTGTCTTTTACGGCAGGCTAACTTACGATGAATTAAGTCCCAACCGGCCATTTGAGCCCCACTCGTCGATTCTGACCCCTCGAACCACGACAGATTAACCGCGATGGAAGATTCCCCCGAAACACCGACCAAGACTCCCAGCGAAAAAAAGAACAACACCCCCAGCGGCAACTTGGTGTGGTATGTCCTAGGTCTCATGGCCCTATTGATTCTCTTGGGCACGATCTGGCAGGGGCAATCGCGGCTCACCGTCAAATGGAGCGATCTCGAAAAGCTCATCGCCATTACGGGCAAGAAGGACAATCTCGAAGACAATTACATCGTCATCGAAGACACGCGCAACACGACGCCCACCGAACTCAAAATTTCGGGATTGAAGGATCTCAAAGTCAGCACCACCGACGTCACCGGTTCGGTCTTGGTCGAACCGTTGAATCCTGATCCTGATCAAGCTTCGTCAAACCAAGGCCCCGCCGCCAATGGTCCGCAAGTCACCAAGTTCATCACCTATCGTTTGCCCAACGAAACTCTTTTGCTCGAAGTCCTCAAGGACTCGGGCGTCGAACACACGCTGGCCGAATCGCCCAGCCCCCTGTTGGGCTACATTCTGCCGCTCACGTTCACCGGTTTGTTGATCGTGTTGATGGTCGTGATGATGCGCCGCATGGGCGGAGCCGGTTCGCCGATGGCCTTTGGCCGCAGCCGTGCGAAGCTTTATGCCCAAGAAGATATTGATGTCACCTTCGACGACGTCGCTGGTGTCGAAGAAGCGGTCGACGAGCTCCGCGAAGTGGTCGACTTCCTCAAGAACCCGGATCGTTATCAACGCCTGGGTGGTCGCATTCCCAAAGGCGTGCTGCTCGTTGGCCCGCCAGGCACGGGCAAAACCTTGCTCGCCAAAGCCGTCGCCGGTGAAGCGGGCGTCCCGTTCTTCAGCTTGAGCGGTTCCGACTTTGTCGAAATGTTTGTCGGCGTGGGTGCCGCGCGCGTCCGCGACATGTTCGGCCAGGCCGAGCAGCGCGCTCCGTGTATTATCTTCATCGACGAACTCGATGCGCTGGGCAAAACCCGTGGCAGCGGACAAATCGGTGGCCACGACGAACGCGAGCAAACGCTCAACGCGCTGCTCGTGGAAATGGATGGCTTCGGCTCGAACAGCGGCGTCATCGTGATGGCCGCCACAAACCGCCCCGAAACGCTCGACCCCGCGTTGCTGCGTCCGGGCCGTTTCGATCGCCATGTGTTGGTGGATCGTCCCGACGTCGCGGGTCGCGAAGATATCTTGGAAGTGCATCTCAAGAACATCAAGGTGGCCGAAGATGTGAAGGTCAAGCAAGTCGCCGCGATCACCAGCGGTTTCGTCGGTGCCGATCTCGCCAACATTGTGAATGAAGCCGCACTCTTGGCCGCGCGCAACGGCAAGAAGGCGGTCGGTATGATCGAGCTCAACGAAGCGGTCGAACGCTCAAGCGCTGGTCTCGAAAAGAAACAGCGGATCATGCAGGAAGAAGAAAAGCTCCGCGTGGCCTTCCACGAAGCAGGTCACGCACTCGTGGCTTACTCGCTGCCCAATACCGATCCCGTGCACAAGGTTTCGATCATTCCCCGTGGACTCGCCGCGCTCGGTTACACGATGCAGCGTCCCGAGCAAGATCGCTTCTTGATGACGCAGGGCGAACTCGAAAGCCGCATCCAAGTGCTGCTCGCCGGAACGGTCGCCGAGGAAATCGTCTTTGCCGACATTTCTTCCGGTGCGCAAAACGACTTGGAGCGCGGTACCGAAATCGCGCGCAGCATGGTCATGGATTTCGGCATGAGCCGCTTGGGCCGCGTCAACTTCCGCGAAAGCCATCGCAGTCCGTTCCTCGCGGTGGGTGGCGGCGATGGCCGCATGTCGAGCCACAGCGAACAAACGGCACGCGAAATCGACGAAGAAGTCAAACGCATCATCGACGAAGGTTTGGAACGGGTGCGTCACATCCTGGCCAAACGCCGCGCCGCGCTCGATGCGATTTCCGAAGAGCTGATGAAGCAAGAAGTCATCGACTCGGAAACGCTCACGAAGATCATCGAAGAAAATTCGCCAAGCCCCATGATCGTCCCCGGCACCGACAGCGAACCCCGCCGATCGGTCAAACTCGCCGACGCCGAACCCGACGGGGGCTCATCCTCGGTGGGCGGTTAATGCCGCTCGCCGGCTTAGCGCGCAACCTTTTGCCAGTTGCCACTGCCATAATCCCAATCACAATGGGATTATGGCAAGCACACAATTTTCAACTGATTCCACGCCCGACCTCCGCGGCCCCATTCTCATTGGCATCGGCCTCGCGACGGTCCTCGCCGCGCAGTTCTGCGCGACGATCCCGCTCGCCTCAGCCATGGCCGTGATCGGCCTGGGTGCGACGTTCACCCTCTTCGCACGGCAACAGCACGAGCTCGTGATCCAGTTCAATCTCTTGATCTACGCTGCGATTGTTTCCTTCACGATTGGCTCTCAATTTTATCCCGGCGGGAACTTTGTCGTCCTCATCGATGCCGCGGCCGCCCTCGTAATTCTCTTCCGCGCATTCAAAACCACCCTCGCGCAAAACTAAAGCCACTGCGTGAACCTGAGTCCCACAGCACGGGTGGACAAGCCACCCCTGGCACCCGCCGAACCACCCTGACTCACGCCTGGGTGCCACTGCTGGCTCGCCCAGCAGTGTCTTCACAACACGACCGGACTCACGCTTCGCGAACAATCAATTCCAACCGCTCCGTACCCCTAAACACCGTCACCGCGAGCGGCATCTCGCGCGGGATCGCCGCCAACAACCGATGCAGATCATCAACGTCGGTCACCAATCGTCCGTTGACTTCGGCGATCAAATCCCCGCCGCGCAAACCCGCGGCACTCGCCGCTCCTTGTCGCGCCACTTCAAGCACTTCCACCACCGTATCGGCAATCAGATCGAGTTCGCGAACCATCTGCCGGGGCAACCGCCGCGTCGTCGCCGTGATCCCCAACTGACGCCGCTGCACACTCCCATGTTGAAAAATCTCCGTCACAACCCATTGCGCCGTGTTCGCTGGGATAGCAAAACCCAACCCTTGGGCAAACGCAATAATCGCCGTGTTCACACCCACGACGCGGCCGCGCGAATCTAGCAACGGTCCGCCTGAGTTGCCCGGATTAATCGGCGCAGCGTGCTGAATCACTTTGTCGATCAACCGCCCGTCGCGTCCGCGCATGTTGCGACCGATCGCGCTCACCACGCCGGTCGAAACGGTGGATTGCAGCCCCAACGGACTCCCCATCGCGATCACCAGCTGGCCCGGCCGCAGGGCATCGCTATCGCCCAACTGCACGTGAACCAAACCGCTGGTCGCCAATCGCAACAACGCCAAATCGGTGGCCGGATCGTCGCCGATCAACTCCGCACCAACACGGTCGCCATCAACCGTCTCGGCCACGAAACTTTCATGTCCCTCGACTACGTGGCTGTTGGTGACCACATACCCATCGGGCGTAATGACAAATCCTGACCCCGACCCCGCGGGCCGACCTTGCCGCAAACCGGTGATACTCACCACCGCCGGCGCCGCCGACTCGACCACGGCGATCACCGCTTGCGAGTAGGCATCGAGTAATTCGGCATCGCTCTGCGACTTTAAGGGAAGCCCCTTCGCCGCGGGCTGAGTCGGTTCCTCCTGCGACTGCGAAACGAATTGCCAAAGTTTTGAATTGTGTGGTCCCATCGTTATTGTCCTGCTGTGCTCTGGTCCGTAAGTCCTCCTTAAACAATAGGCGCGACCACAATCAGAGTGAAGCAACCCCCGAACTGGTCACTTCACGCACCCGGGCGGCGTTCATACTGCGAGGGACCATCGCCTCACCCCAAAAAATTTAGCCCCGCGTGAAGCGAGGCCCCGCCGAGCCACACGCGTGGCCAAGATAACCGCTTTTAAGAAATGTCCATCAGACAACCCGACGACGTAGTCCCGCTAAGAGAACGACGGCCAGACTCATCGACACGAAGGATGACGGTTCAGGCACTGAGAGAATCGCGTACCAAGAGCGCTGAACCCCATTAGGATCAATACCATCCCCGATGATCGCGCGGCCGTTATCGGAGATGTCAATCGCTCTAGTCAAATGCCATCCAGTCAAATCAACTCCTGACGCCTCAAGTAGATCTTCGACAAACGTAAACTGATAGCCTGAGGGCGTATTTTGCCAAAACGCTGCGCTGCTGGTGACTCCATTGGCGTTAGGAGAAGGCTGGCCCCAGATTTGAACGCCCACTAGCCTAGAACCATCGAACGATATACCGCTAACGATCGCCGAAGTACGAGAGTTACCTGGGCCGGCGGGAACATAGACAAAGCCATCACTTGCGGTCCATGTCCAACCAAGCATGTCGTCGCTTGTTTGGCTTCTCCCCGCCAGCACCAATCCATCGCCAGAAATCAAACTCGCCCCTCCTGTTGGTATACCGTCGGTTACTGGCGGTAGTCCTATTACGTCGTAGCCATCTGAGATTGTCCAGCGATACGGCTTGTAATAGGCATCCGCCGTAGTCGTGACCTCTCCGACGACGATACTACCATCGGCAGAGACACCGTTTCCATCACTAGATGGGTCGTAGATCGTATTCAGGGTGCCAAGTGTGCCCAAATTGACTTGCCCCGTGGCTTGGGTCCAGCGAAACGCCCGGCGGCCATCGGGAGTGTCATTGGTTCCCACTACAACCGATCCATCGTATGAGACATCCCCGGCGTAAGCTCGATCAAGCCAATCATCTGAGAATCTTCCCAGCGTTTGATATCCGGCATTTCGGGTCCAGCGGAAAGTTTCGTGACGTTGACTAAGCCCAGTTCCAATTCGAATGCTGCCAATCACTGTCGTGCCATCGCCCGATATGCTGGACACGTCCGTCAGTGAGTAGCCGACTGGCTGTGGAAATGTTTCAATACCACCTGACTCGGTCCATAGCGCGACGGCATCATTTGTTACTTGTCCAGCCACAATAGTGCCGTCAGACGAGAGCCCGCGAATTGAAAAATTGTTGATCGGTATGAATCTTGCGGTTGCCTGTGCCTCATCCTGATTGATGAGATTCCAAATCCAGAAGCAGATCAGCGCACTTGCGCAGCAGAATTTTGATGATTTCATGAGCCATGCCTCCTCTCGAATCAATTAAAGATAAAAAGATAAGAGCTGTGTTCCGGAGGCAAGTGTAAATCTGGCGGCTCTAGATTGCAACAATTTTTCCAAGGGCCGCAATTCCAGTGACCTGTTACTCTTTTAGGGCACCCCTTGGGTAAATTGATCAGAAAATTTCTTCCCATGAAGAAGTACCTGTCTTAACGGCTGCGCAGTCTTATTTCGGGTGCCTGAGCAATGGCCAATATTGTCAGCTCATAACCTTGAAAAGAGAATTCTCCGCACTTTAATCCCTTCCCCCCTGGCCAAAAATCGTTGTGGCAAAGCGATATTCAATCGCGATAATGGTGCTTGCCCTGTGGTAGGCGTGTTCTTTGACAACCAGAAAACTCAGCGGGGACTTTTGGAGCGCGCTCTTCGTGCGTTTCGTCCAAAAGTCGACTCGTTTTGGAACGGGCGAATGTCGCAAGCGATTGAATGATCAGCACTTGCAACAGCGCTATGTGACAAAACCCAGGAGTTTCGTCACCAAAGTTGGGACCCCAGCGTAGAAGCGAAAATTCAGCTTGGCGTTGCTGAGGGGGTGCAAACCAAGCAAAGCACGCAAACCTCGCAAAGCTGAAACGAGAAGCTGATAGCTATGAACCGTCAGCTATTAGCCAGAGGAAGAGGGATTCCCGCCCCACCTTCGTGAGGGCAGGCTCTGCGCGGGAAAGACGTTGAAACTGCGCGCATTCGACACCAGGCACCATTTCCCAAAAACTCCCTATTTCAACTTGATCAACGAGCAGGCGTGAATAAGTTGCCAAAGTTGATCAAGATGACAAAGTTCGAAATACGCAAAGAATCACCAGTCGGAGACTCGTGCCACACGGGAATGAAAAATTCACTACTCGCAACAAGCGAAATAGACCCCGACAAGTTCGACAAGTTGGAAGAGTTGGAAGTCTTGAATTGAGAAGAGAAGTAGCGAGTTGTGAGTCGTGAGTTGCGAGCCAATTGTCCCGCAACTCGATGCTCATAACTCGCAACTCACTACCTAACTCCCCTCCACCGGTGTGGCGCCTGGTGGGGGCGTGCCGCCGCCGCTGCGGACGTAATCGCCGCGGGCTTGGGCGTAGTCGGTTGACTCGGGGAGTTCGGCGGTGGCGTTCGCGCGGCTGGCTTCGAACATTTTTTGGAGGAACGGCCGGCACCAGCCGCAACCGGTTCCCGCGCCGAAGCAATCGGCCAGTTGCGCAGCACGCTGCGGGCGTTCGAGTCGCAAGAAGTTGGCGACCTTGCGCTGCGTGACGTGAAAGCAAAGGCAGAGTTCGTCGTCGGGTTTCATGAAATGAGAGGTCAGAGATTGGTGGCGAGTTGGAGGGCGACGCGGCGGGCGTGGTGGAATTCTACCAAATCCAACCATTCGGAGGTCGTATGAATGTTGTTTTGTCCGCAACCTAAGGTCACGGTGGGGATGCCGTGTGCTGTGAGCCAGTTGGCGTCGAGCCCGCCGTTGGAGATGTTGATCTCCGGCGTGAGTCCCACTGCCACGACCGCGGCCTTCGCGGTTTGGACACTCGGATCGTTCGTCGCGAGATGAAACGATTCGTAATCGAGTTGGCCCTGGATCGTGACTTCGCCATGCTCGCCGGAGCTGTTGCACACCTTTTTGGTCGCCCGGCGGAAGGCCTTTTCGATTTCATCGATGATCCGCTGGCGAAACTTGGGATCATGGGCCCGGGCTTCGGCGCGGATGGCGACGTGATCGGTCACGACGTTGGTGGCCGTCCCGCCGGTGATGACGCCGACGTTGCTCGTGCCCCGTTTGCCTTGTTTCTCGATCAGGCCGTGCCAGCCGTTCTCGACGAGGTCGGCAATGGCGAGCGAAGCAATGGCGATGGCGCTGATCCCTTTTTCGGGATGCCCGCCGGCGTGGCTGGCCAAACCACGAATTTCAATGTTCATTCGGTAGCCGCCGGTGGCGCCGATGGTCAACTTCGCGGGGGATTGGCCATCGAAGTTAAACGCCATCGCCGGTTTGCCCAGCAGGTTCAACCCGACGTGCCGGGCCCCGTGCAGGCCGATTTCCTCCTGCACGGTCCAGAGAAAGGTGAGCGGCGAATGGGGCAAGTCGTCCTGCAGTACGGCCAAGGCCGTGGCCAGCAGCACCGCCACGCCCGTCCGGTCGTCGGCTCCCAAGCCGGTGTGGGCATCGGCAGCCACGATCCGCTTTCCCTTTTTGACCGGCCGCGCGCCGACGCAAATCGGCACGGTATCCATGTGCGCCGAAAGCATCCGCCGCTCGCCGCGAACGGTTCCCGGGAGTTTAAGGACAAGGTTTCCCTGATCCCCCTTGTGGACCGACTTGCGATGGGCCGAGTCGGTCTTCAAGGCACCCGGCGAAACCCCGGCGGCGAGGAGTTTCTCGCGAACGTATTCGGCCACGGGAGTTTCCTGGCCACTCCCCGCGGGGATGGAGAGCAACTCGAGCAACAGCTGCTCGGCTTGGGTGTCGGTAACAGCTGCGGGCTTTTGTTTGGTCTTCACGGTGATAATTCTTGTGTGATTTTCGCGTGTCAAAGTTCACCCATTTTCGCCTGCAAGCACAACCGGAGGCAAGATTGCCTAGTTACGCGAAAATTGCCTGCCTCAACACAATCACCACCAGCATTGCTGGCAAAACCAGACGCAAGAGAACGACGCAGAATACCGATCTTATCTGAACGAGTGCATTTGTGTGTCGTGAACCCACACGGCCCCCACCCGGATTGGTGGCACAACGGCGGAAGCTGTGGCGCTGCGGTCCGCTCCGCACGACAGCTTGGATGGATCCATTTCCCGGGGCAGGAGAGAACAACGACATGCGGTGGGAACGACGCAGACCGGTTTGGCCGTTGATGGGGGGCATGGCTTGTCTGTTCGGACTGGCCGTTGCCGCGCCGTATTGTTGGCAGCATCCCGTTCTCAACGTCCACGAACTCATCGAGCGCCGCCAGCTCGTTCGTCCTATCGAGCAACAAGCCTTGCCCGTGCGTGCGACGTTCGACATGGGCACGCTGCGCACGATGCATGCCACGCTCAAAAGGCTCGTCGAAGTCACCGAGTCGATCACTCCGCCCACGCCCTTGCCGGCACAGCCGAAGGTGATGGTCACGAGCGAAAACGATCGCCTCGCGATGCTCGAAACTCGAAATACAAAACAAGCTTTCTCGCTGGTGGAACCCGTTGCTGCTAAGTCTCAGCCCGTTCCCCACGTTCAAGAGCCTGTCGCCACGATCACGCCGACCCCCTTGCTGCGGCAAGCACCGACGTTGCTGATCGAACGCTTGGAGAAACTCGCCCACCAGCCGCTGGCCACCGAATGGGCCTCGGCGGTGCTTACGCGCGTTCGCCAACTCACCGAAAATCCGGCCACGCCCCCCGTGATCGGTTTGCAAATACTCGCCGAACTCAAGCAACTCGCCGCGGCGGGTCAGATTCGTTCGCTTGAAATCTCGGATCCGGCCGTGCAACAGAATTGGTTGCAAGCTGCTCAAGGTTTGCAGCGGCGGATTGGCATCTGGGAACTGTTGATCGAACGCGGCGGTGCTGAGCCGATCACCCCCACGGCTCAACAAACCACCGACCTCATGCCGGTGATCACCGATATCGCTGCCCTCCTGGCGGGGACGGCCAACGGCGACGAATGGCGTGACTACCTGCTGCTCGATCAAGTGGCCGCCGCCGCGAGCGAAGGGGTCGCCTTCGATCACCTCACGCGGATGCGCTTGAGCCAGGAAGTTCTCTCGCGGCTGAACGATCCTCGTTTGTCGGACCAACAACGCACGTTCATCGCCGCCGAACCGCTCTCCAGTTTTTCGCGCGAACTGCAACCTTGGGCCGCGGGGCCGGTTGATCTCAATAAACTCCTGGCGATTGTCGAACGCTACGAGGCCGACAGCCGCATGCTCTACGCCGAAGCGATTGGCCAACTCTCGCAGCGGATGCAATGGTCGAACGATCCCCAGCTCCAAACACTTGCTCACGATTTGCAGCAGCAATTTCGCGGGGCGAATATGCGGATCGCGCTCAATCACGAGATGTTCAACCGGATGATCCCCAAGCAACCGAGCATCGTCGCGCCGGTGCGCGAACGCATTGCCGGCACGAAGGTCGAAGGCAACTCGAAGACCACCAGCGACGTCGATATCCGCCTCTTGCCGGCCGACGACGCTTGGCAATTGGTCCTGCGTGCCGATGGCCAAGTCCTGTCGAACACCCGTTCCGATACCTGGCCGGTGAAGGTTCGCAACGCCGCCCGCTATGAATATGCCGCCGAAAAGGTGATCACCATCGGCGAGGACGGCCTCGAGGTCGAACCGACCAAAGCCGCCGCCAATGGCAAGCACCAATACCTCGGTGCCGAATCGAAATTCGACCGCGTGCCGTTCCTCGGCGCGATGTTCCGTGGTTTTGCCAAAAAGGAAAATCAAAAATCGCGTCCGCAGGCGATGGCCCAAGTTCGCTCGAAGGTCGTCAACAAAGCCTGTTCGCGGATGGATAGCGAAGCCGATCCGAAGCTTCAAAAAGTCGAGCAACGCTTTCACGATTTTGTCATGGTTCCCTTCGAACAGTTGGCCCTCGCCGCCGAGCCGATCGACATGTTCACCACCTCGGATCGCGCGGTCATGCAATTACGGCTCGCGAATCTCGATCAACTCGCCGCCCACACGCCGCGTCCCTCGGCACCTGCCGACAGCGTCGTGAGTGTGCAGCTGCATGAAACCGCGCTCAACAACGCGTTCGCTGGGCTCGACCTCGAAGGCCGGCGGATGACGCTGCCTGAATTGCATAAATTCCTCGCCGAGAAATTTGGCAATCCCGATGCCCCCATGCCCGAAGATTTCCCCACGCGTGCTCGCATCGAATTCGCCAAGCACGATGCGGTCCACGTTTCGTTTGTCGAAGACCGTTTGGAGTTGGTGCTCAACATCCGCGAGCTGGGCCACGGTCGCGACAAGATTCAAAACTTCCAAGTCCATGCCTATTACCGCCCGCAACTCGACGGGCTGTCGGTGAATCTCGTGCGGGATGAAACGCTGCAATTCGCCGGGCCTCAGCTCAAAACCGGCGCGCGGTTCGTACTGCACGGCATCATGGGCAAGGTCTTCTCGCGCGGCCGCGAGCTGCGCATCGTTCGCAAAACGCTCGAAGACGATCCACGCTTCGACGGGCTCATGGTGACGCAACTGGTGATCGACGACGGCTGGATGGCGATGGCGCTCGGCCCCGTCACGACCGACCGCACCGCCTGGCGGACGCCGAACTACGTTCTCGAAACCGAGATGAAGTAGGGAAGAGCGGCGAGTTATGAGTTTCGAGTTGCGGGACAATTGGCTCGCAACTCACCACTCACAACTCGCTACTTCTCTTCTCAATTCAAGACTTCCAACTCTTCCAACTTGTCGAACTTGTCGGGGTCTATTGCGCTTGTTGCGAGTTGTAAATTTTTTCACTCCCGTGTGGCACGAGTCTGGGGCTTGTGATTCTTGGCTACCGTCCACCGTATTTGGAACTTTGTCATCTTGATCAACTTTGGCAACTTATTCACGCCTGCTCGTTGATCAAGTTGAAATAGGAAGTTTGTGGGAAATGGTGCCTGGCGTGTCGATTGCGCGCAGTTTCAACGTCTTTCCCGCGCAGAGCCTGCCCTCACGAAGGTGGGGGCGGGAATCCCTCTTCCTCTGGCTAACAGCTAATAGCCAAGAGCTAACAGCTTCTCGTTTCAGCTTTGCGAGGTTTGCGTGCTTTGCTTGGTTTGCACCCCCTCAGCAACGCCAAGCTGACTTTTCGCTTCTGCGCTGGGGTCCCAACATTCGCGCCGAAAGTCTTGGGTTTTGTCACTTGGTGATGTTGCAAGTGCTGATCATTCAAGCCGTTGCGACATTCGCCCGTTCCAAAACAAGTCGACTTTTGGACAAAACGCACGAAGAGCGCGTTCCAAAACCTCATTCCACATTCAATTATCAAAGAGCACGCCTACCACAGGAGCACCATTATCGCGATTGAAAATCGCTTTGCCACAACGATTTTTGGCCAGGGGGGAAGGGACCATGGAGGAACGGAGGGCGCGGAGAGATGCTTGCTTCAGAAAAGCCGTGGCGAGTGAATCGAGCGTTAATCGCTTGTTGGAACTTACAACAAGATGGATAGTGACTTTAGTTTTGCGAGTATCATTTAACCAAATAGTGGGGTATGAAAAGGCATTCCAATGGATTGTGTAAAAACGACCCACGCGCCAATTGCTAGTGCGAATAAGGTCACGACAAGCAATGCCTCGTATGTGCTATATCGCCATCGGGGATTGGGCCTTGTCGCTACGGCCAGAAAACCGAAAAGCATCACACAAAACCAATGGGGAATACAAATGAGCGTCCAAGTCATGGTCGCTCCCCAATCTTTTGTTTCAAAGTTGAATCCAAGGGTTCTAGGGTGCGCTGGTTTTTCTTGTACTGGATTGTTGATGGTACGAAATTGGTAGCTGATTGGACGACGAGTCGTTTCTTCCCATGCTATTAATCGAATTGGGAAGATGCCTCGCAGGCTATATAAAGAAAGGTAAGAGTGGCTCGATTCTCTCACCAAGTAATCAACACAGAAGTAGCTGCGAAACCATGATCCAAGAAATAACATGGTTAGAATTAGACAAGAACAGGAAATAGCTTGGCGAAGTGGCTTTTTCATAGTGGCATTGTATTTCAAAGGGTAGAGCTTGCATTCCCAGACTTCATTTTATCGATTGTTATCCAACCCCTTCAGGGTTGCCTTTCATAGTGGGATCATTTCCCAGGGTAGTCGCCGGGGGCTCCGTAACCCTGGGCTGAATGATGGAACCGCTTCGCGGTAAGGGACTGGGTTCCTGCCTCCGTGGGAATGACGTGAAGCAAGCAGACCCTCACCTAACCTCTCCCGGATGGAGAGGGATTAAGCGCCGCCACGTTCGTGAGAAAGATCGGTCACAGAACCCGCTCCGCGTCGCTTCGCAACACGTCGCGGCTAACGAATTTACTGCGTGAAAGACCCTCCCTTAGCCTCTCCCGGTGGGAGGGGGATTGTTTGTTGGCGACTCTTTTTCTTTGCCCCGTGTATTGCCCCGCGTGTGGCTCGGCGGGGCCTCGCTTCACGCGGGGCTAAATATGAACTCGGCGCGGGGACTTGCGTGACCCGGCTGGCCTTTTATCATCCGTCGACGTGACTATTTGCCGAGTGCTGTCTCTGGTGTAAGCAGCGCGGCGGCGATGCTGACTTCAATCGTCATCACGTCGTCGAACACGTCCAAGGGCTTGCCCGTCTTGAGCGTGCCGGTGATGCGGTTTTTTTCGACTTTGAGATTGTTCACAGGGTCATCGATGCTGTTGCCCACGCCGATGCCGCCCGAGTTGAACGAAAAGCTTGTGTACTCGCCCACACTGATGCGAATGTAGCTCGGCCAATTCTCGCCGAAGATATCGTCGATGCTCGCGTCGTCCTGCGTGACGAGCAATTCTTGAATATGAGCGAGCGGAATCGGGCGGTCGGTGAACAGCAATTGCGTCGTGGAGTCGCCATTTTGTTTGGTGCGAAAGGCGGCAGCGTGCTTGAACGTGTACCGCTTACCTTCGAGCACAATGTTGGCCGTGCCGGTGTTCTTGGAAACGTCGACCACCACTCGCGGCAGGGTGGGTTTGTCGTCGGCTGCGGGAGTTCTGCCTGTCGTCGCCAGTGGACCGACATCGGCCAGCGGTGGGATCAACGGCTCTCGAGCGGTCGTTTCATAGCCCAAGACCACGCGCGAACCGATTTCGTGCGCAAAAACATTGACGCTCACTTCGTCGGGGCCGCGTTGGAACTCCGTGTAGCGACGGTCGGCGGTGACGATCGGTTTACGCGATTCCCGCCAGCCTTGGCTTTTGAGTTGTTTGTTGAAGAAATCAAAGACTTCAGGGAGCCCCAACTTGGATTTGAAGTGGCAAGAGTCGTTCGAGTACTCCATGTCTTGGATTCCGGTGGGGCGGGCGACGTGCTTTTGCAGAAACACATAGGCGCGAGGTTGGGGGACACCCGCGGTAATCAACGCGGCGGGGTCACTCGTGCCAGCGAAGTCGAGCCCTTCGCAATCGAAACTAACTTGCACGCCGTCGGAGCGCTTGTCGAATTCCACGACGATCTCCACGCCATCGTGGGTGAAGGTCAGCTCAGCGGAATCGGTTTCGATTTCCAATGCGGAAGGATCTTCGGCCCATCCGCGCTTGGCGAGCTCGCGACGATAAAAGTCGACGAGCGCTGGAAGTGATGAACCCGATGTGAATTCGATGTCGTCGAATGTTGCATCAAATTCCAACTCCCGGACATCGGGAGGAAACGGCAAGGCCTCGGCGCGATTAGAAAACTCGGTTTTCTTTGGTTCGGAGGCATAGACCGTCGATACCAGCAAGGCAACGAAGGGAAGAGCTAAAGTCCAGCGCATGGGATTTCTCGGCAGGGAGAGTAAAAAGTTGTTGAGAGGATTCTAACTTAAAGGACAAACAAGAATAGAAGTCCCGCCGGGTGGTGAATTTCGCTTCCCAAATCGCAGCAACATCGCCAGAATGATCGCCGTGGGATCGATTCTCTTCGCGAAAGGACTTGTCGATGCGTTGCGCGGTTGTGTTTTGTCTGTGTATCTGGCTGGCGCTGGGGAATAGTTCCGTCAGTCAGGGGATCGATGCGATCTATCATGGTGGTGATATCCTCACCATGGTGGGAGAGGAACCGGCCTACGTCGAAGCCGTTGCCGTGGAGGACGGCAAGATCGTGTTCGTGGGTGCGCTGGCCGAGGCTTTGGCCAAGAAAACCGACGACACGAAAGTCGTCGATCTCGCCGGGAAAACGCTGTTACCCGGGTTCATCGACGGTCACAGCCATTTCATCAATGCGCTGCTCGTTTCGCGGCAAGCGAATTGCTTTTCGCCACCGGCCGGGCCCGCGAAGTCGATCAGCGATATCATTACGGCCCTCCAGCAATGCCAAAGGAAGTTTGACATTCCTCCGGGTGAGTTCATCGTTGGTTACGGCTACGATCCCGACGTGCTGTCGGATGGCCGGGAGTTGACGGCCGCGGATTTGGATGCGGCGTTTCCTGATCATCCGGTCTTCGTGCAGCATGTGTCTTTGCACGGCGCGGTGTGCAACTCGGCGGCACTTAAGAAATTCAACATCACCAAAGACACACCGACGCCACCGGGAGGCGTGATCGCACGCAAACAGAACTCGAATGAACCGGCGGGGCTATTGATGGAAACGGCTTGGATGCCGGTGTTCGCGAACATGCCGCAACCGAGCGAAGCGGAAATGCTGTCGCGTTTCAAGGATGCGCAGCAGATTTATGCCGCGGCGGGCCTGACGACGGCTCAAGAGGGCGCGACCATGGCGCATGACGTGGAGTTGCTGCAAAAAGCGGCCGAGCAAGGCTTGTTGGTGCTCGACGTGGTGTCGTATCCATTCATCACGGAAGCAGAAACCGTGCTGCAGAAGAATCCGCCGGAGAGTTTCGGCCGTTATCAGAATCATTTTAAGTTGGGCGGGATCAAGATCACGGCCGACGGTTCGCCTCAAGGGAAGACGGCGTTTTTCACGACGCCCTATCTGACGGGCGGACCCAATGGCGAAAAGGATTGGACCGGTGAACCGACGTTTCCCAAAGGGCAATTCCAAGACATGGTCAAATTGGTCTACGACAAGAATCTGCAACTGCTCGTACATTGCAACGGCGACGCGGCCATTGATTGGTTGATCGAGGCCCATGAAGCTGCCACGCCAGATCGTGCGGCGGATCGACGCACCACTGTTGTGCATTCGCAATTCGTGCGGCCGGATCAGCTTGATAAATATCAGAAATACAACCTGTTGGCTTCGTTCTTCACCGAGCACTGCTTTTATTTTGGGGACACGCACGTCAAAAATCGGGGCGAAAAGCAAGCGTTTTTCCTAAGCCCGATGAAAACGGCTCTCGAGATGGGAATTCCTTGTGCGAATCACACCGACTTCAACGTGTCGCCCATCGATCAGCTGTTCGTCGTGTGGTCGGCGGTGAATCGCACTTCACGGAGTAACAAGATCATCGGCCCCGAAGAAAGAATCACACCGTACGCAGCGCTGCAAGCCATCACCACGGGTAGTGCTTATATGTACCGTGAAGAAGATCTGAAGGGGACGTTGGAGAAAGGTAAGCTGGCGGATTTTGTGATTCTCGATCAAAATCCCGTGAAGGTCGATCCAACCTCGATCAAAGATGTCCAGGTACTGGAAACCATCAAAGAAGGCAAAACGATCTACAGCAAACACGCAGCACCGTCATCGGTACCGGCAGGCGAGTGGCTACTTGAGTCGATCAGCGGCAAGGCATTGCCTGCTGGCATCAAGACGCCTACTCTTTCCGTCAAAGAAGACGGAAGCTTGGCGGGCTTTGGGGGCGTGAATCGCTTCTTCGGCAAAGTGGCCACGGACGACAAGAAACTCTTTGGCCCCATTGGTTCGACGATGATGGCCGGCCCGCCGGAGGCGATGAAGGTTGAGTCGCAGTTGTTTCAGGCATTTGAGAAAGCTACGCGCGCCACAAGCGCAGACGGCAAATTACAGTTGCTGGATTCAACCGATCAAGTCTTGGCGGAATTCGTTTCGCAATAATGATTTGACTCCGAACTATTTGCCAATGAAGTCCATGAAGAAAACGATCTTCCTGGATTTCTCGCGTAGTGTGAATTTTTCGCGAAACTGCGAAACTCCCGCAAGCTTCGTCGGTTTCACCCTTTGACGGCACGATCTCAATCTGCCCCAACGGCAACGGGGCTACGTCTGTTCTCTCGTGCCCGCTCATCAAGGGGCATAACAACTCGTTAGAAGGAGAGAGGACCATGTCTTGCGCAAAGCGTACGTTGAGAATTGAATCATTGGAGCAGAAACAGCTCCTAGCTGGCGATGTGGCTGTGAATGTGCTGAACGGTGTGTTGACTCTAGAAGGCGACGAACTGGATAACCAAGTCGTGGTCAGTTCGGGAGAAGTTCCGGGGACTTTCGTGATTCGTGGACTGGAAGGCACACAGTTGCTCAGTGGTGATGCCGATCCAGTTACAGAAGTGGTTGTCGAAGGAGTCAGACATGGTTTGCGTGCTAGCCTTGGCGAAGGGAACGATCTTCTGCGAATCGTCAATTCCTCGATACGTGGGAATGTGGCGATCAACATGGGCACGGGCGATGACCGTGTCGCAATCGGCGTATTGCCCGAGATGTCCGAGTCTGATTTAGATGTAACGGAATCTCCTAACGTCAAGCTCGGAGCGAACTTGGCTATCAACCTTGGTGCCGGCAATGACATGGCTGTGATCCAGAGCACGGTCGCGCGAGGTGCTCTGCACATAGTCGCCGGTGAAGGTGACGATATCGTGAGACTTGGTCGGCCGGAAGAAACGACAGAAGAAGAAACCGCAAGCATTGTGGAAGGCGAAATGGACCGACCCGAATTCCACTTTCGTCGCGGCGTCCAAGTCCGACTGGGAGACGGCGATGATTCGTTTGCTGCCAACGGCCTGCATGTCAATGGACTGGGCGTAAATGTTAACGGCGGCCTCGGCACCGATAGCATACGAGTCGTGGAAACACATGCTCCAATCCTGAGTCTCGACGGCGGGCAAGGTGAGAGTAGCGATCGAGTAAGTATCCAAGACTCAGCGACTCGGCTGTTGTTTGTGGGTCTCGGAGGGGGCGACGATATGCTGTCGCTCGGTGGGGTGAAGGCGCAACTGGCACTACTTTACGGTGGTCCAGGCGAAGCTGATACACTCACTCTCTTAGGTGAGAATATGATTCGCCAGCGCCGCGTGACCGGCTTTGAGATTCGCAATCCGAGCGAAGAAGCCGCACCAGTAGCATAATGGAATACACCGGGGACGGGCTGAGTTGGTTCGTCCCCGGTATCTACAACTCAATTGCTGCTTCCTATTTGGCAAGCCTACTGCTTCTATTTACCTACAGAGCTGGGCACTTCGAGCGACGTGACGTTTTTCATGTCTTGGCCGCAGCACTTGAGTTCGACGCAGGACTTTTCGCATTCGCATTCTTTGGTGACCTGGACTTCAAACTCGCATTTTTCGCAGCGGAACATGTCGCCCGTGGCGGGGGAGTTGGGATCGGCGTGACTCATGGGGGTCTCCTAAATCTTGGACTTCCCGGACCGCATGGCGGACCGGCTATAGAAAATGTCTGTGCACTCGTCATGCCGAAGTCATGGCCGTGCGGAATTCATTTTCGGAGACTTGCAGGCCCTCGCGAACCATTTCAAAGGAAATCGCCGTTTCGGGCCAACCGAAGCAGGTGAGCAGGCGATCAAACTGATCTGATGGGCACCAGCCGTGAAGTTCCACGCGGTGAAGCTGCTGTGCGAAATCGAACAGATGACCATTCACGTGCCACTGCTGGCCATCGGTCGCACCGGACCAAATCCACGAGCCATCGGGCTCGAAGATCATTCGCTCCAGAGATTCCAACTGCGCCGCGGCTTGTTCCCAAGTGCAGTTGAAGCCGAAGAGGTTTAGGTGGAAGCGATACATTTTGAAAGTTAACCACAAAGGGCACTAAGAGCACAAAGAAGAATTTCAATTTCTTTAGAGTAAGACAATCAAACTTTGTGTCCTTCGTGTCTTCGTGGTAAATTTCTTACGGCAGTTGATGTCCCATCTTGTCGCGTTTGACGGCCAGATAGCCGGCGTTGTGTTCGTGGATCGGCGGGACGATCGGGACCTGGTCGATGACTTCCAAATTGAACCCGCCGTAGATAAAGGCGTCGGTCTTCTTGGGATTGTTGGTCAGCAAGCGAACCCGCGTGAGTCCCAAATCTTTGAGCAATTGAATCCCCACGCCGTAGTCGCGCGGGTCGGCTTTGAATCCCAACGCGATGTTGGCTTCGACCGTGTCGAGCCCTTCGTCTTGCAGTTTGTACGCTTTGATCTTTTCGACGATGCCAATTCCACGGCCTTCTTGCGGCAGGTAAACCAACACGCCACAACCTTCGCGGCTGATCATGTCGAGCGCCATGTGCAACTGGTCACCGCAATCGCAGCGCAGTGATTCGAGCAAGTCGCCCGTGAAACACGAGGAATGCAACCGCACGAGCGGGGCGGTGGACTTAGTCAGATCGCCCATCACATACACGAGCGGTTCCTGCGTTTCGTACTTCACACCATAGGCGATGATCGTGCCGTTGCCGTAGCGGGTGGGGAGCTTGGCTTCGGCTTGGCGGAAGACAAGCTTCTCGCGCACGCGGCGGTACGCGATCAACTGTTCGATGGAAATAATCGGCAGGTTGAAATCTTTGGCGAGCTCTAACAGCTGATCGCGGTTGGCCCGGTCGCCGCTCTCGTCAAGAATTTCGCACAACACACCCGCCGGCATCAGTCCGGCCATGCGAGCCAAGTCGACGGCCGCTTCGGTGTGTCCCGCGCGGCGGAGGACGCCGCCTTCTTTGGCCACGAGCGGAAACAAGTGCCCGGGGCGATTGAAATCCAGCGGAACGCTCTGCGGATCGCAAATTGCGAGGATGGTTTGAGCCCGTTCCGCGGCGGTGATGCCGGTCCGCGAGCTGCGGTGGTCGACCGGCACGGTGTAGTTGGTCCCCAACGGGGCCGTGTTCATCTCGACCATCGGGCTGAGTTTCAGCCGTTCGCTCACGTCGGGCAAAATCGGCATGCAAAGTTGGCCCCGGCCGTGCGTGATCATAAAATTCACGGTCTCGGTGGTGACCATTTCGGCCGCGCAGACGAAGTCGCCTTCGTTTTCGCGGTCTTCGGCATCGACAACGACGATGGTTTTGCCAGCGGCGATAGCGGCGACGGCATCTTCAATAGTGGAATATTGGCCGGACAATCGACACTCCGTAAGTAAGGGTGGCTTCCAGCCGCTCGTAATAAACAGCGGCTGGAAGCCACCGCTACGAACTTGCGGTTGGTAAGTTGTGTAGAGGATATTATAAGAGCCGCGGGAAGGGTCACCAACGGGCTGGTTTTGTGGCGTGAATGCACGGCAGCGGGACAGTTGGTCAACCGCATCGGGACGATGCGGCTATACAATGGGAGTTAGTGCCTTGAATAAAGTCATTCTGACAATGGGCTTGGTTTTGGTGCTGAGCACTTCGGTGCGCGGGGCTGAGGCTTTAACCGCAGTTGCTGGTGAATTCGACACAAAATACGGCGAAACCTATATCGAACGAGACACCGGCCCGTTGAAGGCGGATCTCTATATTCCCAAAAGTGCGGGACTCCACCCCGGCGTGCTCGTGGTTCACGGGGGTGCCTGGACGATGGGAACCCGGGCTCAGCTTTCGGGCGTGGCCCAAATGTTGGCGAAAAGTGGCTTCACGGCGGTGGCGATCAGCTATCGTCTGGCTCCACAGTCGAAATTCCCCGCGCAGATTGAAGACTGCAAAGCGGCGGTCCGCTGGATGCGCGAGCATGCGGCGGAGTTGAAGCTCGACCCCGAGCGAATCGGCGGGTTTGGCTACTCGGCGGGGGCCCAGTTGGTGGCCTTGTTGGGAACGACCGATGCCGAAGATGGCCTGGAAGGCGTGGAGAAACCGGCTGAACTTCCCAGCACGCGCTTGCAAGCCGTGGCCGGGGGCGGTGCACCGTGTGATTTTCGTGTGATGCCCTTGGACGAAAAGTTCCTGGGATTCTGGCTCGGCGGCTCGCGGCGGGAAGTCCCCGAGCAATACCGCTTGGCTTCGCCCGCGACGTTTATTTCTGAGGACGATCCACCGATGTTTTTCTTCCACGGCGAGCGCGACGAGCTCGTGCCGCTCTTTATTCCGCAAGGAATGTGTGATGCCATGAAAACCTGTGGCTGCAATGCGGAACTTTACATCGTGCCGATGATCGGCCATACGGCGGCGGCTTACGATCGCACGGCGGTGCAGAAATCGGTGGACTTTTTGGCTCACCATCTGAAATTACAGGCCACGCCATGAGCGAGCCCACTGCAGCACTGTCGCCGCTACCGCGAGAAGAGTACGTAGAACAGGCCCACTTTTTCTCGGTGCTGGCCGAACGGATGGCGGAGAACTCCCCGGCGCAGGAAATTTTAGAGGCTGTGCGCGAGGAAGTGCTTGCGACCACGAAACTTCCGATGGCGATTGATTTTCTGCTCTCCGAGCTACGGCATCAGGGAACATTCGCCCCGGGTATGCGGCAGCTTGCGCACTATTTCACGCCATTTCAGTGCTACGTGATGAGCGAAGCGGAGAATGACCGCAAGCGGTTCGATCTGCGGATCGGACTGTTAATCTTGGCCCGCGAAGCCCAATACCGCGCGGCCGAGCATGTCACACGACAAGGTTTGTTCGTTTATCAATTCGAGGCCCTCTGCCGAAACCGGTTGAATTACGATCAGGGGCTCGACGCGATGTCTCGCGATCCGTCGTATGACGCGACTTGGAGTGAATGGATTCTGACCGTCAGGCGGCAGATTGGTTTGGTCGAGCTGGCGGATCTCATCTATGTGCGCAGCGGATTCTACGTTTTGCAACAGGAACGGTTAGGTTCTGGCGGGGATTCGACCGCTGAGCAATCACCTCATGCGGTACTCTTTGGCGTTCAGGAAGGCCGAATTGCTTGGGCTAATCGGCGAAAAGACCCGCTTTTGCTGTTTGCGGCGTTGCATCGGCACTTGGATTATCCTGAAGTTCCACGCAGCGAACGTGTCGACCCCGAAGAACGACTTTTGCCGGTGCTGGCGCGGCGCTTGGAACAGGTCGAAGCGCGGCTGCGATTGTTGGAAGAAGAGCAACGCGGGGGGATCGATTTGACTCGCTTCTACAACGCGAATCAGAATAAGCCTTCGTAATCGTAACGAAGCCGTCAGGTGCTCTTAATCTGAGTAGTCCAGGAAATCGGCAGATTTGAGCCGTTTTTGCTGTTTTACACCCAGGCGCCGCATGGTAAAGTTCGTAGATACTTTTGCGAGGGAGCAAATCAATTCTAAGTGAACGGCTCGTCCTGGGCCGTTCAGTATCGGGGTCGAGACGACCTGGCTCGCCTTGCAATCATGTTCTGAGAAAGCACGACACGTGAGTTTTCATCTGAGCCTAAGCACCGAAACGGTGATGGCCGCCTACCCCGAAAAGCCGCTCATCGTTGCGCCGGATGCGACCGTGGGTGGAGTGCTCGAACTGATGCGCGCACAAAAGACCGGCAGCGTGCTGATCTGCGAAGGTGGCAAACTGGCTGGCATCTTTACCGACCGCGACGCGCTGCGTTGGATGGCCAATCAAGACGTCGCCGCCAACGAGCCCATCTCGAAACTGATGACCGCCAGTCCTACCACGCTTCCAGCGAATACGACCGTGGGTGAAACGATTCAGAAGATGTCGGACGGTCGCTATCGTCACCTGCCGATCATCGATGACAACAGTTGTCCCAGCGGCATGTCCACGGTTTATGGAATTGTCCACTATTTGGTGGACCACTTCCCACAAACGATTTACAACTTGTCGCCACAACCGGGGCAAGTACCCGCCGAGCGCGAAGGCGCCTAACATTCACTAATACTTCGCTTTCATAGCAAATCATCCAAAGGACCAGTTTGGCAATCATGGCCACAGCGACTCCCCCGAAACCCGTCTCGGAACTTGTTGAAGCAACCGTAAGATTTTGTGGCGACTCTGGCGACGGCATGCAGCTCGCCGGAACTCAATTCACCAATACGTCGGCGTTGTTGGGTAACGACGTCGCCACGTTCCCTGACTTCCCGGCCGAAATTCGCGCTCCGCGCGGTACGAAGGCCGGCGTCTCGGGCTTCCAGATCCACTTTTCCAGCACGCAAATCTACACGCCGGGTGACACGGTCGACGCCCTCGTGGCGATGAACCCCGCGGCACTCACCACCAACATCGGTGACTTGCGCGACGGCGGTATTTTGCTTGTGAATAAGGATGCCTTCGACGGCAAAGGCCTTGAGCAGGCCGGCTATGCCACCAACCCGCTCGAAGATGGCAGCCTGAGCAAATACAAGCTGCATTCGGTCGACATGACCCGCCTCACGCGGCTCGCGGTCGATGGCCTCGGTTTGAGCCAAAAAGAGGCCGACCGTTGCCGTAACTTCTTCGCGATGGGTTTGGTGTTCTGGTTGTACGACCGCTCGCTGGAACCGACTTTGCGTTTCATCGAGAGCAAGTTCGGTAAGCTCCCCGGCGTGGCTCAGGCGAACACCAACGCCTTGAAGGCAGGTTACAACTACGGCGAAACCGTCGAAGCGATCAACACGCAGTATCACGTCGGCCCCGCCAAACTGAAGCCGGGCAAGTATCGCAACATCGAAGGTAACGAAGCGATGGCTTGGGGCTTGCTAGCCGCAGCTCAGCTGTCGAATAAGCGGATGTTCTTGGGTGCTTATCCCATCACGCCCGCCAGCGATATTCTGCATTACCTGTCGAACTACAAAAACTACGACGTCCTGACCTTCCAGGCCGAAGACGAAATCGCGGCGATCACCGCCACGATCGGTGCCGCGTTCGCGGGAGACATGGCCGTCACCGCTTCGAGTGGACCGGGTATCGCACTCAAGGCCGAAGCGATGGGTCTGGCCGTGATGACCGAACTTCCGATGCTGATCATCAACGTGCAGCGCGGCGGTCCTTCGACGGGCCTCCCTACGAAGACGGAACAAGCCGACTTGCTCCAGGCACTTTACGGCCGCAACGGCGAATGCCCGATGCCGGTGATCGCGGCCCGCAGCCCTGGCGATTGTTTTTACGTGGCGCAAGAAGCCTGGCGAATCGCGACCCGCTTTATGCTCCCCGTGATGGTGCTCACCGACGGTTACATTGCCAACGGTAGCGAACCTTGGCGGATTCCAGCGATTTCGGAACTCCCCAAGATCGCCATCAAGCATCCCGATGGACTCACCAACGGCGATGAGTTTCTGCCCTATGAGCGCGACGAACGGTTGTCGCGGCCTTGGGCGATTCCCGGAACTCCAGGCTTGGAGCATCGCATCGGCGGTTTGGAAAAGGCGAATATCACGGGCAACGTGAGCTACGACCCCATCAACCACGAAAAGATGTGTCACCTGCGAGCACAAAAGGTGGCCAACGTGGCCGACGATATTCCGCTGCAGGAACTCGACGGTGCGGAAACGGGCGACTTGCTCGTGCTGAGCTGGGGTGGTCCTTACGGCGCTTGTGCAACGGCGGTCCACACGGCTCAAAAAGCCGGCAAGAAGGTGACTCACTGCCACCTGCGTTACATCAATCCGTTCCCCAAGAATCTGGAAACGATTCTGCGGAACTTCAAGCAAGTTTTGATTCCCGAACTGAACCTGGGTCAGCTCAGTATGATCATTCGGTCGAAATTCTTGATCGACGCGATCAGCCTGAACAAAATCCAAGGTAAGCCGTTTAGTGTCTCTGAAATTGTTACCAAGATTAACTCACTCGTCGCGTAAAACGCGCAATAACTTTGTCGCGTAAAACGCGCATCAACCAAGCCGCGTATAAAAACCGCGCATAAAAGCGATCCTCCCATGAGTATTGAATCCACGCTTCCGATATTGAAACCTGCCGACTTCGCTAGCGATCAGGATGTTCGTTGGTGTCCTGGCTGTGGCGACTATTCGATTCTCGCCCAAATGAAAAAGGTGCTGCCCACGTTGGGCGTGCCCCGCGAGAAGATCGTGTTCATCTCGGGCATCGGTTGTTCGAGCCGCTTTCCGTACTACATGAACACGTACGGGATGCACTCGATTCACGGTCGTGCCCCCGCGGTGGCGACGGGACTCAAGAGTTCCCGCCCCGACCTGCAAGTGTGGGTCATTACGGGCGACGGCGACGGGTTGTCCATCGGTGGCAATCACTTGATGCACGCCATCCGCCGCAACGTGGACCTCAACATCGTGTTGTTCAACAACCGGATCTACGGATTGACCAAGGGTCAATACTCGCCGACTTCGCCGTTGGGCAAGAAGACCAAAAGCACGCCGATGGGTGCGATTGATAATCCGCTCCATCCGCTGTCGATTGCCATTGGTTGCGAAGCGACTTTTGTCGCCCGCAGCATTGATACCAACATCAAACACTTGGGCGACGTGTTGAAGCGAGCCGCCGAGCATCGCGGCACGTCGTTCGTCGAAGTTTATCAAAACTGCAACGTGTTCAACGACGGTGCTTGGGAATATGCCAAGGACCGCGACACCAAAGAAGACACCACGCTGGAACTTGAGCATGGCAAGCCGCTGATCTTCGGCAAGGAACGCAAAAAGGGCATCCGCCTGCATGGCCTGGATCCCGAAGTCGTCGAACTGGGCAAAGGCATCAGCGAAGACGATCTGCTGTTCCACGATGAGAAAGCGACCGAGCCGAGCCTGGCTTATTTGCTCAGCCGGATGCGGTATGAAGATGGATTCCCCGAGCCGATTGGCGTGTTCCGCGCCGTCGACCTGCCGCGCTACGACCAGATGGCCAACGCGCAAATTGAACAGGCGATCAAGGACAAAGGGAAGGGCGATCTCGAAGCACTCTTTAATTCCGGCGACACTTGGACGGTTTCATGATTCCTTGCCCAGCTTGCGGTTTTGATAATTTGGAAGGTGCTGACCACTGCCATCAGTGTCAGCTGTCGCTCTCGGACTTGAGCCATCCTCATCCGCGCACGACGCTTGAGAAAGCGTTGATGAAAGACCGCATCGAGCTGCTGCAACCGCGCAAGCCGCTGGCCGTTTCGCCCGACGACAAAATCGGCGACGTGCTGAAAAAGATGGTCGCCGAAAAAATCGGCTGCGTGATGGTAATGGAAGGGGATGAGCTTGCCGGCATCTTCACCGAGTTCGACGCGCTGATGAAGGTCAACACAAGCATTAAATCGCTCGCCGACCGGCCGATCAGTTCCGTGATGACCACCAAGCCGGTGACTCTGAATATCGAAAACAAGATCGCCTACGCGCTGCATCAGATGCACGTCGGCGGTTACCGCCACTTGCCGATTCTCTCTGGCGGCACGCTCGTAGGTGTTTCTTCGATCCGCGACATTCTCAATTATCTCGCCCAACGGCTCGTCCCGGCGTGAGAATTATTGAACGTGCTCACCGACCCATTGTTGGTTTGAGTTTTTGATATATCCCGAAGGGATTCTATCATTCAGCCTAGGGTTGCGAGCCTGCGAGCTACCCTAGGATGGGTAACCGACTCCTCGGCTACCCCGCAGGGGTTGGATCAATCCCAAACGTATCGCTCATCGAATTCAATTTCGTATTTACTCAACAAACGACGATATTCGTCCAGGTAGGCCGCTCTAAATACGTCTATAACCCAGGGTAGTCGCTGGAAGCGACCAACCCTGGGCTGAATGATAGAATCCCTGCGGGATAGAAATTTGATAAATAGATTGCTATGGCGATCACTGGCAAACTCTCTGCCTCTAGGATATTCGCTGATACAAGCGATGAAATATTGACGAGGAACTAAGTCAATGAGTCTTAATAGCTTAACCGCCGCGGAAGTTGCTTCGGGCGTTGCCCAGCGGCTGGCTGATTTTTTGCCGGACGCAAACTCTTCGGTCTCCATCGAGGTACAGCAGGCGATTCATCTGGCGCGGCAATTGCAAACTCGCGCCAATGAGTTGCAAACCCCCGCCGAGCGACGACAACAAGGGGAATTGGATCGCATGATCCAGTCGCCGCACGACAAGGCGACTCTCACGCAGCTCACCGATCAGGCGTTTCGCTCGCAGTTGCCGCATCGAGCGGCGGACCAATTCATTCATATTCTCGACGTGCAGGGTGTGCCTCGCTTCTTCAGCACGTTCGACCGCACGCTGCTCAAAGGGTTTCAATCGTTCGGTTCGTATCTGCCTGGCGTGGCGATGCCCTTCGTCAAGGAAAAGATGCAGCAGGAAACGGCGAACGTCATTCTGCCCGCTGAGGAAGAGTTGCTCAAAGATCATCTAGAGCAGCGCCGCGAAGCGGGGTTGCGGATGAATGTCAATTTTCTAGGCGAAGCCCTGCTGGGCGAACAAGAAGCCGAGCGACGGCTGGAGAATTATCTCGAAGCTCTGCAACGACCCGAGATCGAAGTCTTGTCAGTCAAAATTTCGACGATCTATTCGCAGATTTCCGCGCTCGCCCGCGAACACACGGTCGAAATTCTTTGCGATCGGCTGGAGCTGCTGTTCCGCGCTGCGATGAAGCATGAATTCGTGCGGCACGACGGCACGCGGGTTAAGAAGTTTGTTTACCTCGATATGGAAGAGTATCGCGATATGTCGCTCACTGCGGAAGCGTTCATGCGCACGCTCGATCGGCCGGAGCTCACGAAATGCCAGGCGGGTATCGCGCTGCAGGCGTATATTCCCGACTCATTTCTCCAGCAGCAAAAAATTACCGCGTGGGCGCGCAAGCGAGTCGCAGCAGGTGGCGCACCGGCGACCATTCGCATCGTGAAGGGGGCCAACATGGAAATGGAATGCGTCGAGGCCAGTTTGCGCGGTTGGCCACAGGCTCCGTTTCACGAGAAGATCGAAACCGACGCCAACTATCATCGGATGCTCAAATTTGGCATGCAGGAGGAGAATCTCAACGCCGTGCGGCTAGGGATCGCTTCGCACAATTTGTTCACGCTCGCTTATGGACTGGTGCTCGCCACACATGCGCAGGCTCACGACCGCGTGCAGTTTGAGATGCTTGAAGGGATGGCCAATCACCAACGGCGGGCCCTCGTGGAACTTTCCAAGAACATGCTGCTGTATGCCCCCGCCTGCAAGCAGGAAGATTTTATTAACGCGATTGGTTATCTCGTGCGTCGGCTCGACGAGAACGCCGGCGACGAAAATTTTCTCCGCCATGCGTTTCGGCTTACGGTCGATAGCGATGATTGGCGAAAGCTGGAACAGGGATTTGGAGAATCGTTTGAGAAGATTCCGTCTTTATCGAGTAAACCAAGGCGAACGCAGGATCGGGCAGAATTGCGGAATTCGGATTGCGGATTGCGAAATGAATTCACAAACGAGCCGGATACGGATTGGTCGCTGACGCAGAATGGCCAGTGGGCCGACGGGATTCTTGAACGCTGGCGCTCGCGATGCGACGCACAAGCGGCGACCGTGCCGCTTGTGATCGCGGGAGAAGAGATTGCCAGCAAGCGTGAGCAACGCGATTCACAAGATCCTTCACGGCCCGGCATGGTTGTGGCCCGCTATCACCAAGCGAATGAGGTCGACATCGAACAAGCGGTCACCTGCGCCAAGAACGATCCGGCGGGTTGGCGAAAACTTTCGCCGCGAGAACGCACGGAAAACCTCTTTCGCGTGGCCAATGAGATCGCCGCACGACGCGGTGACTTGATGGGAGCAATGTTGGCCGAGGGGGGAAAGTTGCTCACGGAAAGTGATCCCGAAGTTTCCGAAGCAATCGATTTTTGTCGGTTCTATGCTCAATCAGCGGAAGAGTTCCACAATCTCGACAATCTCAATGCTCGGGGCAGGGGAGTTGTGGTGGTGGTTTCGCCGTGGAATTTTCCATTTGCGATTCCCTGCGGCGGCATCGCGGCGGCGCTGGCGGCGGGGAACACGGTGATTTTCAAACCGGCGAGCGACACCGTGCTGATCGCTTACGAGTTGTGCCGGTGCTTTTGGGAGGCCGGCGTTCCGAAAACGGCTTTGCAGTTCGCGCCATGCAGTGGCGGCAGCGTCGGACAGCAACTTGTCACGCACGAAGCAGTCGATGGTGTAATTCTCACCGGTGGCACGGAGACTGCGCTGCGGATGCTGGCCGCGAAACCGACGCTGAAACTCTTTGCCGAAACCGGCGGAAAGAACGCGACCATCGTTACGGCGCTTGCCGATCGGGATCTCGCCATCAAGAACATCCTGCACTCGGCCTTCAGCCACAGCGGGCAAAAATGCTCGGCCACGTCGCTCTTGATTTTGGAAAGCGAAGTGTATCACGATGCTAAGTTTCGTGAATCGCTCGTCGATGCGGTGGAAAGTTTGCGGGTGGGAAGTGCCTGGGATCTGGCAACTAAAGTTGGGCCATTAATTCGCCCGCCCAGTGGCGATCTCGAACGCGGGCTGAAGGAACTCGAAGCCGGTGAATCGTGGGCCGTGAGGCCTCATTTGCACGTGCAGGAGAATCTCCATCTGGTCAGCCCCGGCGTGAAATGGGGTGTCACAAATAACAGCTACACGCATTGCACGGAATTTTTCGGCCCGCTGCTGGCCGTGATGGAAGCGCGTAACCTACACCACGCGATTGATTTGGTGAACGCGACGGGATATGGACTCACTTCGGGACTGGAAAGTCTCGACGACCGCGAACATCAATTGTGGCAGGAAGGAATTCGCGCGGGGAATCTTTATATCAATCGGCCCACGACGGGAGCGATTGTACTGCGGCAGCCGTTCGGCGGAATGGGTAAGAGCGCGATCGGGCCCGGCATCAAAGCGGGTGGGCCAAATTATGTCGCGCAGTTTATGAAGTTTGAAGAACCATCGACTTCCGTGGGCGGCTATCAAAATGTCGCAGCCGAGGACGGAAGTCCACGGGCTCCCACAGATCTCGGCGACACGGGCCTCGATGATTTCTGTGAGGCGTTACGCATGACTGCAGCGCGGGGTGGTATCGATGCCGAGGATGCGGAACAAATCGTAACGGCGGCGCAGAGTTACGAACATTGGATGGGCCAAGAATTCTCGCTGTCGCACGATCACTTCAAGCTGTTGGGCGAAGACAATTTTCGCCGGTATCTGCCGATCAAGACCGTGCATGTCCGCGTGCATGCCGATGACACGCCGTTTGAAATTTTCGCGCGGGCGTTGGCCGCACACACGGCTGGTTGCCGCACAGTGGTAAGCTCGTCGCCGGAGTTGGATGCGCCGGTCGTGCAGCTATTGGACGTGCTCACCGACAGCTGGGCGGGTGCGATTGAGTTCGTCGAGCAGTCGGATATTGAATTAGCTCAACTCCTGCGCGAAGGGCAAATCGGACGATTACGCTACGCCAGCCCCGACCGTGTGCCGTTTGAACTGCGCACCGCCGCGGCGGCCAGTGGCGAATACATCGCCGATGAACCCGTCTCCCGACATGGCCGCGTGGAATTGCTCTGGTATTTCCATGAGCAAAGTCTCACGCATGTTTATCATCGGTATGGGAATTTGGGGGCGCGAGTGAATGAGATAAGGACATTTACACTCTAGTAGAATAAGGTACGAACATGCCAGAAATATCTCGCTTCTTGGGGATTGTGATCCGCATGTACTATCGCGATCATGATCCCGCTCACTTTCACGCGGAGTATGGCGAACACGAGATCACCGTGGAAATTGAAAGCGGAGTTGTGGAAGGGAAGTTCCCGCGACGGGCGTTGACTGCCGTGCTAGAATGGTTTGAAGCTCACACTGAAGAATTGAGCGAGAACTGGCAGCTCTTGAAGAGCCAACAACCTCTCAAAAAAATTGATCCCTTGGAGTAACTCAATAATGCTTCACGTCATTCGCGCCGAATACACCAGCGACTATCGCGCTCATCTATGGTTTAACGACGGTACGGATGGCGAAGTCGATTTAGCTAGCTCATTCGAGGGACCGGTTTTCGAGCCGCTCCAGAATGTGGCGTATTTCAAAACATTCAAGATCGAAGGGCATACCTTATCCTGGGAAAATGGAGCTGACTTTGCCCCTGAGTACTTGTATGAGTTGATGCAATCCGCCACGCCAGCGTAAATTGCTTACCACTCAATCGCCCTCCGCACATCCCACGGCGCAAACTCTTCGCCGCCGGCGATGTTGCCGAACGTGGTTTCCATCCATTCGCGGGGATAACCGTAGAAAAACGGCACCGCGTTGGTGAGTCGATCGCGTAGCTCCGCAGGCAAGTCCCAATCTCCCGTGGGGAGCCATTCGGTGACTTGTTCAGCCCGTTTGGCTCCGACGATCACAGCCGACACGCGGCGATCTCCCAACAACCACGCCATGGCAACTTGGGCCGCGCTGACGCCCGTTTCTTTCGCGACGGCCACGACTTCGTCGATGATGCGAAAGCTTTCGTCGTTCCAATAACGGGGCAGATCGATGTTCGCCCGCTGACCGACGCGGGAATCCTTGGGTGGACCGGATTTTTGATCATACTTGCCGGCGAGCAGGCCCCCCGCGATGGCGCTCCAGCAGAGCATGCCCATCCCTTGATCGGCACAGGCGGGGAGAATTTCGCGCTCGATATCTCTACGCAATAAATTGTAAAGATGCTGGCCGCTGATGAGTTTGGTAAGCCCAAGCTCCTTGGCCACGGCATTGGCTTTCACCATTTGCCAACCGTAAAAGTTGCTGCAACCAAGGTAACGGACTTTGCCGGCTTTTACCAAATCGTCGAGCGCTCGCAAGGTTTCTTCAAGCGGCGTGAACGGATCGGGGCCATGCAACTGATAGAGATCGATGTAATCGGTTCCCAAACGGCGCAAGCTGGCTTCGGCGGCGGAGATGATGTGCTTGCGCGAAAGCCCCTTGCCGTTGGGCGTGTCGCGCATGCGGAACCAACACTTCGTGGCGATCACCAGATCGTCGCGGTTATGATTTCGGAGCGCCTTGCCGACAAACTCCTCGGATACGCCCTTGGAATACATGTCGGCCGTATCGAGGAAATTGCCGCCCCCTGCGATGAAGCGGTTCGTGATGTCGATCGAAGTGGCTTCGTCACAGCCCCAACCTTCCATGCCGAAGGTCATCGTGCCCAAGCAAATTCGCGAAACCAACAAGCCGGAATCGCCTAGATAGCGGTATTTCATCGTGTAGCTCCCAGAGAATGTGAGGCTACGATGATAACATAACTGGATTAATTTTCAGGGAGGCCGGAATAGGCCACAGATGAACGCAGATCGGGCGGATGATCGCGGATCCAAATTTTTTTACTTGCGTGGTCCGTGTAAATCAGCCAAATCCGTGTTCCTCTGCGTTCTATGTTTTGCTTGACACTACAAACGCTTGAGGCCATCAGCGGTCTTTTTTTTACACAGCTTCCAGGCCGTTTTAGCGTAGTCGCTATTCAGACGGGCGAGACGAACTTTGCGCACGTCGAGCGTTTGACGCTCGCCGTTGGGTTGCTTGACCAAGACGAACGGCAAGCAGACAGAAACCACCTTCAGCGGCACGCCCCCCGTCTCAGGCAAATAGCAGAGCCGCACCAACTCCTCGCGGCGCTCGAGCTTCGAGTCGCAACCCCAGAAGAACGACGGCAAATCATAAAACACGTGCAGCGGTGAAACGAATTCGCCGGCGCGGATTTCCTCCGGCGCGAGCGGTTTGGCTAGCGTGCTGGCCGTCGTGTTGACTGGCTCATCAGTTTGGGAAGAAATTGCCATGGAAGACAAGACAGTCGACCGCGGGCAAGGTTCGGGGAGAAAGATTGATAGAACACGGACAAACGCGGATTTGGCGGATGAGCGCGGATCGAATTCTGTACAAGAAGAACAAGACTATAATCCGCGAATATCCGTTTGATCTGCGTTCCTCCGCGTTTTATTCGTCATTCGTCACTGCGGCTGACTTGGGCTTCTTGTACTTTCTTGCGGCGGACTTTGCGCACAACCACGCGCCACGCGCCGTGCTCCAAGGTTTCACCACCGGTGACTTCATGGCCGAGATGGCCGATGACCCATTCGCTCAGCGTGTTGGCCCCGCGGGGGGGAAGGTCGTCAACAAGGTTCATGCCCGTCGCGACTTTCAAGCGTTCCAGCGGCACGCCGCCACCCACGACCCACGCATGGCCCGAAGACACAACATGTGCGGGCAAGCGGTCGTACTCATCTTCGATCTCACCAACGAGCTCTTCCAGGATATCTTCAAGTGACACCATGCCGATGATTTTTTCCTGATCATTCCGCACGACCGCGATGTGAGTATGCTCACGCATCAAGCGTTCCAAGCATTCGGCAATCGGCTGGTTTTCGCGAAAACTGGGGAGCCGCCGCACGATCGAACGGAGCGAAGGGTCTTTGGGATTCATCCGCAACGTGGCGATGATGTCCTTCACGTTAACATAACCGACCACCGTTTGCAGGTCACCCAGCGTTTCGACGACGGGAAAGCGCGTGTGCATATCAAGATGCGCGGTGACCAAACTGTCGCCCAGCGTGGCATTGATGCTAAGCATCCGAATATGCTCGGCGGGGAGCATGATATCGCGCACGGGTCGCGATTGCATTTCGGTCGCACCGTGGATGATCCCTTCTTCACGATGGCCGATCAATCGCGAGGCACGAGCGAGGGCCGCTGTCGCGCGAATTTCGTGCAACTCGGCGGTTTCTGGTTTTGCACCACCCTCCTTGCGCAAACCTTCGCCCCACGACATGATGCCCATCACCACCGTTTCAAACATCCAGACCGCCGGCCAGACGCTGAAGGCAAACCATCGCATGAAGGGCGAGAGCCGCAGCGTAACCCACTCGGCATTGCGCAGCGCGAATATTTTTGGAATCAGTTCGCCGAATATGATGGTGAACACCGTGAGAGGCAACACGACGCAGATCAGCGCGAGAAACTCGGCCAGTCTTGGTGAGAAATCAAATTTCGCTTCCAAGATGGGAGCCAGATTTTCGTCGGCCCCCGCACCACCGACCGCCGCGGCAATGGCACCGACGAGCGTGATGCCGAGTTGCACCACGGCGAGGCTCGCCTCCATGTTCTCTTTCATGTAGAGAGCGACTTTGGCCCCCGCGCGATTCTCGGTGGCGAGCCGCTGCAGACGAGCGACGGTGATCGAAGCCAGGGCGATTTCGTAACCCGCGAAGATACAATTCACGCCGATCATGGTGAGCATGACGGCGATTTCCAAACCCCACATTCAATCAGCCTCGGGAGACAACGATTCTCACGGCAATGCGCCCTAGTTGAGCCATCCAATCTACGGAAAAAGCGACGGATTGGACAGACATTTATCAATAGAACGCAGATGAACACGGATTGGGCCGATGGACGCAGATAGATAGTGGTTTGAAAATCCAGAAACTTATCCGCGTAGATCGGTCAAATCTGTGTCATCCGCGTTCTATTCTTCTTGAATAATGAACGACTCCTTGGATTGGATCAGCGACCCCACAACCATCCCCACAATCGCCATGAAGAGCCCGGCGAGTTGTTGCGGGAAATGCTCGCCTAGTGGCGTGGCCATGAACAGAATCCAGGTCCCCACACCCGAGGCGATCGACAGAATGGCGCCGGCGTTGGTTGAGCGTTTCCAGTACAACCCCGCGACGAGCGGGACAAACGCGCCGACGACCGGCAGTTGATACGTGGTCGAGACCAGATCGTAAACCGAAGTTCCTTCCATGATCAGGGCGTATATGAGAACCAACGCGGTGAAGACAAGTACCGTGTAGCGCATGAGGCGCAGCTCATGGCGGTCGCTCATCCCCGGCCAGAAGTGCTTCAAGATGTTTTGCACGAACACCGTTGAAGGAGCGAGGATCGTCGCCGAGGCGGTCGACATGATCGCCGACAGCAGCGCGCCGAAAAACATGATCTTCGCGAACTCAGGCATGTGGTTGACGACGAGCTTCGGCAGGACTTTTTGCGATTCGGTGTCGCTGCCCATCAGTTCGGCTGTTTCCTCGGGCATGATGATCAGACTGCTCGTCACAATGAACATCGGTACGAGGGCAAATAGGAGGTAGCCGGTCCCGCCGATGATCGGTCCCGCGACGGCCACGCGCTGGCTCTTAGCTGACATGATGCGCTGGAAGATATCTTGCTGGGGGATCGAGCCAAACATGATCGTAATCCCCGCGCCGATGAAGAACATGATGTCTTTGAAGTTCGCATCGGGAAAGAAGCGCAAGAGATCACGCTCGGAGGCGAGTTCAAAGACTTTGGCTGGTCCACCCGCCATGTCGCCCGCGATGAAGGCGATGCCGGTGAGCCCCAGCACGATCACAATCATCTGGAAAAAATCGGTGATCGCGACCGACCACATGCCGCCGTAAACGGTATAGAGCAGAACAATGGCCGTGCCGATGAAGGCTCCTTGGCGTGTGCTAATTTCGTCGTGGGTCAGCACGGCAAACACAAATCCGAGGGCCGTGATTTGCGCGGCGACCCAACCGAGATACGAAAAGATATCGACCACCGAGCAGAAGAGCTCGACCTTCTTGCCGTACCGTTCACGATAGAAATCGTTGATCGTGAGGAGCGACATGGGATAGAGCTTGTGGGCAAAGAAAAGCCCCACCAGGATCAAGCACATCGCCGCGCCCCAGGGATCTTCGACGGTCGACGACATGCCGCCATGCAAAAATTTGGCGGGAATGCCGAGCACGGTTTCTGCAGCAAACCACGTGGCGAACGTCGTGGCAATGATGACCGACAACGGCAACGACCGCCCCGCGACGGCGTAGTCCTCGGTGTTTTTCACCCGCCGCGCAACCCAGAGCCCGACGGCAATTGAGGCGAGGAGGTAGAGGATGACGAAGGTAAGGAGCATGGTAGCGCAACGCTTCAAGAACCATTGATCAATGTCGATAGATTATCAACAGAAGTGCATGGAAAACAGCTCAAAAGAATTCGAGTTGACCACGCATGTCTTGCGGTTCGAGGCAATCGCTGAGAAAGTGCAAATACCGGACAATCTCGCCAATAGAATGCGACCCATGTCGTGAATAAACGATTCCTGCGTGATGATCTCCGGTCGTGTGACGACGCAAGAAATCTTGATCTTGGGTGAAAATAACACGACTGTCTGCTAAAGCGAACGCAATATGCTCGGCATCGGTCGCCGCAATGAGTTGAGCATCACTTGTCGTTGTCACATCAAGTCCACGCAATCGCAGCCCATGAGCAATCGCGTGATCAACATTCTCATCAAGATGAAACCGTATCACTGCCATTTTCCTGCGCGGACAGCTTGAGATTCAGTGGGCTACGATTGTTGGCCTTTAGTTGCTCCACGAATTCATCGGCTTCCTTCATTTGCTGGTCAATGGCCGATTGGTTATCCCAATAGTAAGCCATGGCCGCATGAACATCTGCCAGAGAGAGGTGAGGAAAAGCTGCCACAATCTCGTCGGGCGATTTTCCTTGCCGCTCGTGTAGGACGTAAATATCCCAAACCCGAATCCCGGTCCCAACAATGCAGGGCTTGCCCGACGAAGGATCAATATGGATATGTTGCTGCAATAACATGACTTTTCTCCTACTGGAATCATACCATGCGGATGCTTGCGAAACCAACCGCGTCATTTACGCAAATCCAACGTGTTTCTTCGTCGTCACAATTACTGCTTCTGCTGTTGCGGCAGATTGTCAAAATGCGAGAATAGAACCGAGTCGAGCTGTGTTATCTTCCATTGTCTTGGATGCGCAATATGCCGACAAAAACACCTGCTAACTATCTGCTCGCCATTCTCGGTGGCGTCATCGGCGGAGCCGTCGGTTACTTCATTTTCTTTTATGCCGTTAAGCAGAGCCTGTATCCCATGGTGCTGCCCGGGGCGCTTGTGGGGCTTGGCTGTGGCGCGATGTCGGGGATGAAATCGAAGACACTGGGTGTCATCGCCGGGTTGAGTGCGCTGCTCTTGGGCATCGTCATTGAATGGCAGTTCGCGCCGTTCGATAAGGACGGGAGCTTTGCATTTTTTATCGCCAATCTTGGCAATCTGCGAACAATGACGCTCGTGTTGATTGCCATCGGCGCGCTGTTGGGTTTCGCGTTTGGTATGGGACGCGAAGGGGGCGTGTGGCTACGTCGAACGAGGCAATCGCAAAACGAATAGCGCCACCGACGGACGCGGCTTTATGGCGAGCTTGGCACCGTGGCGTTGAGAAACTCTTCGAGATTGGGATAGCCATCGCCGTCGGGATCGCCCAGATGGTCGTCCTTTTGGGGATTCAAACCATGCTCTTTTTCCCAAGCGTCGGGCATGCCGTCGTTGTCGGAATCCTTGGCAGGAGCAGCCGAGTGGTAAGGGGGCCAACCACCCACGTCCGCCTGTGAGTTGATTATTCCCACCGTGCCGGTGCGAACTTGTTTCACGACGCGGGCATCGACGGCATCGCGCTTTGGTAAGGTCGCACCCGCGGATTCGAGCACGGCTTCATAAGCAGTTTCGGCGGGTTGCGTTTCCACGGTTGCCACTTCAAACGGTTCCCTGCGTTTGTTCCGTGGCTGCACACTTCTGACGAGTTGCCAGAAATCGTCGTTCTTCGCGCCGGCATCTTCTTGGAAGTTGCCTTGCTGATACATTTCGGTTGTATCACCGCCGACTTTAAACGCCGGACCATTGAGCTTGCGGAGGTAGTTGCCGACGTAATTCATCCGCACGGGATCTTCGGCCGAATAGCCGTTGCCGTCATAGATGACGTTGTTGCGAAAATCGAACAACAAGCTGCCATCGCCATAAGTGCCCGGACGGGGGCAGCGAGTGCGATGATGGGCATAAAGATTGTGATGAAAGCTGACGTCGCCGTTGGTGCGGATCAACGATCCAAAGCCATGGTCCCCTTTGTGATGGGCTCCCTTGTTGAGCGATTCGGAAATGATGCACCACTGGACCGTGACATCTGTGATTCCTTCGCCCGACACGGTGCAGGTTTCATCAGTCGACCAACTGGCCGAGCAATGGTCGAGAATCACATTCCGCGAGGGGGCACTAATCGTGACGGCATCGGGCTCAAACGATTTGCCTTTTTCGCGCAGAGCTGCCGCGGGTTCATCGCCGGGACGAAAACGCAAATGACGAACCACAACGTCGTTCGCGCGAACCGTGAAGTTGTAATTCTTGAGGCAGATTCCGTCGCCGGGGGCCGATTGTCCCGCGATCGTGCAATAGGGTCGGCGGCATTCCAACGGCTTTTCGAGTTCGATAATGCCCGCGACTTTGAACAGAATGTAGCGAGGTCCGCGAGTCTCCAAGGCCGCGCGGAAACTCCCGGGGCCAGAGTCGTTCAGATTCTCAACGAAAATGACTTCGCCACCGCGGCCACCTTGCGCGTTAGCGCCGAAGCCTTCGGCACCGGGGAAGGCAAGGGTCGATTGTTCATCAGCAAGTGTCGACAAACCTGCGAATAGCATGAAGGCAAGGGTCAGCAAAAATCTCATGAATCACCCTTGAGCGGAAAAGATAAGATTGAAAGAAAAACTAGAAGCAGCTTACGGTCGCGCGTCACGCTCTGATAAGGCTTTTTCGCCATTTTTGATTGGATATATCTTCGATTCATCAAAGTAAATGAGAGAGGTCGGCACGACTCAAAACACAGGCTTAATGTTCTTCAGCCGGGCTTCTGTTTCCGCCATGAGAACGTCTTCAGCGGCCTCGTCGGCAGCTTCGTAGGTGATGCTGAACCGCAAGAACGCGCCGGCGTCGTCCCAAGGCACGGTGCAGATCGATTGTTCTTTGATCAGGTACTGGCTCGCCGATTCCGCAGTGTCAAAAGAAGGCCCACCATCCAAACCTTTGGGCGATGGTGTGTAAAGAAAATATGTTCCTCCCGGCATGCTGCACTTGAAACCGCAGCGCTGGAGCGTGGCCACCAGTTTTTCCATCCGTCGTTTGTACTTGGCGTGAATCCGCGCGGGGATCGATGGATCGTCCAATGCGGCCGCGGCGGCTTTTTGAATGGCGATGAATTGGCCGGAGTCGCAATTGTCTTTTACGTCGGCAAAGGCGCGGACGATGCGCTCGTTGCCGCACACCCAGCCGAGCCGCCAGCCGATCATGTCGAAGCCCTTGGACATCGAATGGACTTCGACGCCCACGTCCTTAGCCCCAGGCACGGCGAGGAAGCTGTTGGGCTCTTGATCGAAGGAGAGCAGGGCATGCGCGGCGTCTTGTACCACCACGATGTAATTCTCTTTCGCGAAACGGATGACCGATTCGTAAAACTCTCGGGTCGCCGTTCTACCCGTAGGGCTATTGGGATAGCACAGCACCAACAACTTCGCGCGCTTCTTGATGTCGGCTGGAATCCCCGCGAGGTCGGGCAAGAAATTGTTCTCGGCCAGCAGCGGCAATTTATGAACTTCGCCGCCGTAGTAAGCCGTGTGTGTGCCAGCGACCGGATAGCCGGGCACGGTCATGAGCGTCACATCGCCCGGATTGATAAACACGGCCGGCAAGATCGCTAGCGCCGTCTTCGAGCCAATGCAGTGATTGATCTCAGTGGCGGCATCAAGCGTCACGCCATATTGACGTTGCATGAAACGTGCGACGGCTTCTTTGTATTCCCCGATGCCGTTGTCGGCGTAGCCACGATTCTCGGGCTTGCCGATTTCCTCGGCCATCGTGTGCAGCACCACTTCGTCGGCCACGCCATCGTTCTCGCCAATGCCGAAGTCGAGTAGCTTGCGCTCAGGGTGCTCGGCAAGGGCTTGGCGTTTGGCGCGTTTGATTTTCTCGAACTTATAGATCGCGGTGCCTTTACCATATTGGGCACCACCAATGCGGTCGGCAAACAGAGTTTGGAAATAGGGATCGGACATGTCGCGTACTCTATAGTGAAGCCGAGTGGCTGATAGCAAAACCATCAACATACCTAAACATATTGACTGAAACAAGTTGTAGTAAAATCGCCTATTTACGAGAGATGCCGAGGCGAAAATTAGTACAAAATAGCCAATCTGTTCTTTGCGGCTGGAGATAACGAAAATATATTGCTTGAATTAGACTGAATCTGCCACGAAGGGAAACTCATGAAAGCCGAGATCCATTTCTTATGCATAAATCTATTAGCACTTCTTAGTCTCTTAAATTACCAAACGGCTACTTGCAACGCGGGTGAGCTAACATACTCATGGACGGGTCAATTGCGATTATATGACGATACATCACCTGATCCTTGGATGATTGGCGAAGATGATGCCGAATTTCAACTCGAAACCAGTGTTAGCACTAACGCCGTCGACCAAAATGACACTCAAGTACCATTCGCAGCATTTTCAGCCATTTCTGCCCGACTGTGGGTCGACGGTCAGGAAGCACTGTATTTGGGTGATGCGTATATCGACTTTGCAGACACCACCGATATCCTTGATCTCTTGACAGCTGGCGGGCTATTCAGCATGTTCGGCCAGCCTATTGAAATCAGTTCGGTTGTAGGGCTAGAAGCTTCTGCCTTCTCACTAAACCTGGTAAGCGAAACACCTCCGTACTTTGATCCAACAGTTACTACATCAAATGGAGGAACTGGTAGACAACCTTATATGACAATTGTAAACATTGGCACTTTCGTTACGGTTGTTCCCGAACCGTCCAGCTTGCTGATCGCTGGGGTAGGCCTGCTCGCATTTGCTGGAATCCGACGCAAGTAAAATCTATTTGCTGATCAACAAAACAGGGCCGTGCAGTGACAACACTGCGCGGCCTCGTTATTTCAGGAACTGCCGCAGATAGCGGCCTGTGTGGCTCGCTTCGCATTGGGCCACGTCTTCAGGTGTGCCGGCGATGATTAATTGGCCGCCCCCAGCGCCCCCTTCGGGACCAAGATCGATCACCCAGTCGGCGGCTTTGATTACGTCGAGATTGTGCTCGATCACCAGCACGGTGTGGCCCAACTCCACGAGTTGCTGCAACACGCCGAGCAGCCGTTTGATGTCGTCGGTGTGCAAACCGGTGGTCGGTTCGTCGAGCACGTACATCGTCTTGCCGGGGGCGGGTCGACCCAGCTCGGCGGCGAGCTTGATTCGCTGGGCTTCGCCCCCCGAAAGCGTCGTGGAGCGCTGCCCCACGGTGAGATAGCCGAGCCCAACGTCGACCAAGCTTGTGAGCATGCGATGAATCGCCGGGTGATTCTCGAAAAAGAGCGCGGCTTCGTCGATGCTCATCGCCAACACGTCGGCGATCGATTTTTCACGATAACGGACGGCGAGCGTTTGGCGATTGAACTGGCGGCCATGACAGACGGGGCACTTCACAAACAAGTCGGGCAGGAATCGCATCTCGATCCGCTGCACACCCTGACCTTGGCATTCCTCGCAGCGACCACCCTTGGTGTTGAAACTAAATCGTCCCAACTTGTAGCCGAGTTGCTTGGCATGCTTGGTGCCGATGAACACGCGACGAATCTCGTCGAACACGCCCGTGTAGGTCGCGGGGTTCGAGCGCGGTGTCCGACCGATGGGGGATTGGTCGACGTGAATCAACCGTTCGAGCTTGCTCACACCACGCAGTGCTTTGTACGGACCCGGTTTAGAACTCGCACCGTTAAGTTTGCGTGCCAGCGCGGGAACGAGCGTATCGACCACGAGCGAACTCTTACCCGAACCGCTCACGCCGGAGACGCAGGTGAATGTGCCGAGCGGAAATTCGACGTTGATGTTTTGCAGGTTGTGAACGCTCGCCCCTTCGAGTTCCAACATCCGCGTTTTGGCCACGCGGCGGCGTTGGGCGGGGATTTCGATTTGCATCCGCCCGGAAAGATAGTTCCCGGTGAGCGAATTTACATCGGCCATCACTTCGGCGGGCGTCCCTTGCGAGACGACCAAGCCGCCACGATCACCGGCCCCGGGGCCCATATCGATGAGCCAATCGGCGGTCCGCATTACGGTTTCATCATGCTCGACAACCAGCACGCTGTTGCCGAGCTGCTGCAACTCTCGTAACGATTCCAACAACAAATCGTTATCACGCGGATGCAGGCCAATTGACGGTTCGTCGAGAATGTAAAGCACACCTACCAGCCCCGAGCCAATTCCCGTGGCCAGTCGAACACGCTGCATTTCACCACCGCTCAATGTGTCGGCCGCGCGGTCGAGCGCGATATATTCCACGCCGACCTGTTTGAGAAACTTGAGCCGTTTCAGAATTTCCGCGACCAGCGGTTCACCAATAGGCTGTTGCTGCGGAGGAAATTTGAGTTCTTGAAAAAACGTGAAGGCGGCATCAATCGGCAGGGCCGTAATTTCATGAATCGCTTTGCCACCCAAACGGCAGGCACGTCCTTCGGGCTGCAACCGTGAACCACCGCAATCGCTGCACACGACTTGCGCGCGAAACATGGCCAATCGTTCGCGCGAGCTTTCCCGCTTCGCATCGGTGAATTCTTTTTCGAGCAGGGCGAGTACACCGACAAACTTCCCGCCGTCGCCGTGCAGCAATTGCCGCCGCGTTTCTTCGGGCCATTCGCTGAGCGGAGTTTCGAAACTGACTTTGGCTTTGCTAACAAAACTGGCGAGCAGTTTTTCTTGTTCTTCCTTGCTTGGCCCGCCTGCTCCACGCCAAGGAGCGATTGCGCCGGCTGCCAAGGTCAACGCCAAATCGGGCACGACGAAGTCCGCATCAAAGCCTTCGCGCGTCGCGAGGCCATCGCACGTGCGGCAGGCGCCGTAAGGACTATTGAAACTAAAAGTGCGCGGCTCGACCTCGGCCAGATTTCGTTTGCAGTCGGGGCAAGCATAAAAGGTGCTGAAAACGCGTTCTTCCCAGAATTCGTTGCCCTGGCCGTTGGACGCTGTGCCATTGGACGCCCCGCCATTGGACTCGTTGCCGTTGACTCCATTATCGTTGAGCTTAGCTTTGGCCTCGGGAGTAAGCACCGAAATCCGTAACGCCCCTTCGCCATGTTTGATAGCCAAGCGCACCGATTCAGCGAGACGGTTTTCAATCCCTTCGCGAATGATTACGCGGTCGACCACGGCTTCGATGTTGTGATGCTGCCGCGCTTTGAGTTCGGGGACTTGATCGAGTTCGTAAGTTTGGCCGTCGATCCGCACGCGGACAAAACCTTCGCGGCGGATGCGATCCAACACTTCTTGATGCTTGCCCAGACGACCACGCACCATCGGTGCGAGGATCATCACTTTGGTTTGCTCGGGATAGCCCAGGATGTGTTGCTGAATCTCGGTAGGGGTTTGCTGTGAGATCGGCGTGCCGCAGTCAGGGCAACAAACTTGACCCGCGCGAGCCATCAACACGCGCAAGAAATCGTAGATTTCGGTGACGGTCGCTACGGTGCTGCGGGGATTTGTGCTGGCCGCTTGTTGATTGATGGCAATCGTCGGCTGCAAGCCTTCGATGACGTCGACGTCGGGGCGTTGCATTTGATCGAAAAATTGCCGGGAATAAACCGACAGGCTTTCGATGTATTGCCGCTGTCCCTCGGCCAAGAGCGTATCGAATGCGAGCGAACTTTTGCCCGACCCGCTGAGTCCAGTAATGACCACGAACTGATGCTGCGGAATATCGAGGTCGATATTTTGCAGATTGTGCGTGCGGGCCCCACGAATGCGGATCATGTCCGCCTGTTCGGCAGCCGCAGCGTTGGTGGAAACATCAGCCTGGGGAGGTATCGCGGTCGTCGACATCGGCGCCCAAAAGGACCAATCCGCTGGGGTGGCGGCTTGCGTGACAGGGAATAGCTTCCCCTGTGGTCGTAAATACACAGTGGGAAAACCGTTTAGACTAGCACTTCGCGGAACCGGGAACAACCAAATAACCCGAGATTTCCCGTGCCGCGAGGCCGACTAGTAGCCGCTAGCGGCTTAGCGGCAAGGCTTGTTCCGGGCCCCTGGGCCGATTATCATCGAAGGTTTCGTTACATTCCGGAGTCGATCACTATGCGTCATGTTCTTTCTGCTTTGGTGCAGAACGTGCCGGGGGTGTTGGCCCACGTGGCGGGGATGTTTTCCTCGCGGGGCTACAACATCGACAGCCTGGCCGTCGGGGAGACCGAAGACCCTCAACTCTCGCGGATGACGTTTGTCGTCGTCGGCGACGATTCGTTGCTGGAACAAGTCCGCAAGCAACTCGAGAAGATCGTGACCGTCGTGCGCGTCGACGACATCAGTTCCAAGGAATTCGTCGAACGCGATTTGATGCTGCTCAAGGTTCGCGCTGATGAAAACAAGCGGACCGAAATTGGCGAACTGTGCCAAATCTTTCGCGGCCGGATCGTCGACGTGGCCCCCAACCAAGTGATCGTCGAAATCTCGGGACAGGAAAAAAAGATCCAAGCCTTCGTCGAGCTGATGCGTCCCTTCGGGATTGTCGAACTGGTACGCACGGGACGGATCGCGATGGTGCGCGGCTTGGCCGATGGACCAACCGAGCACGGCTCGATCCATGCGGTCGACTCCGAGGCCGTCGCAAAATAGTTGAAGAATTATTCACGCAGAGGCGCGGAGTTCGCAGAGCGTGAGATAAACATATCACTTTCAATCTACAAATTTACAAAACACTTTTATTTTATTTACTCCGGAGTGCATCTCGCGGCCTCTGCGCCTCTGCGTGATATTCCGGGAGTCAGAAGCTAACACAGACGGGAGCAAATCTCATGGCCGCTACGATTTACTATGACAAAGATGCCGACATGAAAGCCCTGACGGGCAAGACGGTCGCGATCATCGGCTACGGCTCACAAGGCCATGCCCACGCCCAAAACCTACGTGACAGCGGCGTGAAAGTCATCGTCGGCCAGCGTCCTGGCGGCGCGAACTACGACCTCGCCAAGAGCCATGGCTTCGAGCCGATGTCCGCGGCGGATGCCACCAAGCAAGCCGACGTCGTGAACATTTTGCTGCCCGATGAAGTGCAGGGCGACACTTACAAGGCCGAGATTCGCGACAATCTCAAGCCAGGCAATATCCTCATGTGTTCGCACGGCTTTAACGTCCATTTCGGCCAAGTGGTTGCTCCCAAGGGAGTTGATCTGCTGCTGGTGGCTCCCAAGGGCCCTGGCCATTTAGTTCGCAGCGAATTCGTGGCCGGCGGCGGCGTCCCTTGCTTGATCGCACTCGGCGATGGGGCCAGCGAAGAGACTTTCAAAGTTGGCATGGCCTATGCCAAAGGCATCGGCGGTACCCGCGGCGGCGTGATCCGCACGTCGATTGCCGAAGAAACCGAAACCGACCTCTTCGGCGAGCAAGCCGTGCTGTGCGGTGGTGCTGCTGCCTTGGTGAAGGCAGGTTTTGAAACTTTGGTCGAAGCTGGCTACCAACCCGAGATGGCCTACTTCGAATGCATGCACGAATTGAAGTTGATCGTCGACCTTTTCTATCAGGGCGGTCTCAACTACATGCGTTACAGCGTCTCGAACACGGCCGAGTACGGCGACTACACCCGCGGCCCACGGATTGTGACCGAAGAGACGAAGAAGGAAATGAAGAAGATCCTGACCGAGATTCAGAACGGCGATTTCGCTCGCCAGTGGATTCTCGAGAACAAGGCGGGGGCCCCTTCCTTCAAGGCAGTTCGCCGCCGCGAGCGGAATCACCCCGTCGAGCAGGTCGGCAAAGAATTGCGGAAGATGATGTCATGGATTCAAGAAAAGGAAGTCTGATTCGCGACAGAATAACGACTGAAATTCAACGCCCAGGGAGTGCCGTCCCTGGGCGTTTTTCGTTGATGCACTCTTTTCTCTCACGCATCGAGTTCGGGCGATGCCAAATGGGCCTGAATGTCATCGCGGGCGTGTTTACGGTCCATGTTCGGCAAGAAATAGGCGAGCAGCCCCATCAACGGCAAAAAGGCACACACTTGATAAACGGTTTCGATGCCATACCGGTCGGCCAGTTTACCAAGCACCGCGGCACCGATTCCGGCCATGCCGAAGGCGAAGCCGAAGAACATGCCGGCCACTAAGCCCACGCGGCTGGGGATCAACTCTTGGGCGTAAACAATGATTGCCGAGAAGGCAGAGGCCAAAATCAAACCGATAGTGACGGTAAGCACTACTGTCCAGTGAAGATTCACATACGGTAATACGAGCGTAAACGGCAACACGCCGAGGATCGACGCCCAGATGACGGTCTTAAAACCGAGCTTGTCACCAACCGGTCCGCCGCCGAGCGTACCTGCGGCAACCGCTCCCAAAAACACGAACAGATACATTTGGGCATCTGTCACCGACACGTGAAAACGATGCATCAAATAAAACGTGTAATAACTCGTGAGGCTCGCCAAATAGATGTACTTGGAGAACACAAGGGCCAACAAGATTGCAATCGACATCCGCACACGCGACGGAGAAAGGCCCGCGGCTTTCGCACCCGCCGTGGAGCGAGACTTCGCGTGATAACTCACAAGATGGCGTTGATACCAGCGCCCGACGTACATCAAGAGCCCAGCCGCCAACAATGCCCCCAACGACAACCAGGCGATGCTCCCTTGGCCGCGCGGCATGACGATAAACGCTGCGATCAACGGGCCGATGGCCGTGCCGGTATTGCCACCCACTTGAAACAAGGATTGGGCAAATCCATAGCGGCCGCCAGATGCCAAGCGAGCCACGCGGGAGGCTTCGGGATGAAAGATCGACGAACCGATCCCTACGAACGCCGCGGAGACCAAGATGCCGGCAAAGCTTGTCGATGCGGCCAAGCCTAAGAGCCCCGTCAACGTGAACATCGTCCCGAACAAGAGCGAAAACGCCCAAGGCCGACGATCGGTCAAAATGCCCACCACCGGCTGAAGCAGTGAAGCGGTGCATTGAAACACGAACGTGATCAAACCAATCTGGAAGAAACTCAGCGAATACTGAGATTTCAAAAGGGGATAAATCGCCGGGAGCAGCGACTGCATGATGTCGTTAAGCAGGTGCGAGAAACTCAGCGCCGCGAGCACGGTGATGACCGTTGATTGTTCTATTGCGGAACTGGAATTCGCTTCGACCGTGGCTGACTCCGCCGACATGCTCTACCTCGCTGCTTGTAACTTGCTTTCTCGTTCTCCACCTATTGTTACGTGGACCCAGCCCCAAGAAAGTAGGTTCATTCCGCAAGGGGGTTCATTCCGCAGATGGGTCGTCGGGCAGATTGGCCAGCACCGCATCCCAGGTTTGGTTGCCTCTGCAAAGCAGCCACCACCACGCTCAGCGGTTCGGCATAAATCTGCGGCAAATCGTACTCACCGGCAATGTGTATCGGGAATGCCAATCGCTCGAGAGGTGGTGTGAATTCGGCGCTAATGTCGGCCCGATTGCCGCGGGCGTCGATACGATACCAACCCATCTCGGGAAGCAAGACCGCATTCAATCCGTGTAAACAGAAGGGCGGTCCAATACCATCTACACTTAGTCGCTGATAGCACAAGCCCGCCGGAATGCCGTTGGCTCGCAAGAGGGCTGCAAGCAAATGGCTTTTGGCATAGCAGTAGCCAGTGCCCGCGGCCAACACGTCGGAGGCCCGGCAAGTTACCGGATTCAGCCGGTAATCGCAACTATGTTTGATCTCATCACGAACCCATTCAAAGCAATGCTTGGCCACGATCATAGGATCGCGCTCATTGCCGGCAAGCTCCAGGGCCCGCTTCCGTACGTCCGGCGTCCGATGATCAATTATCTCAGTGGAAACGAGCCAGGGAGATGGCATAGGAGTCGTGTTGGCGAATGGTTGTGATTGAGTACCATGTACGGACACGACCGCAGATACCAAGTTCATATTTTTAATACCCTTGGCCGCTCGGCACGGAAGAACACGGCTTGGACCTTTGGAATCAGGTGCGAGCCCCTCGCGCAAGCTTTAGGTAGCCGCGATAGAAGGCAAACTTCCTGTGTCACCAAAGTCCAGCGCGTTTTGCTCGAGCTGATTTAATAATATGTCCGTGCGCGAGAGGCAGAAGTCATCAACGAAACACAGCCCCCCAAAAGTAAGAGCATGGCAGAAGTCGGCTCGGGCACCGTCGAAAGTGTAATGAAAAATGGTTCATTCAAGCGTGAGTAGTACAAACTAATCTCGGGCGGACCAAAAATTCCGACGTCGGTCGAATCACCGGGCACAATGGCATCATTTAAACTCACTAACGATCCAAGAGTTATCTCGACATCCAACGGCAGCGCGGCCTCTGCAGCCGTTAATGTCGACAGGAAACGATATTGGTCCGTACCAGGCACATTCGTTATCGAGTGCGAAAACCGGCGGTCGCCAGTTCCCGTAGAGCCCGATGATGACGATGTCGACCCAGGTGTTGGTAACGAAACACCGGTAAGGCTTCGGCCACTTATCGTTGGAAATTGGGGGATGGTCGTGAAAAGAGATCCTCTCGGAGGTTCATCAGCCCCCAGGTAATCCCAGGAAAAGCGAAATGTGCTGCCATTCTTGATCACTTGACCAGGAGATGGGGTTAATAGAGTCGGAGCTGTCCGATTTATCGTCGCAGGGGAAAGATCGTTAATGGTGAAATCAAAGAGCCTAGTTTCCCCAGAGATAAAGCTTGTGCGCATCGTAGCTTGCCAATCTCCAGTCGTATAGGTATTTGCATCTTCGAGTGTATCGAAGTCCCGAAGGTGCAGGCCAAATATGCTTGACCCAAGAGCGCTCTCCTCATCAAAAACATCTCCGGAAGGAGCAATGAGTTCTTGGGCATCAAAAGACGAGCGATCACTAAGGCCGCGGACCCAGAGTGCCACTGAAGTATCTGGTCCGTCACCAGACTCCAACAATGCAAACCTCAAAGCAAAGGCATTTTCCGTCATAGCCAGGGAAATGCCGATACTTAGAGTGAGCAGTAAAGTTACGCAAGCGCGGGTTCTATTTTGGTTCATGAGTCATTCCTCTTCAAAATATACGCAAACTGTTATTACCACTACGTCTGCAGACTGATGGTCCCAAATGGCGATGAAACTACACAGCTCTGATGTTAATATCCTGGGCTGTTAATATCTATCGCAAGAAATGGATCACCCCTTAGGGCGATTACATTTATACCTTGGCCTGATACCGAAATTGTTCAGAATTAAGTCTGAGCACAGGCAGACCAATGCAGACCGAATCATATTCGGCAAAAAACGTGCGAACATAATGCACCTCTTTTGTTCTGAGACGAGTGTCTCGATAAGATTCTGTTCCAGCCTCAATCTAGCATGTTGGCTGGATGTTTCAAATGTTTTTTTTGCTCGCGGGGGATCTTTCATGCTAATTTGCTTAACAGCGAATTCAGCCTTTTATCGTTAATTCCATTGGAACCAATGATCCGATCTGCCACATCGGGCTGAAACGGCAGGGCCTCCTTGGTGTTTTGAAACCCCTCAATTCGCTGGGGTTGCGGTTCGCCTCGCCGACATCTTCTGGTAAAATAATTCGTTACCGCTTCAAATCTCACCCTCAATTCCCGCCTCGCCATGCTCCCCATCCCGCCCGGAACCGCCGCGCTGTTGTTTGATTGCGACGGCACGCTCGCCGACACAATGACCCTCCACTACGCCGCGTGGCGGGATACGCTGCTGGCGCACAACATCGATTGCCCGCGCTCGTTTATCGATACCCACGCTGGCGTGCCCACGCACGGCATCGTGTTGGAAATCAACAAACTGTGGGGCGTTGAGCTTGATGGTGATGAAATCACCGCCGATAAGGAAGCTCGCTTTGCAGCACAGATCCATTTGACCAAACCGGTCGAAGAAGTATTGGCCACGGCTCACGCATATTTCGGGAAGCTACCGATGGCGGTGGTTTCAGGTGGAACCAAAGATATGGTTCACGCGATTCTCGAAACGATCGACGCGATCGATTTGTTTCCCGTGATTATCACGGCCAGCGATCCGGTGGCGCCCAAGCCCGCGCCGGATGTGTTTCTCGAAGCGGCACGGCGGCTGAAAGTCCCTGCCGATAAGTGTCACGTTTTTGAAGATGGTGATCCGGGCATCGTTTCCGCACAACGCGCGGGGATGAGTTTTACCGACGTGCGATTGGTTCTGAAAGCTCGAGCAAGCTGATTTCTGTGGCTGGCCCTCTGTGAGGCCGGATGTTGAAGACCGAGGTCATAGACCTCAGCTACAGAGCACGATTCTACGACTCCGGCGGCACGCGCAGTTCGGTCGCTTCTTGAAGGCCGGTGGCGATCTCGGGCAAAATTCCTTTCTTGCGGTAGATCGGGCGAATCTCTTCCCGCAGCTCTGGCAACAATCGAAAAAACCATAGCGCCCCCAGGATGCAGCCAATCCCCCCGAGAAACAGCGTGGTAGGAGCCCCCCAACGCTCGGCCACCGTGCCGGCGAGTAAGCTGCCAAACGGGGCGGTTCCCATGAACGCCATCACATAAAAGCTCATCACACGGCCGCGCTTGTCTTCGTCGACTAGGGTTTGCAGTAGCGTGTTGCTCACGGCAAGTTGGTTGATAAATCCGAATCCCGTGATCACCAACAGGGGAAGCGAGAGCCATAGCGATCGCGACATCGCAAACAACACCAATCCCGTGCCAAAAACACCGGCGGCCATAGGGATGTATTTACCCAAGCCCAGCACAGTCTTACGCGCGGCAAGAAACAAGGCCCCAATCAGCGCGCCCACGCCCGTCGCCGCCATCATCAGGCCCAGAGTGTTCGCTCCGCCGCCGAGAACCTTTTCGGCCATCACCGGCATCAACACTGTGTAGGGCATGCCGACCAAACTTACGAGGGCGAGCAGCAACAAAATGCTGCGGATCGTGCGGATGCGCGAAACATAACTCCAACCTTCGCGTAGTTCCAGCAGGATATGTTTCTCGCGTGAACGATCTCGCAAGCGCGGTATGACTTTCATCAATAGCAGCGAACCGAGCACCGGAATGAAACTCACCGCATCGACCATGAAGCACCAGCCTTCGCCTGCCGCAGCGATGATAATGCCACCGATCGATGGCCCTAAGAGTCGAGCGCCGTTGACCATCGAGGAATTCAGTGCGATCGCATTCGACAAATCTTCTTTGTTGTCGATCAGCTCAGCAAGCAATGCCTGTCGTGTCGGCATATCGAAGGCATTGATCAGCCCCTGCAACACACTCAGGACCAAGACTTGCCAGATCGTGATCCAACCACCCAGCGTCAGCACGGCCATGGCTAAGGACTGCAACATGGCGAAGACTTGCGTGACGATTAACAGGCGATGGCGATTCCAGCGGTCGATAAAGACGCCCGCAAATGGGGCCAACACAAACGAGGGAAACTGCCCGGCAAAGCCGACCACGCCCAGCAAAAATGCGGAACCCGTGAGTCGATAGACCAACCAACCCGTCGCGATGCGGGTCATCCATGTGCCGATTAGCGAGATGCTTTGCCCGTAAAAAAACAGCCGAAAGTTACGATGCGCGAGCGCCCGCCACATGTACGACAATTTCGACGGGCTGAGCGGATGCTTGGCCGCTTCCGCTTCGGGCGTGGCTGGGGAAGAACTCATGGCCGGCGGCTCACTGGTTGGCTGCCAGAGAATCCCACTTGTTCAAGCGTTCTTCCAGCGCATCGAGCCGTGCCGATATCTGCTGCAAATACGTGATGATGATCGCATGGGTGTATTGTGCATCGATCCCCACGGGCGAATCCCGCACGCTGATATGGTCGACGATGGTGGCCAAATCGGCCTTAGACTTGGCCATGGGATCAACAGACATGCGAATCTCCCGCGTATTTGATATGACGTGATGTGCTGCTGCATCGCAATTATCACGCCACGGGAGAAATCAAGCTAGCCGTCTAATATTTTATGCGGCGGTTTCGTCTCAACAAACCTGTTGCGGCCGCGATGCTGAATAACAAGAGCGACGAAGGCTCGGGCACCGTGGAAGTCGCCGAGAGCCCGACGAAATCCTCCCAGGTCAGGCCTATATTGCGCTGCCACGTGAGGAAGTCACGCCCATCGGTATCGCCGTCGTTGTCGGCATCGCCCAGTTCATCGACACCCAATGAGGACTGCCAGATCGCGAGGTCCGCCGCGTCGACTTCGCCGTTACCGTCAAAATCCCCCGGCACGTATACGAACGGGTCACTGAACAGGTCGCTGGTGAGAAACGTGTTGTCGGTGAGCGTATTCAAGAACGCCACAAGCGCGGCCTTCTCTTCGGTGGTCAGATTAAATGTGCCGAAGTTTTGGGCCGCGATTAAACGTGTGTCAAGGAACGGGTTGGCCTGAATGCCCGAGACATAAAACTCGACGACTTCTTCGAGCGTCGTGAAACGACCATCGTGCATGAAGCCATTCCGCACGGCAGCGTTACGCAGCGAAGGAGTTTTGAATTTGCCATTGCCTGCACCGGCGTCCTCTTCGTTTGTCAGATCGAGTCCGATGTTGTGGGTGTTGTTTGCCACTTGCAGATTGCTGGCATGGCAAGCACTGCACGAACTGTTGCGATGGAAAATTTCAGCACCCAGCTGTTCTTGTTCCGTAAAGACCGCCGCGTAGTCTGGAAAATTCGGATTTGGGCTGGCCGCGACGGCTTGGTCGAATTTGGATTGATACGAAACCATCGAACGGACGAATTGGCTCATCGCTTTGGAAATCCGTTCGTCAGTGATATCAGGTGTGCCGAAGGCTTGCTGGAAAAGCTGGGGATAGAAACTCGTTGCGGCAAGTTTACCCCTGACCTCGGCCAGTGTGCTACCCATCTCAACGGCGTTTTGGATCGGTTGCAGAACTTGCGCTTCGAGCGTTGCGGCGCGTTCGTCCCAGAAATACTTGCCTCGGGAATAGTAGGCATTGTTCGACAAGCCGATCGAATGGCGTGGGGTCACTTCGCCGTCAAAACCTTCGCTGAACTGATTGGGATCGGAAAAGTCGTTTTCCTGCCGGTGGCATGATGCGCAACTTGTGCCGTTGTCATGGGACAAGCGATTGTCATAAAACAGTGCTCGCCCCAGGGCCGCACCTTCATTGGTGATGGGATTGTCGCCGGGCGTATTATTCCGAGCAAGTATGCCACCCGTTTTCCAGTAGGCGGGAATATTGGTGACCGCGTAGCCCACGTAATCGGCGGGGGTCGTGGGCAGGACGGGCACGCCAGGCACCGCCCAACACTTGCTGGCAGTTGAAACGACAGCAACACAGCAGAGTGTGAAAACTGTGCAACGACAAAACTCGAGCATGCTCTGTCCCTTAAAAGTCATGACCAATCAGCTATCTACTCGAGTGACTGAATGAAGCTACTCCCCGGACGCGGCCCGGATTTCGCAGTCCTGGTATAATAAACCCCCTTCGCGGTCGGTGCAACGAAAGCGGACTGATGCTCAAACACCGTCCGTGCGGCAAAGTTTCGTAGACAGGTGCGGAAAGATGCAACTACTCCGCACCTGATTCACGTAACCCAACTAAGTCGCGTGCTTGCGGCGTAGTTTCTGGGTCAATTCCCAGGCGACCAGCGTCAGCACGGCTGGAACCGCGAACCATAAGGCGCTCAATTGAGGCCAAACGCCGGTGGTCAAATACGAAACTGCAAAGAAGCAACCCGTTCCTGCCAAGGCCAGGATGCTCCCAGGCACGGCATATTTCCGGCTCAACAGGTAGCCGACAAAGACTCCTACGATCGCTGCGGCCTGCAGGAACGATTTAGCAACTGGAAAGTCGAATTGCGTACGAAATTGCTCGCCGACCACCAAAACAACCCAACCCACAAAGAGTACCACGCCACTGACCTGAGCGGCCCAACTGAACAAGCGGGGAAGCGTCGCAGGTTGCTTGAACACATGGGCATTCATCATGCACCTCACTTTTCTGACTGGAAAGACTTTAATCCAGCCATTAAGAATGCAACGCTTGTGCCAGCTTCACTGGGCCCGATTCCCCGAGGATTTTTCGTTCCGGAGATCCGTTCGTGTGCGAGTGCTGCACACTGTCTGTGACAGTTGTTCACGCCCCAAATCTTGATGCCCCAATCATTGAAGCTTTAGCCGCGGGAATCGACAAAGCGGATCGCCGCTTGGCGGGCTCGGGCATCGCCGGCCAGATACAGGGCCACGCCGCTGCAAGTGTGGGCCCAGGTGGCTTGCTGCGACATCCACAGCACTTTTTCCGTGCCCGTGGCTTGGCAGCACACACGGATCGAATCCCCCCGCCAATTTTCCGGAACAATGAACCGCACGATCAGTTCGTGGGTCCCTTCGAGTGATGTTTGGGGCGACGAACGGAGTTTGAAGAACACCCCGTGCTCCTGCGAGATCGTGCCGCTTGCCACGACGGCAAACTTCGGCGCTAGGCGAACTTGCTTCTCGGTGATCTTTTCGTGATTCGTCTTCGCGCCACTGATCGTGGGGGTCACGTGGGCGATCAATCCGCCCACGGGCGTGGGCAACTCGCCACCCAGCGAGGCAGCCAACGAGTTGGTATCTTCGGTGGTCTTCGACCATTCGATGTCTTCGCTGAGATGGCTCGCCAATTGAGTGCAGGGAGCAAAACTGTGGACTCGCATGCGGTTATCGCTATCACCCACCTCGACGCGCACTTCTTTCACGTCGCTGATGTCGCCGTCGAGCAAGTGGACCGACACGCGCAACTTCACCTCGACGATTTTTTCGCCGGGATAAAGATCCGCTTTGTTGGCGGGGGTCACGTCGACACATTCCGCGATCCGCCCAAAATCAAACGCCACCTGCGGTTTGCCAGCAGTGGCATTTGTGTTGCCAAGCGCCAGCAAAGTCAAAGAAAGGATTCCACTTCCTAGTCGAATGGCCAGTGACATGACGAGATTCCTTCTGCTCCGTGCCGTAAGATTCCTGCGAGGCGTCGGTGTGCCCCCCAGGCCACCGACTCCTCAACATCATTACGCAGCGAGTTCGGAAAAGGGTTCGCGTCAACAAAAAAAGCCCAGGAAACACAGTTCCTGGGCTTGCTGGCATTTGCCAAAATCTTTTTCGTTGGTGCGAACTTATCCCTTGGCCTGGGCGTAGCGCTTCGCCACCTCGGGCCAGTTGATGATGTCGAAGAACGCCGTGATGTATTCTGGTCGGCGATTCTGGTATTTGAGATAGTAAGCGTGTTCCCAAACGTCGAGACCCAAGATCGGCGTGTGACCGTGCATCAACGGGCTATCTTGATTGGCGGTGCTTTCGACGTGTAGCTTGCCGCCGTCACCCACGCAGAGCCAGGCCCAGCCGCTGCCAAAGCGCTTCGTCGCGGCTTCGGTCAGTGCGGTCTTGAAGGCTTCGTAGCCGCCGAGATCTTTATCGATTGCCGCGGCCAATTCGCCGGACGGATCGCCGCCGCCATCGGGGCTAATCACCGTCCAGAACAAACTATGATTCGCATGGCCGCCACCGTTGTTTTGCACGGCCGTGCGAATGTTCTCGGGAACGGCGTCCAAATTCTTGATCAAGTCTTCAACGCTTTGATCGCCCAGATCGGTCCCTTGCACGGCAATGTTGAGATTGTTCACATATGCCGCGTGATGCTTGTCGTGATGAATCTCCATCGTCTTAGCATCGATCGACGGCTCAAGGGCATCGAACTTGTAAGGAAGCGGCGGCAACTTGTACGGGCCGGTCGGCGGCGCGGGGGCAGCCGCTTGAGCGAAAGCATTCTGAGGGAGGGTGCTTAACAAAGCCGCGCCAGTGACGGCGGAGACTTGCAGAAAATTACGGCGGGAAAAATCCTCGGGCAGGTTCATGGATCACCTCGACGAGTGAATAGGAGAGATTGATCGTGCGAGCGCACGATCCTGTTCGCGTTAGGGCAATCCTAATGCCGAAGCGGTGGAGGGTCAATTGACGGCATTGCGCAACAGCCACGCCAAATATTGATTATTTCATTACCAATCTGACAGCTTAGCGACAAGCTTCTGTCCCCAATTTTGCCTTGAGATGGTAGCTTACGTGTGGAGTAAATCAGCCATGCGAATTCTTATTGCCGTACTTTTAATTGTATTATCTGCTACTTGTCGTGCGGATGAAACGATCACGATCCCGCTCAAAAGCATCTGGGCCTACAAGATGCAAGGCACTCGCGACGTTCATGGCTTGGATCTTGGCAGATTCCACGAAAAATATTTTCCAGGATGGGGATTTGAAGATTATGAACGGGAGCGTGAAACCGCCATTAAAGAGATCCAACAACACTTATCAAGCAAAGTTGCTTCTGATAATGCGGTGCCAGGTTTTGTGATTCCAAGATTGATCGACCTCCACACACTTCGCAAGATACCCCATCTCATGGAAGGTGTCATGCGGCATGGCAAGCCTGAAAACTGGACCAATTCATTTCCTATTGGTGACGAAATGACGCTTGTCTTCTTTTCGCATCCACTCAGCTATTACATTCAGCTCACGGAAGTTGCGCGTACGGGGAAAAATATTACTGTCAGCTATCAACCGATTCCACATTATACGTCGGAAAGCACGGTGCATTTTGCGTTGATTCCTTTGGGAAAACTTCCCGTTGGTGAATATCGCGTCCATTTTAAACAGGTGGGAATGGACAAAAAGTTTTATAAAGCCGGATTTACGCCACTTGGTTACGATCAGCAAAAGAAACATATCTGCCAATCTTTTTCTTTCACGATCTGGGAACCTCCTCGGCCTGACGATAGCAAGCTGAGCGAAAATGCCGTGGTGATTCCACTCAAGGACATATGGGGGCATAAACTGGCGAGTACAAAAGATATTTATGAACTTGAAGGAGGTCGAAAGAAACTCAATGGCATGTTGTTTGAAGAACGCCTCAAGAATTCTACCGTTATGCGAATAGAACGATCACTTTCACGCCATGAAAGGGACAAACCTGCGGGAGAAGGTTTCATTATTACCGCCACAAACTTTGCCGCTTTACAGGCTATGGAAAAGTTTACCGCAGACTCTCACCAACCCACCGGCACTAACTCCGCATCTGATGAGCTTACACTTTGTTTTTACAAACATGCCCATGGCCGATCAGTCGTTATTGATCAGATCGTTCGCGAAGGGAAGTCAATAACCATCAAGTACCATTTCGTGGCATCCAACTATTACGGTACGCGTGGTGCTCAATTCGCGCTGATCCCTCTGGGAAAACTTCCTGCGGGCGACTACCACGTCGAAATGAAACAATTGCCAGGAACAGGCCCCGCTTGGGGACCTCCCGCACCGCCCATCGATCCAGAACGAGTGAAGCAACTCGTCTGCGGCTCGTTCGATTTTAAGGTCAAAGACTGACTCTACTTTTCACCACTCGTCTTAAACTCGTAATTCACCGGCGAGAGTGGCACGCCCCATTTGCTTTGGAAATTCACGTGCTGCAAACTGTTGAGGCCCAACTTGTATTGATTGTCGGGTTTTAACGTGACCGGCAAAATGCAGGTTCTGCCGTCGCTCGTCCACTTTGGCTTCTCATCGGCCAATCCTTCGGGGAAACTCGCCCCGCCGCCGACCCAGGACATCCCTTTGCCCATCGGAACATTGAAGGTGATGCGGATCGCCTTCGACTCGGGATCGACGTCGGTCGCGCCATTCTCGGGGACCATTTTCGTAATCTGCGGGGCACGAACGCGGCTTTGCATCGCTTTGTTAGAGCCGCGGGTGGTGAAGCAAATCACCGAGCAGGGGGCCGATTCACCAGCAGCACTCTTAAAATTCTGAAAGCTCTTGGAATTGATCCCGACACGATAGTACTTGCCTCGCTTGAGCTTTACGGGCAGCACGCACGTGCGTTTGTCTTTCCACGAGGCCTCTTTATCGGGATCGGCGGGAAACATCTCGTCTTTCTCGTCACCGGTCCAGCTCATGCCATCGCTCATGTCGCGGTCGAAGGTCACCGTGATTTCGGTGAGCTTGGGATCGATGTCGGTCGCGCCGATTTTGGGAGACGTGGAAACAATCCAAGCAGGGAGGGGAGCGGCAGCCTTTTCGGCAGCTGCCGTCGCGGCGTGAGTAAATTCAAGTGGCAATCCAAACAGACAAGCAACTAGCAACAGTCGACGCATAGCAAACTCCAATATTTAGAGTGAACTTACCTCTCATGTCCGTGAAGTCTATTTGAATGTAACGGGATACTTCAAGACAAGTCAATTTGCCCATTAAAATCTCCCTATCAAACTCCCACGGTACGGTAGCTAATGCCAACTCGCGCGGAGTACGTTGGGGGATCTGGGTGGACCTGCTTAAAGTGCAAGCCTGGGTAGTAGGGATCGTTGCTAAAAAGGCGATAGGCTTCACGAGCCTGCTGTTTAACACGTGTGGGCAAAGCCGCATACAATTCGCGGAAACTGCGGGTGTTACGCGAAATCATAGCCGATCCGGATCGAGCTCCTCGGTCAGCCCAGCTCGATACTCGGCGAGAGCTTCTCGCGAAAGATTTGCCAATTGATCCGAGGTTCGCGAGATCGCTCGATCAAATTCATCTTCAGCAGCCATCTCCGCGAGAAGACGGGACGCCAGCAATTCCTGTTCAGCGGCAGGCAACTTGGCAGCCTCGGCGAATGCTTGTTCAAGTAACGTCATGAGTTTCTTCCTTTGGCACAATTATACCATGCCGCGAGATAAACCCAATTACCAGATTCGTGGATCGGGAGTGATATGCTCAGCCCTACACCCGCCAGAAATCACTGCTCTTCGTGGCAATCGATTTGACCACGTCCCAACGGTTCTCGCCGGTTCGTTCGAGATCGGTGAGCGAGTCGATGTACTTCAATCGCGGCACAATCCCCTGACGATGCGCCAGTTGAATCGCGAGGCCAGGCCGAGCATTCGCTTCGAGCACCACGGGTCCCGTGTCGGCATCGACCACAAAGTCGATCCCCACGTAGCCCATTTCGAGGGCATCGCTCAACTTCATCGAGCCTTCGAGTACTTCGTGCCAATAAGGCAATTCAATGCCGGCAATCGGCTGCTGCGTGTCGGGGTGGTGCGTGATCGCGCGGTCGCGGCAGACGCCGCCAAAAGTTTTGCCGGTATCAAGCTCAATCGCCGCGGCGACGGCCCCTTGATGGAGATTCGCACGGCCACCCGAAGCCTTCGTCGGTAGGCGAATCATCGCCATCGCCGGCACGCCTCGATACAGTATCACCCGAATATCGGGCGTTCCTTCGACGGCAATGCTCTTGAGCATGGGGTGACTGACGATACGGCGCTCGACGATGATTTGGTCGAGCTGTCCACCCAACGAATACAAACCTGAAAGCACGGTCGAAAGGTGATGCCGAAGGTCGGTCCACTCGATGAGCCGCCCCGAGGTGCTAAAAAAGTTGTTGCCTAACCGGCCAGCCACAACAATGATCCCGCGTCCCGCGGCTCCGCTCGCCGGTTTCACGACGAACTCCGTACGGTTGCCGATCAGCTCCAAAAATCGCGGGCACTGACTATGCTCGGTCATCACGAAGTAAGTTTCGGGAACCTGAATGCCATGCTCCTGGCAAATTTCCTTGGTCTTGAGCTTGTTATCGACGCGGGGATACAAACTCCGCGGATTGTGCTCGAGAATGAAATCGAGATTACGGTGGTTGATCCCCAAGATACCCCGGCGATGGAGTTCTTCGGGCCAGGCCCAGAATCGTTTGGAGTTGTTATCCATGGTGTTGGTCTCTTGTCACGACCTGAATTTGCCACAGAGTACACAGAGGTCACAGAGCATATGACTTTGGATGTCTACTTCGGTTGGCTCGATCTTGAATCCGTCTACGGTGTGATTTCAATAAACAAACAGTTCTGAGTGCTCTGTGCTCTCTGTGGCTACTTTCATTTCACCATGTCGCGGAACCGCCAGAGTTCCACGAGGCGATAGCCGCTGTAGCGACCGATCCAGATGAACGCCGCGATCGTGAAGAAGTGCAGCTCGGGATAGATTAACAGGATCTGTCCGATTTCTTCCCAGCTCAAAATCAAATAACAGAACGCGGCAACCACAAACGTGCCGATCACGATTTGAATCGCAAACGCGGTGCCGTCTTCCTCGGAAGTCACAAAGAACCGTTCGATCAAGATCGTCAAAATCACCAATGGCAACAACACGGCACGCACGCCCGAGGCGGGGGCCATGTAGTCGATCACCGACACGCCGAACACGACGAACAAAATAATGATCGTCAGCACGATGCTCGACCGCGGCACCATTAACAGATGCAACCGATCGAGGAGCGACCGTCCGACGTAACCGGCCATCAGCACCGAGATCAAGATCACCAAGCCCGTGCCCCAGGCAGCGTAGATAAAGCTCATCGCCAACAGGGCGGGGGCGAAGGTTCCCAACGTGCGAATACCGATGATGTTGCGGAAAATCGCGGTAATCAAAGCACCCAGCGGTAACAGCAGCATCAACGACATCACTTGATGCATCTCGACCGGCAGCCGCGTCAGATCGAACACCTGCGAGGGGCGGCGGACTTCCGAAAGTAACAGTTTGTCGGGAGGAGCGAGCCGCATGATGGTGTACTTCTGCGTCAGGTCCTTAGCGCCATTGCTGCGAACGATCACTTCGCCGTCGCGGCGAATCGGTATAAAGTTCTCTGGCATAATCCGGGCGTAACCATAGGTCGGATCGAAGGGGACCCAACGATGGCCGTAGAAGGCTTCGACCCACACATGGGGGGTCGGATTATCCGCCTGACGCAACTCGAAGCCAACCACCAGCCGCGCGGGAATTTTGTCTGCCCGACAGAGCGTTACAAAAGCGCGAGCGCGGCCCAAAGGCGTCGCCCGATGATTGGCCAGCGCCGAGGCCACATTATCATAACCATCCGCGGCAGTTCCCGGCTTAAGTTCCTGCGAGCAAAACACAAAAAATTCTTGAACACGCTCCCCATCGGTTAAGTCGGCTCGTGAAATTTTCTGGAGCACCTCTTGGACGTTGGACGAGGAGGTGTTGATGTTCTCATCGCTGCGCAAGAAGCGGGTCCGACCAGCTGACGACAACGTGGCCAGCGTATTTTGTTCTCCCCACGAATGGCGAGGCCGCAGACGGATATCAAATTCAGCCGTGACCCGAAACGGCCCAGCGATGTTGGTATCCACCACCAATTCGCGATTTTTGCTCAAGGGCGTTTCGCGAATTTCGTTGTGAAGATTCGTGTACGACAGCTCCTCGACTTCCACCTCGGCCGCGGGGCTCGACGTGGGCAGACCCACCACGACTTCCGTTTCCGGAGGTCCCAGGTCGAAACCAATGTCGTAGGTAAGGCGCCAGAGACTGTCTTGCTGGGCGACTTTGGCTTCGGTTCGTGAATAGTATCGTGCCGAAAAACACACGATTCCTAGCAACACAAACACCAGCGCAACGATCTGACTAAGTACGCGAGCACTCACGGCAGTAAGCCTTTAATTCATCAAGAGTTGTAAAATCAAAGAGTGGTCCATCGCTGGATTTTTCCCTGGCAGGCCGGCCCAGCGTGACCAATCATAGTAGTATAGTTTACGCACTACGCCAGAACCGCCCGGTCCAAAGAGCCGTATAAGAGCTTTTTGTGGGCCGAAACGGTTGTGCAGGCTGTTCCCTTGGCGGGGACTCCATGCCAAAATGAAGGGCTAAAAATCCCAGTTTCCCAGCCAACACCCCTAGACCATTTCGCCACCGGCGACTTTTTCTTACCAGCGAGTATTGAGTCCGTGACATTCAGAGAAGAGCCTTGTCGATCCGTGCTCATGCGTGGTTTCTCTACGCTTGGCCTGTTGATTTTGTTTGCGCTCGCGTGCGGCTTGCCCGTCGTCGAGAGTCCGTTCATTTCCACGGCCCGTGCCGAGGAAGAGGACAACCAAGACGAACAGACTGACGAAACTGAAGAAACCAAAAACGACACGGATCAAGACGCCGCCCAGGAAGAAGATAAAGAAGAGAAGAGCGAAGACGAAAGCAAGAAGCCCGCCGCAAAAGAAACCGAAGACGAAGAAGAGTCGCCTCCTCCCAAGAAAAAGAAAAAGCAAGACGAACCGGTGAGCAAGAAGGAGCAAGAGCAAGCCGAGAAGGCTGCCGACGAAGAAGTGAGCGAATCCGACGAAGAAGCTGACCGAAAAGAAGATGAGAAGGCCGCCGCCGAAGAAGCTGCCGGCGCGGAAGTGGAGATCGACGAATCGGACGACGAAGAGGAAGAACCCGTCGAATCAGAAGAATCAAAAAACAAGCCACCGGTCGTCGAAGACACACCAATCCAACCGACGCAGGAGACACCCCCCGTGCAAAAGCGCGTCATTGGTGCGACGGCCACGCTCATGGAAAAGCAAAGCGAGCTGCTCTTCCGTGCCCGCGTCGACTCCGGAGCGAAAAGTTGCTCGCTGCACATCGAAGATTACAAGATCGAAAACGAGTCGGACCAGATGGCCGAGAATATCGGCAAGGTCGTGCGGTTCCATATTAAGAACGGCAACGGTGAATCGCATTGGCTTGATGCCAAGATCGCCGGTTACGTGGTGGTAAAGACCGCCGCTCATCGCGAACGTCGTTACAAAGTTCCTTTGACGCTGCGTTACAAGGACTTTGAAAAGACCGTGCTCGTGACGCTTAACAACCGCGAAAAGATGGAATTTCCCCTGCTTTTGGGCCGCAATTTCTTAATGGGCGATTTCGTCGTCGACGTTGAGCAAGACAACAACGAGCTGCACACGCGGTAGTCACACGCTCTCGCCAGCGAGCCAGCCGGTGCTGAATGCCCCTTGAAAGTTGTATCCGCCGATGGGGCCGTCGAGGTCGAGAATCTCGCCCGCGAGATACAGCCCCGGCACGAGTTTGCTTTGCATCGTGCGAGAATCGACTTCCGCGAGGCTGACCCCACCGGCCGTGACTTCGGCCTTCTTGAATCCCAAAGTGCCGTTCACCGGGATCGCTTGCTGCTTGATGGCATCAACAAGTTTGTTTCTTTGAACTTTGCCGAGTTCAGCGATGCGCTGATCGAGCGCGATGCCCGCTTGAGTTAATAGCGCATCGGCCAACCGTCTTGGCAACCACTCACCAACGAGCGCGTTGATGGGTCGTTTACCATTGGCCGTGGCTTCTTGTGCGATTGTTTCCACGAGTTGTTCTCGAGTTGTGTTCGGCAAAAAATCACACACAGCCAACCAATCGGTCGCATCGGGCTCGGTTGTCACCGCGCGGCTAACATCCATCGGCGTCGGGCCCGACAAGCCGAAATGTGTAAACAGGAACGAGCCCCGTCGCTCGGCAAGGGGCTTCTTCGCATCGCCACGAACGATCTGCATGCGAACGTCAGGAATCGTCACACCACTGAGCTCATGCACCCACGTGGCTGGCGAACGCAACGGCACAAGGGCAGGGCGGGGGGGCACAATGGAATGCCCCAACTGCTTCGCCCACGCATAGCCATCACCGGTTGTGCCACTGCCGGGATACGATTGCCCACCCGTGGTGAGAATAACTTTCTTGGCTGTGATTTCGTCTCTCTCGGTTGTGATCAGAAACTGGGATTTAGTTGAGCCGTTGGCGCTAGCCTCGGGTTCCCTGCCAACCGTAAGATCTCCCGACATTAGTGCGTTCGGCACATTTTCCAAGCTGATTACACTTTCGCCCAGCCGCAATTCCACCCCCGCCTGCCGTAACATCTCAAGCAAGGCATCGCGGACATCGATCGCCCGGTCACTTGCGGGAAATACTTTGCCAGTGGGCTCGACTTTGGTGGCGACCCCCGCGGCATTGAACAGGGCAACGAGCTCGTCGGGCCCCAACGCTGCTAAGGCCGAGTGCAGAAACGAGCCCTGCGAGCCGAAGGCCGTCACGATCCCTCTGCGATCCGTGGCCTGCGTGATATTGCAACGGGTCCCCCCCGACATGAGGATCTTCACACCCGCCTTGCGATTTTTTTCCAACACCACAACGCGATCATGACGCAGAGCAGCCCGCGCCGCGGCCAGCATCCCCGCCGCCCCGGCACCAATCACAACAACATCAACAGTATTCATAGCAAACCGCTAAGTAACGCTAATGTCACGCTGATAAATATGAATGACTTGCTGCAATGAGAATTAGCGATTATTAGCGCACATTAGCGGTGCTACTCTTTCTCTTTCGCCAAGTCGACGCAAATAATCTCCGCGTCGTTTCGCACGAAGAGTTTCTTGTTGGCAAACGCGGGCATGCTCCATACCACCTCGCGGCCAAACGCGTTGTTCGTGGGTTCGATGATGTGCGCGCGGTCGAGCTCTTCATACTTCGCGGGCGAAAGCTTGGCGATAATCAAGTCGCCGCTGTCGTTGAACAGCCAGTAACGATCGGCCTGCCGCACGATAAACGCCGTGCCGCTGTTTTCCGGTTTTTCGCTCACGGGCTCGGAGGTTTGCCAGATTCGCTCGCCGCTGGGTACTTTCACGGCCATCATATTGCCGCTTTGATCGAGACCGTAAATCGTATCGCCATCGACGATTGGCTGCACATTGATGGGCGCGATACCATGCTTGCGCTCGTTGCCCCAAACAATCTCCACCTCGGGCTTATCCTGGGCGAGCTTGAGCATCAGCGATTGATCGGAATAACCGCCGACATACAAATGATCGCCCGACACAACCGGCGACATGATGATCGAGCCGTTGGTGGCGGTGTAGGGAACTGACCAATATTCCTTACCCGTTGCGGGATCGGACGACGAGATGCCGTTGGGACGGCTGGAAATCAATTGCCGCACGCCACCCGCTTCGATGATCGTTGGGGGTGAATAACCTTGCTCGGGGGAATCGAAGTTATGCCAGATCTCGTCGCCGGTCTCCAAATCGAACGCAACGGTGTGCGTCCCTTCGCCACCCACGACACAGATCAACTTGTTGCCATCCACGAGCGGATGAGCGGCGTAGCCCCACAGGGCGGCTTTAGTCTTGTATTCCTTTACGAGATCCTTCTGCCACACGATCTTGCCCGAGTTGACGTCGAAGCAAATCAAATTTCCTTCGGCCCCCAGCGTGTAGACCTTGCCGTTATGCACCGAGGGCGTGCAGCGTGGTCCGGAGGGGTAAGAAATCGTGTAGGTCACCGGGTATTCGTGCTTCCAAAGCTCCTTGCCGGTCGCTTCGTCGAGACACATCACGCGCTCGCTGCCGGTCGACGTCTTGCGCTCGAAGTTGGCGATCTTCACATCGTCGCCGGTGACGTAATCGGTGATGAACACTTTGCCATCGGCTACCGCAGGCCCTGCATAGCCGCCTGCTAATTTTGTTCGCCACAAAACCTTGGGCCCATCTTCGGGAAATTTCTCGACGATCCCTTCCTCGCGCCAGATGTTATCGCGCTGGGGCCCCATCCATTGCGGCCAATCGTCAGCAAACACCGGCGACACAGAAATCAACAAGCAGGCAAATATCAAACGGTTCATGGCACTCTTCTCCGTAAAAGTAGTTAACGTTTTATGTCTGTGTCTCACGACATCGTAAACCCAGGCCGGCTCGCGCGGCTAATCAGCGCATCCGCGGCGGCATCGTCGACGAACCTTTCCGTTTCGGGATTCCATTTCAACTCGCGGCCCATCATCAACCCGATGTTGCACAAATGGCAAGCGGTCATCGTGCGATGATGCGTCTCGACGTCGGAAATCGGCTCGCCTCCCTTGGCGATGCACTCGAAGAAATTGCCCATGTGATCGCCGGGCAGCTTGCCCTTGTAAAGTTTCACCACGGCTTCATCGAGGGCCGTCTTGTCGGCTTCCGACATTTGCTCGATGGGCTTGCCGGTGAACTTCTCGCGATTGACGAAGATGCGACCTTTCGAGCCTTCGAACAAAATGCCGTTGGGGAACGACGTGCCATCGGGACGGGAATAAACGTCGTTGACGCTAATCAACGCTCCGTTGGCATAGTTGAGATCGATGCTGAATTTCGTCGCGGTGTTGAAGCCGTTGGGGAGCGTTGCTTTGCCGTTCAGAAAGGGCGCCCAGTCAAAATTTTCAGGGACAAGCTTGGTAAATTCGCCTTTGGCGACGATCGACGTTGGCCCTGTGCGATCAACGCCGAGCGCCCATTGGGCGATGTCGATGTGATGCGCTCCCCAGTCGGTCATTTTGCCCCCAGAGTACTCGTAGAACCAGCGAAATTCCTTGCGACGTTCTTCGGTGTAGTCCACTTGGGGAGCAGGGCCTACCCACATGTTCCAGTCGATGCCCTCGGGCGTTGGTGCATTCTTGAACGGCCCACCGATATCGCCACCGCCAATCGCCATATAGGCTTTGACGTTGTCACCCAGCTTGCCGCTTTGCACGAAGGCGATCGCCTTCAAGAACAGCAGGCCATGTTCGCTCCGCTGTTGGGTCCCCACTTGAAAGACTCGCCCCGTTTGTTTGACGGCATCGCGAATGCGAATGCCCTCTTCGATGGTGAGCGTCAACGGCTTTTCGCAATAGACGTCGCAGCCCGCGTGCAGGGCGTCGATGGCAATGGGCACATGCCAATGATCGGGCGTGCCAATCGTCACCGCGTCAGGCTTTTCTGTTTCAAGCAGCTTGCGATAGTCGCGATACTTGGTGAGCTTGCCGCCAAACTCTTTGTTGAACTCTTCGGTATGCAGATCATCAACGTCGCAGACGGCGATCATGTCGCCAAACTTAGCGGCCTTCCGCGCGATCGCCCCCCCTTGGTTGTACCGGCCACGGCTGCCGCCAACGCCAATCGCGGCGATCTTTGGTTTGCTGTTGGCGTCTTGGCCGAAAAGGTTGGCGCCCGTCAACATGGGCGTGGCAAAAGCAGCACTCAATACGGCACTCTGCTGAAGAAACTGGCGACGAGACGAGTGGTTCACGTAAGAACTCCTGTGGATCCGTTGACTATAACGGGATGAACAACGTTGAGGGCCGAGGGTTTGAATTTTGCCACGACTGCGATGAAAGCGACAAATTCTCCGAATACGCTGCACAAACGACGCAGCTTTTAGGGGGTTCCCTCAAAGGAGAAGGCAACTTTATGATAGGGCTATCCACAGACGCTCGCAAGCGACGCACCGGGACCCGCTTGCTGTGTCGCTCGTTGATGATTCTTTTTAATCGCTTTTTTGAGGAGGCTTTCATGCTCAGCCGCAAATCGATCATTGTGATGGTCGCAATTGCCACATTTCTTGCCGCTAACGAATCCCATGCTGGGCGTCGTGATCGACGATCAACCCGGCAGCGTCCTTGCCCTTGCAAGTCAACAACCGCGGCTCAATCACAAACAGATTCCGCCGCACCCACACAAGCCGATGGTTGGCAAACGCTTTTCGATGGCAAGTCGCTTGACGGTTGGACCGCCAGCGAGAACAAAGATTCCGTGAAACTTGTTGATGGCGAAATGGTCGTCGGCGGAGGCGAGCGCAGCCATGTGTTTTACACCGGGCCAGTTGGTGATCACGACTTTAAAAACTTTCAACTCAAACTCAAAGTGAAGGCCGAACCAAAATCGAACTCCGGCGTGTACATTCACACGAAGTACCAAGAAGAAGGTTGGCCCGAGCAAGGCTACGAAGTGCAAGTCAACAATGCGGGCGATGACCCTCGCAAGACAGGTTCGCTCTACGGTGTGATCGACGTGAAGGAATCACCGGCCAAAGACGACGAGTGGTTTGATTATCTGATCACCGTCGAAGGGGACCACATCACGGCCGACATCAACGGCAAGCAGGTTGTCGAATTCACCGACACCGGCGACGACATGCCGCACCTCAAGGAATTCCCTGGCCGCAAGTTGGGCAGCGGTACCATCGCCCTCCAGGCCCATGACCCAGGGAGCGTCGTCCACTACAAGGACATTGCAATCAAACTCTTGCCGTAGAGCCATTCTGCGGCGAATCGCAACAAGTTTTTCGCCAATCCGCAAGAATTCGCTCCGTTCGCGAGATACAATGTGGGGACTTCGTTGCCGCACATTCCGGGGTGAGAGTCGATGCGCGATTGGTGTCTGTCACTGCTTGTGAATATCCTCATGAGCGGCGTGGCTTCGGCCGCGCCGCTCGTTTATTCTGGCTACACGATCACGTTCAGTAAGGGCGAGTGGGCCGACTATACGCTGCCTGAAAACCAGGACGCGATTCTTCCAGATATCATCATAACCCGCACCGAGTCGATGGGGATTTTCAACATCGCCACCGAGGAGATCTTCGAGTTAAATTTTAGTCCCGAGGGGACCGCATGGGCGTTTCCCTTTAACAATCCCAGCGCCACGATCAGCGCCGCCAACTGGGAATCGCTCGTCTTCGAAGATTGGCAAACCGCCAACGGCGGGCCGGGGGGTGGTCCTCCTGCGACCGTGGGCCAAGACGCCGCCGTCCATTTAGTGGAGCAAGATATCTATCTCGACATCCGTTTCACCGACTGGGGAATCGGCATGGAATCGGGGGGAAACTTTACTTACGAACGTGCTGCGATCACTCCTTCAGCGGACTTTGACCGTGATGGCGACATCGATGGCCGCGATTTCCTCACCTGGCAACGCAACGTGGGGATGACGGATCCGCTACAAAGCGATGGCGACGCCAACTTCGATGGTGCGATTAATGCGGCGGACTTAGCCGTTTGGCAAGCTGCTTATGCCAATCCGCCAATCACCGCGATTATCGCTGTGCCGGAACCGGCAGGGTTTCTGTTAGCCGGTTTTTGCCTGGTATTTGCGCTGGCAAGCCGTCATCAGATAATTAGCAGTATCAACTAAAAGTGCTTTCCCCCGCCGCTCGATACGCTATCATCGAGGGTTCTTTGGGCACGAGCTTTTGCGGCCGCGATCCTGGGCATCGGAATCGCTTCGCCGCTTCGTTAAGGACGCACCCACTGGATGGGACCTTTCGGGCAACATCTTCGAGTCTTGCGCTTACGCGCCGGTTTGGGCCTGCGAACTTTCGCCGAGCTCATCGCTGAACGTACTTCCACGGTCAGCGCCATCGAACGGGGAACCTGTGCCCCCTGGCATCGGCAAGACAAGCTCAATCGCATTGCCGACGTGCTGGGTTTGGTGGAAAGCTCCGACTATTGCCGCGATTTTTACGCGCTCGCTCGAACGATTGCGGCGCCCAACGGAGCAGTCACCATCAGTGGTGGCATGCTCGGCTGGTGGTGGATGACCGACCACGCGCCGGCACTCGACATATCAGCGCTGCGTGATCTCACCGAGTTCATCGGTGCCACAAAGCATTTGGAAATCTCCAATGGAGCAGAACTGCCAAGCAACGTCCTTTCCGTTCACGAAGCTGCCCGTTACCCCGCACTGACGGAACTTGCCGCCGAATGGCGGGTTCGAAAATTGCTTGGCCGCCGCGACACACCACTCGCCACGGCACCCGTCGACGTCGAAGCGGTTCTGGAAACTCAAGCCGACGTCACCATCGAGATCATTCCTGGATTGATTCCGCATTTTAGCGTGCAGGCCTGCGCCGTGATTCGCCAAGGGAAGCTCACCCTGCTTGTCGATCGTATCGTCGCCGATTCGCGACCACTCGCTTCGTATCGGGAACTGTTGGCCCGCTGCTTTGCCCCCGCGGCATTGTGGATCAGCCCGACAGAAACCGTCGGGCCCGAGTGGTTTTACGATTTGCAACTTCACGCCGACTGGCCCCAACTGCTGCGCGATTGCGAACGCTTCGCGCTATCGATGCTTTTGCCGGCGGCGCCGGTGCTCGCCGCCGCCGAGACAGCCTACCGCGAAGTCGTGGAACAACAAGGTTGGGTCGAAACCGACATCGCCGCGCGGGCGGTGCGGAATCGGCTTGCCGAGCAATTCGCGGTTCCGCCGCTATTAGTCCACACGCGACTCACCCGCTGGCCTTGCCATGTGTACGGCCGAATCGCGCAAGCGCTGGCCGCCGAAGAACTCACGCTCCCGCCGCTCGATTGGTTCGTCGAGGAAGATTCTCCTCGTCAGCAATTGCTCTTTGAGAAACACGGCGCGTAGTCAAACTTTGCCGCGTTGGCACCACCTGCCCACCCAACGATCAACCCCGCTCAAGGGTTTGGATTCAACACGCTTTGGATCTCCTCGGGGGTCATGCCGCGGTCGAGCATGTCGCGCTTCAGATCGGCTTCGATTTGCTTCTCGCGAACCGAGCACCAGGAAGCCGAGATCACGCATCCCAAGGTGACCAACACGGCGGTCACGCAGCCTATGACCGCGAGGAGGACGACGAACCGTTGCTCACCGTCCAGGCTCTCCAAAAAACCGGATATTCCCTCAGGAGCAGATACTTGAGCAAGCAGGGTGGTGACCATGGAAATCTCGATCTGACAACGGTGCGGGAAGCTGATTCTGCCAACATACCCTGCGTTCGCTTGGCGTCCCAGTTTCTTGGCAGGGTGGGGGTACTTTCCATGGCGAAGGCCCTAAATCTTGGTCACACCCTACAATCGACAAATCAGACATACTACGGCTGCCTATTTGTTGGGCGAACCCTGCCCGCGGTTGATTGACGACGCATCCTAAACCATTTACCGTAAAGGTGTTGGCGAACGTTTTCAATTTGCTAGGTGTCGGCAGCTACTGGCAAATCCCGCCCGACGGATCGCCCTCGTTGTGTGGTGGAGAGCGCTGGTCGTGGCAGTGCCTATTTGTTGGGAGCGTGTGTGGCAGATAAACCTTGGGGAGGCGTATTCGATGGGGGAACCGACCCCCGTGTCGAGAAGTTCACCGAAAGCGTGAGCTTCGACCGCCGACTCTACGCCCAAGATGTGCGGGGATCGATCGCTCACGCCCGCATGTTAAGCACGGTCGGTGTGTTGACTGCCGACGAAGCTAGCAAGATCGTGGCGGGGCTAGAGGAAATCGCCGCCGAGATCTCTGCTGGCACTTTCGTGTTCCGTCAGGAACTCGAAGACGTCCACATGAACATCGAGCGTTCGCTCATCGAGCGCATCGGCGACGTGGGGCGCAAGTTGCACACGGGCCGCAGCCGCAACGATCAGGTTTCGACTGACTTTCGGCTGTGGATTCGCGACTCGCTCGATCAAATCGATGTGTTGCTCGTCGATCTGCAACGGGCTTTTGTCGGACGCTGCACACAAGACGAGGGCGTGATTCTGCCCGGCTACACCCATCTGCAGCGCGCCCAGCCCGTGTTGGCCAACCATTATTGGCTCGCCTACTGCGAAAAATTTCAGCGGGATCGCGATCGCCTTGCCGATTGCCGACGCCGCGTGAATCAACTTCCCCTGGGGACTGCGGCCTTAGCGGGGACAACGATCCCCATCGACCGGCAACAAGTCGCCGACGCACTCGGCTTTGAAGGCTTGGTGGCCAACAGCATCGACAGCTCCAGCGACCGCGATTTCGCCATTGAATTTGCGTTCGCGTTGACGCTCGTGGCCGAGCATTTGAGCACTTGGGCTGAAGAATGGATTCTGTGGTCGACCTTTGAGTTTAGTTTTCTGCGACTTCCGCAGGCCTACTGCACCGGCTCGTCGATCATGCCGCAAAAGATCAATCCCGACGTGCTGGAGCTGACCCGGGGCAAGACGGCTCGCGTGATCGGCAATTTGCAGGCGTTGTTGGTGCTCGTGAAAAGCTTGCCGCTTGCTTACAACCGCGATCTGCAAGAAGACAAGGAACGGGTTTTCGATTCCGCCGACACGGTGAGCGCTTGCCTGGAACTGGCGGCTGCCGTCGTTACGGGGGCGGAACTCAACCGCGAAGCGATTGCGTCCCGGCTGGAGCACGGCTATCTCGATGCCACAACACTGATGGAATATCTGATTGGCCTCGGCGTCCCCCAACGCTCGGCCCACGAGATCATCGGCAAGTTGGTGGCCAAGGCGATGAAGCAGGGCGTACCGCTCGCCAAGCTTTCGCTCGCCGATTTTCAGCAAGCGCACGCATCGCTTGATGAAAAAGTCTTTGATGTCCTCGGCGTCGAGAAAGCGATCGCCGCTTTTAAGAGCGTCGGCTCGACCGCGCCCGCCATGGTCGCCCAGCAAGTCGCCGCCTGGCAACACAAACTAAAACTTTAACAACCACTAACGGCGATGCGATGCATCGCCTGTCCCTGCGATTCGTTGAATCGCAGCTATTGGCTGATTGAGAACCACTCCCTGATTGACCGCTCTGAATAACGACACTTCCTATGAAACATTTACTCAAATACTTCTGCTTGCTTTGGCTCGCGATCCCTGCCACGGCGTTCGCTCAAGACTCTGCCGCGCTGTTCGAGGAAGCGGCCCGGCGGAGCCACGCCGTCGCGGCGGTGCTCGACGCGCCTCATGAAAAGCCGGCCGATGCCCTGGCAGCTGTGTTTACGCTGATTAACTTGCGCGAATACCCAGTCGCTGCGGAAATCTTTAAGCCGCTGGCCGAAGCCCAACTTGCCCCCGCCGACCAAGCCGACTTGGTGCGTCAGTTCGGAACCGCGAAGTTCCTGATGCTTTCTCGCGAAGCCTCGCAACACGGCATCGCCGGTGGCCGGGAGTTCGCCGAAGCCGCGCTGGCCGCCTCTGCAGCGGATGCCGCCAAACCCGAGCGAATGAACACCTTGCTTACCAATTTGGCCAACGACGATAGTTCAATCCGCCAAGAAGCTCGCAATGATCTCGCCGCCACGGGTCTCCCTGCCGCTCAAGCGGCTTTGGAAGCGCTGGCCGCTTCGACCGACAACGCCGAGCGGAGCCATTTGCTCACGGCTTTGGTGGAAATGAGCCCTGTGGTCGATCCCTTGGCGATTGCGGCCCTGGCCAATGGCGCAGGACAATTCCGCCGCGATGCCGCGGAACTCGTGGGACATCTGCATTTGCTCGAAGCCGTGCCTTGGCTGGCCACGATTATTGCGGGCGGGGAAAGCGATGCCGACACAATCGCCGCCGCGCAAGCCGCACTCACGAAAATGGGCCTGACGCTACCCAACTCGCACGATGCGCTGGCCGTGTTGCAGCGTGAACTGGAGCGCACCGACGCCGGCATCCCCACCGATTCGCTCCCCAACGAAACCGGTCTGTGGTGGTCTTATGATCCAACAACCAAAAAGTTCACCAGTGTGGAACTGATTTCCTGCGAACGACGTTCGTTGATTCACGCCCGCATCGCACAGAATTTGCTCGTACTTGCGAACGCTTCGGCCGCGGATCGGCAACTTGCCATCATTTCGGCGATTGAAGCTGCCCACATTCTCGGGCAGCAACCCTCGGCCGAAATCACTCAACTCGCCACGGGTTTGGCCACCACCGATATCAACGCCGCCCTGGCTGCCGCGATCAAAACCAGCCGCGTGAACGCCGCGATTGCCGCCGCGAAATTACTCGCCGACCGAGCGGATCCCACGGCTTTGGAATCGTTGGACGGCACCTCCACGCCGCTCGCCCAGGCGGTGGCTCATCCCAATCGCGAACTCAAATTCACCGCGCTGACGGCGATCATGAATATCAATCCCCGCAAATCCTTCCCGGGGGCCAGCTATGTCCCCGAAGCTTTGTGGCTGTTGGCCCAAGGAGCGGGTATCGAGCAAGCCGTGGTGGGGGCACCTTCGCAGGCTCATGCCAATAATTGGGCCGGAAACTTACGCGGTTTGGGTTACGATGCGATTTCCGCCACGACCGGAATTGGATTGATCCAGCAGGCCCTCGGTTCGCCGCGACTCGGGCTCGTGCTCATCGACAGCGACATCGGCAAACCGCTTGTGCGCGAAACGCTCTACCAGCTTCGGGCTCAGCCTCGTTTAGCCCATGTGCCTGTCGCCCTCCTTACCACCAATGAAGATTTGCTGCTCGGCGAGCAACTCGCCAGAGTCGACAAGCGTTTGCTCGCCGTCTCGCGGCCCCATACGCCCGCAGCCATGAAATCGCTCGTTGACCGGCTGATTGCCCAAACCGGCGAGCCTTTGTCCGCCGACGAGCGTACGCAGCAGGCCGTGCAAGCCATCGATTGGCTCGCCCAAATCTTGAATCAAGGAGTGCCATACGACGAACTGTTGCGCGATTCGGCGATCCTCGAACACACGGTCTATAACCCCGACCTGACCAAGCCCTCGCTTGCCGCCTTAGCCAACGCCGGCACCGCAGGCAGCCAACGCACGCTCGTGGATTTTGCGAGCCTTGCGGCGCAACCCATGCCACTCCGCCAATTGGCCGCCGATTCGTTCGCCCGTAGCCGCTCCCGATTTGGAATCTTGCTGACCGCCGCCGAGATCGCCCAGCAATACGACCGCTACAACGCCAGCGAAACCGGAAGCGTCGAGACCCAAAATGTCCTCGGTGAAATTTTAGATGCGTTGGAAAACAAGCTGCCGACCAAAAACTAACCACAAAGGCACAAAGAACACGAAGAGCATAGACGCCTAAGAAACAACGTATCAGAAGCCTAACAACGACTTAGTGTCCTTCGTGCCTTAGTGGTTGCAATTTTTAAATTCCATGAACTCTCCGCGAAATAGCCTCGAACCGAATGGAGCGCCGAATCCGCTACGCGGAATTATCGGTTCCGGCCCGGCCATGGCGGAAGTCTATCGCGTCACCAAGCAGGTGGCTCAATCCCAGGCCTCGGTGTTGCTCTTGGGCGAAACGGGCACCGGTAAGGAGCTTATCGCCCACGCGATCCACGAGCTTAGCAATCGCCGCGAACGGGCGTTTGTCCGCGTCAACTGCGGGGCATTGAGCGAAAGCCTGCTCGAGAGCGAGCTGTTCGGCCACGTCCGCGGCGCTTTCACGGGGGCCATCGACAACCGCACCGGGCGTTTCGAAGCGGCCCACAAGGGGTCGATTTTCCTCGACGAAATCAACTCCACGACCCCGCATTTGCAAGTGAAACTCTTGCGAGTATTGCAAGAACGCGAGTTCGAGCGCGTGGGCGACACGAAGACGCTGCAAGTCGACTGTCGAGTGATCGCCGCCAGCAACCGCGATTTGTTGACGCTCGCCTCGGAAGGTGCGTTTCGAGAAGATTTGTATTATCGGCTGAACGTCGTGCCGATTTATTTGCCCCCGCTGCGCGAACGCCCCGAGGATATCCCCGAACTCGTCACGCATTTCCTCAACATCTACAATGAAAAGAACGACCGCTACGTGGTACACATCGACCCCAAGGCGCTCGATGCGATGCAACGTTACGAGTGGCCAGGGAACGTCCGCGAGTTGCAAAACATTGTCGAGGGTGCTGTCGTCATGGCCCACGGAGATGAGCTCACTCTCGATTTGCTGCCTTCGATTGTCGTCACGGGAAGGTCACCTCGCGGACTGGGCAATCGGCCCATGGACTTCGGGTCACTGGCCGAAGAACTTGTACAGGTAGGTCTCAACGGAGCAGGGGATACGGCGGTCGATTTGCACAGCAAGATCGTCGATCACGTCGAGCGGGAAGTCATCTCCCAAGTGATGACCAGCTGCGACAACGTGCAGATCAAAGCGGCGGCTCGCTTGGGAATCAACCGCAACACGCTCCACAAAAAACTCAAACAGTACGGCCTGGAAGGGGACGAGTAATACACGCTACCAGCAGCGTGGCTAACTATTTAGCCGCGGAACTTGTTCCGTGATTTCTTGCCACGTAACGCCCATGGACTCCGGCATCAACATCGTCTGTTTCGCGGCCAGCTATGCGGTGGCCTTGGTGCTGGAAATGTTCGGACTTTGGCGACCGCTTAAATTAGGCCGCATCGCTGAGATCACCGCGGCGGGGGCGGGGCTCGTGGCCCACACCTGGTATCTGGGCGTTCGCGTCGCTAACCAGCCTGCCGCTCCGCTTTCCAGCCAGCAAGAATGGTTTCTCTTGGCCGCTTGGCTGCTTGCCGCGGTGTATGTTGCGGCCCGCTTGTACTATCCGCAGAAATCGCTGGGATTGTTTTTGCTGCCGGGGGTGCTGGGACTCATCGGTGCGGCCACGCTTGCTTCATCGCAACCGCTGGCCGCTTATGCCGCTCCGCGGGTGTGGGGAGTGGTCCACGGCGTCTTCTTGATGCTGGGCACGATCGCCGTGTTGGTGGGATTCTTCGCCGGATTGATGTACCTAATCCAAAGTTATCGCCTGAAACAAAAGCGCCCCGCCTCGGCAGGGTTTCGGCTTCCTAGCTTGGAATGGCTCGAGCGAACCAACAGCCGCTCCCTTGGTGCGGCGACGGTCTTCGTCCTCGGCGGATTTCTCACGGGAGTGCTCACCCAACTCGCCCAAGACGATTCGCACAGGCTCTCTTGGACCAATCCGGTCGTGCTGAGCCTGACGTTGATGACCGCTTGGCTGCTGGTGGCCGAAACCTTCCGCATGATCTATCCCGCTGCGCGGCAGGGTCGGAAAGTCGCGTTTCTCACCCTCGCAGCGTTCGGATTCTTGCTCTTGGTGTTTGCTTCGGTCATGTGGGGCGATAGTTTCCATCAAGAAAAAGCCACGCGAGCCGGGGCGTCCCCGCCCCCGATTGAAACCGTGTCATTCGGAGATTCGCCATGAAGCTCCGCATGATTGGCTGCACCTATCACGACGCCGACCTAAGCGTTCGCCAGAGAATCGCCTTCGATGAATCGCAAATCGAGCGAGCGTTACGCCAATGGCAGCAGCAGCTTCCTGGCACGGAACTGGCGATCCTCTCGACGTGCAATCGGGTGGAACTCTATGCGGCCGGCACGAACGAGCCGCCCGAACTGGAACAACTCGTCACAGCCTTGGCCGGTTTTCACAATCTGTCGGCCAGCGATTTGGCGGGCAAACTGACGACACTCTCCGATCAGCAAGTGGCCGAGCATTTGTTCCGCGTCTCGGCCAGTCTCGATAGTATGGTCGTGGGCGAACCACAGATCCTCTCGCAAGTGAAACAGGCTTATCAGTGGGCCAAGCTCACCGGCTCGGCCGGCTCCCAACTGCACGAACTTTTTCAGGCCGCTCTGCGAACCGCCAAGCGTGTCACGGGCGAAACATCGCTCCACCGCCATCGCGTGAGCATCGCCAGTGTGGCCATTTCGGAACTCGCCACCTGTGTGTTTGAAACCTTCAACGGCAAGCACGTCCTAGTGACCGGAGCGGGCAAGATGGCCGACGAAACCTTGCGTTACTTGCGCGAGGTAGGCAAAGCCAAAATACACGTTGTGAATCGCAATCCCGAGCGTGGCCAACAACTGGCCACAAAATGGCAGGGAACATTCCACCCTTGGGACGATCTGTGGAATCAACTCGCTCAAGCCGATTTGGCGATCAGCACCACGGCCGCCACCGAGCCGATTGTGACCGCCAACCAATTCGCGGAAAAAGTCGTGCCCCGTCGGCACCAACGACCGCTAGTGATTTTGGATCTCGCCGTGCCGCGCGATTTTGAAGCGGCCATCAACGACGAACTGGGGGTCTATCTTTACTCGATCGATGACTTAGACTTGGCCTGCCAGCGAAATCGTGCCGCGCGTGCCGCCGAACTTCCCGCCGCCGAGGCCATCGTGGTCGAAGAAACCAATCGCTTTATCGCCGAAACGCATCTGCGCTCGACCGCTCCCGTGATCACGGGACTGCGAAAGGGTTTGCATCAACCCAAAGAAGCCGAGCTCGAGCGGTTGTTCAACAAGCTCCCCGAACTCGACGATCGCAGCCGCAACGAGATCCGCCAGTTTGCCGACCGACTCGTCAACAAGCTGCTGCATCCTCCGTTGGAATCATTGCGTGACGCTTCGCAGAACGGCACGCATCACGGCTTGCTGGACGCCTTGCGGCGTCTGTTCAAGATCGAAGAGTAATATTCCAATTGGGCCAATAAAAAACGCCCTGGCAAGCAATGCTGGGCGTTGTCAGTTTCTCAAATCTTGACGAGCGGCTCAGTCGTCCTCGTCTTCTTCTTTGTATTCGTATTCGACGTCTTCCTCGGAATCGAGATCGTCTTCTTCGTCGTCTTCAGCAGAGTCTTCTTCGACTTCTTCCCACTCGTCGTCTTCGTACTCTTCTTCCACTTCATCTTCAGCGTCTTCGTCTTCCTCTTCGTCCTCTTCTTCGTCTTCATACTCGTAGTCGTAGTCGCCCTCTTCGGCGTCATCGTCCTCTTCTTCGTCCTCGTACTCTTCATCTTCGTAATCGTCGTCGCCCATGTTGGTGAGCGGACTCAAACAAGGATCCATGAGTTCGAACTTGTTCTCGAGCAAAGCTATTGAGCCTTTGCTTTCAAAACCTACCGCCGACAATTGCCAAGAATCATTTAGCTGCACGATATGCTCCTCTCACCATCTCACGAATACAAATACGGGTTTGGGTCTGTATGAATCATGTGTTGCGGATAGGTAACCTAACTGCGACACCAGTTTTTTTGCAAGACTATCACTCTATGCCAACGCTATGAATTTGATCGATAGGGGGCAGTTGTTCCAAGCGGCGGAGACCAAAAACTTGTAAAAACTTTTTCGTCGTGCCGTAGAGAAACGGCCTGCCCAGTTCCTCAGAACGTCCGACAATACGCAATAAATCCCGTTCCATCAACACTCTTAGGATTTCTCCGCACTGGACCCCCCGAATTGCCTCAATTTCCGCACGCACCACCGGCTGCCGAAAGGCCACCACGGCCAGGGTTTCCATAGCCGGTGGAGAGAGCCGAATCTCCTCGCTTTCGCCATGCAAACGGCGGATCCAATCGGCCACGACGGGGCGTGTAAACAATTGCACCCCGCCCGCCACTTCCACCACCTGCATCGCGCTGGCTCGCTCTTCATAACGCCGAGCAAGCATTTTCAGCAAAGTACGAGCCTCCGTTCCATCGGCAAGTTTGGCGACATTCGCCAGTTTTCTTGTGGAAATCGGTTCCCGCGATAAGAACAGCACGGCTTCGAGCCGCGTGAGTTTAGCCTCCTGTTCGTCTGCGGGATTCCCCACGACCGCCGTGGCTAACTGGTTGCCAGTTGGCAAGCGCCGCAGCCGCGAACTTTTTGCACCGCTCAGGGGGGTGCTATACCTTAGCGCGACGCTTTGCAATCGCTGCCCAAGGCTAGTGGCACGAGACTTCATAGCGGTGTTCCCAATGCGGTGAGGTGATTAACGCCACAAAGTTCCCGTGTCGAGCCGAGCATTTTGCATCGACGTGACTTCGCCCACAACTTGCCGCACGGTGGCCAACGGATCGGCATCGATCGCCTCGAATTGTCGCGTGAAATCGGGATTGTCCCCAATTGGCAGGGCACACTTAAATCGATAGCCCTGACCCCATTTTTCCAGGGAATATTGAGCCACACCCAAGCTCTTAAGCAGCGAAAGATGCATCGCCATTTCCCCTTGATTGTCCTGGGTGATCGGTGCCGGGGGAGTCGGCATAGCGCCCGTGGCTGAAGCTAATTGCACGGGCTCGGCGTTGCCTTGAAAGGTCGCGCGTGAAACGGCTGGCCGAGCTGTGGGAGTCGGCAACACATCGTCGTATCGCGGAGCCGTCTTCTCGCCGATGGCCGTGTTAGCCGGCAACGACTTTTTCCAACCTAACGCATCCTGCGCCACCTCAACAAATCGATCGACGACCTGCTGCGCGCCTTGCGGCAACGGACCGTAATAAACCCAGGCCGTCGGCAAACCGACGAGTGTGACCAACATCACCACTGCACGAAACATCACAGCCATGGCATCTCATCCTTGAGGTGCGGAGTACTTCTGGGGACCACGGGCTTGCGCCTGCGGCTAGAACGGCGAATCCTTTCGCCGCGCGGATGGTAGTCCTGGTTGAAATTCGCCCGCAATGCCAATTAGGCAAGAGTCGGTAGGCGCGAGCTGCCAGTTTTGGATGTGCTAGCGCCCAGCAACCAGCGTCTAACGTCTATACTGCATGCATGGCCAATATGATCTACCTCGACAATAATGCGACCACTCCTTTACTGCCGGAGGTGGCCGACGCGATGCGCCAGGTTTGGCTCGATTTTCCCGCCAATCCGTCCAGCCAGCACCGTCCTGGCCAGGCAGCCCGGCGGGTGCTGGAAAACGCCCGCGAACGCATTGCCGAGCTTTTGGGGGCCAAAACGACGGGTTTGGACGCCGATCGGCTTGTTTTTACAAGCGGTGGCACCGAGGCCAACAATCTGGCTTTGTTCGGACTGCTAGCAAACCAACCCTCTGCTCACCTGCTCACTTCGGCCATCGAGCATCCGTCGCTCTTGGGCCCTGTGGCCGAGCTGGAACGCCGGGGCTGGCAAGTCACCCGGGTCAGGGCCCGTGAAAACGGCATCGTCAATCTCGACGAATTCGCCGCGGCCTTTCGCGATAACACGCGCCTCGTAAGTATCATGGCCGCCAATAACGAAACGGGGGTTCTCCAACCACTCGAAGAAATCAGCCGCCTTTGCGCGGAAAGAAATATCCCCCTGCTCACGGATGCGGCCCAACGGGTCGGCAAACTTCCCACGCGCTTTCACGAGTGGAATCTCGCCGTTCTGAGTTGTGCTGCGCATAAGTTTCACGGCCCGTTGGGAATCGGCGCATTACTACTGCGAAACGACGTGGCGCTCGCACCACAGCTCTTTGGCGGACATCAACAAGCCGCCCAGCGACCTGGCACGGAATCGGTGGCCCTCGCCGTGGGAATGCAAACTGCCCTGGAGATTTGGCAGCGCGAAAGTGAAGAACGCACAGCACACCTCGCGGTACTACGCGATGAATTCGAGCAGCTGATCCAAGCCGCCATTCCGTCGGCGGTCGTCGTTGGCAAGGATGCGCCACGCCTCCCCAACACCGCGAACATTGCGTTTCCAGGCGTTGATCGACAGGCATTTTTCCTGGCTCTCGATCTCGCGGGCATCGCGTGTTCGACCGGTTCCGCTTGCGCGAGCGGGTCAAGCGAACCCTCGCCTGTGTTGGTCGCCATGGGCCTGCCAAGAGAGCAGATTGAGGGGGCTTTGCGGTTCAGTTTTGGCGTGACAAATACGCCAGACGATGCCCGCGAAAGTGCTCGCCGTATCATCAAGGCACACAATCACTTACGACGCTAACTATTTGGCGAAAATTGCCCCGCGAGTCCTCCCTACGTGCTCCGCAATCGGCTAAAATCAGGGATTCCATTTTTTGCTTCTTTTCGCAGGGAAATTAGGCCTTTTCGAGCCTCCCCGCGACACCTTCGAA